>NZ_CP010431.2 GCF_000814845.2 Pandoraea sputorum
ATGAACGACTTCTGGCAACACTGCGCGACCCGTCTCGAACAAGAGCTCACGCCTCAGCAGTTCCGTACCTGGATCAAACCGCTGGCACCGCTCGATTTCGACGAACAGGCGCGCACGCTCAAGATTGGCGCACCCAACCGCTTCAAGCTGGATTGGGTGAAGAGCCAATTCTCCGGGCGTATCCAGAGCATGGCGTCGGACTATTGGAATGCCCCGATCGAGGTGACGTTCGTCCTCGATCCGAAGGCCGGTTTGCGGGTGCCCTCTTCCACGACGGTGACTCCGCCGCCTGCACCGAGTGCTGCGCCCGCCCCTGTGCCGACGACCGTCGCGCGCGCCAATCCGACGGCTGCTGCTGCCCACACGGCATTGGCAGGCGCAAATGGCAACCATGCGGCGGATGCCGCTGCGCTCGACGGCGAACGTCCCGATCTGGAAGCGAGCGAAGCCGAAGCCGTGCGTCGCAACTGGCGCGTCACGCCGCAGGAGCCCGCACAAGTCGGCGAAGTCGAGTCGATCTACGAGCGCTCGAAGCTCAATCCGGTGTTGACCTTCGACAACTTCGTGACGGGTAAGTCGAACCAGCTCGCCCGTGCCGCCGCCATTCAAGTGGCGAACAACCCGGGGACTTCGTATAACCCGCTGTTCCTGTACGGTGGCGTCGGTCTGGGTAAGACCCACTTGATCCACGCCATCGGCAACCAGTTGCTGGCCGAGAAACAGAACCCGCGCATTCGTTACATCCACGCCGAGCAGTACGTATCCGACGTGGTGAAGGCGTATCAGCGCAAGGCATTTGACGAATTCAAGCGCTATTACCATTCGCTCGATCTGCTACTGATCGACGATATTCAGTTCTTCTCCGGCAAGAGCCGTACGCAGGAAGAATTCTTCTATGCGTTCGAGGCGCTGATCGCGAATCGTGCGCAGGTGATTATCACGAGCGACACGTATCCGAAGGAGATCACCGGCATCGACGACCGGCTGATTTCGCGCTTCGACTCGGGACTGACGGTGGCCATCGAGCCGCCCGAACTCGAAATGCGCGTTGCGATCCTGATCAAGAAGGCGCAGGCCGAAGGCGTGGGATTGTCGGAGGACGTGGCGTTCTTCGTCGGTAAGCACCTGCGCTCGAACGTCCGTGAACTGGAAGGCGCGCTGCGCAAGATTCTGGCGTACTCGAAGTTCCACGGCCGTGAGATCACGATCGAGCTGACGAAGGAAGCGCTGAAGGATCTGTTGACGGTTCAGAATCGTCAGATTTCCGTCGAGAACATTCAGAAGACAGTCGCCGATTTTTACAACATCAAGGTCGCCGACATGTATTCGAAAAAGCGGCCTGCCAATATTGCACGGCCGCGGCAGATTGCCATGTATCTGGCGAAGGAACTGACGCAGAAGAGCTTGCCGGAAATCGGCGAACTGTTCGGTGGCCGCGACCATACAACGGTGCTGCACGCGGTACGCAAGATTGCGGAAGAACGAGGCAAGGATGCGCAGCTCAATCACGAGTTGCACGTGCTGGAGCAGACGCTCAAGGGGTAACAGCCAGCGAAGGCGCAGGGGGACGGGCGGGGTTGCCTGCATCCCTGTGGATAAGCTGGGTGCGGTTTGGGGGGAACGGGTGTTTTCGGGCACAATAGCGGATCGGCGCACAATGCGTCCCCGGTTCGTCCACAGCGTTTTCCGCCCTGTTATCCCATCTGCAAGTGATTGATTGATAAGGGAATCTTCGGGTTTTCAGCAGAAACTGGCACCCGTTAACAGTTACTACGAAGGATAAATATGCAATTGGTCAAAACTCAACGAGACAATCTGCTGCGGCCGCTGCAAATTGTGAGTGGCATCGTCGAGCGTCGCCATACGTTGCCGATTCTGGCCAATTTGCTGATTCGCAAGCACGGACAGGACATTTCCTTCCTGTCGACCGACCTTGAGTTGCAGATCACCACGACCGCTGACTGCGGTGCCGGCGCCGACGATGTGGCGACGACCGTGGCCGCACGCAAGCTGCTCGACATCCTGCGCAACATGCCGGACGCCGAAGTGGCGCTCTCGCTGTCGGACAAGCGTCTGACGGTGCAGGCGGGCAAGAGCCGTTTCCAGTTGCAGACGCTGGCGGCAGAAGATTTCCCGACGGTGGCCGAAGCCAACGACTACGCCGCGAGCTTCGCGCTTCCGCAGCGTGCGTTCCGCCAACTGCTGGGCATGGTGCACTTCGCGATGGCGCAGCAGGACATCCGTTACTACCTGAACGGCATGCTGCTGGTGGTCGAGGGCGAGAAGATCGAAGCGGTCGCGACGGACGGTCACCGTCTGGCGTACTGCAATACGACGATTGCCGGTGAGAAGTTTGCGCGTCAGGAAGTGATCATCCCGCGCAAGACGATTCTCGAGTTGCAGCGTCTGCTCGAAGACATCGACGATCCGGTGCAGATCGACGTGGCGCCGAGCCAGGTCAAGTTCCGTTTCGCGAACGTCGAGCTGGTGTCGAAGCTGGTCGAGGGCAAGTTCCCCGACTTCAATCGTGTGATCCCGAAGGGTTACAACAAGAGCTTCGTGATCAGCCGTGAAGAGCTGCATCGTTCGCTGCAACGTGCGGCGATCGTTACGTCGGACAAGTTCAAGGGTGTGCGTTTCCTGGTGAGCGAAAACCAGTTGAAGATCAGCGCGAACAACACCGAAAACGAAGAAGCGCAGGAAGAAATCGAGATCGATTACACGGGCGGGTCGGTGGACATCGGCTTTAACGTGACGTATCTGCTCGACGTGCTGTCAAACCTGAAGGTCGAGCAAGTGAAGGTGAGCCTTGGCGATGCCAATTCGAGCGCACTGATCACCCTGCCGGACAACGACGAATTCAAATACGTCGTCATGCCGATGCGCATCTGAGCGGATATTCCGCCATACGCGCCGTCACACATGCGCGAAGGGGCCGAGCGCCCCTTTGGCGTTTCTAGAGAATTATCCTTTTGCGGGATAAGCGGCCTTCGGAGCGCCAAAAGCGTGCGGGGGGCGGCAGGTCATGAAGCAGTAATTCGTCAGCAATGACGCAGTAACCGGAAGATTGTCATGAGCGAACAGCAAAAGCAGGCCGAAAACGGCTACGGCGCAGCCTCCATCCAGATCCTTGAAGGTCTGGAGGCTGTACGCAAGCGTCCCGGCATGTACATTGGCGACACGTCGGACGGCACGGGCCTGCATCACCTGGTTTTCGAGGTGTTGGACAACTCGATCGACGAGGCATTGGCGGGTTACTGCGACGACATTCACGTCGTCATTCACGCCGACAACTCCATTTCCGTGACGGACAATGGTCGCGGCATTCCCACGGGCATCAAGTTCGACGACAAGCACGAGCCGAAGCGTAGCGCGGCGGAAATCGTGATGACGGAACTGCACGCGGGCGGCAAGTTCGACCAGAACAGCTACAAGGTGTCGGGCGGTCTGCACGGCGTGGGCGTGTCGTGCGTGAACGCGCTGTCGACCTATCTGAAGCTCACCGTGCGTCGCGACGGCAAGAAGCACTTCATGGAGTTCCACCAGGGCGTGCCGCAGAACCGCGAGCTCGAGGTGGTCGACGGCGTCGAGACGTCGCCGCTGAAGTTGCTGGGCGACACCGACAAGCGTGGCACCGAGGTGCACTTCCTGGCTGACGAAACGATCTTCGGCAAGGTCGAATACCACTACGACATTCTCGCCAAGCGCATGCGCGAGTTGTCCTTCCTGAACAACGGCGTTCGCATTCGTCTGACGGATCAGCGCACGGGCAAGGAAGACGATTTCGCCTTTGGTGGTGGCGTGAAGGGTTTCGTCGAGTACATCAACAAGTCGAAGACGGTGCTGCACCCGACCGTATTCCACGTGATGGGCGAGCGCGACGGTATCGGCGTGGAAGTCGCCATGCAGTGGAACGACAGCTACAACGAAACGGTGCTGTGCTTCACGAACAACATTCCGCAGCGTGACGGCGGTTCGCACTTGACGGGTCTGCGTGCGGCGATGACGCGCGTGATCAACAAGTACATTGCCGAGAGCGAGATCGCCAAGAAGGCGAAGGTCGAGACGACGGGCGACGACATGCGCGAGGGTCTGACTTGCGTGTTGTCGGTGAAGGTGCCGGAGCCGAAGTTCTCGTCGCAGACGAAGGACAAGCTGGTGTCTTCGGAAGTGCGTGCGCCGGTGGAAGAGTATGTGGCGAAGGCGCTTGAGGACTTCCTGCAAGAGACGCCGAACGACGCGAAGATCATTTGCACGAAGATCGTGGAAGCGGCGCGTGCGCGCGACGCGGCACGTAAGGCGCGTGAAATGACGCGTCGTAAGGGCGTGCTCGACGGCGTTGGTCTGCCGGGCAAGCTGGCGGACTGTCAGGAGAAGGATCCGGCGCTGTGCGAAATCTACGTGGTCGAGGGCGACTCGGCAGGTGGTTCGGCGAAGCAGGGTCGCGACCGTAAGTTCCAGGCGATTCTGCCGCTGCGCGGCAAGGTGTTGAACGTTGAGAAGGCGCGCTTCGACAAGTTGATTTCGAGCGAGCAGATCGTGACGCTGATCACGGCGCTGGGCTGCGGTATCGGCAAGGACGATTACAACATCGACAAGCTGCGTTACCACCGCATCATCATCATGACCGATGCTGACGTGGACGGCGCGCACATCCGCACGTTGTTGCTGACGTTCCTGTACCGTCAGGTGCCGGAGTTGATCGAGCGTGGTTACGTGTATATCGCGCAACCGCCGCTGTACAAGGTCAAGCACAACAAGGACGAGCGTTACATCAAGGACGAGAGCGAGCTGGCGCAGTACATGCTGAAGCTGGCGCTGAACAATGCCGAGCTGACGCCGTCGACGGGTGCTGCGCCGATTTCGGGCGACGCGCTGGGCGAGCTGACGCGCAGCTATCAGTTGTCGGACGGTGTGATCGAGCGTTTGAGCCGCTTGTATGAGCCGTCGGTGCTGACGGCCGTGACCGAGGGCGTCGAGATCAATCTGGACACCGAGGAAGCGGCAGCGAAGTCGGCGAAGGCGCTGGAAGCTGCACTCAGCAATGACCCGCTGGCCCCGGAGATCACGATCACGGCGGTGACGGAAGAAGTCGAGAACGCGGACCCGGTGGTTTCGCTGCGCGTGGACCGTCGTCACCATGGCAACGTGAAGGTCACTGTGATCGATCCGGACTTCCTGCAGACGGCGGATTACGCGCAACTGCAGAAGACGGCGGAAACGTTCAAGGGTCTGATCGGCGAAGGTGCGACGATCAAGCGCGGCGAACGCTCGCAACCGGTGACGAACTTCAAGTCGGCCATGAAGTGGCTGATGGCGGACGCCGAGAGCAAGCTCTCCAAGCAACGCTATAAGGGCTTGGGCGAGATGAACGCGGAACAGCTGTGGGAAACCACGATGGACCCGGCGGTGCGCCGCCTGCTGCGCGTTCAGATCGAAGACGCGATCGCAGCGGATGGCATCTTCACCACGCTGATGGGTGACGATGTTGAACCGCGCCGCGCGTTTATTGAGAGCAACGCGCTGCGGGCTGGGAATATTGACGTTTGATGGTTGTTGTAGATAGCCGCATAACCTAAGAATCAGGGACCCATAAGTTGAGAAATTTATGGGTCTTTTTTATTGATGGCTTAGATTTATTGGTGATTCATCGTCAGGCCGCCGCCCTTTAACGAATCTCCACTAGCACCGGCACAATTTTGCTTCACCACATACCGATGTGAACGCCCAGGGACCGCTGGGTGTGTTCCATTCCGCGCAGGTAAGCCAGATTGTGCAAGTGCTGGAAGACATTCGACATCGAGCCGTTGCTTAGTAGCGTTGTTGCAGCTGCGCAAACGTTGCGTCATGGAGCATATGCCGGCCTTGGGACGAACACCGAAATGTATGCTTGTCAGATACCCAAATTAAGCTGCATGGGTGCTGGCGACGCGGCCCTTCGCCATAGCCACGCATCGAATTCCCGCCGCGGCACCGCGAGTAGGTCCGCTGCGCAGCAAAACGACCTTCGCAAAAACTGGTAGTCGTCGTTCTCCACGCCGACCTTCTTCGCGAACGTGCGCACATGGCGGTCGACTGCGATGGAGTCGATTCCGACGAGGCAAGCCATATAATCGACTGTTTTGGGACCAACGCCATTGATGCCTTGAATGGCGTGGCAAAACTCCTCGCACGCCAGGCGTGCCCGAAGGTCATCGGCTCGGTCAACGTCCCACTGCGCGAGATAGTGGACTAATGCCTCGAACCGTGTCACTTTCTCGTGATGGCGCCAGTTCAGGAATACTCCAGTCCTGTGCTCCTTAACCAATGTCACCAACGAAGACACTGAATCCATCTCGGGATAGGTTCGCAGAATGGCCAATACACGCGGACGAACAACAGTCGTGTAATTGAGCCCGGCTTGGAGCACTGAGTCTGCAAGTACTGCCCCGACATGCTCGCATGTGGCACGCGGGACTTTCTGCTCGCGAAGTGCACCCTCATCCTTGGCATAGTCAGCGATACGACGCGCTGCAAGCAGAATGTCGATGGCGGAGCTCTTCGTTCCAGCCGGTCTCATACCAGTCCCGCGTCTTTGAGTGCATTGAGCCGCTCGACGCAATTGGGGCACGCACCGCACGGGAACTGTCCGGAGGCCTGGCAAGAATACGTTCGTCCGATTGGCACACCCAGTTGGAGCGCCGCACGGGCCACGTCTGCCTTCGACGAGTAGCGGAACGGAGAATGGAACCGCACTGAACCAATGCTCGATGTAAGTCCGTCGAGGCTGTTCATAAATGCAGTAGTGCAGTCAATTTCTTTGGCATGGTTGCTATTGATAAAGCCGGTGTACACGTCCAGGATGCCGATGGTTTGCGCCCGAGCCGCAGCTGCTGCGAAGAAGAGCATGGTCCGGTATGGAATGTATAGGTCATCGTCTTTGATTTCCTCATTCCACAAGTCGGCCTCGCGTATCAAGCGCGACTGCGACCCCCTGAACAGGTCTGATATGTCATTCCTTTCCGGTCTGCGCATACTTGCAGGCAATACCTCGTTGACGCGATTCCACTCAACTTCTGCGCAATGCTGCCCGTAGTCGAAGAACATGGGTACGACGTCAACCCGCTCCGACGCGAGTTGGTATGCAACTGTAGTTGAGTCGAGTCCGCCAGAGGCCAGAAGAAGAACTTCTTTCATGGCAATTCGGCCCTCAATTTGGCCAGCACGTCGAAGACGCCGTTAAGACAAGTATCAAGGTCCGCAGAGTATACAGAACTCCCGACAACGACCATGGTGTTGTTGTTCTCGTTTCTTGGGTCAAATGTGATGACCGGTTTTCCCAGTGCGATGGCCATACCTAATTCTACGAGCGCGCCGGGGTCCTTCCCAAGCGGTACAGCGAAGACTGCAGCGCTGTCGCGCAATAGCTGACAATCCTTGTGATATGTGCGATGCAAGTCAGCCCGACTGGCTGGCGGCGCGAGCTCCCCGTTCTCCTGGACCGGGCGTCGAACCAGGAAGTTGTGGTACTCCAGACTCTCGACAGCGCGCTCAAGCTCCGGCTTATAAACATAGGAGAAATCCGGTGCGGCAACATAGATGGGAAACCGCTGACGGTCATGCCATGGCAGGAATGTACCGCCCAATCCGCACAGCATGTCGACCGTCAACCTCAAGGTCCGTTGTACGTCCCGCTTGAAGTCATCCGGATACGTAGTCTGGGAGTAGCATGTCGCGGCCTGGCACCCACGCCATGCTGCTTCAAGCCAGCCCCTGCTTGAGAAACCGACCATAACGGCCGAATAGACGTCACCCACTCCGACCGAATTCACCGTGCTTCCCAATGACGCCGGAATCTCGTCGACACTGTTGGTCTTGAAATGAAAAAGTCTGCTCCCGCCGCGATTCTCCTTCAGGAGGAAGACTTCCGGCAATAGTGTCTTAACTTCAGCAAGCAAATCGTCGACCCTCTCTTTTCCGGTTGCTGCAAAGAGTGGCGACGAGGTCGAGATGACTATTGCGTCTGTACGTCCGCGGAAAGCTTGGAGCGAAGACAGGTCTTCGACGTCATATGCGATGTCAAGCGTGAATTTTGCGTCGGGCGAAAATTCTCCTATCAATTCTGTGACGTCAAACTTGCCCGGGAAGATAACTACCTTTCCGTAGTTCTCTAGGTTTGGAGAATGCTCGCGCAGCTCCACTCGCTTGCTTTCGCGCAGCAAATCCTCGTAGCCCTGGTGAGAGACTTCTGTCGGGTCGCCGATGACGATGACGTTGGGTGACCCGACGACGTCACCGAGCCAGATGAACTCTTTGCAACCATGTGCCGAGAGGTAACGGCGCGCCTCGTCTGCGAGGTACTGCGGACAAAAGGCCGCAACTGAGTACTCCAGTCCGGACGCCCAGAGACCTCTTGCCGCGTGGACGACGCCGCCTAACCGAAGTTTACAGGGGACGTCCTTGCGGGCAAGAGTGAAGTCGATAACAACTTCCCCAACAATCAATACCGCGTCAGTGTGGACCATGATTATTGTGGGACGAAATCGCCTTCGATTGACGGCATCGGTGCAAGCGCTGAAGACTTGACGATTCCGATGTAGGTGGCTCCCTCCGCGAGGCAACCAGCAAGGTAGTTGAATGACGTGGGAAGCGCGCCAACCTTAAGGCCGTTTGCATCAATCGCGAAAACGCGTCCTGCGACAATGATGCCGAGCTGCGTTCCAGGAGCGGGAACTGCTTTATGTGTCCCGTAGTAGTCGCATTGAGCTACCTCTTCCAATACACATGAGAACGCCTGCTTGCATCGGTCAACGCCGCTTGCCCCACCGCCGGCGCCTGCCCCTTTGCTCGCATTTTCTGGTTGCTTCGAACCGGAATAATCCGAAAAACTGCCTGAACCTGTGCTTCCCATAATGTTTCCGTCTCCTGGTTAATGCAGTTCCTGCTTGCAACGATGCGCTGCGCAGGCAAGTTTAGTCGCACGACAAAAGAGTTGGCCGTTCCATTCGAGAAATACATGTGCGTTCAAGCGCTGACATTCCTCAGTGAACTGCTGGCCGCGAATTAACTACTTTATCTGGAAGAATTTTTGCCCTTTGTGATAGACGATATTCTCGTAGGTCAAAGTCGAAATTGCGATACAAGTTGGCCAGTGCCATGGTGACTTCCGAATTCCGAGGGAAAGTCGACGCCAGGCGATTCAGACTGAAGCTACGTTCAAAGCATCGGTATTTGCAGCTTTTCAAAAAACGCGCGATTTCGCTTTTTAGCGTCGTCCAGCATCTTGTCATACGAGAGAATTTCGATGTAGCAATTCAGCTGAGTGTGGAACTTAAAATACCCTGCGCCGTCCGGCGTGACCATGAAGTCTCGGGTAAGTGCTATGTCTCGTATCTTGGGAGTCAGGGTGCACACGATGTACGCATAAAACGGCGTCGTTTCCGCAACTTCTATGGTTCTGCCTTCTTCCGTTTTGGCTTTGCCGTCACGAAGTTTTCGAGCGTAGCGTATAACCTGCTCGACGGGGTCTTCCTCCGTTGATGGGTATTCGTTGCGCTCGGGGCGTTTGAACTCAACGATTACGGCAGAGTTGAAGCTGCGCTTCGCCTCAGCAAACACTTTCGCGGAATTGAAAACGACGATGTCAGGTTCGTCTTTTTCGTCAGAATTGACTACTTTGAGCCGACTAATCGGCAGGTCGGACCCAAGGTACCAGTGGTACGCTAGGCGTTCGTCGATGACCCAAAGATTCTGCCGGTCGAAGTCAACGTCATCGGAGCTTGCACGCATCGGAAAGATGATGCTGTGAACAGCTTCTTCCTTCACGTAGCGTCCGTCGTCCTGCGTTTCGAGAGCTTTGTCGAGAAGCTCGAGGATGGTCCTACGATGCACCACATATCTGGCCAGAGCCGCCTGGCCAAGCTCGTTCTCCTCACGAAGGAATTGCTCGCGCAGTTGCTTGTACGCTTCATTATTCCGGTGACCATCGAGCGGCAGACTCTCAATCTGCCGCGCCTGCTCTCTGTGGGCGAGTTCAATATCCTTCTGGACTTTATACAGCTCAATGTCCAACTGGTCGTCGGATACATTTGGGGAGATGCGGTCAATGTACTGGCCATACCTTTCGCCAAGCATGAAGCGGTACTGCGGGGCCTTGTTGGCGACCAGCGTTTCGATGTTTCGTCGCTTCTCTTCACGCAACGTGTTCATGTACGGGGCCGCCGCGCTCTTCACGACGTCCGTCACTGCCGTGTCGAGCTGTGGTCGACTCAGCTCATCATCGAGTTCGAGCTCGTCTTCGCCGGATAGAACCAACTGCGTACGAGATGAATCAACACGCGAATCGAGGTATTGCCCGAACACATACGTCTTGAAAACAAACGACTTACCCGTGTCATCGACGAATCTTGTTTTGAAGTCAGGAACACGTGAACCTACGCCCCAGGAGACGACCTCCCGCTTGTTGGCGCAGTAGGAGACGGTGTGCCGCCGATTCAAACTGGAGTCAAAGCGAACAATGACCGCGTTCAGCGTGTGGTTGCCGACCGTGAATTTATGTGCGGTTGTACGGGTGTCGGCCTCGGCGCGGAAGTACTCGTTCAGATTGATTGGTTCGTGCTCGTCATCGTGAATCCACACCGCTGGGCATCCGGGGCTTAGAAAGTAAATGACAAGGTGGTCAATAATTTTCTGCGCCAGAGTATCGAGCGATTTCGGAAAATGCTTCTGATATTCCGACCTAATGTTGAGCAGCTTTACCGTCGTCTTTACTTCGCTGGCTTCGCTAAGGTCGAGCGTTTCGTTCTCGACACCTTCCTCTGATTTCCGAAACTCGAAACTGCGACGATAGCGTTCGTCGCCCTGGTTGTAAACGCTCTCAATCGTCGCCTTCTCAAACACCTTGAGCCACGTGAAGCGCCCGACGCCCTTGTTCCCCTTTGCTGCTTTGCGGGTCGAATCGGAGACGAAAAATGCCTTTGCGTTAATGTCGGAAAACCCGCCACCGTTATCCACGATGGTGACATCGCGAATTGCGCCCAGGTAGTCGTCGCCACTGTCGATTAAGCGACCCTGCCTGTCGTCTCGGTGGAAATAGACATCAATGCGTCCGTCTTTGCGTGCTGACTCGTCAATTGACTCCAGAGAGTTGACGATGCATTCAAAGACCGGGATGTACGGCTGCGTAATGGGAAGGGCAAGGTTTTCCACTCGCCCTGCAATATCAACGTGCATAGAATTCCCCGTGTCTGGCGTCTTATGTTTTTTCGACTTGAGCAGCATTGGTGTTCATTTTCATGAGGCGAGGCACTCTCGCCAACGGTTCACCATGCGGTCAATAAGATACCTTACAAATCGTCATTTTGGTAAGCTCATTCGAGCCGTCTAATGGCAATGAGAGGTATTTTCTGCTATTTCAAATGTAAAGTTAATCAACGTGAAGATAATAGACAATGCTGGTCGCGTTACCATGATTTTCGGAAACCTGTATATCAACATTTGAGCGAGCGGCAAACGAGCAGCCAAGAGCTCAATTTTCCCCGTAGCGTTGATTGCCAGAGAAATTCACCTGAGATTTGGCGGGACTACTGGGGAATCTCGGAAATTACCCACGTGCCTTGAAAATTCTTCCCGTATTGACTACGGTAAAGCGGTGACAGCGCAATGCTGGCATGCAGATTGCAGAGACAGCCTATGTACGAAGTTGCGACCCGCCCACGCGGTCGAGCCCCTATTTATGAGAGGGTGCGACGAAGGTGCGGGCGATGGAACAGGCCATATTCTGGATGACTTGGGGGTAGTTTTGCGGCGCAAGGCAAAGCGTCGTGCTTCTGCCATCGCCGTTTCGAGGAACGCCAGTCTGCTTTGCCCGAAGCGCCGACGGGCAGCCAGGGGCTACGAAGGGGAATCGGGCCACGACGCCAGTTTTCACTCAGTCAGTCGCGGCCACAAGCTAGGCACGCTGCATTACCCTGATTCGTCCGCTTGCAACGAAATGGCCGGTGTTCGTACCCGCCATGTCGCGCACCGCAACGCTGACTTCCGACACCTTGTAACGCTGACGTTACAAGGATGTAACGCGAAAAAAATTTTCACCGAGAAAATCCCTTCGCAGCTAATCATTTTTTACGATTTTGGGCGTAACGTCGGCGAAGGCGCATCTATTTTTTGCGAAAATACTTTCAGTAAGCTGCGCGGTTCATAGTTCGATTGACCGCCTGATGCTTGACAGCAACCGCACTTCATTTTCGTACGTGCCCACTTTCACAGGGTGGTCTACACGCGTCACAACGCGCTCCCTGGGCAACGCGCTACGGCGCAATGCCGGAGGTGCGCTATGAGTCCAACGCCAGCATCCTACGGCCGGCGCGGCCGTCTGAACTCGGCCAACACCGGCATCCGTCACAACGCTTCAACGTACGGCGAGGCCAAGCTCGGCACCTATTGCGAGAAGGGGGATGGCCATCTCATCGTCGAATCCGAAGCTGAACGATTTGTCGCGCATCTTCTTGCCATTGACCCACGCGTCAGGGCCTTTCAGCCGCAGCCGTTTTGCGTCGATTTGATTGACCAGCGCCTGCTGCTCACGCGGCAGGCTGTGCGCGAAGCATGGCACAGGCATCGCGACGTGCCAGGGCCAAAGTTCTACACAACCGATTTCAGCATTGACTGGCAAGACGGTTTGCACGATGCCGTTGAGGTCAAGGTCGAGGGATTTGAGGGCGACGACGTGTACTGGGCCAAGGTCGCCCGGGCCCGTTCGATTCTGGCTGCCAATGGTTACCCACTGCGCACAGTCGTCCTTCCTGCGAGCGAGGCCCATCCTGTACGGATGAATTCGAGGATGCTCAAACAGGCGACCCACCAGACTCGTGCGTACCTGACCGACGAACTTGTTGAGCGCGTCACACGTCGCTGCGAACCAGGCCCCGTCCTGTTGCACGTGTTGTGTTCGGACCTTGCGCTTTTGCCAGGTCTGATTCCCGTCTTGTTAGTGGCTGGTGTGCTCAGCGCGGACCTCGCTCGTAACCGCATCTGCGGCACGCTCGAGTTGTCCCTAGCGTATGGCGACCTCGACCACCTCTGCCTGCTGGAGGGCGTCGAAAAGTGACGGAAATCGGTCCGGAAATGAACCGGCCCCCAAGGGTTGGATTCACGTCCAACGCTTGGGGGCCAGTTCAAATCTCCGGACGCTCTGAATTGCCAGCGCGCACTCGCAGTGTTCACATGGAAATCGGAATCCTTCCGAGTGCCACGGCACAGCCGAGTAACACGACAGAGAATCCCCAGACGGTAAGCAGTGAATAGCGGATGTGCCGACCCATCTCGAGGTTTGCCAACCCGAGAGCTAGCCAAAGGGCGGGCGAGAACGGGCTGATGAAGGTGCCGACGATGTTGCCGATTGTCATCGCATAGAGGGTTGCCGAAGGTGACACACCGAAGCTCGATACCACTTCCTGAACGACGGGTAACAAGCCGAAGTAATACGCGTCCGTGCTCAACACCAACTCCATCGGCGCACCGAAGAATCCCAGTACAAGGTGCAGATGGGGCGTCAGCGCGGTCGGCAGGACTTGCGTCAGATCGCCGGCCATCGATTTGAGCATGCCGCTACCGTCCATAATGCCCAGAAAGGCACCGGCAGCCATGATGATCGAACTCATCACCAGCGCATTAGGGGCATGCATCTTGATACGCTCGATCTGGTCGCGCGCGTTCGGGAAATTGATGGAGAGCGCCACGGCGAGACCGATCATGAAGACGTAGGTGGACGGCAGCGCGCCTGTGACAAGTCCCGCCAATACCATGACGAAGATCGCACCATTGAGCCACATCAGTCTTCGATGCCCGAACCCGTTGCACACAACGACGTCATCGACGGAGCATTTCTGACTGCTCGATTCACCAGCCCCGGCGTCTATCGACCGCCAGTCGTCAATTCGCTCATCGCCCTCTTCCGACAACGACACACCAGAGGCGCTTAACGCACGTGCCCGCTTTGCCTCCCTAAGGCCAAGCAGCACCGCCAGCATGACCAGCAACACCACGCCGATCCCCTGAATCGCGATCAATGGCCGCCAAAGCTCCGTCGCCTCGATACCGGATACGACCGCGGCCCGACCGAGCGGGCCCGCCCACGGCGTCATGTTGAAAATTCCCGCACCAAGTGTGAGCAGCATGAGCATCAGGTACGGACTCATGTTCAATCGCCGATACAGCGGTAGCAGTGCCGGAATCGTGAGAAGGAACGTCGTAGCGCCCGCGCCGTCGAGATGCGCGACCATGCCGAGCAACGCCGTCCCGACCGTGACTGCGATCACGTTGCCGCGCGTCGCCACCAACATTGCGCGCAATAGTGGACGAAACAGCCCCGCATCCTGCACGACGCCGAAGAAGACAATGGCGAACATGAACATCGCCGCCACCGGCATGACCTTGAGCAAACCCGAACTGAAGAACGCGCCGATCTGATCGACGCCGAATCCGGCAAGTGCGGCACCGATCAGAGGCACCAAGGTAAGGCCGACGATGGGATTACTTCTGCGCGTGAGCAACAACCCAACTACGACAACGATGATTGCAACACCGACTGCTGTAAGCAAATCCGTCTCCTGTTATGAACGGTGTGGATGTGGAGCGGTGTCAGGACGTGAGCCGTTGTTTGTATCGGATCGTGACGCGTGAGGCGCCGTGTCGGAACCCTGACAGGCATTAGGCGGGAAGATGTCGGACGTTCAGCAGTCTATCGTCTGAAGCAACGGCGATTTCGGGGAATAATCCCAAATGTTGCCGCATCGACGGGATGAGGCGATTTTCCAAAGCGAGATGGCGTGGATTGTGATGCAAACAAAAAGCCCCTCGAATCTTGCGACCCGAGGGGCTATCACCTGTCAAACCAGCACCAAACAAGAAGTGCTAATGACTGATCATCCACGGCCTGCCTGCGGGACGTTTAAACCCTTCTGAGGCCGCTGTCCCTGCGAGAGCAACCTTCCCTCCCGAGCAGCAGCTACATCCCGCCCGATGCCTCAGCGTCGACGCATCTCCGGATTGCCGTGGTGCATTCGCAGCGCGTTCATTCGTCGCATGCGCGGAACGGCTTGCATTCCCCATCAACGCCAACGCTGGCGCGGATATAACTCTCGACCCTTCCCCTCCACACTCAGGGCAATGACACGGGTCATCACGATCTGCAATCCGTCGCATCACCGCAAACGTCCCGCAGCGCCCACATTCGAAGTCGTATATCGGCATTGCTATCTCCGTCACGTTCGGCGCTTCAGGACTTCGCCAAATCTGGCGAACACGGCATTTCGACGCCGCCCTTCACATGCTTCGCCGGGCCATCGGCGTTCGGGCGGATATCGAAGTCGAAGATCTGCGTAGGCAGCCAGAGCGTTGCGCAGGCATTCGGAATATCGACGACACCACTGATATGCCCCTGCACCGGCGCGCATCCCAGAATCGAATAGGCCTGCGCACCCGAATAGCCGAACTTCTTCAGATACTCGATGGCGTTCAGACACGCCTGGCGATAGGCGACCGTTACATCCAGATAGTGCTGCCCCCCGTGTTCGTCGACCGAGATGCCTTCAAAGATCAGGTAGTCGTTGTACGTCGGTGTGATCGGACTCGGTTGGAACACCGGATTGCGAATGCCGTACTTCTCCATTCCGCCCTTGATCACGTTCACGCGCATGTGCACCCAGCCAGCCATTTCAATCGCGCCGCAGAACGTGATCTCTCCATCGCCCTGACTGAAGTGAAGGTCGCCAACAGACAGCCCAGCGCCATCCACATAAACCGGGAAGAAAATCTTCGAACCGCGTGACAAATCTTTGATGTCGCAGTTACCGCCATGCTCGCGCGGGGGGACTGTTCGCGCACCGGACGCCGCCGCCTTCTCCCTGGCAGCCCCCGACAATTTCCCCATATGCGCGGTCGCCGCAAACGGCGGATTCGCGAGCGGCGGCACTCGCTGCGGTTCCTTCGCGATCAAACCGGTTTCACGCGCATTCCACGTTTCAAGCAACTTCGGATCCGGCAAACAACCGATCAGTCCGGGATGAATCAGCCCCGCGAAATTCACGCCCGGAATGTGGCGCGAACTCGTGTACAGGCCGTGAAAATCCCAGATCGATTTCTGCGCGTGCGGAAAGTGATCCGTCAGAAATCCCCCACCGTTCGTCTTCGAGAAGAAGCCGTTGAATCCCCACTGACTATCCGCTTTCGCGCCGATGTCCAACAGATCCACCACAAGCAGGTCGCCCGGCGCCGCGCCCTTCACACCGACAGGACCTGACAAGAAATGGACGATGGAAAGATCGATGTCGCGAACGTCGTCCGCGCTGTCATTGTTCTTGATGAAGCCGCCGGTCCAGTCGTAGGTTTCGAGAATGAAGTCGTCGCCGGGTTTGACCCAGCAAGCCATCGGAATGTCCGGATGCCAACGGTTGTGGACTTGTTCGTTTTCGTAGGCGGATTGGTTCAGGTCGACCTTGATGAGAGTTTCTGCCATTGCGCTCGCTCCTGGTAATGGGCCAGTGGGGGACACCAGCGATCAAACAGACGCCCGATGGCGCCGGATTCACACAGAGAGGTATTCGAGAACTGCGGACATCAACAACACAACCAAAGCACTGATGCGACGAAGGGACGTGAAGCATCGATGTATGGAGGCAAATAGGTAAATCGCCGTCAGGCAGCACAATTACTTTGCACTACGTCAAATCACAGCACAAACCACCGTATTTCCCCTGATATTTTTGTTTTCCGATCATATCGCGATCCTAATTGGTGCAAAATACTTTCTCTGCACAAGAATAAGCACCATCGATGGGCATCCGAGATGAAATATCAATCACTTGACGATTTTCTGCGCACTACCGCTGAGCGCAACCCCGGCCAACCGGAATTCCTGCAAGCTGTCACGGAGGTGATGGAGAGCCTCTGGCCGTTCATATCGCAACATCCCAAATACGCCGAACACGGTCTGCTGGACCGTCTGGTCGAGCCGGAGCGCACCGTCATGTTCCGCGTCTCGTGGGTCGACGATCACGGCGACGTGCAGGTCAATCGCGGTTATCGCATCCAGCACAGTTCCGCCATCGGCCCCTACAAGGGCGGCCTGCGGTTTCACCCGTCCGTCAATCTCTCGATCCTGAAGTTCCTCGCCTTCGAGCAGACTTTCAAGAACGCCCTCACCACGCTGCCGATGGGCGGTGGTAAAGGTGGCTCCGATTTCGATCCGAAGGGCAAGAGCCCCGGTGAAGTCATGCGCTTCTGTCAGGCGTTCGTCACCGAACTCTTCCGTCATGTCGGCAGCGATACCGATGTGCCTGCGGGCGACATTGGCGTCGGTGGTCGCGAAGTCGGGTTCATGGCGGGCATGATGAAGAAGCTCTCGAACCGCGCCGATTGTGTTTTCACTGGCAAGGGGTTGTCCTTCGGTGGCTCGCTGATTCGCCCCGAAGCGACTGGCTACGGCACTGTGTACTTCGCAGAAGAAATGCTCAAGCAGACGGGGCGCAGCTTCGAGGGCTTGCGCGTGAGCGTCTCCGGGTCGGGCAACGTCGCACAGTACGCCGTGGAGAAGGCGATGGCGCTCGGCGCGAAGGTCGTCACCGTGTCGGATTCGAGTGGCACGGTCGTGGATGAAGACGGCTTCACGAGCGAGAAGCTCGCCGAACTGATGGACGTCAAGAACCATCACTACGGACGCGTGAGCGACTACGCCAAACGCACCGGCAGCAAGTTCCTCGCGGGGGAGCGCCCGTGGCACATTCCGGTCGACGTCGCGCTGCCCTGCGCCACGCAGAACGAACTCAACGCCGATGACGCCGAAACGCTCATCGGAAACGGCGTGATCTGCGTCGCGGAAGGCGCCAACATGCCGTCGACGAACGAGGCCGCGAAGCGCTTCGAGAGCAAGGGGATTCTGTACGCGCCGGGCAAAGCCAGCAATGCCGGTGGTGTCGCGACGTCAGGGCTGGAGATGAGCCAGAACGCCATGCGCATCTCGTGGCCGCGCGAGGAAGTCGATGCGCGTCTTCACGACATCATGCGAAGCATCCACGAGGTTTGCCTGCATCACGGCCGTCGTGCCGATGGCTCGGTGAGCTACGTCAACGGTGCCAACGTCGCTGGCTTCGTAAAGGTTGCCGATGCCATGTTGGCGCAAGGCGTGATCTGATCGGGGCGGTATTTCGCGACCAAAAGCGCTGCCCCAAATGGCAGCGCTTTTTCCTTCGGAGGGATGTGGCGCAACAAACGCGACATTCCCTGATGTTGTAGAACACGACCGCGGCGCCTGGGATCGCCAGTCGGCGAAACAATGCGAATGGTCGCGTCCCGTAAGTGCCGACGTTATGGGCACTGCGCGCAAAGACGATTAGCTGTGCCTCGCGTCCGGAGGCGGTCAGCAAGCCCCGGTGCTGAGCGCGGCGGGCGCGCTCGTCTTCGGTCTCAGCCTCAGCGAGCAGATCGCCGGACAACTGGAAGCGGGGTTTGTATTGAAAGGCTTTCCGGAAGACGAGCAACCGAATCCGCGTTTTGTCATCGCGCGGTTTATGCCGACATTCATCGCGACCTACGTCATGACGCTCTGACATCGCTTCGCCCGCAACATCACCCCAGCACCGGTATCCAGATCTCCAGCGTTCCCGTGCCGGTGACAGGGTCGAAATCGGCGCTGTAGCGCTCGAAGTCGGGCGCGTCGGCGGCTTGCAGTCCCGACTGTGGCAGCCACTGATGCCAGATCGTGTAGACGGTCTTGTGAATCGTCGAAATGTGCGCCTTGTGTTCGAACACGGCGAAGCGTACCGCCGGAATCTCCACACAGCGGAACGACGCGGGCAAGCGATCACGGCGCGTCACTTCCACTCCGGCGATGTATTCAAATCCACCGTCGCCATCGGGGTTGCAGCACACGCCATACGTCACATCGCTCACCTGATCCGGCACGTGACCGATATGAGGACCGAAGGCTTGCCAAAGTGCGGGAATGCCCTCGTTGGTGGCGAACGTAAAACGGTCGCTCATGCCCGCAATCAGCAAGGGAGCAGGTGTCTCAAAGCGCGGCGGGGCAAGGGGGACGAACTCGATCTCTTTCATACGAAGGGGCTCCACGAGTTTCAAGCCATCGAGGTGACGACGCGCGCGCAACTGCTCGGGCGTGATGCCGAAAGCGTCGGAGAACGCGCGTGTGAACGCCTCGTGAGAGCCATAACCTGCATCCAACGCCACACCGAGAATCTCCGGCGCACCGTCGACCAGCGCGTACGCTGCGCGCGTCAGACGACGGGCGCGCACATATCGCATCACTGGCCATCCGGTGGTGACGGAGAACAGACGTGAGAGCGAGAAGCGAGTCATCTCGCTTGCGTCGGCGACGTGATCGAGCGTGAGCGCGTCACCCAACCGGACTTCGATAAACCAGAGTGCTTTGGCAACCGGATGCATGGCATTTCCGAGAACGTGTCGGCATGACTATAGGGCAACGCTGACACGCCGATTTGATCGTTCTTGCGTGCCAAGCTCATTCGCCGGATTTCATCAATCGCCAGAACGTCGTGCGACCGATGCCCAGCGCGCGGGCGGCGGCGGCGCGGTTGCCGCCAGCGGCTTGCAGGGCGGCAAGTGCGGCGTCGCGCGTGACGGCCTCACGTGCGGTGACGTCCGGCGATGTCGACGCCAGCAATTGCTTATCGCCTCCGCGCTTCTGCGTGCCGAGTCGCGCCAACTCCGGAAACACCTCGTGAAGCGTCTGCGCATGACGCGCGACGTCGGTATCGAGATAGATGGCCGCGCGGGCCAACAGATTCTCCAGTTCGCGCACGTTGCCCGGCCAGTCATAGCGATCGAACAGCGGTGCGAGCACGTCGAGAATGGGTTTCGATGCCCGGGCGTCCAACCCGTAATGCGCAGCGTTTCGCGCGAGCAATGTCTGCGCGAGCAGACGAATGTCGTCGCGACGCTCTCGCAGCGCTGGCAGCGTCACTTGCAGAAGATTCAGACGGAAGTAGAGATCGGCACGGAAACGTCCCTCGGCGACCAGCGCGTTGAGATCGCGATGCGTGGCGGCGATCACGCGCACGTCTACCGGCACCGGACGCCCCGACCCCAGCCGCATCACCTCGCGCTCCTGCAACACGCGCAGCAGGCGGCTTTGCATCGCCGCTGGCATCTCGCCAATCTCGTCGAGAAAGATGGTCCCCGTGTGCGCGATCTCGAACAGCCCGGCCTTGCCGCCGCGGCGCGCCCCCGTGAACGCCCCCTCGTCGTGCCCGAACAACTCGCTCTCGATCAGCCCCTCCGGCAACGCCGCACAGTTGAAGGCGACGAACGGATTGCCGCGTCGCGCGCTCGCGTTATGAATGCCCTGCGCCACCAGTTCCTTGCCGGTACCGCTCTCGCCCGTTAGCAGCACCGTCGCGTCGTGCGCGGCCCCCGCGCGGGCGAGCCGTCGCACCTTCTCGATCTGCGGCGAGTCGCCGACCAGTTCGGCAAGCTCATGCTTCGCCACGAGATGCTTCGGGCGCTGCGTCGTGCGAAGCGACCGGTCGATGCGCTGCGCCATCTGTGCGTCCTGCACGGTGACCACTGCCCCCGAGCGCATGCCGTGCTCGTAGATCGGCACGCAACTCGTGATGAACGTACGCCCGTCGATATGCGCCAGCCGCTCCTCGACGGCGACGCCATCGTCCGACAATTCGCGCAGCAACGGTCCAAGCTTGCGAGTGAGTTCGAACTGGCGCGCGCCGTGCGTGGCAACCCGCTCGGCGTCGATACCCAGCAGCGTGAACATCGCCGGATTCACCGCTTCGAGCTGACCGTTGTCGTCGAACGCCGCGACGCCGTCGCGCATGTGCGCCACGATGGTGTTCAGACGCATGCGTTTCGATTCTTTCTCGCGGCTCACGCGGGCGAGTTCCACCGAGCGCTCGAAGGCTTCTTCCACCGCGCCGAGCGAATAGAGGAAGACGTGCTCGAGCCCGGCCTCCTGCGCAAAGTCGCACGCCATACCGGGGCCGATGATGACCTTGCAGCCCTGCGCGGCCAGCGTGTCGACGGCGTCTTGCACCTCGTCGACGGAGCGATACGCACGCTGACGGATCTGGATCTTGAGCAACTGCCCGAGGTCATCCAGTTCGCGCGAGACGGTTTCGTGCAGCACGAGGCCGAGCGGCTGGTCGGGCCAGGTCGTCGTCGCACGCGTGATGGCGCTGAGCACGTCGAAGCCGTTGACCTTGACTGTCACGACCGGCACCGAAAGGTTCTCGCGCAGATACGCGCCGTTCGACCCGGCAGCGAGCACCACGTCGACCGCGCCCGACTCGACATACGACTGCAACGCCGTGACCGCTGCGCCATAGCCTTCACGTACGGAGTAAAAGCGTGCGCGGTCGGTGTAACGCGGGGCGACCGTCTCGCAAAGCGTCTGCAAGCGGCTGATGCTCACGAGCGCGATGCCCGGGCGACGGGAGCGCGGATCGAGCGGCGCGGGCGCGCCGGAATGGCTGGGGGGCATGACGTTATCTCCGAACTGCTCTGACGGCTTGCTGGAACGTTTCACTAGCGTTTCATGAAACGTTCCAAATTCTGTTCGCCGATTTTGCCACATCCGAAAAAAGCGGACTGCCCAGCGCAAGTCGCTGATTCGATGGCGGAATTTTCGGCATTCTCAAGTGACGTCACGTCTGGCACGCAGATTGCGAACCGTCTCTCCATTTACCGATAACTCACACGGAGACCGTCATCATGACTACCGCGACTGCACAACGCCGCGCCGAATTCCGCCATAAAGTCGAGGCCCGTCAGGGGTTGCTCGTGCCCGGCGCTTTCAATGCCCTCTCGGCACGCGTCATCGAAGACGCCGGTTTCGAGGCGCTTTATCTGACTGGCGCGGGCGTCACCAACATGTCGCTCGGACTGCCCGATCTGGCATTCGTCGGACTGTCCGAGATGGCCGAACACACGGCGCGCGTGCGCGACGCCGTGTCGCTGCCGATCATCGTCGACGCCGACACCGGCTTCGGCAACGCGCTGAACGTGCGTCACACGGTGCGCGTGCTGGAGCGCAGCGGCGCGGACGCCATCCAGTTCGAAGATCAGGTGCTGCCCAAGAAGTGCGGTCATTTCAACGGCAAGGCCGTGATCTCCGCCGACGAGATGGTGGGTAAGCTCCGCGCCGCCGTCGATGCCCGCGAAGACGGCAACCTGCAAATCATCGCGCGCACCGATGCGGCCGCTGTCGAAGGCATCGAAGCGGCCATCGAGCGCGGCCGTCGTTTCATCGAAGCCGGTGCCGACATCCTCTTCATCGAAGCGACGGAGACGCTGGCCGACATCGAACGTCTGCCCGCCCTGTTCGACCGTCCGCAACTGATCAACATCGTCATCGGCGGAAAGACGCCGACGCAGTCACAGCCGCGTCTGGCCGAACTGGGCTACGGCATCGTGCTGTATGCGAACGCCGCGCTGCAAAGCGCCGTGCTCGGTATGCAGAAGGCGCTTGGCACGCTGCGCGACAGCGGACGTCTGGACGAAGACCCGTCGCTGGTGGTGCCGTTTGCGGAGCGTCAGCGTCTGGTGAACAAGCCGTTCTACGACGCCCTCGACAAAAAGTACGCCGCCGACTGACCGGCACCGCTTTCGACATTCGCAAGAGGGTGACGTGCCGCGTCGGTTACGTCACCCGTATTCCTCAAGTCGCACCGCATTGCCGCAATTTCGCATCACTGCAAGACGGCATCAAACAAAAAGTATCGGAGACAGATTGTGACGCCCCCCTCGGATTCCCTCGCCGCACGTCAACCGCATTCCCACAACGTTTCCACCGCCACCACTCGCGCCCCCGTCAAAATCGGCTCCATCGTCGGCGGCCTCGCGGGCAACCTCATCGAGTGGTACGACTTTCTCGCGTACAGCATCTTCTCGATCTACTTTGCCAAGGCGTTTTTCCCGGGCGATAACCCGACCGTCCAGCTGATGAACACGGCGGCCATTGCGGCAGTCGGTTATGTGGCGCGTCCGCTGGGCAGCTGGCTTATCGGACTGTACGCCGACCGTCGCGGCCGTAAGGCGGCTCTCACGGGCTCGGTGCTGGCGATGAGCGTCGGCTCGATGATGATCGCGCTCACACCCGGCTACGCGACCATTGGCATCTTCGCGCCCATCGTGCTGATCGCGGCGCGCTTGCTGCAAGGCTTGTCGATGGGCGGCGAGTACGGCACCAGCGCGACGTATCTGAGCGAAGTCGCGCCGGAGAACCGCAAGGGCTTCTTCCTCGGCTTCCTGCAAGTGAGCGTGGTGGCGGGGCAACTCGTCGCACTGGGGCTCATGCTGGTGATGCAGCGCTGGTTGCTGACGGCCGAGCAGATCGAACACTGGGGGTGGCGTATCCCGTTCGTGCTGGGCGGTGTGCTGGCCCTGTTCGCGCTGTACATGCGTCGCAACGTGACGGAGAGCGAGGCGTTCGTCGATAGTGCGAAGAAGCGCGAGACGTCGATTGCACGCGAGGTGTTCGCGCACTGGCCGCAGATTCTGCTGGCCATCGGCATCACGATTGGCGGCACGGTCGCGTTCTACACGTTCACCGTCTATATGCAGAAGTTTCTGGTGAATTCGGTCGGGCTGTCGAAAGAATCGTCGACGTTCGTCTTCACGCTCGCGTTGCTGCTGTACATGCCGCTGCAACCGCTGTTCGGGCTGCTGTCGGACGTGATCGGGCGTCGCAAGGTGCTGATGATCTTCGGTGTGAGCACCACGCTCTTCTCCGTGCCGCTCTTCACGGCACTCGCCCACACGAAAGACCCGCTGGTGGCGTTTGCGCTGTCGTTCGCCGGTCTTGTCATGCTCTCAGGTTTTACGTCGGTGCACATGCTGGCGAAAACCGAACTGTTCCCACCGCGCATTCGCGCGCTCGCCGTGGGCTTCCCGTACGCGCTGACGACAGCGATTCTCGGCGGCACGACGGAGTTTGTCGCGCTGCGTTTCAAGGCGAGCGGCCACGAGTCGTATTTCTATTGGTACGTGACGATCTGCGCGGCGATTTCGCTCGTTGTGTATCTGAAGATGCCGGAGACGCGAGGACGCAAGTTCGACTGAGCCCAGGCAACACGCCTGACGCGATCCGGCACGCATGGGCGAGGGGCGGTGCGATCCCCCTCCTCGCGCCGAAGCTTCCGAAGCTTCCGAATTGCGCGCTTTCCCGCGCGCTTTGATGGGCATATTCCCGGCTTCCGCCGGATTCGCGAAATCCCGTGACGGATCCGTAAAGTGCGTTGGCCCGCGCGTGGCATCGTGGGCCGACTATCGCTGAGGAGTTTTCGCCCATGATGCTGTCGCCGATTCCTGACCTTAGTCTCGTACTGCCGTCCGATGCGGAGGAATGGTGCCGCGGGAGCCTGACGCCAGATGTGGCGTGCGATCTCGAAGGTGCGTTCAATGTCCCTGGACCATCGTGGTCACTGCCGTTTCCCATCGTGCCGCCTGACACCGACACGGCGTTTCGCTTTCAGACCGATTTTCTGGGACTGGGCGATGATGCGTACAACGACATCATCACGCAATGGATCTGTGCCGTGCAGCGCGGGAGCGGCACGCCCGCCTGGCGCGCGTTCGTCGCCCGATGGCAAAAGTGGATGCCGGGCGGGCATGGCCGCTACACGCTGTTCGGGTTTCTGATGCAGAAGTTCGGCAGGATCGACATGCGCCTTCGCCCCGCCGCGCTCGAATGCTTTTTGACGGATGGCCCTGACGGGCGTGCGGCGGTGCAACGTCACTGGCACCGGGTCGGTCTGGGGAAGTTCTCGCGCGAGCACTGGCCGCTGGTGCAACGGCTGCTGCGCCGGGCTGGCATGCTGCGGTGACTGGCGACGGGGAACGCGTTGAATAAGCGCGACACAGAAAACGAAAAAGGCAGAAGACCTTTCGATCTTCTGCCTTCTTAAACCTTGGTGCCGACGGCGAGACTCGAACTCGCACAGCTTTCGCCACTACCCCCTCAAGATAGCGTGTCTACCAATTTCACCACGTCGGCTTTGTCCTGCAAGGGAGCGCGATTGTAACGGGAAAATTGGATTTTGTGAATGCTTCGCGCGCCGCACAACCGTCTTGCGCGCGCGACGCGCTCACTATCGACACACCAACTTGACGGATATACGTGCGGTATATCTCAGGCCGCCAGCCGTTGCGACCCGCCGACCACCGCCAGCGCCGGCGTGTGGGCACCGCCAAAGCCGTGCGAATCCGCAGAGTGTCCTTCGCGCAGACGGAAGCGGGCCACCGTCTCTGCCAGCATGCGCGCCTGCTCGCTGAGCATGGCCGACGCGGCCGCCGACTCTTCCACCAGCGCGGCGTTCTGCTGCGTCGCCTGATCCATCTCCGACACCGACCGATCGATCTGACTGATGCCCGCGCTTTGCTCGGTCATCGCGCTGTGAATCTCGCTCACCAGACGCTGGACGCGCGTGATGCCGTCGACGATCTCATGCATCGTCGTGCCGGCCGCCTGCACGCGTTCTGTGCCGCTCTTCACGTTCTGAACGGACGTCTCGATCAGGCCCTTGATTTCCTGTGCAGCGGCGGCGCTGCGTTGCGCCAGCGTACGCACTTCTCCGGCGACCACTGCAAAGCCGCGGCCCTGCTCGCCCGCGCGCGCCGCTTCCACGGCGGCGTTGAGCGCGAGGATGTTCGTCTGGAAGGCAATGCCGTCGATCACGCTGATGATTTCCGTAATTCGCTCCGACGACTGCGTAATGGCGGCCATCGTGCCCACGGCGTCGGTGACGACCTGGCCCCCGCGTGCGGCGGCGGCGCTCGCGTCGTTGGCCAGACGCGTCGCATGCTCGGCGGTGTCGGCCGTCTGCTTGACGCTCGACGTCAGCTCTGTGAGCGCGGACGACGTCTCCTGCAACGACCCGGCCGATGCCTCGGTGCGCTGCGACAGATCGCGGTTGCCCATTTCGATCTCGCTTGTCGCCGACGTCATCGACGACACGCCGGTGCGCACGTCGAGCATGACCGAGCTGATCTTGTCGACGAAGGCATTGAAGGACTTCGAGATTTGCGCGACTTCGTCGTGACCGGTCACATCCAGACGCTGGGTCATGTCACCGTCGCCCGAGCCGATGGTGTCCATCGCGTCGCGCACGATCGACAGGCGCTTGAAGGCGCGCGACGTGAAGATCGAGGCGATGAGCAAGGCAACGAGCGTGAGGACCACCAGCGTGACGATGGTGGCCGTGAGCACGTGCGTGAGACCCGACGTGGCTTCCGCGCGGTCGAGCGCGACCACCAGATACCAGTCCGTGCCGGGAATGCGTTTGGCCTTGAGCAGCTTGAGCGCGCCGGACAGTTCCATCGAGACCGGTGCGGCGCCGTCGGCCGCCATACCGGGCAGAGCGTCGGCGGTGAGCGCGGCGGAAACGTCGGTCGACGGCTTGAGCGAGTACTTGCTGTCCGGGTGAGCGATCACCTGCCCGTCGCTGGCGACGACCAGCGCGAGGCTCGACGGCGTGGGGTGAACGGCCTTGATGATGTCCTGCACGCCGGTGAGCGCCACCGCACCGCTGATCGCACCGGTCGTCTGACCGTCACGCACGAGCGGCGCGGTGAAGGCTACGTAAGGAATGCCCGTCGACGAATCGCCGTACGGCTTGGTGACGGTCAGCTTACCGGCCGCGACCGCGCTCTTGTACCAGGGGCGGGCCGTCGGATCGTAGTCCGCCGGGGTGGGCGCGGTGGAGAAGAACGTCTTGTCCGACCAGCCGATGCTGGTGATCGGGAAGTCGTTGGTCTTGCCCATGAGCTTCACGAGGCCGGTCGGATCGCCCTTTTCCACCACTTGCGAGGTGGCGACGACCGCCTGCGCCTTGTCGGCCGCCCAGCGCTCGACGGTACCTGCGTTGCCGTTAGCCACGGCCGAGAGCGTGTGCTCGATGCTCGACATCATGCTGTCGCGCACGATCACGTAGGTCGTAACGCCTGAGAGGATCAGCGCGCCCACGACCGTCAGACAGGTGATGAGCAGAATCCGGGTTCGCAACGAAGTGACTTTCATGGGCTTTCATCGATAGGCCCGTAAGCGAGCCGTGGATTGGGGGCGGCCGCTCGGGCAATTGGGGGTGCCGTTGCAGCGAAACAGTGAATCTGCTACTTCCATTACGTCCTTGCTCTCTGCGCTTACGGCTCAACGGCGCAATAACTTTAATGAGCAGGAATCAACGCCCCTGTGCTGCCCTTCAACGCTGGGTCCGATGCCCTTCAACGGTGCCCTCTGCCGCTGGTTCGAGATTTCTCATTTCGGTCGTTGAAACGTCGATGGCTTTGCGCCAGGCGCATCGTCATCGTCGTGATCGTCTTCGTCGACGAACGGCGAATCTGTATCGGGGTTTCCCTTTTTAAGCGCAATGCGTGCCTCGTTAGCAAGCGCTTCGTAGCGCTTGCGGAAACGGGACAGTTCTTTTTCGTCGAGTTCTTCGAGATCGAGCAAGGCGTTGTGCGCGCCTTCCATCGCACGGATCAACTCGTCGAGCTTGATGTGCATGGCCGCCGTATCGCGGTTCTGGGTGTTCTGAATGAGGAAGACCATCAGGAAGGTGACGATGGTGGTCGACGTGTTGATGACCAGTTGCCACGTGTCGCTGTAGCCGAACAGCGGTCCGGTCACCGCCCAGATCAGCACCAGTCCGACCGCCAGGACGAACGAGACCGGGCGCCCGGTCACTGTGGATAGGTAGCTCGAAAACTTCGAAAACCATTTGCCGTTCATGACCGTCTCCCGTTTTGAAACGATAGACGGATGATGGCACAGGCGTTGCCCGAGGAGATTCGCTACCCGTCGAGACCCTTCCCCACGCGGTTGCGTTGAGAACATCCCAAGTGCCGTCCCGGTGATTCACGGTACCAAAGCTGGGGGTCGAAAAGCGCAAGTGCGCCGCGTTATCGGTGCCAATCTGGAACTCCGATTAACGGAATTTGAAGGAGTGGGTCATGGAATCGGTTTCAAATAACAACGTGGTGACAGGCGTCCCGCCGACTGTCGTGCAAGTCGAGTCGGAAGAGCGCAGACCAAGTGCCGGTGGACTGACGACCGACCTGAGTGCCGTGGCTCAGGCGCGTCCCGACCCGGCACCGTTGGGAGAGGGGCATGCCCCTGCCGTATTGCGTAGCAATGTCGCTGCGCGCGCGGCAAGCGGTACGGAATGGGCGGCGACGGTCGAAAAAGTGAAGCAGGAGGTATGGCAGGCCGTTCGCGATGGCGTGGCTGCCGGACACGACATGAATACGCCAGCTTCGTTTCTGGCGCTGGATGAAGAAGGAAAGAAGCAAGTTGTCCAGTTGACGGTCAACTGGGTGTTCACGCCGGTCAACGAGGAGACGGAAAATCGGTTCAACCGTTTTACCTCTAACGGAGATGTGAGGCTATACCTCAAGAGAACCGTGTCCAAGGAGGATCACGACAAGATTCTCAACGTGTTGGCGAAGATTCCCGGAAAGGCTCGACATTATGTCGAACTGCGGATGAAGAACTACGGGATGGTCGCGAAAATCTACAACAACATTGTCGATCAGGCCAAAGACGATATCTGGCAGGCGACGACTGATGGAATGACGTTCAACAGAGCGGCCACCACGCCAGCTTCATTCTGGAAGCTGTCGGAGAATCAAAGGAAATCTGTTGTTCAGGACGCTGTCGGCAAGCTACCGGGCATCAGCGGAATACAAGTTGAACCCCGTCTCAAGTCCCTCGATGGCAACCCGGATTTTCAGAGCTATATGAAGGGAACGTTAACCCCCTGGAATTACAACTACATGATGGACAAGTTCAAGTTTCATGAACACTACGATACCCGGATGCGCATCAAGGAAATCGTCGATCGCCTGGACATGGTTAGCGGGTGACGCTATCGGATGCGGGAACCATCCACATGAACTTCCCCGACAATCTGATCCATCGCCTCGATATCCCGGCGGATGTGCGGGGGCAGGTCAAGGTCACGTTTGAAGCCATCGACGACTGTTGACTGCGCGCTTACGTGGGTTTCGCATACAGCCAATAAATCGGAAAAACCGAGGGTCGTCGCCTGACAGCCCTCGGCGAGTTCGTCATCTTGCGTTGAGAAAAGCACGCAACGATCTTCGTCCATCGAGACCATTCCCCATGCGGTTGCATCGCGAACGTCCCAAGTGCGGACCCGTTGATTCACGGTTCCAAAGCTGGGGGTCGGAAAGCGCAAGTGCGCCGCGCTATCGGTGCCAATCTGGAAGTCCGATCAATGGAATTTGAAGGAGTGTGAACATGGATTCGATTTCAAACGTTAACGTGACGGCACCCGCCATATCAACCGTCGTACCCGAGGCGGACCGAGGGGACGATACCGTCCAATTGAGTCGCGACCTGAATGCCGCAGTTCAGGCACCTACCGACTCGTCGTTACCGATGTCAAAGTCTACGTTTGTCTCTTCAAGCACCACTATCGAGACACGTTCGGCAGGTCGGGTGGATAGGGAGGCGAAGATCGAAAATGCGAAGCAAGAAATGTGGCAAGTGATTCGTGAGTGTGTGGCCGCAGAACGCACCATGATCATGCCGTACTCGCTTATTGAACTGGATGAAGCGGGGCGAAAGCAGGTCACTAAGATGACCGTCGAGTGGGCGTTAACTCCGGTCAATAGCGATACGGGAAAGTGGTTCGATTGCCTGACAAAAAATGAAATGATCAGGGAGTATCTAAAGGACACGGTTTCAGAGGAAATGGAAAAAGAGGTACGCAAAATCCCGGAATTGATAAACGTCCTCGGTGGGATTTACTACTACGACATGCTTCGAGGGAATTCGAACCGAAGCGCGACGACAGGCTCGGTGCCGAATTTCACACCGGAAAAAACGATTCCTCCCGACCCTACAAAATCCGGCGAGCTGCCCGCAGACGCGACATCACGTACGAATGTCGCATTGCATTCGGCAACTGGTGTGGGCAATGAGGTGCGGGAGGAAAGCGCCAAACAGGAGATGTGGATAATGGTTCGTGATGGTGTGAAGCATCATCACGACATGATCATGCCAGCTTCGTTCATGTTACTGGATGAAGATGGAAGGAAGAGGGTCGCCAAGCTAACGGTTCAGTGGGTCTTCACGCCGGTCGATGCGAATACCGAGAAATGGTTTAATCGCTTTACGGGAAATAAGACTATCCAGCCGTATTTGAAGAGTACCGTGACAAAGAGTACCAGGGCTGAGGCCGATAAAATAAGATACCTGAAGGACGTCGTTGAAAGAATTCATCAATATGGAATGTTGATTTGGAATTCCTGATGGATGTGTGGGCGCGTTGACAAATTCGACATGAAGTTCGCCGGGATGCCGGCGAACTTTTTATACGGAAGGGCATTTGTCAGTCCAGAAGTAACCCTCGGCGAGTTCGTCATCATTCGTCGAGAAAAGTACGCAACGGTCTTCACCCAGCACGACCATTCCCCATGCGGTTGCGTCGCGAATGTCCCAAGTGCCAGCCCACTGATTCACGCTACCAAAGCTGCGTGTCGAAAAGCGCAAATGCGCCGCGCTATCGGTGCCAATCTGGAACTCCCACCCATTAAAGGAGTTGAGTCATGCCTCAGATTGAAAGCGGGAATACACATGCAGCGGATCTGGTTGAACTAATGCCGTCGCGGCCCTACACATCGGAATCCATTCGTCAGGACAAGCCGCCCCTGGCCGATGACCTGTGTCGTGTGTCTCACGGCGCGTGTCACTCGATTCTGCACCCGCAGCTCGGAAATGGAGACATTCAGCTATGCGTCACGACGCATGCCGTCGGGGCTCACCACCTTGCGGTATCGATAAAGACAAGTCGGCCAAGTCCGGGAACGATCGATACAGGCGAGCCGGATCAGAAAATCGATGACGTGAAAGAAGGCGAAGAGAGCGGTGACGTAACGGACGCCCATGAGGCCATCGAAAACGCAAAGACAGACTTACAGACGGCGATTCGTAATAGGTATCACCACGACAACAAGACCGAGTTGCCGGGATCGTTTTCAAAGTTGAGCGAAGCCGGGAAGAAAGAGGTAATTACGTTTGCCGTTGATTGGGCACTGTCGGACTCCAGTGAAATGACGCCCAAATGGTTTGCCTCAACGCTCGGCCTTGCTGCGGATGAGGGGCTCGTCAAATATCTGGACCAGACCGTCTCTCAGACTACGTATGACAAGCTGGACGATCTCGTCGAAAACGCATTCGTGAAATCCGTCATCGATGCGTTCGGTATGCGGATCAAATAATTCGAAATGCATTCCGGGTTCGCCGTGTGCTTACGTCGGCGAACCTTCTCGTGCGTCGAGAGCGACGATGCGTCTTGCCGGAAAACGGCCTTGCACGGCCTATCGCGAGAATGCTGCGGGAAATTCGAGGGGCGTCGCCCGACATCCCTCGGCCAGTTCGTCGTCATGCGTCGAGAACATAACGCAGTGATCCTTGCCAAGCGCAGAAAACAAATCAATCAGCACGGCGCGCGAAGGACCGTCGAGGCCGCCGGTGGGTTCGTCTGCGAGGATAACGCGCGGTGCACCGAACAACACCGCCGTCAGATAAAACTTGCGACGGGTGCCCGTCGACATCTGCTCGAAACGCTTCTCCATATGGGGCGTCAGGCTGAAGCGCTCGGCGAGATCGAGGACGTTTGCGCTCACCGTCACCTGACGTTGTGTCGCGCGTTGCTCAAGGAAACCACGGCCCGTTTGCATGGGTTCCGTCATGCAATCGAACGGTACGACCGCCAGCGCGGCCTTTGCCGCGCCGGGGGCGCTCTGCATGGAATGCCCGTCGATCCATACCTTGCCCCCTCCCGCATCGACGGTGCCTGCGAGCATGCCGAGCAGCGTGGTCTTGCCGCCGCCGCCTTCATCGCGTAGCGCGAAGCAACCGGGGCCGGTGTTGAAACGCAGGTTCTCGAAAAGCGTGAAATCGTCGAAACGTCGAGTGAGTCCTTCGAAGCGAAGCAGTGACTCGTGAGGCATGACTTCGCTCATTTCAGATAAGCCTTGATGACGTGAAGTAAGGGGGCCAGTTCGGCTTCGCGGTGAGCCTGATCCGGTTCGTGGATGACGTGATCGACGAGATGGCCCTCGATGACAGCGCCCATCAGCCCATTGATGGCACCGCGGATCGCTGCGATCTGCTGGAGGATCTCGACGCAGTCCCCCTCTTCGCTCAACTGCCGCTCCAACGCCTGCGTCTGCCCTTGAATGCGACGCACCCGTGCCAATAGCTTGTTCTTGTCCCGAATCGTATGCACGGCTCGTCGCGCCCCTGTTCATGAAAATCGAATGAAAAAATCCTAACACAAATATACTGGTGGGGAGTATATTGCGGAGCATCGCACAACCCAAACGAGTCTCCTGAAATGGCCGATTTCCCGACCCTTCTCCAGCAAGGCAGCGCCTGGCTGTTCATTCCGAGCGCAATACTGCTCGGTGCATTGCACGGTTTGGAGCCTGGCCATTCCAAGACGATGATGGCGGCGTTCATCGTTGCGGTTCGCGGCACCGTCGGACAGGCGGTGTTGCTCGGTCTTTCGGCAACGGTGTCGCACACGGCGGTGGTCTGGCTCGTCGCCATGGCAGGCATGTACTTCGGGCGTAACTGGAACCCCGAAGCGTCCGAGCCGTACTTCGAAGTGGTGTCGGGCGTTCTGATTCTTATGGTGGCGGGATGGATGCTATGGCGTACGTGGCGCGACAGTCATCGTGAGCATACGCACCATCATGCCGACCATGACCATGACCATGACCATGACCATGACCATGACCATCGGCATGCTCAACCGCAGGTATTGAGCGCCATCGGCGACGGCTATCAGGATGCCCACGAGCGCGCGCACGCCCGCGACATCGAGAAGCGCTTCGCCGGACGCGAAGTCACGACTGGCCAGATCGTCATGTTCGGTCTGACGGGCGGTCTTGTGCCCTGCCCCGCCTCGATCACCGTGCTGCTGCTGTGCCTGCAACTCAAGCGCTTCGCACTCGGTGCGGGATTGGTGCTGTGCTTCAGCATCGGACTGGCGATGACGATGGTAGCGTCCGGTGCACTGGCCGCGCTCAGCGTGCGGCATGTGTCGCGTCGCTGGACCGGGTTTGGTGAGTTCGCGCGTAAAGCGCCGTACTTCTCCGGCGCGTTGATCGTACTCGTCGGCATGTACGTCATCTATCGGGGCGCTTCGCACATTCTTCTGTACGCCTGAATCGCACCACCCGCCCACCGGTATCCGTGCAGACGGCGCACAAATGCTGTGCGCGTTACCGTCTGGTTCGCAGCGATGCATCCCCCTAGACTGGGCACCTCATCAATCACCACCGAGGTTTACCCATGACTCACCTTCTGCTCCGCACCCTGAAGCTCGCGACGATCGGACTGTCGCTCTCGATGGCGGCTGCCGCCGTCACTGCAGGCGAATCGAAAAACGCGCCTGCACCGACGATCCGCGCCATGCTCGGCGCGACGCCCGTCGATCATCTCGATCCGAAGCGCACGGCCCTGATCGTGATCGATTTCCAGAACGAGTACTTCACCGGTCGCATGCCGATCCCGGATCGCGCGCAGGCACTGGCCAATACGAAGAAGCTGATCGATATGGCCGACCGTGCCGGTATCGAGGTCTATCAGATTCAGCACGTGGCCCCGGCTGGCTCCGCCGTCTTTGCGCTCGGCGGCAAGACCGTCGAGTTCGCGCCCGGCGCCGAACCGCGTGCGCGCGACACTGTTCTGCAGAAGACGACCGTGAGCGTGTTCGCGAGCACCGATCTCGACAAACGCCTCAAGGCGAAGGGCATCGATACGGTGGTGATTGCAGGCCTGATGACGCATGCCTGCGTTGCCGGTGCCGCCCGTGACGCCGCGCCGTTGGGCTATCGTGTCGTGGTAGCATCGGATGCGTCTGCGACCCGTGACATCCAGCGCGTCGACGGTTCCCGCGTCACGAGCGCCGCGCTCCATCGCGCCGCTCTCGCAGAGATCGAAGACACCTTCGGCGATGTGCTGACGACGGCCCAGATCCTGAAGCTGCCGCAGCGCTGAAATTCGCCTCACGGCGCTCGCTTACGTCACGCCGCACACAGACGATATGGACCACTTGCTCGCAATGCGCATTTTTCATGCCCTCGTCGAAGCCCGGAGTTTTTCAGGGGCTGGCGACGCGCTGGGAATGTCGCATTCGAGCGTCTCGCGTCAGTTGAAGCAAACGGAGGCGACGCTGGGCGTGGCGCTGGTCAATCGCAGCACGCGCCATTTCGCCCTGACCAATGCCGGTGAGCGTTATCACCGGCATTGTGTCGACATCCTCGCGCGTATCGACGCCATGACAGAGTCCATGACGGACGAACGCGAACATCCGGTGGGGCCGTTGCGGGTGACCGTGCCGCTGGCCGTCGGCACGCTCGAATTGCCCGCGTGGTTACCCGCATTCCGCCTGCAATATCCCGACATCGATCTGACACTGTCGTGCAGCGATCAATATGTCGATCTTCTGGCCGAAGGATTCGATGCCGCTCTGCGTATCAGCAGCGCGCCGCTCGCAGACAGCAGCCTCATGGCGAAGCTGCTCACCGTGTCGGAAACGGTGCTCGTCGCGTCTCCGACCTACCTCTCACACTACGGCCTGCCGCGTACGCCCGACGATCTCGTCACCCATCGGTGCCTGCGTTTCGGCGGCGCCAAGGGCCCGGGTGCACCGGGTGAGTGGATCGTCTCCGGCCCGGACCAACAGGCCCATCACGTGGCGCTCCATACCGGCTTCACGACCGACGCCATCACCGCCCTCTTCTCAGCCTCACTCGCCGGTGCCGGTATCGCCGGGTTCACCGAGCGCACCGTGCGCGCGGAACTGGCGCGTGGCACGCTGGTGCGTGTCTTGCCGCAGTACTCGCTCGGCCGCAGTCACTATTACGCGCTTTACCCGCAAACCCGGCACGTCAATCCGAAAGTGCGTGGGTTCGTCGACTTCATGGCAGAACACTATCGCGCGACGTAATTGATTACCGGATCGATTGTCAGATCGGTGGTCGGACGTCAGCTCGCATGTCATGTAAGAATCACCGCATTGGTCGGTCAATCCGTCGGCATGCCTGTCAGCCCATGTGACACCGATTCTCGAGGCGATTCCATGATCGATCCAAAAGACATTGCACCTGAAAGCTCGGCCGCGCGCGTCGCGTTGTGGCGGGCGCTGCATCTCGACGTCGACGCCGAACCGCATGTGCTTGTCGACGACGTCGGACGCCGCCTGCTCGCTCCCCCGGACGACTGGCGCGAGCGCGGCGACATGCATCCGACATTCACACGACCGTTTCGCGCGTCCATCGTCGCGCGGGCACGGTACATCGAAGATCTCGTCATCGCGGAAATGAAGCGCGGTGTGCGGCAGTACGTCATTCTCGGCGCGGGGCTGGACAGCTTTGCGCAACGTCATCCCGAACTCGCCGGATCGCTCTCGATCTTCGAAGTCGACAAACCGGGACCGCAGCGCTGGAAACACGACCGTCTCGTGGCACTGGGTTACGGCGTGCAGGACTGGCTGCATTTCGTCCCCGTGGATTTCGAGGCAGGGGATTCGTGGCGCGACGCGTTGATTCAGCATGGCTTCGACGCGAGCCGGCCTGCCGTGATCGTCTCGACGGGCGTGAGCATGTATCTGACGCGTGAAGCCAACGGGGCGACGCTGCGTGAGGTGGCGTCGTTCGCGGGCGACGGATCGACGCTGGCGATGACGTTTCTGTTGCCGCTTGAAATGGCGGATCCGGAGGTGCGTCCCGGGTTGGAGATGGCCGAGAAAGGAGCGCGCGCAAGCGGCACGCCGTTCATCAGCTTCTTCACGCCGGACGACATGATGGCGTTCGCTCGCGAGAACGGTTTTGCCGACGCGCAACACGTGTCTGCCACCGCGCTAACGGCACGTTACTTCGTCAATCGCACTGACGGCCTGCATCCCCCGGCGAACGCCGAGGAGCTGCTGATCGCCACGACATAGTGCGACGTTTGAGCCGTTGCTTCGGTGTCCTGTACTGCGAAACATGCGTGATCGCGATATGCTGCCCCGGCGGTGAGGTTTACCGCGCATATTCAGAAAAGTCCTCTGGAGGGACCGCATGACGCTGACCGAACTTCTCATCCCTACATTCCTGCACATGCTGCGCGGCCAGTCCGCATGGCTCGACAAGGCGGCCGCTTACGAGAGAGCGAACGGTAAGGACGCCGATGCGTTGATGACGCTGCGCCTCGCACCGGACATGTACCCGCTCGCCGCGCAGGCGCGCTTCGCGAGCTACCTGTCGATGGAGCCAGTGCATCGCCTGCGTGGCGAAGCCATTCCGGAAGCCACGAAGGAGATCCAACGCGAAGGCTGGAACAGCGCGCAGCGTCCCGGCACCTTCGCCGAGGCCAAAGCGCACCTTGCGACCGCCATCACGTTTCTCGAAGCGCTGCCAGGCAATGCGCTTGACGCGGGTGAATATATCGATATCGCGCTGGAGTTGCCCAACGGCGTGGTGTTCGACATGACCGGCGAGCAATACGCGCGAGACTGGGCGCTCGCGCAGTTCTACTTCCACACCAATACGGCCTACAGCATCCTGCGTCAGCACGGCGTGGAACTCGGCAAGGGCGAGTACGTGGCGCATGCGCTTGCGTACCTGCGTCCGGGCACGCTGCCCAAGGGTTGAGCGATCGCTGACGGAACGGACGAAGGGCGGAAGCTTCTCCGCCCTTCTTGCCTCCCGCTACTGACTTCCTGCTTCTCGCAATACTCAAAACGCTCAACGCCGCACGTTCAGCGCACCTGCCTGAACGCCAGACGCAGATCGTGAGTCAGCGCGTCCGGTTGTTCCCACGCAGCGAAGTGTCCACCCTTGGCCGGACGGCTGTAATAGATCAGGTTGGGGAACGCCTTTTTTGCCCAACTCTCCGGCGCTTGATACAACTCGTCCGGGAAGGCGCTGACGGCAACCGGGATCTTGATGCCCTTCGGCGCGAAGAACGCCAATTTGTTCTCCCAGTACAGCCGTGCCGACGATACCGCCGTATTCGTGAGCCAGTACAGCGTGATGTTGTCGAGCACGTCGTCGCGCGTCAGACCTTCCTGCTTACCGTCGAACACGCGCGCAATGAGTTCGTAGCTGCGCGCATCGTGGTCCAGCATCCACGCTGCCAGACCGATCGGCGAATCCTCGATGCCGTACAACGTCTGCGGACGTGCCGTCATCTCCTGCGCATAGGCGAGGCCGTGCGAGTAGAAGAAATCGAGTTGTTCGTAGGCACGCTTCTCATCCGCCGACAAATTGGCCGGTGGCGGTTTGTGGGCGTCGAGCGAGCGTTGGATCTCGTCGGGCACGGCGCCAGGCATGTTCGTGTGAATCGCCAGGAGTCCCGGCGGCGCTTGCACGGCCATCTGTTCGGTCACGGCATCGCCCCAGTCGCCACCCTGCGCAACGTAATGCGGGTACCCGAGCCTGCGCATCAACTCCGCCCATGCACGGGCAATGTGCGCCGGATCCCAGCCCAGTTCGTTGGGCTTGCCCGAGAAGCCGTAGCCCGGCAGCGAAGGAATCACGACGTCGAACGCGTCGTCGGCGCTGCCGCCGTGTGCCGTCGGATTCGTGAGCGGATCGATTAGCTTCAACTGCTCGACGACCGAGCCGGGCCAGCCGTGCGTCACGATGATGGGTAACGCGTTCTTGTTCTTTGAGCGTACGTGGATGAAATGGATGTCCACGCCATCGATGTTCGTCACGAACTGCGGCAACGCATTCAGCTTCGACTCCACGCGACGCCAGTCGTAGTCGTTCGCCCAGTACTGCGCCAGCTTCTTCATCGTCTCCAGCTGCACGCCCTGCGTGCCGTCGTTCACCAGTTCGCGGCTCGGCCATTTGGTGGCGGCGATGCGCTGACGCAGGTCCTTCAACGACTGCTCCGAAGCATGGAACTGGAACGGACGGATGGACGTGTCTACCGCTTGTGTCGAAGCACTTGCCGACGGCGTTGCCTGCGTCGCTTGAATCGGTTGCGCCGCATTGGCCCATGCGGGTATGGACAGACCGATGGAAGCGAGCGCGGCCGTTACCGCCAGCATGCGTATGGAATGCATCGAACGCGCAGGGCCGGCGCGACGGGGGAGTTTTGCTGAATGCATTTTCTGTGTCTCGGGGGGAAAGAGGCGTCAGACGAGATTGAGCTCGACGTCGATGTTGTTGCGCGTGGCCTTCGAATACGGGCAGGTCTGGTGGGCGGCGTCGATGAGCGACAGGGCGACGTCGCGCTCAAGTCCCGGCAGGCTGACGTTCAGGCGCGCCTTCAGGAAGTAAGCGCCATCTTCATTGGCGAGATCGACTTCTGCGTCGACGGCTGTGCCGACCGGCAGTTGAATCTTCAGCTTGCCAGCGGCGAGTCCCATCGCGCCGATGAAGCAGGCGGACCAGCCAGCGGCGAAAAGTTGCTCGGGGTTCGTGCCGGGACCGCTCGAACCGGGCGAGGACAGCTGGACGTCGAGCTTGCCGTCGGCGCTGCGGGCCGAACCGTCGCGACCGCCGGTGGTATGGGTCTTGCCGGTGTAGAGGATCTTGCTAGCCATGATGTTTTCCTTTCGATTTGGGTTGAGATTGCCTGTGAATTGTCTTTGAGTCGTGTCCGATTGAATCGGATGCGATGAATAATGCGACAGGCGAAATCAAAAGTCAACATCTTCCGATTAAATCGGATGCGATGTATATTGTGACGAAATCGAACGAACCGACGAGAACTGAACATCATGAGCAAATCGAAGCCCACCGAAACCTCGCTGCCACACCTTAGCGACTTCATGTGTTTCGCGGTGTACTCGGCCAATCTGGCCTATGGGCGTGCCTACAAGTCCATTCTTGAAGAGCTGGGTGTGACCTACACCCAATGGATTGCGATCGTGGCGCTCTGGGAGGAAGACAATGTTTCCGTCAAACGTCTGGGCGAGAAGCTGTTCCTGGAGTCGAATACGCTCACGCCCATCCTGAAGAAGCTCGAGGAACTCGGCTATCTGCGTCGTCAGCGCGATCCCGCCGACGAGCGGCAGGTCATCGTCAGCCTGACCGAAGAAGGGAAGCAACTGCGCAAGAAGGGGGCGCAGCGCGATCTGATTGCGGCGACCGGTCTCGATGCCGAGGAATTCGACCGCACGCAAAAGACCGTCGCGAAAATGCGCGACAGTCTGCTCAAACACGCTAACGGCGATTGACCGGCCGACCGACCGACGGGGCGTAGCCGGCCACGCATCGCCTGTGCATCACTCGCCGATCAAAAACGGCGGCCCGAAGCGCGTCGCGATGTGTTCCGTCGACTCGAACAACTCGCGCAGCACCTGACTCGTGCATGTGGGCTGCACGTAGAGATAGAACGCGACGTCGGGCAGACGCGGCAGCCCGTCGGCCTCCGAGAGCACGCGCATGTTGGCGTCGAGCAACTCGGTGGTGCGGGCCGTCACGCCAAGGCCCGCGCTGATCGCAGCCTTGATGCCGGTGAGCGTCGGTGAGATGAAGCTCGTGCGCCACGCAATGCCCGCCGCATTCAGCCGCTCGATCGACAGACGTCGGAACAGACTCAGCTCGTCTGCCATCACGAGCGGCACGGGGGCCGACGAGTTGAAGATGAAGTCGTCGGCGCAGATCCACACCATCGGTGACGTGCGCAACTTGATGCCGGGAAAGCCTTCGTCGTAGCGCGTCGAGATCGCGAGATCAAGTTCGTTGTCGCGCAGTGCGTCCATCAGATGCGGGCTGCGTCCGACGATGATTTCCAACTGTAATTCCGCCGAGAGTTTCGACAGCCGTCGCAGCATGCTCGGCAGAATCGACTCCGCCACATCGTGCGGCGAGCCGATGCGCAGTTTCTCCGCCGGTCCGCGCGTTTGCATGACCTGCACCGCCTGATCGTTGAGCGCCAGAATCTTGTTGGCATACGCGACGAGACGCACGCCGTCGGTCGTCATCGTCTTCTGCCGCCCCTGCTTTTCGAACAGCGGGCAACCCATTTCCTGCTCAAGCCGCTGCATCTGCTGCGTGATGGCCGATTGCGTGCGACCCACGCGTGTGGCGGCCGCCGCAAACGTCTCATGCTGCGCAATTGCGACGAAAGTCCGCAGCAGATCGATATCGAGATTTCGCATGGTCGTCCGCCCGAATACTTCAGAAACGTTAATGTTTCCCGGATAAAAATTAAATTGTTCTGAGCAATTTTGGTGGATAACCTGCCTGACACTCAAGCAATATTTATGTGACCGGGGGTGGAAGCCGGCATTGATCGGTCCCCGCTAATCGATTCGCGTCATTTGCTTTCGCGCACACGACAATGAATCCGTCGAATCGATGTGCCTTCGGTCAAACCCAAGGAGACTCAGGATCATGTGGCAACGACACCTTGCTGGCGCGCTGTTCGCAACACTCGCCATGACGGGCATCACGAACCTGGCACACGCCGACCAGTTGGCTGACATCAAGGCGCGCGGCACCCTCGTTTGCGGCACGCAAAACGCCAGCGAACCGTACGCGTTCCCCGATGCCGCCACGCGCAAGATCGTGGGCTTCGACGTCGACGTGTGCACCGCGCTTGCGAAAGGCCTCGGTGTGAAGCTCGAACACCGCGCTCTGTCGACCGACGCCCGTATCCCCGAACTCAAGACGCGCCGCGTCGACGTGCTCGCTGCCGCCGTTGCGTGGATGCCTGCGCGCGCCGCGCAGGTCGACTTCAGCGATCAGTACTTCGTCGCTCCGATTCGCGTGCTGGTGCGCGCCGACTCGCCGGTGCAGACGCTCGATCAGCTCTCGGGCAAGAAGATCGCCGCCTCGGAAGGCTCCAGCTCGGCGGCGGTGTCGGTGACGCGTCTGCCCGACTCGAATCTGCTGACGTTCCACGACATCTCGTCGGCGTTCCTCGCACTGCAACAAGGCAAGGTCGAAGGACTGGTCGCCGGACAACTGATCCTCGCGCGCTTCGCCAATGAAGCCGCAGCCAAGGGGGGACAGCAATACCGTCTGCTGAACAAATCGGTGTTCGAAGAGCGCTGGGGCGTGGTGATGAACAAGGGCGAGCCGGCGCTGCGTGAAGCGGTGAACAAGATTCTGGTCGACTACGACAAGACGAACGGGTTGCAGGACAGCTTCGAGAAATGGCTCGGCAGCAAGTCCGTGTACAAGTTCACGCGCGACTACAAGGTCGAGCCGATCAAGGTGCAGTGAACGAGACGTCGCACAATGTTCGATCTCTCGTTTCTGCTCGAAGACGGTTACCTGAAGCTGTTCCGCGACGGCGTACTCACCACGCTCAAGCTGTTCGTGGTCTCGGGAATGCTGGCCATCGTAGTGGGTATTGTGCTCACCACGCTGCGCGCCCTGCCGGTGAAGCTCTTCAAGGGCTTCGTGATCGTGGTGGTGGAATATCACCGCAACGTGCCGGTGCTGGTGCAGATTCTCGTCTGGTATTTCGGCGTACCGCAATTGCTGCCGGAAGGTCTGCGCGACTGGATCAACGCGGGCAACACCGAGTTCTTCTTTGCGACGGTCGCGCTGGCGCTCAACGCCGGTGCGTTCATCTCGGAAGACCTGCGCTCGGGCCTGCGTGCGATTCCGCATACGCAGCAGGAAGCCGCATGGTCCATCGGTCTCACGTACTTGCAGTCGTTTCGCTACGTGATCCTGCCGCAAGGCATTCGCGTGGCGCTGCCTGCGTTGCTCAACCAGTCGTTGCTGCTGTTCAAGAACAGCTCGCTCGCCATGGCGATCGGCGTGCATGAGTTGTTGTATCGCACGCGTCAGATCGACAACCTGACGTTCCGTACCTTCGACGTGTTTCTGGTGGCCACGATTCTGTATCTGATCGGCACGCTCGCGCTCATGGCGCTCTCCGAGCACTTCGCCAAGCGCCGCACGGCGCCCTCGGGAGTCTGACGATGTTCGAGATTCTTCATGACTATCTCGCACTGTTCCTCGTCGGCAGCTGGCCCAACGGACCGCTGGGCGGTGTGGCGATCACGCTGATTCTGTCGGCGCTGGGTTTGGTGATTTCGTTTCCCATTTCGGTGCTGATCGGTCTGGCGCAGGTCTCGCCGTGGCGCTGGATGCGACGCCTCGCCGGTATCTGGACACGCTTCGTGCGCGGCATTCCGTTGCTGATGATCATCTTCTGGGCGTACTTCGCGGTGCCGTTGCTAGTGGGCGCAGAGGTCTCCGCGTTCACCACCGCCGTGTGCGCGATCATCGTCTACGAAAGCGCCTTCCTGTCGCAGATCGTACGCGCGGGTCTCGAAGGGCTGCCGCGCGGGCAGATGGAAGCGGCGCGCTCGAACGGTCTGTCGTGGCTGCAAAGCATGCGTTACGTGCAACTGCCGCAGGCGCTCGCGAACATGCTGCCGTCCATCGTCAACCAGTTCGTATCGATCATCAAGGCGACGTCGCTCGCTTACGTGATCGGCGTGCCGGAACTGACGTACTCGGCGGCGCAGGTCAATACGATCACGCTCACCAAGCCGCTGCAAACGTTCCTCGTGCTCGCAGCGTTCTATTTTGTGTTGTGTTTCGCCATTTCCCGATTCGCAGGCTGGCTGGAGCGACGTATCGCCCGCCAGCGCGCGGGGCTGGCGTAAGCGCAGGGTTCAAGACGGTTTAAGAAGGAGAGCGCGATCATGACCATGCTCGCATTCGAAAAAGTCGACAAGTTCTACGGCGATCATCATGTGCTCAAGGGCATCGACGCCACCATCGGACGCGGCGAAGTTGTCGTCGTATGCGGCCCGTCCGGCTCGGGCAAGTCGACGCTGATTCGCACGGTGACACGACTCGAAGCCATTCAGAAGGGACGCATTCTCTTCGAAGGCAAGGACGTCAATGCCCGCGACATGAAGATCAATCAGTTGCGCGCACGCATTGGCTTCGTCTTCCAGAGTTTCAACCTGTTTCAGAACCTGTCGGTGCGACAGAACCTGATTCTGGGGCCGACGAAGGTGCTCGGCATGTCGCGCGACGAAGCGGTCGCGCAGGCCGAAGCGCTGCTCACGAAAGTGGGCCTCGCCCACAAGATCGACGCGATGCCCGCAAACCTCTCGGGCGGCCAGCAACAGCGTGTGGCCATTGCACGGGCGCTGGCGATGAAGCCGCCGCTCATGCTGTTCGACGAACCGACGAGCGCCCTCGACCCGGAGATGGTCCAGGAAGTGCTGCAAGTCATGCGCTCGCTCGCGGACGAAGGCCTCACGATGATGATCGTCACGCACGAAATGGGATTCGCGCGCGATGTGTCGAGCCGCGTGTGGTTCATGGATCAGGGCCAGTTGCTCGAAGACGCAGCGCCCTCGGAGTTCTTCAGTCAGCCGAAGCACGCGCGCGCGCAGCGATTCCTGCAAGACGTGCTGCGCCCGTCGCCGATGATCAGCGTGCCGCGCGATGCGGTGCCTGCGTGATTTCGTCCGCACTCGCGTGAGCCGAACACACCGAACACACAGAACACACGAAAGCGCCTCACCCGCGCACCTCACATAACAAAGCACTACGGAGAAGACTCTCATCATGTCCACGACTCAACTTCCCGAACAACGTCAGGCCGCTGTGAGCGACGCCATTGCTGCCATGAAGGCCGCGCTGGCCCCGGCGGGCGAGACGCGTCCCGCACTGGCCGAGGTGCTCGAACAGGTCAAGGCGCTTGCCGCGCGCACCGCGCTCTGGAGCGAAGCCGACTTCCCGCCGCCGACCGATGGCGAGCTGCAAGCGCGCTATCTGATTCATGAAGATGCCGACAAGACCTACGCCCTGTACCTGAACGTCATGCGTCCGGGCAAGAAGATCACGCCGCATAACCACACGACATGGGCGTGCATCGCGGCGGTCGACGGCGTGGAATACAACTACGTCTATCGCCGTACGGACGACGGCAAGACGCCCGGCGTCGGCACGCTCGAAGTGAGCGACACGGTCGTGGTCGACCCGGGCCACGGCATTGCGCTGGCGTCGGACGACATTCACGCGGTCGAGATTCAGGGCGACGCGCCGATCCGCCATCTGCACATGTACGGCCGTGCGCTGGAGACGCTGACCGAGCGCATCACGTTCGATCTCGCCAAAGGCACTTACCAGGTGATGGACATCGGCGTGAAGACGCGCCGCTGATTCCCTGACTTCCTGACGCAACACTGACCGTCGGCGCGCCTATCGCCGACGGCAAGCGACAAGACTCACCGACGGCGCGACTCCGTTCGCGTCACCCGAAGCACACCGCCCATGCCATTGGCACGGGCGGTGCGGGCCTGCTCATGCCTACGTTTTGGCGTGCATTGACATGCTTAGACGCGCGCTGACATGCGGCAGGCGAAATTGATTAACGACCTAACGTTACGACACCGGCTATGACTTCGTTCACTCCTCATTTTGTGTCGCCTGCCCTGCTCAAGGAATGGCTGCACGACGGCACCGAGATCGCCGTGTTCGACGTGCGCGAGCACGGGCAGTACGGCGAGGCGCATCTCTTCTACGGCGTGACGCTGCCCTACAGCCGTCTCGAACTCGACATCGTGCGTCTGGCGCCGCGTCGCGACGCGCGCATCGTCGTCTACGATACCGACCAGAGCGTGGCGGTGCTGGCGGCGCAGCGACTCGATGCGCTGGGTTATTCGGATGTGTACGTGCTGGAGGGCGGCACGCAAGCGTGGCAAGCGGCGGGCTTTACGCTGTTCGCCGGGGTCAACGTGCCGTCGAAGACGTTTGGCGAACTCGTCGAGATGGCGTACCACACGCCGCGTGTGACGGCGCGCGAGCTGGCGGCGATGCGTGAGCGGGGCGACAACGTAGTGATTCTCGACGGACGTCCCGTCAACGAATATCTGAAGATGACGATCCCCTCGTCCATCTGCTGCCCGAACGGCGAACTGGGTTATCGCATTCGCGATCTGGTGCCGGACACGACCACGCCCATCGTCGTGAATTGCGCGGGGCGTACGCGCAGCATCATCGGTGCGCAGACACTCATCAACCTCGGCATTCCCAATCCGGTCATGGCGCTGGAGAACGGCACGCAGGGCTGGTATCTGGAAGACCTGCCGCTCGAGCATGGCAGTACGCGTCGTTACCCCGACGCCGTGTCGCCCGCCAGCGTCACGCAAATGCGTGAGGCCAGCGGTGCGCTCGCCGAACGCTTCGCCGTGCCGGAAGTCGACGCGTCGACGTTTGCGCAATGGGCGACCGATACGTCGCGCACGCTGTTCCTGTGCGACGTGCGTACCCCCGAGGAGTACGCCGCTGGCACGCTGCCGGGGGCGCAGCATACGCCGGGCGGGCAATTGATTCAGGCGACGGATCAATACGTGGGCGTGCGTCACGCGCGCGTGGTGCTGTTCGATAGCGACGGCGTGCGTGCGCCCATCGTCGCGAGCTGGTTGCGTCAGCTGGGTCACGATGCCTACGTGTTGCGCGACGGTCTCGCCAGCGGCGCATCGCTGGCAGTGCCGACGCCGGGTGTTGAGACGACGCTACCGGAGATCGATGCCGCGACGCTGAAGACGGCACTGGCCGAAGGCAGCGTGACGGTGGTCGACGTGCGTCCGAGCATGAGCTTCCGCCGTGAGCACGCGACGGGCGCGCAATGGGCGATTCGTCCGCGTCTGCCGAAGCTGCCCGCGTCGGGCGATGTCGTGCTGATCGCCGACGAGCGCGGTGTGGCCGAGTTGTTCGCGGCGGATTGGCGTCGTGAGCACGCGCAGGATGCGCGCACGTTCTCGTTGCTTGCCGGAGGTTTCAAGGCATGGGCGGCCGCCGGATTGCCTGTCGAAGCGACGCCGGACTCGCCGCCGGACGCCGATTGCATCGACTATCTGTTCTTCGTGCATGACCGTCACGATGGCAACAAAGCGGCCGCGCGACAGTATCTGGCATGGGAAACCGGCCTGCTCGCGCAACTGGACGAGCATGAGCGCGGTGCATTCCGTATTGGTGACGCCGCCGTCGCGAAGTAAGCTGTGACTATTGGCGCGCATGTGACCGTCCCGGTCCTGCGCGCCACTGCTGCCTGACCTGAACCGTCCGAACCGTTCTCTCTACGCCAGACCATGTCCCGACAATCCCCCCCGCCTTCTTCACCTTCTGCATCCACGCCTCTCGCCGAACACGATGCGCCGCATCATGGCCGCTCGGTTCGCGTTGCAACGCGCCTCGTCAAAGGCGGTACGGATACTGCCGTCATTGGTGGTCGTGCGGTTAACCCGCCTGTGGTGCGTGCGTCCACGGTGTTGTTCGAATCGATGGATGACATGAACGATGCACGTCGTCGTCGTGGCACCGAGCGCATGTTCACGTACGGCGCACGCGGCAACCCGACGGGTTTCGCGCTCGAAGATGTCGTCGCCGGGCTGGAAGGCGGATATCGTGCGCGACTGTTCCCGACGGGGCTGGCGGCGATCACGATGGTGTTTCTCGCTTACGTGCGTCCTGGCGATCACGTGTTGATTGCGGATTGCGTGTATCAGCCGCTGCGTCATTTCGTCGAGACGTTCCTCAAGCCGTGGGGTGTGCACGTCACGTTTTTCCGCGCGGATGGCAGCGACGCCGCCGAGCATATGACGGCGCGCACGAAGATGATCTACGTGGAAGCCCCTGGCTCGCTCGTCTACGAGATGTGCGACATCCCGGCGCTGGCCGATCTGGCGCATCGACATGGGGCATTGCTTGTTGCGGACAACACCTGGGGATCGGGCGTGCAATGCCGTCCGCTGATGCTCGGGGCGGACATTTCGGTGATGGCGGCGACGAAGTACCTGAGCGGCCATTCCGACGTGATGATGGGCACCGTCACCACGACGCAGGAAGTCTGGCAGACGCTCTCGACGATGGCCGACGCGCAAGGCGTGGCCGTGAGTCCCGACGATGCCTATCTGGTGTTGCGCGGCACGCGCACGCTGGCGGCGCGTCTGGCGATGCATGAGCGCAATGCGCTGGAGGTGGCGCATTGGCTGGAGGGGTTGCCCGATGTGGCGCGCGTGTTCTGTCTGGCGCTGCCGACGGACCCGGGGCACGCGTTGTGGCGTCGGGATTGTCTGGGCACGAACGGGCTGGTGTCGTTCGAGTTCGCCAACGCGACGCCCGTGCAGGCGGACCGCTTCGTCGATTCGCTGAAGCTGTTCGGCATCGGTGCGTCGTGGGGCGGGTTCGAGAGTCTGGCGACGGTATCGAACGTGGTCGGCACACGCACTTGCGAAGACTGGTCGCATGCCGGGCTCATCGTCCGTCTGCACATCGGTCTGGAGGATCCGCAGGATCTGATCGATGATCTTGCTGCGGCGTTTGAGAAGGTATTTGGGAAGTGATGTACGGGTCGCGCGCAGTGGGGTGGCGCGCGACCCAACTTAGCTTGCGACTACTTCGCAGGTGCTGTCGGTGCCGGACGGCTGCCGTCGAGCGTCGTCAGAATCCGATGCGCGGCGCGCAGCCGCTCTTCCATCGGGTAATTCTTGTTGGCGAGTAGCACGATCGCCATCTGCTTAGACGGGACGAAGGCCACATATGTGCCGAACCCGCTCGTCGATCCCGTTTTGTTGACCCACGATACCGGCGCCGGTGCCATCGGCGGCGTGAGTTCGCGCGCGGGGGTCGATTCCATCGACATCCGCGTGGAGTTGCCCTCGATCAGCGTTTCGACCGTGACGGGATACGGATACTGTTCCCACGCGAGGTCTTGCGTCATCGGCGCATCGAAGAAGTAGCTGGTGCGCGTCGCGTAGATCGCGTGACGCAGACGCCGGTCATGAACTGCCTCGCCGAGGTTGGCGTTGACGAAGCGCAACAAGTCGGAGGCGGTCGTCTTCACGCCGTACGCTTCCTGCTCGAACACACCGGGCGAGACGCGAATCGGTTTGCCGTTCTTATATCCCCACGCGTAATTTGCCTGCTGATCTTCCGGCACCTTGATGAAGGTGTGCTTCAGATCGAGTGGCTTGAAGACGTGATCCGACATGAGCGTGGCGAAATCGCCGTGCATGGCGCGAGCGGTAATCCAGCCGAGCGCGCCGATGCTGATGTTCGAGTACGTGCGCGCGGTGCCGGTCGGCTTGGCGGGCTTCCACGCTTTGAGGTACTGCGTCATCTCGTCGATGTTGGTGACGTTGTCCGGCACCTGTTGCGGCATGCCACCTGTGGTGTGCGTGCCGAGATTCAGCAGTTTGACGTCGCCGAACGGTGTGCCCGCGAATTCGGGGGCGCGACGACTGACCTTGTCGGTTAGGGAGAGTGCGCCAGCGGCTTGCGCGTAGGTGGCGAGCGTGGCTGTGAACGTCTTGCTGACGGAGCCGATCTCGAACAGGGTGTCGTCGGTGACGGGCTTGTTGGTGGCCTTGTCGGCAACACCGTAATCGAAGACATAGGACTGGCCGTCGAAAACGATGCCGACGGCCATGCCGGGAATGTCCTGACGCGCCATCAGCGGCGCGATGGTCTTATCGACGAGCGATTTGATCTCGTCTTGCCGGGGATTCGTCTGAACTTGCGCGCCGGCCTCGGCGGCATAACTGCGCGCACTGAACGCCATCCAGCTAATTGCGGCGGTCGCCGCGAGGGCGGCAAACAGGGTGATTTGGGGTTTGGTCATTGACGCTCATCTCCGTATGAGGGCTCACCGGGGCGTACATTCTGCATCGCCGTGAGCTGTGGACGAAGCGTAAACCCAAAGGGGCGCGGGTTTGGGGTGGTTGCATGTAACCGTTGTAACGGATGCAACTCAGAAGAAGTCGATCGAATGAAGCGCGCAATCGACATTGCGCGAAGCTTCTTGATCGGGACACCCAATGAAATACGAATTCGCATTGACGTACGACTTAGACCCAGCCGATTTGCATCTGGATGACCTTATCGATCGCCTATGCGATTCGGAATGCACCGATGCAACATTGAGTGTCGGGGCCGGGGGGCGATGCACGCGATGGTTACGATGGAGAGCAACGCGGTCCGGGCGTGCCGCAAAGTCTCGAGACGAAAAAAAACCGCCCTCAAGGGGCGGTAACACGCTGAAATCAAACAGGGGGAGGGGGGAACTACTTTTCAGCGCGCGGGTATGAATGGTGGAAGGTGAGGCGTGCGATTACAGCGCCGGTTCGAGTTCGCGGTTCTCAGCCTCGCGCATGATGCGGATTGCTTCGGCGGAGATCATCGCATCGGCGTTGAGCGGCGGGATGTCGCCGAACAACGGGCGATAAACGAAATCGCCTACATCGATGGTCTCGTTCGTCAACGCGCATACGCCCGGATGGTGCGCCTTGCGGATGCGCCAGATCTGCGCGCCGTAGTTGCCGCCGGTGGCGTCGTTCCACGACACCGTGATCGTCAGCTCGCTGGAAATCTCCAGCACGCGCACGATAGGCGCACGTCGCGTGTACGGGATCACCGGTCGGCAGACGACCGGCTCCGCGTCGAGCATGGCAACGGTGTGCTGCCACACGCCCTGATCACGCGATGCGCGTGACGAGCGCGATGCGCGCGACGTAGGGGACGTGCGGGCCGTCGGCGCGGACACCGACGAAGGCGAGGACGCTGCGGTCCCAGAGGTGCGGCTGCTGCCGCTTCGGTTCGGGCAATTGGTTCGGTCGCTTCGCATGTTCAGGCCAGCCGGATGCGCGGCCCGCGAAGGCCGCCGAGTTTTTCCGCGCCCAGCAACACCGTCGCGCGGGCGAACCCGTGCAACGCGTGCTGATGACGCCGGTACAACATGGCGTGGCTCCACTGCGCAAAGCGTCCGCGCACGATGCCACCTTTGAAAAAGCCGAATCGCCCGAGGGCGCCAAACGCGTTGTAGCCAGACAGCGACAACGACGCGCCAGGGTCGCGATAAGCGAACGGCGGAATTGCGCGGCCTTCAAGCCACGCGCCCAGATGACGGCCCAGATGCGCCGCCTGTTGCGTTGCCACCTGTGCCGTCGGCGGCAATGCGTACTCGTCCTGCCCCACGCCCGACGAAGTGAACGACGCGCAATCGCCTAGCGCGAAAATGCGTTCGTCCTGCGACGTCTGCAACGTGGCGCGCACGACGACCTGATCCGCTGCATTGGTCGTCAGTCCGCCAATGCCGCGCAGACAATCCGGCGCTTTCACGCCTGCCGCCCACACCAGCAAGTCACCTGGAATGAGCTGGCCGTCGTCGCGGTAAAAGCCGTCGCGGTCGGCGCAAACGACGCGCGTATCCGTCAGCACACGAAAGCCGAGTTGTTCGAGTTGATCCTGTGTCGACGCGGAGACGTCGGGCGGAAACGCGCCGAGCAAACGCGGCCCGCGCTCGATCAGGGTGAGCTTCAGCCGCTCGCAAATCTGCGGATCGCCGTAACCGGCCGCCATCGCGAACGTGCGACTCAGTTCTGCCGCCAGCGCAACGCCTGTGGTGCCGCCACCGGCGATCACGATGCGCAATGCATCGTCGTTCACGGCGCTGCGCAGCGATTCGCAATGCAATGCCGCGTTGAATGCAGTCGCCTGCGGCTGGCTGTCGATGAAGTGGCAAACGTCACGCACACCGGGTAGCGAGGCGTCGTCGGCTTGCGAGCCCAGCGCGAGCACCAGCGCGTCGTAAGGCACACGACGCTCGCTGAGCAAACGCTTCCCGTCGTGACCTTCCATTTCCTCCAACACAATCTCCCGGCGCTCGCGGTCCAGACCGCTCATGCGTCCCGCCTGATACGTGAAACCGTTGCTGCACGCGTGCGAGAGATACGCCACCTGGCTGTGCGCGACGTCGCACGTCCCTGCCGCAACGGTGTGCAGCATCGGCTTCCAGAGATGGGTGGGATGACTGTCGACGAGTGTCACGCGCGCAGCACCGGCACGGCCGAGCGTTCTGCCCAGACGAGTTGCCAGCATCAAGCCGGCGATACCGCCACCGACAATCACGATTCGGTTTGCGCGAGACATTTGGGGGGAAATGTCCAATTCAACAAGTGATGAATAAGCGCATAATAGCGAGCGTGTACCCGGCATGTCAAATAGGACGTGTCTGGGGAGGCAGGTACGTTCGGGTCGGGTAGACTTGGCGTATTGCTGTCGCGAAATCCGACCCACCCATCGCTCAATGACTCCTGATAAAGCTCTCTCGCAAGCCGAACCGCCCCGCAAACGCACGCGTGGGCGTCCTACGTGCGACTGCACGCACGGTGCCGACGCGTTGCTCCTCAACGCCCGTCGCATCTTCGCGCAGCGAGGGTTCTATGCGAGCAGCGTGCGGCAAATTGCCGAAGCATCCGGGGTCGACGCTGCGTTGATTTCGCATCATTTCGGATCAAAAGAAGCGCTTTGGGTCGCTGTAGTCGATCAGATTGCAGGACTTACGCATGCGATGGTCGAAGAGACCCATGCCCTGCGCGACGCACCGGGCGACGCGTCCGAGCGCATCGAAAAGGCCGTGCGCGTCTTCGTAGAAGCGGTGTTCGATAACCCGGACGTCGGCATGTTCTTTTCGACGGCCGCGACCGAAGAAGGCGAGCGGCTCGACATTCTCACGCAGCGGCTCGTGCGCCCATATCGCGACGCGATGGTGCCACTCGTTGCCGACTGGCTCAAAGCGCAGAACCGTCCAGTCTCCGACGCCGACGTGATGTTCTTCATGCTCACGTCCGCCATCAGCAAGACCGTTTCCTACCGTCACATGATGGGGCCGTTCCTGCCCCCGGAAGGCATGGCCGATCTCAAGCGCACGGTGCTCGATTGCGCGATGGCGCTGATCCGGCAGTGACGCAACGCTGAGAAGATGGACGTCCCAACGCGGGAAGTCCGCAAGCGTCGTATAAGATAGCGGCACCCGGGCCGACTCCCGGCCCGCCTTTTTCTTTACGGTGCCCCCCTATGTCGAACGAAATCAAGCGTCTGCACACCAACGCTCGCATGAGCCAGATCGTGATCGCCAACGGCGTCGTGTATCTGGCCGGTCAGGTCCCCGACACCGCCAACGTGTCCGTCACGCAGCAAACTACCGAAATCCTCACGCGCATCGATTCGCTGCTCGCCGAAGCAGGCGTGAACAAGTCGCGTCTGCTGACCGCGAACATCTGGCTGTCGGACGCCAAGCACTTTGCCGAATTCAACGCCGTGTGGGACGCCTGGGTGCCCGAAGGTCACGCCCCGACGCGTGCCTGCGTGCAGTCGCCGCTCATGCGCGCTGGCCTGGAAGTTGAAATCGCCGTGACCGCACTGGCGTAATTCCGCCGTTCGTCACCCGTCTGTGCGCGCGCCGCGTGCGGACGCCGGGCTCGTTCGCGCGTGATGTGAGGCGCATGAGCCCGCTCCCCCTCCTTCTCTGATGGTCTGACCGCTCGTCGGACACCTGCTCATGACGTACGACGCCCTAGTGCTCGGTGCCGGTATCGTTGGTGTTTCCGTGGCTGTGCATTTGCAGCGACGCGGCATGTCGGTCGCGCTCATCGACCGCAAATCGCCCGGCAACGAAACCTCGTTCGGCAACGCCGGGCTGATTCAACGCGAAGGCGTCTATCCGTACGCGTTTCCGCGCGACCTCGGCACGCTGCTGCGCTACGCACGAAATCGTTCCACGGACGTGCGCTATCACCCGTCCGCCATGGGGACTGTCGGGCCCTTTCTCGCGCGCTACTGGTATCACTCGGAACCTGCCCGTCATGCGGCCATCGCACGCGACTACAGCACGCTGATTGCGCATTGCGTGACGGAGCATCGTGACCTGATCGCGGTGTCTCGCGCCGGGGCGTTGTTGCGTGAAGGCGGTTGGGTGAAAGTGTTTCGCACAACGTCTGCGATGGACGCGGCACAACGTGACGCCGAGCGCTGGCGCAACGAATACGACGTGCCGTTCGAGCGTCTCGATGCTGCGCAATTGCGTGCGGACGAGCCATCGCTCACGCACGCGTTGGTGGGCGGGCTGCGTTATACGGCGTCCGATTCGGTGAGCGATCCGGGCGCGCTGGTCGCCGCCTATGCGCGTTACTTCGAATCGCTCGGCGGACGCATTTTTACCGGCGACGCGACCACATTGCAGCCGCACTGGTCGGTGCAGACCGAAGTGGGCCGCATCGAAGGCCGTCGTGCAGTCATTGCGCTGGGGCCGTGGGCGGACAACGTGACCCGGGCGCTCGGCTACCGCTTCCCGCTCGCCGTCAAACGCGGCTATCACATGCACTACCGCGCGCAGCCGGACGCGAAGCTGAATCAACCAGTGCTCGATGCAGAGTACGGCTTCCTCATCACGCCGATGACGGGCGGTATTCGTCTGACGACGGGTGTCGAACTCGGCCTGCGCGACACGCCGCCCACGCCGGTGCAACTGGCGGCCGTCGAACCGCTGGCGCGCGAGACATTCCCGCTCGGCGAGCGTGTCGACCCGGTGCCGTGGCTCGGACGCCGTCCCTGCACACCGGACATGAAGCCGATCATCGGCCCCGCGCCGGGGCATCGCGATCTGTGGTTCGCGTTCGGTCACGCGCATCACGGCCTCACGCTCGGGCCAGTGACGGGACGCCTTGTCGCAGAACTGATGACGGGCGACTCGCCGGTGGTCGATCCCGCGCCGTTCAGGGCCGAACGCTTCTGATCACTGCGGCATCTCTTCCGGAGAGTCGACGCTGGGCGATGGCGTTGACTCGTTCGATTCGTCACCGCCGATCACGCTGATCTCGAACAACGGCTTGCCTGCGAGCGAACGCACCTCCGGGTCTTCCGGATAGGTCTTGAGCAGCGGGAGGATGACTGACCCGCCAATCACATTGCGACGGCTGTTATCCGCTGGCGATAACCCCCACACGTTCTGATACGTCATCGGCACGCTCACGCCGTCTCGTTGCGCATTGCCCAGGTACAACATGATGTGACCGTTGATATGGATGAGCGTCATGAGCGGCCGACCGCGCTCGGCGAGCGTGCGCAGTCGCGTGTCGATGTCGGCGTTGCGCAGATCGGTACGCCGTCCGGCACGCAACTGATCGGACGAATGTCGCGGTAGCCACACGCCGAACGGCGCGAACAGACTGCGCGTCTCGGCCGAGCAATCGTTATAGAAGAGCGTGTTGCCCCAGCCGTACGGACGTCCGATCTGTTGCTTCATCACCTGCGCCATATGACGTGGCGTCAGCGTCCACGGCATCCGCACGAAGTCTGATGCGTCGAGCGCAGCCATGCGGACTTGCGCTTGTCGCTGTGCGTCGGCGATGGGGAACATCGCCATCTGACGTCCGTCTCGCGACTGCACCAGCGGCAACACCGTGCCGATGGGGGCGAACGTCCGGTAGAGGGTTGTGGAGGTGCCCGGTACCGTGTCGCTCAACGTTGCATCGCCACGCACGATCGCACCGAGACTGCGCTGCGCGGCGTCGCGCCAGATGGCGACGAAGCGCGCGTCGACGGACGCCACCGTGCGCGCATCGATCCAGCCGATGAGGTCGGGTGAGTACACGAGCAACCACGCGCCGTCCTGACTGCGCGCGAGCGTGTAGACCGGCGTGCCGGGGCGCAGCGCGGAGTCCTGCAAGGCGTCGAACGGATAGCCTTCGCCTGCTTCGCGGAAATCGTAGAACGCGGGATCGTTCGTCGGCAGCAGGCGCACGAGCGCGTTGTCGACGGTGATGCCGCGTCGGCGCGGGTCGTACTGCCAACTGGCGTGATCGGTGTCGAGTTGCGCGAGTGCCATGTTGGACTCGATCGCGCGGATCCACGCCTGCGTATGCGGCTGGAAGTTCTCGCCGTAGGTCTTGCGAATCCCGGGGCGGCTATTGTCGAAACGGCTGACGCGGCGTGCCTGCGAATCGGCGAGTTGCGCAGCACCGCCCGCGTTCAGGAGCGATGTGGCAAGCCACGTGCCGTTCCACGGCGACGGATCGCGCGGTGCAGTGCCGAAGTAGCGGGCGCGGAATACGTCGAAGCGGCGGGTCTGTTCCTGTGCGGAAAGCAGTGGCTGATCGTAACCGGAGGCGTCGGGCCGGATCCAGTGATCGACGTCCTGATCGTAATGCTCGATGGGGAAGCGGCTGATGTTGTACCGCGCGGGGGGGGCCGCCGATGCCGTGCGCCCGGTCGCAGGCGACGATTCCGGTGCGGGAGTGCTGGCGCACGCCGCGAGCATGATGAGCGGCAGGACGGCGGGCAGCCATGTGAAGCGGCGCCGCATATGTCCCTTATGCCCCGTATGTGCCGTATGTCCCGTATGTCCCGTATGTCCCGTATGTCCCGTATGTCCCGCATGCCCCGTCGAAAGGTCACGGCGCTGGCTGTCGGAAGAGACGCTGGTACGGAACGAGAGAGCGCGCTGCAAGGTGCTGCGCGCCGCGAGAATTGCGCCCATGTCGTGCAAAGGAAAGCTCGGATGCCGCCATGCTACTCCATCGCCGCGAGGCAACTCCCGAGACGGCTACGCGTTGGGAAAGTGGCTTGCGTGACGCCTCGTCCCCAACGCGTCTATCCCTTACCAGCGGGCCGTCACGCTGCCGATCACCGTGCGGCCCGTGCCGTAGTAGCACTGCACGGTGGTGTTGCAGCCCGCCACGTAAGTGCGATCGAACAGGTTGGTCGCGTTCAGTTGCAGACGCCAGCGCCAGCCGATGTCGGCGTGCAGCGACGCATCGACGAGTGTCACGCTGGGCACCGAGAACGAGTTCACCGAGTCGCCCGCCGTCTGGCCGAGATAGCGGATACCGGCCCCCGCGCCGAGCTTGGCATCGCCCACATTGCCGAAGTTATAGTCGGCCCACAGCGACGCCATGTTGCGCGGCACGCCATACGGACGCTTGCCCAGATCGGTGTTGTTGCTGCGGGTGACTTCCACGTCCTGATACGTGTAGCTCGCCACCATGTTGAGCTTCGACGTGAGGCTCACGCGCGCTTCGAGTTCCACGCCGCGCGAGCGCACCTCGCCCGTCTGAATCGTGTTGCGCGTGTTGGTCGGATCGGCGGTCGAGACGTTTTGCTGCGTCAGGTTGAACAGCGACGCTGTGAAGATGGCATCGGTGTTCAGCGGCTGGTACTTCACACCGATTTCGTATTGCTGACCTGTGGTCGGCTCAAGCGGCGTGCCCGCGAGGTTGGTCGAAAGCGTGGGCAGGAACGACGTCGAATAGCTGAAGTACGGCGACAGACCGATGGCCGATTCGTACAGCAGGCCCGCGCGCCACGTGAACTTGTTCGGCGTTTGCTTGACCGACGACTTGTTGAGGTTGTTGTCGGTCGTCGACCACGTGAAGTCTTCGCGGCCGCCCAGCGTCAGATACCAGCGGTCCCAGCGCATCTGGTCCTGCAGGTACAGGCCGAGCTGCGTTTGCGTCTGGTCGGTGCTGGTCGTGGGGTTGGCGGGCAACACACCCTTCACGCCATAAACCGGCGCGTAGAGATCGAGCGACGGTGCGGAACCCGACCACACGCGGTTCAGGAAGCGCTGCGTCTGGAAGTCCACGCCGCCGACCATTTTGTGCGCGACGGGGCCGGTCGTCGTGTCGTACTGCACGTTGTTGTCGAGCTGCCAGCCGTTGAGGATCGGCGCGGCCTGATAGGCCGTGCGTTGCAATGTGCGTTGATCGGCCAGTAGCGCGGTGCCATAGATCGACTTGTAATCGAGATCCATGTGCGTGAAGCGCGCCGTCGAGCGGAATTGCAGCGCGTCGTTCACACGATGTTCGAATCGATAACCGGTGGCGACCTGCGTCTTGCGATAGCGGTCGAACGACGGATCGCCGGTGAGCAGATCGCGGTCGATGCGTCCCCAGCGGGAGTCCTTCACCATGCCCAGCGCCGGGCCGTAGCTGACCGACGAGCCCATGTTGTCCTGCATGTAATTGACGAACCACGTGAAGCTCGTCTGCGCGTTCGGACGCCACGTGAGCGACGGCTGAATCATCAGACGGTCATCGCTCACGTTGTCGGTCTGCGCGTTCGACATCCGGCCAAGGCCTGTGATGCGATAGAGCAACGTGCCGTCTTCGTTGGCCGGCCCCGTCATGTCCACACGCAGTTGACGACGGTCGAACGTGCCGTAGTCGACGCCGATCTCGCGGTAGGCTTCCGCGCTCGGTGCCTTGCTCACCAGATTGACGAGACCGCCGAGGTTGCCTGCGCCATAGAGGATCGAGCTGGGTCCGCGCAGCACTTCCACGCGCTCAAGTGTGTACGGATCGACGCGAACGGCGGCGTAGCTGCCCGGGCGATTCGCGATCTGTGGCACGCGCAGGCCGTCCCAGTAGACGTCGGCGTTGAAGCCGCGAATGTAGAACCAGTCGGCGCGGGTGTCGCTGCCGTACGGATCGGCGTTCACGCCTGCGGCGTACTTCAGCGCGTCCGTCACGGTCTGGACCGCCTGATCGTTCATCTGATCGCGCGGGATCACGCTGATCGATTGCGACGTCTGCATGATCGACGTATCCGACTTGGTCGCCGTATCGCTGCGCGTGGCCACATAGCCGAGCACAGGACCGCGTGCGACGTCGCGCTCGGCGCGGGCGGTCACGTTGGTCTGCGGCAGGGCGACGGCCGCACCGGTGGCTGTCGCGGCCGCAGCATTCGGGCCGGGCGCGACGATGTAGCCGCCGTTCGGCTGGCCCGTCGCCTGCAGGCCCGTGCCTTCGATCAGGATCGCGAGGGCGAGCGACGGCGTGTACGTGCCGGAGACGCCTGCCGTACGCTTGTCGGCGATCTGCGCGGCGTCGTACGAGATCATCAGGCCAGTCTGCTGCGCGAAAGCGACCAGCCCCTGTTGCAGCGAACCGGCGGGGATGTGCAGTGACTGCGCGGCGCGCGCAGCGGTGGCCGTTTGTGCTTGCGCGTCCGTCGTCGTGAGGACGGTCAGTGCAGACAGGGCGCTCAGGGAGCTCAGGGAGAACAGCGCCCCGGCGGCGAGGGTGACGGCGCGGTGTGCATGATGAGCGGGCGTGCGGGCACGTGCGGCACGCGAGAGCGTGTGGCTGACGTGAGAAGACATGACGGCGGTTTCCTTTCCTGGGAGCATCGAAACATCGAAATGGGCTTTCCTGTCTATGCCCCGCGAGATTCGAAAACCCCTCAGTCCGACGTCAAAAAATTTTCGGTGTGTTGCTAACGGCCGTTTTAGGTGTGCGTGCGGTCGCCGCCGATGGCGCGGCGCGTGGGCACTTCGGTGGGTGAACGGCCGGTGTTTGCGCTCGCGTTGTTGCCCGGTTGAACGCGCACGAACCAGCGGGTGTAGCGCTGGACGTCGACAGGCAAGGCCCGTGACAGCATGTCGAGCACGCGGTCGGTGTCGTCGACCGGATAAATGCCCGACACCGGTAAGCGCGCGATTTCCGGCGCGCAGCCGAGATGCCCGCGGCGATAGCGACCCAGTTCCGCGAGGAACGCGCCGAGCGGCATGGCGTGCACGATGAGCATGCCTTGCGTCCACGCGGCGGCGGCATTGGCGACGCCAACATCGTCAAAGCGTGAGCGCAGGGCCGTGGCGTCGAAGGTGGCGCCCTGCCCGGCCGTGAGAACGACGGCGGCGCCGGTCGCGTTGGCCGGGACCACACGCACCGCGCCTTCCAGCACGGCCACGGCGGCACTTTCGTCGTGCTGACGGACGGCGAAACGTGTGCCGAGCGCCTGGAGACTGCCCTGCGCGGTATCGACGAAGAACGGGCGATGTCCGTGATCGGCGTCCGCACCGGTGGTGATGGCGATTTCCCCGCGCACGAGCCGCAGACGACGCAAGTCCTGCGAGAAGTGCATGTCGACGGCGGATTCGGTGTTGAGCACGAGGACAGTGCCGTCGGCAAGCTGCACCGTGCGGCGCTCGCCCACGCCGGTGCTCAGATCGGCACGCCAGGCGCGCACGGTGTTCGAGTCGCCGGCCGACCAGACCGCGCCCGTCACACCCGCGACGGCGATGAGGCCGAGCACGCGGCGACGGCCCTGATTCGCGTTGGCACGCACGAGCGTGTTGTGTGCAACCAGCGCAGGAATCGTCCGAAGATGCGCGCCGAAGTCCACCAGACGTTGCCACGCGAGCGCGTGTCGTGCGTCGGCGTCATGCCAGCGTTGCCAGTCGGCTTGCATGGTGGCGTCCGCTTCGTCATTGGCCCCGACGGCTTGCAGGCGGACGAACCATTCGGTGGCCGCAAGCGTGACGGCTTCCGGTAACGGCGTAGCGGTTGCGAAGCTGGCGGCGCTCTGGTCGGAGGGCATCGGACGGCTCATGCGGCATCTCCGAAGCAGCAGGCGTGCAGGGCTTTGACGATATGGCGTTGCACGGTGGCGATGGAGATGCCGACCGTCTCGGCGATGTCGCGCTGTGCGAGGCCGTCGAGTTGCGACATGAGGAAGACGCGGCGCACGACAGGCGGCAGGCCGTCGAGGCGACGATCGATGTCGATGAGTGTCTGGAGCAGGATGGCGCGGGTCTCGGGATCGGGCGCGACGGCTTCGGGCTGTGCGGCGAGCGCGTCGAGATAAGCGGCTTCGATCTTGCGATGGCGATGCAGATTGGCGACGAGCCCTTGCGCCACGACGGTGAGAAAGGCGCGGGGTTCTCGCGGGCAGACGGGGGTGTCCTTGCTGAGCAGGCGCACGAAAGTGTCGTGCGCGAGGTCGGCGGCGTCGCCGTGATTGCCGAGTTTGCGATGCAGCCAGTTGCGTAGCCAGCCGTGATGATCGTAATAGAGCGAAGCCACGCCGGACGCGTCCGCGCGTGCGTGATCTTTGCGTCCCCCGTTGTCGTCACGCATCATGATGTTGGCTTGGTCGCCCGAACCGGCAACCGTCGCTGATCTAGCAGCTTTTGAGGTTAATGATAATCATTCGCATCATATCATGACCTATCGTGCGGTGACGGATGGAGGGGGCTGGATTAAGACCACCGCGAATGGGGGATTGGGTTGATGCTGTACAAACATACAGTACAATCGCAGCGTACCGGCGACGTCTGGATGCTGCCAGCGACTGTCGCATCGGCCTGATACAGTAGTTCCCCCGAGGCGCGTATGCGCTCTGTCGTTTTGTCGTTTTCGCACTGATACGGCTCTGATACCCAGTGGACAAGTCCTCCTCGAAACCCGACCCGTCGGCCAGCCACGCCATTCGTATTCGTGGCGCCCGCCAGCACAACCTCAAGAATCTCGACGTCGATATCCAGACCGGCGAGATGACCGTCGTGACCGGTCCGTCCGGTTCCGGCAAGTCCAGTCTGGTCTTCGACACGCTGTTCGCCGAAGGCCAGCGTCGCTATGTCGAGACGTTCAGCGCTTACGCCCGCCAGTTCCTCGACCGCATGGACCGTCCGCAGGTCGACCATGTGGAAGGCGTGCCGCCCGCCATCGCCATCGATCAGACCAACCCCGTGCGCAGCTCGCGCTCGACGGTCGGTACGATGACCGAACTCAACGATCACCTCAAGCTCCTCTTCGCCCGCGCGGCGGCGCTGTTCGATCGCGAAACCGCCCAGCCGGTGCGTCACGACACGCCCGAGACGATCTACGCCGATCTCATGGCGCGCACCGCACAGAGCGATCCGCGTCTGGTCGTCACCTTCCCGGTCGAGTTGCCCGGTAGCGTCACCCCCGACGAAGTGGCGCAATGGCTCTCGGCGTCCGGCTACACACGCGTGCAGGCCGAGCGCGAAATCACGACCGCCGAAGGTACGCGCAAGGTGCTCGACGTTGTCGCCGATCGCTTCCGTCTTCAGAACACGGAGAAGGCGCGCGCGATGGAAGCCATCGAGTCGTCGCTCAAGCGCGGCCGTGCCCGGGTGAACGTCTATGTGCTGGCCGAAGAAGGTGAGCCGGACATCTGGCGCTATTCGCAAGACCTGCATTGCCCCGATAGCGATCTGCATTACGCCGATCCGCAACCCGCGCTCTTCTCGTTCAACTCTGCGTATGGCGCGTGCGAAGCGTGTCGCGGGTTCGGTCGCGTGATCGGCGTCGACCTCGGTCTGGTCATTCCCGACGAACGCAAAACGTTGCGCGGCGGTGCAGTCAAGACGATTCAGACGCCCGCGTGGAAAGAGATTCAGGAGGACCTGCTGGAGTACGCAGGCAAAGCGGGCATCCCGCGCGATACGCCCTGGTCGAAGCTCTCGCCCGAACATCGCGAATGGGTCATCGAAGGTGACCCCGACTGGCAAGGCGAATGGAACAAGCAGTGGTATGGCATTCGCCGCTTCTTCGGCTATCTGGAGTCGAAAGCGTACAAGATGCACATCCGCGTGCTGCTCTCGAAGTACCGCAGCTACACCACGTGCGACACGTGTGGCGGTGCGCGTCTGAAGACCGAAGGTCTGCTGTGGCGACTCGGCTCGAAAGAGAATGCCGACGCCGTGCTGCCGCCCGCTCAGCGTTTCATGCCGCGTGGTGTGTCGTGGTCACGCGAGCAACTCGAAGCGCTGCCCGGTCTGACGATGCACGATCTGATGCTCATGCCGATCACGCGCGTGCGTCAGTTCTTCGATTCGCTGACGTTGCCGTCCAGCCTGCTCGATGACGCGCTGAAGCTGCTGCAAGAAGAAGTCGGCACACGTCTGAAGTATCTGTGCGACGTCGGCATCGGCTACCTCACCCTCGACCGCCAGAGCCGCACGCTTTCCGGCGGCGAAGTGCAACGTATCAATCTGACGACGGCGCTCGGTACGTCGCTCGTGAACACGCTGTTCGTGCTCGACGAGCCGAGTATCGGTTTGCATCCGCGCGACATGGACCGCATCGTCGCCGCGATGCATCGGTTGCGCGATGCCGGTAACACGCTGGTCGTCGTGGAACACGATCCGGCCGTGATGCTGGCCGCCGACCGTGTCATCGACATGGGGCCAGGGCCGGGCGAGCGCGGCGGGCAGATTGTGTTCGACGGCACGCCGAAGGAAGTGCGTCAGGCCGACACGCTCACCGGCAGCTATCTCGGCGGCCGCAAGCATGTGGCGAACGCGTCGAACTGGCGCGCGCGTCCGGTGGACGAGGCGACGCCGCGTCTGACGCTGACAGGCGCTCGCGAGCACAACCTCAAGCATGTCGATGTCGACATTCCGCTGGGACGCCTCGTCTGCGTGACCGGCGTCTCCGGCTCCGGTAAGTCGACGCTGGTGCAGGACATTCTCAGCCCGGCGCTGGCGCGTCACTTCGGTGACCCGACCGAAGCGCCGGGTGCGCACGACGAACTGATCGGTGCCGAGCAACTGTCGGGCGTCGTGTTCGTCGACCAGTCGCCTATCGGCAAGACAGCGCGCTCGAATCCGGCAAGTTACGTCGGCGCATTCGACGAAATCCGCAAGCTGTTCGCCGCTGAGCCGGTTGCGCTGCAACGCGGTTATAACGCCAGCACGTTCAGCTTCAACTCCGGTAATGGCCGTTGCCCGACATGCGGCGGCTCGGGTTTCGAACACGTGGAGATGCAATTCCTGAGCGACGTGTATCTGCGTTGCCCGGATTGCGACGGCAAGCGCTACCGCGCCGAAGTGCTGGACGTGAAGATCCAGCGTGCTATCCCCGGCGAAGCGATGCGCGAACTGAGCGTGTCGGACGTGCTGGAACTGACCGTCAACGAGGCCGTGAAGCTGTTCTCGTCGGATCGTGACGTGCTGCGTGTGTTGCAGCCGATCGTGGACGTCGGTCTCGAATATGTGAAGCTCGGCCAGCCTGTGCCGACGCTCTCCGGTGGCGAAGCGCAACGTCTGAAGCTCGCCGGTTTCCTGGCAGAAGCAGCACAGAAGAAGACGGCGAGCGGACAGAAGGTCGCGCATCGTGGCCGTCTCTTCATCTTCGACGAACCGACGACCGGGCTGCACTTCGACGACATTGCGAAGCTCATGCGCGCGTTCGGCAAGTTGCTCGATGCAGGCAATTCGCTGCTCGTCATCGAACACAATCTGGACGTGGTGCGTGCGGCCGACTGGATCATCGACCTCGGGCCGGAAGGCGGCGAAGGCGGTGGCGAAGTGTTGTGTGCGGGGACGCTTGCGCACGTCGTGGCGTGCGAAGGGTCGCATACCGGGCGCGCACTGGCCGAGTACGAACGTACGGTAGTCGCGCCCGCTCAGGCTGTGGCAGCGGGTAAGGAGTCGGATAAGGAGCCGGATAAGGCGTCGAGCGATGCCGGGATGCCGCTGCAAACGGCATTGCGTGCTGCGCGTGCACATCGTAAGCCTGCGGGTGGCGACGACATTCGCATCGTCAATGCGCGCGAGCACAACCTGAAGTCGCTCGACGTCGCGATTCCGCGTGGCAAGTTCAGCGTCATCACCGGTGTGTCGGGCTCGGGCAAATCGACGCTCGCGTTCGACATCCTGTTCAACGAAGGGCAGCGCCGTTACCTCGAATCGCTCAACGCGTATGCGCGGTCCATCGTGCAGCCCGCGGGGCGTCCCGAAGTGGATGCCGTGTACGGTATTCCGCCAACGGTGGCCATCGAGCAACGGTTGTCGCGGGGTGGACGCAAGAGTACCGTCGCGACGACCACGGAAGTCTGGCACTTCCTGCGTCTGCTGTACGTGAAGCTCGGCATTCAGCATTGCATCCACGACGGCGCGCCGGTGACGGCACAAAGCCCCGACTCCATCGTTGCGCAACTCATGCGCGACCGTCGCGGACAGCACGTAGGGCTGCTCGCACCGCTCGTCGTCGGACGTAAGGGGATTTACACCGATCTGGCGAAATGGGCCAAGGCACGCGGTCATTCGCATCTGCGTGTCGACGGCGTTTTCCTGCCGGTCGATCCGTGGCCGAAGCTCGACCGCTTCCGCGAACACACCATCGAGTTGCCGGTCGGCGATGTCGTGGTGACGCCCGAGAACGAAGGCTTGCTGCGCACATTGCTCGCGGCGGCGCTGGAGCTGGGCAAGGGCGTGATGCATCTGCTCGCCCCGCTCGACGGGCTGGGCGACACGATGACCGACGAGCAACCGGGCGAAGGCGTGGGCGAGATCGAGGTGTTCTCGGTCAAGCGGGCGTGTCCGGTTTGCGGCACGAGCTACCCGGATCTCGATCCGCGCATGTTCTCGTTCAACAGCAAGCACGGCTGGTGCACGACGTGCGTCGGTACGGGGCTCGCACTCACGCGCGAACAGCGTGAAGCGTTCGACGATACCGTCCTCAATCAGGACAATCGCGGCCGCGAGCATTCGCTGCCGTCGCAGGATCAGGAGCCGGAAGATGTGGGCGATCAGCCGTGCCCGGATTGCCACGGCGCGCGCCTGAACGGTGTGGCGCGTGCGGTGACGTTCGACGAACACGCCATCTCCGAAGTCGCGCAATGGACCGTGACGGACGTGCGTCAGTGGATTCAGGGCCTCGAACTGCAAGGTCGGGATGCGAGCATCGCCCGCGATCTGATCAGCGAAATTCAGGGGCGTCTGGAATTTCTGGAAGAGGTGGGCCTCGGCTACCTCACGCTCGACCGCGCCGCACCGACGCTCTCGGGTGGCGAGTCGCAACGTATTCGTCTCGCGGCGCAACTCGGCAGTAACTTGCAGGGCGTGTGCTACGTGCTGGACGAGCCGACCATCGGCCTGCACCCGCGCGACAACGGCATTCTGCTCGGCGCGCTGCGCAAGCTTGGCGATCAGGGCAACACGCTGGTCGTGGTCGAGCACGATGAGGACACGATTCGTCGCGCGGATCACATCATCGATATCGGCCCGGGGGCAGGCAAGCGGGGTGGCATGCTCGTTGCGCAGGGCAATGTGGAGGATCTCGCCTCGCATCCCGATTCGCTGACCGGCAAGTTCCTCGCCCATCCGTTGCAGCATCCGATTCAGCCGCGCCGCGAGGTGGTGACACCGGCCAAGGGAGCTGAGGCCGTTCCGTCGAACTGGCTGACGGTGCACGGCGCAACGCTTCATAACCTGAAGAACGTGACCGCCTCGCTACCGTTGTCGCGACTCACGGCGATCACGGGTGTGTCCGGTTCCGGCAAGTCGACGCTCGCGCGCGATGTGCTGATGACGAACCTGCTCGACGCCGTGGGGCGTTCGGTGTTGTCGTCGCCCGCGGAGCGTCGTGCGCGCAAGGGCACGGTGCGCCATGCAGTGAAGGCAGACGGCAAGCCGCGCGCGAAGTCGGAAGCGCCCGCAGAGCCGCGTCGTCCGGTGGTGCATGCGTGGCACGGATGCGAATCCGTGACAGGCTGGGAGACGATCGATCGTGTGCTCGAAGTCGACCAGACGCCCATCGGCAAGACACCGCGTTCGTGTCCGGCTACCTACATCGGCTTCTGGGACACCATCCGACGTCTGTTCGCCGACACCCTCGAAGCCCGCGCGCGCGGCTACTCGGCCTCGCGCTTCTCGTTCAACACGGGCGAGGGCCGGTGTCCGGCCTGTGAAGGTCAGGGTGTGCGGACCATCGGCATGAGCTTCCTTGCGGACGTGAAGGTGCTGTGCGACGTCTGCCACGGGCAGCGCTTCAACGCCGAAACATTGGCGGTGACGTGGCGCGGCAAGAGCATCGGCGACGTGCTGACGATGGAAGTCGACGAAGCCGTTGAGTTCTTCGCGTCGATGCCGAGCATTGCGCATCCGCTGCAACTGATGAAGGACGTCGGGCTGGGGTACCTCACGCTGGGGCAGCCGTCGCCGACGTTGTCGGGTGGCGAAGCGCAACGTATCAAGCTGGTGACGGAACTGACCAAGGTGCGCGACGACATTACGCGTCGTGGACAGAAATCGCCGCACACGCTGTACGTTCTCGACGAGCCGACGGTCGGGTTGCACATGGCGGACGTGGCACGTCTGATCAACGTGCTGCACCGGCTGGTGAACGGCGGACATACGGTCGTCGTCATCGAGCACAACCTCGATGTGATTGCCGAAGCCGACTGGATCGTCGACATGGGGCCCGAGGGCGGCAAGGACGGCGGTACCGTGGTGGCCGCCACATCGCCGGACGAGCTGGCGAAGGTCAAGGCAAGCCACACTGGCATCGCACTCAAACCGGTGCTCGCGCAGACGGCCGGAACCGGTGCCACGGTGGTTATGCCGGAGGAAGCGACCGCGAAATAATCGGCCAGCCGGATATTCGCTGTAGCCCGACGGGACGCCTGATACAGGCGTCCCGTCTTTATTTGCGGCTCAGGAGGCGTAAATCGTATACGAAATAATATTCGACGCGACACGCCAAGACGTTTCTTATTATTTCAAAAATAGAAATTAGAAATAGACAATTATCGACTTTATTGCGATAGGTGCGACTAATACACTTCAACTGTCGACGATGAATTGAACATCGCCTCTTTCAGACAGACAGGAGAAACACCATGAAGCGCACTCTTATTACCTCTGCCCTCGTTTCCGCAATGCTCGCCGTCTCGGCCGGTTCGGCTTTCGCCAGCGACGCTTTTGACGGTCCTTCGGAATTCTCGTGGGTTCCGCAAACCAGCGTGCTGACCCGCGCACAAGTTCGTGAAGAACTGGTGCAGGCGCAAAAGGCCGGTCTCGTGGTCCAACACGACTCTGTGTACCCGAAGGCAGTCCCGAGCGCACAACCGGCAACGGCCAGCGCCCCGGTCACGATGGGTTCGGTTGGCGGGCTGCAAAAAGCCGGTACGACCTACTTCGGTAACTAATCGCACTTGCGAATCGCTGTACTTGCCGTAACCCCGTGAGCCAGCGCTAACGCAGCGCGACGTGACTCCGGGAAAGCAGTCTCCGATACCAAATCGGCCGCCTTGTTTGCGGCCGATTTTGTTTTGGGCGCAGGCTTTTCATTTCGACGCGCTCCGTCAGGTAGCGCAACACTTGTGGAAAAGCCTGTAGATAACCTTGTTAGCAAGCTGTGGCAGGGTTGTGGGTAAGCCTGTGGATACTCGTGGGATATGCGGTGGAAAAGCGGGGTAAAAGTCGGCAAAAAGATGTGAATAACCCGTGAGTATCCAGTGGATATGTGGTGAATTTCCTGTGCATGACCCCGGGACAATCCTGTGGATTTCCTGTGGGAATCTGTGAGATTTCTGTGATTAACCTGTGGATGGCCTGTGGATAGATTTGCACAAGCCGGTCGCAGACGCCCGTCTGGTCTGCCTCTATGGCAATACGCCTGCCGACAGGTCGGAAAAACCGCGAAACTTACTTCCCAAAAGCTGCACCCAAAAATTCGGTAACGCGATTTATCGCGTCATCGCGCGCCTCGGGCTGGGTGCCGGTGATCGGCACGATGTGCGTTTTGGGATGGGTGAACTCGGGGCGCGAGCGGACCGGGAGATTCGGATAATCGAAGTCGTGATACGCGCCCGGATAGATGTGGAACGTAATCGGTGCGCCTTGCGCGGTAACGTCTTTCACGAACGCGTCGCACGGGGCCGCCTGGGTCCAGACGTCCTCCGCGCCCGTGAGCAACAGCAGCGGAATCCTTGTCGACCAGTTCGCGCCCTGCGCGCGGGTATTGCACCAGCCGGGATAGAACGCAACGGCGGCCACGAAGTCCGGCGAAGATGTCGCATTCTGTGTGCGACCGGGACCTTTGGGGCCGATGGCGAACAGCGTGGACCCGCCACCATGCGACCACCCCATCAACGCGATCCGGTCCGACCGGATACCCGGTATCGATTGCAGGTAACGCAACGCGCCATAAGCGTCGCGCGGGCGTTCCTCCCAAGGGCGCACCGGCCCACCTTTCGCACATTCGCTGCCTTGCCCCCGCGAAGTGAAACTGTCGACCATGAGCACCGCATACCCTTGCGCATTGAACCGCTGCGCCCAGTCCAGTTCGCGACGGTCGATCGCGCCCTTGCGCGAGAACATGCCGTTACAGCCATGCATGAAGACCACGGCCGGTGTCGGCGCGCTGGCATTGGCCGCACGGAACAGATAGGCGTCGATCATCACGGGGGCGCCATTGGCATCCTTGTCCAGCGACGGGAGGCTGAGCTTTTCTTGCGCCTCGGCGTTGCCGGTCGAGACGAAAGCGAGCGCGGACATTACCGTGAGGGCGATGGCAAACGAAGCGACGGCGCGATTCGCGCGAGCGGTGCACGGCAGCGACGTAGCGGGCATAAGGAGTCTTCGCCAGGAAGTGCGGCCGCCGGTCTCGGCACCGCTATTTGCCCGACTTTAGCGCGTGTTTGCGCCACCGTGTCGCTCGCCATATTACGAACGGTTGCAAGCCCTTCGGCCGTTCCTCGCTAAGCATCCATGCATCGGAGATAAGACGGTGCGTCGCCGCAGATTAGAATGCCATCGGAGACCTAAGCAATGCATCGATCCGTTCCGTCAACGGAACGTTCTATCTTCCCGGAGACATTCGACATGGCAGACAACAACGACAAACGCGACACCGCGTCACAAGCGCCCCAATGGCGACTCGAAACACTGGCCGTGCACGGCGGGTACCGTCCCGATCCGACCACGCGCGCGGTTGCCGTTCCGATCTATCAGACGGTGGCGTACGCCTTCGACGATACGCAGCACGGTGCGGACCTGTTCGACCTCAAGGTGCCCGGGAACATCTACACACGCATCATGAACCCGACGCAGGACGTGCTGGAGCAGCGCGTCGCGGCGCTTGAAGGCGGGGTGGCGGCGCTGGCGCTCGCGTCCGGTCAGGCGGCGGTGACCTATGCGATTCAGACGATTGCCGAGGCGGGCGACAACATCGTCGCGGCCAGCACGCTCTATGGCGGCACCTACAACCTGCTGGCACACACGTTACCGCTCTCGGGCATTACCACGCGTTTCGCCGATCCGCGCGAACCGGAATCCTTCGAGCCGCTGATCGACGAGAAGACGAAAGCCATCTTCGCGGAGTCGGTCGGCAACCCGCTGGGCAACATCACCGATATCGCGAAGCTCGCCGAGATCGCGCATCGTCACGGCATTCCGCTCATCATCGACAACACTGTGCCGTCGCCTTACCTGCTGCGTCCGTTCGAACATGGGGCGGACATCGTGGTGCATTCGCTAACGAAGTATCTCGGCGGGCACGGTACGAGCCTCGGCGGCGCCATCGTCGACTCCGGAAAATTCCCGTGGGCGGAACACAAGACCCGCTTCAAGCGACTCAACGAACCGGATGTGAGCTATCACGGTGTGGTGTACACGGAAGCGTTCGGACCGGCCGCATACATCGGTCGTGCGCGCGTGGTGCCGCTGCGCAATACCGGTGCGGCCATCTCGCCGTTCAACGCGTTCCAGATTCTTCAGGGCATCGAGACGCTCGCGCTGCGCCTCGACCGCATCACCGACAACGCGCTAAAGATCGCCCAGTATCTGAAGACGCATCCGAAGGTGGAGTGGGTGAACTATGCGGGCCTGCCGGAGCACCCGGACCACGGGCTGGTGAAAAAGTATCTGTCGGGACGCGGCCCGGGCATCCTCACCTTCGGCGTGAAAGGCGGCCACGCCGCCGGTGCCGCGTTCCAGGACGCGCTGCAACTCTTCACGCGTCTGGTCAACATCGGCGACGCCAAGTCGCTCGCCACGCACCCGGCATCGACCACGCACCGTCAACTGTCGCCGGACGAACTGCGCAAGGCCGGGGTGAGCGAGGAGACAGTGCGTCTGTCCATCGGCATCGAGCACATCGACGACCTGCTCGCCGATCTGGATCAGGCGCTTCGCAAGTAAGCGGGTTGCAGTTTCGACAGGCGCAACGATTATCGTCGCGCCCGTCACTGCGAAATACCGCGAAATGCGGCAAGAAGCCGTGAATTGGTGCGCGAATTCACGGCTTGTCCCGAACCTCATTTACGTCCAATTCTGACGGAGTATGATGCGCGGCAGCCGGTTGGGGGCAGGTGACCGGCACCGCCGTCATATGACTGTCACGAAAACGTCATCATGCCGGCGTACTGTCCTTGCCCATTTCTCAAGGATTGCGCATGGACTATTTGCAAGTGCTGGTGCTCGCCATCGTGCAGGGCGTGGCGGAGTTGCTCCCGGTGTCGAGTTCCGCACACGTCATCATGGCCGAGAAGCTGATGGGGCTCGATCCGTCGACGCCCGCCATGACGTTGCTGCTCGTGATGCTGCACACCGGCACCATGCTCGCCGTGATCGTCTACTTCTGGAAGTCGTGGCGCGAACGTTACTTCTCTTCGAAGCACGATTTCATTCACAACGCGAAGCAGGTCATCATTGCGACGGCCTTCACCGGCGTGATCGGTCTGGCGCTGATGTTCTTCATCGAGAAGGTGTTGATGCGCGGCTCCGAACACGCCGAGATCGAGCATCTGTTCGGCAATCTGTACATCATCTCCGCCGGTCTCGCGATGGCGGGCATTCTGATCCTGATTTCGGGCCGCAAGCGTGCGCCGATGGGCGATCGTCCGATGCGCGGCAGCGACTCTGCGTGGATCGGCGCGGTGCAGGGTGTCTGCCTGCCGTTCCGTGGTTTCTCGCGCTCGGGTTCAACCATCTCCACGGGCATGCTGCGCGGGCTCGACAAGGTGCGCGTCGAGGAATTCAGCTTCGCGCTGGCGGTGGTTCTCACCCCACCGGTCATCGTCAAAGAGGCTTACCGTCTGTATAAGTCGGGCGGCGCTCAGACGCTCTCCGGTCACTTCATGTCGGTGCTCACGCCGAGCCTCGTCGGCATGGTGTTCAGCTTCCTTGCGGGACTGATTGCGCTGCGCTGGCTGTCGCGCTGGCTCGAGCACGGTCGCTGGTATCTGTTCGGCATTTACTGCCTCGTGGCGTCGGCCGTCGTGCTCGTCTCCAGCCAGTATCTGTAATCACACCAGCCCGGCGACGACGTCCAGAAAGGCCGCGATGGCGCGCGATGCGCGCCGCTCGGCCAGACAGACGATGACGGTGGTCGTCTCGACGCGTGCGTCACCGATGGCGACCGTCGCCAGCCGCTCGTCCGGCGTGTGTTCGCGTGCAGACACCGCCGCGATCCCCAGCCCGAGGATCACCGCTTCACGGATCGCCTCACGGCTGCCGATCTCCATCGCCACGCTCGGCACCACACCCGCCTCCTGCATGGCCACTTCGAGCGCGTGACGCGTCGTCGACCCCGGTTCTCGCATCAGCAGGGGTTCGTCCGCCAGATCAGTCAGTTTGACGCTGCGGCGTCGCGCGAAGCGATGCGTACGCGGCACCAGCAGCACGACCGGATGCGTGCGGTACGGCACGGCGTGCAGACGTGCGTCGTCGTGATAGCGCGCCAGCACGGCGACGTCGGTGCGATACGCCAGCAGGCTCTCGATCATCTCCTCCGAATTGCCCGGCCGTACGGAGATGCGAATCCCCGGAAAGCGTGGTTGAAACGCCGCGACGATCTCCATCGCGTGATGCGGCCCCACCGCCCCCAGACGTAACTCCCCGGTACGCAGCCCGCCATGCTCCTTGAGCAGGCTGAGCGCTTCCGCTTCGTCCGAAAAGATGCGCAGGCTCACCGAATACAGCGCTTTACCGGTCGGCGTCAGCGTCAGTCCGCGGCCGTGGCGATAGAACAGCTCAACCCCATACGTTTCCTCCAGCGCCCGGATCTGTGTCGTCATCGTTGGCTGACTGACGTGCAACGCCTGCGCAGCACGCGTGACGCTGCCGTGGCGCGCGACTGCGTGAAACGAACGCAACTGGGTAATCCGCATCGATGTCGCTCCCGTGACGAGGTATAGGTTTTATCAATAGATTGACGAAAAAATGTGAATTGGAAGTATAGGACGACGCTCACCATAATCCAGCTCAATCTTCGCTAATCGATCGCAACGTCATCCGGCGCGGCGGCCCAAAGACCATCATGACTGCACGTTCGCGTTTCCATAATCCGGTCGACGTCCACTTTGGTCCGGGCGCGCTGGACGCTCTGCCCGAGCTCGTCGGTCACCGTCGCGCGGTGCTCGTCACCATGCCCGAGGCACGCGCGCTCGGCATGACCGGACGTATCGAAGCGTTGCTGGGCCAACGGCTCGCGGGGGTGATCGATCAAGTCAGCCCGAACCCGGACGTGCGCGAACTCGCGCCGATGTACGGCGACTTCTGGCGGCGCTATGGCCAATGCGAAGTCATCGTGGCGCTGGGCGGCGGCAGTGCGCTCGACACGGCCAAGTTGCTGATGGTCGCGGGCGACGATGACCGATTCGCCACGCTGGTGGACGCGCTCGATGCCGGTGGCACCTTCCGCCCGACGCGCATCAAACGGCTCATCACCATCCCCACTACGGCAGGCACCGGTAGCGAAGTCACGCCCTGGGCCACGCTGTGGGACCGCCATGTGAAGCGCAAGAAATACTCGCTGCATTTGCCCCAGACGTGGCCTGAGGCGGCTATCGTCGACCCGGCGCTGACGCGTTCTCTGCCGCGCAGCATCACGCTGCAAAGCGGTCTCGACGCCCTCTCCCACGCGCTCGAAGCAATCTGGAACGTGAACGCCAACCCCGTCTCCGACACCTTCGCCGTGACGGCCGCGCGCGACATGATGCGTGTGCTGCCGGGTCTCATGACATCGCTTGACGATATGACGCTGCGCTCGCAGGCAGCGCTGGCCGCACTTCAGGCGGGCATGGCGTTCTCCAATACGAAGACAGCGCTGGCGCACTCGATTTCGTACGACATGACCATTCGTCACGGCCTGCCGCACGGCATTGCCTGCTCGTTCACGTTGCCAGCGGTGATGCGCCTGGCCATCGGCCGCCGCGCCGATCGCGACGCGGTGCTGGCGCAAGTGTTCGATGGCGACATCGCAGGCGCACCCGACAAGTTGACGGCCTTCCTCAACGGTCTGGGGGTGGCGACGGAATTTTCCGCTTACGGCGTGAGCGAGCCGGAATCGACGGCGATGATCGCGGCCGCCCTCGATGGTCCGCGTGGGCGCAATTTCATCGGCGCTGCGGCCTGAACCTGATTCGAACGGGCGGCGTCGTGTTCGTCGCCCGGTGTTGTCGACGTTGTCGCTGTCGTTGGCCCAGTAGTCCCCGTATGCGTGTTTTCGCGTCTTACCCGCAGTCCCCGCAACATCCATCATCAAAACGATAGCCGCCCACCGGTCACCGGCACGGGCGGCACCGAGACATCCAGGAGACAGACGCCCGGCGCAGACCGGTGCGTCGCAGCGCGCCGCCGGGGCGCGGCGCATCAACAGGAGGCGCAATGGAACAGGTTCTCACCGGCGTTGGCACGCGGGATGCCGTCAACGACGAAAAAGCGGTGCGCACGGTCGCGCTGGCCAGCCTGATCGGCACGACCGTCGAGTGGTATGACTTCTTTCTCTACGGGACCATCACCGGTCTCGTGTTCAACAAACTCTTCTTCCCCAGCGGGGACGCCTTCGTCGCCACGGCGCTCGCCTACACCGTGTACGCGGTGGGATTTGCGACGAGACCGCTCGGCGGCATTCTCTTCGGGCATTTCGGGGATCGGCTCGGACGCAAACCGCTCCTGATCGTCACCCTCACCATCATGGGCGTGTCGACGTTCCTGATCGGGCTCGTGCCGACGTACGACAGCATCGGCATTGCCGCGCCGCTCATCTTGTTGTTCCTGCGGCTGCTGCAAGGCATCGGCCTCGGTGGCGAATGGGGCGGCGCGGTGCTCATGGCGTTCGAATACGCGCCACGCGACAAGCGCGGTCAGTTCGCGGCGTATCCGCAGATCGGATTAGCGGTGGGGTTATGTCTGTCGACGGGCGTCGTCGCCCTGCTCTCGTCGACGCTGACCGACGCGCAATTCATGTCGTGGGGATGGCGTCTCGCGTTCATGCTGAGTCTGGTGCTCGTCGCCGTGGGCATGTTCATTCGATTGCGGGTGTTGGAGACGCCTGAATTCGCACGTATCAAGGACAGTCAGCATGTGGCGCACGTGCCGCTCTCCGAGATCGTGCGCGACTATCGTCGCAACGTGCTGCTCGGCTGGGGCGCGCGGTATATCGACGGCGTGGTGTTCAACGTCTACGCCGTGTTCGCGATTTCGTATCTCGTCGGCACGCTGCATTTTCCCAAGACGCCGATTTTGCTGGCCGTCACCCTCGCTGCGCTCGTGCTGGTCGTGACGATTCCCTACGCGTCGAAGTTGTCGGACCGCGTCGGGCGACGTCGCGTGTTCGCATGGGGGGCGCTGGCGTGTGGCGTGTCGTCGATTCCCGCGCTCGCGGTGATGCATTTCTCGTCGAACGTCTGGTGGGTGTCGCTTGCTGTGATCGTGCCGCTGGGCGTGGTGTACGCGTTCGTGTACGGCCCGGAGGCGTCGCTGTTCTGCGAACTGTTCGACACGCGCGTGCGCTATACCGGCATCTCGGTCGTCTACCAGGTCTCAGGCATCGTTTCGAGTTCGATCACGCCCTTGATTGCCGCGACGCTGCTCGAATACGGCGGACACAAGCCGTGGTGGATTGCGGTGTACGTGCTGGCGGTGGGATGCCTGTCTGCGGCGTGCGCGAAGGCGATGAAACGGACTTATTGAGACGAGAGTGAGAGGAGAGGGTCAAGCCTTGGGGGAAGCATCCCGCACTGCGGGAGCACGGCAGGCCGGTGGATGGCTCCCCGGCTTGCCGTTTTTTTGCGCTGCGCGGATTACTGACCGAAGTAGATCGAACCGGCGCGGTTCACGCGACCCGGCACTTCATACACCGGCGAGACGACCGAACCGGCTTGCGCAGCGACTGCGCCCGGTTGAGCCTGCACCTGCGTCTGTGCCTGAGCTTGCTGTTGAACTTGTTGCGGCTGGGCGGGCGGCTGCGTGTTTTCGGCAGCGCTCGCGCTGGTCATGACGCCTGCGCTCAGCAGGGCGGCGGCAAGGGTCGATGCGAACAGAGCGTGTTTCATTTTCATTTCTCCTGTCTGGCGAGACGTCCACCATGGGCGCCGTCATTGCCGCCAATCTACGCGCGCGGCACAAGGAGAAAAACGCGGTCCTGGATAAGGACGCATTGCTGAAAATGAAATAATCGACCGTCATTTAAGCCGATACGTTCGGGCCGCCATGCAATCGACGCCCGACGGACCGGTCAACTGTCTATTAGCGACGCGTTACGCGCACTTCCTGTTGACGGCGCGAACGGGTGGCACGGCTGCGAAGATACGACGCGGTGAGCAGCGAAGCGCTCGCCAGCAAAAGGAAAGAACCGAGGGCAGCCATGGTAATGCTCCTGTACTGACCGGCATCGTCCGCGGTGCGGCGCACCCTGCGAGCCACGATGTCGGCTGACTTCATCATGTTGTCACTCTACTGCTGACGCACTTCGCGATAAACCCCATCGCGCTAAAGACCCTGTTGCGCACAGCGGCATGCCGGTCGAAAACGGCTCGAAAACGTGCCGAAATCCCCTCGCATATCCTGTTCAACGGCATTAAGCGGTTGATTTTCAATAGTTTTTTCGAATCGGACGATCGGTTGCATTTCGTAGACGTTCAGTTGCGAAAAAACCACGGGTTTTCCCTAAGATTCACTCATGCCAACGCGACGGACACCGCAACGCAGCAAAACGAAGTGCCCCCCGGCCTCGACGCTGATGATGCCCCGAACGCTAGCTGAACCCGAAGTATTCAACCAAATTGACAGGAGTCTCACCATGAACACTCGTATCCTTGCTGCCGTTGTTGCCGCCGCTTCGTTCGTTTCCGCCTCGGCTTTCGCAGACGCTCGTTACAACGACAACACGCCCGACGTCGCCGCCGCGACGCAAAGCCAGGTCAGCCGCGCAGAAGTTCGCGCCGAACTGGTCCAGGCCGCCGCAAACGGTCAACTGCTGCAAAGCGAAACCGGCGCACCGCTGGTGGCCGCTGCCCAAACGCAAAACGTCGCCCCGGCCGCCGCAGCGCTGACCCGCGCCGACGTCCGCGCACAACTGAGCGACCGCAACGTGTTCGCACAGGACAGCCGTTCGTAATCTGAGCGTCCCTGGAGTACTGCAGTACAGCAGCACCCACGCATCGCCCCCAAGCGATGCGAAGCCGCCGACCAGCATCAGGTCGGCGGCTTTTTTCATGGCGATTGGGAAAGGGCGCAACGGGTATGCGATGCAGCGTGTGCCCGCTGGTTGCGGACGTCACGCGACAACTGCGATATCAAATACAGAAGCGGCGCAAATGGGCATCCGTAGAATCCGCCCAACGGCTTCCGACGCGTGGCAAGAGATCATCGAAAACGCGCCCGGTAGCGGCGAGCCACGCACCGCTCGGCGGCTGACGTCGCTAGCGTCCGACACAACCCCTTCCCGGATCTCCCCGAACCATGCCCACCACAAATCCCTTGCGAACCTCGCAGGACGCGGCGTTTCGTCCCGAACCGATCCATGAGACGACCGGGGCAGCCGACGCCGCCGCCGCGCTCGCCCGCACGCTTCGCAACGCGCAGGCGATGCCCGAATACGAGGCCTCGGCGCTCGACGCACTCATCGCGCGTGGGGTTGCGTCCCACTGTGCGCCGCCCACGTCGAGCGTGCCGGACGAGCCGGACAATGCCGCCCGCTACTACTTCCTTACCCAGACCGATGTGTCGCGCATTGCACGCCGTCCCATCGATCCGCCCGCCCCCAAGCGCTATCTCGGCTTCGACCGCGTCACACGGTCGCTGCGGCATGTCGCCATCGCCGTCAACATGACGATGCGCGCGCGCTTCGATATCAATCCGCTGGAAGTGCAGGTGAGCGTGTTCGGTGGACGCATGCACATTGCGTCGAATTTCCATGCCGGGCGCATTCCCGAAGCGCTGCATCTTGCGCTGACGGACGACAGTCTGATGATGGGGGCGCCACGGCGTCAGGCACGTGAGGACATACGCAATTGGGACGCCATGGTCATGTCCCGACGCGTGCGCCATATCGCCAGGTTGCGACGCCACTATGTCGGCGGGCACGGGCTGCAGGGCATGCACGCTGCGGCGCGTGCCGAAGTGATGGCAGGCATTGGGCGGCCATCGGCGCAGGCATTGCCGGTAGACAGCGTGTTGCGTCAGCTCGACGATGCATTCGACACCCTGCGCCGGGTGCTGCAAGACGCTGCGAGCGCCAAACCGACGTTCCGCGATCTGGTCGTGCACACGCCGATGCAAGACAACACGCCGAAGCTCGCCGTATTACCGGACGGCGTCACGCAGACGATGCACGCGGAGCAGTGCATCGAGTCGGCTATCGCCCGGCATGTCGGGGAATGGCATCGCGAGGCAACCTCGCGGCTTGGCTTGCCGGACGACGCGTTGATCGCCGTACCGATGGCCGGGCGCTTCGTGCCCTGTGCGGCATGTGCCGAAGTCGAAGCGCAGAGTCGCACACAGGGGGGGCTGTTCGATCCGGCGAACGGCAAGTTCGTGCTTCACCGGAGTAGCCAGCGCATCGGGATGGCGTTTGCGAACGAAGTGCAACATATCGCGCAATCCACACTGGCGTCGACACGAGAAGTCGCGGCCAATCGCGCGCAAGCCATCTCGGATCGCTTCGTCGACGCGCCGCAATCGCTGCGCGCCTACGATCAACCGGTCGTGCTCGATTACTCGCTCGACACGGAGAGCGAAAGCTCGGGCGACGAGTCGTGATGACGGTTGACGTCGCGCTCGCCGCCCGCTGCTTCGATGCGTCCGGTTACCCGTGCACCTGCGCGTCGACAGGCATCCGACGCGCTTCGTCTTTCAACTTCGACAGTAGCCGGGCACCGAGCGCCGTATCGTTCAGGTCCGCATACGTCGCCCTTTCGCGGTAGTTGAGCATCTCCGTGCCGTCCGAAACGCCGATCGATGCGGACATGATCTCGTGATACGAGTGATGATTCTTCGGTGGCATGAGGTTCGCCATCATCACCATGCGCGCTTCGGCGAGCGACGGCCAGTCAGACACATCGCCCGAGTAAGCGGCCATCTCACGACACTGTGCATAGTGATTCAGATAGCGCAGCGTGTGGCCACTGGGACCTGAGATGACCGGCTTGTCGTGCACGATGGCCCCGAGCGCGAAGTTGACGATCGCCGGATCGTTGCGGTCCGACGTCCTGACCATGTTCGAGCGGTCACCGGTGCGATGCTGACGTACATGCGCGCCAATCGGGTTCATCCATCGGCCGTTGTCTTCGTCGTTGGTGTACTCCGCTGTGCTCCATGTGATGTTGAGCACGTCATGCAGCAGACGGCGGCGCTCGTCCGGATCGCAACGGAACATATAGCTCACGACGTCCTTACCTGCAGCGGGGCCGTCTTCGCGAATCACACGACCCACACCGGCATGGTCGAGCACCGCGAGGAATGCGCCTTCGCCTTCCGGATTGTGTCGCAGCGTCTCCCAACGCGATTGCATGACGTCGCGAATTCGGTCGGGCAACTGGACCGGCGATTTGATCTCGGCGATCGGTACATCGAACTCGCGAAGATTCCACGGATGCATGGGATTCTCGGGATGCGGCGCGGCGTTGAACATGTTGCGGCGACGCTTCGCGTCCGGTGCGTGAGGATCGTTGAAATGCTCGGCTTCGGCCTTGATCAGTGTGGCGAACACATGGGCATCGAGCGTGTCGCGTGAGTTCAGACATTCGTCTGCGCCCCCGATCCCGACCTGCTCGCTGATGATCTTCGCTTGCGCTTTGGCGTCGAAGTCCTCGAACCGCATCGGGGCACCGGTCAGCTCACGGATGCGCCGCGCGATGTCGCGAATCTCCGGGGCGTCGCACAGCGCCTGCCCAAGCTTGCGCTCGAACTCCACGCGTGCCGAGGCCTTTGTGTAGTAAGGCGCGCAATCGAAGAGATTGCGCCCTGCGTCGCGGCGCCGAAAGTCGTCGAACGCCTTGCTGTCGGGCAGCGAATCCAAAGAGTCGGTCGAACCGGTGCGCGTATCCAGACCGAAGTTCATCTTCAGGGCGGGCATGGGTTGCTCGGGCGCCATTTGTACGTGCCGCTCCAGTGTGCGATTGTCAAATTCGCTGGCGACGCGTGCGCGGCGCAGAAACTGCGCGCCAAGCGCCATTTCCAGGAGGTTGCCTGCGGATCGTACGCGCGCAATGTTGGACTGAACTGTCAACATGATGAATTAATTAACCTCGTTTCTCAGAAATTTAACCAGCTTTCGGTACTCGGAGAAAAGTCCGTTGATTTGTCCTTCCACATCTTTATGAATGTGTTCATAGTCGATGCCCGAGAATCCGAGCAATAAAATGCCCTCCGTCGCTTCAATAAAAATCATCGGTGGGCGGGCGATGTCAGAAAAACAGTTTTCCGAAATCAGATGAATTAGATGAGGGTGGTCCAGCATCGCGGGGGGTACGTCGACACGGAAATAAACGTTGAACGTATCGACCGAATCGTCGGCGCGGAAATAGAGTGCGTCGCCGTTCTCGAGCGTGATGCCTGCACCCGGAAGCGCTTGTGCCCGAAGGCCATGCAGGCCGAAGCGCTGCGAAATGACGTCGAGTATTTCGTTCAGCCGACGCTGCGGCATGACCGGGAGTGGCGAATGTGGCAGGGAGCTGTCAGTGCGTTCCGTGCCGTGTGGCAGCGCGCGGAATGGGTGTTGCATGATGCGGTTGTCCGGTCGATGTGGTAACCGGAGCGCATGTTAAAGACTTACTGTCACTTCGAATAGACAAGTGCGCGGATTTGGGGTGAATCATGTCAAATGAATCTGATATTTCCCGACTGACAGATTCACGTGATTTGAATTGAAATTTTTTAGCGTGAAGCGGGTCGCCCGGAAATCGTCAGGCAAAAAAAAGCCGCCCGAAGGCGGCTGAAGGTCGGGTCAGACCAAGGAAAAGCGCTGTCGCGGCGGTGTCAGCCCGCCAACGACCGAGTCAGTGCACTGCGCGCGACATCGAAGTCCACGGCAAAGCTGCGGTGCCACTCGCGTCGTGTGCTGTCGTCGATCCACGCGCCGTCCAGACCGTTGTGCATGAACTCGCGCAGGTCGCCGAGCGAGAAGCCGAAGTGGCTGAACATCAGCTCCCAGGCTTGCGCGGGGTTGACCTTGTGCAGGGTCGGGTCGTCGGTATTCGGGTGAATCTTCAGACCGAGGCCGGGCATGCGTCGGATCGGGTGATCCTTGGCCCAGCGCTCCGGCGTGAGCGTGCGCAGGTAGTACGAATTCGTCGGCACGACCGTGAAGACGATGCCGCGCTCGGCGCATTCGCGTGCGAAGTCCGGCGCGTCGACGATGGTGTAGCCGTGGTCGATGCGGTCGCACTTGAGCAGCTCGACAGCGGTTTCGACGTTCGTCCACGGCATGCCGAATTCGCCCGCATGCGCCGTCGTCTTGAAGCCAGCGAGGCGCGCATTGCGATACGCCTTCCAGAACAGTTCGGGCGGACGGTCGTTCTCGCGATAGTCGATGCCGATGCCGATGACTTCGTCGGCGCGATGCGTGCGCATCCATTCGACCATCTCGACGGCTTCGCTCGGGTCGGCCTCGCGGTCGATGCTGGGAATCAGACGGCCGACGATGCCGTGATCGCGTTCCGCGTCACGAATGGCGGCGACGATGGCGTCTTGCGCCTTCGCGTAGGGAATGCCGGACGTGCGCACGGTGCCCGTCGGGTTCCAGAAGAACTCGCTGTAGCGCACGTTGTACGCGGCGGCGTCCGCCAGATATTCGTAGGCGATGCGGTGCAGATCGTCCGGCGAGGTCAGGAGATGTTCGTCGAGCGCGCGCAACACGCGCAGCACGCCCACGGGCTTTTCACCGCGCGTGTAAAAGCCGTCGATCTCGGCGCGATCGAGCGGCGCGTTCGACTTTTCGGCGAGCGCCACGAACGTGTCGTGACGCACTGCGCCGAGCAAATGGCAATGCAATTCCACCTTCGGCATCGCATGAAAGAACGTGCGATGCGCTTGCTGAATCTGCACGCCGGTGCGTGCGGCGGGCACTTGGCCCGGTGTCTCTGTCATAACGTCTTGTCTTGGTGAAGTCATCGGCATGGGGGGGCGGCGCGACGCGTGTCGTTCGCCGCCAGGTCGGTCAGTGACGCCCCACGACCGTCCAGAAGTAATACGCCAGCGGCAGCGCCAGCACGTACAGGCCCCATGGCAATTCCTTGAATCGGCCCATCAGTGCCTTGACCAGCACGTAACACAGCAGGCCGCCAGCGATGCCCGTGCCGAAGCTGTTCGAGAGCAGCGTGAGCAGCACCATGGCGAGCACGGGGAATGCGTCGCTGAAGTCGTCGAACGGCACATGGCGGATGGTGCTGAACATCGACAGACCGATGAGAATCAGCGCGGGTGCCGTGGCTTCCTTCGGAATGGCCAGCGCCACCGGCACGAAGAAGCACACCAGCGCGAACATCACGGCAGCAGCAATCGACGTGAGACCCGTGCGCCCGCCCGCTTCCACACCAGCGGCCGATTCGACCAGTGCCGTCAGTGCGGGAATGCCCAGCAGCGCACCGCCCGTCGCGGCAATCGAATCGACGAGGAACGGACGGTTGATGTTCTCCATGTTGCCGTGTTCGTCGAGCAAACCGGCTTTGCCGCCGACGGCGAGCGTGGTGCCCAGCGTCGAGAAGAATTCCGCCGCGAAGAAGGCGAACAGATACGGCAGTGCGGAGATCGTCAGCGCGCTTTTCAAATCGAGCTGGAACGCCACCGGCGCAATGCTGTGCGGCAGCGAGATGAACGACTCGGGCACTTTGGTCACGCCGAGCGGGACACCGGCGAGTGCGGCGATCAGAATCGACCAGAGGATCGCGCCTGGCACCTTGCGGCCTTGCAGCAACACGGCGACGCCCAGGCCGATCAGCGCGACGATGGTGCCCGGCTTGCTGAAGTCGCCCAGCGCGAACGCATTCGTCTTGGCATTGGCGATGACCATACCCGCGTTGCGCACGCCCAGCACCGCAATGAACAGTCCGATGGATGCGCCGAGGCCCAGCTTGATGGCCGTCGGAATCAACCGCGCCACGACGCTGCGTGCTCCGATCACCGTCAGCAGCAGGAACAGCAGGCCGGAGAGGAACGCGATGGCGATGCCCGTCTGCCAGGCGACGTGTTCGGTGGCCGCGAGCGTGACACCCACGATGACCGAGCCGCCGATGCCGGGGCCGACGACGAACGGCAGGTTCGCATAGAAACCCATCAGCAACGAGAACAGCACGAACACCAGCATGACCGACGTGGTCGCCGCGCCGCGATCCATGCCACCCGTGGCGAGCAGCGAGGGAATCACGACGAGCAGATAGGCTGCCGCCAAAAACGTAGTGATGCCGGCGAGCACTTCGGTGCGTACGCTCGAGCCGCGTTTGCCGATGGCGAAACGGCGCTCAAGCCAGCCGCCCTGGGCGGTGACCGTATGGGATTGGCCGTGCCCGGCCGGCGCTACGCGCTCGTTGTGCTCAGGAGAAGAGGTCTGCATAAGCCAAGAATAGAAGGTCTTTGCGTGGCACTTTACGTGCGTGCGACTATAAATAAAAAATGAAATTACTTATGATTCGATAATTCGAATCTATTCTTCGCGACGCTGGCGGATTCCGAGGCTTCCCCGGCGCGACCTTGGCGGGCCGACGTCGCAAAACTGTTGTGTCCGACACACTGCTGGCACCTCTGGAGCGCGCCATGGCGACTTCGTCCCGTCGTAACGAAAACACTGCAAGCCGTGCGGGCGAGACGCCCGCGTCCAAAGCGCCGGTCGCGTCCACGGCTTCGTCTACCGCTTCGTCTACCGCTTCTTCCGCCACCACGCCGCAGGTCCCGCCACTGCCTGCGCTGACGCTGCGACAGGTGCAGTACTTCGTCGCCCTCGCTCACTCGCGCAGCTTCACGCAGGCAGCGCAGGCGCTCTCCGTCACGCAACCGGCGCTCACGGCCGCCATCCGCCAGATCGAGTTCCTGCTTGGCGGACGTCTCTTCGAGCGCTCGGCCCATCGTCTGACGCTGACCGATGCGGGCACCACCATCCTGCCGCTGGCGGAGCGTCTGCTCAACGCCGCACGCGGTACGTTCGACGACATGACGAGCACCTTCACGCTGCAGGCGCAGACGGTGCGCATCGGTTTCATTCCGTCGGTGGCTGCCCGCCTGTTGCCCGTACTCGGCAGCTTGCGGGACACCCATCCCAACGTGCGCTTCGCCCTGTCCGATCTGCCGAACAGCGAACTGGTCGCGGCCCTCGCCCGAGGCGAGATCGACCTTGGTGTCGGCATTCGCGACGAAGCCGACGAGGCCGGTCATGCGGCCAACACCGAGGGCTTTCGCTGCGACGATCTGTTCGACGACGAGATCGTGCTGGTGGCGCGTCGTGACGACGCGCTCGCGTCTGCCGAGTCCGTCAGCTGGTCGCAACTCACCGAGCGCGACCTGGCCGTGTTCGTGCGCGGCAACGTCAGCGATTCCTTGCAACGCACGGGCGGGTCGCAAAATCTGCGGCTCGAACCGAAGTACCGCATGGAGTACACCGAGCCGCTTTATGCGCTCGTGCGAAGCGGTCTCGCGCTGGCGATATTGCCCAAGCTTTACACCTTGCACCTGCATGACCCTGCGCTCGTAGCGCTCGACGTCATCGCCCCGCGTGTGACGCGCACCGTCGCGCTGATGTCGCTCGTCGGCAAGGAGCGCGGCCCGCAGGTGAGTGCGTGCCGCGACTGGATCGCGCAACATCTGGCGACATGAATCGACGGCGCTTCACGCGCGTTCATCGTCGGTCCATACGTGCGAACACGGCGGCCGATCTTTTCGATGGGCCGCCGTGTTCGCTGGCTTATACCGCCGTCCTGCGTTGCCGCGCGATTACGGCAGACGCGCAATGCGTTCAAGCAGCGTGGCGTAGAAGCGGTCGGCATCGATATCGGTGAGCCACAGGGCGTTCACCGGACGCTTCGTGCGGCCGTTCCAGTCCACCACCGTCTCACCCAGCGTGAGCTGGCCCGTCGTCTCCACGGCCACGTTCACGCGACGGCCGCCATACATCGTCGGGTCGATCAGATAGCCGATGGTGCACGGGTCGTACATCGGGGCTTCGTCCACGCCACGGCGGCGCTTCTGATACGCCAGTGCGGCGTTGAAGATGTCGCCAACGATCGGGCCGCAGCGATTCTTCAGCGCATGGAACGGGGCAACGCGCTGCGGCGTAATCAGCGTCTTCAGGCTGACGTCGCGCGGCACGATGGTCACGGGCACGCCTGCGCCGAGCACGATGCTCGCAGCTTCCGGGTCGACGAAGATGTTGAATTCGGCGGCCGGGGTATAGTTGCCGCGCTCGAACCACGCACCCCCCATCAACACGATTTCACGGATGGCCTTCGCGCCTTCGGGCGCGGCCGTCAGCGCCGTGGCGATGTTGGTGAGCGGGCCGATGGCGACGAGCGTGATGCTGCCCGGTGCCGCCGCACGCAGCGTGTCGATCAGATACGTGACGGCATGCTGCGGTGCGAGCGGCGCACGCGGGTCATGCAACGGCGCGCCTTCGAGACCCGAGCGGCCCATCACGTTCGCCACCGTCACCAGTTCGCGCATGAGCGGCTTCGGGCAACCGGCGTACACCGGCAGCGTTTTGGTCTTATCGGCCCAGTCGCGCACAATGCGCGCGTTGCGCTCGGTCAGGCTCAGCGGCACGTTGCCGCCTACGACGGTCAGCGCCTTGAGGTCGATCTGGTCGCTGGCACCCAACGCCATCAGGATCGCGACGGCGTCGTCCTGACCCGGATCGCAGTCGATGATCACCGTACGACGTGGCGAGCCTTCCGCCGTGAGCGGCGACGCGCCTTCGGTCTTCGTCATTTGCGCGAAGGCGCTACCGGCCATCGATGCACCGACGGTGGCCATCGACGCAGCCAGCGACGTGCGCAGGAAGCTACGGCGGCTGTGCTGGCGGCCGTCGGTCGTCGTATCGGTCAGTTCGGTCGTTGTCGTCATGTTGTCGGACTCGCTTGAATTAGAACGTGTGACGCATGCCCAGCGTCACGGCCATCTGACGCTTGGTGCTCGACGCGGCGTAGCCGAAGAGCTGTGCGTACTTGGCGTCGCCAGCGGCTTGCTGTGCGTTGAGCGTGAGTGCGACGTCCGTGCGCTTGGACAGCCAGTAGTCGGCTTGCAGGTTGACCTGATGCCACTGCGGACGCGTATTGATCACATCGTACTTGCCGGACGTAAAGCCGTACGCCGCGCCCAGCACCAGTGCCGGGGTGACGTTGTAGTTCAGCGTCAGGTTGTAGTTCTGGAGATGCAGGTGCGAGTTGTCGATGTACGTGTAGTGCACGTCCGAGAACATGGCGCCGATGAGTGCCGGGCCCCAGCGGTAGAAGCCGCCCGTGGCGAAGATGCGCTGCTGCTTCGCGAAGACGTTCGCCGGTGTGGCGCTCTTCGAGAAGATCAGCAGCGGGCTGGCGTAATCGTTAGCGATGGCGCCGTCGTTGTTGGTGCCGCTGAACGGGTTGTTGTACTGAGCGTACGCGGCGTTCCAGTCGAAGTCGCCGTACTTGTAGCCGAGGCCGAAGCTGTAGGCGTTGTTGTTGCGGAAGCCCGTGGCCGAGTTCGAGAAACCATACTGCGCCGTTCCGTGGAAGCCGCCAACTGTCGGGCTGACCCACTTCACCGAGTTCTGCATACGGATGTCGTTGTATCCGTTGTCGTTGTCGCCGATGTTCACGCCATTGCTCGAAATGATGATCGGGCCGACGTAATCGTGAATGGTGTCGTACTGACGACCGAGCGTGAACGTGCCCCACGTCTTGTCCGAGAGGCCGACGAACGACTGACGACCGAACGCACGACCGTTCTGTGCACCCGTGCCGTTCACGATGCTGAAGCCAGCTTCGAGCGTGAAGATGGCCTTGGTGCCGTTACCGAGGTCTTCCGAGCCACGGAAGCCCCAGCGCGGATTCTGGTTGGTGCCCGAGAGTGCCTGCCAATTCTTGCTGCCGCCCTGATTACTCACGTATCCCACGCCGCCCGAAATCAGGCCGTAAATCGTGACGTTGCTTTGTGCGTGTGCGGCGGTGGCGGCGACGCCGATGGCGGCGGCAAAGCCCAGACGGGCCAGAATCGTGGTCTTCATGAGGTGTGCTTCTCTAAGGTCTAAGTCCGCGCGCTTGCGAGAGTTGGCGCGATTCGGACCGAACTATAGGGAAGGGTCTTGTATAAATATAATTTTGATTTTTTATATATCGATAAATTGAATCGATATTAGCGCGAAAGCCGCATGGAACATACGGCGGGAGGATTTCGGATCGAAACGACGTCCGCCGTTGAGCGTTGCGCGGAGTCGACAGTGAGGGGGATCGCGATGCGGTGTGCTGTTCGCAAGCCCATGGCACATTGAGCGAATCCTGCAAAGGGATCGCCGGATTCTCACCTACGCTTTTACCGTGCAGCGCGTTGAATCGCCCTGCCCGTCCTGGCGTCTTCCAACAGAAAGGCAGATGGCCGTGCGGCTCCACGTGCTTCCATTTTCCGCGTTTGCCGCACGCCGACCCACTGAACCGTCGTTGGTGAGTTTCTTTCCCTTACGTTTAGGAGTGCAATATTATGAATACGCATGGAATTGGAGCTGGGAGCTCATCGATGGCTACCCCGGAAGTCGCAGCGCCGACAAATAAAAGTCCCCGCGCAAACGACATGTCTTTCGAAGCACAGTTGCGCGGATATATCGGGTCGAAGTATGTCGTCGTGGTTTCCGGCTACGATGATGTCGAATATTCGGACCCATCGAAGGCATGCCGTGCAATCAGCATGGCATTGAATCGGGTCAGATCGATCCACGGGAACAATGTCCTGTTCGTTTCGGAGGGATTGAGACGCGGAATCGGCATTGCCTATGAAGCCGCGGCCAAGCACAGCATCCCGACGTTAGGCATCATGGAATACGGCGATAAGAAGTTTGGGCGCACGATGGATTGCGACCACTTTTTGTACGTTGAGAATAGCAACACCCGGTCTCCCCGTGTGCCTGGAAGTGACGAAAGGGTGTGGAATCTCGCTATCAAAATCGGAAGAGAAAATCGTGGGGGAGAACTGCTGGCGATCGGGGATGGCGTGCGCCCGTTGAGCGATGCGCTTGCGGCGGCGGAAGACGGCTATAAGGTGACCTTCTTCAAAGGGTTTGACAATACCTCGGGCATTGTTATGGGCAGTCTGGAGGAGAAGCTTTGCCGTGCACGTGAAAAGAACGTCAGGATCGTCGAGCATTGGGACGTAGCGAACGATCTGCCTTCCGATGATTCCTGCGTACTCCCGGATCGGGAGGATATGGGGCCAGGATGGGAGATTCCCTGAAGAGCGTCGCTATGGTCGATGACTCAACAATACCGGCGCCTGCGCCACCAAATACAGCACGGCGCCGATCAACCCGCCCACGAGTGTGCCGTTGATGCGGATGTATTGCAGGTCTTGCCCCACGCTGAGTCGAATCTGTCGTGACAGATGTTCCGCGTTCCAGCCATGCACTGTCGCGCGGATGTGGTCCGTCACAAAATCGGCAAAGCCCGGGGCCATGCGCTCGGCTGCATCTCTGAGTTGCGCGTCGAGCGCCTTTCGCAATGACTCACTGCGCGCGAGTTCCTGCCCGATCCAAGCGGCAGCGCCGGTGATCTTCGCGCCGATCACCGAGTCATCCTTCGCAAGATCCTGCTTCACCCAACTGCGCCATTCGTTCCACAGGCCACCGACGTATGCATTCAGTGCGGTGTCGCCCTTCAACTGCGTCTTGAAGCCGTCGAGCTTCGCCTGAAACTCGACGTCGTGTTTCAGACGCGCGATCAGCCCCGCGACCGCCCGGTCGAACGCCTGACGCAATTGATGTGACTCGTCGGCCTCCATCTGCGCGAGCAAGCGTGTCACCGCCGCCGAGATCATGTCGGACCCCTTGTTTCCGATCCATTCCGATGGCAACACCTTTTCCTTCTTCGGATGATCGGCCTTGAGCCACTCGACGATGCGCGCCGAGATGAATTCGCGCGTCTGCGGTTCGTTGAGTAACTCGACGAGGTAGTCGAGCGTCTCGTCGAGCAATGCCTGATGACGTCCATCGCGCGTGAGTGTGTCGAGAATCGCTGCGGCCGATTGCGACAGATCGAGCCGGTCGATCATCGTGTCGAGCGCGCGTCGGATGAAGGCCTGGACATTGCGCTCGTCCATCACGTCGAGCACACCGCTCGTCACCTTCACCAGCACGGCGCTCAACTGACGCGTGTTCTCGTATGACCCGAGCCAGCGTGTGAGAGCGTCTGCCGGATTCTGCTGCTCGATGAGCCGCACTACCGAGGGCGTATCGAGAAACTTCTCGCGCACGAAACGGGCGAGGCCATCGCCGAGGGCGTCTTTCTTGCGGATGAGGATGTTCGTGTGCCGCGAGAGGCCGGGGATCGGAATGCGTCGGAACAGCGCTTCGACGGCAAACCAGTCTGCCAGCCCACCGACCATCGCCGCTTCGGCCGCCGCACGAATCCAGCCGGTGAGGAAATGCACCGGCATGAAGAGCGTGGCGATGAAAATCGCCAGCGCGACGAGAAGGAATGACAGCGCACGCCGTTCGGCGCGTTGCAGGGCAACGGCGGGATCGATGACATCCATGTGCTACCGGCTCCTCAGAAAGCGACGACACCTCACAGGGTACCGTGTCAGGCGCTCAGTGATAAGTCCCGAAGAGATTCGTCCGGCTCACCGACCATCGAACGCCGATCGTTTTGGTCCCCGCGAATTGGGTAAATACGGTTCTGGCGCGGAGCCATTATCGAAAGGCCCTGCGATACGGACACGCCCACACTGGGCCTGCGCGATGACCGTGATCGTTCTTGTCCGAAGCCTTCGCGCACCGGGCGGTCTCGTCAACCGACACCTCTCGTGTCAGGGGCCCTCCTGGATGTCCTCGTAACGCTTCAAAGGAGTCGTCCTATGAATCCCATCAGTCAGCAATCGGTATCGTCGCCTGTGACGTTGTCAGCGTCGGCACCAGCGAGTCGGAGAACCGACGCGGATTACGAACGAGAATTCATTCGCATGCTCTGCAGCACGCATCTCATTGTGGTTCAGGGCTTTCATTGGACGTCGTACGCCGATATTCAAGGGTTGAGGCAGTCGATGCGACGGGAGTTGGAGGCGCAGCGAGATCACCAGTTCGGGCGGCAGATCGTCGTTGTCAGCCGGGGCACTACCGAGAATATCGGTGAGGTCTACGGCATCGCCAGAAGTCTCGGGATGAGCACGGGATGTATCGTTGCGGAAGACGATGAGTTCAACTCACCGTGCGACCACACCTTTGTCGTCGACACGAGGGACGGCGAATGGAGCCGCGACAAATACGCCCGCAAGCTCGTCATGCCCGAGTCGGGCAAGGACCTCTTTCTATACGCGCTGGAGATTGCCAATCGCCCCGCAGGTTCCGGAGGCAGCATGTTGTGTTTCGGTGCGGAACCGGGGGTCGCCATTCTGGCCGATCAGGTCAAGAACGCCGGGTATGGGGTCAAGGTATTCAAAGATCACGTGCCGGCAGACGCTGACGAACGCAGATGGTACGAGACAACGATCAACTCCATGCAGCAGCAGGGGTTCGAGCTGATTGAGGGTCGATAAAAAACGCCCGGCGGTGCGGAGCCGCCGGGCGTCGTGTTCCATGCGCCGATCCTGCCTTGCTGCAAGGCGGGATCGGCTTCGTTCATCAACCGCGCTGCTTCGCCTTCAACTCCAGACGGTACTTATGCAGCAGCGGCTCGGTGTAGCCGTTCGGTTGCGTCAGCCCTTCGAACACCAGCGCGCTTGCGGCCTTGAACGCCAGCGAGTTGTCGAAGTTGCCCGCCATCGGCACGTATTGCTTGTCACCGGCGTTCTGCTTGTCGACGACGGCAGCCATGCGCTTCATGGTCTCTTCGACCTGTTCGCGCGTGATTACGCCGTGACGCATCCAGTTCGCCAGATGCTGGCTCGAAATACGCAGCGTCGCGCGGTCTTCCATCAGACCGATGTCGTTGATGTCCGGCACCTTCGAGCAGCCCACGCCCTGATCGATCCAGCGAACGACGTAACCGAGAATGCCCTGCGCGTTGTTCTCGATTTCCTTGCGGATTTCCTCAGCGCTCCACTCGGCCTTGGCCACGACCGGCACCGTCAGCAGACCGGCGAGCAGCGCGTCGCGCTCCTTCGCATAGTCGATCTTTTCGAGTTCCTGCTGAACGGCTTGCACGTCGACCACGTGGTAGTGCAGCGCGTGCAGCGTTGCGGCGGTCGGCGATGGCACCCAGGCGGTGTTCGCCCCGGCCTTCGGATGCGCGATCTTCTGTTCGAGCATCGCGTGCATCAGGTCCGGCATGGCCCACATGCCCTTGCCGATCTGTGCGCGACCGCGCAAGCCCGCAGCCAGACCGACCAGCACGTTGCTCTTCTCGTACGCGGTGATCCAGGCCGACGACTTCATGTCCCCCTTGCGCATCATCGGACCGGCTTCCATCGCGGTGTGCATTTCGTCGCCCGTGCGATCGAGGAAACCCGTGTTGATGAACGCCACACGCGCGGCAGCCGCTGCGATACAGGCCGAGAGGTTCACGCTGGTGCGGCGCTCTTCGTCCATGATGCCCATCTTGAGCGTGTTGCGCGGCAGGCTGTACAGGTCTTCGACGCGACCGAACAGTTCGTCGGCGAAGGCGACTTCAGCCGGGCCGTGCATCTTCGGCTTGACGATGTAGATCGAGCCGGTGCGCGAGTTCAGGCGATGCTTGCGATCGTGCAGCGAGGCGAGCACGGTCACCACGCCGTCGAGAATGCCTTCCGGAATCTCGTGGCCTTCGCGGTCGGTGATGGCAGGGTTCGTCATCAGATGGCCGACGTTGCGGATGAACAGCAGCGAGCGGCCATGCAGCTTGAGCGCCTTGCCGTCGGCACCGGTGTACTCGCGGTCGGCGTTCAGCCGACGCGTGAAGGTCTTGCCGCCCTTGGCGACTTCTTCCGTCAGCGTGCCTTGCATCAGGCCGAGCCAGTTGCGATAGAGGTCGACCTTGTCGTCGGCGTCCACGGCGGCCACTGAGTCTTCGCAGTCGATGATGGTCGTCACGGCAGCTTCGACGAGCACGTCCTTGATATGGGCGGCGTCGGTCTTACCGATCGGGTGATTCGCGTCGAACTGGATTTCGAAGTGCAGGCCGTTGTGCTTGATCAGTACGGCGGTCGGCTTCGCAGCGTCGCCCTGATGACCGGCGAACAGCGCGGGCGTGGCCAGCGTCGTCTTGCCGCTCTTGGTCGTCACGACGAGCTTGCCGTTCTCGACCGCGTAGCCGGTGGCGTCCTTATGCGAGCCTTCGGCCAGCGGAGCGGCCTGATCGAGGAAACCACGTGCGAAGGCGATCACGAGTTCGCCGCGCTTCGGGTTGTAGCCGGTGCCCTTCTCGGCGCCGCCGGTCTCGGGAATGGCGTCGGTGCCGTACAGCGCGTCGTACAAGCTGCCCCAGCGCGCGTTGGCGGCATTCAGGGCGTAGCGGGCGTTGGACAGCGGCACCACGAGCTGCGGGCCTGCCTGTTCGGCGATTTCGTAGTCGACTTCGGCCGTCGTGGCCTTCACGCTTGCCGGGGCGGGCAGCAGGTAGCCGATCTTTTCGAGGAAGGCGCGGTAGGCGGCAGCGTCGGCAATCGGGCCAGGGTTGGCGCGGTGCCAGCCGTCGAGTTCGCCTTGCAGGCGGTCGCGCTCGGCGAGCAGTGCGCGGTTCTTCGGGGCGAGGTCATGGACGATGGCGTCGAAGCCTTTCCAGAACGCGTCGACATCGACACCGGTGCCCGGCAGGGCTTCCTTTTCGATGAACGCGATCAGATTGTCTGCGACCGTCAGGCCGCCACGCTTGGAAGTGGAAGTCATGATGCTGTACTCGAGTTTGAAAACCAGGTTGACGCGACTCCGTCCGGCCGCTTGCCGGTGCGCCGACGCTTTTCGCGACGGTCACATCGTCAGGAGAACAGACGTTATGGGGCAATCGGGGTCAGTCTTATATAAGAGTCTGAGTGTAATCCTTCTCAGGTCACTCGGAAACCCGGTATTTCGCGTGCTTGCACCCGCCCGGCTTATAGGTGGGATAAGGGTTTGCGTATGACATCGGCGCCATAAGGCTTTGCCGCCGATGCCCGATTTTTCGTGTGCAGTTGCAGCATTCGGTATGGCGTTTCACTTTATGAGAAATGAAGGGGTGACGCCGAGAATGCGGCGTAGCGTTTCCTTTCGATATGAATTTGATTGTTCGTGCGACGGGTACACTCGATATTTCCCCCAAAAAGACCATCTGCCCAGGAGGCATGAAGTCGTGAAACAGATCTTGATGATGAGCAGCTCGCGCAAGGGTGCGTCGGGCTATCTGGAACATGCCGAGGATCAGGTGCATGCGGTGCTCAAAGGTCGCGCGAAGCGGGTGCTGTTCGTGCCGTACGCGGGCGGCATCACGTTCAGTTTCGACGAGTACGAATCGCGCGTGAAGCCGTCGTTCGAGCGATTCGGTTACGAGCTGACGTCGATCCATCATCACAAGGATGCGCGGGCGGCGGTGGAGCAGGCGGAAGCGGTGGTCGTCGGCGGTGGCAATACGTTCGTGTTGCTCGACCGGATGTACAACGCGGGCATTGTGGGGCTGCTGCGCGAGCGCCTGAATGCGGGCATGCCGTATGTGGGGTGGAGCGCTGGTGCGAACGTGGTGTGCCCGACCATCCGCACGACGAACGACATGCCGATCGTGGAGCCGCCGACGCTCAAGGCGCTGGGCGTGGTGCCGTTTCAGGTGAACCCGCACTTCATCAGCGGCAAGCCTTCGGGACATAACGGCGAGTCGCGCGAGGAGCGTCTGGCGGAGTATCTGGCGATCAATCCGGACGAAGGTGTCGTCGCGATTCCCGAGGGCGTGGCGTTACATGTGCACGGCGATAGCGCCACGGTGCTCGGCGAGTTCGACGCCCTGCATTTCAGGCAAGGCGGCGCCATCGACAAGATCCCGACAGGCAGCACGTTCGCGTTGGCATCGATTTGAGTTGTCGTGGCGTGTCGCTGTGTCTGACGGATGACTCCGGGATGCCGGAGCATCCGTAAATTCCGAAAATCTGAGTTCTTGCGCCAAGTTTCGGTAGTGAGGCGCTGTCCTGCTGGCAGAATCCCCACACATTTTCCGATGCTGCCAGGCATTCCTCTGATGGAAGGACTCAAAAATCTGTCTACAAAGTGGCTCGCCACAGACGCAAAGGGCTTCGGTTGCGAGGTCTTCGCGCTGACGGCCGCCATTCTCAACGGGACGATAGGCGTACTCACGCGAACGGCGTTCGATCAGGGGGCGACCTCGACGTCGGTGGCTTTCTGGAAGTGCTTCGGCGCGTTCGTGCTGGTGTCGGCCTATTGTGTTTGCCGAACTGAACATCGCACGCATATCGTCAGGCTCGCGCCGCGCTGGCCACACTTCGCATGCCTCGCGTTTCTCGGGATCTTTTGTCTTTACTTCTTCGAGACGAAAGCGTTTTCCCAGGCGTCGATTCCGCTCGTCTCCTTCCTGACCTATGCCGCTGGCGGCGCAACCGTCGTGCTTGCCGGACGCTATCTGGGCGAGCGACTCACCCGTCGAAAGCTCGTTGCGTTCGCAGCGATTGTCGCTGGCGTGGGCGTCATGAGCTTTTCAGAGAGTGATGTCAGTGGTACGGCGTCCGGTATCGGACTGGCACTGGCCGGTGGCTGCGGCTACGCCCTGTTCATCTTCTTTTCGAAATGGTTTCGTGCTGGTGCGGGCCTGCCGCAATTGGTGTGGCTATTCGGGTTTGGGAGCGCGTTTCTACTTCTGCCGCTAATTCAGGAGGGCTTTACGGTGCCCGATGGCATGCAGTGGGTGACACTCGGTGCGCTCGTCCTATTGCCGACGATCGGCGGCTTTTACTTCACGACGCGTGCGGTGGAGCGCGGGCAAGCCAGCAAAGTGCAGATCATCGAGACAAGCGATCCGCTGTTCGCCACCGCGTTCGGCTTTTTTCTCGTCGGGGACGGACTCACCTACGCGGGCGCGGTCGGTGCGGCATGCATCGCCATCGGACTCCTGACAGCCGTCTGGCAGCAAACGAAAACCGCCGCCCGGGCGTGACCCTCGGGCGGCGGTTTTCAGGCGTGCGTCGCTGACGCGAGGTGTGGCATTCGTGCCGCCCCGCGTCAGGTGGACGTCAGCGGTGTCGTGCGATCAGGCGTCGTCGTCGAGCCAGGGCACTTCGACGTCCGTCAGGAACGCGACCATCGCGAGCGGGCGCGCTTCCTGACGGCCGATCTTGCCGTCCGCACGGTGCCACACCGCCACGAACGTCTCGGGATGCTTGTCGGCGATCAGTTGCACGGTACGCAGTTCTTCTTCGTCCATTTCTTCGATGGGGCCGTCGAACGACACCACGAGTGCCTGCGGCCAGACGCCATCTTCCGGATCGTAGACCTTGTCGCCGTTCGGCACATCCACCGTTGCCTCGACGCCGATCGTCGCCGACGCCGCCACGATCATCTCGCCAAGCGAGCGCAGCAGCGCGGTTGCACGGGCGGAGTTGATCTGGCGCATGGCGAGGTCGCCGCGCGTCAGGGCCTGTTCAAGCTTGGGGTCGGTTTTTTGTTTGGGCATGCGGGGTCCTCGGTAAAACGTTAGCCACCTCGCGGCAGCCGTGCCATGTGAGTGCGACACCGGCCCGCACGCGGGGTTCCGATGCTACCACCGTCGCGCTTGCCGGGGCGCATTACAATGCGGGTTTTCTTCACCGGCCGCTGTAATGAACCCCGCCAAGCCCACCGATTCCGCCGACGCAAACCCCGCCACGCCCTCCGATGCGTCCACGCGGCCCAGCGAGGTCTATCTGCGCCTGCTCGGCGAAACCGCCAAGATCGACTGGAAGGATCTGGAGTCGTTCTTCGCGCGCGGCGTTCTGCTCTTCGTCACGCCCGGGGTCGACCTCGTCTCCGTCGCCGAAGCCGTCGCCAACGACGACAAATCCACCGTCACGCAATGGCTGACGTCCGGCATGGTGCAACGCATGCAAGCCGACACGGCCGCCGATTTCGCCGCACGTACGCCCGAACTGTGGGCCGTCGTCGTCGCGCCGTGGGTGCTCGTGCAAGAGCGCGGTATCAAGACCTGACAAACGTTCAGGCGATTCTGCGCGCAGATGGCGGCGCTTTCGTGGGCAATCGGCCTTATTCCGTGATGCCCGCTTCAACGAGGCGTCGCGTGCAATCTTCCAGCAAATCCTGCGCTACCACCGACGCGTACGCGTAGTCCGCGTCGAGCGATTCCGTCATTTCATGCGCCGTGTACAGCCCGGCTTCGCGTGAGAGCGTGCCCGCCAGCTCGCGGGCGAAATCGTCGCTCAACGATGACAACAAACGGCGCTCATCGAGTGGCAATTGCAACTTGGAACGCGATAGCCACATCTGCGCGAGCGTCGCGCCCTGCTTGTCCGTCATCCATTGCCCATGCTCGTAAAACGCCGACAGACGCTCGGCCGTGAGCGCGAACAGCAATGCGCGGCGGGTGTTGAAATTCAGACGAATCGGTTGATTGGGCGTGGCTTCCGGCATGACGGCAACCGCAAATTGCGGGCAATAACGAGATCAGCGGCAAAGGTATCACGCGAACAGCCGCAGCAGCGCATTGCGCGCATGCCGGATCAGGTCGGTTTCATCGGCACGCCCCGGCAGCAGATGGAATTCGGCGCGCGGCAGTGTCGGCAGCCCAAGCGATGGCGGGCAGACGATCAGCTCGGGCGTAAGCGCTGACTCATTCAGGCAGGACACCCCGAGCCCTGCGGCCAATGCCAACTGCATGCCCGCGACCCCCGCCGCCGAATGCGATACGCGGTACGCCACCTTGTGCCGTTCCAGCACGCTCGCGACAAGCGTCTGTAACGCGCACGTACGGGGGAGTGTCACAAGCGGCAGCGGCGTGTCGACAGGGGCTGTCTGCGTCGCTGCCATCGCCCACACGAGCCGCTCGCGACGCACCAGCGTGGCCGACGCCCCGCCGAGGTCATCGTTGGTCGCGGTGCCGTCGGCCACATCCTCGTTCATCAGCCGTAACGCCAGCCCTACGTCGAAATGCTCGCCCGTCATGGCCGAGCGCTCAATCTGCGAACTCTGCATGGCGCTTACGTGCAGGCGCAGACGCGGATAGAGGCTCGTGAACCGCTTGAGAACGCGGGCGACGTCGTGCGGACGGTAGTAGTCCGTGATCGCGATGCGCAGCTCACCGTCGAGCAACACCCCCTGAAGGTCTTCGAATGCGGCTTCCGACAGGGCCGCGATCTGACGCGCATAAGCGAGCAGCCGCGTGCCCGCAGGCGTGGCGCGCATGCCCTTACGCGAGCGCACGAGCAGCGGCTGTCCGGCCCGCTCTTCGAGCTTCTTCAGTTGCTCGCTAACGGTCGATTGCGACAGGAAGATCTGTTCGGCGGCGGCCGAAATGCTGCCGGCATCGTGAATGGCGATAAACGTACGTAGCTGGGTCAGATCGAGGGCACGGGCATTCATGGCGGTACTCGGTAGAGCGGCAATTCGTGGGACGAACACCTGGCAAACGAGGACCGGACGGCGCGCCGCCAGGCCATCGGCGTTAATCCGGAAAACACGATATACGTCATCGAGTTTTCCCGCTTTTCCGATGGATTGTACCTCCGTAGGATGCGGAGCATGGCATCCGGATTTACGCGCAAGCGCGACCCGGGATGCCCCGTTCCCCCTTTCCCTTTCTTCGGAGCCGCGTGTTGACCGCCCGCGCGCCGTGTCACTCATGAACGAACGTCTTTGCTCTGCCTCTGCTGCGGCGAATCGTCTTCCGGCCACTGCTGTGCCGCGTGCCCCGGACGTCGCCGTCCCACAACTCAGTCGGAACCATCGCTGGAAGGTGCTGGGCGTTGGCGTGGCGGCCAATGCCAGCTTCGCAGCGGCGATGGGCGGTATTCCCGCCACGGCCGTGCAGATGCGCAGTGCCTACGCACTGGCGAACGGCGACCTCGGCCTGGTGCTCGGCATGATCGGTCTGGGCATTGCCGTCTCGGAATTGCCGTGGGGCATGCTCACGGATCGATGGGGCGACCGGCGGGTGTTGCTCGTCGGGTTGCTGGTGACGGCGGCGGCGCTGCTCGGCCTCGGCCTGTGGGGGGTGCCGACGACGCACTTCGTCCCGTCGATGCCAATGCTCGCGACCGGGATGCTGGCCATCGGCGTGCTGGGCGGCAGCGTGAACGGCTCGAGCGGACGCGCCGTGATGCGATGGTTTCACGACAGCGAGCGCGGTCTTGCGATGAGCGTGCGGCAATGCGCGGTGCCGATGGGCGGCGGGATCGGCGCACTGCTGCTGCCGGGAACGGCGGTTCACTTTGGCTTCAGCGGGGTCTTCATCGGCCTGGCAGTGGCGTGCGTGGCCGCAGCGGGCATGGCATGGCTGTGGTTGCTCGAACCGCCGGACGAGCTTCATGGCGCGGCGCGCCCGGCAACGGCTAGCGCCGGTGGGCGTCCTGCTGCCGCCTATACGCCGTTGCGTGACGCCCGTTTGCTCAGCACCGCACTCGGCATGGCCGTGCTCGCCATGCCGCAAATCGCGGTGCTTACCTTCGGCACGGTTTTTCTGCACGACTTCGCGCATGTGAGCGTGCTGACGATTTCGCTGACGCTGGGGGTTGTGCAGACGGGCGCCGCAATCACCCGTGTGTGGAGCGGACGCTTCACCGACAAGCGCCGCAATCGTCCCGCATATTTACGCGCTTGCACGTTGGTGGTCGGCGTGGTGTTCGCGATGCTGGGCGCGCTGGTGGGATTACTTTCGTTACATCCCGAGTGGCTCGCGCACGGCACGCCGGTGATGATCGTGTTGCTGATCGTGGGCGGTGTGGTCGCCTCTGCATGGCATGGCGTAGCCTTCACGGAACTGGCCACGCTTGCCGGGGCGTCCCGCGCGGGCACGGCGCTGGGCATCGGTAACACCGGTGTCTTCCTGACGATGTTCCTCACGCCGCTGGCGATCCCGCTGCTGCTCTCGCTGGGCGGATGGGGGCTGGTCTGGGCTGGGGGCCTGATCTGCGCTGCACTCGCATGGCCATTGTTCGTCTGGTCGCATCGCGAAGTGAAGACGGCATGAAGACGAGGTGAAGAGAACGTAAGTGCACGTCGCCACAATGGCATCAACACGGCAGGTGCACGTTCTCCACCAGGAAGTCTAGAAACGCACGGACGCGGGCGGGCAAGTGGCCGCCCTGTCCCACATAAACGGCGTGCACCGGCTCCAGATCGCCGGGGTTGTAGTCTTCGAGCACGGTGACGAGACGGCCGTCGCGCAGATCGGCGTCGACGTGATATCGCGAGTGACGCGCGAGTCCCAGCCCTTCGAGTGCGAGTTTGCGCATGGTCTCGCCGTCGCTGACCAGCACGTTGCCAGCAGGCGGGTACAACGTGACGCCACCCGCACCATCGCGGAACGGCAGCCCCTGAATCTGACGCTCGAAATTGAACGCCATGACGTTGTGACGGATCAGGTCGGCTGGCGTTTGCAGCGCTGCGTTGCGCGCCAGATAGTCGGGCGACGCCACCACGTGCACGCGACTCTCGCCGAGCTTGCGCGCCACCAATCGTGAGTCGCGCAACGGACCCGCGCGCACGGCCACATCCGCACGTTGCGACAGCAAGTCGACGACCGTGTCGGTGAGCGTCAGGTCGAGCCGGATCTCGGGATACTTCGCGAGGAATGCCGGGAGGACCGGCAGCAGATACAGCGTGCCGATGGGCACACTCGAATTCACCCGCAGCAAGCCGCGCGGCACCGCGCCCGCCGCCGCTTCGCGCTCAGCGGCGTCGATCTCGGCCAGCACCCGCAACGCCCGCTCGTGAAACGCGGTGCCTTCGGGGGTAAGTTGCAAGCGGCGCGTGGAGCGATTGAAGAGTCGTGCGCCCAGCCGCCCTTCGAGCCGCGCGACGAGCTTGCTCACGGCCGACGGTGTCATGTGCAACGCGCGCGCCGCTGCCGAGAAGCCGCCCAACTCGACCACCCGCGTAAAAACTTCCATGTCGCCTGAGCGGTTGACGTCCTGTCGGCCCATCGGAGGTGTCCTCGACTCTTGAGGTGATGATTTTCGCGCGATCTTGTGACTTGAAGTCACAAATGATTTTCCTTCGCGCAGTCTATTTCATCAATGAAGGGACGTCTATATTCCGCACATTGGTTCACGCGCGTCGGATGGCCGGGGCATTCGGTCTATCGACTCGATGGCGGAACCCGCCCCGATATTCAGTCTTCAAGACAGGAGTTTTCCGTGCCTATCGCCCTCTATGCCCTGACCGCCGGTGCCTTTGGCATTGGCGTGACGGAGTTCGTGATCATGGGCTTGCTGCTCAACGTCGGCGCCGATTTCGGCGTGTCGATTGCGGCCGCTGGCCTCTTGATTTCCGGCTACGCGCTGGGTGTCGTCGTCGGCGCGCCGATCATGACGACCGCCACCGCCCGCTGGCCGCGCAAGACCGTGCTGCTGGTGCTCATGGCCATCTTCACTATCGGCAACGCCGCCTGTGCACTTGCACCGAGCTATGGTGCGCTGATGGCGGCGCGTGTGCTGACGTCGTTCGCGCACGGCACGTTCTTCGGCGTTGGCTCGGTCGTGGCGACGGGCCTCGTGCCGCGCGAACGCCGTGCGTCGGCGATTGCCGTGATGTTCATGGGCCTGACGGTCGCCAACATTCTCGGCGTGCCGTTCGGTACGTGGCTGGGGCAGCACTTCGGCTGGCGCGCCAGCTTCTGGGCCGTGACGGTCATCGGTGCTCTCGCATTCCTGGTGATCGCCCGGTTCGTGCCGAAAATCGCGGCCCCGGCAGACGCTGGCGACTGGCGTGCGGATTTGCGTGCGTTGGCGCGTCGCCCGGTGCTGCTCGGGTTGCTGACCACTGTGCTGGGATGGGTCGGGGTGTTCGGCGTGTTTACATACATCGCGCCGTTGCTCACGACGGTGACAGGCTTCTCCGAAGGTGCGGTCTCACCGATTCTGCTGATCTTCGGCGGTGGTCTGGTCGTCGGCAATCTGCTGGGTGGCAAGCTTGCAGATCGTCATGTGGTGCGCACGGTGCTGGGCAGCCTGCTGTCGCTCTCGGTCGTGCTCGGCTTGATGACGTTCGCGCTGCACTCGCAATGGCTCGCCATCGTGTTCGTGGCACTGCTCGGTGCGACAGCGTTCGCGACGGTCGCGCCGCTGCAACTGTGGGTGATGGAAAAGGCTTCGGGGGCAGGCGAGAGCCTCGCGTCGAGCTTCAACATCGCCGCGTTTAATCTCGGTAACGCCATCGGCGCGTGGCTCGGCGGCTTCGTCATCGAGCATGGCCCCGGACTGACGGCGGTGCCCTGGGTGGCGGCGCTGGTGCCGCTGGTGGGCGTGGGCGTCGCGCTGCTGAGCCTGCGTCTGGATCGCCGGGATGCGAGTCGTGCGCCTGCTCCGGTTTGCGAAACCCCTGCGATGTAAGGACGACGCAGCACAATGAAGAAGGCCCGGCGCGTCGATGCACGCGCCGGGCCTTTGTGTTTGGGTGTCAGATCGTCACGCCATCACGCCATCACGCCGATGATCACACTGGCGGCGGAGAATGCGGCCGTCGCACCGATGCCCGCCGTGAGGCCGCGTGCATTGAGCGTTTCTTGCGGCATGACGGCCGCGAGACGACTGCCGCCGGGCAGCGCCAGAATCACTTCCGCCTGACCCGAATCGTCGGTGATAGCGTCCACGGTGCCGGATAACCGGTTCGCCGTGGGCAACCCCGCGAGATCCGCGCCGCGCGCAACGTCGATCCACGGCGCTTTGATCAGCGCAAACGCTTGGCCGCCGATGGCGAGCCCCAGCGTTTGGGTGCTGTGATGGGTGAGCGACGCGGTGATCGCTTCGCCGCCGGGCAGCGTCAGCGTCACTTCGTCGTTCACACCGCAGTGTCTGATAGCCGTGATCGTTCCGTGCAACTGATTGCGCGCACTGGTCTGAAGTCCGAGGCGCGAGATGACCGGCCACTGCTCGTCGAAATGTTCGAGATCGTTCGCGACGCGTGCGAGAAACTGCTGCTGGGCGGCCTCCACCGCGCGAAATGCCGCGACCAGCTTCGCACCGCGAGCGGTGAGTCGCGTGCCGCCACCGCCACGTCCACCGGTGCTGCGCTCGACGAGCGGTTCACCGGCGAGCTGGTTCATGGCGTCGACGGCGTCCCACGCAGCCTTGTAGCTCATGCCCGCCGTCTTGGCGGCCGCCGTGATCGAGCCTTGCGACGCAATGTGTTCGAGCAGCGCAATGCGTGCCTGGCCGCCAAGCGACGAATTGCCACGATGCAGCCACAACGAGCCGCTCACCTGGAGGGCATCACCCGATCCGTTGCGCAAAACATTTTCCGGCGTTGAAGAAGGTTCGGAAACCATAATGATTTTTTCGATCAAACACAGCAGGTGGCCGCATTGTAGAGGGTGGGCGAACCAGCGGATACGAGGGCTGGGCGGGGAACTGTTGCGGCGCACCAACGAAGCTCGCTTCGGACGCCCATTTGGGGGACGAATGGGGGACGTTTCTCCACTACATTGAATTTCGCCGCATGCCCCCCCAAAGCCGGTTCGTATTGCTTCAGACCTGAAATACTCAAGTCTTCAACAAGTCTGGAGCGGGATGACCGGGAATGCGACGTTTACCGAAGTGAAGTGCCTACTCACCTGACACAACAGAAACGGGGTGAAATGATGCGCGTCAGGAATATCAAGGAAACGGTTGACGGGGCTCGATACTATCGTCTGGTTCGCACGCTGCCCAACGGCAAGCGACATCAGATGCAAATCTCTTTCTCCGCGGGTGAAATGCGCTTCAGACGATTCGTCGCGCAGCGATTGTGGTTGTTGCGCGCCGAAATGCGGGACAGCACACGCGCGGCGGCCGCACCAGCGCCACGCAGCAACATGCCGCAGTTGGTCTTCTGACCGGTTGCGGTGCCGTCTGGCAGAAACGCCTGGCTGGTGAAGACCGGCGTCAGCCGTCATCTTCACGGGTCCGGCGTTTTTGTTCTGCATGACTGTTCACCCTGCCTTGCGTGGCGTCAGCGACGTTATGGGCGCGCGTGCGCTGGTCTTCACGGCCGTCAGTCCCGTGCCCGCATGCGCAATCGCGTATTGCACCAGCTCATCGAACGCAATCGGCCGCGCGAACAAATATCCCTGCGCATAAGTGACGTTGCGCCCGCGCAGGTAATTCGCCTGCATCTCGTTTTCCACGCCTTCCGCCACGATCGTCATATCCAGCCGCTCGGCCAGATGAATGATGGAATCGCAGATGTTGCGCGTGACCACATCGTCTTCGGTGACGGGCAGGAATTCCTTGTCGATCTTCAGATAGTTGAAGTCGTATCGCTTTAGATACCCGATGGAGTTGTTTTCGGCCCCGAAGTCGTCAAGCGCCGTTTCGATGCCGCGCCGCTGCAACTCGGCCATCACGTTGCGCGCGGCGGCCGTGTCGCGAATCACGTAGCGCTCGGTGATCTCGGCGACCATCGGGTACGTGTTGTTCAGCGTGCCGTAATACCGCTCGATGTCGTGAATGATGGTGGTGTCGCGCAGATGCCGTTCCGCGAGGTTGATGCCGATGTGAAAGCCCTGCGGCAGCGCACCCTTGGCGACGTCGTTGCGAATCTGGCGCAGTAGCGAACGCGTCAGTTCGACGATGAGCCCGTTGTCTTCGGCAATGGGGATAAAGGCGTCCGGGCGCACCAGTCCGGCCACGGGATGGTGCCAGCGCATCAGCGCTTCGGCTCCCGCGCAACGGCCGGTGGCCAGCTCCATGACCGGCTGGTAGTACACCTTGAATTCGTTGCGCTTGATGCCGTGCGCGATCTGACGCTTCATGAATTGCGCCGGCCCGAAATGGCGGAAGGTCAGGACGCCGAGCAAAAACGCCACGATGCCGCCAAACGACAGGAAGATCGGCGCCTGACTTGCGGCGAGCGAACGCATCAATGAGGGGCTGCCTGCCAGCGACGTCGTGAAGTGTTCCGACGTGAGCGTAATCTGCGCCCCGCGCGTCGCAACCCCTGCCGATTCCAGACGCGGCCCTTCCGAGGTCAGCGCAACGTTGCCCACCGTCATGGCCGTCCACGCCAGATCGCTGCTCTTGACGCTGTGCAGCGTCTCCGTGAGGTAGATGCCGTCGACGAACCCGAGCACACCGTCCGTGGCCGAGGTCGGTACGTAAAGCGCCAGCGCGGGCGTTTCACGTACGTAAGGCGTGCCGCTGACGAGCAACGTGCGCGTGCCGGTCAGCATCGGCACGAGATCCGCAGGCAGGGGCATGTTGAGCGCCGAGTCCGAACGAATGACCGACGAGCAATAGAGCTGGCCACGCGAGACGAGCCAGATGGAACGGAAGTAGGGACTGAGGGTGCCCGCAGCCTGGAGGGAGACGCTGACTTCGCTGCACGAGCGGCCGACCCACGGGGTGGCACCACGCAGCGTACTTTCCGCCTGCGTGATGATGCGCTCTATCGCGTCGCGCTGACGGGCCGCTTCTTCCTGAAGAATCGACTGCGACATGTGATAAATGCGCAGCCAGCCCAGGAAAAGGACGATGGCAAGCGTGACCGCCACGACAAGTCCGGTCACCAGCCACTGCACGACTCTGGAGTGTTGAATCATGTTCGCTGCCAACCAAGGAAAGAGTGGGGCCCTACGTGTGCTGCGGTGCATTTTTTGGGTGCACGCGTGCTGCACGGCACAACTCGTCAATTGACTCTACACGAATCCCCGACGGTGTCCGACCCCCGATAAACCCGCACAACGCCCGGCAGATGGGCGTGAAGGGCGCTTGCCGATCCTGCGCGCAGCCTGCTTCCGGTGGGCTTGTGAGGCGTCCTCAGCAGGCGTTCTGACCGCAATTTGCGTGACACTGGGATGGCGTAATCGCGACAAAAGTTGGCGCAACGACGATTTACGCATGCTCTACACTTCACTCATTAAATTTCTGGCGGAAATTGGGATCAATCCCAACTTTCCTGCATAGGTCGGTCAATTCGCATCAATTCGCCCGAAAACCGACGCTCAGCACCCGTTTTCTTAAGCCTTAGACGTCAAATCCAACCCATGTCGAGTCAACCTGCAACGTCCCTTCCCGGTGCCAATACACCGGCGGCGCAGGGCACAGCGTTCCGCGTGCTGTCTGCGATCAGCTTCTCCCACCTGCTCAACGACATGATCCAGTCGTTGATTCTCGCGATCTACCCGCTGCTGAAGTCCGGCTTCAATCTGAGCTTCGGGCAGGTCGGCCTGATCACGCTGACATATCAGATCACCGCGTCGCTACTGCAACCGGTCGTGGGTCTGTACACCGACAAGCATCCGAAGCCGTATTCGCTGCCGGTCGGCATGGGTTTCACTCTCGTGGGGCTGCTGCTGCTGGCTGTCGCACCGAACTTCGGCATGTTGCTGGTCGCGGCGGCGCTCGTGGGCATGGGCTCGTCGGTGTTTCATCCGGAGTCTTCGCGCGTGGCGCGTATGGCGTCTGGCGGACGCCACGGCATGGCGCAATCGTTCTTCCAGGTCGGCGGTAACGTCGGCTCGTCGCTCGGGCCGTTACTGGCGGCGCTGATCATCGTGCCGAACGGCCGTGGCAGCGTGGCGTGGTTTTCGGTGGCGGCGCTCGTCGCGATCTTCGTGCTGTACCACGTGAGCCGCTGGTACGCCGTACAGCGCGCCTCGAATCAAGGCAAGAAGGCCGCGCGCCGGGGCGGCACGGTACAGCTGTCGCAGGGCAAGGTGCTGTTCGCCATCGGCATTCTGCTGGTGCTGATCTTTTCGAAGTACTTCTATCTTGCGAGCATCAGCAGTTACTTCACGTTCTATCTGATCAGCAAGTTCCACGTGTCGGTGCAGAGCGCGCAGGTGCACCTGTTCGTGTTCCTGTTCGCTGTGGCGGCGGGCACGATGATCGGCGGCCCGCTGGGCGACAAGATCGGCCGCAAGTATGTGATCTGGGGCTCGATTCTCGGTGCTGCGCCGTTCACGCTGATGCTGCCGTACGCCAACCTGTTCTGGACGGGCATTCTGACGGTGCTGATCGGGCTGATTCTGGCCTCGGCGTTCTCGGCCATCCTGGTCTACGCGCAGGAGCTGATGCCCGGCAAGGTCGGCACCGTGTCGGGTCTGTTCTTTGGCTTCGCGTTCGGGATGGGCGGTGTGGGCGCTGCGGTGCTGGGCCAACTGGCCGACACGACGAGCATCGACTTCGTTTATCACGTGTGCGCCTATCTGCCGCTGCTCGGCATCGTGACGGTCCTGTTGCCGGACGTCGAAGGGCACAAGAAGACAGCCGCTGCATGACGGGGCTCGCTGGTTGACGGTGTGGCAAGACGCCGTCGGCCAGCATCGTCCGTCATAGAAAAATCGCCGGTCCGACATCTCGGAACCGGCGATTTTTTTATCCAGCAGCGTCTGTCGCGGGCGACAGATCGAGACCGATCAGGGCGTGCCGCGCTTTTGCAGCTTCCATTCGGCCTTGTCGTTCGCCTTGCAAGCCGGGAGTTTGAGCGTGACTTCCTGACCCTTGGCGGTGAGCAGCACGACCAGATCGCGGCAGGTGCGCTCGCCATCCTTTTGCGTATTGGTCGGCGTGATTTGCGCGGCGATGGCCACCGAGTTGCCGGTGCCTGCGTTGGTCCAGTCGGTGGTCTCGTTGTCCTGCTTTTCCGTCAGCACGGTACGCGCTGCCTTGGCAAACGACGCGGTGTCGCGTTGCTTCCAGTAGGCCAGCGGCGAGTTGCCCATGAAGGAGAGGTTCGACGCAGCGAACGCGGGGGCGGCCAGCGCGGCGCCCACGACGAGCGCCGTGCCAAGCGCGAGCGAACGGGCGCGGGAGAAGTGGATGAGCGACATTCGGAGTCCTTGATATTGTCGACAGGGGACGAAGCCTGCGCGACGCCTGGCGATGGCGCACCGGATGTTGCGCCGGGCGTTCGGCCGCAGGAAGCACGTCGATCATAAAAGAAACCGGCAGCGGCGTCATCTCGGCGCGTCGCCGTGTGACTTCAGTGACCTCCTTGACCTCCAAGATGCCGGGCTGTCCTGACGACGTCGGCCACCTGCATGAGCGCACCGTCGACCATTCGCGTCGCTGCCCGGCGAACCGAGGGCGACGCGAATGGTCGACGGTGCGCTCTGGCCCGGGGCGGCGAATGCATCGACCGGCGTTACGGCAACGCCACGCGCTTGTAGCGCGGCCACGATGTCGTCGCAGCGCAGGGCGGGGGTCGACGAAGGGATCGGCACCAGCCGGTGGAATGCGCCGGGATACCCCGTCGAGTCCAGCCCGGACAGGCATTGCATGGCAATCGCCTGTCGCTGGGTGGCCAGTGCGCGTTTGTGGGTGATCCAGCGGTCCATCGTACCGTCCGAGAGCCAGCGGGAAGCCAGTTGCGCCATCAACGGCGCGGCACTCCACACACTGGCTCGCATCGCCGCATGCACGCGCGGCAGCAAAGCGGGTGGGGCGATGAGATAGGCGATGCGCAGCCCCGGTGCGCCGGGCTTGGACAGGCTGCACACTTCGAACGTCCGTTCCGGTGCGAGCAGACGAAGTGGCGGCGGGGCGTCCTCGACCAGAAAGCCGTAAGCACTGTCTTCGACGATCAGCAGGTCGTGACGCCGCGCGACGTCCACCAGCGCCAGACGCTGCGCGAGGGGCATCACGCAGCCCAGCGGGTTGTGCAGCGTCGGCATGGTGTAGACGACGCGCAGCCGTCCGGCGTGGTGGCGGCAGAGCTTGTCCAGCGCTGCGGGATCGAGGCCATCGGATGTCATCGGGACAGCGGCGAGCGGCACGTCGCGCATGGCTGCGAGCGCCTTCCAGCCGGGGTACGTAAGGGCCTCGACGGCGACCGTCTCACCCGCGCGGCACAACGCCAGTTGCAGCACGTCCAGCGCATGCTGCCCGCCTGCGCAGACGACCAGCGAATCGGGCGATAGCGCAACGCCGTCGCGACGCGACAGCCATTGCGCCGCTGCACGTCTGTCGGCCGGTGGCCCGTCGTGCGGCGAGTGGGCGAGCAACGCGCTCAGATCCCCGCCGGCGGCCATCTCACGCAGCGCCTGGCGCAACGCCTCGGTTTGCTCGGGCAGCACCGGGTAGTTGAACGCCAGATCCACGCCACCCAGCGCGCCCGGGGCCGGTGCCCACTGTGCGAAGGCAGCGGCGGCGCCTACGGCGGGCGAGCGCACGAAGGTGCCGCGTCCGATCTCGCCCACGGCGAGGCCACGTCGTGCGAGTTCGGTATAGATGCGCGTGACCGTGGACGTGGCGAGCCCGTGTGCGTCGGCGTAGTCGCGCTGCGGCGGCAGGCGCGTGCCCGAGGCGAGCTCGCCTGACGTGATCGCGTCGGCAAGCCGTTCGACGTGTTCGAGATAGCGGGCAGGGGCTGACATGGAGGTGAAAATTGATCTCAGGACAATTCAATAATTGCACTGCATTCAGGCGCTGGCAATACTGAGCAATGCGCTGGGCAATGCGCAGTGTCCCCCCTCGATGTTCTCTTTCCGATCATGCTCCCCACGACTTCTCCGCCGCCCCGTTGGGCGATTCCGCTCCTCGCCGTACAACTCTTCCTCGTGACGTTCTCCGTCAATCTGCAAGCGCCGCTGGTGCCGCACTACGCGGCGGCGAGCGGTTACGGCGCGGGGGCGCAGGCGCTGGCGTTTGCGTGTTACGTCGGTGCGCTGGTCCCGACCCTGCTGTTCCTTGCCGGGCTGTCGGATCGTGTCGGACGTCGCTTGCCGCTCGCCATCGCGCTCCTGTTCGGTCTCGTGGGCACGTGGCTGACGCTGCGCTGGCCGACGCTGGTTGCGCTCGGCGGCGCGCGCGCCTGCTACGGGCTGGCGACCGGCCTCGTCGCGGGCAGTGGCACGGCTTACATGACGGAGTTGTACGGAGATCGTGAAGACGCGGCAACGCGCGGCGCAGCGCTGGTCGCGGCGGCGACGTCGCTCGGCTTCGGCACCGGCGCGCTCGTCACAGGCCTGTGCCTGATCGTCGCGCCTTCGATGTTGCCGCCGCTGAGCTTGTGGACGTATCTACCGCTGGCGCTCGTTGCGGCACTCGCTGTCGCCGCGTTGCCTGCACCGGGACGTCACCCGAACGTGCCGTGGTTGCGCTGGCCGGTGCTCGCCCCCGGGACGGCGCCGCTGGGCACGGCGATTCTGCTCGCATGGGCCGCAGTGGGCGTTGTGATCGGTGTGGTGCCGTCGGCGCTGGCCGTGCACGGACATGCCGCGTGGGCGGGGTTCGCGACGTTCTTCGTCGTCTCGACCGGCCTGCTGTTCCAGCCAGCGGCTCGCCGCATGGTCCCGGTGCACGCCGTTCGGGTCGGGCTGGCGCTGGTGCCGCTGGGCTTCGTTGTGCTCGCGCTGGGGGTGGTGTACGTCAGCCTGCCCGCGATTCTCGCCGGTGCCGCCATCGCCAGTTCGGCGTGCTACGGCTTCACATATTTGGGAGGACTGGCCGCCGTCAATTCGGCGGTCGCGCCAGCATTGCGTGCGCGGGCGGCCGCCGGGTATTTCCTGTTCGCGTACTTCGGCTTTTCGGTGCCGGTCGTCACCAGCGGCTGGCTCGCGGATCGCTTCGGCATGCCCGTCGCCCTCGCTTTGTTCACTGCCGCGTTGATCGCGGGCAGTGCAGCGCTTGCGGTGGTGCTGCGTCGCGAGCGTGCATCGCCTACGCGTCCGGGGCGTCTGGTTTGACCCGAGGGGCCGGTTTACTTGCGTTGTTCGAGCCAGTGCCCGACGGGCTGACGTAAGCCCCGGTGCCGTGCAACTGGTCTTCGGCCAGTTCCAGCGCGCGCACGGCGCCGCGTCCCTTGCGGGCGAGCAGCATCTCGACGAGCGTCTCCACCACGGCAATCCCCGCCGTGATCGACGGGAAGAACGACGGGCTTTCGTGCGAGAACAGCACCGTCACGTCCGCATCGAGCGCGAGCGGCGAGACTGTCGAGTCCGTGAGCGCCAGCACACGGGCACCGGCGGCGCGGGCCGCGCGCGTCACGATCAGCGCTTCGTTCGAATACGGCGCGAAGCTGATCACCACCACGACGTCGCGCGCCGAAAGCGCCCGCAATTCCATTTCCAACGTGCCCGCTTCGCCACGGATGAGGTGCACCGTCGGCCGGAACAGCCGGTAGACGTACTGGAACGTGAACGCAATCGGAAAGCACGCGCGAAAGCCTGCCACGTGCACCGTCCCCGCATTCGCGAGCAGATCGACGGCCGCGCCCAGCGAGTCGTTCGCGCCGGCTTCCGTCAGATCGAGGTTGTTGTGCTGCACGCGGAACATCTCGGGCACCATGCGCGCGGCGTCACCCTCGCGGATCACCTGTCGCGCGCGGCTCGCATACGGCTGCGGTCCGAGACGAATCGATTCGAGGAACAACTCCCGAAGGCCGTGCCATCCGTCGAAGCCGAGATGCTGCGCGAGTCGCACGAAGGTGGCCGGTTGCACACCCGCTTCGGCGGCAATCGCACGCATCGAGCTGATCGGCACACGTTGCGGATGGTCGAGAAGAAAGCGCGCGCCCGCCTGAAATTGCGGGCTCAATTGAGAGTAGCGCTCACGCAGCAGAGCGTTGAGCTGGTCGAGCGTCTGCGGCAGCGCTGTGGCTTGTGTCATTGGGGGATGGCAACACGGCGGCGAAAGAATGTAACGATTGTTGCATGAAATGCCGCAAGCGCGCACGCCCTTTCCTCTGGGCCTGTGGCCTGCGGTGAAACACCGACTGTGGTAATGGTCTTGCGCGAAGTGTTGCGCTCGTAAAACACATGAAACATATGTTGCAAACGATAGGCGATGCGCCTACACTGAGCGGCATCGTTCGCGAGACCAATCGCCCGGCGGCCACCCGCCGGTCAGTCTCGTTTTGCATCATCTTTCCGTCAGAGGTTCAGGCATGACTCACGTGTTTCACCGCAATCCGCGCCAGACGTTGCCCGTCGCGGTCGGCGGTCAGGGAATCGAGTTGATCGACAGCAACGGCAAGCACTATCTCGACGCCTGCGGCGGCGCTGCCGTCTCATGCCTCGGCCACGGACATCCCCGCGTGATCGAGGCGATGCAGCAACAGGCGGCGCAACTGGCGTACGCCCATACGTCGTTCTTCACGACCGAAGTGGCCGAGCAACTGGCCGACACGCTTGCTGCGAGCGCGCCCGGCGATCTGAACCACGTGTATTTCGTGAGCGGCGGTTCCGAAGGCGTGGAGGCGGCGCTCAAACTCGCGCGTCAGTACTTCGTCGAGATCGGTCAGCCGCAGCGTCAGTTCTTCATCGCCCGCCGTCAGAGCTATCACGGCAACACGCTCGGCGCGCTCGCCATCGGTGGCAATGCCTGGCGACGCGAGCCGTTCCTGCCGTTGCTCGTACCGGCGCATCATGTCTCGCCGTGCTTCGCTTATCGCGAGCGTCTCGACGGCGAGAGCGATGCCGCGTACGTGCAGCGTCTGGCGGACGAACTCGAAGCGAAGATTCTCGAACTGGGGGGCGACACGGTGATCGCGTTCGTTGCGGAAACCGTGGTCGGCGCGACGGCTGGCGCGGTGCCGCCCGTGGGCGACTACCTCAAACGCATGCGCGCCGTGTGCGACAAGTACGGCGTGCTGTTGCTGCTCGACGAAGTGATGTCCGGCATGGGGCGCACCGGTTATCTGTTCGCCTGCGAAGAGGATGGTGTGACGCCGGACATCCTGGTCATCGCCAAGGGCCTCGGCGCGGGGTATCAACCCATCGGCGCAATGCTGTGCTCGGACAAGATCTTCGACGCTGTCGTCGGTGGCTCGGGCTTCTTCCAGCACGGACACACGTACCTCGGACACGCCATGGCGTGTGCGGCGGCGCTGGCCGTGCAGCGCACGATTGCCGACGAGAACCTGCTGGAGAACGTGCAGGCGCGCGGCGAGCAATTGCGTGCCCGTCTGCGCGAGGTGTTCGCCGATCACCCGAACGTGGGCGACGTGCGCGGACGCGGGCTGTTCGTTGGCGTCGAATTCGTGGCCGACCGTGCCACGAAGCAAACGCTGCCGACGGCCGACAAGACACACGCGCGTTTGAAGGCCGCCGCCAAAGAACGCGGCCTGCTGATCTACCCGATGGGCGGCACGGTCGACGGCGTTCACGGCGACCATGCGCTGATCGCGCCGCCGTTCATCTGCCAGCCGGGCGACATCGACCGTATCGTCGAGCGACTGGCGCTTGCCGTGGCGGACGTCACCGGTGTGAAGGCCGGAGGCCTGGCATGACGAGACCTTACGCGCTGGCCGTCGCACCGAACGGCGCACGCCGCACGCACGCCGACCATCCGGCGCTGCCGATGACGCCCACGGAACTGGGTGAATGCGCCAAGGCGTGTCTCGACGCGGGCGCAGCCATGATTCATCTGCATGTACGCAAGGCAGACGGCACGCACAGCCTGGAAGTGGCGGACTATGCGGCGGGCATTGCGGCCGTTCGTCGCGCCGTGGGAGACGCGCTGGTGTTGCAGGTGACGACCGAGGCCGTCGGTATCTATACGCCCGAGCAGCAGATTGCGACGGTGCGCGCGCTGCATCCCGAAGCGATTTCGGTGGCGTTGCGCGAAGTGCTGCCCGATGCAGCACACGCGAGCGCGGCCGAGGCGTTCTTCGACTGGCTGTGGCACGAGCAGATCACGACACAATACATCCTGTACGACACCGAGGACGTGGCGCACTACTGGCGCTTGCGCGCGAGCGGTGCGATTCGTCCCGGCCGCCATTGGGTGCTGTTCGTGCTCGGGCGCTACAGCAAAGGGCAGTTATCGTCGCCGTCGGACCTGCTGCCGTTCCTCGCCGCCTGGCAAGCCGGTGCGGACCGGCTCGGGGAAGCCGCCGACGCCACGCCGTGGGCGATGTGCGCCTTTGGGCCGCGCGAGGCCGAGTGCGCGCTGGCCGCAGTGTTGCAGGGCGGCCACGCCCGGATCGGCTTCGAGAACAACCTTTACCTGCCGGACGGCAGCGTTTCTCCGGGCAATGCCGCGTCGCTTGGTGCGCTGACGGCCGCCGCCACCCCGCTGGCCCTCGCGCCCATGACGGCGGACGCTCTGCGCGAACTGACGCGCTGAGCGTCGGGACCTCCGGCGGCGTCCGCTGACATCCGCTGACATCCGGTGACATCCGGCGACATCCGGACAGCGGTCCACCCGGGCGCAAGCCGTGCCCGGGAGTGCGCGACAAATCAGAAATAAACCCAAATACACGGCCTGACCGACGTTGCCCGGCCGGGCCGCTGTAATAGAATCGGCGTAACCTCAAAAAGGCCCGCGTCGCCCTCCCCGGCACCGGGCGTGAACACGAACGGGAGCGCGGCGTGAAACACTGGTCGATCCGACATCGCATTCTGGCCAGTTTTGGCCTGATCCTTGCCCTGATGGCCCTCATGGCCGGCATCGCTTACACGCGGTTGTCCGCCATCGAAGTGGAGGCGCACAGTGTGGAAGCCGATTCCACGCCGGGCCTTTACTACAGCACGATGCTGCGCGGTGCCTGGTTCGAGAGCTATCAGTTGCTCCAGCAGGTGGTCGCCATCGACGACAACGACAAGACCCGTGCGATCGACCTCGACACCTTGCGCACGGCCGATACCCGAATCGACGGCTGGATCAAGGATTACGGCACGACCGTCAATCGCGCCGTCGATCGCATGCAATACGACGAGGTGCGCGGCGTGCGCACGCAATACGCGCGCATAAGCACTCAGGTGCTCAAGCTCGTGGCCGACGGTCAGATGCCCGCCGCTCGCGCCATGCTGACCGACCAGCTGTACCCCGAATGGGGCCGGGGGCGTTCCGCCATCCAACGTCTGGTCGACACGAACAAGACGTTTGCCGACGAGTCGACGCATAACATCAACGAAGCCGTGACGGCCGCCAAGGCCACGCTGCTCACCACATTGGGCGTGGCGCTCGCGGCGGCTATCCTGGCTGGCTGGATGCTGTTCCGCGCGATCAGTGTGCCGCTCGCAAGCGTGATGCAGATTCTGGAGGTCATGCGCGCGGGCGATCTGACCAAGCGCCTCGATCTGGCGCGTCGCGATGAGTTCGGCGCGCTGGAGTCGGGCTTCAACCGGATGACGGACGAACTGACCGGTCTTGTCGGGCAGGCGCAGAAGTCGGCCTTGCAGGTGACGACGTCGGTGACCGAGATTGCCGCGACATCGCGTCAGCAACAGGCCACTGCCTCGGAGACGGCGGCCACTACGACCGAGATCGGTGCGACCTCGCGCGAAATCTTCGCCACGTCGCGCGATCTGGCGCGCACCATGACCGAGGTGGCGGGTGTGGCCGATCATGCCGCGTCGCTCGCGGGCACTGGCCACGTCGGCCTCACGCGCATGGAAGACGCCATGCGTCATGTGATGGACGCGGCAGGTTCCGTCAACGGCAAGCTCGGCATCCTCAACGAGAAGGCGGGCAACATCAATCAGGTGGTGACGACGATCACGAAGGTCGCGGATCAGACCAACCTGCTTTCGCTGAACGCGGCCATCGAAGCCGAGAAAGCGGGCGAGTACGGTCGCGGTTTTGCGGTGGTGGCGACCGAGATCCGGCGTCTGGCCGATCAGACGGCCGTGGCGACCTACGATATCGAGCAGATGATCAAGGAGATCCAGTCAGCGGTGTCGGCTGGGGTGATGGGCATGGATAAGTTCGCCGAGGAAGTGCGTCGCGGCATGGACGAGATGCGTCAGGTCGGCGATCAGCTCGCGCAGATCATTGCGCAGGTGCAGACGCTGCCGCCGCGCTTCCAGGTCGTCAACGAAGGTATGCAGGCGCAGGCCACCGGCGCGGAGCAGATCAATCAGGCGCTGGTGCAGCTCTCCGAGGCGGCTCAACAGACGGCAGAATCGTTGCAGCAGTCGAGTCAGGCCATCGAAGAGCTCAATCACGTCGCCAACGGTCTCAAGAGTGGGGTGTCGCGCTTCAAGGTGCAGGCGCTGCCGCCCACGGGACTGGTCTGACATCGTCTATTCATTGATCGTTTAGCCGTCGCTAATTCAACGAATTTTCGCCGTTTCTTTCGCGGACACCGCCATGTTGTTCCTGCGTTTCGCCATCGCGACCGATCACTACGTCATCGAAGCGGGCCACGTCGCCGAGGTGCTGCCGTGGCTGGCGCTCAAGCGTCTGCCCGCCGCACCGGCATGGGTGGCGGGTGCGTTCAGCTATCGTGGCGAGTCCGTGCCGGTGATCGATCTGACGCGGCTCGCGACGGGGCGTGATGCGCCTGCGCGGCGCTCCACGCGCCTGGTGCTTGTGCACTACCCCGCACCCGGCCCGAACGCCCGGCGTCTGGGTGTGCTCGTCGAGCGCGCGACCGATACCTTGCGTGCCGATCCGGCGGCGTTTCAGACAAGCGGCGTCAACCTCCCCGAAGGCCGCTATCTCGGCCCGGTGCTCGATACCGACGATGGACTCGTGCAGTGGGTGCGCGTCGACCAGTTGCTGACGGCCGAAGCGCGCGCCATGCTGTTCGATGCGGCGACGGACGTGCTGGCAGATGAGGCAGAGGGCGCGGATGACGCGCGTAATGCGGGTGCGGCGAACGCAACGGAGGCGTCGTCATGAGCCACGTGCGAGACATCGAACGCTTGCTGTACGACACGATGGGACTGGACGCCGAGACCCTCGGCGCGAACGCCATCGAACGTGCGATACGCGTGCGTCTTGCCGCCCTTTCCGCCCTGTCGCCGGACATGCAAGACGCGCCGCCGTACTCGCGTTACTGGCAGCGCTTGCAGCAATCGCCGCAGGAATTGCAGGCGCTTATCGAGACAGTGGTGGTGCCTGAGACATGGTTCTTCCGGCATCGCGATGCTTTCACCGCGCTCACGCAGATGGTCCAGGAGGAGCGCGAATCACGTCGGGGCACCGCGCGCGAAGGGCAGGCGCTGCGACTGTTGAGCTTGCCGTGCTCCACCGGCGAGGAACCGTACTCGATGGCGATGACGATGTTCGACGCGGGCCTCGGCGCGAACGACTTCACCATCGACGCGCTCGACATCAGCGAACGCGCGCTGGCCGTTGCGCGCGAGGGACTCTACGGACGCAATTCGTTTCGCGGCCCGCCGGGCACGATGCTGTTCCGGGATCGCTACTTCACGTCGGAAGACGAGAACTTTCGTGTGATCGGTGCGCTGCGTACGCAGGTGCGCTGGCACTCGGGCAATCTGTTCGATCCGTCGCTCGTCGACCGGCTGGGCACGTTCGATTACGTGTTCTTCCGTAACGTGCTGATCTACTTCGACCGCGACGGACAACGTCGTGCCATCGCTGCGCTCGAACAACTCATGCGTATGGGGGCGACGCTCTTCGCCGGACCGGCCGAGGGGGGAACGCTGACCAGCAACGGGCTGGCACCGACGGGGCACGTGCAGGCGTTTTCGTTCCGCGTGGCGGGGCCGGTGCGGGATATGCAGACGTCGGCAGCGGGCCTGTCGCGGCCGACGGGCAAGCTCGACACCTTCCGACCCGCGCCGCCAGTGAGTACTCTCGACGCCGTGGCGCAGCATCGCGTTGCGTTACCGCACATTTCGCACATTTCGAACGTGCAGCACGTGCGAGCGTCACCCGCGCAAGCGCCGTCCTCGCGCCCGCGTTCGACCGGTGCAGGCCCCTCGCGCACGTTTGCGTCGATGACGCCCGTAGGGTCGGTCACGCCACCGCCCGATTCAGCGCGCCCAGGCGTTTTTCAGCACGTTGACGCCAGCGCCCGAACGGACATCGCCGTGCAGCTGACGCAGGCGCAAATCGCTGCTGACGCTGGCGACTTCGTGGGCGCGGTGGCGCTGTGCCGTGCGGTGCTGGCTGTTGACCGGGCCAATGCGCAGGCCGAGTATCTGCTTGGACTGGTCGAAGATGCACGGGGCGACGCACAGGGCGCGCTCATCCATTACCGTCGCGCGCTCTATCTGGAGCCGGGGCATTATGAAGCGCTGGTGCATTGCGCCGCGCTGCTCGATGCGCGCGGCGACAACGCTGGCGCACGACGTTTGCTGGAGCGCGCCGAACGTACTGAACGTACCGAACGTGCGGGCACGACTTCGCACACGACCACCGAATCGCATGATCAGACGCATCGCCACGGGAACCGACATCGATGACCTACCGCGAATCCGCGCCTGAGACCGGTCCCGTGTCCGGTGAGCGCAAACCTTCTTCGCCAGCCGCTGCGAACGCGACGCAGTCCAGGCAGCCGTCGCAAGCGAACGGCAACACGTTGCATCGACAGGCGGCGGAATTGCTCGACCGTCTGCCGGTGGTGCCGGTGGACCCGGCGCCGTGGCGCGCCATCCCCGGCGGGCAGGAGAGCGAGCGCGGCTCGTCGCTGCTGCTTTTCCGGCTGGCGGACGAATGGCTCGCCCTGCCCGCATCCGCCATCGAAGAAGTCGCGCCTATGCGCGGCTGGCATTCCGTCCCGGGCCATCGGCAACGGGCGTTGCTGGGGCTCGTCAACCTGCGCGGCGCACTCGTGCCGTGTCTGTCTCTCGGCGAGCTGCTCGGCGTGCAGTCCGCACCGCAAACACAAACACCGCAGACGAACAGCCTGCGTGCAAGTACGGCGCGACTGCTGGCGTTGCGTCATGGGCATCATCTGAGCGCGTTTCCTGTGACGGAAGTGCACGGCACGGTGACGCCTGCACGCGCATCCATGGGTGCAGTGCCTGCGACGGCGCTGGGTGCGTCGAACGGCTTTGCCGTCGCCGTGCTGCCGTGGCGCGACCACATCGTCGGTGTGCTGGATCCGCTGCGCATTGGCGCGGCGTTCGACCGGAGCCTCGCATGAGCGACGATCTGCAGAACGCCACACTGCTCGACCTGTTCCGCATGGAGACGGAGACGCAGGCGCAAGTCCTCGGCGACGGCTTGCTGGCGCTCGAACGCGCGCCCACCGATGCAGCACGACTCGAAGCATGCATGCGCGCTGCGCATTCGCTCAAGGGGGCGGCGCGCATCGTCGGCGTCGAGGCCGGTGTCTCGCTCGCTCATGTGCTGGAGGACGCTTTCGTCGCGGCTCAGCACGGTGTGCTTGTGCTCAACGTGTCGATCATCGATCGCCTGTTGCAAGGTGTCGATCTGCTCATGCGACTCGCGCACCCGCCGGGGCGCGATCCGAACTGGGCGCAAGGCGCGGGCAAGGCAGAGATCGACGGGTTCGTCTCGTCGTTCGCCAACGAGCTCGCGGCATTGACGGGCGATGCGTCGCAGGCACCCCGTGCCTCCGGCGAACTCACGGCATTCGATTACGCGAGCTATGGCATGGAGACGGGGCAGAGCGACGCTGCGAATACCGAAGCGCCTCTCTCATACACCTCGGACACCTCGGACATCCCGCGCATCTCGGAAGAAGTGCTTGTGTCCGACGACGCTCACGTGCAGGACAGTCTCGCACTCCCGCGTGTTATGGAGCACGCGGTGCCGCCGACGTCTCCCGACACACGCGACACACGCGACACACGTGACGCACGCGACACATACACCACCGAGCGGGGCGTACACGCTGACACCGGCGACGGCGCGTCGCGTGCCTTGCGCGTCTCCGCCGACAACCTCGACCGGCTTCTGCGCCTGTCGAGCGAGGCGTTGGTGGCATCGCGCTGGTCGCAACCGTTCGCGCAATCGTTGCAACGGCTGAAACGTCATCAGCACGACGCGGGCGACGCGCTCGACCGCGTGAGTTCGGCGTTCGCGCAAGTGGCCGACCGCTCCGACGAAGACCGCCAGTTGTTGCTCTCGGCGCTTGCAGATCTGCGACGCGCGCTCGGTGTCGGGGGGCAGTTGCTGGCCGAACAGATTCACGAACTGGACGACTTCGACCGGCGCTCGACGCAACTGTCGCAACGTCTGTACGACGAGGCGCTCGCATGCCGCATGCGACCCATCGACGACCGCCTTGGCGGGTTCGCCCGCATGGTGCGAGATCTGGGCCGCTCGCTAGGCAAACCGGCGCGGCTGGAGATTCGTGGCGCGGATACGCAGGTCGACCGCGATATTCTCGACCAGCTCGAAGCGCCGCTGGGGCATTTGCTGCGCAATGCCGTTGACCACGGGCTGGAGCGTCCCGAAGTGCGTGCGGCGGCAGGCAAACCTGCCGAGGGCGTCATCACGCTCAGCGCTCGTCATAGCGCGGGGCTTCTGCTCGTGAGCGTGTCCGACGATGGCGCAGGTATCGACATCGAACGTGTGCGCGAGGCGGTGGTCAAGCGCGGGCTCGTCGCGCCTGAGACGGCTCGTCATCTCGACGACAACGAGTTGCTCGAATTCCTGATGCTGCCGGGCTTCACGTTGCGCGACACGGTCACGGATGTGTCCGGGCGCGGTGTCGGCCTTGATGCGGTGCGCGCGATGGTTGCGATGGTGCGGGGCACGGTGCGCATCGAGTACACCCCCGGGCGTGGTACGAAGTTCATCCTGCAACTGCCGCTCACGCTGTCGGTGGTGCGCAGTCTGCTCGTCGAGATTGCGGGCGAGCCGTACGCGTTGCCGCTCGCCAGCCTGTCGCGCACGCTGGCGCTGCCGCAAGAAGACATCGACATGCTCGAGGGGCGTCCGCATTTCACGCTGGACGGCAAACAGATCGGACTCGTGAGCGCGCAACAGGTGTTGTGCGGCACCGAACCGACGGGTACTTCCGGCGATCAGCCGGTCGTGGTGTTTGGCGAGGGCGAGGCGCGCTACGGGCTGGCCGTCGACAAATTCCTCGGCGAGCGTATGCTCGTCGTGCAACCGCTCGATGCGCGGCTCGGCAAGTTGCCCAACATCGCCGCCGGGGCGCTGACGGAGGACGGCTCGCCGCTGCTCATCATCGATACGGCGGATCTGGTGCGCTCGATCGCGAAGGCCGTGGAAATGGGTTCGTTGGAGCGTTTGCCGATGCGCGCCGCCCAGACCAGCGGACGCGGCCGCAAACGTTTGCTGGTGGTGGACGACTCGCTCACCGTGCGCGAGCTTGAGCGCAAGCTGCTCGCCGCGCGCGGCTACGACGTGAGTGTCGCCATCGACGGAATGGATGGCTGGAACGCAGTGCGCAGCGAAACGTTCGACATGGTGATCACCGACGTCGACATGCCACGCATGGACGGCATCGAGCTGGTGACCCTGATCAAACGCGACCCGCGCACGGCGGAATTGCCCGTCATGATCGTTTCATACAAGGATCGTGAGGAAGATCGGAAGCGCGGACTCGATGCGGGTGCCGATTATTACCTCGCGAAAGGCAGCTTCCATGACGATGCGCTGCTGCGTGCTGTCGTGGATCTCATCGGGGAGTCGGGGTCATGAAAATCGGCATCGTGAACGATTCGGCCATCGCGGTGGAGGCGTTGCGCCGCACGCTCGCGCAGCGTCCGGGCCTGGAAGTGGCGTGGGTGGCGCACGACGGCGCGCAAGCCGTACAGATGTGCGCGCCCGTGCCACCCGACCTCGTGCTGATGGATCTCGTCATGCCGGTCATGGACGGCGTGGCGGCGACGCGCGAGATCATGCGGCGCACACCGTGCCCGATTCTGATCGTGACGTCGGATGTCGGCCATCACGCGAGCCTCGTGTTCGATGCGATGGGCGCCGGTGCGGTCGATGCCGTCGATACGCCTGTGTTGGGGGCGGCGGAGCTGGCGCGTCCGGCCTCGTCGTTGCTCGCGAAGATCGAGGCGGTGGCAGCCCAGCAGGCCGACGCCCGCATACCGCAGACGGTCGTGGTGCCGCGCGCCGTGCCCGAGACGGACGCGTTGGTGGCCATTGGCGCGTCGGCAGGCGGCCCGGCTGCGCTGGCGACGCTGCTCGGACGCCTGCCTGCGAACTTCGCGGCGGGTGTGATCGTCGTACAGCATGTGGACGACGCTTTCGCACCCGGTATGGCGGCGTGGCTCGATCAGCAGACACCGCTTTCCGTACGGCTGGTGGAGGCGGGCGAGCGTCCCATGGCGGGCGCGGTGCTGCTCGCGGGGGGAAACCGTCACCTGCGGGTGGACGCCAGCGGTCGCTGCGTGTATACCGACGAACCCAGGGATGCGGTGTATCGTCCGTCCATCGACGTCTTCCTGCGCAGTGTGGCCGAGAACTGGCGCTCGCGCGCGGTCGGCGTGCTTCTGACGGGGATGGGCCGCGACGGTGCAGCAGGGCTGGGTGCCATGCGCACGCAGGGCTTCATGACCATCGCGCAGGATCGCGCGACGAGCGCGGTGTACGGCATGCCCAAGGCGGCGGCCGAAGCCGGTGCCGCGTCGCAAATCCTGCCGCTGAACATCATCGCGCCACAATTGGTGACGCTGTTCGGCACCGTATGACTGTGGGACAAGAACAGAGGGACGAATAACGATGACGACAACCCCGCGCCAACCCAAACCGGGCACGCCGCCCATCGGCACAGAAAGCAGCCTGAGCGAATCGTCGGCGATGGTATTGCTCGTCGACGATCAGGCGATGGTGGGCGAAGCGATTCGCCGCGCGCTGACCGGCGAAGCGAACATCGATTTTCACTATTGCGCGAATCCGGAAGAAGCGCTGCGTGTTGCCGAACAGACGCGTCCGACCGTCATCCTCCAGGATCTTGTGATGCCGGGCACCGATGGTTTGTCGCTGGTGCGACAGTACCGCGGGAGCCCGCTCACGCGCGATATTCCGATCATCGTGCTCTCGACGAAGGAAGAGCCGACGGTCAAGCGGGAGGCGTTCGCGGCGGGAGCGAACGACTATCTGGTCAAGCTGCCCGACACCATCGAGCTGGTTGCCCGCATTCGCTACCACTCGCGCTCGTACATGAACCTGCTGCAGCGCGACGAAGCGTACCGGGCACTGCGTGAGAGTCAGCAACAACTGCTGGAGACGAATCTGGAGTTGCAGCGTCTGACGCATTCCGACGGTCTCACCGGGCTGGCGAACCGTCGTTACTTCGACGAGTACTTCGGTGCGGAGTGGCGTCGCGCCTTGCGTGAGCAACGCGAGATGGCGCTGCTGATGATCGACGTCGACAACTTCAAGATATACAACGACACCTACGGCCACATTGCGGGCGACGACGTGTTGCGCCGCGTGGCACGCACCATCGCAGAAGCGGCGGCGCGTCCGGCCGATCTTGCGGCGCGTTTCGGCGGCGAGGAGTTCGTGATGGTGCTGCCGAATACGTCGGCGGCCGGCGCGGCGGCGATTGCCGAGAAGGTGCGCGCGCAGATCGAAGCGATGGCAATTCCGCACGTGGGGTCCGCCAACGGACGACACGTGACGATCAGTCTCGGCGGCGCGGCGCTGGTGCCGCGCACGCACATGGCGTCGACCTCGTTGATCGAGTCGGCGGATCTGGCGCTTTATCGCGCCAAGCAACAGGGCAAGAATCGCGTGGAGATGCAGCCGGGCGCTTCCTGAGCCTGAGGAGGGTGCATGACCTTCGAGCTGTTCTATTGGCCGGGCCTGCAAGGGCGCGGCGAGTTTGTCCGCCTCGCCTTCGAGGCCAGCGGCACGCCGTATGTCGAGATCGTTCAGGAGGACGGCCCGGGTCAGGGCATGGACGGTCTGCTCCACACGATGGACGATCCGGCCTGCACGGATCCCCCTTTCGCGCCGCCTTTTCTTCGCGTCCGGCACCCCTCCGGGGACGAACTGATCGGACAGACGGCGAACATCCTCGCGTATCTCGGACCGTTGCTGGGCCTTGTCGGCGAATCGCCACGCGCTCGGCGCTGGGTCAATCAGTTGCAGTTGACGCTGGCCGATCTCGTCGCGGAGGTGCACGACGGTCATCATCCCATCGCCAGTCGTCTCTATTACAGCAATCAGAAGGCGGAGGCACGCAAGCGCACGGCGGATCTGATCGAATACCGTCTGCCCAAATTCTTCGGGTACTTCGAGCGCGTGCTGGCGAACAATCCGAACGCAGGGGGATGGCTCAGCGAAGGCGCGCTGTCGTATGCCGATCTGTCGCTATTTCAGGTGATCGAGGGGTTGTACTACGCGTTTCCCCGCGCCATGTCGGGATTTGCGAAGGCGTTCCCGCGCTGTCAGTCAGTGCGCGACGCCGTCGCTCGCGAGCCGCTTGTCGCGGCCTATCTGAAGTCGTCGCGACGCACCGCGTTCAACACCACAGGCATCTTCCGGCACTACAAGGAACTCGATCGGGCTTCGCCGTTTTGATGTCATTTTGATGCCGTTTTGACGGTCTGCCTTATTCCGGCAGCGAAGTATCCCCGGCGTTGAGCGGGCGCTGCATCAGGACGGTGTCAACCCAACGGCCGAATTTGAAACCGACCGATTTGAGTGTGCCCGCGTGCTCGAAACCGCATGCGGCGTGCAGCGCGAGCGACGCCCGGTTGCCGCTGTCGCCGACATTGGCAATCAGTTGTCGCCACGGACCACCTTCGCACCGCGCGATGAGTGTGAGCAATAACGCGCGTCCGACCCCTTGTCCGATGGCGTCGGCGGCGATGTACACCGAGTCTTCCAGCGTGAAGCGATACGCCGAGCGCGGACGGTAATGCGTGGCGTACGCATAGCCGAGCACCCTGCCCTCATGTTCCGCCACGAGATACGGCAGGCCTGCGTCGCGAACCTTCGCGCAGCGTGCGCGCATCTCCGCTTCGTCGGGCGGCACCTCTTCGAACGACGCGGACCCGGTGAGCACGTGATGGGCGTAGATGGCCGTGATGGCGGGCAGATCGTCGTCTCGCACCGGACGCACGTTGCAAGCGCAGCGCGCGAGTTCGGTGCCCACGCATCGCGATTCGACCGATGCCGGTGAGACGGAGGCCGTCGACGACGACGGGCGGCAGGAATGGGCGGGACGGGACGACGACATACGAAAGAACCAGTAGCGTTGGAATTCACAACGGGCCGGTCTTCCGGCCCGTGACTGTCGGCAGTTTGCGCCGCTACTTGTTATAAGAAAAGCTTGTGCAGATTATGCGTTGCATAAGTCATTCTTTGAGATGATGCTCACGCCTCTTTCGACGTCTTCTCCGTTGCTCCGTCACCTGCCGGATCATCCGCTTGCGGCTGCACGCCACCGGCTTGCCGGACGACGTCGCGCCCTGCCACGCCTGACGCATCCGACGCGCCCGGTTCGGCATTCATTGCGTCGAGCCGTGCGCGAACGAAGCCGATGTGTTCACGAAGCACGTAGAACTGATCGGCATAAGCGAGCGGAATTTTCAGCCGGTTGACGGCGGCTTCGACGGCGTCGAGCCGGTGCCGCAGGTTCTTGTATTCCGTGTGAGCATCGTCGGCCAGCGCCTCGCGCTCCAGTGCGATGAGCGCACCGTACCAGCGATACAACCGCGACTTCACACGCCAGCTATACAGCGACGGCACCAGCCGGAACGCCGGAATCAGCACCACGATGATCGGCACGAGCAGCACGACGATCCGATCCGCGAGGCTTGCAATCCAGAACGGCAGATGCCGGTACAGGAATCCCTTGCCCGACTTGTAGTAACGCGCGGCGTCGTCGGAAATCGGGAACTCGTGCACCTGCGCGGACGGAAATTCCCCTGCGCGTTGCAGCAGGTTGGCCTTGCCGTGGACCTCGCGCGCTGCTTCGATGAGCAGATCGGAGAGCGCCGGATGCAGACTTTCGCGCGCGACGAGCTCGACCGTCGGGCTGATGACGTGCACCGGCTGCGCCGGTAAATTGCGGCCGAGATCGAAGACCCCGCGCGGCAGCGTCAACTGATTCAGATAGGTGAAGCGGCGCGTGTAGGCGTCGGCCTGCGCGAAGTCCATCAGCCGCACGCCGGGCGTGCGAATCAGCTTGCCCATCGTGGGGCCGGTGGCGGTGTCGCCGGTGAGCATCGCGGCATCGACACGTCCGTCGATCAGCGCTTGCGCGGCTTCCTGCCCGTCGTAAGCGGTGAGCTTGGTCGGGCCGCCGGGCTCGATGCCGTTCGCCTTGAGCAGGGTGAGCGACAGCGCACGTGCCCCGCTGCCTTCGCGTCCGATGGCGATGCGCTTGCCCGTGAAGTCGGAGAGCTTCGTTACGCGATCGCCACGATAGAAGACGGAGATCGGCGCGTAGAACATGCTGCCGAGCGAGACCAGGCCCTCGGTATCGAGGCCCTGCGACACGCCGCCCTGCACGAGGCCGAGGTCGACATTCTGCTTGTCGTCTGCCAGACGCTCGACGTTCTGACGCGAGCCTTCGGAGGTCAGCACATTCAGCGTGATGCCATCGCGCGCGAGGATGGTCTTGTAACGTTGCGCTGCGGTCCAGAACGAACTGCCTTCCGGTCCGGCGCTCAGCGTGACGGTGCGCGGCGGGGCCGGTTGCACGAGCCAGACAGCGAGCCAGATGGCCGCAATCGCGATGAGCACGACAGGGCCGAAGGAGACGGCGAGATCTCGCCAGGAAATCGCGACAAAGCGCGCGCGGAGTCGCCGGTGGGCGGGTTGGTTAGAGTCAGTCGTCATGAATTGATCGGGCGGGCTTAGCCAACAGGTCCAACATTCGGCCGATCATACGCCATCTACGGCGTCGTTCCCGACGCCGGACCCAAGCCGTCTCCGATCATCGCCGAAGCCGCTTCAATTCATCGGTTCGCGAGACTCTGCGCGAGTTGTTTCCATAGATGGTCGGCCGCAGGCGAGAGGCGGCGTCCCACGCGGGTCATCATCTGACTGGAGAAACCGGCGGCAATCGGATGGTCGATGGGCACCGCGACCAGCTCGCCGAGTTCGATGCCGCGCCGCGCGGTGATGGCCGACATGAAGGCGACACCCAGACCGGCGGCGGCCAGCGTTTGCGCGGTATTGAACAGATCGACGCGATATGCGGGTGTCACGTTCAGGCGCGCGGTGTCGAGCACCGAGTGCACGAAGTGCTGCACGCCGTGCGCTTCGGTCATGAAGATGAGCCGCTCGTGCACCAGTTCCGAGGGCGGCACGCGCTCCATTTTTGCGAAGCGATGCGTGGGTGCTACGACGGCACACAACGCCTTGGCGGCGAACGGATGAATGCGCATGGCGGGGTCGTCGTCCGAGCGGGCGCACAGGCCGATGTCGACCACATCGTCGCGCACCAGCGAGAGCACGGCGGGTGTGGGGCCGGAGCGGATTTCCACGAGGATGTCCGGATAGCTCATCGAAAAGCGCTGCAACGCCTGCGCGATCAGGCGTCCGATAAACCCTTCGCCCACACCGATGGCGACGCGTCCTCGTTTCAGATGCCGATACTCCTCCAGTCGCGCCGACAGGTCACGCTGACGCCGCTGGCCGTCGCGGTAATAGTCGATGAGCACCTGACCGATTTCGGTGACGATCACATTGCGCCCGCGCCGCTCGATGAGCGGAAATCGCAACCGTCGCTCCAGCGCCGCGATCTGTCGGCTGACGACGGACGGATTCACGCTGAGCGCCTCGGCCGCCATCCGTACGCCGCCCGTCGCGGCGATCTCGGCGAGATATTTGAGCGGACGCTCACCAATGTCGTCCATCCACGATTCGTTGTTCATGTTTGTTTCACTGTCGCGTTCGAGCGGATGCGCTGTCTGGCGCATGGCGCAGGCAACGACCGCCAAGGTGGCAGCCTGCCTGTGCGGAGCCAGCGACAACCTATTGAATTTTCAATGGTTTTGCTTACCGATACCGACATCCGGCGTATATCGTCGCTTCAAGCATTGTTGCCTTGAGGGCAACATTTTGGCTTACCAGGGGTCATCGGTGGGGAATTTCGTCGGTGCAATACTCCGCGTTAATCAAAAACTAGAGAGGAGCCCCCGATGAGCGAGATTCGCTATTGCGAGGTGAGCGATCTGGCCGACGCGCGTGAGCAGTTGGCCGACATTCGTCACCATATCCACCAACACCCCGAGCTGTCCTACGAGGAAGTCGACACGTCGCGTTACGTGGCGCAGAAGCTGGAAAGCTGGGGTTACACGGTCACGCGTAACGTCGGCGGTCACGGCGTGGTGGCCTCGCTCACTGCGGGCACGAGCGGTCGCACGGTCGGTGTGCGCGCCGACATGGATGCACTGCCGATTCACGAACAGACGGGCCTCGCGTACGCCAGCGTGCACGAAGGCAAGATGCACGCCTGCGGCCACGACGGTCACACGACAGTGTTGCTCGGCGCAGCCCAACATCTCGCCAAGACGCGCAACTTCGACGGCACCGTTCATCTGATTTTCCAACCGGCGGAAGAAGCCGGTTCGAACAGCGGTGCCGAGCAGATGATTGCCGACGGCCTGTTCGAGCGCTTCCCGTGCGAAGCGATCTTCGGTCTGCATAACCACCCGGGCGTGGCCACGGGCACGTTCGGTTTTCGCGCCGGTCCGCTGATGGCTGCGTGCGACACCGTCAAGATTCGTATCCACGGCCGTGGCGGCCATGCGGCGCGTCCGCATCTGGCCATCGACCCGGTGGTGATTGGCAGCGGTCTCGTGATGGCGCTGCAAACCGTGGTGTCGCGCAGCATCGATCCGACGGAAGCGGCGGTCGTGACCGTCGGTACGTTCCATGCCGGATTCGCGCCGAACGTCATTCCGGAAGACGCCACGATGGAGCTGAGCGTGCGCTCGTTTTCGGCGAAGGTGCGCGCGACGCTCGAAGAGCGCATCTGCGCGCTGGTGAAGTCGCATACCGAAGGCTTCGGTGCGAGCGCCGACATCGAGTACATCCGTGGCTATCCGGTGCTGGTGAACAGCGAAGCGGAAACGGAATTTGCCCGCAGCGTGGCCGAAGAACTGGTCGGCGCGGAGCACATCATTTCGCCGTTCCCGCCCATCGCTGGCAGCGAGGACTTCGCGTACTACCTGCAAAAGGTGCCGGGTTGCTTCATTCGCCTGGGTAACGGTGAAGGCAAGCCGATGCTGCACAACGCCAAGTACGACTTCAACGACGACAATCTGACCATCGGTGCCGCCTTCTGGACGCGTCTGGTGGAACGCTTTCTTGCCAAGGACCGCGCATGAGCATCGCAACGCAATCGCAATCGTTTCAAGGTGACGGCGCATCGTCGTCATCGGCAGTGCAGATGTCGCCCGCACAGCAACGCAAGATCGTCTTCGCTGCCGTCATCGGCAACCTGCTGGAGTTCTTCGACTTCACGGTCTACAGCTACTTTGCGCTGACGATCGGCAAGCAGTTCTTCCCGGCGGACGACCCCATCACGTCGTCGCTGCTCGCGTTCGCTGTGTTCGCGGTGGGCTTCGTGATGCGCCCGCTGGGTGGCATCGTGCTTGGACGCTATGCCGACCGCGCAGGCCGCAAGCCTGCGCTGACGCTGACCATCCTGTTGATGGCGCTCGGCTCGGCGGCCATTGGTCTTGCGCCAACGTATGCGCAGATCGGTCTCGCGGCACCGCTGCTGATCGTGAGCGCACGTTTGCTGCAAGGGTTCGCGCAGGGCGGTGAGTTCGGTGCGGCGACGGCCACGCTGCTGGAAGTGGGCGGCGCGAAGAGCCGTGGCTTCCGCGCAAGCTGGCAGTTGGCAAGTCAGGGCGCGGCCGCCTTGCTCGGCTCGGGTCTGACGGCGAGCCTCGGCTTCCTGCTCTCGGACGACACCATGCATAGCTGGGGCTGGCGCATTCCGTTCCTGCTCGGCACGCTGATCGCACCGGTCGGTATCTACCTGCGTCGTCACATTCAGGAAGAGCCGCCGAAGGCTAAGGCGGTGGCCGGTCGCGACGATCCCAAGCGTGGCCTGTATGTGCGCAACTGGTTCCTCACGATCTTCTCGATTGCGGGGATGTCCGTGTCGACGTACGTGATGATGTACTACATGCCGACGTACTGCATTCAGTACCTGGGTCTGCCGCCGAAGATGTCGATGCTCGCGGGCGTAGCTGCCAGCACGATCTCGTTGGTGATGTGCCCGATCTACGGCGCGTGGTCGGACAAGATGGGCAAGCGCAAGCCGCTGACGATGTTCGGCCGCGTGGCGCTGATCGTTCTGCTGTACCCGGCATTCTGGGTGATGATCAACTACCCGTCGCTGCCGGTGGTGCTGGCGGCGCTGATCGTGCTGATGCTCTGCTACACGATGGGTTCGGCCCCGGCGTATGCGTTGATGCCGGAGAACTTCCCGAAGCATCTGCGTGCGGGTTACATGTCGAGTGCGTATGCGATCTCGGTGTCGGTGTTCGGCGGCACGGCGCAGCTCGTCGCGGGCTGGCTGATTCGTGTGACGGGCAACAAGATGGCCCCGGCGTGGTACATGATCGCCTGCGTGATCGTGTCGCTCATCGCCGTGTCGATGTTCGAAGAGACCGGCAATAAGGTGCTCGACGAGTAAGCGCAAATCGACGCAAATAGACGCGAAATGCGAGAGATGTGAAAAAGGCGACGAGGAAATTCCGCGTCGCCTTTTTTGTTGCCGCCCGAATATCGAGCGCGCTTACACCCGCTCCAAAATCACCGCCATCCCCTGCCCGCCGCCAATGCACGTCGTGACGAGCGCGTAGCGTGCGCCGGTGCGCTGCAATTCGTAGGCCGCCTTAGTCACGAGGATTGCACCGGTCGCGCCGACGGGATGGCCCAGCGCAATCGCGCCGCCGTTCGGATTGACGCGCGACGCGTCGAGCGACAGCTCCTTGAGAAATGCGCCGACGACGGACGCAAACGCCTCATTCACTTCGATGACGCCTATCTGCCCGATATGCAGATCTGCCCGCTTGAGGACCTCGCGCGTCGCGACGACCGGACCGAACCCCATCTCCTCAGGTGGCACACCGACCCGTGCATGAGCGACGAGACGCGCGAGCGGTCGCAGCCTCCGTGTCTGAGCGTTGCGGGTGGACGTCAGCAGCACGGCGCACGCGCCGTCGCTGATGCCCGATGCATTCGCCGCCGTGATCGTGCCGCCGTCACGGCGAAACACCGGCTTGAGATGCACGAAATCGTCTGCGCAGGGCGTGGCTCTTACACGCTCGTCTCGCGAGAAAGTGGCGGGCTTGCGTGCGGTGCCAATGTCGAGTGGGACGACCTGCGCGTCGAAGTAGCCCGCCTCGATGGCGTGCGCGGCGCGTTGATGCGAAGCAAGTGCAATGGCATCCTGTTCGGCGCGGCCGATATCGCGCGACGCGGCCACGCGTTCGCCCAACTCCCCCATGTGGACGCCGATCATCGGATCGGTGAGACCGCCCATCAACGTATCGACGGCAACGACGTCGCCGGGACGCGAGCCGAAGCGGTGGGCGGGCAGCATGTAGGGCGCGAGACTCATCGTCTCGGCACCGCCACCGATAGCCGTCTCTGCTTCCCCCGAATCGATGAACTGTGCCGCAAGGAGGACGGATTCGAGTCCCGAGCCGCAGAGGCGATTGACGGTCAGCGCACCGGCGCGAGGTGCGACGCCGCCACCGAGTGCGACACGCCGCGCGAGGTACATATCGCCTGCGGACGTCTGATGAACGTTCCCGAAGATGACCTGATCGATGGTGTCGCCCGAGACACCGGTACGGGCCAGTAGCGCGCGCACGACAGCGCTGCCCAGATCGGCTGGCGGATGCTCGCGCAACGCCCCGCCGAATTCGCCGATGGCCGTACGAACGGCATCGACGATGACGATGTCGGTATTCATAGCGAAGTCCTGACGAATCGACCGAAGGACGAGAGCCGCCGCACGCGGCTCGACGTCTCAGCTTAGGACGCGATTTCGCACAAAACACCTGACAACCTTGACAGGTGGCGAGCGACGGGACGCTCGCCGTCCATCGCTTACACCTCGAACTTCACTTCCCCGTCCAGCGGATACACCGGACGATTCACGCGCGAGAACGGGAACAGGCTGTAGTTCGAACTCGTCACGCCGTTGCTGTCGCACTCGACCAGTCCGGCGGAAATCGGCACGAAGACCGGCCGACAGTACATACGCGACTTCAGCAGCAGAAAGCGTTCGCTGCGCGGATCGAGCCCCACGCACGTGAACACACCGTGATCCCACGGTTCGTGCGTGCGCTCCGTCACCACGATGCGCGCCGCGCCGATGTCGAACAGCACCGTGCGCCCCATGTAGCAACGCTGGCCCGTGTACGTCGGCCCCGTCACGACATACTCACCGTCGCTGATCTTGCGCACGACGCCAGTGAGCACCGGCGGTGTCTTGGTGATGCCCAACTGCGTCAACGCACGCTTGTTGCCTAGCGCCAGCGTGACCTCTGCGCCCTCGCCTGCGGCAATCAACGTCGCCACCGCCTCGGGATCGCACAACGGGCCGACACCGATGCCCGTCAGCCCGCCTGCCAACGCAGCTTCGAGCACGTCCATCGTGTCGCACGTGCCGCCCGACATGCAGTTATCGCTGTGATCGAGCAGCAGCACCGGCTTGTCCGCGCCCTGCGCCAGTCGTTTTGCCTCGGCAATCGAATCCGCGAGGGGTGCGCTGCGATAGACGAAGCCGTCACGCTCGTCCCACGCCTGCGCTGCGATGCGATTGGCGACGGCTTGCGCGCGCGCGACACCGTCGCCACCATCCTCACCTTGCTCGGCCGTCACCACCACGCTGATGCACGGCGCAGGAATGTCGGCGAGCGAAAAGCCCGAGAACACCGACACCGCCAGGATGCCCTCCTCGGCTTCGGCGCGGCGCGCGGCGTCCAGTGCACGCTTCATCGCGCCACCATGACTCGTGCTGCGCAGCGAGTGCACCATTAGCGGCGGCTGTTGCCACACGACCTTCGGGCGACGCTTGCCTGCCAGCATCTCGAACAGCAGACGTCCGGCATGTTCGCCCGTCTCGTACATATCGACGTGCGGATAAGTCTTGAAGCCGACGACGATGTCGGCGTTCGCCACGATCTTCGGCGTGACGTTCGCGTGCAGATCGAGCGCCACGGCAATCGGCGTGTCGGGCGCAGCGGCCCGTACACGCGCGAGCAGATCGCCTTCGCCATCGTCGCTGTTTTCCGCGACCATCGCGCCATGCAGATCGAGCAGAATCGCGTCGACACCGGTGGCCGCGGCCACGATGCGTCGGCACAGTTCGTCATACGCGCTCGCCGCCACCGGACCGCTGGGATTCGCACTCGCGGAGACGGGCGTCACCATCTGCGCACCTGCCGCTTCCGCCAGATCGATGAACGCAGACATCGCCGTGCGCATGTCCTTGTTGTCGCGATAGGCGTCGGCATCGAATGTCGGCCCTTCGTTGCCGAAGGCTTCGAGCGGCGTGGGCACCGGCGAGAACGTATTCGTCTCGTGATTCATCCGCGCGATCATGACCTTCATGCAGCACCTCCGGCGCGTTGCAGCATCGCTTGCAGCAGCACGTTGCAACCGGCTTCGAGGTGCGCCGGATCGGCGTCTTCGATTTCGTTGTGGCTGATGCCGTCCTTGCACGGCACGAAGATCATCGCCGTCGGGGCAACGCGGGCGAGATACACCGCGTCGTGCCCTGCACCGCTGATGGCGTCCATCGACGAATAGCCGAGCGTTTGTGCGCCGGTGCGAATGGCGTCGACCAGTTCCGGTGCGAACGGCTGCGGCGGGAAGTACACGACCTGCTCGATGGCGACGTCGATGCCCTTCGCACTCAGCGCAGTACACTCGGCGCGCAGCTTCGCGTTGAGGGCGTCGAGCGTGGCGTCGTCCGCCGCACGCAAGTCGACAGAGAGCTTCACGCGACCCGGAATGACGTTGCGTGAGTTCGGATAGTTGTCGACCCAGCCCACCGTGCCGCGCGCGTGCGGCGCGTGTTCGCAAGCGATGCGGTTCACGGCTTGAATTAGCTGTGCAGCCGCCAGCAGTGCGTCGCGACGCAGTTCCATCGGCGTCGGGCCCGCGTGTGCTTCCATGCCTGTGATGGTGACGTCGTACCAGCGCTGGCCGAGCGCGCCCTGCACTACGCCGATGGTCTTCCCATGGGCTTCGAGTACCGGGCCTTGTTCGATGTGCGCTTCGAAATACGCGCCCACGTCGCCCGTCTTCCCAACGGCGGATGACTTGCCCGCATATCCGATGCCGCCCAGTGCTTCGGCGACGCTCACACCGTCGCGATCCTTCTGCGCCAGCGCGTGTTCGAGTGTGAACGCGCCCGCATAGACGCCTGAGCCCATCATCACCGGTACGAAGCGAGAACCTTCCTCATTCGTCCAGACGGCAACTTCGAGCGGCGCTTGCGTCACGATGTGATTGTCGTTGAGCGTGCGCAGCACTTCGAGGCCAGCCAGCACGCCGTAATTGCCGTCGAACTTGCCGCCGGTCGGCTGCGTGTCGATGTGGCTGCCGGTCATGACGGGCGGCAGCGCGTCGTTGCGTCCGGCGCGGCGCGCGAAGATGTTGCCGATGGCGTCGATGCGCACCGTGCAGCCGATCTCCTTCGCCCAGGTCACGAACAGATCGCGACCCTGACGGTCGAGGTCCGTGAGCGCGAGACGGCACACGCCGCCCTTCTCGGTCGCGCCGATCTGCGCGAGTTTCATGAGACTGTCCCACAGACGCGCACCGTCAATGCGCACTGCGGCAGCCGGTTGATCGAGACGTTCCATGTTTTCCTGTCCTTGAGAGTTGCATATCGACGCCAGCGGGCACGCCAGTCGGGTGGGCTACGCCACGCCGACGCCGAGATAGCGGTCCTTGACGGCCTCGTCGGCGAGAAACGCCGCGTTGTCCGCGCCATACACGATCACGCCCTGCTCGACGATGTAATGCCGGTCGGCGAGCTGCGTGCAGACTTCCAGATTCTGTTCGACGAGCAGGATGGCCACGCCCGCCTGTTTAATGAGCTTCAACTGCGCCACGATCTCTTCGACGATCACCGGCGCGAGCCCCTCGACGGGTTCGTCGAGCATGAGCAGACGCGGGTGATTCATCAGCGCGCGGCCGATGGCGAGCATCTGCTGTTCGCCGCCCGAGAGTTGCGCGCCCCCGTTCTTACGACGCTCCTGCAAGCGCGGAAAGATGCGGTAAATGTCGGCGAGTTGCCACGGTGAATCGCGTCGCGCGCCGAGCTTCAGATTCTCTTCGACCGTGAGCAGCTTGAAGATGCCGCGATGCTCCGGCACGAAGCACACGCCGCGTGCGGCGATGCGGTGCGCGGGCTGCCCGGCGACCGGCTTGCCCATGAAGGTGATGCTGCCCGCCTTGGGCGTGACCACACCGGCGACGGTCTTAAGGGTCGTCGACTTGCCCGCGCCGTTGCGCCCCAGCAGCGTGACGAGTTCCCCATCGCCGATCTGGAACGACACGCCTTGCAGGATGTGGCTCTTGCCGTAATAGCTGTGAACGCCTGCGACGTCGAGAATCATGCGCGGCCTCCCGTGATCATGTTGCCGAGATAGGCGGCGCGCACGCGGTCGTCGGCACGAATCGCATCCGGCTTGCCTTCGACGAGGACACGGCCTTGCTGCATGACGGTGATCGTGTCGGAGATGTCCATCACGATGTTCATGTTGTGCTCGATCAGCACGACCGTGTGGTCGTCGCGCAGGCCGCGAATGAGTTGCTTCATGTCGTCGAGATCGTCGATGCCCATGCCGGACGTCGGCTCGTCCAGAAAAATCGCCTTGGGACGCGCGGCGAGCGCCATGCCGACTTCGAGGCGTCGCTGCTGCCCGTGCGAGAGCAGACCCGCTGCGGTGTCGGCATGACGTGTGAGCGCGAGCCGCGTGAGCACGTCGTCCACCACGGACGCGCAAGCGCGCGCGCCGTCCGCCTTGCGCCAGGACGACAGCGCCTGACGCGGCGTCACCCCCAATGCTGCCAGACGCAGGTTCTCGCGCACCGAGAGGTTCTGGAACAGCGCCGTCACCTGAAACGAGCGGGCGATACCGCGTTGCACACGACGGTAATCGGCTTCGGTCGTGACGTCATGTCCGTCGAACATGATGCGCCCGCCCGAGACCGGCACGGTGCCTGTGAGCATGTGGAACAGCGTGGTCTTGCCCGCGCCGTTCGGTCCGATCACGGAGTGCACCGTGCGCGGGGCGACGCGCAGATCGACGCCGTGCAGCGCGGTGAACTTGCCATACCGTTTGACGATGCCCGAGGCTTCGATGAGAGCGTCGCTCATGTCGGGTCTCCCTGCGTACTCTGTGTATCCAGTTTGCCGTTCGACGAGTTGCGGCGGCCCGTGATGCGGTACCACAGCGATTCGCCCACGCCCCACAAGCCGCGATGCATGAACAGACTCACCGCGATGAGCAGCAGGCCGAGCAGCAACAGCCAGCGCGGCCACAGTGTCGACAACCAGTCGGCGGCCAGCACGTAAAACGCTGCACCCAGCACCGAGGCGAACAGATTGCCCGTGCCACCGATCACCGTCATCACGAGGATCATCTCGCTGGTGTGGTACTCGATGTTGGACAGCGGCGCGATGCCCGTCATCAGCGCATGCAGTGCGCCCGCCAGTGCCGTCACCGCGCCGGAGATGGCGAACGCCACGAGCTTGAACGTCTTCACGTGGTAACCGATGGCTGCCGCGCGCGTTTCGTTATCGCGAATGGCCAGCAGCGTGCGTCCGAACACCGAGTCCGCCACGCGCAACAACCATGCGAAGACGATCAGGAAGATGACCGCGACGAAGGTGTAGTACTGCCACGGCGTCTCTAGCGGAATCAGCGTCTTGCCGCCGATGGAGAGCGATTTGCGCGGAATATCGAGCAGGCCGTTATCACCGCCGGTCCAGTCCGTCGCGGTATAGGCGAAGAAGTAGAACATCTGCGCACACGCAAGCGTGAGCATCACGAAGTAAGTGCCCTTCTGCCGGATGGCGAAGCTGCCGACGAGGGCCGCAATCGCTGCGCCCAGCACGATGGAGGCAACGATGGCCACGGGCATCGGCAACGACCAGCGCGTGAGCATGATGCCCAGCGTGTAGCTGCCCAGCCCGAAGAAGATGCCCTGACCGAACGACAGCAGACCGGTGTAGCCCAGCAGCAAGTTGCAGCCAAGGACGGCGAGCGCGTAGATCAGCACTTCGGTGGCCAGCGTGCCCGACGAGAGCGCGACCGGCAGGATCAGCGTGACGGCGGCAGCGAGCCACCAAAAACGGTAACGTACGAGCATCATCCCCTCCCGAGCAGGCCGTGCGGACGCATGAGCAGCACCGCTGCCATCGCCACGTAGATCATGAGACGCGCGCCTTCCGGCCAGATCGTGCTCATCAGACTCTGCACAATGCCGATCACGAGACCGCCCACCAGCGCACCGGCGAAGCTGCCCATGCCGCCGATGACGACCACCACGAACGCAATGCCCAGCGCCTCGATGCCCATGAACGGCTCCACGCCACGCACCGGTGCAGCCAGTACACCTGCGAGTGCCGCCGTGCCTGCGCCGAGGGCAAACGCCAGGCTGAACACGCGAAACACGTTGATGCCGAGCAGCGACACCATCTCGGACGACTCGCTACCCGCGCGCACTGCGCTGCCCAGGCGCGTGCCTTCCAGCAACCACCAGAGCACGGCGGCGAACACGGCGGTGAAGCCGATGAGGAAGAGGCGGTACTTCGGATAGATGAAGCTGCCCCACATCACCACGCCGTCGAGCACCTCGGGCACGGCGACGTTATCGCCCAGCGGTCCCCAAATGATGATGACGGCTTCTTGCACGACGAGTGCAAGGCCGACCGTCACGAGAATGTGGAACTCGTGCGCTTTCTCGTAGATGTGCGAGAGCAGGACTTTCTCGGCAATCCACGCCAGCGCACCCACGACGATGGGACACACGATGAGGGCGAGCCAGAACGACATGCCCCATTGCAATGCCTGATAGCAGAAGTACGCGCCGAGGAGATAGAAGGCACCGTGCGCAAAGTTCACGAAGCGCAGCAGGCCGAAGATGATCGATAGGCCGACGGCGAGCAGGAAATACAGCATCCCGATCCCGACGCCGTTGATGACTTGGAGCAAGTAGACGTTCATGCGCGTCCCGGAGAGCTTTGGAGCAGACTTGGAACACCTTGTGCATGCGAGCGCTTCGCGAGCGGATGCAGCACAGACGACACATGCGGGGACGACATGCGTCCCCGCGAGCGACAGACTTCAGATAGCGTAAGACGAAGTGAGGACGGCGTCAGGCCATCTTGCACTCGGTCTTGTCGAGCGGCAGGAACGACTTCCCTGCACTCACGATGTCGGCGTAGTCGTCGGCGTTCTTCATCTTCGCCTTCGCCTTGCCCTTGAGCAGGTAGTAGTTCTTGAGCACCTGATGGTCGCCCTTGCGAATCTCTTCCGGCCCGGTGAGACCGTCGTACTTCAGGCCTTCCATCGCCGCGATGACCGCCTTTGGATCGGCGCTCCCCGCCTTGACCATGCCGTCGAGCATGAGCTTGGTGCAAATGTACGAGCCGGCAAGACTGTAGTTCGGGTTTTGCTTGAAGCGGTCCTGCGTGCACTTGACCAGATCGAGGTTCAGCGGCGAGGCCACGGCGTGCCAGTACTGCGCGCCGAAGTACACACCGTCGCACAGATCCGCGCCGAGCGTCTCGAACTGCTCCAGACCCGAGGCCCACGCCATCAGGATCGTGCAGTTCTTCTTCATGCCGAAGCTCACGGCCTGACGCAGCGTGTCGGACGACTGCGAGCCGAAGTTCAGGATCAGCAGTACGTCGGGCTTCGCGGCAGCGGCGTTCGTCAGATAGCCCGAGAATTCCTTTTCGGTGAGCGAGTGATAGCTGTTGCCCACGTGCTCGATGCCCTTCTCCTTGAAGATGTTCTTCGCGGCGGTGAGCAACCCTTCGCCGAACACGTACTGCGGCGTGATCGTGTACCAGCGCTTGGCCTTCGGCATCGACTCGATGAGCGGACGCACCGTCTGCTCAATCGCGCCGAAGGTCGGCACGGACCAGCGGAACGTGGCGTTGTTGCAGTCCTTGCCGGTGATTTCGTCGGCCCCGGCCGTGGTGATGAAGATGCCACCGGCCTTCTCCACTTCCTTGCCCATCGCGAGCGCTTCCGACGAGAGAATGCCGCCAGCGAAGAAGCGAGCGCCCTTCTGCTGCGCGATTTCCTGCACGCGTCGAATCGCCGTTGCGGGTTTACCTTCGGTATCGAGCGTGGTGTACGCGAGCGGGCGGCCAAGCACCTTGCCGTACTGCTCGACGATGAGCTTCATACCCAGATCGGCGAACTTGCCGTTGGCAGCGAACGGCCCCGACATGGGCACCGGACACGCCAACTGAATGGCCCCGGTGCTTTGCGCGAACACGTCGCGAGCGGTGAACAGAGAGCCGGGCAGAGACGCCGCGGCGGCGAGCTTCAACATTTCACGACGATTCAATTTGATCTCCATTCGGGGAGCAATCGTTCATGGGGTCAAACGCTTTTTTCCCTATCCGTCATATTTATTATGATAAATAGGATGGATTTGATCGTAGGTATAATGATTTTCCGTGTCAATCGGAAAAAATTCCGATCCGGGACAACCCGGAAAGCAAGACACGACGTGCGTTCACCGCTGCGGTGACGCATGTTTCAAGTGCGAAAAGACTCCTGAGGCGCTACATGGCATTGGATGCACACACGGTGCGAGAGCCGTTGGAAATCAAACAGCAAAAGCGGGGCGATCTGGTCGCCGAAGCCATCAAGCGTCTGATCACGGAAGGCAATCTGTTGCCCGGCGATCGTTTGCCGCGCGAAGTCGAATTGCAGCAGATGTTCGGCGTGTCGAAGAGCACGATTCGCGAAGCGCTCAAGTCGCTCGAAGTGCAGGGACTCATCAAGGTGAGCACCGGGCCGTCCGGTGGCGGCATGGTCGTGGAAGTGCCGCTGGAGCGCACGTTCCAGCTCATGCAGAACTATCTCTTCTTCAAGGAAGTGAGCATCGACGACATCTACACGGTGCGTCAGTTGCTCGAACCCGAACTCGCCGCCGGTGCAGTGCCGCATCTGACCGAAGCCGATTTCGCGGCGCTCGAGAACAACATGTCGTGTTGCAGTCCGGCGTCGCACGACCGTCACGAGTTGCTGCGTCAGCGTCAGGCCGATGTCGATTTTCACGACATTCTCGCGGCCGCCAATCCCAACAGTTTCCTGCGCTTTACGTGCGAACTCGTCAACGAGATGATTCGTCAGCTGATCGTGTTCGGTAACGAGACACCGCGTCGCGAACACGAGAAGTTCGGCACGGCCAACGTCAACATCCATCGCGAGATTACGGACGCGGCGCGCGCAGGCGACGCCGAGCGCGTGCGCGAACTCATGCACTTCCACATGCAGGAGGCGCGCACTTATATCAAGCGGATGAACGGGAAGTTGCGCGGCCGTCTGATTCTCGATTCGGACATCGCCGACATGCAGCAGCGGGTGCGCTCGCAGCTGGGTGCGAATGCCGCGCCGGTGTCGCGCCGTAAGCCAACGGCGAAAATGGAGAACGCGGAGAAGAGCGCGACGGCGGACGCTGCACCGGCACCGAAGCGCTCGACGCGCAAGGCGACGGGCGAGGGCGCGGGCACGGCAAATAAGGTCGCGGCGAAGAAGGGAGCAACGAAGGCGTCGGTCGCGAAGAAGGTCGCAGTCAAGTCCGCCGCGAAGACGGCGACGTCGCCCAAAGCGCGCACTGTGCGGCGCACTTCGTCAAACTGAAACGGTAGGCGGTGCAGCGCGAAGCATCACGTCAGCACCGCCGCCGGTTGCTGTTGCGTGCAGCAGTGAATGCCGCCGCCACGTCGGGCGACAGCGTTTAGCGGCAACTGCACGACGCGTCGCTCGGGAAACGCTTGCTGCACGATGTCGCGGGCATGCGCGTCGGCCTTCGCGTCGCCGAAGGCCGCCATCACCACACCGCCGTTCGGCAGGTAGAAGTTCACATACTCCGGCGCGAAGTCGGCGTTGCTTGCGAGATCGACGGGCAGCGCATCGAAGTCCGGCGCGCGTAGCAGGCCGATATCGAAGTGCCTTCCCCGGGCGTCGCGCGCGAGCAGCAACGCTTTCAGATTTTCACGCATCTCCCGCGCCTGCTCGTCGCCACCCTCGGCACCCGACGCCAGCAGCACGCCGGGACGTACGAAGCTCGCGATGCCGTCGATATGTCCGTCGGTGATCGTATCGAGCGCCGAGCCCGGCAGCCAGACGACTTTCGTCACCCCGAGCCAATGACGAAACACCGCCTCGGCTTCGCCACGCGTCAGTCCCGGGTTGCGGTTCTCGTTGAGGATCGACGTCTCCGTCACGATCAGCGTGCCGTCGCCATCGACCAGCAGCGATCCGCCTTCGGCCACGATGGGCGCGAGCGATGTGGTCATCGGTGTCCTCTCGTCAAGCGCACGCGCCACACACTGTGCGACCTTCGCGTCGGCCGCGATGCATTGCATACAGGGCTTCCCCCAGCCGTTGAAATTCCAGCACAGCGCGTGCGGGGTGAGGGCGTCGTCGAGCAGGAAGGTGGGGCCGGTGTCCCGCATCCAGTGATCGTCCACCGGCATCGGGTAGAGCGCGGCGGTATCGGGCAGGGCGCGACGCGCTTCATCCAGACGCTTGGGGTCGACCGCAACGCGTAGCGGCTCGAACGGCGCGATGGCGTGGGCGATGAGCGCCAGTTCCGCCATGAGTGGCTGGCGTTGCGCAGCCGGGACGACTGAATCACCCGGCCACGCCATCCAGCAAGCCGCGTGTGGATGCCACTCCGGCGGCATGCGCCAGTGGCCGATAGCAGTTGTGCCTGCCGTGAGGGGCTTTTGGAAAGATGCCGTCATGATTCGCGTCGCCGTGGGGAAAAATGCCGCCAGTGTAGGCGGCGCACGCGCGCTGCGATTGCCCTCAGAGGGCTGACGGTTCTGCCAGGTGGACGGTGAGGCGCGTGAGTGCACGCACCTGACGCAGCGCGACACGCAGATCGCCGGTCGAAATTAGGCCGATGCCTCCGTCGTCGTCGCCGAGCGGCTGACCGTCGCGCTCATAGACGACCAGGGCGCCGACACCGATCGACGTGTTGTACAGCTCATGCCACGAGAACATGACGGTGTAGCCGTCCGCACCCTGTGCGAGCACGTACGCCCGCGTAAAGTCGCGCGCCTGCGGCAGACGCCACTGCGCGACGTCCAGCAACGCCGTGAGCCGCACACCCTTGTACTCATTCGCACTGCGCACCTTGCGACCGGACAGGCAGACCACGTCCAGTGGCCCGGTCAACTGTGTGGGCAGGCGCATGAGCGCACACAGATCGAAGGAGTGACGGCGCTTGACGCTGCCCGAGACGACGACTTCGCGCGACGTGTGCAAGGCCGTCGCGGGCGATGGTGCAGATGTCGGGGAGAGGCCGGTCGGTACGGGGCTGACGAGCGCGAGGCGGGCGTCCGGCGCCGCGCCGAGGTTCGCGCGCAAGGGATCGATGGGCATGTTGGGTTCGGTGTGTCGGCCTGGGGGAGCCGGTCGTCTCAATATAGCGGCCGACCCCGGCGCAGACATACGAAGTCGCTGATAGCGTTTATTCGCGACGCATAAGCGCGAAGAAAAGCGGGGCCGAAGCTGGCCCCGCATAGGCTCACTGCTGCCGATGAGCGTCACACACAGCGACGGCCGCGCGCATCAACGGCCGCTCAACGGCCGTTCGGCCGTTCAACTTCCGTAGCGGGCAGGATGCGTCGCCCCGGTTTTACCGGTATGACGTGCGGCCACCTCCGCCAGCGTGGCGCGCGCTTCCTGCACGTCCGCCAGCGTCTCGCCGCCTTGCAGGGCGTCGAGCGCATCGCGCAGCACAGTCATGCACTCGGCGTCGCTCAGCGTGTCCGGCGCGTTGCCACCGCCCAGACGCAACAGACTGTGTGCGGCGCGCAGCGTCAACATGGGCGATGCTTGTGCCCGTGCGATTTGCAACGCGTGTTCTAGCCACGGACGGATCGCGTCGTCGGCGTGATGACCCGCACGCAGGAAGTCCCCCTTCTGACGCAGGAACTCCGCTTGCCAGTGACCGTCGCTGCGGCGCGCCGACAGGTGCGCGCCGCGCTCCGCCGCATGCAAACCGAGTGCGATATCGCCGGTGCCCGCGCACGCTTCGACGAGCAGACCGAAGAACATCCCCTCGACGCCACCCATCGTCTCGCTGAGTCGGCCGACGCTGTCGGTAATTCGCTCCAGACCGTTCACATCGCCGCGCGATGCAAGTGCCCACCCGCGAATCGTCTGCCCGGCGAGCGCCCAGAGGGCTACGCCGATTTCGGACGCCACTTCGGTCGCCTCGCTCGCCAAGGCTTCGGCGGGCGCGACTTCGCGGCGCAGGCGGCGCAGCATCGCCGCGAACACCAACGCAAAGGCGAACGAGTAACGGCGGCCCTGCTGACGTCCCATCGCCAGCGCTTCCTCGCTCGCGGCGAGCGACGCGTCGTGACGTCCTGTGAACCAGTAAGCCCAGGAGAGGAACGACAGGCCCGTGATGCGCGCGTCTTCTCCGAGGCCGGTGTCGGCGTGTTCAGGGCGGTAATGCGCCAGACCGGTTTCCAGTGCCGTGATGGCTCCGCCGAAGTCGCCGTGACAGCACAGGCTGTTGCCCAGCGCGTAGTAAGCGTGCGCGAGCAGTGGCGGGGCACCGGCTTGCTCGGCGATGAGGATGAGCTTGCGCGCCAGTTCGACGCTGCGCTCGAAGTCGCTCCACGAGCTGGAGCCGAGCCACAGTCCCCAGTAAACGGGGAAGAGCGCGACGTCGTCGCCCATCGGTTGCGCCAGCGCGAGTGCCGTCTCGAAGTTGTGACGTGCAGGTTCCGAGCCGTAACCGTGCAGGGAGACGAGCGGCACACCCATCGCCATGCGCAGTTGCAATTCGCGCGGCGCGGTCTGTGCGCTGGTGCCGGTCTGGCGCAGCACGTCGAGCGCGCTCTGATAGTGTGCACACGCCTCACGAAATGCCTGACGGCCGGTCGCGTACTCACCGGCGAGGCGGTAGTGCTCGATAGCGGCGTCGGGTTCGTCGGCCTGACGGAAGTGCCACGCCAGCACTTCGGGTTCGGTCTGAACGGCAGCGTGATCGCGCATCGCCAGCGCAATGCGGCGGTGGGCGTCTTGTCGGCGCTCTTGCGGTTGTGCGTCGTACGCGGCTTTATGCAGCAGCGCATGACGGAAGACGTAGCGTCCGAGATCCTGACGCTGCACGAGGGCGCAGGCAACGAGCGTGTCCAGCGCGCGCTCGACGAGCGCCATCGAACGGCCGCTCGCGGCGGCCAGCAATTCCGCGTGGAACTCATGGCCGAGGCACGACGCGAAGTGCGCCACGGGCTTGGCGCTGCCCGCCGCGTCGATGCGCGCCATCATCAGTTCCTGAAGGCTCGCGGGCATCGGCATGGTGTTCGCTGCGTTGCGTCCGCCTTGCTGCGCAGCCGTCGCGCGTGCCAGTTCCTGAAGGAACAGCGGCACGCCTTCGGCCAGATGCACGATGCGCTCGCGCATGGCGGCAGGCAGGGCGACGCGCGGCGTGGCGGCCCGCACGATGGATGCTGCGGCCCCTGCGTCGAGCGGTGCGAGATCGATGCGGCGAAGTCCGACGGTATGTCGCCAGGGCAATTCGAATTCGGGGCGGGCGCAGACGATCAGCAAGCGTCCGCCGGGCGCATTCTCCGCCATCGTGGCGAGCAATTCCTGCGTGGACGGATCGGCCCAGTGCGCGTCGTCGAGCGTGATGACGCCGCCGTCCGGCAACAGCGCGGCGAGCAGCGTGGGCGCTTCGTTGAGCACGGCCTGCTTCCACGCATGCGGCACGTTGCCGTCGGCATGCATGTCGAACAGCGCGCGCAGACGCCTCAGGGCGAGCAGCGCGGGTTGCGGCAGCTGCGATGCCTCGACCGTCGACTGGGCACGCAGCCAGCGCGCGATCGGATGGAACGGCGTGCCCGCACCGTCCTGCGCGCAGGCGAGATCGATGGAGCGCAGGCCGCCCGTCTCGACGAAGTGACGTACGAGCGCTGTCTTGCCGATACCGGCTTCACCGATGACCAGCGCCAGCACGCCGTGGCCAGTGCTGGCGTCGCGCATGGCCGCGTGGGCGGCGGCGAGTTCGGCCAGTGCGGCGTCGCGGCCGAAGAGCGTGGCAGCGCGGCGGCGGGAACGACGCTCGGGGGTGGGATCGGGGTTGACGCGAAAGACCGGAATCTCGCGATTGCCGTGACGCTCCCGCACGCTGCCGTGCGCCGTCGTGGCGATGGCAACGCCGATGAGGCGTTGCGTGGCGTCGCAGATCACGACTTCGCCGGGCAGCGCCATGTCGGCGAGCTGTGTGGCCGAGCGCGAGACGCGACCGCCGGTGTCGGGGCTATCGTCGGCCGCCGAGCTGATCACGAGGCCGGTGTGAACGCCCACACCGATGCCAACGCGTGCGGTACTCGCCTGCACGCAGCGCATGGCGGCTTCGACGGCATGACGTCCCGCACCTTCCAGTGCCGTGGGGTAACCGAAGTAGCCGAGCAGGCCGCCGGTCGGGGTGCGCAACGTGTAGCCCCACGACTGGCGCAGGATCGTCTCGCACTGCACGAGGGGCGGGCGCATCATCGCGACGAGCTGGTCGGGATCGTCCACGCCGCTTGGCGCAAGTTCGATGGCCACGACAGTGATCTGACGACGCTCGGGGCCGGTCGCGCGCTGCTCCATGCGTGAGGGCGGCGTCTCGAGCAGTTGCGTCAGCGCGTCGCCGGGTAACTCGCCGAGTTCTTCATGCAAGATGTCGCACAGACGGCGGTATTCCGTCTCGGCGTCGTCGCGACGTCCGGCGCGTAGCAGCAGGGCGATCAGGCAATGCCAGCCGGTTTCGTCGAAGGGGGCGAGCGCCACGAGTTGACGCGCGTGCGCCAGCGCCTGATCGAGATCGCCCAGACGAGCGTACCCGTCGGCCAGCAGGCGTTCGCCAAAGACGCGGCGGCGCTGATATTCGTCGCGCTGGAGTTCGATCCACTGTTCGAGATCAGGCGTGTCGCGCACCGAGAGGCCGTGAAGGAACGGCCCCTGATACAGCGCGACGGCATCCGCCAGGTGCTGGAGGTGCGCCGCGAGATCGAGCCCGGTGACGGCATCGAGCGTGCGGTTTGCCTGCTCGATCATGCTCGCGAAGACATGCGCGTCGATCCACAGCCCGGTTTCCGGACGCAGACGCACGACCTGACGATCGGATTCGAAGAGTTCGTCGCCGAGGGTGTCGCGCAGATGGAACAGCATGCGCTTGAGCTTGTCGCGACCGCCCTGGCCGTCTTCGTCGGGCCAGAAGAGATCGGCCAGCGCGCCGCGTGTGTGATAGCCCGGTTGCAGGGCGAGATAGGCGAGCAGGCCACGCGCTTTCGTGTATTTCACGGCGCAGGCCTGTTTGCCTTGTTCGACCCGCATCGGTCCGAGCAGGTAGAGCGATCTGTTGGCTTGCATTGTCCTTGGACGGCAAATAAGCAAAACCGGCGGGGCCGCGAGGGGCATGCGCCGGTATTGCGAATTTCATGATGTCATCCCGTCGGCATGCCAACGAGACGCCAAGGCCGTTCCGGGGGGGCTCCGGCCAAATGCTTTAGGTATTACATACCGAAGTATAAACAGGTGTCTTAATTCCGTCGGAAATACCTTAAAGAATCGCTAATGAATACCCGGGGTGTCATGCGCGCGCCATGGTGATGTGCGGGGTGTCCGGAACGCTCAGGCGGGGGCTTGCCAGATGGTCGCATCGGCGGCGTCGATGCGCCGGGGCAGCAGCCCCGCCTGCGTGAAGACGTCCGCAATGCGCTGCTGCTCGGCGACGGCGTCGCGCACGACCGGCTGCACGTCGTAGCTGCGGCGCTTGTTGGCGGCTTCCACGGTGGCGGCGTCGAGCCCCCACACTGGCGACAGCTGAGCTGCGGCCTCGCGCGGGTTGGTGCGTACCCACTGACCGGTCTCGCGCAACGTGCGATACACGTCGCGCAGCACGGCGTCGTGATCACGCGCGAAGGCGGGCGTGGCGAGGTAGTAGCGCTGATAGCCAGCCAGCCCACGTGCCGTGGTCAGGGTGCGTACCTTGTCCTGACGCTCGACGCTCGCGAGGAACGGATCCCACGTCACCCAGGCGTCGACATTGCCGCTGGCGAATGCTGCACGACCGTCCGCCGGGGTGAGGTAGGCGGGCTGCACGTCGTTGATTCGCAGACCAACGCTTTGCAATGCCGCGATGAGCAGATAGTGCACGCCTGCGCCCTTCGTCACAGCAATGCGCTTTCCCTTGAGATCCGCGAGCGTTTTGATGGGTGAGTTCTGCGGGACCAGAATCGCTTCGGCGTCCGGCGACGGGGTCTCGCGCGCGACATAGGCGATGCGTGCGCCCGCCGCCTGGGCAAACACCGGCACCGTGTCCGCGACGTCCGCAGAGAAGTCGATGCTGCCGACGTTGAGCGCTTCGAGCAACGGCAGTCCGCTTGTGAATTCGTGCCATGTCAGCGTCACGTTGTGCGGGGCCAGCGCCTGCGCCAGCGTGCCGCGCGCCTTGGCGAGCACGATGAGCGTCGACGACTTCTGATAACCGATGCGCAGGGTGAGCGGCGTGTTGGCCGCGCGTGCCTGACGGCTGTGCGTGAGCACACCGGCCGCCCCCGCGATGCCAAGCGCGTTGAGCGCACCGCCCGCGAGCATCGCGGTGCCCGCGCGCTGAAGGAAACGCCGACGCGCAGAAGGGGGGGACGAGAGCGGGGCGCTGTCGGTGTTGTCGACGGCGGCGGCAAAGTAGGTGGAATCAGGCTGGCGAGTCATGAGCGGTGCAAGGTGAGGGCGGTGAGCGGGAGCGCTGTGAACGTGAACATCTGAATGTGAACGACGCGCAGCGCAACATGCGGCGCGCTGCGCCGTCGTTACTTGTATCGCGACGCATCGCGCTCACGCCAATAAGCGATTCGGCTTTGCTTAGTGTTCTCGCCGTCATATCGATATCGGGGCGATGCGCTTCGCGCCGAACGTCGCCCGAAACCGCCTCGGATCGACCATGAACACGACGATATCGTCAGTCAAAACCGCCGCAAGACCCGTCAAGCCCGCTAATGGCGTGGAGGTCTCGCGTTCGTTGCGTCTTCGCCCTTAGTGAAAACCCTGTGTTCCGCGTGTGTGAAGGGGCCAATAGCGATTACAGGTCGACGAAGCAATCTGAATGCTTTCATTGCCTTACCGCGCATGCGCACCGATATGGTGCCAGTGTGTTACGGCGTATTACAAAAAATCGAGTGATTTCAGTGAGTTGCCGCAATCTGCGTGCCTTGTAATGAAAATCATTCCTATTTATATTCGCGCCCCAGATCACTCCTGTGACGTCGTGCCGTCGAGCACGCATTTGTACGCCTTCGTACTCACTCGTTCCGTCGTACTTTCAATCACCATGATGCAACGCAAGCCGCTGGCCCTGGCGATGATGGCGATCTTCGCCACGCCGCTCGCCGTCACCTACGCCCCGAACGCGATGGCGCAAAGCCCCGCACCGAACGCGCCCGTCACCAATACTGCGACCTCGGCAGCCTCCCCTGCTGCACCTGCTGCCTCCGCACCCGCGGCGGCGCTGCCGCAGACGGAGGTCTCCGGCACGTCGATTCGCGAAGAGTACATGCGCGACATGTCGACGGTCGGCGGAAAAGTGCCGACGGCGATTCGCGACATTCCGCAAACGGTGACGGTCATCGACAAGGCGGTCATGCAGGCGCAGGGCGCGACGTCGTTCGCCGACGCGTTGCGCAACTCTCCTGCGATTACGCTGGGCGGCGCCGAGGGAGGGCAGATCGGCAACAACATCAACCTGCGCGGCTTCAACGCACGTACGGACATCTATCTCGACGGCTTCCGCGACCGGGGTCAGTACTATCGCGACACGTTCGATCTGGACGCCATCGAAGTGCTCGAAGGCCCGTCGTCGATGCTCTTCGGGCGCGGATCGACCGGGGGTGTCATCAATCAGGTGAGCAAGCAGGCGAATCTCAAGCCGTTGAACGAAGTGTCGGGCACGATCGGGACGAATGACCGGTATCGCGGCTCATTCGACTTCAACCATCCGCTCTCGGACACGGCCGCCTTCCGTATCAACGGCTTCGGTCAGGACATCCATACCACGCGCGACGTGCTGTACAACCAGGACTGGGGCGTCGCGCCGACGCTCAAGCTCGGTATCGGCACGCCCACGGAAATCACGCTCTCCGCGTTGGTCCAGCACAACCGCGACATGGCGGACTACGGCACGGTCGGCTTCAACGGCAACCCGCTGCCCATCTCGAAGAATCAGTTCTACGGGCTGACAACCGACCGCACCGTGCAGGACGTGGTGAGCGTCACGGCCAAGATCGAGCACAAGGTCGACGACAGCCTGAAGATTACGAACCAGACGAACTACAGCCGCTATTCGATCGACGCGATCGAAACGTCGTCGCACGCGGTCGGTATCTCCAACGGCAAGGGCGGCTTTACGACGCTGCCGACCGGGCCGACGCCGGGATTGCCGTCTTATTCGCTCGATCAGCTTTCCGTCCAGTTGCAAAGCCACGACCGTCAGATCACGGACACGGCACTGTTCAACCAGACCGACGTGGTGAAGAAGTTCGACACGGGACCGATCAAGCACACCCTGATCGCCGGTGCAGAACTGGGCCGCGACACGTACGAGAATCAGGCCTATCTGCGCACGGGCGCGGGGCAGACGTCGGGCTTCCTGGGATGGATTCCGGCGAACAGCACGGCGTACCTCGCCAGCCTGCCGAACGTCACGACGTCGACCGGCAACCTCGCACAAGGCTCGGCGGAGACGGTGGCGTTCTACGCGAACGACACGATCGAACTGAACAAGCAGTGGAAGATCATCGGCGGTCTTCGCTGGGACCGCTACAAGGCGCAGCTCTCGAACACGACCAGCGCACCGGGCTATGCGACGCAGACCGTCAATTACACGAGCGTGCGCACAGGGGTGATCTATCAGCCGAGCGAAGCGCAGTCGTATTACTTCTCGTACGGGACGTCGTTCAATCCGTCGCTTGAGACGCTGACAGTCACCAACAACACACAGGCGTTGCGGCCCGAGACGAACGAGTCGTTTGAAGTCGGCAGCAAATGGAATCTGTTCGACGACAATCTCTCGATCAACACCGCGCTGTTCCAGGTCACGAAGAACAATGCGCGCACGCAGACAGGCACGAGCGGCGAGTACAGCAACGCAGGCAAGGTGCGCATTCGCGGTGCTGAAGTGAGCGCGACGGGTCACATCACGTCGAACTGGCAAGTGATGGGCGGCTACATGTTCCTGAACTCGCAGGTCGTGCAGGCCAACGACGGTACGCAGGGCAACGTGCTGGCGAATACGCCGCGTCACTCGCTCACGCTGTGGTCGACGTACACGCTCGGCCACTGGGAAGTGGGTGGCGGCATGAACTACATGTCGATGCGCTACGCAGCGAACACCAACCTGATTCGTGTGGGCGGCTACACGCGTTGGGATGCCACTGTGGCCTACCATCAGCCAAAGTACGACATTCGCTTCAATCTGCTCAACGTGTTCAACAAGACGTATTGGGACGGGCTGATTCAGTCGGACGGTGGACGCGCGACGCCGGGCATCGGACGCACGGCGTTGCTCACCGGGACTTACCGTTTCTGAAGCTTCTGATCGTTGTCCGGGAAGGCTGAAGGGTGGCTTGAGCGCTGTTCGTCACGCCATCCCGCGCCACACAAAATGACGCACAATACGAGGCGCGAACCGGCATCACTGCGCGGTTTCGCGCCCTGTGCATTCTTCGAGGGACACCGCCCATGCAGCTCCGAATACCGAATGTCCTCTCCGACGATCAGGTGCGTTGGGTCCGCACGAAGCTCGACAACGCGGGTGATGCCTGGGTCGACGGCCTTGCCACGGCGGGGTATCAGGGCGCGCCCGTCAAACAGAACCAGCAGATCGACGAACGCTCGCCCGTCGCGCGCGAACTCGGCGACATGATTCTGGCAGCGCTCGAACGCAATCCTCTGTTCATCAGCGCCGCGCTGCCGAACAAGGTCTACGCGCCGATGTTCAACCGCTACGGCGAAGGCATGCACTTCGGCAATCATGTGGACGGCGCGATCCGTCTGCAACCGGGCAGCGGCATGCGCATCCGCACCGACATCTCCGCGACGCTGTTTCTCGCGTCGCCGGACGAATACGACGGCGGCGAACTCGTCATCGAAGATCAGTACGGTGCGCATCAGGTGAAGCTCGCGGCAGGGGACATGGTGCTGTACCCGGCGACAAGCCTGCATCGTGTCAATCCGATCACTCGCGGTGTGCGCGTGGGGTGCTTCTTCTGGGTGCAGAGTCTCGTGCGCGACGACACGCAGCGCACGTTGCTCTTCGACATGGATAACGCCATTCAGCGTCTGAATACGACGGACGCAGACGAGACGGCACGCCGCACGCTCGTGGGCTGTTATCACAACCTGCTGCGGGTCTGGAGCGAGACCTGAACAAACCGAGCGCAAAAAAACGCCCGATCCCCGTTTAAGGGATCGGGCGTTTCACAACATGCCGGGCGTTCGCGCCCGGCGGCGCTGGCCTCGCGCTTATTGTGCCTGACCGGCAGGTGCCGGCGTCGGTGCCGCGGCCGGGGCTCCCTTGTGCATCTCGCCGCGACGCTGCATCGCCTTGTCATGCCAGGCCTTCATCTTCGCCCAGCGTGCCTTGATGGCATTGCTCACAAGCACCTTCTGGTCGTTGTTCAGGCCGTTGTACACGTTCAGCCACGCATCTTCGGTCTGGCTGCGAAGCTGGCGGTTCTGATCGAACACCTTTTCGCGGGCGGCACGCATGCCGGCCAGATCGAGCACCTGCTGGTCCTTCGCCTGACCGATCATCTGACGGAATTGCTCGCCGTTCTTACGCATGGCGTCGCGATTCTGCTTCGACGTGGCGACCGCTTGCTGCCAGGCCTGTTCCTGTTGCGCGTTGAGCTTCAGTTGGTCGTGCAGCTTGCTGATGTTACCCAGCCCCCAGGGGCCGTGGTCGCCGCGCATGTGATGCATGGCGGCGTGCGGTCCGGTGGCCGGCGCAGGGGTGTCCGCGGCATGGGCTGCGCCGAACATCGCGGTGGCGGCAACGATTGCCGACGCGGCGGCGATCTTCAGTTTGCGCATGGTGTTGACTCCTTTTGATACTGCCGGAATTGGCAGTTTCAGAGTAAGTCATCAGTGAACCTAACAAGTTGCAAAGTGCAACTGCTGTATTACTCAGCGTTACCAGCGCCCGCGTTTGCAACATTCCGAAACGACTCGGCCCGCCGTTGCCGGGGTGGGCAAGGGCGGGCCGTGCTGACGAAACGCGCGACATCGCGCGCTTCGTCCGGTTCCCGAGGGGCGCTTAAGCGCCTTTCGGTACCTTGCGGATCAGTCCCAGGCGCCGCGACCGCCAGACACGCTGTAACGGCCAGCGCCGAAGAGGATCACGCACAGGCCCATGAACAGATAGAAGCCTTGCAATTCCAGCGCCCAGCCGCCCGTCTTCGACAGATCGCCCAGTTGGCTCAGGTGAACCAGCGAGAGGGCGACCAGCATGTTGCCCACGACGAGCAGGCCACCCAGACGGGTAAGTACGCCGAGAATCAGCAGGACAGGGGCGAGGACTTCACCCAGATACGCGCCATAGGCGAGAAACGCTGGCAGACCGTGCGATGTGATCATGCCCTCGATAAATCCGACACCGTTGATGACTTTGCTGACGCCGTGAAACAGCAGCAGGATGCCGAGGGTGAGGCGCAAGATCAGTTTGCCGAGATCGTCTCTGGTGCTCTGCATGGTGAAGGCTCCTTCTTGACTCGCTTGTTCGCGTAAGGGGGCTGACAGACAACGGAGTGGCGCGCCCCCTTCGATATCTGCAACGTCGGGACAGGTAGGGCGTGCCGGCCAAATGGGCACCACTGTATCAAAACGTTACGGCGCTGTCTGCGGGTGTCCCAACGATTTCATGGACATAGCGAAAGGCGACCCCGTCAGCGCGATTACACGCCGTTACTTTTCGGACTGCCGCGTTACACGACGGTTGTCGGCGGGCGGCCTTCGGGCTTCGTTATTACGGTCAAGGACGCAGCAAATCGCCGGCAATTCCGCCGGCAGGCGCGATCCCCCCGTCGAATCTCCGACGAAGCAAAACGCCCTAAAGCATAAGGATTCCATCATGAACGTCCGTAAAACTCTGATTCTGAGCGCTGTGACCGTGGCTTTCGGTGGCTTGTTCGCCTCGCAGGCGTTCGCCCAGGGCACCGCGACCGAAACGGCGCGCGACATCAATCAGCAGCAACGCATCGAGAATGGCCTGAAGAGCGGCCAGTTGACGACCAAGGAAGCGTCGGGTCTCGAGAAGGGCGAAGCGAAGATCGACAAGATGCAGGCGCATGCCGATCGCACGGGCGACACTGCCGCACAGAAGGCACGCATCGCTAACGCGCAGAACAAGGAAAGCGCGAAGATCGATCAGCTCAAGCACAACGACCGGGTAGCGAATCCGACGTCGAAGTCGTCCGAGCGGTTGCAGTCGGACGTGCAGCGTAACGTCAATCAGGAGAAGCGCATTGCTCAAGGGCAAGCGGCCGGGACGTTGAACAACAAGCAGGTCGGCAGCCTCGAGAAGGGCCAGGCGCATGTGGATGCCGCCGAAGCGCACGCCGCCAAGAACGGGCACGTGAGCGCAGGCGAGCAGTCCGGCGTTCAACACCGCGAGAACCATCAGAGCCAGCGTATCCATCAGGACAAGACGAACGGCTAAGCGCTCTGCATCGGGCGTCCTTCAGTCGTCCTGAAGGCTTCCGAGCCGTTCCGAGTGCCTGCTCTACGCGCCACCCCTTACCGGGTGGCGCGCTTGTTTTGGGGCTATCATCGGCGTCACGAAAACAAGCATGACGATGGAGGATGGACAGGATGGAGCTGGTGCAAGCGCAAAAGATGCTCGAAGAACTCGTCTCGCCGTGGGTGCGGCAACTGAATCTGCAAATCGAGGCCGTCGGCCCCGATGAAAGCGAGCTACGGTTGCCGTTCGATGCCGCGTTCAAGCACGGTGGCGGCGTGATCTGCGGACAGGTGTTCATGGCTGTGGCCGATACCGCGATGGTCGTGGCGTTGTCCGCCGCGCTCGGTGGCTTCCAGCCGATGACGACGGTGACGCTCAATACGCAGTTCATGCGTCCCGTCACGGATGGAGATCTGCGTGTGATCGCGCGGATTCTGCGTCGCGGCAAGAATCTGGTGTTCGGCGAGATCGAGATTTTCGACGCGTCCGGCAAGATGGCCGTGCACGCAACGACCACCTACGCGCTGCTGTGACGAATTGATGGCGGCGCCGCAAGGCCGCTTCAGAGGAGACCTCGATGTTCGATCAGATCGTCTTTGCCGGCGGCGGCAACCGCTGCTGGTGGCAGGCCGGATTCTGGGAGCGCGTCTCGCGCGACGTGCCGCTGCGTCCGCGTGTCATCACAGGCATTTCGGCCGGTGCGGCCACGGCGTGCATGCTGCATATGCGGGCGTCGGACTGGGTGATGGATTACTACCGGCAGGTGCTCGCGGGCAATCGCAAGAACGCCTATTGGGGCAACCTCCTGCGACGCGAGCGGGTGTTCCCGCATTACCGAATTTATCGTCAGGCATTGCTCGACATTTACGAGGGTCAACTCGACAAGCTCGCCGCCGGACCGGAAATTCGCGTGGGCGTGTCGCACATCCCTCGCTGGCTGGGACCGCGCAGCGCGACGGCGGCCGGACTCGTGGCGTACAACATCGACAAACATTGGCGGCGCACGCTGCATCCGACGCTCGCCCGCAGTCTCGGTTTTCGTCCGGAATTCGTGCGGGCGCAGGACTGCCGCACGACGGAGGAATTGGCGGATCTGATGCTGCAATCGTCGTGCACGCCGCCGTTCACGCCGATTCTGCGACGTGGCGGCCGGGCGGTGCTCGATGGAGGGATGGTCGATAACGTCCCCGTCGATGCGCTCGATGCGACGCCCGGGCAAGTGCTGGTGATGGTGACGCGGCGGTATCCGCGTCCGCAGATCTTTACGCAGCATCATGGTGGTCAGGACCGGCTGTACGTGCAGCCGTCCGAGCCGGTGCCGATTTCAAGCTGGGATTACACGCGCCCCGAGAACATGGCGCCGGCGTTCGCGCTGGGCCGCAAGGACGGTGAGACCTTCCTGCGGCATCTGGCGTCGATGTAACTGCGAGCCGGACAGCGGGGTGGTTGCGCCGACGTTGCGTCGGCGCTGCATCGATGTCGTGAGGCAGGAGTGGGCGGTCGGAGGTTAGCGTCCGAAGCCGAGCAGAGCCGCCGGATTCGCGACGTGCGAACGATCGCCGTTCAGGAAGTTGACGATGTTCTCGAACGCGACGCGGAAGTACAACTCGTAGCTCTCGCGCTCGACGTAGCCGATGTGCGGCGTGCACACACAGTTCTCCAGACGCAGCAGCGGATTGCCTTGCAGAATCGGCTCGCTTTCGAAGACGTCGATGGCGGCCATGCCGGGGCGTGCGCGGTTCAGCGCGGTGATGAGGGCGTTCTCTTCCACCAGTTCGGCGCGGCTCGTGTTCACGAACAACGCCGTGGGCTTCATCTGCAAGAGGTCTTCGAGTTTCACGACATGACGCGTTTCGTCGTTCAGACGCAGATGAAGCGAGAGCACATCGCTTTGCGTGAAGAGCTCTTCCTTGCTGTTCGCCACACGCAGGCCGTCGGCGGCCGCTGCTTCGCGCGAACCTTCGCGTCCCCACACCATCACTTCCATCCCGAACGCCTTGCCGTAGCCGGCGACGAGGCGGCCGATCTTGCCGTAGCCCCAGAGGCCGAGCGTCTGGCCGCGCAGCACCTGACCCAACCCGAAATTCGGTGGCATGCTCGATGACTTCAGGCCCGACTGCTGCCAGGCGCCATGCTTGAGGCTGGAGACGTACTGGGGAATGCGGCGTTGGGCCGCCATGATCAGCGCCCAGGTGAGTTCGGCGGGCGCGATGGGGGAGCCGACGCCTTCGAGCACGGCCACGCCGCGGGCGGTACAGGCGTCGATATCGATGTGATTGCCGGCGCGACCGGTCTGGCTGATGACACGAAGGCGCGGCAGCTTGTCGATGAGTTGCGCCGTGATCGCGGTGCGCTCGCGAATCAGAACGAGCACCTCGGCTTCTCCGACCCGGGCCGCAAGCTGCCCGACACCTTTTACCGTGTTGTTGAAGACCTTGACGTCGTGTCCGGCCAGAAGGGAGAAGGAATCGAGCTTGCGAACAGCGTCCTGGTAGTCGTCGAGAATGGCAATTTTCATGGCAAAGCGTAATCTAATCGACGCAGAACGATGACGTTCTGCGCAGACGGAACAATTGTTGGAGCCCGCCCACACGGACAGGCATGCTTGTTCTTGACGTGGTCGGCGCGGGAAGGGGCGACCCCCCGCTACCTTGTTGCGATGCAGCATCGACGCAATTTTTGCGGTGGTATGCTGACGCCTCGTTTTGCATAGTATGGCAGGTGTCCTGGCAACCATGGCGAAACCGCCTAAACACGATGGCAAAAAGTCGAACCCACCCCGCCAATGCATGTCGGACCTGGTGAGTGAGACGCCAACTGTGACGTCCTTCCGGTATCCCCAACCGGATGGACCGCCCGGTCACGCAGGGCGCCTGCACGGTGCTCTTATATAAGGACGACCGGTGCTCGCACCCACCGGCGCTTCAACGTCTGCTTCGATTTCCCCGACTCTGCATGGAGACAACCCCCATGACGCAAGCCAGTGTGAGCGCTAACGCGCTCAACGCCTCTTCCTCGTCCAATGTTGCCACGCGTGATCTGCCCGGTTGGGTGCGTCACCGCAAACTGATCGACTGGGTCTCGCATATCGCAGCGATCACGCAACCCGAGCGTGTCGTCTGGTGCGACGGCTCGCAAGAGGAGTACGACCGTTTGTGCGGACAGATGGTCGCCGCCGGGACGATGCAGCGGCTCAATCCCGCCAAGCGCCCCAATTCGTTCCTCGCACTCTCCGATCCGTCGGACGTCGCGCGGGTAGAAGATCGCACGTTCATCTGTAGCGAGAAGCGCGAAGACGCCGGCCCGACCAATCATTGGATCGATCCGGCCGAAATGCGCACGACGCTCGACGGGCTGTTTCAGGGCTGCATGCAGGGCCGCACGATGTACGTCGTGCCGTTCTCGATGGGCCCGCTCGGCTCGCCGATCGCGCACATCGGCGTGGAATTGTCCGACACGCCGTATGTCGCTGTGAACATGCGCATCATGACGCGCATGGGCCGTGCCGTGTATGACGTACTCGGCGACGACGGCGAGTTCGTGCCTTGCGTGCATACCGTGGGTGCCCCGCTTGCCGCTGGCGCAAAAGACGTGGCGTGGCCGTGCAACAGCACGAAGTACATCGTCCACTTCCCGGAAACGCGCGAGATCTGGAGCTACGGCTCAGGCTACGGCGGCAATGCGCTGCTGGGCAAGAAGTGCTTTGCGCTGCGCATCGCTTCGACGATGGGTCGCGACGAGGGCTGGCTGGCCGAACACATGCTGATCCTGGGCGTGACGTCGCCGCAGGGCAAGAAGTACCACGTCGCGGCGGCGTTCCCGTCGGCCTGCGGCAAGACCAACTTCGCCATGCTGATTCCGCCGAAGGGCTTCGATGGCTGGAAGGTCGAGACCATCGGCGACGACATCGCATGGATCAAACCGGGTAAGGACGGTCGTCTGTACGCCATCAACCCGGAAGCGGGCTTCTTTGGCGTAGCGCCGGGCACGAGCCAGAAGACGAACCCGAACGCGCTGGCGACGCTCGGCGAGAACGTAATCTTCACCAACGTCGCGCTCACCGATGACGGCGACGTGTGGTGGGAAGGTTTGACCGACACGCCGCCCGCGCACCTGATCGACTGGCAAGGCAAGGACTGGACACCCGAGAGTGCGAAGGAAACCGGCCGCAAGGCGGCGCATCCGAATTCACGCTTTACGGCGCCGGCGTCGCAATGCCCGTCGATCGACGCCGACTGGGAGAACCCGGCCGGCGTGGCGATCGATGCGTTCATCTTCGGTGGACGCCGCTCGACCACGGTGCCGCTGGTCACGGAAGCGCGCGACTGGACCGAGGGCGTGTACATGGCGGCGACGATGGGCTCGGAGACGACCGCCGCGGCCGCTGGCCAGCAAGGTGTGGTGCGTCGCGATCCGTTCGCGATGCTGCCGTTCTGCGGCTACAACATGGCCGACTACTTCCAGCATTGGCTCGACACGGGCGCACATCTCGACAAGTCGGGCGCCACGCTGCCGAAGATCTACTGCGTGAACTGGTTCCGCAAGGGGGCGGACGGCAAGTTCGTGTGGCCGGGCTTCGGCGAGAACATGCGCGTGCTGGCGTGGATGCTGGGTCGTATCGACGGCACTGCGCAGGGCACGGAGAACGCGTTCGGCATTACGCCGCGCTACGAAGATCTGAACTGGGACGGTCTGTCGTTCACCCCGGCGCAGTTCGACGACGTCACCTCGATGGACCCTGCCGCGTGGCACGAAGAACTCAAGCTCCACGCCGAACTGTTCGACACGCTCAAACACCATCTTCCGCAGGCGCTGCTCGATACGAAGGCCGACATCGAGCGCCGTCTGAAATCGTGAGGGTGGCGATGATGGGTGCATCGCGAGCGGCGCTAACATCGTCAGCGTCACGATAGCGTTGCTGTCATCCCGAGTCCGCAGCACGATCCCGCCGAGGGAAACTTCGGCGGGATTTTTTATTGCCTTGTGATCCTTCCGAAAGCTGCGCAAGTCAACGTGCTGGCCGGTTTTCGAAAGTCCTCCGGTGCTAGCATTTATCTCGTCATCCGAATGTTTGATCTGGATGACGATTTTTGGTTATGAACTGAAGGAGAGGCTTATGCACATGATGCTGATTGAAGGTATCGACGAGCAACTGATGCGGTCGATTGAGTCGAGAGCTGCCGAGGGTGGCAGAACGCCGGAAGAGGAAGTTCTGATGATTTTGGATCGTATGGCGAGGGTGCCGAGATTCCGGTCGTTGGGAGAAGCGCTGCGAGCCATGCCGAATGTCGGTCTCGATAGCGACTTCGAGCGGATCAACTAAGTGCCGAATGCCTCATGTACTTACTGGATACCAACGTCATTAGCGAAAGCCGAAAGAGGGGAGGCGGCGATGAAGGGGTTCAGCGCTTCATGCGAATGACCGATCGGCGTAAGGCACCTCGCTTTCTATCCGTCATTACGATGGGCGAGCTGCAACGTGGGGTTAAGGTGCTCCGGCACAGAAACGATGTTCGACAGGCATCGCTAATCGAGTCTTGGTTGGCCCAACTAAGACTCGATTACGCCAACGACATACTGCCGGTCGATCAGGAGATCTGCAACGTTTGGGCACGCATGCGCGTGCCCAACGCAGCGCACCCAATCGATAAATTGATTGCGGCCACAGCGTTGGTGCACAAGTTGATCGTCGTCACACGCAACGTCAAAGATTTTTCCAACACAGGTGTGGAGGTGTACAACCCGTTTCAGCCATAGCGTGGCGGCCAGGCACCCCCGATTTACAGCCGATTCTCTACCGCAAACTTGATCAACTCCGCTTGCCCTTCGATGCCGAGCTTGCGCTTGATGTTGAGGCGATGGGTCTCTACGGTGCGTACGGAAAGATCCATTTCCGTGGCGATCTGCTTGTTCGCGAGGCCATGTGCAATGCGTGTGAGAATTTCCCGTTCGCGCGGCGTGAGCGAATCGATGGGGGCGTGCGAGGTGGAGGCCTGCACGACGCGCGCCGCAATCGCTGCGCTGTAGTAAGCATCGCCGCGTGCCACACGTTCGATGGCCGTCACGATCTCGTGTGCGGGCGCATCCTTGAGCACGTAGCCGCGCGCACCGGCGCGCACCGCCTGACGCACATACTCGGCGTTGTCGTGCATCGAGAGAATCAGCACGGCGATATGCGGAAATTGCTCCCGAAACTGCGCCGTCAGCTCGATGCCGTTCGTGCCGCGCATGCTGATGTCCATCAGGGCGAGATCGGGTGATGCCGTCTTCGCGCGGGTCAGGGCTTCCTGCGCGTTGCCCGCTTCGCCAACGACCTGCAGGTTGGGTGCCGCGTCGAATCGCGCGCGCAGGCCGTCGCGCACTAGCGGGTGGTCGTCGATCAACAGGAGTCGGATGGGATGAGCTTGCATCATTTGCGAGGGGTTGCGCGAAGTGCCGCTTTCACGGCGGCCGGCGTGAGCGGGACCCACGCGCTGATCGTCGTGAGGCCGGGCCAGGATTGAATGCCAAGGGCGCCGCCTACAGCGTCGAGCCGTTCGCGCATATTGCGCAGGCCGATGCCGTGACGAGGATCGTGATGCACGTCGGTGACGTCGAAACCGCGTCCATCGTCGGCAATCGACAGATGAATGCCGTCGGATTTGAAGATGAGCAAAATCGATACGCGCGACGCATTCGCGTGACGCTCGATGTTCGTCAGCGCTTCCTGTGCGATTCGGTAGAGCATCGTCTTGATGTTGTCGTCGAGCGTCGGCGCGTCACCCTCGACGTTCATTTCCACGGGAAGCCCCGCGTGCGAGCCGAACTCACGGGCAAGTTGCTCAATCGCGGCCGCGAGTCCCAGATCGTCGAGCATTGCGGGACGCAGCGCTTGCGAAATGCGCCGGACTTCGCCAAGCGTGCCGTTCAGCCGTTCGATGGCCACGCCGAGTGTGGCGCTGGCGGCTGCAGGCGATCCCGGCAGGCGCATCGACGCCGATTCGAGCAGTAGCTTGACCGAGACGAGCAACTGACTGATGCCGTCGTGCAACTCGCGCGAAATGCGCGAACGCTCCAGCTCCTGCGACTCAACCACCTGACGGGCGAGTTGCCGCAGCTTGGCATCGGCGGTCTTGAGTTCGGTGATGTTCACCACCAGGCCGCACAGACCAACGATGGCGAGACACGACGATGCGATCAGCGTGATCCAGATCAGCGTGCGGTCGATGTTCGCCTGTGCGCGATCGTCGGATTCGCGCAAGGTGGCTTCGACGTCGTCGAGGTAAATACCCGTGCCGATCATCCAGTTCCAGCGCGGCAGGGCAATAACGTAGCCGAGCTTCGGTGTCATTTGCTGCTGGCGAGACGGTTTCTCCCACGCGTATTGAACGTAACCCCCACCTGCACGGGCGGCCGCGATGAGACGCTGGATCGTGGGCGCACCGGACTCGTCTTTGAGCGACCAGAGATTGTGGCCGACGAGTTCCGGCTGACGCGGATGCATCAGGCTGCGGCCCTGGAGGTCGTAGACGAAGAAGTAGCCGTCCTGGCCGAATTCCATGCGGGCGAGCGTGGCAAGGGCGGCTTCACGCGCTGCCGGGGTATCCGGGCCGTCATAGAGCGGCTCGATGGCGTTGCGCGCGAGCCCCACGTAATGCAGCAGCTCGGCCCGCTTGTTGGCCAGCGATGTGGTTTGTACGGCCTCGTGCTGCGCGCGCGATAGCTCAATACCCTGGTGTCGCACGGCAAGCGCGATGGCGACCATCGCCAACGCAACCGGCAGCAGCGACAGGACGAAAAATTTCTGTCGGAGATTCATGGCATTCGATAAGCCTGCAATGCCGCGACCGCTGGTTTCAAGGGTGCGCGCTACGTATTAGCACGTAGCGAACCTGCGTAGTTCCGCGCTTGTGGCGCGTCGGGCAAACGCCAATACTACACGCCGAATCGTGGCCGGGGCTGCCGAGTGTAACTCGCAAGTCCGTTCCCGGTGTTGGCAAAGTGCCTGGCAGGCGCGCATGCGTGCATGCGCGGACCGGGCCGATGGTCACAAGTGATGGTCACAAGCTTCGCCATCGGCCTTCGTTGTCGTTACCCCCCCACAGAGGGGCGCGCCAGCGAGCCGCAAGCGAAAGCGCTCCACGCTGCGATTCGGGACACCGACACGGTGTCACACCAAGAGGCGGGACAGTGTCGCAACGGCACCGTCCCGGGTTGCTGCCTTAAGCAGGCAGTTCCGAGGAGAGACAATGAATCGTATCTGGCAACAACTGCCCTGGGCAGCGGTGGCCGTCGTCGGCGCATGCGCGCTCGGCACGGTGGCGCTATCGCGCGGCGAAACCGTCAGCGCACTCTGGATCGTGATCGCAGCCGTCTGCGTTTATCTGATCGCTTACCGTTTCTACAGCAAATTCATCGCCACCCGCGTGGCGCAACTCGATGGCACGCGCATGACGCCGGCATGGCGTCACAACGACGGCCTCGACTACGTGCCGACCAATCGCTACGTGTTGTTCGGCCATCACTTCGCTGCCATCGCCGGTGCTGGTCCGCTCGTCGGGCCTGTGCTTGCCGCGCAGATGGGTTACCTGCCCGGCATGCTCTGGATTCTCGCGGGCGTGGTGTTCGCCGGTGCGGTGCAGGACTTCATGGTGCTGTTCATCTCGACGCGTCGCGACGGCCGCTCGCTGGGCGATCTCGTGAAGTCCGAACTCGGCATGATCCCCGGTGTGATCGCGCTGTTCGGCGCGTTCCTCATCATGATCATCATTCTCGCCGTGCTGGCGCTGATCGTCGTCAAGGCGCTTACCGGCTCGCCGTGGGGTACCTTCACGGTCGGTCTGACGATCCCGATTGCTTTGTTCATGGGCGTCTATACGCGCTTCATTCGTCCGGGCCGCATCGGCGAAGTCTCGATCATCGGCTTCGTGATGCTCATGGCGGCGATCTACTTCGGCCAGAGCGTGCACGACAGCGCCACGCTGGCGCCGCTGTTCACGTTCGACGGCAAGCAACTGACGTGGATGCTGATCGGCTACGGCTTCGTGGCATCGGTGTTGCCGGTGTGGCTGCTGCTCGCACCGCGCGACTATCTGTCGACTTTCCTGAAGATCGGCACGATTCTGGGACTCGCCATCGGCATTCTCGTCGTTGCCCCCGAGCTGAAGATGCCTGCGTTGACGCAGTTCGTCGACGGCAGCGGTCCGGTCTGGTCGGGCAAGCTGTTCCCGTTCCTCTTCATCACGATCGCTTGCGGCGCCGTGTCCGGCTTCCATGCGCTGATCTCGTCGGGCACCACGCCCAAGCTGCTCGATAACGAAGTCAACGCACGCTTCATCGGTTACGGCGGTATGCTGATGGAGTCGTTCGTGGCCATCATGGCGCTCGTGGCCGCGTCGGTGATCGACCCGGGTGTGTACTTCGCGATGAACAGCCCGGCAGCGGTAATCGGCACGACGCCGGAAGCGGTGGCGCAAGTCGTCTCGGGCTGGGGTTTCACTATCACGCCTGAGGTGCTGACCTCGACCGCGAAAGCGGTTGGCGAGAACACCATCATTTCTCGCGCTGGTGGCGCACCGACGCTCGCCGTCGGCATGGCGCACATCCTGCATCAGGTGGTGGGTGGCGAAGCGATGATGGCGTTCTGGTACCACTTCGCGATTCTGTTCGAAGCGCTGTTCATTCTGACGGCCGTCGATGCAGGTACGCGCGCCGGCCGCTTCATGCTGCAAGACCTGCTCGGCACCTTCGTGCCGTCGCTCAAGCGCACGGAATCGTTGCCCGCGAACCTGATCGCCACGGGCTTGTGCGTGGCCGCGTGGGGTTACTTCCTGTATCAGGGCGTGGTCGATCCGCTGGGCGGCATCAACACGCTGTGGCCGCTGTTCGGTATTTCCAACCAGATGCTCGCCGCGATTGCGCTGATTCTCGCGACCTGCGTGCTGTTCAAGCTCAAGCGCGAGCGCTTCGCCTGGGTGACGGTGCTGCCCACGCTGTGGCTGCTCGCCTGCACGCTCACCGCCGGGTGGCAGAAGATGTTCGACGCGGACCCGAAGGTCGGCTTCCTCGCGCACGCAGCGAAGTATCAGGCAGCGCTTGCCGAGGGCAAGCTGCTCGCCCCGGCGAAGTCGATGGCGCAGATGCAGCAGATCGTGTTCAACGACTATGTCGACGCGACGCTCGCGGGTGTGTTCATGTTCGTCGTGGTCGCGGTCGCGGTGTTCGGGGTACGGACCATCCTCATTGCTCGTCGGGAGAACAAGCCGACGGCTCAGGAAACGCCGTTCGAGCCGATGCCCTCCGGGCAGCGGGTCTGAGCACGGCAGACGTTTGGACGCACAGCGGAGGACACCCCATGCTCGATGAAGTCGGCAAGGTCGGACGATATCTGGGACAAGCCATGCGATTGATGGTCGGCCTGCCCGATTACGACACGTACGTGGCGCACATGCAGGCCACGCATCCGGATCGGCCGGTCATGAGCTACGAGGCGTTCTTCCGCGAACGGCAGGAAGCGCGCTACGGCGGCAAGAGCGGTGGCCGTTGCTGCTGAAGGCAACAGCGCATCCGAACACGGCATCGATCATCCTTCGATGCCGTCGAGAATGAGAAACGCCCGGTGGAGATCCCACCGGGCGTTTTCCTTTTATGTGACGGCTTGCGTGACCCGGCACCTACGTTCTGTCGACGTCACATCACCTTGGCGCACCGCGCGTTGGCGGCGCTGCGGCGGTAGCCGTCGAACACTTGCGCCACCACACGCACGAGCAGGCGCCCGGCAGGCAGCACGCGCAGTCCGTGCGCATCGATGGCCACGAGCCCGTCTGCCGCGAGATCGGCCAACTCGCCGAGTTCGCTCGCGAAGTAAGCGACGAAGTCGATGTCGTGGGCGTCTTCGATTGCGCTGAAATCCAGCGCCATGTGACACATGAGTCGCGAGATGACATCGCGCCGGATGTGGTCGTCCCGATCGAGTTGCACGCCGCGCGCAATCGCCAGCCCGCCCGCGTCGATGGCGTCGTAATACGTTTTGAGGGTTTTGGCGTTCTGCGCATAGCTGTCGCCGACACGGCCGATGGCCGACATGCCCACGCCAATGAGATCGCAATCGGCCCGCGTGCTGTAACCCTGGAAGTTGCGATGCAGCGTGCCAGCCGCTTGCGCGAGGGCGAGTTCGTCGTCGGGGCGCGCGAAGTGATCCATGCCAATGTAGACGTAACCGGCTGCGGTCAGCCGCGCAATGATCGTTTGTAGCAGCGCAAGTTTTTCGGGACCGTCCGGCAGTGCGTCGGGCAGACAGCGCTGCATCTTGAACTGCTCGGGCAGATGTGCGTAGCTGAAGACCGACAAACGCTCCGGGGCCATCTCGATGACGGCATCGAGCGTATTCGAGAAGGAGGCGGTTGTCTGATGGGGCAGGCCGTAGATCAGATCGAAATTGACCGACTTGAAGCCGCAACTGCGTGCGGCGTCCAACGTCGCTTCGACGAGCGCGCGCGGCTGCACACGGTGAATCGCTTCCTGAACACGCGGATCGAAGTCCTGCACGCCGATGGAGAGCCGGTTGAAGCCGAGGGCCCGCAGCGCGCGAATGGACGCCGGTCCCGCGCTGCGCGGATCGATCTCGATGGCGTATTCGGCGCTGTCGTCGGGCGTCATGACAAAGTGACGGCTGATCGCGTCGACGAGCGAGGCGATCTGTTCCAGTGAGAGGAACGTCGGGGTGCCACCGCCCCAGTGCATCTGTGCGAGCGTGCGGCCCGCGCCGAGCAACGACGCCTGACGCGCGAGTTCCGCATGAAGCCGCGCCACGTAGGCTTCTGCATGCGAGCGATTGTTCGTCACGATCTTGGTGCACGCGCAGTAGAAGCACACCGTGTCGCAAAACGGCACGTGCAGATACAGCGAGACCGGTTTGCCGGTGCGCTTGGATTGCGCGGCGGCGCGGGCGTAGTCGCCGACACCGAAATCGTCGTGGAATTGCAGCGCGGTCGGATACGAAGTGTAGCGTGGTCCGTTTACGTCGTAACGGCCGAGCAGACGGGCGTCGAACTGAACAGGACTGGCCGATGCCAGAGACGACGGCGCCGTGCGGGAAGATGCCGCTGCGCGGGACTGACAGCGAGAATGCCCGGGATCCTCTCCCAAATTGCGGGACGTGCAGCCCGGGCACGGTTTGCTGGCATGCGGATCGTCAGGCGAACTGGCGCAAGGCGTCGACAAAATGGGAAGGGGGTTCATGACGAGGCCCGAAACAATAGGAGACACTCGACTCTAGCCCCGGCACGCGCGGCGCGCCGTGACCTGCGTCAAACAGCCGGGTCGGCGGCATGCAAGCCGCGTGAGACGCCTGCAATGCGGGACGTCGTTGCGCGAATTGCCGCATTGGAAGTGGATTCTTGCGTCGCGGTGCGCACGCGGCACGCCTGACGTGCACCGAAATCATTGCCGCGGCAGGCAATTTTTTGTCGTCTACGGTAAGCTAGCGCCTTATTGAAGTCCCCGCCGTGTCGACAGCCCTGGCGGCACGCGCGAGGCTCGCCCCGGAACCGCCGGGGCGGCGGTCCGACCGGTGCCCGCGGGTTTTGGCGAGTTTCCCCAGGTATCCGCAGTGCTGGCAGCTTGCCGGTCTGCCCATACGCGCATACGCCCTATGCGCTTCTGCCGGAACGACGCGGCACATCACGATTGGAAACAACATGGACCGTCTGCAATCGATGCGCGTTTTCGTCAAAGTCGCCGATAACGGGAGTTTCGCCCGTACGGCCGCCCAGATGGACTTGTCCGCCGCTGTTGTCACGCGGCACGTCGCAGAACTTGAATCGCATCTCGGCGTTCGCTTGCTCAACCGCACCACCCGCAGCCTGTCGCTGACCGGCGCCGGTCAGGTGTATCTCGAACGCTGCCGGCAGATCATCGATGAAGTCGACGAAGCCGACGCCCTCATCTCCAGCGCGTCACGCGACCCCAAAGGTACTTTGAAGGTCGTCGCGCCCGTGTCATTCGGGGTGCGCAACCTCGCACCGCTGGTCAAGAAGTATCAGGAGCTGCATCCGAAGGTCGTGGTCGATCTCACGCTGACCGACAGGGCCGTCGATCTGGTCGAAGAAGGTTACGACTGCGGCATTCTGCTCACGCGCATGATCAACAGCGAAAGCCTGATTTCGCGTGTGCTCGCGGAGACGCGTGTAATGTTGTGCGCTTCGCCCGCGTACATCGCCGAACATGGTGAGCCGGTCACGCCGCAGGAACTGGGCGAACACGGTGTGCTGGGCCTGCCCAGCGAGTTCTGGAGCGACGACCGCGTGTTTGCCGGCCCGGACGGCGAAGTGCGTGTGCGCGTGCAGAACAAGCTTATCTGCAACAACACGGCGCTTCTGCGTCAGTCGGTGTTGCTCGGGCATGGGATCGCTTTCCTGCCGTCGTACCTGGTGGGGAACGACGTGCGCGACGGCGATCTCGTGGCACTGATGCGCAACTATTCGCAGACACCCATCGACGTCTCGCTCGTCTACCCGAGCCGTAAGTATCTGTCGGCAAAGACGCGTGGCTTCATCGATCTGACGGTCGAGTACTTCCGTCAGAACGAAGGTATTTCGGCCGCCGAGCGCTGGGTGCCACCCAAGATGTCGACCCCTGCCACTGAAATTCAGATGTGACGCAGCCTAAGGGGGCATTAGCGACGCCAGCGACTTGGTGACATTAGCGACTTCAGCAACCTTAGCGGCTGGCTTCGGAAAGCAAAACGGCCACTTCCGTGAGGAGGTGGCCGTTTTTCATTGCCCGAACCGATGAAGCTGCAGCGCTTCATCGGGGACATGACGTACTTAGAACGGTGCGTCGTCTTCGTCGAAGGCGGTGTCGTCGGATTTCGCCGCTGCCTTCTTGGTCGCCGGTTTGGCCTTGGCCGTCGTCTTCTTGGCGGCCGCCTTCTTGGCCGGTGCCTTGGACGCTGCGGTTTTCGACGCCGTCTTGCGTGCGGGCGTGGCCTTCTCGTCGCCTTCGTCACCCTTCGCGTCGCCGTCACCCGCCTTCGCTACGGTCTTCTTCGGGGCTTTCGCCTCGAATTCGAAGCCGATCTTGCCGTCCTTCTGCTTGGCCAGATAAGCCTTGAACGTGCGACCGGTGCGCGACGACTTGAAGTTCGTGAGCAAGTCCGTCTTGCCTTCGGTGAGCAGCTTGTGAATCTGCTCGCGCGTGATTTCCTGCTGGAGAATCACCTTGCCCGACGTGAAGTCGCAGGTCTTCGGATTCGCCACGGCGTTTTCGCACACGTAACGCATACCGTGCTCGAACACACGGCCGTTGCACTTCGGGCAATGACCGACCGGCTCCTGACCCGTGAAGTCCGGGGCTTCGCCATCTTCGTCGCCGTTATCCTGACCGAAGTCGAATTCGAGCTTGTAGCCCATTTCGTCATCGGGGGAGAGCTTGATGATGGCCGAGAACGGACGTCCCATCTTGCTGCGGAAACCCGACAGCGGTCCGATCGTCTTGTTCTGCAGCAGCTCTTCGACTTCCGGGATTTCGAACTGACGTCCGCCCGGGATCTTCGAGATCGAGAAATTGCAGTTCGTGCAGGCGAAACGGCGGTAGTTTTCCTTGACCACGCCGCCACAGTGCGGACACGGCGTCGTGAGCGTCGCGTAATCGCCGGGGATGGTGTCGGAATCGTATTCCTTCGCGCGCTTGACGATGGTCTGCGTCATTTGCGCGATTTCGTGCATGAACTCGTCGCGCTTGAGGCCGCCGCGCTCGATCTGCGAGAGCTTGGCCTCCCATTCGCCCGTGAGTTCCGGCAGCGTGAGTTCGTCCACGCCCAGGCCGCGCAGCAGCGTCATCAACTGGAACGCCTTGGCCGTCGGATGCAGCTCGCGGCCTTCGCGCACGAGGTACTTTTCCGTCAACAAGCCTTCGATGATGGCCGCGCGCGTGGCCGGTGTGCCCAGACCCTTGCCCGCCATCGCTTCGCGCAACTCGCCGTCTTCCACGAGCTTGCCCGCGCCTTCCATGGCGGAAAGCAGCGTCGCTTCGCTGTAGCGTGCAGGCGGCTTGGTTTGCAGGCCGACGGCCGCGACCTTGTCGACACCGACCTTTTCGTCCTTGGCGACCGGCACGAGATTCGGCTGGTCTTCCTTGGTGTCCTTCGCATCCTTGCCGTCGTCAGCGCCCTCCTTGCCGTAGATGGCAAGCCATCCAGCCTGCACGAGCACTTTGCCTTCGGTCTTGAAGTGATGACCGACCACCTCCGTGATGCGGGTCGTCACCTGATACTCGGCGGCCGGGAAGAACACCGCCAGGAAGCGCTTGACCACGAGGTCGTACAGCTTCTGCTCCGGCTCGGAGAGGTTCTTCGGCGCCTGCAGCGTCGGGATGATGGCGAAGTGATCGCTGATCTTGCTGTTGTCGAAGATCCGCTTGTTCGGCTTGACCCAGCCCTTGTTCAGGACCTGATTGGCGAACTGATGATAGTTGTTGCTCTCCTTGAGCACCGCCATCGTTTCCTTGACGGTCTCCAGGTAGTCTTCCGGCAGCGCGCGTGCGTCGGTACGCGGGTACGTCAGCACCTTGTGCTTTTCGTACAACGCCTGCGCCAGACCGAGCGTGTTCTTTGCGGAGAAACCGAAGCGGCTGTTGGCCTCGCGCTGCAAGCTGGTCAGATCGAACAGCAGCGGCGAGAGCTGGCTCGACGGCTTCGATTCTTCTGTGACGGTGCCGTGCTTGCCGCGCACTGCGGCGACGACCGACTCAGCGGCCGCCACGCTCCACAGACGCGAATCGCGCTGCTCGGGATCGAATTCGTTGCGCTTGAAATTCGGGTCGAACCAGCGGCCTTCGTAGAAGCCCGCTGCGGCGACGAACTCGGCTTTGACTTCCCAGTAGTCGCGCGACACGAACTTGCGAATTTTCTCTTCGCGCTCGACCACGATCGACAGCGTCGGCGTTTGCACGCGACCGACCGTCGTCAGGAAGAAGCCGCCGCCCTTGCTGTTGAACGCCGTCATGGCGCGCGTGCCGTTGATGCCGACCAGCCAGTCGGCTTCGGCACGGCTGCGCGCGGCGTCGGCCAGCGGGAGCATGTCGTCGTCGGTACGCAGACGCTTGAAGCCGTCGCGAATCGATTGCGGCGTCATCGACTGAAGCCACAGGCGCTGGACCGGTTGCTTGGCCTTCGCGTGCTGCGCGATCAGACGGAAAATCAGTTCCCCTTCGCGCCCCGCGTCACAGGCGTTGATCAGGACGTCGATGTCCTTACGCTTGATGAGGCGGGTGAGCACCTTCAGACGCGACTCGCTCTTGGCGATCGGCTTGAGGTCGAAGTGCGGGGGAATCACGGGAAGGTTGGCGAAGCTCCACTTGCCGCGTTTGACTTCATAGTCTTCCGGCGCGCCGATTTCGACGAGGTGGCCAACCGCCGACGAGACGACGTAATCGTCGCTCTCGAAGTACTCGTCATGCTTGGTAAAGCCGCCCAGCGCCCGCGCGATGTCATTCGCGACGGACGGTTTCTCGGCAATGATCAGAGCTTTTGACATGACGTTAGGTAATGTTGAGGGGGTGTCGCCAGGCGACATTCGTTGGCTTTATAACATATAGCCAATCCGGCGTTGCCGTCGGATCGGGCACAAGGCGTGCCTGAAAGCGGCACATCATAAGCGCGTCGCAAGCCGTCGGCAAGGGCGGGGCCGACGCGGGCTCACGCGTCCCGCAGATGCTCGCGCAGCGCGGGGGCCGCGACCGTGGCGTTGCCCAGTACGTCGGCGTCGAGCATGCGATCGAGAATCCCGATGGCCGGCAGCACCGGGCCGAAGAAGCGGGCCTGACCCGCCGATTGCGGTGCATCCTGAACCAGCAAGGTCGGGAAATTCTCGATGTCGTGGTCGTCGAGCCAGTCGGCGTGTGTTTCGATATCCACCCAGACGAAACATAGCTCGGGATGCTTCGCGGCCAGTTGCTCGAAGGTTTGCGCGTATTCACGGCAGGTGCCGCACCACGCCGCGCACAGACAGGCCACGAGACGCGTGTTGCCCCCGGCCAGCGCGGCAGCCAGTGCAGAACGGTCGGCGACGGGATCGAAAACGGGCATGGTATCGGTGATGTCGGTTGCTGTGTTTGGGGGGTGACGGGCAGAAGCGCGTTGTTTGACCCTCGTGGCAGGACTTCAGGGGGCCGACATCAGCTGGCTGATGTCAGTCGGATAAAGTCAGTCGGCTGAACCTGCCGCCCGGCAGACGGGCGACATGGCCGCCGAGTTCCAGTGCGCCCAGTTGCGCCAGCACGTCGGCAATACCGAGGCCGGTGCGCTCGCAGAGGGTGTCCGCGTTGACGGGATCATACCCCAGCGCCTTCAGAACCGCTGTCGTGCCCGCCGGGGCGTCTGTCGCTACGACCGTGTTTACGTCTGCCTTCGTCTGCTTCGGGCTGACATGAACATCCGGCACGGGGGGCGCGTGCCCGTCATTGCTGCCTTGAGCAATCCGTCTGCCGTGATCCGGCGTTGCGCCGTCCGCTCGGGAGGGTGAGGGACGGCGTTGACGCTTGCGGTCGCTGGGCACGACGCTTTCCGGGGAGGATGGCGTCAGGCCCAGCGCTTCCAGCACGTCGTCCGGCGAAGTGACGAGGGTGGCCCCGTCCCGAATGAGTACGTGGCACCCCTGACTGTGCGGCGAGTGGATCGAACCGGGCACGGCAAGGACGTCGCGTCCCAGTTCACCGGCAAGGCGCGCCGTAATGAGCGAGCCGGAGTGCGTGGTCGCCTCGATGACCACCGTACACCGGGCGAGTGCCGCGATCAGCCGGTTGCGACGGGGAAAGTGCTCTGGGCGGGGCGGTGTGCCGATCGGGAACGCCGACAGCATCAGGCCCCGTTCGGCGATCTGTTCGGCCAGTGCGCGATGGCGCGTCGGGTAGACGATGTCCGCGCCGGTGCCGATGACCGCGCACGTGCCCCCGAACGTCTCCAGCGCGCCCTCATGTGCGGCCGCGTCGATCCCGGCGGCGAGCCCCGACACGACGGCGACACCCGCGTCCCCCAGCCCCCGGGCGAAGTGCCGTGCGTTGTCGCATCCCTGAGGCGAGGCGCGACGACTACCGACAATGGCCACGGCCCGCTCGCCGTCGTCTCCCGACCGGTTGGCCAGGGTCCCGTCGCCCCGGTAATACAGGATCGGCGGTGGGTCGCCGAGCGTCAGCAACGCGCGGGGATAGGCGGTTTCGGACAAAGTAACGACGGCGCATCCCGGTCGGTCCGCCCATTCGAGCGTGACGGCGATTTGCGTCGACAATTCGGCAGACGTACGCGCCAGCAACCGCCCGACGACGTCCACAGGCACCACGTCGGACAACGCGCCGCGCGATGCCCCGAAGATCGCGTCGGGGGGACCGAAGGCGGCCAGCAGACGGCGGACCGCCGCTGACGGCACACCCGGCGTGTGGCACAGGCGCAACCAGTCCTTGATTTCCTCCGGGCCCGCACCGATCTGTCCATTGGAGGGCGTGGCCCCGAACTGGGCGGGATTCTCGTTCCTCGACGTACAGGAATGGCGCGTGAGGCAGGCGGGACGGGCGTCGCGAGCGGCCGGGGGCGCGTCGGCCGCCAGCGTCGACGATAGCGCTATGCTAAAATTTTTCATCATCCGGTAAGCATTGACCGGGGGGCCAGAGCAAACGGGGCGCGCGACAGACATTGCCGTACGCCTGCGTGATCACACGATTTTGCGCGTGCGGCCGCCCGCAGGGCAATGCGGCGAATTCCCGTTTTCATCATGGCATTACTGACAATTCTTCAATATCCCGATCCGCGTCTGCACAAGGTGGCCAAGCCGGTCACCGAGGTCGACGACCGGATCCGTCAACTCGTCAAGGACATGGCCGAGACCATGTACGACGCCCCCGGCATCGGCCTCGCGGCCACGCAGGTCGACGTGCACGAGCAAGTCATCGTGATGGACCTCTCGGAGACGCGCGACGAACTGCGCGTGTTCATCAATCCGAAGATCGTGTGGCGTAGCGACGAACAAAAGGTCTACGAAGAGGGTTGCCTCTCCGTGCCGGGCATTTACGACGAAGTCGAGCGCGCGGATCGTGTGCGCGTCGAAGCGCTTAACGAGAAGGGCGAGAAGTTCGTTATCGACGCGGACGATCTGCTCGCCGTGTGCATTCAGCACGAGATGGATCACCTCAAGGGGCGCGTGTTCGTCGAGTACCTCTCGCCGCTCAAGCGCAACCGCATCAAGGCGAAGATGAAGAAGCAGGCCGAACGCGCCTGATCGCGCCTGATCGCCACGGCGCACCTCATCGGCCGCGCGCCATCAGGTTTGGGTGCGCCCGCTAAAGTCCTCTATACTTGCAGCGCTCGCGGGCCATGCGCCCGCCTTCCGCTGCTGCGACGGGGCGTCTCGAACGTCTGCCGTCGGGCCAATCACCCCGACTGTCTGACGAGATGTCCATCGCCACGCCTACGCCGTCTTCCCGTACCCGTTTTGTTTTCTGGCTGAGCGCCGCACTGCTGTTCGCGTTCCTGCTCGCGGGCCTGTTCGACCGCGACCCCTGGAAAGCCGACGAACCGTATTCGGTCGGCATGGTGCTCAACTTCTTCCGAGGTCACGACCTGATCGTGCCGCGCGTGGCCGCCGATCCATTCGTCGAGAAGCCGCCCGTCATGTACTGGACGGGGGCGATGTTCGCGCGTGTGACGTCCGCCGTACTGCCGGTGTTCCAGGGTGCGCAGTTCGCGGTGCTCGCGTGGCTCGTCATTGCGGTGATCTGCGTGGGACGTCTGGCGCAGCGCCTCTATGGTTCCGACACCTTCAACTGGCTCGCGCCGATGCTCATGGTCGGCAGCTTCGGGGCCATCGAAAACATTCACAAACTCACGGCCGACGTGCCGCAACTGGCCGGTGCCGCACTCGCGCTGGCGGCGCTCGCGCGTCTGGCGCGGGCCGAGAATTCCGCCCGTCTGTGGGGGCTGCTCTTCGGCACAGGCGCTGGCATCGCGTTCCTCAGCAAAGGCTTGCTCGTACCCGGTGTGCTGGGCCTCACGGCACTGGCCGTCTTCGTGTTGCCTGCGTATCGCACGCGCCGTTACGCGACGGCGCTCGGTTGGGCGGTGCTCGCCTCGCTGCCGTGGCTGATCGTCTGGCCGATGTTGTTCTGGCGCGCGTCCGAGCCGCTGTTCATCGAGTGGTTCTGGGATAACAACTTCGGCCGGTTCTTCGGCTTTGTGCATCTCGGGGGCGAACGCAAGTCGTACTGGAACGACGTGACCAGCTTGCTTGGGCTGACCTTTCCGGCGGGCTGGCTTGCCGTGGGCGCGCTGATTTCACAGCTGCGCCAAGGCACCGGCGAACGTCTGCGACGCTTCGTCGGCGAACGCCCGGAACTCGCCATGCTGTGGCTGTATGCCGTGCTGTTCGTGTTGACGCTGGTGGTGTCGTCGGCCATCCGCGACATCTATATGTTGTCGCTCTTCCCGGCTATCGCCGTGCTGGGCGCAGGCGTGCGCCTGCCGTCGTGGCTGGAGAAGACGTGGTCGGGCGTGGCGCTGGTGCTCATGAGTGTGCTGGGCGTCTTCCTCTGGGTGCGCTGGGGGCTGCAACTGACCGGAAACGGGCACGTCGCCGCGGGTCCGATCGGCAAATGGTTGCCACTCGATTACGTGCTGCCGTTCTCGCCGGGGTTGTTCCTCGCAGGTCTCGTGATCGCGGCATTGTGGGTGACGGCCATCGTGCATCGTCGTGCGCTCGGTGCACTCGTGTTCGGTTTCGCTGGGCTGATGTTTGTCTGGGGAACGCTTTCGACGCTGCTGCTGCCGTGGGTCAACGAAGCACGCAGCTATCGCACGCCGTTCGCCGCGTTGCATGAGGCGCTGGCGCAAGTGCCGCGGGCAACGAAAGCCATGAAGACGACGGAGGCGAGAGAGGCGAGAGAGGCGACTGAGGCAGGAAAATCCGGAGCGAGCGCTTGCATCGGATCGTTCAACGTGGGCGAATCCGAGCGGGCTATGCTCGACTATTTCATCGACGTGCGTCCGGTGCAGCTTTCGAGCCTCGACGACGCTTCACGCTGCGACACGCTGCTGGTGCTCGATAAGGCAGCGGCGCGCATCGCGGTGCCGGACGCCTGGCGCGAGATCTGGCAGGGCGGCCGCGCCGGCGACACGAACGAGCGTTTCCGCGCATTCGTGCCCGCGGCACCCGCCACGGCTTCCGCCGCTTTGGCTGCGCCCGCCGCCGTACAGTAAGTCGTCGCATTCGCCGGGGCCACCGGCAGCACCAGGTTTGCACCCCGCAGGAGGAAGTCCATCATGACGCTTCGCATCGTTTTCGCCGGTACACCGGAATTCGCACAAACCGCGCTCGCCGCCATCGATGTCGCTGGCTTCTCCGTGGAGTTGGTGCTTACTCAGCCTGATCGTCCTGCTGGACGTGGCATGAAGCTTCAGGCCAGCCCCGTCAAACGCTATGCGCTGGAACACGGCATGCCGGTGGCGCAGCCGCCGTCGTTGCGCCGTAACGGCAAGTACCCGGAAGAAGCGACAGCGGCCATCGAGCAATTGCGCGCACTCGCGCCCGACGTCATGGTGGTGGCCGCCTACGGCCTGATCCTCCCGCAGGAAGTACTCGATCTGCCGCGCCACGGCTGTCTGAACATTCACGGCTCGCTGCTGCCCCGCTGGCGCGGCGCTGCGCCAATTCACCGTGCCATCGAATCGGGCGACGCCGAGACCGGCATCACCATCATGCAGATGGACGCCGGACTCGACACCGGTGCGATGATTTCGCGCGAAGCCGAACCCATCGGTCCCGAAGATACGACGGCGACGCTGCACGACCGTATGGCGGCGCTGGGCGGAAAGATGATCGTTGAAGCGTTGCAGCGGCTCGCACGCGACGGCCATCTGCCGTCCGAACCGCAGCCCGAGTCGGGGGTCACGTATGCCGAGAAGATCGCCAAGCAGGAAGCGGTGCTCGACTGGAACAAGCCCGCCGAGACGCTGGCACGGCAGGTGCGGGCGTTCGATCCGTTCCCCGGTGCGCTGGGTACCGTGCACGACACGCCCGTGAAGCTCTGGCGCGCGAGCGCCGTGGCGGGCAAGCCGGGCACTCCCCCCGGTGCGGTGCTCGAAGTGAGTGCTGACGCCATCGTCATCGCCTGCGGCGAAGGCGCGCTGCGCGTGACCGAGTGCCAGAAGCCTGGCGGAAAGCGCCTGCCGGTGCGCGAGTTCCTGGCGGGCTTCGCACTGGCGACGGGCGACCTGTTTGCGGCTGGCGCGGCAGGCTGAGCGTTTCGAACGTGACGCGTGAGTCTGGGATTCTACGTTCCGGACATCAAAACAGCGCGAAAATGGCGTAAAACGTCTTCGAAGTCGTATGCAAACCCGGTGAACGTCTGAAAAATTAGTCGACACCGGTGCCGGGGACGTTGAATTTTCGGTAAGCGACGCCATCTAACGCCCGAGGACACGCAAAGTGCGTGATCCGTGAGGTCATCAAGGATTTGCAGAGGAGAACACTATGTTCAATTGGATGAAGACCACCCTGCTGATGGCGGCCATCACCGCGTTGTTCATGGTGGTGGGCGGCATGATCGGCGGCAAGCAGGGCATGATGCTCGCGCTGGCGTTCGCGCTCGCGATGAATTTCTTTTCGTACTGGTTTTCGGACAAGATGGTGCTGCGCATGTACAACGCGCAGCAAGTCGACGAGACCAGCGCGCCGCAGTTCTACAACATGGTGCGGGAGTTGTCGCAACGTGCTGGCCTGCCGATGCCGAAGGTCTATCTGATCAACGAAGACGCGCCGAACGCGTTCGCGACCGGCCGCAATCCGGAGAACGCTGCGGTGGCCGCGACGACCGGCATCCTGCGCGTGCTCTCCGACCGTGAGCTGCGTGGGGTGATGGCGCACGAGCTGGCCCACGTGAAGCATCGCGACATTCTCATCTCGACGATTTCCGCCACGATGGCCGGTGCGATTTCCGCGCTCGCCAACTTCGCGATGTTCTTCGGCGGACGCGACGAGAACGGCCGTCCGGCCAATCCGATCGCCAGCATTGCCGTGGCGATTCTCGCGCCGCTGGCCGCCTCTCTGATTCAGATGGCAATCTCGCGCGCCCGTGAATTCGAAGCCGACCGGGGCGGTGCCGAGATCTCCGGCGACCCGCAGTCGCTCGCGATGGCACTCGACAAGATTCATCGTTACGCGCAAGGGATTCCGTTCGACACGGCCGAGCAGCACCCGGCCACGGCGCAGATGATGATCATGAATCCGCTGTCCGGCGGGCGTCTTGCGAACCTGTTCTCGACCCACCCGGCAACCGAAGAGCGCGTGGCGCGTCTGATGGAGATGGCTCGCACCGGCCAATACCCCGTCTGATATCCTGTCGGCCGACAGCCGTCCAGTTACCCTCCCATGCCCGCCGTCGTGCGGGCATGTTTGTTTGTAGAGTGCCCATGCCGCAACCGAGTCTGCCCACCGAATCCCTGGCCTATGTGCTGCAACGCGCTGCACAGGCCGTCGAATCTGTCCAGAAGGGCACCGCATTGCCGCAGGCGCTGACGCAAGCCACCGCCCAGTGCGCACCGACCGTGCGTGCTGCTACGCAGGATCTCGCTTACCGCGCCGTGCGACGTCTGGGCAGCAGCCGCGCGCTGCTCGCCGTGCTGGTCAAGCCGGCCTTGCAGGCACGCGTGCGCGACATCCTTCTATGCGCGCTCGCGTTGCTGCAAGACGATGCCGAAGGTGCTGCGTACACCGAATTTACGGTCGTCGATCAGGCGGTCGAAGCCATTGCCGCGCAGCGTCGCACGGCGGCGGCGAAAGGGCTCGCCAACGCAGTGCTGCGGCGCTTCCTGCGTGAGCGCAGCGCGTTGATGGCACAGATCGAGACGCAACCCGAAGCGCGCTGGAATTACCCGGCATGGTGGATCGACACCGTGCGCCGTGCCTATCCCGACCAATGGGAGACGCTGCTGGCCGCTGGCAATGGCCGCGGACCGATGACGCTGCGCGTGAACACGCGTCGTGTCAGCGTGGACGCCATGCAGGCGGCGCTGGCGCAGGCTGGCATGGAGGCCGAGATCATTGGCCCGGTGGCGCTGCGTCTGGCGCAGGCGGTGCCGGTCGATCGTCTGCCCGGTTTCGCCGACGGATGGGTCTCGGTGCAGGATGCCGGCGCGCAACGGGCTGCGCCGCTGGTGCTCGGCGAGCATCCGACGCCCGGCATGCGCGTGCTGGACGCCTGCGCAGCCCCTGGCGGCAAGACCGGCCATCTGCTGGAAATGGCGGACGTGCAGGTGACGGCGCTCGAATCGGACCGCACGCGCGTGCCGCGCATCTACGAGAATCTCGAACGTCTCGGGCTGGAAGCGGATGTGCGCATCGGCGACGCGGGCAATCCGTCGAAATGGTCCGGAGGGGGATGGGACGGCGTGCCGTTCGACCGTATTCTGGCCGACGTGCCGTGTTCGGCGGCGGGCATCGTGCGCCGTCATCCGGACATTCGCTGGTTGCGTCGCGAGGCCGACATTGACGCGCTGGTCGAGGAGCAGCGCCGGATTCTGCTCGCGCTGTGGGAGACGCTGGCCGTGGGTGGCGAACTGATCTACGCGACGTGCTCCGTCTTCCCGGCGGAAAACGAGCAGCAAGCGCAATGGTTTGAACGTGTACGCACAGATGCGGTACGATTGGACGCTCCCGGGCAATTGCTGATGACCCCTGGCGGCGCCCACGACGGTTTCTACTACGCTCGCTTCCAGAAACGGTGACTTTCTCCCAACGGCTACTGGCCTGCCTGCTGCCACTGCTGCTGTGCGTTTTTGCGCTCGGCTACACGGCACCCGCGCGCGCCGAAAATGAAATTCAGGTGCGCGAGGCCCGGCTCGAACCGTCGGACGGCGGCTGGTCGCTCGACGCACGCTTCGCCTTCGAGCTAAATAGCAGTCTCGAAGATGCCGTCAATCGCGGCATCTCCCTCTATTTCACGACGGACTTCGAACTGACCCGCTCGCGCTGGTACTGGTTCGACGAGAAGGTCGTGAATACGTCGCAGAGCGTGCGGTTGTGGTTCCAACCGCTCACGCGTCAATATCGTGTCTCCAGCAATAACGGCAACAGCAACAGCGGCGGCCTGCAACTCGGTTTTGGTTCGCTGCGCGAAGCGCTCGCGCTCGTGCGCAATGTCAGCGGCTGGCGCGTGATCGAGAAGGGCGTGGCCAAGCCGGGCACGCAGTATCAGGTGTCGGTGCGCATGCGGCTCGACAACGCGCTCATGCCCAAGCCGTTCCAGATCGACGCAGTGAACAACCGCGACTGGAACCTCAGTTCGGACTGGACGCGTTTCCTGTTCACGCCCGCGCAACCGTCGGCCTCGGCGAGCTTGTCGGTACCGACCGTGGCGGCACTGCCCGTCACAGCGTCTGCATCGACATCTGCGTCCGGCGCAGCCGTGCCGATCACGCTGGCACCGTCCGCCGAGCCTGCGAGCTTCGGCCTGACGGGAATGACGGCATCGCCCGATGCGACGAGTCCTGCGAACGCCGCGAATGCTGCCTCGCGCTCGACAGGCAAATTGCCACTGGCCTTCAATGCGGCCCTTCCGCCCGGAGCTGCCCGTGTCAAATAACGGCAGCGGCTTGCTCAAGCACATCGTCATCCGCACGCTGATCGTCACGATGGCGCTGGTCGCCATCGGTCTGTTCGGCCTGCTTGCGCTTGCGTCGGCCAATACCGAATTCTTCGATCGCTACTATTCGCTGCTCTACACCGCGAATATCGCGGTCGCGTTCATCTTCGTCTTCATCGTCGGCGCGCTCGTCTGGATCATTCTCGTACGGCTGCGCCAGCGACGTTTCGGCACGCGACTGCTGGCCAAGCTCGCGATCTTTTTCGCGCTGGTGGGTGTGCTGCCGGGCGGCATCATTTATCTCGTGTCGCTGCAATTCGTCTCGCGCAGCATCGAATCGTGGTTTGACGTGCGGGTTGAGACGGCGCTCGACTCCGGTCTCGAACTCGGGCGTGCGATTCTGAACAACGGCTTGTCCGATCTGAGTGCGAAGGCGCAATTGGTGGCCGACAATCTGGCGTCGAGCGGCGAGAAGGGCGGCACGCTCACGCTGCTGCGCATGCGAGATCAGTTCGGCTTGCAGGACGCGACCATCGTCGACGGCAACGGGCGCGTGCTGGCCTCGGCCTCAGGCAACTTCAACGCGCTGGTGCCCGATCTGCCCACGGCGCTGATGTTGCGACAGGCGCGCACGCAACCGCGTGGCTACACGGCCATCGAAGGCGGCAGCGAAGGCTACGACCGGCACGAAGGACACGATCAGTTGCGCTGGCGGGTGGTGATCCGCATTCCGTCGAGTTACACGTCGTCGTTGCAGGACGACGAACGGTTTCTGCAAGTCACCCAACTGGTCCCGGCCAATCTGGCCAAGAGCGCCGAGGCCGTGCAGAACGCTTATCGCGAGTATCAGGAGAAGGCGCTGGGACGCACGGGCCTTCGCAAGATGTACATCGGTACGTTGACGCTATCGCTATTCCTCGCGACCTTCGTGGCGATGATGCTCGCGCTGGCGCTCGGCAGTCAGCTGGCGCGTCCGCTGTTTCTGCTCGCGCGCGGCACGCAGGAAGTGGCGGCCGGCGACTTGTCGCCCAAGGGTGAGGTGCGTACCAATGACGAACTGGGTTTCCTGACGCAGGCCTTCAATGCAATGACGCGTCAGTTGTCCGACGCGCGCGCCACCGTCGAGCGCAACCGGCTCGCGCTGGAAAGTTCGAAGGCGCACCTGGAGTCCATTCTGTCGAGCCTGACGGCCGGTGTGTTCGTCTTCGACCGCGATTTCCGACTGACGACGGCCAACGCCGGCGCCGAACGCATCTTCAAGCAGAGTTTTCAGGGCGAGTTGAATCGCTCGCCCGCCCATATTCCGGCGCTGGTAGAGTTCGGTGAAACGCTACGTCGTGCGTTCGCCGATCGCGACGCCAATGCCGACGTCGGCCCGCGCGGGCACTGGCAGCAGCAGATCGGTCTGACGCTGCCAGGCGAAACCGACGGCGTGACGCTGCTGGTGCGCGGCTCGCATCTGCCGGAGCCGATGGTGGCGGTGGCCGGGGTGCCGACCAGCGCAGGCGGTGGCTACGTGGTGGTGTTCGACGACATCAGCGACGTGATCTCCGCGCAGCGCTCGGTGGCATGGGCCGAAGTGGCGCGGCGTCTGGCGCACGAGATCAAGAATCCGCTCACGCCGATTCAACTCTCGGCGGAGCGTTTGCAGATGAAGCTGTCCGACAAGCTGCCGCCGGCCGACGCCGAAGTATTGCGCAAGGGCGCGACGACCATCGTCAATCAGGTGGCGGCCATGAAGCGCATGGTGGACGATTTCCGCGACTATGCGCGACTGCCGCCCGCGATCATGCATCCGTTGCAACTCAACGAGCTGATTGGCGAAGTGTTGACGTTGTATGGTGTGGATGAAGGACGCGGCACGATCCGTCCGTATCTCGATGCCGAGCTGCCGGAGATCCGCGGAGACTCGACGCAATTGCGGCAGGTTATCCATAATCTGCTGCAGAATGCTCAAGATGCGGTCGGCGGAACCGAAAACCCTCTTATCACGGTGGAAACGAAGACAGTAGAATACGCAGGAACGGATGTGCATCCCGGCGAACCGAAGCGCACAGCAGTGCGTCTGACGATCACGGACAATGGGCCGGGCTTCCCGGCGCGCATTCTGACCCGCGCATTCGAACCCTACGTGACGACCAAGTCGAAGGGCACCGGGCTCGGGTTGGCGATGGTCAAGAAGATCATCGACGAGCATCAGGCGCGTATCGACATCCGTAACCGGTCTTTACCCGAGGGCGAAGGCAGTGCAGGTGCACAGATTTCGATCTTGTTTACTCAATTGGCTGACGACCAGGAACTGCCGCGCAGCAAGCCGGCAGAACACACGAAGGTAGCGTAAATGGCAACCATTTTGGTGGTGGATGACGAAATGGGGATCCGGGAGCTGCTCTCGGAGATTCTGAGCGACGAGGGGCATGTCGTGGAGGTCGCGGAGAACGCGCAGGAAGCGCGCGCTTTCCGTGCCGCACACACGCCCGATCTCGTGCTGCTCGATATCTGGATGCCCGATACCGACGGCGTGACCTTGCTCAAGGAATGGGCGGCACAGCAGTTGCTGACCATGCCCGTGATCATGATGTCCGGACATGCCACGATCGACACCGCCGTTGAGGCGACGAAGATCGGCGCGCTCAATTTCCTCGAGAAGCCCATTGCTCTGCAAAAGCTGTTGCAGGCGGTGGAGCAGGGGTTGGCGCGCGGCAAACGCGAAGCGTCCAGTGGGGCGGCGAGCGCCTTCGAAAGCGATGACGACGCGCTCGAAGCCGGTGTTTTCGGCGAGAGCGAGTCGCGCCACGCCGGTGCGGGTCTGAACGGTACGGCCTCGCATCATGCGCCGCTTGGCGTGAGCGATGCAGACGGCGTGAGCGGCCTGGCCGGTGCGGGCATGTCGGCGGACATCTCCTTCGACGTCCCGCTTCGCGAAGCCCGCGACGCGTTCGAGCGCGCATACTTTGCTTACCATCTGGCCAAGGAACACGGCAGCATGACGCGTGTGGCCGAGAAGACCGGGCTGGAACGCACGCACTTGTATCGCAAGCTCAAGCAATTGGGCGTCGAACTGTCCAAGAGCAAGACCTGATGGAACGGCGGTGTGGCGCGTGCAAAGGTGCCGCCATGCCGCTTCGCTGCAGATTTTTTAGTGTAGGGGCTTGCGCAAAGCGTATTCGTTCTCTATAATCTCTTTTCTCTTGGCCCGGTAGCTCAGTTGGTAGAGCAGCGGATTGAAAATCCGCGTGTCGTTGGTTCGATTCCGACCCAGGCCACCAAATTCGAAGGGCTTGCGCATATCGCAAGCCCTTTTTGCGTTTGACCGAAAACGCTGCCCGATGATGGGTATAACGGCCCGGCGATAGCTGCGCGGGGCAACGCGGTTCAAAATCGCGTGACAACTCCCGCACGCGGGTTGCCCGGAAGGTCCGGGGACGTTCGAGACTGCGATGTCCGTAAGTCCTGAATGTCCGAAAGGTCCGATCTTCGATGGCAACCGCAAGCGCGTGCCCCGGCCCCCGCTGTCGCGATGCCTCGATGCTCCGACGGCAAGGGCGATACTGCTAGCGCATGATCATGACGACAAGCACCGATTCCGCTCTGGTTCTGTTCTCCGGTGGACAGGATTCGACCACCTGCCTCGCGTGGGCGCTCTCGCGCTACGCGCGCGTCGAGACGCTGGGTTTCGATTACGGCCAGCGCCATAGCGTCGAGCTCGAGTGCCGCACCGACGTGCTGGCGAAGCTCCGCGAACGTTTTCCGCAATGGGCGCCGCGACTGGGCGACGATCACATGATCGACCTGTCGATTCTCGGTCAGATCAGCGAAACCTCGCTGACGCGCGAAACCACGATTGCGATGGCGGCGAATAATCTGCCAAACACCTTCGTACCGGGACGAAATCTGCTGTTTCTGACGATTGGTGCGACCATTGCGTATCGCCGTGGCTTGCGCGTGCTCGTCGGCGGAATGTGCGAGACGGATTTCTCCGGCTACCCCGATTGCCGCGACGACACCATGAAGGCGCTTCAGGTCGCGCTTAATCTGGGTATGGACCAGCGCTTCATCGTCGAGACACCGCTGATGTGGATCGACAAGGCCGATACGTGGCAGATGGCGCAGGATCTGGGCGGCGACGTGCTCGTGGAGACCGTGCGCGAAGACACGCACACGTGCTATCTGGGCGAGCGCAGCGTGCTGCACCCGTGGGGCTACGGATGCGGCGAATGTCCGGCGTGCCAGTTGCGTCAGCGTGGCTACGAGCAGTGGCGGGCACGCGATAACCGGAATCAGGGTCGCCAGGCGGTCTGATTCTTCATAGTCGAATCGAGAGCATCATGACGTACGCGGTAAAGGAAATCTTCTACACATTGCAGGGCGAGGGCGCAAACGCCGGACGCCCGGCCGTGTTCTGCCGGTTCGCAGGCTGCAACCTGTGGACCGGGCGCGAAGAGGACCGCGCCGATGCCGTCTGCCAGTTCTGCGATACGGACTTCGTCGGCACCGATGGCGAGAACGGCGGGAAGTACCGCACACCTGCCGAGCTCGTCGCACAGGTCGTCGCGCTGTGGCCGCAGGACGATCGCGCGCACCGCTTCATCGTGTGCACCGGTGGCGAGCCTCTGCTTCAGCTCGACGCGCCGCTGATCGCTGCGTTGCATGCCGAGGGGTTTCGCATTGCCGTGGAAACCAATGGCACGCAAGCGATTCCCGAAGGCATCGACTGGGTGTGCGTGAGCCCGAAGGCCGATGCCGAACTGATCGTCACGCGTGGCGACGAACTGAAGGTTGTGGTGCCGCAGGATCGTCAGCGTCTGGCCGATTACGAAGCGCTCGACTTCACGCACTTCTATCTGCAACCGATGGATGGCCCGTTGCGGGACACGAATACCAGGCTGGCGATCGACTATTGCAAGTCGCACCCGCGCTGGTCGTTGTCGATGCAGACGCACAAATACCTGAATATTCCCTGAGCCGTTGCTGTGATTACGATTACCCGGAAACTCGAATTCGATGCGGGCCACCGCATTCCCGATCACCGAAGCCAGTGCCGCAATCTGCACGGGCATCGCTACGTGCTCGAAATCACGCTTGCGGGCGAAGTGAGCCGTGAGAGCGGTGCGTCCGACAACGGCATGGTGATGGACTTTGCCGACGTGAAGGCGCTCGCCAACGAGCACCTCGTGTCGGTGTGGGACCACGCATTCCTCGTCTATGAAGGCGACACGGCCGTGCGCACTTTCCTTGAGACGATGCCCGACCACAAGACCGTGGTGTTCGATCGCGTGCCGACCGTCGAGAATCTCGCCGCTGCGGCGTTCGACAAGCTGAGCCATGTGTTCGATGCGCATTACGGTCGCGACCTGCGCCTGGTGCGTCTGCGTCTTTACGAGACGCCGAACTGCTGGTCGGAAGTGACCGCCTGAGCGACGGCTTGTGCGAATTGGCCGTCATCCTCCGGGATGACGCCCGCGATGTCACAGAACCGATATGTGACATCGCGCTATGATGCGGCTGGTTACACGTAACTGGCATCTATAACGTCAATCGCCAACACCCGATATCGCGAAAGGGGACTCTCATGATCAAGACTTTGCTGCGCGGCCTGCTGACCGCATTCCTGTTCACTGTTTTCGCTGTACCGGCCACGTCGGCATTTGCGGAAGACAAGGTCGTGTATCACATCAACGACGCCGAGCATCAGGCACTCGCAGGCTTGCGCAACATCCGCAACCAGCTGGACACGGTGCCGGACACCAAGATCGTGGTTGTCGCGCATTCGCAGGGCGTCGATTTTCTGATGGAGAGTTACAAGGATGCGGCGACCGTCGGGCCGCTGATCTCGGCCCTGCACGCGCGCGGCGTCAAGTTCGAGGTGTGCGAAATCACGCTCAAGCAGCGCAATCTGAAGAAGGACCAGTTTGTGCTGGACGCGGACTTCACACCGTCCGGCGTGGTCGAACTGACGCGCTTGCAGCAAAAGGGCTATGCCTACATCAAGCCGTAAGTGCCCAAGTGCCTAAGTGCGATGGCACGACAGCGATCTCACCCCGAAGCCCCGGTTCAAGCCGGGGCTTTTTGTTTGGCGCACAATAGGCGTACGTCCGTTCCCGGAGGTGTGCCATGACCCGAGCCGTCCCGACGTCGTTCGCCCTGCGCCGCGTGTTCGCCGGTGCTGTCATTGTGCTTGCGGGCGTTGCGTGCGCCCCGGTCCCCTACGCGGTCGCTGCCGCACAGGCGCCGGCGCAGGCGCTCACCGATCAGGCCGTGCATCAGTACGAGGCGGGCCAGCAAACGCAGGCGCTCGACGCATTTCGCCGCGCCGCCGAGCAGGGCAATCGCCTCGCGCAGTTCGACTACGCGATGATGCTGCTCAACGGCGAGGGGGGACGGCCGATCCCAACGGCGCTGTGCAATGGCTGGAGCGGGCCGCCAACGCGGGCATGACGCAGGCGCAATACGTCTACGGCAAGATGTTCGACGACGGCTACGTCGTGAACAAATCGATTCCTCAGGCCAACCTCTGGTACGAGAAAGCCGCGAAGCAGGGCCATGTGCAGGCGCAGGCGGCCATTGCCAACGAGTACTTCATCGGGCGGGGCGTGCCCAAAGACTACAAGACTGCCTTCACCTGGTACGAAAAAGCGGCGCGCGGCGGTGACCTGCCGTCGCAATACATCGTGGCGAGCTATTACGAGCGCGGCTACGGCGTTGTGACGCCCGATCCCGAGCGCGCACGCCTGTGGTACGGGAAGGCCGCCGCGCAGGGCGACGTTGCCGCCCAGGGCAAACTCGACGCCATGAATCGAGACCGCGCGCAACGCCTATCACCCGTTCCGCCCACTCAGCCCTCACCAGCCGCGCGATAGCGCAGCGGATTTTTGAAGTCCTGATCACGCATCTCCCGGATGCGAAGAATCCCATCATGAATCGCTGATCCCGGGTCGGTATTCTCAGCCTCAACGAATTCATTGTTGAGGAGCGCGAACGACGAACACCGCCGACGTCGACTGACAGTCCGGTATCGCTTGCTCGCGAAGAGATGATGGAATCAGACCTCCGACCCGACGAGATCGACGACATTCCCCAAGGGGCGGTGCTACGTCTGCTGACTGGCCCGATGCGCGGCTGCGAGTTCGCGCTGCCGCCCGGGGTGACGCTCTTCGTCATCGGCCCCAGCGATCCCGCGTTCGATCGTGGCTGGCAGACGGAAATGCCGCCCAACGCCATCTATGTGCCGATGGACGGCGAAGGTGGCGACAACTTCGAAGTGCTGGTCGACGACGCCGGACGCGAGGGGCTGTTCGTGCGCGTGCTCAACGAAGGTGCCGGTGCGGAAGTCGCCATCGACGACTCGCAGATCGCACGCATTGGCGATGTTCGCGTGGGCGTGAAGCGTATCTACGCTGCGTGGTCCGACGAGGTGCAGCGCAGCTTGTGCGCCCGCACGCGGCTCGACGACGTGGTGAGTCCGGCGCACGCGCGCCGACGCTGGCAGCAGGCGTTCTGGTCGTGCGTTGTCGTCGTGCTGCTCGTCGCAAGCGCGTTCTTTTACTGGCGCTCGGAGCCGCAACGCCAGGCGCAGAGCGTGTCGGAATACCTCGAGTCGCTCGGCGGTCGCGCCACCGTGCTGCCCGGTAACGATAGTCATCTCTACGTGCTTACGGAAGACGGCGACGCGCGTAACGCATTGGCGCGCGCGCTCGGCGCAGAGGTCATCAAGCGGGAAAAGCTGGTGCTTGTCGCGCTCGACGAAGAGAACGCGCGCATCACGCAGTGGATCGATACATCGCGCACCGAGGTGCTGTATTTCAAGCTCTCGCTCGACGACCCGGCCGTGCCGGAGCTATGGATCAATCGCAAGCAGAAGGGGCTGTCGGACGTGGAGATGACGCAGTTCCGTCAGGCGCTGCTGGAGCGAATTCCCTATGCCCACCGCGTGAACATCACACTGCATGACGAAACCGAAGCAAACGGCGAAGCCGAGGACGCGCTCAAACGTCAGATGGTCCCGTTTCTGCGCACCGACACGCCTGAAGGCGTGACGTTCCACATCAGCACGGAACTCGACGATGTCCAGTTGCGCCGTCTCTATGGCTTTATGCAGACCTTCGAGCGGCGGTGGGGCAAGCGTCTGGTGCACTTCAACGTCGATTTGCGCGATGACTGGACGGCAAAGCAATCGTACGCGTACGGTCCGAGCGCTTATGTGAAAGACGGACCGCATCAGTGGCGATTTATCAACCGGCAGTAATGCCGCACAGGAGCTTGGAACAACCATGAACGTGAGCACTCCGGGAGTGAACGGCGAGGACCTGACTTACCTCGAGCAGCTGTCGAAGGAATTCAATGGACCGACATCGGAATTGAAGAAGCGCATGGACGAGGCGATCGAGCTGATCAAAAGCGACCCGACCGAATCGGAGGGCATGGCCAAATTCCAGGCGGCCATGGCCGCCTACACGACGATGCGTGCAGCACAGTCCGGCACCGTCAAGACACTGAAGGACACGGCGCAAGGGGTCATCTCCAAGTACTGATGCACGTGCCATCGACTGCCCGTGTGTTTCACCGACATATCGAACGAGGCTGCCATGCTATTTGATCCTTCGCTGTTATCGGTCCGATCGCTGGACCTCAACGCATCGGTGTCTGCGACCGATCCTGCTTCAGGTCAGACGCTGGAGTCGCGTTTCATGAACGCGGTGGCCAATCTGTCCGCCGATTTCGAAGCGGACCGCGCAGGCATCGCGGCGGCAGCGTCGCGCTTCGATCCCAGTAATCCGGAGAGCGCGATGGACTTGCAGAATCGGCTCGCCGTATACGGTATCGATGTCGGCATGGCGAGTTCGCTTGCGCGTAAGTCGGTGGCGGCCGTCGAGGCCCTGCTTCGGTAATGCGCCGCTACGTCTTTCTCCTCGTTGCAGTGCTGGCGCTCACGGGATGCCGCAAAGCCGAGACGCTGCTCAGCGCGCTCGACCAGCAGCAGGCCAACGAAGTGGCTGCCGTGCTGCTGCGTCACGACATCGCGACGCAGAAGACCGACGGGGGAAAGGCGGGCTATTCGATTTCGGTCGACGCCGCCGATTTTCCGCAAGCGGTGGACTGGCTCAAGACATACGACTTGCCGTCGCGTCCCCGTATGGAAATCGCACAGATGTTCCCGCCCGATTCGCTCGTGGCGTCACCGCGCGCCGAACGGGCGCGCCTGTACTCTGCGATCGAGCAGCGGCTGGAGCAGTCCGTCCGATTGATGAGCGGCGTACTCGCGGCGCGCGTGCATGTGAGCTATGACGTCGATGCGCAGCCTTCCAGTGCCGCGATATCCAGTCCACATATTTCTGCTGTCGTCGTGTATCGGAACGACGTCGATGCGACAGCGCTGATCAATGACATCCGGCGATTTCTCAAGAACAGTTTCGACGATGTGCGCTACGAGAATATCTCCGTCGTGCTCTCGCGGCAGCCGGTCTCGCTCAGTGCGGGGCCGTCGTTGCCGGTCGAGAAGAGAACGAACGAAGGCCGCCCGCTCTGGCCGCTCCTGGTGGTCGGCGTGCTGGCTTGCGCGGTTCTCGCTGCGACGCTGAGAGCGCGCGTCAGGTGGCCGCGGCGCACTGACGTCACGCCGCAAGTGTCGGAGGGCCGATGATGGCCTTCTACCCGACACCCGATCTGCACGAGTCGCCGAGTCCGATTGCCGTGAGCTGGAGGACGATGATGTTCGACCCGGTGTCGTACATCCATCCGGTGCGCTTCATCTATCCGACGCCGTTCTCGTCGCCGCGTCAGCGGGCCGTGATCAACGAAATGCTCATCGCCGGATTTCGTCTCGACAGGCACTGGCCGTTCGATCAGATCGGGATCGTGGAGCGGCCTTGGGTACTGAACTGGCGATTGTTGCCGCAGGTGGCCTATCTGATGGGATGTCAGGTGCACAAGGCCAGTCTGTGTCGTCGCGCTGCGCTGCTCGGATTGCCCCGGTGGGCCTATGCGTACGCGCGGTTGCCGGTGCTCGATGCGGTGCCGTGCGCAGTGGAGGTGCCGCCGTCGCACAGCGAATTGCTCGGCGAAGGGTTTGTGCGGCTCATGGCGTTAAGTGCACCGCTTCGCGAACCGCTTCGTCAGCGCTTGCCATTGCTATTTCCCCCCCTCGATTCCTGCGCCGCCGACATGCCCGACGCGCGCGACGTGCGACTTTTCGTGACGGCTCTGCAATATGCCAAGAAGCATCCCCATTCCCCCCCGGACACGCGTCATTGACGGCGTTGTCGTGAGCCGCGACGAGTTGGCTCGCGGGACCCGCACCGAGCGCGTCGACGACGACATTCGTCGTTGGGCGAAGCGGCGTGTCGCCGAGACGCAGCAAACGATGGCCGGGCAACGTGCGTGTGCGATGCACGCAGGGTATCGCGACGGTATGGCCATGGCGCTCGAAGACGTGGTGGCGCATCTGATGCGCACTGAGCAGCTGTGCCTGCGCTGGCGCGGCGAAATGATCGAACAGGTGCGCGGCTTGCTGACGTGCGCGTCGCGCCACCCGCAGGCACTGCTCGCCGCGCTCGAAGACGCGCTGCATGCCTTCGCCGACGTGCCGTCCGACGTCCCCGTGACGATTGTATTGCCGGTGCTTCTCAAGCCTCGTCGCGACGACATTCGTGCGCGGGTGCAAGCCGCTTGCCATGCACCGCTCAAGCTCGAATTCAGGGCGACGGACGAGCGTATCTCCGTGCGCCGCGGAAGCACCGTGATCGAGTACGACCCGCACGACTACGTCGCGCGGGCTGAGGCGGCACTGGACCTCGACCCGAACGCATCGAAGGCGGACCTTCACGCGATGCTGGCGCCCGCGCTCAGGTCGCTCGGTGAGCATGTCGCTGCGCTGGCGACGGATCCGGCTCAGACGGAACGAACTGCGAACACGGGCCGCGACGTCGATGCGGCCCGGCGCCCCGCAATCGCCCCGGCTACAGGGTGCTTCGATACGACAGGAGGCGACGATGAACACCGTTGAAGGCATCTCGACGATCTCACCGGTGTCCGCAGACCCCGCCAACGAACCGACACCGATGTCGCTTGCGGAGCGCGTTCGCAGCATGCAAGGGGCGTCGCAGGGACAGCCACCTGCGTCGGACATCGATTCGCCGTCGCCCGATGTCGGCACGTTCGAGGACGACAAGGATAAAGGCCCGCCCAACATCTGGCGGAAGTTGTTCGTGCGTCAGCTATGGCTGGCGTCGTTCGACGCAAGTCAGGAGCAAGCAGAGGAAATTGGCGACGTGTGACGCGCCGGCGGCGCTTGCCACGGAATAGTGAAACGGAAGAACCGTCGGGCTTCGACGGGGAGTGAGGTGGTCGATGAGAAGCATGAAGATCATGGAAGAAGCGCAAGCGCTGTGCGAAAACCAATCGTACTCGCTGGCATGCGGCGGCGTGTGGTTCGTGTGTTCGCCGCCGTCCACCCGAAGCCTGTTGCTGGAGCTGCAGCCGACCGGCAACGTGGGGCCGACGCGACTGGAGCTGAGTCCCGGGTATTGCGGATTGCTGATGCACGGCAAAGGCACGCTGCTGGTCAGAGGCGGCACGCTGCACTACCAGCGGTTGCACTGCAACGTGCTGGTCAAGCTGCTGGCGTTCATGGACGAAGCGCACGCGATGGGCAATGACTCGGACGACCATTACCGGCGCTGCGCCGTGCCTGCGCTGCATCGGGTGCCGGTCGCGACACCATGGGTCGACCGTCGGCAATGCGAGCTGTGGTTCCTAAGTCAAATGACCGCGCCGGGAGAAGGTTTTCGAACGATGCTCGATGTGCTGCGCCGTTGCGAATCGTACGACCTGATCCGCTTTCTGCTCACGCGCGCACCCGCTGGTGGCACGTTGCGTCACATGTGCACAAAGTATGGCGTGTCCTATTCGCATTTCCGGCGACTGTGCCGGGGCGCGCTGGGGGAATCCGCGAAGATCGCGTTACGCGATTGGCGCATGGCGCGCTCGATGCTTGAAGTCGCTCAGGGGAACGACAGCTTCACGGAGATCGCGCTGCGCAACGGCTATGCATCGTCGTCGCATTTCTCCACCGAGATCAAGGAGCTGATCGGGATGTCGCCGACCAGTGCCGCCGGCGCGTTGCGAACGTTGGCCCGATGAAGAAGATGCACTATGCCGTCTGCGCGATGCTCGCCGCAGGCGCGTCGAATGTTGCCGTCGCCTCGTGGGCGACGGCGTTGTCGTCGGCAGGCGCGCTCGACGATGCTTCGCCAGCGTCGACGCCCCCGGCCGTGATCGAGCCGCAAGCGCAGGCGCTACCGCAGACGTCGGAACCCGTGCGGGAGCCTGCGCCGGTGCAGACGGCTGGCGTATCGGGCGGCTATGTGGCACGCAACGACAACCTGCGTGTGTTCTTCGCGGCACTGTCGCCGTATCTTGGCCGTCCGGTCATCGTCAGCAATCTGGCGGCGAAGAAGCAGGTCTCGGGCGATTTCGACATGAACAACGCCCGTGTGCTGCTGGAATCGATGGCGAACCGGCTGGGTCTCGTCTGGTATCACGACGGGCAGTCGATCTTCATCTACGACGCGTCCGAGATTCGCAATGCAACCGTCTCCATGACGCACACGACGCTATCCGATCTCGTGTCGTATCTGCGCAGCGCGGGGCTTTACGACCGACGCTATCCGATACGCGGCGAGGCGAGTCGCAAAGTGTTCTACGTTTCCGGTCCGCCTGTCTTTGTCGACCTCGTGCTCGCCGCGTCGCGCTCGATCGATCGCGCGACGGTCAATGACGTCCCGGCCGCCGGACCCGACCGGATCGGGGTGGTGCGCATGGAAAACGGCTTCGTGTCGGATCGCACCTATCAGATGCGCGACGAGAAGATCGTCATCCCCGGGATGGAGTCCGTGATCAAGGAACTGGTGGAGACCGCCCGGAGTGGTGCGGGTGGGGCGGGTAGCCTGGGCGGCCTGCTACCGCCGTCGACGCAGTTACCCCTCTCGCCTCAGGACACACGGGGTGTTCCCGCGCCGCTATTGCCACCAGGGCCCAAAACCGACACAACATCCCCGCCCGCAGCGCTTAGCGCCGCACCGCCGCTCTTGCCGCCTACGCGCCCCGGGAGTGTTGGCGAGGGCGGGCGTGGCCAGCTCATCGTGCAGGCGTATCCGGCGGGCAACAGCCTGCTGGTGCGCGGTACTGCCGAACAGGTCGAGCGCATCGAGCGTCTTGTCTCGCGCCTCGATGCACCGCGTCGGCACATCGAGTTGTCGCTGTGGATCATCGACGTGCGCAAGGAAGCGCTCGATTCGCTGGGCGTGGACTGGTCGGGCGGTGTCGCCATCGGGTCTCACGTGGGCGTGTTGCTCAACGCGACGGCGCCGGTCAGCACGCTCGACGGCGTTCGTTTTCTGGCGAAGATTCAGGCGATTGCCACGCGCGGACAGGCGACCGTGGTGTCGCGTCCTGTGATCCTCACGCAGGAGAACATCCCGGCGATGTTCGACGGTAGCCAGACGTTCTACGTGCCGCTCGAAGGCGAGCGCACCACGGACCTGCGCAGTGTGACCTACGGAACGATGATCAGCGTCTGGCCGCGCTTTGCCGGGCGCGACGAAATCGAAATGACGCTCAACATCGAAGACGGCACGAGTGCGCCCGGCAAGCAGAGCGATGCCGAGAGCAAATACACCGTGCTGCCGACGGTATCCCGTACGCGCATCAGCACCATTGCGCGTGTGCCCCAGGGCAAGAGCCTGCTCATCGGCGGCTATACGCGAGACAGTGGCGACACCGTCGAGAAGAAAATTCCGCTGCTCGGCGACATTCCGTGGATCGGCCGCGTGTTTCGCTACACAAGTACGGCACAGAACAACGATGTGCGCGTTTTCCTGATTCAACCCCGCGAGATCGACGGTCCCCTTCAGCGCGACGCCAGCGATATCGCGGGCGACACCGTGGCGACGTTGCCTTATCCCGTCGACGGGGTGTCGAAGGACATTCGCGCAACGACCGGGCTCGATCCGGCCCAGGCAGTCCCTGCCGCCGGAGGACGCGAAGCGTCGGGGGCCTCACCTTCTCAACCTCCGACGGACGCGAGCGCCGAACCGCACATGCGCGACGAGTCCGTCATCCTTAACACGGGAGCCGACCGTGGCCAGTCTTGAAGCTATTCGACCCTCGTCGTCGTCAATCTCGCAGACCGCCGCCACGTCGCAGGGACGGCAACGGGCGGTGCGCTCGCACGACGATGAAGACGGCCCTCAGCGGATTCTCTCGGGCGGCCCGGTCGCCGACATCCGCAAGACGCTGGAGTCGGCCGACGAAATGTCGTCTGTCATGGCGCAGTTTCGACTGCGCACGATGCGCAAGGAAGAGAACCGGGGCATGGCGCAGAGCTACGACTACATCCTCGAAGAGGACGCGCCTAACAAGATTCTGGCGATTCTTGGTGCGTCGTGGGTGACAGCCGAAGGGTTGAGCCGACTGCTGAAGGACGCCTTCGACGACGTCACCGACCGATGGCTCGCCCTTCAGGCGCTCGATACGCAACGTGAATCGCTCGACAGCGCCCAACAGCAGGCACTGACCGAAGCGATCCAGCTTGCGCAGGATGCCCCTCGCAGGGAAATCCGCGAGCGCAAGGCGGGTATTCACTGCGCAATCAAAGCCCGCCTGAGCGCAAAGCAGATGCCGCTCGAGTTCGGGCCACGGATGTTGCGCGCGGCGTATCGTGAGTTTCTGATCAACGACGCGGGGACGCCCGACATCGATATCTACCAGTCCTGGATTTCCCGATTCGGCTATACGCGGCGTGAGCAGGTGCTCAATTTCATCGAAGAGACATTTGTCGACGACATGCGCTCGCTCGACCCGAGCAGCACGCAGGCGGAGGCACTTTCACCGACGCAGCGCCTTAACGTCCTGAAGCGCCTGCGCTCGTGCGAGCGCACGTTCGTGCAACGGGTCAGCACCAGTCCGTTTGCCGAACCCTTCAACGCCAACGAAGAGGACTGGCTGCATTTCGTGCTCGCGATCCTGACCGACCCCCGTGCGCTCGACGAATGCATGAGCGCAGTCGCGGGCCCCGCCGCATTGCTGCAGGACAACGGCGCGCATGGTCGACTGATCGGGCTGCTGTACCGGGCTTGCAGCGACTTGCCGGGTGAGCCGTTGCAGACGCAGGAGGCGCGTGACGTGCTGCTCGACGGCTTGCGCGATCTGGCCGACGCGGCTTACCGTCGCGAACGCAGCGATCGTGCGTCCGACCCCGTGTCGCGACATCGCCGGAGCGTGTAATGCCCGCCGCGTTACTGAGCGAACTGCGCGGTCGTCCCGAGGTCGTCATTCTGATCCTGATGTCGTGCGTGATCGCCATGTTGGTGATTCCGTTGCCGACGTATCTGGTCGACTTTCTCATCGGCGTGAACATTGCGATTTCCGTGTTGCTTTTTCTCGGCGCGTTTCACATCGAGCGAATTCTGAACTTCTCCTCGTTCCCTTCGATGCTGCTCATCACCACGCTGTTTCGGCTGGCGTTGTCGATCAGCACCACGCGTCTGATTCTCATCGACGCCGACGCGGGAAAAATCATCGATTCGTTCGGGCAGTTCGTCATTGGCGACAGCCTGGCGGTGGGGTTCGTGGTGTTTGCCATTGTCACTATCGTGCAGTTCATCGTGATCGCGAAGGGCTCCGAGCGCGTGGCCGAAGTCGCTGCCCGCTTTTCGCTCGACGGCATGCCGGGCAAACAGATGAGTATCGATGCCGACGTGAAGGCGGGCACCCTCGATAACGACGGCGCCCGTGAGCGTCGCAGTGTGCTGGAGCGTGAGAGTCAGCTGTACGGATCGTTCGATGGGGCGATGAAGTTCGTCAAAGGCGACGCGATCGCGGGCATCGTCATCATCTTCGTCAATCTGATCGGCGGCATTATCGTGGGCATGACGCAGCGCGGCATGGAGTTGGGAGGCGCGCTGGAGACCTACACCACGCTGACCATCGGCGACGGTCTCGTCGCGCAGATTCCGGCACTGCTCATCTCGGTGTCGGCGGGCTTCGTCGTCACGCGTGTGAACGGCGAAGCCGACAACATGGGGCGCACGATCGTCAGCCAGTTGATGGGCAACCGCTTCGTGCTGGGAGCGACGGCGCTCCTCACGCTGATCATCGGCACGCTGCCGGGATTTCCGCTTCCGACCTTTTCTCTGCTGGCTTGCCTGCTGGCGCTGGCCTGCTACTTCGCAAAGCCGGACGCCGCGGCGGCCGGGTTATCGGGCAACGCGGCAAAGGCCAGCAAGGGCGGCAAGCCGGGCGATGGCGCCGCAGGCAAAGCGAGCAAGCCCGGGAAAACGGGTCCCAATACAAAGACGCGTCCCAACGCGAAGGCCGACAGCTCGCTCATGTCGATCGACAACCTCGACAGTGTCGCGCCATCGACAGCGCCGCTGGCCATCGTCATTCCGTCGGCGGAACTCGCGTCGTTCGAAGCGGCGGGCTTCACGGAGCGGGTGCGCAGCCAGTTTTTTACCGACTTCGGCGTGCATCTGCCGGAGGTCCTCTTGCAGGGCTCGTCGTCGCTCGATGCATCGCGCGCAGCTGTCTACATCAACGAAGTGCGTGCCGACGAGTTCGTCATCTTCTACGATCGCGTGCGCGTGGACGCCTACACCGCCGAAATCGCGGCCCTGGATTACGACCCGGTCTTCTCCGGCCCCGAGCGCGGCCGCTGTGCGTGGGTGACGCCTGCGCAGGGCGAGGCGCTCGCCGCCATGCGACACCTCACACATCCGCCCGCCGACGAACTGTATCAGGGGATGGCCGTCCTGCTCACGCGACATGTGAACGAGTTCTTCGGCATTCAGGAGACGAAGAAAATGCTCGATCTGGTCGAGCAGCATTACCCGGATCTGGTCAAGGAGGTGCTGCGGCACGTGGCACTACAGCGGGTCTCGGAGATCCTGCAACGTCTGGTCATGGAGCGTATCTCCGTGCGCAACATGAAGCTCGTGATGGAAGTCCTCGCCATGTGGGCCCCGCGTGAGAAGGATGTGCTGAATCTCGTCGAGCACGTGCGCGGCGCGCTGGGCCGCTACATCTGCAACAAGTTCCTGCGCGGCGGTGAGTTGCGCGTCGTGATGCTCTCTGCGGAGATGGAGGAGAGTGTGCGTCGTTCGATCCGGCAGACCGCCGGTGGCGCGTTCGTCAATATGGACCCGAAGGACGCCGAGGCGCTGCTCGATCGCGTAGCACTCGCACTCGACGCGTCCGGGCGGCCCCACAAGGATCTGGTGCTGCTGGCGTCGGTCGACGTGCGGCGCTTCGTGAAGAAGCTGGCGGAAACGCGCTTCCGCGATCTGGAAGTGTTGTCGTTCGGCGAACTGGTGGATGGCGTGTCCGTCAACGTCATCAGCACGATCTGAGCATGCCGATGCCCGCCATGACCCAAGCACCAAACCAAGCATCGATGCCGGGCGGCCCGTCGTTCGTCCGCCCTCTCTCGCTGATCTCGCGCATCGCCGGACACACGGCAGAAGCGAACATTCCGGGGGTGACCATCGGCGAGATTTGCGATATCCGCCGCACGTGGCGTGACGCGCATGTCGTGGGGCAGGCGCAGGTTATCGCGGTGCACGACGAGCGGGCCATTCTCAGCCTGTTCGCGGCCACGCAAGGGCTGTCCTGCGATTCGGCGTTGCTGCCCACGGGACGTCAGGCGTCGTGCCGCCCGCACGACACGTGGCGGGGTGCTGTGCTCGACGCGGGCGGCGATATTGTGGATCGCATCGACGGGCAGCCGCTGACGCCGCTGCGTGGAGGGGCGACGGAGCGGACGTTGCTGGCCCCGGCTTTGCCCTACCTCGAACGCGTGGGCGTCGATAGCGCCTTGCATACAGGACTGCGCGCCATCGACGCGCTGATGCCATGTGGCGTGGGGCAGCGAGTCGGTATCTTCGCCCCGGCGGGGTGCGGCAAGACATCGTTCATGAGCGCGCTACTGGCTGGCGTGGAAGTCGACACGACGGTGATTGCGCTGATCGGCGAGCGAGGTCGCGAGGTAGTGGAGATCGTCGAAGCGTTGAGGGCTTCGCCGGGCGCGCAGCGCTGCATCGTGATCTTCGCGACGTCTGACGCGCCTGCCGTCACACGCCGCAACGCTGCGTTGCTGGCGACCACGACCGCCGAGCACTTCCGCGATCAGGGGCAGCGGGTAGCGCTGTTCGTCGACTCGCTGACCCGCTACGTGCGCGCATGCCGAGACCTGGCACTGGCGACTGGCGAGCCACCCATGCGCGCAGGCGTACCCGCTTCGGTCTACACGAGCCTGCCGCAGTTGCTGGAGCGCGCGGGGGCATCCACACGCGGCAGCATCAGCGCCTTCTATACCGTGTTGCTGGAAGACGACGAGATGCCGGACCCCATGGCCGAAGAGATTCGGTCGATCCTCGACGGACACATTCATCTAAGTGCCCAACTGGCTCACCGGAACCACTATCCAGCCATCGACGTGTTACGCAGCGTAAGCCGTGTCGCGACGCGCGTCACGCCGTCTGACCAGATGCGCACGGCGGGTCAGGTGCGGGCATGGCTCGCGCGTCTCGAATCGTTGCAGACGTTGGTAGACCTCGGCGAGTACCGGCCCGGCGTGAATGCTCAGGACGACCGCGCGATGGAGGCGAAGCCGTACATCGAAGCCTTCCTGAAGCAAGAGGCGCACGAATGGTCGTCCGCCGAAGAGACGCTGAGGAGGTTGCATGAAATCGTGGGGTGACGCACGACGGCTCTATCGCGGTGCATTGCAGATCAAGGAGGTTCAGGAGCGCGAACTGCGCAACATCGCGTTCAGGGACGCCGATCTCATCAGACAGTCCGACGAGATCGCGGCACAACGCGACGCGATTCTCGCGTTGATCGCTTCGTCGAAGCCGTCGCAGCTGGAATCGGATATCACTGGACTGCGTGGCGGGATGCGCGTCACGGGGTTGTTGCGTCAGCAGGTGCGCGATCTCGATGTGAAGCTCGCGACGCTGGCCGAATCGCGCGAGCAGTTGGAGACCGACCGCGAACTGACCGAGAACGAGCGGCGTCGATGGTGGCGCAAGGAAACGAAGTACACACGTCTGGCGAAGACATTGCGTCGCGACGCTCGCAAACGTCAGGCGTATGTGGAATGTAGCGAACTTGAGGAACATCGATCATGGCGCAGGTAAGCGTGGCAGGAACGGCCGAGGTATCGGCAAGTCCGGACGAGACCGGGCGACAGCAGGCGAGCGACAAAACGATGGCGCAGCGTGTGGAAGAAGCGCTGCGCAGGCGGGCGTCCGAGCATCGGACAGCAGACGATATGCCGAGCGGTACGCCGCTTTGGTTCTGGTCGATGCCGATGGATCGCTCGCCGCCGCTGCGGCTCGACGCGATGTCCGGGGACTCACCATCATCGGGCGAAGGCGTGTCGTCGGCTCAGCAAGCGCGCGCAACGTCTGCCGACATCAGGGATGCGACCGACCCGTCGACGCGCCACGACGGCGCGCGTAAGGCGCTTGTCGAGTTGCTCAGGGCGAACCGACTCGTGGGTGAAGGACCGCCTCGATCCGTCACCGATAAGCGCACCGGCGCGTCGCTCGCCGCCGGTACATCCCAGGTCGATGCCAGTGCTTCGGTCCAACGTCGCAACGCACGGTCGCCGATGACCGACGGTGTTGGCGGTATCGGCGGTGTCGGTGAATCGACCACCACAGCCGTAGACGGGCACGCCGCGACGGCGTCGGGCGCGGCATCGGAGGTCGGGCAGGAATCCAGGCCGGAAGTGAGACCACATCACGATTCACGCGAGCGGTCGCATCGGGGGGAGGGTGGCGTCGGCGCGCCGGGTACTTCGACGCCACAGGTCACGCAGGGATATGCGCTCGCGCTACATCCGGGCGTACGTCGATTCGTGGCGCAGGGGCCCCACAAACCCATGGCACCGCGTGCACCGGTGCACCCGTCGCCCAGCGATGTTGCCCGCCGGTCGATCACCGGTGGCGACGGCATGCGCTACGCATTCGGGAGTTGGGGGAAGGGGCACTTCGTCAACGTGCAGGTCGTGCAATTGGACGGGCGCCGAGGCTTCGTACTCGGCGCGTCGGACGCCATGGTGCATCGGCGGTTGTCGGCCGCGCTGCCGGGGGCAGCGTCTTCGTCGGAAGAAGGATCGTCGCGCAGCGTCGATGTGCGCGCCATCGAGGCCGTCGAAAAATTAGACAGCACAAACGATGAGGACGCCGGATGCTGAAACTGCGACACATCGACGAAGGACTGTTGCAGCTCACTCGGGCGGCGGACGTCTGGCAAGCGCAGGGCTGGTCGGCATCGCTCGAATATCTGCCACGCATGGGGTCCTGGATTCGCGTGCAGGACACAGCGCACACGTGGCAAGGGTGGGTGGAACCCGGCATGTGGCTCGAAGGTGCCGCGCATGAGCTGGCCTCGCTCGCGTGCTGCGCCGATTCCGAGCAACTGGCGGCGCGGTTGTTCACCGTGACGGCAAACCCGTTGCATCTGCCGATGCCCGAGTTGCGTTATGACGTGCTCGACGTGGGCGCGCCGATTGACGGTGCGGCGCTACCCGACGCGATGCTGCTCAAGGTGCGGGCGGCAGAGTGCCCCGTATGGCTCACTCGGGTGCCCGAGGTACGGGGCGCGACGCCGCTCGACGTGAGTGGCGTGCGCTTCTTGCTCGATGTGGAGATCGGCCGCAGCCCGGCCCGGTTGGCGACGCTGCGCAGCGTTCGTCGCGGCGATGCGCTGATCGTTCGCGACGTGAAGCGTCGGCTGAGTTGTTCGGGAAGTGTGATCGGCGGTTATCAACAAGAGGAGGGGAGCGCGATGCTGGAAACGTATTTGCATGACGAGATCGAGGACATGACGCCTGAGCGTTTGCGAGACGGCGACGACTTTGGCGAAATGACGGCAGCATCCGGTGGGGCGACATCGCTGGCCCAGTTGCCTGTCGAACTGGTGTTCGTGCTGCAACGCGAGCGCATGACGCTTGCCGAACTGGCGCAACTTGGTCGCACGCGCGTGCTCGCGTTGCAGCCGGGCGCGGAGCAGCACGTCGAGGTGCGCGCCAACGGCACGTTGCTCGGGCGTGGTGAACTGGTGCAACTCGATGGACGGCTGGGCGTCGAGATCTTCGAGTGGCCGATGGAGACGGCCGACGCGCAAAGGGACGTCAAGGGAACGGATCATGTGGAGTGATGTACCGGCGATTGCGGTACTGAGTTTCTTCACACTGCTGCCGTTTCTGGTGGCCTCGGGTACCTGCTTCGTCAAGTTCTCCATCGTCTTCGTGATGGTGCGCAATGCGCTCGGGCTGCAACAGGTGCCGAGCAATATGACGCTTAACGGTGCGGCGTTGCTGATCTCGATTTTCGTGATGCTGCCAGTGACGACAGCGGTGCTCGACGCGTATCAGGCCAACCCCGTCAACTTTGCCGATCCGAATTCGGTGCGTCGCTTTCTCGACGACGGCCTCTCGCCCTATCGCGATTACCTGCTCAAGTACGCCGACCCGCAGCTGACGCAGTTCTTCGCGCGTCAGGAAGTGTCCCGCGACGGCGCCAGCGCGCCGCTCGACGACACGGCACCGTCCATCTTCGCGCTGCTCCCCGCGTATGCGCTCACCGAGATCAAGAGCGCGTTCACGATCGGCTTTTACCTGTATCTGCCGTTCGTGGTCGTCGATCTGGTGGTCTCCAGCGTGCTGCTCTCGCTGGGCATGATGATGATGAGTCCGGTGACGATCTCCGTGCCGATCAAGCTCATTCTCTTTGTGGCGATGGACGGATGGTCACTGTTGTCGCAGGGGCTGGTCAGCCAGTATCTGCAATAGGGAGCGCGCGATGGATAACCTGATTTTCGCGGGCAATCGTGCGCTGTATCTGGTGCTCATTCTGTCGGCCGGTCCTGTCGCGGTGGCCACGCTCGTCGGCGTGATCGTCGGCTTGCTGCAGACGGTCACACAGGTGCAGGAGCAGACGTTGCCGTTCGGCCTGAAGCTGCTCGCGGTCTCGCTGAGTCTGTTTCTGCTCGCCGACTGGTTCGGCGAGACGCTGGTCGGCTACGGTGCGGCTATGTTGAAGCTGGCCATGACGGGCAAAACCTGACATGGATGTGTCGCTCGTCTTCGCGCACCACGACGGCATTCTGGCGGTCGCAATAGCGTACGCGCGCGTCGCGCCGTCGGTGTTCTTGCTACCGATCCTCAACGGGAATGTGTTATCGGGCGTCGTGCGCACGACCGTTTCCATGTGGATGGCCTTGGGCGTCTGGCCCTACGCCTATGGGGCACCGCTCCCACTGGATGGCTACGTGTGGGCGCTACTGCTGCGCGAGGCGGCGCTGGGGTTGGTGATCGCGGTGGCCGTGGCGATGCCGTTCTGGGTGTTCCATGCGCTGGGGGCGTACATCGACAACCAGCGCGGCGCCACCCTCAGCAGCGTGATCGATCCGGCGAACGGCATCGATACGTCGGAACTCGCAGGATTCTTCCAGTGGTTCGGGGCGGTGATCTATCTGCAACTGGGCGGCATGAGGTTACTGCTCGAAGTGCTGGCACGCAGCTACCGCGTGTGCGAGCCATTCGGACAGTGCACGATCTCGGTTGCGCGCGTTCACGAATTTCTCGACGTGCTGGTCAGTCACGCGATTGCGCTGACGGCGCCGGTGGTCGCCGCGCTGTTCCTGTCCGAACTGGTGCTGGGGCTCTTGTCGCGCTTCGCACCGCAGGTCAATGCTTTTGCGCTGTCGCTGACGATCAAGAGTCTCATCGCGTTTGCCATCTTGCTGATCTATTTCTCCGCGACGCTGCCGGACGCGCTCGTGTCGATGTTCATGCGTCCCGACGACGTTGCGCGCTGGCTCGCGCCGGCGGCGGGACCGTAGACGGACGCGCGGCATGGGCGAGAAAACCGAGAAACCGACACCCAAGCGGCTCAAGGACGCCGCGAAGAAGGGGCAGGCGTTCAAAAGCAAAGAACTGACGATGGTCACGCTGGTGTTCGTCGGCCTGATCTTCGTGCTCTCGAGCGATCCGCTGGTGTGGCTGATGCAGGAATACCGACAGGTGCTGGCGAATGGTGAATTCGCCGATCCGCAAGCCTTCGCCATCAGACTGTTCAAACATGGCCAGCAAATGTTCATGCCGGTGCTGCTCGTATGCGTTGTGGCGGCGGTGTTGCCAGCCTTGCTGCAGACCGGCTTCGCGTGGGCGAGCGAAGCGCTCAAGCTCAATCTCGGGGCACTGAATCCGATGGCTGGCACCAAGCGTATCTTCAGCTTGCGCACGCTTAAGGATTCGCTCAAGGCGATGCTATACCTGCTTAGCTTCGGTGCCATCGTCGTGATGCTGTGGTCGAGCGCCAAAGCGTTACTGTTCGCGCAGATTTACATGAGTCCGGCGGGTGTGGGCGCAGCGTGGGCCGAACTGGTGCGCAAGCTGATCTGGATCTCGCTTGCGTGTGTCGTGCCCATCGCCGTGCTCGACGCGATGGTCGAGTTCTGGTTGTTCATGCGCGAGCACCGCATGGAGCGCCATGAAGTCAAGCGCGAGCACAAGGACACCGACGGCAATCCCGAGATCAAGCGACAGCGCCGGACGTTGCACAACGAGTTGCTGTCCGAGGCGGTGAAGTCCGACGTGCGCGACTCGCGTTTGGTCATTGCGAATCCCACACATATCGCCGTGGGCATCTATTTCCGTCCCGATGTCATCGCGCTGCCGTTCATTTCCGTCATGGAGACGAATGCTCGCGCACTCGCGGTGCGCAAGTACGCCGAGTCGCAGGGCATTCCCGTGATCGGCGATATCGCGCTCGCACGGCGTCTTTATCGGACGCACCGGCGTCATACATTCGTGGCGCTCGAAGAACTCGACGCCATCATGCGACTGCTCATCTGGCTGGAAGATGTCGAGCGCGCGGGCAAGCAGGACGACGTGGTGGGTGACGAGAGCGACGACCCTGGCGAAAGCGAAGCAGAGCCAGAGGTCGCAATTTCACAGAAGGAGGCGGGTACGCACCTCGAAGCAAAGGATGTGAGCGAAGCGAACGATGGCACCGACGGCGCGCCAACCCGACAGGGTTTCCCGGGGACCGTCGAGAAGCGCTAGTCCCCGTATTCAATAGAACGCTTTTTGGAAGTCTCCCAAGGAGCGCGTTGCTTAAATGGTAGCTATCGGGATGCTGTTATGAGACGACGAGCGACACATTGCAGCTGCCCGAATAATTGAGACCCCGGGAGGAAAGATGGTGCGCGAGGACATGTGTCATCTCTCGATGCTGCGCAACGCGGGCACGTTTGCGAGTTTTGCCGAACCAGAGGGGACATCGCCGGACCGGGAGTGCCTGCGCGCACTGGCGTGCGATGCCCTCGCCGAATTGCGACAGTCCGTGTGCACCGGCGCGCGTGACGCGGCTTGTGCCCCGTCGATCGATCTTCCGTCCGAACACCTGCTGTTCCCCTGCGTGTTGCCTGCGCGAGCCAAAGCGGAGGTGAGCCATCGGCTGGCCCGCGTGAGACTGAGCGACGCAGCGCGCCGCATCGTTGCCGCACATGGCCGCGCTCAGACGGCCTTCGAGCGAAGTCAGGCGCAGGCGATGAGCGCAGATATGGCGGTGGCCGAAGCACAGGTCGTGCTCGATGTCTTATCGCCGCACGATCCGCAGTACGCCCGTGCGAGCCACAAGCGTCAGACCGCGCTTGCACAGGCAACGGCAGCGGCTGCACAGGCAGACCGCTGTTATCGATGGGTGCGCGAGAGCGGTATCGAATCATGGGTTCGGTACCTCGCGCGATTGCCGGATTTCTCGCAGATAAGCGAGATGCGGCAGGACAGCGAACCTGTCGGCAAGCGTAGCCGCAGCGATTCCCGTTCGCTTCGGGCACGCGCCGCGTCGGGAGGTCGGCGCACCGCGGGCCCCCGACTCGCATTTATTCCAGCCGCCCGGCTGGCAGACAGAAGATCGACCCGTTTTCGGGGATCTGAAGGAGGTAATTCGATGACACAAGCGGCAATGCAAGCAGAAATGGACGAAGGGAGCGTTACGAGCGCGATCTGGGACGCTGTCGTCGCCGGCGCAAGCCTCAAGGACATCCACGGCATTCCAAGCGAGACCATGGACGGCCTGTACGCACACGCCTACGACTTCTATAGCAACGGTCAGTTGGCGCAGGCCGAAGCCTTCTTCCGCTTCCTCTGCATCTACGATTTCTATAACCCCGAGTACATCGTCGGACTGGCGGCGGTGTGTCAGCTCAAGGAGGAATACCAGAAGGCAGTCGATCTGTACGCGATGGCGTTCGCCGTCGGGAAGAACGATTACCGTCCCGTGTTCTACGCTGGCCAGTGTCAGATGATGATGCGCAATATGCCGCTTGCGCGCGAATGCTTCGGGCTGGTGTGTGAGAGCAGTAGCGACGCCGATCTGCGCACGAAGGCCAAAGCCTATCTCGACGCCATCGGTGCGGACGACGTCAAAGACAAGGCGCCCGGCGCCAAGGAGGCGGCATGACCACGATCACCGCAGCTTTACCCGGAATCGCGCCGCCTGCTGACGGCTCGAACGATCTCAACGGGCCTGTGGCAGGCAAAGGCCCCGACGGTGCGCAAATGCCCGTGCCGGATATCCGGGCGGGCATGCAAACCGTCATCCGGCAGATCATCGAGAACATGACATCGACGCCGACGTCGACGGGTGAAATGCCGAAGACGCAGGCCGATGCTCCCGCGCTAAAGCCACCGTTGGGCGATGCACGCGCGAGCCTGACGTATCTGCTGGGTCGCCTGACCGAGTTGTTCAGTCATTCGTCACTGTCGGATCTTCAGAACCGCCTCAAGCAGTCGCAGCTGGAAGCGGCGTCGCGTCAGGCAATGGCCGAGCAGAGTCAGGCTGAGTTCGATCAGGCGGTGGCCGCCGCGACGCAAGCGATGGACGCGCTCGATCAGGCCACCCAGCACCTCGCCGACGCAGAGCAGGCGCTGGCAAATGCGCAGGAAACGCTCACCAACACGAAGGCTGCACTCGACAGCGCAACGCCGGGCACGCCCGAATATGACGCGGCTATGCAGGCGTACGAAGCGGCGAAATCGGGCTACGACGCCGCGAAAGCCAGGCACGACCAAGCGAAACACGAAGCGACGCAGGCCTTCGAGGCCGCCAAGGACGCGACGAGGAAGGCGGACGACATTCTCGGCAAGTTCCTCGGCAATCAATTGCCGGGGACGCTCGACAAGGCGTCCACCGAAAAGAACGGCAAGAACATGGATGAGCTGATCTTTTTGATGGCAAAACTCGCGAAGTTGCTCGGCGACAGCGCGAACGATGCCATTCAGGAAGACATGAAGTTCTTCGAGGCGATTCGCAAGGCGCGGCAGGCCGATCTCGTCAAACAGAACGAGGAGTACGAAGCCACAGTCAAGCAGGCACAGAAGCTGAGCAAGATCTTCGGCATCTTCGGCAAGATTTTGGGGGCCGTACTCGCAGTCGTCGGTGTTGTCGGCGCGGTATTCACCGGAGGCCTGAGCACTACGATGACGGTGGTCGGTGTCGCGTTGCTGGCAGATTCGGTCATGGGCGCTGCGACCGGGTTCTCACTTGTCGGCGAGGCAATCAAACCGGTGATGACCCATGTCATTCAACCGCTGGCTTCCGAGATCGGCAAGTTCGTTGGGTCGATGCTCGAGGAGCTGGGCGTTGGCAAAGACACCGCTGAGATGATCGGCAACGTCGTGGGGGTCGTGGCCGCCGCGGCGGTCGCAATCGCCTTCATCGCGGTCTCGGTCGTGGCGGGCGGTGCGGCAGCGGCGACCAATTTCGGCAAGATGCTCGGCACCCTCGTGAGCGACCTGGTGAAGAAACTCGTGCCCGACATGCTGCGCGAAGCAGGTAAGGCCGGCGCAAAGATGGTCGCTCAGGGCATGTCTTCGGCGGCGTCGCGAATGGGGGTGAAGGAGGGCAATGCGCAAATGCTCGCCAACACGCTCAGAAGCGTGGTGACGTTCGGGGAACTTGCCCTGGGTGGCACGCAAGCGGCGGGTAACGCAGCCACAGGAACCTATCAGAAGCAAGCCACCGACGTCATGGCCGACATGATGGTCGCGCAGGACACGCTGGACAAGATTACGGACTCTGTGAAGCAGTCGGCGGACCGCTTCGGCGCCACCCAGAACGTTGTGTCCGCGATCATCTCTCAGATGTCCGACGCGGCCAAAGTCCAGCAGGAAGCGCGAAAGTTTGTGCTCAACAACGTACGTGCTTGAGTGAAAGGAGAAGTTCATGAGCCTCGCTATTCAGGATGTGACATATCAACCGCTTGTGCCGATGCTGGACGTGCTGGACAAGCCCCAGTCGCCGTCGTCGGTGCTAACCCCCTCGCTCTTGTTCACGCCGAATCTCGATGACGAGGACGCACAGCGGCCATCGCTTGCGAATCCTCCGCCGCACGCCAATCGTCTCGACGCCATCGACTGGTTGCGTCTGCAGGACGACAGAAAACGTATCGGCGTCGACACCCCGGCGAAAGACGGCGATAAGGACATCGGCAGCAAGGGGCTTGTCTCCGATGCCGCACTGGTCCTGTCGCTTGTCTATACGTTCTACGTGCGTGCCTACGAAAACTCGGTCAGGCTGCGCAACAGAATGGCTGAGGTGAATGTCGACTCGGTGATGGCGGCGGCCGACGCCACCCGTCGTCAAGGCGATGCAGCGATGTGGGGCGGCATTTCCTCCGGCGCAGTGCAACTGGCATTCACCGGCATGGGCGCGTTCCAGAGCTTGAAAGGTCTCTCCGGAGAGCGCTCGGCACTCAAGACACCGACTTCGACCCCGGATGTGACGCCGCCACCGCCGCCGCCGTCCTCGCCCGACATGCCGTCCGCCACTAATGCGTCGACGGCTGCTGCAGGGCAGTCTCCCGCCAGTCGTCGTAACAGCATGGATGCCAGCGTGTTGGACGACACGCCCCCACCCCCACCCCCGCGCCCGGATGCCGTAGACAGCGTGGATGTCCCGGATGCCCCGCCGTCCGCGACGAACACCGACGCAGCGCCCGGACCCGATCCACTCAATCAGGAGGCGATGGCTGACAACGGGCGGCGGGCGAAGACGTCGGGGCAAGCGCTGATGATGTTAGGGAGTCCGCTTGCAGGCGTGACGAGCGGCGCAAGCCGCTACAGCGAATTGATTGCCGCGCAGGATCAGAAGGTCAACGACAGTGGTGCGCAACTGTCCAAAGACGGCGTGAACACCCTGCAAGAACAGTCGAACCGGGACAACTCGACGCTGACGGAAATGCTCCGCGCATTCGACAGCGTTTCACAAGCGTCCATCGGTTCGGCCTCGACCATTGCCAATAACCTGCGCGCATAACGCTGACGCTTCAAAGGACGACCGAATGACCAGTATCGTCACCGACCGCTTTTATCCTGCCGCGAAGCTTCAACCTGAGGACGTCGTGCCGCCGGGGAAACCGGAAAACCAATCGAATATGGTTCCCGGCCCAATGCCGCCTGATGCACCGTCCCCCGACCGTATGCTCGTCGACGGCGTAGTCAAAGACACCCAACGTTTCCTGGAGGCGTTTCAGGTCGCGGGGAAGGACATGGGCGACGACGCCTGGGACGACGCACGCATGGCGGGACATGATCTTGTCGCACGGGCACAGGGTCTCGCGGACAGCGACATACCCATGCCGCAAGACCTGCGCGACCTGCTTCGCGGGAACGCACCGACGCCTTCGGTGAATTCGTTGGGGGACAACGACATCGGCGCAGACAACGATGACGATCCGGCGAAATGGAGCGACGCCGAGTTCTGGGATGCGATTGCGAAGCTGATCGGCGAGTTGAAGAGCAACTTTCTCGACACCTTCCAGGACGCCGCGAAGAAGTATCTGGAATTCAGTCAGGCACTGACCGACATCGTGTCAAAACTGTCGTCGTGGATCACGTCGAAGAACGATGGCAAGGAGGTAGAGCTCGACGTCGGGAAACTGAAGGAGGCGCTCGAAAAGTTACTCGAGAAATTCAAGTTGCCGAGCAAGAATGCGGTGCTGTGGCCGCCTCAGAAAAAAGACGGCGACGGCAAGAGTGACGAGATCGAAGGCGGTAGCAAGGAAGATGCCGCGAAGTGGGCAAAGGATCTCGGCCTGCCAGACAGCAGTGTGGTCGAGCAGCCACCCGGCAGCGGCAAGTACGTGGTGGTGATCGATACGGGCCCGATCCAGAGCATGATCGATACGCTGCCCAAGGCGGACGACAACGGCAAGGCGACGATGACTACGCAGCAGCTGGAAATCTGGCGTAACGGCTTCACCGGGCAGGAGAATCAGGTGAAGACGACAATGCAGTCGCTGTCGCAGCGCTACACCACGGCGAACGCGAATAACGAGAATCTGGTGAAGATTCTGAGCGGCGCGATCGCCTCCATGAGCGAATCGGCGAAAGGCTTCTACCGGTAGCGACGACAGAGGGTATGCGTGCTCGCCGGCGTGCTCGTTTCACCTTCAACCCCGCCGGGACGGGCGGGGTTTTTCATGGGCGCCTGAAACGGCTGCCGTCAGACAGAGAACAATGCTTCCAGACGCGGGTCGTGACGATACAAGCGTTGCCACGGATACCAGTCGGTGCGCATGCGTCGCCAGGCGTCGCGCGCTGCGCCGATGCCCTCTGTGTGAAGGATCAACGGCAGCAGTCCCGCACGGACCTGGCGCGAGTCGATTTCCGAGAGTAGTTGTCGGGCGGCCCGCTTCGCCGGCTCTGCACCGCGGGCGAGTTCCACGTAATGGCGGTTCACCCGCAACAGGCCCGCGTCGTCGCCGGTCTCACGTACGGACCGCACCAGCGCTTCGGCCTCGGCGTGGCGGGATTGGTAGGAGAGCATGACGGCCATGGCACTCGTGAGCACCGGATGATGCTGACCAAGGCGTTGCAGACTTTCGCGGGCCACGACGATGGCTTCGTCCGTGCGGCGGTCGAAGAACATCGACCAGATCTTGAGAATCGTCGCCGCGATCATGCTCGGGTCGTGCTCCAGCGCGATATCGAGCGCCATCTCCGCTGCCTTGGCTTCTCCTTTCAGGATGCAGTGCCACGCGTGGTGATAGCGCACGTAGGGGTTCGATGGCGCAGACCACAGCGCCCGGTCGAAAAGAATGTTCGCCACGCTCGATTCGAACTTCATGCTGTGCAACAACGCCAGCAGACTAACGGCATGAGGATCGCGAGGTGCGAGCGCGAGTGCGGCTTCGACGGCCGCGCGTGCGCCGTGCAAGGCCGCTTTCTGATCGAACAGACCGAGATACGCGAGCGCGAGGTAGCACTCGGCCTGCCCGCAGTACGGCGCCGTTCGCGACGCACCTTCGCCCACGCACTGATGAAACAGTTGCAACGACTGCCGCAGGCTCGAAGGGGTGTGTCGCTGAAGATTGAAGCGTGCGTGCAGGAACGTGGTGGCGCAGTCGAGCGAATCGAACGATTGCGATAAATGTACCGACGCGCAAAGCCCCGGTACATGTTTTGTCACGATATCGGTGATGCGGGTCTCGAGAGGTAGCGTGTTGTCCGTGTCGGTGAGTTCAAAATCCTCACTGCACAGCAATTGATGACATTCGGAGCTCACCAGCTCGATGCGCAATCTGTTGTTTTCGATGGCGTGACCGATAACGTAGTAATCGGGCGAGAAGCGTTCGACGAAGCGTGCAATGTCGTGGCATTCGAGCACCGAGCGCGTGATGGAGGCGGGCAGGACCCTCAGACCATACGCCGTGAATTCAAAGAAACGCGTGACGAGCCGGTCGTGCAGCATCAGCGTCTGCGCCGCATTCGGGAGACGGAACGGCATGATCGCGAGCGTGCATAACGCGGCCGCGCGTGTGGCCGGCGACACAATGGCCACAGAACGGCGAATCCGGTATCCGGTGCCGTACACCGTTTCCACGATGCGATCGGACTTCTTTTCGCGAAGCACGCGCCGGATGGCGTAGATGCAGCGCGTGAGCGATTCTTCGCTCACATCCTGATGGGGCCAGACCAGCGATAGGAGCCGGTCTTTGCTGACGTTTTCGCCCGCTGCGTCGAGCAACGTGCGAAGGACCGCTACCTCCTTGGGAGGCAGACCGATTTGGCGATCTCCTTGCTTGAGTACGCCATTAGCGTCCAACGAAAAATCGTCGAACAAATAGACTTTTCCATTCTGCGGCGAACTGATCTGGTTCACGTGCCGATTCTCCTGCCAGCGAACCCCACTCGACGCGAGCGAAGACGACTGCAGGTCCGACCTGCCGAAAGCCGGAAGTGTGCGAGACCTCTGCGCTCGGAATCATCGCCGCGGGGGGGCCGGCGAAATCATGTTCCTCAAAGCGTGGAGACTATGCGAGGAACCATGGATTCCGGGGGGCTCGATGCAGAAATTTGGGCCGATTCCCGACGAATTTGGGTCGGAAGCGCATTCCAATCGTGTCGGCATGGGCGAAAGATGAAATGCACTCCTGGGAGAAGACCGGGATCATGCCCAGAAGCAAGACATGTTCCCGACAGTCCCCAACCCATAAGAAATCATGGAAGCAGACCGTGAGTCCGGTACGTCGATTTCGGCATCCGCGCTGCGACGGCTGGCAGCGACCCGTCAGACTGACCGGTCGCTGCCCGTGGTGCAGGACGAAGTGGCTCTAGCACGAATCTGCGCGGCGATGCATGAGCGTTGGCAGGTCGATGTGACGATGCGGCACGAAACGATCTTCTTCGAGGCGCGCGATCTGGACACGTGCTCGATTCGGCAATCCGCCGGCACGCTCATCGAGCGATGCATGCGTGCTGTCGACGACGATGGCGCAGTCCGCGCTTTGACGATGAATCTCATGCTTTGCCGACGAGGCTTCCTGTTCGGCACGCGAGGACCGCTGCTGGTGCTGCATCGATATGTCGGGCCGTGGGAGACGTTCGAGACGTGCATGGACGCGATACACGATTTTCTGCATGTCTCGGACCGCGTCAAACGTGTGGTGATGTCGTCATGACGCATGCCATTTCCGCGTTGCTGCTCAGCGCGTTGCCACAGACGTTCGGCACGTTCCTGCAAGCGCGCTCGGTGGTGGGCGTCGAGCCGTACTGGTTGCTCGAATACGCGCATGGTGATCTGACGTTCATGGTGTCGTTCGCAGGAGGGGGGCTGCCGGATGTGCGATTCGGCGGACGTACGGCGCAGTGCGAATCCTGGCTGTATGGCCCTTCGCTGTTCGAGTCGCGTCGCATGCTGCTGATGTATGGCAGCGCGGTGCGTGGCACCCGTGCAGATATCGTGGCTTGCATCGACATGATCTTGTCAGAGGTGTTTATGCGGTGACGCCGGCGCAAGCGCCTGCTTGCAGCAGCGCAAGCAGGCACCGGTATTTGAGAGGGGGCACAACTTTATGGCATTTATGGTTCAGTCGACGCTGAGTGAACACATTGCGGTCGCAACGCCAGCGTCAGATCAGGTCGACATTTCGCAAAACGAATTCGACACGTGTATCCGGAACGACGATCGCCTTTTTCAGGCGAGCAACGATAGCGACGACGTGCCCGCCACACGGGTGCAACGCGATGCCGGGAAGCCGCCGCTATCGCGCGCCGATACCCGTGTGGCGATCTCCGCGCTCTGGAACGTCTACCAGGACTGCCGGACCACGCTGGGACTGCCCGACAAAGGGCGCGCCCACGACAGGCTCAAGGCCGAAGTACGGGACTTCTTGCGCGTATCGTCCGGCGCGCAAATGTCGGCGCGGGAGATGCGGGCGTGCTCGGAGCTCTTTCGGTCGATGCAAAGCGCGCTGGAGCGTCACATCAACAAGAAGACCTGGGAAAAGAAGCTTGTGCCCGCAGCATTGCGCGCCAGCCGTTCCCTGAAATGGCATTTCGAAGTTAGCGTCCATGAGTGCGTCAAACAGCGTCTGAACGACGGGCTGAAAGACCGGTTGAGTACGATGAAGCCGGGTGCGTCGCAGTCTTTCCGGATGCGCGGCGGCGTCGGTGCCAACGTGGTGCCTGGCGTAGGCGCGGGCGTGACTTACACATGCGATTCGACATTATCGGTCACGCCCACAGAGTGGGTGGTCGATTCACGTACGGACAAGGTCACGCTCTCGGCCGACGCGGACGTGCTGTCGTTCGTCGAGGCAGAGCTGGGACTGTCGGTCGCTGCGTCGCGCTCGGAAATTTACGGATCGCTGGTCGACTACGTCACAAGCGCGAGCCACAAATTCACGACGTGGATCAGGCATAGTCCGATCGCGCTGATCGCCAAGATTCGTGACTTGTTCACGATCTCTTCGTCCTACGAGTCCGATCGCGCACGCGCGGATTTCAGTAGCGATTGTCTGGAAGACGATCTGATCGCCTTGTGCGGCAAAAGCCTCGACATTGCGCGATACGGTTTGGCTAAACAGCCCGTCGAGCGTCAGCACACGTACATGGGGGAGGTGCATGCCGGTGTGTCCGCCAATATCGGCGTTTCGGCGAGTCTCTCGGCGGCCGGCCGGAAGTTTGTGACGATCAAGCAGGCGCGTCTGGACATTCTGGCGCTGGCCGAATCGAAGCCGGATGTCGCGCGTCGACTGTTGTCCGGGTCGACCCTTGTCTGTACGCCCGAGAAGTTGCTGGAGGTGATGCGGGCACATCTGAAACAGTCCAGCAGGGAGATCACGTCCGAACTCATGACGGGGCGGCACGGGAGCGGCATCGAGGATATGGAGGCGCGCGCGCAATATCTGCTCGAACAGTTCGCGTTACTCAAACTCAGCGGAGATCTGGCGCCGGAGGTAGAGGCGATCTTCATGGAGCTGTTCAAGGAGCGAGAGCGCATCTTGCGTCCCCACTCGCTGGCGGTCTACGAACTGAACAGTCGACAAAGCAAGTGGCAAGCCGAACTGAATGTGGGCGTCGGGCTGGGCGCGCTACTGCCGGACGGCATTCACGGAAATGTCACGTACGAGAAGGTGACGGAGGACGAAGACCCCTACTATTGCGGCAGCTTTCTCACGATCGATCTCGCTGGCACGGTCGACGTCGCGCATGCCGTTGCGCAGGCGCTCGACGCGGTAGGCGTGCGCTCGGGCAGCGTATGGGGCGTGGCTGAAATCGGCAGTGCGCTGAGCAACGTAGGCATCGATGCGAACGCAGGCGTGACGACGACGATGCGTTTCAAGCTCAAAGAGGATGGCGTCGCCCTGATGTATTCCGTTCGCGGCGTTAATTCGACCTGTGGCGTGGGCGGCAAGACGCCGACGCCGGTGTCCGTGACGGCGGGTGTGTCGTGGGCCGGTCATTCGGCAGACTTGCTGACCATGGGTAGCCATTGTCTCGACATGCTCGCGCCGATGATGCGACAGCGTCTGACGAGTGCATCGGATGGCGGTGGTGCCTGGTGGCAGGACTTCTCGGCGCGTCACAAGGACGAACTCGACGAGATGTATTTCCAGATGGCGACCCCCGTGCCCGGAACGACGCTCGAAGCCGATCTTCAGCGCATCGTGCAGGAGGTGCCCGCCACACGACACTTGCTCGATGCACTGCGCGAGGCCGCAGGAGATCTCGCGCAAGCGCCGACCCCAAATCACAGGGCAAAGACCAATGCTGCGATGGCCGAGTTCATGCTGGCTTACGTGAAAGGCGGCTACGGCGAGAAGGTGTCGGGAAAGTGGCACCTTTCGGTGGGCGGCAAGCGGTTGCCGGACCTCGAAGGCGAGACCAATAGGGGCGTGAGCGGCAATCGTGGAAACGACCGCAATGGTGGCACGTCGATACTCGCTGCGTGAAAGCGATACGTGAGACGAGGCAGGAAAGAAGCCGCAGGGCGTAGCGCACACCACGCCCTGCGGCGGCGTCATCGGTTAGCGTTGTGCGTCACTCCCGACGCTGGGCCGGGGTGGCTGGGCGGAAGCAGATTGGGGGGCGGAACACCGATGGACGGCCGTGTTGGCGGTCGTGACGAAGGCGATGACGGTGACGAGGGCGACGCTGTCGTCGATGGCGTCACCGCATCGGGAGTGTTGCGTCGCACGGAACCTTGGGTGAGCGTCTCCGTTTTCGGCGCAGTGGCCTGATTCAGCGCAGTCCGCGCGCGAAACGCAGCAAGTTTGGCTTGTGCGGCATCGATCAACCGGTCATCGTTCGCAGGGCATTCGAACTTGAAGGAACGGATGGCCGATGACGAATGCGCGGTCCTCTGCGCAGATCCGCTAAAACCGCCTCGAACCGAAAGACGCTCCACAGACTGCACCGCCCGGCTGTTCAGGACCCTGAGCAGTCGGGACGCTTTCACGCCCGAGAATACGGCGCGTATCTGCGCGGCGAATCGACTCCACGCCGATGGCATGCGTTTGGGGGTGAGTTCCCGATTCAGAATGAAATTGCATGCCCGCACACTCTGCTGCGGATGAAGGCAGTAGTCGAGCCCTCCGTATTGGACGACAACGCCGCACTTGTTCATGCCGATCTTCGTATCCGATGGCATGGCACTCAGTTGCATACGTAAATCGTCTGTGTCTCTCGACAGTGGAACGGCCATGATTTAGCTCCTGTGAATGATGGGGTCAGTGGGCCGCAGGGAGTGCTTGCGCGACATCCAGTAGTTCGCCGAACGCGTCGGCCAGCGTGGCGCGGTCCTGCCCGTCGAGCGGCATCTTCATCCAGCAATTGAGCGTGCCGTTGTCATTGAGCGAAAACACCGGCTGACGGAAGTCCGCGCGCAGATGATTGGCCTGCAGGGCGGCGGCCAGGGCATCGGTCGTGGGCGTTTCGTTGATTTCGGCGAGCATGAACCAGGACACATGATCGATCGCGCCAAAGTGCAGCGACATGCGGTCTTCGACATCGAGACTCACGACTTCCTGATCCGGGGCCGGTTCGAATGAGAAAAAGCCGATGTGATGCAGCAACTCACCGACAACGTTGTGAAAGGAATGTAGGTCTTGCATCGGGGAACGTCCTTGAGAGAGGGGATGAAAGGGAGTCGCTGCCGGGCGCGGCTTTACTATCGCCGACATCGCCGACATCGCTGCCATGGGTTCTCGACGTGTCGTGCGCGGGTTTCGTCGCGCCGCGTCGATGGCGAGTGCGCGCGAGTCGGGTCAGCTCCTGATGCTGGCGGAAGGTCGGATCGAACTTCGTCGGCCCGATGCGGATGTCACGCAACACGGTGTCCAGCGACAGATTGCTCTGGTCCAGCAGCACACTAGCGGCGAGCCACATGCCGAGGCGCGCCGTGCGGTGCGTCGATTGCACGATGGGCAGGTGCTTTGGCGCGATAAGCGTCTGCGTCCGATAGAAATCCAGACGTTGCAGGTGTTGTGCAGGGGTCGTCGCCTTGAGTCGTTCGGCGGCCTGATGCAGATGGGACAGGGCTTGGGCGCCGACGATAGCGTCGCCGTCGTCGGTCCATGCCTGCAGTGCCGGAAACGTGACAACGTCGCAGCCGTGCGTGATGGAGATAACGCATGTGCGCAAATGCGTACCCTGCTGCCCGCAGTCGCTTTGCGTCAAAAGATAGCTGCTGAAACCGATGTCGCCGAAACGGCGGCTCATTGGCGCGAGTAGCGGATAGGCGGTGTTGCGGGTGAGCAGTTCGTCGTCTGAGGCGAGCGTAATCAGGAGGGCGGGCGGCGCGGTCAGCCAGCGCTTCAGATAGCGCTCGATGTCGGGCGCACGAGGCGGCTCGCGACGTACGGCCAGCGTACGCTTCGCGTGCCTGAGCATCTGCGAATCGCGGGGCGATTTCTCGTCCGTCGGCTGACGCGTCAGCGTTAGCGCCTCGGCTGACGGCACGCGAACCGAACGCCGGGATGCCACGGTCGCGGTGCGTCCGGGGGATGGGGTCACGGTGGCCTGGGACGACATGGCAGGTCTCCTGTTGCGATCGCATCGCATGAAGGGGGGCAGGAAGGAACGGTGATTCGTACCGTTCCTCAGGGTGTTGCGAAGACATTTCGCGACGTGACGACACCGCAGCAGCAAATCCACGAATCGACAAATCAGCGATGTTTGAGCAACGGTCTTCGCAGGTCGTCGGCAAACGCACCGATGACGTCGAGCTGATGGTGGGTGCCGATCAGCTGCGGGGAAGCTGTGAGCCGGATATCGGTGACGATTTCCTCCACGCTGAGATGTTCGTGGACGTCTCGCGACATGGCGAGCGCCGTGACCAGAACCCCGGCGATGCCCTCGGGCTCGTCGAAAACGATCACGGGGTATCCGGTGGGGATGCCGCCGGTGGACTTGCCGCTCGTGTCGTCCGGCGGCGACACATGTCGCATGGCGTTTTCGACGAACTGCAACGTTTGCGTGACGTACAACCGGTCGGACGGCACATCCGTCGCATGTCGGTAGGGCGCGTGCAGTACCGAGAACGTGACCTCGCTCGCGCTGGTGCGAAGCGTCGTGGAGTACACGCTGAAGTCAGTGACGAAGGTCGCGGCCGTGCTGGTGGTGATGTGGCGTCGACTCACGCGAATGGCACCCTCGTGGCGCTCAGCGCCGTGCGGCTCGCATTGCGGAGTGACGTGCACGACGACCGACGGACGCAGCTTCATCAGCAACCACAAGAAGGCTTCGAGCGTGCCCGGCAGCGGCGTCTGGCAGACGACCGCCAGGGGCAGATGGTTCACGCGAATGACATTGGCCGGGAGCAACGCTCCGTCGAAACTGCGCAACGCCGTTTGACGTGCAACCCAGAGCGTGCGGTGGTGACGGGTCGACAATTCGCGATGATAGTGATCGCGATAGGACGCGTTACTCTCCGTGACCAGCTTGTAGTGGCCCACGACATGCTGGGCCGATCCCATGCGATGTTTGAGCTCGGACAGTGCGTCTTGCGGCCGGTCGTTGCCGAGGAGATCGACGCCACAGGTATCCGGGTTGCCGCGCCAGTCGAGCTGCCGCTTGATGCCTTGCAGCAAACGAGCCCTCACGGCGGCTGTGGCGTTGCGCAGCAGCCAGACCATGACGAACGGCTGATCGAGGCGCATGGCGCGCACGCCGGGGCGCACGGCATCCGGAGCGCCGATGCGTGCGTCCGATGGCGCATGCGTGCGCCACTGGGTGGATGCGTCGGCACTAGCCAGCGCGGCAAGCGCCATGTCGCGCGCGCGACGCCACAGATGCGGATGTCGGTAAGCGCTCCATCCCACGAGCAGAACCAGTTGACCGTCACGATTCACGCCGACGGTCGTACGGGCGGGATCGACAGAGTGTCGACAGATCAGACGATGAAGCTGCTCGGCTTCGTCACTGGTCATGGTGGCGGCGTTGATCTGGGTATGGATCGATGCCATGCGTTGAAATGCCTCCCGATTCCAGAGCGTTCGAAAGACTATGGTCGTGCCCGTAGCGCTCAGCCGCTTGCAGGTTTGGCTCATCGTATACGCTGGGATATGGCGTATCGAGGAGGTCAGCAGCGGCATGCGCATCGCGGGACACATGCGCATGGCGACGGGCCGTGCAGACTACGAAGCGCTGTTCACGAGCATCGTTCGGATCAATGCATCTCTGGCCACACCTCCCCGATGCAAGTCGTCGAGGAATGCCGGGGAGTCGCTGGTATTGCGCGTGCTTGTTCGCGCATTGTCGGACGCCGTCGCTATCGATGACGGCGGCGCTGTCCCCGATGTTGGCGTTTGCGTTTGCGGTGGCGTACCGGGCAAGAACTCGAACGAGTGCGACGACACCGTCGACGGTGAGGGGCTGGACGGCAGCGGATGATGCATAAAGGGCGGGTCGATCTTGCGCGGTGGCCGCTTCGGTGGGGTGGCGGCCACCGGAGTCCCGAGGTTGTCATTGGCCGTTGATACCAACCATTTCAGGTCCTGCAACGCCATCGGCGGTTGCGTTGTAATCCGCACGCTCGCCTGCGAGTGCGGCGAACGGGGACTGCCGCTCGACGAGGTCTTGTCGGGCATGCCCGCGAGAAGAGATTCGAAGCAGACGGCCTTGTCGGACGCGCCATCGATCTTTCGCAACGCATTGGTCAGGTTCATCCGCCTGATCAGCGTGTCCGTAGACTGCTTGCCCAGTCGGAGGTCTTTGAACTTGAGCGCAGAGCGCAACGACGCGCTTGCGTGCGTCGACAAGTCGTTCGCTTTGATGAGTTTGTCCGCCCGGTAGCACTGCTGAAGGTGCAGCAGGAATGTCTTGCCCTTGAAGACAACGAGCTGACCTTTGTCGTTGATGCCGATGCGCCCATTTTCGATGGTCGCGCCGTTACCCGGCTCCCCCAACCTGTCGAGCGCGGCGCGCGAATTGTACGCGACCGATTGCAGCGAGATACTGGTCATAGCCTGACTTTTCCTCTCGATGAGGCATTAGACGGGATATCGCGGTGTCGACTCGACCCGCGTTGGCGACGTGGGACGCTCGACTTGCAGTGCGTCAGCGGTGTAGACGGGCGTCGGGTCGCCGTATGCCATCCGTGCACGACTGACGTTTCTTTGCAGGGCGGACGGGTTGCTCTTGGGCGGGAGAGCTGGCTTTGCATCGCATTCGGTCGGCGCTTGCGGGAGGGCGACGCTCAGCGGATTGGCTGCTACGTGGGGGGTATCGTTGCCAGCAGATTCGCGGTACTTATCCCAGATCTTCATGGTCTCCGCCATGACCGCGAGATAGAGTTCCTCGTGCTTAACCGGGCCCGTCCACGTCGCGGGCTCAATCGACGAAACCGCTTCCGAGCGTGTCGTGAGCAAGACCTGCGCCGCAGATCCGGCACCGGTCTGGCGGTCCATGACATTGGACCGGTTCAACCTGAGGATCAGTTCGCTCACCGGCCGTTTATCCAGACGGACGCTGTTGAGCTTGAGCGAGGACACCAGCGAAGAGACGGGCGACTTCCTTTCGGCGATTAGTTCTTGCGCTTTCAGAAGCTGTTTCGCGCGGTGACATTGCCTGAGGTGCAGGACAAACTCCATGCCTTTGAAGACAGTGATCTGCCCGTCCTTGCGAATGCCGATTCGTCCTTTCGCCATACCTTCGTTTGCCTGAGCGTTCAGCATGTCGAGTATGGCGCGTGAATTCTGTGCAACGGTTTGTAGGGAGATGTCCATGCCCATCGCGAAGTGCTCCTTCGGTTATGTGCATGACGCCTGTCGGCCTAGGTCATCTCAATGAAGACCGTGAACTCGGCGAATGCACGTATGTTTTGTTTACGCCTCATTTGTATCGGATTTGAACTATGCCGAATCCCATGTTTCGCTCATTGATATCGACGAAAACATCGGCCGAAAACAAAAACGGCAGAGCGTAGGCTCTGCCGTTTTTCGGGTGACGCATCGATGCGTCGAAGGCGGTGCTGGGGGGCTAGCTCTGCATGAGCCGCTTCTCGCGCGCCACGCTCATGAGAATGCCGACCCCGAGGCCGAGCGTCACCAGCGCCGTGCCCCCGTAGCTCATGAATGGCAATGGCACCCCGACCACCGGCAGAATGCCACTCACCATGCCCATGTTCACGAAGGCGTAGGTGAAGAAGATCATCGTGACCGCACCGGCGAGTAATCGTCCGAACAGCGTCGCACCGCTCGCCGCGATCATCAGGCCGCGTGCGACCAGTAGCAGATACAGCAGGATCAGCACGCCCTCGCCGATCAGGCCGAACTCTTCCGCGAACACGGCGAAGATGAAGTCGGTGTGCTTCTCGGGAATGAATTCGAGGTGAGCTTGCGTGCCCTTGAGCCAGCCCTTGCCGGTCGTGCCGCCGGAGCCGATGGCAATGACCGACTGAATCGTGTGGAAGCCCTTGCCGAGCGGGTCGGACGTCGGGTCCAGCAGCGTGCACACGCGGTGCTTCTGGTAATCGTGCAGGATGTGCCATTCGACATCCGGCTGACAGATCTTGTCTTCCAGCGCGAGGATCGTGCCAATGCCGATGACACCGGCAATGAGCACCGGCAGAATCAGCTTCCACGACAATCCGGCCAGATAGATGACGTACAGACCTGCGGCCGCCACGAGCAGACCCGTGCCGAGGTCGGGCTGCTTCGCGATCAGTCCGACAGGCACGCCGAGTAGTGCGATAGCCGCCAGATAGTCGAACCAGCGAATGTTGCCTTCCCGCTTCTGAAAGTACCAGGCCAGCATGAGCGGCATGGCGATCTTCATGATTTCGGACGGCTGAATCACCATGCCGACGTTCAGCCAGCGCTTCGCGCCCTTCTTCGTCAGACCGAACATCGCTACTGCGATGAGCAGCGCCACCCCTGCGGTATAGAGCGGCACGGCGAACTTCATGAGGGTCTGAGTGGGCAGCATCGCCAGCACCCACATCAGGATGAAGGTCAGCACGATGTTGCGGATCTGATCTTCGACACGGCCGGGTACGTCGATGCTGGCGCTGTAGAGCGTCACCAGTCCCACGCAGAGCAGCAGGAAGACGATCAGCGCGAGCGGCTTGTCGAAGGCGGCAAACAGGCGCTTGACCTGTTCTTTCCACGTATGTTTGTCGAGCGCCATCATGGCGTTGCTCCTTGCCCGCGCTGTGCGCGGATCGCAGCACGGTGGCGTGCTTCGTCGGCGACGGTCGGGCTTACGGCGGGCTTTTGCTGAGGTGGTGGCGGCGTCTGAGGTGTCGCAGGTGCTGCTGCCGGGGCCGACGCCTTGCCGCCTGCGACGCGCGGTGCGGCGTTGGTGGCAGTGGCCCCCGATGCGCCCGGTGCTACCCGCGACACGGTCGTCGTGGCCGCGCCCGCGGTGCGGTCGAGTTCGGCGGCGCTGGCGGGCGGTGCGTCCGGCGTGGCGGAGACCGCCGACGCGGCGCCCGCGCCTGACGCTGCAGCTTGCAGCGCAGCGGCTTCGGCCGCGCGCTCCTTCGGCTCGTCGATCAGGTAGTAGTCGAGCAGACGTCGCGCCACCGGACCGGCCTGCGCGCCACCCCAACCGGCGTTCTCGACGATCAGCGCAATGGCGATCTTCGGATCTTCTGCCGGGGCGAAGGCGATGAACAGGGCGTGGTCGCGCTTGAACTCCGGAATCGCGTTGTGGTTGTACTTCTCGTTCTTGCCGAGCGAGTACACCTGTGCCGTGCCCGTCTTGCCGCCTGCATCGTACGGTGCGCCGGCGAACGCCTGACGTCCCGTGCCTTCCTTGATCACGCCGACCATCGCCCGTTTGACGAAGTCGATGTCGGCCTGCTTGTACGGCAGACGCGCACTTTCATGCGGCACGGTCAGCTGGCGCGCATGCGAGACGGGATCTTCGACGGCCTTCACGAGGTGAGGCTTCATCACCACGCCGTTGTTCGCCAGCGTGGCCGTGGCGTGTGCAAGTTGCAGGATCGTGAACGAGTTATAGCCCTGTCCGATGCCCAGACTGATCGTCTCGCCGTCGTACCATTTCTGTTGCGCTGGCTTCTTGTATGCCTTGCGCTTCCATTCGGTCGACGGCAGGATCCCGCGCGCCTCGCCTTCGATGTCGATGCCCGTCAATTGACCGAAGCCGAGCGGTGCCATGAAGTCATGAATGGCGTTCACGCCCAGATCGTGCGCGAGCATGTAGTAATACGTGTCGTTCGAGACCACGATCGAGCGGTACATGTCGATCCAGCCCTGACCGTTGCGCACGTCGTTGCGGAACGTGTGGTTGCCCAGTGTGAACGAGCCTGTGTCCTGGAAACCCCAGCTTGTCGTGCGCTTGCCGAGTTCGAGCGCGGCGAGCGCCATGAACGGCTTGTACGTCGAGCCGATCGGGTAGGTGCCGCGCAACGGACGGTTGAGCAGCGGCCGGTCGGCCGAAGTGTTCAGGGCGTCCCAGTTCTGCTGATCGATGCCTTCGACGAACAGGTTCGGGTCGAAGCTCGGCGCGGACACGAAGGCGAGCACGTCGCCGGTCTTCGGTTCGATGGCGACCACCGCACCGCGACGTCCGGCGAAGGCCTGTTCGGCGACCTGCTGGAGTTTGATGTCGATGGACAGCACGAGGTTGTCGCCCGGCGTGGCCGGGGTGCGCGAGATGGTGCGCACCGGGCGGCCGCCGGCGGTCACTTCGATTTCCTCGAAACCGGTGATGCCGTGGAGCTGCGTCTCGTAGCTTTGCTCGACGCCGATCTTGCCGATGTAATCGGTGCCCTTGTAGTTGTTGACGTCGCGGCGGATGTCGTACTTGGCGCTGTCGCTGTCGTTCTCTTCGCTCATCGCGTCGATGCGCTGACGATCGCGCTGCGAAATCCGGCCGATGTAGCCGATCACGTGCGCAGCCGTTTCGCCGAGCGGGTATTGACGGAACAGGCGCGCGTGCACGTCCACGCCGGGAAAGCGGAAACGCTGGGCGGTGAAGCGGGCGACTTCCTCGTCGGTCAGCCGCGTGCGGATCGGCAGGCTCTCGAAGCTCTTGCTGTCGTCCATCAGCTTCTTGAAGCGGGCACGGTCGCGCGGCGTGATCTCGATCACGTCCGACAGATCGGTGACGAGGTCTTCGAGCGGACGGCCGATCTTCGACGGGGTGATTTCCAGCGTGTAGGCGGAATAATTGCGCGCCAGTACCACCCCGTTGCGATCCATGATCACGCCACGGTTGGGCACGATGGGCGCGAGCGAGACGCGGTTTTCGTCGGCTTGCAGGGCGTACTGGTTGTGACGGAAGACTTGCAGATAGACGAAACGCACCGCGAGCAGGCTGAAGCAAATCAGCACGAAAAACGCGGCCGCCGTTACCCGCAGGTGAAACGTCTGCAGTTGTTGCTGGGGATTCTTGAACTCGGTCATGCTGGCTGGGCGGGGCTCGTAGGTGCGATCTGAGGGCGGAGAAGCCCGTCAGATCGGACGCGTATCGTCGCGGTCGACGGCGCGTTTCTGAGGCGCCAGCAGCAAGATACTGATCACCGGCCAGAGCACAGCTTCCACGAAGCTGGCCGCGAGCGGCCACCAGCCCGGGAATGCTGCGCCGGTCGCCAGACGAATGATGAACGGCACCACGTGCGCGAGCAGCAGCAACGGCAGCACCGTGAGCGCCTGACCGAGCAGCGTGAAGAACAGAACACGGCGGTGAATCATGATCGCACCGTACGACAGCAGCGTGTAAGCGAGCGCATGCTCACCCAGCAGCCCGGCGTTGTGCACGTCCATGAGCAACCCGACGAGAAACGCCACACCCATGCCGACCTTGCGCGGCTGGTGGATGTTCCAGAACATCAGCACCAGCGCGACGAAGTCGGGCATGGCGGGGGCGTGTCCCCACGGCATCAGGTTGACCAGAAACGCCACCACGAGACTGAGCGCGATGAAGTACGGATTGACCGGCAGCAGGATGTATTGCGGTCGTGGCATGTGAATTCCTCAATGACCCTTGCGGGCGCCCGGCGCGAGCTTCGGATCGGCACGCGTGCCGCCCTTCGGCGCAGGTTTTGCGCCACTGGCCGACGGATCGGAGGCGCGTGCGAGATCGGCTGCGGCGTCCGGATGCAGCGCCAGCGGCGTGGTGTATTGCAGGACCAGCACCTGACGCTGGCTGCGCAGATTGGCCACCGGCTGACACAGTATGCGCGCGAACGCTGTGTCCGAGACCCGGTCGACCTTGGTGATGCGTGCGACCGGCAGACCGGCGGGGTACACGCCGTCCAGGCCGCTGGTGGCGATCTCGTCGCCGACCTTCACGTCGGCCGACAGCGGAATGAAGCGCAGGTCGAGCACGTCGCCGCGCAGGCCACCGTAAATCACGCTGTGCACGCCGCTGCGCGTGACCTGCACCGGCACGGCCTGTTCCTTGTCGGTCAGCAGCGTGACTTCGCTTTGCATCAGAAACACACGCGAGACCTGACCGAGCAGGCCCTGCTCGGTGACGACCGGCGCGCCCAGCTTCACGCCGTGCTTTGTGCCGCGATCGATGACCACGCGTTGCGTGAACGGATCGCGCGTGTCGTATTCGATTTCTGCCGGAATGCTGGGGACGGGCAGACGCTCGCGCAGGGCCAGCATCTGGCGCAGATGTTCGTTCTCGGCCACCAACTGGTTATTGCGTTGGGCCTGGACGGAGAGTTCGAGATTACGCGCGCGCAGCGTGCCGTTTTCGGTGGTGAGCTGCGATTCGGTCGAGAAGAAGCCCGCTATGCCGAGAATGGCGTCGCGCGGCAACAGCATCATGCGTTGCACGGGATAGAGGGCGGTGCCGACGACGCTTCGCACCCGCTCCAGCGTGTTGTAGTGCGAGTCGACCACGAGCAGGCCGATGGCGAGCGCGACGAAACAGATCAGCCGGGCCAACGCCGACGGTCCCTGTTTGAACAGTGGCGGCGGACTGTACTGCATGGTGGGCCCTTCAGGGAAGCACGCGCAGCGAGGCGCTGCGGTGCACGAGTGGTGTCAGTCGGGCGCGACGAAGTGGCGTGACAAGCGGCGTGACGCCTGACTCCGAGCGCGAGATATTGCTGCGCGGCCTGTCGTGCCGGGCGAGGTGTGCAAGGGAATGCCCCACCGCGCCGGACGACGAACCACGCACGTTGGCTTACTCGTAGGAGAAGATGCTGCCGAGCTTGTCCATACGCTCGAGCGCCATGCCCGAGCCACGCACCACGCAGGTGAGCGGGTCTTCGGCGACGAGCACGGGCAGGCCGGTTTCTTCGGCGAGCAGACGGTCCAGATCGCGCAGCAATGCACCACCGCCCGTGAGCATCATGCCGCGCTCGGCGATGTCGGCGCCCAGTTCCGGTGGCGTTTGTTCCAGTGCAATCTTCACCGACGACACGATCTGGTTGAGCGGATCGGTCAGGGCTTCGAGAATTTCGTTGCTGGAGATGGTGAAGGCGCGCGGAATCCCTTCCGAGAGGTTGCGGCCCTTGACTTCCATTTCCTTGACTTCCGAACCCGGGAAGGCCGAGCCGATTTCCTTCTTGATCGCTTCGGCGGTTTGTTCGCCGATCAGCATGCCGTAGTTGCGGCGGATGTAGTTGACGATGGCTTCGTCGAACTTGTCGCCACCGACACGCACCGAACCCTTATAGACGATGCCGCCCAGCGAGATCACGCCCACTTCGGTCGTACCGCCGCCGATATCGACGACCATCGAGCCCGTGGCTTCCGAGACCGGCAAGCCGGCACCGATGGCAGCGGCCATCGGCTCTTCGATCAGGTACACCTGCGAGGCGCCGGCGCCGTGCGCGGCTTCCTTGATGGCGCGACGCTCGACCTGGGTCGATCCGCACGGCACGCAGATGATGATGCGCGGCGACGGCGAAAACAGACGCGACTCGTGAGCCATCTTGATGAACTGCTTGATCATCTGCTCGGTCACGGTGAAGTCGGCGATCACGCCGTCCTTCATCGGGCGGATCGCCTCGATGTTGCCCGGCACCTTGCCGAGCATCTGTTTGGCTTCTTTACCGACGGCCTGAATCGTCTTCTTGCCGCTCGGGCCGCCTTCCTGACGAATGGCGACAACCGAAGGTTCGTCGAGAACGACGCCCTTGCCGCGCATATAGATCAGGGTATTGGCCGTGCCCAGGTCAATGGCCAGGTCGTTGGAGAAATAGCTGCGAAGAAAACCGAACATGCAAAATCCTGTGTTTGCTTGAGGCCGCCCAATGCGTTTGACTGGGACGGCTGCCTGTCGTCTGGGTTCCGGCCTGTTCGCAAAAAAATCGCCAGGCGCCACGCGGCGGCTCGCGAAACGTGCGGACAAACCGAGGAATGCGGTACCGGGCAGGAGGCGGGGCTGCCGTTAAAAATCCGTCGCGTCAGGGTCTTCCACTGGACTGCGCGATCGTCTGTCGCGCCCCCCGGACTGGCCGTGGCCCACCTGCGCGACAGCGGCGGAGGGTGCAAAAACACGCTCCGACGCAAATTTAATGCGCAATGATACCTTATAATTTCGCAGGTTTTGCAGGAAAAACGAGCACGTTGACGCCACATTCGAGCCCCGGGGCAAACCCGCCGGGAGCCTCACGGTGCGGCGTGTCCGACGTCCTGCGCAGTGCAGTGCACGGAGTAAAACGGCAGACGGTCAGGACCTCGTCCGCAGATTCTCCGCATTCTGTCCCTAATTTTGGCGGCAGGCGTGCATTCGGCTGCTCTCCAATGCGCATTTTTTTGGGATTTCTTCATGGCTTTGAATCTCTCAGACGTCAAACGCATCGCTCACCTCGCGCGTCTCGAGCTGGCCGATGACGAGGCGGCTCACATGGAAAAGGAGCTCAACGGCTTCTTCGCGCTCGTCGAACAGATGCAGTCGGTCGATACGACGGGCGTCGCACCGCTCGCGCATCCCATCGAACAAATTCAGGAAGTCGCTCAGCGTCTGCGCACCGATGCGGTGACGGAGCTGGTCGATCGCGAGGCGAATCAGCGTCCGGCACCCGCCGTGCAGGACGGCCTCTATCTGGTGCCGAAGGTTATCGAGTGAGTCCCGCGCGAGACGCGAACGCTGTCCGATGGGACACACGCGTCTCATGCACCAGGGGCCTCAACCCTTCCGCCTTCATGCGCTACCCAGTCAAGCCGCCATCATGGAACAAGATCTGATTCATTTGCAGGATTTGCGCGCCGCGCTCGACGCCAAGCGTGTCTCGAGCGTCGAGCTGACGCAGCACTATCTGGACCGCATCGCCGGTGCCGCCGATCTGAACGCCTTCGTGCACGTCAACGCCGAAACCAGTCTCGCGCAGGCGCGCGCGGCCGACGCCCGCATCGCGGCTGGCGACGGCGCGAACCAGCCGCTGCTGGGCATTCCCGTCGCGCACAAGGACGTGTTCGTCACGCGCGGCTGGCACAGCACCGCTGGCTCGCGCATGCTCAAGGGCTACGACAGCCCGTACGACGCTGCCGTCGTCGAGCGTCTCTCGAACGCGGGCATGGTCACGCTCGGCAAGACCAACATGGACGAGTTCGCCATGGGCTCGTCGAACGAAAATTCCTACTACGGTCCGGTCAAGAACCCGTGGGACAAGCTCGCCGTGCCGGGCGGTTCGTCGGGTGGTTCGGCGGCGGCTGTCGCCGCGCGCCTCGCGCCGGCCGCGACCGGCACAGACACCGGCGGCTCGATCCGTCAGCCGGCCGCGTTCTGCGGCGTGACCGGCATCAAGCCGACATACGGCCGCGTGTCGCGATACGGCATGATCGCGTTCGCTTCGTCGCTGGATCAGGGCGGCCCGTTCGGTCATAGTGCAGCGGATTGCGCATGGATGCTCAACGGCATGGCTGGCTTCGACGCCCGCGATTCGACCAGTCTCGAACGTGCGGACGAAGACTTTGCGCGTGGTTTGGGCAAGCCGCTGGACGGCGCCACGGCCGACAAGCCGCTGGCCGGTCTGCGCATCGGTCTGCCCGCCGAATACTTCGGTGACGGCCTGGACGCCGACGTGCGCGAGTCCGTCGACACTGCGCTCGCCGAGTTCGAGAAGCTGGGCGCCGTGCGCGTGCCGGTATCGCTGCCGAAGACGGAACTCTCGATCCCCGTGTACTACGTGCTCGCCCCGGCAGAAGCGTCGTCGAACCTGTCGCGTTTCGACGGCGTGCGCTTCGGCCACCGCGCGGCCGAGTACCGCGATCTGCTCGACATGTACAAGAAGTCGCGTGCCGAAGGCTTCGGCACCGAGGTCAAGCGCCGCATTCTGGTGGGCACGTACGTGCTCTCGCATGGTTACTACGACGCTTACTATCTGCAAGCCCAGAAGATCCGCCGTCTGATCGCGCAGGACTTCCAGAACGCGTTCGCGCAGTGCGACGTGATCATGGGCCCGGTCGCGCCGTCCGTGGCGTGGAACCTCGGCGAGAAGAGCGCCGATCCGGTGCAGATGTATCTGGCCGACATCTATACGCTGTCGGTGAGTCTGGCCGGTTTGCCGGGCATGAGCCTTCCGGTCGGCCCGGGACGCAACGCGCGCCCTGTCGGTCTGCAAATGATCGGCAACTACTTCGACGAAGCCCGCCTGCTGCAAGTGGCCGACGCGTTCCAGCGCGCGACCGACTGGCACAAGCGCGCGCCGGCGGGCGTCTGATCATGAGCCGCCAGCGCATGCAACGCGACATGACGGTTCCCGCCCCGACCGGCGCACGCACGGCGTCCCTGGTCTCCCGGGGCTTGATGCTTGCCGGTATGGTGCTCACGCTCGCGTCATGCTCACTGCCGTTCTCGCGCCCGACGCCCATCGCCTATCGCGAAGTCAACCTCTCGGGTTACTGCTCGCAGACCGACGAAGACGGGTTTCGCGAACAGGCGACGCTCAAGGTGCAGGGCAACGCGGTGCAGGCGCTGGACTGGCGTCTGTGGGTGGGCAGCCGTGGCAGTTGCCACTTCAATCTGGCGAACTTTCACCAGACGCAGTGGAAGCCGAGCATCGAGCTGCGCGCGAACAGCGGCAGTTGCAAGCTGCTCATCTGGCAGGATCCGGGCAACGTGACGATCGGCCACGCGAACTGCGAGGCGTATTGCACGGGCGACGTCTACGACAACGCATGGCCGGTGAGCTTCGATCCGCAGTCGGGCACGTGCGCACGCGACACGCGCAGATAAGTCAGGGCCAGCGCTGGCAGGTATCGACGACATCGACGGCATCGACGACGTCAACGAACAGGAACAGGCCGGACCGTCCGCTCAGGGAGATCTGAGCGACGGGCGGCAGCAAAGGCAGGGCGACATGCGCCGTGCCGACAAGTTGAGACAAGGGTGAACCTTATGCAATGGGAAGTCGTTATTGGTCTGGAGACGCACACGCAGCTCTCCACCGCTTCCAAGATTTTCTCGGGCGCATCGACGCAGTTCGGCGCGGCCCCCAATACGCAGGCATGCCCTGTGGATCTGGCGCTGCCGGGCGTGCTGCCGGTGCTCAATCGCGGCGCCGTCGAGCGTGCGATCGAGTTCGGTCTGGCCATCGGGGCGACGATTGCGCCGCGCAGCATCTTCGCGCGCAAGAATTACTTCTACCCCGATCTGCCCAAGGGCTATCAGATCAGCCAGTACGAAATTCCGGTGGTGCAGGGCGGATCGATGAAGATTCAGGTCGAAGCCGATCCACGCACCGGCCGCGAAGCGTATGAAAAGGTCGTCACGCTCACGCGCGCTCACCTCGAGGAAGACGCGGGCAAGTCGCTGCACGAAGACTTCGCCGGTATGACCGGCATCGACCTGAACCGTGCTGGCACGCCGCTGCTCGAAATCGTGACGGAGCCGGAAATGCGCAGCGCGGCCGAAGCCGTGGCCTACGCCAAGGCGCTGCACGGTCTGGTGGTGTGGCTCGGGATCTGCGACGGCAACATGCAGGAAGGCTCGTTCCGGTGCGACGCCAACGTGTCCGTGCGCCCGGCCGGTCAGAAGGAATTCGGCACGCGCGCCGAGATCAAGAACCTGAACTCGTTCCGCTTCCTCGAAGAGGCGATTCAGTATGAAGTGCGTCGTCAGATCGAACTGATCGAAGACGGCGGTACGGTGGTACAGGAAACGCGTCTGTACGATCCGGACAAGAAGGAAACGCGCTCGATGCGCAGCAAGGAAGACGCGCACGACTACCGTTACTTCCCGGACCCGGACCTGATGCCGCTCGTGATCGACAGCGAATGGGTCGAGCGTGTGCGTGCATCGTTGCCGGAACTGCCTGCCGGTATGCAGGCGCGCTTCGTCGAAGCGTACGGTCTGTCGGACTACGACGCCGCTGTGCTCACGCAATCGAAGGCGCAGGCCGCGTACTTCGAAGCGGTGGTCGCCAAGGCAGGCAAGGCGAGCGCCAAGCCCGCTGCCAACTGGATCATGGGCGAACTGTCGTCGCTGCTCAATCGCGAAGACATCGGCATCGACGCCAGCCCGGTGTCGAGCGCACAACTCGCCGGTCTGCTCGCCCGTATCGCCGACAACACGATCTCCAACAAGATCGCCAAGGAAGTCTTCCAACTGATGTGGGAAGAGCGCGCGACCGACGAAGGGGCTGCCGACCGCATCATCGAAGCGAAGGGCCTCAAGCAGATCACCGACACCGGCGCGATCGAGAAGATCATCGACGAAGTGCTGGCGGCGAATGCCAAGTCCGTCGAGGAATTCCGCGCGGGCAAGGAGAAGGCGTTCAACGCGCTGGTCGGTCAGGCGATGAAGGCCACGAAGGGCAAGGCGAACCCGGCGCAGGTCAACGAGTTGCTCAAGAAGAAGCTCGGCGCCTAAGGTGCATGGGCTGACGGGCCGAAGGGCCTGAATAGCCTGAAGGGACGGAAGGGCGCGGTAGCCGGATCGGCACCGCGCCCTTTTTTTCTGCCCCCCGCAATTTGCGCCATACTGCCAACTAACTTTTCACGCAGGAGTTGGCGATGTTCGAGAAATACCGCGTGCCGTTCGGCAAGAAGCTGGACCTCTCCAGCTTCGACCCTGCCGACAAACCGTTCTCCGGCGACAACAAGGACGACGACAAAACGCGTCTGGCCGAGCTGGCGCTCAAACTCGACGAATTGCAGACGATTCTGCACGCCAACAGCAAACATCGTGTTCTGCTGGTGCTTCAGGGCATGGACACCAGCGGCAAGGACGGCACCATTCGCGCGGTGTTCCAGAACGTCGACCCGCTAGGCATCCGCGTGGCCAACTTCAAGTCGCCCACCCCCATCGAACTGGCGCGCGACTTCCTCTGGCGCGTGCACATGGTCGTGCCGGCGGCGGGCGAACTGGCGATCTTCAATCGCAGCCATTACGAAGACGTGCTCATCACACGTGTGCACGACTGGATCGATGCGGACGAATGCAAGCGCCGCTACACGCACATCAACAACTTCGAGCAACTACTCGTCGACAACAACACGCACATCATCAAGTGCTTCCTGCATATCTCGTCGGAGGAGCAGCGCAACCGACTTCAGGAGCGCATCGACGATCCGAACAAGCACTGGAAATTCGAGCTGGGCGACCTCAAGGAACGCAGCTTCTGGCCGCAATACACAAAGGCCTACGAGGCGGCTTTATCGGCGACCTCGACGGAACACGCACCGTGGTATATCGTCCCTTCCGACTCAAAACGCCACCGTAATCTGATGGTGGCAGAGTTGCTGGTGCACGCGCTGAGCGAGCTGAAGCTGACGTATCCGCCCGCCAGACCCGAGTTGACGGGCATGAAGGTCGAGTAGCGACGAAATGCGGCGGCGCAGCACGGCAGCGGACATAACGACGGGCAAGCAGTGAGCGGTCGCGGTAAGCCAAGACCGTTTTATCAGTAGAAACAGGCGCGACCGGGAGGGCGGGGGCCCGACCGGTGACGGCGTCGCATGGGGAAACGGGGAAGAAGATGAGTGACGAGAACGCCCACCGGCCGTTGCCGGGGGACGCGGCTACCCGCGGGCATGGCGGCCAGCCGGGGAACGGCGCGCAGGGAACGAAAGGACCCAATGGACCAAATGGGCCAAATGGACCGAAGCGTTCGCGCCGCTGGGTCGTAGGTCTGGTCGCAGTGGCGGTCATCGCTGGCGGGGCCACGTGGTTGCGCTCGCGCGGCGCCGAGAAGACCGTGAAGACGGCGGCTGCACCGTCTGTCACGGCCGCGATCGTCGAAACGCGTGATGTCCCGGTCCGGCTCATCGCTAACGGGACGGTCACGGCGCGTCAGACCATCGATGTCCGCCCGCAAATCTCCAGCACCATCCGTCAGGTACATATCAAGGAAGGCGATTTCGTCAAAGCCGGGCAGTTGCTGTTCTCGCTCGACGCCCGCATGGACGAAGCGAACCTCAAGAAGGTGCAGGCGCAACTGGCGAAGGACGAAGCCGATCTCGCCAACGCACGTCGCACGCTCGCGCGCACCAAACAACTGATCGCCGAACACTTCGTGTCGCAAAGCGCCCTCGACACGGCGCAAAGCGGTGTGGACAGCCTGACGGCACAGGTCGCCGCGGACCGGGCCGCGATTGCCGCGAGTCAGGTGGCGGTCGACTACAACCAGATCCGTGCGGGTATCGATGGGCGCACCGGCGCGATCAACGTGCATCCGGGCAGTCTGGTCACGCCGGGGGGCGCGGCGCTCGTGAGCATTACCCAGCTCGATCCGATCGACATCAGCTTCACGCTGCCCGAAGGGGCGTTGGCCGAATTGCAGGCGGCGCGCGCGGGCGGTCCGGTCGCCGTGACGGCGACGCTCGGGACCACGGGCGTGAACGTTACCGGTCAGCTCAGCTTCATCGACAACGCGGTGGATTCGCAGACGGGCACGATTCGCCTGAAGGCCGCTTACGATAACCGGGACGCGAAGCTGTGGCCCGGCATGTATCTAAACGTCGCGGTCATCGGCCGCGTGCTCAAGCAGGCGAGCGTCGTGCCGCCGCAGGCGGTGCAGACCGGGCCGGACGGCAAGTTCGTGTACGTGATCGGCGGCGACGGCAAGGTCAGCGCCAAGCCGGTCAAGGTCGGCTACGTGGAAGCAAAGCTCGCGGTCGTCGACGGTGTGCCAGCCGGGGCGAAGGTCGTGCAGGAGGGCGCGGAAAACCTGCGTCCGGGCAATAAGGTGACGGTCGTTGCGTCGCGCGAAGGCGGTGCCGGTGTGGGTGCCGGTGGTGGCTCAGGGAAAGCGCCATGAACCTCTCAGAACTCTGCATCCGCCGACCGGTCATGACGATCCTGCTGTGCGTGGCGGCGGTCGTCGCGGGTCTGATCGCGTACGGACAGATTCCGATTTCCGCCCTGCCCAGCTACAACTCGCCGGTGATTCAGGTCACGGCCACGCTGCCGGGCGCGAGTCCGGAGACGATGGCCGCGTCGGTCGCGGCGCCGATGGAAAAGCAGTTCTCGACGATTGCGGGTGTGGCGGTCATCAGTTCGACCAATACACAGGGCACGACGTCGATCATCATCGAATTCGACAGCGACCGCGATATCGACGCGGCGGCCGTCGACGTGCAGGCGGCGCTGTTCCGCGCGCAGCGCAAGCTGCCGGTGGAGATGACGACGCCGCCGTCGTATCGCAAGGTCAATCCGGCCGATGCGCCGATTCTGTTCCTCGCGATGAACTCGCCGTCGATGTCGCTCGCCGAGCTGGACGACTACGCGGAAAACCTCGTCTCCCCCACGCTCTCCACGCTGCCCGGCGTGGCGCAGGTGCTGATCTTCGGTCAGAAGCGCTTCGCCGTGCGCGTGAAGGCTCGTCCCGACGCGCTCGCCGCGCGCAAGCTCACGCTCGACGACGTGGCGCGCGCCCTGGCGTCGGCCAACGCGAATAGCCCCGTGGGCACGCTCGACGGTAGCCGTCAGACGCTGACCATCGAGGCCAACCGTCAGATGACGAAGGCCGACCAGTTCGCGAACCTCATCATCGCCAGCGTCAACGGGAGCCCCGTGTATCTGCGCGACGTGGCGGATGTGCAGGACAGCGTCGAATCGGTGAAGACCGGAAGCTGGGTCAACGGCGAGCGCTCGATTGTGCTCGCGGTGCTGCGTCAGCCCAACGCGAATACGGTCGCGACAGTCGATCAGGTGAAGGCGGCGCTGCCACGACTCGCGGAGCAGATGCCGCAGTCGATTCAGGTCAAGCTGCTCAACGACCGCTCGGTGTCGATTCGCGAGTCCATCGACGACGTGCAGTTCACGCTCGCGCTCACGGTGATTCTCGTGACGCTGGTGATCTTCCTGTTCCTGCGCCGTCTGGCCGCCACGCTCATTCCGGTGATGTCGCTGCCGGTGTCGCTGATCGGCACCGTCGCGCTCATGAAAGGCATGGGTTACTCCATCGACAACATCTCGCTGCTGGGCATCACGCTCGCCGTGGGCCTGGTGGTCGACGACGCCATCGTGATGCTGGAGAACATCGTGCGTCATATCGAGAACGGCGTGCCGCCGTTGCGCGCCGCGCTCGTCGGTTCGCGCGAAATGGGCTTCACGATTCTCTCGATCTCGATTTCGCTGGTGGCGGTGTTCATCCCCATCTTCTTCATGCCGGGCGTGATCGGGCTGATGTTCCACGAGTTCGCGGTGGTCGTGTCGCTGGCGATTCTGGTGTCCGCGGCGGTGTCGCTCACGCTGATTCCGATGTTGTGCAGCCGCTATCTCAAGCACGAGCAGGACGAAGGCCTCGGTCTGCGCGCCACGCAGTGGTTCGAGGACGGCTTCGTGTGGGTGCAGGATGCCTACGTGCGCAGCGTCGATTGGTGCCTCGCGCACCGCAAGTGGGTGATCGGTGCAGCGGGGGCCACGTTCATTGCGACGGGCGTGCTGTTCGCCACGATCCCGAAAGGCTTCTTCCCGAGTGAAGACATCGGGCAGGTGCAGGTGACAGCCGAGGGCGCACAGGACATTTCGTTTACGGCGATGTCGGCGCTGCTGCGTCAGGCGGGCGACATCATCCGTGCGAATCCGGCGGTGGAAACCGTGATCGTGTCGGCCAACGACAGCAATCAGGGCCGCATGTTCATCAACCTGAAGCCGCATGGCGAGCGAGCGCACATGAGCGAAGTGCTCGAAGCGCTACGGCGCGACGTCAAACAGGTGCCGGGCCTGAACGTCTACTTCAATCCGGTGCAGAACCTGCAACTGGGAGGCAAGCAGAGCAAGAGCCGCTATCAGTATGTGATGCAGAGCGTGAAGCCGGGCGAGATGCAGTTGTGGTCCGACCGACTGATGAACCTCATGCGTGCCGATGCGATCTTCCGCGACGTGACGACGGACGCGCAGATGAAAGGTTTGCAGGCGCAACTCACCATCGACCGCGACAAGGCGAACACGCTGGGTGTCGCCATCGGCGATATCCGTAGCGCGCTTTACAGCGCGTTCGGCGAGCGTCAGGTGTCGACGATCTACACGCCAAGCGACAGCTATCAGGTGATTCTGCAAGCGGACGACAACGACCGTCGCGACGAAGGCGCGTTCGACAAGATTTACGTGCGCGGCAAGGGCGGTGCACTGGTGCCGCTCTCGGCCGTGGCGACCGTCGAGCGAAAGATGGGGCCGGTATCGGTCAACCATCAAGGCCAGTTGCAGGCGGTCACGCTGTCGTTCAACCTCGCGCCGGGCGCGGCACTGGGCGACGCGTCGAAGAAGATCGTGGGCTTCCAGCAGCAGTTGGGCTTCCCGCCGAGCATCATCACAAGCTGGGGCGGCGATGCAGCCGCGTTCCAGAAGTCGCAGTCGAGTCAGGTGGTGCTGCTGGTCGGCGCGTTGCTGGTGATCTACGTGCTCCTTGGCGTGCTGTATGAGAGCTATATTCACCCGATCACGATTTTGGCCGGTCTGCCGTCGGCGGCGGTCGGCGCGCTGATCACGCTGCGTCTGTTCGGCATGGATCTGTCGCTCATCGCGGTGATCGGCATTCTGATGCTGATCGGTATCGTGAAGAAGAACGCGATCATGATGATCGACTTCGCGCTCGACGCGCAGCGCAATGGCGGTATGACGCCGCTTGAGGCGATTCGTCAGGCCTGCGCGCTGCGCTTCCGCCCGATCATGATGACGACATTGGCGGCACTCATGGGCGCGTTGCCGATTGCATTGGGGCTGGGGGCGGGGGCGGAACTGCGCCAGCCGCTCGGTCTGGCCGTTGTCGGCGGGTTGCTGTTCTCGCAGGTGATCACGCTCTACATCACGCCGGTCATCTATCTGTATCTCGACCGCTTCGCCGGTAAGGGGCCGCTCGTGCTGCCCGGCGACAAGGCGGCGAACGACGGTGGCGGTAAGCACAACGGCAGCCAGGATGGCAGCCACAACGCAACCGACATCAATGCGCACAAGACCAGTCACGCCCACTAAGCGTTGACGAAACCGACGGCGTGCAGCGGCATCTTCTGCCTGCTGCGCGCCATCGACCCTCCCCTACGGCGCCACGCTCCCTCCCGTTTGCCACGCAAGCCATGCAAATTGGCTTGTGAATCCGCTGATTCCTGACGTTTGCGCACACTTTTGTAGGCCCTTGGTTTGCGTGTAGTCAGATTCCTATTTTTCAGTTGATGTGACCGAAGGCGTCCGGCTGTCCGGTACCCACAGCCTGCCTTGTTTTCACGGTCATTTCGCGATGATTTTCGCGATTGTCGAGGCGCGTCCGAAGGTATCGGAAATGGCGCGCGAATGGGCGATTTCATGCTTGCGTCGAATGTCAATTTGCGAAAGCTGCGCGACGCACGCGACAACGCGACGACGCACATTCGGGCATAAATCGCCCCAGTCGTTGCGAGCGAGTCTCTCGGATCGTGACGTCGTTTCCTTAAATCTCTCAAATCCCTCAAATCTCGGAATCGAAAAATGAACGCATTCACAGACGCGAACGCCATCGCGCAAATCAAACACAAGCTGGTCAAGCGCCTGAACAAGCACGGACAGCGCGGGGTAACGTTGGTGGAACTCTCGGTCGCCGTCGCCGTGATGGGCCTGATCATGGCTGGCGCGATGGTCGGTGTGCCGCGCCTGATGAACAATGTGAAGCTGTCGCAGGAGATGAAGGACTGGCAGATGTCGGTGCTTGCGGTGCAGAACGCGGTGGCGGCCGGGACGCTGATCGCCGGGCAGACCAAGCAGGCCGAAATTCGTCCGACGGCGATTGCCGAGCCGTTCAATCGGCCTGCCGGCACCACGACGATCCTGAACCGGTTTGGCGGCGAGATCACCATCGACGCGGTGGACAAGAGCGGCTATCCGTCGAGCGGTGTAACGGTGAAGTCGGTCGGGTATCCCAGTTCCCAGTGCGAAGACTTCGCCGCCAAGATGAACGGTCTGTTCGCCACGCTGAGCATCAACGGCAACGTCATCAAATCCAAGACGGAAAACAAGATCGATCAGATCAGCAAGTCGTGCACGCAGGACAGCAACAGCGCGGCCATGACGCAAGCCGATCTCGAATTCACTATCGCCGGTTGAGAAGTCTTCTCGGGGATCTGACCAAAGACTAAAGGCGGACAGAACATGACTCTTCCAGGAATGCGTGTTGCGGTGCTCGCTGCGATGTTGGGGGGCGCGACGCCATCGGCGCTGGCGGTGTCCGACACGGACGTGACGTGGATGTTCGCTAGCCACAAGCCGCTGATGCAATCGCTGGGCGGCGCAGCCGACACGGGGCCCGTCGCCGAGTCGGCGAGTGCGCGGCACACCTCGCACGAAGGCGGCGCCGCCCTCGACACGCGCGACATGCCCGACGACGGGGCGCGTCACGTCCAGACGGCGAGCGTCGCCGAGCCAGCGGCAATGGAGCTTGCCCTGCAACCGTCGGACGGCCGCGTTTCTCAGGCCGTCCGACGGTATGCCGAGCGCAATGGCTGGCAACTCGCGTGGGAGATCGAGCGCGATTTCCCCATCGAGTATCCCGCCACGTTCCGCGGGGATTTCCTCGGCATCGTCGAGCAGATCGTGCGCTCGTTGCAGAACACCGACGCACCGATTCGCGTGAAGGTCTACGAGGCCAACCGCGTGTTGCGCGTCGTGCACGCCACACAATAACTTCCGCCTTGCCCTGCGCACGGCGAACCACATCGGAAGCGGTCATCCATGAGAAAGCATCTCGGCGTGTTGTGCGCCATCACGTTACTGACAGCGTGCGGCACGCCGGGCCTGCTGTCGAAAACCGACGAGAACGTTACACAGGTGCGCGAGACCATGCGCACCGCCAACGACACATACGCAGCAACAGCTATAGGCGCCATCGAACATGTCGATGGCGCCTGGCTGTCAAAAAAATCAGTCGCGGTCAACGCGACGATCGCACTTCCCGAATTCTTCACGCGTCAGGTGCGCTTCTCTACCGGCGCGCCCCTTCCCATGTCGGTGCTGCTCGCGCAAGTGGCGCGTGGCCACGGCCTGACGATTCGCATGGCCTCCGATGTCGCTTGCGACGGCGGTGCGTCGGTTGGCGTTGGTCCGGGCGGACGCGGCAGGCCTGCAGGCGCGCCGCAGCGCTTCCAGATCAACTGCACAGACAGTGGCGAGCCTGCCGTGCCGCTGCAATACCACGGCTCGCTATCCGGGCTGCTCGACACCATCGCGCATCGATCCGGCACACACTGGTCTTATCGCGATGGCGTCGTGCAATTCGCGCGCTACGTCACCCGGACCTTCCAGATCAAGATGATGCCGGGCAGCTCAACGTACACGGCGTCGGTCGGCAAGGCGTCCAAGATGAAGGCGGATCGCGGCGCGTCCGGCGGCGGTGGCGGGACGTCGGCGGGCGGCGTCGATCTGAGTTTCAATGCCGACGCGAACGTCACGGTCGAGTCGGAACTGGATTACTGGACGGATCTCGTCAAAACCGTCGGCGACATGCTCTCGCCAAGCGGTCGCGTCACGCCGTCGGTCGTCACGAGTTCGCTCGTCGTCACCGATACGGCCGATGTCGTCGAGCGCATAGCGCGATACGTCGAATCGGAGAATGCGGTGCTTGGCCGTCAGGTGAAGCTGCGCGTACAGGTCTATTCCGTCACGCTCGACGAAAACTCGGCGGCAGGCATCGACTGGGATCTCGTTTATCGATCCGCCAGCGGTTTCGTGGCGGGTCTGAGCGGCCCGGCGCTGGGCGGTGCGCTCATGACGCGCAAGGGCGGGCTGGGCATTCGCACGATTCCGAACGGGCGTCTGGCCGGGTCCACTGCGTTCATCAAGGCGCTGAGCAAGCAGGGGCGCGTGAGTACGGTGATCGACACGACCGTCGTCACGCTGAACAACCAGCCAGCGCCGGTGGCCGTCACGCAGAACCGGGGGTTCGTCGCGCAAACCAAGATGACGCCCGGCAATTACGGCGGACAGGCCGTCGTGACAGCCGAGCAATCGGTGCTCACCACGGGATTCGTCATGAATCTGTTGCCGACGTTGATGGATAACCGGAGCGTGATGCTGCAAGTGCAGATCGATATGTCGGACCTTAAGAAGCTCGACAAGATCAATCTGCGCACGGGTAAGGAAGCGCCGAGCGGCAGCGATGCGGGAGCATCGGGCGGCGGCAACGGCCCGAACGTGCGTGCGGACATCGACGGCAAGGCGGCGAGCATCGATATTGGCGGCAAAGGCGACGACCGTGGTCGCGACGACGACGGCCTCGGCGCCGGCACGTTCATGCAACTGCCAATCACGGCGTCCGTGCAGACCATGCAGCGTGCGTCGCTTAAGTCCGGCGACACGCTGGTGTTGAGCGGCTTCCGTCGCAAGGACGACGACACCGAGCGCGATGGCATCTTCAACTACGAGGGTGGAACGAAGGAGGCGAATCAGCACGTGAACGAGGTCGTCATCATGATCTCGCCGGAACTGACAGAGGGCGTGTGAGATGGGGCGCGCACTGTCCAACCACCTCGTGATCGGCGCGCAATGGGAGACGCTGATCGGTCTCGAAAAGGAGATGACCGAGATCCGCAGTCTCGCGCGCAGCCGCGACGCCTCGCACTTCACCGTCACCGATGACGGGGCAGGCACGCGCACCGTCGGGCTGGTCTCGCTGCCCGACGCGACGCAGACGAACGCCGCTACGACCCGGTACGCGCTTGCGGCGGTGTTGCGCACGCTGGTCGACGGACCGAACGTCGCGTTCATGCACCCGGACCCTGACGACCCCGCCAAGGCAGTGTTCGTGACGTTGCGCGACCATCGTCCCGAACTGGATCTGGAGGTTCCGGCGTCGCAGTTGAAGCATCGTCTCGAACAGTGGACGGCCGAGGTCGAGGGCCCGGTGAAAGTCGCCGGGGTGATGCGCACGGATCTGCCGCATGCCGACGTCATCCTCACGCTCGACGACATCGCCGCGGCTGCGGTTCGCGAGGCAACGGCCGAGACACGTATCAAGCCGGTGCGTCAGGCGCTCCCGGCGCGACAACTGAAAATCGCCGCTACGGTGGTGACGTTGCTCGCGGTCATCACTGGCGCAGCGTACGGGGGGTGGCAATGGTACGAGAGCATCCAGCGCGAAAAGCTCGCCGCCGCGAATCGCATCGATCCTGTCGTAGCTTACAAGCAGGCGCTGACGCGGGCACTTGCCAACGAGTCGTTCTCGACCGGGGCATCCTACGCAAGACATTTGCAGCGTGCGGTGCAGCAACTACCCGCGAACGCCGGGGGATGGCGACCGGCGTCCATCGACTGTAAGGCGCGGACTTGCGAGATCGAATGGCGGCGTCTCGAAGGTGGCACCTTCGACTTGCTGCTGTCTCAACGGCCTCGTGCGCAGATCGTCGATCTCGATCATGCGAACGAGCGCTTCATGCTGCCCGAGGACGATGCCACCTCGGCAAGCACGGTCGCCGCATCGCTCGGTGCGGCGAAAAGCGAAGCGCACACACCGGCAGGCACACCCTCCATCGAAGCGCTCGAAGACGACGGCGATGCCCGCGTCACCCCCATCCCGCGCAATCAGTTTCTGCGCACGGCAGGGGCGCGGCTGCAAGCGCTCGGCGACTACGGCATGGATATCGCGCTGACGATGCCCGAGCCGTTGGTGCCGGTACCACCGGGCGCGGCCTCGCGGGACGACATGCCGCCACCCATCTCGAAAGGTGAATGGAAGATGGCGGGGCACCTGGCGTTCTTCGACTCTGTCGCGGGTCTGATGATGCGCGCGGGCAACATGTCCCTCGGCGAGCTGAAGATCGTGATCGACGACGGCAAGCCCGTCTTCTCCGCACAAGGAACCTACTATGTTCACTAAGTTGCTTCGTGACGCCGCATGGGTGACGGCGACGCTGCTGTCGGCGACGGCACATGCCGAAGAGACGATCGACGTCTTCGCGCGGGCGCATCTGAAGGCATCGCAAGCGGCGCAGGATGCCAAACAGGCGCAAGCCAAAGCGCACGCAGCGGGGGATGCACAGGCACCGACGTCCGCCAAACCCGCACTGGCCGACGGGCCGCCCGAACTGCTTTTCATCTACGGTGTGGAGAACGCTTCCGTCGCGTATCTGCGTGTGGACGGCAAGTTCGGACGCAATGTGGCGAAAGGCGACAAGGTAGGACACTGGCAGGTCGTGCAAATCGGTGACGATTTCGTCGACATTCGACGCGGTGAGCGGCAACAACGCTTGCTCTTGCCCAATGCCTTCGGCGCAGTGTCGTCATCTTCCGCACAGACGAATCGGCGCGTCCCGGGGCAAGCGCATGGCGACGATTACTGAACGATTGCGCGCCACGCTGGCGCACCTCGGACGACGCGGGCACACGCGCGCCATCGTCCGTCCTATCGCCGATCTGCGCGAGTCCGACATTCAGGCGTTCGGCTGGCGACAGGACCTCGGCATCACGCTCGCAGGCGCGGAGCATGGCGCGCTGGTGCTTGTTGCGATGAAACCTCGTCTGTACCTCGTACTGCTCGAAAACAACACGTTCGTGCGCATGCAGGGTTCGGATCTGCTCGAACGCTTCGACCGTGCCGTACGCGCCAAACACCGGCTGGACCTCGAAGGCATTTACGTCGGCACGACAGAAGAAATCTTGCTGATGCAGTCGCGCCTTCAGCAGCAAGGAGACGAAGGAGGCCAGATCGGCGAGCGGCGGACCGGTGCGTATCGCAATTTCGATCTGATCATCGAGCGCGCGGTGGAAGCCGGGGCGTCGGATATTCACTTCGAGTTTCGTGAGGGACGTCATGTTCAGGTGCGCATGCGCATTCACGGCAAGCTGCGCATGTCGGCGGAGAACGATCGTCTCGCCCGCGACTATCACGCCATGCTTGACGCCGTCTCGGCCGCCTACAACTCGCGCGCCGATCCGAGCAGCCGCAGCCACAATCACTTCGACGACGCGCAGCACCAAAGCTGCTCGATTCCCCTGACGATCCGCCAACGCAAGTACCAGCTGCGCTTCCAGAGCGTGAAAGAGAATCGCGGTGTGGACGTGGTACTGCGTCTGCTGATCAACGAAGCCACGGACGGCGACGTCCTCACACTCACCCAACTGGGCTATGCCGACGATCAGGTCGAGATTCTGGAAGATGCCGTGCACCGCAGCCCGGGCCTCACGATCATCGCGGGCGAAACCGGCTCCGGCAAATCCACGACGCTGCGTACGCTGATGACCTACGAGCGCGATTCGGGCAAGAAATTCTTCTCCATCGAAGATCCTGTCGAGTACATCCAGCCGCATATGACGCAGATCCCGATTCAGCGACGCGCAGAAGACGGCCCGGGAGACTCGCCCTTCGGCGCGGCGGCCAAGGTCTTGCTGCGCGGCGATCCCGACAAACTGATGCCGGGCGAGATTCGCGATGCAGAGACCGGATCGTTCGCCAAATCGATGACGGAGACGGGCCACCAGGTGTTGTCGACGGTGCACGCGTCGAGCGCGTTCGGCATCGTGTCCCGGTTGGTCAGCGACGAAATCGGCATGCCGCTCTCGGCCGTCGCCTCGCCAAATTTCCTCACAGCCATCGTTTATCAGAAGCTCATCCCGGTCCTGTGTGCGCACTGCAAGCGTGCCGCGCTGGACGCGCCGGACGTCATCGACGCCGCCACGTTGTCAGTGATCGGCGCACTCGGCATCGACACGTCGAAGGTTTGCGTCGAAGGGCCGGGCTGCGAGCGTTGTGCCGGTCGCGGCACGAGTGGGCAGACGGTTGTGGCCGAAGTGTGCGAGCTGACCGACGAGTTGCTGGACTTGCTGCGTGAGGGGCGCTACTGGGACGCCGAGCGTCACTGGCGCGTCTGCCACGATGGCGACCTGACCAGCCCGCACATGACCGGAAAGTCCGCGATGGAGCACGCCATTTACAAGATGTCGCAGGGACTGGTCGACCCGCACGATATCGAGGCGGCCTTCTGCAAACTCAAGAAATTCCATTTCCGTCAGTCGACGTCGTTGGGCACCACTCCGACACGGCGTCTCGCCAGTGTGTGACCAGGCGCCGCATGCGTCGATGTCTGCGTAATTCCCCCTCCGAGGTTCAGCACTGAATGCCATGATCGAAGCCGCTAACCGTCTGCTCGCCAAACTCTCTCCTGCGCGCGATCCCTATCCCGGCCTGACGAAGGCCAAGCGCCAGTTTCGCAAGTCCCGCGCCAAGTTCTATAGCGATTTCGCCGACGCCATCGAAGACGGCGCGAACCCGTTCGAACTGTTCTCGCGCCGCTATACCCGGGCGAAGGAGCGCCGCAATCCGATGGCACCGTTGTACGCCGTTTGGCGAGACCGGGCCAGTTCGAAGAATTTGCAAAAGTCGTGGGCGGGCACGATTCCTGAGGAAGACCTTGTCGTGATCGCGGCAGGCGAGAAGGGCGATTTGCCCGGCACGTTGCGCTTTCTCGCGCGCGTCGTCACGCTCCAGCAGCAAACGCGTGCGGCCATTGCGGGCGCGGTGGCGTTGCCGATCTTCATGTCGGTACTGCTTGCGGCGATTCAGTTGGGCGTGGCCTACGGCATGATGCCGATCATGACGGAGATCATGCCGCCGGAAAAATTCCCGCTGGTCGGCGCAGGTCTCTATGCGATGTCGGGCTTTGTTGCGAACTGGTGGCCGCTCCTGTACGGCCTGCCGGTCGCGCTTGTCGTGCTGATGTCATTCTCGTTCAGCCGGTGGACGGGACCGCTGCGTCGCCGCTTCGACAACTTCGGCCCCTACGCCGTGTATCGCGACGTACGCGCAGGCGAATTTCTCGTCGCGCTCGCCGCGCTCACGAGTGCGAAGACCTCTGTATTCGATGCCGTCTCGCTGCTGCTTACGCGGGCATCGCCCTGGTTGCGGTGGCATCTGCTGCGCATGCGGGCGTCGCTCAGGAGCGAGCGCAGCATGATCAAGGCGATGGACACGGGTATCTTCAATGAGGAGGTATTCGATCGGCTTGTCGAGTACTCGGGGAGGACCAACTTCGACGCGGGCATTCGCAAGATCGGGTTGATGACCATCGAAGAGGTCGCGGAACGCATCAAGGCCCGCTCGGCCACGTTACGCTCCGTGCTTCTCGCGCTCGTCGGCCTGACAATCATCTTCACCGTCGGCGGCATGTTGCAGATCGGCCATGCGGCGGGCGAGTACGCGCAATCGATGTTCTGACGATGGGCGCTCTTTTCGAATTCCTGTGGTGCGAATTTCGGGCGCTGCCGCGTGAAGCGGTCGCGGCAGGAATGGCCGTGCTGGGACTGTTTGCGGGCAGCTTTCTGAATGTTGTCGTCTACCGGCTGCCGCGCATGCTGGAGACGCAGTGGGCAGGCGAAGTCGCTGCGTGGTCCGGACAGATTCCGCCGGTGACGCCGGTCTTCAATCTCGCCTGGCCGCCGTCGCGCTGCCCGAGCTGCGAGTCGCGCATTGCGGCACGTCATAACGTCCCGGTCCTTAGCTATCTCTGGCTGCGCGGGCGATGCGCCGTTTGTGGCGCACGGATTGCGCTGCGTTATCCCCTCGTCGAAATAGCTGTCGGCGTGCTATTCGCCGCGATGGCGTGGACATTCGTGCCAACGAAGCAATACGCTGCGATGCTCGTCTGGTGCGGCTTCGGCGCGACGTCGCTGGCGCTTGCCCTCATCGACATCGATACGCGATTGTTGCCAGACTTGCTCACGTTGCCGTTGCTATGGGCGGGGCTGTTATGCAGCGTGATGGGCGTGACGCTGCCCGTCGACGAAGCCGTGTTGGGGGCCGTGCTCGGGTACGTCGCGATGTGGACGATCGGATCGGTGTACCGCGCACTGACGCACCACGACGGCCTCGGCGGCGGCGACGCCAAGCTCGTCGCCGCCTGTGGTGCGTGGCTCGGATGGATCGGCGTGCCGCTGACGCTCGCTTTCGGCGCAATCGCTGCAACGCTGGCGTTCGCCGCCTATGGGCTGGTGCGCGGCCGCGGGCTGCGCGAGCCGATGCCGTTCGGCCCCTGGCTCGTGCTTGGCGCCTTGGCGAGCGCGCTGTGGGGCGAGCCGTTCCTAGACCTGTGGCTGCGCACGCGCGGCTAATGCGGGAGCGGCGGTCATCGTCTCCCCGATGGACGCGCCATCGAGCGACGCACCCGCACCACCGCGCACGCCGACGTTCTCCCCTTGATTCGAGGCCTTCGCACTCGCCAGCATCATGTCTGCCGCTTTCTCGCCGATCATCATCGACGGGGCGTTGGTGTTGCCGCCGATGAGCGTCGGCATGATGGACGCATCGACTACACGCAATCCTTCCACGCCCCGCACCCGCAGTTCTGTGTCGACGACCGACGCCACGTCGCTGCCCATCCGGCAAGTGCCGACCGGGTGATAGATGGTGTCGGCACGCGCACGGATCAACGCCGTCAGCGCTTCGTCCGATTCCACGCCCCGGCTGTGCAGTTCTTCTCCGCCGAACTTCGCGAGCGACGGCGCCGCGAGAATACGCCGAATCACGCGCGCCCCGCGCAACAGCGTATCGACATCTTCCTGCGCTTGCAAAAACGCCGGGTCGATGTGCGGTGCGTCGCGCATGTCGGCGGACGCCAGCGTGACGCGTCCGCGACTCTTCGGTCGAAGCACGCATGCATGCAACGACAGGCCGCGCCGCAGATGCAACCGCCGGTTGTGGTTATCGCAAATGCCCACGAGAAAGTGCATCTGCAAATCGGGCCGCGCGAGCGACGGGTCGCTTTTCAGAAAGCCACCGGCTTCCGCGACGTTGCTTGCGAACAGACCGCGCCGGTCGCGCAGGTATTCCATCCCCTGCGTGAGCAGATGCCAAAGCCCTGGCGGTGTGTAGCCCACGAGATCGCGATGTGCGATGTACTTGTTGACGATGAAGTCGATGTGATCCTGCAAGTTTTCGCCCACACCGGGGGCGTCTACCCGCACGTCCAGGCCATGCGCGCGAAGCTGATCGGCCGGACCGATGCCCGAACACATCAGCAACTGCGGCGAGTTGAACGCGCCGGCGCTCAGCACGACTTCGGCGCGCGCGTGAATCGTTTGCACAGCGCCTTGCCGTTGCAGCTTGATGCCCGTCGCGCGCTTGCCGTCGAACACGATGCGCTGCACCAGTGCGTCGGTGATCACGTGCAGATTGTTGCGCGTCTTGCCGTGCAGATAGGCGCGCGCCGCGTTCCATCGCTGACCGTCCTTCTGCGTCACCTGATAGATGCCCGCGCCTTCGTAATGCTCGCCGTTGAAGTCTTCGCTGACGGGGAATCCTGCTTCGCGCGCGGCGTCGACATAGTGTCGGGAGAACGGATTGACGGTGCGCAGATCGGCGACGTTGAGCGGGCCGCCCGCACCATGCCATGCGTCGGCGCCGCGCTCGTTGTTCTCGTTGCGACGGAAGTACGGCAGCACGTCGTCCCACGCCCAGCCGGTGCAGCCCGCCTGCGCCCAGTCGTTGTAGTCGTCCGGATGCCCGCGCGTGTAGATCATCGCGTTGATCGAGCTGGAGCCGCCGAGACCGCGTCCGCGTGGCTGATACCCCTGACGTCCTCCCAGTCCCGCCTGCGGTGTGGTGCGATAGCCATAATTGCGGCGCGATGCGAACGGCACGAGTGCTGCGAGGCCGAGCGGCAGACGCACGAGAAAGCTGTTATCCGGCGGACCGGCTTCGACGAGTGCGATGGTGCGATCGGGCAACCCGTCCGCCAGACGCGCCGCGAGTGCGCAACCGGCCGAGCCGCCGCCGACAATGACGTAGTCATAGTCCATGCTGTCATCCTCCCTTGGATGGCACTGCTTCAACGATGTTGTTGAATGCGTTCGCTGCTTCTTGTGCTGCTCGTTTTTATGATGCTTTGCGATGCCTGTGTCTCTTGCCGCTTTGTCTCGCCGCTTGCGTCGATCTCTGGGAAGTCTCGTCGACGTCACTTTGCAGCGGCACTCATTGTAGGCAGACAATGCGTGTGCCCGGGGGGGAAGTGAAGCATTCCTCTAATTTGTGCGAGCCCGAGGGCCTAGCCGCTATGATGAAATGATCGACTTGAAGTGACCGTCCCATGTAAGGCATTCGGGATGACGCGCAAGGGAGACACGGATGACTGAAGCCTGGCAGACGCACGACGTCACCAATCAGGTGCCGCCGCTCACGGACTACAACCTCTACGCGACCGATGCCGCGCTGCAAGCGGCTGTGGCGGCGTTCGATGCGGACTGGCACGCGAAGGCGTTGCATCGTCAGGGCGCACGTGTGGGCGAGACGGAAGTCCAGCAATGGGCACAAGACGCCAATCGTCACGAACCGGAACTGGAATCCTTCGATTCGCAAGGCAATCGTATCGACCGTGTCGCATTTCATCCTGCGTGGCACTCGCTCATGGGACTTTTGCGCGGTGCACAACTGCAATCGCTGCCGTGGGCGCATCCGCGCGGCGGGGTGATGGCGGCACGCACGGCGTCGTACTTTGTGCACGCGCAGAACGAAGCCGGTTCGCTGTGTCCTACGACGATGACGTTCGCGAGCATCCCGGTGCTGGCGAAGGAACCGGCGCTCTTCGCCACCATCAAGGACAAACTGCTCGCGCCGCAGCATGATCCGCGCGACGTGCCGCTCGCACAGAAGCACACCATGCTAGTCGGCATGGGCATGACGGAGAAGCAGGGCGGCTCCGACGTGCGCACGAACACCACCGTCGCGACCGAAGTGGGCAATGGCGAATTCGCGCTCGTCGGCCACAAGTGGTTCTTCTCCGCACCGCAGTGCGACGCGCATCTGGTGCTCGCGCGCGATAGCGACAGCGACGCGTTGTCGTGCTTCTTTGTACCGCGCTACCGTCCGGACGGCCACAAGAACGCAGTGCAGATTCAGCGTCTCAAGGACAAGCTCGGCAATCGTTCGAACGCGAGCAGCGAAGTGGAATTTCAGGGCGCGTACGGCACGCGTGTGGGCGCGCCTGGGCGCGGTGTGCCAACGATTATCGAGATGGCGACTTACACGCGGCTCGATTGCGTGATCGGCAGCGCGGCGATGATGCGCACGGGCGTCGTGCAAGCGATTCATCACGCACGGCATCGCACGGCGTTCGGCGCGAAACTTGTCGATCAGGACCTGATGACGGCGGTGCTTGCCGATCTCGCGCTGGAGTCGGAGGCGGCGACGTGGCTGGCGATGCGGCTCGCGCGAGCGTTCGACGCGAGCCTGTCGGACGACGACTCACCCGTCGAGCGCGCATGGCGGCGCATCGTGCTGCCCGCCGCGAAGTTCTGGGTGTGCAAGCGCGCGCTCGAACTCGCTGGAGAATGCATGGAGGTGTGGGGCGGCAACGGGTATGTCGAGACGGGGCCGCTGGCGCGTCTGTACCGCGAAGCGCCCGTCAATTCGATCTGGGAAGGCTCGGGCAACGTGATGTGTCTGGATGTGCTGCGCGCCATGAGCCGCGAGCCGGATGTCGCCCAAAGTTGGTTTCAGTGGCTCGACGAACGCGTCGGATCGCACGCGACGCTGCGAGCCGCGCTCGCACAGTTGCACGGCTGGCTCGCCGCCGATCCCACGTCGCATGGGGTGCGCGCGCGTGCCATCGCGCAACAGATCGTGTTGCTGTCACAGGCCGCGTTGTTGTTGGAGCATGCGCCGTCCGAGCTGGCGCACGGGTTCGTAGAGAGCCGGTTCGCGAATGCGGGCGGACGTGTCTACGGTGTGATGCCTGACACGATTCCAGTCGGCGTGCAACGCGCGTGGCTCGACAGAGCGTTTCTTGCATGACGCATGACGCAAACGCATAACGCATGACCTAAGACACGACGCACCGACTTCATATAACGACAACATATCGACGACAGCGACCGGAGCACTCACGCACCGGCAGTCGCAGGGAGGAACGGCATGGGACACAAGGACGAGATGGGCGGGGGCGGGCTGCACGAAGCCGCAACATTGCAGGTGTCGCATGACGACGATCTGGCGCGCGCGTTGCTGTTGCCACGCTTTGACGCGATGCGTCACGCGCACGAGGCCTCCCCACACGTTGACTGGTCGACCCGCAAACGTCATCTGACGGCGCTGTTGGGCATGCTGCACAAGTATCGCGAGCCCTTCGCGAAGGCCATCGATGAGGACTTCGGCGGGCGCTCGAAAGAAGAGACCGACATGCTCGAATTGTTTCCCTCGCTGGGCAATCTGAAGCATGCGCTGTCGCACACGCGTCGCTGGATGCGTGGCTCGTCGGGTTGGGCAAACCTCTGGCTCCTGCCTGCGCGCCGCGCGCTTGTTCCCCAACCGCTGGGTGTCGTTGGTGTGATCGTGCCGTGGAACTACCCGCTGTTTCTTGCCGTCGGTCCGCTCACGGATGCACTGGCCGCAGGCAACCGCGTGATGATCAAGGTCTCGGAAGTCACGCCGCGTTTCGCGGAGGTGTTTGCGTCGGCCATCGCCGAGACGTTTCCGCCGGAATGGGTGACGGTCGTGACGGGTGACGCGCAGGTCGCGCGCGCCTTCTCGTCGCTGCCGTTCGACCATCTGCTGTTTACCGGGGCGACGTCGATTGGCCATCACGTCATGCGCGCGGCGAGCGAGCATCTCACGCCGGTGACGCTGGAACTCGGCGGCAAGTCGCCCGCGATCATCGGCCCGGGCGCGCGCTGGGAGCACGCGGTGGAGCGCATCATGCTCGGCAAGCTGCTCAACGCGGGGCAGACGTGCGTCGCCCCCGACTATGTGCTGGTGCCGCGCGAAAAGCTCAATACGTTCGTGGCGACGGCGCGGCAGGTGGCGTCGCGCCTTTACCCGGATGCCGTGAACAATCGGCAATACACGAGCATCGTGTCGGCGCGTCACTTCGAGCGATTGTCCGGACTGGCGGGCGAGGCGGCCGCACAGGGCGCTACGGCCCACCCCTTGTTCGACGCACCGGCGCAGGCAGCGCGCAGACGTCTGCCGCCGGTCGTGCTGACGGGCGTGCACGACGGTATGCGCGTGATGCGTGAAGAGATCTTCGGGCCGCTGCTGCCTGTGGTGCCCTATGACGATCTGGACGCCGCGATTGCGTACGTGAACGAGCGTCCGCGTCCGCTCGCGCTGTACATGTTCGACACCGACAATGCGCGCATCGATCAGGTCGTGGACGGCACCATCTCCGGCGGCGTGACGATCAACGACACGCTGCTGCACGTGGCCGAGCATTCGTTGCCGTTCAGCGGCGTGGGACCGTCCGGTATGGGCGGCTATCACGGGGAGGCGGGCTTTCGTACCTTCTCGAAGGAGAAACCCATCTTTCGGCAGGCACGCTGGAATGGCGGCGGTCTGCTCAATCCGCCGTACGGCAAGCGGTTCGCCGCGATGATGAAGCTGCTGCTGCGCTGAGGGCCGGACACTTCGTCGCCGCGCGTTATGTTGACCAAAACAAAACCCCCGCCGGTTTGACCCGGGCGGGGGTTTTGTCTGACTGACGCCGGTCGAAACCGGCGTTCGCCGTGAAGCGATTTAGCCGAATCAGGCGACCGCGCGCAGACCGGCGTCGGCCAGCAGGGCGTCGGCGCGATCCGTGGCTTCCCACGAGAATTCCGGCTCTTCGCGGCCGAAGTGACCGTAAGCGGCAGTCTTCTCATAGATCGGACGCAGCAGGTCGAGCATCTGGATGATGCCCTTCGGGCGCAGGTCGAAGTGCTTCTCGACCAGCTCGGCGATGCGCTGATCGCTGATCTTGCCCGTGCCGAAGGTGTTGACCATGACCGACGTCGGACGCGCCACGCCGATGGCGTACGAGACCTGGATCACGCACTTCGAGGCCAGACCGGCGGCCACGATGTTCTTCGCGACGTAACGGCCAGCGTAGGCTGCCGAACGGTCGACCTTCGACGGATCCTTGCCCGAGAACGCGCCGCCACCGTGCGGTGCAGCACCGCCGTACGTGTCGACGATGATCTTGCGGCCCGTGAGGCCGGCGTCGCCTTGCGGGCCACCGATCACGAAACGACCGGTCGGGTTCACCAGGAACTTGATGTCGCCCTTGATCAGGTCGGCCGGCAGCACCGGCTTGATGACTTCTTCGATGACGGCTTCGCGCAGCGCGTCCAGCGCGATGTCCGGCGCGTGTTGCGTCGAGAGCACCACGGTGTCGATGCTGTGCGGACGGCCGTTTTCGTACTTGATGGTGACCTGGGACTTGGCGTCCGGACGCAGCCAGGGCAGACGGCCGTCACGGCGCACTTGCGACTGGCGCTCGACCAGACGGTGCGACAGGTAGATCGGCAGCGGCATGAGTTCCGGCGTTTCGTCGCAGGCGTAGCCGAACATCAGGCCTTGGTCGCCTGCACCCTGATCGAGGTTGTCGTCGTGTGCGCGGTCCACGCCCTGAGCGATGTCCGGCGACTGGCGGTCGTAGGCGACCAGCACGGCGCAGCCCTTGTAGTCGATGCCGTAGTCGGTGTTGTCGTAACCGATGCGACGGATCGTTTCGCGTGCGACCTGCTGATAGTCGACCGTGGCGGTCGTGGTGATTTCACCGGCGAGCACGACGAGACCCGTGTTGCAAAGCGTTTCCGCAGCAACGCGCGCGTACTTGTCTTGCGTCAGGATGGCATCGAGAACGGCATCCGAGATCTGGTCAGCGACCTTGTCCGGGTGACCTTCGGAGACGGATTCGGAGGTAAAGAGATAGTCGTTCGCCACTTGTGGCTCCTCTAACGTATTTGGCGACTCACGTTGCCGTCATCGGAGGAGAAGCGGCGACGCTTTAGCGGAAAGTTGGTCGAATGGGCTGCCTATGTATGGTGGCTCATTCGAATCGCCCCGCAAGTTGTCAGTTAACTCGGCGATGTCGCTTATTATACGCCCCTGAAGAAATCCTGCTTGTGACATGGCTACCACTCCCAAGAAATCCCTCGGGTACTACCTCAGCGTGGGTTTGCTGCGCGGACTCAACCTGCTGCCCTATAGCTGGGTCGCGCGCTTTGGCGCGGGCGTCGGCCATGTGCTGTACTTGATTCCCAGCTCCCGGAAGCGGGTGGTGCACACCAATCTGCGCCTGTGTTTCCCCCACTGGGACGACGCCACCCGCGAGCGCGTGGCCCGGGCGTCCTTCGTCCATGCGATCCGGAGCTATGCCGAGCGCAGCTTTCAGTGGTTTGGCAGCGGCAAGAAGCTCGAACGGCTTATCGAACTCGATTCGGCCGTCGATCTGCGCGCCCCGGACATGCCCCCCACGATCCTGCTCGGCTTCCATTTCGTGGGGATCGAGGCGGCGTCCGTGTTCATCAACTACTCGCTGCACCGCCCCTGCGCCTCGCTTTACACGCCGATGTCCAACCCGGCGTTCGACGCCATGGCCCGCGAGCAACGGGGCCGTTTCGACGCCGAGATGATCCCGCGCGGCGACAGCGCGCGCGACGTGCTGCGCATGTTCCGCAAGAAAAAGCCGGTCATGCTGGCGGCCGATATGGACTATGGCGCTCGAAACTCCACGTTCGTGCCGTTCTTCGGCGTCGAGACTTGCACGCTGACGTCGGTGTCGCGACTGGCGGAAGTCGGCCGGGCGCAGATTCTGCCGTTTATCGGCGAAGTGCTGCCTAACTTCAAGGGCTACCGTCTGAAAGTGTTCCCGATCTGGGAAAACTACCCCAGCGGCGACCCGGATGCCGACGCACGCCGCATGAACGCCTTCCTCGAAGAGCAGATTCTCAAGATGCCGGAGCAGTATTACTGGGTCCACAAGCGTTTCAAGACGCGCCCCGAGGGGCAGCCGGGGGTCTATTGACCGGCACCGGATGCGCGTCGACCTTCTCCACTACAATAGCGGCATGAAGCTCAAATTCACCAAGATGCAAGGCGCCGGAAACGACTTTGTCGTGATCGACGGCATCTCGCAGACCATCGATTTCACGCCCGAACAGTGGCGTGCGCTCGCCGACCGCCACTTTGGCGTCGGCGCAGACCAGTTGCTGCTCGTCGAACGCTCCAGCATGCCGGGCGTGGACTTCCGCTATCGCATCTTCAACGCCGACGGCGGTGAGGTCGAGCATTGCGGCAACGGCGCGCGCTGCTTCGTCAAGTTCGTGCGCGACACCGGGCTGACCGACAAGCAGACGGTGCGGGTCGAAGTGCAACAGGGCGTGATTACGCTCACGATGCGTGAAGACGGTCAGGTCAGTGTGGATATGGGCGCACCGATTCTCACACCTTCTGACGTGCCGTTCGACGCGGCCGGTCTGGAAGGCCGCCGCGAGGGCGACGACACGCTCTGGCCGCTCGACGTCGCAGGCAAGACGACCTGGATTTCCGTGGTCTCGATGGGCAATCCGCACGCCGTGCAGGTGGTGGATAACGTCGACACCGCACCGGTCGAGACGGACGGCCCGCTGGTCGAGCGTCACCCCCGTTTCCCGCGCCGGGTGAACGCCGGTTTCCTGCAAGTGGTGAGTGAGCACGAAGCGCGACTGCGCGTGTACGAGCGCGGCGCAGGCGAAACGCTGGCCTGCGGCACGGGCGCGTGTGCGGCGGCGGTCGCGGGCATCCGTCGCGGTTTGCTCAAGGCACCTGTAGCCATCGAGACGCACGGCGGCACGCTCACCATCGACTGGGACGGCGCAAGCGGTCCGGTCATCATGACGGGACCGGCTGCCACGGTCTTCGAAGGTACGATCGAAGTCTGACGTCTTCGGCGTCAGGGCAGGCAGCATGGCATTGGTTTCAGACGGATTCTGATTTAGCGACCCAGGCGGCCGCCCGTCACCCTTGTGTTCGGCGTCACGAATATGAGGCACGACAGGCGGCAGTTGACGAACAGCAGACGGACATTCATGAACGACCGAGATATTGCGGAATACCTGATTGCGCATCCCGACTTCTTCGAGCGCCATGCCGAATTGCTGGCTGGCGTGCGGCTCACCAGCCCGCACGGCCAGCGGGCGGTGTCGCTGCAGGAGCGTCAGATCGAGATGCAGCGCGAGAAGACCAAGCAGATCGAGCGGCGCCTCGCCGAACTGATGCGCTACGGCCACGAAAACGACGATATCTCGGGCAAGCTGCACCGCTGGACCCTCGGTCTGCTGGGCGAGCGTGACCCGCATGCGCTGCCTGAAGCGATTGCCCGTGGCCTGCGCGACGTTTTCAATGTGCCGTTCGCCGCCGTGCGCCTGTGGAACGTGGCCGCGCCGTATCAACCGGCCGAGTTCGCCCGCAGCGTTAGCGAAGAAGTGAAGATTTTCGCGACGAGTCTGGTCACGCCGTACTGCGGCGCGAACACCGGCTTCGAAGCGGTGACATGGCTGGGTGCGCCGAGCGATCCCGCCTCGGTCGCCCTGCTCGCGCTGCGCGATCCGCAAGTGACCGACGGCCCGGTGTTCGGCCTGCTCGTCATGGGCTCGGAAGACGCACGCCGCTTCCATGAAGGCATGGCGACCGACTTTCTCACGCAGATCGGCGAACTGGCCGGTGCTGCCCTCGGCAAGCTGCGCGCCGACGACTGAGATGCGCTCCGGAGCTTCGGCTGGCAAGGGAAAGGGGACGAGCGAGGCGGCTGACGTGGCGCACGACGCGTCGCCCGAGTCACCTCCTGAAGCCCCCCCTGAACCGCCGCTTGAGCCGGGCATCCGCACCTATCTGACGTCGCTGGCCAGCGAGCGCAAGCTCGCGGCGCTCACCCTGGAAAACTACACGCGCGACCTGCGTCAGTTGCAGCGTCTGGCGAACGGCCGTGCGCTCGAATCGCTGCAACACGGCGACATCCGTCGGTTCGTAATGAAGCTGCATAGCGAGGGACTCGTCGGCCGCTCGATCGCCCGCAAGCTCTCCGCCTGGCGTGGCTACTTCGCGTGGCTCGCTCAGCGCACCGCGCTCGCCGCGAATCCCGTCGAAGGCGTGCGCGCCCCCAAACAACCCAAACCGTTGCCCAAGGCGCTGTCGCCCGATCAGGCGTCGGCGCTCGTCGAGTTCTCGACGGGCACGTCAGCCGAGGCCGTGCGCAACCGGGCGATGTTCGAACTGCTTTACTCGTCGGGCCTGCGTCTGTCGGAGCTGACGGGGCTTGACCATCGTTACGTCGAGGCGGACGGCTACCGCTCTGCGAGCTGGCTGGATCTGGCCGAGCGCGAGGTCGTCGTGACGGGCAAGGGCAACAAGCGGCGCCGCGTGCCGGTGGGCGAGAAGGCGGCGCAGGCGTTGACGCAATGGCTGGAGATGCGCGCACCGCTGGCGTCGGCCGAGCCGCACGCCCTGTTCCTGTCGGCGCGCGGCAAGCGTGTCGGGGCGCGCGCGGTGCAGCAAGGGCTGGAGCGCCATGCGCTGGCTGCCGGACTGCCCACGCACGTGCATCCGCACATGCTGCGTCACTCGTTCGCAACGCATGTGCTGCAATCGTCCGGCGATCTTCGGGCCGTGCAGGAAATGCTCGGCCACAGCAATATTTCGACGACGCAGATCTACACGAAGCTCGATTTCCAACACCTCGCCAAGGTCTACGATCAGGCGCATCCGCGCTCACGCAAGAAGCCCTGAGGCTGGCCCCAATGCCGCACCGGGCTGACGATGCGCTTTACGGCGAGCGCGCCGAGTCGGTGTAGAATCGCGTCCTTCCCCAGCAAGTCCCGCACGTTGTGCGTTGTGCCGTCCGTGTGCCGGATGCTTCCCGCGTGTGGCCGAGCGTATCAGCGCCTTCGGCCCGCCGTGCCGCCAGACTTGCCCGTCACTCCGAATGCAACCGTTGGTCCGTCCCGCATGAATACCTTGACCCTCAAGCCCGGCAAAGAAAAGTCCTTGCTGCGCCGTCACCCCTGGATTTACGCCACCGCCGTGGCGCGTGTGGACGGCAACCCGGCCTCCGGTGCCACGGTCGTGGTGCGGGCCGCCGACGGCCGTTTCCTCGCGCGCGCCGCATTCAGCCCGGTGTCGGCCATTCGCGCCCGCGTGTGGACGTTCAACGAAAACGAGCCGGTCGATCACGCGTTCTTCAAGCGTCGCGTGTCGGCGGCGCTGGCGTACCGCGAAGAGATGGTGCACGACACGGGCGCGACACGTCTGCTCTTCGGTGAGGCCGATGGCCTGCCGGGCCTGATCGTCGACCGTTATCAGTCCGCGCCGGGCCAGCCGCAGACCGATCAACTCGTCTGCCAGTTCATGGCGGCGGGGGTTGAAGCCTGGAAGGACGCCATTACCAAGGCGCTCGTGGGCGCGACCGGCTGCCCGAACGTCTATGAGCGTTCCGACGCGGCGGTGCGCGAGCGTGAAGGGCTGCCGAGCATTACCGGCGTGCTGGCCGGGGCCGAGCCGCCCGAAGCCCCCGAGTTGCTGACGACCCATGAAAACGGGGTGAAGTACTACGTCGACGTGCGCAACGGGCACAAGACCGGCTTCTACGTCGACCAGCGCGATAACCGTCGGCTCGTCCAGCAACAGGCCAAGGGCCGCGACGTGCTGAACTGCTTCTGCTATACCGGCGGCTTCTCGCTGGCGGCGCTGGCAGGTGGCGCGCAGAGTGTGCTGTCGATCGATTCGTCGGGTGAGGCGCTGGCGATTGGCGCGCGCAACGTCGAACTGAACGGATTCGACGCCGCCCGTGCCGAGTGGCGCGATGCGGACGTCTTCAAGACGCTGCGCGCCCTGCGCGAAGAAGGCCGTACGTTCGACATGATCGTGCTCGACCCGCCGAAGTTCGCGCCGTCGGCCCATCACGTGGACCGCGCCGCGCGGGCCTACAAGGACATCAATATGGCGGGCTTCCGTCTGCTGCGTCCGGGCGGTCAGTTGCTCACGTACTCGTGCTCGGGCGCGATCGACGCCGATCTGTTCCAGAAGATCGTGGCCGGTGCGGCCGTCGATGCCGGTGTCGACGCGCGTATCCTGCGTCGCCTGTCGGCCGGTATGGATCACCCGATGCTGACGCAATTCCCCGAAGGCGAATACCTCAAGGGGCTTTGGTTGCAGCGTATGTAAGTGCTTGCTTTCTCGGTGTTGGCTGTCCGGCGGGCATCAGCCCAGCGTGAGACCGACCACACCCAAGGCGATCAGTACGGCACCGCCCACGCGGCGGTGCATCTCCCCCTCTCCCAGCACCCGCACACCAAGCAGCGCAGCCACCATCATCGACATCTCCCGCGCCGGGGCGACATGCGAGACGGGCGCGTATTTGAGCGCTGTCAGGATCAGGAAGTAGGAGATCGGCGAGATCGTGGAAATGATCAGGATCTTGCGCCAGTTGGCCTGCCACAGCACGGCGATGCGGGCCGGACGGGAGAATGCCGTCGGCGCGGACAACACGACCCGCAGCACGTTTTCCAGGTAGTAGTAGACGAGCGGTGCGAGCATCAGGGTGCGCATGGCGTAGGCATCCGCCAGCGTGTAAGCCGCAATGAATCCGCCCGTCAGCACGCCCCAGCCAGCGCCTGCATGCATGCTGCCGCGCCGGAACAGCCGTTCGCCACCGGCAATCACGAGCACGCCACAGACGACCAGCGCAATGCCCACCAGCGCCAGCCACCCCGGGCGCTCGCCCAGCAGCACGATGGCGCCGATGGACGACAGCAACGGGCCGGTGCCGCGTGCGAGCGGATAGACGACCGAGAGATCGCCCACGCGGTAGCCGCGCTGCAAGACCAGGGTGTAGCCGTAATGCAACAGGGCGCTGACGGTGATGACACCCCAGCCGAGCGCCGACGGCCAACTGGCTTGTCCTGCGAGGAAATACAGCGCCAGCGGCGTGTAGATCACGACGGTCAGCAGGGCGTAGAGAAAGACCAATTGCGGGCCACCGCCTTCGCGCGTGTCGATGCGCTTGGCGACGAAATTCCAGGTGGCATGCAGAAACGCGGCGGTGACAACGAGGGCGAGGGCGGTGAGCGACATGACGAAGGGTGTTTTTTGTGTCAATTGTATGACGCATTCCCGTTCACTCCCCGTCACGTTGCCCGAATTTCATCCTATTCGTCGGCTAATATCCCGTCATTCCCGGTCCAACTGAGGCAGCCGGGCGGGCAACAGCGGGGCCGTCTGGACCAATTTGCAACTCGGTTGCAGCGCTGACGGCGCTGTGCTTAAATCGATTCATGAGCCTTACTCAATTACAACCGTATCTGGAAGCCGCCCGCACAAGCTTGCAGGAGCAATCTGGCCGCGTGACTTCGGGGCGTGTTCGCGTGCTGGCCTTGCTGCTCAAGGCAGGCCGCCCGCTCACCCATCAGGAAGTACTGGCCGATCTGGCGACCGACGCCGATCCGCTCGACCGCGTGACGGCCTACCGCGTGCTCGACTGGCTGGTCGCGCAGGGCTGGGCGATCAAGCAGGCGGGCGACGACCGTATCTTCCGCTTCGTCATGGCCGAGCACGTCGATCCCGAGCGTGCGAGCGCGCCGCGTCCGCATACGCAGCACGGTCATTTCCGCTGTGTACGCTGCCATCGAACTTTTTGTCTTGACGATTGGCCCCAGCATCCCCAATTGAGTGAGCGCGAACTCAAGCGCCTGCCCAAGGGTTTCGTGGGCGAACAGGTCGAGCTGCTGATTCATGGCACCTGCGCCCAATGCGCGGGCGCTACCAACTGACACGGCACACGCCGCCGCCGGCGCATTCCGATGCGCCGCATCACCACAGGACATTGCATTCATGACTCCCGTCACCATCCTGACCGGCTTTCTCGGCAGCGGTAAAACCACGCTGCTCAAGCGCATCCTGACCGAAGCGCACGGCATGAAGATCGCCGTCATCGAAAACGAATTCGGTGAAGAGAACATCGACAACGACATCCTCGTGCAGGACAACGCCGAGCAGATCGTGCAGATGAGCAACGGCTGCATCTGCTGCACGATCCGGGGCGATCTGGTGCAGGCGCTGTCCGATCTGAACAGCCAGCGCGACGCCGGTTCGATCCAGTTCGACCGCGTGGTCATCGAGACGACCGGCCTGGCGAACCCCGGCCCGGTGGCGCAGACCTTCTTCATCGACGACGAAGTGGCCGACACCTACCGTCTGGATGCCATCATCACGCTGGTCGACGCCAAGCACGGCCAGCAGCAACTCGATCAGCACGAAGTGGTGCAGCGTCAGGTGGGCTTCGCCGACCGTCTGTTCATTACGAAGGCCGATCTGGTGACGCCGGACGCCCTCGACGACCTCAAGCACCGTCTCGCCCACATGAATCCGCGTGCGCCGCAGCAGGTGGTGGACTTCGGTCAGGCCGATCTGAAGCAGATCTTCGACATCCACGGCTTCAACCTGAACGACAAGCTCGACATCGATCCGGACTTCCTGGCCGCCGACGAGCACGCGCACGACCACGGCCACGACCATGACCACGATCATTCGCATTGCGACCATGACCATGGCAAGTGCGATCACGAAGGTCACGACCACGGGCACGCTCACCACCACCATCATGCGCATCACGACGACGCCATCAAGTCGTTCGTCTTCCGCAGCGAAAAACAATTCGATCCGGCCAAGCTGGAGGATTTCCTCGGGAGCATCCTACAGGTGTACGGCGAACGCTTATTGCGTTATAAAGGCGTATTAAACATGCGCGGTATCGACCGCCGGGTCGTGTTCCAGGGCGTTCACCAGATGATGGGTAGCGACGTGGGCACGAAGTGGCAACCCGGTGAGACGCCGAACACCAAGATGGTGTTCATTGGCGCGGAACTGCCGAAAGACATCATCCTGCAAGGGCTGGAACGCTGTCTGGTCTGAGCGGAATCGCCGAATCCGGTGACGGGAAAGCCCTTAATCGGGACTGTCGAACGATTCGGTTACAATACCTGCCCACTGGGACCGCCGCCAGCGAATCGACGCGGCATTCCGGGGGGTAGGCAGGGGAGCACCGTCATGGCCACCGCCTCTCGCAAGACTGCCACCGCACGCCCCACGCGCCGGTCTGAACCGGTGCCGGAAGCGGGCGCCAAGCGTGCTCCAGCAGGCAAATCGAAGACGGGCGACGAGGCCACCGCCAAGAAGAAGGCGCCGCCTAAATCGCCCGGCAGGAAAGTAACCCAAGAAGCCGCCCGCGGCATTGCCGGTAAGCAAGACGTGCCACCCGCTACAGGGGCATCGCCGGATCATCCGAAAGAGACGCCACAGAAACCCATGAGCAAGCAACGACTTTTGACCGAGGCCGAAATTCTGAAGATGTCCGACAAGGACTACATGAATGCGGCTCAACTCGAATTCTTCAAGAATCGTCTGGAAGAGCTGCAAGCCGAAATTCTGCGTAATGCCGGGCAGACGACCGAGAACCTGCGGGAAACCGTGGTGGTTCCGGATCCGGCCGACCGCGCGACCATCGAAGAGGAACACGCGCTCGAGCTGCGCACTCGCGATCGCGAACGCAAGCTGCTGAAGAAGGTCCAGCAGTCGCTCGCCCGCATCGACTCGGGCGATTACGGCTGGTGCGAAGAAACCGGTGAGCCGATCGGCGTGCCGCGTCTGCTCGCCCGCCCGACGGCAACGCTGTCGCTCGAAGCGCAAGAGCGTCGCGAACTGCGTCAAAAACTGTTCGGCGACTGATCGTCGACCAGTTGGCTCCGGTAACCGCGCGGTGGCGGTGCCCGGTGGCCTGAATCGATCAAAGGCATGTCTTCGCGACATGCCTTTTTTCTTTCGCGGGCATCATCGCTCAGCCGTTGTCCCTTCACCGTCGTTCCTCCACCGTCATTCCACATGACGCTCGCGGGTGACGTCACTTTATGGCAGAATTGCAACTCAGTTGCAATTTCTGTCACTCATGCCTTCCATCGACTCCGACGCTCGCCCGTGGCGTGCGCGCAAGCGCATGCGCGTTGGTCGTGGCCGCAGCGGATGGATCGTCTGGCTCATCACCGCACTGCTCTGCGTGCAGATGTGGGGCCTGCAGCATGAGATTGCACACGCGCGCGAGTTGTCCGGCATCGGGCAACACACGTTCGGACGTAGCGATGCACTCGCAGCAACGACCGCGGCGGACATCGCCAACGTTGCGGCCGATGACGACGACGCCGTCGCCGCCGACTGGTCCGTGCAATCGTCGCGCACGACACACGCCAGTTTCGGCACCCATCACCATCATTGCCATCTCTTCGAAGGGGCGACGCTCGCGGCTGCGATGGCCGTGGCGGTCCTCCATTGGGCGGGCGACGCCAGCACGGCACGCGCCCCATTGCAGGTCAACGGACGAAGCCATGCGAGCGCCGTCGTCCTGCCGTTCGACTCCCGTGCCCCGCCGGTCACGGTCTGAATCTCCGCGCATAGCCGTGTGAATCGTCGTCCTGTCCTCCCTTCATCCGAGGGGGGATCGACGCGTTCGCATCGCCCTCGCGCGCATCTGACGAATTTCCACCCGTATCCACCCGCATCCACCTGTAGGCATGCCAACGTGCGCCGCTGCTTGCGACGCGCGCTCGGGCGGTTACCGCGCGTCCATTCGTCCCGATGCCGCGCCGATACACGGGGCCCCGGCCCCATCAGACCGAATACAAGCACAAGACCGACATGGCCATCTCTACCCTTCGCGTCGCGCGTCAACGCGCGACGACCTCGCTCGCCCTGACTCCGGATGTGACATCCGCAGCGCACCGCCGCACGTCGCCCAGACTTGCACCGCTTCCGCTGGCGGCGGCGCTCACCTTCAGCGCTTTCGCCATGACCAGCCTGGCAGTTCAGGCGGCGGAAGTGTCGACGCAAGCTCCGGCCGCCGCCGCTGCACCGGCTACCCCCCCGGCCGCGCCGGACGCTGCGCTACCCGTTACGTTCGTCACGGGGAACCCGCTCGGCCGCGCCGCCGCCGACCTCGCCGCCCCGCTCACGGAACTCGACGGCCGCGCGCTGGCCCTGCGCCGCGCCACCACGCTGGGCGAAACGCTGGACGGCTTGCCCGGCGTGTCGGCTACGTCGTACGGCCCGAATGTCAGCCGCCCGATCATTCGCGGGCTCGACGGCGACCGCATTCGCGTGTTGCAAAACGGCACGGCTTCGCTCGATGCTTCGTCACTCTCCTACGATCACGCTGTGGCACAGGACCCGCTCTCCATCGAGCGCGTGGAAATCGTGCGCGGCCCGGCGGCGCTGCTCTATGGCGGTAACGCCGTCGGCGGTGTGGTCAACACTATCGACAACCGTATCCCCCGCGAAGCGCTCAACGGCATTTCCGGCGCGACCGACTTCAACTACGGCGGTGCGAACCGCGAGCGCGCAGGCGCAGCGCAGCTCGAATTCGGCAACGGCCAGTTCGCATTTCACGTCGACGGCTTTGCACGCAAGAGCGCCGATCTGCGCATTCCGGGCTTCGCCCGCTCGGCGCAACAACGCGCACGCGACGACGAAGACACGAAGCAACCGTCGGGCACCCTGCCCAATAGCGATGGCCAGACCAGTGGCGCGGCTGCCGGCGCCTCCTGGACGTGGGCCAATGGCTACGCCGGACTGTCGTACTCCGGTTACGACTCCGATTACGGCACCGTCGCCGAGGAGAACACGCGCATTCGTCTGCGTCAGCAACGTCTCGCACTCGCAAGTGAAGTACGGAACCTGAGCGGCCCGTTCACGGCGTTCAAGTTCGACTTTGGCTACACCGACTACGAACACAAGGAAATCGAGAACGGCGTGACGGGCACGACGTTCAAGAACCACGGCTACGAGGGACGCATCGAAGCGCGTCACGCGAAGATCGGGCCACTCGAAGGCGCCGTCGGTGTGCAGTTCTCGCAGAACACGTTCTCCGCGCTCGGCGAAGAAGCGTTCGTGCCCAAGAGCGACACCACCAACGTGGCGCTGTTCGCGCTCGAAGAGTGGGCCGTCAATCAGGCCGTGAAGCTCTCGTTCGGCGCCCGCATCGAGCATTCCAGCGTGAAGCCGAGTTCCGGCGGTAATGAGCGCTTCGAGAACCTGCCGTCGCGTAACTTCACACCGGGCAGCGTCTCGGCAGGCGCAGTGTTCGCGCTGGCACCGGCATGGTCGGTGGCAGTGAACACCTCATACACCGAGCGCGCGCCGACGTTCTACGAGTTGTACGCGAACGGCCCGCACCTCGCGACCGGCGTGTACGAGATCGGCAACGCGCAGGCGAAGATGGAAAAGGCCTTCTCCACCGACCTGGCGCTGCGCTACGAGAGCGGTCCCAACAAGGGCAGCGTGGGCGTGTTCTACAGCCGCTTCTCGAACTTCATCGCGCTGAACAATACCGGCCTCACAGCGCCTGGCGAAGAGAAGCCGCTGCCCGTGTATCAGTACGCCGGGGTGCCCGCCGACCTCTACGGCTTCGAGGCACAGGGCCGCGCGCGCGTGTGGCAGGGCTTGGGCGATGTCGACGTCGAACTGCGCGGCGACTACACCATTGGCCGCAATCGCGACACGGGCGAACCGCTGCCGCGTATCGCGCCGTTGCGTCTGACGGCGGCAGTTATCTACGGACTGGGCCATTGGGGGGCGCGTCTGGAAATGGTGCACGCGAGCAATCAGGGACGTGTCCCGTCCAACGATCTGACGACGAACGGCTACACCACGCTGGGCGCTGCGCTCACCTATCAGTTCAAGGCGGGCGGTGCGCAGTGGCTGGCCTATCTGAAGGGCGAGAACCTGACCAATCAGGAAGTGCGTCTCGCGAGTTCGGTGCTGCGCGACATTGCGCCGCAGGGCGGCCGTGCCGTTCGCGTGGGGTTGCGCACAACGTTCTAAGCGGCGTGGCGCGCTGAGCATTCCGCAAAATCGAGGCAATTTCCGAGAAATTGCTTCGTGGCTTCCAATTCGTGCGGCGCAATGCCGCGCGAATGTCACGATCCATGCCGCTTCGCGCGGCATCGGCTTGTCGTCGACGGCACGTCTTGCGCGATGCCGTCGACGCCTCTTGATATTCTTTCGATTGCCCTAAACTACAGTCACGTCTCGCCCGGCAGGGCGCGTCGTCACCGATCCGAGGGTTGTGCAGCCGTTGTGCTGCAGTGGTTCGGCGGTGATGCGCGCGAGGTCCGGGCCAATCGTTACGGGGCGCATGTCGCCCCCCGAAAAGGAACAGGCATGGAGCAATATCACGGCACCACCATCGTCTCCGTTCGGCGCGGCGATCAGGTCGCGCTTGGCGGTGACGGACAGGTCACGCTCGGCAACATCGTGATGAAGGGCACGGCGCGCAAGGTCCGCACGATCTATGACGGCAAGGTCATGGTCGGTTTTGCGGGCGCCACCGCAGACGCCTTCTCGCTGCTCGATCGTTTCGAGGCGAAGCTCCAGAAGCATCAGGGGCACCTCACGCGCTCGGCCGTCGAACTCGCAAAGGACTGGCGCACCGATCGTATGCTGCGCCGCCTCGAAGCGATGATGATCGTCGCCGACGCGGAAACCACGCTGGTCATCACCGGTAACGGCGATGTGCTCGATCCGGAAGGCGGTGTGGCGGCCATCGGTTCGGGCGGTTCGTATGCACAGGCGGCAGCACGCGCGCTGGTCGAAAATACCGACCTGACGCCGGCCGAGATCGTCAAGAAGGCGCTGACGATCGCGGGCGAAATGTGCATCTACACCAACGACAATCACATCATCGAATCGCTGCCGCCCAAGGCAGCGAAGTAACGACGGACGACGCACGTGCCGCAGCAGGTGGACTCCTGCGGCACGCTCTGCCGGCCGGTGGCTGATCGTGGTATCGACAGCCGTCCGGCCGGGCGTCGGCCTCTTTGCGAACCCCTAATCTGGCGAACGTCATGACCCATATGACCCCCTCCGAGATCGTTTCCGAACTCGACAAACACATCATCGGCCAGCACAAGGCCAAGAAGGCTGTTGCGGTGGCGTTGCGCAACCGCTGGCGTCGTCAGCAGGTGGCTGAGCCCCTGCGTCAGGAAATCACGCCGAAGAACATTCTGATGATCGGACCGACGGGCGTCGGCAAGACCGAAATCGCCCGCCGTCTGGCCAAACTCGCCGACGCGCCGTTCATCAAGGTCGAAGCCACTAAGTTCACCGAAGTCGGCTATGTGGGCCGCGACGTGGACAGCATCGTGCGCGACCTCGCGGAAATCGCGATCAAGCAAACGCGCGAAGCCGAAATGAAGAAGGTGCGCACCAAGGCCGAAGATCGTGCCGAGGACCGCATTCTCGACTTGCTGTTGCCGACGGGCCGTGAATCGTCGCGCGACATTCGTTTCGGTTCGGCATCGGTGGAAGCCGAGCCGGGCGGCGAAGATAACGCCACGCGTCAGACATTCCGCAAGCGTCTGCGCGAAGGTGCGCTCGACGACAAGGAAATCGAGCTCGAAGTCGAGATTCCGGCGCAGGGCATGGAAATCATGGGCCCGCCGGGAATGGAAGAAATGACCGAGCAGATCAAGGGCATGTTCGCGAATCTGGGCAACCAGAAGAAGAAGCGTCAGAAGCTCAAGATCAAGGACGCGCTCAAGATCCTGACCGACGAAGAAGCCTCGAAGATGCTCAACGACGAAGAGGTCAAGCAACTGGCGCTGCGCAACGTCGAACAGAACGGTATTGTGTTCCTCGACGAGATCGACAAGATCGCCACGCGCAGCGAAGTGGGCGGCGGCGACGTCTCGCGTCAGGGCGTGCAGCGCGACCTGCTGCCGCTGGTCGAAGGCACGACCGTGAGCACGAAGTTCGGCATGATCAAGACGGACCACATTCTGTTTATTGCGAGCGGTGCGTTCCATCTGGCCAAGCCGAGCGATCTGATTCCGGAACTGCAAGGCCGCTTCCCGATTCGCGTCGAACTCGAATCGCTGTCGGTCGAAGACTTCGAGGCGATTCTCACGCAAACGGACGCGAGCCTCGTGAAGCAGTATCAGGCATTGCTGGCGACCGAAGACGTGAAGCTCGAATTCGCACCGGACGGCATCAAGCGTCTTGCGGAGATTGCGTTCTCGGTCAACGAGAAGACGGAGAACATCGGCGCACGCCGTCTGTACACCGTCATCGAAAAGTTGCTCGAAGACATTTCGTACAGCGCAGGCAAGCAGTCCAACGAAGTCGTCACGATCAACACCGAGTACGTGAACCGCTTCCTGGAAGAGGTGGCGCAGAACGAAGATCTGTCGCGCTACGTGCTGTAAGCGTCGTCATCGCTGCACCATGAAAAAAGGCCCCTCGGGGCCTTTTTTCTTTTCTGCGTCCGGCTCACTGCTTGACCGGTCGCTTGAGCAGTTTGCGTTGCAACGTGCGTCGGTGCATGTTCAGCGCGCGGGCAGTCGCAGAGATGTTGCCGTTGTGCTCGGCGAGCACGCGCTGAATGTGTTCCCACTCCAGTCGCGCGACCGACAGCGGCGAGGGGTTTTCGATGGCTTCGTCCGCTTGCGTTTCGCTCGCATCGCTGCGCAGCGATGCAAGGATCGTATCGGCATTGGCTGGCTTGGCCAGATAGTTGTCTGCACCGTCCTTAACGGCCTGCACGGCGGTGGCGATGCTTGCGTAACCGGTCAGTACCAGCATGCGGGCTTTCGGTTGCAGCGCGCGCAACGGCGCGATGAGCGGCAGGCCGGAGTCGTGGCCGAGATGCAGGTCGACCGAGATGAGATCGAACTGACGCGTGCGAGCGGCGAGCAAGGCGGCGGCGCTGTCTGCGGCGATCTGCACGTCGTAGCCGCGACGTGTCAGGGCGCGGGCGAGCGTTTCGGCAAAGACGACGTCGTCATCGATAAGAAGGAAGTGGGAGGCGTTCATGTCTGACTCCGCGAACCGAAGAAGAAAGTGGCCATCGGCAGGCGCAATTCGGCGCGCGTGCCTTGCGGCATGTTGGGGGCGAGGGTGATGTCGCCGCCGAGACGTTGTGCGCTGGCAAAGGCGAGATACAGCCCCATGCCGTGTCCGCCGTGCGTGCTCATGACGGGCGAGTTGCCCAGCCGGGTGCGCAACTCGGCGGACATGCCGGGGCCTTCGTCGCAAACGGTGAAGCGTACGTCTTCCGGCGTGGCGGCCACGTCGAGCGTGACCGACGACGGACTGAAGTACGCCGCATTATCGAGCAGGATCGTCAGGATCTGTCCGACCTGCACGGTATCTTCGATGCGCGTGGTCAATTCCGGCGGCACGTGTAACTGAAATTGCACCTGTGGATGACGCAAGCGCCACTGCGTGGTGAACGCGGGCAACCATTCAGCCATCGCCTGACGCACCGGTGCAGCCGCGCGCATCTGCACATGCCCGATCGCGCTCTTGCACAGCGCAATCTGTTGCTCCAGCGTTTGCAGATCGGGCTCGAACGACTTCAGTGCGTCGTTGCCCAGACTCTCGCTGCGAAGCTCGCCGACGACCACGGCCATCGTCGAGAGCGGCGTGCCGAGTTCGTGTGCGACGCTTGCGGCCTGCGCGCCGAGCGCGGCCATCCGTTCGTCGCGCAACAGACGCTGTTCGGCGCGGGCGAGTTGCGCATCGCGAGCGCGCAGGGCGCGCGACATGCGCGAGACGAACCACGCGATCACCAGCACGCTGACCACGAAGTTCACCCACATCCCGGCAAGATGCAGACGCAGCAGATTGCCAGGGTCGGCGAGATCGAGCGGCACGTACTGGAAGTTCAGTGCGCCGTAGGCGACGAGCGAGAGCAGCGCCAGTTGCGACGCATTGCGCCACGGCAACACGGCAGCGGCAATGGCCAGACCGGGCAGGAACAGCGAGACGAAGGGATTGGTCGCGCCGCCGGAGAAGAACAGCAGCGCCGTGAGGGCCGCCAGATCGACGAGCAACTGGCTCATCAGATCGAGATCGGTGCGACGCTTGGCCCGCTCGACACCGCGTCGGGCGCGTATCCAGGTGAGCACGTTGAACAGGACTTCCAGCGCGACGATGGTGAGCATCGGCTCCAGTGGAAGCCGCACGCCTAACCAGAGTTGCGCGACGCCGATGGTCGCCAACTGGCCGACGATAGCCAGACAGCGCAGCCAGAAAAGCTGGACGACGTTGGTTCGCTCGATGGGAAAATGAGTCATACGACAAGTGTACCAAGTCCGGGTCACGCGCCATCTGGCGTTGCGAGGCGCTGCGACACTCTGCCGCATCGGCCTGAGGCCGGGTATTACAAGGGCGGCACACGCATTTACCAACGCACGACTACAATGGTCGTTCACATTTTGCGCGACATCTCGCCGCGCAATGTCTTCGTCCGAAAGACAGACATGGATTGGGATGGACCGGCGTCGGACATTGTTCGTCGACGCCTCTGATTCGTCAGTTCGTCGTCAGCCCGTCGACAACAAAAAGGAGTTTGCATGAAGCACAAGCTTTTGGTGGCGGCCGCATTCAGTCTTGGCATGGCGTCGGCCTCGGTCTTCGCTCAGTCGCAGGTGGATGTATCCGACGCGTGGGCGCGCGGTACGGTCCCGGGTCAGACATCGTCGGCCGTCTACATGACGCTCCAGGCGCATCAGGCAACCACGCTGCTCAGCGTGAGCACCCCCGCCGCCGCGAACGCCGAAGTGCATGAAATGAAGCTCGAAGGCACGGTGATGAAGATGCGCGCGCTGCCCAAGGGGCTGCCGCTGGAGGCCAACAAGCCGGTCGCACTCAAGCCGGGCAGCTATCACATCATGCTCACGGATCTGAAGGGCCCGCTCAAGAAGGGCGACACCGTGCCGGTGACGTTGAAGTTCGAGACGGCCGATCACAAGACGTCCGAGCAACTGGTGAAGGCTACCGTGCGTGACCTGACGTCGGCGCCGCCGGCCGGTGGCGGCATGGCTGGCATGGCCCACGGCGCACACAGCCAGTAAGCGTCGCGTCTCTAAATAGAGATGTCCGGATCGGCGGCGGTGCCGCCGACCGGCACGCCAGCGGCGACGAGCGCTGCGCGCAGGCAGGCCGGGCAGAGGCAGGCACCCACGCCCAGCCGGGCCGACGCGGGCAGGTGCGGCCAATCGAGGCACCAGCATTGCACCTCGTGCGCTGCGCCGTCGCTTCCCGTCTTCCCGCTTCCCGACGCGATCGCCCCACACGCCACGACCGTGCCGCACTGCGGGCAGCGCGACGGATCGACCGGCTCAACACACATGTCGACGGTCATCGGCTCCCCCGGTCGGCGCGACCCCAATCCCCTGCATCGCCCGGCAATTTCCGTCCTGTGAGAGAGGCGTCGCCGCTCTTGGCCCCCCGCCAGTTGTACAACTGCAACAGCATGGACGCTGTCATCGACCGGCCACACGTGCCGGGGTACGGCGCGCAAATCGGGTGACTAGCGGGGCAGAGAAGCGACACGGTAAAAATCGGCCACTGACGGGCGTCCTTTAATGAGTGAAAGGGGTGATACGCACGAACGGCGCTGTGCCGCTGACGGGGCGAAAATCGCCGCGTTTGCGTTTGCGGACCGACCTGTGGGGGAGGGTAGCCATGGGCTTTTGCCGATGCAAGGGGCAGCCCCTTCCGAAACCCCTCAAACCCCCGCACGCCAAGGCTTCTTGGCTGTACAATTCGCCGTGTTTCCTGGTCCACCTGCTCCATTTGTGAGAAGAACCTTCCTGCCATGTCCGATCTGCAACTGAATTCCATCGACGACATCGCACCCGCTCTCAAGGCCGAAATTCTGGCTGAGGCGATGCCGTATATCCGCAAGTATCACGGGAAGACCGTGGTCATCAAATACGGCGGCAACGCCATGACCGAAGAGCGATTGAAGCGCAGTTTCGCGCGCGACGTCATTTTGCTCAAGCTCGTCGGTATCAATCCGGTGGTGGTGCACGGTGGTGGCCCGCAGATCGATCAGGCGCTCAAGAAGATCGGTAAGCAGGGCACGTTCATCCAGGGCATGCGCGTGACCGACGAAGAGACGATGGAAGTCGTCGAGTGGGTGCTTGGCGGCGAAGTTCAGCAGGACATCGTCATGCTGATCAACCAGTACGGCGGTCAGGCGGTGGGTCTCACCGGCAAGGACGGCGGTCTGATCAACGCGCGCAAGATGATGCTGCCGGATCGTGAGAACGCCGGTCAGTTCCTGGACATTGGCTATGTCGGTGAAGTGGACTCGATCAACCCGGCGGTCGTGCGCGCGCTCCAGGACGACGCTTTCATCCCGGTGATCTCGCCGATCGGCGTGGGCGAAGACGGTCAGGCTTACAACATCAACGCCGACCTCGTCGCGGGCAAGCTGGCGACCGTGCTGGGCGCCGAGAAGGTGGTGATGATGACCAACATCCCGGGCGTGATGGACAAGGACGGCAATCTGCTGACCGATCTGTCGGCGCGCGAGATCGACGAACTGTTCGCAGACGGCACGATCTCGGGCGGCATGCTGCCGAAGATCTCGTCGGCGCTCGACGCGGCGAAGAGCGGCGTGAAGTCGGTGCACATCGTCGACGGCCGCATCGAACACTCGGTGCTGCTGGAGATTCTGACGGAGCAGCCGTTCGGCACGATGATCCGCTCGCACTGAGCCGGACGTCATGACGACAACCTTGAAGGCCGCGCCGACATCGTGTCGTGGTCAGCGAGGTGCGACGGCAGCGTCGGACTGATTCAAGTGGCGGACCCTTCGGGGTCCGCTTTGCATTTGCGCGCCATGCGGCGAGCGTGTAACCCCACTCTCCATCTCACAAGACACCATGTCGACCCCTGCCTTCTTTTCCTGGAGCGGTGGCAAGGATTCCTGCCTTGCCCTGCATCACGCGATGTCGTGCGATACCGGCGGCGAACCGCATTACGACGTGAGACGACTGCTAGCGATGTTCGACGAGACGGGCGACAGCTCGCGCTCGCACGGTTTGCCGCGCGAGTTGATGCAGGCGCAGGCCGACGCGCTCGGCATCGCGCTCGACGTCGGTCTGGCGGGCTGGCGTGAGTACGAAGCGACGTTCGTCGCGCGGTTGCAGGCGATGCGTGCCGAGGGCGTCACGCACGGGCTGTTCGGCGACATCGATCTTCAACCGCATCGCGACTGGGAGGAAAAGGTGTGTGCGGCGGCAGGCATGACGGCGGTATTGCCGCTCTGGCAGCGCGAACGTCTCACGCTCGCGCACGAGTTCATCTCGCTGGGGTATCGCGCGGTGATCGTGTGTGTGGACGGGCGGCACCTCGGGCCGGAGTTCGTCGGCCGCGAGTATGACGCGTCGCTGCTGGCCGATCTGCCGGAGGGTGTCGACGCTTGCGGCGAGAACGGCGAGTTCCACACCTTCGCCTACGACGGCCCGCGCTTTGCGCAGCCGGTGCCGTGGCGTATCGAGCGCGTCGAGACGATTCATGGTCCCAAAGAGTATGGCGGCACGCCCTACCACCGTGCACATATCGTCGGCGACGGCGCTTGAGAACATTTCCGTGTCACCCGGCACGTCGATCACGCCGCGCCCCGACGTCTCCTCAGTCCGGCGCAGTCAGCTTGCGCAATTCGTCGAGCAGCTTGGCGGCGGGGCTCGGCAGAATGCCCTGACGACGTCGGAAGGCGGTGAGCGTGCGCGTGGCGCGCACGGTGGCAATCGGCAGTGTGTCCATCACGCGCGCCTGCGCTTCGACGTCGTACATCGGCTCGGGCATCCACGTCAGAAAGCCGCATCGCGCGACCATGCTCTTGAGCACCGGCACGGAGCGCGTTTCCACGACGATGTTCGGCAAGCCCAGCCCGTGTGCGGCGAACACGCTTTGCATATGGGCGTAGGGCGCGGTGCCGCGTGGCGGAATCGCCCAGCGCTCCTCAAGCGTGTCGGCGAGCGTAATCGTCTTTCGCTTGCGCAACGGATGGTCGCACCGCGCGACCACGTAACTGTCGTCTTCCCAATGGCAATCGGGAACCGCGACGATGTCGTCGGTGTCCGGTGCGACGGTCGATAGCGCCAGATCGATCTCGTGACGCATGAGCCCCTGCGCCAGTCGATCCCAGACCCCCTCGATGATTTCCACGCGCAGATTCGGCCAGCGCGTGAGCACCCGGTCGACGGCGAGCGGCAGCACGTGGCTCGCGATGGCACCGACCGCGCCGACCTTGATCGTGCCTTTGGCGAGGCCGCGCAACGCGTCGATTTCCTCACGCGCATGTTCGGCTTCTCGCGCCAGCAGCATCGCGTGCGGCAGTAGCGCCTGCCCGAATGCCGTCAGCTCCATCCCCTTGCTGTGACGCTCGAACAGCGGTGCGCCCAGATCCGTTTCGAGACGCTTGATCGTGCGGCTGAGCGCGGGCTGCGTGAGATGCAGTTCCGTGGCGGCGCGCCCCAGACTGCCGGTCGCGACGATGGTCGTGAAGGCGCGCAGTTGCTGAAGATTGAGGCTCATTGCGAACGACGGAACTCCCGGAGTTGAGACGACACCGACCGAAGGATGACGCGATAGGCCGGCCGCGCAAAGTCATGCAAAAGCGTAATGACTTTGGCACGTAAAAGCAATTCCGGTGCATATATCGTCTGCCTATACTCGCAAAATCGCTCGTCCGATCACGCACCCGATCATTCACGTGTGCGCGCCGCGAGCCACCACAAGAACCATGCCATCACGCCCGCGCGTCGACGGCAGCACGAGACAACCGACTCCATGAAAGACAGCCGAGAACTTCGCGCCGGTCAGCCCGCTGGCACCTCCGACACACTCACCGTGCGCGAGGTCGTCATCGACCTGATGCGCCGCCACGGCATGACCAAGGTCTTCGCCAACCCGGGGTCGACGGAACTGCCGCTGTTCCGCGACTTCCCCGAAGACTTCGAGTACGTGCTGGGATTGCAGGAAGCGGTTGTCGTCGGCATGGCGGACGGTTACGCACAGGCCACCGGCAACGCGGCGTTCATCAATCTGCATTCCGCCGCCGGTGTCGGCAACGCGATGGGCAACATCTTTACCGCGTACAAGAATCACACGCCGCTCATCGTGACGGCGGGCCAGCAAGCCCGCTCGATCCTGCCGTTCGATCCGTTCCTCGCATCCGTGCGGGCGACCGAATTGCCGCAGCCGTACGTCAAATTCAGTCTCGAACCGGCGCGCGCCGAAGACGTGCCGCTGGCGCTCGCCCGCGCCTATCACATCGCCATGCAGGAGCCGAAGGGGCCGGTGTTCGTGTCGATTCCGGTGGACGACTGGGATCGTCCGGCCGAGGCGCTGCCGCCGCGTCAGGTGAGCACACGGGTGCAGGCCGACCCGGTCGCGCTCGCACAACTCGCAGCGGCGCTCGATGCGTGCGAGCGTCCGGCGTTCGTCGTCGGCTCGTCGATCGATCGCGCGGGGGCGTTCGACGCCGTGGTCGCGCTTGCCGAGCGTCACAATGCGCGCGTCTTCACGGCGCCGATGTGCGCCCGCTGCGCGTTCCCGGAAGACCATCGTCTGTTTGCAGGTTTCCTGCCGTCAATGCGCGAGAAGATCGTTGGCCTGCTCGGCGGGCACGATCTGATTCTGGTGATCGGTGCCCCCGCATTCACCTATCACGTAGAAGGCGCTGGCCCGCACGTGCCGGAAGGCGCGTCGCTGTTCCAACTGATCGAAGACCCGGGCGTTGCCGCGTGGACACCGGTCGGCGCGTCGGTCGTGGGCAACGTGCGTCTGGGCGTGGAAGCACTGCTCGCGCGCGATGTGCCCAACGAGCGCACGCAGCCGCCCGCGCGCGCCGTCCCGCCCGTGGCTGCATCGAACGCACCCGGTGAGCCGATGACGACGGCCTTCGCACTGCAAACGCTCGCCGAAGTGCGCGACGCACGGGACATCGTCGTAGAGGAAGCCCCGAGCGCGCGCTCGGTGATGCAGCAATACCTGCCGTTCACTCTGCCGGGCACGTTCTACACGATGAACAGCGGCGGTCTGGGCTACTCGATGCCAGCGGCCGTCGGCGTGGCGATGGCCAATCCGGGGTGCCGCATCATCGGCCTGATTGGCGATGGCTCGGCGATGTACTCGATTCAGGCGCTATGGAGCGCTGCGCAGGCTCGCCTGCCGATTACCTTCGTCATCCTGAACAATCGACGCTACGCCGCATTGCAGGACTTCGCGCCGTCGTTCGGCTTTGGTCCGAAGGATCCGGTGCAGGGCACCGACCTGCCTGATCTCGACTTCGTTCGTATGGCCGAAGGCATGGGCCTGCGTGCGCAACGCGTGGAGCAGGGAAGCGAGTTGCGCGACGTCTTGTCGCACGCCATTGCCAGCGGCGAGACGCGTCTCGTCGAACTCGTGGTGGCATGATGCACGGCGATAGCGGGCTGTCTTGCGACGGCATCGCGCGACCCACAACGAATTAAGGAGACGTCAAACCATGTCCATCCAACAAGATCCGCAAGCCCTCACGATGCTGATCGCTGGCAAACGCGTTAGCGCCACCAACGGCGCAACGTTCGAGCGACGCAATCCGCTTGACGGTGGCGTCGCGTCGCGCGCCCCCGCTGCCACCGTCGAACAGGCGCGCGCTGCGGTGCGTGCTGCGTGGGATGCGTTCCCCGCATGGTCGAACACCGGCCCCGGCGAGCGTCGTGCGCTTTTGATGAAAGCGGCCGACCAACTCGAAGCGAAGGTCGAACAATTTCAGGCCGCGATGGCGGCGGAGACGGGGGCGTCCGGTCTGTGGGCCGGTTTCAACGTCCATCTCGCCGCACAAGGTCTGCGTGAAGCCGCTGCGATGACGACCCAGATCGCGGGCGAGATCATTCCGTCGGATGTGCCGGGCAGTCTCGCGATGGGCGTGCGCCAGGCGGCAGGCGTAGTGCTGGGCATCGCACCGTGGAACGCACCGGTCATTCTCGGCGTGCGCGCGCTGGCGTTGCCGCTCGCTTGCGGAAACACCGTCGTATTCAAGGGCTCGGAATTGTGTCCGGCCACGCACGGCCTGATCGCCGACGCGCTGGACGAAGCCGGTTTGCCGCCGGGCGTCGTGAACTTCATCACCAACGCCCCGAAGGACGCGGGCGTTATCGTCGAAGCGCTGATTGCAGAACCGGCCGTGCGCCGCGTGAACTTCACCGGCTCCACGCGTGTGGGACGCATCATCGCCGGTCTTTGCGCCGAACATCTCAAACCGGCGGTGCTGGAGCTGGGCGGCAAAGCGCCGTGCCTCGTGCTGGACGATGCCGATCTTGACGATGCCGTGAACGGCGTGGCGTTCGGAGCGTTTGCCAACTCCGGTCAGATCTGCATGTCGACGGAGCGCATCGTCGTGGCCGAATCGATTGCCGACGCCTTCGTCGACAAGCTCGCCGCCAAGGCGCGTTCGCTGCCGCTCGGCGATCCGCGCAAAGGTCCGGTCGTCCTCGGTTCGGTGATCGACATGGCTACGGTCGAGCGGTGCAACGCACTGATCGACGACGCCCTTGCCAAGGGCGCGAAGCTGCTGTGCGGCGGTCGCGCCGAGACCACGCTCATGCCTGCGACGCTGCTCGATCACGTCACGCCGGACATGGCGATCTACGCGCAAGAGTCGTTCGGTCCGGTCAAAGGCATCGTGCGCGTGAAGGACGACGAAGCGGCCATCGCCTGCGCCAACGACAACGCGTACGGTTTGTCCTCTGCCGTGTTCAGCCGCGACATTGCGCGCGCGATGGGCGTGGCCAAACGCATCGAGTCGGGCATCTGCCACATCAATGGCCCCACCGTGCACGACGAAGCGCAGATGCCGTTCGGCGGCGTGAAGTCGAGCGGCTGGGGACGCTTCGGCGGCAAAGCAGGCGTTCATGAATTCACCGATCTGCGCTGGATGACGGTGCAGACCACCCCGCGTCATTACCCGTTTTGACGTTACGTAAGACCACCATACCGCCGCAGCCGGGAGACCGGAATAGACGGCCGGAGGAGACAACCGTGTCACAACCGTTTGAAACTGCCCCTGCGGGGGTGAGCGCTGCATCCGCTGCGCCCGCTACATCCGGTCAGCCGCATGCCACCGATGCCCCGGCGGCGGCCGCCCCGAACTTCGGTCGCGTGGTCGCGGCGAGTTGCTTCGGCACCGCCATCGAGTGGTACGACTTTTTCGTCTACGGCTTTCTCGCGCCCATCGTGTTCGACCGGCTGTTCTTCCCGCAGCTCGATTCGATGACGGGCATGATCGCGGTGTTCGCCACCTTCGCCGTCGGCTTCCTCGCGCGACCCATCGGCGGCATCGTCTTCGGTCACTTCGGCGACCGCATCGGACGAAAGTCGATTCTGTTGTTCACGCTGATTCTGATGGGCGTGGCGACGACGCTCATCGGCTTGCTGCCGACCTACGCGATGGTCGGCATGTGGGCACCCATCATGCTCGTGACGCTGCGCTTCATTCAGGGCTTCGCGCTCGGCGGCGAGTCCGTCGGCGGGCTGCTGATGACGGTCGAAGGCGCACCTGCGCACTTGCGTGGCCTCTTCGGCGGGCTGATTCAGGCTGCAGGGCCGACGTCGATTGTCGGCGCGTCGCTCGCTATCGTGCTCATCACCCGTCTGCCGGAAGAGGACCTGCTGTCATGGGGTTGGCGTCTGCCGTTCCTCGTGAGTCTGCTGCTGGTGGCGCTCGGCACCTACGTGCGTCTTAAGGTCGAGGAGTCGCCGACTTTCAAGGCTGCGGAGCAGCATCGCGATATCGCGAAGGTGCCGGTGGCCGAGGTGCTCACGCATTACTGGCGTCCGACGCTCGTCACGTTCTTCATCTGTCTGGCCGAGACGAGCTTCTTCTATCTGGTGGCGATCTTTTCGCTCTCGTACGGCACGAAAACGCTCGGCCTGCCGCGCAACGTGATGGCCGACGGCGTGCTGTACGCCAACATCCTCGCCATGCTCACGATTCCGGCGTTCGGCATGCTGTCGGACAAACTCGGACGCCGTCCGATGTTCCTGATGGGACTCGCTGCCACGGCGCTCTTCATCTACCCGTTCTTCCTGATGATGGGCAGTAAGGAGACGGCGCTTGTCGTGTGCGCCATCGTGATCGGCGCGGGCGTCATCCATCCGATGATGTTCGGTCCGGAAGGCAGCTTCTTCTCGGAGTTGTTCGATACGCGCGTGCGCTTCTCTGGCGTGTCGCTCGGCAAGCAGATCGGGACGGTGCTCGGTGGCGGTCTCGCACCGATGATCGCGGCAAGTTTGCTGGCATGGAGCCACGGTCAGATCTGGCCCGTGATCGTCTACTTCCTCGTGCTCGCGGCCATGGCGCTGATCTCGACGGTGCTTGTGCGCGAGACCCGGTATCGAGTGATGTGACGCACATCGGTGCGTCGCTGAGGTCGATGAGGTCAATGAAAACGAACAGCCCCGCTCGGATGACGATGCGGGGCTGTTGGCTTTTTACGGGAAGCTATCGATCAGAGATCGAGGACCAGTACAGGCGATTTGCTGCGCGAGCAGCACGGCAGGATCTGATCGTTGGCGGCGCGTTCGTCGTCAGTGAGATAGACGTCGCGATGATCGGGCGTGCCATCGACGACACGCGTGAGGCACGTGCCGCACACGCCTTGCTCGCACGACATCTGCACTTCGACGCCCTGTGCCGCGAGCGCGGCGACGATGGTCTCGCCAGCTTTCACCTCGATCACACGGCCACTCGAATGCAGCTTGACCTGAAACGGCTGGTCGCCCTCGCCGTCGGTATTGGCAGACACCGGCGCAGCGAAGTACTCGCGATGCACGTTGCCTTCCGGCCATTGCGCCGCTTCGGCACGAGTGAGCACGGCGTCGATGAAGCCCGCCGGACCGCACACGTACAGATGCTTGCCGCCGGACGGCTGCGCGAGAATCGCGTCGAGATCCGCGCGTGCGCCTTCGTTGTCGAAGTAGAACTGCGTCTTGTCGGCGATGCCAGCGCTGGCGAAGCGATCGCGAAACGCCGTACGTGCAGGTTCGCGCGTGCAGTAGTGCACTTCGAACGACGCGCCGCTCGCCGCCAGCGCTTCGGCCATGCAGAGGATCGGCGTCACACCGATGCCGCCCGCGAGCAGAATGCTGTGCTTTGCGCCATCCGCGAGCGGGAAGTGGTTGCGCGGTGCGCTGATCTCGATGTCGGTGCCGACCGTCAGCGCGTGCATGCCCACGGAGCCACCCCGCGATTGCGGATCGCGAAGCACGCCCACGCAGTAGCGATGCGTCTCGCCGGGGGCGTTGCACAGCGAGTACTGGCGGATGAGGCCGTCGGCCACGTGCACGTCGATGTGCGCCCCGGCGGTGAAGGCGGGCAGCGCGCTGCCGTCGACACTCACCAGTTCGAATTCGCAGATGTCGGTCGCGACGTCGCGCTTGTTCGCCAGCCGGACTTTCATGCTGCGTTCTCCACGCCACCGGCCGCCGCACCTGAACGCTCAGCGTCGATCAGACGGTCGAGCACCTTGCGCGACTGCACGCCACCCGCGTCGATGTTCAGCTTGAGAATCTTCTTCTCGGGATACGCCGACAGATTGCGCTGCTGCGCTTCGAGCACTTCCTGGTCCTCGGCAAAGATGCCGCCCTGTCCACGCTTGATGGCGGCCGTCAGCTCGGCGTCTTCCGGCTTGAAGTTGCGCGCCATACCCCAGAAGTACCAGATCGATTCGTCGGTTTCGGGCGTGATGAAGTCGACGACGATGCTGCCTGCCTTCTTGTCGGCCGGCGCGTCATAGCCGCCATGACCTGCATGCGCAACACCGACTTCGATCATCACGTGACTCGGCGGGGTGAAGCGGCAGACCTGCCAGCGGTCGCACGGCACCTGATCGTCCAGACCGTTGGCGCGCAGTGCGCTCGCCCAGAACGGCGGCGCCTTGATGTTCTCCATATGGCGCGCCGTGATGACCATGTCGCCTTCGACGGTCGTCTTCGGCGGCGCTTCCTCGATCTCTTCCTGACCGATGCTCGTCGCGTGCACGTAGGTCTCGTGCGTCAGATCCATCAGGTTGTCGATCATCAGGCGATAGTCGCACTTGATGTGATACAGGCCGCCGCCGTACGCCCACTGCTCGCTCACGGCCCATTCCAGATGCGGGATCTCATCGGGATTCGCCAGGGCTTCGTCGCCCGGCCAGACCCACACGAAGCCATAGCGCTCGACGCACGGGAACGAGCGCGTCTTCGGGAAGCCGCCGACGCGCTGACCGACCATCTTTGTGCACTTGCCGCCGCCGTCCACCGTCAGACCGTGATAGCCGCACACGAGGTGGCCGTCCTTGACGAAGCCCAGCGACAGCGCTGCGCCGCGATGCGGGCAGAAGTCTTCGAGTGCCGCGACTTTGCCGTTGCCGTCGCGGAAGAACACCATCGCTTCGTTGCAGATCTTGCGGCCCAGCGGCTTCTCGGCGAACTCGTCGGCCGTGCATGCGACGTACCAGGTGTTTTTGAGGAACATGATCGTTTGTCTCCTTGGTGCGCCTTCGTATGGAGGGTTTGGCGCACTCTCGTTTCGATTGGGATAGGGTGGATTAGCGTATTGCCGGATTCGGGAGCGCGCGGGTCAAAGCAACTGCGCGCCCATGCTGTGTTCCTGTGTGACGATGTGTTCGCGGCACATGAATTCGGCGCGGTCGGGCTGGCGTGCGGCAATCGCCTCGACAATCGCGTGATGCTGACGATGCGCGTACGCAATGATGTCCGCGTACTGGCGTCGGTCCTCATGACCGAACGCCACCGTGCGCGGGGCCACGAACGGCACCAGATTGCAGCGCGCGATAAACCCTTCGAGCAGCGGATTGCGTGCGCCGGTGACGAGTAGATCGTGAAAGCGCGCATTGAGCGACGCATAGCCGATCTGCACTTCGGGCGTCATCTGATGGTCGGCGAGCAGCGCATCGCCTTCGGCCAGCAGTTCGCGCAGTTGCGTCAGCAATTCCGCACTCGCACCTTTCTCGGCGAGCAGACGTGCGGCATAACCTTCGAGCGCGCCACGCAAGTGCAACGCTTCGACGCTCTCGTCGCGGGTGTGTGCCCGCACGGCGTAGCCGCGTTGTCCGGCGCGCACAACCAGCCCTTCTTCCGCGAGCACCGGCAACGCCTGACGCACCGGCATGCGCGAGACCCCCAATTGCTCGGCCAGCTTGGCTTCGGCCAGACGCTCGCCCGGCGCGAGTTCGCCCTTGAGGATCATTTCGCGCAGTTGGACCGTGGTCGGTGTGGGATGCAGCATGCGTCTCCTTTCGTTCGCTTACACGCGTGCCGGACAGACTGGGCTTGCCAGCACCGGCTTTTTTTCATTATGGGATCCCGTAATTCGTAAAAGCATCAGTAAATACCCTTGTTTGTGCAGATACGGGATCCCGGATAGACTCGGCCTGCATAAATTCGGGCTATTTCATTCTGCGGCCCGGGCATGACAAGACAAGAAACGGAGACTTTCAGCGTGGCAAAGATCATTGGGGGGATCGGGACGTCGCACGTGCCGACCATCGGTGTGGCGTACGACAAGGGCAAGCAGCAGGATCCCGCGTGGGCACCGCTGTTCCAGGGCTACGAGCCTGTCGCGAAGTGGCTCGCGCAGAAGCAGGCGGACGTACTCGTGTTCTTCTACAACGATCACGCGACGACCTTCTTCTTCGACATGTACCCGACGTTCGCGCTCGGCGTGGGCGAGTCGTTCCCCATTGCCGACGAAGGCGCGGGGCTGCGTCCGTTGCCGCCGATTCGCGGCGACGTGGCGTTGCAGGCGCATATCGCCGAGTCACTCGTGAACGACGAGTTCGACATTACGGTGTTCCAGGACAAGCCGATCGATCACGGCTGCGCGTCGCCGCTGCCGCTGCTCTGGCCGCACAAGCCGGACTGGCCGGGCACGGTCGTGCCCATAGCCATCAACGTGCTGCAATACCCGCTGCCGACGGGCCGTCGCTGCTATCGCCTCGGGCAGGCGGTGCGTCGCGCCATCGAGTCGTATCCGGAAGACCTGCGTGTGGTCGTCGTGGGCACCGGCGGGCTTTCGCATCAGATTCACGGCGAGCGTGCGGGTTACAACGACGAGTCGTGGGACCGCGAATTCCTCGACCTGCTGGAGCGCGAGCCGGAGAAGCTGACTGAACTCAGGCACGTGGACTACGTCGAGCGTGGCGGTGCGGAGAGCGTCGAGCAAATCATGTGGCTGTCGATGCGTGGCGCGATGGGCCCGCGCATCAAGCGTTTGCACCTGAACTACTACCTCGCGACGACGACCGCCATGACCGTCGCGCTGTACGAAAACGACACAGAGGACGACGCCGCATGAACCCGCAACTCGAAGGCATCGAAGCGATCACCGGCACGTACGCGTTCGATCTGCGCGTGAGCAACCGCACGCTCAAGCTCAACCGCTTCTTCTGGCACATGATTCGTGCCGAGAATCGCGAGACGTTCCTGAAAGATCCCATCGCCGCTATGACCGCTGCCGGTCTTACCGCCGAAGAGCAGGCGATGGTGCAGGCGCAGGACTGGATCGGCCTCGTGCGTCATGGCGTGAACTTCTTCGTGCTGGAGAAGTTTGCGCGCGTGGTGCGCAAGACGAATCTCGAAGTCTATGCGCTCATGCGCGGCGAATCGCTCGAAGCGTTCATGGCCACGCGTCGCGTGCCGACCATGCGCTGACATGGCGATCGATACCGCCATCAGTCTGACCAACGCGCCGCCGGCGCACCGGCTCGCGTGTCACGAACGCGGCACGTGGAGCCGTGCGCCGCAAAGCAACGAAGCCACGCTGCTGGTTCGCAAGCTGCGCGGATTGCGCGCGATGGTCGCGGTGCTGGAGTGCGATTCCGTCGCGCGCGCAGCCCGCATGCTGCATCTCTCGCAATCGGCCGTTGCCCGTTCGATCTCGGACATCGAGGCGGAATTGGGCTTTCCGCTGTTTCACCGCAGCGGGCGCGGGCTGATTCCGAACGCGGCGGGGCAACGGCTCGGTGTGCGCGCGACGCGTGCGCTCGCGGAGCTGGCGAACGGCTATCGTGAAGCGTTCGCGGCGACGGCATCGCAAGCAGACGGCGGCGCGCGTGCCGCAAGCCGGTTCGCCGCCGTGGTCGCGCCGCAGCAACTCACGAGTTTCATTGCCGTTGCGGAACTGGGCAGCGGACCGTTGGCGGCGACGCGTCTGCAATGCTCGCAGCCGACCATCCAACGCAATCTGGATCAGCTCGAAGACCTCATCGGCATCAAGCTGTTCCGGCGCACGCCGCGCGGTACGCGTCTGACCGACGAGGCCGTCGCGCTACTCGGTCCCGTCAAACGCGCGCTCGCGGAACTGGCGATTGCCGAAGACGAACTCGCACCGTTCGGCGGACGCCAGCAAGGCACGGTCATCGTGGCGGCCTTGCCGCTATCGAGCGGCTTTCTGCTGCCCAAGGCGATCGACAGTCTGCTGCACAAGTCGCCGTATCTCACGGTGACGGTCGTCGACGGTACCTACGAAGCGCTGGTGCGTCAGTTGCGCCAGGCGGACGTCGACATGATCGTCGGTGCGCTGCGTGCGAACGACGTGCCGCCGGATATCCGTCAGGAAGCGCTTTTCGAGGATCACCTGTCGGTCGTCGCGCGCGCGGACCATCCGTGCCTGACATCCGGCAAAACGCCTACGCTCGCCGAACTCGCCGGGTACGGCTGGGTCAGCCCGCTGCCGTGCACACCGGCGCGCGAGGTGTTCGAGCGTGTGTTCCATGCAGAAGGTCTTGCGCTGCCGCACACGCAGGTGCACGCGAGCAGCTCGCCGGTGGTGCGCGGGTTGCTTTCGTCGAGCGACCGTCTCGCGTTGCTCTCGCCGGTGCAGATCACGTCGGAGTTGCGCACGGGGGAGCTGGCCGTGGTGCCGGTGACGTTGCAGCACGCGCGCCGTTCCATCGGCGTGGCCACGCGCCGCGACGGTTTGCTTTCACCGGCCGCAGAGCAGTTGCTCGACGAATTGCGCGCGCTTGCGCCGACGATGCAGCATCCGTCGTAAATCCGTTGCAGGTCGCTCGCCGATGCCCCGGCGAGCGCGGCGAAAATCGCCGGATTCGCCATGACTTGCATGTCTCGCCTCACTCGCTCACGCACGATTTTTCGACGACGTGACGCCTCCTGACGACTGCCCGCCGTGCCTTGTACGGCGGGCGTTCCACTCGCGAAACGTCGCTCGTCCCGCAGCGCGAAATTCCCCTCGTAAAAAACGTCTCGCAACGTAGGGGAAATCTCGGGGATATACGAAAAACGCAACGCTCGACGCGAGAAGGTCGTTCGACGCGCTCATTTCGTCTGCCTAAGCTGTTCCGGATACATAGAAAAGGCGCGCCAACCCCCGGCGCGGCTTCATGAAAAACGGATCGGTGCTACGACGCCGACGAGGAGACGACACCATGATGAAGCGCCATCTCTGGCTCGCTGTGGCACTTGCGAGCGCTTGCCAATTCACCGCCGTTTCGGTCGCGCGCGCCGAGGAAATCAAGGTCGGCGTGCTGGGCCTGTTCTCCGGCTCCGCATCGTGGTGGGGTACTGAATATCGTCGCGGCCTGAACCTGTGGATGGAGCAGAACAAGAGCAAAGTCGGCGACGACACGATTGTGCTGCTGGAGCGCGACGAGGGCGGCGTGAACCCGCAACGCACGCGTCAGCTTGCTCAGGAACTCGTGGTGCGCGATCAGGTGCAGTACCTGTTCGGCGGCTCATTCACGCCGAACGTGCTGGCCATGGCCGACGTCGTGAACCAGACCAAGACGCCGCTCGTTATCGGCAACTCGGGCACGTCGAGCGTCACGCTCAAGTCGCCGTACTTCGTGCGTACGGGCTTCACCCAGTGGACCGTGAGCGTGCCGCTCGTCGAATACGCCGCGAAGAAAGGCGTGAAGAATGCGGCCATCGTGGTCGCCGACTTCGCCACCGGCTACGACGCCATCGACGCCTATAGCGAGACGTTCAAGAAGGCGGGCGGCAAGGTCGCCGTTGAAGTGAAGGTGCCGCTGGGCACGACGGACTTTTCCAGCTACCTGCAACGCGTGCGTGACGCCAAGCCGGACGCCGTCTTCATGTTCATGCCGGTCGGTCCGATGTCGGCAGGCTTCGTGAAGGCGTTCAAGGAGCGCGAACTCGACAAGGCAGGCATCCAGTTGTTCGCCACGACCGAGACGATGGAGTCGGACCTGCCCGCGATTGGCGACAGCGCACTGGGCACGATCACCGCACTGCATTACTCGCCGTTCCTCACGACGCCGGAGAACACCGCATTCGTTAAGGCCTACAAGGCGAAGTACGGCCCGGGCGCACTGCCGTCGATTGCTTCGGTTTCGGCCTACGACTCGATGACGCTGATCGCACAGATGATCAAGGCGACCAAGGGCAAGAAGGACGCCGACAAGGCGATTGCCGCTGTGAAGGGTTACGCGTGGGTGAGCGCACGCGGTCCGGTGTCGATCGATCCGAAGACGCGTGAAATCGTGCAGAACGTGTACATCCGTCGCGTGGAAACCATCGACGGCAAGCTCGGCAACAAGCCGATCGACACGTACAAGTCGGTGGTCGAGCCGTGGCACATCAGCCACCCGGAAGTGGCCGCGAAGTAACGCAGGCGACACCCCCCCGAAGTTCGCTCTGTTCGTTAGGTTTCGGTAATTCCTCATGACGCAATCGCTTGCCACTTTCCTGTCGTTGTCGATTGACGGTGTGGCCTACGGGATGCTGCTGTTTCTCATCTCCGTGGGCCTCACGGTCACGCTCGGCGTAATGCGCGTAGTCAATCTCGCGCACTCCGCCTTTGCCATGATCGGCGGTTATTTCACCCTGTGGGCCATGCAGCGTGCCGGCCTCGATTTCTTCGTCGCCCTGCTCGTCGGCGTGCTCGGCACGATGGTGCTCGGTGCGGTGCTCGAGCGCACGCTGTATCGCTGGGTCTACACGGCCAACGGTCTGGGGCAGTTGCTCATGACGATCGGCCTCGCGTTCATCATCTGCGCGATTGCCAAGCATCTCGCTGGCACGGAGTTGCAGACCATTCCTGTGCCGCAGGGCCTGCGCGGCACGTGGGACTTCGGGGCGTTCTCGGTGTCCGTGTATCGCATCTTTGCGCTGGTGTGCAGCGCGGTCGTGGCCTTCGGTATCTGGCTGGGGCTTGAGCGCACGTCGTTCGGTGCGAAGCTGCGTGCCGCCGTCGACAATCCGCGCATGGCGCGCTGCGTCGGCATCGACGTGCCGCTCGTGTTCTCGATCACGTTCGCCATCGGTTGCGGTCTGTCGGGCCTTGGCGGTGCGCTGTCGAGCCAGATCCTGCCGCTGGAGCCGTACTACGGCCTGAAGTATCTGGTGCTGGTGCTGATCGTGGTTGCCGCCGGTGGACTGGGCAGCCTGCGCGGTTCGCTCTATGCCGGTCTGCTGCTCGGTCTGATCGACACGCTCGGCCGTTACTACGTGCCTGCGCTTGGCGCTTTCATGATCTATCTGGCCGTGCTGGCCATTCTGCTGATCCGCCCGCAAGGGCTGGTCGGTCGTGCGTAAGCGGAGGGTGAAGATGTCAATTACGAAACCCTCGCAAGCGCTGAGCGGTGCGGCGCAAGTGGCACCGGCGCTGCGTCGCAAGCGCCTCGGCATGCTCGACGCGCTGCTGCTGCTCGCCGCCGTCGCCACGTACTTCTTCGCCGATCTGTATCTGGCGCTCGCCACGAGCGTGCTGATCATGATCATCTTTGCGCTCTCGCTCGACCTGGTGCAGGGCTACTGCGGCATCGAGACGCTGGGACACGCGGCGTTCTTCGGTAGCGGTGCCTATGCGGCCGGTCTGTTCGCGCTGCATGTGTCGCCGAATCCGTTGCTGGGTCTGGTGGCCGGTGCCGTGGTGGCGGCTGTCGTCGGGCTGATTACCGGCATTGTGGTGCTGCGTGTGAGCGGGCTGACGCAGATCATGCTCACGCTTGCGTGCGCCACGCTGCTGTACGAAGCGGGCAACGTCGCCAAGTCCATCACGATGGGCGACGACGGCCTGACCGGCTACAGCATCGCGCCGGTGCTGGGCATGTTCGAGTTCGACATCTACGGCCACACGGCGTATCTGTACGCGCTCGCGGTGCTGCTCGTCGTCTATCTGTTCACGCAGTTTCTCGTGAACTCGCCGTTCGGCCTGACGGTGCAGGGCATTCGCGAGAACGCGATGCGCATGTCGCTGCTGGGCGTGCGCGTCGGCCTGCGTCGCCTGATGCTGTACACGATTGCCGCCGCTGTCGCGGGTGTCGCCGGTGCGTTGTCCGCGCAGGTCAACAACATCGTTGCGCTCGACACGCTGTCGTTCACGCTCTCGGCGAACGTTCTCGTGATGCTCGCCCTCGGCGGCACTGGACGCCTCTACGGCGCAGTACTCGGCGCGGTCGTTTTCATGGTGCTGTCCGACCGGATTGCCGCCATCGACCCGACGAACTGGCTCGCCGCGCTCGGCGTGCTGCTGATCGTCGTGGTGCGCTTCGCGCCGGACGGCCTCATTGGTCTGGTGGATCGGTTCGCTGCGCGCGTGCTTCGTTCCGCATCGGTGCCTGCTGTTGCACCGGCATCGGCGGAGAACACCAACGCAACGACCACGGACAAGGAGGTGACGCCGTGAGCGCTGCACTCGAAATTCAGGGACTGTCGAAGCGCTTCGGCCAACTCGACGTCACGCGCAACGTCACGCTGTCGCTGCCGGTCGGCGCACGTCATGCGCTGATCGGACCGAACGGTGCGGGCAAGAGCACGTTGATGAACCTGCTCACGGGCGTGCTCAAGCCGAACGCAGGCGTGGTGCGCGTTGGCGGCACCGACGTCACGTCGATGCCGTCGCACAAGCGCGTCAAGCTCGGTCTTGCACGCACGTTCCAGCTCAACACGCTGTTCGACACGCTCACCGTTGCCGAGAACGTGGGCCTCGCCCTTACGTCGCGACGCGGACTCGACGGTTGCATCGGCCGCCCGCTGGCGAATCGCCCGGCGGTGGTCGAGGAAGCGGCAGAGCGCCTGCGCGAACTCGGGATGATCGACCTCGCAGGCAAGCGCATCAACGAACTCGCGTACGGCCAGCGTCGTCAGGTCGAGATCGCGCTGGGTCTCGCGCTGGATCCGAAGGTGCTGCTGCTCGACGAACCGGTTGCCGGTGTGCCGTCGGGACAGGGCCGCAAGTTGTTCGAACTGCTGGAGCGTTTGCCCGAAGACGTCGCGGTGATGGTCATCGAACACGACATGGATCTTGTCTTCCGCTTCGCGCGCCGCATTACGGTGCTGGTCGAAGGCGCGGTGCTGATGGAAGGCGAGAAGGACGAAGTGCGCAGCGATCCACGCGTGCGCGATATCTATCTGGGACGTCGCCATCATGACTGACATTCTGCTCGAAGCCGGTGGGCTCAGTGCCGGGTATGGCGAAACCATCGTGCTCGAAGACCTGAGCCTGCGTGTGGCCGCTGGCGAAGCCGTCGCGATTCTCGGACGTAACGGCGTCGGCAAGAGCACGTTGCTGCTGAGCCTGCTTGGCCTCACCACGCGTCACGGCGGCGTGCTGCGTTATCGCGATGACGACATTACGTCGTGGCCCGCCTACAAGCGCGCCCGCGCCGGACTGGCGCTGGTGCCGCAGGAGCGCGAGATCTTCAAGTCGCTCTCCGTCGAAGAGAACCTGCAAGTTTCGGCGATGGCCGAGGGGGCCGGTGCTGCGGATGAGAAAGGCATGTGGACGCTGGAGCGCGTCTACGACCTGTTCCCGCGTCTGAAGGAGCGTCGTCGCAATCTGGGCAATCAACTCTCGGGCGGCGAGCAACAGATGCTCGCCATCGGCCGCGCGCTGATCGGCAATCCCCGCGTGATTCTGTTCGACGAGCCGTTCGAAGGGCTCGCGCCCGTCATCGTCGATCAACTGGTCGATGCGTTCTGGAAGTTGCGCGCCGACGGCGGCATGGGCGTGGTGCTCGTGGAGCAGCACGCGGAACTGGGACTGGAACTCACCGACCGCGCGCTGGTGCTCGACCGGGGCCGTCAGGTCTGGGCGGGGCGCAGCAGCGATCTGGCCGCGTCGCCGGAACTGCTCGGCACCCTGGTCGGACTGGAAAGCGCCTGAGCGAGCGTCGCCGGGCTGCGCAACAAGTATCAGAGTCAAACACATGAGCACAACACAGCACAGCAGCAATTCGGGATTGGCGGGCCTCGTGGTCAGCGCCCACTCGGCGGACTTCGTCTGGCGCGCAGCGGGCACGATCGCCACGCACGTCGCGCAGGGCTATCGCATGAAGATCGTCTGCCTGTCGTTCGGCGAGCGCGGCGAGTCGGCCAAGCTCTGGCGCAAGGGCGCGGAGATGACCGAAGCGAAGGTCAAGGCCGCACGTCGTGAAGAGGCGCAACGCGCCGCCGACATTCTCGGCGCGGAAATCGAGTTTCTCGACATCGGCGATTACCCGATGCGCGTGTCCGACGAAACGCTGTTCCGGCTCGTCGACATCTATCGCGACGTGCAACCCGCCTTCGTGCTGAGCCATTCGGAGAAGGACCCGTACAACTTCGATCACCCGCTGGCGATGCACGTCACGCAGGAAGCGCGCGTGATTGCACAGGCCGAAGGTCACAAGCCGGGCGAGAAGATCATCGGTGCGCCGGCCGTCCTCGCGTTCGAGCCGCATCAGACCGAGCAATGCGAGTGGATCCCGAACACCTTCGTCGACATCACGCCGGTGTGGGACAAGAAGCGCGCCGCCATCGAATGCATGGCCGGTCAGGAACACCTCTGGGATTACTACACGCGCGTGGCGTTGCAACGCGGTGTGCAGGCCAAACGCAACATCGGCATCACCGCGTCGCGCGACATCAAGTACGCGGAGGGGCTGATGCGTCTCACGCCGGTCGTTACGGAGCAACTGTCATGATTCGCGGCGTCGTCGTTCGTCAGATTCCGCGCGTCGATGCCGCTACGCTCGACATTCTGCGCAGCGCAGGCAGCGCCACCGTGCACGAGGCGCAAAGCCGTCTCGGCCTGATGGCCACCTATCTGCGCCCGATCTACGCTGGTGCGGCGGTGGCCGGTAGCGCCGTCACGGTGCTTGCGCCGCCGTCCGACAACTGGATGCTGCACGTCGCGGTCGAGCAGGCACAGCCGGGCGACATCGTCGTGGTCGGCGTGACGTCGCCGTGCGACGACGGGTACTTCGGCGATCTGCTCGCCACGTCGATGAAAGCGCGCGGTGTTGTCGGGCTGATCATCGACGCCGGTTGCCGCGACATCGGCACACTCACCGAGATGCAGTTCCCGGTGTGGTCGAAGGCCATCTCGTCGCAAGGCACGGTCAAGGAAACGCTCGGCTCGGTGAACGTGCCGGTCGTGTGCGCGAACCAGATCGTCAACCCGGGCGACGTGATCGTGGCCGACGACGACGGCGTCGTCGTGGTGCCGTTTGCCACCGCGCACGCCGTCGCGAAAGCGGCCGCCGCGCGCGGTGCGGACGAAGCCTACAAGCGCGGCGTACTCGCGGGGGGCACGCTCGGCCTCGATTACTACAAGATGCGCGAACGTCTTGCCGCGAAGGGCCTGCGCTATGTCGACTCGCTCGACGAGTTGCAAGGCGAGTGAGGGGCGCGACTTGGGCGAGCTAAAGCACTCTCAGACGCGCATTCGCGCCGCCGTCATGCGGGGAGGCACCTCGAAGGGGCTGTACTTCCTCGCGGACGATCTGCCCACGGACGCCGCCACGCGCGACGCGGTACTGCTCGCTGCGATGGGATCACCCGATGCGCGTCAAATCGACGGCATGGGCGGCGCGAACCCGCTCACGAGCAAGGTCGCCATCGTCTCGCGTGCCACACGTGCGGACGCCGACGTCGACTATCTCTTTGCACAGGTCGTGGTCGACGAAGCGCGTGTCGACTACGGACAGAACTGCGGCAATCTGCTCGCGGGCGTAGGGCCGTTTGCGATCGAGCGCGGACTCGTTGCGGCAACGGGCGACGTGACCGACGTCGGCATTCACATGGTCAACACGGGGCAGGTGGCGGTCGCCACCGTGCAGACCCCGGGCGGCATGGCGAAGTACGACGGCGACGTGGCCATCGACGGGGTGCCCGGCACGGCAGCGCCCATTCCACTGATGTTCCGCGATACCGCCGGGTCGTCGTGCGGCGCGCTGTTTCCGACGGGCCAACGCCAGGACGTCGTCGAAGGCGTCACCGTCACGTGTATCGATAACGGCATGCCGCTGGTGCTGATGCGCGCTGAGGATCTGGGTTGCACGGGCGCAGAGTCCTGGCAGCAACTCGAAACGGATGCGCAGTTCCAGCCGATGCGTGAGCGCATCGAAGCGATTCGTCTCGCCGTCGGCCCGCGCATGAATCTGGGCGACGTGCGTTCGCGCACGGTACCGAAGATGTGTCTCGTTGCGGCACCCCAGGCCGGGGGAGCGCTCGCAACACGTTGCTTCATCCCGCATCGCTGCCACTCGTCCATCGGCGTGCTGGCGGCCGTTAGCCTGGCGACGGCGGCAGCGCTGCCGGGCACCGTCTGTCACGAGATGGCCGTGGTGCCGGATGGCGAAGCACCGCTTGTGTCCATCGAACATCCGACGGGGGAGTTCACCGTGCGACTGACACTCGGTCTCGATGCCGAAGGACAGACCGACGTCACGGGCGCAGGCCTGTTGCGCACCGCACGCTGGTTGTTTGACGGCGACGTGTGCATTCCCACTCGTGTGTGGGCGCAAGAGGAGGCGGCATGAGTCAGGACCGTCTGCCGTTACTGCTGCTGCCCGGCCTGCTGTGCGATCAGGTGGCGTGGGCCGCCACTGCCGCGTTGCTGCCGGAATTCGATTGTCGCGTGCCCGCGTGGGGCGCGCTCGACACCATCGGTGCGATGGCCGACCACGTGCTGGCCACCACGCCGGAGCCGCGTTTTGCGCTGGCCGGACATTCGATGGGCGGGCGCGTAGCGCTCGAAGTCGTGCGCCGTGCGCCGCAACGCGTGAGCCATCTCGCGTTGCTCGACACCGGCTATCAGGCGTTGCCTGACGGTGAGGCCGCTGAGAAGGAGCGCAGCGGTCGCGCCGCGTTGCTCGCTCGTTCGCGCAAGGAGGGTATGCGCGCGATGGGGCAGGTCTGGGCGACGGGCATGGTGCATCCCGACCAGATCGGTATGCCGCTGTTCGACGCGATTCTCGACATGATCGAGCGCAGCAACCCCGATCAGTTTGCGGCGCAGATCCATGCGCTGCTGGGCCGTCCGGATGCCACCGCGCAACTGAGCGACGTGCGTTGCCCGACGCTCGTGCTGTGCGGACGACAGGACACGTGGAGCCCGCTCGCGCGTCACGAAATCATGGCCGGGCTGATCCCGGATGCGGTGCTGAGTGTGGTGGAACACAGCGGTCACATGAGTCCGATGGAACGCCCTGAAGCCGTGGCCGCTGCCATGCGCGCATGGTTGTCGCTGCCGTCGACCGAAGGGGTGACGTCATGACGCAGAACATGCCAACCACACAAACACCCGACTCCATCGATCAGCAAACGCTCGAGGTGCTGCTCGCCAAACAAGCGTGTCACGACCTCGTCATGCGCTTCGTCATGTGTAACGACCGTCGTGATCCGCAGGGACTGGCTGCGTTGTTCGCCGAGAAGGGGGTGCTGGTGCGCCCCAATGGCGAGACGCTCGTTGGCCCGGTGGCGATAGCGGCTGCGTACGCCGACCGTCCGGCGGACCGCCTGACGCGCCATCTCGTCGGCAATGTGCTGATCGAGGTGACGTCGACCACGGGTGCGATCGGCAGCAGCACGGTGCTGCTTTGGAGCGGCTCGGCGCAGGACGTGCCGGGACCGTTCGGACGTCCGGCGCAGGGCCGTCAGGTGATGGGCGAATTCGAAGACACTTTCGTGCGCACGGCGCAGGGATGGCGCATCGCCCGACGCGAAGCGCGTTTCACTTTCGTACGCGAAGCATGAAGCAAGGCGTGAGGGAAAAAACAGCACCTCACGTCGCGCCATAAAACAACGGGGACCGAGGCCGGAGTGCAGCACAGGAGGCGGCAACGGTGACCCGAAAGAGCAAGCAATGCAGTACCGGAGGCGGACGCAGTGCCGTCCCAACAAGGCTGGACCTGTGACATTGCCACCGGTTCGGAGGTTGAGGTTTGGAGTAGCTGTGTATTCAAAAACAAGGGGACAGAAGTGAAAGTGAAACACGCATTGGCCGCAGGCCTGCTGCTGGGTGCAGGCCTGGCGCACGCGCAAAGCAACGTGACGCTGTACGGGATCGTCGATACCGGCATCGCCTACTACAACAATGCTGCCAATGGCGGCAGCTTCGTCGGCGAACCGACCCTCACGGGCAAGGTGCCGTCGCGCTTCGGTTTCAAGGGTGTCGAAGACCTGGGCGGCGGTCTCAAGGCCGTCTTCACGTTGGAAAACGGCTTTCAGCCGGGCACCGGCGGTCTGAACTATGGCGGACGTCTGTTCGGCCGTCAGGCCAACGTAGGTCTGTCGAGTTCGTGGGGCACGGTGCTCATCGGCCGTCAGAACAATATGACGTTCTATGTGACGGGCAATGCGGACGTGATCGGACCGTCGATCTTCTCGCTCGCCAGTATCGACCCGTACATCGCTAACGCGCGTAGCGACAGCGCCATCGGGTATATGGGCAAGTTCTCCGGCGTGACTGTCGGCGCCACGTACAGCTTCGGGCGCGATGCATCGTCCGCAGGCGGACCGTCGGCCACGAACTGCGCGGGCAACGTCGCGGGCAACTATCAGGCCTGTAAGCAATTCACGGGCTTGCTCGGTTACGACTACGAGAACTTCGGCATTTCGGCGTCGTACGACCAGATGCGCGGCAACACCGGCGCCGCCGCACCGCTGACCAGCTCGCAGTACACCGATTCGCACTCGGTCATCAATGCGTACTACAAGTGGTCGACGGGTCGCGTGGGTGGTGGCTGGATTCACCGCAACGTGAGCGCCGACGCCGCATCGCTGCGCTCGGACATCTACTTCATCGGCTTCACTTATTTGCCGACGATCACCTGGGCGTTCGACGCACAGGCCATTCGTTACCAGTTGAAGAGCCGCGCCAACGCCACGATGCTCATCGGCCGGGCCACGTACTCGCTCTCGAAGCGCACGTCGCTGTATGGCATGGCGGGCTGGGTGGCGAACAGCCAGAACGGTGCAGTGGCGATTGCCGCTGGCGGTTCGGTGGTCACCGGTGGCAACCAGTTCGGTACGATGCTGGGCATTCAGCACACGTTCTAACGTCCGAACTCGCTTAAACGCGGCACTGCGTAGCGAGCACGTGTGGGGCGTCCGGGGGGGCGAATCGCACGTGACGCGGTGCTGCGTCACTCCCTGTTGCGCGGCGTCGTCGTGGTGGCGTGCCGCGCATAACGAGCGAGTGATCCGGCAGACGTCGTGCGGCGTGACCGTGTGCAGCCGAACATTCCCCGAGCGGCACCATTGCGCATGATTTTCCTGCCCGGCCCGGGCTATGATGCCAAGCAGGCACTGGCGAGCGAGAAGCAAATCCCGGGCCGAGATTTTTCCCCATGAACCCCTCTGTATGACGCAACCGATCGCCCCTGTCGCGCCGCTGGCCGAAGGCCTTTGCGCGAGCGCACGCCGCATTGCCGTTCCATCGATTCTGCTCGGCACCTTCCTCGGCAATCTCGATGCCTCGATTGCCAACGTGGCATTGCCGACTATCGCGCGCGATCTGGTCGCCGATCCCGCCTCGACGGTGTGGGTTGTCAACGCTTACCAACTGATTTTTGCGATGGCCGTGCTGCCGCTGGCGGCGCTGGGCGAAAAGCTCGGTTATCGGCGCGTGTTCCTGTTCGGTGTGGCCGGGTTCACGCTGGCGTCGCTCGGCTGTGCACTTGCCCCGTCGCTCTCGTGGCTCGTCGCTGCGCGCGTGGTGCAGGGGCTGTGCGGTGCATGCATGTCGACCATCGTCCCCGCGTTGCTGCGCATGGTGTTTCCGCCGCATATGGGCGGACGCGCGATCTCGCTGCTGGCGCTGACCGTCGCGCTGTCGACGGCGGCCGGGCCGAGCGTGGCGGCGGTCATTCTCACGCTGGGCGACTGGCGCTGGCTGTTCGCCATCAATCTGCCCATCGGACTGGTCGCGCTGGGCGCGTCGTACCGGTTCCTGCCGCGCACGCCGGGGGCCGAGCGGCGCATCGACGTGCCCGGTGCGTTGCTCAATGCCGCGACACTCGCGCTCATCATCATCGGACTCGGCCATGTCGGCGAAGCCGGGCATCATGGTGCCGCTGCGTTGCAGATCGCGCTCGGGCTGGCCGTGGCGGTGGTGCTTGTGCGTCATCAGCGCAGTCGTCAGGCACCCCTGTTGCCGCTCGATCTGATGCGCGTGCCGGTGCTGGCGTTGTCGTCACTGACGTCCGTCGCCTGTTATATGGCGCAAACGCTGGCGTACGTCGGCATGCCGTTTCTGTTGCAGCACACGTTCTCGCGCAGTGAGGCGACGACGGGCCTGCTGATAACGCCGTGGCCGCTGGTGATCGTGTTTATCGCGCCGCTCGCGGGGCGGCTGTCGGATCGCTTCGACAGCGCGCGCATGAGTGCGCTGGGGCTGGGCGTGTTCGCGGTGGGGCTGGCATCGCTGGCGTGGCTGCCCACAGACGCGAGCGACTGGGGCATCGCCTGGCGTATGGTGATTTGCGGGGTAGGCTTCGGCTTCTTCCAGACGCCGAACAACCGCATCATCATGATGGGCGCGCCGCGCGAGCGCAGCGGCGCGGCAAGCGGTCTGATGACGATTGCCCGGACCGTCGGCATGACGCTCGGGGCGGCCGTGGTGGCGCTGCTGTTCGATCTCTATGGCGATCACGGCGCGCACGCAGCGATGGTGTGCGCGACGATACTCGCGGCGCTGGGCGGTGGCGTCAGCCTGCTGCGGGTGCGGGCGAAGGCGCGCGCGGGCTGACGGCGTGGCAGATAGCGAGATAAGGCAGGCTGAGCCAATTTGTCAAAGTGGGCGTCGCGCGCTAGCATCTTGCCTTGCCGAGACCCCCGTCGCACGTGCGACGACGGTCATGTTCACGTATTTCCTCGCAAAATTCCGCTATCTCCGTGTCTTCTTCTCACGTTCTGAGCCGGCGACGCCGGGCGCACCTCGCCCGTAGCGAGCACGGCACGCGCGGTCCGGTCTGGTTGTTCGATCTGGACAACACGCTGCATCGCGCGTCTCACGCGATCTTTCCGCGCATCAACCGCGCGATGACCGCCTATATCGTCGAGAAGCTGGGCCTGCCGCACGACGAAGCGAATCTTCTGCGTTCGACGTACACCGAGCGCTACGGTGCGGTGCTGCTCGGGCTGATCCGGCATCACGCCATCGACCCGCACGAATTTCTCGCGCAAGTCCATGAACTGCCGCCGTTGGCCGAGGTGCTGCGCGCCGAGCGCGGCATCGCCCGTCTGATGGCCGGTCTGCCCGGGCGCAAGATTCTGCTGACCAATGCGCCGGCGCACTACGCCATGCCGATCGTCGAGGCTTTGGGAATCGGCCGTCATTTCGAGCGCTTCGTGAGCATCGAAGACATGGCGGATCGGCGTGGCTGGCGCGCCAAACCCGACCCGACGATGCTGCGCCGTCTGCTCGTGCGCGAGGGGCTGACACCCTCGAACACCTGGCTTGTCGAGGACACGCGCTCGCACCTCAAGCACCTGCGGCATTTCGGCATCAAGACCGTTTGGATCACGGGACACCTGCCGGTGAGAAACAGTCTTGGCAAGGTTATGGCGCGAAGTGGCCGCCCACACTTCGTAGATATCAAAGTACAATCTCTGCGCGAGTTAAGGGCGTACCTGGCGACCGGGGCAGGTGCCAGGCATGTGAGGGGCAAGTGACGGGCCGGTGAGGGCTCAGTCAGGCTCCCCCCGTCAGCCCTTTGCCGCGCGACGATTACATAATCCCAACTGATAACGACCAGACGATGCAGCAGGAAAACTCTTCGAACGGCGCCGGTTTCGGCACCGCCGACGCGCTGGAGGCCATGCCCGCGCCTGCGCCGGTGAAGACCACCCGTCCCAAACCGGGCGAGCGCCGCGTGCAGGTGTTGCAGACCCTTGCGGCCATGCTTGAGACGCCCAAGGGCGAGAAGATCACCACGGCCGCGCTCGCGGCTCGCCTCGATGTCTCCGAAGCGGCGCTCTATCGCCACTTCGCGAGCAAGGCCCAGATGTTCGAAGGCCTGATCGAATTCATCGAGCAGACCATCTTCGGCCTGATCAACCAGATTTCCGCACAGGATCAGGACGGTGTGACGCAAGCGCGCGCCATCGTGCTGATGCTGCTCGGTTTCGCCGAGAAGAACCCCGGCATGACGCGCGTGCTGACCGGCGAAGCGCTGGTCGGCGAACACGAGCGTCTGCAGGAGCGCATGAACCAGTTGCTCGACCGCATCGAAGCGTCGCTGCGTCAGGTGCTGCGCCTGGCGGCAGCGCAAGGCACGCTGCCCGAGACGTTCGACGCGAACTCGCGCGCCAACCTGCTCGTCTCGTACGTGCTGGGTCGTTGGCACCGTTTCGCCAAGAGCGGCTTCAAGCGCTCGCCGGCCGAAGGCGCCGAGCCGCAAGTGGCGGCACTGCTGCGCTAAGTCCGGCGGCAGTGGCTCGTCTGCGCCGAGTGCGCAGATTACGTTATACTTTTGCAACGCGTGGCAGGGCGGACGACATATCGTCCGGCCTTGTTGCGATGACTGGCGCGCCGATTTGGTGACTCGCTTGCGGGCGCGCGAATGACTCGGACAGAGGATCTCCAGGATCCTCGTCGTGGGACATTCAATAAAAATGCGGCTAAAGAGGTCGTTCGCGCACCCCGCCGTTTTTCCGTCGACCCCTTTTCCCGCACAGAACGCTTCAGGACATCGTCCGTCGATTCGTATTGACGATGACGCTGACCCCGGCATGTTTCGGACAGGGATTTATGGAATCTTCAATCGGAATCGTCACGCCGCAGCGGATGCATTTCGCTGAGCCGCTGGCACTGCAAAACGGCAGCACCCTCGCGGGCTACGACCTGATGGTCGAGACCTATGGCGAGCTCAATGCCGATCGCAGCAACGCCGTGCTGGTGTGTCACGCGCTCAACGCGTCGCATCACGTGGCGGGCATCGCCGCCGACAACCCCAAGGACATCGGCTGGTGGGACAACATGGTCGGTCCGGGCAAGCCGCTCGACACCAACCGCTTCTTCGTCATCGGCGTGAACAATCTCGGCTCGTGCTTCGGCTCGACGGGGCCGATGAGCCTCAATGAAGCCACAGGCACACCGTACGGTGCGCGCTTCCCTGTCGTGACGGTCGAAGACTGGGTCAATGCGCAGGCCCGCGTGGCCGACGCCTTCGGCATCCGCAAGTTCGCCGCCGTGATGGGCGGCAGTCTCGGCGGCATGCAGGCGCTGGCGTGGAGCATCATGTACCCCGATCGGGTGGGGCACTGTCTGGTGATTGCCTCCACGCCCAAGCTCTCGGCGCAGAACATCGCTTTCAATGAGGTCGCACGCTCGGCCATCCTCTCCGATCCCGATTTCCACGGCGGCGACTATTACGCGCACGGTGTGGTGCCGCGTCGTGGCTTGCGCGTGGCGCGCATGATCGGGCACATCACCTATTTGTCCGACGAGGACATGGCGACCAAATTCGGCCGCGCGTTGCGACGCGCCGAAGCGCTGGTCGACGAGGTGAAGGACGGCAGCGGCAACGGTAATGGCAACGGCAAGGACGACGGCTACCGCTTCAGCTTCGACGTGGAGTTCGAAGTGGAATCGTACCTGCGCTATCAGGGCGACAAGTTCGCCGAGTACTTCGATGCCAACACCTACCTGCTGATTACGCGCGCGCTCGATTACTTCGACCCGGCGCGCACGGTCGGTGGTGATCTGGCGAAGGCGTTATCGCACACGTCCGCGAAGTATCTGATCGTGTCGTTCGCGACCGACTGGCGTTTCGCCCCGGCGCGCTCGCGCGAGATCGTCAAGGCGCTGCTCGACACGCGCCGCACCGTGAGCTACGCCGAGATCGACGCACCGCACGGTCACGACGCCTTCCTGCTCACCGATGCGCGCTATCACAATCTGGTGCGCGCTTACTACGAACGTATCGCTCAGGAGGTCGGCGTATGAGCCAGTCCACCGCTCCGGCCAACAGTGCGCAGGCCGCGCAACTAGCGGCGTCGCGCCATCGCATTTCGGCCTCGCTCGCAGATCGCCCCGACTTTCGTGTCATCGCGCGATGGATCGAGCCGTCCTCGCAAGTGCTGGACCTCGGTTGTAGCGACGGGTCTTTGCTGCGTCTGCTGACCGACGAACTCGACGTGAGCGGATACGGTGTCGAGATCGACGACGCGGGCGTACTCGCGTCCGCGCAGCGCGGTATCAACGTCATTCAGCAGAACATGGAAGACGGGCTGAGGCTGTTCGAAGATCAGAGCTTCGATACCGTCATCCTGTCGCAGACGTTGCAGACCATTCACCGCACGGCAGACATTCTGCGCGAGACGGTGCGTGTGGGACGCGAAGCGATCGTGTCGTTCCCGAACTTCGGCTACTGGCCGCATCGGCTGTCGGTGTTGCAGGGGCGCATGCCGGTGTCTAAGAGCCTGCCGTTCCAGTGGCACAACACGCCGAACGTGCGGGTGCTGACGATTAAGGACTTCGAAGCACTGGCGCCGGACGTCGGTGTGAAGATTCTGGATCGCGCGGTCCTGCACAATGGGCGACTGGTTTCGGTGGGGGCGAACTGGCGTGGTAGTCTTGCGGTCTATCGCGTCAAGCGTTCCTGAACCGACGGCAGCTTGCGGGGCAGCGTAGCGCCGGACCCCGCGTAGCAATCGACGTCGGGGGCCGGGCGCCGTGCATCGCAGGCGGCTGGCCCCAATTGTCCTTTCCATGACCGATTCGCTGCGGCCCGACGACGGGCGCGTCTTCCACCCCACGCGGATGCTCATCTGCGTGATTCTCGGTTTCACCTCCGGCTTGCCGCTTTTCATCCTGCTCAATCTGGTGCAGGCGTGGTTGCGCAGCGAGCACGTAGATCTCAAGTCGATCGGCCTGTTTGCGCTGATCCAGTTTCCTTACACGTGGAAGTTTCTGTGGGCACCTCTCATGGACCGCTTCGCACCCAATTTTCTGGGATGGAAGCCGGGGCGGCGTCGCGGGTGGATGTTCGTCACGCAACTGCTGGTGGCGGGCGCGGTCGCGATCATGGGGACGTATTCGCCGCAGCGCGATCTGATGACGATTGCCGCGTTGGCGGCGGCGCTGGCGTTCTTCAGCGCGAGTCTGGACATTTGTCTGGATGCCTACCGACGCGAGTTGCTGTCCGATCGCGAGCAGGGGCTGGGCACGGCGATGCACGTGAACGCGTACAAGGTGGCGGGTCTGGTGCCGGGATCGCTGGCGCTGATCATGGCGGATCATCTGCCGTGGTCGCAGGTGTTTTTCGCGACGGCGGCGTTCATGCTGCCGGGCATTGTGATGACGCTGGTGGTCAAGGAGCCGGAGATTCGCGGCACGCCGCCAAAGACATTGCGCGAAGCGGTCGTTGAGCCGTTCCACGAGTTCGTGACACGCGGCGGCTGGTCGCAGGCGTTGCTCGTGCTGGCGTTCATCTTTCTGTACAAGCTGGGTGATTCGATGGCGACGTCGCTGGCCACGTCGTTCTATCTGGATCTGGGCTTCACGAAGACACAGATCGGCGTGGTGGCGAAGGCGACGAGTCTGTGGGCGAGCGTGGCGGGCGGCATCATCGGCGGGATCTGGCTGATCAAGCTGGGCATCAACCGTGGGTTATGGGTGTTCGGCGTGCTGCAACTGGTGTCGGTGCTGGGCTTCGCGTGGCTAGCCGAGGCCGGTGCGGTGGTCGCGGGACTGGGCGCGGTGATCGCGTTCGAGGCGTTCACGGCGGGGCTGGGAACGGCGGCGTTTACCGCTTACATCGCACGCACGACGGACCCGCGTTACACGGCCACGCAATTCGCGCTGTTCACGAGTCTGGCGTCCGTGCCGCGCACGTTCGCGAACGCAGGGACGGGCTATATCGTGGACGGCGTCGGCTGGCTGACGTTCTTCCTCATCTGCACGGCGCTCGCGATCCCGGGCATGCTGCTCTTGCCCAAAGTCGCCCCCTGGGGTGCTGACGACGACGGCGGCGATGGTGTGCCTGCGGCGAGCAGAACGTGAGGTAGCGGGCGCTCGGCGATCGGGGCCGAAGGCGTTCGCCTTCGCGTGTGTCATGCCTGCCGTGTCGCCCGCCGCCGTTTATCGTGACGGTGCGCCAGAGTGGCGCACCGCGAGCTTTTGTCGCTGGACGACCTGAGTTGCGAAGTCCGCATCGGACGGAATCGGTTCCCAGAAAAAGTCGTGCTGGAAGATCGGAATAAAGTCGAATTTCCTGGACCGGAAAATGCCCCGACGGCGTTTGAACTCGCTGTAACGATCACCTTTGAAATGTCGGTTCACCGATGTAAAAGGCAAGAGACGTTCGGCGATATCCGTGAAAGTTAGATCGGGGTGCGCGTTCTTGAACGCTTCGAGCGCGTCGAACTGATCGCGGCAAATGATCTGAACGGCGGTTTCGGGAAGTTCGTAACGCTGTGCCCACATGACATGCCAGCCGGTGCGTGTCTCGTTGACGAAGTCCACGAGCGCCTGACTCAGTAGATAGGCATCGGATTCGATGTGAACGATCTTGTCCGCGCCTATGGCCGTAGCGATGGTGTGCGCGTGCAGGAAACTGCGCCACCAGCCCGGATAGTGGGCCATGCTTTGCCGTCCGAGATTCTGTTCGAAGCGAACGATGCCCGTCGCGTGGTCATGTTCCCGGATATCGTGGCTCGCGGGCACCGTCGGAATGGTCTTGGCGGGCGGCAGATAGGGCGACCCGTCGTCGATCATGAGGATCTTGTCGGCGTGGATCGGCCCGTTGCCGTAGAAGTCCAGCCAACGCTGATATCGCGTTTTCCAGGCTTCGGCATCGCGGATGTAGCTCGTGCAGAATAGAAGGGTTTTCATGATGCGCTGCGACCGCGTGGTGCTCAAAGCGCGTGGTCGTAGTCGACGATCAGCGGGGCGTGGTCGCTGAACTTGATGTCGCGGAACACCGAGGTCGTCTTCGCCTTTGCTGCGATGCCCGGCGTGGCGATCTGGTAGTCGATGCGCCAACCGACGTTCTTTGCATACGCCTGTCCGCGATTGCTCCACCACGTGTATTGCTCCGCCCGCGGATCCAGCGTGCGGAAGACATCCACATAACCGTGATCGTCGAACAACTGCGTGAGCCACGCGCGCTCTTCCGGCAGGAAGCCCGAGTTCTTCAGGTTGCCCTTCCAGTTCTTGATGTCGATTTCCTTGTGCGCGATGTTCACGTCGCCGCACAGCACGACCTCGCGGCCCTCGGCCTTGAGCGCCAGCAAGTGCGGCATGAAGTCGGCCATGAAGCGGAACTTGGCCGCCTGACGCTCCTCGCCGCTCGACCCCGACGGGATGTACACCGAGATTACCGACAGATTGCCGTAACGGACCTCGACATAACGACCCTCGGCGTCGAACTCGGTGTTGTTCCAGCCGATGACGATGTCGTCGGGCTCGCGTCGCACGTACACACCGGCGCCGCTGTAACCCTTCTTCTCCGCATAGTGGAAGTAGCCCTGATAATCGTGCGGCTTGAGGAAGTCCGGCGTCATGTCCGGCAACTGGGCCTTGATTTCCTGAACGCAGAGGATGTCGGCGTCCTGATTGCCGAACCATTCGAAAAAGCCCTTCTTGGAGGCGGATCGCACGCCGTTCAAATTCGCGGTAATGATGCGCATGAGTCTCGATGTGTCGCGCCGCTCTCGCGCCCGTGGAGCGCGATGCAACGGCAAAAGGGGGAAATTTGTCAGCGGCAAGGATACCGCAATCGCCGATTCCCGTCGGACGACGGGCATGCATGCGCGGCGGATGTATCCGACGTCCGGCCGTCTGTCAGAACCCGCTCACTTGCGTCGTGCGCCGCCTGCGATCGCTGCCTTCGCTTCGCCGTCGCCTCCTGGCCCGAGGATGTCGCGCGCCAAGGCGAGCCAGCGTCGCGCCGCATGTGACAGATACGAGTCGCGTCGCCACGCCATCGCCAGATCCCACGGAATCTCCGGGTCGCGTACGTCCGTCATCACGAAACGCTTCGGGTCGAGTCGCGCGCAGAACGGCTCCGGCAGCAACGCAATGCCCACGCCGTTGTCCACCATCGACGCGATGAAGTCCCACTGACTCGAGCGGCCCGCGATCTTCGGCGTGAAGCCCGCGCGCCGACACGCGGCGATCACCAGTTCCGATAACGCAAATCCCTCGCCATAGAAGACGAAGGGCTCGTCGCGCAATTCGCCAAGGCCAACGGAGGCGCGGCCCTCCCAGCGCGATTCTCGGGGCGCGATCAGACGCAACTGGTAATGACAGACAGGCAGCACATCCAGCACGGTCGGGTCGATGGGGAGCAGCACCGCCCCCAGCTCGATCTCGCCCGCCAGCAACGCCTGCTCAATGGCCCGCGAGCCGGTCTCGAACAGCTTCATCTCGATATCCGGGTATTGCTGATGGAACGCGCCGATCACCGGGATGAACAGGTCGCCGCCCAACGGCGGGATGCCGATCGACAACTCGCCGCGCGACACCGTCTCCAGATCCGCCAACTCCTGTTGCAGACGGGCATGGGCGGCGAGTACGTCCTGACCGCGCTCGAAGACAACGCGTCCCGCATCGGTCAGTTGAAGTCGTCGACCCATGCCGCGCTCCTCGCGCAACATGAGCGGCGTGCCCAGTTCGTCTTCCAGCGCCTTGACCATCTTGCTCACCGTCGGCTGGGTGACGAACAACGCTTCCGCCGCCGCCGTGAAGCTCTGCTGTCGCACAACCTCCACAAATCCTCGCAACGCACGCAGTTCCATTTTGGTTCTCTCGGTTGCACACCAATGGTGCAATTTGGCCCAAAGCCCCGTCCAGCAAGGCTTTCTTATGCACTATTAGGGTTAATACTTAAATTATTCCAATTTGGAATCGTTCTGATACGACTAATTCATTATATTTATGTTGCGCTGCTTCCTATACTGCGTTTCATATTCAGGAAAACCCTTAGGGAGTCAGCCATGACCAAGATGATCGCCAGCCGTCTGTATAGCCGTAGCAAGGGCGTTGTCGGTGTGCTTTGGCAAATCGCGCTCCTGACGGGCATCTATCTGGCGGCCGATGCTGCATCGCGTCATTTTCATCTGCCTTTGCCGGGTGGCGTGCTGGGCTTGCTCGTCGTCGTCGCGCTGCTCATGAGTGGCGTGCTGAAGACGGAGAAGATCAAGCGTGGCGCGGACTGGTTTCTGGCCGAGATGATCCTCTTCTTCGTGCCGTTGGTCGCCGCCGTCATGCAATACACGGATCTGCTGCGTCAGGAAGGCCTGCAACTGCTGGCCGTGATCGGTGTCGGCACCACGCTCGTGATGGTTTCGACCGCGCTGGCCGTCGACTTCGCCTGCCGCGCCGAGCGCCGTCTGAAGCTGGCATGCGCCCGCATTCCGGCCCGCCGTGCGCATGCGCACGATGGTCGCTGAAGCATTACGTACCGCATACATACTGCATTACGTACCCGACGCCGTTCGCGCCGCTCTTCAAGCTGATCGCACTCGCAGAGAATTGTGATGAATCATACGGCGCTCCTGCTACTCGTTCTCACCGTCTTCTTCTATTACGTGTCGAAGCGCCTTTATGCGCGCTTCGGCAAGGTGTGGCTCGGCCCGGCGATTCTCGCGCCGATCCTCGTCATCGGCGTGATGATCGGCGGCGATATTTCATATACGACGTACATCGCCGATTCCCGCTGGCTTGTGTGGCTGCTCGGGCCGACGACCATCGCCTTTGCGGTGCCTATTTACGAGCATCGCGACATCATCCGCCGCCATGCCTTTGCGCTGACGTTCGGCGTGCTGGTCGCCATGGTCGTGGCCGTCGGTAGTTCGTACGTGCTTGCGCGGCTGTTCGAATTGCCGCCGGAAATGGCGCGCAGCCTGCTTGCACGTTCGATCTCGACGCCGTTCGCGCTTGTCGTATCGGATCAGGTCGGCGGTTCGCGCGATCTGGTCGGCCTCTTCGTCATCATCACCGGGCTGATCGGCATGTTGCTGGGCGAGGCGCTTCTGTCGTGGCTGCCGCTGCGTACCCGTATGGCGCGCGGTGCGCCGTTCGGCGCGGGCGCTCATGGCTTTGGTACGGCCAAGGCGCGCCAGATCGGTGGCGAAGAAGGTGTCGTCGCCAGCCTCGTCATGATGATCAACGGCGTACTCATGGTGCTCGCCGCTCCGCTGATCGCCCATCTTCCCGTCTGATAAAAATAACCCTTCGGACGTCGCCCCTGCCGTAACTTCGCGCATCAGTTTTGCTACAATGCCGGGGTCTTGAGGAGCGTTGCGACAGCCGAAGTGCTGCCAGGCTCAAGATCCTTCCTATTGGCCCCGCCGGCCGCCGGATTACCCCCGGATCGTTGGCGCGTGGGCCCCAAGAACGGCGCTCACGTCCCAACTATCTAGACTTTAGAGAAAGGAGGCGTGATGAACGCCGTAGTCGATTCGAAATTCTCCGATTTCCACGTTGCCGATATCAATCTGGCGGCATGGGGCCGTAAAGAGCTGACCATTGCCGAGAGCGAAATGCCCGGTCTGGTCGCGACGCGTGCCGAATTCAAGGCCAGCCAGCCGCTCAAGGGCGCGCGCATTGCCGGCTCGCTGCACATGACCATCCAGACGGGCGTGCTTATCGAGACGCTGACCGCGCTGGGCGCCGAAGTCCGCTGGGCTTCGTGCAACATCTTCTCGACGCAGGACCACGCCGCCGCCGCCATCGCTGCCGCGGGCATTCCGGTCTTCGCGTTCAAGGGCGAGTCGCTCGACGAGTACTGGGAATACAGCCACCGCATCTTCGAATGGCCGAACGGCGAGTTCGCCAACATGATCCTCGACGACGGCGGCGACGCCACTCTGCTGCTGATTCTCGGTAGCAAGGCCGAGAAGGATCTGTCGGTCGTGGCCAACCCGACCAACGAAGAAGAAGTCGCGTTGTACGCCGCCATCAAACGTCACATCGCAATCGATCCGCAGTGGTACAGCAAGCGCCTGTCGCAGATCAAGGGCGTGACCGAAGAGACGACCACCGGTGTGCACCGTCTGTACCAGATGGAAAAGGACGGCACGCTGCCGTTCCCGGCCATCAACGTGAACGACTCGGTCACCAAGTCGAAGTTCGACAACCTGTACGGCTGCCGTGAGTCGCTGGTCGACGGTATCAAGCGCGCCACCGATGTGATGATCGCGGGCAAGATCGCCCTCGTGGCCGGTTACGGCGACGTGGGCAAGGGCTGCGCACAAAGCCTGCGCGGTCTGGGCGCGACGGTGTGGGTCACGGAAATCGATCCGATCTGCGCACTGCAAGCCGCCATGGAAGGCTACCGTGTCGTGACGATGGAATACGCAGCCGACAAGGCCGACATCTTCGTGACGGCGACGGGCAACTACCACGTGATCGATCACGACCACATGGTCGCCATGAAGCATCAGGCCATCGTCTGCAACATCGGTCACTTCGACTCGGAAATCAACGTGGCGTCGACCCGCAAGTACGAGTGGGAAAACATCAAGCCGCAAGTCGATCACATCATCTTCCCGGACGGCAAGCGCATCATTCTGCTGGCTGAAGGCCGCCTCGTGAACCTCGGTTGCGCCACGGGCCACCCGTCGTTCGTGATGAGCAACTCGTTCACGAACCAGACGCTCGCCCAGATCGAACTGTTCGTGCACGGTGCGAAGTACAAGAACAGCGTGTACGTGCTGCCGAAGCATCTGGACGAGAAGGTCGCGCGCCTGCACCTGGGCCGCATCGGTGCCGAACTGACTGTGCTGAGCGACGATCAGGCGAAGTACATCAGCGTCGACAAGAACGGTCCGTTCAAGCCGTCGCACTACCGTTATTGATCGGTTGACGTTGCCGCGCGGGGCGTCGGCACGTCGCATGGAGGAATGCGACGCATCGACCCGGCGCGGTAACGCGTGGTGAAGCCACGGCCGTGCGATGGCGTCAGTTGCCGTTGTGTCCGCCGGGGCTTGCCGGACTCGAATTTCTCACCGCCGGTGCGGGCATGCATGCCGTGCACCGGCAAGTTTTACGGAGCTTGCCATGCGTCTGCTGCTGATTTGGCTCATCAATGCCATCGCGCTTCTCGTTTTGCCGTACATCGTGTCGGGCGTTCAGCTCAAGGGCATCGGCACGGCGCTGATCGTCGCGGTCGTGCTTGGCCTGATCAACGCGTTCCTGCGCCCGCTGCTCGTCGTGCTCACGCTGCCGGTCACCGTGGTGACGCTGGGGTTGTTCATCTTCGTCATCAACGCACTGTTGTTCTGGCTCGCGTCGCATGTCGTCAAGGGCTTCGAAGTCTCCGGCTTCTGGGCGGCGCTCTTCGGCTCGCTGCTGTACAGCCTGATTTCGTGGATTCTCTCGGCGTTGGTGTTCGGCGACCGCGTCTCCAACGTGTAAGTGTCGACGGCCATCCGTCGACAGTTCTTTGCAGGAAATTCGTAGTCATGTCGCAAGCTCTTCGTGCCGATCAGGCCCTCGTCTCCCGAGGACTGGCGGCGTCGCGCACTGTCGCTCAACGTCTGATCGATGCCGGACGCGTGTATTACGCCGGCACCGAGACGGCGCTCAAGAAAGCCAGCCAACCGGTGGCGAGCGACGAGGAACTGGAAGTGCGTGCCGCGGCCGACGGATTGCCGGACGAAGACCGGTACGTGTCGCGCGGCGGCCTCAAGCTGGCGGGCGCACTGGTCACGACGGGACTCGACGTGACGGGCCGCGTAGTGCTCGATGTCGGTCTGTCGACCGGTGGCTTCGCGGACTGCCTGTTGCAGGCGGGCGCGGCGTATATCGTCGGCGTCGACGTGGGACACGGACAACTGCATCCGCGTTTGATGGGCGAGCCTCGGCTCGCGTCGCTCGAAGGGATCAATGCGCGACACCTGTCGCGCGAGATGCTCGATGCGCGTTTGACGGAAGTCGTATCGGATGGTGAGCTGAATGCTGTACCGGAGGCGGGCTTCGATCTGATCGTGGGCGATGTGTCGTTCATCTCGCTCACGCTAGTGTTGCCCGCTGTAGCGCCGTTGCTTGCGCCGGGTGGCGACCTGCTGATGCTGGTGAAGCCGCAATTCGAAGTGGGACGGGAGCACATCGCACGCGGTGGCCTCGTGAAAGACACCGCGCAGTATGCGCAAGTGGAGACAAAAATCCGCGCCGCCTGTGAAGCGCTCGGACTGACGGTGGCCGCGTGGCTCGACAGTCCTATCGCGGGCGGCGACGGCAACCGGGAGTTCTTCGTGCACGCCAGACGTGCGGCATGAACGGCTCCGAAGATAACAAGACGATCATGACGCAACCTTCCTTCAGTTTCGAATTCTTCCCGCCCAAGACTGCCGACGGCGCGGAGAAGCTGCGCGCGACGCGTGCGCAACTGTTTCCGCTCGGCCCGAAGTTCGTTTCGGTGACGTTCGGTGCGGGTGGCTCGACGCAGCAGGGCACGCTCGACACCGTCATCGAAATCCAGCGCGAAGGCGTGGACGCCGCACCGCACTTGTCGTGCGTCGGCTCGACCCGCGACAACATCCGCGACATTCTCACGACCTACCGCGATCACGGCATCCGTCACATCGTGGCGCTGCGTGGCGACCTGCCGTCGGGCATGGGCGAGATCGGCGAGTTTCGCTACGCGTCGGAACTGGTCGAGTTCATTCGCGCAGAGACGGGCGACTGGTTTCACATTGAAGTCGCGGCTTACCCCGAATACCATCCGCAGGCCAAATCGCCGCGACACGATCTCGAACACTTCGCCAACAAGGTGAAGGCCGGCGCGAACGCGGCCATCACCCAGTATTTCTTCAATGCGGATGCTTACTTCCGCTTTGTCGACGACGTCGCCCGCCTCGGCGTGGACGTGCCGATCGTGCCGGGCATCATGCCGATCACGAACTACTCGCAGATGATGCGCTTCTCGGAAATGTGCGGTGCGGAAGTGCCGCGCTGGATCGCCAAGCGGCTGGAAGGCTTTGGCGACGACCGCGAAGCCATCCGCGCCTTCGGTCTCGACGTGGTGTCGGCGCTGTGTGAGCGCTTGCTGAAGGAAGGCGCGCCGGGCCTGCACTTCTATACGCTCAATGCGGCGGCAGCAACCAAAGCCATGTGGCAGCGGCTCGGCCTGTAAGGCGCCGCCGGGCGGGGCGCGCGCAATCTTTTCTGCCCGATGACCGCTCAGGAAGTCAATCCTAATCAAAATTGAGTGATTTCCTAATCAAAAACGCCACAAATGGGCGGTTTAGTAGGGATTTGGCGTGTTGTTACGTAGGTGAAGGTTAAGTAATATCCCTCGTGGGCTCGGCGGCTGATCGTCGCCGGGCGTCAACTCAAAATACGAGGAGCCTATGAAACAGACTCACACCCTGCGTTTGCTGTTGGCTGCAACCGTGCTTGCCGGAGCGGCAGTGATCCCGCCCGCGGCAGCCGTCGAGCTCCCGAACAAGACCCTCGTCTACTGCTCCGAGGGCAGCCCCGCCGGTTTCGATCCGGGGCAACTGACCACCGGCACCGACTTCGATCCCGCCGACGCCATTTACAACCGCCTCGTCGCCTTCGTGCCGGGCGAGACGGCCACGACGCCGTCTCTGGCCGAGAAGTGGGACATCTCGCCGGACAACAAGGTCTACACCTTCCATCTGCGCAAGGGTGTGAAGTTCCACACCACCGAATACTTCAAGCCCACGCGCGACTTCAACGCCGAAGACGTGAAGTTCACGTTCGACCGCATGGGCGACCGCGAGATGCCGTTCCGCAAGGCTTACCCGGCGGAATTCCCGTACTACGTGGACATGGGCCTGCAGGCCGACATCGAGCGCATCGAGATCGTCGATCCGTACACCGTGCGCTTCGTGCTCAAGAAGGTCGACGCACCGTTCATCCAGAACCTGGCCATGTCGTTTGCGTCGATCCTCTCGAAGGAATACGCAGACAAGCTGATGGCGGCGAACAATCCGCGCGACATCGCACTCAAGCCGGTCGGCACCGGCCCGTTCATCTTCCGTAGCTATACGAAGGACGCCACGCTGCGCATGGACGGCAACAAGGAGTACTGGAATACGAACCTGCCGCCGAAGGTGGGCAAGCTGGTGTTCGCCATCACGACGGACGCCAACGTGCGTATCCAGAAGCTCAAGCGCAACGAGTGTCAGGTGGTGACGTACCCGCGCCCGGCGGACGTCGATGCGCTCAAGGCCGACATTCAGGCACAGGGCAAGGCGTCGAAGATCAAGATGCCGGATCAGGTGGGCTTCAACCTCGGCTACGTGGCGTACAACGTCAAGAAGGCGCCGCTCGATCGCGTGGAAGTGCGCCAGGCGCTCGACATGGCGATCAACAAGAAGGCGATCCTCCAGTCTGTGTATGGCTCGGCCGGACAGTTGTCGAACGGCGCGCCGATGCCGCCGACGCAATGGTCCTATGACAAGAACATCAAGTCGGCCAGCTACGATCCCGAAAAGGCCAAGGCGCTGCTCGACAAGGCGGGCGTGAAGGGTATCGAGATCACGCTGTGGGCCATGCCGGTGCAACGTCCGTACAACCCGAATGGCAAGTTGATGGCCGAGATGATTCAGGCCGACTGGGCCAAGATCGGCGTGAAGGCGAACATCGTCACGTACGAATGGGGTGAGTACATCAAGCGCGCCAAGGCGGGTGAACACGATGCCATGCTGATTGGCTGGACCGGCGACAACGGCGATCCGGACAACTGGCTCGGCGTGCTGCTCGGCTGCGACTCGATGAACGGCAACAACTTCTCGAAGTGGTGCTACAAGCCGTTCGACGATCTCATCAAGCAGGCGCGTCAGACGACCGACGTCAAGGAGCGCACCAAGCTCTACACGCAGGCGCAGGACATCTTCGCGCAGCAACTGCCGTTCTCGCCCATCGCGCACTCGACGCAGTACAAGCCGATGGCCACGAACGTGAAGGGCTTCAAGCTCAGCCCGTTCAGCCGTAACAGCTTCGCTGGTGTATCGCTTGATTAAGTTCAGTCAAGCTCACTAAGCCGTACGACGTTTCACCGACAAGTAGAAAGCCGACTGGCCCGGCCGCCGCGCCCGGGCCAGTTCGCAGCACCCGGACGGAAGATCGTCCACGACTGACAAGATTCACTAACGCGGCAATGCGCCACTTGTCCCTGCGCCGGGGACGGGCGGCGCGCGACGCCCCCACGGAACATTCCTATGCTGAGATTCGTCCTGAGACGACTAGGCATGGTGATCCCGACGTTCATCGGCATCACCGTCCTCGCGTTCGCGCTCATCCACCTCATACCCGGCGATCCGATCGAAGTGCTGGTGGGCGAGCGCAATCTCGACCCCGTCATGCACGCCGAAGCGATGAAGCGGCTCGGGCTCGACCAGCCGCTCACCACGCAGTATTTCGTCTATCTGAAACACGCCGCACAAGGCGACCTCGGCCGCTCCATCGTCACCAACGAAGGCGTGCTGCACGAGTTCTTCGCCCGCTTCCCGGCCACGCTGGAACTCGCCCTCTGCGCGATGATCTTTGCGCTTGCCGTCGGTTTGCCAGCAGGCGTTGCCGCTTCGCTGCGGCGAGGCAAGATGCTCGACCACACCACCATGGGCGCTGCGCTCACCGGCTACTCCATGCCGATCTTCTGGTGGGGGTTGCTGCTCATCATGCTCTTCTCCGTCGACCTCCAATGGACACCCGTGTCCGGGCGCATCGGCGTGGAATTCGACGTGCCGAGCGTGACCGGCTTCATGCTCATCGACACCTTGCTCTCGGGAGATGAAGGCGCGTTCGCCTCGGCGGTCAGCCACCTGATTCTGCCGACCATCGTGCTCGGCACCGTGCCGCTCGCGGTGATTGCCCGCATGACGCGCTCCGCCATGCTCGAAGTGCTGCGTGAGGATTACATCCGCACGGCACGCGCGAAGGGGTTGTCGCCGTGGCGCGTGATTGTCGTGCATGCGCTGCGCAATGCGCTGATTCCCGTCATCACGGTGATCGGCCTGCAAGTCGGCACGCTGCTCGCGGGTGCGGTGCTGACCGAGAACGTCTTCTCGTGGCCCGGCATCGGCAAGTGGCTGATCGATGCGATTCTTCGACGCGACTATCCGGTGGTGCAGGGCGGCATTCTGCTCATTGCGACGGGCGTGATTCTGGTCAACCTGCTGGTCGACGTGCTCTATGGCGTCGTCAACCCGCGCATCCGGCACTGAAGGAGGTCAACAATGAGTGACACGCCTGCTACGCTGCCGCCTCCCGCTGCCGTCACGGCCACGCCGCGCGCGCGCCTGATCCGGGAGTTCCTGCGCAGCTTTACCGCTAACCGTGGCGCGACTGTCGCGGCCATCATCCTGTTGCTGATGTTCGCGGCTGCGCTGCTCGCACCGCTCATCGCCCCGCACAGTCCCATCGAGCAATACCGCGACTTCGTGAAGATTCCGCCGGCGTGGTTCGAGGGCGGCAACGCACGCTTTCTGCTCGGCACCGACGAAGCCGGACGCGACATTCTTTCGCGCCTGATCTACGGCGCGCGGCTGTCGTTCTGGATCGGTCTGTCGTCGGTGGTGCTTTCGCTGATTCCGGGCATTCTGCTCGGGCTGCTGGCGGCGTTTTTCCCGCGCTGGCTCGACACGCCGATCATGCGTCTGATGGACATGATGATGGCGCTGCCCTCGCTGCTGCTGGCAGTCGCCGTGGTGGCTGTGATCGGCCCGGGCCTTGCCAACACGACCATCGCGATTGCGATCGTGACGTTGCCCGCGTACGTGCGTCTGACGCGTGCGGCGGCCATCGGCGAACTGCAGCGCGAGTACGTCGTCGCCTCGCGCATGGCCGGGGCGGGCACGCTGCGCCTGATGTTCTCGACGGTGCTGCCGAACTGCGCGGCACCGCTCATCGTGCAGGCGACGTTGAGCTTCTCGGTGGCCATTCTCGACGCGGCGGCGCTCGGCTTTCTCGGCCTCGGCGTGCAGCCCCCGCTCGCGGAGTGGGGCTCGATGCTCGCGTCCGCACGCGACTATATGGAAAGTGCCTGGTGGATTGTGACGCTGCCGGGACTTGCGATCGTCATCTCGGTCCTTGCCATCAACCTGGTCGGTGACGGCCTGCGCGATGCCCTTGACCCCAAACTGAAACGCATCGCATGAGCCTGCTCTCCATTCGAAATCTATCGGTCGACTTCGACGGCGCACGCGCGGTCGACGCCATCGACCTCGACGTCGGCCAGGGCGAAATTCTTGGCGTGGTCGGCGAATCCGGTTCCGGCAAGAGCGTGACGATGCTCGCGCTCATGGGGCTTATCGACGCCCCCGGTCACGTCACCGCCGACGAAGTGCGTTTCGACGGCCGCGACTTGCTTCACGCATCCAAACGCGAGCGCCGCAATATTGTCGGGCGAGACGTCTCGATGATCTTTCAGGACGCGCTCACCAGTCTGAATCCGAGCTTCACCATCGGGTATCAGATTGGCGAGGTACTGCGCCGTCACATGGGATTGCGCGGACGGGCGCTGCGTGAGCGGATCGTCGAACTGCTGGAACAAGTCGAGATTCCCGACGCCGCCAACCGGCTCGGGGCTTATCCGCACCAGCTTTCGGGCGGGATGAACCAGCGCGTCATGATCGCGATGGCGATTGCGTGCCGTCCCAAACTGCTGATTGCAGACGAGCCGACGACTGCGCTGGACGTCACCATTCAGGCGCAGATCATGGCGTTGCTGCTGCAACTGCAGAAGGACTACGGCATGTCGCTCGTGCTGATTTCCCATGATCTCGCGGTCGTGGCGGAAGTCGCGCACAAGGTGGCCGTCATGTATGCGGGGCAGGTCATCGAAGTCCAGCAGGTGCCAGCGCTGTTCGACGCGCCGCATCACCCTTACACAGAGGCGTTGCTCTCCGCGATTCCGGAACATAACCGGGGCGTGCGCCGATTGCGCACGCTACCGGGCGTGGTGCCGGGGCGAGACGACCGGCCCGCAGGTTGTCTGCTGTCGCCGCGCTGTCCCTATGCCGACGATCATTGCCGCGAGGTGCAGCCTGCGCTGACGCCTTATGTCGGGCCGAGCGCGGTGGGTTCGCCGATGGTGCGGTGTTTCAAGCCGTTGCCGCATGAAGTGGCGATTGGACAGTCGACGGGAGGGGTGCGATGAGCGAAACGATATTTGCCGCGCCTCCGGCCAGTCCGCAGGCGAGTGCGTCGGACAACCGCGTAGTGTTGGCCGCGCAGGATCTGACGCGTTTTTACACGGTCAACCGTGGGTTGCTGCGCGGGCAGGCGAGCGTCAAGGCGCTGAACGGGGTGTCGTTCGAGTTGAAAGCGGGTCGTACGCTGGCAGTGGTTGGCGAGTCGGGGTGCGGCAAATCGACGCTGGCGCGGGTGCTGACGTTGATCGAGACGCCTACGTCCGGCAGGCTCTTCGTCGACGCGACCGAGACCACGGCGGCGTCGGCGGGCGAACTGGCGCCGTTGCGCACGCGCATCCAGATGGTGTTCCAGAACCCGTACGCGTCGCTCAACCCGCGCAAGACGGTGGGACAGGCGCTCGACGAACCGCTGGCCATCAATACGTCGCTCAGTCGCGCCGAGCGGGGCGAGAAGATCGCCGCGATGATGCGCACCGTCGGCCTGCGTCCGGAACATGTAGCGCGTTACCCGCACATGTTCTCGGGCGGTCAGCGTCAGCGGGTGGCGATTGCCCGTGCGATGATCCTGTCTCCGGCGATTGTGGTCGCGGACGAGCCCGTTTCGGCCCTGGATGTCTCAATTCAGGCACAGATCCTGAATCTTTTCATGGATTTGCAGGACCGATACGCGACGAGTTACGTATTCGTGTCGCATAATCTCGCGGTGGTCGAGCATGTGGCCGACGACGTCATGGTGATGTACCTCGGCCGCGCGGTCGAACACGGTCCCAAGGCCGCCGTGTTCGGCAAGCCGCTGCATCCGTACACGAAGGCATTGATGTCGGCGACGCCGGCGATCAAGGCGTCCGAGCGGCGGGTGAAGATTCCGCTGATCGGCGAGTTGCCGTCGCCGCTGCGCCCGCCGCCGGGGTGTGCGTTTGCGCCGCGCTGTCCGTATGCGGTTGACCGATGCCGTCAGGAAGTGCCGCAATTGCGAGAGCTCGAAGGACGTCGGGTGGCGTGCCATCGGGTCGAAGAGATAGAGGGATAAAGAGATTGGGTGGACCACCACGCGCGACGCATGTGCGCCGGGGCGTTGCATTGACCGGCTGGCTGCTGGGTTGCTTGCTGATGACGCTGGCCGTCACGCTGGACGCGGCGACGACCGCCGTTGCGCGCACGGTGGCACCGCGAACGTTCCCGTTGGTGGTCCCCGAGCCCGGCGAACCGCCGCCGGGCGCCAATCTCCCGTTCTACGAAGCGCGCAAGGGCGACATGACCATCTACGTGATGGGCACGTTGCACGTGGGCAAACCCGACGACTATCCGTTCCGCAAAGTGGTGGTCGATGCGCTGCGCGTGTCGAAGGTGGTGGCGTTCGAGCTGTCGCCCGACGACCTGACGATGTCGCAGGACGACGTACAGAAATACGGCATGTGCTCGCGCGCCTGCCTGCCCAGGCTGATCCCTGCGCCGCTCTGGCGTAAGTTGCGCGACCGTCTCAAGGGCAATCCGGCGATGCTCGCCGAGATTCGCCACATGCGCCCGTGGCTGGCGGCGTTGCTCGTCGAGACGCTGGATTCGATGGGCGCCGACCTCCAGACCGAGTACGGCACGGAAAATCAGTTGGAGAACATCTATCGTGGCCGCATCGTCGGCCTCGAGTCGCTTGCCGAGCAGATGGACGCGTTCACCGGCCTGACGGCGGCGCAGCAGAACGAGTTGCTGGCGCAGGAGCTGGTGCTCACGCCGAAGACGGCGACGGCGCAGGTGGAGGAGTTGCACCGCCTGTGGCGCGCGGGCGATGCCGAACTGGTGTTCGACTGGTCGCAAAGCAAGGCGCTGCAAGTACGACGCAATGCGGCGTTGGCCGACGCGATCGACGAGCGCATTCTCTACTCGCGCAACCGTCGCTTTCTGGCGCGCATGTTGTTTCTGGCGGACCCGGGCAAGCCGGTGTTCGTCGCGGTCGGCACACTGCATCTGGGCGGCCCGCACGGCATTCTCCAACTGCTTCGCGAGCACGGCTTTTCGGTCGCCCAGCGATAAGTCGGTCGGGACATCAGAGAACCAGGCGATCCGCTTAGGAATCGCCCGAGAAATCTCCAGACCCGATTGGACACCCGGCGACCCGCTTCTGATCTCACCTCACGCCAGCATCCCTCGTGCTTCGATGAAGCTGATGATCTCCTGAAGACCTTTCCCTTCCTTCATATTGCCCATCACGAACGGACGCATGCCGCGCATCTTCTGCGTGTCGGAGCGCATGATGTCGAGCGACGCGCCGACATAAGGTGCAAGGTCGGTCTTGTTGATCACCAGCAAGTCGGACTTTGTGATGCCCGGGCCGCCTTTGCGGGGGATCTTCTCGCCACCGGCCACGTCGATGACGTAAATCGTCAGGTCCGACAACTCGGGGCTGAACGTCGCGGCAAGATTGTCACCACCCGATTCGATGAACACGACATCCGCATCCGGGAAACGATCCAGCATGCGCTCGACAGCTTCGAGATTGATTGACGCGTCCTCGCGAATCGCCGTGTGCGGACAGCCGCCCGTCTCCACGCCGAGAATCCGCTCAGGCTCCAGCGCACCGGCGACGGTGAGCAAACGCTGATCTTCCTTCGTATAGATGTCGTTGGTGATGACGACCAGGTCGTAGCGATCGCGCATCGCTTTACAGAGCATCTCGGTCAACGTGGTCTTGCCGGAGCCGACCGGGCCTCCGATGCCGACACGCAGCGGCGGATTCTTTTTGGTGCGACGGGCGTTGGCGGATATCGTCATGGCGTATGTCGTGGTGGTGGTGATTGAAAGATGACGCAGGAAATGACGAATAAGACGACGCGAAAACCTGCGTCTTAAGAACGGAACAGCCGTGAATACTGTGTTTCGTGGCGCGAGGCCAGAATGGCCAGCGCCGGGGAAAACGTGTTGATCTGATCGTCCGGCAACGACGCGGCCCGATGGGCGGCGTCGACCACGCGCGGACGTAATGCAACGATGACTCGCTGTGCCGCCAACTGCCCGAGCGGCACTGCCTTGAGCGCACCGGCGACCTGATTCTCCAGCCAACTGAATGCGTAAGCGACGAGCGTATCGGGCAGCGGTGCACCGTGCGTGAGCGCGGCGAAGGCGAAGGCCGTCGGTAGCGCAATCGGTTTGAGCGACGACAGATGCTCGCGTAGTTCGGCATCGCCCCATTCGAGCGACACCGCGAGTTGGGTGAGCGACCAGCCCATCTGCTCGGTCTCGGCGCGTAGCTCTGCGGTCTCACGCGTGGCGAGCAGCCAGTCGTTGATGTGTCGTAACGCAGCGACATCCCGCGCTTGCCAGTGACGCCATTGGCGCGCCAGCAGCGCCATTTCACCCGTGGTGAATACGCCGTCGAGCTGACTGGCGATCCAGCGCTCGGCGCTAGGCGCGTCGTGGATGACGCCGTGCTCGACCGCTGCTTCGAGGCCCTGAGAATAGCTGAAGGCGCCGATGGGCAGCGCGGGCGAGGCGAGATGAAGCAGCGCCGCGAGCGATTGCAGCGACGCCGCCGCAACCGGCTCAGTGAGAGGGCTGGGCAGGCTTGCCGTCATCGGTCGGATTCACTGAAGCGGGTTCACCACCGGAGTCGGCGGCGTGATGGTGGCCACAATCCGGGCCATGAACATGGTCATGGTCGTGCGCATGATCGTGACTATGCGAATGCAAATGCGAGTGATCGTGACCGCAGCCTGGACCATGAACATGCCCGTGTTCATGCCCGTGGTCGTGGCCGTGATCATGATCATGACCGTGATGCTCGTGAAACACGCGCTGTGCGAGTTCGAAGTCTTCGGCGTAAGTCGCGTCGTGACCGTGCTTGTGACCGCCGCCGTATGCACCGGCCTCCGGCTCGAAGGGCATCAATGCTTCGGCGACGTCGACATCGAGCCGCAGCAGCATGTCGCGCAAGACCGGGTCGTATTCGAGCTTGAGGTATCCGTCGCCCACTTCGACCGGGGTATGACGATTGCCGAGGTGATACGCCGCGCGGGTGAGCGCGAGGGCGGTCGGTGCGCTCACGAGCAGCACGGTTTGCGCCGCCGCTTCCACGCGGATGAACTTCCCGTCGTCTGCGACGAGCACATCGCCCCCGCGCAACACGGTGCCGCGCGGCAAAAACAGCGCGACCTCTTCACCGGTCTCCAGCGTCGCACGAAGACGGCTCTTGCTGCGCGCGTCGAACGGCAGCACGAGCGCCGGGGCGCGGCGCGCGAGCGGGGCAGCGATGCGTCCCGCTTCGAAGCGCTTCTCGACACGGCGCAAAGCCGTGGTCGACGACGGAGGGTTCCCGGATGCGGAGAGTTCGGAATCTTGCGACATGGCTCGGCGAGGTCAGAAAAGAAAGTAGCGTTGGGCCATGGGCAATACGGTGGCAGGCTCGCACGTCAGCAGTTGCCCGTCGGCAATGACCTGATAGGTCTCGGGATCGACGCTGATGTTCGGCAGCCAGTCGTTATTGATCATGTTGGCCTTGGTCACCTGCCGGATATTGCGTACCGGCACGATGCGTTTGGCCAGCCCGAAACGACCGGCCACGTCGCCATCGTACGCTGCTTGCGAGACGAACGTCAGCGACGTGCGCGCCAGCGCGCCTGCCCGTGCGCCGAACATTTCGCGGTAATGCACCGGCTGCGGCGTCGGAATCGACGCATTCGGGTCGCCCATCAGCGCCGTCGTGATCATGCCGCCCTTGAGAATAAGCGACGGCTTCACGCCGAAGAACGCCGGTTCCCACAACACCAGATCGGCCCACTTCCCGACTTCGATGGACCCGATTTCATGCGCCATGCCGTGCGTGATCGCCGGGTTGATCGTGTACTTCGCAACGTAGCGTTTCACACGAAAGTTGTCCGACGCCGACGGGTCCGTCCCCAGTGCGCCGCGTTGCACCTTCATCTTGTGCGCCGTCTGCCAGGTGCGCATCACCACTTCCCCGACGCGCCCCATGGCCTGCGAATCCGACGAAATCATCGACAACGCGCCGAGATCGTGGAGGATGTCTTCGGCCGCAATCGTCTCGCGACGAATGCGCGACTCGGCAAAGGCAATGTCCTCCGCAATCGCCGGATCGAGGTGATGGCAGACCATCAGCATGTCGAGATGTTCGTCGAGCGTGTTGACGGTGTAAGGCCGCGTCGGATTGGTGGACGACGGCAGCACGTTCGGTTCGCCGCAGACCTTCAGAATGTCCGGCGCGTGGCCGCCGCCGGCACCCTCGGTGTGATACGTGTGGATCGTACGGCCCTTGATGGCCGCGACGGTCGCTTCGACGAAGCCACCTTCGTTGAGCGTGTCCGTGTGAATCGCGACTTGCGTGTCGGTGGCGTCGGCCACCGAGAGGCATGCATCGATGGCCGCAGGCGTCGACCCCCAGTCCTCATGCAGCTTCAGACCGATGGCCCCCGCTTCGATCTGCTCCATCAACGGCGCGGGCTGACTGACGTTGCCTTTGCCGAGAAAGCCGAGGTTGATGGGCCAGCCGTCGGCGGCCTGCAACATGCGCTCCATGTGCCACGGTCCTGGCGTGCAGGTGGTCGCATTGGTGCCCGTCGCGGGACCGGTGCCGCCGCCCAGCAGCGTCGTCACACCCGACGACAGCGCTTCTTCGATCTGCTGCGGGCAGATGAAGTGAATATGCGAATCGATGCCACCGGCCGTGACGATCATGCCTTCACCGGCGATGACTTCGGTCGCGCCGCCGAGCGGGATCGTCACGCCGGGCTGGATGTCGGGGTTCCCGGCCTTGCCGATGCCCCAGATGCGTCCGTCCTTCAGGCCGATGTCCGCCTTGACGATGCCCCAATGGTCGATGATGACGGCATTGGTAATGACGGTGTCGACCACGTCCGCGCGGGTGCGTTGCGATTGCCCCATGCCGTCGCGAATCACCTTGCCGCCGCCGAACTTCACTTCTTCGCCGTAGATCGTGTAGTCGCGTTCGATCTCGACGATGAGTTCCGTATCGGCCAGACGCAACCGGTCGCCCGTGGTGGGGCCGAACATTTCCGCGTAGGCGCGGCGAGAGATCTTCATAGCGCCCCCATGACGCGACCCGCGAAACCATAAACGCGGCGGTCACCCGCCAGCGCGACGAGTTCTACCGTGCGTTGTTGCCCCGGTTCGAAGCGAACGGCGGTCCCCGCGGCGATGTTCAGCCGAAAGCCGCGCGCCGCTTCGCGATCGAATTGCAGGGCGTCGTTGACTTCATAGAAGTGGAAGTGCGAGCCGATCTGGATCGGACGGTCGCCGGTGTTGGCCACGGTCACGCTGACGGTCTCACGCCCCTCATTGAGCGTGATGTCACCAGCGGCGGGGAGCAGTTCTCCGGGAATCATGAGCGTCTCCTGGCGGCAGCAACCGGATCAGGCGGCTGCCACGAGCAGCGTTACGCCATAGGCCAGCACGCCTGCACCCAGCACGCGCGGCACCCACGCCGTGCGATGGCGCAGCGCCACACCGGCAGCGATGCCGAGGCAGTGCAGCGTGCCGGTCGCGACGAGGAAACCGGCCATGTAATGCATCGCGCTCGCTTCGGTCGGCAGCTCGGCGCCGTGGGCGAAACCGTGGAAGACGGCAAACGTGCCGACGACCGCTGCGCCCGCCCATCCCGGCAGTTGCGCACGCGTCGCGAGCATCAGACCGAGGACGAGCAGCGAGACGGCGATCATCGGCTCCACGCCGGGCAGGGAGAACCAATGCATCATGCCGAGCAGGCCGCCGGCCGCGAGCATGGCGACGAACGCGAGCGGTGCCGCCCAGACGCGTTTGGACGTCAGCGAACTCCACAGCCCCACGACGATCATTGCGCAGAGGTGATCCGCGCCGGTCAGCGGGTGCAGGAAACCGGCGGCGAAACTGCTCACGGCGTCATGACCGGGATGCCCCGGGTGGGCCAGCGCGACACCCGATGTGGCGAGCAACGCAAGGCCGGTCGCCACGCGGGCACGGACCGTAGCGTGGCGAGGACGACCGGCGTCGGTCGAGCGGGCAGAGACGGGGGGCGCATTGTGCGCGTCAATCGTGTGTTCGAGGCGAGCCATGGGGGGCATCCTTAAAGTGCAGCGAAATGTTGTTGTCTATGGTTACAGCTGACAGACGAAGCGGTCGACGCGGACCGTCACGTCATGGAATCGGGTGATGCACGGTGACGAGCTTGGTGCCGTCGGGAAACGTAGCTTCGACCTGAATGTCGGGAATCATTTCGGGCACGCCTTCCATGACGTCGTCACGCGTGAGCAGCGTCGTGCCGTAATGCATCAGGTCGGCGACGGTGCGTCCGTCGCGCGCGCCCTCCATCAGTGCGGCGCTGATGAACGCCACGGCTTCCGGATAGTTCAGCTTCAGGCCGCGCGCGCGCCGACGCTCGGCCAGCAGGGCGGCGGTGAAAATGAGCAGCTTGTCTTTTTCGCGGGGGGTGAGCTTCATCGTGACGAGTGAATTTCAGTGCGAAGGGTGGGCAAAGGGTGACGTGTCATTGTGCGATGAACCGCTGCAATTCCGGCGTTGCGGGTTGCGTGAAGAGCTGTTCCGGATCGCCGGACTCCCAGATCTTCCCCTGATGCATGAACACCACGCGATCCGATACATGACGTGCAAAGCGCATCTCGTGCGTGACGAGAATCAGCGTCATGCCTTCGGCGGCGAGGTCTTCCAGCACCTTGAGCACTTCCGCGACGAGTTCGGGATCGAGCGCCGAGGTGATCTCGTCGCACAGTAGCACCGAAGGATGCATCGCAAGTGAACGGGCAATCGCCACGCGTTGCTGCTGACCGCCCGAGAGTTGCGACGGGTAGCTGTCGAACTTGTCGGCCAGCCCCACTTTGGCGAGCATCGTGCGGGCGACTTCGCGGGCCTCGTGCTTCGCAGTCTTCTTGACGACCTTCTGCGCGAGCATCACGTTTTCGCCCGCCGTCAGATGCGGAAACAGGTTGTACTGCTGGAATACCATGCCGACCTTCAGACGCAGCGCGCGAAGATCGGTGTCGCGTGCACCGACCAGCACGCCGTCCACGTCCACGCTACCCGCATCGAACCGCTCAAGACCGTTGAGTGTGCGCAGCAGTGTGCTCTTGCCCGAGCCGCTCTTGCCGATGATCGACACGACCTGACCGCGCTCGACATCCATGTCGATGCCACGCAGCACGGGGTTCTCGCCGAAGCGCTTTTGCATGCCCCGGACCTTAATTAGCGACATGGAGTTTCCTTTCGAGATGACGCGCCCACAGCGACAGCGGATAGCAGGCGGCGAAGTAGAGCAGCGCAACGAGGCCGTACACGGTGAACGGCTGGAACGTCGCATTGGTGAGCATGGTGCCGGTCTTGGTGAGTTCGTCGAAGCCAATGATCGACGCGAGCGCCGTGCTCTTGACGACCTGCACCGAGAAGCCGACGGTCGGCGCAATCGCGATGCGCAGCGCCTGCGGAAGGATCACGTGACGCAGTTGTTCGCCGTAACGCATCGCCAGACTGGACGACGCCTCCCATTGACCGTGCGGAATGGCGTCGACGCAGCCGCGCCAGATTTCCGTCAGGTAAGCGCTCGTGTAGAGCGTGAGACACACGGCCGCGGCCACCCACGGCGACACTTCCAGCCCGAGCAACGGCAGTCCGAAGAACACCAGAAAGAGCTGCATGAGCAGCGGGGTGCCCTGAAACACTTCGATGTACAGCGCCACGGCGCGCGCGGCCCATTGCACGCGCCCGACGCGAATCACCAGAAGCAGCAGCGCGACCAGGCCGCCGCACACGAAGGCGATGGCGGATAGCGCAAGCGTCCAGCGTCCGGCGAGGATCAGCCCGCGCAGCATGTCCACGATAGAGAACTCGGTCATCGCGCGCCTCCCTTGACCATGCCGCGAAACAGTCGTCGTGCGGCGCGCATCAGTACACGACGAAGCGCGATGGCGAGCACCAGATAGAGCGCGGTGACGATCAGGTAACTCTCGAAGGCGCGGAATGTGCGCGACTGCACGAAGTTGGCCGCATACGACAGATCGGGGACGGAGATTTGCGACACGACGGCCGAACCGAGCATCACGATGACGATCTGACTGGCGAGCGCGGGGAACACCTTGGCGAACGCTTGCGGCAGGATCACGTGACGCAGGATTTGTCCGCGCGTCATGGCAAGCGAGAGACCGGCTTCGGACAGCCCGCGCGGTACGGCACGCATGCCTGCGCGAATGATCTCGGTCGCGTATGCGCCGAGGTTGAGACTCATGGCGATGATGGCGGCGCTCGTTTCGTCGATATGAATACCGACGCTGGGCAGCCCGAAGAAGATGAAGAACAGCTGAACGATGAACGGCGTGTTGCGGAACAGCTCGACGTACAGTCCGGCGAAAAACCTGAACCCGTTCGAACCTTCCTCGCGCGCGGCGGCGCACAGCGCACCGATGACCACGCCGATGACCGTGGAGACGGCTGTGAGCGCAATCGTTAGCGCGGCACCGCGCACGAACAGCGCGAAGTACTGCCGCAGGTCGGCGAAATCAAGGACGTAGTGCATTAGGCGGCATGAGGTGAAAGGGGGGATGCAAAGGATCGGCGCATCTGGTCAGACCGGTCGATACAGTGAGGTAGCAGGATTCGTGCCTGGCGCTGTCGGGTGCTGCGCAGGCTTGCAGGAAGCCGCGGCGGGGTCCGTCGATCAACGAAGTGGGGGAGAGGTAGAACGTCCGATTCGTTTTCGGTGCGCCCGATTTTGGTGCGCGAAAACGCTGGTGTCGAAGGTGTGATGCCGACGTTGTCACCATATTGGTGCGTCGGCATCGCCTTCACGTCGCCCAGATCCGAAGCGGCTCGGCCGGTGCCCCATGCACGATCGGACGTAGCTTGAGCCAATGAGCGATCAGCAATTGGCGCACCGTCTCCATCTCTCGGCCGAGCACGCGCAACACGAGGACATTACCGGGCAGGCACGTGATACCGGCACGGATGTCCTCGCTGAACGGCAGTCCCTCGGCCAGGGTCTCGGCCAACTCGCGTGTACAGGCTGGCCCGACCGCCCAGAGTGCCGCGAACACGGGGAAGCTCGCGAGGCCGGTCGCGCCGGTGCGCTGTGGATCATCCGCCCCGAGCACCGCCTGCTCCGCCCACAGCAGACGATCCTGCGCGTCGCGCAGTGCGAAATTCGAGCGCCAGCGGCCTTCTGTCCACTGCTCACCTGCCGCCTGACGGCCGAGCAGCGTCGCGTCCCAGCCGATGACGGTCGCGTTCTCGCCAAGACGCACCGTCACGCGCTGACGCGCATCCGCATGCTCGAACACGATGTTCTCCAGCGGCAGCCAGTCGAGCTTCGCGCCGTCGTGCACCGTCAGCGTAATGTCCTGCGTGCCAAAGCGGCCTTGCGACTTGTACCACTTCGTCGCACCGGGCGTCGTCAGCACGGCGTGGCTGTCGTGGCCGACATCGATGTCGATGGACAACGCGTCGCCACCCGCGATGCCGCCGGGCGGATGCACGACGACCGCGTGACAGATGCCGGGGCCTTCCGGATGCAACGACTTCTGTACGACGAGTGGCCCCTGATGACGGCGCGTTGCGAGCACCGTGCGGGCGTGATGGCGCTCGAAGCCGAGCGTCAGCTCGGCGTGCCAGCCGGTTTCCGTCGACGCCATCACACCGCCACCATGTGCCGTACGCCGTCGGCTTCCATGTTCTTGCCCAGTCCGCTTGCGACGATGGCGCCGCGGCTCATCACGCGATAGTGGTCGGCGAGCTCAAGTGCGAAGTCGTAGTACTGCTCGACGAGCAACACCGTCATGCCGCGCTCGTCCACCAGACGTCGCAGCGTGCGACCGATGTCCTTGATGATCGACGGTTGAATGCCTTCCGTCGGTTCGTCCAGAATCAGCAGTTGCGGGTCGCTCATGAGCGCGCGCCCGATGGCGAGTTGCTGTTGCTGCCCACCGGACAGATCGCCGCCGCGTCGCTGCTTCATGTCGCGCAACACGGGGAACAACTCGTAGATGTCGTCCGGTACGCCGCGCTTCGCTTCACGCGACGGGCGGCTTGCGGCTCCGATCAGCAGGTTCTCTTCGACGGTGAGGCGCGGGAAGATCTCGCGACCTTGCGGCACGTACGCCATGCCGCTCGACACGCGGGCATAGGACGGGGCCGACGTCAGCGTCTTGCCGCGCCACGCGATGCTGCCCGACTTCACCGGCACCACACCCATGAGGCATTTGAGAAGCGTCGTCTTGCCCACGCCGTTGCGTCCCAGCAGCACGGTGAGTTGTGCGTCGGGCACCGTGAACTCCACGTTGCGCAGGATGTGACTACCGCTGTAGAACTGATTGAGTGCGTGAATTTCCAGCATGGTCAGCGTCCCAGATACGATTCGATCACGCGTTCGTCGCGTTGCACGGCGTCGAGCGTGCCTTCGGCGAGTACCCGGCCTTCGGCCATCACGGTGACGAGACCGGACTCCCCCGCGAGCGCGGCGACGAATGCCATATCGTGCTCGACCACCATCATCGAGCAATGTCCGCGCAGACGGTTGAGCAACTCGGCCAGTTGGGCCGTCTCTTCGTCGGTCATGCCAGCGGCGGGCTCATCCAGTAACAGTAACTGCGGCTGCTGCATCAGCAACATCCCGATCTCGAGTCGCTGCTTCTGACCGTGCGACAACTGACCCGCGCGCACATGCGCCTGATGCTCCAGATGCGTGAGCGCCAGCACTTCCTCGACGCGCCGTTTGATGGTCGGCGTCAGCACGGCCCAAAGCGCGTGGAACCAGCGCTTGTCCCCCGCGCACGCGAGTTCGAGATTTTCCCAGACGCTGTGATGCTCGAACACCGTCGGCTTCTGGAACTTGCGCCCGACCCCCGCCTGCGCGATGGCCGGTTCGTCCAGACGCGTGAGGTCGAGTGTCTGACCTAGGAAGGCGCGTCCCGAGTCGGGGCGCGTTTTGCCGGTGATCACGTCCATCATCGTCGTTTTACCTGCGCCATTGGGGCCGATGATGCAGCGCAGTTCGTCCGTCTTGATCGACAGCGACAGATCGTTCAACGCGCGAAAGCCGTCGAACGAAACGCAGATGTTCTCCAGATACAGGATGAGACCGTGCGACGTGTCGATTTCACCGGGCACCACGAGGTGCGACATGCCCGTCGCGTCGCCGCTGACCGAAACGGAAGCCTGCGGCGCATCGGCCTGCTGCCAACTGATGTCGTAGTCGGGTCTCATGCGCGGTCTCCGGAAACGGAATGGGGCACGTCGCCTTCCGCAGCGACGGGGGCGTGGCGCTCGCGCTTGCGCGTGAGTTGCGTGACCAGACCCATCACGCCTTGCGGCAGCAGCAGTGGCACCAGCACGAACATCGCGCCGAGGAAGAACAGCCAATATTCAGCGAAGTAGGCGGTAAAGAAGCTCTTCGCACCGTTGACGATGAACGCACCGGCAATCGCACCGACGAGTGAGCCGCGTCCGCCGATGGCGACCCAGATCGCCATTTCGATGGAGTTGACCGGGGCCATTTCGCTGGGGTTGATGATACCGACCTGCGGCACATAGAGCGCACCGGCGATGCCGCACAGCATGGCCGACAGCGTCCAGACGAACAGCTTGTAGCTGAGCGGTCGATAGCCGAGGAACATGGCGCGGGACTCCCCGTCGCGAATGGCGGTGACGACGCGTCCGAACTTCGAGACCACCAGTGCGCGGCACAGCAGGAACGCGCCGACCAGCACGGCGAACGTCACCAGAAACAGCACCGTGCGCGTGTTCGCCGAGGTGATCGAGTAGCCCAGAATGCGCTTGAAGTCGGTGAAGCCGTTGTTGCCACCGAAGCCGGTCTCGTTGCGATAGAACAGCAGCATGGCGGCGAACGTCAGCGCTTGCGTGATGATCGACAGATAAACGCCCTTCACGCGCGAGCGGAACGCCAGATACCCGAAGAGCCACGCGACCACGCCCGGCAGCGCCACGACGAGGAACATCGCCCAGGCGAAGTGCTCGGTGCCGGTCCAGTACCACGGCAGTTCCTTCCAGTCGAGGAACACCATGAAGTCGGGCAGATCGCTGTGATACACGCCGTCACGCCCGATGCCGCGCATGAGATACATCCCCATTGCATAGCCGCCGAGCGCGAAGAACAGACCGTGCCCGAGGCTCAGAATGCCGCAGTACCCCCACACGAGATCGAGCGCCAGTGCGGCAATCGCGTAGCACATGATCTTGCCGACGAGCGTCATGGCATATGCCGACAGATGCAACGGATGTGTAGCGGGCAGTACCAGCGCACACACCGGGACGATCACCATCACCGCCAGCACGAATGCCAGCAGCACCGGGGCGACGTGTTTCGGTAGCAGGCGTGCACGCGCGGGCACGTCCAGTGGCACCGTCGGGGCGACGCCGTCAGGTAGAAAGTTCGACGTCTGCATTCAGGCCTCCGCACTGCGCCCTTTGAGCGCAAACATGCCCTGCGGGCGTTTCTGGATGAACAGCACGATCAGGATCAGCACGGCGATCTTCGCGAGCACGGCACCCCACACGGGTTCGAGCAGTTTGTTGGCGATGCCCAGACCGAATGCGCCGACGATCGTCCCCGCGAGTTGGCCCACGCCGCCCAGCACCACGGCCATGAACGAATCGATGATGTAGCTCTGACCGAGGTCCGGGCCGACGTTGCCGATCTGCGAGAGGGCGCAGCCGCCGAGACCGGCAATGCCCGCACCGAAAGCGAAGGCGTAGCTGTCCACGCGTCCCGTTTTCACGCCGACGCACGCGGCCATCGAACGGTTCTGCGTCACAGCGCGAATGAACAGGCCGAGGCGCGTGAGATTGAGCACCGACCACGTGAGCGCCACCACGACCAGTGCGAACACCAGAATCACGATGCGGTTGTACGGCAGCATCAGATTCGGCAGCACAGCGACACCGCCGCTCATCCACGACGGATTGATGACCTCCACGTTCTGCGCGCCGAACAGCGTACGCACCGCCTGAATCAGGAGCAGGCTGATACCGAACGTGGTGAGCAGCGTCTCCAGCGGACGTCCGTACAAATGCTTGATGACGGTGCGCTCCAGCACGAATCCGAGCGCGGCGGCCACGACGAACGCGGCGGGCACGGCGGCGACGAGGTAGAAGTCGAACGCCCCCGGCAGGAAGCGCTGGAATAGCGTTTGCACGACGTAGGTGGCATACGCGCCGACCATCAGAAACTCGCCGTGCGCCATATTGATGACGCCGATCAGGCCGTAGGTGATCGCCAGACCGAGTGCGGCGAGCAGCAGCACGCTACCGAGTGACAGACCGGCGAACACCGTGCCGAAGAACTCACTGCGGCGCTGTGCGGCGGCCAGTTGTGTGAGCGCGATGTCGGCGGCGCTGCGTACCGTGGCGTCGGGCTCGGCATAGGTGCCGTCCGCTTGCCTGGCGACGATGGGCAGCAGCAGGTCGCGCATCTGCGGATCGCCAGCGGAGGCAATCAGATCGATGGCTTCACGGCGTTTCTTCGGATCGGTGTCGTGCAGGGCCGATTGCGCCCAGAGCTGATCGAGACGTTTGAGCAACGCGGGATCGATCTCCTTCTGACGCGCTTGTTCGATCAACGTCTTGAACGCGGGCGACGGGTTCTGCAACATCGTGTCGATGGCTTGCGCACGGGCGTCGTGATCGGTCGACAGCAGCGCACCGGCGGCGGCGGCCGTTGCCACCTTTGCGCGCAGCACGTTGTTCAGCGTCAGCGACCCGGCGTCGTCGGCTTTGACGGGCGCACCCGTGATCGGATCGACGTATTTGTCGTCCTTCTGAATCGCGAGGCGCTCGCCCACGGTCACGGCCGAGTCGTCGGCCAGTGCCTTGAGGAGTGCAGCCGCCTGCGGCGAACCGTCGGCGGCGAGGTGATCGATGGCTTGTGCCTTGGCGTCGAAATCGTCGCCCGCGAGGGCGGTAAGGTCGGCGTCGGTGACGGCGGCACGTGCGGGGTGGGAGAGGGTCAGCGCAGCGCCCAGTGAAAGCAGGACAAGGGCGGCAGCGGTCCAGCGTCTTATCGTTATCATGCGAAACCTCTGCATGCGCCGGAGGGCGGTGTGCGGCTCCGGCGCAAGGAATGGAAGGAAGATCAGACCTTGTCGGGCTTGCCTTCGTTACCCGCGATGAACGGGCTCCACGGCTGGGCGCGCACCGGCGCCTTCGTCTTCCACACCACGTTGAACTGACCGTCCGGGCGGATTTCGCCGATCATCACCGGCTTGTGCAGGTGGTGATTGCCGTCCATGACCATGTCGAAGCCGTCCGGCGACTTGAACGATTGGCCGATCATGGCGGTGCGCACCTTGTCGACGTCCACGCTGCCCGCCTTCTCGACGGCCTGCTTCCACATATGCATGCCAACGTAGGTGGCTTCCATCGGATCGTTCGTCACGCGCTTGTCGCCACCGGGCAGACCCTTGGCCTTCACGTAGGCGAACCATTCCTTCTTGAACGCTTCGTTGGTCGGGTTCTTGACCGACATGAAGTAGTTCCACGCGGCCAGATGGCCCACGAGCGGCTTGGTGTCGATGCCGCGCAATTCCTCTTCGCCAACGGAGAACGCGACGACCGGCACGTCCGTCGCCTTGATGCCCTGATTGCCGAGCTCTTTATAGAACGGCACGTTCGAATCGCCGTTGATCGTGGAGATCACGGTGGTCTTGCCACCCTGTGCGAACTGTTTGATGTTGGCGACGATGGTCTGATAGTCGCTGTGACCGAACGGCGTGTAGACCTCCTGAATGTCCTTGTCGGCGACACCCTTCGAGTGCAGGAAGGCGCGCAGGATCTTGTTGGTCGTGCGCGGATAGACGTAGTCGGTGCCGAGCAGGAAGAAGCGCTTGGCGCTGCCGCCTTCCTTGCCCATCAGATACTCGACTGCCGGGATCGCCTGCTGATTCGGCGCAGCGCCCGTATAGAAGACGTTCTTCGACATCTCTTCGCCTTCGTACTGCACCGGGTAGTAAAGCAGACCGTTGAGTTCTTCGAAGACAGGCAGCACCGACTTGCGCGACACCGACGTCCAGCAGCCGAATACGGCGGCGACTTTGTCCTTGGTGAGCAACTGACGTGCTTTCTCGGCGAAGAGCGGCCAGTTCGAGGCGGGGTCCACGACCACGGCTTCGAGCGGACGGCCCATCACGCCGCCTTTGGCGTTGATGTCGGCAATGGTCATGAGGGCGACGTCCTTGAGCGACGTCTCCGAGATGGCCATCGTGCCCGAGAGCGAATGCAGGATACCGACCTTGATGGGCTGTTTGCTCTGCGCGAACAAGTTGGGCGCCATGCCGGTGAGCGATGCGGCGCCCGAGAGGGCCGCCATCTGGAGTAGCGTGCGTCGTTTCATGGTACGTCTTCCCCTTTCCTGGTTAGACCGGTCAATCCGGTATCGGGGAATTAACGCAAGGGTCGTGCCAGCGTGCTCCCATGAGGTGCGCAGGGCGTGGCGACGGGGGCGGGGGATAGATTTTCAGGAGGCCCGCTATGAGCGCGAGACACGGTGGTGCGACGGCGCGCCGTATTGGTGCGCACCGACTTGGCGCGCGAACCTGTCCGTTCGCGCGCGAGGGCCTCAGACTTTGCGCGGCGACTCTACGGGCGGCGTGCCGTCATGAAAAAGGGATGTCAGAAGCGAACGCAGTTCCGCCGAGTCGGCGTGCTTGTGGACCGTGACCGCGTGCTGCACGGCCGCCTCCAGCAACTCGTTTTCGGAGTCTGCGCAAAGCGCTACCGAACAGTTCATTTCGCTGGGGAATTCCCGGCAATCGATGAATTTGCGAGCCATGATGCTCTCCTCGCACAAACAGACTGATGACGCATGCATGAACCACAGCGAGCGATGAACGCTACGCGAAGTGGTTCAAAAAGTATAGGCCGCAGGGGATGAGATGACGGTAACGAGACCGGTTTTCTCTGCGTGATGCCGCGCCAGGTGCGCAGGCCAGATCGGAGCGCGGGAATGCCCCGCCTGAGGGCATTCGACATGCCGCCCTGGCATTTTTTGATGCATGATTGGCATTCGTGCCAAATAGGCTGACGGCAAGATGACGGCGTCCGAAGACTTCTCACCGACTCGACATCACACCATGACCGATACCGTTGCCAGGCGCCCCGCGCCACCTTCCGAACCCGCCGCGCCACCTTCCGAGCCCGCTGGGCATCAGCGCCGTCGACTGGGCCGACGCTATGCCGCCGTACTCGCCGCCTGTCAGGCGCTCTATACGGCGGCGTTGTCCGTCGACCTGACGCTGACCGGTCTCGTCGGCTACATGCTGGCGTCCGACAAAGGGTATGCGACGCTGCCGTTCTCGCTCATTACCGTCGCTTCGGCAATTACGACGATCTTCGCGTCGATGCTGATTCAGCGCTTCGGCCAGCGGCTCGGCTTTGCGCTGGGGGCTCTGTTCGGCACCGTGGGCGGTCTGGTGTCGGTGATGGCGATCTACGAGAAGCATTTCGCGATGTTCTGCGCGGGGACGGCGTGCGTGGGCGTGTTTCAGGCGTTTGCGCGTTACTACCGGCTCGCGGCGGCGGACGTCGTGCCTGTCGAAGACAAGCCGCGTGCCATTTCCGTTGTGCTCACGGGCGGTGTGCTGGCCGCCGTGATCGGACCGGCGCTCGCGGCGGGCAGCAAGGACTGGCTCGCGCCGGTGACGTTCGCCGGATCGTATCTCGTCGTGACAATCCTTTCGGGCATCTCGTTGCTGCTGCTCGTCGGTTTTCTGCGCGACCTGCCGGTGCACGCGGCGGGTGGGGTAGCGGGCGGTGCGGCGGAGCTTCCGGCGCGTCCGCTCGGCGAGATCATGCGGCAACCGATTTACGTCGCGGCACTCGCGAACAATCTGATCGGTTTCATGGTGATGATGTTCGTGATGACGGCGACGCCGATTGCCGCGGTCGCGTGCGGCCACAGCATCGACGACGGCGCACACATCATCGAGTGGCATCTGGTTGGCATGTACGCGCCGTCGTTCTTCTCCGGTCATCTCGTCAAGCGATGGGGTGTGGTGCCGGTGCTGCTGCTCGGCATCGGCATGTCGGCGCTGTGCGGTGTTCTGGCACTGATGTCGACGAGTCTCGCGTACTTCTATGCGGCGTTGGCCTTTCTCGGCGTCGGCTGGAACTTCATGTTTGTGGGCGGCACGACGTTGCTCACGATGTCGTACCGTCCGGCGGAGCGCGCGCGTGCGCAGGCCGCGAACGAATTCATCACCTTTGCAGGCACTGCGCTGGCGAGTCTGTTCGCCGGGCAATTGCTGGCGCGTTTCGGCTGGGCCACGATCAATCAGGCGACGTTCCCGTTGCTGACGATCGCGGCGCTGGCGACCGTGTGGTACGCCGTCGATGCGAAGCGCCGTCCGGCGCACGCGACGGCCTGACATCAACCGACCGTTCACCATGAGCCAACCTCGTCTCGTTGCCTTTCTTCTCGTGCCGCCGTTCGTTCTGCTGGATCTGGCGGGGCCGCTCGACGCGTTTCACGCCGTCGTGCGCAACTTCACGGAGCAGGGGCAGGACGCACCCTACAAAACCGTGGTTGTGTCCGAGTATGGCGGCCCAGTGGAGACGGGGTCGGGCATCACGTTGCACACGGAGCCGATGCGGGCGCTGGACGCGATGCAAGTCGACACGCTGATCGCAGTGGGCGGTGCGGTGGCGCATCGTCCGGCGGTGCCGGGGCCGGTAGGTGACTGGTTGCGCGACTACGCACCGCGCGTGAGGCGCGTGTGTTCGGTGTGCGTGGGGGCGTTCGTGCTTGCTTCGGCGGGGCTGCTCAATGGGCGGCGCGCCACGACGCACTGGCTGGACACGGCGATGTTGCAGGCGTGCTTTCCCGAAGTGCGGGTCGAGTCCGATCCGATCTACGTGCGTGAGGACCCGGTGTGGACGTCGGCCGGGATCACGGCGGGCATCGATCTTGGGCTGGCGTTGATCGAAGACGATTGCGGCGTGGATGTCGCGTTGCAGGCGGCGCGTCGGTTGGTGGTGTTTCTCAAGCGTGCGGGCGGGCAGTCGCAGTTCAGTCCGCCTTTACAAGAGCAGGTCGCGGCGGGCGCGCCGTTCGGCGATTTGCATGCGTGGATGTCCGCGCGGCTGGACGGCGATCTGTCGGTGATGCGACTGGCGGAGCAGGCGAACATGAGTCCCCGGACGTTTGCCCGAAGCTATCTCGCGCGCACGGGATCGACGCCTGCGAAGGCGGTGGAGCGCATGCGTCTGGAGGCGGCGCGCTTCGCGTTGCTCGACTCGGATGCGTCGCTCAAACGCATCGCCGCGCGCGTGGGCTTCGGCGACGAGCAGAACCTGCGTCGCGCGTTTCAACGTCAGTACGGCGTGACGCCGGTGGCGTATCGGGAGCGGTTTGGGGTGGGAGTTGATGCGTAAGGAATCGAGGATCACCGGTCGAATGTGACGGTTGGCGCTTCAGTCCCCAACGGCATGAGCAATTTCGGAATCATCCGATTTCGGAATGCCGGAGGCTCGTTGATACTTCACAGATCGTGAATATCACCTCTCTGGATTCGCTTCCTTAATGCTCGCCAGGCGACTAACACAATTCATTGTCTCTTCACTTCTTTCGCTGCTGTCCGTGCAACCGCTATTCGCCCACGCAAGTTCAGCGCGGTGCGGCGAAGTGTGGCCAACGGTTAGGCCCGTGTTCGCGTCAGCGATTCAGTACGGCAACGTGGAGCGAAAGAGCGATCCATTCATTACGTTATCGTTAAATAAGAAGCCAGCTCGGATGCTGCTCGATTCTGGGTCGAATCGCCACGTCATTTGGGACCCACGCATCGTCCTCGAAGGAGGCGCGCCTGACACTGGCGGCAATGTCCTGAAAGCAATCGCTTCTTCTGCGCCTGCACGTCAACGCGTTTTCGAGTTGGAGGATGCTGAGCGCCGCAGCACGGCCCAGACAATCTACGTAATTGATGAAACGCCTCTGATGGCAGAGGGCTTCTCGGGGATTATCAGTCCACAGTATCTGGCCGGTAGCGATGTGTCGGTAATGAACTTCAGGGACGATTGTTTTCTTGTTGCCGAACGCTTTGAGCCGGAGGTCGTTGGGCGGATTCGCGTTGTCGACGGAAGAGCATTGCCCAATATCCATCATGTGATGGCAATTCCAGTGGGATTTAAGGGCGCGCGGATCCCGATGGTTGTCGATTCGGGCGCGTACGCGACAACGCTACCTCTCCCGACGATCAGCGGTGAAGCGGTCGGCGAGGTTCGGCGCAGATCCATCGATTTGTTGGGGCACGAGATCGAAAGTGACGATCACACGCGACTCGTGGACTTCACTATTAATGGTCAGACGATCTCCCGCCATCCAGTTGCATCTCAAGCTGTTCCGCGTGAAGGTGGCTTAGCGAGTCTTGGTGCGATTGGGATGGATGTCTTAAGGAACCGAATCGTGTTTCACGATAACGAGCGTCATCGATTCGCTTTGCTGGTTCCTTGGACGGAGGTGAGCACTGGTGATGAATAAATCAAGCCGCCAACTTCCCCGCCGCAGCTTTATCCAGAAACCGGAACAGGCGCGCGTCGTCCGAGTATGCGACGTTGAAGCGGAACCAGTGGCAGGGTTCGTTGTGGGCGAGGAAGAACTCGCCCGGGGCAAGCATGATGCTTTCCAGCAGCGCTGCTTCTGCCAACTCTCGGGCAGGTTGCGTGGCGTCCGGTAGGCTGCCGCACACGAACATGCCGCCTTCCGGCTGCGCCAGCAGCGTCACGCCGTGCGATTGCAACTGAGTGATGAGACGTGCACGGGAGCGCGTCAGGCGATCCGACAGGCGTTCGATGTGCTTGCGGTGGCGTCCCTCGGTCAGGATCGCGTGCACGATGCGCTCGTTGATCTCGGACGACGTCAGCCCCGCCACCATCTTGCTGCGCGCAATCTCATGCGCCAGATCGCGCGAACACGCCAGATACCCCACGCGCACAGACGGCGAGATCGTCTTCGAAAAACTGGAGACGTAAATCACGCGCGACAAGCCATCCATCGCCGCTAAGGACGGTGTACCCGCCGGCGCAAGCTCGCGGTAGATGTCGTCCTCGACGATCCAGAAACCATGCTGCTCGGCGCACTGCAAGATGCGATGCGCCGACGCCGGTGTGAGCGACGTGCCCAACGGGTTCTGCAACGCGGGATTTACGAACAGCGCGCGCGGACGATGCGTCTGCGCCGCCTGCTCCAGCGCCGCGAGGTCCAGCCCGGCTTCCGTGCGGGGGATGCCCACGACGTTCAGTCCCGCCAGACGCAACACCGCCAGCAAATTGCAATACGCCGGGGCTTCGACCAGCACCGTGTCGCCCGGCTTGAGCAATGTGCGCACCACGAGATCCAGCGCCTGCGTGGCACCTTGCGTGAGCACGATTTGCTCAGGTGGCGCGTCAATGGACAACTCCCCAAGGCGTCGGGCGAGCCACTGACGCAACGGCCCATAACCGTGCGGATGCCCGTAGTGCGCGAAATGCGCGCCCGGTCCCTTCGACAGCGAACGCAGCGCGCCATGCAGACCGTCCTCGTCGAGCCAACTGTCGGGGAGCCAGCCGCAGCCGCTTTTCACCGCGATGGAGTCGTCCGCGAAGATCTCCGAGAGCAACCAGGCGTTGGTGACTTCGCTCGCGGCGGCCCCCATCGACAGGCTCCCGCCGGGGCTGGACGATCCGGGCTCGCGCGTGTCCGCCGCGCCCGCCACAAAGAACCCCGCGCCGCGCCGCGCCACGAGCGTGCCGTGTGCGACGAGACGGTCGTACGCCTCCACCACCGTGAATGTGCTGATGCCGTGCGCCTTCGCCAGCGACCGGATCGACGGCATGCGCATGCCCGCGTGCAACGTCTGACGCTGCAACGCCCGCTCGACCTCCCGCACGATCTGGTCGACGAGGGCTTCGGGTTGCGCGCGGTTCAGGGTAAAGGCGAGCGGCTGGACCATGGTTTGACGAGAGTACGGGTAAGGACAGCGAGTGAGCGTGCGGATTACGTACTCCGTCGAACACTCAACCTGCGGTGTACGGGTAAATCCCGAGCGGCATCACATCCGGCCCCGGCCCACGTGGTGCGGGGCGGGCGGGTGTCCGCTCCATTGGCTGTTGCCAATACAGTTGGGGCAATTGACCGATACAGAATAACCATTTTCCGGGTGACTGTACATGTCTGTACCGGTTCACCTCTCGTAGCATCCATTCCATCCACCCGTGGAGCGGCTTCGCGCCGCCAACCCGGGACCTCCTGATCGTGACATGCCCCTGGGGAGACCCCGCGATGAACATGAAAGACCTGAATCTCGATATGACGGCGTTCTGGATGCCGTTCACCAACAACCGTCAGTTCAAGAGCTCGCCGCGCCTGTTGGTCAAGGCCGAAGGCATGCACTACACGTCGTCGGACAATCGTCAGATTCTCGACGGCACCGCCGGTCTCTGGTGCGTGAACGCCGGTCACTGCCGCACCGAGATCGTCGAAGCGATCCGTCAGCAGGCCGGTGAGATGGACTTCGCGCCGACGTTCCAGATGGGGCACCCGAAAGCGTTCGAAGCGGCCGCCAAGATCGCCGAGATCACGCCGCAGGGCCTCGACCGCGTGTTCTTCACGAACTCGGGATCGGAGTCGGTCGACACCGCCCTGAAGATCGCACTCGCCTATCACCGTGCACGCGGCGAAGGTCAGCGCACGCGCCTGATCGGTCGTGAGCGCGGCTATCACGGCGTGGGCTTTGGTGGCATCTCTGTTGGCGGCATCTCGCCGAACCGCAAGGCGTACTCCGGTCAACTGCTGCCCGCCGTCGACCATCTCCCGCACACGCTCAACATCAAGGAAGCGGCCTTCACCAAGGGACAGCCGACGTGGGGCGCGCATCTGGCCGACGAACTGGAGCGCATCGTCACGCTGCACGACGCGTCGACCATCGCCGCCGTGATCGTCGAGCCGCTGGCCGGTTCCACCGGTGTGCTGGTGCCGCCGCAAGGCTATCTGCAAAAGCTGCGCGAGATCTGCGACAAGCACGGCATTCTGCTGATTTTCGACGAAGTGATCACGGGCCTCGGCCGCCTCGGCAAGCCGTTCGCCGCGCAGTACTTCGGCGTGACGCCGGACATCATCACGATGGCCAAGGGCGTGAACAACGCTGCCGTGCCGATGGGCGCCGTCGCTGTGAAGACGTCCGTGCACGACACCATCGTCGACGCCGGTAACACGGGCGCCATCGAGTTCTTCCACGGCTACACATACTCGGGGCACCCGCTGGCGGCCGCCGCTGCCTGCGCTGCGCTCGACGTCTACAAAAACGACGGCCTGTTCGAGCGTGCCGCCAAGCTCGCTCCGCACTTCGAAAAGTCGATTCACGGTCTGCGCGACCTGCCGAATGTCGTCGATATTCGCAACCTCGGCATGGTCGGCGGCATCGAGTTGTCGACGCGCGACGGCAAACCCGGCGCACGCGCACACGAGATCTTCGTCAAGTGCTTCGAGAAGGGCGCGCTGATCCGATACACCGGCGACATCCTCGCGTTCTCGCCGCCGCTCATCATCAGCGAAGCGCAGATCGACGAGTTGTTCGGCATCGTCGCGCAAGCCATCCGCGAGACGGCATAAGCCAACACCCGCATTCACACAGTATTTACGGAAATCGACATGAACCAACGAGTCAGCACCGAACGTATCGAGCATTGGATTGGCGGCGCAAGCGTCGCGTCGGGTGAAGCCGAACTGCGCTTTGGCGAAGTGACGAACCCGGCGACCGGCGAAGTGATTCGTCAGGTGGCGCTGGGCGGTGCGAAGGACGTCGCAACGGCAGTCGCCGCCGCGCGTGCCGCGCTGCCGGGCTGGCGCGCCACACCGCCGATGAAGCGCGCTCGCGTGATGATGAAGTACCGCGAATTGCTTGAGACGAACCGCGAAGCGCTCGTGCAACTGATCACGCAGGAACACGGCAAGACGCTCGACGACGCCCGCGGCGAAGTCACGCGCGGCATCGAAGTGGTCGAGTTCGCCATCGGTATCCCCCATCTGCTCAAGGGCGAGATTGCACCGCAGGTCGGTACCGGCGTCGATACGTACTCGATCCATCAGCCGGTGGGTGTTTGCGCGGGCATTACCCCGTTCAACTTCCCGGCCATGGTGCCGCTGTGGATGTTCCCGATGGCCGTGGCGTGTGGCAACACGTTCGTGCTCAAGCCCTCGGAGAAGGTGCCGTCGGCGGCGCTGCTGCTGGTGCGTCTGGCCAGGGAAGCCGGTCTGCCCGACGGCGTGCTGAACGTGGTGAACGGCGACAAGGCAGCCGTCGATGCGCTGCTCACGCACCCGGACGTGAACGCTGTGTCGTTCGTCGGCTCGACGCCGATTGCGCAGTACATCTACAGCACGGCGTCGGCGCACGGCAAGCGCGTGCAGGCGCTCGGCGGCGCGAAGAACCACGGCGTGGTCATGCCGGATGCCGATCTCGACTTCACCGTCGACGCACTGATCGGCGCTGCGTACGGTTCCGCTGGTGAGCGCTGCATGGCGATCTCGGTGGCCGTCGCGGTGGGCGATGTGGCCGACCAACTGGTGGCGCGTCTCGCACAAGCCGCGAAGGCGCTGCCGGTCGGCGACGGCACCGACCCCGTCGCGCAAATGGGACCGCTCATCACGCGTGTGCATTGCGACAAGGTGAAGGGGTTCGTCGATGCCGGTGTGGACGAAGGCGCGAAGCTCGTGGTGGACGGCCGTGGCCTGAAGGTCGCCCAGCGCGACGACGGCTTCTTCATCGGTCCGTGCCTGTTCGATAACGTCACGCCGGATATGTCGATCTATCGCAACGAGATCTTCGGGCCGGTGCTGTCGGTCGTGCGTGTGAACACGCTGGAAGAGGCCATTGCGCTCATCAACCGCAATCCGTATGCGAACGGCACGGCGGTGTTCACGACGTCGGGCGGTGCTGCACGTCGCTTCGAAGACGAAATCGAAGTCGGCATGGTCGGCGTGAACGTGCCGATCCCGGTGCCTGTCTCGTACTTCTCGTTCGGCGGCTGGCGCAATTCGCTGTTCGGCGATCAGCACATTTACGGGCCGGAGTCGGTGCGCTTCTACACGCGCTCGAAGGTGGTCACGCGTCGCTGGTCTGAGGGACGTCCGGCGAATGCCACGTCGTCGCTTGTTATGCCGACGCTCGGTCAGTAAGTCGTCAACTTCAGCGCAATACGAAAACGCCGTCCCGGGATGCCCGGCGACGGCGTTTTTGTTGGTGGGCGACGATCGTCTGAGAGGTCAGCGCACCGGCGCGATTTCGATGCCTTCGTCGAGCAGGAAACTACGGATGCGCTGCGCGAATTCGAGCGCGTGTTCGCCGTCGCCATGCAGACAGACGGTCTGCGCCTGGATCGGGACGAGCGTGCCGTCGATGGCGCGCACGCGCTGCGCCTGAACCATCATCAGCGTTTGTGCGAGGGCGTCCTCCTCGCGCTCGATCAGCGCGCCGGGCGTGCCGCGTTTGACGAGTGAGCCGTCCGGGTTGTAGCCACGGTCGGCAAACACTTCCTCGACGGCGTGCATGCCCGCCGCGCGCGCCGCCTTCACCAGTTCGCCACCCGCCAGACCGTAGACGGCGAGATCGGTGTCGAAGGCGCGAATCGCTTCGACCAGCGTTTCGGCGAGTGCGGGGTCGCGCGCGGCCTGATTGTAGAGTGCCCCGTGAGGCTTCACGTGCGTGAGCCAACCGCCCTGCGCGCGCACCATCGCAGCGAGTGCGCCGATCTGATACAGCGTGCCTGCACGGATTTCGTCTAGCGGGAGCTGCATTTCGGTGCGTCCGAAATTTTCGCGGTCGGGGAAGCTGGGATGTGCGCCGATGGCCACGCCGTTCTCCAGCGCCCAGCGCACCACTTGCTGCATCGTGCCAGCGTCGCCCGCATGCCAGCCGCACGCCACGTTGGCCGAGCTGACCAGCGCGAGCAGTGCTTCGTCGTAATCGCAACCTTCTCCGAGGTCGACGTTAAGGTCGATCTTCATCATGCGTTCTCCTGCGGGGACAGCCTGTCCTGCGTGTTCAAGTCTGCGTATTCAAGTGCGTTTGCGCGTAATGGCGGCCACCTTCGGCGTACTCAGAATGCCGCGGTCGTGCCACGCGAGTGCGCGTTCGATCTGATCAAGATAGCGCAGTTGCTCGCGTAGCGCTTCACGCGCTTCGGCGGGGGTGCATTCCGAAAAGTACAGCGTGCTGCCGAGCCGTGCCTGTCCGAGCCGCCAGAGATCGGCGGTGATCACCGTGCCGATCTTCGGGTAGCCGCCGGTCGTCTGCGCGTCAGCGAGCAGAATGATCGGCTGTCCCGACGGCGGTACCTGAACCACACCCGGCAACACGCCGTGAGAGAGCAGGTCGTGCATGCGGTTTTTCTTGCGCGCGAGCGGCTCCGGGCCGGACAGGCGATAACCCATGCGGTTGCTGTTGGGCGTGACCTGCCACGGGTTCTCCCAGAAGTTCTTGTGCGTGACGGACGTGAAGTCGTCGTACTCCGGGCCGGGCAGCACGCGCACGCGGTGTGCGAGCGGGTCGGACAGCCACAGCGGCGGGCGCACGCCCAGAGGCTCGGCTTTGCGTGCGGCGGTGCGCGGGTGGCCGATGGCGATGCGGTCGCCGTCGTGCAGGGCGCGGCCCTCGAAGCCACCGAACCCGCCGTTCAGATCGGTGCTGCGCGAGCCGAGCGTTTCGGGCACGTCGATGCCACCGGCCACGGCCAGGTAGGTTCGCATGCCGAAGCGCGAGGGGCGCAACGTCAGCGTCTGACCTTTCACGACGGGGAAGCGCCACCACGACCACACGGGCGTGCCGTCGAGGTCGGCGTGACAGTCCGCGCCGGTCAGCGCGACGAGGGTGGCCGACGTGAAACGCATCACACACGTCCCCATCGTGATTTCGAGAGTGGCGGTGTTCTGGTCGTTGCCCACGAGCCGGTTGGCGACGGCGCAGGCGAGCGGGTCGAGGGCACCGCCGCTGGCGACGCCGAAGGCACGCTGACGGGTTCGGCCCAGGTCCTGAACGGTAGTGAGCAGGCCGGCACGCTGGATGTCGATCACAGGTCGAGACTCGCGATAGTGAAGCGCACGCGGTCGCCCGGCGCCAGGAGGGCGGGGGGCGTCGCAGCGGGGTCGAACAGGGCGCTGGTGGCGTGGCCGATGATCTGCCAGCCGCCCGGCGAGTTGAGCGGGTAGATGCCGGTCTGATTGCCGCCGATGCCGACCGAGCCGGCGGGCACGGACAACCGGGGCTCTGCGCGACGCGGCGCGGCAATCGAATCGTCCAATCCGCCCAGATAGGCGAAGCCCGGCTGGAAGCCGATGAAGTAGACGATGTACTCCGGGGCAGTGTGGCGCTGCACGACCGTCTTCGGTTGCAGGCGCGCGTGTTTGGCCACATCCGCAAGATCGGGGCCGTGCTTGCCGCCGTATTGGACGGGAATCTCGATGTCGCGTCCGACTTCCCCTGCGCCCGGCGGCGTCTGCCAGGCATCGCGCAACCGTTCGCTCAGGACATCGATATCGGTGGCGAGCGGGTCGAAGAGCAGCGTGAGGTTATTCATGCCGGGTACGACTTCGCGCACGTCGTGCCAGTCGCGGGCCAGCGTCGCCACGTGCCAGACACGGCGCTGTGTGGCGAGATTGGCAGACGTCGGGCTGGTGCCCGCTTCACACACGAGCGCGCTGTCGCCGAGCGGCAGGATCTTGAGCGTTGTCATGAATTAGCGTGGGTTGCCGGGAGGGCGGGCGTAGGTGGCCGATTCCGTCACGATGGCGTCGAGCGCCAGATCGTGCGCTTCGGCGCTGAGGTCCTGAACTTCGAGAAGGTCGTAGGCAATACCGAGCGTTTGCGGGGCGGGTTCCATCGCATGTAGCGTGCGGTCGTAGAAGCCTCCGCCGTAGCCGAGGCGCAGACCGTCGCGCGTGAAGCCGACGCAGGGCACCAGCAGCAGGTCGGGAACCAGCACTTCGGTGTCGCGCGGGACCGGGATGCGGTAGCGGCCTTCCATCATGGGGGTGTCGGGTGTCCAGCGATGGAAGACAAGCGGGGTGGCCGGTGCGGTGACGACCGGCAGGGCAGCGAATCTGGGCGTATCGGGCGACGCTGCGACCAGCCACGTGGCGACGACATCGCGGGCGTCGAATTCGTCCTGAATGGGCCAGTAAAAGCCAATGCAGCGCGGGGCACGGCGCGAAAGCTCGTCGGTCAGCCGGGTGGCGAGTGCGGTGTCACGCTCGGCGCGTGCGTCGAGGGTGCTGCGGGCGTCGAGCAACGCGCGGCGCAGCAGGGCTTTCGGGCGTGCGTTCGCCGACGTTGCGTCCGCCCCATTTCCAGACGTCTGGGCCGCCGATTGGGCGGGGTCCCGTGCTATGCTTGAATTCACTTTTTACCCGACGCTCCACGAAGATGTCCGAACGTTTGACCCGAGTATATCGCGCCGCCGCGCTCGCCCTGACCGCTGCCGCGCTGGTGGCCTGCAGCACGACCCAGGCGACAGGACGTCCCAAGGCGCAGTCGGCGGCAAGCCGCTCGGCGCCATCGGCCGACGCGCTGTCGCAGCGCTCGCCGGACGACATCTTCGTCCAATTGCGCGAGGCGGCCCGCAGCAATGACGCACCGCGCGCCGCCGCACTCGCCGCGATGCTCACCGACTACGACGTGCCGTCGTACGTCCAGTATTTCCAGATCAAGCCGCGCATGTTCGACCGTTCGGGCAAGGCGCTTCTCGACGCACCCGACGACGATATCCGCGCCTTCTTGCGCACGTATGACGGTCAGGCCATTGCCGATCGCATGCGCAACGACTGGCTGCTCGTGCTGGGCAAGCGCCACGACTGGCGCACGTTCGACGCCGAGTACCCGAAGTTCGCCCTCGACGACGACACCCAGGTCAAGTGCTACGCGCTGATGTCGCGTGCCTCGCGCGGGGAGAACGTCACGCAGGCCGCCATCGATCTGCTGACCACGCCGAAGAACTATGGCGAGGGCTGCATCGACATGATCAATACGCTCGCCGCGAGCGGTCAGTTGCCGCGTCAGGAAGTCTGGCATCAGATTCGTCTGGCGTACGAGGAGAACTACACCTCGCTGGGCAAGCAGATTGCCGATGCGCTGGGTGCGGCGCGTCCGGACGACACGTTGCTCGACATGGCGGCGACGCGTCCGGCGCAGATTCTGGCGCGCGGCGTGGATGGCTCGGAGGCGTCGCGTCAACTGGCGCTGCTCGCCACCGTGCGCATGGCCCGCTCGGACGCCATGCTCGCCGCGAGCAGCTTCAGCAGTATCGCGGGCAGCCTGTCGCAAGACGAACGCGCCATCGGCTGGGGTGCGATCGGCATGCGTGGTGCGCTGTCGCAGAATCCGATGGCGATCAACTGGTACCGTCAGGCGGGCACCGCCAAGCTCTCGAACACGGCACAGGAATGGAAGATTCGCGCGGCGTTGCGCGCGGGCGACTGGAATCTCGTGCGCACGGGCATCGAAGCGATGCCGGCCGCGTTGCGCGACGACGGTGTCTGGACTTACTGGTATGGTCGCGCGCTGCGCGAAGCCGGGCAGGGCGATGCCGCGCGTGCGCAGTTCCAGAAGATCGCGTCGCAACCGAACTTCTACGGTCAGCTGGCGAACGAGGAACTGGGCAACAAGACGATGCTGCCGCCGCGCACGGCCGTCACTCGTGCCGAGATCGACGCCAACCGCTCGAACGCCGGTTTCCTGCGTGCTGCCAAGTTCTACGACATGGGCTTGCGCTTCGAAGGCAACCGCGAGTGGAACTGGGAATTGCGCAACATGACCGACCGTCAGCTGATCGCCGCCGCGCAGTACGCCAACGGTATCGAACTGTTCGACCGTGCGGTGAATACGGCGGATCGCACGAAGGTGGAGCACGACTTCTCGCTGCGCTATCTGATGCCGTTCCGCGACAAGGTCGACCGCTTCTCCAAGATCGTCGATCTCGACGAAGCGTGGGCGTACGGCCTGATCCGTCAGGAATCGCGTTTCATCATCAATGCCCGTTCGTCCGCCGGAGCCGGTGGCCTGATGCAAGTGATGCCCGCCACGGCGAAGATGGTCGCCAAGCAGATCGGCATCGACTACAGCCCGGGCATGATGCACGACATCGATACCAATATCCGTCTGGGTACGAGCTATCTGTCGGATATCTACAATAAGTTCGACGGCTCGGCGGTGCTCGCGTCGGCCGGTTATAACGCTGGCCCGGGACGGCCGCGCACGTGGCGCTCTACCCTCGACCGCCCGGTCGAAGGCGCGATCTTCGCTGAGACGATTCCGTTCAACGAGACGCGTCAGTATGTCGAGAACGTGTTGTCGAATACGACGTATTACTCGGCCATCATCACGGGCCGTCCGCAATCGCTCAAGGAGCGACTCGGCGTCATCCTGCCCCAGTGACGGCCAATGGCTGTCCTCGGGGTGTGGCCGGGTCCGCGAACCCACAGTCATAACGCGGAGGTGACGCATGCGCTATAACGTTTGTGTCGTCGGTGGCACCGGCTTCATCGGTAGCCATCTGGTGGCCCGGCTGGTCACGCTGGGACACGCCGTGCGTCTGCCGACGCGGCGTGTCGAAGCCGCCAAGGCGCTCGGTGTGCTACCCGGCGTGGAACTCGTCGAGTGCGACGTGCATGACCCGCGCGCCCTCGAACGCGTGATCGCGGGCAGCGATGCCGTCATCAATCTCGTCGGTATTCTGCATAGCGACCGAGGCACGCCCTACGGCCGCGCGTTTGCGCGGGCGCACGTGGAACTGCCACGCAAGATCGCGCAGGCCTGCAACGACCGTGGCGTTACCCGGCTAGTTCATATGAGCGCGCTCGGCGCGGATTCGAACGGCCCGAGCATGTACCAGCGCTCAAAGGGCGACGGCGAGGCGGTGATTCGCGAGTCGGGCCTTGCGGCGACGATCTTCCGTCCGTCGGTGGTCTTCGGCCCCGGCGACCATTTCCTGAATACGTTTGCGAAGCTGCAACGGCGTCTGCCGATCGTGCCGCTGGCCAGTGCGAACGCGCGCTTCCAGCCGATCTATGTGACGGACGTTGCGCAAGCGTTTGCGCGGGCGCTGGAATGCGACGCCACCATCGGCAAGACGTACGAACTCGGTGGACCTGAGGCGTACACGCTCGAAGCGCTGGTGCGTTTCGCGGGCGCGGCCTGCGGCTGCGAGCGTCCCATCCTGCCGCTGCCGGACAGCACCGCACGACTTCAGGCCGCGATCTTCGAGAAGCTCCCGGGCGAGCCGATCATCACGCGCGACAATCTCGATTCGATGACGGTCGACAACGTGCTGACCGGCCCGCTGGCCCCGGAGCTCGATCTGACGCCGAACGGTCTGGAAATCGCCGTCGACTATCTGAACGGCGGCAATTGGGAAAAGCGGATGTCGGACTATCGCCGCTTCGCCGGACGTTAGGCTCGACTGAACGACGGACGTAGCACCGTCAGTTACAACTTCGCTGCATCGGTTTCATCTGCTTCATCGCTACGCCATCACAAGCCAACGCGCGGCGCTCAGGCGCTGCGCGGGCAAAGAAGGTCCTCATGCAACTCATCATCGCCAACAAAAAATACTCCTCGTGGTCGATGCGTCCCTGGGTGCTGCTCAAGCACTTCGGCATCGCGTTCGAAGAGAAGAACGTGTGGCTCGCGCAGCCCGATTCGCGCGAGCAGATCCTGCGCTACTCGCCCACGGGCAAGGTGCCTTGTCTGATCGATAACGGCATCACCGTCTGGGATTCGCTCGCCATCTGCGAATACCTGGCCGACGCCTATCCGCATCTGCCGCTGTGGCCGAAGTCGCTGGGCACCCGCGCGCATGCCCGCAGTATCTGTGCCGAGATGCACAGCGGTTTCACCGCGTTGCGCACCAATATGTGGATGAACGTTGCGGCCCACTGGCCCGGCGCCGGTGCGACGCCCGAGGCGCTCGCCGACGTCCGCCGCGTCGAAGCGATCTGGGAAGACTGCCTCGCGCGCTACGAAGGTCCGTTCCTCTTTGGCGACTTCTCGATTGCCGACGCGTTCTATGCCCCCATCGTGATGCGCTTCACGACGTTCGAGCCCGCGTTGTCGGCGCATGCACAGGCGTATGCCGAGCGCATTCGCGAAGTGCCTGCGGTGCAGGCGTGGGTGGCGGCCGGTCGTGCGGAGACGCAGAGCGTCGCTTTCTACGACGTGCGCCCATGAAGATTTACGCCGTCGGCGGTGCGATTCGCGACGCCATGCTGGGACTGCCTGTGAAAGACCGCGACTATGTCGTGGTCGGTGCGACGCCGGAAGAGATGGTGCGACAGGGCTTCCGTCCGGTGGGGCGCGACTTCCCGGTGTTTCTGCATCCCAAGACACAAGCCGAGTATGCGCTGGCGCGTACCGAGCGCAAGACGGCGCGTGGCTACCATGGCTTCTCGTTCTACTTCGCGCCGGAAGTCACGCTGGAGGAGGATCTGATCCGGCGCGACTTCACCATCAATGCCATGGCCCGCGAAGTGCTGCCGGACGACAGTCTGTCCGACGTGCTGGTCGACCTCTATGGCGGCAAGCGCGATCTGGACGCCCGCGTGTTTCGTCATGTCGGCGAGGCGTTTGCAGAAGATCCGGTGCGTATTCTGCGCTGCGCACGGTTTGCCGCGCGCTTCACCGACTTCACCGTCGCCGACGAGACGATGGCGCTGATGCAGACGATGACGGCCAACGGCGAAGTCGACGCATTGGTGGCCGAGCGGGTCTGGCAGGAAATTTCGCGCGGGTTGATGGAACATCGCCCATCGCGCATGTTCGATGTTCTGCGTGAGTCAGGGGCGCTCGCGCGCATTCTGCCGGAGGTCTCCCAGTTGTGGGGCGTGCCGCAACGTGCCGACTTCCATCCGGAGGTGGACACCGGCGTGCACGTGATGATGGTGCTCGACTACGCCGCGCAGCAGGGCTATTCGCTGCCGGTACGTTTCGCTGCGCTCACGCACGATCTCGGCAAGGGCACGACGCCGGAAGATGTCCTGCCTCGCCACATCGGACACGAGGGGCGCAGCGTCGGATTGCTCGGTCCGTTGTGTGCACGGTTACGCGTGCCGGTCGAGTGCCGGGAACTGGCGCAGGTCGTGGCGCGCGAGCACGGCAACATCCATGCAAGTCAGAAGTTCGGCGCGGGTGCGTTGGTGCGCCTGCTGGAGCGGTGCGATGCTCTGCGCAAACCGGAGCGGTTCGTCGAAGTATTGCAAGCGTGCGAAGCGGATGCACGTGGGCGTGGCGGTGACTTCGCGACGGCGCCATATCCACAACGCGAGCGTTTGCTGGCGGCGCTGGACGCGGCGCGTAGCATCGATGCCGGGGCGGTGGCAGGTCAGTACGCAGACAACCCGGGGAAGATTCGCGAAGCGGTTCAGGCCGCGCGCATCGATGCCGTCGACGCGGCAGGGTTGGGCGGCGAAGAGAGCTAACCCATTCGTCAGACGGAACGACAGAGGGGCATGCGAGACTTCCGAATCTCGCCTGCCCCTCATTGTTTACTTCGCTATTGCGCCGCTTTCCGGACGCTTTCCCGCCGCCCTCGTCCTGCTTACTCGAATGCCTTGTCGTTCGGGTTCGCGTAGAGCTGCTTGAGCTGCTCGCTCATCGGGAAATTGAAGTTGATGTTCTTCGGCGGCACCGGCGTCTCGAACCACTTCTTGTACATGGCGTTGATCTCGCCGCTCTTCATCACACCTGCGAGCGTGTCGTCCACCAGCTTTTTGAACTCGGTGTCGCCGTGCTTCATCATGAAGCCGTACGCTTCGAACGACTGCGGCTTGCCCGTCACGACCCACTCGTCGGGATTGCGACCCATCGTGCGCGCACCGGCAAGCAATACGTCATCCATCATGAATGCCTGAACGCGTCCGCCCTGAAGCATGGTGAACGACTCGCCGTAGTCCTTGCCGGAAATGACGTTCATGCCCATCTTCTTCTCGTTGTTCATCTTGTTCAGGATGCGCTCTGAGGTCGTTCCGGCATTGGTCACGACGGGCTTGCCCGCCAGATCCGGGAAGTCCTTGATGCCCGAATTCTTGTTCGTGAGCAGGCGCGTGCCCGCGACGAAGAACGTGTTCGAGAAATTGACCTGCGACTGACGCGCCGTGAGGTTCGTCGTCACGCCGCACTCGATGTCGACCGTGCCGTTCTGCACGAGCGCGATGCGGTTCTGCGACGTGACGGGGATAAAGCGGACTTGCAGATCCGGCTTCTTAAGACGCGTTTTGACTGCGTCCACGACCTTGTTGCACAGGTCCTGAGAGTAACCGATGACGTTATGACCGTTGTCGTAATACGAGAACGGAATGGACGATTCGCGATGGCCGATGGAAATCACACCGCTGCTTTCGATCTTTTGCAGCGTCTCCGACGTACCCTGCGCCAGCGCCGCACCGGCCGCCAACGTCATCGCTACGGCCAACACCCCGCGCATCACCCCGGTCAATCGCGTCTTGATCATGTCCTGCTCCTGAAATGGTCTTCCCGTGATTCAAATTGAATCATTTGTTTCATGTTAATTTTTTTGCAACAAATGATCAAATCATAGTTAACCCGGAAAACGACAGGGTTATGCACCACGTCGTGAGACGCGAAGGCGCAACGAACTATTGGCGGGGACTGACGGGGAAGACGGGGCGGTGCGGGGCGAATGCGATTGGAGCGGCCGATGAACGGCGTTGCAACGGGTGTTGCGGCGGGTGGGGTGTTGTGCCAGTTGTGGCGGTTGTGGAGTGCAGCGATTGTTACAGCAAACGAATCAGCAGGTTGAAGATAAGCGAGAGCAGCACGGTCGAGGCAAACGGGAAGACCATTTCCTTACCGCGCCAGCGCAGACGCACGTCACCGGGCAGGCGGCCGATGCCGAGTTTGGTCAGCCAGGGCGCGGCTGCCGAGAGGACGCAGATCGCGAAGAAGATGGTGAACATCCAGCGAAACATCGGGGCGGCCTCTCGGTTGGGCGTGATTTGACGTTGGCGTAGCGGATCAGAGGGCGTGACTGCGGTCGCCGTTGACGAAGCCGACCAGCCCGGCCCATTCGTCCATTGCGCGTCCGAAGGCGATGACCTTGAAGAGCTCGCCCATCTCAGCCTCGGAAAGCAGTTTCTGCGCGGCGGCGGCCGCAGGCAGGAACGTCTTCGGGTCGGTCGGGTCGAGTGCGCTCATCAGATCGACGATGCCCGCATTCATCAGGAAGCGCGCCTGCGACGTGAAGCCCAGCAGGTCGAGACCGGCTTCCACACCGGCGTCGGCGATACCCGAAAACTCTACGTGCGCGGTGATGTCCTGCAAGCCCGGGTAATAGAAGGGGTCGTCGTGCGCGTGGTGACGGTAGTGGCACATGAGCGTGCCGCCTGCGCGCTGCGGATGGTAGTACTCGCGTGCGGGGAAGCCGTAATCGATCAGCAGCAGCACGCCGCGCGCAAGCAAGGGGGCGACGCTGCGCACGAAGGCCGCGGCGGCTTCGTGTGTTTCCGTCAGATATTCCTGCGTCGGAGGCAGATCGGCCAATGCGTTGAGCGCTTGCGGCAGCGGGCCGGTGTAAAGCCGCTCTTCCCACGCGAAGCCTTCCGGCGTGAGCACGACGCCGCGCTCGAACCAGACCGGCTGACCGTCGGCATCCGGACGACGGGCCCACAGGCGTACGGGCATGGCGTCGAGGACTTCGTTGCCGATCATCGTGCCGTGGAAGGCGTCGGGCAACTGATCGAGCCACGTCACACGATCCAGCAGATGCGGTGCGGCTTTTTCAATAGTGTCGCGTTGGCGGGTGCGAAGTTCGCCCGAGAGTTCCATGATCGAGTACTGCTCGCACGGCGTGCCTTCGGCTTCGAGGGCGAGCAGCAGATCGGCCGCGAGGCGTCCGGACCCGGCACCGAACTCCAGTACTTGCGCGTCACCCGTCTGTTCGAAGACTTCGCCGATCTGCCGCGCGAGCGTGCGCGCGAAGAACGGTGTGAGTTCCGGTGCGGTGACGAAGTCGCTGCCGTCGGCGGCGAGGCGTCCGAACTTGGCGGCACCGGCGGCGTAATAGCCGAGGCCGGGCGCGTACAGGGCCAGTTCCATGAAGCGATCGAACGGCAACCAGCCGCCGTCAGCTTCAATGGTGTCGGCGAGATATGCCGTGAGGCGGCGCGAGTGTTCGAGCGCGTCCGTCTCCGGAACGGGTAAACTATGGGGTTTCGGTGCGGCCTGATTCATGCGGGCATTGTAACGGAGACGGTGCAGACTGGTTGCTATGGTTGAGATAGTGCGTCTGTGGGCGAATTCGACGCGTTTTGCGCCGATTTTTGCTGGTTTTCGATAGTTTTTGCGTGTTTTTCGCCAGTTTGCGCAACGCTCGGCCTCCGCCAGGAGTCCGGCAGAAGGTTCGCAGGCTGTTGTGTCCCGCTGCCGCTGAAGCCTCAGGACGCCCGAAGTTCGTTCATCCGCCCGCTGTGAAACAGGAATTCGCCGCATGACCGTTGCATCGACGCCACGCCCTGTCCCCGACGCAAATGACGCCGCTCGCACGTCCGACGTGCTGCACGCGTCGCATGCATCGCGCGTTGCGTTGGTGACCGGCGGCGCGCGCCGCATCGGGCGCGCCATCGCGCTGAAGCTTGCGAGCCTGGGCTGGGACGTCGCCGTGCACTACGAGCGCTCGCATGACGAGGCGCTTGAAACGGTGGCTGCCATCGAGGCGATGGGTCGCCGCGCGGTGGCGTTGCAGGCGTCGCTCGCCGACGAAGCCGCCACCGTCGCGCTGATCGGGCGTTGCCGTGAGGCCCTGGGCGCGCCCGTGTGTCTGGTGAACAATGCGTCGCGCTTCGAGTACGATTGCGCCGACGATTTCGGCTACCAGGCGCTGGAGCGCCACATGCGCGTGAACGCAGGCGCGCCGCTGGTGCTGGCGCGCGAGATGCACGCGGCGCTGGGTGAGTCCGGGCGTGGCGTCGTCGTCAATCTGCTCGATCAGAAGCTGGCGAATCCGAACCCCGATTACCTGTCGTACACGCTGTCGAAGGCGGCGCTCGATGTGGCGACGACGTTGCTCGCACAAGCATTTGCACCGCGCTTGCGTGTGGTCGGCGTAGCACCGGGCGTCACGCTTCTGTCCGTCGACCAGACGCCAGCGGGTTTTGCCGCCGCGCATGCGTCGACGCCGCTGGGCGCGTCGTCCACGCCGGAAGACATCGCCGAAGCCGTCGCCTATCTGGCGCAGGCGCCCGCCGTCACAGGCACGGTGTTGTATGTGGACGGTGGCCAACATCTCGCGAGTTCGTCGCGCGACGTGAAATTTCTGACCGAGCCGGCCGATGCCGACCGGTCTCGTTGATTGTCATTACGAGTCTTCAAAATGCATAGCGCTCTTTCCCACCCCCGCCTGATGGACTGCCGTCGCATGTTCCTGCGCGACTACGAGGTGTTCATCAACATCGGCGTGCACGATCACGAAAAGCGTGGCGAGCAGCGCGTGCTGATCAATGTGCAACTGTTTGTCCCGCTCGCCGAGAGCACGCCCACGGAAGACAAGCTCGATGAAGTGGTGGATTACGACTTCATGCGCGAGACCATCGCCAAGCGTGTGGGGCAGGGCCACATTCACTTGCAAGAAACCCTTTGCGACGACGTCGCGCGTGCGCTGCTGGCGCATCCGCGCGTGCGCGCCGTGGGGGTGTCGACCGAGAAGCCCGACGTCTACCCCGATTGCCACTCGGTCGGCATCGAAGTGTTTCAGATGAAGGATGCCTGACATGAGTGCCGTCATGCCTGAGACCGGCGCGCCACTGGCTGCGACCGGCAATGCCGCCGCCGCCGACAGCGTGAAGAAAGCGCAGAAGCTCGCGTTCGAGAACAACAAGCTCGAAAAGCGCCTGTTCCGTCTGACGGGGCAGGCCATCGGTGACTACAACATGATCGAGCAGGGCGATCGCGTCATGGTGTGCATGTCCGGCGGTAAGGACAGCTATGCCATGCTCGATATTCTGCTCAAGCTGCGCGAGCGTGCGCCGATCGACTTCTCTATCGTCGCCGTCAACCTCGATCAGAAGCAGCCCGGCTTTCCCGAACACGTGCTGCCGGATTACTTCCGTTCCATCGGCGTGGACTTCCACATCGAGAATCAGGACACGTATTCCATCGTCAAGCGCGTGGTGCCCGAGGGCAAGACCACCTGCTCGCTGTGCTCGCGTCTGCGTCGCGGCATTCTGTATCGCGTGGCTGGCGAACTCGGTGCGACGAAGATCGCGCTGGGCCACCATCGCGATGACATCATCGAGACGCTGTTCCTGAACATTTTCTACGGTGGCAAGCTCAAAGGCATGCCGCCAAAGCTGCAATCGGACGACGGCAAGAACGTGGTGATCCGACCGCTCGCGTATGTGCGCGAACCGGATCTCGAGCGTTACGCCGAGTACAAGCAGTTTCCGATCATTCCGTGCACGTTGTGCGGCAGCCAGCCGAACCTGAAGCGCGCCGAGATGAAGTCGCTCATCCGCCTGTGGGAAAAGCAGCACCCGGGGCGCATCAAGTCGATTTTCAGCGCGTTGTCGAACGTGGTGCCGTCGCATCTGATGGACACGGGCCTTCACGACTTCCGGAATTTGCGTGCGACGGGGCAGCCCGATCCGCTCGGCGACATTGCGTTCGACGAAGCGCCCTGCGGCGATGAGGACGATGCGGGCATCATCCGCATCAATCAATTGACGCAATTCGACGACTGATCGACATCGACGACTGACGCACGACGGGCGCGTATCTTGCGAACCGAATCGTGCGCCAGACGTGTCCCCAGTGATCCCCGCGCTGTCATCGGCCGGGGACGCGAGATCCCGACACACTGACAAACGCCTCCCACTTTCGAATCGTCACGACGCCATGAATATTGTGATTCTCGCCGCCGGCATGGGTAAGCGCATGCGCTCGAAGTTGCCCAAGGTGTTGCAGCCGCTGGCTGGCCGCCCGTTGCTCTCACACGTGATTGCGACTGCGCGTCAACTCGCGCCGGGCAAGCTCATCGTAGTGATCGGGCACGGTGGCGACGCCGTGCGCGAAGCCGTATCTGCGCAGGACATCCTGTTCGCAGAGCAGACGCATCAGTTGGGCACAGGGCACGCCGTGCAGCAAGCGGCGTCGCAGCTCGACGAATCGGTGCCGACCCTCGTGCTCTACGGAGACGTGCCGCTCACGCGCGTCGAGACCTTGCAAGGACTGCTCGATGCAGCGGGCAACGACAAGCTGGGTGTGCTCACCGTCGATCTCGACAACCCGACAGGCTATGGTCGCATCGTGCGCGATGCGGCGGGCAACGTGCAGCGTATCGTCGAACAGAAAGATGCCAACGAGGCCGAGCTGGCGATTCGTGAGATCAATACGGGGATCGTCGTCGCCCCGACGCGCGCGCTCAAGGGATGGCTCGGCGGTCTGAAGAATCAGAATGCGCAGGGCGAGTACTACCTGACCGACGTGATCGCCTGTGCGGTGGCGGACGGCGTGTCCGTCGTCACCACGCAGCCAGCGTTTGCTTGGGAGCCGAACGGCGTGAACGACAAGGCGCAGCTGGCCGCGCTGGAGCGCGACTATCAGCGCAATGCGGCGGGGGCACTGCTCGCGGCCGGTGTCACGCTGATCGATCCGGCGCGCTTCGATGTTCGTGGGGAGATCGTCTGCGGCACCGACGTTTCCATCGACGTGAACTGTGTCTTCGAAGGCAAGGTCACGATCGGCGACGGAGCTACCATCGGTGCGAACTGCGTCATTCGCAATACCACGATCGGTGCGGACACCCGTATCGAAGCGTTCAGTCATCTGGACGGCGCAGTGGTCGGGGCGAATGCGGTCATCGGGCCGTACGCCCGTCTGCGCCCTGGCGCCGATCTGGCGGACGACGTGCACATCGGCAACTTCGTGGAAGTGAAGAATGCATCGATGGCCAAGGGGTCGAAGGCGAACCATCTGGCGTACGTCGGCGATTCGACCGTGGGCGCGCGTGTGAATATCGGTGCAGGCACGATCACGTGCAACTACGACGGCGCGAACAAGCACCGCACGATTATCGAGGACGATGTCTTCATCGGTTCGGACACGCAACTGGTAGCCCCCGTCACGGTCCGACGCGGTACGACGATTGCCGCTGGCACGACAGTCTGGAAGGACACGCCGGAAGATGCACTGGTGCTCAACGGCAAGACGCAGGAAGCGAAGACGGGTTATGTCCGCCCGCGCAAGCAGAAGCAGTAAAATCGACGGTTATGTGCTGGCGCATGGCCGATTGGCGTGCGCTGGTGAGTGAATTCGGATCTCATCCGATTGAATGAGCCAGCGTTTCTGGCTCTTAGGGAAGCGAATATGTGCGGCATTGTCGGCGCGGTGGCGCGACGTAATGTAGTACCGGTACTGGTCGAAGGTTTGCGTCGTCTCGAATATCGTGGCTACGACTCTTGTGGCGTGGCTGTACTCAAGGACGGTGTGCCGCAACGTGCACGCAGCGTCTCGCGCGTGGCTGACCTCGACGAGCAGCTTGCCCAGACGCAACTGACGGGCGAAACGGGCATTGCCCACACGCGCTGGGCAACGCACGGCGCACCGGTCACGAACAACGCGCACCCGATCTTCTCGCGCGACGAAGTGGCACTGGTTCATAACGGCATCATCGAGAACCACGAAAGCCTGCGGGACGAATTGCGCGGTCTTGGCTATGAGTTCGTGTCGCAAACCGACACCGAAGTCATCGCCCATCTGATTCACCACATTCTCTCTAATGGCGCAGCCAGCGATCTGTATCAGGCGGTTCGTCTGGCGACGCGTCGTCTGCATGGCGCTTACGCCATTGCCGTGTTCCGCAAGCAGGAGCCGCATCGCGTCATCGGTGCACGTGCGGGTTCGCCCCTCGTAGTCGGTGTGGGCGAGGGCGAGAACTTCCTCGCGTCGGACGCGCTGGCGCTGGCTGGCACGACCGATCAGTTCATCTATCTGGAAGAGGGCGATGTCGTCGAACTCACGCTGGACGGCGTGAAGATCGTGGATCGCAACGATGCGGCTGTCGAGCGTGAAGTGCGCACCGTTCAGGCTTACACGGGGGCCGTGGAGCTGGGACCGTATCGTCACTACATGCAGAAGGAAATCTTCGAGCAACCGCGCGCGATCGGCGACACGATGGAAGGCGTCGAAGGTATTTCGCCGACGCTCTTCGGCGAGAAAGCCGAAGCGATGCTCAGCAACGTCGATTCGATTCTGATTCTGGCGTGCGGCACGAGTTATTACTCGGGCATGACGGCGAAGTACTGGCTGGAGTCGCTGGCGCAGATTCCGACGCAGGTCGAAGTGGCGAGCGAGTACCGTTACCGCGACAGCGTGCCGAATCCGAAAACGCTGGTCGTGACGATCTCGCAATCGGGTGAGACGGCCGACACGATGGCGGCGCTGCAGCATGCGCAATCGCTGGGCATGACGAATACGCTGGCGATCTGCAATGTGGGAACGAGCGCGATGGTGCGTCAGACCGCGTTGCATTACCTCACGCGTGCGGGCACGGAAATCGGCGTGGCGTCGACAAAGGCGTTCACGACGCAGCTCACGGCGCTGTTCCTGTTGACGCTGACAATTGCGAAGTTGCGCGGCCGTCTGAGCGCGGCGCAAGAGGCGGATTACCTGACGCAGCTGCGTCACCTGCCGTCGGCGCTGCACAGCGTGCTGGCGCTGGAGCCGCAGATCATTGCGTGGGCCGAAGAGTTCGCCCGTCGCGAAAACGCGCTGTTCCTGGGGCGTGGTCTGCACTACCCGATTGCCCTGGAAGGCGCACTCAAGCTCAAGGAAATCTCGTACATCCACGCCGAGGCGTATCCGGCTGGCGAACTGAAGCATGGCCCGCTGGCGCTGGTGACGGATCAGATGCCTGTCGTGACGGTGGCGCCGCGCGACGCGCTGGTGGAGAAGCTGAAGTCGAACATGCAGGAAGTGCGCGCCCGTGGCGGTCAGCTGTATGTGTTTGCCGATTCGGACACGGAGATCGCGAATGCCGAAGGCCTCCATGTGATTCGTATGCCGGAGCACTACGGCCAGTTGTCGCCGATTCTGCACGTCGTGCCGCTGCAACTGCTCGCGTATCACACCGCCTGCGCTCGCGGCACCGACGTCGACAAGCCGCGCAATCTCGCGAAGTCGGTCACGGTGGAGTGAGGTGACGAAGGCGCCTGCGTTTTCAGGCCCCGTCGGCTAGTTCGGAAAGAGGCACCTGCGGGTGCCTCTTTTGCTTTGTGCGTTCAGCGATGTCGACGTGAGTCGTTCCCGGACATCGGTGGCTTACGTCGCGGCCGACCAGACTGCGAGTTCGTAACCATCGGGATCGAGGAAGTGGAAGCGGCGACCGCCGGGAAATGAGAACACGGGACGGCTGATCGTTGCACCGGCCGCTTCGACACGCTGTTGGGCTCCGGCGAGATCGTCTGCGTAGAGGATCACCAGCGGTCCGCCGGGGCGAACCGCTTCTCCTGTCGTGAAGCCACCCGTGAGGCGTCCGTCCGTGAATTCGGTGTACGTCGGGCCGTAGTCGGTGAAGGTCCAGCCGAACACGCTGCCGTAGAACGCTTTGCTGCGTGCAATATCGCAGACGTTGAACTCGATGTTGTCGATCTGACGATCGCGGCCTCGGTGACTCATGCTTGTTCTCCTGCGGAAGACGGTTCGTCGGGAAGGGCGTAGCGGAAGTCGTAAGCGTGCTCTCCGTCGGTGATTTCGATGACGAGACTGCCGGTCAGGCCCGTCAGCGCATCGGTCCCGGAATCGGGCACGACGGTAATGGACTGCGTGGGTACGCCGCGCGTCATTGTCGAGCTGTGTTGCAACACAAACGTCCCGTTGCGTCCATGAAGCGCGCCGCGCACGGTTTCCATGGCGACGTAACCGGCTGAGCCAGGTGTGCCGCTGCGAAACGCCAGCATCTCTCCCCGACCGGTGGCACTCAGATCCCCGTGGTACGTCTTGTCCAGCGAGAGGCGGCCAAGCCCGGTGTCCTGCGCAACGGCACTCAGCGCTTCCGGCCCGAGCTGAACATCGAAAAGCCCTTTGGCGGTTTGGTTCACTTTCGTGCTCCTCCAGTCGAATATGGGTGCTGTGTTTTTGTACAGTGTTGAGTGTACTCAAACTTGCGCAAGATGCAAGCTGCATTTGCGTCGATGACGTATCGATGCCGCTTCGGTCCGATAGTCAGTACTAATGAATTATTGAGTTAGGCCGCGTCCGATTTTTCGGTGCATCTGCTCGCACCGACGCATGCGTTTCTAAAATGGCTGACTTCAACGTTTCCTGATCATGTGCAAATGCTGTTGGTGGAGCCACTGCCTGAGGCCTTGGCAGATGGGCTGCCACGGCCATTCGGCACCGTTAGCTTTCGAGGCGTTGTCTGGGATCTGAGTCATTTGTCGCCATTCGCTTTCAGAGTGCAAATCGCGGAGCGCTGCGATGTCTCCGTGCTGGTGCTATTTTCCTGTCACTGCTTCACTAAAAGCATTCAGTGGGATGCTCGGCCGATTGCTTCGATTCCGACTCAGGAGATTTACACAGACGGACGAGAGCGTCGGGTGCTGTGTCCAGAGCGCTACGCGCTTTCCCGAAAAATCCTACGCAAAATCGTGTTGAGTCTGGGGACTCGACGTATCACGTTAGCAGACGACAGGCGACCAAACTTTGTCACGCACGAACATGTCGATGCGCTGGGCCGAAAGGCGCTCTATGCCGTGTTTTTCGAGGTTGAGAGGGACCGGCGGCGCAAGCGGTTGATCTTGCGGGTGCAGTCGGCGTACGTGCTGGAGGGTGGATTGACGCGACGGCAGCGAGAGGCCAAAAAGATCGCGTTGAGCACGTTGTTACGCAACATCCACAAAGGTTCGCCGATTCGGGCGTAAGTGCATGCGACACTACAAAAACCAACGGCCACCGAAAGGTGGCCGTCGCATGCGGGATTCTCTATCTGACATGTTGCAGAACTCCCACTCCTGGTGGGACCCGGTTGCCCGGGCGGCGCTACGTTTTTCGCACCCGCTGGTACGTAGTTTTCAGGCGGGATACTAATATAGCGGCACGTGCCTGGTCAAGTTGAGGCAGACGTCGCTATTCTCCCGAGTCTAGTCTCCACCCAAACAAAAAAGGAGTCCCTTTCGGGACTCCCTCAACTACTGGAGCACTCAAATCAACGGCTAAACATCTCGCGAAGCGTTTAGCTTAGAACTTGTGGCGCAGGCCCGAGATCACAGCCGTTTGGGTCTTCGTGCTCGACGCACCGCCAGCACCGTTGATCGATGCGGCCGAGGCGTCGCCAGCGGCCTTTTGATAGACACCGACCAGATACACGTCGGTACGCTTCGAGAGCAGGTAGTCCACCGCGGCGTTGACCTGGTGGTACTTCGGACTCAGGTTGGCGAGCGTGGCGCTGCGCGTGCTGGCGTCCGTGTACGTGTACGACAGGCCCAGCAGCAGCGACGGCGTCAGGTTGTACGTGCCGTTCAGTTCGTAGTTCGACACACGTGCGCCCGTGCCGCCAACATACTTCAGCTGCGTGTTGCTATAGATGAAGCCAACGTTTGCCGGACCGAACTTGTAGCTGCCGCCCGTGGCGAGCACGCGCTGCTTGTCCACACCGACCGTTGCCGTGCCGACCTTGGCCGAGTAGAAGTCGCCGCTGTAATCGCCGGTCACTGCACCGCCGGTGTTCGCGCCGTTCGGCGTGCCGACTTCCAGGTAACCGATGCCAAACTTGAACGGACCGTTGGCGTAGCTCGCGCCCAGGCTCCATGCGCGGTTGTTCGAGAAGCCCGTGCCGTTGCCGCTATTGGCCTGGTTTGAGAAGCCATACAGGCCGCCGAACGAGAAGCCAGCGTAGTTGGCGCTCGTGTACTTGATCGAGTTGTTGATGCGGAACGAGTTGTACAGGTTGTCAACGTCGCCGACGTGCGCGCCGAGCTTCGTTGCAAACTGCTTGGCCGACGTCAGGCCGCTCACGAAGTCCACCACGGAGTCGTACTGACGACCGATGGTCACGCTACCGAACGTCTTGTTCGACAGACCGACGAATGCCTGACGGCCGAATTCACGGCTGCCCTGACCCAGAGCACCGTTCGTGATGTTGAAGCCGTTCTCCAGGGTGAAGATGGCCGACGTGCCGCCGCCCAGATCTTCCGAACCCTTCAGACCCCAGCGATTACCCGATTGCAGGCCATCAGCCGTCGTGAAGTTTTTGCTGCCACCGACGTTGCTCACGTAGGCGAGACCCCCATCGAGAACGCCATACAGCGAAACGTTGCTTTGCGCATGTGCAGCACCTGCCGCAGCGGCTGCGATCACGCCAGCCAGTGCGGCGGCCAATTGCGTCTTTTTCATCGGTCGAATCCTCTATCGAAAACTTATTAATCAATTCGAACCCTTCGCCTGTGGACGGGCGCCCCGTGGGTTCGGGCCGAACTATATCGAACGAACCCGCAATTCCATAGGTGTATTAACCAAATTACGCGACCGATGTCTGACCGATGCAACGCATCGCAGCACACCGCGACGAATGTCATCGAATTCATTTTCATGACACATGAATGCCGTAAAAAGGAATCCGCGAGAGGTCCGATGTGCAGGCCGCTTGCGCAAAACTTCACCGCAGCGTCGCCCGCCTTTCACGCTCGGCCACGAGCACCGCATAGCGCTTGCGAACCTTGTCGGCGTAGCGCTGGCGCAGCATGGCGCGTGCCTCACCGCCGCCGGCGTTATAGGCGCCCACGGCTTCCCATCCATACCCATACTGACGTACGAAGCCTGCGAGAATCCACGCGCCGGTGATGATCGACGCACAGGCGTCTTCACGTAATCGACGCTCGGTCAGACCGTAGCGAGAGAGTGTCGGCAGGTGGGCGCTGTTGATCTGCATCAGGCCGATGTCGCGCGTGCCGTTACGGTTGACGTTGCTGGCGTTCACGTCGAGATTCGATTCGACTTGTGCGATGGCGTACAGCAGCAGCGGATCGAGACGATAGCGATCTGCGGCGACGTCCCAACAGTCAGCCCGCGCGGGTGTCGACATGAGCGCTGCGACGACAGCGATTGCGGCGCAGGAATAAAGAAGATGAAAGCGACGAAAGTGACGAAAGCGACGAAAGCGACGAGAGGGACGAGAGGGACGAGAGGGACGAAGGAAGCGAAGGAGACGAGAGATCGTAGGGGATGACAATTCGAAACTCCTGACAGCGCCACGACCGCGCGGGTGGGCGAGATTATCGATAAGCGCGTGTCGCCTCGGCTTTCAGAACGCGCTCATCCGTGTGCTGGTCGTGTGTCGATTCGCGGACTCAAGGGGCTGTTGGCTCAACGTTCAGTCGTGGCATAGCGCCTTCTTTATGACGATATGAAGTGAATGTGCGACATATCGTCACCAATGACGTAGTTATCGACGATTTAACGCTACATTTCATCCGAATCTCTCCCTAGAATTGAGGCATATCGCGTCGCGCGGCAAGCCGTGATGACGCGTCGACCGACGTTCCTGAATGGGGAAAGACATGAAAAAGATCGCCTTGCTGGGTGCGGGACACATCGGCCAGACCATCGCGCGTTTGTTGCACGACAGCGGCGATTACCGGGTGACGGTGTTCGACCGCAACGCGCAGTCCTTTGAAGCGGTGCGCGACTATGCGCACGCGTTCGTCGAACTCACCGGCAATGACACTGGCTCGCTGCAACGCGCAGTCACCGGCTTCGATGCCGTGGTCAACGCCTTGCCCTACACGATGGCCACGAGCGCGGCAACCGCCGCCGTGGCAGCGGGCTGTCACTACTTCGATCTGACCGAAGACGTGGCGGCCACGCACGCGATAGCGCAACTGGCTGAAGGCGCATCGACAGCGTTGATGCCGCAATGCGGACTCGCGCCGGGCTTCATCGCGATTGCGGCGCATCACCTCGCGGCGGCGTTCGACCGCGTCGACTCGGTGAAGATGCGCGTCGGTGCACTGCCAGCCTTTCCGACCAACTCGCTGAAGTACAACCTGACGTGGAGCGTCGACGGATTGATCAACGAGTATTGCCAGCCGTGCGAGGCGATTCGCGATGGTGCGCGCCTGAGTGTGCAGCCGCTGGAAGACCTCGAACACTTCTCGCTCGATGGCGTGGAATACGAGGCCTTCAATACCTCGGGGGGTCTCGGCACGTTATGTGAAACGCTGGCGGGGCGAGTGCGCGATCTCGACTACAAGTCCGTGCGCTATCCGGGGCATGGTGCCTTGATGAAGGTGCTGTTGAACGAGCTACGTCTGAAGGACGATCAGGAAACGATCAAGACGATTCTCAAGCGCGCGATTCCGAGCACTTTGCAGGACGTGGTGCTCATCTTCGTGGTGGTGAACGGGCTTCGTCGCGGCGTGCTCACGCAGGAAGTGTTTGCGCGCAAGATCTTCGCGGAGCGCAACAACGGTCACAGCGCGAGCGCCATCCAGATCACGACGGCGTCGGCCATTTGCGCTGCAGTCGACATGTTCTTCGCTAAACAACTCCCGCAGCGCGGTTTCGTGCGTCAGGAACAGATCGCGTTGCCGGATTTTCTGGCGAATCGGTTCGGTCAGGTCTACGCGCACTCGACGCACATCGAATCGCTTTCCTGACGTCACATACGTCGCAAGGGATGCGAAAAAAGACACGACGGCCCGGCAAGCGGTGCGCCCCGCCATCGGCGGGCCGTCGTTGAGGAAACGCATTGGCTGACGCGAATGCGAAGAGGTTTGAAGCGGATTAAAAAGGTTTAAAGCGGATTGAAGCGATGTGAAACGTCGTTACGCCGTTTTAGAAGCGATGCTGGATGCCCGCCGTCACGCCGACCTGCGTATCGGCAGCGCCCGTCAGGTCGCGCGAAAGGCTGACCTTCTGGCCGTGCTTCGCGAAGGCATAGCCGCCGGACAGATACAGCGCCGTGCGCTTGGACATCGCATATTGCGCACGCAGGGAGATGAGCGTCGGATCGGCGTCGCTCGCGTCCTTGATGTCCTGATGGTAGATCGCGCCATACAGCGTGAACGCAGGCGTGAAGTCGTACGATGCGCCGAGCCAGTACATGTCGCTGCGCAGCGATGCGGTGCCTGCGGTCACGAACGTCTTCTTGTAGTTGCGATACCCGGCCATCACCTTGGCTCCGCCAAAGCGGTAGCTCGCACCTGCGTGAATCCCTTGGATGTAGTCCGTCGTGTCGGCCGGCGTCACGCTGTTGCCCGCACCGTTTTGACGATCGTACGTTGCGACGACGGCGAACGGACCGTTCTCGTAGCCGATGGCGAAGTCGTACTTCGACGACGTCTTCATGCTGTCGGCCACGTTGCCGAAGCCATACATCGCGCCGAGTTTCAGCCCGTTGAACTCGCCGTCGTAGCGCACGGCGTTAGCCGAGCGGGAGAACAGGCCGTCTTTGCGTCCACCGGTGGCCGTCGCACTCGTCGCCCACGAGTAGTTCGGCGCGTAACCCATCGGGTCGAACTGGAGCATGTAGTCGTACGTCGTGGTGAATGTGCGGCCGAGTGTGAACTGGCCCCACTTCTTGTGCGACAGGCCGACGGTGGCGCGGCGATCGAAGATTGCGCCGGGGCCGTCGTCGAACTGGCCGTTCACGACGTTGATGCCGCTCTCGAGGTTGAACACGGCCTTGAGATCGCCGCCGAGATCTTCCGTGCCCTTGAAGCCGAAGCGCGACGTGTTCTTGCCACCCGAGACCGCGCGCATTGCACCGCCGTTATCGGCGGCATGATTCACATACTCGACGCCGGCGTCGACAATCCCGTAAATCGTCACGTTCGATTGGGCGTGCGCCTGAGCGGCCAGTGCGCCCACAGCGATCAGCGCGGCACGCGCCATACTGCTTCGTTTCATTGTTATCTCCTCTGTTCTCTTTCTCGTGGTGTTGCGCGGGAGAGCGCCCGCGCGTCGCATGAAAAGCGTGTCGGCGTCTCCCTTAGCCGTTCGATTGCGCAAACGCCCAGCAGTCGTTCGCGGGGAATTCCACCCAGTGATTGCCGGGTTCGCGGGGGACGTGACCGAATGCACGGAAACGCAACGCGCCGCAATGGAAGAGGTACTCCCAGCGGTCGCCGAGATACATCGACGTGACGAGCTGGGCGTTCACGCGGTTGAGGCCCGGGCCGTCGGCCACCTGCACGCGCTCGAGACGGATGACGGCCTGCGCGTCCTGCCCCGGCGCGAGCGTGTCGCGTGCGCGCGCTTGCAGTGCAAAACCGTCGCCTGCGAGCGTGACGAGATCGCCGTCGACGGCGCTGACCGTCGCGTCGATGCGGTTATTGCTCCCCATGAACTCCGCCGTGTAGAGCGAGCGCGGTGAGCCGTACAGTTCTGCCGGCGTGCCTTCCTGCTCGATGCGGCCGTTGCGAAGCAGCAAAATGCGGTCCGACATCGCCATGGCTTCGGTCTGATCGTGTGTGACGCACAGCGCCGACAAACCTAGCGACACGATCAGCTCGCGCAGCCACGCACGCGCTTCTTCGCGCAGCTTGGCGTCGAGGTTCGAGAGCGGCTCGTCGAGCAGAATGACGGGCGGGTTGTAGACGAGCGCACGCGCAATGGCGACACGTTGCTGCTGACCGCCCGAGAGCTGGAAGGGGAAGCGTTCGGCGAGATGGCCGAGGCCCAACTGGTCGAGGGCGCTCTGCACTCGCTCGCGACGCTCCGCCGCGCCTACTTTGCGCAGCTTCAGCCCGTAGCCAACGTTATCCGCCACGGTGCGGTGCGGCCACAGTGCGTACGACTGAAACACCAGACCGAGCGAGCGTTGCTCGACCGGACAATCGACGTTCCTGGCACCGTCGAAGAAGACCTGATCGTCAAGCGCGATGCGGCCTTGCGACGGCTGTTCGAGACCGGCCACGGCACGCAGCAAGGTGGTCTTGCCGCTGCCCGAAGCGCCCAGCAGACACACGACTTCACCGGCTTTGAGTTCGAACGACACACCCTTGAGGATGGGGTTGGCGCCGTAGCTCAGAAAGAGGTTGTCGACGATGAGCTTATCCATGCAATTTGACTCCGAAGCGCAACGCCACGCCCAGACCGGCGCCGACCATCGCGATGTTGATGACAGAGAGCGCGGCGACCTGATCGACCGCGCCGGTCGCCCACAGCGACACGAGCAGCGAGCCGATGACTTCCGTGCCCGGCGAAAGCAGGTAGACGGCCGTCGAGTATTCGCGCTCGAAGATCATGAAGATGAGCAGCCACGCAGCGAGCAGACCGAAGCGCACCAGCGGCAGCGTGACGTCCAGGCTCACGCGGCTGCGCGTGCCGCCGACGCTGCGCCCGGCTTCTTCCAGCTCAGGGCCGACTTGCAGCAGCGCGCTCTGGATGAGGCGCATGCCGTAGGCGAGCCACACCACGGTGTAAGCGACCCAGATGCTCCACATCGAGTTCTTCAGTTCGCGCAGTCCCGGCACGAACAGGAAGATCCAGAGGAACGCGAGACCGGCGAGCAGGCCCGGCACAGCGCGTGGCAGCAGCACGAGGTAGTCGAGCAGCTTCGCGGCCCAGTCGTTGCGGCGATGACCGGCAAAGGCGACGAGCGAGTAGAAGCCCACGGCCAGCGCGCCGCCGATCACGCCGATGCCCAGCGTATTGACGATGGCGCGCACGAGGTTGTCCTGCTCGAACAGCTCGGTGAAGTTCGCGAGCGTGAGCACTTCGCCGAGCGCGACGCCTTCGCCCCAGTGCGTGACGAACGAGCGCAGCACGATGCCGGAGATCGGCACGAACACCGTCACGATCAACCACACCGCCACGATCGCCAGCGCGACCCAGCGCCAGATGCCGAGCGGCAGCACCGTCTGACGTCCCGCCTTGCCCTTCACCGTGACGAACTTGTTCGCGCGCTTGAGCAGGTGACGTTGCAGCAGCACGAGGGGGAAGGTGATGGCCACGATGCACATCGCCACGGCCGCCATCAGGTGATACGACGGCACGCCGAGCTTGTTGGTCAGCTTGTAGAGGTAGGTGGCCAGCACCAGATGGCCCTCGGGATCGCCGAGCACCAGCGGCAGACCGAAGACTTCGAAACCGAGGAAGAACACGAGCACGCCCGCAAACAGGAGCGCAGGCATGGTCATCGGCAAGCTCACGTCGAGCGCCACGCGGAACGGGCGGGCGCCGGCCACGCGAGCGGCTTCTTCGACGTCGGAGCCGAGATTACGCAGCGCGGCCGACGAGTACAGGTAGACGTGCGGCACGTGCGTGAGGCCCACGATCACGGTGATCGCAAAGATCGAGTAGACCGACCACGGGGCGTCGATGCCCGTCAGTTCGCGGAACCAGACCGAGTAAAAGCCGACGGGACCGGCAGCCACCACGTAACCGAACGCGAGCACCATCGGCGAGACGAACACCGGCGTGAGCAGCAGCGGTTCGAGCCAGCGGCGGCCGGGCAGGTCGGTGCGCACCATCAGGAAGGCGAGAATGCCGCCGAACGGGATCGAGATGAACAACATCCCGAACGCGATGATGAAAGAGTTCTTCACGGCCGACCAGAAGTCGGGATCGGTGAAGATAAAGCGGTAACCGTCGATGCCGAACGTGCGGCTGGCGTCGAAGAACGGTGCGGAGAGCAGACTCTGCAGCACGATGAACGACAGGGGCAGCAACACCGCAATCGTGAGCACGGCGATGACAAGCCAGCGCGAAGTGGCCGCGAGCGCGCGCCAGGGCGGCGCTACGTGAGGGGCGGCACCCGCTGGCGGACGGCCGACAGGGGCCGCTGCGCGGTTGGCAGTAGAGGACGACAGCATGAGAGTCTCCCTGCACCCCGCAGGGCGCATATCGAGAAAGGCTTGGGGAGAGGCGGGCCGCGCGTTACGTCGTCAGGAGACGAGGTGAGGGCGCGGCCGCCGGACTTGAGGCCTGGGGCTTAGAAAATCGTAAGACGGATGCGGCAGCTTCGGTCGGTGCCGATCAGCGCTTGATCGACTGCTGCCAGCGCTTGAGGAATTCAAGACGCTTCGACTGATCCAGATAGACGAGCAGACCCGCGCCGATGGGGATCGGCTTGAGCGCTGAACCGAGCTGCTGCGTGAGGTTCGCCATCGAGGTTTCGCCGTCGACGTCCGCACGGATCGAGAACAGGTTGGCCTGATTGGCGAGCAGCGTCTGACCACGCTTGGAGAGCAGATAGTCGACCCACAGCTTGGCCGCGTTCGGGTTCTTCGACTGCTTCGAGATCGTCACGAGACGGCTCACGACCTGCGTGTAGTCGCGCGGATAGACGTAGCCGATAGACGGATCCTTCTTCGCCTTGGCGAACGCATACGAGCCGAGAATGTTGTAGCCGATCAGGTTTTCACCCGACGAGATGCGCTCCATCATGGCGCCCGTGCTCGATTGCAGCTTCGGGTTGAGTGCGCCCATCGCGCCGACGAGTTCCCACGTCACTTCGGGGTTCACGCGTGCATCCTGCGTCAGATAGTTGAAGCCCACGCCCGACTTTTCGATGTCGTAGGTCGTGACCTTGCCCTTGAACTTGGCCGCATTCGTCTGCAGCAGCTTGATCAGCTCCATGCGCGTTTGCGGCACTTCGCCTGCGGGCAACAGACGCTTGTTGTAGACGATGGCGAGCGGCTCATACGTCGTGCCGTAGGCCTGCTTCTGGTACTGCGCCCATTGCGGAATGTGGGCAGCTTCGGGCGATTCGTAGCTCGCCATCGTGCCGTCGTTCACGAGTTTGACCTGGAGATCCATTGCGGAGCTCCAGAGCACGTCGGCGCTGGTGCTGTGCGCGGCGTACTCGCTGATGTAGCGGTTGTACAACTCCGTGCTGTTCATGTCGTTGTACTCGACCTTGATGCCGTACATCGACTCGAAGTCCTTGATGAGCGGGCGCACCAGCGCGGTGTCCGTCACCGAATAGACGATCAGCTTGCCTTCCTTTTTTGCGGCGTCGATGGTGGCCTGATAGTTCGCCGGATAGCCGGGCGGCACCTGAGCATGGGCGGCCGGGAGCGCTGCCGTGAAGAGCGCTGCCGTGAAGAGCGCTGCACCGAGCGTCGTCGTCGCGAGCAGGGCGCGGGGCATTATCGTTTGCTTCATGTCATCCTCCGGAAGACCCCTTGCATGGGGTTTGTCGTTTTCGCGTGGCGCATGTTAATTTGCCGAAACTTTCAATTCGCTTTCGATTTCGTGTCGAATCCGGCCCGAGCCCCGATTTTCGGGTCATGGATTTCCCTAGTTCTCATGCGCATCCTGCTTGTCGAAGACAATCCGAGCCTGGCCAAATCGCTCTCCGAAGCGCTGACGCAGGCGAACTTCGCCGTCGATTGTATGCACGACGGCGAGGCGGCCGATCACGTCCTACGCACGCAGGAATATTCGCTCGTGATTCTCGATCTGGGGCTGCCGCGACTGGACGGGCTCGAGATCCTGCGCCGATTGCGTGCACGCCGTAATCGGGTGCCCGTGCTGATCCTCACCGCACACGGCTCACTCGAAGACCGGGTGAAGGGCCTCAATCTCGGGGCCGACGATTATCTTTCAAAACCGTTCGAACTCGATGAACTGGAAGCGCGTGCGCGCGCGTTGATCCGCCGTTCTCAGCATCACGAAAGTGCGGATGTGACGTGCGGGCCGCTCGTGTTCGACGGTGTGGAGCGTAGTTTCCGGCTCGATGGCGAGCTGCTTGCGCTGACCAAGCGTGAGCGCGCCGTACTGGAAGTGCTGATCTTGCGCGGCGGACGTGCCATCAACAAGGAAGCGTTGTCGGAGAAGCTCTTCGGTATCGACGAGTCCGTGAATCCCGACGCCATCGAGATCTACGTCTACCGCCTGCGCAAGAAGCTCGAAGGCAGCCGCGTGGCGATCGTCACGTTGCGCGGGCTGGGGTATCTGCTGGAAGAGAAGGCGGATCTCGCGCCGCCAGCACCTTCCGTCGACTGACATCGGACGTTCCGTCACCTCATGCCGCAACCGAATCTCCGCCGTCAACTGGCGCTCTGGCTGCTGTTCCCGTTGCTGGGGCTGCTCGCGCTCGACACCTGGCTGACGTATCAACGTGCGATGAGTGCGGCCAACTCGGCGTTCGACCGCTCGCTGGAGTTCTCGATCAAGTCGATTCGCGAAGGCACGCAACTGATCGACGGCGAGGTGCAGGTCAATCTGCCGTATCTCGCGCTGGAGATGTTCGAATCGGATCGTGGCGGCAAGATCTACTACGTCATTCGTGAGGGCGGCGACGGCGTGCAGGGCGGCGATAACGACGGCCGTGCCGTCACGGGCTATCACGACCTGCCGTTGCCGCCCGCACGCGTCACGCCCGAGCCTTATCACACGGCCTTCTACGACGCCACCTATCGTGGGGAGACGCTGCGTATGGGCGCCCTCCAGTTGCCGGTCCACGATGTGCCGAACGCGAAGACGCGTGTCGTGTGGATCGTCGTCGGGGAGACGACCGAGGCGCGTCACGAGCTTGCGCGCCAGATTCTGACTGGCGCACTTCAGCAGGAGGTGCTGCTGGTGGTGCTGGCGCTCGCGATCGTGTGGCTCGGTGTGACGCGCGGCCTGCGTCCGCTCAACCGGCTCTCGGCCAAGGTTGCCGCGCGAGAGGAGGACGACACGACGCCGCTCGAAAACGTCGATCTGCCGACCGAGGTCAAGCCGCTCGTCGAGTCCATCAACCAGTACGTGGGGCGGGTGGGGCGCATGCAGGCGTCGCGTCAGCGCTTCTTTGCGGACGCCGCCCATCAGTTGAAGACGCCGCTGGCGATCATTCAGGCAGAGTCCGAGCTGACGCTGCGCGAATCGTTGAGTGCACAGGCACGTGAGCGCGTCGAGCGCCTCAATCAGGCGGTGAAGCAGGCGGCGAAGAGCGTGCGGCAGTTGCTCTCGCTGTCGCGTCTGGAGGCCGAGGACGGCCCGCCCGTGGCGATGGTGCCGACCCGGCTCGACGAGGCGGCACGCAGCGTCACACTCGACTGGTCGCCGGTGGCGCGCTCGCGCGGGATCGACCTCGGCTTCGAGAACGACGGTGCCGTGACGGTACTGGCGCAACGTGAGTTGCTGGCCGAGTTGTGCGGCAACCTGATCGACAACGCCATTCGCTATGCGGGGGACGGCGCAGTGATCACCGTGCGCACGCGGCGCGGGGGGGCGACGGGCCACTTGCGCCACTTGGGCCACTTGGACGGCGCGGACGTTGCCAACGTTTCGGACGCGACGAATGGCGGGCACGACAATCCCGACGGGCCGATGCTCCAGGTCGTCGACAACGGCCCCGGCATCCCGACGCACGAGCGCGACGCCGTGTTCGAACGCTTCTATCGTCGCGAGTCCGCAGTGCTCACCCAATCCACCGCCGATGGCTCCGGTCTCGGGCTCGCCATCGTCAAGGAAATCGCACGGAAACATCACGCCGTCGTGACGCTTGGCGAAGCCCCGGGGGGCGGTCTGGAAGTCACCGTTCGATTCCCGGCGAATGAGGTTGCCTAACCGTCCTGGGATGAAATTTCCTCGTTATGCAGTTTTTTGGGAAGGATATTCCATGGAACTGCATAACGAAGGGTGATTCTGCAAGCCTTTTCCTCTTTTCGGCGCGTACGATCGATGCACTCTTTTTTGGCGGGGGGCCGATCATGCGCGAGAACGAAACACTTCACTACTTCGATTACGCAGCGACAACGCCTGCGGACGCCGCAGTCATCGCGGCGATGGCCGACTGTCTGGGCATCGACGGCGTTTTCGGCAATCCCGCGTCCAGTTCGCATTCCGCGGGTGTGAGCGCCCGCCGTCTCGTGGAACGCTCGCGTTCGCAGGTCGCGTCGCTCATCGGCGCGGATGCGGCCGAGATCGTGTGGACGTCCGGCGCGACCGAATCGAACAATCTCGCACTCAAGGGCTATGCGGAGTTGGGGCAGGCGCGTGCGCATCTGATCACCAGCGTGCTCGAACACAAGGCGATTCTCGATACGATGGCGTGTCTGGAAAAGCGAGGTGTGCCCGTCACTTATGTGAAGCCCTCGGCGACCGGCGAGATCACGGCCGACATCGTGGCGGCCGCGCTGCGTCCGGATACGGGGCTGGTGTCGGTCATGCTGGTGAACAACGAACTGGGGACACTGACCGACGTCGCGGCCATCGCGAAGGTCGTGCATGCCGCAGGCGCGCTGCTCCACGTGGACGCCGCACAGGCGCTCGGCAAGACCCCCATCGACGTGAAGGCCATGGGCATCGACATGCTGTCGATGTCGGCACACAAGGTGTATGGCCCGAAGGGCATCGGCGCCCTGTATGTGAGCAAAGACGCGATGTCGCGCATCGCGCCGCAGATGCACGGTGGCGGCCATGAGCGCGGTCTGCGCTCGGGCACGCTGGCGACGCATCAGATCGTTGGCATGGGCACGGCATGCGAGTTGGCAATGCAGAACATGACGGTCGATACCGTCCGTATCGAAGCACTGAGCCGTCGTTTGCTCGACGGTGTGCGAGTGCTTGATGGCGTGGTGCACAACGCCGCGAACGCCCGTCGCATTCCCCATACGCTCAGCCTGACGATTGGCCACCCCGGCTTTTTCACGTTCATGCTCAACGGCAATCTCGCCGTGTCGTCGACTTCGGCGTGCAATTCGGCCTCGGGGCAACCGTCGCACGTGCTGAGCGCCATCGGGCTGGACAGCGAAGCGGCGAGCCGCACCGTGCGCCTGAGTCTCGGCCGGTTTACTTCCGAGGCGTCCGTCGATTTTGCGATTGCGTGCTTCGAGCGCGTGGTTTGCCAGTGCCGCGCGCTGGCGGCGTAATCCCTTTCTCGCGGGCGATCTTGGCGCGCCGGAATAAATCGCCCGTGCAGCGCTATTCCTGGCGAGCGACGATTCGCGCTACGTGCTCGGCGCTGAAATTGTGGTGGGCGGCGGGTTTCCACACTTTAGACCTTGCGACGGTGGGGGCGGGCAGAGGAGAGGCGCGCAGAGAGAGGCGGGGCACTTGATCCATCGCAAGTTGACGAAGATTCAACGCACCGGGCGTCGGGGAGTGCATTTCGCCGTCCTGTATTATGCTTTGAACGACTTGCGATATTGCTGACTCTTATTCTCTCCCTCTCCCCACCCACCTCATGTCGGAGGTATGTATGAGCAAAGAGAAAGACCGTCTGGACACCGGCTCGACGACCGGCGCCGGTGCACCGGCGGCAAGCGACCGAAACACGCTTTCGGTCGGCGCGGATGGCCCCCTTCTGTTGCACGACGTTCATTTCCTCGAACAGATGGCGCACTTCAATCGGGAGAAGGTCCCCGAGCGCCAACCACACGCAAAGGGCGCAGGTGCCTTCGGCGTTTTCGAAACCACGGAAGATGTGAGCCGTTACACCAAGGCGTCGTTGTTCAAGAAGGGCGCCAAGGTCGACATGCTCGCGCGTTTCTCCACGGTCGCGGGCGAAGCCGGTAGCCCCGACACCTGGCGCGACGTGCGCGGTTTCTCCCTCAAGTTCTATACAGACGAAGGCAATTACGACCTCGTTGGCAACAACACCCCGGTCTTCTTTGTCCGCGATCCGATGAAGTTCCCGCACTTCATTCGCAGCCAGAAGCGCTTGCCGGACTCGGGCCTGCGCGACAACCACATGCAGTGGGATTTCTGGACGAACAATCCGGAGTCCGCGCATCAGGTGACCTACCTGATGGGCGACCGTGGTTTGCCACGCACCTGGCGTCACATGAACGGATATGGTTCGCATACCTACATGTGGGTCAACGCCAGCGGCGAGAAATTCTGGGTCAAGTATCACTTCCACACGCAGCAGGGCATGGAGTTCTTCTCCAACGCCGAAGCCGCGACCATGTCCGGTCAGGATGCTGACTTCCACCGTCGCGATCTGTTCGATGCCATTGCGCGTGGCGAAAACCCGAGCTGGATTCTGTCGGTGCAGGTCATGCCGTACGCGGACGCGAAGCAGTACCGCTTCAATCCGTTCGATCTGACGAAGACGTGGTCGCACAAGGACTATCCGCTGATCAAGGTGGGCAAGATGACGCTCAACCGCAATCCGGAGAACTTCTTCGCGCAAATCGAGCAAGCGGCGTTCTCGCCCGGCAACACCGTGCCGGGCATCGGTCTGTCGCCGGACAAGATGCTGCTCGGTCGTGCGTTCGCTTATAACGACGCGCAGCGCAATCGCATCGGCACTAACTTCCACCAACTGCCCGTGAACCGTCCAAAGGTGCCGGTGCAGACGTATATGTTCGACGGTCACATGGCTTACGAACATAGCGGAAACGCACCGGTGTATGTGCCCAACAGCGGTGGACGTCCATATGCCGATCAGACGGGGGCGGCCGAGGACGGCTGGGAATCCGACGGCGCCATGGTCCGCAGCGCCTACACGCTGCACAAGGACGATGATGACTTCTCGCAACCGGGCGACCTCGTGCGCAACGTATTCGACGAAGCGGCCCGTACGCGTCTCGTTGAAACCGTGTCCGGTGCCCTGCTCGCCGGTGTCCGCAGTCCGGTACTGGAGCGCGCGTTCGACTACTGGAAGCAGGTCGACGCGGATGTCGGCGCGCGGATCGAGAAGGCGGTGAAGGCCGGAAAGAAGTAAGTGCGAGTAGGCGCCAGTAGGCGCGAGTAAGTGTGTGGATTGGCGCGGGAAGTCGGCGCGCTAATCCCAACGACGCATTTGCGGCGGGCGACGATGCTCTGCAAAGTGCCCGCCGTTTTCATATGTAAAAGGTTTCGCGTCCAGCGTAGTAATGCCCTCCAGAATCCGCCGATCGGGTTCGGCATTTCGCCCCAAAAAATGTCACTTATTGTGAGTGCGCGCGGTTCCTGATAGCATCACGACTACTACACGGAGATGGCATTCCTCCGGCGTTCGTTTCGCAAACCGCCCTGCAAAGGGGCTGATGATGCCTGCAAGATCCTGGCGTGCCGGGAGGTTGCGGGCTACGCAAGCGAGCGTGTTTCTCGTTCCTCTGAAGTCGCATTCCGCAGACCGTTCCCCTTCGCGTTCAGGCCACGTGTCGACGACATTGTTCGTCTCTGATTGAGCCTGTGAAGATGTTCCGCGATTCTCCTTTGTGGTCCTCCCTGTGCGATCTGTTCGGCGTATTGCCGCGCGCCGCACATGCCAGTGCGCTTGCAGCACTCGTCGGCGTGATGGCGGGCAGTGCGTCGGCGTTGTTCCTTGTCGTGCTCGATCTTGCGACCAATACACGTGTCGTCCACCCCTGGCTGCTCTGGCTGTTGCCGGTCGCCGGATTCGCGGTCGGCTGGCTCTATCTGCGCCTGGGCGCGAGCGTCGAAGCGGGCAACAACCTGCTGATCGACGAGATCCACGATCCCCGGCGCGTCGTGCCGTTGCGCATGGCACCCCTCGTGCTTTTCGGCACGGTTGCGACGCACCTCTTCGGCGGCTCTGCGGGACGCGAAGGCACGGCCGTGCAAATGGGCGGCGCGCTTGCCGATCAGTTGACGCACGTCTTCCGTTTGTCGGGCGAGCAACGCCGTGTGCTGCTGATGTCGGGGATCGCCGCGGGGTTCGCGTCGGTGTTCGGTACGCCGCTCGCGGGCGCGGTGTTCGGTCTCGAAGTGCTTGCCATCGGTCGATTGCGTTACGACGCCTTGCTCCCGTGCCTCGTAGCCGCCCTCGTGGGCGACGCGGTGACCCGCGCGTGGGGCGTGCAACACACCGTCTACACGATTGCACCGACGGCATTCGCGCCGTCGATCACGCTCGCCGGTGCCTTCAGTGCTGCGGCGGCAGGCGTGCTTTGCGGCTTGGTCGGCATGGCGTTTGCACAGGCGACGCATGCCACGTCCGCCTTCATGAAGCGGCGCATCGCTTACGCGCCGCTGCGTCCCTTCGCGGGCGGTGTGCTGGTGGCCGTGGCGGCCACGATGCTCGGCACGCCGCAGTACCTCGGCCTCGGTATCCCGACCATCGTCGACGCATTCCATACGTCGCTGCCGTGGTACGACTTTCTCGGCAAGGCAATCTTCACGGTGATCACGCTCGGAACGGGATTCAAGGGCGGCGAGGTGACGCCGCTGTTCTACATCGGCGCGACGATGGGCAATGCGCTGTCCCATGTGCTGATGCTGCCAGCGGCAGTGCTGGCGGGCATCGGATTCGTTGCGGTATTCGCTGGGGCGGCGAATACGCCCATTGCGTCGACGTTGATGGCGATCGAGATTTTCGGTCCGCAGATCGGAGGCTACGCGGCGATAGCTTGCGTGCTTGCGTATCTGTGTTCCGGACACACGGGCATCTATCGCGCACAGCGTGTGGGCCACAGCAAACATGGTGAAGTGCCTGAAGGCACGCGGCTCGCGGATCTTCCCGCGTGGCGCAAGACGCTCAGGGCGAATTCGTCATCGTCGGACAACGCCCATCGCCCTTAAGCACGCAGGCGAGCCAGATCGGCGAGGGCACGTTCAAACGCAGACGCGTTTTTCATCCCTTGATCTTCGTGATTGGTGTTGAAGAGCACATGCGTGTCGTCGGCGAGCGCGGCGATCCGTTCGACGCGCGCCGAAATATCGATCAGCTCACTCGCGCTGTACTCGTAGACGAAGCGACCCGACGAGGCCGTGACGCCCCGCCGGTTCCACGCGGCGGCATTGCGTCCGTGCAGACGAACGACGCACAGGTCGTCGCGCGTCGTGGCCCATACGGCGGGCACGGTGTTGTCGAATCCGCAGGGACTGTCGACGATGGTGTGTGCTGCGCCCGTCTCGCGCAGCATGGCGAGCGTGGCCGCCTCGCGCGATGGCGTATCGAACCAGCTACGGTGACGAAATTCGATGGCATGGCGCTCCCCGTCGAGCCGTCGCGCGGTCTCGAAAACGAGGGCGCGTCCGGCGCGGTCGTTTTGCACCCTTGGCGAGAACTGAAAGTGGATGGCCGTCAGTTGCCCGCTTTGGCGCAACGGCTCGACGGCTTCGAGATAACGTCGCCACAACTCGTCGCGCAACTCGACAGGTATGTCGGTGGCGGCAATTTGTGCGCTTTCCGGCGGCGCGCGGCGGTGCTGCGCTTCACGTGACGGTAACGCCTGAGCGATATCGGACGGCAACGCGGCGAGGGGGGTGTTGTGCCCGGTAAAGGCGCGAAACGCCTTGATGTGAAAGCGAAAGGTGGGGGGCGTGCGCTGCGTCCATCGCCAGGCAATATCGGCGTCGGGCAGCCGGTAATAGCTGCTGTCGACCTCGACGAGATCAAACCTGGACGCGTAGTGGCGCAGGCGCGCGGCCGGTGTATCGACGCCCGGTGGGTAGAACCGTCCGCACGCGATGAGCGTGGGGTCGGTCCAGGACGACGTGCCGGTGCGGATTGTCATAAGAGCCGTAGGCGGGGTGGTGGGCTGTCGACGCAGGTGACAGCGAGGATTCGTCCGAATTTCACAAGAGGCTCGATGGGCACAAAACCCATCGCTATAATGTATAAATATACAGTACTCTTTGAGCGTACCTAAACCCGATTGCCTGCCGTTCATCCACCGATTCGCATGTCAGAACAGCCGTCCGCCGCCGCCCGCGATCCTTGGGCCGAACTCAACGACCGTCAGCGTGAAGCCGTCGACTTCGGTGTGGACGACGATGGTGCGCCTGGCGGGCCGTTGCTCGTGATTGCCGGGGCGGGGTCGGGCAAGACGAGTACGCTCGCGCACCGGGTCGCGAATCTGATCGTGCGTGGTGCCGATCCCAATCGAATCCTGCTGCTTACGTTCTCGCGTCGTGCCGCTGGCGAAATGGAGCGTCGCGTGGGGGCCGTGTTGCAGAAGGTACTGGGGCTGTCGTCGACACAACCGCCGTCGCTGCCGTGGGCCGGTACGTTTCACGCGATTGGCGCACGGTTGCTGCGCGATTTCGCCCCACGTATCGGGCTGTCGGAAGCGTTCACCATTCATGACCGCAGCGACGCCGAGGATCTGCTCGGGCTGGTGCGGCACGATCTGGGTTTTTCCGCGACGCAGTCGCGTTTCCCGCTCAAAGGCACGTGTCTGTCGATCTACTCGCGCGTGGTGAACAGTCAGGCACCGCTCGCCGAAGTGCTCGCCAGGCACTTCCCGTGGTGTGCGCAATGGGAAGCGCAACTCAAGCAGCTTTTCGGCGGTTATGTCGACGCGAAACAAGCGCAGCATGTGCTTGATTACGACGACCTGCTGCTGTATTGGGCTGAGACGATGGGTGCGCCGGAACTGGCTCGTGAGCTTGACGCCCGCTTCGATCATGTACTCGTCGACGAGTATCAGGACACCAACCGCTTGCAGGCGCAGATTCTTCTCTCGATGAAACCGGACGGGCGTGGCTTGACGGTCGTGGGCGACGATGCGCAGTCGATCTACGCGTTTCGCGCGGCGACGATCCGCAACATTCTCGATTTCCCGGGTCAGTTTGCCGAGCCGGCGCACGTGGTGACGCTGGAGCGCAATTATCGGTCGACGCAGCCGATTCTCGATGCGTCCAATGCGGTGATCGCCGAGTCGAACGAGCGCTACGCGAAGGCGTTGTGGACGGACCGGCTATCGGACCGGTTGCCGCAACTTGTCAACGTGAGCGACGAATCGGGGCAGGCGCGTTGGGTCGCGGATCAGGTGCTGGCGCAACGTGAGACCGGCACGCGACTCACGCAACAGGCGGTGCTGTTTCGCACGGGGAGTCACAGCGCGGCGCTGGAGCTGGAACTCACGCGTCGCAATATTCCCTTCGTGAAGTTCGGTGGGTTGAAGTTTCTCGAAGCGGCCCACGTGAAGGACATGCTGTCGATCTTGCGATGGGCGCATAACCCGGCCAGCCGGTTGTCGGGTTTTCGCGTTGCGCAGTTGATCCCCGGCATCGGGCCGGTGAGCGCCACGCGCTTGCTCGATGCCATGGCCCAGTCCGCGACACCCGCGCAGGTGCTGGCCGAGTTCAAGCCACCGTCGGGTGCCGCCACGCAGTGGCGAGCGTTCGTCGAAGTCTTCATGACGTTGCACGACACGCGGCTGGCGTGGCCTGCAGACGTGGATCTGGCGCTGCGCTGGTACGCACCGCTGCTCACCCAACGTTTCGACGATGCCGCCGTGCGTCAGGCCGATCTCGAACAACTCGCGCGCATCGCCAACACGTACGGCTCGCGCGAGCAATTCCTGACCGAGCTGACGCTCGACCCACCCGATGCCACGAGCGCACAATCCGGTCCGCCGCTCCTCGACGAGGATTACCTGATCCTGTCGACGATTCACAGCGCCAAGGGGCAGGAGTGGCATTCGGTGTACGTGCTCAACGTGGTCGATGGCTGTATCCCCTCCGATATGAGCACCGGGGACGACGAAGACATCGAGGAAGAGCGACGTCTGCTTTACGTGGCGATGACGCGTGCAAAAGAGTCGCTGCAACTCGTTGTGCCGCAGCGGTTCTACGTCCATCAGCAAACCGGTCTGGGCGATCGCCATGTGTACGGCACGCGCAGCCGTTTCGTGTCCGACAAGATGCTGCCGCTGTACGATATTTTCCCGAAGCCGCGCGAGGACGATGTGCCGCGCGGGCCGGTCGGCGACGTCACGGTGCACATCGACGTCGCGAGGAAGCTTCGCAATGCCTGGTCCTGAACGTTGTCCCGACATCGTGCTGCGCGAAGCGCGCGAGGCCGATATCGATGCGCTCACACAACTCCTCATGCAGACGTATCGCACGACATGGGCACCGATGCTGCGCCCTGAGGTGGCGGCGGCATTCGCCTCCGGTGAACGCACGCGAGCCTATGTGCAGGCACATTGGCTTGAATTCGTGGTGGCTGTCCCGATTGCGTCGGATGACGAAGTCGTCGGCATGGTGCACGTGGTGGGTGATTTCATCGATGCCCTGCACGTGACGCCTTCACAGCAGCGACGCGGTGTCGGCGCGTTGCTGCTCGCGCATGCGGAATCGAAAATGCGCTCGCTTGGCCACCCGCTCGCACGACTCGAGACCGACACGTTCAACGTGCAGAGCCGCACGTTTTATGTCCGCAACGGGTATCGGGAAGTCGCCACCTATCCGGACGAGGCGTGGGACAGCGGCTTCACCACGGTGCTGCTGACGAAAGCGCTTTAGGCGCTGTCTTCTGCGTCGCGCGGCGTTGTGAAATCTTTCGTCACGTTTCCGCTGTCAGGCGCGGAAATTTTCTAAAGTTGCCGTCTTCCGTGCATCAGGTATAGTCGCCGCATCGGCGGCGGAGCATTGCGCGCACGCTGCCCGGAATACCTAAGAAATGGATGGTCGTCGCGGCATTGAAGATGCCGGGAGACATGGAGGCAATGGATGGTGGATCAGATGACGTTGCTGCCGACGGGGCTATTGCTCGTCGGCATGGCGCTCGGCACGGCGGTGCTTGCCGTTGCCGTGGCCTGGCTCGCGCGCGTCGTCCTGTTCGACCGTCTCGCAGACCCGACGGAGGTGCGCGGCACCGTGGCCGACGTGGTCCACGGGAGCCTGCTGGCATTCATCGTCTTTGTGCTCGCCCATGTGCTGACCGATGTGCGGGCCAATCTCGGCCATGCCGACGATCAGGCGTTGCACGAAGCGTCGGTGGTGCGACGCCTCGATCGTGAGCTGAAAGCGGTAGGCGACGCCGACGCGCAGTCGGCACGTGTGCTGCTGCGTGGCTATGTGAGCTCCGCCGTCACGGACGAATGGAAGACGTTGAGTACCTCCGATCCCGATCTCTCGCCGGACACCGAAGCTGCGCTGACGGCGTTTGTCGGTGCCACGCGGCGCGTCATTGCCCGGCACGAAGACAGCGCGAGTTCGATACGTACGTTGCTGGATCGTCTCGAAGAGGCGAGACAGGGGCGGTTTGAAAACGCGACAAAGACGGTGCCGGGCGTGTTCTGGTGGGTCATCTCGTTGTTCATGCTCGCGGCGATGGCGATGAACGGCCGTTATCCAGGGTCTTGGAAGAGCAATCTCATCATCGCTATTCACATGGGCGCGATTGGAATGGTGGTCGCACTCATCGTGAATCTGGATGAGCCGTTTCGTGGGGCGTCAGGTATTTCGCCCGCGCCATTGGCGAAGTCGGTGGGGATCGTAGTGCCGCGCTGAGACGCTGAGGGCCTGAGGCGTCGGAACTCGACGCTCGCGTAGGTTGGCTCATGCGCGGCCGGGCGCGGTGGTCGTATGTAGGAATGCAGGAGAAGAGAACGATGTTTTCGAATGTGCCAGCGGCGTCGATGGAATCGACGCCCGAAATCGAGGCGTTTCGCCCCGGTGTCTATCGTCACTACAAAGGGAATTGCTATCTCGCGCTGGGCATCGCCCGTGCCGACGAGACGAACGAACCTGTCGTCGTCTACACACGGCTCTATCCGCGTGAAGGCTTGCCGATGAGCACGCGGTTGCTGCGCATCTGGAATGAACCGGTGATGACGGAGAAGGGCCCGGTGCCGCGTTTCACGTACATCGGTCATACGACGCCGGCGGTGTGACGTATTCGCTCGCTGCGCGCCGTCAAAGACCGTATGGCGATTGCCCGACTTCCGAACTGACAGAACTCACCCGAACCGCCGGTATTTCCGGTACTTAGCCCTTCTCAGGACGCCCCCCATGACGACGCTTCATACGATGAGCCGAAAGGCCATCGCGACCCCTCACGCCCATACGGACCATACGGACCATACGGACCATACGGACCATACGGCCCGTACGATTGAGGCGAGCGATGCATTCGCCACCCACCAGCCCCGCCGTTCGGTGGATTCGGGCGACTCGGACCTCAACGGACGACGGGCATCGAAGCCCGCACCGCGCAATTTGCGTCGTTGGTGGGCGCTATTCGCGATTCTGCCGTTCGTGACGTCGGTGGCGGGATGTGGCTTGCTGGCGGCACCCTGCCGTGTGGTCTCGGCGGGGCTGAAGATCATTCCGGGGGTAGGGGGCGCGCTGGCGACGCCGACGGATGCGTGCGCAGCAGCAATCGACTGATCGCAGAGACCGGACGCAGAAAGCGGTCGCAGAAAAAAAGAAAGCCCGCGCGTTGCGGGCTTAATCCATATCAGGAGGAGACATGGAGGAGACGAGTTCAGTATAGGACGACGTGTTGCGTCGCACCATATGTATTTTTACGTAAGCGTCCTCATGTTGCGTAGGCGCAACGAAAAATAAATCACATAAAAAACAATGATTTGCGTCGATCTTCATCAGTGGCAAGCCATCTTCGCACCCCGTAGCCCTTCGAGTCACCCCTCTAGTTATTGTGCGGATGCACGCCTTTTCGTCGACATCAGTTGCAGGATGAACGGCACCGAGTCGCGCAGGGACGGGTTGACCGTCGCGTCGTGATCGAGTCCGTCGTACATGCGCACGGTGGTCTTGGTGCCTGCCTTGGCGACATCCCGCGCGAATGCCTTTTGCATGATGACCGGCACGTCGATGTCCTCCGTTCCCATGCCGATGAACACCGGATGTTTGATGCTGAGCGTCGGATAGCGCAGCGACGGCGTCTGGCTGTCCAGCAGTTTCTGGATACCCGGTTGCATGCTGTTCCCGGCGTTCAGACCTGCGGCCGTCGAGTGATCGGTCAGCGTATCGATGCACAGTGTGCGGGCCTCATCGAGTACCGGTAACGCCTGCGGGGAGAAGTACTTCGCGGGATTTAACGACGGATCGCGGTCGGCTGCGGACAGGAAGATGTACATCGCGTACGGAATCTTCGGGTCCGGCGCGCCCGGATCGGGCTGACCCGCAAAAAGGGTGGCGGCGGATGTCTGTGCGTTGAAATACGGCGTGCCGGTGAGAACGGTGGCGATGACCCTCACGTCCGGGGCGTATATCGGCTGAAAGCCCGCTGCGGCGAACGCGGCGTGAGCCCCCTGCGATTGCCCGACGAAGATCACACGGTTCTGCAACGGAAAGACGCTGCGGGCCGCGAGCAGGCTGTCCAGCACGCTGTACGCTTCGGCACGGGCGTTCAGATAGTGATGCAGCCCCTGCGAACCAAGACCCGCGTAGTCGGGGGCGACGACGGCAAAGCCGAGCGACAGCCAGGTACCGAGATACTGAATGTCGCGCGTGCTGCGCACGTTGAGCGACGGCGCGCACTTGCTGGCAATGCCGACCGTGCCATGTGCCCAGACCACGACCGGCCAACCGCCGGGCGGTGTCGGTCCTTTGGGCAGGAACACGGCACCGGTGTCTTCGCGGGCTTCGATGCCGCCGACACCGTCAATGGAACTGTAACGGATGCTGAATTGCTCACCGGCTTCCGGGAGTCCGTAGTCGGCTTTCAGCGGCTGCCGCTCGACCATCGCGCCGTGCGGAATGGTGACGGGTGCGGCCTCGGGCGTGATCGCGTGTGCGGCGCGGCCGATGACCAGACTGGCGAACAGGGCGGCACTGACATAGCGCCACAGGCGATTGAACATGTTGAACTGTCCTCGTATTGGGTAATGCGTTTGAAGCTCGGGCGGGCAGCGCTCGCGCGTTGCCCGGATGCCTGCTGCTCTTGCGTGTGCCAATACGGGTGACGTTACACCGTCCCCCTGGGAAAGTCTCGATTCGATGTCAGCCGTGCGAGGCGTGCGATGCCTGCGTCGCGTTCTGCGCTTGCGATGCGGCGGCCTGCTCGGCCTCACGCCATGCGCGGCGCGAGCGACGCATGCGGCGCAGCGCCAGTGAGGTCATCGTAATCCAGCCGAACGGGCGCGGATCCACCAGCATGCTCACTGCACGCGCGTAATCGAGCACCAGACCCGGTGTCCAGGCCATCGTCTTCGCGCGCTTGCGCAGTTGGGCGGCCACCCACAATTCGGGCGTAAGCCACAGGCGGACGAACGTCCACCAGCCAGCATCGCCGCCGTCGTGCAACTGCCCCACACGGCCCTCGATCGCGGCTTCGAGCGCCTTGGCCACACTGCTTGAGCAGTTACGGTGCGTGAGGTTATAGGTGGTGTTCTGCTGATATGTCTGCCAGAAAGCGCTCAATTGCTGCGGGCTGTAGTTGCGAATACGCACCTTGACCGTCGATGGGCACCACGCCTTCGACTCCGTAGCGTAGTTCGGCTGGAAGGTGCCGGGCACGTCGTTCTCGCGCGTCGCGCGCAGCAACTGTCCAAACTGGTCCGGCGAGCGGTCGATTTCCTTGGCGGGGTAAAGGCTCACGTACACGCCCTCGTGACTCTCCAGCGCCGCGTGCCCCGTCGAAATCACGCCGTTCTTGTCGACGGCCGCGATGTAGCGATCGATGACCGGGTGACGGCGTGCCGGTGCTTTGGACGACCCGGACGGCGTCCACACGTGCACCGTGAGCGCCGGCTCGGAGTCGGTGGGCGGGCCGTCCCAGCGCGGTGCACGGGGACGCTCGCTCCACAGGCGGCGCTTGTCTTCCGGGCTGCCGAGAATTTGTTCGACGCGGAAATCGCCGCGCATGCGACGCGCCCGCATGGCCAGCACGAGTACGTTCCACCCGGTGAAGACGAGTCCAAGCCCGATGGCGTACGGCAGGGTGCCCTTGTAGTGCGTCGGGTAGGGCTGATAGAAGAAAATCGCGACGACGATTTCCAGCGCACCGCCTGCAATGGCCCACGCCCAGCGTGGATAGCGCACCACGTACGCCGCCACGCATTGCAGCAGGCCATCGGCGAGGAACAGCGTGCCGAAGAGCATCGACAACCAGAAGTTGCCGTTGTGTTGATCGAACAGCAGGACCAGCAGTGCCGCAACAGTAAAGGTGCCGCCCTTTAGCCCCCGTACGAGACGCTGACCGCCCACGCCGATGGTAGCGATGGCAAGCGTCGCCAATCCTTCGAGCAGCAGCAGCCACGCGAAGACCTTCAGTGGGAAGTGCACGACGCCGTCGAGCGCGTCGACGATCAACGCCATGCCGAACGCGAAGAAGATCGCGCCGATCCAGATCAGCGCCCGGGCCCGGCGACGCAAATAATTCACGCCAAGCAATAACAGAATCAGACGTACCAACGCAGGGTCTCCGACGCATGCGCGCGTCCCGATGTCCGAGACCGACGCGCACCCCGATTGCGGGGAGGGTTTCGATTAATTTGGGATGCGGCCTATTTTTGTTCGCATTTTCGTCCGTATATTAGCGCGTCACTCGTGACAGGCCAAAAACAAAGGCGGCGCGCTCCTTTCGGGGCGCGCCGCCTGTTGCAGCAGGTAACACGTGGCGCACCGCTCTTGCGAGCGATGCGCCGGATGACCGCTTAGTCCTTCTTGCCTTCGAGCTGCGGCAGTGCGTCGTCGCTGGTCGACGTCAGCAGACCGGCCTTGGCGTACGTCATCAGCTTCTCGCGCGTGTCGACGATGTCGAGCGTACGCATCGTGAGCTGACCGATACGGTCGAGCGGCGTGAAGACAGAGTCGCCCTTTTCCATCGTCAGGCGCTCGGGCTTGTACGTCAGGTTCGGCGAGGTCGTGTTCAGCAGCGAGTAGTCGTTACCACGGCGCAGTTCGATGGTCACTTCGCCGGTCACGGCGCGGGCCACCCAACGTTGAGCCGTCTCGCGCAGCATGATCGCTTGCGGGTCGAACCAGCGGCCCTGATAGAGCAGACGGCCCAGACGGCGGCCGTTCTCGCGGTACTGCTCGATCGTGTCTTCGTTATGGATGCCGGTCACGAGGCGCTCATAAGCGATGAACAGCAGCGCGAGGCCCGGAGCTTCGTAGATGCCGCGGCTCTTGGCTTCGATGATGCGGTTCTCGATCTGGTCGCTCATGCCCAGGCCGTGACGGCCGCCGATGCGGTTGGCTTCTTCGAACAGTTCGACGGCGTTGGCAAACGTCTTGCCGTTGAGCGCGACCGGCTGGCCTTCTTCGAAGCGCACGGTGACTTCTTCAGCCTTGATCGCGCAATCGTCGCGCCAGAACGGCACGCCCATGATCGGCTGAACGATCTTGATGCCCGAGTTGAGGTGTTCCAGATCCTTGGCTTCGTGCGTCGCGCCAAGCATGTTCGAGTCCGTCGAATAGGCCTTCTCGACCGACATCTTGTAATCGAAGCCGTTGGCGATCAGGAATTCCGACATTTCCTTGCGACCACCGAGTTCGTCGATGAACGTCTGGTCCAGCCACGGCTTGTAGATTTGCAGGCTCGGGTTGGTCAAGAGACCGTAGCGATAGAAGCGCTCGATGTCATTGCCCTTGTACGTGCTGCCATCACCCCAGATATTGACGCCATCTTCCTTCATGGCAGCCACAAGCATCGTGCCCGTGACGGCGCGGCCAATCGGCGTGGTGTTGAAGTACGTGACACCGGCCGTCGAGATGTGGAACGCGCCCGATTGCAGGGCGGCAATGCCTTCGGCCACGAGTTGCGCACGGCAGTCGACCAGGCGGGCGTTCTCGGCACCGTAACCCATCGCGCGACGCGGGATTTCCTCGTAGTCGGGTTCGTCCGGCTGACCCAGATTGGCCGTGTAAGCGTAGGGAATCGCGCCCTTTTGGCGCATCCAAAGCAGCGCAGCGCTGGTGTCGAGACCGCCCGAAAAGGCGATGCCGACCCGTTGTCCCGTGGGAATGTGTTGCAGAATCGTGGTCATCGGCGTGAAAAAGCTGGGTTTTTAACCTGTCAAGTATCCCTGTCCGGGCTATGGATGGTCAAGTCTGATGGCCTTTTGGGCGCGATCCGATCATGTTTTCTTCGCCATTCATCCGCCATTTGTCCGTGACTTCGACCGGATTCCCGCGCGCCGGGACATTCCCATGCTGTCATCCCTGACCGTTCACCACTGCGTACCCGCGACACCGCACGCGGCCGCCAGAAAATCCGAAAACGCCCGGATCACGAGCGATGCCTGACGATGCTGCGGGTAGACGACATAAATCGACGACGGCGGCGGCTCGAAGTCGTCGAGCACCGTCACGAGACGACCGCCCAGCAACGCGGGGGCGACGATAAACACCGGCAGCCACGTCACACCCAGCCCGGCGACCGCCGCATCGCGCGCCAGCTCGCCGTTGTTCACGCGAAGCCTCCCGGACACCGGAATTTCCAGCGGCTGCCCGTCGCGCGAGTAATGCCAGCTCACGCGCTGGCTGTGACCGTAGGGCAGCAACGTGTGACGGCTCAGGTCTTCGGGCGTCTGCGGCGCACCGTGGGCTTCGAGATAGCGGGGACTGACGCAAGTGACCATGCGCATGGGCGCGACGGTGCGGGCGATCAGCGACGAGTCGGCCAGCGCGCCGATGCGCACCGCCACGTCGTAACCTTCGCCGATGATGTCCACCGTGCGGTCGTTCAGTTCGAGTTCGATGGTGACGTCGGGATACGTCGTGAGAAACGACGGAATCGCCGAGCTGAGGAACATCGTCCCGAACGACATCGGGGCGGACACCCGCAAATTACCGCGTGGGCGTTCCCCCTGACTGCTCACCGCCAGATTCGCGGCTTCTACGTCGTCAAGGATGCGCCGGGCGCGCTCGTAGTAGACCCGACCGAGGTCGGTCACGGCCAGTCGTCGGGTCGTACGCAGCAGCAGGCGTACGCCGAGGGATTGCTCCAACGAGGAGATGCGGCGGCTCACGAACTGCTTCGAGAGTCCGAGTTTCGCCGCCGCGCCGGTAAAGCTCATGGCGTCCACGGCGCTGACGAAGATGCGCATGTCGTCGAGCAGGTCCATCGGCAAGATTCCCGTCTGCGATAAATGACGGGTGACAACGAGCGGACTTCGATGCGCATTGTCACCCAGAGAAAGACAATCTTAGCCGAGATGCCAGTCACGTTCGCGACTGAAACTACCGGAGCGCCAGCCGCAGGCCCATCAGAATGGCGGCGGTGCCCGCGACGGCCAGCGCCGTCGGCCGGTGCCCGAAGATGCCCCAGTCGAGCAGCGCGGTCACCACGGGCACCAGATAGAACAGGCTCGTCACCGTCACCAGATTGCCGGACGCGATCATCCGGTAAAGCAGCAACGTCGCGCCGACCGAAATCACGAGGCCCATGTAAAGCAGCGGCAGCCAGAAGCCGACGGTGCCGTCGATGTGCCACGGCTGCGTCGGCGCGACGAGCAATGCCAGCGCCAGCCCGACGGCATATTGCAGCGGCAGCACGTCAAGGGGCGTTTGTCGCGACCCTTTTTGCGCGAGCGTGCCAAGCGTCATGCAGGCGAGCGCCGTGAGCGCCCACACGGACCCCGCCGCCGATAGCCGTGCCGACATCAGGCTTTGTGCGACGACGAGCGCTAGCCCGACCAGTGCGACCGCCAGCCCCAGCAGACGTCGCGCACTATGACGCCGCTCCAGCGCCACGAGGGTGAGAATCGGCTGGACGCCAAGCACCGTCGCCAGTGCCCCCGGTGTGATGCCGCTGGCGAGTGCGAGCAGATACGACGCCTGATAGCCGCCAATGAGCAAAACACCGGTGCCCGCGACCTGCCAGCCGGTGCCGCGTGCGGGCCACCATTGGCGACGGGTCAGTGCGATCAGCGTGAGCGCTGCGAACGCGACCCCCAGACGAATGACGAGAAAGGCGAACGCCGACGCGTGCGCCAGCCCCCATTTGGCGGCCAGTGCGCCGCCGCTCCACAAGAGAACAAATAAGAGCGTCGCGCCATGTCGGCGCAATGCAAGACCATCGAGTTGCATCGATCTTCCCCTGAGCAGCGTGTCCGGTGTGTGGTGCGATGTTTGTGCCGCGACGCCATCACGAGATCGCTCAGGCCGCGTGCACGAGGTGGCACACAGCCGGGGCGACAGCATCAAGACGACATCATCGAGACATCGACACAAGATCACCGCGGCTGGCGCAATGCGCGCAGACCACCGGAACCCGCTGAAATTCGAATGAAAAAGTGCTGTGCCGGGCGATGGACACCCAGCGAGCCGTGTGTGGCGTCAGGCCACGACTACGTCGGCGACCACCACAGTGGGCGGTGCCACGCCGGACGGCGGGGGAGGTGCGACGGCTGCAAAACGTCCGCGCAGTCGAGCACCGACACCGCGTTGCGGCGGCGATACGGCGAGACGGACGGATGCGTGAGCAGTCATGGATCGATGGAGGAATCGAATGGGTGTTGATTCGAGTGTCGAATCACGCCCGTCACTCGACGAGCGTGGACACACTTTACACGGAGGTATTGGAGCGAGCAAGCGGGAGCGGCCAAGCGCCCAACGTCGCGTACGTCAGGCGGTCGGCCACGCGCCCGTGCGCTCGACGCTGGGCGACGCTTCGCCGTCGCGCCAGGCGGCCGGTAGCGCACCTCGTACGCGTCGCACTTCGCGCACGTGCAGACGCACTAACCGCAGCGCGCCTTCGAAGCCGCTTTGTGTCTCGTCGTGCCAAAGGACTTCGGCGTCGCCCGCGACATGCAGAAAGTCGCCCGATGCAAAGTCGACGAAGACCAGCCCGGCGCGTGGGTTGGCGTGCAGATTGCCGAGCGTGTTGTAGAACGAATTGCCGCGAAAGTCGGGCCACACCAGCGTGTTGGCGTCTTCCACGCGCACGAATCCCGGCTTTCCGCCGCGATGCGAGACGTCGGTGCCTGCACTGCGCGCCGTCGCGCCATCGCCTGCGAAATGCGTCGCGATGAAGAACGTGTCGGCACTCGCAATTTGCCACTGCGCGTCGTCGTCGAGAGCGCTTTGCGGCGTTTCGGCCACCGGTGGCGCGTCATGCGCTTGCGGCGTTGCTTCGCGCTTGCGAATGTACTGCGGGCAGTTGCCGAAACTCTGGGCGACCCGCAGCGTGAACCCTTGCGCATCGACTTCGTCGATGGTGCCGTTGACGCGATTGCGACGCCGCGTCGAAGGCTCGATACCCAGCAAGCCGATCGCCGCGCCCACTGTCACCGCGCCGTAGAGCGGATCGGTCGGTGGCGGGAAGGCGCTCACACGCAGCAGCGTCGGATCGGGTGACTGCGCGAAGCCGGGGGTGCCGCTGAGCAGCGTGGCCCATGGCTGATTGTCGGCATCCAGTCCGCCGATGACGAGAAACGGCAACTGCGCGAAGAACTGACGATGCTGATCGGGCATCGCGAGACGAATCACGCGCGCCCCCACCTCCGCCATCTGCTCACGAGAACCCGCGAGCGTCTGCACGTACATTTCACCCGCGTGAAAGGGCGATGCCAGTTGAAGCGGTGACGGGGTAGGGGCGTTCATCATGCTCTCCTTCGGTTCGGGCGGCGCTCGGGCGATGCATCGGACGATGCACGGGTGACGCGACCCACCTTCGTTTAACTTTCATGCTTCATGCTTCATGCAGCAGCGGCGTTCAGACCACACGCCGTCGACGGCATCGGCACGAAACGCGGCAGCGCTTCGATGCGCGCCAGCCACGCGCGCACGGCCGGATACGGTTGCAGCGACACGTTGCCTTCGGGCGCATGCGCCAGGTAGGAGAACAGCGCGATGTCGGCAATCGTCGGCGTTGCGGCCGTGACGAACGGTGTGGCGTTCGGTGCGGTGAGGTGTGCTTCGAGACGCGTGAGCAGCAACACACCGCGCTCGATCATCGCGCTGGTGTCGACGGCACGGTTGAAGACGACGGCCACGCGTGCTGCGGCCGCGCCGAACGCCAGATCGCCTGCGGCCACCGACAGCCAGCGTTGCACGCGAGCCGCAGCTACCGCGTCGTGCGGCAACCAGGCGTGCTGGGCGTCGTAGCGCGTCGCAAGGTAGACGAGGATCGCGTTCGAGTCGGCGAGGATCACACCGTCGTCGTCGATGGCCGGTACCTGACCGAACGGGTTGATGGCGAGGTACGCAGGCTGCTTGTTCTCACCGGTCGCCAGATCGACGTCGATGGCTTCATACGGCAAGTCAAGCAGATTGAGCATCAGCTCGACGCGATGGCAGTGGCCCGAAAGCGTGAAACGGTAGAACTTGATCGGACGTGCCGGGCGAGCGGGGACGTAGGCGTGAATGTCGGTGGGGCGGGTCATCGGGCATCTCCGTGGGTGAGTGGATGCGGCAGCGCCGGGGTCGGAACCGTCACGCAATGCCCGAATTGTCCATCTGGTCGATTTTCGGATAAATGGCGTTAACCTGATTTGACTACTCCGAAAATCGGAGTAATCATGCGCCGCATGGACAAACTTCGCGCAATGCAGACATTCGTGGCCATCGTCGATCAGGGGAGCCTGAGTGCGGCGGCACGCGCGCTCGATTCGTCGCTGCCTGCTGTGGTGCGGACGCTGGCGGCGCTCGAAACTTCCCTGGAGGTGCGGTTGCTCAATCGCACGACGCGCCGTATCGCCCTCACCGAAGAGGGGCGCACCTACCTCGACACCTGCCGCCAAATCCTCAGCGAGTTACACGAGGCCGAGGCGCGGCTGGCGGCGCGTCACGAAGCGCCGAGCGGTACGCTGGTCGTCACCGCCCCGGTGCTGTTCGGACAGATGCATGTCGCCCCGGCGGTGTACCGGTTCCTGCGCGCGTACCCGAACGTCAAATGCCGGCTCCTGCTCAACGACCGTGTGGTGAATTTGTGGGAGGAGGGGATCGACGTCGGCATCCGGATCTCGCCGCTCGACGACTCCACGCTTGTCGCGCAGGGCATCGGCGCGATTCGCCGCGTGGTGGTCGCGAGTCCCGCGTGCATTGCCGAGCAGGGCGAGGTGGCGCATCCGCGCGAGCTGCTCGGCAAGAACTGCATCCTCTCGCATGGCGGCGGTTACGGCCAATGGCGTTTCTGGGAAGGGGGACGGGAGTTCGTCGTGCCCGTCGACGGCAATCTCGAAATCAGCCACGGCATGACGGCCGTCGAGGCCTGCGCCAACGGCATGGGCTACGGATGCTTTCTGTCGTATCAGGTGGCGCAGGCGATGGACGAGGGGCGGCTCGTGCGCGTATTGAAGGACTACGAAGGACCGGCGCGACCGGTCAACATCGTCTATCCGCATGCGCGCCTTTTGCCGTCGCGCACACGTGCGTTCGTGGAGTGGATGAAGCGGGAGTTGCCTGAGGTGGCGACGCGGTGGCGCTGAAGTGACGTCGCGTCGAACTGGTCGACGAGCGAGCGTCAGACAAAAGAACGCGGAAAGCGACGGAGCCGCTTCCCGCTAAAAAAGCCCGCCGACGCCAACCGGCGGGCCGCTTCGTTCTTTTGTCAGTTCAGGCGACGATCAGTCGCGGTCTTCGCGCCAGCCACGGTGCCAGCCGCGATCGTGACGACGTTCTTCCCAGCGGCGCTCGCGCCAGTCGTCGTAGCGGTCGCGACCGTAGTACACCACCGGCTGCGGAGCACGATACACGGGGCGCGGGGCCACATACACCGGTTCCGGTGCGACGTAGACCGGCTGCGGCGCCACGACGACCGGTGCGGGCACGCCGAGATAGAGGCCGACGTCCACATGCGCCGAAGCGGCGGTGGAAGCGACAGCGGCGGTAGCGCCAAGGGCAGCGATGATCAGAATGCGTTTCATGGTGTCCTCCATGAGTCCTGCTTTGGTGATTCGGTGGTGGCGTTGGCCACGTTGTTGAAACCGTTGATGCCAGTCTAGCGATGGCCTCGGGTGGCAGGTGCTACGAGTGTGTTGGGGATGTGTCGTTTTGTAACGCCGGTGGACGCTGCCGCAACGAGCAGAGAAACCGACGAGAGGCGGTTGGGGGTGTTGGGGCGGTCGAGGCGGGCGACGGAAGAATCGGTCGCTGAAAACACAAAAGGCGTCACACGAAATTCGCGTGACGCCTTTTGCATTTAATCGTTGGTAGGCTCGATTGGATTCGAACCAACGACCCCCACCATGTCAAGGTGGTGCTCTAACCAACTGAGCTACGAGCCTAGAAAGACCGCGAGTATATGGGGTATTTCTGAGGCTGGCAAGCGTTTTGCGAAAAAATCTTAACGAAACGCGCGTGGATGTGCCGTCGCGTGCTCATTCTCCCCGCTTGGCGGCGGCCCCGGAAGCGCCGCGCTTCGGCTTGATGCGCACCCAGATTCCCTTGTTGCCGCCGCTGCCCGAGCGTTGCTCCACGTCGAACAGCCCGATGGTCGCGACGAGATCGCTCAGCTTGCCGAAGCCGTAGTTGCGTGCGTCGAAGTCGGGCGCTTGCTTCGCGATGTGACTGCCCATCGCCCCGAGGCCGGCCCAGCCGTCTTCGTCCGACACACCGGTGACGGCCGTGCGCAACAGCCGCACGAGTCGCGTGTCGCGTTTGAGTTCGGCGGCGCTGCGACGCTTGCGCGGCGCGGGCGCTTCGTCGTCGTCCGGCTCGTCGTCCTGACGCAGCAGTTCGGTGTAGATGAACTTGTCGCATGCGGTGACGAAGGGCTGCGGTGTCTTGCGCTCACCGAAGCCGTACACGATCAGGCCCTGTTCGCGAATGCGCGACGCAAGACGTGTGAAGTCGCTATCGCTGGAGACGAGACAGAAGCCGTCGAAGCGCCCGGTGTAGAGCAGATCCATCGCGTCGATGATCATGGCGCTATCGGTGGCGTTCTTGCCGACGGTGTAGCGGAATTGCTGGATGGGCTGGATCGAGTATTCGAGCAGGCACTTCTTCCAGCCGTCGAGATTCGGTTTGGTCCAGTCGCCGTAGATCCGCTTCACGCTGGCGACGCCGTACTTGGCGACTTCGGTGAGCAGGCCTTCGACGATGGCGGGTGCGGCGTTATCGGCGTCGATGAGCACGACGAGCGTGGGGCCCTGAGCGGCCACCGGTGTTGTTACTGACATGGCGGGGTTCCTTGGACGCAAAGACGTATCGGATCTTTCGGATCGGTCGGACGCTTTGCATTATGACCCGGAACGGTGACCGCCATGCCTGACATGCGTGGCAGAGGCTAACGCGTGCCGCGCTGTCCCAGCGGCGCGAACCACAACACGCCGATGCCGACGAGCAGGCTCACCGCCGCGAACAGCAGCCCCGAGGTGAACGAATGCGTCCAGTCCTTGAGCACGCCGACCACGATGGGGCTCAATGCAGAACCGAGATTACCGACCGCATTGATGACGGCCAGCCCCAGCGCGCGGGTGTGCGGCGCGAGGCTGCGATCCGGCACCGTCCAGAAGATCGCCATCGCCGTATATGCGCCGGTCGACGCCATTGCCACCCCCGCGAGACGCAGCGACGGTTCCGGTGCGAAGCAGGTGACGACCCACCCCGCTGCGGAGAACAGCATCGGCAGCACGAGGTGCCAGCGACGCTCTTGCAGACGGTCGGAGCGGCGTCCCCACCAGATCATGCCCGCAATGGTGCAGACGGACGGGATGGCGGCAAGCAGGCCGATGGTGACGTTGCTGCTCGTCGTACCGAAGCTCTTTACGATCTGCGGAATCCATAGCGACGCCAGCGAGAGTGTGTTGACGAGGCAGAAGTATCCGAGTGCGAACTTCGCCACGCTCGGCGTGCAGATGGCGCGCCACATGCTGGTGTGGGTGCCTGCGTGGGTACCCGACGTTGCGCTCGCTTGTCGTGCGGTTGCTTCGGCGCGATCACGTTCGATCATCGCACCGAGTGTCCGCTTCTCGGTGGCGCTGAGCCAGCGCGCGTCGGACGGCTTGTCGTCGAGATACCACCAGGTCACGAAGCCGAGCAGCACCGTCGGCAAGCCTTCGAGCACGAACAGCCATTGCCAGCCTGCGAGTCCGGCCACGCCGTCCAGGCGCAGCAGATAGCCCGATGCCGCAGCACCGAGCGCCGACGTTACCGGCATCGCGATCATGAACCACGCGTTGGCGCGTGCGCGCGCAGCGGATGGGAACCAGTCGCCCATGTACAGCAGCATGCCTGGCAGGAAACCGGCTTCGGTAATGCCGACGATGGCGCGAATCAGATAGAGGCTGGTGGCGTCATGCGCAAACATCGTCGCGCTCGACGCGAGACCCCACGCGATCAGAATCGCGCCGATCCAGCGACGCGCGCCGAACTTCACCAGCATCAGGTTGCTCGGCACGCCGCACAGCACGTACGTCAGATAGAAGACCGTCGAGGCCATGCCGAACATCGTGCTGGTGAGCCCGAGGTCCTGACTCATCGTGAGTGCCGCGAAGCCGACGTTGATGCGGTCGAGAAACGAGAACAGGAACAGGACGAACAGAAAACCGAGCAAACGCCGCGAGACCTTGCGCACGACGGCGCGCTCCATCGCTTCGCTGGCGACACGGTGCACCGGGGCGTTGGCGGGAACGCAGGCGTCGGGTACGGATGCGGCAATGCCGCCGGAAAGACCGGCGGCGGGCGTGATACGACTCATGATGGGTGTCTTCTCCAGCGCTCCCCGCCTTGTCTGATGTGGCGGTGTTTTGAGATGGGGTCCGCCATCGTGGGCGGACGCCGAAAGGAACGGTGTGCCGCCGTCAGGCGGCTTGCAACTGCGTGCCGCCTGCGGCCTGTGCGATGAGATCGATCACGCGTTGCGGATCGCTAATCTCGTTGGCGAGCAGCAGCACGACTTTGGCGAGCAGCAACTCGCGCTTGTCGGCCGGGGCGGCGTCGATGGCCAACGCGAGCGTGTCGTAGATGTCTTCGAGGCCTGCAATGGCGGTTTGTTGAGCGGTCATGACGAGCTTCCTTGGAGAGCGGGGCGTTCAGGCGAGCGCCGTCGCCTGCGCAAGGGCGCTGGCCAGACGCGGGGCGTCGAGCTGCAACCAACGGGCGCAGATATGGTGATCGGGGCGTACGAGGTACGCCGTGCCATCGGCCGCGCCGTACCTGGCGGCTGCGTGGCCTGTCGGGTCGGGCAACGTGAGGTCGGCACCCGCCACGGTGTTCTCGGACAGCGCGAAGGCGATGACCTTGACGGGCACGCCACGCTCGCGCCACGTCACGATGACCTGACGCAGCGCATCGTCGAGCGGTGCATCGCCGAACGTCACGAGATGGAATGCCGCGCCGAGGTGATCGTAGAGATAGTCGTCCTCGGCGAGTTTTACGTTCGGCGTCGGTGCGCCGACGGTCGGGCCTGCGGACATCGTCGCGTTGTCGTCGTTCGGGCTGTTGAGCGGCGAGTGACGATAGTCGTGCGCGCGCGACGTGCGCCAGTGGAACAGCGGACGCACGAATTCATGATCGAGCGAGAGGTCGAGCACGGCGTCGCGCAGCACGCGGAATCCATGCGACGGCGGCGTCATGAAGCGCGTACTCTTGCCTGCTTCCGAAATGATCTCGCGTGCCGCGCCCACACGGTCGTGCGTGTACGACGCGAGCAACGACGTCGGGGCCGCGCCCTTGACGACGGCCGCGAGTTTCCATGACAGATCGATGGCGTCCTGAAAACCGGTGTTGGCGCCGCGCACGCCGAAGATCGGCAGCAAATGTGCGGCGTCACCGGCGAAGAGCACGCGTGCGTGCACGTAGTCGGGAAGCGTCAGCGCGCGCGCCGAATACACCGAGCACCAATCGAGCGCCCACGGCTTGCCGCCGAGTCCCATCATGTCCAGTTGCGCGTTGATGCGTGCGCGAATCGTTTCCGGTTGCAGCGCGTGTTCAGACGTCTCGTCGACCGGCAACTGATAGTCCACCCGCCAGATATCGCCCGGCTCACGATGCATCAGCACGGTGTTGCCCGGATTCCATTCGGGGGCGAAGAACGCAAGACGCTCGGTCGGCAGATCGAGATCGATGCGAATGTCGGCGATGACGAAGCGGCCCTCGTAGCTCGCGCCTTCGAAGCGCAGGCCAAGGGCTGTGCGCACGGTCGAGCGCGCGCCGTCTGCGGCCACGAGCCAGCTCGTGCGCTGCGTGTACTCGCCTTCGGGCGTGTCTATTTGCAGCGCGACACCGTCGTCGTCCTGCGTCAGTCCGATCAGCTTGTTGCCCCAGCGCATCTCGATGAGCGGTTCGCGCTCGATGGCGTCGACGAGATAGCTCTCGAGTACGTTTTGCTGGAGGTTGATGAGCGGCGCGAAGCGGTCGTCGTCGTCGTCGACCGGCGATTCCATGCGGAACACGCGCTGGCCGCGATAGTAGGAGTTGCCGCTAGTCCACGGCAGACCGTTCGCGACGACGGCATCGGCCACGCCGACGGCTTGCAGAATCTCCTGCGAGCGGCGCGTGAAGACAATCGCGCGGCTACCTTCGGAGACTTGCTGTTCGGATTGCAGCACGACGCAGCGCACACCGTGACGCGCCAGCGCGAGCGCCGTGACCATACCGATCGGACCGCCACCCACAATGGTGACGGGCACGGCCGGGGCGTCGCTCTGCGGCGCAAAATGGGGATAGACGCGATACGTGTGATACAGCGACGCGCGCGGGGTGGTCTCTGGTTTATGCATGGTGATGCGGCACCCGAAAAGCCGCTCGGCGCGTGTGTCGCGGGGCCTCGTGTCAGCGGGGAGGCGGCGCAGCCACAGCGCGCGAATGACGAGGAACGTCATCGAGCATTTAGTTGCTAACGCAACAATTCTAGTGTGCTAAGGTTGCGTTCGCAACCAAATATCGACCCATTTCGTCTAGGGGAAAACACTGAAATGCGGCCATCCCACAAATCGCTCGACCAGTTCCTCACGTACAAGATGCATCGCCTGATGAAGCAGCACGACAGGCGCGTTGCGCAGTCGTACGCGGACGGTGCGCAGTTGAGTCTGGCGGAGTCGCGCGTGCTGGCGGCGGTGGGCACGGCCGGGGCGTTGTCGAACTCGGAACTGGCGCGCCGGGCGAATCTGGACAAGAGTCAGGCGAGCCGTGGGGCGGACGGGCTGGTTACGCGTGGACTGGTGCGCCGCGCACCGGACGAGCACGACGGCCGCGCGGTCAAAGTGACGCTCACGCCGGAGGGCGAACGTGTCTGGCGCGTGGTGATCGATGCCGCACGCACGCATTACGAACGGCTGTTCGAAGCGCTGAGCGACGACGAGACGCGCGTGTACGAACGTCTGCTGGACAAACTGCTGTTGCGCTCCGACGAGCTCGATGAGCTTGAGTGAGTAGGGGAAGTAGGGGGAGTGGGCGTCGCTACCACGCCGCGCGCGTCGGCACCGAAAAAAGGGCACCCGGAGGTGCCCTTTTCTTCATCTCTGACGTCTGAGCCGATTACGCAAAGTTCAGCGTCTTCGTCAGATCGCCCGGCGGGTTCGTGCCGCGTGCCGCAAAGGCCGCGTTGCGATAGGCGATGCCTTCGAGCGTCGGCAGATCGTGCAGACGCGTGACGAAACGCAGGATCGACGTGGTGTCGTAGAACGTGTGATCGACATTGCCGCGCTTGGCGAACGGCGACACTACGATGGCCGGAATGCGCGAGCCCGGACCCCAGCGGTCGCCCTTCGGGGGCGCCACGTGATCCCACCAGCCGCCGTTCTCGTCATACGTGATCACGACCACCATGTTGTTCCACTGCGGCGACTTCATCAGGTGCGCAAGCACGTTCGCCACGTGCTGGTCGCCGGACTCCACGTCCGAATAACCGGCGTGCTGATTCAGGTTGCCCTGCGGCTTGTAGAACGTGACGGCGGGTAGCTTGCCCGCAATCGCGTCGGCGATGAATTTGTTCGAGATCGGGCTGTCGCCTTCACCGCCATCGCGCAGGTGTTCTTCGCGCGCCGCCGTGCCCGGTGCGAACTGGGCGAAGTAGTTGAACGGCTGATGGTGGTACTGGAAGTTCGGCTTGTCCGCGCCGCCCTTATGGTCAAGCGCCGATTGCCATGCGCCCGCATACCACGCCCACGACACCCCCTTCGTCGACAGCAGGTCGCCGATGGTGGCGTAGTTCTGCGGCGGCAGCGTCGCCGGGTTCGACGGATCGGCCAGACGCTTGTCACCCGACGCGGCGGGCTTGATCGGCGAGGGCTGATACGCAGGCATCATCGTGTTCACGGCGAAGTTGTCCGGCGTGATGGCGCCGTCGCGCACGAACTTCGGCTTGCCGTCGGCGGCAGACGCGGGCGAGTCGGGCGCCACGGCGAGACGTACACCCTGCGGGCCGTCGGCCAGCACGGCGATCTTGTCCTTGGCAGGACTCTGCGCGGCGTTCGGATACATCGGCGGGCGTGCCGTCACGAGGAACTGGTGGTTCAGGAACGAGCCGCCGAAGGCCGCCATGAAGAAGTTGTCGCACATCGTGTACTGCTGCGCGATCTTGTACAGATCGAGCGTCCTGGCCGTGTCGCCGTAGTAGCCCATCACCAGACCGCCCGAGTCCGCCCAGGCGGCGAACTGGTTGTTCGCGCCGTCGTTGATCTGCATCTGGTTCTGCCAGAACAGATGCCACAGGTCGCGCGTGATGACCGACTCCGGCAGCAGCTTGCCTTCGGCGTCCTTGAGCATGAACGGAGCGTTCGGCGCGCGCGCGATGTCCTTCTCGGTGATGTGGTACTTCTTGCCACCGATCATCTGTGCGCGCGGCACCAGACCGTCGAACACCGGCGGGAGCAGCGACATCGGCGTCTTGCCGTCGCGATCGAGCTGCGTGTAGCTCGATGCGTTCACCTTCGACAGTGGTTTTTCAATGCCGGGGAAGTCGGCGAACAGGTTGTTGAAGCTGCGGTTCTCGAGATAGATCACGACGACCGTCTTCACATTGGCCTTGAGCTGAGCGTCGAACGTGCCGCCCGGAGCCACCGCAGTGGGTGCCGCGGCACCGCCTTCGGTCGCGCAGCCACTGAGCGAAGCGCCTGCGGCACCGGCGGCGCCGATGGCGGCCAGGCCTTGCAGAATGCGGCGGCGCTGCGGGTTCGTCGGATCGTCGTCGTGCGAGAGGTCGGCCGAAGTGGCGTCGAGCGCCGGATCGTGCGGCTGGGGCGTGGTGTCGTGCGTCATGATGTCCTTGTTTGACGTGTCGGGCAGTGGGGCGCGCGTGAGCGCCCGCGACCGGTCGGCAAGGACTGACGGGCAGGGGCCGCAGGTAACTACGGAACCTTAACGTGTCGGCTTGCCCGGGCGGGCGGGGCAAGCGACGGTTTTACGCGGGGAATGTGACATTTCGGTGACATCGTCGATGCGTCACGCAGTGTGAAACAAGTGGGAACGGTGGCGCCTGCAGATCGCGCCGAACCTTAATGAGACGATGAGCGCACCGACGGGCGCAAAAGCGGCGCGTTCGGATCGACTAGGCAGCCCGATGTCCGGGATAGCCCGTGTCCTGAAAAAGTCCGGTCTGGAATTGCTCGACCAGATCGTCAAGCAGTGCGCGCAGGGCGCTGGGCATCTGCTTGCGCGAGATGTACACGCCGTAGACGGTCATTTCGCGCGGCACGTAGTCGGGCAGCAGCGCGACGAGCGAGCCATCTCGCAGATGTGGCAGTGCCGAGTAGACCGGCTGCATCGAGATGCCTGCGCCGGCGAGCGTCGCGGCGAACACCACGTTCACCTCATTGGCCGACAGATTGCCGCCCACCGGTACGCCGAGCGGCACACCGTCGTGCGTGAATTGCCAGAGGCTCTTGCCGAAGTAGGTGTATGTCAGACAGTTGTGCAGCGCGAGGTCTTCGGCGCGCATCGGCGTGCCATGACGTTGCAGATAGGACGGCGCGGCGCAGATGACGGAATGACACGTCGCGAGCTTGCGGGCGATGAGGCCGGGAGACGGCTCCGTCGTCACGCGAATGGCGAGGTCGATGCGCTCGTCGACCAGATCGACAGTGCGGTCCGCGACGACGAGATCGATCGCCACGCCCGGATGCTTCACGATGAAGCGCGTCACCGCCGCCGCCAGAAACGCCTGCCCGAGCGACGTGCTGCACGCGACGCGCAACAAGCCGCGCGGCGTGCTGTCCGCGTTCGACGCACACGCCAGATCGTCGGCGATGCCGAGCATTTCGCGGCACCGCGGCAGGGCGTCGTTACCCGCGTCGGTGAGGCTCACGGCGCGGGTCGTCCGATGCAGCAGGCGGGTGCCGAGCCACGCTTCGAGTTCGGCGAGGTAGCGCGAGACCATCGCACGCGACATATCGAGCCGCTGCGCCGCCGCCGTCAGCGAGCCGCGCTCGGCCACTTCCGTAAAGACCCGCATCGCCGTCAGACGGTCCATGATTTGCTCGATCGGTGCAACAAAGTGATCGCCATTATGGGCTTTTTTTGCGCGAGTGGCGCGACTACGATGGCAATCATGGAAAGCGCACAATCGTCCTCTCTGCGTTCTGCAATGGTCCCGGACGCCGCGCTGCAATACACAGGAACCCCGCCATGACTTCAGCCGCACCGCAAACCGCCCATCAAGCCACGTTGCATTACATCGCCGACCCGCTGTGCGGCTGGTGCTACGCCGCCGCGCCCCTCGTGCGTGCCGCGCGCGACGTGGCTGGTCTCGACGTCGCGTTTCACGGCGGCGGCATGATGGCCGGTCCGAACGCCCAGCCCGTCACACCGCAGTTGCGCAACTACGTCATGCCGCACGATCACCGGATCGCAGCGCTGACGGGCCAGCCGTTCGGCGATGCCTACTTCGAAGGCCTGCTGCGCGACGGCACCGCCGTGTTCGATTCCGCACCGCCCACGGCGGCCGTGCTGGCGGCGGAATCGCTCGCGCAACGCGGTCTCGACATGTTCGCCGCCGTGCAGCGCGCGCACTACGTCGACGGCAAACGCATCGCCGATCGCGACGTGCTCGTCGATCTCGCTGCGGACCTCGGGCTGGATCGCGAGGCCTTTGGCAAAGCGTTCGACGCACAAGACACCAACACGCTCATGCAGCACTTCCGTGACAGCCGCGCGTGGCTCACGCGCATGGGCGGCAGCGGCTTCCCGACATTCGCGCTGGAGATCGACGGCCAGATGGAACGGCTCGAACCCGGCCGCTATCTCGGTCAGCCCGACGCGTGGCGCGATGCGCTTCGCGAGCGCCTGCTGGCGGCGCAGCCCGCCGCCGTTGGCGACGCTGGCGCATTGCCGCAATGCGGTCCCGACGGCTGCGCAATCTGAGTCTCGCAGCGTCTCACTAAGTCTCACTAGTCACCCGAATTTCACCCGCAAGTCATCCCCCTAATCCCCAGGAGCATCCTGATGAAAGTCGCACTGATTGGAATTACTGGCCGCGTCGGAACGCGCGTCGCCGAAGAACTGCTGCAACGTGGTCACACGGTCACGGGCATCGCCCGGAATCCGGAGCGCGTCGAAGCTGAGAAAGGTCTCACTGCGGTCAAGGGCGATGCCGCCGATCCCTCGTCGCTCGCCCCGCTGCTCGCCGGTCACGACGCTGTGATCAGCGCTGGTCGCTTCGTCTCGATGGACGCCGCCAAACTCGTCGACGCTGTGAAGCGTGCAGGCGTGCCGCGTCTGCTGGTGGTCGGCGGTGCGGGCAGTCTCGAGATCGCGCCGGGCAAGGCGCTCATCGATACGCCGGAATTCCCGGACGCCTACAAGCCCGAAGCGAGCGCCGGTCGCGTGTTTCTGGAAGTGCTGCGCGCCGAGCCGAAGGATTCGTCGCTGAACTGGACGTTCCTGTCGCCGTCGGCACTGTTCGAACCGGGCGAGCGCACGGGCAAGTTCCGCATCGGTGGCGACGGATTGCTCGTCGACGCGAACGGCAAGAGCTGGATCTCGATGGAAGACTACGCGATTGCGCTGGTCGACGAGCTTGAAAAGAACCAGCACCCGCGTGCGCGTTTCACGGTCGGTTATTGAAAGGTCCGAGGAAACGCCTGAGGCAGGTGACGCTGACGCTCACGGCGATTAGCGCGCCTGCCGGAAGGTGAGGTTGTACCGCACGGCTTGCGCGTCGAAGCTGCCTTCGACGCTCGCAATGCCGTGATAGACGAGTCGCGAGGGACCACCCCAGACGACGACGTCGCCCGGCTCCAGCCGCACGCGCCGCGTGCGGTCTCCTCGTTGCAGGCCGCCCCAGAGGAAGACAGCGGGCAAGCCCAGCGAGACGGACACGATAGGCGCACCCAGCTCGCGTTCGTCGCGATCCTGATGCAAAGTCAGTCGCGCGTCGAGCGTATAGCGGTTGATGAGGCACGCGTCGGGCGAGAAGTTGCGATATCCGGCGGCCTCGGAAGCGTCGCTCGCCAGTGAGACGAACGAAGCGGGCATCGCAGGCCACGGCTGTTTCGAGAGCGGATCGTGCGTGCCGTACCGATAGCCCATCTTGTCGCTGATCCACCCCACGTCACCGCAGTTGGTCATGGCGACCGACATTCGTTTGCCGCCCGGCGTCAACCAGTGACGCAAAGGGGCCTGCGCAATCACCGCATCGATATCCGTTTGCAGCGTCGCGAGACGCGAACGTGCAAAGCCGCGCAGCACGAACGCGCCCGGGCCGAGTTCGTCGGCGTGGCGCGCGTTGGTGGTGTCGTCGTCGGCATCGTTGCCGAAGAGGTCGAACGTCATGGCAATGTCGTGGGGGCCGGAGGATGTCAGGTGGCGTCGTGCAGGATCACACCGAGCGTGTGGCGATGACCGCTGCGCACGCGGCTCACGCCGTGCCGCATGTTCACGCGATAGACGCCGCGTGTGCCGTTCACCGGGCGGTGATGTACGGCGAAGACGACCGCGTCGCCACGCGTGAGCGGCACCACTTCGGCACGCGACTGCATACGCGGACGTTGCTCCGTCAGCACGAACTCGCCACCGGTGAAGTCCTTGCCGGGTTGCGACAGCAGAATCGCCACCTGCAACGGGAAGACATGCTCCCCATAGAGATCCTGATGCAGGCAATTGTAGTCGCCTGCCTCGTAACGCAAAAGCAAGGGTGTCGGGCGGCGCTGACCTGCGTCGTGGCATTGCGCGAGGTAGTCGCGATGCGTCGGCGGATAGCGTGTGTCGATTCCCATGACCTTGTACCAGCGGTGCGCAATGTCACGCAGCGGCGCATAGAACGCTTCGCGTAATTCGGCGACGAGCGACGGCAGCGGGTAGGCGAAGTACTGGTACTCGCCTTGCCCGAAGCCGTGACGCGCCATCACGATCCGGCTGCGAAAACGTTCGGACGTCGGAGCGGTGCCGGTGCGTGCGTTCGTCTGCCCGTACATGGCGCACAGGCTCGCGCACTCGTCGACATCCAGCAGGTTCGGAATGCGCGCCGCGCCGAAAGCGTTCAGTTCGTCTTCCAGCGCGGCCCAGTCGAGCGACGTGACGCGAGCGCTCACAGCTTCACCTTGGCAGAACGATTGTCGCTGTTGTGTCGGTCGCCACGTTCCTCTTGCTCGTGCACGAGCAATGCGCGCTTGCGCTCTACGCCCCAGCGGTAGCCCGACAGCGCGCCGTCGTTGCGCACGATCCGGTGACACGGAATCGCCACGGCGAGCGTGTTGGACGCACACGCCTGCGCCACGGCGCGCACGGCACGCGGCGAGCCGATGCGCTCGGCGATCTGGGCGTAGCTCGCCGTCTGCCCGGCGGGCACTTCGCGCAGCGCTTGCCACACGCGCTGCTGGAACGCGGTGCCGCGAACGTCGAGCGGCAACGACAGGCCAATGTGCGGCGATTCGACGAATCCGACCACCTGCGCGACCCATCGCTCGAATTCGGCATCTGCGCCGACGAGCTCCGCCTTGGGGAAGCGATCCTGCAACTCACGCACGAGCGCGTCCGGATCGTCACCCAGCGAAATCGCGCACAGGCCGCGCGAAGTCGCAGCCACGAGCAGTGCACCGAGCGAGCACTGCGCGACGGCGAAGCGGATCGACTCGGCCTTGCCGCCTGCGCGGAAGGCTGCAGGTTTCATGCCGAGCAGTGCGTCGGCATGGGCGTAGAAGCGGCCGTTGGAGTTGAAGCCAGCGTCGTAGAAGGCCGACGTCACGCTCTGCGCCTCGGGCAACGCATCGCGCACGCGCTCGGCGCGGCGGGCGCTCGCATAGCCACGTGGCGTGACCCCCGTCACCGAGCGAAAGAGCCGGTGAAAGTAGTGCGGGCTGAGTCCGGCTTCCGCCGCAAGCGTTTCGAGCGACGGCGGCACCTCGGCTGCCTCGATACGGCGGCAGGCGGCCGTCACCAGCGCGGCATGGCGCGCGTCGAGCGCGCCCTGATCGGGCTTGCAGCGTTTGCAGGGACGAAAGCCTGCGCGCTCGGCCGCGGCCATATCGGTGTGGAAAGCGACGTTTTCGCGGCGAGCCAGCCGCGCACCGCACGACGGACGGCAAAACACGCCAGTCGTGCGCACGGAATAGAAGAATTCGCCGTCCGCCTGCTTGTCGCGCGCCACGACGGCAGCCCATTTGGCGTCGTCGGTGGCGTAGCGGGACGTTTGCGGACCCGTGCGCGTATCCGCCAAATCCGCCATATTCGACGATGTGCCGGGCGAGGCGTCGTTGTCCTGCGGGTCGCGGTGCTTGGGTGACGGACGTTTGGCGGTCATAGGGTAGAAGTGCATCACAAGGGTCTCCCGAGAGCTGATGACTGGCTTTCAGTCTAGGGAGACGGTCGCGATGCTGCGCTCCGTTTCTTGCTATCGAATTCGAAGTTCTTCGTCAGACGCCCGGCGGCATGGTCGTGCCGAGCTTCGCGGCGAAACTCATCACCATCACCAGCACGAGGGCTTCGATCGCGACCACGCGCGCGAAGGCGCTCGTATCGAGCGTCGTGTCGCCGGTGTCGAGCGCCAGACGCGGCAGAAAGTGCCAGCGGTTCCACGCGCCCAGCAACGCCGCACACGCGACGAGGACCAACTTCGTGACCAGCCACGCCAGATATGCAGCATTCTGATCGCTGAACCAGAGCGTTGCATTCTCACCGAGCGTGCGCCACGCGTTGAACGCGCCGGTAACGAGTGCGACGAGCATCGCCAGCGTGGCGACCGACGACAACCGTTCGCCGTAGGCGGCACGTGCCCCGACGGGCCAGTGACGCCAGCCCGGGATCACACATCCGGCGACCAGCACCACGCCCGTCCACGATGCCGCTGCCGCCACGTGCAGCGTATGCACGCCGATGGCGAGCCACGGCATGGACGCATCCGCCGCATGTCCCGTGCTCGCGCGCGCCAGCGCAAGAATCACGGCACCGGCGGCATAGACCCACCGGCCATAACGTTCCTGAAGATGCTCGCGACGGTGATGCCGGTCGCGCGGATCGTCGGCTATCGGCATGACGGCACGCAGACGCCGCCGCGCTTCGTACCATGCCCATGCGCCCGCGCACAGCAGCGCCGCACCGATCCCGGCCACCCACTGCGCGCGGCCGAAATGCGTCTGCGTAAGCACGACCCAAACGTCGCTGAACATCGCCGACGAATCTTCCCAGTCGCCCCCTGTCATTGCCTCGGTGCTTGCCAGCACATAGGCGATCCAGGCGAGCACGGCCAATCCGGCTGCGAACGCAGGCAGCACGCGTCGCGTGAGGCCACTGCGCACCGCGTGCGGACTGCGCAGCAGCAACACGCCGAGCGCCAGCGCCAGCGCAAGATTCAGCAAGCCCGCCGTGGCGGGCTGCCAGGTGCCGGCGGCCAGATCTGCCGGCATCACTTCACGGTGAACTTGAAGCTGCCCTGGGTGCGGTGACCGTCGCTCGCCACGGCCACCCAATTCGCCTGATATTCCCCGGCGGCGAGTGTCGGGACGGGGAGTGTGAGGGTCTTGCGGGCGGCATCGAGTTCAGGCTTCGCCTGCGTGACGGCGTTGCCCTTGGCGTCGACGACGGTGAGCTTCGAGAGCGCGCCTTCGAGCGCCGAGTCGAACGTTACACGCACCAACTTCGGCGCCTCGACGGTGGCCTGCGCAGCAGGGTCGCTCGAAGCGATGTGCGCGTGCGCCCAGACTCCCTGAGAAAGGCTGGCCAGACCGATGACGGCTGCAACGGTGAGACCCTGCGTCGCACGACGCAGCGCGCCGGTTGCGTGACGGGCCTGAACAGCGAAGGAAGCGATTTTGGAAGTGCGCATATCGAATTTGGCTAAAGAGACGAAAACAATGCGGCCACCCGACAGCGGCGGCACGCGAGGTTTGTCGAACTGCGTGAGGCCGCCGTCAGGAGGCAATGGCGCGTGAAGCGCGCCGCTCGCGCAGTATCGCAGACCTTGCAGACAGGCGCAGCGGCCCGCCGGTTCCACCGCCGGATGCCTTGCGCGGCATCGTGTCGCGCCGTTTCCAAAGCGGGAGCGCAGTCTGATGTCCCGACGCAAACCTGTGGGTTATGTGCAACTGAGTTGCAAAAAAGGAGAGCTCGCCGTATCATCGCGCCATATTGCAACTCTGTTGCATTTAATCGGCCGATGCGTTGGCCACGCGATGTCCGGTGAATGGCTGGCATCGCCACGAATGCGCGCTGACGCGCCTGCGATAGCGCGACGCTGCGCCGGTCCCCCCGACGGCGCGCGCCAGCGGCGTCACGCTTGCCCGTACCGGTCAACCCAGGCACCGGTGCGGCGCCACCCGCCTCCAGTGGGGCGACGTCGGCGCGCATCCTTCGGGAGAACGCCTGCCCCACAAGACCACAGGACTTTGTTGTCATGACTCACCCTCTTCCCCAAACCGGCGCCGATCGCCGTCTGCCCGTCACTGTCCTTTCCGGATTCCTCGGTGCCGGTAAAACCACGCTACTCAATCACGTGCTGCGCAATCGCGAGGGCTTGCGCGTGGCGGTCCTCGTCAACGACATGAGCGAAGTCAACATCGACGCGTCGTTCGTCGAGCGTGGTGCAAGCAACGCCGGCGCGGCCCTCTCGCGCACGGAAGAGCGCCTCGTCGAGATGAGCAACGGCTGCATCTGCTGCACGTTGCGCGAGGACTTGCTGATCGCCGTGCGCGAACTCGCGCAGGACGGTCGCTTCGACTATCTGCTGATCGAATCGACGGGCATTGCCGAACCGATGCCTGTGGCCGCCACGTTCGAATTCCGCGACGAAGCGGGACAGTCGCTTGCCGACATTGCGCGTCTGGACACGATGGTGACTGTCGTCGACGCGCTGCACGTACTGAAGGACTTCAACGGGCTGGACACGCTGGCGCAACGCGGGGAGGTCGCGGGCGAGGAGGACGAGCGCCGTCTCGCGGAGCTGCTGACCGAGCAGATCGAGTTCGCCGACGTGGTCGTGGTGAGCAAAGTGGATTGCGTGGACGCGTTGCAACTCGACGCCGTCAAGGCACTCATCACGGGCCTCAATCCGTCGGCCAAAATCGTGCTGGGCGAGCGCGGACAAGTGCCGCTGAACGAAGTGTTGGGCACGGGGCTGTTCGACCCTGCGCGCGCGGAGCAGATGGCCGGTTGGGCGCAAGCGCTCGTGGGCGAGCACGATTCCGAAGCAGACACGTTTGGTGTGACGAGCTTCGTGCTGCGTCAGCGCGAACCGATGCATCCCGCGCGTTTCGCGGCGTTCATGTCGATGCCGTTCGACGGACTGATTCGCGCGAAGGGTTATGTCTGGGCGGCAAACCGTCCGGCATGGGCGCTCGCGTATTCGCGTGCGGGTAATACGGCGACGCTGGAGTCGGTCGGCCAATGGTGGGCTGCGGCCGATCCTGACTTGTGGCCGCCTGTCGGCGATCCGCAACGCACGGCCATCGAATCGAACTGGGAAGCGCCGTGGGGCGACCGTATCAACGAAGTGGTGTTCATCGGGCGCGATCTGGATCGCGACGCCATCGAGAAGGCATTCCGGGATTGCCGCCTGAGCGCCGTCGAACTCTCGCAGGGCGACAAGGCGTGGCGCGACGACGAACACGCTCTGCCGCTGGAAATGGCCGACGAGGCGTGAGCGAATGAGTCGTACCCATGCGCAGAAGCCGGTAGCGGCGCGCCAGCGCGCGCTGAAGCGAACGCCTGAACCGTCAGACCGGCATGCGCGCGCACATGCCAGCACCGAGACGCGAGCGCAGTTCACCTTGTCGCGCAGTTTTGTGTTCGAAGCGGCGCACACGCTGAACCGCCGCGACATCGACCCGCCGAGCATGGACGCGAGTCGTCGCATCCACGGCCACAGCTACCGGGCGACGGTGGAAGTCACGGGTGCGCCGATGGGCGAGTCGGGCATGGTGCTCGATCTGGCACAGCTCGATGCAGCGCTCACGCGCGTGAGCGAACGGCTCGATCATCGTCTCCTGGACGATGTCGCCGGACTCGGTCCTGCAACGCTTGAGAATCTCTGTGCGTTCATCTGGCGCGCACTCGCGCCGCATCTCGTGGGGCTGTCGCGCGTGAGCGTCAGTCGCGATGCGCGTGGGGACGCCTGCTCGCTCTCCATGCGCGAGGCATGAAGCACGCGTGCTCGTCGACGCGCGTTCGCATTCGTCGACGTTAAAAAAAGATGCGACCGGCACCGTGAGGTACCGGTCGCGTGGACACCGAGGGAAGGCGGTGTCCGAGGTGTGGCGCACGGCGGGAAGCTGCCCGTACGCCACGACCACTGTTGCCGACCCGGGCGGATTGCCGCTTAAAAGTCAGGCGTTTCCACCGGACGCAGGTCGAACACAAGCACTTCGGCGTCGTTGCCACCGGAGAGCGTAAGTGCCGTCTCATCGCGCACTCGCACCCCGTCCCCTTCACCCAGCGCCACACCGTTCAGGCTCACACTACCGCGTGCAACGTGCACGTAGGCGTAGCGGTTCGGCGCGAGCGTCAGCGTGGCCGATTCATCACCGTCAAACAGCCCGGCATACACGCGCGTATCCTGATGGATGTGCAGCGAGTTGTCGCTGCCGTCCGGCGAGATGATCTTGCGCAACTGGCCGCGCTTTTCTTCCGCCGTAAAGCGTTGTTGCTGATACTCCGGCGCGATGCCCGTCTGGTTCGGCACGATCCAGATTTGCAGGAAGTGCACCGAATCGGTCTTCGAGTGGTTGAACTCACTGTGCGCCACGCCACGCCCTGCGCTCATCAACTGCACGTCGCCCGGCTCGATCACGGAACCGGTGCCCATGGTGTCCTTGTGTTCGAGCGCGCCTTCGAGCACGTACGAAAAGATCTCCATGTCGCGGTGCGGGTGCTTGCCGAAGCCCTGAGCCGGCGCCACGCGGTCGTCGTTGATCACCAGCAGGTCGGAGAAGCCGACTTGCTTAGGATCGTAGTAATTCGCGAACGAAAACGTGTGGTGCGAGTTCAGCCAGCCATGGTTGGCAACGCCTCGGTCTGCAGCTTTTCTGATGTCCAGCATGATGGGCTCCTGTCACTTCTTCGTTAAGTTGTGAGGCTGTGTTGGCCTCGATGAATGACATTTTAGAGTCCCCAGCGAGAACCACAATCCATCTGATTTGAGAATTATTGTCTCAATTTAGTTGTCAATTGATGGCGGCCGATCCGGCGTGTTTTCGGCCCGGAGATCGGACGATTCTGATCGAACGGGGTACAAAACACCGAAAGTGGGCGTGAGTACCGCGTGTGTCGCCCGTGCTGCGGCGCGATGTGCGAGACTACGAGCCTTCTTTCGAAAGGCCAGACGACCGGCCGTCCGGCGGCGGCCCGCGCTCACGAAGCATGGGCGGCCGTGCAAATGTTCGATTTCGTCACGATCTACCTCTTACTGGAGCATCGCCATGAGTCGCAGTTACGCATTCCGTATCGTCAACGTCTTCGCCGAATCCACGTTCGGCGGTAACCCGCTGTGCGTGTTCGAAGACGCCCGCGGCATGAGCGACGACGAGATGCGATTGCTGGCGCGTCAGTTCAATCTGTCCGAGACAACGTTCATTCTTCCCTCGGACACGGCCGACGCTCATGTGCGCATCTTCACCCCCGGCTACGAAATGCGTTTCGCGGGTCATCCGACGCTAGGTACCGCGCACGTGCTGCGTTCCCTGCGCGGCCTGGGCGATAACGTCACGCTGCAGTTCGCCGCCGGTCTGGTGCCCGTGCAGGCGCAAGGGGATCACTGGACGCTGACCGCACCGTCGTCGGGCGAGCCGAAAATCCAAAAAGCCACCGAAGCGGATTCGGATATCGCAGCGCTCGTGCGCCTGAGCCGTGACGATCTGGCGCAATCGCCGCAGTGGGTCGATACCGGCGCGGATCAGTTGCTGATTCCGGTGCGCGACGCCGACGCTGTTGCACGCGCTCAGCCCGACAGTGCCAAGCTGGAGCGCTGGCCGCTCTCGAGCCTTGAGCGCAAGACCGGATACGTGTTCTCCATCGACGACCGCCAAGGCAACGAGCTGCAGGTCACGGCGCGTTACTTCTTTACCACGCAGGGCGGGGGTGTCAGCGAAGATCCGGGCACGGGTTCGGCATGCGCCAATCTGGGCGGCTGGCTGATCGGGCAGGGCTATCCGTTGCCTGTGCGCGCGCGCGTGTCGCAGGGCGACGCCATCGAGCGTGCGTGCCGTCTGACGCTCGAAGTGACGGCGGACCGCGAGATTCGCGTGGGCGGCAATGTGATCGAAATCGCGCGTGGCGAGGTCACGCTGTAAGGGGAATACCGTCGTATGTACGCTTTGGCAGCACCGGTCGAGACCGAGCTGGAGATCAGAAAAAGCCGGTTTATCGGCATCGTCATGCCTGTGGCATCGCGCGAAGCGGCGATGCGTGAACTGGACGCACTGCGGGTGCGTTATCCGAATGCCACGCATTACTGCTGGGTGCTGTTGTGTGAGGGCGCGTCGGGATTCGACGACGACGGCGAGCCGGGAGGCACCGCCGCCAAGCCGATGTACAACGTCCTCATGCACAAGGGGCTGGCGAATGTGTTCGCGGTCGTGGTGCGTTACTACGGCGGGATCAAGCTGGGCGCGGGCGGGCTGACGCGCGCGTACGGACAAGCGGTGAGCGAAGCGCTAAAGCTCGCAACGCTCACCGCCGTCGAGCCGACGATCGAACCGCGTTACCGCTGTTCGTTTGCCCACGAGGCGACGTTGCGCCGATTAGCCGAGCGTCACGCCGCTGAGGTGCTCGACGCCGCTTACGACGACGCCGTCACCTTGCGCCTGCGGCTCAAGGTGCGCGACGTTGAAGCGTTCGAGGCCGACGCCACCGAAGCGCTCAGCGGCGGCCTCGTTCGAAGCGACGACTGACGAGGCGACTTGCCGTCGCCTGCCGTCGCTTCTCACCGTGCTTTAGCGAACGTTCACAACCCCTCGCATGCCCGCTTCGAAGTGCCCCGGCTCAAGGCACGCGAAATCCACCGTTCCGGCTTGCGTGAAGTGCCACACCAGCGTCTTGCGCTGACCGGGCTCGACCGTCACCGCATTCGGCTCGGCGTGAGTCATGCCCGGCATCTGCTGCATCATCTTCGCGTGTTCGGCGAGCGATGCAGCAGTGCCCAGCGTCAGTTCGTGACGGATCTTGCCGTTGTTGGTGACAACGAAGCGCACCGTGTCGCCACGCTTTACGGTCAGCGTGGCCGGTGAGAAGCGCATGGTGTCGCGCATGTCGACATCGACTGTGCGGGTGGCCTGCGCGTCGTCGCCGGGTTCACCGATCGCGGCCGCCTCGCTGCTGTGGCCGTGCTGCATGTGCATGGCGTGCGGGTCGTCGGCCATCGCGGGCAGACTGAGCAGGAGCGTGGCAGCGCCCAGGGCGAGCGGGGCTGCGACCGAGCGGCTGAAGTGCGAAATGAGGTGCGGACGAATCATGATTTGACTCCGGTTTTGCCTGCGCTTGCGGGCGGGCGATGGGTAGAGGGTAACGCTGAAGTGCTGCCTTGCCACGGACTTGCGACGGTGCCGCGAGGCGCGCGATACCAGCCGGGATCGCGATAGCTGTCGCGCGGCAAGTCTTGCCGCACTTTGAGGGTGGTGAACATGCCGCCCATTTCGATGGGGCCGTAGGGCCCGGTGCCCGTCATCATCGGCAGCGTGTTTTCCGGAATCGGCATTTCCATGCCGTTCATCGACGCGCCGGTTTCGCCCATCGCCATGTAGTCGGGAATGATGCGGGTGACCTTTTTCGCGATCTCACGCTGATTCACGCCGAGCATGGTCGGCACGTCGTGACCCATCGGGTTCATCGTGTGGTGCGACTTGTGACAGTGGAAGGCCCAGTCGCCGGGTTCGGTGGCGTCGAACTCGATGGCGCGCATCTGCCCGACGGCCACGTCGGTGGTGACTTCCTGCCATTGCGCGGTGGGCGGTACCCAGCCGCCGTCGGTGCCTGTGACCTTGAACTCGTGTCCGTGCAGATGAATCGGGTGATTCGTCATCGTGAGGTTGCCGATGCGGATGCGCACCCGGTCCCCCCGACGCGCCACCAGCGGATCGATGCCCGGAAACGCGCGACTGTTCCACGTCCAGAGATTGAAGTCCGTCATCTCGTTGACGCGTGGTGTGCGCGTGCCAGGGTCGATGGCGTAGGCATTGATGAGGAATACGTAGTCGCGATCGACCGGCATGAACGACGGGTCCTTCGGATGCGTGACCCAGAATCCCATGAGGCCCATGGCCATCTGCATCATTTCGTCGGCGTGCGGGTGGTACATAAACGTGCCGGGACGTTTCGCTTCGAACTCGTAGACGTATGTCTGGCCCGGTGCGATAGCGCGCTGGTTGAGACCGGCGACGCCGTCCATGCCGTTGGGCAGACGCTGGCCGTGCCAGTGCACGCTCGTGGCCTCCGGCAGCTTGTTCGTCACGTACAGACGCACACGGTCGCCCTCGACGACCTCGATGGTCGGCCCCGGACTCTGGCCGTTGTAGCCCCAGAGGTTGGCCTGCATGCCGGGCGCGATTTCACGCACTACGGGTTCGGCGATCAGGTGGAATTCCTTGACGCCGTTGCGCATGCGCCAGGGGAGCGTCCAGCCGTTGAGCGTGACGACGGGGCGGTAGGGGCGTCCGTTGGGCGGAGCGAGCGGTTTGGCGGTGGTGGCGTCGCTGCGAGTGGCGGCGTCCGGCAGTGCTGCGAGGCTGGTGCGTTCGACAGCGGCAGCGCCCACGACGGCGAGGCTGGCGTCACGCAGGAATCGTCGGCGCGAAGTCATTCGCCACCTCCGTGTTGGTGAGACGGGTGAGATGAAGCAGGCTGCGCGGGGGCAGACGGTGTGGCTGGCGCAGATGGTGCAGATGGTGCAGATGGTGCAGATGGCGCGGCAGACGAGGACGATGCGACCGGCGCGGAAGCTTCCGTCGGCGAGGGCGATGCCGATGCTTCAGGCGTCCCGCCGCCAAGGCTCTCGCGAAACGCTGCATCGGCCAGCCAGTAATCGGACGTCGCGTCGATGTAGCCAAGGACCGCGTCGCGTTGCTCGCGCGCGTCCGTCAGCAAGTCGAAGACACTGGCGAGCATGCCGTTGTATCGCAGCAACCATTCGTCGGACACGCGCTGACGCATCGGGAGGATAGTCGTGCGGTAATGCTCGGCGATGTCCCACGCAGCGAGTGTCTGCGCGCGACGTGTGCGAACGTCCGCGCGCGCGGCAACGGCCGTATCGGCGAGACGGTCGACGCTTTGGCGATAGCGCGCTTCGGCACCGGCGATGCGTGTCGAACCCCAGTCGAATAGCGGCACTTCCAGCGAGATTTCGTAGCCGCGCTCGCTTGGGCTACCGGTAGCGCTGTTATTGCGATATGCCGTATCCAGTACGTTGACGAAGCGTGTGACGCGGGTCAGGCCGAGGTCGCTCGCGGTGGCATCGAGCGCAGCCCGTGCGGCACGCACGTCGGCACGTTCGCGCAGGGCCTGCGCTTCGGCGTCGGGCCATGCAGGACGAGGTGCGGGTAAGGCGGGCAGACGTTGCGGCAACGTGAAGCTCAGTTGCTGACCCCAGAGGCCCATTTGCCGTGCGAGCTGTTCGCGTGCGGCGTTGGCCTGCTCGCGGGCGCGTGCGAGACGCGCGGCCGTATCGGCGTAGACAAGGTTCTCCTGCGTGCGCCGCATCGCACTGAAGTTGCCTGCACGCGCCATGCCGTCGGCGAGTTCGCTGGCAGCTTGTGTGGCGAGGGTCGTCTGCTCAAGGATCTGCACGCGCTCCTGTGCGGCAACGGCGTCGATCCATGCGCGGCGCGTGAGCGTCGCTTGTTCGACGATGGCTTGCGTCACCTGCGCCTGCACCTGCGCGAACCGACGCGCCTCTACACGCGAAGCGAGCGGCATCGTGAGGACACGGACGAAGTCGATGCCCCATGTGCGTTCGATGCTGACATCGCCACCGCCTTGCACGCGCTGAAAGGAGAAGCGGGGATTGGGCAGACGTCCCGCCTGAACGAGCGACGCTTCGGCGATGCCGAGTTCCGCATACGTCGCCTGCAAGCCGCGATGGTTGAGCAGCGTGAGCTGGACGGCGGTGTCGATATCGATCGGGTGAGCCAGCAAGTCGTCGCGCTGTTTGGCGAGCGCTTGTGCTGCGGCGTCGTCGCGAGCCCAGACGGCTGATTTGCCGAGGCGTTGTTGCGCAGTGTCGGCAACCGAGGTGAAACCGCCGTCGTCGCTAAACGTTGCGCAACCGGACAGTACCAGCGTCGCAATCGCGGCGAGGACCAGCGGCGATCGACGTGTGCGACGGGCCGTATCTGCAGCGCGACGATGCGGCCGGAATGCTGTGGCGCCGCGTGTGAGAGACGTGGAGACTGTCGCTGTCATGGGCGACAAATGAGCGCTCGTCATTGCAGCCCTCCTTGTCCGCCATGACCGGCGTGCGGATCGACGGACACGCCGGGAGGCGACGTCATCGGCATGGCGTGTCCCATGTTTTCGTGGCCCGGTGTCACCGGGGCGGACGAAGGGGCCGTCGGCATGGCGTGTCCCATTGCTTCGTGGCCTGTCCTGGCGGGCGGATTCATGGCATGCCCGCTGTGGCTCGGCATGTCATGACCCGAACCGGACATCCCGGACATCCCGGACATGCCCGAAACGCTGGCGTTCACCATGCGCCAGTCGCTTGTCGCGACGGATAGCGCGGGCCGGACGAAGTCGCTCAGCACGTCGGCGGGCAGTGGTCCGGCGGGGGCGTCGGGAGACGCGGGATCGTCGGAGGCGACCATGGGTGTCGCCGGTTCTGCGGCGACGGCGCCTAGCGAGCTCGCGCCCCACAGCGATAGCGCGACGGGCACACACAAGGCGTGCCGTCGAAAGGAAAGAAACATCATCGAAAGACTCGTCGATCTGGCGATGCCGGGCGTGGACACGCGCCTCGGAAGGCAGCGCGTACGGCACGGCACCGCATGTTCATGGGGCAGACGGACTTACGACGTGAGTGACGAATGTGACGGAAGCGGCAGTCGCCTCAACGGCAGCGACCGCAACCGACACATCGACGGCAACAGGCAGATCAGGCGTAGCCGTGCCAGTCACGAGGTAGTTCGTAAATCAGTCTGACGGGGGAACGACGACGGCTGGGAATCGACCGGGCGCGCGTGCAGGCATCAGGCGATGCCGCAGCGACACAGGTCGCGATGCGAAGCCGTCAGATGGCGAGGGCTTTGGGGGGACGTTCGAGGACGGCAACGATGGCGCTGGTGGCCGACGTGCGAAGGAACGGAATGGCGGCAGACGGCTGTGCGTCCGGCACGCGCATCACGACGCTTTGCGGCAGGGCTGTGCAGACGACGCAAGCTGCGCAGGCAGAGCAACTGGCGTGTTGATTGTGCGACGTCTGTGATGACGCATGCGTGGCGTCGTGCGTATCGCTGACCGTGACTGTCGCCGCGTTTTCGTCGCCGTGATGGTGCATGCCGTACAGGGGGTCGCCGGGCATCGACGCGTGATGCATCGCCATGGTTGGCATGGCGTCGAGTGTCGCAACGGGCATGCGCTGCATCGAAGCCGCAGGCGTTCCCGGCGGGCAATGCGTGCGTAGCGCGGCCATGGCCTGTAGCGGCATGGTCACGCACAACAGCAACAGCACGAGGAGTTTGCGCCAGCGATTCATGCTGCGCAGTCTAGCATCGCCTGCGCGCCGCTCGCAAATCGACGTGCGGCACCGTCGTGCGCATCGACGTTCGTCGACTGCCATGCGGGCTTGCGACAATGCCGACGCCAACACCATACCCACGGCCACGCCCTCCGTCTCAATGCTCAAACAGATGGAACGTCTCGAAGTGCGTGCGTCGTCTCGACAGCGCGACGAGGTTCACGACGCACACCAGCGCGACGAGCACGAACAGCGGTGCGGAGACCTCGATGGTGTCGCGCGCGAGCAGCGAGACGAGCGTGAGCGCGACCATGAGCGTCAGCAGCACACGATGCAGCCACGCCGCGAGTTTCAAGTGCCGCTCGGATTGTGCGACGAGCACGACCAGTGAGACGTAAAACGGGGCCGCAATGACGGCGAGCACGCAGAGGGCGAGCAGCACGCCCAGCACGCTGGTCAGCAGTTCGTGCCCGTCGGCGGCGCTCGATTGCACGCCCACAACGGTTGCTGCCGCCAGGTAGAGCAGCATCAGTCCATCCAGAACGATCGCGAGTCGGTTCATGACATCTCTCCGGCGTAAAAGAGTGCGGAGGTTCAGAGGTGCGCAGGCAAGTGTCCGGCGCAGTCAAATCGTCTGAGTCATCTGAAAAATGCGCTGAAAAAATCGCCGAAAAAGCGGTCCGAGATCCCGCCAGTGTCATGCGTCGGTCACCGGCGGCAGGCCAGACTAGCCGCGAATCACGATATTCCTGTGACAGCGGCCGACAATGCGAGTGCCGTCGTCAGCGTGGCGGTGCGGGCGTGGCGGAGGGGCGAGGTCGACCGTCCGTTTGCAACGCTTCAGGGAGCATCAGACCCAGCCAGATGGCCGCAGCATCGACTTCAGCCGGATCCGACGCCACCTGTACGCGGTAGATTGCGACGTTGCCGCAATCGTCCCCGCAAAACAGATCGCGCTCGAGATCGGCGATGACGTCGAGCCGCTGCTGAACACGGTAGAAGCCCAGCGGCGTGAGGTCCTGCACCAGCGCAGCAAGTGTTTCGGGATAGAGAAACAGACGCGACGGCCAATGGCCGTGTCGATGGCGAAATTTACCGAGCGCACCCAGCACGTGCGCGAGCGTGCCGCCATGACCGCGAACGAAGTCGATCAGGTGCGGCGTGCCGTAACCATTGGTGTACACAAACGCTCCGTTGACTTCCCGAAGGTGAGTGCCCGGTAAATATTGGTCTTGTGATTCGATAGTTGCAGACCGGCACGCGTGGCGAAATCCGCACTTTCGCTTAATCCGTCGGCATGAGTGCCAACGCAGAAGCGTTAGCACAAATGGAAACCGGCGGGCTAAGCCGCCGGTTGAGGCCCCATCGGGGCATCGCCAGCCGCGTGTACCGGCGCGGCATGGTATGGGCCAAGGAGACTTGGCACCGAAGGGCATTGCCGTCATGCATCGGACCACCATCGGTCCCCGGCCGTGCCTATGCAGTTTGACTGCGCTTTGAGTATAGGTCGCGTGCGCCGCGTGCCAATCGGCTTTTTGGATGAGCGCGCCGTCAATCCACGATGCGAACTATCAGGCACTTCCGAACTCGAATTGGCGCAAGTTTTCCCGTGTCACCGTGGTTTCGTCCGCGCGCACTTTGCGTTCTAATGTCACCATTCCAGGCGATATCGAAAGTGGTCCACGCCCGCATGACCCGGTCACCCCCGGCGACCACTAACGCGCCATACCCCAGTCAGACATTCCAATAATGGCAACGAACTCTTTTCAACGATGGGCTTTGCTGGCATGCGTATGTGCCGCACAGTCGGCCTTCGCCGCCGACCAGTGCGAAGGCATTCTGATGCTGGCCAAGAGCGCTCAAACCGGCTTTGAAGACGTCTCCGGGCCGCTGGTGGCCAAGAATGAGCGCGGCGAGAGCTATCAAGCGACGTATTCGGTGCCCGGCGGCGATTGCAAGGTGTTTCGCGCGACCGGACTCGCCCCGACCTACGAGTGCATCTGGGATTACCAGAAGATCACGCCGATGGATTTGCGCAATCAGGCGCAGAAGTTCGCGACCGACATAGCGCGCTGCACGCGCGGTGTGACCACGATGCGCACGACCACGACGAACCCGGCCGGGCTGCCCGCCGAATGGCAGAGCGCGAGCCGGAAGTACGCGCGTCCGGTCAATTTCACCATCACGGCGCAGGATCTCGTGACGCCGCGCGGCGACCGTGTGCGTGAGATTTCGCTGTCGGTGGAAAAGCAGATCGGCGACAAGTGATTCGACGGGGCGTCGCCCCCTCGGGCCCGCCGGGCTTGGGTTTGCGGAGCTTTGTCCGGCAAGCCCGAAGCGCATTCGTCTCCCGGTTACGTCCCGGTTTTAGCCCAGTTACAAACGGTTGCAGACCGCATCGCGTATTAACATCTTTTCAGTCGACGCTCATTCGGCTGTCCCGGTAAAGTCATTCATGAGGTGTATGGCGCATCGGCAATCCGCCGATGCGGGGCACACCTCGTGCAACCGGCCCCACCGTAGTGGCCGGGAGATGTGGCTGAACCCAAATGAGTGCGCGACTTCGCTGTTGTTTCCTGTTACTGCTGGTGTGTGCCTACCCTGCCTGGGCCGATGGCGGGCGTGGGCGCGAGATGCTGGACGTGAACAAGGCGTCGCTGCGCGAAGACATCAGCCGTTTCAACGCGGACCGGGGGCGTGGACAGGCGGCTTACCCGAACTGGGCGTCGCCCGCCGAACCCCGTGAGCGTCAATACACACCGCAAGGCGAACCCCGCGGCCAGCGCGGCAATGAAGGCGGCGGACGCCGGGGCCGCGGCTTCTAAGACGGCCGCACGAGGCTCACCCGCCCACCCGATGAGTGCACCCCCGACGCCTCACCAGAGTTCCACCGCTAAATCCTGTAGCACCCCTGCGTAGCCGTCCCCGATCTGCACCGAATGTTGCACATGTGCAACATTGGATGCGCTCTCTCCTCCCCAAAGACGTCCCTGAGTCGCCCTTGAGCGATGTCCATGATTCGCGCATCTCACGGCGAATGTGAGCGGTTGCTAACCCCGAAATATACGCGTTATATCAATCCCGTTATACCGGGATTAATTGTGGCGCGGATGGTCGTCCGAATTTTGTCTCCCCACCATTTCCCAGCCACTTCGTGTGGTGCATTTTTCCTTGCCGTTCCGGTCTTTCTGCGCACGGCGGGGCTGTGCGAGAATCACGGCCGTTTATCAGGGAGGCGCTTCTCGAAAGGGCGCCAGCAGGGTCCCGTGCAGGGCGGGAGCAGGCACACAAAATACATAAACCAAGGAGAAGTCAATGAAGCGCAGTATGGCCAAGGGCATGGGCGGGGCACTCGTTCTGGGCGCGTGCATGGGGGCGGTGAGCGCGCCGGCACTCGCACAATCGAACGTCACGCTTTACGGTCAGGTCGACGCCTGGGTGGGCGCAGTCAAGAACCCGGGTAGCGACCGGGCCTGGACGCAGGGCGGTGGCGGCATGTCCACGTCGTACTGGGGCATGAAGGGTAACGAAGACCTCGGCGGCGGCCTGAAGGCGGTCTTCGTGCTGGAAGACTTCTTCCGTCCGCAGAACGGTCAGTACGGCCGCTTCCAGGGCGACTCGATGTTCTCGCGCAACGCCTACGTCGGCTTGCAGTCGGACACGGCCGGCACCGTCACGATCGGTCGTCTGACCACGTCGTACTTCGTCTCGACGATTCTGTTCAACCCGTTCGTCGATTCGTACACCTTCAGCCCGATGGTGTTTCACACCTTCATCGGTCAGGCCGGTCAGGGTGTCGTGGGCGACTCCGGCTGGAGCAACGCCGTGATGTACACCACGCCGAACTTCAAGGGGCTGACGGGCGCGGTCTCGTACGCCTTCGGCAACAAGGCGGGTGAAACCGGGCAAAACAAGTGGAGCGCCTCCGCGCTGTACTTCAACGGCCCGTTCGCGGCGACCGTCGCTTACCAGCAGGTCAAGTTCGACTCGGTGCCCGACGACATGGCCGGCATCACGGGCTTTCGCAGCCAGCAAGCGCTGCAACTGGGCGCGACGTACGACCTGCAAGTCGTGAAGTTCTTCGGCCAGTACCAGTACATCCGCAACAACATCACCGGCGGCGGTGTGTCGGAGAACGGCGGCCAGCTCGGCGTGTCGGTGCCGCTGGGCAACGGCAAGGTGCTCGCTTCGTACGCGTACACGAAGAGCTCGGGCGCGAGCAACGTCAACCGCAAGACGTGGGCACTCGGCTACGACTACAACCTGTCCAAGCGTACCGATATCTACGCCGCGTACATGAACGACAAGGTCAGCACGATGTCGGGCGGTGACACCTTCGGTGGCGGCGTTCGCATGAAGTTCTGACGCCACGGCGCGCGCGCATCCCATGCGCGTGACGGTGGAATCAGCCAAGGGGCAGACCGAAAGGGTCTGCCCCTTTTTCTTTGAGCGACGTCGGTGTGCGGCATGCGCCCCGTCAATCGCATTGGCCATTCCGCACAGCGGTTTCATGTGTCACCGATTCGACGTGTCCGCGCTATGATTTGTGCACCGCGCAAGACGGTATTTCCCGCCACCTTTCAAGCACAAACGGAGCAGAGACGACATGACGATTCAACACGTAGGCATCATTGGCGCTGGCACGATGGGTAACGGTATCGCGCAGGCCTGTGCGGTGGCCGGACTGCCGGTGACGATGGTCGATATCAGCGACGCTGCCGTGCAAAAGGGCGTGGCCACGATTGCCGGGAGCCTCGACCGTTTGATCAAGAAAGACAAGCTCACCGCTGCCGACAAGGACGCCGCCCTCGCGCGCATTACGACGTCCACCGATTACGCCGCGCTGGGCACTGCCGATATCGTGATCGAAGCGGCTACCGAGAACTTCGACCTGAAGGTCAAGATTCTCAAGCAGCTCGAAGGCGCCGTGAAGGACGGGGCGATCCTCGCGTCGAATACGTCGTCAATCTCGATCACGAAGCTGGCGGCCGTCGTCGCAAATCCCGACCGGTTCATCGGCATGCACTTCTTCAATCCGGTGCCGCTCATGGCCCTCGTGGAGCTCATTCGCGGACTGCAAACGAGCGACGAGACGCATGCGCGCGTTGACGCGCTGGCGCGTCAACTGGGTAAGTCCCCGATCACGGTGAAGAACGCGCCGGGCTTCGTCGTCAACCGGATTCTGGTGCCGATGATCAACGAAGCGTTCTTCGTGCTTGCGGAGAACCTCGCGTCGCCCGAAGAGATCGACGAAGGCATGAAGCTGGGTTGCAATCATCCGATCGGTCCGCTGGCGCTGGCCGACATGATCGGTCTGGACGTCTGCCTGTCGGTGATGAACGTCTACTTTGAGGAGTTCGCGGACTCGAAGTATCGTCCGTGCCCACTGCTCAAGGAGATGGTTGCGGCCGGTTATCTGGGGCGCAAGACGGGACGTGGCGTCTACACGTATTGAGTGATTTGAATCCGGCGCGTGCAACGCGCGCCGGAAGTTGTGCCGACGCGCGGCGCTCAAGTGCCGCCCGCACCCTCGTGCACCTTCGCAAGCGGCAATTGGGGGGCGTCGAGAGACGTCGGCACGCCTGACGAACTCGGTGCCCCTGACGACCCGCCCGAACTCGACGTTCTCGACGCCGTTCCGGCACTTCCCTGACTGGCCAGACTCCCTCGTCGGCTCGCCCCGGTACGGCGAGGGCCGAGTGGACGCGTGAGTGAGACGCGAAAAGCCTCCCCGGGCCGGTGGCCGACGTCGGCAAAGGCGGCATCGAGCACATGCCTTGTCTCCTGCGGGTCTTTCGATAACGCAAAGCCGACCGCCTTCACCCGGCTCCAGGGATCGAGCAAAAGCGTTGAGTCGCGCGCATTCATGATGAACCCGGCGAAGTTGTCGCCAGAGATGCCGTCGGCGCCGGGGCCTTCGTATGCCACGGGCGTTGCGAGTTCAAGGGCATCGATCAATTCTTCGGATTCCGTATAAAGAACCAATGCGTGGGGCAAACGCCCTGTCGGATGAATGGTGATCATTCGAATGCAATCGCCGTGAACGCCGTTCTCGATCAGAAAGTGAAAAAGCACCTCGGCGTTCTCCTGACAAAACGCTTCGGTGCCCAGATTCAGACGGTAATGGCCCGCTGTGATGACCGCGGCGAGTCTTTGTTGTTCGTAAAGCGGCGTATCGGGAGGGATGCGCTCGAGCGCGACGCGGATCGCCTCCCGATTCGGGATGATCGAGTAGTCGCGATATTGACGCAGATCCTGCCGGTTGGAGCGCAGCAGCTTCATGCGCGACACGTCGTTGTAGGCCGCGAGAATGGCGTTCTGCGCGTCGTCGTCTCGAAGATGACTGAGCACAGCGTCGACTTCGTGGCGATTCAGGGCGATGCTGTCGGGCGTCCCGATGCGACTGGTTCCGCACCCGCCACCGCACAATCGCTGCGGCTCATGGGCGACCCACAGATCCAGATGCGGGTCGTACGTGACGGGCACTTGTGCCTTCGTGCGGCGCGGCGCGTCCACGAGCCAATGATCACCGCCTGCCGCCCGACTCGCGAAGTAGAAGCCGTGCTCCCCGCGCAGGTATTGCTGAGCGTCGACGATCACCAATCGCGTTGTGCCATCGGACGGCAGGCGGTCTGCGGGGATCTGCTGCGCGTAGCCCTCGAGATACGTTTGCTCACCGGCGATGAAGAAGTCGGGCATTTCTTCGGACACACTGCCAAGCGAAGCGTCCGGCGCGGGGGGGACATCGATGTTCTCTGGGTCGACCATGCGTTCCAGATCGGTCGCAGTGATCTTTTGCTCGACGCCGTTAAAGGACTTTTCGGGCGACACGACGCGGACGACGGGCGCCGCCACGCCGGACTTTTCCACCGTCGCTTGCGCGGCCTTCTTGCCTGCGGGACTCAGCCGCGCGGGGCGCATGGCACTGCCGAGCGGACGTGCCATCACTCGAGGGTCGGCGCTTTGCACAATGGAAATAATGCGGTCTGCTGTGATGGGTTTGCCGTCGATGCTGTCGGCCACGGCGTCAGCCACCTCCGAGGGAAGGCGCAGCAACGCGACTTCGGGGATCAGACCCGTGGCGACGTCCACGAGATGAGCGCGCTGCTGAATTTCCTCGCGCATCGGTTCACTGACGGTGTTGCCCGTCAGCAACGCATACATGTCAGCGATCGAATCGCCGAAGTGCCGGAACGGGGCGCTGCCGGTGCCAATCGATCTGAGCACGTCCAGCGGCGAATACTGCTCCTTGAGGGTCATGTGTGGATCAATCGGTTCGGCACGAACGGCGGGGTTAATGTCGCCCGGCGTGGGCGGCGGCTGATCGGGAAGCGACATCGACGCGCAGGCGGACGCGTCGTCTTGCACGCCGTCGTCGCCGTGGCAGCGACGCACGGCTTTCGGCACGAAGGCGGCGAGGGGGCCGACGGGGCCGACAGATGCGACGGGCGCGATCAGGTTGGCGACGAACATAAGTGCAAATGCGGTCGGCCAGACGGTCGACGTGGACGACGCTGCAGTCTTGCGCAGCGAGCCGCCGTGCATCAGGCGCGAGCGGGTTCGCGAAGGGTGCGAAGGGTGCGAAGGGTGCAAAGGGCGCAGGGGGTGCGATGTGTGCGACGACGTCACCAGGCGTGCGTGAGTGAACGCGATGCTGAAGTGTCTTTTCTTTTGTACGCTCACGCAGGCGTCGGCGCGTGCCGACACCTTGCGATGCTGCACTGCGTGCGAAAGCGGATAAACGGGGGCGGCGACAGTGGCATGACGATACGAGGCATAAGGCATAGCAGCGTCCACGTAGAAGGGGGATGAAGCGAGCGATCGGTCAGTCCGCTTGCGGTGCGGATTCGGACGATTCACTCCCGGGTGGTTCGAGATCCGATGGCACGGACACGCCGCGGCGTCCCGTCGCGCGTGGGATCGAAACGCTCAGGCGAGGACTCGACGAAGAGGGCGCCGAGTTGGGGGAGTTGCGCGACGTACCCGATCCCGTCCCGGCGCTGCCCGCACTGCCCAGACTCGACTGGCTGCCGGGCGAGCTGCGGCGCGAGGCAAGCGGACGGGTGACCGACACCGTGTACGGATTGCCGTTGCGGTGGCCGATGTCGGCGAAGGCCACGTCCAGAATGTCGACGACATCCTGCGGTTCTTTGGCCCACGCGAAGGAGACGGCCTTGTTGCGGCTCCACGGATCGAGCAGCAGGGTCGTGTCGCGCGTCATGTAGGTGGCCCACGCGAACTGCCCCGAGGAGAGGCCGTCCGGGCGCAGGCTCTCGCGAAGACGCGGTGTCGACGCATCGAGCATGTCGATGAAACGGTGCGATTCCGAGTAGAACACCATGACGTGCGGAGAGCGGTTCTTGGGCTGCACGGTGATCATGCGCAACTGATCGGTGCTCACGCCGTCCTGAACCAGAAAGTGGAAGAGAATCTCCGCGTTTTCCTGGCAGAACGCCTCGGCGAACGGGTGAGCGTAGTAGTACCGCGCGGTGGCTTCGCCGACCAGACACTGCTGTTTGACGAGCGGCAACTGCGGGTCGATGTCGCGCATCGCGACGCGCAGGGCTGCGCGGTGATCGATGATCGAGTTGTCGCGCAATGCGCGCAGATCGGGGCGGTTGGAGCGCACCAGATGCAGGCGGCTCAGATCCGCAAAAGCATTGTGAATCGCCTCCTGCGCGCTTTCGTCGGTGACATGCATGGTGGCGGCGAAGATGTTGTCGAAACTCGTGGCGATGCTGTCGGGGCTGATGGGGCGACTCGGCGCACAGCCGCCGCCACACACGCGCAGTGGCTCATGCGCCCGCCACTGATCGGTGACCGGGTCGTACGTCACCGGCACCTGCGCCCGCGTTTGACGTGGCGCATCGATAAGCCAGTGATCGCCGCTCATGCCTTGCGATACGCGGTAGTAACCCGCTTCGCCGCGCAGAAAGCGATGACCGCCGACGACGACAAGACGCGTCGCCTTTTCCGTGGGCAACTCGGCCTGAGTGAACGTTTGCTCATAGCCGTCGAGATGGTCGAACTCGCCCGCGATGGTGAAGCGGCTCGTCGGCTTTTCAGACGCCAGGTTGTCCGGCAATTCGACGATCCCGATGCGCTCGTCCTTCGGCGCCGACCACGGGGGCGCTTCCGGTGCATGACGGACATCGACCTTCGCGGAGCGCTCCGGCGGTGCCAGGTCGGGCGTGGCGGGCGAGCCACTGGCGCGCGGGGAGGCGAACTGCATCAACGCGATCAGCCGGTCGATGGCCGGGGGCTTGCCGTCGATGCTATCAACGGTGATGTCGCTGACCTCTGCAGGCAGTCGCAACAGCTGCACTTCGGGAATGAGGCTGGAGGTAATGTCGATGGCCGTACCCCATGTTCTGACGGTTTCGCGCGTCTCGCGTGGGACCTCGCGGCCGGTCATGAGCGCATAAACGTCGGTCATCGATTCGCCGATGCTGGCGAATGGCGATCGCGCGGCCCCGACGGCTCTGAGTACGTCGAGCGGCGAGTACCGAGACTTGAGCAGAACCGGTGGTACGAGCCTGGCGACAACGTCGTCCGACTGCGGTGCTTCGTGGAGATCGTCGAGGCCGTTCGGTGCCGGTGCGCGCGCCGATGCGTCACGAAATGCTCGCGGCGGTGATGCCGATGCGGACGTGACGAAGTTCGTCACCAGAAGAATCGCAAACGCTGCGGACCACGGCGCGCTGCCGGATTGGCTTGACGACATACGCGTTTCGAGAGCGTCATCGGATGCCCGTGCGCTGCGAGCGCGGCGAAAGGTGTGGGGGAAGGCGCAGAGACGGGCGGCAGCGTCGCGCGTGCGCATCACGGCGGGCGATGGGCCGTAACACGGTGTCGGGCGGATGGGGCGGTGGTGGGTTGTCAAATTCACGGAGAAATCTCCAAGGACATGCTGCGTTCATGACGTTAATCACGTTAATGACCTTCTCGAAATCGTCGCCTGGCGCTATACGGCGACCCCCGTTGCCCCCGCAAGGACCGATGCGCTTGAGCCACTGGCCGAACTCCCGGAGCCGCCGAACGAGCCGCTGCTGCCTGCACTCCCAAGGCTGCTCACGCTGCCTCTGCTCTGCTCGAGAGGCCGTGTGATCGAGACCCAGTACATGCTGCCCGGCCGATGCCCGATCTCGGCGAAGGCGTCGTCAAGCGCGTCGACCATTGCGACCGCATGCGCGGCATCCGCGAACGACGTGGCCCGCGACCGGCTCCACGGATCGAGCAGCACGGTGGAATCGCGGGCTTCGTAAGCTTCGCGCGCGAACAGTATGTCGACGAGTCCGTCCGGCCCCACGTTCAGCGGCGGGTGCGGCGTTGCCTCTTCAAGCAACGTGATCAGTCGCGCCGACTCCGTGTAGAGCACCATCACATGCGGTGGACGGTTCTTCGGCTTTATCGTGATCATGCGGAGGTTTTCGAGGGGCACCTGGTTGACGAGCAGGTGATGAAAGAGGATCTCCGCGTTTTCCTGACAGAACGCTTCGGCGTAAGGGTTCCAGTAGTAGTACAGCGTGGTGATCAACGCTGCTTCCTGCTGTTGTTTGAGTAACGGAAGGCTGCGTTTGATTCGCTTCATCGATGTCCGTAACGCCATGCGGTGATCGATGATCGAGTTGTCGCGGGTCGCCTGAAGGTCGGGACGATTGCTGCGCGAAAGATGCAGGGCGGCCAGATCGTCGAACGCGTAGATGATCGCCTCGCGTATGTCCGCGTTGCGCAGATGGGCGACGGCGTCTCTCACCTTGTCCTGGTCGAGCGCGATGCTGTCGGGTGTGGATTCACGGCTTGGGCCGCAGCCGCCGCCGCAAAGCCGTAGCGGTGCTTCCGCCTGCCAGCGCCCGCTGGCGGCGTCGACATGTACAGGCACGGTCGCGGCGCGGCCACTGCCCTTCGGTGCCGAGATCAGCCAATGGTCGAGGCTGTGCCCACGCGTCGCCCGGTAGTAGCCGGCCTCGCCGCGCAGGTAGAAACGCCCGTCGATCGTGACGATCCGCCGCTGCGGATCGATGGGCAATTTGTCGGGCGGCAGCGATTGCGCATAACCCTGCAGATGCTCGTTCTCGCCAGCGATATGCCACTCATGCGGCCAGTCATGCGGCCAGCCATGCGCCATGTACGGCATGTCACGAGGGCGGGCGTCCACGGTGTGTTCTGCGGCAAGCGCCGCATTGTCTTCGTTGGCGGCGACATTGCGTTCTCGGTGTGCGTCGACATGCGCACCGGTGTCCGGCTGTGCGCCGCCAGACGAGCGTGACGCCTTGCTTTGGGCCTTGCGTTGGGACACTTGTCGCTGCTTCTCTTCACGCATGGCGGCGATGTCCGGTGGCTTCCGGACGGCCCCCCGACTTCCAAAGTTATGAGAGTCCGCCGCCTGAACCATATCGATCAACCGCTCCGCCGCCACGGGGCGACCTTCCATCTGATCGGCGGCAATGCCCGCGGCATCGCCCGGAATTCGCGCGATCCCGACATCGGGCACCAGTCCGGTGGCGAAGTCCAGCGCTGAAGTCCATTGACCGACCGATTTACGCGTGTCGGCCCGAACTTCTTCGCCGGTGACCAGCGTGTACATCTCCAGCAGCGAGTCGCCTGCGTTTCGGAAGGGTTCGCTCGACGTCGCGATGGCATACAGAAACTCCGAGAGGGTGTAGTTCGATTTGATGAGCGATGTCTCCACGGGTCGCACGGCCACGACGTCGACCGCTTTGCCGGGCATTGGCAAATGACCCGCATGACCGCCGGCGGAAATCTGATACGCGCTATCTCTCGGACCGGCGGGGGCCGGTGGCGACTTGTGCCTGGCCGACCCCCACGGCACGGCACTCCTCGCCGGTGCGATCAGATTGGCGACGAAGAGGATGGCGAACGCTGCGGGCCACGCGCCGCCCGTGGCCGAGGGCACGGAATAGGCGGTTCTGCGCGACGCCGGCGCGCGCTCGGCGCGACTGGATGGGGTCGCGCAGACCGAATGGGCGTGCCGGAACGTTCTGGCGAGCGGATTACCGGGCGCACCTCGTGTTCGCGAAGACGACTCCGAAGCGCGCAGTCCGTAGCAGGGGGCGGGTCCAATGACACGGCAATGTGATGAATAGGGCATGGCAACGTCTCCGAAGGTAGCGTCCGGTGCGCCGCACGACGAGGATGAAGGGGGGGCAATCCCGCCGCTAGCGTTGCCTGACGGCACGGGCGTCCGGGGTCAGCGTTCCGGCATGCCGACCGTCGGCGCATCCTCTGCCGACGACGGCGTGTCCGACCGGGTCGGGAAATTGAAGACGCTGCTGCCCTCGCTGCTGAGACTCACCGGACTGTTGGCGCTACTGGCACTGTTTGAACTGCGAGGGCGCGAGCCATGCGGCGACTCCCTGAGAGGGCGAGTGATCGAGACGGTGAACGGATGACCTTCGCCGTGCCCCATCGTGGCGAGCAGGTTATCGAGTTGACGCTCGATGTCGAGATCGGTGCCTGCTTCGACGAACCCGGTGGCTTTTGCTCTGCCCCAAGGATCGAGAATGAGCGTCGAATCGCGCGTGAGGAACACCGCGCGCGCGAACATCCTTCTGCCGATGCCGTCGGGACGGCCGTACATCGCCGGTTGTGGCGTGGCCATGTGCAGCATGTCGATGAGCATCTGTGCCTCGGTGTACAGCACGACGACGTGTGACGGACGGTTCTGCGGATTGAGTGTGATCATGCGAATCCGCGTGTCGGGCACGCCGCCCTCAAGTAGCAGATGAAAGAGGATCTCGGCGTTCTCCTGACAGAAGGCCTCGGCGTGCGGGTTGTCGGAGTAGTGCATCGCGGTGGCCGCCGCCGTCTCGCGTTGCTGTTGCAGCAAAGGCGCTTCGCGATCGATGTTGCGCATCGCCTTGCGCAGTGCTGCGCGGTGACTGACGATCGAATAGTCGCGCGCCGCGCGCAGATCGGCCCGGTTGCCGCGCAACAGTTTCAGGCTGCTCAGACTACCGAAGGCCGCATGAATGGCATCCTGGGTGTCGAGTTCGGGCAGATGCGAGATCGCCGATGCAATCGTCATCCATTCGTCCACGATGCTATCGGACCCGAGTAGGTTCTTGCTTTGTCCGCACCCACCGCCGCACAACCGCAACGGCGGGTCTGCACGCCACCCGCCGGTCTCGGGGTCGCGTGTCACCGGGACTTGCGCCTTGTCGCGTCGCGGTGCATCGACGAACCAAAGGTTCTCGTGTGTCCCCTTCGTCACGCGGTAATAGCCATGATCGCCCGAGAGGTAGTGGTGGCCGTCGATCAGCATCACACGTGTGGCGTCGGCGGGTGGCAGGCGGTCTGTCGCAATCGTCTGCTCGTAACCCGCGAGATGTTCGCGCTCTCCGGCAATCGCCGTCGGCGACTGGAATGCTCCGATGGGTGAAAAGTTTGGGGCGTCGCCGATGAAATCTTCCGGTAAGGCTTCCGTTTCGCGCAGGCGAATGTCGGCGATCGGCGGACGCGCGTCGACGGGGGCCGGACTGCGCAGTCCCGGCGCGGCCTGTTTCGTTGCGCCCGGTATCGAGTCCGGCGTCGCGCCGATGGGAACGCGAGGTGCGTCGGCCGCCGACATTGCGGCACCGGGTACCACGACCTCTGTCTGGACGTTGCTTTGCCACGTGCGCGGATCGAGTACCTGCATCAGCATCAGCATGTCGTCGCTGACGGGCGGTTTGCCATCGATCTGCCGGGCCGCCACGTATGAGATATCGCCGGGCACGCGACTCAGGCGTACCTGGGGAATCAGGCTCGTGGAGAGGTCCAGCACTTTACCGGTGCGCGTGACCGACTTTCGCGTTTCGGTCGCAACCGGTGTATCGGCGAAGACGTCGTACGCGTCGCCCAGCGAGGCACCGAATTCCTCGAACGGCGATCGCGACGCCGCAATGATTCTGAGCATGTCCATCAGCGTGTAGCCGGTCTTGAAACGAGTACGCTCGACGAGACGGATGTCGACGTCATCCGGCGCGGATGTGCTGTTCGTCTGCGCCTCGGTCTGCGGTGCGAATACCGGGTCCTCTGCACGGTGTGGAACAAGGTCGTTGCCCTCGTTCGAATCGGCGACGAGATTGCGACGCGGGATGGCGCCAGCGGCAGGCGACACCAGATTCGCCACGAAAAGCACGGCAAATGCGACAGGCCAGACGCCGGACGCCCGCCGCGCACGCGTCGATGCGTCGACTGTGTGCGGGACTTCATGCGCGTCTCGGACATGATGCACGTCATGTATCGAATGGCTCGCACGGCGTGCATACCGCGCACGACGGAAGGTGACATGAAAGCCGTCGGGCCTTTCGCCCGATGAAGCGCGATGCTGGCGTGCGGGTGACAGGCCGTAGTGCGGCATGAAGTGCCGGGGGCTGTGATGCAAAGCGTGCGGCATGGCGTGCTCTCCCGAAGTAATGGGCCACCGGTCGCAGCGCGTGTGCAGCGCCTTGACGTTTCGGTGGCCCGGGAGATGAAGACTGCCATCGCACCGATGCGCCGGGCTTGCGCATCGGTCAGAGCGTCTGTCGTTTTTGGATGATCGCTATTTCGGATAGCGATGTAAATGAAAGGTACCCGGGAAGCGTTTCATCCGGCGATGGCGATCACCTTACGTCGCTGTCGACGCCTCACTCCCACCGCTCTCGCCGCTTCCGTCGCCACCGGAATCCTTTGAACCCTGAGAGCCGCCAGACCCCTGTGATCCCTGTGATCCCTTTGAGCCCTGCGAGACACGCGATCCGCGCGGACTCGGCCGCCTGGCGAGTGCGCGATCCCGAGGTGCGGGGTAAGGGCGCGTCAGCGAGACCCTGAAGGGGTTGCCAGGACGGTGTCCCGTATCGGCCAGCGCGATATCCAGTTCGTGCATCATTTCCTCAATGCTGTCCGAATCGACGAACGAGGACGCTTTGATCCGGCTCCACGGGTCGAGCAGGACGGTGACGTCTCGCGTCAGGAACAGCGCCGCAGTGAAGCGCTCTGCGCTGATGCCGTCGACATACCCCTGCACCGGCGGTTGCGGCGTCGACAGGTCGAGCAGATCGATGAATTGGTCCGACTCGGTGTAAAGCACCATGACATGCGCTGGCTGGCTCTTGGGTTGGATCGTCATGATGCGGATGTGATGACTCGGCACCCCGCGCGCGAGCAGGTAGTGGAACAGAATCTCGGCATTCTCCTGACAGAACGCTTCCGGACTGAGGTCGTAGACGCCCGTATCGACATAGCTGTCGTAATGAATCGCCGTAATCTCGGCGGCCTCGCGCTGTTGCTCGAAAAGCGTTGCGTACGGATCGAGACGCATCAGTTGCGGCACCAGAATCTTCCGGTGGCCGACGATGGAGTTGTCGCGAAACGCACGCAGATCCTCCCGATTCGTACGCATCAGATGCAAGTGGCTGAGATCGCGATAGGCGAGCTGAATGGCGTCCCGAATGTCGCGGTCGGGAATGTGGCGAATCGCGTCTGCGATCTGGTTCCGGCTCATCGCAACGCTGTCGGGCGTCGATTCGCGGCTCGGACCGCAGCCGCCACCGCATAGCCGCAGCGGCGCTTGCGCCTGCCATCTCCCGGTCTGCGGGTCATACGTCACCGGCACCTGAGCGCGGGTGCCACGGGGTGCGTCGGCCAGCCAGTGATTTACCTGCGGCGTCGCGCTCAGGCGATAGAACCCTGCCTCTCCGCCGAGATAATGGCGCGTGTCGACGGTGAACAACTGTGGACGCGCCGCGTCGGGGGGTGCGCCGGGCGGGAGCGCTTGTTCGTAGCCCCGGAGGTGATCGCGTTCGCCATCGATGCGGTGTTCGGGGAGCCTAGCAGGCTGGCCGTTCCGTGACGTTTCAGGTGTATCGACAGGCGGATCGAGCGGATCGAGCGGATCGCCTGCAGGGGAATCGGCGTTGACGGCGGACACGGGCTTCCCGTCTTGCGCGTCGATGTTCGCTTCGGCACGGGCATCAGCAGCGGCGGCGGCAATGACGTCGTCTTCAACGTTGGGTTCGACGCCCCCGTCGTCGTTGGCTTGCTCAACGTCGTGGACATCGTGGAGTTCATGAGTCGGGCCCGAACGCTCAGCGAGTAACCACGCCGACGACACGAGATCCGCCGACGGCGCACCGGCTTGCACAGGCATCGACGCCCCCAACGCGCGTGGGTCGCTCATCTGAATCAAGGCACCGATGCGCTCGGCATTCGTGGGTTTGCCCTCAGCGGCCTCGGCAGCCGCTTGCGCCACATGGCCGCCGAGACGGGCGTTTTGTACCGATGGAATCAACGCCGTTACCATGTCGATGAAGCTGCCGACATCCTTCACGGTTTCCAGCGTTTCCGGGTCGAGTTCCTGGCCTGCGACGAGGACGTGCATCTCGTTGATCGCCCGCCCGAGATTCTGGAACGGTGCGCTCGATGCGCCGAGCGCACGCATCAGTTGAGGCAGAGAGTAGTCGGCCTTGAGGGCAGTGGGGTGTTGTACGGGGACGCGCTGCACGTGGTCCCCGGTGATGGCGGCGATATCGTGGGCGTGCGGTGCGGCGTCGTCTGCGGCATCGTCGCGTGGACGTTGCTCATCTCGTGAGAACGGAAGCCTCGGTCCCGCCAGTGCGAGCGGCACGAGGTTGGCGACGACCGTCAGCGCAAACGCCGTCTGCCAGTGCCCGATGGAAGATGCCTTGGCCTGGGCATTTCGGCATGGGCCGTTTGCCACGGCGGCATGCGCACGCGGCGATGCGTGCGTGCCGCGAAAGTGACGCGGAAACTCATGCGCGCCGAAGCGGCTGCTCTGGCGGCGGTTGGCGGCAGGGGAGAGTCTGTAGCAGGGCGCGGAACCGATCGCGCGATGGTGTGGCACATGCGACATGGGAAGGCCTCCTTAAAGCTCATAAGGGCACATAAGGCGGGCCGTGCATGTGTCGTTGACGACGGTGTCATGCGCCAGCCCGGGTGGAGGAGATTGCCACTGGCAGGCGCGCGGATGCTTGCGTTTCGCTGGATCGTGCTGTCGGTTCTGCGAATTTGCGAAGGGATGTCGAGGTGGTTATACGGCGCGAGGCGACAGTGGCCCCGCGCCATGACGTGTCAGCCCGCGAGGCGCTTGCGCGTGTCGTCGTACTCCTGCTTCAGGCGCGCAATGATCTCCGCTGCCGGACGCACGTCGTCCATCAACCCCACGCCCTGACCTGCGCCCCAGATGTCCTTCCACGCTTTCGCCTTGGAGAAGTTCATCGCGGTCTTGTCTGCCGTGGGCAGGTTTTCGGGATCGAGACCCGCATTCAGAATGCTCTGGCGGATGTAGTTGCCCGACACGCCGGTAAAGAGGTTCGTGTAGATGATGTCGTTGGCGCTGGCGTCGACGATGGCCTGCTTGTAGGTGTCGCTCGCGTTCGCCTCGGTGGACGCGATGAAGCGCGTGCCGATGTAGGCGAGGTCCGCCCCCATCGCCTGCGCGGCGAGAATCGAACCGCCGTTGGCAATCGAGCCGGAGAGCACGATGGGACCGTCGAAGATCTTGCGCACTTCGCCCACGAGCGCGAACGGCGAAAGCATGCCCGCATGACCGCCCGCGCCGGCGGCGACGAGAATCAGGCCATCCACACCCGCTTCGAGCGCCTTGTTGGCATGACGCAGATTGATGACGTCGTGCAGCACGATGCCGCCGTAGCTGTGCACGGCGTCGAGCACTTCCCTGGGCGGCGCACGCAGGCTCGTGATGAAGATCGGCACGCGATGCTCGACGCACACGCGCACGTCGTGCTCAAGCCGTTGGTTCGACTGATGCACGATCTGGTTGACGGCGAGCGGGCCGACGACGGCGTCCGGATTCGCGGCCTTGTACGACGCGAGCTCTTCGGTGATGCGCGACAACCAGTCTTCGAGAATCTGCGGCTCGCGCGCGTTGAGCGCCGGAAACGAGCCGACGATACCGGCCTTGCATTGCGCGAGCACCAGTTCCGGGTAGCTCACGATGAACATCGGCGACGCCACGACAGGCAACGCCAGGTTTTGCAGAATCTTGGGAAGGGCCATGAAGTCTCCTGAGGCAGGACGTTCTGTGCGCGCTCGCCTGGACGTGACAGTCGGGACGTGGCATGGCTATCACGGCCATTTCGCGAACGATCGTTCGATTATAGGGGGATTCGAACGGCGCCCGGTGAGCGGTCACTCGAAGAAAGCTTCGGTTCCGATGCGGTCATCGCCGCCGTATCAGGGAAAGTCCTCTTGGGTCGACGCCCTGTGCTGACTACGATAAAGACGCGTGCCAGGGGACACCGGTAGCCGGTGTCGCAGGACGAGCGCCGCGTTAGCGACCGCAGCGTTCGTCCGGCACGTCACGTCCTCAAACGCCGCTTGCCGTCACTGGCGAGCGGCGTTATTTTTTTGCCGCTGAAGCGGGACGTGCGATGTCATTCCACGCAGACAGGCACCGGCTCACACCGCGTGCAACGTGTCCGTCTCGGCGTCGTGACGCAGCGCACCGGCTTTGGCCAGTTCCGCGACGAGCATGTCGAGCAACGCAGGCCACCCGGAAGGCGGGGCGAGCATCGCCGCCGCGTTGCGCCAGGCGCGCGCCGTGTCGAGCGTCGCCTTGAGCATTGCCCCCGTCATCTGTCCTTGCGCCATCAACTTGAACACGATGAGCACCTTCAGCGCATTGCGGGCGTTGCGGGCGGGATCGCTTTGCAGATAGTCGAGACGTCCGCGCGCGGCGGCGAGCGCACCGTCGATGTCGTTGAACGGCTTGCCGTGTCCGGGAATCACCAGCGAGACGTCGAACTGCTCGATGAGGTCGAGCACGGCGGCCTGCTCGGTGAATCCCGACTCGCCGTCGAGTTCCGGGAAGATTACGCCGAAGCCGCGCTCCCAGAGCGCGTCGCCGGAAATCAGAATGCCGTCGGCGGCGTTGTAGAGCATCAGGGCGTGCGGATCGTGTCCCGGCGCGCTGAGCACCAGCCATTCGTGCTCGCCGAGCGGGACGGTGTCGCCGGGCGAGAGCGTATCGTCGAACGTAAAGCGCGCGCATTGCTGGCCGGTCGCGTCGAACGACAGGCGGCGCTCGTCCCAATGGCGCACCGGATCGGCCTCGGCGGCGGGCACCCACGTGCGGCAGCCGTAGCGGGCTTGCAAGGCTGCGTTGCCGCCGCAGTGGTCGGAATGCAGGTGCGTGTTGATGAGGCGGGCGAGCGCCCGGCCTTCGGGCAGCGCGTGCGCCACCAGCGCCAGCGTTTGTTCCGAATGAGTGACGTAGCCGCTGTCGACGAGCGCGGGCTCGTCGCCGAGGAACAGCACATTGTTCGATGAGAGCCAGCCGCGCTCGAACACGCGCAACCCGGCGGGCAGGGTAAGCGAGGTCATTGGGCGTATCTCGTTAGGCGATGGGGATGTTCTTTCGCTTGCGTCAGCGATCAGGTCGGTTTGGCGCAGACGAGGATCTTGGCCGTCGCCGCGATCACCGTTTCGCCGTGCTGATTCACGGCTTCACCGTCGAGCGACACGATGTCGCCTGCCAGCTTCTCCTTCCACAAACTCTCGGTGACCGTCCAGCGCACGGTGATGTCGTCGCCCGCATGCACGGCGCGGCGCAGCTTCATGTCGAACTCCAGACCGAGCGGTTGCGCCGTCTTTGAGTAATGCGTGGCGAGCAGTGCTGCGAGATAGGACATCTGTTGCGTGCCCGACGAGATCAGTCCCCCGAAACGCGGATCGGCAGCGGCGTACTCGGCGTCGAGATGCAATGGATTGAAATCGTGCGCGAGCGTGGAGAATTCGCGGATCGAATCCGGCGAGAAGTGATGGCTGGCGGAGAACGTCTCGCCGACGGCAACGATTTTTCCCATGAGTAATGACGATAGTTGGGCAGATATTGCGTGAGTGGCGGCGAGTATCGCGGTGAGGGCTACGCGTCGTCCGCGCCCGATTTGTTTGCGACCACGCGACGATGCATCTCAGGCGGCGCTTCATGCTCCGCGCGGCGCGCGGGCAGCAGCGACCAGACGAGGCGTTTAGCGTCGTCCGCCATCGTCGACCATGCGGCGATCTCGTCGAGGGTACGCCAGCAGCCCGAGCACCAGCCAGTCGCAGGATTCATGCGGCAGATGTTGGTGCAAGGTGACGGGACAGGAGAGTCGAGCGAGGTCATGAGCGTGCGGCGAGCGCGTGGAATGTCGGTTTCAGATGGGCAGGCCGAGCTTGGTCGCTTTCTCGCGCAATTTGCCGTGAAAGCGTTCCTGATCGACGATGACACGCTCGTGCGTGCCCGAGCTGACTTTGTCCAGACCGTCCCAGGCGGCCACTTCGAAGCGAAGCGTACGCCCGTCGACGTCGATCAGCTTGCCCCGGATGCGCAAGGTGTCGCCTGCCGGTGTCGCCGCCAGATGCGTGAAAGAGACGAGCGTGCCGAGCGACTGCTCGCGCGGCCAGTCCAGATAGGGACGGATTGCCTGGAGACACGCGCACTCGAGAATGCCCGCGAGATAGCCCGTGGCCAGCACCGCAGGCATGTCGCGGCAGAGTTCTACATCGTCGTAGAGTTCGGGGACCACGGCCTTCTGCGGCACGCGATACGTCCACTCGAATGTCAGGCCCGGCACAAGTTCGGGGCTCGGCATGGCAGGTCTCCTGGTTCTTGTGAGCGGCGGTGCGTCGAGCGCTACGGTCAGCTACGCAGCGCGACGTCGACGACCGGTGCGCCCGTCATTGCCACCAACTGCTGCGGCGTGAGGTTGAACACGGCGTGCGGGTGTCCGGCGGCGGCCCACAGGCTCGCGAGCTTCAGCAGGTCTTCGTCGATCAGCGTGACGGGCGAGACGACATGCCCGATCGGGCTTACGCCACCGATCGAGTAACCGGTCTTTTCCTTGACGAAGCGGGCGTCGGCGCGGGCGAGTTCGCCCACTTGCGCGGCGACCTTCTTCTCATCCACGCGGTTGACGCCGCTGGCAATGACGAGCACCGGTGTGTCGTCGGCTGCGCGACGGAAGATGATCGACTTGGCGATCTGCGCGACTTCGCAGCCCAGGCCTGCGGCCGCTTCCGCCGACGTCTTGCCGGTAGCGGGCAGCAGCACGATCGGCTGGTCGTGGCCGATGCCAGCGAGCAGCCGCGCGACGTGGCGCGCCCCTTCGGGCAGTTGATGTTCGTCAGCGGATTCGGGGATCTGTGGCGTGCCGTTCATGGTCGGGTCCGGGGTTTTCAGGCGTTAGTTCGTCGAGGCAGCGGCGTCTTTCAGTTTTGCGAGCATGGCGCGACCCACGCGCGAGGCGTTCGGGCGGCCGATGGCTTGCGAAATGAAGTCGCCCGTGTGCACGACCGCTTCGAGATCGATGCCTGTCTCGATACCCAACCCTTGCAGCAGATACAGCACGTCTTCCGTCGCGACGTTGCCGGTCGCGCCCTTGGCGTACGGACAGCCGCCGAGACCGGCGACGGACGAATGGAAGATCGAGATGCCCGAGAGCAGCGCGGCGTAGATGTTCGCCGTCGCCTGACCATAGGTGTCGTGGAAGTGTCCCGACAGACGCTCGATAGGGAACACCTTCGCGCAGGCGTCCATGACTTCACGCGTGCGGGTAGGCGTGCCGACGCCGATGGTGTCGGCAATGTCGATCTCGTCGCAACCGAGCGCGGCGAGTCGCTTGACGACATCGACCACGCTCGCAACCGGCACTTCACCCTGATACGGGCAGCCGAGCGCGCACGAGATGCTTCCGCGCAGACGCAGCCCAGCGTCTTTGGCGGCGCGGGCGACCGGCTCGAATCGCGTGATGCTCTCTTCGATGGAACAGTTGATGTTGCGTTGCGAGAAGGCTTCGCTCGCGGCGGCGAAGATCACCACTTCGTCCGCCTTCGCGGCGACCGCGCCTTCGAAGCCGCGCATGTTCGGTGTGAGCACCGAATAGATCGTGCCCGGACGACGCGTGATGCCAGCCATGACTTCGGCCCCGTCGGCCATCTGCGGCACCCATTTCGGCGAGACGAACGACGTCGCCTCGACGTTGGCGAAGCCCGCGGCCGAGAGACGGTCGATCAGCGCGATCTTGATGTCCGTGGCGACGGGCTGCTTTTCGTTCTGCAGGCCGTCGCGCGGGCCGACTTCGACCACTTTCACACGTTGCGGCAGATGAGATGCGGACATGGGGATCGGTCTCCTCTAATTCGTCTGGTGGGGATCGGCCGCGACGCGCCTGGGTGGCGGCTCGGTCGTTCGTTTATTCGCTCAGTAACCGCGCGTCAGGTCGACGATGCCGGTAATGGCTTCGCCGCGTGACATCGCGGCAATCTTTCCTGCGATCTGCGCGACGGTCTCGTCACGCAGCGTCAGCGCCGAGATGTGCGGCGTCACGGTGACCTTCGGGGCGCGCCAGAACGGATGCTCGGCCGGTAACGGCTCGGTGCGGAACACGTCGAGCGTGGCACCGGCGATCTGGCCGCTGTCGAGGGCGGCCAGCAGGTCGTCGTCGACCAGATGCGCGCCACGCGCCACGTTGATCAGGTATGCGCCCTGCGCGAGTTTCGCGAACAGGTCGGCGTTCAGAACATCGACTGTTTGCGGTGTGAGCGGCAGCAGGTTGACGAGAATGCGTGCGCCCGACACGCAGGCGTCAAAGCCTGCATCGCCGTGATAGAGGTTGATGCCCGTATCGTCCTGACGCTCGCTACGGCTCCAGGCGCGCACCGGAAACCCGAACGCCTTCAGCGCCTTGGCCACGTGCGCGCCGAGCGTGCCGTAACCCAGTACCGCGACGGGGAAGTCGGCGAGCCGGTTCGGCTTCTGGAATTTCCACTGGCCTTCGATTTGCTGGGTCTGGAAGTCGTCGAGACGGCGAAAGTACCGCAGTGCGGCGGCGCTGACGTACTGCGCCATCTGGTCGGCCATGCCTGCATCTTCGAGGCGCACGAGCGGAACGCCAGGCGGCAGACGATGCGCGCTCTCGCCGTGTGCGCCGAGCACGCCGTCGACACCTGCGCCTAAGTTGAAAATCGCCTTCAGACGCTCACGGGGTTGCAGGACTTCGGCGTTCGGCTTCCACAAGACGATGTAGTCAGCGGGGGCGGTGTCGCCCGGCTGCCAGCCACGAATGCTGGCCTGCGGCAGATGCTCGGCGAGGCCGGTTTCATAGGCGGCAGTCTTGCCGTCCGGAGAGAAGATCAGGATGTCCATGAGGTGCGCGGCAGGCGTGGGTGGACGCGTGCCGTCGCAACAGCTGCGTTCACTCGATTTACGTTAACGTCAAGTGTAACGCAGCTTCGGCTCGCCCATGTATTGGGGCGAGGCCCGAGCCAGAGACTCAGTCGCGGGCGGCCGCGCGCAGGGTTTCGAGCTTGACCGCGAAATTGTGGTTGTCGTCTGCGACCCAGACTTCGCCGTCCTGAATCGTGCATTGCAGGCGCATCGTGCGCGAGGCCAGCGCCGTCAAGGCTTCGGCGGATTCGTCGTCGAGCATCCGTACGGTGAGGTTCGACAGACGGTTGACCTCCTTCTCGGTCGCCTGCCACCACACGGCGGCGGGTTTGCCGCCGTATGCGATCACGTCGACGTGTTCTGCACGGCCGGCCGCTTTGACCAGACGACGAGCATCCGGCTGGCCGACATCGATCCAGCGAACGATGTCGCCGCCGAAATCGTGCTCCCACAGATCCGGTTCGTCGGCCGTCGAAATGCCCTTACCGAACGAGAGACGCTCGCCCGCGTACAACATGAACGCCAGCACGCGCACCATCATGCGCTCGTCGGTTTCCGACGGATGACGGGCAATCGTGAGGTTGTGGGATGCGTAGTAGTGACGGTCGAGGTCGGTGATCTGCACCTCGGCCTTGTAGATAGTGGCTTTGAGCGCCATGCCGGGAAACCGCTGGATTGAAGAAAGTCGCAAGCATACACCAGGCGGTGCAGCGTCCTGTGTCAGGTCCGTCAAGCCCGTGGCGCACTGCAGCAAAGGGGCCGCAAGCTCGGTATACTGGCGCCTTCGTCTCACCTGATGCATCTCCATGCCGGTTCCTGCACCGCAAACGATCGACGTCAACGGCTACCCGATGGCCTACGTCGAAACTCCCGCCCCCGCCGACGCTGTCGGCGCGCCGCTAGTGCTGGTTCACGGATCGCTGTGCGACTACCGATACTTCAAGCCGAATATGGCCCCGCTGGGGCAGCGTCGGCGCGTCATCTCGGTCAGCCTGCGTCACTATTTTCCCGAAGCCTGGAATGGCCACGACGGTGAATTCTCCGGCGAGCAACACGCCGAGGATCTTGCGGCCTTCATTACGGCGCTCGGCGTCGGCCCTGTGCACGTGCTGGGCCATTCACGCGGCGGCTATGTCGCGCTGCGCACCGCGTTGCTCGCTCCCGACACCGTCCGCTCGCTGATCCTCGCCGACCCGGGCGTGGAAATCAGCGGCGGCCCGGTGCAAATTCCGCTCGACAGCGAGCGCGGCAATTTCCGTGAAGCGGCATTGAAAGCCATTGAAGCGGGCGATATCGACGGCGGTCTCGCACTCTTTATCGATACGGTGAGCGGTCCGGACACGTGGCGTCGCATGGTGCCGTGGTTCAAACAGATGGTGCGCGACAATGCGCGCACGCTGATCGGACAAGTCGCCGAGCCGCGCACGCCGCTGCCGATCGACGCCCTCGGCGCACTCCACGCGCCGGTGCTGCTGATGGGCGGTGCCGAGAGTCCCGCGCCGTATCCGGACGTGCTCAACGCGCTGGCGTACGCGATGCCCGAAGCGCGTCGCATGGTGATTCAAGATGCGTCGCACGGCATGAACCTCGCCAATCCGATCGCCTTTCACCGCGCGGTCGACGCCTTCCTCGGCACCGATTGATACGGCGAGCGCAGCGTCGGGCCCGACGTCGTCCCCCGTGCTGCCGCTCGCGCCTCACCTGTCATGTGCCCTCGCTGCCGGGCGCGCCTTTCTCTCTCATTCGTCACGCAACAAACCGTGGCCCAACCGTAGGCTCAGGGTGCGGACCAGATCGGCCATCCATGCCTGATCGCGGTCGGACAACTTTTGCATGGCACGATTGAGCGACGGATACGGATCGCACGGGGCCGACACGCTCGCGCCGATGTCCGCTGCCATGCCGTTCGACGAATCGAAGGCCAGCAACTCATGCGGGGGTAGCCCCAGCGTGTCGGCAAGAATGCAAATGTTGCGCAGCGAGATGTTGCGTTTGCCGCGCTCGACACCACTCAGATAGGAACGTGCGAGACCGCTCTCCAGCGCAAGCTTGTCCTGCGCCCAGTTGTACTTCTTGCGCAAACCGGCGAGATGTCTGCCGAATCGAAATAAATTGGTGTCCATAAAAAAGTTTCCTTGTTCGGGACGAGAAGATTGGAACAAAAATCCGGCATCGGGGACGGTGCCTCGGGTGTCCCTCGTTTGTGAGGCACGAACTACCGGGAGCGTCGCGCAGATTTCTTGCGGACTTTCGGAGAAGGCACAACGAGTGCAGTCGTTCTGACGGTGACGGCGGCGCTATTTCGCGTACCGCCGTACTGCACCGACGCGCTGTGAGACGCGTTGCCGCCCTCCCGTCAACCGGCGCCGCGCAGTGTGACACTGGTCTGACCGGTAGAAGTAGAGCGGGGATTCTGAAAGGTTCCGCGTTGGGATGTCACTCGATGATGACGAGCCGAGCCGGATATTGTGTCCAGCCTCGTGGAATTGCGGTAGGCGTCGGCTCCCCGTCGCTCCTGTCGTCGTTGACGCGCACGTCGCCACGTTCTCTGAGTTCGGTAACGACGCGGTCTGCGCAAGAGCGGCTATTTTTAATAGGTTAACCAGTCACTTTTACGAGACGAATCATCGCGCAACACCCCCCGTGTGGCCCGGGGACTTTGCGCGATCTCCTAAGCACTAATGGCGTGGCGATGGCTCACCGCTGCGCGGGTTGCTTTGAAGGGTGCTTCAGCCGCACCCTCGTTCGCGCCCTCATTCGCGTTCATCGTCGCTGCGCGGCCAGCGCAGCGACTCTTCCCGAGCAATGACGCCTGCGCCCGGCGCTGCGGCAGGTCGCGGTGAGAGATCCGTTTCACTGTCCTGCCGAGGGTCCGGGTCGCCGAAGCGACGCGCGCTGGCATTCGTCGCCGGATCATGGGTGTCGACCGACGTTTGGGATACACCCGGGTAAGTCTCCGGCGAGGCTGTGGAGAGTTGATGGCGAACAGGCAATCGCGTGTCGAAGTCGGGGTCGATCGCCGCACGGGCTGGCATACCGTCGAACGACGTAGGCGGCGCTTCACGGCGTGTAACGTGATCGAAGCCCTCGATTGCGTCGATGGAATCCGAGTCGTCGATGACGTTCGGGTCGTCCCCATCGTGGATATCGTGGACATCGTGAAATGGACCCGCATGAACGCCAGCGGAGGCCGTACCTTGGGACGAGGGTGCGTAGGCGCTCGTCGCGGACGGCGGCGCCGCGTGACTCAGGCGCGAGCTGAGACTGCGGATGATTTCCGCGAGCCAGACCTGATCGCGGTTCTCCAGCTTGCACAGTGACCGGCTGATCTGCGGCAGCGGGGTGCGCTCGGAGGCCGTCGCTGCATCTTCCGCATTGCCCGCGGCAGCCTGAGCGAAACGCAGCATCTCGGACGTTGGCACGCCCAGCGTGTCTGCCAACACGCAAATGTTGACGAGGGCGACATTGCGTCTGCCCCGTTCGATACCGCTGACATACGAGCGAGCCAGACCGCTCTCGAGGGCAAGCTTCTCCTGCGACCAGCCGCGCGCCTTACGCAAGCGGGCCAGATGGTCTCCGAACAGGGCGAGTGGATTGGTTTGCATGGCGAACTCCGTTGACGAGTCACACAGCGTAATCAATCCCCCCGCGCCCTGCGACGTTATATCGCTCTCCTCCCCATGCGTGACGGGCGGGCCTCTATAAAGAGTCGGTGACGCTAATAGCGCAAAATTTATCGGACGCTTCCCAATTCATCCGCCACAGCGGGCATCGGTTCACGCGCTTTGCGAATCGGCAGATGCCAGTTTTCGCCGAGTGCCACGCCCGCGAGAATCAGCGTACCGCCCAGGAGGTGGTAACCGGCGAGATGCTCTCCGAGACCGAAGGCCGCGATCAGCGCCGTGAAGATCGGTACCAGATTGATGACGACGGTCGCGCGACGCGGGCCGATGCGCGCAACGCCGATCATCCAGATGAACGGGGCGGCGATGGACACCGGGATCGTCGCGAAGGCCAGCTCCGGCAGGTTGTCCATCGAAATGCCTGCTTTCTCCGAGATCAGATAGAACGGCAGCAGCGCGATGACGGCAAACATGATCTGCGCGTACAGCGACGGCAGCGGCGCGAGCGGCAGATGCCATTTGCGCAGCAGCACGCAGTACACGGCGTACGCGAGCATGGCGGCGACCATCATGGCGTCGCCCACACCGATGCCCTGATCGGTGAGATGTAGCAGCGAACCGTGCCCGACGACCAGCAGCACGCCACCGATCGACAGCAGGCCACCGGCCAGCGCGCCAGCGGTGAGGGCGTCGCCCAGGAGCATGACCGCGAGCGTGAGCGTCGTGAGGGGCAGCAGCGCCAGAATGATCCCCATGTTGGTGGCACTCGTGTAATGCGCCGCCGAATAGGCGAGGCCCTGATAGATCGCCATGCCCAGCACGCCGAGGGTGGCGTACTGCGCCATGTGCGGCGCAAATTGACGGCGGGCGCGCCACAACGCGGGCAACGCAAACGGCGTGAGCAGCAACGCGGCGGCGAACCACCGCAGGAACGCGATCTCGGCAGGGAAAATGTGACCGACGGCGAGCTTGTTGACGATCACGTTGGCCGACCAGATAAGCACTGCGGTCAGCGGCAGAATGAAATTAGCCATGATGTATGCGATGTGCCGGTCGGGCGGCCGACCGGCGGGTGACTTACGAACTGAGGCAAATTGTCCGCCCGAAAGGTATCCGTCGCATAGCGAATTTCAGACAAACGATAAGGGATTTCGGACGTGACGTCCGGGTCCACATTGACCACCCTCAACGCCGTGCGCTTTGGAAGCGCTCGCCGACGTTGTCCGCAGGTAGAATGGCGCCTCCGGGTCCCTGCGACGACTGTATGTCAATGTGTTCGCACACACGACGCACAACGCCCGGCCCCACGGTGCGATGACATCGTGCGCGCATTTCGTAGTCCGTCGTTCTTGATTCGTGGTCCGTGGTTCGTGAGGGTCGATCGGAGCAGCATGGTGTCAGTGAGTCAGCAAGACAGCAACGCGCGCGCCGACGGCACGCCACAACACCGAAGGACGGGGGGCGCCGCTTCGGCGTCTGCTGCTGCGGGTATCGATCCCGCCGTTGCAGGCAAAGGCAAGCGTTTCGTACGACGCATCTATCGCCTGCGGACCATCGGTCTGGGCATCGGATTCTTCTGTGTCGCAGGCGTCTTCTATCGACTTGATCCGCCTACGCCGCTTTGGTTGTGGGCGCTGGTGATCTTCCACGGCTTCGTCTGGCCGCATCTGGCCTGTGTACTCGCACTGTCGCGTCCGATCCCTTACCGCGCCGAGCGCACGAATCTGATGATCGATGCGGCATTCGGTGGCTTCTGGGTCGCCGCGATGCAGTTCAATCTGCTGCCGAGCGTCGTCGTTCTCGCGATGATGTCGATGGATAACATCGGCGCGGGCGGCGTACGGCTTTTCCTTCAGGGGCTCTTGGCCAACGTTGTTGGCGCTCTGATCGGGATCGCCGTCCTTGGCTTTGCCTGGGCACCCGCGTCCGATACCTTCAACGTCATCACGAGTTTGCCGATGGTGATTCTGTATCCGGTCGCACTCGGCAAGGTGACGTATGACCTCGCGCAGAAGCTGTCGCAGCGCTCGCGGGAAATGGAGTATCTGTCGCGACACGATGGCCTGACGGGCCTGCTCAATCGGCGGGCGTGGGAGCAGCGGCTGGCCGACATCCACGAGCATTGCGCCCACACCGGGCAACCGGCGTGTCTGGTGCTGATGGATCTGGATCACTTCAAGCGCATCAACGACACGCTCGGCCACGCTGCAGGCGACTCGGCGCTCAGACGCTTTGCCGGACTACTGCGTCAGCGTCTGCGAGAGATCGACGCGGTCGGGCGATATGGTGGCGAAGAGTTCGGTGCCGTGCTGGTCAATACCGGCGAAGTGGCGGGACGCGATCTGATGCACCGGCTGCTCGCCGATTTGCGCGCCCGAGTGGCGCAGGCAGAAGCGCAAATGCGGCAGGACGAAGCGCTTCGCGTGTCGCTCACGGAGTGTACGGTGAGTATCGGGCTGGTGCCCTTTTCGAGCGCTTTCAGCACTCCGCACGCATGGCTCCAGCAAGCCGATCGTGCGTTGTATCGGGCTAAAAGTCAGGGACGCGACGGGATGGTGGTGCTCGAGGCCGGTGCCTTCGGTATGTCCGGCGCAGGGGCTTCGCCGGATCGCGAAGAGGCTACCGGCGGCACAGATGCGAGAGGCGCCAAAAACGTATAGCGCCTGACGCTTAACGACTCAGCGCGTGCACAAGCGCGCGAACGCGCCACGCAGTGCGGCGGGCAAACCGGCGGCGAAATTGAACGGACGGGCCAGTGCTGCCAGGCCCTCGCCATTGAGCACGCGCGCGCCTTCCAGATGCGTGGCCAGCACGCAGAAATCTTCACGGCGCATGCCCACACGCTGACACGCGTGGTCGAGTTGCTTCAAGTCGTTCGGATGCAGACTGATGGTGAGGGTAACGCGCTCTGGGTCGGTGTTCATGACTTTCAATTTTCTCTTTTTCGATACATCGGGCATGACGCGCGGGTAAGCGCATGCCAAACGCCCGCGAGATAACGCGGGCGAGCCGGATCCGACTGCGTGGGATCGGGCCTGTAGGGCGCACATGGCGGACACGTCGAGCGAACGAAACGTCGCAGAGTAAAGACGATTTCGGTCCGCCGATGCGCGCGATGTCTGATCGTGGCGTCGGGTTGTTTTACGTAACGCGTGGGCAATACGAGGCTGTGGGCGCGCAATCCGCCGCCTGAGTGTTGCGCGGGCGGCGGTACGGCACTAACGCGTGAGAGCGATGCCTCGTAACAGCAGGGAGGGCTGACTCTCCATCCGGCCATCGCACAAGCGCCGGAATACAGCATGAGTACTGCGGTACTGCGAATTGCAACTGCAGGGATTGCTCAACGATTGCTTGGGTGTTGCTTAGCTATTGCGGGGTACTGCGGTGATGCGAGACCTTCTGAATTACAGGACTGCGTTTGATGCGTGTACAGCGATGCAGACTTCAAACTACCCATACTGCGACTTGCTGAACTGCTACTGCGGATAAAGCGGAACTACGAGCACTACAAGACTTCCGAACTGCTACTGCTACTGCTACTGCTACTGCTACTGCTACTGCTACTGCTACTGCTACTGCTACTGCTACTGCTACTGCTACCACCTACTGCGAGACGACGCTGAATTACGCGGCGTCCTTAAACTGAATGCGGGGGCACGGTGCGACACGGTGGCTACGGCGATAGCGCAACACGCGGTCCATGTGCGCTGCCGAGGCGTTGCGCACTGCACGGCGGTGCAACTGCTTCACACGTGCTGCCGACACCGAAATGGCCAATGCCGCGACAACCAACCAACTGACGAAAACCACAATACTTCTCCCCGTTGAGTGCAGCGCCGAAACGATCCGGGATGAACCGGTACGCATCGAATTCGATGGGAAATCAAAAAGCGTGGTGAGCGCCGGTCGCAACTGCATAAAACTTCAATGGAGTGGATTCTAAATAGATTCCCGAATAGGGTAAACCCTTAAAATCGTGAATAGTGTATTTTTTTAGACGAATTAATGGATTTTTCCAAACAGTCGTTTGAATTTGAATGTCGTTGATTCCATGCAGAAATCGGTCCAAACCCGCATGCCTTCACGGGTTCGGGCCGATTGGCTTGAGACGGACAGATCAGAAGCTGTGCTTCAGCCCCATGCCCAGCAGTAACTGCGTGCGGGCACCGGCGTCGATGCCATAGGAGCCGACCGAGGCTGTTGCTTCCACGGCTTGTCCCTGATTCAGTGTTTTACCGACCGCTTGCTGATAGCCGCCAATCACATAAGTGGACGTGCGCTTGGACAATGCATAGGTGACGCCCGCATTGAACTGGTTGTAATGCGCTCCGAGGGTGCCGTCGGCGCGCATGCGCGTGTAGCTGTAGCCGATACCGGTGTTGATGGCTGGCGTAAGCGCATAGGTGGCGAACGCATTCACGCTGTCGAACTTCGCCGTGCCGGTGAAGAGCGACATGGCATCGCTCCCGTACTGCGCGTTCGAGAATGTCACACCGAGAATCGCCGGACCGATCGCGTACTTACCGCCCACCCGTGCAATGCTCACCTTGCTCGCGGTGCGGAACCCGGCATTGATCGGCGAGTTGAACAGCGAACCCGCGCTGCTCGTCCATTCGCGATAGGGCCAGTCACCGTTGGTGAGCGGGTTCCCGCGATTGCTGCCGCCATCCGCGAAGAAGTAACCGGCCGCGATCGCCACAGGACCATTGCTGTAGGCCCCCGCCAGGCCGTAGGAGCGCCCCGCGCCAGCCTTCCCCGCGACGTTGCCGGTCGCATACATCCCTTCGAATTGCAGACCACCGAAGTTCGGCGTGGCATAGCGGATCGAGTTGTTGATACGTGCGCCGTTGTCGTAGTTGTCGACGTCGCCCGGCGTGGCGAAGAAGCCGCCGAAGTAGCCGTCTGCGGTCAGACCCTGCACGAGATTGACGACCGGGTCGTACTGACGGCCGATCGTCACTTCGCCCCATTCGCTGCTGCGCAGACCGACGATGGCTTTACGCCCGAACGCGAGACCGCCGTTGCCCATCGATCCGTTGACGGCGTTGAAGCCGCTTTCGATCTGGAAGAGTGCCGAGAGGCCATTCCCCAGCGATTCCGTACCGCGCAGGCCCCAGCGGCTGCCGCCGATGATGTTGCTTGTGATGCCGGTGAACGACCCAGGGCCGTTGGCGACCGCCGTGTGGTTGGCGTGCACGATACCGGAGTCGATCGTGCCGTAGAGCGTGACGTTGCTTTGTGCGCTGACGCCGGACGGCAGTGCGAGCAACGCGAGCGTCGCGGCGAGCGCCAGGGTGCGCAGGCCGGGGTTCAGGTGTGGACGTTGGTTCATGATGTCGAGCGCGTTGGCGCGCATGGTTGAAATCGACATCGAGAATATTGGCGAACACCTATTCGGATTCCTTATGAAAATTCCGAAACCCCGGGGATCCGCATGGCAGCGACCGCCGTCCGAGGCCGCTGCCATATTTTCTAGGAACCGTCCTTAGGAACCTTGTGCAAACACCGCTATAAGCGTGCTTACGAAGTTCCCCGCTGGACGCGTAGCTAACGTCAGTTTTCGTCGTTGCCCTTGCTCTGACCTCGCGGCAAACCCGCGCGTCGCCGTGCGACACGCGACAGTGCGGCCCAGTCGAGCTGTCCCTCATCGTGCGCGAGGCTGTCGAGGTGGTTGTCGCGCAGCACGCTCGCGAACGGCATGGGAACGTTCGCGGCTTCGCCGGCGAGCAACGCCAGGCGCACGTCCTTCGCGCCGAGCGCGAGCTTAAAGCCCGCCGGTTCGAACACCTGCTTCGAAATCGCTCCGCCGTATCCGGTGTAGGCGGGCGTGTTGAAAACCGTCGACGTGACCATCTCGAGAAAGTCGCTGCTTGCGACCCCGTGACCTTGCGCGAGCGCGGCCGCCTCGCTCATCGACTCGATGGCGCTGGCGATCATGAAGTTCGACGCGAGCTTCACGACGTTCGCCTGCTCGGGCGTGTCACCGAACCGCCAGGTGCGCTGACCGAGCACATCGAACAGCGGCTGGACCGTATCGATGACGGACGCCTCGCCCGCCACCAGCACGTTGAGCTTCCCGGCCTCGGCCACATTCACGCGTCCCAACACCGGTGCGGCCAGATAGCGCAGGCCCAGCGTTTCGCACTGTGCGCGAATCTCGCGGGCGAAGTCGAGCGAGACGGTGGCCATGTTCACCACGATGGCGCCGCGCGTGAGCGCGTGGAGCGCGCCACCGTCGCACAGCACCGTGCGCGAGGTGTCGTCGTCGGCCAGCATGGCGATCAGCACGTCGACACCGAGCGCGGCCTGCGCGGGGCTCGCCGTTGGCGTGGCTCCCTCAGCCGCGAGGGCGTCCACGGGGCCGCGCGAACGGTTCCACACGCGCAGCGAGTAGCCTGCCTTCAACAGATTGCGCGCCATCGGGGCGCCCATGGTGCCGAGTCCGAGAAATCCGATATTCATACGTTCTCCTGATGCAAAGGAATGTGTTGCAGCGCGTGGCGCCGAGGGTCACCGGGCCGGTCGAGCCCATCGAGCCCATCGAGCACTCGCACGGGCGACGCGCGTCAGCCAGCAGCATGACACCGGAAGCGAGTTTTCGCACAGGAGACCGGCGAACGGTAAGATGGACGCCATCGACCCGCACGGGCAGGCGGCCCCTCATCGTCTGCGCCCTCACCATGACCGTTCGCTACAACTGGCCGACCTTCAAGACGCTGCCGTACCCGGTCTACTTTCGCTACGACGAGTTCGACGCGCAGACCGCCTGGGTGCCGCATCGTCACGACTGGGGCACGTTCAGTTACGTGGCGAACGGCGTCATGCAGATCGAGATCGAGGGCACGCGCTTTCTCTCGCCGCCGCAATATGCGGTGTGGGTGCCGCCGAAGGCGACGCACGCGAGCTTTAACGCGGACGCCGTGATCTACCGATCCGTGTACATCGATGCCTCGCTCGCCAGCGCCCTCCCGGCGAAGGCGGCGACGTTGCGCATCAGTGGCTTGCTGCGCGCGATCCTGCTGGACTTCGCGGAGCGCGGCGTCGCATGCCCGCAGACCGACGCCGACCGGCGGCTTGCGCAGGTGCTCATCGACCAGATCGCGCTGGCCCCGGCGGAGCCACGCTTTTTGCCACAGGCGAGGTCGCCCTCGCTGGTGCGTGTGCTGGATGCATTACAGAGCGAGCCTGCCGATAACCGCACGCTCGCTGCATGGGCGAAAACGATGTCGATGACGGAGCGCACGCTGGCGCGTCACTGTCTGACGGAGCTGGGGATGACGCTGGGGCAATGGCGGCAGCGCATGCGCTTTCTGCGGGCCATCGAGGGATTGGAGGCGGGACGGACGGTAAAGTCGATCGCGTTCGATCTGGGCTACGCCACACCGTCGGCGTTCATCGAGATGTTCACGCGCCAGTCGGGACTGACGCCGGAGCAATTCCGGCGTCAGACGATCCTCAGCGCGTCCGCGCACGATTCGGCATGATGCCCGCGTGATTCTTGCCTGGTACCGGGCCCTCGTGCGCGACGCAGAACTTACAACGCCATAAAACTCATCGCTTGAACGCCAGCAACTGCGCGCCTTCCGGCACCTGATCGCCCACGGCGTAAAGCACTTCTTCGATCTCGCCGTCGGCCGGTGCGCTGATGGTGTGTTCCATCTTCATCGCTTCCATCACGAGCAGCGGCGCGCCTTTCTCGACCTTGGTGCCAGGTGCCGCGAGTACCGCGATGACCTTGCCGGGCATTGGTGCGGTCAGACGGCCTTCGCCGCCTTCCTGTGCGCCTGCTTGTGCGAGCGGATCGTGCCAGCGCAGCGTCCACGACTGCCCGTCGGCGAAGACGTGGGCCGTCTCGTGTTCGAAGTCGACGTGGCCCTGCACACGGCGCTCGCCGAGCGTCACGCGGTACACGCCTGCGTCGTGGGCGTAGCGGTACGGGTAGGTCTGTCCGTCGACCGTTAGCGTGCTGGCCTGTGCGCCGCTCGTGAGCACGACGTCCAGGCGCGTCTCGCCATGATCGAACGAGAGCGTGCGCTGATAGTCGCCGTTCAGCCGCCAGCCCGTCGCGAGTTGCCACGGCGAATGACGGTCGATGCTGTCCTGGTACTTACGGAAGCCGACGATCGTCTCGCGCGCGAGTTGCGCCGCGACGGCCAGCGCAAGCGTCGTGGCGGGCACGGGTGTCGCAGCCGGGAACAGCGTGTCGCGGTGGCGTTCGATGAGGCCTGTGTCGAGATCGGCCCCGGCGAACGGTTCGCTCGCCACGAGACGCCCGAGGAATGCGATGTTCGTCTGCACGCCGACCACACGGTACTGGCCCAGCGCGCGACGCATGCGCGCGAGCGCTTCGTCTCGGTCCTGTCCCCACACGATCAGCTTGGCGATCATCGGGTCGTAGAACGGGGAGATGGTGTCGCCCTCGCGCACGCCCGAGTCGATCCGCACGCCTGTCGGGGACGTCGTGCCGCCGATTTCGAACTGCACCGCCGCCGGCGGACGCAGCGTCGAGAGCGTGCCCGTCGACGGCAGGAAGTTGTTGTCCGGATTCTCGGCGTAGATGCGCGCTTCGAGCGCGTGACCGTGAATGCGCAACTCGTCCTGCTTGCGTGGCAGCAATTCGCCTGCGGCCACACGCAGTTGCCATTCGACCAGATCGAGGCCGGTGATCATTTCGGTGACGGGGTGCTCCACCTGAAGACGCGTATTCATCTCCATGAAGTAGAACGAGCCGTCCTGATTGGCGATGAACTCGACGGTGCCTGCACCGACATAGCCCACCGCGCGCGCGGCATTGCACGCCGCTTCACCCATCGCACGGCGACGCGCCTCGGGCATGCCCGGGGCGGGCGCTTCTTCCAGCACCTTCTGGTGGCGACGCTGCACCGAGCAGTCGCGCTCGAACAGATAGACGCAGTTGCCGTGCGTGTCGGCAAACACCTGAATTTCGATGTGACGCGGACGCGTCAGATACTTCTCCACGAGCACGCGTTCGTCGCCGAAGCTGCTCGCGGCTTCGCGCTGGCACGAGGCGAGCGCGGCGCGGAATTCTTCGCTGCGCTCGACGACACGCATGCCCTTACCGCCACCACCGGCGCTGGCCTTGAGCAGCACCGGATAGCCGATCTCGTCGGCGCGCGCGTGGAGGAAGGCGGCGTCCTGATTGTCGCCGTGATAGCCCGGCACGAGCGGCACGGCCGCCCCTTCCATCAGCGTCTTGGCGGCGCTCTTGCTGCCCATCGCGTGGATGGCCCCGACCGGCGGGCCGATGAAGACGATCCCGGCCTCATGGCAGGCGGCGGCGAACGCTTCGTTCTCGGACAAGAAGCCGTAGCCCGGGTGGATTGCTTGTGCGCCGGTGGCCTTGGCGGCCGCGATGATGGCGTCGATGCGCAGGTAGCTCTCGCGAGCGGCCGCACCGCCTACGTGCACGGCTTCGTCGCACACGGCGACATGCTTGGCGTGCGCATCGGCGTCGGAATAGACAGCGACCGTGCGGATGCCCAGCCGAGCGGCCGTGGCAGCCACTCGGCAGGCGATTTCGCCGCGGTTGGCGATGAGGATTTTGTCGAACATGTTGCCTCCGGAAAATGGTCGATTTGGGCGGCGCCGATGGCTAACGTCCCCGCTTGTGACGGAGCGTCAGCGCACTGACACCATTCTCTTTGCTATTCAGCTTTGCGGCCACAACGGATGGAGCGGATCGTCTTGTGCGATCTGATCGTTGCGGCCGCATTTATCCTTCAACGCCTGCGCGGCAACCGCGTTGCTCCGCTCAGTGGGTCGCGCAGGGCTTCAATGCGTCGCACTCGCTCGCGTCGCCAGCATTCTCCGCGCCGAGCTTCTCTTCGGTCGACGTTCGCATGCCCAGGCGTGCGAGCAGCGCGCGGTCGGCTTCGGCCTGGGGGTTCTGCGTCACGAGCAGCTTCTCGCCGTAGAACATCGAGTTCGCCCCGGCGAGGAAGCACAGCGATTGCAGCGAGTCGTCCATCATTTCGCGTCCGGCCGACAGACGCACCATCGCGCGCGGCATCGTGATACGTGCCACGGCGATCATGCGCACGAAGTCGAACGGATCGACGCTCTCGTTGTTTTCCAGCGGCGTGCCCTCGACCTTCATCAGGTTGTTGATGGGCACCGACTCCGGATACGGCGACATGTTCGCGAGCTGCGCGATCAGACCGGCGCGCTCACGGCGCGTCTCGCCCAGACCGACGATGCCGCCGCAGCACACCTTGAGACCGGCGTCACGCACGCGGGCGAGCGTGTCGAGACGGTCCTGATACGTGCGCGTCGTGATGATCTGGCCGTAGAACTCCGGCGATGTGTCGAGGTTGTGGTTGTAGTAATCGAGTCCTGCGTCGCGCAGTTGCTGTGCCTGACCGTCGCGCAGCATGCCGAGCGTCACGCACGTCTCCAGACCCAGCGCCTTCACGCTTCGCACCATCTCGCCCACGGCGTCGACCTGATGCGGCTTCGGGCTGCGCCATGCGGCACCCATGCAGAAGCGCGTCGCCCCGGCTTCCTTGGCGCGTTGCGCGGCCGCGACCACTTCCTCGACGGGCATCAGCTTTTCGGCTTCAACGCCGGTGTCGTAGCGTGCGGACTGCGGGCAGTATGAGCAGTCTTCCGGGCAACCGCCGGTCTTGATCGAGAGCAGCGTCGAGAGCTGGACGGCGTTGGCGTCGAAATGCTCGCGGTGCACTTGCTGTGCGCGGAAGATCAGGTCGTTGAACGGCAGAGCGAACAGCGCTTCGATGTCGGCGACGGTCCAGGGCGTGTCGTTACGGCGCAGGGCTTCGTCGTGGCCGTGGGCGGCAGTGTGAGCGTGAACTTGCATGGTGAGATTCCTTGAATTCTGTATGTTCGGTGTTGGCGCGATGTCGGTGCTATGGCGGTCCGTAGATCGCGCTCAGGGTGCGGTGTGCGGGCGAGGGCCGGACGACGCCTGCGCCGCGCGATGCAGTGCGGTGTCGACCAGCGGCGCAATATCGAGATAGCCGGAGGCGGTCGCGGCGTCGGGGTGCGGCAGATGCGGCACACGCCCGAGCAGCGGTGCACCCAGTCGGGCGGCAATCGCCTCGACGTTGGCATCCACATGACGCATGTCCGGATCGACGTGGTTAGCGACCCATCCGGCAATCGTGAGACCGCGCGACGTAATCGCCTCGGCCGTGAGCAGCGCATGACTGATGCAGCCCAGACGCAGGCCGACGACGAGGATCACCGGCAGGCCGAGCTGACGTGCGAGATCGGCGGTGTCGGGCGCGCTGGCGTCGGGGCCGAGCGGCACGCGAAAGCCGCCGACGCCTTCGACGATCACGAGGTCCGCGCGCGCGGCGACCCGCGCATAGCCTGCCCGGATCACGCTGCAATCGAGGTCGATGCCCTCGGCAGCGGCGGCGATGTGCGGCGCGGTGGCGTCCTTGAGCACGTACGGGCAGTACCAGTCGTCGGGCAGCTTCAGATTGCTCGCGTCGTGCAACTGCTCCACGTCTTCATTGACGAAACGACCGTTGTGTTCGGACGCGCCTGCGGCCACCGACTTCAGCCCGGCGCACACCAGCCCGCGACGCGCTGCGGCATGCAGCAACGCCGACGAGACGAGCGTCTTGCCGATCTCGGTGTCGGTGCCCGTGACGAAGAACGCGTGACGCGCGGGCGTCGCACGCTCGGTCGGGGCATTGGCGGCAGTGATGAGGTTGCGTTCAGCCATGCGCGTGCTCCGTCCAGTCGTTGTCGAGTTGATTGATGGCGCGGGTCAGGCGCGCGACGTCCTCGGCCGTATGTGCGGCGCTGAGCGTGAGACGCAGGCGCGACGTGCCCGGTGCGACCGTCGGCGGACGAATCGCGGGCACCCACAATCCGGCCTCGGCCAGCCCGGCCTGCGCATGCAGCGCGGCGGCGTTCTCACCGAGGATGATCGGCTGCACGCCCGTCGGGGAGACCATGTGATGCCAGTGCTTCAACGTGAGCGAATCGCGCAGTTGCGCAATGCGCGCCTGCAACGTCGCACGACGCTCGCGACCTTCGTCACCCGCGATGATGGCGAGACTGGTGAGCAACGCATGCGCCTGCGAGGGCGCGGCCGCCGTCGTGAAGATGTACGGACGGGCGCGATTGATCAGCCACTCGATCACGCTTCGATGGGCTGCGACGAACGCGCCACCGACACCGGCGGCCTTGCCGAGCGTGCCGATGATGACGAGGTTCGGCGAGCGCATGTCGAAGTGTTCGAACACGCCGCGTCCGTTCTCACCGACAACGCCGAAGCCGTGCGCGTCGTCCACGATGAGCCACGCGTTATGACGCTCGGCGAGCGCGAGCAACTGCGGCAGCGGTGCGATATCGCCGTCCATCGAGAACACGCCATCGGTGACGATCAGCTTCGTCTCAGCGGTGCTGGCATCAAGCAGAGCGGCGAGGGCGTCGACATCGCCGTGCGGATAGACGTGCGTCTTCGCGCGCGAGAGCCGTGCGCCGTCGATCAGCGAGGCGTGGTTGAGCGCTTCGGAGAAGATCTCCGAGTCCTTGTTGGCGAGTGCGGAGATCGTCGCCAGATTGGCCATGTAGCCGGTGCAGAAGTACAGCGCGCGGCCGTCGACCAGATGCGGCGACATGAAGTCGGCGAGGACGTCTTCGAGTTCCGCGTGCGCCTGCGAGTGGCCGCTGATGAGGTGCGAGGCGCCGCTGCCTGCGCCGTAACGTTGCGCGCCTTCGATGAGGGCTTCGACGACCTTCGGGTGTGCCGCCAGCCCGAGATAGTCGTTGCTCGCGAAGGCGAGGACGTCACGGCCGTCGGCACTCAGGTGCGGCTGGCATGGCGTGCTCACCACGCGATGACGGCGACGGAGATGCTGACGGTCGATCTCGGCGAGTCCGGCGTCGAGACGGTCGAGCAGGGGATGGGTCGTCATGCCGACACCTCCTGCTTCAGCGTCGCGTTCATCGTCGTGTCGAAGGCGGCGAGCGTTTGAGCGGCCAGCCAGTCGATCGTGCCGTCGTCGAGCACATATGGCGGCATCAGATACACCGTCGAGCCGATCGGACGCAGCAGTACGCCACGCGCGCGGGCTTCGGTGTAGAAGCGCTTTGCGAAGGCACTCGCCGCGCCGGGTGCGTCCGGCAAGTCGGCGTCGAAGGCCCAGATCATGCCGCGATGGCGGAAATGCTTCGCGCGCGGATCGTCTGCGAGCGGTGCGAGGGCTTGCGTCAGACGCGCAGCGCTCACGGCATTTCTGGCGAGAACGTCGTCGTCCGCGAAAATGTCGAGCGTAGCCAGCGCAGCGCGGCACGCCAGCGGATTGCCGGTGTACGAGTGCGAGTGCAGGAATCCGCGTGCGGTGTCGTCGTCGTAAAAGGCGTCGTAGATCGCGTCGCGCGAGAGCACGAGCGAGAGCGGCAGATAGCCGCCGCTGATGCCCTTGGAGAGCGTCAGCAGATCGGGCCAGATACCGGCCTGTTCGCTCGCGAAGAACGTGCCGGTGCGGCCGCAACCGACGGCGATTTCGTCCGCAATCATGTGCGCGCCGTGCTTGTCGCAGAGCGCACGCACGCGGCGCAGGTATTCGGGATCGTGCATCGCCATGCCTGCGGCGCACTGCACCAGCGGCTCGACGATGACGGCGGCGATGCGTCCTTCGCGCTGCGTGAGCAGCGTGTCGAGTTCATCGGCGGCACGACGCGCGACATCCACGGCCGTCTCGCCATCGCGCGCCTGACGCGCATCGGGCGACGCCACAACGTGCGCGTGTCGCAGCAGCGGGTCGTAGGCGTCACGGAACAGGGCGACGTCGGTGACGGCCAGCGCACCGAGCGTTTCGCCGTGATAGCCGTTGCGCACGCAGACGAATTCGCGCTTGTCGCTGTAGCCCTGATTGCGCCACGCGTGAAAACTCATCTTCAGCGCGATCTCGACGGCCGACGCACCGTCCGACGCGAAGAACGCATGACCGAGCACGCCGCCGGTCAATGCCGACAGACGTTCGGACAAGGACACGACGGGCTCATGCGTGAAGCCGGCGAGCATCGCATGTTCGAGGCGACCGAGCTGATCGATCAGCGCCGCGTTGATGCGCGGGTTCGCGTGGCCGAACAGATTGACCCACCACGAACTGATCGCATCGAGGTAGCGCTCGCCGCCGGTGTCGACGAGCCAGGGCCCTTCGCCGTGAGACAGCGCGACGAGGGGCAGCTTTGCCTGTTGCTTCATCTGCGTGCAGGGGTGCCAGACCTGGCGCAGACTGCGTTCGGCGAGATCGCCGGGACCGTTGGGGGGGCGCGGGGAGGCGTCCATCTTTGACTCCTTGGAGGGCCGTGACGGGCGAGAAGCCGGGCGAGATGCCCGACGCTCGTCGTCCGTCTGGCTGGCCGGTGCGGGGCATTGCGCGCTGCGCTGCTGCACGTGGCCGGAGGTGGGGGATGGGCGCATGGTAGGCAAAGCGATTTGGCAGGGCAATAGGCGGATTTGGTGCGAAAACTCGCTGTTTTGTGAGCCGTAAGGAGACGTTATCGATAATTTCGTAAAACCCGCCGATAACGTTCCGGCATCTCCGCCGTCACCCCTCGCAAAAAAATTTTGTAACCGTCGAAATGGATGATTCCCGTGCGTTCGCTCAGGACGCGTCGCGCCACGACGGCGAACGCTTCTCCAGGAACGAACGCACCCCTTCGCGACCCTCATCGGATGCGCGGATCTTCGCGATGCGCTCGGCCGTGTCGGCGATGGCCGCCTCGTCGATGGCGCGCCCGGCGAAGTCCTGCACAAGGCGCTTGCACTCCTTCACCGCGTTCGGGCTGTTGTCGACCAGCGCCTTCGCCAGCGCGCCGACGGTGCTGTCGAGCGTGTCGTCGGTAACGACTTCGTGCACGAGGCCGAGACGCTGCGCCGTGGTGGCTGTGAAGCGTTCCGCCGTCAAGAAATAGCGACGCGACGCCTGTTCGCCCAGCGCGCGAATCACATACGGGCCGATGGTCGCGGGAATCAGGCCGAGCTTGGCTTCGGACAGGCAGAAGTGCGCCGTGTCGACGGCGACCACGATGTCCGCCACGGCCGCGAGGCCCACACCGCCTGCGTACGTGTCGCCCTGCACGCGCGCGATCACCGGCTTCGGGCAGCGGTAGATCGTGTTGAGCATGACGGCGAGCGTCATGGCGTCGGCGCGGTTCTCGGTGTCCGAGTATCCGGCCATCTTCTTCATCCAGTTCAGATCGGCGCCCGCGCAGAACGCTACGCCTTCAGCGGCGAGCACGATGGCGCGCACGTCGTCGTTCGTCGCCAGCGCGCGAAACGTGCCGGTCAGTTCTTCGATGACGGTTTCGTTGAACGCGTTGCGCACGTCCGGACGGTTGAGCGTAACGGTGGCGACGTGGGCGTCGACACTGAGCTTGAGCGTAGCGAGTTGCATGACGGAATTCCTCGGTGGACCGGTGTGGGCGATAACGAGCGCTAACACGCGATAACGCGCGATTACATGCGGAACAGGCCGAAGCGTGTTTCCGGAATCGGCGCATTGAGCGCGGCCGACAGACCGAGACCGAGCACCGTGCGCGTGTCGGCCGGATCGATCACGCCGTCGTCCCACAGGCGCGCGCTCGCGTAGAACGGATGCCCCTGACGTTCGTACTGATCGCGGATCGGCTGCTTGAAGGCGTCTTCTTCCTCCGCGCTCCACTGTCCGCCCTTGCCTTCGATGCCATCGCGCTTGACCGTGGCGAGCACTGATGCAGCCTGCTCGCCACCCATCACGGAGATGCGCGCGTTCGGCCACATCCACAGGAAACGCGGCGAGTAGGCGCGACCGCACATGCCGTAGTTACCCGCGCCGAACGAGCCGCCGATGATGACGGTGAACTTCGGCACGTTCGCGGTGGCGACGGCCGTCACCATCTTCGCGCCGTGCTTGGCGATGCCTTCGTTTTCGTATTTGCGCCCGACCATGAAGCCCGTGATGTTCTGCAGGAAGATCAGCGGAATCTTGCGCTGGCAGCACAGTTCGATGAAGTGCGCGCCCTTTTGCGCGGACTCCGAGAACAGGATGCCGTTATTCGCTACGATGCCGACCGGATAGCCCCACAGATGCGCGAAACCGCACACCAGCGTGGTGCCGTAGCGCGCCTTGAATTCGTCGAACTCGGAGCCGTCGACCAGACGCGCGATCACTTCGCGCACGTCGAACGGCTTCTTCGTGTCGGCGGGAATCACGCCGTACAGTTCGCGTGCGTCGTACTTCGGTTCGACCGGGGGCTTGGTGGCGACCGTCGCCGGTTTGCGGCGATTGAGGTTCGCGGCGATGCTGCGTGCGATGGACAGCGCGTGTGCGTCGTTCTGCGCGAAGTGATCGGCGACACCCGACAGGCGCGTGTGGACGTCGGCACCGCCGAGATCCTCGGCGCTCACTTCTTCGCCCGTAGCGGCCTTCACCAGCGGCGGGCCGCCGAGGAAAATCGTGCCCTGTTCCTTGACGATGATGGACTCGTCGCTCATGGCGGGCACGTATGCGCCGCCAGCGGTGCACGAGCCCATCACCACGGCGATCTGCGGAATGCCTTGCGTCGACATCTGCGCCTGGTTGTAGAAGATCCGGCCGAAGTGATCGCGATCGGGGAAGACGTCGTCCTGATTCGGCAGATTCGCGCCGCCCGAGTCGACCAGATAGATGCATGGCAGATGGTTCTGCTCGGCGATCTCCTGTGCGCGCAGGTGCTTCTTGACCGTCATTGGGTAATACGTGCCGCCCTTGACTGTCGCGTCGTTACAGACGATCACACATTCCTGGCCGGAGACACGACCGATGCCGGTGATGATGCCCGCGCCCGGTGCGTCGTCGTGATACATGCCGGTTGCAGCGAGTTGCGAGAGTTCGAGAAAAGGTGAACCCGGATCGAGCAGTTGTTGCACGCGATCGCGCGGCAGCAGCTTGCCACGGCCGGTGTGTTTCTTGCGCGCAGCCTCACCGCCGCCACCGGCCAGTTGCGCGATACGGGCGCGCAGTTCGTCGACTACGGTCTGCATGGCGGACGCGTTGCGTGCAAAGTCTTCGCCGCGCGGGTTGAGTTTGCTTTCGAGAATCGGCATGTGACGAAATCCGGTGGAGTGTGAGTTTTAGTTGAGTGCTTATGCTGAGCGACGTGGCGAGCGATGGGCTGAATGTCGTCGCGAGATCAGTCGAACAGGTCGCCGTCGATGTAGCGCCAGCGGCCGTCGTCGGTGCGCTCGAAGCGACTGCGTTCGTGCAGCCGGTGAGCGCGTCCGCCGACCTTGTAACGGGCGACGAATTCGACTTCGGCATGGTGCTCGTCGCGCTGCAGATGGGCTTTGACCTGAAGGCCGAGCCACTGCGGGGCGTCGCCGAAGTCGAGCGTCGCGGGACGCGTGCGTGCCGCCCATGTGTCGAGCAGATACGGCGCGTTCTGGCGCACGAACGCCGTGTAGCGCGAGCGCATCAGTGCTTCCGCCGTGGGCGCAATCTCGCCGTGTTCGAGGTAACGCGCGCAGCAATCTTCGAACGCGAGGCCACCGCACGGACAGCCTTCGCGGTCTTTGTCTTGCGGCGATTGGGGGCTTGCCATCGTATGTCGTGCCTTATGGTGTTTCAGTGTCAGATCTTGCCGTGCTTCAGACAGGCCTCGACTTGCGTGAAACGGTCGAAGCCCCAGAACGGTTCGCCGTCCACGATCACGAACGGCGAGCCGAACACGCCGCGCGCCATCGCCAGATCGATCTCGGCTTTGAGGTGGTCCTTGGCGGCGGGCGAGTGCATGCCGATGTCGAGGGCCGCGCCATCGATGCCGAGGGCTTCGCCGAGCCGTACCAGTTCCGCCGGGTCGCCGATGTTCACGTCGTCGACGTAGAGCGCGCGGAAGATCGACTTCGCGAACTCGGCCGACAAGTCGCCGCCGCGATGGTCCTGCACCCACAACACGGCGCGCTCGGCGGCTTGCGTAGGGATCGGGAAATGCGTCGGCCGCTTGTAGTCGATGCCATGAAAGCGCGCGGTGCGCGCCACGTCGTTCTTCAGATACTCCGTCTTGATCGGATGCTGCACCGGTGCGCCCGTGCCGTTCACCTTGTAGACGATGTCGAGCAGGATCGGATGCCACGCGACGCCACGCCCATTGCGCGAAGCGATGTCGTCGATGCAGGTGCTCGCAAAATACCCGTACGGGGATGCGAAGTCGAAATAAAAGTCGATGGCGGACGTCATGTTGGCTCCGTTTCCGAGTGACGTTTCTGGCCCGCGAATCAAAAGATACGGCGGTGTGGCAACAGCGTCTTATGGGTGCTACGGGTGATGCAAGTGCTACGGTACTGCGTGATTTACCAGGGGAACGGCGTGCCGTCGTAGTTGTAAAAGCCGCCGTTGTGCGTGGCGCGCTCGCCTGGGGCACGGGCCAGCACGCGGCGCATCCCGGCCACGCTCGTTTCCACGTCGATGTCGGCGTTTTCGCCTCCCATGTCGGTGCGTACCCAACCCGGATGCATGGCGACGCACGTAGCGCGCCGGGCTTCGAGCGACACCGCTTTGACGACCGAATTCACGGCGGCTTTACTCGCGCGATAGAGCCAGCTGCCGTTCGACTCCATCAATTCGACGCTGCCCATGCGGCTCGACAGGAAACCGAAGCTGCCGCCCGCCGCTTCCACGAAAGGCAGCACGAGTGGCGCGACCTGCATCGCGCCGAGTACGTTGGTGTGGAACACGCGGTCGAACTCGTCCTTCGTGATCGGCGCGAGACCGGTCGTGCGTTCGGAGTTCACACCGGCGTTGTAGACCGCCACGTCGAGTTCCACGCCGTCGAGTTGCCAGGACAAACCGGACAGCGACTCCACGCGCGTAACGTCGAGTTTCAGGGCTTCGGCATCCAGCTCGCGCAGAGCGGCCAGACCGTCTTCATTGCGTGCAGTAGCGAACACGCGCCAGCCGTCTGCACGATACTGCCGTACGAATTCCATGCCGATGCCGCGCGAGGCACCGATGATGAGCGCTGTTTTCATGACGTCGTTGTGTCCCCGTCGATTGTGTCCCCGTAGAAACGGTGAACCGGCGTTGGACGCCGGTGTGAGTTCAGACGTGTACGTTGATCAGACGAGTTCGATGGCCATCGCCGTCGCTTCGCCGCCGCCGATACACAGGCTCGCCACGCCCCGCTTGCCGCCGGTCTTGCGCAGTGCGCCGATCAGCGTGACGAGAATGCGTGCGCCGGACGCGCCGATCGGGTGGCCGAGCGCACACGCACCGCCGTGAATGTTGACCTTGTCGTGCGGCAGATCGAATTCGTGCATCGCGGCCATCGCGACGACGGCGAACGCTTCGTTGATCTCGAACAGATCGACGTCGGCCGTCGACCAGCCGGTCTTCTCGAACAGCTTGCGCATCGCGCCGACCGGGGCGGTCGTGAACAGGCCCGGTTGTTGCGCGAAGGTGCTGTGACCGGCGATGCGCGCGAGCGGCGTGAGGCCGAGGCGTTTGGCCGTCGATTCGCGCATGAGCACGAGCGCGGCAGCGCCGTCGGAGATCGACGACGAGTTGGCGGCGGTGACGGTGCCGTCCTTGCGGAAGGCGGCCTTGAGCGTCGGAATCTTCTCGGGGTTGGCCTTGAACGGCTGCTCGTCCTGCTCGACGACGGTGTCGCCCTTGCGGCCCGGCACCGTCACGGCGGTGATTTCCCACGCGAACGAGCCGTCTTTCGTGGCGTTCTGCGCGCGTTCGAGGGAGGCGATGGCGAAGGCGTCCTGCGCCTCGCGGGTGAAGGCGTAACGGTCGGCGCACTCTTCGGCGAAGGTGCCCATCAGGCGACCTTTGTCGTAAGCGTCTTCCAGACCGTCGAAGAACATGTGGTCGATGACCTGACCGTGACCCATGCGCATGCCGGCGCGCGCCTTGGGCAGAAGATAGGGAGCGTTGCTCATGCTTTCCATGCCACCGGCGACGATGACGTCGGCGCTACCGGCGACGAGCATGTCGTGGGCGAACATCGCGGCGCGCATGCCGGAGCCGCACATCTTGTTGACGGTGGTGGCACCGGCTGCGAGCGGCAGGCCTGCACCGAGCGTGGCCTGACGCGCAGGCGCCTGGCCCTGACCGGCTGGCAGTACGCAGCCCATGACGACTTCGTCGACCTGCTCCGGCTTCAGGCCAGCGCGTTCGACGGCCGCACGAATGGCGGCAGCACCGAGTTGGGGCGCGGTGACATCGCTGAATACCCCTTGCAGGCCACCCATCGGCGTGCGGGCAGCGGAAACGATGACGATCGGGTCTTGTTGCATGGCAATCTCCATAAAAGGGTTTGCGTGGCCGACACTGCGTCCTTGCGGACCGGTGCGTCAGCCCCGAATATCCAATGCTTCAATCTTCCGTCGTCCACGCGCCCGCTGGTGCGCCTGAGGGGCCTAACTTGACCTAAGTTGGCCTAGGTGGCCTGGGCCATCAGGCGCGTGGATGACGTAATTCGGCCATCGCTTCCACGCAGCGATCGTAGATACGCGGCAGGGATTCGAGGCTATTCACCGACATGCGCAGGTCGCGCACCAGACCGTCGCGCAGGCCGTACACCCAGCCGTGCACCGTGACCGGTTGGTTGCGGGCCCAGGCGTCGCGCAGGACGGTGGTGTGACAAATATTCACGACCTGTTCGATGGCGTTCAACTCGCACAGGCGATCGTGACGGGCGTCGCGTGAGGGCAGCGCGTCGATCTGGTCGATGTGGCGCTCATAGACGTCACGCACGTGGCGCAGCCAGTTGTCGACGAGGCCCATCTTCGCGCCATCGAGTGCCGCACCCACACCGCCGCAGCCGTAGTGGCCGACGACCATGATGTGACGCACTTTCAGCACTTCGACGGCGAACTGCAAAACCGACAGGCAGTTCAGGTCGCTGTGCACCACCACGTTGGCAATATTGCGGTGGACGAACACTTCGCCCGGCGCCAGGCCGGTGATCTGGTTCGCGGGCACGCGCGAATCCGAGCAGCCGATCCAGAGGTATTCCGGGGTCTGTATCTTTGACAGACGCTCGAAAAACGCGGGATCTTCCGCGTTCACGCTGGCCACCCAGGCGCGGTTGTTATCGAGCAGATGGATGAGAGGTTGGTCTTTGTCTTCGGTCATGATCGTGTCATCCGGCGGGCATGTCGTGAGCTGGGAAGCGTCGATGGCGAGGAAGTCCGGCGCTCAGGCTGCTGCCGCGCGAGGCGGAGCGTCCGAAGCACCCGAATCCGTGATGCCGCGGGCGGCACCGTAGCGATTGACGAAACGCAGCGAGACATCGTACGGATAGAAGTCGTGCATCTGTCCGGCTCGTACCCGATCCTGAAAGCCTTGCCACAGGTCGGGATCGAAGAAATCCGGATGATGCTGGCTCAGATAGCGCCGCACGCGTGCGTCTCCCGTCAGAAACGTCTCAAACGTCTGCGGAAACACGTCGTGCGGGCCTACACGGTACCAGACTTCCCCTGACATCGCCTCTTCTTCGTTACGTGGTTCCGGCACTCGACGGATGTGGCAATCCGTCAGATATTCCAGTTCGTCGTAATCGTAGAAGACCACCCGGCCGTGACGCGTCACACCGAAATTTTTGTACAGCATGTCGCCCGGAAACACGTTCGCCGCCATCAGCTCCTTGATCGCATTGCCGTATTCGCGCATCGCGTGGTCCACCTGGTCATCCGAGGCGGACTGCAGCCACAGATTGAGCGGCGTCATGCGACGTTCGATGTAGCAGTGGCGGATCACCAGCGCGTCGCCGTCGAATTCGAGCAGCGAGGGCACTTCGGTACGGAGCTGGGCGAGCAGGGCGTCGTCGAAGCGTGAGAGCGGGAAGGCGACGCTGGAGAACTCCAGCGTGTCGGCCATCCGGCCCACGCGATCGTGCTGCTTGACCATCAGATACTTCGCTTTCACTTGTTCGCGTGTCGTCTCCTTGGGCGGCGCGAAGCGCTCGCGAATCAGCTTGAAGACGTACGGATACGAGGGCAGCGTAAACACCAGCATCACCAGTCCGGGAATACCCGGTGCGCTCACGAACTTGTCGCTCGAATGCTTCAGGTGATGCAGAAAATCGCGATAGAACAGATTCTTGCCGTGTTTTTGCAAGCCGACCGATGTATAGATCTCGGCCTTCGGCTTTCCCGGCATGATCGTGCGCAAAAACTGCACATAGGCCGACGGCACCTCCATATCGACCATGAAATACGCGTGCGAGAAGCTGAACATCACGCGCAGTTGCTCGCCGCGCAGCAGGGCGGCGTCGAGCGCCAGCTTGCCGTGGCCGTCGTGCACGATCGGGACGGCGAACGGTGTCGTAGTGTCGCCGTTCACGATGCGTCCCACGATATACGCCGCCTTGTTGCGGAAGAACAGCGACGCCAGCACGTGAATCTGGAAATTCGGCGCGGCGTCGAATGTGCCGAACGCCTCTTCGATGGCGCGCATCACATAGCCCACGTCGCGCGACAGATCGGCGAACGGGCGCTTAAGCTGGAAATTAGTGACGATGCGCGCGAGCGTGGCGGCCATGCCGTCCTGCGCGGGATAGTAGACGCGGTACGTCGGCTTCGCGGCGGGCGCGTCGTTCTCGATGTACTCCGTCGCTACGGCGGGGCGCACGAAGATGAAACGGTTATTGAAGTACGAGCGATGCAGGATCTTGCAGCACACCGAGTTGAAAAACGTCTCGGCCAGTTCCGGCTGGCGATGCTCCGTGAGCAAGCCGATGTAATGCAGCTTCACTTGCTGCCAGACATCGTCGTCGAGCGACTGCGCGTCGAACTCGTCCTCCAGCGTCACGATGCACTCGCGCACGCGTTCGTCGTAATAGGCGATGCGGTCGCGCTGAAGCTTCTGGATGCCCACGAAGTCACCGGCTTCGAAACATGCCTGCGCCGCGACGCACACCTCGCGGAAGATGCGGTAATGCTTGTCGAAGCCGTCCAGCATCGTGCGGGCGACGTCGAAAGCAAACTGCGACGACAGGAGTTTCGGGAAGTGATTCATACCGGTCGGGACAGGCGCAGGGCGATGCTTGTGAAGATTGTAGCGCCGCTGCCTGCGCCTGAATGTTCGTCTTTTCCGTGTGGTTACATCGTTTCGGAGAACAGTTCGCGGCCGATCAGCATGCGGCGGATCTCCGACGTGCCTGCGCCGATCTCGTACAGCTTGGCGTCGCGCCACAGACGGCCGACGGGATACTCGTTGATATAGCCATTGCCGCCGAGAATCTGAATCGCTTCACCGGCCATCCACGTTGCCTTTTCGGCCGTGTAAAGAATCACCCCGGCGCAATCCTTGCGCACCTGACGCACGTGATCGCTGCCCAGCGATTCCAACTGACGGCCCACGGCGTACAGATACGCGCGGCTTGCCTGAAGGATCGTGTACATGTCGGCGACCTTGCCCTGAATCAGCTGGAATTCGCCGATGGACTGACCGAACTGCTTGCGGTCGTGGATGTACGGCACGACCACGTCCATGGCGGCCTGCATGATGCCGATGGGCCCGCCTGCGAGCACGGCGCGCTCATAGTCCAGACCGCTCATCAGCACCTTCACGCCGCCGCCGACCTGACCCAGCACGTTTTCTTCCGGCACTTCCACGTTCTCGAACACCAGTTCGCCCGTGTGCGAGCCGCGCATGCCGAGCTTGTCGAGCTTTTGCGCGACCGAGAAGCCCTTCATGCCTTTCTCGACGATGAACGCCGTCATGCCACGTGCACCGGCTTCGATGTCCGTCTTGCCGTAGACCACCAGCGTGTCGCAGTCCGGGCCGTTCGTGATCCACATCTTCGTGCCGTTGAGCACATAGCGGTCGCCGCGCTTCTCGGCGCGCAGCTTCATGCTGACGACGTCCGAGCCCGCGTTCGGCTCGCTCATCGCGAGGGCGCCCACGTGTTCGCCGGACACCAGCTTCGGCAGGTACTTCGCCTTTTGCGCGGCCGTGCCGTTGCGGTGAATCTGGTTCACGCACAGATTCGAGTGTGCGCCGTACGACAGACCGATCGAGGCGGAGGCGCGCGAGATTTCTTCCATCGCGATCATGTGGGCCAGATAGCCCATGTTCGCGCCGCCATACTCTTCGGAGACCGTCATGCCGAGCACGCCGAGGTCGCCCATCTTGCGCCAGAGGTCCATCGGGAACTGGTCTGTGCGATCTACCTCTGCGGCGCGCGGGGCGATTTCCTTCGAGGCGAAATTCGCGACCGATTCGCGCAGCATGTCCAGGTCTTCGCCGAGCATGAAATTGAGGCCGGGCAACGTCGTCATGACACAGTCTCCAGAGGTGGCGCGTGGCGGTTGGCCCGCGCGCATGTTCGATGGTGCTTGAAAGTGCTTGAAGGTGCTTGGTAAGCGGTGGTGAAGCGTTCGTCAGGCGGGCGTCATTGAGACGGACTCGCGGCCAGCACGAAGAGCGTTTGTTGCATGAGGGCGCAGAGCGTCCATTTCCCGTTATCGATGGCGAACAGTTCGGCGGTGGCGACGATGAGTGTGCGTCCGGATTTGACGACCTGACCGCGTCCGACCAGTGTATCGCCCTTGCCGGGCGCGAGAATGTTCAGTTTGTATTCGGCGGTGACCAGTTCCTGATCGGGCGAGATGCGTGTGTAGCCTGCGTAACCGCCTGCCGAATCGGCGATGGCACCGATGACACCGCCGTGGAAATAGCCGAGCTGCTGATTCACTTTGTCCGAGAACGGCAGAGAAATCTCGCAAAAACCGTCGGTGATATGCGTGAGTTGTGCGCCCCAGTGGGTCATGACGCCTTGTTTGTCGAAGCTGGCGCGGATTTTCGCGTCGACGGCGGGGTCGACGGGAGCGGCATGAACAGCATGAGACGAGGGGACGTTGTGCATGATCGGCTGGGCGCAAGTGGCTAAAAAGCCAGATTCGCAGATACTACTTAACGTTTACGTAAACGTAAAGTAAGGACTTTCCTGAATCGGAGAAAAGAACCGGGAGCGCAGCCAAAAGGGGGGTGTGGGGAAATAGATGGGCGGGGATCGGTGCTGCCCTGACGCAGTGACTTTCAGGTGGAACGGAGTCAGGGTAGTGCCGATTCCCGCGGCCCTGGGGTGAGGCAGGGCTGGGGGAGGTTGGAGCGGGCTGTGGTGAAGAAGGTTAGTGAGAAGCCGCCGCCTTAACCCGTCGAGCGGAGGGCGGCGCAGCTTCGCCAGCGGCCTCGAGCAAAGCAAGGCATTGCGCTTCGTGCTGGGAGACTTCGTCGAGCGTGGCGTGGAGGTCTTCGAGTTGCTGCTCCAGCACTTGACGGTGTTGAGAGAGCGTGTCGAGAAACACCTTGAGCTGCGGCACGGTGTCCTTGGGCGATTCGTAGAGATCGAGAATCGTCTTGATTTCGGAGAGTGTGAGGCCGAGGCGTTTGCCGCGCAGCGTGAGCTTCAGGCGCGTGCGGTCCTGTCCGGTGTAGACGCGGTGACGTCCGCCGGGGCCTTCACGGGCGGGCGTGAGCAGACCCTGATCCTCATAAAAGCGGATCGCGCGGGGCGTGATGTCGAACTCGCGGGCGAGGTCGGTGATCGTGTATGTGAGCATCGGATCGGCAGGGGATCGGATTAGCAAGTTTAAGCGGGTGCTTACCATTGCAGATAGAATTGCCGTTTACGTTAGCGTCAACTTGCATCGTATGCAATCGGTGATGGCGTCAACCTGACAACAAGAGAACAAGCCCATCTGGAGCGTGGCCCCCGTGAATGCCCTTGAACAGCAACTGAACTATCCCCTTGGCGATTTCCTGCCCGACGGCGGTACCGTGCACGAAGTCGTGCCGGGCGTCTTCTGGGTGCGCATGCCGCTGCCGTTCGTGCTCGATCACATCAATCTGTGGTTGTTGCGCGATGAAGTCGACGGGGTGAAGGGCTGGACAATCGTCGACTGCGGGATCACGCATCCGCAGATCAAGGCGTACTGGGAACAGGTGTTCGATAGCGCGCTCGGCGGCGAGCCGGTGCTGCGAGTTGTCGTCACGCATTGTCACCCGGACCATCTTGGCCTCGCGCACTGGATCTGCAAGGGCGGCGACAAACAGCGCTGGCAAGCGCGGCTCGCCATGTCGCTCGGCGACTATGCGTGGGGACGTCTCATGTCGGAGGGCGATAACAACAATGCCGCCAACGCGGGCGGTGAGTTCGCCGTCGCGCACTTCATCGCGCATGGTCTCGCCGACGAGGCCATGATCGACCAGATTCGCAATCGCAAGTCGTACTTCAGCGACCTCGTGCCCGAAGTGCCGTCGCGCTACTTCCGTCTCAAGGATGGCGATACGCTGCGCATCGGCGGCAGCGACTGGCGTCTGATTGCGGGCTACGGTCACTCGCCCGAGCATATGGCGCTGTACTCGGAGCAGCACAACGTGCTTATCTCCGGCGACATGGTGCTGCCGCGTATCTCGACCAACGTCAGCGTCTTCGATATCGAGCCGGAAGCCAACTCGCTGCAACTATTCCTCGACTCGCTGGGCGTTTATTTGGATTTGCCTGCGGACTGTCTGGTCCTGCCGTCGCACGGCCGACCGTTTACGGGCTTGCACACGCGCATTCACCAGCTTCGCGACCACCATGCGGCACGCTTGCAGGAAGTGCGTGATGCGTGTGCGAAGTCGCCGCAAAGCGCAGGCGATATCGTGCCCATCATGTTTCACCGCAAGCTCGATGCGCACCAGACGACCTTCGCGATGGGCGAAGCACTGGCGCACTTGCATATGCTTTGGCGTTCGGGCGAACTCAAGCGTGAGCGTGATGCCAAGGGTGTCTGGCGCTTCTCGCCTGTGTAAGGATCGCGTAGTGCGGAGCGGCTGACGTAAGCCGTGTTGCTCAGAAAATAAAAACGCCCCGGAGACGGAAGTCCCCGGGGCGTTTTGCATCGTATGGCCCGCGTGTCGCCCAAGCACTCAGGCGTGCTGCGTCGATGCTTGCATGTTGCGTCCCTCACGACCGAGCAGACCGTACGTCACAAGACTGATCGCGACGGTCATCAGAATGTAGTACGCCGGGGCGAGCGGATTCTGTGTGACCTTGATCAGGTATGTGATCCAGAACGGCGCTAGGCCGCCGAAGAGCATCACCGAAACGTTGTAAAGAATCGAGACGCCCGTCGAGCGCACGCCGACCGGGAACACTTCCGTGACGGCCGTCGGGAACGCACCCCACACGAAGCCCATGCACACCGCCGGCAGAATCTGCGCGAGCAGCAGATTGCCCATCGACGGCGAACCGTGCAGTCGCGTGAACATCCAGAACGACGTCAGTCCGTAGAGCAGTACGAACAACAGAATCAGCGGCTTGCGGCCGACACGGTCCGAAATCCATCCCGTGAGCGGGCAGAGCGCGGCGATCAGCATCGCCGCGGTGAATGTCGACAGACTGGCGGCACCTTGCGTCAGACCGAGTTGCTTGACGGCGTAAATCGGCGTGTAGATCAGCGTGACATAGAACGATGTCGTGGCCGCCACCGTCAGGCCGAAACCGGCGATCAGCGAGCGATAGTGCTTCGAGAAAACGTCGGCGAGCGGCGTACGACGTGTCGGTTCACGCGTCGCGGCGTAGGCCAGAAACTCCGGTGATTCCGTCATGCGGCGTCGAATGTAGAAGCCCACCGGCCCGATCAGAATCCCGAACAGGAACGGCAGACGCCAGCCCCACGATTCGAGCGCTTCTTTCGAAAGTCCCGTCGTGAGTACGTAAGCGCACAACCCGGCGAGCGCTACGGCCAGCGCCTGCGAGCACATCTGAAAACTGCCGTAGAAGCCGCGCAGATTCGGTGGCGAGAATTCGATGAGCATGGCCGTCGAGCCGCCGAATTCACCGCCTGCCGAGAAGCCCTGAATCACGCGGGCCAGCAAGATCAGCAAGGGGGCCGCGAAGCCGATGGTCGCGTAGGTCGGCGCAATGCCGATCAGACCCGTGCCGAGTGCCATGAGCAGCACCATGACCGACAGCGCCGATTTGCGGCCCGCGCGGTCGGCGTACAGACCGAAGGCCAGGCCGCCGATGGGACGGAAGAAGAACGCCACGCCAAGCGACGCCACGCTCGCGAGCAGCGACGTCGTATCGTTATCCGCAGGGAAGAAGAGTTTCGCGATGACCACCGCGAAGAGACCGTAAACCGTGAAGTCGAACCACTCGAACGCGTTGCCCAGGGTAGAACCGATCACCGCTTTGCGTCGCAGCGCCGGATCGATGACCGGCGTGCCGGTGGGGGTTGTCTGCATGTGCCTCTCCTGCTTGGTTGGGAGTGCCGCAGGCGGATCGGTATGGCTCGGCGCATCGCCGTGTGCACACGCGTCCGCTCTATGGCGGCGAATCCGGTTTAACGTCGTGTATACCTCTGTTCAAGTTACACGAGCACTCTAACGCAGGTTTGGAATGCACCACAACGGGTCAAAATTACGACCGAATCTTGCGTGAGACGGCGTGTTTCACGCATGGAATGCGATAAGGGAGCAAGAGCGGAGGTCAGCACGGAGGTCAGCGATTCCCCCGGCTGCCTTTCCATCGATAGTCGCGCTGACCGACCCAGCCCCAGGTGCCGGTGGACGGATCGAATTCGTAGCCTTCCCGATACTCGCTCGTATAGCAGCCACCCTTCTCGAGATAGCAGCGCTCGCGCAGGAAGTGCGCAGCGTCGCGCGACGAACGGGGTTGCGCCGGAACGATGGCCACCGGTGCAGGCTGCACGATGACAGGCGCAGGTTGGACGATGGCGGGTGCCGGGCCGACGATGACAGGCGCAGGTTGGACGATGGCCGGAGCCGGGCTGACGATGACAGGCGCAGGTCGAACGATGGCCGGAGCCGGGTCGACGATGAGGGGCGCAGGCCGGACGTATGAGGATGGCGGTCCGAAGACCTGCCAGTTACCCGGATCCATCGCAGCGCAGCCCGTCAGGATCGCTGCGGCCGTGAGTCCGGCGAGATGCAATGTGACGCGAGAGAGGACGACATTCATTGGGGCACCGCGCGTTGAGAATGCGGGGCACTCTAACGCGCGGGGTCGTTCATTTCCCCGCTTCGTCCTGCATTTTGGGGGATGTCCGAGTCAGCTTTCCCGGTCTTTAGCCGCCTCACGTGCCTGCCGCTGCGCCATCGTCGGCTTGCGTGGGGCGCGGGCGAACAGCATGTCGTACAGCCAGCGCGGCAGGCATCGCATCCCGAAGGCCGCAATGCCCATCTGCCACGGCAGCACAGCGAAGCGCTTGCCGCGTGCAATGGCCGCCGCCGCCTTGCGAGCGAACTTGTCCGAGTCCATCAGGAACGGCATCGGGAACGGATTGCCGTCGGTCATCGGTGTGCGGATGTAGCCCGGCGCAATCGTCACGACAGCCACCTTGTCCGCGCGCAGTTCGACGCGCAGGCTTTCGAGATACGTCATCGCCGCCGCCTTGGAGGCGCTGTACGCGCCGTGCCCCGGTAGACCGCGCACACCTGCCACGCTGCCGATGCCGACGAGTGTGCCGCGCTTGCGCTCACGCATCGGACCCACGAAGGGGCTGAACGTCGAGACCATCGCCATCCAGTTGGTGTCCATGACGGAGGCGAAGTGCGGCAGATCCGCGGGGTCTTCCGTATTCACGCCGTGGCTAATACCTGCGTTGGCGATCACGATGTCCGGCACGCCATGGCGCGCCATGAAGTCGCCCGCCGCAGCGCGCAGTGCGAGGGCGTCGCGCACGTCGAGCGCGTAGCAATGCACGGCATGAGGGTGCGGCAACGTGGCGGCGAGATCGGTGAGCTTGTCGCCACGGCGTCCGACGAGCCCGAGAATCGCGCCCTGCGCCGCGTAATGACGCGCGAGCGCCTGCCCCAGCCCGCTGGACGCGCCGGTGATGAATACCTTCGGTGATGTCGTGTGTGCTGCCATTGTCGCCATAGAACGCAAAAGCCCGGCCGGGGCCGGGCTTCAGGCGCCGCGAAGCTTACATCTTCTTCGCGCGGATCTGATTGATGATCGAGTCGGCCGTCTTGAGCGCCGCATCGAACGTTTGCTGTTCGGTCGTCGCCGGTTTGCCCTGCTTTTGCAGTGCATCGCCAGACGTGGCCGGGGAGACGAGATACTTGCCCTGGATGGCGATCGTCGGCACGCCGTCGATCTTGTAGTCCTGCCAGGTCTTGTTGGCCGTCTTCACACCGTTATCGACGCCGAAGCTCTTGTACGTGTCGAGGTACTTTTGCTTGTCGACGCCCAGCGTAGCCAGGAAGTCGGCTTGCTGGTCGGCCGTCAGCAGGTAGTTGTGCTTGACGTGGATTTCGTTGAAGACCTTCGGCGTGAGCTCTGCATCCTTACCCATGGCCACGAGCGCGAGGTACATGCGCGTATGCGGTTCGAAACGGCTCTGGAAAGCGACCGGCACGCGCTTGAACACGACATCCTTGCCCTGCGCCTTGACCCACTTCTCCAGCGACGGCTCCAGCGCATTGCAATGCGGGCAGCCATACCAGAAGAACTCGGTCACTTCGATCTTGCCCGGACCCGCCGTCAGCGGTTGCTGCGAAATCGTCAGATAGTCGGTCCCCGCGACCGGTGCTTCAGGCGACGCCGAGGCGACACCCGAGAGGAAACCGAAGGAAATCAGAACGGCACCAAGAAGTTTTTTCATGATCTTTGTATAGGAGTGAGACCAACACGCCGGTTTGTCCATCATCGGTGAGCGGCGCGCCAGCAAAACCATATCCCGGATTCAGCCAAATTAGCTAGTGCGTATGACCGGCGATGTCTCGCCGGGTTCAACGTCTCGTCAGCGTGGATGCCGCCGGGCCCTCAATGATGCGGGCTTTTGCGAATCCTTGCCGGGCGGCGTTGAACGAGCGCGCAGGCAGTGTCCATGCGATGCGGCAGAAACAAAAGGCGTTGCCTTTGTGGGGCAACGCCTTTCGCGTTCATTGCTTCGTGAAGCGGATCACTGCCGTGTCGTACCCGCCATCCTGCAGGCGTTGACGCACGTGATTCATTTCGTCGAGCTTGCCGTACGGGCCAAGGCGCACGCGGTAGAGCGTGAGACCGTTGGCGTCGCGCTGCGTGACCTTTGCTTCGAAGCCCGAGAGGGCCAGCTTGGCGCGCAGTTGCTCGGCGTCCGTTTGCGACTTGAACGCGCCGACCTGGAGGTAGTAACCCGTGCTGGCGTTATCCGTGGTGCTCGCGGGCGGCGTGGTCGGCGGGGCGACCGGTACCGTCGACTTGCCGTTGAGAATGTCGGCGGGTGAGGGCTTCGTCGGCGCGGGCGCGGTCGGGGCCGTCGGTGCGGAGGCGGTCGGCGGCGTGACCGGATTGCCCGGCACGAGCGGCGACGTTTCGGCTGCCGAGGGCGCTTCCGGCGCGGTGGAACCCGATGCGGCGCCCGGCAGCGGCGTGCGCGGCTGGAGCGACTTGTTCGGGTCCGGCGCCTGCGCGGCCGGCGAGTTGTCGGCCGGACGCGGCGGCGTCTTCTCGACGAACGGGGTGGGCGTCTTCGTAATGTAGAGCGCGACGACGACGGCAACGGCCAGCCCAACGATCAGGCCGAGCACGATGCCCAGAAAAGTACCGCCCCGCTGGCGGGGTGGTCGACGTGTGTTTGCCATCGAGTCGATTCCGTCCTTACAGAGTTCCGATGCGTTTGCCGTTCGGAGTGGTTGGATAACTTACATCTTGGCCGGGGCCGACACGCCCAGCACGGCAAGCCCGTTGCGCAGCACCTGACGCGTCGCCGCAAGCAGCGCCAGACGCGCATGCTTCACGGTCTCGTCGTCGACCAGCACGCGATCCGAGTTGTAGAAGGAGTGGAACGCGCCAGCCAGATCCCGCAGATAGAAGGCCACGGCGTGCGGCGCAAGTTCCTCGGCGGCACGCGTGAGCATGTCCGGGTACTCGGCGAGCAGTTGCAGCAGCGCGAGCGCGCGTTCGCTGTCGAGCGGCGCGAGATCGGTGTTGGCCAGCGACGTTTCGTCACCTGCCCATTGCGTGAGGATCGAGCAGATGCGCGCGTGGGCGTACTGCACGTAGTACACCGGGTTTTCGTCGTTCTGCTTGAGCGCGAGATCCACGTCGAACACGAATTCCGTGTCCGCTTTACGTGAAATCAGGAAGAATCGTACGGCGTCGCGGCCACGACGCAGGGCGTCTTCACGCGCGGCGGGGTCCGTCACCGGCGTTTCTGCCGTAATGCCGCCCGACCATTCGATCAGATCGCGCACCGTCACGTAGCTGCCAGCGCGCTTGGAGATCTTCACCTCTTCGCCATTGCGCATGACGGTGACCATCTTGTGCAGCACGTAGTCGGGGTAGCCCTTCGGAATGCCGATGCCCAGTGCTTGCAGACCGGCGCGCACACGCGCGATGGTGCCGTGGTGGTCCGAGCCCTGCACGTTGATGACCTGATGGAAGCCACGGTCCCACTTGCGGGTGTGATAGGCGACGTCCGGCACGAAGTACGTGTAGGTGCCATCGGACTTGCGCATCACGCGGTCCTTGTCGTCGCCGTAGTCGGTGGTGCGCAGCCACAGCGCGCCCTCCTGTTCGTACGTCACACCTGCATCGATGAGCGCCTGCACCGTGCGCTCGACGCTGCCGTCGGCGTACAGAGACGATTCGAGGTAGTACTGATCGAAGATGACGCCGAACGTTTGCAGATCGATGTCCTGCTCGCGACGCAGGTAGGCCACGGCGAAGGCGCGGATCGAGTCGATGTCGTCGACGCTGCCGCTGCCGGTGACGGGCGCACCGTCGGAGGCCTGCACCGTCTTGCCCGCGAGAAAGTCCTGCGCGATGTCGCCGATGTAGTCGCCGTTATAGGCCGATTCCGGCCATTCGGCGTCGCCCGGCTTGAAGCCGCGCGCGCGGGCTTGCACGGAGGTGGCGAGCGTCTGAATCTGCACCCCGGCGTCGTTGTAGTAGAACTCGCGATGCACCGGGCGGCCTTGCGTGCCGAGCAGCGCCGAGATCGTGTCGCCGAGCGCGGCCTGACGGCCGTGACCTACGTGCAGCGGGCCGGTCGGGTTGGCCGAGACGAACTCGACGAGCACCGGGGCGGCTTCGTTGCTGGCGGCGCGACGGCCGAAGGCAGCGCCTTCGGTCAGGATCGCGCGGGCGACCGATTGCTTTGCGGCATTGGCCAGACGCAGGTTGATGAAGCCGGGACCGGCGATTTCGACGGCGTCGACGAGGCCCTTGGCGCGGGCGTCGGCGAGGATCGCGTCGGCGATCTTCTGAGCCAGTTCGCGCGGATTGGCGCGCAACGGTTTGGCGAGCTGCATGGCCACGTTACAGGCCAGATCGCCGTGGGCGGCCACTTTGGGGCGTTCGAGCAGGATGACGGGCGCGGCAGGCGCGGTGCCGTCTGCAGGCATCAAACCGGCGACGACATCGCCGATCAGCGCGACGAGAGCATTCTTTTGTGCGGGTAGCATTGGCGGGTGTTTCGGGTGCGTCCGGACGCGTCCGGACAGGCAATTGAATCGTCAGCAACGGATTTTAACAGGTGTATGATGAAGTCACGGTGGCCGCCCATGCCGCTCGTTGCGTAACTAGCCGGGACGTGAGGGCGCAAACAAGTCAAATAGGGAGATAACCATGATGATCAAATTCTCGTCGCACGCCTCACCGGACATCATCATGCTGGAAAGTCTGGCGGAATTCTTGCTCGGCATTGTGGGCAAAAGGCTTGGCGAGCGTGGGGCAATCGGGTCGGATGAGACGGGTGCGGCCATTGCAAAGCTCGAAGCAGCGATTGCAGAGGACAAGGCGGCTGGCGCGAAGGAAAACGAGGGAAAAAGTTCCGACGAGCGCTACGAAAATGACAGTCTGCGTCTGTCGGTTCGGGCGTATCCGCTGTTGAACATGCTCCGTGAGGCGAATGCCGAGGGTAGCCCCGTGATGTGGGAGGCCTAATCTCGGGGGCGTGTCGGCCCCCGACAGATACCTCATCTGATCCCAGCCGAAAGAAAAAAGCAGGCCGCGAATCGCGGGCCTGCTTTTTTTTGTGTGCTGCGGGAAACGATCGGACCGGGCCGCCCCCGGGCGAGGGGTTTGAATCAGACCGCGAGGGCCTGAGCAGTGGCGGCGCGGGTGCCGGTCCGGGTGATGCGACGCCTGAACTACGACGTCAGCGCTCGACGTTCGCCCGCGACTTCCTGCTTACTGGGCCTTGCCCGGTGCGTTATCCGGCGCGTTGGTCGCACCGTTGCCGGTGTTGCCGTTGTTCGGCGTCTTCTTGGTGCTGTGACGCGGCTTTTGGGCCTTCGAATTCGGGTGCGGATCCGACGGCGTCATCGTTTGAGCGCCCGGCGTCGGGGCTGCCTGACGCGCATTCGGGTTCGCCTGGCTAGGCATCGGGGCCGACGGATCCGTCGTCGTGCCGCCGCCAGGGCCGGCAGCACCACCGCCCGCAGAGCCTTGAGCGAAACTCAGTGCCGAAGCACCGGCGAGGGTCAGGGCAGCAACCGAAATAATCAGCTTCTTCATCAGATGGACTCCTTTGCTTTGCGTTGCACTGGGTAGGAACGTCTTTCGTGCAGGCATCACTTGCGTTAGTGAGATTCCAGTCTAAGAAGCTGCGACGCGCGGTGCTGTAAGGGTTTGTAATTGAATGTAATTCGGCTTTTTCCTAGGTCATTTCCCACGCACGAGCGTAGGAGACGTCCTATTGCATTCGTTTATTAGTTAGTCATCCGAACGGCTTGACCAGAACACCTGATTCACACCGGGCAGCGTTTCGAGATGATCCGTGAGGGCGTCGAGTTCGCCCGCCTTGACGGCGGTTGGCAACAGCAGTGCTTCGATTTCGACTTCCGCTTCGCCGAACGGATGGATGTCGAGCGCGCGCACCGGATAGTTCGACGCTTCGAGCCACGCTTCCACCTTGTCGAGCACCTCGCGCTGCGTCGTGCGGGCGCAGATGACGGACAACGCATAGGTGGCTTCCGATGTCGCCTCGTTAATCGGCGCGCGGTTGATGCGGTTCACGACCGGGCGCAGCAGCGTGTTGGCCGCCAGTACGAAGAACGCCACGACGACCGCTTCGACGATCAGACTCGCCCCGGCAGCGGCCCCCACGGCGGCCGAGCCCCACAGCGTGGCAGCGGTGTTCAGGCCGCGCACTGACGCGCCGTCTTTCATGATCGCGCCCGCGCCGAGGAAGCCCACGCCCGAGACGACATACGCAATCACGCGCGTGTCTCCCGGCATGAGCCGCATCGACAGATCGACGAAGGCCGCTGCACCGACGGCCACAAGCACGTTGGTGCGCAAACCTGCCGTGCGCTGACGCACTTGCCGTTCAACGCCGATGATCGTGCCAAGCACGAACGCGACGGCGAGCGAGATGAGCGTGTTGAGCAGCGGGAGGAGATGGAAATTCTGGATGCTGTGCAGTGCTTGCATGGAACGTCTCGACTTGAGGCGGCTGACATGGGCGGGTGCAACGGGCCAGACGGGCATGTTGCGCCGCCGCATTATGGCATTGGGTTCTGACGGACGGAAGTCACCCCACCGGAATGGCGCTCAGGTATCGCATGGCGAAACATGGGCCGGGCCGGGGCGGTGAGGCAGGCGGGGCGACGGTGCGCGGGACCGGCCATCGGACGTCACGTTCGACGATGGCCGGTCTTGATGACAGCGTTGGTTACGACAGTTGCGGTGCCAGCAGACGCCGTGCCGTCGCTTCGTCCACGCCGGTCCGTTCCATGAAGTCCTCGACCTGATCGGGGCTGATCTTGCCGACGCTGAAGTACGTGCTGTCCGGATGCGACAGGTAGAAGCCCGATACGCTCGCCGCAGGCAGCATGGCAAGCGATTCCGTCACGCTCATGCCGATTTCATGCGCTTGCAGATAGTGGAACATCGGCCCCTTGACCGAGTGCTCGGGGCAGGCCGGGTAGCCCGGTGCGGGGCGGATGCCGACGTACTGTTCCTTGATGAGCGCATCGTTGTCGAGCTGTTCGTCGCTCACGTAGCCCCAGAAGTCGCGGCGCACGCGCGCGTGCATGCATTCGGCGAACGCTTCGGCCAGCCGGTCGGCCAGCGCCTTGAGCATGATCGCGCTGTAGTCGTCGTGCGTGGCAAGAAAGCCCGCTTCCTTGGCGTCGACACCCAGCCCTGCCGTCACGGCAAACATGCCGATGTAGTCGGGCACACCGCTGTCCTTGGGGGCGATAAAGTCCGCCAGCGAGCGGTTCGGGCGACGCACGCCGTCCACCACCGGGCGCTCGGTCTGCTGACGCAGGTTATGCCACGTGAACGCCACTTCCGAGCGCGACTCGTCCGTGTAGATCTCGATGTCGTCGTCGTTCACGACGTTCGCGGGCAGCATCGCGATCACACCGTTGGCGGTCAGCCAGCGGCCCTTGATCAGGCGATCGAGCATCTCGCGGCCGTCGGCGAACACGCGTGTTGCCGACTCGCCCACGATCTCGTCCTTGAGAATTGCCGGGTACGGACCGGCGAGATCCCACGTCTGGAAGAACGGACCCCAGTCGATGAATTCGGCCAGCTCGGCCAGATCGTAATTCTTGAACACGCGCCGACCGATGAACTTCGGCTTAGGCGGCACGTAGCTCGACCAGTCGATCTTGTACTTGTTCTCGCGCGCAGTCGCGAGCGAGACCATCGGCGTGGCCTTGCGGTTCGCGTGCTGCTGACGCACGCGTTCGTAATCCGTCTTCACTTCTGCAAGATAACGCTCGGCGGCTTCGTCGGAGAGCAGGTTCGACGCCACGGACACGGAGCGCGACGCGTCCGGCACGTAGATCACCGGACCTTCGTAGTTCGGTGCGATCTTCACGGCCGTATGCACGCGCGAGGTCGTGGCGCCGCCGATGAGCAGCGGAATGTTGCGCAAACGGAAGTAATCGTCGCGCTGCATTTCTGCGGCGACGTAAGCCATCTCTTCGAGACTCGGCGTGATCAGACCCGACAGACCGATGATGTCTGCGCCTTCTTCCTTCGCCTTGGCGAGGATTTCGGCGCACGGCACCATCACGCCCATGTTGACGACTTCGAAGTTATTGCACTGAAGCACCACGGTGACGATGTTCTTGCCGATATCGTGCACGTCGCCCTTGACCGTGGCGATCACGATCTTGCCCTTGGAGCGGACATCTTCGCCCGCAGCGGCCATGCGCGCCTTTTCTTCTTCGATGAACGGCACCAGATGCGCCACGGCCTGCTTCATCACGCGGGCGCTCTTCACCACCTGCGGCAGGAACATCTTGCCCGCGCCGAACAGATCGCCCACGACGTTCATGCCGTCCATGAGCGGGCCCTCGATCACCTGAATCGGACGGCCGCCCGCGTCGGCGATCTTCTGACGCACTTCCTCGGTGTCTTCGACGATGAAGGTGGTAATGCCGTGCACCAGCGCGTGGGCGAGGCGTGCCTCGACCGGCTGATTGCGCCACTCCAGATTCTCTTCGCGCTTGGCCGCGCCGCCCTTGAAGCGGTCGGCGATTTCCAGCAGACGCTCGGTGCTGTCGTCGCGACGGTTGAGCACCACGTCTTCCACGCGCTCGCGCAGTTCGGGATCGAGGTTCTCGTACACGCCGAGTTGACCGGCGTTGACGATGCCCATGTCCATACCCGCCTGAATCGCGTGGTACAGGAACACGGTGTGAATCGCTTCGCGCACGAGGTCGTTGCCGCGGAACGAGAACGAGACGTTAGACACGCCGCCGCTGATCTTCGCGCCGGGCAGGTGCTCCTTGATCCAGCGCGTGGCGTTGATGAAGTCGACCGCGTAGTTGTTGTGTTCCTCGATGCCCGTGGCCACCGCGAAGATGTTCGGGTCGAAGATGATGTCTTCGGGCGGGAAGCCCACTTCGTCGACCAGTACGCGGTAGCTGCGCTGGCAGATTTCCGTCTTGCGGGCGTAAGTGTCGGCCTGACCCTGCTCGTCGAACGCCATCACGACGGCGGCTGCACCATAGCGGCGGATGCGCTTCGCGTGGTGCACGAACGCTTCGTGGCCTTCCTTGAGCGAGATCGAGTTGACGATGGCCTTGCCCTGCACGCACTTCAGACCCGCTTCGATCACTTCCCACTTCGACGAGTCGATCATGATCGGCACGCGCGCGATATCCGGCTCGGACGCGATGAGGTTCATGAAGCGAACCATCGCGGCCTTGGAGTCGAGCATGGCCTCGTCCATGTTGATGTCGATGACCTGCGCGCCGTTCTCGACCTGCTGACGGGCGACCGCGAGCGCTTCGTCGAACTGGCCGTTCAGGATCATGCGCGCGAACGCTTTCGAACCGGTGACGTTGGTCCGCTCGCCGACGTTCACGAAAAGCGTGCCCTCGCCGATGTTGAAAGGCTCAAGGCCGGACAGGCGCATCGGCGGGACCGGTGCGGCGAATGACGTTTGGCTCATAGGGCAATCCGTTCTGTATTAGATGTTCGCGTCGGCGTCAGTGACGTCAGCGACGTCATTGCGGTACTGCGAGGGCCAGCGGCGCGGCTTGACGTCCGACAAAGCCTTGGCGATCTCGGCGATGTGCTCCGGCGTCGTGCCGCAGCAGCCGCCCGCCAGATTCACCAGACCCGCTTGCGCGAACTCACGCAGCAGACCGGAAGTGACGTCGGGCGTCTCGTCGAAGCCTGTGTCGCTCATCGGGTTGGGCAGACCGGCGTTCGGGTAGACCGACACGTACGTGTTGCACAGCTTGGCCAGTTCGGCGATGTACGGACGCATGAGCGTCGCGCCGAGCGCGCAGTTCAGGCCGAACGTGAGCGGGCGGGCGTGACGCAGCGAATTCCAGAACGCCTCGACCGTCTGGCCGGACAGAATGCGCCCGGAGGCGTCCGTCACGGTGCCGGAGATCATGATCGGCAGAATCTCGCCGGTGTCCTCGAACAGTTCGTCGATGGCGAAGAGCGCGGCCTTGGCATTGAGCGTGTCAAAGATGGTTTCGACGAGGAACAGATCCACGCCGCCTTCCATCAGCGACTTCGCCTGTGCGTAGTACGCGTCGCGCAATTGGTCGAAGTCGACGTTGCGCGCGCCGGGGTCGTTCACATCCGGGCTGATGCTCGCGGTCTTGGGCGTCGGGCCGATGGCGCCGGCCGCGAAGCGCGGCTTGTCTGGGGTGCTGTAGGCCGCGCAGGCCTCGCGCGCGAGACGCGCCGACTCGCGGTTCATCTCGTCGGCCAGGTCTTCCATGTGGTAGTCGCCTTGCGCGATCGTCGTCGCCCCGAAGGTGTTCGTCTCGATGATGTCGGCACCGGCGGCGAGATACTTGCCGTGGATTTCGCTGATGATGTCCGGGCGCGTGAGCGAGAGCAACTCGTTGTTGCCCTTCACGTCATGCGCGAAGTCGGCAAAACGCTCGCCACGGTACTGCGCTTCGTTCAGCTTGTATTGCTGAATCATCGTCCCCATCGCGCCGTCCAGAATCAGAATGCGCTTCTCGAGCAGTGCGGGCAGCGCCTGGGCGCGCGTGTATTGCAGTGCCGATCGTGCGATCGAGGCGGGTGGGGTTGCGGTGGTCATGACGGACGTCGCCCTGGAGTGGCCGGAAAACCTATAATTGTAATGGTTTTCGTGCATATCGCTGTGTATCGCCGCGCGCCGCCGCCGGATGGGCGGGGCTGTGTGACGATGCGCCAATTTTTCGTCAACTTCTCGCCAGTGTTTGCCCAACGACATGGAATTCCTGCTCCCGAGCGCCGCTCACAAGTTCCTGCAAGCCAACGCCAATGCGCTGTTCGTGGATTGCCGCAGCGAAATCGAGCATCTGTTCGTGGGGCACCCGGTGGGGGCGATCCACGTGGCCTGGAACGACGGCCCTGACTGGGAAGTCAACCCGCACTTCGTGCAGAGCGTGCGCAAGCTGGCGGGGGCGGGCGGTGAGCGCCCCGTGATGTTGATCTGCCGCAGCGGCAACCGCAGCACGGCGGCCGGTGAGGCGCTGGAGGCGGCCGGTTTTCTGAACGTCTACGGGGTGTTGCACGGCTTCGAGGGCGATCTGGACGCCTCGCATCACCGAAACGCCGTGAACGGCTGGCGGTTCGACGGTCTGCCGTGGCAGCAGTGCTGAGCGGGACGTGGCGATGAGGCCCTGGTCGTCTACCCGCCTCACCGCCGAACCCTGACATCGCGTCAGAGTCTGGCACCATGAAAAAACCCTCGCCTTGGCGAGGGTTTTTCGTGGGTACTACCGAATGGAGTCGGTATCAGTGGAGCACAACCGGGTTCGTCATGAAGGTGTCGAACTGCCCGAGGAATTCGTCGACTTCGTCTTCGGAGGGTTCGCTGGCGATCAATTTCTGCACTTCTTCACGGAATTGCCGGGCAAGCGAGCCGTCGAGGAAAATCTCGCGGCCGGCGGATTTGTCCACGATTTCATAGCCGCCGGCGGACAGCGAGTGATTGCCGTTATCCGCGGCAAACTCAACGACACAGTAGTTCGGGCTGTTGTAAATCATGAGCATGGCAACTCTCCTGGTGTTCCTGCATGGTCCTGAGTAACCCACATAGGGGCGACGCGGCGCGATTTCAAGAGGCAACGCCCCATGATTCGCTTATCGGCACACCGGCTGACGAATTCAATGGTTTTGGCCCTCCTTTTGTAAAGGTCACGCTACAAGTCCTGCAAACACCCCCTGCCAGTCGATCTTTTTGCAGGGTTCAGACGTTAGATGCGGCACCGAGCAAAAACGTTGCAAGGGCATTCGTTACGAACTGTTTCTGCTCGACGATCGACAGATGGGCCGCGTCGGGCACGATCTCCAACTGTGCGCCCGCAATACCGTTGGCGATCCGGCGCGCCACGGCGGGCGGCGTCGACGGGTCGTTTTCCCCGACCAGCACCAGCGTCGGCACGTCGATCTCGGACAGGCGAGCGCGTACGTCGAACGCCGCGAGCGCCTCACAGGAGGCCGCGAAGCCTTCCGGGGCGGCATGCGCGACGAGAGCACGAATGCGCTCGGCTTGCGCGGGGTGATGCTTGCGAAAGTGCGCGCCCAACCAGCGTTCCAGCGTACCCGCTGCAAGATCCTTCATGCCGTGCGCGCGAGCCGCCGCTGCGCGCTCCAGAAATACCTTGGCATCGGCGTCGTCGTAACCGGCCGTGGTATCGATCAGCGTCAGGCTGGCGATGCGCTCGGGGGCGTCCAGCGCCACTTGCTGCGCCACTGCGCCCCCCATCGAGATGCCGACGAAATGTGTCGAGGGGATCTCCAGGGAACTGAGCAGGGCGGTCGCATCGGCGGCCAATTGTTCAATGGAGTAAGGGCCGTGCGTGATATCGCTGCGGCCGTGGCCACGGCTGTCGTATCGGAGTACCCGGAAGTGGGCCGTCAGTTCCGGGACGAGGTCGTCCCAGACGGTGAGATCTGCACCTAAAGGGTGCGCCAGTGTGAGCCACGGACCGTGGCCGTCCACCGCGTAATGAATCGATGCTCCGTTGGCACTGACTTTCATGGGCGGTCCCCTGGATTAGTCGATGCGTTGCGAGGTGATGTCGATGGGCGTCGATTCACTGGGATGATTCTGATTATGTCAGGAACATCGGGATTCTGCAGACCGTTTCGTCGTAGTTGGGCAACACTTCGCGGCTCACCCGCATGCAGCCTGCATCACTCGAAATTCTAAGGAATTTTGCGTCGTTTTTCGAGACGGAAAACCCTGTGTTAGCAGGGGTTTAGTACGCCGGAATTTAGCGGGTCGATCGCGTTTGCGGTCTGCCGTCGGTTTCGTCTCTGCGCTGCTTGTGAAGTCTACCTCTCAGGTCTGCCTCTCGGGCTTACCTCTCAGCGCTTCATCATTGGGCCGATTTCTCCGTGAAGATCAGCTCGAACTCGTTGCCGGACGGCTCCGTCTGTTTCACGCGCACCGGCAGCCAGTCGAGCGATGGTGCGAGCCAGATATCCACACGCCGCTCGTCGCCCGCCTTGCGCGGCAGACGTGTGAAGTGGCGCGTCTCGACGTAACCGTTGCGCGTGGCCATCGTCTCGCTGCCGACGTACTGCACCGGCCACACCTCGCTGCTATCCGTGTCGACCACGGTGAACTCGTGCGTCACGCCGACCTGGGTATAGCGCTCGGGATTGCCCCGCGCGTAGCTCGCCAGTTGCATCATCACGCTGAACCGGTCCTGTGCGCCGGGCGCAAGCGGGACCGACTGGCCCGAGCGGGAGAAGTGGAGCGTGGGCGTGGCGTCACGATGGAAATCGGTGATGTATTCCGCGCGACGCCCGCGTTTTTCCACATAACGGGATGGCGCGATGCCGTTCGCGTCGTAGCCGCCTTCGCTGATGAACTCGAACGTGCCGAAGAAGATGATCGGCACGGCCACGCGCAGCGTGTAATGCCCGTTCTCGTTGATCCAGTGGAGCTGCCCCGTCTGATTGCGCACGCCGTTCATGAGCGCGTCGTAGGTCAGGGTGACGGACGGCGGTGGCTCGAACTTGTCGCCATTCGCGGCGGCGGCCGTGAGCGGCACACCGGGTGCGGCGGCGGCGTCCGACGCCTTCGCGCCGGGCATGTCGCCTTCGCTCGCCACTGTCTCCGACGCGGCTACCGGGCCCGGCGTATCCGTCGCGACAGGGGCGGCGAGCGTATCGGGGGGCGCAGGGGCGCGCGGACGTGGCTTGGCGACCGGCTTGGGTTTGGGAGGCGGCGGTGCCGGCGGTTCGGGTGGCGCGACCGGTTTGAGCGGGATCAGCGTGATCGGAATGCTGGGGATCGGCGTGTCGTCGAGCGTCGTGCGATGGACGGCGACCCAAAACGCGATGAGCACGTGTGCGACGAACACCGCCGTGAGCACGGCGGCCCACAGGCCCCAACGTCTGCCCGGTCGCTTAGCGCGCGACGGCTGCGCAGGCGTCTGCCCGGCGACGTCAGCCACGCCCGGGGCCGCCGGCGAATCGGGGGCCGCAGGCATGTCGGGTGTCGCTTGAGGAGGCTTACCAGGGGGCAGCAAAGACACGAGTTGGAATCGATCGGGATGTCAGAAGCTCAGGATCTCATATTGCGATGACCACGGTTCGACAGCACCCGCTGCGGGCCGTTCATCCCGCAACTTTCAGCGTTTTCTGCAGCGCTGTCTTCAACGCGGTCTTCAACGTTTTCCCCCGGGCGCCTGCGCGTGTCCGAGGTCGGCGGAGAGATTCTGAGCGAGCGTGCGCAAGGCCGTGTCGATGGGGCCGCCCCAGCGCGCGTCGAAGCGACTCTCGGGGCCGAGCGCCATGAGACCCATCACGAGTTGTCCCGTCGCGTCGAACACCGGCATGCAGAACGCGTTGACGGACGGCAGCACCGTACCTTCGACGCGGGCCGCCCGATGCGCGCGCACATCGTCGAGTACCGCTTCGTACTCCGCGCGCGTGGCGGGCAGATGATGTCGCGACGCGTGTTGCAAGGCGGTGAGTGCGGCGTCGATGAGCGGGGCGGTCTGACGCTCCGGGAGATAGGCGGCGAAGAGTCGACCGGCGGCCGATTCGAGCATGGGCATCACGTCGCCCAGACGCAGCGGCACGCGCATCGGGAACGTCGATTCGAGCCAGTGCACGACGGTCGGCCCCTGATTGCCCCAGACGGCCAGCCCCACGGTCTGATCGATGGCGTCGCGCAGTTCCGACATGGCGAAGCGTGCGGCCTTGAAGGCGTCGATGCGCGCGAGGTGCGCGAGTCCCATGCGCAGCGTGAACGGGCCGAGGTCGTAACGTCCGCTAACCGGATCCTGAACAATGAGTCCGAGCCGTTGAAAGCTCACCAGGTAGCGGTGCGCTTTGGCGGGGTTCATGCCAGCCGAGTGCGCGAGATCGCGCAGCATCATGGCGTTCGACGCTTCGGTGAGCACTTCGATCAGACGGAAGCCCACTTCGATGGACTGGATGCCCGAGCGGGTCTTCTCCTCGTCGGGGGCTGCGCTGCCGTCCTTCTCGCTCTCGTTGTGATGTTCAGGCGCTGTCATGTGTCTCTTGAATAGTTGTCATGGCCGCTTGCCGGGGCACTGCTCGACCCGTGCCCGGTCGATGCCCTCAGGTAGAATCGTCGGTGTCAAGCGCCATTCTATCGGGCCAAAATCGCCGGGCCTCAAATTGGAATCCGCTTTATCCGAATCCGCTAAAACTGCCGTAATTGCCTGCAGACGCCATCACATGAAACTCGCTACCCGTAAGGACGGCACGCGCGACGGTCAACTGATCGTCGTCTCGCGCGACCTGTCGACCGCCTGCATCGCCGACGCCATTGCTCCCACGCTGCAACGCGTGCTCGACGACTGGACGTTCTACGCCCCGCAACTGCACTCGCTCTATACCGAACTCAACCACGGCCGCGCGCGCAACGCCTTCGCGTTCGACCCGGCCGAATGCATGGCGCCGTTGCCGCGCGCTTATCAGTGGGCCGACGGCTCGGCCTATGTGAATCACGTCGAACTGGTGCGAAAGGCACGCGGCGCGGAGATGCCCCCCGAATTCTGGACCGACCCGCTGATGTACCAAGGCGGCAGCGACGACTTCATCGGGCCGACGGACGACATCGTCTGCGCCTCGGAAGACTTCGGCATCGACTTCGAAGCCGAGGTTGCCGTGGTGACCTCGGACGTGCCGATGGGCGCGAGCCCGGCGCGCGCGCTCGAAGGCGTGCGTCTGCTCATGCTGGTCAACGATGTGAGCCTGCGCAACCTGATCCCGGCCGAACTCGCCAAGGGCTTCGGGTTCTTCCAGAGCAAACCGGCCAGCGCGTTCTCGCCGGTTGCCGTCACGCCCGACGAACTGGGCGATGCATGGCGCGACGGACGTGTGCATCGTCCGCTAACGGTGAAGTGGAACGACAAGAAGTTCGGCGCACCGGAGTGCGGCGAAGACATGGTGTTCGACTTCGGCCAGTTGGTTGCGCACGTGTGCAAGACGCGTAACGCGCGCGCCGGGACCATCGTCGGTTCGGGCACGATTTCGAACAAGGATCGCAGCCGTGGCAGCGCGTGCATCGCCGAGAAGCGCATGCTGGAGACCATCGAGAAGGGCGCGCCCGAGACCGCATTCATGCGTTACGGCGACCGTGTGCGCATCGAGATGTTCGACGCGCAGGGCAAGACGATCTTCGGGGCGATCGATCAGGCCGTCGCACCGCTGGACGAGTAATCGTAGTCCGAACGGTACAGCCAACGGGTAGACCAACCGCGCGGACGGGAAAAGTGAAGATGGCTGCAAGCCATATCCGGCGTGACTTCCCGGGGTATGGGAGGATACGTCCATAGGGTGAACCCGGATATGGCGGGGAATTCTGCCTCCGCTATTCTTTGTCTCCTTGAGTCGGTGCGCATGCCTGGCAGGTTCGCGCACCGGCCGTTACTTTCGCCGGCGCGGCGCGAGGTGTCCGTCCCGGGGCATCTGCGTTTCAAAAAATCAAGCGCGGGCCAGACCAGGAGAATTCCATGCGAAACCCCGTGCGCACTGCCCTGCTGGGTGCGATGTTGCTGGCGTTGGCCGGCGGCGCTGCCGCTCAGGTCAAGATTGGTGTGAACATCTCGCTCACCGGCCCGGCGGCCTCGCTCGGCCTGCCTGCGCGCGACACTGTCGCCATGCTGCCGAAGGAAATCGGCGGACAGAAGGTCGACTGGATCGTGCTGGACGACGCGTCGGACACCACGACCGCCGTTCAGAACACCAAGAAGCTCATCTCCGAAAATCACGTCGACGCCATCATTGGTTCGTCGATCACGCCGAACACGCTGGCGATGCTCGATGTGATCGCTGCTGGCACCACGCCGACGATTTCGCTCGCTTCGTCCGCCCGCATCATCGAGCCGGTCGACGCCAAGCGCTACTGGATGTTCAAGACCCCGCAGACCGACGCGCAGATGGCCTCCGCTATCGTGGCCCACGCTTCGCGTCACGGAGTGAAGAAGATGGCCTTCATCGGCCAGGGTGACGCGCTCGGCGAGGCTTTCTATGACGAAGTCGCCAAGTTCGCCAAGGTGAATCACATCGAGATGGTCGCGAGCGAGCGCTTCGCACGCACCGACCCGAGCGTCACCGGCCAGATCCTGAAGATCATGGCGACCAACCCCGACGCCGTCGTCGTGGGGGCCGCCGGTACGCCGGCAGCGCTGCCGCCGAAGGCCCTCGCCGAGCGCGGCTACAAGGGTCTCGTGTACCACAACCACGGCGTGGGCAATAACGACTTCCTGCGCGTGTGCGGCAAGGACTGCAACAACACGTACCTGCCGGCCAGCCCGGTGCTCGTGGCAGCGCAACTGCCGAACGATCATCCGGCCAAGGCGGTCGCGCTCGACTACATCAAGAAGTTCGACGCCAAGTACGGCGCGGGCAAGGTGGCGGCCTTCGGTTCGTACGCCTGGGACGCTGGCATTTTGCTTGAGCGCGCGATTCCGATCGCACTGAAGACGGCCAAGCCGGGCACGCCGGAATTCCGCAAGGCGCTGCGTGACGCGCTGGAAACGACCAAGGACGTGCACGTCACGAACGGCATCACCAACATGAGCCCGACCGATCACCTTGGCCTCGACCAGCGCGCCCGCGTGATGGTCAAGATCGAAAACGGCAAGTGGGTGATCGCCCCGTAATCGCCGAAACTTCCGAATGCGGGACGTCATGTCCGTCCCGCATCAACCTCGTATTTGACCCGTTGACCGTCGGCGGCGCTGGCATATCCGGTGCCGCTGTTTCCCATCCCCGCCTATGCGGGGATATTTTTTTGGAGCGGTAAGCCATGTCGCAAGACCCCTATCAACACTACCAGTCGCTGCAATTCAAGCGGCATCCGAACGGCGTGCTCGAACTCATCATGGGCGCCGGGGCGAACAAGAGCGGTCTGTCGACGGCCGACCATCGCATGCATCAGGAACTGGCCGACGTGTGGCGCGATATCGACCGCGACGCCCAGACGCGCGCCGTCGTGATTCGCGGTGAGGGCAAAGGCTTTTCAGGCGGTGGGGATCTGTCGCTCGTCGAAGACATGGCGGACGACTTCACTGTTCGGGCGCGAGTGTGGCGCGAGGCACGCGATCTCGTCTACAACGTGATCAATTGCAGCAAGCCCATCGTCTCTGCGATGCACGGTCCGGCGGTCGGCGCGGGGCTGGTGGCGGGCTTGCTCGCGGACATCTCGATTGCCGCGAAGACGGCGCGCATCATCGATGGACATACGCGTCTGGGTGTGGCCGCGGGCGACCATGCCGCCATCGTCTGGCCGCTTTTGTGCGGCATGGCGAAAGCGAAGTACTACCTGCTGCTATGCGAACCGGTGACGGGCGAGGAGGCCGAGCGCATCGGACTCGTGTCGCTCACCGTGGACGAGGCGGACCTGCTGCCGAAGGCGTTCGAAGTGGCCGATAAGCTCGCGCGCGGCTCCAGCACGGCGATTCGGTGGACAAAGTACGCGTTGAACAACTGGTTGCGCAGCGCCGGACCGGCGTTCGACGCATCGCTGGCGCTCGAATTCATGGGCTTCTCCGGGCCGGACGTGCGCGAGGGGCTGGCGTCGCTGCGGGATCGCCGCGCACCGGACTTCGGAGGCGACGCCCCGTTTTGACACACCGCTGGCGCAAGCTCGGCGTATGATCGATAGCCATACGCCCTGTGTGCTTCAACTGCCGTCCGTGCCCGACTGGAGACTGTAATGAGCGATTCGACGAGTGCCATGCCTAACGGCTTCGACATTCTCAAGAAGATGTGGGAGGCGTTCAGTCCGCCCGCGACATTCACCTCGCCGCTGACGCAGTTGATGCAAAGCGCTGCGCCGTTGCTCGATCCCGACGAAATCGAAAATCGCATTGCCGAGATGCGTGCGGTGGAACAGTGGCTCACGCTCAACCTGAACGTGCTGCGCTCGACGATTCAAGCCTTCGAAGTGCAGCGCGCCACGTACGCGACGCTGCGCGCGTTCGGCACGGGCAGCTTCGGTGCGACGGACGCGTCAGGCGCGACGGACACCGGCGCGTCCCCGTTCGGACAGGCGGCTGCTGCCAACCTCTGGCGTTCACCGTTTGCCGCCGCCGAGCCAGCGCAGGACGTCGAGCCGGAACCGCAGGCGAGTGCGCCCGAAGCGGAACCGGAAGCCGAACCCGAAGCCGGGTCGGAAGCTGCCGCGCAGGCCGGTGCCGAGAACGAAGCCGGTGCGTCGGCGTCGCCTTTTGGCCAGGCGAGCAGTGCCTATGGGGCGCTGGACCCGTCGATGTGGTTCAACGCCATGCGCGCGCAGTTCGACCAGATTGCCGCTGCCGCGCAGGCGGCAGGCGTCTCGGCTGCGCAGATGACCGAGGCTGCGGCGGCGCAAATGTCCGATGCGGCGGCTAAAGTAACGAAGGCAACGAAGGCCGCAGCACCGTCCGCAGCGAAGGCATCGGACAAGACGGCCGCCCCCACAAAGCGCGCCGCGCCGGGAACGAAGACGGCATCCAGGACGGCGGCTAAACGCGCGCCGGCCAGCAAGAAGACGCCCGCCAAAACGGCGACTAAATCCGCTGCGGCCAAGACGTCGGCCAAGACATCCGCCAAAACGCCGGGACGCTCGTCGTCGGCAAAGGCCGAGGGCGAAACTCCGGCACAGGCGTCGGCCAAGGGCCGTGCATCGGGCAGCACAGGGAAACAAACCGCCTGGAAGTGGTAGGGCGCGCGACTTCGGTTGCATGCCCGGCAGCTGACGGCGGGGGAAGAATAACGACAGCGAAGGCAGAGGAGGCCCCCCATGATCTCAGGCGAACGTACCGGTCTCGTCCTGATGGGCGGAGGCGCACGCGCCGCGTATCAGGTCGGCGTGCTCGCGGCGATTGCCGCGATACAACGCGAGGTCCTGCCGTCGCGGCGGGCTATCCCGTTTCCGATTGTCTGCGGGACGTCGGCAGGTGCGATCAATGCCGCTGCACTTGCCTCGCATGCAGACGATTTTCAGCACGGTGTCATGAAGCTCGACGCCGTCTGGCGTCAGTTTCACGCCGGTCAGGTATTTCGCGCCGATTCGCTGGGCATGGCGGGCACCGGTGCGCGCTGGCTCGCCGCCATCTCCCTCGGCTGGGCGTTGCGCCGCTCGCCGCGCTCGCTGTTCGACTGGTCCCCGCTGGCGGATATGCTGCGCCAGGCGATTCGTCTGGACCGGTTGCCGGACGTTTTCGCCTCCGGTGCGCTCGAAGCCCTGTCGGTCACCGCCTTGTCGTACTCCTCGGGCAAACACGTCACTTTCTATCAGAGCGCCGAACCGATTCAGGCGTGGAAGCGTTCGTTACGGCTCGCACGCGCTGTGCCGCTGACAGTCGAGCACCTGCTGGCATCGAGCGCGATCCCGTTCCTCTTTCCGGCCATCGAACTCGATCTCGACGGACAGTCCGAGTATTTCGGCGACGGCTCGATGCGTCAGATCGCGCCGCTCAGTCCGCCGATTCACCTGGGGGCCTCGCGTGTGCTCATCATCGGGGCGTCGCACGGACAGTACGGACTCGATAGCAGCGGCGAGCGCATCGGCGGTTATCCGAGCCTCGCGCAGATCGGCGGACAGGCGCTGGCGAGCGTGTTCATCGACGGGTTGTCGGCGGATCTGGAGCGTCTGCAACACATCAACAATGTGCTGCGATACGTGCCGGAGGCGCAACGCGAGTCGAGTGGATGGCGTCCCATCGAGACGCTGCTGATTTCGCCGAGCCAGCGTCTGGAGCCGATTGCAGCGCGACACCTGAAGCAACTGCCGCGCGCCGTTCGCACGATGCTGGGGGCGATCGGCGCGGATGCCGAGCGCGGTGCGGCGTTTGCGAGTTACTTGCTGTTCGAGTCGGCCTACACGCAGGAGCTGATCGCGCTCGGTGAAGCGGATGCGTACGCGCAGCGCGACGCGATTGCCGCGTGGCTCGTGGCCGAAGCCGATGGTACGAGCCCGCTCGACGACGTCGAAGCCGGTGCGGTCGGCGGTGCCGCGCCACCGGCCAACTCGCCGCTGTCGATCGATCCCGGCACCGTGGCAGATACCGGAAAGCCCGCGGCATGAGGCGCATGGACTTCCCGTCTCCCGACTCCCGTTTCCCATCTCCCACTTCCCGCTATCATTGCCGTCTTCACTGAGTCGCGCGTATGTCGAAATCATCCCGTTCCGCAGTCGCATGTCCCTATCCGTCGACGTTCTGGCGCGACCCGGCGTTGCCGTTTCTCGAAGCCCGCGAAGTGCTCGACGGGCGGCGCGTGTGCTACGCGCTGCACAGTCACGAGACGTTCTCCATCGGCGCGGTGACGGGCGGTCGCAGCACGTATCTGAACGGACGCGCCCGTGAGACCGTGGGGCGAGGCAGTGTCGTCGTGATGAACCCGGATGCGGTACACGCCTGCAATCCCATCGGCGACGAGGCATGGGCCTATCGCATGCTATTCGTCGACACGGCGTGGTTGGGCAATCTTCAACGCGAACTGGGGTTTGCGCATGGGCAGGATCTGCATCTCTTCGACCCGATGTCGTCGACCGACCCCGCGCTGTACGACGGACTGAACCGGCTTTACGACGTTTGCACCGACACGTCGCGTGATCGGCTGGAGCGCGAGAGCGTCGTGCAACAGTTTTTCATCGATGTGCACGAGCGGTTGAATCCCGGGCCGAAGCCGATGCGCGACGACTCGCACAAACTGCGTGACGCCGCCGATTTCATCCGCGCGCACTGCTGCGAGGCGTTGACGCTGGCGCAGATCAGTGCGGCGGCGGGCTTGTCGGCGTCGTATCTGACGCGGGCATTCCGTGCGCAGTTCGGCCTCACGCCGCATGCGTTTCTCATGAACCAGCGCATTCAGTATGCGCGGGCGCGCCTGCGGCGCGGACATGCCATCGCCGAAGTCGCGCTCGACGCGGGCTTTGCCGATCAGGCGCATTTTCAGCGGACCTTCAAGCAGTTTCTCGCCGCGACACCGGGACATTATCGCGAGCCGCGCGCGGCGTGAGCGTCATTGCCCCGCATCATCCCGCTGCAACCAGATACACCGCACTTCCCGCCAGCAGCGCGGCCATCACGCGATTGAGCCGCCGCACCCGTTTCGGATCTCGCATGTGATGGCGCAGCATCGCGCCTGCCGCCGCCCAACACCCGACCGACAACCAGCACACGACGAAGTAGATCGCAGCGAATTGCCAGATGCGTGTGGGGTTGCCGCCCGTGTAAGCGCCCATGCCTGCAAGCGCGGCGAGCCACGCCTTCGGATTGAGCCACTGCATGACGGCACCGTGCGACAGGGTCGGGCCGCGCTGCGTGTTGGCGTCGCCAAGTTCACCGTTGTCGACGGCGAGCTTGTACGCCATATACAGCAGGAACGCCACGCCGAACCATTGGATCGCATGCAGGAGCACAGGCACGCGCTGCAGGAGTTCGTACACGCCGAAACCTACGGCGACGAGCAGCGCGACGAAGCCGACGGTCGCCCCCGTCACGTGGCGCAAACTCGGCATGAGCCCATAGCGCGCGCCCGAGCCGAGCGCTACGACATTCACAGGGCCTGGCGTGATGGAGGCCGCTAGCGCGAACGCGGCCATCGAATAGAAAACGGTCATCGGAATCCTCATTGCGAACGAGTTCACAACATCACATGCGTCGGATGACGGTGTGTGTGAGGTTCCGACTTTAGGTGGAGGCTTGCGCGGTGTATTGAAGAAAACTGCTCTATGCAGGATCGTGGCGGCTCAAAGAAACATGCGCTCACGCAGCCAACGTATCAAACGTCCCAGAAAGGGGAGTTTCAGATAGATGTCTTCAGTCGCATCCCAATAGTCGCGCTGATAGGCGACGCGACCGTCGACCGCGAGCCGAAGATGCGACGCGCCATGGATGACCTGTTCGTCGTCGAGCCAGCGTTTGGCGTGAAAGTGGAGGTTCCAGACGAGTAATGCCTGATTGTGCTGAAGCAGTTGCGCCGTCACTTCGAAGCGCGGTACGTCAAGGCGCTCGAACAGATGCGTGAGCAGCGACGCGACTTCGGCGGCGCTGCGTACTTCGTGCAGCGGTGTCTTGACGTAGACGTTGGGGGTGTAGAACTCCCCCAGATTCTCGATGCTCTGGCGGGTCAACGTCTCGAAGTACTGGGTCAGGCGCGTGAGCGCGGCAGCGTGATCGATGTCCATAGGCACGCTTGTCCGGGCGCGGGCTCAGCGGGCGTCGCTGATTAGTTCCGCGCGAAGATCGGGCGCGCTGGTGCGCGGGTCCAGCCAGATGGCGAAGAAGGCGCGTCCGAAGGCGTCGCCTGCGATCTGGCCGATGAGCTTGCCGTCCGAGTAGAAGCGAGTGCCGTCTCCCGGCCGGAAGACGCCGGTGAGATGCTGGCCTGCCGAGACGTCGGGCAAGATGCGCGCAAGTTCTTCGGCCCAATGCTGGCGCTCGGCGTCGGTCCCCAGTTGCAACTTGCTCATCTCGATGAGGCTGCGTTGTACGAGCGTGTGGGACTTGAAACTTCGCGCGTAGCGCACGTCGAGCACGAGCGGATGCGTGCTCCAGTTGGCGCTGAGGCGATTCGCACCGGAGAAGAGGGCGGCGTCGTATAGATGGAAGCCCATTCGCGAGAACGATCCCTGCCCGACGAGATGCGCGGACGGGATTTCCTGCGAGGCGAGTTGCTCGACGTCGAACGCCAGAGCGCCAGGCGCTGCCGCCACGGCCATCAAAAAACAGGCGGTGCGCAACCAGACGGCAAAGTGGGGACGATGAACTGCGTGCGCCCGGTTTGCCCGATGTGCTCGAAGTGCCATGCTCGGCTCCCTATCGGTGAAGGGATCAAGGATTAAGTCGAGTCGGTAGGCCCATTGGCGACGCCCGGCTCGTTCTGCCGGTGCGTCTGCCCGTCATTCATGTTGCGTAATTGCGACTGAGAACTATCCTCAAAGTGAGGCGTGGCGAGCGGCGGTTGTCGGGCCGGCCTGCGGCACTACTGAGGCGCCACTGAGGCGATTTCGTCGCAAATTCGGAACGATTGCTTCCAGCGTAGACCATGGGCGCGGCCTGCGCAGGCCCGTGGCACAAGGAAATACCCTGACACCTCACCTGAAATCGCCCTTTGGACGGCCGGGGCAGGGTAAGCATCGACCGCGTGCAACCGTCTATCAGGAGGTGCGTTGGGAAGCCTCTTGCTCCCTCAGCTTAGGTCGTTTGCGTGACAATTTGACAGGCGTCAAAATTACGACGCATTACCGTCACGTGAGTGTCAAACGTCACGGTAATTAAGGGGAATTATGTTATGATTCAAGAGTTTGCCCATATTTTAGTAGGGTCGCTCTAAGCCATTTTGCCAGGATGCGGCCAGTCAACAGGCGTGAAATCGCCGTCCTTCTGCGACGGCAGGGTTCAAGACGTGGAACCGGACGGCGGGGGCCGACCGAGACCCGCTCACCGTTTTGTCTGTCGAAATTCGGCGTAAACTTTCACAATACTATCTTGAGTCCTGGTGTAAGGTCTCGCGACCTTGGGGGTAATTGAAATGACCGAAATGCTGTATCCCGAACTGTACAAGTCGCTGGAGGCAGTGCGTTGGAACATGGAGAAGGACATTCCGTGGGACAAATTCGACGCAAGCCAACTCACCGACGATCAGGCGCGCACCATCAAGATGAATGCCATCACGGAATGGGCGGCGCTGCCGGCCACCGAGATGTTCCTGCGCGACAATCGTGACGACAGCGATTTCTCCGCATTCATGAGCGTGTGGTTCTTCGAAGAGCAGAAGCACTCGCTGGTGCTCATGGAGTACCTGCGCCGCTTCCGCCCGGAACTCGTGCCGACCGAAGCCGAGCTGCACGCTGTGCGTTTCCCGTTCGATCCGGCGCCGCCGCTCGAAACGCTGATGCTGCACTTCTGCGGCGAAATCCGCCTGAACCACTGGTATCGCCGTGCTGCCGAATGGCACACCGAGCCGGTCATCAAGCACATCTACGAAGTCATTTCGCGCGACGAAGCGCGTCATGGCGGCGCTTATCTGCGCTACATGAAGAAAGCCATGACGACCTTCGGCGACAACGCACGTGCTGCGTTCGCGAAGATCGGCGTGTTGATGGCTGCGGCGCGTCGCACCGAAAAGCCGCTGCACCCGACCAATCTGCACGTGAACAAGGAACTGTTCCCGAACGATACGGTGCAGTCGCGTCTGCCGGAGCCGGAATGGCTCGAACACTGGCTCGACGAGCAAATCAAGTTCGACGACAGCTGGGAAAAGAAGGTGGTCGAGCGCATTTTGCACAACATGTCGCTGCTGTTCGAGCGCACGTTCGCGACGGCGCAGGACCTGAATCGTTACCGCAAGGAAATCACCGTCCGCCTCGCGGCCGTGACCGCACCGGCACCGGCCGTCGCGGCATCTGCGTAATCCAAAACGCAGGCAGACTTCGCGGTATCAACAAGAAAGGGGCTTCGGCCCCTTTTTTGTTTGGGGCGGTGAGGCTCGTGGGACAATAGCGGCCATCTTTGCGAACAGCGCGTCCACTTCGATCGAACGTCATGTCAACTCCCCAAGTCATTCCTCCGGCCGATTTCGAGGCCAAGATCCTCTCACGCGAAGCGCTTGCTGCGTTGGCGCCGACGCTGCCGCGCCCATTGGTGTTCACCAACGGCGTCTTCGACATTCTGCATCGCGGTCATGTGACCTATCTGGCGCAAGCACGTGCGCTTGGCGGATGTCTGATCGTAGGCGTGAATACGGACGCTTCGGTGCGCACCCTCGGTAAGGGCGACGATCGCCCCATCAACAACGAAAACGATCGTGCGGCCTTGCTCGCGGCGTTGCGAAGCGTCGACTATGTGGTGACGTTCGGTGAAACGACGCCCGAAGCGCTGATTGCCGCGGTGCGGCCCGACATTCTGGTGAAGGGGGGCGATTACGACATGGACAAGCTGCCGGAGTCTGCGCTGGTGCGCGGCTGGGGCGGCAAGGCAGTGGCCATTCCGTTCGAACATCAGCGCTCGACGACGTCGCTGCTCAAGAAAGTGCGGGCTCAATCATGAGTGTCGCTCCTCTCGTTGAAGTTACACGCGGCGCCAACGGTGTCGATACTGTCGAGTGCATCCATTATGGTTCGGTGGCTGTGGTCGACGCGCAGGGGCGCTTGCGCTATGCCGCAGGCGATCCGTCGTTCCTCACGTTTTCGCGCTCCACGCTTAAGCCATTTCAGGCACTACCCTTCGTGGAAGGCGACGGTGTGCCGCACTTCGGTCTGACGCAACCTGAGCTTGCTCTGCTGTGCGCGAGCCATTCCGGCGAGTCGTTTCACGTTGACGGCGTGAAAAGTCTGCTGAGCAAAGCCGGGTGCGACGAACATCACTTGCAGTGCGGATGCCACGTACCGACGTTCTATTCCGCCACAGGCAAGCGCGCACCGGCCGATCTGAAGCCGACGCCGTTGCACCATAACTGCTCGGGCAAGCATGCGGGCTTTCTCGCGTACTGCGCGCAACACGGTTTACCTCTCGACACCTATCTCGATCCTTCGCACCCGTTGCAGCAGCGCATTCGCGCACGTGTGGGCGACGTTGTCGGTGTTTCGGGCGATGCGCTACCACTGGGTATCGACGGTTGTTCCGCGCCGAACTACGCGTTGCCGCTCGACAAGCTGGCAGCGGCGTACGCGCGTCTCGCGGTAAGTGACGACGCGGCGCTCTCGACCCTATTCGACGCGATGACGCAGCAGCCGGAGATGGTGTCGGGTACCGCACGCAACGACCTCGCCTTCATGCGCATGGCGCCGGGCGACTGGGTGGCGAAAATCGGCGCGGACGGTGTACAGACCATCGGTGTTCGCTCCGCTGGTCTGGGCATCGCCATCAAGGTGGTCGACGGCAACATGCGTGCGCTCTACACCGCAGCGGTAGCCGTCCTTAAGGCACTGGGCCTCGTCGATGCCCCGGAAGCCACCGGTCTTGCCCCGTGGGTGTCGCCCGTCGTCAAGAACGCGCGTGGCACGCAAACCGGCGTTGTGCGGGCTGTCGTTGACTTGAAGCGAGTGAGCTGACGAGTTGATGAAAGGCGGGCGGGGCGAAGTGCCTGCGCGAGGTGCGAGGCGTTCGCCACCGCGCGTGCCTACCCTCGCCGCTTTGCGCGAGTGACCGTAGATTTGCGCGCAGGCGTGCTAATGCACACCGGCGGGCGGACTCCCCGCCGGCGCCGGGCATGCTTTCACCAGTTGTGCCGACCACTGCTGCGTGACCACGCCACGCACCTGCGTGGCGGCGTTCGCATTGATACCGGCAATGCGATAGATGATCCGGCTCTTGGCATTCGGCCTTTCGCTCAATTGCGGCGTCAGGCCTTTCTTTTGCGCGGTCGCCATCAGACGCGTCGCGCGATCTTTGTCGTTGAACAGCCCAAGCGAGACGACGATATTCGAACCCTCGTCGTTGAGCAGGAAGTATTCGGTCACGCCTGCCGAGCGCAATTGCGCGACCTGTTTGTCCGCAGCCGCCTTGTTCGGCACCGGGTCGAGATGCACCCAGTAGCGTTTGTCGACGGCGACAGACTGAATGTCGCCCTGACCGGCAGGCAGCGCGGCGAGCAGCAGGCCGCGCGCCTGTTGCGCATCGTTTGCGGCAAACGGACCGATATCGAGGCAGGAAGACGTTGCGGCGACCGCGGCCGCCTGAGCCGCGCTGGCATCGCTCGCGACGACGCCTGGCGCAGCGGCAGCCACCGCCTGAGTCGCTACCGTTGCAGTTGCCGATGATGCGGCGGCGTCACGAGACGCGGCATTTCCGCTTGCGTTGCCCGGCGCTTCGGCCGCCACCGACGACGCGCGTACCGGCGTCCCGCCACTGATGTCCGCACCCGTCAGCCGGATGTGCTCGGGGTCGAGTTGCGCCTTTACGCGGGCCGGTTCGCGGCCGGCTTCCGGCAGCACGTCACGCCATTTCAGCCAGCCCAGTTGCACGGCCGCAAATGCTGCGTTTGCCGCGAGAAACATGACGAGCAACAACGCGCGCAACATCTCAGACGCCTCCTCGTGCTTGTCCGGCATCGCGTGACGCGTCTGCCGGGGTATGGGGCTCGGTGGCTCTTGCCGCCGACGATTTAGTCGCGTCTAACGCGACTTCATAGAGCCCTGCTGGCACGAGCTGATCGTGCTCTGTAAAGGGCAGTGCGAGCGTTTGTGCGAGTGCATGACGCGCACCCCCGGAAAGCACGCAGCGCACGGGGGCGCCGAGCTGTGCTTCGAGCTGTGCGTAGCTGCGTTCGACGAGACCGGCCTGAGCGGCCGCACATCCGCGAAGAATAGCCTCGGTCGTGCTGCGTGCGAATGCCTGACCACCCGAAGGCATCGTGGCGTCGAGTGTGGGCAACTGCGCGGTACCTTGCGCGAGTGATTGCAGCATCAACGCGGGGCCCGGGGCGATCAGCCCGCCGAGATAGTCGCCGTCGCCGCGCAACGCTTCGATGGTTGTGGCGGTACCCAGTGTCACGATCAGGAGGTGTTCGCCCGGCCATGCGGCGTGTGCACCGATAAGGCTGGCCCAGCGGTCGCTGCCGAGCTGCGAAGGCGTGTGATAGCCGTTGCGCACGCCCGCCCGTGCGTCGCTCGCGCGCAGCACCTGAAGCCAGTCGGACGACGCCATGCCCCACAGCGTCTGCAAGGTCATGCGCACGGCTTGTTCGGCGGCTTCACCCGCGACATTGGTGAGCCAGACGCCGGTGGGGGCCGGGCAGATGAATCCGTCGTGTTGCCCGCCCTGCCCGATGGCGAGCGGTGCAGCGTTGGGCGCGAAGTGTCGACCGCCGGTTTGGCTCCCGGTGTCTTCGGTGTCTGACGTCGCAGACGTATCTGCTGCCAGTGCCGACCAGCCTGCACGAATTTGTGTGGCTAGCGTACGCCATTCGGCGTGATCTACCGCGCCGCTGGCGAGAAAAGACGGCGAGGCGGCACGCCAGTGTGCGGGTCGCACAGCCGGTGCCAATGCCCATTTGATGCGACTGTTCCCGGCGTCGACCAACAGCCAGGGGGCGGCACTGCCATTGACGCTACCGTTCGATGCGGCAGGCATGCCGTTCGCGCCGCGCATGCTTTCGGATATCGGCGATGCTGACGATGCTTTTCGGGGCGCGGACATCAGCGACCTCCCTGCGTTCCGGGGAGCGTTGTTGCGGTAGGCGGATCGAGCAACCGCACCGAGACTTCGCCGCTGGCGATCTTGCGCTCGCCTTCGGTCGTCGCGACACGCAGGCAGCCCTGCGAATCGACGCCGAGTGCGACGCCGTGCAACACGTCGCGTCCGTGTTCGATCACACGAATCGACGACCCGCCGTAGGCATGCATCGCTTCCCAGTCTTCGCGGAACGCGTCGAAGCGCTGCGTGTCGAAACGCGCGAGCATGGCTGCGAGTCGCTGAACCAGGGCGACGAGGACCGACGACATATCCGGATCTACGAGGATCGATTCGAGTGCAGCGGGCGGGGTGGCAGGGACCGCTTGAGTGGCGGCGCTGGGTGAAGCCGCCGTTGCGCTCTGAACAGCCGCGCTGTCGATGCGCGTCGCCACATCGCCCGCATGACGAAGATTGACGCCAATGCCGATGACGACGCCGATGCGTCCCGGCCCTGCCGGGACCGTCTCAATCAGAATGCCCGCGAGCTTGCCGCCACGCAGCAGGACGTCGTTGGGCCATTTAAGGCCGAGCGCCTGCGGTGCGGATATCGGCAAATCCGACAATCCCTCCACGACCGCGACGCCTGTTGCCAGCGACAAGCCGGCCAGTTGTGCCGGACCACCGGTCATTACATACGCCAGCGAGAACGTCAGGCTGTCGCCCGGCAAACTTTGCCATGCGCGCCCGCGTTGGCCTCGACCGGCGGTCTGTTGCATGGCGGCGCGAACGATCGGCGCACACGATGTGTCTTCACGAAGGCGCGCGAGCAGGTCGAGATTGGTGGAGCCTGTGGTGTCGACGACTTCGATCTGCCAGTCACGGCAAACCGCCGCCAGACGCGAACGAACGCGCTCGCCGTCGAGCTGGCGCGCGGCGGTGTCGTGGGCGGACGTTGCACCCGTGCCAGAGCGGCTTTCCGGGGAACCGGTGGCCGTGGCGTCGAGCGGATCGTGAGGCGAAGAAGGTGCGGCGTTATTCATGGCTGCTATTGTAGCGGCGAGGTTGGCGCCGCGCCGGTCTGTCCTGCGCCGAAGACCGTATTTCGGCATCATCCGAGGCGCGCATCGGACAATTCCGGCGGGTTTTCAGTCGCCACCGGGTTGCCATCATATTGCCGCGCCTGTACCGTACAATGACCGCGTTTTGCCGCGCATTTTGCTGGATCCACGCCGGATTTCGGCGAGTTTGTTGTCAGGAGATCCCCAGTTTTGAACCTCGATGCCGTACCCACTCTCGAGCTGACCACCTCCGCGCAAGGCCCGGTGGTCATGCTGCGCGGTCTGTGGACGGCGTTGGCGCTATCTCAGCGCAAGAAGACGCTCATCGGGCTGGTGCGTGCATTGCCTAACGGCGAGCTGGCCTGGGACCTCACTTGTGTGGAGCGCCTCGATCACGTGGGCGCGCAAGCCCTTTGGCGTTACTGGCAACGCAAGTACCCTCAGCGTATCGCGTTGACCGCCACGCAGCGCGCGCTGTTCGATCACCTCGCAGAATTCGACCGCACGCGTCAGAGTCCGGTGCCAAAGCGTCGCGTCGATCCCGTCAGCCAACTGGGCTATTCGCTGTTCACGCTGGGCGAGCATCTGCGCGACGGCATCTCGATGTTCGGTCGATTCGTGATCGACCTCGGCCGTGTCGTTCGCCATCCGTCGCGCGCGCCCTGGCTGGAAATGTCAGCGAACATCTACAGTGCCGGAGCGAAGGCGCTCGGCATTACTGCGATGGTCGCGTTCCTGATCGGCATCGTTCTGTCCTATTTGTCTGCCCAGCAACTGAAGTTGTATGGGGCAAGTACGTTTATCGTGAACATTCTCGGCCTGTCGGTGATCCGGGAACTGGGGCCAGTGCTTTCCGCGATTCTCGTCGCGGGGCGCTCGGGATCGGCGATCACGGCGCAACTGGGTGTGATGCGCGTGACCGAAGAACTGGATGCCATGCGCGTGATGGACATCCCGCACGGTTTGCGACTCGTGCTGCCGAAGGTCATTGCGCTGGCCATTGCCATGCCATTGCTCGTGATGTGGACGAACATCGTCGCTCTGCTCGGCGGCGCCATCGCAGCGAAGTACGAACTCGGCATCGGACTGCATTATTTCTTCACTACGCTGCCCAACGCCGTTCGTATCGCGAACTTGTGGATCGGTCTGGGGAAGGGCGTCGTCTTCGGCATGCTGATTGCGCTGGTGGCGTGTCACTTCGGCATGCGCGTCAAACCTAACACGCAGAGCCTTGGCGAGGGCACGACACAGTCGGTCGTCACGTCGATCACCGTGGTGATTCTGGCGGATGCCGTGTTCGCCATCCTCTTCCGCAACGTGGGGATCGGCTGATGAGCGAACCTATCGTGCGCGCCCCTGCCAACACCGCTGCGGTCTCGTCGCCGCAGGCCCAGAGCGATGTGCTGTTCGGCGCGTCGGCCGGATGCCCGCCGGTGTCGTCGACGTTGCCGGGCGAAGCCGAGCCGGTCATCGAGGTACGCAATCTCACGAAACGCTACGGCACGCACACGATTCACGAACATCTGGATCTCACCGTGCGTCAAAGCGAGATCATTGCGCTCGTCGGCGGGTCGGGGTCCGGCAAGACCACGCTGATACGGCAGATCATCGGTCTCGAAGGGCCAACCAGCGGGCATATCAGTATCTTCGGACATGACATCACGATGATCGACCGGCGCACGGCCCATTTGCTGCGTCGTCGTTCGGGCATGTTGTTTCAGCGCGGCGCACTGTTCTCCGCGATGACGGTGTTCGACAACATTGCGCAACCGCTGCGCGAGCTGCATACGCTTTCGGAAGACCTGATTCGCGATGTGGTGATGTACAAGCTGGAGATGGTCGGGTTGTCGGGGCGCATGGCCAATCGCATGCCGTCGGAATTGTCGGGCGGCATGATCAAACGTGTTGGCATTGCGCGCGCCATCGCACTGGAGCCGGAGCTGCTGTTCCTCGACGAACCGACGGCCGGGCTCGACCCGCAGGCATCGGACGAGTTTGTGGACATGGTGCGCGGCCTGCATCGCTCGCTCGGCCTGACGGTCGTGATGGTCACCCACGATCTCGACACGGTGATGATGCTGGCGACCCGTGTGGCGGTGCTGGCCGATCGCAAGGTACTCGTGAACGCACCGGTCGAAGACGTGGTGCGTGTCGATCACCCATTCATTCACAGCTTCTTCCTCGGTGAGCGCGGCAGACGCGCGTTGCTGGCTTTGCCTGCGGCACGGCGCGCCAAGATTTCGGAGTTACTCGACGATGGAAAATAAATCGCACGCTTTCATGGCGGGCCTCTTCACACTGGTATTGCTCGCCGCCGTTGCTGCTGCGGTGTACTGGTTCAATCGCGACAACCGCGTCCGTGTGCCCTACGACCTGGTCTCGCGGACCAACGTGACGGGCCTCAATCCGGAGTCGGCCGTGCGCTATCGCGGTCTGGGCGTCGGCAAAGTCGAGTCGATCAAGTTCGATCCCCGCACGCCGGGCCAGATCCTGATTCGCATTCTCGTGAACGAAGGCACGCCGATGACCAAGTCGACGTTCGCCACGCTGAGTTATCAGGGCGTGACGGGGCTGGCCTTCGTGCAACTCGATGACGATGGCCATGACCGCACGCTGCTACCGTCATCCGAGACACAGGTCGCGCAATTGCGTTTGCGTCCGAGTTTCGTCGACGAGCTTCAGCGGCGTGGCAACAACCTCGTGCACCAGCTTGAGGAAGCGACGTCGTCGGTCAACAAGTTGCTAGACCCCGAGAATCGGCAGGCGATCGTCGATTCGATCAATAGCGTGAAGACCGCCGCCCAGAGCGTGAGCCGTGTGGCGACACAACTCGAACCGGTCACGAAGCAACTGCCGGAAACCGTGCGCGAATTGAACGGCACGCTCGCTGGCGCGCATCGCCTGACGAACCAACTGACCGATCCGCAGGGACCGCTGGTGCGTAATCTGGATAGCGTGGGGCGGGCGGCGGATCAGGCGGCATCAAGTCTTGCCGCGTTCCAGGGCACGATGCAGACGTTCGAAGGTTCGCTGCAACAGGAAGCGCTGCCGCGTCTGAATCGTCTGTCGGACGATCTTCGCTTCACGTCGCAGGCGGTGGGGCAAGCCGCAGAGACGATCAATCGCAATCCGCGCGCATTGCTCTTCGGCACGTCGCCGCCTCCGCCGGGGCCAGGTGAGGCCGGTTTCGCGTGGCCGCGTGGGGCCGGGGCAGGTCAATGATGCGCGACACCGTCATGCAAGGGGATATCGAGATGAATAACGGTAAGGGTCGCCTCGCCACGTGGCTGTTCGGTCTTGGGGCCGTGCTCGGGACTGTGGTGTTGGTCGCCGGATGCGCCGCGCCGGCGCCGTCGGGTGCACTTGCGCGCTTCGATCTGGGGCCGCCGACAATGCCTGCGTCGGCTGCGGCCGGTGCGAACGGTGCAGCCGGTGCAGCCGGTGCCGCCGGTGCCAACGCCCCCGCCTCGGATGTCGCGGCTGCCGGTGCGCAGCAACTGTCGCCGCTCAAGGTCGTGGTCAACGCGCCGAGCTGGCTCGACTCGGACCTGATCTATTACCGTTTGCCCGCCAGCGAAGGCGATCAGGCACGCGTGTATGCCAATAGCCGCTGGCTTGCGTCGCCCGCACGGCTCTTTGGCGATCGTCTGCGTGCGGCGCTATCCGTCGATCGTGCGGTGCTCGCCGCAGGCGACCCGGCGGCCGCCCCCGCACTGCGTGTCGAGCTTGAAGAGTTCGCGCAGTACTTCGACAGTACGTCCGCCAGTCATGGTGTGGTGCAGGTCCGCGCGACGTTGTTCGACGGGCCGAAGCTGCTCGCGCAGACGACATTGCGCTCTCAGGCGCCCGCCGGCTCGGCGGATGCCGCCGGTGGCGCGCGTGCGCTGGCCACCGCCAGCGATGCGGTGCAGAAGCAGTTGATCCAGTGGCTCGCCGGACGTGTACCGGCACCTTCGGCAACAACGCGTGCCCCTGCGCAGTCGCGGGCGTTGCCCGCCGCGTCTTCCGCAGGTTCGTCGTCGGTGAGCGCTTCGGCGCCGTCGCGATAGCGGGTCGTCTCGCCGATGCCCGAGCACGAAGTCAAACCCTGGCAACGACGCGCTTCTCCGCTTACGCGTCAGGCGTTGCTGTGCCTGATTCTGCTGATGGCCTACGCCAGCCTCTACCCGTTTGAGTTTCAGCGGGCGGCGGTCGGGCCGTTCGACTACCTGTTCGCGCCGCTGCCCCGCTGGATGACGATGTTCGATGTCGTCACCAACGTGCTGGGCTACATCCCGCTGGGTGTGCTGACCGTATGGGCGTTGCATCCGGCATGGCGCGGCACGCGCGCGGTGATCGCGGCTTTCGTGCTGGGCACGCTGCTCTCGTGTGGGATGGAGGCGTTGCAGACGTACCTGCCCACGCGCGTGGCGTCGAATGTCGATCTCGCGACGAATGCGCTGGGCGCGCTCATTGGCGGTGCAATGGCCGTGCCGCTCACCAGCCCGTTGCTCGATCGCGGATGGCTTCGTCATTTGCGCTTTGCGTGGTTCGAGCGTCATGCGAGTCTGCTGCTCGTGTTGTTGGCGCTGTGGCCGTGGGCGCAGGCGTATCCGCAGCAGTTTCTTTTCGGCGACGGTGACCTTGTCCGGCAAATCTGGCTCTGGCAGGACCCGGATATCACCGATCTGGTCCTCGACTGGGTGCCGAAGCTCGGGGAATTGCAGGACTATCTGTCGGCGCTGGATGCCGTCGCGAGCCACGCCCTGTGGGAGACGGTCGTGACCGCGAGCGGCACGATTCTCGCAGGGTTGCTCGCGACGTTGGCCATGCGACGCACGGCACCGCGCGTGCCGCTGCTGTGCGCGATGTTCATCAGCGCTTTCGCGATCAAGGCCATTGCGGCGGCGTGGCAGTTCTCGCCCGCGCAGGCGTTCGACTGGGTGACGGCAGGCGCGATTTACGGATTGGTCGTCGGCTCGCTCGTGCTGATCGTCGCCGGGCGCGGGCCGCGTTTTCTGCGGGGCGCCGTTGCGCTGGCGGCGCTGGTCGTCCTGCTCGTTTTCGTCAATCTTCTGCCTGCGAATCCCTATTACGAGGCGGCGCTTCAGTCGTGGCGTCAGGGGCAGTACGTGCACTTCAACGTGCTCGCGCGCTGGCTCGCGTGGACATGGCCGTATCTCGTGCTGATCTACCTGCTGGCGATGTTCGATCCGAGCCATCGCGGTCCGGCGCGTCGCGGCGGCAGGCCGGACTGACGCCAACGCACGCCAGGGAATCCGGCATTTTTTCGAGGGCGCGTCGATGCCCCCGCCAAAAGGGTGAAATGCCCGTCAAGGCCCGTCCGGTAAGCGTTTGCGGTCGATTTTTCCGCGTCATTGTTTCCAAAATGGAAATAGCGTATTGGCCGTCTGCCCATTGGTGAGGCCGTCCTCGACTCCTAAACTCTCATGTAAGGCGCACTGACACTGGGTGCGTCACGACCGCCCGGCATCTACAGGCAGATCCCGGGCGGTTTTCATTGGGGAGCGAAGATGAGTACCTGGGGATTGGTGTTTGCGCATAAGACACGGCAGCGCGTGCTGATGGCTGTGATCGCGGCGGCCACCGGCATCGAGATGCTGGAGAACGGCATGTTCGTGTTCGCGTCGTCGCATATCGCTGGCGGCGTCGGTGCTGCCCCGGAAGAGTACGCCTTCGTCTCTACGCTTTACGCTGTCGCTGGCATTCTTGTCATTCTCAAACAACGCTGGCTCGCGTCGCGTCTGGGTTATCGCGGTTTTCTGACCGGTGCGCTCACGCTCATGGCGTTCGGTGCATGGCTGTGCGGCATGGCGCACAACCCGGTGGAGCTTGCCGTGGCGCGCTTCGTGCTCGGACTGGGGGCGGGATCGCTGTTCACGGCGAGCCGCATTCTGATCAACCTGTGCTTCGCGCCCGAATTGCGGCTGCGGGCGTTGTTGTTCTTCACTTACGGCTTCTTCGGCGCGCAGATCTCTGCGCCGTTGCTCGCGAGCTATCTCGTCGATCATTTCATGTGGTCGTCGGTATTTCTCGTCATGGTGCCGATCGCGCTCGCCGGGGCACTGGCGTCGTGGCTCGTCATTCCGGATTTTCGCGAACGGCTGCGTGACGAAGGCGAATTCGAAATGCGCGGCATTGTGTTCTTCGCGGCGGGCGTGCTGTTCGTCGAAGTGATGATGCAGCGCTCGCGCTTCGACTTCTTCTCCAACCCGCTGCATCTGCTTGAACTCTGTCTGGTCGGGGCGATCTGCGCCATTGGCTACATGTGGCATCAGTATTCGCATCACAAGCCGCTGATCGACTTTCGCGTGCTCGTGCGCAACCCCGTGTATGTGCTCGGGCTGGGCGGGTATGCGGTGTATTACTTCTTCTCGTATTCGACGTCTTACCTGTTCCCGATTTACATGCAGCAGGGACTGAACTGGAGCGTCGAGCACACGGGGTATCTGCAAGCGGTGGCGTCGGTGACGAGTCTCGTCGTGGCCGTGATCTACACGATGGCGCGCCCCAAGTTCGTGCAGCTCAAACCGTTCGTGCTGCTCGGCTATCTGTGCCTGCTCGGTTACGCGTTCTTGCTGTCGCAGAGCTATCAGGGTGTGTCGAGTCAGTGGCTGATTCTGCCGATGGTGCTGAGCGGTCTTGGCGGTGTGTTCGCCATGATTCCGATTGCCGAACTGACGTTTCGCGGCATGGACGAGTACGTCTTCCAGCATGGCTATCAGACGAAGAACATCGTGCGTCAGTTGGTGAGTTCGATGTCAGTGTCCGTCATGGCCGTGCTGATGCAGGATCGTCAGGCCGTCTTCATGCATCAGCTGACGCCCGCGATGACGCCGCTCAACCCCGCCTACAACGCGGCCGTCTCGCAGGCGCAGCAGACCTTCGGTGCGAGTGTCGATGCGACGACGGCAGCACACATGGCATCGGCGTGGGTGGGCAATCTCGCGTCGCAACAGGCGCTGGTGCTCTCGTGTGTGAACGTGTTCTTCGGCTTCGCATGTCTGGCTGCCTTCTGCGCCTTGTTCATGGCGGTGCAACGGCGTCTTCGCTGATCAGTGTCCGGGTGTCCCGGAATCTGCATTTCCTCATTTCGTCGGTGCAGGGCGTTGAGTGCGCCCGCCGGGGCCGTCCGCAATGCCTGAGCAGGTCGGTTAGAATGCCCGCAACACGTCGTTACGTTGCCAATTCCCCCACATAAAAGCACCGACATGGCCACCACCCAGTCGCAGTACTACAAGCATCACGTGTTCTTCTGTCTCAACCAGCGCGAAGCAGGCGCCGACCGTCCGTCGTGCGCGAACTGCAATGCGCAGTCGATGCAGGAGTACGCCAAGAAGAAGGTCAAGCAACTCGGTCTGGCCGGTCCCGGTCAGGTGCGTGTGAACAAGGCCGGATGCCTGGATCGTTGCGAGCTGGGGCCGGTCGTCGTGATCTATCCCGAAGGGACCTGGTACACGTACATCGACGAGACCGATATCGACGAAATCGTCGAGAAGCACCTGGCGCAAGGCGAGATCGTCGAGCGCCTGTTGATCGACTGATCGACTGATCGACCGCGTGGTCGACATGCCATGTCGACGCCTGCGGCGGCTTCGCACTCCAGACCTACTTCGCTCATGAACGCTCAGACTGAACGCTTCACCATCGACGGCCCGGTCGGCGCCATCGAAATCGCTATCGACCGCCCGGCCGGTGGGCCGGAAAATCTGCGCGGCATCACCCTCGTCGCGCACCCGCATCCGTTGTTCGGCGGCTCGCTCGACAACAAGGTGGCGCAGACGCTCGCGCGTGCTTTCGTCCAGCTCGGTTACGCCGTGGTGCGTCCGAACTTCCGTGGCGTGGGCAAGAGCGAAGGCGAACACGACAAGGGCATCGGCGAGCGCGACGACCTGATGGCCGTCATCGCCTGGATGCGTCAGCAACCGGGGTGGGAAACGCAACCGCTCGCACTGGCCGGATTCTCGTTCGGCACGTTCGTGCTGTCACACGTAGCCAAGGCACTCGAAGCCGCAGGTACGCCTGCCCAACGTCTGGTGTTCGTCGGCACGGCCGCGAGCAACTGGGACGTGGCGACCGTGCCGGCCGACACACTCGTCATCCACGGCGAAAAGGACGATACGGTGCCGTTGCAATCGGTGCTGGACTGGGCGCGTCCGCAAACCTTGCCCGTCGTGGTAATCCCCGGTGGCGAACACTTTTTCCACGGCCTGTTACCGCTGCTGAAACAGATCGTGGTCGATGCGTGGCGTCATTGATACATCTGGCCCGAATTTCGGGGCGTTTCGTCTGACAGCGACCCGCTTCGCTGGGGACGTCGGATGGCGACGGGTATAATTCGCCTCTGAACCTTGTCGTGCCGTGTCGGGTCTATTTCCCCGAACGGCATGGCTCCGGCGCTCCGGTGCCGCCGTCTTCTTCGCCGTGCCGCGCTCGCCAAAGCGTGGGTTGCACGGTGCCTTCAAGCGCAGATGCCTCTGAGTTTTGCTTCGCTCACTTCGTTTTTCTCATCGCCAATGAAATTCAACGCTTCGCTGTCCCGTGCCGCCGCCGCCGCGGCGATTGTCGCTTGTGGCTCGCTTGCTACGCTTCCCGCTCGTGCTCAACAGATCCCGCCGCCGCCGATGTCGGCCAAGGCGTGGACCATCGTCGACGTCACCAGCGGTCAGGTGCTCGCCGCCGGTGACCCGGATGCCCGCGTGGAGCCGGCATCGCTCACGAAGATCATGACGACGTATCTGGTCTTCGAAGCCCTTCGCGACAAGCGCATCTCGATGGATCAGACCGTCATTCCGGGCGAGTCGGTTCGCAAGGTGGGTCGTGACGAATCGCGCATGTTCATCGAAGCCGGCAAGCCGGTCTCGGTGCGCGATCTGGTCTCGGGCATGATCATTCAGTCGGGTAACGACGCCTCCATCGCGCTGGCCGAACTCGTCGGTGGCTCGCAGCCGGGCTTCGTCGAGCTGATGAACCGCGCCGCGCAGCGTATGGGTCTGAAGAACACCCACTACACGAACGTCGACGGTCTGACCGACCCGCAGCACTACACGACGGTCGCCGACATCGCCACGTTGTCGACGCACATGATTCAGGACTTCCCCGAGTACTACAAGATTTACTCGGAGAAGAGCTTCACGTACAACAACATCCGCCAGCCGAACCGCAACCGTCTGCTGTCGCTCGACCCGACGGTCGATGGCCTGAAGACCGGCCACACCAAGGAAGCGGGCTACTGCCTCGTGTCGACGGCCTCGCGTCCGCTGCCGGGCGCGCCGGGCGTGAATCGTCGTGTGTTGTCGGTGGTCGTGGGTGAGCCGACCGAACGCGCGCGCGTGCAGGACAGTCTCTCCGCGCTGAACTACGGTTATCAGAACTTCGACACGTTGCGCGTGTACGGCGCGAATCAGGTCGTGGCCACGCCTAAGGTCTGGAAGGGCAAGGACAGCGAGCTGAAGATCGGCGTGAAGAAGGACACCTTCATCACTGTGCCGAAGGGCACCGCCGACAAGATCAAGCCGCAGCTCGAACTGCGCGAGCCGCTGATCGCACCGATCGCCAACGGCGCGCAGGTCGGCACCGTCAAGGTCATGGCAGATGGCAAGCAACTGGCCGAATTCCCGGTCGTGGCGCTGGCCGACGTGGCGCAGGCCAGCTTCATCGGCCGTGCATGGGACGCCCTGCGTCTGATGTTCGTGAAGAAGTAATCGGGAAGCCATTCGCATCATGAACAACCCCACCGTCTGGCTCAATGGCGAACTGATTGCGCTTGCCGATGCGAAGATTTCCGTCCTCGACCGAGGTTTCCTCTTCGGGGACGGGATCTACGAAGTCGTGCCGGTCTATCACGGCAAGCCGTTCCGTCTTGCGCAGCATCTCGACCGCCTGGAGCGCAGTCTCGCGGAAATCCGCATCGCGAACCCGTACACGCGTGCCGAATGGGAAGCCCTGTTCGCGCGTCTGTCGGCCACGTGTGCGGCCGATCCGCACAGCGTCTACGTGCAGGTCACGCGCGGTGTCGCGCCGCGTCAGCACACGTTCCCGAAGGACATCACGCCGACGGTGTTCGGCATCGCCACGCCGCTTACGCTGCCGAGCCGCGAGAAGGTGGAGCAGGGCGTCGGCGCGGTCACGCATGAAGACCGTCGCTGGCTGAACTGCCACATCAAGTCGACGTCGCTGCTGGGCAACGTGCTGATGGCGCAATACGCGGCCGATCACGAGGTGCAGGAGACGATCCAGTTCCGCGACGGGCTGCTGACGGAAGCGTCGTCGAGCAACGTGTGGGTGATCAAGCACGGTGCAATGGCCGCGCCGCAGCGCGATAATCGGATTCTCGAAGGCATTCGCTACGGCGCGCTGGAGTCGTTCGCGCAGGAATGCGGTATCGCCTTCGAGGAGCGTGCGGTGAGCGAAGCGGAAGTGCGCGACGCCGACGAACTGCTGATTACGTCTGCCACGAAGGAAGTGCTTGCCGTGGTTACGCTCGACGGCAAGCCGGTGGGCGACGGCAAACCGGGCCCCGTCTTCCGCGCGCTTTATGCGGCGTATCAACGCGCCAAGGAGGCACTATGACGGAAGAGAAGAAGAGCCTGATCGAGTTTCCGTGCGACTTCCCCATCAAGGTGATGGGGCATGCGCAGGATGGCTTCGCGCAGGCCATCGTGGAATTGCTGCGCGAGTTCGATGCGCAGTTCGACGCGGCGACCGTGGAAATGCGTCCGTCCAGCACGGGTAAGTATCTCGGTCTGACCGTGACGGTGCGCGCGCATTCGCAGGCGCACCTCGATGACATTTACCGCAAGCTGACGTCCCATCCGATGGTGAAGGTGGTGCTGTAAGCGACGTAGTACCGACGCGTGCCTGAGATTGCCTGTGATGGCGTGAGGCGCGCGTCTTCCGATCTCCGGATCGATCAGGCGTGCGTCGGTGCCCCGTCGTCGGGCAACTTCGCGGGGTCGAGACCCAGTTGCGCGTCAGTCGCCATCTCCCCCGCCGTCGCGGCCATCCCGGCCGCCAGCGCAGCACGGCTCGGCTTGGTCGGACGCTGCCGCGTGTCCTTGACCAGCTCGAACGCCGCCACTTCCTCCAGAAACCACGTTCTGAACGCCTGTACGCGTTTCGTCTCCAGCGCGGCCAGCGGACACACGAAGAAGTAATCCCATTCGCAAGGCGTATCGACGTCGGACAGCCGCACGAGGCGTCCCGCCATGATGTCGCCCACCGCGAGCGAACGACGCACCAGCGCCACCCCCTGACCGACGATAGCGGCCTGCGAGAGCATGCCGGAATCCTCGTACATCATCCCTTGCATCGGCTCGGGGATGTCGAAGCCTGCGGACGCGAACCATGGGGCCCACGGCTCATCTTGCGAGCGCAGCAACGTACTGTGGCGAAATTCGTCGGCGGTCTGCGGCAGCCTGCCACCGTTATAGGACGGACTGCACGCGGGGAAAAAGACGTCGTCGAGCACCTTCTCGATGTGCAGCCCCGGCCAGTTGCCCTTGCCCATACGAAGGGCGACGTCGACGTCGTCGCGCTCGAAATCGGTCAACTGCGCGCTGCATCGCAACTCCACTTCCAGTTCCGGATGGCGGTCGATGAAGCGGCCGATGCGCGGCGTGAGCCAGCGGCTGGCAAACGACGGCATGGTGGTGAGCACCAGACGCCGCTCGCTGCGCGTGCCCGCTTGCAGCTTGCGTGTGGCCTGCGCAATGTCGGTGAGGGCGGCGCGGATCGACGCTGCGTACTGACGCCCCGCGAGCGTGATGCTGATGCGCTTGCCGTTGCGGGTGAAAAGCGTGGTGCCCAGCTCCTGCTCCAGCGCACGAATCTGATGGCTGATTGCGCCGTGCGTGACGAACAATTCTTCCGCCGCACGGGAAAAGCTCTCCAGGCGGGCAGCCGCCTCGAAGGCGCGCAAGGCGCTTAGGTTGGGAAGTCTCCGAAGGTCCATGTGAGCTCTATTCGCAAGGCCGTGAAAATATGTCGTTTGGTGCGGCGCCTGCCAGTCCCTATGATTCAGTCATTGTCTCGCACTGAGTGGGGGTCGTAAAATGCAAAACAATTTGACAAAGGTTCAGTACTTCTACGGTCTTCGCCCGGGCGAAGTGGTCACGCTCGATCTGCATCATGAGCATACGCTCGTCGCACGTGGCTCGTCGGTCTGGGTGACGCGTGCCGGCGATCCGCGCGATTACTGGCTCACGCCGGGGCAGCGTATGGCCGTCGAGCCGGGGCGCCGCTACTGGGTGTCTGCGGATACGCCCGCCGAGGCTCAGCTGGAGCGCGAAGTCTCGCGTCGCTTTCCGGTGATGCGCCTGCTTCGCAAGTGGCTGGCTGGCCGTCGGGCGGCGCGTGAAGCGAACTCCTGCACCTGCGCAGCCTGATATCACTGGCAATCCGATCGATGTGCCGGGCTCCGGCCCGTGAAATCCACGCGCTCTATGGCGATAGTCGCCGGACGAGCGCGTGTTTCGTTTGGGCCGCGGAAGTCCGACCCTCGGTGCTGTTAATCGAATTCACAACAAGACGCGCAATAATCGAGTCAAAATCACAGCGATAACGCGTCGAAACAAGAGAAGTCGTCCCCCGATGAGCCAAGCTTCGCCCCCCGCCCCGGTGCCATCTTCCGCCATGCCGAACCCGCAAGCCGACGAACGCCTTGGGCGTTTGCTGATGATTGCCGCAATGGTGATCTCCGGCACGATCGGTTACTTCGTGCTTATGTCGGGCCAGCCGGCGCTCAATGTGGTGTTCTTCCGCTGCCTGATCGGTGCGCTCAGCCTGTGCGGCTGGTGTGCGCTTCGCGGTTACTGGCGCGGGTTCCGAATGACTCGCTGGCAAGTGGTGAATGTGACGCTCGGGGCCATCACGCTCGTCTCGAACTGGTATTTCCTGTTCACGGCCTACCGGCTGACCTCGGTCGGTATTACGACTGTCGTCTACAACGTTCAGCCGTTCCTGCTGGTGCTCGCCAGTGTGATCGTCACGCGCGAGCGGCCGTCGCTGGCCACGCTGGGCTGTCTGGGTGTGGCGTTCGCCGGGCTGGTGATCCTGGCCGAGCCCGGTGGCGTGCATGGCGCGGGTTATCTGATCGGCGTGGCGAGTGCGCTGGCTGCTGCGTCGCTCTACGCCGCGACCACGCTTTTCACGAAGAAGCTGGCCGGGACGATTCGTCCCGAGATCATCGCCGCGCTGCATATGGTCATCGGTGCGGTCGTTTTCGTCTGGATGGCGGACTTCCAGCATTTGCCGTCTGCACCGCGTGAGGTCGGCGCCATCGTCACGCTGGGCCTATTCCACACGACGTTCATGTATTTGTTGCTCTACGGGGCGTTTCAGAAGGCATCGACGTCGAGTCTGGCGGTGTTCGGCTTCGTCTACCCCGTGGTGGCCGTGGCGGTGGACTTCCTGGCGTTCGGCATCGTGCTGCATCCAACGCAGTGGCTGGGCGGCGTGATGATTCTGCTCGCGGCCGGGTGGTATGCCCGGGGTCTGGGCGCCGCATCTGCCCGAAAGGCGGCCTGAGCTTCCGGATCTCTCGGCGTTGTCCGTTGCGGCCGGGCAACACCGGGCGCAGCGCCTTGCGGGCGTGGCTTCGAGCAAGACTGGCGTGGTTTCGCTAAAATTGCGTCCATGACCTCCCCGATCGAAGTTTGCTGGCGCGGCATCGAAGACTACGCCACCTCGTTCGACGCCATGCGCGCGTACACCGACGCGCGTGGCTCGCACGGCCCCGACCAGCTCTGGATCGTCCAGCATCCGCCCGTCTACACGCTCGGACTCGCCGGCGATCCCGCTCACCTGCTCGTTGCCAACACCGGTATTCCGCTCGTCAAAGTCGACCGAGGCGGCCAGATCACGTATCACGGCCCCGGTCAGGTGGTGATCTATCTGCTGGTGGACCTTCGACGCCGCAAGCTCGGCGTACGTGAAATGGTGCGTCTCATCGAGCAGGCCGTGATCGACACCCTTGGAGCGTATAATCTCGACGTTGAGCGCCATGCCGGCGCGCCGGGTATCTATGTGAGCCCGGGCGACGGCACTGTGGCGCATGCCGGCGCGAAAATCGCTGCGCTCGGGTTGAAAATCCGCAATGGCTGCAGTTATCACGGCGTTTCGCTGAACGTCGCGATGGATCTGCGTCCGTTCGACTGGATCAATCCGTGCGGTTACGCCGGTTTGCAAACCGTAGACATGGCCACGCTAGGCGTGGCTCCCCGCTGGGACGAAGTGGCCGCGCGACTGGCGCAGCAACTCGGTCATCACCTCGAACAGCACCCCGCGACGACAGTTGCCGCGCCGCAGGCCGATACGAATTCGGCCGCCAGCGCAGACGCCGCCGCCTGATTGGACGCCTGGAAAGCCCCCATCATGACCACCGTGACTCAGAACGACAGCACGAACAAAGAAGTTCGCACGATCGACGGCGATTACGACGCCACCGCGAAGCAGAAGTCGCAAGCCAAGACGGCGCGCATTCCGATCAAGATCGTGCCGATCGAGCGCCTGAAGAAGCCGGACTGGATTCGCGTGAAGGCGGCCACTCACACCTCCCGTTTCTACGAGATCAAGCAGATTCTGCGCGAGCATAATCTGCATACGGTCTGTGAAGAGGCGAGCTGCCCGAACATCGGTGAGTGCTTCGGCAAGGGCACGGCCACGTTCATGATCATGGGCGACAAGTGCACGCGCCGCTGCCCGTTCTGCGACGTCGGCCACGGTCGCCCCGACCCCCTGGACGTCGACGAGCCGCTGAACCTTGCGAAGACCATCGCCGCAATGCGTCTGAAGTACGTCGTGATCACCAGCGTGGACCGCGACGATCTGCGCGACGGCGGTGCTCAGCACTTCGTCGATTGCATCCGCCACGTGCGCGAGCTGTCGCCGTCGACCCGCATCGAAATCCTGACGCCGGACTTCCGCGCGCGTCTCGACCGCGCGCTGGGCATTCTCAATGCCGCACCGCCCGACGTGATGAACCACAACCTCGAAACGGTGCCGCGTCTGTATAAGGAAGCGCGCCCCGGCTCGGACTACCAGCACTCGCTCACGCTCCTCAAGGAGTTCAAGGCGCAGCATCCGGACGTCTCGACGAAGTCGGGCCTGATGGTCGGTCTGGGCGAGACGGACGAAGAAATTCTTCAGGTGATGCGCGACATGCGCGCGCACAACGTCGACATGCTCACGATCGGTCAGTACCTGCAACCGTCGGAGCACCACCTGCCGGTGCGCCGTTACGTGACGCCCGACACGTTCAAGATGTTCGAGGAAGAAGCGTACAAGATGGGCTTCACTCATGCGGCCGTAGGTGCGATGGTGCGCTCGAGCTATCACGCCGACGTGCAGGCGCACGAAGCAGGCGTGGCCGACGCCATCTGAGCAGAATCCTTCGGACCACTCGTCCGGACGGAAGCATCACGAAAGCGGATCGTCGACAGACGGTCCGTTTTTTTCGTCCGTACCCCCCATGCGCTTGCGTGTTGAACGGGCAATGAACCCGTCTATGACCCCCTCCAAGCGTTAGCCAGACGCCCACACTCGATTACGGGACGTCACAAGTCGCTCCTGGTTTAGTAGCCGATACGCGCCACAGGCATCCCCCGGATGCCGACTAACGCGGCCGAATGCCTACGATACGCGCCGTCATTTGCAATGATCGTCGCCGAACGGCCAGCGTTACCCCCATGCGCCTGCTTTATCTCCCTCGAAATATGTTGTAACAACCGTCACCTTGTGGCGCCGGGTGCGTTGTTCCAGAATATTGAAACTTTGTTTTGCTTGGCAAAACACTGCGCACGTCATGGTTATTGGGCGAGCGGATGTTCCGGATGCACGCCAGGAGGCAGCATGTCCCGTCAGGTCACTGAGGGCCGATTTTTCGTTGAGGCACCGCAAGGTGGCGCAATGCGCCACGGGGGGCACTTGCCTCTGGTGATCGACGCGCCTCACAGTGGTCATGTGTTACCGCCGGACTTCGACACGATTGCCCCGACAGCCGCGATCCTCGCTTGTGGCGACGCCTACGTCGACGAACTCTGGTCCGTCGCGACGCGTCACGGCGCGACGCTCGTCGCGGCGCTTTTCCCGCGCGCCTACATCGACCCGAATCGCGCCGAGCACGACATCGACCCCGAATTGCTGGCGAGCCTGTGGCCACACGATGCGCGTCCGCAAGGGTATAGCGAGCGTGGCGTCGGACTGCTGCACCGCTTTGCTGCCCCAAACGTACCGCTCTACGACCGCCGCCTGACGGTGGCGGAAGTCGAGCGACGGATTCACGATTACTACCTGCCGTACCGCCACGCGTTGCGCGATGCACTCGATTCGGCGTGGCAGCGTCACGGCGTGGTCTGGCATCTGGACTGTCATTCGATGCGTTCGCGCGGCGGGGCACTCGATCCCGATGCCGGTATGGCGCGCCCGGACGTACTGGTGAGCGACGGGGACGGCACCACCGCAGACCCCGCGTTTTCACGCTGGGTGATGGCTGAATTCACGCGTCTCGGATTTCGTACGGCCTACAACGTGCCGTATCGGGGAGGCGATCTCGTGCGTCATTTCGGACGCCCCGCCGAGCGGCGTCACAGCGTGCAGATCGAACTGAATCAGGCGCTTTATCTGAATGAATCTAACGGCGAAAAGCATGACGGCTTTTCGACGCTGCAATCGCAACTTGGCCAATTTGCGGCGGCGCTTGCCGCCTATGCCGAACAACATAGCGAGGAAGTTTGAGATGGACTACACAGTCGCTTCGGTCGACACGGCGCTTTCGCTGCTGTCGCTGGTCGGGGAGTGTCCCGGCCTCGGTGTTACGGAACTGGCGCAGCGCGCCGGCCTGAACAAGTCGCGGGCGTTTCGTCTGCTGGCGACGCTCGAACAGCACCGCTGGGTGGTTCGCGAGGGCAGTCCCGTGACCTACGTGCTGGGTGCGCAGGCATTGGTGCTCGGCGTGGCAGGCCATGAACAGGTCAACCTCGTGAAGGTCGCCCATCGTCACCTGCAGGCGCTCAACCGTGCGCTCAACGAGAACATCCAGTTGCGCGTGCGCGATGGTCTCGAGTCGCTGTGTGTTGCCCGCGTGGAATCGACGCACGAACTGCGCGTGCATGGCGTGGTCGGCAACCGTCGCCCGTTGTACGTGGGCGCGTCGGGCCGTGTGCTGCTGGCTTTCGCGTCGGACGACGTCCGCGCGCAAGTGTTGGGTCGTCCCCGCAAGCGCTTCACGGCGGGCACGCTGATCGAGCGCGACGAACTGGCGGCCGAACTGCTGAACGTGCGTCGTCAGGATTGCGCGGTGAGCTTTGGCGAACTTGCGCCGGAAGCCGTCTCGGTTGCCGTGCCAGTGCGCGACGCGTCGGGTGAAGTGATCGCCTCGCTGTCGGCCTCGGGCCCGTCGTCACGCATGACGCGTGCGTTGCTGCCCGATATCTCGTCGCGTCTGTCGGCCTGTGCCGCAGAGATCTCGGCCGCACTGGGCTATCAGACGCCGGTCCCGGAAGCGCTTTCCGCCTAAGTGCGCTGAGCGCGACCGGCGGGAAGGGGTGACCGGCGACGGTTGCCCGACCCCCGGGGCAAGTCCGGACCTCCCGGCGAAGGCTCTGCCGCCACAGGCGCCTGCTTTCAAGGGAGGTTTTGTTTATCTCAACGGTCCGTTGTGACGCATCGAACTTCAGGTTCACTCGGCCTTATCGCGTGAAATCTCCCAATTTCGCCGAATTTTCTGGAAATCCAGAAACAATCCGTGCTTGCTTTCCGGATTTCCATATAAGTGAGCATCGGGTTTTCCACAACTTCCCCCAATAAAATCAATCACTTGTAGTGTTGGCATAAGTATTGCTTTCTACCGCGCGTGCTGCCGTCGTTTCCGAATTCCCGTTGGAAATCCGGAAATCCAGAGCAAGCCGTTCTAATAAAGAGAGGAGACCTTATGTTCAAGCAATGCCTTGCCGCCGCTGCGCTGTGTGCAGCTTCGCTACACGCTTTTGCCGACGATCTGGTGCGTCTGGGGAACCTGAAGTTCGCCCACTACGGCGCTGTGTCGTACATGAAAGTGATTGGACCGAAGTACGGCCTGAAGATCGAGGAACGGATGTTCGCCAAGGGCGTGGACATCATGCCGGCCATCGTGGCCGGTCAGATCGACGTGTCGGCAAGTGCGCTTGACGCTGCTATCGCAGGTCGCGCTCAGGGCGCACCGATCTACGCGGTGGCGGGTTTCGCCAAGGGCGGCGTGCGTCTCGTAGCGAAGAAGGGACTGCCGGTCACCAAGGTGGCCGATCTCAAGGGCAAGAAGGTGGGCGTGGCCCGTGGCGGTGCTCAGGAAATGATTCTGTACGCAGAACTCGCGAAGGCCGGTCTGACGTGGTCGGATCAGCCGGGCAAAGACGTGCAGATCATGTTCATGGCCTTCGCCGATCTGAATCAGGCACTGGCCGCTGGCAGCATCGACGCGATGTGCCAGTCGGAGCCGCAAGCCTCGCAAGCCATCAACAAGGGCTTCGGCGTGGAAATGCTCAAGCCGTACGACACGCCCATCGGCGAACCGGTGCGTGCGCTCGTGATCACCGAGAAGCTCTATAAGGAAAAGCCGGACGTTGCCCAACGTCTGATGTACGCGTTCGTCGAAGCGACCGATTACTTCATCAAGAACCCGAAGGCGGCCGAGAAGTACGTTCGCGAGGACATGTTCAAGAACCAGATCACGGAGCAGGACTTCACGGACGCCATCGGCAACTCGCCGTATAGCTACGACCTGAGCCTCTCGCACGTGCAACTCACGACCGACCTGATGAAGAAGTACGGCGTGGGCAAGTTGCAGGATCCGGTGCCGCAGGCGGGAGACTGGGTCAAGCTCGACCTCCTCGCCAAGGCGAAAACCAAGCTGAACATCAAGTAAGGCGAGGCGAACGGATGTCCGCAGTGCTCCCCCATTCGGGTGCTTCACGCGCCGCGCGTATGCTGCGCGGCGTGCTGATTCCGGTCGCGGTCGTGGTGATCTGGCAGATCGTCACCGGCCTGGGCTGGATCAACCCGATCATTCTCCCGTCGCCGCTCGCGGTTGTGACCAAGTGGTGGCAATACCTCAAACCGACCGTGGCGATGGCCGAAGGCTTCGGCGCGTGGCTCGAATCGAGCGAACTGCTCATGGACGCCACGCATAGCCTTTACCGCGTGATCATGGGCTTCATCGTGGGCGCAGGCATCGCGCTGCCGCTCGGTCTGCTCATGGGCACGAGCACGCGCGTCTACGGCCTGTTCAATCCCTTGGTGCAAGTGGTGCGTCCGATTCCCCCGATCGCGTACATTCCACTGGCCATTCTCTGGTTCGGTCTGGGCAATCCCCCCGCGTTCTTCCTGATCGCGCTGGGTGCGTTCTTCCCGGTGTTGATGAACACGATTGCCGGCGTGCGTCACGTCGACGGCATCTATCTGCGCGCCGCGCGCAATCTCGGCGCGGGTCAGCTCACGATCTTTCGTCGCGTGATTCTGCCCGCGGCTACGCCGTACATTCTGTCGGGCGTGCGTATCGGTATCGGCACGGCGTTCATCGTTGTGATCGTGGCCGAGATGATCGCCGTGAACAACGGCCTGGGCTATCGCATTCTGGAAGCGCGCGAGTACATGTGGTCGGACAAGATCATTGCCGGGATGCTGACCATCGGTCTGCTCGGTCTGGTGATCGACCTCGGCATGGATCGTCTCAACAACCACCTGCTCAAGTGGCATCGTGGTCTGGAAACCAAGTGAGGCGATGAACAACATGCTGATTCAAATCGATCACGTCAACAAACAGTTCCCGATTCCCGGCGGCGTCGTCGACGCGCTCAAGGACATCGACCTGAACATCAACGCGGGCGAGTTCGTCTGCCTGCTCGGCCCGTCGGGGTGTGGCAAGTCGACGCTGCTCAACGCACTCGCCGGCTTCGTGCAACCGACCTCGGGTGCGATTCGCATCGACGGTCGTGCCGACGCCGCCGCCGAGCCGGGCCCGGATCGCGGCATGGTGTTCCAGGAGTACGCACTGTTCCCGTGGATGACCGTGGCGCAGAACGTGGCGTTCGGTCTCGAAATCAAGGGCATGAAGCGCGCTGAGATCAACGAGCGCGTGAACCTGCTGCTTGGCAAGCTCAACCTGCGCGAGTTCCGCGACCGCTATCCGCGCGATCTCTCGGGCGGCATGCGTCAGCGCGTGGCGATCGCCCGCGTGCTCGCGCTCGACAGCCCGATCATGCTCATGGACGAGCCGTTCGGCGCGCTCGACGCGCTCACGCGTCGCACGTTGCAGGACGAATTGCTGCGCATTTGGGAGGAATTCAGGAAGACGATCATTTTCGTCACACACAGTATCGAGGAGTCGATCTATCTGGCCGATCGGGTCGTCGTCATGACGTACCGGCCGGGCACGGTCAAGCGAGACGTGGTCATCGAACTACCCCGTCCGCGCGACACGGCAGGCAGCGAATTCAATGAATTGAAGAAGGAGCTGGCCCAGATGGTGATGGAGGAGCAAATGCGCTTTGCGCAAAGCGAGATTCGCGGCGTCACCGCGGATTAATAAGAAGGGCGGCGGCTTGCCCCGCCGCCTGAAGAGGAAACAACATGCAAACCCAGACCAAAAAACCCTTTTACCGCATCCTGTACGTGCAGGTGCTGTTTGCCATTGTCGTCGGCATTCTGCTCGGGCACTTCCGGCCCGAACTCGCCGTCGAGATGAAACCGCTCGGTGACGCGTTCATCAAGCTCATCAAGATGATCATCGGTCCGGTGATCTTCTGTACGGTCGTGACCGGTATCGCCGGTATGGAAGACATGAAGAAGGTCGGCCGCGTTGGCGGCAAGGCGCTGATCTACTTCGAAGTCGTCTCGACGCTCGCACTTGTGATCGGCCTCGTCGCCACGCACGTGCTCAAGCCGGGCGCTGGCTTTAACGTCGATATCAATTCGCTCGATCCGAAGGCGATCGCGGGCTACGCTGCGAAGGCAGCGCACGGCGACACGTTCACCGACTTCCTGCTGCACCTGATCCCGAACACGATCACCGACGCGTTCGCCAAGGGTGAAATCCTCCAGATCCTCGTGATCGCTATCCTGTTCGGCGCAGCGCTTGGCGCGATCGGTGAGCGTGGCCGCGTGGTGACGAGCTGGATCGACAGCGTGTCGGGCGTGCTCTTCCGCGTTGTGCACATCATCACCAAGGTCGCTCCGCTGGGCGCTTTCGGTGCTATGGCTTTCACCATCGGCAAGTACGGTATCGCCTCGCTGGTGCCGCTCGCCAAGCTCATGGGTACGTTCTACCTGACGTCGTTCCTGTTCGTGATCGTCGTGTTGGGTCTGATCGCCAAGTTCACCGGTTTCTCGATCTTCCGCTTCCTCGCGTACATCAAGGAAGAACTGCTGATCGTGCTGGGTACGAGCTCGTCGGAAGCTGCGCTGCCGCACCTGATGGAAAAGATGGAAAAGGCTGGCTGCTCGAAGTCGGTGGTGGGTCTTGTGATCCCGACCGGTTACTCGTTCAACCTTGACGGTACGAACATCTACATGACGATGGCCGTGCTGTTCATCGCACAGGCGACGAACATCGACCTGACCTGGGGCCAACAGCTCACGCTGCTCGCCGTGGCGATGCTGACGTCGAAGGGCGCTTCGGGCGTGACCGGCGCAGGCTTCATCACGCTGGCCGCAACGCTGGCCGTGATCCCGACGATTCCGGTCGCCGGGATGGTGCTGATTCTCGGTATCGACCGCTTCATGAGCGAATGCCGCGCACTGACGAACATCGTCGGCAACGGCGTTGCGACCATCGTCGTGTCGGCCTGGGAAAAGGAACTGGACCGCAAGAAGCTGGCCGACGCCATGTCGGGCAAGCAAGGTCCGGAGCTGGCCTGACGGCCGGTGGCAGGGGCGGGCGGTGCTGCGTGTGATGTGTTTTGCGCGACACTGCCGACCGGTTCGCCGGGTCCCTGCCAACCTGTATCGACCGTACGTTCGCCACCGGGCGGCGCGGCACAGGCACAATAGCGCCTGAGCTTCGCCGCCCGGTGGTCCTTTGAGCATCTCACGCAACACCCTGTGCCCCAATGGCCACCCCGCACGACAACACGATCCGCGCCCGCCACACCCGCGGCAGTCACGCACCCCAGGGTGCCGCTGCGCGCGTGAGCCGCGAGGACGCAGTGGGCAATCGGCGCGACGAAGTCCCCATCGATCTCGAGAGGGCTGCCCCGATGCGCCGTTGGTCATGGATCGTCGTCATGTTGTTGGCGAGTGTCCTGTTTTGCTGGTTGACGTACGCCCTGAGTTGGCAGCGGGGTGTGGCCGACTTGCGCGTAAACGCCGGCGCGCGTGTCGAGCGTTACGCTGGCAGCCTGCGTAGTACCGTCGACCGCTACGAATTTCTTCCGTATCTGCTCTCGTTGCATCCGTACGTGCACGACCTGTTGCTCAATCCGAAAGACAAGGCCGTCGTGCAGCGGGCCAACGATTATCTGTTCGACGTCAATCAACGCGCCAAGGCATCGGCAGCGTACGTGATCGACGCGAACGGCCTGGCGCTTGCCGCGAGCAACTGGCGCGAGAAGGCGACATTTGTCGGACAGGAGTACCGCTTCCGTCCGTACTTCATCGACGCCATCAAGGGCGCATTCGGCCGCTTTTACGGCGTGGGCACGACCTCCGGCGAGCCGGGGTATTTCGTCTCCCAGCCGATTCTCGTTGACGGGCAGATCCACGGCGTCGTCGTGGTGAAGCTGAACCTGGAGTGGTTCCAGCGTGCGGGGGCGGACGCCTCCGAGCCGGTTGTCGTGGCCGACGACCATGGCGTGATCTTTCTGTCGTCCGAGCCGCGCTGGCAGTATCGTTCGCTCTCGCCGCTCGCTCCCGCCGTGAAGGCGGCGCTCGATAGTACGCGCCAGTATTACAACCAGAACGTCACGCCGCTCGCGTGGAGCGAGGACGAACGGCTCGACGCCGACGGCGAAGTCGTGACGGTGCACGACGGCAGAGGCGCGGGCAAGAACCGGCGATTTCTCGCCGTGCAGCGCAAGCTGGGTGAGCCTGACTGGACGCTCATGTATTTCGCGCCGCTCGATCAGGTGATCGCCAATGCACGGATCGCAGCGGTAGCTGCGGCGTGTCTGGCGGCGTTCACTTGTTTGCTGGGCGTGGCGTGGAATCAACGACGTCAGCGTGTGCGCGACATGCTCAAGAGCCGCGAACTGTTGCAGTCCGCCTACGCCGAATTGGGCGAGCGTGTCGCCGAGCGTACGGCCGATCTGCAATCGGCCAACGAGCGTTTGCAAACGGAAGTTCAGGAGCGTTCGCGCACCGAACACGAATTGCGCGAGGCCCAGAGCGAACTCGTGCAGGCATCGAAACTCGTGGCACTGGGGCAGATGGCCGCAGGCATCACGCATGAACTCAACCAGCCGCTCTCGGCCTTGCGCAGTTTCTCGGACAATACGCGCGTGCTGATCGAGCGCCGGGAGTACGACGCTGCGCAGGAGAACCTCGAAGCCATTGCGTCGCTTACCGACCGCATGGGCAAGATCACCGGGCAGTTGCGTCTCTTTGCGGGGCGTGCGCGGCGTGGTGACATGGAAGCCTCGGTGCAGCGAGCGCTGGACAATACGCTGATGCTGCTGCGCGTACGTCTGGCAGGTATTCAGGTGACGACCACCTTCGCGCGCGGCCTGGAAGATGTGCAGGTGGCGTGCGAGGGCTTGCGTCTCGAACAGGTGTTGATCAATCTGGTCGGTAACGCCATCGACGCCGTGGTGGGGGCGGCTAACCCGCAAGCCTCGCCGTCGATATGGATCGATGTGGACGCGGACGACCTGTGGGCGCGCATTTATGTGCGCGACAACGGGCCGGGCATTTCGGAGGCACATATGCCGCGTCTGTTCGAGCCGTTTTTCAGTACCAAGGAGGGCGGTCAGGGCATGGGGCTCGGACTCGCAATTTCGTCATCCATCGCACAAGAGAACGGCGGCCAGTTGGTCGCGCGCAACGTTCCGGGCGGTGGGGCTGAATTTCTCGTGACGCTGCGCCGCGTGCAACGCACCGGCGCGACAAACGCATGATGTACAAGAACCTCCAAATCCTATTTGTCGAAGACGACGAACTTGTGCGGCGTGCCACGCTGCAAAGCCTGCAACTCGCCGGGCTCGATGCCTTCGGGCTGGCGTCGGCCGAGGCGGCGCGAGAGCGCATCACGCCGGACTTTGCCGGTATTGTCGTGTCGGACATTCGTCTGATCGGCATGAGCGGGCTCGAATTGCTTGCGCATCTGCGTCAGCACGCCCCGGAAGTGCCGGTCATTCTCGTCACCGGTCATGGCGATATCTCGATGGCGGTGCAAGCCATTCGCGACGGCGCTTATGACTTCATCGAGAAGCCCTTCGCGCCGGACCGTCTGATCGAGTCGGCCAAGCGTGCGCTGGAAACGCGCAAGCTCATGCTGGAGAATCAGGCGCTGCGTCGTGAACTGGCGGAGCAGGGCGGACGCGCCTCGCGCATCATCGGACGCAGCCCGTCGATGGAGACGCTCCGCACGCTGATCGCCAACGTCGCCATGACGGATGCTCCGGTGCTCATCAACGGCGACACCGGCACCGGTAAGGAGTTGGTCGCCCGCAGTCTGCATGAGTTGTCGCGTCGCCGCGATGCACCGTTCGTCGCGTTGAACTGCGGTGCACTACCCGAGGCGATCTTCGAGAGCGAGATGTTCGGCCACGAGGTCGGTGCGTTTACCGGCGCGGCGAAACGTCGTGTCGGCAAGCTGGAGCATGCGTCGGGGGGTACGTTGTTTCTCGACGAGATCGAGAGCATGCCCGCAGCATTGCAGGTGAAGTTGCTGCGCGTTTTGCAGGACGGCGTACTGGAGCGTCTCGGATCGAATCAGTCGATTCGTGTGGACTGCCGCGTGGTGGCCGCCGCCAAGGGTGACATGGAAGCGCTCGTGCGCGAGGGGACGTTCCGTCGAGACCTCTTCTACCGCTTGAATGTGGTGACGCTTGCGCTGCCGCCGCTGCGCGAGCGTCGTGAAGACATTCTGCCGTTGTTCGAACATTTCATGCTCGATGCGGCCGTGCGTTACGGACGCCCCGCACCGGTGGTGTCGGACCGGATGCGTCAGGAGTTGCTCCAGTCGGACTGGCCGGGCAACGTGCGCGAATTACGCAACGCGGCTGACCGTCTCGTGCTGGGTGTGGCGAGTGCGCCGGAAGGGGAGTCGCTCGCGCCGCTGCCGCTCAAGGAACAGGTGGAGCGGTTCGAGCGGGCGGTGCTTCAGGAGGCGCTGGAACACAGCAAGGGCAACGTGGCCGCGACGGCTGAGGCACTACATGTGCCGAAGGCGACGCTGTATGAAAAGCTCAAGCGCTATGGCTTGCATACGCGCGGACACGGCGAGGGGGGCGACGGGCGTTGAGTCGTTGTCGGCGCGTTTCAGTCTCCGTCTCCCAGTGTCTCCCTGTATCGCTGCGTGGCGATCAAATCAGGTCGACCTTTCCGCTACCGAGACGGTACACGCCGCCAACGATCTTCAGCGCACCTTTCGCCTCCGCGTCTCGCAAGATGGCCGACGCGGCGCGCAGCGCGCTTATGTTATCCGACACATTTTGCGAGACGGCTGCCGCCAGCCGGTCGGGTGCTTTTTCAACCTTGCGAACCGTCAGAGACATTTGCTCGACGATCGACTGGATGCTGCCGGGGTAGGTCGTCCCTTTGAAGTGCGCGTTGAGTGCCGCATCGACAGCGCCACATTTGTCGTGCCCCAGCACGACGATGAGCGGCACCTTGAGCACAGCGACGGCGTATTCGAGACTACCGGTCACGTCGGTGCTGACGATGTTTCCCGCGACACGCGTGGTGAACAGGTCGCCGCGCACGCTATCGAATGCGTACTCCGGTGCGACGCGCGAGTCTGCGCAACTCAGCAGCGCTGCATAGGGGTTCTGTCCTTGCGTGAGCGATTTACGTTCGGACGCGAAATCATGGCGACGCATGAGCCCCGCGACATATCGCGCGTTGCCCTCTTTTAGTCGGGCGATGGCGTCGTCCGGCGTGACGACGTTATGCGGTTTGGGGACGGTCTTGTCAGCCCACGCGGACGTCGGGACGCTGCTCGTCAGCCCGGCGATTGTTGCGGCCAATGCGCTTGAACCGCGAAGGAAATGTCGTCGCGTCGAAGGTTGCGCCACCAGGGATTTCGTCTCGCACATCTTGCATCGTCCTAAAAGCAGGGGTTGGGGGGAGATGCATTCTTGCATGCGTCGCGTTCGGGGAATTGCCACCGGTCGCGCGACGTATGGGCCGCGTCGCCGGGAAAAGATGCACCGACAAGTGTTTGAGACGTTGCGTCCACCCCGGATGGGCTGTGAAATTTGGGAGGTTGCTTGCTTATTTCGTCCCGGGCTTCTGCTTTTGTGCAATGAAGGGCGAACGACGCATGTGTCGCCGAAAAGCAAAAAAGCGCCCTATATAACTAAAGGGCGCTTTTTGTCTTCAGTGAATCGCGCGAGAGGTGTTCCGCAATCAGGCCGATGATTTAGGCTTGTTTTGCGAGCGCGGTCTCGATGAGCTTGTTCAGTTCCGCGTACTCGGGTTCGCCGACATATTGCTTGAGCACCTTGCCGTTACGATCCACGACGAACGTCGTCGGCGTGAGCTGGACGTTGCCATATTGCTTGGCGACGCTGCCGTCGGAGTCCATCGCGACCTTGAACGGCAATTGACGCGACTGCGCGTAGTTCATCACGTACATCGGCGGGTCGTAGCTCATGGCCACTGCGACAAATTCCAGCCCCTGACCTTTGTACTTCTCGTACGTCTTCACCATCGTCGGCATTTCCTTCATGCACGTGACGCAGCTCGTCGCCCAGAAGTTGACCAGATAAACCTTGCCTTTGAGTTGTTCGGTGCCGAGCTTCTGACCCGAGAGCAACGTGAATGTCGCTTCGGGCGCTCGCTTCTGACCGGCGAACGTGAAGTACGCGGCAATCGCCACGGCGGCGATAACCACGACAGCGAGGATCTTGCCGAGAGGAGACTTGCGGGAGGTCGTAGCGCTCATGACACAGCGGTGTGGGTAAGGAGTTCGGTGGGGGGCAGAGGTCCGCCGTTTTGACGTCGATCCGCCCTCGATTTGTCACCGATTCTACTCTGAATCTCAGCGTGTCGTGGTGCCGCTGCCCGGGTGCAGACGGGCGCGTCCGCGTGCGATGGCGTCGTCGAGATATGCACCGTAGAAGTCCGGCAGACCTGCGCCGATCAACGGGTCTGCGACCGGCCGTCCGCTGGTATCGAGGAACAAAACCGTCGGCGACACCTTGACGCCATGGGCACGCGCCCACGCAACGCCGGTGGTCGTCGCGCCATCGAAATCGCGCACGGGCGTTGTGCTGTCCATGCCGATTTCGCGCACTTCGTACTTGCCGCTGCGCACGAGCGGCGCCAACTCTCGTTGGCGGATCGGGCCGCAATAGACGCAGTCCCGCAGCGACACGAGCACGATCAGCGGCGCGTCGAGCGAGGCCGCGCGACGCGCGTGCGCCGCGAAGTCGGTCGCCAGCGGTACGGCCGCCTGCTGTTTGGCCGCTGTCTTGTTATCGAGCGGTTTCGCCGCTGCACCCTCATGCGGATAGGTGACGCCGGTTGCCTGCGCGAGAACCAACGTCGAGGCGGTGGACGTCGGATGTCCCACAGACTGGTTGAAACTGTCGTCAGCGCTTTGCGTGCCTGGTGACGCGAAAGCGGCGACCGGCGCGATGAGCGGCAGTGTGATCACAGTGCTGGCGATCAGAGATTTCAGCAGCCGGGCGCGTCCCATCGCCCGCGGTGAAGCAACCGGTGCGGTCGGGGCGGACGAGGCAAGGGACGTGGAGGCGCAGGCGTGTGTCATGCCGCCGATGATACCGGGAACCGCGCCGAGCCGTTTTCCCTGCCGCACCGCATAGCGGATAATGGCGGCTTCCCATTCTCCAACCTCTCTGACGTCTATGAACCGCGTTGTCCGTGTCTGCGCTCTGCTTGCCGCGACCGTCGCGACCCTCGTGATGGCCGCGTGCTCCCCTCGCTACGATTGGCGTGAGGTCCATGACAAGGATGGCGCGTATGCCGTGACCTATCCCGCCAAGCCGACGCAAGATGAGCGCGAGGTGAAGTTCGCCTCCGGGCCGCTGCCGATGCGCATGCAGGCCGCACGCGTCGACGCTGCACTCTTCGCGGTGGGCGTGGTCACGCTGCCCAGCGATGACGCCACACTGCGCCAGACCGTCGTCGACGAACTGCAACACGGCTTGCTCGCCAATGTGAACGAGCGGCAGGTGTCGCCCTCGCAAGTGATGGTGCGTCAGGCGGGCGATGCGCCCTCGCTCCCGGGCATGGCGGTCTCTGCACAGGGCGTGGCGAGCGACAAAGCCGAACGTTACGTCTCCGCGCGTTTCGTCGGACGTGGCAACCACGTCTATCAGGCCGTCGTCATGGGGACGAAGGCACCCGGCAAGGAACAAGTCGATCAGTTCCTGGACTCGTTCACTCTGGAGTGAGCGGCGTACTTCAGGACGTGTTTATGCGCTCGGACGTCGGCGTCCCCATTCACGTCGGCGCTTCTCGATACTGCACCGCCTCGGCGATGTGAGACGCATCGATTGCGTCGCATTCTGCGAGGTCCGCCACAGTGCGTGCCACGCGCAACACCCGGTGGTAGGTGCGGGCCGACCAATGGTGTTGCGTCACCGCACGGTGCAGCACCTCCTGCGCCGCCGGTCCCAGTGGACATTGCGCTTCCAGCGCACGATTCGACAGACCGCAGTTCAACTGACCCTGACGCTTTAGCTGGCGCGTCTGCGCATGTCGTACTCGCATGGCCACGACTTCAGTGCGCTCGCCGGTGGCTGGAGCGGCGAATGTTTCCGCGCTGAGTGCAGGCACTTCCACGTGCAGGTCGATGCGGTCGAGCAACGGCCCGGAGAGCCGGTTGCGGTAACGCGCTACCGCGTCACTCGTGCATCGGCAGTTGCGTGACGGGTGCCCCAGGTCACCGCAGGGACACGGGTTCATTGCCGCCACCAGTTGAAATGCCGCGGGAAACGTCGCATGCCCACCGGCGCGCGAAATCGTGACATGCCCCAGTTCCAGTGGTTCACGCAGCACTTCCAGGACACGACGCTGAAATTCCGGCAGTTCGTCGAGGAACAGCACGCCGCGATGCGCCAGACTGATTTCCCCCGGTCGCGGCGTGCTCCCGCCCCCCACAAGGGCCGCCGCCGATGCCGTGTGATGCGGCGCACGAAAGGGCCGGCGTCCCCAATGCCGCATATCGAAGCCCTGCGCGCTCAGACTTGCGAGCGTTGCCGCTTCCACGGCCTGCGATTTGCAGAGCGACGGCAACAGGCCGACGAGCCGCGTCGCGAGCATCGATTTGCCCGTGCCGGGTGGCCCGCAAAGCAAAAGGTGATGGCCACCCGCCGCCGCCACTTCCAGCGCTCGTTTGGCGTGCTCCTGCCCTTTGATGTCGATCATGTCCGCGATGCTGCTGCCCGGGGGCGTGGCGCCCGGCGCGCTGACTCGCGCGACGTCGAGTTCGCCCCCCGCTGTGTCCGCTGCCCTGTCGTTAGGCGAACCCTGCACCACGGCACGTGGGAGCGGTATCGCGACATCCGGCGCCGCGAGGTGGGCGCAGACGTCGAGTAAAGCGCGTGCGCCATAGACCGTGGCTTCCTCCACCAGCGCAGCTTCTTGTGCGCTCCCGGCGGGAAGCACGAGCGCGCGTGTCGACGGCTCCGATGCCATCGCGCTCGCCATCGCCAGGCCACCGCGAATAGGGCGCAACTCGCCGGTAAGCGACAACTCGCCCGCGAACTCGTGCGTGCGCAACCCGGCCTCCGGTAACTGACCGCTCGCCGCCAGAATGCCGAGCGCAATCGGTAGATCAAAACAGCCCGACGCCTTCGGCAGATCGGCCGGGGCCAGATTGACGGTGATGCGTCGCGCTGGGAATTCAAACCGGCTGTTCTGCAACGCCGAGCGCACCCGCTCGCGACTTTCCTTCACTTCGGTATCGGGCAGCCCCACCAGCGACAATCCCGGCAAGCCGTTCGCCAGATGGACTTCGACTGTCACCGGACGTGCCGACATACCGGTGATCGCGCGGCTGCTCACCACTGCCAATGACATGACCTCTCCTCCGACGGCACGGATCGTGCCAATTTCCAATGACAACACGCCAGTTGTGTTGCCTCGATGTCGTCGATGGTCGCCCTTGAGCGCGGCAATGTGCAATGCCATATCCGTGCAAATGCGCGGCGACGGCGTGTTTTGGGATGGGGTGTGATGCGTGTCCGGAATTGCCCGTCAGTCAGCTAAGACTATTCCGATAAGCGTTCGCGAATTCATGAGGGATGAGAGCGCGTGCATCGGGCGCGACTCGGAAGAAGGGCGCTGACAGGGAAGCCGAAGGCGCGGGCTGACGGAAGGCGGAGCCTTAGGAGGTCGGGGGGGCAGGACTCGGGGTCGCGAAAAATGCGGAACGCAAACCACCGGGCACGCGCACGAGCGGGTGCGTGCCCATGTAACAAGGGGCGCTTTCGCGCCCCTTGGGATCTTCAGTCTTGCGCTTCGCTGCGCAGACCTTCGAGCTCGGCCACGCGCTTTTCCAGCGCTTCGAGCTTTTCGCGCGTGCGTGCGAGCACTTGCGCCTGCACGTCGAATTCCTCGCGCGTCACCAGATCGAGTTTGGTGAAGCCCTGACCCAGCAGGCTTTTGACGTTGCGCTCGATATCCTTGGCGGGCGATTGCTTGAGCATCTCGCTCACCTTGGCTTGCATGTCTTGCAGGATCTCGTTCGGTTTCATAAGCCTTCCTCTCGTCGTTTCTTTGCACCGATGTGGTGCTTGCACCGTCAACGTGCTTCGTCGTGCCAGCCAGGCCGGTGCAACGTGGTGCATTCCGACGCGGCCTCTCAATGTTGGCGCAACTCTAACACCGTTTTTTGCGACCAGCCACTCAAGCGGCCCGGCCAGCACCGGCCGCGTGCGCTTTTGACACGATTTACCGCGCTGAGTTGTTCCTGGCGTGTCGTTTGCGTGCCTCACGTCCCCCGGAATTTTGCCAATTTTTTATCCCGAAATCCGTATCTTGCGCGTCGCAGCATACGCGGTCGAAGGAGCTGGCACGGGAGTTGCTCTACTCAGTTCAGAACCTGCCGCACGCTGTACTAAGACGTGAAAGTCAACTTAAGGGGAAAGTGATGAGAAAAGTGTCAACTGCGATGGCTGGCTTTGTGTTCCTTGGCGCTATGACGGCGTCTGCCGGCGTATTTGCGCAAGCGGCCGCTGAGGGCGCCGCACCGGCAGCAGCACCCGCAGCACCACCGGCCGACGCAGCTGCGGCTGCCGCCGAACCGCTGACGATTACCGCCAACGTCGGTCTGTTCTCGGATTACCGCTTCCGCGGCATTTCGCAAACGGCCAAGCGTCCGGCGATTCAGGGTGGTTTCGATATCGCGCACGAGTCCGGTCTGTACGCCGGCGTGTGGGCGTCGAACATCAGCTGGATTTCGGACGGTAATTCCGCCGTCAGCGCACCCATCGAGATGGATTTCTATGGCGGTTGGAAGAAGGAAATCATTCCCGACTGGACCATCGATTTCGGTGGTTTGCAGTACTACTACCCGGGCACTTATCCGTCCGGCCAGTTTTACGCCCGTCCGCATACGTTCGAGTTGTATGCCGCCGTGGGCTGGAAAACCGTAACGCTGAAGTATTCGCACTCGATGACCCGTCTGTTCGGGCTGACGAGCCCCGATGGTCAGGACACGACCAACAGCGGCTATCTCGACCTGACGGGCACCTACGACATCGGCTTCTGGGGTCTCTCGGCCGTGGGACACGTGGGTCATCAGTGGGTGCACAACTTCAGCGCCGCAAGTTACACCGACTGGAAGATCGGCCTGTCGAAGGATCTGGGCAAGAACTTCAGCGTGTCGATCTCCTACGTGGATACGAACGCCGACGAGAAGTACTACACCGCCGCGAATTCCGGCAAAGTGCTTTCCAAGGCGACGGTCGTCGTAGGGTTGTCGAAGACATTCTAAGGAGCGACTCATCATGAAGCTGATTACCGCAATTGTGAAACCCTTCAAGCTCGACGAGGTGCGTGAAGCCCTCTCGAACATCGGCGTGGCGGGGATTACGGTGACCGAAGTCAAAGGCTTCGGCCGCCAGAAGGGCCATACCGAACTGTATCGGGGCGCAGAGTATGTCGTCGACTTTCTGCCGAAGGTGAAGATCGAGGCGGTAATCGGCGACGCCTTGCTCGATCAGGCGATCGACGCCATCGAGCAGGCGGCCCGTACCGGCAAGATCGGCGACGGCAAGATTTTCGTGTCAAACGTCGAGCACGTGGTCCGTATCCGTACTGGAGAGACCGGCGAAGACGCGCTGTAAAGGTCCCACATAAGAGACAACAATCATGAAAAAACTACTTGCCAAACTCCTGCTCGCCGCCGCCTTTACGGGTGTCGTGGGCCTCGGCGCCAGCGCCGCACTGGCCCAGGACGCCTCGGCGCCTGCCGCTGCTTCGGCCGCTTCGGAATCCGCAGCACCCGCTCCCGCAGCGGCGACCGCAACGCCAGCGGCCGCACCTGCACCTGCTGCGCAAGCCGCAGCGCCCGCCGCTCCTGCGGCTGCACCCGTGCCGCCGAACAAGGGCGACACGGCCTGGTTGCTGACCTGCACCGCGTTCGTGATTCTCATGACGCTGCCCGGTCTGGGCCTGTTCTACGGCGGTCTGGTCCGCTCGAAGAACATGCTCTCCGTGCTGATGCAGTGTTTCATCATCTTCTCGCTGGTGGTCGTGCTCTGGGCGATCTACGGCTACAGCATCGCGTTCACCGAAGGCGGGGCGTTCTTCGGCGGCTTCGATCGCTTGTTCCTCAAGGGAATGACGCCGGACTCGGTGGCGGCCACGTTCAGTAAGGGCGTGAATGTGCCGGAGTACGCGTACATGGCGTTCCAGGCTGCATTCGCCGCAATCACCTGCGCGCTGATCGTCGGTGCTTTCGCAGAACGTGCCAAGTTCTCGGCCGTGCTGCTGTTCACCGTCATCTGGTTCACGTTCTCGTACCTGCCGATGGCGCACATGGTCTGGTTCTGGGCCGGTCCGGATGCCTACATCGACGCAGCGGCGGCCGACGCGGCCAACGCACACGCCGGCTGGCTGTTCCAGAAGGGCGCGCTCGACTACGCCGGCGGCACGGTGGTGCACATCAACGCGGCTATCGCAGGGCTTGTGGGTTCGTACATGGTCGGCAAGCGCGTTGGTTTCGGTAAGGAAGCGTTCAAGCCGCACTCGCTCACGATGACGATGATCGGCGCGTCGCTGCTCTGGTTCGGCTGGTTCGGCTTTAACGCCGGTTCGGGTCTGGAAGCGAACGGCGGTGCCGCACTTGCCTTCGTCAACACCTTGCTCGCCACCGCTGCAGCCACGCTGTCCTGGACGGCCGGTGAATGGATCGGTAAGGGCAAGCCGTCGATGCTGGGTGGCGCGTCGGGTGCCGTGGCCGGTCTGGTGGCGGTCACGCCGGCAGCGGGCTTCGTCGGTCCGATGGGCTCCATCGTGCTTGGCTTGCTCGCGGGTCTCATTTGCCTGTGGGGTGTGAACGGTCTGAAGCGCCTGCTCAAGGCCGACGACGCGCTCGACGTGTTCGGCGTGCACGGCGTGGGCGGTATGCTCGGCGCGATTCTGACGGGCGTGTTCGCTGCACCGTCGCTCGGCGGCACGGGGATCTACGACTACGTCGCCAACAAGGTGGCACCGGATTACTCGATCGCAGGGCAGGTCTGGATTCAGTTCCAGGGCGTGCTGACCACGCTCGTGTGGTCGGGGGTCGTCGCCTTCATCGCCTTCAAGATCGCCGACATCGTGCTGGGTCTGCGTGTGCCGGAAGACGAAGAGCGTGAAGGTCTGGACATCACCTCGCACGGCGAATCGGCCTATCACAACTGAAGCAACGACTCAGGCAGCTGATTTCACCTCAAATACATCTGTCTCATCGCACCGTTTAGCCCCGGCTTCCGTCCGGGGAAAACCCGGGAACGTCAGCGAGTCGGCAAGGACTCGCCGACAACGGCCAGAAGGCCCGTCCCGGGCGACGCGAGAGGAGTTGCCGGAAGCCGGTCGGACAGCCGGCCCCGGCATTGCGCGGGCACCCAGGCGGTGCCCGTTTTTTTCGGCAGCCCCGGAAATCGTCCCCGCGCTTGTGATTTTCGGTTTTGCCCCCATGTCTTCTCACCGCGGCATCGCGCCGCGCTCCCCATAAACGTTGTCGACGCGTGCTCGTACGCCGCAAATCGTTGCCTCATCGACGGTGTGCCCGCGTGGCTGGCCTCGCGTCACGGAGCCCCTTCCCGGGGCATGGCGAACGGCGGGGGCGCTGAGCGTATGCTCTACAATCGATATTCCATCTGGATATGAGAGAAGCATGGTTCCGCATCTCGTCACGGCCCTGAAAGGCCCCTTGCTCGACCTGGAAAAGAAGATCCTCGATGCGACGCCCGCCATCGAGCGCTGGTTCCGGCTTGAGTGGCAGGAACATACGCCGCCGTTCTACTGTTCGGTCGACCTGCGAAATGCCGGCTTCAAGCTCGCTCCCGTCGACACCAATCTCTTCCCCGGCGGCTTCAATAATCTGGCACCGGAAGTGTTGCCGCTCGCTGTGCAAGCCGCGATGGCTGCCATCGAAAAGATTTGCCCCGATGCGAAGAACCTGCTGCTGATCCCCGAACGCCATACGCGGAACTCGTTCTATTTGCAGAACATTGCGCGGCTGTCGACGATCATGCGTCACGCCGGGCTGAATGTGCGTCTGGGCAGTGTGTCGGACGACATCACCGAACCGACGACCATCGAGTTGCCGGACGGGCAGCACGTCGTGATCGAGCCGCTGGAGCGCACGCCGCGCCGTCTGGGGCTCAAGAACTTCGATCCCTGTTCGATTCTGCTCAATAACGATTTGTCGGCCGGTATTCCGCCGATTCTCGAGAATCTGCACGAGCAATACCTGCTGCCGCCGCTGCACGCCGGCTGGGCGGTGCGTCGCAAGAGTCAGCACTTTTCGGCCTACGACGATATCGTCAAGAAATTCGCCAAGATGATCGACGTCGATCAATGGATGCTCAATCCGTACTTCGCGAAGTGCGAGGGCGTCGATTTCGACGAAGGCGTCGGCGTGGAGAAGCTTGCCGATACGGTCGACGCCGTGCTGAAGAAGATCAACAAGAAGTATCGCGAGTACGGGATCACCGAGAAGCCGTTCGTCGTCATCAAGGCCGATGCCGGGACGTATGGCATGGGCGTGATGATGGTGCACGACGCCGCCGAGCTCAAAAACCTGAATCGCCGTGATCGCACCAAGATGAGCGTGGTGAAGGAGGGGCTCGAAGTGCACGACTTCATCGTGCAGGAAGGCGTCTACACGTTCGAGCGCATCAACGAAGCGGTCGCGGAGCCGGTCGTCTACATGATCGATCGCTATGTGGTGGGCGGCTTTTACCGTGTCCATACCGGGCGCGGCACTGACGAAAACCTCAACGCCCCCGGCATGCACTTTGTGCCGCTTGCGTTCGAGCATACGGCACTGCCGGATGTCCACGCGAAGCCGGGTGCCGCACCGCCCAATCGCTTCTATATGTACGGTGTGGTGGCGCGCCTGGCGCTGCTGGCGGCATCGGTCGAACTGGAGCGTACCGATCCGGATCCCGAAACGTATTGATCGATTCCGTCCGGTGTCGCGCAATGCGACACGTTGCGCGGCGAGTGACAACTTGCCGCGCGCTATCGGTTTCGGCGGAAGGCGGCGGGCTTCGGCGCCGCTTTGAGAAGTTTCTGAATTTGACCTGAGACAACGTCCCCTTGACGGTGGTCTCAGACGCCTCTTGTCCCGAGAGGCGAAAAGAAAAAGACGCCCGGCTGGCCCCCCGACTAGCCGGGCGTCACATTTACCGGTCGCCTCATGCAACGACCGGAAATCGGGGCTTCCCTGGGCGGTTCACCCCGCAAACTGGCTCCCTGCGCACCCCCTTCACATCCTGGATCGGTGTACTGTGCCGTTCCGTCTCGGTTCGCGTCAGCAATGAAGCGATGATGCGACCGTTTGACGCAACAAACATCCCCCGAATGGGGGATGTCCGTCGGCGTTCATGCGGAATAGGAAATTTCCCTGGAATCTACTTTGACTGGGAGGTGCATGGGAGTGCAGGGGGACTTGCGCGCATGCCTTCGCCAAATGCATCAATTGCCGGTTCCCACACTCGGCTACCTACCGCTGTGGCTGGAGACGTTGCGCGTGGGGCTCTCGGCCGACAGCGTTGCCGCGCTTTGGTGCTATGCGCAAGACGGTGTGAGTCCGGTGAGCGATCCGTCAGGAACCGCACACGTTACGTGTGGGTACGCCCCGCAAGCACCGTTATCGGCGTGTGAGCGGCTGGCGTCGTGCGGTTGGGTGATGCCGTCTGCGGCCGAATTGCGACTTTCGCCGATTCAGTCGTTGCAACACGGTGGCGTGCTATTCGGGCACGCGCGCAAGCGTTCCGGCGCGGCCAAACGGTCGATGTCGCCGAGCCATCTTCACCGTCCGCCGGAGCTCGATGCTTGTTTGGCCGATGGTGATGTGCTGGACGCTTACCTGCTGCCCGCGAGTCGCGCGGCCGACGAGCGCCTGCAGCCGACGCTTTCCCGCGAGCGTGAAGGGGCCAGTCCGACATGGGACACGCCGCCCCTCGGCGCGTTGCGGCTACTCGTGTCGCGCAGTCGGACGCGACTGGCGTTCAGTGCGCGAGAAGTCGCCACGTTCGAGACGGTGGCCGCCGAGTTTGCCCAATCACCGGCGCGTCCCCATTTTCCGCCGCTCCTGCCGCTCTCATCTCTCACGAGCGCGATGCTGCCTGCCGTCGAGGGACGGGCGATGCCGGAGGGGACGGGGTCCGTCTGTGCCGACATATCGGGCACGATCGTGTGGCACCGGCGTCAGCCCGAGTGGGCCGATCCGGGCGCGTTGACGCTCATGCGTCGCGTCTGGCAACTGGTGCCGGGGCGTGCATGGCCCGATGCGTGTGTGGTTGTGCAGGCGTGCCAGCGGCTGGCCGAAGCGCTGACGTTGCATCCCTGCGGTATGTCCGGCGCGATCGTCTCGGGTGCGCAAATAGGAACGACCTTGCCGGTGCCAGGCGGCACGTTGCATCTGCACGCCACCCATCTCTGCGGCATGGGCGGGCGCGCCACGGAGCGCGTGCGCATCTCCCTGCATCTCGCCGTGCCACCCGTCATCCGCCTGTTGGCGCGGTTGTGGGACACGGCGCTGACGCCTGTGCAGCGGGAGATCGCAATGCGCTTGATGGCGGGGCAATCGCGTACGCAGACGCGCGAAGCGTGTGCGATTGGCGTGCAGACGCTCAAGACGCATCTGTCGCTCATGCGGGCACGGCTGGATCCGGTGCGTGACGCGTCGCTGCTCCTCGGACTGCGCAGCGGCAAAACGACGCCTCGGCTAGAATAGACGCCTGTCGCCGCAGCTTGCGGTGTGTGCATCCGAACCCCCAAGACTCCCGCCGATCGATGCAGATTCTCTTTATCGCCGACCCGCTCGACCAGTTCAAGATCTACAAGGACACCACGTTCTCGATGATGCGCGAAGGCGCACGTCGCGGGCACCGGATTTTTGCGTGCGAGCCGCACGAGATGGCATGGCAAGGCGCTACGGTGGATGCGCGCGTGAAGGAGATTCGTCTGACGGGCGACGCCGACGTCTGGTACGAAGTCGTCGACATTCGCGTGGCGGCGCTCACCGAGTTCGATGCAGTGATCATGCGCAAGGATCCGCCGTTCGACATGGAGTACATCAACTCCACGTGGCTGCTCGAGATTGCCGAGCGTGCTGGCGCTCGCGTGTTCAACAAGCCGAGCGCTATTCGCGACCATTCCGAAAAGCTGGCGATTGCCGAATTCGGTCAGTTCGTAGCACCGACGCTGGTCACGCGCGACGCTACACGTCTGCGCGCTTTTCACGCCGAACATGGCGACGTCATCTACAAGCCACTCGACGGTATGGGTGGCACGGGCGTATTCCGTATCGGTCCGGACGAGCGCAACCTCGGTTCGGTCATCGAAATGCTCGGCGAGAACGGCGCACGTTCGGTGATGGCGCAGCGTTTCATTCCCGACGTCAAGCTGGGTGACAAGCGCGTGCTGGTGATCGGCGGAAAGGTCGTGCCGCATTCGCTTGCCCGAATTCCGCAAGGCACCGAGGTGCGCGGCAACCTCGCGGCCGGTGGTCTGGGCGAGGCGCGCGATCTGACGGCACGCGATCGCGAGATCGCCGAGACGCTGGCCCCGGTGCTGTGGCAACGCGGCCTGCTGCTTGTGGGTCTCGACGTTATCGGTGACTACCTTACGGAAGTGAATGTCACGAGCCCGACGTGCTTCCAGGAAATCACCGATCAGACCGGTTTCGACGTGCCGAAGATGTTCATCGACGCGCTGGAACTGGCGGTCTGAGACGTCCGGGGCGTGGCAACGCGCGGTGACGCGCGGAATTGCCGCACGGAACTTGCGTTATTTGGGCCGGCCCTGCGGAGAACCCGCTTGGGACGGCCCCTAACCCAATGAAATTTCAGGGTTAATTCGGGATTTTGGCGCGCCTGCTAAAATAAGAATCCCAAAATCGACAGGTTCGCGTTCGTCGTTGTGTTTGTATCCCGAACACCCGCGGCGCCCGGCGTGCCTAGCATCATGGCTGGAATTCTGATCATTGCCCACGCACCGCTGGCTTCGGCCCTTCGCGAGTGCGTTTCGCACATCTACGGCGGTTGTCCGTCGCGCATTGGCGCGATCGACGTGGTCCCCGACCAGGACACGGCGGCGCTCGTAGACGTCGCAAAGGAACGCCTCGCGCAATTGCGCGAAGAGAACGGCGTGCTGGTCCTTACCGATTTGTTTGGCGCGACGCCATCGAATGTGGCGGCACAACTCGTGGGGCCGAAAGTGCGCGTGCTCGCGGGCGTCAACCTGTCGATGCTCATCAAAGCGGTGTGCTACCGCTCGGTGCCGCTCGATACGCTGGCCGAGAAGGTGCTTTCGGGCGGATCTAAAGGTATTCTGGAAGTCGGCGCGGGTGCGCCGGTCACACACACTACGTCACACTGAAACATGCTTCGACAAGAAACGACGATCGTAAATAAATTGGGCTTGCATGCCCGGGCATCCGCAAAGCTGACGCAACTGGCGGCGAAATTTCAGAGTGAGGTCTGGCTGACCCGGAACGGTCGGCGTATCAACGCGAAGAGCATCATGGGCGTCATGATGCTGGCGGCCGGCATCGGCTCGACGGTGGAAGTCGAGACCGAAGGTTCGGATGAGGCTCAAGCCATGAAGGAAATCCTCGAGCTCATCGCGAACAAGTTCGGCGAAGGGGAATAAGGCATTGCGGAAGTGATGTGGCGTCGGCAGGCGCGCCGCATCTTGCAGCACACCGGCATTGCGCAGGCCGTGCTGTCACCGCACCGCCGCTCGCTGTCCTGAGGGCAGTAATACACACAGAATTCGGTCGAATCACCGCCTCTGAACTGGGGAGACTTCCTTGTCTTTCACCCTGCACGGCATTCCCGTTTCCCGCGGCATCGCGATCGGACGCGCTTATTTGCTTGCGCCCGCCACGCTCGATGTCCCGCACTACCTGCTCGATCCCAGCCAGATCGACGACGAAGTCGCGCGCTTCCAAAGCGCTCAGGCGACTGTCCAGCAGGAACTCGACACCCTCAAGGAAGAACTGCCCGATGATGCGCCCGGCGAGATGGGCGCGTTTCTCGATGTTCATTCCCTGATTCTGAACGACACGTTGCTGGTCGATGCCGTCGTCAAGCTCATTCGCGAGCGTCGCTACAACGCCGAGTGGGCGCTGACGACGCAACTCGAAGTGCTCGTTGCGCGCTTCGAGGACATCGAAGACGAGTATCTGCGCGAGCGTCGCGCCGACATCGAACAGGTGACGGAGCGTGTGCTCAAGGCCCTTGCCGGTGCACCCGGCATTCGCCACGTCGTGGCCGAGACGCCGCGCGACGACATGATCGTCGTGGCCCGCGACATCGCCCCGGCGGACATGCTGCAGTTCAAGTCGCAGACGTTCAAGGGGTTCGTCACGGACCTCGGCGGCAAGACGTCGCATACCGCCATCGTCGCCCGAAGTCTCGGCATTCCGGCCGCGGTCGGCGTGGCGCAGGCGAGTCTGCTCGTCAAGCAGGACGACGTCATCATCATCGACGGCGATCACGGCATCGTCATCGTCGACCCGGCGCCGATCGTGCTCGAAGAGTACAGCTACCGGCAAAGCGAGCGTGCGCTGGAAGAGCGTCGCTTGCAGCGCCTGAAGCACTCCCCGGCACAAACCATCGACGGCACGCCCATCGAGCTGCTCGCCAACATCGAGTTGCCGGAAGACGCCAAGACGGCCGTCGATGCGGGCGCGGTCGGTGTGGGCCTGTTCCGCACCGAGTTCCTCTTCATGAACGAGGAGGAGGCGCCGGAGGAAGAGGCGCAGTTCGAGGCGTACAAGCGTGCGGTGGAGACGATGCACGGTCTGCCGCTCACGATTCGGACCATCGACGTGGGGGCCGACAAGCCGCTCGACAGCCACGAGACGTACGAAACCGCGCCGAACCCGGCGTTGGGGCTGCGCGCGATTCGCTGGAGCCTGTCGGAGCCGCGCATGTTCCTCACGCAGCTGCGTGCGATTCTGCGGGCATCGGCGTTCGGCAAGGTGCAGATTCTGTTCCCGATGCTGGCTCACGCGCAGGAAATCGATCAGACGCTCGAACTCGTACGCGAAGCGAAAGCGCAGCTCGACGCCGCCGGTCTGCTCTACGACCCGAACGTGAAGCTCGGCGCGATGATCGAGGTGCCTGCCGCAGCCCTCACCGTGCCCATGTTCCTGAAGCGGCTCGACTTCCTGTCCATCGGCACGAACGACCTGATTCAGTACACGCTGGCGATCGACCGTGCCGACAATGCCGTCGCGCATCTATACGATCCGCTGCACCCGGCGGTCCTGCGTCTCATCGCCATGACGATTCGGGAGGCACACGCTTTCGGTGTGCCTGTCGCCGTGTGCGGTGAAATGGCAGGGGATCCGACGGCGACGCGTCTGCTGCTCGGCATGGGGTTGCGCGAATTTTCGATGCACCCGAGCCAGTTGCTGCAGGTCAAGCAGGAGATTCTGCGCGCGCATTTACCGGATCTCGAGCGGCCGGTGCAGGAACTGCTCGCCGCGACCGAGCCTGAGGAAATGCAGGCTGCTCTGGCGAGACTTGCGGTGGCCTGATCGGTCGACGTGCGTCGCACAACGCAAAAGCGGACGCTCCCGTGAGGAAGCGTCCGCTTTTTCTTTTTCGCTGATCGATGAGATTGCTACAGCCGAAATTTAGGACTACGCCGGACGCATCCTCAGCCATTCCCCACGCAATCAGTGTCGCTGTCCGCAGACTTTACATTCCGGATTGCGGGCGCAATGCATGGTGTGCCAACTCATTTTGCGGCCGTCGAGCATCTGAAGACGGCCCACGAGCGGCGTACCGATGCCGGTGATCAGCTTGATCGCCTCGGCGGCCTGCATGCTGCCGATGATGCCGACAAGCGGTGCGAGCACGCCCATCGTGGCGCAGGCTTGTTCGGGAAACGGCTCGTCCGCGGGGAAGATGCATTCATAGCAGGGCGATGCATCGTTGCGCACGTCGAACACGCTGATCTGTCCGTCGAAGCGCAGCGCTGCCCCGGAGACCAACGGCACACCGGCAGCGACGCAGGCGCGGTTGACCGCGTGACGTGTAGCGAAGTTGTCCGAGCCGTCGAGCACGACGGTGGCGCCGCGTGCGAGTGTCGTCAGGCGGGCTTCGTCTACGCGTTCGTTGATGACGTCGACGACCACATCCGGGTTGATGCGCGCGATGCGCTCGCGCCCGGATTCAACCTTCGGCTGTCCGACGCTCTGCGTATCGTGAAGGATCTGGCGTTGCAGGTTGGTGAGGTCGACGGTGTCGTCGTCGATCAGCGTGATGTGTCCGACGCCCGATGCCGCCAGATAGAGCGCTGCGGGTGAGCCGAGACCGCCTGCGCCGACGATGACCGCGTGCGCGGCAAGCAGACGCTCCTGACCCTCGATACCGAGTTCGTCGAGCAGGATATGGCGGGAGTAACGCAGCAGCTGATCGTCGTTCATCGCAAAACGGAAAGGGATAAAAAAACCGTGCCGGCTTTCGCGGGCACGGTTTGTAGTGTAAAGCCGTTGCTTATTTCTTGTCCGCAGGCTTGGCGGGCACGACGGTGTCCGTCTTCGGATCCGTCTTGGCCCCGGTCGCCGGTGCTGCGGCCTTCGAGGCGTCCTTCGGCAGCGGGCCGGCGTTGGCTTCGAGGCGCGACTTCGTGCGCTGGACCGGCTCGCCCTTGAGCTGATGAACGGCCTGCTGGAGCATGAAGTCGTCGGCACTGCCCAGATCCGGCAGACGCTCTTCGCGTTCCTTCTTGCGCTCGTCCGGCGTCTTCTTCGCGTTCTCTTCTTCGAGGCGTCGCAGTTCTTCCAGACGGCGGGCTTCGCGTGCGTCGATTTCCTTCTGCTCGTCAGGCGTTTGCGTGTTGTGCAGGTGGTTCTGGTAATCGATTTCGCGCGTGACCAGTACGTCGTCCGGATCGCCCTTCGGATTCTGGTCGACCGGCACGTCCGGCTTGATACCGATGGACTGGATCGAGCGACCGCTCGGCGTGTAGTAGTACGCCGTGGTCAGACGCAGTGCCGTGTCCGGGCCCATCTGGCGCACGGTCTGGACCGAGCCCTTGCCGAACGTCGTCTTGCCCATGATGATGGCGCGCTTCGAATCTTGCAGTGCGCCGGCCACGATTTCGGAGGCGGACGCCGAGTAAGCGTTCACCAGCACGACCATCGGCACCGTCTTCCAGATCGGGGCTTCGCCCTTGAGCGGATCTTCCGGGCTGGCCGACAGACGGTAGTTGTCGAACGTTGCCTTGTACGTCTGTTTTGCGTCTTCGATCTGACCGTTGGTGGACACGACCACAGCGCCTTCCTTCAGGAACGCGGCGGACACGCCGACAGCCGACTGGAGAATGCCGCCGCCGTTGTTACGCAGGTCGAGAATCAGACCCTTGAGCGGCTGGTCCTTGGCCAGTTCCTGGAGCTTCTTGGCCAGATCCGGCACGGTGCGTTCCTGGAAGCTGGTGATGCGCACGTAACCGATGCCCGGTTCGAGCAGCTTGCCCTTGATGCTCTGGACACGAATCTCGGCACGCACGATCGAGACCGGGAAGGTGCGCTCTTCCGACTTGCGGAAGATCGTCAGCGTGACCTTGCTGCCCGGGGCGCCGCGCATGCGCTTGACCGCCTGATCGAGCGTCATGCCGCGCACGGGCTTGTCGTCGATGCGGGTGATCAGGTCGCCCGGCTTCAGACCAGCCTTGAACGCGGGGCTGTCTTCGATCGGGGAGATGACCTTCACGAGGCCGTCTTCCTGCGAGATCTCGATGCCGAGACCCGCGAAACGGCCACGCGTCTGCTCCTGGAGTTCTTTGTATTCGTCCTTGTCGAGATACGACGAATGCGGATCGAGGCTCGACACCATCCCCTTGATGGCAGCCGTCAGCAACTTCTTGTCGTCGACCGGTTGCACATATTCGCGCTTGATCTGGCCGAACACTTCAGCCAGCAGACGAAGCTGTTCGAGCGGCAGCGGCGTGGTAGCGCTTTGGGCGGATGCCTGCGAGAACGCGAGGGTGGCAGCCGCACCGGTCGCGAGGCCCAGCACGATCAGGCCGATGTGTTTGAGGGTTTGGCGCATATAGGCGTGGAATTCCCGGAATTTTGGGGCGCACGCCAATGGGCGCGCGCACTTTGGCGAAGTATAACCGTTTGCCCGCAGGCGGGACATTGCCCATTCGACAGGGACTTTTCCGGAGTGGTTCTACGAAAAGTTCCGTTCCGGGCGATGTCATATGGCGAATTTCGTCGAACGTCGGCCGATAGGGCGCCGCTTTCGCCGGTGGGACGTGCCCGCGCCGAGGGTCGCCTGACTGCGTGCAGACGCAAGAAGCGTCCGGAAATCGTGTTACCGCTTATTACGGAAGCCACCGAACGCGTGTGAGGTGAGGCGCTTGAAGTGAGGGCGCGTGCGCCGAGATGGCAGGAAGATGGCGAGAATGCCAGGGAGCGGGCTGCGACGTTCCCCCGAAGGAAAGCGTCGCAGCCGTCAGCACGTTAGCGGAGACTTACTTCGACTTGCCTTGCGCGGCCACGGCAGCCAGCGCACCGGCAATCTTGTCCTGATCGCCCAGATAGTAGTGACGGATCGGCTTGAGGTCGGCGTCCAGTTCATACACGAGCGGCGTGCCGTTCGGAATGTTCAGGCCGGCGATATCGTCGTCCGAAATATTGTCGAGGTGCTTGATGAGGGCACGCAGCGAGTTGCCGTGCGCGGCGACCAGCACTTGCTTACCTGCACGCACGGCCGGAGCGATCGATTCGTTCCACAGCGGCAGCACGCGCGCCACGGTGTCCTTCAGGCACTCGGTGAGCGGAATCTCTTCGCGCTTGAGCTTGGCGTAACGCGGATCGTTGTACGAGCTGCGTTCGTCATCCGCGGCCAACGGCGGCGGCGGCGTGTCGTAGCTGCGACGCCACACGTGGACCTGATCGTCGCCGTACTTCGCCGCCGTCTCAGCCTTGTTCAGGCCGGCGAGCGCACCGTAGTGACGCTCGTTCAGACGCCAGCTGTGCACGACGGGAATCCACATCTGATCCATGGCGTCCTGCACGTGCCAGAGCGTGCGGATCGCGCGCTTGAGCACCGACGTGTAAGCGAGATCGAATTTGAAACCCGCTTCGGCGAGCAGATTGCCGGCCTGGCTGGCTTCGGCGACGCCCTTCTCGGTCAGGTCGACGTCGACCCATCCCGTGAAGCGGTTTTCTTTGTTCCACGTCGATTCGCCGTGGCGGATAAGAACGAGCTTGTACATAAGCAAACTTCAGTCAGAGTAGGAAAGCGGGGGCAGCCGACGGAGGCGGGGCAATTCGTCGCATCGGGCGGAGCCAGGCCCGGTATGGGTTTGGCGTCACTTCGCGGTGACATTCGGGGCTTCGCAAAGGGAGCCGCCGACGCCCGGCGCAACGATTGCCAACGAGACCCGTCGGCGCAATCACGGAATATTTTATAATGATCGGATTCTTTTGATATTTTTCAGGTGGTTTGTGAAGTTCTTTGCCGATTACACCAACCTCGCGCTGATCGCCATCGCCCTCGTTTCGGGCGGCATGCTGGCCTGGCCGGTATTCAAGCGCGGCGGTCGCGGTCTGTCGACCGTGGAAGCAACCCAGCTCATCAACCGTAAGGGCGCCGTGGTGCTCGACGTGCGCACGGCTGAGGAATTTGCCGCTGGCCACCTGCCGTCCGCACGTAACGTGCCGCTCGACGACGTGGAGCAAAAGGTCGCGGGCGTCATCAAGAACAAGGCGGCTCCGGTTCTGATCGTTTGCAAGAGCGGCCAGCGCTCGGCGCGCGCTCAGACGCTCCTTCGCAATCTTGGTTATGCTGAGGCGTTCAGCCTTCAGGGCGGTGTTGCCGCCTGGCAGGAAGCCGGTTTGCCGGTGATCAAGTAATCAAGGAGTTGCAGTCATGCCGAAGATCGTGATGTACAGCACGCAAGTGTGCCCGTATTGCCAGATGGCGGAGCGCCTGCTGCGTCAGCGCGGTGTTCAGGAGATCGAGAAGATCCTGATCGACAAGGAGCCGGCCCGTCGCGAAGAAATGATGTCGCGCACTGGGCGTCGCACCGTACCGCAAATTTACATCGACGAGCGTCATATTGGCGGTTACGACGATCTGTCGGCACTCGATCGTGCCGGTGGTCTCGTTCCGCTCTTGCAAGCTGCCTGATACCGCCTGCAAAATAGTCGCCCAGCCGCGTGATTGCGCGGCTGTCTCAATTCCAAGGAAACGAAATGTCCGACCAGAATCAGCCGTTTTTCAGCATCCAGCGCGCCTACCTGAAAGATCTGTCGCTCGAGCAGCCGAATTCGCCCGCGATCTTCCTCGAACAGGAGATGCCGACCGTTGAAGTGCAGTTGGACGTCGCCGCCGAGCGCCTGGCCGAGGAAATCTTCGAAGTCGCCGTGATCGCCACGGTGACGGCCAAGATCAAGGACAAGGTGGCCTTTCTGGTCGAAGGTAAGCAAGCCGGGATTTTCGAAATCCGCAACGTGCCGGTCGAGCAACTCGATCCGCTTATCGGCATCGCTTGCCCGACGATCGTCTACCCGTACCTGCGTGCCAACGTGGCCGATACCATCAGCCGCGCCGGCTTCCAGCCGATCCATCTGGCGGAAGTGAACTTCCAGGCGCTGTACGAGCAACGTCTGGCACAACTGGCCGAGCAGCAAGCGGCCAATGGCGAGACGCCGGCCCCGGGCATCGTGATGCCTGACGGCTCGTCCGCTCAGACCCACTAAGCGCTTGCGCTGCTTCGACGCCGTGGCCGGTACACGCTGACCGGCCGCTGCGTCGAGATTTCCACATGAAAATTGCCGTATTCGGTGCAGGTGCCTGGGGCACCGCGATGGCGAGTCACATGGCAACACGCCATGACGTCGTCCTGTGGGCGCGCGACGCCGCGCTCGTGGCGCAACTGGCCGCCACGCACGAGAATTCCGCTTACCTCCCCGGTTCCCCGTTATCTCCCCGTCTGCGTTTCGAAAGCGATTTCGAGACGGCGATGGCGCATGGCTCCGGCGATCACGCATTGTGCGTTGCCGCCGTCCCGGTTGCCGGGTTGCGGGCGCTGGCTGGCCATATGGCTAAGGCCACGGATGCGCCGAAAAACCTCGTCTGGCTGTGCAAGGGTTTCGAAGCGGATACAGGCCTGCTGCCGCACCAGGTTGTGTCGGACGTTTTTCCTGCCGTTGCTGGCGGTTCGCTCTCAGGTCCCAGTTTTGCGCGTGAAGTCGCGAAAGGCTTGCCTGCCGCGCTGACGATTGCGAGCGCCGTCCCGGCCCTTTGCGAATTGACGATCGCGGCGTGCCACTTCGGTGCATTGCGCATTTATTCGAGTGATGATCTTGTCGGCGTCGAAGTCGGTGGGGCTGTAAAGAACGTACTCGCGATTGCGACGGGCGTGAGCGATGGTCTCGGTCTGGGTCTTAATGCCCGCGCGGCGCTGATTACGCGCGGTCTGGCTGAAATGACCCGGCTGGGCGTCGCGCTGGGCGGCAAGCCCGAGACGTTCATGGGGCTGACCGGCATGGGCGACCTGATTCTGACCGCTACCGGCGATCTGTCGCGTAACCGCACTGTCGGATTGCAGCTCGCGTCCGGCAAGTCGCTCGATGAGGTGTTGACATCGCTGGGCCATGTCGCCGAGGGCGTACGATGTGCACGTGCGGTGCGCGATCTGGCCCGTGCGCACGGCGTCGAAACGCCGATTACGGACGCCGTTTGTGCGACGCTGTTCGACGGGCTTCCGGCCCGTGCTGCGGTGGAAGCGTTGCTACGTCGTGACGCCCGCGCAGAGCGCGAAGACGACGCCTCGCAGGACTGAGCGCACCTTTCGCGGCACATCGATGTTTTGCCGGACTTTCCGGTCGTTCGTCTGACGACGAACCGTCGGAAGGTTGTTCTCCTGCCACGGCTTTTGGCCGTTGACACTCGCAACAAGGGAGAGATGCCCATGTCGCAAGCTGCCCTTCCTCATCGTCACCTGCACGCTTCGCAGGGCGACATCACGCAATCCACGCTCGATGCCATCGTCAATGCCGCGAACGAATCGCTGCTGGGCGGCGGTGGCGTCGACGGTGCAATTCACCGCGCCGCAGGCCCGGAACTTCTGGACGCCTGCCGCAAGCTTCATGGTTGCCCGACCGGACAAGCGAAGCTCACGCCCGGTTTTCGTCTCAAAGCAAAATTCGTGATTCACGCCGTGGGCCCGGTGTGGCACGGCGGCGCGGATGACGAACCCGCGTTACTCGCGAGTTGCTATCGCGAAAGCTTGCGTCTGGCGGCCGGGCAAGGGTGCCGGAGCGTGGCATTTCCCGCGATCAGTTGTGGCGTCTACGGATACCCGCCGGAGCTTGCCGTGCCGCTCGCCGTCTTCACTGTGAGCGACGCGCTGCCCCATTTCCCCGTCATCGAGCACGTTGAGTTCGTGTGCTTCGACGCGGCGATGTTCGCGCTGTACCGTCGCGAACTCGAGAATCAGGATCCGCCAGCGTAATCCTGTTGGCGCCACGCCTCGAAAACGACGACGGCGACGGTGTTCGAGAGATTGAGACTCCGGTTGCCGGGGCGCATCGGCAGACGCACACGTTGCGTCATGGCGAACGTGTCGAGCAGGTCCGGGTCCAGTCCCCGCGTTTCGGAGCCGAAGACGAACCAGTCGCCCGGCGCAAACGACACCTCGCCGAAGGGACGCGATCCGCGTGTGGTCAGCGCGAACATGCGCGCGGGGTCGGGGGCTTCGGCGGCGAGAAACGCGGGCCAATCCCGATGCACTTTCATCTCGGCGTACTCGTGATAGTCGAGCCCGGCGCGTCGCATGCGCGCGTCGTCGAGCGGAAATCCGAGCGGTTCGATCAGATGCAACCGGGCACCTGTATTGGCGCACAGACGGATGACGTTGCCGGTGTTCGGCGGGATTTCGGGCGAGACGAGAACGACGTTGAACATGAGTGTGAGGCTAATTAATTGAGTGGGCCGAGGGCGGCGTGCGCAGCACGACGGCCGCGAGGACGTGCACGGCACCCGCGCGCTTGAGCGCGGCGGCCGCAGCGTCGCAGGTGGCGCCGGTGGTCATCACGTCGTCGATCAGGACGATGTGGCGCCCCTCGATGCGCTCGCTAGCGACAAAGACGTCACGCAGATTGCGCTGGCGCGCGTCACGCGACAACCGACGCTGCGCCGGTGTCGTTCGCGCCCGGTGAAGCACCCCGACGCTGGCCGGCAGACTTGCCCGCCGAGCCGCAACGCGCGCTAACTCCCATGCCTGATTGAAGCCGCGTGAGGCCAATCGCGAGGGCGCCAGGGGCACGGGCACCACGAGCGGTATCGAGTCCCGATGGCGGTTTGCCGGGGCGACCTCTCTCAAAGCATCGCCGAGGCGCTCGCCGAATTCCCGCGCGAGCGGCAGCGCACCACGGTATTTCAGACGAATCATCAGCATGTCGAGCGGCGGAACGTAGTCTGCGAGCGTCAGCGTGGCGTCGAACGCGGGCCGGTCTTGCAGGCATTGTCCGCAGAGGGCGGATGTTGGGGTGCGACAAATTGTCGCACCATCCGGCGTTGGCGCAACCGTTCCGTCCAGTGCCAGCACTGGCGACAGCAAAGCGACAGCGCATCGTGCACAGCGTGGCCTGGCGCCCGGTTGGCTCGCGTCGAATGCTGTCGCGCAAGCGTCACAGATCTGCCTCAGCGCTCGACGCCGACAAATTGCGCAATGATCGGGCAACGCGATGCGCAGCAACCCGCTCGCTAGCCGAGTCGGCGTCTGGAGGAGCGAAGAGAGGATGGGCACGGCGAATATCCGGGATGAAGAGCAGAGGGCGGTGGATCGAAACAGGCGACTTAACAGGCGCGTGGTGCGGAGTGGCCCGGATGTATCCGATGCGTTCCGACAGCAGCGAGTATACTGCCGACTCGCCTTTTCGCCTGTCCCATGAAGCCCTCCGACGCCCCTCAAAACCCGTCCTCTGCGTTCTCCGCACGCATTTTGCGCACTGCGTTCGACCGTCGCGCACCGAACTGGCAGGACGCCGATTTCCTGATGCGGGAGGTGGCGTCGCGCCTCGCGAGCCGGCTCGATTACATCAAGCTCAAACCCAAGCGTGTTCTGGACGCAGGCTGCGGCACGGGCGGTGATCTGCAGAGCTTCGGCGAACGATATCCCGATGCATACCGTGTGGGCCTCGACGCCTCGTTCGGCATGGCGAAGGCTGCTGCAGCGGCTGGCGCTACATCCGGCTGGCGGCGTCTGCTGCGTAGCGCTCCTCCGTATGGGGTGGTTCAGGCCGATTTCGCTGCGCTGCCGTTTGCGTCGCGTGCCTTCGATCTCGTGTGGTCCAACCTTGCGCTCCATTGGTATCGCGAGCCGCATCGCGTGATCCCCGAGTGGCACCGCGTGCTGACGACGGACGGATTGCTGATGTTCTCGGCTTACGGCCCTGACACGCTGCGCGAGCTGCGTGCTGCGTGGGCGGAAGTCGACGGCCTTCCCCACGCGCTGGAACCGACGGACATGCACGATCTGGGCGACATGATGGTGGCGAGCGGATTCGATACGCCCGTGACCGACATGGAGCGTCTGACGCTGACGTTCGAATCACCTGACACCTTGCTGCGCGACGTTCGTCTGCTCGGGGTGAATCCGCAGCCCGAGCGTCGCCAGGGATTGACGGGGCGGGCGCGACTTGCGGCATTGCGAGCGGCGCTGGAGCGTCAGCGTGGCCCCGACGGCACGATCGCACTGACGTTCGAACTCGTCTACGGTCACGCCTGGAAGATCCCAGAGAAGACCGATGCCGCAGGCAACGCAGTCGTGCGTCTTCAGGATATCGGTCGCGGCGGCCGTCCGCGCTAAGCACCCATTCGTTCCTCCTGCCAGCATCGCATCGGCGGCGTTCCGCCGATGCCGAAGCCTCTCCCACGCCCTTGCATCACGCCGAGTGATGCGTCGCCTGATGCACCGCCGCAGCCTGCGTTCTACACGAGTATGCAGGTGTTCCACGCTCGTCCGGTTCGCTTAAATGACGCTTCACGGCGTGATTGATCGCAGGACCTGGATGGCATCTCTCCCTGCGTCTCTTCACGCACAAGCGTTGCTTGCGGGCGAATACTCGGGAGGTGGGTGGTGGACTTTCAACACGAAACGTTATCGGTACGACAAGACGTCGAACGTGCGCAATGCGACGGGGCACGTCATGCAGGCGCGTCGAAGGCGCTTCGTATCGATGGCGAATTCCTTCGCCCGACCGTCCCCGTCTTCACGGCCATCGAGGGTTTGTGCGCAGCCACCGTTCATCTAAAACTGGAAGGGTTTAACGCTGCGGGCTCCGTCAAGCTCAAGACCGCGCTGCAACTGATCGACGACCTCGAAACCACCCATCGGATTCGGCGCGACACCCAGATCGTGGAGTCTTCATCGGGCAATCTCGGCGTGGCGCTGGCGATGGTCTGCGCGAATCGCGGCTACCGATTCACGTGCGTGACCGACCCCAACACGTCGCGGCAGGCCATCCGGGCGATGCAGGCCGTCGGCGCGCGTGTCGTGCGTGTCGACCGTCGCGACGCACAGGGGGGCTATCTCGCGACGCGCATCGCGTGGATTCGGGAGCAGGTCGAGCGAGATCCGCAGTGCATCTGGGTCAATCAGTATGCGAATCCATCCAACTGGCGTGCGCACTTTCGGTGGACGGCGCCGGAAATATTCTCGGCCTATCCGGACGTCGATCATCTTTTCATCGGTGCAGGGACGACCGGTACATTGATGGGCTGTCTTCACTATGTCCGCGCACATCGATTGCGAACGCGTGTGATCGCCGTCGACGCAGTGGGGTCCGTCACGTTCGGTGGTCCGCCTGGGCCACGCTTCATTCCGGGGCTTGGCACCAGTTGCAGACCACCGCTCAGCGAACTTTTGGACTCAGAACCACCGGATGCCATCGTCCATGTTCACGAATCCGACACCCTGCGCATGTGCCACAGGCTGGCTTGCCGAGGGCTGCTGGTTGGCGGGTCGACGGGAAGCGTGCTTCACGCGGTGCAGGCTTCGATAGCAGACATTGCTGCGAGCGATACCGTTGTTGCCATCGCGCCCGACATGGGCAACAACTATCTCGACACGCTTTACGACGGTGACTGGGCTGCGGCGTGTTTCGGCGACATGCCGGGTATGTCTGGCGTATCCGGTGCATCCGGCACCACCGCCGCTTCCATCGAAACGGTTGCACCGTCGCTGTCATGAACGCGCGCCCCATTCCACAGTTCCGCGTGTTCACTGGCGAGCAGATCGACACGGCCGTTCGCCACGGCAAGCACGCCATTCTCGATACCGTCGAAGCGGCATATCGCGCGCATCACGCGGGCCATACCGTGAATCCGGAAAGCCAGTTTCTCCGGTTTCCTGACGCACAGCGCAATCGCATCATCGCGTTGCCCGCGCACATCCGCGGACGTGGCGAAGGCCGCGAGAGTGTGACCGGTATCAAATGGATTTCGAGTTTCCCGGAAAACATCGAGCGTGGCATGCCGAGGGCGTCCGCGGTGCTGATTCTCAACGATGCGGTGACGGGGTACCCGATGGCCTGCATGGAGGCGAGCATCATCAGCGCGGCACGCACGGCGGCGAGCGCGATCAGCGCGCTTCGATGTCTCGCGCACGACGCCACCGCTTGTCCTCGGCGTGTGGCGCTCATCGGGGCGGGGGTGATTGCACGCCATGTCGCCGAGTGTCTGCCGCTAGCGGAACTGAGCATTGGCGAGGTCATGGTCCATGACCTGAACATCCGATATGCCGAGTCGCTTGCAAGCCGAATCGAAACGCAAATTGGGTTGAACGCCCGCGTCGAAGCGTCGCTGGAAAACGCGATACGCGAATCGGACGTGATCGTATTGGCGACCACGGCGGTGTCCCCGCATATTGAAGATCCCGAATGGTTTGCGCACTGTCCGATCGTGTTGCATCTATCGTTGCGAGATCTCGCACCATCGATTGTCATGGCGGCGCACAACGTGGTCGACGATATCGACCATTGCTTGCGTGCCTCGACGTCGCTTCATCTCACCGAAATCGCGACGGGCCATCGACGCTTCGTCACGACATCGCTGCCGCACTTGCTGAGCGGCGGTGAGCCGCCGATGCGCGATCGGCCCATCGTTTTTTCCCCTTTCGGACTTGGCATTCTCGACATCGCCGTCGGTCGCTGGGTCTACGAGTGCCTGGCTGCCGAGCAGGCGCCCATCCCCCGATTTTTCTTTGACTTGCACCGCGCATGACCACAGCTTCTACTGCTTCCTTTGGCTCCTCCTCATCAACGGATCAACACGCTTCGCTCGCTGCCGGAGGGTTCGCGGATGTCCTCGTCGGGCTGCAATACGGCGACGAGGGTAAGGCGAAAATCATCGATGCCCTCGCACCGGGGTACGACATCATTGCCCGCTTCAACGGCGGGGCCAATGCGGGCCATACCATTGACACACCGCAAGGGCGCATCGCGCTAAAGCAATTGCCCTCCGGTGTATTCCATCCCCATGCCACGCTGTATATCGGGTCGGGTTGTGCCGTCAATCCGTGGAAGCTGGCGGATGAGATTGGTCAGCTGCGCGAGATGGGTATCGCCCTCGAAGGGCGGCTTCACATCAGCGCACGCGCTGCATTGGTGCAGCCGCATCACATTGCGATGGATCGTCGCAATGGCGACACGATCGGCACGACCGGCAACGGTATCGGCCCGTGCTACGCAGACCGCGCGTTGCGTGTCCGAAACGATATGCGCGTCAATCTGATGCTCGGCGACCTGATCGCGAACGAATCCGAGGCCGTGGGTTCGATGCGTAACATCTTCACGCGCATGGTCAACGCCGAGGGCGGCACCTCGCCGTGGATGGCAGAAATGTCCGATCTGCTAAGGGACTTACCCCGGGTGGCAGCGTCTTTGCGGCCGTACATCCAGTCGGATCGTGGATGGCTCACGTGTCGTGTCAGGGCAGGCGCGAGCGTGTTGTTTGAAGGCGCACAGTCGGTGCTGCTCGACGTGGTCGAGGGAAGTCAGCCCTATGTCACATCGAGCCACACGGTGCCTGCCTACGCGTATGTGGGGGGCGATCTTTCGCCGAAGTACCACCGGCAGACGATCGGCGTGGCCAAAGCCATCATGTCGCGCGTAGGGCGCGGGCCATTTCCTTCGGAGCTTGGCGGCGAGCGCTCCGCACAGTACTGCCACGAGGCGTCGCAGTCCCACATCGGAAAAGTGGAGGAGCAGTCATGTTTCTCCGCCGACACATTGCTTCGCTCCAGCGATCCGTTCGACGTGGGCACCGCGCTTCGCATGCTCACTGCGGAGTACGGAACGGGCACCGGGCGGCCGCGCCGCATCGGCATGCTCGATCTCGCGCAGTTGAGAGACGTGATCAGAACGCATGCAGTGGACTGCGTGTATCTCAACAAGGTGGACTGTCTCAAGCACTACGCAAAGTCGACGTACCAGGGGGTGCCGATGCGCGTGCATCGCGATGTGCTGACAGCGGATGCCATGCCGGATGTGCTGATCTATCCCGGGCTGACGGAGCCCTCGCTCGATCAGGCCCGGGAAGGGGTGCTGGATGAAGCTATGCACGGCTTTATCGACTTCGTCGAGCGTCACATCGGGGCACCTTTGACCGGGCTCGGGCTCGGGCCTGAGCGTGCCAGCCTCGTGCTGCTGGCACCGCGTCAAATAGCACCCGTCGCGTCATCGATGCCTCATGACGCCTAAGCAGACCGGCATCGGCGCATATGGTGTCTCCGGCGGACACGGTGTATCCGCATTCGAACCCAAACCGTGGCGAGACGTCGCTGCAGTCACCCGCTGTGCTACGGAGTTGCCGTTTCCGCCTTTGCTGCCGGGGCATCTGTTTTTCAATGTGTCGCTCATGCCGTATGCGACGCATCCGTTGGTCTGCGCGCAAGGTCAGGCGGCTCGGCAGCGGTTGAGTGCACTGCGTCTCGGAGACTACCTGAACAAAACGGAGCAGGTCGAGTTGTTCATCGTCAACCGGGCCATCGAGAAGATGCTCGACAGAGATGACATCACGGCGGTGAGTCGCGACGATTTGCTGGCGATTTACACGGACGAAGGTTTCCACACCTGGATGATGGAGCGCTTCCGTTTGCAGATGTTGCGCGCGGCGGGGCACGTCATGGAAAAGGGGACATCTCGGGGTGTCGCGCGGGTGCTGGCTTTGTGCGAATCGGTTTCACCAGCGTACGCGGGTATCGCAAGCATTGCCGCAGCGACCGTGACGGAGACGCTGATCACCGGAACGTTACGTCAGGCGGGCGCGGGAGATGAGATTTACCCGCCGGTGCACACCTTGCTGTCGGAGCACGGTGCGGATGAGATGCGGCATCAGGCAGCGTTCGTTCGTTTCGCGAGCGAGTGGGTGCCTGACCTTTCGCTCGGTGAGCGCGAATGCCTCAATCAACTGTTGCCGGAACTGATGATGGCATTTCTCGCGCCCGAGATCGCGACGTGGCGAGAACATCTTTGTGCGATTGGACTCGGCGAAACCGAGGCCGATCGGGTGCTGCTGGAGAGCGTCGATCCATTGGCGGTTGGCGTGCAGATGATGGAGGCGGCGCGGGTGCCACGTCGTCTTTTTGAACGCCTGGGGCTGTCATGCGCAGAAAGGTTTGCACAACAGGCGAGTCGGTGGCGACCACCTTGATGGCGTGCAACTACAGGACTTAAACGCGAAGTCTGCGCAACGCGCGGGAGACGACTGAATTACGGTGGATGAACGGCGATCAGGAGGGACTTGTGACGTGTCATTGGCTTGCGCCCGATTTGACGATGAGTGCCCCGGACTACCGGGCGTTGCTGAGTGCGGCGCTATCGTTCAAGCGTCGATATCCCCTGCACACCGAGGGGGCGCTTCGTGACAGGACGATCTACTTTCTCTTTTATAACGCCTCGCTGCGCACGCGTAGCAGCTTCCAGACAGGACTGGCGAGATTAGGGGGAACGCCATCGTCCTGGATCCGCACACGGGGATTTACACGCCGGCGCTTCCTGACGCGGAGATCCCCTACTCGACGGAGCGTGTGGCCGACGTGGCGCGAGTGCTGTCGTCCTACGGTGACGCGATAGCGATTCGCATGTACGGCGCCCCCGCAGGCTGGGTGTACGGTGCGGCGCACCGACATCTCGAAGCGTTCGCCGAGTCGAGTCAGGTGCCGGTCATCAACATGGAGTGCGACCGTTTTCATCCGTGTCAGGCGCTCGCGGATGTCATGACGCTACGGGAGCAACTGGGCGGACTCACCGGGCGCAAGCTGTGCATCAGCTGGGCTTACTCGGGAAGCTGGCACAAGCCTGTCGCGGTGCCGCAAAGTCTGTTGCTCGCCGCCGTCAAAACCGGGATGGACGTGACGCTCGCCTATCCCCCACCGTTTGCGCTCGACGATCAGGTCATGGCGGCCGCCGCAGAGTTTGCCGGGCAGACGGGGGCGAGGATTCGCGTGACGCATGATTTGCGCGATGGTGTGACCGATGCGCACGCCGTCTATGCCAAGTCGTGGTGCAGCCTCAATCACTTGCCACAGCGCTCGGGAGAGGGGGTCGACGAAGCGGGGATGCAAGCGGCCTTCGAGCGCTATCGCGACTGGTGCGTGGACGAAGACATCATGCGGCTTGCCGCACCGAACGCAGGCTATCTTCATTGCTTGCCAGTGGATCGGGGGCAGGAGGTGTCGGATGACGTCGTAGAAAGCCCGGCGTCGTGGGTGTTCCAACAAGCAGCGAACCGACTGCACGCGCAAAACGCCGTGATGGCGCACCTGTTGAATCCGGGGAGTCTGACGTGATGCCGTCGTTCTCTTATCGCTATACCTGCGTGCGCTGCGCGACCCCGCAGACGTGGGGGACGATTCGCTATCGATGCCATGTGTGTGGACAGAACTTACGAATCCAGCGCAAGGCCGATGCGGACTCGCCGTCGGCGATGGATATCGTGACGACATTCCGAGAAAGTGAAACGGAAGGCATGTGGCGGTACGTCGCCTTGTTGCCCGTCGAAGCGCACTGGGGTAGCCGACTACGTGTCGGCGGAACACCCTTGATCGATTGCGGGGACGACGGTGGCGTCCGGCTTCGGATCAAGGACGAAGCGCGGAATCCTAGCGGCTCGCTCAAGGACCGTGCCACCGAGCTGGTGCTGGCCGTCGCAAAACGCGCCGGGTGCACGGGGGCGGTGACGGCCTCGACCGGCAACGCAGGGGCGTCGCTTGCGTGCATCGCCGCCGCGCAGGCGATGGCGGCAACGGTCGTGGTGCCAGCCAGCACGCCCTTCGCGAAGCTCGCGCAGATTCGGGCGTATGGCGCGAACGTCTACGAGATCGGGGGCACCTATGACGACGCCTTCGAGATTGCCGAACGCATGGCCGACGACGCGCTCTTGTGTTGTCGGAACACCGGTGTGAATCCATTTACGCGTGAAGGCAAGAAGACCTGTGCCTATGAGATTGCTGAAGCGATGGCGTGGCATGTCCCCGACTGGGTCATCGTGCCGACGGGGGACGGCAATATTCTGTCAGGCATCGCGGCGGGATTTCTTGACCTCTTTGCACTGGGTATCACCTCGGCGATTCCGCGTCTGATGGCAGCACAGGCCCATAGCGCCGACAGCATCGCGCGCGACTGGACGACGTACGACGAGACCGTGGCGTTGCCGGTGTCGCCCACTGCCGTTACGCCTAACACGGTGGCCGACAGTCTCTCGGTGAGTCAACCGAGAGACCATTTTGCAGCGCTGCACGCCCTCAGAGCTACGCGTGGCACCTGCGTGGTAGTGAACGACGAGTGCATTGCTGCTGCGTCGCGCACGCTCGCACAGCGGTTCGGTCTTTGGTATGAACCGTCTGCGGCGGCAGGCTACGCGGCGTTGCAAGCGGGTTTCGCCAGCGGGCGTATCCAGACGGGGGCGGAAGTGGTGTTGCTAGGAACTGGCAGTGGACTGAAGTCACCGCAATGCTTCGATGACGTGACCCGTCCACCGGCTTGCGCATTGGCGGTGCTGCCTGAGGGCCATGCGCCTGGCGAGCACGGTCCGTTGCATCGCGGGACATGCCCATGAGTGTGATGTCGGGTATGGACGTCATTGTCATAGGCGCCGGTGTGAGCGGCCTGACGACCGCAGTGGCGATGTCGCTCGCAGGTCGTCGCGTCGCCATTTTCGCTGCTGAGGGGCCATCGCAAACGACGTCGGCGCTTGCGGCGGCGATCTGGCATCCGTTCTATCAGGCCCCGGATCTCATCTATCTCTCTCGCGCCCGGCACACCTATGGAGCGATGCATCGATTGTCGTCGGATGCGTCGTCCGGAGTGAGCATGAGGCCATTGACCGAATATTTCCGGCGCGACGCTGGCGTGCCCTGGTGGGCGGACTGCGCCAGCGGTCTGTGTCGGGTACCGCCGGCGCGTGTGCCATCGCGCTTTGCCTGCGCGTACCGCATGGACGTGCCCGTCGCGGTCACTGAGACCTACCTGCGTTATCTGATGAACATGTTCCTTGAGCTAGGCGGGCGATTCGTGCCACGTCGCATCGAGGATCCCTCTGCATTGCTCGACGAGGTCGAGATCGTGGTGAATTGCTGCGGCTTCGGCAGCCGCCAGTTCGGCGACGACGCCTTGTCGCTGTCGCGGGCCGTTGTGCTTCGTGCCACGCGTGACGACGCCGTGCAAGGATGTTTCATCGATGACTCGGATCCTTTCGCGCCGACGTACATCGTAGAGCGCGACGACGACATCGTACTCGGCGGTACGGCAGAACCCGACCTGACATCGACGGTCATCGGGCAACGTCAGATCGATGGCATCGTTCGTCGCTGCACACGACTTTGCGAGGGCGTTGCGGCCCTGCGCATCATCGATGCGCGCGTCGGATTCCGTCCGGTGCGTCATTCGCCGCGTGTTGTCCGGGACGAGCGGTATGCGCGCTTGCTGCACAACTATGGACATGGAGGCGGCGGCTTCACCTTGTCATGGGGATGTGCGAACGACATCGTTCGACTCGCGGGCGAGGTGCCGAGCGCCGCGTGAGCGTGCTCGCACCGTGCTTGTCACGCACGATTCTATGTAACCGTGTAAGGAGACCCGATGGAACTGGATCCGGCGACGCTGGACGAGGCGCGCATCTACAACTTCATGATGAGCACGATTCTCCCGCGTCCGATTGCGTGGGTGAGCACAGTCGATGCGCTTGGGCGACCGAACCTCGCGCCGTATGCGTACTTCATGGGCGTGTGCTGTGTGCCGATGACGGTGCTGTTCTGTCCTGTGGTGCCGCCGCAGCCGAGGCGAAAGAAGGACACGCTGCACAATATCGAGGCTGTGCCGGAGTTCGTCGTGAATGTGGCGAGCACGTCGTGCATCGATGCCGTGAATCTCTCGGCCGCGCCCTTGCCACCCGGGGAGTCGGAATTCGATCTCACCGGCGTGACGCCAGTGCCGTCGTCGCGTGTGCGGCCCCCGCGTGTTCGGGAGGCGTCCGTCGCCTTCGAGTGCGAGGTGCGCGACATCATCGAGATCAGCGCTGCACCCGGCGGAGGATGGGTTGTGCTCGGCACGGTGCTCGCTGTGCACGTAGACGACGCGCTGCTCGATCCCGTCACCTGTCATGTCGACTTACACGCCCTCAGTCCGGTGGGGCGTCTTGGCGGTGGCTCGTTCGTGAAGGCTGCTACCGATACGTTCACGTTGACACGCTACAAGACGCTTGCCGATCTTGCGTCGCGAAAGTGATCTCGTCGACATTTGTGTGCGGTGGCAACGCGACATCGTCGAGCAGTCCGTAGTCGCTTGCCATCTTCGCGGCGCGATGGCGGCTCGATACGTCGAACTTGCGCATGGCGCTGCGCAGATGGAAGACGACGCCATGTTCGGAAAGCGTGAGGATGCGACCGATTTCCCACGATGTCTTGCCGCACGCCACCCATCTCAAGCACTCGCGTTCGCGCGGCGTCAGCGCTGGCGCGCAGCGACGGGCCGCATCGCACTGAACGAGGCGCCACACGGCTTCATGCACATGGGCAGCAAGCACGACGCCAGCATGCGACGCCCACACATGTGCGCCCGAATCGCCGACGTCATGCGTTGGCCGCGCGTAGTAGCGTGCATCGTGACGCCCCTGAGGTTGTGCATGATGTTGTGCCGATGGACGGAGGCAACGCGCGGGGCGTCTCGGCGACGACAGACTCAATGTCCCCGATGCCCCCGATGGCGTGAAGACCGGATACGTGATGCCGAAGCGCAACCCGGCGGCGCGCTGTTCATCGAGCAACTGTCGGGCCTCGGGGGACGCGTACAACCCCGGCGTCCATTCGACCGGTGTGAGCTGCCGCGCGGCGAGCAAGAGGACGGGGTCGACGGTGTCGTAGCGTTGTGCGTCATAACGCTGCTGCCACTCACTGGGCAGATTGCCGAGGCGTGGTGTTGCGAAGCGGCCATCGGGCAATGCGAAGTGGCCGCGATAGCTGAAGTAGCGCTGGCCCAGCGCGCTGCAAAGCGAAAGGAGCAGCGTGTGAAGAACGTCGAAGCCGGTGGCGTCTCGCAGGGCGCTCAGACCGTCGGCAAACGAGCGGGAAGAGAGAGGGCGCGTGGCTCGCATGGTAAAGCGATGTAGGGAACATGTTTCGCTTGTAGCATGCGTCTGATGGCTGCGCGCATCGGGCTTCGCTGCATCGTGCGTGGTCCGCGCGCCACGACGCCGCGATGGCGGCAGGATACCAAAGCGACAACGGGTGAAGGCTCGGGGCAAAGCCCCTTATGACGCGGTGTCGCCACAGTATCCAGGCCTCGGAGGAAGGCGCGACATAACGTCGCACGCGAAATCCGGCACGGCGTCTACTGTTGATGGATATCGGACGAATCCCGCATCGCAACGAAGCCCTTAGTGCGAAGACGGGGTGGTGACGTGTCGTTCGAATGTGTCGGTTGGCAGGGTATTCAGGACACCGCAACGAGTCGCCGCGTGTTGCAATGTGTCAAACGTGCGACGCATAGGGAGTATCCCGTAGTCGCTCGGCCGTTGGGATTTTCGGCTAGGGGATTAACCGGATTTCCCTTTTGCATCAATGAGTTCAGGAGGATGCTATGGCGCGCCAAATACTCGGTATCAATGTTGTCGCTTCGAGAATGCGCGTTCTATAATGCGGCAGTTTGTCGCGGCCCGGACGCAACTAGTTCCCGGCCGTCGGACATGAAAGACCCAAAATGCCCCACGGGTGACGGCGATGCTCGCAGCCTCTTCTTCCGAGACCGGAAACGGTTCGGCGATGAAGGAATGGACGCATAAGCGCAACTGCGCGATATCGCCGCGCCAGTTTGTCCTGTTCTACCTGTCGTTGGCCGCCGTCTCACTGGGTGTTGCCTTGATTGCGGCGTGGCGCGGTGGGTGGTTGGTCTTGCCGTTCACAGGCCTGGACTTGCTCGTGGTGGGCGTTGCGTTCGTCATTCATGCCCGGCATGCCACAGATTACGAGGTCATTCGGTTGTCGCCCGTGAGCCTTGTGGTCGAGCAACGTTCAGCACAGAGGTTGACGCAGTTCGAGTTCAATCCCCGCTGGGTACGCATCGACATCGAAAAGCCGCCGCGAACGCGCATCGTCTTGCGCTCGGGTAGCCGCTCGGTCAGTGTCGGTGCCTATCTTGCGCCGCATCGCCGCGAAACGTTTGCGCGCGAGCTGCGCCGTTGTCTTGCCCAACAGGCCTGAGAGAGATGGAGACGATCTCGGGCGACCGCCAGGGAGGATTTGGATGGTAATTTTGGGTAAGGAAGCTATGAAAAAAACGAAACACGCCTTGGCGGCTTTCCTTGCGGGCGCTTCACTGCTCGCCGGCGCTCCGGCCATCGCGGCGGGAGTCGCGGATATGCCGGGTGGGCCGGCCGTCAACGAGCTCAACTTCCAGCCGCCGGTCACGAAGCTTGCGGAGGAGCTTCACAGCCTGCACACCATGATGCTGATCATCTGTCTGGTGATCTTCATCGCTGTGTTCGGCGTGATGTTCTACTCGATCATCAAGCACCGCAAATCCAAAGGCCATCAGCCTGCGAATTTCCATGAAAGCACCACGGTCGAGGTGATCTGGACGGTCGTGCCGTTCATCATCGTGATTCTGATGGCGTTGCCCGCCACGAAGACCGTCGTGGCCATGAAGGACACCACCAACGCCGACATCACCATCAAGGTGACGGGTTATCAGTGGAAGTGGGGCTACGACTACCTGAAGGGCGAAGGCGAGGGCATCAAGTTCCTCTCGACACTCACCACGCCGCGCAGCCAGATCGACGGCACCGAGCCGAAGAGCAACACGTACTTGCAGGAAGTCGATAACCCGATGGTCGTACCGGTCAACAAGAAGGTGCGTCTGATCACTACGGCCAACGACGTTATCCACTCGTTCTACGTGCCTGCCTTCGGTATCAAGCAGGACGCCATCCCGGGCTTCGTGCGCGACACCTGGTTCAAGGCGGAGAAGGTCGGCGAGTACCGTGGCTTCTGTACCGAGCTGTGCGGTAAGGAACACGCGTTCATGCCGGTCGTGGTGAAGGTTGTTTCGGAAGACGATTACAACAAGTGGGTCGACACGCAGAAGAAGCAGATGGCGGCCTCGGCAGACGATCCGAACAAGACCTACACCGTGCAGGAACTGATGGAGCGCGGCCAGAAGGTCTACGCCTCGAATTGCGCTGTGTGCCACCAGCCGAACGGCAAGGGCGGCGGTGCGTTCCCGGCGCTCGATGGCGGCAAGATCGTGACGGGCCCGGTGGCCGATCACATCAGCATCGTGCTGCATGGCAAGAATGCGATGCCGAACTGGTCGCATCTGAACGATGTGGAGCTTGCGGCCGTCATCACGTTCGAGCGCAACTCGTGGAGCAACAAGACCGGCGACGTGATTCAGCCGGCACAGGTGCGCGAAGCACGCGGCAACAAGTCGGCGAATGCCGCCGGTGCCGCGGCCGACGCAGCGAAGAACAGTTAAGTCGTTCGACCAGTTCGAAGCAAGGAGATTGGGTATGAGTTCCATCGCTCACGATCACGTGGCGGGTCACGACGATCACGCGCACGACCATCCGCACGGATGGCGTCGCTGGCTGTTCGCGACGAATCACAAGGACATCGGCACGTTGTACATGATCTTCTCGTTCGTCATGCTGCTCTCGGGCGGCGTGATGGCGTTGATGATCCGTGCGGAATTGTTCGAACCGGGCCTGCAGTTCATTCGTCCGGAGTTCTTCAACCAGCTCACCACCATGCACGGGCTGGTGATGATTTTCGGCGCGATCATGCCGGCGTTCGTGGGATTCGCGAACTGGATGATCCCGCTGCAAATCGGCGCGTCGGATATGGCGTTCGCGCGCATGAACAACTTCAGCTTCTGGCTGCTGCCGGTGGGTGGTCTGCTGCTGATCTCGTCGTTCCTCGTGCCGGGCGGTGCGACCGCTGCAGGCTGGACGATGTACGCACCGCTGTCAGTGCAGATGGGGCCGGGCCAGGATCTGGCGATCTTCGGGGCGCACATCTTGGGCGCGTCGTCGATCATGGGCGCCATCAACATCATCGTCACGATTCTGAACATGCGCGCACCGGGCATGACGCTGATGAAGATGCCGATGTTCGTGTGGACGTGGCTCATCACCGCCTACCTGCTCATCGCCGTGATGCCGGTGCTTGCCGGTGCGATCACGATGCTGCTCACGGACCGTCACTTCGGTACGTCGTTCTTCAACGCAGCGGGCGGCGGCGACCCGGTCATGTATCAGCACATCTTCTGGTTCTTCGGACACCCGGAGGTGTACATCATGATTCTGCCGGCGTTCGGGATCGTGTCGCAGGTGATTCCGGCGTTCTCGCGCAAGCCGTTGTTCGGCTATAGCTCGATGGTGTATGCCACGGCGTCGATTGCGATTCTGTCGTTCATGGTGTGGGCGCACCACATGTTCGTGACGGGCATGCCGGTCACTGGCCAACTGTTCTTTATGTACGCGACGATGCTGATCTCCGTGCCCACGGGCGTGAAGGTCTTCAACTGGGTCGCCACGATGTGGAAGGGCTCGCTCACGTTCGAGACGCCGATGCTCTTCTCCGTCGGCTTCCTCTTCGTGTTCACGATGGGCGGCTTTACGGGCCTGATTCTCTCGCTCGCCCCGCTCGACATTCAGATGCACGGCACTTACTACGTGGTGGCGCACTTCCACTACGTGTTAGTGGCCGGCTCGCTCTTCGCACTATTCGCCGGGTTCTATTACTGGGTGCCGAAGTGGACGGGCCACATGTACAACGAGTGGCGCGGCAAGTTCCACTTCTGGGGCTCGCTCATCACGTTCAACGTGACGTTCTTCCCCATGCACTTCCTGGGGCTGGCGGGCATGCCGCGTCGCTATGCCGATTACCCGGCGCAGTTCACGGACTTCAATCAGATCGCGACCATCGGCGCGTTCGGCTTCGGCCTGATGCAGGTGTACTTCCTGTTCTGGGTTGCGATTCCGACGTGGCGTGGCGGTAAGGCGGCCGAAGCCAAGCCGTGGGATGGCGCGCAAGGGCTGGAGTGGACCGTGCCGAGTCCGGCGCCGTTCCACACGTTCGAGACGCCGCCGAAGGTGCATTGAACATGGCACTCAGTCCTGAACAGCGGGCGAGGAACCTGCGCACCGGGCTGATTCTCGGCTCGGTGGTGCTGGTGTTCTTCATCGGCGTGATGATCAAGACCAAATTGTTAGGCGGTATCTGATGGCCGGCATGCGACGCCTCAACGTGCGCACCTTCAGCAAGCTTCTGCTGTTGGTCGCGGTGATGTTCGGATTCGGGTACGCGATGGTGCCGTTCTACCGCGCGTTCTGCGATCTCGTGGGCATCAACCAGTTGGGCGATCGCACGACCGAGATCAGCGCACGCAATTCGCAGGTCGACGAGAGCCGCACGATCACCGTCGAGTTCGACGCCAATGCGCAGGGACCGCTGCGCTTCAAACCGGCGAAGAGCAGTCTGACGGTGCACCCGGGTGAGATCGCGACCATCGAATACGAAGTGGCGAATCAGCAACCGCATGAAGTTCGTGCGCAGGCGATTCCGAGCTACGCACCGGCACAGGCGGCGAGCTACTTCAAGAAGATCGAGTGTTTCTGCTTCACGCAGCAAACGCTCAGGGCCGGGGAGGCCAAAGAGTTTCCGGTGGTGTTCGTGGTCGACACGAAGCTGCCCAAAGATGTGAATACGATCACGCTGTCCTATACTTTTTTCGATCTCGGCAAGAACGACGCCAATCAACGTGCGGACGCCCCGACGGGCACCCAGGTTGGAGCGGTGAACGCAGGAGCCGCGGCTGCAGATTCGATAAGGGGAGGCAAGGGCGGGAATGGATGACCTGAAGGAGGCGACCCGGCGCAAGCTGTCTTTCTTCCAGACCATCGGTGCGGTGTTCTGGTCGTTTTTCGGTGTGCGCAAGGGGCGTGATCACGACCGCGATATGGCACAGCTCAACCCTGTGCATCTGATCGTGGCGGGGTTGATCGGGGGCATCCTGTTCGTCGCGGCGCTGGTGTTTCTGGCGAAGCTCGCCATCCGGCTCGCGACGTAATTGGTACAGACAAAGAGAACCAAGCCTGGAGAGATAAGAATGAGTGGTCAACACCAAACGGCGCCGTACTACTTCGTGCCGGCCCCCTCGCGTCACCCGGTGAGCTGCAGTGTCGGCCTGCTGGTGGTGCTCGGCTCGGCCGCTGCATGGGTCAACGGACAATCGTGGGCACCGTGGACGGCGCTGGCCGGTCTGCTGTGGGTCCTGTGGGTGCTGCGTAGCTGGTTCGGCGACTCGATTGCCGAGTCCGAGGGCGGCCTGTACAGCAAGCGCATCGACGTGTCCTATCGCTGGGGCATGAGCTGGTTCATCTTCTCCGAAGTGATGTTCTTCGCGGCATTCTTCGGCGCGCTGTTTTACGCGCGTACGCTCGCCATGCCGTGGCTCGGCGATCTCGATAACAAGCTGCTGTGGCCCGACTTCAGCGCCGTGTGGCCGAACACCGGCCCGGCCGGTGTGGTCGACGCGTTCGAGACGATGGGCCCGTGGCCGATCCCGACGCTCAACACCGCACTGCTGCTGACCTCGGGCGTCACGCTCACGATCTCGCACCACGCACTGCGTGCGAACCATCGTGGCAGTGCGATCTTCTGGCTGTTCGCCACCGTCGTGCTCGGCTTCGTGTTCCTCGGCTTCCAGGCGTACGAATATCACCACGCCTACACCGAACTGAACCTCAAGCTGACCTCGGGCGTGTACGGATCGACCTTCTTCCTGCTCACGGGCTTCCACGGCTTCCACGTGATGCTGGGCGCGATCATGCTCTCCGTGATGCTGGTGCGTTTGATGAAGGGCCACTTCACGCCCGATCATCACTTCGGTTTCGAAGGCGCAGCGTGGTACTGGCACTTTGTGGACGTGGTGTGGCTGGGGCTGTACGTCGTGGTCTACTGGCTCTGACGCCGGTACCGAAACATGCTTAGGGGACGCCGCCGGATTCCGGCGGCGTTTCCATTTGATGCGGCCTTATGTCGCACAGTTAGCGTGATACTGGTAGTGACGGCATTGCGCCACCGGGGTGACTGTCGGCAGAGGTTATTCCGGGTAAAGCAGCGTGGCAGGGATGGGGTGCGGCGATTTGCCGCAGGAGCCCGGCGCGGGACTCAGTATCGTATGCCCGTGCTGTGAATCCAGCCCATCCAGTTGGCGAACAGGATGAGCAGGAACAGCGTCACCGACAGGCCGACGCGCACCATCAGCGATTGCACGGTGCGGTTCGATCGGCCCTTGTCCCGCATCATGAAAAACAATGCGGACGCCAGACTGCCGAGAATCAGGACGAAGGCGATGGCAACGATGATGCGCATGATCTGTCCGATGACGGGAATTCGTCATTATCGGGCAACGCACACGTGCTGGCACGCTGCAATGCAGTGTGGACAGCGCGTTTTGCGCAACATCGGGCGGCAGTCGGACAAGGAACTTACGTGTTGAAAACTCTCTTGCGCGGCATGCGGCCTGTGCCGGCCGTGCTGATACTGCTGGGCGTGATGCTCACCGCCGCACTCGGTGTGTGGCAGTACCAGCGCGCGCAGTTGCGTCTGGCGCGTCAGGCACAGATCGAGCAGGCCGAGCGCGCGCCGGTCATCGCGCTCGGCGCGCAGGCCTATTCGCTGGACGATGTGAGCCATCGGCGCGTGCGCGTCACGGGCCGGTTCCTGCGCAATCGCGTGGTGTATCTCGACAACCGTCCACGCAACGAACTGCCCGGCTTCTATGTGGTAATGGCGTTGCAAGTCGCGCCCGATCACGTGGTGCTCGTCAATCGGGGATGGTTGCCGCGCGACCTGCGCGACCGCGCGTCGATCATGCCGTATGCGACACCGGCGGGCGATATCACGGTCGAAGGCCTTGCCATGCCCGACCCGTCGCGCGCCTTTGAACTGGGGCGTGGCGGCTCGGCGGCGGGGCTGTCGATTCGTCAGAATCTCGACGTGGCGGAGTATGCACGTGAGACGTCGCTGCCGCTGCAACCGTTCGTCATCATGCAGACGAACGACACGGGCGATCACCTGCTGCGCGACTGGCCGCAACCTGCGAGCGGCGCAGATCGCAACTATGGTTATATGGCGCAGTGGTTCGGCATGTCGCTGATTCTGGCGCTGCTGGGGCTGCGTTTGGCCTATCGGCGCGGCCGTCGCATGGCGACGACGACAAACAATTTCACGCGGGCATAAGACGCGCATAAGGCGAACATGAGTGCAAATGTGAGTACGGATCGGAGTGGAAGTCCTGCCGTCGACCCGGTGCAACGACGCCGGGCGAGGCGCATGCTCGTGCTGCTCTTCGTGGTGTGCGCCGCGCCTGCCGTAGCGGCATATCTGATGTATTTCGTTTTCAAGCCGCAGGGCGGGACGTCCGCCTACGGCAAGCTGATCGAGCCGCAGCGTCCATTGCCGACGCTCGTCGTGCACGACGACGAGACGGGCGAGAACCTGCCGCTGTCGTCGCTCAAGGGCAAATGGCTCATGATCAGCGCCGACACGGCCACGTGCGACGAGAATTGCGTCAGCAAGCTGTTTTACATGCGGCAGATCCGCGTCCTGCAGGGCAACGAGCGTACGCGAGTGGAAACGCTGTGGCTGGTGACGGACGCCTCGAAGGTGTCGCAACAGATCGACGACGCCTATCCCGATACGCGCCGTCTGCGTGCCGATCCCGTCGCACTCGCCTCGTGGCTGCCGACGCAGGAGGGCACCGGCCTGCGCGATCACATCTATCTGGTCGACCCGCTGGGTAACCTGATGATGGTGTTTCCGAAGAACGCCGATCCGGGCAAGATCAAGAGCGACCTGTCGCGACTGCTGAAGTGGTCGGGGACGGGTTGATGGGGTGAGGGAGAGTCCCTCGCACGATGAATGAAACGAATGGCCCCGGGGCGCACGTGCGCCCCGGACATGTTGAAGAACAGACGTAAAACCGATGCTTTACCTTCTGGAACTAGGCTTCATCGGCCTGTGTATCGCGGTGCTGCCGCTCGGCTGGGTGCTGCTGCGCCGCGACGCGAACAAATACCGCAAACTGGCCTGGGTGACGACCTTTCTCACGCTCGACCTGATCATGTTCGGGGGCTTCACGCGCCTGACGGATTCGGGGCTCGGATGTCCCGACTGGCCTGGGTGCTACGGCACGTCGTCGCCGTTCGCCGCGCATGCCGACATCCACGCGGCGCAGTTGATGCTGCCTAGTGGACCGGTGACCTTCGTCAAGGCGTGGATCGAGATGATCCACCGGTATTTCGCGATGGCCGTCGGCGTACTCATCATCACGCTGATGGTGATGGCATGGGTGAAGCGTCGCGAGTTGAAGCAATCGCCGTGGCTGGCCACGTGGCTGCTGGTGCTCGTGTGCGTGCAGGGCGCGTTCGGAGCGTGGACCGTCACGATGAAGCTGCAACCGGTGATTGTCTCCATCCATTTGATGTTGGCGCTCACTTTGCTCGGATCGCTGGCATGGCTGGCATGCCGCCAGATGCCGCTGGCGAGCGTCGCGGCCGACCCCGGGGCGTTGCGCTGGCGCTGGGCGGCGCTGATCGGGCTGGCGTTGCTCGTCTTCCAGATTGCCCTTGGCGGATGGGTAAGCACCAACTACGCTGTATTGGCGTGCACTGACTTCCCGACGTGTCAAGGTCAGTGGATTCCGCCGATGGACTTCCATAACGGATTCAAGCTATGGCGAGAACTGGGCAAGACGGCGGGTGGCGAGGTGATTCCGATGAATGCGCTCGTGGCGATCCATTGGGTGCACCGGACGTTTGCCGTGGTCGTGGTGGTGTATCTGGCGTGGCTGGCGAGCCGCCTGCGACGTCATGCCGCGCTCAGAAAGCCCTCGATTCTGGTATTTCTACTGGTTTTCGTGCAATTCGCGACCGGATTGTCGAACATCGTTTTCCAATGGCCGCTGCTCAATGCCATCGCCCACAACGGCGGCGCGGCGGTCCTGCTGCTTTTGCTTGTCATGTTAAACTACCGCATTCGCGCCGCCCGCTTAGTCGCAGCGGCGCCCATTGCGGCCAGCCTGATAGATCAGGCAGACGTCCCGGCCCGCCAGAAGCCTTTCTCCGCAGCGGAGCCGGCTGCCGCACCGCTCGGCGCCCCGTCTGGCCCGGCGTAGCGCATTGCCTTCAGAGTGTATGAAAAGCACGACCCTTCCCCATCCGCCGGCTAGCCGTATCGCGCAATACTGGGCGCTGACCAAGCCCCGCGTGACGCAGCTCGCCGTCTTCTGTGCCGTGATCGGCATGTTCCTGTCCACGCGCGGCATGGTGCCGTGGCAGGTGCTGATCGGCGGCACCATCGGCATCTGGCTGCTCGCCGGATCGGCCTTTGCCGTGAACTGCCTGATCGAGCAACGCGTCGACGCGCTCATGCGTCGCACTGCGTGGCGTCCGTCGGCACGTGGTGAGATCGCACCGTGGCAGATCATCGTCTTCTCGACGATTCTGGGTGCGGCGGGCATGGTGGTGCTCTATACGTTCACGAATCCCCTGACGATGTGGCTGACGCTCGGCACGTTCGTCGGCTACGCGCTCATCTACACCATCATCCTCAAGCCCTCGACGCCGCAGAACATCGTGATCGGCGGCGCGGCGGGTGCGATGCCCCCGGCCCTCGGCTGGGCTGCTGCGACCGGCGCTGTGCCGGCGGATGCGTGGATTCTGGTGCTCATCATCTTCGTCTGGACGCCGCCGCACTTCTGGGCGCTCGCGCTTTACCGCCGTCAGGATTACGTGAATTCGGGGCTGCCGATGCTGCCGATCACGCATGGCGAGAAGTACACGCGTCTGCAGATCCTGCTGTACAGCGTCGTACTGTTTGCCGTGTCGCTGCTGCCGTTCGCGCATCGCATGAGCGGCTATCTGTATCTCGTGTCGGCGGTCGTGCTCTCGGGCATCTTCCTCGGTTACGCGGTCAAGCTGTGGCGCAAGTATTCCGATGAGCTCTCGCGCTCGATGTTCCGCTATTCGATCGTCTACCTCTCGCTGCTGTTCGCGGCGCCGCTGGTCGACCATTACGTGCAGATCTACCTGCTGGGCTGAACCTCCGGGGCATTTGCCCGTCACAGGCTGAGTCACGACGACAGGCGCGTTACGGTATTCTTCGCCGGCGCGCCTGTTGTGTTTTCCGAAGGCGTCTTTTCCATACGTTCTGGGGTCATTCGTTCATGAATCTTGCTGTCATCTGGTTGCGCCGTGCGATGTTGCTGATGGGGCTGACGGTGCTTCTCGCCGCCTGCGGTAAGGAAGGGCCGACGTTCACGAGCCTCGATATCACCGGCAACAAGGAATTCGCCAAGGACTTCTCGTTGCAGGACCCGCAGGGCAAGACGCGCACGCTCGCCGATTACAAAGGTAAGGCCGTGGTGATGTTCTTCGGCTACACCCATTGCCCGGATGTCTGCCCGACTACGATGGCCGAACTCAATCAGGTGATGCAAAAACTCGGTGCGGATGACGCTCAGCGCGTGCAGGTGCTGTTCGTGACGGTCGATCCGCAGCGCGATTCGGCCGAACTGATGGGCCAGTATGTACCGGCGTTCAATCCCGCGTTCGTGGGGTTGCGTCCTGAAGATGACGCCGCGCTCAAGGAATTGACCAAGTCGTTCCGCGTGGTGGTCAACAAGGTGGAAGGGTCGACGCCCAATAACTACACCATCGATCACACGGCCGGGATTTACGTGTTCGATCCGAACGGGCAACTGCGTCTGTTCATGCGTCCGGACGAGCCGGTCGACGCGATGGCCAAGGACCTGAAGACGTTGCTGAGCTAAGGTGCCAATCTAAGGCGCTGATCGGCCGCAGGATCTCTCCGCATAAAAAAATCGCGCCCCTGGAGGCGCGATTTTCGTTTCTGCGTTCGCTACGACGCCGACCCATGATGGCTCGGCGTCGTCAGGCTCAACCGCCTTCCTGACTGCGACGTTCGAGGTCGTCGTGCGCTTCGAACCACATCACGTTGATGATGCCGAACGCGAGCGCGAGGCCAAGGCCGAGAATCCAAGAGAAGTACCACATGTCGCGACTCCTTGATCAGTACATCGTGTGCGGGTTGTCGTTGACCGTCTCGATCGTTACGCGCCCACGGATCACGCGGTACACCCAGCCGGTGTAGAGCAGGACGATGGGCAGGAAGACGATCACGGCGATCAGCATGATTTGAAGCGTGAGCTGGCTCGATGTGGCATCCCAGACCGTGAGGCTGCTGCCCGGCGCAGTGGCCGACGGCATGACGAACGGGAACATCGAGAAACCGGCGGTGAGGATGATGCCTGCGATCATCAGCCCGGTGACGACGAACGTCCATGCATACGCGCGGCTCGTGGCGAGCAGGGCGGCGAGCAACGCGCACAGACAGGCGACGACCGGCGCGGCGATCATCCACGGGTAGGTGTGATAGTTCGTGAGCCACAAGCCCGGGCCGGTAGTAACCTGCTTCATCAGCGGGTTGGCCGGAGAGTCGGTCGCGCCCATCTGCGTGATGGCGAAACCGTCGACGTGCGTGGCAACCAGCACCCCGGCCACTAGGAACAGCAGCAGCGTGCCCAGTGCGGTAAGACGCATGATGCGCCCGGCGCGCTCGGCCACCATCGGGTCGGCTTTCATGCGAAGGTGCGCGGCGCCGTGCGTGACCAGCATCAGCACGCTCACCAGTCCGCACAGCAACGCGAACGGGTTGAGCAGGGCCCAGAACGACCCGGTGTAGGTCGAGCGCAGGGTGTTGTCGAACGAGAACGGCAGACCGAGCAGCAGGTTGCCGAAGGCTACGCCGAATACCAGCGACGGCACCGTGCTGCCGACGAACAGTGCCCAGTCCCACGAGTTGCGCCAGCGTGCGCTCGGCAACTTGTTGCGGTAGTCGAAGCCGACCGGTCGCAGGAACAGCGCGAAGAGCACCAGCAGCAGCGCCCAGTAAAGGCCCGAGAAGGCGGCGGCGTAGACGAGCGGCCACGCGGCGAACATCGCGCCGCCTGCTGTCACGAACCACACCTGGTTGCCTTCCCACGTGGGGGCGACGGTGTTGATGATGACGCGTCGTTCCGCGTCGGTCTTGCCGAGGAAGGGCAGCAGCGTGCCGGTGCCCATGTCGAAGCCGTCGAAGAAGGCGAAGCCGATCAGCAGAACGCCGACGAGCACCCACCAGATCAGCTTGAGTACGGTGTAATCGATCATCATGATGTGTGTCTCCCTGACGATCAGACCGAAGCCGCCGGACGGTCGCCCGCAATCGCGGCCCCGCCTGACCCTTCCGTCTCGAAGTGATAGCGGCCGGTGTGCAGCGACGACGGGCCGAGCTTGACGTACTTCACCATCAGGAACATCTCAATGATGAGCAGCGCGGTGTAGAAGATGATGAAGCCCGCGAGACTCATGTACAGATCGGTGGCAGACAGCGACGACGTGGAGAGATGCGTCGGCAGAATACCGGCGATGGTCCACGGCTGACGCCCCATTTCAGCGACGATCCAGCCGAACTCGGCGGCGAGCCACGGCAGCGGAATCGCCCACACGCACCAGCGCAGGAACCACGCCGAGCGCGGCTTGAGCAGACGGCGTCGTGCGCACAGCCAGAACGCCCACAGGAACGTGAAGAGGAACAGGAAGCCGAGGCCGACCATGATGCGGAACGACCAGAACACGGGTGCCACCGGCGGGATCGTGTCGTTGGCCGCCATCAGAATCTGCTCCGGCGTGGCGTCGACGACGTTCGGCGTGTACTTCTTGAGCAACAGGCCGTAGCCGAGGTCGTCCTTGTACTTGTCGAACTCGGCGCGCACCGCCGGCGACGTATCGCCGCCACGCAGCTTCTCGAGCGCTGCGAAGGCGATCATGCCGCGCTTGATGTTGTCCTTATGCTCGTCGCGCAATTGCGTGAGGCCGATGACAGGTGTGTCGACCGAGCGCGTGGCGATCAGACCCATCGCCCAGGGAATCTTCACCGCGTAGTCGGTGCGTTGTTCCTTCTGATTCGGGAAGCCGAACAGCGTGAACGATGCGGGCGGCTTGGCCGTCTCCCATTCCGCTTCGATGGCCGCGAGCTTCACCTTCTGTACTTCGCCCGTGGTGTAGCCCGACTCGTCGCCCAGCACGATGACGGACAGCGTGGACGCCAGACCGAAACCCGCCGCGACCGCGAACGAGCGCAGCGCGAACGGCACGTCGCGACGCTTGAGCAGGTACCACGCGGAGATGCCGAGCACGAACATCGCGGCGGTCACGTAACCGGCCGAGAGCGTGTGCACGAACTTCACCTGAGCGACCGGGTTGAACACCACTTCCCAGATGCTGCTCAGCTCCATGCGCATGGTCTCGTAGTTGAAGTGTGCCCCGACCGGATTATTCATCCAGCCATTGGCCACGAGAATCCACAGCGCCGAGAGGTTCGAGCCGAGCGCCACCGCGAAGGTGGTGGCGAGGTGGCCGATGCGCGAGAGCTTGTTCCATCCGAAGAAGAACAGGCCCACGAACGTGGCTTCGAGGAAGAAGGCCATCAACCCCTCGATTGCGAGCGGCACACCGAAGATGTCGCCGACGTAATGCGAGTAGTAGGCCCAGTTGGTGCCGAACTGGAATTCGAGCGTGAGACCCGTGGTCACGCCCATCGCGAAGTTGATCAGGAAGAGCTTGCCCCAGAACTGGGTCATGTCCTTGTAGATCTGCTTGCCGGTCATCACATAGACCGATTCCATGATGACGAGCAGCCACGACAGGCCCAGTGTGAGCGGGACGAACAGGAAGTGATACAGCGCCGTTATGGCGAACTGCAAGCGCGAGAGGTCGACGACTTCGCTACTGATCATGGCGGACACCTTGATTTTTGGTGGGGGACTGCGCTTCGACGGCCTGCGGCCCGATGAGGGCGCGGGCCACGACGTCCGGCGGCAATTGCATGTGTTTGGCCATCGGAGCGTCGAAGAACGCGTGCTTCAGAACGAACAGGAGTACTACCTTGATCGCGAGCACGATCAGGATTTCGAGGGCAAAACGAGAAGGGCGGGTGCGCCAGCGCCGGATCATCCAGGCGACGATGCCCGTGGCTGCCGGTTCCGGCTGGCCCGGGACCGCTGCGGCCGGTACTGCCGGTGAGGCCGTGGCGTGAGGCTTCAGACTGCTAGGAGAGTGGGTGTCCATCCGTGACGGCTCCTGGCGTCGAAAGTCGTGTTGTTGGGAACAGCGTCGACTTTCGGCGCATTTTGCCTTATCGCTTGAAAATGTCAAACCGCAGCGCACGGGGGCGGATGACACGCAGATGACGCTGGTTCGATGCGGATCTGCCGTTGCGAGCAACGGCGGATGAGAAGCGGATTCGAGACAAGGGTCCGGCGCGGCGAACGGCCCCCGGGCCGTCCTTCGCACGCAGCATGGCTACGTACGAACCGATTCTATCGACGGGCTCAGTAGCAGACCTTGCGATGCATCAAGTCGCGATCAGATGACGGATGAACTTTCGAAGTCCAATAAAAAAGCCCCGCGAACCTCTCGGGGCTTCACGGGGCTTGGGTGTCGGCGATGTTCCGTCGACCTGGATCGCAGTGTCGTGTGGCAATTTGTCGCTGCCTTCGACACCCGAACCCGGTATTACGCGTAGGCTTGCAACGCGCCTTTCATCTTCTTCATGGCGGCCACTTCGATCTGACGGATACGTTCGGCGGAGACGCCGAACTCGTCTGCCAGTTCGTGCAGCGTGGCACCACCGCTGCCATCGTCGGCGACCGACAGCCAACGCGCTTCGATGATGCGGCGGCTACGCGGGTCGAGACGGCCGAGCGCCGTTTGCAGACCGTCGCTCTGCAGATGGTCACGTTCGCGTGCGGCGATCACGGCGGTCGGCTCCTGATGGGAGTCGGCCAGATAGGCGATGGGGGCGAAGCTTGCGCTGTCGCCGTCGTCGCTGTGACCTTCGAGGGCGATATCACCGCCCGACATGCGCGTTTCCATCTCGATGACGTCTTCACGCTTGACGTTCAGGTCGCGTGCGACCTGATCGATCTCTTCGGGCGTGAAGGCCTGCAAGCCTTGCTTCTGGCTACGCAGATTGAAGAACAGCTTGCGCTGGGCCTTGGTCGTGGCGACCTTGACCGTGCGCCAGTTCTTCAGCACGTACTCGTGAATCTCGGCCTTGATCCAGTGCATGGCGTACGACACGAGCCGGACACCCTGCGTGGGATCGAAGCGTTTGACGGCCTTCATCAGGCCGATATTGCCTTCCTGAATCAGGTCGGCGTGCGGCAGACCATAACCGAGGTAATTACGCGCGATCGAGACCACCAGACGCAGGTGCGAAAGCACGAGCTGGCGGGCGGCTTCGAGATCGTCGTTCTCACGCAGACGCTTGGCAAGCGACTGCTCTTCCTCGGCGGTGAGCAGGGGAATGCGATGGACAGCCTGAATGTAGCTGTCGATATTGCCCAGACTGCCCGGCAGCATCAGCGCCGACGGGGCAAGTGCAAGGGCACGCGAATTCGGCGCCGTGCCGGTGGCCGGCGTCGTCGGATGCTTGGTGGCGGCAGTACTCAAGTGGTGGACTCCTGGTTAGCCTCTGGGAAAGCATTTTAGCACTCTCTTTCGATGAGTGCTAAAGACGTTAGAACCCTTACCGGACGGGAAGTTTCCGGCTTCTCGGGGTTTTCCAGCACCCCCCGTCAAACGGGAGAAGTCACTGGCGCAAACGTGACTCGGATGGTGTAAATTGCAACCCAAGCCACGAGCTTAAAGTGATGGCGAAGGATGGGAGGTCAGCATGGCGGGAAAGCACATTGACGCGGTACGACAACTCGAATCGGCGCGCTTCGAAGCGATGATCGAAGGCGATGTCGATGAGCTGGAAAAGCTCCTCGCGGACGATCTGTTCTACGTGCACTCGAATGGCAAACGCGAAACCAAGCGCGAATTTCTCGACGCGATCAGCTCCGGCCGCCGCCGTTACCTCGACATCGACGTCGATCCGAAAGCGCAGGAACTCCGCCAGTTCGGCGACACGGTGGTCGTCACTGGCAAGCTCAAGGTCGAACTGGAAACCGCGACCGGTTCGCTCGCGTCGCAAATGACCTACACGGCAGTGCACAAGCTGCTGGCCGAAGCCTGGCTCGTCATCTCCTGGCAGGCCACCCGCATGGCGTCGGCCGACTGACCCGCCCGGTACTCTCCAGGCGTCCTCTCCAAACAGAAGATTTGATGTGTTTCGGAATGAAATGTTCCGAAAATATCGAATCAATCCGCGATATTTCGATTTTGTGACGGAATTCGTGCGAGTTATCCGACGTTGTGCGCGTATTTCGTCTCAATGCGCCGATGACGCACTTAGCCCGATGGCCTGACGAATCACCTCGACCTGACGAGCGATGGGGGCAGGCACTGGAACGTCGCCAGCAAGCACCGCTTCGATCCATCGGGCAGTGGCCGGGGCGTCGGCTGGGGGGAGTGACGGCGGCGCGCCGGTGGCACCTTCCTCAGCTTCCTGCCACACCCGGAACTTCCCGTCCGAAAACCCATCGATCGCCGCCTGCCGACGGGCATCCGCGACCGGTTCGCCTTCCGTGCCACGGGCAAGCAGCACGCCCGGGGCGGCGCTATTGGTCGCGTCGGCAAACATCTCGCTCAGCGTCTCCCGATACTCCGGATGTGTGTAGTTCACGAGGCGCAGCGCGGGCCCGGCAAACGGCTGCAAAAGCTTGACGACGGTGTGCCCGGAATTTCGCACGCCGAGCGCCGCACGCATCTCCAGCAATCGCTCCAGCGCGGGCGACAGCGCGGCAATGGGCAGATAGGCGACGCGGCGCGTGCGCAGGGCTTCCTCCGCCTCGGCGGCCGATTGGCTCGCGGGATGACCTAGCTCCGCGAAGATCGCTTGCGTGCCGACGCGATTCGCGCCGCTGTGATGTTGTCCGTGCACCAGCACCGGGATACCGTCGCGCGCGAGCAGCAGCGCCAGCAACGGTGTGAGGTTCGGCTGTTTGCGCGCGCCGTTGTAGCTCGGCAGTAGCACTGGCGGCGGGGCGTCGGCCGGGGCGACGAGCGGGGTGAATGTGGCGTGTGCGGCGTCGAGCATAGCGCGCAGTTCGACGGGCGTTTCACCCTTGATGCGATACGCGATCAGGACACCGCCCAGCTCGGCGGGCGAGACCCGGTCGGCGAGGATGGCGTCGAACAGTGTGCGGGTTTCGTCGGCGCTCAGCGCGCGTGCGCCCTTCGCTCCGCGGGCAATGATCTTGAGTAGCGGGGCGCAGGCAAAGGGGGCGGCGGAGGTCATGACGCGGTTATCCAGGGTATGCGCGTGGCATGCACGCGGTATGCGGCTTCTGTGCGGCTTCTGCCTACGTTCGTGGGCGAGTCGTCATCCATCATACGCAATCAGGTGTCATCGGGGCCAGTGCTTGCAGTACCATCTCGTGTTCGGGCGCGCTTGCAGACCCTTCGGATTCTCACGATCCCCCGTCGCCGCGTCGTCCCCCAATTTTCGCTTTCGAGGTCAGCCCCATGTCCACGCTCACGCTGTACAGTTATTTCCGCAGTTCTGCGGCCTATCGGGTGCGTATCGCCCTGAACCTCAAGGGACTCGACTACGACATCGTGCCGGTACATCTGGTGCGCGACGGTGGCGAACATCTCAAGCCAGCCTACCGTGCGCTCAACGTCAATGCGCTGGTGCCGACGTTCGTCGACGGCGACGTCAACATCCATCAGTCCCTCGCCATCATCGAGTATCTGGAAGACGTGCATCCGACCCCCGCGCTGCTGCCGTCCGACCCGGCTGCGCGCGCGCAGGTCCGCGCACTGGCCCTGGACATTGCGGCCGACATCCACCCGATCGACAACCTGCGCGTGCTGCGTTTCCTCAAGCACGACATGGGCGTGACGGAAGAGCAGAAGAACGCGTGGTACGTGCACTGGATCGTGGAAGGGTTCAAGGCGCTTGAAGCGCGTCTCGCGGCGCAGACGTCGCCGGGTAAGTTCGTCGTTGGCGATACGCCGACGCTGGCCGATTGCTGCCTCGTGCCGCAGATCTACAACGCCAATCGCTTCAAGGTCGACATGACGCAATTCCCGCGCATCTCCGCCATCCACGCCCATTGCCAGACGCTCGAAGCCTTCCAGCGCGCTGCGCCCGAAGCGCAACCCGACGCCGAGTAAGTCCTTAGATGATCGATCCGGCTTTCTGGCGGGGCATGGCGCTCGGCGCCAGCCTCATCATGGCAATTGGCGCGCAGAATGCGTTCGTTTTGCGTCAGGGAATTTTGCGACGCCACGTCGGCATCGTCGTGATGGTCTGCGCGATTTGCGACATGGCGCTGATCGCGGCGGGCGTGGCGGGTATGGGCGGCCTGATCGCCGCTTATCCGCGCTTCATCACGATCGTGACGTGGGGTGGCGCGGCGTTTCTGTTCCTCTACGGCTTGCGAGCGTGGCGCGCGGCGTTTCGCGGTGCGGGGGCGTTGCAAGCCGACGGCAGTCGCGCGGCCACGCAGGAGATGTCGTGGCAACGCGCCATCGGCCTCGTGCTAATGCTTTCGCTGCTCAACCCGCACGTTTATCTCGACACGGTGATTCTGCTTGGCGGCATTGGCGCACGCGAGCCGTCGCCGGGCAACGTGTGGTTTGCGGGCGGCGCGATGATCGCGTCTATCCTGTGGTTCACGGCGCTCGGTTACGGCGCGCGTCTGCTCGCGCCGCTCTTCTCGCGTGCCCGCGCGTGGCAGATTCTCGACGGCGTGGTCGGGCTCATGATGTGGGGGCTTTGCGCGGGACTCGTCGCGCAACAGATGTAACGTCGTTACGCAGACGAAAAGCAAACGGCCCGCCACCGGAGTGTGCGGGCCGTTTGCTTTGATGCGTCGGCTTCGCGGTGTTGCTCGCGGTTCAGCCCAGCAGGGCGTCGGCGAACTCGCGGGCCGAGAACGGTTGCAGGTCTTCCACCTTCTCGCCCACACCGATGAAGTACACCGGGACCGGACGCTGACGGGCGATGGCCGCCAGAATGCCGCCCTTGGCCGTGCCGTCGAGCTTGGTCACGATGAGACCGGTGAGCTGGAGGGCGTCGTCGAATGCCTTGACCTGCGTGAGCGCGTTCTGACCGGTGTTGGCGTCGATGACGAGCAGCACCTCGTGCGGTGCGCCATCGGCCGCTTTGCCCAGCACACGCTTGATCTTCTTGAGTTCTTCCATCAGATGCAACTGCGTGGGCAGACGGCCTGCCGTGTCCGCCATCACGATGTCGATCTTGCGCGCGCGCGCGGCGCTCACGGCGTCGAACACGACGGCTGCCGGGTCGCCGCTTTCCTGGGCGACGACGGCGACGTTGTTGCGTTCGCCCCAGATCGCCAGTTGTTCACGGGCCGCCGCGCGGAACGTATCGCCCGCCGCGAGCAGCACCGATTGGCCATAGTGCTGGAAATGTTTGGCGAGCTTGCCGATGCTGGTCGTCTTCCCGGCGCCGTTCACGCCAGCGATCATCACGACCATCGGCGCTTCGCGGCCCAGCACGAGACTCTGTTCGAGCGGTTGCAGCAGGTCGACAAGCAGGTCATGCAGCGCGCGCTTGACCTGTTCGCCTTCGGTCAGACGCTCGGCCTTGACCTTCTTGCGCAGGGCATCGATCAGGTAGGTCGTGGCTTCCACGCCTGCGTCGCTCATCAGGAGCGCGCCTTCCAGTTCTTCGAACAGGTTCTCGTCGACCTTCACACCGACGAAGATGCTCGTGATGCCTGAGCTCGTCTTCGACAGCCCGGCCTTCAGGCGGGTGAGCCACGAACGCTTGGCCGCCGGTTCAGGTGCCGGGGCCGAGACGATTTCGCCAATGGCTTCGCCTTGCGCGTCCTTCACGACGACCGGTGCGCGTGGGGTGACCGGTTCAGCGGGTTCGACGGGGGTGCTCTGAGCGACGGGGGCGACCGGAGTCGGCTGCGGGGCAGGCGTCGGCGTAGCCGCAACCGGCGTGGGTGCTGTTGGGATATTGACTCGCGCAAGTTCGGAATGCGCTGAATTTTCCGCAGAGCCGACGGCAGGTGGAACGGGCTGAGCCGCTTGCGTCGGCGTGGCTGCAGGGGCGGACGGCGTCACCGGGGCCGGAGCAACAGGCGCGGCAGTTGCCAGCGGTGCCGTCCCGCCTTGCGTCGGCTGGCTTTCCGGTTGCTGCGGCGCTGCGGACGGCCGCGGATTCTGTGTCTGCGATACGTCTGTGGAAGACGCTTCGGATTCGGGCGCTTCGGGCAATTCGGTCGGTGCGGGGCTCGTTTCGGCGGCCTTGTTGCCGCCCGACTTGAAGCGCTTGAAGAAACTGAACATGGGGTGAGGAACTCGACGTGGGGGCGCGCTATCGGCGTGCGACTATGATTTGTCCTGCCATTCGCGCCGCACAAAACGCCCTACAATGGGCAGGTCGTTGTTTCCGACGCGGGAAATGCGACGTATTTTATCAGACGCGAATCGACGTCCATGATGGGCGAAAGGGGATCCATGACGGGAACCATGCGCTGGCGACACGCCTTGGCCGGACTGGCCCTGGCTGGTGTGATGAGCCTGGGCCACGCCGCTGACACCGGTGGCAGCAAGACAACGGATAACACTTCGGAATTCACGCTCTCGAACGGTCTGCGGCTGATCGTGCGCGAGGACCACCGGGCACCGACGGTCGCTCACGTGGTCTGGTATCGCGCCGGCTCGCTCGACGAGTTCAACGGCACCACTGGCGTCGCCCACGCGCTTGAGCACATGATGTTCAAAGGCACCAAGACCGTCGGCGCGGGGCAGTTCTCCCGCCAGGTCGCCGCCCTCGGCGGTCGTGAGAACGCCTTCACGAGCAAGGACTACACCGGCTACTTCGAGCAAACGGAGAAGTCGCGTCTGCCGGAAATGATGCGTCTCGAGGCCGATCGCATGGCGAATCTGACGCTCTCCGCCGACGAGTTCGCGAAAGAGATTCAGGTGGTGATGGAGGAGCGTCGTCTGCGCACGGACGACCAGCCGCGCGCGCTGCTCTATGAGCAACTGATGGCGACGGCGCTCGTCGCGAATCCGTATCGTCGCCCGATCGTCGGTTGGATGGACGATCTTCAGCACATGACCGTTCAGGACACGCGCGACTGGTACGAGCGCTGGTATGCGCCGAACAATGCCGTGGTCGTGGTGAGCGGCGACGTCGATCCCGCGCAGGTCAAGACGCTTGCCGAGAAGTACTACGGCCCGATCAAGTCGCACACGTTGCCGGAACGTCGTCCGCAGAACGAACCCGCGCAGATGGGCGTGCGGCGCGTGTTCGTGAAAGCACCGGCGGAGAACCCGAACGTGATGCTCGCGTGGCGTGCGCCGCGTCTGAGCGATGTCGAGAAGGATGACGACGTCTATGCATTGCAGGTGCTTTCGGCCGTGCTCGATGGGTACGGCAACGCGCGTCTGACGAGCCGTCTGGTGCGCGAGCAGCGCATTGCGAACGACGTCGGTGCGAGCTACGACGGCGTGGGCCGCGGCCCGCAGTTCTTCATCATGGACGCGACCCCTGCGCAGGGGAAGACGCCGGAGCAGATCGAGAAGGCCTTGCGTGCGCAGATTGCCGACATTGCGGCACATGGTGTGACGGAGGCCGAGCTCAAGCGCGTGAAGGCGCAGGTGGTGGCGTCGCAGATCTACAAGCGCGACTCGGTGTTCGGTCAGGCGATGGAAATCGGGCTGAACGAGATGTCGGGCATTTCGTGGCGTCAGATCGATCGCATGCTTGAAAAGGTGAAGGCAGTCACGCCCGCGCAGGTGCAGGCGGTGGCCGGCAAGTACTTCGGCGACGAATCGCTGACGGTTGCCACGCTCGTGCCGCAGCCGATCGACGAGGCGACACGCAAGCGCCGCGCCCAAGGGGCGCAAGACCTGAAGAACATGCGCTGAGAGGGCCACACACGATGATGAAAATTTCCGCACTGTTGCGTGCGTTCTCCGTGCCCGCGCGAACGGGTGTCATGGCTTGTGCAGCCGCTGGCGCGCTGGCGGCCGCTCTGCCGCTCACGGCCAGCGCCGCGCTGCCGATCCAGACCTGGGTCGCGCCGTCCGGTGCCAAGGTGATGCTGGTCGAGAGCCGTTCGATCCCGATGATCGACGTGAACATCGATTTCGATGCAGGCAGCCGCTATGACCCGAAAGGCAAGTCGGGGCTGGCGTTGCTGACGGCTGGGTTGCTCGACGCTGGCGCGGCGGCTGCAGGCGGGCGTCCTGCGCTGAGCGAGGCGCAGATTGCCGACCGTTTCGCAGACGTGGGCGCGATGGAAGCGACGAGCGCCGGACGTGACGCAGCGACCGTCACCATCCGCACGCTGTCGTCGGCCACCGAGCGCGATGCGGCCGTGAGTACGCTGGCGCAATTCCTGCAACATCCGACGTTCCCCGACGTTGTGCTCAAGCGCGAAACGGCGCGTCTGTCGTCCGCGATTGCCGAATCGGATACGAAGCCTGAGGCGATCGCCGAGAAGGCCTTTCGCAGTGCGATCTACGGTAGCCACCCGTATGGCGTGACGCCGACGGTGGCAAGCGTCAATGCCGTGAAGCGCGACGATCTGGTGCGTTTCTATCGCGATATGTACAGCCCGAAGCGGGCGGTCGTCTCCATCGTTGGCGACATCGACCGCGCGCAGGCCGAGAAGCTTGTGGCCCAGTTGACGGACGCCATGCCTGTCGGCGTCACGCCGCCCACGATGCCGCCGGTGGCCGCGCTGCGCAGCGCGGTGCAGATCGATCTGCCGCATCCGGCCGAGCAGGCACACATCGCGACGGGGCAGGCGTCGATGGCGCGCAGCGATCCCGACTACTTCCCGTTGCTCGTGGGGAACTACGTGCTGGGCGGTGGCGGCTTCGTGTCGCGTCTGACGGCGGAAGTGCGTGAGAAGCGCGGTCTGACGTATGGCGTATCGAGTGGCTTCGTGCCGCAGTTGCAGGAGGGTCCGTTCGAGATCAATTTGCAGACGCGTCGCGAGCAAGCGCCCGAAGCGCTTAAAGTCGTGCGCGAGACGCTGGCCCGATTCGTTCAGGACGGCCCCACCGCCGAGGAAATGCAGGCAGCGAAGGACAACCTGACGAACGGCTTCCCGCTGCGTCTGGATAGCAACCGCAAACTGCTGGCGAACGTGGCGGCCATCGGCTTCTACAACCTGCCGCTCGACTACCTCGACACCTGGACTGCAAAGGTCGAGGCTGTGACTGCGGCGCAGGTGAAGGACGCGTTTGCGCGTCACGTGCAGCCGGATCGCCTCGTGACTGTCGTCGTCGGACCGAGTGACGTGTTCGGCGCGGCGAGCGCAGGCGCAACCGCACCGAGCGCCACGCCGACAGCGAGCAAGCCTGTGAAGTGATGACGGCGTGTAGGTCGCACGTCTGAGCACGTCTGAAAAAACGGCACCGGGATTTCCGGTGCCGTTTTGTTTTGCAGCCTACGTTTCGGATTCGCTCGGGAACGCTATCGAAGTATCCTGCGACGCAACAGCACAAGCGCGACGGAGAAGCCGACGACGGTGTAGAGGACAAGTGCGCCCACATGTAGCCACGGCATATCGATGGCGCGCCCCAGCATGGCAGGGCGAATCAGCGCGACCGCGTGCGCGAGTGGCAACCATTCCGTCACATGACGCGCTGCCGCCGGGAGTTGCGACAACGGGAAGAACACGCCGGAGAGCAGCAACATCGGCGTCATCACGAGCGTCTGGTAGAACATGAAGAAGTCGTAGCTCGGCGCGAGTGCCGTCATCACCATCGCCAGACTGGCGAACGCCAGCCCTGCGAGCAAAACGGCTGGCAGGACCACAGCGAGACTGTCGATGCGCGCGTATCCGAGCACGCTTGCTACCATCAGAATCGCAACACCCGAGAGCACGGCTTTGCTTGCGGCCCAGACGACCTCGCCGAGCACGATGTCGCCCAGCGTCAGCGGAGTATGCATCAGTGCTTCCCAGGTGCGTTGCACGTGCATGCGCGAGAAGCCCGAATACATCGATTCGAAGCTTGCCGAGAACATCACGCTGGAGCCGACGGTGCCCGCGGCGAGAAACGCGATGTATGAAGTGCCGTCGACATTGCCGACCATCATGCCGAGACCGAAACCCAGGCCGAAGAGGTAGATCATCGGGTCTGCGAGATTGCCGAACATCGAGGCAATCGCGAGTTTGCGCCAGACGAGGAAGTTGCGTCGCCAGACACCCATCCACGGCGTGACGCCCGGCAGGTAGCGAGGCGCATCAGGCGTCATGTGGTGTTCAGTCATCTCGCATCTCCCGTCCCGTGAGCTTGAGAAAGACATCCTCCAGATTGGCCCGACGATGCAGATACCGCACCCCCGGCTGGTCCTGCAGGGCGTTCACGACCGGTGCGGCGTCGCGAACGTAACAGAAGTGGGTCTCGCCGCTGGTCTCGATGCGCTCGGCGAATGGCGCGAGGCTGGCAAGGAGGGCGTGCGGGACGTCGCCGAAGACTTCCACGACATCGCAGCCGATTTCGCGTGCCACGAGTTCCGGCGGTGTGCCTTCGGCGATCTTGCGTCCGGCGTCGATCACGCAAAGCCGGTGGCACAGACGCTCGGCTTCTTCCATGAAGTGGGTGGTGAGCAGAATCGTCTTGCCCTCGTTCATCAGCGATTTCAATCGCTCCCAGATCAGATGCCGGGCCTGAGGATCGAGTCCGGTCGTCGGCTCGTCGAGTACGAGCACGTCGGGATTATTGATCAGGGCGCGCGCAAGCGTGAGGCGCCGCTTCATGCCGCCCGAGAGCTGGGCGACGCGGGCATCTGCCTTCGATTCGAGACGGGCGAACGCCAGCAGCGCGGGCACGCGTTCCTTGATATCGGCCGAGGCGAGTCCGAAATAACGTCCGAAGACCGCCAGGTTTTCGCGCACCGTGAAGTCGGGGTCCAGATTGTCGAACTGCGGCACGACGCCGACGCGGCGTCGCGCTTGCGGTGCGAGTTTCGGGACGGGCAGGCCGCCGAGCCGGATTTCGCCAGCGTCGGGCGTGACAAGGCCCAGCAGCATGCGTAACGTGGTCGTCTTGCCCGCACCGTTGGGCCCCAACAGGCCGAAGCACTCGCCCGGTGCGACGTGCAGCGAAAGGTGATCTACCACGGGGCGGCCGTCATAGGCCTTGCATAGTTCTGTTACCTCGATGGCGGCATCGGTCATGGCGGGTCTGCGGTCTCCTGTCGCGTGGCCGGGCAACAACGGTGGATCGACGTACGATCGACGTTGGGAGTGCGTCGCAAAGCTGGACGTTCACCGGCCGGGATTTGTGCACCGCCGTGCGCCGCTATCCCTTATGGGGCATGGCCTATGGGGCATAAGGCGCGGGCGATGTGGTATGTTTCGCCTCAACAATGTAGCGTGAATTGTCATGATTTTGGATTCTCTGCGCGCGCAACGACGCGCGCGACCCCATTTTTCCACCGTCAGCGGTGCCCCCAGTCAAGCCGTATTGCGGAGGACGCCATGAAGTCCGGTGCAGGTAACGTGGCGCGCGGCGCGCCGCAGCAGGTCCGCATCATTGGCGGTCAGTGGAAGCGCACGCCGCTGCCGGTGCCGCCGGGCGACGGTCTGCGGCCGACCCCCGATCGCGTGCGGGAGACGCTGTTCAACTGGCTCGGGCAAGACCTGACGGGCATGCAGTGCCTCGACGCCTTCGCGGGCAGCGGTGCGCTCGGCTTCGAAGCCGCCTCGCGCGGCGCGCAGCGGGTGTTGCTGGTCGAGTCGGCCGCACCGGCCATTCGTCAGTTGCGCGCCAATCAGGCCAAACTCGACGCCAAACAGATCGAGATCGTCCAGGCGGATGCCAGACGCCTGATAACCACACTCTCGCCCGGGGTTTTCGACGTCATTTTTCTCGATCCGCCGTTTGCGAGTGGATGGCTGAACGACCTGCTGGCTCCTGCCGCCCGTCTGCTCGCGCCGAACGGCGTGATCTACGCCGAGTCGGACGTCCCCCTGGAGGACGAAGCGCTCGCCGAGTTGGGCCTCGTGTGCCTGCGTCGGGCGAAAGCCGGAGCGGTGCATTATCATTTGCTTGAATCGATTCCGAAAACCTAGAGACCACAATGAATAAGTACGCAGCAGCGGTCCCCAGCCGCGAGGAGACGTTGGCATGGTAGTGGCGATCTATCCGGGGACGTTCGACCCGTTGACCCGAGGCCATGAGGATCTGGTCCGCCGTGCGGCGGGCATCTTCGACAAGCTCGTGGTCGGAGTGGCCGACAGCCGAAACAAGAAGCCGTTCTTTTCGCTCGAAGAGCGGATCGACATCGCGCGCGAAGTGCTCGGTCACTACCCGAACGTGAGCGTCGAAGGCTTCTCCGGCCTGCTCAAGGACTTCGTGCGCAAGCATCAGGCGCGCGTGATCGTGCGCGGGCTGCGCGCCGTGTCCGACTTTGAGTACGAGTTCCAGATGGCGGGTATGAACCGCTACCTGCTGCCCGACGTCGAGACGATGTTCATGACGCCGTCCGACCAATACCAGTTCATCTCAGGCACCATCGTGCGCGAGATCGCTCAACTGGGTGGCGACGTCAGCAAGTTCGTGTTCCCGTCCGTCGAAAAGTGGCTGGTCACGAAAGTCGGCGAAATGACACCGAAGCGCTGAGCAGCGTCGCTATCAGGCATCGGTCACGTATTTCGCTCGACCGGGGCTCCGGCTTTCTAAGCTTGGCGAGCCATCAGGAAAAAACCCGCAACGCCGATGAGCGCTGCGGGTTTTTTTATCGTGACTCGGGGTGCGAGATCAGAAGTTGGCTGGCAACGGTGCTTGCATCCACTTGACGGACATCGCATTCAGTCGACCGTCGGCCTTCGCCTTGTCGATGATGGCGTTCAGCTTCGCCACCATCGCCGTTTCGCCTTTGCCCACACCGATGTAGCAGGGCGTTTCTTCAACCGGGAATTTCAGATCGAAGGCGCGCTGTTTGCTCTTCTCGCGCACGGCGTTCGCCACGATGTTGCCCAGCGTCACGAGCTGCACCTGACCGGCGAGATACGACGCCGCCGTCGCGTTGTTGTCCTCATATCGCTTGATGTTCGTGCTCGGCGGTGCGACGGCGGTCAGCGCAAGGTCTTCCGTCGAGCCGCGCGTCACCGCGATGGTCTTGTTGGCGAGGTCGGCAGGCACCTTGATCGCAATGTCTTGCGGACCATACACGCTCTTCGGGAACGGTGCGTACGCCTTCGTGAAATCGATCGCCTTCTCGCGTTCGGCGTTCTTGCCGAGTGACGAAATGACAACGTCGACCTTGCCCGTCGTCAGATACGCGATGCGGTTCGTGCTGATGACCGGTACGAGTTCGACCTTAGCCCCGATCTCCTTGCCGATCAGCTCCGCCATGTCGATGTCGTAGCCGTGCACTTTGAGGTCGGTACCGATCGAACCGAACGGCGGGAAGTCTTGCGGGATGGCAATGCGGATGACGCCGGTCTTGGCGATGGTCTGGAGGGCGTCGGCGTGGGCGAGGCCTGCGAGACCTCCCAGCGACGCAACGACAACCGCTTGCAGCATCCGGCGACGACCGGCTTGATGAAGGAAGGCAGGCATGACTCGAACTCCTTGGCTTTAGACAACGACGATGACGTGAGAGGGGCTTGCGTACGCGATAACGCACGCAGGTCACAGCGGTCGAACTGGTACGACCAGTGGTGCAAAGTGATAAGCACTAACCGTGCCAGCCGTTCCAGAGCGTTGATGACGGTGGCCGTGAAGTCGAAACGCGGCGGTGGGCGAGACTGACGCACGCTGATACCCGTTTGGGCATTCTGCGCGGCGGTGCGTTGTGCACCAAAGTGAGCCGGTCGGCGGACGAACCGGTGCATGAATCGGGGGGTATTACGGGGTGCATCGCGGCATCCGGCGCGGCGACGGCAAGTGGACACCCGCTAACTTTCGTATAATCGGGGAATTGTTCCAGGAACCGTAACGGCTGCCGTTCGCCGGGGTTCACGCAAGTCAATGATCGGCCTGAGGAAAGCGAGTCAACAGTGGCACTGATGATTACCGACGAATGCATCAATTGCGACGTGTGCGAGCCTGAGTGCCCGAACGACGCAATTTCGATGGGGGTCGAGATCTATGAGATCGATCCGAACAAATGCACGGAGTGTGTCGGACACTTCGACGAACCGCAGTGTGTGCAGGTGTGTCCGGTGGAGTGTATTCCCATCAATCCGGAACACGTCGAGACGCCCACACAACTGCTGGAGAAGTACACCCATCTGCAAGCGGCCAAGTCCGCCTGAATGGCCTGAGCGGCATGAGCGGCAACCGACCGCTCATCCCGCGCCGCCAACGATGCCAGATCTCACCGGCCGGGTCACTTTCCCGGCGACGCGTGCAGACGCATCATCGCCTTTTCCATCTCACCCTTAACAACCAGGTCGACGATGTCGAGCGATCGCGACATGGCGTCGTCGATCTGTTCCTGCTCTTCCTTGCGCGGCGGCTTGAGCACGAAGTCCACGACCTGCTGCTGGCTTCCGGCCGGTTGTAGCGTGCGCGGGTGTCCAATGCCCAGACGCAGTCGCCAGAATTCAGGCGTCGTCAGATGCGCGGCAATATCCTTGAGGCCGTTGTGCCCGCCACTGCCACCGCCACGCTTGAGCTTGACGGTGCCGGGCAACAAATCGAGTTCGTCATGCACGACGAGGATCTCGTCCGGCAGGATCTTGTAGAAGCGAGCGAGTGCTACGACCGACTGCCCCGAGCGGTTCATGAAGGTCTGCGGCTCCAGCAGCCACACTTCCTGCCCGGCCACGCGCGTACGTGCTGCGAAGCCGTGAAAGTTCTTCTGGTTGGTGAGCGACGCGCCGCATTGCTGCGCCAGCGCGTCGACGAACCAGAACCCTGCGTTGTGACGCGTCGCAGTGTATTCGGCGCCCGGATTGCCGAGCCCTACGATCAGCTTGATCATTTCGGTATCAGGATCTTGGCACGCGCCATCTTGGCATGCGCGCCGCCATAAAAAAACCCGCCGGACATGATGTCGCGGCGGGTCTTGCGTCCAGCGTCGCCGCTGAAAGCTAGCGAACGAGGCTTAGGCAGCCGGCGTTTCGCCTTCAGCCGAAGCAGCCGCTTCGTCAGCAGCAGCGCCAGCCGGTTGAACGGCTTGTGCCACCACCGGGTTTTCTTGCTCGACGTGCAGCGTCAGCGTCACGCCGGCGGGCAGCTTGACGTCCTTGGCGTGAACCGTCTTGCCAGCTTCCAGAGCCGACAGGTCGACTTCCAGGAATTCCGGCAGCTTGCCCGGCAGGCAGCTAACGTCCAGTTCGTTCAGGGTGTGGCTGATCACGTTCGAAGCCAGCTTCACGGCCGGGGCGTTTTCTGCGCCCAGGAAGTGCAGGGGCACCTTGACGTGGATCGGCTTGTTCGCGTCGACACGTTGGAAGTCAACGTGCAGAACCAGTTGCTTGAACGGGTGGTACTGCACATCGCGCAGCAGCACTTGTTCGGTCTTGCCAGCGACTTCCAGCTCGAGAATCGACGAGTGGAAAGCTTCCTTGCGGAGCGCGTGCCACAGGGCATTGTGATCCAGCTCGATCAGTTGCGGATCAACGTTACCACCGTACACGATGCCCGCGGTCTTGCCGGCATTGCGCAGGCGGCGGCTCGCACCCGTACCTTGCAGATTACGCTCAAAAGCGACGACTTTCATAACAACTCCTTGAGCTGCCCGCGACCAGGCAGCGATTTCTTCCTGAATTTCCCGCCAAAAAACACGGGTTTCAGTAACGACAAAGGCGGGGATAGGCTCCCCGCCGACATAACAACGGCGCCACACAGGCGCCGTCGCAAAATTTTACCGAACGCTTATTCCGCGAACAGCGACATCACCGAGTCGCCGCGACGGATACGCGAGAACGTCTCGGCCAGCAGGTTCGCGCAGCTCAGTTGGCGAATCTTGCCGCCCTTCGAGTCGTCGCGCAGCGGGATCGTGTCGGTGACGACCACTTCATCCAGCTCCGAGGCGTTGATACGCGCTGCGGCACCGCCCGAAAGCACCGGGTGCGTACAGTAGGCATACACCTTCTTCGCGCCACGTTCCTTCAGCACTTGTGCGGCTTTGCACAGCGTACCGGCGGTGTCGACCATGTCATCCATGATGACGCAGGTACGGCCTTCGACTTCACCGATGATGTTCATCACTTCAGCGACGTTGGCCTTCGGACGACGTTTGTCGATGATGGCCAGATCGCAATGCAGCTGCTTGGCGAGGGCACGGGCACGAACCACGCCGCCGACGTCGGGCGACACCACCAGCAGGTTTTCATGGTTCTGCGCACGCACGTCTTGCAACAGCAGCGGCGAAGCGTAGATGTTGTCGACCGGGATATCGAAGAAGCCCTGAATCTGGTCGGCGTGCAGGTCCATCGTGATGATGCGTTCGACGCCCGCGATTTGCAGCATATTGGCGACGACCTTCGCCGAGATCGCCACGCGCGCCGAGCGGGGGCGACGATCCTGACGGGCATAGCCGAAATACGGGATGGCAGCGGTGATCCGGCCGGCAGAAGCGCGCTTGAGCGCGTCGACCATGATCATCAGTTCCATCAGATTGTCGTTGGTCGGAGCGCACGTCGACTGGAGGACGAAGACGTCCTTGCCGCGCACGTTTTCCTGAATTTCGACTTGAATCTCACCATCCGAGAACCGGCTGGCCATGGCTTTGCCGAGGGGGATACCGAGAGTATCGACGACCGCTTGGGCCAAGGCGGGATTGGCGTTCCCGGTGAATACCATCAGGTTATCACTACTCATCTGGCTACCTGCGGGACGTTTGGATGCTGAGACTTTACGACAGAAGAAATTGGCAGGGGAGGAAGGACTCGAACCCTCGTATGCCGGAATCAAAATCCGGTGCCTTAACCAACTTGGCGACTCCCCTACACTAACCGATGCCTTCGCTGCGTTGTAGGAAACGCAACAAAGTAAAACCTTTTTACGCGAAGGCGAACATTGGATGTTCGGCCAGGCTAGTGGTCACTTGACCGATCCAGCGCTCTGGCAATCGCTTGCATGCCGCTTCCGCATCTGCTTTCGTGTCAAATACACCGAACACGCTAGCGCCGGATCCCGTCATACGTGCAGTGGTGAAGGTTCTGAACCAGTCAATCACAGCAGCGACTTCCGCGTATTCTCGAGTGACAACCGCCTGCATGTCGTTACGGAAGATTTCATCCGTTTCGAACACGTTTTTGTTGGCGTGCTCAAGAAAGAACGCCATTGTGACGATCTTCGTATCCCTTGTCAACAGGGGATCCGTAAATATTTTGTTGGTCGCGACATGCACGCGCGGGTTCACCACGAGGAAGTGGCGCTGCGGCAAATCCACGGCGTGCAGTTCTTCACCAAGGCCCTCTGCGAAGGCATTGCGGCCGAAAACGAAAAAGGGCACGTCCGCACCCAGTTTCAGGGCAAGTGTCTGAAGGGTTTCGCGCGGTAGATCGAGTTGCCACATGCGGTTGAGCGCGAGCAACGTCGTCGCGGCGTCGGAACTGCCGCCGCCAATGCCGCCACCGGCCGGCAGGCGCTTCTCGATGCCGATATCCACGCCGAAACGCACGCCACAGTGTTCTTGCAGCAGGCGCGCGGCGCGCACCGTCAGATCGGTCTCCGGCGGCACGCCGGGCAACGGATTCGTGTGAACGATCTGTCCGTCGTCGCGGCGCTCGAAATGCAGCGTGTCGGCCCAGTCGATCAGTTGAAAGACGGTTTGCAGTTCGTGATACCCGTTAGGCCGTTGTCCGACGATGTGAAGGAACAGGTTCAGCTTGGCCGGGGCCGGGCAGTCACGCAGGATTTCGTACATGGCGAGGCAAAAAACGGAAGACTTTGAATGAGAAGGGGCACAGGGCGCGGGCTTACTCGTCGATCACGAGTCGCACGGCAAGCGGCGAGTTGTCGAGATCGCGCGACAGATCGACACGTTTGACGCGTAACGGTGTGCCGTCGAAATACGCCTGATAGTCGATGGTCCAGCCATCCTGCTTCAGATGGATGGGGCGCTGCGTTTGCGGATCGCGTTCGATGCTCGCCTGCGACCCCGGCGCACCTTGCATGCGCAGCCAGTAACGCAGGCCGCCCACAGGCAGCGCGAAGCCGAGCGCATCGTGCATCACATCTTCGAGACGAGGCCCGGTAATCGGTGCTTTACCCGGCAATTCCAGCGAGGCACTGCGCGGACTCTCGCGCACAATGGCTTGCGTCTGGCCCAGCGGGTCGAGCAATTGGACGGTGGCGTTTTCGCCGTTCTGCTGCCAATCGAAATTGCCGTACGTGTTGCGTGCTTCGCCGTTCTGCTCGTAACGCACCGAGAAACGGCCGCGATAGTGTTCGACGGTTGCGCCCGCAGTCGGCTCAACGGGGGCTGGCGGCGCGAGGCTGGCACATCCTGTTGCGATGACGCTCGCCGTGCAGGCCACAACGAGGGCGGCCGCACGAACGAACCTTGAAGCGTCGACGCGGCGTATCACCGGGTGCGACGCACATTGAGACTTCTCGACCATACGCGCTAACGTCATCAAAGTCATTACGGCGCGACGTTGTAACGCTTCATCGTCGAGCGCAGCGTGTCGTCGTCACCGTCGAGCTTGAGCGCTTCGCGCCAGGTTTTGCGCGCTTCGTCTTGCTGACCCGATTCCCACAGCACTTCACCCAGATGTGCGCCGATTTCCGCCTGCGCCTGAATGCCGTAAGCACGGCGCAGCAGTTCGAGCGCCTGCGGCTTGTCGCCAAGGCGGTACTTCACCCAGCCGAGGCTGTCCATGATGTACGGATCTTCCGGCGAGAGCGACGACGCCTTCTGCAGCAGCTTGAGCGCTTCGGGCAGTCGCGTATTGCGTTCCGTAAGCGAGTAGCCCAGCGCGTTGTATGCCTGCGCGTTATCCGGCTGCGACGCCATCACGCGACGCATCGCCTTTTCCATCACGTCATAGTGCTTGTTCAGTTCGGCCACCATGCCGTACTGATAGAGCAGGTCGGCATCGTCCGGATTGTTTTTGACTTCGACGGCGAGCAACTTCTCCGCATCGTCGTAACGCTTGGCTTTGACCAGCAGATCCGATTCGGCACGTTTGAGCGCAAGTTGCTCACGCGGCTCGCTCGATTTGATGCCGTGCAACAGTGCACGGCCTTCCTCGAGCTTGCCCTGATCCGCCAGCAACTGCGCGCGGCCGATTTGGGCAGGCAGATAGGCGTTGCTGTCTTCGCGAATCTTCGAGAGCCACTTGTCGGCGGCCGGGTAGTCCTTGCGGTCCTGCGCGATCTGCGCGAGGTAGACGTACGCCTGTGCGCCGTCGGTGTTCTGCTGCTCGGCTTCCGTCGCGTACTTCTGCAAATACTGTTCGGCCTGTTGCGGATGGTTGGCGTGCAGGTTCAGCAGCGCGAGCGCCATCAGCGTCGACAGTTCATGCGGGTAACGCTTTTCCAGCGTTTCGAATTGCTTTTGCGCCGCGTCGAGCTGATTGTCGGCGAGCAGCAGCTTGGCGTAGGCGAAGCGGGCTTCCTTGGCGTTCGGATTCCGGTCGAGGAACGACTTCAGACTGGCGATCGCGCCGGTGCGCTCCGCCGGACCCATCTGACCGTAGAGCAGGGCAGCGGCTTCGTAATCGGGCTTGAGCTTGAGTGCGGTTTCGAGCGACGTGCGCGCGCCGGCGGTGTCGCCTGCGTCGAGCTGCGAGCGGGCGATGGCCAGTTGCGCTTCCGGACGCTGCATGTCGTTCGACAGCATGCGCTTGAGCGAGTCGATGCCGGTGGCGCGCTCAGGACTGCGGGCGATCATTTGCTGTAATTCGAGAATGGCCTGACCGCGACGTGCTTCGGGCACCTTGTTCAGTTCGTCGACCAGCAGCGGTTCGGCCTCGGCCAGATGGCCGGTGCCGACTTCGAGGCTGGCCAGCAGTTGGGTCGCAGGACGCCACGACGGATCGAGCTGATGCCACAGCTTGGCGGCAATCAGGGCGTCGCCGAGCTGGCGTGCGCCGAGTGCGATCTCAACCGCGCGACGCGCCATGCGCGGATCTTTCGTGCGGTTGGCGAGGGCGACGTAGGTATTGAAAGCGGGGGCCAGATTGCCTTGTTGCAGGCTCAACTCGGCGGCCATCACTTCGAAGACGATCTCGCTGCTGAGCGCAACATTCGGCAGCTTCTCACGCGGGACGTTCGCATTCGGTGCGACGTCTTCGCTGTCGACATCCGAGGCAGCACTGCTCGCGGCACCCGGTGCGCTGGCCTTGGCGGGGGCGGCCGGTGCCTTGGGCGCGGTCTGGGCCGCCGGTCCGGACTGGGCGAACGCGTTCGAAGATGGCAGGAATGCCATGATTGCGCTGGCGCAGGTCACGCCAAGCGCCGTGGCTCCGGCCCAGGCCCCGCGAGCCAGGGCGCCGCGCAGGCGCAAAAGCACGGGTGCCACGGTTTCCGCAGTACGGTCAGCGGCGGGAATGGACTGGAATCGGGTGTTCGGCATAGGGATCCACGGCAGGTTTCGAGCGATTGTAGCGCGCCCGATACAATAGAGTCTAAATCCTCAGCAAACGTTCGCAGGCATGCCTGAACTCCCAGAAGTCGAAGTCACCCGCCGCGGTATCGCGCCACACGTAGCGGGCACGCGTATCGCGCGCATCGACGTGCGCAACGGGTCGTTGCGCTGGCCGGTACCCGACGGGCTCGACGCCCTCCTGCGCGGCGAAACGCTCATCGGCGTCACACGTCGCGGCAAGTACCTGCTGCTCGAATACGCGCCCGGCTGGTTGCTCGTGCACCTGGGCATGACCGGGACATTGCGCGTCATGCCGGAACCGCAGTCGCTGCCGAGCGCGGGCGTTCATGACCATATCGACCTCGTGTTCGAACGTTGCGCGCTGCGCTATCGCGACCCGCGCCGCTTTGGGGCCGTCCTTTTCCATCCGCGCACGTCGGGCGATGTGCTGCACCATCCGCTGCTCGCCAGTCTCGGCGTCGAGCCGCTGACCGACGACTTCGACGGCGCCTGGCTTTATGCAGGCACGCGCGGACGCACCGTCTCCATCAAACAGGCGCTGCTCGCGGGCAGCATCGTCGTGGGGGTGGGCAATATCTACGCCTCGGAGAGCCTGTTCCGCGCAGGCATCCATCCCCGCATGGCGGCGGGCAAACTGTCGCGCCCGCGCGCCGGGATGCTTGCGCAAGCCGTCAAGACGGTGCTCGCCGCAGCGATCGAGAAGGGCGGCAGCACGTTGCGGGACTTCGTCGGCAGCGACGGCCAGAGCGGCTATTTCCAGCAGGAGTATTTCGTCTACGATCGTGCGGGCCAGCCGTGTCGCGTATGTGGCACGACGATCCGGCAGATCGTGCAGGGACAGCGCTCCACTTTCTTCTGCCCGAAATGCCAGAAATAAATTAAAGCTTTCCCCGAAAACCCCATGAAAGACGCCCCCAACGACACCACCGTCGGCACGCTCGCGGATACTTTCGCGCAGCGTCTGATCGCCTGGCAGGCCGAACACGGCCGTCACGATCTGCCGTGGCAGAACACGCGCGACGCCTACCGCATCTGGCTGTCCGAGATCATGCTTCAGCAGACGCAGGTCGCCACGGTGATCCCGTATTACGGCCGCTTTCTCGAACGCTTCCCCGACGTCGCCGCACTGGCCAGCGCACCGCAAGACGATGTGATGGCGCTATGGAGCGGGCTTGGCTACTACTCGCGTGCGCGCAACTTGCATCGCTGCGCGCAGGTCGTCGTCGAGACCCATGGCGGACGCTTCCCATCAGACCCCGAAACGCTCGCCACGCTGCCGGGCATCGGTCGCTCCACTGCAGCGGCGATCGCCGCATTTGCATACGACGCGCACGCCGCCATCCTCGACGGCAACGTCAAACGGGTGCTTGCGCGCGTGTTCGGTATCGAAGGCTTTCCGGGCACGCCGAAGATCGAGCGAGAGATGTGGGCGCTGGCGGAATCGCTGTTACCGCAAAGCGATTTACCCGCCTACACGCAAGGGATGATGGACCTCGGGGCCACGCTGTGCGCCCGCGGCAAGCCACGCTGCGGTGAGTGCCCGTTCGACAGCGATTGCGTCGCGCATGCGACGGGACGCGAGCGGACATTGCCGACTTCCAAGCCGAAAAAGGCGCAGCCGGAGCGCTACGTCGACGTGCTGGTCATCCGCGCAGGCGATCGCGTGTTGTTCGAGCGACGTCCGGACAGCGGTATCTGGGGTGGTCTGTGGAGTCTGCCGGAACTCACGCCGCCGACCGACGCACGCGACGCCGACGACGCATTACTGCGCGAGCGTCTGACGGGACATGCGGCGGCACTTGGTGCGAAGGTTGGCGCGGTGCAGTCGCTCATGCCGCTGCACGGCCTCACGCACGTCTTCACGCACTTCAAATTGCATCTGCGACCGTGGATGGTCACACTGTCCGCGTCGTCGGCAACGTCGATCGACGATGCCAACCGTGCATGGCTGGATGGGGAGGGGGTTGCGGCCGCCGGGTTGCCCTCACCGATTCGCAAGATCGCCGATGCGCTGTCGCTGCACGGGTTGAACGACGGTCAGTTGTCGCTGCCGGCTTAGGCGAGCCGGCGACCTTTCACTTCGTGTCGATGGGGGCGAGTTCGCGGTGACGCACGAGCACGCTCGCTTCGTCGCGAAAGCGCGCGCCAAGCGTCTCCGAGATGAACACGGAGCGATGTTGCCCGCCCGTACATCCGATGGCGACCGTCAGGTAGCTGCGATTGTCGCGCATATAGCTCGGCAACCACTTTTGCAGATAGGCGGCGATGTCGTTGATCATCTCGTCCACTTCGGGAATGGCGGACAGGAAATCGATCACGGGCTGATCGCGCCCGGTCAGCGGGCGCAATTGCACGTCGTAATACGGATTGGGCAGCGAGCGGACATCGAAGACGAGATCGGCGTCGAGCGGCACGCCATGTTTGAATCCGAACGATTCGAACATCAGCGTGAGGCCGGTCTGATCGTGTTGCACGAATTCGCGAATCCAGCGGCGCAGTGCACTTGCGCGCAGATTGCTTGTGTCGATCTGGTGACCCAGCTCGGTGACGCTGCTGAGCATCTCACGCTCTTTCTCGATGGCTTCGACGAGCGAGCCGGTGGCCGAGAGCGTGTCGTCGCCAGCCGCTGAAAGCGGGTGACGGCGGCGCGTCTCCGAGAAACGTTGCACCAGCGTTTGTGTAGTCGCATTGAGGAACAGCACACGGACATCATGGCCGAAACGGCGCAGGCCGCCAATGATCGGCGGCAGCTCGGCGAGCGAACTCCCGCTACGTGCGTCGATGGCGACCGCGAGGCGCGTGTAATGCTGTGTTCCGAGGTAGACGGCGAGTTCAGGCAAAAAGCGCGACGGCAAATTGTCGACGCAGTAGTAACCCGCATCCTCGAGGACGTTCAGCGCGAGCGATTTGCCCGAGCCGGAGACGCCGGTAATCAATACGATCTTCATGACATGTCCCGAATACAACCATCATGGTAAGCGATTGTGTCGTACGGGTGTCGCGTGGGCAAAAAACGAGGGCGTTCCTGCCACTTTCGCTGCATTTTCGCTGGGTTTTCGAGAATCCCGTTCTGCAAGCGAAAACGGCGCCCGCGTGGGGCGCCGTCAGGCTTGTCAGGCGTAAGCGCCCGGCGTGGAACTCAGGCAGCCGGAGCGTTCGACAGGCATTGCTTCATGAACGCCTTGCGATCGTCGCCCTTCTTGCCGCTCGCTTGCGTGTTGCAGGTCTTCATCTTTTCCTGCTGAGTCTGTTTTGCGGCCGGGGCAGCCCCGCCAGCGGACAGACACTGCTTCATGAACGCCTTGCGATCGTCGCCCTTCTTGCCGGTCGCTTGCGAGTTGCAAGCCTTCATCTTGTCTTGTTGGGAGTTGGTCGCCTTGGGGGCAGATGCCGGGGCGGCGGCCGTTTGAGCGAACACGGGCGATGCGAGCAGCGGGGATACCAGAAGCAGTGCAGCGAGTGCTTTTTTCATGATCGTCTCTCCAAAAGGTCGTGACGCACGGGCACGGGGATGAACCGCGTTGCGATTACAACATGTTAGAAAACGCGCCGCAATCGCGCGGCGTTGACAGAAAAACGCAAAACTAGCGGTATACCCGAAAGGTTTCGGCGGATTCGGCGGATTCGGACCACCGATTCGCGAATTGACAAGGCTCAGAGCAATTTGCCCTGCATGCCGTCCGGGTCTTGCATGGCCTGGCGCTGACGCTCCATGAAGTCCTTGAGCGTATCGATCCCGCGCAGTTGCAGAATCGTGTTTCGCACGGCCGCTTCGACCAGCACGGCCAGGTTTCGCCCGGCGGCCACTTGCAGAATCACCTTGTTGATCGGCAGGCCCAGCACGTCGACCGTCTGCGCTTCGAGCGGCAGACGCTGGAATTCGCCATCAGGACGACGCACCAGTTGCACGATCAGCTTGAGCTTCATCTTCCGGCGCACGGCCGTCTCACCGAAGATGGTCTTGATGTCGAGCAGACCGAGACCGCGCACTTCCAGCAGGTTTTGCAGCAGCGGCGGGCAGCGGCCTTCGACGAAATCCGGCCCGAGACGCACGAAATCGACCGCATCGTCGGCCACCAGGCCGTGTCCTCGGCTGATCAGTTCCAGACCGAGTTCGCTCTTGCCGAGACCGGAGTCGCCGGTGAGCAGCACGCCCATGCCCAGAATGTCGATGAAAACGCCGTGCATCGTGCAACGCGGCGCGAAAACGCGAGAAATGTACAGACGCAGGCTGTCGATAACGGAAGCCGTCGACAGCGGCGTGGTGAACAGCGGGGTGGAGGAGCGTGTACAGCGCAGCACCAGATCGGGCGGCGCTTCGAGGCCGTCTGCCACCACGAGGAACGGCGGTTCCAGCGCGATGACTTCACCCATGTGACGCTTGCGGTTTTCGTCCGTAAGACGCTGGTAGTAGCGTAGCTCCGCTTCGCCGAGCACCTGAATCCGGTTCGGGTGGATGAGGTTCAGGTGACCCACAAGGTCGGCGCTGGAGGTGGCCGTGGCCACGCTCTCGGGCGTGAAGCCGCGCTCCCAACCTTCATGGCCCGTGAGCCACGACAGACGCAACGTCGCGGCGTTGTCGTCGAAAATGCTTTGCGCGTTGATGCCGGTCAGTTCCACCGCGTCGCCTCGTTCGGTTGGGTGTGGGAGCTACGGAATTCGTGTGTGTTCGCGGCGATTCGTACCGGTGCGCAGACGACGCGGGACGACTCAGGGCTTCCAGTTCGTCAGCGCGGTGTGAACGTCTTTGGCGCTGGGCGCGTTGATCAGGATACTGCGCATCTCAGGGTCCGAGAGCAACTGAGCAATTTCGGACAGGATTTCGAGGTGCTGCTGCGTCGCCTGCTCGGGTACGAGCAACACGAACAGGAGGGAGACGGGCTGACCGTCGGGCGCTTCGAACGGAATGGCCTCTTCCAGGCGGATGAACGCGGCGGCCGGAAACTTCAGGCCCTTGATGCGTCCGTGCGGAATCGCCACGCCTTCGCCAAGACCCGTCGAGCCGAGACGCTCACGGGCGAACAGATTGTCGGTTACCACAGCGCGAGAAAGCCCGGCGTTGTTCTCGAAGAGGAGGCCGACCTGTTCGAACAGGCGCTTCTTGCTGGTAACGGACAGTCCAAGCAGGATGTTGGACTCGAGTATGAGTTTGGCTAAACGGTTCATCTTGTAATGCGGGCGAACGCTTAGTCGCCCTCCAACCCCCGATTGACCTCGCATTATAGACCACTCGCCGCCGCGCTCGCGGCAAGTCACGGAAGTGGGGCGAACCATACAAAAGGGGCCGTTCAACGGCCCCGCGGTGGGTGATGCCAGACTTACAACAGACGGATATGCGCTCGGGTGGTTCCTTGCGGGTTTTCGTCGGTATCAGCCAATGCGATTACCACGCCTGAAGATGCTATTGCAGCGGTTCCGCCTCAGGAGGAAGTTCGTGGTGCTTGATGGCCTCGCGACCGTGATCCTGAACCTTGTCCTTGTACTGCATTACCTTGCGGTCGAGCATGTCGATCAGCTTGTCGATGGCGGCATACATATTCTCGTCACACTTCTCGACGAAAATTTCCTTGCCCTTGAGAAACACCGTGACGCTCGCGATCTGGCGTCCGCTCTTCTCCTTGGTTTTGTCGACAGAGAGGATCACCTCGGCGCCAATTAGCTGGTCGAAATGATTCAACACGCGGTTAAGCTTGTTGACGACAAATTCGCGCAGCGAAGGCGTGAGTTCGAGATGGTGTCCACTGATCTTCAGATTCATAGCTGCTCTCCTTGCTGAAATGCCGAAGTGCAGGCCGCGTCAACGTTGACGCTGGCTAGCGAGGGTGCGAGCCATTGACGTGACGCAATGTCGCACTGCGGCGTAATGCCCCAGCGGCCAACATGGCGCACCAGGACTGTCCTACAAAGATTTGCGCAAGTTCACTGCGGGGATTCGCATGGCCTCGCGGTACTTCGCGACAGTGCGCCGCGCCACCACAAAACCTTGCTCTGCCAGCAGTTCCGCGATACGGCTATCGGAAAGGGGGCTCTGCGGGTCTTCTGCTCCTATGAGTTGCTTGATGAGTGCGCGGATGGCGGTCGATGACGCAGCGCCTCCGGCTTCCGTTGCCACGTGTGATCCGAAGAAGTACTTGAGCTCGAAGGTTCCAAATGGAGTGAGCATGTACTTACTCGTTGTCACGCGTGAAATCGTGGATTCATGTAAACCCAGCGTATCAGCAATCTCGCGTAAAACCAAGGGCCGCATGCCGATTTCGCCATGCGTGAAGAAGTTCTTTTGGCGCTCGACAATCGCCTGCGCCACCCGCAGGATCGTGTCGAAGCGTTGCTGGATGTTCTTGATCAGCCAGCGCGCTTCCTGCAACTGCTGTTGGAGGTTGCCGGTTCCCGGATCGTTCCGGTTATTTCGGAGAATGCGCGCATACATCTCGTTGATACGCAGACGCGGCATGACTTCCGGATTCAGCTCCGCCGTCCAGCCGCTCCCTTGCTTGCGTACCAGCACGTCCGGCACGACATAGTCGGCCTGAGGCGCGCCGTAAGCCGCGCCCGGGAAGGGGTCCAGCGAGCGAATCAGCTGATGCGCGGCGCGCAGGCCGTCTTCACCGACACCTAGCAGGCGGCGCAGACGCGTGTAATCGCGCGCGGCCAGCAGTTCCAGGTGATCGGTGACGATGCGCAGCGACAGGGTGCGCACACCGCTAGCGGGCAGACGCTGGAGCTGTAGACGCAGGCATTCGGCCGGGCTGCGGGCACCCACGCCCGCCGGGTCGAAGCTTTGCAGCAGCGCCAGCGCCGCGTTGATCTCTTCCGTTTCGAGCGCCAGTTCTTCAGGCATTTCGGCCTGAATTTCGTCGAGCAGGCTACCGAGGTAGCCGTCTTCGTCCAGCGATTCGATCAGGAATTCCACCAGCGCGCGGTCGCGCGGACTCGCCTTGGTCAGGCGCAGTTGGGCCAGCAGATGTTCGCGGAGATTGGGGTGGTCGACGTGAAGTTGCGGACGCGCATTGTCGTCGTCGTCCGATGCGCTGCCGGAGCGGGCGAAGTCGTTCAGGCTCCAGTCGCTGCCGTTGTCCGACGCGTTGTCGTCGAAGCGGGCCTCACCATCGAGTTCGCGTGCTTCGTCGTGACCGTTGGAGGCCTCGGGGCCATTGTCGTTCGAACTGCCCGACGACGAACTCCGTTCGTTGCGCAGCGACCCGTCTGTGCCCACACGTACCGAACCGGCGAGCCAATCGTCCTCGCGTTCGAGCATCGGGTTCTGGGTAAGGGCGTGCTCGACTTCCTGTTGAAGTTCGAGCGTCGACAGTTGCAACAACCGGATCGATTGCTGCAACTGCGGCGTGAGGGTCAGGTGCTGAGAGGTGCGGAGTTGAAGAGTCGGTTTCATAGCGGTCTCGCCTTCATTGTAGAGGCTTTGTCACGCCAACGGAACCGTCCCTGACTCCTATCGGAGGCAGGGTTTACATGCGAAAAATCTGCTTTACATCCGGAAATTCTCGCCCAGATAGACGCGACGGACGCTTTCGTCGGCAACGATCTGGTCAGGCGTACCGGCGGCAAGCACCGAGCCTTCGCTGATGATGTACGCGTGATCGCAGATACCCAGCGTCTCGCGCACGTTGTGGTCGGTAATCAGGACACCGATGCCTCGGTCCTTGAGAAAGCGCACGATCCGCTGAATTTCCAGCACGGCGATCGGGTCGACGCCCGCGAACGGTTCGTCGAGCAAAATGAAACGCGGCTGTGTGGCCAGGGCGCGCGCGATTTCCACGCGACGACGCTCGCCGCCCGAGAGCGACATCGCCGGATTCTCGCGGAGGTGGCCCACTTGAAGCTCGTCGAGCAGGGCTTCAATGCGACGTTCGATTTCATCGCGCTTGAGGGGCTTGCCCTGCGCATCGACCTGCAATTCGAGCACGGCGCGAATGTTGTCTTCGACCGTGAGCTTGCGGAACACCGACGCTTCCTGCGGCAGATACGAGACACCCATGCGGGCGCGCTCGTGGATCGGCAGTTCGCTGATGAGGTTGCCGTCGAGCTGGATTTCGCCATCGTCGGCGGGCACGAGTCCCACAATCATGTAGAACGACGTAGTCTTGCCCGCGCCGTTCGGGCCAAGCAGACCCACGACCTCGCCGCTTTTCACGTCGAGCGACACGTCCTTGACGACGGTGCGCGCGCCGTACTGCTTCTTGAGCGAGCGCACGACGAGCGCGCTGGGCTTGCCCGCCGGGCCGGCGCCCGGGTTGATGGTCGAAGCGTTGCTGTTGGCAGAATTGGCAGAATTACTCACGCGGATTCCCGATGTTCTTGGAAGGCGACAGCGGCGGCAAATCGCCCTTGGGCGCGGCGACCGGCTTGCTGGCAGCGCCCGACGCCTGTGCGCCCGTGGCGTTGCGAGGTGCGAGCGTGGCGCGCACGCGGCCGTTCGGATTGTTGGGGTTGACCTGATCGGCGCCGCTGTTGGCGGTGTAGACCTCATTGTAGGTGTCGTACGTGATCACGCTGCCGTGAATCTCGTCGAGTACCTTCGTGCCCCCGGCCAGACGCTTGAGCGTGGCCTGCGTGGTCAGCGTAGCGACTTCGGTCTTGCCGTTGTAATAGATGGTCTGGCCCCAGCCGTCGATGTACTCGTCCATGCCGTCGCGCTTCTGACGCATGTAGGCGAGCGGGCCGCCCGGCTTGTAGTAAGCGGTGGCGTACTGATAGCCCTCCGGATCCTGAGTCACTTCGACGCGATCGGCCTTCAGGAGAATCGTCCCCTTGGTCATCGTCACGTTGCCGGTGAAGATGTTGACCTGCTTGAGGTCGTCATAGCTCATGTGGTCCGACTCGATATTGAGCGGCTTGTCGCGGTCGGCGCGTTCGGCATGCGCCAGCGGTGCAGCCAGTGCGCCAAGAACGGCGAAGGCGGCAGCCAGCGCGCGAAGCGCACGCAGCGATACAGAGGCGGGTCGCAGTGAAAGGCGATCGGTCATGGGGTCTTGGGGCCCTGTGGAGTCTGAGATGGCGCGCGTGGAGCGGTAGGCGCAGCGGGCTGACCTGACGGCGGCGGGCGCTTGGCGCCCAGTTCCGCCGGCTGGATCGTGCCGTGAACATTGCCGAGCAATTGTACGGCGCGCGAGATGTTATTGAAAATCATGCCGTCGCCATACATCACGGATGACCCGCGGAACAGCTGCACCGGCTTCTCGGTGCGCACGATGTCTTCGTTCACGAGCACCTGAAAGTGCTCGGACAGCGCGCGCATTTCGGGGTCTCGCGGCCCAGGCTGACGCACCACGACCGCGTCGTCGTACAGATCGACGATCGACATATCTGCGTTGAGCGTGCCACGTTTGCTCGTGGCGGTCACTTCGGGCTGATCCGGCGTGAAGGCGCGCACGGCCGGCATCGTCATGGCCGTGGTCTGGTCGTCTTCGAAGTGCGTCATGTGGACGGCGTTGACGCGGTACTGCGTCACACCGTTGGGCGCGAGCATGGAAATCACCATGTCGTCGGCGTAGTAATCGGGGATGTGCTGCTTCACGTACGGCGCGCGGTCGGCATCGGACGGCAGCGTGCGCTGCACGAGCCAGTACGTACCTGCCGCAAGGCCGGCCAGGACGGCGATCGCGATCAGCGAAGCGGGCGAGACGCGTTGGGTGGCCATGAGTGGATCGACTCTCCCGGCGCGTCAGGCGATGGCTTCGGCGAGCAGGGCGTCGTAACGCCCCTGCGCGCGCAAGATGAAGTCGCACAACTCGCGTGCGGCACCTTCGCCGCCGCGCGTACTCGCGATCCAGTGACAGCGTGTCTTCACTTCGACATGCGCATTGGCCGGGCAGGCGGCGAAGCCCACGCGCGTAAGCACGGGCAGGTCGGGCCAGTCGTCGCCGATATGTCCGCAGACGTCGGCCGTCACGCCCACTTTGGCGCACAGGTCTTCAAACGCGGTGCGCTTGTCGTGCACGCCCTGATAGACGTGCGCGACGCGCAGATCCGCTGCGCGTTTGGCGACGATATCCGACTGGCGTCCCGTGATGATGGCGGTGACGATACCGGCTTCGCCGAGGAGCTTCAGACCGTGGCCGTCGAGCGAATCGAAGGTCTTGATGACTTCACCGGCCGGGCCGTAGCGCAGGCCGCCGTCGGTCAGCACGCCGTCGACGTCGAACACCATGACGCGCAGACGCGCCGCGCGAAGCGTGGCAGCCGCTGCGTCGAAGGGGGCGATGCCGGAGGCGTTGGGGGGATTCGTTTGACTCGGATGATTCATTGGCAGACGGCTCTGGGCAGACAACTCACACGACCTTGGCGGCGAACAGGTCATGGACGTTCAGCGCGCCGACCAGGCGGCCGTTTTCCGTCACGAGCAACTGCATGATGCCGAAGCGTTCCATCAGTTCGGCAGCTTCTGCGGCGAGCTTGTCCGGATCGATGGTGCGCGGATCGGCCTTCATGACGTCGGCCAGCTTCAGCGAGGTGAAATCGAGTGTACGCTTGAATAAACGCCGCAAGTCGCCGTCCGTAAAGATACCGACGACACGATCGTCGGCGTCCACGATGGCGGTCATGCCGAGACCCTTGGCGGTCATCTCGATCAGGGCGTCGGAGAGATTGGCGTCGGAGCGCACGCGCGGCACCGCGTCGCCGGTGCGCATGACATCGCGCACGAAGGTCAGCAGGCGGCGGCCGAGCGCGCCACCCGGATGCGAGCGGGCGAAGTCTTCCGCACCGAAGCCGCGTGCGTCGAGCAGCGTGACGGCGAGCGCATCGCCGAGGGCGAGGGCGGCCGTGGTGCTGGCGGTGGGCGCGAGGCCCAGCGGGCAGGCTTCCTTCTCGACGTGCGCGTCGAGATGCACGTCGGACAGACGGCCAAGGCTCGATGCGGCGTTGCCGGTCATGGCGATGAGCTTCGCGCCAATGCGCTTGATCATCGGCAGGATGCTGACGAGCTCACCCGTTTCGCCGGAGTTGGACAGGGCAACGACGACGTCGTCGGCCGTGATCATGCCCAAATCGCCGTGGCTGGCTTCAGCGGGGTGAACGAAGAATGCGGGGGTACCGGTGCTGGCGAACGTGGCAGCGAGTTTGCGGCCGATGTGGCCGGACTTGCCCATCCCGGTAACGACGACGCGTCCGCGGCAGGCAAGCAGCAACGAGACCGCTTCGAAGAAGCTGTCGTCGAGGTGCGCGGACACGCGTTCGATGGCGTCGGCTTCAGTGCGCAACACCTCCCGGGCGACCTCTAGTGCCCGGCCTGGATTGATTTTCGCTATCATGCGCGGAGTATATCAAAACGGACGTGGCGTCGAAGGACAGCCGCGCCACGTCTGGCCCCGCGCCCCGCCCAGCGCCATTCGGGACATCGCCCGGACCGGTCCGGTTTCCTCTCCCGGGGCCGCCGTCCGGACGTACGCTGGCACGGCCCTTGCATGAGATTGGCAAGACAACGCACCCCGCTCACCCGGAATCACTCAGGAAACCGACCCTAGCTGATGGCATCGCCGCTCGAACTCACTCTCGTATTGTTGTTTGCCGCCTGCGTCGGGGTGGTGCTGTTTCGCATGCTCCATCTGCCGCCGATGCTGGGCTATCTCAGCGTGGGCATCGTCATCGGCCCGCACGCGCTGGGGCTGGCGGCCGATTCGCAGCGCGTGCAGTACCTCGCGGAGTTCGGCGTCGTCTTCCTGATGTTCTCCATCGGCATCGAATTCTCATTGCCCAAGCTAAAGAGCATGAGAAGAGTGGTGCTCGGACTCGGCGTTTCACAGGTACTGGGGACGTTGCTCGTCGCTGTCGGACTCGGCGCACTCGTCAACCTGTTCTGGTCGTTCTCATGGCAGGCCTCGGTGGCGCTGGGTGGCGCGCTGGCCATGTCCTCGACGGCCATCGTCACCAAGATGCTCGCCGAGCGGCTCGAACTGGAGACGGAGCACGGGCGCAACATCATGGGGGTGCTGCTGTTCCAGGATCTGGCCGTGGTGCCCTTGCTGATCGTGATCTCCGCGCTCGGCGGCAACTCGAAGGCGCTGGTGCTCGCGCTCTCGCTGGCGGCGCTCAAGATCACGGGCGCACTGGCGTTGCTCCTCTGGATTGGGCAAAAACTCGTCGGACGCTGGTTCCACATCGTGGCCGCGCGTCGCTCGCAAGAGCTCTTCATGCTCAACCTGCTGTTGCTCACGCTGGGCCTGGCCTACATCACCGAGCACCTGGGGCTGTCGATGGCGCTGGGGGCGTTCATCGCCGGGATGCTGATTGCCGAGACGCCGTTTCGCCATCAGGTGGAGGACGACATCAAGCCGTTCCGCGACGTGCTGCTCGGCCTGTTCTTCATCACGACCGGCATGCTGCTCAATCCGGGCATCGTGCTCAAGCAGCCGTTGCTCGTGCTGTTGTTCTTTGTCGGTCCGCTGATCGTCAAATTCACGCTCATCGCGGGGCTGGCGCGTCTGTTCGGCAGCCCGCCGGGCACGGCAATCCGCACCGGGCTGGGGCTGGCGCAGGCGGGCGAGTTCGGCTTTGTGCTGCTCAATCTCGTGATCGACCGGAGTCTGCTCGATCCGTCGCTGTCGCAGGCGGTGCTCGCCGGGATGTTGCTCTCGATGCTGTGCGCGCCGTTCCTCATCATCAACGCCGACCGCATTGCGCTGCGCTTCGTCGCCAACGAATGGATGATGCAGTCGTTACAGATGACGAAGATCGCGACGCAGAGCATCAAGACGTCGGGGCACGTGATCATCTGCGGTTACGGCCGATGCGGTCAGAACCTTGCGCGCATGCTGGAGCAGGAGGGCATCGGCTACGTGGCGCTCGACCTCGACCCTGACCGCGTGATGGAGGCCGCCAGTTCCGGCGAGACGGTGGTGTTCGGCGACGCGGCCCGGCGCGAAGCGCTCGTCGCGGCAGGGATCCACCGGGCGGCGGGCATTGTGGTGACTTACGACAGCACGCCGGCGGCGCTCAAGGTGCTCGCACAGGTGCAGGCGCTGGAGCCGACGCTGCCCGTGGTCGTTCGCACAGTCGACGACACGCATATCGACGACCTCATCGCCGCAGGGGCCACCGAAGTCGTCCCGGAAATCGTGGAGGGCAGCCTGATGCTCGCCTCGCACGCGCTGGTGCTCATGGGCGTGCCGATGCGCCGGGTGTTGCGCCGGGTGGCGCAGGCGCGTAACGAGCGCTACAGCCTGTTGCGCGGCTACTTCCACGGGCTGGACGACGAAGACGAAGGCGGCGAGCGCGAGCAGGTGCGCTTGCAATCGGTGCCGCTCACGCTCAACGCGGCGGCCGTCGGCCGTACGTTGGGCGAGCTTCGGCTGGACAAACTCGGGGTGACGGTGACGGCGATCCGCCGCCACGGCATTCGTGGCGTGGAGCCGGTGGCGGAGACGCGTCTGATGGCCGAAGACATCGTGGTGCTGCGCGGCCTGCCCGACAAGCTGGTGGCAGCGGAGACGCGGCTGCGCGGGCACGAGTAGGGCGCTAGAGCGGGCGGAAAGTCGGACCGTCACGGGGGAGCCGGGCCTTTTTGGCATAATGTGGCGTGTTCCCTATCAGTACCGAAAGAAGGATCCCCTTGCAGATCGACGAGTCCCCTGCCGCCTATATCAAAAGCCAGATCCGCACCGTGCCGGACTGGCCCGCACCCGGCGTGCAGTTCCGCGACATCACCCCGTTGCTCAAGAACCCGCGCACCTTGCGGGTGCTCATCGATGTGTTCGTACATCGCTACATGGCGCAACGCCCCGACTATATTGCGGGCCTCGATGCGCGCGGTTTCATTCTCGGCTCGATCCTCGCATACGAACTGAACATCGGATTCATCCCCATTCGCAAGAAGGGCAAGCTGCCCTATCAGACAGTTGCCGAAGAGTACGAACTGGAATACGGCAGCGCGACGGTCGAGATTCACGCCGACGCCTGCGGCCCCGGCGACCGAGTGCTGCTGATCGACGATCTGGTCGCCACGGGCGGCACGATGCTCGCCGGTAAGAAGCTGCTGGAGCGGCTCGGCGCGACGGTCATCGAGGGGGCGGCCATCGTCGACCTGCCGGAGCTGGGCGGATCGAAGCTGATTCGCGATGCTGGCCTGGACCTCTTCCTTCTGTGCTCGTTCGAAGGGCACTGAGCGCACTGAGCGCACCGAACGATTCTTGACCTTCCGACCCGGACGCACCGATGCCCAATCTCTGGCTGTTCCTACTGACCTCGGTGGCGATCACGCTTGTGCCCGGGCCCGACAACATGCAGGTCATCGCGCGCGGTATTGCGCAGGGGCGCCGCGCGGGACTGGCCGCTGCGGCCGGGTTCACCTTCGGCTGCCTATTCCATACGACGATTGCCGCAGTGGGCCTCGCGGCCGTGCTGCGCTCGTCGCCGTGGGCGTTCGAGACGATCAAGCTGTTTGGTGCGGCCTATCTCATCTGGATCGGGATCAAGGCGCTGCGTGCGCGAGGTGCGCTGACGCTGGCGAATGACACCGAACCGCAGTCGCTCGGTGCCGTCTTCCGTCAGAGCGTGTTCGCGAACATGCTCAACCCGAAGGTCACGCTCTTCTTCCTCGTGTTCCTGCCGCAATTCGTGAGCGCCAACGCGGCCCATCCGGGCTGGCAGATGGTGCTGCTCGGCCTCGTGTTCATGGCGCAGACCATCGTCGTGTTCAGCGCCTACGGCTGGTTCGCGGGCGTGCTGGGGACGTGGCTCAAGCGCCGTCCGGGGGCGGGGCGCTGGCTCGACCGCGTGGCCGGTGCCATCTTCATCGGTCTGGGATTGCGTGTCGCGTTACAGGGGTAATGCACGACACGTGACGTTCCCGGTTTCGTGGACGTCGTCCCGTCATTCGTAGTCCAACTGATATTGCTCGATCATGCTTGCCGAACAACGCCAACAATACGTGCTCGAACAACTTGCCAAGACCGGGGCGCTGGCGATCAGCGATCTGGTGCGGGAGCTGGGTGTGTCGCGCGAGACCGTGCGACGCGACCTCAACACGCTCGCCGCGCGCGGTCTGCTGCTCATGACCCACGGCGGCGCGCTGGCTGCCGACCGGAGTGAACCCGACTGGACGCTGCGTGAGAACGTCAACGCCGTGGGCAAGCGTGCCATCGGCGTGCGCGCCGCGGAGCTGGTGCCCGACGGCGCGTCGGTCATCATCGACTACGGTACGACCACGCGCGCCGTTGCACAGGCGCTGCTCTCCAAACATCGTCTTCGCATCTACACCAACGACTGGCAGATCGCGCGCCTGCTCGGACGCCATCACGACAATCGCGTGACGCTGCTTGGCGGTGAATTGCAGGACAACGAAGACGCCGTGCAGGGCTGGGACGCCATCAACCAGATCTCGCAATATCACGCCGACTTCGCGTTCATCGGCGTGGGCGGCGTGACCGAAGATGGCGGCATCACCGATTTCAACCGCGCTGCGGCTGAGCTGCGCGCACGCATGTTGCTGTGTGCGAACGTGTCGGCCGTCGTCGCGGACCACACCAAGTTCGGCCGCGTGACGCCCGTGCGTATCCGTCACTTCGAAGCGGCGCGCTATCTCATCAGCGACGCGGCTCCGCACAAGAGCATGCTGGCCCAGCTTCGCGCGCGCGGCCCGGAGTTGCTCATCGCCTGACGACGACCGGTCCGCCCGGGACCGGTCGTTTTTCTCTCTCGTCCCGTCACTCACTCACTCACTCACTCACTCGCACGTCGCCGCGCCCGCATGCACACGTGTGCCTTAGGTCGCCACAGCACGCCACACGTCGCCAAGACGCCTTTCGCCCCCTGAACATCTCTCCAGCCAAACGCGCCGCGAGGGGCTTGTCGCACGGCCTTATGCGGTGGTTTCTCCTGTCGATACGTGTTCGTCAGGATGCCAAAAATATGTAGACAAAGTTGGCCGATGGGACCGACGGCGCCTGCGCATCATGTCACCCATCCTGACGTCATCAGCTTTTCTCCGGCACGTTGCATCGCCCCGAAAACGTTGCCAAGCCATTGAACAAATAAGGGTTTTGGCCGTACGGAAAAAAGCTGATCGATTGTCACTGTCTTGTCATCCGCACTTTTTAGACTGCGTTCACTTTTGGCACAAATTGCCACAAAACAGCTAGTCGGGCGACGCGAGCGACAACGCCTCAAGGAGGACGTCGCGAGTCATAGAGCATCGGGGCCGACCGGCGATCTGACTCACAGGTGAACCGTGGACGAAGCGATTCGAATCGAGCGACTGACCAAGACTTTCGGGAGCCGCCGCGCACTCGACGAAGTAGCGCTCAAAGTCATGCCGGGCGAAATGATCGCCCTGATCGGGGCCTCCGGCTCGGGCAAGTCGACGCTGATGCGTCACATTGCAGGCTTTGTACCGGCCGACCAGCAGCCGGGCAGCATCGAAATTCTGGGTCGTCCGATTCAGCGCGACGGCCGCATCGTGCGCGAAGTGCGTCAGATTCGCCGCGACATCGGCTTCGTCTTCCAGCAATTCAATCTGGTGGGCCGCCTGCCGGTCATCACCAACGTACTCACGGGTCTGCTGGCCCGCGTGCCGCTGTGGCGCAGCCTGATGTTCCGCTTCACGACGGCAGAGCGTCAGGCCGCCCTCGCGGCGCTGGCGGAAGTCGGCATCGCCGATTTTGCTTTCCAGCGCGCCAGCACGCTCTCGGGCGGTCAGCAACAGCGCGCAGCCCTCGCACGCACGCTTGTGCAGGGCGCCAAGATCATTCTCGCGGACGAGCCGATTGCGTCGCTCGATCCGGAATCGGCGCGCAAGGTCATGGACATGCTCGCGCGCATGAACCGCGATCACAAACTGACGGTGGTCGTCTCGCTGCACCAGGTGGACGTTGCCATGCGCTACTGCGTGCGCACGGTGGCGCTGCATCAGGGCCGCGTGGTGTACGACGGCCCGTCTTCGGCGCTCACGCCGGACCTGCTGCGCCGTCTGTATGGCGTGCAGGCAGGCGAACTGCTGAACGAAAACTCGGAAGATTCCGAAGCGTCGACGACCGGCGAAGCGAAGCCGGCCGACGCGCAAGCCCCATTCCTCACCTCGATGTCCCTAAGCCTCACTTAAGTCCTATCTGACCAGGAGCTTGCTCTCATGAAACTGTGGAAAACCCTGCTGGCCGGCGCGGCCATGTTCGCCTCGGTAGCGGCGGCACACGCGCAGGAAATCAACTTCGGCATCATCTCGACGGATTCCAGCGCAGCCCTGCGTCAACGCTGGCAGCCGCTGATCGACGATATGGAGAAACAAACGGGCATCAAGGTGACCCCGTTCTTCGCCACCGACTACGCCGGCGTGATCGAAGGCATGCGCTTCAACAAAGTGCAGCTCGCATGGATGGGCAACAAGGGCGCGATGGAAGCCGTCGACCGCTCGCAAGGCGAAGTCTTCGCCAAGATCATGTACGCCGACGGCACCGAGGGCTACTACTCGCTGCTGATCTCGAACGCATCGAGCCCGTACAAGACGCTCGACGACGTGATCAAGAACGGCAAGAAGATCAATTTCGGTCTGGGCGATCCGACGTCGACGTCGGGCACGCTGGTGCCGGGTTACTACGTGTTCGCGAAGAACAACATCGACCCGCGCACGTACTTCAAGACGGCACGTAGCTCGAACCACGGCGCCAACCTGATGGCGGTGATCAACAATCAGGTCGACGTCGCGACGAACAACACCGAAGAGCTCAACAAGCTCGAAGCCACGCAGCTGGAGAAGGCCAAGCTGGTGCACGTGATCTGGAAGTCGCCGCTGATTCCGTCGGATCCGCTGCTGTGGCGCAAGGACCTGCCGGACGGCACGAAGAAGAAGATCCGCGATTTCTTCCTCTCCTACGGCAAGGACGCGCACGAGAAGGAAGTGCTGAAGAACATCTACAACTACGGCGGTTTCCGCGCGTCGTCGGATGCTCAGCTGCTGCCGATCCGTCAGCTCGAACTGTTCAAGCAGAAGGTGCAGCTCGAGTCGGACGCCAACATCGACGCCGCCAAGAAGAAGACGCAACTGGCTGAGCTCGACGGCAAGCTGGCAGCACTCGACAAAGAGCTGAACAAGACGAAGTAAGTAAGACGATTCAAGCGATGGCGGGCCCGGGAGCCGGGTTCGCCATCTCCTTAGTTATACGAAATTTCGCCGGTGGTAGCTGCGCCGGTACGACACGTGGTACTCGACATGAACACCAGCGCATCAATCACTGCCAATGGCCGCCTGCCGGGCGAGCCGCCCAAGCGTTCGTGGCTGTCCCTGATCAGTTGGGGCATCTTCTTTCTGGTCCTGGTGTGGTCGTGGAGCGGCGCCGACATGCGTCCGCTCGATCTGATTCGCGATTCCGGCAACATGAGCCAGTTTGCGCACGATTTTTTCCCACCTGACTTCCGCGACTGGCGTGTGTACGTCAACGAGATGCTCGTGACGATTCACATTGCCGTGTGGGGGACGGCACTTGCTGTCGTCTGCTCGATTCCGATGGGTTTGCTCTCGGCGTCGAACATGGTGCCGGCGTGGGTGTATCAGCCGGTGCGTCGCGTGATGGACGCGTGCCGCGCGATTAACGAAATGGTTTTCGCGATGCTCTTCATCGTGGCGGTGGGTCTCGGGCCCTTCGCCGGTGTGCTCGCGCTGTGGGTGCACACGACGGGCACGCTCTCGAAGCTGTTCGCCGAGGCGGTCGAAGCGATCGACCCGCGTCCGGTGGAAGGCGTGCGCGCGACGGGCGCTCGCGCCATCGACGAAATCCTGTACGGCGTGCTGCCGCAGGTCATGCCGCTGTGGATCTCGTACACGCTGTACCGCTTCGAGTCGAACGTGCGTTCGGCATCGGTGGTCGGGATGGTGGGCGCAGGCGGCATCGGTGTAGTGCTCTACGAAGTGATTCGCAGCTTCCAGTACGCTCAGACGTGCGCGGTGATGGTGATCATGGTGATCGTGGTGACGTGTATCGACGTCTTCTCGGCACGTGTGCGGAAGATGGTGATCTGACGTAGCGATTGTCGGTGCAGTAGCAGTATGCAGTGTGGACGATGTGGAACAGAGAGAGGGCGCTTCGGCGCCCTCTCTCTTTTCAATGATGCAACCGATTCGCCATCAAGCGATCCGCTGCCCTACCATATAAGTCTCGCGCGGAATCGGCGGCATGCCGGGGCGCACGGCCACGCGCACCATATCGGCACGCAGGCCCGGCTTGATGCCGCCACGATCCGTGAGGCCCGCCGACTGCGCCGGATTCCACGACACCGTGCGCATGGCCTTCGAGAGCGTCCAGCCGCAGTCGGCGTGATCGTTGTGCAACTGGAACGCCGCTTGCAGCAAACTCGCCGGGACATAGTCCGACGACAGAATGTCGAGCACATCTTCACGCGCCAATTCCGCTGCCGCCACATTGCCCGAGTGCGAACCGCCACGCACCACGTTCGGTGCCCCCATGATCACGCCAATCGACTTGTCGTGCGCGGCACGCGCGGCGACCAGCGTCGTCGGAAATTCCGACAGCGCCACACCGTCGCGCTGCGCTTCTTCCACGTGTTCGAGCGATGTGTCGTCGTGGCTTGCGAGCGGCAAGCCGCGCGCACGGCTCATCTCCACGATGGAGCGACGATGCGGAATCGCATACCTTTCCTGCTGCGCGCGCAGATCGGCCAGCATGGCTTCCCACTGCGCGTCAGGCACCTTGCCGTTGCGCTCGTGATACTGACGATGCAGCACCGGGTCGTGCCACTGACGCTGACCCGGCGTGTGATCCATCACCGACACAAGACGCAGCAGCGGGTGATCGCACATGTTGGCGAACGTGTCGGCCGCGTCCTGCGTCGCAATTTCGCAGCGCAGATGCAGGAAGTGGTCTGCACGGAACAGCCCCGCTTCGATGGTGTCGAGCAGTGCCTGACCACACTCGGCCTGCAGCTTGCGACTGCGTAGACCCGACGCGTCGCGCTCGCCGATGACCAGCGAGTCGAACACCGTCGTGATACCGGCGGCGGCGACTTGTGCATCGTGAATCGCAAACGCGGCGTGCGTGTTCCAGTAGACGCCCGGGCGCGGTGCGAGGTGCTTCTCCAGATTGTCGGTATGCAACTCGACAAGCCCAGGCACCAGATAATCGCCTTCCCAGTCGACGGCTTCAGTGGACTGCGTCGTCCCTTCCTCCACCGAGTGGATGAGACCCTCGCGGACCTCGACCACGCCGGTGAAGGTCGTGTCGGGCGTGACGATGCGAGCGTTCTTGATAAGCATGGACAGACTCCGGGGGGATCAATGTGCGGGGCGAAGCACCGGACGCATGGCGAGCGTTCGCGTCGCCACTTCGTCGCGGGTCGCCTCGTCGTGGAAGATGCCCACGATGGCGCTCCCCGCTGCACGGGCTTCGGTAATCAGTTGCGAGACCACGGCGCGGTTCTGCGCGTCCAGCGACGCCGTCGGCTCGTCGAGCAGCAGCACCGGCGCGGCGGCGATCAGTCCGCGCGCGATGTTGATGCGTTGCTGTTCGCCGCCGGAGAACGTCGCCGGGGCGAGCGACCAGAGACGCTCGGGGATGTTCAGACGCGCGAGCAGATCGCGCGCTCGGCCGGCTGCGTCGGCGTCGCCGTGACCCAGACGTCGCAGCGGCTCCGCCACGATGTCGAGCGTGGTGACGCGCGGAATCACACGCAGAAACTGGCTGACGTAGCCGAGCGTGGTGCGTCGCACGGAGAGCACTTCGCGGGCGGTCGCGGTCGTCAGATCGACCCAGTGCTCGCCCTGACCGGCGTCGTGACGGATCTCGATGCGGCCTTCGCCCGCGAGGTAGTTGCCGTACAGACAACGCAGCAGCGTGCTCTTGCCCGAGCCCGAGGGGCCGACGAGCGCCACGCATTCGCCGCGTCGCACCGTGAGGTCGACACCTTCGAGTGCCGGAATCGCTGCGCCGCCTTGCGCGTGCAGACGGAAGGTCTTGTGCAGACCTTGTGCGCGCAGCATGACGTCGTCTTCGCGCGTGCCCAGCGTAAGTGCCGCGCCGCTGAGCGACGTTGCAGACGTAGTAAGGTTCGTTCCGGAGTTCATACGGGCAGTACCGAGGAAACCAGCAGTTGCGTGTAGGGATGTTGCGGGTCGTCGAGGACCTGGTCGGTCAGCCCGGCTTCGACCACACGCCCTGCCTGCATGACGATCAGGCGATGCGCGATGAGTCGCGCCACGCCGATATCGTGCGTGACGATGATGGCGGCAAGATGAAGGCGCTCTACGAGCGAGCGCAGCAGGTCCAGCAGACGGGCTTGCACCGAGACGTCGAGTCCGGCGGTCGGCTCGTCCATGAACACGAGACGCGGCTCGGTCACGAGGTTGCGGGCGATTTGCAGACGCTGCTGCATGCCCCCGGAGAACGCACCGGGCATCTCGTCCACGCGCGCAGGATCGAGTTCGACCTGCGCCATCCAGTGACGGGCCTTCTCGCGGATATCGCCAAAGTGACGCGCACCGACCGCCATCAGACGGTCGCCGATGTTGCCGCCTGCCGACACGTTCATGCGCAGCCCGTCACGCGGGTTTTGTTCGACGAACCCCCACTCGGTGCGAAGCAGACGACGCTTGTGCGCTTCGTCCAGGGCGCTCAGGTCGTGCAGCACGCCGTCGGTGCCGCGATAGTGGAGCGATCCGGCGTCGATCTCGTGCCGCAGGGCCAGCGCGTTAAGCAGCGTCGATTTGCCCGAGCCGGATTCGCCGACCACGCACACCACTTCACCGGGCCACAGATCGAAGCTCACGTCGGCGCAGCCGATGCGATCGCCGTAGTGCTTGCCGAGTCCCGTCACGCGAAGCAGCGGTTCGTCGAGCGGTGCCGTATGACGTTCGACCGGTCGCATGGAATCCATCACGGCGTTCATGCGCGCTCCTTCGCGGCGTGCGCCACATCTGCCATGTTCGCGGACGTGCGCTCGCCGCAGTAATCGCTGTCCGAACACACGTACATGCGCGTGCCTTCGTCGTCGGTGATGACTTCGTCCAGGAAGCTGTCGGTCGCGCCGCACAGCGCGCAATGCGCGTCCCATTTCTGGATTTCGAACGGGTAGTCGTCGAAGTCGAGACTCTCGACCGACGTGTACGGCGGAATCGCGTACAGACGTCGTTCGCGTCCCGCACCGAAGAGTTGCAGCGCCGGATTCATATGCAGCTTGGGGTTGTCGAATTTCGGAATCGGGGAGGGCGACATCAGATAGCGTCCGTTGACGATGACCGGGTAGTCGTAAGTCGTCGCAATCGCGCCGTGACGCACGATGTCCTCGTACAGGCGCACGCGCATCAGGCCGTATTCACCGAGCGCATGCAGCTTGCGCGATTCAACGATGCGCGGCTCCAGACGGAACATCGGTTCGGGCATCGGCACCTGAAACACGAGGATCTGGCCGTCGTGCAGCGAGACTTCGGGAATGCGGTGGCGTGTCTGGATAACGGTTGCCTCCGACGTCTTCGTCGTGGTGGCGACACCGGCCGTGCGCGCAAAGAAGCGACGGATGTTCACGGCGTTGGTCGTGTCGTCCGCGCCCTGATCGATGACCTTGAGCGTGTCGTCGGCCCCGATCACGGCGGCGCTGACCTGAATCCCGCCGGTGCCCCAGCCATAGGGCAGCGGCATTTCACGGCTGCCGAACGGCACCTGATAGCCGGGGATGGCCACGGCCTTGAGCAGGCTGCGGCGGATCATGCGCTTGGTGTGTTCGTCGAGGAACGCGAAGTTGTAGCCGTCGGCCGTGGCGACGCTGGCCGCAGACGGTTGGGGAGTGTCTTGCAACGTGGCGGCGTCGTTCATGCGGCCTCCTGAGAGTTCTGAGCAGCGGGGGCAGTGGCGTCGTCGCTCACTTGCTTGCCGGATGTCGCGTATTTCGCGGCGTGCTCGGCGCGCAGACGGCGCACCAGTTCCAGCTCGGCCTGGAAGTCGACGTAGTGCGGCAGCTTCAAGTGCTGCACGAAGCCCGACGCCTCGACGTTGTCGCTGTGATAAAGCACGAATTCCTGTTGCTGCGCGGGCGAGGTGGCTTCGTCGCCCAGCTCGTTCGTGCGCAGTGCGCGGTCGACGAGCGACATGGCCATCGCCTTGCGCTCGTTGTGGCCGAACGCCAGTCCGTAGCCCTGCGTGAACTGCGGCGGGGTGTCCTGATTGCCACCGAACTGCGTGACCATCTGGCACTCCGTCACGGCGATCTCGCCGATGTCGATGGCGAAGCCGAGTTCTTCCGGTTCGATCTCGATGGACACCTGACCCAGACGGATTTCGCCCGCGAACGGGTGATCGTTGCCGTAGCCGCGTTGCGTGGAGTAGCCGAGCGCGAGCAGGAAGCCTTCGTCGCCGCGTGCGAGGTTCTGCAACCGCGCCGTGCGCGACGCTGGCGTGAAGAGCGGCGAGTGCACGAGGTCGTGCGGCTCGGGGTCGGCGCCGTCGGTGTTCAGCGGTTCGAGCAAGCCGTCGCGCTTCATGATGTCGGTGACGCGCGTGGTGGCCGCGATGGGCGGCACGTCCGGGATCTGAGTGGCGGCGCTCGGCTGCGGTGCTGCGGTCGGTGCGGCGTTCGTGCGAAGTTCGCCAGCGAGCGGCGCATGCATCGCAGCGTCTGACGTCTCGCCTTCAAGACCTTCCGCCAGCAACGCGAAGTCCAGCAGACGCTGCGTGTAGTCGTACGTTGCCCCCAGCACCTGGCCACCGGGCACGTCCTTGAACGTGGCCGAGATGCGGCGCGACAGTCGCATCGACGCTGTATCGATCGGCTTCGTGGTGCCCAGACGTGGCAACGTCGTGCGGTAGGCACGCAGCAGAAAGATCGCTTCGACCAGATCGCCTGATGCCTGTTTGATGGCCAGCGCCGCGAGCGTTTCGTCGTACAACGCGCCTTCGCTCATCACGCGCGAGACCGCGAGACGCATCTGTTCGCGAATTTGCGTGACGGTGAGCGCGGGGATGTCGGGATTGCCGCGTCGCGCCTTGGCGAGCAGGTCCCAGGATTGTTCGATGGCGCGCTCGCCACCTTTGACTGCGACGTACATCAGCAAACCTCCACATGCGTGGTGCGCGGCAGCCCGAACACCGTGTCGCCAGCGGTGATCAACAGATCGAGACCGGCGGGAAAGCGCGGTGCGAGTGCGGCGCGTGCCTGCCAGAAGGCGGCATCCAGGCCACCGACGGTGACGTCCGCATGCGTCTGAACGCCCGGGCCACGCAAACGCAGATGCAGTCCGTCGCTGGTGTGTCCCACGCTCAGTGCGGGTACGTCGACGATCAGCGTGGCGCTGTGCTCCGGCGATTCGGCCGTGCCGAAGGCGAAGCGCTCAAGGGCCGGGCAACTGGCGGGATCGGTGAGCAGTGCGAATTGCGCGTGCGCAAGACCGGCTTCGCCGCTGAGCACCGGTGCACCTGTGTGAAAGCGCAGGGCACTGGCCACTTCGCCCAGCGGCGATTGCAGCCAGACGGGCGTCGTGGCGTCGGCCAGCGCGAGCAGCGTGGCGCGCGCGGCAACGCTGGCTTCGTCGCTATGAGCGAGACGTTGACCGACCCGGCGCAACTGGCCGGGGCGGGCGAGCGCGTCGAGGACTGCGCGGAAGACGCCCTGAGCGTCGTGGACCGGATCGTCGAAACCGGGTTGCAGTGCCGACCAGTCGGGCATGGTTGCCGTCAACATTCAGGCCTCCCGGACCATGGTGAAGAACTCGACGCGGCTAGCGGCCACGTCGGCATCGTTCTGCGCTGCGGTCGCAGCCAGACGTTGAGAGATCGCCGCGAGCGGACCGGCGGCAAGCACGCCGCGGTGGTGCGGCATTTGCATCAGCGCGTCCAGGCGCGCCACACGCACGGCGCGCTCGGCGTCGCGGCCCAGCACATAGCCGGTGCCGACCACACCGTCCTGCTGACGCAGCGTGCAACGCGTGACGGTCGTCTCGCCGAGGTTGAAGCGGTCGCCGCTGCCGCCCACGCGGCCCTGCACCAGCACGAGGCCGGTCTGCGGGGCGCGCAGCCAGATGAATTGCGGAGCGTCGGGGCAACGGGCGATGGCGTCGTCGAGTTCGTCGCGCGTGGCGCGTGCAAACAAGGCTAGCCACCGGGCGCGGTCCGCCCTTTCCTGCGGGGCGGCGCCGTCCTCGTCACGGGCGGTGTCGGGAGATGTGATTGGCATAATTGTCTAGTCGTATAGACGTGTGTATGATCGCAATGACTTCAGATGGGGTACTGCTCGCGGCCTCATTACAACTTTCCGGGGTGTCAGTTTGATGACAGCACAACTCGAACGTGGTGGCGGTGTTGCGGTCTGGCGGCAGATCGCGCAGATTCTGGCCACGGAAATCGGCGAGCGTCGTTATGGCGAAGGCTCGCCGGACGACCGTCTGCCGAGCGAGACGGACCTTGCGCAGCGCTTTGGCGTAAACCGTCACACGGTGCGCCGCGCGATTCTCGGTCTGGCAGAGCAAGGGCTTGTGAACGTCGAACACGGACGCGGCACTTTCGTGCAGGCGGCCGCCATCGGATATGTGATCGGACGCCGCACGCGCTTCACCGAGAATCTGTCGCAGAACAATCTGAAGACCGCGCAGCAGATCATTTCCGCGCACAAGCTCAAGGCCGAAAGCAGCGTCGCGCACGCGCTCGGGTTACGTGCAGGCGCACCGGTCTATCGACTGGAACTGGCCCGTCGCAGTCTCGACACGCAGGGCATCGAACTTCCGCTGGCCTACAGCGAGAACTGGTTTCCGGCGTCGCGCTTTCCCGACTTTCCCGATGTGTTCGCAGAGCACGAGTCGATCAGCGCCACGCTCGCTATCTTTGGCGTGAAGGACTACACGCGTCTCGAGAGTCGCATCGGTGCGCGCATGCCTGACGCCGACATCGCCCGCCACCTTGGGATCAACCGTCAGCAGCCGGTGCTGAGCGTGGAAAGTACGGATGTGGACGAAGCAGGCAAACCGATCAAATACGGCATTGCCTACTTCCCGGCAGACCGTATGCAGCTTGTGGTGCAAGGGGCGACGCAATGAACGAAGGACAGCGACGGCAACTGGATTTGTCGGTGGCGCGTTTTGCGATCTACTACGCACCGCCGTCTGGCTCGTGCTGGTGGAACGAGGGCAGCCGCTGGCTGGGGCGTGATGCGATCGCGGCGCGTGCGTTGCATGCGCCGACGGTAGATGGGTTGTCGCGCTCGCTGCACGACCTCACCGTCGATCCGCGACGCTATGGATTGCATGCCACGCTCAAAGCCCCGATGCGGCTCGCACCGCAGGCGCGACTGAGCGATCTGTCGGGTGTTGCGGAGACGGTGGCGGCGCGTCACGTCCCGTTCGATCTGACGGTCCATACCGACGTGATCGGCACCGACAATGGCAAGTCGCCCGGTTTCGTCGCGTTGCGTCCGAAGGCGGGCGCTGCCGACGAGAAGGCGGTGAATGCGCTTGCGGCCGATTGCGTGCAGGCATTCGACACGCTGCGTGCGCCGATGAGCGACACCGAACTGGCCAAACGAAATCCGCATCTGCTAACGTCGCGTCAGCGCGAGTGGCTGGCGCAGTGGGGATATCCGTACGTGTTCGACGAATTTCGTTTTCACGTCACGCTCTCCGACCGTGTGACGGCAGGCGACGCCACGGTCATCACCGACTGGTGGCAGCCGCGCGTACAGGCGCTCGGGCCCATGCGCGTCGACAGTCTCGCCATCTTCGTTCAACCCACGCCAGCCGAGCCCTTTGTCATGTTCGAACGTTTCGCCCTCAGGGAAGCCGCATGAATCACGCACATCTGTTTTACGTGATGGGGCCGTCCGGTGCGGGTAAGGACTCGTTGCTTGCGTACGCACGAGCGAAGCTCGATCACGCGTCGTCGTCTCGTTCGCCGGTGTGCTTCGCGCATCGTTACATTACGCGTGCGCCGTCGGAGGGAGAGAACCACATCGCGTTGTCACACGCTGAGTTTTCGGCGCGGCATTCGCTCGGTTGCTTCGCACTCGACTGGGAGAGTCACGATTGCCGTTACGGCATCGGCGTCGAAATCGATGCGTGGATGCATGCGGGCGCGAACGTCGTGGTGAATGGCTCGCGCGCGTTTCTCGCACAGGTCGTCGCGCGCTACGCTGAACGTCTGCATCTGGTGGAGATTCGGGTCGACCCGGAAGTGCGGGCGCAACGTCTTGCGAAGCGTGGCCGCGAATCCGGCGACGCGCTCGACAAGCGTGTCGCGCACAGCGTGACATGGACGCCGCCCGAAGGTATTCCGCTTTCGGTGGTCGATAACGACGGGGCACTCGAAACGGCGGGCGATGCGCTGCTCGCCTTATTGACGTCGCGGCCCGAGCGCTGACAACAGACAGTCGAGCGAGCGCAGATAGTCGCCATCGTCCGGTGGCGGCGCGGCGGGCCTGTCGTCGTCGCGTGCGAAGGGTAGGCCGCTGCCGTGCGCATGATCGATCAGAATGTCTCGCCACAGGAGCGGTTCCGTCGTCATGGCTCGCAGCAGCCCGGTCAGACGGTCGGTGATATCGCGCGTCACACCGGCAAATGCCTCGGGTGTCGCGAAGATTGCGAGCGTCAGTTGCGGATGGCGACGCACGGCGGCGTGATACCGGATCAGAATTTCGCGTACTTCCTCATGACACGCGAGGCCCGCTTCGATGTCTTTGAGCACGTCGGCGTACACCGCATCAGACAACGCGCGCAGCAACCCGGCGTAATCCTCGACGTGATGGTAAAGACTCATCGGCGTGACACCGAGCCGACTGGCCAGCGCGCGCATGCTCAGTCCCTTTGCGCCGGTACTTGGCGCTTCGTGGAGCAGCGCGAGCGCCGTCGTCAGGATGGCGTCTCGCGTAACCCCGGTGCCCTGTGCAGGCCGTCCGCGCGTGCGTCTCATGCGATGACCCGATAAGTGGACTGCACCAATCCCGACGCAAAGCGCTGGCTGTCGATCAACTGCAAGTCGACGTCATCCGACAATGCACCGAACAGTGGCTTGCCCGCACCGATCAGCACCGGCACCGTCGTGACGACGATGTCCGCGATCAGTCCTTCGCGCAAAAACGATTGCACGACCTTTCCACCGTCGACATAGATCCGGCCCACGTTCTCCCGCGCCAACGCCTGCATCAGTGCACCGGGTGGCAGGTCGGAGAAGCGCACTTTTCCCTTGAGCGTATCGGGGACTGGCGTGTTTGCCAGTTGCGTCGATAACACCGTGACGGGCAGATCGTAGGCCCAGGGGCCCATCGTCAGCACCTTCTCGTACGTACCGCGGCCCATCACGATCGCGTCCTTGTCGGCGATGAAGGCGGCGTAGCCGTGATCCTCCGAGGGATCGTCGCGTTGCAGCAACCAGTCGATGTCGCCATCGGGCCGGGCGATGAAACCGTCAAGGCTGGTGGCGATGAACGCGTGCGCTGTCGTCATGGCTTGGTTCGTCATTATTTATACGGCGTATATTTTTGCGCAAACAATCGCTAAAGACAAGTCATGCGGCCGATGGCGTGTCGGCGCAGACAGGGTGAATTCACGATCGCGGCATTGATGTCGCCAATGTGTCCGTCAACTTTATGTTGCATTGTGTGTTGTAATGTTGCAAATTATTGCAATGATTTTGAAGTTTGAGTAGTCTCGCGTCATCGCTCATGTCATTGCCCGGCGCTGGCCGGTGCAAGCCTTTCCGGAGTCCATCCATGCCTTCAGCCTTGCCCACTCATGCCCGTGTCGTCATCGTCGGCGGCGGGATCGTCGGCTGTTCCGTTGCCTATCACCTGGCCAAGCTCGGCTGGACCGATGTCGTGTTGCTGGAGCAGGGACAGTTGTCGTGCGGCACTACATGGCATGCTGCCGGGCTGGTGGGGCAATTGCGTTCCCAGGAAAGCATGACGAAGCTCATCCGCTATTCCACAAAGCTCTACAGCGAGCTGGAAGCGGAAACCGGGCTTGGCACGGGGTGGAAGCAATGCGGTTCGTTGTCGGTGGCACGCAGCGCCGAGCGCATGACGCAACTCAAGCGCACGGCGGCCGTGGCGCGCGCTTACGGCGTGCAATGCGACGTGATCTCGCCGCGCGAAGCGGGCGAACTCTGGCCGGTCATGCGCACCGACGATCTCGTGGGCGCGGTGTGGCTGCCCGGCGACGGTAAGGCCAATCCGACCGACCTCACGCAGGCGCTCGCACGTGGGGCGCGCAGCCGGGGCGTGCGCATCGCGGAGAACACGCGCATCACGCAAATTCACACAGCGTCGCCCAACGGCATTCGCACGGCGACGGGGGTGTCGTGGCAGAACAAGGACGGTGAGCACGGACGCATCGACGCCGAGATCGTCGTCAACTGTGCCGGTCAGTGGGCCAAGGCCGTGGGGCGCATGTGCGGTGTCACCGTGCCGTTGCATTCCGCCGAGCACTACTACATCGTCACCGACCGTATCCCGGGTGTGCATACCGATCTGCCGGTCATGCGCGATCCCGACGGCTACATCTACTTCAAGGAAGAGGTTGGCGGTCTCGTGATGGGCGGTTTCGAGCCGAACGCCAAGCCGTGGGGCATGAACGGCATTCCGGAGAATTTCGAATTCCAGTTGTTGCCCGACGACTGGGACCAGTTCGAGATCCTCATGGAGAACGCGCTCATTCGCGTACCCGCACTGGAGACGGCGCAGATCCGCCAGTTCTACAACGGGCCTGAATCCTTCACGCCGGACAACAACTTCATCCTCGGCGAAGCGCCAGAGCTTCGGAATTTCTACGTCGGCGCGGGCTTCAATTCGATGGGCATTGCGTCCGCCGGTGGGGCAGGGATGGCGCTCGCCGAATGGATCGTGGCGGGCGAGCCGACGATGGATCTCTGGCCGGTCGACATCCGTCGCTTCGCGGGCTTTAACGGCAACGACACGTGGCTGCACGATCGCGTGAAGGAAACGCTGGGTCTGCATTACGCCATGCCGTGGCCGAATCGAGAACTCGATACGGCGCGTCCGTTCCGGCGCTCGCCGCTGTACGCGACGTTGCTTGCGAAGGGCGCGTGCTTCGGCAGCAAGATGGGCTGGGAGCGGCCGAACTTCTTTGCACCGTCGCCCGAACAGGCGAGCATCGATTACAGCTTCGGTCAGCAGAACTGGCACTCGTGGAGTGCAGCGGAGCATCATGCGTGCCGCGACGCCGTGGCGCTGTTCGACATGAGCTCGTTCTCGAAGCTGCTGATCAAGGGGCGCGACGCCGAACGCGTGCTGCAGACGTTATGCAGCAACGACGTCGCCGTTGCCCCGGGGCGCACCGTCTACACCGCGATGCTCAACGAGCGTGGCGGCTACGAATCGGACTTCACGCTCACGCGCCTCGCGCCGGACCAGTATCTGATGGTCACGGGCTCGGCGCAGACGACACGTGACATGGACTATCTGGAGCGGCGCATCGCCAGCCTGCCCGACGATCCGCGCTGCACCGTGGTCGACGTCACCGGCCAGTACGCCGTGCTCGCGCTGATGGGACCGAACTCGCGCGCGTTGTTGCAGCAGGTATCCAAAGCCGATTTCTCCAACGAGGCGTTTCCATTCGGTACGAGCCGCGAGATCGATCTCGGCTACGCGACGGTGCGCGCGACGCGCCTGACCTACGTGGGCGAGCTTGGCTGGGAACTGTACGTGCCGGTCGAATTCGCCGTTGGCGTCTACGAGACGTTGCATGCGGCGGGCGTTGCGTTCGGGTTGAAGGACGCGGGCTACTACGCCATCGATTCGTTGCGCATCGAGAAGGGCTATCGCGCATGGGGACGCGAACTGACGCCGGATGCGAACCCGGTCGAGGCGGGGTTGACGTTCGCCTGCAAGCTGACGAGCGACATCGCCTTCACGGGACGCACCGCCGTCGAACTCGCGAAGTCGAAGGGCGTGCGCCGTCGTCTCGTCAGCGTCGCACTCGATGACGCGAGCGACAAGATGCTGTGGGGCGGTGAAGCGGTGTTGCGCGACGGTCAGCCTGTCGGGTTCATCTCTTCGGCAGCCTTTGGCCACACCATCGACGCGCCTGTGGGCCTGGCCTATCTGACGAACCCGGACGGCCCGGTGTCCGCCGAGTACATCGAGGCCGGTCGCTATCAGGTTGATCTCGCTGGGGAGCTGCTCGATGCCCGGGTGCAACTGCGCGCGTTGTACGACCCGAAAGGCGAGCGGGTGAAGGGCTGAACGACGAACGTGTGTATGGCTGAACCGCACGCCGGGGTCCAAATCCCAATGTCGTTCAGCCCAGCCAGACGGGCGATGCGTGCCGACGCGGGACGGTCATTCCCCGCGCTTCGGGCGAACTCGTCGCCGCTTCTGTAAAATGCCGCTTTTGCCTCGATTTCGCGCGCCAACGCCTGGCGCGCGTCCGGTCTCTGACGTATGTCTTTTGCTTGTATTGCGGCGGCGCGCCGCTTCGACGACCGAGCGCATCTGCCGCTCGTGATCGGCTCGCAGCGTTTTGGATGGATTCGCCGTAGCGACGTCGAGTCGCTGTGCCGCTGGCCCGACGTGTTCGAGATCAGTTCGCTCGCCGTGCGCATTCATCCGCGTCACGATACGTGCGAAGCCCGCACGGCGGCGCTGGCGCCCGTGATCGAAGCCCTCGCCGCCGAGGGACGTATCACGGGCTGGCGCAACGAGCATTACGCGATCCGTCAGCGTCTGTACGACACGCCGCTGGCGTGGATCGAACGCGCGGCCTCTCGCTTTTTCGGTACACGCACGTTCGCCGTGCATGTGAACGGCTACGTGCCCGCTCGCTTCGTCGGCGAAGCCCCGAAGATGTGGATCGCGCGCCGCAGCGTGCTCAAGGCCACCGATCCGGGCTGTCTCGACAACCTGTCGGCGGGGGGCATCGGTAACGGCATTGGTGTGGGCGACACGCTGGTCAAGGAATGCTGGGAAGAAGCGGGTATTCCGGCGCATCTGGCCAGCGAAGCGCGTCCGGGCCGTACGCTGCACATCCTCGCGGAAATTCCCGAAGGCGTGCAGTCCGAGCAGATTTTCGTCTACGATCTTGCGCTGCCGCGCGGGTTCGTCCCCGAGAATCAGGACGGCGAGGCGAGCGCGCACTGGCTGTGCTCGGCGGGCGACGTACGCGACGTGATTGCGCGCGGCAAGATGACGGTCGACGCGAGCCTCGCGAGCCTCGACTTCCTGCTGCGCGAAGGCGCGATTCGCGTGAAGGACTGCGCCGGTATCGAGGCATTGTTCAAGCCTGCGGACGAGTAAGCCCGCGCCGGATGCCCAGTGCGCACGCGGCCGGCATCGAATCGACGAATCACCGAATTTCAACACTGCAACGACATTGCAAGCCTTTGCCCAGGAGCAATCATGGCACCGATCGAAAATAGCTACATTCTGAAGTTGTCCTGCCCGGACCGTCCCGGCATCGTCCACACGGTGGCCGGTTTCCTGGTCGAGCGCGGCGGCAACATTCTCGACTCGGCGCAGTTCAACGATCGCTTCACGGGCGGCTTCTTCATGCGCGTGCATTTTCAGCAACTGCCGGGCCAGAGCGATCTGGCGTCGCTCCAGCGTGATTTTGCACCGCTGGCCGAGCAGTTCGAGATGGAATGGGAACTGGTCGACGCTTCGATCAAGCCGCGCGTCATGCTGATGGTGTCGAAGATCGGCCACTGCCTGAACGACTTGCTGTTCCGCTACAAGACCGGCCAGCTCAACGTCGAAATCCCGGTGATCGTGTCGAACCACAAGGATTTCTACCAACTGGCGGCGAGCTACAACATCCCGTTCCACTATCTGCCGCTGATGAACGCGACGCCCGAGTCGAAGGCCGCGCAGGAAGCCAAGGTGTTCGAGCTGGTCGAGGACAACAACATCGATCTGGTGGTGCTGGCCCGTTATATGCAGGTGCTCTCGAGCGACCTGTGCAAGAAGCTGGCGGGACGCGCCATCAACATCCACCATTCCTTCCTGCCGAGCTTCAAGGGAGCGAAGCCGTACTATCAGGCGTTCGACCGTGGTGTGAAGCTGATCGGTGCGACGGCGCATTACGTGACGTCCGACCTCGACGAAGGTCCGATCATCGAGCAGGAAGTCGAGCGCGTCGACCACACGATGGACCCCGAGCAACTCACCGCCATCGGTCGCGACGTGGAATGTGTCGCACTCGCGCGCGCCGTGCGCTTTCACGCCGAGCACCGCATCTTGCTGAACGGCCACAAGACGGTGATCTTCCGCTGAGCGCTTCGCTGATGTTTGTGCCGCTCAATGCGGCACATCGCACAGACAAAAAAGCCCGGGACACGAAGTCTCGGGCTTTTTTTATGCGTTCGTGACGTGTATCAGGTGCGCTGTGCCAGTTCGCTGCCCGCATCGCGCGAAAGCCGCGCAATCGAGATCGTCGAGCTGACGGCGATCAGGCCGACGACGAGAAACGCCCAAGGGAAGTCGACGTTCGTCACATGGTCGCGCCCATGCAGCCACGACGACGTCTGCAACACCGCCGCGCCAATCGTGATCCCGAGCGTGAGCGACACCTGTTGTGCGACGCTGGCGAGACTCGTCGCCTGACTCATGCGATGCCCCGGCACATCGGCGTAGGAAATCGCATTCAGACTCGTGAATTGCAGCGAGCGGAAACAACCGCCGAACAGCAGCGTGCCAAGAATCACCAGATGCGACGTCTGGTCGGTGAAAAGTCCGTACCCCCCGATGGTCGCGGCCGCAATGACTGCGTTCGTCATCAGCACGCGGCGGAACCCCCAGCGCTGAAGAATGCGCAGGGAGAGCGTCTTCATGAACATCGCACCGGCCGCGGAGATGAAGGTCAGCGCGCCCGACTCCAGCGGTGTCATGCCGAAGCCGAGTTGCAGCATCAGCGGCAAGAGAAACGGAGTCGCGCCTACGCCAATGCGAAACAGCGTGCCGCCACCGACACCTGCGCGGAACGTGGGGATGCGAAAGAGATCGAGCCGCAACAACGGATGCGCAATTCCTTTCGCGTGACGCAGATACGCGACGATCAGCGCAGCGCCGACGGCGACCAGCCCGAGGGCGAGCGGCGTGGGAATCAGATGACGGCCGATGGTCGACAGGCCGAGCATCAGGATCGACAACCCGAAACCCGAGAGCAGGAAGCCCTTGACGTCGAGCGGCGGCACTTCGTCTTCGTACAGATCGGGGATGAATTTCGTCGCAAGGATGAAACCGAGCACGCCGATGGGGATGTTGATGAAGAAGATCCAGCGCCAGTGCCAGTACGTCGTGATGAAGCCGCCCAGCGGCGGACCGAGCACCGGACCGACCAGCGCCGGGATCGTGAGGTAGTTGAGCGCGCGCACCATGTCGCGCTTCTCCACGGACTTGAGCAGTGCGAGTCGCCCCACGGGCACCATCATCGCGCCGCCCATGCCCTGCACGAAGCGTGCAATCACCAGCTCCGGCAAGTTGGTCGAGATGCCACAGCAGATGGAGCTAACGACGAACACGCCGATAGCGGTGCGAAAGACGTTGCGCGTGCCGAAGCGATCGGCGATCCATCCACTGACCGGAATGAAGACCGCGAGGCTGATGAGGTACGTCGTGAGGGCGAGCTTGAGCGTGATCGGGCTCTCGCCGAGATCTTTCGCGATCAACGGCAAGGAGGTGGACAACACGGTGGAATCCATGTTCTCCATGAACAGCGCGCAGGCAACTATCAGTGGAACGAGCATGAGGCATGACGTTGCCGTCGCGGCAACGAGAGTAAGCGAACGAGGTACGGCAAGAAGTGCAGCACGGGGGTACCGGGGTAAAGCGCAGACGATGCAGCAGATGACGCTTTCTGCGTTTATAGCAAATTCCGGTGCGGCGCGTCCCGTCGATGGTTGAAGCGAGCTGCCATGCGGATTTCAGAGGGACTGACGAGGTATCCCGTCGTTTTAAACAGCGGAATGCTGTACTGCACCGCGATATGTTGTTTTGTCTGACGAACTGCTTGCCTCCTCAATGCGCCTCAAGAAAGTCACGGAGGACATGCAGGTGCGTATGTGCTTCGTCGTCTTCCAGTCGATGTGCGGCCGTGAGTAATGTGACCGGGCCTTCGGTCAGACGCGTGCGCAACTCGGCGAGCATCGCGTTGTGGTCGGCATCCAGCGTTGACAGTTCTTCGAGGAAGCGTGTGCGGAACGCCGCGAACTCCTCGGGATGCTCGTGAAACCACTTGCGCAGCGGTGTGCTCGGCGTGACGTCCTTCGCCCAGAAGTCGACATGCGCCTTGACCTTGGCCAATCCGCGCGGCCAGAGGCGGTCGGCGAGAACACGCTGGCCGTCGGCAGCGTCGGGGGCGTCGTAGACGCGCTTGAAGCGAATGTTGTAAGACGGCATAGGGGGCGGCCTCCGGTGGTGATCGCGTGAGCGCCCGCCGCTCGCGCTGAGCGGGCGCGCAATACTTCGGAGCTTACCGGAGGCGCTTGTTACAGGCGAGTCCCCACGATAGGACATGACACATCAGAAGCGCCAGTTGACGTTGCCGTACACCGAGTTGTCGCTGACCTTGCCGCCAAACTGACCTGAGTAGCTCACGCCGAGCGTGACGGCATCGCTGACGAAAGCATCGATACCGGCACTGACGACCACCGCGTCACGGGCAATCGGCACGCCCCCCACCGTGAAGGCGGCTGACGTCCCCGAGAACGCCAGTTGCATATCCGGAGTGTTCGCGCCGTAAGCATGACGCCACCCGGCAGACAGTCGTACGCGTCCCGATGCGGCAGACCCGGCCCCCGTGGCGAAGGGGATTTCACCGCGCAGGCCTGCTGTGGAGAACGTGATGCCGTGCGACTGCTCATCGGCATGGAGCCCGGCAATGCTGCCGGATTCGTCGAAGGCGTCGGTACGCACGCGTGCGTAAGCCACGTTTGCGAAAGGCTCGACAATGACGGGCCCAGCATCGACACGCCACGCCGCTTCGCCGAACACTTGCCATACGGCAGCGTCGTATTTCGCCCGTGCTGTCTGTGCAACGGGGCCGATAGCGATGGCACGTTGCGTGCTGATCTGCTGCCAGCCGTACGCGCCGCCGACCGTGGCGCCCAGACGTCCGAAGCGCCGATTCACGTAAGCGCCGATCTGCGCGTCGTTACTGTTACCCGACGCGCTGGCGCCTGTATTGAACGTGCTGTGCCCCAGTCCGCCAAACACACCGGCGCGCCATGCATCGGCGAAGGGCGCATCCACCCCGGCGAGCACACCCATGCCACGGCGGTGCAGCGTCGCCGCGCCCGAGCCGCCATCGTCGACAGAGCGGTTACGCATCTGCCCGTCATTGCCGTAGACGGAAGCCCATGCCTGTGTCGCGCGCGTTTGCGAACGGCAATCGTCGCGCTGATCCGGTGACGTCATGCGGTTGCCCGAGATGTCATCGCTTGATGCCGCTGCATCACACGCTGATGAAAGCGAGAGACTGTCGCGCAGCCGCTGCGAGACCGCGTCGCGTGCAATCTGCGACTGACCCAGCAGCATCGACGCCACCGAGGCGTGCAGACTCCCGTCGAGACTTTCGAATGCAGCGGGCGCGTTGGCGGCCGTCAGGCCGAGCGCGGTCTGATAGAGCGCACTGCCTGTGCCCAGCGATGCGACCGCAGCGGCCACTGCGCGCTGATTCGGCGTGACGGCACCGGCGGGCAGGGGGGTACCGTTCGGCGCGAACGTCAGCAACACGGAGGTTGGCGTGTAGCTGACTTGTGGCGTGAGGTAGAGGAGGTTCGTGGAAGTCGACGCGAATTGCCCGAAGACGCCGCCCGTCGCCGACACGATGACGGCCCCCGATGCATCTGCCGGTTGTGTACCCGGTGCCGCATTGACGACGAGACTGCTGCCGCCGACCGTGGCGCTGCCGGTGGTGCTGACCTGACTCGGCGCTGTGCCGGGTGCCGCGTTGACCTGCAACGTCGACCCTGGCGCAAGCGTGAGGTTGCCACCGACGCTGAGCGTCGACCCCGGCGAACTGACGACGATCTGACTCCCGCTCGCGCCTGTCAGGGGACCGGTCTGTGCGCCTGCACCTGAGCCACCGGCACTGGCCGGTGTGGGCGTCGTCAGCGTGGCCCCTGTCTGGACGGTGACCGGTGAGTTGGGCAGTCCACCGATACCCAGCGTGCCGCCCGCGACGGTCGTTGGTCCTGACAACGGATTTTGCGCACCCAGCGTGAGCGTACCGCCGCCGGTCTTCGTGAGACCGCCCGTGCCGGAAACGCTGCCAGGGAAATTGCCCGACGCCACGGACACCGAACCGCCGTTAATCGTGAGTCCGCCCTGCGTCGTGCCGTTCAGCGACGGCAGTGTGACGTTGACGCCTTGTGTCGTCACGCTGCCCTGTGCGACGCTCAGCCCGCCGGTGCCCAGCCCACCGGGCGACGTTACGGTGACGCCGCCGCCGTTCACCGTTGTGCCGCCCGTGAAGGTGTTCGAGCCACCGAGCGTGATGCCCTGCGGGTTGTTCAACGACAAGCCGCCGTTGCCGGAAATGCTTCCACTCAGTGTTAGCGGAGCGGTGCCACCGACGGACAGTGTCGATCCGTTGCCGAGTGTGATGCCGTTCGCGAGGGTCGCTGGCGCACTCGCACTGAGGGCACCGCTACCGTTGACGGCAAGGCCGCCAGTGCCGAGCGAAGCGCTGTTGCCGACGGTTAGCGTGCCCGCGTTCAACGTTGTGCCCCCGGTGAACGTGTTGGCTGCGCCCAACGACAACGAGCCGCTCCCGTTCTTGACCAGCCCGCCCGCGCCGGACAGCGTGCCATTGAAGACGTGGCTGCCGGTGTCGCCGGTCGTGAGTCCGCCACTGCCCAGAATGACCTGCGTGCCGGTGTCGCCGTCGAGCGTTGCAAGCACGAGCGGTGCCGTCGTGGCGGATGCGTCGAGCGTAGACCCTGCGTTGCCAAGCGAGATGCCCGAAGTGTTGCCGAGACGCCCGGACGCTCCCAACTTCAACGTGCCGCCGAACACCGTCGTCTGCCCTGAGAACGTGTTGTTTCCGCCGAGCGTCACCGTGCCGCCCCCTTGCTTCGTGATACCACCGGTACCGCTAATACTGCCGTCGAAGGCGTTGTTCGCGGCGCCACCCAGCGTGAGCGATTGCCCGCCCAGCGAGACAGTGGTGTTGGCCGCACCATCGAGTCCCCGGACGGTGACCGGCGTCGTTGCGCCTGAGAGGTCGAGCGCGGTGCCACCCGCAAGCATGACGTCGTTCGCCCCGCCAAGCGCGCCCCCAGCCCCGAGCGCCAGTGTGCCGCCGGCCACGTCGATGCCACCGGTGAACGTACTTTGTCCTGTCAACGTCTGCGTGCCTGCACCGGCTTTGACGATGCTGCCGGTGCCCGCGATACCTGCGCCAAGCGTCTGATCGGTGGCATCGCCGAAGGTCAGCGTATTACCGCCAACGTTCACAGTACCGCCGGTGCCCGCAAGTGTCGCGAGCGTTTGATTACCGGCCGCCGCGATATCGAACGTCGCATTCGCGCCCGTGATCGCGACGTTCGCCCCGTTGGCCAGTTGACCGGTCGCGCCGAGCGCGAGCGTGCCGTCTGCGACGGTGGTCGTGCCGCTGAACTGTTGCTGACCGAGGAGTGTTTGCGTGCCGCTGCCTTGCTTGACGATGCCGCCCGTGCCGCTGATCGTACCGCTCACGGTGTGGCCCGATGCATCGCCGAATGTCAGCGTGTTGCCCCCGAGTGTGACGTGGGTGCCCGCCTGCGCAGTCAGCGCACCGATCGCGCGGTTGCCGTCCGCACCCGAAATGTCGAGTGTCGCGCCCGCGTTCTGCAATGTGACTGCACCAGTGGGGGACAGCGTGCCCGCCCCGCCAAGCGCGAGCGTTCCCGCCTGCACGACGGTGCCGCCAGTGAAGGTGTTCGAGCCGGTCATCGTCTCGACACCGGTTCCGACCTTCACCAGACTGCCGGTGCCCATCACGCCGCCGCTATACGTCTCGTTCAGCCCGTTCGCGCCGACCTCCAGCGTATTACTGCCCATGTTGACGTTGCCGCCGCCGGTGAGGGCGCCGAACGTTTGCGTGCCGTTGCCCGCCGACAGATCGAAGGTCGCGCCGGTCTGCACATCGACGACACCCGCTGCATTCAGACTCGCGCCCGCGCCGAGCGCCAGCGTCCCGGCGTTGACGTTGGTCGCCCCGGCATACGTGTTCTGACCGTTGAGCGTAAGTGTCGCCGCGCCGTTCTTCGTGATGCCACCTGCACCACTGATCGCGCCGTTAAGGGTGAGGTCGTTCGTACCGACGACGGTGAGATTGCCACTCAGCGAGATCTGATTGCCGAGCGTGCTGGCCTGTGTGGCGTCAAGCGATGTGCCATCGGCGAAGCTCACTGTGCCGATGCCCAACGCCGTGTCGCTGCCCACTGAAATGCCGCCCGCCTGAACGTCGACGCCGCCAGTGAAATCGCTATTCCCGGAGAGCGTCTGAACGCCGCTGCCGAGCTTCACAAGGCTGCCACCTGCGCCGTGAATGTTGGACGCCAGTGCGCCGCCTGCAGCGTCGGAAAGCGTCAGCTTCGTGCTGCCGAGATCGAGAGTGCTGCCTGCGACGCCGCTGACCGACGCAGCGGTCTGATTGGGACCCATAGAGAGATCGAGGACGGCCGTTGCGCCGTTGAGATTGGCGTTCATGCCGCCGAGCAGCGCGCCGTTGCGAAGCGCGAGCGTACCCGCGTCGATACGCACGTCGCTCGTCAATGCGACACCACCGTTCAGCGTTTGTGTGCCACTGCCTTGTTTGATGAGGTCACCGGTGCCGTTGAGCGCGCCGCTGAATACGGCGTTGTCGGTGCTGCCCAGCGTGAGCGTCCGTGTGCCGAAGTCGACGGTACTGCCAGCGATTCCGCTCAGCGATCCGATGACGGGCGTCGCGGCGGCGCTCACATCGAATGTCGCGCCGGACGCTACCGTCACATCGTTCGTATTCGACAGCGAGCCATTGGCATCCAGAGCGAGCGTGCCGCTATTCACGCGGACGTTCCCCGTGAAAGTGTTCCGCGCACCTAACGTAAGCTGGCCGCTGCCGTCCATGATCAGCGCGCCGGTCCCGGAGATGGCACTCGCGAGCGTGTCGTTATCGTTGTTGCCGACCGTCAGCGAACTGCCACCGCCCAGCACGACGCTGCCGCCGACGCTATACAGATGTCCCAGCGATTGATTCCCCGCCGCGCTGAGGTCGAGCACTGCACCCGTTCCGGTCAACGCCACGGACGCGCCCGGCGCGAGGCTGGCCCCGGCCCCGAGCACAAGCGTGCCGTTGGAAATTGTGGTGGTACCGGTGTACTGTTGCGTGCCGAGCAATGTCGTCGTGCCGCTGCCTTGCTTCAAGAGGTTGCCCGCCCCGCTGATGACCGCCGCGACGGTATGCGTCGTCGCGTCACCGAACGTGAGCGTGTTGGCCCCCAATCTGATCTGCGTGCCTGCATCGGCAGCGAGTCCGCCGATGGTTCGCGGTCCGGTAGCGCCCGAGATATCGAACGTCGATCCTGCGTTGGAAAGGGTGACAGCACCCTCCGTGGCGAGCGCGCCTGCGCCGGCGAGTGCCAGCGTTCCCGCCTGAATGACGGTGCCGCCTGTGTAGGTGTTCTGTCCTGTGAGCGTTGCGGTGCCCGCGCCGATCTTGACGACCGATCCCGTGCCGGTGAGTCCGCCGCTGAACGTATCGTTGCCCGCGCCGCCAATTTCGGTGACGAGTGCCCCGATGTTCACAGTGCCAGCGCCATCGATTGCACCGATCACTTGCGTTCCGTTGCCAGCGGAAAGATCGAGCGTTGCGCCGCTGGCGACGCTCACGGTACCAGTGGCATTGAGCGATGCACCGGCACCGAGCGCCAGCGTGCCCGAATTGATCGTTGTCGCACCCGCATACGTGTTGCTACCGCCAAGCGTGAGCGTGGCACTACCCAACTTGGTGATGCCGCCGCTTCCCGACAGCGCGCCATTGAGGGTGAGGTCGTCACTGCCGAGGACGGTCAATGTGCCAAGCAGCGTGGCGCTGTTGCCGAGCGTGACCGCCTGTGTGCTGTCGAGTGTCACATTGCTGCCAAAGGTAGCCGCTCCTGTGCCCAACGCGAGGTCGTTGCCGACGACCAGTCCGCCAGACGCGACACGCACGCCGCCGGAGAAATCGCTGGCACCCGAGAGCGTCTGGATACCGGGGCCCGAGACGACGAGCGCACCGGTTCCATGAATCGCACCGCTGTAAGTTGCGTCGGTCGCGTTGTTCAACGTCAGCGTTCGTGCGCCCAGCGAGATCGCACTGCCGGTCACGCCGCTCAGAGGGCCGATGGTCGACGCCGCACCGCCGCTGATATCGAACACGCTGTTGACGCCGCTCAGCGTGAGCGCATTGGCTCCTTGAAGCGCTGCGCCGCCGCCCAGTGCGAGCGTTCCGTTGGCGATGTTTATGGCTCCCGCATACGTTTGCGTTGCGGTGAGTGTTTGTTTGCCCGCGCCCTTTTTGACGAGTCCGCCCGTGCCCGTGATCGTGGCGGCGAGCGTCTGATCGGTGGCGTCGCCGAAGCGCAAGGTGTTGGTGCCGAGCGCGATTGTTCCGCCGCTGCCCGATAGCGCGCCGATGGTGTGCGCCGTGGATGCACCGCTAAGGTCGAATGTTGCCGTCGGGCCGCCCAATATGACAGCCCCTCGCGCGGCCAACGAGCCTGCACTGCCGAGCGCGAGCACCCCGTCGTTGATGGTGGTGCCTCCCCCCATGTGCCACTCCCCGCGATCGTGAGTGTCGCCGCGCCCGACTTCTGAAGTGCGCCGCCACCCAAGAGGGCACCAGTCAGCGTCAGATCCGCGCTACCAAGCACCGCAGACGTGCCGATGAGTGTGATGTTGTTGGCGAGCGTCAGTGCTTGCGTCGTGTCGAGCGTGGTCTGGTCGGCGAGCACGAGCGTACCGGTGCCCAGCGCATTCGCATTGCCCAATTGCAGTCCGCCAGCCTTGAGCGTCACGCCGCCGGAGAAGTCGCTCGCACCGCCAAGCGTTTCCACGCCACCGCCTTGCTTGATCACCCCCCCGGTGCCGTGAATGCTGCCGTTAAACGTTTCCCCCGTGTTGTCGCCGAAGGTCAGCGTGTTCGCACCCAACTGCACCTGTGCCGTGCCGCCGCTGAGTGAGCCGATGGTCTGTGGACCGGCGGCGCTGATGTCCAGCGATGTCGAGCTATCGCCGAGCGTCACAGCGTTTTGCGCCGACAATCCGCCACCCGCGCCGATGACGAGCGAACCGCCACCGACCACGACACTCCCCGTAAAGGTCTGCTGAGCCGTGATGGTTTGTGCGCCGTTCCCGAACTTCACGATGCCGCCACCGGTGCCGGTCAGCGTGCCAGCGAACGTTTGATCGGTGTCGTCGCCGAAGGAGAGCGTGTTGTCGCCGAGATTGATTGTGCTGCCGGACGCGCCTGAGAGCGCTCGAATCGTCTGGTTCTCGCCATTGCTGATGTCGAGTGCCGCGCCGCCCGCGATGCTCACAGGATTCGCCGACAGCGTGCCCGTGCCGCCGAGGGCGAGCGTGCCTTGATTGATGGTGATCTGACCGGTGAAGGCATTCTGTCCGGTCAGCGTTTGCGTGCCGGTGCCTTGTTTGACGATGCCGCCAGTGCCACCGAGGCTGCCCGCGAACGTCTGGCTCGCCGCATCGCCGAGTGCGAGCGTGTTGCTACCCAGTGTGACCAGGCTGTTGGCTGTGCCAATCAGTGAGCCGATGGAGACCGGTCCCGCGCCGCCGATGTCGAACGTCGCACCATCGGCGAGCGTGACGACGTTACTGCCCGCCAGCGCATTATTCCCCTGAAGCGCCAGTCGTCCCGCTGCGACGTCAATGCCACCCGTAAACGTCTGCGCGCCGGAGAGCAGCAGCGAGCCGGTGCCTTGCTTGACGATACCCCCGGTCCCGGAAATCGTGCCGCCGAATGTCGTGTTTCCCGAATCCCCGACCGTCAGCGTCTGATTGCCGATGAGCACCGTTGATCCGATAACGCCGGAGAGCGCACCGAACGTCATGTTTGCCGCGGTGGAGAGGTCCAGCGTCGACGTGCTGCTTGTCAACGCAAGCGGGGTGGCGTTGGCGAAGGCAGCCCCCTGAAGCGTCAACGTGCCTGCGCGCACGTTAATCCCGCCCCCGGCAGTGCTTGTGCCGGTAAGCGTCATGACGCCTGTGCCTTGTTTGACGAGGCTCCCGCCACTGCCCGTGAACGCTCCGGCGAACGTCTGATTGGTCGCATCGCCAAACGTCAGTGCGTTGTTGCCGAGCGCGATCGACGTGTTGGCGATGCCCGACAACGCGCCGATCGTTTGCGCCGACGCCTGACTGATGTCGAACGTGGTGCCTCCCCCCAGCAGAGACACCGCACCGTTGCTGGCCAGTGAGCCACCCGCACCCAGCGTAATGCCGCCCGCGTTGATTCTTGTGCCGCCGGTAAAGGTATTCGCGCCGCTCAGCGTCTGTGTGTTGGCATTCGTTTTCACGATGCCGCCGGTGCCGCCGATGGCACCTGAGAACGTGCTGTTGGCGCTGCTCCCGAGTGTCAGATTATTGGCACCGAGCGCGATTTGCGTGTTGCCTACGCCGGACAATCCCGAGACGGTTCTGTCGCCGTTCGCGGCGGACATATCGAAGACGGCGCCCGCTCCGGAAAGCGCAAGCGGGGTGCCACCGATCTGCAAGCTGCCCGCGCCCGACAACGCCAGCGTTCCCGCCACGACATTGACGCCCCCGCTGAACGTATTGGCCTCTGTCAGCGTGGCGGTCTGTGCGCCCTGTTTGGCCAGACTCCCGCTGCCGCCGATCGGACCTGACAGCGTGAGCGCTGCGCTGCCACCGAGCGTCAACGTACTGCCGCCACCGATGGCAATCGTGTTGGCGAGCGATACCGGTGCGTTGGCGTCGAGTACGCCGGTGGTGCCCGATACCTGAACCGTGCCGCTCCCGAGCGCTGCGTTGCTGCCCGCGACGAGCGTGCCGCTCGAGAGAAATGTCCCGCCGGCGTAAGTGTTGATGCCTGAGAGCCAGAGGCTTCCCGTACCGCTCAGCGACAAGCTGCCGGTACCGCCGACGACACCGCCCAACGTCAGCGGGTTGGCCCCCGAGACAGAGAGGCCGTTGGCGCCCAGCGTCGTTGGCAAGGCAATCGTTAGCCCCGCACTGGCCGCTTGCATGGCCCCACCGTTGACCGTGAGCGAGCCGGTGCCGAAACTGCCTGCGTTGTCGAACACGGCGAGGCCGCCGTTGAGCGTTGTCGACGTGACGGCTAGCGGACCGGTGAACGTCCACGTGCCGCCATTCACGGTGGCGCTAGTGAAGTTCACGTAGCTTGCGCCGTTAAGCGTGCCGGTGCCCGTCGTGGTCGCATTGTTGGCGGCGTTGCGAAGCACCAGCGCGTTGGTGCCGCCTGCACCTCCGTCGATCACGCCCGCCGCCGCGAAGCCGAGATTGAAGCCGACGACGGGAAGGGCGCCGATACCGGTACTGCCGCCGTCGTTAAACGTCGAACCGGTGACCGCTGTGAACGTGTTGTTGCTGTTCGCGCCGAGCGAGACGCTGCCGCTTAGCGTGCCTTCGTTGCTGAACGTATTGCCTGCGCCCGTCGTGCCGTTGGGCTGAAAGGCTACGCGTCCGAGAATCGTCCCCGTGTTGGAGAAGTTGACGCCCGCGCCCCCATACGCCGCCACCACTGGTGCGCTGCCGTTCCCCGTGAGCGTGACCCCGAGGATAGGCGTGGCCCCCAGCGTGCCGCTGTTGTTGAGGGTCGTGGTGCCGCCGGTGGCGTTCTGCACAGTCAACGCCAAACCCGTCAGCCCCGGCAGATTGACGCCCAGCACCCCCACCGTGCCTCGCATGATCGCGTTATTCGTCACGGTCTGCGTGCTGCCACCGGCATTGCCGTTGCCGATTACGGTGCCAGAGGCGAGCAACCCGATGCCACCCAGCAGCGAGGGGTCGATGGTGCCGCCATTCACGAGCGTGACGTTGCTCCCCGTGAGCGACAACGCCGTGCCGCCAACGCCGAGCAGAACACCGACACCGGCGCTGCTGTTGACGGTGACCTGCAAGTTGCTTGCGGCATTCGAATAGGACGGCGCGAGCGGATTCGCCGCGCCGCTACACGTCACGACGTTACCGGCAGCCGTGCAAGTCGCCCAGGACGATGTCGGGGTCAATGCGCCGAGCAACGCGATGCAGGCAAGGCATAGGCGCGTAAGCGTGAGTGGCGGAACAGTCGTTGGGAAGACCCGAAACCATCTTGCACGCCGCACACGCGACGCCGGCGCGCCCGCATTCTGATGCGCTGTCTCCGGCGCGGGGACGACATCGACGCGGCAACGCCGCCAGACCAAACGATAGAGGTGCTTGTTCATCGTGCTCCGGTTCCCAATAGCATGGAGTGCAGAAAGGGCGATGCGCGATGGCAACGCGCCCTTGGCGGCGGCATTCGGGGGGGAAGCGACGACAGCAGCGGTGCAGTGATAGGGCTGCGGGACGACGCGTTAATGCGCGGTAAATGTGCGGGCCATTCTAGAAAGCGCGATGGGAAAGTGCCCGGGCCATGGCGCTGACGAGGCCCGCCAAGTGACACCGCGGAATACGGGATTTGGTCGGGGAATCAAGGCCATGCGCGGCCTTGTGAAGGACGAGGCGACGCCGTTGCAGCGCCGCAAGAAAAGCAGAGTTTCGGACGATTCCCTAAGTCATCGACGGCGAGCCACCGCTTGGGTCACTCGCCGTCGTACGACGGAAGACGACAAACAACGACGTGTCCCTACCTACGCAGCACGCGTGAGCGGCGCGACCCGACGAATGCCCAGCGACGCCAGTGACTGCGAGATCGCCGTGACAACGTTACGCATCTCGTTGTCGTCGATGGCACCGATGCAGCCGACGCGGAACGTCTCGATCTGAGTGAGCTTGCCGGGGTAGAGGATGTAACCCCGTTCGCGCACGGCCGCGTAGAACGCCTTGAAGTCGTACTTGCTGTCGGTCGGCGCATGGAACGTCACGATGACGGGCGCTTGTACCTCTGCGTCGAGGAATGGACGGAAGCCCAGCGAGGCCATGCCGTCCACCAACGCACGGCAGTTCCTCTGGTAGCGCCCGCCGCGCACCGGCTGTCCGCCCTCGGCGAGGAACTGATCGACGGCCGCGCGCAGCGCAGCGACCACGTGCGTCGGCGGCGTGAAACGCCATTGCGTGGTCTTCTGCATGTAGGTGTACTGGTCGTGCAAGTCCATCGCCAGCGAGTGGCTGTTGCCGCCGCTCGCTTCGAGCACCGTCTTCTTCGCAATGACGAAGCCCATGCCCGGCACGCCTTCCAGACACTTGCCGCTCGCGGCGATCAACGCGTCGAACGGCATCGAACGCACATCGATTTCCACCGCACCGAACGAACTCATCGCGTCGACGATCAGCCCTTTGCCGTGTTTCTGGCAGACCCGTGCGATATCGGCCAGCGGGTTCAGCACGCCCGCGCCGGTTTCGAGATGAACCTGTGCGACGTGCGTGATCGACGGATCGCGCGAGAGCGCTTCGTCGATGGCCGCCGCGCTGGCTGCCTGATCTTCGGGGATGGGCAGGGCGACGGCGTCGCGGCCCAGATAGCGGCAGATCTTCAGAATGCGCTGGCAGTACGCACCGTTATCCGGCACGAGAATACGGGCGTTGCGCGGCGTGAGCGTACCGATGGCCGCTTCGACGGAGAACGTTCCGGAACCTTGCAGCGGGACGCAGACGTAGTCGTCGCCACCGTGCACGATGTCCACCAGATCGCGGCACAGCGACGCGGTGATGCGATTGAACTGGGCGTCCCACGAACCCCAGTCGCGCAGCATGGCCTGTCGGGTGGCCGGCGACGTGGTGAGCGGGCCGGGGGTGAGCAGAATCGGTTCCTGACCGAGAATCATGACCGCCTCCTATTAAGCGGGGAAACTACCAAAGTGAGTCAGCAAAATGAGCGACCAAAACCAACTTCAATGTCCGCTTCGCGTGCCCTGCACCTTGCCGGACGGCCGACGCCACGCCTGCGTGTAGCGCTCCACCACGATCTGCACGCCGTAATAGAGCAGGCACACCAGCATCGACGTCAGCACCACGAGCGTCGCCATCGCGGCGGCAGGTCCGATGGACCCGGTCTCATCCATGTTGACGATGGCGACCGATGCGAGCGACGTATCTGCGGAGTAAAGGAAGACAACGGCGGAGACCGTCGTCATCGCGTTGACGAAGAGATAGCGGCTGATGTCGATGATCGACGGCAGGCAGATCGGCGCAGACACGCGCCAGAACGTGCGGTAGAAGGGCACCTTGAGCGACGCCGACACATACTCGAACTCGGGGTCGATCTGCTTGAGCGCCGTGACGGCCGTGAGGTGACTCGACGAGTAGTAATGCACGACGTTGACGATCACCAGAATGGCGAGCGTGCCGTACAGGTTGTGCAGCGGGTTCGCTTCGGAGACGAAGAAGAAGATGTAGCCCAGACCCAGCACCAGCCCCGGCACGCCCATCGGCAGCACGGCCATCATGCGGATGAAGCCGCGCACCCACGCCATGCCGCGCGTCTTCTCAAGGAGGTAGGCGATGACGAAGATCGCTGCCGTTCCCCACACAGCGCACCAGAACGCCATCTGCAAGCTGTTGACGTACGAATCCACTGCGCCGCTTTCGATCAGGCCGAAGCGATAGTGACCGAGCGACAGACTGAAGTTGTACGGCCAGAACTTCACGAACGACGCGTACACCGCCATGCCTAGAATCGCGAGCATGATCGCGGCCATTCCCCAGCACATCGCGGCCATGAGCCAGTCGAATCCGCGTGACGGCTTCGGCACATAGGGCACGGCGCGCGCGCTGAGCAGGGCCTGCTGCTTGCGTTGCACGACCGAATCCACCAGATACGTAATGCCGACGGGCACCAGCAGCACCAGCCCGACGACCGCGCCCTTGGAGAAGTCCTGCTGTCCGATCACCAGCTTGTAGATGTCGGTGGCCAGCACGTTGAAATCGCCGCCGATGACCTTGGGAATGCCGAAGTCCGATATTGCGTAAGTGAAGACGATCATTGCCGCGCTGATGACCCCGTACTTCGCGCCGGGCAGCGTAATGGTGAGAAAGCGTCGCAGTGCGGGCGTACCGAGTGCATCGGCGGCTTCATAGAGCCGTGCATCGGTGAGCGAGAGCGCCGTAATCAGAATCATCAGCGCATGTGGGAACGTGGCGTTCACGAGCGACATCACGATGCCAAGCGGGCCGTAGATGTCCACGTCGCCCATGAACGGACGCAGCAGCCCCTGATTGCCGAACCAGAAGATGAACGAGATGGCGGGCAGCAACGTTGGGCCGAGAATCGGAATCAGTGCGATGTTGCGCAGCAGCGTCTTGTGACGGATGCAGCTGCGCGTGAGCGCGTACGCGAAGATGAAAGCGAGCGGCACCGTGATGCAGGTCGTCACCATCGAGATCCATACGCTGTTCCAGATCGAGCCGAAAAGCGCAGGGGAGTGGAAGTACTCGCGAAAGTGTCGCAACCCGACGAAGTGTCCGTCGTTGTCCTGCACGCTCTTGACGAGAATCGCGGCCATAGGCGCGAGCAGAAAGAGTACGCCCGCTGCGGCAGCGACAAGCAGCAGTGCCTGTGCGAGACGATCCGTCCAGTGCGAGGCGAGTCTCACCGGGCGAACCGCCGATGGCGGCGGCCGATCCGCTGTCGTGGGCAATGCCGACGCGCTGTGACTTTGCGGGTTGGCCGTCAGGGTCGAGCCTGCTGAACTTAAGGAACTCATCGTGGCTACCCCTGACGGAAGACGCGCACGGCGGCGCTCGGCACCGAGAAGCGCAACGCGCCGCCGGTCGCCGGTTGCAGGGCCTGCATGTCCGCAGGCGAGAGGTCGGCGTAGAGCGCGTGGTCGCAGGCGTGCATGCGCAGCGTCACGCGCGAGAATGCGCCGAGAAACTCGATCTTCTCGACGTTGCCGTCGAACACGTTGGCGGTGTCGTCGAGGTCGTCCAGATCGCGCACGCGCACGTCCTCCGGCCGGAAGAAGACGCGGATGTCTTCGCCAGAGCGACAGCCGTTGAGCGTGCCGCACGTCAGCTCGTACTGCCCGACGTGAACGCGTCCCGCTTCACCCAGACGCGCGGGCAGGATGTTCGTCTTGCCCACGAAGTCCGCGACGAACGGCGTGGCCGGATGCTGATAGATCTCACCGGGTGTGCCGACCTGCTCGATGACGCCGTTGTTCATCACGACAATGCGGTCGGCCATCGACAGCGCTTCTTCCTGATCGTGCGTGACGAGAATCGTGGTGATGCCCAGCCGTTGCTGCAGCGCGCGGATCTCGCTGCGCAGACGCACGCGCACGCGGGCATCGAGCGCTGAGAGCGGTTCGTCGAGCAGCAAGAGACCGGGCGAGGTCGCGAGTGCGCGGGCAATCGCAATGCGTTGCTGCTGGCCGCCGGAGAGCTGACCGGGAAACTTGCCGCCTGCATCGGGCAACCCGACCATCGCCAGCAGTTCGGCCACGCGCGCGTCGCGCTCGGCACGCGGCACGCGACGGTTCGTCAGTCCGTACGCCACGTTTTGCGCGACGCTCAGATTCGGAAAGAGTGCATACGACTGGAAGACGATGCCGTAATCGCGCTGCATCGGCGGCAACGACGAAATGTCCCTTCCGTTTTGCGACAGCGTGCCCTGCGTCTGCGCCTCCAGTCCGGCGATGATGCGCAGCAACGTGGTCTTGCCGCAGCCCGACGGACCGAGGAAGCAGAGCATTTCGCCGCGTCGCACGGTGAGATGAATGTCATGCAGCACGACGGTGCTGTCGAAGCGCTTGTGGATGCCTGCTAAGTGGAGATACGTATCGTCGCTCATTCGGGAGACCTCCTGCATGGGTGTGCCGGTGTGCCGGTGTGAATGAATGCGCGTGCGGCGTGATCGATACGGGCCGCACGCTGCATCGTCACGCCGTCACTTCTTCTCCGACTTCGCGCCGTAGCGCTTCTGCCACTCGGCAAGCACCGACTCGCGGCTCTTCGCGATGTCCGTGAAGTCGTTCTTCACGAGCATGTCGGGGTAATTGGCAGGAATGGTGTCGAACTTCTTCGCGACACCCGGGTAGGCCACGATGGCCCAGTCCTTCGCGTACATCTCGTTGGCTTCCTTGCTCGCGAGCCAGTCCATGTAACGCTTGGCGGCGTCGAGCTTCTTGGTCGTCTTCACGATGCCCGCCGCTTCGATGTCGTAGCCCAGCCCTTCCTTGGGGAACACGAGATCGATCGGCGCGCCCGCCGCCTTGGTGCGATGCGCATTGAATTCGAACGAAATGCCGATGGGGTACTCGCCTGCGCCGGCGTCGCGACACGGCTTCGAGCCCGAGTGCGTGTACTTCACGATGTTCTTGTCGAGGGCGTCCATGTACTTCCAGCCGCCGTCCTTGCCGAACATCTGCAACCAGGCCGTGACGTCGAGAAAGCCCGTGCCGGACGTGGCCGGGTTGGGCATCACGATCATCCCTTTATAGATGGGCTTGGCGAGGTCTTCCCACGACGTGGGCTTGGGCAGATTGCGCTTGGCCGCTTCCACGGTGTTGAAGCAGACAGTCGCGCCCCACACGTCGAGGCCGACCCACGATGGCGGATTGGCCTTGTCGCTATAGGCGCGCGTGAGCTGATCGAACCCCTTGGGCGTGTACGGCGTGAGCAAGCCTTCCTGCTTGATGAGTTCCAGGCTCGACGCGGCAAGCCCAGCGATCACATCCGCCTGTGGGTTGGCCTTTTCCGCGAGCACCTTGGCCGTGACTACGCCGGTGGAGTCGCGCACGTACTTGATCTCGATGTCTGGATTCGCCTTCTGGAACGCTTCGGCGTACGGACGCATGACCTCGACTTCCCACGCGGTATAGACGGTCAGCGTGGTCTTCGCGAGCGCGTGACCGGCCTGTGCAGCGCAGACGAGTCCTGCGGCGAGGACGGCGGCAGCGCGCATGGCACGGCGCAAGGATGAATTCATGGATGGCTCCTGTGGGTCGCGATCAGAGTCGCGTTGTAAGTACACTCGACAGCCTTCTGTGAGGCGATTTGTTGCATGATATTGGCAAATTATGTCGTTTTCTTGAAACCCATGGCTATTGTCATCTGTTCGTCAAATACCTCCAATAGTATGGAAATCGTTGATTCAGATAGGGTTTTGTCGTTGCCGCAATCGACTCGACCCGACGGTGTTGCAAAATCTGTCTGCAATGTCGGATGTGTTTTGTTGACAATCTACAAATTGCTGTGCTTGAATGTCAACAACAAAAATAATCACGTGATGCCACAAATTGCCAAGTGTCGATGGCGCGGCGGTTTGTGTTTCGGTGCTGGTGTACCGACGCACCGACGTCACGCGATGGCATCAATGTCCAGAGCACTGTTTTGAAAAAGGGAAGGCCGGTATGACTCCGAAGCCCACATCGCCAACCGCAATCGAGTTGTTGCAGAGCCAGTCGCTCACCACGCTCGTCCAGCATGAAATCGAGCGCCAGATCATGGCAGGCACGCTCACGCCGGGGACCAAGCTTAACGAGATCGAGGTGGCGGGCAGCCTGGGTGTGTCGCGCGGTCCGGTGCGCGAGGCGTTTCGGGCGCTCGAAGAAGCGGGCCTGCTGCGAACCGAAAAGAATCGCGGCGTCTTCGTGCGGGTCATCTCGATTGAAGAGGCCGAAGAGATTTACGCGCTGCGTGCGGTGCTCGACGAGTACGTTGCCCGTACGCTGGCCGAGGTCATCACGTCCGAGCAACTCACGCGCCTGCGTGAATCCGTCGAGGCGATGCATCACGCGGTAGAAAACGGCGACAGCGAGGGCTATTACCAGCTGAATCTGGCGTTTCACGATGCGCTCGTCGAGATGGTCGGCAACCGCAAGTTGCTGGAAACGTATCGCCGTCTGGTCAAAGAACTGAGTCTGTTCCGTCATGAAGCGCTGACGGGCGACTCGTCCGCGCCGCCGAAGTCGGAGCGTGAACACCGGGACATCGTGAGCGCGATTGCGTCGCGCGATCCCGAGCGTGCCGCGCAAGTCACGCGCGACCACCTGGTGCGAGGCCGTACGCGTATTCGCGAAATGCTCGCGCGTGCGCCCGGTGCGTCGGGTGCGTCGGGGGCTGCGCCGCAGGCGAAGGCGGGCTAAAGATTTGTCTTGTTGATATTTCGGCCGCATGCAGGCCATCGCACGAAACGCGATGCCCATTGCGGTCAACTGAGTGGTTATTGAGGAGAACCGACGTGAACCAGCCCGCACAGATTCAAGTGAACGGCCGTCAGTACCGCCTGCCGAAGCAACCGACCGTCATCGTATGCGTCGACGGTTGCCAGTTCGAATACATCGAAGCCGCTGCCGCCGCAGGCGTTGCGCCCTATCTGAAGCGTTTGCTCGCCGAGGGCGCCGTCTTCAAGGGCGACTGTGTCGTGCCGTCGTTCACCAACCCGAACAACCTGTCGATCGTGACCGGCGCGCCCCCCGCCGTGCACGGTATCTGCGGCAACTACTTCTTCGACCCGGCCGCCAACGGCGGTCGTGGCGCCGAAGTCATGATGAACGACCCTGCCTACCTGCGTGCGGGCACCGTGTTTGCAGCGGCCGCCGACGCGGGTGCGAGCCTCGCCGTCGTGACCGCCAAGGACAAGCTGCGCAAGTTGCTCGGCTATCGCATGAAGGGCATCTGCTTCTCGTCGGAGAAAGCCGATCAGGTCACACTCGAAGAGAACGGCATCGAAGACGTGGTGGACCTCGTCGGCATGCCGGTCCCGGACGTCTACAGTGCAGAACTCTCGGAGTTCGTGTTCGCGGCGGGCGTGCGCCTGCTGGAGACGCGTCACATCGACCTGATGTATCTCTCGACGACGGACTACATCCAGCATAAGTGGGCCCCGGGCACGGACGGCGCGAACGCCTTCTACGCAATGATGGACAAATACCTCGCGCGGATGGATGAGCTCGGTGCGGTGATTGGCCTGACCGCCGATCACGGCATGAATGCCAAGCACGATCCGAAGACCGGACAGCCTAACGTCATTTATTTGCAGGACCTGCTCGACGACTGGTTCGGCAAGGGCGTGGAAGCCGGCGGCGCTCGCGTGATCCTGCCGATCACCGACCCGTATGTCGTGCACCACGGTGCGCTCGGTTCCTACGCCACGATCTATCTGCCGAACGACGCCGATCGCGACGCCATTCGTGCACGCATCGCCGCACTGCCGGGCATTGAAGTGGTGCTGACGAATGCCGAAGCCTGCGTGCGTTTCGAGCTGCCGCCCGATCGCGTGGGCGATCTGGTAGTCGTCAGCGATCAGTCGGTGGTGCTGGGCACCAGCGCGAGCCGCCACGATCTGTCGGGACTGACGGTGCCGCTGCGCTCGCACGGTGGTATCTCGGAGCAGACGGTGCCATTGCTCTTCAATCGCAAGACCGAAGGGATTCCGGGCAAGGCGCGACTTCGCAACTTCGACATTCTCGATGTGGCGCTGAATCACGTTTGAGCCACGTTGGATTGACGTCTGACCCAAGAGCAGAGCATTAGCGCCAGGGTCGAGCGAACCAGAAAAACGTTCGAACGACCCGGCCCCTGTCCAGTTAGAGACGCAGTGGAGAACCCCATGAACGCGCCGCACAAGTTGCACCCCGAGTTCCGCGCCGAAGCGCTTCGCATCGGTGGCGAAAAAGTGACCCGCGAACGGATCATCGAAGTGTTCAATCCGTATTCGGGCGATCTGGTCGGCACCGTGCCGAAAGCCTCGCTCGACGATGTGCGTCGCGCGTTCTCGATTGCCAAGCAGTACCGCTCCACGCTCACGCGCTTCGAGCGCGCCAACATTCTGGAGAAGGCGGCCGCACTGCTACGCGCACGCACGGCTGAGGCGGCAGCCATCATCACGATGGAGTCGGGGCTCTGCAAGAAAGACGCCGTCTACGAAATCGGCCGCGTCGCCGACGTGCTGGGTTTTGCCGCTGGCGAAGCGCTCAAGGACGACGGGCAGGCGTTCTCATGCGATCTCACGCCGCACGGCAAGAAGCGTCGTGTGGTCACGCAGCGCGAGCCGCTGCTGGGTGCGATCGCGGCTATCACGCCGTTTAATCACCCCATGAATCAGGTGGCGCACAAGGTCGCGCCGTCGATTGCGACGAATAACCGGATGGTGCTCAAGCCGTCCGAGAAGGTGCCGCTCTCTGCGTACTATCTGGCCGACACACTTTACGAAGCCGGTCTGCCGCCGGAGATGCTCCAGGTGATCACGGGCGATCCGATGGAGATTGCCGACGAGCTGATCACGAACGAGAACATCGACATGATCACGTTCACGGGCGGCGTGTCGATCGGCAAGTACATCGCGTCCAAGGCGGGTTATCGCCGCATCGTGCTGGAGCTGGGCGGCAACGACCCGCTGATCGTGATGGAGGACGCCGATCTGGAACGTGCCAGCGATCTCGCGGTGCAAGGGTCGTACAAGAACTCGGGACAGCGTTGCACGGCGGTCAAGCGCATGCTGGTGCACAAGGACATCGCCGCGCAGTTCACCGAACTCGTGGTCGAGAAGACCCGGGCGTGGAAGTATGGCGATCCGGCCGATGGCGACAACGACATGGGTACGGTGATCGACGAAGCGGCCGCGCGCCTGTTCGAATCGCGCGTGAACGAAGCGGTGTCGCAGGGCGCACGTCTGCTGGTCGGCAACAAGCGCGAGGGCGCACTGTATTCGCCGACGGTGATCGACCGTGTCGACCCGAAGATGACCGTGGTGCGCGAAGAGACCTTCGGGCCGGTGTCGCCGATCATCACGTTCGGCAGCATCGACGAAGCCATCGCCATCTCCAACGGCACCGCGTTCGGCCTGTCGTCAGGCGTTTGCACGAACCGGCTTGATTATGTGACGCGTTTTACCAACGAATTGCAGGTCGGGACGGTCAACGTGTGGGAAGTGCCGGGATATCGCATCGAACTGACGCCGTTCGGTGGTATCAAGGACTCCGGGCTTGGCTATAAGGAAGGGGTTCAGGAGGCGATGAAAAGCTTCACGAACACCAAAACCTTCACCTTGCCGTGGGGCGTCTGAGCGAGGTGTAGCAGAACCAGCGCAAAAATTGTGACAATTTGATGACAGGATTGTTGCGCTGGTCAAATTGGTGTACGGTGTGTCGATTGGGGATACGCATGACGCGTGAACTTCATACGCATCCCGACGCCAGTGTTGGACTGACGCGGGATGCCGGTTTGGCAAACCAGGGCACGCGTCATCTTGGCGGCGCGAAGCGCTGCCTGTCCCGTCGACAATAAGATCACGGAACACTGGCATGCTGACACTGCTCAACCTTCTTTCCGGCGTGGCGATGCTGATCTGGGGGACGCACATTGTGCGTACCGGGGTCCTGCGCGTCTACGGTGCCGACCTGCGACGCATTCTGTCGCACAGCATCTCGAACCGCTTCCTCGCCTTTGCGGCGGGCGTGCTCGTCACGGGGCTCGTGCAGAGCAGTAACGCGACCGCGCTCATCGTGTCGTCGTTCGGCGCGCAAGGGCTGATCGCGCTGGCGCCTGCCCTGTCGATCATGCTGGGCGCCGACGTCGGTACAGCCCTCATGGCGCGGATCCTGACGTTCGATCTGCACTGGCTCTCGCCGCTGCTGATCTTCTTCGGCGTCATCTTCTTCCTCTCACGAAAGCAAACGCGCGCAGGCCAGTTGGGTCGCGTGTCCATCGGTCTTGGGCTGATCATTCTGGCGTTGCAACTGATCGTGGGTGCGACCACGCCGATGACCGAAGCCGCCGGCGTCAAGGTGCTGTTCGGCTCGCTGACGGGCGATGTGATGCTCGACACGCTGATCGGTGCGCTCTTCGCGATGGTGTCGTATTCGAGCCTTGCGGCCGTGCTGTTGACCGCCACGCTGGCGTCTTCCGGCGTCATCTCGCTCAAAGTGGCGCTGTGTCTCGTAATCGGCGCGAACCTCGGCAGCGGCATGCTCGCGATGCTGACGTCGGCCGGTCAGAATGCGGCGGGACGTCGTGTGGTGTTCGGCAGCCTTATCTTCAAGCTGATCGGCTGCCTGATCGTGCTGCCGTTCGTCGACTACGCGCCGATGCTGGTGAACTGGCTTTCGGACGCTCCGGCACAAGCCGTCGTCAACTTCCATGTGCTGTACAACCTCGTTCGCTGCCTCGTCTGCCTCGCGTTCACCGAGCCGATGGCGCGCTTGTGCGTGCGCCTGTTGGCTGAGAAGCCGGAAGCCGATGGTGTGACGCGTGCCCGACATCTGGATGAGAGCGCGCTGGAAATGCCATCCGTAGCGCTGGCCAATGCCACGCGCGAAACGTTGCGCATGGGTGACCTCATCGAACAGATGCTCAACGGTTTGCTTTACGTCATCAAGAGTAACGACGTGGCGCGCGCGAGAGAGACACGTCGTCTGGACGACGACGTCGACCATCTCTACACCGCGGTGAAGATGTACCTGACGCGCGTGTCGCGCGAAAACCTCAGCGAGCAGGACAGCCGCCGCTGGACGGACATCATCTCGCTCACGATCAATCTGGAGCATGCGGGCGACATCATCGAGCGCATGGTGGTGGAGGTCGAGGAGAAGAAGATCTCGCACAAGCTGTCGTTCTCGGAGGCGGGTTTGCAGGAGATCTGCGACATGCACGCCCGGCTGGTCACGAACCTGCAACTCGGCTTGTCGGTGTTCCTCAATACCGATCTGCGCAGCGCGCAGCGGCTGATGGCTGAGAAGGAGAGCTTCCGCGATCTGGAGCGCGCGTATTCGTACACCCACCTGAATCGTCTGGCGGGCCAGTCGGTGCAGAGTATCGAGACGTCTTCGCTGCATCTGGACATCATCAGCGACATGAAGCGTCTGAATTCGCTGTTCTGTTCGACGGCGTATCCGGTGCTCGACGACGCGGGCGCGCTGCGCAAGAGCCGCATGCGCGACAAGCCGAAGGAAGCCAAGGACGGCAAGGACAATAAGGATATGAAGACGCCGAAGGAAACGAAGGCGTCGAAGCTGGCGGCGTTTGCCGATGTCGCGACGGCCGCTGCCGGGGCTGCCCCCGATTCTCGCGATGACAACGAGAGTTCTCACGATGGCCCTGAGCCTGCCGGACATCCGCACCCTGTTCGATAAATTCGGTTCGATCGCTTACAGCGGCGAACCCGTCACCCAACTGGAGCACGCGCTGCAAAGCGGCGCGCTTGCCGAGAGCGAGGGCGCCGACGAGGCGCTCGTCGCCGCCAGCTTCCTTCACGATCTCGGCCATCTGCTCAATCTTCAGGGCGAAACGCCCACCGAGCGCGGCATCGACGATCTGCATCAATACTTCGCACTGCCGTTCCTCAGGCCGCTGTTCAGCGACGCGGTCCTCGATCCGATTCGTCTGCATGTGGACGCCAAGCGTTGCCTTTGCGCGATCGATCCCGATTACTACGGCAAGCTGTCGGTAGATTCGGTGCGCAGCCTCGCGCTGCAAGGTGGCGTGTTCAGCGACGAAGAAGCGAAGACGTTTCTCGCGCGCGAGCATGCGCAAAGCGCGCTTCGCCTGCGCCGCTGGGACGACCGCGCGAAGATCGCAGGTATGCAGACGCCGCCGCTCGACCACTACATGAAGGTGCTGGAGCGAGTGACGATTCAGTAATACGGGTGAAGGGCGGGGGAGATGCGGGTGAGATGAAAAAAGGCCGCGCCGGGACGATCCGGCGCGGCCTTTTTCGCGTTAGACGGCGAATGCGCGTCAGTGCGGCAGTTTTGCGCGCCACGCCGACGGCAGCAGGCGCAGCACTGCCCGGCGCGACGGTTGCCAGAACACCGAGAGCAACAGAAGCACGCCGCCGACGATCACCGCCGTGGCTGGCAGCGACATGCTGGAGTGCGTGTAGAGTTCGTCGCCATCCGAGCCAGGCGTCATGAACATGCGCAAGATTGCGCTCATGACGTACAGCAGCGACGACAGCATCAGCGCGCGACGGTCAATGGCGAGCGACACGGCAGTGAGCAGCACGAACACGGCGATGACCGCGCCGGGGTGATTCGGCGCGAGCATCCAGAAGATCGGATGCGTCACCATGCAGGCGGCGAGCAGATGCAGCCAGAAGGCGACATCGGAGCGGATGGTCGTGCGTTGCGGGTCCTGCGCATCCCAGCGAAGTGCCCACACGAAGATCGCCAGCCCGACGACGACGTTCGCCACCAGCAACCAGCCGTCGTTCTCGGTCAGTACGAGCACGTGCGCCCACACGACGGCGACAATACCCGCCACACCCATCGCAATGACTGCGGGCACCCGGAAGCGCCACCAGAACAGAGCGGCGCCGAGCGCCGTGCTGACGCAGGTGCCGACGAGCGTCCACCAGGTCATCGATGCGCGCACGCTTTCTCCGCCCTGATGCAGCAGCGAAGCGTTCCCGAAACCGAGCATCGCGGCCGTGCTCACGAAGCTGAAAGAAAAGCAGAGCGCAGGCAGCGCCATGCGGCGACGTCGCACGAAAATCTCGGACAAGCCCCAAGTGATCGCTGCGGCGATGAGCATTTGCAGCCAGGAAGGCAGCGAAGCCGTGAGCCACACCGTGCCGAACGAGAGCAGCCATGAAGCGATGACGACGAAGATGTCGTTAAAGCTTGTGACCAGCCGCAAAGGTTCGTCATCGATGCGTTGCTGAGTCAGCGGTGCAGACGGAGGGGGCTGGGTTACATCGGAAGGCGCGCGTGTCGGTGTCTGGAAATCGGGTGTCGTCATGTTTCGATGAACTTTGGAATGCGTAGGGCGAAGTGTACCGGTCTGAACGGTCAACTCGCCTCGCATTCCCGGGATTCATCACAAGTTTCAACCCGCCAACGCCGTCGCCTCGATCTCAACGGCAACGCCGTGACTGAGGGCGGGCACCGGCACCACGCAGCGCGCTGGTTTCGCTTCGCCCGCCCACTCGGCGTAGACCTCATTGAACGGCCCCCAGTCGTCGACGTTCGTGATGTACACGCGCACCTGCACCAGACGGCTGACACTGGTGCCGCAGGCGGCAAGGATGGCCGCCACGTTGTCCAGCGCCTGCTTTGCCTGCACGGCGAATGGCGCGCCGACCAGACGCTCGCCCTCCGGCGTGACCGGCAACTGTCCCGAGACGAAGACGAAGCCGTTCGCGCAAACCCCGTGCGAATAGTGGCCTCGCGGCGGTTGCAATGTCGGTACGTTCACCGATTCGATACCTCGTTCCTGCGTGCTCATACGGCCTCCCCGAGCGTAAGTTTGGCAAAACGTGCGAGATCGACGTTGCCGCCGGACAGAATGACGCCCACGCGCTTGCCGCGAACGTCGACCTTGCCCTGCATCGCGGCAGCGGCCGCAAGACAACCCGTCGGCTCGACCACAATCTTCATGCGGCTCGCGAAGAACTTCATCGTCTGCACGAGTTCGTCGTCGGTCACGGTCAGGATGTCGTCCACCAGCGAGCGAATCACCGGGAACGTGTACTGACCGAGATGCTGCGTCTGTGCCCCGTCGGCGATGGTGCGGGGCGTCTCGATATGAACGATCTCGCCCTTGCGGAAGCATTGCTGCCCGTCGTTCCCGGCTTCGGGCTCCACGCCGTAGATTTCGATATTCGGATTGAGCGCACGCGCTGCAACGGCGCTGCCCGAGAGCAAACCGCCACCGCCCAGACACACCAGCAGCATGTCGAGCTCACCGGCGTCTTCGATCAGTTCCTTGACGGCGGTTCCCTGACCGGCCATCACATGCGGATGGTCGTACGGCGGGATCAGCGTCATGCCGCGTTCCTCGGCGAGACGCTTCGACAGCGCTTCGCGATCTTCCTTGTAGCGATCGAAGAGGATCACCTCCGCACCGTACCCACGCGTGGCGTCGATCTTCATTTGCGGGGCGTCCTGCGGCATCAGGATGACGGCGGGCACGCCCAACTCGCGGGCCGACAATGCGATGGCCTGCGCGTGGTTGCCCGACGAGAATGCCAGCACGCCGCCACGCTTCTGCTCCGCCGTGAACTGGGAAATCGCGTTGTACGCGCCGCGAAACTTGAACGCGCCCATGCGCTGGAAGTTCTCCGCCTTGAAGAACAGGCGGGCGCCGGTCATGGCGTCGGCCGTGCGCGACGTGAGCACCGGCGTGCGATGCGCCGCTTCGCGAATCCGGTCGTGAGCGGCGACAACGTCGCCATACGTAATCGCCAACGTGGGGGTAGTCATGAGGAACCTTTCGGGTCGGAGAGATAGGTGTAGACGGTCGAACGGGCGACGCCCAGCGTGCGCGCTACTTCGGCATGCGCGTGACGCAGGTCCAGCAGGCCGCGTGCCTCGATGAGACGGATCGCTTCGCGACGTTGCGCGAGCGTCAGGCCCTGTGGCGTGGTGTTGCGCTGCGCCGCGAAGTCGGCGATGAGCGGCCGGATGTCGTCGAGACGTCGGCTGGCAAGCGTCTCGCTGACGGTGGCCGGTGCCTGGTTCGTCACGCTCACCAACTGCTGGACGCTCGCCGCTGCGGCCGCCAGCATCGAAATGTCCATGTTCAGGCAGATGGCGGCGACGTACTCGCCCTCGCTGTTCTTCAGGCCGATGGACGTGCTCTTGGCTGGACGCCCATCCGGAAACCGATTGGCGTAGTTCGCGATGACCTCGGGGAACGCCGGGTCGGCGATGCGCGCGAGCCCCATCTCCGTGACGGCGTCGCCCGGCTCGCGGCCTGACAAGTTGTTGGCGATGGCCACGATGGCGTGGTCGGGGTCGGTCAGGTCGTGCAGCACCACTTCCACGAGCGGTGCGAAGGTTTGACCGAGCGCTTCGACGATCTTGCGTCCCTCACGCAATAGCAGCGTGTTCTCGTCGAGCTTGCCCGTGGCGGGAGATTTGGCGGATTTCATGATTTGACATTATGTCATCGAGTGACGAAATGTCAAATTCACATCAAAAAACACGCCCGGTGCCTGTGGGCAGCGGGCGTGGCTGTGTACAGTCAGGCGCTCAGACTAGCTGCTTTTCCGCCAGTTCGCTCTTGAGGTGGCCGTAGTAGATGGGCGCGGCGATCAACCCCGGTAGCCCGAATGCGGCCTCCATCACGATCATGGCCAGCAGCAACTCCCAGGCGCGCGACTGAATCTGAGTGCCGACGATGCGCGCGTTCAGGAAGTATTCGAGCTTGTGAATGACGATCAGGAAGACAAGCGCCGAGATCGCCACATACAGCGACACCGATAGGCCGAGCACCACGATGAACGTGTTTGAGATCAGGTTGCCGACGACCGGCAGCAGGCCGACCACGAACGTCACCACGATCATCGTCTTGCGCAGCGGCAGATGGATGCCGAACAACGGCAGGATGCCGATCAGGAAGATGGCCGTGAAAATCGTGTTGATGAGCGAGATCTTCACCTGCGCGAAGACGATGCGGCGGAAGGCGTCGCCGAAGAGCGTCACGCGGCGAGTGAGTGCGGCGGCCAGCGGACGCATGTGCTGCACCGGACGCACCGTCGACAGCGCCACCAGCGCGCCGAGTACCAGCCCGACGATGATGTGCACCATCGCGTTCAGCGCTTCCTTGCCGACGAGCGACATCTCCTGCGTGTGATCCTTCAGGAATTCCGTCACGGCCTGATGAATGTCTTCGGTATCCGCAGGCAGACGGTCGGTTACCCACATCGGCAGTTGCGAGCGCGCCTGCTCGATCGCTTCCATCATGCGGCCGTTGATGTGTTCGAGGTGCCCCGCGTCGCTGCGCAAGAACGTGATGATGCCGAACACCAGCGCCGTCATGAGGGCGACGATGAGTGCCGCGAGCAGCGCCACGGCGACCAGCCGCGCCCGTTCGCTGGAGATGCGCAATTGCAGACGCGGCCCCAGCACATGGACAAGCTGATACACCACCATGCCTGCCAGTACCGCCGACAGCAGGTGGATGCTGAGGATCAGCCAGAGGGCTAGCGCCGCGAAAACATAGCTTGCGGCTTCGACCCAGAAGTTCCGGTCCGGAGTCCAGCCAGAGCGCGGTTCCATGAGATGAGTCCTTTTCCGATGAAGCTTTACTTGCCGCGCTTGAGCAACGGCGCCAGATACTTGCCAGTGAAGCTGGCCTTGCTCGCTGCCACTTGCTCGGGCGTGCCTTGCGCAATGATCTGCCCGCCGCCCGCACCGCCCTCCGGCCCGAGGTCGATCACCCAATCCGCCGTTTTGATCACGTCGAGATTGTGTTCGATGATGACGACCGTGTTGCCCTGATCGCGCAACCGGTGAATCACCGTCAGCAACAGTTCGATATCGTGGAAGTGCAGGCCCGTGGTCGGTTCGTCAAGGATATACAACGTACGGCCCGTGTCGCGCTTGGACAGTTCTAGCGAGAGCTTCACGCGCTGTGCCTCGCCGCCCGAGAGCGTGGTGGCCGACTGACCGAGACGGATGTAGCCGAGACCGACGTCGAGCAGCGTCTTCAGCTTGCGCGCGACGACCGGCACCGGCTTGAAGAACTCATGCGCCTGTTCGACCGTCATGTCGAGCACTTCCGAGATGTTGCGTCCCTTGTACTGGACTTCGAGCGTTTCGCGGTTGTAGCGCTTGCCGTGGCAGACGTCGCACGGCACGTACACGTCCGGCAGGAAGTGCATCTCGACCTTGATGACGCCGTCGCCCTGACAGGCTTCACAGCGTCCGCCCTTCACGTTGAACGAGAAGCGGCCCGGGTCGTAACCACGTTCCTTGGCCGCAGGCACACCGGCGAACAGTTCGCGAATCGGCGTGAACAGCCCCGTGTAGGTGGCAGGGTTCGAGCGCGGCGTACGCCCGATGGGCGACTGGTCGACGTTGATGACCTTGTCGAAGTGTTCCAGTCCATCGATCTGCTCATACGGTGCCGGCTCGGCCGACGAGCCATACAGATGGCGTGCAACGGCGTGATACAGCGTGTCGTTGATGAGCGTGGATTTACCCGAGCCGGATACGCCCGTCACGCACGTCAGCAGGCCGACCGGCAGGTCCAGGTTGACGTTCTTCAGATTGTTGCCCGTGGCGTCGACGATGCGCAGATAGTCCTCGCCCGGTGCACGACGCTCGGTCGGCACTTCGATGCGTCGCGCGCCCGAGAGGTACTGGCCCGTCAGCGATTCCGCAGCATTCTCGATCTGTTGGGGGCTGCCCTGCGCAATCACGGTGCCGCCGTGAATGCCTGCGCCGAGTCCCATGTCGACGACGTAGTCACTCGCCAGAATCATGTCCTCGTCGTGCTCGACCACGATCACCGAGTTGCCGAGATCGCGCAGATGCTTGAGCGTGCCGATGAGGCGGTCGTTATCGCGCTGATGCAGGCCGATGGACGGCTCGTCGAGCACATACATCACGCCTGTCAGGCCCGAGCCGATTTGCGACGCGAGACGAATCCGTTGCGCCTCGCCGCCCGAGAGCGTGTCGGCGCTACGTTCCAGCGAAAGGTAGTCGAGACCGACGTTATTCAGGAACGTGAGACGTGCCACGATTTCCTTGACGATCTTGTCGGCAATCTCGCGCTTCGCGCCGTGCAGCACCAGTTCGTGGAAGTAGCCGAGCGTTTCGCGCAACGGCAGATTGCCGATCTCGTAGATGGCGCGTGCCTGCTTGCCTTCGCCCACTTTGACGAAGCGAGCCTCGCGGCGCAGGCGGCTGCCTTCGCAATCGGGGCAAGCGCGGTTGTTCTGATACTTGGCAAGCTCTTCGCGAACGGCGACCGAGTCGGTTTCGCGATAACGCCGCTCGAGGTTCGGGATGATGCCCTCGAAGGCATGCGAGCGCACCGACGTGCGGCCCTTCTCGTTCACGTAGGTGAACGGAATCTCCTGCTCGCCTGAGCCGTACAGCACGATCTTCTGCGTCTCTTCGGGCATGTCCTCGAAGGGGGTGTCGACGTCGAAGTCGTAGAACGCTGCGAGGCTTTGCAGCATCTGGAAGTAGAACTGGTTGCGCCGGTCCCAGCCCTTGATCGCGCCGGACGCGAGCGACAGTGCAGGGAAGGCGACGACGCGCTTCGGATCGAAGAACGTCATCTGTCCCAGACCGTCGCAGGTCGGGCATGCGCCCATCGGGTTGTTGAACGAGAACAGACGCGGTTCGAGTTCCTGCAACGAATACGAGCACACCGGGCATGCGAACTTCGAGCTGAAGACGTGCTCCTTGTCCGTATCCATTTCCAGCGCAATCGCACGGCCGTCGGCCAGACGCAGCGCTGTCTCGAACGACTCGGCCAGACGTTGCTTCAGATCGGCGCGTACCTTGATGCGGTCGATGACCACGTCGACGGAGTGTTTTTCCGTCTTCTTGAGCTTGGGCAGAGATTCGATGTCGTACACGCGCGCCGTGCCTTCGTTGGCCGCGCCGCCGCCCGAGCGGATGCGAAAGCGCACGAAGCCCTGTGCCTGCATCGATTCGAAGAGGTCGGCATGCTCGCCCTTACGATCGACGACGATCGGCGCGAGGATCATGAGCTTGGTGTCTTCGGGCAGCGCGAGCACGGCGTCGACCATTTGAGAAACGCTTTGCGATTCGAGCGGCAACCCGTGATCGGGGCAGTACGGCGTACCCACGCGTGCATAGAGCAGACGCAGGTAGTCGTGAATTTCGGTGACCGTGCCAACGGTCGAGCGCGGGTTGTGCGACGTGGCCTTCTGTTCGATCGAGATCGCAGGCGAAAGTCCTTCGATGAGATCGACGTCGGGTTTTTCCATCAGTTGCAGGAACTGACGGGCATATGCCGACAGGCTTTCGACGTAGCGACGCTGACCTTCCGCGTAGAGCGTATCGAAAGCGAGCGACGACTTGCCGGAGCCCGACAGGCCGGTGATCACCACGAGCTGGTGACGCGGCAGGTCGAGACTGACGTTCTTGAGGTTGTGGGTGCGAGCCCCACGAATACGAATGGTTTCCATTGACGGTTCCGGGTCGTCGCCGAGGAATCCGCGCGGCGAATTGTCGCGGGGCGGTTTCCGGCCCCCAAGAGCCTGAGTTTCCCGGGACGTCGGACCGCGCCAGCACGGCGTTGGCCGGGCATCGACGCAGCAGGCGGCGGGAGCGGTCGGGCGGGCCGCTGGGGGGAAATCAGGGCGGCTAAACCTGCTAATATACCTAAGTTTGATTGCCGGGGCTGATCCCTGCTGACGGGCTGCCTCGGGCGCCGATGCGGCATGGGAGGCAGATGGGGACGAACCGCCCGATTTCCAGAGGCTGGCGTCCGGTCGTCGTGCCAGGCCTGCAAGGCCTGTCGGGCATTCAGGACCTTACCGGGTCTCATGTGCGAACCCGCCAGGCGGGGCGACACACCCCGTCGTCCGAATGCAAACATCAGACAATTCCGAGGCCGCAAGCGCTTTTTCCATCTCTCAGGACGTAATGTCGACTGATTCCGTGACTTCCGCATCTCCTGCCTCGACACGCGGCCGAGGGGGCCGCATGACCCCGCTAGAAGTGCGCGCCAGCGCGTCGCTCGCGGGGATTTTTGCATTGCGCATGCTCGGGCTGTTCCTGATCATGCCGGTGTTCTCGGTCTTCGCGCAGACGATTCCGGGCGGCAACGACACCTTCCTTGTCGGTTTGGCCATCGGTATCTACGGCCTGACGCAATCCCTGCTCTATATCCCGTACGGGTGGGCGTCCGATCGTCTCGGACGAAAGCCTGTCATCGTCTTCGGCCTGATCGTGTTCGCGATCGGCTCGCTGGTGGCGGCGATGGCGCACGATCTGACGTGGATAATCGTCGGCCGCGCGATTCAGGGCGCCGGGGCGATCTCGTCGGCCGTCATGGCCTGCGTGGCGGATCTGACGAGCGACGCGAACCGTACCAAGGCGATGGCGATGATCGGTGGCAGCATCGGCGTGTCGTTTGCCGTGGCTATCGTGTGTGCGCCGTTCCTGTATCACTGGCTGGGCATGAGCGGCTTGTTCTCGGCCATCGGCATACTCGCGGTGCTGGCGATTTTCGTGGTGCTGTGGGTGGTGCCCACGCCGCCGGTCCATGCCAAGGCCGGGCCTGCGCCGTTCTCGGAAGTGCTGCATAACCCGGAACTGCTGCGTCTGAACTTCGGCGTGTTCGTGCTGCACGCCACGCAGACGGCCCTTTTCGTGGCGATGCCGCGCATGCTGGTTGCGGCCGGATTGCCGGTGGCGCAGCACTGGGAGATTTATCTGCCGGTGATGGGGCTGTCGTTCATCGCGATGGTGCCTGCGATCATCGCCGCTGAAAAGCGGGGCAAGATGAAGGCGGTGCTGCTTTCGGCGATTGCGCTCGTGGCCATTGCGCAGGTAGCACTGGGCGGATTGCCGCCGACGGTCGGTGTGATTGCCGTGGTGTTGTTTGTGTACTTCCTGGGCTTCAATGTGCTCGAAGCGTCGCAGCCGTCGCTGGTGTCGAAGCTGGCGCCGGGGCAGCGTAAGGGTGCGGCGGTCGGGGTGTACAACACGACCCAGGCACTCGGCTTGTTCTGCGGTGGGGCGCTAGGGGGTTTTCTGATGACCCACTACGGTCAAAACGCAATCTTCCTGACTTGTGCGGCCGGTGCTTTCGTGTGGCTTATAATCGCCGCACCGATGAGGACGCCTGCGCCTCGTCAATCCTGATCGGATTTCAGCAATACCGGAGAAAGATTTATGGCATCAGTCAACAAAGTGATTCTGGTCGGCAATCTGGGTGCCGACCCCGAAGTCCGCTACATGCCGAGCGGCGATGCGGTTGCGAACATTCGTCTGGCGACGACAGACCGTTACAAGGACAAGCAGTCCGGCGAATTCAAGGAAATGACGGAATGGCACCGTGTGTCGTTCTTCGGCCGTCTGGCTGAGATCGTCAACGAGTACCTGAAGAAGGGTTCGTCGGTGTATATCGAAGGCCGTATCCGTACGCGCAAGTACCAGGCGCAGGACGGCACGGAGCGCTACAGCACGGAAATCGTGGCTGACCAGATGCAGATGCTGGGTGGCCGTAGCGGCGGCGGCGAAGGTGGCGGCGGTGGCGGCTACTCGCGCGGCGGTGGTGGTGACGAAGGCGGTGGCGGCGGTTACTCGCGAGGCGGTGGTGGTGGCGGCGGCGGTGCCCGTCAGCAAGCCCCGGCCAAGCAGTCCGGCGGCGGCTTCGACGACATGGACGACGATATTCCGTTCTAAAACCTACTTAGTTGTTTCTTGTTGGTTCAAAGCCCGCGCTCCTATAGGACGCGGGCTTTTTCTTTACCAACACTTTTTTAAGGCCTACTTTGATGGGGAACTTAACCAATACTTGCGGGAAATGGTGGGTTAGCCACTACACAAGCTGGCACGGGCATTCAGCCTAGATTCGAGCCGTTTGTTTGACGTTCTATTTTTCCCAAATAAGGTAAGCCGGCGCGTCAGACATTCGCGTGCGCGCAACTTCGGAATCTCCCGCAGGGCGGCTGTCGACGTCCTTGTCGTGTGGGCAGCAAAGCTATCCGCGCGGGGAGAAATTGCTGACGTAGGCCAAGATTAGATTGGTGCCTTGGCGGACGCGCTGCTTGCGCGCAGGGATAAAGCCCCCAGCAACGTCCAATTTGCGCCTTGGGGGGCTTATGGCTTGTCCTACCCCGTAGGCGATTCAGCCTCACTTGCAATGAAGTCGGCACCGCTTACGCACCGCTCGCACTAACGGCTGAGTAACTCTGAAGGGTCTACCTCGAGCCCGAGAGCAAGTTTCTGCAGATTGTCGAGCGTAATGTTGGTCGTAGCTCGTTCAATCTGGCTTACATATGTCCGGTGGAAGCCACATTTGACGCTGAGCAATTCTTGAGAGATGGCCCTCTCCAACCGAAATCGCCTGACATGCTCTGCCAGCCGGCGCCTGAGGTAAGGGTCGATGTCTTTGCTGTCTGTGTCGGTCATGGCCGGGAGGTTGGCCTAACATGACCTTTCCGTCTACCTGTTAAACATCTACTGTTTAAACATCTACTGTGTAAACATATACAATGGGCGTGGTTCACGGGACGCGCATGTCTAAGAGAGGCTGTCGCGCATTGACATTCCCGGCAGACAAGCACCCCGATAAAGCGTAAAGACGGAGGTCCTTCAACAATGACCCACAGCGCGAGACCCGAAGAAAAGTTGGTCAACAACTCGGTACCGCACAGGTCAACGCGCCCTATGTTGACTGCCGAGCAATGCCGCCTTCTGTCGCGGTACCCTTTGCTTTTTCGTGCGACACAGAACCCGGGGGCATATCCGTCAAACATTGCTCATTTTGGTATTCAGTGTGGCCGGGGTTGGTATCCAATCATTGAGGCTGCCGCCCGAGAGATTGAGTATGAATTACGCACGATGTGGTGCGACCAAGCTCAGAATCCGGAGAGTCTCTCCACGATGGATGAAGGTCTTCTTTCGGGCCGGGTAGCGTACCCCGTGCTTCCGTTTTGTACAGACATTAGCCAAGTTGCAGGAACTCTGACGATAGAGCTTCAAGATGGATACCTTTGCGACATAGACGCGTGGGGGCGAATTCGAAAGGCTGTTGAAAAGGCGGCGTCCAACGCTCGCTACGTGTGCGAAAGCTGCGGCAAGCCAGGGGCGTTTCGGGAGGTCTATTGGCGGCACGTTTACTGTGATGGATGCATAGCCCCTTTTTACTTTGACATGTCCTCATAGCGCTAGACCGCGCGCTCCAGCTCGTGAACGATGACTTCAAACCATTGCTCCTGTGTCCTGTGCTGTAGAACCGTCGCACGACAAGCCGTAGGGGCCGCTGTGCACCCAGTTCAGATGCCCATCTAACTGGAAGCGGAGTCGTTCACCAAAATGAGAGTGATTTCCTTTGGCCACGGTGTGACGGTCTTGCGATGGAGAACAACATGCAAGCAGGCAGCCAGATTGACCTCAAAGTTGCCCTTCGTAAAATTCATGAGCTGGCGATGACCGACGGCGATTTGGGCTACGAATATTGGCGGGAGGTAGGGCGGCTTTTACTACGGGTGGGGGAAATGTAGGAGGAAATAGATGTGCTCAAAAAGGAGTTAGAGCGATTTCATACTCGTCTGCCCAAGACTGACTGAAGTGGTGGACTCTGGCACCCAACCGGCGCAACGATGGTTACGTAGCGTTTCTGGTATCACGCAGTTTCATCACTTTTGAAACTTCTCTTTTTCGTGCCCCTCCTGCCGCGCGCTGAAGAAGGAGGGCGGTAAGCATGGTTTCTCCTGGGGGAAAGGTCTTGCACACGCTTGCCTCCACGATGCGCGAGTTGGCGAAGCGATTGCAAGACATCGATTTCATTTGGCACGTGTCTGGTCGCCGTTCAAATCACTCCGGCGAGGCAGATTAGTACATCTCCGCGAAGTTTCCATTGGCATTTGATGCCCGTGTCCGACCGTGGCGCGCTACGGTTCGCGCGAACACATGTGCCCACCAGCTACTCCAAGCGAGTTACGGAATATGTGCTAAGCGGATGCCATATCAATGGGTGCCGTCGTGACTGGCATATGCACTTCGCGTCAAATTGCACGCAACCCTTAGGGTGATGGTCCCGGTGGACTCCGCGTGCCCTCCGCCGTAAGTCCGATGCGTTAAAATCTCGCAACGCATACCGGGGAATAGCAAAAATGACAAGCGTTGCGACGGTGAAGCCCGTCTTGAGATGGGCGGGTAGCAAGCGGCAGATACTTCCAAAGTTGACCGGTCTGGCGCCACAGATTCCTGGGCGCTACATCGAACCGTTCTGCGGTTCTGCCTGCCTATTTTTGGCGCTCAACCCGTCACGAGCATTGCTCGGCGACGTAAACGCTCACTTGGTCGCAGCCTACAAGGCACTGCAGCGGACACCTGAGATGGTCGCATCTATCCTCGCCGACTGGGACGTAGATAAGGAAACATACCTTCACTTGCGTGCATTGCCGACTGGCACGTCCGCGGCCTTTGATGCCGCAAAATTTCTCTACCTGAACCGCTACTGCTTTAACGGCGTATACCGTGAAAACCGCCAAGGTCAATTCAACGTACCTTTTGGGGGGTATCGGACGGGTTCACTGCCTGGTCTAGTGGAGCTGCGTCAATTCTCAGCGCGATTGCAGAACGCGGAACTTTACTGCGGTGACTTCGCGAAGGCCGTTCGGAGTGCGAAGTCGAACGATTTCATCTACCTGGACCCACCGTACCACTATGGCAGCGTCCGCAATCGCGGCGAATACGGTTGGAACGCGTTTTCGGACACTGACGTGGAGCGATTGATTGAAGAAGTCCGTTCCGCAGACGAGCGTGGTGTCCGAATCTTGATTTCATACAACCAGGCACACTCACTCCGCAAGGCACTCCCGGGCTGGCACCTGACGTATGCCCCAGTTCGTCGGAGCGTCGCCGGGTTCTCGAAGGGGCGGAAATCGGTGCGAGAGTACCAGCTCCGCAACTACGAATAGGTGCGGACGCATGACTCATGAGCACGTTACGTTTGCGGTCTTGAGCGACCTGCACGCAGCCCCGAGAAGCAGTGACCCGAAAGGTACGGAAGTAAAGCTTTACTCTGACGGAGATAACTTTGGCCAGCACGATAGTCCATTGTCGTCGCTGTACGAACTTGTTACCCGTGAAAGCTTAACTGCCGACTTCGTTATCTGCCCCGGTGACATGACCAATCGCGCTGACGGAGGCGCGCTGAGGTTTGTTTGGGAGCAGCTACACGTACTGAAGCAAAAGATGGGCGGACAAGAAGTGATTGCGACCGTCGGCAACCACGATGTCGACTCGCGGGGCCACACTGAAGGGACAATTCCTCGCGAAGCGCTGATGCGCCTGCTGCCACGATTCCCTATTGCCGACGATGCGCTGGCCGACCACTTTTGGGCCCACGGCTATTTCTTGACCACTATTGGTCGAGTCCGCTTCTTAGTGCTGAATTCCTCCTGGCTACATGAGCATCGCAATGAACTGGAGCGAGGCGCTGTCACTGGCTATACCTTGGAGAAGCTCCAGCGCGACCTCGATGGACAGCGTGAGGCCGAATTCAACGTAGCGGTTTGCCACCATCATCCCCACGTGCACAGCGAACTGAACCTTGGGGGGGACATCATGCTCAACGGCCAGAAATTGCTCGATACATTGTCGAGCAACGGAGCGTGGCTAGTTATTCATGGCCACAAGCATCATCCGAAGATTGAACTGGCTCAAGGAGAGTTTCAGCAACCTATAGTGCTGGCTTGCGGGAGCTTCTCAGGGCGACTTGAAGGGGCGAACGCGACAGTGTCGCGGAATTACTTCCATGTCGTGCAGGTGGAGCGATTCGGTGTTGATGCCGAGTTGCGTGGCGTTGTTAAGTCGTGGAATTGGGTTCAGGGATATGGCTGGAAAGAGTACGGAAATTCGAATGTCACTTTTCCGAGCCGGTTGGGCTTCGGATTCGAGGGCAGCGTGCAGCAGCTTGCGCGTGCCATCGTTAATTCAATGGGTACTCACCAACTGATGAAGTGGGAGGCGATGTTGAAATTGCAGCCTGACTTGGCTCACCTCACTCCGCGCAAGTTAAATGCATTGAGCAGCACGCTCGATACCAAACACAATATTGTCATCACGTGCGATGGTACGGGTCTTCCGTTCGAATTCGGGGTGAGGTCAGTGTGACAAAAATCGAACGCTCAAACCTTTCAATCAATGCAGAAGCGTTTAACGCGAAATACCTCGAGCCAGCCGAGGTGGCGAATGGTTTCGTCTATTCAACTCATTTTGAGAAACTTGCGGGTGACTATCACGCCGTGCTTATCGGGCCACGGGGCAGCGGAAAAACCACGCTACTCAAGATGCTCCAGCCGAGTGCGCTAGCAACCTGGGCGGGACCTAAGGCGGATGCCTTCCGAACTTCAGTTAAGTACAGCGGCGTCTTCATCGCGTCCGACATCAGTTGGTCGAAGCAGCTCAACTCCCTCGGATATGGGAGGCTAAATGAGCAGAATCATCGTACTCTCGTTCTGGCGTGCTTCACTACGCACGTTATTCACGCAGTGTTGGAGACGATGGCCGCACGCGCCAACTCGGAGCTTGCATATCGTGGAGTCGTCCTCAGTAGTGACCAGGAGGCATTGTTAGCTCGTGAGCTCGCCACGGCGCTAAGAGTAAAACCAGAAATCCCAAGTCTTCTGGCGGTTCGTCAAGCACTACGGAACCGTCTGTCGGAAATCCGTGTTGTTGCAAATTCCTGCAGCTTGCTTTCGCACGAGCAATGCTCGGAGAAGCTTGTTTCATTAGACTATCTCCATCTAGATTTCCTCGACATTTGCTCGAATATATGCGCGAGTTTTAATGAGGCAGTGGGCGAAACCGGTGCGCGATGGAGCCTCCTGTTCGATGAATTGGAGACGGCGCCAGATTGGATTGTTGACCAGTTGTTCTCCGCACTTCGCATGTCGGACCCACGGCTCTACCTCAAGCTGGCAATCAGTCCTGTCTCGGGAACTGCGTATCGTGCGCTCTTCAAGCAAGAAGGTGCCTCTCTCGGCCACGACTATCAGCAAATCCGGTTGTGGTACTCCGACCGCACGGACTCAAAAGCGTTTTGCAGGGCATTGTGGGCTTCCCTGACGCAGAAGCACGGCCTGAAAATTACGGCTGAAGAGGCGTTAGGGCGTTCCGTGTTCGAGCCAAAGGACAATCGCGGAGTGCGTCGGCGCAGTCCGTACAGTCCAGGTGAACCTTGGCACAAGGTCTTTACATCTCTCGAGAGAAAGGACCGCTCGTTCTCCGGCTTTCTCAAGCTGAAGAGCATTGACCTTTCTGCGGCCGAGAGCCTTTGGGCGAGCAAGAGGGATAGTGTTCTTCGTAAAGCTGCACCTGTTGCAGCACTTCGCGACTTCTTCTTGCATCAGTCCAAAAAGGGCGAGGTCGCAGCGCGGCAGCGGAAGACACTCGAAATCTATGCCGGCGCTGATTCTATATTCGCCATAACGGAAGGCAATCCGCGTTGGTTCATCGGCCTCGCCTCGCCACTTATCAGTTTTCTTGCCAAAAGCGGCGAGCGTAAAGTTCCTATCTCGGAGCAGGCAAAAGAGATTGATGCCGCGGCTGACCGAATGATTGCCCTTCTGAAGACGATTCCGGTCGAACATGCTGATACTCAAGGCATTGAATTGTCGCTCGATGCACTACTGGAGGAAATTGGTTCTCGGTTGCACGCAGAGCTAGTTGAGAAGCATTTCAGCATTGACCCCGCGCAATGCTTCGTCGTTGATGACGGGGTCTCCACGAGAACGCAAGCTTTGCTAGCATCCGCGGTAAACCGCGGCGCGGTTATGCTCGTCGACGAATCTTCCTCGAGAGCAATTGTTGGGGAGATGCGCGGGGCGAACCTACGATTGAGTTTCCTGCTCGCGGCAAAATACGGGCTACTCCTTCGCAAAGGAAAAACTGTGCGCCTTTCCAGTCTCCTGCCGGGGCGTGAACGCCCACCGGCAGCGCAAGAGAACAAGCCGGCCCAGCTCTCATTGGATATGGATTGAAATGCTTACACTGACTTCGATTCAAGATGTTGAGAGTAAGCCGTCGAGCGACATCGACGTGCTCATTGTCGCCTGTGGCTATGAAGGTCGTGCAAGGGCTGCTGCCCAAGAGTTCCACACTACGGCGAAAAGCAAGCTGGCAATTGGATTTTCGTCGCAGCGCGAACTCGAGTATGAAGCGAACAAGGCTTGGTTCGAGAGCGCAGGTTTCGACTTGGTAGAGGTTGGTGACAACGAGTTTCGGGCTGCGCTCGAGCAGTATCTGTTGCCACGCGCTCAGGGAGATGGCGTACGGAAGGTGGAAGTCGATATTTCCTGTTTTAATCGCTTCCGGTTGGCACATTTGGTTGATGTGCTACGCACGTTATCCGCTTCCGAGGTCACGGTAATATTCCGCTACTCAATCGCGAAATTCACGCCGCCTGTGGAGGATACGGCACCTACGGTGTCGGTGGAGCCTGTGATTCCGCAATTCGCAGGGTGGACGACGAGGCCTGACCGTCCGCCGGCCGCTATCGTAGGCCTTGGCTACGAGCCAAATAAGGCCATCGGGATTGTGGACCATTTGGAAATTAACAATGCCACGTGGGCGTACTATCCTCTCGGACCTATCCCAGAATATTACCAGCGGGTTCTCGAGGGGAATCGGTCATTGCTCAACATCATCCAGGCCGACGGAAGGTGTCAGCCATATGACTTGGACGAACCAGCTCAGCTTTTTCATGAGATAAATTCGCTCGTCGATATGCTGAAGCCGCATTTCAACACCGTGTTGATTCCGTTCGGTCCCAAGCTTTTTGCTTTGGTAACGTTATTGGTTGCTAGCTTGAACGATGACGTGGGTGTTTGGAGGGTCAGCAGTGGTTCCCTCGAGGAGCCGGTGAACCGCGAGCCTTCTGGGCATATCGTTTCGGTGTCTGCTACGTTCCGCGATGCACCTTGAACTGGGGCATGTCAATCTCGTAGCAGTAGCTTATGCAGCTGACATACAAGGTGCAACATGCCGCTTCCATTCAAGCTCTTTGAGGCAAATCAAGCCGACCTTGAGCAACTTATTGCCGAACGGGCTCAGGAAGGCCCTCATTTAGACTTTAAGCGCGAGTTGCCCAGTGTATGGGATAACGGCGCAAGGCATGAGTTGCTTGCAGACGTCTCCGCTTTCGCGAACGCGGGGGGCGGAGACCTCGTCTATGGCATTGCGGAGAATGACCAAGGAGAAGCGGCTACGCTGGTTCCTGGCATCGAGAATCCTGATGAAACGGCGCGCCGACTAGCTGACTTCCTGTTGAATGGCGTCGAGCCTAGGATGCCAGGCGTGCAGGTACATCCCGTCCCAGTTGTCCTGGGAACTGGCAGCGGTCATGCCTTTGTCGTCCGAGTTCCACAGAGTTGGGCGGGACCACATCGAGTGAGAACGAACAACAAGTTCTATATTCGGGAGGGGAATCGCAAGCGTGAGCTCGACATCCCAGAAATCAGAGGGTTGTTCATTCGTTCGGATAGCCAAGCGCAGAGACTTCGAGACTTCCGCACCGAGCGCATTGGCAGAATTCTTAGTGGAAACGTTCCGTGCAAGCTCGTGACGGGTTCGGTCTGGATTCTACATTTGTTCCCTACCCAAGCAGTGCTCGGAGTTGGAAGCGTGGACCCGCTTCCATACCTCAATTTTGTCCGCCGTATACCTTGCCTCGGCGCGCAACATCCAGGAAGCCCACGCATCAACCTCGACGGCGCGCTCGGCTTCCGGAATCTGAACGAAGAAGGTGCGACGCATGGTTATACGCAGCTTTTCCGGGATGGTATTGTGGAAGCTGTATTTGTTGTCACTCCACGCGAGGGCGCAGGAAACCGGCGAATTCTCCATGGCGCGGGATTCGAACAACATGCGGCGGAGTTCCTAAGGCAAATCAGGCCCGAGCTGGAATATGCCGGATTTCATCCGGAGTGCTCAGTCATGATGTCGCTGCTTGAGGCTGACCAGGTTGAATTGGGGTTTAACAGGTTTAATTTCAGTGTGGACGCCACACAGGGGTATTTCGACCGTGCAACTGTCGTCCTGCCCGATGTGCTTGTGCTGGCGGAGGTAGACCCTTTCATCGGGCTCAGGCCGATGTTTGACCTCGTCTGGCAGGCTGCCGGGATGGCCGGCTCCGTGAACTTCAATGCCGAGGGACAGTGGCAACCACCCCGATGAGCACGCCTAATTTCACGTACATCAATGGGTGTATCGTCTTGCCAATGCTTGGTAGGGCGCTAGCTCGCGCATCGTATTCCGGGGCGTCTTGGCCCATTCGGAAATACTGCGTCTATCAGTGGCGGCACTTCTATGACTCGCGGCGTTAGCGGACCACTCGCAGTCTGCACTTAAAAAAGTACTTCAACGTATATCGAATATTAATTATTTCGCAAGAGTTAATTTAAAAGCTTAACTAAAATTGGTAGTGTTATTCGTATATCGCGTTTTATTTATTTGTGGGATTGATTATATTATTCTAGATTTTATTAAAAATACTCTTGAGTGATGGGTAAATATTTGTTAGATTTTACGTCAAATACCACGCTCGTTTTACTAACATTGCACTCGAAGATACCTGGGCTCCTAGTGGGCAGGGTCAACGCGCCTATTTGTGAGAGGGTACGTTGGCGAGGATGCGATGTTGTGTGTAATCGAAAGAATCAAGAGCGCGTGTGCTTCAAGGGGGGTTGACGGTCTCTATGGCCCGCATTCACCGTCCATTGTTTGGGACATCTCCGACCCTTCCGAGCGTCGTCCAATCGCAACGCCAAGACGACGCGCCCCTGGCTTGGCGCGCCAGCTTCACGGTTACGTCCGGCGTGAGTTGAGGGCAGTGCCGATTCGGTTTCGCAATACACGCTCACGCGAAGCCGTCTCCAAGTGCTCGGTTCCTTCTCTTTCTCCATCTGCGGGCCGCGACTCTCTGCCAATTTCAGCGGGGTTCCGCTTGTGCGCGCGCGCGCATCGTACGCACGCATGCACCGGCGAGCTTGAGGGAACTGCTGAATGACGAGCTTCGTCGCAAAGCGAATCCAGTTTCGGAACGGGGAGCGCCACTCAGTGCTGAGCAGACCCGGTAGCTTGCCAGTCCACGAGGTGACCCTGTACCTGGCGAAGTACAGGAAGCGCGGTCGAGCCGCCAACACAATTCATTCCGTGTGCCTAGTTTTGGCGATGCTGTATCGAGAGCTAGCCAAGGCGCGCATCGACTTGCTTCAGCGGCTGCGGCAAGGTCAGTTCTTGACGGTCCCCGAGCTCAATCGAATAGCCGATGTGGCTCAGTATCGCGTGGCCGACCTTTCCTATGAAGACGCGGACGAACGGAGTTCCGCGAACGTCATTAGTATCAAGCGAATCCGGATGCGCCGCAAAGCGGCGGTCAAGGGGCTCAAGGCGGTCGATGTGGCGACCCAAGCTTCCCGACTCAGGTACATAGCGGATTATCTGGAATTTCTGGCGACGTATATGAGCGCGACTCTGTCGGCGTCCCTGCGGAGGGAGTTAACGCTTGAAAGCGCCCACGCGCTCAAAGCGTTTCGTGCCCAGGTTCCCCAGGTTTCTATGTGGGCCAAGCTCGGTGCCCGGGAGGGGCTTTCAAAAGAGGACCAGGACCGACTCCTCAATGTGATTCGCCCGGACTCGCCTGACAACCCGTGGGAGCGCGGTTTCGTTCGCCAGCGGAACTGGCTGATTGTTGTGCTCTTACTCGCGACTGGCATGCGTCGCGGCGAACTCCTCGGTCTACAGATTCGAGACCTTGACCAACGCCTGCCTAAGCTGCGCATCGTCCGAAGGGCCGATGCAAGCGACGACCCCCGTCGCATTCAGCCAAACACCAAGACCAACGACCGCGAGGTGGAACTGCGGCCGGTAATCATGCGGGCCGTCTGGAGCTACATTAGCCAGTACAGAAAGAAAATCAAGGCCGCGCGCAAGTTCCCGCAACTCATCGTTGCCGATGATGGTCAGCCATTGTCGCTGAAGAGCATCGACAAGATATTTGTACAGCTTCGCGAAGCTTGCCCAGGCTTGCCTGTTACGTTGACGAGTCATGTGATGCGCCACACCTGGAATGAACGCTTCTCCGAGCTGGCTGAACTGTTGGGGCTGACGGATGCCGTCGAAGAGAAGGCCCGCAATGAACAGCAAGGGTGGGCGGATAACTCGAAGTCCGCTGCAACCTATACCCGCCGTTACGTTAGCCGTAAAGGACGAGACCTTTCCCTGAAACTACAAGAGCAACTTGATGTCCCAGAACACTGAACTGCGCTCGTCCACTGCTCTGGCCATCACTTTGCCCAAGCGTGTGTTTACGCGAAGCGGGAGCAGCTTTGACCCGAGGGAAGACCTCTGGGAGTGGGCCGATGGTCCGTTTAACGCGCGAATCGATTTTCGTCGTTACCGCGACGGCTTCGAAGCGTTAGTGCCGTCGCTCAAGCAAGCCCTCCTTCCCTTCGTTAAGGGGCACTCGTCTGGGCATGTCACGAACTTGCAGCAGGCATTTTCTCACTTCGTCGACGCCTTGAAGACGTGTCCGCAAGGGGCGTTTAGCGCACAACATATCGCTAACTATGCGGCCAAGCTGGGAACTCATGAAAAATGGCGACTTGGGACGCTCAACGGCCTGCTGCAGAAGTGGGTTGACCTGGGGCTGCCAGGTGTGGAGCCGGAGTGCGCCAAGTACCTTTTGGAGCGCCGGAAGCCCGGGAACAGAAAGGGCGACGCGGTCAGGACGCGGAATCCGGTCGAAGGACCTCTGAGCGAAGAGGAGTACACCGCATTGTATTCGGCGGTCAACGCTGCCTATGGGCGCGGAGAGCTTCCGCTATGGACTCTTCTGCTCACACGACTGCTATTAGCTTGCGGCGGGCGCATCTCTCAATACGCTTCGCTCAAGTTTGGCGACTTCGACTCCGAGACATTAGTGCTTAGCCTTCCGCAGGTCAAAACACGTAAACAACACGCGCGCACTATCCTGCTCCCGTTTTACATCAGCCCGCAAACGGGGCGGCTCGTAGCAGACTACATCAGTGGCTTACGGACTGAGGGCTACAACGACAATTCTGCGTTTTTTCCGCAAGACTTGGTCATGCCTCGCGGACCCCGCAAACAGCTTCGAGTCTTTGGGGACCCATTTTATGGGCACTGCACTCCTGAAACTCTGGGGAAGTGGTTTAGCGCTCTTATGATGGAAATCGCACCGCCTACTTCTCGGCTCGACTATGCGCCGATGCCTCTCACGTCTCGAAGGTTCCGGTACACATTTGGCACTCGGCTTGCGGAAGAGGGAGCAAGCGAAATGGTCATCGCCAATCGTCTGGGGCACGCGGACCTGCAGCACGTTGGAGTGTACGTCGCGGCCTCTCCGAAGATAGTGGATAGCATCGACAAGACGATGGGGTCACTGCTCGCACCGCTTGCTAGGTCGTTCAAGGGACGGGTAGTGGAAGATGAGAAGCATGCCACGCACGCGGGCGCTCCAGGCAGTCGCATCATTGACTTCCGGGTATCAAAAAATCCGGTGGGTAGTTGCGCAGCAAAGGGACGCAACTGCGCGTTTAACAAGCCGGTTGCCTGTTACGCATGCTTCCGGTTCGAGCCGTGGCTTGACGCTCCGCATGAGAAAGTGCTTGAGCGCTTGGAGTCCGAACGAGGAAATTGGTCCACCGATGACAGAGTGGCCGCCGTAAACGATGAGTCCATTCGGGCAGTTAAGGAGGTTATCGAGCTTTGCTCTCAGGTTTGGCAACAGAGAAACAGGACTGCGGAGGCGGTGTCGTGAACGCTCCAGTCCTCAACTTCACCCCCCAGGCCGAATTGGAACCCTTGGCCAACCTCGATGCCTTCGAGTCGCTCTGCAGGGACTCGGACGTGCTAGACGCCAAAAGGCAATTCGATAGGAACGTCTGGGATATTGGTTACCTGAAAGGGCGTAACGGGATGCATCGGGTGGCGTTCAGTACCTTGGAGGCGGCACGCCAGAACAAATCTGAGCCGAGTTTTCCCCATCCGTTCCTAAATTTTGCGAAAGCGGTGCTTATCTACCTTGAAGACAAGAGACCGCTGGTCAATCATGGCCAGCGCATTATGGCATTTCGATGTCTTGAAGCAGCGTTGCGGGAGTCAAGCAAGGGTTCGCGTCCGACGGCTGTCGACGAAAACGTGCTGGATAGCGCGGTAGAACTTGCGAAGCAAATGTTCGCCCCAGGTATCGCCTATCGGCTTGCAGGTCAACTTCGAATTATTGCTGAATTGATGTGCACAAAAGGGTTCATTCATCTTCGTCAACGCTGGACGCATGGCCTCAAAAAGCCCGAGGAGAGGAGTTCTCGCATTTCAGAGGAGGCGATGACCGCGCGCCAGGAAAAACTGCCCTCGGCCGCGGCACTCCGTGCACTCGGAGCTATCTTCTACGGGGCCATCGAACCTGTCGACGTTCTCGTTTCGAGTATCACCGGCCTGTTGCTTTGTGCCCCAGAGCGCATCAACGAAGTGCTTCGGCTTCGGCGAAACTGCCTTGTTGAGGGTGATGGAGAATATCGAGGGAGGCTGGGGCTGCGGTGGTCCGGTTCGAAGGGCGTCGAGAATACAACCAAATGGCTTCCCACGGAGATGGCGCCCATCGCGCGTAAGGCTGTTGAAAACATCATCGAGGTAACCGCGCCGGCTGCAAAGTTGGCGGCTTGGTACACGGCAAACCCTGGGAAGCTGTATCTGCACAAGGCAGCCGCGCATCTGAGGAACAAGAGCATCCTGACAGCGGAAGAACTTGGCCTCATCTTGTGGGGTGATGAGACGGCGATTGGTGCTGCCCACCTCTGGGCAAAAGAGACAAAAAAGCTGCCCAGCCATAAGCTCGGCGCACGCCGTGTTGGTTATCTGTTTGAGGATGTAGAGCGCGCGGTTCTTGCGATGCTACCCGCAACGTTTCCTTATGTACTAGGTGACTCCGAGCTTCTATGCCGTGAGTCTATGGCCCTCACTCGGACGAACGAAACGCATTCGGAGAATGCGACATACTGTTGCATGTTTAGCTGCGTGAGCTACGACACAGTCGTCAGTCGATTCGGGGCACCAAGTAGGCGTTTTCGGTCAATCTTCGAGCGTTTTGGCTATACCGAGGATGATGGTTCGCCCATCAAGCTCCGGAGTCATAGCCTTCGCCATTACCTGAATACGTTGGCACAGAGCGGGGGCTTGAGCAGTACCGAAATTGCCATCTTCTCCGGTCGAAAGGATGCGAGGCAGAACCGAGCCTACGACCATATGACCTCGGATGAGGTTCAGGCGCCTATCAGTCAGGCCCTGAAGAACGGGTTCACCTCGGAACTGGAACCGGTCTTCGGCGTAGGGCGTAATCTGGTGACACGCGGCGAGTTCGATGGCCTTGGACTGACCGCGGCACATACGACACAGTACGGCTGGTGCGCTCACGACTTCGCGAGCGAGCCGTGCCAGATGTACCGCGACTGCATTAACTGCGGGGAGCAGGAATGCATTAAGGGAAGCGAGCAGAAGGAAGCGAGCCTGCGGCTGCTGAAACGCGAGACTGAGTACCTGTTGAAGCAGGCACGGGAGGCGTTGAGCGAGGAAGAGTTCGGTGCTGATACATGGGTCAAGCACCAAACGGTGACGCTCGAACGAGTCGACGCGCTTCTGTCGATTCTGGAAGACCCTGCGGTACCCGTTGGGGCGCGAATTCGTTTGGATGTGAACGACGCTCCGCTCATCACAATGGATAACATTCATCCCGTCAGGTGTGCTCCAAATACGCGGCGAAAGGTGCTTGCATGAAAAAAAACCGAGCACCGGACTTAACCGACGAGCGCATTGCCGCAATAGTTGAGACGTTGGACGGGTGGATAGGCAAGCTCACCTGGGAGCTTTTGCTGGATGCAGTGGAAGCATCTACGGGTGACCGCTACTCTCGATTTACATTTGCCGAATATCCGCAGATTGCCAACGCATTCTCGCTCAGGAAGGACGTCTTGCGCGGTGCTTTGCCACGTGAACGAGGCGAGCCTCGAGACGAACGTGTCCGTGCGGCTCTCGCGCAGGCTGACCGCTACAAGGCCAAAGCCGAACGGCTGGAAGCGGAGAACCAACTTTTGACAGAGCAGTTCGTGACGTGGGCGATTAACGCCGAGCGAAAGGGCGTGACGATAGACATGTTGAATGCGCCGCTCCCGAAGCCGGAACGCGACCGTTCGAAAGGGCCAAGTGATGGGAAGCGGACAACAGGTCGGCATTCTCGCGCTCCCAACTAGGCCATATCGCAGCGCTCTTCGCCGAAGCGCGCATCGACCTCCTACCCACAAACAGGGGGTAAGGTGCCGATTTCAATGATATTTGCGCCGGTCTCGGCGCGTTACCAACAATCGTGCGTGACGCAAACCTCGTACAGGACCGCACTCACTCAAATACAAGCCGTTACCAACACTTTTTAGTGGGTATAACCCTTCTAAGTCCACGCGACCGGGGGAGATCTCGCCCGTCGACAAAACCCGGCAAGCGTTGCGCTGCCGGGTTTTTTTGCGTCTATGCGTACGCATGTCCGCACGGCCATACGCCCACGCCGGTGAACTCAGCGACAAAACGAAACAAAACTCATTGAGTCTCGACACCGTCCCGACCCGGGTCTCTCTACCATTCGCGGAGACACCATCGGGTCGGAACGCATGAAGATTCTTTATACAAACTTTCACGTCGGCTGCGGCGGCGGGCAGGACACCTACGTCCGGGAACTCGCGCTCGCCATGAGCCGCGACCATGAGATCACCGTCGCTACACCCCCCGGTAGCTGGCTCGGTGAGCAGATCAAACGACTGCCGCGCATCACATCGGTCGACATCGATTTCAAACCGCGCTGGTATCGCTTCTGGCAAGAGACGCTGCGCCTGCGTCGGCTGATTCGCGAGCACCGCTTCGATGTCGTGCACGTCAACGGTTCTCCCGATCATCGTCAGGTCATGCTCGCCGTCGCCGGACTGACGGTGCGCCCGGAAATCGTCTTCACCAAGCACAACACCTATCCTGCGAACTCGTTCGGCAACTGGTTGCGCGCGAGCTTCGGCACAACCCGGACCATCGCCGTGAGCGACTACGTACGCACGATGCTCCGACGCGAGTCGTCCTATCCGAACATCGTGGTGATCAAGCACGGCGTGCGTTCGCCGGGTTCAGCGCCGCTCAATGAGGAGGAACGCCTGCGCCGTCGCTCGGCCCTGCTCGGTGCAAGCGCCGACGACAGCATCGTGCTCGGCAGCGCAGCGGGCACCGGCGCGGCGAAGGGATGGGCCGACCTCGTCGTGGCGCTCACGCTGCTGCCCGAAGCGACACGTCGACGTTTTCGCGTCTGGCTCGCGGGTACCGAGCCGAGCATCGAGCAGCGCGCGATGGTCGAGGCGTGCGGTCTCGATGCGCAGATTCTCTTCACCGGGCCGATCAACCACGTCCACCATCTGCTCGCGGCGACCGATGTCGCGTTCGTCCTCTCCTATCACGAGAGCCTGTCGTACGCGTGCCGCGAGGCGATGGCCGCCGGCTGTGCCAGCCTGGTGACGAAGGTCGGCGGATTGCCGGAAAACGTCACCCCGTGGGTAGACGGCTGGATTGTGCCGCCGCGCGATCCGCAAGCCATCGCCAACGTGCTGATGCACATTGCCGACAAACCGGAGCGAACCCGACACATGGGGCACATGGCACGGATGAAGGGACGGACCGAATTCGATTTCGACGATTTCGTCGGCGCGACCTACGGCGTGTATCTGGACGCCACCGCCGCGCGCGTCACGTCGCAACACCCGACGCGCGCGAATCTCTCGATGCGTCAGTGGCTGCGCATTGCACTGCGTCGTGAGAGACGCAATCAGAAGCGAGCCGCCTGAGGCCCCCGCCATGTCGGTTCCGATTCTGATGTATCACCAGATTTGCGCCGTGCCGCCGCACGACAATCCGCTGCGGGGGCTGTGCGTCGACCCCGATACGTTTGCGTCGCAGATGGCCTGGCTTCGCCGCTTCGGCTATCAGGGCCTGAGCATGTGCGAGCTTCAGTTGTATCTTCGTGCGCCGGGACGCGCCAAAGTGTTCGGCATCACGTTCGATGACGGCTTTCAGAACGTCTTCGATCACGCGATGCCGGTGCTCGATTCGGTGGGCTTCACGGCGACCTGCTATTTCGTGGCGGATCATTTGGGCGGGACCAATCACTGGGACGCCCATCTCGCCCCGTCCCCCGCGCCGCTCATGGACCGCGACCGGCTCCTGACGTGGATGCGTCGCGGGCACGAGGTCGGTGCGCACACGCTCAATCACGTATCGCTGCCGGATCTGGCGCTGGACGATGCCGCCGCAGAAATCGTCGGCGCCAAGCACCAACTCGAATCGATTTGCGGGACGAACATCGAGGCGTTTTGCTACCCGTACGGCAACGTCACCCGACACGTGCGCGACATCGTCGAGCGCGCCGGGTATCGCAACGCCACCACCACTCGACGTGGTCGGGTCGACCGTGACGACGATCCCTTCCTGCTGCCCCGTCTGGCCGTTGCGCCGGATGTCGGACCCTTCCGCCTGCTGTTCAAATGTCTGGCGAGCTAATTCGCCTCGCATCGCTCCCGAATCGAATCGGCCGTGAGGCCACCTTTCTGAATCTTTACCGTCTGACAGACGCTCCGCGCACAATTCGTGGGATCGGGTCCATTAGGGGAAACGGAAAGCGGGTATTCTTGCGTTTTTCCTAAATCTCTCCGTAAGCCATGAGCCGTTTCCCCAAACTTCATCTGCGCGACGGGGACGGTTTTCGTTGGCTCGGCGCGTGCCTGCTGCTCGGTGGGTTGTTCGTCCTGCTCACCCCGGCGGCGCGGGCTGCAACGTCCACGGCGCCCGCGACACCCGAGACGATCTGTCGCGTCGAGGGCGGCGATTCGGGCCGTCCGTCGGTCGGGCTGGTGCTTTCCGGTGGCGGCGCGCGAGGCTACGCGCACCTCGGCGTGCTCAAAGTGCTCGAAGACAATCGCATTCCGGTGGACTGCGTTGCGGCAACGAGCATGGGCGCAGTCGTCGGCGGCTTATACGCGAGCGGCCTGAGTGCGTCCGATATGCGCGCCCGGCTTGAGCACGTGAACCTCGCGGACGTTGCGTTCGACGTCACCGATCGCAGCGATCTTCCGCAGTCGCAGCGCGAAGACGAACGCTACTACGTCGACAGCTTCTCCCTCGGCTTCGGTCGCAACGGCTTCCAGCTGCCCTCGGGGCTGGTGCATGGCAACCGGCTTCAGGCCCTGTTGCAGGAGTGGACGCCTAACATCGGCGGTTCAGTATCGTTCGACAAGCTTCCCGTGCCTTTTCGCGCGATTGCTGCCGACTTGCAGACCGGTCAGATGGTTGTGCTCGATCGCGGCTCGTTGCCGCAGGCTATTCGCGCGAGCATGGCGCTGCCCGGTCTCTTCTCGCCGGTGGATGTCAATGGCCGTACGCTGGTCGACGGCGGCATCGTCAGCAACCTGCCGATCGAGACGGCGCGCTCGATGGGGGCGGATGTCGTGATTGCCGTGGACATCGGCTCACCGTTGCGTCCGCTGAACGCGCTGTCGTCGCCAGCGGACGTGTTCCAGCAAATGGTCGGCATTCTGATTCGCCAGAACGTGGCTCGCCAGCGCGAGCAGCTTCGCGCAACCGACGTGCTGATTCAGCCGGATCTCGGCCGTCTGACATTCACCGACTTCGAGAACGCCCCACAAGCCATCGCCGCTGGCGAAGCCGCTGCACGGGCCGCGCTGCCACAGCTTCAGCGGCTCGCGCTGAGTCCGGACCAATACGCCGCGTGGCGTGCCGCGCACGGCAAGACAGCGGCGCAAGCGGTACGCATCACGAAGGTCGAGATCAACTCGCGCGGGGTGGTGCCTGCGAAGCGCATACGGGCGGCGCTGCATGTGAAGGAGGGCGACGTCTACGACCCGGCAGCAGTCAACAAAGACCTGCTCGCCCTGGTCAACGAAGACGATTTCGAGAGCGTCACGCAGCAAATGGTAGAAGAGAACGGCGAGCACAAACTCGTCATCACGGCGCAGGAAAAGCGCTGGGGGCCGAACTTCCTGCTGTTCGGCCTCGGCTTGTCGGCGACGTCGAAGGAGGAGGGAAGCTTCCGTCTGCACCTCGGCTACCGCCGCCCGTGGCTGACGAGCAGCGGTCTCGAAGCCCGTGCCGACGCCACACTCGGCAGCGACGTCCTCGCGTTTCACGGCGAGTTGCGTCAACCGTTCGCGAACCCGTGGGGGGCTTACATCGCGCCGTATGTGGAGATTCAGCGCCGTCACGCCAACGTATACGACGAGTCGGGCGATATCAGACTCACGCGGTATCGACTCACCACGGAGCGTGCCGGTGTCGACATTGGCTTCCCGATATCGACGTTGGGTGATTTCCGTGTCGGTCTGGCGTATGCGCACGGCACGGCGGTGCCGCAATACAACCTGCCGATCGGTGGCGATGACGACGATGCACAGCCGACGCAGCAACTGCTCTTCCCCGACATTTACGGACGCCAGTTGAGCGCCCGCGCAAAGCTGGTGATCGACCAGCTCGACGATCCGCAATTCGCACGTCGAGGTTATTTCACGGAGTTGCGCGCAGAGCGATCGTTGTTCGCGGGCACCAACAGTTATACCGAGGTGTACGGCAAGGGAATGGTGGCGATGAGCTATGGGCGGCACAGCGTAAGCGCCACGGTGGAGGCAGGCAACAACTTCGGCGGCACGAACGTGACGAACCCACTCGGCTTTACGCTCGGCGGCTTCCAGCACTTGTCCGCATACGCCGCGGATCAATTGGCAGGCAATTCCATGATGTACGGGAACATCACGTACATGAACCGGATTGCGTCGTTCAGCGCCTCGCCGATCCGGCGTCTGTTCGTCGGCGTGAGCCTGGAGGCGGGCAACGTCTGGTCCGTGGACGATTCGTTCGGGAGCGGTACGCTCAAGCGCAGCGTCACGGTCTTCTCCGCGCTCACTACGTCGTTCGGTCCGATTTACTTCGGTGTGGCCTTCGCGCCGGGCGGACGTAACAACATCTACTTCCAGTTGGGACGTACGTACTGAGTTGACTTAAGACGTCACCGAGGGAGCGCCGGTGGCGGGGATTGCAGGCCAACTGATTTCGAAGCGCGCCCCGCCGAGGGTGACGGGATCGGTGGCGGCAACATTACCGTTATGTGCCTGCATGACCTGCTGCGTGATGGCGAGACCCAGTCCGTAGCCCCCCGTGCGGCGGTCGAGTCGCACGAACGCATCGAAGATCCGTTTGCGGTCGTCCGGCGCAATGCCGGGGCCGTCGTCTTCCACGTAGATACCGATATTCCCGTGGCGTAACTGCATCCCCACAACGATGCGCGAGCGCGCATACCGGCTCGCATTGCGCAGCAGATTACGCATGGCGTACGCCATCAGCCGCTTGTCCATGACGACCTGATACGACGGCGCGAGATTGCATTCCAGCGTGATGTCCCGTTCGGCGTAGAGCAGGGAAGCGTCGCGTACCTGATTCGCAAACCAGTGCGCAACGGACGTGGCCTCAAGATTCGACTGAAGTGAGCTGTACTCCAGCCGCGCGAAAGTCAGACTCATGTCGATGAGTTCGTCGAGTTCGGTCACGTCCAGATCGATGCTCGCCAGCGCTTGCTGACACGCGTCGGCAGACGACGTCGGGTCGCGCAATATTTCCAGCGCAAAACGCAGACGCGCGAGCGGTGTGCGCAGTTCGTGCGAGATGCCGTTAGTCAGATCGCGCTGTGTGGCGATCAGCTTCTCCATGCGTTCGGCGAGCGCGTTGAGCGTGCGCGCCAGCGGGCCGATGATAACGCTGTACGACTCCTTCGCGCGCGTGTGAAAGCGGCCGCCGCTGAAGTCGATGGCACGCTCGCGCACCATCACGAGATCGACCCAGACCGGGCGCATCCACCGATACGCGACGATGGCAGGCAACAGCAGCGTGCTCAGTATCACGGGCACGAGAAAGTGTGCCGTCCCCAGACTCGTGCGCCACGCACTGTCCGGCACGTTGAACACGATGAAGAGCGCCGGGACGACGAGCACCAGCAGACAAAGCCCGAGCAGGTTCGTGTAAGTACGCACGAAAAGCCGCGACCAACTGGGACGCCGGTCGGCGCGGGTGTCCGTCCATGAACGGCGAAATCGCTGCCACCGCAGCCGGCAGTATCGATAGGGCTGGAAAGGGTTGGCGGGCATGATATGCGCCGGGCTGGCCGGTCGTGAGGTCGTGCCGGGTCAGTCCCAGCAGGATTTGTTGAGTTGATACCCCTTGCCGCGCACCGTCAGAATGCACTGCGGTGCGGAAGGGTCGTCGTTGAGCTTGCGTCGCAGCTTGTAGATGCCGCCGTCCACCGAGCGGTCGATGCCGTCGAACTCCACGCCGCGCAAGTGACGCACCAGTGCGTCGCGCGTCACTACTTCACCTGCCGAGCAGGCCAGCGCCCAAAGCAGATCGAATTCGGCGGACGTCAGGTCGGGCTGCTTGCCGTTCGGCAGCGTGACGGACCGGGTGCCCCGGTCGATGCGGCACCGGCCGAGCGTGATGCTCTCGGGCGAGTTGCTGGCGGGAATCAGATGCTCGTTGCGACGCAGTTGCGCTTTGATACGAGCAAGCAGCACACGCGGCTCCACCGGCTTGTGGACGTAATCGTCGGCACCCAGTTCCAGCCCCAGCACTTCGTCGAATTCCTCGTCGCGCGCCGTCACCATGATGACGATGCCGCGATACTGCGCGCGCGCTTCACGACAGATCTCGAAGCCGTCCTTACCGGGCAGATTGACGTCGAGAATCACCAGATCGGGGCGGCGGCGAAGGATCGTTTGCACGGCGCGTGCACCGTCGAGCACGCATTCGACCTGATAGCCGTGCTTCTGAAGGTAGCCGCAAACCAGGGCGGACAGACGGGCGTCGTCTTCAACGAGGAGGATGCGGGCGGACATGTGAATGCTGAAGGGAGATGGCGCGAGTGTAACGATTTCTGTCGCGCTGGTATTGCCTGGCGACAAAACTCGACAATTCTCCAACGTCGCTGCGTTGTGTTTTCGGTGTTTGCTTAATAAAAAACACCCCGAGGGCCGTAAGCCTCTCGGGGTGTTCTCCGGGCGAGTGCCCGAGCGACGCGCCCGACAACGCCTGGCCGAAGGTTTTACGCCTTCGACGACGTATCCGGTTGTGCGACCAGCAGAAGGAAGCCACCGGCAATCGCGATGTTCTTGAAGAAGTTATTCAGTTGACCACTGAATTGCGCGGGGTCGGCGGCCCAGAACTTATGGCCGATGAGGGCCGTTGCGACGGTGTAGATCGCGAGCAGCAGCGCGAGCGGCTTGAGACGCCAGCCCAGAATCAGCGCGATGGCGCCACCGGCTTCGATCAGGATGACCAGCGCGGTCACGACTTCCGCAAAGGGCAGACCGATGGCGGCGAAATAGCCGACGGTCGCTTTGAAGGCTAAGATCTTGCGAACCCCGGCGATCAGGAACAGGGCCGACATCAGCACCCGTGCGAACCACTGAATGTTGAAACGATGCATGGTGATTGTTTTCATCCAAAAGCGAATTTCATTCGACAAAGACGTCGGCATTGCGGCGTTCCTGCGTGATGTGACGTCGCAGGTCGCGCTCATCATATCGATGCGATACGCGGCACGAAACACCTGCCCGGGTAACTTAAAGTTGCACGGGCAGAACAATCGGCATGAAACCTTTGCGTAGATAGGCGATAGCCTGAAGTCCGAGAAATGCTCAACCGTGCGATGACATCGAAACGTATACGGAAACGGGAGTTTGTATAATCGATGCGTTTTCCATTTCGGCCTCGACAGGTTCTGCGCTGTGACCAAATCCTCACGCGACGACGCGACCGGCAACCTCGCCGCCACCGCCACGCTCGATGAAGCTTCGCTCTCGACGGCGGACCGGGCTTACGACGCGATTCGTCGTCAGATCGTGTCGGGCGAATTGCCGGAGGGCGCACCGATTCGTCAGGACGAGATCGCGGCGCAAATGGGCGTGAGCAAGATTCCGGTGCGTGAGGCACTGATGCGTCTGCAATCCGAGGGATGGGTGTCGCTCAAGCGTCATTCGGGCGCGATCGTCTCGCCGCTCACGGTGAACGATTGCGTCGAGATGCTCGACATGCGCATCGCACTCGAATGCCGTGCGCTTGAGATTGCGGTGCCGAATATGGCGCCGAGCGATCTCGCGCTGGCCGAACAATTGCTCAAGCGCTATGCGAAGGCCGACACACCGCAATCATGGAGTGATCTGAATCTCGCGTTCCATCAGGCACTTTACGCACCGGCGAATCGCCCGCGTCTCGTCGCCACAGCGCAGGCCGCGCAAGAGCGCATGGGACGTTTTCTGCGCGCGCACCTCTCGGCCGTCAACGACCACCAGCGCTCGACCGACGAACACATCGCCATCCATCAGGCCTGCGCTGCGGGCGACACGAAAACCGCTGTGCGTCTGCTGCGCAAGCATCTGGAGCAAACGCAACGCGAAGTCATGGCGTATTTCCGGCTCAACGGGAAGGCTTAAGCATCCCCTATTTTTCCTTGTCGGTCGTCTTCGCGCGCCCAAAATCGTATACGAAAATAATAAATGATATACGGACAGGATTTTGTTCGCGTATAGTCCATGTGACCGGGGTATTGCGTACCCGGCTGTTCGGGCAGTCCCGCGCGGGGCTATGAGCCCGAAATTTGTCTCGTCTGTCGTCTGCCAGAGAGGCGCTGCGCGCGCCCGCACTGCGATGTAGAGCGCACCCAGGACACCTGGACGCTGTGTTGTTTTCCAGCGCTAGGACTTTCCCTGATCCGACGCAACCCCTGATTGCCGGAATCGAAAAGCTGGGTGTAATGTCTTTACATGTATATACAACGTAGGACGAACTACTCATTACATCTATCAGGAGGTTTCATGTCCGAGTCGAAGAGTCTTCAGGGCGCTGCCGTCTGGCGCGGTGCCGAAATGGTGAACAACGACCGTTGGGTCAAAACGTTCCCGGCACACGTGCTCGATCAGATCGATGCCGCACTGGCGCAAACGCACAACGTGGACTGGCGCGACATCAATCGTCAGAACTTCCCGCTGCCCGATGCGGGTGCGTTCTTCGACGACGTTCGTGAAGAACTCGAAAACGGCTCCGGCATGGTTAAGATTCGCGGTCTCGACGTCAGCCGCTACGACGCCGAACAACTGCGTCGCATCTGGTACGCGCTGGGGGCACACCTCGGCACGCCGATGTTCCAGAACTGCCGTGGCGAAGTCATGCGCGAGATCAAGGACGAAGGCATGGGCGTCGGAGCGAAGCTCTACGGCGCGACCGTCGACAGCGCGGGCAAGCAATTTCTCTCCTCCGGCGCACGTACGCTCTCGCCGGGACAACTGCGCTTTCACACGGACCGCTGCGACGTGGTCGGTTTGCTGTGCGTGCGTCAGGCATCGGAAGGCGGTGTGAGCAAGCTGGCGAGCAGCGCTACCGTTTACAACGAGATGCTCAAGCGCCGTCCGGATCTGCACGCGCTGCTGTGCAAGGCGATTCCGCGCAGCCGTTTCGGTGAAGAAGCCGGTGGTGAACACATCGCTTACGACCTGCCGATTTTCGGCGTGCGAGACGGCAAGCTGACGAGCCACTTCTCGCTCACCTATATTGAGAACGCCCAGATGCTGCCGGGCGTGCGCAAGCTCAGCGATGCCGAGCACGAAGCCATTCAGATGCTCATGGCGCTGGCTGAAGAAGAGTGCTTCCAGATGCGCTTCGCGCCGGGCGACATTCAGTTGCTGAACAACCACATCGTGTATCACGGCCGCACGGCTTTCGTCGACGATGTGCAGACCGGTCAGGACCGCATGCTCATGCGCCTGTGGCTGTCGATGCCCAATTCCCGTGCCTTGCCCGACGATCACGCCGTTCTCTGGGGCGATGTCGCGTCTGGCAAGCCGCATGGCGGCATCGCTCAACCGGCTGCGGCATTGCCCGCATAACGTAATGAAGTACTGAAGTACTCAAGTACTAAAACACTGAAGCCCCCGCGCTCGCGCCCCGAATCACAGACCAAAGACGCAAGGAGAGACCCCCTCATGAATCCGATCGAACAGCAGGACAACACCCGCGCAACCCGCAAGTCGACTCATCTGCGCTCGCTGCTCATTCCGCTCGTGCTGGGCGGCCTCTCCCTCGTGTCGACGGCAGCCTCCGCAGCGCCTGACTTCGGCAATTGCCAGGTCACCGGCACGCGCGGCTCGATCAAACTCGAAACGGTCACGCCGGGCGCATTGTCGGTGCGTCCCGTGCTGCCTGCACCGGGCTGGTGGAACGGCGATTCGCCCGACACCATCAAGGACGGCTTCGAGTACTGTATGGCCGCCAACATGGCCTATCGCGCCGGTCTGGATCGCGTGATCGTCGTCAACCGTTCGTTCGCGCAAGTCGTGACGGGGCAGGCCAAGGGCTTCGATATCGCGCTGAGCGAAATCACCATCACCGACGAGCGCAAGAAGGTCGTCAACTTCACCGATCCGTACTTCAGCTCGGATCAGGGCATTCTCGTGAAGACGGGCACCAAGGTCGACAAGGACAGCATCAAGAAGATGCGTCTGGGCGTGAAGCAGGGCACCACGATCCTGCCGTATCTGACGGATAAGGTGAAGGTCGCCGAGCACCCGAAGGTCTACACCGACGCCGCTGCCATGTACGCCGCACTGGCCGCCGGTCAGGTCGACGCCGTGCTCTACGACACGCCGAACGTGCTGTCCATCGCAAAGAAGTCCGAAGGCCGCTTCGAAGTCGTCGGCCGCTATGACACGAGCGAACAGTGGGGCGGTCTCGTCAACAAGGATTCGCCGAATCTGGCCGCGTTCAACAAGCTGATCGCCGAGATGAAGAAGGACGGCACGTTCGACCGTCTGGCCACGCAATACCTCGTGCCGAGCCTCGGTGCCGATCCCGCCAAGCTGCCGATCCTGACGCCGTGAGGTCGGGGAGACCCGAGTCAATCCATATGAGCGAATCCACTCAAAAGGCCCCGGGGTCCATCCTCGGTGGCATGGGCCGGGAGCGCCGTCTGAACGTGGGCGGCACCCCGTCCGCACCGACGGTGCTGTGCCTGTGCGCATTGCTTGGGGCGGCGATTGCCGTCGCCGGCGGCGTCTACACGATCGGTGCCCTGCGTGAAGGGCTGATGGCCAATCAACTGGGCGGGTGGTGGGTGCCCGTCGGTACGGTTCTGCTCGGGCTGGCCTCGTTGCTCGTGCTCATTCCGCTGGTGCGTGCGTTTGCGCGTTACCAGGACTTTCGGCGCGCCACGTCGCGTCGCGACATCGTCGCTGCGCGCGTGGCGAAGTCCGAAGCCGGGGTGCAATGCTGGATCACGCTGGGCTACACGCTCGCGCAACTGATCGTCGTGCTCGCGTTGCAGTTCGTGCTGGCGAACGATCTTGCGGTGGCGAAGACGTTCTTCCTCGTCCCGCTCATCGTCAAGACGTTCCCGCTCGTACTCGAAGCCTTCTGGGTGAACGTGAAGATCTTCCTGATCGCAGAAGTCTTCGTGCTGATCTGGGGCCTGGTCGTCGCACTCGCCATGTTCGCACCGGGCAATGCCGGCAAGCCGCTGCGGTTCATCGCCACGGCTTACGTCGACATCTTCCGCGCGATGCCTGCCGTGCTGGTGATCTATCTGGTCGGCTTCGGCCTGCCGCTCACGGGCGTGCCGATCCTCAAGGACCTGTCGCTCACCACCTACGTCGTGATCGCGTTGACGCTGACCGTCGGCGCGTACGTGGCGGAGATCTATCGCGCCGGTATTCAGGGCGTGCACTGGTCGCAGGTGGCGGCGGCGCGCTCGCTGGGCCTGTCGTACACGCAGACGTTGCGCTTCGTGGTGTTGCCGCAGGGTATCCGGCAGATCATTCCGCCGCTGCTCAATGCCTTCATCGCGTTGCAGAAGGACACGGCGCTCGTGAACGTCGTCGGGGTGATCGACGCCTTCAACCAGTCGATGGTGATCGCGTCGAACCACTACAACCTGTCGGCGGCAACGACCGTCGCCATCCTGTTCATCATCATCTCGGTTCCGCAAGTGCGCTTCGTGGAACGGATGGCCAAACGCGACCGCGCCCGCATGCGTGCCGGCGGTGCCTGAGGAGCGAACGACCATGTCATTCATCGAGATTCGCGACATTGCCAAGTCGTACGGCGACGTGTCGGTCATCAACGGTCTGGCGATGACGGTGGAGGAGCATCAGGTGGTGTGCCTGATCGGTCCGTCCGGCTCCGGTAAGTCGACGTTGCTGCGTTGTATCAACGGTCTGGAGTCCATCGACGCAGGCGAGATCCTCGTGCACGGCGACCGCATTACCGGCCCCGGCGTGGACGTCAATTCGCTGCGCCGGGACATCGGCATCGTGTTCCAGGGCTACAACCTGTTCCCGCACATGACAGTGCTGGAGAACGTTACGCTCGCGCCGATTCGTGTGCTCAAGCAGCCCAAACGCGAAGCGGAGGAACGTGCAATGGCGTTGCTGGAGCGCTTCAGTCTGGCGCATAAGGCGAACGAGTATCCGGACCGCATGTCGGGCGGTCAGCAACAGCGCGTGGCTATCGTGCGTGCGCTGGCGATGGACCCGATGGTGTTGTTGCTCGACGAAATCACGTCGGCGCTCGACCCGGAGCTGGTGTCCGAAGTGCTCAACATCGTGCGCGATCTGGCGCACGAGGGCATGACGATGCTGCTCGCCACGCACGAGATGGGCTTCGCACGCGAAGTGGCGTCGAAGGTTTGCTTCCTGTGCGACGGCGCCGTATGCGAGGAGGGACCGCCGGAGCAGATTTTCGGCGACCCGCAGCAGGAGCGCACGCGGGCTTTCCTGCGAAGCATCCGGCAAGCCAAGCGTCTGTAGCAGACACCCCCTCGCGCCTCACGGTTGGAGGGGGTTTTTCTTTGTCGCGTCGTTTTCTGCGCGCGTCGCTCAGGCGATGCAGGGACCGGTCGAATCCCGCATGATCACCCGCGTTTGCACGGTGCTGAGCGTCGTCGGTTGCCCGGCGCGCTTGCGCAGGAAGGTATCGACGGCCGACTCGCCGAGCGCTTGTGTGGGAATGGCGACGGTGGTCAGCGGCGGCTCCAGCAGCGACGCAAGTTCGATGTCACCGATGCCCACAACCGACACAGATTCTCCGATCTTCAGCCCGCAACGCGTGGCGGCGCGATAGACAAGCGGCGCGAGCAGGTCGTCGTCGCACACGAACGCCGTCGGGCGCTGGGGTTGCGAGAGCAACGCTTCGATGGCCGACGACGAGGTGGCGCCGAACGGCAATTCGATCTCCAGGCGGGCGTCGTACGTCAGCCCATGCGCCTGCAAACCCTCCCGATACGCCCGTGAGCGTACGCGAAACGTGTTGGCTTCCAGATCGAAGCCGACCCGCGCAATGCGCGAATGTCCAAGCGATGCGAGGTGATCGACCATCTCTCGCACAATCACGTCCGAAGCGATGAAGACGTCGGCATCGGCAGACGAGTCGCCGTCGACCACGACCACGGACGTCGGCATGATTTCCAGCGCCCGCGCCGTCCACGACGCCTCCCAGAAGATCATGCCGTCGAAGGCGTGCGCATCGAGGCTGAGGAGCAGACGCTCCGGGTCGTTCCCGTACTCGCCGGTGTTGATGAGCACCGTGGCGTAACCATTGGCCGCAGCACTCCCGATGACCGACTTCAGCACAGACGCGAAGTAGGGGTTCGAGACATTCGGCACGCCCAGCGCGAGCAGCTTCTGCGTGCCGAGCTTCAGACCGCGCGCCGAGGAGTTCGGCCGGTAGCTCAGCGTCTGGGCGGCTTGAAGAATCTGTTCGCGCCGCTCGGGCGTAACGCGCCCCTCGGCCTTGCCACCGAACACCAGCGACACCGTGGATTGGGACACACCGGCCAGACGCGCGACATCGCGGCTCGTCGGACGCGCAGCCGCAGGACTTTTCTTCTTATTGCTCATTGCGCTCATTCACGCGTTGAATCGTAAAAAATTCGAGTTTAGTGGTTAAAATCCGTCAGTCATACGTATGACGCGATCCGAAATGCTTACTTCGACGCATTCGCAGTGGAATGGGAAACAGTAATGAAGCGTCGTACCTTTCTCGCCGGCTCGGGCCTTCTGATGGGTGCTCCGGCGGTGATCATCCGGCAGTCGAGCGCGCGCAGCGTATCGCACGGCACCCGCTTTCCGTTCTCGGTCGCCAGCGGCGACCCGACGGCGGAAGCGGTCGTGCCGTTTGCTGAACACGCCAGCGCAGTGGAATGTGATCGCATCGACGGTCAGGATGACGCCATTCGACATGCGGCACAATGACGCCCTTTATCGCTACCTGCAATCGTGGGACGGCGATCCCGCCGAGCGCAATCGCATCCTCGACCAGATCACGGCAGCGCGTGTGCCTAACCCGGTCGCGCTCTCGGGCGACATTCATTCGTACATGATCTCGTCCGTGGTGCGCAATGGGGGTGACGACCCGCGCTCGGCACCGATGACTGAACTCGTGGGCACGTCGATCAGTGCGCAGTGGCCCGAGCCGCTCGACAAACCGATGGTGCAGGGACTGCCGCTGAACCCGCACGTTATTTGCTACGAGGGTCAGCAGCGCGGTTACATGCGATGCACGCTCACGCGCGACTCGCTACTGACCGATCTGCGCACAATCGACTTTACCGACAAGCCCGGTGGCACCGTCCGGACGAGCAAACGCTTCGTCGTCGAGAACGGAAAGACCGGCGCACAGGAAATCTGAACCTCATGAACGCTACACCCCATCCGCTGCTGCAAGCCTTTTGCCCCCATGGTGACGTGATCGCCGCCGTGCTCCGCATCATGGGGGTGTCTGCCGATCAGCAGGAGAGCGACGACGGTTCGCACGACTGGTCGCATCTGATTCGCGTGTGGAAACTGGTGACGCAAATCGCCGCCGACGACCCGGCGCTCGATCTGGAGATGCTGGCCGTGTCGGTGCTGCTGCACGATTGCGTGCAAGTGGAGAAGACGGACCCGCGCCGCGCACAGGCGTCGCGGCTCTCGGCGGAGAAGGCGAGTGAAGTGCTGCGCACGTTGGGGTGGGACGACGCCCGCATCGACGCCACCGCGCACGTTATCGAAGCACACAGCTTCTCGGCGGGGATCGAACCCCTGACGAGCGAGGCGCGCGTGCTGCGCGACGCCGACCGGCTCGATGCCATTGGCGCCATCGGCATCGCCCGCACGTTTTACGTCGCAGGTCGCAACGGCTCACGGCTTTACGATCCACTCGACCCCTTCGCCACGCATCGCGAACTCGACGACCGGCGCTTTGCACTCGATCACTTCGAGACCAAGCTGCTGCACCTCGCCGACGGATTGACGACCGCCACCGCGCGGCGCATCGGAGAACACCGTATCGCCACCATGCGTGCCTACGTCGAGCTGCTGCGCGACGAGATTGCAACGACACGTCCAACGTCCTGATCGCCGTCTGCGCGATGCCGTCCGTGGCGTGGCGGGCGCACAGGCCTCCGGTCAGACGTACAGCGCCGCAGGCTCCTACACGTTCGGCCCGACGCGGGTGGCGGCGGGGTATCTGCACATTGATAACGGCAACGCCCGGGCGACGACGCGTCCGTCGAGCACGACTGACTTTTGCTTCGTGAGCGCTGTGAACCGCGCGTACGCCAGTGCGAAGTCCATCGACACCTACCGCGCAGGGGGACGTTACACGCTCGGCAACGTTACGCTCGGCGGCTATTACAGCCAGTCGTACTACAACGTGGATGCCGCTTCGACTTTCAGAACGACGCAGCGCTACGACAGCTATGGCGTCTACGCCGTGTGGCAGATTTCGCCAGCACTTGCTGTGCAGACGGGCTACGACGACCTGAGCGCATCGGGGGATTCGGCGGCGCAGTACCACCAGGTCAGTGCGGCGGTGGATTACAGCCTCAGCAAGCGCATGGACCTCTTCTGTGTGGTGACATACGCGCACGCCACGGGGTACAACGGCATCGGTCCGGCACAGGCGGCAATTGCCACCGTCTACGTCGACGCGGGCGTGAGCTCGCAGATGTATGTCACCGCAGGCGTGCAGCATAAGTTCTGAGCCGTCACGCCATCATTTCAGCGCCGTCGTCGGGTTCAGCCTGCGACGGCGTCCAGTGGCACCTCCAGCCCGACCTTCACGTTGCTCATCGAGACGAGCGTCTTGAAGCGTTTGACGTTGTTGCTCTCGAAGAAGAGCGCGCGCGTGAGCGCTGTGTACTGCGCCATGTTCTGCACGACCATGATCACTACGAAGTCGCATTCCCCAGCGACGTAATAGCACTGCTGCACCTGCGGACACGCGAGAAAGCTGCGCTTCATGGCGTCGAGTAGATCTAGGCGCTCGTTCTCGACTTCGACTTCCGTAATGATCGTGAGCGGATAGCCGACCTGCTCCGGGTCGACCAGCGAGACGGTCTTGCGCGTCACGCCTTCCTCCGCGAGCTTCTTGAGCCGCCGGTTCACTGCCGCAGACGACAGATTGATCTGCGCCCCCAGCGCATGCTGAGGTGTTGTCGCATCCTGCTGAATCGCCGCAAGGAGGGCGATGTCGTAACTGTCGAGGCTCATTTGCGCAATAAAAATTCGGTAGAGACGCCTAAAACGCGTAAATCGTACGCGCGCTCCGGAATATTATTCAGGCTGTCCGATGATACTCCGCTAGCGGTGACCCTCCGAAGTCTGTGCCGCAGCGCGCTTTCGCCTCCTACAAGAACAACCGACCGCCTCATGTCCGACACGAAAACCCCCGCGCTTCGCCTGAACGGGCCCGTCCTGCTCCAACAACTCCGCGAACTCGGCGAGATCGGCACCGATCCCGTCGCAGGCGGGCGCACGCGCGTTGCGCTGACCGACGACGAGAAGGCTGGCCGCGATCAGGTCGTCGCGTGGATGCGCGCGCTCGATCTCGATGTGCAGATCGACCGCATCGGCAACATCTTCGGCACGCTGCCCTCGGCGACGAAGGATGCGTCGGGTGAAATGCCCCGCCCGCTCATGATGGGCTCGCACATCGATACGGTCGTCAATGCCGGTGCACTCGACGGATGCTACGGCGTGCTTGGCGGCCTGGCCGTCGTGCGCGCGTTTCGCGACGCGGGCATCGCGCCGTCGCGTCCGATCACGGTGGCGGCCTTCACCAACGAGGAGGGCGCGCGTTTTCACCCCGACATGATGGGGTCGCTCGTACACGCGGGCGGGCTGCCGGTGGACGAAGCGCTCGACGCCATCGGCACCGATGGCGCGCGTCTGGGCGACGAACTGGTACGCATCGGCTACGCCGGTGACATGGAACCTGGCACCCTCGTCCCCCACGAATATCTCGAACTGCATATCGAGCAGGGTCCGATTCTCGAAGCCGAGGGGTTGGAGATCGGCGTCGTCGAGAACTTGCAGGGCATCTCGTGGCAGCAGATCACGGTGCAGGGCAACGCCAACCATGCGGGCACGACCCCGACGCGTTTACGTCACGATGCTGGCTATGTGGCCTCGGCGACGGTGACCGAGTTGCGCCGCATTGCCGTCGAATCCGGCACGACGCTCGCGACCGTGGGCACGATGAAGTTCGAGCCGAGTGTCATCAACGTGATTGCGCGCCGTGCAGTGTTTACGGTCGACATGCGCGATCCGAGCGAACAGCGTCTTGCCGAGAGCGAAGCGCGTCTGGCCGATTTCCTGACGAAGATTGCGCAGGCTGAAGGTGTGCGCATTTCGACGGAGCGTCTCGCGCGCTTCACGCCGGTCGTCTTCAACGCCGAATTGGCCGATGTGATCGAAGCCTGCGTGAAGCGTCGCGGTCTGTCGTACAAACGCATGACGTCGGGCGCAGGACACGACGCGCAGATGATTGCGCGCATTGCCCCGGCCGCGATGATTTTCGTGCCGAGCCGTGGTGGCATCAGCCACAACCCGCGTGAACATACCGACGACGACCAGCTGGTGCGCGGTGCCGAGGTGTTGCTCGACGTTGTCGCGCAACGATTGGGCGTGTCGCAGTAAATCAGCGGCTGCACTCAGGAAAATCCAGCTACATCCCGCAATTCCGGAGCCCCCCCAATGCCCCCGATGCCCCCACTGCTTTACGTCAACCCGCACGCCACGCGCGCACCGTACCCGGCCGAGCTTCACGACATCATGAGCATCGCTCGTGCACAGCAGAGCCGTGAGTGGCTTGCGCACTGGGACGGACTGACACCCGGCGCTACGCCGCTGCGTTCGCTGCCGGACCTGGCGGCGTCGGTCGGTGTGCGCAGCGTGCTGGTCAAGGACGAAGCGCTGCGCTCCGCACTCGGCAGTTTCAAAGCGCTGGGCGCACCGATTGCCCTCGTGCGATTGTTGCTGAGTCAGTTCGACGGGAAGGGTTTCAACGCGAAGTCGCTGCTGAGCGGCGAGCATCGCGACGCGCTGGCCGGTTTCACGGCGATCAGTGCGACGGACGGCAACCACGGTCGCGCGCTGGCTGCTGCTGCGCAAAGCATCGGCTGCCGCTGTGTGATCGTTCTGCACGCGCATGTCAGCGAAGAACGGGAGCAAGCGATCGCGGCATATGGCGCCGAGATCGTGCGCATCGCAGGCAATTACGATGACTCCGTCGAAGAGGCGGCGGCGCTGGCATCGCGTCACGGCTGGCATGTCGTCTCGGATACGTCCTACGATGGATACGAAGTCATCCCGCGCGATGTCATGCAAGGCTACGGCACGGTGGCGGCGGAAGTCTCGGAAGCGCTGGATGGCGATGCGCCGCAAAAGGATTCGGCCAGCCCCGTCACGCATGTCTTTGTGCAAGGCGGAGTGGGCGGGCTGGCAGCGGGTATCGTGAGCTATCTGTGGGAGCGCTGGGGCGTGTGGCGGCCGACGTTCGTGGTCGTCGAGCCCGAGCAGGCGGACTGTCTGTATCAGAGCGCCATCGCCGGGAAAGCCGCGTCGGCGTCCGGATCGGTCGATTCCGTGATGGCCGGGCTGGCGTGCGGCGAGACGTCACCGCTCGCGTGGCGTTTCCTCCAACCGTCCGTCGACGCGTTCATGACCGTCACCGACGCGCAGGCAGTCCAGGCGATGCAGCGTCTCGCACGCGGCACCGACAACGATGTGCCATTCGTCTCCGGGGAGTCCGGTGCGGCCGGGCTGGCGGGGTTGATGCTGGCGGCAGCCACGCCAGCGATGGCGTCGGCGCTCGGCCTCACGTCGGACTCGCGCGTGTTGCTCATCAGCACCGAGGGCGCGACGGCTCCGTCCGTCTATGCCGAACTGGTTGGCGAGCCTGCCACGTCGGTCGAGGCGCGTCAGCAGGCGTGGCTCGCACGCTAATCTCGTTATCCATCAAGCCTATTGCCGGAGCCACGTATGAGTCACGACACCGCACAAGAGACGTATTTCGCCACGGCGCTGACCGGATGGCGGCATGCGTTCCATCGTCAGCCGGAAACGGGCTTCGAGGAAGTCGGCACCTCGCAGACGGTGGCCACGATTCTGGAGAGCCTCGGACTGGACGTGCATCGCAATATCGGCGGCACGGGGATCGTGGCGAATCTGCGCGTCGGAGACGGCAAGGGTGCGATCGGCATTCGTGCCGACATGGATGCGTTGATGATCGACGAGAAGGCGCCGGGTCGCGACTATGCGTCGCAAGTCCCGGGCAAGATGCACGCCTGCGGCCACGATGGGCATATGTCGATGGTGCTGGGGGCGGCGAAGCTGCTCGCCGAGTCGCGCGACTTCAACGGCACGGTACGCTTCATTTTCCAACCCGCCGAGGAACACGGTCGCGGTGCAAAGGCGATGATTGCCGATGGGCTGCTCGAGCGCTTTCCCATCGACGCGATCTACGGTATTCACAACATGCCGGGCATTCCGACGGGACGCATTGCCACGCGCGTGGGCGGCATCATGGCCAGCGAGGACAACTTCGTCATCCGGATTCGTGGCAAGGGCACGCACGCGGCGCGGCCGCACATGGGTGTCGATCCGCTGGTGATTGGCGCACAGATTGTCGTGGCGCTACAAACGGTGGTGTCGCGCAGCGTCGACCCGGGACTGTCGGCAGTGGTGTCGTGCACGGAGTTCATCACAGACGGCATTCGCAACGCGATTCCGACGAACGTCGAGATCCGGGGCGATACGCGCAGCTACACGCCAGACGTACAGCAACTGCTCGAAGCGCGCATGCGCGACATCTGCATGGGCGCGTGCGCGATGCACGGTGCGCACTGCGAGTTCGAATACACGCACGAGTTTGCGCCGACGATGAACTGGGCCGAGAACACGGCGCTGGCCGTACGTGCGGCCCGAACGGTGGCAGGCGAGGGGATGGTGGATGCGGAGATCGCGCCGGTGATGGCGTCGGAAGACTTCGGCGTGTTCTTGCAGCATGTGCCGGGGAACTTCGCGTTCATCGGCAACGGCAGCGGCGACGAACCCGGCGCGATCCCGCTGCACAACGCCTGCTACGACTTCAATGACGCGATCCTGCCGCTCGGTGCGCGTTACTTTGCGCAGATCGTGCGCGAAAGCTTGCCGCGCTGAGGGGCTGCGCTTGCGGGCTTAGCGCACGGCCGCGAGTGGCACCGTTCCGGCGTTGATCACGGCGTCGGGCAGCTCGCGAACGGCTTCCAGCGTCTTTCGGATGTGCGCGGCGAGCAATGTTGCCGCGCGGTCGGCGTCGCGGGCGAGGCAGGCGTCGAAGATCGCCTGATGTTCTTCATGGACGTCGCGCGGCACTGGACGGTGCGTGATGGACAGACGTCGATAACGTTCGGACTGGCGGTAGAGAATCGCCAAAAAATGGTGCAGCCAGCGCGACGGGCAAGCACGAATCAACACCTCATGAAACGCGCGGTTTCGCGTTTCCCACTGGGCAAACTGCCCGACGTCCTGCTCGCCATCCTTGCCCAGCCGCTCCTCGGCGAGCGTGAGCAGATGGAACGCGCTCGTCAGGTCGGCTTCCCACGCATCGTCTCCCAACGCGACCGACTGGCGTAGCGCCTCGGTCTCCAACTGCACGCGTGTCTCGGTGATGTCGATGAAATCGGCCAGCGAGATCGGCGTCACCCGAAAGCCGCGATGGCCATGCTGGACGACGAGTGCGTCCGCCACCAGAAGCGCCAGCGCTTCGCGCAGCGTCCCCGCGCCCACTTCGTACCGATCCTTCAGATGCTCGACGCGTAGCTTCTCGCCGGGCGCGAGATGCCCCTCGACAATGTCGCTGCGCAGACGCATGTAGGCGCTTTGCGCCAGCGTGGCGTCGGCCGCCGGGGCAGTCTGGGAGGCGGGGGCGGTCGGGCTATGCATGTGTCAGGCGGTCTGGACCTGTGAAAACGGGTGCCGAGAGTATAAGCGGCTTCTTTCGGATTGTCGCCAAATCGTCAAATAATCGAGATAAATAAAAATTCTCGAGAAAATGTTGACGAGAATCGGGCGACGGATTTATCGTGTGCTCCATGCCGACGTCAGCGCTTTGCCCGTTATTGGGTATCGGGTATCGGGTGATGACGCTCATCCGAATCCAACCAGACAGAGAACGTGAGACATGAAGGATTTCCAGAACTTCATCAACGGTGAGTGGGTGTCCAGCCCGCGCACCTTCGAGAACCGTAATCCGGTCGACAACAGCGTGATCGGGCTCGTCCACGAAGCCGGACGTAGCGAAGTCGATGCCGCCGTGCGTGCCGCCCGCGCTGCGCTTCACGGCCCGTGGGGCAAGATGACCGTCGCACAGCGCGTGGAACTGCTGCACGCGGTGGCCGACGGCATCAACCGCCGCTTCGACGACTTCCTGGCCGCCGAGATTGCGGACACCGGAAAACCGCACGGACTGGCGAGCCATCTCGACATCCCGCGCGGTGCGGCGAACTTCAAGGTGTTCGCCGACATGATCAAGAACGTGCCGACCGAGTCGTTTGCGATGACAACGCCCGACGGCGGCAACGCGCTCAACTACGGTGTGCGCACGCCGCGCGGTGTGATCGCCGTCGTCTGCCCGTGGAATCTGCCGTTGCTGCTCATGACGTGGAAAGTCGGCCCTGCGCTGGCGTTCGGTAACACCGTGGTCGTGAAGCCGTCGGAAGAAACGCCTGCGACCGCCACGCTGCTCGGTGAGGTCATGAACGAAGTCGGTGTGCCGCCGGGGGTCTATAACGTGGTGCACGGCTTCGGGCCGGACTCGGCGGGTGCGTTCCTGACCGAACATCCGGGTGTGAACGGCATCACCTTCACGGGCGAGACGCGTACCGGCGAAGCGATCATGAAGGCCGCCGCGAATGGTGTGCGTCCGGTGTCGTTCGAGCTGGGCGGCAAGAACCCGGGCATCGTGTTTGCGGACGCCGATTTCGACAAGGCCGTTGCGGGCATTACGCGCTCGGCGTTCGACAACAGCGGTCAGGTGTGTCTCGGCACGGAGCGCGTGTACGTGCAGCGTCCGATCTTCGAGCGCTTCGTAGCGGCACTAAAGGAGCGCGCGGAATCGCTGAAGATCGGTGATCCGTACGCGCAAGGCACCACCTTCGGCCCGCTCGTGTCGCAGGTGCATCGCGAGAAGGTGCTGTCGTACTACGCAAAGGCGCGTGAAGAAGGCGCGACGGTCGTGACCGGTGGTGGTGTCCCCGACATGCCCGCGTCGATGAAGGACGGTGCGTGGGTGCAGCCGACCATCTGGACAGGACTTCCGGAGACCGCGTCGGTCATCCGCGAAGAGATCTTCGGGCCGTGCTGCCACATCGCGCCGTTCGATACGGAAGAAGAAGTGATTGCGATGGCGAATGCCACGCCTTACGGGCTGGCCGCGACGGTGTGGACGTCGGACGTCAGCCGCGCACACCGCATGGGGGCGGCGCTGGAAGTGGGTGTGTGCTGGATCAACGCGTGGTTCCTGCGTGATCTGCGCACGGCGTTCGGCGGCGCGAAGCAGTCGGGCATCGGACGCGAAGGTGGCGTGCACTCGCTGGAGTTCTACACGGAGCTGCGTAACGTCTGCGTGAAGCTGTAAGCGCTGACGCCGCAGCCACATCAACGTCAAGGGCCTCGCAAACCGTCCTGTCAGAGACGGCCTGCGAGGCCCTTGTCATGATGCCGCGATTTACTTGCCCGTCGCGTCCATCGCACGTGCGAGACGTGCCACGCCTTCTTCAATCGCTGTTACGGCCGGGGCCGCGAACGACAGACGCAGCGACGCTTCGTCCGCGTTGTCGGCAAAGAACGCCGTGCCCGGTACGAACAGCACCTTTTCGGCAATCGCGTTCGGCAACAGTGCACTCGTCTTCACCGCCGCCAGACGCGCCCACACGAACATGCCACCCTGCGGCGCGTGGAACTGAATCGCATCGCCAAGCTTGTCGCGCAAGGTGTTGCACATCGCTTCGCACTTGAGACGGTAGGCTTCGGTGATCTTCGGCAGATGCCGCGTGAGCGACCCTTCCGCAAGGTACTCGGCAGCGACGGCTTGCGTCCACGGCACGCTGCACAGATCGACCGTCTGCTTGGCGACGACACAACGTCGCGCAATCTCGGGCGGCGCGACCGTCCAGCCCACTCGCAAGCCAGGCGCGACGATCTTCGACAGGCTGGAGAAATGCACCACCCAGTCGCGCGATCCCGGCACTTCGGCCGTCAGACCGAGCATCGTCGGTACGGCTTCACCGGAGAAGCGCAGATCGCCGTAAGGATCGTCTTCGACGATCACGAAGCGGTATTCCACTGCCAGCTTCAGCAACGCAATACGGCGTTCGCGCGAGAGCGTGGCCCCGGTCGGATTTGCAAACGTCGGCACCGTGTAGAGCAGCTTCGGCACGGCGATCTTGCCGTCGCGCAGCAGCGCGCTCAACTGAGCGACATCGAGACCGTGCGCATCGACCGGCACCGTGACGATCTTTGCCTGTTGCAGACGCAGCGCCTGCAACGTTGCCGGATAGGCGGGCTGTTCCGTCACGACGACATCGCCCGGGGCGACCATTACGCGCAGCAACAGGTCGAGCCCCTGCTGCGAGCCGGTCGTCACCAGCAATTCCTCCGACGCACAAGGTGCGCCGCGTTGCGCCATCAGCGCGATGATCTGCGCCTTGAGTTCCGCGAGGCCGTCGGTCGGGCCGTATTGCAGGCAGCGCGTCGGCTGAGCGAACGCACGGGCCTGTGCGGCGGCCAGACCGTCGACGTCGAACAGATCGCTCGCCGGATAACCGCCGGCGAACGAGATCATGCCCGGCTCGGACAGGTATTTGAACAATTCGCGAATCGGCGAGCCTGCCGGATTCGCGAAGGGAGTCGTGAAGTCGTACATGTCGTGGTAAATGTCGGTCGGCTACCGCGACTTCACTCGATCGAGAAGTCGATGCCTTGCGCGAGCGGCAGGGCAGACGAGTAGTTCACCGTGTTCGTCGCGCGGCGCATATAACCCTTCCATGCATCCGAACCCGACTCGCGGCCACCGCCGGTTTCCTTCTCGCCGCCGAACGCGCCACCGATTTCTGCGCCGCTCGGTCCGATGTTGACGTTGGCGATACCGCAGTCGCTACCGGCTGAGGACGTAAAGCGCTCGGCTTCGCGCAGGTCGTTCGTGAACACGCACGACGACAGGCCATGCGACGACGCGTTGTTAGCGTCGATGGCTTCGTTGAAATCGCTGTACTTGAGCACGTAGAGAATCGGCGCGAACGTTTCCGTCAGCACGACTTCCGTTTGCGACGGCATTTCGACGATGGCCGGTTTCACGTAGAAGCCGCCTTCGTTGCCCGCCACCGCATGACGTTCACCGCCCGTCACCTTGCCGCCTTGTGCACGCGCCTGATCGAGCGCGCCTTGCATGCGCTTGAAAGCGCCTTCGTCGATCAGCGGGCCCATCAGCGTGCCGCGCTCAAGCGGGTTGCCGATGGCGACCTTGCCGTAGAGCGTCTTCAGACGCTCGACGGTCTTGTCGTACACGCTCTCATGCACGAACAGGCGGCGCAGCGTGGTGCAACGCTGACCGGCGGTGCCCACCGCCGAGAACAAAATGCCGCGCAGGGCCAGTTCCGGGTTGGCGCTTTCGGTCACGATACCGGCGTTGTTGCCGCCGAGTTCGAGAATCGAACGGCCGAAGCGGCGAGCGACTTCCACGCCGACCTTGCGACCCATTTCGGTGCTGCCCGTGGCGCTCACGATGGCCGAGCGCGGATCGGCGACGAGCGCCTCACCCACGTCGCGACCACCGATGATCAGCGCGGTCAGGCCTTCCGGCGCGTCGCCGAATTCAGCAATCACTTCTTCCATCAGCTTGTTGACGGCCAGCGCGGTCAGCGGCGTCTTTTCCGACGGCTTCCACACGACGGCATTGCCGCACACCAGCGCCAGCGCAGCGTTCCACGACCACACGGCGACCGGGAAGTTGAAGGCGGAGATGACGGTGCACACGCCCATCGGATGCCACGTCTCGGCCATGCGGTGGCCGGGGCGCTCCGAGGCGATCGTCAGACCGTACAGTTGACGCGACAGGCCGACGGCGAAATCGCAGATGTCGATCATTTCCTGCACTTCGCCCAGACCTTCTTGCAGGATCTTGCCCGCTTCGAGCGTGACGAGCGCGCCCAGTGCCTGCTTGCGCTCGCGCAGCTTTTCGCCAAGCAGACGCACCAGTTCGCCGCGACGCGGGGCGGGCACGTTGCGCCATGCCGTGAACGCCTTGTGCGCGCGCGCGAGGGCGGCTTGTGCGTCGACGACAGACGCGCTGGCCACGCGGCCGATCAGTTCGCCGTTGATCGGCGAGTGCACGGCGATGTCGCCTGCTTCGGCCAGTTTGGCAATACCCAGTTCGTTGAGGATGGAGGTCGCGTTCACGTTAATACCCTTATGGAATTCAGCGTTGATTCGTTGATTACTTGGCGTTGGCCGTCATCTTGAAAATGCCCTGCGCGTTACCGGCATCGAAGCGAAGATCGATTTTCCAGCAGCGTTTGGCGGTGTCGTACTCGCGGTGACGCGTGATGAATTCGTAGAACGAACCCGGCACGTCGCGGGTGACCGTTTCACCGTTCTTGCCACGGAACTCGCGACGCACGGTGTCGGCGCGATAGGCCGTCTGGAACACACGGCCCGAGCGCGAGCGCTCGACTTCGGGTTTCATCGGGCGGCCCTTGGCCTTCTCGGCGTCCGACAGCGCGAACACGTCTTCCACGCGGTCGGTGGCGTGGTTGAACGCATTGCCTTCGGTGGAAATCCACGCCATTTCGGCCGATTCTGCCAGCAACAGCTCGTAGTCCGCCTCGCTCGGCACGTCGTGCTGACGCGCAAATGCGCCCACGATCACCGGCAGCAGCGCCTGCGCGCTTTCCAGCGGCAGCGTGCCGTCGCGCTCCAGTTCCCACAGCTGCCCGACGGCCGCCGGTGTGAGCGGGTCTTTCGAGGTGCCGACGACGCGCGACACGGCTTGCTGGAACGTCTCCGAGAAACGCTCGGGATGCAGTTCGCTCACGAAGAATTGCGAAATCTCCTCGGGAGCGTCTTCATGCGCGTAGGCGCGGCCCGTCATGCCGAGGCGATCCAGTGGATAGCGGCCGTTGAGCTTGAAACCCAGCGGACGCAGGATGCGCGTGAACGCCGCTTCGCCCGGCGGCAGCGCACCGTTCTGGTCCCAGCGCACGGTGCGCAGCGCGCCGTGATCGAAGTAGACGCCACCCCCGGCGGCAATCGCCTCCTCGGTGTAGGTGCGACCGTTTTGCGAGCGCGCGAGCAGCCCTTCGAACAGCGCCATGTTCATGGCTTGTGCCAGTTCGGCGCGCGTGACGCGCCCCGGCTCGAAGTCGGCCAGGATCGACGGCGAATTGAGCGTGGTGAAAAGCGCGTCGGTACGCGCCTCCCCGATCAGGGAAACCAGCAAGGACTGCACGTTGGCGTTGCGCATCAGGTTGTCTCGCAGGGGGACGCCGTCTCGTGCGGCATCACAGGGTGAAGGTGTCAGGGCATGGCATGCGGCGTACCGTCATGCCTTCTTGCAGTGACTGCATTATTGGAACGGATGCGTCTCGCGTAAAGCGAGATAAAATTGCCACTTAATGCGTTTTTGGAATCAACATGCGCAAATTCAAGACCCCCGGCACGGCGGCGCTGCTGGCGTTCGAGGCGGCGGCCCGGCACGAAAGCTTTACCCATGCGGCCCGCGAGCTGTTTCTCACCGAGAGCGCGGTGTCGCGCCAGATCGCCACGCTGGAGACGCAGTTGGGCGTGCGGTTGTTCGTGCGCGCCAAGCAGCGCGTGGTGCTGACCCGCGCGGGACGGCTTTATGGCACGCAGGTGCGCCGTACGCTCGAACAACTGGATCGCGACACCCTGTCCATCATGGCCCACGGCAGCGGCGGCGGCTCGCTGGAACTGGCGGTCCTGCCAACGTTCGCGTCAGAGTGGTTGATTCCAAGAATGAAAGACTTCGACGACCGGCATCCGGATGTTCGCGTGAACATGGGCGTTCACACCGACCTCTTTACGTTCGACGAGACACACTTCGAGGCGGCCATCCATTTCGGCCAGCCGACATGGCCGGGCACGTCGTCGGACTATCTGTTCGGGGAAGAAGTGGTGCCGGTGTGCCGTCCGTCGATCCTGAAAGGACCGGTGCGCACTGCGGCAGATTTGCTGACGTATCCGTTATTGCATTCGACGACACGTCCGAGCGCTTGGTCGCAGTGGTTTGCGGAGCAGCGCGTCGAGGACCATCGGGCGTTGCAGGGCGTGCGCTACGAGCTTCACACCATGCTCATTGCGGGTGCGGCGGCGGGGTTGGGGATTGCGCTGGTGCCGAAGTTCTTCGTTGAGGGACAGTTGGCGACGCTCGGCCTCACAATTCCGTTCGACGTGAAGAGCGTGGCCGAGTCCGCCTACTATCTCGTCTATCCGACGGAACTGACGCACGGGCAGCCACTCAGCGTTTTCCGCGAGTGGCTGCTCGATCAGGCGAAAGCGTATCGGCCGACGTACCGTCCGGACTATCGCCCCGCCTGATGGTGGACGACGCGATCGATCAGCGTCCCGTGTAACGCCCCGGCTTATGCCACGCAACGACCATCGCGCTCATGGCGATGGCCGAGATGGCGGACCAGGCGACGCGTCCGGCTGGCATCGTGGCGAGCGACGCGATCAGAATCGTCGTGTCGATGCACACTTGCGTGATACCGGCATTGATGCCGCGCTTGCGTTGCAGCCACAGCGTGACGATGCCGGTGCCACCGACGCCCGCCCCATGTCGCGCCAACGCCAGAATGCCCATGCCACACAGCGTGCCACCGACGAACGCGGCGAACAGCGGATTGACGAAGGCGATGTCGAACGTTTGCGGCATGGCCGCGAGGGCGAAGGTAATGCCGAAGCTCGCGACGGTGGATTTTAGCGCAAAGCGCGCGCCCATCGTGAAGTACGCGAACAGGAAGAACGGAATGTTCACCAGCGTAAAGATGGTGCCCACCGGTAGCGGAAAGACGTAAGAGGCGAGCAGTGCGATGCCAGCCACACCGCCGGTAACCAACCCGGCAGCCTTGAGCAGCACCAGACCGACCACCACAAATGCCATGCCGATGACCATCGCATAGATGTCTTCGAGCACGGAGTGCGGCACACCGATTGTGTCGGCTGCTGCAATAGCGCCGGATACAGCGCCCGTATCGTGTTTCATGATCAGTAAGTCAGGAACGACAGGACGGCGCGCCCGGCTCTCCTGATGCCGGAACGCGCCGCCGAAGATTTCCCGCGTCGCTGTCTCGGGCGACGCGCAGCTTCACAGCTTGTAATGTAGTGACTGTCTTAACGCGCGATTACGCGACGTGGTGGACCCACTGGAACGGATCGGCGACCTTGCCACGTTGAATGCCCGTGAGCTGATCGCGGATACGCTTGGTGACCGGGCCTTCACCGCCGTCGGCGATGTTGAATTCGCCGTTGGCGTGACGCACCTGACCGATGGCCGTCACGACCGCAGCCGTGCCGCACGCAAACGTTTCCTTCACACGGCCGCTGGCCGCATCGGCCTGCCACTGTGCGAACTCATACGGCGTTTCGTTGACGGTCATGCCTTCGCGGCGTGCCAGTTCGATGATCGACGCGCGGGTGATGCCCGGCAGGATCGTGCCGGAGAGCGGCGGCGTCTGGAGCGAGCCGTCGTCCATCACGAAGAAGACGTTCATGCCGCCGAGTTCTTCGATCCAGCGGTGCTGTGCGGCGTCGAGGAAAACGACCTGATCGCAGCCCTTGGCGCTCGCTTCCGTTTGCGCAATCAGGCTGGCGGCGTAGTTGCCGCCGCACTTCGCAGCACCGGTACCGCCAGGCGCTGCGCGCGTGTACTGGTCCGAGACCCACACCGTCACAGCCGATTTGCCGGGCTTGAAGTAAGGACCGACCGGGCAAGCGATCACGCAGAAGATGTATTCATGCGCGGCGCGCACGCCCAGAAAGCTTTCCGAGGCAAACATGAACGGACGGATGTAGAGGCTGCTGCCTTCCGAGCCCGGGATCCATGCACGGTCGATGTCGACCAGCTTTTCCACGGCTTCGAGGAAGACGGCTTCCGGCAGATCGGCCATCGACATGCGCTGGGCCGACTCGCGGAAGCGCTTGGCGTTGGCTTGCGGGCGGAACAGCGAGATCTTGCCATCTTCGCCGCGATAGGCCTTCATGCCTTCGAAGATTTCCTGCGCGTAGTGCAGCACGGCGCACGCCGGATCGATCTGGAACGGGCGGCGGGCTTCCACCTTCGCGTCATGCCAGCCGCGGCCTTCGGTCCAGCGGATCGTAACCATGTGATCCGTGAATACGCGGCCGAATACCGGGTTCGCCAGTGCGGCGGTGATCTGGTCGGCAGGGGTGGGGTTGGCGTGCGGCTCCACGACAAAACGCAGTTGGTTATCGGCGCTCATGTTTCTTCAAATGTCTCGGCAGAGGTGGCTTTAGTCGACAGTGCCGTTAACGTAAACGGCAGGTCGCTATTTTCCTCCTTTCGGGGCCTGCCTGTCGACTGAATTCACCGCTTCTCCCGTCACTACGGGCTTTCGGACGATATCGCGCCGAAAATTATCGGAATTTGGACGATTTTTGCAAGAAAAGTGCGCGATTTGCCGAAAGTTGCGTGGACGCAGGTCTGCCACGAAACTGCGGTGTCGCAGGGTAACAGTGTGTAAAAAAACATTTCAGGTCACAGGCCGACCGACACTCGACATTTAATATCTAAGGCGCATGATGTCGGGAACGTCCCCACGGTCGATGTACGTACCCCCTCAGGATCGAGGGCGGCGACCTTCGCAGACGTTCCGCCCGTAGATCAAGAATGGGAGAGGAGGCAGATGAAGTCGACAACGATTCGAATGTTGCGCGCGTATCTGATCGTGGCCTCGCTGGGCGCTGTGTGCATCGACGCCTGTGTGGTCATTGCCATGCTCATCTTCGATGTGCCCGAGCGTGTCTTCACGTCGGCCGACTTTCGCATTGCGATGGCGGCGTCTTTGCTGCTGTTGTTGCTGGCGGCACGCTCGCTGGCGTCGACCGCGTTTCGGGCGGCGCTCGCCAGTCGGCATGTCATGTTCAATGGCGTTGAACGTGCCGATGGCCCGCGCCGCACAGACAGCGTCGCCTTGCGCGACGACTGCCCGCACCGTCTGCTGGTGCTGCTCCACATCCGCATCCACCGTCAGCAACTGGCGATGGTTGCCGCCTGACGGCGAAGCGGATACCTCGACCGCCACGGCGCATCAGTACCCGCATCAGTACCGATCAGGCAGCCTTCCCGTCCACCAGATCGCATTCGCGCGGCGGACGCGTCATCGCAATCCACTCCTGCACCGCCGGACGCAGAAACTGACGGCGCGCATATTCGGCCAGCGCAGGCGGTACGACGTCGTCGTTATAGACCAGACGATTGAGCATGACCGCGAGGTCGACGTCGGCAATGCACCACTTGTCGAACAGCGACATGCGTGCGTCGGGCAGCAGGCTCTCGGCGATGGCGATCAGCTTGCTCGCCGCAGCGTAGCCCACGTCGGTCAGCGGCGCATCGGACGGGCCGTAGAAGATCACCTGCGTCGAACGATCCTCGCGCAGCGCACCAAGATCGCTGCGCAGCCATGCCTGTACCTGACGGGCACGCGCGCGATCGCGAACGTCGGCCGGATACACCGGCACGTCGGGTGAGATCGTTTCCAGATATTCGATGATGGCGGACGATTCGGACAACGTGAAATCGCCATGCACGAGCGTCGGCACACGACGTGTGATCGACAGGTCGGCAAAGCCGCTTTCGTGATGCGCGCCCTGATCGAGATCGACGGTGCGCAGATCGAACGGAATACCTTTCTCGCGCAGCGTGACGAAAACCGACAGCGCGTAAGGGCTGGTGAACTGGGCGTCGACGTAAAGCGTGAACGAGGCGGGGGCAGCGGCTGACACGATGGGCTCCTGAAGGGATTGTGCGCGGGGCGAAATTGCCCGCGGATGCTTATGTTGCCGTACGTTCGTGGTGATAAGCTACTGCACAAATCGATGGCAAGCTGTGAGCCAGATTCACAGCTTGCCGCGCGCTTTCGCATGCTTTTGCGCACCGATCTGTCCCCAATATTCGCCCGCACGCCAACCCGATATTCCCTGAATCATGAACGCCGAACCTCGCGCCCGTCCGCCCCTGGCGAACCTGGAAACCGTTTGTCTCGTCGCTCGTCACGGCTCGTTCACGGCGGCCGCCGAAGCGAGTGGCCTCACGCACGGAGCCATCAGTCGTCGGGTGGGGGCCGTTGAAAACTGGCTCGGCTGTGCGTTGTTCGAGCGTCATGGGCGAGGGGTGAGCCTGACGTGCGACGGTCAGCGCTTTCTGGGCCGCATCGAACATGCCTTCGACGTGATCGACGCGGCTGCCGACCAGTGGCATCAGGCGCGCAAGGCCCCGGCGGTGCGCCTGAGCGTGGTGCCGTCGTTCGCCAAGCTGTGGCTGCTTGAGCGCCTGCAATCGCTCGAAGGGGGCAACCCGTTCATAGACATTCAGGTGACGACCGAGCATCGCAATGCCGATGTGGGCGCGGGCGAAGTGGACATCGCCGTGCGCTACGGCCGGGGCGGGTGGGCGAGCGTCGAGTCGGAACCGTTGATGCGTGAGACGCTGTACCCGGTGGCCTCACCCGAGATGGCGCTGCGTCTGAAGGGCGCGAGTGTGTCCGAGATGCTAACGATGCCCTTGCTGCACGACTCCGATCTCACGGGCTGGCGCGCGTGGTGCGGTGCCCATGGCGTGTCGCTGCGACCGCGTGCGCGTGACCGTCGATTCGAGGATTACACGGTGGTGCTTGCGGCGGCCGAAGCGGGGCTGGGCATTGCGCTTGTACGGGCGCCGCTGGCGAGCGAATGGATGGCGCGCAGCCGTCTCGTGCGACTGTCGGACGCCGAAGTCGTCTGCCCGTTGCAGTACCACGTGGTGACGGCCAAGCGCGAGAAGCGTCCGGAAGTGCTGGAAGTGATCGCGCGTCTGCACGCGCTGGCGCGCGAGGATGCGCGCACGTAAATACCATGAACGCGGCCGTGCGCGGCGCAGGGGTTTCCCGCACTGCGCGTGCTGCTGAGGGTTGCCTAAAATGCGGGACGCTTCTTGCAGGACTGCCTGGCAGAGATGAACTTACGCTCGCTCGATCTGAATCTGTTGCTCGTGTTCGAGTCGCTGCTGCGCACGCGCAGCACGACGGTCACCGCCGAGGAACTGAACCTCACGCAATCGGCGGTGAGCAATGCGCTCAAGCGTCTGCGGCTCGCCTTCGGCGATCCGTTGTTCGTCAAGACACCGCAAGGCATGCTGCCGACCGATCTCGCCGCATCGCTGGCGCCGCCGGTCACTGAGGGACTCGGCCTGATTCGCGGCGCCGTCGAGGCGCCGCAGGACTTCGTCCCGGCCAATGCGCAGCGCACGTTCCGTCTTTACCTGAGCGATATCGGCCAACTGATCTTCATGCCGAAGCTCATGGCGACGCTCGCTGTCGAAGCGCCCGGCGTTCGCATCGTCACGGTCGACACGACGCCGCGCGAAGCGCAGAACGCGATGGCGATGGGCGACATCGATCTCACGCTCGGTCTGTTCACACGCTTCTCGTCCGGCTTCCATCAGCAGCGCCTGTTCCGCGAGCACTATGTGGCCCTCGTGCGCGAAGGGCATCCGACGATTCGCGGCGAGCTCACGGCCGAGACGTTCCTTCACGCGGCACACGCCGTCTACCGTCCGACGGCCGGTCATCACGACGTGTTCGAGACTGCCGTTGAGCATTGGTTTGCGCAGTCGGGGCAGCAGCGTCACGTGGCGCTGCGCATGGCGCACTCGATGGGACTCTCGGCGCTGATCGCCGCGAGCGATCTTGTGGTGTGCGTGCCGACGCGTCTGGGGCGCGCCCTCAAGGCGGCCGCGGACCTGCGCACTTACGCGCTGCCTTTCGACGGCCCCGAGTTCGACATCTCGCAACTCTGGCACGAGCGCTTTCACACCGACGCAGGCCATCGCTGGCTGCGCAGCACGATCTTCCGCCTGTTCCACGGCGAAGACTGATCTCCCGCCTGCCTGACCTCACACGTTCGCTGCGCACGCGTGCGCGGCACCGTCGCGCTCGCATGCTGCACCCCCAATTCACGGCGTAAATACCGCGCATTTACGCAATTTGTTGGCGTCATGCGACGCCGGTCCTTATCGTATCTCTCACGACATTTAAGTCATCGGACGCACGTCCGGGACACGAACAATATCCGCAGGAGACAAGCGGTGATCAATCTGCACGACATTCGTTACGTGCGGCTGGGGACGCGCGACCTCGAAGGTGCGACACGCTATGCGCGCACCATTCTCGGGTTGCAGGAAGTGCGTCGGGAAGCCGGTTTCGTATTCCTTCGCAGCGACAGCCGCGATCATTCCGTGTGCTACTTCGAGGGCGACCCTGCCGACCATACGGTGGCGTTCGACGTCGCGAGCGATGCGCATTTCGACGCCGCAGCCGCACAACTCGACGCCATGCACATCGAGTTCCGACGCGGGACGCGCGACGAGGCCGACCTGCGCCGCGTGGCCGATTTCCTCACGTTCCGCGATCCCACCGGCAACCAGATCGAACTGGTATTGCGCGCAGCGCAGACCGGACGCGGCTATCACGGCGAGCGCGACGCGGGCATCGATTCGTTCAGCCACGTGGGCTTGTGCACAACGGACGCGCGCCGCGACGAAGCCTTCTGGACCAGCGTGTGCAATGCCCGTGTGTCGGACCGTATCGGCGACGCACCGCTGCTGCGTATCGACGACGTCCATCACAAGATCGCGCTATTCCCGGCAAAGCGTGCGGGCATTCAGCACGTGAACTTTCAGGTGAACGGCATCGACGACCTGATGCGCTCGTGGTACTTCCTGCGCGAGCAGGGCGTGCCGATTCGCTTCGGTCCGGGGCGTCACCCGACTTCGCACGCGATGTTCCTGTACTTCGCGGGCCCGGACGGCATGGTCTACGAGTACTCCACCGGTGTGCGCAAGATCGCGCCGGAAGACGAAGCCACTTACGTGCCGCGTCAGTTCCCGTTCGATCCGACCGGGTTCTGCATGTGGGGCGCGAAGCCCGAGATCCCTGAGTTTTCGTCCTGACCTGCTGGCGGGTATTCCCATGACACAAGTTACGTTCGATGCCGCCCGTCACGGCGGCATTGCCGACATCGACCGCGCGGTGCGCGTGGCTGCCCGCACGCTGGCACGCGCCGGACTGGCGCATGCGTACGGGCATTGCAGCGCGCGTCTCGATGCGGACCGCTTCGTCGTCTGCGCCGCACGTCCGATGGGGCTCATCGGCATCGGCGAGACGGGCACTGTGGTGCCGATCGACGGCCCGCTGCCCGACGGCGTGCTCGGCGAAGTCCGTCTTCATCAAAAGATCTATCGCTCGCGTCCCGACATCGGTGCAGTTGCGCGCACCATGCCGCCCAAGACCATGTCGCTGTCCACGCTGCGCCGCACGCCGCGCGCGCTGCACGGGCCGGGCACGTACTTCGCTCCCGGCGTGCCGCTGTGGGACGACCCGCAACTGATTCGCTCCGACGAACAGGCCGCTGCCGTGATCGCCACGATGGGCACGAACGCCGCTGTCGTCATGCGCGGCAACGGGGCCGTCGTCGCCGCCGACACGCTCGAAGCGATGGTCGCGCTCACGTGGTACCTCGAAGACGCCGCGCGCGTGGATCTCGACGTGCTCGCGCTCGAAGCGTCGCTACCGGCCGCCGTGCTGAACGACGACGAGTGCCGCGCGCGCGCAACGCGCTCGGGCCGGATCATCGAGCGCATGTGGGAGTACCTGTCGGCGGGCGACCCGGAGTTGCCCGGCGACGCTGCGCTCCCGTCTTCATTTTCGTCACACCCTTCACACGACCGTTCTTGATGTAATCGCCCCCAACCGGCTGCGAGCCCTTGCACAGAGCGTCGTCGACAGACGCCACGGCCCGCTGCTCTCGCGGTAGTTACCGCACAGGAGACAGACATGGAAATATCCGCTTTGATGAACCGCAGAGGCATCACGCCATTTCAATGGCGCGTGATTGCCCTGTGCTTTCTGATCGTCACACTCGATGGCTTCGACACGGCGGCCATCGGCTACCTCGCACCTGCCATTCGGAGCGAATGGGCGATGGCGACGACCAGTCTCGGCACGGTGTTCGGCGCGGGCCTCGGTGGCCTGATGCTCGGCTGCTTCGTGTTCGGGCCGCTCGCCGATCGCATCGGCCGCAAGCGCGTGCTGATCCTCTCCGTCATTCTGTTCTCGCTCGGCAGCATCGCCTCGGCCTATGTGAATAGCCCGACGGAGCTTGCGGTGCTGCGCTTCATCACCGGCATTGGTCTGGGCGGTGCGATGCCCAACGCCATCACGCTCAGTTCCGAGTATTGCGCCGAGCGCATGCGCTCGCTGCTCGTGACGGCCACCTTCTGCGGCTTCACGCTGGGCTTCGCCATTGGTGGCGAAATCGTCGCGCAGACGTTGCCGCACATCGGCTGGCGCGGCGTGTTGATCGCGGGCGGCGTAGTGCCGATTGCCTTCGTGCCGGTGCTCATGCGCTGGTTGCCGGAGTCGATGCGCTACCTCGCGGCGCGCGGCGACCGTGCCGATCAACTGCTGGAAATCGCCCGTCACATCGACCCGCAAGTCACGCGCATCGACCCGGAGGTGACGCCTGCCGGGCAGACGAATTCGGCGGTGGGCGGTCTGTTCACGCGTCGATACATCATGGGCACGCTGCTGCTCTGGGCGACGTACTTCTGCACGCTGTGCGCGTTCTACCTGCTCACCAGCTGGCTGCCGCTGGTCGTAAAGGATTCCGGCTACACGCTCGCGGAAGCGGCGCGTATCGGCGCGATGTTGCCGCTCGGCGGCACCGTCGGCGCAGTGATGATCGGCTTCGCGATGGACCGCACGAGTCCGTATCGCGTGTTGGCGGCGTCTTACGTGATGGCCGGTATCGCGCTGTGCGTGCTGGGCGCGGTGACGCACCAGTCGGGCTGGCTGATGTTCGTCGTCTTCCTCGCAGGCTTCGGCATTGCAGGATCGCAGACTGGCGCGAACGCCCTGACGGCGGCGTACTACCCGACCGCCTCCCGTGCGACGGGCGTGGCCTGGGCACTTGGCGTCGGCCGTCTCGGCTCGATCCTCGGATCGAGCCTGGGCGGTGTGCTGATCGCCTCGGCGTCGAGCACGGCGCAGGCGTTTCAGATCGTCGCGATTCCGGCGTTTCTTGCGGCGGCGCTCATGCTGGTGATGCGACGTCGCGTGGGGCGCAGTGGCTCGCTCGCCGCATCGGCGACGCAGCCTGCACCGGGCACCGTCTGATCCTGACCTGAGCACAGATTGATCCCCTTACGGACGCACGCCGAACCTCCGGCGTGCGTCTGCGAAGTACCCGCCGTAGCCGCACGTCCCCCGACGGCGACGCGGCGGCGCTGCAACTGACCGGCACAGGTCAGGCCACCACACGTATCCATGGAGACATCACCGTGATCCACAAGGGACTGCCTGCGCTTGCGCTGGCTGCAGGCCTCGCATTGGCCACTACTTCCGCTTCGGCCCAGAGCGTGACGCTCTACGGCATTCTCGACACCGGCATCGAATACATCTCGCATGCCGGACCCAACAACAGTTCGCTCGTACGCATGCCAGCCAATACCGGTTCGCTGCCGTCGCGCTGGGGCCTGCGCGGTGACGAAGACCTTGGCGGCGGTCTGCACGCGCTCTTCATGCTGGAGAACGGCTTCAACGTGCGCGCGGGCGATTTGAATCAGGGCGGACGGTTGTTCGGGCGTCAGGCGTGGGTCGGGTTGTCGAATCAGTACGGCACGCTGTCGTTCGGCCGGCAGTATTCGATGACGTTCTGGGTGATGAGCGACGCCGACATTCTCGGCCCGGACCTGTACGGCAGCGGCTCGCTCGATAACTACATCCCGAATGCGCGCAGTGACAACACTGTGGCTTACAAGGGCGTGTTCAGCGGGCTTACCGTCGGCGCGACCTACTCGTTCGGGCGCGACAGCGGCGGCACCGGCAACTCGCCCGGACAAGGCACATGCGCCGGTCAGACGCCGGGTCAGATGACGGCCTGCCGTCAGGTCTCCGCGATGCTGAAGTACGACACGGCGTGGTTTGGCGTGGCGGGGGCGTGGGACGAGCAACGCGGCGGTGCGGGCGCTGCGGCGAGCTTCTTCAATGGCGCGGCGGCGGTGCCGCTGACCAGTTCGTCGGACAAAGACACCCGCTGGCAATTGAACGGCTATGTGAAGGGCGGCAACTGGAAGGCGGGCGCGGGATGGTTGGGACGTCGCGTGCAGACCGCCTCAGCCGCCGTCGCCGATGTGAATTCCGACATGTTCTACGTCGGGGCGCTGTATCAGTTCTCACCGGCGTTTGCCGTCGATGGCGAAGTCTTTCGCATGTTGAACGCCCGTCAGAACGCGCGTGCGACGATGGCCACGTTGCGCGGCACGTACTTCCTGTCGAAGCGCACCGCCGTGTACACGCAAGTCGCCTGGCTGGGTAACAGCGAGCATGCGGCTTACTCGGTCAGTTCCGGCGGGGCAGGGGGATCGCCCACGGCGGGCACGAGTCAGTTGGGTGTGAACGTCGGCATGCGCCACACGTTCTGATCGCATGAAACGGAAACGGCGCACTGTGTTCGCAGTGCGCCGTTCCTCATTCCTTCATCCCTTCAATCTTTCATTCCGAACGCCGAAGACGTTCGGTGCCGATCGCTTAGAGCAGGCCCGCTTCGGCGAGTTGCGCACGACGCGGATCGCCCTGACGCGAAAGCATCCAGCCCGGGTACTCGCTGGGCAGCGCGCTCGCGGCGTTGATCGCCGACAGTTCGCGCTCGCTGAGCGTGACGCGCGTGGCGGCGATGTTGTCGTCAAGCTGATCGGCGCGCTTGGCTCCGATGATGACCGTCGAGACGACCGGCTGCGCGAGTAGCCAGGCGAGCGCGATCTGCGCGACCGACACGCCCTTTTCAGTGGCGATGCCACGCATCACGTCGATGACGTCGTAAGCACGCTCGACATTGACCGGCGGGAAGTCGAAGCTCTGGCGGCGTGCGCCGTCTTCCGACTGACCGTCACGCGTGTATTTGCCCGAGAGCAGGCCGCCCGCTAGCGGGCTCCACACCATCAGACCGACGTTCTCGCTACGCAGCATCGGGACGATTTCGCGTTCGAGATCGCGCCCGGCGACGGTGTAGTACGCCTGAAGCGACGCAAAGCTCGCGAGGTTCAGGCGTGCCGAGATGCCTTGCGCCTTGGCGATCTGCCACGCGGCCCAGTTCGAGACGCCGATGTAGCGCACGTGGCCCTGACGCACCAGCGTGTCGAGCGCGCTGAGCGTCTCTTCGATGGGCGTGACCGGGTCGAAGCCGTGCACCTGATACAGATCGATGTGATCGAGTTGCAGGCGCTTGAGGCTGGCCTTCACGCCGTCCATGATGTGATAGCGCGACAGGCCGCGCGAGTTGCTGCCCTGTGCGCCGGTGACGCCGAAGACCTTGGTGGCGACCACCACGCTGTCGCGCGGCACGTTGAGGTTGCGCAGGGCTTGGCCGGTGAGCATCTCCGACTGGCCTTCCGAATAGACGTCGGCGGTGTCGATGAAGTTGATGCCCGCGTCGAGTGCGCGACCGACGAGCGCGTCGACATCGTTCTGCTGCAATTGGCCGATCTTGCTCCACAGGTCGCCTTGTCCGCCGAAGGTCATCGTGCCGAGGCACAGTTCCGAGACGAAGAGGCCGGTGTTGCCGAGTTTCCGTTGTCGCATTGCATCGCTCCGTTGAGTGGCTGCCCGTCGCAGGTGGCCGTCGGTGAGGGAGACGGTGTGCACGGGATGGGATGCATTATGCGTCGCGGGGCATCAGGCAAGCAGTACCTGTTCCTGCACATTTCCTGCCTGATTCTGCAATCGGAGGCGATGGTGGGTGTCGCTCGACCTGTCGTGCGACGAAAAAGCCTTGTCGAACATGACGGTAAGGTGGCATGGGACTGACTGGGTTTGTCACCGGACGATCGGCTGCGCAGGCCTAATCTTGCCGGATTCTCCGGAATTCATGCCTGATCGTGTGGATGTATTTCCAGAGAATCAGGCAACTTTTTATGACAGGCGTATGCTTCGGTTCATTGTGGCCGGGGATGTCGGAGACGGCCAGCCTGATTCGAGGACTTGCCATGCATCTCGTCAAAACATCGCCACCCACATCGCTGCACGACGTACCGCGGCAAGACGGTCACGCTGACGATCCGTCGCACGCCGCCCGCGCGGAGCTGGTGCATCTGCTCGAACGCGCGACGCACGGGTTGGAAGGCACGGCCCCCACGGCGGTAGACGGTTTGATGGTGCATCGCATCCTGCATCCGGGCGGGCCGAGGCCTGCGTTGCAGCAACCTGCCTTCGCCGTGATCGCGCAGGGGGAGAAGCGTTTGCAGATCGGCGAAGCGCACTACGCGTACGACCCGATGCATTACATGGTGTCGTCAGTGCACTTACCGGTGGTGGCGCAGGTGTCCGGGGCGAGCGAACAGTCGCCTTATCTGGGCATGCGTCTGAATCTGGTGGCGGAAGACGTTACGTCGCTGATCGGCGACGAGCATCTGCCGCCACCGGCCCCGTCGCCGTGCGGGCGCGGGTTGTACGTCAATCGGCTCGACGCCGCGTTGCTCGACGCGGTGTTGCGTCTGCTGCGACTGCTCGATGCCCCGCGCGACATTCCGATTCTTGCGCCGATGATCAAGCGCGAGATCATCTACCGGTTGCTGATGAACGGGCAGGGAGTGTTGTTGCGTCAGATGGTGATGCAGGACAGCCAGATGAACCGGATCGCGAATGCGGTGCGGTGGTTGCGCGACCATTATGCGCAGCCGTTGCGCGTGGAATCGCTGGCGCAGGAGGTGCATATGAGCGTGTCGTCGCTGCATCACCACTTCAAGCTGGTGACGGCGATGAGCCCGTTGCAGTATCAGAAGCAGTTGCGCTTGCAGGAAGCACGTCGTTTGATCTTCGTGGCGGACGTTGCCGTGTCGTCGGCGGCGCAGGCGGTGGGTTACGAAAGCGCATCGCAGTTCAGCCGCGAATACGCCCGTGTCTTTGGCGAAGCGCCTCTGCGCGACAAACGTCGGTGGTTACAGGATGGGGATGTGGGCGCGCCGCGGGGCTAATGGTGCGGCCCGGTAGGTGCGTCGCCTGGCCACATTTGGGCGTTGTGGAAAATGCGGAGGACTCGAATGCGAGTGGGTAGCGCGCGATACGCGGCGATATAAGGCGTTCGCGTGATTACAAGTTCTCGGGTTCCACGGATACTTCCGGGTCGTCCCGCTCGCGGGAAACGTAACAGTGAGAGAAGTTGCTGGTTGATTCGGGAGTCGATCCAGATCGCCGCGTTGGGACTGCGTTGCTCAACAAAGTCATAAATGTCGCTACGGTCTTGAATTGCATGTTGGGACCACTCCAATTTCACTTCTCACCTTTTTTTCGATATGCGTTTTCGCGTTGCTTCGCGACGAGCAGCGAAGTGTGATTCGACGTCATCGTGAGCGATTGCCGGACGCGTATCTTCGAGCGCTTCCAGCACTTTCTGTCTGACCCATGCATCGTGTGCGTCCGGATCCGCAGCGAAGCCAAACGGTAGCGCACCTTCGTTCGCAATACGTGTGAGTAAAATCCGAACTACATCCGAGACCGTCAAACCCATCTTGTCGAGTACCGCCGAGGCGCGCTCTTTTAGCGCCGGATCGATACGTGCCTGCACCAGTGCACTTGCTGCCATGACAAAAACTCCTTGCGATTTGACTGCCTGAAATTGTAATTCAATTGAATGACAGTCTGCCTGCGCGAAAACACTACGGCCAGTGCGGTAGAGCGTTGGGGAGGTCAACGCCACGTGCATTTCACCGCCCTAGCCGATCCAGCATCGTCTTCGTCACCCGCTGCTGCGATGCCTTTATGTAATCCGCCCACGGGTCTTCTTTCAGTGCGGTGAGGCGGTCGAGGGCGTTTCGCACGGTCCAGGCGTCGGCACCGGGCAAATCGGACAATTCCTCCCAATGGACCGGCATCGATACGGCCATGCCTTCCCTCGCCCGGGCCGAGTACGCGCACACGGTCGTCGCCCCCCGGTAGTTACGCAGATAGTCGATGAAGCACTTCCCCACGCGATGTTTCGGTCCCATCGTCGCCGTGAATCGGTCGGGAAACACGTGCGCCATATGCTTCGCGACGGCTTCCGCGAACCCCTTCGCGAAGTCCCATTCGTGACGTCTCGCTAAGGGTGTCACCACGTGCAGTCCTTTACCCCCGCTCGTCTTCACGAAGGCTTTCAGCCCCAGTTCTTCCAGCAGTCCGCGAATGAGTTGCGCGCCTTCCACGATCTGCGCAAACGTCACCCCTTTACCGGGGTCCAGATCGAAGATCACGCGATCCGGACGCTCGATCAGATCGCTGCGCGCATTCCACGTGTGCAACTCCACCGAACCCATCTGCACGGCCCCGACGAGTCCGCGCGTATCGTCGATCTGCATCAGCGGTTCGTGGTCCGGATCGAGCGCCGGATCGAGCATATGGACGCCGGTGATCGTCTTCGCCGCATGCTTCTGGAAAAACATCTCGCCACCGATGCCTTCCGGCGCGCGCAGGACAGCGACCGGCCGGTCGGCAAGGTGCGGGAGCATCCAGTGGCTGACGGCGTCGTAATACTCGGCAAGCTCGAGTTTCGTCACGCCCGAGTGCGTGTCCATCACGCGTTCGCCGTGTGTGATCTTCACCGGAAGTGCGGACGATTTCTGCATGGACGGCATCTCCTTCGATGAATCGACGGCACCGCTGCGGCGCGTCTCGCGGCGAATCTCCTTCGCCGGTTTGTCGGTGCGCATGGCATGGAACGACGCCTGACGCACATGGCCGTCACGCGTCCACTCGGCGAAGCGAACTTCTGCGACCAGGGTTGGACGCACCCAATGCACACGCGCTTGCCCTCCCGGACGTGGCGCGGGGACAGCGGGGGCGGGGCGTCTCGATTGCGTTGAGTTGCTTGCGCATGCGCAGCAGCGCTCCGGTGTCGAAGCCGGTGCCGACCTTGCCCGCGTAGCGCAGCGTCTTGCCATCATCGTCGTAATAACCGAGCAGTAGCGCGCCGAATCCCTGCCGCGAGCCGGAAGGTTCCGTGAACCCCACTACGACGAACTCCTGACGTTGCGCGCACTTTAGCTTGCGCCATGCGTCGCTGCGACCGTCGACGTAGGTCGAGTCGTCGCGCTTGACCATGATGCCCTCGAGGCCCGCTTCGCATGCGCCGTGCCAGAGCGCACCGAGATCGCCCGAGATAGGTTGAAGGACCCGCACGGCATCCGTCTCTTTGCCTTCAAACACACTCGCGAGCCTTGCCTGACGCTCATGCAACGGCGCATCGCGCAGATCCTTCCCGTTACACCACGGCAGATCGAAGACGTAGATGACGATGACGCTCTGGGTGTTTTCGTCGAACGCCCGTTGCAACGCCTGGAAGTCCGGCAAGCCGTGCTCGTTTGTGACGACTGCCTCGCCATCGAGCCACGCGTTCGGAAGGCCGCGCTCACGCAAGGCGGTGACTGCGGGTTGGAAGCGGTGCGTCCAATCTTGCCCTGAGCGTGTGAAGACGCGAATGTCGCTGCCCGCGATTCGGATCAGGACGCGATATCCGTCGAGCTTCAACTCGGCGTGCCATCCTTCCGATGAGGGCGCTTGATCGACAAGCGTCGCCAGCATCGGACGCATCTCGTCAGGCGGTTTCTTTGATGATCTGCGAGATGGCGCAGGCTTAGACGTCGGCGATTTGGCACGTGCTGATGCATGCCCATCGTCATGCCGGTGAATCAGCAACCATTGCGGCTGACGCGCGGGCTTATCGGTGCGCACCAGCGTCCAGTGACCGCTGAGTCGTTCGCCGTGTAATGTGAACGACAGCTTGCCATGCGCGTAATCGCGCGATGCATTGCCGTCGGGTATCCAGATGCCTCGATCCCAGATGTCGACGTGTCCCGCACCGTAGTTGCCAGCGGGGATGTCGCCTTCGAAGTCGGCGTAAGCGAGCGGATGGTCCTCGACCTGAACGGCCAGTCGCGGGCGGTTGACATCCGGACTCGGTTGCTTGGGCAATGCCCATGAACGCAGGGTGCCGTCGAGTTCGAGACGGAAGTCGTAGTGAAGATGGCTGGCGTCGTGGCGTTGGATGACATACCGCAGCGCATGCTTCCGGTCTGAGCGCTTGCCGCGCGGCTCGGGCGTGGCGGAGAAGTTGCGTTTCGCGTCGTAAGCCGCGAGCGGATCGGCGGATTCGTGGCGGCGCCGCGGCTTCGCGCTTGTCGCTATGGCCGCCTCATCTGAGTCGCGTCTCGGCATCGTCGTCCCTCACTTGGCCTTGGTGGATTTGGTCGACTTGGCGCGCTTGGCCGATGTCTTTTTTGCCGCAGTCTTCTTAACCGTCCTGCCATCCGCAGCCTTAGTCGCCGCTTTAGTCGCTGCCTTTGCCGACGCCGTTGTCGACGCCGTTGTCGACGCCTTACGCGCCTTCGCAGGTTTCTCCTCGACATCCTGCGCGTCGACCGTCACTGCGTCCCGTTTGCCCTTCGTCCCGAGGCTCTGCCTGAGCAGTGCCACCAGATCGGTAACGTTTGCATTGTTCGCCAGCTTCGGTGCACTCGCTTCGATCTGCGCGACCTCGCGTGTCTGACCGGACGCGATCTTGCGGTCGATGAGCGCCTTGAGGTCGTCCTGAAACGTGTCGTGATAATCGCCGGGACGCCACGGTCCGGACATCTCGTCGATCAGTCGGATCGCCATATCCAGCTCGCGCTCGCCGGGCGCGGCGAGCTTCTGCAACTTCTCCTTCGTCAGCCCGACCTCGGCCGGATCGCGCATCTCGTCCTGCCATCTCAGCGTGTCGAGTACGAGGGCGTCGCCCGCTGGCGCGAGCACGGCAAGATGCGCACGCGTGTGCATCACCACGCGCGCGATGCCGAGCTTGCCTGCCTTGATGAGCGCCGCGTGTAGCAACGCGTAGGCCTTCGCGCCGCCACGCTCGGGCACAAGGTAGTAAGGCGTGTCGAGATACATGAAGGAGACGTCCGTGGCGTCGACGAACGCGAGAATGTCGACGGTCTGCGTCGCAGTCGGATTGGCCGAGCGGATCTCGTCGTCGCTGAGCACGACGTAGTTACCTTTCTCGTACTCGAAGCCGTGCACGATCTGGTCGCGCGGCACTTCCTTGCCGTTTTCCTTGTTCACACGCTTGTAGCCGACCGGCGACATGGTGCGCTTGTCGAGCCAGTCGAGATCGAGTTTGTGTGTCGTCGAGGCAGGAAACAGGGTGACGGGGACGTTGACCAGTCCGAAGCTGATGGCACCCTTCCAGATTGCGCGAGCCATAGATGCTCCCAATGGGGGGTAATGTTGCGATTCTTGCAGGACAGTTCAGGTTCCCGTGCATTGATTTTCTCAATGCCGATGACCGTGCCATAAGGATTCCTTGATGAAACGAAGCCGCCGGGCGTTTATCCCACTGGAATCGATGCATGACATCAGCAAAGGGAGATAGGCGATGGCGATGATCGTGGCAGGGCGATTCACGACGTTCGATCAGGCGAATCTGGTGGCCAGCCGGTTGTATGACCGGTCGTTTCGACCATCCGACGTATCGGTGTTCTTTCTGAATCCCACTGGCCAGCACGCCAGGTTTCCGATGGGCGGCGATGTGGATGCCGACGCTGCGGCGCGTCCGGCGAGCCGAGGGGCTGCGCAGGGTGTCGTCGCGGGTGGGGCCTTCGGGCTCGCGATGGGGGCATTGCTATACGTCGCGATCTGGCGTTTCTGGCTCGTCCCTGTCGTCGGCATGATGGCGGGGGCCTATCTGGGCGCATTTCTCGGTGCTTTGCGACGCATGCAAAGCCGTGAGCGCGTGTCGGCCAGGCAGGCAGGCATGCGAGACGCCGGGGTGATGCTGGCCACGCACGTTAGCGAGTCGACGGCGGATACGGCGATTGCCGTGCTGCGCGATGCAGGCGCGGCGGAAATCGAGCAGGCGAACGGTGTGTGGGAAGGCGGAGAATGGCGCGACTTCGACCCGGTGCAGCATGCCCATCATGCTCAGGATGTGCCGTCGGCGCGCGAGGTCGAACCCCGCGCCGAGCCGACCATTGGCGTGGCGGCCAATGAGCGCAGTACGCGGGACGGGCAGGAAGGCAAGGAGGGCCGCGAACGCCGCGACGAGACTCGCGTGCGTCCCCGGCGTACCGACTGGTTGTAGAATCGACGACGTCCCTTGATGACCGTTCAGGAGGCTGACAATGCTGTCGATCCATACCGGTTTCGTCGTTTGCCCGACGTGCAAGTCGCGATTCGCCGTGGCGGCCAGTGAGCCGACCGTTCAGGCGCTCCATGACTATCTTCATTCGGATGCCGAAGTGAAGTGCCCGACCTGCGATACCGTCTTCAAAACGGGCAGCGCTAAGAGCAGTATCGAGTTCGAGCCCGTCAACGACGGGGAGACGTTGTCGCCGTCTCCCGAGCGGAGCATCGACGGACTCGATAATCACTGAATCTTTGCGCGCGGGTCACCGCAGGTCACACGCGTCAGCGGCTCACAGCGGCGTCATCACCGGCTCGCCCGCCTGATAGCGGCGGGTATTTTCCATGAACATCGAAAGGGTAGCGGCTTCCGCTTCCGGCGAGCGGCCTGCGACGTGCGGGCTCAGCACGATGTTCTGCAAGTCGATGAGTGCGGCGGGCGGCGACGGCTCGCCTTCGTAGACGTCCAGCCCGGCGCCAGCGATCACGCCGTTGCGCAGTGCATCGGCAAGCGCTGCGGTGTCGACGACGCTGCCGCGCCCCAGATTGACGAGAAAGCCGTCTTTGCCAAGCGCGCGCAGCACGTCGGCATTGATCATGTGATGGGACTCCGCGCCGCCCGGTGCCGTCACTACGAGAATGTCGGCCCATTCGGCCAGTGCCGTCACGCTGTCGAAGTATTGATAGTGCGACGGGAGGTCGTCGCGACGGTTCCGGTTTCGGTAGCCAATCTGCATATCGAAGCCTTCACCGCGGTTGGCGAACTGACGACCGACTGCGCCGAGGCCTACGATCCCGAGCTTCTTCCCGGCCACACCGGGCTGCATGGGCAGCGCGTCGCGCCAGATGCCCTTGCGGCACGCCGCGTCATATTCCGGAATGCGACGAATCGCGGCGAGCAGCAGGGCAAAGCCCTGATCCGCCACGGTCGGTGCATTCGCCCCCGCGCCGTGCACCACCACGATGTTGCGCGCGCGCATCGCCGGAATGTCCAGATTCTCGTAACCGGCACCGAGTGCGCTGACCAGCTCAACGTTCGGCAAATGTGTCAGCTCGGCGGCACTCATGCCGCGTGAGCCGTTGGTGAGTACAAAACGCACGCGCTCACCCTCCGGTCCCCAGCCTTCCGGCGTCGGGTGGTGGCTCGGGCGATAGATCACTTCGAAACGGGTTTGCAGTTCGGACAACTGCTCGGGATGCATCGGGATGATGACCAGCAAGGGGGGCAGCGACACCTTCAATCTCCGTCAGAGGAATTTGGACCGACGGCGACAGGTGGGCAGGCACCGCGATTCGCCGTCAGTCGACACTCTATCCCTATCCGCGACGGATTGCGCGGCGCGTCAATGCCGGATCAGGCCACCGCTTCGACGGCGAGCACGGCTTGCCGGTGGCGAATGCGACCGAGCGTGAGCATCGTGAGACCGGCCAGCACTGCAGGCACACCGATGGCAGCGAACAACGCGGGCATCGACCAGCCCATCGCGAGCATCGACGCGCCCCCAACCGACCCGACCACCGAGCCCATGCGCCCGACACCGTTCGCCCAGCTCACGCCGGTCGCGCGGCAATCCGTCGGATAAAACTCGGCGGAGAGTGCATTGGCGCCCACCTGTCCGCCCGATACGCAGAACCCGGCCCAGAACACGGCGACCGAAGCGAGTACCGGCGAACTGGCCAACGGGCCGACGGCAGCTACGCACACGCCTGCCAGTACGTACGCGGCAGCGAGCACGTAATGCGGATTGAAACGGTCCATCAGCCAGCCGAGCACGATGGCGCCGAGCGTGCCGCCGACCTGAAACATCGCCGTGACGATGGCCGCGTTACGCAGCGTCAGACCGTTGGTGCGAAGCAATGTCGGCAGCCAGCTCGAAAGCAGATAGATCACCAGCAGGCTCATGAAGAACGTCACCCAGAAGAGCAACGTGCCACGTAGCAGTTCCGGCTTGAAGAGGTGCCGCACCGGCGACGTGGTCGACGCCTTCATCGCTACATTGAACGTTGCTCCGCGCAGATCCTCATGCGGCGCGATGCGTTGCAGCGACGCGGCCACGCGCTGCGGCGACTTGCCTGCCATCACGAGATAGCGCACGGATTCAGGCAATACGCGGATCAGAATGACGCCGAGCACGATCGGCATCACGCCCCCCACAATCAGCACCGAACGCCAGCCGAACGCTTCGATCAGGCCTGCCGAGGCGAGGCCGCCCAGGGCGGAGCCGAGCGTGAAGCCGCAGAACATGGTCGTCACGAGGAACGAACGACGCGAGTCGGGGCAGTATTCCGACGTCAGCGTGATCGCGTTCGGCATCGCACCGCCGAGACCGAGGCCTGTCAGGAAGCGCAGCGCGATGAGGTGCCACAGATCCATCGACCAGGCCGATGCGAGACTCGCGACGCCGAAGAACAGCACCGAGAAGATGAGGATGGTCTTGCGTCCGAGCTTGTCGGCGAGCGGGCCGAACAGGAACGCTCCGGCCATCAGACCGGCAAGTCCGGCGCCGAACAGCGGGGCCAGATGCGCGGGCGTGAGTGACCATTCGGCACGAATCGCGGGGGCGATGAAGCCGATGGCGGCGGTATCGAAACCGTCGATGGCGACGATCAGAAAGCACAGAACGACGATCATCATCTGAAACGGCGAGATGCGATGCCGATCGATGAACGCCGTCACGTTGATGGGATTCGCTGGCATGGGGTGTCTCCTCTAAGGTGCCAGAAGCCGCGCGAGCGCAGGCTAGCAGTCGCGCGATGGGCCCACGCGGTAGATTTTTTTGTTCCGCGTGGGGTATTGCGGTTACCTGTTCATGCGTCGGCCAGCCACGGGGTTTGCGACAGGCAGTTCTCAGCACGCCAGCCGTGCAGCCATTGCAGGGCGTCGTAGAACTGCGTCTGCGTGCGGCCTTTCCACAGCGAGTTGCGCACCCAGCGGTCCACGCCCTTGGCGTGATAGACGCGGCCCATGTCGCGTGCGCCGTAAAGCACACGCGCGGTGCGCGCAATGCGGGCGTGTTCGTAGCGACGGAAGGCCTCGGTGAAGTCACCGTTCGCGGCCGTGTAGGCGGCACCCAGCGTGACGGCGTCCTCGAGGGCCTGACACGCGCCTTGCGCGATGTACTGCGTCATCGGGTGCGCAGCGTCGCCGAGGATCGTTGCGCGGCCAAAGCTCCACTGTTCGACCGGGTCGCGGTCGGCGGTGGCCCAGCGACGCCACGACGTCGGACGGTCGAGCATCTGGTGCGGCAACGCGTCGATGCCTTCGAAGTACGACAGCACTTCTTCCTTGCTGCCGTCGCGCACACCCCACACTTCCTTCTCGCGGCTATGGAAGGTCACGACGAGGTTGTATTGCTTGCCGCCGCGCAGCGGGTAGTGCACGAGGTGGCAGTTCGGACCCGCCCACACGACCGGCGCGTTGACCTGCAAGTCCGTCGGCATGTTCTCGACATCGACCACGGCCCGGTAGACCACATGGCCCGTCACGCGCGGCTCGTCGCCGATCAGCACGGCGCGCACGGCGGATTTCACGCCATCGCAGCCGATCACGGCGTCGGCGGTGTGACGCTCGCCATGCTGGTCGATGACGGTGACGCCATACGCGTCCTGCTCCAGCGACACGACGCGGGTGGCGGTGCGGAACTGAATGAGCGGATTGCGTTGTACGGCTTCAAGGATCGACAGATGGATATCCGCGCGATGGATCACGGCGTACGGATTGCCGAAGCGTTCGCGATACGGCGCGCCTACGTCGACTTCCGCGATGATGCTGCGGTCGATGGCGTCGCGCAGCGTGATGTGGTCGGTGAAGACCGAGCGTGCGCGCGCGGCCTCGCCGACGCCGAGCGCATCGAGTGCAGCGAAGGCGTTCGCTGCCAACTGGATGCCCGCACCGATTTCGCCGATGGTCTCGGCCTGCTCCAGCAGCTCGATCTGCACGCCCTGATTGGCGAGCGCGAGCGCGGCGGCGAGTCCGCCGATACCACCGCCGACGACCAGCGCTTTGGGTTGATGGGATTGCGTCATGCTTGTCTCCTCGGGCAGTGCCTGCCCTCCTGCTTTTTCATTCACTTGCGGCGCACGCGGCCAGCGTCGTGTGAGGACGCTGGCTTCACTTGCATCACGCCGAGTAATCCGGTTGACGGCTGGGGGCCGCCGCAAGAAATGCCGGATGCGTCTCCGCCAGCGCGAACACCGCCATCGCACGCGGATACGGCGACAGATCGCAACCCATACGCTGTGCATTGGCGATCTGCGGGATCAGGCAGACGTCGGCGAGCGTGGGCGTGTCGCCGAAGCACCATGCGCCGTGCCCGTACTTCACAAGCAGACGCTCGACACCTGCCATACCTTCGGCGACCCAGTGGCGATACCACGCGTCCTTCTGCTCGGCCGACAACCCGAGAGGCCCTTGCAGATACTTCAGGATGCGCAGGTTGTTCACCGGGTGGATGTCGCAACTGATGAGCATCGATAGTTCGAGCACGCGGGCACGCGCTTCGATGTCCTGCGGCACCAGACGCGCTTGCGGATACTTCGCGTCGAGATAGTCGATGATGGCGAGCGACTGACCGAGCGAGACGTCGCCGTCGACCAGCGCGGGCACGACGGCCGAGGCGTTCACTTCGTCGACATACGGCTGTGCGCGATGCTCACCGACGCGGATGTTCACCGCAATGGTGTCAAACGCAAGTCCCTTGAGTGCGAGGGCAATGCGCACGCGGTACGAGGTCGAACTGTTGAAAAAGCTGTAGAGCTGCATGACCGTTGCCTCAGACCACGCGCACCGTGATCTCGCCGAGACCTTCCACGGCCGTGACCATCGTCTCGCCTGCCTTGACCGGGCCGACACCTTCCGGGGTGCCCGTGTAGATCAGGTCGCCCGGTTCCAGACGGAAGAATTGCGACAGGTACGAGACCGTCTCGGCCACGGACCAGATCAGATGCGTGACATCGCTCTTCTGCTTCTGCGCGCCGTCCACGGTCAGTGAGATCGCGGCCTTTTCGACATGACCGACGCTGGAGACCGGATGAATCGGGCCGATCGGCGCCGACGCATCGAAGGCCTTGCCGATTTCCCACGGACGGCCCATCTCGCGCATCTTCATTTGCAGATCGCGACGCGTCATGTCCAGACCGACGGCGTAACCCCAAACGTGTTCCAGCGCCTGATCGAGCGGAATGTCCGAACCCGCCTTACCGATCACGGCGACCAGTTCGGCTTCGTAGTGGTAGTTGCTCGTCTGCGCCGGATACTTCAGTTCCAGCGTGTCGCCGTATGCGACCGGCAGCACTGCGTCGGCGGGCTTGCAGAAGAAGAACGGCGGTTCGCGGTCCGGATCGAAGCCCATCTCGCGGGCATGGGCGGCGTAGTTGCGGCCCACGCAGTACACGCGACGCACGGCGAACTGATCGTTGCTGCCGACAACGGGAATGCCGACGACGGCGGGCGGAGTGAAGACGTAGGACATGGTGATGGACTCAACTAATAAGGTGGAGGGGCGATGACCTCGCGCGTGCCATGCAGGCGTGGCTGGCGCGTGAGGTCGTCAAATAGGGAGGTCTCGCTCAGGTGCGGGACTCGCGCAGCAGGTTCAGCGCGGCGAGCACGGGGCGGTCGGAGTAGCTGAACAGCACGGCGTCGTCGAGCGCGGCGAGTTGCACCGGTGCCCACGACGGCACCACGAAGTGATCGCGCGGTTCGAACTGGAACACGTCGTCGCCGATGCGCACCGTGCCGCGACCTTCAACGACCGAGAACACCGTTGCATCGGTGCTGCGATAGGTCTTGCCCTGGAAGCCGGCCGGGAGGTATTGCATGAACGTCGCCATCGTCGGCATCGGCCAGCCGCCGGTCGCCGGATTGACGTAGCGCAGCTTGATACCGTCCCACGGATCGAGTTCACCGTTGCGATACAGCGTGTCGAGCGCTTCGCGCGAGCGGGCGTACGGGTAGCTGAAGATCGGCGACGTCGGATCGCTGACCTTGTGATGCACCGGCAGCATGTTGAAACCGTAGCGCGCAAAGCTGTCGCCCTCGGGGCGCTGCACGGGTTGCTGCGATTCGGGGTAGTTCTCGGCGAAACCCGCATCGAAGTACTGCACGAGCGGAATGTCGAGGCCGTCGAGCCAGACGACCGGCTCGCCGTCGGACGGATTGCCGTGGTCGTGCCATGTCCACGACGGCGTGATGATGAAGTCGCCCGGGTGCATCGTGGTGCGCTCGCCGTTGACGGCCGTCCATGCGCCGCTGCCTTCAACGATGAAGCGCAGCGCGGATTGCGTGTGACGATGGCTCGGGGCGATTTCGCCTGGCAGGATCAGTTGCAGACCGGCGTAGAGCGAACCGGTGATGCTCGACGACCCCGGCGTGCCGGGGTTCTGCAGAATCAGTACGCGACGTACGGCTTCTTCGGCACTGATGACGCGACCCGCTTCCATCACGAGCGGGCGCACTTCGTTGTATTTCCAGATGGCGGGCACAACGCGCGGACGCGGCTGCGGCGGCACCAGGCTGTGCAGCGATTCCCACAGCGGGGCCATGTGGTTGTGACCGATGTGTTCGTAATAGGCAGCGCGTTCGGCGCTTGGGGCGCGGTCGGACATGCTTGTCTCCATGTTGGAAGGGGGCCCGGTTGGCTCGTCTGGCGGCTGTCGCAGACGGCGTTGCGTGGTGCTTTTCGGGTCTATGAATAGCGTTATACTCGGCGAGACATATTCTTTGAAATGAAAAAATCATCGGATCCATACGAAAAAACGTATAGATCGGGGGATTTGAGCGATACGCACCCGAGGTGCCCGGAGAAAGCGCATGGATTGGACGCAACGACTACGTCTGCGCAACTTGCAGATGCTGCTGACCCTCGCGGAGACGGGCAACATGAGCCAGTCCGCCGCGTTGCTCAACACGACGCAGCCTGGTTTGTCCAAGTGGCTCAAGGATTTGGAAGACGACATCGGTCTACCGCTGTTTGAGCGTCAGGCGCGGGGACTGCGGCCGACGTCGTACGGCGAGGCGCTGATTCAGCACGCGCGACGCATCGAAGCGCAGCTCGACACGGCACGCGACGATCTCGATGCCATGCGCGAAGGCGGGAGCGGGCTAGTGGCGATCGGGACGTCGGGGGCATCGTCGGCGGACACGGTGCCGCTCGCGGTATTGCTGCTGCTGCAACGCATGCCCCGTGTGCAGGCGCGCGTTGTCGAAAATACGATGGACCGACTGATGAATCAGTTGGCGCATAGCGAGATCGACATCGTCGTCGGACGCTCAGCCCCAGAGTTGCAGGACCGAAACGTGCGCACGGAAGCGCTATATCTGGAGCCGCTGCACTTCGTCGCCCGCACGCGGCATCCGGTGTTTTCGTTACCGACGGTGGATTGGGCGGATATCCAGCGCTATCGCTGGGTCGTCTGGCCGCGAGGCACGCCGATTCGCAATGCGTTGGAGTCGGCACTGGCCGAAGCGGGGTATCCGCTCCCGAACGACACCGTCGAATCGAACTCGACGATTCTCAATCTCACACTGCTCAACAACAGCGACATGATCGGTCTGGCGTCGCACCGCACGGCGAGCCGGTTGCAGGCGCTTGGGGCGCTACGCATTGTGCCGTTACGTCTCGCCGGATTCGGTGGGGTCTCGATGTACTGGCGCGACGATGGTGCGAATCGCGCCGCCGTGGTCGAAGCGCTTGAGTGCCTGCGCTCCGCAGCGAAACGCTCGACGGGGGATTTGGTGGAGGGGGTTGGGGGGGAGGGGTGAGCTCGGGCGTAGTCGCGCACTTATCCGAACTTCCCCATACCCGTAGCACCCCAGCAGAAAACCTTCCCCTCAAACCCCAAAGCGGCCCGAACGGTTTGCTAAACTTGCCGCCTGTCGAAGTCACTCTCTCGGGGCGTCAATGATTGGCCGCATCTCCGGCACGTTGCTGGAAAAGAATCCGCCGCACATCCTGGTCGATTGCCAGGGTGTGGGTTATGAAATCTCGGTGCCGATGAGCACCTTCTTCAACCTGCCGAATGTCGGTGAGCGCGTGACGTTGCTCACGCAGTTTATCGTGCGCGAAGACGCGCAACTGCTCTTCGGGTTCGGCTCGCCGGACGAGCGCAACACGTTCCGCGAATTGCTCAAGATTTCGGGCGTCGGTGCGCGCACAGCGCTTGCGATCCTCTCGGGCATGAGCGTGGCCGACATCGCGCAGGCCGTCACGTTGCAGGAGTCCGGACGTCTGACCAAGATCCCGGGCATCGGCAAGAAGACGGCGGAGCGTCTGCTGCTCGAACTTAAAGGCAAGCTCGGCGCGCAACTCGGCACCGTCGCCGGGGCCGCTGCACCGCACGATCACAAGAGCGATGTCGTCAACGCGCTGCTCGCGCTGGGTTATTCCGACAAGGAAGCGCTCGCGGCGGTCAAGACGGTGCCCGACGGCACGAGCGTGTCAGACGGTATCAAGCACGCACTCAAATCGCTGTCGAAGGCCTGAGCGGTTCGTCCATGCGAGCGCGATTCGTCTGATGCGCGCAAGAAATGGCAAGAGAGTGAACGCAGAGTGAGGAGGCGGCATGCAACTGCGATGGCTTGAAGACTTCGTCGAACTAGCACGCACGCGCAGCTTCACGCGAGCGGCGGAGAACCGATTCGTCACACATCCGGCATTCGGGCGACGCATTCGCGCGCTCGAGGAATGGGTGGGCACGCGTCTCGTCGAGCGGAGCAAACCGCTCGAACTCACCGCCGCCGGTACCGTATTTCTCGATGCGGCCACCAACGCGCTCGACATTCTTCACAGCGCCCGCACGCAATTGCAGGACGCCGCGCCCACGCTTGAAAACAACCTGAAGATCGCCACGGGCCGCACACTGGCCGCTACGTTTTTCCCGGACTGGTACGACGAGACCGTCTCGCGCATCGGTTTCTTTACCGCAACACTGTCCACTGGCGGCGCGGAGGAAGCCATCCTGCGGCTCGCTGCGGGCGAGGTCGATCTGCTGATCGTCTATTCCAGCGCACACACGCGGCTGCTCATCGATCAGGACCGTTTCGACTGGCTGAGCGTGGCGCGTGAGGTGCTGGTGCCGGTCAGCGCGCTCGATGCGAAGGGCCGGGCGAAGTATCGGCTCGCGGCCGGACCGTCGCCCATCCCGTGGCTGGCGTTCACCCGTACGCTGACGCTGCGTGCCGTGCTCGCGCGCCACCTCGCGGAGATGCCGAACCGTCCGACGCTCAAGCCGGTTTATCAGGCCGATTCATACGAAGCGATTCTCGCCATGGCGCGGCGCGGTGCGGGCATTGCCTGGCTGCCGCAGCGTCTGGTGGCCGACGACGTCGCGCGAGGCACGCTCGCCATCGTCGGCGGAAAAGACTGGCAGATCGGCTTCGACATCGCGCTCTATCGGCGTCGCCATCAGCCGCATCACGTGCTCGACGCCATCTGGCAGAGCGCGCGCCTTGCGGCGGGCGAAGACATCTGAGCGTCAGGCTGACGTCGCGCGCATCGCCACCGCAATGCCCTGCTTCACAAACTCAAGCATTGGCAAGTCGATAAATGACCCTTCCATCAGTTCGGGTTCGAGACGATGCGCCTCGCGGATCTTCATATGTGTGGCCGGGTTGTCTCCTGCGTAGGCGCGGAAGTACGTCAGCCATTGACGCACTAGCGCCTGAACTTCCGGCGCTTCGGGCGGCGCGCCCGCTTCCATCCGGTCGCGTATCGCACCGATGAGGACCGGCCACTCGTCCGTGTGGTTGAGGTAGTTGGCCGCGAGGAAGCGGTATTCGGCGTCGTCGAGATACTGTCGGTAGATCCGCAGCTTGGTCTGCCCGAAAGCTTCCTTGATGTACTGCATCACATCGCCCGTAATCCCCGTCTGCGATTGCATCGACGGCTCGCTGAGGTGCATCAGATTGAGCTTGGCGAGCAGACGTGCGTCTCCGCCCGTATCGCGCTTGATCATCGCCATCCAGCGACGAGCGACCGCCTGCGCTGTCTCACCTGTCGAAGGCTCCCCACGGGCTATCAGATCCCTCACCTCGGCCACGATCGCGGGCCAGTCGGAATCGTGCGCCTGCTTGTTCTGGTAGAGCGGGAAGCGGGCGAGTTCGTCTTGCGAGAAGTATTTGTCGTACATATTCATCAGCTCCAGCGTCGACAACCATTCGGCAAGTTCCGGGGCTTCGCCCGATGCCAACTGCGATTGCAGTCGGACGAGGCGTTCGCGCAGGCGGCTCGCATCGTCGATCTGATGCGTGAGCATGTCGATCTGGCGTGCGATAAGCGCATCAAGCCCGTCGTAGGCGCTGTGCCTGTCGTCGCTGCCGTTCGAAGCATCCCGGCTTGCCAGCCATTGGCCGATGTCGGCAAGCGACATGCCGAAGCGACGCAGCGCCTGAATCTCATGCAGACGGGCGATGTCGCTCAGGTCATAGAGTCGATAACCGGCATCGGAGCGCGCCGAAGGCGAGAGCAGGCCGAGCGTGTCGTAGTGGTGAAGCGCGCGCACCGTCAGGCCGCTACGTTTGGCTAATTCACCGACTTTGAGCCGCATGGAAACTCCCGTGATCTTCTGGCGTGTGACAAGGCTGAAGCCTCACGCAACGTGAGGGTCAAGCGATTTTAAGCGGGATGATGCGATCCCATCGACGCGATGTGTTTCATCAGAACAAACCGGCACAAATCTCAACAGTTGTCGTCACTCAGTGGTGCGGGGCGTGGCTACCATTTGCCGGACATCCTCTTGAGAGCAAAAAAGCATGATGAATGTCTGGAAGAAGTACTGGGGTCTGCGCACGCAGGAGTGCCCTTGCGACGTGCATTTCGTAGACTGGCTGGAGGCCATGAAGCTCACCGGCATGCGCATCTACCACTTCGGCACGGGCGGCCATCATGTGGTGGGCGAGCAGTGCGCCCGGCCGTCGCTGAACAACACGGTGTTCGGGATCACGGCGTCGCCCAAGGAGTACAAATCGTACGTCGATCTGGTGACACGCCGTCCCGAGATCAGCAAAAACTATCTCGCGTACTTTGGCGACATCTACACGAGCAATACGAAGTTGCTGCCCGTCTTCGATGTCGTCACGCTCTTCCATCTGTGCGAATTCCGTACCGAAGCGAACAGTCGCTACGGCGCAAAGACGGACGAAGAAATCCTGGATCTTTTCGCACGCCACACCGCACCCGGTGGTCACGTGCTTTTCTATAAGGGATCGTCGGCGTACAGCCGTGCCAGATCGGTGATTCAGGCATGGGCTGAAAAGGCGGACTTCACGGAGGTCGGGGAATTCAAGACGTTGCGCATCTTCCGCCTCCTTCGTATTACCGCTTCATCAGCACGCGATCAATGCTCGTGATGCAGATACTTCGCCTGACGCGGCAGGCGCAAGCTCACAACGAATGCCAGCACCATCATGCCGGTGACGTACCAGTAGAACGTCGGCTCCATGCCCGCCTTCTTCAGACCCAGCGCCACGTACTCTGCCGAGCCGCCGAAGATCGCGTTGGCGACCGCGTAGGCCAGACCCACGCCCAGTGCGCGCACTTCGATCGGGAACATCTCGGCCTTCACGATGCCGCTGATCGACGTATAGAAGCTCACGATGGCGAGCGCCAGACAGATCAGCACGCCTGCAGCGATCGGGCTTTGCACCGTCTTGAGCGCCGTCAGGATCGGCACCGTGGCAATCGCGCCGAGAGCACCGAACAGCAGCATGTTGTTGCGACGGCCAATCTTGTCCGAGAGCATGCCGAAGATCGGCTGCATGCACATGTAGACGAACAGGCAGGCGGTCATGATGTAGCTCGCCGTCTTGATCGGCATGCCCGCCGTGTTCACCAGATACTTTTGCATGTAAGTGGTGAACGTGTAGAAGATCAGCGAACCGCCAGCCGTGTAACCCAGCACGGTGAAGAACGCAGCCTTGTGATGGCGGAACAGACCGGCGATCGAACCTGCATCGCGGTTGTTACGGCTCGCGCTCGTCGACGTCTCGTGCAGCGTACGACGCAGCATCAGCGCCACCACCGCCGTGATCGCGCCGACCACGAACGGAATACGCCAGCCCCACGCCTTGAGTTCGGCTTCGCTGAGCAACTGCTGAAGAATCACGACTACGAGCACCGCGAGCAACTGACCGCCGATGAGCGTCACGTACTGGAACGATGAGAAGAAGCCGCGACGGCCCTTGAGCGCCACTTCACTCATATACGTTGCCGTCGTGCCGTATTCGCCACCGACCGACAGACCTTGCAGCAAGCGCGCGAACAGCAGCAGTGCAGGCGCCCAATTGCCGATGCTGGCGTACGTCGGCAACGCAGCGATCAGCAGCGAGCCGAGGCACATCATCATCACGGAGATGACCATCGAGTTCTTCCGGCCATTACGGTCGGCAATACGGCCGAAGATCCAGCCGCCGATGGGGCGCATCAGGAAGCCGGCCGCGAACACGCCAGCCGTGTTGAGCAACTGGGCAGTCGGGTCCGAGCTGGGGAAGAACGCAGGCGCGAAGTAGATCGCGCAGAAGGCATAGATGTAAAAGTCGAACCACTCGACCAGATTCCCGGACGACGCCGCGACAATCGCGAACACGCGTTTGCGGACTTCTTCGGGGGTGGGTGGCTTGTTGTCGATTCCGGCGTTGGATGTAGCTGTGTCTCTCATTTCTACTGACGATGGGGGCATCGCATTGATAACTACGTTTACAACATGACGCAGATCCGCTCGTTCGCCTCGGGAACACTTCATATACGAAGGAATGAGCTTATCGCGTCGCGGGGGCGGGCCAACTATAGCGGGTCACAGCAGGAACAGACAATGCCCGGACGCCGGATTGATTATTGTGAATATAGAAACAATACGGTGAATTGTTGCGTCGCAGCATGGTGATGACGCCCACGGGGCGGACGTTTGCACAACGTTGCGAGCGTTTCGACAGACGGGACGAAGCCCTGAAAATCCAGAAAATATTTTTCCGGATGGGAAGTGATCCAGAGCACCGGTCTTCTCATCTGGCGAGATATCGCTCGGGGGACGTCGGCTGCTCGACCTTATGTCCAGACGCCGGGGAGCATTCCCGTCGTGCCGTCATAAGCTATTCGATAACAAATGCTTAGTGGCGCGCGACACGCCCGGTAGGATGGGCTGCCGCTCTCTCGTGAAGCCCCGACGTCCGATGTACCGACGCGAGGCACCCTCCCCCGAAGTCATGCAAGGCGACACCTTATTAATCAAGTCGGGCGGCGCTGCCGCGCTGACCGAATGGCAACACCATTTTGCGCGGCTGATGCCAGGCCTGCGCGTGTACGGCTGGGACGATCCGTTCGTCGATGCGCGCAACGTCAAGTACGCGCTCGTCTATCAGCCCGATCATGGACGCCTCGCCCACTACCCGCGCTTGCGACTGATCCTGAGCGCAGCGGCGGGCGTCGATCACATTCTGGCCGATCCTACCTTGCCCACAGGGGTGCCCATCGTCCGCATGGTGACGGAGGAAACGCGCGAGCGCATGAGCGACTTCGTCGCGTTCGCCGCACTGGCCATCGTGCGGGACATACCGGCGCTGATCACTGCGCAGCGTGACGGACGCTGGGCCAACGACCTCACCGGACGTCTTGCACACGACACGCGCGTGAGTGTGCTCGGACTCGGCGAGTTGGGAAGTGCGGTCGCCACGCGTCTGCGCGCGAACGGTTTTCAGGTGAACGGCTGGGCGCGCACGCCGCGATTGCTCACGGGCGTCAACGTCTTTGCGGGCGAAGCGCAACTCGACGCGTTGCTCGCCGAGACCGACATTCTCGTGAATCTGCTGCCCGACACCCATGCCACGCGAGGCATTCTCGGACGCAAGCTATTTGCGCAACTTCCGGCCGGGGCCAGCCTGATTCAGGTCGGCCGCGGTGTTCATCTCGACCGGCAAGCGTTGCTCGACGCGCTGGATAGCGGCCGTCTGCGCTCGGCGGTTGTCGATGTCTTCGACGTCGAGCCGTTGCCACCGGACGACGCGCTGCGCCGTCACCCGAAGATCCTCGTCACACCGCACATCGCGTCGACGGTGTCGTATGCGGCGAGGGCGCGCCAGGTGGCCGACGTGCTCGGCGCACATCTGCGGGGCGCACCGTTGCCATTTGTCTATGACGCCGCAAGAGGGTATTAATGCGGCGTTGGCGGGTTGAGGAACACCCGCCGCGAGGCGCGATCAGCGAATGCTCACGCCATCGACCCTTCGACGAACTGAAGCGCGACGTGAAAGGCATCGCCCGCTGCGACAAGAAGGGTGCCGTTGTCGAGCGTCTTCCATGGCACGCCGTGCTTGCGCAGAGCCGCTTCCGTTTGCGCGAGCGAGCGTGTGCGAAGCACCAGCGCTACGCCGCGCTCGCTGCCGTCGTTTGTCGTCTCCACGTGCCCAAAACGACGGGCGGCGTTAAGCGTACTGACGATCTGAACACGGGCGCGACCGGCGGTGAATGCGTAACCGCTTCCCCCGATCTCGGAAAGCACGCCAGGACCAAAGGCGCGGTTGTAGAGCGCGGCCGTCTGCGCCGGATTCGGAGAACTGATCACATAGCCGACGATGTCGGTCACACCATTCGGGTGTTCGCGCCATTCGTCGCGCCACACGTGCTCTGGTGTGAGGTGATGGCAGAAGAACACACGACCGTTGCGCACGAGGTCGCTGGCGATGCGCACGGTGCGAAAGCGAGCGTCCTGCGTTGTGCCATCCGGCAGGTGAACGGGACGGAAAAACTCGGCGGGTGTTTCCACGCCGATGTCGCGCTCCTGCAATGCCGCGAAAACGCCGTGAACGTCCGGCGTCTTGAAGCAAAGGCCGGTGAGGCCGAGAGGGGCTTGCATCACGTCCGGACGGACCGTGGATTTGCCCGCCTCGTAGCCGAGGAGCTCAAGATAGTTCTCGCCGAAGATCGCGAGGTGATTGCTGGAGCCGAGCGAGTGATGGCCGCGCTCGGTCAGCGCAAAGCCCAGACGACGGTATGTGTCGACGGACGCTTCGAGATCGCCCTTGACGTTGACCACGACGTGATCGAGAACCGGGGGAGGCAACGGGTTCATGTTTGACCTTCGGTGCTTTCGACGGATAAGCGGGAAGTCGTCGATTCTCGCACCGATCGCTTGTGAGTTGTTCCCCGGGCTTCCAGGTGTGCGACGAGATGGTCGGAGAACGCTTTGACTTTCGCGGTCAGCGCACGCCGCGACGGGTAGACGAGATAAAGCCCTGCCTGTGTGTCGACGCTATCGGGTGGCAAGCTGAGCAGTTGGCCGCTCGCGACTTCGGCATCGCAAGTATGCGCGGGCAGCACGACCATCCCCGCACCGTGCAATGCCAGTTGTTTGAGCAGAGCGAAGCTGTTGGTGGCGACGGCATAGTTCTGCAGCGGCGCGCCGAGTGCTGGGGATCGGGGCGTCGATGCCGACGCGGACCGCGGTTTGAAAACCAGTTGCGGGATGTCATGTGAGTCTCGGTGCCCTCCGCGTGATGCCCGCTTACCGATAGCCTTCCCGAATACGGGACTCGCAAAGCGCGCGAAGCCGAACGTGGCGATGCGACGCGCAACGATGTGATCGCCGCCGGGCTGGCCGCCGCGAATCGCCATGTCCAGATTGTCGTCGACGAAATCGCTCACGCTGTCGTCCACCAGCACGTCGAAGCGAACACGCGGATGCGCGGCGCGGAACGTCGCGATGGCCTGACTCAGCGCGTCGAACGGAAAATCGAACGGCACACCAAGGCGTATCGAACCGTTCAGCGGACGGCGTCCGGCGGCATCGGTTTCATCGAATTGCTCGGCCTCGCGAAGCGTTCTGATCGCCGGGGCTGCGCGCTCGAAGTAGTCGCGGCCGTCGTCCGTGAGCGCAATGCGCCGCGTGGTGCGCCGAAGCAGCAACACCCCCAGATGCGCTTCTAGCGATGCGACGCGCGCACTGACCGTCGAGCGCGGAATTTCCAGCGTGCGCGCAGCTGCCGAGAACGAGCCGCACTCGACGACGGTGACGAACGCCAGCGTTCCATTGAGATCCATTGTCCATTCCATTGGCAAGTCTTGCCAATTTTAGACGTCTTTTCTCTCAGGTGAGCGGCAGCCAGAATGACGCCATTCCCCCTGATCTCAATCGAACGAAGGAGTTTCACGCCTCATGAAGTCCGAATTCAACCCGTCCGCCGACGTCGTGTCGTTTGCCAACATGGATGTGCGGCTCCTTGCCGGTGTGCACGATCACGATGAGCGCGACCTCACGCTCATGGACATGACCGTGAACCCGCAAGGCGGCGCGCCGATGCACCGTTCGCTCGACGAGGAGAAGACGTTTGTGATGACGCACGGGCGGTTGCGCTTCACCGTGGGCGACACGACGCGCGATGTCGTTGCGGGCGAAATCGTGAACGTGGCGAAAGGCGACGTGCACGGCTTCGTCAACGAGCAAGCCGGGTTGGCGCGCATGCTGCTGGTGTCGACTCCGGCGCGTCACGATGCGTTCTTCCGTGCCATGGCGGCGCTGCCTGTGCCGCATGACCCGCAGGCCGTGCGGGAGGTGTGCGAGACGTTCCGGCAGGAAATCGTCGGCCTGTGACCTCTGAGGGGCGGACAGTCGGCGCAATGACGCCTACCGGTCGAATGGCACCCCGGCGGCACGCAGACGTCGCATGGCGCTATCCAGATGCGCGCGAGCACTTTGCGGGTCGCCCGCGCGCATCTCGGCGGCGGTGCGTCGCGCGATGGCATCGGGCACCGGGCGAAGCTCGCGCCCTGTGCTCATCGCCTTGCACTGCACTTCGCAGGCGCGCTCCAGATAGTAGAGGTCGTCCCACGCTTCGGCGATGGTCGGTCCCGCGACCATGACGCCGTGATGCTTCATGAAGACGATGTCGGCGTCGCCCATCGCCGCCGCGATACGGTCACCTTCCTCGTTGCCGAGCGCGAGACCGTTGTAGTCGGTGTCGAGCACCGTTCGTCCGTAGAACTTGAGCGCTGTTTGTCCCGCCCAGACGAGCGGCTCGCCTTCGCTCATCGCCAGCGCCGTCGCCCAGGGCATATGCGTGTGGAAGGCCGCCCGCACGCGCGGGTTCGCCTTGTGCAGGCGCGCGTGGATGTAGAACGCGGTGGCTTCGGGCACCCCGTCGCCCGCCACGACATGACCGTCGAGATCGCAGACGAGCAGGCTCGACGCGGTGATTTCCTCGAAGGCCAGCCCGAACGGGTTCACCAGAAACCATCGGTCGCTGCCGGGCAGCATTGCCGAGAAGTGATTGCAGATGCCTTCCTCGAAACCATGCATCGCGGCTAGCCGAAAGCAGGCCGCGAGTTCTTCGCGGGCGGTGCGCACGGCGGGGGTATCGAGATCCACGTCATCGACGCGTAGCGACGCGTCGTCGGCGTTCAGCGAGAGGGTGTGCGCCATGTCGGTCTCCTCGTGAGTGTTCGTGATGGCTTGTAATCGTCGGCGCTTGGCAGCGTTCGGCGGCGTTCGGTGACGCCGAGCGCTTACCAGCCAAATCCGTCGAACAACGGTACCACGGTGTCGAGCGTGGCAATGGTCGCATCCGGGGTGTAATCGGGCAGCGGCCGACGTCCGGTGCCGCGATCTACCCATACGCACCGGAAGCCGATATCGCGCGCTGCCGCGTGGTCCAGATGCGGGCTGGCGCAGATGTGGACGACGTCGTCCTTCGTCACGCCGAGTTGCTGGTGCGCGTAATCGAACAGACGGCGATTCGGCTTGTAGGCTCCGGCTTGCTGCGCGGTAATCACGCGATCGATGTGGCCGCCGAGTTGCGCGACATTGCCCGCGATGATGTCGTCGTCCGTATTGGAGACGATGCACAGCCGGTAGCCGCGCGCCTTGAGCGCCGCAAGCGTCGGCACGACTTCCGGGAACGGCGGCATGGCCGAGATGTTGTCCGTCAGCACGCCGATGTCCTGCGGCGACGCTTGCAAGCCGAGATCCTGCAACGCAAGTCGAAGTCCCTCGCCCGCGACCTCACGAAACGCGCGGTGCGGCGGCGTCTGCTCCAGCGCGTGCTCGTGATGGTCGAACGTGGCGATCAGATCTGACGTGCCAATGTTATGGCCGGGCTTGCTTTGAAGAATCCGCGTGACCGCATCGCGTAGCCCTTCGTCCCATTGAATGAGCGTGCCGTAGCAATCGAAGGTGAGCCATTGCGGACGCGGGCTGTGTTGCAGCGAAGTGGACGGCTGAGGCATGACGAGACTCCATGACGATAACGGGATGACGCCAGCGTAGTCGTTTCACTCCATATTCTGAAATTAAATTAAAATTCAATACTTATCGAATTTGTAAATATGGTGCCGCCATGCTGGATCTCGGCTTACTCAAGACACTCGTTGCGGTCGTCGACGAAGGCAGCTTCACGCGTGCGGCGGAGCGGGTGCATCGCACGCAATCGACGGTGAGTCAGCAGATCCGGCGTCTGGAAGACGAGCTTGGGCGGCAATTGCTCATGCGCGACCGCTCCGGGGTGAACGTCACGCCCACGCTTCATGGAGAACTCCTCGCGCAGTACGCACGTAAGCTGCTCGCGCTGTCGATGGAAGCCGTCGATGCAATGGAAAACGACAGCCGTGTCTCGACGGTACGCGTGGGACTGCCCGAGGACATCGATGTGCGTCGCATGGCGGACATGCTCTCGCGCTTCGTGCAGGCACACGGCGACATCCGTCTGGAGATCGTGGCGGGCATGAGTACCGACTTGCGGGAGCGGTTGAGTGCGGGCGATCTGGAGCTGGCGCTCGTCAAACGCGAACCGGGGCAGGGCGACTGTCTGATGGCGTGGCCGGAGACGCTGGTGTGGGCGATGGCGGCGCAGTCGGTGGATTCCTCGGCGGCGCGAGAGGCCGACAGTCTGGCGCACGCGCCGGTGCCGCTGGCGCTGTTCCCACAGGGGTGCATTTATCGTCAGCGCGCGATTCGCAGCCTCGACGCGGCGCAACGTCCGTGGCGCGTGGCGTTCGGCAGCCACAGCCTCACGGGGATTCAGGCGGCGGTGTCGTCCGGGCTTGGGGTGTCGGTCTTGCCGGAGACGGTGCTGTTACCCGAGCACGCGGTTTGCGACACCTTGCCGCCACCGCCACCCTCGGAGATTGCGTTGATGGATGGTGGCGGCCCGGCGTCCGCATCGCGTCGGGCGCTGGCCGACTTTCTGGCGGCGACGCTCGGCGAGACGCTGGGTGTCGCGACGGCCTAGTCGGCCAGGACTCACGAAGCGCGGGACGTCGGTGCAACAGTGGCTTCTTCCGTCTCCACGCGGCCCATGCTCAGATGCACCGCTAACGCGCACAGCACGGCGAATGCCGCGGCGGCCAGGAACGCGCCGCTAAAGCCGCTGGCGTATGCACTGCGACCTGCATCGAGCAGCGCGTGGGCGAGCGAGTCGGGATAGAGATGCAACGCCTGCGAGAAGTCTCCGGCGGAGATCGCGTCCGCGAAGTCGAGCCGTGTGGCGAGATCGCTTTGCGCGTTGCCGACGAGCGCGGGCACGTGTGCAGCGACGCTGCGATGCACCCCGGCACTCAGCACTGCACCAAGCGCCGTGTAGCCGAGCAGAATGCCGGAGAAGCGGAATGTCGTGCTGATGCCAGACGCCATCCCGGCGCGATCCCGCGCAATCGTCCCCATGATGGCTTTCTGTGTCTCGCCGTTGAGCAACCCGCCGCCGCTGCCGAGCACGAACATTGCGACGGTCAGCGACAGCGCCGAATGCGCGAGTCCCTGCGCCGACACGTACGCCATTGCGGCATTGCCCAGCCCCGTCAGGAAGAGTCCCAGCACGAGAATCCGGTGCGACGGCAGATGCGCGGACAACCGCTTGCCGATCTGCGGGAGCAACAGCATCGCAATCGCGAAAGGCAACATGGCGATGCCCGCACCGAGGACGGATTCCCCACGTGCATTCTGGAGGAACTGCGGCAGCAGCGAGGCCATCACTTGCGCACAGGCGGCGTAAGAGAACATGGCGAGCGTGGCGCCTGCGAACGGCCATGAGCGGAACAGCGACAGATCGAGCATCGGCTGCGCACGCGAACGCTCCACAGCCGCGAAGATCGTAAAGAGGACGGCACCGGCGGCGAAGCGCGTCAGAATGGCCGGGCTGGTCCAGCCCGCGGCAGGGGCGGCGATCAGTGCCCACGTCACGCAGAACATGGCGCTTGCGAACAGTGCGATGCCGGGGATGTCGACGCCGCGCTGGCCCTGCGCTTTCGACTCGGGAACGATGCGCACCACGGCCAGCCCGAGCGCAGCGCAGATTGGCACGTTGACATGGAACGCCCAGCGCCAGCCGAGCGTGTCGCCTATCACGCCGCCGATAAGCGGTGAAAGCACCATTGTCAGGCCCATCACCATGCCCCACAGTCCCCACGCCCGGGCACGCGCCTCTTTTTCGTGGAAGCCGTGGCCGATGATGGCGAGCGCGGGGGCCAGCAAAAACGCTGCACCGACGCCCTGCGCGGCACGCGCGATGTAGAGCCACTGCGCTGTGGGTGACAGACCGCACGCGAGCGATGCCGCTGCGAAGCCGGTGATGCCGCAGAGGAACACGCGCCGACGCCCGAACCGGTCGGCGATGGACCCGGCAGGCAGCAATAGCGCCGCGAAGCACAGCACGTACGCGCCGATTACCCACTGCACTTGCGCGAAGCTCGCATGCAGTTGCGCCGAGATCGTCGGCAGAACGACACCGACGACGTTGGTATCGAGCACCGTCATCGCGCAGCCTGTGGATGCGGTGAGCAGTAGTGCGAGGCTGCCCGTCGATGACGAGGCGGCGCTCGCGTTCGAAGCGTTATTGGGGTTTTGCGTTGCCATGTTGAGTGTCCGCTTGGATCAGGCCGTCGAGCCCGGCCTTGGCGATTTCCTCGTCATGTTGCGGGGTATCGGCCGACACACCGATGGCGCCGACGACGGTGCCGTTCACGACGAGCGGCAGGCCACCGCGCATGAGGACGTAGCCCTGCGCAGTGCCGACAGCACGGCGTGCGCCGTTCACCGCGTCTTCCAGCACGCCGCTTGGGCGACGGAACAGCGCGGCAGTACGCGCCTTGCCCGGGGCGAGGTCCACGCCAGCGGGGACGGCGGCGTTGTCCATCCGGACCAGCGCGATGGGCAGACCGGCGGCGTCGACGACCGAGATCACGCACGGCCAGCCTTCCGTGGCGGCTTTGGTTTGTGCGGCGCGAATGACGTTTTGCGCAGCGTCCAGCGTGAGGACAGGGCGCGTGGGCAACTCGACGGCATGCGACAGCAGCGGCGTCGCGCCGGCGCATAGGGCGACCGTCATGGTGCAAAGCTGGGCGGCGCGTCGCGGGGAACGGCGCAGGACATCGGAAACGCGGTTGTTCATCGTCAAAAAGTCCCGTACTGAGGTACTGAGTGAGCGGCCGCTGCCGGAAATTCCGTCGAAATTTCACGTCGGATGACAGCGATTCGAGTGGAAGTATTCGACCATGCAGGGGGCTGGCGAGTCATTGCCGGGCGTTGGCGAAGTTATTAGGTTCAACCTAATGAAATCGACGGTGACGCCCGTAGTGCCGCGCTGTAGCATGGCCAGGAACCCATAACAAACCGAGAGGAACTCGTGGAACTTCGGCACTTTCGCTACTTCGTGACGCTGGCGCAGACGCTGCACTTCGGACGGGCCGCGCAAGCGCTGGATATCGCGGCACCGACACTCACCGTGCAGATTCAGGACATCGAACGCATGCTGGGCGTGCAGCTATTCGCACGCAGTCGTCGCGATGTGCGCCTGACGCCCGCCGGGGAGATGTTCCTGCTCGAAGCGAAGCAAGTGCTCGCGCAAGCCGAACGCGCGGTGCTGGCCGGTCAGCGTGCCGGGCGCGGTGAGACGGGGCGGGTCGAAGTCAGTTACGTCGGCTCGGCGGTGTACTCGGGCGTTCTGCAATCGCAACTGGCGGCGTTCCGTCAGGCGTGGCCGGGCGTGATCGTCACCGCGCGCGAGGTCTCGCAACATGAGTCGCCCGCCATGCTCGTGGACAATCGCATCGATATCGCACTGGTCCGGATGCCGATCAATCTTCACAACCGGCATCGCGCGCACGTGCTGTTCCGAGACAGCTTCTGCGTGGCGCTTCCCGCGGGAAATCCGCTGGTGAAGCAGTCCGGCGCAATCGATGCCGAGTCGCTCGATGGCGAGCGCTTCATCAATCCGGAACAGACGCTAGGAACGTTCGAGGTGGCGCGTCGCGGGGGCTTCACGCCGGTCATCGGCTCTGCGCCGGGTTCGTTGATTGCTGTGCTGACGGCGGTCGCGCTGGGCGAGGGCGTGGCCATCGTGCCGGATGTCCTGGTGGGGGCGACGTCGATTCCCGGGGTCGTCTTCAAGCCGCTGGCAGGGCCGCCGATCCATTCGGAAATCTCGGCCGTGTTTCGCAGCTTCGAACCCTCGCTGGCGGTATCAAAGCTGATCGCTCAACTGACACAGACGGCGGCGGTGACGTCGTACGCGCTGTTCGATACGGCAAGCTGAGCCGTGAACTCGCGGTGCTAGTACTGTGCCGTGAGCGAGAAGCCGACCGTTGTGCGAGCCGTTTGAAACGACGCCGGTTTCACGATCGGTTTTCCGGCGAAGAGTTCGCTGGCTACAAAGCCGAACGGCAGACGTGTGTTCGTGCGCAGGCCGACGACGGCACCTGCCAATTGCGTTCCAGCGAGATGCCGTGCATTCGGGCCAGTTACGCGCCCGTAATCTGCCCCCGCGAACAGCGAAACATCGAACGCGCCGCCGCTCTTCATCGTCCACTGCAATTCGTTGCGCCAGTAAAACCCCCTCTCGGCGGCGAGCGACGATTCTCCGTCGAAACCCCGCACGGTGTAGCGGCTTCCGATAGACAGACTATCGATGTAATACAGCGTGTCGCGGGTGAATTGGCCGCGAAACGTCGTCATGAATCGAAGTGGCAATTGTCCGAGCGGCACCAGAAAACTTGCGTCGAGGACGGTCACGCCGAACCGGTAAGTGGGGCCGCCGGGAAATGAATTGTCTGCGGCTGCGCCGAATCCCGGAATGCCTTTCCGATAAGTCAGACTGCCGTCGAACTGTCCTGCGCCGATGTAGCGCCGATTCGAGAGACCGAATTCGATGAACGTATGGTTGCGGTACTGCTGATCGATCTCGGTGTCTTCAATAAAGCTTCGCCCGAAGCGTTTGCTCAGCCTTACGTGCGCGCTGAGCACGCTTTGCTGACTGCGATGAAGTACGCGCGAGAGTTTGACGTCCAGATTCTGCGACTCCCCACTCGTCGAGAAAGTCTCGTTAATCCCGGCAATCTGCTGGTTGTATCGGTTCGTGTAGGCGGAGAAGCTCGCCGTCCAATAGCCCCACGGTATCGAGTAAAAGGCGTTCCATCCGCTTGATCCGAAGCGTTTGTCGGCGAATGCCAGATCGCGTGTAGCGCCCACGTTCAGGATGTCGTTCAGTCCTAGCGGATTGTCGATGCCGAGCGCCACGTTGCCCATCAGTTTCCCGGTGGCGCGTGAGCCGCCGTTGTCGATGGAAGTGACGACAGTCCACCGCTTTGCACGGTCGACGTCGATCAGGACATCGCTCTCACCTGGCACGTCGGTCGGCACGATCTGCATTGTCACGTCCTGACTCGCAAGACGCTTCATCTGCTCAAGCCCCTGTTCGAGATCGCGCAGTTCCAGCAACTTGCCTGCCCCCGTGGGAAATGCCGAGCGCCAGGTGCCGTATTGCGACGGGTCGGAGAAGCGAATCTCCCGAACCAGGCCGGGAACGAGCGAGAGCGTGAGCATGCCGGACGAGAGGTCCTGCTCCGGAACAAGTACGCGGGTCGTAACGTAGCCCTTCGCCAGAATGGCCTGCGTGAGCCCCGTAGTGATTGCAGAAACGCCCCGGCTGCCGATGCAGCGGCCGCGATAGTGATCGAGCCAGCGCTGTGCGAAAGCAAACGGATCGAGTTCGAGCGACGAGGCTCCCGCAGCCTGTGCAGTCTCGGAAAGTGTGCTTGGCACTTCCAGCACCAATTGCTCGACCCGAAAACAGGGAAATTCCTCAGGGATCGCCGGAAATCCCTGTGCATCAGGCAGTTCGGAGCGTACCCCTGGGGCGTCGATGGCCGCCGCACGCTCCTGCGCCTGCCGTTGTTGTTCCAGAAGCTGCTGCTGACGGGCGTTGCTTGCTGCGGCGTCAATGGCGGGCGGCGGCGTTTGCGCAGTGGCAAGCGGCAGCACGGGAGGGGACGACAGCGCCATTGCGCATAACAGACGACGGATCGTCGTGGGGGAACGACGCGAAGCGATTTTCATGATGAAGCGCGTAAGTTAGGCGTCGAAATCTAATCGACGCGCCTCGCGCTCGTTCCTGTTGTGCGAATTTTTTGGGATGCAACCCAATTTGTTCCGTTTTCTGAAGGAACGCCTCGCGACCAAACAGATACTCCGATCTTCAGAAAATTCCCGCCGGCGAAAGTTGGTATCCGAGACGTAACACGTGGGGTTAGGACCCGCTCGTAGTCGTCTTAAAAATCAAGAAGATCAGATGAACGCACACGTGAACGGGCAAGGCCGCTATGGGGTTCGGGGCAGTCGTGGGGAAGGTGGTTTGCAGCGCGCGATGGTTCGGGCGCTGGTACTGGCTCAGGTCATTGCGCCGGTGGCAGTACGTGCACAAGTGGTGGCCGCGCCCGGAGCCAATGGGCCGGGTGTGGTACAGACTGCGAATGGTTTGCAGCAGGTAAACATCACGGCGCCCACGGCTGCCGGGGTGTCGAAAAATGTGTATTCGCAGTTCGACGTGCCGCGTCAGGGGGTCATCCTGAACAACTCGTCGACCCTCGTGAATACGCAGCAGGCCGGGTACGTGAATGGCAACCCGAATCTGGCGCGCGATCAGGCGGCTCGCGTCATTCTGAATCAGGTCAACAGTCAGTCACCGAGCCAATTGCGCGGGTATCTGGAAGTCGCTGGCAAGGCCGCGCAGGTGGTGGTGGCGAACAGCGCCGGAATACTGGTCGACGGCGGCGGCTTTATCAACACTACGCGCGGTGTGCTGACCACGGGCTCGCCCATCATGGGGCCGGACGGTAGCCTCACGGGATATCAGGTCAACGGCGGACGGCTCGTGATTCAGGGCGACGGGCTGAACGCACAGAACGTCGGTCAGGTCGATCTCATCTCCCGTGCGGTGCAGGTCAACGCCGCACTGCACGCCAAACAACTCAACGTAGTGACGGGGACGAATCTCGTCGATCACGAGCGTTTGGCCGTGCAAAAGATGGCGGGCGAAGCGGGCGTGCCGGACGTGGCGCTGGACGTGGGGCAACTGGGCGGCATGTATGCCCAGCGCATCTTCCTGCAAGGCACCGAGAACGGCGTGGGCGTTTCGAATCGTGGCGTGATTGCCGCACAGGCGGGCGATCTGACGCTTACGACTGAGGGCAGGCTCGTCAACGCCGGGAAAACGCTCGCCAGCGGCACCATGACGATGGCCGCGCGAGCGTTAGATAACACGGGCGGAACGCTGGCTGCCGAGCGCATCGACGCGACGCTCGGCGGCGCACTCGTCAATCGTCAGGGATCGATATCTGCCGCGGCGTCGACGATCACCGCCGCCGTACTGGACAACGATCACGGCCGTTTGCACGCCGACACGTTGTCACTGACGGTGTCGGGCGACGCATCCAATCGTTCGGGAGAAATCAAGCAGTTTGGCGCATCGGATCAGGCGATCACGGTAGGCGGCGCGCTCGATAACACCGGCGGGACGATGGCAACGAACGCTGGATCGCTTGCGCTCGATGTGGGGCAGATGACCAACGATGGTGGGACGGTGAGCCATCTCGGCGACGGGCAGTTCACGTTGACGTCGTCCGGCGTCATTTCTAACCGCACCGGACTGGTGGGAACGCTCGGCGTGCTCAGCACGACGGCGGCGTGGCTCAATAATGCCGGTGGCGAACTCAGCGCGGCCGATGCGTTGCACGTGTCGACGACTGCGGATTTCATCAATCGCGATGGTGGTGTCGTCTTCGGTGCCAAGGGTCTCTCGGTGTCGGCGGGCGGCGACATCGACAATAGTAGCGGTTCGATGCAGTCGACCGGCGACGTCACGGTGAGCGCGAGCGGAGCGCTCACCAACACGGGCGGACGTCTCAGTGCGAACGGCGCGCACGACCGACTGAACGTCTCCGCACAGACCATCGACAACGCGTCGGGCCAGATATCCAACGCGGGGGACGGAGCTACCGAAGTCGTTGCCGCAACGACTATCGACAACACGGGTGGCACGCTGGGCGGCAACGGTCGGCTGAGTGTCGATGCCGCTTCCGTCGCCAACGTGGCGGGCGGAAAAGTGGTCGGTGGGGGCGATGTGGTGCTCGGCATTCGCGATGCGCTCGATAACACTTACGGTCAGGTCTTCGGCGGCGCTTCGCTGACGATGACGCAGGGCGGTGCACGCGTGACGAATACGGACGGCGTCATGGAAAGCCGTGGCGACGTGGCCATGCAACTGGCGTCGCTCGATAACACGCGCGGTATCGTCCGCTCGAATCGGGACGTCAGTGTTGGCGGTGCGATGAGCGGTGCCGGGCAGATGACCGCCGGTCGCGATCTGACGGTTGCGGCGAGCGGCGATTACGTGAATGCGTCGATGAACCGGTTGCGCGCCGATGGCGCGCTGACGGTGACGTCTACGGGACGCTTCGTCAACGACGGCGTGCTCGAAGCACCGGGCGCGCTGAACGTGCGCGCCATGCAGATCGTCAACAATGCGGGTGGTCTGATCAATGCGGCAACGACGCAGTTGAGCGCCGACGGTCTGCTCTCGAACGCAGGCAATATCGGCGGCGATACGGTTCGTCTGAAGGCGAACACCGTCAACAATGTCTACGGTGTGCTGGGCAACGATGTTCAGGTCGACGCCGCCGATGTCGACAATGCCGGGCCGTCCGCGATCGTGGGCGCGACGCGTCGGCTGGCCGTGTATGCGTCCAACGCTGTGGTGAACCGTGACGGTGCGTTGCTGTACAGCATGGGCGATATCGAAATCGCGCGGGACGGCGTGCGTGACGCTACCGGGATGCTTGCCAATCAGTCGTCGCAACTGACGAACAGCTCGGCGAGCATCGTCGCCGATGGCAATCTGGATATCGCCGCGAGCGTGGTGGACAACCAGCGCACCAGCATCGTGACGCAAGCGGGCACGCCGCAGAGCGAGACGAAGACGTTCGGCTTGTGGACGGCCGGTCTGATCGGTGGCGACGAAACGCTGTGGCACGAAAGTCGGACGTTCCCCGAGTGGAACTGGAACGCGGGGCGCGCCCCAATTTCGTCGATGTTGCTCGAACGCCTGGCGCTTCCCGTGACGGTCGAATTGCCGAAATCGCAGGTGACGAATCTCGATATGGCGGCGAAGACTTTCAGTCTGACGCGCCCGATCGTCGAGACCTATTCGGATGCCACCACGCAAGGGCAGGGGCCATGCGACGATCACGGGAACTGCGCCAATGGCACCAAGACGCGAGAGGTGGCGACGCAGGCCGTGCAGTATTTCAACGGTATCGTCGACAACGGTTCGACCTATCGCATTACGTTCTGGCCGGACTGGAATCCGAGCACGATGATTCGTCCCGACGAGGCCATCTCCCGTGGCGATCTCGGCATCGACCAGCGCGATTACAACGAATTGAAGCGCGTCGTGACGACGACACGTACGCGTGACGAACTGGTGAGCGCGTCGGCCGAAGGCAAGCTTCAGGCGCAGGGGACGATTCGCATCAATGCGGATGGTGGTGAGATCCGCAATCAGTCGTCATTGATGACGGCGGGGGGCGACCTGATTCGTCGTGCGCAAGGCGGCGCAGTGCGTGATGAGGGCATCGCCCTGCAGGAGCGTGTCGCGCAGTCGCAGGTCTCGACCTTCTACTGGCATCAGAAGTCCGGCGGCGATTCCGAGCAGCTCGATGTTGCGTATCCGGTGACGCCGCTGCCGCCGACCACAGTCGCCTCGCTCCCGGCGATTGCTGTGGGCAATCAGACCGTGGAGACCAGCGGCCAGACGATCACGGTATCGAGCGTTGACCGGAACGGCAACACCGTCGGCAACACTGGCGTGACGGGCGGCAACGGCAGCGGGTCGGCACTGATCACATTGCCGGGCGGGGTTCCGGGGCTGACGCTGCCGGGCAGTCCGCTGTACCAGTTGCGTCCGGCGCCGGAGCATACCTATCTCGTCGCGACCGATGCGCGGTTCACGCAGTACGGAAAATTCATTTCCAGCGATTACATGCTCGACGCGCTCGGGCTGGACCCACAGAAAACGCAGAAGCGTCTTGGCGATGGCTTTTACGAAACGCAACTCGTGCGCGATCAGATCACGGCGCTCACCGGAAGAACGCTGCTTGGCGGGAACGCCGACTATCTCGCGCAGTACACGGCGTTGCTGGGCAACGGTGTGGCGTATGGCAAGCAGTCCGATCTGAGCGTGGGGGTTGGGTTGTCCGACGTGCAGATGCAGCAGTTGACGACCGATCTCGTCTGGCTTGTGTCGCAGGACGTCACGCTGCCGGACGGTTCGGTGCAGTCGGTTCTGGTGCCGAAGGTTTATCTGGCGCAGGCAAGCACAGTCGATCTGGCGAGCACTGGCGCGTTGGTCGGAGGCGGGAGCGTGAAGCTTGCGGCAACGGGTGACGTCCAGAATAGTGGCCGCATCGTTAGCGATACCGCGACGACCGTGCTGGGCGACGCCATCGTCAACTTCGGTTCTGTCGGCAGCCGTGGCACGACGGCGCTGACGTCGCTGGGCGACATTCGCAACACTGGCGGTCACATCGACGGCCAGGACGTCGCGTTGCGCGCGGGGCGCGATCTCATCAACGAATCGACCACGCTCACGCAAACGGCGGGGACGGATACCGGCGGGTTCGCGTCGCGCGCTTCGGCGACATCGATCGGATCGGTCGGGCGCATTTCGGCATCGAACGGTGCGACGCTCGTCGCGAATCGCGACGTGACGCTCAATGCCGGTGCGGTCGCGAGCGACGGTTCGGTGACAGTGGCCGCCGGGCGCGACATCCAGTTGAATACGCTCGCAGTCGGGCAATCGCAAACCGTCGGCACCCGCGATGGCAAGAATGGCGGTAGCGACGTCGTGACGCAGCACGTGGGGAGTGCGATTTCGTCGGGCGGCAATCTGACGACCATATCGGGACGCGATACCACGCTCAATGCCGCCACGCTCAGTGCGGGCGAGAACGTGACGGTGATTGCGGGCAACGATGTGACGGTGAATGCCGCGAAAGATGCTTACACGCACGACGCGCGGTCGTTTGGCGGGACGTTGAAGTTCGTCGATTCCACGCTCGACGAATCCGTTCGTGGCACGCAGGTCGTTGCGGGCAACAACGTGATCGTCGGCGCAGGGCAGACGGCGGTCGCCGGGGAGCTTCTGGGCGCTCACGCGGTAACACCGGTCGCGCCGACGTCCGGTACGGGCAACCTGACGATTCTGGGCTCGACCGTGGCTTCGCAAGGCGCGGGCACAGCGGCGCTGGCGGCGACGGGCGACGTCACGATCGGAGCGGTGTCGGAAACGCACGATGGCTATCGCTGGCAACACAACAGTAGTTCGGGGTTCCTGTCGAAATCGGAGGAAACGTCCGAAATGCGCTCGCATCAGACCGTTGCCGTGGGTTCGACCGTTTCTGCGGATTCGGTGGGCGCGACGGCGGGCCGGGACCTGAGCGTGATCGGCTCCACCGTGGTCGGCACGCAAGACGTCGCGTTGCAGGCCGGGCGAGATCTGAGAATCGAGACGTCGGAGAACGTGAGCGAGAGCAGTTCGTTTCACGAGACGAAGCACTCGGGCCTGGGTTCCGCTGGCGGCGTCGGGATTTCCTATGGAAAGAACGAGGAGCGGCACAGAACCAACGACAGCAGCGTGACGCACACGGGCAGTCTCGTCGGAAGTCTGGATGGCAACGTCAGTCTGGTGGCGGGCAGGGATCTGTCGGTGCGCGGTAGCGATGTGATGGCGGGGGGTGACGTGACCGGTATCGGGCAGAACGTCTCCATCGAATCGGTCGTCGATCGCGTTCATCACGACGAGGCGCACGAGTACAAGAGCTCGGGCTTCACGCTGGCACTGAAGTCGCCGGTCATCGATGCGGTGCAGAACGTCAACAGTCAGGTGAATGCGGCGGTGGACTCCGGCGGCGACGCGCGTGTGTCGGCGTTGCGGGGCTACGCCGCCGCGAGCGGCGCCTATGGTGCGGTGGGCGAGGCCGGTAAGGTGCTCGACACGTTGCGTGCGGGCGAGACGCCGGAAGCGAAGGTGGAGCTTAGCTGGGGATCGTCGAGCAGCAAGTCGACGTCGTCGGTCGATAGCACGCAGAACGTGGCGAGTCAGATCAAAGCGGGCGGGACGGCGGCCTTCATTGCGACGGGCGATGCTGCGAGCGGCAAGGGCAACGTCGACGTCATCGGATCGAGCATCGATGCGAAGGACGTACTGCTGCAAGCGACGAATCAGGTGAACCTGCGTCACAGCACGGATACGGAATCGACGCGAAGCGAGAACGAATCGAAGAGCGGAAGTCTGGGCGTGTCGTTCGGTACGGGCGGTTTTGGGGTGTCGGCCTCGGCGTCGCGAGGAAACGGCGATGCGAATTCGGATTCGACGTTCCAGAGCAACACGCACATCAACGCGAGTCATACGGCGGTGATTGTGAGTGGCGGCGACACGAATGTCGTCGGTGCCAACGTGAATGCCGAGACGGTGATTGCGCGTGTGGGGGGTGATCTGAATATCGCGAGTGTGCAGGACACGAGTGAGAGTTCAGCGCATCAGCAGAGCATGAGCGGCGGCCTGAATCTGAGTCAGGGCGGTGCGTCTGGGAGCTTCAGTTACTCGCGGGGTAATGCCAGCGCAAACTATGCGGGTGTCGTGGAGCAGTCGGGCATTCAGGCGGGGGCTGGCGGGTTCGACGTCGACGTGGCGGGCAACACGGACCTGAAGGGGGCGTACATCGCGAGTACGGCGGATGCGTCGAAGAACCAGTTGACGACGGGCACGCTGACGTTCTCCGACATCGAGAATCACTCGGAATACAGCGCGAACAGCTTTGGCTTCGGCGGTGGATTTTCCATCGCGAACAGCGGCACGGAGAAAAAGACGACGGGCCCGACGTCGGGCAAGAACAAGGGCGGCATATCGCCGATGCTGCCGCAGTTCGCGAGCGGCAGTGAACGCGCAACGACGTACAGCGGCGTGAGCGAAGGCACGATCACGCTGACGGACGGTGCGAACCAGAAGCAGGATCTGGCAAGCCTGAAGCGCGACACGACGGACCTGAACGGGACGGTGATCCGCACGCCGGATTTGCAGGAGTTGCTGAACGACCAGTCGCGTTTGATGTCGGCCGCGACGGCGGCGGGGGAAGCGGTCGCGAGGGATATCGGGACGTATGCGTCGAAGAAGGAGGATGAGGCGCGGACGCTTGCGAAGAATACGACCGATCCGGAACTCCAAGCGCAATACCTGCAAGAAGCGGAAAACTGGAAAGAAGGCGGCGACTACCGAGCGCTGATGCATGCCGCTGGCGGTGCAATCGTAGCGGGCTTGGGCGGTGGCAATGCGTTGGGTGGTGCGTTAGGCGCAGGCGCGACGTCGAAGCTCGGCGAAGCACTGAACAAGCTGAGCGCCGACATCCAGAACTCACGCCCGACGGGAAATGCAGACGTCGATGAAGCGCTCGCGCAGATTGTCGCGACGGGTATTGGAACGGCGGTGGGGGCGGCTGTGGGGGGAAGCTCAGGGGCGTTCACTGGATTCAATGCTGATCGCTATAACCGACAGTTGCATCCGTCGGAGGAGGAGAAGCTCAAGGCACTTCAGCGAGGAAAGTCACCAGAGGAGCAGTACCGATATGCTGCTGCGTTGTGTGCCGACGCGCGCTGCGCGGATGGGATACCTGACAGTGATCCTAACCGTGCCGTATTACTGAAGATGCAAACGGAGGGTGAAGGATTTACAGCGGAGCGAGAGATGCTAAAACGCGCCGGGGTGTTCGAGGGATATTCCCTGTCGGACAAGATCAACGACGCCTATGACCGATACCAAGTTGGTGGCCGGACACTCGGCGCCTTGCAGGGAGTTACGAGTGTCGCCATTGGGGCGGGGGCATTGGGTGTCGGCTGTCCTACCGTAGTGGCGTGTGGGACGGCAACGGCGATTGCGGTGAGTGCATTCGATTACTCAAAGGCTGGGTTCACACGAACGGCTACGGGCGGTGCCGCGTCGACGTACGGCGAACAAGCACTTCAGAGTTTGGGACTCAGCCCTGAGACGGCGGCGCTCTTGTACTCAGCGTCCAGTCTGGGGCTTGGAGGCACGCTCGCTTTAGGGCGTCAAGTTGCGACGCTGCCTGGAACGCCGATTTTCAGCGCTAACGGTGCGCTCGGCTCTCAAACCTTAGCAGGCCCCGTCGGAACGGGATCGATCAGTGCGGGGATCAATGCAACTGCGCAATACGCTCAGAAAGGCGAGATAAATCCTGTGGATGTGGTTGGCGCATTCGTTGCGGGAACTGCAGGACATGGTCGTGGGGTGTATATGAATGTCGCGATTAATGGGGTCAACGGTGCAGCGACAACGGCGATTAACAACGCTCTCCAAGGAAAAGACGAGAGCATCATCGGCGAGGGATTAACTAGTGGTGCATTAAGCTTCTTCGGTTATGGCGCGGGGGCGATGATGACAAAAAAATTGAATGCGATTGCCCGACCGACGATAAACGATGCTAGTTCATGGGCAGGTTCCGGATCGTGGTCCGGTAGCGGCTACAACTTGTTTAAATCCAACGATGTCGCCGTGATTGGGGGTGGGGTGGCAAGCGGAGCCATGCAGGAGAGTTTAATTGAATTTATTGGGAAATCGAAAAATAAGTGAGGTGAAGTTTGATTAAAAAAATAACCCGGTCATTTGCTTGGACTTTACTTATTTCTCTCGTGGCATATTCAATTTCATGGATGATTGGTGGTTATGGGTACGCTTTTTTTAACGAGAAACAATACGTTCCCGGATGGGGTGATGTGACCTATGTGGTTAAATATTCCGTCATAACCGCGCTGGTATTGACTTTAATAGCATGGATAAGGGGTGTGCGGGGTGATTAGGGATTAATGATAAACAAGTATTTTTTAGGTAAAAATATTTGCATTATGGTTTCTGATTTTATTTGTGGTAATGGAAATGGTTTTTAATATTAGTAAACTTATATATTTGCCAGTGTTTGTTGTTATTTTGTCTGGTTGCATTTCGGTGCCCGTGGATGAGAGGTCAGTCGCTCAGCGGCGGGATGATTTCTCTCGAGTTGCGGCAGTGTTGGTCGGTGAGTATTCGGTCGTGGATCGCCGTAGAGCTAATTCTTCGGTAACTTCATTTTCGATAGGTGTTCGAGATGATAATTTAGTTGTAATTGGGCATGAAAAGGGGGGTGATAATTTTATCGTCACTGGGAAGAAATGCGATGGTTGGGATCAAAAGACTGAGAAGGGAATATCTTGTGGAAAAGTGTCTGATTCAATTTTGGGTTTAACATTTACGTTTATGAATCGGCATAGAACAATTGCTGGTGGGTCGCTCCCTTTTTTTTCGACGCCTGAAATGAAGGTTGAGCCGGGTGATTATCTTCTGGAGTTTCATCAAAAAGGCGGGAGAACTAATTCGTATTTGGTCAAAAGGGATTGATGGGGATGGAGAGTTCTCTAATGCTTATCATAAAATTAATTTTAATCATGACCGGGCAATATCTTCGCGCAACGCGCGCGATCACCGCCACAGCCCTGAGTGTCTTTGCTCTCAACGCATACGCGGCGGCACCCAAGTGCTTTTCCCAATCAATCGAAGGTCACACCACCGAAATTTGTAGGACATCAGCGCCGTTTCAGCACGATTACTACGAATTGAAGGTCGATCGCGCGCTGATCTTTGTACTGCCGGACGACTATGTTGAAAACATCACACTTGTGCATACGATCCCGAAAGACGCGGCAATTGAATTTCCGCTTTCGATGCAGGGGACGCCGACGGTGACGATCTCCGGTGGATGCACGCCGGTAAGTGCTGATGTTGAAGGCAAGGGGGGAGTGGTCGGAGTCGAGACGGGCCGTCGGTGTTCGTTCAAGTGGGGAAAGAAAGATATCTTGAAGGACTTGATAATTAACTACTGACAGAATCGAGAGCCATGACCTCGAAAGCTTGTCGCAGCAGCAATCAAAATGAAACAGGTTGACCCTAAATGATCAGATTCTCGATTTTTCAAGTTACGGCTATATGTCTCGGCCTCTTCACACAAACTCAAGCATTCGCATACGAATGCAACGAATCAGATGCCTATAAGAAGGGGCGAGAAGAAATCGCGCTGGTTCGGAAGGCCACTATGGCGCAGTATGGTCGGGCAGTGAAATTCGTGCAGGATGCGAAGGGCGTCACATTCGAAGTCGCATTGGGCGAAGTGATGCGAACCGGTGCCGCCGACCAAACGCGTCCTTACGACGAACAACTTGAGACGCTGGGAGCCAAGATTAAGGATATAAAACCCGACTCACCGCAGGCATGCGAAGCCTTGCTCCTACTGCAACGTCAACATGCCCACGTAGGTCAGCAGAAAATAGATTTCGTTGCAAAGCTAGTCACAGGTGAAGACTCTTCGGCTCGCTAGCTGGTCTGGTGACGCCCCATAACGGGCGGGAAGCGCCTCCGCCGAAAGTAGGGGCGGGGGTGCTGTCACAATCTATCCGGATTTAATATTTGAAAAATAATTAGGTATGCGATGTAAAAATGAATGCATGGTTTTTTTATGTTTTTGCTCCATTCTTCGGGGCGATCTTCACCTGTTTGGTCGCGTTATTCCCAATGCTCAGAAGAAATTTTAGGTTGTGGTACATGAATCGAAGAAGAATCCTCCCATGGCCAGTTCGCGAGGAGGTCAGGCTTGACAAGCGTCTTGATAATTTCGTGGGCGACGATAGATTCGCGTTTGCGGAGGTGGCGTGTTACTTGCTGGCGATGTTGAGTATTTTGGATGCGCTCATCTTGTTGGCGGGTGCCAGTCCGTATTCTCTGGACGATCGTTTCTCTGCTGGGCAAAGGTCGTTCATCGTCGTGATTGCTTTGATTTTCCAGATTTTTTCGGCCGCCTGTTACTACGCTATGGCAAGGCGTTTCGCCACCTGCACCATGTTGCTTTGGCGAGTGGCGGTAGGCGTCTTCCTGCTAAATCTGATCTGGAGTGCGCAGTTAATGACCGTTAAACCCGGGCCACTTCCGATGCTGCTAGGCATCCTCTCCGTGGGAGGGGTAATTTCGGTCGTTCGTGGACGGAGGTCGATGCAGGACCGCAATGTTTCCGCGGTGAAGTCAGGAGCTTGATTGATGCGAGTGAATGTTTGATGGAAAAGAAATCCAGAGAAGACAACTTTCTGATTGCGCAGGTTGCGTTTTGTTATTTTGCTGTACTCAACGCATTTGTTCTTGTACTAGCCTTGACCGGAGCTGACTACTCTTCGAACGGTGCAACATTGCTCCAAAAAATATCGATTTTGGCGAACACCATCGCAAACGTATTTCTCATGACGCTCGGATTCTCAGTCATGGCCATGAGCCTGGAGCGGTGTACGAAAGTCGTCTGGCGGATAGCGTTGATCGTCCTTTTTGTGGCTGTGACCGTCAATGTGCTGGCGATGCTTGCGCAACTGGCCATCATGCCGATATTGAGCACTATCGTTTCGGTTGCCGGTATCGCATCGTTGCTCTATGAGCGAAATGCGGTTTTCGGGAGGTCAAAGAGCAATACACCGGGCATCGTACATGTCTGATACCAGACTCTCCTCAGACGCTGGGATGAAACCCCGCCAACAACTCCAAAAACAGATCCAGCGCCCGGGTTTTCGGGCGTGACGCTTCTGTGATTGCGCTGATGGCGTTTTCGTACTCGGGGCCGGATGGCACTCTTGCCAATGCGTGACGCTTCGCAAACGACGCCGCGTAATACTGCGGCAACAGCCCCACGTAGTGTCCCGAGAGCACTAGCATCGCGACGGCTTCCAGTCCGGATGCCGTCGGCCCGCGCGTCAAGCCCAGTGAGTTCAGCGCCTCATGCACGAACGGTTGCGTTCGATACACCAGGGGTAATGTCGACGCGTCCTTCATCCGATGCCGCGCCACATATAACTGGTGACGTTCGATAAACAGCGGCTGGTAATGAAAGCCCGCTTCACGCCTGTACATCCCCCGTATCGCGATCTGCACGCGACGCTCGCGTAATGCCAGATCCAACTCGTTGAACGTCATCACCGTCAATTCGACTTTGACGTCGGGTGCTTGCGTCTTGAGCGCATCGAGCGCCTCGGGAATGTGACAGCCGACGTCCGACAGAATGTGCTCGACCATCCCGATAGAGAGCGTCCCCGAGAGCACGCCGCGCACGGCGTCGATTTCAGGACGAATGCGCTCTAGCGACTTCAGCGCATCACGCGCAAGCTCCAGCGCCACCTTGCCCGCATGCGTCAACACAAAGCCTGACGGCCCGCGCTCGCATAGCCGCGTGCCCAATGTCTCCTCGACCTCGCGAATATGTCGACTGATCGACGCCTTCGACATATTCAACTGCTTCTCAGCCGCAGCAAAGCCGCTGGCCTGCGCCACCGCGCAGAAGATGCGCAACGAGCGCAGATCGCGCTCGCTGAATTCCCGATTTGCCATCGCCTGTACCTGAAGGGCCAAGGCCCGTAAAAGGTTTCATTTTCTGAAACCATACCAATAAAAAAATCATTTTTCATGATCTTTTTGCCCGCATACATTGAATTGCAGAGGCGCGACTTTCCCCGAACACAGACGCAAATACACCGACAGTACCGGGCGCGCCGGATCAAGACCCAACCCACATGACGCGAGGCAAGCTATGAAGACCTGGTCCAGACGATCCTTTGTAAAGGCGACGCTTGCATCGAGCGCCGCATTGGCGCTCCCAGTCGTGCCGACGCTGGCCTTCGCCGAAGGCGGCACGCTCGCCGACATCAAGAAGCGTGGCAAGCTGACGGTCGGCACCGAAGCGGCCTACGAGCCGTTCGAATATGTGGAAAACGGACAAGTGGTCGGGTATGGGCACGATATTCTCGAACTGATGGCCGCGAAGCTGGGCGTCAAGCTCGAACAGATGAACCTGCCGTTCCAGGGCTTGCTGCCGGGTCTGATGTCGCACAAGTTCGACTTTGTGGCGACGAGCGTGGGTATCACCCCGGAGCGCGCCAAGCGCTTCGCGTTTAGCCAGCCGGTCGGTGTCGTGCGCTCGGTGCTGATGGTGCGTGTCGACGAGACCGACATCAAGAGCGGCATGGATATCGCGGGCAAGACCATCGGCACGCAGATGGGCTCGTCGTCCCAACCGGTAGCGGACGAGTTCGAGAAGGAACTCAAGGACAAGACGGGCAAGGGCTACGCGGGCACGCGCCTGTTCCAGGCGTATCCGGATGTCTCAAATGCGCTCGCCAACAAGACCATCGACGTCGCGCTGATGCCGTCGAACATTGCCGCCGTGCAGATGCGCAAACAGCCGAATGCGTTCCGCATCGCAGGCACCATCGGCCAGCCGAAGCTGCTGGCGTGGGTGGCGAATCCGAACGATCTCGAGATTCGCAAATTCATCAACGACTCGCTCGACGAATTCCGTGCAAACGGCAAGCTGGCCGCATTGCAGAAGAAGTGGTTTGGCGGCCCGATGGACACGCCGCGCGAGAACTACTTGCCGCAGGGGGCGATTTGACCTCCGCAGCCATGGTCGACGGCCTCGGCAGCATGGGCGGCATGGCCGGTGTGATTCAACCGTTTCTCGAAGGCGTGGTCTCGGGAACGGCGATCACGCTGGCGGCGTCGGCCGGTGCCTTCGTGATCGGGCTGGCGCTCGGGATCGTGCTGTTGCTCATGCGCATCTCGCCGTTCGCGCCGTTGCGCTCGCTGGTGGTGCTGTGGGTGAGTCTGATTCGCGGCACCCCAGCGCTGATCCACATGCTGATCGCGTACTACATGGTGCCCGCGATGTTCGATCTTTCGATCTCGCCTGTCACCGCCGGTGTAGCCGCACTCGCCTGCAACACGAGCGCTTACATCGTCGAGATTCTGCGCGGCGCACTCGGCACGATCTCGCACGGACAACGCGCCGCCGGTTATGCGATGGGCATGCGCGCGACGCAGGTGTGGCGACACGTGTTGCTGCCGCAGGTCATCTACCGCTCCATTCCGCCGCTGACCAGCGAGTTCACGATTTTGCTCAAGGCGTCGTCGCTGATGTCGATCATCGCTGTGCCGGAACTTGCGACCGTCGCACGCAATGCCACTTTGCAGACGGATCTGCCGTTGCAGGTCTTCGCGATCACGGCCGCCGTGTACTTCGTGTTGCTGTTCTGCATTTCGGCCGCGTCGCGTGTGTGCGAGCGCCGCGTATCGAGGATGTTGCCCCATGGCCATTGATTTCTCCATCGTCCGCGAAGCGATTCCCGTCCTGCTCGAAGGTCTGCGCGTTACTGCGCTCGTGAGCCTCGCCGGTATCCCCATCGGCATCGTGATCGGCATCGCCGCCGCCTACGCCGCGCAGTCGCGCACATTGCTGCGCCCGATAGCGCTCGGTTACGTCGAGCTGGTGCGCAACATCCCGTATCTGATCCTCGTCTACCTGTCGTTCTTCGGTTTGCCGAAGGTTGGTGTGAGTGCGTCGGCCATGACCGTCGCGGTGGGATGCACGGCGTTCTATACCGGTGGCTACTTCTGCGAAATCCTGCGTGCGGCCCTGCGCAGCGTGGCGCGCGGTCAGACGCATGCGGCGCTCTCGCTGGGCATGACTTACTGGCAGACGCAGCGCCACATCATCGCGCCGCAGTTGTTCGGCTTTCTGATTCCGCCGACGACGAGCCTCGTGATCATGATGTTCAAGGACTCGGCCATCTTCTCGGTGATGAGCCTGCCGGAGATGACGTATCAGAGCAATCTGCTCACAGCAAACACGTTCGCTTACGTCGAAGTGCTCGGCACGACGGCGTTGATTTACTGGCTCAGCAGCGTCTTGCTGGCCGGTGTGGGGCGGCGTCTGGAAACCGTGGTCGGGCGACGTACCCGCACACCCGACGCCGTCGCTTTCTCGACACTCCCCGCCAAAGGAAAAGGACAACTCTCATGACGACTTACACCGTTGCCCCGCGCACAGGCCATCCGACGCTGCTGTATTCGGAGCTTGATCTCGACATCGACAACCTGACGGCCGACATCGCTGTGCTCGGCATGCCGTACGGCGCACCGTATGCGGCGTCCGACTTCAGCAACGATCAGACGAATGCGCCGTCCGCGATTCGTCAGGCGACGGACCGTGTGGTGCGCCGTCCCGAGCACTACGACTTCGACATCGACGGCCCGCTGCTGCAAGGGCGCAAGGACATCCGTTTCGTCGACTGCGGCGACATCGTACCCGACCTGTCGAAGCCGGGTGAACACTATGCCCGCGCCGAAGCGGCGGTGCGCCGCATTGCAGCGGGTGGTGCAATGCCCATTGTGCTGGGCGGCGACCACGGCATCACCACGCCCGTGCTGCGCGGTCTCGATCAGAAGGGACCGATCACGCTCGTGCATATCGATGCGCATCTGGACTGGCGCGACGAAGTCAACGGTGTGCGCGAAGGCTTGTCGAGCCCGATTCGCCGTGCGTCGGAAATGGCGCACGTGGATCGCATCATCCAGATCGGTTTGCGTGCGCAGGGCAGTGGCCGTCCGGCGGATCTGGCTGCCGCGCGCGAGTACGGTGCAGAGCTGGTGACGGCGTACGAGCTGCATGACATCGGGATGGACGCCGTGCTCGATCGCATTCCCGACGGCGGTAACTACTACCTCACCATCGACGCCGACGGACTCGACCCGTCGACCATGCCTGCCGTGGCCGGTCCGGCTCCGGGTGGCGTGACGTTCGTGCAGGCGCGCAAGCTGATTCACGGGCTGGTGCGCAAGGGGCGCGTGATCGGCATGGATATCGTCGAGATTCAACCGGAGAAAGACGACGCGAACCTGATTTCGTGCGTAACGGCCGGTCGTTTGATCCTCAACCTGATCGGCGCGTCGATTCGCGCAGGGCACTACGACAAATGAGCACCGCACAACCCATCATCGAGATTCGCGACGTCGACAAGTGGTACGGCGCGCACCACGTGCTCAAGCAATGCTCGACGCATGTCGGCAAGGGCGAGATCGTGGTGGTGTGCGGGCCGTCCGGCTCGGGCAAGTCGACGCTGATCAAGACCGTCAACGCGCTGGAGCCGTTCCAGAAGGGCGACGTCGTGGTGGCGGGCACGTCGCTTACCGCGAAGTCGACCAATCTGCCGAAGCTGCGCAGCAAGGTCGGTATGGTCTTCCAGCATTTCGAACTGTTTCCGCATCTGGATCTGACGCGCAATCTCACGCTCGCGCAGCAGATCGTACTCGGGCGCGACGCCGATTCTGCGCGTACCAAGGCGCGGGCGTTGCTCGATCGCGTAGGGCTGTCGGCGCACGCACATAAGTATCCAGGGCAGTTGTCGGGCGGTCAGCAACAACGCGTGGCCATCGCGCGTGCGTTGTCGATGGACCCGATGGCCATGCTGTTCGACGAACCGACGTCGGCGCTCGATCCGGAAATGGTCAACGAAGTACTCGACGTGATGGTCGAACTCGCCCGCGAGGGCATGACGATGATGGTCGTCACGCACGAGATGGGCTTCGCGCGACGCGTGGCGCATCGCGTGGTGTTCATGGAGGACGGCGCGATCATCGAAGACAGTCCGACCGACGTGTTCTTCAATGAAGCGGCGAGTCTCGCCGCGAAGCGCTTCCTCTCCAAGATTCTGGCGCACTGACTGCGCCGCCGACCCTAGACAGAAAGACGAGACAACATGACGCACACCCGCATCCGCAAGTTCAACACCCGCGAAACCTATCCGGAACAAAAGCTCGACAACGATCTGTGCCAGGCGGTGATCGCCGGGAACACGATCTATCTGCGCGGACAGATCGGTCAGGACCTCGACACGCGCGAATCCGTCGGCATTGGCGACGTGACGGCACAGACCGAACGCGCTATGGCTAACGTGAAGATGCTGCTCGACGAATGCGGCAGTCAGCTCGCCGACATCTGCAAGGTATCGGTGTATATCGTCGATCCGCGCTATCGCGAGGCTGTCTACAACGTCATGGGGCGCTGGCTCAAAGGCGTGTTCCCTGTGTCGACGGGCATCGTGGTGCAGGCGCTTGCGCGCCCCGAGTGGTTGGTGGAGATCGATGTGACGGCGGTGAAGCCGACCGCCTGAGCTCGTGTAGTCGAATCGAGGGACGCAAAACGTCACGCCGATGCTTCGACGTATCGATACAACGGCCGTGACGAAACCGTTTGCGGATCAGAAGCGGCGCTTGACGTACACCGTCGCACCGAGATCTTTCTGACGGAGAATCGGGATTTTCGCGCTCGCGGAAACGGTCCAGTCTTCAGTCTTGAGCGAAAGCCCGCGCTTAGGATCTGAACCCAGCTTGTCATCGGTATTGTTCCACTGCACGAGGGACAACTCAGGTGAGCGGTTTGGCCCGATGTTCAGGTAGCTTTGCGTCGCTCTTGCGGCGTTGGCCGTATCGGCGGCGGCAGGTGATTCGATCCAGCTGGCCGTCCCATGCACGGAGGATGGCGCAGCGCTATTGATCGCTTCGATCCGAGTGTAGAGAAACGCGCTGGCGTCTGCCTGCGTCATTCGATCCACGCGCTCGGGCGTCTCGGGACCCTCTCGACCGAACGGATAGAGCGTGACGGGGACGGCCGGAACCACTGCGACGGAGATGGGGGCAGACGGAGGCGGGACACGTACGGGTAGTGGTGATGGGCCGAGGTTGGCCATCATCATCTGTTCGGATGAACCCGTGCCGACACCCTGCGACATTGCCACGCCGCTTAGCGTGGCAAGACAGGCGCCGATCATCCATTTATTCAGGCACGTCATGGACATGCCTCCCGTGAAGGAATGGAAACGCTAGTTCACTGGCCCCATTTTTACCTTCGTACGGCGTGCCTCTTTACTTCGCAAACTTTGTATTACGAACCGTCTTAATCGGTTTCTCAGCGTGCCGTATGCACTTAGGAAGTGTAGTCAGTCATTTGCATCGCGCTACCCCAATTTGCCCCTGCTTCATGCTGCATTGCGGATAGCACCGTCGCTCAGGCCCGCTGGATAAGCCCTTGGTGCACGCAGCCGTGGAGTGGCTTCGGGTATATCCCGACGTTTCGCGGCATTAACGGTTCTCGTCACGCGCCTTCAGCCAAAGCCCGAATTCCTTCATCACTTCGACCACGGGACGCAGTCGCTCGCCGTCGGCCGATAGCGCATATTCGACTTTGACGGGGGAGGTCGGGTACACGGTACGTGTGATCAGTCCGGCATCCTCCAGCGCACGAAGGTCGAGCGTGAGCATGCGTTGCGAAATGCCGGGGACATCGCGTCGCAGATCGTTGAATCGTTTGGGGCCGTCGAGCAGGTACGACACGAGGAGCAGTCGCCATCTCCCGCCGAGAACGCGCATCGATTCTTCCACCGAACAGCCGGACAGATTCTCTTTCATCAGGCACTCACATTCTTAAGAGTGGGTATATTTTTTGTACTTATATGTCATTTTAGTGCCTTCTTTATTTTTTATACCGATTGCCTAGAATGACCCCCGAATCACTATTTCGGGAATCCTCATGAAGCTCTATTACGTGCCGGGCGCTTGCTCGCTGTCGCCTCACATCGTGCTCAACGAACTGGAGGCGGATTTTTCGCTGGTGAAGGTCGATTACAAAACGCATACGACAGAAGACGGCCGGGACTTTTATGCGCTCAGTCCCTTCGGCTACGTGCCGTTGCTGGAATTGGCGGACGGCACGCGGCTTCGCGAAGGCCCGGCGATTGTGCAGTACCTGGCGGACCGCAAGCCGGAACGAGCATTGGCGCCTGCGAATGGATCGCTTGATCGCTACCGACTTCAGGAGTGGCTGAATTTCCTCAGCACGGAAATCCACAAGGGTTTCATTCCGCTGCTCTATGCGGTGCTCGCGGGGAAGTACGGCACCGAGTCGGCGAAGCCGAAGCTGGAGGCTCGCTTCAAATGGATCGATGAGCAACTGGCGCAACGGGCGTATCTGATGGGCGATGACTTCACCGTTGCCGATGCTTACCTGTTCACGCTGACGCAATGGGGGCAGGCGTCGTGGCTTCAGTCCGTCTACAAGGCGAACATCCACTTTGACGACCTGCCCCATTTGCAGCGTTGGTATCGCCGCGTGCTGGCGCGTCCTTCCGTGCAGCGGGCGCTTGAGGCGGAAGGGCTGACGGTGACGGCGCGCTGCGCCTAACGACGTTGCTCGGCAACCGTGTGGGGGAGCGCGGACGGCAGCGCGTGACGCTCGCTGTGACCGAACCACGCGGAGAAGGCGCGCGCGCACTCCGCACCGATCTGGGCGGCCCGGTCGAGCATGCCAGTTTCCTGCGCGCGCACGGCGGCCTGCCAGTCGGGTGCGCTCGTGATGGCCTCCGCAAGTTCTGCGGCGTCGAGCATGGCGAGATTGACGCCAACGCCCATGGGCGGCATCACGTGCGCGGCGTCGCCGACGAGTGTGAGCCCCGACGTCGAAGGCCATCGGGTGCCCGGTGGCAGGCTGAAAATCGGGCGTATGGCGGCGATGTGCTCGGCATCCTCGATCAATGACAGCAGGCGAGGCGACCAGCCCGGAAAGCGTGCGAGCAGCGCCTGCCGGGTGATGTCGGCGAGTGTCTTTTGCGGCCGGTCGGTGTCGTCGGCATGCGTTCTGAACGCCGCATAGGACCGTATGACGTCGTTGCCATTGCGTTGTGCAAAGAGCGCGGTGCCTGATCCGGGACCATTGCCCACGGACATAAGCGTTCCGTGGCCGACCAGCGCCGCGACGTCAGCGTGTCGGCGTTCGACGTCGGAGAACCAGAGTTCGACGAACGTCACACCTGTGTACACCGGACGAACGTCGGTGAGCGCGGCTCTGACGGCCGACCCGGCTCCGTCGGCGCCGATGACGAGATCGCATTGGTAGGTGCGTCCGTCGTGCAGATGGACGATACGGCGACCGCCCGGGGTCTTACCGACGCCAACGACACGCGCTCCCCAGATCACCGTGCTGGCGGGCAACGGTTCGAGCAGAAGTTCACGCAATACGAGACGGTCGATCTCGGGGCTGTCGCCGGTGCCGGGGGCGGGAATGTCTTCGAGGAGCGTTTCACCCGTCGCCCAGTCGATGTCGCGAAGCTCCTGATCGTCGTGACGGGCAATCGCCATATAGGCGTCGAACAAACCGGCTTTCTTCAGCGCAAGCTGACCGTCCGGCACGTGAAGGTCGAGCATGCCGCCCTGATCGCGCGACGTGGCGCTCGTGTCGGCTTCGAAGACGGTTACGTCAAAGCCATCGCGACACAGCATATTGGCGGCGACAAGTCCGGCCGGTCCGGCCCCGACGATCACGATGACGGGTTTCTGCGACATTCCTTTCTCCTGAGCACAACGCCGACATAGCGTTCATGACGCACTCTATCGGTGGCCGTGATTGCCCCGTTATCCGCATAAGGTCAAAATATGCTGAAAATCGGCCAACTCTGGATTCCGCGCTCATGCCACGCAGCCTCGGGAAAATCGATCACGAACACGAAACGCTGGCAGGTTTCGGTGTTGACGACACACGTCCGGAGAGCATCCGCCGCCTGAATCGATGGCATCGGCACGCGCAGGGGCAATTGATCTATATCGGCGCGGGGCATTTTCATATCCGCACCGACTTCGGCGCGTGGCTGGTGCCGCCGCAGCGTGCCGTGTGGATTCCGCCGGATCTGATGCACTGGGGTGAGTTGAAGGGGGTGAAGACCGGCGCGAACATCCTGCTTGCCCCCGCGTATTGCGAGACCTTGCCCGAACGTCCGCAGGTGCTCTCGGTCGGGCCGTTGTTCGAAGCGCTGATTCAGCGCGTGGCGGGATGGCGTGCGGACGTTGTGACGTCGCCGGAGGAGGCGCGCGTCATGGCGGTGCTGATCGACGAGATTCGCGCGGCACGGCATGAACCGTTACACCTGCCGATGCCCAGTGACAAGCGCCTGCTCAAGATGACGGCGCTGGTGCTCAATGAGCCGGGCCGCGAGCATTCGCTTGAGGCGCTGTCGTCGATGGCCGGACTGTCGACGCGCACGGCACGACGCCTGTTCGCGGCGTCGGTTGGCATGACGTTGTCGGAGTGGCGTCAGCAGGCGAGGCTCATGCGCGCCGTCGAGATGCTATCGGAAGGTGAGGCGGTGTCGGTGATTGCCGATGTGCTGGGTTACGCGAGCCCCAGTAATTTCATCGCGATGTTTCGCTCGGTGTTCGGTGTCACCCCAGGGAAATACGTCGCGAGCGCGCGCGCCTAGCGCAAGACTCCGTACCGCGCACACGCCCGACGTCGGGCGCAAATGCCGACGCTTACTCCGTCGGTGCGACGCTCACGCCCGTGATGCCGTGTCGCTTCATTGCGTCGGCCACGAAGCCTTCGCGCTTCATGTCTTCCACGAACGTCTTGAGGTAAGCCAATGCGCCTTCGCCGCGCGTGATCGGCACGCCCATCGCCTGACGAATGACCATGAAGCGTTCGTCCAGCAGGCGATAACCGGTGAGGTTCGCCACGTCCTGTTCCAACTGCTGTTTGACGCCAGCGGCCACTTCGCAGCCGGTGTCGATGAACGTCTTGATCACCGTCGGCGACGTCGGCGCGCGCACGATCTCGGCATGTTTGAGTTCGCGTGTCAGAAACAGATCATAGGCGCTGCCATGACCGACGACCACACGGGTGCCCGCATGATCGACGTCCGCATTGGTTTTGACGGGGGACGCATCGCGCACGAGGTAATAGCCCTCGATCAGGACGTACGGCGATGTAAAGCCGATTGTCGCCGCGCGGCGCGGATCGATGGCGAAGAAGCCCACGTCAGCCTGCTCGTTCGTGACCGTCTCCACGGATTTGCCTGCTGCGTCGACCACCACCAGTTCCAGTTCGACCCCGAGCCGCTTTGCCAGCGCGCCCGCGAGATCGACCGAGATGCCAGTGGGACGCGATTGCGCATCGACGCCCGCAAGAATCGGGTTGCCGAGATTGATGCAGGCGCGCAGCACGCCAGTCGGTGCAAAGGCTTCGAGCAAAGTACGGTCAGGCGTCATGATGGACCCGTAAGAGGAAGGGAAACGTGGAAGGTGACGACTCGAGAATACCGGCAATCATGTGTCGGCGAAGAAGGTGAATCTGTCCCATCGGGAGCCTCCGAGCGCCCCCGTAGTCGTCAGTGGTCTTTGCGGACCGGCTCAGTCATCGGCTGATTCAGTGCGGCATCCCACATCCCCATCGCGTCGGTGACGGCCTTCTCAATGACCGCCTGTCGGACGCGATCGCGGGCAAGCACAGACAGTCCCTGAAAAAAACAGTCGAATGCGATGGCCAGTGACGCCGGATCCGTGCTGCTGCGCAGTTCCCCGCTCTTGATGCCGCGCGACACGCAGGCACGGAAGCCGGCGCGCGTGCGATTGCGCACCTCCCGCAGCAACTGGGTGACGGCTTCGCTGCCGATGGAACTGGCGCCGACAACGCCCAGCGCGACCATACAGCCCTTCGGGTGGCCACTCTCAGTCTGCATCCGTGCCGACCGGAGCAGCGCCAGGAACACGCTCTCCCGTGGCGGAAGCGACGGGTCATGGAGACTACGGGTCACCTTGCCGTAAATCTCCATGTATCGCTCCAGCGCCTCTTTGTACAGCGCCTCCTTTGACTCGAAGGCCGCATAGAAGCTGGGCGCGGAGATGCCTCCGGCGATCGCTGCCTTCAACTGCGACAAAGACGTCGATTCGTAGCCATGTTCCCAGAACAGGTGCATCGCCGAAATGACCGCCGCATCGCGGTCGAACGTCCGTGGCCGACCCCGCTGAACCATAGTCATCTCCATTTGCAAAGAAATAGATACTAGTCGATACAAAATCATGAGGCAAGTCCGGGCATGTAGTTTGCCGCACAGTGCAGCGGGTCATTCAAGAGTGCGTTGACACGGTCTTCCATATCGCCTTATATTTGTACCACTCGGTATTTAAATAAAGAGCAGAGCGAGGTCTCCCATGAACCTCGCATTTTTTTAGTAATTTATGTACCAATTGATACGTAAATACCCATGTCCAAAGAACTCGAAGCACGCCTTGACGCCCTCGAAAGCCGTTTCGCCATCGATGCGCTGATCGCTAACTACGCCGAGGCGTTCGACTCCATGAACATCGAGCTGCTGGCCACGCTCTGGCATCCTGAGTCGCGACTGCTACTGGGCGCGAACGGAAACGCCGAGGGCCTGGAGGCAATCCTGGCGCAAGCACGCATCAACATGAAGCGCATGCCGTACATGCATCATTGGATGGCGAACGCACTGATTACTGTGGACGGTGACAACGGCCACGGCCTGGTGGCGGCGGACTGTCTTTTCTACGATGTCGAGCAGGGCGCACTTCAGGTAAGCGGCCAATACCGCGACGTCTATCAGCGCCGCGAAGGCCGCTGGGCGTTCCTGGAGCGCACCTTCACCATGCACTACGCCACGCCGCTACAGAACTGGCAGCCCATCACAGGCACGGAACGCTTTGGCCGTCCGGCCTGACGCGGCCGCGCACGCCGAGACCTATACATATGACAACCTCTTCCACGCGTCGATGGTCGGCGTTCGCGGTGTTGCTGGTGGGCGCATTTATGCCTCCGCTGGACTTTTTCATCGTGAACGTCGCTTTGCCGTCCATTCAAAGCACGCTCCACGCGAGCGCTGCAGAGTTGCAACTTGTCATCTCCGGATACGCCGCGGCCTACGCGGTCTTCCTTATTACGGGAGGCCGACTAGGCGACCTCTTCGGGCGGCGGAGGATCTTTCTGATCGGCGTCACGGGATTTGGACTGACATCGGTGATCTGCGGTCTGGCAACTTCACCCGCCGTACTGATCCTCGGGCGTGTGCTGCAGGGGCTCAGTGCCGCCGCCATGGCACCGCAAGGACTGGCCTCCATTCACGCTTTGTTCCCGGAGAAGGAGCGCGCGCGCGCTTTGGGCCTCTACGGCGCCGCGGTGGGGCTGGCCGCCGTCGCCGCGCAGGCGCTCGGGGGCGCGCTGATCGTTGCGGACATCTTTCACCTGACGTGGCGCGTCGTCTTTCTCATCAATTTGCCGGTCGTCGTCGCGGTCCTGATTTTCGGATTGCCGTTGCTACCCGACGTCCGTGGCGACAGCCCGGCCCCCGTAGACCGGACCGGGGTGCTACTCTGCGCGCTCACGCTGGGCTTGCTCATCGTGCCTCTGGTCGAAGGGCGGGAACTAGGTTGGCCGTGGTGGGCGTGCGCGATGCTGATCGCGTGCCCCATCGCTGGGGTAGCCTTCTGCAAATATGAGGTGGCTTACGCTCGCCGGGGCGGGATGCCTCTGATCAGCGTGGCGTTGATCCGAAGGCCCGGCCTGTTGAGCGGGCTTACCGGGGTGCTCTTCTTTTACGTCGTCTCCGCTTTCTTCCTGACGTTTTCCGTCTATCTCCAGGCGGCGCTCGGGATGAGTCCACTCGAAACAGGCCTGGTCTTCCTACCGTTCGGCGTTGGTGCCTTCATCGGGCCGCTGACGACGCCCTTGGCCATCCGCCTCTTCGGCGACCGCGTCCCCGCCATCGGTATGACGCTGGAGGTTGCGGGCTGCGCGCTCCTCGCCGCCCTCGTGGCCGGTGCGCCCGGACAGATGCCGGCTCAGTTTCCACTGACTGCGGCGGTCGCACTTCTTGGATTCGGCCAAGGCTGGGCGCTGCCTACGCTGGTGCGCTCAATCATCAATCGGGCACCGGTCACAGGTTCCGGCATGATTGCGGGCATCACGAATTCGGCGTTGCAAATCAGTGCAGCACTGGGTGTCGCCGTCATCGGCGGCGTATTCTTCAGCGTCGCGGGGACCGCACCAGATCCTTTGTCTCTCGCCAAAGCGCTCGTCGTCGCAATGATGTGTGTCGGCGGCAGTCTGGCCGTCTCTGCCGTCCTGTCCATCGTCGCTTCAAGATCGAGCATTCATGCCGCGGCGAGGGCCACCGCTCGTTGAGTCCGGCTTGCCATCGCTCTCGACTTGAGCGGGCGCTCACCCGTTGACTTGCTCACGGACGCCCGCTCCAGACAGGGACGTCTCGTTAGAAGAGCGTCGACGATACAGCCCGAGCGTTGCACAGAGGCCGCACAGCGCTGCGAAGCTTAGCCAGTAGCCAGGTGCGGCCTTGTCATGCAGGGCCTCAATCAGATATGTCGAGATGGCAGGCGTGAAGCCACCGAACAATGCCGTTGCAAGGCTGAACGCCAGCGAGAAGCCCGCGACGCGCACTTCGACCGGCATCAGTTCGGTGAGTGCTGCGACCATCGCGCCGTTGTACATGCCGAAGAAGAACGAGAACCACAGTAGTACGATCAGCATACGCGCGAAGCTGGGCGCATCGGCGAGCCAGGACAGCGCCGGATAAGCCGTGAAGATCGTCAGCACCGAAATGGTGACCAGCAGCGGCTTGCGGCCAACACGATCGGAGATCGCGCCGCCGATCGGTAGCCAGACGAAATTGGATGCCGCGACGAGCAACGTCACCATCAGACTGTCGGAGGTCGACAGCTTTAGCACCGACTTCCCGAACGTCGGCGTATAGACGGTGATGAGATAGAAGGTGGTCGTCGTCATTGCCGTGAGCAGCATGCCGCCGATGACGGTGCGCCAGTGGGCGAGCAGGATGGAAAAAATCTCACGTGCCTGCGGACGATGCTGGCGCGCTTCGAACGCCGCGGTCTCCTGCAGCGAACGGCGCAGCACGAACAGAAATGGCACGATCGCGCAGCCAATGAAAAATGGGATTCGCCAGCCCCATGCGCCGATCTGCTGCGCGGACATCCATTGGTTCAGCGCATAGCCGATCGCCGCCGCCACGACGATGGCGACCTGCTGGCTTGCAGACTGCCAGCTCGTGTAAAAGCCCTTGTTACCGGGCGTCGCCATTTCTGCGAGATAGACCGACACGCCGCCCAGCTCCGCGCCCGCCGAGAAGCCCTGCAAAAGACGCCCGATCAGCACGAGCACGGGGGCGATCAGACCGATGGTCGCGTATCCCGGCACGCAAGCAATCAGGACCGTACCGCTTGCCATGATCGACAGCGTAACGATCAGTCCCTTGCGCCGTCCCACTCTGTCAATATAGGCACCGAGAAAGATTGCGCCGAGCGGGCGCATCAGAAATCCCGCGCCGAACACGGCAAAGGTGAGCATCAGCGAAGCGAACTCACTGGAGGACGGGAAAAAGATCTTTGAGATCGACGTCGCGTAGAAGCCGAACAGAAAGAAATCGAACTGTTCGATGAAATTGCCGCTGGTCACACGCAACACGGCGACAGCTCTCCTCATGGACGACACGCCGGGCGTAGCAGCGATCGGTTCTGTGCGGTTCATTATGTCTCCTGATTTTTGTCTTGTATGGGGTGACGGGCGCTCACGCGCCCGATCGACGGCTAATCCGAACTGAGGCCTAGCGTGTTGCGCTGCCGCTTCTCTATCGACGATTTGAGCAACGCTGCCGAACGGAAGATGCCGTGCGCAAACTTTCCGTACGGCAGCGTGGCGAACAGCGCCATCACGATGCCGAGGTGAATCGCGAGCAGTGAGGGCATCGCCGAGGTCGAACGCATGGCCAGCAGCGCGAGACCGGACGCGCTCGTCATAAGCAGCAGTGCGATGAAACCGCGGTCCATCGGACGCTGACGAACATCGCCCCGCTCGGGCACGCGTTTCAGGTTCAGCCACAGGAGTCCTGCTGGCCCGATGAGCAGCCCGATGCCGCCCGCCGTGCCCAGCAGTACGGGCGCGCTAAGCACCGGATAGGGCGCTTCCAGGCCGAATGCGTAGTGATAGAGCGTTGCGACGGCAGTGGCCGCGAAGCACAGCATGAAGCCGTAGAACGTCAGGTGATGAAAACGCCGCCGCGCCAACGTGAAGGCATCGTTCGCTTCGTTGCAGCCGTCGCCATGCCCGCCGTCCAGGTATTTGAGTGTCAGGGCGTGTTTTGCTGCTTCCGCAACGGCGGGTGCGCAAGCGCTCGCCGTTCCTGCGGACACATCGCGCCAGAAGCGCGTGACACCCACCCCGAGCGCGAGAATGGCGAACAGGAAAACGACGCCGAACATCGCTGCCAGCAGGTTGTGCGGGAAGACCGCATAGAAGTTTGCTGACGCGATATCCGCCGGGATACCACCGCCCAATATCGTGCCGAGCAGCAGGAACAGCGCGAGTCCTGCCGCCAGAGCAACCGACAAGGTCAGGCCGTTGCGCTTGTACAGCGCGCCGAAAGACGCCGGGAACGCATATTCGGTGTAAGTCTCGAGTCGGACCTCGGCCATTGCTTTGGGTACGTTCACGCCGAATTCGTGTGGCGGCGCGTATTGGCACGCGTGATAGCAGGCGCCGCAGTTATGACAGAGATTCGCCAGGTAATTGACGTCCGCTTTGCCGAATTCCAGACGACGCGTCATGGCCGGGAACACCGCGCAAAATCCCTCGCAGTAGCGGCAAGCGTTGCAGATTTGCATCTGCCGCGCGACTTCGGTTTCGCTTGCGCTCATCGCAACGATGGGAATCACGCGTGCCGTGCTTTCGCGCGACACATTTTTTTTCGATTCGATCGGCAACGCCGTGCGTTTGCGTTCGGGTGTGAGCGATTCAGACTGCTGCACTGGTGGCCTCCGTTGTTTCAAATGCTGCGCGCGCGGCCTGTGTGCCAGCGATGCGCCCGAAGGCGGTGCCGATCGACATGCCGACGCCCGCGGTATACCCCTTGCCGAGCACGTTTCCGGCCATCATTTCCCCAGCGACGAACAGATTCTCACTGGCGATGCCGCCGAAGTGAACCTGTGCGCGGTCGTTCGTCTTTAGTCCGAGGTAGGTGAACGTGATGCCGGGGCGCAGCGCGTATCCGTAGAACGGTGGCGTTTCGATGCGGCGGGCCCAATGGGTCTTGGGCGGCGAGAGACCTTCGGTATGGCAGTCGTCCAGTGCGGTGTGGTCGAAGGTGCCGTCGCGGCATGCGTTGTTATAGCGCGTGAGTGTTTCCATGAAACGCGCTTGCGGCAGCCCGAGCTTGCGGGCGAGTTCCGGCAGCGTGTCGGCTTTTTCGCCGGGAAACACCGGCGGCATGAAGCGGCCGATGGCTTTCGAGTCAATGATCGAATAACCGATCTGTCCGGGTTGATGCGCCACCAGCCGTCCCCAGATGGCGTAACGCTTCGGCCAGAAGTCCTCGCCTTCGTCGTAAAAGCGTTCGGCGTCACGGTTCACCACGACACCTAGCGATACGCAATCGATACGCGTGCAGATTCCGCCGTCGTACAGCGGCGCGCGTGCATCGATGGCCACGCAGTGTGACTGCGACGGGTCGCCGATCATGTCCGCGCCAGCGTCGCTCATGTGCTTGATGAGCACGCCCTTGTTGAAGCGCGTACCGCGAATCAGGAAGTTGTCGGCGGGCCATTCGCCGCGTTCGTTTTGTCCCCAGGCCTCGCGAAGCCATTCGCGATTCGATTCGAAGCCACCCGCGGCCAGCACGCAGGCGCGTGCCTCGAAGCGTCGGTTGCCGCCGCGTGCTGCGACGAAACGGCGACCATCGAGTTCTAGCGAATCGACGGGAGTGTCGTAACGAATGTCGACACCGAGTGCCTCGGCACTGCGGTAATACGCATTGACGAGCGCCTTGCCGCCACCCATAAAGAACGCATTGGTGCGCGCCACGTGCAGCGCACCTGACAGCGGCGGCTGAAATCGGACGCCGTGCTTCTGCATCCAGGGGCGGCAAGACGAAGACGCGCGGATCGTCAGTCGCGCGAGATGCTCGTTCGTGATGCCGCCTGTGACCTTCAACAGGTCTTGCCAGAACTCTTCTTCCGGATAGGCATCGACGAGAACGTCTTGCGGCGCATCGTGCATGCAGCGCAGATTGCGCGTGTGTTGCGAATTGCCGCCGCGCCATTCGCGTGGGGCGGATTCGAGAAGCAGGACCGAGGCGCCCGCTTCGCGCGCCATGAGCGCGGCGCACAGCGCGGCATTGCCTCCCCCGATTACGAGCACATCGACCATCAGACTTGTCTCCCTTTGGACAAATCGTAAAGGTCTCGTGTGCTCCTTCGCTACGACCTGGCCGTCAAGAGGTCTTCACGGTTTGTGAAGGCTGTGGCACCCGTAGCCGCGCACCGGGCCAGCGGCCCTCATCCACCAATCGACGTGCGACGTCGGCAAGCACCACGCGTGCTGCGAGCCCGGCAGGCGACAGTTCGTCATCGGAGATGCTGGCGAGCATGTTGGGGCGTGTGGCGTATTTCTCTGCGACGGGCACGCTCTTGAGCGTCCTGTTCTCGGGCCGCGCGAGTGCGGCGCCGGGCTGGATCGTCGCGCCGATGCCGGCGCGCACGAAATCCATCAGAAGCGCAAGACCGTCGACTTCTGCGACGATGTTGGGCTCGTATTCGGCGCGCCTGAACGCCGATAACAGCAGCGAACGTAACCCGTGCGAGCCGCTAGGCAGCACCAGCGGGAGTTTGCCAAGATGCTTCAGCCGAATGGACTTGTTTGCAGGCATGCCTTCGAGATCGCCCGCGCCGATGAGGAACAAGCGCTCGTCCAGCAGTGGCTGCACGCTCCAGCGCTGCGCGGGCGCTTCGCGGAACAGCACGGCGAGATCGATCTGACGCGCGCTCAGCATGGACGCAAGATTGCCGGAGAGGCTCTCGACCATGTGCAATCGCACGTCCGGGTAGCGCGAGCGCATGGCCTGCATGAACTCGACGCCCATCACGCTCGCCGTGCTGGGCGCCATACCGACGCTGACATGGCCCGAGAGACGGGCTGAACGTGCTGCCCGTGCGGCATCGTCGACATGACGCAGCGCGAGTTGCGCCTGCCGCCAGAAAGCCAGCCCTGCATCGGTCGGCACGACGCCGCCCGAGGTGCGTTGCAGCAGACGCGTGGACAGTTCTCCTTCGAGCCGGCTGATCTGCTGACTCAATGCCGAGGTCACTACGCCGAGTTCCAGCGCTGCCTTGCCCATGCTTCCGTGTTCGACGACGCTAAGAAAATAGCGTAGTTGTCTGAGTTCCATTCCGTACTCGGTCAGAGGGATTGGGTGGACATTTTGACAGAACCTCCCACAGCCATGCCAAGGGCGTCGCCGCCGGGCAAGCGCCAGGTGCGTCGCACATGGCCCCATGGGTATCGGTGCTCCGGGATCGGTCCACGATGGAGCGGGGCACAGCGGGGCACGTATGCGGTGACGGTTATGGCGAGGGTGACGCTTTGGTCGATATCGCTGCCGCGATCTGCGCGGCTGCGTCTTGCAGGGGCGGCACGAAACGCCGCACGGCCTCTGCGGGACTCACGGCCTGATCGAGATAGATCACGTTCAAACTGGCGAGAACGCGACCTTCGGATGGGATAGCGACGGCCACGGCCCCGATTTTTCGTTGGTCATGCCAGTCGCCATGATTCGAGCCAAAGCCGTTCTCGCGCGTTTGGCGTACGAGGTTGTGGATAAAGGCGTCGTCACTGGCAAAGCGTTGCTGCAACTCGCCCCCCGCGCCTGTGCGCAGCAAGTCGAGAATGTCTTCGCGCTCCGCGTCGGGACACATGCCGAAGTAGGCACGTCCGGCAGCGGTGAACAATATCGGCAGGCGTCGGCCGACCATCGCGCGGTGAAACGACAGGGGGCTGAAGCGATGTGTCGTCTCGCGAATGATCATGGCATCGCCATCGGGTGTGGTCAGGTCCGATGGCCATACGACACGCTGCATTAGCTGCCCCATGATCGGCGGGGCGATGGTGGCGACACGCTCGTCGTCGGTGAAGCCTTCGCTAAGGGAGCGCACGGCAAGTGCCAGCCGAAAGGTGTCGTCCGACGTGCTGCGTCTCACGAACCCTTCCTCCAGCAAGGTTTCGAGCAACCGCCGCACCGTCGTGCGATGCAGGCCCGTGGCTTCGCTCAGTTGCGCGGGCGTTGCGCGACCGCGCTCCATGGCGTTCATCGCGCGCAACACCAGTAATCCGCGCGATAGCCCTCGCACATTCGGGTACTTTCCCATCGAAAACCCCATATAAATCAATTATGTGCATTCTATGCACATTTCGACGAAAAAGTTGAGGGCGTTTCGCGATCTGCCTAGACTGCACAGAAAATCAGAGCGCTAACGGAGACACCGCCCCATCCGTGCGAACGACATATGCCGAAGGCGAGTCGTTTGACAACGGATCCTGGCCCGAGCCGGCCAACGAAGCGAAGACAAGCGGACACCGCGATCCGCCGCCGATTCACCGACAGCAGCACGCCATAAGTACGCGCGAGACATGCGCGGGGGCGCGCTTGTGCCTAAGAAACGTAAAGGAGCGAGACACATGACTGCATCCGTCAATGCGTCCAATGCCGTGACCGACATCACCACCGACGTCGCCATTGTCGGCGCCGGCCCAGTCGGGTTGATGATTGCCAACATTCTCGGTCTGCAAGGCGTACGCGTGACCGTCATCGAGAAGCTCGATCAGCTCATCGACTATCCGCGTGCCATCGGTCTGGACGACGAGGCGCTGCGTGTGTTTCAGGCGGTAGGCCTCACCGATGCGTTGCTCCCCCACACCACGCCCGACCACTGGATGCGGTTTCTCACGCGCGACGGAAATTGCTTTGCGTCGATTGAGCCACGCACCGACGAGTTCGGCTGGTCGCGTCGCAATGCGTTCATCCAGCCGCTGGCCGACCGCGTACTGTTTGACGGCCTGGCGCGCTTCGCGCACGTTCAGGTGTTGTTCGGGCACGGCGTGGAGGCCTGCACACAGGACGAACGCGGCGTCACGCTGACCACGCGCACCAGCGATGGCGAAATGCGCATAGTTCACGCGGCTTACGTCGTGGGCGCGGACGGCGGCAACAGCCTGATTCGTCGCCTGCTGCAAGTACCGTTCGAAGGACGCACCAAGCCGAACCAGTGGATCGTGGTCGACGTGCGTAACGACCCGGTTGGCACGCCCCACGTGCACCTGCATTGCGATCACGAGCGCCCGTATGTATCGGCGGCGCTGCCACACGGCATTCGTCGTTTCGAATTCATGGTGATGCCGGGGGAGACGGAAGAGGAATTGTCGAAGCCGGAAAATCTGGCCGCTCTGATCCGCAAGGTCGTCGCGTATCCGGAAAAGGTCGACTACATCCGCAAACGGGTCTACACGCACAACGCCCGGCTGGCCTCGACGTTCCGTGTCGGGCGGGTGCTGCTCGCGGGTGACGCCGCGCACATCATGCCGGTATGGCAGGGGCAGGGCTACAACAGTGGTATTCGCGACGCGAACAATCTGGGATGGAAGCTCGCCATGGTCGTGAAAGGCCAGTGCCATAGTGCGTTGCTCGATACCTACACGACCGAACGCCGAGCGCATGCGCGCGCGATGATCCACCTGTCCGAAGTCGCTGGCGACATCTTTGCCCCGACGACGCGCTTTGGCGTGCGCTTTCGCGATGCCTTCGTGCGCAGCTTCAATTGGTTTCCGTCCGTCAAGCGTTACTTCGTCGAGATGCGTTTCAAGCCGATGCCTCGCTATGAAGAGGGCGTGGTCCTGCTCCCACCCCCTACGAGCACCGGTGGATGGCTCGCGCGGCTGCTGGAGCGCTCGGGCAATTCGGCACCGGGCCGCCTGCTCGGACTGATGAGCCAGAAGCGCGACTCCTGGCTCGGCCGTTGGGTGTACGGCCGGGATCCGTCCGCCGACTCCCCGGCTGGGCGCTTGTTCATTCAGCCGCGAGTCCGAACCGTCGACGGGACAATCCTGCGACTTGACGACGTCATCGGCAATCACTTCGCCGTGATCGGCTGGGGCGCCGATCCGACATTCGGTCTGACGCCGGAAGCGCGCGTCGTTGCAACGAAGCTCGGCGTTCGCTTCGTGCTCGCCAAGCCTGACTCCCAGCTCAGCTATATGGACGACGTGCCTGACGGGGTCATTGCGATCGGCGATGCGCAGGGTCGTCTCAAAGCGTGGTTCGGTGCACGCACTCAGTCGGTGGTGTTGATGCGCCCGGACCGCTTCATTGCGGGCGTGTGCGGGCCGCAGGAAGTCTCGCACGCGCTTTCGCAACTCGCGCGTAAGGCCGCGCTCGCCGAGGACCCGATTCGTCTCGTCACGAACGAGGCGACGCCGGTGCCAGAGCGCATCGAAAACGACATTGCATTGGCCAGAGTGGCCGGAGCCTGAGAATGCCGATTCATCTCGAATGCCTGTCCCATACGCCGCTTCACGGATATTTTGACCCTGTCGATGAAGTGGTGTTGGAAGTGGGACGCGTACAGGCGGCTGCGCGAGAGCGTGTGCGCCAGTTCGACCCGGAGCTTGTGGTCGTGTTCGCGCCCGACCACTTCAATGGCTTTTTCTACGACGTCATGCCCGCGTTCTGTATTGGCGCAAAGGCCACGGCCATCGGCGATTTCAAGAGCCTGGCAGGCCCGTTGCCTGTGCCGTCGGACATCGCACATGCACTGGCTGAGCACGTACTGTCGGTCGATATCGACGTTGCGCTGTCGTACCGCATGCAGGTCGACCATGGTTTCGCCTACGCACTGGAGGTTCTGACAGGACGTCTGGACGCGTATCCCGTCGTGCCGGTATTCATCAACTCGGTCGCACCCCCGATGGCGACGCTTCGCCGCTCTCGGTTGCTTGGCGATGCGATCGGCCGCTTCTTCGCGCAAACGGACAAGCGCGTGCTCGTGATCGGCTCGGGGGGCATTTCGCACGAACCTCCCGTTCCCGAGCTTATCGGCGCGACCGATGAAGTGGCCGAGCGCCTGATCGCCGGACGCAATCCGTCGGCGGAATCTCGTGCCGCGCGTCAGGCGCGCACCGTTGCCGCGGCGAAGGCCTTTACGGCGGGCGACAGCCAAATGCATCCACTCAATCCGCAATGGGACCGTGAATTCCTCCAAATCCTGACGGAGGGCGACTGGCGCGCCGTCGACGCGATGAGCAACGACACGATTACGCAATATGGCGGCAAGTCCGCGCACGAAATCCGCACGTGGGTTGCCTCGTTCGCGATGCTCGCGGCCTATGGCGAGTACCGCGCGAGCGTCGATTACTACCGTCCGATTCCCGAATGGATCGCGGGCTTTGCAGCGATGCACGCTTTTCCGCAGCCAGCGTTGATTGCGGCGGCCTGATCAAGAGAAACAAGAGCGGAAGTGAGAATTTTCCAATGTCGAATGCCCAACTGATTCACCTGATTGCCGATCGCCTTCGTCAGGCGGAAGCCTCACGTCAAGCCGTCGCGCCTGTGCGCGGCGAGATTGCGCTCGACGACATGACGACCGCCTATGCGGTGCAGCAGCGCAATGTCGACACGCGCGTTGCCAGTGGCGAACGTATTGTCGGTCGCAAGATCGGCCTGACGTCGCGGGCGGTGCAAAAGCAACTTGGCGTGGACCAGCCTGACTTCGGCGCGCTGTTTGCTGGCATGGCGTACGGCGATGCGCAGCCGATGCCGCTTACCATTCTTATACAGCCGAAGGTTGAAGCAGAAATCGCGCTCGTGCTTGAGCATGACCTGGTGCACGAGAAGCACACATTCGCCGACATTCTTCGCGCGAGCGCCTACGCCGTGGCGGCTCTGGAAGTCGTCGATAGTCGCATCGAGGCGTGGAATATCCGCTTCGTCGATACCGTAGCCGACAACGCGTCGAGCGCGCTATTCGTTCTTGGTAGCCGACCCGTGAAGCTCTCGGACGTAGATCTCACGGACTGCGCGATGACGCTTTCGCGCGACGGCACGGTGCTGTCGCGCGGCGACGGCGCGGCGTGCCTTGGCAATCCACTCAATGCTGCCGTCTGGTTGGCGGATCGCATGGTGCAACTTGGCACGCCGTTGCGTGCCGGCGATGTCGTGCTCACCGGTGCGCTCGGGCCGATGGTGCCCGTCACGGAGGCGGGCACATTTGTCACCGAGATCGAGGGACTAGGCAGCGTACGCGCCGTTTTTGCGTGAGGCAGGTCGCGTCCGATATCCGATCCCTCGCCGTTAATGGGCAACACCGGCGTCGCCCGCCACGGCGGTGATTTCGCCGTCGACAACATGACCGCCATCAAGAGCGGATTTCGTAAATCTGGAGACTCAGCAATGAACGCATCATCCCAGGGCGTCGCGCCCTCGAAGGGAAGCCTCGCGACGATCGGTTTGTGTCTGGCCATCGCACTGCTCGAAGGCCTCGATCTGCAATCGGCTGGCGTGGCGGCACCACGCATCGCAAAGGAGTTCGGTCTGAGCGTGGCGCAGATGGGGTGGGCGTTCAGCGCCGGCGCCATTGGACTGCTGCCGGGCGCAGCGCTGGGCGGACGGCTGGCCGATCGCTGGGGCCGCAAACGCGTGCTGATGCTGTCCGTCGCGTTGTTCGGCATCTTCTCGCTACTTACGGCACACGTATGGAGTTTCGAGTCGCTGTTGACGGCACGTTTTCTCACCGGTCTGGGCCTCGGCGCTGCCATGCCTAACCTTATTGCGTTGTGTGCCGAAGCCGCGCCACAGGGGCATCGCAACATTGCCGTTGGCGCAATGTACTGCGGCATGCCTTTCGGTGCGGCGCTCGCCGCCGTCATCGGCATCGTCAGCCCGAGCGAGGAGGGATGGCGTCATGTGTTCTACGTCGGTGGCTTGGGTCCGTTGCTTATGGTGCCGTTGCTTGGTCTGTGCCTGCGCGAGTCCGCGCAGTTCGTCGAAACGCGCCTTGCGCGAACTTCGAATGCGGCATTGCCGAACGTGACGCCCGGGGTAACTCACGCGCTGTGGAGAGAAGGCCGCACGCGCACGACCGTTGCACTCTGGGTGAGCTATCTCGGCACGCTGATCGTGCTGTATTTCCTGATGAATTGGCTGCCGTCGATGGTCGTGGCCAACGGGCTGTCCCGCGAGCAGGCGGGCGTGGCGATCATGATGTTCAACATCGGTGGCGGCCTCGGCGCCATCGGAATTTCTAACGTGATGGACCGTTTTTCGCCGCGCTTGACGGTGATCGGTATGTATCTCGGCATTGCGCTGTCGCTGGCCGGGCTGTCGAGCGCTATCGGCGCGTTGACGATGGCGTGCGGTGCATTCTTCTGCGGCTTGTTTCTCGTGGGCGGGCAGTCGGTGCTGTATTCGATGGCGGGGCAGGCCTATCCCACTGAAATTCGCGGAACGGGCGTTGGCGCAGCGGTGGCGATCGGCCGACTCGGTTCGATTCTCGGACCGCTGATTGCCGGGCAATTGTTCGCGTTGGGGCAGAGTGCGTCGATGCTCGTGTCATCGAGCATTCCACTGATCCTGATCGCTGCCTTCGCCGCGTTGACCGTCGTGGGCACATTCGAGCAGCGTGTCGTGGCGGGCGCAGTCCAGCCAGGACGTTGAGTATGCGTTTCCGAAACACCGAAATTTTTTGGTTTTGAGTTCTTGAATCTCCGAGTCACCGATTCTGATTAGGGAAGGTCATCATGACGGCAATCACTGAGGCGTCGACGAGCCGCTTCGTCACCATTCGCGACGCGGACACCGTGTTTCGCATTCACTACAACGACACCGGCAGCGGCACGCAGACGGTTGTGATGCTGCACGGGTCGGGGCCGGGTGCCACGGGCTGGGCCAATTTCAATCGAAACGTCGAACCGTTGGTCGACGCCGGATATCGCGTGCTGCTCGTCGATTGTCCCGGCTGGGGCAAAAGCGATCCCGTGATCAACACCGGATCGCGTTCGGAGCTCAATGCCCGTGTGCTCAAGGCAGTGCTCGATGAGCTCGATATCGAGCAGGTGCACATCATCGGCAATTCGATGGGCGGCCACAGCGCGGTCGCATTTGCGTTGTCGAACCCATCACGTGTCGGCAAGCTGATTCTGATGGGGGCGGCACTGGCGGCCCAAGCCAGTTCGTGGCGATGCCGACTGAGGGCATCAAGCTGCTCAATGGCTTGTACAAGGAGCCGACTATCGAGAATCTGAAGCGGATGATGAATGTGTTTGTCTTCGATGCCAGCGCGATCACCGACGATCTGATGCAGGCGAGGCTCGACAACATGCTCGCGTCTCGCGAACATTTGGAGAACTTCGTGAAGAGCCTTGCGGCGAACCCGAAGCAGTTCACGGACTATGGCGCCCGTCTTGGCGAAATCGCTGCGCCTACGTTGATCGTATGGGGTCGCGAGGACCGTTTCGTTCCGATGGACGTTGGTCTGCGACTGCTTGCCGGGGTGCCCAACGCCCAATTGCACGTGTTCAATCGCTGCGGTCACTGGGTGCAATGGGAGCACGCCGCCGCGTTCAATCGCATGGTCCTCGATTTTCTGGTGCATTGACATCGGGTCGGCCCAATCGCGCGTTGTCGGATTCTGCGAATGCTTCCCGTTGCCTGTCGGTAGACAAGGCGGGGCGATTCCATGTTCGACGTCATTGGGCCGTCCGTTGTGCTGCGCTGAAACTCAGGAGCGTCGGGTTTTCAAATCGGGGCGCAACGCATTCCTCGTAGCACCTCTGCCTCCATGGTCGATCCCGATAGCATCCACCACGGACACCACGAACTGACGGAACCACTTTATTCCCTCGTCCGCGTCGAATGCCTGATGCCAGTGGACCGTCGACTCCGCTTCGGGTGCCTCGATCGGCAACGGATAAATCGCAAACTTCCCAGAGGCATTCAGGATTTGCGCGACCCCCTTCGGTAAGGTGGCAACCCAATCTGTCCGCTCGAGGATCTCCGGCACGATCGTAAAGTGCGGCACGCTGATCGCCAGCCTTCGCTGCAAGCCTCCACCGTTGAGCGTCTCCTCGATCAGAAAATGACTTGAGTCCGTCGACGTCACTGCGATGTGCGACATCGCAAGAAACTGTTCTCGCGACAGCACGCGCGCGGGCAATCCCGGCCGCTTGCGTGTCATGCAGGCGTACGTCTCGCGGAACATCACGACGTGATTTGTCATGCCCCTGAGCATGGGCAGATTTCCAATCGCAAAATCCAGTTGCCCCAACCTTAGCCGCTCCTCCACCGCGCTCGCATCCACGAGCTCTACGGATAGCCGCACGCGCGGTGCAACGTGCTGAAGCGCCTCGCACAGTCGCGGCAAGAAAACCTGAACGCCGATATCGCTCATCGAAAGCCTGAACATTCGCGTGCTTGTCTTCGCATCGAACACCTTGTCGTGATTGAGCACTTCCTGAATGGAGGCCATCGCACGGCCCAACGGTAACGCCAAACGCTCAGCGGTCGGCGTCGGCAACATCCCATCGCTGGTGCGAACGAATAGCGGGTCGTCGAAAAGTGAACGTAAGCGCGATAGCGCATAGCTGGTCGCGGGTTGCGACAAACCGATGCGCTCGCCCGCTCGCGTGATGTTGCGCTCTTCAAGCACCGCGTGAAAAACCCGAAGCAAGTTCAAGTCGACGTCTTTGATATCCATGGCACTTATGATGATGATATTTACGATGCATTTGACGGATATGTTACCCATTTCTAGACTTCATGACATTCATCGAAGGGGTATCAAGACATGGGGTGCATCGAAACAATCGTGGCGCAAACTGAAGCGGCAACGCAGACACCGGGAGCGCAACGTACACTTCCCGCGCTACTCAGCGCTCGCGCTGCGAGAAACCCGGGCGCGCCGCTATTTTCCGACCGCAATACGGTATTGACCGGCGCCGATGCCACGCTGATCGCAGCGCGTCGTGCAGGCACGCTCGCGGCGCATGGCATCAAGCGTGGCGATCACGTTGCGCTGCTGTGCGGAAATCGCGTCGAGTTCATCGAAATGGTGCTCGGCTGCGGATGGCTCGGCGCCGTTGTGGTCCCGATCAACACGGCATCACGCGGATTCCAGCTCGCGCACATCCTTCGCAATAGCGGCGCGCGACTTCTCATCGCCGAAGCTGCACTGGCGGATTCGGTCAACGCGCTTGAAGCGGACGACTTGAGTCTGGAGAAGGTCTGGCTGATCGACGATCCGGTACCGGGCTCATTGGCGCCTGCGTGGCCCACCATGCCTTTGCCGCCGCTGGGCGACGCGGTCGCCGCAGCGCACCTCGCGGACGGTGATCCGTTCGCCATTCTGTACACGTCGGGCACGTCCGGCGTTTCAAAGGGGGTCGTCTGTCCTCACGCGCAGTTCTATTGGTGGGGACGTAACACCGGGGGCGATCTCGGCATCGGTAAGGGCGACGTTCTCTACACCAGCCTGCCGCTGTTTCATACCAACGCGCTTAACACCTTCTTCCAGGCTCTCATTCTCGATGCCATGCAGGTCGTCGACCGCCGTTTTTCTGCCAGCGGATTCTTCGACGCATTGGTCGACACCGGGGCGACCGTCACTTACGTTTTGGGGGCGATGGTGCCCATCCTGCTCGGACGGCCCGTGTCCCCTAACGAGCGCAAGCACAACGTGCGTATCGCGTTGGCGCCGGGGGTTCCCAGCAACTTTCACCAGGCGTTCACCGAGCGCAGCGGCATCACGTTGATTGATGGGTTCGGCTCGACCGAGACGAACAGCGTGATCGGCGGCGATGTGAGCGCCCAGCGTGCGGGATTCATGGGCCGACTCGCTGCGGGCTTCGAAGCACGCGTGGTCGATGCGAACGACATGCCTGTGCCCGATGGCGAACCCGGGGAATTGCTCTTGCGCGCGAACGAACCGTTTGCCTTTGCGAGCGGCTACCACGGCATGCCTGACAAGACTGTCGAAGCGTGGCGCAATCTCTGGTTTCACACCGGTGATCGCGTCATCCGAAGCGAAGACGGCTATTTCCGCTTTGTCGACCGACTCAAAGATGCCATTCGGCGCCGTGGCGAAAACGTCTCCTCGTACGAAGTCGAGCAGGTGCTTCTCAGTCATCCGAGCATTGAAACTGCGGCCGTATTTGCGGTGAAGTCGGCGCTCGCAGAAGACGAGGTGATGGCTGCGGTTGTGCCATGCGCAGGCCACACCATCGATCCTCTTGAGTTGATTCGTTACTGCGAACCGAGACTGCCTTACTTCGCGGTGCCTCGCTATCTAGACATCGTATCGGACTTGCCAAAGACCGAAAACGGAAAGATTCAGAAATTCAAGCTGCGCGAATGCGGCGTGAGCGCATCGACATGGGATCTCGACTTGTCGGGATACCGCCTCAAACGTTCTTGATGCCCGAGGTTTCCCGCCCGGCGTCACCGTGCACTCACGTCGACAAACGATAGGGTGTGCCCGGGGCAATCGTAATGTCCCCACATGCGTGCATCGAAAGGTGCACCACCAGGAGCTTCAGATGGCAAGCACGCAAACGTATAGCGGCCCGAATTCAGGCGGGACGGTGGCTAACGTCGATGAACGGTCGCTTCGACGCATTGTGTTCGCGTCGGTGATAGGCAACGCGTTAGAGTGGTACGACTTCTTTCTTTACAGCACGGCGGCGGCGCTGGTCTTTGGGGAGCTGTTCTTTCCGACCGGAACCGACCCGCTTCTCGGCACCCTGGCGGCTTTCGCGGGCTTCGCCATCGGTTTTGCCGCGCGCCCTTTCGGCGGCATTCTCTTCGGCCACATCGGCGACAAGTTCGGGCGCAAAGGCGCGCTTGTCTGGACCCTCTCGATCATGGGCGGCGCGACTTTCCTGATCGGCCTGCTCCCCACCTACGCGCAGGCGGGCTTTTGGTCGCCAGTGTTGCTGATCGTACTGCGCATTCTGCAAGGCATCGCGGCTGGCGGTGAATGGGGCGGTGGCGTTCTGATGATCAGCGAGTCTGCGCCTGCCGAGAAACGTGGCTACTACGCGTCGTGGAGCCAAATCGGTGTGGGCGGTGGCTTCGTGCTCTCGGCCGCTGTGTTCTACGCCGTGCAGATGTTGCCGAAGGACGCATTCCTGAGCTGGGGCTGGCGCATTCCGTTCCTGCTGTCCATCGTCATCTTCGGTGTCGGTGTGTACATTCGGTCGCGCCTGCCGGAAAGCGCGGAATTTTCGAAGGCGGAAGCGGCCGGTAAAACCGTGCATGCGCCGTTGCTCGACGTCATTCGCAAGCACCCCAGGGAAATTCTGATGGCCATGGGATTGCGCGTGGCCGAGAACGGTGGTTCATACATCGTCGTGGCGTTCGCGCTGGTCTATGGAAAATTCATCGGTGTCCCCAACCAGATCATGTTGGGTGGCCTGATCGTGTCGATGATCGCCGAACTCTTCACGATCCCGCTATGGGGCCGCTTGTCCGATCGCTGGGGACGCAAACCGGTCTATATGATCGGCGCGATGGGCTTCGTACTAATGGCCTTCCCGTTCTTCTGGATGCTCGATACGCACACCCCCGCGTGGATCTGGCTGGCTTTCATGATGGGCAACGCGCTTTGCCACGGTGCAATGATCGGCACCCAGCCCAGCCTGATGGGCGAGCTCTTCAGCACCGAAGTGCGCTATTCGGGTATGGCGCTCGGGCATGAAGTCGCGTCGGTGTTTGCCGGTGGCCTGTCACCGTTGATCGCGACCGCTCTGCTGGCGCATTACCACGCCTCCTGGCCCATCGCGCTGCTGATGATGTTCCTCGGTGCCGTCACGGTCGTTTCCCTGCTGTTCACCCGGGAAACCACGCGTCGAACCCAACGACAGGGGCATTGAGATGACGTACGGCGACTTTAGCGGCGCACTCATCACGGCCGGCGTCGAGGTTCCCTATCAGCGGCGCGCGACGGAAGGTAACACCGGTGATTTGCTCGCCGATGCATTCTCGCGGGCATTGGCCGAGTCGGGCTTCAGCAGCAAAGACATCGACGGTCTGGGTGTCGCCTCATTTACCCTCGCGCCGGACCACGCCGTCGACATGGCGTGGCGGCTCGGGCTGAGTCCGCGCTGGTGCATGGACGACTGCCACGGGGGCGCGAGCGCCATCAACATGCTCCAGCACGCGGTGCGAGCGATTCAGTGTGGCGACGCCAACGTCGTTGCGCTGCTCTCCGGAGATCGTTTCGAAGCGACCGACTTCAAGCAATTGGTCGATCACTACAACCTGACGACGCGTCAATGGCTCAGACCGCTGGAAACAGGCGGACCCAATGCTGTCTTTGCAATGCTCACGCAACGCCATGCCCGGCGCTTCGATTTGACCCCGCATGACTACGGCGCACTGTGCGTCGCTCAACGGGCATGGGCGGCGCAAAACCCTAACGCCGTGTATCGAAGCCCAATGACGCTCGCGGAATATCTGGAAGCGCCGATGGTCGCCGACCCACTGAGACGTCTTGACTGTGTGCCGGTGGTTTGCGGTGCCAACGCCATTATCGTTGCGCGCGCCGACCTGGTCCGCCGTACGCGCAACGTGCGCATTCGCGCAGTCCAGAGCCTTTTCAATACGGATCATCAGGCCGGGGATGGGTTGACCACACCGCTCGCCGCCGTGGCCCCGACGCTCTGGAAGCAGGCTGGTGTGGCGCCGCACGATATGAACGTCATTTCCGTTTATGACGACTACCCGGTCATGGCGCTGATCCAGCTTGCCGACCTCGGGTTCGCGCCGGATGGCGACATACGCGCCCTGCTTGCGCGCATTGCCTCGCGTGAGCTGAACGTCAATACCTCAGGCGGTCAATTGTCGGCAGGGCAGGCAGGCGCTGCCGGTGGAATGCATGGACTCGTCGAGGCGGTGACGCAGTTGCAGCATGGCGCTGGTGGACGGCAGGTCGACCGCGCGCGTCTTGCCCTCGTCAGCGGTTACGGCATGGTCGAGTACCGCTACGGCATGTGCGGCAATGCCGTGGTACTCGAAAGTGTCACAGGAGAAACGTCATGACGTTGTCGGTCTTTCAATGCAATGCGTGCGATCACACGCTTTTCCCCGCGCGCTATCTGTGCCCGCGCTGCGGCGGCGCCGACTGGCGGGGCGTGTCGTTCGCGCAAGGGACTGTGACGGAGGCCACCGTTGTGCACCAGCGGGTGGGCCAGCCCAACGCCGCACCTCTTCATCTTGCGAGTGTCGTCAGCGCAGCCGGGCCCGTCGTTATCGCTCGGTCGGAAGCTGCGCTTCATGCGGGCGACGTTGTCCGTCTGACGATCGATTCCGCCGGTGCCATCGTGGCGTCCCCCCTCTGATTCCGAACCGATGAGGAAATGAAAATGCAAGTCGAGGGATCCATCGCCTTTGTCTCCGGCGCCAATCGCGGCGTGGGTGCGTGTTTTGTACGAACGCTTCTGGCGCAAGGCGCGCAGAAGGTCTACGCCGGCGTTCGTGACGTCGCGTTAGTCCCCACGAACGACAGCCGCGTCATTCCCGTAAAACTGGACGTCACCGACGCCGGAGACATTGCGCTTGCCGCGGCGCTCGCGGGGGACGTCGACTTGCTCGTCAACAACGCGGGCGTCAACCGGATCGTGCCACCTTTCTCGGACCGGCATCTGGACGCCGCGCGAGCAGAGATGGAGGTGAATTACTTCGGCACGTTGAACATGACGTTGGCCTTCGCCCCCGCGCTCAAGCGCAATGGTGGCGCGCTGGTCAACGTGCTGTCGATTTTGGCGCGCGCGACATTGCCCGCGATGACATCGTTGAGTGCATCCAAGGCCGCCGCGCTGCGCATGACCGAAGGCATACGCGCAGAACTTGTCGCCCACGGCGTGCGCGTGCTCGCCGTGATGCCAGGGGCGATCGATACCGATATGTCCCGCGACCTTGGCGACACGCCCAAACTTGCGCCTTCCGAAGTCGTGCTCGCCACACTGGCCGCGCTCGGCGATGGCACCGACGACGTCTATGTCGGCGAAATGGCCAAACAGATCGCCTCCGGATTAGCGACAGACCGAAGCGCAGTGCTGCGGCGACTGGCCGCAAACGGTTGACCTGTCGCCCGTGTCATCCGAATCGAATTTACGCATGGAAAGGAGAAAGTCATGACTGGACAAACGATCGAAATCGCGGCCGAGGACGGGAAGTCGTTTTCGGCCTACCTGGCCACCCCGAAGCAGGGCAAAGGTCCTGGGTTGATCCTGTTGCAGGAAATCTTCGGCATCAACGGATTCATGAAGGAGACGGCCGACCGTTTCGCCGAAGAAGGTTACGTCGTGGTGGTCCCGGATTTGTTCTGGCGCATGGCCCCGGGCACGGTACTTGGATATGGCGAAGCGGACTTTGCGCGTGCGCTTGAATTGAACGAAGCGCTCGATTTGGGAAAAGCCGTCGAAGACGTGGGCGCGACCATCAAAGCGCTGCGGGCGCTGCCTCAGCAGATCGGGAAGGTCGGTGCCGTCGGTTATTGTCTTGGCGGGAAACTGGCCATGTTGGCCGCTGCGGCAACGGACATCGATTGTGCTGTCAGCTATTACGGCGTTGGCCTCGAAGCTTTCCTGAACGAAGTGCCGCAGATCCGTTGTCCGATGGCCTTCCACTTCGCCGAGAACGACGCATTGTCGCCGCCCTCCGTGCGCGACACGGTCATCGCCGCGCTGTCGGAAAATCCGCTAATCGAGCATTACGTGTATGCGGGTTGCGATCACGCCTTCGCAACGCCCGAGCGTGAGCACTACAACAAACCCGCGTCGATCATGGCTTACTCGCGCACGATCGCGATGCTTCGCAAGGTCCTCGGTCCGGTATATGACCTGAACACCCTCTGGGAGCTGCATTGCTATCACGAGTTCGATTCACGCGACGTTGACGCGATCATGCCTACCATGATCGAAGCTCCCTACGTCAATCACATCCCGACGATGACTGGCGGTGTGGGGCACGACGAGCTCAAGCGCTTCTACAAGTATCACTTCGTGCATGCGAATCCGGCCGACACGCGATTCATCCCGATATCGCGAACGATCGGCGCCGATCGTGTCGTCGATGAGTTCATCTTCTGCGCAACGCACGACCGTGAGATCGACTGGATGCTTCCGGGGATCGAGCCCACCGGAAAATACATCGAAGTGGCCATGCTCGCGGTGATCTGCTTTCGGGGCGACAAGCTGTACAACGAACACATCTACTGGGACCAGGCTACCGTTCTGGTGCAGATCGGCCTTCTGGACCCCACCGGCTTGCCCGTCGTGGGTATCGAAGCGTCGCGCAAGCTCATCGACGAGCGCTTGCCGAGCAACACGTTGATGCGCAACTGGTCGTCAAGCGAAGGAAAGCCGATCTAACGCGTCAATGCCTGCCGAAGGATGAGATACGCTTTCGGCAGGTAATTAGTAGTACTTATATAAATAAAAAAATCAGACCGCCAGATTATGGCGAATTCTCGTTCCGCAAATCGATAACGATACGGGTGTTCATTATGAAACTCCGGTTTGGATGTCTCGCGATCATCATGTGTGTTTCGGCGCCTGCAATGGCGCAGAGTTCGCTCACTATTTACGGCATCATCTCAGACGGCGTTGGCTACTTCAGTAATCAATCGGGAAGCTCGACTGTTCAATTAGTGAGTGGGGCGAATCAGAACAATCGACTGGGGTTTCGTATCAATGAGGACATCGGTGGCGGGTGGGCGACCATTGCGACACTGGAAAACGGTTTCGACATCAATCAGGGGAAGTTTGGCCAGGGCGGGCGGATGTTCGGGCGTCAGGCCTTTGTGGGAATGTCGAGCAGGATGTACGGCACGCTCACCGTCGGTCGGCAATACGACGTGCTGTGGGACTACCTGGATCGTATCGAACCTCAGGCCATGGGGCCGGGGCTGGCGACGAGCATTGGCAGCAACGACAACATCGAAGGCAACTTCCGCTATAGCAATTCCGTGAAGTATAAAAGTCCGGAATGGAACGGACTGGAGTTCGAAACGCTATACGCGTTCAGCAATAAGGCCGGTGCATTTCAGCAGAACCGTGCCTTCAGCGCGGGCATCAATTACACCCGGGGCGGGCAACGGTATGCCCTGACCTACCTGAACATCGATCACCCGGGCACGGCAAACCCGTCGGGCGCCGTGAGCGACGACTATTCGGGCGGCGCGTTTCAGTTGTTCCATACGAGCCCGGTGAATTCCAGTGTCGGCGTTGAGCGGCAACGCGTTATCGCGGGGGGCGCCGAGTATGCGTTTGGTAACACTCGATTGGGTGGCATCGTGTCCGATGTCAGGTACTCGTATCTGGACGGCACCAGTCTGCATCTGAACAATTTCGATCTCACCGCCGTATATAACGTCACCCCGGCGCTTGCACTGTCGGCCGCGTACGTCTACTCGATGGGGCGTTACGGCGGCATTGACGCGACGTCGCACTGGAACCAGGGGCAGTTGAGCATCGACTACTTTCTTTCCAAACGGACCGATGTCTACGCCTACGTCAACTATGTGAAGGCGACGGGGTCGCTGGCCACCGCAGTGCTGTTCCTCGCTTCTGCGCCGTCGAGCAACAAGGAGCAGACCGCGCTCGTTGCGGGGATTCGCCACCGGTTCTGACGCGCGCACGATCGGATGTATCGGCTCGCGCAGGCGGGCCGAACAACGTCTCGCGATCTCCCGACAAACTGAGTGCCCACGACATTCGGGCCATCAATATGTGACACACGAGCATGGCACACGAAATTTCCGACAACACGGTGCAGCCGATGGCCTTCGAACTGAAGGTCGGGAAAGTGGTGATTACCGTCGTTGTGGAGTCTTGCGCTCCGCTGCTCGCGCTGGGTGAGATATTCCCGGATGCGACCGAAGAGATGCTTGCCGACATCCGCACCGGGGACACCGATGCGTGGTTCGACAAGTCGACCGACAAGCTCGTGGTGGCGATCCAGGGGTTTGTCGTGCGCAGCGAAGAGAAGACCATCATCGTCGATACCTGTGTCGGAGACTGCAAATCGCGTGTGCGCGAAGCTTTCGATCACGCCACGCAAGGCTGGTTGAAGCGGCTGGCGGACAGCGGCACGCCGCCGGAACAGGTCGACTTCGTGGTCTCTACCCATTTTCATGTCGATCACGTGGGAGGCAATACGCGTAGGGTCGAGGGGCGCTGGCAACCGAGCTTTCCAAATGCGCGCTATCTCTTTGTCGACGCCGAGCTCGATTTCTGGCAAGGCGACGGCGGCGCAGCAGGTATCGCGCGAACCGGCAACTATATGGACGACAGCATCGCGCCGATACTCGAGGCGGGCCTTGCGGATATCGTATCGGGAGACCATCGGATCACCAGCGAAGTCCGACTGACACCCACGCCGGGGCACTCACCCGGTCACGTTTGTGTCGTCATCGAAAGTGGCGACGACCGCGCTATCCTCAGTGGCGATATGTTTCACTCGCCCTTGCAATGTCGCCACCCCGCATTGAGTACGCGCTTTTGCGACGATCCCGCAAAATCCGCTGAAACACGCATCGCCTTCGTTGAACAAAACGTGAATCGATCCACGTTAGTCATTCCTGCACATTTCCCTTTCCCAACCGCTGGGCATTTACGTTGCGATGCCAACGGAAAGCGCTTCATATTCATAGATCCGCGCGAGCTGACGAAGATCTGAACCGGCGGGCCTCGCCCTCAATTAGCACCTTTGCGTGCCGAATCGGCACGGACTTGTATTTTTCGCCACCTACACTCCGCTTCCTGAGACTGGCAGATGGCCCCGGCTTGACCTCGTTGCACGATATGCAACGGGCGTTCGCTGGGGCGTCCAAACATCGACTTCCAACGCCAGCGATCCCGAGGAGCAGGAATGACCGGCAACACCAAACCCCACAACCCGTGGCGCGAGATCTGCGCGGCGAGTATCGGCAACGCACTGGAGTTCTACGATCTGCTGATCTATGGCTACTTCGCCATCGTGATCGGCCAGTTGTTCTTCCCCGCTCACGACGCAACGACCTCGCTGCTGCTCTCCGTGGGCACGTTCGGTATTTCGTTCGTCACGCGCCCGCTGGGCTCGATCATCCTCGGCAGCTACGCCGACCGCGCCGGTCGCAAGGCGTCGCTGACGGTGTCCATCGGCCTCATGATGGTCGGCACCGCCATGATCGCGTTCGCGCCGACGTATGCGCAGATCGGCATTTTCTCGCCGCTCATGATCATCGTCGCGCGTATGCTGCAAGGCTTCTCGACGGGCGGTGAATTCGGCGCTGCCACGGCCTTCATGGTCGAGCATGCCGACGCCAAGCGTCGTGGCTTCTTCGCCAGTTGGCAAATGTCTACGCAAGGTCTCGCAACGGTGCTCGCCGCCGGTGTCTCCGCACTGCTGAGCCTGCTGCTGACGGCTGATCAACTGAGCGCATGGGGCTGGCGTATCGCCTTCGCCGTCGGTCTGCTGATCGGCCCGGTCGGTCTGTACATTCGTCGCAATATCGACGAAACCGCCGACTTCAAGAAGCTCGGCGAAAAGCAACGCGAGAAGTCGCCGCTGCGCGAAGTCTTCGGGCGTGATCGCGCCAACATGCTGCTCGGCGCGGGCGTTGTGGCCGCAGCCACCGCGTTCAATTACGTCCACAAGCTGTACATGCCGACGTATGCCGTCAAGCAACTGCACATTCCGGCGACGTCGTCGTTCATCGGTGCGGTTGTGACCGGCGTGATGCTCATGATCGCGGCGCCTGTCGTCGGCCATCTCTCGGACCGCTTCGGCCGCATTCGCGTGATGCTCTACGCGCTGATCGCCGTGGGTGTGACGACATACCCCCTGTTCGTGCTGCTCAACCGTTATCCGACGTTCCAGACGCTGCTGCTGGTGCAGGCGCTGGTCGGTCTGCTGATCGCCGTGAGTCTCGCTCCGCTGCCCGCCCTGCTGGCGGATATCTTCCCGACGAGCACCCGTGGTACCGGTCTGGCGCTGTCGTACAACTTCTCGGTCACGCTGTTCGGTGGCTTTGCCCCGCTGATCGTGACCTGGCTGATCGACGCCACGCAGAACAAGCTCGCACCGAGCTTCTACGTCATGGCAACGGCAGTGCTCAGCGTGACGGCCGTCACGGCGCTGGCCCGCCGCGTACGCGCAGGCAAGATCGCCGGGCTGACGGGCCAGTCGCACGCCTCGCCGCGTGCGACCAAGGCCTAACGTTCGATAACCCGGCCCCGATATTCGATGTACTGATTTGAGCCGCAACGACGACGTCCGCCAATCCCCTGGGCGACGTCGTCTCTTTTTTTGCGGCATCCCTTGCGGAGCTTTACCCATGACCACGCTCGAAGCGATTCGCGCCGCCCTGCCGGCGTACCCCATCGAAGTCTCGTTCCCCGATATCACCCGCTGGCGCGAAGGCAATACCGGCATCGACTATCTGCACACGTTCGATAGCGGCAAGCCCGGCAAGCACGTGATGATTCTCGCGCTAACGCACGGCAACGAAGTCAGCGGCGCCATCGCCGTCGACGCGCTGCTCGCCTCGGGGCTGCGTCCGTCGTCGGGCCGCCTGTCGCTGGGCTTCGGTAATATCGGTGCGTACGAACAGTTCAGCGCAGAGAACGCAGATGCCACGCGCTTTCTCGATGAGGACATGAACCGTGTGTGGACGGCGTCGACGCTCGACGGCGAACGTCAGAGCCGTGAACTGACGCGCGCCCGTGCGATGCGTCCGTTCATCGACACGGTGGATCTGCTGCTCGACATCCACTCGATGCACGAAGCGTCGGCCCCGCTGATGATGACCGGTCCGCTGGAAAAGGCGATTGCGCTGGCGGCCGAACTCGGCACGCCTGAGCACGTCATCATCGACAAGGGCCACGCCAACGGTACGCGCATGCGCGACTACGGTGGCTTTGGTGACCCCGCCAGCCCGAAGAACGCATTGCTCATCGAGACGGGACAACACTTCGCCAAGAGCGCGCGCGATGTGGCGCTCGACAGCGCAGCCCGCTTCCTGTTGCACGCTGGCGTTGTGGCCGAGGCCGATGTTGCGTCGTTCCTCACGCAAACGCCCGCGCGACAGAAGTTTGTGGAAATCACGCAGCCGGTCGTGGCGCGTTCGATGGACTTCCGCTTCTCGCAGCCGTTCACGGGACTGGAAGTGATCGAGAAGGCGGGCACCGAAATCGCCCGCGATGGTGACGAAGTGATCGTCACCCCGTACGACAACTGCGTGATCGTGCAGCCGTCGATGCGTCACCTTGGGGTGAACGTCACGATGATGCGTCTGGGACGTTTGCTGGATCGCTGAGATCGCTAAGGCGGACGTGAGTCGCCAAGCAATTCCGAAAGGGCCGAGGGTGACCTCGGCCCTTTTTCGTTGGCATCGGAACGCTCAGAACGTCCCGACGAGCGAGCCGACGGCGATGACCGCCACGAGTGCGATCAGCGCACTCACGATGCTCGTCATCACGATGTCGAAGTAGCTCTCGCGGTGCGTGCTGCCGCACACCGCCAGCAACGTGACGACCGCGCCGTTGTGCGGCAGGCTGTCGAGTGTGCCGGACGCCATCACGGCGACACGGTGCATCAGCGCGGGATCGATGCCGTGCTGCGCGGCGAGGCTGACGTAGGCGGGACCGAGCGCGTCCAGCGCAATCGTGAGGCCGCCCGACGCGGAGCCGGTGATTGCCGCGAGCAGGTTCGCGGAGAGCGCCAGCGACACGAGTGGGCCGCCGTCGATGGACAGCACCCAGTCGCGGACCAGCTCGAAGCCGGGCAGCGCGGCAATCACGCCGCCATAGCCCACCAGGCTCGCAGTACACATGATCGGCAGGACAGACGCGTTTGCACCGGCGTCCATCGTCTTGCGCAGCGCGGGCAGGCGTCGCCATTGCAGGATCACGAGCACGAGGATCGCGCTCGCGAGCGCGACGCACACGCCCCACACACCCGCTACGCTTTGCAGCGTGATGCCGCCCCATCTCGGCTCCGCGAGAAAGCTCGCGTTCAGGCGCGGGAAGACGATCACGTTCATCACGAAGTTGCCGCCGATCACGACGAGCAGCGGCAATGCGGCCGTCAGGATGCCCGGTAGCGCGTCGTTGCGATGCCCGGCTTCGATTTCCGCCGGATCGAATTCGCGCGCCACGCTGGCGCGCTCACGCACGACGGTCGGGTCCGCTTTCTTGTCCCACACTTCGTTTTCCGCATAACCGTGGCCTGCACGACGCGCTTGTCCCTCGCGCCACGACAACCACCAGAGGCCCACGCCGAGCATGATGGCCGAGGCCATCAGCCCCAGCCCCGGTGCGGCGAAGGGCGTGGTGCCGAAGAAGGGCATCGGAATCGCGTTCTGGATGGCAGGCGTGCCGGGCATCGCGGACATCGTGAAGGTCGACGTCCCCAAGGCAATCGCAGCGGGCATCAGCCGCACAGGAATGTTGGCTTCACGAAATAGCGCGTGCGCCATCGGCGCGAGGACGAAGAACGCTACGAAGAGACTCACGCCGCCGTACGTGACGAGCGCGCCGCCGAGCACCACTGCGAACATTGCGCGACGCGAACCCAGCTTGTCCGTGAGAAATGCGGCGATGGCGCGCACGGCCCCGCTGTCTTCCATCAACTTGCCGAACAAGGCGCCGAGCAGGAACAGCGGGAAGAATTGCGCGATGAAGCGCGCGGCGTTCTGCATGAACGTCTGCGTCCAGTGCGCGAGGACGGGTTCGCCTGAGAGCGCTGCGGCGAGCATGGCGGCGGCCGGGGCGAGCAGCAGTACGCTCCAGCCGCGATAGGCCAGCCAGACGAGCAGCGCCAGGCCGATAAGAATGCCTGCAAGCTCCATTCAGAGGGTCTCCTGCAGCGGATCGAGATCGAGCGAGGAGCGTTTGCCCAGATCGGCGCCGTGTTCGTGCAGGAAGGCGTCGGCGCAGCGACGGCCCTCGTCACGCAACATCACGAGGAAGTCCCATTCCGCGGAGAGCTTCGACGAATAGCCGAGCGTCGTCATCATGTCGCTCGCGATCCGGTGCATGCGCATTTGCGCCCAGCGTTTGCCTTCGTCGCTCCCGGCGTCCACGACCTGACGCAGCACGGCAATCATGCGCAACTCTTTGAGTAGCGTGGCGTTGAAGGAGACTTCGTTGACGCGGTTCAGAATCTCGCGCGCCGAACGCGGTACCTCGTTGCGTTCGACCGGATTGACCTGCACAAGGATGGTGTCGCACGACACGGTCTCGCGCACCAGCGGCGTGATCGACGGATTGCCCGCGTAACCGCCATCCCAGTAGGGCTCACCATCGATCTCGATGGCGCGATACAGCATCGGCAGGCAGGCTGAAGCGAGCAGGACGTCCGCGGTGATCTCGGCGTTGCGGAAGACGCGACCTCTTCCTGTGCGCACGTTGGTCGCTGTGATGAAGAGCTGGATCGGGTTGGCGTCGGTGCTGTTGGAGATGCCGTCGAAGTCGATGTGATCGGCCAGCAGGCGGCGTAACGGGTTGAATTCGAGCGGCGCGAGATCGTAGGGGGACACGACGCGGGCAGCGAGATCGAAAAACATGAAGAACGGCGAGTTGTCGAGCGACCAGCGTCCGAGCACGATGTCGAGCGGCGTGCGACGCAGCGGGCTGAAGCGTCCCGCATGCGCGACATCCCGCCAGAACTGTTCCAGCGCACCGCGTGCCGCATCCGGGCCGCCGCGGGCGTAACCGGTCGCAAGCACTGCGGCATTCATCGCGCCAGCGGATGTGCCGGAAATGCCCTCGATGCGGAAGGGGGCGTTGTCGGTGTCGTGAGAAATGGCTTCGAGCAGCCGGTCCAGCACGCCCCAGGTGAATGCGCCATGTGCGCCGCCGCCCTGCAGGGCGAGATCGACGGGGAGCGCGCCGCGCGCAGTGGCGCGTGCGCCGGACGGTGCGCGTGTGGCGCTAGCGGTCCGGCCGGATCGCGCGGCGGGCGAGGCTGCGGCGGCGGGCGACGGCTGCACCCGCGAGGTGGATTCTGAGCGTGGCATGATCCCTCGGCGATGCGGCGTCGCGCCGGTGGGCGTCAGCCGCAGGGTTCGTTACGAGAGTACGCTTGCAGCAGGTACGCAGTTTGCGCTGCAACATAACCACTGTCTCAGATAACCGTGAAATGGGCAACCTCGCCGTCGGTGCCGCCGTCGGCCAGGTCTTGCGACGGTTTGCCGCGACGCAGACTCAACTGTGCGAGTACGTCCGCATGCTGGTTGCCCCAGCGGTACAGCATCTCGATCGGCTCGATGAAAAGCTCGCCGAGCGGCGTCAGCGAGTATTCGACCTTGGGCGGCACCACGGGATACACCTCGCGGTGAATCAGGCCGTCGCGCTCCAGCTCGCGCAGCGTTTGCGTGAGCATCTTCTTCGAAATGCCCGGCAGACGGCGCTGGAGTTCGCCTGTGCGTGTCGTGCCGCACTGCAACGCGTAGAGCACCATGCTCGTCCACTTCACGCTGAAGAGCTCCAGCACGCGGCGCGGCACGCAGGTTTCCTCGAAGACGAAGGGTTCGGGTTTGCTCATGGTAACTAAATGGTGACTATTCAACTAAAAGGTGCCTACTGGGGATTTTTACCCTTCGTCACTATACTTTGGCACGATAGTGCGCGTCACCTGGAGTGCGTGGATCAGACACGATCTGGCATTGACCAACCGGGGTGCGACGCGCGCAAGCTAACGGAGAACCCCATGAGCAGTTTGTCGAAAACAGCCATCTCGATGCTGGATCTGGTGCCGGTGCGCACTGGCGGCACGGTGGCTGAAGCCCTGAAGCAGTCCACGGAACTGGCCCAGCATGTCGAACGTCTGGGCTTTACGCGTTTCTGGCTTGCGGAACACCACAACATGGATGGCATCGCCAGTTCCGCCACCGCGTTGCTGATCGGGCACATTGCGGACAAGACGTCGCGCATTCGCGTTGGCTCAGGCGGCGTGATGCTGCCGAATCATCCGCCGCTGGTCGTCGCCGAGAACTTCGGTACGCTCGCCGCGCTGTACCCGGGACGCATCGACCTGGGTCTTGGACGTGCGCCGGGTGCCGATCAGGCGACGATGCGCGCACTGCGACGCGACCGTCTCGGCAATGGCGATGATTTCCCGGAACAAGTTGCCGAGTTGCGCGCGCTGCTCGCACCGGCGCAACCGGGGCAACGACTGGTCGCCACGCCGGGCGCAGGCAGCGACATTCCTGTGTGGCTGCTGGGGTCGTCGCTGTACTCGGCGCAGCTCGCGGCGCATCTGGGGCTGCCGTACGCCTTCGCTTCGCACTTCGCACCGCGCTTCCTGTTCGATGCGATCCGCATCTATCGCGAGATGTTCCGCCCGTCGGCGGTGCTCGATAAGCCTTACGTGATGGTCGGCGCACCGGTCATCGCCGCACCGACGGACGAGGAGGCGAAGTTCCTCGCGACGTCGTCGCAGCAAAAGATCCTGGCGCTGATGCGTGGGCAGAGCCTGAAGTTGCAGCCGCCCGTGAATGATATGGATGAGCGCTGGGATCCGGCGGAACAGCATTCGGTGGAGGCGTTCCTCGGCGTGGCCGTCGTCGGTGGGCCTGAGCGCATCCAATCCGGTCTGTCCGATCTCGTCGAACGCACGCAAGCCGACGAACTGATGCTCGTGACCGACATCTACGACCCGGCGCTTCGCCTGCGTTCGTGCGACATCGTCGCATCCGTCTGCAAGGATTAAGCGCTCATCGCGCGCAAAGGTTGTGTCGCAGACGGTGCCGGATGGGACTGGGGCGGGGGGGCGCTAGCGGAATCGTCCGATGGAGAACGGTGAGAGGTCGATGGACGGCCGCTCGCCGCTCACCAGCCCGGCGATCGTGCGTCCGGTGGAGGCCGCCGCTGTGAGCCCCACGTGGCCGTGTCCGAAGGCGTAAAAGGCATTCGGCACTTTCGACGCAGCCCCCAGCACCGGCAACGAATCCGGCGTGCTAGGGCGAAAACCCTGCCAGCGAGCGCCGTCGACCGATTGCGTCGACTTTACCCCCTGCACCGCGCCAGGGAACATCTTGTGAAGCTGACCCAGCAGCAGATCGGCCCGTCGCCAATTTGGCGGCGCTTGCAGCCCTGCCAGCTCGACCGTGCCCGCTCCGCGAAGGCGGCCGTTCATCGGCGTTGCAAACAACTTCCCCTCCGCCCACATCACGGGACGCGATGGCATCTCGTGCGGCGTTGGAATCTCCACGTGATAGCCGCGCTCGGTGTCGAAGACGATGCTGTCGCCCAACTGCCGCACGAAGGGCGCTGACCACGCCCCGGCTGCGACGACAACGGCGCTAGCGGCTTCGCGCCCTTTGTCCGTATGCACTGCTACGGCGTGTGCGCCGTTGGTTTCGACGGCGGTCGCAGCCGCATCGACGAGGCGTGCGCCTCGCGCCACGACCTGAGCGGTCAGACGCGCCAGCAACGCGCCCGGGTCAGAGGTGTGCCCCGTCTCGCTGATATAACGCGCGCCGATGAAATCGTTCGAGAGCGTGGGTTCGAACTCGCGAAGCGCACCGGCGTCCAGCGTTTCGATCTGCACACCGTTCTCACGCCGCAAGGCCATGCCACCTTCATCGCCTTCCATGCCCTTCTGACTGGAATAGGCAATGAGATACCCGCGACGGGTCACGAGGTCGTTGGCGTTGGCATCGTCAAGCAACGGTTGATACGCGTCGAGTGCCGGGCCGAGCAGAGCGCGCAACGCGCGTGCCTGTTGTGCCACCCGTGCGGGCTGACTTGCCGCAATAAAGCGCATCAACCACGGCACCATACGGGGCAGATAGCCCCAGCGAAGCACCAGCGGGCCATCCGGTTGCATCAGCCATCCCGGCACTTGCCAGAGCACACCCGGCATCGCGATAGGCACAACGGACGAACCGTTGATGCAACCGGCATTGCCCAGCGAGGCCGCCTGCCGCGCCGACTGCCGGTCGACGAGCGTCACGGCATGCCCTGCGCGCTGAAGATAAGCGGCGGTACACACGCCAACCAAACCGCCCCCGATAACGACGACGGGACGTGAATCGCTCATGAAGCCGTCCTGCGAAAATTCGAAAACGCCTAGTGTACTGCGTCGGACCTGCGTGACCGAGCGCCCTCAAAATTCCCGTGCATTCTCCGATCGATTCCCCGATTCGGGCTCAGCGCCGGCATCAGATCATTTCCAGCGGACGTTTGCGTGACGGCGCTTCGAAGTGGTGATCGAGCAAATTCAGTTCTTCGTCGCTTAACTCGATGTCGAGCGCGGCACGGTTCGCACGCACGTGGGCCTCGGACCCGGCTTTCGGGATGGCGATGACGCCGGGACGGCTCAGCACCCAGGCCAGCGCAATCTGAAGCGGCTCGACGTGGCGCTTGCGAGCAATCTCGCTAAGGACGCCATTCGTCGGCAAGCGCCCTTGTTCGATGGGCGAGTAGGCCATCATCGGCAGTCGGTTCGTCGCAAGCCAGGGCATCAGATCGTACTCCGGGCCGCGTCGCGAAAGATTGAACAGCACCTGATCCGTCGCACATGCGGTGCCGCCCGGCGCGTCGAACAACTCGTCCATGTCGTCCACATCGAAGTTGCTCACGCCCCATTGACGGATCTTGCCCGCGTCGATCAGCGTTTCGAAACCGGCAATCGTGTCTTCGAGCGGAACATCGCCGCGCCAATGCAAGAGGTACAGGTCGATGCGGTCGGTGCGCAGACGCTTGAGGCTTCGCTCACACGCCGCGACCACGCCACGTTGCGAGGCGTTATGCGGATACACCTTGCTTACGAGAAAGACCTCGTCACGCAAGCCGTCGAGCGCTTCGCCAACGAGGCTTTCCGTCGCGCCTTCGCCATACATCTCGGCGGTATCGACCAGTGTCATGCCAAGCGAGACGCCCAGACGCAACGCCGCAATCTCGTCGCGACGGCGCTCGGGCTTCTCGCCCATCATCCACGTGCCCTGCCCGAGCACCGGCACGGTGTCGCCTTGGGGGAAAGTGATGTTTCGCATGATCTGTCCTCCTGGATTTTGATGAACATTATCTGCCTGCAAGTCGAGCCGTGACCAGTGCTATGAGGGCTTCACGCAACACTTCAAGGTGTCGTCCTATCTTCTGGATCGGATTCGTCCTAGCCACGATGCAGATATTGCCGCTTCTGCATTCGTGCACCCATTCTCTCGGATAGTTCACAAACCTTTCATCGCGGCGTCGCGATAGGCTGATCTCACCGATGCACATCGCGAATGTTGCTCCGCAGCGAGACGGCTCGGTGATGGCGCCTGCGATGTGTGTCGGGCCACGGTGGACGATGCGGACGAAAGAAACGAAAGGAGAGAAAAAGAAAGCCCCGCGAACGGGGCTTTAAAGGCCGACCGGGCGTGCGCCGGCCAAGGAGGCTCATCGATGTGGCGCCGCAGCGAGTCTGTGCGCCGGGGAGATATTGTCGGCACAGTCGACGAATCGATGGGAAGGACGAATCCGAATGTCGAGGAGAATTTTTGCGTAACAAAATGTGACGATTTGCAGCCTGTTCGCGTCGGGAGACGGGCGCGATAATAGGGCTCGCCTAAAACAGCAGAGGAGTCCCCCCGAGATGGCCAAAGCGATCAAGTTCCACTCACTCGGCTCACCGCTTTCTCCCGTTCAGCGCTACGCACCGCCAGCGATCTTTTTTCACTGGTTGGTGGCGCTGCTGATCGTGATTGCGTATGCCGCCGTGATCACGAAGGGATATTTGCCGAAAGGCAGTGCGCCGCGAGCGCTAAGCATGACGATCCACGAGTGGGCCGGAATCGCCGTGCTGGTCGTCGCCGTGCCGCGTTTGCTCTGGCGTCTGATCAAGGGATCTCCGGGGCCGCTGCCCGGTCAGGGATGGCTGGTACGCATGGGGTCGTCACTCGTGCATCTGTTGCTGTATCTGTTCATCTTCGCGCAGCCGGTGCTGGGCTATCTGACACTGAACGCAGCAGGGCACGTGCTCACGATTCCGGGGCTGGATATTGCACTGCCGCAGTTCATCGGCAAAGACGACGAGACGCGCCGCTCTATCAAGGAGATTCACGAAACGCTGGGAAGCGCCTTCTACTGGGTGATCGGCTTGCATGCGTTGGCTGCGTTGTGGCATCACTATTTCCGTCGTGACGACACGCTGCGTCGCATGATGTGAGGGTTCGACCCGAGCGTATGAGTGCGATGCGAGAGGATCGCGCGCCCGAAGTCCTTCCGAGCGCGCGTAGGGTTTGATCAAGGGTGATCAGAACGCGAGGCGAACACCCGCGAACACGCTGCGGCCGTCGCCCGGGTAGAACACGGCGGTGTTGGCCGTGCGGGCGTTGGTGACGGTGCTGAAATCCGACACATAACGCTTGTCGGTCAGATTGCGCGCATCGACGTAGAACGTCACGCCTCGCTGGATCAGATACGAGGCTTGCAAGCCGATCAGTGTGTAGCTGGGCACGCGCATCGTGTTGGCGTAGTCGACCCACGCGCCAGTGGGCACCCAGTCGAGGGACGCCGCGATCTGGAATCGGTTCGACAGCGCATAACCGAGCGTTGTACGCAGCACATTGGTCGGCACGCCTGCAATGCGGTTGTTGCCGTATTGCGGATCGTCACGGAAGCGGAAGTCGCTGTAGTTCCAGATTTGCGTCAACGTCGCGCGGTCGCCGGTGGCCGCCACGTTCTTGAACAGGTCGACGGACGCGCCGACTTCGAGACCCTGAAGCACAGTCTTGTTCGCATTGAAGGTCGACGCTGGAATGTCGGGAGACGTCGTGTACTGGAGCAGTTGGTCGCGCACCATCGAACGATAGGCGGTGACGTCCCACGCTACGCGATCGAGCTTGCCGCGTGTGCCGACTTCGATCGTCCACGCATGTTGCGATGCCAGCGGCACGAATCGCGATGTCGCCCCGAACGTCTGCGACAGATCGGTGAAATCGGGCACGTCTGCGCTGCGGGTGATGTCGATAAACGCCTGAATGTCCTTGCGCGGCTCCCAGAGCAGTCCGATCTTGGGATTCACGCCAGAGTAGGCGGCGCTGGTGGAACGATAGTTGACGTCGCCCGGCACACCGCCGTAATCGATGTACTGACGAACGTCGCGGTACGCCTTGGCGCCGATCATGAGGCCGAGCGTCGGCAGGAAGAACAGACGGTTCTCGAAATACGCCTCGTAGTTGTAAGCGCTCTGACGGGAGTCGAGCGTCTGCGCACCGCGATTACCGTTCACGTTGATGTATTGATCGGCCTTCGTATTGCCGCCGAAGAAGCGCGCGCCCACGATAAGGTCGTTACGCATGCCCGCGAGTGTCAGGTTCGCCGTGTAGCGGGGGGCTACACCGTAGGTCCAGCCATCCTGATCGATGACCTGGAAGATCGGGTGATACAGGCTCTTGTGAATGACCCACGACGCGATGTCGAGCTGGCCGACGTCGAAACGAATCGTGGTCAGGTTGCCCAGACGTTCGGTGCGGGTGTTGCGTGCCTGATCGCCGGAGACCGCGGAGGCCGCCGCCTTGGTGGGATTGTTGAGCGCGTCGAACAGCGACAATGTGCCCGGCAGCTTCTGATCGACGATGTAGGCGCCGAAGAAGAAACGCGTTTCCACGCGCGGCGAGAATTTGTAGCCGATGTTTGCGTTGATCTGGGCGTAGTTGCCCTTCGCGTGATCGCGATAGCCGTCGGACCGGTTGAGCGTCACGGTCGCGAGTGCGTCGAGCGGCCCGAAGATGCGCGACATCTGTCCACTCGCGCGAACGGTGCCGAAGCTGCCGCCTTCGAGCCGGAATTGGTTGGGGGCCTCTGCCGTGTAGGCCGTGGGCGTGACGAAGTTCAGCGCACCGCCCAGTGTGGTCGAACCGTAGGTGAGGCCGTTGCCACCCTTGTAGACCTCGGTTGAGCGCAGGCCCATCGGGTCGATCTGATAGTAGTCGCCGCTGCCGTCGGCCGAGTTGGTGGGAATCCCGTCCTGCAGGATTTCGAGGCCGCGTACGTGATAACCGCGAGCGATGCCGGAACCGCGAATCGACACGCGTAGCTCCTGCCCGTACCGGTTCTGGACATAGACGCCGGGACTGTCTTTGAGCACGTCGCGCAGGTTGAACGCGTAGGTGTTCTGGTAGCTGTCGGCGTCGACGAAGCCGACGGAGCCAGCCGTCTGGAAAAGGTTAGCTTTCTGCTCCTCCACGCTGGGAGACGTGAGCGACTCTGCAGGGGCGCTCACGTTGGTGACGGGCAACGTGGCGGTTGGTGCGGCCGTCGTGGCGACCGGGGATGTGTCTGCTGCGGCAACGAACAACGGAGCCACAGGATTCACTGCAGCGGCGCCTGCCGAGGCGACCGAAGCTGCGGGGTTCGAGGTGAGTGCGTGTGCTGCGCTGCCCAGCGAGGCGAAGGCGAGCGCGATGGCCGCTTGCAACGGCTTCTGCGTCATGAAACGTGACATGAATGTCTCTCTCGCGACCGGATGACGGCCGCCTGATGATCGTGAGTGTCGAACGCGTCCGTTGTCGGCCAGGCACGTACGGCGAGCCACGCGGTCGCGAGACGAGCGCGAACGTCGGGGCAGGCCGGGAGGCAGGCAGAGCAAAACGGGTTCGACAGTAGCCGCCGGCATTGACAGGCAATGGCCGGAAGTCGGGAGGATCAGACGGCGAGGAGCGGTGGCGCGCGCGCTAAGGCGTCGGAGAAACGGGCGCGCGGGAAATGCGGCAGCGGAGCCTGGGGGGCGGCAACGATACCAGCCGGCGCGGCAGGCGGGGGGAGATGGAAAGCGGTGGTGACGAGCGGCTGATGCGTCCACAAGGCGCAATATCCGCACTTCTCCCAGTGATCTGCGGAGTCGAGCGAGTGGCCGTCGTTGCCATGCTCGCTGTGCAGACCCGTGGGCTGGACGTGAGCGGGGGTAGGCGCAGGCGGCGCTTGCGCTTCGTCATGGCCGCTATGGCCGTCGTACACAGGTTCGCGTTGGGCGTCGACGCGCGGCGTGGTGTTCGTGCCCAGCGAGGCCTGCGTGCCCTGCACCGTGCAGTAGACCGCGAACGGATCCGTCTGCATCGCGGCGCGCCATTGCGCAATCGCGGGCATGAGCGCAGCCAGCAGGATCGCCAGCAAGGCGATCCCGATTGCGACGCGATGCTGACGAAGCTTGCGCATGCTGGGCCGGATTAAACGGATAGACGAAAAATAAGGGAATCGCCGGGCTGTCTGACGGATCAGCCCGCGAGAGCGTCCCACGATTACGTCATAAGGTCATCACGTAATCAGCTAACCGCGTGGGTTGCCACGAACGCAAAAACGCGGCAAAGACGCGGATCAGGCGGCTCTCGGGAAAGCAGGCATTGTAGGGGGTGTTGTCGAGGGGCGTAAATGCTTTGCGTTTTCATGTAGGGACGACGCGACAATTTGCCGCATCGTCCGATGGAACCAAAAAAAGGAGCGCCACGGCCCCCCGGCACGTGGCGCCCCACCCCGGATATCAGAACTTCATGCCAACGCCGACGCCGACGATCAGCGGGTCGATGTGCAACGTGCCGAGGTCGGTGCCCGCGAGCGACGTATCGGTCTTCATCCAGATCTTCTTGATGTCGATGTTGAAGAAGAGGTTTTTCGTCATCTGGATGTCCACACCGGCTTGCAGCGCCGGTCCGACACTGTGGTTCTTGATCGAGATGGGCGTACCGCCCGCATTCAGGTTGCTGTTCCAGAAGCGCGTGTAGTTGATGCCCGCGCCAACATAGGGACGCACTTTCCCTGCGTGATTGAAGTGGTATTGCAGCAGGAGTGTCGGCGGCAGCACGTTCACGCCGCCGAGATGCCCGAGGTTCGACGTGAGTTGATGGCGCGACATGCCAAGAATGAGTTCGACGCCGACGTTGTCGAGAATCATGTAAGTGAAATCGAGTTCCGGCACGATGGCGTTGTTGACGGTGACGCCGAGCGTCGGCAGGACGCTACCGCTCGCATGCGAGTCCGGCAGGATGCCGATGGCGCGCACGCGCGCGAGGATGTCGCCAGCATAGATGCCTTGCGAGCTGTCCTTGATGAAACCGAAGGTCTTCGTGGTGGCCGGATTATCGGTGGCCGGTGCGGTGCTTTGTGCGAATGCGGATGCGCTGAAAAGGGCGGCACCGGTCGCCAGTGCGGCGGCGAGAGCCGTGGCGCCGAGGGAGTGCTTCATGATGTTGTCCAAAGTCGTGTGTGAGCACGACCGATGGTAGAAGCACGATGCGCTGCGGAACTTGATGCGCGTCAAGACAGAGACAGCGCGCACGTGTGATGCGACAAACTGTCGCGCGCCACGGTTTTGGTAGGATGCGGACTTTGCCACGCATTCCCCCATCGTGAAGCGCCCGATTTCGTCGCTGTTTTCTTCGCTGCTGCATGCCGTCGCCCAAGCAGGCCGGCGGGGTCTCCGCCTTTTGCAACCGCTGTCCCCGTATGCGGCGCGCGCCTGGCATCACCTGCGCCATCCTACGCGTCGCGGTGTGCTGATCGCCATGGCGGCGCTGCCTTCTCTGCTCGTCGCTTACACACTGATCCTGATTCCGTTCACGCCGAGTATTCGCGACATCCGTCGGGCGAAAGTCGACCAGCCTGCGCAGGTCCTGTCCGCCGACGGTAAGCTGCTCGCCGAGTTCCGGCCGTCGAATCGCGAGTGGGTGGCGTTGAAAGATATCTCGCCCAACGTCGTCAAGGCGCTGGTGTCGACGGAAGACCATCGCTTTTATGAGCATCACGGCATCGATCTGAAGCGTACGGCGGGGGCGGCGCTGCGCACGTTCTCCGGTGACCGTCAGGGTGGCTCGACAATTACGCAACAGCTCGCCCGCAATTTGTACCCGGACGACATCGGCCGCGCCCCGACGCTCACTCGCAAACTCAAGGAAGCGATTACCGCGCTCAAGATCGAGGCGCTGTACACGAAGCCCGAGATTCTCGAGACGTATCTGAACACGGTGCCCTTCCTGTACAACGCGTACGGCATAGAAATGGCCGCGCGCACGTACTTCGACAAGTCTGCCGATCAGTTAGATGTTGTCGAAGCCGCCACGCTCGTCGGCATGCTCAAGGGCAACAGCTATTACAACCCGGTGATCAATCCCGAGCGCGCATTGCAACGCCGTAACACGGTGCTTGCGCAGATGGTGAAGTTCGGCGATCTCGATGCGTCGAAGCTCGCGGCGCTGCAAAAGCGGCCATTGCGCGTCGACTTCGAACGTCAGACGGAAGAGCCGGGGCCCGCACCGCACTTCGCACAGCAATTGCGTAAGTGGCTCATCGGTTGGGCGGATCGCCACGACTACAACATTTACTCCGACGGTCTGGTGGTGCACACCACCATCGACGCTCGCTTGCAGTCGATGGCGACGCAGGCGCTCACGCGTCAGGCGAATCAATTGCAGGGCATTGCCGACGCGAACTGGTCGGCGCGCGGCGGTTGGCGCGACAGTACGGCGCTGGTGCAGTCGTTCGTGCGCGAGACGGCGGAATACCGCAACGCCGTGGCCGGGGGCGAAGCGCCCGAAGCGGCGATGAAGCGTCTGTTCGCCGACAAGACGTTCATGCAGAACCTGCGCACGACGAAGACGCGCGTGCAAGCCGGTTTCCTTGCCATCGATCCGCGCACCGGCGAAATCCGCGCGTGGGTCGGCAGCCGTGACTTCACGACCGACCCGTTCGATCACGTGCAGCAAGCGCGTCGTCAGCCGGGTTCCACGTTCAAGCCGTTTGTGTATGGCGCGGCCTTCGTCAAGGGACGCAAGCCGGACGACACCATCGTCGATCAGGTCGTGGAGATTCCGCTCGCAGGCGGCGAAATCTGGCGACCCAGCGACGACACCACGCCGACGAACAAGCCGATGAAGCTCGCCGACGCGCTGGCGCAATCGCGCAATACCGTCACGGCGCAGTTGATGCAGGATGTCGGACCGTCGCGGGTGGTCGGCCTCGCTCGCGCGATGGGAGTGCGCGAGAGCAAACTCGATCCGGTGCCGTCGCTGGCGCTGGGCACGAGTCCCGTCTCGCTCAAGGAGATGGTCGCGGCCTACGGCACGATCGCCGATGGCGGCGAATACCGCGAGCCGACGATGGTGACCGAGATCACGAACAGCGAAGGCGAAGTGCTCGCGACGTTCTCACCGGCGAGACCTGAGCGCGCGCTCTCGGAGAACGACGATTACACGCTGCTCGACACTATGCGCGGTGTCATCAATCGCGGAACCGGCAATGCGATTCGCACGCGCTTCGGCATTCGGGCCGACGTCGCTGGCAAGACCGGTACCACACAAGACAACGCGGACGGCTGGTTCATTCTGATGCAGCCGCAACTGGTCGCAGGGGCATGGGTCGGCTTCAACGACAGCCGCATCACGTTGCGCAGCGATTACTGGGGGCAGGGCGCGCACAGCGCGTTGCCGATTGTCGGGGATGTTTTCTCGCGTGCGTTGCGCGCGAAGGTCATCGACGGCAGCGCGAAGTTCGAAGCGCCTGACAATCACCACTGGTACAGCGACTGGTGGACGCGCGCCTCGGCGTGGGTGACGGGCCTCTTCGCGAAGCAACCTGAGCCCAAACCCAAAGCGCCGGTGAAGCGTCAGCCGACCCCGGTTCCTGCACCGGCGCCAGCACCGTCGGTCTTGACGCCGGAAGCGGCCAGCGACAGCGGCCCGTTGCCGGTGCCGGTCGCATCCGCTGTGCTCGCGCAGCCCCAGTACACGCAACCCGCGAGTGCCTCACAAGGTACGACCATCCCGGGCGTGCCTGGCGAGTGGAACGGACCGGGAGGTTCGTCCGGGACGGGGGCGGGTGGGGCATCGATACCGGTCACACCGTCGGTGCCGTCCACACCGTCAACGTCGCCTGGCGGGATCATGCTGTCCCCAACGGCCGCACCACAAAGCCCGGCCCCCGCACAGTAACCGATCGCCACCGGGCGGATTTTCCATAACAGTTATGCGACTTTCTCATGACTGGCGTGTCATGGCTTGCGCTATATTCATGAAAATATAGCGGTGACGGCAAGTGTCGCCCGCAGCATTGGCGTCCCTTTGGGGGCCGATGATAAGAGGAGGGGACGCAAGCGATGTTCATCCGGCAACTGAGCTATCTCGTGGCGCTATCCCAGGCGCAGCACTTTCGTCGCGCAGCCGAGCTGTGCAATGTGTCGCAACCGACGCTCTCCGGCGCGATCCGAAGCATCGAGGAAGAGTTCGGCCTGCCGATCGTGCGACGCGGACGCCGTTTCGAAGGCTTCACCCCGGAGGGCGAGCGGGTGCTGGCGTGGGCGCGTCAGGTGCTGGCCGACTGCGAAGGCTTGCGTCAGGAGGCCAGTGCGAGCCGCCGCGAGGTCACCGGATGCCTGCGTATCGGCGCAATCCCCACCGCGTTGCCGCTTGTCCCTCTGCTCACCGACGCGTGTCTGCGCGAGTTCCCCGGTATGCGCCATGAGGTCTATACGCTCTCTGCGACGCAGGCGTTGCGCCAACTCTCCGAACTCGATCTGGACATCGGCCTGAGCTATCTCGACGATCCACGTCTGCGCGAATTCGAAACCATCCCCCTGTTCCGCGAGCGCTACGTGCTGATCGCGCGCGACGAGTCGGCGCTCTCGGGACGCACGTCACTGTCGTGGCATGAAGCGGCGAAGCTGCCGCTGTGTCTGCTCACCAGCAACATGCAGTGCCGTCAGGGGATCGATGCAGCGCTGGCGCGCGCGGGCACGTCGGCGTCGCCGCGCGTGGAAACGGATTCGCTGATGGCGCTGTACGCGCACGTGCGCTGCGCGGGCTTGTTCAGCATCGTGCCCCACAGCGTGCTATGTCTGGCGGAAATGCGCGACGAGTTGCACGCCGTGCCGTTGCAACCGGCGCTGCATCGCGAGATCGGTCTCATTCTGCGCGAGCGGCTGCCTCGTCCTCCGTTGCTGGACGCCGCCATCGCCGCGTTCCGTTCGGTGGATCTGCAAACCCGGCTGGATGCTTTGCTGCCCGCATAGCACGGCCCGCGCGGCTCGCATTGGCGCATCTTGCTCCCGCCTGTGCGGCATACAATGCCGCCATGAACCTACAGATCCGAAACGAAACCCCTGCCGACGTCGACGCCATCGAAGCGCTGACCGTCGCCGCCTTCCAGAACGCCCCGCATACCGCGCATACGGAGCAGTTCATCGTCGCGGCGTTGCGTCGCGCCGGACAACTGAGCGTGTCGCTCGTGGCAGAGGATCGCGGTGCCATCGTGGGGCACGTGGCGATCTCTCCGGTCACGATCAGCGATGGTGCCCGAGGGTGGTACGGTCTCGGGCCGATTTCGGTCGTTCCTGAGCGCCAGGGCGAGGGCGTCGGTAGCCAGCTCATGCGCGCGGCGCTCGACGCGCTGCGTCGACTCGATGCGGCCGGCTGCGTCGTGCTGGGCGAGCCGTCTTACTACGGACGTTTCGGTTTTCGCGCAGACCCGTCGTTGCGTTTGCCGGACGTGCCCGCCGAGTATTTTCAGATGACGCATTTCGACGGCCCGATGCCGAGCGGCACAGTCGCCTACCACGACGCGTTCAACGCCACCGCCTGAGCCGTCGACAGCGCTCTTGCACGTGACCCGGCAAAAATCCCTTGACCTAAAGTCAACTTGAATTGCCACACTGCGTGAGATGCGTCATGCCGGGTGACGTTTGGGACATCGTGGGGATCGAGCGACGTCCTTACCGGCATGTGCTTTCATCGTATCGACATGAGGGAAGCCAATGACCGAAAACGCCAATCACGATCAGTCCGAACTATGGAACGGCCGTTCGGGCAGTGCATGGGTGGACAACCGTGCCGCGCTCGACCAGATGTTTGTGCCGCTCGCGAGGTTCCTTATCGACCGCGCGCGCGACGTTGCGCAACAAACGCCTTCGGGGCGCTTGCTCGACGTCGGATGCGGCACCGGCGGCGCTACGCTCGCGCTGTCTACCGCGCTGGGTCATCCCTGGCGACTCACGGGGGCCGACATCTCAGCACCAATGATCGAGACGGCGCGTACACGCGCAGCACATGCGCGTGCGCCGGTCGAGTTTCTTTGCGCCGACGTGCAGACGCACGTGTTCGCGCAAGCGCCCTTCGATCTTATCGTCTCGCGACTTGGCGTCATGTTCTTCGACGACCCCATCGCCGCTTTCGCGAATCTGCGCGCGTCGGCCCGCCCGGGCGCAGCGCTCCACACGCTCGTATGGCGAGGGCCGTCGGAGAATCCCTTCATGACCGTGGCCGAGCGCACCGCCGCGCCGTTGCTCTGTGGACTGCCGCCCCGACAGCCAGGGGCTCCGGGACAGTTCGGCTTCGCGGATCGAGAGCGCGTCGCGGCCATCTTGTCTTCGGCAGGGTGGGGGGATGTCCGGCTTGAGCCCGTGCAATTCGACTGCACGTTTGCGCAGGCCGACTTGCGCGATTACGCGTCGCGTCTCGGGCCGGTGGGACTGGCGCTCGCCGGTCTCGATCCGGCAAAACGAGAATCTGTCGTAGACGCCGTCGTCGACGCCTACGCCCCATTTGTCGCGCAGGGCGAGGTGCGCTTCACCTCGGCGTGCTGGCACCTTTCGGCACGCGCACCATCGGGCGACGTCTGACGCGATCGCACGTTGGGCACATCGCTTTGATAGGTTTCGCCGATCAACCGATCGACCGGAACGATTTTCCAGACGAAACGCATACACCGATCATTGGCCTCAATGCAGCGACGACAAGCGTCGCCAAGCAGACATCTTGCAGATAACCATTCAGGAGTGAGACACCATGGCCAAGATTGTTTGTGTTCTGTATGACGACCCCGTTACCGGCTACCCGAAGACGTACGCCCGCGACGATCTGCCGAAGATCGAGTGCTACCCCGATGGCCAGACGCTGCCCACGCCACGTGCCATCGACTTCCAGCCGGGCGCGTTGCTCGGTAGCGTGTCGGGCGAACTGGGCTTGCGCAAGTACCTGGAATCGAACGGTCACGAACTCGTTGTGACGTCGAGCAAGGACGGTGACAACAGCGTGCTCGACCGCGAACTGGCCGACGCCGAAATCGTTATTTCGCAACCGTTCTGGCCTGCCTATATGACGGCCGAGCGCATCAAGCGTGCGAAGAAGCTGAAGATGATCGTGACCGCCGGCATCGGCTCGGATCACACCGATCTGCAAGCCGCCATGGAGCACGGCATCACCGTCGCGGAAGTGACGTACTGCAACAGCAACAGCGTGGCCGAACACGTCATGATGACGACGCTGGCGCTGGTGCGTAACTACCTGCCGTCGTATCAATGGGTGCTCAAGGGCGGCTGGAACATCGCCGACTGCGTCGAGCGTTCGTACGATCTGGAAGGCATGCATGTGGGCACGGTGGCGGCAGGGCGGATCGGCCTGCGCGTGCTGCGCCTGATGAAGCCGTTCGGCACGCATCTGCACTACCTCGATCGTCACCGTCTGCCGGAATCGGTCGAGAAGGAACTCAACCTCACGCATCACACGAGCCTTGAGAGCCTCGCCAAGGCGTGCGACGTGGTCACGCTGAACTGCCCGCTGCACCCGGAAACGGAGCACATGATCAACGCCGACAGCCTGAAGCACTTCAAGCGCGGCGCCTACCTGATCAACACGGCGCGCGGTAAGTTGTGCGACCGCGACGCCGTTGCGGCGGCGCTCGAAAGCGGCCAGCTCGCAGGCTACGGTGGCGATGTATGGTTCCCGCAACCGGCGCCGGCCGATCACCCGTGGCGCAGCATGCCGCACCACGGCATGACCCCGCACATCTCGGGCACGAGCCTGTCGGCGCAGACGCGTTACGCCGCCGGCACGCGTGAAATTCTGGAGTGCTACTTCGAGAACCGTCCGATCCGCAACGAGTACCTGATCGTGCAGAACGGCAAGCTTGCCGGTGTGGGCGCGCACTCGTACAGCGCAGGCAACGCCACGGGCGGTTCGGAAGAAGCCGCTCGCTTCAAGAAGTCGGCCTGATGCCCTTCATACGTGCGCATCGGTCTTGCTGATTCACTGCAGCAACGTTGTTCCGGTAGTTCTTTTGCAGTTCCTGGCTGTACCCGCCGGGTCGTCGTTCCGGCGTCCGGCGGGGTCGTACCTCCTCGTGCAACATCGCGATCTCAAACCGGTGCGTCTTCAGCAGGATGCACCGGTCTTTTTTGATGTCGCACATCACGTCACGTCATGTCACGCTCAGGCAGGGCGCTTCGGAATCTCCAGCCCGCGAATCACCGCCGGACGCGCCACAAATGCGCCCAGTGCGCGCTGCACGTTCTTGAACTGATCGAAGCCAACGAGATCGCCCGCCTCATAGAAGCCGACGAGGTTGCGAACCCACGGGAACGTGGCGATATCGGCGATGGTGTATTCGTCGCCCATCAGCCATTGATGGGCGGCCAGACGCGCATCGAGCACCGCGAGCAGGCGCTTCGACTCGGCGACGTAACGGTCGCGGGGACGCTTGTCCTCATACTCCTTGCCCGCGAACTTGTTGAAGAACCCCAACTGGCCGAACATCGGACCGATGCCGCCCATCTGGAACATCACCCATTGCAGCGTCTCGTAACGCGCAGCCGGATCGACGGGCAGCAGCTTGCCGGTCTTCTCCGCGAGGTACCAGAGGATCGCGCCGGATTCGAACAGCGGCAGCGGCTTGCCGCCGGGACCGTTCGGATCGAGAATCGCCGGAATCTTGTTGTTCGGGTTGAGCGAGAGGAATTCCGGCGTGAGCTGATCGTTGGTCTGGAAATTCACCAGATGCACTTCATACGGCAGCCCGATTTCTTCGAGCATGATCGACACCTTCACCCCGTTGGGCGTGGGCAGCGAATACAGTTGCAGACGTTCCGGGTGCGTGGCAGGCCACTTGCGCGTGATCGGAAACTGGGACAACTCGGTGGATTGATCGGACATGGGGATCGACGCATTGGGGATGAGCGGCCAACAGCGCCGCGGGACGCCCAATATAACGCTAAGCGTGCAGACGTGCTGGCGCGTGCACCGTCGTTGTGCCGACGGGCAAAAGCTTCGTACTTCATGACAGCCATGAGGTAGGGTTCATGAATGTCATTCACGCACACATCAAAAAAACTCACCTTGTAACGGCGCTCATTGACGCCTTAAATTAAAAGCCTCGCACGCGCTGGCTTTCTTGCCGGTGCACGAACCCTCCCTCACTCAAGGATGACACCATGAGCACGTTCAAGACGAAGGATGGCACCGCGATTTTCTACAAAGACTGGGGCAAGGGTCGCCCGGTCGTGTTCTCCCACGGCTGGCCACTGAGCGCCGACGCCTGGGACGCACAAATGCTGTTTCTGGTGCAGCATGGCTATCGTGTGATCGCGCACGACCGACGCGGTCATGGCCGCTCCGACCAGCCTGGCACCGGTAACGATATGGATACCTACGCAGACGACCTTGCCGCCCTCGTCGAGCATCTCGATCTGCGCAACGCCACGTTCGTCGGCCATTCGACCGGTGGTGGCGAAGTCGCGCATTACCTGGGACGTCACGGCACGAAGCGCGCGGCGCAGGCCGTGCTCATCGGCGCTGTGCCGCCCGTCATGCTCAAGTCGGACAAGAATCCGGGCGGCCTGCCCATCGGCGTATTCGACGAAATTCGCGCGAATGTCGCAGCGAATCGTTCGCAGTTCTATCAGGATCTGGCGGTGCCGTTCTACGGCTACAACCGTCCGAACGCCAAGAAGTCGCAGGGCGTGATCGACGCCTTCTGGGCGCAGGGCATGTGGGGTTCGCACCTCGGCCAGTACCTGTGCGTGAAGGAGTTCTCGGAGGTGGATTACACCGAAGACCTGAAGAAGATCGACGTGCCGACGCTCGTGCTGCATGGCGACGACGACCAGATCGTGCCGATCGACGATTCGGGCAAGCTCACCGCCCAGATCGTCAAGAATGCGACGCTGAAGATCTACCCGGGCGGCGCGCACGGCATGTGCACCGTCGAGGCGGACAAGGTGAACGCCGATCTTCTGGAATTCCTGAAGCAGGCGTCGTAAGGCTTTCATCACGCCAATGAAAAAGGGACGGCAATTGCCGTCCCTTTTCTTACCTCTGCGAGTGCAAACTCAGCCGTTTCAGCCTCTTTAGCCGTTAAGCACCTTAGCGATGCTATCGGCCACCACGGCGACGTTGCTCTCGTTCAGACCGGCCACGCACATGCGGCCCGAGCGGATCAGATAGACGCCGTGGGCTTCGCGCAGCACGTCGACCTGTGCGGCCGTCAGGCCCGTGTACGTGAACATGCCGCGCTGCTCCAGATAACGCGAGAGCATGGTGTCCGGCACGTGGCCGCGCAGACCGTCGTGAATCGCGCCGCGCATACGCGTGATGCGCTGGCACATGGCCGCGAGTTCGTCTTCCCACGACTTGCGCAGTTCCGGCGTGCTCAGTACCTTGGCGACGATCTTTGCACCGTGCGTGGGCGGGTTGCTGTAGTTCGAGCGCACGGCGCTCGTCAACTGACCCAGCACGCGATCGGCGGCTTCCGACGATTCGCAGATGACCGACAGGCCGCCGCAACGCTCGCCGTACAGTGAGAAGTTCTTCGAGAACGAGTTGGCGACGAATGCGGGCAGGCCCTGACGCGCCAGTTCGCGAATCACGAAGGCGTCGGCGTCGATGCCCGCGCCGAAACCCTGATACGCCATGTCGACGAAGGGCAGCAGTTCGCGCTTCTTGAGCACTTCGATCAGCTGTACCCATTGCGCGTCGTTCAGATCGACGCCGGTCGGGTTGTGGCAGCAAGCGTGCAGCAGCACGACGCTACGTGCGGGCAGCTTGTCGATGGCGTCGACCATCGCTTCGAATTGCAGGCCGCCGGTCGCTTCGTCGTAATACGGATACGTATTCACGGTGAAGCCAGCGCGCTCGAAGATGAAGCGATGGTTATCCCACGTCGGATCGCTCACCCACACTTGCGAGCCGGGGAAATAACGCTTGATGAAGTCCGCGCCGACCTTCAGGGCGCCGGAGCCGCCGAGCGTCTGCACGGTGGCGATGCTGCCGTTCTTGCGCGCGGGCGAGTCTTCGCCGAACACGAGACCTTGCACGGCGTCGCGGTAGTTGGCAAAGCCAGCCATCGGCAGATAGGGTTTCGGCCCGACTTCGGCCAGCAGCAGCGCTTCGGCCTGACGAACCGCGTTCATGACCGGCAGACGGCCAGCGTCGTCGTAATAGATGCCGATGCTCAGGTTGACCTTGTTGGTACGCGGGTCTTTCGCGAAATTCTCGTTGAGCGAGAGGATCGGGTCACCGGGATAGGCATCGATGTGTTCGAACATGGCAGTTCCTGGAGTAGCGATGGAATAACGATGGGGTAGCGTCCGATGATACCGCTAGTGCGGCACTGCCGGGTGTACGCCGGGCGTTGAAAGCCCGGCGTGCGGCGTTGACTTATTTAGCGCGTTGCGCTCACCGGGACCGGCGTTGCCGCGTTTTTCTGACGCAGACGGTAGCCGACGGCCAGCACGACCAGCCACACCGGGATCAGATACACGGAGATGCGCAGATCCGGGATCAGATACATCACGACCAGAATGCCTGCGAGGAACGCCAGACACAGGTAGTTCGTGAGCGGGTAGCCGAGGCTCTTGAAGCGCGTGGTCTCGCCCGTGCGCGCCTTGGCACGACGGAAGGCCAGATGGATCACGCTGATCATCGCCCAGTTGATGATCAGGGCCGACACGACCAGTCCCATCAGCAGTTCGAACGCCTTGCCCGGCATGAAGTAGTTGATCACCACACACACGGCCGTCGCGGCTGCCGAGACGCCGAGAGCGGCCAACGGAATGCCACGCGAATTGACCTTGAGCAGCGCGCGCGGCGCATTGCCCTGACCGGCCAGACCGTACAGCATGCGGCTGTTGCAGTACACGCAGCTGTTGTAGACGGACAGCGCAGCGGTCAGCACCACGGCGTTGAGCACGTGCGCGACGAAGTTGCTGTTCAGTTCATGGAAGATCAGCACGAACGGGCTGCCGCCGGACACGACCTTCTCCCACGGATACAGCGAGAGCAGCACGCCGAGTGCGCCGACGTAGAAAATCAGAATGCGGTAGATGACCTGATTGGTCGCGCGCGGAATGCTGCGCGACGGGTCGTCCGCTTCGGCCGCCGTAATGCCGACCAGCTCTAGCCCGCCGAAGGAGAACATGATGACCGCCATCGCCATGACGAGGCCGGACACGCCATTCGGGAAGAAGCCGCCGTGCTGCCACAGGTTGGCCACGCTCGCCTCAGGGCCTGCATTGCCGGAGAAGAGCAGATAGCCGCCGAAGCCGATCATGCCGACGATGGCGGCGACTTTGACGATGGAGAACCAGAACTCCATCTCGCCATACGACTTCACGCTTGAGAGGTTGATGGCGTTGATGACGCCGAAGCAAACGAGTGCCGAGACCCACGTGGGAATGCCGGGCCACCAGTACTGAACGTAGATCCCGACGGCGGAGAGTTCGGCCATCGAGACGAGGACGTAAAGCACCCAGTAGTTCCAGCCGGAGACGAAGCCCGCGAACTGACCGCAGTACTTGTTGGCGAAGTAGCTGAACGACCCGGCGACGGGTTCGTCCACGACCATTTCACCGAGTTGGCGCATGATGAAAAACGCGACGACGCCTGCGATGGCGTAGCCCAGCAAGACTGAGGGGCCAGCGGTTTTGATCGTTTGGGCGATGCCGAGAAAGAGGCCGGTGCCGATCGCGCCGCCGAGCGCGATCAATTGGATGTGACGATTCTTCAGGCCGCGGTGGAGCGAGCCATCTTTTGCTGCGTTGGCGGACATGTCTGTTCCTTACCCTACCTTCGTATTCACGCGACGCGCTTCTCTGTTTTCATGCGGTGAGCACGAACCGGAAGCGTTGAGCCGCCACGGCGCGGCGCTTATGACGCCGTCGCCGTGTCCTTTGGGATCGTCCGTGCGAGCGGACGATCGTGTCTCCCCGGAACTCAGACCTTGAGCGTGCCGCGCTCGATCTGGTCGCGCTCGAGCGATTCGAACAGCGCCTTGAAGTTGCCTTCGCCGAAACCGTCGTCGCCTTCGCGCTGGATGAACTCGAAGAACACCGGGCCGAGCAGTGTCTTCGAGAAGATCTGCAACAGCAGGCGCGGCTTGCCGTTCTCGGTCGTACCGTCGAGCAAAATGCCGCGCGCCTTCAGTTCGCCCACCGGCTGACCGTGACCCGGCAGGCGGGTCTCGAGCGCATCGTAGTAGAAGTCGTTCGGCGCGGTCATGAGATCGACGCCTGCCATTTGCAGGTTGTCGATGACCTGAAGCAGATTGTCGGTGAGGAAGGCAATGTGCTGAATGCCTTCACCGTTGAAGGCCATCAGGAATTCCTCGATCTGGCCGCTGCCCTTGGCCGATTCCTCGTTCAGGGGAATGCGGATTTTACCATCGGGGGCGGTCATCGCCTTGGAGGTCAGGCCCGTGTACTCGCCGGAAATGTCGAAGTAGCGAATCTCGCGGAAGTTGAACAGTTTCTCGTAGAAGTTGGCCCAGTAAGCCATGCGGCCACGATAGACGTTGTGCGTCAGGTGATCGATCAGGCGCAGGCCGTGACCGACCGGGTGACGGTCGACGCCTTCGATGTATTCGAAGTCGATGTCATAGATCGACTTGCCTTCTTCGAAGCGGTCGATCAGATACAGCGGCGCGCCGCCAATGCCTTTGATCGCCGGCAGACGCAGTTCCATCGGACCGGTTTCGATCTCGACCGGCTGTGCGCCGAGTTCCAGCGCGCGGGCGTAGGCCTTGTGCGAGTCCTTCACGCGGAAGGCCATGCCGCAGGCGCTCGGGCCATGCTCGGCGGCGAAGTAGGCCGCTTCGCTGTTCGGCTCGCGGTTCACGATGAAGTTGACCTCGCCCTGACGGTACAGCACCACGTCTTTCGAGCGGTGACGCGCCACGAGCGTGAAGCCCATCTGTTCGAAAATGGGTTCGAGGACGTTCGGCGTAGGCGAAGCGAATTCCACGAATTCGAAGCCCATCAATTGCATCGGATTTTCAAACAGGTCGGCCATGATCGTCTCGGCTTGGTGAAGTGATTTGCAGGGATGACAAATTCATTGGGCGCATGCACCGGCCGGAGGTTACGTCCCGGCAAATACAAACGACTTCGAATCGTGCAACAAAATTGCGCTTTATCGACCGATGAGTCGGGATATCGCAATCGGCGCGTTCCGTTCGTCGAAATCCTTGCTAGTGCAAGTGTTTTGCGCAAATTTTCGTCATTTCATGAGGGGCAGTGTAAGTGCGTCGGCGCAAAATAGGATTTCGTAAATGCGCTAGGGAAACCCTAGGTTATGCACTAATATTTCCAGAACTGGCTTGGGTGAGAAATAAAAATGCACGACATTGAAATTGATCGGATTGACGTACGCTTACTGGGAATATTGCAGAGTCACGGACGGATTTCGAATCTCGAACTGGCTGAAGCGATCAAGCTTTCGCCCGCGCAGACGCTGCGACGTCACCGCCGTCTCGAAGAAATGGGCGTGATCAAGGGCTACGACACCCGGCTCGACGCGCAGCGGCTCGGCTTCAGCGTGGTCGCGTTCGTCCATGTGACGATGGAGCGCGGCCATATCCGCGACCTGTCGAACTTCAAGGGACTGGTCGCGGAACTCGCGCAGATTCAGGAATGCTTTTCCGTGACGGGCGACATCGACTACGTGCTCAAGGTCGTGGCGCGGGATTTGAAAGCGCTGTCCGAGTTTCTGCTCGATACGCTGATGCGCATTCCCGGCGTGAGCGCCGTGAAGTCGAGCGTCTGTCTCGACGAGATCAAATGCACGTCGGCCGTGCCGCTCTGACGGCGACGGCGCTACCTATCCCACACCGTGGGAAACGCGCGAGGCGACACATCATGGTTGACAGCGTCCGAAAATCTGTGATTTCATGTGCCACATGATCACCGCGCAATTCTCCCTCTCGCTACGACTACTAGCCCGCTCCACCGGGCTTGGTCCGTTGCTGCGCGCGTGCATCGTCTGAATTCCTCACTGAAGCACCGCTGATTTTCCCCAGTTACGCCGACCTGAGCCCCGGTTCATCCAACCGGAGGTCGTAGCTTATCTGCGTCTGTGCGTCGTCCGGTTGACACTTTTGCTGACAATCGAGACCCGCCATGTTGAAGAACCCCGCTACGAAGTACCGTCCGTTCACCCCGGTCAACATCCCCGACCGACAGTGGCCGAGCCGCACCATCACGCGTGCCCCGATCTGGATGAGCACCGACCTGCGCGACGGTAATCAGGCGCTCTTCGAGCCGATGGACGCCCAGCGCAAGATGCGCATGTTCAAGACGCTCGTCGCCATCGGCTTCAAGGAAATCGAAGTGGCCTTCCCGTCGGCCTCCGACACCGATTTCAACTTCGTGCGCGAGTTGATCGAAGGCGGTCACATTCCCGATGACGTCACGATCGAAGTGCTCACGCAAGCCCGCGACGATCTCATCGAACGCACCTTCGCGTCGCTCAAGGGCGCACCGCGCGCCATCGTTCACCTCTACAACGCCACGGCCCCGGAATTCCGCCGCATCGTCTTCAATCTCGACCAGCCGGGTGTGAAGGCGCTCGCCGTGTCCGCCGCCAAGACGATCAAGCGTTGCGCCGATGCCGCCCCGGAAACGCAATGGACGTTGCAATACAGCCCGGAGACGTTCACGGGCACCGAACTCGATTTCGCCAAGGAAGTTTGCGACGCCGTCTTCGACGTATGGCAGCCGACGCCTGAGCGCAAGTGCATCGTCAACTTGCCTGCGACCGTCGAAATCGGCACGCCGAACTACTACGCCGACCAGATCGAGTGGATGCACCGCAACCTCGCGCGTCGCGACTCGCTGATCCTCTCCGTTCACCCGCACAACGACCGTGGCACGGCCGTTGCCGCCGCCGAGCTGGCCGTGATGGCCGGTGCGGATCGCATCGAAGGCTGCCTGTTCGGCAATGGCGAGCGCACGGGTAACGTCGACCTCGTCACGCTCGGTCTGAATCTGTACACGCAGGGCGTCGATCCCGGTCTCGACTTCTCGAACATCAACGAAATCGCTCGCACGTCGGAAGAATGCACGCAGTTGCCGGTGCACCCGCGCCATCCGTATGTCGGCGATCTCGTGTTCACCGCATTCTCCGGCTCACACCAGGACGCCATCAAGAAGGGCCTCGCCGCACAGAAGCCGGATGCCGTCTGGGAAGTGCCGTATCTCCCCATCGACCCGAGCGATCTCGGCCGCACGTACGACTCGATCATTCGCGTGAACAGCCAGTCGGGCAAGGGCGGCATCGCTTACTTGCTGGAGCAGACGTACGGTGTGCAGATGCCGCGTCGCCTGCAAGTCGACTTCAGCTCGGCCGTGCAGCGCTACACCGACGAGACGGGTGCGGAAGTCACCGCCTCGCAGATCTGGCAACTGTTCCAGAAGGAATACGTGGCGTCGACGGCTCCGGTGGCGTACGTCGCCCACACGCTCTCCGAGCGCGACGGCCGTCAGCACATCGCCGTGACCATCGACGTGCATGGCCAGCGCACGACGGTGTCGGGTGCCGGTAACGGTCCGCTCGACGCGTTGATGAACGCCATGCGCACGCCGGTTCGCGTGCAGCACTACGAGGAACGTGCGCTGACGCAAGGCGCAGATGCACGCGCCATCGCGATCGCGGAAATGGCGGGAGAAACGATTGTGGGCAGCGCGTTCGGTGTGGGTATCGACGCCAATCTGACGACGGCCTCGATCCGCGCGGTCATCAGCGGCATCAACCGTGCCTACGCACGCAGCGATGCCGACGCACAAGGCAAGTTCTTCGATGCCGTGATGCGTGACGTTGCGAAGGCTGTCTGAGCCGCGCGAACGCTAAGGAATGACAGGAAGGACTGAAGGAGACATTGGGCAGAAGCGTCCCGTCCGGCACTGATCGTGCTTGACGGGACATTGGGAGCGGCGTGGCGGAACTTACCGGTGACCGCACGCACTCCCGGCCCGAAAACATCGGCGGTGATGCTGTATTACACCGCTTCGATGGCGATAGCGATGCCCTGGCCGACCCCAATGCACATCGTACACAGCGCAAAGCGACCACCCGTACGCTTGAGTTGATACATCGCCGTCGTCACCAGACGTGCGCCGCTCATGCCGAGCGGGTGGCCCAGCGCAATGGCGCCACCGTTCGGATTGACGCGCAGATCGTCGTCGGCCACGCCGAGTTGTCGCAACACGGCAAGGCCCTGGCTCGCAAACGCTTCGTTGAGTTCGATGACGTCGAACTGATCGAGCGACATACCGAGCCGCGCGAGCAGTTTTTGCGTTGCGGGAGCCGGACCGATGCCCATGATGCGCGGTGCCACCCCTGCCGTCGCCATGCCCAACACACGGGCACGCGGCGTCAGGCCATAGCGCGCCGCACTCGCCTCGTCTGCCAGCAGCAGAGCGCAGGCGCCGTCGTTGACGCCAGAAGCGTTACCGGCGGTCACGGTGCCATCAGGGCGTACCACGCCCTTGAGTCTGGCGAGCGCTTCCATGCTCGTCGCACGCGGGTGTTCGTCACGATCCACAATGATCGCTTCGCCCTTCTTCTGGGCGATGGACACCGGCGTGATTTCCTCGGCCAGCGTGCCGTTTGCCTGAGCGCGCGCGGCCTTCTCCTGCGAGCGCACCGCAAAGCGATCCTGATCTTCGCGGCTGATGCCGAAATCGGTCGCCACGTTCTCGCCCGTCTCGGGCATCGAATCCACGCCGTACTGCGCCTTCATCAGCGGATTGACGAAACGCCAGCCGATGGTCGTGTCGTACATCTCTGCCTGACGCGAAAACGCGCTGGCTGCCTTGCCCATCACGAACGGCGCACGGCTCATGCTCTCCACGCCGCCTGCAATCATCAGACCCGCTTCGCCCGCCTTGATGGCGCGCGCGGCCGTGCCGATGGCGTCCATCCCCGAGCCGCACAGACGGTTGATCGTCGCACCCGGCACGTCCTGCGGCAGACCGGCGAGCAGCGACGACATGCGTGCCACGTTGCGATTGTCCTCGCCCGCCTGATTGGCGCAGCCGTAGATCACGTCGGCAACTTGCGTCCAGTCGACGTTCGCGTTGCGCGCCATCAGCGCCTTGAGGGGGATCGAACCGAGATCGTCGGCACGTACCGACGACAGTGCGCCGCCGTAGCGGCCGATAGGGGTGCGAATCGCGTCGCAGATGAAGACTTCACTCATTTTTCAACCTCAGGCAATGGAGGGGGACGGCAGCAGCGTCACACCGGTCAGGCGTTGTAGTTCGTCGAACGCGAGGCCCTCGACCATATCCACGACGCGCAGCCCGTCGGGCGTCACGTCGATGACCGCGAGGTCGGTGTAGATGCGCGTGACGCAGCCCACGCCGGTGAGCGGATACGTGCATTGCTCGACGATCTTGCTCTCGCCCTGCTTGGTCTGGTGTTCCATCATCACGAACACCTGCTTCGCGCCGCTCGCGAGGTCCATCGCGCCGCCGACAGCCGGAATCGCATCGGGTGCGCCCGTGTGCCAGTTGGCGAGGTCGCCGGTCTTCGAGACCTGGAACGCGCCCAGCACGCAGAAGTCGAGGTGACCGCCACGCATCATCGCGAACGAGTCGGCGTGGTGGAAGTACGCACCGCCCGGCTTCAGGGTGACGGGTTGTTTGCCAGCGTTGATGAGGTCTTCATCCTCTTCGCCCTTGGCAGGGGCCGGGCCCATGCCGATCACGCCGTTCTCGCTCTGGAGAATGATTTCCTTTTCGGCGGGCAGATGATTGGCCACTGCCGTGGGCAGGCCGATGCCGAGATTCACATAAGCGCCGTCGGGAATATCCTGGGCGACGCGGGCGGCCATCTGGTCGCGGGTCAGTCGATTCATGTCTTGCTCCGGTTCAGATGGGGATCAGGCGGCGGTGGGCGGCACGGCGACCACACGCTGCACGAAGATGCCAGGCGTGACCACGGCTTCCGGATCGAGTTCGCCGAGTTCGACGACTTCGCTCACCTGAACGATGGCGCACTTCGCCGCCGTGGCCATGATCGGGCCGAAATTGCGGGCGGTCTTGCGATACACGAGATTGCCCCAGCGGTCGCCCTTGAGCGCCTTGATGAGCGCGAAGTCGGCGTGGATAGGCGATTCGAGCACGTATGACTTGCCGTCGATCATGCGCGTTTCCTTACCTTCGGCGAGCAGCGTGCCGTAGCCGGTCGGTGTGAAGAACCCGCCGATGCCCGCGCCTGCAGCGCGAATGCGCTCAGCGAGGTTGCCCTGCGGCACCAGCTCAAGTTCGATCTTGCCAGCGCGGTAAAGACCGTCGAACACCTGCGAGTCGGTCTGACGCGGGAACGAGCAAATGATCTTGCGCACGCGTCCCGCCTTGAGCAGCGCGGCGAGGCCCGTTTCGCCGTTGCCGGCGTTGTTGTTGACGATGGTCAGGTCGCGAGCGCCTTGTTCGATCAGGGCGTCGATGAGCGCCGAGGGCATCCCGGCGTTGCCGAAGCCGCCAATCATGATCGTCGCGCCGTCGTGGACGTCCGCGACCGCACTGGCGAGCGAGTCGTAAATCTTGTTGATCACACGTGCCTCCTGGGCATTTCCGTCAATTCGCAAATCCACCTTCCAACCGGATGAACACGCTTGGCCATCGCGTTTCCGGTGGCTGTCTCCCGGCGATGACGTCTTGTGCGGCGGCATCGTCTGGTTCACAATGTTCTTATAGCGAACAAATATTCGCTATAAGAACAGCGTAAGCCTTCCGTCGTTGGGCGTCAAGCGAGGGGCTGCCCGGAGTCTTTGCGATGCGCACGATCTGAGAAGGCCCGGGGAGGACGTGAGCGGGAGGAACTCGCGCGGTAGAACCGGCGGCGCAAATCCATTACGCTTGCCGTTCACGCAATGCTCAACTTTCACTGACTTTCACCGATTACATGACCCCAGCGACGAACGACATCCCTGACGCGACCGACAAGAAGCCGGGCGACTCCTATGTGCAGTCGTTTGCGCGCGGGCTGGCTGTGGTCAAGGCGTTCAACGCAACGCGTCCGGCACAGACGCTCTCCGAAGTGGCGCAGGCGTCCGGCCTCACGCGCGCCGGGGCACGCCGCATTCTGCTCACGCTCGAAGCACTGGGTTATGTGCGCAGCGAAGGGCGTCTGTTTCGTCTCACGCCGCGCATTCTCGACCTCGGTTTTTCCTATCTGACGTCGATGCCGTTGTGGAATCTGGCCGAGCCGTTCATGGAGGCGCTGGTCCAGGAGGTGCAGGAAAGCAGCTCGGCGTCGGTGCTCGACGGCGACGACATCGTCTACGTGCTGCGGGTGCCCGTGCGCAAAGTCATGTCGATCAACCTCTCCATCGGCAGCCGCCTGCCAGCGTGGTGCACGTCGATGGGCCGCGTGATGCTCTCCGCATTGCCGGACGACGAACTCGACGCCATCCTGCGACGCGCCGATCTGCGTCAGCACACCGGACGCACCGTCACTGACATCGACACGTTACGCGCGCGAATTCTCGACGTGCGCGCAAAGGGCTGGGCGCTCGTCGATCAGGAACTGGAAGAGGGGTTGATTTCGATTGCTGCGCCGATCCGCAATCGCGGCGGTCAGGTCATCGCCGCTATGAACGTCAGCGGTCAGGCGAACCGGACGTCGGCTGCCGAGATGGAAGCGAAATTCCTCGCGCCGTTGCAGCAGGCCGCGCAGAAGATCTCGCAGATGGTGGTGGTGTAACGATTACGCACGGCGAACGTCGTCGCAAGCAAAAGGGGCATCCGATGACGGATGCCCCTTTTGCATTGACGATGCGCAACGGCTGACGCTCAGTGCGCTGCGTTGCCGAGCGCCCCGGCACGGGCAATACGAATCGCCGAGAGCAGCGTGTCGTGATCGCCGACCTGATTGGCGAGCAACAGAATCAATTGCGCGTTAGCTGCCTGACTTTGCGCTTCGTCGAGATCACGATGCATGTCGATGAGCGCCTCATAGAAGTCGTCGGGACGCGTCAGTCGCGGTTGAGTATCGAGGGCCATGAAGTGTCTCCTGCGTGCTTTACTTGTGTCGTCGGATTGTCGTCACGCGCTCATGCCGCGCATTGCAGCGGCGCGACTTCCGGTGCGGTGCGTCCCAGCGCGCGTTCGCGTGCGGCCGCGATGGCCGTCGCGTCGACCGTACGCCAGCGCGCGCACACGTGCTGGTCGGGACGAATCAGATACACCGTACCGGGCGCGGCGTCGTAACGCTGCGCCGCAAGGCCTTGCGTGTCGTGCCAGACGCTGTGCGCGTCGTGGGTATCGCATGCCGCTTCGAGATCCGGTGTAACGAACACCGGAATCACCGGCACGCTGTCGCCCGACAAGGCTTCGAGCGCGGCAAGCGATGCCGCATCGAGCGACGACGGCGCACCGAACACGAGCGCGACGAAACGTCCGCCCAGACGCGGCAGCAGCCAGCTCGCCTGACCGTGACGCGCGAGCGGCGCATCGACACAGGCGGCACCCGGCGTCATGTGGCCGGCGAACGTGTCGGTTTCCGCAGTGTTCAGTGTCGACTCGTGCAACACGGCGGGCACGGACAGACGTCCGCTATTGACCAGTTGACGCGCAAACGCATGATCGCGGGCGAGCGTCAGCACAGCGTCGCGGAACACGCGCGACACGGGGCTCTTCGGCGTAATGAAATCGGTGGAGCGCGTGGAGTTGCGGATGTTCTCGTCGGCGGCGTACTCACGCTCGCGAGCGTAAGTGTCGAGCAGCGTGTCGGGGGCGTGACCGGCCAGCACCAGCGCGAGTTTCCACGCGAGGTTTTCGGCGTCCTGCACACCGCTGTTGGCCCCGCGTGCACCGAACGGCGACACACCATGCGCGGAGTCGCCTGCGAACAGCACGTGAGCGTGCCGGAAGTCGTCCATGCGCAGACACGAGAACGTATAGACGCTGACCCATTCCAGCGTGAACTTCGCATCGGGGCCGAGCAGTGCCTGCACGCGTGGAATGACGCGCTCGGGCGCTTTCTCGGCGACCGGGTCGGCGTCCCATCCCAATTGGAAATCGATACGCCAGACGTCGTCCGGCTGACGATGCAGCAACACCGACTGATTCGGGTGGAACGGCGGGTCGAACCAGAACCAGCGCTCGGCGGGGAAGTCCGCTGTCATCTTCACGTCGGCAATCAGGAAGCGGTCCTTGAACGTGCGTCCGTGGCTGTCGACGCCGATCAGCTTGCGCACGGGACTACGTGAGCCGTCGGCCGCAACGACGTAGCGCGCTGTCGTCCGATACTCGCCATCCGGCGTCTCGACCGTGAGCGTGACGCTCGCATCCGCCGAGCCGGGCGTGCCCTGCTGCGTAAGCCCGACGACCTTGTTCTTCCAGCGAATCTCGATGTTCGGCAACTCGCTTGCGCGCTCGAACAGATAGCCTTCGACGTAATACTGCTGAAGGTTGATAAAGGCCGGACGATGATGACCCGCTTCGGGCAGCAGATCGAAGTTGTAGACCTCCTGATCGCGCAGGAACACGCGGCCTACGTTCCAGCGCACGCCCTTTTCCACCATGCGCTCGCCGCAACCGAGACGGTCGAAGATATCGAGCGTGCGCTTGGCGAAGCAGATGGCGCGCGAGCCGGTCGAGAGCGTGCAATCGTCGTCGAGCACGATCACGGACACGCCTTGCTGCGCGAGGTCGATGGCGGTGGCGAGGCCGATTGGGCCTGCACCGACCACGATAACGGGATGCGTGACGGGGTCGGCGTGCGCGGCCTGTTCGGCGCACGACCGGTATTCGAACGTCAGGCGCTGGTAATCGATGCTGCTCATGCAAAGTCTCCATCGTCGGCACCGCACCGGCACGCGAGCGCCGGCGGGTGACGTTTTTCTAATTTTGCTTTGACTGCCGATTGCTATCTATTGCGGACTCAGTTCTGCAGCGCGGCCCACATTTCCTTGTCGCGCTGCGCCGTCCAGATACGCGGATGCGTGATGCCGGACGCTTCGTCGAAGGCGCGCGTCACGTCGAACGGCAGGCAGTGTTCGTAGATGAAGACGTGGCCGAACTTCGGATCCATCTGGCTACGCGTAAGCGCCATCGCACCCTTCAGATCGAGCTTCTGTTCGACGGCTTGCTTGCCCGCTTCGAACAGCGTCGTCACGAAATCCTTGGTGTAGGCGAGGCCCTTGGCGACTTCGTCGGGCGTAGTCAGCGCGGGGCCGCGACCCGGCACGAGCTTCTCTGCGCCCAGCGCGGCGAGGGCGTCGAGCGTGGCCGGCCATTCAGCGAGTTGTGCGTCGCCGGTGTAGCAGGCGGCGTCGTACTCGACGAGGTCGCCCGAAAACAGCACCTTCTGCGACGGCAGCCACACCACCGTGTCGCCCTTCGTGTGACCCGAACCGAGGTGCGCGATCTTCACTTCGAGCTTGCCGAGGAACAGCGTCATTTCCTTTTCGAAGACGAGCGTCGGCCACGTGAGGCCGGGCACTGTCTCGACACCGGCGAACAGGCGCGGGAAGCGCTCGATCTCCGACTTCATGTCGGCTTCGCCGCGCTCGACGATCATCTCGTACGTGCCGCGGCTGGCGATGATCTGCTGTGCGCCTTCGGCGAAGTAGGCCGACGCACCGAGCACGCGCACGGCGTGGTAGTGCGAGAGCACGACGTACTTGATCGGCTTGTCGGTGACGGTGCGGATCTTGGCGATCAGGTCCTGCGCCATGGCGGGCGTGGCCGTCGTGTCGACGATCATCACGCCGTCGTCGCCGATGATGACGCCCGAGTTCGGGTCGCCCTCGGCGGTGTAGGCCCAGGTGTTTTCCGACAGTTGGGTGAACGTGACCTTCTTGGCTTCCAGGTCGGCTTGCGAGGCGAATGCTTTGGCCATGCTTGTCTCTCTCTTATCTCGTCTGCGGGGATGGTGCTGTAGGGCGAACTGCCCCTAGGTGAGGGCATCTTACGAAACGCCTGGATTATTTGTCAATGACAAATCTGATTGTTATTTGCTAATGTTGCGGCGTAAGTGATCGAAGCGGGTTTTCGTTGCGGGTTTACCCTGCGGCATTGGACGGTTGTCCGGGAATCTCGCTGCCGACCCGTTTAAAATCTAGGCCATTTTCCCGAGGGAGCGCAGCTCCCAGAACTGCATGAATCGAATTCCGATGGACGGCACGACCGACGCGACGCACGGCACCGAGGCGGCAGGCCAGCCAGGCCGTGCATCGCGCGGCGTGCAAAGCGTGGATGTCGCGGCGCGTGTGCTTCAGGCGCTGGCGCAGGCACGCCGCCCGCTGAGCCCCGGCGATATCGCCACGCTTGCGGGGTTGCCGCCTGCGCAGGCGCATCCGTACCTGGTGAGTCTCACGCGACTAGGTTTGCTCAAGCGCGATCCCATGTCCGGCGACTACGCGCCGGGACCGATGACGCTGCGCCTCGCGCTCTTGCATCTCGAAAACGATTCGGCGTATCGCGCTGCCGTGCCGCGTGTGGTCGCGCTGGCGCGCGAGACGGGCTTCTGTGTGGCGATCTGCACCGGCGCGCCGCAAGGGCCAGTCGTCGTGCATTTCGAACGGGCGGCGTTTCCGTTGCATGTGAATTTGCATGTGGGCTCTGTCATGTCGCTCACGACGACGTCGACCGGCCGCGCGTTCTGCGCCTTTACACCGCAGACGCAATGGCCACCGGCGTGGCACGAACAGATGGCGGGCGATGCGGCGGAGCGGGCGCGCTTCGACACCTTGCTGGACGAGACGCGCGAGCACGGCATGTCGCGCAGCGTGAATACGCCCAGCCCGTCGGTGAGCAGTCTGTGTGCGCCGGTGTTCGACACGCGCGGGCGTTTGCGCCTCGCGCTCACGGCCATCGGTCCGACAGCGGCGCTCGACGTCGCGTGGGACGGTGCCGCCGCGAGCGCATTGCGGGCGACGGCCGCCGCCATCGCAGCGCAGATCGGGATGTCGGGCAACGACGGCGAGGTGGCGGCATGAGCGCGACCCGAAACCGTAGCGAACCCAAAGTGGAAAGCGAAGCGATGGAAAGTGGTCCTGCAAAGCCGCAGCGAGGCATTCAGGCGCTGGAGAGCACGGGCATGTTGCTCGAAGCGCTGGTAGCTGCGGGACGTCCGTTGCCGCTCAACGTGCTCGCGCGCGAAGCCGGAATGGCGGCGGCGAAGGCGCACCCGCATCTCGTCAGCCTACAGCGGGCGGGTCTGCTCTCGCGCGACGAAAACGGCAATTTCGAAGCGGGCGCGCTGAGTCTGGATCTCGGGCTGATGGCGTTGCAGCGTCTGTCGCCGACCGGTGAAGCCGAGCCGGAAATTCTGGCGCTCGCGCAGGCGACAGGGTTGTCGGCCGCGATGGCGGTTCTGGGGCCGGTGGGGCCGACGGTCGTGCGTCTTGAAGAGGCGATGCGTCCGCAGCACGTGAGCTTGCGCATCGGCACCGTGCTATCGCTGGTGAACACGGCCATTGGGCGAACGTTCGCGGCCTTCCTGCCTGGGGCCGTGCTCGACGGACTCCTCGCGCAAGAGCCGGTGCGCATGGCGGGACTGGGCGCGGAAGGGCGTGCGGCGAAGGCGCCTGCCGACTATAGCGCGCGTCTGAGCGCGATTCGCGAGCAGCAATTCGATACGGCGCTGAGCAATCCCGTGCCCGGCATCGATACGATTGCGGTGCCGGTGTTCGATCACACGGGCGAGGTGACGTTGGTGCTCGCGCTGATGGGGTCGACGGGCAGTTTCGAAACCGCGCTCGACGCCGCACCGCTGCAAACGTTGCGCGCCGCAGCGCATCGGTTGTCGTGGCGTTTCGGCGCGGTGGGACGCGTGGACGAGGCGTCGGCATAGTCGTTCGGCCCGACGGCGACGTATTTCCGCCACGTCGGACAGATGGTCGCCGAGGGGACGCGCACGCACGGTAAGATGGACGTCGGCGCCACCCGCGTTCCCCGCGTTTCCCTGTCACCCCGACCTGTTGCCATGACTGCTGCCATGACCCGCGTGATGACCCGTGTGATGACCCGTGAACCCGTTCGATCTCCCGCCGTTTCCACTGACATTGTTCCGGTCCGCCGGTGGTTCAGGCATAACGGCGCGCGGTGGCAGACACGTATTGCCGCGCTGAGCATCGTGGGCGCACTGGGCGCCTGCACGACGCCCGCCCCGCAGCAGCCGGGCCCCGCGAAGCCGCCCGAGTCTGCTGCCCGCATCGACGGCATGCCCGCCGACTGGACGCTCGTCTCCACCGTGATCGTGAGTCGCCACGGTGTCCGATCCCCGACCCACGCCCACCCTCCGCTGGACAAACTCAGCCCGGACGCGTGGCCCGGCTGGCCGGTGCCCGCCGGTTATCTGACGGCCCGCGGCGGATCGCTGTCCGAGCGCATGGGCCGCTACTACGGCGACTGGCTGCGCGCGCGGCGCGTATTGCCGGAGCATGCATGTCCCGCCCCCGGTGCCATCTACGGATGGGCCGACATCGATCAGCGCACGCGTGAATCCGGTAATGCGTTGTTGCAAGGGATCGCGCCGGGATGCGACATGCGCACATCGCATCAGCCCGATCTCACGACGTATGACGCCGTCTTTCAGCCAGTCGCCGCAGGCGATTGCCCGCTCGATCCGGGCGCGGCTCGAGGGGCCATCGAGTCACGTCTGGCGCCGGAGGGCGTCGCCGGTCTGAACAAGCGCTACAGCGCAACACTCGCGCGCATGGGCGAGGTGCTCGACTACGCGCACAGTCCCGCTTGCGGTGCGCCCGGTGGATGCAAGCTGGAGGAAGTGCCAACGCGTTTGCGTGTGGAGAGTGACGGCAGCGGTGTGACGTTGCGTGGCGCGTTAGGCAGCGCGGCGAAGGCGTCCGAAGTTTTCCTGCTACAAGCTGGCGAGGGCTTGCCCGACAATCAGGTCGCGTGGGGACGCATTCGCGACGACAAGGATTGGGCGCTGCTGCTCGAGGCGCATAACGCGCAGCGTGATCTGCTGAACAAGACCCCGTATCTCGCCACGACCAACGGCACGCCACTGCTCGCGACCGTGCTCGACGCACTTACACGTGCCGAAGCGACGAGTGCGCCGTCGACGCCCGCCGTGCGCGGCCCGGCGCTGCCGACGGGCAACCGCGTTTTCGTACTGACGGGACACGACACGAACCTCGCCAACCTCGCAGGTATGCTGAAGCTCGACTGGCAATTGCCGGACCAGCCGGACAATACGCCGCCCGACGGTGCACTCGTCTTCTCGCTGTGGCGCAATCCGGCGGGCGAGCCGTTCGTTCGGGTGGAATTGGTGTATCAGTCGATGCAGCAACTGCGCCAACTGACGTCGCTCTCGCTGGATGAACCGGCGAAGCGCGTAGCCCTCGCGCTGCCCGATTGCGGCGACGGACCGGACGTCAAAGCGTGCCGCTGGCCCGCGTTCTCGCAACGCGTGAAATCGGCGTTGTCGCCTGCGTGTCTTGCGGGCGTTCAGTGACAGGTGCGCTGACGAGCGCGCCACTGGCGCGAACCTGAATAAATCACGGGAACTTCGGTTCCCGTTTTTTATTGCGCAGATTCCGCAACGGTGAGTCACGCGGACGTTTACCTCTAATTTATTTCGTGCGCGAAATAAAAATCGAAATATACTTCGTGTGCGAACTATGTGTGTCTTCGAAATAAGTTACTGAGAGGCGCTGGACATCCCCCCGGGTATGCGAGTGCCCGGGAGTCGTATCGTGACGTCACTTGCTGCTGAGATTCCTGCCGTCGACGGTTATCCGCTCGGCGCGCATGTCTGGTATCCCGAGGAATTGCCTGCGAAAGGCGTTGTGTTGGTGCACCCGGCGACGGCCGTACCGGAGCGGCTTTATTTCGCGTTTGCGAAATACGTCGCCGAGCGCGGATTGATTGCCGTCACCTACAGTTATCGAGGCATCGACGGGTCGCGACCGTCATCGCTCAGAGGGTTTCGGGCGCGTATGCGCGACTGGGCGGATCTGGATGTCGAGGGCGTCACGCGTTGGGCTTGCACTCATTACCCGTCGCTGCCGCTGTATGCCGTCGGGCATAGCTTTGGCGGTCACGCCATCGGATTGTGCGAAAGCTCGAACCTGCTGCGCGCGGCCGTTCAGGTGGCGTCGCACGCGGGGGCGATGCGCGTGGTGAAGCACCGCCGCGAACGCTCACGCGTCACATTGCTGATGCACTGGCTTGCACCGCCGCTCGCACGTCTCGTGGGCTACATGCCGGGCAGCCACCTCGGCATCGGTGAGGACCTGCCGAAAGACGTACTGCTCGAATGGAGCGGCTGGACGCGCTTGCCGAATTACTTCTTCGACGATCCGACGCTGGACGCCGAGGCCCGTTTTGCTCGCGTGCGCACGCCGATCCTCTCGCTCGGTTTCGACGACGATCTCTGGGCGACGCCCCTGGGCATCGACATTCTCGTATCACGGTTTAGTCACGAGAACGTCACGCGTCGGGAGATATCGGCGAGTCTTTCGGACACCGGATCGATCGGGCATATGGGATACTTCCGCCAGCGTTCCGGCGCGTTCGCGTGGCCGGAAACCATCGACTGGTTGTTGTCGACGGGCGCAGTGAATGCCGGGGAGCGTCGCACAGGAGCGGGTGTGTCGGCGCCGACGGCATGACCGCCCGCGATCCTTTGATCCCGAATTCCTCAGACTGACGAGACGGCATGCCCAAACGCCAGGCGTCCCCTGCGACTGAAAAATCTGTCAAGCAAAGCAAGTCGACGACCGAAGCGGCCGACCGACGCCTGTTCTTCCTGCTCAATGTCGGACAACGCCGCGTGCAGCAGTGGATCGACGCACGCGCATCGGAGAACGCGGGCGTGAGCGCCGCGCAGGCGGGCGTGCTCTTCTACTTGCTGCATCATGAGGACGCGCTCGTCGGCGAAGTCGGTGCGGCGCTGCAACTCTCGCCGTCATCCATGACCGGGCTGGCGAATCGTATGGTCGTCGCGGGTCTGCTCACGCGCTGGGCCGATGCCAACGATGGCCGTGCCACGCGTTTGCGCATCACGGCCGCCGGTCACAAAGCCATCGGTCGCGCGCGCGATGTGCTGGCCGAACTCAACGACCTGTTACACGACGATTTCACCGAAGCCGAGCTTCGCGTCGTAGCGCGCTGGCTCGGGAATCTGCAAAAGCAGTTCCCGGCAGAAGGCTGACGCGCGCCGGGTGTCAGTGAATCGCCAGTGCGTTCGACTGCGCGTTCGCGATACCCGCCGCCACGTTCACACCGATGTTGCCTGCGGCACCCATCAGCGCGCGGTCACCGAGCGACGCGTTCATCGCGCCCGTCACCGTCGCTGCATTGCGGATCGTCTGGGTCGTATCGATGGACACGTGGCTCGCTTGCGCCACCACGATCTGATTGGATTGCACGTTGAGTGCACCGGCGGCGACGTTAACGCCGAAGCTGCCGTGGGCATCGCGCAGCGCATCCGCGCCGAGCGTTGCGACGACTGTCGGATGGCCGTTGAAAACGGCGTCGGTTGCGATGGTCTGCCGGGTGGAGAGCTGGACGACGCTGGCGTCGTCGGGCGTGGCAGCGGCGGTGGAGAGGGTGACGCTAGCACTGGCAACGGCCAGCACGAAAGCACTCAGCGAAGCGAGACGCGGCATGTTGGTCTTCCCCAGATCGTCCGTTGGGACGGATATCTGGATAACGGCGCCTGAGGCGCCCGGGTTGAATGTTTTTTTCGTATGTCGTTTGCGCGCCTGGCTGTTGTTAATGTGCCCCGCTCTGGCGTGCCACTTCATCGAAAGCCGCAGTCGTTCCCGTGACCGCTGCGGCGCGCATTCTCGCATGACGACACGTCGCCGTGCCGTCATGCGTTCGCGCAAAAATTCACCTGAACCACTCTTGACGCGCGAGATTACGCAGGTTCTCCCGCGCCGTTCGCCAATCCCGTCGAATGCCCCTGCGACTGCATTGCTGCCTGCTGCTGCACCGACGCCGATTTCTTGTGGTCGATGAGCAACACGGCGATCACCGCAATGACGGCGGGAATCGCGATTGCCATAAAGTTTTGCTGCAACGGCAGCGACATGCTCACGAGTACACCGATCACGATGGGCGCGAGAATTGCACCGCTGCGTCCCACGCCGGAAGCCCAGCCGATCCCTGTGCCGCGTGCCGCCATCGGATAGAACTGACCCGCATAAGCGTACGTCACGATCTGCGTGCCGATGGTCGATGCACCGGCCAGTCCCACGAGCACAAACAGCACCGGTGTCGGGACCTTCACGCCGAGCAACGTGATCGACACAGCGGCGAGTGCATACATCCCCACGAGCACGTATTTGATGTTGAAGCGATCTGCGAGCCAGCCGCCGCCGATCGCGCCGAGCATCGCGCCGAAGTTCAACACGAGCACGAACGTGAGCGCTGAGCCGAGGCTGTAACCGGCGCTGGCCATGAGCTTCGCGAGCCACGAGCTGAGCGCGTACACCATGAACAGACACATGAAGAACGCGACCCACAGCATGACGGTGCTGAAGCCACGGCCGTCCTGGAAGAGCCGCGAGAGCGGCGCGGCTTGCTTGCGGTCCGTGCCCGGCAGTGCGAACTGGTCGCTCGGCTGCGCAACGTAATCCGGCGAGAGGCGGCCGAGGACTTGTTTGAGTGTGTCGATACGTCCGTTACGAATGAGAAACGGCATCGATTCGGGGAGCGCCTTCATTGCGAACGGCACGAGCAGTGCGGGCAGGCTGGCCGCGAGAAACACGGACTGCCAGCCGTACGATTCGATCAGCCCCTTGCCGAGAAGTGCTGCGAGCATGCCGCCAACCGAGTAGCCTGAGAACATGAGCGTGACGAGTGTGCCGCGCAGACGTCGCGGCGAGTATTCCGTCATCTGCGCCACGACAATCGGCATCACACCACCGATGCCGACGCCTGCCAGAAAGCGAGTAACGGAGAAACTGATCGGCTCATGCGTGAGCCCGGCCGCTGCGGTGAACAGCGAGAACATCAGCACACAGATGGCGATGGCTTTGCGACGGCCAATGCTGTCCGCGACCATGCCCATCACGATGGCGCCGAACATCATGCCGAAGAGCGCGGAGCTGACCATGAAACCGGCGCTGGTCGCGTCGACGTTCATCGCCTTCATGATCGACGGCAGCGCAATGCCCGCGACTGCGAGGTCGTAGCCGTCAAAGATGATGATGAGCGCGCACCAGAGCAAGATGCGTCCGTGATAGCCGTTGAAGCGTGCTTCGTCGGCCAGATGATGTACGTCGATGTGTCGCATGCGGGTGTCTCCATAAACGAATCCGCCCTCCGTCGGATCGCGGAGAGTCTTTGGCTTTTTCATTCATGACCGACGCACGCGGCAGCTAGGCCGAGCTTCAGAGGCGCGACCTGTGGCCGTCACCGGAGAAGCAGACCACCTCTGTGTCCTGCGATGGGTGGCTGTTCATGCAATATCGTGCATGCAGTAAACGCGAAACGGACGTCGACTGCAAGGCGAATTTGATGTTTTTAGGGTTTTACATGAGAAAACGCCGCTCGTAAGTGTCTGTTTAATTACGGTGAGGGGCGTGTCGCGGGAGGCGGGGTGTGCGGCGGCAGAACACCGCCGCACGGACTACATCAATGCAACTTATTGCCTGGCGACGGAGAAGGGCGGGAGTTGATAGCTCCACGTCTCGCTGATGGCCTTCCCGCCCGAGACCAGTGCGGCGCGCAGTTCGACGACCTTGGCCGGGTCCTTGACCATCACGCGCAGGTTCAGGCGCATGCCGTGCGTGACCGGGTTCGGCTGCAGCGTCTGCTCGATGATGGTGGCGTTGTCGCTCACGCTGATTTGCGGTGTGACCGAGCCGGGTGGCAGCGTGGCGAGCGGGCCGCCGTCGAAGTCCACGATCAGGCCGGTACTGCCGTCGAAGTGACGAATCAGATTGGCCTGTGTGATTTCGCCTGCGGTGCGCAGCGTCTGCTTCACCCACGCCAGATTGCGGTCGATGATGCCGCGCTCGTTCATCGTCCAGCGGATGTTGTAGTCGGCCTGCAGCGGCGTGCCCTTGGGCGGCAGTTGATCAGGCGTCCAGAACGCGCCGATGTTGTCGTTGGTCTCGTCCGGCGACGGAATCTCGACCAGTTCGACATGCCCCTTACCCCAGTCGCCCTGCGGCTCGACCCACGCGCTCGGACGCAGATCGTAGCGGTCCTTCAGGTCTTCGTATTGTGAGAAATCGCGTCCGCGCTGAAGCAGGCCGAAGCCTCGCGGGTTGGTCACCTGGAACTGGCTGATGGCGACGTTGCGCGGATTGTTCAGCGGACGCCAGATCCATTCGCCATTGCCCGCATGAATCGCGAGGCCGTTCGAGTCGTGCAGTGCCGGACGGAAGTTGTACGGGTCGCGCTGCTGATTCGGCCCGAACAGGAACATGCTCGTGAGCGGCGCGATGCCGAGTTTGGTCACCTTGTCGCGCATGAACACGCGTGCCTGCACCTTCAGCAGCGAGTCTTCGCCCGGCGTCAGATCGAAGCGATAAGCGCCTGTGGCGCGCTTCGAATCGAGCAATGCGTAGAAGACGAGATGCTTGTCGCCCGCGTTCGGACGCTCGATCCAGAACTCGCGAAACGCCGGGAATTCTTCGGCGATGGGCAGGCCGGTGTCGATGGCAAGGCCGCGTGCGGACAGACCATAGATCTGGCCCTTGCCGATCACGCGGAAATAGCTCGCACCGAGCACGCTCATGATCTCGTCGAGCTTGCCGGGTTCGTTGATCGGGTAGAGCACACGAAAGCCTGCATAGCCGAGGTCGTGCGTGGCGCTGCGATCGAGCTTCAGATCGCCGAAATCGAAGCGCTTGCTGTCGTACTTGATCTCGTCGATCTTCGCGTTAGCGCCGGTGCCGACGATCTCGTTGATCTTCACCGGCGTGCTGAACTGCATGCCCTGATGATAGAAGCCGAGCTTGAACGCCGTCGGCTGATCGTTCCATTCGAACGCTTCGCGGCGCGGCTGAATCTTGATGTAGTCGCCGAACTGCATCTTCGCGAAGGCCGGTGTGAGGTTGCTCGCAGGGGCCGCGTAGGGCTTGTCGGCGAGCGCCTTCGCGCGGGCGGTTACGTCGTCGAGGGAGAACGCATTGGCATGCGCGGCGCCCAGCAGGGCGGCACCCGTGACGATCCATGATGCGCATCGGCGCCAGGACGCAATCTGAAAAAACAAAACCAAAAGTCGCTCCTGAAGTGAAGGGGTAGGGTGCCTCGGCGCCGCCTTCGGGGCGGTGCCATTCCGCATGGAGGCACAGAAATCTCTCTAAAAACGCCAATTGTGGCAAAGTATCGCACTTCGTGTTGCGAGTTCGACGTTTTGCGGCACTCGCAACGCCCGCCGATACGACGACCCAGACGTTCTGGTGCAGGATGCTACTGCGCGCGCCACACGTCGCACTCAATTGGATCGCCATCAGATGCGAATGCTCTCCGCACTGGCGCTTGCCGCCAGTCTCGCAGTCGCGCCGGCCTTTGCCAGCGCCGCTCAAGCCTCCGACAACGTTAGCAACGGCGGTGTTCCCGTCGCGATGCCTTCGGCGTCCGCCAAGCAACGCTTTATCGACGATCTCATCGCGCGCATGACGCTCGAAGAGAAGATCGGCCAACTGCGCCTGATCAGCATCGGCGCGGACATGCCGCAGCCAAAACTCATCAAGGAAATCGCCGCCGGTCGCGTCGGCGGCACGTTCAATTCAGTCACGCGCAGTGAGAATCGTCCGCTGCAGGATGCCGCCGTCAAGCAAAGCCGTCTGAAGATTCCGATCTTCTTTGCTTACGACATTGTGCACGGCCATCGCACCGTGTTCCCGATCAGCCTCGGCCTCGCGTCGAGCTGGGATATGACGGTGGTCAAGCAGGCCGCACGCGTGGCCGCGCAGGAAGCGAGCGCGGACGGTCTGGATGCTACGTTTGCGCCGATGGTCGACATCTCGCGCGACCCGCGCTGGGGCCGCACCTCGGAAGGCTTCGGTGAAGACCCCTATCTGGTGTCGCAGAGTGCGCGCGCCAGCGTGCAGGGCTTTCAGGGCACCTCGCCCGCTAATCCGGACAGCCTGATGGCGTTCGTGAAGCACTTCGCGCTGTATGGCGCGGTGGAGGGCGGGCGCGATTACAACGTCGTCGACATGAGCCCGATGCGCATGTATCAGGACTATCTGCCGCCGTATCGCGCCGGTATCGATGCCGGTGCAGGCGGTGTGATGATCGCGTTGAACTCCGTGAACGGCACGCCCGCGACGTCGAACAAATGGCTGCTGCGCGATCTGCTACGTGACGAATGGGGCTTCAAGGGCGTGACGGTGAGCGATCACGGCGCGATTGAAGAACTGATGCGTCACGGCGTGGCAAAGGACGGCCGTGAAGCCGCGAAACTCGCCATCGAAGCGGGCGTCGACATGAGCATGGCGGATCAGCAATACCTCAAGCAGTTGCCGGATCTCGTGAAGTCGGGCGACGTGCCGATTCGTTTCATCGACGACGCCGTGCGCGAAGTGCTTGGCGCGAAGTACGACATGGGCCTCTTTGCCGATCCGTATCGTCGTATCGGCAACGCTCCGCAAGACCCGAAGGATGTGTATGCCGACGACCGTCTGCATCGTGACGCCGCGCGCGATATCGCTCGCAAGTCCATCGTCCTGCTCGAAAACCAGCACGACGCGTTGCCGTTGAAGAAGGCGGGCAAGGTCGCCGTGATCGGGCCGCTCGCCGATTCGAAGCTCGACATGATGGGCAGTTGGTCCGCAGCGGGCAAACCGGCGCAGGCCGTTTCGTTGCTGCAAGGCGTGCGCGACACGCTCGGCGACAAGGGACAAGTCACGTACGCGCGCGGGGCGAACATCACCGACGATCCGCGCGTGGTCGAGTATCTGAACTTCCTGGACTGGGACAATCCTGAGGTCGTGCAGGACAAGCGCACGCCGCAGCAGATGATCGACGAAGCGGTACAGGTTGCGCGCAACGCCGACACGCTGATCGTGGCCGTGGGCGAATCGCGCGGGATGTCACATGAAGCGTCGAGCCGCACGAGTCTGATGTTGCCGGGCAGCCAGCTGGCGTTGTTGCAGGCGCTAAAGGCGACGGGCAAGCCGCTTGTCGTGGTGCTGATGAACGGCCGTCCGCTCGATCTGAACTGGTCGAAAGTCAATGCCGATGCGATGCTGGAGACGTGGTACGCGGGCACCGAAGGCGGTCATGCGATTGCCGACGTACTGTTCGGCGACTACAACCCGTCGGGCAAGCTGCCGATCTCATTCCCGCGCTCCATCGGTCAGATCCCGACGTACTACAACCAACTGCGCATCGGCCGTCCGTTCACGCCGGGCAAGCCCGCGAACTACACGTCGCAATACTTCGAGGAAGACTCCGGCCCGCTGTACGCGTTCGGCTACGGCCTGAGCTACACGACGTTTGACGTGTCGAAGGTCAAACTCTCGGCGAAGACGATGACGATCGGCGCCACGGTGGAGGCGAGCGTGACGGTGCGCAACACCGGCAAACGCGAAGGCGAGACGGTCGTGCAGTTGTATTTGCAGGACGTGGCGGCGTCGATCGTGCGTCCGATCAAGGAACTGAAGGGGTTCCAGAAGGTGAGCCTGAAGCCGGGCGAGTCGCGCACCGTGCAGTTCGCCATCGACGAGCGTTCGCTGAAGTTCTACAACGCGAAGCTGCAATACGTGGCGGAGCCGGGCGACTTCAACGTGCAGATCGGACTCGATTCGCAGAACGTCCAGCAAGCGACGTTTACGCTTAAGTGACGCTTCAGTAACGTGAAGCTTCACGCCTGCGTCTGGAATTCCCCCGCAAGGAATTCCACGCAGGCGCGCACTTTGGCAGACGACGCCACGCGCGACGGATACACCGCCCAGACGTTGGCCGGTTGTGTAACATCAGGCAGCACCTGCACCAGTTCTCCGCGCGCGATCAGCGCACCCACATCCCACATCGACCGCAGCACGATGCCCTGACCGTCCAGCGCCCACTGCACGGCGACTTCGCCGTGATTCGTCGAGAGCGGTCCCGTCACCTTGAGCGAGACGGACTCGCCGCGCTGCTGCAACCGCCACATGCCGAACGGGTGATCGCGTTCCTTGATGACGATGCACGCGTGTCCCGCGAGATCGCTTAGCTGGCGCGGCGTGCCGTGCGCTTCTAGATACGCCGCCGACGCGCACAACACGCGATGGTTGTCTGCGAGCTTGCGCGCAATGAGATGCGGTGCGATCTCGTCGCCGATGCGCACGTCGAGGTCGTAACCCTCTGCCGCAACGTCGACAATGCGGTCGAACAGGTCCAGCCGGACATTGAGTTGCGGATGCAGCGCACGAAGCCGCGACATCGCCGGGGCTACGACGTGCCGTCCGAAGCCGAAGCTGCTCGACACCCGAAGCGTGCCGCGTGGCACCTGACGCGTGCTCGACACGTCCTCCATCAGATGACTCACGTCGTCGAGAATCTTCTCGGCCCACGCGTAGACCCGCTCACCCGCATCGGTGATCGCTACGCGCCGCGTCGAGCGGTGCAGCAAACGCGTGCCGAGATCGGCCTCCAGCATGCCCACGCGCTTGCTCACGTAGGCGGGCGAGACGCCCAGCGCCTCGGCTGCTGCCGAGAAGCTGGCGCGGCGCGCGACCTGACAGAACACGCGCAGATCGTCGAGATTGGGATTGACGGGTAGAGGTTTATTCACGATTCGTGGATAGTGGATTAACCGAATGGGTGATTTTATCCGCGATGGAATGGAATAACCTAGCGGCATTCGTCAAACGTTCAGGAGACAGACCATGACCGAAACGTCCCAACGCCCCCAGCGTCCGTTCAAGATCGCCGTGATCCCGGGCGATGGCATCGGTAAAGAGGTGATGCCCGAAGGCCTGCGCGTGCTCGACGCCGCCAGCAAGCGCTTCGGTATTCCCGTCGAGTATCAGCACATCGAGTGGGCAAGCTGCGACTACTACGTCAAGCACGGCCAGATGATGCCGGACGACTGGAAGGAGCAACTCGACGGCGTGGACGCGATTCTGTTCGGTGCGGTGGGTTGGCCCGAGACGGTGCCCGATCACATTTCGCTGTGGGGCTCGTTGCTGAAGTTCCGTCGCGAGTTCGATCAGTACATCAATCTGCGTCCGGCGCGTCTGTTCGACGGTGTGCCGTCTCCGCTCGCGAATCGCAAGGCAGGGGATATCGATTTCATGATCGTGCGCGAGAACACCGAAGGCGAGTATTCGTCGATTGGCGGTGTGATGTTCGAAGGCACGGAGCGCGAGTTCGTCGTGCAGGAGTCGGTGTTCACGCGTCAGGGCACGGAGCGCGTGCTGAAGTTCGCGTTCGACCTCGCGCAGCAACGCAAGCGTAAGCACGTGACGGTCGCAACCAAGAGCAACGGCATTTCGATCTCCATGCCGTGGTGGGACAAGCGTGCGGCCGAGACGGCGGCGAAGTATCCCGACATCACGTGGGACAAGCAGCACATCGACATTCTGTGTGCGCGCTTCGTGCTGAATCCGGATCGTTTCGACGTGGTCGTCGCCTCGAATCTGTTCGGCGACATTTTGTCGGACCTCGGCCCGGCGTGCACCGGCACCATCGGCATTGCGCCGTCAGGCAACCTGAATCCCGAGGGCAAGTTCCCGTCGCTGTTCGAACCGGTACACGGTTCGGCGCCGGATATCGCGGGCAAGAACATTGCGAACCCGATCGGCATGATCTGGACCGCCGCGATGATGCTCGACTTCATCGGTCGCGGCGACACCCGCACGCGCGCAGCCCACGACGCGATCCTCGCCGCCATCACGCAGACTATCAAGGACGGTCCGCGCACCGGCGACATGGGCGGGCGCGCGAACACGACCGAAGTGGGTCAGGCGATTGCGGCCGTCGTCTCGGCCGGTTGATCTGCTGAGCCGGTCTGCGCGGCCGATGCAACGTCGCGCGGCGCAAAGTACCGGTTGGGTACGGCCGGTACGCCGAGATTCTCGCGGAAGGTGCGGCCTTCGTACTGCGTGCGAAACAGGCCGCGCCGCTGCAACTCCGGTACCACCAGATCCACGAACGATGTAATGCCTGCGGGCGCGCTCGGGAACATGATGTTGAAGCCATCGGCCGCGCCCGTCTCGAACCAGTGCTGAAAGTCGTCGGCAATCGATGCCGGTGTGCCGACCAGCACGCGGTGTCCACCACCGGTAAAGCGTGTGTATAGCTCGCGCACGGTCGGCTGTTCGCGTCGTATCCAGTCCACCAGCAGTTTCTGACGGCTCTTGTGCGAGTTCGTCTCTGGCACATGCTCGGGCAGTGGCACCTTCGCATCGAACGGCAGGCTGCCGAGATCGATGCCGAGGCTCGCGTAGTTCGTCAAAGCATTCAGCACGACCGCAGGATCGCGATGCGACAGCAGGCTGTCGTACAGGTCTTCCGCTTCCGCTTGCGTGCGTCCCACGATAGGCGAGACGCCCGGCAGGATGAAGATGTGTTCCGGCTGGCGTCCGTACTTCAACGCACGTGTCTTCACGTCCGCATAAAACGCGCGGGCGTCCTCGATATCCTGCGCGGCTGTGTAGAGCAGTTCGCCCGCTCGTGCGGCCAGCTCACGTCCCGCTTCGCTCGACCCGGCCTGCGCGATGACCGGCCAGCCCTGCACCGGACGCGGCGCGCTGAGCGGCCCGCGCACGCGGAAGTGCTTGCCCCGATGATCGAGCGTGCGGATGCGCGACGGATCGGCCCACTGGCCGGTTGCCTTGTTGCGGGGGAAGGCGTCGTCGGCGTGGCTGTCCCAGAGGCCCGTAACGACGTCGTAGAACTCGTTCGCACGCTCGTAGCGCTCGGCGTGGTCGACGTGATCGTCGCGGTTGAAGTTCTCGCCGCCGCCGGTGGACGTCACGAGATTCCATCCGGCACGCCCACCCGACAGATGGTCGAGCGACGCGAACGCCCGCGCCACGTTGTACGGCTCGCTGTAGGTGGTGCTGACGGACGCGACGAGGCCGATGTGCTTCGTCGCCCCGGCCAGTCCTGCGAGCAACACGACCGGGTCCCAGCGAGGCGCGCCGGGGCTATGGGCGAGTGCGACCGGGTCCGTCGAAACGAAGAGGTTGTCGAAGAAGAAAAGTGCGTCGAACAGACCGCGTTCCAGTTCTTGCGCGTAGTGTCGGTAGCGTGCGAACTGTGAGTAGGCGTCGGTGTCGGTGTCGGGGTGGCGCCAGCTATCGCCTTGCACGCCGGAACCCGACATGTAGGCGCCCAGCCGGAGTTTGCGGGCAGGTTGCGTCATGGGCTTGCTCTCGTTCGATTTCGGTAGACGACAACGATAGGCGCACGAGACGCGTCACCACAAACAACGAAATCAGATAAGCAAACCGCCATAAGCAAACTCGCACGGCGCGGGCTATGGATCGCATCAATCGATGGTTGGGAATGCGATGGGGCGTGCCTAGACTGGCACATCCTCTCACTCTCAAAGCTGCGCCGATGCGCGGCGACATGCCATGACGAACACTGCCTCTCATGCCGCCCCGCCGGTCAGTCCCGTGCTTGACGCGTTCATCGCGGCGTCGGCGATTGCCTTCGGGCTCTATGTCAGCGCGCCGTCACGTGCCGCGATGGTACGTGCCACGCTGGCACGCTCGGCGAAGCGCGACCTGCGAGCGCGTGCACAGGACCGCTGGCCGACGTGGCGTGCGCGCTTGCGCCGTGGCGCGGCGGTGGCGCTGAGCGTCGCGGCCATTCTGCCGTTCTCGAGCAACGCAGCGAAGGCGGCAGATAAGCCGGTGCTCGTCGTGGGCGATCAGGCCTATAACGCGCAGAGTCTGTTCGAGGCGTCGGGTGCTTTGCAGGACGCCCCTTACACCGTCTCATGGAAACAGTTTCCCGCCGGTACGCCGGTCATCGAAGCAGTGAATGCGGGTGCGCTCGACATTGGTTTGCAAGGAGATGGCCCGGTGCTGTTCCTCGCCGCACAGGGGGCGCCGGTCAAGGTCATCGGAATTTATCGCGATAGTCCGGACAGCGTGGTACTGCTCGCGGGACCGCATACGCAGATCAAGACGGTGGCCGATCTGAAGGGGAAGACGGTGGCGATCACGCGTGGCGGCTGGTCGCAGCAGTTGGTGCAGGCGGCGCTGGTGTCTGCCGGGCTGCCGCTCGATTCGGTGAAGTACTCGTATCTGGCGTCGGTCGATTCGGCCGCTGCGTTACAGGCAGGCAAGGTCGATGCGACGGCGACCTGGGAGCCGTATGTGACGCGCTTGCGTCAGGCGGGCGCGCGCACCGTCGTGACGGCGCGCGGCCTGATCGCGGCGCAGAGCTATCTGTCCACAACGCAGAAGGTGATCGACAGCAAGCGCGAATTGCTGGGGGACTTCGTGCAGCGCTATCAACGTGCGCGTGAATGGTCGCTCGCGGATGCGAAGCATATCGAGCGTTACGCGGACGTCTGGGCCGCGAAGTCGCGTGTCGATCCGAAGCTGGCGCATCAATGGTTCAGCACTTCGCGCATTCGCTATGAACCGCTGACGGACGCTGCGATTGCCGAAGCGCAGAAGAGTGTCGACGACTTCGTCAAAACCGGCACGCTGACGAAGGGCTTCGACGTGCGTGGTCTGTTCGATACGTCGTTCAACAAGTTCACGCAGGCGGCGCGGTAACGTCAGGCGCTCACGCGCTGCAACACCTTCTCGCCACCGAACGCACGCGGGCGCGGTGCATCGACGCGCTCGCGCAGCAACTCGACCGCCCGTTGCGCGCGTGCCGACAGCGGCCACTCCGCGCGATGGATCAGCCATAGCGTATCCACGACCGGCGGGCCGCAATCCACGACACGAATAGCGTCCTGTGATGCGAACGCCTGCCGCGCGTACTGCGGGATGACGGTGAACCCCAGCCCACGCGCGACGTATTCGAGAATCAGGCTGATCTGATTCGTACATCCCTTGCACGGCAGACTCTGCACCCCCGGATTGCCCGGAAAGCGGCGACTGAGCAAGCGCGTCGACATCGCCTCGCCATCGGGGTGATCGATGAAGCCGATGCGCTTGAGATCCTCCCACTTATGCACGTCCTCACCGGCGGGCACCACAAGTTCGAGCGGTTCCTGCGTGAACGGCGTTGCCGTCAGCCGGGGATCGTCGGGGCGCAGCGTCACGAGGCCCAGCTCGAAGTGATTCTGAAGAATGCCTTCGAGCACTTCGCGATCGGGTGCGAAACGGTGACGCACGGCCATCGCGGGATTCGCCTGCTGCATATCGAGCAGGATCGGACAGAGATACAGCCCGATGCTCCCCGGCGTGATAAGGTTGATGTTGCCGCATTCCTCGTTCGCATCTTCGAGGCTGGCGCGCAAGTGACGCCCCGCGCATTCGACCTGTTCGCAATAGACGAGCAGCGCCTGACCGGCGGGCGTCAGTTCCACGGCACGCGGGCGGCGCACGAGCAACGGGCCGAATTCCTCTTCGAGATGCTTGATGTGCTGGCTGACCGCCGCCTGCGTCAGCCCCAGCTGGTCGGCTGTGCGGGTGAAGTTACCCAGCTCGGCGAGCGTGGCGAAGGATTTGAGCCACTGGGGATTGACCATAATGAAGTGTTATCGAATCGATAATTTGCAGATGGTTTCCATTATAGCGATGTGGGGCTACCATTGCTTGCGTCGATCCAACCGGTCGAGTTGCCGTGAAGACCGCCCCGAGCCGCAGGCTCCGCCGGCCGGCACTGCTGTGCCCTGACAATGCCCCCAATTAGAGAAACCTCATGTCTGCCCTGTTTTCCCCGTTTGAACTGAAGAGCGCCAAGCTGCGCAACCGCATCGCGATCCCGCCAATGTGCCAGTACAGCGCCATCGACGGCGTGACCAACGACTGGCACCTCGCCCACTACGCCAGTCTGGCGCGCGGTGGCGCAGGTCTGGTGATCGTCGAAGCGACCGCCGTGTCGCCGGAAGGCCGTATTTCGCCGGGATGCACCGGTCTGTGGAACGACGAACAGACGGCTGGCATGGCCCGCATCGCAGCGGCCATCAAGTCGCACGGCGCGGTGCCGGGCATCCAGATCGCCCACGCGGGGCGCAAGGCAAGCGCCAATCGTCCGTGGGAAGGCGACGACCATATCGGTGAAGACGACCCGCGCGGCTGGCCGACGATCTCGCCGTCCGCAGTCGCCTTCGGTGGCGACCTCGGCAAGGTGCCCAAGGCGATGACGCTCGACGACATCGCACGCGTGAAGGCCGACTTCGTGGCCGCCGCACGTCGTGCGCTCGCCGCAGGCTTCGAATGGCTCGAACTGCACTTTGCCCACGGTTATCTGGCACAGAGCTTCTTCTCGCTGCATGCCAACCATCGCGAAGACAACTACGGTGGCGACCTCGCTGGTCGTAGCCGTTTCCTGCTGGAGACGCTGGCTGCCGTGCGCGAAGTGTGGCCGGAGCATCTGCCGCTCACCGCGCGTTTCGGCGTCATCGAGTACGACGGCCGCGACGAAGAAACGCTGGCGGAATCGATCACGCTCGCGCGTCAGATGCGCGAAGGCGGTCTGGATCTGCTGAGCGTGAGCGTCGGCTTCTCGACGCCGAACGCGAACATTCCCTGGGGCACGCCGTTCCTCGCACCGATTTCGGAGCGCGTGAAGAAGGAAGCGGGGATTCCGGTGGCATCGGCGTGGGGTATCGACGATCCGGTCGTGGCGAACCGCATCGTGGCAGACGGCCAACTGGATCTCGTGATGGTGGGCCGCGCCCATCTGGCGAACCCGCACTGGCCGTACTTCGCTGCGCGCGAACTCGACGAAAAGCGTCCGACGTGGGTGCTGCCCGCGCCTTACGCTCACTGGCTCGAACGCTACCGCGCACCGCGCGCCGCTTAAGTCGCACGAAGTCAGTCACACGCATCGCTCGAAATGCAACGCCCCCGGACGTCACGAGACGCCGGGGGCGTTTTTTTGCGCTACGCGCGCAAAGTCCGTGGTGTGATGCCTACCAGTTGATATCCACGCAAAGCACATGCAACCCCTGCTTCGCGGGCGATGCGATGGAGGCCGTCACGCACAGGTGCGCCTCGTTGATCGAGAGATAGGGCGGTGTGAAATGCACTTCGCCGGGCGCGCGCATGGCCTCGATGAAGTACGGACGCCGCGCCCAGTTCGCGCCTTCCGAATGCAGCAGCGGACGGAAGCGTTTGGCGCGTTGTGACGAATGACTGTGCGGCAGCACGTTGTCGCCGATCTGGCGGCCGACCGCGTCGAGCAGGAAGCAGCGTGCGGCGTCGGGTAGGGCGAGCAGGTCGTGCGTTGCCTGACGAATGTCCTGTCCCTGTGCAATGCGCGCCGCCGCCGATTCGATCCCGGCGACATACGGCGCGAGTCGTGCATGCTGTGCCCGTTCGCGCTCGATGATCTGGGTGCGCAGCGCAGACGAGAGCGCGTCCATGCGCTCGGCCGCCACCTTCGGCGGCACGGGGTCGAAATCCGGCGCGGCGAAATACTGGCCCTGCACGAAATCGACATTACATTCCAGTGCGATCAGCGCTTCGCGATCCGTCGTGAGGCCGCCCATCATCACCAACTGTCCCGATTCGTGCAGCAACGACACGAGGCCCGGCAGCACGCGCGCGAGATGCGATTGCTCGGTGGCCTGCGCCAGAATGCCGCGATCGAGCACTACGATATCCGGACGCAGATCCCACACACGGTCGATGTTCGAGTGTTTCGCGCCGAATCCGCCCAGCGCAATCAGGAAACCTGCCTTGCGCAGACTGCCGACGATCGCACCGAAGCGCGGCGTGTCGCCGCCCGCCTGTTCGGGCACTTCCAGGACAACGCGCTGCGGCGATAGTCCGGTCGCCTTGAGCGTGGCGATCAGCGCGTCGCCATAGACCGTATCCATCAGCGCCGCAGGGTGCAGATTCAGAAAGAGCCACGCATCGCGACTGTCGAATTCATGGAAGTTGCCCAGGTGCAGCGACTCGGCGAGTCGGCCCAGCTCCAGCATGTCGCCATGGCGCGCGGCCATCGTGAACACCTCGTGCGACGGCACATGGCGGCCCTGCGCATCGTGTGCGCGCAGCGAGGCGTGATAGCCGATGGCGCGCCGGTGCGAGACCGAGAACACCGGCTGGAAGACGCTGGAGATCGTGAAATCGCCGTATATGACGATGCGCCGACCGTCGTCGGCCGCAGTCATTCGCGGCGGCAGGAGTCCGGGAGCGTCGAGATCGATGGTCATGGTCGTGACAGGCGCGGGGGCTAGCGAAATATATGTACAGAATAGGAGAGCAAGAAGCGTGCTCAAAGGCGCGCGCTATTGTCCCCGATTTTCACGGCGTTTTTCGCGTGTCTTGTGACGCGATGCACCAGAGAATGCCGTCCGCGCCCCAAAGTGGGGCGTGAATGCTGGGGATGGCGGCACTCGCACGCGCGGCATCGCCTTCCCGTGGGCTGCGTAGCCGAACTAGGGGGCCAGCACCTGCGCCCGCCGGGCTACTCGGGCAAGGGCCAGCGCGCACACCGCATTGAAGACGTGCAACCCACCGGGGCCGAGCAGCGTTACGGCCAGCGACGCGATCATCGGGCCGAGCAGGCCGCCGACGGAAAAGAGGATGAGCAGCGTGGCGCTTACGCCGATGCGCCGCTCCGGCTCGGTGCGGTCGTTCACATGGGAGACGATCAGCCCGTACTGCGTGAAGTTCACGGCCGAGAACAGGAACATCAGCAGGAAGACCAGCCAGTGCGCCTGAATGAAGATGAGCGGTGCGCAGAACACGACCGACGCCAGCGCCAGACGCCGCGACACCGTGCGCCGGTCCATGCGGTCGGACAGGCGTCCCACTGGCCATTGCATGAGCAGCGCGCCGAAAAGCGCCACGCCCATCAACGTCGACAGACTGCCGATGGAAAAGCCGATGCGCGTGAGATAGACCGGCATCATCGCGTAGAACGCGCTGTACAGGAACCCGGCGAGAATGCAGCCCGGAATGGCAATCGGCGTGGCGCGCGCCATTTCCGTGATGCTGTCGAACAGACTCATCGCCGGTTGTTTGACGAGCCGCTCGTCGGCCACGCGCGTGGGCCAGCCCTGCATCAGCGTGATCGGCAGAATGGCGGCGACGAACAATCCGGCGACGAGCAGTAACTGCCCTTCGCTACCGGCCTCGCCGATATTGAGCAGGAACTGGCCGGTGCTCACCGCGAGGTAGTTGATCGTGAGGTACGACCCGAACACGCGTCCGCGCATGGTGTTCGGCACCGACCCGTTGAGCCAGCTTTCCACCGTGGTGTACATGCCCATCAGTGCGAGGCCGGTGCCCACGCGAAGCAGACACAACAACAGCATCGACTCGGAGACCGCGAAGCCCATCACGAAGAGGGCGCCCAGCGCCGTGAACGCTACGAACGCTCTATGCTGCCCGATGCGCTCGATCAGCGAGCGGTTGCAGAACGCGCCGAGGAGGAAGCCCGCGTAGTAGCACGACTGGATCACCCCGATGGTGAACGTCGATGCACCGAACTTCAGGGCATGGAAAGGCACGGCAGTGACGAACAGCCCGTTGCCCACGACCAGCACGCCGTAGCCCAGCAGAATACCCATGAGCGCGGGGTAGACGCTGATGGGTAAGGGAACGGCGTCCGCCGGGGCAGGGCCGGGCGGCGTCGACGGCGTACCGAGCAGCGAGGCTTCGGACAGCGGGCCGGGACGATCGGGTTCGTCCTCGGCAATGGCAATGGCAGGATCTAGCGACGGATCGCGTTGCATTCGATTTCGAGGGCTCGCGGGCCAGAGAATTGGGGGCAAAGGCTTGCACGAGCTTTCATCATCGCACGATGAAGACACTTAGGCGAACTGATCACGGTGTCGCGTGCACCGTCGAGCGCAAAAGCACAAAGGCGTGCCCCGGTGCAGGACACGCCTTTTCATGACTTCTTTCAGCGCCGCGTGCTCATCATCGGCGTCAAGCGTCTGATGTCGATCAGTGCTCCGTCACCCCGGCGCCGTGCCACACTTGCTGGCGACGCTTGCGACTGCCGATCCACGCGGCCGACAGTGCACTGATGAGCCCTGCCACTAGCACGTAGATGCAGATCATCCACGGCTCGCCGCCATTCTTCTGCAACAGGTACGTGGCGATGATCGGGCTCAGGCCGCTCGCGAAGATGCCCGAGAACTGATAGACGAACGAGATACCGGTGTAACGAACCTTTGCGTCGAACAGTTCGGAGAAGAGTGCAGCCTCGGGACCGTAGACCGACGCGTAGATCACACCCAGCGGAATGACGATGGACAGCCATACCAGCATGACGTTGCCGCCGCTCGCCTTCATCAGCCAGAACCCGCCGAACGACGACAGGCCGGTCGCGAGCGACCCCCAGAAGTAGATGCGCGTGCGCCCGATGCGATCGGAGAGCTTGCCGAAGAACGGAATGGTAAAGATCATCACGAACGCTGCGGCCATCACACCGGTCAGTGCTTCGGTCTGCGAGAGCTTGAGCGTCTGCGTCAGGTAAGCAATCGAGAACACGCCGAAGATGTTGAAGAACACGCCGTCGATGAAGCGCGCACCCATACCGGCCAGCACGTTGCCGGGGCTCTTCGTGAGCACTTCTTTGATAGGGATCTTGATCTCGGTGCCCGCCTTTTTGATTTTCGCGAACTCCGGCGTTTCCATCACGTTCAGGCGAATGTACATACCGATGGCGACGAGCCCGACCGACAGGAAGAACGCCACACGCCAGCCCCACGCAAGGAACTGCGCATTCGTCAGCGTGTATGACAGCACGGCCACCACGCCTGAGGCGAGACACAGGCCGAGCGCTAGACCGACCTGCGGAATGCTCGCGTAATAGCCGCGCTTTTCCTTCGGCGCGTATTCGAACGCCATGAGCACCGCACCGCCCCATTCGCCGCCGAGGCCGATGCCTTGCAACACGCGCAGCAGCAGCAGCAGAATCGGTGCCCACAATCCGATCTGGGCATAGGTGGGCACCAGCCCGATCAGCATCGTGGCGATACCCATGATGGTGAGCGTCATCACGAGCATGCTCTTGCGTCCGAGCTTGTCGCCGAAGTGACCGAAGATCACGCCGCCGAGCGGACGGCTCAGGAAGCCCACCGCGAACGTGCCGTAAGCGAGCATCGTCGAGATGAGCGGGTCGCTGCCGGGGAAATACAGCTTGTTGAACACGATACCGGCGACGACGCCGTATAGAAAGAAGTCGTACCACTCGATAGTGGCGCCGATGAGGCTGGCGACGACGACACGGCGCATCTGCCGCGCGTCGGTCCTGGTCGATGCATTCATGGTTGTCTCCGAATCTTGTATTGGTTAGGGGCTAACGTGACTGATACGACTGACGCGACTGACTACCCTGCCAGGGCGACTTCCGCCGTTGCCTCCTCGCGACTGCGGATGTCTTCCTGCATGCCCGACGCGCGCTTCCTGTCTTCGAGAATCATGTCGGCCGCCTTCTCGGCAATCATGATGGTCGGTGCATTCGTGTTGCCCGACACGAGCTCGGGCATGATCGACGCGTCCACGACGCGAAGCCCCGCGAGCCCATGCACGCGCAGACGATCGTCGACGACGGCCATGCTGTCGTCGCCCATCTTGCAAGTGCCCGCCGGGTGATAGATCGATTGGCTGAACTGGCGCGCTGCCTGAAGCAATTCGTCGTCGCTCCGGTACTGCGCGCCGGGAATGAATTCGCTGATGATGTGCGGCGCGAGCGACGGGGCGGCCGCGATGCGACGCGCCACCTTGATGCCGTCGATCACCACACGATGGTCGCGTTCGTCGGACAGATAGTTCGCGTGAATCACCGGGTATTGCAGCGGATCGTTGGAACGGATCTCGACGCTGCCCCGGCTGAATGGCCGCAACTGGCAGACAGACGACGTGAATGCGGAAAAACGATGTGCGCCTTGTCCGGGCTTGTCCGCCGACAACGGCTGCATGTGGAACTGGATGTCGGGCCGCGTGACGTCGGGGCGTGAGCGCGTGAAGATCGTCACCTGACTGGCGGCCAGCGTGAGCGGACCGGTGCGGAACAGCGCGTATTGCAGGCCGATGAGGGCTTTGCGCAGCGGGTTGTTCACTTCGTCGTTGAGCGTGCGCTCGCGGGTCTTGAAGACGAGCCGTACTTGCAGATGGTCCTGAAGGTTCTGACCGACCCCCGGCAAAACATGTCGCAACGCGACACCGGCCTTCGCGAGGACCGTCGTCGGCCCGACGCCTGAGTTCTGCAACAACTGAGGCGAACCTATAGCCCCGGCGGCGAGAATCACTTCCACTCGGGCGCGCGCCTTTTTGCGCTGGCCGTCCTGCAAGTACTCGACGCCCACTGCGCGCTTGCCTTCGAAAAGCACGCGGCACGTCTGTGCACGCGTCTCCACGATCAAATTGCGACGCTCGCGCACCGGCTTGAGAAAGCCCTTGGCTGTGCTCCAGCGAAAACCCTTGAAGGCCGTCTGCTGAAAATAACCGACGCCTTCCTGCGTTGCGCCGTTGTAGTCCTCGTTGAAGGGGATGCCGATGTCCTTCGCGGCGGCGATGAAATGCTCCGCGATGGGACGGCGCAGTCGCAAGTCCGAGACCTTGAGCGGTCCGCCCACGCCGTGATACTCACTCGCGCCATGTTCCTGATCTTCCGACTTGCGAAAGTAGGGCAACACGTCCGCGTAACCCCAGCCACGATTACCGAGGTCGGCCCAATGATCGTAGTCCTCGCGTTGACCGCGTACGTACAGCAGACCGTTGAGCGAACTGGAGCCGCCGAGCACCTTGCCGCGCGGCCAGTCGATCTGACGGTCGGCCACGTTGGTGTCGGCTTCGGTGCGATAACACCAGTCCAGTTCCGGGTTGTGCATGGTCTTGAAGTAGCCGACCGGCACGTGAATCCAGGGATTGCTATCGGGGCCGCCAGCTTCGAGCAGCAGCACCCGGTTTGCGGGATCTGCACTCAGACGATTGGCGAGCACGCATCCGGCAGAGCCCGCGCCGACGATCAGATAGTCCACCTCGTGTTCCATACCGCCTGTCTCCTGCTGAGCAATTCACGACGTTTCTCCCGGGGGATGAAACGATTCGTTTCGGTTTGTTTCGATCCAATGTCGGCGAGCGATGGGCAAATGCCAAGCGAAAAAAGGCCGGGAAGCGGAAACTGAAACGGAATTCGCGCTTGGCGTCTCAGAACGAGGCGATTGTTGCAGCGCATCTGCGGGGTTTCACTGAGTCGGGGCGATGGCGGTGCTGAGGGTGAGACGGACACCGATCGCGTGACGTCAGGCGATCCTCACGGGTAATCCCGAGGCTGATCGGCATCAAATAATTGGTATATTTTGTTTCTTTTATTGATCGTGTCGAATTTCTGTCGACGTGAATCGTCAGACTCCGGAAGACGATTCGAAGCGATGAAAGCAGGAGGCGGAATGCACGGAACGCAAGGGGCGCGCGAGGGGGCTCGGGACGCGGGGGCGCTCGACGACGCCGAGTTGCGCGCAAGCGACGAAGCGAGAAATTTGCGCGCGCTGGCCGTCATCGAACGGCTTGCGATGGCCGGGCAACCGTATACGTTGTCGCAGCTCGCCACGCGCCTGTCGATTCCGAAGGCAACGCTCATGCGTCTCATCGAGGCGCTGGAAGTCTGCGGCTACGTCTCACATGTACCGGATTCGCGCGGCTCCGAGCGCGGGCTGTCGCTGGGCCCGCGGGCGGCACGGCTCGCCCTCGTCACCCTGGCCAACAACAACTTCACGCGCGCGGCACGCTCGCTGCTGCGCGCGCTTGTCGACCGCGTCGGCGAGACCGTCAACCTCACGGCGCTCGACGGCGACGAGGTGCTCTACATCGAACGCGTGGAAACGAACGAGCCGTTGCGCATGCAGATGCATCCCGGCATGCGCGTGCCGCTGCACTGCACGGCGAGCGGCAAATTGTTCTTGTCGCAAATGGCGGTGGCGGAGCGTCGTGCGGTGATTTCGCGACTGTCGCTCAAACGCATGACGCCGCGCACGATCACCGACGCGAGCCTGCTGGAAGCGGAACTCGACCGGCTGGCGGCGCGCGGCATCGGCATCGACAACGAAGAGTTCGTACGCGGCATGGTCGCCGTAGGCGTGCCCGTGCGTGCGCCGGAGGACGGACACGTGCGCGCGGTACTCGCCGTGCATGGCCCGACGGCGCGCGTCACGCTGGAACAACTGATGGGATTGGTGCCGACGCTGCGCGAGACGGCGATGGCGCTCGCGCCGCTGCTCGACTGGCAGCGGGCAAGCAAGGTAGAGGCGATGGCGAAGCGGGCAGAAGCGGAAGACGGGAGGGTCGTCCCCGCGACGGAAAGGTCCGAAAGCTGACGCGTCAGAACGTTTTCGCCAGTTCCTTTGCGGCTTCTTGCAGGCGCGGCACGAACTCCATCGCCTTGGACAGCGACGTGCGCGACACCGGTGCGTGAACGGCCACTGCGGCGATACATCCGCCGTCTTCCTTGAGGACAGGCGCGGCCACGCAGGCAATCCCCAGCACGAACTCCTCGTTATCGACAGCAATGCCTTTGTGTGCAATGCGGTCGAGTTCGCTTTCCAGCAGTTCGGGATCGGTGAGCGTGTTGGGCGTGAAGCGTTGCAGCTTCATGGCGCGCAGCAGCGCGGCGCGTTGCTCGCGGGGCATCATGGCCAGCAGCAGCTTGCCGCTCGCGCTGCTGTGCGCGGGCACGTGCGAGCCGGGCTTGAGATCGAGACGCAGCGGCCACGGCGCTTCCATGCGGTCGAGGTACAGCACCTCGGTCTCATGCAGCATCGTGAGGTTGCACGTCTCGCCGAGATCGGCCACGAGACGGCCGAGAATTGCATGACGCATACGGCGCGCGCCCGCTTGCATCATCACCCCGAGGCTCAATTGCGCCAGGCGCGGGCCGATCACATAAGCGTTCTTCTGACCCGGTTCGCGAATCACGAGACCGCCGGCTTCGAGCGAGCCGAGCATGCGATGCAGCGACGCCTTGGGCATCTGGATATCGTGCGCCATGTCGGCGAGCGAGACGGGCGCGTCGGCCGCCACGAGGTACTCCAGCAATGCGAACGCCCGCAGGGTCGGGGTGTCCGCCTTGTTGTCTGACGGGGAGTCGTGGGCAATCGCTACGTCGTTCATATGCGCCGTTCCGGAAAATGGATCAGCGGTATTGTACCCAAACAGGTTATCGACCGGCATTGGCAGCGTCCAGATACATAGGTTTCGGTTAGGTTCGGTTTCAGTTCATTCGAATCTAGTCGACGCCATGGGGGACCGTCAATCAGTGTTTTAATTATTCGGAACGAATTGTATCTAAAAATGGTTAACGCTATGATGCGCTGAAACTGCCCCGCATCTCGATGGGGCGTATTGCCTTGATACTGCCTTGGTACTGCCTTGCCCTTTGGAGACGTCGTGATGGAGATCGCAACCCAACAGCCGGATCGCATGGTCGATGCCCGCATCGTATTTGGCATCGATACCGATCTTCAGGTACCGGCGTTCAGCGAGCGCGACGATCACGTGCCCGAGATCGACACCGCGTACCGCTTCAATCCGGACGTCACACTGGCGATACTGGCGGGGTTCACGAACAACCGGCGCGTGATGGTGCAGGGCATGCACGGCACGGGCAAGTCCACCCACATCGAACAAGTGGCGGCGCGGCTGAACTGGCCGTGCGTGCGCGTGAATCTCGACGGCCACATCAGCCGCCTCGACCTGGTCGGCAAGGACGCCATCGTCGTGCGCGACGGTCATCAAATCACCGAATTTCAGGAAGGCATCGTGCCCTGGGCGCTGCAACGCCCCGTCGCACTGATCTTCGACGAGTACGACGCGGGACGCCCCGATGTCATGTTCGTCATCCAGCGCATCCTGGAGCGCGACGGCAAGTTCACATTGCTCGACCAGAACCGCGTGATTCATCCGCATCCCGGCTTTCGTATGTTCGCGACGACCAACACCGTCGGTCTGGGCAATCTCAACGGGCTCTACCACGGCACGCAAGTGCTCAATCACGCGCAGATCGACCGCTGGAATGTGGTCGCGACGCTCAACTATCTCTCGCGTGAAGACGAAGCGGGTATCGTTCTCGCCCGCGTGCCGGAACTCGATAACGACGCTGGCCGCACGCTGATCGAATCGATGGTCAGCGTGGCGGAACTCACGCGCAAGGGCTTTGCAACGGGCGATCTGTCTACGCTCATGTCACCGCGCACGGTCATCAACTGGGCGGAGAATGTGGGCATCTTCCGCGACGCCGGTCTCGCGTTCCGGCTCACGTTCCTGAACAAGTGCGACGAAGCGGAGCGCGCCGTGGTCGCTGAGTACTATCAGCGCGCGTTCGGCCGCGAATTGCCGTCGACTGACGGCGGCCGCTCGCTGCTGGCCGATGCGTCATGACTATCTCGGAGCGCGAGGCGGCCCGACGCGCCGCACGCGGCGAGGCGTTGTGCGCCGCTACCGTGCGCGCGCTGACCGGCGACGCCGCGCTGCATTACAGCGGGGCGCGCCTGTGTCGAAACATGCGGCCGTTGCCGTTGCATGCGCCGCATCTGCAAACGCTGCCGCCGCCAGCGGACCCACTGACAACGCTGCGCGGTGCGGCGGACGGAGCGGCGCTTCGGCTGCGTCACAGCGACGCGGCCTTGCATCGCCGTCTGCAACCGGAGGCGCCGCTGGAGCGGCTGCTCTTCGAGCTGCTGGAGCAATTGCGCTGCGAGACGTTCATTCCCGCTGGCATGCCCGGCGTGGCGAGCAATCTGCGCGAGCGCTTCGAAGCGTGGTCGCGCGCGATGCACGTCGCCGGCGTTGCGGACAGTCACGTGGGGTTGTTGCTGTACACGGTGGCGCAGATGAGCTGGTCGCGACTGACCGGCTATCCGGTCATCGAAGAGACCGAAGGACTGATCGAAGCCACGCGCATGGCCATCGCCCCGCGCATTGGCGGCGCGCTCGCGGGGATGCGTCGAGCACGTACCGATCAGGCGGCGTTCGCGGCTTACGCGCTGGAGCTGGCCGCCGATATCGCGGGCCTGATCCGTGCGGCGGGCGGTGAGCAGCCGGAAGACGACGCGAAGGACGAGGAAGACGAGAAGGGCGTACGTAACGCGTTCTCGCTGTTTCTCGACTTCGACGAGCAGGAAGACGAAGGCATTACGCTCGCGCATTCGGGCGACAGCCGTGTGCTGACGGCTTCCGAGCAAGGCTATCGCGTCTTCACGAATCGCTACGACCGCGAACTATACGCGGGCACGCTCGTGCGTCGTGCCTTATTGACCGAATTCCGCGAACGGCTCGACGAGCGTATCGTCGCCCAGGCGATCAATGTGCCGAGGCTAGCGCGTGCGCTCAAGGCGGCGCTCGCCGTGCCGCAGCGCGACGGCTGGTCGTTCGGCGAAGAGCAGGGCCGCATCGACGGACGACGGCTCGCGCAACTCGTCAGTTCGCCTGCCGAGCGGCGCCTCTTCCGGCTGGAAAAGCACACGCTCATTGCCGAATCGATGGTGAGCTTTCTCATCGATTGCTCCGGGTCGATGAAGGCGCAGATCGATGCCGTCGCGATGATTGTTGACGTTCTCTCCCGCGCGCTCGATGCGGCAGGTGTCACCAACGAAATTCTGGGCTTTACCACCGGTGCATGGAACGGCGGACGCGCCCGCACCGACTGGCTCGCTCGCGGCAAACCGCGATTTCCCGGTCGTCTCAACGAGGTCTCGCATCTCATCTTCAAGGATGCTGTGACCAGTTGGCGGCGTGCGCGGACCGACATCGCATCGCTTTACAAGGCGGACCTGTTTCGCGAGGGCGTAGATGGCGAAGCCGTCGAATGGGCGTGTGAGCGTCTGCGTTCGCGCAGCGTGAATCGACGCCTGCTGATCGTGATATCCGACGGCAGCCCGATGGATGCCGCGACCAATCAGGTCAACGACGAGCACTATCTCGACCACCACCTTCGGGAAGTCGTCGCGCAACAGCAGGCGCGCGGCGACGTGGAAGTGTTGGGCCTTGGCGTCGGCCTCGATCTAAGCCCGTACTACCGCAATTCACTCGCGCTCGATCTCACGTCGTCGCCCGATATGACGATGCTGGCGAAGCTGGTCGACTGGATCGGCAGCGGCGGACGTCGATCTGGCGACTGAAGCGTTACCCCCAACGCGGGATGTCAACGGCGTCAGATCATCTCCATGATCGCGTTCACCATCAGATGAAGGCCGAGCAGGATCAGCGTCATGAATGCGAGACGGCGCGTGGTGACGCCCGAGAGCGGCGGCGGATGGCGTCGTGCGAACAGCGTCGCGAACGTGACGACGGGAAACGCGAACGCCGCTTGCCACCACATCGACGCGGGCAATTGCCCTGCGAAGGCGCTATAAGTCGTGCGGATCGTCGCCGTGACGGCGAAGAGCAGAATCAGCGCGCAGCGAATCTGGACCAGTGTGAGCGGCTGACGATAGAAGTAGAAAATCAGCGGCGGCCCGGAGATGCCGAACATCCCGCTCAGCAAACCGCCGAAGATGCCGCTCAGAAAGAAGCCCCTATCGGCGGAGCGCTCGGTCTTCGGTGCGGGACGCAGTGCCGAGCCGATGCCGCCATACAGCACGACGGCGCCCAGCAGCAGATGCAGCACGTTGGACGCCGTGCCATTCAAATAATCGAACAGCAGCACACCCACCACGACCGACGGGACGATGCCGAGCGTTGCCGCTCGCACAGCGCGCCAGTCGATGAGATGCAGCGTGCCGGGCAACGCGAGCGCGCTGTTCACGAGCGTCACCAGACTCACGAGGATGGCGACGTCGGCCACTGGCGCCAGTCCGAAGCCACTGGCCCCGCCCAGCACGATCATTCCTAGCCCGAACCCGGTCACCGTCTGGAAGTACGTGGCGAAGCCCAACAACAACATCAACGGCAGATGGGCCAGCAGCCCAGTCAGCATGGTGTGCCAGGTCATGCGCGCTCATGTCCGCTCATACGCACTCAAACGCACTCATACACGAATGGCAAGCGGCGACACGCCGGTCAGCTTGGCCCGAGCGGCTTGCGCCTGCACGCAGGTCACGCCGATCACGTAGTAGATATCGTCGGCGCTGCACCCGCGCGACAAGTCGTTCGCGGGGCGGTTCAAGCCCTGCAACAGCGGGCCGATTGCCTTGGCGCCGCCGATGCGTTCCGCCAGCTTGTAGCCGATGTTGCCAGCATCCAGACTCGGGAAGATCAGCGTGTTGGCGTGCCCTTCGATTTGCGAGTGCACGACTTTGCGCTGGGCGATTTCGGAGACGATGGCGGCATCGAGCTGAACGTCGCCGTCGATGGCCAGTTGCGGCCGTGCTTCTTTGACGAGACGTGTCGCTTCCACCACCTTGTCGACGGCCGCATGCTTGGCGCTGCCACTGGTCGAGAACGACAGCATGGCGACACGCGGCGGCTCCATGAGCAACGCCGCAGCGCTATCGGCCGCAGCGAGCGCGATCTGCGCCAGTTGTTCGGCATCGGGATCGACGACGAGCGCACAGTCCGAGAAGATCAGTCCGCCCTTCATCGTGTGGAACGGCTCGCAGAGCATCATGAGAAAGAAGCTCGACACGAGTTTGAACGAGGGCTGCACACCGATGATCTGAATCGCCATGCGGACCACATCGGCCGTGGTGTTTACCGCACCCGCGACGGAACCGTCTGCGTGGCCGAGGCGCACCATCATGTTGGCGAAGCCCAGTGGCGTACGCATTTCCTCAAGCGCCTGCTCGCGCGTCATACCTTTCTTCGAGCGGATGCCGTACCAGATGTGCGAGAAGGCTTCGGTCATGTCCGACGTCGCCGGATCGATCAGTTCCATCCCGGCCAGATCGATGCGGGCATCGTCAGCGGCGCGCTGCGTTCGGGCGATGTCGCCAACGAGCACGACGCGTGCAATGCCCTCACGCGTGGCGCGCGCGGCGGCCGCGAGCACGCGCGCGTCGTCCGACTCGCACAGCACGATGCGCATCGGGGCACGGCGCGCGGTATCGATAATGCGGTTGATGGCTTTCATGATGTCAAAAAAATAAAAAAAGCGCCCCCGGCACCCACAGAGCCGGGAGCGCTGTCACACGAAGAACCGCTACCGCGTCAGACGTAGTCCTTGTACTTGTCGAGCATGCGCACCGGCTTCGAGAGCGCGTCGCGACGGAACGGATCGCCCAGTTCGCGCGTGCACATGATTTCGATGATGGTCGTCTTGCCGTGATTCATTTGCATGTCGATGGCCTTCTTGAGCGCCGGACCGACGTCTTCCAGACGATCGACCACGATGCCTTCCGCGCCCATCGCACGAGCGATGTTGGCGAAGCTCGGGCTGTCCAGTTCACCGGCGACGAAGCGACGGTTGTAGAAGTCGACCTGATTCTTCTTCTCGGCACCCCATTGACGGTTGTGGAAGACCACGGCCGTGACCGGAATGTTGTGACGCACGCACGTGAGCGTTTCCATCAGGCTCATGCCCCACGCGCCGTCACCGGCGTACGACACGGCCGGGCGATGCGGTGCGGCCACCTTCGCGCCGATGATCGTCGGGAAGGCGTAGCCGCAGTTGCCCCAGCTCATGGCGGCGAAGAAGCTGCGCGGCTTGTTAAAGCGCAGGTAGCTGTTGGCGACCGAGTTGATGTTGCCGATGTCGGTCGAAACCATGACGTCTTCCGGCATCGCCTTTTCGAGTTCGCGCAGCACCTGACGCGGGTGCAGATACTCGCCGCCGTTGAACGTCTTCTCGTGCTTCTGCTCTTCGATCATGTCGAGGCTGTACTGATCGCGCTCGTGGGTCCAGTCGTCGAGTTCCTTCTCCCAGGCAGCCTTTTCCGTGGCGATCTGGTCCGCGCGGGCGGCACGCGTAGCATCGCAGGCGAGCGTGCGCCCGGCCAGGCGTTGCGACAGAGCGACGGCCGCAGCCTTTGCATCGCCGCAGATGCCCACCGAGATCTTCTTCACGAGGCCGAGCATCTTATGGTCGGCGTCGATCTGGATGATCTTGGCGTTCTTCGGCCAGTAGTCCAGACCGTGCTGCGGCAGCGTGCCGAACGGTCCCAGACGCGAGCCGAGCGCCACGACGACGTCGGCTTGTGCGAGCAGCTTCATCGCTGCCTTCGAGCCTTGATAGCCGAGCGGGCCGCACCACAGCGGATGGTTGGCCGGGAACGAGTCGTTGTGCAGGTAGCTGTTGACGACCGGCGCGCCGAGGCGCTCAGCCAGTGCCTTGCACTCTTCGACGGCGTCGGCCATGACCACGCCACCGCCCGAGATGATGACCGGGAACTTGGCTTGCGCGAGCAGCTCGGCCGCTTCGTTCAGGCGCTCGTCACCGCCAGCGCCGCGATCGAGACGTTGCGGACGCGGGATCTCGGCCTTGATCTGGCCGTAGAAGTAGTCGCGCGGGATGTTGAGTTGCGTCGGGCCCATTTCGGCCATGGCGCGGTCGAAGCAGCGGCCGGTGAATTCGGCCATGCGGGCCGGGTGCGTCACATGACCCTGATACTTCGTGAATTCCTGGAACATCGGCAGTTGCTTCGCTTCCTGGAAGCCACCGAGGCCGATGCCCATCGTCCCCGCTTCCGGCGTGACGATCACGACCGGGCTATGGGCCCAGTAAGCGGCGGCAATGGCCGTCACGCAGTTGCTGATGCCGGGGCCGTTCTGGCCGATCACGACACCATGACGGCCCGACACGCGAGCGTAACCGTCGGCCATGTGGCCAGCGCCTTGCTCGTGCACCACCGGAATCAGACGGATGCCAGCCGGCGCGAAGATGTCCATCGCGTCCATGAAGGCCGAGCCCATGATGCCGAACATCTCGCTCACGCCATTGGCGACCATCGTTTCGACGAACGCTTCCGAGGGCGTCATCGTTTGCGGACCGGCATCGGAAGCCGTCAGTTGCTGGGTGGCCGTAGCCGGATCTTTGGCGTTCATGGGGTGTCTCCAGTGAAAAATAAACGGAACAAATAATTCCGATTTAGTTGCTTGTTTCGAAATCTAGGGGATCAAACCGCCGTCGTCAATTGGTATTTTTATTATTTGGTACGTTTTGTATTGAAAAATACAAATGAAGCGTGCGTTAGATGACGAAGATGACCTGTCGCGGTGGTTCAGAAAAAAACGCCCCGTCAGGCGGGGCGGGCAATCCGGGCATTCCTCGGGGCGCGATCAGAACGCCGGGCGGTCCTTGCGGAACGCATTCTTCACTTCGATCTTGCCGTCGCGCAGGGTGAACACGTCGACCATGCGCGCCTCGACGCGCGAGCCATCCGCCTTCGTGCCGCGGAACGTCGATTCCGACACGGCGCGGTCGCCGTCCACGAAATGCACGCCCTCGGTCCACGACGCATCGGGGAAGTTTTCCCACGCGGACTGGAACGCAGCGCGCACGGCTTCGCGACCTTCGAAGGTGCGCCCGAGCATGTCGGGGCCTGCGACGGCATGGAACACGCATGTGTCGGTCATGCAGGCCATGAGTGCGTCGATATCGTGGCGGTTCCAGGCGTCGTTGAACGTGGTGAGCAACTGGATGGCGGCGGTGTCGTTCTGAGTCGTCATTGCAGATTCCAAAAATCGAGGAGTAAGCGAGATCAGCGGGCTTCGTCCTGCGCGTGATATCGCTGATAGAGAAAGCGCTGGCCGATGCGGCGGAATGGCGCGAAGCCTTGCCATTGCACCGTGCCGAACACGTTCGGGTATTGCAGCGCGGAGTCGTAGATCGGCAGATCCCACGACGGGTCGCGCTGCCCGGCAATGCGTTGGGCAAGGCGGCGTCCGGCGTGCGCGGAGAACGACACGCCATTGCCACCGTAGCCCACGGCATAGAAGAGGTTCTGACGCGGATCGGGTTGCGTGACGCGCGGCATCATGTCGTGACTCACGTCCACCCAGCCCCACCACGAGTAGTCGATCTGAATGCCCTTGAGCGCAGGGAATTTGCGATGCAGGCCTTCGACCAGCACGGCCATATGTTTCGGATTTTGCGCATCGGCCCCGGTGATCGAACTGCGGCTGCCGATCTGCAACCGGTTATCGGGCAGCAGACGGTAGTAATAACGCAGCGTGCGCGTGTCGGTGATGACCTCGTGCGTGCGGAAGTTCGTCGCGGCGATCTCGTCCGGCGTGAGTACGCGTGTGACGAGCGAGTTCGACAGGATCGGCATGATCTTCGCGCGCAGCGCTTTCGTGACGTCGTTACGCGTGTAGCCGCCGGTGGCGAAGGCGACGGCCTTGGCGCGCACGACACCGCGCGGTGTGCGCACGTGATGCACGCCGTTGATCGTCTCCACGCCCAGTACCGGTGTCGACGGGTGCACGTGAGCGCCGAGCGCACGCGCCATGCGCAGATAACCGAAGGCGAGCTTGAGCGGGTGCACGCCGATGCCGTCGGGTTCGTGCAGCGCACCGCAGTTTTCCTGATCGTCGACGTATTGTTCGCGGACTTCGTCGCGCGAGAGGATGCGCGTGTCGTAGCCGAAGACGTCACGCATGACTTTGGCTTCGTTGCGCAGGAAGTCCATCTTGCGATCGCGGTGGGCGATGTAGAGATGGCCGCCCGGTTGCGGGTCGCACTCGGGCACTTCGGCGATGAGCGATTTGAACGTGTTGAAGCCTTCGCGGATTTCGGCATCAAGTCGCAGCGCGGTGTCCTTGCCCCAGCGATCGATCCATTGCGAGCGATAGAGACGTCCGCTGGCGTTCTGGCCCTGACCGCCGTTACGGCTGGTGCAGCCCCAGCACGTCTGGTTCGCCTCTAGCACGGTGGCCCGGATACCGTGTTCGCGTGCGAGGAACAGGGCGGTGGACAGGCCGGTGAAGCCAGCGCCGACGATGACCACGTCGACATCGGCATCGCCTGCGAGCGGACCGTCGTCTTCCGGCGGCTCGCCGGCGGTGGCAACCCAATAGGTCGGCGCGTAGTCCATGCCCAGCCCGGGGTTGGACGAGACTAGCGGATCGTAAAGCGGATCGTATGGCGCTGCGGAGCGACGATCCAGCGCGAAGGATTCAATCGTACCCACGTTTGGCTCCTGAAGAGAATGAGCCAATACTGCCAAGAACAATTTCGTGGGATTAGTACCACCGGAGACTTGTGATGGTGCCAGCGCATCGCCGCACCGCTACGGCCCGGACTTCGTCAGGGAAGTCCCTGACTGGCTCCACATTTTTCGTGGGCGTGGCGCCAGCGCAGTGATGTGATTACGCCAGCACCGCCAGTCCGTGCTTTTCGATGACTTGAAGCAATTTTGCCGCTGCGCCGCTGGGCTTCTTCGTGCCCGCCTCCCACTTTTGAACTGTCGACGCACTGGTATTGAGATATGCCGCGAGGACGCCCTGACTGACATGAACGCTCTTGCGAATTTTGACGATCGCGGTCTTTGTGTATTTGGGAACGGCGGGAACGCACAATTCGTCATATTCGCGCATCGTCCGTTTGCTGATGCCGCCAGCGGCGTGCATGTCTTTCGCAATCTCGTGAATCGCCGTCAGCGCGTCGGACTCATCGACGGAAGATCGGTTTCGTACTCTCGCAGTGCGTGTTCGGGACAAGGCATCGGTCGTCTTGACGGCGGCTTTCCGGCCAGGTTTGGCCGCAGCTTTGGATACCACAACTGGTTTGGTCATTTTCCGTAAATCTCCACTAAGGCACCCGTCTGCAACATGGCCTCAAATGCCTTTCTCGGCAAACCCTTGAGGTCTTTAGCCAGCTTCTTGAAGCCCTTCAGCGCTTTCGGACCGACGTTCTTTTCATCTTGCTTATCAAACAGATGCGCAAAGACGATCCATACCTCTTCCTTTTCGACGAGGAGCGCGCGGAAACCTCCATCGCGAAGTCGCGCCTTGACTACGCCAGCGCCCAGCGCATTCCCGCAAACGCCTTCGCTGGCCCACCTCATCGCGACACGGTACAACTCGTCGTCGGATATTTCGGCAGCCCGAGCATCGCTCGAAAACCTTCGGGTCTTGAAGACTCGGACTCTCCCCTGACAGCTTTCGCTTACTCCCTTTCTTGCTAACGGCATACGGCTTTCAAGCGTGCATTATGGCCGAAAACTGTAGCACTCAGTGCTATAAATTGTAAGCTGGCACCAAGCTGCGGACATATGGAGCGCGTCGCGCATTGCGCCTCTCTGGCACCAAACTTTTCTGGCATGTGGCTCTAAACGGCGCGATTTTTGGCTGGGGATACTCAATCCGACAAAAGGTCCGCGCCGCGCGACCGTAACGGCACATCGCAATGTGCCGTACGCAATGGAGATGGGACATGCTCAGATTGCTGATTGGCCTCGGGTTGCCGTATCTCGGGGTGGTGGGACTGCTGCCTTGGGCAGCTTCCGTCGAGCGCTACGTGCTCGGCGTGCCGTTTATCTACGGCTGGATCTTCCTGTGGTTCGTGCTCACGTCCGTCTGCCTGTGGCTGTGCTGGACGCTCTTCGACCGGCACATCGTCGAGGACCCCGCGTGATGCGATGCGCCACGAGTCACTCCAGTCGCGCAGCTAACGTCCTTCCTTAGCAACTTCGCCTCAGGCGCGTTTTTACGCGCATTGAATCGGCGCTGCGCTCATCCGAGCCAGCGCCCACGGCACCCCGATCCCCCGTACGTGCCGAATTACTTTCCGAATTCCGGAGATTGCGTCGATGGCAACACTCATCTTTGCCGGCTTCATTCTGTTGTCGGTCTATCTTGCATTGCGAGCGCGCGGCGGACGCGGCCCGCAGAGCATGCACGACTTCTTCGTCGCGTCGCGTCAGTTCGGCGCGTGGCTCGTATTCTTCCTCGCTGCCGGTGAGATATACAGCATCGGCACGATGGTCGGCTTTCCCGGTGGCATCTACGCCAAGGGGCCGACCTACGGCGTGTGGTTCCTCGGCTACATCCTGCTGGCCTATCCCGTCGGTTACTTCCTCGGCCCGAAGATCTGGGACGCCGGTAAGCGCTACAACGCAATCACGCTGCCGGACTTGTTCAAGGGCCACTTCCAGAATCGCTTTCTCGAACTGGTGGTCGCGATCACGGCCATCGTCTTTCTGCTGCCCTGGGGGCAGTTACAGTTCACCGGGCTGGTGGCGGCGCTCAAGGGACTGGGATGGAATTTCCAGCCGCTGTGGCTCATCAGTTTCTCGGCCATGCTCGCCTTCGTCTACATCGCGATTGCAGGGGTACGGGCGTCCGCCTACATCGCGGTGCTCAAAGACGTGTTGATGGTCGCGGCCATCGTGATCACCGGTGTCGCGGTGGCGTGGGAATCCGGCGTGACGCCCGTTTTTCAGGCCGCGAGCCAACACGTAAGCAACGCAATGAGCACGCAGCAACTCACGTTCGCGATGACGACCATCGTGTTCCAGTCGCTCGGCATGTACGTGATGCCCTTTGGCGTGCAGAACTTCTTCACTGCGAAGAGCGCGTCCACGATTCGGCGCACGCAGGTCGCCATGCCGCTGTACATGCTGATGTATCCGTTCCTGGTGCTGGCGTCGTACTACGCGATCAGCCAGAACATCCAGCTCGCCTCGCCCAACGAAGCGTTCTTCGCTGCCGTGACGCAATTGCTGCCGTCGTGGCTCGTCGGCCTCGTGGCCGCAGGGGCAGCGCTCTCGGGCTTGCTCGTGCTCGCAGGCATCTGCCTCGCGCTCGGTCCCATCGTCACGCGCAACATTCTCTCGGGCATGCCGGAGCATCGTCAGAAGGCCAGCTCGAAAGTGGTGATCGTGCTGTATCTGCTGGGTTCCATCGTGCTGACGTTGCTCACACCGAACCTCATGCTCACGCTCATCAACATGGCGTATTACGGCGTAACGCAGTTCCTGCCGGGTGTGATCGCCGTAGTGTTCCGCATGCGCGTGCGCGCCACTGCCGTCGCCGCCGGTGTGCTGGCGGGGCAGGGCCTCGCGCTCGTGCTCTACTACGAGAATCCGGATCTCGGCGGGATCAACCTCGGGCTCATCTGCCTGGTCGTCAACGTCGTAGTCATGTCGGTACTCCACCTGCTCCTCGGCGGTAGCCGCGCGCGTTCGACGGATGTCGGTATCGGAACGCTTTCCCCCTATAAGAAGTAACGATGACAGAAAGAGACAACACTTCCGCCAGTCGCGACGACATTCGCGTGTACGTCGCCCGTAAGATCGTGACGATGAATCCGGCGCAGCCTGTGGCCACCCATGTCGCGGTGTGCGACGGCCGGATTCTCGCCGTCGGCGGCGCCGACGACATGCGCCGCTGGACAGACGCTGCGCCCATCGACACGCTGCGCGACAAAGTGCTGATGCCCGGTCTGGTCGAGGGGCATTGCCACCTGATGGAAGGCGCGATGTGGGACGCCGTGTACGTCGGCTACTACGACCGCCGCGGCCCGGACGGTCATCTGTGGGAAGGATTGAAGACGCCCGCCGACGTGCTGGCCCGCCTGCGCGAAGCCGAGCAACACATGACGGACGATCATAAGCCGTTGCTCGCCTGGGGTTACGATCCGATCTTCTTCGAAGGCCCGCCGCTGGTCGCGCGCGACATCGATGCGGTGTCGATGACGCGCCCCATTGCGATCCTGCACGCCAGCGTGCATCTGATGAACGTGAACACACCGATGCTCGAACTCGCGGGCATCGATGGCGACGCGGACGTCGAAGGCATCGTCCTCGGTGAAGATGGCGAGCCGACCGGCGAGTTGCAGGAGTTCGCTGCGATGTTTCCGGTGTATCGCGTCATCGGCGAAGGGCTGTCGATTGCGGCGAGCGAGAGTCCGCGCGCGATCTGGAATTTCGGCCGTGTCGCGCAACTCGCGGGTGTGACCACGGCGACCGATCTCGTCAACGATCTGACGCCGACAGGCAATGCGAATCTCCATGAGGCGACGTCCGATGCGAAGTATCCGATTCGCATCGTGCCCGCCTTTGCACCGCAACGTTGTCCAGAGGGCGGGCCGCAACGCGTACTCGATGCGCGCGAAGGCAACACGGACAAGTTGCATTACGGACCGGTGAAGTTCATCGTCGACGGCTCGATTCAGGGGTTCACGGCGCGTCTGCGCTGGCCCGGCTATCACAACGGCAAGCCCAACGGACTGTGGCTGATCGCACCGTCGCAACTGGTCGAGACGTTCCTGCCGTTCCACGCGGCCGGACTGCAAATGCACATTCATACGAATGGCGACGAGGCCACGGAAGTGGTGCTCGACGCCATTGAGAAGCTGCTCGAAGTGCATCCGCGCGCCGATCATCGTCACACGTTGCAGCACTGCCAGATGGCCGACGTCGCACAACTCACGCGCGCGCAGCGCCTCGGCATGTGCGTGAATTTCTTCGCGAACCATGTCTACTACTGGGGTGACGCGCACTACACGCAGACGATGGGGCCGGATCGCGCCAATCGCATGGATGCGGCCGAGATCGCGCGGCAGATCGGCTTGCCATATGCACTGCACTCCGACGCGCCTATCACGCAACTCAATCCGCTGTTCACCGCGTGGTGCGCCATCAAGCGCGAGACGTCGTCGGGCCGTGTGCTGGGCGAGTCGCTGCGTTTGCCCGTCGACGACGCTTTGCGTGCCATCACGCTGGGCGCGGCATTCTCGCTGGGGATGGATCATCTGATCGGCAGCGTCGAAGTGGGTAAGTATGCGGACTTTGCGGTGCTGGAGGCAGATCCCCACGAGGTACCCATCGACGAATTACGTCAGATGCCGGTGTGGGGCACCGTCCTTGGCGGCGAAATCTTCCGCGCGCCGACATGATGACTGTCCGGACGCCCGACGCGCGAATGCAGACCGAAGTCGAACGGCAGCCGGTGCCGATGATCGTTCTCGGTGGCTATCTCGGTGCTGGTAAGACGACGCTCGTCAACGCGTTGCTGAGCAACGCGGACGGCTTGCGCGTGACCGTACTCGTGAACGACTTCGGGGCGGTGAACGTCGACGCTTCGCTGATTCGCGAGCGTAGCGACGACGTGATCGGATTGGAAAACGGTTGCGTGTGCTGCACCATCGGCGGACGCCTCGTCGAGACGCTGATTGCCATCGGTGAGCGTGAACAGCGTCCTGACCTGCTGGTGATCGAAGCGAGCGGCGTATCCGATCCCATGCGCATCGCGCAGGTCGGTCTGCTGGACAAGGCGTTTCGATTACACGGCATTGTGGTCGCGGTCGATGCGTGCGGCATCGAGGAAACCCTCGCCGACCGCTACGTCGGCGACATCGCCCGCAAGCAGATCATGGCGGCGAGCACGCTTGTCATGACGAAGACGGATCTCGTCACACCCGATGTTTTGCAGGCGGTGCGGCAGCGGCTGGCCGGACTCGGCGCGACAAAGATCGTCGTGACGGCGGATCACGGCGTGGTGCCACCGGCGATTCTGTTTCCCGATGAAACGCTGGCTTTGCCCGGCTTGCTGAGCCCGAGGCCGATGCGCATGTCGGGGCACGCGTTGCCAAGCGGCTTGCGAAGCTTCGTCTGGAAGACGGACGGCGCATTGGATCGCAATCGCCTGCGCGCGGCACTGTTGATGTTTCGGGGCAAGCTGTTGCGAGCGAAGGGGTTCGTGATGGCTTCGACCGGAGGCATGAGCGAGGTGCATGTCGTTGGCTCACGGGCGACATTCAGGGCACGCCCGGAACTGTCTTTGCAGCCGTCGTCGCTGGTCTTCATCGGCATACTGTCGGACGAGGAAATCGCGCAATTCGAAGGCGCGCTGCAGGCCACTCGCATCGAATCGTCGCGTCGTTTTGCTTAGCCAGGCTTGTCGAAGGGGGGCTACGGCGCTGTGCTAGTCGACACCGTGGCAGCGGGCGGACGGCGCTGCGACAGCGAAAAATGAAAGGTGACATCGCGCGTTCGGACACAGACTGATTACCTTCCTACTCGGTCTGCCCGACAGTCATGAATTCGACCTTATCCCTCATCGGCGGCAACTTTCCCGTACGGCACTACCCGGATTCCCATCTCAGCGAGCGACGCATCGCGTTACTCGACGACTTCAATCGCCGTCTTGAAGGGGATCGTTGGCCGGATGACGTCGAGTTCCAGGGTTTCCTTAGCCGGTTCGCGCATCTTGGGCCAATCGACACCCTACGTAATTGCTTCACCTGCCCAGACAAAGAAGACAAGGGAGACATTCTGCGCTGGGCCGGGCAATGTCACGTGTCTTCGTATGGCGCAGGACGCGATTTTCTGATGCGCGATCAGCGGTTGGGCGATGCCATCGATGCCTCCCAAAAGTTACTCAGCGTGCTGCAACCCGATGCTCGGGACCACATGCTGCGGCATGCGCGGATCGGCTCTCGTTTCCAGATCGTCCTGTCATTTCCTGAGCTTGCGCTGAACCTTCCGCTGGGGCGTCCATGTTTCGGAGTCGAGCAGGGGGCGCTGACGCATGATGAGGCGAGATTGCTGCTGCTTGGCCGCGACGGGGAGACGCCGTCGCTTCTGGAGCGATTTTCGAGTGAGATGGATCACACCCGCACGCCGTATTCCGACATTGACGTTTGGGCGGCGTGGTATGCGTGTATCAGATGTTGTATCGGCCGCCGACCCATCAGTGAATTCAGTGAAGATCTCACCGAGGTGCGATCGCTCGGATTTGCCCTACGCGCGTTGGGAAGCCGGGTATCGGGATGTTCGTACGCGAGTGACCTTCCGCTTTTCAGGATTCTTGCCGATAGCCTCACGGCATTCGATCACGCGCAAGACGGGAAGAATGTCGGATTAGGATGGATCGATATCGCGGGCTACCACCAGCAAGCTGGAGATGAACGACGTGCGAACAGCGCATACGAGCGTGCGGGAGAGCGGTTCGCGAAGACCGCTGAACTCCTGTTGTCGCAGGAGAAGTCTGCCGAGGCGAACGAATGCATAGCGCTAGCGCGTGAAGCCTATGAAAAGGCGAGGGGCGATGGCGAGCGTGTGGCGTCGAGCAGCGGTGCCTTCGGCTCGACCGTAGCGCAGGTGCATGGTCCACTGACGAGGGCAGACGCGCGCGAAGGCGAAGCGAACCCGCAGGGCACGGCTCGCTTTGAAGTTCCTTCCGGGTCCTCGCGCGGCGAAAACTGAAAGAGCACGTCTCAAGCTCCGGCGCAGACTGGTCGTTCCAAGCACCTGCGAGACGACGTCATGCCAGAGATATCCACCACCCCCTGCCCGAACTTTCCGGTCCCGAACTATCCGAACCAAACGCTCAGTGAAAGCCGAATCGGTCGATTGTCGGAATTCACCCGCAAGTTCGATGGCGGCGGCGTGCCCTCGGACACGGCCATCGACACTTTCATGAGTCACTTTGCGCACATGGGAGTGCGGGATATGTTGCTTGGCTGCATGTCCGACGGAGATAAGAAGCGGATATTGTGTCGTGCGGCGCGTTGTCATGTGGGCACGTTTGGCCCAGGCCGCGATTTTCTTGAGCGCCGGAAGCTGCTTCACCGAGTCGACCAGGATTCTGCGGACCTTTTTGGTGCGCTCCCCGCATCGGTCAAAGAAACGATGATGACTCGCGCACGTGTAGGTGACCACGGGCAGATCGTCCTGACGTTACCGGACACCGGGTTACGCGTTCCGCTCGGGCGTGCCTTGTTAGGTACGGGAGAGGGCGCATTGACGACGTATGAAGTCCGGCAACTGCTGATGTATGAGGACGGGCAACTGGAATCGCTGCTGGAGAGGTTCTCCGTCGGACTCGGGCGTGTCGATGCACAGTACCCGGACAATGAGGCGTGCCATGTCTGGAACGACTTGATCGAGCGATGCATCGACGGCAAGCCGATCGAACAGTTCAGCAGCGATAGGACAACGCTGAGTCTGTTGGGATTCGCCCTGAGGGCGCTGGCGGGCCGGCTATCGGCGCGCGGGCTTCATCACGAATTTCCGATACAACAGATGCTTGCCAATAGTGCGCAAGCGTATTTTCATGCCGAAGCCCCTAAGTCGTGTGCGGATAGTTTGATTGAAATGGGGCATTGTTACCAACGAAAAGGCGATGTTCGGCTGGCGGCATGGGCAAACAAGATTGCGGCAAACGTCCTTGCGGGTGCCGCACTCGAACTCTGGGACGTCGGGCGACATGCTGAAGCCGAAGGGTGCCGACGTTTGGCATCCGAGGCCTATGCGACCGAAAGAGCGTTGGCGGCCACGATCGGCGTGCAGAGAGCCGCCGAACTTCTTGATGAGGTTGGCGCTGCGCCGCTTCCCCTGCTTGGTGCAAATATCCCCCAATCCGAATTCGACGCGTTTTGGGCCGAGCGACAATCTCGCCGTCAGAACGTGCAATCGAGCTATTCGTCGACGCCACGATTGCCATCGTTCGCGCCGAAAGGCGAAGAAGCGAATCCGGAAGCGTCTTTCTCCGATTCAAGTTCCAGCTATACATCCGAATCGAGCGATTCGGACTGAGTTTCTACGACGCGGATAGGAAATCGATGATCACGCCGGTGGTGAAAACTGAAAGTTTGCCCAAGAGGTTCCGGCGCAGACTGATGGCTCCGCGTATTCGACGAGACGACCTGTATGCCACATATTCCCGAAACCATTGGCCAGAAGCCTCTGTCATTCGACGCTCCGGACCAAAGTCTCCGCGCAAATCGCATCGATCTGTTGAAAAGCTTCACTCGTCTGTTCAAAGACGACGGGTGTCCAGAAGACAAAGTGATCGACGACTTCATGCGGGACTTCGAGCACACGAAACTGCTGAACGAGGTGCTCGGTGACATGCCCGAAGCAAAAAGGAAGGAGGTGTTGCGCGGCGCGGCACGCTGCCACGTGGCGTCATTCGGGCGAGGTCGCGATTTTCTTGCAGTTCGCAACCAGCTTCATCTCGTCGGTCAGGATTGCGTGACGCTATTCGGCACGCTGCCCGCATCGCTCAGACAGACGATGTTAGCCCACGCATACGTGGGTGACCGAGGGCAGATTGTTCTGGAGTCCCCGATGTCGGGTTGAGCATCCCGCTCGGACGCACGTTGCTTGGTAACGGTGACGGCGCTTTGACGACGCATGAGGTAAGAGAGTTGCTCATGTTTCCGGAAAACGCATGTCACTGGCGGTTGGAGATATTTTCAGCCAAGCTGCGGCATTTCAGTGAAGGGGCACTCGATGCCGAGTCGTGTCATGTCTGGGTTGACCTGATTGATCGATACATTGATGGCAAGCCGATTGTGGAGTTCAGTGAAGACAAGGGCGTTTTGGAAGCACTGGCATACACGTTGAAAAAATTGGCTGAGCGGGCGTCCGTTTTGGAGCGCAGGGAGGAGTTTCCGATAAGTCGGATGCTCACGAATAGTGCTGAGGCGTATTTTCTTGCCCAGGATCACCCGGCCTGTGGAGCCGCCTTATTAACGCTCGCGACCTTCTATGCGCGCAAACTGGAATCCGATTTGGCCGCAGGGGCGAGCACGCTTGCGGCAAGCGTGCTCGCCAGAGATGCGCTTCAGCGTTGGGAAGACGGTCGATATGGCAGCGCCATCGGTAGCTATGGAATGGCAATGGGTGCTTACACGGGGAGCGGGGTGTTACAGGGTATCCGCAGCGCGCCTCTGGCGCCGAGATCCGGAGTAGTCGATGAAATCGTTCCGCTCCCCACGCTTGTCGAACACACCAGCCAGTCTGATTTTGAGGCCGCGTGGGACGGCCGATGGGAAACGACCAAGGGAGTGCGTTCGCAAAGTGTGTTGGACCTACGAGTTCTGGAAATCGAAAGAAGATTCGCCAAATTGACGGCCAAGCCGTCGGAATCCAATACATCGAACTAAGCGATTTGCGCCTCAGGATGGCACGTTGCGCAAGAGTGGTCGTCAATGCCAACACGTAGACCCCTCTTGCGCATCGAAATCCCAACTTTCCGTTAATGTCTCCACCCGCCTACACCGGCGAATCGAACTCCGGATCCGAGGATCGCAACTTGCGCCAGATCGAGCGCACAGTGAAGGCGACCAGCAACACCGTCAGACTCACGACACCCAGCGCGAGGGGCGTGCGTTGGTCCGGAATGAAGGCCATCGCACCGACAATCGACAGCATGCCGATGATCGCCACCCATGTGAGGTACGGATATCCCCACATGCGAATCTTCAACTTGCCCGGCGACTCGCGTTCGAGCCGCTTGCGCAGTTTCAGTTGCGAGAATGCGATGAGCACGTACACGAAGATCGCCACCGTGCCATACGAATTCACGAGGAACGCGAACACGGTATCGGGGGAAACGTAAGACATCACTACGGCGGCATAACCGAACAGTGTGCCGATGAGAATCGCCCGAACCGGAACGCCACGCGAGTTCAGCTTTGCAAGCGAGCGCGGCGCATCGCCACGGCGTGTCAGCGCGAAGAGCATCCGCGACGACGCGTACAGACCCGAATTCAGCGCAGAGAGCACCGCCGTCAGCACCACGGCGTTCATGATGTGCGCGGCTGCCGGAATGCGCATCGCTTCGAGCGCGCTCACGTACGGCGTTGCCATGCCAGCCGAGTTCCAGGGTACGAGCATCACCACCAGCAGAATCGAGCCGATGTAGAAGAACAGCACGCGGCCGATGACCGAATTCGTTGCACGTGCCACAGCCTGCTGCGGCTCTGCGGCTTCGGCAGCGGCAATCGTCACAATCTCCGCGCCGAAGTAGAACCCTGTCGCCGCCACCGCCCCGGACATCGCGGGACCGATGCCGTTCGGCATGAATCCGCCATGCGAGAGCAGATGTCCGGTGCTGGCCACCGCACCCGGCCACATGCCGAACACGAATAGCCCGCCGAGGAACAGGAAGACCACGATGGCGGCAACCTTGATCGATGCGAACCAGAATTCGAATTCGCCGTATGACGCGACCGACACCAGATTCGTCAGCGTGAGCACCACGAGCAGCACGAGGCTGATGGCCCACGCGGGGATGTCCGGTAACCAGAACTGAATCAGGTTCGCACCGGCCACGGCTTCGACAGCGACTACGATCACCCAGAAGTACCAATACATCCAACCCGTCAGAAAACCGGCCAACTCACCACCGACCGGCTTGTCGTTCCAGGCGAGCCGTGCGTATTCGTAGAACGATCCGACAGCAGGCATGGCGCATGCCATTTCGCCGAGCATGCGCATGACCAGCACCACCAGTGCGCCAGTGATGAGAAACGACAGCACCGCTGCGGGGCCTGCCGCATGCACGACTACACCACTACCGACGAACAGACCGGCACCGATCACGCCGCCCAGCGCGATCATGCTCATGTGACGTTGTTTGAGGCTCGATTGCAGATGCGTGCCGGTATCACGATTGGCCATGACGACCTCCTGTGAGCGGATGCGCAAAGCGGGGGATCACTGCGAGGACTGCAACGAGGGGGGAACTGCCGATGAATGTCTCAACTGCCACACAACCTCCTTAACACCTTGTTTGACGTCAGGTGCGGCGCGGTAGGTACTGGGGGGCGCGCCGCCCTGCGTCTTCTTGTGATGACCAACGGAACCGCTTCTGCCTTGTCAGACCTTGCCTTTCCAGGGCACGAGTACGCGCTCGAGATAGCGCATGATGAGATCGAACCCGAAGGCGAAGAAGCCGATCACGATGATCCCCATGATCACGATGTCCGACGCGAGGAATTCCGCCGCGTTGAGCACCATGAAACCGAGACCGCTCGATGCCGCCACCATTTCGGCGGCCACCAGCGTGGTCCAGCCCACGCCGATACCGATGCGCATGCCGGTGAAGATTTCCGGCAGGGCCGACTTCACGATCACGTGCATCACGATCTGACGTGGCGACGCGCCCATCGAATACGCCGCGTGAATCTGCTCCATCGAGACGGAGCGAACGCCCGCACGTGCCGCAATCGCGAGCGGTGCGAAGATGGCCAGATAAATCAGAAACACTTTCGAGAACTCGCCGATGCCGAACCAGATGATCACGAGCGGCAGGTAGGCCAGCGGCGGCAGCGGGCGATAGAACTCGATGGGCGGGTCGAACACGCCGCGTCCGATGCGCGAAACGCCCATCAGAATGCCGACGGGAATCGCTGTCACACAGGCCAGCGCAAACGCGCCGAACACGCGATACAGACTGGCGAGCGTGTGTTGCCACAGCGTCGAGCCTGCGAAACCCTCGGTCGATACCTGAATGAATTTCTCGACGATGGCACGCGGTCCCGGCAGGAACAGCGGCTTGATCATTCCCGACGAGGTGATCGCGACCCAGATCGCCAGCAGCGCGAACACAGTCACGACGCTGATCGCCAGGCTCGGTCCCTGACCGGGCGCGCCGAACGATTCACCGGCCTTCACCGGGCGAGGGGCGAACATGCGGGCGAAGAACCCCTTGCGGCGCGGGGCGCGCGGCGTATTCAGGGGAGAGGACGGACGCTGCATGCCGCTGCCATTCGTGGCGGACGGTGCCTGCGGGGTAGTGACGGGTTTGGTCATCATGATGGCTCGTCTCCGGCTTCGATCAGGCACATCAGGCCGAGACCGCACCGGCAGACGCAGTCTGCCCGGCACGCTCGTCACCGTAGATGATGCTGAGCACCGTCTCGCGCATGGCGATGAAATCGGGGCTCGACTTGATGGCGCGTGCATCGCGGCATTCGAGATAGCGCTTGTTGAAGTCGAGTTCGTAGGTGTGGGTGATACGTCCGGGACGCGGCGACATCACGATCAGTCGGCTGGCGAGAAACAGCGCTTCTTCCACGCTGTGCGTGATGAAGAAAATCATCTTCTGCGTCTCGCGCCAGACATCGAGCAATAGTTCCTGAATGGTCTCGCGAGTGAGCGCGTCGAGCGCAGCCATCGGTTCGTCCATCAGCAGCATCGACGGATTGCAGGTCAGCGCACGCGCAATCCCCACACGCTGCTGCATGCCGCCCGAGAGCTGGTAGATCATGTGATTGTGGAAGTCCTGCAAGCCGACGAGTGCCAGGTTGCGTGCAGCGCGGGCGCGTCGTTCGGTCTTGGGAATGCCTTGCAGCTTCAGACCGAATTCGGTGTTTTCCATCACGCTCAGCCAAGGCAGCAGCGCGTGTTTCTGGAAGACGACGCCACGGTCGGCGCCGGGGCCTTCGATGGGGGCGTCGCCGAGCAACAATTCACCGGAGGTGGGGGCGATGAAGCCGGCCATCAGACTGAGCAGCGTGGTTTTGCCGCAGCCCGAAGCGCCGAGCGCCACAACAAAATCGCCGGGTGCGATGGTCAGATCGACGTGGGCGAGCGCCTGCACCTGCTCGCCGGGACGCCGGCCGGGATACACGACGCTGACGTCGTTGACGATGAGTTGTTCCATGAAGCCCTTCTCCAGTCGATCCAGCTAATCCAGCGATCGGGGAGGGGATGGCGCGCCGCACAACCGGCCGGCGCGTCGGCCCCGGTGCGGCTTACTTCAGTTTGAGCGCGGCGTCGACATAACGCGACGTGACGAACGGCGTGTAGTCCGCCTTGACGGCGTTGATCTTCTGCTGACCCTTCAGGAAGTCGGCGGTGTCTTTCAGTGCCTTCGCAGCGCGGCTGTCCTTGCCGCCGCCCAGCCATTCCGCAGACGCCTGTTGTTCGGCCGACGGATAGGCATAGAGCGACAGTGCGCCCGGCACGTCCTCCGGCTTGCCGCCGATCATCTTGACGATGGATTTCACTTGCGGTGAGCCCGCAGTCCAGGCCGCTTGATTCTGACGGTAGGCTGCGTCGGCACTGGCGATGACCTTCACGAACTTCGCCATGAAATCGGCGTTCGCTTCCCCCCACTTGCGGTCGACGGCGATGCCATCGAACGTCGGCTTGCCCTGCTTCGACAATTCGCCCGACGTGATCAGCACATGGCCGCTTTGCTTGATCTGCGCGAGCGCCGGATCCCACACGTAGGCCGCATCGATGTCGCCGCGCTCCCATGCGGCCACGATCTGGTTCGGCTGCATGTTCAGGACCTGCACTTCGGTAGGCTTGATGCCCCATTGTTGCAGCGCAAACATCGTGTGGTAGTGCGTCGTCGAGACGAACGGCACGCCGATCTTCTTGCCCTTGAGGTCGGCCGGGGTCTTGATGTTCGACGCATTGCGCACGACCATCGCTTCAGCCTGGTTGATGTCGTCCAGGATCCAGAACAGTTGCAGGTCCAGTCCTTGCGAGACGGCCGCCGCCATCGGGCTGGAGCCAAGCACACCGATCTTGATGTCGCCCGAGGCGAGCGCCGTGGCGACCTTGGCACCCGATTCGAACTGGCGCCAGTGGATCTTGTAACCGGTTGCTTTCTCGAATTCGCCGCTCGAAATGGCGACCAGCCACGGATCGACGATCTGCTGGTACGCGATCGTCACCTCTTTTTCCTGCGCCTGCGCCTGCGCCGTTGCGGGCGCCGTCAATCCGAGCATCAGGGTGGCGGGCAAGGCCGCAGCCGCCAGTGCCGTCGCCGCGAACACCCGTCGCAGTCGGTTCGGAAGTCCAGTCATGGTTCACCTCAGTTCGAAAGGTTTTCGGTAGAACACTCGGGTTGACGCATCTGGCATGACAAATCGGCGTCAAGTGACTGCATCATTGCCGCGCACATTTTTGTTCGTTAGAGCCAGTTGGCCGCATTTGATGATGCCAACTGGTCCAGTTGCCCCGTGAACGGCCCGCAAGCCGCATGAATGCTCGAATCTCGCCTGTTTTCGCCCGTCTGCGGATAAACCCCAATTCGGAATAAACGTCACCGTCTCATGAGTAATAATTGACGTTCTAGAAGTGACAGACAAAAAGGGGACGCGATGTCGAGCCGGATTTCCGCGGCGATGTGGAACCAGTTGTTCTTGGTGTCGGCGCGAGCGGGCATGAGTTTGCAGAGCCAGATTCGCCAGATGCTCGTGTCGGCGATTCTGGACGAGCGCCTGATGCGCGGTGCGGCCGTGCCGTCGTCACGCGAGCTGGCCGAAGGGCTGGGCGTGGCGCGCAACACGGTGGTGCTGGCCTACCAGCAGCTGGTCGACGAGGGCTATCTGATCGCGCGGGAGCGGCGCGGCTACTTCGTCAATGGCGATATCCTCGCACCGCGCGTGGGGACGCAACCCGCGAGTGCGCGGGACGCACGCGATGGCCGCAATGGTCACGAGGGTCGTGACGGGAAGCACGCGCAGGAGGGGCGGGCGGAGACGGAATCCGCTGGAACCATCGCGCCACTGGATCCGTCCACGCCCGACTGGGAGGGGCGTTACGTGGTGCGGCCTTCGGCGCAGCGCAACATCGTGAAACCGATCGACTGGCAGCAGTACCAGTACCCATTCATCTACGGGCAGTTCGATCCGACGATGTTCCCGACCGCCGACTGGCGCGAGTGCTGCCATAAGGCGCTCACCGTCATGGAGATTCGCGACTGGGCGCCGGACATGATCGCGCGCGACGACGAAACGCTGATCCAGCAGATTCGCACGCGCGTGTTGCCGCGTCGCGGCGTGTGGGCCGACGCCGATCAGATCGTGCTCACCAATGGTGCGCAACAGGCGCTGTATTTGCTCGCAGATCTGCTGGTGGGCGCGCGCACGACCGTGGGTGTCGAAGACCCCGGTTATCCCGATGCCAGAAACATCTTCGCGATGCGCACGCCGAAGCTGGTCGGGCTGCCGGTCGACGAGCATGGGTTGCCGGTGGACGAGCGCTTGTCGCAGTGCGATTACGTGTACGTGACGCCGTCGCACCAATGTCCTACGACCACGACGATGCCGCTTGCGCATCGTGAGGCGTTGCTGCGTCGCGCGGAGGCCGACGACTTTGTCGTGATCGAGGACGATTACGAGAGCGAGAACAGCTATTCGGACATTCCGATTCCGGCGCTCAAGAGTCTGGACCGCAGCGACCGGGTGATCTACATCGGCAGTCTGTCGAAGTCGTTCGCACCCGGATTGCGGCTGGGGTATATCGTCGCGCCGGCGGCGCTGGTCAATGAGCTACGTGCGTTGCGCCGGTTGATGATTCGTCACCCGTCGGCGTTCATTCAGCGTTCGTTCTCGATGTTCCTCGCGCTAGGTCATCACGACGCGCTGCTGCGGCGTCTGGCCGACACCTACGCCAAGCGTGCCGAAGTGCTGAGTGCAGCGCTCGCGGCACATATGCCGGAAGCGACGTTCGTGCGCGTGAAGGGTGGGGCGTCGTGCTGGGTGCAAGGGCCGTCGCAGTTGAACGCGAACGTGCTGGCGGCGCGGGCAAAGTCGCGCGGCATTCTGATCGAGCCGGGCGATGTGTTTTTCATGGGGGATGACCCGCCGCGCAACATGTTCCGGCTCGGCTTTTCGTCGATCCGGCTGGAGCACATCGAGGCGGGTGTCGTCGCCCTGGCCGAGGTCATGCGCGAGACGATGGCCGAGGCGACGCCAGCGCAGCGCTGACGGATTGAGAGCAGCGCGCGCCGCAAAGACGTACGGCGGTTTGCCGGGGCGCTTACGGCGTGCCGTTGCGTCCGTAAAGGCGGAAGCCTTCGCGTTCGGACAGGGTTTCGTAGTAGACCGACACGGCCTCCAATTGCGGACGTTCGATCGGCACGCTGAACCAGCGATGCACCGACAGGCCGACGGGGATGTCGGCGAGCGTGAAGTTATCGCCGCTCACGAAGGCCTGTGTCGTTTGCAGTTGCTTGTCGAGCACGCGCATGAAGTCGTTCCAGCGTGCAGAGTTGGCGGCGAGCGCCTGCGGATCGTCGTAGCCGGGCGAGCGACGAATCAGCGACAGGAACGAGTACTTCCACGCCGGATTCAGGTCGGACGACTGCCAGTCGATCCACTGATCGACGCGCGCCCGTTCGCGCGGTGCGACGGGATAGAGATCCGTGCGATCGCGCGACGCGGCGAGATATCGCAGGATGCTGTTCGACTCCCAGAGGACGAAGCCCCCGTCTTCGATCACCGGCACCATCAGATTCGGATTGAGTGTGGCAAACGCAGGGTCGTCGAGCTTGCGCGAGATGTCGCCGTCGCCCCACGGCTCGTTGGTGAAGGGGATGCCAAGCTCATGAGCGAGCCACAACACCTTACGTACGTTGATGGACGCCGGTCTGCCGAGAATGCGAAGCATATCAATCCTTCTTATCGAGACTTGTTGGGGGAACAGCGTTGATTCTAGTCACCCGGATAAGGCGATAACAGATACAGATGCCTCACTTGCCGGGCAGAACAGATTGGCCGCGCACGCCGTCATGCTCTCGGTCGATGCAGGGAGTTCAACGCGGCATGTTACTGCGCCTATTGCGATCAGGCGGGGCCGTCGCGCCCGAACGCGGCGGCTTCGGATAGGATGACCCATCTGACCCATCTGACCCATCTGACCCATCTGACCCATCTGACCGATGGACATCCAAATTCCGGGAGAAACCGTGAAAGAGACGCGTGTGACCAAAGTGATTCGATGGGCTGCGGCAGCGGTGGTGCTGATGGCGAGTGCCGCGACGCATGCCGCGTCACCCTGTGACAATCCGCAGGATCAGGCGACGATGAATAAGTGCGCGATGGATGCCTACAAGGCGTCGGACAAGAAGCTCAATCAGTCTTTCCAGACGCTCAGCAATAAACTCAGCCCTCAGGGCAAGGCGGCGCTGCAAAAGTCCCAGCGGGCGTGGATCGCCTGGCGCGATGCGCAATGCACGTTCGAAACGATGGGGTCGGAAGGCGGGACCGTTCACTCGCTGGTGATAACGAGTTGCTTGGACGATCTGACGAAGGCGCAGACCCAACGTCTGGACAAGATGAACAACTGCGAAGAGGGCGATCTCTCCTGCACTCGTCCGTAACTGACCTGCGGGACACTTCGTATGGCGGCGGCAACGACACACCGGTCGTTGCCGCCGTTTTCGTTGTGAATCAGAAGGTATGACGCAACCCCAGCGACACGCCGACCTTGCTGCCGTAGGTGCCTTGCGAGGCGATCAGCGTGTATTTGCCACTGATGTTGTTGTGGTCGACTTCCAGATAGACGTCCGTGCGCTTGCTCAACTGGTAGTCGGCCATGCCGTAGACGGCGGTACGTTTGCCGCCCGGTTGCGCCTGCCAGTCGACGAAGCCGCCGACCCCTAGCGTCAGCGCAGGCAACGGGTTGTAGCTCAGGCCGAGCAGCATGACATTGTTGCGCGTCTCGACTTCGGTCAACTGGCTGTGCAGGTAGCCCGCTGTCGCTCGCCATGCGCCGAACGCCGCGCCCGTCGAGAAGCCGAACGTATTGCGCGATTGCGTGCCGTCCGCCGATGTCAGGCGCTGGTATAGCAGCGTGCCGTTGACGCCACCCGCCGTATAACCGGCCGTCACCCCAACGCCCGAGTTCGCATGCGTATCGTTCGCGGCGTTACCGAAGGTGTAGGCCGTGCCCAGCGAGAAGCCACCGGCGTCGAGCGTGTACTTCACCGTGTTGTCGAGTCGGCTGCCGACATAGTTGCTCGCGACGATCAGGGTGTCGAGGTTCGGGTTGTTGAAGATCTGTGCTGCGCCCATCGCCGTATAGCCCACGCTGTACTGACGCCCGACCGACAACGCGCCGTAGCTGCCGCGCACGCCGACGAAGGCCTGGCGGCCGAATAGCCGTCCCGCACCATTGGACGACGCTTGCCCGAAGCCTGCACTCTTCGTGCCTTGCAACGACGTGCCGTCGTCGAGACTGAAGCCGCTCTCCAGCACGAAGAACGTCTCCAGATCCGGCGCAAGTTGTTCCGTGCCCTTGATGCCCCAACGCGATCCGGTGAATGAGCCTTGCGAGGCGCTGAACAGTTTGCCGTCGCTCGCATTCGCGTTGGTCTCGTAGCGGATGGCCGTGTCGATCAGGCCGTAGAGGGTGACCTCGGCGTGGGCACTCGCGGGCACGAGTAACAGCGGCGAGGCAAAGGACAGGCAGGCCGCGGCGTACCCGAGGCGGCGTCGTGTTGCGAAAGGCATGAAACGTGTCTCCGATGTGGTTTTTGTGGTGTTGCGGTGGTGGGTCAGGCCGGTGGCGAGGCACTCCGTGTTGCGACAGCAAATACGGCGCTGGCGGTGGCGAGCGGACGGCCTTCTGCGTCGAGTAGTTCGGCCTCGCAGAACGCGAGCGTGCGGCCGCTGCGGCGCACGCGTGCGTGTGCGGTGATGCGGCCACGCGCCGGGCGCAGGTAGTTGATCGTGAGGCTGGCGGTGCCGAGGTTGTCGAACGCACCGCTCGCACGTGTGGCCACGCCCATCGCCGTGTCCAGTAGCGCCGCGACCAGGCCGCCGTGCGCGTTGCCGTGACGATTCGTATGCCGCTCGAGCACGTCGCAGGCGAGTACGGCCGTGCCGTCGCCGGCGTCGACGAGTGCAAACCCGTTATCGAGACAGAACTGCGATTCGACGCGCAACTCGCGCTCGAGGTCGGTGGCGTCCCGGCTCATTGCGCGGTCGCCAAACTGGCGCTCAGTTTCGGACGCAACATCGGATTCAGACCGGTGCGTGCCACGCGGCTTGCCAACTGGCGACCGAGCGCCGTCTCACAGGCTTGCGACGCGGCCATCATGGCGCTCAGATCGATGCCGGTGTCGACCCCCATCGTTTCGAGCACGTTGACGAAGTCCTCCGTGCAAACGTTACCGGTCACGCCACCGCCGTATTGCACCTTCGCGGGATGGCCGCCTGTGCCGCCGAAGGCGACGTCGAAGTGAGTCACGCCCGCTTCGAGCGCGGCGAGGTAGTTGACGATGCCGGTGCCGCGCGTGTCGTGGAAGTGGGCGATGGCGTGGACGTCGGGGAACGACGACAGCATTTGCGCGAACAGCGCCTTCGTCGACGCTTGCGTCGCCACGCCGATGGTGTCGCCGAGCGTGATGTATTTCACGCCGAGCGATGCGAAGCGCTCCACGTCTTCCATGACGCTGACCGGATCGATCGCGCCTTCAAAGGGACAGCCGAACGCCACGGAAATCGTGCCGACCAGACGGAAGCGGCCTTGGGCAGCTTTCGCCATCGCTTCGACGCGCAGCCACTGACCCGAACGCGACTGCTTGAGGTTGCGTTCCGAGTGCGAATCGCTCGCCGAGACCAGCAGGCTGATTTCGTTGACGCCGATCCCGGCGTCGAGATCGGTCAGCGCGCGCTCGACGGCGCGCGTGTTGGCACACGTCGCCTTGTAGTGAACGCCATCGACACGCGGCAACACCGTGAGCAACTCGCTCGCATCGGCGAATTGAGGCACCACTGCCGGGTTGGAGTAGGACGTGGCCTCCACGCGACGAAATCCGGCGCGTGCGAACTGATCGATCAGGTCGCGCTTGGTGTCGGTGGAGAGGAACGCGGTCTCGTGCTGCAGGCCGTCGCGGGCGAAGCATTCGCACAGGATCAGATCGGACATGACATGCGGGCGCAATGCGCCGGAAGTGAGTTCGGATGGAGCGCATGAAATCACTTAATGTGATGCAATGTCAAATAATTTATAAATCGCCGCACAAGGGGTTTCCCTTAATTTGTATGAGTATTTGCGGTGTTTTCGGAGTGTATTTGTGTTTGGTAGATTATTTTGTTTGACGACGTCACATTTTTTGGATTAGGCTAGCCGCCATACCCTGTTTCACCTCTGGCTGATGAATCCGATGTCTCGAACCTCCCGCAACATGACGTATCCCGACTCCTTGTTGATCGAAGATCGCGGCGCTGTGCGCGTGATCACGATGAACCGCCCCGACAAGCGCAACGCGCTGAACAACGAACTGACGCAGGCGCTGTTGGCGTCGTTGCGTGAGGCTGACGCCGATCCCGAGGTGAACGCCATCGTGCTCGCCGGGGCAGGACAGAGCTTCTGTGCCGGGGCCGACGTCAAGGAGTTCGGTGGCTTCGTTGCGGGCGGCAGCGACGCCGACGCCTCGCAGGCTGCGCTCAAGCGTGCGCACCTCACCACGTCGCTGCATCGGGCGTTCGTCGAGATCGGCACGCCGGTCGTTGGTGCGGCGCAGGGCTATGCGATGGGCGGCGGCGCGGGACTGGCGCTCGCCTGCGACCTGCTGGTCGTCGGTGAGAGCCTCAAGCTGGGCTATCCGGAGTTGAAGCACGGGATCGTGGCGGCCATCGTGATGGCCAATCTCGTGCGTCAAGTTGGCCGCAAGACCGCGTTCGAGCTGGTGTCGACAGGCGATACCGTCGACGCGTCGCGTGCGCTGGCGCTCGGACTTGCCAATCGTGTCAGCCCTGACCACACACTGGTCGACGACGCCGTGGCGCTTGCCGCGCGTCTGGCCGACTACGATCCGGTATCGATGACCGCGACCAAGCGTCTGTTCCATCGCGTGGCGGATCTGCCGCTCACGCAGGCGTTCGATGTCTCGCTCGATACGAACCTGATGATGCGCAGCTTTCCCAAGCGCGCCCCGAAGTCGTGAGCGCTCCGATGAAGCCTTTGGCCGGTGTGACGATCCTCGAACTGGCGCGCGTACTGGCGTGCCCGTTCGCCGACATGATCCTGGCGGAGCTGGGCGCGACGGTCATCAAGATCGAACAGCCGGGCAGCGGGGACGAGACACGCACCTTCGAGCCGAAAGTCGGCGACGAGTCGGCGTACTACTTCGCCTGCAACCGCAGCAAGCAGTCCGTGACGGCGAACATGAAGACGGAAGCGGGGCGCGCGATCATCCGCGATCTCGCGTCGCGCGCCGACGTGCTGCTCGAGAATTTCCCCGTCGGTACCCTCAAGCGCTATGGCCTCGATCAGGCGGCGATGCGCGAAGCCAACCCGAAGCTCATTTACGTCTCATGCACGGGATTCGGTCAGACCGGCCCGTACGCAAAACGCAAGGGCTATGACACTGTCTTTCAGGCGATGGGCGGGCTGATGAGTCTGACGGGCGAACGCGGCGGCGGTCCGGTCAAGCCGGGGCTGCCGATCGCCGATCTGTCGTCGGGCTTGTGGATCGCGATCGCGATTCTCAGTGCCCTGCAAGGTCGCACGCAAACGGGCGCGGGCTGTCACGTCGATTTCTCGATGCTCGACGGTCAGGTCAGTCTGCTGACGCTGGCCGCTGGCCGTTACTTCGCGCTGGGTGAGGTGCCGCCGCGTCTGGGTACGGAACATCCGGGGCGTGTGCCGTCGGCCACATTCGAGTGCAGCGACGGGGCCTACGTCCACATCACGTGCAGCGATCAGCATTGGTTGCCGCTGTGCGAGTTGCTTGGCCTCGACGCGCTGGCGGCCGACGCCACGCTGTCGACCAATGCAGGTCGTGTCGAGCATCGCGACCGCCTGATGGCGGCGCTGAGCGCTGCCATCGCGGGCAGAACGCGTCGCGAATTGTGCGACGCATGCGACGCCGCCGGTGTTCCCGCAGGCCCCATCCAGCATGTTGATGAAGTGCTGGCCGATCCGCACGTGCTCGCACGCGGCATGGTGAGCGAGTTCGAGCATCCGTCTGTCGGCAAGTTCGGCGCGCTGCCGGTGCCATTCAAGTTCGACGGCTTCGCCGATCCCGAAGTGGGGCGTCCGCCGTTGCTGGGTGAGCACACCGATCAGGTGCTGGCGAAGCTCGGCTATGCCCCGGCGCAAATCGCGGATTTGCGTCGTGAAGGCGCCATCTGAATTCGATTCGACGTTAGGAAAGACAAGCATGAAAGTTTGGGAGACATTGGAGATCGTGCGTCATGACGCGGTCGTGGAAGTCGTGCTGAACCGGCCGCAGCAGCGCAATGCGCTGAACGCCGCGATGTGCGACGAACTGCGCGCCACCGTTCAGGCGCTGCGCGACGACGACTCGGTGCGCTGCGTGATCGTTCGCGCTAACGGGCCGGTGTTCTGCGCGGGGGCGGATCTGAAGGAGCGTCAGGGAATGAGTCTTGACGACGTGCGCGCGCGCCGTATCAAGGCGTTCGCGGCCTACGACGCCATCGAACAGATCGGCAAGCCGTGCATCGCGCTCGTCGAAGGTCCGGCCATCGGGTCGGGTGGCGAGATCGCCATGGCGTGCGACTTCATCGTCGCGACCGATGCCGCCGCGTTCCGCACCCCCGAAGCGCTGTGGGGGACGGTCGGTGCTACGCAGCGCATGCCGCGCGCCGTGGGCAAGCGTCTCGCCAAGGACATGGCCTTCACCGGTCGCACCTTGTCGGCGCAGGAAGCGCGCGAGGCCGGGCTGGTGTCGCGCATCGTGCCAGCCCAAGGCGCGCTGGACGCCGTGCGTGTCATGGCGCAGACGATTGCCGCCGCGTCGCCGCTGGCGATGCGTCTCACGAAGGATTGCATCGACCGTGGCGTCGAGACGGACCCTGCCGGTGCGCTCGCCATCGAGATGCTCGCCATCGACGCGTTGCTGCAAAGTCCCGACTGGGGCAGCAAGATCGCGCGTTTCGGTAGCGGCACGAGCAACGATGTCGATCATGCAGCGAACCAGGATACGAAGCAGGGAGGCGGTCATGCCTGAAGTTCATGACGCAGGGCATGAAAGCTACGCCAGCCAGTTCGGGCTCGAAGGGCCGGTCACGCTGCCCGCCGTTCTCGCGGCGCGTGCGCGTGCAACGCCCGAAGCCGAAGCGCTGGTGATCGAGGGTGAGCGCATCGACTACCGCACGCTGAGCGAGCGTGTCGCACAGGCGGCAGCGCGCATGGTGCATCTCGGCGTTCAGCACGGCGAGCATGTCGGCATTTTGATGGGCAATTCGGTGGATTGGGTGGTGCTGTTTTACGCGGCAGCATCGATCGGCGCGGTCGCCGTGCCCGTCAACACCCGATTCAAGTCAGACGAACTGAACTATTGTCTGAGTCAGGGTGACGTGCGCGTGCTGTTCTATGTCGACACGTTCCTGAACATCGACTACACGGCGCTGCTGCGCGGTGTCGAACCGGCGTTCGATGCGCAACTGCCGGGCGACTTTTTGCCGCTGCTACGTCGCGCTGTGATGGTGGGCGACAGTGCGCGAGGTTTGCCGGAAGGCGTCGAGCATTTCGATGCATTGCCGGACACGTCCGCGTTGCGTGACGAAGTCGCGCGCCGTTGCGCCGCCGTCTCGCCCGACGACGTGCTGCTGATTCAGTACACCTCCGGCACGACGTCGTTCCCCAAAGGCGTGCTGCTGCGCCATCGCAACATGCTGATGAATGCTGCCGCGTCTGCGCTGCGCATCGGTGTGCGTGCCGACGATCGCTATTTCAGCGTGCGTCCGTTCTTCCACGTGGCAGGCACGACGATGTCGCTGCTCGTCTCGCTGGTGACGGGGGCGTGCCTGCTGTCGGTGCCATCGTTCGATGTGGCGCGTGTGCTGACGATCCTCGATGAAGAGCGCTGCACGCTGACGTCCGGTAACGACACGATTTTCCTGATGATGATGGGCCACCCCGAATTCCGTCGCGAGCGCATTCACCTGCGTGGCGGTTGGGCGGCGGCCGGGCCGGAAATCATGCAGAAGATTCACGACGTGATGGGCGTGCCTTACATGGTCGGTGCATATGGGCAGTCGGAAGCGTCGCCCAACGTGGTGCTCAACGACTGGCGCGATCCGCTCGAATTGCGCGTCGGTGGATGGGCGAGCCCGCATCCGGGCATCGAGATTCGCACGGTGTCTCCCGAAACGGGTGACGTGCTCGGCGCGGACGAGCCTGGCGAGATTCAGGTGCGCGGCTGGAGCGTGATGAAGGGCTACTACAACAAGCCGAAGGAGACGGCGCAGGCATTCAGCGACGATGGCTGGCTGCGCACGGGCGATCTCGGTGTGATCGACGGTGAGGGGCGCATGCGCATGCTTGGCCGTCTGAAGGATGTGTTTCGCGTCGGTGGCGAGAACGTTGCGCCTGCCGAAGTGGAAGAGACGCTGTTCACGCATCCGGCCGTGCAGCTGGCGCAGGTCGTGGGAGTGCCGGACGCGCGTCTGGGCGAAGTGCCTGCGGCGTTCGTGGTGCTGCGCCCCGGTGCGGACGTGACGAGCGAGGCGCTGATCGACTGGTGCCGCGCACGTGCTGCGAATTTCAAGGTGCCGAGATACCTGCGATTCGTCGATTCGTTCGACGGCATCGGCATGACGGGTAGCTCGAAAGTGCAGAAGAACAAGCTGCGCGACTACGCGATTGGGGAGTTCGGTTTGTCCTGACATCTGACGGCCGGGCGTCGATGGACACGACGTCCGCCCCCAACCGAACCTCATCAAAAAATCAAGATTGGAGGAGACATGACTTCACATACGACGACGGCGTCACAGCCGTTCGGCGGGACGGACACGTCTGGCGCAAGCGCGGCCGGTCAGGTAGTCGAGGAATCGACCTACCGAAAGATCGCCTGGCGCACGCTGCCGCTGCTGTTCGTTTGCTACATCATCAACTACATCGACCGGGCGAACATCGGCATCGCGCAGATTCAGTTCAAGGCGGATCTGCACTTCAGCGATCTCGTCTACGGCATCGGCGCGGGGTTGTTCTTCGTCGGCTTTTTGCTGTTCGAGGTGCCGAGCAACCTGATGCTTGCCCGAATGGGCGCGCGCAAGACGCTGTTGCGCATCATGACGCTCTGGGGTGCGGTCTCATGCGCCATGATGTTTGTGCGCACGCCCACGGAGTTCTACGTCGCGCGCATGCTGCTCGGCGCGGCGGAGGCGGGCTTCTTTCCCGGGTTGATCCTGTATCTCAGCTACTGGTTTCCGGCGGAGCGGCGTGCGCGTGTGACGGCGTTGTCGTTCGTCGCGATTCCGATTGCGACGATGATCGGTGCGCCGACGTCGGGCTGGATCATGCGCAGCTTCCATCAGATTCACGGACTCGCGGGCTGGCAGTGGATGTTCCTGCTCGAAGGCATTCCCGCCATTGTGCTCGGAATCGTGGTGTTCTTCGCGCTGGAAGACCGTCCGGAGCAGGCAAAGTGGCTAAGCGACGACGAGAAGGCGCGGCTGACGAACGTGCTGAACGAGGAGCGTCGTCAGAAGGCGAGCAAGGGTGGCGCAGGGGGGCACAGTCACGGCGGCACGCTGGCGGCGCTGGGCGACTGGCGCGTGTACGTGGCAGGGCTGGTGTCGTTCTGTGCGTATGTGCTGGCGAGCACCATCGCGTTCTTCGCGCCGCTGGTGATTCAGTCGACCGGCGTGAAGGATCCGTTCCACGTCGGTCTGCTCTCGGCGATTCCGCCGGTGGTCGGCATCGTGTCGATGCTGATCGTGAGCCGTCACTCGGACCGTCGGCGCGAGCGTCGCTGGCACGCCTCGGTGCCGTTGATGTTTGCGGCGGCGAGCCTCATGGTCATGCCGTATCTGTCGCATAACGTCGAGCTGGCGGTGGTCTTGCTGGCAGTGGCGACGGCGGGGCACCTGTCGAGCTTGTCCGTCTTTTGGACGATTCCGTCGACGTATCTCGCGCCCGCCAGTGCGGCGGCCGGGATTGCGGTGGTGAGCAGCATCGGTGCGTTGGGCGGGCTGGTCGGGCCGAGCGTGATCGGCTACGTGAAGACGACGACGGGCAGTCTCGCGCTCGGCTTGCAGGTCGCTGGATGCTTCGTGCTGTTCGGCAGCATTCTGTTGCTCGTGGGGATTCCTGCGCGGCTGTTGCCCAAGGGGGTTTCCCGTCCGAGATGAGGGCGTGAGGCGGTGCGCAATCCGTGTGGAATCAAGGCATATGCCGGTTTGACCGGGCTCGGGCGAGGCGATAGCATGACGCCATTCCTTTCCCTGCCTACCGGCTGATTCGTCACATGCCCAAGCCCAACCCCTCGCGCTCACCCGAACCGGTGAGCGCAGCACCGTCCGACTTGCGGCAGCTCACGTCGTTTCAACTGCGTCAACTGACGAACATCTACACGAAGGGTTCGTCCAGCGTGTACGAGCGCAACTTCGGTCTGACGCTCAACGAATGGCGCTCCATCGCGTTGCTGCACAGCAGCGACGGTATGTCGCTCAATCGGCTGGCCGAGCAGGCGCAGTTCGACCGGGGGCTGATGAGCCGTACGGTGACGGCGCTCGAAGCGCGCGGCATTCTCCAGCGCAGCACCGACAGCGCGGACGCGCGCGGTGTCGTCATCTCGCTCACGGCCCACGGCCGAGATCTCGTGAAGCAGGTGTTCCCCGTCGCCGAAGAACTCAACGACCGTCTGTTGTCTGTGCTCACGCGCGCAGAACGCGATGCGTTGCCCAAGATACTTGACAAGCTCACGTATCAGGCGAGGATCATGCTGGATCAGGAGCGGGAAGAGGCTGGCGAAGGGCTCTGATCGAGTTGCTGATTTCGCGGTAAATTGTTTGACAATGCATCATATGTCCCTTAGATTGACGAGCATCGTCAATGCGCGTCTGCGCGGTATTTCGAGGGACTTTTCATGCTTCAGACCCGTCTCACTCGGCTGTTGAATATCAAATATCCCATCATCCAGGCCGGGATGAGTTGGGCGTCGTCCAACGCGGCGTTGCCGATTGCCGTCTCGAATGCTGGCGGGCTCGGCGTGATCGCCGCAGGTCCGATGTATCTCGATGCCTTTCGCGACACCGTGCGCGAAGTGAAGGCCGCCACCGATGGCGCGTTTGCCGTCAACATCCCTTTGTACCGGCCGCAGGCCGAGCAATTTCTCGACGTCATCGAAGAGGAAGGGGTGCCGGTGGTGATTGCGTCGCAAGGCGGTCCGAAAGCGCATCTCGAGCGCTTTCAGTCGCGCGGCGTTCGCTGGATTCACGTGGTCTCGACCCTGCCTCATGCGCGCAAAGCGGCGGATGCAGGCGTGGACGCCCTTGTCGTCGTGGGCGCAGAGGCGGGCGGGCATCCGCCGGTGAACGGTGTGAGTACCCTCGTGGCCGTACGTCGCGCGGTCGTCGAATTCGACTTGCCGATTGTGGCGGGCGGCGGCGTGGCGGACGGGTATGGCGTGGCCGCGTTGCTGGCGCTCGGTGCGGATGCCGTGCAGCTTGGCACGCGGTTTCTTGCGACGCGCGAGGCGGGGGTGCATGACAACTACAAGCGCGCGGTACTCGATACCGATATCGACGGTACAACGCTCGTCGGGGTGCGCGGCCTGCCCGTTCGCATGACGCGAAATCAATTCGCCGAGCGCGTATTGCTGGCCGACAAGGAAGAGCCGGACGCCGCTGCGTACGACACGCTGTTCAAATCCAGTTCGCTCAAACAGGCGGCGCTCGACGGCGATGTCGAGTGGGGCAAGGTCGAACTGGGGCAGTCGGCCGGGCTGATCGGTGATCTGCCCGCAGCGGCAGAGGTGATGGCGCGGCTGGTGGAGGAGTGCGAGAGCGCGGCACGCCGGTTGGCTGGATAAGCGTCAACAAGCATCCACAGGCCACCGATTTCGTCATTTTTTTGTAATGTCTGCGTCAGTTCGCTGACGCCCCCCGCTCCTTAGACTGGCTTCACGTTGTTCACCGCAACGTCCCAATACCCGATTGTGAAGCCATGACGTCAATCTAAGGAGCTACCATGCCCACTCGTCAACTGCGCGCCATTGCTGCGCGCACCGCCACCGTCGGCGCGTTGCTTGCCGCCGCCGCCTTCCCCGCCCTGTCGGCTCACGCGGCCCCGACGGATCCCTCTGCCAACGGTCCGATCAAAAACATCGTGCTGGTGCACGGTGCGTTCGTGGGGGGGGCGGGCTGGCGCCCGGTCTACGACCTGCTGGTCAAGGACGGCTATCACGTGACGCTCGTGCAGGAGCCGCTGACGTCCTTCCAGGAAGATGTGACCGCCACCAGGCGCGTGCTCGACGGCCTGGACGGCCCGGCGGTGCTCGTCGGTCATAGCTACGGCGGCGCGATCATCACCGAGGCGGGTAACGATGCGCATGTGAAGGCGCTGGTCTACATCGCGGCGCACGCGCTCGACGTGGGCGAGACCGAGGCCAGCAACGGCAAGAAGTTTCCGAATCTGACCAAGGCGGTCGTGAAGACGCCGGACAACTATCTCTATCTGAATCCGAAGGACTATCCGGCTGACTTCGCCGCCGATCTGCCGCGTGCGCAGGCCGAGTTCGAAGCCAACGCCCAGATGCCGACGGCCGCGTCCGTGTTCACGGCGCTGATCCCCGATCCGGCGTGGAAGACGAAGCCGTCGTGGTATATGGTCGCGAAGGCCGACCGTATCATCAACCCGGATCTCGAGCGGATGTATGCTGCACGTGCGCACGCGCACACCGTGGAGATCGAAGGCGCAAGCCACTCGGTGTACGAGTCGCACCCGCAGGCGGTGGCCCGTCTGATCGAGGAAGCCGCAACGGCTTCGGGCAAGTAAGCTCGCCGCGCAAGCGGTTGAGGCAAGCAGGATGGCGGTCCACTCGGGCCGCCGTCGCTATTGGCGTGCTGGATGAGTGAGACACCATGCGCATTCTGGTCATAGAAGACGAAGCGAAGACGGGCGAGTATCTGCAAAACGGGCTGACCGAGGCGGGCTATGTCGTGGACGTCGCGCCGAACGGCATCGACGGCCTTCATATGGCGCAGGAACTCGCGTACGACCTGATTCTGCTCGACGTCATGATGCCCGGCATGGACGGCTGGACCGTCATGCGCAAGCTCGGCGACCGCACGCGCACACCGGTGTTGTTCCTGAGCGCACGCGGCACGCTCGAAGACCGGCTCAAAGGGCTCGATCTCGGTGCGGACGACTATCTCGTCAAGCCGTTCTCGTTCGCAGAGTTGCTGGCGCGTATCCGCATCATCTTGCGACGTGGGCAGCCGCAACCTGCCGACGACATGCTCCGTGTCGGCGACCTTTGCGTGGACGTGACGAAGCGTCGCGTGGAGCGAGGCGGCGCGCGCATCACGCTCACCAACAAGGAATTCAATCTGCTGCTGTTCTTCGTGCAGCATCCGGGCGAAGTGCTGTCGCGCGCGTTGATCGCGTCGCGCGTGTGGGACATGAACTTCGACAGCGACACGAATGTGGTCGATGTGGCGGTGCGGCGTCTGCGTCAGAAAGTCGACGAGCCGTTTGCCACCCGCCTGATCCATACAGTGCACGGCGTCGGTTATCGCTGCGAGGCCCTCGAATGACACACGCGCCGGTGACTGGCAAACGGATGTCGCTCAGTACGCGTCTGGCGCTCGGCTTCGCACTGATGGCATTCGCGGCGATGGCTGTCGTCGGCTTCGTGCTGTACTGGAAGCTGGAGGCGCAACTGGTCGTGCGCGATGACGGTGCGCTGGTCACGCGTGTGGACCAGTTGCGCACGCTGATGCAGGACGTGGACGCACACGATCTCATCCGCGACAAGCCACATCTGTTCGCCAACATGCTCGGCAACACGGAGTCGTTGCTGGTCGTGGGCTACCCGGGGGAGCCGCCGCTCATTCAGGTCAATCCTGGGCACGCGCGTGTACCGCCGGTCACGCCTGTCGCGCCGGACACGCCGCTCACGCTCGACGCCGTCCATCACACGCAAGCCACCGACGGTACGCCGTTCATCTATGTTGCGGCGACAGCGCACGGTGTGGCGGGGCAGCGCGATCTGCAAATCGTGTCGGGGCGTCTGATGACGCAGCGCACGCGCATGCTTGGTGACTACCGGACGCAGATTTTCCTGTTCGCCATGACGGCGGCGTGTCTGGCGGCGCTGTTCGCGTTCTGGCTGGCGCGACGCGGCATGCGTCCGCTGCGACGATTGGCGGCGCAGACGGCGTCCATTGGCGTGGGCACACTCTCCACCCGGCTCCCGCAGCGCGATACGCCTGCGGAACTGGACGTACTCGTCACGTCGATCAACGCGATGCTCGGCAGGCTTGAGCGCGGGTTCACGCAATTGCAGCAGGTCTCGGCGGATATGGCGCACGACCTGCGCACACCGATCGGTAACTTGCTCGGGCAGACGGAAGTCGGCTTAAGCCAGTCGCGCGATCCGGCGTATTACCAGCGGCTGCTCGGATCGAACTTCGAAGAGTTGCAGCGTCTCTCGAAGATGATCGACAACATGCTGTTCCTCGCGCGCGCGGAACATGCCGATCACGCCATCGATCGGCACTGGCTGTCGGTGGCGGATGAATTCGAGCGCATCGCCGATTACTTCGAGGGGTTGGCCGACGAGCGTGGTGTGCGTATCGAGCGCGATGGTGGCGGTGAAGTGATGGCCGACGCGCAACTCCTGCGTCGCGCGATGGCGAACTTGCTGGCCAACGCGGTGCGGCACGCGGACGAGGGCAGTGTGATTCGTCTGATTGCAGAGCAGCGTGCGGGGGAAACGTGGCTGCACGTCGAGAATCGCGGTGCGACGATTGAACCGGCGCATCGCGAGCGGCTGTTCGACCGGTTTTATCGCGCCGACGCGTCGCGTCAACGCTCGTCGGAGTCCAGCGGGCTGGGGTTGTCGATCGTGCGCAGCATCATGCAGTTGCACGGCGGCGCGTGGCGCGTGACGAGCGAGAGCGGCGTGACGCGCTTTACGCTGGTGTTCCCTAAGGGGTGACACTGGTGGCGCGGCCGCCACTGTTCGCCGTCTGTCCTGTGTGCCATGTGTGCCCCGTGTCAGCGCATGCCGCCGTTGATGGGGAAGTCTGGCTTGGCGTCCTTGGTGGCGAGTCCCCATTTCATCATCAGCGCGTCATAGGTGCCGTCGCGCTGGAGCTTGAGCAAGGCCTGCCGCATGACGCTCGCGAGTTGCCGCCCTTTCTCGTCGACACCGAAGCCGATGCCATAGGGCGCTTCGGCGTTGTAGTGAATGACCTTGTACTTGGCGGGAAACTTGGTCTCGTTGTAGTAGCCGACCGGCGAATCCACCCAGGCGACCTGGCTGGCGCCTGTCGATAGCGAGAGCAGCGTCATGTTCGAGTCGGGGTACGTCGCCACCGAAATGGGCCGCTTGCCGTCTTTTTGGCATTTTTCACTCAACTTGGTCGCCTTTTCCATTGAGGCCGTACCGCGCGGCAAAGCGAGTTGCATACCGCAGAGCGCATCGAGCGACGGAAGGGTGACCGCCCTTGAAGGCATGGCGACGACCGTCATGCCCATGTCGAGGTAATCGACGAACGTCACGACTTTCTGACGCGATGAAAAGTCTGCAAGCGAGAGCAGCACATCGAAGCGGTTGGCGCCCAGACCGGGAATGAGGGCGTCGAATGACGACTGGGCGAGCTTGACCTTCAGATCCAGCACCGCAGCCGCTGCTGAGAGCAGTTCCGGGGTGAACCCGATGATGTTGCCTTCACCGTCGACGAATTTGATCGGCGCCACATCGGGATTGACTCCCGCGGTCAGGGTGCCGCGCTCACGGTAGAACTTCGGGACTTGTGCAGCGAGTGCGGGGTCAACCTTGATGGCCGGAGGGGCGAGCGGCTCCAGCGCGTGGGCGGGACTCACGATCCCGAGCCAGGCGACGACACATGCCGTCGCGAATTTGAATTCGATCGTCATACGAAAACCTCTGGAAGTCGGCAGGTCGGTGGCGTATCAGGCGGCTTGTTGAACGGTGCGGGCGAAATCCCGGTGATGCCAGAGCAGACAGTCGGCTGCCCCCTCGTCGTTGACGGTGGCTTGCATAATCTGGCCGACGATAATGCTATGCGTAAACCCGTCATACACGTTGGCCAGTTGGCATTCGAATACGACGACCGCGCCTGACAGTGTGGGGACGTCCAGTTCCCCGGCTTGCCAGTGCGCAGGGTCGAAGCGCTCGGGGCCGCGCAACGAAGTGAAGCGCTTCGCCACCGCCAGCTGTTCTGCTGACAACAGATTGACGGCAAAGCGCCGTGTCCGAAGGATGACGTCATGCGCCGACGCTGTCTTGTTCACGCATACGAGGATCGTGGCCGGATCGGCAGACAGGCTGCACACTGAAGTTGCGATTAGACCGGACGGCACACGTTCTTCATATGTGGTCACCGCCGTGATGCCGCTGGCGAAGCACGTCATGGCGTGTCGAAAGACGTCGGAGGAAACTTGGTCGTTCATACGGATACCTCTTGAGTTCTGATGAAGCGCGCGACATGCACGGCAAGTCCGGGCCGCACACATCGCGCCGGATCGCCTTCAACCGCCAAATGACAGTGCGCCGAGTCCGAGATTGCCTCGTAGCGTTTGTGCCGTGTACTCGGTTCGGAATAGGCCGCGACGACGCAGTTCGGGAAGAATGAATTCGATGAAGTCGTCAAGACCGCCGGGAAGCGTCGCTGGACATAGATTGAAGCCGTCAGCGGCACCTTCGCGGAACCACGATTCCATATCGTCCACGATGTCCTGCGCCGTGCCGATCAACTGGCGGCCGCCCGATGCGCGAATCTTGTAGAGCTGGCGAATCGTGAGGTTGTCGCGCCGGGCCATCTCCAGCAATCCATTGCCGATGCTGCTGACGGGACCGGCGCTAGTGGCGGGTACCGGGCCATCGAGGTCGTAGCCGGAGAGGTCGCCGAGCACGCTGTAGAGAATCGACAAACCGCTTAGCGGGTCGATCAGCTCCTGCAACTGATCGAACTTGTCTTGCGCCTCCTGCCGTGTGCGGCCCACGTACGGCGTAAGCCCCGGCATGATCAGGAGTTGGTCCGGCGTGCGACCGTATTTTGCGAGACGGCCTTTCAAATCGTCGTAATATGCCTTGGCCGACTGAATGTCGAACGATGCGCTGTACACCACGTCGGCGTTTTTCGCGGCAATCTCTCGCCCGGCGTCAGCGGCGCCGGCCTGAACGATGATCGGGCGGCCCTGCGGCGTGCGTGCCGAATTCAGCGGACCGCGCACCTTGAAATGTTTGCCCTTGTGGTGCGGGACGTGCAACTTGCTCTCGTCGTAGAAGATGCCGCTGGCCTTGTCGCGGATAAAGGCGTCGTCTTCCCAGCTATCCCAGAGCTTCTTGACGACGTCCACGAATTCGTCGGCACGCTCGTATCGTTCCTCGTAGCCCAGGTGTTCGTCGCGGTTGAAGTTCCACGCTTCTTGCTGAGACCACGACGTGACTACGTTCCAGCCTGCGCGTCCGGCGCTGATGTGATCGATCGAGGCGTACTTTCGTGCGATATGGAACGGCTCGTTATAGGTCGTCGAAGCGGTCCCCACGAGGCCGATATGCTTTGTGCAGGCGCCGATCGCCGCGAGCAGCGTCAAAGGTTCGAGTTCGGCGTTTTTTGCATCGCGTGACGCCGATCCCGGGGGCGTATCGGAGGCCCGCACGCCAACACCGTCCGCAAAGAAGATCATGTCGAATTTCGCCGCTTCGGCCTTGCGCGCACTCTCAAGAAAGTAGTGAAAGTCGATTGCGCCGTCGGCAGGAACATCGGGATGCCGCCACGCCGCCATGTGATAGCCCAGATAGCGCATCGAGACACCCAGTCTCATCATTCCGTCGTTTGACATTTCGAATCCTGTTTAATCGAGTGTGATGGAGGGGGCGTGTCGCATGAGCGTCGCGGGCACCCCTCGCCGGACTTATGCGCGAGCGTTCGCGAGAAAGCGTTGGCTTCGCGCTGTGCCGCCGCCCCGGAAGATGTGGTCGGGCGAGCCTTGATCGACGATGCGGCCACCGTCCATGAATACGACGTGGTTCGAGACCTTTCGGGCGAATTCCATTTCATGGGTGACAACCACCATCGTGGTGCCGGTGCTGGCCAATTCCTTCATAACGTCGAGCACCTCCTGAACCAGTTCCGGGTCGAGGGCGCTGGTCGGTTCGTCGAACAACATGACCTCCGGCTCCATCGCCAGCGCCCGGGCGATAGCGACTCTCTGCTTCTGTCCACCGGAGAGTTGCGACGGATAGTGATTCATCTTGTCGGACAGGCCGACGCGGGCGAGCAGCGACTTGCCACGCTCGACGACGTCTTTACGTGCGGCGCCGCCGACGATGCGCGGCCCGGAAAGCACGTTGTCAAGCACCGTGTAATGGGGAAAGAGATGAAACCCCTGGAACACCATGCCGAAGTACCGGCGCTGTCGGTCCAGTTCCTTCTTTGGCAACCTGATGCAACGTGTGCCGCGCATCTCGCTGCCGAGCACTTCGCCGTTGAACGTCACGACGCCGGAGTCGATCAGATCGAGCATGTTGATGCAACGAAGCAGGGTGCTCTTGCCCGATCCGGAGGGACCGATGATGGCAACGACGTCGCCGCGATACAGATTGAAGTCGATGCCGTGCAGCGCGGTAAACGCGCCGAACTGCTTCGTCACGTTACGCATTTGCAGCAACGGCGGCTGAGCTTGCAGATGAAGGGCGTCATGGAGAGAGTTCATCACGGGTGGACTCCTTTGCCGAAGCGCTTTTCGAGCAGGAGCTGCCCGCACATGGCGAGGCTGGTCAGGAATAGGTACCAGAGGCAGGCGACGGTTAACAGCGGAATGGTTTCGAAGGTCGTCGAATAGATCAGTTGGACGGTCGTCAGGAGTTCAACGTAACCGATGACCGAGGCCAGCGACGTGTTCTTGAACATCGTGATGAGCTCGTTGGCCAGCGGCGGGATGATGACGCGAACCGCCTGCGGAATGACGACGTGCCACATCATCCGCATGTCGCTCATGCCCATCGCTTTGCAGGCTTCGCGTTGTCCCTTGTCGACGGCACCGAGGCCGCTTCGAAAAATCTCCGCACTGTGGCTGCCGAGATAGATCGCCAGCCCGATCGTGGCGGCGCTTAGCCGCGAGATCACGTTGCTGGTATCGATGTCGAACAGGTTCAGGTTCAGAAACGGTATCGGCAGATAGAGGCGAGGTACGAGCGCCGAGATAAAAAACAGGAACAACAGCATCGCCAGCGTCGGCGTCGCACGAATGATCCAGATGTAGGCGAACGCCGCGCCGCGCAATACCGGATTGGCGGACATGCGGCACGCCGCCACGATGGCGCCGAGCACGAGGCCGAGTGCACTGGCAAATGCCGTGAGGATCAGTGTGTTTCCAAGGCCCGCGAGTACGCGGGCGTTGAATAGGTAATGGGCGACGACGTCCCACTGCCAGCGCGGGTTGTCGATGAACCATTGGTAGAAAAGAATCAGGGCGATGCCGAACAATCCGTACCAAAGCCAGTCCGATTTCTTCGGGCGCGGATATATACGCAGGTCTGGCGCGGGCGTGGGTGAGATGTCGTCACGCGTCGCCGGGGGCGGGAGCGTGTACGCAGTTTCGTTGCTCATAAGGTGAGTCATCCTCCGAATGATTGGGGTAAACCCCCTTTCCAACACATATCGTTATTGCCGATGATCCCCGCGTACAACCAAATGAAATTGGGGATATCGGAAGAGTAGAAAGTCAAAATCTGCTTGTGAAATGCTTTTTTTTTGCAAATCGATAATGTTTTGTTATTGGATGCCCACGTGAAACTCCGCCAACTCGAAGCCTTTCGCGCCGTGATGCTGCATCAGACGGTGACGCTCGCCAGCGAGATGCTGCACATTTCGCAGCCCGCGACCACACGGTTGATCGCTGATCTGGAGCGGTCGCTGAAATTCACATTGTTCGAACGGGTTAAGGGACGGCTGTATCCGACGGTGGAAGCCCGCGCCTTGTACGAAGAGGTACAGCGTTCGCTAGTCGGCGTCGACCGGATCGCGCGGGCGGCCGACGAGATCCGGAACATGCAGCGGGGCACGCTTCATGTTGCGGCGGCACCCGCGCTGGCGCTTTCCTTCATGCCGCATGCGATTGCGGATTACCTGAAGACGCGACCGGAGGCACATGTGTCGATGGTCATGCACTCAACGCGCTCCATCGTCGACATGGTCATGGGGCAACGCTGCGATGTGGGCTTCGCCCGGCTGTCGCTGAGTCATCCGACGGCGAATGCCTCGCGACTTGTCGCGGCCAAGATGATCTGTGCGTTGCCTGCGGGACATCGACTTTGCGAGCGCGACGTCGTAGGGCCGAGCGATCTCGACGGCGAGCGATTTGTCGCGCACCCACGCAGCGTGGAGGCGCGATTGCAGATCGATGCATTGCTCGCGTCGCACGGCGTGGAAGTCAAAATGCAGATGGAGAGTCAGATTTCGTACGCCATCTGCTCATTTGTCGAAGCGGGGGCTGGCGTTGCACTGATCGACGCGTTCAGTGCGTGGAGCTACCGTGGCACCGGCGTGGTGTTCAAGCGTTTCGAGCCAGCCATATTCACCGACACTTCAGTGCTGACGCCTTCGCAGCGTCCAGTGCCGCTGTTGCTCAATTCGTTTGTGGAGCATGTGCGGGCGTTTGCACGTGAGAAACTGGGCGACGGAAATCTTGCCGGTGCATAGCGGCTGCCGGTCGCGGCGGACCGGCGATGATCTGCGTAAACCGTCTGAGCGACGCCGCTACGCAAATCCGCATTCCGTATAATCCCGCGCTGGCCACTTACCCGTCCTCGACGCAGGAAACCGCATGAATAGCAGGAACAAGGCGACACTCATTGGACTGAGCGCAGTGGTGCTCTGGGCGTCGATTGTGGCGCTGATTCGCGGCGTGAGCGAAAGCCTCGGCGCGACCGGCGGTGCGGCGGCGATTTACTCGGTGGCGTCGCTGTTTCTTGTGCTGACGGTCGGCTTCCCGAAGCTCAGCACGTTCCCGCGTCGCTATCTGGTGTGGGGCGGTTTGCTGTTCGTCGCCTATGAACTGTGTCTGTCGCTGTCCATCGGCTACGCGAATACGGCGCGTCAGGCGATTGAAGTCGGTATGGTGAATTACCTATGGCCGACGTTCACACTAGTTTCCGCCATTCTCTTCAACAAGCAGCGCGCGAACTGGCTGGTCGTGCCCGGTTTTGTGTTGTCGATGCTTGGCATCTGCTGGGTACTCGGTGGCGATCAGGGGCTCGATCTGCCCGGCATGCTCGTCAACATTGCCGATAACCCGTTGAGTTACGGACTGGCCTTCGTCGGCGCGATTATCTGGGCGGGGTATTGCACCGTGACAGCGCGAATTGCAGAGGGCAAGAATGGTGTGACGCCGTTCTTCATGCTCGTGGCCGTTGCGCTCTGGATCAAGTATTTCGCTGGTGGCGGTGGCGCGATGTCGCTGGATCTGCACTCAGGCGTTTATCTCGTGCTGGCCGCCGCCGCGATGGGCTTTGGTTACGCGGCGTGGAACGTGGGCATCCTGCGCGGCAATGTGACGATCCTCGTCGGCGCGTCGTATTTCATCCCCGTGCTGTCTGCGGCGCTGGCCGCGCTGCTACTGCGCACGCCGCTGTCCGCACCCTTCTGGCAGGGCGCGTGCATGGTCTGCGGCGGGTCGATCCTGTGCTGGCGGGCGACACGCACCGGGAAGGCGCGCGTCGCTACGTCGTCATGACGTCCGCCAGGCCGCTCAGGCGGCCTCTTTGACCATCGTCGGATAATCGGTCAGGCCGCGAGCACCGCCACCGAACAACGTGTCGCGATGATGCAAGGCCAGCGGGGCACCGACGCGCAGGCGCTCCGTCAGGTCCGGATTGGCCACGAACGGACGACCGAAGCCGATGAGATCGGCCCATCCTCCCGACACGGCGTCACGCGCACGCTCTGCCGTGTAGCCGCCCGCGTAAATCAGCACACCCGGGTACACCGCGCGCAACTTCAGCTTGAATTCCACCGGCATCACCGGCGCATCGTCCCAGTCGGCTTCTGCGATGTGGATGTAGCCAACGCCGAGTTCGCCCAGCAGCTTGGCCGCGGCGAGGTAAGTCGTTTCCGGATCGTCGTCGACGCAGCCGTTGAGCGTGGTCAGCGGCGCAAGACGGATGCCGACGCGCTTCGCGTCGCCCACGCCCTCGATCAGTGCCTCAGTCACTTCGCGCAGGAAACGTAGACGGTTTTCCAGCGTGCCGCCGTAAGCGTCGGTCCGCGTGTTGGCGTTCGAATCGATGAACTGATTCACGAGATAGCCGTTAGCGCCGTGCAATTCCACGCCATCGAAACCCGCTTCGATGGCGTTGCGCGCTGCCGCACGGTACTGGTCGACGATCTCGCCGATTTCCTTGATGCTCAGCGCGCGCGGTGCCGATGCCTGCACAAAGCCCGGCGTCGTGCCGTCTTCGCCAGCGATGAAGACGTTCACCCCTTCGGCCTGAATCGGCGACGACGACACGGGCTGACGGCCGCCGAGCAGGCTCGTGTGGCTCAGTCGGCCCACGTGCCACAGTTGCGCGAAGATATGACCGCCCGCGGCATACACGGCCTCGGTTACGGTACGCCACCCGGCGACCTGCGCGGGCGAATGAATGCCGGGCGTCCACGCATAGCCTTTGCCGAGCGGCGCGATGTACGTGCCTTCGCTGACGATCAGACCGGCACCGGCGCGTTGCGCGTAGTACTCGGCCATCAGAGCGTTGGGGACATCGCCGGGCTGGCTCGCACGCGAGCGGGTCATGGGCGGCATCACGATACGGTTCGGCAGCGTGATCGCGCCGAGTTGCAGCGGTTGAAACAGAGGGTCCTGAGTCATGATGTGTGCAGTGTTGTCGTCGCTGCCCGCAGGCAACGACTTAAAGGTTCGATAGGAAGGGAATCAGTCGTCCCACTTTGCGGCGAGTCCGTCCGGGCTGACTTCGCGAGCGTTGCGGTCGAGCGCGGCGATCTGCGCCATGTCGTCGGCCGTCAGACGCAGTGTTTGCGCCAGCAGATTGCTCGCCAGATTTTCACGTTTGGTCGACGACGGAATCACCGAGAAACCGCGTTGCAGCGCCCAGGCGAGCACCACTTGCGCGGGCGTGGCCTGATGGCGTTGCGCGATCTTGCCGATGACGGCATCTCCCAGCACCTTGCCGTAAGCGAGCGTCATGTACGACGTGACGTGGATGCCCTGTTCCTCAAGGAAGCCCACAAGCTTCGGCGTTTGCAGATACGGGCTCAGTTCGATCTGGTTCGTCGCGATGGCGTCTTTGCCCACGGCGGCCATCGCCTGCTTCGTCAACGCGATGTTGAAGTTCGAGATGCCGATCTGACGCGTCAGGCCTTTGGCCTTCGCGTCGGCCAGCGCCGTCATGAACTCGTCGAGCGACACGCCATTGTCCGGCGCGGGCCAGTGGATCAGCGTGAGGTCGACGTAGTCGGTGCGAAGCTTCGTGAGGCTGTCTTCGAGGCTGGCGGCGAGCTTGCCCTTGGCATAGTTATCGACCCAGATTTTCGTCGTGAGGAAAAGATCGTCGCGAGCGACGCCGGACTCGGCAATCGCCTGACCGACTTCGGCTTCGTTGCCGTAGATCTGTGCGGTGTCGATCGCGCGATAGCCCAGTTCAAGGCCGGTACGAACGGAATCGATGACAACCTGGTCCTTGAGGCGGAACGTGCCGAGACCGAAAGCGGGAATGTGGCTCATCGTGAGCTCCTTAATCAATTGGGTGACGAAAAACGTGCTGCTGTGTGTCGTGACGTGTTGCGATGACGATCATTCTGGCGGCGCTGACTCATGAGATAAACGCCGTCAGAGGTCAATCATTTTTGAATCTGAATCAAGGGTTCAAACTGCTGCTCAGTTGCCGACGGTCTGCATCGGCGTGCGATGCATCGCCATTTGCAGGAGCACCAGCAGCAGGCCCGACCCGGCAATCAGCGCGCCGACGATGGGCACCGCCGTATAGCCATATCCGGCGGAAATCACGGCGCCACCGGCGGCAGCGCCTACGGCATTGCCGAGGTTGAAGGCGCCGACGTTGACCGACGACGCGAGTCCAGGCGCTTCGGACGCAGCGCGCATCACCCGCATTTGCAGCGGCGGCACGAGGGCGAACGTTGCGATACCCCAGACCACGACCGCAAGGGCGGTGCCGATATGCGTGCGGGCCAGTATCGGGAAGGCGAGCATGATCGCGACGAGCAGCACCAGAAACACGATCAGGCTGGCGTTGATCGAGCGGTCTGCAAGCTTGCCACCGGCGATGTTGCCGACCGAGAAGCCGACGCCCACCAGCACGAGCATCGCGGTAACGAAGCCGGGCGACGCACCCGTGATGGTTTGCAGCGTCGGTGCGATGTACGTGTAAAGCGTGAACATCGCGCCCGCACCGAGCACGGTCGTCGCCATCGCCATCAGCACGACCGGGCGCGTGAGCACCGACAACTCGCGGCGGATGTCCGGCATGCGCCCGGCTTCCCCCTTGGGTAGCGCGAAGCGCAGCGTGAGCATGGTGATCAGGCCGAGCCCGGCCGTGGCGGCGAACGACATGCGCCAGCCGATGGTTTGGCCCAGCCACGTGGCGGCGGGGACCCCGCCGATATTCGCAATCGTCAGCCCCATGAACATGGTGGCGACGGCACTGGCTTGCTTCTCTCGCGGCACCACGCTGGCGGCGACGATGGAGCCCAGCCCGAAGAACGCGCCGTGGTTCAGGCTCGTCACGAGACGGGCGAACAGCAGCGTCGTGTAGTTCGCCGAGACGGCCGAGAGCAGGTTGCCGATGGTGAAGATGGCCATCAGCGCGATCAGCGCCGTGCGGCGCGACCAGCGCGACATGATGAGCGTCATGATGGGCGCGCCGATCATCACGCCGAGGGCGTAAGTCGTAATCAGCATGCCCGCCGTCGGGATCGAGACGTGGACGCCCTCGGCAATCACAGGGAGCAGACCCATCGGCGAAAACTCCGTCGTGCCGATGCTGAACGCACCGATGGCCAGGGCCAGAAGCGACAGCGTGGCATGCGCCGACGCTGTCGAGGTTTGGGGGGAGGACTGGTTCATGACGGGATTTCCCGGGTCGGTGAAGTTGAACGGCAGTCTGCGCCCTTTACTTTTGCAGAAAAAGTAGCCTATAAACGAAATTATTTTGATTTCAAATCAACAATGAAGATCACGCTCGACGAACTGCAAGCCTTTGTGGCGGTGGTGGATGCCGGGTCGATCACGGCGGCGGCCCAGCAACTGGACCTGACGGTGTCGGCCACCAGCCGGACATTGGGGCGGCTGGAAGAGAAGCTGAAGACGACGCTGCTGCGCCGCACGACTCGTCGGCTGGAACTGACGGAGGAGGGCAATGCGTTCTTGCTGAACGCGCGCGCCATCATCGAATCGGTCGAAAGTGCGGAAGAGCAGATGGTCACGCGACGCGAAAAGCCGTCCGGCCGACTGCGTGTCGATGCCGCGACGCCGTTCATGTTGCACGTGATCGTGCCGCTGGTGCCGGGCTATCGTGAGCGCTATCCCGAGGTGGAGCTTGAACTCAACAGCAACGAAGGTTTCATCGATCTGCTGGAGCGTCGCACGGATGTGGCCATCCGCATCGGGCGCCTGAAGGATTCGACACTGCATAGCCGACTCATCGGCAACAGCCGCACGCGCATGTTCGCGAGTCCGGCCTATCTGGAAAAACATGGACATCCGCGCAAGGTGGAGGATCTGGCAAAGCACACGCTGCTCGGCTTCTCGCAACCCGAATCGCTGAACGTATGGCCGATTCTCGGCGCAGACGGTGAGCCGTACCGGATCGCGCCGGATGTGATGTCGTCGAGCGGCGAGACGCTTCGGCAACTCGCGCTGGAAGGGGCGGGCATCGTGTGCCTGTCCGACTTCATGACGGTGCGCGACTGTGAAGCGGGCCGTCTCACACCGGTGCTGGCGCGTCAGGCGCAGGACGTGCGTCAGCCGATTCACGCCGTGTATTACCGCAACACGGCGATCTCGGCGCGCATCGCCTCATTTGTCGATTATCTGGTGGCAGAACTTCGCGCACAGATGGCGACGGGGCAAGCGAAAGGATGGGTGGCGCAGTAGTGCACGGCACGCTCGCGACGTGTCTTGTCCCTGACGTTTCGACAGTTCTTGTCACTGGTCCGTCGTACCCCCGGTGGATAGAGTCTTCGGTGAACGACTGTCAGAGAGATCATGAATACGTTGCTTACTTTCAAACACATCGAGACGCCCGGCGCGCTGCACGCGGCCTATCCCGTCATGAAGGAACTTCGCCCGCATCTGGCGAGCGCCGAGGCTTTCGTTGAGCAGGTGGAGGCTCAGCGCAAGGAGTCATACCGACTGTTGGGCGCGTTCGACGGCGAACGCTTGCTGGGCCTCGCGGGCTACCGTCACGTGACGAATCTGCTGTACGGTCGGTTCGTCTACGTCGACGATCTCGTCGTGGCGGCCGACAACAAGCGGGGCGGTGCAGGCTCGCAGTTGTTGAACGAAGTCAAGGCGATTGCCCGCGAGGCAGGATGTGCCAACTTCGTGCTGGATACCGGGCTGCACATGCCGCTCGCGCAACGGTTCTATTTCCGGAACGGCCTACTCGCAAAGGGCATGCACTTCGTGGAACCGTTGACGACGTCGCGCGAGGCAAGCCGATGAGAAGTCTTCTGCTTAACGCCAGCCCGCATGGACCGGCCAGCCGTGCGTTCGGCATGGCCCGGACGTTTCTGGAAAACAACGCCCAGCGCTATGGCGACGGCCCGGTAATCGTTCGCGACCTGGTGGCGTCGCCCTTGCCGCCGATCTCCGTTGATTACGCCACGGCCATCACCTCGAGGGAGCCGGATCCGGCGCATTTCGTCTTGTCTGAGCAACTGATCGAAGAGATCGAGGCGACATCGTTTCTGGCGATTGCCACACCGATGCATAACTTCACGGTACCGGCGGCGCTCAAGCTGTGGATCGACTACGTGTTGCGTATCGGGCGCACGTTCGCGAACACGCCCGAAGGCAAGGTGGGATTGCTTCGGGATCGGCCGACTATCGTCATCATCGGGTCCGGCGGGTTTCACACCGGTGAGAATGCGCGTCAGCCCGACTTCCTGACGCCATACCTTCGACATGCGCTGGGCTGCATCGGCATCAAGGATGTGACGTTCTTCCCCATGCAGGGGATGGTCATGCCGCCACAGGCAGAGCAGGCAATGCTCGACTGCGAACGGGATCTGAGCCGTTATCTCGCACGGTGAGTGATGGGGGGCGGTCGCGGACGACTATTTCATAAAGGCGACCGAGCGGGGCGGCGTAATCATGGTGTCGGTACCCTCTCGATGCGGGGCGCTCATCCCGGTGTTGAGCGCCCGGCGTACGATGGCACCTGTCTGTCACGCGCTATTCTTGCGCGACGGGCATTGTTGGCCCATTCCCACGACACCTGTTCCTCCCCCGGGAAGGCGTATCCGCATGACAAAGTTCATTCATATCACCGACACCCATCTCGTCACACCGGGCGAACCGTTGTACGGACTCGATCCCTACGCGCGTCTGGTCGCCTGCGTCGACGATATTATCGAGAATCACACGGACGCCAGGTGCTGCGTGATCACCGGCGATCTGACGCATCGTGGCGAAGCGACAGGCTACGCTGCATTGCGCGAGCAACTCGACCGGCTGCCTTTCCCCGTCTTCCCGTTGATGGGCAACCATGATCTGCGCTCGGCATTCACCGAGTCGTTTCCGGATCGCTTGCGCGACGCCGATGGTTTTGTGCAGGGCCGCTTCGATCTGGGCGGTGCGGGCGACGGCACGTTGCTGATGCTCGATACGCTGGACGAAGGCCAACATGGCGGCCTGTATTGCGAGTCGCGACTGGCCTGGCTTGCGCGTCAGTTGGATGAGGCGGGAGATCGCCCGGTTTATCTGTTCATGCATCACCCGCCGTTCGACATCGGCATTCCGAGCCTCGATCACATCGGGCTGGCGAACCCGCAGGCGTTCCTGAAGTGCGTGAGCGGACACAAGAACATCCGGCATCTCTTCTTCGGCCATGTTCACCGTCCGGTTTGCGGAAGCTGGCACGGCATTCCTTACTCGACGATGCGCGGCCTGAACCATCAGGTGCCGTTCGATATGCACACGGTCGATCTCGTTCGCCAGAGTCACGAACCGCCCGCGTACGCGGTGGTGCTGCTCGCCGCCGATCAGGTGACGGTGCACTTCCACGACTATCTCGACAAGTCGGCGCTCGTGGACGAGGACGCGGGTATGCGCAGCATGTAAGTCGGAGGCAGGCATCGGGCGTGCGTCATAGAGAACCCCGATCTGGACGGGGGCTTTCCATCAGGGCGCTGGCAATGGGATTTCGTTAGAATCTGTCCCAGACCGATTCACATAACTATTATCGGAGGCAGACATGCCAGGATTACTCCCCGACGTCGACCGCGACGGCTTGCTCGAATACTCGGTCGTCTACACCGACCGTTCCGTCAATCACATGTCGCAGCGCTTTCAGGGCGTGATGCGTGATATTTCCGATGGCCTGAAGAAGGTCTACAACGCCAAATCGGTCGTTGTCGTCCCGGGCAGCGGCACGTTCGGCATGGAGGCCGTGGCACGCCAGTTCGCGACGAACAAGAAGTGTCTGGTCATTCGCAACGGCTGGTTCAGCTTCCGCTGGTCGCAGATTTTCGACATGGGCAACATTCCGTCGGAGACGGTGGTGCTCAAGGCGCGTCCCGTTCAGCAGGGACGGCAAGCGCCGTTTGCCCCTGCGCCCATCGACGAAGTGGTTGCCGCCATCAAGGCAGAGAAGCCGGATCTGGTGTTTGCGCCGCACGTCGAGACGGCCTCCGGCATGATGCTGCCCGACGCGTATCTTCGCGCCGTGGCCGACGCGGTGCATTCGGTCGGCGGCATGTTCGTGCTCGATTGCATTGCATCGGGCACGGTGTGGGTCGACATGCAGGCGTGCGGCGTGGACGTGCTGATCAGCGCCCCGCAGAAGGGCTGGAGCGCATCGCCTTGCTGCGCACTGGTGATGCTCGGCACACTCGCGCGCGAGCGCATCGACAGCACCACGAGCACCAGCTTCGCGTGCGACCTTCGTCAGTGGCTCCAGATCATGGAAGCCTACGAGAAGGGCGGCTTCGCCTATCACGCCACCATGCCGACCGACAGTCTCGCCGTGCTGCGCGACGTCATCAAGGAAACGGAAGCCGACGGTCTCGAGAAGGTGCGTGACGAACAGCTCGAACTCGGCCGACGCATTCGTGCGCTGCTGGCGGAGAAGGGCTTTAAGAGCGTGGCGGCTGAAGGGTTCGAAGCGCCGGGCGTTGTCGTCTGCTACACCGACGACGATGGCATCCGCTCGGGGAAGAAGTTTGCCGAGGTGGGTGTGCAGACCGCAGCCGGTGTGCCGCTGCGTTGCGACGAGCCGGAAGACTTCAAGACATTCCGTATCGGCCTGTTCGGTCTCGACAAGCTCAACGATGTCGACGCTGCCGTGAACCGGTTCGCGAAGGCACTGGACAGCGTGCTCAAGTAATTTGTGACGTAGCGAATTACTGCAAGGGCGGGTTAAGGATCAACGGCTTCGCCCTTGCAGAATTTCCGAATGTACGTCTGAAGCATCACGCTTCAGACCGTCTCCCCAACCGGTTCCCCATCCGTCGAATTCGCGCGGACGCGCATTTGCCCGCGAGGGAAATGCATGTCGCGATACTTCACGAAATGCGAACCTCGCACCAGCCGGTAGCCCGCCCAGATCAACAAGAACAGGGGGATGCCGATGTAGGTCGCGACCACGCCGCCCCAATCGATCTTGTCCTGAAGGAATGCCTCGTAGTTCTGGCCCAGCGTGATGATCAGGCACAGCGCGAATGCGAAGATCGGACCGAACGGGAAGAACGGTGAAACGTACGGCAGATTGGCGAGATCGTGGCCCTGCCGAACGTAGCCGCGACGGAAGCGGTAATGGCTGATCGCGATACCCAGCCACGCGATGAAGCCCGTCATGCCCGAGGTGTTGAGCAACCAGATGTAGACGGCGTTGGGGCTGAACACGAACGTGAAGAAGCACAGAGCGGCGACGGCGGCCGTCGCCAGCAATGCCGACATCGGCACCCCGTTGCGCGAGATGTTGCCGAAGATCTTCGGTGCTTTGCCGTCGCGCGCCAGGCTGTAGAGCATGCGCGTTGCGGCATACATCCCTGAGTTGCCCGCTGAGAGCACAGAGGTCAGCACCACGGCATTCATGACCGACGCCGCGCCCAGCAGCCCCGCCCGTTCGAAGATCAGGGCGAACGGACTGACGCTGATATCGGTTACGTCATTGCGAAGCAAATGCGGGTCGGTATACGGAATCAGCAGGCCGATCACGAGGATCGCCGCCACATAGAACAGCAGAATGCGCCAGAAGACCTGACGCACTGCGCGCGGCAGGTTGCGCGCCGGATCCTTGGACTCGCCCGCTGCGATGCCGATGAGTTCGGTACCCTGGAACGAGAAGCCCACGACCATCGCCACACCGATCAGCGCTGCGAAGCCGCCAGCGAAAGGTGCGTCGCCTACCGTCCAGTTGGCCGCGCCGCCGGTTTCACCGCCGCGAATGATGCCCAGCAGCATCATCACGCCCATTGCCACGAAGGCCAGCACAGCAATCACCTTGACGAGTGCGAACCAGAATTCGGCTTCGCCGAAACCGCGTGCCGATAACGCATTCAGACCGAAGGTGATCGCGAGGAAGAGGGCGCTCCAGTAGACCCCGGGAATGTCGGGGAACCAGTACGCCATGACGAGTTGCGCGGCCACGAGGTCTACCGCGACCGTGACGGCCCAGTTGTACCAGTAGTTCCAGCCCAGCGCGAAGCCGAAGCCTTCGTCGACGTAGCGCGCGCCGTAGGTCGAGAACGAGCCGGATACGGGCATGGCGGCGGCCAGTTCGCCCAGACTCGTCATCAGGAAGTAGACCATGAGGCCGATCAGTACATAACCGAGCAGCGCGCCGCCGGGGCCTGCCTGCGCGATGGTCGCGCCCGAGGCGACAAACAGGCCGGTGCCGATGGACCCGCCGACGGCGATCATTGTCAGGTGGCGCGCTGACAGGGAGCGGCGCAATTCGGACGGTGCGGACGGGGCCGATGCGCCTGGCTCGTCGCCAGCGCGGGACGGGTCGTGTTCCGATGAAGCCAAAGTGGTGTTCCTCAAGTGCGAATAAGCGTCCCCCCGGCCCGGGGCGTCAGGCGTTTGCGGGCCTGACGAGGTTGCGCTCATCCCCGGCGTGTGGACATCAGACGTCTTGTGGAAGTCCCGGGGAAATGGCGTGCCCGGCTCGGAATCACCGAACCGGCCAACGGAGGGGAATGCGGAGTGGGGGGATTGTACTGCGGGAGGCCGGTGCGGGACTACTTTTCGCTACTGCGTGCCGCTTTGGCGCAACAAATCGCCCTGCGGGACGGTGGATGAGGCGCAATGGTGCGGTGGGGCTTGGCCGGGGGCTCGGAGCGTCAGTTGGGGGGATGCAGGGCGAGTGAGTTCGGCGATCGTCGGCGTTCCCCGGTTATGTGTCTCGTCATCCGAACCAAAAACACGGCCAGACGTCGGACGCGGCACCGCGCAAGCTAAACATGCGCGATGCCTGCAGCCTTCACTTCCATTTGCGCCTGACTGCGCCGGACTAATGCTCAGGGCATCAGCACCTTGTTGACGACGTGAATCACGCCATTGGACTGGAATACGTCGCCGATGGTGACTTTGGCGACATTGCCTTTGTCGTCGGTGACGGTTAGCCCATTACCGCTTTGTTTGACAGTCAGCGAGTCGCCTTCCACGGTTTTGAGCATCGCCTGGCCGCCGCCGCTTTTCACCATGCCCATCAGTTCTTGTGCGCCCAGCTTGCCCGGGACGACGTGATACGTCAGCACCTTGACCAGCGTCGGCTTGCTCTCCGGCTTGAGCAGCGTGTCGACGGTGCCAGCGGGAAGCGCGGCAAAGGCCTCGTTGGTCGGCGCGAAGACGGTGAACGGTCCCGGTCCGGACAGCGTATCGACCAGACCGCCCGCCTTCACGGCGGCGACCAGTGTCGTGTGGTCCTTCGAGTTCACGGCGTTTTCGACGATGTTCTTCGATGGGTACATCGCCGCCCCGCCCACCATGACTGTCTTTTCGCTGCCGTCCATCGACGCCGCCGTGGCGTGCATGCCCGGGAAGTAACCGGCTGCAACCAGGACCAGCAGAAATCCACCAAATCGTTGCGTTCTCATGTCTTCACCCGTTCTATAGCGCTTCGCAAAGCGGAAGCAACGATAAATACGAGTCGATGCTGTGATCGGATTCAAAGAAGTGAAAAAGATCGCTCGCGCAGATGCCAGCGGGGACCGCCGCGAGCAAAAAAGTGATCGGTGACCGGCATGCATCCGTCTGCGCTTGACGCTCGTATCTGTCGATAGAAAAGCCGTTCCTTGTCGCTGGCACGAACATCCTGAATGGCGTGGTCGTTAAGGCATCTCCCGACCGGAGGCGAAGGTGCTATATTCCGCAGAACCAAACCGTAACGATTTTCGCGACTGCCTTGCACGCATGAACGAATCCAGGGAAAGCGAAGACCGGCCACGCCCAGCGTCTGCACGCCCGCCTGCGGACGAAGCACTTATGGCTGCGCGCGAGGAACTCGGCGCGATGCTGATTGCTGTCGCGAACGAAGATCGCGAGGCGTTCGCTGCGCTCTATCGAAAGACGTCGGCACGGATCTTCGGTGTGATCGTGCGCATGGTGTCCGATCGTGCGGAAGCCGAGGATCTGCTGCAGGACGTCTATATCAACGTGTGGCGGCGCGCTTCGGCATTCGATGCCTCCCGTGGCACGGCGATGACATGGCTGATTACGCTGGCGCGCAACCGCGTGATCGACCGCCTGCGGCAGTCTCGCGAAGCGTCGCTCGACGAGGACCACGCCCTCAGTATTCCCGACGACACACCCTCACCGCTGCGCATGGCGGAGGCCAGCGAGGCTCGGCGTCGACTGGAGCACTGCTTGCAACTTCTCCCGCCACAACAACGCAATGCCGTATGCGAGGCATTTTTCAGCGGGCTGGCATACAGCGAGCTTGCGGAACGTCTCACAGTCCCGCTGGGCACCGTAAAGAGCTGGATACGTCGCAGCTTGATGCAGCTAAAAGGGTGTCTTGAACCATGAACACGCCCTCGCATTCCGATGACGATCTGCGTTGCGCCGAGTATGTGCTCGGTGTGATGGAGGCGGACGAACGTCTGGCGCTGGAGCGGGAGACATTGGCGAATCCGGCGTTGCAGGCGCAACTGACGTTCTGGCAGGATCGTCTGACGCCGCTGATCGAAGACTTGCCGCACGAAGCGCCACCGGATTGGGTGTGGCAGCGTGTCGAGCAGGCGATCCGGCCGAAGCAACCGAGTGCTACGACCCGTGCGACGCCTCAGGCAACGCCCAACGCGACATCGGCAGGGCTCTGGGATTCTCTGCCACTGTGGCGATGGCTTGGCATCGGCGCGAGCGTTGCCGCGCTGGTGTTGCTCGCCGTGGTGTTCAAGTTCGCCTTACCGGGTGGCACACCGACGCAATCCGTCTCGCTCGATTATCGAGTGGCGACGATCGCACGGCAGGATGGCGTCGCCCATTGGACCGCGACCCTCGCGTCGCAACAGGATCAACTCCTTATCGTCCCCGCGAATCGGCCAACGATTGCCGAAAACAAAGTGACCGAGCTGTGGCTGGTGCAGGGCGATGCCAAACCCGTCCCGCTCGGCGTTTTCGATCCCGCGCAAACGGTGACGATCCCGCTGTCCAGCACGATGGCCACCGCGTTGCGCAGTTCCGCCGCCGTGCTTGCCGTATCCCTCGAACCACCGGGGGATCGCCCACCGGACAGCCTACCGGTCCGGTCATCGCGACGGGTGCGCTTCATCCGGCTTGATGCTGCTTGTCAGATGGAGGAAGCGCTGGCTGCGTTGGGGGCGCTTGGCTTCTCGCAGCGTCATGAATTGATGACGTAGAATCCGGGCATCGCAACAAAATATGAATTCTGCTCATCCATCATGCTTGACCGTATCCATTTGTCCATCGTTCAGGAGGTGGAAAAGCAGGGGTCGCTGACCGCCGCTGCAGGTGTGCTGCACGTGACGCAGTCGGCGCTGAGCCACAGCATGAAGAAGCTGGAGCAGCAACTGGGCACCCACATCTGGTTGCGTGAAGGCCGAAGTTTGCGTCTGACGCAGGCCGGTCAATATTTGCTGGCGGTGGCCAACCGGGTGCTGCCGCAACTGGATCTGGCCGAGGAGCGCTTGCAGCAGTTCGCGCAGGGTGAGCGGGGCGCGCTGCGCATCGGCATGGAATGCCACCCTTGTTACCAGTGGTTGCTCAAAGTCGTGTCGCCCTATCTGGCCGCGTGGCCGGACGTCGATGTCGACGTCAAACAGAAATTCCAGTTCGGTGGCATTGGTGCGCTGTTCGGTTACGAGATCGATCTGCTGGTCACGCCCGATCCGCTGAACAAGCCAGGACTCGTCTTCGAGCCGGTGTTCGATTACGAACAGGTGCTGGTCGTTGCCAGCAACCACAAGCTGGCCAACGAGCCATACATCAAGCCCAGGCAACTGACCAATGAGGTGCTGGTGGCTTATCCGGTGCCGGTCGACCGTCTGGATATCTACAACATGTTCCTCACACCGGCGGGCATTACGCCGAAGCGCCATAAACCCATCGAAACCACCGACATCATGATGCAGATGGTCGCGAGCGGTCGTGGTGTGGCGGCGCTACCTCGCTGGCTCGTGCTGGAGTACGCGGACAAGATGGACGTGGTGCCCGTCCGACTGGGCAAGAACGGTATCGCTAAGCACATCTATCTGGGCGCTCGCGAGGCCGATATGGAGACCGATTATCTGCGCGCATTTATCGAGCAGGCGAAGCACCCCGCCAAGGTCTGACGTTTCGTTGCAGTGATTCACATGAATGGTATTCATGGAAATATGAGAATTTATCGATTTTCATAATGGTGGGTCGGACACCATAATCCGAAGCTCATAGTCCGATGTACGCGGGCGTTATTCATGGAGCTTCTCGTGGTGTCCGCAATCGAACGCAAGCCATTGGCATTACCCGGCGGGCACAAGAAGGTGTTGCTGCACTCATGCTGCGCGCCGTGCTCCGGTGAAGTCATGGAGGCCATTCAGGCTTCCGGCATCGACTTCACGATCTTCTTCTACAACCCGAATATCCATCCGCTCAAGGAATACGAGCTTCGCAAGAACGAGAACATCCGTTTTGCCGAGAAGTTCGGGATTCCGTTCGTCGACGCCGATTACGACCGCGACAACTGGTTCGAACGTGCCAAAGGTATGGAGCACGAACCGGAGCGCGGCGTGCGCTGCACGATGTGCTTCGACATGCGCTTCGAGCGCACCGCGCTGTATGCCCATGAGCATGGCTTTCCGGTCATCACGAGTTCGCTCGGGATCTCGCGCTGGAAAAACATGCAGCAGATCAACGATTGTGGCGTGCGCGCAGCGTCTCACTATCCCGACATGCTGTACTGGGAATACAACTGGCGCAAAGGCGGCGGGTCCGCTCGCATGATCGAGATCAGCAAGCGCGAGAACTTCTACCAGCAAGAGTACTGCGGCTGCATTTATTCGCTGCGCGACACGAACAAGCATCGTGTGGAGAGCGGTCGTGAGCGCATTCAACTCGGCGTGACGTTCTACGGTGACGGCACCGCAGAACAGGGCGAGTAAGTTTCAATTTCAGAATCAGAGCGTCAGATCATCATGAGTCAAGATTTCACATTCGCCATCAAGCGCATTCCTTTCGACGAGGACTATCGTCCGTCGGACAACACGCGCATCACGACCAATTTTGCTAATTTGGCCCGTGGCAGCCGCCGCCAGGAAAACCTGCGCAACACCCTCCAGATGATCGACAACCGTTTCAATGCGCTGGCGCATTGGGACAATCCGAAGGGCGACCGTTACACCGTCAAGCTCGACATCATTTCCGTCGAAATGAGCATTGGCGGTGAAAATAATGGGACCGCGCTTCCGCTGATCGAAATATTGAAAACCAGTATTTTCGACAAGAAGAACAACGTGCATATCGACGGCATGGCAGGGAACAACTTCTCCTCCTATGTGCGCGATTACGACTTCAGCGTGCTCTTGCTGGCGCACAACAAGGACCAGCCGAAGTTCGGCACGCCGGAGAACTTCGGCGACCTGCATGGCAAGCTGTTCAAGTCGTTCGTGAACTCGGACACTTACAAAGCCAACTTCAACAAGCAACCTGTCATTTGCCTGAGCGTGTCGAGCACGCGCACCTACCGTAGAACGGCCAATGTGCACCCTGTGCTGGGCACCGAATACCTGCAGGACGAGTATTCGCTGACCGATGAATACTTCGCGAAGATGGGCTTGAGAGTTCGCTATTTCATGCCTCGCAATAGCGTCGCGCCTCTGGCTTTCTATTTCTCCGGCGATTTGCTCGGCGATTACACGGATCTCGAACTGATCAGCACGATCAGCACGATGGACACGTTCCAGAAGATCTATCGCCCTGAGATTTACAACGCGAATTCCGCCGCAGGGGAATCCTATCAGCCGAGCCTGAAGCATCAGGATTACTCGCTGACTCGCATTGTCTACGATCGAGAAGAACGTAGCCGTCTGGCTATCGAGCAAGGGAAGTTTGTCGAGGAGCACTTCGTCAAACCCTACCGCGCCACGCTTGATCAGTGGTCCGCTAACTACGCTCATTGACTCACTTAAACGCAAGGTCATTCATCGTGAAAAAATTGTTGCCGACTTCGACTGCAGGTAGCTTGCCGAAACCGTCCTGGCTCGCAGAACCCGAGAAACTCTGGTCGCCCTGGAAGCTGGAAGGCGAAGAATTGGTACAGGGCAAGCAAGATGCACTGCGTCTGTCTCTGCAAGAGCAGCAGCACGCAGGCATTGATATCGTCAGCGACGGCGAGCAGACGCGTCAGCATTTCGTGACGACGTTTATCGAACACCTGAGCGGCGTGGACTTCAATAACCGTCAGACCGTGCGAATTCGCGACCGCTACGACGCGAGCGTGCCGACGGTCGTGGGCGCTGTCGCCCGTCAAAAGCCGGTGTTCGTCGAAGACGCGAAGTTCTTGCGTGCGCAGACCAAGCAGCCGATCAAGTGGGCGCTGCCCGGCCCGATGACGATGATCGACACGCTGTACGACGATCACTACAAGAGCCGCGAAAAGCTGGCCTGGGAATTCGCCAAGATTCTCAATGAGGAAGCGAAGGAACTGGAAGCAGCGGGCGTCGACATCATTCAATTCGACGAACCGGCATTCAACGTCTTCTTCGACGAAGTCAACGAATGGGGCGTGGCGACGCTGGAGCGCGCCATCGAAGGGCTCAAGTGCGAAACCGCCGTTCACATTTGCTACGGCTATGGCATCAAAGCCAATACGGACTGGAAGAAGTCGCTGGGCACGGAGTGGCGTCAGTATGAAGAAGCCTTTCCGAAGCTGCAAAAATCCAGCATCGATATGATCTCGCTGGAATGCCACAACTCGCATGTGCCCATCGATCTGATCGAGCTCATTCGCGGCAAGAAGGTGATGGTCGGGGCCATTGACGTGGCCTCCGAAACCATCGAAACGCCGGAAGAAGTCGCCAGCACGCTGCGCAAGGCATTGCAGTTTGTCGACGCCGACAAGCTCTTTCCGTGCACCAACTGCGGTATGGCGCCACTGTCCCGTGCGGTGGCACGCGGCAAGCTGGCTGCACTGAGCGCCGGTGCGGAAATCGTGCGTCGCGAACTGTCGAACTAAGTGCTAAGCCGTCAGGCGCAAGTCGGCCCGTAAGATGTCGTGACCGATCCGAAACAATCGGGGGGGCGCGCGACGCACGGGTTGGCTTGCGCCAATCGAATTGCCCCTCGGTATTTCCCCCTCAGCTATGTCACTTCCCCGTCCGGCCATCGAACCACTGCGCTTTCGTGAAGCGCTCGGGCACTACGCTTCCGGTATTACGATCATTACGTCGCACATCGACGACGAGCCGTTAGGCTTCACTTGTCAGTCGTTCTATAGCGTGTCGACGACTCCGCCGCTGGTGTCGTTCAGCGTGATGGCGACGTCGGCCAGCTATCCCAGGATCCGTCAGGCGGGACGCTTCGCCGTCAACATCCTGTCGGGAGAACAAGCGGACATTTCCAACCAGTTCGCCCGACGAGGCACCGACAAATGGCGCGGCGTCGATTGGCAGACCTCGCCGCTGGGCAACCCGATCATTCCGGGAAGTCTTCACTGGCTGGATTGCGAAATCTACGCCGAACACGCCGCAGGCGATCACATGATTGTGATCGGCGAAGTGAAGGCGTTAGACGCGCAGGATGCTGCGGCGAATCAGCCGTTGTTGTACTTCAAAGGGCAATATCGCAACATTGCCGATCACTGACGGCCGCTTTGCGCCCCCTGTATAGATCACTCAAGTTCGCCCACTGCAAGGTCGAAGCCTTCGTCGAGCCATCCGGTAACACCGCCCATCATCACCTTCACTGGCCGTCCCAACTGTGCCAGCCGAATGGCCCCTCGCGTTGCGCCGTTGCAGTGCGGTCCCGCGCAGTAGGTCACGAAAAGCGTGTCGTCCGAATATTCGGCGAGCTTCGACGCGATGATCTTGCCGTGCATCAAGTTCACTGCGCCACGTATGTGCCCGCGGGCAAACAGCGCCGGGCTTCGAACGTCGAGCAACACGAAGCCGGGTGATCCGCTGGTCAGTGCACTGGCAACATCGGAGCAATCGGTTTCAAATTGTAGCGACGCGCGAAAGTGGGCGAGTGCAGCAGCGCTCTCGGCGGCGGGGATAGCGGTGACGGCGTTCTTTTCGCTGAGGGTGGACATAGGTTGGATCGAAGGAAAATGCGGTACGCGTGAAGCCCGGGTAGCGCGATTCGGGAGCCCTCATTTTGCCGCTGCGGCGTCAAGCCGATAAGTGTCGCAAATGACAATATCCGGTAACATTACGCCATGAAAAATCGTCTTGTCATTGCGTTGGCGTATGACCGGCTCTGTACTTTCGAGTTTGGCTGCGTCACCGAATTGTTCGCGCTGGAGCGCCCCGAGCTCGGTGTCGACTGGTATCGCTTCAGCGTTTGCGCTATCGAGCCCGGACCGTTGCGTGCGGCCGGTGGCATCACCGTTGCCGCGCCCTATGCGCTCAAGCGACTCGACAGTGCTGACACGATTGTGGTGCCCGGGTGGCGCGATCCGGACGAAGTGCCGCCCGAGGCGCTGCTCAAGAAGATTCGCGCAGCCCATCGGCGTGGCGCACGTCTTTGCTCGATCTGTTCGGGCGTATTTGTGTTGGCTGCGGCTGGCGTGCTCGATGGCAAGACAGTGACCACCCACTGGCGCTACGCCGAGAAATTGCAACAGCGTTACCCGAACGTGCGCGTACAGTCGGACGCGCTGTATGTCGACGAAGGTCAGATCATTACGTCGGCGGGATCGGCAGCGGGGCTCGACATGCTCCTCCATCTGGTGCGACGGGATTACGGGAGTGCAGTGGCCAATCGGGTTGCCCAGCGGCTTGTGGTGCCTCCGCACCGCGAGGGCGGTCAGGCGCAGTTTGTGCCGCGCCCCATGCCGCGTGACGAAAGTGGACGTCTGGCGAAGTTGATCGATTGGGTGCGCCAACACCCGGCTTTACCGCACACGCTGCGCTCGCTTGCCGAAAGGGCGGCGATGAGTCCACGCACCTTGCAGCGGCATTTTCAGGACGCTACCGGCATGGCGCCTTATGAATGGCTGACGCACGAGCGTGTGGCGGTGGCGCGAGAGCTACTTGAAGCACAACCGTCCATGCCGATGCAGCGCATCGTCGAGCTGGCAGGCTTCGGCTCGGAGGAATCGATGCGCAGACATTTCCGACGCATCGCCCATACAAGTCCGGCCGCATATCGGGAGAAGTTTGGCCACGACGCACGAACGCGGAAGGTTTGATCGGTAAAACCATACCTTCTTCAGCCGCCGACTCCGATCCGGAACTGCCGGTCACGGATGCACGGTAGCCAGCCCGGAAACCGCCGTCCGACACCGCTCGGCTGCAACGCACGCACGCGATGGTCACTTCCGGATCGTGCATGCGCTTGAGCGCATTAGCGCCATTAAGGCACTCACGATCAGAGATACGCCGGTTCCACCATGCTAAAAATGCGACGGGTCGCGCCGTCGGGGGACCCTGCAAGTCCTCGGGAGACGCGCCAGAACGTTTCCAGAAACGCCAGTGCTGCGCCTTGCAGCGGCTCGTATCTACGGGTGATCAGGCACGTCGTAATCTCGTCGTTGATCGCATCAAAATCGAGAGCTACAAAACGGTCGCGCATGTCCGGGGTCTCGATCAACGGCCAGGGGACTGCCGTCAGCATGTCGGTCGAGCGCACGATCGCTAGTGCAGCGCTGACCGACCGTGCGAAGTGACAACGCTGCACCGCCTCGTCTCGTTGGTCTTCCAGCAACGCACGAATAGCCTGTGCCGTGCGTTCCATCGAACGGCTTAGCAGCCAGTCGTAACCCCGCAGATCGGCGATCGTGCGCGCGCCTGCCGCCCGATGCCCCGGGCGGCAAACCACCGCGAACGAGTACGTGTAGATCGGCCGGATCTCCAGCGCGCGCTCTTGCCCTGCGTCAGGACTTGGACCGAATGCGAAATCCAATTGCCCGTTGCGCACCGCCGGGTAGTCGCCTCCAAGATGCTCGGCGATATCGAGCTGAACGTCCGGACGTTGTTCCCGAAAATCCCGTACGACCGCTGGAATCACGCCATGCATCAACCATGGGGTGACAGACATGCGAATCGTGCCGCCTCTTTTGGCGGCCGCTTGTGCCACGTCTTCGCTCGCCCGGCTCAGTTGTCCGAGGATCAATCGTGCGTGGGAGAGCAGGGCGGTGCCAGAGGGTGTGAGTCCCACGCCATCCGCCCGGCGCTCCATCAGCACCACGTTCATCGATTGTTCAAGCTCCCGCAGCGCCTTGCTGACAGCGGTCGGCGAGCGGCCGAGCCTACCCGCAGCAGCCCGCACGCTACCGTGATCGGCCACGGCGACGAGGCATTCCAGTTGATGGAGCTTCAGATCGGACGACATGGTTTCAGAGCAGAAAAAAAGGCGCGGGCAGCGCGACGGCAGCGACTCGGGCTGGGGCGTGACATTGAATCATCGAACGCGCTGGCACGGGTGTCAACCTAGGGTTGACGCGAAAATTTGTCGTTGCCTATTCGCTGGAAATTGACGTGGCTACCATGCGTCGAAATTTCATGAGCCGAACGCAAGCATTTTTCAAATAGGGCCGCCCCAGGGGCCACTTAGGCACACGCACAGGAGACAAATGAGCCGCATCCCCATCTGCACCGGCACGACCGCCTATCGACGCCCCTTGCGCGTTGCACTGAGCGGCCTTGCCACGAGCGCGTTACTGGTCGTGGGCAACACCGCTGCGCGGGCTGAGGTGCAACTGTACGGCGCCGTCGATAACTACGTCAGCTACGACTCGGGGGGCAAGGGCAGTTCGACACAAGTCGGCAGCGGTGCGGGTTCGACCTCACGTTTCGGGCTGACAGGCACGGAGGATCTGGGCGGGGGCCTCGAATCCGGTTTCCGGCTGGAATCGGGCTTCACCGCCAACAATGGCACGCTCCAGTCAACCAACACCATCTTCAATCGGGAAGCGAACGTGTGGTTGAGCTCGCGCCGCTACGGCATGCTCAAACTCGGCCGTCAGTTTCCGACGATCTTCCCGCTCTCATCGCAGGTCGATCCGTACGCCCTGACCAAGCTGTCGCTGATGTCCAATCTGGCCTACGCGACATCGGATCTCGGGGGGAGCGCGACAGGTATCGATTCGCGTGTGGCGAACGCCGTGAGCTACACCACGCCGGATATGAGCGGTTTCTCAGGGCAGGTGCTGTACGGCTTTAGTACCGCCAGCGCCAGCGGCGCACCGGCGCACTTCACCGGCTACCTGGCGCAATACGAAGGCCAACGCCTGTATGCAGGCCTGTCGTACAACGTGGTACGCGACGACTTGTCCCGGGCCACCGACCACTACGGCGCAGGCTTGTCCTACAAGATCGGCAGCTCAACGCTATCGCTGGCTTACAACCGCATCGTGCCCAGCGTCGCATCGGGGCGCATTGCGACCACGTATCTGCTCGGCGCAACCGTGCCCGTCGGTCCGCATGTTTTCAAGTTGTCGGTCATCGAGCGCCTGGTGGCCGGTGGTGGCAATCATGCGTTCGGCGCGCTGGGCGGCTACGACTATCAGTTGTCCAAGCGCACCGCGTTGTATGCGCGCATGGCCTGGATCAACAACGGCGGGGCATCGGCACTCACGCTCGATAACGCACAGACCAGTGCCGGACGCGACGTGTTCGTGACGGCGTTGGGCGTAACGCACCGTTTCTGAATTTGTGTTGTTCAAGGCGAGCGCATCGCGCGCTCGCCTTTCTGTAATTTCTGTATTGGAGACACGATGCCCCACGACACCACTGAGCACGCCTTTCCGGCGGTGATCGAGGCCGACATCCCGGCCGACATTCTCGAACACGACGCCAGCATGCGCGCGCTGCGTCATCAGATTCACGCGCATCCGGAGCTGGCTTACGAAGAATTCCAGACGAGCGACCTGGTGGCCGGCAAGCTCACAGAATGGGGTTACACCGTCTCGCGCGGCATTGGCGGCACCGGTCTGGTGGGCACCCTCAAGGTGGGCGACAGTCCTCGAACCGTGGGTATACGCGCGGACATGGATGCGTTGCCGATCCAGGAGGCCACCGGTAAGCCTTACGCCAGCCATCACGCTGGGAAAATGCATGCCTGCGGTCATGACGGGCACACCGCGACATTGCTGGCGGCGGCTCGCCATCTGGCCAAGACGCGCGACTTTGACGGTACTTTGCATCTGATTTTCCAACCGGCGGAGGAGGGGCTGGCCGGCGCAAAGAAAATGATCGAAGACGGTCTGTTCGAGCGTTTCCCGTGCGACGCTGTGTTCGCGTATCACAACATGCCGGGCTTTCCGGTCGGCAAGATCGGTTTCCGAGCCGGCCCTGCCATGGCATCGTCGGATACGGTGATTATTCGGGTGCACGGCCGTGGCGGGCACGGTTCGATGCCGAACGACAGTGTTGATTCGGTGCTTGCGGCGTCGCACATCGTTGTGGCGCTTCAATCGATCGTGTCGCGTAACGTCGACCCGCGCCGCATGGCGGTGGTGACGGTCGGGGCGATTCACGGCGGCGATGCGCCCAACGTAATTCCGGACAGCGTGGAGCTTCGCCTGTCCGTTCGGGCGCACACACCGAAAGTGCGCGAGCAGTTGCGTGATCGCATCGTCGAGCTGGTGAATGCACAGGCCGCCGTGTTCGGCGCGCATGCCGAGATCGACTACCGGTGGCGATATCCGGCGTTGATCAACGACGCCGACATGACCGAATTTGCGCGGCAAGTGGCGCTGGACTGGCTGGGCCCCCAGGGGCTAATGGAGGACTTCGAACCGCTGACCGGCAGCGAAGACTTCTCGTTCATGCTGGAGAAGTGCGCCGGCAGCTACCTGATCATCGGTAACGGAGAAGGCGCCGGTGGCTGCATGGTGCACAACCCGCATTACGATTTCAACGACGCGCTGCTGCCGATCGGTGCAACGTACTGGACACGTCTGGTCGAGCGCTTCCTGAGCCCGGAGCAAACAGCATGACGACGCGTCTCGACACGACATCGGCACAGACTGTGCATGGCACCGCGAGCCCGCGACCTGTGTCGCTCACGAAGAAGATCGTCGCGATCACGGTGGGTAACGGACTGGAGTTCTTCGATTTCGCGATCTACACCTACTTCGCGACCGTGCTGGGCAAGCTGTTCTTTCCGGCGGCCTCGCCGTTCACGCAGTTGCTGCTGTCGCTGGCGACTTTCGGGGTGGGCTTTGTGGTGCGTCCGCTGGGGGGCATCGTGATCGGCACCTATGCCGACCGTCATGGACGCAAGGCCGCGATGACATTGACACTGTGGCTGATGGCCGCGGGATCGGCGGTGTTCGTCGTGGTGCCGACGTACGCGCAGATCGGCATGGCCGCACCGTTGCTGCTGATCGTAGGCCGGCTGGTACAGGGGTTCGCGGTGGGCGGGGAGGTGGGGGCATCGACGTCGATGCTGCTTGAATACGCCAATGCCAACAATCGCGGTCTGTTCGCGAGCTGGCAGTTGTTTAGTCAAGCGTTCTCGACGCTGCTTGGCTCGCTGGTGGGTCTGGTGCTGACAGCTTCCCTGTCGAATGAACAGTTGCTTGCATGGGGTTGGCGGGTGCCATTTCTGATTGGTCTCGCGTTGATTCCATTGGGTACCTACATCCGCAAGCATCTGGATGAGACGCACGAAGTGGAGCCGTCCAAACGCAATGCCCGCAGCCCGGTGGCGCAGGTGTTGGTAGAGCATCGGCGAGCGTTGGTACTGGGCATTCTCATGACCGCTGGCGCGACCTCGTCGAACTACATCTCGCTGCACTACCTGACTAACTATGGTGTGGGCGTGCTAAAGCTGTCGCTCTCGAGCGGGTTGTGGGCGTCGTTCGTGGCAGGTGGGTTGCAGATGGCGCTGGCTGCGGTGGCCGGTATCGCGAGTGATCGTTGGGGGCGCAAGCGCGTGGTGACGATCGCTCGTGTGATCTTGCTGGTATCGATCGTGCCGGCATTTGCATGGTTGACGGCGGCCCCCGACACTGTGCGGTTGCTGGTGGTCGCAGCGGTGCTGACGATCCCTACCGTGTTCATATCGGTGACAACGGTCACGATGATTACCGAGGTGTTCCCGCGTCGCATCCGAGCGACCGGGCTGGCGATTGTCTATGGTGTGGGGGTATCGGTGTTCGGCGGGTTTGCGCAGTTCATTGCGACGTGGCTGATTACCGTGACCGGTTCCAAGTTGGCACCGGCGGGCTATGTGATCGCTATCAGCCTGATTTCGCTGGTGGCGGCACTCAAGAGCCGGGAAATGTCGCGTGTGGCGCTGGACTAATACGCTCGACGCAAGGTTGGCTTGACGGTCTGGCGCGACAAGCAAGGGTTTGGGGTCGCCGAAGTGGTCATTTCTTCGGACCGCATGGGAGGCGGCCTCCCTTGAAGTCAGGTCGTGGCTGATACTGCCATTCGTCGCGAGCGTCGCCGCAGATACAGTTTGTTGAGCACCAGTGCAGACGCAGTCATCGCGGCGCCGAGTACTTGCGCCCCGCCTTCAACGGCGTAGCTGACGAGACCCCTCCGACTCGCCTGCGCGGTTACCGTTTTCATCTCCGGCAACCGCGCTATTCCCATTGATGCTCCTCTGAAATTAGAAATAAAAGCGGTTACCAAGGCGCGTAGTGACTACTTGAAAACAGTGGAATGGCCATCCCTTGTTCGAACGGCTACGGTCACGCTGCGGGGAGTGATCTGCGCAGTGCTGAGAAATAAAGTCGGTTACGCCGATGATAACGAACGGCGGTTTTGGACCGTCAGATTTGCCGAAAGCGGGCATCCACTCCCCGCACAGAACGAGCGGCAACGTGCAAGGCGGTAAGACCACCAACCTCAGACTAGCGGGTCTCGTACTCTACAGTTGGATAGAGGGGAAATGCTCGCTTACCCAATCGTCCAATCCCTGCAACGTAGTGCACTCGATCTGACCACTTGTCGAGGTATTCCAGACGTAAATCGACTCTCCGCGGCCAAGTCGCTGCTGGAGAATTCGAAGTTTCGATCGCAACCAATCTGCCGTCGATGCAGCGTCGTAATGATATGCGCCAATAAACCGCATATAGGTATCGCGATCAACCTTCCCTCCGTCTTCTAGCGACCGATCTAATTCGGCATTAAACGCGTCGGCGTCGCTCATCACACGCATCTCGGTTTCCCTTGCGGCATTATTGATCGTGGCTTCGTCGATGATTCGCTGCAAGAATCCGGGGCTCTTTCGCTACGGCAAGCCCATAAATAACAAACTGAATCGAACGCGGCGTAGTACGGCGTGCGCAGTTGCAGACCTGCCGCGAGGCACTACTCTGAAAAATTGTCAGCGAACTTGATAACTGCGTCGAACGGCCGGTTGTGGCCGACCTCGGCCATTTATGCAAGGCTGTTTTCGACCCACACCGGCCCTTCGATTTTGCGTGCCATCAAAGGTAACTTCCGACCCTGAGCAGACCTTCAGAATTCTCGAAATCGGCCGTTAGGTGAGATGAGCGAAAAGTCCGGAGAAAGAAAAACACCATGAATGACAACGCTACCCCACTGTCCGCACGCAAACTCCGCAAGAAGTCTCTCTTGATGATCATCGCGGCCCTTGCAGTAGGAATATCAACTGCAGTTCAAGCGAACGGCAACAAGGTGTCTGTCGGCATTGAGCAAATCTCCATTCCTGGTATCTCGGATTTCGAAAACTACACTGACGACCCCAGCGGCCGTCGGATCGCTGACCTGGTGATCGGCTCCGACGCGAAACTTCTCAGCTTTCAAGCGCAATCCGGACCGCTAAAGCGATACCTCATCGTCAAGGTACCGAGAGCTGTCATATCGGATTACATGACAATCCGTGAGTTTCGCACCTACACTGCCTATAGCCGCGACAACTTCAAAAACCAGGAGCACATCGCCGCTTTGTCGAACAATCAGGCGCTTGAACGACGTGCACCACTGAATGCGGCGCTTGCGCCGGGGCGCGACCTCGAAAACATCAAATTCGATACCCCGGTCCCAATTGGCATTGATCGCGACGACAACGTAGCATTCACTGACACGGTACTAACTCCCGTAACGGTTACGGTGGATAGCAGGCGACGATCGGTGGTCAACGCAATGTGCACGAGTGCTATTTTGATCAAGGGCAAGTACATCATCGCTCAGTTATTTGCTCCGGGGGGGAAGTCGAGTGGGCACGATCTACTTGTAACAAGTTCGTTGCCGACCTCGCAGAAGAAAACAAATGACCGGCTGTTCAGCGGAAGTTCCCTGACAACTCAAGGCCTTTGAGTTTTGGAATCCACGAACCAGAAACCTGTAACTAATCAGATCAAGAAAGATCCCACCAATCGGTGCACGCTTGGCGCACGGATGCTGGAATTTTCGCCAAGAAAATAGTCCTCATGGTTTCTGCCGACTACGCTGATGCGTGATTGGATAGCAGTGTGTGGAGTGCCCACGAACTCAGGCCAAGTCAGATTGCCCCGGTCGCCGTCCGCAATATTCAGATTTCACGGGGCACCATAGCTGTTGTAATCCCGGCGTCCCCCCGTTTTCAGTAGCGCTCGGCTTTGGAGCCCGAGGTTAATTTAGCAGCGTTCGCCATCAGTTGGCGGGCGTAGGTTGCAGGCGCCAGCCCCCCCGATCATTAAGACCACGTGGCGGAACACCGGCACCGCATGGCTGAGCTTTTCGCGTTTCAGCCCTGGGTGCGCCATGTGACCGCCACGATGAGCGCCATCGGAGACATCCAGTCGCTGCAGTTCGAGATCATGAAGACCCGCAGCCGCATCACTACCGATGAGTCCGCGACCAGGCTCATCGGGCGAGGTTCAGTTGAAGCTCGTTAAGCGCAAGTGCTTTAGCACGATGCAACCAACTCCGGTATCACATCAAATAGATCGCCCACCAGACCGTAGTCAGCCACCGAGAAGATCGGCGCTTCCGGATCCTTGTTGATCGCCACGATCACCTTCGAATCCTTCATCCCGGCCAAATGCTTAATCGCACCCGAGATACCGACGGCCACATACAGTTGGGGGGCGACGATCTTGCCCGTCTGACCGACCTGATAGTCGTTCGGCACGTAACCGGCATCGACCGCTGCGCGCGATGCGCCCAGCGCGGCACCCAGCTTGTCCGCCAGCGGCCCCAGCACCTTCGTATAGTTCTCGCCGCTACCCAGCCCGCGACCACCCGAAACGATGATCTTCGCCGAGGTCAGTTCTGGACGGTCCAGCTTCGTGACTTCGCGACCCACGAAATACGCGAGCCCCGAATCTGGAGCCGCCAGAACTGATTCGATAGAGGCGGTGCCTCCGAACGCGGGGGCGGCATCGAAGCCCGTCGAGCGCACCGTGATCACCTTCACCTTATCGGCGCTTTGCACCGTCGCAATCGCATTACCTGCGTAGATCGGGCGCTCGAACGTGTCCGCGCTGTCGACCTTCGTGATGTCCGAGATCTGCGCCACGTCGAGCAACGCCGCGACGCGCGGGGCGATGTTCTTGCCGTACGCCGTGGCCGGGGCCAGGATGTGCGAGTAGTTGCCCGCAATCGACACCACTTCGTCGGCGATGTTCTCAGCCAGACCGTCGCCGAAGTACGCCGCGTCGGCGAGCAGCACCTTCTTCACGCCAGCGATCTGCGCAGCCGCGTCAGCCGCTGCCTTCGCGTTGCTGCCTGCGACCAGCACGTGCACGTCGTCGCCGCATTGCAGCGCTGCCGTCACCGTATTGAGGGTGGCCGATTTGATCGCGTTGTTGTCGTGTTCTGCAATGACCAGAATGCTCATCTCGTCGTCTCCCTTAGATAACCTTGGCTTCGGTCTTGAGCTTGTCGACGAGCGCTGCTACGTCCGCCACCTTCACCCCTGCGCTGCGCTTGGGCGGCTCCGCCACCTTCAGCGTCTTCAGACGCGGGCTCACGTCCACGCCCAGATCCGCAGGCTTCACGGTCTCCAGCGGCTTCTTCTTCGCCTTCATGATGTTGGGCAGCGTCACGTAACGCGGCTCGTTCAGGCGCAGGTCCGTCGTGATCACCGCCGGCAGCGACAGCGACACGGTCTCAAGACCCCCGTCCACTTCGCGCGTCACTTGTGCACGGTTATCCGCCACCGACACCTTCGAGGCGAACGTCGCCTGCGGCAACTTGGCGAGTGCCGCGAGCATCTGACCCGTTTGGTTGGAATCGTCGTCGATCGCTTGCTTGCCGAGGATCACCAGTTGCGGTTGCTCCTTGTCCACCAGCGCCTTGAGCAGCTTGGCCACAGCCAGCGGCTGCAACTCTTCGTCAGACTCGATCAGGATCGCGCGATCCGCACCGATCGCCAGCGCCGTGCGCAGCGTCTCCTGCGACTGGGCCACGCCCGCCGACACCGCGATCACTTCCGTCGCCACGCCCGCTTCCTTCAGACGCACCGCCTCTTCCACTGCGATTTCGTCGAACGGATTCATCGACATCTTCACGTTCGCAATGTCGACGCCACTGCCGTCGCTCTTCACGCGAACCTTTACGTTGTAATCCACTACCCGTTTGACGGGGACAAGCACCTTCATCTCACTACCTCCAAACCAACAAGAACAGAACTCCGGCCTTCAGACGTCTATCTGCACGCGGCGTCGCAACACGCGAGTGAGGACTGAGTAGTACGCGACACCAGCGGCAAGCCAACATAGACCGAGCGTCCACGTGTCGCGCCCCATCGCGTAAAGCGCAGCGCCCACGGCAACGAAGCCAGCTAGGGGTACCAGAAGATGGCGCCCCCACTCTCGCGAGCGTTTGCGCCGCACAAAATGGTTGATGACGGCGACATGAAGCACCAGGAAACCGGTCAATGCGCCGAAATTTACGAAGCTGGTGATCTGATCGAGCTTGTCCATGAAAGCGAGCGACACGCATATCGACACCACCGCCACCAGCAAGATGCTCACGTAAGGCTCGCGTCGGACATGAGAGACGCGCGCCAGCGCGGCGGGCAATTGCCTGTCACGCGCCATCGAAAACAGAATGCGCGCAATGGATGCTGTCGATACCAAAGAGTTCGCGATGCCCCACGCCAGCACTGTTGTGATCGACGTCAGCACAAAAAGCCAATGGCCGCCGGCAAGTCCCGCAATCTCGTAGAACGCCGTCTCCGGCGTCCCAGTCTGCCGCCCCGCACCAAGGTCGGCGGCAATCCACGTTTGCAGTATGAACAGCGCGCCTACAACGAATAGCGATGCAATCGTTGCTCGTCCGACGATGCGCCTGTCGCCGCCGCGAACCTCTTCGGACATCGTCGAGATGGCATCGAAGCCAAGAAATGAAACCGCCGCGACGGAGACTGCCGAGAACATCGAGGACAGGCTGAACGCCGCTGGCTGATACCAGGGGTTCATCGTCAGTTTTCCCGAACCGACATGACCGCCATACAGCGCGTGCAGCCCAGCCGCGCAAAACACGGTCAACACCACCAACTGAAACGCCAGAAGCCACTTGCTCGCGCGCGCCGTGAACTCCACCCCGAGTAGGTTGATGCCGGTGCCTACGCAAGTGAACAGCAGAATCCAGATCCAGCGCGGCAGCTCAGGGAACATCGGCGCTAACGCGGCCGCGCTACCAATGTAGAGCAAGGACGGAATCAGGATGTAGTCGAGCAGGATCAACCAGCCGGCCATAAATCCTACTGTCGGGCCTATCCCGCGCTGGGCATAGGTATAGACCGAGCCTGCCAGCGGAAAGACGGCCGACATCGACTGATAGCTGAGTGCCGTCAGCGACATGGCGAGCACACCCAGCAAGTAGGCGAGCGCGACCATCCCGTGCGAAGCATCGGCCACGAATCCATAAATCCCGAAGGGCGAGACCGGGATCATCCATAACATCCCATAGACGATCAGATCCCGAAACCCCAGGGACCGCTTGAGTTCCTGCGCATATCCAAACGACTCGACTTCCATAGGGTCACCTCTCCTCAATACTCGGTCTGTGCCGACGAACCGCACTTCAGGGTGCGGGAGTAGAGACTACTTGAATGAAAATTTTAGTACAAATAGTAGTAAACACTTAGAAAAGAAATTTATTTTTCCTTTCGAGGAAAGTGCTAGCATTTGATCATCGTTTTTCATTTTGTATTTTTTGTGATTTTATGAAAATAATTATTCACGCCCACATCCCCCAGCGGCCCAATCAAGGCGGTGCTGCGTGAGCTCGCTCATGGAATCACCATCGTCGACGTCGTCCCGCCTCTTGGGCACGTTGGATCCAGCCCCCGCACAAATTGTCCGCGGTGTCAGTGCCGACTGGTTCATCGTGTCCGATCATGCGTCGAAGGTTGTCCCTCGCACGCTCGGCGGTCTGGGGCTGCGCGCACAGGACATCGAATCGCATATCGGCTGGGATATCGGTATGCAGCAAGTCGCGCGCCGGGTGGCCGAGCGTCTCGACGCAACGTTGGTCGAGGCAGGCTTCTCCAGGCTAGTCATCGACTGCAATCGCTACCCCGAGGACCCTGCGTCCATTCCAGAAACCTCGGGTGGGATTGCTGTGCCGGGCAATCGCGGGCTGACGGCACGAGACCGCGAGCAACGCATCAATGAAATTCTTGTGCCGTATCAACATACGGTGGCAACGGAGCTCGCGCAGGTCGTGGCACGCGGTGGCACCCCAGTGTTTCTCTCGCTGCACTCGTGTACACCCTACTGGCAGGGGCAACATCGTCCGTGGGAAATTGGCATTAGCTGGTCGGGCGACGAGCGCGTTGCCAGGCCGGTCATCGAGCGCTTACAGGCACGTCCGGATATTTGTACGGGAGATAACCAACCGTACGCGCTCGACATTGGCATCGATTTCACCACGCCGGAGCACGCCATCCGGCGCGGCCTGGCGCACCTTCAGGTCGAGTTTCGGCAGGACCTGATCGCCGATGCGGTAGGTGCCATTTACTGGGCTGACATGCTCGTCGATGCACTGCTTGAGTGTCGTCGCGATTACGGGCGACATTGGCAACGCGCCGACCAGAACCTGACGGCGTTGTTGCCGCAAGCCAGCCTGCTGACACGCGCTGCGCCCGCCACAGCGAAAGGAGAACACGACGATGCGCGCTCGTGATCCACGCTTTGACATTCTTTTCGAGCCGGTGCAGATCGGCCCTGTCAAGACACGCAATCGCTTCTATCAGGTGCCGCACTGCAACGGCATGGGACACGTCCATCCCTCGGCCATGGCAGGCATGCGAGCGGTCAAGGCTGAGGGGGGATGGGGCGTCGTCTGCACTGAAGAATGCGAAATCAGTCCCTTGAGCGAGTTTTCGCCTTACATCGAAGCCAGATTGTGGGACGACCGGGATATTCCTGCTCTCGCGCGGATGGCGCAGGCGGTGCATGCCCACGGCTCTCTGGCTGGTATCGAACTGGCGTTCAATGGCTATTCGGCACCGAACCGATTCAGTCGTGAAATTCCGTGGGCGCCGTCGGACACACCGGTGCGCGGCTACGACCCGATTCAGGCGCGTGCCATGACGCTTGCGGATATCCGGCAACTTCGGCAGTTGCACCGGGCGGCCGCATTGCGTGCGCGTGACGCAGGGTTCGACATTATCTACGTCTACGCCGGACACGATCTCGGGCTGCCTTTCCATTTTCTGACGCCACGCAATAACCGTCGTCAGGACGAGTACGGCGGCGCGGTTGAGAATCGGCTGCGCTTGTTGCGCGAGTTGATCGAAGACACGAAAGACGCTGTGGGAGATCGATGTGCCGTTGCCGTCCGGCTTGCGATAGACGAGCGTATGGGACGCGAAGGGCTGGAGCGTCAAGGCGACGGCGGGGAGATTTTTGCCACGCTTGCCGAACTCCCCGATCTGTGGGACGTCAACGTGGCCGACTGGTCCAACGACAGCATGACGTCGCGCTTTTCGGAAGAAGGCTTTCAGGAGCAATTCCTGTTGGGACTCAAGGCGTTGACGACAAAGCCGGTAGTTGGCGTCGGGCGCTTCACGTCGCCGGACGCCATGGTCTCGCAAGTTCGTCGCGGCGTGATGGACCTCATTGGCGCAGCGCGCCCCTCCATCGCCGACCCATTTCTGCCCGAGAAAATCGACAGCGGACGCACGGACGAGATTCGCGAGTGCATCGGTTGCAACATCTGTGTGAGCAGCGACCACACGATGACACCGGTGCGGTGCACGCAGAATCCGACGATGGGCGAGGAGTGGCGTCGTGGGTGGCATCCTGAGCGAGTACCGCGTATCAGCGAACCCGCAAGAACCTTGGTCGTCGGCGGTGGCCCTGCGGGCCTGGAGTGCGCCCGCGTGCTCGCCGAACGGGGATATGACGTGGCGCTGGTCGACGCCGCCCGCGACCTTGGGGGGCGAGTGACACGCGAAGCGCGTCTGCCGGGGCTCTCCGCCTGGATCCGGGTCATCGACTACCGCTTGGAAGCATTGCGCCGCCTGCCAAACGTCGAGATCTATCAGGAAAGTCCCGTGGGGGCGGACGACGTGCGCGAATTCGACGCCGACCACGTTTTTGTGGCAACCGGGTCGCACTGGCGCCGCGACGGGCTCGGCCGAGCCCTGCGCTCCCCACTTGCGCAGACAGCCTTGCCAGTGATTACGCCTGACGACGTCATGGCCGGCGGCACCATCCCCTCACCGGTCGTGCTGTTCGACGACGATCACTACTACATGGGCAGCGTGATGGCCGAACTGCTGCGCTCGCGCGGCGTGGAGGTGATTTTCGTCACACCGGCCGCCGATGTCGCGACGTGGACGCATAACACATTGGAGCAATCTCGCATCCAACGACGCCTCATCGAACTTGACGTGCGCATCGTGGCTTCGCATTCAATCACTGGTGTGGGCGACGATCACGTGACGCTGGCCTGCGAATACACAGGACGCACGCACGACGTCCCGGCGGCATCGCTGCTGTTGGTGACATCCCGCGCGCCGCAACGGAGCCTGTATGACGCACTTGAGGCACAAAGTCAGCAAACAGGCGATGCGTCCGGAACGTCGCTGCATCTGATCGGCGACGGGCTTGCGCCGGGGACCATCGCGGCAGCGGTCTATTCGGGGCATCGCGCCGCAAGAGAGCTTGGGATGGCACCGCAGACGTTGATGTTCCGTCGCGAGATTCCGGCGCTCGGCGAATTCCCGTTTCCTGTTCGCCCCTCGACAGATCGCCAGTGAATGGCAATGGCATAGATCAACAAGATGTGCCGGAAGGCGCCAGTTCGGTGCCCGGACACGTGCGAAAAGCAGTACGGAGAGAGAAATGAATAGCGATTTGGCAATGTTGACGTGGTGCGACCTGAACGGCCTCGCACGGTGCAGAGCGGTTCTGCAAGACGACCTGAGCGCCGTCAAGCGCAATGGCGTGGGTTGGCCGTCGGCCGGGCAGGCAATTCTGCCGTTTGGCACCGTGGCGGAAAATCCCTGGGGACCGATGGACGAGGTGCGTCAAGTGCCGGTGGGCGCAGGCGCTCAGATACCGGCAAGCGACGGATGGCCCTCTTTCAACATGGTATTGACGCAGTCGATCACCAAGGACGGCACCCCCTGGGATTGCTGCGCACGCGCGTTCTGCGAGGCTGCCCTCTCGGCGTTGCGCGCAGAGACCGGATGGACGATGTTGAGTGCATTCGAATTCGAGTTCACAAGACTGGGTGAACCGGAGATCGCCTCACGTCCGGTCTATACCGTCGACGCGTTTCGCGCCTCTGCGAAGTTTTTCGATGCGGCGGTAGTCGCACTGCGCACTGCGAATCTGGATCCGCAGACCGTCGAGCCGGAATTTGGGAAGGGGCAGTTGGAAATCGCTTGTGGCCCAGCGCCGGGCGTGAGTGGCGCTGATCGTGCCGTGCTGGTTCGTGAAGTCCTGCGCGAAGTGGCTCGGCGTCAGAACATCAAACTCACGTTCTCGCCCAAACCCGCGCCAGACGCTGTGGGGAACGGCCAGCATGTGCATTTCAGCTTTGTCGATGCCGATGGCCATCCGGTGCTGTACGAAGCGCATTCGCCGTCACTCATTTCGGAGAAGGCCGGTGCGTTTGTGGCTGGGATCATGGCGCACGTCAACGCCATCTGCGCCATCGCGGCACCGGCACCAGTGTCGTATCAACGCCTGGGGCCGCATCACTGGAGTTGCGGATATAGCTCGTTTGGTGTGCAAAACCGCGAGGCGGCGGTGCGTGTGTGCCCCCCGGCATCTCACAACGAGAAGGATCGCGCACGCGCCATCAATCTCGAATTCCGTGCGCCCGACGCATTGAGCAACCCCTATCTGCTCATCGGTATTCTCGCCTACGCCGGGCTCGATGGCATCCGTCGAAAGCTTGCCACGCCGCCGCTCGTCGATCGTGATCCGGCAGATATGACGGATGCCGAGCGTGCGTCGTTGGGCATCACGCCGTTGCCCGCGACGCTTGGCGAGGCGCTGGACGCGCTCCAGGCAGACGAGATGGCCGCGCAATGGTTATCCCCGACCCTGCTCGACGCGTACATCAAGATCAAACGCGATGAAATTGCCGCGATGGACGGGCGTACGCCCGAAGCCGTTTGCGACATTTATCGCGATATTTACTGACCCCATGCAGACGACATCATGATTGATATCAACCACCCATTGATCGACCACCATTGCCACGGGACCATTCGCGCTCCGCTCGATCGCACCGGATTCGAGGCACTTCTCTCCGAGAGCTACATGCCACCGCCCGAGGGCGCGTCGCAGTTCGACAAACCGCTGGGACTTCTCATTCGTCGACACTGCGCACCGGTTCTCGATCTCGAACCGTTCGCTACGCCGCAAGCCTACGTCGAGCGTCGTCAGGCGTTGGGCGTTGAGGAAGTCGGACGCCGTCTGTTACGCGCCTCCGGAATCGGCATGTATCTGGTCGATACCGGTCACCGCTCCGCGCGGCTGACAGATGTTGCCGGTGTCGCCGAGTTGGCCAATGCGCCGGCGCGTGAAGTCGTGCGCATCGAGTCGGTTATCGAGGGGGTAGCACGCGAAGGTGGGGACGCTGCGACGTTCGCACAGCGTTGCGAGGCCGAACTTCGTGCGCGTTGTGTCAATGCGGTCGGGCTCAAGAGTGTTGTGGCTTACCGCTCGACGTTCAAGATCGACCAAACCCGCCCTAGCCCTCAGGAAGTGGAGGCGGCTGCATCGCGCTGGCTGTCGTCGCTCGGTGACGAGGCTCCGCGGCTGAGCGACACGGTGCTGCTGCGCTTCGGCCTGTGGATGGGAATCGACGTATGCCGCGAAAAGCGCTTCCCGCTGCAACTGCACGTCGGCTTTGGTGACCCCGATGTCTACATGCATGCGTGCGATCCGACGCATTTCACCGATTTTCTCAAAGCCACCGAGCCGTTGGGCGTGCCCATCACACTTCTGCACAACTACCCGTTCATCCGGGAAGCGGGTTGGCTCGCGGAGATCTTTCAGCACGTGTACTACGACGTCGGCGCCATCCTGAACTTCCTCGGACCGTCGGCGTTGAGCGCGATGCGTCACGCGATGGAAATGGGACCGTTCTACAAACAGTTGTTCAGTTCGGATGCCTTCGGGTTACCCGAATTGCATTACCTGGGCGCTGTGCAGTTCCGAATCATGCTCGGGCGGGTGCTCGACAGCTGGATTGCGGACGGTGCTTGCACGCTTGCAGACGCCGAGCGCATTGCCGAGGCGATTTCCGTTGGCAACGCCCAGCGAATCTATCCGCTGACTGGGGCATGAGCGCATCACACATAGGCAGATAAGTAATACCGTGTGAGCTGCGCGAGGCAATGGTTTGATGCACTCGCCCGATGAAGCGTGGGGGTCGAGCGAGTGCGTCTATTTTCTCAACAGATGCTCCACGCCAGCGGCTTCGCGAATACCTTCCAATCGAGTAATGCGGTTATGTGCATCTTGTCCAAGGCGAATGAACAGTTGCTGGCATATGAAGTCGATGAATGCCAGTACGCTGACGAACGAATCGAACGGCACGCCACTGCGCGTGTGGCACACGAACACCTGATGCGCGTTCTTTACAGCTGGCGACATGTAAGGGTCTGTCACGAGTACGATCTGCGCTTTGCGTGCGGCCGCCGCCGCCACGAAGTCCGCCGTGTCCTGCTGATAGCGCCGGAAGTCGAAGGCGACGAGCGTAGCGCGCGAATCGAGGTCTGCTAGCAGGTCTACGGCGGCACCATCGATGCCGCTGATATGCACTGTTTTTGCGCGCAGATTGTGTATGAGCTGTCGGAAGTACAGTGCCAGCGATCCGGTCTGACGTCCTCCCACGAAATAGATGGTGCGCTTGGCGTCAGCCAATTGGTCGACGAGTGCTTCGACCTCGCTGGGGTCCGTTGCGCTCATCGTGTCCGTCACGAGTTGGGTAAACAGCTTGAGCGCCGCGTCCGCGCCTTCTCCTTCGGAGAGTTGATCGGGCAGCGTCTCGAAAAGCGCCCCAGGCGAGGCAAAGCGAGCGACGACATCGGCGTGAAGCCCTCGCTGGAACTCGGCGAAGTTTCCGTAACCGAGCGTTTCGGCGAATCGCGACACGGTCGCGGGACTTACGCCGGAGGCTGCGGCGATCTCCACCACTGTCTTGAGTCCAGTGATTGGAAAGTCCGCGATCAACGTCATCGCGACACGTCGTTCGGCGGGACTGAGCGTCTGCATGGCACTACGCATACGCTCTAGTAATGTTTGGTCATTTTTTTTCATATAAGTAAGTGTAACACCCGATGAAAAATTTATTTCCTCAGCATACGCTTGAATCAAGGGTCAGCACATCAATTGCTGATTGACGTTTTCCGGTGCAAGGAATGGTAGCAAGTCCGCGATGCCACGTGTAACGCTCACGTCCCTGAACAAAAGGCGTAGTTTTTTAAAAAAATAAGTAGTTAAAAATTAGTTGTACTTATTTTTGTGGAAACCGTACCCCACGGCGCAGCACACGACCGGCACATCTTGAAAACGTGCTGGCGTCATCGCAAGGACAGGAGAAGATCGTGAAGCGATTGGCCGTTGTAGGGGTATTGGGAGCGCTTTTTTCATTGGGCGCTGAAGCACAAAGCAGTGTGACGTTATACGGATTGATCGACAGTGGATTGACGTATGCAAGCAATGATGGCGGGAAAAGCGTGTGGAAAGCGGTGAGTGGCGTTCCGGTGGGAAGCAACTACGGTTTCAAGGGCAGTGAGGACTTAGGTGGGGGACTGTCGGCGGTGTTCCAGCTTGAGAACGGTTTCGACGGATTCACTGGCAACGGGTCGGGCAGGGCATTCAATCGGCAGGCAAAGATGGGGCTGTCCAGCAAGACGTTGGGAACCCTGACGTTCGGCCGGCAATACGACTCGATTGTCGATTTCGTCGCTCCCTATACATCCAATGGTGCCTACGCTGGTTGGTATTTTTCGCACCCGCAGGACGTGGACAACACGGACAACGGTTTCATCGTGAGCAATTCGGTGAAGTATCGGAGCATCGATTACAACGGACTGTCGTTCGGCGGGCTGTATGCGTTCGGGAACGTCGTTGGCGACTTCCATCGCAACAGCGTATGGAGCGTCGGCGTGAACTATGCGAACGGCCCTCTCGGCTTCGGCGCGGCATTTCTGCGAGCGGCGTCGCCCGGCACGGGACTCGACGGGTTCTACATGAACAGCGCTACCTATACCAACACCGTGTACGGCAAGTACTTGCCTAACGCCGAATACGAAAACATCGCGGGCGCAGGGGTAAGTTACGCATTCGGCAAGGCCAAGCTGATAACCAGCTTCACGAACACGGTGTTCGTAGGCGGTGCCTCCGGTCACAACGCCAGCTTCAAGAACGTCGAATTGGCGTTGGGCTATCAGCTCCGGCCTGAGTGGTATCTGCTTGGCTCATACACGTACACCTTCGGCAACGACAACGCTACGGGCGACTCGCCGAAGTATCACCAAGTGAACTTCATGGCCGACTACCTTCTTTCCAAACGGACAGACATTTACATGATGGCCGTCTACCAGTTGGCTGCAGGCAGCGCGAGCGTCGCGCAGATCACAGGCTTCGGCGCGTCGTCTACCCGGGCGCAGGCAGCGTTTCGCCTCGGCCTGAAGCATACGTTCTGAGGTGAAGAATCATGAGCATCTACATTCGTATCGCGGCGGTCATGTTCCTGAACTTCTTCGTATGGGGCGCGTGGTTTGTGACAGCTGGACTCGTGTTGAGCAAACACGGTTTGGGCGCTCACATTGGGGATTTGTACTCGCTCGGCCCGATGGCGTCGATGATTACCCCTTTTATTGCGGGCTATCTGATCGACAAGTACTTCAGTGCCGAGCGGCTTCTCGCTGTGCTGCACATCGCTGGCGGCTTGCTGCTCTTCACCGTGCCATCGTTCATCGAGCACAGCAACAGTACCGGCCTGCTCGTGACGCTGTTCGTCTATAACCTCTGTTTCATGCCGACACTGTCGTTGACGAACAACATTGCGTTTGCACATCTCGGGCAAGCAGAGAATTTCCCGTACCTGAGATTGTTTGCGAATGTCGGATGGATCGTTCCGGGTTTCTTCATCGGAGAAGCCGGACTGTCGGATTCTACGTTGGTGTTCACGATTGCAGCGGTGGCTTCGTTGGTGCTAGGCGCTTTGAGCCTGACGTTGCCTCGTCGCCTACCTCAGGACCCAGCGAACAATGCCAACGGGCATTCTGGCAACACATTCGCGCAGGGGCTTGGCTTGCTCAAGCATCGTCAGTTTGCCGTACTGCTGGGATGCATGTTCCTCATCATGATTCCGCTCACGTTTTACTACGCCTATACCGCAACGTTCGCCGATGCCGTTGGGTTTAAACGCGTCGGTACCGTGATGACGGCGGGACAACTGAGCGACCTCGTCGCCATTGCCCTGATTCCGGTATTGATCCGCTATGTCGGTTACAAGTGGATGATTCTGCTGGCCATGTGCGCATGGGTGGCGCGCTATGCGCTCTATTCGAGCGGTGCATTGCCTCCGAGCTTAACGCTGGTCTTTATCGGCATCGCCATTCACGGCATCTGCTACGACTTCCTGTTCGTGACGGCTTTCGTCTACACCGAAAAGATTGCCGGTCCTGCCGCCAAGGGACAGGCACAGGGACTCGTGATGTTCTTCACCTACGGACTGGGCATGTTCGTCGGTGCACAGGTGGCCGGCCATATCTATAACGCGAGTTTGCCTGCCGGTGCTGCTGCCCTGAATTTGGGGGCTTGGCAGAGCTTTTGGTTGTACCCGATGGGACTATCGGCCATTGCCGCAGTGGCCCATCTGATCGGCTTTCGCCGCGAACGCACGCGCGAACCTGTAGCGATGCGTATGCCCGGTTGATTCGACGGTACGTCGCGTTGCGTGACGTACGCATAGCATTTTGATGAAGGTAGGAAACATGAGTACGCAAAATTCGATGAAAGACGTGTATCTGCAACACGACGCCCTCGGACTGGCTGCGCTGGTCAAACGTGGCGACGTGAGCGCAGCCGAGTTGATGGAAGTCGCGATCCAGATCGTGGACGAACTCAATCCGACGCTTAACGCCGTAAGTCAGCGTTGCTATGACGACGCCCGCGAGCGGGCGCAAGCCCCGATCGGCGAGGGCGTGTTTGCCGGTGTGCCGTTTCTCCTCAAGGATCTGGCGACGACCGCTTCGGGTCTGCAATCGACGAACAGCAGCCGCTATTACCGGTTGCACAGTACCGCCCCGGCGTCGGATAACGAGGCAGTGCGTCGCATGCGCACCGCCGGGTTGATTCCGTTTGGGTTTACCAACGTGCCCGAGAACGGATGGTCGCTGACGACCGAGCCAAAACTCAACGGTCCGACACGGAATCCATGGAACACGGCGCTCACGGCAGGCGGATCGAGCGGCGGTGCTGGCTCGGCGGTTGCCTCCGGAATGGTGCCGTTGGCGGAGGGAAGCGACGGTGCCGGGTCCATCCGGATGCCGGCAGCTATGTGCGGTACCGTCGGATTGAAGCCGTCGCGAGGACGCGCCTCTATTGCCCCGGCTGCGGATTTTTGGCACGGCGGCGCCGTATTCCTATGTCTATCGCGTACCACGCGCGACACGGCAGCGTTCCTCGACGTGGTGTCGGGCGGCACGCCGGGCGAGCCTTATGCGTTGCCCAAGCCTGCAACCTCATATCTTTCTGTCTTGGAGACACCCCCGGCGCGCTTGCGTTGCGGCTTCTCGGTACGCTCGCCCGAGGGAAGTGCCGTCGATCCGGAGATTGCCCGGGCCGTGCATTCGGTCGCGGCAGAACTGGGTACGCTGGGCCACCACGTCGAGCCGCACGATATGCGATTCGATATTCAAGGTTGCTGGCAGGCATACACCCGTATTCTGGCCGTGCAGGCCGCGCTTCAGTTCGAAGAGTCAACGAAATTGCTGGGCGTCGCTCCGACGCCTGAGACCCTTGAGCCCTATACGTGGTCGGCCATTGAAATGGGCAAGCGCGTCGACGCCGTCGGCCATGCCCGGGACATCGACGCCATGCGACACGGGGGCATGGCAATTGCCGCTTCGCTCGATGCCTTCGATGTCTTCGTTTCGCCCGTCATGCGCCGACTGCCGTTCCCCATAGGTTCCGCATTCGATATGTCGGTAGGCGATTGGCAGGCCTACAACGACGCATTCCTCAAGGACACGGCATTCCTTTTCCCATTCAATGTCGGGGGCCAGCCGTCCATCTCGTTGCCACTTGGCATTAGTGCAGACGGACTTCCGATCGGTGTGCAGCTTACGGCGAAGGTCGGCAATGAAGCCGTGCTGTTGCAAATTGCGTCGCTGCTTGAGAAATCCATGCCGTGGGCAGCCAAACGCCCTTTAGTGTTTGCTCACAATTAAGCTGGTGACGCCGATGGCCCGCCAACGCCTGGCGGGCCATCTTGCTACGCTTTCGCACTTCACTCATAAAAGGCTTTGGGCGCGAAGAGGTTTGTGGTGAACAAGTTCGCATTGGGCGGCGTCTTGAGTTTTTCCTTGACCTAGTCGAGGCTGCGCGTCAGCTCTGGCTCGGGTGCGATCTTGTCCTGTCGTCGACTTGTCTTCACTTGCAGTTCAGATGGGTGCGTCGCTGTCCGCAATATTCAGATTTCACGGCGCACCATAGCCGTTGTAATCCCCCTGTTCGGGGAACTGGACGACCGTATCTGCCGAGGTTAGTGGTTATCAGTTGCGAAGTTGTACTCGGTCGATACGTCCTGAAACGATTCCACATGATTCAGTCGTCGCCATTGGTCCCAAACGTACAAGGCGTCGCCGTCGTAGCTTGACGGACCGGCGAGTTGATAGATGCGTCCAGAGGCAGTGCGCCCCGCGCCCTTCTGGGTATCAAACTCTTGAATTGCGGAGCTCACGCTTCCCCGCATATCCTCGTTCACCCAGCCCACGAAATGGTGGGTTCCGCTGTCGACTTCAAACACTTGCCATCTAGCGAGGCGAGTAATCGGTTGGACCTCTACTGGCGGCGCTCTGCTGATCATGACGACAGTCTCCTGTTGTTGTGTATGGCAAATGCCACACTAATCACTGGTAGAAAACACCACAAGAAACGCAAGGCGCTTTTCTTGAGACTGCGGATCGTTCTGGAGCGGGAGGGGGCAAGAGTCATGGAAATGATGGTTTCCACCGTTCCTATACCCATTTGTGCGTGTGTTAGCTGGCGCGTCGGGTGGTAACTCCGAATCGTCGTCGGTGCCGCGCAATCTTAGGGAGGCGCGATAGCCTCATGAGGAACACCCTGAGGAGCGACCGAGTTAGGTCGGCCTCAACTTGCAACCCCGTTTTCAACGGGTAGGCAAATCAACGCAAGGAGCATCCATGCCTGTTAAGTCTTACCTCGAAAGATATGTTGTGTTATCTGGCCTTACATTGGTGGCGGCTGCGGGTGCGCCCGACTCTAGTCTCGTTTGCTCGAAGCGGAAGCGACAGTTGCGTGTTCGATTTCGCGTCAAAGGTGTCCCGGAATACCCACGGTTCACAAAAGGCCTCGAAGTTGGGGCTGACCTGACGGATTTTTTCGTGCCACTGGCGTTTAGAGAATCACGGCCCCGGTGGTCGAACTACATTCGATAGCCCGACGAAATTCTGTCGGGGTTAAGTACTGCAAACTCGAATGCGGACGTACTTCGTTGTAGTGCGTCCGCCAGTCTTCGATCGCGATCTTCGCTTCAATTCGGTTGCGAAACCACTCCATCGCCAAACATTCGTCACGGAATTTCCCGTTGAAGCTCTCGCTGGTTCCGTTCTGCCACGGCTTGCCCGGATCAATCAACGCTGTCTCGATCCGCTCCTTTACCGCCCATTTCAACAGCGCCGTGCTGACAAATTCCGGCCCATTGTCCAACCGAAGATAACGGGGCTCGCCATGCACGCTGATTAGCCGACTCAGCACTTCAATGACTCGGCTTGAGCGAATAGATCCCGCCACATCGATCGCCAGGCACTCCCGCGTGTATTCGTCGACCACCGTCAGGCATTTAACTTGCTCACCGTTTGCACAGGCATCGAATACGAAGTCATAGCACCATACCGAGTTGCGAGCTGCCGGCGCATGAGGTCTTGGACGACTGCTTCCCTCGCTGATGTTTCTTGAGATGGCCGGCTCGCCTGTTGCGCGCAACGGCATAAGCGTCATAATCTCCACGTCAAAAGCTTCAAAGTGAATTCGCATCAGTCGCAAGTGGCTGGTGTCACTTGGGCTTCATCGTCTATTTTTTCGATGTCGTGCATTTGCATGCTTCTGCTCGTGCGAGAGAGGCTTGGCGGTGCGCGTGTTGTTCTGGAGGCGTGCAAGTGAGTCACACTGACACCGACTGGACGAGGCTTGCTTCGCGTTGCGCGCGTGGTGTGATGGTTCGCAAGGGGGTGACCTACGATGACGTTGCTCAGGGCTTTGCGTCGCTCGGCATCGAGGAGTCTTTGCGCGGATTGAATGGAAAAATTCAAAGAGGGTCATTTCAGTGTTCCTTCTTCCTGCAGCTCCTTTGCGCGTGTGGTGCAGCAATCCCTCGGAGTTGGGCTCCTCATCTGACTCGGCGTGTTGATTGGTGCGAGTCGAGTCGTCGCATTTATATCGAGGAACGCCGTGCGGTTGCACGTGCTAGCTCGTTGCCTGTTGCTGCCGTCGAGGCGGCCTTGGCTCAGCCTGACCTCGCCTTAGTGCGCGAAGGATTGCTCGAGCGAGGAACGTTTCCTTTTACGTGGCTACTTCAACTCGCGGCTTTTGCGCCAGTCCCCGCGATAGAGCTGTATTTGGACCGCGACGACATCGTTGCGGCGGCGCGTGCTAACGCAATTGTGTTTGAGAGGCGTTGATCCAAGCGCGACTCACGCATTGCTCGGTTGCGCTCGACACGTGTGGCATTTGCCATACCTGTACTAGGTTGTCGCTGCGCGATATCAAGTAACAAAATCCTATCGCGAGAACGGTTTAGTAGTGGGTTCGGTGCCTGCGTGGCCGCCGACACTTCGGCGTTGTGGTCGTGTGATTGGCGATTTTGATGTGGGCGCGTTGGGGGGAGTTTGCGGCACTCTTGCGGCGTATGCGGTCAGTTTTTTCATCATATTTCCGCATGTTTTTTTGAGCAAAAGATTTTCGATACTGCTATGCGTGGCCTGCCTTTCCGGCTTGTTCGGGTGTTGGAGTATGGGAAATCATTTGATGGTGACAGCGAATCCCCCAATCAGCAACCATGCTAGAATCTTTGACTGATCAAACATTGATCCATCCAAAAAATGGCTCCCAGTCCTAGCACCCCGCACTCGGCGGGGCAGGTGTTGCCCTTCCGGCAGTCGCTCGTGGCGATGCTCGGCCTTTGTTTCTGCACGATGATGGTGGCGCTCGACCAGACCGTGGTCGGGACTGCACTGCCGACCATCGTCGCGGAACTCAAAGGGTTCGAGTACTACGCGTGGGTCGCAACGTCGTATCTCCTCACCTCCGTCATCACCGTCCCCATCTTCGGACGCCTCGGCGATTTCTACGGCCGCAAGCGATTCGTCGTGGCGGCGATCATTGTCTTCACTGCCGCATCGGTCCTCTGCGGTGCGGCGAACAGCATGCCGTTCCTCGTCTTCGCCCGCGCTCTGCAGGGCATCGGCGGCGGCATGCTCGTCGGGACCGCGTTTGCCTGCGTGCCGGAACTCTTCCCCGATCCTCACGTGCGTTTGCGCTGGCAGGTCATGCTCAGTTCTGCCTTCGGCATCGCGAACGCCATCGGACCGTCGCTCGGCGGTTTTCTCACCGAAGCCTACGGCTGGCGCTCGGTCTTCTACGTCAATCTGCCCGTCGGTTTGCTCGGCATCTGGTTCATCGGACGCCACCTGCCGCAAATGCGCGCCGAAGAACACAGCAAAGCCAGCATCGACTGGCTCGGCGCTGTGCTCATCACCGCAGCGCTCGGGAGCTTGCAGATGCTCGTCGAATGGCTGCCTGCGGACGGTCTCTCGCGCGGTGTGGTGACGCTGGCTATCGTGCTGGTCGTCTCGTCGTTCGCGCTCTATCGGTGGGAGCAGCGCACTTCGCATCCGATTGTGCCGTTCGAGATGTTCCGCGACAAATCGCTCGCGCCGCTTTTCGTACTGTCGGTCTTCGCCGGGTTCTCGATGTTCGGGTTGCTGTTCTACGCGCCGCTGCTGCTGCAGGGCGGCTTCGGACTCTCGCCGCGCGAAACCGGTTTGCTCATCACGCCGTTGGTCGTGTGTATCACCGTGGGCAGCATCGTGAACGGGCGTCTGATCACCCGTCTGCGAAATCCGAACGTGATGTTGTACGGCGGCTTCCTGCTGCTCGCGCTGGCCTGCGCAGGCATCATCACCACGCATCGCGGCACGCCGCATCTGCTGATCGCTGCGTATATGTTCCTCGCGGGTCTCGGCCTCGGCTTCGTGATGCCGAACCTGACTGTCTTCGCACAGGAGGTCGCCGGGCGCGCGCACCTCGGCATCGCCACCGCGTTGATGCAATCGCTGCGCATGATCGGCGGGATGCTCGGGACGGCCATCGTCGGCACGTTGGTGAATCACAGCTATACGGCACGCGTCACCGATGCGCTGGCGGCCAACGAAGGCACACGTTTCACGTCGCAACTTTCCGATCCGCAGATTCTGGTGAACGCCACTGCACAAAGCGATTTTCTGATGACGCTCGCGCACATGGGCCAGAATGGCGCCCTGTTCATCGAGTCGGCGCGTACGTCGCTCGTCGCCGCCATTCACAACGGGCAGATGGTGTCGCTCGCGGCGGCGCTCGCCGGGTTGTGGTTCGTACGACGCGTGCCGCTCATTCGTCTGACGCGCGGTGCGAAGCCGCAGCCGCCAGCAGGGGAGTGACGCGATGCCGACCGCTTTGAAACGTAACGTCATTCAGCAATTGAGTCTGACCTACCGCGCGATGATGCTCGCCTTCGACGCGCAGGTCGGACATCCGCTGCCGCGCTGGCGCATCATTCTCGCGCTGGCCGAACGCGGCACCTGCTCGCAGAAGTTTCTTGCCGAACATTGCCGACTCGATCCCGCGTCGCTCACCCGTCAGCTTCAGTCGATGGAAGCGCTCGGCTGGCTGACGCGCGCGACCGACCCCGACGACAATCGTCTGACCAATGTCACGCTGACGGACGCGGGCATGGCCGTGCACGACGAGGCGACGCCGCGTCGTCAGGCCTTCTTCGACGACACGCTCGAAGGCATGACGCCTGACGAAATCGCCACGCTGGAGAGCGCGCTCGTGCATCTTGAGGCGCAGTTCAAGTCGGTGGCGTCCAGGGCGAAGTCGGGCGCTGCGCCACCCGCCGCACCGAGCGCCACGGACACCACGCCCGCGCGAAAGCGAGCCTCCAAAAACGCGTCATAGGTCGCTCGCCCCCGATGGACGTCGGCCACAAAAAAAGCCGCTTCGGATTCGAAGCGGCTTTTTCTTTGAGACGTTGAAGACGAGCGGTGTGACGACGATCAGAAGAACGTCTGCACGATCTCGACGACGTTGTAGTCGCCATCGACGACCGGCAGGTGACGCCACTTGTCGAACGTCAGGCACGGGTGCGAGATATCGAACGCAATCATGTCGCCCACGCGGATGTCGTCGCCCGGGGCGATGCGCAGGTAAGCGTGCTGGTCCATCATGCCGGTCACTTCCCAATGCTCGGGCGTGGCCTTCGGCGACTTGCTCTCGCCGGGACGGAATTGCTGTGCCGGTTCTGGCATGCCCGCATCGAACGCGGCGTCACGCTTGCCCAGCGCAATGATGGCGCGCTCGGGTTCGGGGATCGATTGCACGTACGCCCACAGCTGCAGCGCCGGTTGCAGTTGCGAGCGCATCTGCTTCGCGATGGGGTTGCGCGTCGCGATCTGTGCTTGGGCCGCCTTGTAGATACCCACGTCGTGCGTGAGATAGCAGCCGGGACGCAGGACTACGTCCAGCGGCGCGCCCACGTCCTTGTGCGCGAATTCGTCCGCGACGACGTCGTACCAGGCAGACCCCGCGCCCGAGAGCACGGCCGGGTTGCGCTCGACGCGGCCCGCTGCGACCAGCTCGCGCGTGATGCTCACTGCGCGTTGCAGGAAGGCGCGAATGTCCGCTTCCGTGCTCAGCACGCCTTCGTACACTTCCACGCCCGCGAGTTTGACGGCGTCGTGATACTGCGTCAGTGCATCGAGCACGGCTTGCTGTTGTGCAGCGTCGCGCACGCCCGTGCGGCCGCCCGTCACGCCGAGTTCGATCAGCACCTGAACCGTCTGGCCGCGCGCGCGGAAGAATTCGCCCAGATGCACCACCGCAGCCGCCGAATCGACCAGACAGAAGTATTCGAAGTTGGTGTCCTTCAGCAAGTCGGCAATCATCGTCATGTTGCGCTTGCCGACGAGCTGGTTCGCCATGAGCACGCGTCGTACGCCGTGATGATAGGCCGCGTACGTCTGCTGTGCCGTGGCGAGCGTGATGCCCCATGCGCCGCCTTCCAACTGGCGACGGAATAGCTTCGGGGCCATCGTCGTCTTGCCATGCGGGGCGAGCTTCACACCGTATTCGTGCACGAAGCGCTGCATCCACGCGAGGTTGTGACGGATCTTGTCTTCGTAGAGCACCGCCGTCGGCAGGCTCAGGTCTTCGTTCAGCAGATTCCAGCCCAGTCCGGTCGCGGCGGACGGCGCGAGCGGCGCCTCCAGCGCACCCAGACCCTTGTTGAGGGTATCGATCATGCCGTGCTGATAGTTTGTATCACTCATTCCCATCTCTCCTCATGTCTGTGCGCTGAAAGCCGCTGAATGGCTCCTATAATAGCGTTTAATTACCTGCGTTTGACAGTTTTGTTATAAAGTAACAAATATTGGGCGTCCGACCGTTGAGGCGCCGCACAGACCGGATATATGGCCGAAACCTTCGATATCGTGACCCGCGTTGCGCAACGCAGCGACGCCCTGAGTCAGGCAGAACGCAAAGTCGCGCAGGTCGTGCTGGAAGACGTAGCGGGCGCTGCTGCGGCGTCGATCAACGTGCTTGCCGAGCGCGCTGGCGTGAGCGAGGCGAGCGTGACCCGCTTTGCCAAGGCGATGGGCTGCCGCGATGTGCGCGACCTCAAGCTGCGACTGGCGCAGGCGGCAGTCGTCGGCCAGCGCTTTCTCGGCGCGAGCGCGGCCAATGGGCAAGACGGTGGCGGCGAGACCATCGACCGGATTGCCGACGATATTCAGACGACGTTGCAGGTGCATCGCGGACTTATCAATCCCGATACCGTGCGACGTGCCGCTGCGCGACTGCTTTCGGCGCGCATGGTGTACGCGTTCGGGATGGGCGGCGGGTCGTCGCTGCTAGCTGACGAGGCGCGTTATCGCCTTGTGCGTCTGGGCCGCCCGGTCGCCAGCTATCAGGACGCCGTGCTGGCCCGCATGGTCGCCGGTACGCTCGGACGCGACGACGTCGTACTCGCCTTCTCGGTGAGCGGTCACACGCCGGAACTGCTGTCCGCCTGTGAAATTGCGCGCGAATACGGGGCGCAGGTCGTGGCCGTCACCGCGACGGGGTCACCGCTGGCGGCGCTCGCCGACGAGGTATTGCCGATCCGCGCGCTTGAAACCGATTTCATTTTCAAACCGTCGTCGTCGCGTTACGCGATGCTGCTTGCCATGGACGTGCTGGCTACGGAACTGGCGTTGCTCGCCAAACCGCAGAGTCAGGCGCTGTTGCGACGAATCAAATATGTGCTCGACACACATCGGGGCGGCGGCGATCGCCAGCCTCTGGGAGACTGACATGACTGACCGCACCGAAAATTTTGCCGATCGCACGGTCGATACGCTGATCACCGACGTTCGTCTGGCGGACGGCTCCGGCGCACCCATGACGGACGACCGCTTCGATGTGGCGTTGCGCGGTGGCCGCATTCACTCGATTACACCCGCGGGGGAGCGCTCGGGCTGGCAGGCGACGCAAGTTGTCGCAGGCAACGGCAACGTGCTGAGCCCGGGCTTCATCGACGTCCATACGCACGACGACACCAACGTCGTGCGCGCGCCGGAAATGACGCCGAAGCTGTCGCAAGGTGTGACGACGGTCGTCGTCGGCAACTGCGGCATCAGCGCTTCGCCTGTCACGCTCAAGGGGGATCCGCCCGATCCGATGAACTTGCTGGGCGAGGCGAGTGCGTTCCAGTACCCGACCTTCGCGGCCTATGTCGAAGCGCTGGAGAAGGCGCAACCGTCGATCAACGTGGCGGCGCTAATCGGTCACACGGCGCTACGCAACAACCATATGGATCGTCTTGACCGGCCTGCGACGCAAGCCGAAATCGAAGGCATGCGCGCGCAACTTCGCGAAGCGCTGGCGGGTGGCGCGCTGGGCTTGTCGACGGGACTGGCCTACGCGAACGCGAATGCCGCACCGACTGAGGAAGTCCTCGCGCTGGCCGAGCCGTTGGCTGAAGCGGGCGGTCTTTATGCGACGCACTTGCGCACGGAATTCGCCGAGATTCTCGAAGCGCTCGACGAAGCCTTCCGCATCGGACGTCATGCGCGCGTACCGGTGGTCGTGTCGCACCTGAAGTGCGCGGGCGTCGACAACTGGGGACGCAGCACTGAAATTCTCGAAGCGCTCGACAAGGCGCAGCGCTTTCAGCCGGTCGGCTGCGACTGCTATCCGTACACGGCGAGTTCGTCGACGCTCGATCTCAAGCAAGTCACCGACGACTTCGACATTCTCGTCACATGGTCCCAGCCGCATCCCGAGCAGGGCGGCAAACTGCTCGCGAAGATTGCCGCAGACTGGGGCGTCGATCTGATGGAAGCGGCGAAGCGCCTGCAACCGGCCGGTGCTGTGTATCACTGCATGGAAGAAGACGACGTGCGCCGCATTCTGCGTCACCCGGCGACGGTGGTCGGCTCGGACGGACTGCCCAACGACCCGTTGCCGCACCCGCGTCTGTGGGGCGCGTTCCCGCGCGTGCTGGGACGTTACAGCCGCGAGCAGGCACTGTTCCCGCTGGCGGAAGCCGTCCACAAGATGACGGGGCTTTCCGCCGAGCGTTTCGGTCTGAGCGAGCGCGGATTTGTACGTGAAGGGTATTGGGCCGATCTGGTGTTGTTCGATCCGGCGACCGTGGCCGACGCCGCGACGTTTACCGATCCGATGCAACCCGCGTATGGCATTTCGGCGGTGTGGGTCAACGGTGTGCTCTCGTGGCAGGACCGCGCACCGACGCAGAACGCGCGTGCCGGGCGCTTTGTGCGTCGCGGCACGCCGCAGCCGGTGCTTTGAACGGTTGTTCTGAGCCGGTGTTGTTGAAAACGATTTGTTGAAAGGAGCGATGATGAGCATCAAACGATATGGCGTGGAAGGCGGGCAGGGCACTGGCGGCCAGCGCATGCCCTTTGCACGCGCGACCGAAGCCGACGGCTTCCTGTTCGTCTCGGGACAGACCCCGATGAAAGACGGCGAAGTGATCGACGGGGGCATCGTCGCCCAGTCGCATCAGGCGATCCAGAATATGATCGCGATTCTGACCGAAGCCGGGTACGGCACCGAGCACGTGATGCGGATCGGCGTGTGGCTGGACGACCCGCGCGACTTCGCGTCGTTCAACAAGGTGTTCAAGGAATACTTCGGGGATCATCCGCCCGCACGCGCTTGCGTGGTTTCGAGCATGGTCATCGACTGCAAGGTCGAAGTGGACTGCGTGGCGTACAAGAAGCCGACTGCGTAAGTCGCACCCGCGGCGCTGAGCGTCCATGGAAAAACCGACGGTTATCGTCGGTTTTTTTGTTTCGGCGTTGTGCCTTCTGGTTGACCGAGACGGACGTTACCGTTTCGCAAAGTCTGCGGTTTGCCTTCGATGGTCCGTTGTCGTGAAAGCGCGCAATCTTCAGCCTCCTAACCTGAAAGGAGGTCACTGTGAGATCAGGATCCATCGGCGGGGCAGGGCCGAGTGCACCGGCTGTACCTACGTACCGGGCCGCCATCGAGTCCGCCGAAGACGCCCGCATCACCATCGATTTCCCCATAACGCCGGACGACATTCGTTTGCGCTCCCAGACCATGAGCCGGTTGGGGCGCGGCGGGCTGTCGGGCGGACTGACCGGCGTGGCGATGACGGTAGTGGGCGTGCTGGGGTTGTCCGCTGGCGCGTACTTCTGCCTTGCCGCAACAGTGGCGGACGACGAATCGGGGGCCTCACGGCTGGATCAGTGGACCGGCGTTGGCATCGGCGGCGGCATGGCCGCGGTGTCGACGCTCGCTGTGACATACGGTCTGGCACAGGTCTGTCTGTGCCTGAAGAAGCAGCGCGAGGCAGGGCGGGCGATGACGACACTCAGCACGCGTGTGCAATTCGAATCGCCGAGGGAGGCTCCGCCACGTGACTATGTCTGATGATTCGTTGGGGCACGCATCGTCGTCGACATCTATGGCCGGAAAAATCGATGCAGCGCTGGCCGTGGTGCGCAATGCCGAACAGCGACGCGAGGCGATCGATTTGCCGCGTCCCGGCGCGTGGGACGCTGCGCAATGCGACGCCGTTTATCGCTGCGGCTACGGGGCGTTCGAGCGAGGCGACTTTGTGCAGGCCATCGAGTGCTTTGCGCCGCTGCTGTCTGCGTGTCCGCTGGATGCGGACTACGCGGTGGCGCTGGCGCTATCGATGCAGCGTCATGGCGAGCCTAAGGCGGCGCTGCCATTGTTCATGGCGGCGGCGCTTCTGGACGAGGAGGCTCCCGGGCCGATGTATCGCGTGGGGGAGTGTCTGATCGAGCTGCGCCAGTTCGACGGCGCATGCCAGGCGATGCGGGAGACGATGGCGCGTTGCGGCGGCGAGCCGAAATACGCCAACGTCAGAAACGCCGCGTTGAGACTGATGGCGAAACTGGGCTATCTCGGCTGACAGCCCTGGTGTCGCTTATTGACAGTACTGACCTTACTGACGCGCTGTACGTGCGTTGTCCGGCATCGGCAACGTGAAGTTGGTGCGGAACGGATTGATGTCGAGTCCGCCGCGTCGCGTGTAGCGGGCGTAGACAGCCAACTGGGTCGGCTTGCACTGACGCATGATGTCCATGAAGATCCCTTCCACGCATTGCTCGTGAAAGCCGGTGTGACGCCGGTACGAAATCACGTACTTGAGCAAGCCTTCCTGATTGATCGGCGGGCCGACATAGCGGATCTGCAAGCTGCCCCAGTCGGGTTGTCCGGTGACCGGGCAGTTCGATTTGAGCAGGTTGGACACGAGCGTTTCGTCCACGGGCGCTTCATCGAACGCGGCGGTGAGTAGCGACGCATCCGGCACGTAGATGTCGGTATCGATGTCGAGCCGGTCGACGAGCAAGCCGTCGAGTTCGTCGAGTTCGAGCTTGGCAAAACCGCTCGGCTCCACGAGTTTCACCTGCACCGGCGCGCCCGCCGCTTCCGACAGGTCTTGCTGGATCAGGGCGCGCGCGGCGTCGACATTCGCCAGCTTCGTCTGTGCGAACGAGCCGAGATACAACTTGAACGACTTCGATTCGATGATGAATGGCGAATCGGCGGGTACCATGGCGGTCAACAGCGCGATTTGCGGCTTGCCCTTCTCGTTGAGCCACGAGAGTTCGTAACCGTTCCAGATGTCCGCGCCGAAGAACGGCAGGACGTCGGGCACGCCGATTTCCGCACGCGCGGGCGCACGGGCGATCGGGAAGAGTTGGGACGGGTCGTACTGCTCGGTGTAGGCAACTTCCTTGCCGAGCGAGGATTGTTCAGGCGTGGTCATGATTGGCGATGCCACTGATGACGTGACCGGTCGGGGAGACGCGGGCCGCCGATTCGCAGTGGCGTGTCTGATCGTCGAAGAAGAAATCGGGCTCGAACTCACGCAGGAATGCGCCTTTGTCCAGCCCGCCCAGGAACATCGCCTCGTCGATGTCGATTTTCCAGTCCATCAGCGTGCGAATGGCACGCTCGTGCGCCGGGGCCGAGCGCGCCGTCACGAGCGCGGTGCGGATTTTGACCGGCACTTCATGGCCTGCGAGGGCTTGCAAACGGTGCAGCGCGAGTAGCAGCGGCTTGAACGGACCAGGGGGTAACGGCGTGGCGGCGCGCTCGATTTCGTGCTGCTGGAAGGCGTCGAGGCCGTTGCGCTGGAAGACCTGCTCGGCCTCGTCGGAGAAGAGTACCGCGTCACCGTCGAAAGCGATGCGGATCTCGTCGGGATGCAATTCGGCTTTCTTTGCAGAGTCCGGATACACGCGTGCGGCCGGAAAACCTGCTGCGAGTGCGCCGCGCACATCGCGCTCGTTCGCCGACAGGAACAGATGTGCCCCCAGCGCGTTGAGATAGCCGAACGGATCGCGTCCGCGCGTGAACACGCCGCGCTCGATCTTGAGATCGAGCTGTCGCGCCGAGCGAAACACGCGCATGCCGCTCACGGGATCGTTGCGCGAGAGCACCACGACTTCCACGCGATGTTTGTCTTGCGTGTCTGCGGCACCGCTGGCCCCATTGGTACCGCTGGTATCACTGGTACCGCTGCCCTGATTGAACGCGAGCAGCTTCTGCACGAGCGGGAAGGCGACGCCCGCTGGCGCTGGCGCGTCGAGGCGGTCGAGCTGATACTGCATATACGACTGATCGTCGCCGCTCGCCACGCCCGCGTCGAACACGCGGTTCTCTTCTTCGAAGTCGAACAGCGCGCGCGACGAGATCGCGACAACGAGTTTGTTCTCGAGCGTGATGGGCATGGCGGCGGCGATTTCCTGTCGTGTATCGGTGACTGAATGCGTGACTGAGTGCGTGTCTGAGTGCGTGACTGAGGGCGTCGCGACTTACCCGAGGAACAGCTTGTACACGGGGTTATCGCTTTCGTCCCAGTAAGGATAGCCGAGCGTTGCGAGGAAGTCGCGGAACGCGGCCTTCTCGTCGTTCGGGACCTGAATCCCCACGAGGATGTTGCTGTAGTCCGCGCCCTGATTCCGGTAGTGGAACAGGCTGATGTTCCAGTTCGGGCTCATGGCCGAGAGGAACTTCATCAGCGCGCCCGGACGCTCCGGAAACTCGAAGCGATACAGCACTTCGTGACTGGCCAGCGCCGAGCGCCCGCCCACCATGTAGCGGATGTGCTGCTTGGAGAGTTCGTCGTTCGACAGATCGAGCGTCGGGAAGCCGTGACGCTCGAAACCGGCCTTGATACGCTCGCCTTCGTCGCGGTTGTGCATCTGGATACCCACGAAGATGTGGGCGCTGGACGCTTCGCTAATTCGGTAGTTGAACTCGGTCACATTGCGGCTGCCCACCACTTCGGTGAAGCGCTTGAAGCTGCCGCGCGCCTCGGGAATGGTGACGGCGAACACGGCTTCGCGCGCTTCACCGACCTCGGCACGCTCGGCGACGAAGCGCAGGCGGTCGAAGTTCATGTTGGCGCCGGAGGTGATCGCGACGAGCGTTTCGCCCTTGAGTTTTTCGCGCTCCGCATACAGCTTCGCGCCCGCCACGGACAGCGCGCCGGACGGCTCAAGCACGCTGCGGGTGTCCTGGAAGACATCCTTGATGGCGGCGCACAGTTGGTCGGTGTCGACACGCACGACTTCGTCGAGATACTCGCTGCACAGGCGGAACGTCTCTTCGCCGACGTACTTGACGGCGGTGCCGTCAGCGAACAGACCGACATCGTTGAGCAGGATGCGCTCGCCAGCGTGGATGGATTGCGCCATGGCGTCGGAGTCGACCGATTGCACGCCGATGACTTTGATCTCCGGACGCACGGCTTTGACGTAGGCGGCGACACCGGCCGCCAGTCCACCGCCGCCGATGGGCACGAAGATGGCATGCAGCGGGCCCTGATGCTGGCGCAGGATTTCCATGCCGATGGTGCCCTGACCGGCGATGACGTCGGGGTCGTCGAACGGGGGCACGAAGGTCAGGCCACGCTCGGCTTGCAGCGTCATGGCGTGCGCGTAGGCGTCGCTGTACGAGTCGCCTGCGAGCACCACTTCGACGGCGCGTCCGCCGTGGGTTTTCACGGCGTCGATCTTGACCTGCGGCGTAGTGACCGGCATGACGATGACGGCCTTGCAGCCCAGACGCGCCGCCGAGTAGGCAACGCCCTGCGCGTGGTTCCCGGCGGACGCGGTCAGCACGCCGCGCTCGCGCTCGGCCTCGCTGAGGTTGGCCATCTTGTTGTACGCGCCCCGAATCTTGAAGGAGAACACCGTCTGGTTGTCTTCGCGCTTGAGATAAATTCGATTGTGCAGCCGCATGGAAAGCGTGCGAGCCGGTTCGAGTTCGCTCTCAAAGGCGACGTCGTAGACTTTGGCGGTCAGGATCTTCTTCAGATAGTCGGGAGCTGCGTCAGACATGATTTAGGGCTTCTTCAGGTTAGGCACATCAAGGAACAAAAGGACAATGATAGACCAGCACTTCCGCCGGGGCGGTCGCGCTTGGTCTTTCGGGGAAAACAGGAAAGGGGAGTGCGCGCCCTAGCGTAGGTCGTCTGGGGTGTCGATGTCGCGCACGATTCCGGCGTCGTCGACATCGACGATCGTAATGTGCTCGCTAATCAACAGGTCGCGCGCGCCGATGTCGCCATCGAGGGCGGCAAGACGCGAGGTATAGGCAGAACCGAACGCGACGGGATGGCCGCGTTGTCCCTGATAATTCGGAGCGACGATGGCTTCGGGCGACGTAAGGCCGTTCGCAATCGCGCGCAGGGTATTCGGGTGGATGTAGGGCATGTCGGCCAGCGCGACGAGCCAGCCGTCGAGATGTTCGAGGCCCGGGGGCGGATCTTCGTCGGAGGCGGCATTAATGCCGGCCGCGAGCGTCGCGCCCATGCCGCGCTTGGTGGCGTGGCTCATGACGACTTCACAACCCGCCTGCAACAGCACGTTCTCCAGCTCGGCCGAGTCCGGTCGCACCACCGCGATCACGCGCGGCAATGCCGCCAGCAGCGCGTGGGCGCTGGCGAGGGCAACGGGTCGGTTCAGGGGGTCTCCGGGGAGCGGCGCGAGCAGCTTGTTCCGGCGCCCAGCCGCATCGAAGCGGGTACCGAGTCCGCCTGCCAGTAGAATGGCCACGGGCGGCGTCGAGGGTCGGGTCATGGTCACGCATTATGCGCCAGACTTTTTGTTTCTGCCAAACGCGTGTTCACGCATTCGCCGTGTCGTTGGCTGACCGTCTGGTCGGTCGGGGACGGCGGCGTTGCGGGGTTTTTCGTTCGGATTTTGCTTTCTGCGGAGCTGCATGGAGTCGTTCATCACATGGCTGCTGGGCGTGCTGGCGTTGCCCGGCGTGGGCCTGCCCGCCATTTTTCTCGTGTCGTTTCTCTCCGCCACACTGCTGCCGATGGGCTCGGAACCCGCGCTCTTCGGCTACGTGGCGCTCAATCCGCATATGTTCTGGACGGCCATTGTCGTGGCGAGCGTGGGCAATACGCTCGGCGGCATGCTGGACTGGTGGATGGGGTTCGCGGCGCGTCGCGCGTTCGTGCGGCTCAAGGCGCGCCGACGGGCGCATGCGCGGGCGGCGGCGGTCGGTGGAGTCGGCGTGACTGTCGATGTGCCGCAGGGGAAGGCAGGCAAAGGGGACGTCGACGGCAAAGCACCCATGAACGAACGCTACACCCGCTGGATGCGCCGCTTTGGGCCGCCCTTGCTCTTGCTCTCATGGCTGCCGGTCGTCGGCGATCCGCTCTGCACCCTTGCCGGATGGCTGCGGCTTTCGTGGCGTTCGTGCCTCATCTATATCGCCATCGGCAAGACACTCCGCTACGTCGCCATCACCTACCTGATGCTGCGGGTGCCCGAGTCTTTCTGGCAAGGCATCTTCGCGCCGTTCAGGCATTTGCTCGTCGGGTGAGGCCCCATTCGGGGGTCTCACGAAGTCCGGAGGCCGGACCGGGGCCCCTTTCGCTTCTTTGCGCCCTCAGACATAGACCCAACTCGGTTCAGAAAGGGGCCCCGGTCCGGCTCACCATCATGCTTTCCCGGGGCCCACCTTCTTACGCGCTTGCGACTTCGAAGGGCAGCGCGCGCTGCCGTTTGCCCGTCAACGCAAACACGGCATTGGCATACGCCGGCGCCAACGGCGGCAGACCCGGCTCGCCCATCCCGGTCGGTGCGTCGCCCGAGCTGACCACGTGCACATTGATCGCGGGCATGTCGGTCAGGCGCGCCACCGTGTACTGGTGGAAGTTGCTCTGCTCGACTTCGCCATCCTTCATCGTGATCGCCGCACCCGGCAGTGTCGTGCCCAGTCCCATCAATGCCGCACCTTCGACCTGCGCTGCAACCGTCAATGGATTGACGGCGAAGTTGCAATGCACACCCGCCGTGGCACTCACCAGACGCGGTGCACCATTGCGCATCTCCGCCACCACCACGTACGCGACCACCGAGTCGAACGACTCATGCACGGCCACACCCCATGCCTGTCCTGCGGGTAGTTTGGTCTTGCCGTAACCCGAACGCTCCACCGCCAACGCCAGCGCATCACGGTGACGGGGATGCTTGTCGCCCAGCAACGCATAGCGGTACGCGACCGGATCCTGGCCAGCATTCTTCGCCAATTCGTCGATCAACGTCTCCATAACGAACGCCGTGTGGGTGTTGCCCACCGAACGCCACCACAACACCGGCACGTTGACCTTCGGGCTGTGTAGCGTCAGGCGTAACGGCACGGCGTACGGTGTGCCGGAGACGCCCTCGACACTCGTGCCGTCGATACCGTTCTTCACCATCATCTTCTCGAACGGCGTGCCCGCCAGAATCGACTGGCCGACGATGGTGTGATTCCAGGCGAGCACGTTGCCCTTGGCATCCAGACCGATCTCTGCGCGATGCACGTACATCGGACGGTAGTAGCCACCGTGAATGTCGTCTTCCCGGCTCCAGATCACCTTGACCGGCTCGCGATGGCCCGCGCCGTGCCACGCCTTCGCAACCTGCGCGGCTTCGACGCCGTAGTCCGACGTCGGCACTGCACGACGGCCAAAACCGCCGCCTGCCATCAACGTATGAAGCTTGACCTGCTCCGGCTTGAGGTCGAGCGTGCGTGCAATGGCCGCCTGATCGACGGTCTGAAACTGCGTGCCAGTCCAGACTTCCGCGCCTTTGCCCGAGATCTGCACCGTGCAGTTCAGCGGTTCCATCGGGGCATGGGCGAGGTACGGGAAGCTGTACTCGGCCACGAGGGTTTTCGGTGCGCCCTTGAGTTTGGAGACGTCGGCGTCGATGGCGACGGTGCCCGGCGTCTTCGCCATTTCCTTGTACTTGGCCAACTGCGCCGTGGTGTCGACATGCTCGACGCCGCTGGTGTCCCATTCGGCCTTGAGCGCGTCGCGGCCAGTCTTCGCCTGCCAGTAGCCATCGGCGATGACGGCGACGGCGGTGCCGCCACGGTCGTCCGGAATTTCGAGGACGTCGCGCACGCCCTTGACGGCCTTCGCTGCCTTGGCGTCGAACGTCTTCACCTTGGCACCGAACACCGGCGGACGCGCCACGACCGCCACCTTGAGGTTCGGCAGCTTGAAGTCCATGCCGTACATCGGCGTGCCGGTCGACTTGGCTTTGGCGTCCAGACGGCCCGTCGGCTTGCCGAGCAGACGGAAGGCGGACGGATCCTTGAGCGCAACGTTGGCGGGTACCGGCATGGCTTGCGCCTTTGCGGCGAGGCTGCCGTAGGTGGCGCGCTTACCGTTCGGGCCGAGCACGACGCCCTTTTCGGTGCGCAACTGATCGGCCGGGACTTTCCATTGCTGGGCCGCCGCCGCAATCAGCATCGCGCGCGCCGACGCGCCAATGCGCCGGTATTGCATCCACGAGTGCGCGATGGAGCCGGAGCCGCCCGTCATCTGGATGCCGAACATCGGGTCTTTGTAGACGTCGGCGGCCGGGGCCAACTCGCTGCGGACCTTCGACCAGTCGCAATCGAGCTCTTCGGCGACGAGCATCGGCAACGCCGTTTGCACGCCTTGTCCGAAATCGAGCCGGTTGACCTGAATGGTGACGGTGTCGTCCGGGGCGATGTGCACGAAGGCGGACGGCACGACCGCTGCCGGGGCCGCGCCCTGCGCGCTTGCCGTGCGCATCATGCCGGGCAGCGACATTTCCAGCATCAGGCCGCCCGCCGCAATGGCGGACGTCTTGAGGAAGCCACGACGGCTCACGCCGGTGAAGTCGCCCACGGCCACGCCGGGACGTTGGGAGAAACGAAGTTCACGCATGGGGGTGTCTCCTCGCCTCAGGCCAGCGACGATGCGGCGTCTTTGATGGCCGCGCGAATGCGGGCGTACGTGCCGCAACGACAGATGTTGCCCGCCATCGCGGTATCGATCTGTTCGTCGTTCGGCGTCTTGTTATCGCGCAGCAGGGCGGTGGCAGACATGATCTGGCCGCTCTGGCAGTAGCCGCACTGCGGCACGTCGTGCTTGACCCATGCGGCCTGCACGGCAGCGCCGACCGGATCGGCACCGACGTTCTCGATGGTGGTGATCTTTTTGCCTTCGACGGCCGACACGGGGGTGACGCAGCTGCGGATGGGCTGGCCGTCGAGGTGGGCGGTGCAGGCACCGCACAACGCCATGCCACAACCGAACTTCGTGCCGGTCATGTTGAGCGCGTCGCGCAAGGTCCAGAGCAGGGGAGTGGCGGGGTCGACGTCGACCTTCACCGTTTTGCCGTTCAGTTGGAACGAAGCCATGGAAACACCTCTTGATGGGTGGATAAGTCGGGGGACGGCTAGACCATACTCCCATTCCACGGAAATTTCAGTTCAGAAGTGCGATGCAAGTCGTTGTATCTAAAGAAATATAGCGGTCTGCTTTTATGGTGAAAGTGAGAGGCAGGGGTGGCGTCGGCGTCGTTGTGAAGCCGTCGTCAACGTAGCGATGAGGCGCGCCGCAGGTTCGCAAACGACCCAAACGAGTGGATTGGAGTGGATTGACGCGTCACGCAGGGGTTTTCGGCGCGGCGCCAACGTGTTGCGGTGCAATGAAGTACAATTCGACCTACATTCCCCTACCAACACTTTCCTAAGCCGGAAGAAAGATCTGGGCATGCGCACCAACTGCCTCACCCCTCTGTGCTTCTGCCCGATGACCGAACACGATTCGTCATCGGCGCGAATGGTGTTCTCGCACGGCAGTCGTCGATCTCGTTGACCGCAGATTGACCGTTGTCGGCCCGCGCGCACCCCTTGCGCCTGCGGTCGGCACGCCCAGCGCATAACCGATTTTGACTTTCGGCGCGTCCCGCGAGACGAACGCCGACGGCGGATGCACCGCCGCAATGACGAGCCCGACAAGATGAACGCACCCTTGCCTGCCTTCGAGCCGCACGACGCTAAGCATGCCGTAGCCGCTCAACCCCCGCGTCTGCGTGAAATTCCCTACAACTACACGTCGTTTTCGGACCGCGAAATCGTCATGCGCCTGCTTGGCGCGGACGCCTGGGCGATCCTCGACGAACTCCGTGCCGAACGCCGTACCGGCCGCTCGGCACGCATGCTGTATGAAGTGCTCGGCGACATCTGGGTGGTACGCCGTAACCCGTATCTGCAAGACGACCTGCTCGACAACCCGAAGCGCCGCAAGCTGCTGATCGACGCGCTCGACCACCGTCTGAACGAGATCGACAAGCGTCGCCGTGCCGACGTGGCCGAACACGCCGACGCGCATGGCCGCGAGCGTGCAGCCCGCGTCGAGCAACTGGAAGTGGCCGCGCGCCGCGCCGTGGCGGACTTCGCCGCCGAGTTCGAGAAGATGGCCGAACTGCGCCGTCGCGCGAAAAAGGTGCTCGGTCGCACGACTGCCAGCGACAACATCAAGTTCGACGGCCTGTCGCGTGTCTCGCACGTGACGGACGCGACCGACTGGCGCGTGGAATATCCGTTCGTGGTGCTGACCCCGGACAGCGAAGCCGAAATGGCCTCGCTGGTGAAGGGCTGCTTCGAACTGGGGCTGACGGTGATCCCGCGTGGAGGTGGCACGGGCTACACGGGTGGCGCGATTCCGCTCACGCCGTTCTCGGCCGTCATCAATACGGAAAAGCTGGAACAACTCGACGAAGTCGAATACTTGCAACTACCGGGCGTCGACAAGCCGGTCGGTACGATCTTCTCGGGGGCGGGCGTGGTCACGCGCCGTGTGGCCGAAGCCGCCGAGCGTGCCGGTCTGGTGTTCGCTGTCGACCCCACGTCGATCGATGCTTCGTGCATCGGCGGCAACGTCGCCATGAACGCCGGTGGCAAGAAGGCTGTGCTGTGGGGCACCGCGTTGGATAACCTCGCGTGGTGGCGCATGGTCGATCCGCAGGGCAACTGGCTGGAAGTCACGCGTCACGATCACAACCTCGGCAAGATTCACGACATTCCGGTCGCTCGCTTCGAACTGAAATGGTTCGACGGTAATCAGGCTCCGGGTGAAGTGCTGCTCAAGACCGAGATGCTGGAGATCGAAGGCAAGCGTTTCCGCAAGGAAGGCCTGGGCAAGGACGTCACGGACAAGTTCCTCGCCGGTTTGCCGGGCATTCAGAAGGAAGGCTGCGACGGCCTGATCACGAGCGCGCGCTGGATTCTGCACAAGATGCCCGCGCATACGCGTACGGTGTGTCTGGAGTTCTTCGGCCAGGCGAAGGAAGCGATTCCGAGCATCGTCGAAATCAAGGACTACATGTTCGCGCAGACGGCTGCGGGCGGCGCGATTCTCGCCGGTCTGGAGCATCTGGACGAACGCTATCTGCGCGCCGTGGGCTATGCCACGAAGTCGAAGCGCAACGCGTTCCCGAAGATGGTGCTGATCGGCGATATCGTTGGCGACGACGACAACGCGGTCGCACAAGCGACGTCGGAAGTCATTCGTATGGCCAACGGCAAGAGCGGCGAAGGGTTCGTCGCCGTGTCGGCCGAGGCGCGCAAGAAGTTCTGGCTCGACCGCTCGCGCACGGCCGCCATCGCCCGCCACACGAACGCCTTCAAGATCAACGAAGACGTGGTGATTCCGCTGCATCGCATGGGCGAATACACGGATCACATCGAACGCATCAACATCGAGCTTTCGCTCAAGAACAAGCTGCAACTGGTCGACGCGCTCGAAGCGTTCTTCGAAGCGGGCAATCTGCCGCTCGGCAAGACGGACGACGCGAACGAAATTCCGTCGGCTGAAATTCTCGAAGATCGCGTGCAGACGGCGCTCACGATGCTGCGCGAGGTCCGCGCACGCTGGGAGTACCTGCGCGATAACTTCGAGATGTCGCTCGCCGACGCCATTCCGCTGCTCAACCGTCACGGCATTCGCGATATCAACGTCGCGCTGAACGACCGTCTGAACAAGCATCCGGAAACGCGCCTCATCGATCTGTTGCAAGACCGCACGGTACGCATTTCGTGGAAGCAGGAGATTCGCGCCGAACTGCGTCAGATCTTCACGGGCGGCGAGTTCAAGCCGATCCTCGACGAAGCGCAGGCGATCCACAAGCGCGTGCTGCACGGCCGTGTGTTCGTCGCACTCCACATGCACGCTGGTGACGGCAACGTGCACACGAACATCCCGGTCAACTCGGACAACTACGAGATGCTCCAGGATGCGCACAAGGCCGTGGCCCGCATCATGGACATCGCGCGCTCGCTCGACGGCGTGATCTCGGGCGAACACGGCATCGGCATCACCAAGCTGGAGTTCCTGACGGAAGCCGAGATCGGCGAATTCCGCGCGTACAAGATGCGCGTGGACCCGGAAGGACGCTTCAACAAGGGCAAGCTGCTCAATCTGCCCGAGCTGCCCGCCGATCTGCGCAACGCCTATACGCCCAGCTTTGGGCTGATGGGCTACGAGTCGCTGATCATGCAGCAGTCGGACATCGGCGCGATTGCCGACAGCGTGAAGGACTGCCTGCGCTGCGGCAAGTGCAAGCCGGTGTGCGCCACGCACGTGCCGCGCGCGAACCTGCTCTACAGCCCGCGTAACAAGATTCTCGCAACGTCGCTGCTCATCGAAGCGTTCCTGTACGAAGAGCAGACGCGCCGTGGCGTGTCGATCAAGCACTGGGACGAGTTCAACGACGTGGCCGATCACTGCACGGTCTGCCACAAGTGCGTCACGCCCTGCCCGGTCAAGATCGACTTCGGCGACGTGACGATGAACATGCGTAACCTGCTGCGCAAGATGGGCAAGAAGAAGTTCAACCCGGGCGCGGCCGCCGGTATGTTCTTCCTGAACGCGACCAACCCCGAGACGATCAACATCACCCGCAAGGTGATGATCGACTGGGGATACAAGGCGCAACGCTTCGGTGCGGATATCTTCAAGAAGATCGCCAAGAAGCAGACGGCCCACCCGCCTGCAACGGTCGGCAAGCCGCCGCTGCGCGAAGAGGTGATCCACTTCGTCAACAAGAAGATGCCGGGCAACTTGCCGAAGAAGACGGCGCGCGCGCTGCTCGACATCGAAGACAACAAGGTGGTGCCGATCATTCGCAATCCGAAGGCCACCACGGTGGATTCGGAAGCGGTGTTCTACTTCCCTGGCTGCGGCTCGGAGCGTCTGTTCTCGCAGGTCGGTCTCGCCACGCAGGCAATGCTCTGGCACGTGGGCGTGCAGACGGTGCTGCCGCCGGGCTATCTATGCTGCGGCTATCCGCAACGCGGATCGGGGCAGGGCGAGAAGGCCGAGAAGATCGTGACGGACAACCGCGTGCTCTTCCACCGCATGGCCAACACGCTGAACTACCTCGATATCAAGACGGTGGTGGTGTCGTGCGGCACTTGCTACGATCAGCTCGCGGGCTACGAATTCGAGAAGATCTTCCCGGGCTGCCGTATCGTGGACATCCACGAGTACCTGCTTGAGAAGAACGTGAAGCTCGAAGGCGTGAACGGTACGCGCTACATGTATCACGATCCGTGCCACACGCCGATCAAGACGATGGACCCGGTCAAGCTCGTGAACCAGTTGATGGGCAGCGAGAACGACGGCTACAAGATCGAGAAGAACGATCGGTGCTGCGGCGAATCGGGTACGCTGGCGGTCACGCGTCCGGATATCTCGACGCAGATCCGCTTCCGCAAGGAAGAGGAGATGCGCAAGGGCGCGGCGAAGCTGCGGGCGGACGGCAAGGTGGAAGACGTCAAGATCCTGACGAGCTGCCCGTCGTGCCTGCAAGGTCTGTCGCGCTACAACGACGACGCCGATGTCACAGCCGACTACATCGTCGTCGAGATCGCCAAGCACATTCTGGGCGATCAGTGGCTGGTGGACTACGTCAAGGATGCAAACAACGGCGGCATCGAACGCGTGCTGGTCTGATGCACCTCTTACCCCTCGTGCGCCTCTGGGGGACGCGGCCGATGACTGACCGACGGACCACGGAGGTGGCATGGAGGTAGTCTACACAGCACTGATCCTGCTGTTCGTAGTGGCGCTGACCGGCGTGCTGGTCAGCTTCGTCAGATTCCTGCCTGTCCCGCTCGTGCAGATTGCCGTGGGCGCCGCGCTCGCCTATCCGGGCGCGGGTCTGCACATCGATCTCGATCCCGAGATCTTCTTCCTGCTGTTCATCCCGCCGCTGCTGTTTGCCGACGGCTGGCGCATGCCCAAGCGCGAGTTCTGGCACTTGCGCGTGCCGATCGTCGCCATGGCGCTCGGCCTCGTGATCTTCACGGTGCTCGGCGTGGGCTACTTCATCCACTGGATGATCCCGTCGATTCCGCTGGCGGTCGCGTTCGCGCTCGGTGGCGTGCTCTCGCCGACCGACGCCGTCGCCGTCTCCGCGCTCACCGGGCGTATGCGCATGCCCACGCGGCTCATGCATGTGCTCGAAGGCGAGGCGATGATGAACGACGCGTCGGGCCTCGTCGCGTTCAAGTTCGCGCTGGTGGCCGCGACCACAGGCGTCTTTTCCATCGGCAACGCCACGTTCTCTTTTTTCGTCATCGCGCTGGGCGGCCTGCTTGCGGGCTGGGCGGTGACGTGGCTGTTCACGCAATTCCACCGCCGTGTGCTGGACGCCTCCACGGAAGAGCCCGCGACCGTGGTGCTGCTTCTGCTGCTGATGCCGTTCGCCGCATATCTGCTCGCAGAACACTTCGGTTTCTCGGGGATTCTGGCGGCCGTGGCCGCAGGCATGACCGTGAGTTCGACCGATCTGCTCAATACCCGTACAGCGACGCGCATTCTCGGCAACGGCGTGTGGTCGATGCTCGAATTCGTCTTCAACGGCGCGGTGTTCGTGCTGCTCGGCCTGCAACTGCCGGACATTGTGCGTGCGGCGCTGCGTCCGAGCGAGCATCTGTGGGGCACGCTGACGAATCTCGGCGAGCTGATGTTCTACGTCGGTGCGATTTCCGCCGTGCTCATCGTCCTGCGCTTTTGCTGGGTCTGGGTGGCGTGGCGCGTGATGTATTTCCTCGGCATGCGTCGCGGTGAGATCACGATGAAGCCGGGCATGCGCTTTACCGGCGTGACGGCGCTCTCCGGTGTGCGCGGCGCAGTGACGCTGGCCGGTGCACTCTCCGTGCCTCTGGCGCTGCCGGGAGGTGCGCCGTTCCCGGGACGCGATCTGCTCATCTTCCTCGCTGCGGGCGTGATTCTGCTCTCGCTCATCGGTGGCAGCCTCGGGTTGCCGATCCTGCTGCGTGGCGTGCGCTGGCCTGTCGAAGACCCACGCAATCGCGAGATGGGTGAGGCGCGGCTGGCGGCGTCCGAAGCGGCGATCCGTGCGGTGGAGTCGTTGCAGAAGATGATCGCCAAATCGGGCGACGAACTGGATACGGCCGTGTGCGCGGAAGCGGCGGCGCGGGTGATGGGCCGGTATCGCCGAACGCTCAACGCGTCGACCGCGACCGACGAGATGCGCGAGCGCGCAGTGCGTGAGGTCGAAGTGGAGCGACGCTTGCGGGCCGCCGCGTTGCAGGCGGAGCGCGTGGAGCTGTCGCGTCTGCGCATTACGCACCGCATCAACGACGAAACGCTGCGCGAACTGCTCAGCGAAATCGACTTCGCCGAACTCGCGCTGGGGCCGGTCGATCCGGCCACCGGCAAGCGTCGCAAAGGAAAGAAGCACTGACGTGTGCCGTCCCTTTATTGCTTTCATCGAATTTGGGACGACAGCACGACAGGCCAACGGGAGGGAGAGTCATCATGGAATGTCCGTTTTGCGCCGGTGACGGCGGCGAAGTGGTGTGGCGCGACCCGGTGTTGCGCGTGGTGCTGGCGAGCGAGCATGGTTATCCCGGCTTCGCACGCGTGATCTGGAGCGAGCACGTCGCGGAGATGAGCGATCTGCCGCAGGCGGCGCGCGAGCATGTGATGCGCGCCGTGTTCGCCGTCGAAACCGCACAGCGCACGGTGATGTCGCCGCACAAGGTCAACGTCGCGAGCCTGGGCAATATGGTGCCGCACGTGCACTGGCACGTGATTCCACGTTATCGCGACGACATCCACTTCCCCGGTTCGGTCTGGAGCGCGGCGCAGCGCGAACTGCCGGACGCGGTCATCGCGGAGCGCTCGGCATGGCTGCCAGCGTTGCGCGAGGCCATCGTGGCAGAATTGGAACGTATGCCGGGCTGGCCGGCCTGATTCAGCGACCCGATTCGGCGACCTGACTGCGCACGCTTGAGCGGCTATACTGCCCGCCGATGTGCCGAATGCGGCACTCGCGCAGGTTCTGTGCGCGGCGACTGAATTTTCTGGAGCAAGATCATGGCTGGGCTGGAGAAAGACACGCCGATTCCCGTTTCCCTGACGCTGCATCGCGCATCAAAGGTGCTGGAACTCGGTTACGAGGACGGCAAGACCTACCGCCTGCCGTTCGAAATGCTGCGCGTGCTTTCGCCGTCGGCGGAAGTGCGCGGTCACGGGCCGGGGCAGGAGACACTGCAAACCGGCAAGCGTGACGTCACGCTGAACGGTCTGGAGCCGATCGGCAATTACGCCGTGCGTCCCGTCTTCTCGGACGGTCACGACACCGGCATCTACTCGTGGGATTACCTCTACGAGCTGTGCGTGCGTCAGGGCGCGCTGTGGCAGGAATACCTGGACAAGCTCGCGGCAGCGGGTGTCGATCGCGACACACCGATGGTGTCGCCCGCGGCCGGTGGCTGTCACCACCATTGAGGCCCCGGCGCCGCATACACGCGAGTGTGTGCCCGCTTACCTGATTTTGGAGATGTGCAATGGGTGATCAGACCCACTTCGGTTATACGACCGTCGACGAGAAGGAAAAAGCTGGCAAGGTTGCCGAGGTGTTCCATTCCGTCGCGAGCAAGTACGACATCATGAACGACCTGATGTCGGGCGGCCTGCACCGCATCTGGAAGGCCTTCACGATCGGACGCGCCGCCGTGCGTCCCGGTTTCAAGGTGCTCGACATCGCAGGCGGCACGGGCGATCTGTCCAAAGCGTTCGCGCGTGCGGCGGGCCCGACCGGCGAAGTCTGGCACACCGACATCAACGAGTCGATGCTGCGTGTGGGCCGCGATCGTCTGCTCGACGACGGCATCGTCACGCCGTCGCTGCTCTGCGACGCCGAGAAACTGCCGTTCCCGTCGAACTATTTCGACGTGGTGACTGTGGCGTTCGGTCTGCGCAACATGACCCACAAGGACGCCGCGCTCGCGGAAATGCGCCGCGTGATCAAGCCGGGCGGCAAGGTCATGGTGCTGGAGTTCTCGAAGGTCTGGCAGCCGCTGGAAAAGGCGTACGACGCCTATTCGTTCAAAGTGCTGCCGTGGCTGGGCTCGCGCATCGCGGGCGACGCCGACAGCTATCGCTATCTGGCCGAGTCGATTCGCATGCATCCGGATCAGGAAACGCTCAAGACGATGATGGAAGACGTCGGGCTGGAGCGCGTGGAGTATCACAACCTCACCGCCGGTGTCGTCGCCCTGCACATCGGACGTAAGTTCTGAGTACACACTTACTTACCTGATCGTCCAGACGACATGCAGCGCCCCGGATTGCGGAGAAACGCCGCACCGGGGCGTTTTGTTTGCAATCCCCTAAGTACAAGCTAATTTTGCTGTGGCAGAATCGCCCGTCGCCTTATCTGGTTTTAGTACGTAAAAAACGTCTGAACCATTTGGGTTGACGTCTGTCAATAGACAGCAACCTATAACTCCACGGAGAGACCAGAACGATGTTCCAGTTCCTGAAAAACAAGCTGTTGTTGGGCGTTGTGGCCGGCGTAGTGGCGGTCGGCATGACGATCGCGGACGCTGACGCCAAGCGCGTTGGCGGCGGCCGGAGCATCGGCAAGCAGTCCAACACCGTGACGCAACGCCAGGCAACGCCGCAGCAGCCGGCGCAAGCCGCTCCGGGCGCAGCCCCGACTCAGGCCGCTCCGGCGGCTGCTGGCGCAGGTGCCGCAGGCGCGGCCGCAGCCGCCAAACCGGCCAACCGCTGGCTCGGACCGATCGCCGGTCTGGCTGCAGGTCTCGGTATTGCCGCGCTGTTGTCGCACTTCGGCATGGGTGGCGCGTTCGCCAGCATGATGGCCAACGTCATCATCATTGCGTTGATCGCTTTCGCCGTCATGTGGCTGATCCGCCGCTTCCGTGGCAATAAGTCGCAGTCCCAGACACCGGCCTATGCAGGCGCAGGCAACGACGCATCGGCGAACAATTCGCTGCGTCAGCAATGGGATAACTCGCAGCAGCCGCAGCAGACCGCTTTCCAGACGGCTGCCCCGGTCGCCGCAGGTGCCGCAGCCGGTGCCGCCGCAGCCGAGTCGTTCGGTGTACCGGCCGGTTTCGACACGGAAGGCTTCCTGCGTAGCGCGAAGGTGTACTTCAACCGTCTGCAAGCCGCCTGGGACAAGGGCGATCAGGCCGACATCAACGAGTTCACCACGCCGCAGATGTTCGCGGAAATCAAGATGGACCTCGAAGAGCGCGGTAAGTCGACCAACCGTACGGACGTCGTGCAACTGGACGCCGAACTCCTCGGCATCGAGCAATCGACCAGCGAATACATGGCAAGCGTTCGCTTCTCGGGCCTGATCCGCGAAGCCGAAGGTGCTGCCGCCGAGCCGTTCAACGAGGTATGGAACCTGACCAAGCCGGTGACCGGCAACGGTGGCTGGGTGCTCGCCGGGATTCAGCAGCTCGCCTAAGCTGGCTTCAACTGGCTTAATCCGAATCAGGCTGGCGACGTTTTTGGCGTAACCTGCCTTACAATGAGAGCCCGCGCGTCAATGCGCGGGCTCTTTTGTTTTTGCCGTCCGAAGGTTGTCTGCGGACGGCGTCTTTCGGTGCGACCGGTGTTCTGCGCCGGCCGGCCGCCAAGCTCATGACCTTAGCCGCCAAAGCCTTTGCCGCCACCGTGAACCATTTGCTCGCCCGCGAACCGTGGGCTCGCGACCGTCTGCGCCATCATGTCGGTGCGTCTGCCCGGTTGGCCATGTCGGCAATCGACGTGCGCCTGCGCGTGGGCGACGACGGCTATCTGGCCGCCACTGAGGCGGACTTTCCCTGCGATGTCAGCATCTCGGTGCCTCCGGCGGCGTTGGCGGACTTCGCGGGCGGCGGACAGGCCGCGGTGATGCGTCACGTCAAGATCGAAGGCGACGCCGAGTTCGCCAATACGGTGTCCTATCTGGCGCAGCATCTGCGCTGGGAAGTGGCCGAAGACCTCAGCAAATTCATCGGCGACGCCGCCGCGCATCGCGTGACGGAGACCGGCCGCGCGGCTGTCGCCGGTGCTCGCCGCACGGGCGGCACACTGGTGCGCTCGCTGGCCGACTACTTCGTGGAAGAGAACCCGCTGCTGGTGGCGCGTCCGCGTCTCGATGCGATGCGCACCGACATCGGCACGCTGCGCGACGACCTCGCGCGGCTGGAAAAGCGTCTCGAGAAGTTAGAACGTCTGAAGGGGCCGCCTGCTGCGGCGTCCCGCACTACCGGAGGCCGCTGAACGATGCGTCTCCTGCGTCTCATCAAGATTTTCTTCGTCTGCTACCGCTACGGGCTCGACGAGCTGGTGCTCTCGAGCATTCCGCACCCCTTTACGCGCGGGCTGCTGCGCGTACTCACGATCGGGCGTAGCGGGCTGAAGGCGCCGCGCGGCGAACGTCTGCGTCTGGCGCTCGAATCGCTGGGGCCGATCTTCGTGAAGTTCGGGCAAGTGCTCTCGACGCGTCGTGATCTGATGCCGCCGGACATCGCACAGGAACTCGCGCGCTTGCAGGATCAGGTGCCGCCGTTCGATCCACAAGTTGCACATGCGAGCATCGAAAAGTCGCTGGGACGTCCGCTCGACGAAGTGTTCGTGGAGTTCGAGCGCATGCCGGTGGCGAGCGCATCGATTGCGCAGGTCCACTTTGCTCGGATTCGCGATGGCGAGCACGCAGGCAAGGAGGTTGCGGTCAAGGTGCTGCGTCCAAACATGCTGGGCGTGATCGACAGCGATCTGGCGCTCATGCGCGATCTGGCCGGTTGGGTGGAGCGTCTGTGGCCGGACGGCAAGCGCCTGAAGCCGCGTGAGGTGGTGGCCGAGTTCGACAAGTACCTGCACGACGAACTCGACCTGATGCGCGAGGCCGCCAACGCGGCGCAACTGCGTCGTAACTTCATCGATTCCGGCATGTTGATGGTGCCGGAGATCTATTGGGAATTCAGTTCCAGTTCCGTGCTCGTGATGGAGCGTATGCACGGCGTGCCGATCAGCCAGATCGACGTGCTGCGCGAGGCGGGTGTCGATCTGAAGAAGCTGGCGCGCGAAGGCGTCGAAATCTTCTTTACGCAGTTCCTGCGCGACGGTTTCTTCCACGCGGATATGCATCCGGGCAACATCCTCGTGAGTCTGGATCCCGCAACGTTCGGACGCTACATCGCGCTGGATTGCGGCATCGTCGGGGCGCTGTCCGAATTCGACAAGAACTATCTCGCGCAGAACTTCCTCGCGTTCTTCCGTCGCGACTATCACCGGGTGGCGTCGCTGCATCTGGAGTCGGGCTGGGTGCCGCCGGACACGCGTGTGGAAGAACTCGAAGGTGCGATTCGCGCGGTGTGCGAGCCGTACTTCGATCGTCCACTCAAAGAGATTTCGCTGGGGCTGGTGCTGATGCGTCTGTTCCAGACGTCGCGCCGCTTCAACGTCGAAATTCAGCCGCAACTCGTGTTGCTGCAGAAGACGCTGCTCAATATCGAAGGGCTGGGACGTCAGCTCGATCCCGACCTCGATCTCTGGAAGACGGCCAAGCCGTTCCTGGAGCGCTGGATGGCCGAACAGATCGGCCCGCGCGGCTGGCTGGAGCGGTTGAAAGCGGAAGTGCCGCAGTGGAGCAAGACGATGCCGCAATTGCCGCGGCTCATCCATCAGGCGTTGGCGGCGCATGCACGCCCGCAGGACGACACGCTGCTGCTCGCACTGCTTCAGGAGCAACGCCGCACCAACCGTCTGCTCACCGGCGCGTTCTGTCTCGTGGGCGGCATCGCCATTGGCGTGCTGACGGCGTTCGTGTGGTTGTATAGCTAAGCGCTGAGAAGGGAGGGGACGTGGTCGTGAATCATAGACAGTCGGTGGTGCTCCACGCCTCGCGCGAAGGGGAGTCCCCGGAGAAGAGCGGGGCGACGCCGGTTCCCTCGTTTGCGCATCGCGACCCGTCGCGCGCGGAATTCTGGGACGAACGTTTCGCCAGCGCCTTCATGCCATGGGACGCCGCTGGTGTGCCGCAGGCATTGCGAGCGTTCGTGGCAGGCGAGTGCGCGGCGCGTGCCACGCTGATCCCCGGCTGTGGTGCAGCGTACGAAGCCGCGTGGCTCGACGCACAAGGCTGGCCGGTGCGGGCCATCGATTTCTCGCCAGTGGCTGTCGATTCGGCGAAGGCGCAACTGGGAGCGCGTGCGTCGCTCGTCGAACAGGCCGACTTCTTCACCTACACGCCGCCGTTCACGCTCGACGTCATCTATGAACGCGCATTCCTCTGTGCGTTGCCGCGCGATCTCAGGGCGGACTACGCCCGTCGCATGGCGCAACTGCTGCCGTCGGGCGCACGTCTGGCCGGATTCTTCTTTCTCAAGGAAACGCCGAAGGGACCACCGTTCGGCATCGCGCCGGAAGCCCTCGACACGCTGCTGTCGCAGGACTTCGTCTGCGAAGTCGACCGTCTTGTCGACGACTCGGTGCCGGTCTTTGCCGGGGCCGAGCACTGGATGGTCTGGCGACGTCGCTGATCGTTCGTGGCGAGGCATTTGCGCAACACGTCGCTGACGTCAACTGCGCCTAACCGCCTGACAGTCACTCGGTATTTCCCGATATTTGCCATGATCCGTCCGGGGATTTGTGACTTTTTTACCCGCGCATCCCGCGCGCCGCTATAATCGGCCCAAAATTTTTTCCCCAGGTGGCAAAAACGGGCGCTCCCAAGCGCTGAATCGCATCAGCCCCGTCATGCACGACCTGATTTTCTGTTGCCCGGAAGGCTGCGGCCCAAGGCTCGGTTTCGTTGGCTTGCGCGGCGGCTTCTGTCGGCCGGATGACGCCTGCCCTTGACGTTTCCCTGCCGCAACCGTCGCTCTGGGGTTTGGCTGGGGCCGCGTTATGCTGATCTGGTTTGTCATTCTGTATTGGGTCATTTCGGTGGCTATCGGGCTGTTGGCCGCCCTCAAGGTCCGCAATACCAAGGATTTCACCGTCGCTGGCCGCCGCCTGCCTTACGGCATGGTCGTGGCTGTCGTGTTCGCGACCTGGTTCGGCTCGGAAGCGGTGCTCGGCATTCCTGCGACGTTCATCGGTGACGGCCTGCGCGGCGTGGTGGCCGATCCGTTCGGCTCGTCGATGTGCCTGGTCCTCGTGGGCATGTTCTTTGCCCGCAAGCTGTATCGCATGAATCTCATGACGATCGGCGACTTCTACAAGCTCAAGTACAACCGTACGGTCGAAGTGGTGACCTCGGTCGCCATCGTCATCTCGTACCTCGGCTGGGTCGGCGCACAGATCAAGGCGCTGGGCCTCGTGTTCCATACAGTGTCCGGTGGCGCGATGTCGGAGCCGACGGGCATGATCATCGGTGCGATCTCGGTGCTCGCTTACACGCTGTTGGGCGGCATGATTTCGGTGGCCGTGACCGACTTCATCCAGATGATCATCATCGTCGTGGGTCTGGTGTACATCGCCGTGGTCGTGTCGGGCATGGTGCCGGGCGGGGCGAGCGCAGTGATCGCGCACGCCTCCGAAGCGGGCAAGTTCGTGTTCCTGCCGGAGATGAATCCGGCCGATGTCTTAGCGTTCATAGCGGCCGGCGTCACGATGATGTTCGGTTCGATCCCGCAGCAGGACGTGTTCCAGCGCGTGATGTCGTCCAAGTCGGAGAACATTGCCGTCTCCGGTTCGGTGACGGGCGGCGTGCTGTACTTCTTCTTCACGTTCATTCCGATTTTCCTCGCCTACTCGGCGCTGCTGATCGCCCCGTCGATGGTGCAGAAGTACATTGGCACGGACCCGCAGCAGATCCTGCCGCAGTTGGTGCTCACCAGCGTGCCGATCGTTGCGCAGGTGATGTTCTTCGGGGCGTTGCTCTCCGCCATCAAGAGTTGCGCGTCGGCGACGCTGCTGGCGCCGTCGGTGACGTTCGCGGAGAACATCATTCGTCCGATGCTCAAGGGCCGTATCGACGACAAGCATCTGCTGCGCCTGATGCGTATCGTCGTGCTGTGCTTCACGGCACTGGTGCTGGTGTACGCCATGAACTCGAAGGCGTCGATCTTCCAGATGGTCGAGAGCGCGTACAAGGTCACGCTCGTGTGCTGCTTCGTGCCGCTGGCGTTCGGTCTGTACTGGAAGCGCTCCAGCTCGCTGGGCGGCACGCTGGCCGTGTTCTTCGGGCTGATCGTGTGGATTGCCTGCGAAGCCCTCGCACCGGAAGCGCTGGTGCCCCCGCAACTGGCCGGTCTGCTGGCGTCGATTGCGGGGATGGTCGTCGGCTCGCTGCTGCAACCGGCCTCGGAGCGCGGTCAGCCGCCGGAGCAGCAGGTCTCGACGATCTGAGGCGCTCTGATGGTGAGCGCATAGCGAAAAGGGCGGCAACTGCCGCCCTTTTCCATTGACGACGCGGCTTGCCACGTCGATCGCGGCGACGCCCGGTCTTGATCTTGCCCCACGACGCCCCCATTTATCTCCGTACAAATCCCGAAAGCCTTGTGAAGCGGTTATAATTCAAGGCTTTGCGCGCCTTTTTCCGTCGGAAAGAATCATGCCTATCTATGCCTATCGTTGCGAAACATGCGGTTTCGCCAAGGATGTGCTGCAAAAAATGAGCGATGACCCGCTCACCCAGTGCCCTGAATGCGGCAAGGACTCGTTTCGCAAGCAGGTGACTGCTGCCGGGTTCCAGCTCAAGGGCTCGGGATGGTATGTGACCGATTTCCGCGGTGGTTCCGGCGGCACGAGCGCGCCGGCAGCGGGTGCAGCAGCATCGGCTGCCCCGGCAGCCGCGTCGTCGGGCGAGGGTGCCTCCGCCTCGTCTGCTTCGTCCGCTTCGGCGGGCGGCGAGTCGTCAAGCGCCCCGGCAGCGAGCTGCGGCGGCGGTTGCGCCTGCCATTGAGTCAAACGACCCCTACGACCCCCAGTAGCCGCCCACATTCGCGAGTCCTGCCATGAGCGTTAAAAAACCCGCGTTGAAGACGATTTTCCTCACCGGCCTGCTGGTGCTGGTGCCCCTCGCCATCACGCTTTGGGTGCTCGGCCTGATCATCGGCACGATGGATCAGACCCTGCTGCTCCTGCCGGACGAGTGGCAGCCGTCGCGCCTGCTTGGCCTGCGCATTCCCGGCTTCGGCGTGATCGTCACGCTCGCCTTCGTGTTCGTCGTCGGCCTTCTGACGCATAATTTCATTGGCCAGAAGCTGGTCGGCTGGTGGGAAGCCATTCTGACGCGCATTCCCATCGTTGGACCCTTGTACGGTAGCGTCAAGCAGGTCTCGGACACGCTGCTCTCGAGCAGCGGCAATGCGTTTCGCAAGGCGTTGCTGGTGCGTTATCCGCACGGCGAGTCCTGGACCATCGCTTTCCTGACCGGCGCGCCGGGCGGCGATGTGGTGAATCACTTGCAGGGCGAGTATGTGAGCGTCTATGTCCCGACGACGCCGAATCCGACCTCGGGCTTCTTCCTGATGATGAAGGCGAGCGACGTGATCGAACTCGACATGACGGTCGACGCTGCACTGAAGTACATCGTATCGATGGGCGTGGTGGCGCCCGCCCACAACCCGCGCCAACAACGTCCCGGTCCGCTCCTGTGAGCCACCGGGATCTGTCGACGCCATTTTTTTGAAAATCGGAACAGCAAAATGTCCATGCGTACCTCCTACTGCGGTCTGGTGACCGAGCAACAACTGGGCCAGACGGTCAAGCTTTGTGGCTGGGTCAATCGCCGCCGCGATCACGGCGGGGTCATCTTCATCGACCTGCGCGATCGCGAAGGTCTGGTGCAGGTCGTGTGCGATCCGGACCGCGCTGAGATGTTCAAGGCCGCAGAAGGCCTGCGCAATGAGTTCTGCGTGCAGATCACGGGTCTCGTGCGCAGCCGTCCGGCCGGCACCGAGAACGCCAACCTGACGAGCGGCAAGATCGAAGTGCTGTGCCACGAGCTCCAGGTGCTCAACCCGTCGGTTACGCCCCCGTTCCAGCTCGACGACGAAAACCTGTCGGAAACCACGCGCCTCACGCATCGCGTGCTGGATCTGCGCCGTCCGCAGATGCAATACAACCTGCGCCTGCGTTACAAGGTGGCGATGGAAGTGCGCAAGTATCTCGACGCGCAAGGCTTCATCGACATCGAAACGCCGATGCTCACGAAGAGCACCCCGGAAGGCGCGCGCGACTACCTCGTGCCGTCGCGTGTGAACGCCGGCCAGTTCTTCGCGTTGCCGCAGTCGCCGCAGCTGTTCAAGCAGCTGCTGATGGTGGCTGGCTTCGACCGCTACTACCAGATCACCAAGTGCTTCCGCGACGAAGACCTGCGCGCTGACCGTCAGCCGGAATTCACGCAGATCGACTGCGAAACCTCGTTCCTCTCGGAGCAGGAAATTCGCGATCTGTTCGAGAACATGATTCGTCACGTGTTCAAGGAAGCCATCGACGTCGAACTCGACGCGAAGGTGCCGGTCATGGAGTACTCGGAAGCGATGCGCCGCTTCGGTTCGGACAAGCCGGACCTGCGTGTGAAGCTTGAATTCACCGAGTTGACCGACGTGATGGGCGACGTGGACTTCAAGGTGTTCTCGGTGCCGGCCACGACCGAAGGCGGCCGTGTCGTCGCCCTGCGCGTGCCGGGCGGTGCAGAGATCTCGCGTAGCGAAATCGATGCGTACACCGACTTCGTGAAGATCTACGGTGCGAAGGGTCTGGCCTGGATCAAGGTCAATGAAGTCGCGAAGGGCCGCGACGGTCTGCAAAGCCCGATCGTGAAGAACCTGCACGACGCCGCAGTCGCTTCGATCCTTGAGCGCACCGGCGCGCAAGACGGCGACATCATCTTCTTCGGCGCGGACAAGGAAAAGGTCGTCAACGACGGTATCGGCGCACTGCGTCTGAAGATCGGTCATTCGGAATTCGGCAAGTCGCACGGCTTGTTCGAAGCCGGCTGGCGTCCGCTGTGGGTGGTCGACTTCCCGATGTTCGAGTACGACGAGGATGACGCCCGCTGGGTCGCTTGCCACCACCCGTTCACGAGCCCGAAGGACGAGCACATCGATTACCTCGAGACCGACCCGGGCAAGTGCCTGGCAAAGGCCTACGACATGGTGCTCAACGGCTGGGAAATCGGCGGCGGTTCGGTCCGTATCTTTCAGGAAGACGTGCAGAGCAAGGTGTTCCGTGCGCTCAAGCTGGGTGAAGAAGAGGCGCGTGCGAAGTTCGGCTTCCTGCTCGACGCCCTGCAATACGGCGCGCCCCCGCACGGCGGTATCGCGTTCGGTCTGGACCGCGTCATCACGATGATGGCCGGTGCCGATTCGATCCGCGACGTGATCGCGTTCCCGAAGACGCAACGTGCGCAGGATCTGCTCACGCAAGCACCGTCGCCGGTCGACGAGCGTCAGCTGCGCGAACTGCACATCCGCCTGCGTCAGCCGGAAGCGCCGAAGGCGTAAGCCGACGCGTTGCATCCGCAAGCCACCGCCGGGACTTGTGTCCCGGCATGGCGAGCCGGTTGGAAAACCCCCTTTGCCGTGAGGCGAGGGGGTTTTTGCTTTCTGGCGTGCGTGATGTTGGGGATCCGTGCACCGCAATGTCGCGCAGGCCCTATACAATGCATCATCGCTGCCTGAACCCTGTTGCCTGCATGAAACCCTTCAAGATTCCCGAATCCGTGCTGGTCGTCATCTATACGCCGGCGCTCGACGTCCTGCTCATCGAGCGTGCCGACGCGGGGAATTTCTGGCAGTCCGTCACCGGTAGCAAGGATCAGCTCGACGAGCCGCTGGTCGAGACCGCCGTGCGCGAAGTGTTCGAAGAGACGGGGATTCGCGTGGCGAACGGCACACCCGTGCCCGACACGGCGCTGACCGACTGGCATCACGAGATTCAGTACAACATCTACCCACGCTGGGCGCACCGCTACGCGCCGGGCGTCACGCGCAACACGGAACACTGGTTTGGCCTGTGTGTCCCGGAAAACACGGTCGTGACGCTCTCGCCGCGCGAGCACGTCGACTATGTCTGGTTGCCGTGGGAAGCAGCCGCCGAGCGTTGTTTCTCTCCCTCGAACGGCGACGCCATCCGGCAGTTGCCGTTGCGCGTGCGCTGATCGTCCGCCCTATGTCCCGCGTGCCCATCGTCCCCCCGCCCAGCCGATGAGCAAATATCTGCCGTTCTCCCGCGACAACGAACTGGCACTGCTTTATCTCGGCGCGAACTACTTTACCGCCCTCATCGACGCCATCGATCGCGCCCAGCATGACGTGGCGCTCGAGACGTACATCTTCGAAGCGGACGACGCCGGGCAGAGCGTCAGCGCCGCGCTGCAACGGGCGGCGCAACGTGGGGTCAAAGTGCGCGTGATCACGGACGGCATCGGCACCAGCCGACGCCTGCCGTTCTTCGACGACTGGCGTGAGAACGGGGTGGCGCACCGCATTTACAACGCTCGACTCTTCGGCAAGTTCGGCTTTTCGCGCACGCATCGCAAGATCGCTGTCGTCGATCACACGGTGGCGTTCGTGGGCGGCATCAACATCATCGACGACTACAACGGTGGCGGTGGTGGCGGCACGCGCATGGACGACCCGCGCTGGGACTTTGCGGTGCAGTGCCGCGGACCTATCGTCGCTGAGATCGTGGCGGCGTTTCATCTGCAATGGCAGCGTCTGGCGCCGGGGTATCTCGGTACGCCGTTTCGCCACCGTCGCCGGGGCTTGCGCGGGCGCTTGCACGCGCCCTATACCGGGCAGGCGGCCTTCGTCGCGCGGGACAACCTCCACAATCGTCGCGCGGTCGAGAAGGCGTATCTGATGGCGCTGGGACGGGCGCGTCACGAGGTCTGGCTTGCCAATCCTTACTTCGTCCCTGGACGTCGTCTGCGACGCGCTCTCACGCAGGCCGCCAGACGCGGCGTGTCTGTGCATCTGCTCATTGGCCGCAAGGAATTCCGATTGCTCGACACGGCGGTGCCGTGGCTGTACGCCAAGCTGCTCGACGCCGGGGTGCGCATCGGTGAGTACGACATGCGTCAGTTGCACGGCAAGGTGGCGGTGGTGGACGATGTCTGGGCGACGGTCGGCTCGTCGAATCTCGATGCGTTGTCTCTGTTTCTGAATCACGAAGCCAATGTCGTGGTGCTCGACGATCCCGTTGTCATCGAACTGCGCGACCATATTCGTCGCGCGTTCGGGGACGCACGTCTGATCGACCCGGAGCGCTACGGCGAACGCTCGCGCTGGCGGCGCTTTCGTCAGTGGATGGCCTACCGGCTCTATCGCCTGGCGATGAAACTGCTCACCCGCGGCAAGTACGACTGAGCGGCGACTGAGCGACGACTGAGCGACGACTGAGCGGCGTCCACCCCTCTCCGACTGCCTGCCCGCGCCCGCCGGGCCGGGGTCCAGCCCCAATACCGATTAGGTATTCCGGTCTAATAAATTCCTTGTTACCCCATGGACGTTTCCCAATAATAGGACGGCCGTTCGATTTTTTGGTTAGCATCGAAGAACGGATAACCAAAGCGATGCAAAACATATGCGAAAGGGTGAACAGACACGTGCCGCGATCCTGAATGCCGCGCTTGAACTGGCGGGGCGGGATGGGCTTGAGGGGCTGACGATCGGCTTGCTGGCCGATCGTATGCAAATGAGCAAGAGCGGCGTCTTCGCGCACTTCGGGTCGCGTGAGGATTTGCAGATCGAAGTGCTGATGGAATACCACCGGCGCTTCGATGAAGAAGTGTTCTCTCCCAGCATGGAAGCGCCGCGCGGCCTGCCGCGACTCAGAGCGCTGGTGGATCGCTGGATGGACAAGCGGATTCGCGAAGTGACGACGGGCTGCATCTATATCAGCGGCGCTGTCGAGTATGACGATCGTGCGGCCAGTCCGGTGCGCGAAGCCTTGGTGAAGAGTGTGCAGTTGTGGCGATCTGCCCTGCTGCGCGCGATTACGCAAGCGAAGGAGGAGGGACATCTGCGCCCGGACACCGATCCGCGCCTGATGCTCTTTGAAATGTACAGCCTGACACTCGGCCTGCATCACGACGCGCGCTTCCTTCGGGACCCCGGCGCCGTCGAGATGACCCGGGTGGCACTGGAAAAACTGATTTCGTCTTATCAGCGCGGGTGAGGCGCGAGCCGTCCGCGATTCGATTCGATTTGTTCGGAGGAGTAGGTCATGGGACAGTACAACGCGCCGCTGCGCGACATGCAATTCGTCATGCACGAACTGCTGGGCGTGGAAAACGAATTGAAGGCGATGCCGAAGCACGCGGACATCGATGCCGACACCATCAATCAGGTGCTCGAAGAAGCCGGCAAGTTCTGTAGCGAGGTCGTCTTCCCGCTCAATCAGGTGGGCGATCGCGAAGGCTGCAAATATGAAGGCGACGGCGTCGTCACCACTCCCACGGGCTTCAAGGCGGCCTATCAGCAATATGTCGAAGCCGGCTGGCCGTCACTCGCGTGCGATCCGGAATTCGGCGGTCAGGGACTGCCGCAGGTCGTGAACAACGCCCTGTACGAAATGCTCAACTCGGCCAACCAGGCGTGGACGATGTATCCCGGCCTGTCCCACGGCGCATACGAGTGTCTGCACGCCCACGGCACCCCCGAACAACAAGCGACCTATCTGCCGAAGATCGTGTCGGGCGAATGGACGGGTACGATGTGCCTGACCGAGCCGCACTGCGGCACCGACCTGGGCATGCTGCGCACGAAGGCCGAGCCGAACGGCGACGGTTCGTACGCCATCTCCGGCACCAAGATCTTTATCTCGGCGGGCGAGCACGACATGGCCGCCAACATCGTTCACCTCGTGCTGGCACGTCTGCCGGATGCGCCTCCGGGAACGAAGGGCATCTCGCTGTTCGTCGTGCCGAAGTTCATCCCCGATGCGAACGGCGCACCGGGTGAACGCAACGGCATCAAGTGCGGCTCCATCGAACACAAGATGGGCATTCACGGCAACGCCACGTGCGTGATGAACCTCGACGGCGCGAAGGGCTGGCTCGTCGGCGAACCGAACAAGGGCCTGAACGCCATGTTCGTGATGATGAACGCGGCGCGTCAGGGCGTTGGCATGCAGGGCATGGGTCTGACCGAAGTCGCGTATCAGAACTCGCTGGTGTACGCCAAGGAACGCATTCAGATGCGTTCGCTCACCGGCCCGAAGGCACCGGACAAGCCCGCCGATCCGATCATCGTGCACCCGGACGTGCGTCGCATGCTGCTCACGCAGAAGGCCTACGTGGAAGGCGGTCGCGCTTTCTCGTACTGGACCGCGCTGCACATCGACAAGGAACTGTCGCATGGCGACGAAGCCGAGCGTAAGGAAGCGGCCGACCTCGTCGCGCTGCTCACGCCGATCATCAAGGCGTTCCTGACGGACAACGCTTTCGAGTGCACGAACCACGCCATGCAGATTTACGGTGGCCACGGGTTCATCTCCGAGTGGGGCATGGAGCAATACGTGCGCGATGCGCGTATCAACATGATTTACGAAGGCACCAACTCGATTCAGGCGCTTGACCTGCTTGGCCGCAAGGTGCTTGGCGACATGGGTGCGAAGCTCAAGAAGTTCGGCAAGCTCGTGTCTGACTTCGTGGAAGCCGAAGGCACCAAGGAAGAGATGCAGGAGTTCATCAATCCGCTCGCGGATATCGGTGACAAGGTCCAGAAGCTGACGATGGAAATCGGCATGAAGGCGATGGCCAATCCGGATGAAGTCGGTGCGGCGTCCGTGCCGTACCAGCGCGTGGTCGGCCATCTGGTCTTCGCGTACTTCTGGGCGCGCATGGCGCGTATTGCACTGGACAAGCAAGGCAGCGGCGACAAGTTCTACGAATCGAAGCTCGCCACGGCGCGCTTCTACTTCGCCAAGTTGCTGCCGGAGACCGCGTCGCAAATTCGCATGGCCCGTGCCGGCGCGAAGACGCTGATGGAAATCGACGTCGACCTGTTCTGAGAGCGGAGGAGATCACCGTGAGCCAAACCAACAAAACCCTGGTCGTACGCAAGGTCGCCGTGCTCGGCGCCGGCGTGATGGGTGCGCAGATTGCCGCGCACCTCGTCAACGCGAAAGTGCCCGTCGTACTGTTCGATCTGCCGGCCAAGGAAGGCCCGAAGAATGGCGTCGTCACGCGCGCCATCGAGAGCCTGAAGAAGCTGAGCCCCGCGCCGTTCGCCGATAAGGCCGACGCGCAATACATCGAAGCCGCGAACTACGAGGACGATCTCGAAAAGCTCGCTGGCTGCGACGTGGTGATCGAAGCGATCGCCGAGCGTATGGACTGGAAGCACGACCTTTACAAGAAGGTCTCGCCGCATCTGGCCAAGCACGCGATTTTCGCGTCGAACACGTCGGGCCTGTCGATCACCGAACTCTCGGAAGGCTTCGACGCCGATCTGAAGGCGCGCTTCTGCGGCGTGCACTTCTTCAACCCGCCGCGTTACATGCATCTGGTCGAATTGATCCCGACCGCAACGACCGCGCCGGAAATCCTCGATCAGCTCGAAACGTTCCTCACGTCCACGCTTGGTAAGGGCGTCGTACGAGCGAAGGACACGCCGAACTTCATCGCAAACCGCGTCGGTGTCTTCTCGATTCTGGCGGTGTTCGCCGAAGCGCAGAAGTTCGGCATCCCGTTCGATGTCGTCGACGACCTGACGGGCAGCAAGCTCGGTCGCGCCAAGTCGGCCACCTTCCGTACCGCTGACGTCGTCGGTCTGGACACGATGGCGCACGTCATCAAGACGATGCAGGACGGTCTGAAGGACGACCCGTTTGCCCCGACGTACGCCACGCCGCCCGTGCTCAAAGCACTGGTGGAGAAGGGCGCGCTGGGTCAGAAGACGGGGGCGGGCTTCTACAAGAAGGAAGGCAAGGTCATCAAGGTGCTCGACCCGCAAACGGGTGAGTACGTCGAGTCGGGCAAGAAGGCCGACGAAATGGTCGCGCGCATTTTGAAGAAGGCACCGGCGGAGCGTCTGCGCCTGCTGCGCGAATCGACTAACCCGCAAGCGCAGTTCCTGTGGGCCGTGTTCCGCGACGTCTTCCATTACATCGGCGTGTATCTGGAGCAGATCGCCGACAACGCGCGTGAAGTCGACTTCGCGATTCGCTGGGGCTTTGGCTGGACCACGGGGCCGTTCGAAGACTGGCAGGCGGCGGGCTGGAAGGACATCGCCCAGTGGGTGCAGGAAGATATCGATGCGGGCAAGGCCCTGTCGAACGCCCCGCTGCCCAAGTGGGTGACGAGCGGTAAGGTGGCCGAAGCCGGTGGCGTTCACACCGCACAAGGCTCGTACAACCCGGCCAAGGACGCCTTCGTGCCGCGCAGCACGCTGCCGGTATATCAGCGTCAGGTGTTCCCGGCCTCGCTCGTGGGCGAAGCCAGCGCCGATCCGCGTAAGTTCGGCAAGACCATCGAAGAGACCGATGCCGTGCGTCTGTGGGTCGACGAGACCCCGGGCCAGGACGACGTGCTGATCGTCTCGTTCAAGACGAAGATGAACACGATCGGGCCGGACGTCATCGACGGTCTGACCCGTGCTATCGATCTGGCCGAGCAGCAGTATCGCGGCGTGGTCGTGTGGCAGCCGACGTCGCTCAAGCTCGGCGCGCCGGGCGGTCCGTTCTCGGCAGGCGCCGATCTGGAAGCCGCCATGCCCGCCTTCATGATGGGCGGCGCCAAGGGTATCGAGCCGTTCATCAAGAAGTTCCAGGACGGCATGATGCGCGTGAAGTATGCGCAGGTGCCGGTCGTCTCGGCCGTGTCCGGCATCGCGCTGGGCGGTGGCTGCGAACTGCTGCTGCATAGCGCCAAGCGCGTGGCGGCGCTCGAGAGCTACATCGGTCTCGTGGAAGTCGGCGTCGGCCTCGTGCCGGGCGGCGGCGGCCTGAAGGAAGCGGCGATCCGTGCGGCCGAAGCGGCCACCGCCGCCGGTAGCGTCCAGTATCTGCAATTCGTGACGAAGTCGTTCACCAACGCCGCGATGGCGAAGGTCTCGGCCTCTGCGATCGACGCCCGCGACATGGGCTATCTCAAGCCGTCGGACACCATCGTCTACAACGTGCACGAACTGCTGTCGGTCGCTCGCAACGAAGCGCGCGCGCTGTCGGTTGCCGGTTACCGTCCGCCGCTCAAGCCGGCAGGCATTCCGGTGGCAGGCCGTTCGGGCGTGTCGACGATCAAGGCGTCGCTCGTGAACATGCGCGATGGCAACTTCATCTCGGCACACGACTTCCTGATTGCCTCGCGCATTGCAGAAGCCGTGTGCGGGGGCGACGTCGAAGCGGGCAGCCTCGTGAACGAAGAATGGCTGCTGGCGCTTGAGCGTCGCGCATTCATCGAACTGCTGGGCACGTCGAAGACCCAGGAACGCATCATGGGCATGCTGCAGACCGGCAAGCCGGTGCGCAACTAAGCCGACCGGAGACTGACATGAGCAAACAACTGCAAGACGCCTATATCGTTGCCGCCACGCGTGCGCCGATCGGCAAGGCACCCAAGGGCAGCTACAAGAACACGCGTCCGGACGATCTGCTCGCGACCATCCTCAAAAGCACGCTGTCTCAGGTGCCGGATCTCGATCCGAAGGTCATCGAGGACGCGATCATCGGCTGCGCGATTCCCGAAGCTCAGCAGGGCCTGAACGTGGCGCGTATCGGTGCGCTGCTCTCGGGACTGCCGAACACGGTCGGCGGCGTTACCGTCAACCGTTTCTGCGCCTCGGGCCTGACCGCGCTGGCGATGGCCGCCGACCGCATTCGTGTGGGTGAAGCCGACGCCATGATCGCCGGCGGCATCGAAAGCATGAGCATGGTGCCGATGATGGGCAACACGCCGTCGCTCTCGCCGTCGATCTTCGAGCGCGACGAGAACGTGGGCATCGCCTACGGCATGGGTTTGACCGCCGAGAAGGTCGCGCAGCAGTGGGGCGTGACCCGCGAAGCGCAGGATGCCTTCGCGCTGGCTTCGCACCAGAAGGCGATCAAGGCACAACAGGCAGGCGAGTTCGCGAACGAGATCACGCCGATCGAGATCGTCGAGCGTTTCCCGAATCTGGCAACCGGCGAAGTGTCGGTGAAGACGCGCACGCTCTCGCTCGACGAAGGTCCGCGTCCAGACACGTCCATCGAAGGGCTGGGCAAACTGCGTCCCGTGTTCGCGAACAAGGGCTCGGTGACGGCCGGTAACAGCTCGCAGACGTCGGATGGCGCCGGTGCGTTGCTCGTCGTAAGCGAAAAGATCCTCAAGCAGTTCAACCTCACGCCGCTCGCGCGTTTCGTGTCGTTCGCCGTGCGCGGCGTGCCGCCCGAGATCATGGGTATCGGGCCGAAGGAAGCGATTCCGGCGGCGCTGCGTGCTGCAGGGCTGAGCCAGCAGGACATGGACTGGATCGAACTGAACGAAGCGTTCGCTGCGCAGGCGCTCGCCGTCATCAAGGATTTGGACCTCGACACCAGCAAGGTCAACCCGATGGGTGGTGCGATTGCGCTGGGTCACCCGCTGGGCGCGACCGGCGCGATCCGCGCCGCGACCGTGGTGCACGCGCTGCGCCGTCACAACCTGAAGTACGGCATGGTGACGATGTGCGTGGGCACGGGCATGGGTGCGGCGGGCATCATCGAGCGCATGTAAGGCAGACGCCGCTCGTGCATGGGCGGCGCGCCAGACACTACGATTGAAGACGGCTCAGGACGCCGGGGTGCGGTTTCGCGATTGCGTGGCTGCCCCCGGCGTCGTCATCTGTCGCTTTTGAGACACCGAGGAGACATACACGATGGAAGACGTATTGGTGCAGCGTCAGGGCGCGGTGCAGGTGCTCACGCTCAACCGCGTTCAGAAGAAAAATGCGATCACCGCCGACATGTATCAGGCGCTCGCGGACGGTATCAACGAAGCCGAAGACGACGCGTCGCTGCGCGTGATCCTGATTCAGGGCCAGCCCGAAGCCTTCTCGGCGGGCAACGACCTCGAAGACTTTCTGAAGAATCCGCCGAAGGACGAGAGCGCGCCCGTATTTCAGTTCCTGCGTGCGATCAGTCAGGCGACCAAGCCGATCGTAGCCGCCGTGGCAGGCAATGCCGTCGGCGTGGGTACGACGATGCTGCTGCACTGCGACGTGGTCTACGCGGCCGATTCGGCCCGTTTTGCGCTGCCGTTCTCGCAACTGGCGCTGTGCCCGGAAGCCGCGTCGAGCTGGCTGCTGCCACGTGTGTCGGGCTATCACCGCGCCGCTGAAAAGCTGCTCTTCGGTGAGCCGTTCGACGTGAACGAAGCGGTCGCGATGGGGTTCGTCAACCGGATCGTGCCTGCCGCCGAGCTGGCAGAGTTCGCGGCAAAGCGTGCTGCGCAACTGGCTGCCATGCCTGCGGGGTCGCTGCGCGTGACAAAACAACTGATGAAGGCCGACGGCGCAAGCGATGTACAGGCACGCATTGGCGAGGAGGGCGTCGAGTTCGCCAAGCGTTTGCTGTCGCCCGAGGCCCGTGAAGCGTTCACGGCTTTCTTCGAGAAGCGCAAGCCGGATTTCACGAAGATTTCGTGATTTCTGCCGCTTTCGGACCCTCTGTCCGTTCGTGGAAAAGACAAACGCCGCACGCCCCGATTCGCGAGGCGTGCGGCGTTTTTTCGTCTGACACCTGTCGGACGGTCGCGCAGGGCGACCGTCACCCAGCGTCGACTGACGTCAACTGACGGCCTCGAGCTTCGGCAGCGGGCGCGGACGGCGGTCTTCGTCTGTCGCGACATACGTCACCATGGCCTCGGTCACTTTGACGATCTCGTGCGACAGGCGCATGCGCTGGGCGTAAGCCTCGACGTAGACGGTAATCGACGTGTTGCCCGTCTTGACGATAGTGGCGTAGAAGCTGAGCAAGTCGCCGACGAAGACCGGCTCCTTGAACAGAAACGAATTGACGGCGATGGTCGCCACACGGCCGTTGGCGCGTTGCGCGGCGGGAATCGAGCCGGCGATGTCGACCTGCGACATGATCCAGCCGCCGAAGACGTCGCCATGGGCGTTGGCGTCGGCGGGCATCGGCATCACGCGCAACGCCAGTTCTTTTTCTTCGGGCAGGGCCGTGAGGGCAGGGGTCGGGGTACTCATGAGGTTCCTTGCTAGAGCGGGAAAGCCGGCCGGCGTCGATTTGGCGGGGTTCAGCGCACGTCGCCGGGTTCTGCGAAAATACGTCATCGACGATTCTAGCGGAAAGCCCTCTCCCGAGCCGGACGCCGCCCCACCCCATCATGAGACGTTTTACTCCGGCCGAGCCCGCGCCGGCGGCCTCCGGCAAGCCCAATGCCGCCAAACCGGCGCGCGGCGACTGGCAGGTCATCAAATCCCTGATTCCCTATCTGATGGAGTTTCGCGGGCGCGTCGCGCTCGCGCTGTCGTGCCTGATCCTCGCGAAGGTCGCCAACCTCGGCGTGCCGGTCATCATGAAGCACATCGTCGACGCCCTTGGCCCGGTGGCGTCGCTCTCGGCCACAGCCCGTGCCACGAACGATCCGAGCCTGATCGTCGTGGGCGGCCTTGGCATCCTGGTGATCGCCTACGGTGTGGTGCGCCTGTCGACGTCGCTCTTTACCGAACTGCGCGAAATCCTGTTCTCGAAGGTGACGGAAAGCGCCGTGCGTCAGATCGCGCTCAAGGTGTTCCGGCATCTGCACGCGCTGTCTCTGCGGTTCCATCTGGAGCGGCAGACGGGCGGCATGAGCCGCGACATCGAGCGGGGGACCCGAGGCATCCAGTCGATGATCTCGTACTCGCTCTACAGCATTCTGCCCACGCTCATCGAAGTCGCGCTGGTACTCGGCTTCTTCGTCGTGCGCTACGAAGCGTTCTACGCCATCGTCACGCTCGTGGCGCTCGTGTTCTACATCACCTTCACGGTGAAGGTGACTGAGTGGCGCACACACTTTCGTCGCACGATGAACGAACTCGACTCGAAGGCCAACGCCCGTGCCATCGACTCGCTCATCAACTACGAGACGGTGAAGTACTTCGGCAACGAAGCCTTCGAGACGCAGCGCTACGACGAGAACCTCAAGCGTTATCGGGCGGCCGCCATCCGTTCGCAAAACTCACTGTCGGTGCTCAATTTCGGCCAGCAGGTGATCATCGCCAGCGGCCTGATTCTGATTCTGTGGCACGCGACGCAGGGTGTCATGAGCGGACGCATGACGCTCGGCGATCTCGTGCTCGTCAACACGTTCATGTTGCAGCTCTACATTCCGCTGAATTTCCTCGGCGTGATCTATCGTGAGCTCAAGCAGGCGATGACCGACATGGACCGCATGTTCACGCTGCTCGACGTGAATCGCGAAGTGGCCGATCCGCCGGGCGCGCAACCGCTGGTGTGCAATGGCGGCACCGTGCGATTCGAACACGTGAACTTCGGCTACGAGCCGGCACGTCAGATTCTGCACGACGTCGATTTCACCATTGCGGCGGGCACGACCACCGCTGTCGTCGGCCACAGCGGCTCGGGCAAATCGACGCTCTCGCGTCTGCTGTTCCGCTTCTACGACGTAGGCTTCCCGGGACTCGACGGCGGACGCATTTCCATCGACGGACAGGACATTCGTAACGTTACTCAGGATTCGCTGCGCGCAGCCATCGGCATCGTGCCGCAGGATACGGTGCTGTTCAATGACACGATTTACTACAACATCGCGTACGGGAATCCGTCCGCGTCGCGCGAACAGGTGATTGCCGCCGCGCGCGCCGCACACATTCACGACTTCATCGAAAGTCTGCCAGCCGGTTATGAGTCGATGGTCGGCGAGCGCGGGCTGAAGCTCTCCGGCGGTGAAAAGCAGCGCGTGGCAATTGCGCGGACCATCCTCAAGAATCCGCATATTCTGATTTTCGATGAGGCGACGTCGGCGCTCGATTCGCGCTCGGAGCAGGCGATTCAGACGGAGTTGCGCAACATCGCACGCGAGCGCACGACGCTCGTCATCGCGCACCGCCTCTCGACGGTGGTGCACGCGGCGCAGATCATCGTGCTCGACAAGGGTCGCATCGTGGAGCGCGGCACGCACGATCAGTTGCTGCACGCTGAAGGCCTCTACGCACAGATGTGGGCGTTGCAGCAGCAGCGTCGCGGCGGGGAGGGGGATGCCGAGGCATCGCACTTCGCCACGGTGGTGTCCTGAGCGCGAATGAGCGTGAGAATGCGCAATTCTGCGGGGGGATGACGGCTACGGGTCTGTCATCCCGGCAGGCGATTGAGTAGACTGGCGCACTGACATCGCCTGCGCGGGAGCACCGCATGGAAATCAAGTGGCTCGAGGACTTTGTGTCCCTCGCCAAGACGAACAGTTTCAGCCGGTCGGCGGAATTGCGTCACGTGACGCAGCCCGCGTTCTCGCGGCGTATCCAGTCGCTCGAAGCGTGGCTGGGCAGCGAACTCATCGACCGTTCGAGCTATCCAACGCGCCTCACCCCTGCGGGCGAGGTCTTCTACGAGCAGGCGCTGACGTTGCTCGCGCAGGCTCAGGAAGCGCGTGCGTTGCTGCGCGAACAACGCTCCGCCGACCATTCGGTGATCGACTTCGCCGTCCCCCACACGCTCTCCATGACGTTCTTCCCGCGCTGGCTCAAGCAGCTTGAGAAGCGTCAGGGCTTGCTGCGCAGCCGCCTGCGTGCGCTCAATGTGCACGATGCGGCCATGTCGCTCACCGACGGCGGCTGCGATCTTCTGATGTGCTACTACCACCCGAGCCAGCCGCTGCAGCTCGACTCGGCGCGCTACGAGATGATCGTGCTTGGCAGCGAGCGCTTCAGTCCATACAGCGCCCCGGCCGCGCAAAAGCGCGCGCGTTTCAAGCTGCCCGGAACCCCTGAAGCGCCAGTGCCGTATCTGGCTTATACGTCCAACGCCTACCTTGGCCGGATGGCCGATCTGCTGGTGGGGGACGTGTCTGGCCGTCTGCATCTGGACAAGGTCTACGAGACGGATATGGCGGAAGCGCTCAAAGCGATGGTGCTCGCCGGACACGGCGTGGCGTTCCTGCCCGAGAGCGCGGTGGTCGATTCGGTAGCGCGCGGCGAACTGATCGACCTCGCACCGCCAGGCAAAGCCTCGACGCCCTGGCATCTGGACATGGAAATCCGTCTGTATCGCGACCGGCTCGCCCATACGGACGCGAGCAACCGCCGCGAGCGCGCCAAGCGCGACGTCGTCGAAGCCTTCTGGCAGGCCGTTCGGGATCAGGTCAAAGGCTAAGTTTCACGCCTCCCGGACGGCTGCGGGACCTCGTCGGATAGGCATCCTCAATAGACCGGATATGGAGTAGGGTTACGCCGCGAGAAGGGCTATTCGCGTCCGGTAAGGACGTCTCCTTTGACGCGTGATCACGGCGATTTGCCTGACGTACCTACAAAATGAGGGGGCTGCTCAAATCTATGCAGGAAATGCATAGATGCATGTTTATTCGGCATTGGATTGTTAATCGAGGTTCTTTGTAAAGTGCCAGCCATTCGTGTCGCTGGCGCGGTGTGTGCCGGCGGTGCAGATTGAAGCCGGAGAATCCAACGATGTCTCAAACGTCACATGCCTTGCCCTCTTACCTCGACGCCGAACACCTCGGTCCGTGGGGTAACTACCTCCAACAAGTCGACCGCGTTACCCCCTACCTCGGTTCGCTCTCGCGCTGGGTCGAAACCCTCAAGCGCCCGAAGCGTATTCTCGTGGTCGACTGCCCGATCGAACTCGACAACGGCACCATCGCCCACTTCGAGGGCTATCGCGTTCAGCACAACACCTCGCGCGGCCCCGGTAAGGGCGGCGTGCGTTTCCACCAGGACGTGACGCTGTCCGAAGTCATGGCTCTGTCGGCCTGGATGTCGGTCAAGAACGCGGCGGTGAACGTGCCTTACGGCGGCGCCAAGGGCGGTATCCGCGTCGACCCGCGCAAGCTTTCGCGCGGCGAGCTGGAGCGTCTCACGCGTCGCTACACCAGCGAAATCAACATCATCATCGGACCGACGAAGGACATTCCGGCACCGGACGTCAACACCAATGAGCAGATCATGGCGTGGATGATGGACACCTACTCGATGAACGAGGGTTCCACCGCCACGGGCGTCGTGACCGGCAAGCCGATTTCGCTCGGTGGCTCGCTGGGCCGCCGCGAAGCGACCGGCCGTGGCGTGTTCGTGGTGAGCTGCGAAGCGGCCCGCCGTCTGGGTATGGACGTGCGCGGTGCGCGCGTGATCGTGCAGGGCTTCGGCAACGTGGGCGGTATCGCTGCGCGTCTGTTCCATGAAGCTGGTGCGCATGTCATCGGCGTGCAAGATCACACCGGCACGATCTACAAGTCGGACGGCCTCGATGTGCCGAACCTGCTCAAGCACGTGGCAGAGACGGGCGGCGTGGGCGGTTTCCCGGCAGCGGAAACGATGAAGGATGAAGAGTTCTGGTCGCTCGACTGCGAATTCCTGATCCCGGCCGCGCTGGAAAACCAGATCACCGAGAAAAATGCCGACCAGATCCGCGCCAAGGTCGTGGTGGAAGGCGCCAATGGCCCGACCACGACGGCTGCGGACGACATTCTGCGTAGCAAGAACATCCTCGTCGTGCCGGACGTGGTCGCTAACGCCGGTGGTGTGACGGTGTCGTACTTCGAATGGGTGCAGGATTTCTCGAGCTTCTTCTGGACCGAGGAAGAGATCAACCAGCGTCTGGAGCGCATCATGCGCGAGGCATTCGACGGTGTGTGGCACGTGGCGCAGGAGCATCAGGTTTCGCTGCGTACAGCCGCATTCATCGTCGCGTGTAGCCGTATTCTGCAAGCGCGTGAAATGCGTGGTCTGTACCCCTGATCGATAGGGTATAGTCCGGCTAAGTAGTAGTACGCATTCGTGCGTAAAAAGGAACGTTCGGGGCGAGTTACGTCAAAAAATGACGCTCGTTCCGAACAATCGAGAATAAAAAAATCGGTAATTGCAGTGCTAAAATGCACTGGTTTTTGCCAAGGAGACCAAGGAATGACCCTCTCGAAAATTGCGTTGGCGATGTGCTGTGTTGGCCTGATGGCAGGTGCTGCTCAGGCTCAGGAAGCCGGTACCCTTAAGAAGATCAAGGACACGGGCATCATTTCGCTGGGAAACCGCGAATCGTCTATCCCGTTCTCGTTCTATGACAACAACCACAATGTTGTCGGTTACGCCAACGACGTCGCTCAGGCGATCGTTGCTGAAGTCAAGAAAGACCTGAAGCTCGCGAAGCTGGACGTCAAGCAGACGCCGATCACGTCGCAGAACCGCATTCCGCTGGTTCAGAACGGCACGATCGACATCGAGTGCGGTTCGACCACGAACAACGCCGACCGTCAGAAGCAGGCTGCCTTCTCGAACACGTTCTTCATCATCGGTACGCGTCTGCTGACGAAGACCTCGTCGGGCGTGAAGGATTTCGCTGACCTGAAGGGCAAGAACGTCGTCACGACGGCTGGCACGACGTCTGAGCGTCTGCTGCGCGAGATGAACCAGAAAGACAACATGGGCATGAACATCATCAGCGCGAAGGATCACGGCGAAGCTGCCATCACGCTGCATCAGGGTCGTGCCGTGGCGTTCATGATGGACGACGCACTGCTCGCAGGCGAACGTGCCAAGTTCAAGGATGCCAAGGACTACAGCATTGTCGGCAAGGCTGCTTCGTACGAAGCCTACGGCTGCATGATGCGCAAGGACGATCCGGCGTTCAAGAAGGTGGTGGACAAGGCTGTTGCCGACTACCAAAAGTCGGGTCAGGCACAGAAGGACTACGCCAAGTGGTTCCAACAGCCGATCCCGGCACTGGGTGGTGTGAACATGGACTTCGCACCCTCGGCTGAAATGGCTGCCCTGTGGAAGAATCCGAACGACAACGCAGACGTCAACTCTGCAAAGTAAGCCACAGGCTCACTGATTCGCCAGGCTTAAGCCGGTAATTCCGAAGCGGAAGGAGTCAATCCTTCCGCTTCTTTTTAAGCAAGACAAGTAGAAGAGGGGAGATCATGGCTTTCGGTCTCGATTTCAGTTTTTTCTTCCAGCCGGTCGCAACCGGTGAGGACAGCACCTATTTCGGGTGGGTTCTCTCGGGTCTCAAGCTCACGCTTGAGGTTGGCCTTGGCGGCTGGATTATCGCGCTCGTCATCGGCTCCGTGCTCGGGGTGATGCGCACCATCCCAAACAAATGGATTTCCGGATTCGCAGCGGCTTACGTCGAACTGTTCCGGAATATCCCGCTGCTCGTGCAGTTGTTCTTCTGGTATTACGTGGCCCCCGACTTCCTGCCGGAAGCGGTTCGCCAGTGGCTGTTCTCGCTCAACCCCGCTAACGTCTCGCTGCTCACCGGTGTGATCGGCCTGGGGCTGTTCACGGCGGCTCGGGTTTGCGAACAGGTGCGCTCCGGTATCAATTCGTTGCCGAAAGGCCAGAAGAATGCTGGTCTCGCGATGGGGCTCACGCTCCCGCAGACCTACCGCTTCGTGTTGCTGCCGGTCGCGTTCCGTGTGGTGATTCCGCCGATTACGTCGGAGTTCGTCAACATCTTCAAGAACTCGGCTGTGATTTCGACGGTGAACCTGCTCGAACTGACGGGCCAGGGCAAGCAGCTTATCGACTACACGGCGCATAGCTACGAGTCGTTCATCGTTATCACGGTGGCTTACATGATCATCAACATCGCGGTGCTGGTGCTCATGCGCTTCATCGAAGCCAAGACCCGCCTGCCGGGCTACATCGGGGGCAAATAATGTTCGAGATCTTCGCATGGGGCGGTGTCGTCGACGCTTGGCCTCTGCTCGTCAAGGGCATGATCACCACGCTGCAGGTCACGGCGCTCGCGGTGGTTGTCGGCATCATCTGGGGCACGCTGCTCGCGATGATGCGTCTGTCGGGCGTGGCACCGCTGAAGTGGTTCGCGGATCTGTACGTGAACGTGTTCCGCTCGATTCCGCTGCTGATGGTGCTGCTGTGGTTCTTCCTGATCGTGCCGCAGGTGCTGCGTTCGTTGCTCGACGTGCCGCCGACGTGGGATATCCGGATGGTCTCGGCGCTCGTGGCTTTCTCGCTTTTTGAAGCGGCGTATTATTCGGAAATTATCCGCGCCGGTATTCAGAGCGTGTCGCGTGGTCAGATGTCCGCCGCTTTCGCGCTGGGCATGTCGTACTGGCAAGCGATGGGTCTCGTGGTGCTGCCGCAGGCGTTCCGCAACATGGTGCCGCTGCTGCTCACGCAGGGCATTATCCTGTTCCAGGATACCTCGCTCGTGTACGCGATCGCCCTGTCCGACTTCTTCGGCATGGCGTACTCGGTCGGTCAGCGTGACGGCACGCTGCCTGCCATGATTGTGTTTGCCGGGGCGGTCTACTTTGTGATCTGCTTCACGGTTTCGATGTTGGTTAAACGTCTTCAAAAGAGGTTGGCGAAATGATTACCCTTAAAAACGTCTCCAAGTGGTACGGCCAGTTCCAGGTGCTCACGGACTGCTCCACTGAAGTCAAGAAGGGTGAAGTCGTGGTGGTGTGCGGCCCGTCGGGTTCGGGCAAGTCCACGCTCATCAAGACCGTCAACGGTCTGGAGCCGATCCAGCAAGGCGAGATCATCGTCGATGGCACCTCGGTTGCAGATCCGAAGACGAACCTGGCCAAGCTGCGTTCGCGCGTCGGCATGGTGTTCCAGCACTTCGAACTGTTCCCGCACCTGTCGATCACTGAAAACCTGACGCTCGCACAGGTCAAGGTGCTGGGTCGCAGCAAGGAAGCGGCGCGCGACAAGGGTCTCAAGCTGCTTGAGCGCGTGGGCCTGAAGGCGCACGCTCACAAGTTCCCGGGCCAGCTCTCGGGCGGTCAGCAGCAGCGTGTCGCTATCGCCCGTGCTCTGTGCATGGACCCGATCGCGATGCTGTTCGATGAGCCGACCTCGGCGCTCGACCCGGAAATGATTAACGAAGTGCTCGACGTGATGGTCGAACTGGCCCAGGAAGGCATGACCATGATGGTGGTCACGCACGAAATGGGCTTCGCCAAGAAGGTCGCCAACCGCGTGATCTTCATGGATCAGGGCATCATCGTGGAAGACGACCAGAAGGACGAGTTCTTCGCGAATCCGAAGTCGGACCGCGCCAAGGACTTCCTGGCCAAGATCCTTCACTGATCGCCGCCAGCGCAGGAATGAAAAAAGCGTGCCTTCGGGCACGCTTTTTTTATGGGCGACGACGCGAGAGACGCTTTGCGTCGCGGGGCCGCCCGCCGTCACACGATTACTGGCAGGCCGTGTTTTGCGCGTTGCGCAGACGCACCGCTTCCGGAATCGGCACCACGGTGCGCAGCGTCGGCGCGCCTTTCTCGAACAAAATGAGTTCGCCCGGCTCGAACGTCGTCCAGACTTCGTTGTCGGTAAGCGGTGCTGTCGCGATCACCGCGACGCGGTCGGCCGGGGTAGTGAACTTGGCGAAATCGATCTCCCAGTCGGCGTCGATCAGGTGCGCCTTCGTGAACGGCCACTGACGGGCGATGAAGTGCAGTCGGGTCGAGCAGTGCGCGATCAGGGCCTGACCGTTCGATAGCACGAAGTTGAATACACCGTGGCGCGTGATCGTGCGCGTGATGTCTTCCACCGCGTGGAACAACTCGTCGAGCGGCGGTTGCGAGCCGGGGAAGCGCTTGCGCAGGCCCTGCATGATGTCGCAGAAGGCACGCTCGCTGTCCGTCGTCCCCACCGGTTGATAGACGCCCGAGAGAAACGGGTCGTAATCATGCAGGTCGCCGTTGTGGGCAAAGATCCAGTGGCGTCCCCAAAGCTCGCGCTGGAACGGATGGCAATTCTCCAGTTCGACGATGCCTTGCGTGGCTTTACGGATGTGCGCGATGACGTTCTTGGACTTGATCGGGTACTTCTTGACCAATTCGGCGATGGGTGAGTTGGCCGCTGCCTGATGATCGATGAACAGGCGACAGGCCTTGTCCTCGAAGAATGCGATACCCCAGCCGTCGGCATGGTGATCCGTGCCGCCCCCACGCGCCGCGAAACCGGTAAATGAGAACGTGATGTCGGTCGGTTCCGCGCAATTCATTGCGAGCAGTTGGCACATGGGACGGGCAAATCGATGATTGGCTGCGCACGTCGTGTCTGAGCGCCGCAACCGTTACAATATGGGGTTACAGAAGCATAGCACCGGCCTCTGTGCACGTACATTCCCGCCCAGGCGGTCCGTCGCGTCGACGCGTCACTCGTTCGCACTTCGCAGCTACGGTCGCATTGGGCTAGACGTCCCTCCTGCCCCCGGAAAACGCCCATGAGCACCGAACTGACTATCACCCGTCCCGATGACTGGCACTTGCACGTACGCGATGGCGACGTGCTCAAGAGCGTGTTGCCCGACAGCGCCCGCCAGTTCGGCCGCGCGATCATCATGCCGAACCTGAAGCCGCCGGTCACCACGACCGAACACGCGGCGGCGTATCGCGAGCGCATTCTCGCGGCACGCCCGGATGGCAACACGTTCGAACCGCTCATGACGCTGTACCTCACCGACAACACGCCGGCCGAAGAGATCCGTCGCGCGAAGGCGTCGGGCTTCGTCCATGGCGTGAAGCTCTATCCGGCCGGTGCAACGACGAATTCGGATGCCGGTGTGACCGATCTGGCCAAGTGCCGCGGCGCGCTCGAAGCCATGCAGGACGTCGGCATGCCGTTGCTCGTGCACGGCGAAGTGACGCGTTCGGACATCGACATCTTCGATCGTGAAAAGGTGTTCATCGACAAGGTGATGTCGCCGCTGCGTCGCGATTTTCCGGGGCTGAAGGTCGTTTTCGAGCACATCACGACGCAAGACGCCGCCGAATACGTCGCGTCTGCCGAAGGCCCGATTGCCGCCACGATTACGCCGCACCACCTGCTGTACAACCGCAACGCCATCTTCACCGGCGGTATTCGTCCGCACTATTACTGCCTGCCGGTGCTCAAGCGAGAGACGCATCGCGAAGCCCTCGTGAAGGCCGCAACGTCGGGCAGCCCGCGCTTTTTCCTCGGCACCGATAGCGCGCCGCACGCCCGTGGCGTGAAGGAAGCCGCATGTGGCTGTGCCGGTTGCTACACGGCACTGCACGCCGTGGAACTGTACGCCGAGGCCTTCGACAAAGCGGGCGCCCTCGATAAGCTGGAAGCATTCGCGAGCTTCTACGGCCCGGATTTCTACGAACTGCCGCGTAACGCAGACAAGGTCACGCTGGTGCGCGAAGACTGGACACTGCCTGCGGAACTGCCGATGGGCGACCAAACGGTCGTGCCGCTGCGTGGTGGTGAAGTCATCGGCTGGAAGTTCAAGGGCTGAGGTCGGGCGTCGGTTGGCCGTCGTTTAGATGATGTCGAGACATGAGCGCGTGTCGTCGAGTTCGCCAACCCCGTTGAGTCCTTCGAGTCCTTTGAGTCCTTTGAGTCCTTTGAGTCCTTTGAGTCTGTTAATTTCGGCGGGCGCACCCGAACTGCCCGAGATCGACTGGCGTGCGCCATGGTTTAACGCCGTGGCGGCGCCAGGGCTGGCGGCGCTGGCCGCTGACGACTGGCGCGATGCGCTGTCGTTACTGGCCGCGAACGCCGGTCTGGTCAGTGGGCAGGGGCAGGCACTTCGCTTCGTCGCGCAGGACGATCTGCCTGCCGGTGTCGCCTATGAAGCATTCATTGCGTCCACCGGCGGCGTGCCGACCCGCCGAAATCTCCACGATTTCTTCAATGCGCTGATCTGGCTGACGTTTCCGCGCGGCAAGGCGGCGCTCAATGCGCGTCAGGCGTCGGCCATTGCGGCTGACGGTGTGCAATCCACCCGCGGCGCGACACGCGACGCCGCAACGCTGTTCGACGAGAACGCCGTCGTGTTTGCTTGCAGCGATGCCTCGCTCGGTGCGGTATTGCGAGCGTTCGACTGGCAGACGTTGTTCGTGGCGCGTCGTGCCGACTGGGGGCGTGCTTGCGAGGTACAGCCGTTCGGGCACGCTTTGCTGGAAAAGTTGGTCACGCCCTACAAGTCGGTGACCGCGCACGCGTGGATCGTCGACGTTCCTCGGATTTACTTCGAATGGCCGGACGCGCGACGGCGTGAGTGGCTCGACACGCAGATTGCGCCGGCGCTGGCATCCGTCTCCCTCACGACGCGTGATTTCTCGCCGCTGCCGGTCTTAGGTATCCCCGGGTGGTGGCCTGCGAACGACGATCCGGTGTTTTATCGGGACGTGTCCGTCTTCCGACCCGGACGCCGGGAGCGGGCGCAGCGTCGACATGACACCCCGTGATACACTTCGGCCCGCAGAGTCGGCCAGACAATCGCCGCCTCCTTTCGGGGAGGGGGAGGAAAGTCCGGACTCCATAGGGCAGGGTGATGGCTAACGGCCATCCGTCGCGAGACGCGGAACAGGGCAACAGAGAACAGACCGCCGATGGCCTCTGGCGCAAGTCAGGGGATCAGGTAAGGGTGAAACGGTGCGGTAAGAGCGCACCGCGGCGTGCGGCAACGCACACGGCACGGTAACCTCCACCCGGAGCAATTCCAAATAGGCAGGTGAGCGGCATGCGCCTCGTGCGTGTGCCGGCAACGGGGCCCCCGGGAGCCTGCGGGTAGGAAGCTTGAGCGGCGCAGTGATGCGTCGCCTAGAGGAATGATTGTCAGGCGCGGCGCGAGTCGCGTTCACAGAATCCGGCTTACCGGCTGGCTCTGCAACCCAACACAATGCAAAAGGCTCCCCTCGGGAGCCTTTTGTGTTTCAGCGCTTGCCGTCACCGCGTGTGTCACGCTGGCGCAGACCGTCGCTGTCAGCCTTCCACGATCTCGACGCTGTGCGTGAGCTCCGCCGTCTTCGCGAGCATGATCGACGCCGAGCAGTACTTGTCGTGCGAGAGCGTCACCGCACGCTCCACGGCGCTCGGGTTCAGATTGCGGCCCGTCACCGTGAAGTGGAAGTGGATCTTCGTGAAGACCTTGGGGTCTTCGCTGGCGCGCTCGGCCTTGAGCGTTACGCTGCAATCCTTGACGTCCGCGCGGCTCTTCTTGAGGATCATCACCACGTCGTACGCCGTGCAGCCGCCGGTGCCGACCAGCACCATCTCCATCGGACGCGGCGCGAGATTGTTGCCGCCGCCTTCCGGTGCGCCGTCCATCGCGACAATGTGTCCGCTACCCGTCTGTGCGACGAAGGACATGCCGCCCGGGCCCATCCAGCTAACCTTGCATTCCATATTTCGAAACCCCGATATCCCATTCAAGCAAAAATTGTAGCGGCTTCCGAGAACCTGCGTACGACGCCGCCTCAAACCTGAGTGACCGCGAATCGCGCCTCAGGTTGTTGCATCGCAATATTGGCGCTTTTTTGATCGGGTTTTGAGGGGGATAAACCCTAAATTTAGGTTTTGCCCTCTAGAGGTCGACGCTATGGAGGGTGACGATAAGTTTTATCTGGTTGATTTTTAATGAATTTTTGTGGTGATGCTTGTTTGTTGTGCATTTCGCATTATGGTGTTTCATTTCGCACTATAAATTTTCTTGCGTTGCACAATACCGTTTGCTACACTGCAGTCATTGGTTGTTGTGCTTCACAGCAACGCTGCAAGTGTCTCCTCCACCCTCCTCCTTTGGTGGATTTAACCCGGACCCAATGAGGTTCGGGTTTTTTTTTGTGCCGCCGGAAACGCCGTTTACCGGAGAGGTGTTTTTTCTGTATAATCAACGGCTTTTCCGGAAATGCCCACGGAAAAAGCATCAGGGAGAGCCTGCAAGCACAGGACTGCGCCATGCGACCTCGAGTCGCCAGGACGCGGCCGGCAGACAAGCAGGAAGTTGATGTTAATGGGGCAAACGCATTTTATTTGGATCGATCATGAAGACGTTTTCCGCTAAGCCGGCAGAGGTGACGCGCGAATGGTTTGTGATTGACGCGACGGACAAAGTCCTCGGCCGTGTCGCCAGCGAAGTGGCACGCCGTCTGCGCGGCAAACACAAACCTGAATTCACGCCGCACGTTGATACTGGTGACTACATCATCATCGTCAATGCTGCCAAGCTGAAAGTTACGGGCGCAAAGCAAACTGACAAGAAGTACTACCGTCACACCGGTTATCCGGGCGGTATCTACGAAACCACGTTCGGCAAGATGCAAGAGCGCTTCCCGGGCCGTGCGCTCGAGAAGGCCGTGAAGGGCATGCTGCCGAAGGGTCCGCTGGGCTACGCGATGATCAAGAAGCTGAAGGTGTACGCCGACGGCAACCATCCGCACGAAGCGCAGCAACCGAAGTCGCTCGAGATCTAAGGGCCAGCCATGTTCAAAAACGATTGGAATTACGGCACCGGCCGTCGCAAGAGCGCAGTTGCTCGTGTGTTCATCAAGGCTGGCAAGGGCGATATCATCGTCAATGGCAAGCCGATCAAAGAGTACTTTGCTCGTGAAACGTCGCTGATGATCGTTCGTCAGCCGCTCGAGCTGACCAACCACGGCGAAACGTTCGACATCAAAGTCAACGTTTCGGGCGGCGGTGAAACGGGTCAGGCTGGTGCGGTTCGTCACGGTATCACCCGCGCATTGATCGACTACGACGCGACGCTCAAGCCGACGCTGTCGACCGCAGGCTTCGTTACGCGCGATGCCCGTGAAGTCGAACGTAAGAAGGTTGGCTTCCACAAAGCCCGCCGTCGCAAGCAATTCTCGAAGCGTTAATCGCCACGAGTGCTTGTGGGCATCCGCTTCGGTGGATGCAAGGAAAGGCCGCCTCGCGCGGCCTTTTTTCTTTTGGCGATGCGCGGATGCCGGGGACGTTACCGTCCCACAAGTGTCGTCGAAGCTTGATAGAATCGCGGTTCCGATTGAAAGGGGTAGGACATGGTCAAGGTAGGCATCGTAGGCGGCACCGGCTATACCGGTGTGGAGCTGCTCCGTTTGCTGGCGCAGCACCCGGAAGTGAAGTTGACGGCGATTACCTCGCGCAAGGAAGCGGGTACGCCGGTCGCCGATATGTATCCGAACCTGCGAGGCCGTGTCGACCTGGCATTTTGCACGCCTGACGACGCTCGTCTGACGGATTGCGACGTGGTGTTCTTCGCGACGCCGCACGGCGTGGCGATGGCGCAGGCGCGCGAATTGCTGGCCGCAGGGGTGCGAGTGATCGACCTGGCAGCGGACTTCCGTCTGAAAGACACCGCCACGTTCGAAAAGTGGTACGGCATGCCGCATTCGTGCCCGGACATCCTCGAAGAGGCCGTCTACGGCCTGCCCGAGATCAACCGTGACAAGATCAAGAGCGCGCGCGTGATCGGCCTGCCGGGCTGCTATCCGACGTCCGTGCAACTGGGCTACGCACCGCTGTTCGCGGGTGGCCGCAAGCTGGTTGACCCGAAGCATCTGATCGCCGACGCCAAGTCGGGCGCAAGCGGCGCCGGCCGTAAGGGGGAAACGTCGCTCATCCTCGCGGAAACGGCTGACAACTTCAAGGCTTATGGCGTGAAGGGGCACCGTCACCATCCGGAAATCAAACAGGGTCTCGAAGCGATTGCCGGTTACGACGTGGGTCTGACGTTCGTGCCGCATCTGTTGCCGACGATTCGCGGCATCCACTCGACGCTGTACGCGACGATTCTGCCCGAAGCGCGCGACACCGACTTCCAGGCGCTGTTCGAAACGTACTATGCCGGGGAGCCGTTCGTGGATGTGCTGCCGGCCGGTTCGATGCCGGAAACGCGCTGGGTGCGTGCGTCGAACTATGTGCGCATGGCCGTGCACCGTCCGAACGATGGCGACACGCTGGTGATCCTCGTTGTCGAGGACAATCTGGTCAAGGGCGCGTCCGGTCAGGGCGTGCAATGTATGAACCTGATGTTCGGCCTGCCGGAGAACATGGGCCTGACCCATATTCCCGTACTGCCGTAACGGTATTTATCGTCACTAAGCGCTTGATTTTCCGGCGTTCGGCACGATTTGGGGAATAGGGCTAGAATGACACCAAACCGATTTATGGAGATTTGCGATGAGCGCACTGCTTGAGGACGCCGTCACGGAAATGCCCGCATTCCTGGTCTTTACCGACAGCGCTGCGGACAAGGTCAAGCAACTGATCGACGAAGAAGGCAACCCGGACCTGAAACTGCGCGTTTTCGTGCAAGGTGGCGGTTGCTCGGGCTTCCAGTATGGTTTCACCTTCGACGAAGACGTTAACGAAGACGATACCGTGCTCGACAAGAACGGCGTATCGCTGCTGATCGACTCGATGAGCTATCAATACCTCGTCGGCGCCGAGATTGACTACAAGGAAGACATCAACGGCGCGCAGTTCGTGATCAAGAACCCGAACGCATCCACGACGTGTGGCTGCGGTTCCTCGTTCTCGGTCTGAGCGACACGACAGTAGTCGTCCTGCCGTAGTAAGAGAAAGGGCCCGGAAGGGCCCTTTTCTCGTTTACGTCAGGATCAGGTCGCGAACGTTGCAGATATCGTGGATAAGTCTCAGCGCGGGTAGATTGCGCCCAGAATACGCAGGCCCTTCGCGCCTGTCACGGACGGTAGATTGCCTGGCTGACGTGTCACGCAACGCTCGGCCAGCCACGCGAACGCGCGGGCTTCGACCTGATGCGGCGGAACGCCAAGTGCGTCGGTCGTCGCTACCGTGACACCCGGCAGGCGATCGGCAATCGCCTGCATGAGTGCATGGTTGCGCGTGCCACCGCCGCAGGCATAGAACCCCCGGCAGTCCGGTGCGAAGCGCAGCACGTCGTCTGCAACGCATTGTGCGGTCAGTGCGACGAGCGTCGCCTGAACATCGACCGGCGACACCTTCGGGAACGCGGCAAGGTGGGCGTCGAGCCATTTCGCATGGAACAGGTCGCGTCCGGTGCTCTTCGGCGGCGTCTGGCGGAAGTAGGGCTCGCTGAGCAGTGCAGCGAGCAGGGCCGGGTCGACGTGTCCCGTCGCGCCCCAGGCGCCACCGTCGTCGTAGGACTTGCCGAGATGGCGTGCCGCCCAGCCGTCGAGCAACGCATTGCCCGGGCCGCAATCGAAACCGGAGACCGGCAGCGACTGCGCGGCGGCGGGCAGAATCGTCACATTGCTGATACCGCCGAGATTGCATACGACGCGTGTCTCGCCAACATCCGAAAACATCGCCTGATGATAGGCGGGCACGAGCGGTGCGCCCTGGCCACCTGCTGCCACGTCGCGACTGCGAATGTCGGCCACCACATCGATATGGGTCAACTCGGCGAGCAATGCCGGGGCGTTGAGCTGGCGTGTGTAGCCGACGCCGTCGAACTCGCCGGGGCGATGACGGATCGTCTGCCCGTGTGCACCGATGGCCGCAATCGCGGATGCAGGCAAGCCCGCCGCAGCGAGTAACTGCGTCACGCACTCGGCATACACGCGCACCAGCGCATTCGCGGCAAGCGCTTCGCGATGCAGTTCGTTGTCCGAGGGCGCTTGCAGCACCATCAGCGTCTCACGCAGGTCGTTCGGGAACGGCAGATAGGCTTCCGCGACGACTTGCCCGTCGGCAGACGAGACAAGCACGCCGTCGACACCATCCAGACTGGTGCCGGACATCAGGCCAATGTAGCAAGCGGGCTTGGCGGAGGCAGCGAGGGAGGCGGTGGCCGGATCGGCCAGGTGACGAGCGATGTCGTTCATGTGCGGGCGCGCGCGTGCGATGAGCTTAAGAAGGAAGTCCCGCACTGCGCGCGGCGCGTCGATGGATCAGACGTCACCCCGCACAGTGCGGACTCCAGCATACCTCAATCGCGTTCGGCGACTTGCACGGTGCGCATCAGGTCGATGCGCTTGAGCAGGTTCTCGGCGTACATGTCGAACAGCTTCAGGCGGTTGCCCGCGAGCGGGGCGACGGCGGCCACGTCCGTCGAGAACGGATTACGCGGCACACCCTTAAAGCGAAGTTCGTAATGCAGGTGCGGACCGGTCGCCCAGCCCGTCTGACCGACGAAGCCGATGACCTGACCCTGCGTCACACGCGTACCTGCTTTCATACCCTGACCGAAGCCGGAGAGATGGGCGTAGCGCGTCTGATAGTTGCCCGCGTGTTCGATTTCGACCAGATTGCCGTAACCGTTCTGCGTGCCGACGAACTTCACGACACCGTCACCCGCAGCGAACACGCGCGTGCCGACCGGAGCGGCCAGATCCACGCCTTCGTGCTTCTTCCACTTGTGCTGGAACGGATGCTCGCGACCGCCGAAAGCCGACGAAATCCGCGAGAACTCGACCGGCGTGCGCAGGAAAGCTTGCTTCAGGTTGCGACCGTCGAAGCCGTAGTACGCGCCGTCGGGCGAGTTACCCTGCGGATCGGCGTACCAGATGGCCTGGTGCGTCTTGCCCTGATTGATGAACTCGATGGCGAGCACGCGTCCGGTGCGAACGGTGCGGTCCTGCTGCTTGATCACCTCGTACACGAGGCGGAAACGGTCGCCACGGCGTACGTCGCGCTGAAAGTTGATCACGCCGGAGAAGATGTTCACCATCTGCGCGACAACGGCGTCGGGCACGCCCGCGTCGTCCATCGCGGTGAAGAAGTTGCCTGCGATCGCACCGGAGCGCATAGCCCACTCGGTGTCGTTCGCCAACTGCTCCATGCGTGCGCGCAAACGGCCTGCATCGTTGCGCTCGATCACCAGTTGCTGTGCGGCGGTGCTGCCGGTCGACAGGACGGTGGAGAGCGTGACGAGCTTGCCGTCGTCATCGGTTTCGGCCTGAACGACTTGCCCGGCGGGCACGCCGATCAGGCGACGGGCGACGGCATTCTCGCGAATGAACTTCTCGGCGGCGGGGTCCTGAATCGACAGCCGGGAGAGCATGTCGCCGAGGGTTTCGCCGCGCCGCAGCGCCACTTGATGGATAAAGGTCTGGGATTGCGCGTCGAGCTGCTGGATTTGTTTGGCCAGATCGGGGAAGGTGAGCGGCAGAGTCACGCTCGCACCGTTGCGTGCCGAATCCGGCACCATCGGTGCCACGCCGAAAGCGGTCACCATTCCCAACGTCAGGGCCGAACCGACCGTCGCCACGATTTGCACCTTTCTGCGACGGTGCTTCGGCTGCGTGGGATCGATCAGGGTCAGCAGTTCACGCGCAAAAAAATCACGGAGTTTTGGCCACATCACGTAAAATTCTGCGCAACTTACGAAAAAAGCCCGGGCGGAGCGACACGCTTCGAGATTGCCTGCCGGAATGTCCGGGGCAACCCGGCGTCGCTTCGGCCCGAGCCGAGAATTGAGCGGCGATTATAGCAGACCCGCCGCTGCCTCCGCCTTTACTGACTGGATAAGGGGAAACCCCCGACGCAGTCTGGACAATGATGTTATGACAAGTGAACACGCACTCACCTCGGAAAAGAAGTACCCCGTGACCGATGCCGCGCGCGCTGCGCTGGCCGTTGCCAAGCGCGGCTGCGACGAACTCCTCGTGGAAGAAGAGTTCCTGCAGAAGCTCGCGCGCAGCGAAGCCACCGGCAAGCCGCTGCGCATCAAGCTGGGTCTCGATCCGACCGCGCCCGACATTCACATCGGCCACACGGTGGTGCTCAACAAGATGCGTCAGTTGCAGGATCTGGGGCATACCGTCATCTTCCTGATCGGCGATTTCACCTCGCTGATCGGCGACCCGTCGGGCCGCAACAGCACGCGTCCGCCGCTCACGCGCGAACAGATCGAAACGAACGCGAAGACCTATTTCGAGCAGGCCGCACTCGTGCTCGACCGCGAAAAGACCGAAATCCGCTACAACAGCGAATGGTCGATGAAGCTGGGCGCCGATGGCATGATCAAGCTCGCGTCGCGCTACACGATGGCGCGCATGCTTGAGCGCGAAGACTTCACGAAGCGTTTCCAGGGCGGCGTGCCGATCGCCATCCACGAGTTCCTCTACCCGCTGATGCAGGGCTACGACTCGGTGGCGCTGGAGTCCGATCTGGAGCTCGGTGGCACGGACCAGAAGTTCAACCTGCTCGTGGGCCGCGAATTGCAGAAGCAATACGGTCAGGAGCCGCAGTGCATTCTCACGATGCCGTTGCTCGAAGGGCTGGATGGCGTCGAGAAGATGTCGAAGTCCAAGAACAACTACATCGGCATCAGCGAGAAGCCGAGCGACATGTTCGGCAAGTTGATGAGCATCTCCGACACGCTCATGTGGCGCTACTACGAGCTGCTGTCGTTCCGTACGCTCGAAGAGATTGCGCAACTGCGCCGCGAGGTCGAGGAAGGCCGTAACCCGCGCGACATCAAGGTGCTGCTCGCCCAGGAGATCGTGGCGCGCTTCCATTCGCAGGCCGACGCCGAGCGCGCGCTCGAAGAGTTCAACGCACGCGCCAAGGGCGCCGTGCCGGACGACATTCCGGAAGTTTCCCTCGATGGCGCCCCGCTGGGCATTGCGCAGCTTCTCAAGCAGGCCGCGCTCGTGCCGTCGACGTCGGAAGCCAACCGCAACATCGAGCAGGGCGGCGTGCGCATCGATGGCGAAGTGGTGTCCGACAAGGGCGCGAAGATCGATGCCGGGACTTACGTCGTGCAGGTCGGCAAGCGCCGCTTCGCACGCGTGACGCTCGCCTGAGCGTCGGCGTCCCTTTGCAGGGCAAACGACGATGATCGCGCTCATTCAGCGTGTGCTCGAAGCGGCGGTGACGGTCGACGGTCGCACCGTCGGCGCGATCGGTCCGGGGCTGCTCGCATTGGTATGCGCCGAGCGCGGCGACACCGAGGCGAGCGCCGACAAGTTACTCGCGAAGTTGCTCGGCTACCGTGTGTTCTCGGACGAGGCGGGCAAGATGAACCGCAGTGTCTCGAACCTCGACGGCAATCCTGACGGCAACGGGAAGGCGGGCGGCTTGCTGCTCGTCTCGCAGTTCACGCTCGCGGCCGATACGAACAGCGGCACGCGTCCGAGCTTCACGCCGGCGGCCAGCCCGGCGGACGGCAAGCGTCTGTTCGACTACTTCGTGACGCAGGCGCGTGCTCGCCATCCCATCGTGGAAACCGGCGAGTTCGGGGCGCACATGCGTGTCTCGCTCGTGAACGACGGTCCCGTCACGTTCTGGTTGCAGACGCGGCCGGAAGCGGCCTGACGCGCTCCGGCGCAATCTGCCGCCGCCCTTCCTGTTATCCCGAAAATTACTCGGAATTGTCTGGAATCGTCCGGAAGTGCCGGGGTGAGCGCACGCGATTCGCATCGGTGTGATACCGTCGTTGGGTTCCGAATTCACGAATTCACAGCTTGGGAGAATCTCATGAAAGTCTGGAGTGACTCGTTTGCCGACAATGCGGCGATGGATGCACAGTTCGCCTTTGGCAAACCGGACGCGGAGACGCACGTTGCGCTCTCGCAGAACAAGAACCCGCATCTCGCCTGGTCCGATGTCCCCGCCGGTACGCGCTCGTTTGTCGTGATCTGCACCGACAGCGATGTGCCGAGCCAGGGCGACGACGTGAACAAGGAAGGTCGTGAAGTACCGGCCGATCTGCCGCGCGTCGACTTCTTCCACTGGGTGCTTGTGGACGTGCCCGCGTCGATCAACGAAATCCCGGCGGCCAGCCACAGCAATCACGTCACGCCGCGTGGCAAGTTCGGCCCCGATGCGCTTGACGGCATGCGTCACGGGGTGAACGATTACACCGCGTGGTTCGCCGGTGACGACACCATGAAGGGCGACTACTACGGCTACGACGGCCCGTGCCCGCCGTGGAACGACACGATCGTCCACCACTATCACTTCACCGTGTATGCGCTCGACGTCGCCCGCGTGCCGCTCGATGGCCGCTTCGACGGCAACGACGTGCTCGCTGCGATCAAGCCGCATGTCCTGGGCAGCGCCAGCGTGACCGGCACCTACACGCTCAATTCGAAGGCGAAGTAAGCACGGCATTACGCGTGCCTCGCACCTGCTTCATAGCTTGCCCAGCACTCCGCTTAACCTGAATACGCAATTGCATCGATGACCGGCACGACCACGACCCTGACCCTGATTCGCCACGGCGAGACCGACTGGAACCGTGTCAAACGGATTCAGGGGCACACGGACATTCCGCTGTCGGCGCAAGGCGAGCGTCAGGCCGTGTTGTTGGGCGCGCGTATTGCACGCGAAATGACGGCGAGCGGGAGCGTGTTCGATCACGTGCTGACGAGCGATTTGCAGCGCGCGGTGCAGACGGCGGAGCCTGTTGCGCAGGCGTGTGGATTGCCGCTGGTGCGCACGGCGAGTCTTCGGGAGCGCCACTATGGCGCTTTCGAGGCGCGCGTGCCGGACGAAATTAAGGCGGACTTTCCGCAGGACTACGTGCGTTGGCAGAGCCGCGATCCGGACTTCGTGATCCCTGGCGGCGAGTCTACGCGTGGCTTCTATACGCGCATCACCGGTTTCATCGCACAGGTGCTGCGTGATTACGCGGGCCAGCGCGTGGTGCTCGTGGCGCATGGCGGCGTGCTCGATTGCTGCTATCGGCTAGCGACGGGCCTGGCACTGAACGAACCGCGGTCGTACCCATTGCTCAACGCCAGCGTGAACCGTCTGTCGTACGACGGGGCGCATTGGAAGGTGCTGAGCTGGGGCGACGTCACGCATCTCGACGACGCCGTGCGCGACGAAAGCAATGACAAGCCTGCGGATGTCACAGGCGACCGCGTCGATCCGCGTGTGGTGTAACAGGGCGCGCGTCTAGCGTTCCAGCGACGGCTCCGTCACCACCACGGCCGGTGTCGCCAGTGCCCGGCGACGTGCCCGATGGGCCACACTGTTGCGCATCGACCAGCGTGCGACTTGCGCCATGTGGCGCACAGCAGGGCGCACGGTGAGGCGGCGAATCGTTGCCTTTTCGTCGAAGCCGAGCATCGTTTGCGACCAGTCCGGCAGCAGATCGACCCCCGCCCGGAACAACAGTCCACTGAACACGCGCGCGCCAGCAAACGGCGCAGGCAGGTTGCGCAACACGCGCACGACTTCTTCCGTGCGGTCGCTGGCGCAGAGTGCGGGGCGCATCGCTGCGAGATAGTCGTCGATCTGCGCGACGCTCGTCGGCACGTCGCGTGCACCCAAGGCAATGGCAATGCGTGCGACTTCTGCGTAATAGCGGTCCTGATCGTCTCGCGAGAACGCGGGGTTCTTGTAGACGAGATAACTGCGCAGGAAGCTCGACGTCTCGGCGACGTGCACCCATGTCAGCAGATCGGGATCGTAGGCGGCGTACGCCCGACCGTCAGGGGCCGTGCCTTTGACCTGGAGATGGATGCGTCGCACGCGTTCGAGCAGCGCTTCGGCGTCGGCCGTGTTGCCGAAGGTCGTGCCGCCGATGAACGTCGCGGTGCGGCGCAGACGACCCATGACATCCTGCCGGAACGTCGAGTGGTCCCAGACACCGGCCATCGCCAGCGGATGCAGCGATTGCAGCAGCAGCGCGCTTACGCCGCCAATCATCATCGATGTGAAGTCGCCGTGGACGTGCCAGCAGGCGGCGTCCGGACCGAACAGGCCCGGGTCGCCATCCGGCGTGTCGTAATTCAGACGCGGGGCGCCGGGGCCGGATGTCAGGCTCACAAGCCGCATGGCGATGGCGTGCCGCAAACGCCCCGACACACCCACGACCGGTCCGGCGGGCCGCAAGGGCGTTGCCGGGGGCGGGGTGGGCAGATCGTCGTGGGAGGCCATGTTGTGCCTTGGGGGAGCGTGAACGTCGATTGTCCGACAGGGGGATTCGCCGGACCTGCGACCGATCGTCGCTGCCGTCGCTATTTGCCCGTCACGTCCGGCGACCAGAGCGAACCGCTTTCCGGCGCGCTGCCGGGCGCTGCCAGCCCGAAGTGGCGGTACGCGGCGAGTGTGGCGACGCGACCGCGCGGCGTGCGTTGCAGGAAGCCTTGCTGGATCAGGAACGGCTCTATCACGTCTTCGATGGTGTCGCGCTCCTCGCCGATGGCTGCGGCAAGGTTGTCGACGCCGACCGGGCCGCCATCGAACTTGTGGAGCACTGCTTCGAGCAGCTTGCGGTCCATCACGTCGAAGCCGACTGCATCGACGTCGAGCATCGACAGGGCGGCGTCGGCCACGGCGGCGGTGATGCGGCCGTCGGCCTTCACTTCGGCGTAGTCGCGCACACGGCGCAGCAAGCGGTTGGCGATACGCGGCGTGCCGCGCGCGCGGCGTGCGATCTCAAAGGCGCCGTCGTCGGCGATGACCGCGCCAAGCAGGCTCGCCGAGCGGCGCACGATGCCCGCCAGTTCGTCTGCCGTATAGAACTCCAGACGCGCTACGATCCCGAAGCGATCTCGCAGCGGGTTCGTCAGCATACCGGCACGGGTCGTCGCGCCCACCAGCGTGAACGGCTGAAGATCGAGCTTGACGCTACGCGCCGCCGGACCTTCGCCGATCATGATGTCGATCTGATAGTCCTCCAACGCCGGATACAGAATTTCCTCGACGACCGGCGAGAGCCGGTGAATTTCGTCGATGAACAGCACGTCGTTGGCTTCGAGATTGGTCAGCAGCGCGGCGAGATCGCCCGGACGTTCCAGCACCGGCCCCGATGTCTGGCGCAGATGCACGCCCATTTCACGGGCGATGATGTGGGCGAGCGTGGTTTTGCCCAGACCCGGCGGGCCGAAGAGCAGCACGTGGTCGAGCGGTTCCGAGCGCTTGCGGGCCGCCTCGATGAAGATTTCGAGCTGTTCGCGCACCTTGCGCTGGCCGACGTATTCGTCGAGCAGCTTGGGGCGCAGTGCGCGCTCAAAGGCTTCTTCGTTGGGCGAGGCCGGTGTGGGCGCAATGATGCGCTCGGCGGCGAGTTTGTCGGTTTCGATCATGGATGCATTGTAGCGCTTCGGACGCCCGCCTTTAGCCCACCATTTGGACCACCGCTCAGCCCACCAGTCGACCGCGTTTCACGCGCAGGCCCTTGGCGGCGAGCGCGGGCGCGACTTCGGTGAGCGCCGCGTAGGTTTCGCCGCTGTGCGCGTGGCAGATGGCGACGCCCAGTGCGTCGGAGGCGTCCTTGCCCGGCGTGCCGGTGAGGGTCAGCAAACGGGTGACCATCTCCTGCACCTGCTCCTTGCGCGCGCGTCCGTAGCCGACGACCGCCTGCTTCAGTTGCATCGGGGTGTATTCGAAGACTTCGAGCCCGCCGACGGACAATGCCGTGATGGCCGCACCACGTGCCTGACCGAGCAGCAGTGTGGATTGCGGGTTAACGTTGACGAACACTTTTTCGATGGCGGCCTGATCGGGCCGGTAGGTGTCGACCAGTTCGGCCACGCTCTCGAAGATGATGCGCAGCCGGGCGGGCAGGGTGCCGTCGCCGGTACGGATGACGCCGCTCGTCACATATTGCAGACGGTTGCCGTGCTTTTCGAGCACGCCGAAGCCGGTGACGCGCAAGCCGGGGTCGATACCAAGAATTCTCATGCGGGGGCCGATGACCGGCGTGCTGGGCCGATGTGGGGCAAAAAAGCCAATATGGTCCGTATTCTGGCACAGCCGGGCTGCGTCGCGTCGATTTGCCGCAGACCCGGCGGCCGTTGGCGGGCGGCGCTGCGCATCGCGATACGGCGGATTGTTGTACATTGCTTGCTGTTCAAAATATTCGACGGCTCGCTGGCGGGCCGCTTGTCCCCGATGCTCTGGATCAAAGCGCTTCACATCGTTTTCGTCGCCTCGTGGTTTGCCGGTCTGTTTTATCTGCCGCGCATTTTCGTCAACCTCGCGATGGAGAGCGATCCGGCCGCCACGCAACGTCTGCTGCTCATGGCGCGCAAGCTCTACCGCTTCATGACGATTCTCGCAGTCCCGGCGCTCGCTTTCGGACTGATCCTCTGGTTGTACTACGGCATCGGACGCTACGGCGGCTGGTTGCACGCCAAGCTGCTGATCGTGGTGCTGCTGCTCGGCTACCACCATGCGTGCGGCCGTCTGCTGCGCAAGTTCGAAACCGGCCGCAACACGCGCTCGCATCGCTGGTATCGCTACTTCAACGAGGTCCCGGTGCTGGGGCTGCTCGGTGCGGTGATTCTCGCGGTCGTCAAACCGTTCTGACAGCGCGGGCGACCGTCGCCTGAACAACACACATCGAACACGTCATGCATCAATAGCGCCAGTCATAGGCGCCCCTTACCGATAGCAAGAGGAGTTTTGCCGTGAGTCTGACTTGTGAGTATTTTCTCGCGACGCAGTCGCCCTATGTCTACCTGGGGCATGCCCGTTTCGTCGAGCTGGCGCGCCGCTACGGCGTACAGATCCAGCTCAAGCCGATGGATCTCGGGCGTGTGTTCAGCGGTTCGGGCGGTCTGCCGCTCGCCAAGCGCGCGCCGCAGCGTCAGGCGTATCGTCTGGTGGAACTGGCGCGCTGGTCGAAGTATCTTGGCCTGCCACTGAACCTCGAACCGAAGTTCTTCCCCGTCTCGGGCGATCCGGCGGCAAAGCTCGTGATCGCAACGCAGCTCGCGCACGGTACCGACAAGGCGCTGGAACTCGTCGGCACGGTGTCGAATGCGCTGTGGGTCGAAGAGCGCAACATTGCCGACGATGCCACGCTGTAAGACCTCGCCGATAGCCTGTCGCTCGATGGCAAGTCGCTGCTCGCCGCGTCGCAGGGCGCGAGCGTGCAGGCAGCGTATGACGCCAACACCGACGACGCGGCCGCTGCAGGCGTGTATGGTGCGCCGTGGTTCGTTTTCGAAGGCCAGCCGTATTGGGGCCAGGACCGCCTGGACTTCCTTGAACGCGCCTTCGCCGAGGCCAGCGCAAAGCGCTGAGCCTGTCGCAGAATCTCTCGCTCGCTGCCGGGGATGCCGGTGGCGGCAACCCCCAGGAGTGGATCGCATGAGTCGTCCGGAAGTTGTGTTGTACAAGAGCGTGCCGCCTGACGTGCGTGCACGATTGGCCGAGCATTTCTCGCTCACAGAATTCGACGGCGTGAACGACGGCAACCGCGCCGAGTTCGCGGCGGCGATTGGCCGTGCGGACGGTGCCATCGGCGTCGGTGTGAACGCGACGCCCGCGCTGCTCGACGGCGCATCGAAGCTCAAGGCGTGGGCCACGATCTCCGTGGGCTACGACCAGTTCGATGTGCCCGACCTCACGCGTCGTGGCATCAAGTTGATGAACACGCCCGACGTGCTGACGGAAACCACCGCCGATACCGTCTTCGCGCTGGTGTTGTCGAGTGCGCGTCGCGTGGTCGAACTTGCCGAACTGGTGAAGGCGGGCGGCTGGAAGGCGAGCCTCGGCGAGGAGTACTTCGGCACCGACGTGCAGGGCAAGACGTTGGGTATCGTCGGCATGGGACGCATCGGTGGCGCAGTGGCGCGTCGTGCCGCGCTCGGCTTCGGCATGAAGGTGTTGTACAGCAACCGCTCGCGCAACGAAGCGGCGGAGAAGGCCTACGGCGCGGAACATCGCACGTTGCCCGAACTGCTCGCGCAATCTGATTTCGTCGTGACGCTGGTGCCGTTGTCGCCCGCCACGGAGCGTCTGATCGGTGCGAAGGAGTTCGCGCAGATGAAGCGCGGTGCGATCTTCATCAACGCGGCGCGCGGCAAGGTGATCGACGAAGCCGCGCTGGTCGATGCGCTGGCCTCCGGGCATCTGCGTGCTGCCGGTCTCGATGTCTTCGAACGTGAGCCGGTCTCGGTCGATTCGCCGTTGCTGAAGATGAAGAACGTGGTGGCGTTGCCGCATATCGGCTCGGCCACGCATGAGACGCGGCACGCGATGGCGTCGTGCGCCGCAGACAATCTGATCGCCGCGCTGACGGGCAAGCCGCTGCAAAACGTAGTGAATCCGTAAGCAGGGCCTTCACGCGCAAAACGTTGCGTTGAGAAACGAGAAGGGGCGAAGCGCTGTCGTGGCGCTTCGCCCCTTTCTTGTTGACGGTGTACGGTGCGTCTGATTTGCACCGCATCCGGCTACTTGCCGTCGTTCGCCGTGCGTCGCCGGTTGATGACTTCCTTGGCCCGCGCCAGTTGCGATGGCAGCCGATCCCCGAGACGCAACGCCATGCCGACCGCGAGCACGTCGCCGATAGCGAGATGGGCGATGCGTGAGGTCAGCGGCGAATACACGTCGGTGTCTTCGTCGACGTCGGCGAACAGCGCCACACTGGCCTGCCGCGCCAGCGGTGAATTGCTGTGCGTGATGGCGATCACACTCGCGCCTGCCGTGCGCGCCAGTTGCGTGGCTTCGAGCAGATCCTGCGTGCGCCCCGTATTCGAGATCGCCACGACGACGTCCCCTTCCTTGAGGAGTGCCGCCGACATGCCATATACGTGCGGATCGCTGTAAGCGACTGCGGGCACACCGAGGCGGAAGAACTTGTGCTGCATGTCCTGCGCCGCGATGCCCGACGCGCCTGCGCCGTAGAACTCGATGCGTCGTGCCGAGGCGAGCAGTTCGATCGCCTGGCCGATGCTGTCGGGCGAGAGATTGTTGCGTACCTGCATAAGGCTGCCGATGGTGCGGTCGAGTACCTTGCTGGCGATGCCCGGCACGGGCTCGTCCGGACGCACGTCGCGGTGCACGAACGGCACGCCCTGCGCGATGCCTTGCGCCAGACGGATCTTGAATTCGCGGTAGCCGCTGCATCCCACCGCCTGACAGAAGCGGGCAATCGTCGGCTGGCTGACGTTGGCGCGCTCGGCGAGTTCGTTCATCGACAGATCGACGACTTCGCGCGGGGCGTCCAGCACGTAGGTCGCGAGCTTGCGCTCGGACGGGCGCAATTGGGTCAGCGTGGCTTCGATTCGGTTAAGCATGGCGGGCAGCGACAAAAGCAGACGTGCGGCAGGGGACGGCGCTCACTATAGCACCCGCACACCGCATGGCACCGCGCCGGGCGTGGGGGCGAAGATGCCGGAATCATGCGCAAAATGTACAAAAACTACAAAAATACGACATTTCACATTATGGTGTGAAGTTTCTCAATCCGGCAAAATCTAGCGTAAGTATCGGATATAACTGGGTAAAACCCTGACTGCCGACGGCTTTGGATTGATGGGATGTAGAATTTCTACTAAACTCCGCTCCCAATCGCACCTCCCGAGGTGCCTCGCAAGTTCAGTCCCACGACATGATGTCCGAGCAAAAGAAGCCTCTGCACCCGACCGTAATGGCCGTCACTGCGCGCATTGCCGCGCGTAGCCGCGACACGCGCGCAGCGTATCTGGCCCGCATCGACGCGAGCGCTGGCCGCTTTCCGCAGCGTGGCGCGCTCTCTTGCGCGAATCTGGCGCACGGATTCGCGGCCATGCCGGCCAACGACAAGCTGATCCTGCGCGAGCAGCGTCGCCCGAACGTGGGCATCGTCACGGCCTACAACGACATGCTCTCGGCGCATCAGCCGTACGAGCAGTACCCGGCGCGTCTGCGTGAAGCGGCCCGGAAGCTGGGTGCGACGGCGCAGGTCGCAGGCGGCGTGCCCGCCATGTGCGACGGCGTGACGCAAGGCAATGCGGGCATGGAGCTGTCGCTGTTTTCGCGCGAAATCATCGCGATGAGCACGGCCATCGCGCTGTCGCACAACATGTTCGACGCCGCGCTGATGCTCGGCGTGTGCGACAAGATCGTGCCGGGTCTCGTGATCGGGGCCTTGCAGTTCGGGCATCTGCCGACGATCTTCGTGCCCGCTGGCCCGATGGCGAGCGGCCTGTCGAACGACGAGAAGGCGAAGATCCGCCAGTTGTACGCCACCGGCAAAGTGGGCCGCGACGCGCTGCTCGAAGCCGAATCGCAGGCGTATCACGGTGCAGGCACGTGCACGTTCTACGGCACGGCCAACAGCAACCAGTTGCTCATGGAAATCATGGGCCTGCATCTGCCGGGCGCAGCGTTCGTGCACCCGCACACGCCCTTGCGCGATGCGCTCACCGACGCGGCGCTCGCGCGCGTACTGGCCATCGGCGCAGACACCCCCGAATACACCCCCGTTGGCCATGTGGTCGACGAGCGTGCCGTCGTCAACGGCATCGTCGGCTTGCTGGCCACGGGCGGCTCGACCAATCACACGCTGCACCTCGTGGCGATGGCGCGTGCGGCGGGCGTCATCATCGACTGGGACGATTTCGACGCGCTGTCGGCCATCGTGCCACTCATGGCGCGCGTCTATCCGAACGGCAAAGCCGACGTGAACCATTTCCACGCCGCGGGCGGCATGGGCTTCCTGATCGGCGAACTGCTCGACGCAGGTCTGCTGCACGATGACGTGAAGACCGTCGCCGGTCCGGGCCTCTCACGCTACCGCGCCGAGCCGTGGTTGTCACCCGAAGGGGTGGCGTGGCGCGCAGGGAGCGCCTACAGTGGTGATCGTGACGTCCTGCGCGGCCATGCCGAGCCGTTCGCCCCCGATGGCGGATTGCGGCTCATGCACGGCAATCTGGGGCGTGGCGTCATCAAGGTGTCGGCGGTCAAGCCGGAACATCGGCGCGTGGCCGCAACGGCACGCGTATTTACTTCGCAGGAAGCGGTCCAGGCCGCGTTCGACGCAGGCGAGCTGCGCCGCGACGTGGTCGTGGTGTTGCGTGGCCAGGGGCCGCGCGCCAATGGCATGCCCGAGTTGCATCGCCTCACGCCGCTGCTCGGTGTCTTGCAGGACGAGGGGTTTGCCGTGGCGCTGGTGACTGACGGTCGGATGTCCGGTGCGTCGGGCAAGGTGCCTGCGGTGATTCACGTGTCGCCCGAAGCGGCCGGTGGTGGTCCGCTGGCACGCGTGTGCGACGGCGATCTGATCGTGCTCGACGCCAACACCGGCATGCTGCACGCCGAAGTGTCGCCGCAAGTGTGGGCCGAGCGCGAGAACGCGCCGGTCGACACGTCGGGTGACGACACCGGACGCCTGCTCTTCGGACACATGCGTGCGTCCGTCGGCGCGGCGGAAACGGGCGCTTCCGTGTTCTTCGGTACCGAGTGACGAGCACTACGTCACTGCATTCAAGGAAAACGTAATGAACATCAATGACATCGTTCGTGCTGGCCCAGTGGTTCCGGTGCTCCAGTTCGATAACGTCGAGCAGGGCGAGCAGGTTTCGCGGGCATTGCTCGCAGGCGGCGTGCGCGTGCTCGAAATCACACTGCGGACGCCGGCGGCGATGGACGTCATCCGCCATGTGGCCGGACTGTCGGACGAACTGATCGTTGGCGTGGGCACGCTCACGCGTCCCGAAGAGATGGCGCAGGCCGTGGCCGCCGGTGCGCGCTTCGGCGTGTCGCCCGGTTACACGCCGGCGCTGGGCGCGGCCGCCAAGGCGGCCGGTCTGCCGCTGCTGCCGGGTGTCGTGACGCCCTCGGACATTCTGACGGCGCTCGCCGACGGTTACGAGACGGTGAAGTTCTTCCCGGCTGAACCCTCGGGCGGTGTGCCGATGCTCAAGGCGCTGTACGGCCCGTTCCGCGACGTGCGTTTCTGCCCGACGGGCGGTATCAGCGCGGAGTCGGCACCGTCGTATCTGGCGCAGCCGAACGTGGTGTGTGTGGGTGGCTCGTGGCTCACGCCCAAGGCGCTCGTCGACGCGAAGGACTGGGACGGCATCACGCGTCTGGCTCGCGCTGCGAGCGCGCTGCCGCGCGCCTGACGCGGCGCCAGTGCCGCAAAGCGCAACGTCGAATCTCGCAACTGTAGTCACTCGCATCGACGGCGGAACATCGCCGGTTTTACCGAATAACAGGATTTCAATAAACGGGCGCGAGCCCAACGGGCATCCGCCCATCTAGCCAAACGAGGAGACCCCCCATGGTCGCGGTGCAAGGCAACTTGCTGCTGGTATACGCGCTTATCGCGGTAATCGCGCTGATTCTGCTGATCGCGCGTTTCAAACTGAATCCGTTCATCACGCTGATCGTCGTCTCGCTCGTGCTCGGGCTGGCGGTGGGCATGCCGATGGGTGGCATCGTCAAGGCATTCGAGACGGGCGTGGGCAACACGCTGGGGCACATTGCGCTCGTGGTGGGGCTTGGCACGATGCTAGGCAAAATGATGGCCGAGTCGGGCGGCGCGGAGCGTATTGCGCGCACACTCATCGGCTTCTTCGGCGAGAAGAACGTGCATTGGGCGATGGTCGTGATCGCGTTTATCGTCGGTCTGCCGGTGTTCTTCGAAGTCGGTTTCGTGCTGCTGATTCCGATTGCGTTCAACGTCGCCAAGCGCACTGGCACGTCGATGGTGCTCGTGGGCATCCCGATGGTCGCGGGTCTGTCGGTCGTGCACGGCCTGATCCCGCCGCATCCGGCGGCGCTGCTGGCTGTGACCGCCTACAACGCGGACATCGGCCACACGATCATGTACGCGCTGATCGTCGGTATTCCGACGGCTGCGATTGCCGGTCCGCTCTTCGCCAAGCTGATGGCGCGTCACGTGGTGCCCAATCCGGATAACCCGCTGCTCGCCCAGTTCGTCGAAGCCGACCGTCCGATGGACAAGCTGCCGGGCTTCGGCATCACGCTGTTCACGATTCTGTTGCCGGTGATTCTGATGCTCGTCGGCAGCTGGGCCGACCTGTTCTTCGCACCGAAGACCTTTGCGAACGACTTCCTGCGCCTGATCGGCAATTCGGTGATGGCGCTGCTCATCGCCACGCTTGTGAGCTTCTTCACGTTCGGCAAGCAACGCGGCTTCAATCGCGATCAGATTCTGAAGTTCACCAACGAGTGTCTGGCCCCGATTGCCACGATCACGCTGGTGGTGGGTGCCGGTGGCGGTTTCGGGCGTATCCTGATGGACAGCGGCGTGTCGAAGGCGATTGTCGACGTCGCGAACAACGCCCATCTCTCGCCGCTGCTGCTCGGCTGGCTGGTGGCGGTGCTGATCCGTATTGCGACGGGCTCGGCCACGGTGGCCATGACGACCGCCTGCGGTATCGTCGCTCCGATCGCGATGGCTGCCGGCTCGACGGTCAAGCCGGAACTGATGGTGCTGGCCACGGGCGCAGGCTCGTTGATCCTGTCGCATGTGAACGACGGCGGTTTCTGGCTGGTCAAGGAGTACTTCAACATGACCGTGCCGCAGACCTTCAAGACGTGGACGGTGTGCGAGACGATCATTTCGGTCGTCGCGCTGCTGCTCACGCTGGGTCTGGCTGCGGTGGTGTAATCGGCAATATCGCTGTAACGGGTAAGCGCGCCGCTCAGGCAGTGAACACGCGCAGAGCGGCGCGAGCAATACGAGTAACACGCTGGCACAGGTCGGCACGGAACAAGGAGACGAGCCATGATCGTCGTGGTAATGGGCGTATCGGGCAGCGGCAAGAGCACGGTCGGGCAGATGCTTGCCGACCGGCTGGGCTGCGGGTTTTCCGACGCAGATTCGTTTCATAGCGCCGCGAACATCGAGAAGATGCGTCGCGGCGAAGCGCTTAACGACGCCGACCGTGCGCCGTGGCTTGCGGCGATTCGCGAGGCCATCGTCGCACGCCGGGTGGCGGGACGTCATCATGTGTTCGCGTGTTCGGCGCTGCGCGCACGGTATCGCGACGTGCTCGGCGAGCACGACGGCGACGTCGTGTTCGTCTACCTGAAGGGCGCGCCCGAGGTGATCGGGGAGCGTCTGGCCTCGCGCTCGGGGCATTTCTTCGATCCGGCGTTGCTGCAAAGCCAGTTCAATACGCTGGAAGAACCGCGCGATGCGCTGATCGTCGACATCTGCGATTCCCCCGACGCCATCGTCGAAACCTTGCTTCACAAGCTTGCCGCCTGCCCCGGCGGCGTGCCGCTGACGTCCGCCGGTTCGGCGCGCGTACAATAGCGGTTTATTCCCTCCGCCGGCGCTTCGCGCGCCGGTCGTACGCACCAACATGGCTTCCTTCGAATTCTTCGCGCCCTGTCCCCGTGGACTGGAAGAGGCGCTTGCCGCCGAACTGGCAGAACTGGGGCGTCTCGCCCCGATTTCGGTGGGCAAACAGGTGCCCGGTGGTGTGCACTTCGCCGGTCCGTGGGCCGCAGGCATGGCAGCCAACCTGCATTCGCGCATCGCGAGCCGCGTGCTGCTGCGCGTCGCGCAGCAGGGCTACCGCACCGAACAGGACATCTACGAATTCGCCCTGCGTCAGCGCTGGGAAGACTGGTTCGGCTATCAGCAGACCCTGCGCGTGGACGTCACCGGTATCAAGGCGCCGGTGCGCAGCCTCGAATTCGTCACGTTGCGTGTGAAGGACGCTGTGTGCGACCGTCTGCGCGAGAAGTCCGGTGCGCGTCCGAACATCGACACGATGCAGCCCGACGTGCGCGTGTTCGCCTTCCTGACGGCGACCGATGTCACGCTCTATCTCGATACCTCCGGCGAGCCGCTGTTCAAGCGCGGCTGGCGTCTGGACAAGGGCGCAGCGCCACTGCGCGAAAACCTCGCGGCGGGCATTCTGCGACTGGCCGGCTGGCGTACCGATACGGCTGCCGACATGGTGCTGTACGACCCGATGTGCGGCAGCGGTACGTTCCTCGCGGAAGCCGCGCAGATCGCGCTGGGTGTCCCGGCGGGCGCAGGACGCCGCTTCGGCTTCGAGAAGCTCAAGGGCTACGACATCACCGCCTGGCAGGCGCTCAAGGTGCAGGCGGACGAAGCGCAGCGCGACGCCCGCGTGCGTGGCGTGCCCGACAGTATCTTCGGTAGCGACATTTCCGGCGACATGCTGGTCAAGTCGCGCGCCAATCTGGAACGCGCCGGTGTGGGTGACATCGGTCTGAAGCAGGTGGATGCACGCGATATGTCGCCGCCGGTGGATCGTCCGGGGATCATCGTCGCCAATCCGCCGTACGGCGAACGTATCGAAGTGCGCGGCCGCCGTGCCCCGCGCGACGCCGACGACGGTTATTCGCCGGACGTGCAAGGCAATCGCGGTGGTTTCCAGCGTAATCAGCCGGACGGCGTCGATGCCGAGTTCTTCCGTGCCTTCGGCGACGTGCTCAAGCAACGCTTCACCGGCTGGAGCGCGTTTCTGCTCACGGCCGACATGAGCCTGCCGGGGCAGATGCGCCTGCGCGAATCGCGTCGTACGCCGTTGTACAACGGTGCGCTGGAATGCCGCCTGTTCCGATTCGATCTGATCGCTGGTTCTGTGCGCAAGCGCGGCGGCGAGGGTGAGGGCAAGACGGAAAGCGGGCGCGGCACGGCGGAGTAAGTGGCAGCGCCTTGGCGTTCTGCATCATGAAAAAGACCGGCCAGTGGCCGGTCTTTTGCTTTGTGCGAACGACGGCGTCAGTCCGGGTTGCCGTTGCGGCCGTCGTCCGCCTCGGCGCGACGGGCCGCAGGCGGCGCGGAGCGGGGGCGCTCGCCCGACGGTTGCAACGGAGGCGCCGGTGGTGGTGGCAAGGCGGCGCGCTGTGCGGCACGTCGCTGTGCGGCGACGGTCGTGAGCATTGCGCGACGTTCGCGAAGATCGCTCGGCGCGATACGTTGGCGCCGGGGATCGCATGCTACGTTTTCCGGATCGGACAGGTCACTCTCGTAATCGGGGCCGGTGCGTGGCGAATAGTCCCGCACATCCAGCACACCGACGACGGTGACGTCCCTGAGCCACCGCTCGGTGTCGCAAGTGATGGCGTTATGGCTCAGGATGTCGTCGACGATCCCGAGTTCGCGCGGGTCCGGATGAATCTGCCAGATGTCGTGCGTCGCCTCCCAGTGCGGCCAGATTTGCCCGCCCGCGCCGTAATGGCAGTACGCGATCGCCTGATAGGCTTTGCGGCAGACGTCGCGGGTCGCGTAGCACGGGGGACGATCCAGTGTCGCGATGTCGATCATCCGCGAGAGGGCGCTCGTCGGGTCGGCTCCGGCGCTGTAGAAATACACCCACTTGTTGGTCGTGTCGAACGACCAGGGCACGGCGATGTCGTGTCCGAAGGTTTGCAGAATGCGCAGCGTCAGGATGTCGTCTGCAACATGCGTTCCCGGTGCGCGCGAGATCACGGACTGTGCCCATGTTTCGAGGGTCGGGGTGTGGGCGATGCGCTCGAAGAGCGTCCAGCCGGTGGGGCGCACAAGCAACCGCCGCAGCAGATCGATGGCGATGTCCGTTGGCAGCCCGGTGTCTCTGAGCGCGTCCAGCGTGACCTCGTGATCTTCCAGGACAGCCAGCCGACGAAGCGCGATGACTTGCTCCGCTGTGCGTGCCGGTTCTCCGACGACCGTTTTGCCGATGCACGCCTCAATCTCGCGTCCGAACGTGCTGTCGGGGTGTTCGGCGGCGCGCATCACGGCGGCCTTCGTCGGATTGCATTTCGGGTTGAGTGACCGGGTGTTGACGACATCCGCCCAACTGAGCGCCCGATAGAGCGCTTCGAGGACGGAGGGGCTTGGATGCTCAGCCTGCGTTGAGGACGCAGATGGGGTGGCTGGCGCGCGATGACCGTCTACGTTCATCGGATGTCTCCTCCGGACAATGGACAAGGCGACATTGTCTGGAGGGAAGCCGGTACGCGATATCGAGATCGCCCGCTGGAATGTCCAAACGGGGACGGGGCAGTGACGGTTCGGTGCGCTTAGTTGGACGGTGCCGAACGCGCGCACAGGAAGCGACGAAGGATGCCGTGAGAATAGTGACTCGCGACCTCGCGCAGAAAGCGCGGGAAGTCGACGTGCGCCGTGTCGTCGGCCGCATCGGACAGCGTGCGCATGACGGCGAACGGAATGCCGTACTCATGGCAGACCTGCGCGACCGCTGCCCCTTCCATTTCGACGGCGAGGGCTTGCGGCAGCGTGCCGCGCAACAGGGTGACTTCGTGGGCGCTGGAAACGAAGCGGTCGCCGCTGGCGATTTGTCCGACGTGCACGCGCGGCGCGGACATCCGCAATTCGGTACGCAGCGCAGCGCTCACCTGCGCGGCCATCTCGTCGGCAAGCCACTCGCGTGCGGCCTGAGCGAGGGCATCGCGCAGTGAGGCTTCGGCATCGAACGCAGCGCGCCCGAGCAGCGGGATTTCGAAGCGGGGGAAGAGGGGACTGGCGTCCATGTCGTGCTGCGTTAGCGTGTCGGCGATGACGACGTCGCCCACCGACAAGCCGTGCGCGAGTCCGCCCGCCACGCCGGTGAAGACGATTTCCCGAACGTCGAAGCGATGGATCAGCGCAGCCGTCGTGGCGGCCGCCGCCACTTTGCCGATGCGGGCGAGCACGATGACGCAGTCATGGCCGTGCAGTTTGCCCACGTGATAGTCGCGCATGCCGATGTGTTCGACGTGTGCCCCGGGGGCCATCTCCGCGAGCAGATCGGCGATTTCTTCGTGAAGGGCAGCGACGATGCCTAGCGTCATGATGCGAGACTCTTTCGCGCGCGGTGGCGCGCTAATGCGTGGTTCGAGCGCGCATTGTAGCGCGGGGCTGCACCCGATGTTGGCGTGCAGCCCCGTGCAAAGATCCAGCGAAAGGGTCCGGCTTACTCGACCGCTTTCACCATCTCTTCGATCACCTTCTTGGCGTCGCCGAAGACCATCATGGTCTTGTCGAGATAGAAGAGTTCGTTATCGAGTCCGGCGTAACCGGCGGCCATCGAACGCTTGTTGACGATGATCGTCTTGGCTTTGTAAGCCTCGATGATCGGCATGCCTGCGATCGGCGAACCCGGATCGTTCTTCGCGGCGGGGTTCACCACGTCGTTCGCACCGAGCACCAGCACCACGTCCGTCTGACCGAATTCGCCGTTGATTTCGTCCATCTCCAGCACCTGATCGTACGGGACTTCGGCTTCGGCCAGCAGCACGTTCATGTGACCCGGCATACGGCCTGCGACCGGGTGAATCGCGTAGCGCACGTTCACGCCCTTTTCCGAGAGCTTGTCGGTCAGTTCCTTGAGCGCGTGCTGCGCGCGGGCGACTGCCAGACCGTAACCCGGCACGATCACCAGCGATTCGGCGTTGCTCATGAGGAACGCGGCGTCGTCGGGCGACCCCGATTTCACCGGACGCTGCTGCTGTTCGCCCCCCGCTGCGGCCGTTCCCGGCGTCGCACCGAAGCCGCCGAGAATCACGTTGAAGAACGAGCGGTTCATCGCCTTGCACATGATGTACGACAGAATCGCGCCGGACGAACCGACCAGCGAGCCCGCGATAATCAGCATCGGGTTGTTCAGCGAGAAGCCGATGCCTGCGGCCGCCCAGCCCGAGTACGAGTTCAGCATCGAGACCACGACCGGCATATCCGCACCGCCAATCGGGATGATGATGAGCACGCCGAGTACGAACGCGATGGCCGTCATCAGAATGAACGGCAGCCAGCTTTGCGACAGGAAGAAGATGACGCCGAAGCCGAGCATCGCGATGGCGAGCAGCAGATTGATCGTATGCTGTCCGGTGAACTGCACCGGCGCGCCCTGGAACAGACGGAACTTGTACTTGCCCGAGAGCTTGCCGAACGCAATAACCGACCCCGAGAAGGTGATCGCCCCGACGAACGTACCGATGAACAGTTCGATCCGGTTGCCCGGCGGCAGGAAGGTTTCGCCCGCAGGCACGATACCGAATGCCGCAGGCTCAGCGACGGCCGCAACAGCGATGCACACCGCGGCCAGACCGATCAGCGAGTGCATGGCGGCCACGAGTTCCGGCATCTTCGTCATCTCGACCTTACGGGCGACGAAGGCACCGATGCCGCCGCCGACCACCAGACCCGCGAGGATCAGCGCGAGACCCGAGTAGTTGCCCCCCATCAGACGACGCAACTCGTAAATCAGCGCAATCGTGGTAACGGCCGCAATCGCCATGCCGATCATGCCGAACGCGTTGCCGCGTCGCGCCATCTTCGGATTCGACAGGCCCTTGAGTGCCTGAATGAAACAGATCGACGCGACCAGATACAGCAGCGTGACGAGATTCATGCTCATTGCTTGTCCCCCTCGATGGCCTTTGCGGGCTTATCTTTCTTCTTGAACATCTCCAGCATTCGCTGGGTGACGAGGAAGCCCCCGAACACATTCACCGCTGCGAGCGCCACCGCCACAACACCCATCGTCTTGCCGAGGTTGCCTTCGGTGAGGCCTGCGGCCAGCATGGCCCCCACGATCACGATGGCCGAGATCGCGTTCGTCACCGCCATGAGCGGCGTATGCAGCGCAGGTGTGACGTTCCATACCACGTGATAGCCGACGTACACCGCCAGCACGAAGATGATCAGATTGATCACCGTGTGATTGATCATTTCCATAACGTTCCCCTTGTTTTTCTCAGGCGGCGCGCAGCACCTGACCGTCGCGGCACATCAGACAGGCGGCGACGATGTCGTCGTTCGTGTCGATGACGAGCTTGCCTTCCTTGTCGATCACCAGCTTGAGGAAGTCGAGCACGTTGCGTGCGTAGAGTGCGGAAGCGTCCGCAGCCACCATGCCTGCAAGGTTGGTGTAGCCCGCGATAGTGATGCCGTGGACTTTGACGACTTCGTCGGCGACCGACAGCGGGCAGTTGCCGCCGCCGTTGGCACCGCGTCCGGCGGCCAGATCGATGATCACCGAGCCGGGCTTCATGGCCTTGACGGTGTCTTCGCTGATGAGCGTCGGGGCAGCACGCCCCGGGATCAGGGCGGTGGAGATGACGATGTCGGCCTGCGTCAGACGCGTGTGCACCAGTTGTGCCTGACGAGCGAGCCATGCCGCGGGCATCGGACGCGCATAGCCGCCCACGCCCTTGGCGATCTCGCGTTCTTCGTCGGTCTCGAACGGCACGTCGATGAATTTCGCGCCGAGCGATTCGATCTGCTCACGCACGGCCGGACGCACGTCCGACGCTTCGATCACCGCGCCCAGACGCTTGGCCGTCGCGATGGCTTGCAAGCCCGCAACGCCAGCGCCGAGCACGACCAGACGCGCAGCCTTCACCGTACCGGCCGCCGTCATCAGCATCGGCATGAAGCGTTGATAGAGATTCGCGGCGAGCATCACGGCCTTGTAGCCCGCGATGTTGGCCTGCGAGGAGAGCACGTCCATGCTTTGCGCACGTGTGGTGCGCGGCGCGGCTTCGAGCGCGAAGGCGGTGACGCCTGCGGCGGCCATGCGTGCGTTGTTCTCGGCATCGAACGGATTGAGCATGCCGACGACCACACTGCCGCGCGACATCTGGGCGAGTTCTTCGGGAGAGGGGGCGCGAACCTTGAGGACGAGTTCTGCGCCGAGCGCGTCAGCCGCGCTGCCGAGGGTGGCCCCGGCCGCTTCGAAGGCGGCGTCGGGCACGCTGGCAGCGTCTCCTGCACCGCGGCCGATCACGATCTGATGTCCTGACGCGACCAGCTTCTTCACCGTCTCGGGCGTGGCCGCGACACGGGATTCGCCGGAAAGCGTTTCGGCGGGAATGCCGATTTTCATTGCGTATCTCCTTGGGTTTGTGAACTGATCTCATCAGCGGCCAAAAACCAAGGAGCCGCAGCGCGCGCGCTGCCGGGGCAGACGCGTTACCTGTTTCGCCGCTGATGACATTAGTCCTGCACAAACCACTGCGTTCGAACTACTGCAAAAACCGGTGATGCGGTACTGCAACTGCACATTGCACTTTGCTGGTGCTGGAAGCTTACATGAACATTACAAATGCGCCTATTGCATGGAATGACATATCAATATTAACTATCGGTAATGAATGTGACGGGATCTGCATGGGACTCGCCGACCGGCCGGTCGGTCTTGAAACCGCCCCGTCTTCTGCGCCAAACCCCGCCAGACGGTAAAATGTCGCTTTTATCGGGGTATCGTGTCCCCGCGTCCCGCAAGGATGTGCCATGAATGCACGCTGGAAGCCCAACGTGACGGTTGCTGCGGTCGTCGAACGTGACGGCCGTTTTCTGTTTGTCGAAGAGCAAAAGCGTGCCGGTCTGCTGATTAACCAACCGGCCGGTCATCTGGAGCCGGGCGAGTCGATCCTCGACGCCGTGCGCCGTGAGGTGCTGGAAGAGACCGCGCATACGTTCGAGCCGAAGCACCTGCTGGGCATCTATCTTGCGCCGGGGCCCGAGGACATCGCCTATCTGCGCTTCACCTTCAGCGGCACGCTGGGCGAGTTCGATGCGACGCGTACGCTCGACGACGGCATCGTCGGCACGCTCTGGCTCACGCCGGACGAGGTGCGCGCGCAGCGGGCACGGCACCGCTCGCCCATTCTCGAGCAGTGCATGGACGATTACCTGCGAGGCGTTCGGTACGACCTCGGCATACTTCAGACCCATCCGGCACTGACCGGCGGGCAAGGCAACACATGAGTCAAAAACGCGTAGTAGTGGGCATGTCGGGCGGCGTCGATTCGTCGGTCACGGCATGGCTGCTCAAACAACAAGGCTACGACGTCGTCGGTCTGTTCATGAAGAACTGGGAAGACGATGACGACAGCGAATACTGTTCGACCCGGCAAGACTGGATCGACGTGGTGTCGGTCGCCGATCTGATCGGCATCGACGTCGAAGCGGTGAACTTCGCCGCCGAGTACAAGGACCGCGTCTTTGCGGAATTCCTGCGCGAATACTCGGCCGGGCGCACGCCGAACCCGGACGTGCTGTGCAACGCCGAGATCAAGTTCAAGGCCTTCCTCGATCACGCCGTGGCGCTGGGCGGCGAGACCATCGCCACCGGCCACTACGCCCGTGTGCGCGAGCGCGACGGGCGCTTCGAACTGCTCAAGGCGTTCGATCACACCAAAGATCAGAGCTACTTTCTGCACCGGCTGAACCAGCAGCAGCTCTCGCGCACGATGTTCCCGCTCGGCGAAATGCCGAAGACGAAGGTGCGCGAGATCGCCGCGCAGATCGGCCTGCCGAACGCAAAGAAGAAGGATTCGACTGGGATCTGCTTCATCGGGGAGCGGCCGTTTCGCGACTTCCTTAATCGCTATCTGCCGACCAAGCCGGGGCCGATGAAGACACCGGACGGCACGATCGTCGGCGAGCACGTGGGGCTGGCGTTCTACACGCTGGGGCAGCGCAAGGGGATCGGTCTGGGCGGCAGCCGCGAAGGCTCGGGCGAGCCGTGGTTCGTCGCGCGCAAAGACATGGCCAGCAACACGCTGTATGTCGTTCAGGGTCACGATCATCCGTGGCTGCTCTCGGGCACGCTCGATGCCGAGGACCTCTCGTGGGTCGCCGGCGTAGCACCGGCCGAAGGCACGCGCTGCGGTGCGAAGACCCGCTACCGTCAGGCAGACGCCGCCTGCGAAGTCGTGCGTGCCGACGCCGGTGGCCTCTCGCTGTCGTTCTCGGACGCGCAATGGGCCGTGACGCCCGGTCAGTCCGCCGTGCTGTACGACGGCGAGGTGTGTCTGGGCGGTGGCATCATCGCGTCCACGACACCTGCTGTCGCAGCAACGGACGCGGCGGCTGACGCAGGCGTCAAGTCCGCAGCATCGAAACACATCATCCTCAATACGCATTGAAGCCACCGGCGCTCGCCGGGGGACACCCGGCAGCGTGCCGGTGACCGTCTTGCTGCTCCCCCCGCAAAAGCCTAGGAGGTTTCATGTTTTCGCGCCGATTTCTGGCTCTCTGGATCGCCGTGGCGTTGCTTGTTGCAACGCTCGTGCTGGTGCTCGTCGACGGATGGAATCCGCTCTGGCCCATACCGTTTGCCGCGTTGGTCGTCCTCGGGGTCTGGGACGTCGTTCAGCAGCGTCACGCCGTACTGCGCAACTACCCGCTGTGGGGACACTTCCGGTTTCTGTTCGAATTCATCCGCCCGGAAATCCGTCAGTACTTTGTGGAAGACGACACCTCCGAGACACCGTTCTCGCGCGCTCAGCGCAGCATCGTCTATCAGCGCGCCAAAGGGGACGTCGACAGCCGACCGTTCGGCACGGAGCTGGACGTCAAGGCGACCGGCTACGAGTGGATTGCTCACTCGCTTGCGCCGACCGTCCTGAAGGATCACGACTTTCGCATCACCATCGGCGCGGATCGCGCGCAGCCGTATTCGGCCTCAATCTTCAACGTCTCGGCGATGAGCTTCGGTGCGTTGTCGGCCAACGCCATCCGCGCGCTCAATCGCGGGGCCAAGCTCGGCAATTTCATCCACGACACCGGCGAAGGATCCATCTCGCCGCATCACCGTGAGCAGGGTGGTGATCTGATCTGGGAAGTGGCGTCGGGGTACTTCGGGTGCCGCAACGACGACGGCACGTTCAACGCCGAGAAGTTCACCGCGCAGGCCACCACGCCGCAGGTGAAGATGATCGAAGTCAAGCTCTCGCAAGGCGCGAAGCCGGGCCATGGGGGGGTGTTGCCAGCTGCGAAGATCACCCCGGAGATCTCCGCAACGCGCGGCGTGCCGATGGGGCAGGACTGCATCTCGCCGTCGCGCCACAGCGAGTTTTCGACGCCGCTGGGTCTGCTGCAATTCGTCGACCGGTTGCGCACGCTCTCAGGCGGCAAACCGACGGGTTTCAAGCTTTGCATCGGTCATCCGTGGGAATTCTTCGGCATCGTGAAGGCGATGCTCGAAAGTGGCATCCTCCCCGACTTCATCGTGGTGGACGGCTCCGAAGGCGGCACCGGCGCTGCACCGCTGGAGTTCACCGACCACGTGGGCGCGCCGTTGCAGGAGGGGTTGCTGCTGGTACACAACACACTCGTGGGCGCGGGATTGCGTGACAAGATTCGCATTGGCGCGTCGGGCAAGATCGTGACGGCGTTCGATATTGCACGCACGCTCGCCATTGGCGCCGACTGGTGTAATTCGGCGCGCGGCTTCATGTTCGCCATCGGGTGCATCCAGTCGCAGAAGTGCCACACGGACCGCTGTCCTACCGGTGTGGCCACGCAGGATACGTTGCGTCAACGGGCGCTCGTGGTGCCGGACAAGGCGCAGCGTGTGCATCAGTTCCACGCGCAGACGCTGCACGCGTTGCAGGAACTGATTCAGGCCGCAGGGTTGGCGCATCCGTCGGACCTGCGCGCGCATCACATCGTCAAGCGCGTGTCGTCCAATGAGATTCGTCTCATGTCCGAATCGCTGAAGTATCTGGAGCCGGGCGATTTGCTGCGCGGTCAGTTCCGCTATCAGCTCTACGAGAAGTACTGGCCGATGGCGCGAGCCGACAGTTTCTCGCCTGCGGCCGTCGCCTGACGATATCGCGCTAAAGCGATCCGAAGCACTCGCTGCAAAACAGACCCGACGCGTGGTGGCGTCGGGTTTTTTTATGCTTCCCGATAGTTTTATTCCCAAAAGCCAAAAGCGCCGGACGTGGTGACTCACATTAAGGTCTCCACCGGATGATGCTCGCGCGCGTACTCGCCTATCGTGTGGCCTTCGACTTTGTCATCCCGCCGACGGATTGTCGTCAGAGGAGGAGCCTATGAGTACGGTGCGATTTCTGATCAGCCGCCACGACGTCAAACTCATCGTGAACGGCCTGGTGCACACGTTGCCTGCGGGGAGCATGACCGCGACCAGTTCGGATGCGACGATCGATGCCCCAGGGCCAGTGGTGTCGCACGATTTTCATGCGTGCGATTTGCAGGCGCTGTATCCGGACGTCGTCGATCTGCTCGACCGTCGCCCGCTCGGCGTGTTCCACCGGCAGGCAGCGCGCACGCTGATCCTCGAACCCAGCATGGTCGATGTGGCGATGACGTTGCAGAACGTCGACCGCATGGCGATGCTGCGCTTCTTTTACGTCTACTGCCTGTGCCGCGATCAGCGCTACTTTTCCGCGATGTTGCGCCAGACGATTGCAGGCAGTCACTCACTGTTCGACTTCGTCGAAGCGAATTTCCATCGACCCTGGCCGGTGGCGCGTCTGGCTGAAGAGTTCGGGATGCCGCTGAGGAAGTTCCGGTATCTGTTTCAGCAGACATATGGCATGCCCGCCAAGCAATGGTTGCTCGAACGCCGACTGCGACTCGCGCGCGACCTGCTGCTCTCGACCCGTCACAAGGTGCTCGATATTGCACTGGAATGCGGCTTCACCAATCACGCTCACTTTACCGATACGTTTCGCAAGCGCTTCGATTGTGCGCCGACGGAGATTCGTCTGGGCACGCCACCACAGCGCGGTGGCCGACGTGTCGCGATGCCGCGCGCGGACGCCTATGCTGCCATGCGCGCCGATCTCGTCGCGGGACACGGCGCAGCGACCGATGCAGGCGTGCTATGAATGTCGAGGAAATCCATCGCAGCATGTCGGAAGGCGTGCGACGAATGTCCGACGATGCGACGCAGGCCGTGCGTACGCAGGAGGTCAACGATCCCCGTAAGATGCTCGACGTCCAGTTCAAGCTGCAGCAGTTCGCAACCGGCGTCGGCTTGCACAGTGCGGCCATCAAGCTCATCAAGGATACGGTGATGGGCATCATCGCCAAGATTGCATGATGACGACGTCGTCCGTAACCAATGATGTCACGGCGGCGTGGCTGGACGCGTCGGTCCGGCAGCAAATCGTCGAATTGGCGCTGGCCGGGGCGCAACATGGTTTGGAGACGGAAGCGCGGACGATTCTGCGAGCGTTGCCGTTGCTCGTGCCTCAGGTTCAGGCGCGTCAATGTCTGCATGCCGCATTGCTCATCGCGCTGGGCGACACGGCGCAAGCAAGCGCCTGCCTTGCGCGTTTGACGGCCGAAGGTGGGACGGACGAGGCAGACGTCAGCGCCGCGCGTGTGTTGCAGCACTGGCTCGATGCGACGGTTTCCTCATCGGCACCATCTCCTCCTCTTGCTTCTTCTTTTCCTGAAGTTCTCCCTTAGCCATGACGACATTCTCATCCCCTGCGCTTTCGGCGGCTGTTGCGCAAACGTCGGCCGTCGATGCGTCGATGAAACCGTCTTCTGCATTCCCTGCCGCATTCTCGACGGCTGAGAAGGCCGATGCGGTGCGATTCAATCTCGCGTTGGCGAACGCTGCGCCGTTGCCTGAGCATCATTTGCTGAGTGCTGCGAACAAGTTGGCGGGCGACACCGAATATCTGGCGCAGCGCGTGATGTTGGACGAGCGATCTCTGGACGATCCGGCGCGTCTGCTTGCCACGCAGCTCGACATGACCGAGCGAGTGCTGGCGCTGGAGTTTGTCGCGAAGGCGGCCGGTGCCACGACGCAGGGCGTCAACAAGCTGGTTCACATGCAATGACGCGTTGCGGCCGTGTTGTGAAAGGCGTCGTACCGATCGTTGCGGGTATCGCATCGGGGCGGATCCTGCTCGTCTTCTTGCTCTTGCTGACGCTCGGTGGCTGCAAAGTCGAGTTGCATCGCGCGCTGAGCGAGACCGAAGCGAATCAGATGCTCGCGCTGCTGCTGGTCTCCGGACTTCAGGCTGACAAGCGCGCGGACACGACAGGCATGACCGTCCGGATCGAACGCAGCGATTTCGTGCGTGGCGTCGAAGTGCTTCGTCAGCATGGGTTGCCACACCAGAAACGGGCATCGGTCGAGGACGTATTTCCGCCGGGACAACTCGTCAGTTCGCCGGTGCAGGAGCAGGCGAAACTCATCTATCTCAAGGAGCAACGGCTGGAGCGCATGCTGGCGGCGCTCGACGGCGTGATGGTGGCGGAGGTGTCCATTGCACAGGTGCCGACGGACTCGGCCGGACGTGCGACCTTGCCGCCGGGCGTGGCCGTCTTTGTGAAGTACAGCCCCGAAATCAACATGACGCAACGCATGACCGACATTCGCAGTCTGGTCCACGACAGCGTGCCGGGGGTATCGCCGGAGCGCATCAGCATCGTGCTGCAACCGGCGGACTATGGATTGCCTCGGGCGGCCATCGAGGCGGTCGCAGTGCCAGCGAACGGGGGAGGCGAGATGGCTTGGCGTCCGTGGCTGGGATGGGGAATGTTACTGACGGCAGCGATGGTGCTTGCCGCGGCCGGGGCGATGGCCTGGCGTCGACGGGGCGAATGGGTCGTCCGGTTACGGCAGCGCGTGGCGAGAGCGACGTGACGGCGTGTGCCCGACTCGCGCGCCTGATCTGGCAACCAGGATTGCATATGGATGCCGGATGGTGGACCACGTTCGAGATGTCGGGGTGGCGTGCCCCTTACCTCAGACATGCGGCATGTCGTCCACCTGTCGACCGGTTATTGGTCGAACGACGCGGATGGCCGCTGGCCGGACGAACGAACTGCACGCTTGCCCGGAGCGAGGCTGCGCTGGTCATGCTGCATCTGATACCGAATCTGCGCCGCGTCGCACTGGCTTACGGTTTGCGCGTGCTGGGCTGTCCCGACTATCTGCTGCTCGGCACATTTCGTCGCGCGCTCTCGCCGTGGCTGGACGCATGGCAATGTGACCGTTTGCTCCTCACGCGGCAGGAGTGGCCGTCGCACCGTGCGTTCGAAGCGGACGAGCTTGCGACGGCGGCGATGGCGACGACGGGTGAGCAGCTTGACGCAATCTGCACCGCTCGCACATCACCGGACACCTCGGGCGTGCCAGACGATCCCGTCGCGACAATCGACGACGTCGCCACCGTACACATGGCTATGCGGATCTTGCTCCCACCGCCTGGGCTGACGGCGGCGGCGGCAGGAGGCAATCCGGTCATGGACGATATCTGGCCGCGGCTCGCGGCGCTGGAGAAAATGCTATGTATGTCATCGACTACGCATTGACCCCCATCGAGACGATTGACGGCCCCGCTCCGGCGGGGCCGGTGATTTCCACCGAGGCCATCGTCAGGCTGCGTGACGACGCCAGTCGGCGGGAACGTTGGATGAACGAGGCGCGTGCCGAGCGCGACGCTGCGCAAGTGGAGCGCGAGCGGGCGAGAAAGGACGCGGAGGTGCAGCGCAATGCATGGGAGGAAGCGGCGCAGACGCGTGCCAGGCAAGAGGCCGCGACACAGGCGGAAGCCGCACGGCAAGCGGCCGTCGCGCAGACCGTGGACTGGCTTGTCGACGAGGCGTCGATGGAACGCGAGATTGTGCGCTCGCTGGAGCGCAGGGTCGCCGATGCGATGACGGGCGCGCTGTCCAACTTCGTGGGCAAACTCGATGTCGGCGAGCGCTTCGCGCATCGCGTCGGGCAGACGCTGCCGGGTCTCGTGCGCGAAGGTGTCCTCGTCCTGCGCGTGCCGACGGCGCACCACGCTGCCGTCGCGGGCGCATTGCGCGATGCCGACATTGTGCTCGCGTGTACGCCGGATGCGACGCTCTCAGGCCGTCAGGCGCGCATCGAAAGCGAGTGGGTCACCGTGTGTCTGGATCTCGATGCGGATCTGGCGGCAGTCATCAAACGTTTGCGCGCCGTGCCGAATCTGGAGGTCGCGTATGGTTGAGCGTCTCCCCACGTCTGCCAATCCGAGCGTTCGTACGCCGCAGGAAGCCAAGGCGCTTGAGCGCGTATCGACGGGCGAATGGCAGGCGCTTGAAGCCGACGGTCTGTCGTCTCGCGCAACGCTGACGGACGTGCCAGGTCATGTGGCGCTGATCGAAGCGACCATTGCACAGAACGAGGAGGCAGCTTTCTCCGAGTCGCAGGAAAATCTGAGCTTCGCGCTGGGCGTTCGTTTTAGGCGCACGGGCGAGCGAGATGTCCGAGACGACAAGCAACGCGCGCGTGCGTTGTTCGAACAGCAGATGCAACGATTCGCGCGCGTGAACGGTGCGCAGTTCGAGCGGCTGCGTAGTCAATTGCGCGATTTGCCGTTTGTCCCCGATCCTCATCAACTGATCCGGCAGGCGCAGATGTCTGGCGGGCACGCTGCACTGGTTGTTGCTGCGTGGTTGGCCGACAACGGGCTCGATGCGCAAACGCGCACGCGACTGCGGCGCGCGTTCGATGCCTTGACGGCCTCGGACACATGGGCCATCGAGGCATTTGCGGCACTCGAATGCAGCGACGGAAAGTCGCCTGACCTCGCGCTGATGCAACAGCTCAAATCACTGTTTCGTCAATCGCAAGGAACGCAACGCTCGCTGACACAATGGTTCGACGAGTGCCGTCGCTTCTCGCAACGGCGCGAGCGACTTCGCGCACTCATGCAGGCGCTCGGCCTGGAGTTGGGCGCGCAGCACGCCGACGCCGATACCCAGCGGTTGTCGGCCGTCGTAGACGATCTCCGTCGCGTAGTGTTGTTTCTCACAATGGAATCGATGTGCGAACGCGTGGCGAACGCGATGCGCGAGGCGGGAGGCCGTGCGTTTGCGACCGACACCATGATCGCGGAGACGCTGACGTTACTCGATCAGCCTTGGGCGGGCGCCGAATGGCTGACGCAACGCGCCGCGTATCTGGGCCTGACGACGGTCGATGTCCGATACGCCTTCGCGCGAGGGCTTTCTCAACTCATCAAGTCAGCGCATGACGGATGTTTTCGGGACGAGACGCAACGCGAAACGCTCGAAGAAGCACTGAGTGTCTGGCGAACGGAGATTGCGCACGAGGCCGATGCGACGAACCACTGACGTTTGAGCGGAGGTCCATCCGGCGGCACATGATACATGCGCCGAAGCGGGATGGAAGGTGACGAGCGGGGATGCCGGACGTATCGATGCCGTCTGTCAGGCGCGCAGATGCTCGCGGCAGAGCTTGATGCGGTCGTAGAAATCGGTGAGCGCCTGGGCGAACGGCTCCGCTTCTGCGGCGGCGTCGTCTTTGACTTGCGCGTGAAGAATCAGACGGTTGTCGCTTTCGCGTAGCTGAACATGCCCGGTGACGGCCCAATCGGCGGGTTCGATCAGAAACTGAAGCAACCGCTCGCTGTTGGCTCGATGCAGCCGGGCGGCTTCGTCCGTCGCCACGACGGCATGAATGCTGCACACCTGATTGTCCAGCGTTTCCACAATGATGCTCGGCGAAGCGTTGAACGTTAGCTCGATGGGCGAATGATTGTCGACGGCGTCGATCTTGCTGGGGTCGCAACCGATCAGCTTCAGGGCTTCGACGAGAGTTTGCGCTAAATCGTAACTGGGCATGGTGGGCGTGGAAGTGAACGTGGAGGGTGGGACGGCATTGATGACGCGCCCCATGTCGGCGTCAAACATCGTTCGACATGAATCGTTCGACATGATCGGAAGTGCGTGCCACGCGACCGGGGAGCGATAGCGAAGGTTCCCACGTTAGGTCGACGATAACTTTGGTGGTGCGAACCGCGTTGTCGCTTATGAGCATGTTGCTACCGCGACATCGTGCATCCCCCATCGCGACCTGCGTCATCGCGTTGACTACGCGTTTTGACTGCGCCGATCGCCACGGCCGTTACCGGCGGCGGTCGGTTTTCCATACGATGTGCTGTAGCGACGTGCGATGCTTTCGAGAATCGCCTCCGCAGCCTGAACCGCCTGCATCAGCGATTGCGTCTGTGCGTGTTGTGCGGGGGGGAGCGGCATGCGAAGCGATCCTTCGAGCGTTGCGCGCGCAGCAACGAGTGCCGCCCCGACATTGCGCGACACAGGGCCGGGGGAATCCGCGAGGGCGTCTTCAAGGCGGGTCAGACGGATCGTCATGTTGGGTCTCCGGGGTAGTGGGTGTCAGGGGAAGGTAAAAGAGGCGGTCGTAGGCACCGATCGACACGCCGTCGGCATGAATGGCAACGATGCGCGTGCCGCCAGGCAGGCGGACGCCCTGCGCAAGACGGGTGCCGTCGGCAAGCGTGAGCTGCGGTGCACCCGGCGAGCCGCCAATGCTGACGAGCGGCGCGGAGAAGCCCGTCTCGGCCAGTGTCGGAATGCGCGGCGGCAGGGGGTCGATGCGTAGCGGCATGGCGTCGGCCGAACGATTCCACGTGTTGGCGAGGCCCTTGAGCGACGCTTGCCGTCCGTCAGACAACGCACCGGTAATCCGCCACCCGTTACGGTCGCGCGAGATGTCGACTCCGTGCAGTTGACCTGCCTCGCGCAATGTTTTCACCAACTGGTCGAAGCTATGGGCGGTGCCGTTCGCCACGCGCCATCCATGAGGCAACGCGAGTGTGTCCAGCGCATCCGACGCAGCGCGCCAACGGGCATCGGCAACGAGCGGGCCACCGACGACCATCGCACCGTCTGCAGCCACGTTGACATGTGCATTGACGAAACCATGCAGCCGCAGCAGCGTGCTCACCGTCTGTATGGCATTCGCGGTGCACCAGGTGTCGTCGCTCAACGCTTTACCGAGCCAGCGTGCTTCGGCACGTAAGCGGGCGCGCGTGTCGTCGTCGATACAACCGCCCGACAGCCGCACGGCGTCACCTGCAGTATTGATCGAGACATTGGGCGCGATGCGGGCGGCCAGCGCCCGGAACGCATCGGGTTGCGGGGGACGGGAGATGACGTTGGCGGTGCCGGTGCGCCACATAGCGACACCCGCGCCAGCCATCAGCAGCGACAGACCCGAAATTGCCAGCCAGGCGGCAGGCGAGCGGCGTTGTCTGGGGGTGCCCCTTGAGGCGGCAACGTCCGGAACGTCTGCGGCTTCCACCGTTGTGGACGGAGGGAGGCAGCGCGCGGGACGCTTCGGCAGTGGCGTGGGTAACGGCTGGGTGTCGTCGCCGAGCCACACGCCGAGGCCCGCAAGATCGATCACGGTATGAAGGGGAAGTGGGCGGGCGTCGGACGCGTCGTCGGTCGCCGTGACCGGCATGCCGTCGACCCAGACGGGAGTGTGCGAGATCAAACTGACGCGATCTTCCTCGACATGCAGGGTGACGTCGACTTCGTCGTCGAGCGTCATCGCAATGTCGGCCTCGCCACTTCCGATGGTGAGCGGTCCGGCCGGAAGCGGCATGGGACGCCCGGCGAGTGGGCCGTCGAGGAGCGTTAGGGTTGGCATCGTCAGGCGTTCGGCAATACGGCCGCAGGCTCGGCCTTGATGAGAAACAAGCGCATGACGCTGTCGTTGCGATTGCTCGTGGAGCTGAACAGACGACCGACGAGCGGCAGGTCGCCGAGCAACGGGATCTTGCGTTCATGTTCGTGTTGCGCGTCTTGCACGAATCCGCCGAGTAGTAGCGACTGTCCGGCTTGAAGCGTCGCGTGTGTGGAGATCGACGAGTTGCGTATGGTCGGCACCTCGTTCCGCAAATTGCGGTCGCTGCGAACTTCACCGCCGTCTTCGATGTTCAGGGTGAGCATGACCTGTTCACTGCCGATGCCCCCATGTCCGGGACTTTCGTCGACCGCGCTGCCCGTCGGCTCGCTCGGCACGAGGCGCGGCGTGACGCGCAGAAGCGACCCCGACGTCACACTCTCCAGCTTCGCCACCTTCTCGCCAGAGACCTTCGTGTAAAAGGTCACGCTGCGATCCAGCACCGCCTGCATGTTGTCCAGCGTGACGATAGACGGCCGTGATAGCACGCGTGCTTTGGAGTTTCGCTCAAGGGCGCTCAGATTGAGCATGAACTTATTGGTATCGCCGACCAGCGTGGTGAACGTGCCCGCGTCGCCGTCGCTGGACGGCCCATTGAGCGAGACGGTTCCGAAGCCGCCGAGCCGGGCGCTGCCGGAGATGTCGACGCCAAGCTCGGCGATATCGCTGGCATTCACATCGATGATGGCGACCGATATGTCGACCAGACGAGGGCGCACGTCGAGTTGCGCGATGAGATCGCCGTAGATGGGAATGTTGCGGCGGCGCTCTCGCACGATGACGGCATTGCGACGTGGGTCGGCGGAAAAACGCGGTGTCCCGGTCGGCGATGGGGGGGCGATCCCGACATCGGTCGACGTTCGGGAACGGGTGATCGCACCGGTCGTGTCCGTAGTCGAGGACGTGGCGATCAGCGGCCCTGCCCCTTGAATCAGATCCTTTAGTACGCTGACTACGCCCGGCACGACCACTTCCTGCCCGCGATAAAAGTACCTTGTGTCGTCCGCCGTCGCGAATTTCAGGGGAAATATCTTGATGGTCTCCTCGCTCGCCTGTTGATCGCGCGCGTCTCGTTCGACGTAGTCGGCCAGCATGGAAACCGTTTCGAGGCATGCCGGAACGCCCGCGATTTCGAGTGCGTGTGTCGCCGGAATCGCCCGTGCCACGCAGTGTCGCGGGTGGAGGACGCCGACGTCGCGCAGATGCGAGAGGAGGTCGCGAGGCGACGCGTAACGCAGCGGCAACACACGGCGCGTGGCTTCGCTGGCCTTATAGATGTTGAGCGTCTGGCCGTTGAAGTACCACGAAAGCCGATAACGTTCAGCCAGTGTGTCGAGTGTCGTCTGTGCGGCACCTGGGGGGAGCATGCCGATGAAGCGGTCGTCGACCTGTGCGCTGACGACCGTCGGTATGCCGTGATGCGCACCGAAGTCGCGTAGCAACTCCGCAAGCGGCGTTCCGGCGCTTTGAAAAGCGAATGGCCCGCCGCGCCAGACGGGCGACGTCCCGTTGCCCGATTTGTCGCCTGTCGAGCCGTACGCGCTCAACAACGCAGCGCTCGCCGGGACTATCGTCAGCACGGCGACCAGCAAGGTCAGGGGTAGGAGATGTCGCAATGCGCGACACAGGAGACGGCAACGCATGATCACCTGTGGCGAACGACTTGCAATCGCCGGGCGACGCCGGCGGGCGTGTTCTGCGTGAGCGCGTATTGGGACGAGAGCATTTGAGAGGCAAGCATTTCGCCTGCAAGCAGTTGACGACGGAGTTGCGCCTCCACCTGCGCTGGTGAGGCGTGCGCGTCGAATCGATGTACCCACCAGACGACGTCGTTCGCCACGCACAGACTGTCGTCGCGCAACGCCGGCTGCCCGGCCAGCACGAGCGAACTGCGCGCCAGCCAGCGCGAGCGTGCCGAGTCGTCGATGTCGTCGATGTCGTCCGGGCGTCCGGGGGTGCGCAACGAATGGCGTGCTCGCGGATTCACTGCGGTTGCGACACAGTAGCCGCCGGCTGCGGGACAGGTCCAGCCTGGGTGGCCGTCGATATCGAGCACGATGCGCGCGCCTTGAACGTCGCATGGAGCAATCCAGTCGAGCGCGGAGAGCGCAAATGGCAAACGCATAGAAGTCTGTTGGGGTGAGTGCCCGACACTGCGAACAGGGACGGTCATTATCGAGCGCTGTGTTACGTACGCCATCCGGCGCAGACCTGAAGTCACCGCTTAACCTGGAGATTTGCGGCATCTTCCTATGCGTGCAGTCAGGCGAAGGCACAAGATTCGTGCCCGTTGGCCCGAAGTCGAAAGAGATGGAACAAAAATCCGCATGAATGCTAATGACTCACTGTTGAGGAGCTGCGAATGACGGGTCGTACCGGTGTCATCGTTGTGGAAGACCACGAATTGCTGGCCGACGGGCTTTGTCGCCTGATCGAGGACGAACTCGGGTGGCGCGTGCTGGCGAGGGTCGTCAATGGACTGGACGTTTACCGCGCCTGCGTGGTGCATCGTCCCGCGTTGATCGTGCTGGATCTGGGGCTACCCGGTATGGACGGCGTGGATGTCATCCGTCAATGCGTTCAGCGTTGGCCGGAGCTGCGGGTCGTCGTTCATTCGGCGAGCGACGACGGCGAACGCGCGCGGCAATCGCTGGAAGCTGGCGCGGGCGCCTTTGTGCTCAAAAGTAGTTCACGGGCCACGTTGATCAACGCAGTGAGCGCTGTTATGCGAGGTGATCGTTTCATCGATCCGGCGGTGTTCGGCATCGTTCACGACCCGACGGGCATGCCGCTGACGTCGAAGCCCGGTGTAGCGGAGTTGCCCGAACGGCTGCTGACGCTGCGCGAACGGCAGGTGCTCAAACTCGCAGCGGAAGGGCAACGCAATCGCGACATCGCCCAACTGCTGTCGATCAGCGTTAAGACGGTGGAGACGCACCGTCTTAACATGATGCGCAAGCTTGATGCGCACAACGTTGCCGATATCGTGAGGTGGGCACATCGCTTGCGCATGCTGCTTTGAACCGTGACGTTGGCATGGCGTGTCGACACGAGCGGCACGAACGATTTACGCGAGGTTCGTAACGTGAGTCTGTTGCGGGCGGTGTGGAGCGGAGAAATTCAGGTCCGCGCCGGATAGCCGCCGCCACCCTGATTGCGCGACCATCGTCGCTGCTCATTTTCGAATGCTCTACGAGTGTTGCGTACTGCGTGCCACTCACCGCAAGCGTTTTCCTTCATGCGCAAGCCTCCCGGTGTTCCCAATGCTCCAGATGGATACTCAGACTGAGCGCAAGCTCGAACACCTCTTCGAACTACTGGCGTTGCCGCCGCAACGCATTGAACCGCGCATGCGCGTAGCGCTCGTGCCGTGCGTGCTGATGACGGAGGTCGAAGCGCAGGGGGTGACGCTCGCCCTGACGTTACTCCATCGTGTCACATGCGCGGAGCGTTGGCTGCCGCGAATCATGCAAACGTGCGCGCCTGAGTGGAGTTTCGGCATTCCCGTGCGCGCCTGCGTTGCGCAGGGCCGTCCCATGCTCATTGCGACGCCGCCATCCAGCGCCAACTTACAGGCCGTCGACTGGTTTGCCTGTCTTGCGCGTATGCGCCGCCTGCTCGAACGGATCGACGCCGGGCAGCAACGGGAGGGCCGTCAATGACGCGTGTGTTGATCTGGTTGCGGGCGGCAGCGGGACGTCAGGACATCGTCCTGGCGGCGTTGTTGCTTGTGACCGTGCTGATGATCATCATCCCGATGCCCCCGTCGGTAATGGATCTGCTCATTGCACTCAATCTGGGCGTTTCGCTGTTGCTGCTGATGGTGGCGCTGTACATCAACGAGCCTCTGGACTTCTCTGCGTTTCCTTCCGTTCTTTTGATGACGACGCTGTTCCGGCTCGGACTGACCATCAGTACCAGCCGACTGATTCTGCTGCACGCCGACGCGGGCGACATCGTGTATACGTTCGGCGACTTTGCTGCAGGTGGGAACATTGTCGTCGGCATGATCGTGTTTCTCATCATCACCATCGTCAACTTCATCGTGATCACGAAAGGCTCGGAGCGGGTGGCCGAAGTCGGCGCGCGTTTTTCGCTCGACGGTATGCCCGGCAAGCAGATGAGCATCGACGGGGATCTTCGTGCGGGCACGATCGATGCGGCCGAAGCCAAGCGACTTCGCCGGATCGTACAGAAGGAAAGTCAGTTTTATGGCGCGATGGATGGCGCGATGAAATTCGTCAAGGGCGACGCGATTGCCGGATTGGTCATCATCGTGGTCAATTTGCTCGGCGGCATCGGCGTCGGCGTGTTCATGCGGGGAATGAGCGCGGGGGACGCGGCGGCGATCTACGCCATTCTCTCCATCGGCGATGGGCTCGTGTCGCAGATTCCCGCACTGCTGATCTCGGTCACCGCGGGCATTATCGTGACGCGCGTCCCCGGAGAGCAGCGACGCAATCTGGCGCGAGAACTCACTGACCAGCTCGCAGCACAACCGCGTTCGTTGACGCTGGCGGCCGTCGTCCTGGTGCTGTTCGGTCTGATTCCCGGCTTTCCTATGCACTACTTTCTGCTGCTCGCTGCGTTGGCGGGCGGCGCGGCGTGGTGGATAAAGCGGGGTGCAAAGCACGGCGCGCTCGCCACGGAAGCCGACACCGTAGCCGGTGCTGACGGCGCACCAGCGAAACCCGGACGCCCCGGCGCGCAGCCTTTGCTGGCAAGGGTCGGCGTGACGTTGGCCGAGTCGTGCGGGGGGATCGCGGCCGTGTCCGGACGCATCGATGCCCTGCGGCATCAGAAGTTCGAGCAATTCGGCGTGCCGATGCCGGAAGTGCAGGTGACGACCGATGCCACGTTGCCGGGCGACAGACTGGACATTCAGCTTTATCACGAGAGCGTGATGACGATCGACGTGGTGCCGGAGGCCGCGCTGGCGCGCTACGACGCCACACATCCTATCCCCGCGTTGCGTGCACTCGAAGGTGGTGCGCCGCGTGAGACGCCGCTGCCGTTCGGTGGACAGACGCTCTTCTGGCTTGACGATGCACAGCGCGTGGCGTGGCTCGCGAACGGTGGCACTGTGATCGATGGTGCTGAGCGCGTGGCGCATTGCGTCTCGCTGGTCATCGACGCGCATGCTGCCGATTTCCTGGGCGTGCAGGAGGCGCGCTTCCTGATGGACGCAATGGAGGATCGCTACGGTGAACTCGTCAAGGAGTTGCAGCGCCAATTACCGATCAGCCGAACGGCGGAGGTGCTGCAACGATTGGTTGCCGAAGGGGTGTCGATCCGCGACTTGCGGCGTGTGTTCGAAGCGCTGATCGAGTGGGCCCCTAAGGAGCGAGACCAGATCATGCTCACGGAGTATGTGCGGCTGAGTCTGCGCCGTCACATCACCCGTCGCTTTCGCCGGGGCACCGAACACATCACCGGTTGGAACGTCGGTCGCGGTATCGAAGACGTCGTGCGGGCGGCGGTTCGGCAAACGGCCTCCGGTTCGTATGCCGACCTGAATCCGGCTCAGACGGACGCGATTCTTGGCGCGATCGATGGGGCGGTGAATGCGCACGATGGAACTCCCGCCGTGCTGTTTACGGCGATGGACGTGCGGCGCTTTGTGCGCAAGCTGATCGAGCGGGAGCGTGCCGACTTACCGGTGCTGTCGTTCCAGGAAGTTGCCGACGAGCCGCATGTTCGCGTGCTTGGGACGATCGATGTGCGGGGAGCGTTCTGACATGCGCCGCCCCGATGCAGCACGAATCGCCAATGGACTGCGTCGCACGCTGGACGCGCAGCGCAAGGCATGCGAGGACTTGCGCAAGGGCGCGCCACGCGAAGTGCGCTACGGTCGTATCGACAAGATCACGTCGAACGCCATGCGAGCCCGGTTGCCCGGCGCTGCACTCGGAGAGCAGTGCCGGGTGATGTCTCCGGCGCTCGATGCGGAGGTTATTGCGGTGGAAGGGAGGCACGTCTGGCTGGCGCCCTATGCCGAGCCGACGGGGGTGGCTAATGGCGCGCTGGTGCAGGCGCTGGGGGCGTCGGCGCGTGTGGCGGTGGGCGAGCATCTGGTCGGTGAAGTGCTCGATGGCCTCGGACGGTCGCTGGCCACCGAGTCCGGTGCAAGCCGCGCCGATGTCGAGTGGCGCGCGCTGGACGCCGAACCACCGCCGCCTCTGCGACGCGCGCTCGTCTCCACGCATCTTCCCATTGGCATTCGAGCCATCGACGGCATGCTGACGTGCGGTCGTGGCCAGCGTCTGGGCATATTCGCGGCGGCGGGAGGCGGGAAGAGTACGTTGCTCGCGATGATGTGTCAGGGGGCAGCGGCGGATGTCATCGTGCTGGCGCTGATCGGCGAGCGTGGCCGGGAGGTGCGTGAATTCATTGAGCAGGGGCTGACACCTCAAGCGCGCGCACGAACGGTGTGCGTGGTGGCCACGTCCGACCGTCCCGCGTTGGAACGGATGAAGGCTGCGTATACCGCAACGGCGATCGCCGAAGCGTTTCGTGACGAAGGAAAGAACGTGCTGCTGCTCATGGATTCGCTCACCCGGTTCGGCCGCGCGGTGCGGGATATCGGCATGGCAGCAGGTGAGCCACTTGGGGCGACGAGCGGCTTGCCGCCGAGTTTCTATGCGCGGTTGCCGCGTCTTCTGGAGCGCGCCGGGACAGGTGAGCGCGGCAGCATCACAGCGTTCTATACGGTGCTGGTCGAGGGGGACAATCTGGACGAGCCGCTCGCCGACGAAGTTCGTTCGATTGTCGACGGTCACATCGTGTTGTCGCGGCGGTTGGCTCAGGAGAATCACTACCCCGCCATCGACGTGCCGAAGAGCCTGTCGCGCGTGATGACGCAAGTCGCAAGTGTGAAGCATAGAGAAAGCGCCGCTCGCGTGCGGCGCGCGATGGCGCTTGCGGCCGACGTCGAACTGCTCGTTCGCGTCGGCGAGTATCAGGCAGGCAACGATCCCGATACGGATGAAGCGCTGGCGCGCGCGCCGGACATCCGTGCTTTCCTTTGTCAGGCCCAGCACGAGGTGGCCACGTTCGACGACACCCTCGCATGGCTCGAGCATCTCGCGAACTGAAAGACCGCGACGGCATCGCCGCGTTGGCGATGCTGGCGCAACGCCGGGAAGCCGGCTTACGTGCTGCATTGGTACGCCTCATGTCGGCGGCAAGGGAGGCCGACGATAACGTCGTTATGTGTGAACGCGCTTGCGATGCTCAACGTGATGTATGGCAGAGGGCGTTGTCGCGCGGCGGCGTGTATGGGCCGCGCGAGGCGGCAGGCGCGGCGCGTCTCGTGGAGGAGGAGCGCACTTCGCTGGTCGACGCCAAAGCCCGGCACAGCAGGGCAATCGACATCGCACGGCAAGCGCAAGCCAATGTGCGTGAGCAGCGCGAACGCCTTCAGAGCAACGCCAGGAAACAGGAGAAATTGCGTGAGTTGTTGAAGTTCTGCCGGACTTGAGTCGACTCCCGGCGCTGATCAGTTTCCATTCCAACCGCCATTTCGAGGACTTCACAATGAATACCATCCGCCGCAGTGGCTTGTCCGCCGATGCGTTCGGCAGTCTGTCGGAACGATCGACTTCGTACCAGCGCGACACGGCAGCGGTTTCACAAGCAAGAAACAACGGCCGGGCCGACTGCGACGACCGAGACGAGCGAGCATTCGCGTTAGCGGGCGAACCAGCAGCCTGCGTGACCGGTCCCGCCGATGTCCTTCGCTGGTTGCGTGTCTGGCATACCCGTCAGGATGCGAACTGGGACAGCGCAAGCGCACTGCGCGTCGTCGTGCATGGCGGTGCGCTGGACACACTGGTTGTGGAAGCCCGTCGCGGACGGCAGGGGATTACCGTGAGTCTGCTGTGCGCGCGTCTGACGATGTATCGCCGACTGCTGGCACATCGCGGGCAACTCTCGCGGACGTTGACGTCACGCTTCGCGCTGCCCGTCACTGTCGAAGTCGAGGCGCGTTATGCGCCATGAGACCGGGGCGGTGTCGGATCATCCGCTGACGCGCGATGTCGGCGTTGCGTTGGAGGGGGTACTCGCGGGCACGGGCTGCGTGCGCTTCATCGAAGGCGGGACGGAGGTGCGCGTCGGATGGCTTCGCGCAGGGGGGACGGGCTCATTGCGACCGCACGGGTCGATGAAGGCGTCGTGGGCCAGACGCACTTCTGGTGCGACGCCGGACAATGGGCGGAGTGGCTCGGCGACCGACTTCCTGTTCCGTCGTGGGAGGCTTTGCCGCCGGACTGGCAGGCGAGCGCCGCGTCGCTGACCCTTGCAACGGAGGGCGCGGACTTCGAGGGCGACGAAGACCCGGAGCGCGAGGCGATGGCGGGGATCGCCCCGGACACTGAGCGGCCAGTTGCCGCGATGCGCCGGGCGCGCGAGGACACATTCGCTGCGCCGACTTCCTGGCCGCAGGTGACGGTGATCACACGCGAGTCCGTCGAGACGACATGGCGCATCGGCATCGTGTTGCAGCGCGGGGCGCGTCGGTTGGCGTTAATGCATCTCGATGGTGTGACGACGTGGCTCACGGACCGTTGCCAGCGCGCGATCCCGTGCGACGCGCCACTGGACCCGTCCGGCTTGCCGACGCGTCGGTGCCTCCTCGCGGTGGGCTGGGGCGATCTCCCAGCGTCGCTTTGTGAACGTCTGCGCGAGGGCGGCGCGGTACTGCTAGACGTGGCGGCCGACGTTGCGTCCGGCGAGTACTGGCTGCTCGACGGTGAGCGAGGCATTGCGATGTGCGACGGACAACCTACGGAGCGACACGTCGTGTTGCCCTTTCTCCCGACACCGGGCACCGTGGAAGGCGGCGCGGCGTCATGTACCCGTCTGGTCGCGGTCATTGCCGAAAGGGCGTTGCCCGTTCCGAGTCTGGCGGCGTGGCATCTCGGGCGCGCGACGTCACATGAGCGCGCGCCGCCAGACGTTTTGAGCGCCGCACGTATCTCGCTCTGGCGCGACGGTACGCCATGGGCCAACGGACGTCTTTTGCGCTTCGGCGATGGGCGTCTTGCGGTGCAAATCGATCCGGTGCCCTGATTTCGGGTCGTGACCCGATGGGCGTGCATTCGGTCACGTCCTACCATTTGCCGATCGACGACCTCTGCGTCGTGCCTCGTCAGCATGCGGCTGTGTCTTGGCTGTGTTTCGGCTGTGTTTCGGCCGTATCACGGCTATGTTCCGGCCGTGTCGCTGCCACGTTGTTTCGCCTCGTCCCGCTGTCTCTTCCTTCGTCTTCGCAGGCTGGCGTGCTTGTCCGGCGGACGAAGGCGTTCATTGGAGTTCGTATGTCCTTGCTCGACCATCCGGTGCAGCTTGTCGTTCTGCTATCGCTGCTCTCGATCATGCCGTTGCTGGTGGTGCTGGGGACTGCTTTCCTGAAACTGGCGGTCGTCTTCGCGCTTCTGCGCAATGCGCTGGGGACGCAGCAGATCCCGCCCAACATCGCGATCTACGGTCTGTCGCTCGTTCTCACGTGTTTCATCATGGCGCCGGTCGCCTTCGACATCGAAGCCAACGTCGGCGCCCGGCCGGTGTCGCTCTCATCGAAAAGCTTCGTAGCCGACGTAGACGCCACTGTGCTCTCGCCGTACCGCGCGTTTCTCACCCGTCACACCGACGCCAGACAACGCGACTTCTTCGCCGGGCTGGGAAGTGAGACGTGGCCGGAAGCGCATCGCGACCGGCTGGGTGCTGACTCGCTGCTCGTGCTGATGCCTGCCTTCGCGCTGAGTCAGTTGGCCGAGGCCTTCAAGATCGGTTTGCTGCTCTATCTTCCGTTCATCGTGATCGATCTGGTGATCTCGAACATCCTGCTCGCGATGGGGATGATGATGGTCTCGCCCATGACCATCGCCCTGCCGTTCAAGCTGCTCATCTTCGTGATGATGAACGGTTGGGAGCAACTGGTGCGGCAGTTGATGCTCTCGTACGCATGACGCCGCCGGGAGCCTGCTCATGAGCGAAGCCATCGTCGTCAATCTCACCAGTGAAATGCTCTGGCTCACGTTGCTGATGTCACTGCCGACGGTCGTCGTCGCGTCCGCCGTCGGCGTACTGGTGTCGCTGGTGCAGGCCCTCACGCAGGTGCAGGATCAGACGGTTCAGTTCCTCATCAAGCTCATTGCCGTGTCGGTCACGCTGGCCGCGACCTATGCATGGATGGGCCATGTGTTGCTCAACTACGCGGGCAGCGCGTTCGAGCAAATCAGCAGGATGGGGTGAGCGCGATGTTCGATATGGTCGAGATGGTCGAGATGGTCGATGTGCCGAAGATCGCCACCCTGAGCGCGTCGTCCGATATGGTGATTGCGCCACTGTGGGCCGACCTGTTCGGCTGGACGCAGGCGTGGGGCGTGGCGATGTTGCGCCCGCTAGGCATTGCGATGTTGCTGCCGGTACTGTCGGTCGGCATGCTCGGCGCAGGCATGTTGCGCAACGCGCTGGTGCTCGCGCTCGCGTTGCCGGTCGTCGCGCTCGTGCATCAGACGATAAATATGCCAACGCAGTGGAGCGCGTGGGGCATGTTGATCATGCGAGAGCTTTTCATCGGTGGTCTCGTTGGATTCGTGGCGACGCTACCGTTCTGGGCCGTCGACATGACGGGGTACGTGATCGACACCATGCGCGGTGCGTCGATGGCCAGCGTGCTCAATCCGCTCATGAGCGCGCAATCGTCGATCTTCGGCATTGCGTTGACGCAGATGCTCTGCGTGCTCTTCTTCGTCACACCGGCGGCACATGCGGTGCTGAGCGCGCTGTACGACTCGTACGTGGCGGTGCCGATAGGGCAGCCTTTGCGATGGGAGGACGCGTCCGTCGCCTGGCTGCTATCGCTCTGGCAGGCGATGCAGGTCATGTGCGTGGCGGTGGCGTTGCCTGCGATGGTCGTGATGGTGCTCGTCGATATGTCGATGGGCTTCGTGAACCGCGCGGCGCAGCAACTCAACGTGTTCTTCCTCGCCATGCCGGTCAAAAGCGCGATGGCGCTGCTCGTGACGGTCGCCAGTCTGCCGTTCGCCATTGCCGTGCCGCTCGCGCACTGGTATCGCCTGCCCGAGGTGCTTCGCACGTGGGTGGTCGTGACGCTTCCTGCTTCGTGAGGCGCGCGTGAGCGAGAAGAACCTTCCCCCTACCCCCAAGAAGATTCAGGACGAGCGCAAGAAGGGGCGTGTCGCCAAGAGCGCCGATCTTGCCGTGTGCATGCAACTTGGCGCGACGCTCGCGTGGCTGATGTTCGAGGGGCCAGCCCTCTACGACGCGCTGCAAGCGCTGATTGCCCGCATGCTCCTCGTGCTGAGAGATCCGGTGGCGGAAGCTGTGCAGGGCATGCTCGGCCCGTCGCTGTTGATCTTCGTGCGCTTCGCAGGCGGCCTCGCCGTGCTGCTGATCGTGACGACGTGGCTCGCGATGGTCCTGCAAGTGGGGGCGCTGGTCGCGCCTGAGGTGATTCGTCCGAAGTATGAGCGCATCGATCCCGTCGCCAAAGCCAAGCAACTGTTCTCGATGCAGTCGCTTTTCGAGTTTGGCAAGTCACTCGTCAAGGTCGTCGTGCTGGGACTGGTCTTTTTCTATCTGATCCGGCAGTACACGCCGTCGCTGGCCGTGCTTGCGCAGTGCGGCCCGTCCTGCGGGCTGGCGCTCACCGTGCGGTTGATGTTCTGGTTAATGGCGGTGCTGGTGATCGCTTATGTCGTGTTCGGTGGTCTGGACTTCGCGTACCAGAAGTATCAGTTGCGCAAGCAGCTCATGATGTCTCACGACGAAATCAAGCGTGAGTCCAAGGAGGTGGAGGGCAACCGCGAGATCAAGAACAAGCGGCGCGAGATCCACCGTGAGACGATCGAGAGCGGCAGCCTGTCGGACAACGTCAAGCGGTCGACGGCCGTGGTGCGCAACCCTACGCGCCTCGCCATTTGCCTGCGTTACGTGCCGGGCGAGACGGCTGTGCCGCTGGTGATCGAAAAAGGCCGCCACGCGCGTGCGCGCACCATTGTGCGAATTGCGGAGCGCGAGGGCGTTCCGGTCGTCGAGCACGTTCCCGTGGCGCGGCGGCTGATGGACGACGTCGAAATCGATGCACCGATCCCGCCGGACCTCTTTGACGCAGTGGCTGCGATTCTGCGGCTCGCACTGGATTTGCCTTATGAGGTGCAGACGTCCTCGGCCGAGGACGAAGCGCAGGCAGGCCCGGCGACGCGGACTCCCGATGGGGAGGGCGCATGAGCGGGCGACCGACGAATCGGGGGCGGCAGCGTTGGCGTCACGTGTTGCTGATGTCCGGCGCGCTGTGGCTGGGCGGCCTGCCGTCGTTGGCGGCGGATCGGGGGTTGCTGCCGCAGCATCCCAGGGTCACGGATGCGCAGATCGCGGTGCCGACGGCGGGACGTGTCGCCAATCGGTCGGGTGGGGCCGGTGGAAGCGGCGCCGGGTCGCGCGGGGCGCGTGAGACGTCGGACCCACCCGATGCGATCATTGCGACCGATGCGGTGAGCACGCGCGATGCCGCGAGACGCCTCGTCTCGTCGTTACGGGAGGCCCCGGCACCGGCGCCACCGTCCATCGCGTCGGCGAGGACGGCGAGAACGGAAACGCCGCCCGCGGGACGGAACCTGGAGGCTGACCCGAGCGTTGCGCCCGGTCTGGGCAACCATCCCGATCTCGCTGGTCCGGCAACGTTGGCGAGCCGCACACCCGCCAACCCCGGCGCTGTCGCCACTGCGGCGCCTGCAAATCTCCCCTTCGACGCGCTCGTGCGTCGCGCGGCCCAGGCGACCTCCGTCGATGCGGCCTTGTTGCACGCGATCATCGACACCGAGTCGGGATACGACCCGCAGGCGGTCTCGGAGCGCGGCGCCATCGGGCTGATGCAGATCCTGCCACGCACCGGGCAGCGTTTTGGTGTTCGCCGTCTGGAAGACCCTGCCGAGAACCTGCGCGCAGGCGCGTCGTATCTGCGCTGGCTGCTCTCGCGGTTCGATGACGATGTCAGTCTGGCGCTCGCGGCCTACAACGCCGGGGAGGGGGCGGTATTGCGGTATGGCCGTCAGGTGCCGCCGTTCCCCGAGACGCAGAACTACGTACGTAAGGTCATGGCGAGTTACTCGCGTCTGCGCGCCCCCGCAGGAGCAGACGCTGTTGTGCCGCCGCAGGCATCAAGGGGCGCTGCTTCGCCGTCTGCCGCGCAGGCACTCGTCCAGACGGATGACCTGGGGCGCAACGACATGCGGGACACGATCGCGAACGTGGGCAAGGTGGCGAGAGCCGGGAGTGCAGAAAGGGCCGACAGGGCCGATGTCCCGGACGACAAGAACGCCCGCGCGTGGCGTTTGCTGCAGGGGCTCGGAGAACTGATCACGCGCAGCCCATCGGCCGACGCCGCACGTCGTGCGGGCAACGCCGATGCCCGCAGGCGCGATCAACCAGCGGTTGTCATGCCGTCACGCGTGCGGGAGCGCACCGCCGGCGCGGCGCTTCGGCCTGCCGGGCACGGAGACGGGTGAGACTGAGGAAGATATCCCGAGGCGCAGAACGGCCCCGGAGCGGGACATTGGGGACATTGGGGGCGGTGCTGGCGCTGCGAAGCGTTACCCGCCCCGTGTCGCATCAAAGTGCCGGCACGACGTCCGTCGGCACCGTATCCGCGACCGACGGGCGGGCGGACATGCGCTCGAAGTGGCGCGCCAGGTTCGGATGGGCGGCGCGCCAATCGATTTCCTGATAGCGGAAGTCGAGATAGCCGAGCGCACAGACGACGGCCACGTCGGCCAGCGTGAGGCGGTTGCCCGCGCACCACTGGCGCTCGTCGAGCCCGCGTGCCATCGCCCGCAGGCTTTCCTCGATCTTGCCGACCTGACGCGCGATGAACACCTGCGAGCGCGAGGCCTCGTCGTGGAACATCTTTTCGACGCGAATCTGGACGGCGGCGTCCGTCACGCCATCGGCGAGGGCTTCCCAGCAACGCACTTCGGCGCGTTCACGACCCGATGGGGGAATGAGCTTGCCGACCGGGGACAGGGTGTCGAGGTACTCGCAGATCACCCGGGAATCGAACACGGCTTCGCCGTCTTCCATCACCAGACACGGCACTTTGCCGATCGGGTTCGACTGCTGGATACGGGTGTCGTCGGCCCAGACGTTCTCCAGCTCGAGCTTGTAATCGAGCTTTTTCTCAGCCAGCACGATGCGGACTTTACGAACGTAGGGACTGGCGAGGGCACCGATCAACTTCATGTGAATCCTTGATAAATCGCTGTAGCGCGGAGCAGAGTATAACGTGTGAGATGGCCGGGGCCGGGGAATGGTAAAATACTGGCCTTTCCGAGTTGGCACATCGCCGGCTCCCCCGATTTTCTTTTTCGGTGCCCAGTGCCATGTCCGACGAATTCTCCCCATTGACCGCGCTTTCCCCGCTCGACGGCCGTTACGCCAGCAAGACCGACGCCCTGCGCCCCTGGCTGTCCGAGGCGGCATTCATGCGCAACCGCGTGAAGGTCGAAATCCACTGGCTGATCGCCCTGTCCAAGGCCGGTTTCGCCGAGATCGCTCCGTTCTCGGGCGCGGCGGAGACGTTCTTGCTGAATCTGGCGGCCAACTTCTCGAACGCCGATGCCCAGCGCATCAAGGACATCGAGAAGGTCACGAACCACGACGTGAAGGCCGTAGAGTACTGGCTCAAGGAAAAGGTGCAGGGTCAGGCCGAACTGGAGAAGGCGAGTGAGTTCATCCACTTCGCCTGCACGTCGGAAGACATCAACAACACCTCGCACGGCATGATGCTCAAGGGCGCGCGCGACGAAGTCATCGTCCCGGCCCTCGAATCGCTCGTGACCAAGCTCGGCGAACTGGCGCGTGAACATGCCGCCCAGCCGATGCTCTCGCGCACGCACGGTCAACCCGCCTCGCCGACTACGCTCGGCAAGGAAATCGCCAACGTCGCAGTGCGTCTGGCGCGTGCGCTTGAGCGCGTGCGTCGCGTCGAACTGCTCGCGAAGATGAACGGTGCAGTGGGTAACTACAACGCCCACCTGTCGGCCTACCCGGAATACGACTGGGAGACGTTCTCGAAGACGGTCATCGAACAGCGTCTGGGCCTCACCTTCAACCCGTACACGATCCAGATCGAACCGCACGACTACATGGCCGAGCTGTTCGACGCCGTGGCCCGTGCCAACACGATCCTGCTCGACCTGAATCGCGACATCTGGGGTTACATCTCGGTCGGCTACTTCAAGCAGAAGACGAAGGCTGGCGAAATCGGCTCGTCGACCATGCCGCACAAGGTCAACCCGATCGACTTCGAAAACTCGGAAGGCAACCTCGGTCTGGCCAATGCCGTGCTGCGTCACCTGGCCGACAAGCTGCCGGTCTCGCGCTGGCAGCGTGACCTGACGGACTCGACCGTGCTGCGCAACATCGGCGTGGCCTTCGGTTACAGCCTGCTGGCGTACGACTCGTGCCTGCGCGGTCTGGGCAAGCTCGAAGTGAACCCGCAGCGTCTGGACGAAGACCTCGACAACACGTGGGAAGTGCTGGCCGAGCCGGTGCAGACCGTGATGCGTCGCTTCGGTGTGCCAAACCCGTACGAGCAGTTGAAGGAGCTCACGCGCGGCAAGGGCATCACCCGCGAAGCACTGCAAGCGTTCATCAAGCAACTGGCCATTCCGGAAGATGCCAAGGCGCGTCTGCTGGAAATGACGCCGGCGAACTACGTCGGTATCGCCGAGTCGCTCGCCAAGCGCGTATAAGCTCGCGACGCTTCATCTGCATCATCCGTATGACCGAAACGGGCCGCTTCTGCGGCCCGTTTTGCATGGTTCTTCGTTTTTCGTCTTTGTTCGTCGACCTTATGGCTGGCTTCTGTACATATGACCATCGTGTCATACGGGTACGCAGGTTGGTGTGTATCATAGCCGCACAAACCATAAGGAGAACCCCACAGATGAAGTTCACTCTCGCAGTGGCTGCGCTCGCCGCCGCCGTCCTCACGCCGACCCTCGCTCAAGCCCAGTTCGCCAAAGCCGACGACGCCGTCGAGTACCGTCAGTCGGCGCTGTTCCTGATGGGCAACCACTTCGGCCGCATTGGTGCCGTGGTCAAGGGAGACGCGCCGTTCAACAAGGACGAAGTGGCAAAGAACGCCGAACTCGTCGCCACGCTCTCGAAGCTGCCGTGGCCCGCCTTTGAAGGCGGCCAGACGAACGGCAAGAGCAAAGCCAAGCCGGAAGTCTTCTCCGACAAGGCGAAGTTCCAGCAAGCGGCCGAGAAGATGGAAACTGCTGTGGCCAAGCTCAACACGGTGGCCAAGGGTGGCGACCTCGCGTCGATCAAGACCGCTTTCGGCGACGCTGCGCAGACCTGCAAGAGCTGCCACGACAGTTTCCGCGCGAAGTAAGCTGTCTGGCATGTCTGGCGTGTTCTACGCGCCAACAAAAAAGCCGGTCGTTTTAAGCGACCGGCTTTTTTCATTGGGGCGACGCCGACATCGGTCGGCCCTTGGTGCGTCGTCAATATGACGGCAACGCCGCCACCGCCGGTGTGAGATGCACGATGCGGTACACGAGTGCCGACGCCAGCACGATCAGCACCAGCGCGCCCGCGCGCACCCGCCAGTCGTCACGTGCCGGATGCACGGGGCCGGGCAGCGTCTTGTCGCCGAGAATCATCGGCCGCACCAGATCCTTCTTGCGTGCGATGCGGTAATACACAATCGCCAGCACATGCAATGCCACCAGCGCGATCAGCACCCACTGATTACGCAGATGCCAGCCGGTGAGCATGTCGCTCGTATCCTTGTCGATGAACTTGACGAGCGGTCCGTCGTTGAAGATATCGTCGTTCGAGAACAGGCCCAGCGCGACCTGAATGCCGAAGAACAACAGCATGGCGATGACCGAGAGGCCGCCGAGCGGCGTGTGTCCCGCGAAGCGCGCCTGCATGTCCGACGCTTCCGACGTGCTGCGCAGCGAGCGGACGAACGTGCGCGGCCCGGTCATGAACGCAGAGAAACGCGCATAGCGCGGACCGGCGATGCCCCAGATCAAGCGGAAGATCAGCAACGCGAGCACGGCGTAGCCGCACCAGAAGTGATAGATCATCGCGTTGCCACCAGTCTTGGCGGTGACGTAGGCGGCGACGGCCAGTACCACGAACGACCAGTGGAACAAACGTGTCGGCAAGTCCCAGATGCGTATCGGCTTCATCGGCGTGAAAATTCGTAAATTGCGAATTCCGCGAGATTACCGCAAGCCCGTGGCGCGTGCACGTTCGGCAGGGGGCATCCACGTTGTGAAACCACCCGCATCGGGAGTCGGACATTCGCTGTCAGGCTGGCAGCCATTTCCACGCAGGTCTCGTTTGCGCCCGCGCAACGGGCCGTCCAGCCATGACTCGCACGTCTGCCGATATCCCGGCGGCGACGCTCGCCTCGCCAGCCGATCCCCGACTCCCTTGCTTGCTGCGCCTATGTGCGGTCGTCATGCTCGCGACGTGGCTTGGCAATCTGCTGATCCGTGGCTTCGGCGTCATGGCGCTTACGCCCGACGCGCACTACGTTGCTGTCACCACGAGTGCGCGTGAATGGATGCTCTGGCTCTGGTACGGCATGCGCTATGACGTCTTGCTAAGCAGTTGGGGAGTGTTGGCATGGCTGCTGCCGTTGGCGATCGGGCGGGCGATGTTCGCGTCGACACCTGCCATGCGGGCGACTTTCGTCGCGGGGGTCGTGCTCTGGTTTGTCACCGTGAACGCAGCGGGACTGGTCGAACACTTCTACCTGCGATACTTCGGTGTGCCGTTCGGCCCTCAGATCTTCAGCATTTTTGACGACGATGTCGGCGTCGCCATGGACGCCGCAGCCCATCTGCTCCCCGTAGGCACGGCGTTGCTGTGCGCGTTGGGGCTGGCGCTTATGCAGACGTGGTGCACGCTGCGCCTGACGCTGGTCCCGCAGCGACGGGCAACATGGCGCGACGCCATCGTGCAGATCGCGGTGATCACGATGCTTTGGATGGCTGCCTGTGGCGAGCCTGCGGCGCGGCTGACGGCGCAGGAGGGTGTCAGCGTGGCGCGGCGTCCGCTGCTCGACGAGTTGCTCGTCAACACGCCTGTGCGGCTTTACCTCGCGCTGCGGCAAAGCCGGGAAGCCCCCGGGCGGGCCGACAGCCCGAATCGTGCGCTGAAGTCGCATGGTTTCGAAAATGCCGCTGCGCTCGCCCAGGCCTTGCGTGTCGCTGGCCGGAGCAGCAAAGGAGACGAAGGAGACGATGGTGGCGAGGGGCATGCGTACGATCCGACAGCGGCGCTTCAGCGCGCGGCGTGGCATCGCACGCCGCCCAACGCCATGCTGGTGGCGCATCCGCCGCATGTCGTCTTCGGACTGATGGAAGGGTGGGGTGGTTACGGATTGTCGCTCGATGCCGACGGATTTCCCATCGCAGGCGCGATGCGCAGACATCTGGACGCCGGATGGTGGTTCCGGCATGCCGTCGCGGCGCGCTCCGATACGATCTCCACGCTCGAGCATCTGCTGATCAACAGCGGTAGCCAGTCGTTGATGCTGACGGACAGTGCGGTGCCGATGCCGTTCACGTGTGCCGCCGCCGGACCGTTCCGGCAAAAGGGATATCGAACGGTCTTCGTCTACGGCGGCGCACGTACGTGGCGGCATATCGACCGTGTCATGCGTCAGCAAGGGTTTGACGACGTGATCACGCAGGCCGATATCGTCGCGCGCTATCCGCGAGCCGACACCGGCACCTACGGCGTGTACGACGGCTATCTCTGGCGCTATGTGCACGACATGCTGGAGGAAGCCGACGCGCGCGGCCAACCGTTGTTCGTCTTCGCGCTGACGATGAGCAACCACTGGCCCTTCAACGTGCCTGACGATGCGGCGACCGGCCCGTTCGACCTGACGAAGGGATGGCGCACGTCACCCGCCAACGCGGCGGAGCGAGACGAACGTCAGCGCGGCATACGCGCCTATCGCTACGCTATGGATGCGCTTGGCGACTTCATCGACCGTCTCAAATATTCACCGATGAGTTCGCACACGATTCTGGTGGCGACGGGCGATCATCGTGCGCCGCAATGGCGCGATCTGGATAACGCGTCGCTCTCGCCGTTCGAGCGTTATCACGTGCCGATCTATTTGCGCGTGCCGCGTGCGTATGCGCCGATGGGGCCGGTGCGGCTGAACGACTTCGTCGGCCATCGCGACATCTTCCCCACGCTCTATCATCTCGCCCTTTCGGACGCGCCTTACGTGGGGTTCGGTGAACCGCTATTCGGTGTGGTGCCGATCGCACGTCGCTATGCGGTGGCGCAACAGCGCTATCTGTTCTCCACGCAAGGGGCACAGGATCTGCGCAGCGGCGTGCGCTATACCCACGTGGAAGGCGGCGACGCCGACGTGCTCGGGCAGCAAGCCGCAGACGCTAACGCATTGCTCGCGCTGTCGGAATGGTTTGGGGAGATGCAACGACTGACGAGGCCTGCGCCTGCCGCTTCGAAGGAATAGCGTCTGAACGACAGACGAAAAAAAACCGCCGGACATGCCGGCGGTTTTTCCGTGAGCGACACGTGAATCAGACACGTGCGCCGAAGTTCGGATCGTTGCGATCCAGCCCTTCTTCGTCATCCTTGCTGCCATGCTTGATGAGGTCTTCGCGCTTCACGCCGAACCACATCGCAAGCGCTGCGGCCACGAACACCGACGAGTAGATACCGAACAGAATACCCACGGTCAGGGCGAGTGCGAAGTAGTGCAGCGTCTGGCCGCCGAAGAAGAACATCGACAGCACCATCATTTCCGTACTCGCGTGCGTGATGATGGTCCGCGACATCGTCGTCGTAATGGCGTGGTCGATGACTTCCTGCACGGTCGCCTTGCGCATCTTGCGGAACGTCTCGCGAATCCGGTCGAAGATAACGACCGATTCGTTCACCGAGTAGCCCAGCACGGCCAGTACCCCCGCGAGCACGGCTAGCGAGAACTCCCACTGGAAGAACGCGAAGAAGCCGAGAATGATCACCACGTCGTGCAAGTTGGCGATCACGCCCGCTACGGCGAATTTCCATTCGAAGCGGAACGACAGGTAGATGATGATGCCGACGACCACGAAGGTCAGCGCCAGCAGACCGTCCGTGAACAACTCGTGCCCGATCTGCGGACCGACGAATTCCACGCGACGCAGCGACACGTCGGGGGCGTCGGCCTTGAGCGCGGTCATCACAGCATCGCTTTGCTGCGCGCTGGTGACCTGCTTGCCGTCCGGGCCGCTCTGAATCGGCAGGCGGATCATCACATCGCGCGAGGTGCCGAAGCTCTGCACCTGCACGTCGCGATAGCCGAGCTTGCCGACTTCGCCACGGATCTTCTCGAGATCGGCTGCCTGCGTATAAGCCACTTCCATGACCGTACCGCCGGTGAACTCGATGGACAGGTGCAAGCCCCGCGTGAGCAGGAAGAACACCGCCGCCACGAACGTGAGCGCCGAGACGATGTTGAAGATCAGGGCATGCCGCATGAACGGCACGTCTTTCTTGATGCGGAAAAATTCCATGACTGTTTCCTCTCGCGCCTGCGGTTATTGCTCGCCTGCGTCGGGTGCGTTCGTCGCACCATCCGGGCGCCAGACCTGACCGATCGCCAGCGACTTGAGCTTGCGACGGCCGCCGTACCACAGGTTGACCAGACCGCGCGAGAAGAACACGGCGGAGAACATCGAGGTCAGAATACCCAGGCAGTGCACCACAGCGAACGCGCGCACCGGACCCGAACCGAAGGCCAGCAGCGCCAGACCGGCGATGAGCGTGGTCACGTTCGAGTCCAGAATGGTCGCCCAGGCATGTTCGAAGCCCAGCGAAATCGCCTTCTGGGCCGACGCACCACCGCGCAACTCTTCACGGATACGTTCGTTGATCAGCACGTTCGCGTCGATGGCCATACCGAGCGTGAGCGCGATAGCGGCGATACCCGGCAGCGTGAGCGTGGCCTGCATCAGCGAGAGCGCAGCCACGAGCAGCAGCAGGTTGAACATCAGTGCGATGACCGAGAACACGCCGAACAGCATGTAGTACGCCATCATGAACACGGCGATGGCGAGGAAGCCATACATCACCGAGTCGACACCCTTATGGATGTTGTCGGCACCGAGGCTCGGGCCAATCGTACGTTCTTCGATGATTTCCATCGGCGCGGCGAGCGAGCCGGCGCGCAGCAGCAGCGCCAGATCGTTTGCGCCCTGTGCCGAGCCCATGCCGGTGATCTGGAAGCTCTGACCCAGTTCGCCGCGGATGGTCGCCACAGTGAGCACTTCGCCCTTGCCCTTCTCGAACAGCACGATGGCCATCGGCTTGCCGATGTTGTCGCGCGAGACGTCGCGCAGCACACGGCCACCGGCGGCGTCGAGCTTGATGTTCACCGACGGTTGCTGGTGATCGTCGAAGCCTGCCGAGGCGCTCGTGATGCGGTCGCCACTGAAGATCACCTGACGCTTGAGCAGGACCGGTGCACCGTTGCCGTGCAGGAACAGTTCGTCCTGCGGCGGCACCGGCGTGTCGGCCGACACGATGCGCGGGGCATCCGGATCGGCCAGACGTGCTTCAAGCGTTGCGGTACGTCCGATGATGTCCTTGGCCTTGGCGGTGTCCTGCACGCCGGGCAACTGCACGACGATGCGGTCCGGGCCTTCCTGCTGAATCACCGGTTCGGCCACGCCCAGTTCGTTCACCCGGTTATGCAGCGTGACGATGTTCTGCTTGACGGCGTTGTCCTGCACCGCGCGGCGGGCGGCTTCCGTGAACGCGCCCACGACCTTGAACGCGCCGTTCGCAGCGGGCTGCGTGGTGTAGGAGAGGTCGGGCAGGCCGTCGCTCAGCGCGTTGCGGGCGCGCTCGGCGTCTGCCTGCGAGCTGAACGCGGCTTCGATGCCGGTGTCCGTGCGTGTCACGCCGTTGTGGCGGATGTTCTTGTCACGCAGCAGCGTACGGGCGTCAGCGGCAGACGCATCCAGACGCTTGGTGATGGCGCCAGCCATGTCGACTTGCAGCAGGAAGTGCACACCGCCACGCAGGTCGAGGCCGAGGTACATCGGCAGCGCGTGGATTTTGGAGAGCCATTCCGGCGAGGCCGAGAGCAGGTTGAGCGCGACGACGAAAGTCGGATCGGTCGCGTCGGTGTTCAGCGACGTCTGGAGAAGATCCTTGGCGCGCAGCTGCGTGTCGGTATCGGCAAAGCGGATACGCACGCTCGGGTTGTTGCCCGTGCTGTCGAACACTGCGCCGGTATAGGCGATGTTCTGAGCCTTGAGCGCGTCTTCGGCGCGCGAGAGCGTCGAGGGATCGACCTTGACGGTCGCCTTGACGCTGGAAATCTGTACCGCCGGCGTTTCACCGAACAGGTTCGGCAGCGTGTAGAGCACCCCGATGGCGAGGGCCACCAGAATGACGATGTACTTCCAGAGAGGATAGCGATTCATAGCAGCGGGCTAGGGTGATGCCTCGTGGCAAACCGTGCTTCAGACCGTCTTGCATGGCAACGCAGGACGTGTAGACCGGCGTCGCCATGCACTGCGGCCGCCGGTAAGGGCGGCCGCGTGCGGTGGTGCAAACGATCAGAGCGCCTTGATGGTGCCCTTCGGCAGCAACGTGGTGATAGCGCCCTTCTGCACGTTGATCTCGACGTTGTCGGCGATTTCAACGGTCACGAAGGTTTCGCCGACCTTCGAGATACGACCGGCCAGGCCACCCGAGGTCACGACTTCGTCGCCCTTGGCGAGTGCGGCCAGCATGTTGCGGGTCTCTTTCTGACGCTTCATCTGCGGACGGATCATGATGAAGTACAGCACCACGAACATCAGCACGAGCGGCAAGAAGCTCATCAGGTTGCTGGTCGGGCTGGCGGCGCCTGCCGTCTGAGCGAAGGCTTCGGAAATCAGCACGTTCGGTTCTCCTTATGTAAGACGTGTAAAAGCCGCGTGTGGCCGGTCTCAGGACACGCGCGGCGTGTGTTTCGGTGCGAGGATGCAGCATCCAAGCCCGGCATTTTACCACTGCCCGACCCCGTTCCCGGGGGATTCGGTGGCCGAGCCAAACGCCTCGGCGCACCGGCCACGTTACTGCACACCGCGGGCGCGATCGGCCTTGAATTTGGCGACGAACGCGTCGAATTGGTGCGCTTCGATGGCATCCCGGATTTCCTGCATCAGCGTGAGATAGTAATGCAGGTTATGGATGGTGTTGAGCCGCGCGCCCAGAATCTCCCCGGCTCGCTGCAAGTGGTGCAGATAGGCGCGCGAGAAGTTTCGACAGGCGTAACAGCCGCAAGTTTCGTCCAGCGGGCGCGTATCGGTCTTGTGCGACGCATTGCGGATCTTCAGATCGCCGAAACGCGTGAACAGCCAGCCGTTACGCGCGTTGCGGGTGGGCATCACGCAGTCGAACATGTCGACGCCGGCGGCCACACCGGCCACCAGATCTTCCGGCGTGCCCACGCCCATCAGGTAATGAGGCTTGTTCGCGGGCAGACGCGGCGCCACGTGTTCCAGCACGCGCATCATGTCTTCCTTCGGCTCGCCGACCGACAGTCCGCCGATGGCGTAGCCGTGGAAGTCCAGTTCCGACAGCCCGGCGAGCGATTCGTCGCGCAAATGCTCGTACATGCCGCCCTGAACGATGCCGAACAGCGCGTTCGGGTTCTCAAGACGGTTGAATTCGTCGATGGAGCGCTTGGCCCAGCGCAGCGACATGCGCATGGACTGGCCGGCCTCGACTTCCGTGGCCGGACGGCCGTCGATCTCGTACGGCGTGCATTCGTCGAACTGCATGACGATGTCCGAATTGAGCACGTGCTGGATCTGCATCGAGATCTCGGGCGAGAGGAAGAGGCGGTCGCCGTTCACGGGCGACGCAAATTTCACGCCTTCTTCGCTGATCTTGCGCAGATCGCCGAGGCTGAACACCTGAAAACCGCCCGAATCCGTGAGAATCGGGCGATCCCAGCCCATGAAGCGGTGCAGACCGCCGTGCGCGGCAATCGTCTCCAGGCCCGGGCGCAGCCAGAGGTGGAAGGTATTGCCGAGGATGATCTGGGCGTTGTTCTCGACGAGTTCGACCGGCGACATCGCCTTGACCGAACCGTAAGTGCCGACCGGCATGAAGATGGGCGTCTCGACCACACCGTGGTTGAGTGTGACGCGCCCCCGGCGGGCTTGCCCGTCGGTGGTAATGAGTTCGAACTTGAGCATGTGTCGTGCGCCCCGGCACCACCGGCAAAACAAGCCGGCGCCCGCGCGGGACGTCAAAAAAGCGGCCAGCGCCCCATGCGCGGCCAAGGCGGTATTGTACTTGGTCGGACGGCCCTGGACGCCACGGCCGTCCGGGATTCAGGCGGCAGCCTTCGGGGTGTCCTGAATCTCTACGCGCGAGAGGATCATCGCGTCGCCATAGCTGAAGAAGCGATAACGCTGCTCGATGGCGTGACGATAGGCCGCGCGGATCGTCTCCATGCCCGAGAACGCCGACACGAGCATGAGCAGCGTGGACTTGGGCAGGTGGAAGTTGGTCACGAGCCGGTCGACCAGTTGGAAGCGGTAACCCGGTGTGATGAAGATGTCCGTCTCGGCGCTGCCGGCGCGCAGCGTGCCGGGTGCGCCCCCGGCGGCGAGCGCGGCTTGAGCGCCCGATTCCAGCGCGCGCATCGACGTCGTGCCAACGGCGATCACCCGGCCGCCGCGTGCACGGGTGGCGGCAATGGCGTCGACCAGCGCGGGCGTGATCTCGTACCACTCCGAGTGCATCTTGTGTTCGCCGATGTTGTCTACGCGCACGGGCTGGAACGTGCCCGCACCCACGTGCAGGGTCAACGTGGCGCGCTGGACGCCGAGGGCGTCGAGACGGGCGAAGAGGGCGTCGTCGAAGTGCAGGCCGGCCGTCGGTGCGGCCACGGCGCCCGGATTGCGGGCGTAGACGGTCTGGTAACGGGTCTCGTCGGCGGCGTCGGCATCGTGTTCGATGTACGGCGGCAGCGGCAGACGGCCGTAGGTTTCCAGCAGCGTGTAGCAGTCTTCGGGGAAGTGCAGCGTGTAGAACGGCTCGACGCGTTCTCCGACGGTGACGTCGAAAGCATCCGCCAAATGCAGTACGGTGCCGGGCGCGGGGCTCTTGCTGGCACGGATCTGTGCCAGCACGGTGCGGTTGTCGATCACGCGCTCGACGAGCACTTCGATCTTGCCGCCGCTGGCTTTCTGACCGAACAGGCGCGCTTTGATGACACGTGTGTCGTTGAACACGAGCAGGTCGCCGGGGGCGAGCAGGCCGGGCAGATCGGCAAAGCTGCGGTCGTACAGGTGCGGCGGCGTGACGCTGCCGTCGACCTCCAGCAAGCGGCTGGCGGTACGCTCGGTGAGCGCGGTCTGCGCGATCAGTTCGGGCGGCAGGTCGAAATCGAAATCGGAAAGGGTATACATCAGCGTTTACAATGCGTAGCAACCGACATTTTACTTGTTTCGTCCAAACGCTTCCCAAGCCCTGACTCGCGACTGCATGACCGAACGCAGAATGCCCGCCACCGCGCCTGACGACGCCACCGCCGACCTCGTGGATCTTGCCGATGCGGCAAGCGCGCGGGCCGACGCCCGTCCTGGAGCGAATGTAACGAAAGCAGCGAAGCGCGGCACGAAGGCCGCCGCCAAACACGTGACAAGCGGTGCAACAAGCGACGCAAGCGCAGACGCCACCGATCCCAAGGCGGCAAAATCCACAAAGGCCAGCAAGTCCGCCAAATCTGCGAAAGACGCCAAGCCCGCCGCAAAGAAAGCGGCCGGCAGCGCCGACAAGCTCGCCAAGCTGGGCCTCAAGCGCGACATCGATCTGATCCTGCATCTGCCGATGCGTTACGAGGACGAAACCACGTTGCGCAAGATCGGCGAAGTGCTGCCGAGCGAACTGGCGCAAGTCGAAGGCGTGGTCACGGCGAGCGACGTCGCTTACCGTCCGCGACGTCAGTGGGTCGTACGCATCGCCGACGAAGGCCATGAATTGGTGCTGCGTTTTCTGAATTTTTACGGCAGTCAGCAAAAACAGCTCGCCATCGGCACGCGAGTGCGCGTGCGGGGCGAGGTGCGCGGCGGATTCTTCGGTCTGGAGATGGTCCACCCCGCGTACCGCGTGGTACAGGACGCCGCCGCACCGCTGCCCGAATCGCTGACGCCGGTCTATCCGAGCGCAGCCGGCCTGTCGCAGGCCTATCTGCGCAAAGCGATCCATAACGCGATGGATCGAACGCCGCTGCCCGAACTGCTGCCGCCCGGCTTGCTGCAAGACGCCATCGGTCCCGACCATCCGCTGCCCGCATTGGCCGACGCCGTGCATTTGCTGCACGCGCCACCGCCGAACGTGTCGGAGACGGCGCTCATGGAGCGTTCGCATCCGGCGTGGTTACGGATCAAGTGTGAGGAATTGCTCGCGCAACAACTCTCGCTCAAACGGGCGCAGGCGGCACGTCGCCGTTTGCGTGCCCCGTCGCTGGGTGAGCACGTAAAAGGTGGTTTGCTCGAACGTTTCGAAGCGGCATTGCCGTTCAAGCTGACGGGCGCGCAACAGCGCGTCTGGGCTGAGATCCGCGCCGATCTGGCCGAAGCGCATCCGATGCAGCGTCTGCTGCAAGGCGACGTCGGCAGCGGCAAGACGATCATCGCCGCACTGGCCGCCGCGCAAGCCATCGACGCCGGCTTTCAGGCTGCGATCATGGCGCCGACCGAAATCCTCGCCGAGCAGCATCTGCGCAAGCTCTCGGCGTGGCTCACGCCGCTGGGCGTGGAAGTCGCGTGGCTCGCGGGCAGCATGAAGGCGAAGGAAAAGCGCGAAGCGCTGGCACGTGTGGCCAGCGGCGAAGCGCAGCTCGTCATCGGCACGCACGCCATCATTCAGGACACGGTCACGTTCGCGCGTCTCGGCATGGCGGTCGTGGATGAACAGCACCGCTTCGGCGTCGCGCAACGGCTTGCATTGCGCAGCAAGATGCAGACGGCGGGCATGGGCCCGAACGCCATGCCGCATCAGTTGATGATGAGCGCCACGCCGATTCCGCGCACGCTTGCCATGACGTACTACGCCGATCTCGACGTCTCCGTCATCGATGAACTGCCGCCGGGCCGTAGTCCCGTCGTGACGAAACTCATCAGCGACACGCGCCGCCCGGAAGTGATCGACCGGGTGCGCGCGGCGGCGCTGGCCGGGCGTCAGGTGTACTGGGTTTGTCCGCTGATCGAGGAGAGCGAGGCGCTTCAGCTGCAGACCGCTGTCGATACGCACGCGCAGCTTGTGGCGGCGTTGCCGGAGTTGCGGGTGGGGTTGGTGCATGGACGTCTGTCGCCCGCCGAGAAGGCCGCCGTGATGGAGGACTTCACGCGTGGCGACACACATTTACTGGTCGCGACGACCGTCATCGAAGTGGGCGTGGATGTCCCCAATGCGTCACTGATGGTGATCGAACACGCCGAGCGCTTCGGTCTTGCTCAGTTGCACCAGTTGCGTGGACGCGTCGGTCGCGGCTCGGCCGAATCTGTCTGTTTGCTGATGTATGCCTCGCCACTGTCGATGGGCGCAAAAGCCCGTTTGCAGACGATGCGCGAAACCACCGACGGCTTCATCATCGCCCGGCGCGATCTGGAAATCCGTGGCCCCGGAGAGTTTCTCGGCGCGCGTCAGTCGGGCGCGGCCATGCTGCGCTTCGTCGATCTCAATGAGGACGCCTGGATGATTCCGGGCGCGCAGGAAGCTGCCGATGCGCTGCTGAAGTCACATCCGGGCGCGGTTGCCGCGCATCTGGAGCGATGGCTCGGCGCGCGTGAAGATTATCTGAAAGCCTGACAGCCACGCGCGAGGCGTGGCAGCCGCTGCATGAGACGTTGACGGGAAGAACGTCTCACGCGCGCGGTCGTAAACGGGCAATTGCCGCCCGATTGTGCTATAAAAAACAAAATCTATCGATTTCATCGGTTCGATTAATTTACACAGGTTAGGACGACATGACCCTCACGGAACTCAAGTACATCGTGGCGGTGGCACGTGAACGCCATTTCGGTCGCGCGGCGGAAGCCTGTTTCGTCAGCCAGCCGACGCTCTCGGTGGCCATCAAGAAGCTCGAAGACGAGCTGAACGTTCAGATTTTCGAGCGCGGCGCGGCGGAAGTCAGCGTGACGCCGCTCGGCGAGCAGATCGTGGCGCAGGCGCAGCGCGTGCTCGAACAGACCATCGCTATCAAGGAAATCGCCAAGCAGGGACGCGACCCGCTCGCCGGACCGCTGCGCCTTGGCGTGATCTACACGATCGGACCGTATTTGCTGCCGGCGCTCGTCAAGCAAATGATCGAGACCACGCCGCAGATGCCGCTGATGCTCCAAGAGAACTACACGCTCAAGCTCATCGAGTTGCTCAAGCAAGGCGAAATCGACGCCGCCATCATGGCGCTGCCATTCCCGGAGAGTGGCCTGATGGTGCGCCCGCTCTATGACGAGCCGTTCGTCGTGGCGCTGCCGCGCTCGCACCCGTGGGCGGGCCGCGAGCGTATCGATGCCGGAGACCTCAAGCAAGAGACGATGTTGTTGCTCGGCAGCGGCCATTGCTTCCGCGATCACGTGTTGGGCGTGTGCCCGGAACTGATGCGCTTCTCGCAGAACGCCGACGGCATCCAGAAGACGTTCGAGGGGTCATCGCTCGAAACGATCCGCCATATGGTCGCGAGCGGCGTGGGCATCACGGTACTGCCGAAGACGTCCGTGCCTGAAAAGCAGGCGCCGGACAGTCTGCTGAGCTATGTGCCGTTTTCGGCACCGGTGCCGGACCGTCGCGTCGTGCTCGCGTGGCGCAAGAGCTTCACGCGTCTGCCAGCCATCGAAGCGGTGGCGCAGGCGATTGCCAAGTGCGATCTGCCGGGCATCATCCCTCTCGATCTGCCCGCGACGTCTAACTGAGCGCACCCAGGACCGGACGCTTACGCCCGGTTCCTATCCCCCGTTTCCCTGTCGTACACGCCCTACGCCGCTGCCTTGTGCCGCGGCGTATTGTTTTTGCCTATTGCATATATAAAAACGATTAATTCGACCGTTTTAATATAAATAATTAATCTAGACCCACGCGCTTGAAACCGGGCCACATAGAGAAGCCCAAGCCGCCAGGCGCGAATCCCTACCGCAGAAAGACGCATTCGAGGTGCCCGCAATGACCCAACTCAAGGCCTATTTGCACGACATCGAAACCACGCTGGAACACGTACTTGCCGACTTCGCCCTGATGGGGGCCTAAGCCGCTCAAGTTAAGCAAGTCGCAAACCATCGACCGATCAGGAACCAGGAAACAGGAGAGCGTCACATGTCCGACAAGATGAAACTCACGACCGCCGCAGGCGCGCCGGTCACCGACAATCAGAACACGCAAACGGCTGGCCCGCGTGGCCCGGCTTTGTTGCAAGACGTCTGGCTGATCGAAAAGCTCGCACACTTCGACCGAGAAGTGATTCCGGAGCGTCGCGTGCACGCGAAAGGCTCGGGCGCGTTCGGCAAGCTGACCATTACGCACGACATCACGAAGTACACCCGTGCCCGCGTGTTCGAAGCCGTGGGCAAGGAAACGCCGGTGTTCCTGCGCTTTTCCACCGTGGCAGGTGAGCGCGGTGCGGCCGATGCCGAGCGCGACGTGCGCGGATTCTCGCTGAAGTTCTATACCGACGAAGGCAATTGGGATCTCGTGGGCAACAACACGCCCGTGTTCTTCATTCGCGACGCGCTCAAGTTCCCCGACTTCATCCACACGCAAAAACGCGATCCGAAGACCAACATGCGTAGCCCTACGGCTGCCTGGGATTTCTGGTCGCGCTCGCCCGAGTCGCTGCATCAGGTCACCATCCTGATGAGCGATCGCGGTATTCCGAAGAACTACCGGCAGCAGCACGGCTTCGGCTCGCACACGTTCAGTTTCATTAATGCGGCGAACGAACGGTTCTGGGTGAAGTTCCACTTCAAGTCGATGCAGGGTGTGGAGAATCTGACGAACGCCGAAGCGGCGCAGGTCGTGGCAGACGATCGCGAAAGTCATCAGCGCGATCTGTTCGACGCCATCGAAGCTGGCAACTTCCCGCGCTGGCGCATGCAGGTGCAGGTGATGCCGGAGGCGGATGCCGCCACGTATCGCTATAACCCGTTCGACATCACGAAGGTGTGGCCGCACGCGGATTACCCGCTGATCGACGTCGGCGTGCTGGAGTTGAACCGGAATCCGGAGAACTACTTTGCCGACGTCGAACAGGCGGCGTTCAATCCGGGCAACGTGGTGCCGGGCATCAGCTTCTCGCCCGACCGCTTGTTGCAGGGACGTCTGTTCTCCTACGGCGACACGCAGCGCTATCGCCTCGGGGTGAACCACAGTGCGATTCCCGTGAACGCGCCGAAGTGCCCGTTCCATCACAGCTTCCATCGCGACGGTGCAATGCGCGTGGACGGCAATCTGGGCAGTACGCCGAACTACGAGCCGAATCGTTACGGTGCGTTTGCCGAACAGGCCGAGTATCGCGATCCGCAGCAGGCGGTGGGCGCCGTGGCCGATCGCTTCGATCATCGAGAAGACGACGATTACTACTCGCAGCCGCGCGCGTTGTTCCGTCTGTTCGACGATGCGCAGAAGGGGCGTCTGTTCGGCAACATTGCCGCATCGATGCAAGGGGTGCCGGACGACGTCGCCGAACGCCAGATTGCGCACTTCGACAAGATTGATCCGGCCTATGCGCAAGGCGTGATCGCCGCACGCAAGGCACTGGCGAAGTAAGGCATCACTGTTGAGAGTTCCGGCAGCGTGACTGCCGGAGCTTCATTCAGTCGGCGCAGTACGGTTGCGGGGACGGGCAGACCGTCTTCGCGACGTTTTTTTCAGGCTGCGGGCCAGAAGGCACGGATGGCGGCGATGCCATAAGCACCAGCGTTGCGGGCGGTATTGAGTGTCTCCGCGCGCATGCCGCCGAGCGCGAAGACGGGCAGCGTGGTTTGCGCGGCGAGTGCCGTGAAGGCTGGCCAGCCGAGGGGCGTTGCTTCCGGGTGAGTGGCGGTGGCGAGCACTGGTGACAGCGTCACGAAGTCCAGCCCCAGTTGCGAAGCCTGCGTCAGTTGTGCGGCATTGTGACAGGCGGCGCTCATCAGTTTCCAGCCTGCCGGACGCTTCTCGCAGGCCATGAGGCGTTCGCTCGTCAGATGCCAGCCGTCCGCTTGTGGCACCGTCCCGGCGTGCATGCCCTGGGGAGCGTCGAGCCAACGGTCGGCCACATCGTGCGGCGGATTCAGAATGAGTTGCGCCCCGGCTGCGTGAGTGAGCGCCAACGCGCTTTCCGCCAGCGCGCGGTAGCCGTCGGCATCGAGCGAACGGTTGCGCAACTGGACGAGGCGAGTGCCGCGCGCGAGCGCCTGCGCCAGTTGCGAGGCGAAGTCGGCGATGTGTGCGCGCGACGCGACATCGGGCGTCACCAGAAGCTGGCGGGGCAGAAGCGGCTGGGCGGGAGGCGCGGCGTCTTGAGCGACGGCGTTTGCGTGCGACGTTCCGGTAAGGCGTATGGGCATCGACGGGAGGTTGGCAGCAGGCTCGGCTGACTTGTTCGGATAGGGCGCAGTGTAACCGGAATGACGTGACGACCATCCTGAGGAAAATACGGAGACCGACGCCGGTCGCCGTCGAGTCTTTTTATTCAGCACGTTTTCCAACGTTTCGACGTTTTCGGAAGACGGCACAGCAAACGGAGTCAAATCATGGCAAAGAAAAGCAATGCATCCCGGGTGGCGAGCGTGAACATCGGTATCAGCGACAAGGATCGCAAGCGCATCGTCGAGGGATTGAGCCATCTGCTGGCAGACACTTACACTTTGTATCTGAAGACGCACAACTTCCACTGGAACGTGACGGGTCCGATGTTCAACACGCTGCATCTGATGTTCGAGGGGCAGTACAACGAACTCGCACTGGCGGTGGATCAGATCGCGGAGCGAATCCGTGCGCTCGGCTACCCGGCGCCGGGCACGTACAAGGAATTCGCAAAGCTGTCGTCGATTCCCGAGGCAGAGGGCGTGCCTGCGGCTGAAGAGATGATTCGCCAGTTGGTCGAAGGGCAGGAGGCCGTGACGCGCACTGCGCGCGGCATCTTCCCGATCGTCGACGCAGCCTCGGACGAGCCGACCGCCGACCTGCTCACGCAGCGCATGCAACTGCACGAAAAGAACGCGTGGATGCTGAGAAGTCTGCTGGCCTGACGTGCATCGCGCGATGCCAGTCCCGCGTAACTAATTGATGACGGATGACGCCCACGCGCTTGCGTGGGTTTTTTTCGTCACCCCGATGACGATCGTTCGGGACATGCGACGTGTCATAGAGAAAGGGGTGCACTCTGCTGTGCAGTCCAGTACACTCGCCGGATGCCCTTCGATTGGCTCGCCCGAAACCTCCTCGTCAGTCTCTTCCTGCCGCCTGCCAATGTGCTGGTGCTGGCAGGACTCGGGGTCATCTGCTGGCGGCGTTTTCCGAGAGTAGGTAAGGCGCTGGCCATCGCGGCGGCGCTTGCACTCTGGTTGCAGGCGACACCGTGGTTCAGCAACCAGCTGGCACGTTCGCTCGACGTCGGTCCCGCGCTCGATATCAAGGCCGTCGAGGTGGCACATCAGGCACAGGCGTCAGCGCCGCCCGATCTGTCTAATTCCTCGGACAACACGTCGACCCGTCCCCAGGCGGTCGTCATTTTGGGTAGCGGCATCAGCCTCGGCGCGACGGAGTATGGCCGGCGCGATGGCGTCGATCTGCCTCCGGGCGCGATCGCTCGCGTGCGCTACGGCGCATTCCTGGCCCGGCACGCACAATTGCCCGTACTCGTCTCCGGCGGTGCGCCGTCGGGCTATCCGGTGTCCGAAGGGCAACTGATGGCGAACGTCCTTCAGGAGGAGTTTGGCGTACCGGTACGCTGGATCGAAGGACAATCACTGAACACGGCGCAAAACGCCATTTTCAGCGCGCGCATGCTGACCAACGTCGGTGTGACGCGCGTCTACCTGGTCACGAACGCCTGGCATATGCGCCGCGCACGCGACCAGTTCGTGCGTGCTGGCCTCACGGTGGTACCCGCACCGTGCTGCGACGCCAACGCGTTGGAGCCCGACGCCGCATCCGGCTGGTGGCCAACGCTCGACGGCTTGCGCACTACGCGTGTGTCGCTGCGCGAGTGGATGGCGCTGAGTGTGGGACATTGAGCGGTCGTCGCTGGCGGAAACACAAAAGACGATGATGATTCGGAGCTTTGCCGTCATGCGGGCTCCATGACTTGCCAACCCTAAACGAGAGAGACGTATGAAGACGAAAGCTGTCCTGACCGTTGAAGACGTGCAGAAGATCAACGCGGCCGCCGTAGCGGAAGCCACTTCGAACGGCTGGAACGTGTGCATTACGATCGTCGACGACGGTGGCCATGCCCTGTCGCTGTATCGCATGGACGGTGCCGCTCCAAGCACGGCCATGATGTCGCTGGGCAAAGCGCAGACCTCGGCTGTCGGCCGTCGTGAGAGCGGTGCATTCGAAGAGATGATCAACGGTGGCCGCTTCGCGTTCCTGAGCGCACCGAACACGGCCATGCTCGAAGGCGGTGTGCCTATCGTTGTCGACGGCAACGTGATCGGCGCCGTGGGTGTGTCGGGTGTGAAGTCGAACCAGGACGCGCAAATCGCCCGCGCGGGCATCGCAGCCGTCACCGGCGCGTAATTCATCCGCCTGGCATCGCGCGTCACCATACGCTGGCCCGGCATCTGGTGCCGTGACAGCGCAGAAAGCAAAAAAGCATCGCCAATGAAAGTTGGCGATGCTTTTTTTTGTACGTCAAACCTTGCGCCGCAAAAAGAAAAACCCGTTCTCGCGAACGGGTTAAAGGCTTGTCAGGCCGTATGACAAACCTGAGGCTTGGCAGGTTCGTCACGAGGAGAACATCAATGAAACCCGAGTGGATGGACAAAAAAAGCGGCTTGGCTGGCGCGCAACGCAGGTAGAGAGGGGCTTGCCGTAACTACATGGGATCGCGTTGCGTTCGCTGGCTACTGCCAAACACCTCTTAGGCGAGGTGGTCCCCACAAAACTCGGTGAAGGTGACGGCAAGGTCGTGGTCTCGCCGCCACCAAAATTCGTTAAAAAAAGCCTGACTGCTTGACGTCTACTGCTTTGAACTCAATCGCTCACTTCGTCAGGATCAACTTTCCGTAACGCGTAGCGCGTAGTTGGTAAGTCTGGCCGTTGTGCAGGATGTTCACGCATTGCGTGCCCTGCAGCAGGTGATCGCTCGTCAGCACGCGACCGGTGGTTTGGCTGGTGGCCGGCTTTTCTGCCGCCGGGCTGGCCACTTGCGTGCGCGACACCGACAAGGTGCGGCGCGGTGCCGTGGCGGGCGTGGTCTGGCGGGCAGTGGTGTGGCTTGCGGTCATCTCGCTCATCCGTGTGGCTGACTGTGAGAAGAATCTTAAATGAGAATCATTCCCATTTATATTTGAATTTGGCTATTGCGTTTATTTCTTCAGTAGTTTTCGTCTAAATTGTGTTTGCTGGACGGTGGGATGCACCCCCCAGCAAACACGGCAGCCGAATCGACGGCATCCCCGGCCACAAGGCCCGCACGGTCGATCAGCCCAATGCGCCTTGCTCGGCAAGCTCGCGAATTCGACGGACGGTGTCGATGTCGGCTTCGCGGTAGGCCGATTTCACAAACTCGCTGTAGCGTGTGTCGGCGGTCACGGCGTCTTCTTGTAACGTCGTGCTATACGTAAATCGTACGAAAAGATGCGTCGGATTTGGCTCTTCGATACGCATCGTAAGGGTGCCACCTGCGTGCGCGTCGGTCGCTGCCGTCTCGTAGCGCACCGATTGCATGGACTCGAAGACGACCCGGTCCAGCACAACGGTCTCGCCGAAGCGCAGTTCGCGGCTCAACGTGTCTTCGGTGCGTTCGAGCATCGTGCACTCGTCCAGTCCCAGCACGAATGCCTCCGGCTGTTCGGCACGCAGCACGAGGCCACGCCACAGCTGATCGCGCGAGAGCGCGAAGGTCAGCGGATTCAGGAGGTCGTTGACCTCGATCAGGTGTTCGTACTGCAAGAATATTTCCCCTTCTGTCGATGAGGGCTGGCGTGTAACAACATCGCGCCAGCCGCGTGCCGGATATTACTCAACCAACGAACTGTCGATGGCGATGGTGCCGGACAACACCTTGTGAATTGGGCACGCATTGGCGATTTCCAAGAGGCGTTGACGCTGTTCCTCCGATAAATCCCCCGCCAGTTCGATCTTGCGCGTGATCTGCGTGGTGCCAGCGGGCGGCTTGCCATCCGGATTCATCGCCAGCGTCACTTTGACGTCCTTCAGCGGCCACTCCTTGCGGCGTGCATACATGTGCAGCGTAATCGACGTGCAGGCCCCCAGACTCGAGAGCAGCAGCGCCGACGGGGCCGGGCCGAGGTTGCCGCCGCCCAGCGATTCGGGCTCATCGGCAAGCCATTCGTGTTTGCCGTCCGACAGTTGGGTGGTGTATCCGGCGGCGCCCAAGTGGGCGGTGACAATCGCTTCTGCGGCCATGGCAGCTCCTGGAGGTCTGGATGAGTCCTGATCACTTCGATGAAAACGGCCCGTCACGATGATCCGCTGATCCGGCTTTCGGTGGAATCGGCGACATCAAAAGCATCGGGTCACAAAACACTCAACGCTTGCGGCGTACTCTGAGTGTCATTGTGACCCAATTTCGCCGGACCGTCGGCGTATGACGATGCATCCCCCACCCACTCACGACGTGAATGCGGTTTCGTGAGCGGGCAGGTGCGCTATGCGCTGGCGGTGTCCCGTCAGGTGCGCGACACGGACGCTGGAATGTGCCCCATACGTCCCGCCTGAAAGTCGAGAATCGCCTGACGAATCTCGCCTTCCGTGTTCATGACGAACGGGCCGTATCGCGCCACCGGCTCGCCCAGCGGCTTGCCGCCGATGAGCAGGAACGATAGCGGCTTGTCCCCATCGTTACGCACTGTCACGCCTTCGCCGTCCGTGCCGAACACGACCATCTGATGGGCTTTGGCTGGCGTAGACTCCGCACCGAAATGTCCTTCGCCATCGATGACGTATGCGAACACGTTGAAATCTGCGGGCACAGGATGATCGAGCAGCGCCTGGGGTTGCAGCGTGAAGTGCTGGTACAGAATCGGCGTACGTGTTTCGATGGCGGCGCGTGTGCCCAGCGCCTCGCCGGCGATCACGCGCACGGAGACCTTCCCGTCGTCGCTCGTCGCCGTGGGAATACCGGCGGCGGGCAGCTCCTGATAGCGCGGCGTCATCATCTTGTCGGTGCTCGGGAGATTCACCCACAGCTGGAAGCCGTGCATCTCGCCGCCGCGTTGCTGGAACGCATGCGACGGCTCTTCCGAGTGAATCACCCCGGCACCGGCCGTCATCCACTGCACATCACCCGGCGTGAGCTTGCCTGCGTGACCCTGCGAGTCACGGTGCTCCATCTCGCCAGCGAGCAGGTAAGTAACGGTTTCGAAGCCACGGTGCGGGTGATCTGGCGCGCCCTTGGCGTCGCCGGGGGCCACTTGCATCGGGCCCATTTCGTCGAGCAGAAGGAATGGATCGAAGTCCATCATCATGCGCGTCGGGAACGGGCGGTTGACGTGAAAACCAGCGCCTTCCTGCGTTTGCGCTGCGGTAAACACGCGGGCAACCGGGCGGGAGTAGGGGGTGCTCATGGGGGCGTTCTCCTGTTGGGGATGTGCGAGTCAAGCGTGCCTCACAGCCGCTTCGGTTGTCGCCGACATCCGTTGTCATGTCCCAACTATATGCGGACGTATGGCACCGGGAGTAGCCCGTAACACAGGAAGGATTGTTACCCGATTGGAACAATAGGTAATGAGTTCGTGAAATCTCAACGGATTTCGAACCATACGGACGAAAAAAAGCGCGGTGACTGGCACCGCGCCTTTTTCATCTGCGATTCGTGGATTTACCGGCTTACTTCACGAACTACTTCGCCGGTTCGGTCACGAAACCGAGTTTGGTCACGCCGGCCGTCTGTGCTTCTGAAAGCACCTTGGCGACGCTTTCGTAACGCACGCTCTTGTCTGCGAACAGGTGCAGTTCCGGTTGCGGCTGCGCTTCGGCGGCCTGCGCCAGACGTGCCTTGAGCGTGTCGTCGTCGATCTGCTGCTTGTCCCAGAAGACACTGCCGTCTGCCTGGATCGACAGGTCGACCTTGGCAGGCTTCGTGTCTTCCGGCTGGCTGCTCGCCTGCGGCAGGTCGAGCTTGACCGCGTGATTGAGCACCGGCAGCGTCACGATGAAGATGATCAGCAGCACCAGCATGACGTCGACGAGCGGCGTCATGTTGATTTCGCTCATCATCGCGTCATCGGCACCGTCGTCGCTGCTGTATGAACCCATAGCCATAGCGAACTCCTTGTCTTGCGCGGCGGCTTAGCTGGCGCTGGCCGACGTCGACTTGCGCACCGGCGTGACGTTGTTCGTGAACTGCGTCGAGTGCACGCTGGCGCCCGTCAGGAAGTAACCGTGCAGGCTGTGTGCAAAGCGGTTGAGCTTCGAGACGATACCCTTGTTGGCGCGCGTCAGGGCGTTAAAGCCGAGCACGGCCGGAATGGCGACGAACAGACCGAAGGCCGTCATGATCAGGGCTTCGCCCACCGGACCTGCGACCTTATCGATGGTGGTCTGACCCGATGCGCCGATGGCCAGCAGGGCGTGATAGATGCCCCACACCGTGCCGAACAGACCGACGAACGGCGAGGTCGAGCCGATCGAGGCCAGCATGGCCAGGCCGCTTTGCAGACGCGACACCGTATCGTCCACCGAGTTCTTCAGTGCGCGCGTGATCCAGTCGCTTACGTCCATCTTGTCGTGCAGATGCGGCTGGCTTTGACGGTGATGTTCGGCGGCGTCCTGACCGGCGAGGGCCAGCGCGAGGAACGGGTTGTTCTGACCCGATTCGCCCAGCTTTTGCAGACCGGCGGAGAAATTCTCCGAGTGCCAGAAGTCCGGCTCGGCGGTGCGCGTGAGGCGGCTCAGGCGGAAGACTTGCGTGCCCTTGATGATGATGACCGTCCACGACAGCACCGACATCACCAGCAATACGATCGCGATGGCGCGAGTGACGAAATCGCCCTGCGACCAGACGTGGCTCAAACCATACTCTTGCATTTTGCGTTCCTCGGAAGATCCAATTCGTTAATCGTTCGTTTAGCGTTCGTTTAGCGTTCGTTAGTCGTTCAGATTGAAATTGAACGGTTTGGTCGCGGCGGCTTCCACCGCACGGCCGTTTTGCATCGGGGGCGCACAACGCATCGCCAGCGCGGCGGTGCGGGCGGCCTGATCGAGGCGGGGGAAGCCGCTCGACTTGACGACGTTGGCGCTCGAGACCACCCCGCGGGTGTCGATCACGAGACGCAACGTGACGGTGCCTTCTTCGCCGACGCGACGCGATTGCGTCGGGTAGGCCACGCGAGGCTCATCGCACTTCACGGCGAGACCTTCGATCGGGCCTGACGGCGCAGGTGCCGGGGCCGGTGCGGGCGGTGCCGGCGGCGTGGGCGCTGCGTTCTGCACCGGCTCGACCTGCGCTTGTTGCGGCGGGGCGACCGGTTCGGTTTTTTGCGTGATGGCGTTCTTGGGCTGCTCGCGCGGCTTGGGCGGCGGCGGCGCGACCTTCGGCTTGGGCGGTTCCGGCTGCGGTTTGGGCGGCGCGGGTTGCGGAGGCGTCGGAGCGGGCGTGAGCGGAATGATCGTGGCGGTAAACGTCGTCGGCTCGATCGTCGCCTTTTCAGGATCGTTGCGCAGGTGCGACAACCCGATCAGGGCGGCAATGTGGACAACGACGATCGCTGCGGCAACGGCAAGGGTTCGCGGCGACGTCAATGGATCGCGGAATTGCTGGAGCGCAAGGCCGGATGAGGTCACGGCGGGGGGCACGGCGGTCGACATGATAACGGCTAGGGTACGCTAAATTGCGGCGATGAACGGTGAGTGAGACGCGGTGTGCGAAGCCTCGGGTTCGGGAACGGCCGGACGTACGATCAAAGGAAAACCGCGCCAAGGGGCGCGGTCGGCGAACACAGTGAGTTGGAAACCGTGCTGCAACTCACCTTCGAAACAGGAAAAACGATAAACACAGCGTCGAAACAAAGCCAATCAGGAGTTCCATCTGACACCTCCAGGGTGACAAGTCGCTGGCTGGCGCATGACGCCCTGAGACGCCTGGCTGGCTCCGTTGCCTCGTGATCTCAGTCGATGCCGGTCACGCAGGCGGATTTCCATGGGTCCGAAGACCCGTGCACGGCGCTTAAGCGGCCAATGCGAGTTCCTGACGCACCATCACGACTTCGACTTCCGTCGTCTCGACATGCGCGGACTGGCAGCAGCCACCGCACGAGCGGCCACAGCAAGGCGTGGCACCGGTCACCATCTCCTGGACATACGGACCGCACTTGCCGCAGCACAATGCAACGCCAAGGTCGATCTGAAGATCTTCCATGGTGGTGGCACCGGCGTCGAGGCAAGCCTTGATCTGACGGTCGGAAACGGATTTGCAGACGCAGACGATCATGATGAAAACGTCAAAATGTAACACTAATGAGAATAATTATTATTTAAGTCGGCGTCTTTTGCAAGCACCATAGACCTATCCCATATACCCCTCAGGGATATACGGACAGGACGTCAAGCGGGAATCATGGGAAGGTTTTACGGCAAAGCCAGACCGGCTGCGGCTTGCGGCGCGGTTTCGGCAATCTCGACGGTGGCTACGCGGGGTGCTGCGGGGTGATTGGAAACAGCGCCGGATGTGGCGGATATGTGCGACACGTCGGTTGCAGCAGTCGAACCGGCCGCGGCAGGGGCTTCGGGTATCAGTCGATCCGCCATGGTTTGCAGTGCCGCGGCGTTGGCGGTGGTGAACAACCGGATGCTGCCGCTGGCACACGCGCTGCCCGAAATTGCGGGGGCTGCCAGATCGGTCTCTTCAAGACGGCGTTGAAGCTGGCGGGCGATGGCTGCGCCCGTGTCGATCAACGTCAACGCAGTACCGAAATGTCGTTGGATGGCGGGAATCAGGAAGGGGTAATGCGTACAGCCGAGTACGAGCGTATCGGCCCCTTCGGCAATCATGGGTGCGATGTACTTGTCGAGCAGCGCCATCACCGCAGGCGAATCGACATCCCCGGCTTCGATGCGTTCGACCAGCCCATGCCCGGGCTGACACAGGAAGCGTTGGCCTTGCGCAGTATGACGAGCGAGCAAATCTGCGAAGCGGGCGCTGCGCAGCGTGGCGGCCGTGGCCAGCACGCCGATCACGCCGCTGCGCGACGTGGCCGCAGCAGGTTTGATCCCGGGTTCGACGCCGACGACCGGCCAGGCGTTATCGGCCCGCAGCGCCGCCACGCCATGCGCCGTCGCGGTGTTGCAGGCTACGACGAATGCCTTGGCACCGTGCTCGCGCAGCCATCGGCCGATGGCGAGGCTGCGTTGCTGGATGAAGGCGTCCGGGCGCTCCCCGTACGGCGCGTAGCGGGAGTCGGCGACATAGATGAGCGACTCGTGCGGAAGCAGAGCGCGTATGGCCTGAAGGACCGAGAGGCCACCGAGGCCGGAATCGAAGACGCCAATCGGCGCATTGGAGGGCATGGCAAATGAAAAAGGGCCGGCAAGTTGCCGGCCCCGAAATTCTAGCGCAAAGCCTGCGATCCGATATCGGAGGATACGGAGCCTGCAGGGCTGAGGCGCGCTTTTATTATCTGGGTTTTGCGGGTTGTCGGGCTTATTCTTCGAACGACGCCATGCCCGACTGCTGGTAATTCTGAATGCCGACCTTGCCGATGAGATCGATCTGCGTTTCGAGCCAGTCGATGTGTTCTTCGGTGTCGTGCAGGATCTCGTTGAAGATTTCGCGCGAGACGAAGTCCTTCACGCTTTCGCAGTGAGCGACGCCTTCCTTGCAAGTCTTCTGCGAGAGGTATTCGAGCTTCAGATCGCACTGCAGAATTTCTTCGGTGTTCTCACCGATGAGCAGCTTGTGCAGATCTTGCAGGTTCGGCAGGCCGTCGAGCATGAAGATGCGTTCGATCAGCTTGTCGGCGTGCTTCATCTCGCCGATGGATTCGTCGTACTCGTGCTTGCCCAGCTTGGTCAGGCCCCAATGGTTGTACATGCGGGCGTGCAGAAAGTACTGGTTGATCGCCGTCAGCTCGTTCGTGAGCTGGGCGTTGAGGAGTTCGAGGACTTTCTTGTCGCCTTTCATTTTGGATCCCTGTCTTAAGCAATTTGCGAGCGGTTGAAGAGTAGCTTGAAAAGCGTGGAAAGCCAAGCCCCACAAGGCTTTTCGTGAATGGTAATGCGAGTTATTCTCGCTCGCTTCCGAGGCATTTTTCACCGTCGAAACCGCAGTCGACCGCCAGGTGGAAGACGAAAAAAAGCCCGGACGAATCCGGGCTTTTTCAACTGACTGACGTGACGTCAGACTCAGTCGGGCTTACGCAGTCGCGACCGGAATCTTGCCGATCTTGGCTTGCCATTCCTTCGGGCCGGTCTGGTGCACGGAGACACCGGTCGAGTCGACGGCCACCGTCACCGGCATGTCCTTGACATCGAATTCGTAGATGGCTTCCATGCCAAGGTCTTCGAAGGCCAGCACGCGTGCGCCGCGAATCGCCTTCGACACGAGGTAGGCGGCACCACCGACGGCCATCAGATAAGCGGCCTTTTGCTTCTTGATGGCTTCGATCGCTGCCGGGCCGCGTTCCGACTTGCCGATCATCACCGACAGACCGAGCTTGCCGAGCATCAGGTCGGAGAACTTGTCCATGCGGGTCGACGTGGTCGGGCCTGCCGGTCCGACGACTTCATCGCGCACCGGATCGACCGGACCGACGTAATAAATCGCACGGCCCTTGAAGTCCACCGGCAGCGGCTCACCCTTGGCGACCATGTCGGCGATGCGCTTGTGTGCGGCGTCGCGGCCCGTGAGCATCTTGCCCGAGAGCAGCAGGGTCTGACCCGGCTTCCAACTGGTGATTTCTTCCGGCGTGAGCGTGTCCAGATCGACGCGCTTGCTCGTTTCCGTGTTCGGCGCCCAGTGCACATTCGGCCAGGCGTCGAGCGAGGGCGCTGCGAGGAACGAGGGGCCTGAGCCGTCCAGCGTGAAGTGCGCGTGACGCGTCGCGGCGCAGTTCGGAATCATGGCGACCGGCTTGGACGCGGCGTGCGTCGGGTAGTCGAGGATCTTGACGTCGAGCACGGTGGCCAGACCGCCGAGGCCCTGCGCGCCGATGCCCAGTGCGTTGACCTTCTCGAACAGCTCGATACGCAGCTCTTCGTTCCAGTTTTGCGGACCGCGCTTGATCACATCATGGATATCGATCGGGTCCATCAGCGATTCTTTCGCGAGGACCATGGCCTTCTCGGCCGTGCCGCCGATACCGATGCCGAGCATGCCCGGCGGGCACCAGCCGGCACCCATCGTCGGGACCGTTTTCACGACCCAGTCGACGATCGAGTCGGACGGGTTGAGCATCACGAACTTCGACTTGTTCTCCGAGCCGCCGCCCTTGGCTGCAACCGTGATGTCGACCTTGTCGCCTTCCACGATTTCGTAGTGGATGACGGCGGGCGTGTTGTCCTTGGTGTTCTTGCGACCGGCTTCCGGCGGCGCGACGATCGAGGCGCGCAGCACGTTGTCCGGGTGCATGTAAGCCTGACGCACGCCTTCGTTGATCATGTCGGTCAGGCTGCGCTTGGCGTCCCAGCGCACGTTCATGCCGACCTTCACGAACACGGTCACGATGCCGGTGTCCTGGCACAGCGGACGGCGGCCTTCGGCGCACATACGGCTGTTAGTCAGGATCTGCGCGATGGCGTCCTTGGCAGCGGGGCTTTCCTCGGCCTCGTAGGCGCGACCCAGTGCCTGGATGTAATCGTCCGGATGGTAGTAGCTGATGTACTGCAGGGCACCGGCGACGCTCTGAATGACGTCGTCTTCTTTAATGACGGTAGACATGAAACGGCTCTCGACTTAGTGGGGACTGGTTTTTTGTACTGACTTGCTACGGCTAAATTCTGTTCAGTGCTGCGCGGACGCATACGCGGGCGCATGGCTGTCGTTCGTCATCTTGTTGACGTAGGCCATGACAACGGCGGAAAGCAGGAACGCGCAGTGAATGATCACTTGCCACATGATCGTGTGCGGCGTTTGCTGAGCGGCATCGATGAACGTCTTGAGCAGATGAATCGACGAGATGCTGATAAGCGCCATCGACAGCTTCACCTTGAGCACACCGGCATTCACGTGATCGAGCCACTCGGGCTCGTCGGGGTGGCCTTCCACGCCGAGGCGCGAGACGAAGGTCTCATAGCCGCCGATGATCACCATGATGAGCAGATTCGAGATCATCACCACGTCGATCAGACCGAGCACGACGAGCATGATCTGCGTTTCGTCGAAGGTCGCGGCGTGCGTCACCAGATGGAACAGCTCGACGAGGAATTTGTAGACGTAGACGCCTTGCGCAGCGATCAGCCCGAGGTACAGCGGCAATTGCAACCAGCGGCTGAAGAAGATGACGCGGGGCAGGGGACGCATCGGACGAATGGTGCGCGGCGGCGCATCGGACGGGCGGCCGGGAGTCGACATGGCAATTTTGACGGGGTGTAAGCCTGCGCCTCGTGACGCGGGCTCAAGTTATCGGTTACGCAAATCGCAAGCAAAGTGCACGGGCACGGATAGCGCGGCGCGCTATCCGGCATGGCGGGCATTTTACAACGTCTTGGCGACGGTACCGCGTCCGATTCAGTCTCGGGCTGGCAATAGCGTCTTTCGCGAACCGGCGGACGGCAGCGCTGCGAGCACGATCCCCGCGACCGTCAGCGCCAGCGCACCGCCTTGGGCGACCGACAGCCGCTCACCCAGAAATATCACGCCATAGGCCGTGGCCGCGACCGGCACCATCGCCGTGAAGACCCCCGCAAGCTGAGCGCTGACGTGGCGAATGCCGCGCATCCACAGGAAGAACGAGAATACGCTCGCGGCGAGTCCGTACCAGACGATGAGCGCCCAGTGACCGGGTGTGAGGGCCGAATAATCCACCGCCATCAGCCCGACGATGCCCAGCGGCAGCATCAGCAAGCCGCCGATCAGATGCGTATAGGCGCAGATGTCGATGGCGGGGAGTTCGGCCGCGAGGCGTTTCGAGACGATCACGTAAATCGCTTCGCAGACCACGGCCCCCAGCACCAGCGCGTTACCCAGCCATGCGCCGCTGCTGGCGTCGGCCCCGCTCGCACCGTGGGCGTCACCGCGCGAGGCGTTGAGCAATGCCACCCCGGCAATCGCCAGCCCAATGCTCACGAGCGTGCGTCGCGACGGGTGTTCGCGCAGCACGGCCCATGACAGGAGCGCGACGCAGGCAGGCAGCGTCGCGGTGATGACCCCGGCAGCCGTGGCCGTCGTCATGCGCACGCCGTAGAGCATGAGTAACGTGAAGAGGAATGTGCCGAAGAACGTCTGCACGAAGAGGTGGCCCCATTGGCTGCGGGTGACGCGCCGCATGGCCGAGGGCCGGTAGCGCGGCGCAAGCGCAATGATGGCGATCACGAAGCGCCAGAGCGCGAAGGCGGCCACAGGCATGACGGCGACCATCGTCTTACCGATCCCGACGTTGGTGCCGACGAACGTCATCGCCAGTGCGAGCGCGAAACTCGGAAAGCGCGCAAACAGGCGGTCGGTGCCGGTCGGTGCGGCGTGCGTGGCCGCGGGGTTGTTGCTGGGCGTCTGAGGCGTAGATGTCGAATTCACGGGCGCTCCGGGCGATTCCGGGGTGGCGGGACGAGGGTGATAAGCGTAGGATTGTAGCGATTACGCCACACTTTGCTGCAGTGCGACAACGCGTTTCGCGTGAGTCCCGCACGCAAGGCACGGGAGTCGAATGCACCAGTGTAAGGCGTTAGTAAGTCGCTCGTCTTAATGTGACGTTAGGTGACGTTAGCGATTTGTTTTAGCTTGATTGCAATGGTATTTGCATATCCATAAGAGGGGACAACTCATGGCAGCAATTGAATCGGTATTGCAGGAGCAGCGCGTTTTCGCGCCGCCGCAGGCGCTGGTCGCCAAAGCGAACATTTCCGGCATGCCCGCCTATGAGGCGCTGTGCGCCGAGGCCGAGAAGGATTACGAGGGATTCTGGGCGCGTCAGGCGCGCGAGAATCTGGCCTGGCACAAGCCGTTCACCAAAGTCCTCGACGAGACCAACGCCCCGTTCTATACGTGGTTCGAAGATGGTCAGATCAACGCTTCCTACAACTGCCTGGACCGCCAGATCGAAGCGGGCCTGGGCGACAAACCCGCCATCCTTTTCGAAGCCGACGACGGCACGGTGACCCCCGTCACCTATCGCGACCTGCTTGCGCGCGTGAACCGCTTTGCGAACGCGCTCAAAGCCCGAGGCGTGAAAAAGGGTGACCGCGTGGTCATTTACATGCCGATGTCGATTGAAGGCGTTGTCGCGATGCAGGCGTGTGCCCGCATTGGCGCTACGCACTCGGTCGTGTTCGGCGGCTTCTCGGCCAAGTCCCTCAACGAGCGCGTGATCGACGCTGGCGCTGTCGCCATCGTCACTGCCGACGAACAGATGCGCGGCGGCAAGGCGCTGCCTCTGAAGGCCATCGTCGACGAAGCCCTCGCAATGGGCGGCTGCGAACACGTGAAGTCGGTGATCGTCTACCGTCGCACGGGCGGCAACGTGGCGATGCAAGCCGGTCGCGACGAAGTGCTGCAAGACCTCGTCGCCACGCAATCGGACCAGTGCGAGCCGGAGTGGGTGAGTGCCGAGCATCCGCTGTTCATCCTCTACACGTCGGGCTCCACGGGTAAGCCGAAGGGCGTTCAGCACAGCACCGGTGGCTATCTGCTGTGGGCGTCGCTCACGATGCAGTGGACGTTCGACATCAAGCCGGATGACGTCTTCTGGTGCACGGCCGACATCGGCTGGATCACCGGTCACACGTACATTGCGTACGGCCCGTTGGCGGTGGGCACGACGCAGGTCGTGTTCGAGGGCGTGCCGACGTATCCGAATGCAGGCCGTTTCTGGGAAATGATCGATCGTCACAAGGTGACGGTGTTCTACACCGCGCCGACGGCCATCCGTTCGCTGATCAAGGCAGCGGAGCAGACGCCGGAAGTGCATCCGAAGAAGTACGACCTGTCGTCGCTGCGCATTCTCGGGTCGGTCGGCGAGCCGATCAATCCGGAAGCGTGGATGTGGTACTACGAGAACGTTGGTCGCGGTCGTTGCCCCATCGTCGACACGTGGTGGCAGACAGAAACGGGGGGTCACGTGATTACGCCGCTGCCGGGTGCAACGCCGCTGGTGCCGGGCTCGTGCACGCTGGGTCTGCCGGGGGTGGCGGTGGCCATCGTCGACGAAACCGGTCAGGACGTGCCGAACGGTCAGGGCGGGATGCTGGTGATCAAGCGTGCGTGGCCGTCGATGATTCGTACGATCTGGGGCGACCCGGAGCGTTACAAGTCGAGCTACTTCCCTCAAGAGCTGGGCGGCAAGATTTATCTGGCGGGCGACGGTTCGATTCGCGATGCGAAGACCGGTTACTTTACGATCATGGGCCGTATCGATGACGTGCTGAACGTCTCGGGTCACCGCATGGGCACGATGGAAATCGAGTCGGCGCTGGTGGCGAACCCGATCGTGGCCGAGGCTGCGGTCGTGGGACGTCCGGACGATACGACGGGCGAGGCGATTGTCGCGTTCGTGGTGCTTAAACGTTCGCGCCCGACGGGTGACGAAGCGAAGCAACTGGCGTTGGAGCTGCGTAACTGGGTGGGCAAGGAGATCGGTCCGATCGCCAAGCCGAAAGACATCCGTTTCGGCGACAACCTCCCGAAGACGCGCTCGGGCAAGATCATGCGTCGTTTGCTGCGTGTGATTGCGAAGGGTGAAGAGATCACGCAGGACACGTCCACGCTCGAAAATCCGGCCATTCTGGACCAACTGAAGCAGGCGCAGTAAGCGCAGATTCGATTCCGTTGCGTCTGCAATGACGAAGCGCTCGCGGCCCGGCGCGCATGGCAATGCTGCTGCGTCGGAGATTCACGATGCCGATGGCCTGTCCTCTGACGTCATGTCGGAGGGCAGGCCGCGTACGCAAAATTCCGTTGGCTCGCTCCCTTTGTCCTCTGCTGAAATCGACATCGACTGGCATGGCGAGGCCGCTGCAATTGCGGCGCGTCATTGGCGTCGCACGTTGTGGCTCGTGGCGGTGCTGATGGCGATTGGTTTCGTTGTGACGTTCGTCCCTCAGTTCTGGGCTCGCGAGTGGGCGTCGGTACGAATCGCGGGATGGCCGTTGCCGTTCTACATGGGGGCGCAAGGCTCGATCCTGATCGACATTGGTCTTATCGCCATCTACGCACTGATGCAGCGACGTAACGATGCGCGTTATCGCGACGCGTTGATTCGATTGCGCCACGAGCGCCGCAAGCGCCTCGGGCTCGAGGACAACGCGCCGGACCCTGTGATGGCGCGCGCCACATCGCGTAGCGCAGGCAGTGATTCTTCTCGCGCCGCCTCGGCGCAAACCTACCGATGAGTTTCACGCGCAGGCTGCTGCGCTACTACCTGTATTACACGGCGGGATTTCTCGCGTTCGTGCTGATGATCGGCTTGCTTGAGCGCGTCAACGGCCCGGGCGTGTGGATCGGCTACGCCTTCCTTTTCGTGACGATTGCCGTGTACGCGGTGATCGGTCTTATCTCCCGCACGTCCGACGCAGCCGAGTATTACGTCGCAGGACGTCGCGTGCCGCCGATGTTCAACGGCATGGCGTGCGCAGCCGACTGGATGAGCGCCGCGTCGTTCATGGGCCTCGCGGGCTCGCTTTACGTCTCCGGATACGACGGCCTCGCTTACGTCATGGGATGGACGGGGGGGTACTGTCTGGTGGCGTTCTTGCTCGCGCCGTACTTGCGCAAGATGGGGCGCTACACGGTGCCCGACTTCCTGGGCACGCGATACGACAGCAATCTCGTGCGGGCGCTGGGCGTCTTTTCGACGATTTTGTGTTCGTTCGTGTATCTCGTCGCGCAGATTCAGGGCGTGGGGCTGATCGCGTCGCGCTTTATCGGTGTCGAGTTCACGATCGGGATTTTCTTCGGGCTGGCGGGCATTCTCGTCTGCTCGTTCCTGGGCGGCATGCGTGCTGTGACCTGGACGCAGGTGGCGCAGTACATCATCATGATTACTGCGTTTTTGGTGCCGACGGCGATGATCGGCCATCAGACCGGCAATGGCTGGTTCCCGCAGTTCAGCTATGGCGAGGCGCTGGCGAAGGTCGAGGTGCTGGAAAAGGCGTTGCGCAATTCTGTGCCGGAGCGAGAGGTGCGCGACTACTACCGGGAGCAGGCGGAGCAGATGCAGCGTCGGCTGGACGGGTTGCCGGATACGTTCTTCAGTGAGCGGGCGGAGTTAGAGCGGCAGTTGCTGGACACGAAGCGTCGCAATGGTCCGCTGCGGGATGTGAAGGTACTCGAAGCGAAGCTGGAGGCGTTTCCGCGGGACGTGGGTGAGGCGCAGAACCAGTGGCTGGAGATGCGCAACCAGTACGTTGAGCGCAGCGAGCCGCCGAGAGCGATGACGGAGCCGTTCCCGGCGCGAGACGACACAACGCGCAACTCGCAGCGTCTGAATTTCTTGCTGCTGATGGTGTGTCTGATGATCGGGACGGCGAGCCTGCCGCACATCCTGACGCGCTACGGCACGACCGCGACGGTGCAGGGTGCGCGTAGCTCGGTGGGCTGGACGTTGTTCTTCGTCGCATTGTTGTATGTGAGTGCGCCCGCGTTGGCGGTGATGCTCAAGTACGACGTGCTGCTGCATCTGGTTGGTGCGCGCTACGACAACCTGCCGGGGTGGGTGACGCAATGGCGTCACGCGACGCCCGTGCAACTGGATATCTCGGACGTCTACCGCGACGGTGTGGTGCAGTGGGGTGAGATCTGGATGCAGCCGGACATGCTGGTGCTGGCGGGACCGGAGATTGCGGGGCTGCCTTATGTGATATCGGGGTTGGTGGCGGCGGGCGCGTTGGCGGCGGTGTTATCGACGGCGGACGGTTTGTTGCTGACGATTGCGAACGCGTTGTCGCACGACGTCTACTTCCACATGGTGGACCGGAACGCGTCGAGTCAGAAGCGGGTGACGACGTCGAAGATATTGCTGTTGTGCGTGGCGATGTTTGCGTCGTATGTGACGTCGCTGAAGTTGGGGAATATTTTGTTTCTGGTGGGGGCGGCGTTTTCGTTGGCGGCGTCGTGCCTGTTCCCGGCGCTGGTGTTGGGGGTGTTCTGGAAACGGACGACGCGTTTGGGCGCGACGGCGGGGATGGTCAGCGGATTGTTGGTGTGCGTGTACTACATCATGACGACGTATCCGTTCTTCACCCGCCTGACGGGCTTCGCGGGCACCCGATGGTGGGGCGTTGACCCGATCTCGGCGGGGGCGTTCGGTGTGCCGGTGGGTTTCGCGGTGGCGATCGCGTTCAGCTTGCTGGGCGGACGCCCGAGCGAGCGCGACCGCCATCTCGTCGACCATCTCCGACGCCCGTAACGACGGGCATCCAAAGAAATTTAACGTCGCACTTCACGAAAGGGGGTGAGATGTTGTCGCCGACCTGCTATAATGCGCGACCATTCAGGAGAGATGGATGAGCGGTTTAAGTCGCACGCCTGGAAAGCGTGTATAGGTTAATAGCCTATCGGGGGTTCGAATCCCCCTCTCTCCGCCACGTATAAACAAAGGGCTTCCCAGTTGGGAGGCCCTTTGTGCGTTTACGTCGCTAAAAACTAAAGAGCGCTGGGCCGTCGATTACAGAGACAGCAACTACGCATCGAGAAAGTCGGCTTTCAACTTATGGCATTCGCAGGCCATTTCGACGGTCATTTCGCCGAGTTCTTCGAAGATCGCGAGCAGGAATCGATGAGGTATTTCTTTGCCGGTATCAGTGACCGTGCTCGTCGTGAGCGCGAGGATGCGTTCGGAAAGCGTGTCGGACCTATGTTGGCTTACGCGGTCAAGCCACCAAGAACCGCGCGAGCCACCCAACCCCGGTGTCAACCTACTTCTGCTCATTCTCTACTCTCGAGCTAAATGGAAGTGGCTTGGTGTTCTCGACTAAACATCGAACCGCATCTTCAAACTGTAACGGGAGGTACGCCACTTCTCGCAGTCATGGCAGCAAGACCTTATCCACGACGAAAATGACGCCGTTGGACTGAAATACGTCGCTGATAGTCACGTGTGCCACGCCACCCTTGTCGTCGGTCACAGTCAGTTGACTGCCTTGTTGACGAACCGTGAGCTTGTCGCCCTCGGCGGTTGTCAGAACTGCGGCACCGCCACTGTCTTTGATCGTTTTCATGAGGTCCTGCGACGACATACGTCCCGGCACAACGTGGTACGTCAACACTTTGACCAGCGTTCCCTTGTTCTCCGGCTTCAACAACGTGTCCACCGTCCCCGCAGGTAGCGCGGCGAAAGCCTCATTGGTCGGTGCAAACACCGTGAACGGGCCGGGACTGGAAAGCGTGTCCACCAAGCCACCGGCTTTCACTGCGGCGACTAACGTTGTATGGTCCTTCGAATTCACCGCATTCTGAACGATGTTCTTCGAGGGATACATGGCTGCCCCGCCCACCATGACAGTCTTCTCGTTGCTATCCATCGCGGCCGCCGTCGCACTGATCTGCCCGCCAAGCATGCACCCTGCCGCGACGAAAACACACAGAAATCCAGTTGAATACGCTGCTTTCATTTCTTCATCCGATTGATGGCACTTCGCAAAGTGGAAGCGCTCATGTTTACGAGCCACCGGGATCATCGGATGCACTTGCAGGAACGGAATCGACATAGGCCGCGATATCGTCCAACACTGTCGAGAATTTTCTGATCGGCAAACCGAGTGCGCCGAGCAGTAGTAAATGCCCAAGGTCGTAACGCTGGACGTGCACGTTATCGCCCATCTCGCTCAGACGATCTGCGAACCGCTCGGTATTGCCGGGGTCGACCAACGAATCGCTATTGCCAACCCCTAACCACATCGGCGGCTCGCGACCTGTCACAAATCGGATCGGCTGACTGTCGTCTCTTACAGTTATCGGAAATATCCGTTCGAGCACTTTGCTGCGCAGCGGGAGAAAATCGTAGGGTCCGGCAAGCGCCACAACGGCGGCAATCTCTTGTTGCCCGACGCGGTACGTATTCAGATAGCGCCTGTCGGTCGCCAGCAAAGCAACGATTTGCGCGCCAGCCGAGTGCCCCATGAGAATCAGGCGATGCTTATCCCCGCCGTACGCCTGCGCGTGGTCCCTCGCCCATCGCACGGCGCGCGCTGCGTCATCCATAAACGCGGGGAAGACGACTTCCGGATATTTTCGGTAATCGGGGATCACGACAATCATTCCCCGTGACGCCAGCGCTTCGCCGACGAAACGATATTCGTCGCGCTCACCGCTTTGCCAACTGCCGCCGTAGAAGAACACCACAACCGGCATCGGTTCGCTGCGTGGCGTGCGGGTCGTCGGGATATACACATCAAGCGCCTGGCGGGTCGAATGCCCGTAGGGAAGCCCTGTCGCCAGGTCATACGTGGAACTGGGTGCCAATACATTGAGAAGGGTTGCCGGGCTACATGCACTGAGCGCGGCACTGGCCGTCGTTATCAGCATCAGGCGGTTGAGTGCGGCAGTTGGCATAGGGTCTCCGTTCGCCATCCGGGTTGGCAGATAAGGGGGCTTGTATGGCGCTCCAGCGCCCGCCCGACGCCCCCACTTTGCCGTATACGGCGGATGACTCGGATCAGATGCACGGAAACCTCAAAGACAGCAATTTTTCTTAACGAAAATGCATCCGTTTGCTCGTTTCGACCGTATACGGAAGTTCGCAAGCCCCGGTAAGTCAGGCTCGTAAAGGGTTTCGACGTACCGGTATTGCATATCGATACGTCGCCTTGGGAGATCAAACGATGATGTCGCTTCGACTACGCGCCCGCCGCGCTAGCGCGCCATGACGCCCGGGCACATTTCGATGTCCCGACGGACTCGGCGTATTCGGACGTCGGTATCTGACCTGGCAGGCATGTTGCGCCGTACGTTGGCTTGTGGACACCGGGGACTCCTGCTTGCGGTTTGGCTCGGCGGGTGCAGTCTTGCGAACGCGCATGCTGGCTGCCTCGACGACGTTCGCAATGCGCAGCGCATCGGTGCCGGAAATTTTTGCGTGCTGGGCTTTTGCCTTTACCGGGCGGAGCTTTGGGCGACGCAAGCCCCCCGACCGTCCACACTGCACGATGCCCCCTTCGCGCTCTCTCTCACGTATGAACGAAGCGTGAGCGCAGAGCGAATCGTCTCGACGGGGCTCGACGAAATTCAACGCCTGTCGGCGCAGCCCATTGCCGATGCTACGCTAGCGCGATGGCAACACAACATGCGGCGCGCCTTTGGTGATGTCGTTCGTGGGGACGAACTCTGCGGCGTCTATTTGCCCGGGCATGGCGCGCGGTTCTACACCAATGGCAAATTGTCGGCCGACGTTCAGGATCCGGCTTTCGCCGAAGCATTTTTCGACATCTGGCTGGATCCCCGAACGCGTGCGCCATCGCTGCGTCAACAGTTGTTGGGCGGTCCCTGAGTGCTCGGCCCTCGCCACCGATACGAGCTCTGGATGCCGCCAGCGTATTGGCGGGCGCTCTATTTGGTGCTCGGCCAGATCGGATGGCTAATTTGTGTGCTCAGTGCCGCTCACGGACAGGCGTGGATCGGCGTGGTGTTTGTGAAGCTACTTGTCGCAGGACATTTGTCCGCCATGCGAGACGCGGCACGCGAAGCGATGTTTGTCGCGTTCGTGGCGCTTGCCGGCTGGGGATGGGAGTCGCTTGTGGTGCGATCCGGCTGGCTCGTTTATCCGGCCGGTAGCTGGCCGACGGGATACGCGCCCTACTGGATGTCGGGTCTTTGGGCGCTGTTTGCCATACAAATCAACCCGCTATTCTCATCGCTGCGCCCGCATTGGGTATTGGCCTCGCTACTCGGCGCAGTGGGCGGCCCGCTGTCGTTTCGCGCTGGGGCCGCGCTGGGCGCAGTGACTTTCATCCACCCGTGGGCCGCCGTTGCCGTGATGGCAGGCGGATGGGCCGTCCATTTTCCCGCACTGCTGTGGCTGGCAGGACGAACAGGATCCGCGCCATTGTGGCGGGATGCAGACCGCTCAGGAAGCGCGTCGGCGAACAAGTCCGAGTACCACGGAACAAATATTTCCGATTGACTGCATCCGAATCGGCATCTCGTGTGTAGAGAGAGTGATGCCCCCGAATCCGGGGCGTCTATCTTATCGAACCGACACAGGAGTTTTGCCATGAAGCGCGTCGTCTTTGTCAGCTTGGCCGCCCCCGTCCTTCTCGGCGCTTGCGCCGCAAACATGTCGATGCCCGGCGCATCGGCACCGGTTGCCGACGCGGTGAAGGTTCCCGACGGTCATCGCGTCGCTCTGCAAACCGTAGGCAAAGGCGACATTCTGTATGAGTGTCGGGAGAAGAAAGAGGCGATGGGCCAGTTCGAATGGACCTTCGTCGGACCCGACGCCGTGCTGACCGACCGCTCCGGAAACGCCGTCGGGAAGTATTACGGCCCACCCGCCACATGGGAGTCCAGCGACGGCTCGAAGGTGACGGCAACACAGGTAGCCGTCTCACCGGCCGGCTCCGGAAATATCCCGCTGCAATTGGTCAAGGCAAATCCGGCGACGGGAACCGGCGCGATGCAAGGCGTGGCGTATATCCAGCGGCTGGCAACCCAAGGTGGCACGGCACCGACCTCACAATGCAGTCTGGCCACCAAGGGCGCGAAACAGACCGTGAAATATCAAGCCGACTATATTTTCTGGAAAGCCTCTTGACAGGATTGGACGCCAACGGCATTTTCCGGGAAACGTAGTCGATCTTCGGCGGCATGCATCAACATGCCGCCGAGCGTTTCCGAGAGGTGCCTGTGCACGAAAAGACGGACGAGTTTGACTACGAATCGACGATTGCGGCATGCGCTCGGCAGGATGCCGAAGCATTGCGGCAACTCTATGCGCGGGATGCCGCCTATCTGCTTGGCGTCGCGCAACGAATCGTGCGTGACCGACAACTGGCTGAAGATGTGTTGCACGATGCGTTCGTCAGCGTATGGACGCAAGCGGCGACGTTCGATGCCGCACGCGGCGCGGGTCGCGGGTGGATCTTCAGTATCGTCCGTCATCAGGCACTCAACACCGTGCGACGCCGGAGTCAGGAAGTCGATATGGACGAGGACTCGCTCGACGCTCATATGAACGCCACCACAGCGCATCTTCCGAATACATTCTCTGCGCAAGCCGATCCACTGATGCATGGACGTCTGGCACAGTGTCTGGAACGGCTGGACGGCCCCCGACGCGCCAGTATCCTTTATGCCTATCTTGACGGCTGCTCGCATAGCGAAATCGCGGAGCGCCTCCGATCGCCATTGGGCAGCGTAAAGGCGTGGGTACGCCGCGGCCTGCAATCGCTTCGGGAGTGCATGGAATGACGCCGGAAGAGCTCAGCGTGCTTGACGACCTGGCAGGCGAATACGTCCTCGGCACCCTGACGTGGGAGCGCAGACGCGCCGTGGAGTCGCGTCTGCTGCAAGAGCCAGTCCTTGCCGCAAAGGTCGCCCAGTGGGAGTCTCGCCTGCAACCGTTGGCCGACACGGTCGCGCCGCTGACGCCCTCCGGAAAACTTTGGTCGCGCATTAGCCGCAGCGTGTCGGGCGCGCGGCATTCGATATGGCGTCGCTGGTGGGACGACATCCGCTTCTGGCGGCTGGCCTCCGGTGCCGTGACCTGCGCGGCGCTGCTCCTTGCCGTCACGTTAGGGGTGAAAGTCCGCACCCCAGCGCCACCGCCCCGATTCGTCGTCGTGCTGGCCTCTCCGCAGGATAAAAGCCCGGGCTGGCTGGTGCAGGTCGGGGCGGATCGGAAGTTGCGCCTCATCCCACTGAAGTCAGAGCCGACGCAGGCGGATAAGACTTTACAGCTATGGACGAAAGCCGACGGATGGTCCGGCCCTGTGTCGCTGGGATTGCTGCGCGCCGGGGAGTCCGTTGAGGTCTCCGTCGAAAGTCTGCCACAGCTCCAACCGAATCAATTGTTTGAAATTACGCTGGAGCCACCACAAGGCTCACCCATCGGCCGACCCACCGGACCAATACTGTCGATCGGTCGTGCGGTGGCAACTTAATATAGTTCGCTCCCGAGGCATGACACATGCTAATGGGGAGTGTTCAACCCATTGTCCATCGCACTTTATGCTGCGGTGTTTTCCTCAGTGGTATTCACTCACGTTCTGACACAGACGTTCTTCGCTATGCGGCTAATGTGGATGCTTCAACGACGTGCCGATACTGAGCAGTCCCGCTCGTCATATCGCGCGCGGTTATTGCGACGGCCTATCGTCGCATTAACGCACGGATCGACTTCACGTGTGAAGGGCTCATGATTACGCTGGGGATCGAGCAGACATTTATTTAGAATTGCTCCCGGTTGAACTGTTTGAGCGGCCACTTTGCGTGTTGGTAATTGTCTACTGCGGGTCGGTTTGCACCGATCGCAACGGGCAGAAGTCAGCCAGATGTAGGGGTCATCAGATACCTCTTCATGGCGAGCATTTTCGCCTAAATTAATGCCCGGATCGATTAGATCACTACAGGTGGCGTTCCTCGACGCCAAACGGAGCCTGCATGATTCTGGTTGCTCCTGCGTCTACCACTAACGGAAACCGCTGACGACTACGACGCGCAGCTTCCCTGGAACAGACCAGTCGGCTTACGTCGAGCGATCTACTGATCGCAGAACAGCCCCTTCATTTGGTGCCCCGCAATTGGCGGCGATATAGCGTCATGGCTCCGCGTACCAAGCTACCGATTACGCCGATCACGACCATCAGCAATCCCACCGGTACCAATGCGAATGGCTCATGCAAAAAGCCTCCCGCATCGACTTCTGATCCGATGACAGCGAACGCGATCCAACATGCGAATCCGGCGAAGATGAAGCATGCACAGATCGTCCAATATCGACGGTGATCAACATCTCTTACCGCCGCGACGATCGCCGCAATGAGGGCAGTCGCTGAAACAAGAAGTAGTGCGAACTGAATCATAGGTTCACTGGCTTGGCCTCGACACGGCGCATTCTACATACGTTGCGGGACGTGATTCACGGATCACTTGTTCCGTAGTTCTGCTTTGGCAAATGCACCCAAACATTTGGGGAATTTCCTCTCTTTTGGCGAGTTGATAGGACGTACGATTAGTGACGCGCACATCAACCCGTCAGCTGGTCTACAGCTGTATACGTAGTTTTTGACCATGAAGAGATAACGTATGTTGAAAAAATGCATTTTCGTTGTTCTTGCTTTTTGTCTGCTGCCAGTCCGCGTAGCCATGGCGGACGTTAATCCGATTAGCGTGCATATCCTTGATCAGCAAACCGGAAAGCCGCCTGTTGGAGTGGTTGTTGAGCTTGAGCGGATGAATGGAGGCGCGTGGAAGAAAATTGCGTCGGGCGAAACGGATGCGCAGGGGCGAATCAGATCTCTTTTCCCGAAAGGCGAGCGTTTCACAAAAGGTGAATATCGCGTTATTTTCAAAACAGGGGAATACTTTGGGAAGCTGAAGCAGGACACGTTTTTCCCTGAAATTCCGGTGATGTTCCGTGTCGTAGATGCAACTCAGCACTACCACATTCCATTGCTTCTAAGTCAATTCGGTTATGCGACCTATCGAGGCAACTGAATTAGTATTGCGCTTCGGCGTGTGCGTAGCATTTAAGATCTTCCCGCCAGCTTAGGCGGGAGAGGGAGGGTACGATGCCCCGTGCAGGATAATGTGCGCCCTGCATGTCAGTTTTTTTTGAGCGTCTGGATCATGCTGGCTCTCGGACTATTCACGCGTGCCGTTGCGTCGCCCGTTGTCCGGCGGAGGGTGGGGTTAGCTACGAACTCGGACCGACCCGGCCTTGTAAGACGGCGCGAAACGAGCCGGTGAGCGAATGAAGTACATCCGCTAGGCTCGGACGCTCAGTGACTGGACGTCGACTAAACTGCACGACATCCGTAGCCGTCCAACCTGACGCACACGAAAGTCCCTGCATGCCCCTGACAACTTTGCCACGCGGCTCCCACGGCGGGCTACGCGTTAGCCCCCGATGGCCCGCGCGCTACGTTCGTGTGGATGCCGCTGTTCTGAAAGCCCTTCAGCATATTCAAACGCAATTGCCTGAAGACATCACGCTGATCCTGACGCGAGGCTACGAAGCGCGCGCGTCCCGACTCGGCTTCGCGAGGACGTGGTTCCGCAAGTTCGGCATCGGCGTGTTCCGTCGGCTTTACCCCAATCGGCAACACGAAATCCCCGATATTTTTGGCAGCAACGGTCACGATATCGACGGCACACACGTCGACGTCTCGTTCTGCGCAAGCGGACGTCGCATCCGTATGCTCCCGCTTGGCGTCTTTACTCCCTCAAGCTGGCAGCAGCGCCGGGTCGAACGTCACGCGTCGTCCCTGAACTGCATCCTCACGTTGCTAAAGCAATACGGATTTCAGATCCACCGCAATGCGACGGAGCGCTTGCAGATTCATTGCGACTTCCGACCCGACCAAAGAGTCCAGAGCACTAGTCCTTGATCACCCGGAAGTTCCCAACGAACCCGATGTCACCTAAACCGCCAACGCCGCGCCATCGCTGCGAGGGTCATGTGCGCCCGTCGCAACACCGTCCTGCGCAATCGCAATGACGCCTGCCTGTCCGGCCAGCGGGCTGTGGGCAGGTAAGGGCGCCACTGAATGTCCGCGCTCGCTGAGGCTGTCGAATACCGCTTGCCCGGCATCGCGCTCGAGTTTGAGATTGTCCCGACTGTCGGAGAACGTACGTCCGAGCAGAAAGCGCGGATGAGATAGCGCCTCTTGCGGGGACATCCCGAAGTCGATCAGTCGGGTCAGCAATGCGCTAAGCGTTTGCGGTTGTCCGTCGGCTCCCTGAGTGCCGTACAACAACCGTGCGCGTCCGTCTTTCAGATACATGCCCGGATTGAGCGTGTGAAACGGTCGCTTGCCCGGCATGAGCGCATTCGGATGCGCGCTCCCAATGGGACGAAACGCTGCGCCCCGGTTGTGCCAAAGCACGCCGGTATCGCCCGCCACGACACCGCTTCCCCAGTCGAAATAGATGGTTTGCAGAACGCTCACGGCCCGTCCTGCCGCGTCGGTCGCGGCGAAATACACCGTGTCGCCCTCGCGAAACCGATGCGGCCATTCGAGCGCCGTACGATCGTCGATTCTCGAGGCAGCGGACCGAAGATGGTCGTCCGACAGCATGGCCGCGACGGGAACGTCGACGAACGCCGGATCCGCGACGTAACGGTCGCGATCGAGGAACGCCTGTTTCACGGCTTCGACCAGCCGGTGGTAATACGTCGCGCTGCCATGCTCGCAGTCTTTCAGACCGACGCGTTCGAGAATGCCCATGATCTGGAGCGTCGTGACGCCCTGCGTGGGCGGTGGCATCGTCGCGAGCACGCCGTCTGCATACGGCATCGTCAGCGCAGGCGACACATGCACACGCGTGGCGGCAAGATCGTCGCGCGTGAGCGGTGCGCCTGCCGCCTGCAAACCGCGCGCCATGCGCTCCGCCAGCTCGCCCTCATAGAATTCGCGCGGGCCGCCGTCAGCCAGCCGACGCAATGTCGCTGCCAGCGCCGGTTGGCGAAATGTCTCGCCGACGGCCGGGGCGCGACCGCCGGGCAGAAACGCCTGTCCGAAGCCTCGCCACGTCGACGCGTCGTGCATCTCGTCGGCGCGATAGTTGTACCAGAAGTCCTGAGAGCGACTCGTCGGGAATCCCGCGTCGGCGGCCGCGATCGCCGGTGCGAGCAACGATGCCCACGACAATTGCCCGCCCCACGTGTCACGGCTGATGCGGAACGCCGCTTCCCATGCTGCAACCGTAGCCGCTGAGGTCAATGCGGCGCACGGCCCGCGCACGGGAATTGCCTCGCCACCGAGACATCGTGACGGCAGATGCTGTGCCGCTTGCCCAATGCCGGAGATGGCAAGCGGCGCAGTGCCGCCCTCGGACGCACCGTCGGCGACAAGCCAGAAACCGTCGCCGCCGAGGCCGGTGAAGTGAGGCATCGTCACGCACAGCATCGCGGCCATGGCGATGCCCGCTTCGATGGCGTTTCCGCCTTGTTGCAACACGTCGCGGCCTGCAGCACTCGCAAGCGTGTGCGGGCTGGTCACCAGTCCACGACGCCCACTCGCGGCACCGGGCGACGCGCAAACCGTCATGTCACGCATCATGCTGCCGCCCCTGCGCCATGCTCTCCCCCGAGATACGCTGCCGCGAGACGCGCGTCATCTGCCAGTTCACTCGCCGCTGCGCTGACCGTCACACGTCCCTCTTCGAGCACATAGCCACGGTCGGCAATCGACAGTGCCATGGCCGCCATCTGATCGACGAGCAACATCGAGAGCGATTCGCGGCGCAGCGCATCGAGCGACGCAAACAACGACGCAATCACCTTCGGGGCCAGACCGAGCGAAGGCTCGTCGAGCAACAAGACGCGCGGCGACGACATTAGCGCACGCGCAATCGCCAGCATTTGCTGCTCGCCACCGGAGAGCAGGCCCGCGCGTTGATGCTGGCGCTCTTGCAGTCGCGGGTAGCGAGCAAACATCTGTGCGATGCGTGCGTCGAGCGTGGCTTTCGGCAAACGTCCGCACGGGAAAGCGCCGAGACGCAGGTTGTCGAGGACCGACAACTCCGGGAACACCTGACGCCCCTCAGGCACGAGCACCACGCCCAGCGCCGCGATCTGCGCGGCATCCAGACGTGACAGATCACGTCCATTGAAGGTGATGCCGCCCTTGACCGGACGGTGCAGCCCCGCGAGTGCGCGCATCAGCGTCGACTTGCCTGCGCCGTTGGCACCGAGCAGGGCGACGAGTTCACCTTCGCGCACCTGAATCGACACGTCGTGCAACACCGGCGCCGCACCGTAATCCGCCGTTAACTTGCCGACCCCGAGGATTTCCGGTGTCACTGCCTTTTCGCGCGCTGCCTGGGCCGGGGCCGTGGCAGCGTCGGTTGTGTCGGTTGTGTCGGTTGTGTCCGGGACCGACGCCCCCAGATAGGCCTCACGCACCCGCTCGTCATGACGAATCGCGGCGGGTGAGCCCTGTGCAAGGAAGCGCCCCGCGTCAATCACGACAATGCCGTCCGATACGCCCATCACCAGCGACATATCGTGCTCCACGAGTCCAACGGTGACGCCGCTGTCGGCAATGCGACGCAACAGCTTGCCCAACTGCGCCTTGTCCTGCGTCGAGAGCCCGGCCGCAGGCTCATCGAGCAGCAGCACAGACGGATGTGTCGCCAAGGCCCGCGCGATTTCGACCAGACGCCGGTCGACGTGCGCGAGATCGGCGGCCATCAGATCGACATCCCCCAGATAGCCGCACGCACGCAGCAACGTCAGGGCCTCCCGGCGCGGTGTCTCGCCGCGCATCCGGGCGCTGCCGAGCAGTGCGCCGAGACGTCCGGCACTGCGTGCGAGCGTGACGTTATCGAGCACGCTCATGCCGCCGAACAGTTGCGACGTCTGATACGTGCGCGCCACCCCACGCCGCGCGCTGTCGCAAGCGCCGCGCGCCGCCAGTGCGTGACCACCCAGCGCACGCGTGCCGGACAGCGGCCGGTAAAAGCCGGAAAGCATATTGAGGACGGTCGACTTGCCCGCGCCGTTGGGCCCGATCAGGCTGGTCACCCGCCCCGCAGGCAATGTGAACGAAAGATCGGCGACGGCCTTGACGCCGCCAAAGGTCATCGTCAGCCCCTGCGCCATCAGTTCCTTTCGTTGCGATGCTTCAAGCACCGGCAGAGCCAGCGTCGATGTCGCCGCGAGGTCCGTGCTGTCCGACACGACACGTCTGCGCGACATCCACCATTGCCCGAGCACCCCAATGACGCCATTGGGTGCGCCCCAAAGCACGACCAGCAGCAATACGCCGAAGCACAACAGACGCATGTTCTCCAGACTCGCCAGAAACTCCGGCAGCAAGCCTACGATCACGGCCCCGACGAGCGGTCCTGCAATCGTGCCCGCCCCGCCGATCATCACGACGAGCACGAAGAGAATCGATTGCAGAAACGAAAACATGCCCGGTGTGACCATGCCTTGCAACGGTGCAAAGAGTCCGCCCGCAAGTCCGGCGAGCGCGGCAGAAAACGCAAACGCCACTGCCTTCACAACCAGTGGGTCGACACCGATCGATGCGGCCGCCGTCTCGCTGTCGCGCACCGCGCGCATGGCAGCGCCCCAGGTGCCACGTGAAATGCGAACGTAGACGACGAGTGCGACCGCCAGCACCGCCAGCGCGGCCACGGCCACCACCCGTTCGCTGCCCGCTATGCCGAATGCGCCCGGCGGCGTCACGCCCATCAGTCCGTTCTGGCCGCCGGTCAATGTGCGCCATTCCACTGCGCCATGCTCGACGATGAACCCGAACGCAATCGTCACCATCGCGAGTCCGGGCCCGCGCACGCGCAGCGCCGGTAACGCCAGCAAGGCGCCGGTGAGTGCCGCGATGACGCCACCCGCCAGCCACGCTGGCCAGAACGGCCAGCCCGCCTGTGTCGTCAGAATCGCCACGGCGTAGGCGCCAATCGCATAGAAGCCGACATGGCCGAACGACACCTGTCCGGTCAAACCCAGCAAAAGGTTCAGGCCCACGCCGCAGATGGCCAGCAGCGCCACGCCCGCGATCACCACCACGAAATAGCCGTTCACCACACACGCCGCACCGGCCATCGACAGGAGCGCGACGGCGATTACGCCGCCCAATGCCAGATCGTCGCGCGAACGCGGTGACTTTGTCGTTGCGCGGGCGCTGTCGGCATTCGATGCCATTTTCAACACGGAATCGCTCATACCTTACGTACCTCCGCTCGACCGAACATGCCGTCCGGACGCATTGCCAGCAACACGATGACCAGACCGAACGTGATGATTTGTGTATAGCCGGATCCGAGCGTCGCCGTGATCATCGCCTCGGCAACGCCGAACAGCAGACCGGCAATCATCACGCCCCACGCGCTGGACAATCCACCCAGAATCGCGACAGCGAAGGCCTTGAGACCGAAGACCGTGCCCATGTCCGCCTGAACGTTGAACAGCGGCGCAATGAGTACGCCTGCAATCCCGGCGAGCAGTGTCGACACAGCGAAGGCCCCGGCGATGGTGCGCCGGATCGGAATCCCCATGAGGCGCGCCGCATCCCGGTTCTGTACAACGGCCAGCATGGCGATACCCCAGCGCGAGCGTCGCAATACGTAATGCAGCACACCGGCGAGCGCGAGACCGACGACCGGGATCAACAGTTGCAACGGATACACGCCAAGCCCGGCGCCGCCGATCTGCAACGCGCTTTGCGCGAGCGGCGAGGGCAGGCTGCGCGGCTCCGTGCCGAACGTCAGCATGACGAGGTTATCGAGCACGATGCCGAGCGCCACCGTCGCCATGAGCCAAGCGCTCGAGCCGCGCCGCACGAACGGCTGCACCGCAAGCCGCTCGACCACCAGACCGTAGATGGCGCACAGCGCGAGCGCAGCAGCGACGGCGAGCGGCATCGGCCAGCCGAGCGTCTGCGAAAAGGTGTACGCCAGTACGGCGCCGAGCATCATTGAGCTGCCCTGCGCGAAGTTGACCGTCGCGCTCACCGCGAAAGTCAGATGAAAGCCTAGCGCCATGAGACCGTACATACTGCCGAGCCCCAGGCCGGCGACGAGCGCCGAGATCCATTGCATGAGATGTCCTCCGGGACGCTGCCGCGGCAGCGCCCGTTCGTTGACGCCGTCGTGTCTACGACGACGCAGGCATTACTTAAGAATTACTTCGCCGCGACCTTTGCTCCCGCTGCGGTCACCGGCACGATGCGGTTGTCGATGAATTGCGCCCACACGTAGTCTTGCGCAGAGAGCGCGTCGTGCTGCTGCTCGCTGAACGGCTTGACGTAGGTCTTGATGAGGCCCTCGTAACGGTCGATCTTGTAGAAGCCTGCGCGGATCGCATCGCCGTTGGTCGAGCCAGCGCGGTCGATGGCGAGCGCCGTGAGACGCATCGCGTCGTAGGCATTGGCAACGCCCACCGCCGGCGTGATGTCATCCGGCCCCTTGATGTCGGGGTACTTCGCCTTGAGCGCAGCCACCACCCGCGCACTCACCGGCGACGTCGCACCGAAGAAGCTGTACGTCTGCACGAAGTGCACGGTTTTGGCGTTGGGACCGGCGAGTTCGGTGAAGCGTCCGCCTGCCGGACCCCAGTGAGAGACGATGGGCACCTTCCAGCCCATACGGTCGAGCGACTTCACCACCTGCGCTGACGGCCCGACGTTGCCGACCATGAGCAGTGTGTCTGCACCGGCAGCCTTCAGGCGTCCCAATTGCGGTGTGACGTCCACGTCGTTGGCTTCGAATTTCTCGACCGCCGCAGGCTTCATGCCCTTTGCCGAGAGCGCTGCGACGATGCCTTTCTCGTTCGATTCACCCCACGGGTTGTTCACGAGAATGAGGCCGAGCTTCTTCGCACCGAAGGTCTGCTGCGCGTAGTTCACCATCGCGCCGTCGACGATCTCGTCGACCGCCGAGACGCGGAACACGTAGTTAGGATTCGCACCGTTGCGGGTAATCGGCGTGCCTGCCGCCCACGGTCCCATGAACGGCACCTTTTCCTGGTTGGCGATCGGGACGATGGCCATCGAGACCGGCGTATCCAGCCCACCGAAGAGCACCGCCACCTTGTCCTTGTAAATGAGTTCGCGCGCGGCGAGCACGCCCTTGGCCGGGTTGCCCTCGTCATCGCGACGCACCAGTTCGAGTTTGCGACCGCCGAGTACGCCGCCGCTCGCGTTGATCTCGTCGATGGCGATGGTCATGCCACGCGTCAACGCGTCACCCGCTCGCGCCGACTGGCCTGAGAGGGCGGTGACGAGACCGATCTTGATCGTTTCCGCTGCGTAACCCGAAACGCTGGCAAAGGTCATACCCGCGGCCGCCAGGGCGAGCGCGCCGGTGCGCAGCCAACGGCGGCGGGCGGGGGCGGCAAGCGATGCCGGGCACCCGGTGAGAGTGGTGAGGGCGGAGCAGGGGGTGTGGCGACGTGCAGAGGCAGACATGAGCAATCTCCGTAAGAACACATAAGACACATCTGAAGCGATTCGAAGACGAGGAGCGCTCTGGCATCGGGCACGCCTCACAATGTTTCCGCCGTACGCAAGAGGCGTGCCACCACGTCGACATTTCGTGGCAATCGCCTTGCACGATATGCGCGGCAATGTGTTGACGATCTGGCATTGAAATTGCGAACGATTCTGTGTGGTGTTCGTTGACGACGCGTTTTGCGCCAACTCGGAACGCGCGCGCACTGCAGCAGTGCGCGGATGTTTCAAGACGGCTCATGACGCGGGTGCATGTCCGGCCGTGTGGTTGCCCGATGCCGGACAAGCGATTCGAATAACGAACGATTCGACGATGAATGAACGGCTTTGGTCGCTGAGCCTGCGAAGCCGTACCGTAATGACGACATACCGATGACTTCTGCTCTGACGCTTCCGGAACGTGACGATCTGGCGAACGACGACACGCGCTTCGGCGCATTGCGTTCTCACGACCGCTTCGACTATCTGCCGATCACGGCGCGCGATACGTATCGATGGCCCAATGGCGCGCGCCTGGCCGTCTATCTGGGTTTCAATCTGGAGCACTTCGCCTTCGGGGAGGGAATGGGCGCAAATCTCGGCCCCGTCTCGCCGCAGCCGGACGTGCTCAATTTCAGCTGGCGCGAATACGGCAATCGGGTCGGCGCCTGGCGTTGCCTGGACTTGTTCGACGATCTGTCGATGCCCGCAGGTGTCGTGCTCAATACGTCGCTGCTCGATCATTGCCCTGCGCTCGTGCACGCCTGTGTCGCTCGCGGCGACGAGCTGATCGGACACGGCCACACGAACGCGCAACGTCAGAGCGACTTCGAGCCCGCGCACGAGCACGATCTACTCATGCACTGCCGGTCGCGTCTGACGCAGGCGACGGGATGTGCTCCCACGGGATGGCTCTCGCCGTGGATCTCGGAGACGCATCACACGCCGGATTTGCTCGCTCGTACCGGCTACCGCTATACCTTGAACTGGTGCCACGACGACCGTCCGGTGCGCATGCGAACCGCCCATGGAACGCTCTGGTCGGTGCCCTATCCTCAGGAGGTCAACGACATTCCGATGATCGTCGGTCGTCAGATGGACGGCGTGGCATTCGCCGACATGATTGCCGACAACTTCGACGAGATGTACGCGCAGGCGGAACACCCGACTCGCGCTCAGCCGCTGGTCATGGGGATCGCGTTGCATCCGTATCTCGTCGGGCAGCCCTACCGGTTGCGGCACCTGCGTCGCGTGCTCACACCGATCGTGCAAGCGGCACAGCGCGGTGAGATATGGCTCACGCGCCCGGGCGATATCGCCGCACACGTCGCCTCTGTTAGTCTGACGCGGCCCGATGCCGTGATGGGGTGAGGGCATCATGACGCTCAAGCCTTACTGTCCCGATTGCACGGATTGCACAGATTTTCCGACGTCGACCTTACTGCCTTCAACTGCTATGCCTGCCAACAAGCCTGCGCCGCGTGCGCGCCGCCATCCTGCCAGTGCTGCCACAGACACCGCAGCGACCGGGCTCGCCGGATCCCGGCCGCTCTCGCTCCACTCCCTGGACTCATCGCCGGACGACGATGCGCTCGAGCAGAGCGCCGAGACGCGCGTCGAGACGCACATCTACCGGACCATCGTCGATGGCGTGCTTGCGCACCGCCTGACGCCCGGCACCAAGCTCCCCGAGCCCGAGCTTTGTCAGCTCTTCGACGTGGGACGGGCGGTCGTGCGCAGAGTGCTGGAACGTCTGGCGCATGACGGCATCGTTACGCTGCGTCCCAACAAGGGGGCGGTGATCGCCGAGCCAACGCCGGAAGAGACGCGCGAGATCTTCGAAGCGCGACGCGCGCTGGAGCGCGCACTCGTCGAGTTGGCGGTGGCAAAGGTGACCGATGAGGATCTGGCCATGCTGCGTCGGCAACTCGATGCCGAGCATGCGGCCATGCACCGCTTCGATCAGCCGTCGTGGGCACGGCTGGCGAGTGACTTCCATCTGCGCGTGGCGGCGCTCGCAGGCAATGCAGTGCTCCTGCGCTATCTGGGTGAGTTGATCTCGCGCTGCTCGCTCATCGTGGGGTTGTACGAACCGCCGGGCTACGCGCCGTGCGAGCACGACGAACACACGGCCATCGTGGCGTGCATCGAGCGACGCGATGCCGCAGGTGCCATCGACCGTATGCAATCGCATCTGGAGGAACTGGAGCGACGCATCGAGACCACCCGAATGCGCGGACAGAAGAGTCTCGCCTCGCTGCTCGGCTTGCCGGAAACCGGCGCTGCGCCGCGCGACGCCGCCACACCGTCCGCCAAATCGACGAAATCAACCAAATCCACCAAATCCACCACTCGCCAGCGCGCCTGAGACCATCGCATGGAAATCGACTTCCGGGAAATTACGGCCTATCAACGCTACAAGTTGATGGCCAGCCTGATCGTGCCGCGGCCCATTGCGCTCGTCACGACGCTCAACGAAGGCGGCGTCGTCAATGCCGCGCCGTTTTCGATGTTCAACATGCTGGGAGAAGAGCCGCCGATCGTCATGCTCTCGATCAACCGGCGCGACGACGATTCTCTCAAGGACACCGCAACGAATATTCTGCGCACGCGCGAATATGTCGTGCACCTGACGGACGAAGCGATGGCCGCGCGCATGCACGCGTGCGGCGAGCGTTTGCCGCCGACACAAAGTGAACTCGTACATGCGGGGCTCACCCCCGTGGCGAGCAGCCTCGTCGCCCCACCGCGCATCGCCGAAGCCCCGGTCGCGTTCGAATGCACGCTATGGGAAACACTCGAGACACCGAGCCGCCACATCTTCATCGGACGCGTTGAACGCATGCACGCGCGCGACGAACTGATCGACACGCAGGCGTGGCGTGTGCGTCTGCAAAACTACTTCCCAGTCGGCCGCTTCGGCGCGAGCTTTTACGTCGATACGCGCAATCGATTCTCGCTCGAATGCCAGGACGGTCAGCCGACCGCCACCACAGCGGTGGACGAGATGTAAGGACGTGGCGGCCATCGGCCAGGTCCACAGGTCTGAACTTGCGGCGGGCTTAAGCGCTCGCCGCACCCGCTTTATCTCCGCGTAAACCCCGATACCCGCCCGCTATACCGAGGCATACCCTTCGACTTCTCATAAAACAGAACGTCATTCTGTCTGACAGAACTTCGCGGAATGACCTGCAATGCAATCCAAAGGAGGATTGAGATGTCGAGTTTGCCTGTCGGCGCGGTGCACGAGTCGCCCGCCGCCCACTCAGGGCCGTCCGACGCAAGTCGGCAGATCAACGCGCGCATCGATCGGTTGCCCGCCACACGCTCCGTCTGGATGCTGATCCTGCTGCTCGCGCTGGGCGGCTGGTTCGAGTTCTACGATCTCTTCTTCACCGCGTACGTGGGCCCCGGCCTCGTCAAGAGCGGGTTGTACTCCACGACGACGGCGTCGTTCTTTGGCGTGTCGGGCCTCGGCGCGTTTGTGGCGGCGTCCTTCGCGGGGCTGTTCATCGGCACGTTCTTTCTGACGGGGCTGGCCGACCGCTACGGCCGTCGCACGATCTTCACCGTCTCGCTGCTCTGGTACTCCATCGCCACGCTCATCATGGCGTTCCAGACCACCGCGCCGATGATCAACCTGTGGCGCTTGATTGCGGGGATCGGGGTCGGCGTCGAGCTGGTCACCATTGATACGTATGTGAGCGAACTCGCGCCGAAGCATCTGCGCGGCCGGGCCTTCGCCTTCATGCACCTGATTCAGTACCTTGCAGTGCCCGCGGTGGCATTGCTGTCGTGGTGGCTGGTGCCGCAACAAGTTTTCGGGATGGACGGCTGGCGCACGGTGGTCATCATCGGTTCGCTGGGCGCGCTGATCGTCTGGGCGATCCGTCGCCGTGTGCCGGAGAGCCCGCGCTGGCTCGCGCAGCAAGGCCGCACGGCCGAGGCCGAAGCGATTCTCTCGGCGCTCGAAGCGCGCGTGCAACGCGAGTCCGGCCGCCCATTGCCGCCGCCGGTGCTGAGCGTGGAGCCTGCGGCGACCAAGGCGAAGTTCCGCGAAATCTGGCAGAAGCCGTATCGCCGTCGCGCCATCACGTTGCTGGTCTTCAACCTGTTTCAGGCGATCGGTTTCTACGGCTTCGCGTCGTGGGTGCCCACGTTGCTCGTGTCCAAAGGCATCACGATCACGCACAGCCTGATGTACTCGTTCGTCATTGCGATCTCGAACCCGTTCGGTCCGCTCATCGGCATGGCGATTGCCGATCGCATCGAGCGAAAGACGCTGGTCGTGCTCTCGGCGCTGGGCATCGCAATCTTCGGTTCGCTGTTCGCGGTGCAGACGTCGCCCGCCATGTTGATGATTCTCGGCGTGGCGATCACGCTGTGCGGCACGCTGCTGTCGGTGGGCTATCACGCCTATCAGACCGAGCTGTTCCCCACGCGCATTCGTGCCCGGGCCGTCGGCTTCGTGTACTCGATGTCGCGTCTGTCGGCCATGTTCTCCGGTTTCATGATTGCCTTTGCCCTGCGTCATTTCGACGTGACCGGTGTGTTCGCGCTGATCACGTTTGCGATGGTCATGGTGATGGCGTCCATCGGCCTGTTCGGGCCGCGTACCAACCAGCGCACGCTGGACGAAATCTCGCATTGATGTGCACTGATCCGATGCATCTCGCTTCAACTGAAACACGCATTCCTGGGGGCCAACAATGGCATTGCCGCTAGCCGGGGTGAAAGTCCTCGATCTCTCCAACGTCCTCGCGGGACCATTCTGCGCATATCAACTGGCGCTCATGGGGGCGGACGTGACCAAGGTCGAAAACCCCGAAGGGGGCGATCTGGCTCGTCGACTCGGGGCAGACAAAGCGGCGGCTGCACGTCAGATGGGCGCGTCGTTCGTGGCGGTGAACGCGGGCAAGCGCTCGCTCACGCTGAACCTGAAAGATCCACGCGGCAAGGCCATCCTGAAAGCGCTGGTGGCGTCGAGCGACGTGCTCGTCGAGAACTTCCGTCCGGGCGTGATGACGCGTCTCGGTCTGGATTTCGACGTGCTGCGCGAAATCAATCCGCGTCTCGTCTACTGCGCAATCTCGGGCTTCGGCGCGGACGGCGAGTTGTCGTCGCGTCCTGCCTACGATCAGATCATTCAGGGGATTTCGGGCGTGATGAGCGTGACAGGCGACGCGCAGAGCGCGCCGTTGCGCGTCGGCTATCCGGTGTCCGACACCGTCGGCGGTCTGACGGCCGCGTTCGCCATCTGTGCGGCGCTGCTCGATGCGCGCACGACAGGTCAGGGCCGCATGCTCGACGTCTCGATGCTCGAAGCCACGCTCGCGACGATGGGCTGGGTCGTCTCGAACTACCTCAACGCGGGTGTCGCACCTGCGCCGATGGGCAACGAGAACTTCACCGCCGCGCCGTCCGGCACGTTCCGCACCGGCGACGGTCTGCTTAACATTGCGGCGAACGAGACGCGTCAGTTCGTGAGTCTGTGCGCGTTGATCGGCCGCCCGGACATCGCCGTTGATCCACGCTTTGCGCAACGCGACACGCGCAAGCAGAATCGCCACGCCCTCAAAGCGGAAATCGAAGCGGCGCTCGCACACGACAGCGCGGCTAACTGGGAGACGAAATTCGTTGCGAGCGGTGTTCCGGCCGGGCGAGTTCTCTCGGTGCCGGACGTTCTCGCACATCCGCATCTCGCTTCGCGCGAATTCGTGCGCGAACTGGATGTGCCGGGCGAAGCGCAGCCGCAGCGCGTGACGCGCGCGGGCTTCCGTCTCTCGGGCGGCGATGCCGCGCCAGGCGCACCCGCACCGTCGCTCGGCGCGGATACGCTGAGCCTGCTGAGCGATCTGGGCTATGACCCGGCCTCCATCGACCAACTGCGCGCCGACGGCGTGATCTGACCATGAACCCGACACTCGATGCTGCGGCGCTGTGCGCCGATTACTGGAGCACGTCGATCATCGATATCCACCCGGGATCGATCAACGTGCGTGGCTATCCGATTCAGGCGCTGATCGGCCATGTGAGCTTTCCGCAGATGATCTGGCTGATGCTGCGCGGCGAGTTGCCTACCGATGCGCAGGCACGATTGCTGGAGGCGGCGCTCGTCGCGTCGGTGGATCACGGACCGCACGCACCGTCGATTGCGATCTCGCGCATCGCGACGAGCTGCGGATTGCCGCTCAACGGCGCGATGGCCTCGGCCATCAATGCGCTGGACGACGTGCATGGCGGCGCTGGACAGCAGGCCGTCGAGCTGTATCAGGACATCGCGCAGCGGCTGGCGGATTCGACCGCCGAAGTCCCCGATCTCGCCGACGCGGTGGCTGAGGGCATCGCTGCGTTCAACGAAGCCCACGGGAAGTACCTTCCGGGTTTCGGTCATCGCTTCCATCCGGTCGATCCGCGTGCGACGCGATTGCTCGCCATCGTCGACGATGCCGTAGCGCAAGGGGTGATCGACGGCCATTACGCGGCCATCGCACGCGGGATTGAGGCGCATCTGAAGGCACGCAAGCAAAAGCCGGTGCCGATGAACATCGACGGCATTACGGCCGTGATCTACGCCGAACTGGGGTTTGCGCCGGAGCTGGCGCGAGGGGTGTTCGTGTTGTCGCGTGCCGTGGGCATTCTGTCGCACGCGTGGGAGCAGCGCGGACGCGGCGAGCGCAACAAAGGCCCGTTGCCGCGTCAGTTGCCGTATCGCTATACCGGTCACCCCGAACGCGAACTGCCCTGAGTGCTGTACCGACGCTGATCCTGCAGAGACGGACACGCTGATGAATCCCAATCGCGCACCCCATCTTCTTCCCAAGAGGGTGCGAGAAACGAAAGCGTGTCGTTCGTTTCGAAAGTGTCGACGTACTCCCCGTACCAGAATGAACTCCCCAGCTTTGATGGAGAACCATCATGGAAGTGAGTCTGACGGGTGTGAATTCCGGTACTACGACCCAGGCGCTGACTGAGAGTCAAGGGACTGACGGCAGGGCTAAGGTGGCCCACGCCGTCGGAAGTGATCTGAGAACTGTGAGCCAGATGCTCACGCCGGAGGCTCTGGCGTGCACTGAGATCGTTCGCTTCTGGCAGGTTGCCGACGCGCTGAACGAAAAATTCGGCCCGCGGGCGCTTGCCGCAAGTTTGAAGGCGGATGCGACGTTCCTTGCGCGATTTCAGCAGGCGATCGTTTCGCGCGACGGCGCGTTAGGTGTATTCGTCGAAGACCTGATGGGGACTGCGTCCAGGCCCAGGCGTCAAACGGTCGTCGACGCGATGGTTCAGTCGTTCGACTTCATCCCGGATACTGCCCGGGTCGATGCCGTTGAAGCGCTGCTCAATTACAAGGTCGACGAGAAGGGCGGCAGCGTCGCTACCGACGGCGTAGGTGTCATCGCACTGCGCGGATTTTGCGATGAGATTTTCGAAAAAATTCCGCTTACGGGCAGGACGTACGTGAAGGATCTCTTCGACAAGTACGAAATCGAGCTTGATGTATGACAGAACCTCGCGAGAGCGATGACTCGCCTGAGCGTTTCAGCCCTCTCGTCGTTTCCACGCAGCACGCAGCGCCCGTGAGTCACCGCCGAGTCCGTCGGTGGCGCGCGCGGCGCAGGAAAACAGATCCGTCAGGTGCCGGTCGATGAACGCGCGGTCGATGCGCGAGCTGGGCCCGGCCAGCGTCACTACGCCGCGCAGCGTCTGACGCACACCGAACACCGGCATCGACACCCCCGCCGTATCGCGCTCGCGATCGCCCATCGAAACGCTGTAACCCACCTCGCGAATGCGGTCGTAGACGTCGCCCTTCTCGCCGCCGAAGGCCAGCAACGCCAATCCCCCGAGCCGTGTTCGAGCGGCAGCACATCGCCCTCGCGCACGTGGAATCGCACGGCATGTGTTGAATCGACGCGGTGCAGACACACACGCACGGCGTCGTCCCTCACGTAGAACGACACACTCTCGCCGCTCACATCGGCCAATTCGCGCATCAGCGGCAGCAGAATGTCGCCGAGGTTCAGGCTGCGCTGATACAGCGCGCCGAGCATGAACGTGGCCGGGCCGAGCTGATAGCGGCCGTCGTCGAGCCGCATGAGCATGCGGTGCTGGATGAGCGCGCCCGCCAGACGCAGTAGCGTGCTCTTGTAGAGACCGGTGCGGGCAGCCAGTTCGGCCAGCGTGAGGGCGCTGTCGTCGGGTTTGAACGCGAACAGAATGGCGCAGGCGCGGTCGATGACGGCAACGCCGGAGCTGTCTTTCGGTTCAGGGGTAACGTCTGACATCGGGGCAGGCGAGGTGTCGCAGTGAGAGGTCGAAACGGTGAGTTTATGTCATGTGGGCGCGGCTGTGCGTCCCGGCTGTGCGTCTCCTGAGCCGCGGGCCGCCCGCGAAAGCTGTGCGCGCCGGATTCAGGGAACGGCAGCCGCGCGACGTGCTCGAAGGGATAATCTGCGAACTTCACCGTCCTTGCTTCCCGTACTCTTTCGCTGCATTTGCCCACGTTCTCCCGCTTGCCATGCTTACCGCCCTCGCTATCGACAACTACCGCTCCATCCAGTCGCTCGTGATGCCGCTCACCCGGCTCAACGTCATCAGCGGGGCGAATGGCAGCGGGAAGTCCAATCTTTATCGCGCGCTGCGCTTGCTGGCCGGCACGGCTAGCGACGGCATCATCGGCCCCATCGCCCGCGAGGGCGGACTCGGCTCCGTGCTATGGGCAGGGCCGGAGACCATCAGTGCGCGCATGCGTCGTGGCGAAGTGCCGATTCAGGGCGGCCCGCGTCAGAAGCGGGAGCGCCTGCGTCTGGGCTTCAGCAGCGACACCTTCGGCTATGCCATCTGCATGGGGATGGGCGGCGCTGGCGGCGTTTCCATGTTCAGTGCCGATCCGGAGTTCAAGCATGAGAGCATCTGGGCCGGTGAGTTTCTACGTCCGGCCACTGCGCTCGTGGACCGACAGGGGAGTGTGGTGCGACGCAAGGCGGGGCGCGAGTGGGACATCCTCACCAGCAGTCTGCCTCGCTTCGAGAGCCTCTTTTCTCACATTGCCAACGACAACACTTGCCCCGAGGTGTTCACAGTACGTGAGCGCATTCGCAACTGGCGCTTCTACGATCACTTCCGCACCGACGCAGATGCTCCCGCTCGGTGGCCCCAGATCGGTACGCGCACGATGGCGCTGCATCACGACGGCCGGGATCTCGCCGCCGCATGGCAGACGATTCGCGAGATCGGCGACCACGAGGCGCTGGCGCAGACGGTGGCGGACGCATTCCCCGGCGCGAGCGTCACGATCGACGGCACGGGCCGTGGCGGGCTAATGCTGGAGTTCAATCAGCACGGTTTGCTGCGACCGTTGAGCGCCGCAGAACTGTCCGACGGGACGCTGCGGTTTTTGCTGTTGAGCGCCGCTTTGCTCACGCCGCGTCCGCCTGAACTGATGGTGCTGAACGAACCTGAGGCGAGTCTGCACCCCGACCTCATGCCCGCGTTGGGACGTCTGATCCGTCGCGCATCGCAGCGCAGTCAGGTGTGGGTCGTGTCGCACTCGCCGCGTCTGGCGGCGGCGCTGGAAGAGGACCCCGAATGCAATTCGATCCGCCTGGAGAAGTCCTTCTCGGCGACGACGATTCTCGGCCAGCACGCGCTCGAGCGTCCCGCATGGCGATGGGCGGATAACGGTAAGTGACACTTCGTCAGGCACTTTCCCTGAACTGGTAGCTGAGCGTTGCTATCGCAAAGTTCGTCGACAAGGCGCTGTCAGGATGCGGTCTTCATTCACCGATGGAGATCGAACATGACACTCTTTCAAGCGATGATGGGTCATGCCGCGTCGACGCCCTTGCAGCCGATGACCTCGCAGCCCACGCCGCCGCTCCTGTCGAATCCGCGCGACCGGTTTTCTGTGGATATCCGAACGGTCCACCTCCGACACGCCGGGAGCTGCCACATCGCCAGGGCGGCAGCGGCGACACAGGCTCACCCTGGCGGCGCACATCGAAGACTGCCGATCCTGTCTGCCAGACATCTCTCGCCATTCGGAGCGTCGGAGCCTGCGGCCGACTTCGCATTCTTTCGTGAGCCCTTAAAGCGAAATCCCGCGCTGATCGGAAAGTGGGGGGCGGCAGCGCAGGCAGGCAGTCAGTCCGAAGCGTGGTCGCAATTCCTGGGCGATGTGAGTGACCGGTTCTTCAAAGGCAGCCGGAAGCAGCGAGTGATGGACGCGTTAGTGCTCAGCCTCGACATCCTGCCCGCGAATCGCCGTGCCGACGCATTGGCTTGCCTGTTGGAGGACGGCAGTGAAGGGCTTGCGGCGGCAGAGGAGTTCTGGAAGTACGTCGGGATGGAAAGGATCCCCGATGCCGACAAACCTCGCGTCGCCGAGCTTCTGCGCAAGCACGACGTGGGCCTTTAAACGGCAGGCGGTAAATCGCGGGCTGTGACACCGCGACTTAGACCGGCGGTGGTGTATCGGACGCGGAGCCTTCCTTGGCCGTCTTCGCCACCGGCCCCGGCAGCCCCGTGATCTTCGGCACGCATTCGCGATGGAACCACACGAGGTTGACCGGCTCGCCTGCGAGCAGACGCTTGACCGGCGGTACGACCTGCTCGCCGATCAGCATGCCGAGCAGGCCGATGAGCGCCACCGCGGGCGGTGCCGGTGAACGAACGCCCAGACCGCCGTAGATAATGCCGACGAGAATGCCCACGGCAAGCGAAACGAGATAGAGCTTCATGATTGACTCCGCGCGGCGCGCGTTCTGAGGTCGTACCACGCCACGGCAATAAAGCCGCCGACGAGTCCGAGGTGTTCGAAGAAACTATTGGCGAGCATCGTGCGGGCGTCCGGCGGGGCGGACCAGAAGCGATTGGCCAGGAACGTGGCGGCCAGCGTAAATGCCGCCAGCGCCAACGCACCCAGCCATCGCCCCTTGCCCGTCAGGATCATCAGCGACGCGCCGATTTCCAGCACGATGACTGCAACCGCCATCGGCGCCGCCGGGGACAGCCCGAAGTGCTGCATCTCGGCGATGGCGCCGGAGAAGTCCAGTGCCTTGTCGATGCCGCCTTGCAGATAGGCGCTGCACAGCAGCAACAGCGCAAGCCAGTAAGCCCAGCCCGGCAGCAAAGACGTCTCGCGTGCCATTGACGAGGAAGGATCGGACGACGGCAGCATCGTAGTCATGACGGACCTCAACAGTGAGTGGAGGACAAAAGCGGACAGTAGCGGGCAGTAGAGGACAGTAGGCGAAAGAAGCGAAATCAGAACGCCCAGCACGAACAGCCGAGCGCGCCCCAGAACCCGCTCTCATCCGACGCGGGCACGTTCGACGACCAAGCTTTCGCGTGCGCATGACCGTGCACGCCGCACGACGTCGCACACGCGCAACTCACGCTCAAGTTAAGCACATTAGGCTGTCGCGGCTGATACCCCACGCCGTGTCGCGCGGGCGACCAGTCGGGCATCGCCGGCGGTAGTGCCGGTGCATAGCTACCGAAGTCGCCGTCACCATAAACGACCTTGCCGCCCAGCATCGTGAGTACCGACGTGATGTCCTGAATCTCGTCTTCCGGCACGCTGAAGTAGTCCTCCGAGAGTACGGCCAGATCGGCGAGCTGCCCGACCTTGATCTGCCCCTTCTTGCCGACTTCGGACGAGAACCATGTGTTCGCTTCCGTCCACAGACGCAGCGCTTCGTCGCGGTCGAGCAGACTGCCCGGCGCCGCCATGCGCAGCCCGCCAACGGTCTTGCCCGTCACAAGCCAGTACAGCGAGACCCACGGGTTGTACGACGCGACGCGCGTCGCGTCCGTACCCGCCCCGACCTTCACGCCGCGCTCGAGCATGCGACGCACCGGCGGTGTCGCCTCGGCAGCCTTCGCACCGTAGCGCTCCACGAAGTACTCGCCCTGATACGCCATGCGGTGCTGTACGGCAATGCCGCCGCCGAGTGCCGCAATGCGGTCGATGTTGCGGTCGCTGATCGTCTCGGCGTGATCGAAGAACCAATGCAAGCCGTCGAACGGGATGTCCTTCGCGACCTTCTCGTAGACGTCGAGTGCGCGCGAGATCGTCTCGTCGTACGTGGCGTGCAGACGCCACGGCCAGCGGTTCTCCGCGAGCAATCGCACCACCGGTTCGAGATCGCTTTCCATCGACGGTGCCATTTCCGGCCGTTCGACGCGAAAGTCCTCGAAGTCGGCTGCCGTGTACACGAGCATTTCGCCAGCGCCATTGTGACGATAAAGATCGTCGCCTTGCCCCGGGCTGACCTGCTTGACCCACTGGCTGAAGTCGGCGAGCTCGGCCTTCGGCTTCTGCGTGAACAGGTTGTACGCGAGGCGCACCGTCAACTGCCCTTCGCGGTGCAGTTCTTCGATGATGCTGTAGTCCTCGGGGTAATTCTGGAAGCCGCCGCCTGCGTCGATAACGCCTGTCACGCCAAGCCGGTTCACCTCGCGCATGAAATGGCGCGTCGAGTTCTTTTGGTACTCCGGCGGAAGCTTCGGCCCCTTGGCGAGCGTCGCGTAAAGAATGGTGGCGTTCGGCTTGGCGAGCAGCAGGCCGGTCGGATTGCCCGACGCGTCACGCACGATTTCGCCACCCGGCGGATTCGGCGTGTCCTTCGTGTAGCCGACGGTGCGCAGCGCCGCAGCGTTCAGGATCGCGCGGTCGTACAAATGCAGGATGAACACCGGCGTGTCGGGCGCGACGGCGTTGAGCTCGTCGATGGTCGGCAAGCGCTTCTCTGCGAACTGATGTTCGGTGAAGCCACCGACGACGCGCACCCATTGCGGCGCGGGCGTGCGCTCGACCTGCGCCTTGAGCATGCGCATGGCGTCCGCGAGCGAACGCACACCGTCCCAGCGAAGCTCCATGTTGTAGTTCAGGCCACCGCGAATGATATGCATGTGGCTATCGATCAGCCCCGGAATCACACGTCGGCCCTTGAGGTCGATCACCTGCGTGGCGTTGTCGGCCAGACGCATGATGTCCTCGCGTGTGCCTACGGCGGTGAACGTGCCGCCAGTGAGCGCGACGGCGTCCGCCTGCGGGTTCGCACGGTCGAGCGTGGTGAACTTGCCATTGACCAGAATGAGGTCGGGATTTGACATGGGAGGCTCCGGTGGGAAGTCGGCGGACGTTTGCTGCCGCTCGTGGACGCCACCGGCACGGCCCGGAAGGCCGCCGAAGTGCCACGAACGACGGTCCATGAGCGTATGCCGACTCCCGTCGCCTCACTATCGTCTTTTCGTATTAGCGCCCGAACCCCGCGTCGGGCGGGGCACTGGCACAGACGACCCGCCATCAAATCGAAAAACCGCATGCACGTTCGTGCTTTTTTGAGGTTTTGAACGTCGCATGACTGACGTATACTCAGACTCACTGAATCAATACATCGACCTGCATGAACGCGCTTCCGGACAGCGACATCGCGACCGTCTATGTTGTGGCCCACGACCTGGCGGAGATCGACTCGCTAAGTGGACAACTGATCGACGCCGGTCTGCGTGTGCACGGGTTTAGCAGCGCGGCATCGTTTCTCGCCAGCGAGCGCAGTGCCGGACCGGCGTGTGTTTTGCTGGACGCCGATCTCGACGCGCCCGGCGGCGGCCTCGTGCTTCAGGACGCCCTCACCGACTTGCAGGACCCGATTCCCGTGGTGCTCATCACGGACCGCGCCGACGTGACGACCAGCGTGCGCGGCATGAAAGCGGGCGCGGTCGATTACCTGACCCAGCCGATGCCGGAGGGCGTGTTGCTGAGCGCCGTGGGCGCGGCACTGGCGCTCGACCGGCAGCGTCTCGGACGTGAGCGGGCGAGCACCGACGTGATCGAGCGCGCACAACGACTCTCGCAACGGGAGCGCGAAGTCATGGCGCTCGTGGCGGCAGGGCGGATGAACAAGCACATTGCCGACGAACTCGGCATCAGCGAAGTCACGGTCAAGATCCATCGCGGAAATGCGATGCGCAAGATGGAAGCCCGCTCGTTTGCCGATCTGGTCATCATGGCGCACAAACTGGGCATGACGTCGCCCGCGCTGTATCACGGCGGGATCGGACGGCACCGGCGAGAGCTGGCCTGACGTTCACCGACATCCACCGACAATGCGCCACCCACATCGGGTGGCGCTTTTTTGTGTCTGCGCAGCGGCTCATCGGCTCAGCGGCCGGGCGCCACGATGGGCGCTGACGGTGGCGGCGCGCTCGGGCGCTGCGGCGTGGCCGAGTTGCCGAAGTTGTTTCCCATGCGCTGAGACGTCGCGCTCCAGTTGAACTGTCCGCCGATCTGATTGCCCGGTTTGTTGGCGATTTCTTCCGACGCCAGTCCTGGCGCGCGGCCCGATCCCGGCACCGAGGCCGGCTGCAACTGATTCGTCAGACAGTCGTAGGACGGCGAACGCTGTCCGTTCACCTCGACATCCACGCAGCCCGCCCGAGATCCCGCTGCGGTGCCACCGACGCGCGGGGCATCATCAGCCGCTGCGGCGAGCTGCGACGCCGCGCTCAGCAACACCGTTGCTGCGACTGTCGCGGCGAGTTTGCCCATCCGATCTCTCATCTGACCCCCAACGTCTGTGCCACTGCGCTGCCTCGTCATCGCACGTCTCCGCGTCAAAAATATTAGTCATCCGTCAGGACTCCGACCGAACAAGCATACGTCAGCCTGCGCGTTTTCCGAGAAAGATGAATTTCTCGTGACAAACGTTAGTTGCCGGTCGGCTCGCCCGTCTAGGTATCCGTATTCGAGAGAAATGTCGACACGGATTGCGTGCGGCCGGGCGAGCCCTGAGGCGTCAGGAAAGCGTCTTGGGTAAGCGCCAGGCCACCGGGGGCACTGCATCGGGCAGGGCCGCGTCGACCTAACAAGTCAGAGTCTTCTATATGCGTTTGATGAAAACGAACCGGCCGTGGCTGCGCTGGGCGGCAGTGTGCGCAGCCACGTTGGGGGGAACTGTTCATGGCGTTGCGATTGCTCAGCAAACCGAAGCAGCACAGCCGGATCCATCGCCTGCGGTAGCGCCGCAGGCAGGCGCACCGGCAGCAGACGGCGCGAAGGAGAAATCCGCCGACGCGCAAAAGCAAGTGAACATCAACGAGTACATCGTGCGCGGTAACACCGTGCTCGACATCCGCACCATCGAGAAGGCTGTCACGCCTTATCTCGGGCCTAACCGCACGCTTGCCGACATCGAAGCCGCGCGCGACGCATTGCTCGCTGCCTATCAGGCCAGGGGCTATCAGTCGGTGTACGTCGACCTGCCTGAGCAGCAGGTCACGGGCGGCATCGTCTATCTCAAGGTGAGCGAGACCAAGCTGGGACGTCTGCGCGTGGTCGGCTCGGAATATCACTCGCCGCGCGAAGTGCGCGAGCGTGTGCCGTCGCTGGCCGAGGGCAAGGTGCCTGACTTCAACGCCGCGCAGGCGGAACTCACGGCGCTGAACCGCACCGGCGAGCAGCAGGTCGTGCCGCTGGTGAAGCAGGGCGCAATGCCCGGCACGATGGACGTCGACCTCAAGGTGGAAGACACCAACCCGTGGCGCGCCAGCTTCAGCCTGAACAACGACCGCAGCGCCGACACGAAGCCGCTGCGCATGCTCGCCTCGCTCGGCTACGACAACTTGTGGCAAATGGGCCACCGTGTGTCGATGAGCTTCTTCGGCGCTCCGCAGGATTTCAAGCAGAGCAAGGTCTGGTCGGGTTCGTACGTCGCGCCGCTGGGCTCGTCGCCCTGGTCGCTCGAACTCAACGGCTATCAGTCGGACAGCAATGTCGCCACGACCGGCGGCACCACGGTACTCGGCAAGGGCCATGCGATCGGCCTGAAGACCACGTACACGGTGCCGGACACGGGCAGCTGGTATCACGCGTTCAGCCTGGGCGTGGACTTCAAGGACAACACGGAAACCACGCGCTTCGGTACTGCGGGCGACGTAGTGCCGCTCAAATACGCCCCCATCACGCTGGGTTACAGCGGTTTCTATCAGAACGAGAGCTTTCAAGCCGGTCTGAACACGTCGATCACGACCGGCATGTCGAGCTTCCTCGGCTATGGCAGCAGCCCGGCGCAGTTCGACGCGAAGCGCTACAAGGCGTCGCCGAGCTTCACGGTGCTGCGCGCCGATGCGAACGGCACGTACACGATGGGCGGCGGATGGCAGCTGGCCGCACGCGTGGCCACGCAGATGACCGACTCGCCGCTGGTCTCAAACGAACAGATCGCCGGTGGCGGCATGAACTCGGTGCGCGGTTACCTCTCGGCGGAAGCCACGGGCGATTACGGCGTGGTCGGCTCGATCGAATGGCGTACGCCGCCGATCCCGTTGCTCGCCCCGGTCGTCTCGAACTGGCGCGCGTACGCGTTCTTCGACGGTGCGCGTCTGGGCTTGCGCGATGCGCTGCCGGAGCAGACCTCGACGTATTCGCTGGCGTCGCTCGGTGTGGGCACGTCGCTGCGCCTCACGTCCCACGTGACGGGCCGCTTCGATGCCGCGTGGCCGCTGACGAACGGCCCGCGTACCGAACGCTACCAACCGCGCTTCAACTTCAGCGTGACGGCGACTTACTGATCGACGAAATCAACCCAACGACATTTACGACCTGATGCCTGGTGCGCTCACTCGAAGCGTCAGGCGGCATACACGGAGAACTACAGCCATGCGACGCATTCTTCCATTCCTGCTTGCGCTGATCGGCACGCTGATGCCGGTGCTCGCGCACGCCTGGTGGCAACCGGATTGGGCGTACCGCAAGCCGATCACCATCGACGCCGGCCCGCAAGGCGGCAACATCACGGGCGACGCCGGTCGTGTGCCGATGCTGCTGCGCCTGCACACCGGTAACTTCAGCTTCGAAGGCGTGAACGAGACCGGCGCGGACCTGCGCTTCGTCGCTGCCGACGACAAGACCGTGCTCAATCATCAGATCGAGCAATTCGATCCGGTGCTGGGCATCGCCCTCGTTTGGGTGGACGTGCCCGCGGTGACCGCTGCCAACAAGCAGCAAATCTGGATGTACTACGGCAACCGCAAGGCCCCGGCGGCCGGTAACGGTCAGCGCGTGTTCGACCCGGATTACACGGCGGTCTATCACTTCGGCGAGCCGAACGTGCCCGCCCGCGACACGACCGCTTACGGCAACAACAGTCAGAACCCGGTCGTCACGCTCGACGGCGCGATCATCGGTCGCGGCATCCAGGCGGGCGCTTCGCCGCTCGTACTGCCTGCGTCGCCGTCGCTGTCCGTCGCGGCTGGCAGCAACTTCTCGTTCTCGGCATGGGTGCGTCCGGAAAAACTCGGCGCGAACGAAGGGATTTACACGCGTCGCGATGGCGGCAGCGATCTGCTCGTGGGTGTCGATCAGGGCGTGCCGTTCGTGCAGGTGGGAGGGCAGCGTAGCCAGCCGGGCCAGCCGATTCAGGCCGGTCAGTGGTCGCACCTCGCGGTGACGAGCGACGGCAAGACGGTGACGCTGTACGTTGCCGGTCACGCGGCCGGTTCGGTCGCCGCAGCGCTGCCCGCGCTGAATTCGCCGACGATCATCGGTGGCGACGCCGATGGCGTGGCGGGTGGTCTGGCCCGCTTCTCGGGGGCCGTGGACGAAGTGCGTCTGTCGAAGGTGGCGCGTCCTGCTGCACTGATTCAGACGGACGCTGTCTCGCAAGGTGCCGAATCGCGTCTGATCGCCTTCGGTCCGGACGAACAGCAAGCGGGCAAGAGCCACTTCGCGTTCATCCTCGCGGCCATGCCGGTCGACGCCTGGGTGGTCGTCGTCTTGCTCGGCCTGATGGCGCTGGTGTCGTGGGTCATCATGATCACGAAGAGCCGCAGCTACAGCGCAAAGACGCGCGCCAACACCGTGTTCATGGAGCACTTTCGCCAGGCGTCGGGCGCGCCGCTCGATCAGATCGCGCGCACCCACCGCGTGCCTGAGGACGTGCGCGAACAATCGCCGCTGTGGCGCCTGTACGAAGTTGCGCTCGACGAACTGCACCGCCGCCACGAGCTCGGCTACGACACGAGCGCTGTCTCCGACGCGACCATCAGCGCCATTCGCGCGTCGATGGACGGCGTGATGGTGCGTGAAGTCGAAACGATGAGCAAGCGCATGAACTGGCTCTCGACCTCGATCGAAGGCGCGCCGTACGTGGGTCTGTTCGGTACCGTGATCGGGATCATGCTGGTGTTCGTCGTGGCGGCCATGGCCGGTGCGGTGGACATCAACTCGGTGGCCCCGGGCATGGCCGCAGCACTGCTGTGTACGGCGGCCGGTCTCGGCGTCGCTATCCCTGCACTGTTCGGCTACAACTGGCTGGTCTCGCGCTCGGACGCGCTGGCGGCCGACATGGCGGTATTCGTCGACGAGTTCACGACGCGCCTCGCGGAAGAGCAGGGCGAAGGCCGCCGTCAACCCGTGCTGCAGCGCGCGTGACGGGGACGAATCATGGCTAACGCAACGCGATTCGCTGCGAAGAAGCGCGCGGGTGGCATCAACATCACGCCGTTCGTCGACGTGCTGCTGGTGGTGCTGGTGATCTTCATTCTCACGAGTAACGCCAGCATTCCCGGCATCAAGGTCGATCTGCCGAAGGCGAGCTCTTCGGTGGCGCTGGAGAAGCCGAAGACCAAGGCCATCACGGTCGACAACTCGGGGCAGGTGTTTCTCGATGCCTATCCCGTGACGCTCAACGAGCTTGAGGATCGCTTGCGCACGGAAAAGGCAGTCACGCCCGACTTCCCTGTGATCGTGCGCGGCGACGCGCAGGTGCAGTACGCCAAGGTCGTGGAAGTGCTCGACCTGTTGCGTCGCATCGATCTCAATCAGGTCGGCCTCGTGACCGGCAAGCCGCAGTAAGGAGCGCAGCGTGAAACCTCGCGATTTCGCGTCTCGCCCCCCGCGCGGCCCGCTCCCCTCGGTTAAGTCGACGACTTCCAGCCCGGCGCTCGCGCTTTTGCGGCGTCGGGGCGGGCTGATCGTCGGTGCCGTCGTGGTCATCGGTCTGGCGGCGCTCTTCTGGCACCTGCTCACCGACAAGGCCAGCATGCGCCGCGAGGTCAACAGCCCGCCGATGCTCATGCTGCCTCCGCCGCCACCCCCGCCGCCGCCGCAGGAGAAGCCGCCTGAGCCAACGCCGGAGAAGGTCAAGCCGGAGGTCGTCGAGCCCAAGCCCGCCGATCCGGTCGAGCCGCCCAAGGACGACACGCCGCCCAGCCCGACCAAGGATCTGGGCGACGCCGTGACGATCAATGGCGACGCGCAGGCTGGCACCGATGCCTTCGGCATTGGCGCAGGCAGCGGCGGCGGCATGACCGGCGGTGGCGGTGGTCTGGGCAGCCGTTCGTACAGCGCCTGGCTCGCCAGCTCGTTGCAACAGGCGTTCGGTCGCGATCAGCGCACCCGCACGCTCGCGTTCGACGACGTTCGCATCGATCTCTGGCTCGACGCCGACGGTCGTGCAACGCGTGTGCAACTGGTGCGCGGCACGGGCAGTTCGACCATCGACGAAGCGGTGCTCGCCATGCTGCGCGACTTCCGTGCGGAAGAGAAGCCGCCTGCGTCGTTGCGCTATCCGCTGGCCATGAGCATTCGGGGACGTCGCCCATGACCGACATCACAAGCCACACCGTGCAAGCGGCCGACCGGGCTGAAGCAGACCATCCTTTTTACGCAAAAGTCACACACAAAATGAAAGCACTGGAACGTATGACTGACGGGGGCGCGCGCCGAGGGGCACCCCGTCGCGCCGCCGGTACGGCGGGCGCCGTCGCACTGGCGCTCGCCCTGCTGGGCACCGCGGGACTCGCGCAGGCGCAAGCCCAGGCCGCACCGCAAGACACCGCAATGGTCAAGCTCATTCGCGGCCTGATCAAGAGCGGCGCGATCGACAAGGCCACCGGCGAAGCGCTGCTCGCGCAGGCCGAGACCGAAGCGTATGCGGCGTCGCAAGCGGCGCAGAAGTCCGCCGCAGCCGCCCCGGCGGGCGCTGCCGTGGCAGGTGCCGTAGCCGGTGCCGGTTTTGCCGCCGAGCCTGGCGACGTGCGCATTCCGTACATCTCCCAGACCACGCGCGACCAGATTCGCGACGAGGTGAAGAACGAAGTCATGGCGCAAGCCAAGTCCGAAGGCTGGGCCGCCCCGAACGAAACGCCGGAGTGGACCAAGCGCATTCACATCGAGGGCGACTTCCGTCTGCGTAACGAATCGCGCTTCTACTCCAGCAGCAACACGAACACGCAGATCGACTGGGCGCAGATCAACAAGGGCAATGGCTTCGACGTCAACTCGAACACCAACCTCGCGCTCCCGCCGCTGCTCAACACCACGCAGAACCGCACCAATCAGTTCCGTGCGCGCGCACGCTTCGGCATCTTCGCCGACGTGTCCGAGCAGGTGAAGGCCGGTGTGCGTCTGGCGAGCAGCAACGACGACAGCCCGGTCTCCACCAACAGCACGCTGGGCGGTGGTCTGAACAAGAAGAGCGTCTGGCTCGATCAGATGTGGATGTCGTACCAGCCGTTCACATGGATGAAGGTGACAGGCGGTCGCTTCGCACCCCCGTACGTCACGAGCGACATGCTGTTCTCGAGCGACCTGAACATCGACGGCATCGCCGCACAGTTCAACAAGGCGCTGCCGACGAACCCGAACGTCGAACTGTTCGGCTCGCTGGGCTTCATCCCGCTGGAATACTCGGGCGACAACTCGCCGTCGAACAGCCAGAGCAAGATGTCGAGTCAGACGAAGTGGATGCTCGGCACGCAGTTCGGCGCGAACTGGAAGCTCGACTCGAAGAACAGCTTCCGTGGCACGGTCGGCTACTTCGACTTCCGCAACATTACGGGGCAGCTGTCGTCGCCGTGTGCGCTGTACGCGGGTCAGACGAGCTGCGATTCGGACTGGTCGCGCCCGGCGTTCATGCAAAAGGGCAACACGCTCATGCTGCTGCGTAACATCGCGCTCAATCCGCTCGATCCGGCCAACACCGCGCAGCCGCAGTACGTCGGCTACGCCTCGAAGTTCCAGTTGCTCGATCTGTCGGCGCGCTGGGATACGGTGCTCGCAGGTCGCTACCCGCTGCGCTTCGACGTGAATTACATCCGCAACCTGGCCTACAACGAGGGCGAGATGTGGGCGCGCTCGAACGGCGGCATCGTGAACAACTTCGCGGCGGGCTCAGCCACGCGCGCGAACTTCAAGAGCGGTCCGAACGCGTACATGTTCCAGGCGACCTTCGGTAAGCCGGTCATGGCTGCGCGCGGCGACTGGAACGTGCTGTTCGGCTACAAGCGTATCGAGCCGGATGCTGTGCCCGATGCATACAACGATTCGACGTTCCACGGTGGCGGTACGAACGCGAAGGGGTACTACCTGGGCGGTTCGTACGCATTCGACAAGAACGCCTGGATCACGGGCCGCTGGTTGTCGACGAAGGAAGTCTACGGTCAGCCGTTGTCGATCGACACGCTGCAAATCGAAGTCAACGCGCGATTCTAAGGAGGTGTCATGAGCCAACAGCCCCCGCGCGCGGTGTCGCGTCTGACCTCGGGCGCCAAGGTCACGGCAGCGGCGATGCTGCTCGCCGTGAGCTCGGCCGCGCTGGCGCAGACGCCGCAGGGCGCGCCGACGATGGAAGAGCGTCTGCGCACGCAACTGCGCACGACGACCGAGCAGCTTCAGCAGGCGAAGAACGAACTCGCGGCGCTCAAGGCCGGTGGTGCTACCGCTGGTGCATCGGGTAGTGCGGCTAGTGCAGGTAATGCGGGCAAGGCCAGCAAGGATTCGCCCGAAGCACTGCGCAAGCAACTGGACGACGCGCAGCAGCAGTTGACGGCGGAGCGTCAGTCGCGTGAGCGTCTGGCGCAGGACGCCCGCGCCTCGCAGTCGGAGGTGAAGACGATTGCCGACAAGGCCAACACGCAGATCTCGCAGTATCGCAACGCGTACGACGAACTGCTCAGGCTCGCGCGTCAGGCCGATGCACAGCGCAAGCAGCTTGCCGAGGAGACTGCCGCACAACGGGCCGCGCTCAAGCTTGCGCAAGAGAAAAACGATCGTCTGTATGCCGTCGGTCAGGAAATCCTGACGGCCTACGAGACGATGGATGTGGCGACGATTGTGGCGGCACGCCAGCCGTTCGCAGCGCAGGCACGCGTGAAGTACGAGCAGATCGCCCAGCAGTACGGGGACAAGCTCTACGAGGGCAAGTTCGACGAACAGCAGGCGATGGCTGCCGCGTCGGCCAAACCGGCACCGCAAGCAGAGCAGGCAGCACAGCCCGCCCCGTCGGCTCCGGCTGACGCAGTATCAGATATCAAAAACGGACGTTGAGGACCGAGGACTACTGGCATGAACGAAGAGAACACGATGCAACAAGACAACCACGACGCAGCACAAGCGGCCGTGCCGGCGACGTCAAGCGAGTCGTCACCGCTGGACGTCATCACCTTCATGACGTCGGCACAGGTGGCCGACGCGATTCGTGCCGCCGGTTGCGCCGTCTCGGTTCAGCAAGACGATCTGGTGACGCGTCTGCACAGCGCCAGCCACGGCATCGGTTACCAGGTGCACTGGGGCAATCAGGCTGGCGTCGATCAGTATCTGGATCTCACGCTGAGCTGCCCGCTGCGCATTCAGGGCGGCGATCTGCCTGAAGGACTCATCAACGAATGGCATCGCTCGCGCCGCTTCGCGCGCGTGGCCGCGCACGGCGAATTCCTCGTGTTGGAGATGGACGTGTTCGTCGCGGGCGGCGTCACGTCGGAATTCCTGCGCTTCTCGATGCGTCTGTGGGTCGAAATGATGGGACAGTTTTTCCTGCATTTGCGCAACTTTACGCAGCAGGTGGCCGGTCAGACCGCCGCGCCGCGTGACGACCTGGCAACGCCGGGCGACGCCCTCGCCGGTGTCGATGCCGCAGAGCCGCAGGCACCGATGACGCTCAACTGAAGCGTCGCCGCGCGGCGCATCAAGCGCGTTTTCCTCTCGAGCCTGGGGACCTTCCCGCGCGGCAGAATCACGTCCAGCAGACGACTGGTTGGCCCGTAGCGCGCTTACTACCCCGTGGGCGCGTTACGGGTTTTTTTCTTTGAGAAGGCGATCCTGCGCATTGTCAAAGCATCGTCACAATCGCACACGAGAATTGTCAGGAATTCTTACAAATCATTAGTGGATCAACGGGGATGCGTAAATCGCCCGCCGGGGTGAGTTGGCTGGCTGGCGTATTAGCGCTCGGGTGGCTCGCGTGTCTGCTGTTCGGTCCGGCCGCCATTGCCCGGACGGATGCGCGTGAAGCGCAGTCGTTCGATATCCCGGAGCTCCCCTTGAAGGACGCGCTCGCCCGCTTCGACACGCTCACGCGTATGTCTGTCTTTTACCCGTCGTCGCTGGTGGAAGGCCGTCGTTCGCATGCCGTGTCCGGTATCCGCGCCCCGCATGAGGCGCTTGACGAGATGCTCTCCGGCACCGGTGTGACGGCGGAGCGCACGGCGGAGGACGCATTCGTGCTGGCGCCGGTGAATTCGCCGGTCTCGCACGATTCGTCGCGTGGTGAGGCGAACGTTGCCGGGAGCTACCTTGCAACGTTGCAAAGCGTTGTGCTGCGCGCACTCTGTGCACAGCCGTCGCTTTCGCCCGGCGACAATCGTCTGGCCATGACGGTGCAGGTCGGTGCGAATGCGCGGGTCAGCCGGGTGCGTCTGCTCGATACCACGGGCGATGCCCGTCGGGACACGACCATCGTGCAACGGTTGCAGGGACTCGACGTCGGCAGGGCGCCATCGGATACGACGCGCCCGTTCGTCATCCTGCTGTTGCCCACTGGGTGCCGCACAGGGCATGTTGCGTGCGTGCAATCGCCGTGTCAGGCGATGACGGAGCATTAGATGGTCGACACGCCGCGCGCCTTCCTGCGTGACCTGCTCGCGCAGCGTTACGAAGATCTCAAACGCAAACTGACCTGGCGGCTGGGTTCGGCCGAACTGGCGAGCGACGCCCTGCACGATACATGGGTGCATCTCGACGACCGTGCCGACCGCCAGAGCGACGTGAAGAGTCCGGGCGCCTATCTCATGCGCATCGCCATGAATATGGCGTTCGACCGTGTACAGCGCGAGCGTCGTTACATGAGCGACGACGAAATCGATGCGCTCATGACCGAGTTCGTCGATCCGACACCGGGGCCTGCACAGACCATCGAAGCGCGCGACGATATCGCGACGCTCGAACGTCTGCTGGCCGATCTGCCGCCGCGCCGCCGCGCGATCTTCATTGCGGTGCGCGTCCATGAAATGTCGAACGAAGATGTGGCGCGCCGCTTCGGCGTGTCGCCGCGTCTCGTCGGTCTTGAGCTCAAGCGTGCGCACGAATACTGCGTGGCGCATATGCCGAGGTCCGAATGAACCGGGGATTGCCGATGGCGCGGGGCAAAACCGTCTCAGCAAAGGAGACCTTCCGTCTCATGCGAGAGGTGACGCCATGATGTCCCGACCCGATACCCCGTTGCCGCACAAGCGGCGTCTCGATGCCACCGAGCGGCAGGCGATGAGCTGGGTGCGACGCATGGCGTCCGGCGAGATGACGCACGCCGACGGCGACGCGCTGCGCGAGTGGGCGCGGCGCGATCCGAAGCACGCGCAGGCGCTGGCAAACGCACAGCGTCAGTGGAAGCAACTCACGCAGGCGGCGCAGCAATCGGCGGCTGCCGATGCGGCGGTTGCTGCGTGCCCGGCCCCGTCGCGCAAAGCAAAGACGAAAACGAAGGCAAAGACCGGGCGAGAGACCGGACGCGGCTTCGACCCGCGTCGCCGCTGGGTGCTTGCGGGCACGGCAGGCGCATTTGCGACGGCCGCGGGTGTAGCCGTCATCGGCGCGCCGCTTGGGCTGCTGCCCAGTGCTGCATCCATACACGCCGACTACAGCACGGGAACCGGCGAGCAGCGCACCGTCGCGCTGGCAGGCGATGTCTCCGTTGAAATGAATACGCGTACGAGCGTGGCGCTTCGTACTGGGGGCGCTGCGTCCGGCACGCCGGGCATCGACCTGTTGAGCGGCGAAGCCGCTGTAGACACCACGCTGGCGTCGCGCCCGTTCGAAATCGTGGCGGGCGCGGGACGCACGGTTGCGCACCACGCGCGTGTCGAAGTGCGCAACGTGGCCGACAAGGTCTGCGTGACCTGCATCGAGGGCGCGGCGGACGTGGTGCACACGGCCGGGCGTGTCACATTGCGTGCGCGTCAGCAACTTGTCTATGACGCGCGCAGTCTGCAATCGCTGGTCAATGTCGACGCCAACGCCATGCCCGAATGGCGCGACGGCTATCTGCGCTTTGCCGAGGTGCCGTTGGGTGATGTGATCGACGAGATCAACCGTTACCGTCCGGGGAAAGTCGTACTTCTGAACGACAAGATCGCCGCGCGTCCGGTGACCGGACGCTTTGCGATCCGCTCACTCGATGTGGCGCTCGGCCAGATCGAACATTCACTCAGTCTGTCGGTGCGCACGCTGCCCGGTGGCATCGTGTTGCTCGGCTAATTGACGCGGATCCCCTCGGTCGATGCAGTCTCCGAACGCCCCAATCCGGGTGTTCGCCGTGACGGTTCGGTCATGTCACGAAAGATTCAAATAAATCCTTGCCGATTGGCCTGCGTCGAAGGGTCTTAGTCCCGAGAGCGTCAAGCGTTCCTTTCGCATTCCTATGCATAGAACGTTTGGACGAAAACCTGCCAGAGGCTGTTCGCTGGCGTTGTCGCGAGACACCGCCCCACAGCCGCACCAGACGACAGACGGGATTGAAACCATCATGCGTAAGCGCGTAGCTTCTTCTTCGCCCTCCGTGCCCTCCTTACCACTGCGCGTGCTGCGGATCCGCCCGCTTGCGCAGGCAGTCGCGGTGTTCGCTGCGAGTAGCGCCATGATCGGCGCGGCCCACGCGCAACAGGCGTTCAGCAATGCATGGTTCGCCGCACGCGGCGCTGCGCAGAGCACGGCGGCGCAAACGGGACGCTTACCCAACGGCATGCCCGTCTCGTCACTGCAAAACCCGGGCGAGCAGCAGCAACGCGCCAATCAGGCGTTGCAGAACTCCATCGCCAATCTCGCGACCGCAGCGCAAGGCATCGCCGCGATGCAGGCCGCGCAGACGGCGGCGCGTCAGGCCGCTGCCGCGTCTCCCGAAACGATTCCCGATGGGCTTGCTGAAGGTGGCCTGAAGGTCGACACGAACAGTCTCACTGCGGGCTGGATCAATGCGAAGAAGGACATCGCGCAATCGCGCGACACCGCAGGCAACACCAACGTCAAGATCGAGCAGACGGGCGAGAAGGCCATTCTGAACTGGGAGACGTTCAACGTCGGGCGTCGTACGACGGTGGAGTTCGCGCAGCAGCCGGGCTGGGCGGTGCTCAACCGCGTGAACGATCCGAATGCGCGCCCCAGCCAGATTCAAGGGCAGATCAAGGCGGATGGCACGGTCGTGATCGTCAACCGCAACGGCATTCAGTTCACGGGCACGGCGCAGGTCGATACGCGCAATCTGGTGGCCGCCGCCGTGGGCATGACGAACGATCAGTTCAATCGCGGCATCTACGGTACGGCGCTCGCAGGTGTGACGGTGCCGACATTCGCCAATGACCTGAACGTCACCGGCTCGGGGTTCTCGCACACCGGGGCGACGGCCAATGTGGTCGTCGATGCGGGGGCGCGCATCAACACGCGCAAGCCGCAATCGGTGACGGAAGGCGGCGGCTACGTGCTGCTGCTGGGTCGCGAAGCGCATAACCGGGGCACGATCGTCACGCCCTCGGGCCAGACCGTGATCGCAGGCGGTGACGCGTTCGTCATCCGTCGCGGTATGGGCACGGACGGCAATCCCAACTCCAGCACACGTGGCAACGAAGTCACGCCGAGCCTCCTCGCGGGATCGACGGCCGGACGCGTGAGCAATAGCGGTTTGATCCTGTCGACGCTGGGCGACATCACGCTCACCGGCCGTCAGGTCGATCAAAGCGGCGTACTGGTGTCGAGCACCTCCGTCAACACGCGCGGCACGATTCATCTGACGGCGAGCGGCGACACGAATGCGCAAGTGAAGTTTGCGCCGGGCGCGGTGAGCGCGATCCTGCTCGACACCGCAGGCGACACGGCCCTCGATGTGCAACGCTCGTCGCTACTTGCCGACACGGCCAAGGTCGCTGAATCGGGGCTGTACAACCGTCGCGACCAGTCGCTCGTGCAGGTCGTCTCGTCGGGCGACGTGCTTTTCGACAGCGACTCGCTCACGCTCGCCACCGGCGGGCAGATCAACGTGGCGGCGACGCGTCGCATGGTCGCGACAGCGCGTGCCAAGCTCGACGTGTCGGGCGCCGTCGGCGTGCAAGTGGCGATGGCGTCGAACAACGTCGAAGTGAACGTGCAGGGCAACGAGCAACGCGACGCGCCGACCAACCGTGACTCGGCGCTGCTCAACAATCAGACGCTCTTCATCGACCGTCGCTATCTGGTGCGCGTGCCTGCGGGTACGCAAGGTTTCACGACCGACCGCTGGTACACGGCGGGCGGTCTGCTCGAAGTCAGTGGCTATCTGAACACCGCACAACACGGCGTCGGCGAATGGGCCGCGCAGGGCGGGACCGTGCAACTGGGCGGCGCAGAGGTCGTCACGCGTGCTGGCTCGCTGATCAATCTCGCAGGCGGCACGCTCGACGTGCAGACGGGCATGATTCGCCAGAGCTGGCTGCGCGGCGACGACGGGCAACTCTATCGTGCCGACAATGCGCCGGGCGATTTGCGCTATCTGGGTGTGTATCGTGGTTTCGAAGTCGCGCATACCCGATGGGGTAAAGGTAGAACGGAGTCGTACGCCACGCCGTTCATTGCACCGGGCGAGCGCCTGGAGAACGGCTATACGGTCGGACGCGATGCGGGGCGTCTGGTCGTCTCCAGTCTGTCGGCTGTGCTTGAGGGCGATGTCGATACGTCCGTCTATCAGGGACCGCGCCAGACGCAGGCCGCCGACCGGGGACTCTACGACGGTTACCTGCAATCGCAACTGGCTGCACCGCGCGCCGGACAGTTCATCGTTGGACGGATCACGCCCTATTACGACGACGTGGCGCTCGCCTTGCGCGACAGTCCGTCGGCGCTCGTTCGCACCATCGACGTGGGGTCCGTGCAGGCGCTGGCGGCCGACAGCGCACTCGACGCAGCGATCGATCCGAAGCGCGCAGGCAAGATTTCGCTAGATGCCGACTGGATCAATCGTCAGAACTTCGGTGCCGTGAAGCTGATGGCGACCGAACGGCTGACGCTGGACGGCGACCTTCGTGTTGCCGATGGCGGCGACGTCGGCCTGCATGCCACGCGCGTGGAACTCAACGCTAACGTGACCGCACGCGGCGGGGTAATCGCCGCAGGCAATATCCTCAATCAGATGCTCACGAGTACCGCCAACGGTGTCTGGACCGACATGCCGGTTGCCGACACTGCCATTGTCGGCGGTGAGCAGTACGTCAAGGTGGCGGGCGGCGCGACGCTCGACGCACGCGGCCTGTGGCGCCGCGCGGATGACGGCGAGGCGGGCATTCACGGCCTGCCGTATGTCAACGGCGGCAATGTGCAGCTCTCCAGCTCGGGCGACGTGAGGTTGCTGCCGGGGAGTGTCGTCGATGTGTCGTCGGGCGCGGCGTTGTTGTCGAACGGCACGGTGCGTGGTGGCAAGGGCGGCAGCGTCTCGCTGCTGGCCAGCCAGTACGACCTCGACGGCAAGCGGCATGGTGAGGTGCAGGTCGACGGCACGTTGCGCGCCTATGGTGTGAACGGCGGCGGCACGCTCAAGCTCGACACGGGCAATGGCGTGGTCATCGGCAGTGTCGGGCTTCAGACTGCGGGTTGGCTTGCCCCCGGCGAGTCCGTGCCGTTTAACGTCATGCTGCTCGAGGACTACACAATCAAGGCTGGCACGGTCGCGCCGGTCGATTACAAGCAGACGATCTCACGCGTGATGCCCGGGCAGACACTCACCACTGCGCCGGCAATCACCGCCGACGCGCCGGTGACGCTCGCTGCCGACTGGACCGTGCCTGCGGGGGCGTCGGGTACCTTTTTCGCTTACGCGCCGAGTGGCCGGTCCTACAGTTCGGGGCAGGTCGTGCCTGCGGGCACCGTTATCGTTCGCTCATTCGGCACCGTCGCGCCGGGCTATGTGCTCCCGGGGAACGTCTTTCCTGAGGGCATCCCCGTTGTGCCTTACAACGTTGTTGCCAAGGCAGGTACGCCGCTTCCGTTCGACGTGACATTGGCCAAGGGGGATGTCGTCCCCGTCGGGCTGACCGTGACGCAGAAGGTGCGGGTGGCGTCGCCTACGGTCTTGAGTGCAGATATCTTCTCCACCGGTTTCTCGCGCTATGACGTCACCGGCCAGCTTGGCGTGTCTGTGGCCGACAATGCGCATCTGAACGTGGTGATGCCGGTGTTGTACGCGGACAAGCAGGCCGCGCAGGCCGCCGCGAGCGGCAGCGATCCGTCTCGCGTGTTGCGCACGTATCTCCCGCCAGTCTGGCAGAGCGACGCTGCTAAGGGCACCGTCACACAACGCGGCGGCGCGGATCTCGCGCTTAACGCCGGGACGGTCTACAAGCGTGCGCCGCTGGTCGTGGGCGAAGGTGCGCGCATCGACGTCGATCCGGGGCGCAGCATCGCGCTGACGGGTAACGATCAGATCACCCTGCTCGGCGGCTTGTACGCGGCCTCGGGCAATGTCAGCCTGTTGCGCGGCGCGTTCGGCACGGGCAATGAAGTCGATCGTCCCGACGGCGCATTCACGGCGCGCTCGATCTGGCTCGGCAGCCATTCCGTGATCGATGTGGCGGCCCAACCGTTCGTGGCGCAGGACGCATCCGGCGCGTACAACGGCCGGGTGGCCGCTGGCGGCACGATCCAGATCGGCGCGAAGTACACGCATGGAGCGACCAAGGTCGACGCCGCAGACGCTTTCGTCATCGTGCGCCCCGGTGCGAAGCTCGATGCGTCGGGCGCGTCGGCAGACGTCGACGTACCGGGTCAGGGCCGCACGCATGTGACGAGCAACGGCGGCGTGATTTCGCTGGCCTCGGCGCGGGGCCTGTATCTCGACGGTGAGATGATCGCCGCGTCGGGCGGCGCGGGCGCTGCGGGCGGCACGCTGAATCTGGTACTTGAGACGCTCGCCTACGCCCCTGTCGACCGCCTCACGCTCAAGGGCGCTGGCGTGGAAGACGCGGTTCGCGTCGCCCACGAGATGGTCGTTGCACAAACGCAGGGTCCGGGCACGCTGTCGGACACGCTGACGGCGGGCGCAGTCGGTGGCGGGCTCGCGATGGGAACTGCGCGTATCGGCGTAGACCGCGTCAAGGCCGGTGGCTTCGACAATCTCGCGCTGCTCGCCAACGGCATGATCGATTTTGACGGCAGCGTCGACCTGTCGCTGGGACAAAGCGTGCGTCTGACGGCCAATTCCTTCGGTCTGGCAGCGAACGCGGCCCTCGGGAGCGTGGTGAAGATCGCCGCGCCGTATGTGCAACTGGCCGGGGCTACGCGTACGCAGGGCGAAAACGAGATCATGCCCAATGCGGTTGTGGGCTCGAAGAATCAGGGGCAGGGTGGCGGTGCGCTCGGACTTCCGGCGCAGGACCGCAACGCAAAGTTCGAGGTCGATGCATCGATCATCGATCTGTCCGGTCCGATGCAATTCGGCACGGCAGGGACCATTGAGACGAACACGGCACCGATCGAAGTCCGGCGACTCGCATTTGGCGATGTCGCGCTGCGCAGCCGTGGCGACCTGCGGCTTCTCGACAAGACGACGTTCTACGTTCCGGGCGATCTGACGCTTGCCGCCGCTCAGATCTATCCCGTCTCGGAAGCCACTGCGACCATCGTCGTGGGACAGCGCACTTATGTGAACGAGCAGTGGTTGACGAACGAAATCCGATTCGACCCTGAGCGCAAGTTGACCATCGAGCGCGTGGGCAACGCGCTGCCTGCACAACCCTATTCGCTCTTTGGCAATCTGACGATCGCTGCGCCACAAATCTTGCAGGGCGGGGTGTTGCGCGCTCCGATGGGCACCATTACGTTCGGCACCACCAGCAACCTCCAGACCATCGGTTTGCTGCGTCTGCTGCCGGGCAGTGTCACGTCGGTGAGTGCCGCAGGGCTGACGATGCCCTTGGGTGGCTCGCTCGACGGCCTGAGCTATCTCAATGCCGGTGCCGATGCGAAATATGCGCTGGCAGGTGCAGGACCGACGATTGCTGTGTATGCGCACTCGGTGGGCGTGGACGATGGCGCGGTCATCGATCTGTCGGGCGGCGGCGAGATTCGCGGGGCGGCGTTCCTTAGCGGACGTGGCGGCTCAGTCGATGCGCGCCTCTCGCCGCTCATGCAGGTGGTGCAGACGGGCAACAAGGCCAGCTTCACGCTGCCGTCCCTGTCGTCCAATCCGGTCTACGCCATCGTTCCTGGTGCACAGTCGGCCTACGCGCCTATCGTTGGCGACAACGGCGCGGGCGCACCGCTCATCGGTCAGCAGATCACCATCGGCAACGGCGTGCCGGGTCTGCCTGCCGGAACTTACACGCTGTTGCCGTCGACGTTCGCACTGCTACCCGGCGCGTATCGCGTGGAGTTGCAGCCGGGGACGACAGCGCCGACGGGTCTCGCGCCGCTCTCGATGCGCAACGGTTCGCTCGCGCTATCGGCGCAGTTGAGCGTGAACGACACCGGCATTCGCAGCGCCACGCCTACGCGGGCTGTGCTCACGTCCGCAGACACGTTGCGTAAGTACTCGCAGTACAACGAGATGAGCTACGCCGATTTCGCGCGGGCCGCGTCTGCCCGCGACGGTGTCCCCCGCTCGCTGATCGAGGCGGATGCAAAGCGTCTCGACTTCTATTTCCTGCCGCGCAGCTATTTGGGGGCAATCGATGGACTTCCCTCACTGCGCTTCGAAGGCCGCGCCGACGTCACGCACGGCAAGGACGGTTACGGTGCCAGCGTTCTCGTCGGCTCGCCGTCCGGCGGTAGCTTCGAAATTCTCGGCGCGAATGCCAGACCCACGGTGGGCGATAACGGGTTGGTGTCGCTCTATGCCAAAGACTTGAACGCAATCGGTGCGGCGCGACTTGCGATCGGCGCGCTGCCTGAAGTGCTCAAGGGCACGGGGGGCTCGCTGGAGGCCGCCACGGCAACGTTCGATCTCATCGGTCGCGGCAGCGTGTACGACGTCGTGCTGCGCGGCGACGCTGTGTTGCGGGCGGGCGAGGTGTTCATCGTCACGCGGGCGCCTACGCGCGGCATCACCATTGAGCAGGGCAGCGGCATCAACACGCTCGGCTATGGCATGCAGATGTGGGATGCGTCGACCGGCTTTACCTACGCCCCGGGCAAGGCCGGTGTACTGGCTGTGTCCAACGGTCGCCTTGCGATGCTCGCGCCGACCCCGACGACGACTGCCGACTCGTTTGGTTCGGGCTACATCGATCTGGGGGTCTGCACGGCAGGCGCTGCATGCTCGGGCGAGTCGTTACTGCTGTCCGAGGGCTCCATCGCCGTAGCAACGGATAAGCGTTTCACGATCACCGATGCCGTGCGCTACGGCACGCGTCAACTGTCGCTCTCGGTCGGGCGGGTGAACGTGGGCGAGCAGGCTTCGCTCGACGCGCTGGCGGCGTCCGGGAAGCTTGCGCAGGGGCTGACCCTCAATCAACCGGTGCTGTCGCGCCTGCTGCGCGGCGACACTGTGTACGGCGCACCGGCGCTGCAAAGCCTGTCGCTCATCGCCCGCGATTCGATCAATTTTTACGATTCCGTCGAACTGTCCACCATCGACGCGACGACCGGCAAGTCGAGCATCGACACGCTCGTGCTCGGCACGCCCGCGATCTTCGGCTACGGATCGAGCGATGCGCTGGCGCGCATTCGCACCGATCGGCTGGTGTGGACCGGCTCGAAGGACCCGGCGAGCAGTGTGGTCGCTGGCGGCGCGGGGACCGGCAGCGGTCGGTTTGCGATCGATGCGCGGGAGATCGAGTTCGGTTTTGGGCCCGCCACGCAGCCCGACGTCAACAACGCCATGAATCGTCTGGCGGTCGGGTTCTCGACGGTCGAGCTCAAGGCGAGCGAACGTGTTACCGCCAATCAGAAGGGCAGCCTGTCCGTCTATCGCTCGCAAGACGGCTGGAACGACCGGACGCACGCCTATGACTACCGCGGCGGCGATATCGTCATCGATACGCCGATACTCACGGGTGCGGCGGGCTCGGTCAATCGCTTCAATGCGGGCGGCAACATCACGGTCGCCAATGCAAGCGCCCGGGCGAAGTCGGCGGTTGGTAACGACCAACTGGTGGCCGCGCTCGGCGCGGAAGTCGGGCTGAAGTCCGGCGGCGCGACGCACATCGACACTAACGTCGTGCTGCCGAGCGGCCGCCTGCGCGTGGACGCGGCCGGTGACGTCACGCTCGGCGATGGCGCACAACTCGATCTCGCAGGACGCAAGCTCCAGTTCTTCGACGCGACGAAATACAGCTGGGGCGGCGACGTGTTGCTGTCCAGCGAGCAAGGCGGCGTGCGTCAGGCAGGCGGCTCGGTCATCGATCTGTCCGCCGTAGAGAACCGCGCGGGCAAGCTGTCCGTGACGGCCGTAGGCCCGACCGGCGGGGAGGTCTCGCTCGCAGGCAAGTTGCTCGGCAGCGCAACGGGCGTGTACGACGCCGGTGGCACGCTGGTCCCGTTCAGCGCGGGCGGCATTGATGTTCGTGCGCAGCGCATCGATGGCTTTACGGCATTGAACTCGCGTCTGAGCGAAGGTGGCGTGTTCGGCAGCCGCAGCTTCCAGATCAAGCAAGGCGATCTCGTCGTCGGCGACGAACTCAAGGCACGCGAAATTACGCTCTCGGTCGACGGTGGACGGCTCGATATCGCCGGACGGGTGGATGCGAGCGGCAAGCAGGTGGGGAGCATCCGGTTGTCGGCGCGCGACGGTGTGAACATCGGCGGTAATGCAACGCTCGACGCACACAGCACCACGCTTCGACTGGATAGCTACGGTCAGCCTATCGAGGCGTCGAACCGTGCCGTTGTCGAAATCAACGGCGGTGACGGGCGGGTCGTGCTGGCCGATGGCGCGCGTATCGACGTACGCGCAGGGACGAACGGCGCGGCGCTCAATGTCGGCACCGTCGAGATCAGCGCCAGGCGGCTGGGGGCGAACGGGGCGGGCAATGCGACGGGTAACGACATTGCCATCGATGCAGGCGGCAACGTTGTGATCGATGGTGCCCGTTCGATTACCGTGAACGGCATGCAGCGCGATGCCAATGCGCGTCCGGGGACCGACGTTTCGGTCGACGGCCGCCCGTATCAGATCATCGATCAGGCATATCTCGACACGCTGCACGGACAGAACGAGACGTTCATGTCCAATGCGCTGGCCAACGGCGCACTGCTCGCGCGACTCGCGGGTCTGCGTCGCCATACGGACGCCTTCCATCTGCGACCGGGCGTCGAAATCGTGAGCGCTACGCCAGAGGGCGATCTGCACATCGATGGCGACATCGACATGTCTCGCTATCGCTACGCGAGCCTGAATCCGAACACGCAGAAGACCGGCGTGTACGGCAGCGGCGAAGCCGGGGCGCTGACCATTCGTGCGGGTGGCAATCTCGAAGTGTTCGGCAGCGTGAACGACGGCTTCGACACGAGCAAGCTGACTGCGACGTCTTCGGACAACAAGGGCTGGGTGCTTACCAGTGGCAAGGCTGGCTGGGGCGGCGACGCCGTGGTGCCCGTCGGCGGTCTTGTCACGCTCGCAGCAGGGACGACGTTCCCGGCGCAGCGACAACTCAACTACGACATCTCGATCGAAGCCAGCACGCTGCCGGGCGGCACACGTTTGCCGGGGCAGGCGACATTGACGGCCGATCTGACCTTCCCCGCAGGCACGGTGCTGGGCGGTGCGGTGCGCGATGCCTCCGGCAACGTGGTGTACGCGGCGGGTTCGGTGCTCACGTCGAGCGTGACGCTCACTCGTGACATGAAGCTGGACGCTGGCGTGCTGTTGCCAGGTGACGCGTCGGTGGCCGCCATGGTGTGGCCCGCAGGAAAGGTCCTGCCCACGACCTTCGTGCTGGCCAGCGATCTGGCGATGAAGAAGGGCGCGATTATTCCGGCAGAAGCCTCGGTCAAGCTGCCGAACGGTGTGACGTTCGTCAACGTGCGCCCCGCTGATGCCGACGGGATTCAGGGACAACTGCTTGCGCTCGCGCCGATGCTGCAACCGGGATCGGCCTCGTGGTCGATGCGGCTGGTCGCGGGCGCGGACACGACAGCCGCCGATCCGCGAGCGTTGCGCGCGTCCGCCACGAACGGCCATCTGGTGCTCTCGGATACGCATTACGGGATGGGGGAAAAATCGGTGCAGATCCCGGGCACAGGAACACCCGGTGTGTATCGTTGGGGAAGTGATGCAGGGTGGTACTTCGGCACGAATCCGGGGGATCCCATCACTGCGCAGGAGCTTGCGGACTACGGTATCCACTCCGACGCCGATGCGGACTTCTGGAACACTATCGGCGACATGATTCAGATCGTCACACCGGGAATTCCTGCGCAATACGAGATGAAAGCCAGCCCGGCGCGTGAGCCGATTTTCAGCGTGGTGCGCACCGGCACGGGTGATCTCGACATGCTCGCTGGCGGAAACTTCACCATGAATTCGCCGTACGGCGTTTATACGGCGGGCACGCAATCGCGAGATGTAGCGGCCGCTTATAACCTGGCCCGTGCCACGTTGAAGAACGCGGCGGTGCTGGGACCGGACGGCGGCGAGTTCGAAAAATTCGTCGACGGCAAGGCGCAAAGCCTTTATTCGGCCTGGTATCCGGAGCACGGCGGCAATCTCTTCGTGCGTGCGCAGGGCGACATTCGTGGCGATACGATCGGCACGTCCGATAGCTACATTCGCCCGAATGCGACGGGGTTCGGCAACCCGCGTCAGGTCGTCGATTCCGGTAACGTCGGTGGCTGGCTGTGGCGGCAGGGCTCTGGTTCGGCGATTGCGACGGGGGGTGTGCCGACCGCATGGTGGGTGAATTTCGGCACCTATACGGTGGGCAAACAGAGCGGTTCCGCCGAGTTCGAAACGGCACCGTTCCTGCAAGGCTTCACCGGGCTTGGAACGCTCGGCGGTGGCAACGTCGTGCTTGAGGCGGGCGGCGACGCGGGCATGCTCGAATCGCGGATGGGACCGGGGAATAGCGAAGGCCCACGTGCGCTGGCGCGAAGCGAGGGCCTGAACGTCTCTGTGGCCAGTACCGGTCGTGTCTCGGCCGATGGCTCGCAGATCGTACTCACCGGTGGGGGCGATCTTGACGTGCGTATCGGCGGCGGCCTGAATCCGGTGCGCGAAGTTCGCGCCATCGCACAGACCAACAGCCCGATTACCGATCTGTCCACGTGGCGTATCGGCAATCTCGCACTGAACGGAACGTTCACCAACCTGCGGGGCGCGACACGTGTTGAGGCCGGAGCGCTGGGTGGGTTCGACGCCATCTTTGGCGGCACCGACATGAGCGAGTCGCGCGCACGCGATCCTTATGTCGCCGAACGTGGCATCGGGACCGGTGGACCGTCGCTCGTGCTGGGCGACTCAACGGCCCGAATCGACACGCGTGGCGATCTGGTGATCGGCGGTTACGGCGATGCCACGCGCACGCAGCAACGAAACAACGGGACTCCGTTCTCCGTGAACGGCACTTCGTACTCCGGCGAGGGCATCAGTTGGTTCACGCTCTGGACGCCGTCGACCGCCATCGATCTGTTCAGCGCTGGCGGGAATCTGGTGCCGATCACGGCGTTGGGGGATCGTAGTCGTGCGGGCATGAACTATTCGTCGACCGACGGGCGCTTCGTGTTGCCCGCCACGTTGCGTGCTGTGGCAGCCAGCGGGAGTATCTTCAACGGCTACTCGGCGACGGGCATTCTTGGCGAAGATTCCTTGCCGTCCCGTGGCGACACACCGGTATTGCTGGCGCCGGAGCCGGTCAGTTCCCTGTTCAAGGTCACTGCCGACGGCGGCGCGCTGGAGATGATTGCGGGCAAGTCGTTGTATGGTTCGGGCTACGCGCTCAGCCGCTCGGCGGCGGATCCGACAGCCTTGCCCACTGCACAGAATCCTGCGTTCGCGGGCGGAGTGCTCGCCACCTGGTTCGGTCGTAAGTTCCTGACCAACGTCCGACAAGACGCATTGGCGCCGGATTTCATGCTGTTCGCCTATAGCCAGGATTCGCTCACTCGTTTCCCCATGTTCAGCCTGACACCGGCGACCGTTTCGGGGTACGACTTCAGCGGCATTGCGCCCGCACGCTTCTACGCGCTGACCGGCGACATCGTCGGCCTTCAGACCGGGGGCATCAACTATCGCGGAACCGTCTTGCCGCAACCCGGTACGGAGCCGAACTGGTACGAAGGCAACGGGGCGGTCGCCATCCGGGCGGGCAGAGACATCGTCAACTCGGGCACGCCGCTCGGGACGTTCCTCTCGACTAACGGCAATTTCGCTGGCTGGTACACCATTCCGGACTTCCAGGATCCGGTGAACAATCCGGGCAGACCGCAACCGAGAGGCAGTGCAACGACACGGGGCAACCTGATCGTTCAGAACTCGCCGGAAGATATTTCCGTCGTTTCGGCCGGACGCGATATCCGATATAGCTCGTTCTACGTGGCCGGTCCGGGCTTGCTCGAAGTGACGGCCGGACGCGACATTCTCCTGGCCGACAAGGCCGAGCTGCGCAGCCTCGGGGCGCTGACCAACGTCACTTCGGGCGACCGGAGCAGCGGTGCCGGGATTGCCGTGGCGGCGGGGGTCGGTCCGAAGGGGCTCGATGGCATCGACTTCAAGGCGTTCGCGGCTCGTTATCTCGATCCGGCGAATCTTGCCGAAGCGGGACGTCCGTTCGCCGATCAGCCAGGTAAGGCGGTCGTGGTGTATGGCGGTGAGATGACGTTGAGTGGCTGGCTGAAACAGGCGTTTGGCTATAGCGGGGATGCGAGCGGTGCCGAGGCCTATCTCGTCAACAAGCAAGCCGAACTTGATGCTGCGAGCAAAGCTGCGGGGAGTGCCGGGGCTGTTGCCAGGCGCGATCTGCGAAACGAGTACGCTCAGCAAAGCAATCTGTATCTCGTGAACTGGCTGACCCGGCGTTTTGGCGATGCGACGGTGCGCTTCGGTCAGGGTGTGCATTTCGATGCGGCGTCGATGGATGCGCGTCAGTTCTTCGACGCGCTTGCACCGGAGCAGCAGCGTGCCTATTTGCGCGATGTCTATTTCGCCGAGTTGCGCGCGTCCGGCCGGGAGTACAACGACGCGAGCGGTCCGCGCGTGGGCAGCTATCTGCGCGGTAGGGAAGCCATTGCGACCTTGTTCCCGACGACCGACGCCTCGGGCGCGGCACGGCAGTACGACGGCGATCTGACGATGTACAGTAGCGCGGCGTATTTCCTCCAGAACATGAATCGTGTGTCGACGACGCGTCCGCAGGCGGGGGTGAAGTACTTGACGCAGGCGCAGTGGATCGCCCGTGGGAGCCCATCGACGGGTGTGCCGCACTACGAAGTGCAGGATGCCGGGATTCATACGGACTTCGGTGGCGGCGTGAGCGTTCTTGCGCCGGGTGGGCGAACGCTCGTCGGTGTGGATGGCGGGTTCGTGCCGGAAGAGGGCTCGGGGATTCTGACGCAGGGCAGGGGCAACGTCGAACTGTATTCGCTCGACAGCGTTCTGCTGGGGCAGAGCCGTATCTTCACGACGTTCGGCGGCCACATCCTGGCGTGGTCGGCGCAAGGCGATATCAACGCCGGTCGCGGCTCGAAGTCCACCGTCGTCTATACGCCGCAACGCCGGGTGTATGACGGACTCGGAATTGTTTCGCTTTCGCCGACCACGCCGAACACGGGAGCTGGCATTGCGACGCTGGCGCCGATCCCCGAGGTGCCGCCGGGCGACATCGACCTGATCGCGCCGTTGGGAACCGTAGACGCGGGCGAGGCCGGGATTCGGGTGTCGGGTAACGTGAACGTTGCGGCATTGCGTGTGATGAATGCCGAGAACATTCAGGTGCAGGGCAAGTCGGTGGGCATCCCAACGGTCGCTGCCGTCAATGTCGGTGCACTCACGAATGCGAGCGCGACGGCGGCGCAAGCGGCGTCGGCCGCTCAGGAGGCGATGGCTCGCGATCGGGCGGCATCGAGGCAGAACCAGTCGTCCATTTTTAGCGTGCGCATGCTGGACGCCGGGGCGCAGACCGACAGCACGGGCAAGCCGCGTGCGGATACCGGCAAGATGTTCCGCTACGATCCTGCGTCGCCTGTGCAGGTGGTTGGCCAGATGAATCTGTCCGAGTCCCAGTTACAGGCGCTGACCCCGACGGAACGGAAGAACCTGATGCGTTGATCGTTCCTGATATGGAGAGGGACCGACCGCTCTATATATAGGGAGGAGCGCGGACGGTCCTCGAAGAGTGCCCCGCAAGCCCGTGCAACGGGCTTGCGGGGCACTCTTCGTTTGGGCGGTGGATGGCGTGGACACGCAAGATTCTTGCGATCTTAAAAATAATTTCACAAAGGGCTTGCGCTCACCCACGAACGTCATTAATATCTCGTCTCTCGCAACGACAGCGACGCAGCGAAAGCAGCGACGAAGTTGAAGCGACGGGCCGCAAAGCCCGGTGGTTAGTGGTTTTGAAGCTTGCGAGTCGCTACGGCGACGAACGAAGAAAGCGAAAAAAACTGTTGACGACGACGAGAAGCTGCGACATAATCTCACTTCTCTGCTGCTGATGCAGCGACGCAGAAAACGAAGCGACGGCGCGGTAATTAAGCGACGAAGCCAAGTCAGATGCGATTGATCTTTAAAAATTAAACAACCGATAAGTGTGGGCACTCGATGAATAGTGCGTCTGCTTCGGCAGATAAGCTTTAAATTTATTGAGGCTCACATAGTAATAGGTAAGTTAAGTAATTAACTTGTCAGCATACTTTGAGAGCGACCGGTTCTAGTGATTTATCACGAAAAACCGAAAACAGTAACAGGTTTAAACTGAAGAGTTTGATCCTGGCTCAGATTGAACGCTGGCGGCATGCCTTACACATGCAAGTCGAACGGCAGCACGGGTGCTTGCACCTGGTGGCGAGTGGCGAACGGGTGAGTAATATATCGGAACGTACCTTGTAGTGGGGGATAGCTCGGCGAAAGCCGGATTAATACCGCATACGCTCTGAGGAGGAAAGCGGGGGACCTTCGGGCCTCGCGCTACAAGAGCGGCCGATATCAGATTAGCTAGTTGGTGGGGTAAAAGCTTACCAAGGCGACGATCTGTAGCTGGTCTGAGAGGACGACCAGCCACACTGGGACTGAGACACGGCCCAGACTCCTACGGGAGGCAGCAGTGGGGAATTTTGGACAATGGGCGAAAGCCTGATCCAGCAATGCCGCGTGTGTGAAGAAGGCCTTCGGGTTGTAAAGCACTTTTGTCCGGAAAGAAATCCTCTGGGTTAATACCTCGGGGGATGACGGTACCGGAAGAATAAGCACCGGCTAACTACGTGCCAGCAGCCGCGGTAATACGTAGGGTGCGAGCGTTAATCGGAATTACTGGGCGTAAAGCGTGCGCAGGCGGTTTTGTAAGACGGATGTGAAATCCCCGGGCTCAACCTGGGAACTGCATTCGTGACTGCAAGGCTAGAGTATGGCAGAGGGGGGTAGAATTCCACGTGTAGCAGTGAAATGCGTAGAGATGTGGAGGAATACCGATGGCGAAGGCAGCCCCCTGGGCCAATACTGACGCTCATGCACGAAAGCGTGGGGAGCAAACAGGATTAGATACCCTGGTAGTCCACGCCCTAAACGATGTCAACTAGTTGTTGGGGATTCATTTCCTTAGTAACGTAGCTAACGCGTGAAGTTGACCGCCTGGGGAGTACGGTCGCAAGATTAAAACTCAAAGGAATTGACGGGGACCCGCACAAGCGGTGGATGATGTGGATTAATTCGATGCAACGCGAAAAACCTTACCTACCCTTGACATGTACGGAAGTCTGCTGAGAGGCGGATGTGCTCGAAAGAGAACCGTAACACAGGTGCTGCATGGCTGTCGTCAGCTCGTGTCGTGAGATGTTGGGTTAAGTCCCGCAACGAGCGCAACCCTTGTCCTTAGTTGCTACGCAAGAGCACTCTAAGGAGACTGCCGGTGACAAACCGGAGGAAGGTGGGGATGACGTCAAGTCCTCATGGCCCTTATGGGTAGGGCTTCACACGTCATACAATGGTCGGTACAGAGGGCTGCCAAACCGCGAGGTGGAGCTAACCCCAGAAAACCGATCGTAGTCCGGATCGCAGTCTGCAACTCGACTGCGTGAAGCTGGAATCGCTAGTAATCGCGGATCAGCATGTCGCGGTGAATACGTTCCCGGGTCTTGTACACACCGCCCGTCACACCATGGGAGTGGGTTTTGCCAGAAGTAGGTAGCCTAACCGTAAGGAGGGCGCTTACCACGGCAGGATTCATGACTGGGGTGAAGTCGTAACAAGGTAGCCGTAGGGGAACCTGCGGCTGGATCACCTCCTTTCTAGAGCATGCACTGGAAGTTGAGTGTTCACGCTTATCGGTTGTTGACTGCGTAGATCTAAGTCGGGTCTATAGCTCAGTTGGTTAGAGCACCGTCTTGATAAGGCGGGGGTCGATGGTTCGAGTCCATCTAGACCCACCAAGCTTTTAACCACTGCGTGACAGACTCAAGTGGTGGTAAGTCGGCTTGATTGGGGGATTAGCTCAGCTGGGAGAGCACCTGCTTTGCAAGCAGGGGGTCGTCGGTTCGATCCCGTCATCCTCCACCAAAAACCTTAGATCACATCGATGTCAGTCAAAAGCGCTTTACGTCTGTAGTAAATCCCCTGTGATGAATTACAAGCTAAGTGAGTGCTTTTGAATGACAGCAATGTCATGCAGTTTATGTTCTTTAACAATTTGGAAGAAGAAGTAGTACAACGGAAGCGCGTTAGAGATGGCGCGTGGAAATTGTACGGGTTGTGATTGTATCAACCAGTATTTAAGTGATCGAAAGATGACTTGGAATACGGCACAACGCTAATACTCAACCTATGAAGAATGTGTCGAAAGACGCACTCGTTATAGGGTCAAGCGAATAAGTGCATGTGGTGGATGCCTTGGCGATTACAGGCGATGAAGGACGCGATAGCCTGCGAAAAGTTGTGGGGAGCTGGCAAATAAGCATTGATCCACAAATGTCCGAATGGGGAAACCCGGCCTTTTAGGTCATCCTAGACTGAATACATAGGTCTAGCGAAGCGAACGCGGCGAACTGAAACATCTAAGTAGCTGCAGGAAAAGAAATCAACCGAGATTCCCAAAGTAGTGGCGAGCGAAATGGGACCAGCCTTCAAGATTTAGCACCGGTGTTATCAAAACGGAATGGAAAGTCCGGCCATAGTGGGTGATAGCCCCGTATGAGAAAACCCTGGTGTGGAACTAAGCTTGAGAAAAGTAGGGCGGGACACGTGAAATCCTGTCTGAAGATGGGGGGACCATCCTCCAAGGCTAAATACTCGTAATCGACCGATAGTGAACCAGTACCGTGAGGGAAAGGCGAAAAGAACCCCGGGAGGGGAGTGAAATAGATCCTGAAACCGCATGCATACAAACAGTCGGAGCCTCGTAAGGGGTGACGGCGTACCTTTTGTATAATGGGTCAGCGACTTACATTCAGTGGCGAGCTTAACCGAATAGGGAAGGCGTAGCGAAAGCGAGTCCGAATAGGGCGTTCAGTCGCTGGGTGTAGACCCGAAACCAAGTGATCTATCCATGGCCAGGTTGAAGGTGCGGTAACACGTACTGGAGGACCGAACCCACTAACGTTGAAAAGTTAGGGGATGAGCTGTGGATAGGGGTGAAAGGCTAAACAAACTTGGAAATAGCTGGTTCTCTCCGAAAACTATTTAGGTAGTGCCTCGTGTATCACCTTCGGGGTAGAGCACTGTCATGGTTGAGGGGTCCATTGCGGATTACCTCGCCATAGCAAACTCCGAATACCGAAGAGTGCAATCACGGGAGACAGACATCGGGTGCTAACGTCCGGTGTCAAGAGGGAAACAACCCAGACCGCCAGCTAAGGTCCCTAAATATTGCTAAGTGGGAAACGAAGTGGGAAGGCTAAAACAGTCAGGAGGTTGGCTTAGAAGCAGCCACCCTTTAAAGAAAGCGTAATAGCTCACTGATCGAGTCGTCCTGCGCGGAAGATGTAACGGGGCTAAGCAATATACCGAAGCTGCGGATGCGAGCTTGCTCGCATGGTAGGAGAGCGTTCTGTAAGCCTGTGAAGGTGTCTTGTAAAGGATGCTGGAGGTATCAGAAGTGCGAATGCTGACATGAGTAGCGATAAAGGGGGTGAAAGGCCCCCTCGCCGTAAGCCCAAGGTTTCCTACGCAACGTTCATCGGCGTAGGGTGAGTCGGCCCCTAAGGCGAGGCAGAGATGCGTAGCTGATGGGAAGCAGGTTAATATTCCTGCACCGTCGTATGATGCGATGGGGGGACGGATCGCGGAAGGTTGTCCGGGTGTTGGAAGTCCCGGTCCCTGCAGTGGAGAAGGCGCTTAGGCAAATCCGGGCGCGTAATTCAAGGCTGTGGGGCGAGCGAACTTGTTCGCGAAGCAATTGGAAGTGGTTCCAAGAAAAGCCTCTAAGCTTCAGTCATACGAGACCGTACCGCAAACCGACACAGGTGGGCGAGATGAGTATTCTAAGGCGCTTGAGAGAACTCGGGAGAAGGAACTCGGCAAATTGGTACCGTAACTTCGGGATAAGGTACGCCCTTGTAGCTTGACTGGCCTGCGCCAGAAGGGTGAAGGGGTTGCAATAAACTGGTGGCTGCGACTGTTTAATAAAAACACAGCACTCTGCAAACACGAAAGTGGACGTATAGGGTGTGACGCCTGCCCGGTGCCGGAAGATTAAATGATGGGGTGCAAGCTCTTGATTGAAGTCCCGGTAAACGGCGGCCGTAACTATAACGGTCCTAAGGTAGCGAAATTCCTTGTCGGGTAAGTTCCGACCTGCACGAATGGCGTAACGATGGCCACACTGTCTCCTCCCGAGACTCAGCGAAGTTGAAGTGTTTGTGATGATGCAATCTACCCGCGGCTAGACGGAAAGACCCCATGAACCTTTACTGTAGCTTTGCATTGGACTTTGAACCGGTCTGTGTAGGATAGGTGGGAGGCTTTGAAGCAGGAACGCTAGTTTCTGTGGAGCCGTCCTTGAAATACCACCCTGGCTTGTTTGAGGTTCTAACCTAGGTCCGTAATCCGGATCGGGGACAGTGCATGGTAGGCAGTTTGACTGGGGCGGTCTCCTCCCAAAGTATAACGGAGGAGTACGAAGGTACGCTAGGTACGGTCGGAAATCGTGCTGATAGTGCAATGGCAAAAGCGTGCTTAACTGCGAGACTGACAAGTCGAGCAGGTGCGAAAGCAGGTCATAGTGATCCGGTGGTTCTGTATGGAAGGGCCATCGCTCAACGGATAAAAGGTACTCTGGGGATAACAGGCTGATACCGCCCAAGAGTTCATATCGACGGCGGTGTTTGGCACCTCGATGTCGGCTCATCTCATCCTGGGGCTGTAGCCGGTCCCAAGGGTATGGCTGTTCGCCATTTAAAGAGGTACGTGAGCTGGGTTTAAAACGTCGTGAGACAGTTTGGTCCCTATCTGCCGTGGGCGTTGGAAGTTTGAAGGGGGCTGCTCCTAGTACGAGAGGACCGGAGTGGACGAACCTCTGGTGTACCGGTTGTCACGCCAGTGGCATCGCCGGGTAGCTATGTTCGGAAGAGATAACCGCTGAAAGCATCTAAGCGGGAAACTCGCCTTAAGATGAGACTTCCCTAGGAACTCGATTCCTTTGAAGGGTCGTTCAAGACCAGGACGTTGATAGGTCAGGTGTGGAAGCGCAGTAATGCGTTAAGCTAACTGATACTAATTGCCCGTAAGGCTTGATCCTATAACCAGTGTGTTTTTCCTGGTGTGAGTATCGCTGTGCCGATACACTCACAACCCACAATATTTGTTGTACTACGCTTCTTCCGAATTGGTTTTGTTGACCTCAGGTCAGCAGAACATACAAGTTAAGCCTGATGACCATAGCGAGTTGGAACCACCCCTTCCCATCCCGAACAGGACCGTGAAACGACTCCACGCCGATGATAGTGCGGATACCCGTGTGAAAGTAGGTAATCGTCAGGCTCCCCTTAAAAACCCCTTGCTACAGCAGTAGCAAGGGGTTTTTGCTTTGTAGCGCTCGCTTTGTAGCACTCGCTTTGAGCGCACTCGGGCATCCACCGCTCTTAATCTATCCCACTCGTGTATTGCGAGTGCGGCAACGCTTCTTGAAGAAAACGACGCGTTCGGTTTTCGTCAAGCCAGGTCAGGGGATTTGTCGCAGCCGTTGACGTAATCGCGTCGCATGGACGCCTCGGCAAATCTTATGGCGTCTGCGTCAGGCGACACGGCGACGACCCCTAAGTAACGCTCTGATTGCGACAGCAAATCTTCGGTCTCTTGCTGATGCTCCCCTGGCTCGCTTGAGGAATGGTGCGCGGTTCCCCTCCATCGATCTCTGCCCTCTCTCCATCAACCGTTCGGAGGCGTCGCTATCGTCCGGCCAAGCACGCCGGGTTCATCGGAGTGAGTTGAACAACTCATCCAGCCTTTGGGCAGCGTTAGTCCTGCGCAAATTCCTCACATCCCTGCAAGACACCGCACTGCTCGATCGACGTACACAAGGCGCGCGCGACACCCATACGTCGCGACAAAGGGCTAACGTAAATGCTTTCGAGAAAGTGACATGCCCCCTGCAAACAGGGCCAGCCGAAGTCTAGTAAAGTTCGTTTTCGGAGAAGAAGACGAACATGAAGAAGCGACTTACGGAATAGCAAATCTTCGGTCTCTTGCTGCTGTTCCGCCTGGCTCGCTTGAGGCCAATGCACTTTCCTTAGCGCACCCCAGGACATTAGTTCGTCGGGGCGATCGGTTTGACGTGAAAGTGCAGACGCTTCATCGCTGAGTTCTTGTTTAAGTCCAGACACCTTAGCCCACACCGACCGCTCACATTCTTACGGCCAAAAGAAAACGCGCTGCCCATCGGACAGCGCGTTTTGTATTTCTGCCGCAGATTACCCACGCTATATCAGACCGCCGCCACCACCTCCGGGAACACCGGTTCGCCCAGATTCAGCATTAGACGGTTGGCCCACGCGAAGATGGCAATGGAGTGGTTTTGTCCTTCTGCCGCGGATGTTACCCACCGCTATATCAGACCGCCGCCACTGTCTCCGGGAACACCGGTTCGCCGAGATTCAGCATCAGACGGTTGGCCCACGCGAAGATGGCAATGGAGTGGATCAGGTCCAGGATCTCCGCATCGGTCAGGCCGACGTCGCGCAACGCCTGCAATTGTGCCGGGCGCACATCGCCAGGCGTCTCCGTCAGCGCAATCGAGAACTGCGCAATCGCCTTTTCACGATCCGTCGTCCCCGCAGTGCGCGGTTCGTCAAACACTTCGCGAATGACGTCGTTACGTTTCGCCAACTGCTCGAATCGCTGCGCATGCACCGATGCACAATACACGCATCCATTGATCCGCGAGACGACGGTCGTCGACAGCTCGCGCTCAGCGCGTGGCATACCGCCCGGCGCGTACATGATGGCGTTAAACGCCGCAGAACGTTGACGAAGGATCTCGGGTTGATGCACGAGGAAGAGGTAATAATCCGACGTCTTCGCTTTCGGATGACTCTCTTCCAGCACCGCTACCTGCTCCGGCGTCGCCTTGTCGAGTTCGACCACATCAAGCCAGGCGTCCCAGTCGAGCGACTCGTTGGTAAATCCATGCGAACGGATGATTTCGCTCATGCCGTCACCTCCTGCGGAGCCAGTTGTTTGAGTGCTTGCAGTCCTGCTACCAGACGCGTCTGATACGACAGGAACGCAATCAGCTGTGCCAATGCAACGACGGCCGGTGTCGTCAATCCCGCTGCCGGCAGCTTGTGCAGTGCTTCCTTATCCCCCGCCACCGGGTTCTCGATCAGCGTGCGCGTGAATGTCAGAATCGCGTGCAGACGCGCATCCGTCACATCGTCGGGCGACCCGGATTCTGCGGCCTTCAACTGCGCTGCATCGACATCATGCTTGCTCAACTCGACGCGATAGTGCGCAGCGAGCGCCGGCGAGGGCGTCAGGCGACTCGCGTACAGCCCGACGAGCAAGCGCTCCACGAGCGAGAGGCCTTCGAGCGCCGGATCGAACAGCCCGTCGTAGCTGCCCTGCGTGGCGACGGCCACCTTATCGCGCGCATGACGCAGCGTATGCGTCGCCGTCCCCTGCGTCAGTCCCGCGACGCGGTCGACGAGATCGTTGGCGATGTCGTATTGAGTGTTGACGGTCATGATTGTCCTTGTGAATGAGCGCGCTCGGCCACAGCCTGCGCGAGGAACGCCTGCACCGCAGCCCACGAACGCTCGTCGGCGATCGCGTTGGCCTCCGGCTCGCCGCCGCCGGTGCTGATCTTGCCTGAGACGGGATGGGCGTAGACGAGCTGCGTGGTCGGTACAAACGGGAACACGATGGCGTGCCCTGCCCGGTCGAAGTCGAGATGCTCGACGACGTGCGGATGCGCATGCGCTGCAAGCCGCTGCGTCACCATTCGCGAATAGAGACTCGACGGCCACGAACCATCGTCCTGCGCTGAGAGCAACATCACCGGTCCGAGAATTTTCTCGACGGGGATGCGTGCACGCTCGACGGCATCCGCATCGTCAAGCGCCGTCAGCATGGCCTTGGCGTGACGATGAGGCGGTGGGCCTTCGTCGAAGGGCGCCCAGGACGCCGTCCGGTTGTTTTCCCAGATGTGCGGCAACGGCTTGCCGTCGAGCAGCCAGGTCGGACCTTCGCGACCGATGGCCGGATCGCAAGCATTCTGCGCGCTGTGGATCAGCGCACTCGGTACGTAGCCGATCACCGCAGAGACGGCCTCAGGGAAGGTCGCACCAAGCAGTAGCACCAACTCGCCACCCCGCGATTGCCCCGAGAGGGCGACGAAGTCATGGGCCGGGCGTACCGTCCGGCGCAACCAGTCCATGCCCTGCTTGAAGTATTCGAGCGGCGTATTGGAGATGTAGTCGGGCAGCCCCGGTCCCTTGAAGTAGCCGAGGGCGAATGCCGCGTAACCATGCGACGCATACAACGCGGCGCGCGGCTCGTTGATCCCGCCACCGGACCCGTTGAGGATCATGACGGCGGGATGCGGCCCTTCACCCGGCGGCAGATACAGCGTGCCGACGAGTCCGTCTTCACGCACATCGCGTCGCGTCACGCCTTCGGCGGCGAGTCGTTGCGTGAACGACACCGACGAGCGCAGCGAGCCGTCGACCGCTTGCGCCACTACCGTCGTCACGAGCGGAGCGATGACCGGTTGCGCAAAGACGTCGCGACTCTTGCCGTCTTCCGGCACTTGCGACCAGACAAGGCCCATCGCGGACACGCCCTGGTAGCTGCCGCTGACGGGGGCGTCGCGCGATACGTCGACCGTGCCGTCGGCATCGGCCACGAACGTCGCCTGCGCATGCCAGACCACGCCACCCGCCCGCGCCGTGCGGGCGGTGAGCGTGACCTGAGCGCCGGGCGTTGCGCCGCGCACCACCAGATGACGCGGCACGTCGATCAGCGCGTCAGCGGGCGTCGCCGTCAGTATGAGAGATGAGGTCATCGATGACGTCATAACGCGTCGACGCCTTACTTCGCGGCCTTGGTCACTTGCATCGCGACGGTGCGATCGCTCGTGAACGGCGTGACCTTCAGACCCTTACGTGCGGCCCAGATGTTCTGGTAGTGGTACAGCGGGATCGTGCCGACGTCGTCCGTCTCGACCTTCACCGACTGACGCAGGATCGCTTCACGCTTGCCTTCGTCGAACTCGGCCGTCGAGGCGTCGAGTGCCTTGTCAATGGCCGGGTTGCTGTAGTGACCCCAGTTCGACGCGCCCAGCCCCTTCTTTGCGTCGACCGTCGCCAGTACGTTCACGAGCGCGTAGCTCGCTTCGCCCGTGCCGTTACCCCATGCCAACATCGTCATGGCGTACTCGTTCTTGTTCGCACGGCTCGAATACACGGCCCAAGGCACCACTTCCACTTGTGTCTTCACGCCGATACGCGTCCAGAACTGCGCCACGGCCTGCGCCGTCTCCGGCCCTTGCGGGTAGCGGTCGTTCGGCACGTGCATGGTCAGCTTGAAGCCTTCCGGGAAACCCGCTTCGGCCAGCAGCTTCTTGGCTTGTGCGGCATCGAACGGAATGTCCTTCACGTCCGGGTTGTAGCCGAAGGTGTCCTTCGGCATCCACTGGTTGGCCACGCTGGCCGTGCCTTGCATGATGCGCGAGACGATCGCTTCACGGCTGATGGCGAGCGACAGCGCGCGGCGCACACGCACGTCGAGCAGCGGGTTCTTCGCGAGCGGCTTGCCAGCGTTGTCGGTGATGTACTGGTTGGTGCCTTCACGGAAGCTCGGTTGCAGCAGCATCACGCGCAGACCCGGATACGGGTAGACGGTCACGTTCGGCGCTTTCTTCAGGCGCGGGATGTCCGACGCCGGGACCTTGTCGATCACGTCGACGTCACCGGCCAGCAGCGCAGCCGTACGTGCTGCACCATTATTGATGTAGCGATAGTCGACCTTCTCCCACTCCGATTTACCCGCCCAGTAGTTGTCGTTGCGCACCATCTCCACGCGGTCGCCCGGCGTGTACGAGACGTACTTGAACGGGCCGGTGCCGACCATGGCGCGTCCCGCGTTGTAGTCGTCGGTATTCGACTTTTCGCCCACGTGCTTGCTGACGATGTGCACCGACGCGAGGTTCAGCGGCAGGTCCGGGTTCGGAATCTTCGTCTTGACGACGAGCGTGAGCGGGTCCGGCGCGCTCATCGTGTCGATGGTGCGCAGGTAGCCAGCAAAAGTCGCCACGCTGCCCGGCACGTTACGCGCGCGTTGGTACGAGTAGATGACGTCGGCGGCCGTGAACGGTTGGCCGTCGTGCCACTTCACGTTCGGACGCAGCTTGAATTCCCACGTCTTCGAGTCGAGCGCCTTCCACGACACGGCGAGGCCCGGCTGGAGCTTGTTCCACTTGTTCTCGACGAGCAGATCCCAGAAATGCAGATCCACCGAGCGGTCACCCGCGTGGTTGTTCAACTGCGGGTCGAGCGACGAGAGCGGGTCGGCAAAGGCGATACGCAGCGTCGAGGAATTGGCTTGGGCGGAGGCCGCTGCGCTCGTCACGAGCAGGGCAGCCGCCAGAGAGGACAACAAGAAGCGTTTCATTATCAATCGATCCTGGTCGTTGGTGATTCGTTAAGAAGAGCTTTCGGTGAATGCGGGTCAGTTGTCGTTCAGATGACACGCACTGACGTGATTGATGGCCACACCGCGCAGTGTCGGCACCTCCGTGCGGCAACGCGGCATGGCGTGCGGACAGCGCGGATGGAAGTGACAGCCACTGGGCGGTGCAATCGGGCTCGGGATTTCGCCGCGAATCGCGGAGAACGTCTTGTGACGCACATCGATGCGCGGAATCTCGGCGAGCAGCGCCTGCGTGTACGGATGGTTCGGACGGCGGAAGACTTCTTCGACCGGCGCGCTCTCGACGATGCGTCCGAGGTACATGATCACCACGCGATCCGAGAGATGCTCGACCACGCCGAGATCATGGCTAATGAACACATACGTCAGACGCAGTTGCTCGCGCAGGTCCATGAACAGATTCAGAATCTGCGCCTGAATCGAGACATCGAGCGCGGCGACCGCTTCGTCGCACACGAGCAGATCGGGATTCACCGCCAACGCGCGGGCGATGCCGATACGCTGACGCTGTCCGCCGCTGAACTGGTGCGGATAACGGTGACGCAGCGCAGGATCGAGACCGGCGCGTTGTAGCTGTGCGCTCACGTAGTCGTCGAAACCGGCACGATCTGTCAGCCCATGCACGAGCGCGCCTTCGCCGACGATGCGGTCGATACGCAGTCGAGGGTTCAGACTCGCGTACGGATCCTGAAAGATCATCTGAATCTTCAGACGCGCATCGCGTTGCTCGTCCGCCGACAATGCCTCTGCGGGCCGTCCGTGAATCTGCACTTCGCCGGAAGACGGCTTGAGCAAACCCGCGAGCATGCGTCCGAGCGTGGACTTGCCGCAGCCCGACTCACCCACGAGACCGACCACTTCTCCGGGCTTGACGATAAGATCGACGTTATCGACCGCACGCACGACGGCCGGCGGATGCGCGAGACCGGCGCGCTGCAGCAGACGTCCGGCAGGGCCGACGTGACGCTCGCCGAAACGCTTGCTCACCCCGCGCAGCGCCACGATAGGCGCAGGCAGCGTGGCGCTGGGACTGACCGACTTGCCGAAACCGGCGGTGGCCGGCTGACTTTGCGGCAGCGGCGTATTCATACCATCTCCTTTTGCAGCGCAGCGCCCGGGTGGAAGCAACGCACGAGGCGACCCGGCGAGGTCTGCGTCATCTCGGGACGCTCGCCACAGACCGCCGTTGCGTAGGCGCAGCGCGACGCGAATGCGCATCCCGCTGGCATGTTCGTCAGATTCGGCGTCATGCCGGGAATTTGCCGCAGACGCTGGCCACGCTTGTTCAGACTTGGCAAGCTGCCGATGAGGCCTGCGGTGTAGGGGTGCTGTGGTGCGTCGAGGACCGCGTCGACCGCGCCCTGTTCGACGATGCGTCCCGCATACATCACGGCGAGCGTATCGGCCAGGCCTGCTACGACCGACAGATCGTGCGTAATCCAGATGAGCGCGGTGCCGTTCTGACGCGCCAGCTTCTGCACTTCGGAGAGGATCTGGGCCTGAATCGTGACGTCGAGCGCCGTGGTCGGTTCGTCCGCGATGATCAGATCCGGGCGATGCAGCATGGCGATGGCAATCGCCACACGTTGGCGCATGCCGCCCGAGAGTTGATGCGGATATGCGCGCAGACGCTCGTCCGGGCTGGGAATGCCCATCATGCCGAGCGTATCGCGTGCGAGATCGCGCGCCTGCGACTTCGACACCTTCTGATGCGCGCGCACCGCCTCGATCATCTGCACGTCGACGCGCAGCACGGGGTTGAGCGTCATCATCGGATCCTGAAAGATCATCGCGATGCGATTGCCTTGCAGGTGACGCAATTCGGCGGCCGACATCTTCGTGAGGTCACGGCCCTGGAACAACACTTCACCGCCAACGATGCGACCCGGCGCATCGACCAGTCCCATGATCGAGAAACCGGTCACCGACTTGCCCGAGCCGGACTCGCCAACGAGCCCCATGATGTGACCCGGCGGTAGCGAGAACGAGACGTCGTCAACGGCGGGGAGCGTTCCGGCGCGCGTGATGAATTGCGTGCGCAGATTGCGCACTTCTAGCGTGAGCGGTGCGCTGGTGGACGAGGAGGAGGAAGTCACTGCGCCGCTCATTTCTGCAACCTTGGATTGAACACGTCGCGCAGGCGGTCGCCCACGAGATTGATGGCGACGACCGTGACGAGCAACGCCAGCCCCGGATACAAGCTGATCCAGTAGTCGCCGGAGAGCATCGTCTGATAGCCGTTGGCGATGAGCAGGCCGAGCGACGGCTCCGTCACCGGCACACCGAGGCCGAGGAACGACAGCGTGGCTTCGAGCGTGATGGCGCGCGCGACTTGCAACGAGCCGACGACGATCAGCGGCGGCAGGCAGTTCGGCAGGATGTGCCCGAGCACGATGCGCCAGTTCGGAATCGCCTGGCAACGCGCGGCTTCGACATACTCGCGACGTGACTCGACCAGCGCCTGCCCGCGCGCGGTTCGCGCGAAGTAGGCCCATTCGAGAACGACGAGTGTGAGCACCACATTACCGATGCCCTTGCCTACGTAGGCGAGGATCATCAGCGCGACGAGAATCGACGGGAACGACAGCAGCAGGTCGACCAGACGCATGATGAATGCATCCACGCGACCGCCTGCATAGGCAGCGATCAGGCCGAGGATCGTGCCGAGAATCCCGGCGACGAGCGCGGAACCGATGCCCACGCCCAGACTGATACGCAGGCCGTAGATGATGCCGGAGAGCAGGTCGCGTCCCTGGCCGTCGGTGCCGAGCCAGTAGGTGTAGTGCGCGTCGACGTTTTCCGAGCCGGGCGGCAGCCGGTTGTCCAGCACATTGAGCTGCCCCAGATCGTAGGGATTTTGCGGGGAGATCCACGGTGCAGTCAGCGCGGCGACGATCAGTACCACGAGCACGACGAGGCCGAGCACAGCGCTCTTCGAACGCAGCAGTTCGCGCAGCCCTTGCTGCCACGGCGATTCGCGACGCACGGGCACCGGTTCGGTCGCGAGCGCTGGCGTCGGTGCGCTATTGGGGGAAGGATTGAGCGACATCAGGCGGCGGCCTCCACGCGCACACGCGGATCGAGCCACTTGTAGAGCACGTCCACGATCAGGTTGAGCGATACGAACAGGCACACCACGACGATGAGATACGCCACGATCACAGGGCGGTCGAGCGCGTTGATGCTGTCGAGAATGAGCTTGCCCGCGCCGGGCCATGCGAACACGCTTTCCGTCACGACAGCGAAGGCGATGGTCGAACCGAATTCGAGGCCCAGCACCGTCACCAGCGGAATCAACGTATTACGCAGCACGTGCACGAGCACGACACGCAGCGGCGACAAGCCCTTGGCGCGCGCGAATTTCACGTAGTCCTGCGGCAGCACTTCGGACACCCCGGCACGCGTCAGACGCAACACCAGCGAAATCTTGAACAGCGCCAGATTGAGCGCGGGCAGAATCAGGTGACGCAGCCCGTCGACGGTGAGGAACGACCATTCCACGCCGAACAGGCGCGCCGTCTCGCCGCGACCGCTCGCAGGCAGCACGCCCAGATGCACGGAGAAGAACATGATGAGCATCAGGCCGACCCAGAACGTCGGCAGCGAGAAGCCCACGATGCTGCCCGTCATCAACAGCTTCGAGATCGGGTTGCGCGGGTAGAGACCGGCGAACAGGCCCAACGGAATGCCAATGAACACCGCGAGGATGAGCGCGGCGAACGCGAGCTCGAGCGTTGCGGGCAGGCGTTGCAGAATCAGTTGGATGGCCGGGACGTTGTACACATAGCTATTGCCCAACTCGCCGTGCAGCGCGCCCGCGATGAACGACAGGTATTGCCGCCACAACGGCTGGTCGAGGCCGAGCTGGGCGATGATGCGGGCGCGGTCGATCTGGTCGACGTCCTGGCCGATCAGGATGTCGATCGGATTGCCGATCGCGTGCAGACCGACGAACACGATCAGCGTCATCAGCCACACCACTAACACCGCTTGCAATACGCGGCGCAAAATCCATGCGGTCATGATGCGAGACGCTCCTGGTCGACGGGCGCGGCAGCTGTATCAGTCACTGCGGGTGGCGGCGGCGCGGGCGTCCATTCATCGCCATAGACTTCCGGCTCCTCATACGCCTCCATGTTGGCGTAATGGTGCTCGACGTCCTCACGATAGAACGTGCCCGCCAGCCCTTGCGCGAGACGCTTCGCGCCTTCGCTCACCGCCGGGATGTCGCCCGACAGCGCGCCGTGTGACAGCGTGGCCGGTGCGCAGAAGCAATGGATGCGCTCCAGTCCCGGACATGTGCCCGGAGTCTTCTCCTGAAACTCGAACGTCGGGCCGAGATCCGGCGAGTCCGACAGTTCGACGTCTTCATCACCCGCTGCGGGCGTATAGCGGTCGCTCCACTTGCGCACGAACTTCGAGAATGCGGCGAACTCGGGGCGGCTGTCGATATCGATGCGAAACCCCGTCGCAAAGACGAGGAAGTCGAGCACGAACGTGCCTTTGGCCGTGCGTACGTGCAGTTCGTCGCCCACCGGGGTGACGTCGAGAATCGGTGCGCCGAGGTTGAAGCGTGCGTTGTCGTGACGCGAGACGCGCAAGGTGCTGCCGCGCGGTGGCGGCACCTGCTGCACGTTGACGTAGTGACGGATGCGCCACTTCCACTCGTCCGGCAGATTGACGTGCCCGTGCGTGAGGCCGGGATTGCCTGCACCTTTGCCCTTGTTGACGCGCGGAATGTCCGCACGACGAATCAGCATGTCGACGCTGGCCGCACCCGCTTCGAGCGCGGTGGCGGCGCTGTCCATCGCCGAGGCACCCGCACCGATCACGCCGACGCGCTTGCCGCGCAGCGTTGCGTAATCCATCACGTCGGACGAATGCGCGTAAAAGCGTCGCGGCAATTCGCGTGCGAACGCGGGGATCGTCGGGCCACCGAGGCCATCGCGTCCCGTGGCGAGCACCACGTGACGCGCGTAGACCTTGCTTTCGCCGTCGGGCGACGTCACCGACAGCTCGACCAGACCGTCTTCACCGCGCGGCGTGATGGCGGTAATGCGATGGTCGTTACGCACGTCGATGGCGAGTACGTCGCGATACCAGCGCAGGTAGTCCATCCATTGCAGACGCGGGATTTTGTCGAGGGCCTCCCAGGCGTCGACGCCGAACTGCGCTTCGAACCATGCGCGGAAGGTGAGCGCAGGCAAGCCGAGCGCCGGACCGGTGAGCTGCTTGGGCGAGCGCAGGGTTTCCATGCGTGCAGTCGTAGCCCACGGACCTTCAAAGCCGCGCGGCGACTGATCGAAGATCACGGCGCCCACGCCGAGGTGCGTGAGCGACGTCGCGGCCGCCAGTCCGGCCATGCCGCCGCCGATGATGGCGACGTCGAGCACGGGCTGAGCGTTGTACGAGCGCTCGGGCACCCAGCGCTTGGCAGGTAATTCGAGCCAGGCGAGGTCCTGACGCAGACGCGCTTCGAGCGCGGACAGGCCGGTGGCGGAGGTCGGGGTGGTCGTGGACAGGGTCATGACGACTGAGCTTCCTTGGGAGCGGGCAAGTCGCCGTAGAGCGACTGCAAGACTTGAGCGTGTTCGGTGGCGGCGCGTTGTACGAAATCGGGCAGCAGCGCGCGGGCGGCGTCGGCCAGCGCGTCGACGAGAGCGAGGGCGGCGGGGGACGGCGCACGGGCGTCGCGCGTGATGACACCAAAGAAGAACGGGATGTCGGCGTCGATGGGCCGCACAGCGACGTCGGCCACGGGCAGACCGTAGGCCGTGACCGGTTCGAGAACAGCTACGCCGAGGCCAGCGCGCACGGCGGTCATCGCATTGATCGACGCATTCGTCTCGATGAGACCGGCCGGAGCGACACCCGCCTGCGAGAACGCCTGATCGAGGCGACGGCGCAGACGATACGGATTCTGCATGGTGATGATGCGTCGTCCGGCGCACTCGGCCAGCGGCAGACGGTCATGACACGCCAGCGGATCGTCGCTGCGCACGGCCGCCACGCAGGCCGATTCGCCGATCCAGTGCACGACGATGCCGCGATGCTCCAGCGGCAGGCTGGTCACGCCGATATCGGCTGCGCCGGTCAGCACGGCATGCACGACCTGCTCGGGCGACGTGCTGCGCATTTGAATCTGTTGGGCGTCGTGGGCGAGACCGGGCAACGCGAGCGCGGCGGGCACCAGCCCTGCGGCCAGCGCCGAGGTGGCGGCAACATGCAACGGGCGGGTCTGACCGCGCGCGATTTCGTCGGCCCGGGCCCGAATCTGCTGCAAACCGGCGAGCACGTGCTCGACGTCTTCAAACAGGAGAAAGCCTTGTTCCGTGGGCGTTACGCGAGGGCCGCTGCGCGTGAACAGGGCGTAGCCGATCTCGGCTTCGAGCTCCTGAATCATGCGGGTAATGGCAGGTTGCGAGCGCCCGAGCAGACGTCCGGCTGCAGTGATGCTGCCGGTCGACATGACTGCCGCGAAGGCTTCGAGTTGGCGTAATTCCATCTGGCTCGGTGTGGGGTTGAGAAGGGAGCGCGTACCCCTACGCGCTCCCTCTCCGGTCATTGACGACGCCAGGGCCGCCGATACCGCAACCTGTTGTATTCGGATTGCGTATTCTTCGACCTACAGCATGCGTCTTGCAAATACTTAATATTTATATGCTCATGACCCGAAGTGGAAAGGAGGGTTTTGCCTAGGTGACGCAAGGGGGAAAAGAAAATGGGTGGGCCGGAAGGCCTTGGGACGCGTCTCGCCGGGTGAGACGGCAGCGTGCCGTATCAGCCGTTTGGGCATGCTGGATGTGGGGTTTTTCGTCTCATCGCATAAGACGAGGGGCGCGTTGCCATTCCGGCGAGGACGCCAGGTGTGCGACACGTAGCGTGCTACCGGACGTCGAACGGCAGTCGAAGCTGGTCGGGATCTTCGGGGCGTGGCTGACGGCGACGCAAAAGCGCCACACTTCGCGGTTTCCTGGGCGCAGCGTCGGGGCGCTCGACCTGACTCAGACGAAACGCCGGACGGGTGAGGTGCAGCACCGTCAACGGGGCGGGGGCCGTGGATTGCGCCGCCCGTAAGGCAGCAAGACGTCGGCCCAGCAAGCGGTAGATGTCGGGGTCGAAGCCCGTCGCGGCAGGCATGTTGTCGACCAGCGCGTCTAATGCATCGCGCGACGCCACGCTGCCCAGATACTGCCACCGGTCGATGACGTGGTACTCGACGTCGTTGTCCCCATGCTCCTGGATGGCGATGGGGCCGTCGTAGGGCCACGTTTCCAGTCGCAGCGTCGCGAGGGCTTCGCGCATGCGTTGCGTGTGCTCTGACAGCGGCGCGGCGCCCACGCACACGCCGTCGCAACGTTTGACCTGATAGCCGAAGCAAGGACGCCCCTTCGCGACCTTTTCCAGCCCCAGTTGCGCGCAGCACAGACGATGTTCGTCGGCCAACGCACGCAACGCGCTCTCTGCACCGTTGCGCGAGGAGAACGTGCCGTACAGCGATTCGGCGCCGGAAAAGTCCACCGTCTTTGCGCTCACCAACTGCGGCGTGTCGCTTTCCTGCGTCAACTGCCAACTGTAGAGACTTGCGGAACGCCGCAGCATCCGGTTGTGCACCGGCTGCAACTGTTTGACCAACTGCGATTCAAGCAACAGCGCACCGAGTTCTCCCACTGTGCGCCGCACTTCGACGCGCCGGATTTCCTGCGAGATGCGCAGATCCTTGGCGACCTGATGATCGCTGGAGAAGTGCGAGCGCACGCGCGCACGGACATCCACGCTCTTGCCGACATACAGCAACGTGTCGCCTTCGCCATAGAAGAGATAGACGCCCGGACTGGCAGGCAGCGCGTCGATGGCTTCGTCCGGCAATTGCGGCGGCTGGCTCGACCGCTTCGTCACGCGTTGCACCGCTTGTCCGATCAGGTCGGGCGTATAGAGCGTGTGGAGTTTTTGCCAGAACTGCCAGAGCAGGTCGGCGTCGGCCAGCGCGCGGTGGCGGCCTTGCGGTGCGAGGCCGAAGCGCGCAATCAGCGCGTCTAACCCATGCCGGGCGGCCGACGGAAACAGCAAGCGCGACAGACGCACCGTGCAAAGGACATCCGCCTGAAAACCGATGCCCGCGCGGCGGAATTCGTTCTTGAGAAAGCCGTAATCGAAGCGGGCGTTGTGCGCGACGAACAGCTTACCGTGCAGACGTTCGGCAAGCCCCTGTGCGAGCGTGTCGAAAGAGGGCTGCCCGCGCACCATCTCGTTGGTGATGCCCGTCAGCTTCTGAATGAAGGGCGGGATCGGCTCGGCAGGGTCGAGCAGCGTGCTCCACTGTTCGATGCCGTGGGGGCCGACTTCGACTACGCCGATTTCGGTGATGCGGTCTTCAAGTGCATTGCCGCCCGTCGTCTCGAGATCGACGAAGACCATCGGTGCGGGCAGTGAACGGGCGAGCGCGTCCGGATCGATCCCTTCAGGTGGGATGGATACGACATTGGCGTCTTCGACCACGTTCTCGAACACTTGCAGGACCTCGTTTCCGGTGTGTGCCACTCAGCGCTCAAGCCGGACACGCCGAACCACCGGCGGGCGCCGTGGACATTAGCGCCGACGCACCGGCCATGAACGACGAGGTAGCCGCCTCGTCTGCCGCCAGTTCGTCGTCGGCGAGCGCGCTGAATGTGGCGACGATGGCGCGAAAGACGGCCGGTGCCGGGGCGTCAGGCCATTGCAGATCGACGGCCGCGTCGAGCGACGGCAGCACGCCATCGCGGCGCAACGCTTCGTCGCCGGGCAGACGCAGCAGGCGCGCAAGCACCCACGGCTCGTGACGCGCCTGAAGTCCGATATCCGCTTCCGCTTCGTCGGCAATCGCGACCAGCGTACGCCAGTCGAGCGATATTGTGTCGATGTGGGTGTCTCCCGGCACGACGGCCGTCGGACGTTGCTGCGCATAGCGCGCGGCGATCTCGCGGACGATGCCTGCAAGGTCGCGTTCGGCGGCGCTCAGCGCCAGTTGATCCCAGTCGATGGTTTCCATGAGATGTTCCTCGATTGGAGGACATCATACTGTATAAAATCACAGTGCGCACGCCACGTATCTGGCGCGTGAACAGGGTGAAGACAGCGGGGGATGGGGACACGCTCGTCGCGGCGGTTCCGTCGTGTAATACTCTGCGCCATTCTTCCCGCACAGGAGCACGCCTGCGATGTTGACTCTGTATACCTTCGGCCCGGCATTCGGGCTGCCCGATGCAAGTCCGTTCGTCGTCAAGGCGGAGATGCTGCTCAAGCTCGCCGGGGTGTCGTACCGCACCGACCGTGGCGGCTTCCGCCGCGCGCCGAAGGGCAAGCTGCCCTATATCGAGGACGACGGCGAGATCATCGCGGACTCGACGCTGATCCGGTTGCACCTCGAGCGGAAGTACGGCGTCGACTTCGACGCGAATCTGACGCCGGAGCAGCGAGGCGCAGCCTGGATGTTCGAGAAGGCGCTGGAGGATCACTTCTACTGGTATGTCGTGCAAGCACGCTGGTGCGACGACGAGAACTTCGCCATCGGACCGGCGTCTTTCTTCCGTTCGATTCCGTGGCCGGTCCGTCCTGTCGCGCAGGCGGTGATCCGTCGCAAGATCCGCAACACGCTGCACGGGCAGGGCACGGGGCGTTACAAGCCTGAGGAAGCGAGCAGGATTTTGGCGCGCGGTTCGCAGGCGGCCGCGCAGATGCTGGGCGACAAGCCCTATTTCTTCGGCGACAAACCGTGCGGTGCCGACGCCACGGCGTTCGCCTTTATCTCGGGCGCGATGTCACCGGCGTTCCGTATGCCGTTGCGCAACGAGATCGAGCACCATCCGAATCTGACGGCTTACGTAGCGCGTATGCGTGGTGAGTTTTTCCCTGAGCCTGCCTGAACTGGTTTGAGCCTTGTCCGCGTGGCGGCGGCGCGCCTCCCGCATCATCGGATGCTTGCGCCGTCAACCCGCTTCGGACGCGGTCTCGTCGCTGGGGAGCACGTCGGAGAGTACAAGATTGCGCCCTGAGATTTTCGCCGCGTACAGCGCCCGGTCGGCGCGCATGCACAGGGCCTCGAGGCTTTCGCGTTCGAGCCACGTCGCCACGCCGCCGCTCAGCGTGTAGTGACACACTCCGAACGGTCCCGCGACCAGATGACGGCTCGCCTGCGTGCGCAGCCGCTCGGCAATACGAATGGCCCCCGGCGTGTCCGTGCCCGGCAAGAGCACCGCGAACTCCTCGCCGCCGAGCCGCCCGAAGACGTCGCCCTCGCGCAGGCTGTCGCGCACCAGTTTCACGAACTCGCGCAACACGGTGTCGCCACCCGCATGACCGTGGGTGTCGTTGATCGACTTGAAATGATCCAGATCGATGACGACGATGGACAGCGGCCACCCGCGCGCCACCGCCCGCACCATCTCCTGACGCGCGAGCAGGTCGAAATGCTTGCGTGAGAGCGCACCCGTCAGATAGTCGCGGTTGGCGGCTTCTTCGGCCGTGGCGAGCATTGCATCGTGAATCATCAGCACGGCGCCCATCGTCATCGCGGGCATCACGATGGTGCCGATGGTCAACATGATGGTGTTGAACAAGGTCGGCGCGAACACTTCCGGACCGGGCGCGGGTGTCCATACGAAGATCGCACCCCGCACAATGTGTGCCACAGCAAACGCGGCGGCCATAGCGGCCGTCAGCCAGTAGTTGTAGCGATGGCGGCGCGGCGGCACGTGACGCAGAATCAGCACCGACACGGCGAGCAACCAGATCGCGTGGAACGCCGAGACGATCACCACACGCATCTGCGGATTGTCGATACCGTAGTAGAAGAACAGGATTGCCGCCGCGAGCACGCCCAGCGAAGCACCCAGCGCGTGCCAGTGAGGCCGCTGGCCGAGAAAGCGCGCGCATCCCGCGAAGTAGAGCAGCAGGCCGCCCGCCAGCGTCAGGTTCGCGACGGGGATCGAGAGGAAATCGGGAACGATGCCGCGCAATGCAAACAGCGGTAGCGCGACGAGAACGGCGACATTGGCGAGCGACCATTCCCGAACACCGGCCACGCGAGAGCGTAGCAGGGAACCCACGATCAGCAACATCATGAAGCTGAGCAGTGAGGTGATCGCGAGCAGGGACGTCGTCAACATGGCAATGGCCAATGCGTGGGGGCTGACATGTGTTGAGCATTGTAATGTACGCCACGACGCGCGTTACATTCCAATGAGGGCGACGCCAGTAGAATGGCCGGGTTAGTCATTTCCGCTTCGAGGAATTTTCGTCCATGCCGACGACCCGATTCAACGCATCCCGTCATTCCCGCCGCTCCCTGCGCGCCTCCCTTTCCCGCCACCGCGTTGCGATTCGCGCGACTGCGCTTGTGCTCGGTGTGGCTGCCGGACTCAGCGCCGTATCGGTGTCCGCGCAGCAGGAGCCGATGCGACGCCGTGCCGCGCAACCGCCGTTATTCGCCACGCCAGCGAGCGGTGCCGAGGCAGGCACGGCACCGGCCGCCGACATCAATCGCGACGTGCGCCCGGCGCTCGAAGCCGCCAACCTGTGGTTGGGCCTTGCAGACATCAACCGGGGGCAACAAAGCTGGGATCAGGCCGCGCCGGTGTTTCAGCGGGCGATTTCGGCCGAAGACTGGGCCGCGAATCTGCAAACCGCCCGTGGGCCGTTGGGGAAGGTGAAGTCACGCAAGACGCTGGACGCGGTCTTTACCCGCACGCTGCCCGGGCAGCCAGATGGGGAGTACGTGGTGATTCAGTACGGGACCGTGTTCGAGCACAAGGCCGAAGCGCATGAGATGGTCACGATGGTGTTCGGTCTCGACGGCCGCTGGCGCGTCGCTGGCTATCTGGTGCGTTGAGTTCAGCGACTTAGCAATTCAGCGCGGCAGCGCTGGTTCGACGATGTCCATCGTCGTCTCGACGTGCGCGCGCGCGATCTGTTCGGCAAGCGCTTCGTCATGCGCGCGCAGGGCCGCGACCAGCTCGCGGTGCTGCTGATTGGTGGTGCGCAGTTGCTCGTCCGAGAACATGACGGGCACGCGCAGCGCCCAGTAATAGAACTGCGTACGTTCGTGAAACTGCGCGATCACGACGTTATCTGCCGCCTTCACGATCAGGTCGTGGAATTCCGTATTGAGACGATTGAGCGCCAGACGCGGCAGATTGGCCGTCGGCTCCATCTGTTCGATGAGGGCATCGAGCGCGTCGCACATCTCGGGCGAGATTTTTTGGGCCGCCAGCCGGGCGGTCTCGGATTCGATGGCGATACGGCTCTCGAAGATGGCGCGCACAGGCAGATGATCGGCGCCTTGAACTTCCCAGCCACGGTTGCGGGCGATAAAGCCTTCGCCTTGCAGGATCAGCAACGCTTCGCGCACGGGCGTGCGACCAACGCCCAGCAATTGAATCAGATCGTCCTCGATGAGGCGCTGCCCCGGCTTGAGCTCGGAAGCGAGAATCATTCCGCGGATCTTGCTCCGCACTTCACCGGTAATCAGGTTGCTGGGCGCTTTCATCTGATGCTTGTGTCTTCCCTAGAGCCGGCGCGTGCGCCGTGTACTTCGACTTCGATGAGCGTTGCCGGTCTTGCCGGACCGCTCGTGCATGAAGTTTCACGATGTAGGTGTCATGCATGCATTCGGGCGCATCGTGCGCCCCATCCCCCATGCCGCTGCGGATTTTACCGAGTTTCTTTCGGCACTCCGAAAACCGTTCCCAAAAGGTCAAAGTCGTGCCACTCATGCGCGACAGACATAACGTCGGTCCGGTTTTGCACAATTCTTTTGGTTTCCGAAGCGAGGACTCGCTTATACGCACGTTTGAAGCGTCGAAAAAGTACCATAACGCCAGACGCAGCGGGGTTCGCGCTCACTCACTTGCGGTGTGAGCGCCCACCGTCACAGCGTTGCGGGTACCGAAACATGCGAGGCGCAGTGGCTTTGGAAAAATGCTGAAGATGTGAAGAACGTGCCTTGAATAACCCCTCAAAAATGATGGGTATTCGTCGACCTGTTCGTCCGGGCTGCCGTCTGCGCTCGCCCGTTTTCGTCTGTATTTCCCAGCATGCGGGATTTGGCCGACGCCGCATGCGCTCGATCAGCGATCAATGACGGCGATTTGTGCGTGAAAACGGACAAATGAGAATAATTCAGTGCGATTGTTGGCGGAATCGGTGCAAACCCCGTCGATCACGCAGTCGCCCGATTGCACCTGACCCCGAATGCCGCGCCACGTCGGCGCTGCCCGTCCGGAAATGGCGTCGCATGGCAGAATCGACGCAGCCGCATTCGTCCGCATTGTTCGCTTTGTCCGCTTCGGCGTCTTTGTCTCCTGTCCCACTTTGCGTGTTTCGGCGCGCTCTACATTCATCGACCCATGCCCCCACTGCTTTCTCTGTGCATGCAACGTCTGTCGCGATATGCCGTTGCGACCCTGCGCACCGGTGCGCTCGTCGGTTTCACTTCGCTCGTCGCCGTGAGTGGCGCGAGTGCAGCAAGTCCCGACAGCAACGCCGGTCCCGCCTACGGTCCGGAATTACAGGGCTTCGACTATCCGTATCCGGTCAATCGCTTCGACTTCACGTCGCAGCGCACGCCGCTGCACATGGCTTATCTCGACGTGCAGCCGTCGCAGCCGAATGGCCGGACCGTTGTGCTACTGCATGGCAAGAACTTCTGCGCGGCGACCTGGCGCGAGACGATCGACACGTTATCGGGCGCAGGCTACCGCGTCATCGCGCCGGATCAGATCGGCTTCTGCAAATCGAGCAAGCCCGCGCAGTATCAGTACAGCTTCCAGCAACTGGCGAACAATACGCATGCGTTGCTCGCGTCGCTGGGTATCAAGACGGCGACCGTCGTCGGCCACTCCACCGGCGGAATGCTGGCGGCGCGCTATGCGCTGATGTATCCGGACGAGACGCAGCAACTGGTGCTCGTTAATCCGATCGGGCTGGAAGACTGGAAAGCGCTGGGCGTGCCTTCGAAGACGGTGGACGAGTGGTTCGACCGAGAGTTGCGCACGAGCGCGCCGGGCATCCGTCGCTATGAACAGGCGACGTACTACGCCGGGCAATGGAGCGAGCGTTACGAGCCGTGGGTGCAGATGCTCGCGGGCATGTATCGCGGCCCGGGAAAACGCATCGTCGCGTGGAATTCGGCGTTGCTCTACGACATGATCTACACGCAGCCGGTCGTGTACGAACTCGGACAGATTCGCGTGCCGACGTTGTTGATGATCGGTGACAAGGACACCACCGCCATCGGCAAGGACTTTTCGCCGCCGGAGGTGCAGGCGCGCGTCGGGCACTATGCCGAGCTGGCCCAGACGACGCACGCCCGAATTCCCGGTTCTACGCTCGTCGAATTCCCCGATCTGGGGCACGCCCCGCAGATGCAAGACCCGGCGGCGTTCCACAAGGCACTGCTCGCCGGGCTGGCGACGCTGCACTGATTGACATGCAGATGGCGGGGCAGCGTCAGAGGTGTTTGTAATAGAACGTAGTCGCGCAGAAGCCGCCGTCCGGCATGAGGGCGAACTTAGGCACGTCGCCCGCGCGCTGCCAGCCGCTGCGCTGGTAGAGGCGCTCGGCATCGCCGCCGGTGACGGTGTCGAGTACCAGCACGTGGCGCTCGAAGGCGCGCGCGACGTCGTCCAGCGCGGCCATCAGATGCGCCGCGACGCCCTGACGTCGTGCCGAACGATGCACGAGCATCTTGGCGACGTCGGCGCGATGCGGCTGATTCTCGGGCAGATCGAGGATCAGTTGCACCGTGCCAACGATCGCGCCGTCATTTTGCGCACCGGGTGCATCGGGCGCACCGTGCGCTTTATGACGCGCCACGAGCAAGACCCGTTCGCCACGGTCGACGCTTGCCGCCACCTTGCGCCAGAACGCCGTCGCGCGCTCACGCGTGAGCGGCAACATGAAGCTCACCGATGCGCCGCCTTCGACGCAATCGATCAGCACGTCGGTCAGCGCATCGATGGCGGCCAGCGCCTGATCGCCATCGAGTCGTTCGATAACGAGACTTGCAGGAAGGGCGAGCGGGGCGGCATCGTTGGACATCAGGGCGTTCTCCTCGGAGCGACGAAGGGCAGCGTCACGAGCCCGACAAGATAGCGGGCGGTGGCTGACGTAGGATTGTGAAAGCCGATCGGTTGATCGAGACGCATCGCAAGGCAATCGCCGGTATCGAGTCGCCACGTAGTGCCGCCAAGCGTGATTTCGATGGTGCCGTCGACGACCCAGATCTGCTGCCAGACTTCGTTGTCCCGCGCGCCGGTGTCGTAGGCGACACGCTCGCCCGGTGGGAACTGCACTTCCACGAACTGGAGCGGCGACGGTTGCGCTGGCGACAGGTTGCGTCTCACATAGCCGGAATCCGGATCGGTCCAAACCGGCTGGTCTGCATGACGGGCGAGCGGCGAGGGCGGCGCGTCGTCCTCCGACTGCTCGTCGAAGAGCGAGGCCAGCGTGACGCCGAGCGCAGTGGCGAGTTTGTCCAGCACATTCGCGGTCGGGCTCGTTTGCGCACGCTCGATGAGCGAGATGTTTGAACGACTCACGCCGCTGCGCTCGGCCAGCGTATCGAGGGAATAGCCGCGCTCGCTGCGCAGGTCACGCACGCGACGGGCAATACGTTCGTTAATATCCATGTCATCTAGTTTAATGGAAATAAATTTCTAGTAAAATGGATTTCACTGGATGCGTTGCCCACCTTGCTTGCAGGACCACTGACATGACTTCCCCGACGACTGCCCTGACGCCGCTCACGATTCGCGATGCCCTCGATGCCGATCTTCCGGTGATTCGCGACATTTACAACGATGCCGTCGAGCACACGACGGCTATCTGGAACGAGATCCTGGTGGATCTGGACAATCGTCGTGAGTGGCTGGCCGCGCGGCTTAAGCGCGGGTATCCGGTGATCGTCGCCGAGCGCGACGGCAAGACGGTCGGTTATGCATCGTTTGGTGACTGGCGCGCGTTCGACGGTTATCGACACACCGTCGAGCATTCGATCTATATCGACAAGAACGCGCGCGGCGGCGGCATCGGCGAGGCGCTCATGCGCGCACTGATCGAGCGTGCCCGTGCGCTTGACGTTCACGTGATGATTGCGGCTATCGAAGCCCAGAACGCACCGTCGATTCGCCTGCACGAGAAGCTGGGCTTTCGGATGGTCGGCACCTTTAGCGAAGTGGGCACGAAGTTCGGCCGGTGGCTCGATCTGACGTGCATGGAATTGCGTATCGCCTGAGAAAAAAACTGCACCGCAACATCGATTCAATGCCGCTGTGTCCCTTCGGATATAGCGGCATTTCTCATTGGGCATAGGCAACATCACGCGAAGCAAATATCGCCCGTACGCGCCCGTCGCACGGTGCGTCGTACGTTGCGCAGCGCATGCGTTCTCACGCAGTGCGTCATGTCCAATCTTGTCAATCTCAGAGGTGGCGTGTAGCCTTGAAACGTCCGGTGTCACTCATGAAGCGTGTTCTTATAGAACTTCACGAGCGCATCACGGCACGCGAATGTCACGCATTGTGAACATGCATCGTGGGTCAGCGACGTTGTGTATCGGCGTCGTGCAGCGGCGTCGCGTTTGCCGTCGTGACCGCGTGAGTCGTTGCAGTGCCGTTTTGTCGTTCGGGAGTTGCAGGGCCGCAATCGTGATCGTGGCACGTCCCCCCAAAACAAGACGGACGGAACGCATATGCCGCGCCTGCCAAGAAAACACTGTCCGACAGCGGCTGTGTCGAGCGATGACGCTCGTCATGACGCTGCTTCCGCAACACCCCAGACACTCCCGAATTCCGCCGATCCCGAAGCGTCTGCTGGCTTCGCAATGACGCGTCGCGGCTTTCTCAAGGCGTCGGTCGTCGCGGGTATTTCCGTGTACATCGCGCCGATGGGAAGTCGCGCGTTCGCAGCGCTCTTCGAGGACAAGAACCTCACGCCTGTGGCGTGGGACGCTGCGAAGGGACAAGCCAAATTCCGTATCGACGGCACGGCCAAAGTCACCGGCAGCAAGATCTTCGCGCGTGACGTACGCGCACGCGACATGCCGGGCTGGCCCGCACAGCAGGCACATGCGTTCGTGCTGCGCACGACGCTCGCGGACCGCCCCTATCTCGGCTTCGATCTCTCGCGCCTGAATGACGGTCTGCAACCCGACCGCGTGGTGACGGCCGAGGATCTCGCACGCGACGGCGTCGCGTTCCCCGAGTTCTACGGCGACGACATGCTGCTGCCCGTCGGCAAGACGCCCGCGTATCTCGGACACGCGGTCGCTATCCTCATCTATCGCGACTTCGCACGTTTTCGCTTCGCCAAAGACAAGCTCAAGTTCCACGACGAAATCATTCGCTACGGCGACGTCACTGGGCCGCTGGAACGCGACCCGTGGGGCAGCTTCCGTTACGTGCGCGTGGGTGGCAAGACCGCGTATGACGATGACGTCTACTCCAGTCTCAAGGACGCGCCGATTTTCCCGAGCATGATGCGCAAGCACCTGCCGGTGTGGCCCGACGGTAACGATCACGGCAAGCTCGACGAGCAGGGCATGGCGTACGCGGGCAAGATCGGTGAGTCGCTGGCACATCCGCCGGCGAACTGGCTGGTGATGTCGCGCGAGTACCGCACACAGTCCGTCGACACGGCGGCGCTCGAACCCGATAACGCCAACTGCTGGTACGACGCCGCCACGCAAACGCTGCACATGGTGGTGCCCACGCAGTCGCCGTCCGAAGTCGCGGAGAACGCGGCCGCGATGGCCGCGAAGGGGCATTTCCCGGTGAAGCGGCTGATCGTCTACCCGTGCTACACGGTGGGCTATGGCTCGAAGGATCACTACAACATGCCGTTCTACGGGCTGGCCGCTGCGATGTATGGCGATGGCCTGCCGGTGCGCCTGGCCAACGATCGCTACGAGCAATTCCAGACGTCGCTCAAGCGTCACGCCTTCACGATGCGCTATCGCATCGGCGTCGACAAAGAGAGCGGCATGCTGCAAGCGTTCACGGCCGACATGGAGTGCAACGGCGGTGGACGCATGAACTTCTCGCCGTCCGTAGCGATGGTGGGCGCGACGGCGGCCCAGTCCATCTACTACTTCCCGCAGAGCGATCTGGCGAGCGTGGCGATTGCGTCGCGTGCCATCGATGCGGGGTCGGCCCGTGGCTACGGCACGTTGCAGTCGATGGCCGCGACCGAAATGATGATTGACGAGATGGCGGCGCAACTCGGCGTTGACGCCATCGATTTCCGCCTCAAGAATGCGCTGCGCTCGGGCATGAAAAACACGCAGGGCGCGATTCCTGCGGGCGCTGTGCGCGTGGACGAAGTGCTCGCACGTGCGAAGGCGCATCCGTTGTGGACGCAGCGCGACAAGAAGAAGGCCGAGTACGAAGCGGCGCATCCGGGCCGTCGCTATGGCGTGGGTTTCGCTTGCGTGCAGAAGGACTTCGGCACGGGCGCGGAGACGTCGTTCGCGCGCGTGGAATTCGACGAAACCGGCAAGATTTCGCTGCATCACACGGCGGCGGAAATCGGCACGGGTACATCGACGTCGCAGGCTGTGGCCGTGGCGAAATGGCTCGGCATGCCCGCCACCGACGTGCACATCGCCATCACCGACTGGCCCGAATTGCCGGTGGTGACCAGCGGCGATCCGTATCTGATGTCGCAGGCCGATCAGGACAAACTCGCCGCGAATCCGCGTTGGTCGCCGGGGTATGCGTCGCCGTCGAGCGCGACGAACTCGGCGTTCTATTTCACGCACAGCACGCGCGAAGCTGCGCGTCTGCTTTTTCTGCAAGGGCTATGGCCAGCGGCGCTGTCGATCTGGCGTCGTGGGCTAGGTGGCGGGCAGGCCGCGCCGCTCGTCGTGCGTGCGGAAGATGCCCGCTGGGTCGACGGCAAGCTCTCGGCGGCCGGACTCGAAGCATTGCCGCTCGGCATGCTGGCGAAGACGGCCTATGAGCAGGGCTTTGTGACGGGCGCGACGGTGCACGTGTTCAACCGCTGGCAGTGGGCCGAAGCGGATTGGGATCTGGGTGACGGCGTGACGCAGCGTCTGCCAGTCGACGGCATCGCCCTGCGCTTTGGCAAGGGCGGGGCCAACCCGTCGGCGGCTGCTGCGCAAGCGCCCGACGCACAGACGCCCGCTGCCAAGAGCGCGCATCACAGCGGTAACGCGCCAGCGAAGTCAGCGTCAGCGAAGGGCGCGCCAGCGAAGAGCGCGTCGCAGCCGAACGCCGCAGCGGGGCAGCAAGTGGCCGCCCCCACGCCTGCGACCGGCTATCGCACGATGGACCGCAAGCGCGTGTATTACCCGCCGGTGCAGCGAAACAATGCAGCCGTCACGTATTACAGCGCCGTGGGCACGCTCGTCGAATTGTCGGTTCACGAAGCGTCGGGCAAGGTCGAATTGCTCACGCACCATTCCATCATGGAGTGCGGCAATCAGATCTCGCCGCAACTCGTTTCAGGCCAGTTGCAGGGCGGTCTGGCGATGGGCATCGGTCATGCCCTTCACGAGTATTTGCCGCTGTACGAAGACGGTCCTGGCAATGGCACATGGAACTTCAATCGCTACCACCTGCCGCGCGCGGTGGACGTCGCCGTATGGACGCAGACAGGTGAAGTCCTGCCCCCGATCTCCGAGACGGATGTGCCCAAGGGCATTGCCGAAGTCGTGATGATCCCCGTGGTGGGTGCGATTGTGAACGGCCTCGCGCACGCGATCGGCCATCGATTTACAGAGTTGCCGGTGACGCCGGAGAAGATCCAGGAGGTACTGGCATGACGGATACGAGTAGCGCACCGCAGGCCGCGTCGAATGCGAACGCGGATGCAGGTGCCCAAGCCCCAATGAACAACGCCAGTGCGGCGAGTGCTGCTGCCGCAACAGCGGCTGTCCCCGTCACGTCATCTGCATCATCTGCATCCCCCGCGCCCGCCAGCGGCAAGAAGCCGTGGGAGACGCTGCCCGTCACGGTCAAGGTCAACGGCGAGTCGCATGGCCCGATGGACGTGCCCGCCGGTCTCATGATGATCGACTTCCTGCACGAGACGCTGGGCCTGACCGGCTCGCGGCTGGGCTGCGGGCAGGGCATTTGCCACGCCTGCGTGGTGATCGTCGATCACGCCGACGGCACCAGCGAGACGGTGCGCACCTGCATTACCGGCGCGAACTATTTCGACGGCAAGACCGTGCGTACCGTGGAAGGCCACGCGACGCGCGACACCGACGGCAAGGTCACGCTCGCCCCCATCCAGCAAGCGTTTCTCGATCACTTCAGCTTCCAGTGTGGCTACTGCACACCGGGCTTCGTGAACGCAGCAACGGTGCTCATCGAGCGACTGAAGCGCAACCCGATTGCGCGCGCCGATCTGGAAGCTGCGATTACCGAAGGACTGAACGACCAGATCTGCCGGTGCACGGGCTACGTGCGCTATTACGAGGCCGTGCGCGACGTCGTGCTGAAGACGCCCGGTTGTATCAAGGACTCGAAGTGAGGGGCGCGAAATGAGGGAAACAGCCATGCACCTGACGCGCGTGACCCGATGGAGCGTTCGCGCGGCTTGCCTTGCCGCCGTGATGCTCGTGAGCGCGTGCAACGACGCCTCGACGCCGAAGCCGCCCGAGCCGGGCAAACCGCCGCAGCCGAAGACGTCGATGGTGCCGTCGCTCGTGACAAGCGCGATGGCGGCAGACGCGCCTGCCGCGGCATCGGTATCGGCATCGGCGTCTGCATCTGCATCTTCGGCCCCGGCCGCCTCAGCCGTGCCCGCCGCGACACCGTCTGCCCCGTCCGAGCTGATCGCACGCGGCAAGTATCTGACGCGCGCGGCCGACTGCGCGGCGTGCCACACGAGTGCGGACGGTGCGCCGTTCGCCGGTGGCGTGCCGCTCAAGTCGCCGTTCGGCACGTTCTACGGCACGAACATCACGCCGGACAAGACGAACGGCATCGGTGGCTGGACGGCCGAAGAGTTCTACCGCGCGCTGCATGACGGCATCGCGCCCGACAAGGCCTTGTACCCGGCCATGCCGTACACGTCCTATCGGCAGATGACGCGCGCGGACAGCGACGCCATTTACGCGTACCTGATGTCGGTGAAACCGGCCGCCGTGCCCAACCGCAAGCACGACCTTTCGTTCCCGTACAACGTGCGCATGGCCATGCGTGCGTGGGACTGGATGTTCCTCAAGGACACGCTACCCGATGCGTCGAAAGGCCAATCGGCGGACTGGCTGCGCGGGCGTTATCTCGCCAACGCGCTGGGCCACTGCGCGGAATGCCACACGCCGCGCGGCACGTTCGGTCAACTGGACAAGGCGAAGCCGCTCGGCGGCGCTGCGCTCGCACGTATCGCGGCCCCCGATCTGACGCCTGAGGCGTTGGCCGCGCGCGGCTGGACGGTAAAGGATCTGCAAACGTTCTTCGGCACGGGCATTGCGCCGCAAGGCTCGGCGTTCGGCGAGATGTATCCGGTCGTGCATCTGAGCACGCAGTACCTGACGCCGGACGACCTGCGTTCGCTCTCGACGTATCTGCTCGGCGACGCGCCGCCCGCACCCAAGCCGCTGCCGGAGAACCCCGACACGAGCAAGCTGATGGCGGGACGCAATATGTACCTGGCGGTGTGCGCCGGATGCCACGCGGCAGACGGCACCGGCAAGCCGCACGTGGCTGTCTCGATGCTGGGCAATTCGACTGTGCGTCAGAAGGATCCGCGCAATCTGATCGTCACGATTCTCGATGGCGTCGAAGCGCAGAAATTCCCGGGGCTGGAAGCGATGCAGGACATGCCGGGCTTCGACAAACGTCTGACCGATGCGCAGATCTCCGAGCTGACCAACTACCTGCGCGTGGCCTACGGCGGGCAGGCGGGCGACGTGAACTCCGAGATCGTCAAACAGCTGCGTCAGAAGTAATGCCGCAGGTGTAAGGCGTAAGGCACCGGACAGTCGCGATCCCGGCGTCCGACACGTCGCAGACATGCCGCAGACACGCCGCATCAAACGGGACATGGCGCATAATGACGCGCCATGTCCCGCACACAACGTCTCTTCTCCCTCATGCAATTGCTACGCCGTCACCGCTATCCGGTGCCGGGGGCCGCGCTCGCCAGTTCGCTGGGCGTGAGTCTGCGCACGCTCTATCGAGACATCGCCGAATTGCAGTCGCAGGGGGCGCATATCGAGGGGGCACCCGGGCTGGGGTACGTCCTCAAACCGGGCTTCATGCTGCCACCGCTGATGTTCTCGGAAGAGGAAATCGAAGCGATCGTGCTCGGTTCGCGCTGGGTCGCCAAGCGCACCGACGGGGCGTTGGCAGACGCGGCGGCAAATGCGCTGGCGAAGATCGCGGCGGTGCTGCCGGCGGACCTGCGCACGTCGCTTGAGGCGTCGACACTCCTTATCGGACCGGGCGATCCGCTGCCGCCGATGATCGTCGATCTGACCGACATTCGCGAGGCCATACGCGCCGAGCGCAAACTTCATCTGTCCTATCGCGACGAAGCCGGACGTCTGTCCGAGCGCGTTGTCTGGCCGTTCGCGCTGGGCTTCTTCGATCGCGTTCGCATGATCCTCGCGTGGTGCGAGCTGCGCGACGATTTCCGCAGCTTCCGCGCCGACCGCATCGAAGCCATGACCGTCGCCGACACCCGCTATCCGCGCGGACGCCGCACCTTGCTCAAGGCGTGGCGTGAGAAGACCGGAAAGGGTTGAGCCTGACGAGCTTTCCCCGGCGATCCGACGCACCCCGAAGCATGAGAAAAATCCACCCTCGGATGCATCGAATTCACGTTTGAAATCGGCGTTCGACTGCTGACAAAATCTGACAGCATCGCTTCGTACGATGGCGTCCATGGCAGCGCGCAACGGCATTCGTTCCTCGAGTGACCGACGTCGTGCTGTCGATGAGAACGTCATTGATAACGAACGACAGGAGCTTGTCATGCTGCATCCGGATATGGTCAATTTGTATGTCGCGAGTCCCCCCGAAAGCGCAGGTTTCTACGCCGAGCTGTTCGGCATGGAGCCGGTCGAAGCGTCGCCGGGGTTTGCGTTGTTCACGCTGCCTACGGGCATGAAGCTGGGATTGTGGGCGCGCTATTCGGTGGCGCCGACGGTCATCGCGCCGCCGGGCGGCAGCGAGGTGGTGTTTCCTGTGCAGTCCAAAGCACACGTCGATGCGACGTGGGAAGACTGGAGCGCACGCGGCATCACGATCCTGCAGGCACCGACTGACATGGACTTCGGCCGGACGTTCGTGGCATCGGACCCCGACGGTCATCGTCTGCGTGTGTACAAGCTGTCGGACGAGCGCTAACGGTCGGGTGACGATTGTCACGGCGAACGGGCCGCGATGACGTGCTTTGCCAGCCTATGGCAAGCATTTAGCCAGCGCATAGCCGGTGTGATGACCGGCTATGCGCTGGATGCTTCGATTACTTCGCCGATGCGGTCTTCACGAGGACCGGTGTGTCGCGGTACTGCGTGGGGAAGATCCGTTTGAGGTCCTTCACCTTCGGCAGATCGTTGATCACGATGTACGGATAGTTCGGGTGCTCCGTCAGGAAGTCCTGGTGGTAGGTCTCGGCGGCATAGAAACCCGTGTATTTCTCCACTTTCGTCGCGATGGGTTTGCTGTAGGCGTGCGAGGCGTCGAGCTGCGCGATGTAGGCGGTTGCGACCTGACGCTGCGCGTCGGTCATCGGGAACACGGCCGAGCGGTATTGCGTACCGCTGTCCGGGCCCTGACGATTCACTTCCGTCGGGTTATGGGCGACCGAGAAGTAGATTTGCAGCAACTTGCCGTATGACACCTGCTGCGGGTCGAACGTCACCTGCACCGACTCGGCGTGTCCCGTCGAGCCGCTACTCACGGTTTCGTAATCGGCGGTCTTGGCGGTGCCCCCGGCGTAGCCGGACTCGGCCTTCGTCACGCCCTTCACGTGCTGGAAGACACCTTGCACGCCCCAGAAACAGCCGCCTGCGAAGACGGCGGTTTCGGTGCGGGCGCCGGTCGACGGCTCGTCGAGCTTCGGTGCTGCGATGACAACGGATGGCTCCGCGCCGCCGAAGGCGTACGCGCCGATCTGCCACATGAAGACGCCGGAGGCGACTGCGGCAGCGCCCAGCAGTACGCGCCGCAGGCGGGATGCTGGTGACTTCTGACTTTGGTGCTTCGAATTGGACTGGATCATTTCAAACTCCCGGCGCTAACCGAAATGAGGCAAAGATGGGAAATAGGGGAAGTGTTGGATCGCTCAACCAAACGTGAATGCGTAAGCCGATGCGCCCGGATCGAGAAACTCGATGGTGAACGTGCGGTCTTGCACGTCGCCTGACTGGCGCACCAGTTGATAAAGACGCTGCGAGGTCACGATGCCCGTGCCGTCGGCCGCCACGTCGGTGCCATGTGCATTGCCCGGGGCCTGTGCGTCGACCGTCACACGAAAGCGCACGGGTTTGCCGTTGGCGTCCGGCCCGAGCACGAGGTGCAGATCGCGGGCATGGAAGCGATAGACGATGCGTGCACCGGCTTGCGTTGCCGTGGCCTGTTCCGGGCCGACATTCCAGCGTCCGGCAAGTCCCCAATTGTTCAGCGACGGCGAGGTCGGCGCGTGGTAGTCGCTAACGGTGTCCTTCACCGCACCGCCCGGCGACGTGAAGTTCTCGGCGCGTTCATAGCCGACATATGTCTCCGGTGAGCGCACGTCGCTCATGTCGGGCGCTTGTTGAACACCGGCGGCCTTCACATCGGCGATGCCGTCGGCGACTTGTTTCGCACCGGCTTCGCGCAGCAACTGCTGGATCACGCGCTCCGACTCGGCGTAGTTACCTTCGCCAAAATGGTGGTAGCGCACGCGGCCCTGAGCGTCGACGAAGTAGTGCGCGGGCCAGTACTGATTGTTGAAGCCGCGCCAGATGGCGTAGTTGTTGTCGATGGCGACCGGATAGTCGACACCCAGATCGTTCACCGCCTTCTTGACGTTGTTGATATCGCGCTCGAAGGCAAATTCGGGGGCATGCACGCCGATGACGACCAACCCCTGATCGCGATACTTCTGCGCCCACGCCTTCACGTACGGCAAGGTACGCAGGCAGTTGATGCACGAGTAGGTCCAGAAGTCGACGAGGACGACCTTGCCGCGCAGTGCCTGTGCGGTGAGCGGGGGCGAGTTGAGCCATTGCACCGCGCCGTCGAGCGAAGGCAACTGCCCTTCGACCGGCAGCGGTGCGGGTTCATTCGCGGCGGTGCGGACCATGGCGTTGCCCGTGGCCACCATGGCCGAGCCGTTGGCGGCGTTGTTCGCGTCGGCTTGCGGTGCTTGCGATGCGCTGTCACTGCCGTTTCCATTGGCACTGCGGCGCGCGCTTAACTGATCGACCAGACGCTGTTCGATGCCCCCGGTCGAGGCCGTCGAAACCTGCGCGAGCACGCCCGTATCGAGGCCGAGGGCAATGGCGGCGACGCCTGCGAGCATCAGCCCCCCGAGCACGCGGCGAATCCACTCACCTGCGCCCAGCGAGCGCTTCATGGTGGCGAAGACGCGTCCGCCGACGAGCAGGGCCAGTGCGAGCGACGTGGCGGCACCTGCGGCGTACGCGACGAGCAGCAGCGTCGTGCCGACGCTCGCACCTTGCAGTGCCGCGCCCGTCAGCACAAGGCCGAGAATCGGACCGGCACACGGCGCCCAGAGCAGGCCCGTAGCAATGCCGAGCAGGAACGACGCACCGGGACCGGTGCCTTTGGATTCGCCCGAGACACTGTCGTCGCTCTGCGCGGATTGCGTCAGACGGTTGCCCAGCGACACGAGCGGGTGTGTAAGGCGTTCGGCGAGCTTCGGAAAAAGCAGCGTCGCGCCGAACACTGCGACGAGGGCGAGCGCGAGCCAGCGGCCGTACTGGTTGGCCTGCACGACCCAACTGCCACCGACTGCGGCCAGCGTGGCGACAAGCGCGAACATCAGCACCATGCCCGCGAGCATGGGCAGCACGCTGCGCGAGAACGACTGACCGGCACGCGAGAATACGAACGGCAGCACCGGCAAGATGCACGGGCTGACGATCGTCAGAATCCCGCCGAGGTAGGCAAGGATGAGCAAAGTCATGAAGCGCTCCTTGAGCGGCGTCCGACGTGCGGACGCTGCGAGCTTTTATTTGGGGGGGCGTCGTGGTGGGCCGATATCAGGCGGCTTGCGGATGGAACGTCATCGCAAGACCGTTCATGCAGTAGCGCAGGCCGGTCGGCTTGGGACCGTCGTCGAAGACGTGACCCAGATGGCCGCCACAACGGCTGCAATGCACTTCCGTGCGCACCATGCCGAAGCTCCGGTCCGTATGGGTGCCCACGGCCTTGTCGAGCGGTGTCCAGAAGCTCGGCCAGCCGGTGTGGCTGTCGAACTTGGTGCGCGACGAGAACAGCGGCTGTGCGCAGCCTGCGCAGGCGAACGTGCCGGCACGGTGTTCGTCGTTGAGTGGGCTGGAGTAGGGCCGTTCGGTGCCTTCCTGACGCAGGATCTCGTACTGACCGGCAGACAGGCGCTTGCGCCATTCGGCGTCGCTGAAGGCCACCTCGAAGTGTTCGGTGGCGTTCGCGCCTTCGGCCGCCACGGCCGGGCGCACCAGACGCGGCACCAGCCCGGCGGCGACGGCGGCGGCCGCGGCAGTTGCGCTCAGCAGAAACAGGCGGCGCGCGGGTGTCGGGGCGGCGCTGGCCGCCACGGCACGTGCTGGCTGCGTCGCCGATGTGGCGGGCTTCCGGGGCTTGGGCGGGTACAAATCGGACAATCTCATGACATCCTCCGGTCAGTAGGACGATCCGGCGCGGGCTGGCCCCGCCGCAATAAGCTGGGGAGCGCGACGGCGGTGGTACGGCACAGAGGGGATCCGTGCCGGATCGATGACTGAAGATTAGTGCCCCGGCGATGGCGAAGTCCTCACGTAAAATTAAACAATTCGTGATACCTCCAGGGGCGCGATCTGCGCACAATGGGGCCTTCAAGACTCACTTTCCGGGAGCTTCCCGTCCGATGGAATCGCCGCGCCGTGTCCTGCTCGTCGAAGACGACGTGCATATTGCCGATCTGCTCACGCTGCATTTGCGCGACGAGCGGTTCGAGGTCGTGCATTGCGCCGATGGCAACGAGGGCCTGCGGCGCCTCGCCGAAGGCGGCTGGGACGCCCTGATCCTCGATCTCATGCTGCCCGGCGTCGACGGGCTGGAAATCTGCCGACAAGCGCGGCAGATGACCCGCTACACCCCCATCATCATCACCAGCGCCCGCTCCAGCGAGGTCCACAGGATTCTCGGGCTGGAATTGGGGGCAGACGACTACCTCGCCAAGCCCTTTTCCGTGCTGGAGCTGGTCGCGCGGGTCAAGGCGCTCATGCGCCGCGTCGATGCGCTCGCCCGCAATGCCCGCATGGAAGCGGGCAGCCTGGCGATTGCCGGGTTGTTCATCGACCCGATTGCGCGCGAGGCTACGCTTGGCGGCAAGCTGCTCGACCTCACGCCGCGCGAATTCGATTTGCTGTACTTCTTTGCGCGTCAGCCCGGCAAGGTGTTCTCGCGCATGGATCTGCTCAACGCTGTGTGGGGCTATCAGCATGAAGGGTACGAACACACTGTGAACACACACATCAACCGCTTGCGGGCCAAGATCGAAGCCGATCCCGCGCAGCCCATGCGCATCCTCACCGTCTGGGGGCGCGGTTACAAGTTCGCGAACGACGGTGCGCCAGAAGGTTCGGGCACCGGCGGCACCGACGCGGGAGCCGCATGATGCGTCGCTGGAATCTCTCCCTGACCCAGCGCCTGTCGCTCGTGTTCGCCGTGCTGCTGATCGTGTGCAGCGGCACGTCGGCATGGATGCAGGTGAGGGCGAACCGCATGCACGAAGCCGAAGTGATTCAGGGACTTTCGCGCGGGCTGGCCGAGCACATCGCCGCCAACGCGCAGCTAATGGATGCGAACGGCATGAAGCCCGATGCAGTGCGACGTCTGTTCGGGCAACTGATGGTCGTGAATCCGAGCGTCGAGGTCTATCTGCTCGACGAACAGGGACGCATCACCGGGCACGCTGCGCCGGAAGGGCATGTGCGTCGCATGCAGGTCGATCTTGGACCGGTGCATCGTCTGATCGACGGCGAGGCGCTGCCGATCTACGGCGACGACCCGCGCAACGCCGACGTGCGTAAAGTCTTCAGCGCCGCGCCGTTGCGCGTGGACGGGCGCGAAGTGGGTTACGTCTACGTCGTGCTGCTGGGCGAGGCGCACGACCGGTTTGCCGAACGCGGGGCAACGAGTGCTGCACTCAACACGGCCCTGTTGTCGATCGGTCTCGTGGCGGCACTCTGCCTGATCGCGGATCTGGCGGCGTTTGCGCTCATTACGCGCCCGCTGCGGCGACTGACGCAGACCGTGCGCGAATTCGACATCGACGCGGCACCTCCGCCGGTGCCTGCCCTGTCGACGGAAGCGCTGGCGGCAGAACAGGCGCGTCCGAGCGACGAGATCACGGTGCTGGAGCGGGCGTTCCGTCAGATGGCCGAGCGACTGGGCACGCAATGGCGCACGCTAACGCGTCAGGATCAGGAGCGGCGCGAACTCATCGCCAACATCTCCCACGATTTACGCACGCCGCTTTCGTCGCTGCACGGCTATCTGGAAACGCTTTCGCTCAAGGACGCGACGCTCACGCCCGACGAGCGTCGGCGCTATCTCGGCATTGCGCTGGACCAGAGCCGCAAGGTCGGCGCGCTGGCGCAGTCGTTGTTCGAGCTGGCGCGTCTTGAGCATGGGTTTGTGCAGCCGGAGCTGGAGCCGTTCTCAGTGACGGATCTGATCCAGGATGTCTTCCAGAAATTCGAACTGAGCGCCGAGTCGCGCGGTGTGGCGCTGCGTGCGCAACTCGCGCCGCAGATTCCGGCGGCGCGGGGCGACCTCGGTCTGATCGAGCGTGTCTTCACGAACTTGCTGGAAAACGCGCTGCGTTACACGCCGCCCGGCGGCGAGATCACCGTGGCAGTGGCACCGGCCGGTTCGGAAATCGAAGTTCGGGTGAGCGATACGGGGCCGGGAATTCCGGACAGCGCGCGAGAGGGCTTGTTCGAGCGGCCGTTCACGGTCGGCGGGGCACGCCGCGAGGGCGGACTAGGATTGCGGATCGTGCATCGCATCCTGCAACTGCACGACCGGCGCATCACGTTGGTGGACACGTCCGGTCAGGCAGCGCAGGGCGCGACGTTCCGCTTCACTTTGCCGACGTAAGTTTGTCGCTGGCGGCGGGGGCGGTCGATTCGGTAGTCGACTCGGTGGTCGATTCGGCGGCCGGTGCCGGTGACACGGCGTGGGGCGCCGGTACAGCGGGCGCTGCTGCTGTGGTATCGAAGTACGTCAGCTTTCGCACGAAGACGTTCGCGAACGGGTCGACTCTGTCGCCGGGCGCGGTAATCACGATGCGCACGATGTTGCCGTGGCTGTCGTACTTGTAGTGGTATTCGGAGACGTGGCGCTCGCCTGTGGCCGCGTCGGTGCGGGTCACACGGATGAGTTCGTGGCGCGGCGAGTACTCCGAGACTTCGTTGTCCCACGCGAGCGGCAGCCATTGACCGTCGATGAACGCGGCCGCGCCGTTGTCGCGCACGATGCGTCCGCCATCGGGCTTGCGCTCCACGCTGGCGAACGTGCGATACGACACCATCTTCGGTGCCGGGCGGGCGCGGCCGTCGGCGGTAATCACCTGACGCGCCTCGTTCGGCGCTTCCCACTGACGCGACAGCGCAAAGCATTCGTCGTCGAACTGACGCGCCTGAAGCGTGCCGGGTCGGCGATGGCGCAGGCTGTTCGAGCTGGACACCAGCGTGCGCGTCCATTCGAGATGCCCGTCTTCCTGACGCACTTGTTCCTTCCAAGCGGGATGCCGCGTTGCGTGCACGATCCACTCGTCCGGCCCTTGCCAGTCGACGCTGCTGCCGTTGATGCTGTGCAGGCGGCCATCGGCGTCGTAGGTATAGCGGCCGCGATCGGTGCTGGCGAGCAGGTGACCCTGCGCGTCGAATTCCATTACGAAGCGATTGCCGTTATCGAGCGGGCCGACTTTGCCGGTGACGCGGTCGTAGCTGGCGATGAATCGCGTTTCCTCGATCTTGCGAACGCCAGCGGGAATGCCGCCGAAGTTGCGCATGAGGTCGTCTTCTTCACGCAGCGAGGTTTGCACGCACCATGGTAGCGGCGCCACGGCCTGCGGTGTTTCGGTGGACGGCGCAGCGGAGGCGGTGCTCATCGGCGACGTCGTCGCAACGCGGGGCGTCTGTGGGCTTGCCGGGGAGGCCGAGAGTGCGCCGGGGCGCGCGCCTGCGCAACCGGCAAGCACTGCGGTGAGTGCGGCGAGCGCCAAAGCGCCGCGCACAGGACGTAAAGAAAGCATGGATTGGACAGTTCGGGCAGGTGAAGCAGACATCATCGCAACGGATTGCCGGAGGTATTTTTCCTAGATTGTACCGGCTCCGTGTGACGAGTCTGCCTGAGCGGCCGCGGGGAGGGGCACGAGAGGTCGCCCCCCGGCTCACGCCATTAGCGCCAGAGCGTCCACGCGAAGCCCGTGATCACAAGGATGCAGACGATATTGATGACGAATCCTGCACCGACCATCGAGCGTTGCGGCACGCAGCCGGTGCCGAACACGATGGCGTTCGGTGGCGTGGCTACCGGCAGCATGAAGGCGCATGACGCCCCGATGCCGATCACCATCGTCAGCAAAGCTTCGGGCATGCCCAGAGAGACCGAAATGGCGGCGAAGATTGGCACGAGAATCGCCGCGCTGGCCGTGTTGCTCGTCAGTTCGGTCAGGAAGACGATGAACGCGGCAGTGATCAGCAGGACCACAAGGGTCGGGCTGGTAGCGAAGATGCTGGACACGGCCTGCGCCATGACGACGCTGGCGCCCGAGTCGCGCAAGACCACGCTGAGCGTGAGGCCACCGCCGAACAGCAGCAGCACGCCCCAGTCGGTATGGGCCTGAATCTGTTTCCATGAAGCAACGCCGGTCGTCGCGATGAGGATGGCGGCAAGCAGGGCGATCAGCGTGTCGAGCTGCCTGACGCCGCCGAGCCACGCCGCGATCTGCTGGCTGAAGATCCAGGTCATCACCGTGAAGCCAAAGATCCCGACGGCGGCGATGCGCTGGCCGGTCCACGTCATCGGCTCGACGTCGACGTCAACCTTTTGGTCCAGACGCGGGCGCAAGATCAGATACGTCGTGGCAATCATGAGCGGCAGCAGCACAGCGACCAAAGGCACACCGAATTTGGCCCACGTCAGGAAGTCGATGCCCAGATGCGACGCGACCATGGCGTTGGGAACGCTGCCGACGACAGTGCCCAGTCCGCCGATATTGGCGCTGTACGCAATGCCGAGCAACAGGAAGGTGAACGTGCGGCGGTCGCGACTGGCGTCGAGTTGCGAGAGGATGCCCATGGCGAGCGGCAACATCATGGCGGTCGTCGACGTGTTGTTGACCCACATCGACAGCACCGCGGTGGTGAGGAACAGCATGATCGCCGCCCGATTCATGCGTCCGCCGGCGAGCGTCAGGAGCCGGTTCGCGAGGAAGCGATCGAGGCCCTGAATGCGCATGGCGGTCGCCAGCGCAAAGCCGCCAAAGAAAAGGAAAACGATCGGATGGGCGAACGACGTCAACGCGGAGGGGACTTCGAGAATGCCGAGCAGCACGGCAAGGACCGGCACCATCAATGCGGTGGCCGTCAGGTGGACGGCTTCGGACAGCCACAACACGGCGATGAAGACGGTGAGTGCGAGTCCACGATTGGTCTTTTCGTCGAATGGCAATAGGGCAATGAGCGCCACCATCAGGATGGCATTGGCTAGCAACACACAGGCGTCGCGGGCGGACATCGCCCATTGGCGGGGGACGGTTGCGGCAAGTTCGTTCATCTCCTGGTACCTCGGTATGCAATTGTTTTTCGTGGAGCTTCCCGTCGTAGCAAGCTGCGCGGGAGAGGCGGGCGCGACATGACGCATTACGGCGCATGAAGCTGCGCGACGCACGAAATGCGGCCGACAGGCCGACATTCGTGCGTTCGCCTTTGATGCCACGGATCTGCGGGAGGTGCCTTAGGAAATCGCTCATACGTAATGCTGTGGAGTGAAAATACTCACCCGCGCTTGGCGGGCGGCAGCGCCTTGTCCGGCCATGCCTGCCGAAGCGCATCGGCAAACCCGGCGCTCACGCGCGAGAACGGCCGTGCCGAGGTCGTCACGCGGGGTAGCGCGCTCCACGCGATGGACACGCCGGCTTTCTCTGAGCGCTCCACCAGCGCCCGATCTTCGCTGCACGTCATCGGGTCGAAGCCCCCCAGTCGTTGATACACCGCCGCATCGATGCCGAGGTTGGCTCCATGCACGTGACGGTGTCCGTCGCGATCTTGATAGTGAGCAAGAAATGCAGCCCGCGCCCGTTGTGCGTGGATGCCGTGCGATTCCCAGTGTATGACGCCAACGGTGCCGCAGACCACTTGTGCGCGCAGCGACAACTGATCGACGAGCCAGCCGGGAGAAACGATTGTGTCGGCGTCGGTGAATGCGAGCCAGCGAGCGCCTCTTGCGATCAGATGTTGTGCGCCACATGCACGTGCCATACCGACGTTGCGGGCGTGACACGTCAGTGCCGTGACGGGCCATGTCCCGACACGCTTAGCCGTCGCGTCGGTGCACGCATCGAGCACCACGACGACGGCGACCGGTTCACCGAAAAGCGCCGGCTGTTGCGTCGCGCGCACGACCGCTGCAAGACAGAGATCGATGTGACGCTCCTCGTTGTGTGCCGGAATGCAAATGCCAATCATGGTCGGACCTCATTATTCCTTGCGCCATACGTCCAGTCGAAACCGCTGGTCTTCATGCGCCACGCATCGCACGAGTCCGCTCACGCGATGCACCGCTTCATGCAGCGTATGCGTCGGCTGCACCCGGTCGTCGAACTCCGGCATGTAATGGCACATCAGCCACTCGCCCCCCGTACTGAGCGAACGCAAGCACGACTGCATCAGCCGCGTGAAGCGCTCGGGCGACAGATAGTAAGCAAGTTCCGAGACGATCACGAGGTCCACCGAGGCCCACTCCGTCAATGGCCATGCTTCCGGCACCGACATCACATCGAGAGACACATTGTCGATGCCTCGCGCTGCAAATAGGGCACGGCAACGCTCGATGGCGCTCGGCGACAGATCGACCGCATGTAGCTTGTCGCATCTCGATGCCAGCGGCGCGGTGATCTGGCCGAGGCCGCAGCCCAGCTCGAGCGCCGCGGCGTAGCGCGGTTGTCCAAGCGACGCAAGCACCAGATCGCGCTTGCGCCGTTCGTACCAGGAAGAGTGCACCGACCACGGATCGTCGCAGGCGCGATAGCGCGCGTCGAAATCCGGGGCGTTGAAGTCCGTCATAGAAAGAACACCTCGAACGGCCGTTGCCATCGGGCGAGCGCATACGTGGGCAACACCGGGGGCGCACCTGTGCTCGGATCGGGGCCGAGCTGACTGCGAAAGGCGGACATCGCCTGCCGCTTTGCGAGCCGATCGCGGCGCGGCAGACGCACGGCGACCGCGCGCTCGAGGGGCAGATCATCTGAGGCCGGATCCGCCCAATGCCAGCCCCAGATCGGCATCTCGATTACGCGGCATCGGATGGCCTGTGCTGCACGAAGGCACGCACGCGCGACGGCTTCGTGGTCGGGGTGAGCGTCGAATCGCCACGGTGCGAGGACGGTGTCGCCCGGCACGAGCGCGCGACACAGGGCATCGGCGATCCGTGATTCGTGCGCCGCGACCTGGCCGTCCGGGATGCGTAGGCGATGGCGCCCGGCGCGCAGCGACAGTCTTTGCTGCGCGGTCAGACTTTCGCGAACACGGATCTCGGCTAATTGAGCGGGCGTCCACACCGTCGAGCCGGGATGGCTGGCTTCGCCGTCCGTCACCGCCCAGAGGTGGACGTCCACGTTACATCGCGCCCATTGATGCAATGTGCCGCCACATCCGAGCACTTCGTCGTCGGGGTGTGGCGCAACGACGTGCACTGCATGGCCCGGCGCGACGAGCGAGCGCGCAGGCACGGTCGGCAACGGGTGTCGGCGAAACCAGTGTTGCCAGGTCGCCTCTGCGGTGCCTTCTCCGGCAATGACGCGCGCGCTCAGAGTGTCCATAGCGCGTCTGTGTCGTGTGCGACGACGCTCTGGCCAAGCTCGGCGAGATCGCGTTCTGCATGGCTTTGGCGGATGAACACGGGGAGGTCGGCCAGGAGTTGTGCAAAGCGCGCATTGCGACACATCGGGCCGGGGCCCACGGCGCGCGGTGCGTGTCGCAACACCGTCTCGGCGCACGCTTCCACCGATAGCCGGGCACGCCGTACATGATGAAGGCACGGCGCTTCGGGATGCGCGTCAATCAGTTGGGCGGTTGCGCGCAGTACGCTCGCGGCTTGTACCAGTGCGACGTCGATGACACCCATGTGCGCCAGTGTGTGAGGGTCGTCGGATCGACCGGACATGGTCTCGCGCACGACATCGGCGATGCCTGCTGCAGCACCGTACCAGCACGCAGCGATACCCGCACCGCCATGATGAAAGCCAGGACGCGACAGGTAAGCCCCCGGCGCGCCGACCCGGTGTGCGCGCGCCTCGTGAAACGTCACGTCGAAGCTTTGCGTGCATGCCATACCGATCGCATGCCATTCGTTGGGTTTGACTTCAATCCGACCGGTTTGCGCTTGTGCGAGGTCGACGAACACGAGACAGGGGGTCTCCCCGTCCCACGCGCTCACGAGCGCCGAACGCACATGCCGGGCGCCGGAGCACCACGCTTTCGTGCCGGTGAGCGTGACTTCTCGGCCGTCTCGTTCACAGGGCGTGAGCGTGACGCGTGCCGTCGGTGGTTCGGAACACCACACGGCGCACATTCCGACGGGCCCGGCAGGCGTGGCGCCTCGAAGTTCGTGAAAGATGGCCAACGCGTCGGTGTGGCTCTCGAAGAGTTTGGCCAGGCAAAGATCGACGCTGCCGATGTCTGCGAGCATTCGCCACCGCGAGCGCGTGTCTCCACCGCCCGGATAGGGCAGCGCATCGAAGCCCTCATCGATCAGCGACTGCAGCGTTTCGTAGGGACGCCCGGGCCGATATTGCTGTTGCAAGAACGCGCGAAGCGCGGACTCTGGCGCGTGCGGGTGTGATGCATTCACAGTGCCTCCCCGTTCCGGATCTCTCGGACGGGTGATGCGGCGTGCGCCCGAATCTTCACCCGTTACGGGAATTCTATGAATCGGGCGTAGCACCCGATATCGGCCGCTGTCTGAAATCGTTGTAGGCGGACGCTGGCCGACAGTGTCAGTTATCTGAGTGAGCTGGCGAGCGACCTGGTGTCGGGAGTCATTGAACGTTGAACCTGATCGCGAAGCAGGTCGCGCTCGCCAAACTCGCCAAACGCGTCAATCCAGCCCGCCCTGGCAGACGTACTTGATCGACAGATAGTCGTCGAGCCCATACTTCGAGCCCTCACGTCCATAGCCGGAGGACTTCACGCCACCGAACGGCGCAGCTTCGCTCGAGACGGCGCCTTCGTTTATGCCGATGACACCGGCTTCGAGACGGCGTGCCACTCGCTCGGCACGGCGCATGTTCTGCGTGTAGAAGTAGGCGGCCAACCCGAACGGCGTGTCGTTGGCGCGCCGAATCACTTCATCCTCGGTGTCGAAGCGGAACAGCGGCACCACCGGCCCAAAGGTTTCCTCACGGCAGACGAGCATCTCGTCGTTCACATCGGCCAGCACGGTCGGTGCGAAGTAGTGCGGCCCGAGCGACGGCAGCGTCGTGCCACCGGTCAGCGTGCGGGCCCCATGCGAGCGCGCATCTTCGACATGACGACTGATCTTCTCCACTGCCCGACGATTGATCATCGGGCCGATCTGCGCCTGTGCGTCGCTCGCCGGTGCCACGTGCAGCGCGCTCACGCGCTGCGACAGCAACTCGGCGAACCGGTCGTAGACACCCGCTTGCACATACACCCGATTCGGGCACACGCACGTTTGTCCGCCATTGCGGAACTTCGAAGCCATCAGGCCCGTGACCGCCGCATCGAGATCGGCATCGTCGAACACGATGAACGGCGCATTCCCGCCAAGTTCGAGCGACAGCTTCTTGAGCGTGCCCGCCGATTCGCGCGCGAGATGCACCCCAACCGCAGTCGATCCGGTGAACGTCACCTTGCGCACGCGTTCGTCGGCGAGCCAATCCGCCACGGCCTCAATGCCTTGCGTGCGCGACGCCGTGATCATGTTCAGCACGCCCGGTGGCACACCGGCTTCGAGGGCCAGCGTCGCGAGGGCAAGCGCCGTGAGTGGCGTGTCTTCGGCGGGCTTTGCAACCACGGTGCAGCCCACGGCCAGCGCCGGGGCAATTTTGCGGGCAATCATCGCGAGCGGGAAATTCCACGGCGTGATGGCGGCGACGACGCCAATGGGCTCCTTCACCGCCGACATGCGCTTGCCGGGTTGTTGTTGCGGAATCAGGTCGCCATAGACGCGTGTCGCTTCCCCGGCGAACCAGTCGACGTACGACGCCCCATACGCGACTTCCCCACGCCCTTCCGCCAGCGGTTTGCCTTGTTCGAGCGAGATGATCCGGGCCAGGTCGTCGGCGTTCGCAAGAATCAATGCGTGCCAGCGCTTGAGGACTTCGGCGCGTTCTCGCGGCAGCTTGTCGCGCCACGCGGGCAACGCGCGGTAGGCGGCGTCAGTAGCGGCGCGGGCATCGGTGGCCGTACTGTCGGCAACGTCTGCGAGCAACGTATCGCTGGCAGGGTCGTGCACGGCGTAGCGACCGGCATGGCGGGCGTCGGTCCATTCGCCGTTGATCAGGTTCTGACGGCGCATCAAATCGGGGCGTGACAGGGAAAGCGACATTCGAATGAATCTCCGGGAAAGCGGGCAGAAGTTATCGGGCGCAGTCGTGGCGCATCAGCACATTCATTGGCGGACATCAACCGCGCAACGCGGCGCGCACGTCGGGGGTATCGAGTACTTCGTCGAGTGTCGTGCGCACGCGGGCGAAGAGTTCGGCGACGTCGTCCGCCGTGTAGCAAAGGGCGGGAGCAAAGCCGAGGATGTTGTCGCCGAACGCACGGAAGATCACGCCGTTCCGATATGCGGCAGCGCCGATCCGTTCGGGGAGATTGAGCGACGCATCAAAGCGCTGGCGTGTCGACTTGTCGGCCACGAGTTCGAGTGCACCGAGCAGACCGCGATGACGGGAGTCGCCGACCAGCGGGTGGTCGAGGAAGGCGTCCAGACCGTCGGCGAATGCCTTGGCCTGTGCCTGACCGTTCGCGAGCAAGCCGCCTTCGTCATAGAGCTTCAGGCAAGCCAGACCGATGGCCGCACTGACCGGATGCGCCGAGTACGTCTGTCCATGACCGACGGGCGTGCCGCGCGCCGCATCTGCCATGGCCTGATAGATGGCGTCGGACATCAGCACGGCGCCCATCGGCGCATAACCGGCGGTCAGCCCCTTGGCCAGCGTCATGAGATCGGGCGAGACGTCTTCCGCTTCGCACGCGAACATTGGCCCGGTGCGACCGAATCCGGTGATGACTTCGTCGGCGACGAACAGAATGTCGAGCTTTTTGCAGGCGTCTCGCATGGCGCGCAGCCAGCCCTTGGGCGGCACGATCACGCCTCCGGAGCCTTGCACCGGTTCGCAGAAAAACGCAGCGACATGCTCGGCCCCCAACTCGCCGACCTTGGCTTCGAGCGCGGCGACCGATGCGGCAATGATGGCCTGCGGATCGTTGGGCGTGGCACTGCGATAGGGATAGGGCGATGCGATGTGATGCTGTGTCGGCAACGGCAGATCGAAGTTGCGGTGAAACGCAGGCAGGGCGGTGAGTCCTGCGCCAGTCGACGACGAGCCGTGATATCCACGTTCGAGCGCGATGAAATGCTTCTTCGACGGCTTGCCGATGGCGTTGTAGTAGTGGGTGATGAAGCGCACGGCGGCGTCGACGGCGTCCGACCCGCCAAGCGTGAAATACACATGCTGCAACGATGGCGGCGCGAGTTCCACGAGCTTCTGCGCCAGCGTGATAGCGGGTGCCGAAGCGAAGCCGAAATAGCCCGTGGCATAGGGAAGTCGGTTCAGCTGCTCGGTGGCGGCCTTGACGATAGACGCCTGCCCGTAGCCGGTATTCACGCACCACAGCCCTGCGAATCCGTCGAGCAGGGCGTGTCCATTGGCATCGTGCAGCCAGGCCCCGTTGCCGCTGGTAAGCACCGTCGCCCCTCGCGCCTCATGTGCGCGGTAGTCGGCTACAGGATGGATCAGGAACTGGCGATCGGCCTCAATCAGCGATTCGATGGACATGCACGGTACCTCGGGAGGATGGGAGTGGAGAAGTGGCCCCTGAGTCCGCCCAGAATAGGCCACCGTGTCATCCCATTAAAGCCGTGCCGAAAAGGGAGGTCATCCTACGAACCGATGGAGAGGGCACGCGATGTGTCCTGCGATGTGCACGGTGTTGCGACGTGCGGCGCAGCGTTCGGGTTGCCCGCGCAGCACATCATCCACAGTCCATCGCGGCAATCATCCGCAGACATCCGCAGACCCGCCGACTGCGCTCAGCGCAGCACCTGCTCCGCCACGTCGTCGACCGCTGCGCGCGCGATGCTCACCATCTCGTCGACGTCCGCTCGCGTGGCGATCAGCGGCGGCGCGAAGCCCAGGATGTCGCCGTGCGGCATGGCACGCGCGATCATGCCGCGTGCGAGCGCAGCGGCCGAGACACGTGGGCCGATTTTCATGGCCGCATCGAACGGCTGGCGCGCTGCACCATCGGCCATGAATTCGACGGCGGCGAGCATGCCGACGTTGCGCACTTCCCCGACGAGCGGATGTGCGTCGAACGCGGCGTGCAGCTTCTCACCGAAGTATCGGCCGACGTCGGCGGCGTTCTGCGTCAGGTTCTCGCGCGCCAGAATATCGAGATTGGCGAGTGCAGCGGCAGCGCAGATCGGATGACCCGAGTAGGTCCAGCCATGTCCCATCGGGCCGTGTTCGCGAGCACCGCGCTCGATCACGTCCCAGACACGTTCACCGACGATCACGCCCGAGAGCGGGGCGTAGGCGCTGGTGAGACCCTTGGCAATCGTGATGAGATCGGGCGTCATGCCGTAGTGTTGCGAGCCCATCGGCGAGCCAAGACGGCCGAAGCCGCAAACCACTTCGTCGGCAATGAGCAGAATGTCGTGACGACGCAGCACGGCCTGGATGGCGTTCCAATATCCGGCAGGCGGCGTGATGATGCCGCCGGTGCCCATCACCGGCTCGCCGATGAAGGCTGCAATCGTGTCGGCCCCTTCGCGGGCGATGAGCTTTTCGAGTTCCTCGACGCAATGCGCAACGAATGCCTGTTCGCTCATTCCCTGAGGCGCCTTGCGGTACCAATGAGGGCACACGGTGTGATGCACGCGCTCGACCGGCAGATCGAAATGCTGGTGGAAACTCGGCAGACCCGTCAAGCTGCCGGTCACGATGCCGGAGCCGTGATACCCGCGCTCGCGCGAGATGATCTTCTTCTTTTGCGGTCTACCCAGCACGTTGTTGTAGTACCAGACGATCTTGATCTGCGTCTCGTTGGCGTCTGACCCGGAGAGCCCGTAATACACCTTCTTCATGCCCGCGGGCGACCAGTCGATGATGCGTTTGGAGAGTTCGATGATGGCGTCCGTCGAATGCCCGACGTACGTGTGATAGTAGGCGAGCGAGGTGGCCTGCTTGTGGATGGCGTCGGCCACTTCGGTGCGACCGTAGCCGATGTTCACGCAGTAAAGGCCAGCGAAGGCGTCGAGATAGCGGCGGCCCTCGTGATCTTCAATGTGCATGCCTTGTGCGGTGCGGATGATCTTGCCTGGCAGCGTGCCGCTCGCGTGATCGGCCGCGTGGGTGGACGGGTGCATGAAGTGCGCGCGATCCTGCGCGAACAGTTGGTCGGTCGAAGCGGCCATGGGACGTCTCCTTGATGTCGAGGAAGTGAAGCAATGAGGTGGATGGGGCGCGAATGCGTGATTGCGCGATTGTGTCGAGGCCGGTGAACCTGGCGTCAGGCGTGATGCACGGGGATGCCGAGATTGCCGAGGCAGAAGTACTTGGTCTCGGTGAACGGCTCGAAGCCGTCGACGCCGCCCTCGCGCCCGAGTCCGGACGCCTTCATCCCGCCGAACGGCACCGGCGCGCCGGTGAATTTCACGCCGTTCACGCTGACCATGGCGAAGTCGAGCCGCCGGATCAGCGTGAAGATTTCGTCGATGCGACGCCCGCAAACATAGGCGGCGAGGCCGTACTCGGTGTCGTTGGCCTTCGCGATGACATCGTCGAGTGAGTCGAACGCGCATACCGCTGAAATCGGGCCGAAGTTTTCTTCGTCGTATATGCGCATGCCGGGCGCAACATCGGTCACCACGGTGGGGCTGTAGAACCAGCCACCCAGCGCATGGGGTTCGCCGCCAACGGTGATCTGCGCGCCCTTGCGTCGGGCGTCGTCCACCCGCTGGGCCGTCGCGTCAAATGCCGCCTGATGCATGAGCGGCCCCACGTCGACGTTTTCCGCGAAGGCGGGGCCAACGCGCAGCTTGGCTACGGCCTGCGTGTAGCGATCCACGAACGCACCGTAACGCGCGCGAGCGACGAAGATGCGGTTGGCGGCGCAGCAATCTTGACCGGACGTCTGAAACTTGGCGGCGACGGCGATACGCACGGCCTCGTCGAGATCCACGTCGTCGAGCACGATGAACGGGGCATTGCCGCCGAGTTCGAGCGCGAGCTTCTTCACGCCGCTGGCAGCCGCAGCCTGCGCGACCAGCTGACCGACGCGCGTCGAGCCGGTAAAGCTCACGGCGCGCACGCGGGCGTCGCCCACGAGGGTTCGCATGGCCATATCGGGCTCGCCCAGCACCACATTGAACAGGCCCGGCGGCAGCCCGGCTTCATCAGCCAATTGCGCAAGCGCCAGCGCGCTGAATGGCGTTTCATGCGCAGGCTTCACGACGACGGTGCAACCGGCAGCCAATGCCGCCGCCGCCTTGCGCGTGATCATTGCGAAGGGGAAATTCCAGGGCGTGATGAGTGCGGCGACGCCGACCGGTTCGCGCACGGTGCCCAGTTGCGCGCCGTCGATATGCGAGGTGATGGTGCGGCCATCGAGGCGGCAGGCTTCGTGGGCGTACCACGCGATGAAGGACGCGCCATAACCGATTTCCCCGCGCGCCTCGCGCAGTGGCTTGCCCTGCTCGCGCGAGAGAAGGATGGCAAGGTCGTCGGCATGTCGTTCGATCAGTGCATGCCCGCGCAGCAGGGTGGCGCAGCGTTGTGCGGCGGGCGTCCAGCGCCACGTGGTGAAGGCGCGCTGGGCTGCGTCGACGGCCACGCGAATCTGATCGCGCGTGAGCATCGGCACGTGGCCGAGCGTGGTTTGATCGGAAGGGTCGACAACGGCGATGGACGCGGCGTCCTCGCTATGCGTCCAACGGCCGTCGATGTAGCACAGCGATTTGAACAGCACCGGGTGGTCGAGCAGCATCGGCAATCTCCTGGCATGGCATGCGTTCGTCATGCAGAGATTGTCGGGGGCGCGAGGCCGACGTTTTTTCCGATCGGTGGGTGCGGACTGTGGCTTTTTTCTGAGTTGACGGCGTCCCGCAGAAGAATCTTTGTGCACCGGGTGGCGCAAGCGGATCAGTCCGGATCGACCCAGCCGGGAACGGCGTTGCCGTCGTTCTTGACGACCTTCGTGACGATGTACGTGAAGTAGCGCTCGATGCCGAAGTCGGCCATCAGCAGATCGTCGATGAAGCGCTGGTAATGGTCGATGTCGCGCGCGAGCACGTGCACGATGTAGTCGACGCCCCCACCCGTGGCATGACATTGAACGACTTCGGGGGCTTCGCGAAGGTGGGCTTCGAAGCGATTCATGTCGTGCGCGGTGTGTCGCGCGAGCGTGATTTCGACGATGATGCGGCTAAGCTGCACCACGCCGCTCCAGTCGACGTCGGCACGATAGCCGCGAATGACGCCTGCCGTTTCGAGTCGTTGCACGCGCTCCCACGTGGGCGATACGGACAAGTGAATCAGTTCGGCCAGACGTGACTTGGTCATGCGACCCTCACGGGCCAGCACCTGAAGAATTGCGATGTCGAAGCGGTCGAGTTTCACCATGGGGGCAGCACCGGAAGGGACGGACGGTCAGGCAAACCTTCGGGTCCTGCGGCGCGTCAGACCTGCACGTCGGCCAGGACACAAAGCATGTCGCCCATGCCGACGCGACCCGGGAAATGTCGGCCGATCAGCATACCATCGCGCGCCGCGCGGTATTCGACCGGGGCGGTGCCTGTGCGTGTCACGTCGTGAATGTGTGCGACGACGTCGCCGCGCCGCACCATTGCACCGAGATCGTGACGCATCTCCAGCAAGCCGCCATGCTCGCACGTCACATAGCAGTCGTCGTCCGGCATGGAGAGCTGGACGACCGGCGTGTCGGGGGCCATGACAGCGCCGTCTCGCCTTGCGACATCGGCAGCCACGATACCCGCCTGCACCAGCACGCCGTACACGCCGCGATGCGCAATCGCGACGCTCTGCGCGCTGGCCGTCCCACCGCCGCCGAGCTCTGTCGTCACGAACACTTTGCCCTGTGCTTCGGCGGCCGTGTCATAGAGCCCATGCGGATCGGTGTCGCGCATGCGCAGCGAGTACGGGGCGCCGAACGCCTGCATTGCGGCTTCGGCACGTGCCTGTTGCGCCACATCGGCCAATTCGTGGATCGCCGCGAACGGCAGGAAATCGAGCGTGCGGCCGCCAGAATGAATATCGACCACGATGTCCGCCAACGGTAGCAGGCAGCGCGAGAAATAATCGGCGATGCGTTCGGTGACGGTACCGTCGGCGCGCCCCGGGAACGCACGATTGAGATTGCCGCCGTCGAGCGGCGACGTGCGCTTTCCCGCAAGCAGGGCGGGCGCATTCATGAACGGCACGACGATGACGGTGCCGTTCACGTCAGGCGCCTTTAACGCGTTCGCCAGTCGTGACAAGGCAATCGGGCCTTCGTATTCGTCGCCATGATTCCCGCCGGTGAATAAGGCGACCGGGCCGTCGCCGCGACGGATCACGGTGATCGGAATCATGACGGCCCCCCAGGCACTGGCATCGGTCGAGTGAGGCACCTTCAGGAAGCCATGCTGAACGCCTTCCCGATGGAAGTCGACGGTGGGATAAACGCGCGGCGGCTGCGCGTGCGCATCGTGATCGCGGTGCACGCTCAATACCCCCGCGCCAGATCGACGTTGCCGGGAATGCGCCCCGTCGCGCGGAAATTCCGCAGATTGGCGGCAATGACGGCCGCCGCCGTTTCGTGATCGGTCGGCGCGGAGATGTGCGGCAACACGGTGATCGACGGGTGGTCCCATAGCGTCGACGTCACCGGCAGCGGCTCCGCGTCGAAGACATCGAGCACGGCATGCGAGAGATGCCCCCGGTCGAGCGCCGCGATCAGGGCGTCGGTCACGACGACAGGACCTCGCGAGAAGTTGATGAGCGCGGCCCCCGGCTTCATCAGATTCAGACGCCGGCCGTCGAGCATGCCACGCGTCTGGGCCGTCAGCGGAATCAGGCTCACGACGATGTCGCTTGCGGCGAGCATCGCCTCGAGTCCGTCGTCTCCGGCAAGGGTTTCGATGCCGTCGAGCGCCTTGGGCGAGCGACTCCAGCCTCGAACGGTAAACCCGGCATCGCGCAGCCTTGCGGCAGCCGCCTGACCGAGTTCGCCGAGCCCGAGTAAGCCGACGCTTGTTTGCGAAGGCTTGCGATACGCTTGCTGCCGCCATTCGTGCCGTGCCTGCTGCTTCGCGTAACGCGGCATGTCGCGTTGCAGGTAGTAGGTCCAGGCAAGCACGGCCTCGGCCATCGTGCGAGACATTTCCGGATCGATCAGCCGCATGATCGGCGGGCTGCCTGCCGGTAGCGTGCTGACGAGCGATTCGACTCCGGCCCAGAGACTCTGGATCCACAGAAGGCCGGGAAGACAGGAGATGTCGGCCGGGTCCGGATTCGCGACGATGGCAACCGACACCTGTTCGCGCTGGCGGCTCGAAAGCTCGGCGAGCGGCGCGACGATGTCGCCCGGCAGTGCCGCACGCAAGGCGTGCAGATAGGGACGCTGATAGTCGGCGGACATCCGGCTAAGGAAGGCAATGACGGGCGGCATCGTGTGCTCGCTCAGGCGGTGGCGGCTGCGTCGTTCGCCATCTCTTCCATGTCCTGGAAGCGGTCGGCGATACGCGGGTGTACACGACCGCCGTCTGCCGCACCGATGGCCAGCAGAATTTCGTCGGCGGCCGGTGCGTCCGTCATCTGAAACGTGGCGGTGATGAAGTGCGAGCGTTTGCCCGTTTCCGACTTGTGGATCATCGGCACGGACACCAGCGCGCCGGGGCCGACGCGCGTGTTGGTGAAGGGCAGGAATGCCGTGCCGCTCACTGCGCTGCGGAACAGGTTGCCGAAGCGCAGCGTGTGGATGATGGCGGAGGCGTGTTCGATCTCGCCGTTGGTGCCGACGACGGCGGCCTTGCCGTAAGCCTGGACACGATCGCCGGGCATCACGTCGACGAGGCGCTGCGTCATGAGTGCGCCAAGTTCGGGCGCCAGACGAAGGATCTCGGGACGCAGGTTCTCTACGAAGCCCAGACCTGCCCACGGATTGCGAATCACGGCGGCGACGACGACGGTCGTGACGGGTTCGGCGGCCGCCTTGCCGCCTTCACGGTAGGTCGTCTCGACAAAGGTGGCGATCTTGCGCAGCTCTTGTTTCACGGGTGTCTCCTGTTGCGATGCAAAAACCCGCCGCGAGTGCGGCGTGGCGGTGTCGGGGAAGTGCGCTGACGGACTGGGGCGCGCGCAGCAAATATCGGAGGCTTGCGGATGAGACCCATGCTATTGCGCGGTAGGGGTGGGGTCTTCCCCTGAATCGTCGGAAGATCTTTTTTTTCTTCCGACGCTTTGGTGTAGATTTTCCGCAGGCAACGAGACAGACAATGCCGGAACACCACCAGCGGCTCATGGCGTTGCGCCATGTCGCCAGTCAGATCAGCAACGACGAAGACATCGAGGCACTGTTTCGCGACCTCGTGCGTTGCGCGGTGCAACAAGGCGGTTGGGATCTCGGCTCGGTCATGAGCATCGATCTCGCCCACGGCTACGGGCTCGTGATTACACGCTACGAGACGAGCATGCTGCCGCAGCACGTCGAAGACCGCTGGGAGCTTGCGACCAGTCCGTCGCTCATCGCGTTGCAGACGAACGAGCCGGTCTACATTCGCGACGCGCTCGAGAGCACGCAATTCCCCGGTTATCGGCGTGAGGCGCACGAGCGCGGCTATCGCACGGTGCTTGTGCTGCCCATGGCATCGCGCGATACGCAGGGGCACCCGATGGTGCTGACCGTTGCCTCGCGCAAAGTGCGCGACGTCGGCGACGACGATCTGACGTTCATGTCGACGGTCGTGCATCTGGGGGCAATCGCCGTCGAACGGGCGCACCGTCAGCGCGCGCAGGTCATGGCGCACGAGCGGCTGCAACGCACGCTCGAAGCGCAACGCACGCTCCTTGGCGACGTGCTCGCCGGCGGCTCGCTCGAGCAGTTGACGTCATCGCTGGGCGAGTTGCTCGGTCGGCCCGTACTCGTTATCGATTTCCTCGTGAATCAGTGGCACGCCTCGGCCTCGCCGGTACCGTCGCAAATGGACGATGCCGCCTGGGCACGATGGCTTTCCGGCGCGCAGGGACGAGAACTCGGCGGCACCGTGCGCGATGCCCTCCAGCGCTACCGACAGTCGCGTCTCGACGTGCCGCTCGGGCGGCAGTCGGGTCAACCCACCGTCAGTGCGGCCATCGAGCCCCTGAGCGTCGACGACGATCTCGTCGGCGCACTGCTCACCTTCGGTGACGAAGCACCGGGCGACCTTCAGCAATTGCTGTTGGAAAGCGCACGCTTTGCATTGAGTGTCCAATTGATGCGCAGCGTCGTGCGGTTCCGTTTCGAGACGCGCACGCTGACCGAATTATTCTTCGAAATCGTCGAGCGCCGCTGGCGCGACGAGGACGATGCGCTGGGCCGCGCTCGCCGTCTCGGCGTGGCGCTGGATGCACCGCTGCGCATGATGGTCGTCGACTATCCGGATCAACTCGGGCAAGCCGAGGTGGGGCGGGCAGCAGGTCATTTGTCGCTGGAAAGCCACAGCACGGTGGAGTTGCTGGCGCGTCAGTTGAATGTATCCCTGCATGTCGTGACGGTGGGGGGCGGGCTGGTGTGTCTGGTGCCGCAGGACAGCGCGTCGGACGATGCGGCGCTCACGCGTTTCGCCCGACGCATGAGCGAGGCATTGGCGCGCTCGCTGGGGCGTGAGCCCATCGTGGTGATGAGCGACGTGTGCGACGGGCTTGAACCGTTGGCGCGCGAGTGGGAGCGTTGCTGGCGCATGATTCGCGTGGCGCGCAAATTTGGCCGCAGCGGGCCGCTCGATATGCCGGGGCTGGGACCGTTGCCCATGCTCATGGGCGCGGCGGATTCGTCCGACGTTCATGGCTTCGTCGATGGCACCATCGGCAAGCTGGTGGAACACGACAAGCAGTCCGGATCCCCCTATCTGGAGACGCTGGCCGCTTATCTGCGCTCCGGCTGCCGCAGTCAGCCTTGCGCCGACGCGATGGGGCTGCACGTGACGACACTGCGTTATCGGCTCACACGCATTCAGGAACTCTTCGGCATCGACGTCGAAACACCCGAGCGGCGATTTGCGGTGGAGCTTGCGATTCACTTGCATACGCTCACACGGGGGGCGTCACCGATGGCGTCCGTGGCATCGAAGGATTCGGCGGCTGCCCCGCGCGCTGGCGCTCGCGTGGCACGGCATCCATGAAAACCCTGCCGCGCAATCGAGAGTAAATGATTTCACTTCTCCTGCGAATCGACGGAAGCTGACAAAAATGTCCTCGCATATCGTTGACCTCAACGTAATGACGTTTCGAGGTGAACGACATGCAAGCTGTCGCCAAGCAGCGCCAGACGGCAGACGCCGCCGGCGCTACCGCTCCACTCAACCCGGGCGCTCAGTCCACACAATCCGCGAGCGCGATTTCCGCGATCGATCCGGTCGCGCTGCGCCGCGCACTTGGCACGTTCGTGACCGGCGTCACCGTCGTCACGACGCGCGACGACGAGGGCCGCCCGCGTGGCATGACGGCGAATTCCTTCACGTCCGTCTCTCTCGATCCGCCGTTGTTGCTGGTGTGTGTCGGCAAAGGCGCGGCGAGCTACCCGGTGTTTCAGGGCACGGAGCACTTCGCGGTCAATCTGCTGCATGACGGGCAGACCGACGTGTCGAACCTGTTCGCATCGAAGTCGGCGGAAAAGTTTGCCGCCGTGGGGCACGACGTGGTTCACACCGGCGCCCCCGTGCTTACCGATTGCCTGACGTGGTTCGACTGCACCGTGCATGACCGGGTCGATGCGGGCGATCACGCGATCCTGATCGGCCGGATTCAGGCGTTCGGCACGAGTCCGGCGGCACCGCTCGGCTTCTGCCGTGGTCGTTATGCGCATGTGAAGGACCCGCTGCCACCGGGCTGGCTTTCGTCACACGACATGATCGTCGGCTATCTGATCGATGCCGACGGCAGCCTGCTCCTCGCGCAGGACGGCAAGGGCGGCTGGGTGCTGCCCAGCGCACCACGGCGCCTGACCAACGGGCGTCTGCCGCTGGCCGGCGGAGGCGAACTGGCGCTGGTGCCGCACGACACCTTCCTCTACTCGGTGTTCGACACCGCCGAGAGCGATCCCGGTTACCTGATGTACCGGGCACGTCTCGCGCAGCCGCTCTCGCAGGCCGAGTTGCCGCCGCAGTTCCGATTCTTCCCGTTCGACCAATTGCCCTTCGACGACATCGCTTCGCGCGAGATTCGCTCGATGGTGCGCCGGTACGTGCGCGAGACCGCAGGCGGCCACTTCGGCATCTACATGGATTCACACGACGGCGGGCGCATCGCGATGGTGAGCGACGCGCAGCCGTGGACCCAACTCTCCCAAGTCTGACCCTGGAGTCAATCGATGCATACGACGATTCAAACGCTGGAGGGCTCTCGCCAGCAGTTGTTCATTGACGGGCAGTTCACCGCGCCGCATAGCGCCGAGTACGTGCCGAGCTATGACCCGACGACCGGCCGCCAATGGTACGAATTCGCGCAGGCCGACGCCGTCGATGTGGACCGCGCCGTGCGCTCCGCTCAGGCCGCGCTCGTCAATCCCGCATGGCGTCGCATGACGCAGACCGAGCGCGGCAAGCTGGTGCGCAAGCTCGGCGAACTGGTGCTGGCCAACGCCGATGCGCTCGCCGCCATCGAATGTCGCGACAACGGCAAGCTGCTCAAGGAAATGCGTGCACAGATGCGCGCAATTCCCGACTCGTATCTGTATTTCGCGGGCATGGCCGACAAGCTGCAAGGCGACACCATTCCCGTCAACAAACTCGATACGTTGAATTTCAACACGCGTGAGCCGATCGGCGTGGTGGGCATGATCATCCCGTGGAATTCGCCGCTGATGATGCTGACCGGCACGCTCGCCCCTTGTCTGGCCATCGGCAACACCATCGTGGTCAAGCCCTCCGAACACGCGACGGCGTCCACGCTCGCACTCGCGGAACTGGTGATCGAAGCCGGGATTCCGCCGGGCGTGGTGAATGTCGTGACGGGCGATGGTGTGACCACCGGCGATGCGCTGACGCGTCACCCGGGCATCGCGAAATACGTCTTCACAGGCAGCACGGTGACTGGCCGCAAGATCGCAGGCAATGCCGCGCAAAACCTCGTGCCGTGCCAGATGGAGCTCGGCGGCAAGTCGCCGCACGTGGTGTTCGGCGACGTGGATATCGAGCGCGCCGTCAACGGTGTGGTGTCCGGCGTGTTCGCTGCGGCAGGCCAGACGTGTGTGGCCGGCTCGCGCTGCTTCGTCGAGGCGTCGGTGTACGACCGCTTCGTCGAGGCGCTGGTCGAGCGCACGCGCCGTGTGCGCGTGGGGCATCCGACGCATGAAGACACGGACATCGGCCCGCTGGCGTTGGCATCGCAACTCGACAAGGTGGAGACATACGTCGCCTCCGGCGTGCAGGAAGGCGCACGCGTGGCGGCGGGCGGTCAGCGTCCCGCACGTGACGACCTCGCAGGCGGCTGGTACTACGAGCCGACCGTCATGACGCAGGCGCGCAACGAAATGCGCTTCATGCAGGAAGAGATCTTCGGCCCGGTCGTCGGTGTGATGCCGTTCTCGGACGAGACCGAACTGATCTCGCTCGCCAACGCCACGGAATACGGCCTGGCGGCGGGTATCTGGACTCGCGACATCGACCGTGCGCTGCGCTTCGCGCGCGATGTGGAAGCAGGCACCGTCTGGATCAACACCTATCGCTCGGCCGCCTATATGTCGGCCAACGGCGGCACCAAACACAGCGGCTACGGACGTCGTGGCGGCTTCGAAGTGATGCGCGAGTTCTCGCGCCTGAAGAACGTCGTGATCGATTACTCCGGGGCGATGCAAGACCCGTTCGTGATCCGTCTGCGCTGATCTCACTACACGCCACACTCACTGGAGACACACCCCATGAAATTCTCCGTTTCGCTCAGCATGGAGCGCTTTTCGCCGCAGGACACGATGAGCGATGCCGTGCGCAACATGCTGCACCTCGCGCGCATCGCCGACGAAGGCGGCTTCGAGACGCTGTGGACTGCCGAGCACCACACTATCGAATGCACCATCTCGCCGAATCCGTTCATCACGCTGACGTGGCTGTCGCAGCATACCGAGCAGATTCGTCTGGGCACGGCCACCATCGTTGCGCCGTACTGGTCGCCGATCCGCCTCGCGGGCGAAGCGGCGATGTGCGACCACCTGACTGGCGGGCGCCTAGAATTCGGTATCGCCCGCGGGGCGTATCAGTACGAGTTCGATCGCATGGCCGGCGGCATTCCGCAGCAAGAGGGCGTGGCGTATATGAAGGAGCTGGTGCCTGCGGTGAAGAAGCTGTGGGAGGGCGATTACGCGCATGAGGGGCACTACTGGAAATTCCCGCTCGCGACCTCGGTGCCGAAGCCGCTGCAACAACCGCATCCGCCGATCTGGGTCGCGACACGTGACCCGGGCAGCTTCGACTGGGCCGTGGGGGTGGGCGCCAACATTCTGTCGACGCCGCTCGCGGCGCCCGTGTCCGAGGTGGCCGTGCTCGGGGAGAAATTCCGCAAGGCAGTGGCCGATCATCCGGAGCGTCCACGTCCGCGCTTCATGATGCTGCGCCGCACGTGCGTGTACGACCGTCCGCAGGACTGGGAAGTCGCGGTGCGTCACAGCGTGGACTTCGGCCGCACGTTCGAGAACCTGATGCAGAACATCGGCTCGGTGACCAACGGATTCCCGGAGGCGGTGCCATATGAGGCCGTTGTCGGACGTGCGAACTACGATCCGGCGTCGATCCGCGAAAACCTGATGTTCGGCACGCCCGACGAGATCGTGCGCAAGCTCGAAGTCTACGAAGCGCAGGGCGTCGACCAGTTCTGTCTCGGCCTGTCGTTCAACCTGCCGTTCGAGCTGCAAGTGAAGACGCTGCGCCTGTTCATCGATGAGGTGATGCCGCACTTTGCAGCGCGCGAAGCGCGCCGCGCTCAGGAGGCTCAGGAAGCGCAGGCGTCGCAGACCGCGCAGGCAACGCATTCGCACGCCGCCGAGCGTCCGGCGGCGTTGGCCTCGGCAGGCCGCTGACGCATGGACGCGCGCGCTATGACTCAACCTCCCGAACGTCCCGAACGTCCGGAATGTGCTGAGCGTTCCGAATCGTCTGAAGCGCCAGAGGCACCGCGTGAGCAGACGTTACAAGTGGGCGACGTCACGCTCGCCTACCGTCTGCTCGGGCGTGGCTCTCGTGCGCTCGTTTGCATTCACGGCGTGGGCTCGTATCAGGAAGCGTGGGACGACGTGGCTGCTGCACTGGCCGACGATTTCCGCATCCTGACCTTCGACCTGCGCGGCCACGGCCGCTCGTCGCGGGTGAAGGGGCGATATGAGATCGACGACTTCGTGACCGACGTGCTGGCGCTGGCCGATCACGTGGGCTTCACCACGTTCGATCTGGCAGGCTTCTCGCTGGGCGGGCTGATTGCCCAGCGGCTTGCGCTGCTGCATCCGTCGCGGCTGCGCCGTCTGGTGTTGCTCGCGACGGTGTCGGGGCGCACCCGCGAGGAGCGTGAGCGTGTGCTGGCACGTCTTGCCGCGCTGCAAAGCGGTGAGCGCGGCGCGCATTACGACGCATCGCTCTCACGCTGGCTGACCGAGGATTTCCAGGCGAAGCACCCGGCGCGGATCGCCTACTTGCGAGAGCGCAACGCCCAGAACGACCCGGATTGCTACGCGTCGGCGTATCGCGTGCTGGCGGAGACGGATTTCGGCGGGTTCATCGATCAGATTCGCATGCCGACGCTCATCGTCACAGGCGAAGACGATCAGGGCTCGAACCCGCGCATGGCCCGATTCATGCATGAGTGCATCGTCGGCTCGCAGCTAGCCATCCTGCCGGGCATGCGGCACTCGATTCTGGTCGAGGCGTCGGGGCAGGTGGCGGATCTGATGCGGAATTTCCTCGCCGGTGACGGCGAGAACGCGGGCGCCAGCGAAGGAGCAGGGAGCGGAGCATGATTGTCGAAGAGCGCATTTACCGTATCCGGAACGGCTGCATGAGTCAGTACCTGAATCTCGTGCGTACTGAGGGATTGGCCATCCAGCAGCCCATTCTGGGGCATCTCGTCGGGTACTTCACGACCGATATCGGGCCGTTGAGTCAGGTGACGCATCTCTGGGCGTATCCCAGTCTGGACGAGCGGGCACGCCGGCGCGCGTCTCTCGCGCAGGACAAGCGTTGGCAGGCGTTCATTCCGCGTCTGTCCGAATTGATCGAGCAGGCAGAGAACCGCATTCTGATACCGACCGATTTTTCCCCGCTCACGGCGTTCGCGCCGCAGGCGCCCCAGGCAACTGCTGTAAAGGAATCATGGGAGAAAAGCCGTGACTGACCGACTGAGAATCGAAAACCTGTACAAGGTCTTCGCCGACAAGCCGGCGCGTGCGCTGGCCATGTTGCGCGATGGCAAACGCAAGTCCGACGTGCTCGAAGCGCTGGGCCAGGTCGTGGGCCTTGACGACGTGTCGCTGACCGTTCCCTCCGGCGCGATCTACATGATCATGGGGCTTTCGGGCTCGGGGAAATCGACGCTTGCGCGCTGCATCAACCGGCTCAACGAGCCGTCCGATGGCAGGATTCTGCTCGACGGTGAAGACATCTGCGCACTCGACGAACGCGGATTGCGCGAGGTGCGCCGCAATCGCATCTCGATGGTGTTCCAGCATTTCGCGTTGCTGCCGAATCGTCGTGTGATCGAAAACGTCGAGTTTGGCCTCAAGCTGCGCGGCATGCCGACGGCCGAGCGTCGTCGCCGGGCCGAGGAAGTGCTGAGCGTGGTTGGGCTGGCGCGTTGGGCATATCACATGCCGCACGAACTGAGCGGCGGCATGCGTCAGCGCGTGGGCCTCGCCCGCGCGCTTGCGACCGAAGCCGACGTGCTGATCATGGACGAGGCATTCAGCGCGCTCGATCCGCTGATTCGCACCGAGATGCAGGACGAATTGCTGCGACTCCAGCACACGCTCAACAAGACCATTCTTTTCATCACCCACGACTTTCAGGAAGCGCTCAAGCTCGGCACGCGCATCGCGATCATGGCCGACGGCCGCCTCGTACGCGAAGGCACACCGCAGCAGATCGTGCTGGAGCCGGGGAGTGACTACGTGGCGGCGTTCACACGCGACGTCGACCGCGCGCGGCTGTTCGATGCCCGCTCGGTCATGAAGCCGCTCGATGCTGCGCGCGACCCCAATCAGCGAATCGTTTGCGTGCCATCGGACATGCGTCTGGTGGACGTCGCCGCACGCGTGCGGTTTGACGAGCCGGTAGGCGTTACCGATGACGACGGCACGTTGATCGGCGTTCTGGATATGAATCAGCTACTTGCCCGGATCGGCACCGCTGCGGGCGCAGGAGACCACCATGCTTAATGCCGATCAACTCGCGGTATTCCCTATCGATCAATGGATTCAGGAAGGGGTGCAGTGGATGGCGATGCACATGCGTCCGCTGTTCCTGCTGATCAAATGGCCTGTCGAGCGGTTGCTGACCTTCAACGACAGTGTGATCCACGCCGCACCGTTTCCGGTGCTCGTCGTGATCGCCTTTCTGATTTGCTGGCGCCTGGCCAGCCTGAGCGTGGCGGTGTTCAGCGCGGTGGTGTTCGTGGCGATCGCCGTACTCGGTGTCTGGAACGAGGCGATGACGACGCTTTCGCTCATCATGACGGCGATCTTTTTCTGTGCGCTTATCGGCATTCCGATCGGCATCTGGAGCGCGCGCAGCGAACGCGTTTGGCTGGTGGTGCGGCCGGTGCTCGACATCATGCAGACCACACCGACGTTCGTGTATCTCGTGCCGGTGGTGATGCTCTTCGGCGTGGGCAATGTGCCCGGTGAAGTCGCTGTGGTGACCGCCGCGATGCCGCCGCTTATCCGTTTCACGCATCTGGGGATTCGCATGGTCGAGCACGAGATCGTGGAGGCGGGGCTCGCATTCGGTGCGGACAAGCGTCAACTGCTGTGGGAAGTGCAATTACCCCTGGCGATTCCGACCATTCTCGGCGGTTTGAACCAGACTGTGCTGACCGCGATGGTGATGTCGGTCGTGGTGGCGATGATCGGCGCAGAAGGTCTCGGGCTGGTGGTGCTGCAGGGACTGGGGCGCCTCGATGTGGGACGTGCGGCCGTAGGCGGCATCGCCATCGTGCTCCTCGCCATGATGCTCGATCGCTTCACGCAGAAGCTTGCGAGAACGCGGCCACGCGACCAGCAGACATTCCGTGCCGTCATCTGGCGCTTGTTTCGCGGGGAGCCGAGGCGGCAAGGCGGCGCCGGTGTGGGGCCGACGACGCAGGCAGACGCGCGAGAAGCCCTCTGAACGCGAGCACTGACCCTTTACCGCTGAAACCCGGTTTTGCAACAAATGGAAGGCTGGCCCTGACGACGGGGTGTTGACGTCAGGGACCGGCAGCCGTGCCCGCATGCGCACGTCAGGCGGGCCGATAAATCGACGATCCGATGGATCGAACAAGTCTTGGAGAGCAGCAATGAAAGGATTGGCAAAGGCTTTCGCCTCGTTCACGCTTTCGCTCGTCGCGGCGGGTGCGTTGCACGCGCAGACGCTTCCGGGCACGGGAAAGACGATTCGCTACGCGCAGAGCGATAGCTTCGGCGGGAATTACGTCGTCGCCCAGATCGTCTCGAAGGCATTCAAGGGGTTGGGCTACGACGTCAAGCTCAGCACGATGAACACCACGCTGTTCTTCCAGGCGGTCGCGCAGGGCGATATCGATATCGCGACCGACGTGAATTTCCCGCAGCGCGAGCCGGGCTTTCGCGCCGTGGCGGCACAGGCCATGGTGGTTGGCTCCGGGCTGATTTCGGGCGATGGCATCAACGGCTATCTCATCGACAAAAAGACGGCGCTGCAATATCACATCACCAGTCTTGAGCAGATGAAGGACCCTAAGATCGCCGGACTCTTCGGCAGGGACGGCAAGGCCGAGTTGATCAGTTGCGACCCGGGCTGGAGTTGTGGCGATGTCGTCGATTATCAGATCGACAAGTTCGGCCTGAAGCAGACGGTCAAGGCGGTGCGCGGCAAGTATGAAGCGCTGATGGTCGAGGCGGTGACGAAGATCAAACAGGGCAAGCCGGCGTTCTTCTATGCGTGGAGTCCGTCGTGGGTGACGAACGCGCTCGTGCCGGGCGCGGATGTTGTGTGGCTGCCGACGCCGGCAGACGCGCTGCCGCCGAACGTCCCGAACAAGGGCTCGGCGCTCGTGAACAACGTGGAGGGGTGTGCGGGTGGCGCGAATCCGTGCCGCATGGCGATGGCGTCGTGGAACTGGGGTTCGGTGGCGAATAAGCAGTTCGTCGCGGCAAATCCGGCCGTGAAGACGTTGATCGAGCAGATTCGCTTCCCGGGCAAGACGTGGTCGCAGTGGGAAGCCGTCATCAGCAAGGAAGGCGGTTCTCCGGCGCTGATCACGAAACTGTCGGATGAGTGGATTGCTGCCAACAAGGCACAGATGGATCAGTGGGTGGCGACGGCGCTCAAGGCGCATTGAGCGATGGCATGGCCGCTCCCGCGGCCTTGCATCGATACTCAGGACATGAGGAGAGCGTTCGATGAGTTCGGAACTGTTTGAAAGAGGGCTGAAGACACGCCGTGAGGTGCTGGGCAGCGAGTATGTGGACAAGTCGATTGCCTCGGCCGATGCGTTCAATCGTCCGATGCAGGAACTGGTCACGGAGTACTGCTGGGGGGAAATATGGAACCGCCCCGGACTGGACCGGCGTACCCGCAGTCTGCTCAACCTTGGCATGCTCACCGTCATGAACCGTCCGCACGAACTGAAGTTGCACGTGCGCGGCGCGTTGACCAACGGCGTGACGAAGGAAGAAATCACGGAGGTCTTCCTGCAAGCGGCGATCTACGCCGGTGTGCCTGCAGCGATCGATAGCTTCCGGGTGGCGCGGGAGGTTTTCGATACCCTGGCCGCCGAAGCCTGATCCCGAGAGGTCGTCAGGGACCGGTGACGATGTCTGCTAACGTCGTCACCCGACGCCGACGCCCATAGTTGTTCACCGCACAAATCTCATAGCAGTTGTAGCGGTTCGTCGCATCGCCAGTAGCAAACGTGTACGCCCGGCAAGGGTACAGGTTGCGGTTGTTACGTATCTCATTGATTTCACAGAATTTGTCTTGGCTGTCGGTCTCGCTGGTCCAGGGCTGAGTGAACCTATTTCACTATTTAGCCGATCTCGACAGCAGCATAAATCTCATCTCCGGGAATACCCCGCGTCTTGAAATCGTAAAACCCCGTCCCTATAATTAGCACTCGTTGGCACAGAGTGCTAACAACCATGAATTCACCATATATGCAAAAGCTTGCATATTTAGTTTTGACGATCTCACTGAGAGAAAGAGGAGCTTGTAATGAACCTTCGTCCCTTGCATGACCGCGTAATTGTCAAGCGCCTGGACAACGAAACGAAGACGGCTTCGGGCATCGTGATCCCGGAAGCCGCCGCCGAAAAGCCGGACCAGGGCGAGATCCTGGCCGTCGGCCCGGGCAAGCGCGATGATCAAGGCAAGTTGATCGCACTCGACGTGAAGGTGGGCGACCGCGTTCTGTTCGGCAAGTATGCCGGCCAAGGCGTGAAGGTCGACGGCCAGGAACTGCTGGTCATGCGCGAAGAAGACATCATGGCCGTCGTGGCCGCCTAAGACTGTCTGCCCCCAGACATCTACGTAAAGAATTCAAGGAGTTAATGCAATGGCAGCTAAAGAAGTCGTTTTCGGCGATGCCGCTCGTGCCAAGATGGTCGAGGGTGTCAACATCCTCGCCAACGCCGTCAAGGTGACCCTGGGCCCGAAGGGCCGTAACGTCGTGCTCGAGCGCAGCTTCGGCGGCCCGACCGTGACCAAGGACGGTGTGTCGGTCGCCAAGGAAATCGAACTCAAGGACAAGCTCCAGAACATGGGCGCGCAAATGGTCAAGGAAGTGGCTTCCAAGACCAGCGACAACGCCGGCGACGGTACCACCACCGCAACGGTGCTGGCTCAGTCGATCGTTCGCGAAGGCATGAAGTACGTTGCCTCGGGCATGAACCCGATGGACCTGAAGCGCGGTATCGACAAGGCTGTCGCCGCTGCTATCGAAGAACTGCGCAAGATCAGCAAGCCCTGCACCACGAACAAGGAAATCGCTCAAGTCGGCTCGATCTCGGCCAACAGCGACACCTCGATCGGTGACTACATTGCCAAGGCAATGGACAAGGTCGGCAAGGAAGGCGTGATCACCGTCGAAGACGGCAAGTCGCTGCAAGACGAGCTGGACGTCGTCGAAGGTATGCAATTCGACCGCGGCTACCTCTCGCCGTACTTCATCAACACCCCGGAAAAGCAAGTCGCGATCCTGGAGAACCCGTTCGTCCTGCTGTTCGACAAGAAGGTGTCGAACATCCGTGACCTGCTGCCGGTGCTCGAGCAAGTCGCCAAGGCTGGCCGTCCGCTGCTGATCATCGCTGAAGACGTCGAGGGCGAAGCCCTGGCAACGCTGGTGGTCAACAACATCCGTGGCATCCTGAAGACCTGCGCCGTCAAGGCTCCGGGCTTCGGCGACCGCCGCAAGGCCATGCTGGAAGACATCGCCATCCTGACGGGCGGCCAGGTCATCGCCGAAGAAATCGGCCTGACGCTGGAAAAGGCCACGCTGGCTGAGCTGGGTCAAGCCAAGCGCATCGAAATCGGCAAGGAAAACACCATCATCATCGATGGCGCCGGTGAAGCCGTGAACATCGAAGCGCGCGTCAAGCAGATCCGCGCCCAGATCGAAGAAGCCACCAGCGACTACGACCGTGAAAAGCTGCAAGAGCGCGTGGCCAAGCTGGCCGGCGGTGTTGCAGTGATCAAGGTCGGTGCTGCGACCGAAGTCGAAATGAAGGAAAAGAAGGCACGCGTGGAAGACGCGCTGCACGCTACCCGCGCTGCCGTGGAAGAAGGCATCGTCCCGGGCGGCGGTGTTGCGCTGCTGCGTGCTCGCGTGGCCGTGTCGGACCTCAAGGGTGCCAACGCCGACCAGGACGCCGGTATCAAGATCGTGCTGCGCGCGATGGAAGAGCCGCTGCGTCAGATCGTCACCAACGGTGGCGAAGAAGCCAGCGTCGTCGTGGCTAACGTTGTTGCAGGCAAGGGCAACTACGGCTACAACGCATCGTCGGGCGAGTACGGCGATCTGGTGGAGATGGGCGTTGTGGACCCGACCAAGGTCACCCGCACCGCACTGCAAAACGCCGCTTCGGTGTCGGGCCTGCTCCTGACGACCGACTGCGCCGTTGCCGAACTGCCGAAGGAAGATGCTCCGATGGCCGGCGGTATGGGCGACATGGGCGGTATGGGCGGCATGGGCATGGGCATGTAAGTCTCGCAAGAGACTGCATGACCGGGGTGCCGCGAGGTGCCCCGAATGCCCGGCTGTCGGGCTTTGCGCAAGGACCTTGGTCCGGGCGTCGAAGTCCGCGCCTGAAACGGCAACGAACGCTTCGGAATTCGTTGCCGTTTTTTTATGCGCGCTTCAATGGTCCTGATGCCAATGTCCCGATCAGCCGGATTTGATCGGCGAGGGCATTAGCGGCACCGTGGCCGCAATCTCGTCCTGCATCCAGTCCCAGAAGGCATGAATCGCCCGCTCGCGCGGATGATTCTCCCGCCAGCTCACGTGGTACTCCAGACTCGGCGGAATCCGCACGTCGCCGATCTGCACCAACTCCCCTGACGCCAGCGTGTCGCGCACCAGCAAGCTGCGTGCAGTGGCCACACCGTGTCCCGCCAGCGCTGCGCGCAATAGCAGCCCCGAATCGTCGAAGATCGGGCCGCGCGTTGGTTCATGCGGCGGCAATCCGGCGGCCACTTGCCAGTCGCGCCACGATCGGTAAGCGAAGCGCAGCATCGGCAGCTTAGGCGTATCCGCCACGGTGAAGCCCGGGACGGTAGCGATCAGTTGCGGGCTGCATACGGCGATCACGAAGTCGTCGAGCAGTTTTCGGGTGACGAACCCCGGCGTTTCCACGCGCTGATGCCAGATGCCGACGTCGACGGAATAGGGATCCGGGGCCGGGATGTCCGCATGAATGCGCACGACCAGATCGATGCCCGGGTGAAGTTTGCTGAAGCGGTCGAGCCGGGGAATCAGCCATTGCGCGGCCAGATCGGTCATCACGCTGATTTCCAGGCGGACGATGGCCGGCGTGGCGTCGGGCGTAATGCCCGCTTTGGCTTCGTTGATTGCCTCATCCAGTTCCGTCATGCCGATGCGTACCCGCTCGGCCAGACGTGCACCGACGCTCGTTGGAATCATCCGCGCGCCGACCCGCCGAAACAGCGCCGTGCCCAATTGCTGCTCCAGCGAGCGCATATGGTGGCTGACAGCACTGTGCGTCAAATTCAATTCCTCGGCGGCCCGGGTAAAGCTCCGATGACGCACGGCGGCCTCAAGCGCACGCAGGGATTGGAGGGGAGGGAGGTGTTGGAACATGATGTCAAATTCTACTCACAATGCGAGCACAAAGGTTTCGTTGGCTTCGCCGCGTCGTTGCACCGACAATCGATACCCAAGCTGATCTTAGGGTTTACTCCATGTCGAAAGCACTTCGGATTTTCGTGCTGTTCGCCTGCGGATACTTCGTCTCATACGTGTACCGCGGTGTGAACATCGGGTTTGCGCCGTTCATGACGCGCGACCTCGGTCTCTCGTCTGCCGATCTCGGTCTGCTCACGAGCCTCTATTTCCTCGGTTTTGCCGGTGCGCAATTGCCAGCGGGCGTGCTGCTCGACAAGTTCGGGCCGCGCCGGGTGTCGTCGCTGGTGTTGCTGCTCGCGGCGGTCGGTGCGGCGTTGTTCGGTCTGGCGCATGGCGTTGGCGCGCTGATGGTCGGGCGTCTGCTCATTGGCGTTGGCGTATCGGTGTGTCTGGGCAGCGCATTCAAGGCGCTGGCGCAGTGGTTTCCGGTGGCGCGTCTGCCGTTGCTCAACGGTCTGGTGATGGCCGTGGGCGGCATGGGCGGCGTGGTCGTCGGCACGCCGCTGAACTGGTTGCTCGGTCTGACGGACTGGCGCGTGGTGTCGTTCGGACTGGCGGCGCTCACAGTATTCATGTCCATCGCGCTTTGGTTCGGTGCACCGGAGAAGCCCGGTTCGCACGCACAGGGCGGCTTGTCGGAGGCGTTGCAGGGCGTGCGTCAGGTGCTCGGCAGCGCGATGTTCTGGAAGGTGACGTCGCTCTCGGGCATCACGCAGGGTGTGTTCTACGCGATGCAGTCGCTGTGGATGGCGCCGTTCATGCGCGACGTTGAAGGGGTGTCGGCGGCGCAGGCGGCATCGCTCGTGTCGGTGGTGGGGCTGGCGATGATGGCGGGCAGCGTCGTGTTCGGGGCGGCGGCTCGTTCGCTGGAGCGTCGCGGGGTGAGTGTGTTCGCTTTCTCCGGCGTCGGCATGGTGCTGTTCGTCGTGGTGCAGTTGCTGCTGATGCTGCGCACGCCGATTCCGCCGGTCTGGCTGTGGGCCGCTTACGGCATCTTCGGCGGCACGGGCATTTTGTCTTATGCCGTACTCGCGGAGTACTTCCACGGCACGCTGATCGGACGCGTCAACACGTCGCTCACCCTCGTCATCTTCCTGCTGATCTTCCTGTGCCAGGTTGGCGTGGGCGCGGTACTTGGTGCATACGCGGCGCACAGTCCGGACGGGCACTTCGCGGCGTGGACGGTGCTGGTCGTGCTGCAAGTCGTCGGTGCGGTGTGGTACTTCTGGCCGCAGCGCCAGAGCGTCGGCAAGGTCGCCGCGGCCTGATCCGCGACGGCTGCGGCAAAGTCACCGGACTGCCGCAGCATGCTGAATACGAAAAGGCTCGCCACGGCGAGCCTTTTTCTTTACGTCGAGATAACCCTCATTTCACGCCTTCCAGCACCTTAAGCCAGTCGCTTAGCCCGGACTCGACGTTAATGAGCGTCGCTCTGGTGAGCGGTGCGAGCATACGGTGTTCGTTGGCCACGTGCGCTTCGACGGCACGCTCGATCAGGGCGAAGCCATCGTCGGTTAGCTGGACGAGCGTGCTGCGCGCGTCGTCCGGGTTCGGTACGCGGGCGATCCAGCCTCGCGCTTCGAGACGCTGCAACCGGTGCGTCATGGTGCCCGACGTCACCATCAGCGTGGAGAAGAGCGCCGTCGGCGCGAGCCGATAAGGCGCGCCGGCGCGACGCAGCGTCGCGAGCATGTCGAACTCCCAGCCGCTCATATCGAACTCGGCGAACGTGGCGTCGAGCTGCTGCTGGACGAGCGCCGCGCAACGCTTGAGTCGGCCGATCACGCCCATGGGCGAGACATCCAGATCCGGACGCTCGCGATGCCATTGTGCGAGGATGCTGTCGACCGCGTCGCCGCTCCTCTCACTCCCCGCATTCCCCTCAGTCCCCGTTGAACGCTTCGACATGCCACTGACTCCTTTTATCTTGACATCAAGACAAAAGGATACCAAACTTCGATTTATCTTGAATTGAAGATAAATTGCGATGACCCGAATTTCTGCGCAGACGACAAGCACCGCGTGGCTGGATGTGATCGTCACAGCACTCGCCCCGATGATCTGGGGATCGACCTACATCGTGACGACGCAGGTGTTGCCCCCCGACCGACCGTTTACGGCTGCGCTGATTCGCGTGCTGCCCTCGGGATTGCTGCTGTTGCTCTACGCGCGCAGCCGGCCTGCGCGCGGCGACTGGGCGCGATTGCTGACGCTCTCCGCTCTGAACATCGGCGCATTCCAGGCGCTGCTGTTTGTCGCGGCCTATCGGCTGCCGGGCGGTCTGGCGGCGGTCGTCGGCGCGATTCAGCCTTTGCTGGTCATGGGGCTGGCGTGGGGCGTGGATCGGCGGCGGCCGCTGATGACGACAGTGTGGGCGGCGATTGCCGGTGTCGTCGGGATGGGCGTCCTACTGCTTTCGCCTGGGACGGTGTTCGAGCCGGTCGGCATTGCGGCGGCGCTTGCTGGCGCGGCCTGCATGGCGGCAGGCACTTATCTGACGCGCCGCTGGCGACTGAGCATGCCGGTGCTGGCGCTCACCGGCTGGCAACTGTTGCTGGGTGGTTTGATGCTGACGCCGGTAGCGTTGTTGGCGGACCCGCCGCTGCCGTCACTCACAGGGTGGCAGACGGCTGGCTATGTCTATCTGTCGATGGCGGGGGCGTTGCTGGCGTATGCGTTGTGGTTTCGCGGCATCGCGCGTCTTGCGCCGGTGGCGGTGTCGTCACTGGGTTTGCTCAGTCCGTTGACTGCCGTCGTACTCGGCTGGGTGCTGCTCGGTCAGGCGATCAAAGGGCTGGCATTCGTGGGACTTGCGATGGTCTTCGCGAGCATTCTGGCGGTGCAGTGGACGGCGTCGAGGACGTGATCGCTTCGCGGGTCCTGTCCGGGCCGCCGTCCGATGTGCGGTGTGCGGTGTGCGTGCGACGATGTCGCCGATACCGTGATTACTCCGCTGCCACCCAATCCCCCGACTTGCCGCCGTGCTTCTCCAGCACGCGAACGTCGGTCATCGTCATGCCGCGATCCACGGCCTTGCACATGTCGTAAATCGTCAGCAGACCGACTTGCACGGCGGTGAGGGCTTCCATCTCGACGCCGGTGCGCCCGATGGTCTCGACCTGCGCGCGGCAGTGCACGGCATTCGCGCCGTCGTCGACGAGAAACTCGACCGTCACGCGCGTGAGGGCCAGCGGGTGGCACAGCGGAATCAGATCGGCCGTGCGCTTGGCGCCTTGAATGGCCGCGATGCGGGCGATGCCCAGCACGTCGCCCTTCTTGGCCGTGCCGGTGCGAATGAGCGCCAGCGTTTCCGGCTTCATGCGGATGGTGCCGCGCGCCACTGCGATGCGGTGCGTGCTGTCCTTGCTGCCGACGTCAACCATGTGGGCCTGTCCGGCGGTGTCGAAGTGGGTGAGTTCTGCCATGAGTCGATGCTGAGAAAGTGCGGGAAATCAGTCTGAAATCGTGCGAGATCGTGCGGACCGCACCTGCGCTGTGTCTGCGCCGTGCCTGTGTATTCGCCGCTGCGCCTCTGTTTTTATCGTTCGGGCGACGGTGCGGAACGTCCGCGTCTGGCTGCTATCATAGCAGCAGCCTCGAATGATCAGCGCCACGCTGCGCCCACGCCCATGACGTCCATGCCGACGCACGCCCGTCATCCCAACCCCCTCGATTCAAGCGCATACGGCGTCGCCCGCTGGCGGCGCATCGTCGCCGTTTTGATGCTGCCGGTGATGACGGCAACGACGTTCGCCACCGCCGTCATTCCGACGCAAGCGCTCGCGCAGGGCTTGCCCACGCTCGGTCAAAGTTCGGCTGCCGATCTTTCGCCTGCGATGGAGCGCAAGCTGGGGGAGCGCGTGATGCGCGAGATCCGCGCCGATCCCGATTACGTCAACGATCTGCTGCTCTCCGACTACGTCAATGCGCTGGGCAGCAAGCTTGTCTCGGCGACCCGCAAGGTCGGCATCGACGCGAGCCAGAGCTTCGAGTTCTTCGTCGTACGCGACGCCGCGATCAACGCCTTCTCGCTGCCCGGCGGCTTCATCGGCATCAACACCGGGCTGATCGTCACCACGCGGACCGAGTCGGAACTCGCCTCCGTGGTCGGGCACGAGACGGGGCACGTCCTTCAGCATCACATCGCACGCATGCTAGGCCAGCAGGCGCAAAACTCGTGGATTGCGCTGGGCGGCCTGCTGCTGGGCTTGCTGGCCGGTATCGGCGCGCGCAGCTCGGATCTTGGGATGGGCATCGCCATGGGTGGGCAAGGGCTGGCCGTCGACCGTCAACTGCGGTTCTCGCGCGACGCGGAGCGCGAGGCCGATCGCGTCGGCTTCCAGTTATTGCAGGCTGCCGGTTTCGACACGTATGCCATGCCGACATTCTTCGAGCGTCTGCAACGCGCCGACTCGATCAACGAGGCCGGTGTGCCGGAATACGTGCGGACTCACCCGCTCACGACCGAGCGCATTGCCGACATGCTCAACCGCTCGCGCACCGCCGGTTATCGTCAGCCGGAGCAGTCGCCGGAATACGCGTTCGTGCGTGCGCGCTCGCTGGTCCTGCAGCAGAAGTCGGCGAGCGATTTTGCGGCCATTGCCGACGCGCAACGTACCGCGATCAGAACGCAGACCGCACCGAACGTGGCGGGGGCATGGTATGCGGTGGCGCTGGCCGAAGTGAAGCAACGACGCTGGGAACCCGCGCGCGACGCGCTTGAGCGCGCCCGCACTGCCTTCGGCGGCACCGGGCCGGGCACGCCGAGTCTGGCAGTGCTGGCGTCGGACATCGCAAGGTTGTCGGGCAAGCCCGACGAAGCGCTTCGGATCGCCACGCAGGCGCGCGCGGCCTTCCCGCTGTCACAGGCGGCGGATATGGCCTATGCCGATGCGCTTATCGCCAGCCAGCGCGTTCCCGAAGCCACGAAGTTCCTGCAATCGCAGGTCGAACGCTATCGCAGCGAGCCGATCTGGTGGCGTGCATTGGCTGGCGCATGGGCGGCGGGCGGCAAACGGGCGCGTCAGCATGAGGCGCTCGCCGAGCAATATGCGCTGCAAGGTCAGTGGATGGCGGCGGTGAGTCAGCTCAAGCTCGCGCGCGACGCCGGGGATGCCGATTTCTACGAACTGTCGACCATCGACGCGAAACTGCACGAGTTCCAGCGCCGGTACAAGGAAGACAAGGAAGACGAGAAGGAATTCAACAAGCAGTTCGGCTGACGGGCGCTCAGGGCGTCCCGTCGCGAAGTCTGTCGGCGCGTGGCCGAAAATCAGGCCGCCGGTGCCTGAGGATCCCGCTCGAAGCCGTACGTCTGCGGCAACGTGCCCGCGTGAACGATGGACAGCGGCAGCGAGTCTTCATTGCGCCAATGCAGGCGCACCGCGGCCTTCGCGTCCGCCGTGTCGTCAGCCGTCTCTGCCACTTCGAACGCCTGCGCCAGATCCGACACCTGCGTGAGCAGATCGATATCGTGATCGTGCAGCAGCGCCAGCGGCGCGGTCGCGTCCCCAACACCCTTCGTCCCCACAAAGGCGACGCTGCCATCCTCATCAAGCAGACAGGCCTGTGGCACGAACGTTTTGCCCAGTTGATCCGTCAGCACAGGGGCGCCCTGTCCGTCGTTCGCTGCGGCGTCCCACGTGAGGCGCACCACGAACGGTGCGTAAGCCAGCGAGACGTACACGCGTTGCGGGCCGTTCTGGAAGTACCAGCGGCCCGCGTCGTCGCTGGCGTAATTGCGGGCGATGAACGCAATCAGCGCGGTATGTCGAATCGGGTCGCCAGCCGTGCCTTGTGCCTGCGCCTGCTCGTCGCGCATGCGCCACTGGCCGCGACGATCGAGTGCGAGCCAGCCGTAGCAGTGCGGCACATTGGGCCATTTGGCCATCGCCTGTCGAACGATCTCATCCATTAGGTAGGAGCCCTTAACGTGTGTTGGTGGTGTGCCGACGCCCAGAATAATCGTCGTTCGGCCGTCGTTCAGCGCTCGACAGCAGACGGCAGAAACTGACGGAAGTAGTCTACGACGGTATGCGGCATCCACGTCAGCCCACCCGGAAACGGCCCGCTCATGAAGCCGACGTGTCCGCCATGCGCCGGTTGCAGCAGTTGGACGAAGCGGCCGACGTCGCCTTCCCCCGGCAAGGCGCTGGCGGGTTGGAACGGGTCGTTGCGGGCGTTGATGACGAGCGTGGGGACTTCGATGGCGGGCAGAATCGGCTTGCTCGACGCCCGCGTGTAGTAGTCGAACGCGCTGTGATAGCCGTGCAGCGGCGCGGTGACGACGTGATCGAATTCGCCGAGATCGCGCGCGGCCATCATCAGATTGCGGTCGTAAAGCCCGGGGTACTGATCGAGCTTGGCGAGCGCCTTCTTCTTGAGCGTGCCGAGGAAGTTGCGCGTGTAGACCATGTTGAAGCCATGCGAGAGCGCCAGACCGCCCGCACGCAGATCGAGCGGGGCGGAGATCGCGCAGGCCGCGCTGACGACTTGCGTCGCGTGCCCCTCGCGCTCGCCGAGCCAGCGCAGGAGTACATTGCCGCCGAGCGACACGCCCGCCGCAAAGATGGGCCCGGACGTATGGGCACGCAGGCGTTGCAGCATCCAGTCGATTTCGGTGCTGTCGCCGGAGTGATAGAAGCGCGGGGCGCGGTTCATGCGTCCGCTGCAACTGCGAAAGTGGGGAATCACGCCGCGCCAGCCCTGCGCTTGCACCTCGCGCATCAGGGTGCGGGCGTAATGGCTGCCCGAACTCCCTTCCAGACCGTGGAACAGCACGACCAGCGGTGTTTCGACGAGACCGTCGGGGGCGGGCGGGGATTTCTGCGAGGCGGGCGGTGCGACCAGCCAGTCGACGTCGACGAAATCGCCGTCGGGCGTGTCCCAGGTCTCGCGACGGAACTCGACCGACGGGCGGCGGCCCAGCAGCGCGGGATAGATCGTCTGGCTGTGGCCGTCCGGCAGCCACCGGGGCGGCCGGTAATCCTTAGGCAGAAAGACGGCCGGGCGCGCTGTCATGCGAACACCGTACGGCTTAGTGCAGCCCGTCCGGACGCGCGTGCATCATCAGGCTGAATTGCTCGACGGCATGCGGCGGCAGGGGGCTTGAGTGGATGTGGGCGAAGCGCCAGTCGCCTTGCTCGTGCACGAGCACGTAGGTCGTGTGGATGAGCTGGGCGGTCGTTTGCCCGGCGTCTTCCTTGCCCACGCGGATGGCTTCGGTCGCAGTGTGCACGACCGTGCCGACGGTGTCGTACTCGGTCGTATCGAGCGAGTCGATCAGCACGACGCTCTGTGCGAACTGGGCGACGAGGCCGCTGCGGATCTGCTCAAGGCCATCCCAGCGCGTGCCGTCGGCGCGAATGTAGCTGACGAAATCCTCGTTCGCCCAGAGCGTCATCGCGCGATCCGTCTGACCACGGCGCAGCGCGTCATAAAAGGCCGTGATGGTTTCACTGGCGGCATCGAACAGACGGACAAAACGTGGCATGAGGATTTACCGTTGAGTGTTACCGGGATCGAACCGAAAGCTTGCCGTGCGCGGCGCTCAGCGCTGCGTCAGCAGAATGTTGCGCAGATTCGCGAACACATGCTCGGGCATCAACTCGTTCAGGCAGCGTGTATGACCCAGCGGACATTCGCGGGCAAAACACGGGCTGCACTCCAATTGTAGCCACAGGATGTGCGCCTGCTCGGACAACGGCGGCGTGTGGCGCGGATCGGACGAACCGAACAAGGCGATCTGCGGGCGGCGCAGGGCGGCTGTCACATGCATCAGGCCGGAATCGTTGCTCACCACGGCGTTCGCGCGTGCGAGCAGGGCGCAGGCCTCGGCCAGCGACGTCTGCCCGCAAAGATTGCGCACGAACGGCGCGTCGGCGGCAATTTGCTGGGCCAGTGCACCGTCCTTGCCCGAACCGAGCGCGACGATCTGCGCATACGGGAACGAGCGGCGCACCAATTGCGCGAGTTGCGCAAAGTGCCCTGGCGGCCAGCGCTTGGCCGGTCCGAACTCGGCACCCGGGCAGAACACCACGAGCGGCACGCGCAGATCGAGGCCGAAGCGCGCGAACACGCGGGCTGATTCGTTCAGGTCGGCTTCGATGCGCGGCGTCGGCAGTGTTTCCGGCAGCTTGGCACCCGGGGCGAACGCGAGCGCAGCGTAATGCCGCACCATCGGTGGGCGCTCGTCTTTGCGCGGATTGGCGTGACGCACGTTGAGCAGGCCGTAGCGCTGCTCGCCCTTGTAGCCGATGCGCAACGGAATGCGCGCCAGCCACGGAATCAGAGACGACTTCAGGGAATTCGGCAGCACATAGGCAGCGTCGTACCCCTCGTCGGCCAGCACGCTCGCGAGCCGGTAGCGCTCGAGGGGCTGCAATTTGCCGTGCGCGAGGTCGGTGGCGACGACGCGCGAAATCTCCGGCATGCGTTCGAGCACCGGGGCGACCCAGCCGGGCGCGATCGCGTCGATGGTCAGACGCGGATGCAGACGCTTGAGCAGGGTAAACAACGGCTGCGCCATCAGCGCGTCCCCAATCCAGTTGGGGGCGATCACCAAGGCTTTATGCATCGTGGCGGAGACTCAATTCGTTAAGCGTGGCGATGAAACGAGCCCGGCGGTCGGGCCGTTTCACGAGGAAGACGGACGATCAGTGACCCTTGATCACGGTGCCGGGCTTCAGGCGATAGCGCGTGCCGCAATAGGCACAGGCGGCTTCGCCGTGGCTCACGTCGATGAACACGCGCGGGTGGCTGCTCCAGAACTGCATCTTCGGGTTCGGGCAGTGGACCGGGAGATCTTCAGCGCCGACTTCGACGACCGGCATTTGTTTGACTTCGCTCATGGGGTTCGGACCGTGGTGATGTTCGATGAATTCGCGGTGTGCCGCAAATCCGAAGTTTCGAGAATTGCCCGGACGGTGTCGGTCACTGGGTGACGCCCGCCCGTTTACCAAAAGACGCTATTGTAAAGCAGCCGCCGCCCTTTGCGGACGGCTAGCCGCCCCGATGGCCATGACTGGGTCCGCGTGGCGCGTATGCCACAGCGGCGGCGTTGCATCAGAAAAAACAGGCGAGTGACGGCTTTTCGCATACTAAGTAACTATTTACCGTGGCTATAATGGCCTGACGTCCGCCGCCAATGATGAACATATTCACGAGACAATCCGGCAACCCTGGCGGGCGCCGTGACCGCTAGCGGTCATCTCGGGCGTGCCGGGCGCCGTCGGGACCGCTTCGCCCCGTAATGCCAGACACCGCGTCGCTCACCCCGGCGCTGCCCCCCAGCCGATCATGTCAATGTTTCGTTTGCCTGCCGCTGAACGTGAAGGGTTCGCGGCCGGTTTTCGCATTATTTCGCCGCTTTTGCCCGCCATCTTTTCATGGGGGCTGGTGACAGGCGTCGCCATGAGTAAATCGGTGCTGACCGTGCCGCAGGCCATCGGCATGAGCCTGATGCTTTACGCGGGGTCGGCGCAACTCGCCTCACTGCCACTCTTCGCCGCCGGTATGCCGCTCTGGACGATTCTGCTCACGGTCGGCATCGTCAATCTGCGTTTCGTGATTTTCAGCGCGGGCCTCCAGCCGCATTTCTCCTATTTATCGTTGCCGCGTCGTATCGCGCTCGGTTACGTCAATGGCGATCTCGGTTTTGTGATGTTCATGAACCAGAACTTCGCGAACGGCTACGTGCCGGGCAAGGAGGGAACGTATTACGGCATCACGCTGAGCAATTGGGCGGTCTGGCACGTGTCGTCGATTCTCGGCATCGTGCTCGGTGCGCTGGTGCCCGATAGCTGGGGACTGGGGTTCGCAGGCACGCTCGCGCTCATCACGATCAACAGCCGCTCGACGATGCTGGCGGTGGCGCTCGCGTCGCTCATCGGCGTGCTCGCCTTCGATCTGCCGTATCGCCTCAATCTGGTGCTGGGCGTGCTCGGTGCGCTGGCTGCGGGCATGGTGTGCGACGAACTGGCGTCGCGCCACGCAAAGCGCCTTGCACTGGCCAATCCGGTGCGGGTGCCTATTTCGACAGGGGACGACGCGGCGGCGAACGCGCCAATGACAACGAAGATCGGCGAGTCGCAGCCGGACGCCGTCCATGAAGAACGCCGCACGTCGGGAGAGCGTCGCTGATGAGCACCTTCGAAATCTGGTTCGCCTTCGTCGCGATGACGGCCATCACCATCGTCACGCGCACCTTCTTCCTGCTCGCCGGCGAGCGCGTGACGCTGCCGCAACGCCTGCAACGCGCACTGCGCTACGCACCGGCGGCGGCGCTTGCCGTCATCGTCGTGCCGGAGGTCGTGCTGCTCGACCATCAGTTCGCCATCCATCTGGGCAATCACAAGCTCGCGGCGGCAGTGGCGGCCACCGGCTGGTTCATCTGGCGGCGGAACATGATCGAGATGATCGTGATCGGAATGGTCGTTTATACGCTGGGACGACTGTTCCTGTAGGTGGAACGCCGGATCTGCAAAATGGGCATCTGGGTGGTCGGATCAGTTAAAATGCATGTTTTTCCCACCATTTATTCCGGATTCTCATGGCTTCCGTCGTACGTCTTTCCGATTTGATCGCCCAGGGCCGCCTCGCCGGCAAACGTGTCTTCATCCGCGCCGACATGAACGTGCCGCAAGACGATGAGGGCCGAATCACGGAAGACACGCGTATCCGCGCCTCGGTGCCGGCCATCCAGATGTCGCTCGACGCCGGCGCTGCCGTGATGGTCACCTCGCATCTGGGCCGTCCGACGGAAGGCGAATTCAAGCCCGCCGACTCGCTCGCCCCGGTGGCAAAGCGTCTGTCGGAGTTGCTCGGTCGCGACGTGAAGCTGGTCTCCGACTGGGTCGACGGCGGTTTCGACGTGGCCCCGGGCTCGGTCGTGCTGCTCGAGAACTGCCGCGTCAACAAGGGCGAGAAGAAGGACAACGACGAATTGGCGCAGAAGATGGCCAAGCTGTGCGACGTCTATGTGAACGACGCATTCGGCACGGCCCACCGCGCTGAAGCCACCACGCACGGCATCGCCAAGTACGCACCGGTCGCGTGTGCAGGTCCGCTGCTCGCGGCCGAACTCGAAGCGCTCGGCAAGGCGCTGAACGCACCGGCGCGTCCGCTCGTGGCCATTGTGGCTGGCTCGAAGGTTTCCACCAAGCTCACCATCCTCAAGACGTTGGCCGACAAGGTCGACCAACTGATCGTGGGCGGCGGCATCGCCAACACGTTCATGCTGGCCGCCGGTCTGCCGATCGGCAAGTCGCTCGCCGAAGCCGATCTGGTCGAAGAAGCCAAGGCGATCATCGACGCGATGGCCGCACGCGGCGCATCGGTGCCGATCCCGACGGACGTGGTGTGCGCCAAGGAATTCAGCGCGAACGCCGCAGCGACCGTCAAGGCGGCCGCCGACGTCGCCGCCGACGACATGATCCTCGACATCGGCCCGCAAACGGCCGCCAAGCTGGCCGAGCAATTGGGCAGCGCGGGCACCATCGTCTGGAACGGCCCGGTCGGCGTGTTCGAATTCGACCAGTTCGGTCACGGCACGGAAACCCTGGCGCGCGCCATCGCCGCAGCCAAGGGCTTCTCGATCGCCGGTGGCGGCGACACGCTCGCGGCCATCGCCAAGTACGGTATCGCCGATCAGGTCAGCTACATCTCGACCGGTGGTGGCGCGTTCCTCGAATTCCTCGAAGGAAAGACGCTCCCGGCCGTCGACGTGCTGGAAAAACGCGCGGCTCAGTCGAACTGATCGGGCGGATTGCGCGGAATCTGTATTGGGTTTGCTCTGAAATGCGCAAACCCAGGTGGAGCGGGGCTTGCAGGGGAGTCTGTGAGTCCGGAAAACGTTCGGTGACGGCGGTTTTGCCCGCTTTATTGCGAACGTCAGAGATCGAATCAAACGATTTCGTACGGACAATACAAACTTTTTGGTTAACCTGCGGCGGCCTAATTGCGTTACAAACCTCTAAGCGCCAGTAATGTCGAAAGCGCTGCTACCCAAAGAGGATGAAGAGATGGATGTAATGAACCGCTCCACCAAGATCGTCGCCACCATCGGTCCGGCATCGAGCACGCCGGAAGTGCTTTCGCGCATGATCGCCGCAGGCGTCGACGTCGTTCGCCTGAACTTCTCGCACGGCAAGGCGCAGGACCACATCGAGCGCGCCGAAATGGTGCGCGCGGCCGCTAAGGCGGCAGGCCGCGAAGTGGCCATCATGGCCGACCTGCAGGGCCCGAAGATTCGCGTCGGCAAGTTCGAGAACGGCAAGACCACGCTCGAAGCTGGCGCCAAGTTCATTCTGGACAGCGAATGCGAACTCGGTAACGACGAGCGCGTCGGTCTGGACTACAAGGAACTGCCGCGCGACGTGCGCACGGGCGACGTGCTGCTGCTCAACGACGGCCTGATCGTGCTGATCGTCGACCGCGTGCTCGGCAGCGAGATCCACACGACCGTGAAGGTCGGCGGCGACCTGTCGAACAACAAGGGCATCAACCGTCAGGGCGGCGGGTTGACGGCACCGGCGCTCACGTCGAAGGACATGGAAGACATCAAGACCGCGATGGCGCTGGGTGCCGATTACGTCGCGGTCTCGTTCCCGAAGAACGCGACCGACATGGAAATGGCGCGACGTCTGGCGAACGTGGCGGGCGAGCCGTACGGCATCAAGCCGCTGATGATCGCGAAGATCGAGCGTGCGGAAGCGATTCCGGCCCTCGAAGAGATTCTGGCGGCCTCGGACTGCATCATGGTCGCGCGTGGCGACCTGGCCATCGAAGTCGGCAATGCGGCCGTACCGGCGCTGCAAAAGCGCATGATCCGGCTTGCGCGCGAGATGAACAAGACGACCATCACGGCCACGCAGATGATGGAGTCGATGATTCACAATCCGGTGCCGACCCGCGCCGAAGTGTCGGACGTCGCCAACGCGGTGCTCGACGGCACCGACGCGGTGATGCTGTCGGCGGAAAGTGCGGCGGGCAAGTACCCGGTCGAGACGATCGAGGCGATGGCGGCGATTTGCGTCGAAGCCGAGCGCTCGGAAACGGTGGAACTCGATCGCGACTGGCTGGACCAAACTTTTACGCGCATTGATCAAACGATTGCGGCCGGTGCCCTGTTTACCGCGTATCATCTTGGCGCGAAAGCCATCGTGGCGCTGACCGAATCGGGCGCGACTGCGTTGTGGCTGTCCCGTCACAAGATCCATGTGCCGATTTTTGCGCTGACGTCGCAGATGAGCAGCCATCGCAAAATGGCGCTATATCGCAACGTCTACGCGATGCGCGCCGACGCCACGCATGACCGCGATCACGCGCTCAAGCAAGCCGAACAACTGCTGCTTTCGAGTGGCGTTGTGAAGCGTGGCGACACGATCGTGCTGACGGTAGGCGAGCCGATGGGACAACCCGGCGGCACCAACACATTGAAGATCGTTCAGGTGGGCCAGGCATGACGAAGCGGGCCGCGCGAGTGCGGCGAGGCAGTGCATATAGCACCTGCCGCGCCGGGCGCGAGCTGTCGTCATGTGGGGCGCCTCCGGATCGAAGAAAGATTTGCTTAGTTTTGTGATTCCAAGGAGAACATCATGCCCCTAGTCTCTATGCGACAGCTGCTCGACCACGCCGCCGAAAACGGCTACGGTCTGCCGGCCTTCAATGTCAACAATCTGGAACAGGTTTCCGCGATCATGGCCGCTGCCGACGAAGTTGGCGCGCCGGTCATCATGCAAGCCTCGGCAGGTGCCCGTAAGTACGCTGGCGAAGCGTTCCTGCGTCACCTGATCTCGGCCGCGGTGGAAGCCTACCCGCATATCCCGGTGGTGATGCACCAGGATCACGGCCAGTCGCCGGCGGTGTGTATGGCTGCGATCAAGAGCGGCTTCTCGAGCGTGATGATGGACGGTTCGCTCGAAGCGGACGGCAAGTCGGTCGCCAGCTACGAGTACAACGTCGAAGTGTCGCGCAAGGTGGTCGAGTTCTCGCACTACATCGGCGTGACGGTGGAAGCCGAGCTGGGCGTGCTGGGTTCGCTCGAAACGATGAAGGGCGACAAGGAAGACGGTCACGGCGCCGACGGCACGATGACCCGCGAGCAACTGCTGACCGACCCGGATCAGGCAGCCGACTTCGTGCACCAGACGCAATGCGACGCGCTGGCCATCGCCATCGGTACCTCGCACGGCGCTTACAAGTTCAGCCGCAAGCCGACGGGCGACATTCTCGCCATCGACCGTATCAAGGAAATCCACCGCCGCATTCCGAACACCCACCTGGTGATGCACGGTTCGTCGTCGGTGCCGCAGGAACTGCTCGCCGAGATCCGTGAATTCGGTGGCGACATGAAGGAAACGTACGGCGTGCCGGTCGAAGAAATCGTCGAAGGCATCAAGCACGGCGTGCGCAAGATCAACATCGATACCGACATCCGTCTGGCCATGACCGGCGCAATCCGTCGCTACCTGTTTGAAAACCCGAGCAAGTTCGACCCGCGCGACTACCTGAAGCCGGCTCGCGAAGCCGCCAAGCAGGTTTGCAAGGCGCGCTATCTGTCGTTCGGCTGCGAAGGTCAGGCTGGCAAGATCAAGACGGTCTCGCTCGACAAGATGGCCGAGAAGTACAAGAGCGGCGATCTCGCTCAGATCGTGAAGTAAATACGCGCATTGTCGCCGCGCCGGGCAACCCGGACGGCGAAATGCCCGACCTGTGAGGGGAGGACACTGACGAACGTCAGTTGCCCGCACCGCCTCAGGTCGCAGGCCCGGCTTTCGCCAGCACGCGCTGGAACAGAAGCCGGGCCTTTTCTTTTGGCATCTGCAACTGGAATTTGCCGCCCAACTCCGAGCGGATGGTCGCGGTAATCATCTCCACGCCGTCGACGATCAGCGTCATCGGTTCGTTCATGTGCTGACGGGAAAAGTCGCGCATGCGCGTGGTTGCGCTGTCGCGCAGGCTCATCGTGATGATGACCTCCGTGTCCGTCGACCCGGATGATCCATTGGCCGCCTGCGCCGGAAACTGCAATCCCAACTGTTCGATATCGCGTGCCGCATAGAGAGCGAAGCGCGGGATGGCATCGTCGTCGTCCGGCGGGGCGATGGCGACCAGCCGGGGAAGGACAGGGCGCTCGCTGGCGTCGGATGCGCTCCCGGCGGAAGCCGAGCGCGGCGGCGTCGCCCGATGGACGGGGGCGTGCTGGGTCTGGGGTGTGGCCGCCGGTGCTGCCGTTTGCGCCAGCACCGGTGAGTTTGACAATGAGAGCAAGGCGACGGCAGTGATCGTCATCGATGCGAAGCGTCCGAGGACCGCCCTGCCGCCGCCTTTGTCAGGCCATCTCCCCATCCGTCCGATGCATGGCTGCCGGACAGTGTGCGGTGTCGATGAGATGGTCATGGCAGCCCCCTCGGCCTCGTCAGGCCACTTTGGTCGGGTGAACGTTTCCATTGTAGGTAACATCCGGGCCGGTCGGCGGACGTTACAGCGCTTCGTAGTAAGCCCCTCCCGCGCCCCAATACCGATGCGAAACGACAGGCATTCGCCAATTTCCGGAAGTCAGCGGGGATGCCGCGTGGCAGTCTCCTGCCTCCCGTCAACCCGCCCGTTCCGGGCTACCCGGAGTTATCGATGCCGCTAAATCGCCTCCCCAAGACAGTGAGCTGGTGTTTTGGGCTCTCAAGACCGGAAGCGTCTCCACCGCCCGTGCGCGCACACGAGATGGCCAGCACGCTAACTGGTACCCGCCATGCTGACCCGTCGACGGCCGGGACAAGCGGCCTGTCCCAGGCGTCCCAGGCGCCCCAGGGGTCTCAAGTGTCGTCCACGCCCGACTCACCGTCGTTGCAGAGCCGCATGACGATGGCGGCGGACTGGAAGCGCTCCACGTCGCATGATCTCCGAGATCCAGCCACCTCTGGCCAAAGCCCCGTCGCCACCCTTCCCATTTCGCTTTGGGAGTGCGACGACCCGACGCCCGACTGGGCGGCGCCGCTGCGAGAGACGGCGCAAGCGTGGGTCGAGCGCTATGGCGTGAACACCGCAAAGCTGATTCGCGTGGGCGGCGAGTGCACCCGTTTCGGCCTGCTGGAGCTGGAGGGGTACCGGTTCATCGTGGGGCCGACGGCGACGCCAGCCGAAGCGCGTAGCCTCACGCACATGCTCAAGACGAATCCGCAGATCGGCGCGATCTTCTGTGTAGAGCCAGGCACGATGCAGCGGATGAGCAACGGCGATGCGTCCGATGGGACAGGCTATCGGGAGCGTCCGATCAGCGATTACATCACCCGTGTCACCCGCCGGGGTGGCCGTCACAGTGCGCCGGATTCAGGCGTGGAGGCAGCCGCAAGAGCAGACACAAAAGCAGGCGCGGGCACGAGTGCCGGGGCGTCCGCCGCGCCCGGTCAGCTCGATGGCGGACTCTCGCATGTGCAATTCATGGAGTTCAAGGGCATGGAACGCTTCGACGCCCAGATCGACGGTGCCGTGCTCTGGCGCTCCGGCAAGGGGGTGGCGGATTTCATGCGTCAGCATCCGGGCAAGATCCCGCTCATCTGCTCGGAGCGGGGTATCGCCCGACCGTGCGCCGTGATTGCCAGCGCCGCGCTGCAGTTGTGCGGAGGCGACGCACGGCTACGCAGCCGACTTGCCCACGAAGTCATCCGGCAGCGTGCCGACGCCAGCGATCATCACATCAACGTGGCGGCGCGCAGCTTCGACCTGATTGCGGAGTTGTCGCGGCTCACGAGCATGCTGCGCGAGCCGGGGCGTGGCGACACGCGCAGCGAGCGCAAGGTGCACATTCTCAGGCAGCGACTGATGGGAACGGACAGCGGGGTGGCGATCGACTGGCAAAGCCCAAAGGGACGCCACCGGCTCGCCGACTATCTCGAAGCGAATTTCGAGAAGGTAGCGCCATTGCTGGCGTCGGGCGGATTACCGCCCGGCATGGCCATGCTGTGGTTGCGTGACGAACTCGATACGCTCAACGGTATTCGCTTTCTGTCGGAAGCGTACATCGAAGGCCACACGGACCGGATCTCGCAGGAGACCATCTCCGTCAACGACCCGAATGCCGTGCGGCTGGTGTCGTTCGACGACTACGGCCTCACCTGCGACAACAAGTATTACGACGCAAGTTCGGTGGCCAGTTGGTACCGGCACTGTCTGGGGGCTTCGAAGCCGCTGTCGAATCCGGTTTCGCGTGCGCCGGTGGTGGCACTGCTGGTGCAGGCGTCCGAAAAGTCGCGGCTGGAAGCGCATTTCCGCCGCTGACCGGTCCAAGCCTCTGAAGGGAAAAGGCGGCGCGCAGCCCGCGTGACGTGAAGATGTCGGCCCCCGTCGACTCGCCGGACCGACATCTTCGTGAAACGACCCTCGACGCGCGTATAATTACGCCTTTGCCCTTCCTGATATTGGGTCCCGCCGTGACTACCCCCGCTCTGAACGCCCTGTACGAATCTTCCCTCAAGAGCCTGCCGCTGCTCTCGCGCGGCAAAGTGCGCGATAACTACGCCGTCGGCGACGACAAGCTGCTGATCGTGACGACGGACCGCCTCTCGGCGTTCGACGTGATCATGGGCGAGCCGATTCCGGGCAAGGGCCGTGTGCTCAACCAGATGGCCAACTTCTGGTTCGACAAGCTCGCACACGTCGTGCCGAACCACCTGACGGGCGTGGCCCCGGAGACGGTCGTCTCCGCCGACGAAGCCGCGCAGGTCGCTGGCCGTGCGGTCGTGGTCAAGCGTCTGAAGCCGATCCTCGTCGAAGCCGTCGTGCGCGGTTATCTGGCTGGCAGCGGCTGGAAGGACTATCAGGCAACGGGCGCGGTGTGCGGCGTGAAGCTGCCCGCCGGTCTGCAAAACGCGCAGCAACTCCCCGAGCCGATCTTCACCCCGGCGGCCAAGGCCGAACTGGGTGAGCACGACGAGAACATCAGCTTCGACGACATGGTGAGCCGCATCGGTCGCGAACTGGCCGAGCAGATCCGCGAGATCTCGATCCGTCTGTACAAGGAAGCCGCCGCTTACGCCGCCACGCGCGGCATCATCATCGCCGACACGAAGTTCGAATTCGGTCTGGATGACGACGGCAAACTGCATCTGATGGACGAAGCGCTGACCGCCGATTCGTCGCGCTTCTGGCCGGCCGACTCGTACGCCGTGGGCAGCAACCCGCCGTCGTTCGACAAGCAGTTCGTGCGCGACTGGCTGGAAACGCAGCCGTGGGGCAAGACCCCGCCCGCACCGGCACTGCCGACGGAAGTCGTCGAGAAGACGGCCGCCAAGTACCGCGAGGCGCTCGAGCGCCTGACCGGCCAGCAACTGGCCTGAGCGGGGCACCGAGACTATGAGCGATAAGCAAGCCGTGGCCCCGCGCGTTGGCGTGGTAATGGGGTCCAACTCGGACTGGGAAGTGATGAAGAACGCGGCCGCCATTCTGGCCGAGTTCGGTGTGCCTTACGAGGCGCAGGTCGTCTCGGCGCACCGCATGCCGGACGACATGTTCCGTTACGCCGAAGCCGCACGCGAGCGCGGTCTGGTCGCGATCATCGCCGGTGCTGGCGGCGCCGCGCACCTGCCGGGCATGATCGCCGCCAAGACGACCGTGCCGGTGCTGGGCGTGCCCGTGCCGAGCAAGTATCTGCGTGGCGAAGACTCGCTGCTTTCCATCGTGCAAATGCCCAAGGGCGTGCCGGTCGCGACCTTCGCCATCGGTGAAGCCGGTGCGGCCAACGCGGCGCTGTTCGCCGTCTCGATGCTGGCAGCCGACGACAAGACGCTTGCCGACAAGCTCGAAGCGTTTCGTGCGAAGCAGACCGAAGCCGCGCGCGGCATGACGCTGCCTGCGCTGTAAAAGAAAAAACGTCCCTGCTACCGTCTGTTCCTAAACGTCGATGAATTCCGTCTCCGCTGCGCCCGTCCTTCCCGGCCAATGGCTGGGTATGCTGGGCGGCGGCCAACTCGGCCGCATGTTCTGTTTTGCCGCCCAGTCGATGGGCTACAAGGTCTGTGTGCTGGATCCGGACCCGCGTTGCCCGGCCGGTGCCGTGGCCGACCGTCTGATCGTGGCCGATTATCGTGACGAGACGGCGCTCGCCGAGCTGGCCGCGCTGTGTCCGGCCGTGTCGACCGAGTTCGAGAACGTGCCGGCGCAGTCGCTCGATTTCCTCGCGCAAACCACGACCGTGAGCCCTGCCGGGCGCTGCGTCGCGATTGCGCAGGATCGTGTGGCGGAGAAGCGTTTCATCGAAAGCTGCGGTGTGCCTGTGGCCCCGCATCTGGTGATCGAGTCGAACGAGGCGCTTGCCGCCATCAGCGACGCGGCCATCAACAGCGTGTTGCCGGGCATTCTGAAGACGGCGCGTCTGGGCTACGACGGCAAGGGGCAGGTGCGTGTGAACACGCCTGCCGAAGCCCGCGAAGCCTATGCGGCACTCGGCGGCGTGCCGTGCGTGCTGGAAAAGCGCCTGGCGTTGGCCTTCGAAGTGTCCGTGCTGAGTGCACGCGGCGCTGACGGTAAGGTCGCCACGTACCCGCTCGCCCAGAACGTCCACATCGACGGCATTCTCGCGACGACGACGGTGCCCGCCCCCGATGCGGCACCGGCCATTGCCGACGCCGCGCGTGCCGCGGCTGCGGCGATTGCGTCGCAAATGGATTACGTGGGTGTGCTGTGCGTCGAGTTCTTCATTCTGAAGGACGGTTCGCTCGTCGCAAACGAAATGGCGCCGCGCCCCCACAACAGCGGTCACTACACCATCGACGCCTGCGCTTCGAGCCAGTTCGAACAGCAAGTGCGCGCGATGGCCGGACTGCCGCTTGGTGAGACGCGTCAGCACTCGCCAGCCGTGATGCTCAACATCCTCGGCGACATCTGGTTCGACGGCCCCGCCAAGGACCAGCCGCGTACCCCCGCCTGGGCGGCCGTGGCAGCGCTGCCGTCCGCACGCGTGCATCTGTACGGTAAGGAAGACGCGCGCGTGGGCCGCAAGATGGGCCACATCACGTTTGCTGGCGCTACGCTCGACGAAGCCCGCAAGGCGTGCCTGAGCGCGGCGACCAGCCTCGATATCCCGCTGGAAGACTAAGCGAGCGATGTCCACACCCTCCACGCCCTCCACGCCCCAGACACTGCCGACAGCGGCGGCATCCATCGACACCCCGCGCGTCGTCATGCCGTCGGCGGCGGCTATCACGCAAGCGGCCGAACAACTGGCGGCGGGCGAGTTGGTCGCGTTCCCGACGGAGACGGTCTACGGGCTTGGCGGCGACGCGGAGAATCCGGCGGCTGTGGCGTCGATCTACGCGGCGAAGGGGCGTCCGGCCAATCACCCGGTCATCGTGCACTTTTCGCCGGAGGGCGACCCCGGCTACTGGAGCGACGACGTCACGCCTGCCGCGCGCAAGCTGATGGACGCGTTCTGGCCCGGTCCTCTCACGCTCATTCTCAAACGCGCACCGCATATCCCCGACGCTGTCTCCGGTGGTCAGGATTCGGTCGGTTTGCGTGTTCCGTCGCACCCGGTGTCGCAGGCATTGCTGCGCGAGTTCGCCCGGATCAAGGGCGGGCAGGGGGGTGTGGCAGGTCCGTCCGCCAACCGGTTCGGTCAGGTGAGTCCGACCGCCGCGCAGCACGTGCGCGACGAATTCGCCGGGCTGCCGGGCGTCACCGTTCATGTACTCGATGGCGGAGAAGCGGCCGTCGGTATCGAATCGACCATCGTGGATCTGTCGCGCGGATTCCCGGCGCTGCTGCGTCCAGGGCATATCACGCCGGAACAGATCGCCGAGGCGCTGGGCGAGATGCCGCGTCTGCCGGGGCAGGACAGTAACGCACCGCGTGCCTCAGGCACGCTCAAGGCGCATTACGCGCCGCGCACACCGCTGTATCTGTGCGACGCCGGGCAGTTCGCGGCAGCGCTGGCCGTGCATCCTGCGGGCGAACGGGTGGCCGTGGTGGCCTTTGCCCCGACACTCGCGACGTTGCCCGCAGATATCGCCGCATCTACCGACATCGTGAAGCTTGTGCTGCCTGCCACGCCTGCAGGTCTGGCGACCGATCTGTACGCGATGCTGCGCCGCCTCGACCGCGCCAACGTCACGCACATTCTGTTCGAGCGTCTGCCGGACACGCCCGCCTGGGCGGCTGTCGGCGACCGCCTTGGCCGCGCCGCTGCGGCATTCGAACGCGCTTAAATCTCACCGCCCGATTCAGGTCGTCTTTCCCTCCGGCATCGGCGTCGTCTCACGTGCATGACGCCATTCCGGCGGCCCGAACAACGCCATCCACTTGTTGCGCCAGCCCGGCATCGTGACGACGTCACGCGCCATCGTGCGCCATTCGTGGAACGTCAATGTGATCGGGTTATGGGTGTGGATCTGGTCGACGATGCCGTATTCGCATGGCTCGGCGTCGCTTTCCTCGACGTATGAGCCGAACAGGCGGTCCCAGATCACCAGCACGCCTGCGTAATTCCTGTCGATGTAGCGCGGGTTGCGTGCGTGATGCGCGCGATGGATCGATGGCGTATTGAGCACGTACTCCAGCCAGCCCAGCTTCGGAATCGCCTGCGTGTGCACGAAGAATTGAAACGCGAGGTTGAGCAGCACCACACCGACGATCTGCATCGGGGTGAAGCCGATGAGCGCCATTGGTGTCCAGAACAGCCACATGCCCGCCACGGGATACATCAGGCTCTGCCGGAACGCCGTCGACAGATTCAGTCGCTCGGACGAGTGATGCACGACGTGCGCCGCCCACAGCCAGCGAATGCGATGGCTGGCGCGGTGAAACACGTAGTAGAGAAAGTCCTGAACGATGAAGAGCAGCACGAAGCCGACCCATCCGGCAGGCATCGTGTAGATGCGGTGATGGTCGTAGAGCCACGCGTAGAACGGCACAATGAGCAGCCATGCGAGCTTGTCCGCGCCCTGATGCATGAGCGCGAGCGTTGCGTTGCTGATGGTGTCCTTCAGGCTGTACATGCCGGGACGGCGGCGTCGCCAGTACCACGCCTCGATGCCGATGCACAGCACGAAGACCGGCGCGAGCGCCAGCAGAATCAACTCGACGTTCATGACCTCGCGTCTCCTCACGATTGGGTCATCTGAACCGGTGTCCCTGCATCTCTTGACGTGCCACTTTATGTGACACGGCCGGTGCAGGTGACACCGATGGAACGTCTATTCTGACGCGAATCGCTCTCGCTGGCGCTGCCGTTAGAGGGAAACGTCAAGTGCCGCGTCGGGACTCGCTTCTGCGTCGATGCACTTCCAAAGCGCAACGAAAGCAGGATGCAAGCCCGACGCCCGCCGCACTCAGGGGGCGTTTTCGTACACCCAGGAAATCAGCGCATCGTTGAACGGACGCGCGTTGCTGGCCTTCGGATCGTTGATCAGCGAGACCACGACATAGGTGCTGCCCGAGCGCGTTGCAACGTAGCCCGCAACCGCGCCCACATCATCGAGCGTTCCCGTCTTGATGTGCGCGTTGCCTGCGACCTCACGATTGGTCAGACGATTGCGCATGGTGCCGTCGACACCGACCGTCGGCATCGATTCGATGAGCACCTGTCCGGTCGGGCTATTGATGCCGTGTTGCAGCAGCCGCGCCAGTTCCGAGGCACTGATGCGCTCCACGCGCGACAGACCCGAACCGTTCTCCACGACGAGGCCCGGCGTGGCGAGATCGTTCTTTTCGAGCCAGCGGTTGAGCACTTCACGCGAGCGCGCAATGCTCGCTGGCGTCTTGCCGTCGGCAGCCAATCCCAGCGTGAGGAACAGCTGACGCGCCATCACGTTGTTGCTGAACTTGTTCATGTCATGCACGACTTCGGCCAGCGTCTGACCGCGATGTGTGACGAGCAGACGCGCACCCGGCGGCACAACCCCCGTGCGCACGTTCCCAGTGAACTGGCCGCCCGACGCCTGCCACAGCGCACGGAAGCCGCCGAGGAAGAAGCGGTCGCGATCCGGCGCGGCGATGTTCCATCCCTTGTCCTCGCACGACGCAGGATACGTTCCCGAGAAGTGCGCCACGTAGGCGCCGTCGGGTGTCGTGCTCAATGTGGGATGAATCCGTGCGAGCCAGTCGCCGCAATTTCCCGCGGGCGTCGACGACATTTCGTTCGCCACTTGCAGGTTCGCGAGCGGGGGCAGCACGCCGACATCCACGGTGCCGTTCGGATTGCCGGTGAAGCTGAACGACATCGCCTTGAACGAGTACAGCAGCGGATCCGGCGCGACGTTGTAGGGGCGGTCGCTGTCACCGTCGATGGGGCCCTGCGCGCCGATGTCCGCGCTATAGGCCGAACGGTCGAGCACGATGTCGCCATTGATATTCGTCACGCCCGCGTTGCGCAGCTCAGTGACGAATTTCTCCATCTCTTCGGGCACCAGCTTCGGATCGCCCGTGCCTTTGAAGTAGAGATTGCCGTTAAGCGTACGACCGTCGGACGCACCGTCGGTGAACGCCTGCGTGCGCCAGCGGTAATCGGGGCCGAGCGTGTCGAGCGCGGCAATCGTCGTCACGAGCTTCATCGTCGACGCAGGATTGCGCGGCACATTCGGATTCACGGCGAGCAGCGGTGCAGGCACCGCGCCACGCGTTTGCAGCGGGTTGTCCACTTTCGCGACGATCACGCTTACGTGCGATGCGGGCACCTTGCTCGCCGCCAGCGCGCGGGCCAGCGGTTGCGGCAACGGCGTGGCGTGCGGTGCCGTCACCGGCACCCTCGGCATTTTGCGCTTCGCCTGCTTTTCGGATTTTGCGTGCACAGGCGCGCTTGCCAGCATGGCAATGGCCAGCACCGCGCCACAGGCGCGCGCAAAGTTGGGCGTCGGGGAGATGGCGGAGCGGGACGAAAGTGACGAGAGTGACGAAAGCGGGAAGGTGCGGAGGCGATGCAGTGCGTCGGACGCGTGACGAAGGGAATGCAAAGGGCGGCGGGGCAGGCGTAGCAAACGCATGACGGGCGGGGTTCTCCAGTGTTGCGCGCTGCGAAACCCCACAGCGCTGTGCGATGCGTGCCATTGTAAGTCCGACGTGCAACGAACTGTCGCTACAATGAGTCGAATTCCGGTGAGTGTCACTCGAAGGCAACATTGAGCGATCCCTCGCGACGCGCGTTGCATCGTGCACATCGATGGACGCTCAACGCTTGCGACCGATGTCAGACACCCCGGGCAAAGCCTCAACCGGTGCCAAACCATGCGAATTTTGTTGGTGGAAGACGATACGATGATCGCCACGGCCGTCATGAAAGGTCTGCGCCAGGACGGCTGGACCGTCGACCATGTCGGCGACGGGCAGCGTGCGCTCGACGCGCTCGCCGTGGAGTCGTACGACGCGCTGCTGCTCGATCTCGGTCTGCCGCGTCGCGACGGTATCGACGTGCTGCGTACACTGCGCGGACGCGGTCAGACGCTGCCGGTGCTCATTGCCACCGCGCGCGACGCCGTGGCGGACCGCGTCAAGGGACTGGACGCCGGTGCCGACGACTACCTCGTCAAACCCTTCGATCTCGACGAACTCGCGGCACGGCTGCGCGCACTGCTGCGGCGCCAGGCCGGACGCAGCGAGCCGTTGCTGCGCCATGGCGGCATCGTGCTCGACCCGGCAACGCGTCAGATCACCTGCGACGGCACGCCCGTCATGCTCTCGGCACGCGAATACGCCGTGCTCGAAGCGTTGCTCAACCGCCCCGGCGCGGTGTTATCCAAGTCGCAGCTCGAAGAACGCATCTACGGCTGGGGCGAGGAAGTCGCGAGCAACGCCGTCGAAGTCCACATTCACGGGTTGCGCAAGAAGCTCGGCGCGGATGCCATCCGCACGGTGCGTGGCGTCGGCTACATGATGCCCGCGCAGACGAACGAGACCCCGAACGGTGGTCCATCGGCATCGGAGACGAACTGATGCGCTCGATCCGTCGCCGCCTGCTCTTCGGCTTGCTCATTACGCTGGCGATTGCACTGGTGCTCGCAGGCATCGCCATCTTCCGTCAGGCGCGCACCGAAGCCAACGAGTTGTTCGACTTCCAGTTGCAGCAGATGGCGTTGTCGCTGCCTGCCGAATCGTTCTCCAGTGTGCCGGGCGAGCACAACGACACGGAAGGTCTCGTCATCCAGATATGGAGCCAGAACGGCGTGGAGTTGTATTACTCGCACCCGCGCACCCCACTGCCGCCGCGCGCCGAACTCGGCTTCACCACGGTGCAGACCCCCGTCGGCGACTGGCGCGTCTACGCGGCACGCGTAGGCGACAACGTTGTGCAACTGGCGCAGCCGATGGTGATCCGCGACTCGCTCGCCGTATCGATGGCATTGCGCACGCTGCTGCCGCTGGTCGTGGCCATGCCGTTGCTCGGCTTGCTCGTGTGGATTGTCGTGGGTCGTGGGTTGAGGCCGTTGCGTCGTGTGACGAAGGCGCTCGATGCGCGTGCGCCGGGCGCATTGGAGGCGTTCCCTGAAGCCGGTTTGCCGGACGAAGTGCGTCCGCTGGTGCGTGCGCTTAACAGCCTGCTCGGTCGGCTCGACGACGCACTGGTTCAGCAAAAGGCCTTCGTTGCAGACGCCGCGCATGAGTTACGTACGCCGCTCGCTGCCTTGCAGCTTCAGGTGCAGTTGCTCGAACGCGCGCATACCGATGCAGAGCGTGCCGAGGCCATGCGCGATTTGCGTGACGGCGTGCGTCGTGCGTCACACATGGTGGCGCAGTTGCTGACGCTGGCGCGTCAGGAGCCGGATGCCGCGCGGGCGGCAACGGCGTTCACCGACTTGCCGTTGGCGCCGCTGTTGCAGGACGTCGTTGCGCGCCACGCGGCGCTGGCCATCGCACGCGGCATCGATCTGGGGCTGGACGCCCCCGATGCGCTGGCGCAGATCAGTCGCGTGCGCGGCGATGCGAACGCACTGCAGACGCTCTTCGGCAACCTCGTCGACAACGCGCTGAAATACACGCCGCGCGGCGGACACGTGGATGTGCGTCTGATCTCGGCGACGCCATCTCCGGTCGTCGAGATCGAAGACACCGGCCCGGGCATTGCACCGGCCGAGCGCGAGCGTGTGTTCGATCGATTCTTCCGTGGCGGCGCGGCCATGACAGATGGTGCGATGCCGTCCGATGCGTCGGGGCAGCACGCGGTGGACGCGGCAAGCGAGCCGGACGCGCCGCGTGCGCAGGGCAGTGGTCTGGGTCTCGCCATCGTGCGAAACATCGCGCAGGCGCATGGCGCACAGGTGGAGTTGCTCGACGCTCGCAACGCTCACGGATTGCGCGTGCGTGTGAGCTTCGGCGGCGCGACCTCGGTGCCACCGGCGCTTTGATCGCGGCGGCCTTTCTCGTCTCGCGGTGCCGACGCTCGCGCCGACACCGCGCCGACGCCACGTTAATGACGGACTGAGCCACTCATCCGCGCGTCACACTGGTGACCTTGTCGTTTTCAATCGTGAGCGTGCGGCGATCCGGCCGGTGATCGCGTGTGGTCGGCATGGTCTTGCCGTCCTGCACGCCGATGCGCCACGGGCACCCTTGCAGCATCGACTTCGCTTGCGTGAGCGACTTGCCGACAATGGCCTGATCGGACGGTGCATCCTTCGAACATTCCCCGTTCTGGCTTTGCATCTGCCCGGACATCGCCCCTTGCGCGGGCGTTGAGTCCGCCGGCCCCTGCGTGCCCACACCGTTGCCCGATGCGGCCTGCGCAGACATCGCCAGCGTCAGACAGAAAAACGTTCCGGCTACGCCGATCCAGCGTGATGCACGGCGCGCTTGGTGAAGGAGCGGGGAGGAGGTGGACGCTTCGGATGTGTCCAACATATCGATCTTGGGCATTGTGATTCTCCTGTCGATGAAAATCGCGCGGCGCGAAATTGCACCACCCAGCCACCGTAGACAGCGGCACGCGACGTACGCAAGTCGAACAACGCGAGGTGCGCCTTCAAACGCCAGCAACGGTGACGCATAGCAATCACTGTCGCTCCGAATCGTCTTCGATGAATGACATTGCGGCGTCGACGCTTTTTCCATCGAAGCGCTGCGTTGCCGTCCTAAAGTCTCCTGAATGTTCCCTCAGGTTTCGTCTTAAGGTTCTCTTAAGGGAGCCTCTCTACGATGACAGTCATGTTCAAACGTGGTCGTCGGTAAGGAGAGACTCATGCAGACTTCGAAGCTCACTCGTACGTTGGTTGCTGGTGCCGTGCTCGTTGCCCTGACGGGCGGCTATGTGGCGGGCCGTCAGCACTGGCAGACGCCTCTGACCTCGGAAATGGTCAGCGACGCGAGCGCTGCAAGCTCCCCGGCTGCCACCCCGGTTGCTGCGCAAAATGCCCCGAACACCGCGCCCCGCATGCTGGTGCCGGACTTCTCGCAACTGGCGGAACAATACGGACCGGCCGTAGTCAACATCAGTGTGACGCACGATGGGAAACCTTCGGCGCAACGCGGCTCGGCTGCAAATCAGCTCCCGCCGGGCATGGATCCTAACGATCCGCTGTTCCAGTTCTTCCGGCACTTCTACGGTGCACCCGGTAACGACGGTGGCGATAGCGGTGGCGACGACGGTAGCAGCGGGCCGACGCGCAGCCTCGGTTCGGGCTTCATCGTGAGTCCGGACGGCTACATCCTCACTAATGCCCACGTCGTCGACGACGCGAGTCAGGTGACGGTGAAGCTCACCGACAAGCGCGAGTACAAAGCGAAGGTCGTGGGCAGCGACAAGGCGAGCGACGTTGCGTTGCTGAAGATTGCCGCCACGGATTTGCCGACGGTGAAGATCGGCGATCCGTCGAAGTCGAAGGCGGGTGAGTGGGTTGTGGCCATCGGTTCGCCGTACGGCTTCGACAACACCGTGACGGCGGGTATCGTGTCGGCGAAAGCGCGCGCGTTGCCCGACGAGAACTACACGCCGTTCATCCAGACGGACGTGCCGGTCAATCCGGGTAATTCGGGCGGACCGCTGTTCAACCTGAACGGTGAGGTCATCGGCATCAACTCGATGATCTACTCGCGTACCGGCGGATTCCAGGGCTTGTCGTTCGCGATTCCGATCGACATGGCGATGAAGGTCAAGACGCAGCTTCAGCAGTACGGCAAGGTGAGTCGCGGTCGCATCGGTGTGGCGATTCAGGAAGTGAATCAGTCGCTGGCGAAGTCGTTCGGTCTGCCCAAGCCTACCGGTGCGTTGGTGTCGTCCATCGACAAGAACGGCCCGGCGGCGAAGTCGGATCTGAAGCCGGGGGACGTGATTCTGGCCGTCAACGGCGCGACCATCGAGGATTCGGTGCAGTTGCCGGAGAAGATTGCGGATATGCGTCCGGGGCAGACAGCCACGCTCACTGTGTGGCGTAACGGCGCGAAGCAGGATGTGTCGGTGAAGATTGCCGCGCTCAACGACAAGAAGGACACGGCGAGCACCGACGATTCGGCAACGCATGGTCGGCTGGGCCTGGCGGTTCGCGAACTGTCGCCGCAGGAGAAGCAGGCGGCGCAGGTGACGAATGGTCTGCTGGTCGCACGTGCGGGTGGTCCGGCAGAGCAGGCCGGGGTGGAGGCGGGCGACATCATTCTGTCGCTCAACGGCACGCCGGTCACGAGCGTCGCGCAACTGAGCGAGAAGCTCAAGAAGGCGGGCAATAATGTCGCGTTGCTCGTGCAGCGCGACGGGCAACAGATTTTCATCCCGGTCGATCTCGGCTAAGGCTTTTATGCCTCTTAGGCTACACAGGCCCCGAGAAAGACGCCAAGGGGTGCCACGCACTACCCGGGTACCGACGGCGGCGCTGTCGGTACGAACCGCATCGTTAAATCATGCAAGGGGAGGTTGAACATGTGGCAACAACAATGGCAACGCTGGTCGGTGGCAGCCGCCACCGCCGCAGCACTGACGGGCAGTCTGGGCGGCATTTCCGTCGCCCATGCACAGGGCGGCACCTTGCCCCCGACGATGCAGCAGGGCAACGTGACCTACGTGTCCGGCGGCATCGACAGCGACGAATCGGGCACGTTCAAGCGTGAAGCGTCGCGCTGGCCGCTGTCCATCATGATGGCCGCACGCGGCGATGGCGCGAACGAATACATTGCCGACGCTCAGGTGCAGATCATGCACGGCGGCACGACAGTGCTCGATACGCGCTCGAAAGGGCCTTACATGCTGGTGAAGTTGCCCGACGGCGACTACACCGTGAAGGTGACGTACGAGGGCAAGCCCATGACGAAGGATGTGAAGGTTTCCGCCAAGGGTCACGCCGTCGCATCGTTTCTGTGGCCGCACGAATGATGTGCCGATCAGTCGGGCGAACGTAGTGCCACGGATGTTTGACGCGTAAGTTGAGGTTACCCAGGCAGTACCACTCTGCAACGAGTGAGCGAGTTGCGCCGCCATGTTCTTCATGGCGGCGCTTTTTTTTTTGCAGATTCGGAAAAGGTGGGGCGCGAGGGGGCGGGCTGTCAGGCAGCGCTACGGCACGGGGCAGCAGACGGAGTGTCGTCGTCTGACGGGGTAGATGCACCTTCGGCACGCACGGCAAACGTCTGCGTGACGGCGATACCGTTTTTGATCGCCGTCATCTCGGCAAGAATCGCCACGGCGATTTCGGCAGGCGTGCGCGCGCCGAGGTGCATACCGACAGGGCCATGCAGCCGCTCGATTTCTGTCGTGCTCAGATCGAACAGCGAGAGCCGCTCGCGACGTCGTGCATTGTTCACACGCGATCCGATCGCACCGATGTAGAACGCTGGCGACTTGAGCGCTTCGAGCAGCGCCATGTCGTCGAGCTTCGGATCGTGCGTGAGCGTGAGCACGGCGCTGTGGGAATCGAGTTGCAGACGGACGATGAGATCGTCGGGCATCTCGCGCGAAAGTTCGGTGCCCTCGACCTGCCATTCGTCGGCATACTCGCTGCGCGGGTCGCAGACGATCACGTGATAGTCGAGCGCACATGCCATGCTCGCCACATATTTCGAGAGCTGTCCCGCACCGATCACCACCAGACGATGGCGCGGCCCATGCGACGTGATCAGACGCTCGCCGTCGAACTCGACGGACGGCGTGTGGTGTCCCGGCGCCATGCGGACTGCGCCGGTCTTCATATCCAGTTCGCGCACGACGAGCCGGAATTGACCGATGCTGTCGAGCAGTTCGGGAATGCGCGACGTCTCACGCACGGGTTCGAGCACCAGTTGCAGCGTGCCGCCACACGGCAACCCGAAGCGATGCGCTTCCTCGGCAGTGACGCCATAGCTGGTGATTTGGGGACGGTCCTGCGGCCAGTCGCCGTCGCGAATACGCGCCACGAGATCGTCTTCGACGCAGCCGCCGGACACAGAACCGACGAGATGACCGTCTTCACGGATCGCGAGCATCGAGCCCACGGGACGCGGGGCAGAACCCCAGGTGCGCACAACGGTGCCCAGCGTGACGAAAAAGCCTGCGCGGGTCCACTGTACGGCGGACTTCAGCACTTCCAGATCGACACTGTCCATAGCACTCTTCCTTCGCCAATACGCGAGCGACCGACCGCTGGCCAGGGGACCTTGGCTGCGATGGCTCTGATTCTGCGCCGCTCGATGTGATGCGGCGAAGTATATCGCGCCTTGGCTTGCGCTGTATTTCAGCCGATACTCCGGTCGGGCGGGGTGCCGCTGGTGGTCAACGTGCGGTGGAACGGCATCGCCACCCCGGGACGCGATGCCGCAGCCGTGATCTGACGAGCGGTAACTCGTGTCACAATAGTTCGATGTTCGAGACAACGCCGCAATGCCGCAATATCCGTACTTCGCCATGTCGCGATGCTGCCATGCCACCTGAGGGACCGACGTCCATCGGGCGCAGACGCTAAGGAGAGGGGCAATGGAACTACAGAACAGTCGACAGTTACCCGTCGCGCGTGATGTCGCGTGGATCGCGTTGAACGACCCGGGCGTGTTGCAGGGATGTATTCCGGGGTGCGAGTCGATCGAGCGCGTGGACGACACGACGTGGACCATCGCTATCGCAGCGACACTCGGCCCCGTGGGCGGACGCTGGACCGGGCGTATCAAGCTGACCGACGTGATCGTGCCGAGCGCGTACACACTGCATTTCGACGGGATCGGTTCGTCGGCCGGCCACACACGTGGTCAGGCCGCCGTCACGCTGACACCGCAAGGACCGATGACCACATTGATGACTTACGACCTGAAGGCGCAGTTCGGTGGCGAGTACGCCAAGCTCGATACGCCGCAGGTCGACGGCGCGGCCGCCGCGCTTGCCAACGAATTCTTCCGGCGGCTGACGGCCGCCATTGCGCCGCACCACAAGTTGAACGATCCCATTGCCGCCGATGGCGAAGTGGCCGCCGCGCTGGCGACCGACGCCGCCATGCGCGACATGTCTTCGACTCGGGGCAAGCTCTCGCGCTGGTGGCCGTGGGCAGTGGCGTTGCTGATCCTGATCTTTATCGTGATGTGGGGCAACCATGCCAGTTGAGCGCCGTCACGGCAAATCTGCGCCGCCCTCTTCACCGTCACCGCAGGAAGACGCGAAGCGCGACTCGCTCGCGCGCGAGTTGCTGGCGACGGCCGAAGCGCTCGAAGCGGCTGGCAAGGAACCGGTGTTGCCGGGCGTGGCAGGGTACGACGTGCGCGTGCGCATTCGCGACGGCGAAACGCCAGTGTTCGGCCCGGGGCGTCTCACGCTGCTGCGCGCCATCGACGCAACGGGGTCGATTTCGGCAGCGGCGCGCCGCATGAACATGTCGTACCGTCGCGCGTGGCTGCTCGTCGAAGCGATGAACCACGAGTTTCGCGAGCCGCTCGTCACACGTCACATCGGCGGTGTTTCGGGCGGCGGGGCGCAGTTGACGCCGTTCGCGCAAAACCTCGTCGCGCATTACGACACCCTCATCAAGGAAATCCGCTCGTTGCTCGACGCCCACGTGCCCACCTTCGGCGCGTATCTCAAAGACGGTAAGGGCGCCGATCCGGACGACGAGTGAGTTTGTCTTCCCTGGACGTCCTTCACGTCCGGGGCTGCGGGACAATCGTTCCCACCCGCTTCCCACTCGCTCCCAGCTCGCTTCCCACGATTCCCCTTCCGAATTGCCGGGCGCAGCAACGCCGCAACGCCGCAACACCGCAACACCGTTTATCGTCCGGTATTCCCACTCGCGCCGTTCATCACGAAAAAGTTAATTCTTCGTGAGGACTTCGTCACCGGCACGCGGCGACACTGACTCCATCGAACAACACTTCTGCGATGGAGACCGCGATGACCACGATGACGAAGTCCGTGCCCCCTGCGGCACAGCCTCCGGTGCGTCCCGCTACGGTTCAGCCGTGGTGGCTGCGCGTGACGCACTGGCTCAACGTGCTGGCCGTCGTCGTGATGGTCATGAGTGGCTGGCGCATCTACAACGCGTCGCCGATTTTCCCCTTCCGTTTTCCGAACGAGATCACGCTCGGCGGCTGGCTCGGTGGCGCATTGCAGTGGCACTTCGCCGCCATGTGGCTGCTGGTCGCCAACGGTCTGATCTATCTGACGACGAACGCCGCGAGCGGCCGCTTCTCGCGTCGCTTCTTCCCGCTGACGCCGCGTGGTGTCGTGCACGATCTTTTCGCGGCACTGCGCGGTCGTCTGACGCACGATGATCCCCGCCACTACAACCAGGTGCAACGCGCCGCTTATCTGTTCGCGGTGCTGGATCTGGTGTTGCTCGTCGCGTCAGGACTGGCCGTCTGGAAGCCCGTGCAACTCGGTTGGCTGTGCACGCTGTTCGGCGGCTTTCAGGGCGCACGTCTTGTTCACTTCATTGCGATGGCCGGCCTCGTGGGCTTCGTCGTCGTCCACGTGGCGATGGTGGCGTTGGTGCCACGCACGCTGCGCACCATGATTACCGGACGTTGAACGGGCGCTGCGCCTGCCCCCATTCATCGCACGCCGACACCAAGGAAGCCCCGCCATGACGCCCGAACGCAAGTCCTCGATCCTGATGCCCGACGCCCCGGTCGTGCGCGACGGCGAGGCGATTCTTCACGAAGCCCGTGCACTGATGACACGTCGCGTGTCCGAGCCGTCGCGCCGCGCGTTTCTCACACGGACGTTGTCGCTCGGCGGCGTCGCGTTGCTCTCTGGCTGTTCGCTCGACGACAACGCCAGCGTGGAGTCGGCGCTGACCAGAATCTCACGCTGGAACGATCGCGTGCAGGCCGCGCTGTTCCGAAAGAGTGTGCTGGCCCCGACGTTCCCGGCCTCGGCCATCACGCGCCCGTTTCCGTTCAACGCGTTCTACTCGATGGACGAAGCGCCCGTGGTGGATGAAGCCGAGTACCGGCTGGAGTTGTCCGGCCTGATCGCCGACAAAGCGCCGTGGCGGCTCGACGCCCTGCGTGACTTCGCTGCGCCGCGTGCTGCCGAGCAGATCACCCGTCACGTATGCGTGGAAGGGTGGAGTGCCATCGGACGCTGGGGGGGTGTGACGTTCGCGGACTTCTTGCGTCGCATCGGCGCGGACACCTCGGCGAAGTACGTCGGCTTCAAGTGTGCGGACGACTACTACACGAGCATCGACATGCCCACGGCGTTGCATCCGCAGACGCTGCTGGCGCTCACCTATGACGGCCAGACGCTGCCCCGGGAGTACGGCTTCCCCATGAAGCTGCGCATCCCGACCAAGCTCGGCTACAAGAATCCCAAGCATATCCAAGCGATCTACGTGACGAACACGTACTCGGGCGGGTATTGGGAGGACCAGGGATACAACTGGTTCGGCGGCAGTTGATGCCAGGGCCGGTGGCGGCGAAATCGCTCACCGGCGGGCGTGGCTGCACGATTTACGAGACGTCGGCGAACAGTTGATTGTCGGTTGAAGGTCAGATCGTCTCGATGGAAATTCTCACTCTTGGAGGTAACCGCAATGAAGAAGCAAATTCTGGCAGTGATGGCATTGGGTCTGGCACTCGGCACGGGTGCAGCTTTTGCGCAGGACGCGATGGGCAAGGGCGACGCGATGTCCAAGGGCGACGCCATGAGTAAGGGGGACGCCATGAGCAAGGGCGGTGCGATGAGCAAGCACGACGCGATGGGCAAAGGCGATGCAATGTCCAAGGGCGGCGCCATGAGCAAGGGCGATGCGATGGGCAAGGGCGGCGCAATGTCCAAGGGCGATGCCATGGGCAAGGGCGACGGGATGGACAAGAGTGGTGCGATGGGCAAGAGCCAGTAAGCACGCACCGGCGCTATCGAAGGGTAGCGAACGGCTTGGATGGGCTCAGAGGAAACAAGGCGTTGCAACGGAACTCCGCTGCGACGCCTTGTGTTTTGCTGTGTGCCCTGCAGTGCAGTGCAGCGTAAGGTCACCGTGTCAGTGCCACCGACTTGATCAGTAGGTAAACTTCCCGCCCCGGGTACAGTTGCAGCTGATCGGCAGACAAGCGTGTGATGCGCGCGCGCAGCACGGTGCCGCTGTCCAAACCCCGGTGGCCCTGCAACGTGGCGTCGACTTCGACCGAATCGCCGAGATCACGCAACGTCATGATGGTCGCGGGAAGCACGTTCAGCACGCTCGTATCGACAGGGGCCGACGTCGCGACGGCCACATCGCGTTCGCGCACGAGAATTCGACAGCGATCGCCGGGTTGACCGCTCGCACGTGCCACGCGTAGCCGGATGGCCTCGTCACCGTGCACGGCGACTTCCGTCAGACCGTATTGCGCGTCGTGCGCGACGATGCGCGTCTCCAGCACGATACCGGGAGACTCGACCGTGCCGTCGAGTGCGTCGCGATGCAGATTGAGGACATCAGCGGGTGCGCCCTGCGAGATCGTGCGTCCTTCCTTGAACAGCACAACCTGATCGGCCAGTCGCATGACCTCGTCCAGCGAGTGCGTGACGTACAACACGGGCAGCTTCAGTTCGTGACGAATGCGGTTCAGGTAGTCGAGGATCTCCAGACGCCTCGCATGGTCGAGCGAGGCCAGTGGCTCGTCCATGAGGAGCATGCGCGGGCATGACAGCAGCGCCCGGCCGATGCCCACACGCTGCTTCTCGCCGCCCGAGAGCGCGCCCGGACGACGATCGAGCAAGTGGCCGAGGTTCAGCACATCAACGACATGTTCGAGGGCGATTGCACCGCTACCTGCTGCAGCCACGTCGCGACGTCGCAGCCAGCGCCCGAAGAGCAGGTTCTGACGCACGGTGAAGTGCGGCATCAAGCGTGCATCCTGGAACACATATCCGATGCGGCGACGCCAGGTCGGCAGTGCGATACCGGTGGCACTGTCGAATAGCACGTCATCGCCCACGACGATGCGTCCGGCGTCGGGTTTGAGCAGACCGGAGACGGCATTGACCACCGTGCTCTTGCCACTGCCGGACGGGCCGAACAGGGCCGTTACGCCCGTGCCTGCGGCGAACTCGGCGTCGAGCACGAAGCTGCCGAAGCGGTGTTGGAGACGAACTTCAACCGTCATGACCCATCGCCTTGCGATTACCGAAGCGAATCAGCACTTCGGAGAAGATGAGCGTGGCGACGGCCAGTACGACCGAAATCGCGCACATGCGCCAGACCATCGCGTCGCCGTCGGGGACTTGCGTGGCCGTGTAAATCGCCAGTGGCAGCGTCTGCGTCTGTCCGGGAATGTTCGAGACGAACGTGATCGTCGCGCCGAACTCGCCCAGGGCACGCGCAAAGGCCAGCACGAAGCCGTGCAGCACGCCGGTCGCGGTGAGCGGCAGCGTCACGGTAAGAAAGGTGAGCCATGGACCCGCTCCGAGCGTCTGAGCGGCCTGCTCAAGCTTCGTGTCGGACGATTCCAGCGCTTGCCGGATCGCACGCACGAGCAGCGGGAAGCCCATCACGCCTGCTGCGAGGGCCGCGCCCGTCCAGCGAAAAGCGAAGGTGAAATTGAACCACTCGCGCAGCAGCTTGCCGATCGCGCCTTGCGCACCGAACAGAACGAGCAGCGCGAAGCCGACGACCACCGGTGGCAGTACGAGCGGCAAATGCAGGATGGCATCGAGCAGCGCCTTGCCGGGGAAGTGCCGACGGGCGAGCAGCCAGGCGGCCGCGTAGGCGAAGGGAAGGCTGCAAAGCGTGCCCCACAGACCTACGCGCAGGCTAAGTTCGACGATGCCCCATTCTTCAGGGGTGAGGCCCATGTGGAATTACGGACGGCTGAAACCGAAACGCTGGAACGTGGCCTGAGCCGTCGGCGTTTGCAGGAATTTGAAGAACGGATCGGCGTCGGCGCGGTTGGCCTGCTTCGTCACGGCTACCGGGTAGACGATCGGTGCATGGCTGTCGGCGGGGAAGGTCCCGGCGATGCGCACACGCTTCTCGGCGTTGGCGTCCGTCTTGTAGACGATGCCGTACGGCGCTTCGCCACGGGCGACCAGCAGCAATGCATTGCGCACGTTGTCGGCGGCGGCCACCTTGCCTTGCAGCTTCGACCAGATGCCGAGCTTCTCAAGCGCAGCCTTGCCATAGAGGCCGGCCGGTACGTGAGCCGGATCACCCATGGCGAGCTTGCCGTTGCCCAGCTTCGCGTCGAGATCCGCACCCGACTTGAGATCGACGTCGCCCGAGGTCGTGGCGGGCGCGATCAACACCAGTTCGTTGCCGAGCAGGTTGGTGCGGGTTTTCGTTTCGATCAGGTCGTGCTTTTGTGCGTAATCCATCCAGTCCTGGTCGGCCGAGATGAAGACATCGGCAGGCGCGCCTTTTTCGATCTGACGGGCGAGCGTCGAGCTTGCGCCGTACACGAGCACCGGCTTCTTGCCCGTTTCCTTGGTGTAGGTGGCGGACAGGTCGTCGAGGGCGTCTTTCATGCTGGCGGCGGCGAACACTTGCTGGGCTGCGGCGTGGCCAGCGAACAACAGGCTGGCGCCGACGGCGGCAACGCCGAGCGCGCGGCGCAGCATCGTGCCGGTGGTATTCGAGGCTTGGGACGTTTGGCTAACAGTGACAGTGGTTGCGACAGCTTTCACGAAATTGGTCTCCAGCGTGTGGTGGCAAGGCAGACTTGGCTGGCTCGGAACCCGACGCCCAGCGCCGTGAGTCGACTCATGGATACGGTCGGGCAGCGAGGCCGGACCTTCGGCTGCGCGGGGGGGGGGCGCAACGCGTTATGTAGGATTATATATAACGATGCGGCGCTGTATAGCGATATGCCTTATCACGGCATTCAAATGGTGCACGGCGCGGCAATGCCGCGTCGTGAAACGAAGAATTCGGGACAATGTGCACGTTCGCCGGACATGGCGAAAGCGAGACGGAAGCAAAACGGAAGCGAAACGGAAGCGAGGGCTGGGCGTGACGCCCGCTAATTAATATATGTCGTAAATCGCAAGGGGCCGCGAATGGGCCCCTTGTTCACATCTCAGGCGGCCGCCGTCTGGCCGCCCGGGCGCAACATTGCAGGACTGGTGCGCAGCATGTCGAAGAAGCCGTCGACGACGGCGTCGCACTCGGCACCCAGATCGTAGTCGGGCAGGAAGAGCCAGTCCGACATCATGCCGACGACCAGCGCGTGCAGCATGATCGCAGCCCGCCGTGTGTCGAGCGCAGCAGGCAACTGGCCGCGCTCGATGGCGCGTTCCATGTCACGCGTAATGCGCTGCTTGCCGTCCGCACAGGCTTCGCGCTGACGCTCCAGCACCGAAAGCATCTCGTTCGTGTATTCACACTTGTGGAACAGAATGTCCAACACGCGGCGGCGGCGCTCGTTGCGGGCGGTTTCCTTGAGCACCAGCTTGCAGATCTCGTGCATGCGCTGCATCGGGTCGCCGTCTTCCGGCTCGGTGCATTCCTCGTCGATCATGCGCTCCATCGGCAGACGGATACGATCCGTCATGGCGTTGAAGAGGTCGATCTTGTTCTTGAAGTGCCAGTAAATGGCGCCGCGCGTGAGGCCGGCGGCTTCGGCGATGTCGGCCAGCGACGTGCGCGACACGCCTTTCTGAGCGAACACCGTCTCTGCGGTGTCCAGCAACAGATTGCGGGTCTCGATCGCTTCTTCTTTCGTTCTGCGGGCCATCGTCGTGTCACAGGAGCAGCGGAAATTTGTGAAATGTCATGTAAGCCGCGCCGCACTATGGTGCGACGCAATGTGATTTACATACATTCATGAATGTATCTATAATAGCAGCCGCTTGCTCTATTGCACAGGGACCATTTAAGCTGCCTCCTCTAAGGGATAACTCTCTGACCGGAGAGAGCGAATTGATGAAGCCGCGCCGCCTGATTGGGGGTTAGGTGCGTGAGTCAAGGTCGCCTGATGTCCCGGAGCCTGTTCGACGATCTCAAACGAGTGCCAGCGTGCGCGGCCTGTGCCGCGCCCGGGGACGTCTTGTTGGCCCGCCCGTCCCATCCGGTGGGTCTGTCTCCGATGGCCCGCTCAACCGGGCCTTTTGGTATTTGCCGCCCGCCTTTGTGCGACGGGATTGCGGACCGGCCTTCGCCGTCGCAATCGTCGCAACGTTATTCGTCATTTTGTTTGACCGCATTCCATTTATCGGGGGCGTATATGCACGTCAAGAGAAGTTCACTGGGGATGGTCACTGCCGTCGCACTCGCGGTATTGACCCTGGCCGCGTGCGGCAAGAAGCCGCAGCAGCCGCAGGGCATGGTGCCGGAAGTCGGCGTCGTGACACTGCAACCCCAGAGCGTCACGCTGACGACCGACCTGCCAGGCCGTACCGCGCCCTACCGCGTCGCCGACGTGCGTGCGCGCGTCGACGGGATCGTGCTCAAGCGCGATTTCACCGAGGGCGGTGACGTCAAGGCGGGCCAGCGTCTGTACAAGATCGATCCGGCAACCTATCAGGCCGCTTTTGAGAATGCCAAGGCAACGCTCGCGAAGGCCGTGGCGAATCAGGCGTCGACCAGACTGTTGGCCGATCGCTACAAGCAACTGGTCGCCGTCGAAGCCGTGTCGAAGCAGGACTACGACAACGCGGTCGCCGCCGCACTGCAAGCCGATGCCGATGTGCAGGCCGGCAAGGCTGCCGTCGATACGGCGAAGATCAACCTCGGCTACACCGACGTGCCGGCCCCGATTTCGGGCCGCACCGGTCTGTCGCAGGTGACCGAAGGCGCTTACGTGCAGTCCGGTGCCGCTACGCTCATGACGACCGTGCAGCAGATCGATCCGATGTACGTGGACGTGACGCAATCGGCCGCAGACGGCCTGCGTCTGCGTCGCGCGCTGGCCGATGGCAAGCTGCAAAGCGCTGGCAAGAACGCCGCCAAGGTCGAACTGACGCTGGAAGACGGCACGGCGTACCCGCTCGAAGGCAAGCTTCAGTTCTCGGACATCACCGTCGACCAGACGACCGGCTCGGTGACCGTTCGCGCCATCTTCCCGAACCCGAACCGCGAGTTGCTGCCCGGCATGTTCGTGCACGCCAAGCTCCAGGAAGGTGTGAAGGAAGGCGGTCTGCTGGTGCCGCAACAAGGTGTGACGCGTGACCAGAAGGGGCAGCCGACGGCACTCATCGTGAACAAGGAAGGCAAGGTCGAACTGCGCCAGCTCGTGACCGACCGTGCGATCGGCGACAAGTGGCTGGTGAGTTCGGGTCTTGCCGCAGGCGATCAGGTGATCGTGTCCGGTCTTCAGAAAGCGCGCCCCGGTTCGCCCGCGAAGGCAGTGCCGGCGCAGTTGCCGGGTGCTCAGGCGCAACAGCCGGCAGGTGCGAGCGCACCGGCCGCTGCCAGCGCTTCGGGCGCCTCGCAGGCCGACGCCGCCTCGAGCGCCAAAGCCCAATAACGCGGAGCCTTATTCATGGCAAAGTTTTTTATCGATCGCCCGATCTTTGCTTGGGTGATCGCCATTGTCATCATGCTGGCCGGTGCGCTTTCGATTCTGAAGCTGCCGGTCTCGCAGTACCCGCCAATCGCACCGCCGTCGGTGCAGATCACCGCCGTCTATCCGGGCGCTTCGGCGCAGACCGTGCAGGATACGGTCACGCAGGTGATCGAGCAGCAGATGAACGGTATCGATCACCTTGAGTACATGTCGTCGACGTCGGACGGCTCGGGTACCGCTCAGATCACGCTGACGTTCGCGCAAGGTACGAACCCGGACATCGCCCAGGTGCAGGTGCAGAACAAGCTGCAACTCGCCACGCCGCTGCTGCCGCAGCAGGTGCAACAGCAGGGTATCAAGGTGGCGAAAGCGACCAAGAACTTCCTGCTGGTGATCGGCGCGTATTCCGATGACGGCAACATGACCGACATCGACCTGGCGAACTACATTGCAGCCAACGTGCAGGACCCGATCAGCCGTGTGAACGGTGTGGGTCAGGTTCAACTGTTCGGTTCGCAGTACGCCATGCGTGTTTGGGTCGATCCGCAGAAGCTCAACGGTTACAACCTGACGGTCATCGACGTCTCGAACGCCATTCAATCGCAGAACGTGCAGATCTCGGCCGGTGAGCTCGGTGGTGCGCCTGCAGTGAAGGGCCAGCAGCTCAATGCGACCGTGACGGCGCAAAGCCGTCTGCAAACGCCGGAGCAGTTCCGCAAGATTCTGCTCAAGGTCAACAAGGACGGCTCGCAAGTGCGTCTGGGTGACGTAGCGCGCATCGAGCTGGGTGGCGAGTCGTATCAGGTCGTGGCCCGTTACAACGGCAAGCCGGCCGCCGGTCTGGCGATTACGCTGGCCACCGGTGCGAACGCGCTGCAGACGGCCACCGCCGTCAAGCAGCAGGTCACCGAACTCGAGCCGTACTTCCCGCAGGGCATGAAGGTCGACTATCCGTACGACACCACGCCGTTCGTGAAGATCTCGATCGAGGAAGTGATCAAGACCCTCATCGAAGGTATCGTGCTCGTGTTCCTCGTGATGTATCTGTTCCTGCAGAACCTGCGGGCAACGATCATCCCGACGATTGCGGTGCCGGTGGTGCTGCTCGGTACGTTCGGCATCATGGGCGCGGCAGGCTTCTCCATCAACACGCTATCGATGTTCGGCCTTGTGCTCGCCATCGGTCTGCTCGTCGACGATGCCATTGTGGTGGTCGAAAACGTCGAGCGGGTGATGGCGGAAGAAGGGCTGAGTCCAAAAGAAGCGACGAAGAAGGCGATGGATCAGATCGTCGGCGCGCTGGTGGGTGTGGCGCTCGTGCTCTCGGCCGTGTTCGTGCCGATGGCATTCTTCGGCGGCTCGACCGGTGCCATCTATCGTCAGTTCTCGCTGACCATCGTGGCGGCCATGGCGTTGTCGGTGCTGGTGGCTATCGTGCTCACGCCGGCCATGTGCGCGACGATCCTCAAGCCGATCAAGAAGGGCGAGGTTCACGAGAAGCGCGGCTTCTTCGGCTGGTTCAACCGCAAGTTCGACAGTGGCTCGAAGGCCTATCAGGGCCAGGTGGAGCGTTTGCTCAAGCGCACCGCGCCGCTCATGATCGTCTACGTCGTGATCGTGGCGGCGGTCGGCTTCCTGTTCGTGCGTATGCCGACGGCGTTCTTGCCGGACGAAGACCAGGGTTACTTCTTCAACCTCGTGCAATTGCCGCCGGGTGCGACGCAAGAGCGTACGCTCGACGTCATGAAGCAGGTCGAGAAGCATTACCTGGAGAAGGAAAAGGACTCGGTTCGTTCGATCTTCACGGTGACCGGCTTCGGCTTTAACGGCCGTGGTCAGAACGTGGGTCTGGCGTTCACGATGATGAAGCCGTGGGAAGACCGTCAGTCGTCCGACCTCAAGGTGCAGGCCGTGATTGCGCGTTCCTACCAGGCATTCGCCAGCGTGAAGGACGCCATGATCTTCGCGATCAACCCGCCGTCGGTGCCGGAACTCGGTAACGCGGGCGGTATCGACTTCGAGTTGCAGGATCGTGCAGGTCTGGGTCACGACGCGCTGATGGCCGCCCGCAATCAGATGCTGGGCATGGCGGCGAAGAACCCGAATCTGGCGAACATGCGCCCGAACGGTCTGGACGACACCCCGCAGTACAAGGTGGACGTCGACGAAGAAAAGGCCGCTGCACTGGGTCTGTCGATTTCCGACGTGTATCAGACGTTGTCGGCATCGTGGGGCTCGTCGTACGTGAACGACTTCATCGACCGCGGTCGTGTGAAGAAGGTGTACGTGATGGCGGAACCGAAGGACCGGATGCTGCCGCAGGACATCAACAAGCTCTTCGTGCGTAACAGCAGCGGGACGATGGTGCCGTTCTCGGCCTTCGCTACGGGCAAGTGGACGTACGGCTCGCCGCGTCTGGAACGCTACAACGGTGTGCCTGCCGTGGAAATTCAGGGTATGCCGGCACCGGGCAAGTCGTCGGGCGATGCGATGAAGGCAGTGGAAGAAATCGCTAAGCAACTTCCGCCGGGTATCGGTCTGGAGTGGACGGGTCTGTCGTTCGAAGAGCGTATTTCGGGCTCACAGGCTCCGGCGCTGTACGCGATCTCCATCCTGATCGTGTTCTTGTGTCTGGCTGCCTTGTACGAAAGCTGGTCGATCCCGTTCTCGGTGATTCTGGTGGTGCCGCTGGGCGTGTTGGGTGCACTGCTGGCCGCCACGTTGCGCGGGTTGTCCAACGACGTGTACTTCCAGGTGGGTCTGCTCACTACCGTGGGTCTGTCGGCGAAGAATGCAATTCTGATCGTGGAATTCGCCAAGGATCTGCAGGAGCAGGGCCGCACGCTGATGGAAGCGACGATGGAAGCCGTGCGACTGCGTCTGCGACCGATTCTGATGACGTCGATGGCGTTCATTCTCGGTGTGTTGCCGCTGGCGATCTCCAACGGCGCCGGTTCGGCTTCGCAGCACGCCATCGGTACGGGCGTGATCGGCGGTATGCTCGCCGCGACGTTCCTCGCGATCTACTACGTGCCGGTCTTCTTCGTGTTGGTGCGTAAGCGCTTCGCCCACGAGGATCTGGACACGGTGGAACATCCGGAAGCGCGTCATGAGAACCCGGACGCAACCAACGGTCCCGCCAAGGAAGGAAACTGACCTATGAAGCACAAAGCATTGCCGATTGCCTTGGCGGCAGCGTTCCTGGCAGGCTGTACCCTCGCGCCGCACTATGAGCGGCCCGAGGCACCGGTCGCCACGTCGTTCCCCACGGGCCCGGCTTACAAGACGCCCGGCGCGGCGAACCAGAACGGCGCCACCGACAGCAATGTCGTGGCCGCCGATCTGGGATGGCGAGATTTCTTCGCCGATCCGCGTCTGCAAAAGCTGATCGAGATCGCGTTGCAGAACAACCGCGATCTGCGTGTCTCGATGCTCAACGTCGAAGCCGCACGTGCGCAGTACCAGATCCAGCGTTCGGCGCTGCTGCCCTCGGTGGGGGCGGCAGGTCAGGCGTCGGTTCAGCGCTCGCCGGCGGATCTGTCGTCGTCGGGTCGCGCGGGGATCAGCCGCAGCTATCAGGTCGGCGTGGGTTTCACGTCGTACGAACTCGATCTGTTCGGTCGCATCCAGAGCCTGAAGGATCAGGCGTTGGAGTCGTATCTGGCGAGCGAGGACACGGCCAAGGCGGCGCACATCACGCTCGTCTCGGAAGTGGCGACGGCATACCTCACGTGGCTGGCCGATCAGGAGCTCCTCAAGCTCACGTCGGACACGCTCAAGAGCCAGCAATCGTCGTATAACCTGACCAAGCGCAGTTTCGACGTGGGTACGGCTTCCGGGCTGGATTTGCGTCAGGCGCAAACGCCGGTCGATACGGCGCGTGCGAACTTCGCGCAGTACACGCGTCAGGTGGCGCAGGACGAAAACGCGCTGGCGCTGCTCATCGGCCAGCCGCTGCCGGCCGATTTGCCGCCGGCACGTCCGCTCGACGGGCAGGGCCTGCTGGCCGATCTGCCTGCCGGGCTGCCGTCGGACTTGTTGCTGCGTCGTCCGGACGTGACGGCTGCCGAGCACACGCTCAAGGGTGCCAACGCGAACATCGGTGCGGCACGTGCGGCGTTCTTCCCGTCGATTTCGTTGACGGCGAATGCAGGCACGGCGAGCGCATCGCTGAGCAATCTGTTCAAGGGCGGGCAGGGCGCATGGTCGTTCGCGCCGACGATTACGCTGCCGATTTTCGCGGGCGGACAGAACATCGCTAACCTTGATCTGGCCAAGGTGCAGAAACGCATCGAGATCGCCAACTACGAGAAGGCGATTCAGACGGCGTTCCGCGAAGTGTCGGACGGCCTGGCTGCACGTGGCACGTTGGACGATCAGATTGCGGCGCAGGAATCGCTCGTGAAGGCGAGCGACGAGAGCTACAAGCTCTCGGACATGCGCTATCGCAATGGCGTGGACAGCTATCTGAACGCGCTGGTCGCGCAACGCTCGCTGTATTCGTCGCAGCAAACGCTGATCGCGACGCGTCTGGCGCGCTGGACCAACCTCGTCACGCTGTACAAGGCGATGGGCGGCGGTTGGGAGGAGCGCTCGGCACCGGCTAATGCAGGAACGGCATCGGCTGCCTCGGCGTCGTGATGTAACGTTTGACGATTGAAAATACGCCCGGCAATGCCGGGCGTTTTTCATTGCGGTGTTGGCTGTGTTCTGTACGTCGCGTGCGTCAGGCGATTTTGGTAACAAGCAACTCAGTTCCCGAGAGGTTTAGACGCAGGCTTCTACGCTGGCCCCTACCTTGCGTAGGCCATCGTCGCTATCCTAGTTCGCGTTGTATTCGCAACATCCCGAGCGTCGACGCGTGTGCCGCATTTGATTCAGCGAACAGCGCCCAGTCGTCGTGCGGGTCACTTATAAGCTGACTGTTTTTCCAGGGAGAGACACCATGAGCGATCTTCAAGCCCGCTTCGACGAGGCGGTAGCCCAATCCAAGACGCTGCCCGAACGCCCCGACAATCTGACGCTGCTGCGCATCTACGCGCTGTTCAAGCAGGGCACGGAAGGCGACGTGACCGGTTCCCGCCCCGGTGCGATGGACTTCGTCGCACGCGCCAAATTCGATGCCTGGGAAATGCTCAAGGGCAAGTCGAAAGACGAAGTCCAGACGGCTTACGTCGAGCTCATCGAATCCCTCAAGGGATGATGAAGGTGCATGGCGCGTTGGCGGTGAGCGATATGCCATAGGCGACCATCGATGAGAAGAAGGACGGCGACCTCGGTCGCCGTTTTTTTTGCGCGGCGGGTGTGACGGGGGGGCGTGTGTGAACTGACGTGTGTGAAAAGTGAGGTGGCGCATAGCGGGGCGGGTTTTGCGGTGCTGTCCGATTGGTTCGGAGATGGCGATGCGCGACGATAGACACGTCGTCAACTCGCTATCAACGAGCCAAGGAGCCACGCCATGCAACAGGATCGTCATCACATGCTGCCCCGCATCGGGCATCACACGTCACGGGATGTCGAGGTGAATCGTGTGCGTGCATCGCCCCCGCCGACACCACCGAGATTGCCTTCACCGCACGTTCGATGTTGCCGCGTGATGCGAGGGGCGGCGCTGCTCGACGTCTTGTTCACGATGACCGCGCTCGTCGCCGGTGCGCAGGGCTTCGCTCACTGGCAAGCTGCGGGCGGCGTGTCGTCGGCCACAGGGGTTGTTGCGCACAACGTGGTCACAACCGCATTGCCGTCGCCAGCGGCGCAAGGTGTCATGGCTGTCGACCGTCTGCCATGACGACAGCGCCCATGATTTGTCGTCTACCGGCAGGCAAACGTCGCATGCACGGCTTCACCCTGCTCGAATGGGTGATCGCCATGCCGCTGGGGCTGCTGATCGTGATGGCGGCGACTGCGATCTATCTCGCGGGTATTCGATTGTGGCGCGTGCAGGCGGAGCGATACGAGGTGAATGAGCGTGCTGCCTTCGCGCTGAATCAACTCACGCGCGCTGTCGGCATGGCCGGATATCGAAATTGGGATCCGTTGGAAGGCCCGATCCTCAACGCAGATCGATCTGTTCAACCCGGGCTAGGCGATTGGCCTTCACTGCGAGCCAGTGCCGAATGCGCAGGCACGCTCGACACTTGCCCGAAGCGGGGCTGGCAGGGCAGCACGATGCTGGAGGTGCAGTATCACGGTGCGGGCTTCGGGGACGAAAATGGCAATGGCAACGGCGCGGTACAGAACTGTGGTGGGGCAAGCGTGAGAGCGCGAAGCGATGGCGACGACCGTAACGTCAGTGCCTTCTACATTGACAAAGGCGAAGACGGTGTCCCTTCGCTGTTCTGTCGGTACGGCGACCGGGGATACAAGATCACGACGCTGAGTCCTGCGCAGGTGCTGGTGATTGGTGTCGAGGCGATGTATATCCGGCTGGGCGTGCGTGCTGGGGGAACCGGGCCATTGCGATGGATGACGCCGGTGAAGAGCGCGCGACGCAAACCGCCAAGCGCACCCGCTGGGGCCGGTGGTTGGGAAAATGTGAGTGCCGTGGCATTTTCTCTCGTGTTGAGGGGGGCGCCGCGACGTGGAGGAAAGCTGCGTGCGGGCCGGACCGTCGAAGTCTTCGATGCGGCGTCCGGTGGTCGCGAGTACAAGTGGCTGACCAATGCCGGTGACGTCCATTTGCATGTGTTCACGGTGGTGGCCTATCGGCGCAACGATGGCGGTATTCGCGAGGAGGCGAGATGGTTGGTGTCTTCATCGTGATGTGGCTCGCGGCCCTGATAGCGCTGGGGGTCTCAGGCATGCAGCATCGTGAACTGGCGACCCGCTTCATCGCATACACGAACGATAGAGTGTTCGCCTTCGGCGCAGCGCATGACGCACTCAGGGCCGCACGCGAGCGATTGGTCGGCGGTGCACACGCCCCGGATATTGCCGTACCGTACGAGTTCGATGAAGGACCGCATGGTGTCATCGCTGCGCGCTATCGAGACGGAAGCCGCGAGCCCAATCAAATGGCGAACTGGGTTGGAATTGGATGGAACGATACGCGCATCGTTTCTGTGAACAGTGCGCGGTACTTCATCGAACGAATCGCTTTCACCGAGTACTTGCCGGACGCGCACGCGGCGAAGGCAGCAAGACAGTCGCTCGTGCGCCGCTACCGCGTGAGCGCGATGGGATGCGGAAAATTGCCCGGGACGCGGGTCTTCCTGCAGGCGATATATGAGGTTCGCGCTTCTCGCGGACGCACGGCTGGGGGAGGCGCTGCACCGATCTCATTCTCATCGCGCAGGTTGAACTGGCGCGAAGTCGCGACCTGGCACGACAACGCGATAACGACGCCGGTGCAGGGCGCCAGACGTGAGCATTGCGATGCGTGACTGGAGCAGCGTGTCACGGCGGCGCGATAGGTTCAATAGGTTCGATAGGTTCGATAGGCCCGAAGCGCGGTCGATGCGTGGCGTCACACTGATCGAGTGCCTTGTGGCGATGGCGGTGCTTGCGGTTGCGCTGTTTGCTGTCGCGCCGTCGATAGAGGCGGTGCGGCGTCGTGTGGCGGTGGAGACGACGGCCCGTGCATTTCTGGCGACGATGCAAGCGGCGCGCGCCGAGGCATTGGGGCGACATCGGCGTATCGCCATTGCGCCGCACGACGGAGTGAGTTTGAACAGCGGTTGGGTGACGTTTGTCGACGAGAACCGAAATCACCGGCTGGATGCGGGCGAGACGCTATTGGGGCGTCACGCGCCGCTGCCGTCGGGGGTGAGCATTGAGGCGAGGTGGGGCCTGTATTACACGCAAGGGCTGGCATTCGCCGAAAGTGGCTTCATCCGGACCGAGGCGCGCAAATGGTTGTCGGGCACGGTGCGCATCGCAGGGCATGATCGACGCATTTGCATCACCATCAATGCCTACGGCCGCGCACGTGTCGCAAAGCGTTGCAATGCGTAGGCGGCCGTATGGGCGAGAGGCGCGAATGCCGGTATTACATCAGCGGTGGGGAACCGCGATCGTTGTCTTTGGCGGCTGAGGCTGGGGCTGAGGGTGTTGTCGCGGGATTCGTTGACGTCGCGGCATCTGTTGAAGCGTCGGCTTGTGTCGACGATCCTTTCGTCGATTCTTGCCAGAGCTTGATACCTTGCCACGCCAGCACGCCGAGGCTGCCCCACGTGAGGCCGCGACGGGCGATGCGTCCGACAGGCGTGTGAGAGAGGCCCGTCAGCGCAATCGACGCCACCGAGCTGACGAGCGGGTAGCGTTCGAGCAGACCGCCGAGCTTGAGGCCGGAGTTGGCGAGGCCACCGAGGCCGCCGAGGCCGGAGAAGCGGGCGAGCCCGCCGGGCAGCAGGTAGCGAACCCAGCGGAAATTGCGCAGACGCTCGCGCGTCACGTGCGATGCCTGAATCAGTTCGGCACGCTCGACGGCAATGCGTGTGAGCACGATTTCCTTGCGGATGGCGAGGAGCTCGTGACGGGAGCGTCGCGACTGACGCGGGCGACGCGGTCGTTGAGGATGGTTCTGTTCCAGCGGCACGGGCGGGTCTCCTTCAGTCCGGACGCAGGGCGTCGCGGTCCTTTTCGAACTCGGCCAGCGTGGCTTCGAACGGCATCGGGGCATCGCGCAGAATGTTGCGGGCACGCATGGCGCACCAGCTCGCGAGCAAGAGATACACGGCGAAGATGCCGGTCATGGCCTGGAGGCGATAGGTGTCCCAGAAAATGACGATGACCAGCGCGGTCAGCGACACGAGGGCGAGAACACCGAAGAGCATTGCGGCAAGACCGAGAAACGCAACGCCCATCAGGCGTTCCTTCTCTTCGGTCAATTCGATGCCGATGAGTTCGATGCGCGACTGAAGGATCTCGAGCAACGCACCGGCGAGGCGCCGCAGCGAAGGCCGCGGCGGGGTCGTGCGATCATTGTCGGTCATGGGCTGGACGGGGCGGCCCGCCTGACCCGTCGCACCGGTCAGGCAGGCTCCGCCTTTGGCAGAGTAGGCGAGAAAGTGACTTGTGCTGGTCGCGCTGATTGCGCGTATTCAGCGAGCTTACTTGCGGTTGAGCAGCAGGCCGATCACCACGCCGATACCGGCGGCGATGCCCACGGCTTGCCACGGATGATCGTGCACGTAGTCGTCAGTTGCGCGAGCGGCCTTCTTGCTCTTCTCAACCACGACGACCTGAACGTCCGAGGCCTTTTCCTTAGCTTGCTTGAGCAGGGTGAGGGCCTTGTCGCTCAGTTCGGAAGCACGCTCACCGGTCGTGTTGGCGGCTTGCTTGAGCAGGTCTTCGGCGTCGGCCAGTACGGATTTGATATCGGTCATGAACTTCTCCTTGTTGATATGCACTTGCGACATAGTCGTTACCCGTTTCTGGGAGGAAAATGCGGGAGGATGTGCGGCTGATATGGGGGTTATCGTACCGCTTTCAACGCGTCGTTGCCAGAAAACAACAGACGGGCCGCGGTATATTTCCAGAAATCATTTGGAACAAATTTTTTATTCGTTCTGACTAAGCTTAGCATCCTTTAGTCTTGATCCCACTGAGTGAAAGGTTCTCAAGGAGACCGTAAATGACATTGCGTTTGGGTGATATCGCTCCCGACTTCGAGCAGGATTCGTCGATCGGCACGATCAAGTTTCACGAATACCTCGGCGATGGCTGGGGTGTCCTTTTCTCGCATCCGGCTGACTACACGCCGGTGTGCACGACCGAACTGGGTCTGACTGCAAAACTCAAGGGCGAGTTCGAAAAACGTAACGTGAAAGCCATCGCCTTGTCGGTAGACGATGCGGAGTCGCACAAGGGCTGGATCAACGACATCAACGAAACGCAGAACACCACGGTCAATTTCCCGATCCTGGCAGACGGCGATCGCAAGGTTTCGCAGCTGTACGACATGATTCACCCGAACGCCAGCGAAACCGTGACGGTGCGCTCGCTGTTCGTGATCGATCCGAAGAAGAAGGTGCGTCTGATCATCACGTATCCGGCAAGCACGGGTCGCAACTTCGACGAAATTCTTCGCGTCATCGATTCGCTGCAACTGACCGACAATTACTCGGTCGCCACGCCGGGCAACTGGAAGGATGGCGAAGATGTGGTGATCGTGCCGTCGCTCAAGGACGAAGCTGTGCTGAAGGAGAAATTCCCGAAGGGCTACAAGGCCGTGCGTCCGTATCTGCGCCTCACGCCGCAGCCGAACAAGTAATCGATGGGTGATGGAGGTGCGGTTGCATGAATATGCGCCGCAGATGCCGCAGCAAGAAGCAAAAAAAGCCAGCTCGAAAGAGCTGGCTTTTTTGTTGGGTACGCGCCGTCGCTCGTTGGATTGACGGCCCGCGACATGCGGCTCGAGAAACGACGCGTACCTAACAACATTGCAAAGAAGTGGGCGCGATCTCGCGCCCACTTCTCAAACTTCCGGGAATCAGAAGAACGCCTGAATACCCGTTTGCGCGCGACCCAGAATCAGGGCGTGGATGTCGTGCGTGCCTTCGTAGGTGTTGACCACTTCGAGGTTCACGAGATGGCGGGCGATGCCGAACTCGTCGGAGATGCCGTTACCGCCGAGCATGTCGCGGGCCAGACGCGCCACGTCGAGTGCCTTGCCGCACGAGTTGCGCTTCATGATCGAGGTGATTTCGACCGCCGCCGTGCCTTCGTCCTTCATTCGACCCAGACGCAGGCAGCCTTGCAGGCCTAGGGTGATCTCCGTCTGCATGTCGGCCAGCTTCTTCTGAATCAGCTGATTGGCGGCGAGCGGGCGACCGAACTGCTGACGATCGAGCACGTACTGGCGTGCCATGTGCCAGCAGAATTCGGCGGCGCCCAGTGCGCCCCAGGCGATGCCGTAGCGCGCCGAGTTCAGGCACGTGAACGGCCCCTTCAGACCGGAGACGCCCGGCATCAGATTCTCTTCCGGCACGAAGACCTGATCCATCACGATCTCGCCCGTGATGGATGCACGCAGGCCGACCTTGCCATGAATCGCGGGGGCCGACAGACCCTTCCAGTCTTTTTCCAGAATGAAGCCGCGAATCTTCTCTTCGCCGTTTTCGTCGGCGAGCTTGCCCCAGACGACGAAGACGTCGGCGATGGGCGAATTCGTGATCCACATCTTGCTGCCGCTCAGTTCGTAACCACCGGCGACCTTCTTGGCGCGGGTGGTCATGCCAGCCGGGTCCGAACCGTGGTTCGGCTCGGTCAGGCCGAAGCAGCCGATCCATTCGCCGCTGGCGAGCTTCGGCAGGTACTTCTGCTTCTGCGCTTCGCTGCCAAACTCATAGATCGGGACCATGACGAGCGACGACTGCACGGACATCATCGAGCGATAGCCCGAATCCACGCGCTCGACCTCGCGGGCGATCAGGCCGTAGGCCACATAGTTCAGACCGGGGCCGCCGTATTGTTCGGGGATCGTCGGGCCGAGCAGGCCGATCTCGCCCATTTCGCGAAAGATCGATGCATCGGTGCGCTCGTGACGGAACGCTTCGAGCACGCGCGGTGCGAGCTTGTCGTTCGCATACGCGGCGGCCGCGTCGCGAATCATGCGTTCGTCGGTGGTGAGCTGCGCGTCGAGCAACAGCGGATCTTCCCAGTGAAACTGTGCATTGCCTGCCATGACCCATCTCCTCCAATCAACTTGACGAAAGTTCCGCAATGCGGAACAATGTTCTGAAATCGAAGTTAGTTTAACACTAAAATTTTTCGCCGGGCAACGGCCAGTGCATGCACTGGCCGAATCTGTTTGCCCGGTGTGTTCAATTTGGCTGCGAAGTCGATGCGGAGTGCGCGATGGCTGTGATCAAAACGTCCCTGTCTGCCCTTACCGGTGCGCCGGCTCATGGTGTGTCGCCGTCGCACGACGAGCGCAAGTTCGTTACGGCGCTTGCGCGCGGCCTCGAACTGCTGCGCGCCTTCGGCCCGGACGACATGTTGCTCGGCAACCGCGATTTCGCGGCGCGCACGGGCTTGCCGAAAGCGACGGTAAGCCGCCTGGCCTACACCCTCACCGAACTCGGCTACCTGCGTTACGACGTCGATCTGGGCAAATATGCGCTGGACGCGGGCGTACTGGCCCTCGGCTATGCTTTCCTGAACGGTACTGACATGCTGACGCTGGCGCGTCCTCACATGCGCGCGCTTGCCAAAGAAATGGGGTGTTCGATCTCCCTGGGCTGTCGCGAGGGCGTGGACATGATGTATCTGGAGACGATTCGCAGCGACTCCGCACATCTCACGCTGGGTCTGACGGCGGGCTCTCGTCTATCGATGCTGACCAGTTCGATGGGGCGCGTCTACCTCGCGGCCATGACGCCGACCGAGCGCGAGACGATGCTCTCGGATCTGCACGATGCCTACGACGCCAATCCCGCCGCACTGCGCAATGTCGGCTGGGAAGCACTGCAATCGGGCGTCGATAAAGGGATCGAATCGTACAAACGGGAAGGGCTCTGTTACTCGTTTCGCGAGTGGCATGAAGGCGTCAACGCCGTCGCCGTGCCGCTTCGTGACATCCGGCAGAACCGTTGGCTCGCGATCAGTTGCAGCGGGCCGTCTTCTTCGATTCCGGATTCGGTGTTTCGGGATGAGATCGGACCCCGATTGAAACAGTTGGCCGCTCGTCTTAGCGGAAACGCTTAATCGGTCTGTGGTCAATCGGGTCGGGTGTCGCCCGCGGCGCTCCACTACCTTTTAAGTCGCACCGCGGGCGACACCCAACCCGATTCGTCACCGTCATCGTTGCGATGACACCGAACGTTCGACAACCGCGCCGGGTATGCGGACATCCGATGGCGGTGATTGTCCGGCCCCTGACGTAGCGACTTGAAAGGTCTTGGAGCGGAGTCAGGGGCCGGGCAAGCGCCGCTGCCCCGGGTAGGGGACGAGGGCGCTAACCGCGTCTATACGACGGTTCTTACTGCACGTTCCAAAAACTCACAGCAACGTCCGCACGTGCCAAAGCTCCGGGAACAACACCACGTCGAGCATCTTGCGCAGGTACGGCGCACCATTCGTGCCGCCGGTCCCTTGCTTGAAGCCGATGATGCGCTCGACCGTCGTCACGTGACGGAAGCGCCACTGACGGAAAGCATCCTCGAGATCGACCAGTTCTTCGGCCATCTCGTATAGCTCCCAGTGTTGCGACGGATTGCGATAGACCTCAAGCCATGCCGCTTCGACGGTCGTGTCGTGCGGCGTTGGCTTCGTCCAATCGCGCTCCAGACGCTCCGGCGCAATCGCAAAGCCGCGACGTGCGAGCAGACGCACCACTTCGTCATAGAACGACGGTGCGTTGAGCGCAGCTTCGACCTGCTGATACAGATCCGGGCGATGCGAATGCGGCCCGAGCATCGCCGCATTCTTGTTGCCGAGCATGAACTCCAGAATGCGGTACTGATACGACTGGAAGCCCGACGAGCTACCCAGCGACGGACGCATCGACGAATACTCCGACGGCGTCATCGTTGCCAGCACGCTCCACGCCTGCACCAACTGCTCGAGAATGCGTGACACGCGCGCCAGCATCTTGAACGCTGGCGGCAGTTCGTCGTTATGAACGGCCGCGCGCGCTGCCTGCAACTCGTACAGCGCGAGCTTCATCCACAGTTCACTTGTCTGATGCTGAATGATGAACAGCATCTCGTTGTGATCCGTCGAGCGCGGATGCTGTGCATTCAGAATCGGATCGAGCGACAGGTAGTCGCCATAGCTCATGCTCTTCGAGAAATCGAGCTGCGCGTCGTGCCACTGCGTGGCGTTGGCAGACGTGCTGGCGGGCGTCGACGACGCACCGCCACTCGCTTCGCTTCCATGCCCGAACGGGCACCCGCCCTGAGCGGGCGAGTCGGATGTCGGCGTCGTGGCCTTGGGGGACGGCTTGGTCATGCTGACGACTCCTCGCTCAGGTCACCGCGCCGCGGCGGTGGAACTCGGGCTTGTCCCACGAACCGGTGCTCAGCACGTCGCGCAGAATCTCGACCGAATCCCACACGTCGGCAAAGCTCGTGTACAGCGGCGTCATACCGAAACGCATGATGCGCGGCTCGCGATAGTCGCCGATCACGCCGCGCGCAATCAGTGCCTGAATCACTGCGAAACCTTCCGGATGCTCGAAGCTCACCTGCGAACCACGCGACGCGTGATCGCGCGGCGTCACCAGCTTCAGCGGGAACTCGGCGCAACGTTCTTCGACCAGCTTGATGAACAGATCCGTCAGCGCGAGCGACTTGCGACGCAACGCGTCCATCGACGTTTGCGCAAAAATGTCCAGACCACATTGCACCAGCGACAGCGAGACGATCGGCTGCGTGCCGCACAGGTAGCGGCCGATGCCGTCGTCCGGCGTGTACTCCGGCGTCATCGCGAACGGCGTGCGGTGGCCCCACCAGCCCGACAGCGGCTGCCAGAACGTGTCCTGATGCTTCTTGTTGACCCACACGAACGCAGGTGAGCCCGGGCCGCCGTTCAGATACTTGTACGTGCAACCCACGGCGTAATCGGCGTCAGCACCGTTCAGATCGACCGGCACAGCGCCCGCCGAGTGACACAGATCCCACACCGCCAGCGCGCCGCTCGCATGAATCTCGGCCGTGCGCGCTTTCATGTCGTACATCGCGCCCGTGCGGTAGTTCACGTGCGTGAGCAGCACCACGGCGACGTCGTCGCCCAGCGCGCTTTGCAGCTCGTCCGGCGAGTCGATCAGACGCAGCGAGTAACCGTCGTCGAGCAGACGCGTCAGCCCTTGCACGATGTAAAGATCGGTCGGGAAGTTGCTGCGCTCGGAGATCACGACCTTGCGCTTGGGCGAACGCTCACGCTGCGCGTCGAGTGCGGCGGCCATCACCTTGAAGAGGTTGCTCGACGTGGTGTCCGTCACCACGACTTCGCCTTTGCCCGCACCGATGATCGGGGCAAGGTTGTCGCCAAGTGTGCGCGGCAGTGCGAACCAGTCGGCTTCGTTCCAGCTACGGATAAGACCCACGCCCCATTCGCCAGTAATCACCTCCTGCGCGCGCTTGGCCGAAGCGATCGGACGCGCCCCCAGCGAGTTGCCGTCGAGGTAGATCACGTTCGGCGGCAGGTCGAACTGTGCGCGCAGCGGCGCAAGGGCATCGGCCGCGTCGAGGGCCAGACAATCGTTGCGAGAAGACGTCATGGTTTGCGTAGTTGAGTAAATGAGTTGAAGCGTTGGATAAAAAACGGTGTGTTCCGCGATGCTCAGAGTGCGCGAAGCACTGCGCGCACCGGACTCGCATCGAGCCGCATGAACTTCAGCGGCAGTGCGATGAGTTCGTAGTCGGCTGGCGTGATGGCATCGAGGACCAGCCCTTCGAGGATCGCCATGCGATGCGCACGAATGCGGTGATGGGCGTCCATCGTCTTGCTCTGCTGCGGATCGAGTGAGGGCGTATCGATGCCCACGAGCTTCACGCCGTGCGACGCCAGCAAATCAATCGTCTCCGGTGCGACAGCGCAAAACTCGCTGTCCCAGCGCGAGACCGGCGCTTGTGTGTACGTGCGCAACAGCACGCGCGGCGGAACGTTCGCGAGGTGCGGCGCGACCATCTCAGGCGTGACGACTGGCGACGCCCCGATGCAATGGATCACCCGGCACGGCCCCAGATACGTCTGAATGTCGACTTCGCCAATGCAAACGCCCGTGTCGTCGTAATGACGCGGCGCATCGGCATGCGCGCCGGTGTGCGGTGAGAGCGTGATGCGGCCCACGTTGACCGGGCAGCCGGGACCGATCTGCCACACAGCTTCCTCGGTCAGCGGCGTGTCGCCGGGCCATACGGGCGTGTCTGCGGACAACGGCGGGCTGATGTCCCACACACGGCGCTCGGTCGTGGTGGCTGCTGCATTCGGAGCTTCCGGAGCGTTTGAAACGTTCATACGCAAGCGCTTGATAAGGCGCGTTTTTTGAAAGGAGAAATCCCAGATAGTGTAGGAAATTCTTCGCCGCAGGTGCTTGCGTATTCGAATGGCCGCGCGGGCCGAATTGAAATCAGGCAAACATTTGTGCCGTCTTATCGGTGGATTATTTCAATTTTTGCGAATTTGATCGAATTCGATGCGATTTCGTCAGAATTCGTCGGTGGGGTAGTGCGGGGTGGTGCGGGGTAGTGCGAGGGGGAGGAGGGAAGGATGGAGGCGGCGGAAGGGACGAAAGGGACGAAAGGGGCGGGAAAGAAGACTAACGTCGATGCGCCATCTGGTGGATGAGCTCGCGCAGCGCTTCCTTGAGTTGTGCCGACTGCGTCTCGCCGAATCGCGCGAGCACACTCGCCTCGTGACGTCGCGCACCCGCCAGTAACGGGGTGACATGGGCGACGCCCGCATCGGTGAGTGAGACCAGCGATTGCCGACGGTCGGTGGCGCTCTCGCCCCGAACGACGTCGCCCGATGCTTCGAGCCGATCGATGACCTTGGTGACGGTCGGCTGCTTGGCGAGCACGATGTCGGCCAGTTGATTGATGGTGCGCGCCTGCCCGTCGGACAACGTGGCCAGCACGCGCCACTCCAGCACGCCCAGATCGGCGGCAGCCACTTCGCGGTGAAACTCGTCCGACACGAGCGCGCTCGCGCGGGCGAGCAGATACAGCAGATAGTCGTCGACGAACGGTGTGTCGGACGAAGCCGGAGAGGTCGGCCGCGTAGCGGACATGATGTGCCTCAGCCCAACGATTGCGGTTTGTGGAAGCCGCCTGCGTGGAAGATCAGGGGCATGCGCTCTGCAACATCCGTATGCACGCCGCAACGCTCCACCTCACCCACGAAGATGACGTGATCGCCTTCGTCGTAACGGCTGCGGTTGTGGCATTCGAACCAGGCAAGCGCGCCGTCCAGCACCGGCGTGCCCGATGCCGACAGCGTGTACGGCACGCCCGCGAACCGGTCGCCCTTCATCGTCGCGAAGCGCTTGCACAGATCGAGCTGATCGGCAGCGAGCACGTTCACGGCGTAATGTGTGTTCTCACGGAACACGGGCATGCTGCCCGCGCGTGTGGCAAGACTCCACAAGATGAGCGGCGGCGTGAGCGACACCGAGTTGAACGAACTGGCGGTGATGCCGATGAGCGAGCCGTCGTCGGCCCGCGTGGTGATCACGGTGACACCGGTCGCAAATTGACCGAGCGCACTGCGAAAAGCTGCACTGTCGAAATCAGGCGCCGAAGCGCGATTGGCGTTCACTTTCCCTGCACTCCCGTCCGGCTAATTTGATCGGGTTGATTTGTATGAATATTCATATACTATGGCACGAACAACAGATCGACAAGACGCGTGACGGCCAGTGTTGCCCGGCAAGGGCGCAAGGGTCAGACGCTCAGGAGACGATATGCTGATCGAGCGAATCGAGCATAAGTGGATCGACGTATTTGCCGAGACCTTGCGGCGCTGCGACATACGACCCGGTGATGTGGTGGCGATTGTAGCTGAAACGCAATCCCGGCCTGTCAACGTGGAATTGGCGCAGTTGGCCGCCGAGGCGCTTGGCGCAAGGCCGTTCCGGCTGGTCGTACCCAGTGCGCGTGTCAGTGCGCCGGTGCCTGTGCGCTCGACCGGGGCAAGCGACGCGCTGGGGCAACTGGCCCCTGTCGTGGCGGCCCTCAAGGCGGCGACGCTCGTCGTCGATTGCACCGTCGAAGGCCTGTTACACGCCCCCGAACTGCCCGAGATTCTGGGCGGTGGCGCGCGCGTGCTGATGGTGTCGAACGAACATCCCGAGATTCTGGAGCGCTGCGCCACCGACCCGGCGCTGGAGCCGAAAGTGCGCGCTGCGATCAAGCGTTTGCGCAGTGCAGCAGAAATGCACGTGACGTCTGCGGCCGGTACCGATTTGCGCATCGGACTTCGCGACGCGCGTGTGGGTGGCGTCTGGGGCTGGTGCGCCAAACCGGGGCAGGTCGCGCATTGGCCCGGTGGCCTCGCGCTGGCGTTTCCCGCCGCGCATAGTGTCAACGGCCAGCTCGTGCTCGCACCGGGCGACATCAATCTCACCTTCAAACAATACTTGCGCGATCGCATTGCGCTCACCGTCGAGGACGACTATGTCGTGGCCATCGACGGAGAGGGCGTGGACGTCGATCTGATGCGCGACTACTTCGCCGCGTGGGGCGACCGCGAGGCGTACGCCGTGTCGCACGTCGGCTTCGGCCTGAACCCGCGCGCCCGCTGGGATGCACTCGCCTGCTACGACAAGCGCGATTGCAACGGCACGGAGCAGCGCGCCTTCGCAGGCAACTTCCTTTATTCGACAGGGGCCAACGAGGTCGCGGGACGCCACACGTTGGGTCACTTCGATTTGCCGCTGCGCAAATGCACGGTCGCGCTCGACGGCGACGTCGTGGTGCGCGAAGGGCAACTGCAAGGCGAATTCGCATCATGACGTCGCCGACGATGGCCGTGCCTGCCTGTCCCGCCTATCGCGAGTCCGGCGACGGCCCACTCACGCTCGTGCTGCTGCATGGCATCGGCGGCAACCGTCACGTCTGGCCCGCGCAGTTCGACACGTTCGTCGCTGCCGGTTACCGCGTCGTAGCGTGGGACATGCCGGGCTACGGCGACAGCGCCATGCCAGCCGAACCGACGATGGAGGCGCTCGCCGATAGCCTTCTTGCGTTGCTCGATACGTTGCGTTCGACGTCGCCTGTATCCGATGCACCACGCTTTGTCCTTGTCGGACACAGCATGGGCGGCATGGTCGTGCAGGAGCTGATGGCGCGCGGCGCACCCGCGACTCGCGACGTCGCTGGCCTCGTGCTGTGCGGCACGTCACCGGCTTTCGGCAAGCCTGACGGCGACTTCCAGCGCGAGTTCGTGCGTCAGCGCACGGCGCCGCTCGACGCGGGCAAGACCCTGCGCGAGATGGCCGAAGCGATCGTGCCGGGCATGCTCGGCGAGCCTGATGACGTGACACGCGCGAGCGCACACACACTGGCCGTCGACGCGATGGGCGCGCTCACGCCGCCCGCCTATCGCGCTGCATTGCAGGCACTCGTCGGCTTCGAGCAGCGCGCGGCATTGGCGCGCCTGAGCGTGCCGGTGTTGCTGATCGCAGGTGAACACGACAGCAACGCGCCGCCGAAAGTGATGGCGCGCATGGCCGCGTCGATTCCCGACGCGCGCTACGTCTGCCTGCCCGGCGCAGGCCATCTTATGAATCTGACACACCCGGCCGCCTTCGACGCCGAGGTGCGCTCCTTCCTCGCAACGCTCTAGAACAAACATCAGGAGACAACCGTGGCCTATCAGCCTCCCTCGATCGTCGGCGAGCACTTCCCGCTCACGGACAAGCAGCGGCGCCTGCTGGCGCTGGCAGAACAGGTCGGCCGCGAGTCGCTCGCCCCGCGCGCCGCGCGGTGGGACCGCGAAGCGTCGTTCCCGTTCGAGAACTACGACGACATGCGCGCCGCAGGCCTGCTGAAGTTGTGCATTCCGGAAGAAGACGGCGGGCTGGGGGCCGACTTCGCCACGTACATGATGGTGTCCGCCGAGTTGGGCCGCCATTGCGGCGCGACCGCGCTCACGTTCAACATGCACACCTGCTCGATGATGTGGACCGGCATTCTGTCGGACGATCTCGACATGACGCCCGAGCAACGCGCTGAGCATGCGGGCTATCGCAAGCATCATTTCGAGCGTGTGATTCAGGACGGTGCGATCTACGCGCAACCGTTCTCCGAAGGCAGTGCGGCAGCCGCCGGTAAGGCCCCGTTCGGCACCACGGCGACGAAGGTCGATGGCGGCTGGATGATCAACGGCCGTAAGATCTTTGCGTCGCTCTCGGGCGCAGCCAACTACTACGGCGTACTGTGCACGGAAGACAAGCCCGAGCTGTCGATGAAGGACACGTTCTACATCGCCGTGCCGGGCGACGCCCCGGGCGTGACCGTCACCGGAGACTGGGATCCGCTCGGCATGCGTGGCACCGTCTCGCGTACGCTGCTCTTCAAGGACGTCTTCGTCCCGGACGAACTGCAACTGATGCCGCGCGGCGTCTACTATCAGGCGGCGAGCCGCTGGCCGCACATGTTCATGACGCTCGCGCCGACCTATATGGGGATCGCGCAGGCGGCGTACGACTTCACCGTCAAGTACTTGCGTGGCGAAGCCGAAGGCATGGGCGCGCCGGTCAAGCGGCGCATGTATCCGACCAAGCAGATCGCCGTCGCGCAAATGCACATCATGCTGGAGCAAACGCGGGCGCTGTTCCTGCGGGCTTTGCAGGACGGTCGAGCCGATCCGGGCAAGGAAGCCCGTTTGCGCGCGTATGCAGCGCAGTACACGATCATGGAAAATGCCAACGAGTTGTGCCGTCTCGCGATTCGCACGTGCGGCGGCCAGTCGATGCTCAAGACCTTGCCGCTCGAACGCATGTATCGCGATTCGCGTTGCGGCGCGCTGATGTTGCCGTGGACGGCCGAGCTGTGCCTCGACCGCATCGGCCGTGAGGCGTTGTACGAGCCGGGCGAGCGCGACGAGTAAGCCATCCCCGGGCGAGGTTTTCGCGTCGCCCATCCGGAGTGCCTTGGTTCAGCGAATCGGCGAGGTCGCGAGGTGGCGATTGCCTCGCCGTCTCTCTTGTGACGGAGAAGAAGTTGACGCCTTTTGTAGAAGCGCTTGCCCGTCATGCGCGCGCCACGCCCAAACGGCTGGCGCTACGCTGCGGTTTCGGTGACGAAGCCCTCACGACTGATTACGCCGCGTTGTGGCGCCGTGTCGAGCGTGTTGGCGGTCATCTTCGCGAGACGTGGCGCATTGCGCCAGGCGACCGCGTCGCCTGTCTCGGTCTGAACGACGAATTGCAACTGGCGCTGCTCTTTGCCTGCGCGCGCGCCGGTGCCATCTTTCTACCGTTGAACTTTCGGCTTGCCGTGCCGGAGCTGGCCGCCATCGTGCGTCATGCGGGCGTGCGCGTGCTGTGGTTCGACGCCACACATCGCGACGCAGCACGTCAGATTCGCGATCTGCTCGAACAGGACGCCATCACCGATTTGCCACCGCCAGCCATCGCGCCCATCGACGGCCTGATTGCGGTGCCGTCGGTCAAGCCGGTCGACTACCCGGACGTGCCGGCCGATGCCCCGGTGCTGCTCGCCTACACATCCGGCACGACCGGCGAACCCAAGGGCGCGTTGCATACGCAGGCCGGGCTGCTGGCCAATGCGCAGGCGAGCTGGTGGTCGCACGATATGCGGGCCGACGATCACATTCTTTCGACGCTGCCGATGTTTCACGTCGGCGGTCTGTGCATTCAGACGCTGCCCGCGCTGCTCTGCGGTGCGAGCGTCACCTTGCATCCGCGCTTCGACCCGGGGGCGTGGCTTGCCGACGTCGCACGGCATCGTCCGACACTCTCGCTGATGGTGCCCGCCACCATGCGTGCCGTGCAGACGCACCCCGCGTGGAGCGCGACCGATCTCTCCTCGCTGCGGGGGGTGATGGCGGGATCGAGCGTCGTGCCGATGTCCGCTATCGACGCCTTCCACGCGCGCGGTATTCCGCTCGGGCAGGTGTATGGCGCAACGGAGACGGGGCCGGTGTCCATCGCATTGCGCTTCGGCGAGGCGAAGGCGCATCCCGGTGCGGTGGGGCGTGCGTGCCCCGGCGTGGAAGTACGTTTGGTCGACCCGGCCGGGCAGGACGTGGCACCCGGCGACGTCGGCGAAATTCTCGTGCGGGCACCGAACGTGATGCGCGAATACTGGCGTGCGCCCGATCATGTGTCGTTCAACGACGGTTGGTTCCACTCCGGCGATCTGGCACGCCTGCGCGAAGACGGTTGCTTCGAAGTCGTCGGCCGCAGCAAGGACATGATCATCTCGGGCGGCGAGAACATCTATCCCGCCGAAATCGAGAACGCGCTGGTCGATTGCCCTGGCGTGCTCGAAGCGTCAGTCGTCGGCGTGCCGGACGAACGCTGGGGCGAAGTGCCCGTGGCCGTCGTCGTGGCAACACCACAAGCGGGTGCGACGCAGACCTCCGTACTCGACTTTCTCGGCACACGCATCGCGCGCTTCAAACTGCCGCGACGCGTCGTCATTTTTGAGAACCTGCCCAAGAGCGCACTTGGGAAAGTGCAAAAACCGATTCTCATCGAGTGGCTATCGGACGCTACGAATTCGCAAATGACTACCAAGAGTCGCTAATCAGAAGCTTTATTCAAATTTTGCTTAAAAGCGCCGGATGCCTTGTCACACAAAGGCTCCGGCGTTTTTTTATGTTGAACTTCCGCGATGCATAAGGGAAAGTCCCTATGCGTAATCTCCCAATTTGTTACCATCCCGTGAGAATCACATTTTTTACTTTGGGAATTGCATCGCAAGATAGCGCCCATGTCGTCATCGGCGGCACAGCCTGCTGATTTTTTTGCTTTCTTTGGTTTTTTAAGACGATGGACACCACCGAAGCTCATTCGGTCTCCGAGCGCGTACTGCAAGTCCTCGTGACTGTAGCGCGTCATGGACGCCCGATCGCGGCACGCGAGATCGCCGCGCAAACGAGCCTGCCGCTCTCTACGGTTTACCGCCACCTCGTTCCGCTCAAGAAGTGGGGGCTGGTACAAGAGCATGCCCATGAGGCGCTCTACGAACCGGGTCCGGTCGGCGTGCAATTGGCGTGGGGTTTCGACCACAACTCGCATCTTGTGACTCAGGCACGTGAAGAGATCGACGCTCTCGTGCAGCGCACCGGGGAGACGGTCGGTCTGCTCGTCGCCGCCAACGGTCAGGTCGTCTGCCTCGACATGCATGAGAGCGAGCAATCGCTGCGTTGCTCGTTCGCGAAAGGCCGCGCGCATCCGCTGGTGCATGGCGCTTCGGCCAAGGCCTTGCTCTCCTTCCTGCCCCAGACCACCCGCGAGAATCTGATTGGCCGTCAACTGGCCGGCCAGCCGGTCGCGCAGGAGCGTCTGGCCGCGCAGATCGAAGAGATTCGCAAGCAACGGTATGCCGTGTCGGAGAGCGAAGTGGATTTCGGCGTCTGGGGTGTGTCGGCCCCGGTCTTTGCCGCGAAGGAACGTCTGGAGGGCACCATCACGCTGATGGCGCCGGCCGTGCGTGTGGCGCAGCGCCACGAAGAGCTGATCCGCCTCACGGTGGCGGCAGCCGAGCGTATTTCGAATCGATTGCAGTACTTTTAACCGGTTTTTCCGAACCGAGACTACACGAAGGAGTACCAGATGAAATTGCGTCACATCCTGTTCACGATGGCGCTGGCCGTCACCTGCTCGAGCAAGGTCTTCGCTGCTGACGACGTGCTGCGTGTTGCCACCGACGCCACGTTCCCCCCGTTTGAATACGTGGATAACGGCAAGCGCACCGGCTTCGACGTCGAAATGATCGAAGCGCTGGGCAAGGCGATGGGCAAGAAGGTCGAGTGGACCGATATCGACTTCAAGGGGCTGATCCCGGCCGTGCTGTCCAAGCGTGTCGACGTGGCCGCTTCGGCCATCTACATCACCGACGAACGCCTCAAGGCCGTGAACTTCACGCACCCGTACTACACCGGCGGTCTGGCCATCATGGTCAAGGCTGATAACACCAGCATCAAGGAACCTGCCGATCTGAACGGCAAGAAGGTGTCGGTGCAGGTCGGTACGAAGTCGGTGCAGTTCCTGACGGAAAACTACCCGAAGGTCTCGCGCGTGGAAGTCGAGAAGAACGACCAGATGTTCGAACTCGTGAAGATCGGCCGTGCCGACGCCGCTGTGACGGGCAAGCCGGCGGCGCTGCTGTACGCAAAGGCCAACCCGAGCGTCAAGGTGCTCGACAAGACCCTGACCGTCGAGCGTTATGGCTTCGCACTGCGCAAGGAAGACAAGGCGCTGACCGAAGAAATGAACAAGGCGCTGGAAAAGGTGCGTGCTGACGGCACCTACGCCGCGCTGGTGACGAAGTACTTCGGCAGCTCGAAGTAAGTCGCGTCATTCGCATCACGTATTACCTAAGCAATACCGGGCGGGCTGGCCGTCACTCGTGTTGGCGTGACGTCGCCCGCCCAAGTAATAAAGCAATAGCGCAGTAGAGCAACTGACGGAGTACGCATGGAACTCGATTTTTCGCCGGTGTGGGCAAACTGGACGGACCTGGCGCGTGGCGCGCTGGTGACCGTCGAAGTCACCGCCTGCGCCCTGGCCCTGGGCTGTGTCCTGGGTTTGCTGGTCGGCATGGGCCGACTCAATCCGGCCAACCGCATTCGCTACGGCATCTGTACCGCTTACGTCACGTTCATTCGTGGCACGCCGCTGCTGGTGCAGCTCTTCATCCTGTTCTTTGGTCTGCCTCAGTTCAATATTCTGCTGCCGGCGTTTGTGTGCGGCGTGCTGGGTCTGGGCATCTACAGCGGAGCTTATGTCTCGGAAATCGTGCGTGGCGCCATCCAGTCGATCGAGCGCGGTCAGATGGAAGCCGCCCGCTCGCTCGGCATGCCTTACGGTCAGGCCATGCGCTCGGTGATTCTGCCGCAGGCAGTGGTGCGCATGATCCCGCCGCTGGGTAACGAATTCATTGCGCTGATCAAGAACTCCGCCCTTGTGTCGCTGCTCACAATTCATGACGTGATGCACGAAGGTCAGAAGATCATCAGCGTGTCGTATCGCTCGCTGGAAGTGTATCTGGCGATTGCATTTGTTTATCTGATTCTGACCGGTGTCACCACGCTGCTGCTGCAGCGCGCCGAGAAGTCCCTGCGTGCCGGAGGTGCCGTGCAATGAGCGAAGTGAAGACAACCAACGGCGCCCCGATCCTGAAGATCGAAGGGCTGGGCAAGGCTTACGGCAGCCATCAGGTGCTCAAGGGCATCGACTTCGAAGTGCAACCGCGTCAGGTCGTCGTGGTCATCGGCCCGAGCGGTTCGGGCAAGAGCACGTTCCTGCGTTGCTGCAACGGTCTGGAAACGGCCGAGCAAGGCACGATCGAGATCGTCGGCAAGAAGCTCGTCGATCACGGCAAGATGATGGGCGAGAACGCACTGAATCACCTGCGCACGGAAGTGGGCATGGTGTTCCAGTCGTTCAACCTGTTCCCTCATCTGACGGTGCTCGATAACGTGACGCTCGCACCGCGCAAGCTGCGCGGCATGAAGAGCGCCGACGCCGAAAAGCTCGCTCGCGAACTGCTCACCAAGGTGGGCCTCTCCGCGAAGGCGGACGTCTACCCGGGCACACTGTCGGGTGGTCAGAAACAGCGCGTGGCGATTGCTCGCGCGCTCGCTATGCAGCCGCAGGTCATGCTGTTCGACGAACCGACGTCGGCGCTCGATCCGGAACTGGTCGGCGAAGTGCTGCAAGTCATGAAAGCGCTCGCGAACGACGGGATGACGATGCTCGTCGTCACGCACGAAATGGGCTTCGCTCGCGAGGTCGCCGACGTGGTCGTCGTGATGGACCAGGGCCGCATCATCGAAGCCGGTTCGCCGGAGCAGATTTTCACTGCGCCGCGCGAAGCGCGTACGCGTGAATTCCTGCAAGCGGTCATTTCGCGTTCGGCATAACGGCCTGGCTGCGCCGGTGCAAGTCGGCGCAACACGCAAAGTAAAACGGTAACGAGCAGGTAAGGCAAGGCAGGAAAACGTATGACAATCGATCGAGCGGTCTGGCAAGGCCGTGTGGATACCGGCGAAACAGGCCACACGCTGCGTCTGCATCAGGTGCTGCGCGACTACGATGCTTGCGAAGCATCGGAAGTGGCGGGCGGCGCGGTGGTGCTGGGCTTTTGCAGTGACGAAGGCGTGCGCCGTAATCATGGACGTCAGGGCGCGGTGGCCGGACCCGACATGCTGCGCCGGGCATTGGCGAGTCTGCCCGTGCAGGGCACGCCGTCCGTGTTCGACGGTGGCAACGTCGTGTGTGCCGACGAACGGCTCGAAGCTGCGCAGGCGGCGCTGGGCCATCGCGTCGCCGAAGTCTTGGCGGCAGGGGCGCGTCCGGTGGTGCTGGGCGGCGGCCACGAGATCGCGTACGGCACGTTCCTTGGCGTGGCGGAACACTACGGTGACCGTCTGCGCGACGAGCCGATTCTGATTCTCAATTTTGACGCCCACTTCGATCTGCGCGCACAGCCCACGGCCAGCTCCGGCACGCCGTTCTGGCAGATCTCGCAGTTGCTGGCGGGGCGTCAGGCACCGTTCCACTACGCGTGTCTCGGTGTAAGCCGTTACAGCAACACCGACGCGCTGTTCGAGCGCGCTACCGCGCTGAACGTCGACTACTGGCTCGACTCGACGATGCTCGCGCACCGTCTGCCGGAAATGTGCGACCAGTTGGAGAAGAAGCTGGCGAAGGTGAGCCACGTCTATCTGACCATCGACATGGACGTGCTGCCCGGCGAGAAGGCCCCGGGCGTGTCGGCACCGGCAGCGCACGGCGTGGCGTTCGAAGTGGTGGAAGCGCTCATCGGCGTGGTGCGTCGTTCGGGCAAGCTGCGCGTGGCGGATATCGCAGAGTACAACCCGACATACGACCGCGACGGCCTCACGGCACGTGTCGGTGCACGTCTGCTGCATCCGCTGATCACCCAGTTGCCGGGCTGAGCGGCTGGGTTCAACGTGCGGTTGAACGCGCGGGGCTAAGCGAGCCTGGCACGCGAACGAATGAACGGCGTAGGTGCGGCGCTTCATGTACCCTCTGCGCCGCGCAATGCCTAAGGTTATTTGCGCCGTTCGCGGGACTTCTGCGCGACAATAGGGCGGGCGATCGAACTCTCGATCGCCCGCCCTATTTGTTTGGTGCACTGCGGCATGCCGATCCGTCGCACGTGCGCACAATCGCAGTCGACAAGCGAGGTCAAGATGACAGAGCAGACGAACTCCCCGAGCGATACCCGTACCGAAGTCGCCACGCTGGCCGGTGGCTGTTTCTGGTGTCTTGAAGCCTGCTATCAACAACTGGACGGCGTGAAGTCGGTCGTCTCGGGTTATGAAGGCGGCCATGTCGACAATCCCTCGTATGAGCAGGTCTGCGAGGGCGACACGGGCCACGCTGAAGTGGTCCAGGTGACCTACGACCCGGACGTCGTCACGTATGAAGAAATCCTGATCGTCTTCTTCCAGATCCACGATCCGACCACGCTCAACCGTCAGGGCAACGATGTCGGCACGCAATATCGCTCGGCGATCTTCTATCACAACGACGCCCAGAAGACGGCGGCCGAACATCTCATTGCGGAGCTGATGGCGGAGATGACGTATCAGCATCCCATCGTCACGCAGGTCGTCGCGACGCAGACGTTCTGGCCTGCCGAGGCGTACCACCAAAACTACTTCCGCCAGCATCCCGACCAGGGCTACTGCGCTTATGTCGTTGCGCCGAAACTCAAGAAATTTCGCGAGAAGTTCGCCCGTCGGTTGAAGTCGGCGGCATAAGTCACGGCGCAACGCGAAGGCGCTCACAGGAGCGTGCAGTTGTAGAGCGGGTCGTACTCACGCGATAGCGGATAAGGTGGGGACGGTGGATGTGGTGGCGAACCACCGTCCGCTGCCTTTCGGCGCGCACGCTGCGTGTCCGGCTCCGCCGAAACCGGAATCCTTCCCCACGCGTTGCTGCTAAGGCTTCGTATCGGCGGTGCGTCGGCGCGCTGCCGACACCGTTCGAGATGCCCGATGAAGGCGGCGATACGGCGTTGCTCGTGCCTCGCAATTCGCAGATGTCGATCGAATGGCACATCAGGCCTGGCCACGGTGGCGGCGATTGCTGCTGCCTCGGAATTGAGGCGGGCCATGCGTGGTACCGATGACGGGAAGGCAGTGTGGCTCATGGCTTCATGCGCCTGAAGGGCTTCGTGCGCTTCAAACGAGTTCACCCCCGCAGCACCGTAATGGAAGTCGAGAATGCGTTTGTGGTCGCGCAGGACTTCAGCCGCGTGTGGGCTGTCGCTGTCGAGGTAAGCGAGTTCGCGCGCGCCAGCCTCGTGTAGCGCGCCGTCTCCCGGTGCATCGACGTCGGCAAGATCGGGTAGCTCGCTCCGACCGATGGCCACGATCCGTGCGCCCACGTCGTATCGCAGCGCCTCCAATGTTCCCGGCAGATATTGCGGCTCGTCACGGAGCAGCGAAGGCAGTCCCAGCGATTTCAACCTCGCTTCGAGTAACGCCGTGCCGCCCTCCGGATGCAACGCCAGCGCGGTCGCGACCGAATGCCTAAGCTCAGCATTGCGCGTATAGCGTCGCGACGGGCACCCTTCTTTGGGCGTGACCAACGCAGCGAGCACGTTGTGCATGTAGTCGTTCAAATGCACGGCTCGACACGGCGTTTCCGTAGGGACCGCCTGACTCTTCTTCGCCAGCGACGCCGTGCGCACAGCGTGGCCTTCAGGCAGACGATTTCTGATGCTGGTGAACTGCGTCGCCGGACGCGCGTTGTCGGGGGCTTCGCCCGTTTTGACTTGCCAGTTCGACAATTGCGGCCAGTAACCTGGAAGCGGCTGTGACGGTACGGGCATAAGGTCCTCTCTCAAAGTCTGTCGTTGCTGTTCTCTCGCAGTTGCCCCGGCGAGGGGGAGTGCGAAACCCCACGGTCCGCCGCATCCGTGCGCGGACACCGACACGGTCTACCCGACGACGCTTGCCGTGCCACCCGTCACCGAAGCGAACAGGATCAGGCACGGTTCACCCACGTCTGCCGCATGTCCATAGGCGGCGTCGAAGTGATCGAAGTAGAACGCTTCTGCCGCGCTTGGCACTTGCTGCGTGACGATGGCGAATTGGTGGTGATCGAAACGAATGTCGAGATACGTGAGGCTCGTGTAAAGCCAGACGACATACCCGGCATACGGCAATGTCTCGGGAAGTTCCGGGCATGTGGCCATTGTCTGAGCCGCGTTCCGCGCATCAGCCAATGCCTCGCCGCCTTGTGCGTTCAGCCAGCGTCGGTAGTCTTCGCGCGCAGGGCGATGTTTCATGGGCGTATCTCCAGGGAAGTGACGACGACGCTTTCCGAAGCGTCGAGCGATGGTGTGGCCGTTGTTAAAGCGCGGTTTTGGCGAATGCGCCGGGAATTGACGCATTTGCTGCGATGCACGCTCGGCCAGGACACATCGATGATGCCCGCCACCCGGTGGCGTGGGGTTGTGGAGCGTCCGAAAGGGGTATCGGACAACACCCCGACTTGAGGGGGCGGGCGGCAAGGCGAGACGTGAAACGGATGTTTGTTGAATTTTTTATCGATATTCGTTGAATTTTCTCTGGTGGCGACTTCGCAACACGGCAAGAGGAGGGGGATCGGCGCAGAACGAGGCATACCGAGGGCTTTCGGCCGGAAATGCGCGCAGCGCATAACCGTTCATATATTCATTATTTTTCGCATAAAATGGCGGCTCCCCTCCATGAAGTCTTCAGGTAGTTTGCCGTGCGCCCCCTGCCTTTCCGCGATGCATTGATGGCCATGATCGGCATCGCGCTCGTCAACATGCTGGTCGCCCTCGACCAGACCGTCGTAAGTACAGCACTTCCCTCCATCGTCGCCGAGCTCAAGGGTTTCGAGTACTACGCCTGGATTGCGAGCATTTACTTGCTGGCTTCCGTCGTGACCGTGCCGGTATTTGGGCGGCTTGGCGATTACTTCGGTCGACGCAAGTTCGTCATCGCGTCGGTGCTGACGTTTACGTTCGCCTCGCTGCTGTGCGGCCTCGCCCCCAACATGCCGTTTCTCGTGTTCGCGCGCGGCCTGCAAGGCATTGGCGGCGGGATGATGGTCGGCACGGCGTTCGCGTCCGTCCCGGACCTCTTTCCGGACGCCCGTTCGCGCGTGCGCTGGCAGGTGGTGATCACCACGGCTTACGGTATCGGTACGGCGGCTGGCCCGTCGCTGGGCGGTCTGCTCTCCGAGCATTTCGGCTGGCGGTCCACCTTCTTCGTTAACCTGCCGGTCGGACTGGCGGCGCTCTACTTCGTATGGCGTTATCTGCCGAAATTTCCCCCGGCCCATAAGGGTGACGTTCGCGTCGACTGGCGTGGCGCGCTCTGGATCGCTGTAGTGCTGGGTGGTTTTCAGGTGTTTATCGAGAGCGTGCCCGAGCACGGCGCGTCTCTGGTCAACCTCGCGTTGATCGCGGCTGTTGCCATCGGTTTTTGGGCGTTGCTGCGCACCGAACGGCGCGCGACGCATCCGATCGTGCCGCTCGACATGTTCCGGCACCCGCAACTCGTGGTGCTGTTCACGCTCTCCGTGCTGATCGGCTTTGTGATGTATTCGCTGATCTTCTTCGCGCCGCTGCTGTTGCAGGGCGGCTTCGGCCTCAGCCCGCAGGCCGCCGGGCTGATCGCGACGCCGATTGCGGCGTGCATCGCACTGGGCAGCTTTATCAACACACCAGTGGTCGTGCGTCTCGCGCGCCCGACGAACATGCTGGTCATCGGCTTTTGCCTGCTGGCGGTCGCTGCGGCGGGCGTGGGGCTGGCGCACAACACCACGCCGCACGGCTTGCTCGCGTTGGCGATGGCCTGCGCGGGCATCGGTATCGGCTTCATCCTGAATAACATGAACGTGTTCGGGCAGGAGATCGCCGGGCGTGAGCGCTTCGGTATCACGACCGCGCTGCTGCAATCGACACGCATGGTCGGCGGCATGCTGGGCACGACCATCGTCGGTACGCTGGTCAATCACTGGTACGCGCGCGGTGTGGCGGGGGCTGTGACGAGCTACGACGGCACGCCCGCAGCCCACGCTGTAGCGCGCGCCCTCGATCCGCGCATCCTGATCGATCCGGCGTTGCGCGCCGACTTGCTGACGGACCTTCGTGCCATGGGCATCGACGGCCTGCCGCTGGTCGAAACGGCACGGCAGACGCTGGTGAGCGCTGTGCACGCCGGTGTGCTGCTCACGGGCGTGGCCGCTATCGTGGCGGCCTTACTGGTGCGCCGCATTCGTCAGATCCAGTTCCCCAAGCGGGTCGACCGTACGGTCGTCGTTGCCCCGGAATAGCCCTGGAATAGCTCCGGAATCGTCCGAATATCGTTCGGCGCTGTCCGACCGGACGTTGCCGAACGGCGCAAAATGGCCGGAAATCAGGGGGCAGGCTGGGCAATACGGTCTCAAACTGCCGGGCCCGGCCCGACCTCGTTTACAATGCGCGGTGTTTGCCGGGTGAGCCGGCATCACCGAATTTTGTGAACGAGGTTTCCATGATCATCAAGCCACGCGTGCGCGGCTTCATCTGCGTCACCACCCATCCCGTCGGCTGCGAAGCCAACGTCAAGCAACAGATCGAGTATGTGAAGGCGCAAGGACCGATCGCGAACGGCCCGAAGAAGGTGCTCGTGATCGGCGCGTCGACCGGCTACGGTCTGGCCGCACGGATTACCGCCGCCTTCGGCAGTAACGCCGACACGCTGGGCGTGTTCTTCGAGCGCGCGGGCAGCGAGACCAAGCCGGCCACGCCGGGCTGGTACAACACTGCGGCCTTCGACAAGTTCGCCACCGAACAGGGCCTCTACGCGAAGAGCATCAACGGCGACGCCTTTTCCAAGGAAATCAAGGCCAAGACCATCGAGACGATCAAGAACGATCTCGGTCAGGTCGATCTGGTCGTGTATAGCCTGGCTGCGCCGCGCCGTACGCATCCGGAAACGGGGCAGGTGTTCAACTCGGTGCTCAAGCCTGTGGGCAAGTCGGTGACGCTGCGCGGCATCGACACGGACAAGGAAGTTGTGAAGGAGTCCGTGTTCGAACCGGCCTCGCAGGAAGAGATCGAGAACACGGTCGCCGTCATGGGCGGTGAAGACTGGCAGATGTGGATGGACGCGCTGGCTGACGCCGGTGTGCTCGCCCCGGGCGCCAAGACGACCGCATTCACGTATCTCGGCGAGAAGATCACGCACGACATCTACTGGAACGGCTCCATTGGCGCGGCCAAGAAGGATCTGGACGAGAAGGTGCTGGGCATTCGTGCGAAGCTTGCTCCGAGCGGCGGCGATGCGCGCGTTGCCGTGCTCAAGGCGCTCGTCACGCAGGCCAGTTCGGCGATCCCGATGATGCCGCTGTATCTGTCGCTGCTGTTCAAGGTCATGAAGGCCAAGGGCACCCACGAAGGTTGCATCGAACAGATCTACGGTCTGTACAAGGACAGCCTGTACAACGCTTCGCCGCTGCTCGACGAAGAGGGCCGCGTGCGCACCGACCAGAAGGAACTGTCGCCGGAAGTGCAGGGCGAAGTCTCGGCGCTGTGGGATAAGGTGACGAACGAGAACCTGTACGAGCTGACGGACTTCGCGGGTTACAAGCACGAGTTCCTGCGTCTGTTCGGCTTCGAGATCGAGGGCGTGGACTACGACGCCGACGTGAATCCGGACGTCGCGATTGCGCACCTCGTCGCGTAAGCATTTCGCGTTCGAATGACGATGGCCTGAGCCCGGCGTCACTGCCGGGTCAGGCCATTGTTGTTTCTGACGTCTGCGACAATTCGGAAATGCGCTCGGCCAGCGCGTTGCACGACAACGGCGACGAGCCTTCGGCCTTGTTGTTGACGATGACGTAGACGGGATGCCCGGCCATTGCATAGTGCGTGGCCAATGCGGCGAGCACGTCGCGTGTGGTCGGATCGGGATCGACGATCTTGTCGAACGGCGCGTACTTCGCTTTCGCCTGCTCGTACTTATGGCCGCTGTTCAGATTCCAGCGCACGACGAGCGGCCCCGCGCCCGTCTCGTCGAGCAATGCCAGTGCGGCGGCCTGACGCTCCACATGTGGCATGCGCGCGTGCAGACCGATGCAGTAACGCACACCCAGTTGCCCCAGCGTGCGCATGAGACGCGGCGTCAGCAGAGCGCCATCGCGAATCTCCAGCGCGTAGCATGGTCCAGGCGCAGTCGTCCCGTCGGGCAGCGCCTCGCCTTGCGGCAATGGCGGGAGGGCAGAGAAAAACGCCTCGATGCGTTGAATCAATGTGGGGACGTCGCGAAGCAGCTCGGTCGGCAGCGGCGAGACCTGGAACACCAGCACACCGGCCTTCGGCCCTAGCCCGGCGAGACACGGCGCGACGAACTGCTCGGTGGCGATGCGCGCGTCGAGAAAACACGGATTCGCGCTGAGACCTTCGCCTTTCTCGCCGCGCACGACGGCATCTGTCACGACACTCGGCGCTTTCACCAGAAAGCGAAAATCCCTCGGAACCTGCTCGGCGTACTTCTGGTACTCGACGATCGACATCGGCTTGTAAAACGACCGGTCGATGCCGACGCAACGCAGCACGGGATGGCGGGCGTAGGCGGTGAGTCCCTGACGCGAGAGTTTGGTGTCGCTGTAATCGTCGTCCCAGACGATGCCTTTCCAGCCCGGGAACGACCACGACGAGGTGCCAAGACGGATGTTGCCGGGCAGCCGTTCGCCCAGCGTTTGCACGTCAGACGGAAGATCGGCTGCGCCGACGCCGCTGCGTGATGTAGATTGACCCGACGATTGCCCCGAAGATCGACCCGGACGTCGCCCCTCGGAGACGGGGGCGGCGGCAGTAGAAACGGACTTGCCGTCGACCTGCCCGGCACGTCCGCCTGGCGGCGGATCGTCAGGCGGCGTGCCGAACAGATCGATCTGGCTCATGGATTGTTGCGATTCTCGTACATGTAACGGCGGGACCACGGAAGCTGCTTTGCCGATTGTCCTGCCTTGCGGCATACGATCTGATAGATCGAGACGTGATCGTGCTCGAACGCATAGGCGCATCCCGCAAGATACACGCGCCAGACACGGAAGCGTTCTTCTCCGGCCAGCTCGCGCAGACGCGGCGCGTTCGCTTCGAAGCGCTCCGACCACAGCGTAAGCGTGTGGGCGTAGTGACGGCGCAGACTTTCCACGTCGCTCGCCTCCAGTCCGCCGCGCTGCATCGACTCCAGCGCCAGGCTGATGTGCGGCAGCTCGCCGTTCGGGAACACGTACTTGTCGATGAACTCGCCGCCACCCATCGCCGTCTCGCCGCTGTCGGGATCCGTCGACGTGATGCCGTGGTTCATGGCGACGCCGTCGTCCTTGAGCAGCGCAGCCATTTTCGCAAAGTAGTCCTTCAGGTTCTTGCGCCCGACGTGCTCGAACATGCCCACGCTCGTGATCCGATCGAACTGACCTTCCACGTCGCGGTAATCCTGAATGCGGATTTCGATCTTGTCTTCCAGGCCGAGCTTTTTGACGCGTTCGGTTGCCAGTGCGAACTGATTCTCCGAGAGCGTCACGCCGACACACTTCGCCCCGAACTTCTGCGCGGCGCGAATCACCAGCGCGCCCCAGCCGCAACCGATATCGAGCAGCGTCTGGCCGGGTTGCAGTCCGATCTTCGTAAGGATGTGATCGATCTTCTTCTCTTGCGCCGTGTCGAGGTCTTCGTCGCCATTTTCGAAATAGGCACACGAATAGACCATGTTCTTGTCCAGCCAGAGCTGGTAGAACTCGTTCGAAACGTCGTAGTGGAACTCGATCGAGCGCTTGTCGGACTTCTTGGTGTGATTGAAGTGACGCACGGCACGCTCAAGCGGACCGATGGTCGTCAGACTGCTGCCCGCAAGCGCGTAGCTCATGTCGATGACGTCGGCCAGTCGGCCTTCGACATCGATTTCACCCTTCACATACGCCTCACCGAGATTGTCGAGGCTTGGACTCAGTAGACGCGTCATGGCCGCAGGGCCATTGATGCGCAACGTTACGCTGGGGTTGTCGAAGGCACCAAAATCGTATTGCTGACCGTTCCAAAGCGCGAGGCGAATGGGCAGGTTCGAAGAGGTCTTGACGCCGCTGACCCAGTTTTCGAGTTTTTTCTCCCACAACATGGATGTGCTCCAAGTGTCACCAAAAAAACTTTCATCCGTACCGTCGGCACGGTGACGTCTCCTCGTCAATCGGGCGGGCAGGCGTACCGCGTCGGCGTAGCCGACACAACAACGTTCAGGGGGACAGGCGCGCGACGCGCCACGCTCCATCGGCAAGCCGGAAAAATTTGATGCGATCGTGCAGGCGCGATTCGCGACCCTGCCAGAACTCGATGGTTTCCGGCACGAGCCGGTAACCACCCCAGTGCGGCGGGCGCGGCGGGGCGTCGCCGAACTGGCGCCGGAACTCCGCTTCGCGTTGCTCGATGATCGTGCGATCGGCCACTTCGGCGCTTTGCACCGAGGCCCACGCGCCAAGACGGGAACCCACCGGGCGCGAGTGGTAATAAGCGTCGCTTTCTTCTGCGCTCACCTTCTCGACACGTCCCTCGATACGCACCTGGCGCTCAAGTTCGATCCAGTGAAACAGCAGGCAACCGTACGGCGTGGCCGCCAACTCCTGACCCTTGCGCGAATCGTAATTCGTGAAGAACGTGAACCCGCGTTCGTCGGCGCCCTTGATCAGCACGATCCGTGCATCGGGGCGGCCATCCGGCGTGACGGTGGCGAGCGTCATGGCATTCGGCTCGGGCAACTGGGCGGCGAGCGCTTGCTCAAACCAGAGTCGGAATTGGTCGAACGGGCTGGACGCGACGTCGGTCTCCGAAAGTGAGCCGAGGGCGTAATTTTTGCGCAGGTCCGCGAGAGAAAGCGTCTGGGTCACGACGATCGTAATCGGTCTGGTGCGTTGGGGGTTGCGACACAGTATAGCGAAGAGTTAGGGAAATTGCGCACGTGGCGATTTGCCGCATCGTTCGCGCAACGATCCGCCAAACGCCCCGTGTGATGGGCATCTAGCGCTATGTGCTTGATATTTAATGAGTGAAGTATTTCCGTCCGGGGCCGCTGGCTGTCCCGAAACGCACCCCCGAAAGCGACGGCAAATCCATCACGTTGGCATGGGCATTGCTTGGCATTTTGTGTGCCGTTGGCCGTGCCGTGCCCATGCAACGCGAATCGGTCTCAGGGCTTCTCGCTCCCGGAGCCGACGGCAGCCGCCGACGGTGAGGACTGCGGGGCGCGCCCCCGGCCACCGGGCTTACTGCCAGGCGCGTTACCCGACCCGGTGCCGGTGCCGTTGGCGTCGGGCACCGATTTGACGTTCGCAGGGTTGCGGCTCGGTGGGTGTTGCAGCTTGGCCAGCAATTCGCCGCAGGGGCTGTCCTTGCCGGGGCCGAGTTCGAGCAGCGGAATGAGCGCGGTATACGGGGCGAGCACGCCCAGGGCGATCGCGCCGCCTGCGCGGGCCACCAGCGTTGGCACGTTCACGCCCACGTCCGGATGCTTGAAGGTGCCGCGCACATATAGCGGCGAGCGCAACGACAGCAGGCCGAAGTGCTTGGGCTCGGGGCGGATCGTCAGATTGAAGTGCTCACGCTTGAGGTCGACCTGACCCGTCACCCCAATGCTTGTGTCGTCGGTGTCGATCACGAAGGTGCGGGCGTCCATCAGGCCGTCGCGCACGGCAAAGTCGGCGGCGGCGCAGCGCATCTCGATCTGCTTGTCGCCGAAGAGCTTCGTCAGCACGATGTTGCCGACGTTAAGCCCCATGTATTGCAGCAGCAGTTTGCTGACCGAGCCACGGTCGATGAGCGTCTTGATCTCGCCGTTCGACGAACCTGCCAGCGCTGCAATCGAGTTGCCGGTGGCGGTCAGTGCCGCGTCGCCGTTCACTTCACCGACACTCGTCTTCATCAGATCAACGTCGGGCAGCAACTGCTTCATCTTCAGATGGCGCAGGGAGACCTGAGAATCCACCTTCATCGGCTCGACCTGTCCGTTGAGGACGAGCGTCGACGTAATGCGCCCGCCTGCCACACCGAATTCCAGCGGACGCAGCGAGAGCACGCCGTCGTCCAGCACGAGATGCGTGACGAGATTGTCGATCGGCAGGCTCTTGTCCTTGATGATCTTGCGGCCGGTGAATTGCACGTCCGCATCGATGGCGCGCCAGCGGTCCGTCTTGAACGGATCGACCGGCAGCACCTTGTCGGACGGCGGCGCTTTCGGCTTGCCCGACAGATCGCTGCCGCCCGACGGATTCTGTCCGCCGATCGCTGGTCCCAGATCGACCAGACGCAATTGATTCGAGACGACCGCACCTTGCAGAATGTTGCGCGGCTGGCGTTGACGGAATACGAGCGTGCCCGAGAGATCGCTCTGGCCGACCTTGCCCTGGAAGCGCTCATATCGCCAGACACCAGCCGTGTGCAGCAGGTGCCCGTTGGTTTCATAAGACGGCGTTTCCGGCAGCAGTACGCCGGTGATCGGATAAAGGTCGGCCATGGTCGGCCCAGCCAGACGCAGGTGCATGTCGAGTGCCGACAGGGTGGCCGGATTCGTGAACGTGCCCTTGGCGGCGATCTGCGTGCGGCCGATGCGCACGCTCGCGTCGAGCGGATAGGGCTCGCCCGAGTCTTCGAGCGAGAGGACGTCGCCGCCACGCCCCTTGCCGGTGACGGCGACCTTGCGGAACGTCCCTTTCAGGGAGACGCCGATGCCGTACGGTGCCTGACCGTCAATGGTCGCGATGTTGGCCGTCAGATCGAGTTGCTGCGGCACGAGGTTGGCGCGTACTACGCCGTCTTCGAGGATCAGGCGTCCGATGCGGAATTTCCATGGCGACGGCTGGCCGTCGCCCTTCGTGAAGGTCCAGTTGTTGCGCCCATCCGCCTGCTGCTCGATGACGACCTTCGGTGCGGACAGCGCGACTTCGGGGAGGACGACGCGCTTGTCGAGCAGCGGAAGCCATTCGAGGGAGAACGTGAGTCGGCCGACGGAGACCATGTTCGGCTCCTGACTCCACGCAACGTTGCCTAACACGATATCATTCGCGATCAGGCGAGGCCGCGGCAGCCAGCGCCCCAGACCCGGGGCCTGCGCATTCGGGGCCAGCCAGTGCAGCGAGAGGTCGCCCCGGATGGCAAACGGGCGGCCCGTCGCGGTGCTCACCTCCCGGTTGATAAAGGGCCGGGCGTAGTTCCAGTCAAACCACGTGATGAACGCCGCGAATGCCAGCACGATGGCGACTATCGTGATCGCCAGCCATTTCAAGGACGTTACCCATCGCATCATGAACAGTACCCCGTCGATCGTTGTAGCTCCGGTGCCTGCCACGCCATCGGAGAAGGATTATGACGCGAACCGCCGTTTCGGCGGCCTCGCGCGCTTGTACGGTGACGACGGTCTCGCGCGTCTGCGTGAAGCCCACGTGGCCGTCATCGGCATCGGCGGCGTTGGCTCGTGGGTGGCCGAAGCGCTGGCGCGCAGCGCCGTGGGCCGACTCACGCTTATCGATCTCGATAACGTCGCCGAAAGCAATACCAATCGTCAGGTGCACGCACTCGACGGCAACTACGGCAAACCGAAAGTTGCCGCGATGGCCGAACGGATCATGGCCATCAATCCTGGTTGTCAGCTTACGCTCGTCGAGGACTTCGTCGAACTGGAAAATCTCGACGCCATGTTGGGCGGCGGCTTCGACTGGGTGGTCGACGCCATCGACAGCGTTCGGGTGAAGACGGCGCTCATCGCATGGTGCGTGGCGCATAAGCAGCGTCTGATCACCGTAGGCGGTGCAGGCGGTCAGATCGATCCGACACGGATTCGTATCGACGACCTCGCCCGCACGATCCAGGATCCGCTGCTTGCGAAAGTGCGTGCGCAATTACGCAAGCAACATGGATTTGTCCGTGGTCCGAAAGCCAAGTTCAACGTGCCGGCGGTGTACTCGGACGAGCCGTTGCAATATCCGGAGGCCGTGTGCGCGCCGGGCGAAACGCCCGATGCGGCTGTGGGTCCGCAGGGCCTGAATTGCGCCGGTTTCGGTTCGAGCATGTGTGTCACAGCGACGTTTGGCATGGCCGCCGCAGCTCACGTTTTAAAGCAGGTGACGAAGGTCGGACGTTGAAATCGGCTCGGTGCGGGCACTCACGTGCCCGAGATTTTCCCAAGCCTCGCGCGTGGCGTCTGTAACCAAAAGTTACGAAACGGTGGCGGGCCGCTTTGCCGCGAGCGGGGAAGACCTCTCGATCAGTCTCTCGATATCCAAAACAACAACGGCCGGAGATTCTCCGGCCGTTGTTGTTTGTGGCGTGTTGTTTCGTTATGCATAACGTCACAGCGTCGCCACGATAATGCGGCAGTGCCGCAATGAAAGCTTCTTAACGCAGCTCGCGACGCAGGACCTTGCCGACGGGCGTCTTCGGCAGTTCGGTGCGGAACTCGATGACATGCGGCACCTTGTAGTTCGTCAGATGCTGACGGCAGAAGTCGATGATGGCTTTCTCCGACAGGTCCTGCGACTTCTTGACGATCACCGCCTTGACCGCCTCACCGGTGCGCTCGCTCGGCACCCCCACGACTGCCGATTCCAGCACGCCCGGGCACATCGCGAGCACGCTTTCGACTTCGTTCGGATAGACGTTGAAGCCCGACACGATGATCATGTCCTTCTTGCGATCGGTAATGCGCACGTAGCCTTGTTCGTCGATCGTACCGATGTCGCCAGTGCGCAGCCAGCCGTCCGATGTAATGGTCTTGGCCGTTTCGTCGGGGCGATGCCAGTAGCCCTTCATGACTTGCGGGCCGCGCACGCAGATCTCGCCTTCCTGGCCGAAGCCCAGCGCTTCGTTGGCGTCGTTGCGAATGCTGACTTCGGTCGACGAAATCGGCAGGCCGATGGAGCCGTTGAACTCGCTGCCCAGCGGGTTGATACACACGGCGGGTGAAGTCTCCGTCAAACCGTATGCCTCGATCAGCGGGTGCCCCGTGACCTTCTGCCAACGTTCGGCCACCGCGCGCTGCACGGCTGCGCCACCGCCGAGTGCGCATTTAAGGGCTGTGAAGTCGAGCTGATCGAACCCCGGCGTGTTGAGCAAACCGTTGAAGAGCGTATTCACGCCCGTCATGAACGTGAACTTCCACTTGCCCAATTCCTTCACGAAGCCGGGCATGTCGCGCGGATTGGTGATGAGCAGGTTGAGTGCGCCGAGCTGGAGGAACACAAGACAGTTCGCCGTCAGACAGAAGATGTGATAGAGGGGCAACGCCGTGACGATGATCTCTTTGCCTTCTTCGAGACCCGAGCCGATCCACGCGCGTGCCTGCAACATGTTGGCGATCATGTTGTAGTGCGTGAGCATCGCGCCCTTGGCCACGCCGGTCGTGCCGCCGGTGTACTGGAGGAAGGCGATGTCGTCGTGACCGAGCTGCGCTTCTTCCAACTTGGCACGTGCGCCTTTTGCCATGGCAGTGCGGAAGGGCACCGCGTGTGGAATGTTCCACTCGGGCACCATCTTCTTCACGTGACGCACGACGTAGTTCACGATCCAGCGCTTCGGTGCGGGCACCATATCGCCGATGGCCGTGGTAATGACGTGCTTGACCGGCGTGTTCGGCAACGCTTTTTGCAACGTCGCGGCGAAGTTCTCGATCACGAGGATCGCGCCGCAATCCGCGTCCTTCAATTGATGTTCGAGTTCACCCGCCGTGTAGAGCGGGTTGACGTTCACGACGACCATGCCCGCGCGCAGGATGCCGAAGACGGCCACCGGATACTGGAGCAGGTTGGGCGACATGATGGCCACGCGCGAACCGCGTTGCAATCCGGGCAGGCTTTGCAGATATGCGGCGAAGTCGCGCGACTTGCGCTCGAGGTCGGCGAACGTCAGCGTGACACCGAGATTGGTGAACGACGGACGATTCGCGAACTTCTGGCAGCTTTGCAGGAACACATCGTTCAGCGAACGATACGTGTTGACGTCGATCTCGGCCGGTACGCCGGGCGGATAGCTTTTGAGCCAGACTTTATCCATGAGCGCCTCCTTGGACTGGTTTTTATCGCATCTGGCGCGCCGGGGGAAGTACCAGTGAAAAAGTACAGGGCGACCGATGCATCGTTTCATCGCATGTCGTGTGGGGGTGCGAGCGGGGCGTCTCCTTGCCCGATTCTGCCTCGCGTGCGCAGCGGGTGCGCCATTCGATGCGTTGCAAAAAGCCGTAGCATACCGTGCCGTCTCCGGCGCGAGCACATGGAAAGCCCTGATTTGATGCGGGTTTGCGTGGAGTAATTGTTCTAGCGGCAAAGGCTTGCCAGTGAGGGGGATTCCGCGCTAATCCCGCATGAATTGCCCGATGCGGCGAGAAAACTCGGGATATGACAAAAGAATTGCAAAAAACACTTGCGTGGTGAGTTGGTTTCTTACATAATTCTGTTCTCACAGCGCGGCTGTAGCTCAGTTGGATAGAGTACTTGGCTACGAACCAAGGGGTCGTGGGTTCGAATCCTGCCAGCCGCGCCATTTATTTCGAGGGTCTCCTCACGGGGAGACCCTTAGTTTTTCGGGAGAGCCCTTCCGTTGATGCACCGAGTGCCATGCGCCGGTGAGTGTCGATGAAAGGCAAGCCGACAGCAGCAGGATCGTCTGATCGGTGTCTCGTGCAGTAAGTGCGGCTGTAGCTCAGTTGGATAGAGTACTTGGCTACGAACCAAGGGGTCGTGGGTTCGAATCCTGCCAGCCGCGCCAACTCAGTTGGCAAAAACGCTCCAGAGGCGAAAGCTTCTGGAGCGTTTTTCGTTTACGTTTCGTTTTCCGCATCGCGACGGCATCCGCATCGCGAATGCCGTCGCTGCAACGACAATCAGCTCGTCGTCTGTCCCACCTGCCAACCCAATCCCAACGCCTTTTGCAACGTCACGAACGACTTGAGCAATTGTGCGTCGCCCGCAATCCGGTCCTGCTCGGCAGAAAAGCGTGTGCGTTCGGCGTCGAGCCAGTCGAGCGTGCTTGCTGTGCCCGCGCGGTAGCGCTGGCGTGTGAGCGTTGCTGCACGCGTAGCCGATGCTTCCACACTGCGCAAACGGTAGACGTTCTCACGCTGATGACCGTAGCGCGCGAGCGCGACGTCGGCGTCGCGCAATGCCGTGAGCACGGCGCTTTCATACTTGGCCTGCGCCTGATCGCGCCCCGCCTTTGCACCGTCCACGCCTGCTTGCACGCGTCCGAAGTCGAGTACGTTCCATTGCAGGCGCGGCAGCGTCATCCAACTGAAGTTGTCCTTGCGCACGAGATGTCCCGGATCGAGCGCGGAATATCCGAGTTCGCCCATGATCGAGAGCTTTGGAAACCAGTTGGCGGTTTGCACGCCGATCTGCGCGTTCTGTGAGGCCAGACGCCGCTCGGCCGCACGAATGTCCGGACGCGCCTGCAACAACGCCGACGGATCGCCGATGGCGACCTTCGCGGGAACACTGGGCAACGCCTTGGGCGACTTGAGCGTGTCGTCCAGCGAGCCCGGTGCGCGCCCCGTCAGAAGCGCCAGTTGATCGAGCGATTCGATGACGTCGGCTTCCAGCGGTAACACGCGCGATTGCGTCTGCTCGACCTGCGTGAAAAGTCGTTCAACGTCCAACTCCGAGGCGACGCCGCCTGCACGACGCTGACGCGTGAGTTCGAGCATTTCGCCTTCGAGCTGGGCCGAATCGCGCACCAGCGCAAGCCGGGCCTGCTGATCGCGCAGCGCGACGTAGTTCTGCGCGACTTCCGCCGCCAGTTGCACGTGCGCGTCGGCGAGGTCTTCCGAAGCGGCGTCGGCATCGGCGCTTGCAGCTTCCACTGCACGTCGCGTGCCGCCGAACAGATCGATCTCCCAACTGGCATCGAAACCGGCGACATAAAGGTCGAGCGGTCCGCGTCCGCTGCCACCGCCATTGCCGGTCAGCATGCCGAGATCCGGCGAGCGCGTGCGCAGCATGGCGGCATCGACGGTGGCCTTCGGCAGCAAGTCCGCCTGATGGCTGCGCAGACTGGCGCGAGACTGACGCACCTTCGCCTGTGCCGCGCGGATATCGGGGCTATGGGCGATGGCGTCGTCGACCAGCGCGGTGAGTTGCGGATCGTCAAGCGCCGTCCACCAACGCGCTACGCCGGGTGCGTGCGCTTCGACACCTTCGCCCGCGTGAGCGAATGTCGCACCGGTGCGCAGCGCGTCGCCTGCCACTTCGGGTGCGCCGCGATAGTCGGGGCCGACGGTACAGCCTGCGACGAGAAAGGCGGCCGCCACGGCCAGCGTTCTGAGATGAAAAGTCATGATCGTTCAATGCCCGCCGGAGCTGAAACCGGCCGGTTGCTTGAGCATCAGGGCGAGCGGCACGCAGAGCAGCAGCGCGATCCCCAACGCATAAAAAGTCTCGGAAAACGTGATGACGCTGGCTTGTCTGGCGATCTCGGCAGCAAGCTGCGCCGTCGCCTGCAATTGCGCGTGCACCATGTCGCCCGTCTGCGCAAAAAAGCCCGCTGCATTGGCCGAGAGATGTTCCTGTCCCATCGGATTGTTGGCAGTGAGCGACTCGCGCAGTATGGCGTCGTGATAGTCCGTGCGACGATCGATCAGCGTACCCAGCAGTGCGAGGCCGACCGAGCCGCCGAGGTTGCGGGCCATGTTGTAGAGGCCTGCCGCGTCGCCGGCATCCTGCGCGTCGACGGCGGCCATCGACGCCTGATTGAGCGGCATCATCGCGAGCATCTGCCCGACGCCGCGCAGCAATTGCGACAACGTGAAATCGTGCCCCACGCTTTGCGCAGTCAGATCGATGTCGAGCATGCAGCTCGCGAAGAAGCAGAGCAGGCCGAGAATCACCAGCAGACGAATATCCACACGACTGATCAGGCGAGGCAAGAACGGCATCATCAAGAACGCGGGCAGCCCGGAGAGCAGCATGATGTTCCCGGACTGCTGCGCGTTGTATCCCGCAATCGTGGCGAGGAACTGCGGCAACAGATACGACACGCCATAAAGCCCTGCGCCGACGGTGAATACGATGTAGATCACGCTCGCGTAGTTCTTGTTACGCAGCAGAGCTAGTTTGACGATGGGCTTCTCGGCGGTGAACTGCGCCACGAGCATCATGCCGATACCGATGACGGAAAAGACCGACAGCCAGATGATCATGTGCGAATCGAACCAGCGCTCACGCTGTCCTTCTTCGAGCACGACGGTGAGCGTACTCAGCCCGATCGTCAGACCCACGATACCGAGCCAGTCCGCCTTGAGGAACGCCTGCAAGTTGGTCGGTTCACGCTTAAGACCCAGGCCGAGCAACGTCACGATGGCGGCGGAGAGCGGCAGGTTAAGAAAGAAGCACCAACGCCAGTTCGCATTCTCGGTGAGCCAGCCGCCCACCACTGGGCCGAGCAGCGGGCCGAGCAACACGATCAGGCCGAACATCGCCATGCCCACGCCCATCTGATGCCGGGGCAGACGCGTGCGAATGATCATTTGCGCCGTCGGAATCATCGCGCCACCTGCGAAGCCCTGACCGATACGGCCGACCACCATCTCGGTCAGGCTGCTCGACGCACCGCACATCATGGAGAACAGCGTGAAGAAGACGGCGTTGAGCATCAGAAAGCGACGCAATCCGAGCACACGTGTGAGCCACGCGGCGAGCGGAATCATGACGATTTCGGACATCAGATAGCCCGTGGAAATCCACGTGCCCTCGGTGCCCGACGCCCCGATCTGCCCCTGAATCTGCGGCAGCGCCGAGTTGGTAATCGAAATGTCGAGCGTGGCGAGCAGCGCACCAAGCGCTCCGGCGGCGACGGCGATCCAGTCCGACGCGCTCGCGTTGGCCGGTCTGGCTGCTGCGCTGGCGACGCCAGCGGCACCGGTGTTAGCCACGTTGGACTCCGTTGGCCGGTGCCGTACTGGCGTTCGACGGCATGTTCATCGCGGGGCCAACGCCCGAGCCGAGCGGCGCGCTGAGCGACACCTTGGTCGGCGTCGCCGCAGTCTTTTGGGTCGTGGCGTGCGTGTCGACATCTGCCGTCACCGACAGCCCCGGCAGCAGCACGGCGCGCAGCGATTCCGGTGCATCAAGTCGGATACGTACCGGCACGCGCTGCACGATCTTCGTGAAGTTACCCGTCGCGTTCTGAGCGGGCAGGAGCGCGAACTGCGAGCCGGTGCCCGGGGAGACGGAATCGACCACGCCGTGGATCGGCTCGCCAGGCAGCGCGTCGACGTGAATCGTCACGGGCTGGCCGGGGTGCATATGACCGACCTGCGTTTCCTTGAAGTTCGCCGTCAGATAGACGTTCTGCACCGGTACCACGGTCAGCAGACGGGTGCCGGGCTGTGCGAACTGCCCCACACGAACGGCGCGGTCGCCGACGCGTCCGGCCAGCGTGCTCTTGACAACGGTATCGGCGAGATCGAGTTCGGCTTTGCGTGCGCTCGCCTGTGCCACGGCCAGTTGAGCCTTGGCCTGCGCCAGCGCAGCGCTCAGCGTATCGGTTTGACGTTCGGTCGACTGAAGGCTGGCTTCGTTGCTCTTGAGCGAGGCATCGGCGCGGGTGCTGGTGTTGCGCAGCTCGGCCAGACGTTCGTCCGTCTCCGCACCGGTCGCCACGAGCGGGGCGTAGCGCTTGACCTGACCTGCGGAGTACGCAGCGTTCGCCTTTGCGCTATCGAGTTCGGCGCGGGCCTGCGCAATGGTCGCAGCGTGTTGCGAAAGTTCGGCCTGCGCGCGGGCGACGTCCGCCTCACGCGCCACGACGGTTGCCGCCGCTTCGTCGTAAGCGGCCTGATACTGACGCCCGTCCAGCCTTACCAGCGGTTGTCCGACCGTCACCGTTTCGTTGTCGCGCACCAGCACTTCGGTGACGTAGCCGCCCACCTTCGGCGCGACGGTCATGCTATCGGCTTGCAGATAGGCGTCATCGGTAGATTCAATGAAGCGACCCACCAGCCACCAGTGCGCGCCCCAGCCCAGCCCCGCAACGACGCCCAGCGCAAGCGCGCCCAGCAGCAGCTTCTTGCGGCGCGGATTGGCTGGCGCCTTCGTCTGGCCGGGCTTTCCGGCGCTTTCCATCGCTTTGGCGGCAGGGGCGTCTGCCGGACGCTCCATCGTATGGACCGGGTCCGAGGGTTTGACCTGTGTTGCCGTATTCATGGGAAATTCCCAAAATTATTCCAATTGGCAGAATTATTCCAGTTGATCGATTTATGTCAAGTGTTATATTTTTGACGAAAGTTTTGGGAAGCAAGGAGAGTCATGACAGGGACATCACGTGCGGGGCGCGTTCGCATGCAGAGCACAGCCACGCGCCCGCGGCATGCGGTCGACACCGGCTATCAGCGTGGCGAAGAAACGCGTGCGCGCATCATCCTCGCTGCGATCAAGTGTTTCGGCGAGTTCGGCTTTGCCGGGGCGTCCACGCGCGACATTGCGAACGAGGCGGGCGTCAACGCGCCTGCGCTTCAGTACTACTTCGACAACAAGGAAGGGGTGTACAAGGCGTGTGTCGAGTACATCCTGGGATTGGTGCTCGGGCAGATGGGCGGGGCGATCGAGTCTGCCGAACAGGTGATGGCCGATCCCGACGCCACCGACAAGCAACTCATCGACGCCTTCTGCGAGCTACAGAATCGCAAGGCGGGTTTCATGGAGGAAGTGCCGGAGATCGAGGGCTGGCACATGTTCATGGCGCGCGAGCAGGCAGGGCTCGGGCCGGAAGCGGGATTCAAGGTGTTTCACGACCGCTTTTCGAGCCGACTGGCGTCCGTTGGCGCGAACATCGTGACGCGGCTCGCGGGCGTTGCGCCCGACGACGAGGCCATGCGGGTGCGCGCCGTGTGCATCAGCACGCTCGGGATGGCGTTTCGCGTGATGCGACGTTCCGTCGACAGCTCGATGGGTTGGGGCTCGGAGCCGAATCCGGAGCGCAACCGGATGGTGCGCGAAGCCGTGCTGGAGCAGACGCGTTACTTGCTCGAGCGCACGGTGAGACAGCGTAAGGCAGCCGCGAAGTCGTGAGGGGATAAACGACGCGTCACGCGCCGATGCGGGAATCGAAAAAGAGACGGGGCATCCATCGGTGCCCCGTCTCTTTTCATCTCTGCGTGCGGCGACCGCTTACGACCGCTTACGACCGCTTAGGGCCGCTTACGACCGCTTACGACTGTGTCGCCGTGCGCGCCTGCGGCTCCCCGTCGCGCTTGCGATACCACAGGAAGTAGATCAGCAGCACGGCGGCTACGAACGGCACGCCGAAGATCATCGTCATGCGGAACACGCCGGTCAGGAGCGTCGTGAGCATGATGGCCGCCATAAGTGCGGCCCCCAGCAGCGTGAGCCACGGAAAGCCCCACATGCGAAACGCCAGCGGCGGGTGGTTCTCGCGTCGCCATGCGCGACGGAAGAAGAAGTGCGTGACGAAGATCATCATCCACGTGAGCATCGCGCCGAACATCGAGATCGCCATCATGAACGTGAACGACGACTCGGGGTACAGGAAGTTCACGAGCGTCGCGAGCGCAATGCCGACCGTCGAGAGCAGCAGGGCGGCCAGCGGCACGCCGCGCTTGTTCACTTCGCCGAAGCGGGCCGGGGCATAACCGGCACGCGAGAGCGAGAACATCATGCGAGTCGTGATGTAGAGCTGGCTGTTCATCGACGAGAGCGCCGCGATCAGCACCACGAAGTTGATCACGCCTGCCGCCCCAGGAATGTTGATGGCCTGCATCACCTTCACGAACGGGCTTTCGTCTTGCCCGGCGGCGGTCCACGGCACGATGGCGAGCATCAGCGCGAGCGTGAGCAGATAGAACAGCACGAGGCGCACGACCGTCGAGCGGAAAGCGCGCGTCACGGCGCGCTCCGGGTTCTCGGCTTCACCGGCGGCCACGGCGATCATCTCGATGGACAGGTAGCTGAAGATCGAAATGATGACGGCCACCCACATGCCCCAGAGTCCCTTCGGGAAGAACCCACCGTGCGCGGTGTAGTTCGCGAACCCGGCTGGCGAGTGCGCTCCGTCGGCCACCGAACCCGGTGCAATGAACACCACGTAAGCGCCGATCAGAATGAACACGACGATGGCCGTGATCTTGATGAGCGAGAAGCCATATTCGATCGCGCCGAACAGATTCACCGACATGGCGTTCACGAGTACGAGTGCGGCCGAAAACCCCGCGACCCAGTACCAGCCCGGCACCTGCGGGAACCAGTACTTCATGTAGACGGCGATGGCGCTGACCTCGGTGCCCACGGCCAGCACGATGCACGACCAGTAGGCATAACGCACGAGAAAACCCGCCCACGGTCCGATGTAATGCTCCGCGTACGCGCCGAACGAGCCCGACGTCGGATGCGCGACGGTCATCTCGGCCAGGCATCCCATGAGCATGAGCGCGATGAGCGCCCCGATGGCATAGGAGATCAGCACGCTCGGCCCGGCGAAGCCGATGGCGAAACCGCTGCCGAGAAAGAGTCCGGTGCCGATGGCGCCGCCAATGGCGATCATGGCCATCTGGCTGGCAGTGAGGGAGCGTCGCAAGCCTTGTTCGCGGCGCGTGATGTGCGAGAAATCGCGCTTGCCGGACGAAGATGGCGTTGAAGACGAGGGGGGCTGGGGAGTACGCGTCATGACACACCTTTCACTACAAAAGTTGAAGCGTGCTGCGGCGAGCGGGGGAGGGAGCGCGAGCCCGTCCAAAACAGAACGACGCTCGCGCCTGCCGCTTAGAAGATGTGGCGGATACCCGTGCCCACACCGACTTGCGTCGAGTTACCCGGCAGTTCGACGCGTGCTGCGCCGCTGACCTTGTTGTAATCGACCGTGCCGTAGAGTTGCGTACGCTTGGACAGCGCGTATTCGGCGAGCAGCACGTACGTATAGCGACGACCCGAACCGGCATCGCCCGCCTGCGCGTTGATGTTCTTGATGTCGTCGAAGTACGCGGCGCCGGTGATCGCGAGGTTCGGCATAGCCTGAATGGTCGTGCCGAGGTAGAACGTCGTGTCCTTGCGCGGATTGTCGTTCAGGTTGCCCGTCGTGACCGTGTGCGCCGGATCGTTGAGCGTGCCGTCGAGCCAGCCGCTGCGATCGCGTCCGCCCATGTAGCCCACGAACACCTTGGCGATGGAGACGCTGTAAATACCGCCCAGGCCCCACATCTGCTGCACGCGCTTGGCTGCGTCGCGCGCTTGCTGGTACACACCGGCAACCTGGAACGGGCCCATCGCATACGCGGCGCGAGCCCCCCAGTAGTTGCTGGCGGCCATCGTGCCCGCAGTGTTGCCGAAGCCGTAGGTTGCGCCGACCGACAGGCCGCCGAATGTGCCGGCGTAGCTCACGGCGTTATCCACACGACCGCGCGTGATGTTGTACATCCACGAGTTGTTCGCGTAGTTGCCGATGGTGAGCGGATCGAAGTCGCCGTAGACGTTGAACGCCTCGGTGGCCTGACGCCCGATCTTGATCGTGCCGTACTGATTTTGCAGGCCGACGAACGCGTAACGATCGAACAGACGCGGGCCGTTGGCGAGCGTGCCGTTTTGCGGGTTGATACCCGACTCCAGCTGGAAGATCGCCTTCATGCCGCCGCCGAGGTCTTCCGTGCCTTTGAAGCCGAAGCGGCTGTTGGTCACGGCACCGTTGGCGACTTGCCAGAGCGCGTCGTTATTGGCGTTCGAGTTGGTCTGGTAGCGCACGCTCTGGTCGACGATCCCGTACAGGGTGACGTTGCCCGTGCTTTGTGCCGCGGCGGTGGTGCTTAAGGCCAGGCCGCAAGCGGCCGAGAGGATGGCCAGACTGGCCGGAATTGCAGACTTCATGGGTCTCCTGGTGACGCCTTGTAGACGTTTTATGAATGCTCTTTAAAAACGATCCGCCGTTCCTTCCGATATAGGAGACAGCGGATTCTTCTCGGCACGACGACTGCAATATCTGAAGGCACCCGATAGGAAATGTCTCACCCTTCCGGCGCGGGGCCGAGGGTTATCATATCAACGCAAAAATTGAATTTGCTTGCTATTTCTATCAAGCAACTGGCGGTAAATCGAAGGATCTGCCAGAATCCCGGGAAACTTGATGGATTCTGCCGATGAACCTCGACCTTGCCGATCTGCGCATCCTCCGCCATCTCGAACTCAATGGCCGCATTTCCAACCAGGAACTGGCGGATGCCGTCGGCCTGTCGCCGTCGGCATGCCTGCGCCGGGTGAAATTGCTGGAGGATCGGGGAGTGATTTCCGGATACCGCTGCATCGTGGACGCACAGCATATCGGGCTGGAGTTCGAAGCGCTAGTGCAAATCACGCTGCGTCCGGACGTCGATCAGTGGCACGAAAAGTTTCTGGCGGCTGTGCAGAACTGGCCCGAAGTGGTCACCGCGCGCATCGTCACCGGATCGGCAAATTACATCTTGACGGTAAGAGCGCGCAACCTCGCGCATTACTCCGACTTTATCGTCAATGAGCTGTATCGAGCACCGGCCGTTATGTCGATTCAATCGAACATTGTCCTAAAGACAATCAAGAATACGCAGTCGCTTGTCGACCTCGTGAAGCAGAAATAAAAAAATCTAGAATATATTAACTATTCTCAAAGTACGAGAGAGAATTCTTAAAAGAAGAGACGCAGCATGGCAGTGATCACCACCATCGAGGACTTGCGAGTTCTCGCGCAACGGCGCGTACCGCGCATGTTTTACGAGTATGTCGATTCCGGCTCGTGGACCGAGTCCACGTACAGGGCCAACGCCGACGATTTCGGTGGTATCGGTTTCCGTCAGCGGGTGGCGGTCAATATCGAGCATCGCAGCACGCGCACGACGATGCTCGGCCAGCCGGTGGCGATGCCCGTCGCGCTGGCGCCCACGGGCATGACGGGGATGCAGCATGCCGACGGGGAGATTCTGGCGGCCCGCGCGGCGGAGGCCTTCGGTGTGCCGTTTACGCTGTCGACCGTATCGATCTGTTCCATCGAGGACGTGGCGGCGCACACGAAAGCGCCGTTCTGGTTTCAGCTATATGTCATGCGTGATCGGGACTTCATCGAGCGTCTGATCGACCGGGCGAAAGCGGCCGGGTGTTCGGCGCTGATGGTGACGATGGATCTGCAAATCAGCGGCCAGCGTCACAAGGACATCAAGAATGGGCTGTCGGCACCGCCGAAGCTCACGCTGCCGAACATCGCGAATATGATGACCAAGCCGCGCTGGTGCATGGGCATGTTGGGTACGCGTCGTCGCACGTTCGGCAATATCGTCGGGCACGCGAAGGGGGTTGACGACATCGGTTCGCTGGCTGCGTGGTCGGCGGCGCAGTTCGATCCGCGTCTGTCGTGGGACGACGTCGAGTGGATCAAGAAGCGCTGGGGCGGCAAGCTGGTGCTCAAGGGCGTGCTCGATCCGGAGGATGCGCGCGCTGCACGCGACACCGGGGCGGACGCCATTGTGGTGAGCAATCACGGCGGGCGCCAACTGGACGGTGCAATCTCGTCGATCCGCGCGTTGCCGGACATCGTAGCGGCGGTCGGCCGCGACACGGAAGTCTGGCTCGACGGCGGTATTCGGTCGGGGCAGGACGTGATCAAGGCGATGGCGCTGGGCGCGAAGGGCACGCTGATCGGGCGTCCGTTCCTGTATGGTCTGGGGGCGATGGGCGAGGTGGGTGTGCGTCGCGCGCTGGAGGTAATTGCTAAGGAGATGGACGTGACGATGGCGCTCACAGGCCGCACGACCGTCGACCGTCTGGACCCGTCGATGCTGATCCCGGGCAGCTACCCCACGGGCATCGGCCCATACCTGCCGGAGCCGGGCGGCCGCTAACGTCGCCGACGCCCGCGTCAATCAGAAAAGCCGCAGCTAGCCGCTGCGGCTTTTTCGTTTCCGTAGGGCCATTCCGATAAATCGACGACCACGCACCCTAGCAACCGACGGTCGGGGATGATGTCACCGACCTGTCTCAGCGGGAAGGAGCGGCGCTCTACGGATTTACAACAAATGTGTTGCTTTTTTTATGGAAAAAATTGCAACAAATCTGTTGTATTATTCAAATCCATCGCGGGTGACTTATGAAGTACAGCGAGTTCAGAAGGTGGCTTCGTCGGCATGGGGCCACTTTTGAACAGCATCGAGCCGGTTCCAGCCATTTTCGCGTGACGCTCAATGGACGTTCCACGGTCTTTCCCGATCATGGCGCGAAGGAAATAGGGCAGGGTCTCGTGGAAGCCATCAAGAAGCAGTTGGGGCTGAAGTGAGTCCGGCAGACACCCTAATGGCCCAACAAACATTCGAGGTGCACGATGTTGACCTATCCCATCACGCTCAAGCGGGATACCAATGGCACGTTGCTGGTAACGTTCCCGGACGTGCCTGAAGCGATCACGGTCGGCGAGAACGAAGAGGACGCGCGTGAACAGGCGCTAGAAGCGCTTGAGGCGGCGTTGGAGTTCTACTTCGCGCAGAAGACACCGATTCCGTGGCCGTCGCGTCCGAAGCGGGGGCAGGCAACGATTACGCTGCCGATCATGGCGTCGATCAAAGTCCTGCTCGCCAACGAGATGATTGCCCAGAATGTGCGCAAGGCCGAGCTAGCGAGGCGCATGCACGTAAATCAGGTGCAAGTGGATCGCCTGTTGAAGCTCGGATATGCATCGCGACTCGATGCCGTGGAGTCCGCGTTCGCAGTACTAGGAAAGCGCCTCGAGGTTCGGGCGGTCTGAGGTCCGACACGCCCGACCGCCTGCATCAATGATGGTGCTTGCGATGACCGCGACGCTTGCCGCGATAGTGATCGTCGTCGTACGAGCTGGAGCGGGACATGTTGCCGCCGAGGGCCGCACCGGCACCGCCGCCGACGGCCGCGCCGATCAGGCCGCCCGAGCGTCCGCCCATGGCATTGCCTGCGGCCGTGCCCGCGCCGCCACCCAGGGCGCCGCCGAGGATTGCGCCCGTGCGCTCGCGGCGGTTCGACGTGATCGCGCCGCCGGCGCCACCGCCGACCGCACCGCCCAGCACCGCACCGGTGCTACCACCCAGCGCGCCGCCCACGGCCGCGCCTGCCACACCGCCCAGCGCACCGCCGAGGGCATTGTTCATATCGCTGGCGCTCGCCGTCAGAGACGTCGTTGCTGCCAGGGTGGCCATCGCCACGATCGGAAAAATTCGCTTGAACATGAGTCTTGATGAGAATTCGGATTAACGCGACGCAAGTATAAAGAGACCCCGCCGCGCCGCCGTCTCCCCAATGTTTCACTTCTCGTAAGACGGGTAACAAAGTGTATCGGTGCGTGCAATCACGACAAATCGTCGCTACCGACATTTCCGGTGCCGTCGACATCGGGCGTCTCGGTTCCACCCGCGCGCCGTCGCGACGCCACCTTCATCTCTGCCACGAAGCGGTACAACTGCGCGGCAGCGGGCGAGAGCGGACGCGCCTTGCTGCGAATCATGCCCATACGACGCGTGACCACCGGATCGACCAGCGGCACACTCGTGAGCAGCGGATGACCGCCGCCCGGCATCGCCATCGTCGGCACCGCCGCGACGCCGAGGCCCGCTTCCACCAGCCCGATCATTGTCGTGACGTGCTGCGTCTCGCAAATACTTGCCGGACGTTGCGGCAAGCCGGTCAGCGCCTGATCGAGCAACAGCCGGTTGCCCGAAGCCTTGCCGACGGTGATGTAGTCGTACTCGTATAACTCGCGCCACGTCACCCGCTTCTTGCCCGCGAGCGGATGATCGCGACGGCACGCCGCCACGTACCGCTCCTGTAACAGCAGCTTGAACTCGATGTTCGGCTCCTGGCTGCCGATGAAATTCAGCCCGAAATCGGCATCGCCGTTCACCACGGCCGCCAGCACTTCGTTGGCGCTCGCGTCGAGCACCGAAACGCGAATGCGAGGGAACGCCCGGTGATAGCGCGAGATCACTTGCGGCATGAAGTAGTAGGCGGCCGAAGGCACGCAAGCAATCGTCACGTGCCCGAGGCTCGACGACGCAACGTCGCGGATGCCCAGCAGCGCATTGTCGAGGTCGTCGAGAATCCGCTCGGCATCGCGCGCGAAGGCCCGCCCGACGTTGGTCAGCGCCACGCGACGCGTGCTGCGCTCGAAAAGTTTGACGCCCAACGCGTCTTCCAATTTGTCGATGCGACGCGACAACGCTGGCTGGGAGAGATGGATCGACTCGGCCGCGCGACGAAAGCTCGCGAGTTGCGCGACCGCGCGGAAGGCCTGCAGATCGTTCAGATCGAAGTTGATCGCCATGACATGGGGGAATGAATGCCGTACAAGCACACGGCGGATCCTGAAACCCTTGATGGCAAGGGGCGGCGGGCAGCGACCGGTGCGGCGCAGAGTGTAACGTGTTACCGCTCGGTAGGTGCATAAGCATCCTGCCATTGATAGCGTATGCGCATCAATATTTCCAAAAAATGCAATTCACAAGCGCGGAACTTCCGGCGCACCATTAGCGGCTTCATCAAGCGTCCGTGACGGCTCGACACGTCCCTGGCAGAGACGCAGTGCGACGATTAATCTCGGCCCGACCCCCCGGGCCGCAGGCAACACGGAGACAGCGCATGTCACAGCGCCCCCAAGACGCGGTTTCGCGTCAACCCTCGAAATTCGGCGCGGTCATTCGCGTCACCGCCGGTAACTTCCTCGAACAATTCGATTTCTTCCTGTTCGGTTTCTACGCCACACAGATTTCGCGCGTCTTCTTCCCGACGGACAGCGAGTTTGCGTCGCTTATGCTGACCTTCGCCGTCTTCGGCGCAGGCTTCCTGATGCGTCCGCTGGGCGCCATCGTGCTCGGTGCTTACATCGATAACGTCGGCCGCCGCAAAGGACTGGTCACGACGCTGGCGATCATGGCGAGCGGCACGATCCTCATTGCCTTCGTACCCGGCTACGAAACCATCGGTCTCGCGGCGCCCGTACTGGTGCTGATCGGCCGGTTGTTGCAAGGCTTCTCGGCCGGTGCCGAACTCGGCGGTGTGTCCGTGTATCTCGCGGAAATCGCCACGCCGGGCCGCAAGGGCTTCTACACGAGCTGGCAGTCGGCCAGCCAGCAGGTCGCTATCGTCGTCTCGGCGGCGCTTGGCTTCACGTTGTCGCTCACGCTCACCGCGCAGCAGATCGCGGCATGGGGCTGGCGTCTGCCGTTCCTCGTCGGTTGCATGATCGTGCCGGTGATCTTTGTGTTGCGTCGTTCCCTTCAGGAAAGCGACGAATTCAAGGCACGTAAGCGTCACCCTTCCGTCAGCGAAGTGTTCCGCTCGATGGCAGCGAACCTCGGTGTCGTGATCGGCGGCACCATGCTCGTGGCGCTGACCACAACGGCGTTCTACCTCATCACCGTCTACGCCCCGACGTTCGGCAAGAGCGTGTTGCACCTGTCGAGCGCCGACGCACTGCTCGTCACGCTGTGCGTGGGTGTGTCGAACTTCATCTGGCTGCCGATCGGCGGCACGCTGTCGGACCGTATCGGCCGTCGTCCGGTGTTGCTTCTGTTCGCCGGTCTCACGCTGCTGACGGCTTATCCGGTGCTGTCGTTCCTCGTGCAGGCCCCGAGCTTCACCCGCATGCTGGTCGCGCTGCTGTGGCTCTCGTTCCTGTACGGCATGTACAACGGGGCGATGATCCCGGCGTTGACCGAAGTCATGCCGCCGGATGTGCGTGTCGCTGGCTTCTCGCTCGCGTATAGCCTCGCGACGGCGCTTTTCGGCGGCTTTACGCCTGCCCTGTCGACGTATCTGATTCACGCGACGGGAGACAAGGCCGCGCCGGGCTACTGGATGAGTTTCGCTGCGCTGTGCGCCATCTGCGCGACGCTCGCGCTCTATCGCGGCCGCCGTGGCGGTGAGAACCCCGCCGGACTCGCGGCGGGCTGACATCACCGGATACCGGACGTCGCAAAACGACGGCGTCCACTTCATCCCAATTCACAATAACGAGAGACAGGTCACACCATGAAAGCCATATCGACGCGACGTCTGCTGCGCGCACTGGGCGCGGGCATCGTCCTGACGGCGACGCTCGCCGCTGCACCGGCAAGCGCTGAGAATCTGAACGTAATGAACTCCGGCGGATTCACGGCGGCGTACAAGCTGCTGCTGCCGAAGTTTGAAGCTGCCAGTGGCGATCACGTCGACACGGCGTGGGGGCCGTCGATGGGCCGCGCGCCCGAAGCGATCCCGAACCGTCTGGCGCGCGGCGAATCGGCCGACGTCGTCATCATGGTCGGTTACGCGCTCGACGACTTGATCAAGGCTGGCAAGGTGCGTGCTGACTCGCGCGTCGATCTGGCCGACTCGCGCATCGGCGTCGTGGTCAAAGCCGGTGACACGGTGCCCGACGTCAGCACACCGGAGAAGCTCAAGGCAGCGCTGCTGGCGGCCAAATCGGTCGCGTACTCGGACAGCGCGAGCGGTGTGTACGTCGAGCGCGAACTGTTCAAGAAACTGGGCATTACCGAGCAGATGCAAGGCAAGGCGGTGATGGTGCAGAAGACGCCAGTGGCTGAAAAGGTTGCAGCGGGCGATTACGCATTGGGTCTGCAACAGGTCAGCGAATTGCTGCCGGTCAAGGGCATCGCCTTCGCGGGCAAGATCCCCGAGTCGCTGCAATCGGTCACGCGCTTCGCCGGTGGTGTGCCCGTGAGCGCATCGCATCCGGAAGAAGGCGCGAAACTGCTGAAGTATATGGCGGCACCGTCCGTGGCCAAAGATGTTGAATCGACCGGTCTCGATCCGCTGACGCACTGATTCGGCGGTTGCTTAGCAGGAACGCCAACGCGGCCCGATGAACGTCGGGCCGCGTTTTTTTCTGCCTCCGACGTCGCTGTGGAGTCGCTGTGGAGTCGCTGTGGATGAGCGATTCCCGATGCCGAATATGTGAAATAATTTTTCCGCTTCGGTATCGGGCCGGGATTGGCCGACAATGACGCATCAGATCGAGACGTCGCACCGGACGACGTCGATACCATCGATAACATCAATCGCGAGGAGAGAGACATGGCCGCCGTGCCGAACCTGAACGACATCGTCGCGCTCGACGCGCTGGCGCTGTCCGACGCCATTCACCGTCGTCGCGTGTCCTGCCGCGAGGTCATGCAGGCGTATCTCGCGCACATCGCGCAGTACAACCCCGAGGTCAACGCCATCGTGTCGCTGCGCGACGCGCAGACGTTGCTGGCCGAAGCCGATGCGCGCGACCGTCAACTGGCCAGTGGCGAATCGCTCGGCTGGATGCACGGTATGCCGCATGCGGTGAAGGACATCGCGTCGTGCGCCGGATTGCCCACGCGAAAGGGGTCGCCGTTGACATCCGAGGCTCCGGACACGCAGGACAGCATCAGCGTGTCGCGCATTCGCGCGGCCGGGGCCATCTTCATCGGCAAGACGAACGTCTCCGAGTTCGGACTCGGTTCGCACAGCTACAACCCTGTTTTCGGCACCACGGGCAACGCTTACGACCCCACGCGCATTGCCGGTGGCAGCAGCGGCGGCGCAGGCAGCGCACTGGCGCTGCGCCTGTTGCCGGTGGCCGACGGGAGCGACTTCATGGGCTCGCTACGCAATCCGGCGGCGTTCGGCAACGTCTACGGCTTCCGGCCGTCGCAAGGCCGTGTGCCGTACGGTCCGGCACCTGAAGTCTTTGTGCAGCAAATGAGCACCGAAGGACCGATGGGACGCACGGTCGCCGACGTCGCGAAACTACTCGACACGCAGTCCGGCTACGACAAGCGCAGCCCGCTGTCGATTGCGAACGGTGCGTCCCACTTCGCCGGTGCCTTGCAGCGTGATGTCAAGGGACTGAAGCTCGGCTGGCTCGGTGACTACGGTGGCTATCTGCCGATGGAAGACGGCGTGATGGCGCTGTGCGAGGCGTCGCTTAAGGATTTCAGCGCGATGGGATGCGAGGTCGAGGCGTGCGCGCCAGACTTTGCGCCCGACCGGCTTTGGCAGACGTGGCTCACGCTGCGTCACTGGATGGTGAACGGCTCGCTCGGTGAGATGTACGCGGATCCGGCGCGTCGCGAGAAGCTCAAGCCGGAAGCGCGATGGGAAGTGGAAGGTGGAGAAACGTTGCGTGCGGCCGACGTGTTTCGCGCGTCCATCGATCGCAGCGAATGGTACCGGTCGCTGGCGCGTCTGTTCGAGCGTTACGACTTTCTGCTGTTGCCGTCGGCGCAGGTGTTCCCGTTCGACGCGAAAACGCACTGGCCTTCCGAGGTCGCAGGCAAGCCGATGGACACCTATCACCGCTGGATGGAAGTCGTGATCGGGCCGACGCTGGCAGGCTTGCCTGCGATCAGCGTGCCGGTCGGGTTCGACGCACGTGGGCTGCCGATGGGCTTGCAGATTATCGGCCCGGCGCAGGCCGATCTTGCGGTGCTCCAACTCGCGCATGCACACGAGCAGCAGACGCAGTGGGTGCAGCGTCGTTTGCCGCCGATGCTGGCGGGGCGCTGACACGTCGCGCAGCGCCGATCTGCGCAACACCGCGCAGGCAACGTCTTATCTCGGACGCGACGCCTGCGCGCGCGCCCGCAGCGGCTTGAGCAAGTCGCCGAGCGCGTTATGGTCGATTTCGTGCATCAGCGCGAGCAGACGGCCGATCTCATTGGGGGGAAAGCCTTCGCGGGCGAACCAACTGAGGTAGTTGCCCGGCAGGTCGGCGATCATCGTGCCCTTGTGCTTGCCGTAGGGCATGGGCGTGGTTGCGAGGCGCATCAGCGCGTCGGCATCGAAATTAAGCATGAGCGCAGGTATAGCTCAAACCCGCGACGTCAGCAACTGCCACCCCCCCCGCACCGAAGACGACCGCCAGACAGCCGTCGAGCCAGCGGCGGATTCTGAGGTACACACGCCGCGCGGTTTGCGTCGAGAACAGCATCGCGTAGCCGCAGAAGATCATCAGTCCGAGCGCCGCGCAGCCGGGCACGACGGCCACCGGCATGCTCCCGTCCGGCCCCGACGACAGCGCGACCACGGACATCCACCCCAGCACCGCCTTCGGATTGGTGAGATGCAGCAGCGTGCCGCGCACATAGAGGCGCTTGAGGGACAACACCCCATTGCCGTCCGTCGGCACGAACGTCGCAGTCTTTGACGGACGCAGCGCTGCACGCCCCGACTTGAACGCCAGCCATAGCAGATACGCACCGCCGAAGAGCTTGAGCGCGACGAGGAACTGCGCGTAGGCAAGCAGCGTCGCCGAGATCCCGAGCATGGCGACCGTGGCCCAGAACAACGAGCCTGACATGACGCCCAGTGCGAACGTGAGCGCCGGACGGCGTCCATGGTTGGCGGCGATGGACATGATCGCGAGATCGCTCGGGCCGGGACTCGCGGCGTTGACGAAGTACGCCGTGAAGGCCACCAGAAGATGGGCGGAGAGCGCGGTGCTGACGATCATGGCGGACCTTGGGCCCGCTGACCGATACCCCGGTGAGGGGCAAGCCGACGGGCAATCTGACGGGGAATCGTCAGAGTGTCGCGGCGCACCTCGCCTCGCGCCATAGACAGTTCGCGTGATTTCTACCGAGCCAGTTGCCGATGGGGCCGCCCGACGCCCATCCGCTTAAGCGTTGCGCCTCATCACGCCTCACACGTCACACCTTGATGGGGAAGCGCCGGTCGAAGGTCGGCCGGACGTCGAGCGGCTGACGCAGCAACCCGACCTGCGCGTAGAAGTCTGCCGTGCGTTGCTGCTCGGCGACGAGCGCGTCGTCGATGTTGCGCCACTTCGTTGCGCGCCGCGAGAACTGGAGCTTGGCCGCTTCGACGGGAATGCCGATGATGCGCGCCATTGCGGCCGAGAACGCGTCGACATGCTGGTACGACCAGACTTGCGCACGCACCACGCGGGCCAGAAAGTCGCGCAGTACTTCCTGTTTAGCCGCGATGGCGGCGTCAGTTGCGGCGAGATAGCTCAGCCCCGACCAGAGTCCCCGACCGTTCACCAGCACCCGTGCCCGACCGGTCGTCTCGGCGACGGCCGTATAGGGCTCCCACGTGGCCCAGGCGTCGACCGAGCCGCTCGCGAGTGCGGTGATCGTATCGGCCGGGGGGAGGAAGCGGAAGTTGACGTCGCCCGGCGCGAGCCCCGCCGCCGTGATCGCCTTGAGCGTGACGAAGTGCCCGATGGAGCCGCGCGTCGTGCCGATGTTCTTGCCTTTGAGGTCGGCGGCGGTGCGCAGCGTCGCGTCGGGGCGCACGAGTACGGCGGTGCCGAAAGCGTCCGAACGATTCGCGCCGATGATCTTGATGGCCGCACCGGCGGACAGCGCGAAGATCACCGGAGCGTCGCCGATCGGTCCGCAATCGACTGCACCGGCGTTGAGCGCTTCGGCCAGCGGCGCAGCGGCGGGGAATTCCGTCCACTGGATGTCATACGGCAACTGCTTCAGTTCGTCGGCTGCTTCGAGCAGCGCGCGCAGTCCACCTTTCTGGTCGCCCGCCTTGAGGACAGGGCGTCCCGATTGAGCGAACGAGGTGCCCGGGAGCGCGAGCGTGGTCAGCGCACCGGCGGCGCTGGAAGTCGTGACGTACTGAAGGAAACGGCGTCGGGAAATCGTCATGATGAAAGCCTGAGGTGGATCGGAAGGGTCTTGAGGTTGAGGTGTTGTGATCGTGTGTCAGTGCACGAAGCCGCCTTTGACGAAGCGCACCGGGTCGTCGTCCATCTCGCGGAGCGTGGCGGTGAGCGGGTCGCGTGCAGACGATTTTTCGCCGTCCTGCAGCGAGGTCGACGTTGTGCACATCAGGCCGCCGTCTGCCCAGCCGCGACGTCCTGCCGGGGCGAGCGCGCGCAGCCAGCCATCGCGATCCACCAGCCACTCGGTGCCCGCAAGACCGGAGGCCGACGCACCTGCGATCTGCGCGAAGACTTGCCACGCTTCGCGCGCATCGGCAACACAGTCCGCACGGGGGCCGAACAGCGGCGTGACGTCGCCCGGGGTGCGCTGCGTCGTCACTGTGGCCACGGTAGCCACCTTGCGCACGGGCGCAGCCGCCGGTCCCGCCGCCGAAGCATCGTCGCGCCGGATCAGTAGCGTGAGGAATCGTGGGTCTTCGAATGGCGGGGGATGGGCTGCGTCGACCGCCACTACGCGAACGCGCTGATTGCCACGCCATGCGTCCAGCGCACGGTCGGGACGACCCGTGCATTTCACGGCGACCGACGGCAGCGCAATCGGCACGGGCCAGCTACCCCCGGCGGCCATGCCTGCCGACGCAGACAACACGCGCATGTAATCGAGGGCGGCCCATACTTCGCGGTCGCTCAGGCGGCCGAGGAAGCCGGGCATGGTGACGCCCTGATCGTCGCGCATGCCGTACAGCACGTGCCAGAACAGTTCTCCGTCGGCGCGACGGCTCAGCAACGCACTCGCCATCGTGGGCGGCCAGCGCCTGAGCGTGGCGGCGAGCGGCCCCTCGCCGCGTCCATCCGTGCCGTGGCAGGCGGCGCATTGCACCGCATAGATACGTGCGCCGCGCGCGATGCTCTCGACGGTGAAGCCCGTCGGACTCGTATGAAAGCTGGTCGGCACGGCAGCGGTCAGCCACAACTGAGGCGATGGCCACGGCGCGAGGACGAGCGCACCGATGGCCGCCGCCGTCAGCCAACGCCACGCACGTCGCCAGCACACGGCGAGCAACAGGCAGACGATGGCGAACGCGATTGCCGCGAGCATCCATGCGAACTGTCGGGCGAGTGCGACGTCGATGACGAGGTTCTCACCCGCGATGCGCTGCGCCCACGGCCACGCGGGTGCGCCGTGCGAATCGTCGGTGATGCCGAGCGCATAGAGCGCGCTCAGCCACGTCGATTGCACGAACTGCAAGGCTTGCAGCAATGCATTGAGCCAGAGATGGGAAGGCGGCGAGGTCATCGGTGCAGAGGCGACTTCAACGACATCGCAGTACGGCGAGCCCATCGGCGAACGACAGCACCCAATTCAGAATTACCAGCTTGCATCGAGCCCCAGATGTCGGAGCGCTTCGTGGCGCAGTTCGGTGATTCGTGCATCGCCGCGATGACGCGGATAGGGCAGATCCACATGCAGCTCCGCCACGATCTTTGCCGGGCGCGGGCTGAACACGATCACGCGTTGCGCGAGGAACAGTGCCTCCTCTACGTCGTGCGTGACGAGTAGCGCAGAGAACCCTGCGCGCTGCCACAACTCGACGAGTTCGCTCTGCATCGCCAGCCGCGTGAGCGAGTCGAGCTTGCCGAGCGGTTCGTCGAGCACGAGCAGACGCGGGTCGTTCACGAGCGCACGGGCGAGCGCGACCCGTTGCGCCATGCCTCCGGAGAGTTGGTGCGGGAAGGCGTTGGCGAACTCGGAGAGGCCCACGCGCGCGAGCGCCGCATCGACACGATGACGTTCCTTCCCGAGGACACCGCGCGCCTGAAGACCGAGCGCGACGTTGTCGCGCACAGTTCGCCAGGGGTAGAGCGTCGGATCCTGAAACACCACGATGCGCGACGGATCGGGGCGTGTGATGGCTGTGCCGTCCTGCGTGATGGTGCCGCGTGTGGCCGTCTCCAGACCCGCGACAAGGCGCAGCAATGTGGACTTGCCGCACCCGCTCGGGCCGAGCAGCGCGACGAACTCACCGGGCGCGACTTTCAGATCGACGCCATCGAGCACTTGCAATGGCGACTGACGTGAGCCGAACCAGTGACTCACGCCCTGAATGTCGATCTGTGCGCCGGTGTCGTTGGCCGGGGGAGCGCCGTCGTGAATCGACGGCGACGCCAATGCGGCATCCGCACCTGCGAACGTGGGGGAAGAAGTTGGAGAAGAAGCGGCGGCGCTTACCATTTGACGGTTCCTTTCTGCCAGGCGAGTGCACGGTCGCGCACGGTGAAGAGCAGCGTGATGACGCCGGAGAAGAGCAGGGCCATGACGATCAGCGCGGCGTACATGTTCACGTAGGATGCCCAGCCTTGTGCCCACGTGAGATACCAGCCGAGACCGGATTTCACGCCCATCATTTCGGCCGTCACCAACACCGAGAACGAGGCGCCCAGCCCCATGAACAGGCCGACGAAGACATTCGGCAGCGCGGCGGGAATTGCCACGCGCAGCACCAGAAACGCTTCCGATGCCCCCAGCGTGCGCGCCACGTCGTAGTAGCTCTTGTTGACGCCAGCGACGCCGGACCATGTGAGCACGGCCACGGGAAAGGCTGTCGACAACGCGATGAGGAAAGCTGCTGCCGAATAGCTCGACGGGAAAAAGTAGAACGTGAGCGGCAGGAGTGCCGTGGCTGGCACGGGGCCCAGCACGCGAAGCACCGGATGTACCCAGTAGCCGATGGCGCGCGACCAGCCGATCGAGACACCGATCAGAAAGCCCGCAATCGCTCCGAAGCCGAAGCCCAGTCCGAGCAGCTTGAGCGTGTTTGCGGCGCTGTCACCGAGACGTCGCCAGTCTTCCGTGTAGACCTCGATGAGCGCCTGCGGCGGTGCGAAGAACGGCGTGGGCAGCGAGCCGGTCTTCGCGGTGAGGATTTCCCAGGCGGAGAGCGCCACCGCGATGGCCACAAGCCACGGTCCCGCACCCGTCAGGGCTTCACGCAAGCGAAGCAGCGGGGGTGTCGCGCGACCGGCGACGGATAACACCGCAAGCAAGGCGGCCACAGCCAGCGCAAACACGCCCAACTCGTCGGTGAAGGCCCAGTCGGAGAAGCCGACGGCCTTGTTCGGCCAGCGCAGCGTGAGCGCACCGAAGGCGGCCCACGCCAGCGCGGCGGCAAAGCCCACGCCCCACAGCGCAGACGTACGCGGGGCGGCGAACAACTGGTCGATCTCGGTTTCGTCGAAGGCCGGCACGCGCGGCAAGGAAGCTGCGCTCGCCGCACTTGTCCGCAGCGCGGACCCTTCGGTCTGTTCCGTCAGCTCAAGCGCACTGGCGGGCGATGCACCGCGCAGTGCGGCGTTGTCGAGAATGGCACTCATGATCACTTGTCCGGGAGGTGCGCTCAGCCCAGCACGTTGGCGTAGACGTGTTGCGCGAGTTTCTGCGGATCGGTTGTCTTCTTGAGCACACCGATGCGGCGGAAGTCGTCGGCGAAGTACGCGATTTCGTCGCGCAGGTCCACGCCGGTCGGGTGATGGGAATAGGTGAGCGTGGCGTAAAGCTTGCGCAGATCCTCGGGACTGATCTTCGGCGAATACTTCGCAAAGATCTTCGCGGCCTCGTTCGGGTTCTCGTTGACGAACTCGGTGGCCTGCACGATGGAGCGTGCCAGTGCACTCGCGGCCGCACGGTCGTTGCGCACCAGATCGCCGCGCGCGCCGATCACGCAGCACACCTTGCGGGCATACTCGCCGGTGAGGTTCGTCGCCAGTTCCACGTACGCACCGTTGGTGCGTTTCTCCAGCAGATAGAGGTTCGGATCGCCGTCGGCAATCGCCTGAATTTCCCCCTTGTCCACGGCCACGCCGAGCAGGTCGGCCGGGTACTGACGCCAGGTGATGTCGCGCTCGGCGTCGATGCCGTTCTTTGCCAGCAGAATCTGGAAGAAGTGCTTGCCCGGTGCCGCCAGATCCGACACGCCGACCGTCTTGCCTTTGAGGGCGGCGAGCGACGTAATGCCCGCTGCCTTCGAGCCGAGCAGGCGCACGCAGCCGCCATGCGAGCTACCGATGATCTTCACGTCGAAGCCCGACTCGAGCGGCTTGAGCCAGCGGTGAATCATGCCCACGGCCGCGTCTGCCTTGCCGGTGGCAATGGATTCGAGCAGCTGGTCCGTCGAACCGCTGTAGTTGATCAGGTCGACTTGCAGGCCGTTCTTCTCGAAGAAACCACGCTCCTGTGCGGCAACGATGGGCGTCAGGCAGAACGAGTTCTGGTTCCACGCGAAGGTGAGCTTCTTCGGCTGCGACCAGGCCTGACGGCCGAGCAGCAGGGCGGGTGCGGCAAGCGCGACAGCGGTGCCCGCGCGCAGCACCTTGCGGCGACCGGCGTGCACATCGGTTTGCGTGGCGCTGCTGCTGATACCTGTCATGCCAGCGGTCTTGTCGGTGTGGCGGAACTTCATGGGTACGACTCCCCTGTTGATTTCTGATGTTTGTGTGTCTGGCGCTTCAGTCGATCACCTCGGCCGATCACCGATCACGTCAGTCGAGCAGATCGGGCTCGGCCTCGACGAGACCTTCGTAAAGGCTCTCGAACGAATACAGCGCGCCTTCCGGACCGCCGACCTGACTGTGCGTGTGGCGTGCCGTCGCTTCGTCGATGGGTTGCGGCGTGCCTGCCGCTTCGGCGAGCAATTGCGTGTGCGCCACGTTCTCCAGCGCGATGTACCACCACGCGGCGGCTTCGACGCTCGGACCGGCGGTGAGAATGCCGTGGTTTTTCAGGATCACACCCTTGACCGTTCCGCTGCCGTCGGGCTTGTTCAGTGCATGCGCGATGCGATCGCCTTCGCTGCCGTCGACCACCATGCCGGTGAAGTCGTCGAACAGTGCGTGGTCTTCGAAGAAGCCGCACGAATCCTGCGTGAGCGGATCGAGCGGGCGGCCCAGCGTCGACCATGCTTTGCCGTAGGTCGAGTGCGTGTGCGCGGCAGCGACCAGATGCGGATGCGCTTCGTGGATGGCCGCGTGAATGGCAAACGCCGCCTTGTTCAGGGGGCGGTCGCCGACCACGGTCTCGCCTTTGCTGTTCACCAGCAGCAGATCGGAGACCTTGATGCGCGAGAAGTGAACGCCCAGCGGATTGACCCAGAAGTGATCGGGCAACTCTGGGTCTCGTGCGGTGATGTGACCGGCTAGCCCAAGATCGAAGCCGTGGCGCGCGAAAATGCGGAACGCGGCGGCGAGCCGTGTCTGACGATGACGGCGCTCGGCGAGGATGTCGCTGCGCACCGGCGGTGCGTCGAACCAGAAGCGCTGCTGCGGTGCGGCGTTGAGCACGAGGCCGGTCGGCGTGGTCCTGGTCTGGGCGGGTGGGGTGGACGTGGTGCGTCCGAAACTATGTGTGTCGACGGGCAGAACGGCTGCCATGAGGTTTCTCCTGGACGTCGGATAGTGGTTTGGGGACGCCGCTCAGGCGGCGCGTCGCGTGGCGTCGTTCTGACGGTCGCGCTCGGCGACCAGCGTGCGCAGACGCGGAATCAGCTCGCGGCCGTAGTCGATGGCGTCGCCCAGCGGATCGAAGCCGCGAATGAGGAACGTCGTCACGCCGAGGTCGTAGTAATCGAGCAGGGCGTCGGCGACTTGCTCCGGCGTGCCGACGAGGGCCGTCGAGTTCGAGCGTCCGCCGATAAGCTTGGCGATCTCCGTCCACAACACTTTGTCCAGACGCGCGCCCTTGTCGGCCGCCGCGAGCAGGCGTCGTGCGCCTTCGCTTTGCAGCGCCGAGCCTTGCGGCACACCGGCGGCGTCTCGGATCGCCCTGGCCTGCGCCAGAATCTTGTCGGCACGTTCCCACGCCTTTGCTTCGGTCTCGGCCAGCACCGGGCGGAAGGACACCGAGAAGCGCGGCGTGCGACCATGCACGGCGGCGGCTGCGCGCACACGGGTGGTGATCTCGCGCACCTGATCGAGCGATTCGCCCCACAGCGCGTAGATGTCGGCATGTTTGGCCGCGACTTCCAATGCGGCGTCGGACGCGCCACCGAAGAAAATCGGCACATGCGGTTGCTGCACGGGCTTGACCTCGGAGAAGCCCTGTTTGAAGCGGTAGTACTTGCCGTCGTGATCGAACGGCGTGTCTTCCGTCCAGATGCGGCGCAGGATGCTCAGGTATTCGTCGGTGCGCGCATAGCGCTCGTCATGCAGCAGGAAGTCGCCGTCGCGCTGCTGTTCTTCGTCCGAGCCGCCAGAGATGAAGTGAACGCCGAGGCGGCCGCCGCTGAACTGATCGAGCGTGGCGATCTGACGTGCGGCCAGCGTCGGCGCAACAAAGCCGGGACGATGGGCGAGCATGAAGTGGATGTTCTCGGTCACGGTCGCCGCATAGGCGATCGTAAGCGTGGCCGACGGGCTCGTGGAGTGATGGGGCACGAGAATGCGGTCGAAACCGGATTGCTCGTGAGCGCGCGCAAAGTTGCGCACATAGTCGCGGTCGACGGCAGCACCCTGCTTGGGATGAATTTCGGACTGCTTACTGCTCTGAATCATGCCGATGATTTCTACGCTCATGACGACGTTCTCCTTGTGGGGTGGGGGACGCGTGCACGGCGACGTGGGTCGGTTTGCGCTACACGCCCATCGATCGGAACAGACGGTGAATGGGAGTGAGCCTACGCAAACAATCATCGAGCGTTAAATAATCATTTACGCAAAGATTATTCGATATGGATGGTTGGGCGCGGCACCGCCGAGCCTTACGCTAGGGGCACTGCGTAGCGCGGCGCATTGTGCGTCGAACGCGTATTTGCTTATTCCAGAATCATGACTTCTTCAGGTCTCGCACCTTCCGGCGTGGTGCTGCCGCTGCCGCCCCAGCCACGTGGAGACGGCCCCGCACGTCACGCGCAACTCGATGCGCTCCTGCCCCCGATCACGCGCGCGCTGGCCGAGAGCGCGGCGGCGCTCGATCGCGATGCACATTTCCCGTTCGACAACTTCGCGCTGCTGCATCGTCACGGGCTGATTGCGGAAGTGGTGCCGCGTGCTGCGGGCGGCGGCGGTGGCGGTCTCGCGACAGCGCGTCGCATCGTCGGTGCCGTTGCCAAGGGGGAATCGGCCACCGCACTGGTGCTGACGATGACGTATCTCCAGCACCGCTCCCTCGTGCGGGAAAGCACGCGCTGGCCGCAGGCACAGCGTCACGCGGTGTTCGAGAGTGCGGTGCGCGACGGCGCGCTGATCAACGCGCTGCGTGTGGAGCCGGATCTGGGCACGCCTGCCCGGGGTGGGCTGCCGTCGACGATTGCGCGGCGCACGCAGACAGGCTGGCGGTTGTCCGGCCGCAAGCTCTATTGCACGGGCATTCCCGCGTTGCGCTGGCTGAATGTGTGGGCACGCACGGACGAAGCGGAGCCCCGCGTCGGGGTGTTTTTGGTGCCACGTCCGGATGGTTCGACGGATTCGACGGATTCGCCGGACCGCCCGGGCATTCGCGTCGTGCAGAACTGGGATCACCTCGGGCTGCGCGCGTCTGCCAGCCATGAGGTCGTGCTGGAAGACATCGATCTGCCGTTCGGCAATGCCGTCGATATTCGTCCACCGAACGAGTGGGCACCGGCGGGCATCGGTCAACGCGACAACGATGCACACATCGAACAACAGGCGTGGATGAGCGTGCTGCTAGGCACGCTTTACGATGCGGTCGCGCGCGCTGGCGTCGACTGGCTCGTGACGTTCCTGAACACCCGCGTGCCGGGCAATCTCGGTGCGCCGCTCGCCACAGTGCCGCGCATTCAGGAGACGGTCGGTGAGATTGCCGCGTTGCTGCATGTCAACCAGCGTTTGCTGGACGCAGCGGCGCAGGCGGCCGATGCGGGAGAACCCGATGACGATATCGCCAGCGGTGCGCTAAAGTTCACGGTGACGGGCAATGCGATCCGGGTTCTCGAACTGGCCTTGCAGCTTTCGGGCAATCACGGGCTTTCGCGCAACAACCCGCTTGAGCGCTATCATCGCGACGTGCTGTGCAGCCGTATCCACACGCCGCAAAACGACACCATTCTGGGCGCCGCCGGTCGGCAGACGCTCGCTTCTTTCCGGGAATTCGCATGACGGGTACGACCGAAGTGCTGGATGGCATCGCCTTGTCGCGCGATCTGCCAGCTCACGATTACGACGCGCTCGATCCCTTGCGCACTTTCGTCGCCGGGTTTTCGCGATTGTTGGATCGGCGTCCGCATGAAACCACACTGCTCGAAGAGGGCGCGGGCCTGCTCGCGCAACTGGTGGCGCGCGACGACTGGCTGCCCGACGCGTTCGCCACGCCGCATCCCGACCATTACCAGCAGTTCCTGTTGCACTGCGATTCGGCGCAGCGATTCTCCATCGTGAGCTTCGTCTGGGGCCCGGGGCAGCGCACGCCGATTCACGATCACACCGTATGGGGGCTGATCGGCATGCTGCGTGGCTCGGAAGACTCGCAGCCGTATGTGCTCGACGCGAAGGGCATTCCCGTCGTGGCAGGAGAGGCGGTGCGGCTCCTGCCGGGTGACGTAGAGGTGTTGTCGCCGCGTCTGGGCGACATTCACCGCGTGAGCAACGCCTATGCGGATCGCGTGTCGGTGAGCATCCACGTGTATGGCGCGAACATCGGCGCGGTGCATCGCAGTGTCTTCACCGAGACGGGCGAGCGCAAGGGCTTCGTGTCCGGCTACGCCAACGCGCAGTTGCCCAATCCCTGGGGTAAGGCTGCGCCGCCCGCCGACAAGCAATAACAAGCAATAACCAGCAATAACCAGCAATAGCCAGGAAGCACCAGGCAGCAACGTTTCGACTTCTGACGAATTCAAGGAATCACCGTGTCCGAGCATCCGAACCACATGACCCCCGATGCGCCGTCGCAGGCTGCAGACTTTCCCGAACTGACCTACGCCGATGTGCGCGCCGCGCTGCTCGCGCGTGAGGAAATCGCACTGCTCGACGTACGTGAAGAAGACCCCTTCGCGCAGACGCACCCGCTGTGGGCCGCGAACCTGCCGCTTTCGCGCGTGGAGATCGACGCCTGGGCGCGTATCCCGCGTCGCGACACGCGCATCGTCGTCTATGGCGTGCACGACGGCGAAGATCTCGCGCCGCGTGCTGCCACCGTGCTGCGCAAGCTCGGCTACACGGACGTCAATCTGCTCGCGGGCGGTCTGGACAGCTGGATTGCCGCTGGCGGCGAAGTTTTCCGCGACGTGAACGTGCCAAGCAAGGCGTTTGGCGAGTGGGTCGAAGGACTGCGTCATACACCGTCGCTCTCGGCGCAGGAAGTGCAGGCGCTGCTCGACGCGGATGCCGATGTCGTGGTCGTCGACGCCCGTCGGTTCGACGAATATCAGACGATGAACATTCCCGGTTCGACGAGCGTGCCCGGTGCCGAACTGGTGCTGCGGGTTCGCGAGCTTGCGCCGGACCCGGCCACGCGCGTGATCGTCAATTGCGCGGGGCGCACGCGCAGCATCATCGGTACGCAATCGCTCGTGAACGCCGGGCTGCCGAATCCGGTCGCAGCGCTGCGCAATGGCACCATCGGCTGGACGCTGGCGGGGCAGTCGCTGGAGCGCGGCGCAGACCGTCGTCATCCGGCCACCGTGCGCGAGGCCACGCTGGCCGTTGCCCGCGAAGGGGCGCGCGCTGTGGCGGATCGTGCCGGCGTGCGTCGCGTAGCGCTTGAGGACGTGCCGTCGCTGAATGCGCCGGGACGCACCGTGTACCGCTTCGACGTGCGCACGCCGGAAGAGTATGCGGCGGGGCATCTGCCGGAGTTCGCTAACGCACAAGGCGGTCAGCTGGTGCAGGAGACGGACCATCAGGCACCGGTGCGCGGCGCATGGATCGTGCTGGCGGACGACGACGGCGTACGCGCCGATATGACCGGCTCGTGGCTCGCGCAGATGGGCTGGACGGTGTACGTCGTGGAGCCGCACAGCGCCCACGCCCGCAGCGCGCAAGGTGGCTGGCCGCTGCACACGCCGAGCGCACCGGAAGTCGCCACCGTCACGCCCGCGTTGCTCGCGCGCTGGCTCGACGAAGCCGCGCGGGGGCAGATCGCGGTGCTGGACTTCACGTCAGGCGTCAATTACGTCAAACGGCATATTCCGGGCGCATGGTTCGTGATTCGTGCGCGTCTGGCCGAGGCGCTGCGCACCATCGGGCCGGTGCAACGCTATGTGCTGACGTGCGGATCCAGCCTGCTGGCGCGCTTCGCGGCGGCCGACCTGCGTCGTCTGACCGATGCCGAGATCGTGGTGCTCGACGGCGGCACGCAAGCATGGATCAACGCCGGGTTGCCCCTGGCGTCCGGCGAAACGCATCTGGCCAGTGCGCGCGACGATCGTTATCGCCGTCCGTACGAAGGCACCGATAATGCGGCCGAGGCCATGCAGGCCTATCTCGACTGGGAGTTCGGTCTCGTCGAACAGTTGCATCGCGACGGCACGCATCATTTCCAGGTGGTGTAAGCCGTCAACGTCGAGGGCATTCGGCCGAATCTGCCGGGGCGCGTGCCGTCCCGGCGGTGCGCCCGTGGCATACTCCGGAACTTCCGGCGCTGCCCTGCTTTCGATCCGATCATGCCACTTCCGCGTTTCATCACCCGCCGACTGGAGGCGCTCACCGAACCGAGCACGCGTATTCCGTACGCGTGGGTGTATCACGAGCCCGACGTCTTCATGCAACGCACGTCGGCGTTCACCGTCGCCAAAAAATATCTCCACCGCCGTCTGCGTCTCGCGATGAGCGGACAACTGCGCCATGAGGTGCGCCACGTCGCACCGCAAGCGCGTGTGTTGTGGATTTACGGTGGAAAGCACTCGGTGGGCGACGCCGTGATGGATCTGTCGGGCCGCGCGCTGCTGCGCTCACGCGAAGGCCCCATCGATTTGCTCATCAGCCCAGGACTCAAGGCGGTCTTCGAGGGCGACGACATCTTCCGAAATGTCTTCGACGATCCGGCCGCGGTCAATCCGGCCGAGTACGACGTCGTCGTCATGCAGGAATTCAATTACCCGACGTTGCGCATCAAGCGCCGCTTTTTTGCGACGCTTCCCTTCGCGTGCCTGTTTCGCTTTTTCCACGGGCCGGACCGTAATCAGACGCAATTCAGTCTGGCAGCCGTCAACGATGTTTTCGGCCTGGGACTTGGGCCGGACGAACTGTTTGCGCAGGCGAAGCCGTATCTGCGCGAAGAGACGGACTTGCCTGCGGCTGTCGTGAATCAACTTCCGTCGGGACCGTTCGTTGTGCTGGCGATGGGCGGCGTGGAGCCGCGCCGCACCTATGCGCACTGGCGCGCGTGCCTCGATGCCTACGATGCGGCGTATGCCCCCGGTCTACCCACGGGCATTGTGTTGTTGGGTTCGGGTAACGGGGCCGACGCCGCCCGCGCGCTCATGGAAGCGAAATTCCGGCATCTCGAAATGGTGTCGTTCGTCGGCCAGTTGACGCTGCGCGACGCGAAGCGGGTGATCGCGAATGCATCGCTGTTCGTCGGTGCCGATGGCGGGCTGATGCACGTGGCCCACACCACGCGAGCGCCGAGTGTGACGCTCTTCGCTGCTGCGGAGCCGCCGTATCTGCGTCTCACACCGCGCTGTCAGTCGACGCCTTTGCAAACGCAAAGCGATGTGAGCGCCCTCGATCCCACTGAGCTTGCCGAGACCATCATCGCGGCCCTCGCCAGTCATCCGCAACGCCTTCGGTAACGCGTTCATCGCACGTTTGCTAGCGGTTTGCGCGTCGCAGACCCGCTGCATCCCCACTGCACCCCCACACCACAGCGCTGTCGCCCGTCCACAGACGTCGGCGGCGGCGCTGTTTCGCCTGCGCCGCGGGCATCCGCCACCGGCACATCTTCGGCCTACGTCGCCCTTTCTTGTGTCGTCGCAGCAACAAGAGTGACGCATGATTAATTCGAATGAATTGCTGTGAAAACCAATGCGTGCAATGGCTTTGCGGCGGCGTTGACGCTTATCGTCTGCTTCGATCGTCGTCGAGCAAAGAGGATTCAATAACGATTTGTCAGGCACGCAGGTGGAAGTCGGTGAGGTTGTGCCTTATCGATGCAGAAAGAAAATATCTGCGGGCGTGTCGGGATGCTTGAAGTGCGGCGACGAGTGTCCCGACATGCCTTGGGAGGTGCGCGTAGGGGTGCGTGCATCGCCCTACCACTGGCTTGACGTGGCCTGGGAGCTGGTTCCCCTAACCTGGCTTCCGGGGCCATCTTTCCCCGCACAGTTTCGGCTGTGCGGGGATTTTTTCGTTGCCGGTCACCTGTCAACGTTGACAGGTGACGCATTGCTATGTGTCGCCTAAGGTAAGTCGAAATGACTAGGTGAACGCACGTCACGGATGGTTTTTCTGCATGACGAATCGGATTTTAGCCGCTCAGATGCGAATTTGGCGCATGACAAAAGACTTCGAATAACAACTCGATTGCGCGCGACGCAGGCTGAAACGGCATGGCGAAGGGCAACGCCAAGGAACTCGCTTTCTTGAAGTTGTGAGCTGGGAGGCGCAGGCCAGCCCGGTCTTTGGGAGCCAACGATCATGCGTAACTCTATCTCCGTGAATCCCCGGCAGCGCGTGCTGGTGTCGGCTGTCGGGCTGGCCGTTGCGTCGTTGGCTATCCCCGCGCAGGCCGATACGGTGACATCGGGCACCACCACGGTACCCGCTCCGGGCAATCCCAATACCACCTGGACGGTGACCAACAACTCCACGTTGATCTTGCAAAGTGGCGCATCGAGCAACTGGATCTCGCTGTCGGGGAGCCCCCCCTCGACGGGACGGCCTCAACTCATCATGGACGGTGCGACCGTCATCTCGACGGCACCCCCCGCCGCCTCCCCGGTGGGCACGACACCACCACCGGCGATCAGCGTACGCAATGCCTCTGCAACCATCTCCAACTCCACGATCTCCAGCCCGAACAACATCGGTATCGAATTTGTCACGCAGCTTGTATCCGGGCTGCAGCCCTCGACGGGGACGATCACCAATAGTACGGTTTCCGGGTTTCAGTACGGCGTAGCGGTGAGCGCCGGGGCGACCGTGACGATCACCAATTCGACCCTGAGCGCCGGCACCGGGACCAATAGCGGGGTCAATGGCGGGCTCATCAATTTTGACTCGAACGTGACCGTCAATGGAGATACCGTCTTGCCCGTCAAGCGATTGCGACGTAGTTCGCCCGATAAGGCTGTCGTGTCTTCAGAACGCCGAAACACAGATGCACAAGCTTACGCATTGCAGCGCCGAGTATAGACATGGTGGATTTGCCACGCGCTGCCAAGCGTTCACACAATGCCTTGATGTGGGGGTTATAGCGTTTAGCGACGACGGCCGCCATGTAGAGAGTTGCCCGTACCTTGGGCGGCCCGGCCTTCGATAAACGTGAAGGGCCCTGGATCGACGATCCCGACTGCCTCTGCACCGGCACCAGGCCGAGATACGCCGCAAGTTGTTCTGCAGAATCGAAGTGGCGCGCGTGCATGATGGCAAGCAGCGTGCGGCCTACCTGAGGGCCAACTGCCGGGATACTTTGCAGCAGCATCAAGTTTGCTTTAAGGCCCGGATGGGCAGCAATGTGATCATCGATCTCGCGTTGCAGGCTGGCTAAATGGCGCTCCAGAAACTCGATCGTCTCGAGAATCGAATGCAGGACTAGCGCCGTTGGAGCCGTGATTTCCGCTTTCTCATGCCGGTTGCGCTCACGCTGAAGATCTTGTGCAAGCGCTTCACGGCGCGCCATCAGTGCTTGAAGTATGCGAGCCTCGGGCGCTGGAGGACTCCAGCGCATTGGTCGTGCGTGCATCGCAAAGCGCGCTAACACGTGGCTGTCTACAATGTCGTTCTTCGTGCGCACGCCCATTCCCGTCGCAAAAGCGCGCACCTGCGCAGGATTAACGACAGACACGGAGAGCCCGGCATCGTGCAGGCCACACGCGGCCATCTCGTGATAGACACCGGTACCTTCGAGCGCGACATGTACGTGGCTCGGCTCGGTGTGTCTCTTGCCCAACCAGCCCAACAGATCGGTTAGGCCGGCGCGGCTATTGGCAACAACCTTCGTACTACGCTTGCCGTTTGTCATGTCCAGCAGGCAGCAATCCAGCTTGGCTTTGGCAACATCAATACCGAGGTAGAACATCAATTTGATCCTTAATCGAGGAATCAATACCAACTCACCCACTTGCCTTGTACATACAGGGTCCACGCCCTTGGCTACCGTTCAGTGTCTGTGCTGGTGAGGGCGAGGCGAAGGGCATTATCTCCACAGCAAGGTCCAAGCCTTCAGGCTCCAAACATGCTCACTTCACCTCATGTGACGGTAGCTAACCATCACGAAGACGAAGATACAAGGCTCCATCAGCGGCAATCTGGCCGGTGTCGGCGCCATCTCCCTCAATACCGGGCTCACGTTCGCCTCGAACACGACGCTCAACGGCGTCGCGGTAAGCGCAGCGAGCGGCCCCGCGATTCTCATTGCACCGGCGCGTGCGCTTCCCCCGTATGCCGGTCACACCGCCAATGTCATGGTGCAAAACGGCACGACGCTTCAGGGCAGCAATGGGTTCGCGGTGCAGGCGCGCGGCGACGTGACAGGAAACGTGACCATCGACGGCGCGAACACGGTGATCGGCGGGGATGTCGGCAGCGACAGCACAGCTACGCTCAATCTCACGCTTCAGAATGCCGCCTCGCTTACCGGCAATCTGACCAATCTGAAGTCGCTGGCCGTTAACTCCAATGCCGTGTGGCGTCAGGCAGGCGATAACACCGTCTCAAACGTGACGATGAATGGCGGCACGATCGACGTCTCCGGTACCGCGCTCGGTACGTCGACGCTGCGTACCCTGAACATCGGTACGCTGTCGGGCAGCGGCACGTTCCAGATGAGTACGAATCTGGGCACGCATTCGGGCGATCTGCTCAATGTGACCGGCGCCGCCACCGGCGACTATCAGGTTCTGGTGCGTAACACTGGCGCGCAGCCGACCAACTTCTTGCCGCTTACCATCGTGCAGACCGGCGGAGGCGGTGCAGGCTTCGGGCTGGTCAACGGCAAGGTCGATATAGGCGTGTACACCTACAAGCTGCAACAGCAAGGCAACAACTGGGCGCTCGTGACCGACACCGGAACTCCGGTCGACCCGCGCACCGGCGAGGAGACGCTCGATGCCGCGACGGGAGATGCAGGCGATCCGGCGACCGGCGATCTGTCACCGAGCACGCAGACCGTGCTGGGGCTGTCGTCCGCCGCGCCCTCCGTCTGGTATGGGGAGGCGACGGTGCTACGCAGCCGTATGGGCGAGTTGCGAATGGACGATCAGCGCAATAGTGGTGTCTGGGCGCGTACCTTCGGCAAGCAATTCAATGGCAAGCCCAATGCGGGAACCAGCTATCGCCAGACGCAATACGGCGTGGTGGCGGGCGTGGATGGTGTGGTCGGGCAGACGTGGGGCGGCTCGTGGCTGGTAGGCGCGATGCTCGGCACCAGTCACAGCAAACTCACATTCGAGAATGCCTCGACGGGGGGCGTGAATAGCTATTCCGCCGGACTCTACGCGACCTGGCTCGGCCCGACAGGATGGTATTTCGACGGTGTGTTCAAGTACAACCGTTTCCAGAACTCTGCCGACGCTGTGATGAGCGATGGCGTCGCCGCGCACGGCAGCTTCAACAACAATGGCGTGGGGGTGCAACTGGAGTTCGGTCGACATCTCGAATTCGGCGACCGCTGGTTTGTGGAGCCTTATGTTCAGTTCTCTGCGCTGGGTGTGAGCGGGGCGGATTACGGACTGACCAACGGGATGGTGTCCAACTCGGCGCACAGCGGGTCCGTACAGGCGCGCGTTGGTGCTGCGTTCGGCAAGACGCTGACGTTGCCCGGTGGAGGCGCAATTCAGCCGTACCTGAAGATTGCACTGGTCCAGGAATTCATCAAAAGCAACCAGACCACCATTAACGGCATCGTGTTCAACAACGACTTGTCAGGCACGCGCGCGGAGTTTGGCGCGGGGGTGATCGGGCAATTGCGGCGCAACGCGCAGATCTACGTGGAAGCGGAGACTGCGGTGGGGAAACGTCTCAACCAGCCCTGGGGCGCGCAGATCGGCGTGCGTTACACCTTCTGAGGGAAAAATCTGTGATGACGCTTCAAAATCAGTGAAATTTTATTAAATTCACTGATATTCGTCTTATTTTGACGTAGATTCGCGGTTCTTGCGCATATCGTTCGCCTTGCATTTTTACCCCGACAAGGATTACCGATATGCCATCCCATGCTCAGACACACTTTCGTGTCCGCCTTTTAGCGGCCGCCGCGTCCGCACTCGTTTTCGCGCCTCTTGCGCACGCGCAAGCCAACCCGACATTGACGATCGACACGCCTGGCCCCGGCGGCATGGCCCACGTCGTCACGGCAACCGACAATATGGGCGTGACCGTGACGGGCGCAGGGATTGCGAACATCGGCGGCGGGGGGCGGGTCTCGATCGACGGCCGGACCCCGATGTCGTACGTGCGTACGACGAATGGCGGCACGAGTTTCATCAGTGAAATCAACATTTCGGGCAACGGCGGCATATCGCAGAATTCAGCGCTGGCGACCGCGATGTATGGATCGACCGTCACGCTCATCGATTCGAGTATCAGGAACACCGGCGATGTCGCCTTTTGGGCGGCACGCGGCAATATGGACATGAACGTGCCGGGTTCGACCGTTCATATGGATAACGTGATCCTGGAAGGTAACGGCCGCGCGCTCGTGGTGGCCGGCGACAGCACGGTCGACGTTCGGAATTCGCATATTGAGGCAACCCGTCGCGACGGCGCTCGCATGAATTACGCAGTGCAGGTGACCGATTCCCAGTTCACCGCCGTCGACACGACGATTTCAGGGACGGACGCCGCCGTGAAGATCACCACCGAGTCGCGTCCGCAGCGGGCCGGTTCGACGGTCGTGCTGGACAACGCGCGTCTGATTGCCGAAGGTGCGGGCATTCGAATCGAGCGCGGCGTGCTGAGTGCGCCGGGTGATTTCACGATCGACGTCGATATCAGGAACGGCACGACCATCAAGGCCGACAGTGGCACGCTGCTCAGCGTCACATCGGTGCCGAACGCGCTGACGCCGTATCACGTCAACGTGAACGTGGACAACAGCGTTCTCGAAGGCGACATGACGTTCCGTCCCGAACACGTGACGAACGAGCCTATCGACACGCGTCTGCGCCTGGACAACAACGCGATCCTGACCGGCAGAATCGAAGGCCTGGCCCATCTGCACGTCAACAACGACGCCGAATGGCGTCTCGTCGACAACCAGGTGCTCGCGGGTGAGGTGATCATGGGCGGTGGCGTGATCGATCTGCGCCATGGCGAGGCCCCCGGTCAGTTCCGTACGCTGGAGATTGCCACGCTTGCGGGCGAGGGCACCTTCCGCATGCAAACGGATCTCGAGCACGGTGGGGCCGACCAACTGCACCTGAGCGATAACGATTCGTCGGGCCAGTTCAAACTCGACGTGCTCAATACGGGCGCGTTCGCCGCAATACCGGTGCAGCAACTGGTGCAGGACGATGGCGGTGCCGCAACCTTCTCCGTCATCGGCGATAAGGTCGATCTCGGCGCTCGCGCCTATGAACTGGTGGCGCGCGAGGCCGATGGCAAGCGCTATTGGGAGTTGGTGCGCACACAAGAGCAATCCAATAGCACCGAGACGGTTCTCGGTGCGGCCAGCGCCCTGCCGACAGTGTGGCTCGGCGAAATCACGACGCTGCGTGCGCGTCTGGGCGAAGTCCGTCTGAACGAAGGCAAGGGCGGTGGCGTGTGGGCGCGTACGTTCGGCAACCGATATAACGCCAAACCGGCGGGCGGCCACGGTTATTCGCAAGATCAGTGGGGCGTGCTCGCTGGTGCCGATGGGATCGTCGCCAGCAACGACGCGGGCCAGTGGCTCGTCGGTGCAATGGCGGGTACGTCGACCAGCCGGATGAAGTTCGGTGTCGGCTCCACCGGCAGCGTTGAGAGCTACACGCTCGGGATGTACGCGACGTGGCTGGGCAAGAACGGTTACTACTTCGATGGCGTGTTCAAGTACAACCGTTACGCATCCGAACTGGATGTGATGATGCGCGACGGCCGTCGCAGCAAGGGCGACTATCACGCCAATGGTCTCGGTCTCTCGACGGAGTTCGGCCGCAAGCTGTCGTTCAACAACGGCTGGTTCGTCGAGCCCTATGCGCAAGTCGCCGCCATGATGTCGAGTGCCTCCGACTACACGCTGGATAACGGTCTGCAAGTCGACGCGGGGCGTGGCCGTTCGGTGCAGGGCGCGCTGGGTATCGGCGTGGGTAAGACGATCGAAACGAAAATGGGGACGTTCGAACCCTACGTTCGCGCCGCGGTAGTGCAGGAGTTCGCGAAGCACAACGCGGTCGTGATTAACGGCGAAACCTTCAATAACGACTTGTCGGGTACACGCGCAGAGTTCTCCGTCGGTCTCGCGGCCCAGATGCAGAAGAACCTTCAGGCTTATGTCGATACGTCGTACGCCGTGGGCAAGCGTCTTGAAAAGCCCTGGGGCGTCAATGTTGGGGTGCGCTACACGTTCTGAAAATAACGAGAGGCGAAGGTAAGGCCGGGTGTCGACATGCGCGAACACCCGGCCCGGATCTTCTTTAACCCTGTGCGATGCAATATCGCACAGGGCTTTTTTATTGCCGCTCGCAGAAGATGCGGGGCTGGTCGACGAACGCCATCGCCGCGTTGTTCTTCACGCGCACGATCTGGAAGTAATCGGTGTTACCGGGACGAAAACGCGGCAGCAGATGTCGCAAGACTTTCTCTTCATCCGAGTTGTCGCTCAGCAGTCGGGCGCTGCGCGTGGTGGTCATGCGCACTGTGTCGCCGAGCGTCTGGTAGTCGAACTCCATCGCGCGGTGAATCCGTGTCGCCGAGCGGCCGTCGGCGATGTAGCCAGCGAAGCGTGAAAACCCCGTGCCGTCCCGGCCAAACGCCGTGTCGAGTTCTCCCCAAACCCGCACCATGCCGGGTTGGGGCGTGTCCGAATGCGTCACGATTTCAATGTCGGCGTGACATTGCCAGGGCTTGCGCTGAGGCGTTGTGGTCAGCCACACGACCACCCACGGCGCAATGACGGCAAGTGCCGTGCCGAGCACAACATGGCGCAGACGAATTCGGAGTCTCATGGAAATGACCGGTTGCCCGTCTCCTGCATGACCAGATACGAAACGCAATTCGCATCGGGACTATCAATGGGTTGTCGGCAGAGGAAGTAACTGTACAAATCGTTGTACGCAGTGCCGTTGATGTAGATGAGACGTTCGGGAAAGTCGAGGATCGATTTGGGCGGTTCCTTTTCGATCATGCTCACGCGATTCGCGAGGAACTGGGCGTCGCCCGCGCGCTCCGGCGTCACGAAGTAGCGATGGGTATCGTCGCTCGGCACGGGCACCCATTGGCCCGAGCGTGCATGTTGATACAGATTTCCGAGCAACGGCGGAAGCGTCCGGAAAGCGTAAATGACACTTGCCAACGCGATGATCGTCCAGAGACCCAGCGCGAAGAAGAGATGCGTGGTGCGCACAGGTCGCGCAGGCACGCGGTGCCGGACAACGGGGGGGGCATCGTGGGACGAAGGGATTGTCACCGGAGACGTCGCCGCCACCACAGCGGCGCTCGGCAAAGTCTCCGAGGGTGTGTGCGAAAGCGCAGGAACACCGTCTGCCGCCAACGGTACATCGCCTTGCGATCCCGCTTCCGATGCGGTTACGGATGCCGTTGGCGACATCGGTGCGAGATCGGATTCGATGTCGTGAACGATCGCTTCCGTGATGGGAAAAGAATTTTCTGGTTCCGAGTCACTTTGGGATTTTTCATCGAAAAAGTGAGGTATCGGAAGCACCGGAGAGGCAGGAAGTACGCTTTCGACAGCGCTGGCATCGACGAACGGACTGACCTTCACAACGCTGTTCAGGCGATAGCCGATGCGCGGCACGGTGACCAATAACGAGGGATCGGCACCGGCTTGTTCGAAGGCGCGCCGGATCTGCATGATCGCCTGGCTCAGATTGTTGCTCGTCACGACGGCTCCGTATTGCTCCCATGCCTTGCCGAGCATCGCACGCTTGGTGACGATTTCGCCGTTCGCTTCGAGCAGCACCAGCAAGCAGCGGCCTGCTGCCGCGCCCAGTGGGAGCGACACGTTGGGATTCCCTTTGGTAGCAAGCGCAAACGTATCGCTGTCGAAACGTACGGCGTCGCCGATCAGGAACTTGGCCATCTGTGAGTGTAAGAAAGCGGCGTTGCGCGTCTGCCACTGGCGCTGCGTCGCGGTGCTGTCATGGGGACTTCAGTACGTGCATCTCGCGCTTGTGGCAACAGCCGGACGCACTGGTTTTAAACCATAGTACGCCGAAAACGTAGCTTCGGAGTTGGCCCACCCATTGGCGACGTGCGTTGAAAAAACGGACCGTTTCCCGATGATCGGGGAAACGGTCCGGCGTGCCGCAAAGTACCGGCCAAGCCGTTGAACGAGCGTCCGATCAGGTCGGACGACTCGGGTCGAGTGGCGGGGTTCTGTTCGCCCGCGTATCGGCGAAGATGAGCGGCGCCTGCGGCGACGTGACCGAGCCGGCGCGGTTCGTGACCGTCACCCGGGCCGTCACCTGGCAGATCGAATAGAAGTATTGCTGACGCGACCATGGGTACCTGAACTCGATCGGTTGTCCGGGCGTGGTCACCGTGACCTCGTACGGCGTCCCGGGAAGCAACGTGTCGCCGACATGACCGAATTCGGCGAGTGCAACCGGTCCCAGATCGCCGTTTCTGCCGAAGAAGCCGAAAACGTGAATACGCACGCGGTCGCCGATTTGCATATTGAGGTACGGCGGAACGCGAACGATCGAGCCCCCAGCCGCGAGCGAGCGCGTGTAATCGAGGTTGTTGTTGGGTGCGCCGACTTGCGGCATGAACACCGGCGTCGGCAACCCGCCGCCTCCGCCGGGCAGTTCGGCGGCGCTTTGCACCGTGACGTTCTGCACGCGTGAGTACGACGTATTGGCGACCTCCGTGATGCCGTTACCGGGATCGGCCGCACGCACCACGCGCGTGGCGGTGTACGCGGCGGGAATCGACCCGCTGCCGAACTCGGTGATCTTTGCGAAAGGCAGCACCTGCGTGAGGTCGACGCCGTTCGTCACATCGGCTGCGGTGACGGTATACGTCGCAAACGGCGTGGCGGCCGGTGTGACCAGGGGATCGACGCCGTAGAAGAGCGCGATGACGTCGCCCGCCTGGAACGATGGGGTACCCGATACGCCTTGCCACGGGATGACGAAAGTCGCGTCCCTGAGCGAGTCTTCCACCGGAATGTCGTTGATGGGTTGGGGGGCGACCCAGCCTCCCTTGCGCACGATCGGCAGACCGAGGTTATCGTTGGTCGGCGTGTTCGGATCGGCATCGTCTCCGCCCGGCTGCGACAGGTCGACGACCACGGTGGTCGCCGTGGCCGGCGTACCGAGCAATTCGCCGTTGCGAAGGACCTCGTAGGTCACGGCAATGTTGCCGTTACCCTCGGCCTGAATCGTCGCATACGGGATCGAAATGCTCATGAGCGGCTCGACCGCCCCACCCGCATTGGTCACGGCGACCGGCGCACTGCGTGTGTTTCCCCAGATGACGACAATCCGGTCGCCGTTCTGAATCTTTGCGTTCAGTGGAATTTCCACGCCGACCGGCGTGCGGGCGTCGGCCTCGCCGATGAGACCGTCGTCGGCGAACAAGGGGACGACCGGCGGTGCGAGATCGGTGATGCCTTCCTGAAGGCGAATGACGGACGGCACACCGGGCGAAGTGGTCGACGTGTTGCCCGCCAGATCCGTGATCGTGTAGGCAAACGATACGGGGCCGTCCCCCAGAGAGAGCAACTGGTCGCGGGTGAACGGCACTTCGATCAGATTGTCCGCGCCGCCCAGTGGAATGCGATAGGTGCTCGTCGCGGTGGTGCCGTCGGCACCGGTCGCGACGACTGTGATGAGATCGCCCTGAGACCGGTCGGAGTAGCTGTGGATGGTGGCATTGACCACATCGCCGAGCGCGGTGAGCACAACGTCGGTAATGCCATCGGGCCGGACCTCTGGCGGAAGACTCAGGCTGCCCGGATTGGGCACAGCCGGGGGTCTCGTGTCGACGACGTAGAACACAGGGTCGCTGAAACCCGATTCGTTACCGACGAGATCGGAGATGAGCTGATACCGTACTTCATAGTTGCCGTGGGCGCGCGGCGCGGGAATGACGATGGTGATCTCTCCGGCATCGCTTTCAGCCGCCGTGATCGCACGCGTCGTCTGAAGCACGCCGTTGATCGACACTTCGACAAGATCGCCATCATAGTAGCCGTCGATGCTGGAGCGATCGAGCGTCGCCTTGAGCGTAAGCGGCTTGTCGTTCGCCGATGCCAGCAGCAGTCCATTTGCAGGGAATCCGGGGGGCAACGGCGCCAGAAGTTCCACGGGAAGTGTCGGCGTGTAGATGTCGATCCCGCTATCGCTTTGCACCTTGATTCGAGGGGCCGCGACCTGATTGCCTACCGGCACGATCAGTGGCGTATTTTCGTCGGTTCTCATAACAGAACTCCTTACCAGAGGAAGTCGGCGCGTGCGCGTTGCGTGCTGGCTGTGAGGGCCATGCTTCCATGCTCGCGGCTCGCGGGCGGATCCGCCGGGCGCACACCGTTGGCGGGTGACCATTGTTGATCCGCAGTTTGCTGCCGGGGAACTGTCAACCTTGACAGTTGGCGCACGCAAATCAGCCGTGGCTTGATGGAGCTCCGGAGTGCCGGGTGCGCTGTAGTCGCTCCCGGGCATTCGACGACTCATCGAATTCCTGCGGAGACGAACCATGCCGACGACTGACGTTCTTTCCGCGCTGCAACCCGAGACATCGGCAAGCGACGCCCTTGTCTTTGCGCCTGTGCAGCGCGATCTCATTTCGATTAATACCGACCTTCAATCGATTATCGTGCCGGTGGTTCTGGCATACGGCGGCGTCGGCTTTCGCGATGTTCAGCAGCCCGATGCAAAGCTCCTCGTAACCATTGCGCCGAATGTGCTTTTCGAAATTGGCGACGTCTTCAGGGTGTTCTGGGGCACGGACCAGTTCGCAGCGGCCGTGCACACGATGGCGCAGGAAGACAGGAACCTGCCCATCACGCTCGAGATCGACGTGACCTTGATTCAACGTATCGGCGACGGCCTGATTCCGGTTTGGTTCACGCTGACGTCTGCTTTCACTGGCGATGTGCAGCGTTCCCCGGACGCGCTGGTGCGCGTGAAGATGACGCTGCCGGGCGGTCGCGATCCGAACCCGGTCGATACGCCTTATACCAACGAGAACCTCGCCGCGCCGACCATTCCGCCGGGCATCATCGGCGTACCGGAAGCTGAAGTCGGCGTGCCTGTCACTGTGCCCCCCTGGGTGAACATGGCCGTAGGCGATCGGCTGCGCATTCGCTGGGGCATCGAGTCGGTGCGCCACCCGCCGCTCACGCAAGCGGAAGTCGGCAAACCGGTCACGGTCGTCATTGACAAGAACACGATCCTTGCTGGCGGGGATAGCGAGAATCTGATGGTCACGTACGACATCGACGACGTGGTGAGCGAGTGGTCGTATAACTCACCGGCGTCGTTTGTCAATGTCGAAGCGAGCGGCGCGACACTGGCCGTGCCGTACATCCTTCAGGCGCCCAGCGGCGATCTCGACTATGCCGCGCTCAGTGGCCGGGATGCGGATGTCGTCGTGGTTTATCTGAGTCCGCCGATGGCCATCGGCGACACAGTGCTCGTGGTCTTCGAAGGACTCTCCGGCGACGGCGTTACGGTTCGTCATGAAATGACGGCGCGCGTGACCGCAGCGGGTGCGCTCATCACGACCAAGCTGCCCAATGCCGTTGTGCGCACCGTAACGCCGGGCACCGCGTCGGTCTACTACTTCGTACGTAACGGAACGACGGAGAAGGGGCGTTCGCGGCGGCTGTCCTTGCGCGTACTCGGTGAGCGGGGCGGGTTGGCAGCGCCGCGCGTTCGCGAGGCAACAGCCAACCGGCAACTCGATCCCATCAACACGCCCAACGGCGCCAACGTGGAGATCGACCCCTACGCGGGAATGAGCGAAGGGGATCTCGTGTCATTGCGTTGGGAAGGCACCCGTGCGAACGGCACGCCGATGGTCTACACGTCGTGCAAGACGCTGACGGCGGCCGATCTTCAGCGGCGGGTGGACTTCCTGGTGCCGCCGCTCTATGTCGATACGCTGTTGGGCGGCACGGTGAACGTGTTCTACACGGTGACGCCGAGTTCGGGCGACAGACTCACGCGCGTGTCGGATGTCCTCGCGCTCAACGTGGTCGGCGCGAATCTGCTGCGACGCCCCGAAGTGGCGGGTGTAACCAATGGACAACTGACGCCGCCGGCGAATCCGTCTCAAGGCGTCGAGTTGAGCGTGCTGCCCTACACGTTAATGAGCGCAGGCGACGTGATCGAGTGGTTCTGGGACGGTCCGACCGCCGCGGGTACCACGCGCGGGCGCGTCGTCGTCACCGACCCCAGCCGGGCCGTCACGGTGACCGTTCCCCGTTCGGTCGTCGATGCGAATTCGGCCGGGCTCGCTTCGGTCGACGCGCATTACCGCGTGACGCGCGCCGGTCAGGCCACGCCGCAGGAGTCGAGCATCAATCGTTTTACCGTACTGGCTGCACCGCAGCCGGGCTTGCCCCCGCCGCTGGTCGACGAAGCGCCGATGGGCGTACTGGACCCCGAAGCGCTCACGGGCAGCTTCGTCACGGTACGCGTCAAACCGTATCCCGGCATGCGCAACGGCGACCGCGTGACTGTGCGATGGGGGGAGGGCACCGGTGGCGGCGAGCAGATTCGCACGATCGATATCACCACGAACATCGAGAACCTGGATATCACGATGCGCGTGGACAGGAGCCGGGTGGACTTCTTCCAGGACAGCTCGGTCATCGTGAACTACACCGTCAATCGCCTTGACGGTACCCGCCAGGATTCGGAGGACTTCACGGTTGTCGTGCGCACCGAGCGCCGGTGGCCGGCGCCGCGCGTTGTGGATGCGGTCGGCGACTTTCTCGATCCTGCACTGGCCGCCCTTGGCGCGGAAACCATCGTACTGCGCTACGCAGATATGATGCGCGGCGATCGCCTCATCATGCATTGGGGCAATCCGGGTGACGTCGGCTTCTACACCGATAGCATCACGGTGAGCACCGTACGCGATTATCACTTCCTGCTCAATGCCGCCACGGTCGCGCCATGGATCAATCGCACCGTACCGGTCTGGTACGAAGTTCAGCGCGGCGGGGTGGTGCGATTCCGTTCCGAGGTGCTCCAGTTGCGCATCGGCATGAACGAGCAGCCCGCACTGCCTGCACCCTCGGTGCCGGAAGCCGACGGCACCGTGCTCGATCCCTCGAAGCTCACCACAAGTGCGACCGCCACGATTCCGGCTTACCCCGGCATGGCCAGCGGCGACTTCATCGTCATGACGTGGGGCGGCGGGCCGGGCAGCGGTGGGTTGGAGTGGGAGATCGACGTGTCGGCTGCCATGGTCGGGCGGCCCATCACGCGGCCGATCCCGATTGCCAACATCACACCGTTCGAAGGGCGAGACGTCACGCTGCAATACAGCGTCGACGGCGTCCGGCCGCCCCGCCGCGTGTCCGATCCGCTGACGCTGACGGTGCGTCGTCAGTCGCTTCAGATCGGTGCACCGCGCGTGCCGTCCGTGCAGAACGGCGTGCTGGACCCGCGCGAGGTGCTTCAGGGCGCGCAGGTGCTGGTCGACTTCAGCAACGTCATGCGCCAGGGCGACACCATCCGCCTGCATTGGGAAAACTCGATTGCAGCGGGCAGCGACGAGCGGTCTGCGACGGTCGGCAGCACGCAGAATCCGATTTCATTCACCATCGGCGCCGACAAGGTTCAGGCGGGCACGGGGGGCAATGTCTCCGTCTGGTACGAAGTGGTGCGTCTGAATGCGGTCATCGCGACGAGCGCGCGTCTGGAGTTTGTCGTCCGTCGTTCGGCGCTGCCCTTGCCCGTCATCGTGCAGGCCATCGGGCAGGTCCTGGATCCTACCGCCGTGCCAGCCACGGGCGCCACCGTGCGGCTCGCGGCGACAGGGATATTCCGGGCCAACGATCGGATCGAATTGCGGGTGGTCGGGGCGGCCGGGGCGGGTTCCGGGACGTTCTCTCACGTGGTGCTGGCGTCACAGGAAGGTTCGCATATCGACATTGTCGTGCCGAAGAGCGTGATCGACGCGAACAATGGCGGCGCGCCCATGACACTGAGCTATTCGGTGACGCGTCAGGGCAGCACTCTCGTCGAGAATTCCGGACCAAACGTGTACGACGTGAGGCGTGAGCTGGGCGTCGGCGATCTGCGCGTGGTCGGCGCACGTAACAACGGTACGTCCTACCGGTCGTCGTCAATGCCGCAGTACCTGCGCGCCCTCGATCGCACGACGCGCAACGACATGTTGGCCGAATGGCGGTATTCGGATGAGCAAGCCTGGACCTCCGCCGTTTCGTTCAAGGACACGCGCCCGTGGATGCCGCTGCGGGTGCGCTCAAGCACAAATCAGGTCACGATCAATCCGGTGAATCTCTTCGGTAACGGCTCCGACAGCGTGACCGCGAGCGGTGTGGCGGCGCTGAGCGCGATCTTCGCTCGCAGGAACATCGATGCCTGGGGAGCCGACGCGCACGGCGGCGTGGTGCGGCCGACGACCTATCTCACGCTGGACGACATCGTGGAGGTGTCGGCAACACGCAGTGCGTTCGCCATCCGTCGCGCGGGTGGACAGATCGCTGCTTGGGGCAATAGCGCCGAAGGCGGGGCGAGCACCCTCTTCGCGAGTGTCAACGATGCGGTGCGTATTCACGGCAACAGCCGGGCATTCGTCGTCGTGCGCGGGCAGGGTTACTTGAGCGCATGGGGCACCGCCGCAGCGGGCGCAACGCTCTCGACGGCCGCAAGCAATCTGAGAGACGTCAGATCGGTGGCTGTCGCAGGCAACGCGTTCTGTGCCCTGACCAGCCGCCGCACGGTCGTTGCCTGGGGCGAGCAAGCCAACGGCGGCAACCCCAGTCTGGCGATTACCGGTCTGAACGACATCATCGACGTACGCGGAAATTTCACGGCGTTCTGCGCCTTGCGCGCGAACGGCTCGGTCGTGGCATGGGGCGCGGGCGTCAACGATGGCAGGCAGATCGCCGGTCGGTTCGACATTGTGGAACTGGCCAGCGCCACGGCGCGCGCCTTTGCGGTGCGCACCCGAGCGGGCGGAGTACTCGCGTTCGGCCTGGGCGCATACGGCGGCACGCCTGACACCAGTGTGACCAATCTGACCAATGTCGAAGAGGTGACGGCGACGTGGGGCGCGTTCGCTGCCCGGCTCAGCAACGGTGCTGTCGTTTGCTGGGGCGACGTCAACCGTGGCGCGAATGTGCCGGAAGCGATCGCGCGCCGCCGCGACATCGTGCACGTCGCCAGTACGGCGGGTGCCTTCGCCGCGCTCACGCGTAGCGGCACCGTGGTCGCCTGGGGGAATACGTCGCAAGGCGGTAACGCCGCGCCGGTCGCGGGTCAGTTGACGGACATCGTGGCGCTCTATTCCAGCACAGAAGCTTTCTGTGCGGTCAGAGCGACGGGCGGCGTCGTGACCTGGGGCGTGGCGAACGGCGGTGCAACCATTCCGGCTGCGATCCGCGCGAATCTCGATACGAACTTCTTCTATCAGGCGACTGCTGGGGGATTGTCATTGGCGACCCCGCAAGGAAAGGCCGCGATGGCGGCAACCGTATGACCTACGCTGCGCCGGCGCGGTCCATGCGGATCGTGTGGACTCGCCGCCGCTCAGAGAAAACGCTTCGGGAGATCGATCATGGACGATGGCAAGAGCAGTGTTGACCCGGCAGGCGCTGGCGCAGGCGGTGCGCCGCTGCCCCCGCCGATGTGCAACGACGCAGTGAACGGCACGCTTGCGCTAGGTGAACTGGGCATGCGCGGCGCCTGCTTTTCGGTCGCCGCGTACCCCGGCATGCGCGAAGGCGATTACGTGTCGCTGCGTTTCGATGGTGGCGCTTCTGGGGCGGGCGCCATCGACTTCGATGTGACTTCGAATTGGGTCGGAAAGGACCTCGAGATGTGGGTGCCGTGGCCCAGACTCAAGACATTGGCGGCCCGTAACGTGACCGTGGACTATGTGTTGCAGCGTGTCGGTAGCGGCGTCGGCGAAGCTTCTACGGCGGTCTCGTTGAACGTCGAAGCGTTCCCGGTTGGTGGGGCCGGGCGTCGACGCCGAAGTACCGATGAAGACGCCGAACCGCGCGTGCGCGGCGAAAAGAAGGACTTCCGAAATCGCACGCGTTGGCAGAGCTAAGTCTGATCGCGTCATTCGCTGACATTCGAAAATGGCAGGAGGGAATCATGGCGGAAGGCACTCTGGTCGCTGCGGCGGCAACCCTTGCGGCGCCGGTTAGCAACGAAGCAAAGAACGGGGCGGTCAATCCGCCGGACTTGTCGGCGCGCGGTGCGACCTTCACGGTCAAGAGCTATCCGACGATGGCCGACGGCGACTACGTCCAGTTGTTCTTCACGGTCGATGGCGTGCGCACGCAGGTCGGTGAGTACGACGTCTCGGACACCAAGGTCGGTACGGACCTCGTGATTACGGTGCCCAAGGCGACCATGACCGCAGCGCTGAACAAGACGATCGGCGTCGATTATGTGGTGTCGCCGTTCGAAGGGGACGATCTGACGTCTGCGTCGTTGCCGCTGTTCATCGGGGTTCGGGCGGTGACCAAGCTTATCGCGCCGGTGGTGGTGGAGGCGACGGGAGATCAGCTGGACGTCGAATTTCTCGACTACGGTATCTCTGTGCGAATTCCGATCTACGCGGGCATGGCGATCAATGACGAGATCCGTCTGCTGATAGGCACGCCGGGCGAATCGACGTTTTACACCGACAAGATCAAAGTACGCGCGGTGCGAGCGGTGACATTCTCGGTGCCGCCAAACGCCATCGTGCCGTTCAAGAACCGGAAGATGCCGGTGGCCTACGAGGTGATGCGCACGGGTGTCGTCACGCCGATCCCCTCGGAGGTGCTGGGTGTGAAGGTCGGCGAGGTGGAGGATCCGAACCTGCTGGCCGTGCCGGTGATCAGCGAAGCGACCGGCAGCGTTCTGAACCCGGATCTGGCGCCCACGGGGGTGACGGCGCTCATCGGCCCGTACGCGGGCATTGCCGATGGCGACTACGTGCACGTGGTGTGGGCCGGTGGTCCGCCAGCAGGCGCGGAGTGGTATCTGGACATCTCGGAAAAGTACCTGAACGCGCCGTATCCGCTGCGCATTCCGGTGAACAAGATCACACCGTTCATCGGGCAAAAAGTCACGCTGTCGTACTCGAAGGAAATGCCGGACGGGTCGTGGCAACCGTCAAAAGCGCTGGTGCTGGACGTCAAACGCGAGTCGGCTGCGGTGGCCGCGCCGGTGGTGCCGTCGTCGGCGAACGGGCAACTGGATATTCGCGACGTGGACCCGGCGACAGGCGTAGTCGTGACGGTGCCAGCCAACGCGGGCATACGTCAGGGTGATGTGATTACGCTGTACTGGGACAGCGAGGTCGACGAGGGCGATTACACGAGCAATCCGTATATCGTCAAAGCGACGGACGTGGGGCAGGACATCCGCTTTACGGTGCCCTACTCGCGGGTGAGGGCCGGTGGCGAGAAGATGGCGGATGTGAGTTACGACATCACGCGCGGTGCGGCGGTGGTCTTTACCGGGGAAGTGACGGAGTTGGTGGTTCGCAATGCGGTGACTCCGGCGGCGGAAATCGTCCAGGCGATAAACGACCGTCTGAATCCGGACGACTGTCCGAACGGGGTGCATGTGCGCATTCCGGCCACGGCGAAGTTGCGACTGAACGACGAGGTGACGGTGACGCTGCGAGGTGCGCCGGGCGGGGGCACGATGACGCAGACGGCCAAGGTGACGCAGACGCAAGCCGGGGGTGAGTTGATCGTAGTGCTGCCCAAGAGTGTGGCGCAAGCCAATATCGGACGAACCATCTCACTGGAGTACTCGCTCAAGCGCGCGAATGGCGGAGCGCAAGAGGTGGCGCCGCCTGCGCGCTTCGATGTCGTGGCGGTACCGGGCAAGGGGCAGTTGCTGGTAATGGGGGCGCGCAACTTGTTCGGCGATCCTCTCGCGTCCCGTACGGCGCAATTCATGAGCAGCTTCGTGCGTGCCACGCGTCAGCCGGTGAAGGCGCTGTGGAAATACGACGATGAGAGCGAGGTGACACTCGCCACGACCTTCCGGGACCGGCGTCCGTGGATGACGCTTCAGGTCAGCACGCAGGACGATGTTGTGACGTTGAACCCGGTCAACATTTTCAGGATCGGCATTGGGGGTAACGCCCAGGGTCAAATGATGGCCTTGACCAACCGCGGAAGTGTTGTGAGCTGGGGCGCTAACGCGCCCGCCGTCACGGGGGCGATGCCATCGACGCTGTACACGCTTGACGACGTGATCGATGTCGCTTCGACGAACTATGCCTTTGCGCTGCGTCGGCTTAACGGTCGCATCGCGGTATGGGGCCATGCGTCCTACGGCGGTGTGCTTCCGGCGGATTTCTCGGTGACGGATGCCAGACGGATCGTGGGCACCCAATTCGCCTTTGCCCTTGTGCGCAACAACGGTCAATTGGCGGCATGGGGACATCCGAGCTACGGCGGACAACTCAGTGCAGAGGCCAAGGCGGTCACCGACGGGCGCATGGTCTATTCCACCACCGCCGGCGCGTTCGCGTGTGTGCGGGCAGGCGGGAATGTGACCTGCTGGGGGCACGCTTCGTACGGCGCCAATCCGGGGAAGGACATTCTCAACTTCACCGACATTCTCGGCGTGCGCGGCACCTGGTACGCCTTCGTGGCCTATCGCCGTAACGGCACCGTCGTGGCGTGGGGCGACCATTCGCACGGCGGACTCGTGCCGCCCAATATTGCGTCGCGTTTCGATATCGTCGTGCCCGGAGCGGCGTCGGCGCACGCGTTTACCGCCATCACGGCGAACAAGGAGGTTGTGGCGTGGGGGCATGCCGATTACGGCGGCAAGGTGCCGGATGATATTGCAAGCTTTACCGATATTGAGGAGACGACCGCGACGCAGGCCGCAGTTTGCGCGCGTCGCAGCAATGGCTCGGTAGTGGCTTGGGGGCACACATCATACGGGGCAGTCGTACCCGCCGACATTGCACGTCGCAACGACATCGTGCAGGTGGCAGCCACGAATTCTGCGTTCGCTGCTTTGTGTCAGGACGGTACGGTCGTGGCTTGGGGGAATCAGAACGATGGCGGAAATACGGCACCGGTCGCAGGACAGTTGAGAAACGTTGTCGCGGTGTACGCAGGCCCCCAGTGTTTCGTGGCTGTGTTGGAACACGGCGGCATCGTGACCTGGGGCCTGGCCGCTGCGGGCGGTAACAGCGCCGCTGTTCAACAGTTTCTCGGCACGAACCTCACGTATCTCGCCACGGCAGCCTCGCGTGGCCGGATCGTCGTGGCGTCCTGATCGACAAGGAGCGTCATCATCGATGAGCGCAACACCGACAGCGTGTCCCTGCGTGTGGGCGGCGGGCACGCAGGCGTAGTCTCGACCGGGCGCGACGCGAGGCACTTCCCCGGCCATCATTTTTGAGTGGAGCACGATCATGGATCGCGACGACGTATCGGTATTGGCAGCCGCTGCGGCAGTCCTTGAAGCGCCGAGAGTTACCGAAGCTAACGGTAACAAGCTCGACCCTGCGACGGACCCGGCAACAGTGGAAATTCCCGTGTACACGGGCAAGGCGCTGGACGACCTCGTCACCGTGAATTGGCGAGGCCGCTCGGCAGCCGCAAGCTTTTCAGATGCGCTACGGGTGAGCGCGTCTGCCGTGACGCGAGTGCAGCGTTTTTCCGTGCCGGGCACCGTCATCCTTGCGGGCGAGGGAGGGACGGTCAGCGCGACCTATACCGTGACACGCCGCAACGGGGTGACCGACACGTCCCGCACGCTCACCCTGCAGATCGGTGAGCCTGCGCCGGAGCCGGGACTCGTCGATCCGCCAGTCATCGACGGCGTTGTGGGCGGCGTGTTGAATCTGGAGAGCGTCCCTGCACAAGGTGCATCGGCGACGATCCGGCCCTATGCGGGAATGGCGCGCTTCGATGTCGTTTTCATCAACGTCGATAACGCCAGGTGGGAAGACGCGAAACGCATCGAGCTGCCCACCGACGTCAACCAGCCGGTGCGTTTCACCATTCCTCGCGAGGTGCTGGCCAGCATCTCGGGACGCGAAGTGGTGGTGAAAACGCAGGTCATGCTGGCGAACGGCACGCTCATTCACTCGAACGATTCGCGGATACGGGTGCTGGAACCTGTTGGTGCGCTGCCCGCCGTCGAAGTGCCGCAAGCCCAGTCTCAGGCGATCGATCCTGTCACGCTCAATACCCCTACGGTGCAAGTGCGGGTCAGGCCTTATCCGGGCATTGCAACCGGCGATGTGGTGGAGCTTACCTGGACCAACGCCAGCGGCGCACCGGCCCCGTTCGTGGCCCGCAGTACGGTGGGGGCGACACCTCAGGATGACATTGTCTTCGAAGTCCCGCGCATTCACGTCGACCAGAACGTCGATCGGTCGGCGTCGATTGCATACGCCGTAGTGCGCGGCACCGCGATGCCCGTGCGCTCGGCGGCCTATCTGTTGTATGTGGGCGCGCCCTTCGATGCGCCCGCGACGATCGATCTGGCCGTACATGGGTATGTCATCGGCGAGAGGCCGCCGCTTGCGCCCCCCGATTTCGCCATGCTCACACGCGAGGCGAGATTCGGCACGGCACCCTACACGTATCGCTCGGATGACACCACTGTGGCGCAGATCGATGCCAACGGGCGCGTGACGGCAACCGGCAACGGTACGACGAGGATTACCGCGACGGACCGCCTCGGCCAATCGCGCAGTTTCACCCTGACGGTGCGCGGCGCACGACGGATGTTTTTCGTCAGCGGTAATGCGACCCAATCGGGCGCACGCACCGCATGTACCGCTGCGGGGCTGGTGTTGCCGAGCGTGGACGAAGTTCAGGCGTTCTGGCGAACTTATTTCCCCAGCAGCGGGCCGGTGGGTCGTCATATGGGGTGGCTCAGTTACCACTTTTGGACGAGTACACCGTTGGACGCGGCGACCGCAGTGACGTACGACCTGAGCGGCGGGTCCGAGGAGAGAAATGTGGGCGGCCGCCGCCTGACGGATCGACTCCAGGTGGTGGGCATCACACCCCCGTGACGTCCCGCATTGCCCACGCGACACGCAATCGTGCCCTTAAGACGCTTGCCTGACATCGCTTCGATTCCTGTCTGAAATTCCCGATGGGTTGGACCGCCCGGTGGTGCGGCCATGCCCCCGGCGCGCGTTCGCGCGCGCCGGGTGGACCGGTTCACGCGCAGAATTCATACCGAATTCGCGCCGTTGCCACACAGGGCTTTCGTATGGAGGTTCCTCATGACGCGCTTATTCCGATGGCTGACGAGGGTCGGTTATGTGCTGACGTTATGGCTTGTCGCGGGCGCGGCTCATGCGCTTGCGCCCGACGATACCGGCACACTCAGCGACACCGTCGCAATCGATGCCGCCGAGGCGGCACAAATGAGCGGTGCCGACACCGCCCGGCTCATCAACATGCGATACGCGAAAACGGTGCCCCGATGCTTTGTGGCGAGTTCGACCTACGAGTGCTCCGGGGTGCTACTGCGCGTGCCACCGCCGAACGGGGTGGGCAGTACGTTCTGGCGTCAGAGTCCTGCGGAGACGGCGGCGGGGTACGCCGAAATTACGTACGTGCGTCGGGACACACCGGCGGCGCGCCCGCCCGGCTCGGTGGGTTTCGTGCTGGCGGACCGGCCGAGCGCGGCAGGCAACGAAAAGCCATATTCGCTCATGTGCGGATGCCCGCCGTACGGCCAGACATTGCCCACGTGCGCGGCGTGTGCGCGCAGCCCGAACGCCGTGGGCGTGAGTTTGTGGAACGTCAACACACCGGCTGCGCTCGACGTGGAGGCGATTTACTACGACGTCAGCGCGGGCGGCCAGCTCATGCAGGCGCTGCGGTATCAGAACGATTACTTCGCCGCGACCGGGCAATGGGTGCCGATTCTGCGTGCGTCGCTCACTGGCGGCGATGGCACCGCATTCGGCTTCGATGAGCGGGACCAATTGATGTGGGGCTTTACTGTCGTGAGGGATCTGGAAGCGCGGTATGCCGACACCCGCATGGTGTGTCCGGGCAACACACCGGGCTATCAGTGCTCCGGCGTGTTGATTCGTGTGACGGGATCAGGTCCCACATTCAGGTCATGGAATCCGAGTCCGGCGGCCGTCAGAGACGGTGCTGTGTCCTGGTCGTACGTACGCCGAGATATGAACATGACGGCTACGGCGGGCACCGGGCCGGGGCTCCTGTTGCATGAACTGCAATATCCGTCGGCATACATGCCGCAATGGCGATGCGCTTACGCGGTGAACGGGAGCACTTCGGGCACGCCGGGGCGGTGCACGCGTCCGGGCGCTCTGCCTGCGACCGCCGCCGGATTCCAGGCGTTTGTGACTGCCCGGCAATCTATTCGCGGCCCGCACAACGAAATCATTCTTCCCGCATGGCCGCAAAACATTCCTGACGATCTCCCTTTGCAGGGCATCTTCTATACGGTCGACACCTCTCGCAGCGGCGCTCAGTCCATTCAGCAGGATTACATGGGGACGACCGGGCACTTCATGCCGGTCCTCTCCGTACGTCTAACGATGGCGCCGGGCGCGATTTTCCGATTCGTTCCCGCAGAACAAACGGGGGCGACGAGCACGACGGCTATCGGAAATTGAGTTCTCACAGGACTTTCGTAGGGAGGTTCGTCATGGCGCACATATTCCAGTGGTTGACGAGGGTCGGTTACGTGCTGACGTTATGGCTTTTCGTGGGCGCGGCTCATGCGCTGGCGCCCGACGATACCGGCACACTCAGCGACACCGTCGCAATCGATGCCGCCGAGGCGGCACAAATGAGCGGTGCCGACACCGCCCGACTCATCAACATGCGATACGCGAAAACGGTGCCCCGATGCTTTGTGGCGAGTTCGACCTACGAGTGCTCCGGGGTGCTACTGCGCGTGCCACCGCCGAACGGGGTGGGCACTACGTTTTGGCGTCAGAGTCCTGCTGAGACGGCGGCGGGGTACGCCGAAATCACGTACGTGCGTCGGGACACACCGGCGGCGCGCCCGCCCGGCTCGGTGGGTTTCGTGCTGGCGGACCGGCCGAGCGCGGCAGGCAACGAAAAGCCATATTCGCTCATGTGCGGATGCCCGCCGTACGGCCAGACATTGCCCACGTGCGCGGCGTGTGCGCGCAGCCCGAACGCCGTGGGCGTGAGTTTGTGGAACGTCAACACACCGGCTGCGCTGGACGTGGAGGCGATTTACTACGACGTCAGCGCGGGCGGCCAGCTCATGCAGGCGCTGCGGTATCAGAACGATTACTTCGCCGCGACCGGGCAATGGGTGCCGATTCTGCGTGCGTCGCTCACTGGCGGCGACGGTACCGCGTTCGGCTTCGATGAGCGGGACCAACTGATGTGGGGCTTTACGGTCGTGAGGGATCTGGAAGCGCGGTATGCCGACACCCGCATGGTGTGTCCGGGTAACACGCCCGGCTATCAGTGCTCCGGCGTGTTGTTCCGCGTGACGGGATACAGTCCCGGGTCCCGGGCATGGAATCCGAGTGCGCAAGGCGCCAGAGACGGTGCGCTGTCCTGGTCGTACGCACGCCGGGACATGAACATGACGAACGCGCTGTACACCGATGCGGGGATGTTGCTGCACGAACTGCGATATCCGTCGACATACACCCCGCAATGGCGATGCGCCTACACGTACGATGCCGGGACTGCGGGCACGCCGGGGCGGTGCTCGAGACCGGGGGCCATGCCTGCGAGCGTCGCAGGGTTTCAGGCGTTCGTTAATTCCCGGCAATCGGCTCGCGGCGCGCACAACGAGATCATTCTTGCTGCGTGGCCGCTGGACATTCCCAACGATCTGCCCTTGCAGGCCTTCTTCTATCAGTTCGACGCAACGCGCAGAAACGCGCAGTCCATTCAGCAGGACTACATGGGGAGAACCGGACACTTCATGCCGGTCGTTGCCATGCGCCTGCCGATGGTGCCGGGGTCGATATTCCGATACGTACCGGCAGAACAAACGGGGGCGATGAGCACGACGGCCGTCGGAAACTGAGTCGAAGTGCTGCGATGCAACGAGAACGACGCACCCGGGCCGACATGCCGGGAAATGCCCGTTTCTCGAAAGCTAATCTCCCAAATTTTTCAACGCACGACTGTCAACCTTGACAGTTTTCGCTCATCGGTCCAGTCGATACGCTGAGCTCTCCTATCATTTTTTATTGGAGAGATACGATGCGAGTGGATGTTGTCACAGGTGCCCAGATGATGCCAGCGATGCGCGCAGAACTGGCGCGCTTCAGGCACCGGGTGTTTGTGGAGCGGCTCGGTTGGCGCGTGCCGGATCAGCGGGCTGGGGATGCCGCGTCGCGTGGCGAAGAGGCCGACGAATACGATCACGAGGAAACCGTGTACATAACGTTGCGCGGTCCGGGCGAGGACATCGTCGGCTGTGCCCGTCTGTTGCCCGCGACCCGCCGTTTCCTGTTGAAGGACCATTTCCACTATCTCGTCGACGACCTGCCCGCAGCTCTGTCGATCGGACGTCCTGCAAGCAACGGACGAGGCGCAAATCGGGTCACCAGCGCCAGCAATGTGCTCAGCGAACCGTTTCCGCCCGACGACACGGCTTGCCCCTCGGTGTGGGAGTTGTCGCGTTTCGCATTGTCGCTACCGGTTGCGCAGTCGCACAGTGCGATTCAGGGGGCGCGCGAACTGTTACGTGCCGCGATGTTCGCAGCCCTGGCGCTAGGGGCGAGACGCCTTATCGGCGTGACCTATGTCAGTCTGGCGCGGTTGTTCGTGCAATTGGGGGTGCCAACGCATCGGCTGGGGGAATGCCATCGCATCGACGGTCGGTGGGTGGCGGCCTATCGCATCGATGTCGATGCGATCACGCTCGCGGCGCTCGGCCTGACATGCGCGACAACACCTGCCGCCGATGCGACGCTGCCGGTGCAAAGCCCGGCGTCGATACCCGATCCGCGTCAACGCCACATGACAAGCCGTATGGCACTTTGAACCTTGTTGCGGCATCCCGTTTTGTCGAGACAGTTGCGGATGTGAAAATTGACCGTTCGTGCGGAAATACCGAGGATTTGGCCGATCTCGTCGGCCGTCTTTCCCTCTGCGGTCCACAGTAGCACCTCACGTTCGCGCATAGAGAGTGCGTCGATGTCGAAAGGGGGGCGTTTCGGCCGCAGAAGGCGGCTCATTGCCTCGTGCGTATAGTTTGCAATCGCCCCCATCCCCACACGCAACGAAGCGATCTCAGTGGCATCTAGTGGGGGGTGCGTGCGTCCGAAATTCAGCAGCCCGAATTCGCCGTGCGGCCCCCAGCTAGATCGGGCGACGCCATGATTGAGTCCGAATCGCGAAGCGGCTTCCCAGAAAGCGTTCGCCGGAGGTAGCGACGGATCGCGCCAGATCACCAGGCGGTCGCTGTGCTGGCCCACGACCACGGTCGGGTCGACTTCGATGAAATTATGCTTTGCGTAATAGTCCATCCAACCCGGCGGATACGTGTCGAAGATATGCAGCTCCGACTGCGTTGCGCTGTGATGGCTGCGAAAGCCGTAACACGTGTACTCGAAGCCAATCCGTTTGGAGAACGCATCGATGCGCTGAAACAATGTTTGCGCATCGGTAATGCCGTTGCAGTCCTTATCCATTGCTTCGAGCAAATGCATCAAGGCAGACATGATGTCTCCAGGGGGAAGTCGGATGCTTGTGCGTTCAACTGCTCATTTTAAAGACGTCGATTCCGAAAGCGCGCACGACGCCACCATGGAGAATTGCGCCATGTCGGCCCCTGGGTCATGCTGATGCGTCGGAGTTTTTAATAGGGCACTGCAAAAAGATGGTGTCGCTTACGTTGGCAATCGTCTCGCACGCCGTGGCAAATGCAATAAATCGAAAGCACTACGTACCGGTGTCGGATGGCTCTGGTCACATGTATGAACTTGGCTCCGTACACCGATGCGTTGAAGAATATCAACGGGTTAACGGGATTTCAATGACTGCATCGAAAATATAGGAAAACGAGACATCTCGAATTTCTAGATATTTTTTTGTTGTTTTTTCTATTCTAATATTGAAGATTTTGTATGAGGCGGATTCCGTTTTTCGCGCTTTTTTATTGAGGTTTTTGGCTTTTTATTTTTTTGAGAATCATTATCAAGAATTGTAACCGTCACCGATGAGGTGTGCAAATCGAAATTAAAAATTTTCTGACTTCATATGCCGTGTATTAACGGCGATTCGCCTTGATTGCTTCGCGAATGAGATTGATCAACGCTTTCTCGTCGATGGCGGCGCCTTCACGGAAATCGATGGCGCGGCGGGTATTACCTTCGAGGCTGGCGTTGAAGAGACCTGTGGGGTCGGGGAGCGAAGCGCCCTTGGGGAAGGTCAGTTTGACGGTGGCCTTATAGGTTTCGCCGGTGCATAGGATTCCGTCACAGGACCAGACGGGCACGCGCCACTTCCATTGCTCGACGATATCGGGCGCTGCGCGGGTCACGATGGCGCGAAGGCGGGCGAGCATATCGCCGCGCCAGTCTGTGAGCTCAGTGATGCGGGCGTCGATAAGTGCAGAGGCTTCGTCGGGAGAGGGAAAGGCCTTCGTCATGTCGAGCGTCTCCGTGGGAGATAAGGGCGATGTGTGCGATACAGCGCCCGATTCTAACGAAAACAGGAAAACGAAAGGTTTGGGGGGAAGAGAAGGGGGAAGACGGACCGGGGCTCCCTTCTGAACCGAGTTGAGTTTATGTCTGAGGGGCGGAAGGGAGCCCCGGTCCGTCGGGGGGCGGCTGGCTAGCACGACCGGAGTCGAAGCATCGCCAGCGCAAAAAATCAGAACGCTGCCGAGTAAATCGCGAAGGCGTCGGCTTCGGAGACTTCGCGGGGGTTATTGACGAGAAGGCGGGTCTGAAGCATGGCGTCGCTGGCCATACGTGCGATGTCGTCCTGCTTGACGCCCACTTCGCGCAGCGTGCGGGGAATGGCGGTGTCGACGATCATCGACTCGATGTGCCGGATCAAGGCATCGGTCTTGGCTTCATCGCTGCCGGTTGCCTTCACGGGAAGAATCACGTCGGCGAGTTCTGCGTAAAGCTTGCTGGCAGCGGGTGCATTGAAGCGCATGACGTGCGAGAGCACCAGCGCGTTCGACAGGCCGTGGGCGACGTGGAAGATGCCACCGATCGGGTAGGCGAGGGCGTGGACGGCGGCCACCGGCGAGTTGGCGAACGATTGTCCGGCGAACATCGCGCCGACGAGCATGGCTTCGCGCGCTTCACGGTTTGCGCCATCGTTGCAGGCGGGCAGGAGATTGCGCGAGAGCAATTCCAGGGCCTTCACGGCGAGCATGTCCGAGACCGGATTTTTCAGGTGTGCCGACGTATAGGCTTCGATCGCGTGCACCATCGCGTCGATACCCGTGGCGGCAGTGGCTGCGCGCGGCAGGCCGAGTGTGAGTTCCGCGTCGAGAATCGCGAGGTCGGCAAAGAGTTGCGGTGCGACGACACCCATCTTCGTCGTCTCGCCCGTCGTCACGATCGACACGGCCGTGACTTCCGAGCCAGTGCCTGCGGTCGTCGGCATTTGTACCAGCGGCAGGCGCGTGCCCGTCACCTTCTTCACGCCGTACATGTCCTTGAGCGATTGCGTGCCCGGCAGCAGTACCGCGAGCAGCTTGGCCACGTCCATCGACGAGCCACCGCCCAGGCCGAGCACGATTTCGGCGTCTGCCGCGCGCGCACGCTCTGCGGCTTCGAGCACCACGTGCTCGGGCGGATCGGCGATCACGTCGTCGATGACCGACACCTGCCAGTCGTGCTTCGTCAGATCGGCCAGCGCCGGTGCGAGCAGACCGCTCTTATGCAAAAAGCCGTCCGTGACCACGCACAGGCGTTTGGCTGACGCAAACTGCTCGCGCAGCAGCGCACCCAGGCGGCGCGCTGCGCCGAATTCCACGACGACGGTGGGGACCGTCTGGAAACGAAATGCGTTCATGATCGCTTTCCTATTTTCCTAATGAGGCTTGGTGAGACTTGATGGGACTTACGCGACCATCTGGCCGCGATCGATCCGGTGGACGTTATCGAGCACCGCACCGGCGTGTTGCAAGTCCGCGCCCGAGAGAACGACGGCGAGGCCTTCGCCGCGCATCTGGCCGATCACTTCGGCAATGCGCTTCGAGAGCGCCGGGGCCACGCCTTCGAACGGTTCGTCGAGCATCAGCAGGCGCGAACTCGTCATCAGCGCGCGGCCGACGGCCACCAGTTTCTGCTGGCCACCCGACAATTGCAAGGCACGGCGCGGGGCCCACTCGCGGGCTTCCGGAATGATGCGATACACCTTGTCCAGGCGCGCCTGGACATCCTTCGCCTTGAGTGCCCACGCAGGCACGCACAGGTTTTCCTCAACCGTCATATCCGGGATCAGACGGCGGTCTTCCGGCGCATAACCGATGCCCAGTGCAGTGCGTTCGTGCGACGGCGCTTTGACCAGATCGACGCCATCGAACGTCAACGTGCCGCCGTTCGCCTTCACGAGCCCCATGATGGCGCGCAGCGTCGTCGTCTTGCCCGCGCCGTTGCGGCCAATCAGCCCGACGATGGCGCCCTTCGGTACCGAGAACTGCACGCCCCGAAGAATGTCCGTTGCGCCGAAGCGCACATTCAGATTTCCGACTTCAAGCATGGGCTACCTCGCCAGCCATATTTCCCGACGTCGGCGCTGCGGCCACCGTCTCGCCAATGATCAACTCGCGCACCTGCGGGTCGGCCAGCACCACATCCGGTGTGCCGTCCGCCAGAATGCGGCCGTCGCAGAACGCCAGCACGCGGTCGCTGTAGCGGCGCACGATTTCCATGTCGTGCTCCACGAACAGCACCGTAATGCCGAGCGCACGCGCAGCATCCAGCACGCGATTCATCACGTCGAATTTCTCTTCCGCTGCGACGCCCGACGTCGGCTCATCAAGCAGCAGGACTTCCGGTTTGCAGACCATCGCGAGTGCGATGTCGAGCAGCTTGCGCACGCCTTCGGGCAACGTGCCGGAGATCATGTCGGCAAACTCCAGCACGCCCAGACGCGCCAGACTCTCGTTCGCCAGATCCGCCGACAAACCCGAGATCGCCAGCGCAATCTCAATGTTCTCGCGCGCAGTCTGCGAGCCGAACAATTGCGGAATCTGGAACGAACGCGCAATGCCCAGGCGCGTGATCTTGCGCGGTGCGAGGCCCGTGATGCGCTTGCCACGGAACATGATCTCGCCGCGATCCGGCTTGATGTAGCCCGTGAGCATGTTGACGAACGTCGTCTTGCCCGCGCCGTTCGTGCCGATCAGACCGACCACGCTCTGTGCGTCGATGTTGACGGTGATGTCCTTCGCGGGCGTCACGCTCCCGAAGGTCTTGTGCAGGCCCGTAGCCTCAATGATGTGTGTCGATGCCATCTCGTGCCTCTTATGCTGCGTCGGTCGAAGCGCCGACTTTCGCGGTCGCTGTCTGCGTGACGGGATGTGAGGCGGAAGCCTTGCGACGTCCCAGGCCCAGACTCGTGAGACCGCCCGGCAGGAAGGCGATGATGGCGAGCATGATCGCGCCCATCACGATTTGCCACGTATTCGGTGCGTAGCGATACGCCATCGCCCGCGCCACTTCGAGCAACAGCGCGCCGATGAACGGCGAGAAGGCGAAGCGGGTGCCCGAGAGCACGGCGATAAAGACGAATTCGCCTGACGTCGTCCAGAACGCCATGTCCGGATCGATGTGACCGATGTTGAACGCCTGCAACGCACCACCGAGACCGGCGAGCGCGCCTGCGATCACGTACGTCAGATGAATGTTGCGACGCGCGGAAGTGCCCAGATACTCCACGCGGATCTCGTTGTCCTTGATCGCGGGGCCGAGACGTCCCGGCGTGGAGCGCATGTACACAGCCACAGCCATCACGCACACGATGGCGGCGATGAAGCCCACCGCGAACAGGTTCGTGCCCGTGAGTTGCCACGGCTCGGCACTGCTGCCGAGGGTGGGGGCGTTCACGTTGAAGCCGTCGCTGCCGCCGAGTTCGACGTTATTGAGCAGCAGGCCGTAGCAGATCATCGACAACGCCAGCGTGAGCATCGCGAAGAAGATGTCGCGATAGCGCGCCAGCAAAAAGCCGAGCACTAAGGCCAGCACGGCCGACACGATCATCGACACGGCGAGCAGCGCGAACAGTTCTGTGAGGCCGTAGTAGTTCATGCCGAGGCCCACGCAATACGCGCCGACCGCGAAGAACAACGCCTGACCGAACGACGCGAGACCTGTGCGCAGCAGCAGCGCCAGACCCAGTGCGACGATGCCCTTCGACAACGCCACGGAGACCAGAAATTGCCATTGGGGCAGGGCGAGACCTGCTGCGCCGATGACAACGAAACCGACCACCGCGAGCCACGTGCCGGGCGCGCGCAGTTGGGAGCAGATTGCGGAACTCATATCTTGCGAGCCTCCAGCGGAGCGAAGATGCCTTTCGGACGCACAGCCAGCACCAGCGCCATGACGATATAAATGGAGAACAGTTCGCCTTGCGGCCAGTAATGCACGGCACTCGCGCGCACCAGCCCCACGAGCAACGCACCGAATGCTGCGCCGGGTAGCGAACCCAGCCCGCCGATCACGACCACGGCGAACGTAAGCACTACGATCTCCACGCCCATGCCGGGCGCGACCGACACCGTCGGTGCGGTGAGGGCGCCACCGATGGCCGCAAGGACCGCACCGGCCATGAACGTCACCACGAAATAGCGGCTCACGCGAATGCCCATCGCCTGACTGACTTCACGGTCGTGAATCACTGCGCGCAGCAAACGGCCGCTGCGGGTGAACTTCAGGAACGCCGTGAGGCCGATGCCTGCGACGAGCGCCACGCCCACGATCAGGAAGTTGTAGTTCGGGTACGAGAGATCCCCGAGGTCGAAGTTGCCGAGGAAGCTGTACGGCTCCGAGACCGAGTACGGGTCGACGCCCCAGACGAGTTTGATGGCGTCTTCCATGATGAGGAAGAGCGCATATGTGACGAGCAGCAGCACCACGGGGTCTTGCCCGTAGAAGCGCTTCAGAATGCCGCGCTCCATGATGAAGCCGATGGCTCCGCCCGCGACGATGGCCGCCAGCACGAGCAACAGATAGCTCACGTAGAGATTGCCGCCCTGGGCAACCCACGGGCCGATCAACGTCACGCCAGCATACGCGCCCAGCGCGTACAGGCTGCCGTGCGCCATGTTCAAGATTTTGAGCACGCCGTAGACGAGGGTCAGTCCCAGAGCAACCAGGAACAGCCACGCGGCGTACATCACCCCGTCCACCAGGACGGCGTAGATCTGCGACATCTCGCATTCTCCTTGGAACGCAATGCAGTCAGTGGCGCGATGACCACGTCGCGCGCATTGCGGGTACCGCTTTATTGCGAGGGAACGAGAGGACGAGACTTGCCCGTCCTCCCGAACTTGATGCTTAAGTGTTATCTGCCCGGGGGATGGCTTAGTGCTTCAGGCCGCCCTTGATCCAGTCGGCCGACTTCACGCCTTCAGGCGGCGTCACTTCGGCGATCGAGTATTGCTTCACGTCGGTCACAGTGACCTTGCCGTTCACGTTCTTCACGATGCCGAATGCGGTGCCTTGTGCAGCCTGATGGCCTTTACCCAGCGTCAGGCCGATCTTGCCAGCCGGTGCTTCGAAGGCGAGGTGCTCGAACGATGCGATGACCTGCTCCGGCGTGGGCTGCTTCCCGCCGTTCGCGGCTTGTGCCTTCTCGTAAGCCGCCTTGAGCGCAAGGATGCTCTGGTTCATCTTGTACGACGGGTAGCTCGGCGTGTCGTTGAACTTGGCGCTGTAGGCAGTGCGCAGCCAACGGTTCAGTGCGTTGTCCGGCGCGAACATGCCGTACATGCCGCGCGCGCCGATGATCACGCCGTCCGGCAGACGCGTCTTGCCGTGCGTGGCCGTCTCACCGGCGGTGAGCACCGTGAGCGACTTCTTGAACAGGTCGCGCGGACCGGCCTGCACGACGAGACCTTCGAGGTCGCCGCCCCAGAAGCTCGAATGCAGCACGTCCGGGTGGGCGGCGAGCAGGCTCGAAATGCCAGCGTTGTACTGACCTGCGCCCAGTTGCGGCATTTGCGAGCTGACCGACTTGGCGTTCGGCTTGAGCGACTTGAGCGTGCCTTCGAAGTCGGCCCAGGCGTCCTGACCCCAGGCGTAGTTCTGGTTGATGCCAGCGTACGTTTGCAGATCCGGCTTGCGCTCGGCGACGTAGCGGGCAGCGCCCACGTTGTCCATCGTGGCCGTGGCCACCGGGCGGAAGACGTACTTGAAGCTCGCGTCTTCGAACACGCGCGGCGTGCCGCAATCGAAGAACAGCGTGACCTTCTTCATCTCTTCGGCCACCGGTGCGATGGCCAGGCAGTTACCCGACGAGGTGTAGCCGACGACGTAATCGACGCCTTGGTTCAACAGGTTGCGGTACTCGCTGACCTGCTTGCTCGTGCTGCCCGCTTCGTCGATGTAGACGAGTTCGATGGGTGCACCGCCGAAGCCCTTCGTGGCATACGGGGCAGGCACCTTGCCAGCGTTAAGCTCGGCAGCGGTGACTTCGGCGGCGTTCTTGGCCGGCACGCCGAACGGACCGGCGGCAGCACCCGACATGAACGTCACGATGCCGATCTTGATCGGCTTGGCATCTGCGTGCGCCGTGGTGGCAACCGAGGCGATCGCGGCGCCGGCCGCAAGTGCGAGAGCGAGCGGCTTCATGCCGCGCTGGATAACGCGCTTCATACTGGTTTCCTTTGGTGGTGTTGCGACGCGTACGTCGACGGGTGTCGACGTATGTCAATTTATGAACGTGCGGAGTCTGATGCCCCGGTGCGGTGCCCGGGCCTGCCAGGGGGTTGCCGAAGGCTTGCCCGGCAGGCCGCCTACCTCACACTTGCAGGCACAGGTACTTCATTTCGAGGTATTCCTCGATGCCGTAGCGCGAGCCTTCGCGGCCCACGCCCGATTGCTTGATGCCGCCGAACGGGGCGACTTCGTTGGAGATCAGGCCGGTGTTCAGGCCGACCATGCCGTACTCGAGCGCTTCGGACGTGCGCCAGGCGCGGGCGATGTCGCGCGTATACAAATAGGCGGCGAGGCCGAATTCGGTGTCGTTTGCGAGTGCGATGGCGTCGGCGTCGAGCGTGAAGCGGAAGAGCGGGGCGACCGGGCCGAAGATCTCTTCGCGGGCCATGCGCATTTGCGACGTGGCGTCGGCGATCACCGTCGGTGCGTAGTAAGTGCCGCCCAGTGCATGGGCTTCGCCACCCACGAGCACGCGCCCGCCACGCGACTTCGCGTCTTCGACCAGTGTCACGACCTTGTCGACCGCTTTGCCTTCGATCAGCGGGCCGATGACCACGCCGTCTTCCAGACCGTTGCCGACCTTCATTTCAGCTACGCGCCTGGCGAACTTCTCGGCAAACGCGTCGTAGACGCCATCCTGAATGTAGAAGCGGTTCGCGCAGACACAGGTCTGACCGCCGTTGCGGTACTTCGCGGCGAGTGCGCCTTCGACGGCGGCATCGATGTCGGCATCGTCGAACACGATGAAGGGCGCGTTGCCGCCCAGCTCCAGCGACAGACGTTTGACCGTGGGGGCGCACTGCGCCATCAGCAGACGGCCCACGCCGGTCGAGCCGGTAAACGACAGCTTGCGCACGCTCGGGTGCGACGTCAGCACGCCGCCCACAGCGCGGGCGTCGCCTGTGACGACCTGGAACACGCCGCCGGGAATACCCGCGCGATGTGCCAGTTCGGCCAGTGCGAAGGCAGACAGCGGGGTGAGTTCGGACGGCTTGACCACGATGGCGCAGCCGGCCGCCAATGCAGGGGCGACCTTGCGCGTGATCATCGCGGCCGGGAAGTTCCATGGCGTGATGGCGGCACAGACACCGACCGGTTGCTTGATGGTGACCAGACGTTTGTCGGCGGCGGGTGTGGCGAGCACGTCGCCGTCCACACGCTTGGCCTCTTCCGCGAACCATTCGATGAAGCTGGCCGCGTACGCGATCTCGCCGCGGGCTTCGGCCAGCGGCTTGCCTTGTTCGCGCGTCATCAGGTACGCGAGGTCGTCGGTGTTCGCGATCATCAGATCGAACCAGCGGCGCAGCACGTTGGCGCGCTCCTTGCCGGTGCGGGCGGCCCACGCCTTCTGGGCAGCCTCGGCAGCGCTCACGGCGCGCGTGGTTTCCTCCGCGCCGAGCTCCGGCACTTTGGCCAGCACTTCGCCAGTCGCCGGATCGAGCACATCGAACGTCTTGCCGCTGTCGGCCGAGATCCATTGACCGTCGACCCACGCAAGGGTCTTGAAAAGATGGGTGTCTTTGAGTTGCATGGCAGTAGGCCGGGCGAACCGGCGTTTCCTATGGGCAGTGTCTCGGGTTGTTGCTTGCCGTTCTATCTATTGAACGGTATTCTATGTATTGAATATGATTCTACGTATTGAACGTTTTGGGTGCAACTAAGGGGTTTTCCCTAGGCCAGAATGAGAATGACTTGCCCGTACCATGCTGGCGGCGTGTCGGTCGTCACCCGGCGCGTCAACCGATCCATCGCAACAAAATCGACGCCGTTTCCCGAGATTCCCGAGATCCCCGATTCATGCCAAAGCGCAAACTCGATCTGCCTGCCAACGCTTCTGCGGCGAATGCCGCCGCCCAATCCGACGAGCCGCTCAAGACCACGGCGCCTGCCGTGGTGCGGGCCGTGCATGTCCTCGATGTGATTGCGGCGGCGTCCGAACCGGTGGCGCTGGCCGATCTCGCGCGCGAGACGGGGGTGCCGAAGAGCACGCTGCATGGCTTGTGCGACACGCTGGTCAAACTGCGTCTCGTGAAGCGTCATGCCAATGGCGGCATGACGATGGGGTCGTATGTGATGGGATGGGCGAACGCGTTCCTTTCGCAGACCAACATTACCGAGGAGTTCCGGGCGGTCTGGGAGGCGTCGCGCGCGTTCTCGGAAGAAACCGTGACGCTCTCCGTGCTCGATGGCGCGGAAGTGATCTATCTCGCGTGCCACAACGGCAACCGTCCGCTGGGCGTGACGTTCCGTATCGGCATGCGCTTGCCCGCGCCCTATACGGCGACTGGCAAAGCCATGCTCTCGACATTGCCGCCAGGCGAGGCGGCCGATCTGCTGGCGGGTGCATGGCCCGCACCGCTTACGCGTGCGAGCGTCGGGACCTACCCCGCATTGGCCGAAGAGATGGCTCAGGTGCGTCGTGACGGCTATTCGATCGACAACGGACAGATGCGCGAAGGCATGATCTGCTTCGGCGCGCCGGTGTTCGACGCGAGTGGTGAGCGCGCGGTGGCCGGGTTGGCGGTGAGTTTCCTGACGAATGAGATCGATGCGCAGACCGGACAGCGCATCGGTCACCAGATGCGCGAACTGGCCGATCAGTTGTCGGTGCGGCTTGGGGCATCCGCCGGGGCACTGTCGCGACGCTGAACCCGCATTGGCGTCGAAGAAAATACGCGCACGGAACGTTCGTGCGTCGTTGAGTCGAACTCACGCGGTTTGCGGGAACTGTTTGGTGTCTGCCGACGCACCCTGCGCTGTCGGCCGCCTCGAATCTTCCTATAATTGCCCCTCCTGTCGGTGGGGCCATGAACATTCGGCTCCGGCTGTCGGGGCTGTCCGGCCAAACGGCTCGTCGCGCCTTGCTGCGCGCGGCTTTTCGGCCGATGGCGCGCATGGCGGCGCGTCGTCAGCGCGGTGTCATTTTCCTGTCAGTTTCGCGCCCGCGAAGTGACAGCGTCCTGCATTCGTTCGATTGTTATCTTTAGCGGAACAGTCATGTCCGCGAATGCGGGCTATTCCCTAGGGGTTATCACTGGCATTATCTGGCCTTGACTGATGTCCAGACAGCCAGAGGAAGCGTAGGGAAGCGCGATCCCGGCGGTGCCATGGGGCGGACATCCAATAGGGAAGCACTACGCCATGTCCAATATCGCAATCGTGTATTACTCGCAGGGCGGCGCAACCGCCATGATTGCCCATTCGGTCGCCCAGGGTGTGAATGACGCGGGCGCACATGCACAACTGTTCAGCATCGAGCCGCATCAGCTCATCGGCAATCAATGGCACGACGAAGTGATGCTGTCGCGTCTGGCTGCCGCCGACGCCATCATCTTCGGTGCACCGGCATTTCAGGGCGGCGTTGCCGCCGCATTCAAGGCTTTCGCTGACGCGACCACTGGAATGTGGCGTGCGCGCAGCTGGCGCAACAAGGTCGCGGGCGGATTCTCGTTCAGCTGCCGCGCCAGCGAAGACAAGCGCAACACGCTCGATTACTTTGCCGCGCTGGCCGCACAGCACGGCATGGTGTGGGCCGATGCGCAGGCCGACGACGCCGACTTCGAGATGCGCGGCTCGGCGGGATCGATGGCCACCCGATTCGCTGGCGATTTCCCGGCGGTCACGGCCCCGGGCGTCGAAGTCGACGCGGCCTACGCGCTCGATCCGGCCGATGTCATCGCTGGCAAGCAGTACGGTCGTAACGTGGCCTCGCTTGTTGCGCGTCTTGCGGGAGAAGTGCTGGAGTCACCGGCAGTCCTGGCGCGTCGTGCGCTGGAAGCGGCAGAGCGTCGGCTGTAAAGGCGCACAGTGGCGATGCACCGGTGAGTCCGGTGTGAGGCGCAGCGTTGCGCGGCAGGGATCGTTGTAAAAGCAGCCGCAGAGAAGGTGGCGACAAAGTCAGTCGTAAAGCAAACGGCACGTTGAGTGAATGCACTCACGTGCCGTTTGTCGTTTGGCGTGGTGTTAGCGCGATGTTGTCGAGATGCCGTGCGTCAGTTGCTCGGGGCGTCGCTCGCCGGTTCGGCGTGAATTTGCAGGACAGCGTCCCGTTTCGCCAGCAAGTGCTTGCGCAGAATCTCGCCGAGCCGTTTGCCGTCGCGTTGCTCCAGCGCGTCGATCATCTGCTCGTGCTCGTGGATGGCGCGATCCCACTTGTCCGAATGGAAGTTCGAGCGAAAGCGCAGCGCCATCAGCCGACGGTTGATGGCCACATAAGTCTGTCGCAACGCGCCGTTGCGCGCCGCTTCGTTGATGCGATCGTGAATCGCCTGATTCCGCGCGTAGTAGCCCGGCAGGTCTTGCTGCGCGCGGCACGCGAGCATGGCGTAATGCAGGGCCTTGATCTCGGCGAGTTCGACGGCTGTCATACGCTCGGCCGCCAATTCCCCCGAGAATGCTTCGAGCGCGCTCATGAGCTCGAACATCTCGCGGATTTCCTTCTCCGTCATCCGCGCGACGCTCGCGCCGCGATTTGGCGCGATCTCGATAAGCCCTTCGGCCGCCAGCACCTTGAATGCTTCGCGCAGCGGCGTGCGCGAGATGCCGAGCGTCTCGCACAACTCGCGTTCGTTGAGTTTAACCCCGGGGGAGAGCACCCCCTCGATGATGAGGCGGCGCAGGTGCTCGACGACGGTGTCGTGCAACCGCAGGCGCTCGACACGCGGGATTTCTGGGGCGGCAATCGTCGACGTGTTATCCATTTTTTGCATTCAAAATCATCAAATCGGCATCAGGCGTCATGGTCGCGATTGTAACGCACGGTATCAGGCGTCCGTATCTCTAGGGTAAACGACTGTATTAAAAGCGCTTCTCACCTCTTGCGAAAGTCATCCGCTCTGCTAAAGTATTTTGAATGCAAAATTCAAAAACGAATTTTTCAAGAGGAGATAGACGTTCATGTTGAAGCTCGATTTCCATCCCTCGGGTCGCCATTTCCTGCAGATCCCTGGTCCGAGCCCGGTGCCCGATCGCATTCTGCGCGCCATGAGCTATCCGACGATCGACCATCGCGGCCCCGAATTCGGTGCGCTCGGTCGCAAGGTGCTCGCCGACATCAAGAAGATTTTCAAGACCGAACAGCCGGTAGTGATCTATCCGGCTTCAGGCACCGGCGCGTGGGAAGCCGCGCTGACGAACACGCTCTCGCCGGGCGATCATGTGCTGATGTTCGAAACCGGACACTTCTCCACGCTGTGGAAGAAGATGGCCGAAAACCTCGGTCTGAAGCCGGAGTTCATCGGCCTGCCGGGCACTGACGGCTGGCGTCGTGGCGTGCAGCCGGACATGATCGAAGCGCGTCTGCGCGAGGACACCGGCCACGCCATCAAGGCCGTGTGCGTGGTGCACAACGAAACGTCGACCGGTGTGACCTCCGATATCGCGGCCGTGCGCCGCGCCATCGATGCGGCCAAACACCCGGCGCTGCTGCTTGTCGACACGATCTCGGGCCTCGGCTCGGCCGACTACCGTCATGACGAATGGGGTGTCGACGTCACCGTCTCGGGCTCGCAAAAGGGTCTGATGCTGCCGCCAGGTATCAGCTTTAATGCCGTCTCGCCCAAGGCGCTGGAAGCGGGTAAGCAGGCCAAGTTGCCGCGCGCCTTCTGGGGCTGGCAGGAAATCATCGAGGCGAACAAGAACGGCTACTGGCCGTACACGCCGAACACGAACCTGCTTTACGGCCTGTCCGAAGCGCTCGACATGATTCTGGAAGAAGGGCTGGATAACGTGTTCGCGCGTCACCAGCGTCTGGCCGAGGCGACGCGTCGTGCCGTCAACGCCTGGGGGCTGGAGATCCAATGCCAGGACCCGGCGGTGTACAGCCCGGTGCTCACCGGTGTGGTCATGCCGCAAGGCGTGGACGCCGACGAAGTCCGCAAACGCATTTACGAGCGCTTCGACATGTCGCTCGGTCAGGCACTCGGCAAGATTCGAGGCACCATGTTCCGCATCGGCCATCTGGGCGACTGCAACGATCTGACGCTAATGGCAACGCTCTCGGGCTGCGAAATGGGCCTGCAGATCTCGGGCGTGAAGCTGGCTGGCTCGGGTGTTGTCGCTGCAATGGACTATCTGGCGCACGCGAAGGACACACCGTCGCTCAAGGTCGCCGCGTAACCTGCCGTTAGTAATCCTAACCAGGAGACGAGGAGTGCCGACGATATGGATGGAGGATCGCCGGCGCTCCTGAAGTAAAACGCTTTAATTGTCATTCACGCGTCACAGAGCTTCACAACAGAAGAGCTCGTGACGCAGCAACACCTTTGCGCTGCCAGCATGCTGCGGGCGCGCTTCACAGGATGTTTCAGGAGACATGCAATGAAGCTTTTCAAGGCGACAAGGGTCGTGCTGGTGATGCTATGCGTCATGTATTTCATCACCTACCTCGATCGCGTCAACGTCAGCACAGCGGCAGCCGGTTTCGGCAAGGAATTCAATCTCAACAAGACGGAAATCGGTCTTGTCTTCTCTGCATTTGCTTATCCCTATCTGGTTTTCCAAATCATCGGCGGTTGGGTGAGCGATCGCTTCGGTGCGAAGCGCACGTTGCTGGTGTGCGGCGCATTGTGGGCGGTGGCGACGATCCTGACCGGTATGGCGGGTGGTCTCGTCACGCTGTTGCTGGCGCGTTTGCTGCTGGGTCTGGGCGAAGGGGCGACGTTCCCGGCAGCCACGTCGGCCATGTCGCGCTGGATTCCCAAGGAAAAGCGCGGTTTCGCGCAGGGGATCACGCACGCGGCTTCGCGTATCGGTAACGCCGTGGCCCCGGCCGTGGTGGTGTTCATCATGGCCACGCACGGCTGGCGCGAGTCGTTCTACCTGTGCGGGATCGTGAGCCTGATCTGGGTGGGGCTGTGGGCACTCACGTTTACCGAACGTCCGCAAGACCATCCGCGCATCACGACCGAAGAACTGGCCGTGCTGCCCGCACTCAAGGCCAAGAGCGGCTCGGTGCCGTGGGGTCCGCTGTTCAAGCGCATGATGCCGGTCACGATCGTGTACTTCTGCTACGGCTGGACGCTCTGGTTGTTCCTGTCGTGGATTCCGCAGTACTTCCTGCATAGCTACGACCTCGATCTGAAGAAGTCGGCGCTGTTCGCTTCGAGCGTGTTCTTTGCCGGTGTGATCGGCGATACGCTCGGCGGGATCGTCACCGACAAGCTCTACGAGCGCACCGGCAACCTGAAGCGCGCCCGCAGCTGGATGGTCTCCGTATGCATGCTGCTCACGCTGATCTCGCTTGTGCCGATGATGTTCACGCACCATCTGTATGTGTCGATGGCGTGTCTGGCGGCGGGCTTCTTCTTCGCCGAAATGACGATTGGCCCGATGTGGGCGATCCCGATGGACGTCGCACCGGAATACTCGGGCACGGCCAGCGGCATGATGAATACCGGTTCGGCACTCGCGGCGATCATTTCGCCGGTGCTCTCGGGCTATCTCATCGACCGCACGGGGAACTGGGAACTGCCGTTCGTGGGCAGCATGATTCTGATGGCCGTCGGTGTGGTGCTGGCCTTCCGCATGCAACCCGAGAGCAAATTCTCGCTTGCCGGCGATGCCGCCAACGCAAGCAACGCTCGTCAGCCTGCCTGACGTGCACTTGATGTCTGCCTGATTTGTCGGATCGTGAGGGGCGCGGTGAGCGTCCGCACGATCCGCAAGACGAGCGACACCTTTCGCAGAACACCTGCCGCACGGGCCTCGTGTCCGTTCGCCGCAGGCCCGTCCCTGATGCCTTGTGCATCTACTTCGGTACGGCCAGCTCAACGCCAGCAACGTCATGAATTCCCAATCGAACGCCCGCGCGACGCCTCACGGCACCTCTCCGACTTCTCCGACTCCGCTGACGTCCATCAGCCAGCCCGTGCATCTGATGCCGATGCAGCGCGGCGGGGTGGCGCTCACGCCGTTGCAGGACCGCCTGCGCCGCGAACTGCGCGGCGACGTGCTGTTCGATCGCGCCAGTCGAGGACGTTATGCGACGGATGCGTCGATTTATCAGATCTTCCCCATCGGCGTAGTGGTGCCGCGCGATCAGGACGACCTGATTCGCGCGCTCGATATCGCACGCGACCAGAAAGTGCCGGTGCTCGCGCGCGGTGCAGGCACGAGCCAGTGCGGACAGACCATCGGCGAAGCGCTCGTCATCGACAACAGCAAGTGGCTGAACCGTGTGATCGACTTCGACGCCGAGGCGCGCACTGTGACCGTCGAGCCGGGCATCGTGCTCGATCATCTGAACGCGTGGCTCAAGCCGCACGGGCTGTGGTTTCCGGTGGACGTTTCGACTGCCGCGCAATGCACCATCGGCGGCATGACCGGCAACAACTCGTGCGGTTCGCGTTCCATCGAATACGGCAACATGGTGCACAACGTGCTGTCCATCGACGCCGTGCTGGCCGATGGCGCGCAACTGCACTTCGGCTCGCTGCACACGCCGCCCACGCACGCGCGTACGAAGGCGATCCTCGAACGCGTTCACGACATTGCGATGCGCGAACAGGCGCAGATGCGCGAGCGCGTGCCGCGCGTGCTGCGCCGTGTGGCGGGCTACAACCTCGATTTGTTCGATTGCCTCAACCCGCGCGCGTACACCGACGACGGCGTGGCCAACCTCTCGCATCTGCTGGTGGGTTCGGAGGGCACGCTGGCGTACAGCCGTCAGATCACGCTCAAGCTCGCGCCGCTGCCCGCCCATAAGACGCTCGGTGTGGTGAACTTCCCCACGTTCTATCAGGCGATGGACCTCACGCAGCACATCGTGAAGCTGGGGCCGGTGGCGGTGGAACTGGTCGACCGCACGATGATCGATCTGGCGATGGACAACGCCGCGTTTCGTCCCGTCATCGAGAAGGCGCTCACGGGCGACCCGCAGGCGATTCTGCTGGTCGAATTCGCGGGCGACGATCCCGTGGCACTGCGCGCGAAGCTCGACGATCTCGCCGCGCTGATGGGCGATCTCGGCTTGCCGGAGTGCGTTGTGAAGATGCCGGACGCCGGGCCGCAGAAGGCGCTTTGGGAAGTGCGCAAGGCGGGCCTGAACATCATGATGAGCATGAAGGGCGACGGTAAGCCCGTGTCGTTCATCGAAGACTGCGCGGTGCCGCTGGAGCATCTGGCGGAGTACACGCGGCGGCTGACCGAGGTGTTTCATCGCAACGGGACGGAAGGCACGTGGTACGCCCACGCGAGTGTGGGCACGTTGCACGTACGGCCGATTCTGGACATGCGCCGCGACGGCGCGGTGAAGATGCGCGAGATCGCTGAGCAAGCGGCGGCGCTCGTGCGCGAATACAAGGGCGCTTATTCGGGCGAGCACGGCGACGGGCTGTGTCGCGGCGAATGGGTGGCCTGGCAGTATGGGCCGCGCATCAATGCGGCGTTTGGCGAGATCAAGGATCTGTTCGACCCGGAAAATCGATTCAATCCGGACAAGATGGTGCGCCCACCGAAGATGGACACGCGCGAGCTGTTCCGTTTCGCGCCGGGCTATGCGGCAAAGCCGATGACGCCCGCGCTCGACTGGACGGCATGGAACGTGAAGCGCGATGCGCTGACTGGCGAGCAGACGGCGCCGGACACCGGCACGGACGCCACGCACGGCCTCGCGTCCGCCGTCGAGATGTGCAACAACAACGGCCACTGTCGCAAGTTCGACGCGGGCACGATGTGCCCGAGCTATCGCGTGACGCGCGACGAGCAGCATGTCACGCGCGGACGGGCGAATACGTTGCGTCTGGCCGTCTCCGGGCAACTGGGTGAGGAAGGGCTGGCGAGCGACGAAGTGAAGGCGGCGCTCGATCTGTGCGTGTCGTGCAAGGGCTGCAAGCGCGATTGTCCGACGGGCATCGATATGGCGCGCTTCAAGATCGAGGCGCGGCATGCGCGTGCGAAGCGCCACGGCGTGTCGTTGCGCGACAAGCTGATCGCGTACCTGCCGCGCTACGCGCCGTGGGCCAGCCGGGTGGGCGGGCTGCTGGATGCGGCGCAGCGTCTGCCCGGCAGCAACGCGGCGAAGCGCTGGTTGGGGCTCGCACTGGAACGCTCCGTGCCAGCGCTCACCGGCTCGTTCCTGGCGCGTCAGACGCCGCTGGGCCGACCCGACGGTGCGGAGAATTCGCGTCAGGTGCTGCTCTTCGTCGACACGTTCAACAACTATATGGAGCCGGAAAATGCCCGCGCGGCGAAGCAGGTGCTCGAAGCGGCGGGTTACACCGTTCATGTGAATCAGCGCGCGGGAGAGCGACCGCTGTGCTGCGGCCGGACGTTCCTCGCGGCCGGTCTGGTGGACGAAGCGAAGGCAGAGGCGCGACGTCTGCTCGACGCGGTGATGCCGTTCGTCGAGCGCGGGGTGCCGATTGTCGGGCTGGAGCCGTCGTGCCTGCTCTCGCTACGCGACGAAGTACTCGGCTACGGCTTCGGCGACGCGGCCCGCAAGTTGGCGGACAACGCGTTTTTGTTTGAGGAATTTCTGGTTCGCGAGAAGGCGGCAGGGCGACTGGATGTGGCCTGGCAAGCGCTGCCGGAGGGCGTGGGCGAGGCGCTTGTGCACGGGCACTGCCATCAGAAGGCGTTCGACGCTTACTCCCCCGTCACAGCGGTCCTTGGTTGGGTGCCGGGGCTGAAGGTATCATCGATCGAATCGTCGTGCTGCGGCATGGCGGGCAGTTTCGGTTACGAGGCGGAGCATTACGACACGTCGCGCGCCATGTCGGAATTGACGCTGTTGCCTGCGATTCGTCAGCGCAGCGAAAACGCTATCGTGGTGGCCGACGGCACCAGTTGCCGCCATCAAATTCACGATGGGGCGCAGACGGATGCGTTGCACGTTGCGCGGGTATTGGCGCGGGCTTTGCCGGGCGGGGTGGCGTAGGCGGTGGCGCAAGCGGTGGTATAAGCGACCGCCGCCATTTTCTGCGACCGCCCATCAAAAGATTGAGGATTGTGATGCCAGATTCAGTCAATACGGTTTCGATGTCAGCGAGTGCTGTAAACACGGCGACCGGCAGCATTGCCGTGCCGCCTGTGGCGCGCGTGGGCGACACGCTCGCGCAGGTGGCCACGCCGTCGCTGCTGCTCGATCTGGACGCGTTCGATGCGAACGTCGAACGCATGGCGAGCGCAGCGGCAGCGCGCGCCGTTGCGGTGCGTCCGCATGCCAAAGCGCACAAGTCTGTCACCATCGCGCGGGCACAGATGGCGGCGGGCGCGGTCGGTATCTGCTGCCAGAAAGTGACGGAGGCTATCCCGTTCGTCAATGCGGGCATCGGCAACATCCATATCAGCAACGAATTCGTCGGCGAGGCGCGCGTGGCGCTGGCTGTGGCAATGGCGGCGCATGTCACGCTGTCGGTGTGTGTCGACGATGTGCGGCAAGTTGCACCGCTCGGTAAGGCCGCGCAGCGCGCAGGCGTGCGCATCGCCGTGCTGCCCGAAGTGGACGTGGGGCAGGGGCGTTGCGGCGTGGATTCGACGGATGCCGTGGCGCAACTGGTCGATGCCATCGATCACTACGAAGGGCTACGTTTCGGCGGATTGCAGGCATATCACGGCAGCGCGCAGCATGTGGACGGGTGGGAGAAGCGACGCGATACCGCACGTCTCGCCGCCGACCGCGCATCGGCCTACGTGCGCTTTCTTGAGGCGCGCGGCATTGCGTGTCCGGTCGTGACGGGCGGAGGCACAGGCACGGCCGAGTTCGATATCGAAAGCGGCGTGTACACCGAAATTCAGCCGGGCTCGTATGTGTTTCTAGACGGCCATTACGGTTCGCTTGAGTGGCGCGACGACTGGCGCTTTCGCCACGGTCTGTTTCTCGCGTCGACGGTCATGAGCACGGCGCGCAACGGGATCATCGTGTGCGATGCGGGGCTCAAGAGCGTAGCGACTGATTCCGGCCTGCCGCGCTTCTGGTCGTCGCAACAGGCGAGCAAGCCGCATTACCGGACTGCCTCGGACGAACATGGCGTACTGGAACTCGCCTCGGCGGACGAAGACAGCGCGCCATGGCTGGGCGAGCCGATTCTGCTGGTGCCGGGACACTGCGATCCGACGGTCAATCTCTACGACCGATACGTGGCGGTGCGGCACGGGCGGGTCGAAGGTCTCTGGCCCATCGAGGCACGTGGGCTGAGCCAGTAAGGCCGGGGATCGGGGGTGACTGTCGGTGGCCGGGTCATCGTGGTGACATCCGGCCCCGTCAAAATATTTTGATGCAGGGACTTCCCAAGGCCGGAAAAGCACGCTATAGTCTCACTTCTTCGCCGTACGGGGGTATAGCTCAGCTGGGAGAGCGCTTGCATGGCATGCAAGAGGTCAGCGGTTCGATCCCGCTTACCTCCACCAAAACGGAAGACTTTAGGTCCCCTTCGTCTAGAGGCCTAGGACATCACCCTTTCACGGTGAGTACAGGGGTTCGAATCCCCTAGGGGACGCCAGATTTAGCGGCGTGATTCTCGGAAAGCTCCAGAAACACGCCGCGCAATCGGTTGTCGACAAACGCGCTTGGCTTAACAGCCAGGCGCGTTTTGTTTTTGTGCTGCCGGTTCATCCGCCCGGCCATCTTTCAGCGCACCGGCGTGCTTGCTGTCTTGCCGACGACCGTCTTCCACGGCCGTACGCGCCACGACTTAACCAGACCATTCACCACGTACGGATCCGTTTTCGCGAAGGCTTCTGCCGCCGCAGGCGAGTCGCCTTCGAAGAGCAGGGCTGCCGTGTCGACGGGCGACTCCAGTGCGCCCGCAAGCAGCAGTTCGCCGCGCTCCGATGCTGCCCAGGCGAGGGCCAGATGCGCGTCGCGGAACTGGCTGCGACGGTCGAGGTAATCGTCAACGAGTTCGTAAGTGAGCAGGTAATGCATGGTGTGATCTCCGTGTTATCGGTGTTATCCGTGTTATCTGCGTGCGCACTATGAAGTTGTGCAGTCGCATCGACGCGCGTCGTACTCGTCATTATCGATAAAACGCCGACGGCGGTACGCCGAAGTGCCGTTTGAACATCGCCGCAAACGCGCTCTGGCTGGCATAGCCGTGATCGAGCGCCACGTTCACGATCTTTTCGCCGCGTGCCAGCGCTTCCAGCGCTTGAAGCAGGCGCGCTTGCTGACGCCAGCGGCCGAACGTCAGGCCTGTTTCCGTGGAAAAACGCCGCTGAAACGTCTTCGGTGAGAGGCCCGCTTCGCTGGCCCAATGGTCGATGATGGCGTCGTCGCAAGGGCTTTGCATCAGACGATCGCAAACGCGTGCCAGACGTGCGTCTCGTGGCCACGGCAGATAGAGTGGCAGGACGGGCAGGGCGATCAGTTCGTCGAGCAGTAGGCGCATGAGGCGCGCGTCCCGTGAGTCGGGCGCGTAGTCCGGCGGCACATGAATAGCGGCCAGAATCAGCTCGCGCATCAGCGGCGTGATCTCCACGACACAACTGGTGTCGGGTAACGGCTCGCTGCCCGGCTCCACGAACACGGTACGCATCTTGACGTTACCGCTCATGCGCACCGTATGTTCCAGTCCGGACGCGAGCCAGACGCCGCGTGTCGGTGGCACCACCCAGCGACCCGACGACGACGCGATGATCATCACGCCCTCAATCGAGAAGAGCAGTTGCGCGCGCCGATGCGAATGCGAGGCGATGAACTCGTTGTGCGCGTAATCGACCGCCATCGCCGCCATCGGCATAGGGGTGTTCTCGAATCGCAGATGGTCGGTCACGCGCGGATCGATAACGCGCCGCACAGCCTTTTCGGTAGCCACGGGTGTCCTTTTCGAGACAGGTTTTGGAATTTTAGCGTGAGACGGTCCTATGTGACATCCCTGACGATGGCGCTTCCTTTGTCAAACCTGTGGGAAATCGTCATGGGGTACTTTCTGTATCCGCTCGGCGCCATGCTGTTGTGGGCCGGCAACGTCATCGTTTCGAAGCTCTCGGCCACGACCATCGCGCCGTCGGCCATCACGTTCTATCGTCTGGTGCTGGCGCTAGCCGTCATGACGCCCTTCGTCATTCGTCCGCTAATGCGCAACTGGCATCATGTGCGCCCGCAACTCGCCAAGCTCGGCTTCCTCGGTTTTCTGAGCATGTCGTTCTATCAGAGCCTGTCGTATCTCGCGGCGCACAGCACTACGGCGACCAATATGGCGATCGTGACGGCGCTGGCCCCGCTGCTGACCCTGCTGTGGAGCGTGGTGCTGCTGCGCGAGCCGCCGACTCTCGGCATGCTTGTGGGCGGTCTGCTGTCGCTCGCAGGGCTGGTGTATCTGATCGGGCAGGGGCATCCGTCGCAGTTACTCGATGGCGGCATGCATCTGGGGGACATCCTGATGCTGATCGCGTCCGCATCGTACGGGTTGTACAGCGTGTTGCTGCGACGCTGGCACGTGGCGGTGCCGCCCGCGCAGTCGACCTACGTGCAGGCGTGGGCGGCGCTGATCACGATGATTCCGATGCTCGCGATGGTGCCTGCCGGTCAGGCACAACTGAATGCGGCGACGGTGCCGCTGGTGCTGTACGCCGGATTGGGGGCTTCGATCGTGTTGCCGATTCTGTGGATTCAGGGCATCCGGCATCTCGGGCCGAACCGTTGCAGCATGTTCATCAACGTGCTGCCGGTCATGACAGCCGCGATTGCTGTTGTGCTGCTGGGTGAGCAGTTGCACACGTTCCACGTGATCGGTGGCGGTGTGGCGCTCGTCGGCGTATTCATCGCGCAGCGCTGGCAGCGCCCGTTGCCTGGCTTCGGTGGTGTGGAAGATTCGGACGAAGTACCGGCGTGATTTTTGGCGGGGCGTCCGTTCAGCAGAAGGTCCAGTCAGGTTGCTACTGACTGGACCTTCGGCGCTCAGTTGCTGGGAACGAGCGGAACCACGAAGTCCTTCGCCACCGCGAGGTTTGCCGTCGCGAGATCCTTGTACTCGTCCGGGATCGGCAAAGAACAAGCCCCTTGTTGCACGCTTTCCCAGAATGCTTTGGCAGCGCAATAGGCCTTGCCCCAAACGTTTGGTCTCGCACCAATGGCCCCGATCTTGGGGGTGATCGGCAAAAGATCGGGATCGACGCCTGCGCCCAACGGCGCGTAATTCATGGGGAGAATGTCATACGCGGGGGCCACTCGGTCAATCCGGCCACCCTCATTAAAGAGAAGCGAGATGTTCTCGAAATGTCGGTCTCCGTTACCGATAAGCTCGCTAAATGCGGCCATCACGTGGATCTTAGTGGCTTCGGTGGCCGTTAGGAGTCGTGCCTGCTCGCATCGCGTCGCGAATGCGGACCAATTGTCTCGCTTCCCAAAGTACTCGTCGTCTATCGCCCTCGCAGAGAGCATGCCGACGCGACCAAAGCGTCCGATCCGATCGAATCGTTGCACCTCAAGAAAGGTATAACTATCGGTCGCGAGGAGGTGCGTCGACGCCGACGGGACGTCCGCGATATTCAGCGCCCGGAGGGCCAGATGCTCAAGCGATAGCAGTTCCGCCATGCGACTACCACGCTTGGCGAACTTCACGATCACATGGCCGACATCTTCGCTCAGAGAGAGAAACTTGGGTTGCTCGCCGCCCGCGCTGGAGCCATAGGCGGCGTCCTTGAGCTGATTGGCCATCGCCTCGTACGAGTCCAGCTTTTGCGCAGATGACACTGGCAGTAACTGACGGAATTCCATCTCCCTTTGCAGGGAGACGTCGCCGTAAATCAAATTGCCGGGGAGATTCAGTCCTCTGGTTAAGAGATAGGCGACACGATGTTCGTCGCTCCAATCCCGAAGACTCTCCGGAAGCTTCATTTCCAAAGCGACCGCTCGCGCGACCTGGCGCCCCAGGAATCCCGATGGCGTGGCGAATGCCATATACGGGGGCAGGCTTTCGTATAGCGTGTTCCGGGACGTGCCGAGTTCGAGCGTTGCCCCGCCGGTCAGAAATTCGACGCGGACGAACGGTTCAATCGCGCCTTCGGCTGAAACCCGATAGACCGTTTGACGGGGAGTTAACTCGCCGGGCAGCGGACGCAAAGTCCCGTACTTCGGGGTGCGATCCCCAGAAATTCGAAAGGTTGTGAATAGTTCAGGCGCTTCCCGAATGACCCGGGAGAGGGTGGGCTGGCTGATCGACAAATCAGCCATGATTTCTTGTGCAGTACGCGGTCCGAGCCTTAGCAGACGGCGTATTTCCTCAATTCGAAGCGATTGATCGGCCATCCGAATTCTCGGTTTGAACGTATCCATGAATATTTCATGAATAGTTCAAGAATAGTATATGCGCAAGTTCGAGGTACCTTTTGGCCGCGCCTTCTTCTCAGGTTGCCCCCACTGACACTTGATCCCAAGCGGAGGGGGGCGAGGGGCAGGGCGCTCAGCTATTGCGCACCGCCACCCCGTAAGTACTCACTATGCGACGGTCTTGTTCTGCGGCGGAGAAGGCTTCCCACAGCAGACCGTTGCAGTCGGTGCTGCTGGCGTACTCGGGGGCATCGTCGTCTTCGAAGCCAACGTGGCGAAGCTCGCCCGCGCGCGACGGCGACTGATTGATCGAGAAGTTCAGCAGGTCGGTGCGCCACATGGCGTAGGCACCCGGCACGACGGCTGCGGGCGGCTGTCCGAGACGCGCGGAATAATCGGTGATGGATTCGTCGAGATCGCGCACGGCGAGCGCGATGTGAAAGCGTTTCATGGGGTCTCCTGACGCCAGATTCGATGGGAACGCCACCGCTGCACTGTGTGAGCGCCCGCTCGCATGTTGCAGCGGATAACGCGGTACAGGCGGTACAGCGGGTACGGCGGCGAAATCCATCTTAGGCGTCGTGAGGAACGCTAACCAGACGGGCAGTTATCCCGGTATCCGCAGTGATGGGATGGGACGGGAGAGAAGGGAGCGGCGGGAGCGGCGTTAGCGGGCGCTCACTGGGGACGTTGAAAGTCGTTCTCGACCCAGGCGCGCGCACTGTTGCGTGAGAGCTTGAACGACGGCGGCACTTTGACCGTCGCAATCGTTTCGCCGAAGCGGTCGATGGCGCTCAGCATGGCGTAAGGATCGTAGTCGTCGGGCACGATATCGAGCGTGACGTCGATTTCGCCGTCCGGCCCGTCCACACTGATGCGCTTGTGCAACTGCGCGTGCAGTTGCTGTTCGTGACGCCGCAATACCTCGGCCGCCGTTTTCACCAGCGTATGGAACGCGCCGACATCCAGTGGCTTTGGATTCTTCTTGTCGCGCCCCATCGTCCACGGCCCCACGAGGGCGGGTTCCGACTCGCCGTCCTTGAACATCGCCACCGCCCAGCCGTCGTCCTCTTCGTTCTTGACGACCTTCGCCGTCCACCCGTCGTCACGCCATAGGCGGTCTTCGTGGATGGCATCGGTGCTGCTGGCGTCGTCACTCGGGATGTCTGCGGGTGTGGCGGAAGTTGCGGTCACTGTCTGAATTCGGGGTTTGGAAGTGAGATGGGTGTGAGTGCGCGCTCACAAAGACGGCGATTTTACCGCGTCCGGCGACAGCACGGACGCGTTCCCCGCCTTGCGTAGGGGCACAGCGCGCGCAGGGCGTAGCGGGCTCAGCCCTTCACCAGCCCGCCGTCGACGATGAGGTTCTGCCCGGTCACGGCACGCGCCCACGGCGAGAGAAAGTACAACACGGCGTCGGCGAACTCTTCCGGCGTCGTGACCCGGCGCAACGGCGTGAGGTTCGCAATCAGGTCGAACACGGCTTCGGGCGTGGCGGCGCTGGCATCGGTCACACGCAGAAGGCCGCCCGAGACCATGTTGACGGTGATGCCGTCGGGGCCGAGATCGTTGGACGCCGTGCGCGTGAGCGCGAGCAGAGCAGCCTTGGCGGTCGTGTAATCGTGATACGGCACGACAGGGTTCTGAAACAAGTTAGTGCCCACGTTCACGATGCGTCCGAACCCGGCTTCGCGCATGCCCGGCAGTGCGGCCTGCATCGTGTTGAGTGCGCCTTTCACGGCCCCTTCGAGCTGCTGCGAGAAGCGCGACCAGGAGATGTCGGCCAGCTTGGGGCGCGCATCGCCGTCGAAGCGGAAGTCAGCGAGCGCGTTGTTGACGACAGAGACGATGGGGCCGCCAATGCGCTCGCGGGCTTCGGCGAAAAGGCGGGCGACGGCCTTCTCGTCGGTGACGTCGGCCTGCAATGCGATAGCGCGATCGCCGAGCGATTCGGCCAGTTCGCGGGCGGCCACGTCGCTGCGCAGATAGTTGATGACGACGCCTGCGCCTTCACGCGCCACTGCGCGCGTAATGGCCGCGCCCAGTCCGCGTGCCCCACCCGTGACGAGTACCCACTGCGAATCCAGCTTCATTACGATCTCCCCTAATCCCGCAAAAGGCCGCCATTATCGCGCGTTCCGCGCGATTGTTCTTCGGGGACGAGGGGGGCTCACTCGTTGGCGGTGGCGAGTGCGGCGAGCAGTACGACCGGCAACAGTACGCACCAGAAGCCCGCGCCGTGATATGCGAAGCCGCCGAGGATGGCGCCGACGGCGAAGGCGGCCAGCGCAGGGAGCATCTTGCGCAGCCGAGTTCTGGCGGCCTTGTCGTCGCCGCAGTTGCCGCTGGCGAGTTCCACCATGTCGATCACGATCTGCGTGGTGTTGCCGGTCATGATGGTGGTCGGGGCGAGGTCGGCGAGCACCAGCCGTCCGATGGCGTTCTGGATCGCCAGCGCGGCGACGCCGAACATGCCGGAGAGAATGGCGAGCGGCGCGTCGGCCGAGATAATCGGCTGCGCAATCATGCCGATGATCATGAACCCCAGTAGCAACAACGTCTGCAAGATCAGCAACAACCGGAGCGGGCGACGGTTGGTGTTGGCAAAGCCCTGCACGATGAGCTTGACCATCGCGACGAAAATGACGAACACGGGCAACGCGAGCAACTTGGCGAGCACACCGACGTGGGTGTTGGCGACAAGTTGCACGCCAATCATCACGAAGTTGCCGGTCACGTGCGCGGTGAAGAGGCCGAACAGCGCGATGAAGCCGACCACGTCGATATAACCGGCGACAAACGCGAGCGTCATGGCGATGACGGTGGGTTTTGAGAAGTGGCTGACCCAGCTGCGGGCGAGCGTGGCGGCCTCGGTCGGCGTGGGGATGTGGCGGGGAGTACCCATGACGGCTCCTGTGTCGGCATGCGTGGCAGATGGCGTCCCGTGCAGCGTGCCAGGGTGGCCTCGATACTGCGCGCCCGAAGCGGGCATCTGTCCGGCCCCGGACGCTGATGAAGCATATCACCGGCCTGCTACGCCGGACGCCACGTCGACTCGCTATACTGCATCACACTTGCGGTCCGGCGCGACCGTCCGAACGTCTTATTGCATCGCGTGGCCTCGGTTGCATTGTCCACATCGCCGACATGAAGGTCTCCGGCCACGCGCCCCACATCGACAGGAGATTTCCATGAAGACCAGTGCCCGCAACCAATTCAACGGTAAAGTCATTGCGCTGCAACGCGGTGCCGTGAACGACGAAGTCACGCTGCGCACGGACGCCGGGCAGGAGATCGTTGCCGTCATCACGCACGAAAGCACGGTGAATCTGGGCTTGAAGGAAGGTAGCGACGCGGTGGCACTGATCAAGGCCTCGTCGGTGATCGTGATGGTCGATGCCGACGCGAGCAAGGTCTCCACGCGCAACGTGATCACCGGCAAAGTCTCGCGCGTCGAGACGGGCGCGGTGAACAGCGAAGTCGAAATTACGGCCGACAACGGTGCGATCATTGCCGCCATCGTGACGAACGAAAGCGCGAAGCGTCTGGGGCTGACGGCCGGTCGCGCTGCCGCTGCGCTGGTCAAGGCATCGAGCGTGATTCTGGCTGTCGCCTAAGTCACCAGAGTCACCTCATTCCGAATCATTCGGCAAAATTGCCTGAACGCCGGGCAATGTCACTCATGCACGGTCCCACACTGACGCCTTCGCATGCACGCCCCGAGGCGGCGTTGTTCGCCTCGCTCCTCGCGGCCAATGCCACGCCCGAGCGCCTTGCCCGCCTCGGGCTGTCGGGCGCCGCGCTGGCGGCGTTGCTGCGTCGTCACTTTCTTCCTGTGCCCGACGGATGGCAGGCGCTTGCCTCGACATTGCCGACGCCTGCGTGGGCGTCGCATGCCGTCTTCGTCGTCGAGATGAAGGAGATGATGCGCCGTCGCGCCGATCCGATACTGCATCCGGTTGAGGCGGCCGACATGGCGACGATCCTCGCCACGGCGTGTCTGCGGCCCGATCATCTCTGGCGCGATCTGGGCCTGACGGGACGCGACGACGTCACCGCGTTACTCACGCACTTTTTCCCCACGCTGGTCGCCGAGAACACGGCGAATCTGCGATGGAAGCGATTCCTCGCCGAAGCTTGCGCGCACGCCTACGGGCGCGCACCCGCGCCTGCGCCGGGTTGCCCCGGCTGTGAGGCCTATGGCGAGTGTTACGCGCACTTGCGGCAGACCATCATCCCGATCGGCGCGACGGACTCGATGCACCTGAAACGTCGTTCAGACGCAGACCAAGAACCGATGACCCCCCCCGGGACAGATGTGGCGGCCATGCGTGTCAGGCCGCGCGATTGAGCGGATTGACGGGCAGGTTGGCCAACAGAGCGGTCCGCTTCAAATGCTCACGATCGTGGAACATGTCGGTCACCAGACACATCAGGTTCTCCGCATTGCGCGACATCACGGCGGTCTTGTCGTCGTCCTCACCGCCAAGCGCCTTTTCGACGGCCAGCCGGAGTTGGTAGGCGAGTTCCCCGTCGTCGTCATTTCGATGCAGGCCGATGAGTTCGAGTGCGTCGACAAGCGACGGTGAACGTCCCAGGAACCACTGTTGTGCCTCGAGCATCCGATCTGCATTCACTTCGGCCTTTGCCTCAGGGAGCCCTTCCTCGCGCGCCGCTTCGACGATGCGACAAAGGCCAACGTCGCGCAGCGTCTCCAGCACCGGCAGTCCCTTGTATCGAAGAGACAGCAGTAGCCTTGCCATATCCGTCACGCTCGGCGGCGGTTCCGAGGGTCCCTGACACGCCCAGTCGACCTTAGATGAGACGACGTACCCGCCGATCTGGAAGGCGGGGCGTTCGTGCTCGCAGATGAGCCACGCCAACTGCTGACGATGTTCGGGCTCGACGTAGCGAAGCAGCTCGAGATACGACGCCTGCATCACATCGGTCGTTTCGGCGTTCAGCATCCGATACAGCGCCAGTTTTGCGTCCACGCGATGCGTGCCAAAAAACCAGTCCTTGATGCGTCCCCATAGGCTTTCCAGGTCTTTCTCGGTGCGCGTTCGTGCACTCGTCGATGTTCTTCGCGCTGAGGCTGGAGGCGGTGTCGCCGCAGAGTGAGAGGACCGGCGAGGACGGGTTCGTGATCATGGCGAAGATTCCTTTGCAATGCGTTTCCAATCATGAGGGCGCTGGGTTGCGCCGCTGACACTGTGACTTCTTAGTAACGATCCCTGAGCATCGTCGCGAGCCTGGATAGCTGCTCGGCATTACGGCCGATTGCGCCGCTCACGGGGGCGCCGGTGCCGTTGATCTCGATCATCAGCGCGTTGATCGCGACCCTTACGCGCACACTGAGGCCAGGAATTTCGTCGTCGCGATGCAGGCGCATGATTTGCAGGGCGTCGAGCAGCGTCGGCATTGCGCTGAGCTGCCGCTGGCATCTCCCGGTCGTCACGGGGCACTGCGGGGCATCCGTCAGATCGTGTAGCGCCAGTCCGAAGTCGTCGCCTCCCGTGAGCACGTGATGGCCGTCGAACCGAAGGCTGAGCAGCAGATGACAACTGTCTTCGAAGTCCATCCACGTGGTGTGCTTCATGTAGTCGACGACATCGTGCGCGGGCGCGAAGACAGGATCGCCGACCTGGAAGCCGATGACTTCGTGACTGGAGAGATGCCAATGCAGACGGTGCATATCTTCGGGGGCGGCGTAGCGCAGCAGTTCGGCAAACGCGGCGACCTGTTCGTCCATGGTTTTCGGATGTGCGAGCCGAAACAGCGCGCGTTGTGCCACTTCCTTGTGGGTGCCCCGGAAGAAGTCCTTGACCTGGCCCCAGATGCTTATGAGCGCATACTCGCTTTCGGCGTCCCTGCACGTCTGGATCGCCTCCTCGCTCGACGTGCACGCGACGTGACCGGAGCGCGGGAGAGGAGGGACGGAAAGCGTCGAACTCGCCATGCGATGAAATCCTTTTGTCGTGATGGGGGTGGAGCACGTCGTCGTTGCGTCGCTGCCCCGGGCCATTAATTTTGCGCAAGTGTCCGGGTGGCGAATTCCAGAAATCGCCCGGTGCGCGGCAAGAAAATTCCTGCGCTGATAGCATGTGCTTTTGCCCGCATTTCCCCGTTACCCGCGCATTGCGCAATGGGTCATCTCCCGAGGAGTTCCCCGATGTCCATCACCCTCTATCGCGCCACGATCCCCGTTTATCTCCGTGGCCTGACCGTCATGGCCGACTACATCAAGAAGGCGCGCGCGCACTGCGAAGCGACGTCGACCGACCCGGATTCGATTCTCAAGGCCAAGCTCGCGCCGGACATGCTCGATTTCGTCGCGCAGGTGCAGCGCGTGAGCGATACGGCAAAGTTCGCCGTGTCGCGCATCACCGGCGTCGAGTCGCCGAAGTTCGAGGATACGGAGACGACGTTCGATCAACTGCGCGACCGCATCGCCAATACCGAGGCTTTCATTGCGGGCATTCTCGAAGACCGTTTCGATGGGGCGGAGTCGCGCCAGATCACGCTGAAGTTCAAGGCGCAGCAGACCACGATGGACGCCGTCGACTATCTCTTCAAGTTCGCGCTGCCGAACTTCTATTTCCACGTGACGACGACGCACGACCTGCTGCGCGCGCAAGGCGTGGAAGTGGGCAAGATGGACTATCTGGGACCGTTCGAGATGCAGCCGGTCTGATGTCTTAATGAAGCGCGCCGCGTTGATGGCGTGCGTGTGCAAGAAGCGAGCGCGCCGACCCGGACAGGTGTCGGCGCGCTCGTTTTCAATGGAGTGAAGGCTGGCGGCTCAGCGCGTGGCAATCGGCAGATACATGCGAATGTCGTCGCAGAAGCCGTTGCCTACGCGCATGGCGTCTGGCTCGCGGCCGATCTCCACGAAGCCGAACGACTGGTAGAGCGCAAGCGCCGCACGATTGTCGGCGTTCACCTGAAGTGTGAGATGGCGCAGTCCCGGCTGCGAGCGTGCGAGGGCAAGGGCGGCGTCGAGGAGCGCTCGGCCAACGCCGCGCCCGACAGCGGCCGTATGGACGTACATTCCCCAAAGGAAGCCGACGTGCGCGAAGTTCGCGCGTGTCTGACGTCCCAGACCGACTACGCCCACAAGCCGTTCGTTTTCGAATGCACCAAAAACGCCCGTATCCGGGCGCACTGTCAGCCACTCGCGCACACGTTCGAGCGGCCAGTCCTTTTCTTCGGCATAGCTCGACCCGAACGCCTCCGGATGCGCCTGCAAGCCGGAAAGACGCAATGCCTGAAAGGCGAGTGCGTCGGCAGGAACGAGCCGACGCACCTGAACCGACGACACCGTGCTCATGGCAGGCGCGGTTCCATCATCGCCAGCACCGTGCGTGCGGCCTCTTCCGATGAGGCAGGGTTCTGCCCGGTGACGAGGCGTCCGTCGCCGACAACATGGGATTCCCAGTTGCCGCCTTTCTCGTATAGCCCACCCAGCCGCTTGAGTTCGTCTTCCACGAGGAACGGCACGACGTCGGTGAGGCCGACGGCGGCCTCTTCGTCGTTGGTGAAGCCGGTGACGTGGCGTCCGCGCACGAGCGGTTCGCCGTTCGCGGCACGCACCTGACGCAGCACGCCCGGGGCATGACAAACAAAGCCGATGGCCTTGCCCGCGCGCTCGAAGGCTTCGATGAGGTGAATGGAGTGCGGGTCTTGCGCAAGATCCCAGAGCGGGCCGTGGCCACCGGGATAGAAGACAGCGTCGTAGTCGTCGGCTTTGACGTCGGCGAGTTTGAGCGTGCTGGCGAGCGCCTTCTGCGCGTCGGGGTCTTCGCGAAAGCGCCGGGTGGATTCCGTTTGCGCGTCAGGCTCGTCGCTCTTGGGGTCGAGTGGCGGCTGGCCACCGGCCGGCGAAGCGAGCGTAACGGTGAGCCCTTCGTCGATGAATACGTAGTAGGGCGAGGCGAATTCTTCGAGCCAGAAGCCCGTCTTCTTGCCCGTGTCGCCCAGGCGGTCGTGCGAGGTCAGAACCATCAGGATGTTCATGAAACGTCTCCCTGTCGAATCGGCCATGCGAACCATTCTACCCGTCATGTATGATCGACGAAACCGGCGGTGAGCGCCTCGAACCTTGGAGCGAGACATGCAGTTGATCGGAATGCTGGATTCGCCGTACGTGCGTCGTACGGCGATTTGCCTGAAGTTGCTCGGGCTTGCCTTCGAGCACCGTTCGTTGTCGGTGTTCAGCACCTTCGACGCGTTTGCCGCGATCAATCCGGTCGTCAAGGCACCGACGCTCGTGACCGACGACGGCACGGTACTCATGGACTCGACCCTCATCCTCCAGTACCTGGAATCGCTGGTCGATCCGGCGCAGCGGCTGGTGCCTGTCGACCCTGCTGAGCGTGTGCGCGCGTTGCGTCTGACGGGACTGGCGCTGGCGGCCTGCGAGAAGTCGGTGCAGTTGGTGTACGAGCGCGAACTGCGTCCGAGCGAGAAGCGGCATACGCCGTGGACAGACCGTGTGCGCACCCAAGTGCACGCGGCGTTTCACGAGCTGGAACTGGAGTTAGCGCAGGTGCCCATCCTGGCAACGCCGGAGCAGATTGGCGAGCATGGCGTGGCAGTGGCCGTGGCGTGGCGTTTCCATCAGTTGCTGCTGCCGGAAGTCGACTTCGGCGCGGAGTTTCCCGAGATCGCCAACTTCTCGGCGCAGGCCGAGGCGCTGCCCGCGTTTCGCGAGACGCCACCGATCTGACGTAGCCTGACGTAGCGGGGCGGGGGCGAGGACAAGCCGGACGGCATCACCGTCCGGCATTGCTATCTACCTCAGCTCTTCAGGCGATAGCCCGTCTTGAACATCCATGCGACGACGGCGAGGAAGATCGCCAGGAACAACAGCGTCATGCCAAGACTCACGGCGACGCTCACATCTGCCAGTCCGTAAAAGCTCCAGCGAAAACCGCTGATGAGATACACGACAGGGTTGAACAGCGTCACAGCGCGCCAGAACGGCGGCAGGATGCTCGTCGAGTAGAAGCTGCCGCCAAGGAACGTGAGCGGCGTGATGATGAGCAACGGTACGAGTTGCAGCTTCTCGAAGCCATCGGCCCAGATGCCGATGATGAAACCGAGCAGGCTGAACGTTACTGCGGTGAGCACGAGGAAGAAGATCATCCAGATCGGATGTTCGATGCGCAACGGCACGAACAACGCGGCCGTGCCCAGCATGATGACCCCGAGAATGATCGACTTGGTCGCCGCCGCACCCACGTACGCGCACACGATCTCCATGTAGGACACCGGTGCGGAAAGCACCTCGTAGATCGTGCCGGTAAAGCGTGGGAAATAAATGCCGAACGAGGCGTTCGTCACACTCTGCGTGAGCAGTGAGAGCATGATCAGGCCCGGCACGATGAACGCACCGTACGGCACGCCTTCGATTTCCGGAATGCGCGAACCGATCGCCGCGCCGAACACCACAAAGTACAGCGAGGTCGAGATGACCGGCGAGATGATGCTTTGCATCAGCGTGCGACGCGTGCGTGCCATCTCGAAGTTGTAGATCGCCTTCATGGCGTAGAAATTCATGGCGCGGCTCATCCTTCTTTCCTGTGCACGAGCGAGACGAAGATGTCTTCGAGCGAGCTTTGCGTCGTGTGCAGATCCTTCACCGATATGCCGGCGCGCTCCATGTCGCGAAGCAGCGAGGCGATGGACGTCTGCTCGATGTTGGCGTCGTACGTGAACACGAGTTCGGTGCCGTTGTTGCCGAGCGTGAGGCCGTACGCGGCCAGTGCGTCGGGGACGGCGGAGACTGGCTCGGTCAGTTGCAACGCGAGCTGCTTGCTGCCCATATGCCGCATCAGTTCGGTCTTCTCCTGCACGAGCGTAATCTGACCGCCGGTAATGATGCCCACGCGGTCGGCCATTTCCTCGGCCTCTTCGATGTAGTGCGTGGTGAGGATCACGGTCACGCCGGTCTCGCGCAGCGACTGCACGAGACGCCACATGTCGCGCCGCAGTTCGACGTCCACACCGGCCGTGGGCTCATCGAGGAACAGCACGCGTGGCTCGTGCGAGAGCGCCTTGGCGATCAGCACGCGTCGCTTCATGCCGCCCGAGAGCTGCATGATGCGGCTGTCCTTCTTCTCCCACAGCGAGAGCGAGCGCAACACCTTCTCGATGTGCGCCGGATTCGCGGGCTTGCCGAACAGGCCGCGCGAGAAGGAGACGGTGGCCCACACCGATTCGAACGAGTCGGTGGTCAGCTCCTGCGGGACAAGGCCGATGGCTTCACGCGCCGCACGGTAGTCCGTGACGATGTCGTGACCGTCGACCGTCACCGTGCCCGAGGTCGGTCGCACGATGCCGCAGATGGTGCTGATAAGGGTCGTTTTGCCGGCGCCGTTCGGGCCGAGCAGGGCGAAGATCTCGCCGCGCTGGATTTCCAGGTTGATGTTCTTGAGCGCCTGGAATCCTGTCGCGTACGTCTTCGACAGATTCTGGATAGAGATCACGGATGGCATGGCGGCGACGATAGCACAGGCGTGAGGAACTTGTCGGACACGAACCGGCAGACAGCCGGGGAACAAAAAATGCTCGCCGCCCGATGGCGGGCGGCGAGCGTCGATGCGTGTGTGTCGGCGTGCCGGGAGATTCGGCGAGGGCGGAACATCAGCCCTTCGGCATTTCCTTGGGCACGATCACCATCCAGTTCATGCCGAAACGGTCCTTGACCATCCCGAACGTTTTCGCGAAGAACGTCTCGCCGAGCGGCATGTTGACCGAACCACCCTCAGCCAGCGCGTGGAACGCCTTTTCGGCAGCGCCGACTTCCGTGAAGTCGACCGACAGCGAGAAGCCCTCGAACTTCGGCTTGCCGCTCACCATGCCGTCCGAGGCCATCACCATCGATTCGCCGATGAAGAACTCGCCGTGCATGATCTTGTTGTCGCTGCCCGGTGGCAGCATGCCTTCAGGGCACTTTTCCGGACTTTCGCCGTAACGCATCAGCATGCCGCGTCGTGCGCCCAGCGTCTTTTCGTAGAAATCAATGGCTTCTTCACAACGACCTTCGAAAAACAGATAGGAATGAACTTGCATGGAGCGCTCCTCGATGTGTCGGTAAAAAAGGGGCGCAGGGACGCCCCGTTGGGGAAGTGTCATTGGGCGAAGGTCTTCGGTACCTCATCAACCATAGTGCCTTCGCATTTAATGCGCGAATGTGACGAAGCCGGTGCCGTCTGACGCACTGCAACTTGCCTTTGTGGACAGTGTACACAAACAATAGCAGACATAATGGACACTGTCCACAAGGGGTAGCAATGACAGAACAAGAAACAACGACCGGGCCGGCGCGCGCGACATACCGCCACGGCGACCTGCGCCGGGCGTTGCTGGAAGCGGGGATCGCGCTGGCGCGCGATGGGGGGCCGGACGCGGTGATCCTACGTGAGGCGACGCGTCGCGCCGGGGTCGTTCCCAATGCCGCTTACCGGCATTTCGCCAATCGTCAGGATTTGCTTGATGCGGTGCGCGCGGCGGCACTCGCCGAGCTGGCGACGGGGATCGAGCACGAGCAGGCGATGATCGACGCGGCAACGATGCCGGATGGTGTGTCTCGCTCACGCGCCGTGCTTCGCGCGGTGGGCATTGGGTATCTGCATTTTGCGCGGCGGCAGCCGGGGTTGTTCCGTACGGCGTTTGCGCCGTCCGAGAACGTGCGTTCGGCAGGCGGGCCGGAGAAGGCTGGCGCGAGCGGCCTGAATCCGTTCGAGTTGTTGGGGGCGGCGCTCGACGGCATGGTCGCGGCGGGCATCATCGACGCAGCGCAGCGGCCCGGCGCGGAGTATCTGGCCTGGTCGGCGGTACATGGTCTCGCCGTGCTAGTCATCGACGGTCCGTTGCGCGATTTGCCCGATGATCAGGTCGATGCGCTCGGGCAGCGGCTCGTCGCGATGGTGGAGAAGGGGCTGTAAGCACCCCTGAATGCAGCCGGGCTACAAGCGCGGCGTCAGCAGTTCCGCAAGCCAGTTCATGAAGGCTTGCGCACGACGTGGCAGGTGACGCCGGTTCGCGTACAGCAGCGAGACGGCCAGCGGCTCCGCCTGAAATTCCGGCATCACCTCCTGCAACTTGCCCTCTGCGATGAGGCCGCGCACGCCGCCTTCGGGCGCTTGTATGAAGCCGAGTCCGGCGACGCAGGCAGCCTGATAGGCGTCGGCGTTGTTCACCGTCAGCACGCCTTCCATGGGCCACTGCGCATAGCGCTCGCCGTCGAAATACTCCCAGCCTGCGGGACGCGTGCCGAGGGTGGTCGTGTAATGGATCAGACGGTGCTGGCTCAGGTCGTCCAGCGTCGTCGGCACGCCGTGACGTTCGAGATACGCAGGACTTGCCACATTGATCTGACGCATATGACCCAATGGCCGCGCGATCAGCGTGGAGTCGGCGACCGCGCCCACGCGCAACACGCAGTCGAACCCCTCGCGCACCAGATCGACGCGGCGGTCGGTGCTCGACAACTCCACCCGCAGCGCCGGATGCTGCGCGAGAAACGTGGGCAGCGCCGGGATGACGGTCGTGCGGGCGAGCGTCGCGGGCAGATCGACCCTCAGGCGACCGGTAAGCGCTTCATCGCGCGCCACGAACATCGTCTCCCACTCTTCCACGTCCGCAAGCAGGTCCTTGCATCGTTCGAGGCACGCCTGACCGTCCTGCGTCAGTTGTACGCGTCGCGTGGTTCGATGCAACAGGCGCGTGCCCAGCTTCGTTTCGAGTTGCTTGATGGCATTGGAGACGCTCGCGCGCGGCAGGCCGAGGCTGTCGGCGGCCTGTGTGAAACTGCCGGTTTCGGTAACGCGCACGAAAATGCGCATGGCGTCGAACTGATGCATGGGGGCGAGGGGCCAATCGTCTCGACGGACGATCGATTGTTATTTGAATTTGATCAGTGTAATCAAATTCGTCCGGTTTATTGGTGAAATTCGTTGCAATAGGATGTTGAACAGTTCAACGCGGTGTGGCCGGGCGGCCCCGCCGGATCCATTCAGCATTCAGGAGAATCACCATGACGAACAAGATCGCTCTCATTACCGGTGGCAGCCGTGGTCTGGGCCGCGCATCGGCCCTTGCCGCAGCACAACACGGCATCGACGTCATCCTCACCTATCGCAGCCAGCGCGCCGAGGCTGACGCAGTGGTCGCCGAGATCGTCAAACTGGGCGCGAAGGCCGTGGCCTTGCCGCTCGACGTTTCGGAATCGTCGCAATTCGCGCCCTTCGCCGCAGAGGTAACGCGTGTGCTGAACGAGGTCTGGAAGCGCGACACGTTCGACTTCCTCGTGAACAACGCGGGTACAGGCCTGCACAAGCCGGTGACCGAGACGACGGAAGACGAGTTCGACTTCCTCGTGCGGCTGCACCTGAAGGGGCCGTTCTTCCTCACGCAGACCTTGCTGCCGACGATCGCCGATGGCGGTCGCATCCTCAATGTGTCGAGCGGGCTTGCTCGCTTCACGTTCCCGGGCGCCTCGGCATACGCCATGATGAAGGGCGGTATCGAAGTGTTCTCGCGGTATCTGGCGAAGGAGCTGGGTGCGCGCGGCATTCGTGCCAACACGCTCGCACCGGGGGCCATCGCCACCGACTTCAACGGCGGCACCGTGCGCGACAATCAGGCCGTGCACCAGATGGTCGCGGGCACCACTGCGCTGGGACGTGTGGGCGAAGCCGACGACATCGGTGGCGTCGTGGCGGCGCTGCTCGGCGACGAAATGGGCTGGATCAACGGCCAGCGCATCGAAGCGTCGGGCGGCATGATGCTCTAAGGGGCGCGGCGACGTCGCTCAGACGAAAGACAGACGGCTCAGTGAGCCGGGCGGCGCGAGCGCATCGAACCGGACCACGCGACGGCACCGACGATGCATACGCCGCCAATCGCCATCTTGAGCGTGGGCGACGTGCCGAACAGCACCCACGCGAACGCAATCGCGTAGACGGGTTCGAGTGCGATCACGACTGCCGCCTGACTCGCCTTGACGGTACGCAGCGCGTGAATGAAGAGGGTGTAAGCCAGCGCGGTGCAGACGACGCCCAGACATGCGAGCCATCCCCATTGCGCGGCGGGAAGCGTCAGGGACTCGCGCCATGCGAACGGGCCGAGCACGACCAGAATGCCAAGACACTGCCACCAGCTTGCCTGCAGCGGCGAGGCCTGCGCGCCGAGCAGCCGGTTCGACAGGGCGATGACGGCGTAGATCGCGCCGGACAGCACACCCCACGCGAGGCCCACCGTCGCGCCTGCTTGCCAGTCGAACGCGGGCGTCACCAGCGCAAGGCCGATACAAACAAGCCCAATCACCCCGGCATCCCCCAACGTGGGACGTTCACGGCGTAGTGGCCATTCCAGCAGAATCACGAACGCGGGGAAGCAGGCGAAGCCGAGTGTGCCGACGGCCACGCCACCCGCCTTGATGGCGAGGAAGAAGGCGAGCCAGTGCACCGCCAGCAGCACGCCTGCGACGATGAGGCGCGCGCCGGATGCCATCGACAGGCCACGCCAGGGCGCACCACCGGAAAGACGCGCGGCGCTGCGCATACCGGCCAGTCCGGCGAGCGCGATGGCGGTGAGCGCGAGCCACGAGAACAGCCCGCGTCCGAAGACGATCATCGTGCTGCTCGCGGCGATGTGTTCGCCGAACAAGGCGGACGCGCCGAAGAGCATGGCCGCCACGTGCAGTGCAATCTGCTGGCTGGCGCCACCCTGCGGCGCGGCGCTCAGTGCGCCGGTCGGTGGGGACGAAGTGTCGGAGGTGGCCTCAGGCATCGCCCGAGGCGTCTGGCGGTTGGGGCACCGGCACGGCCGTGGTGTACATCACTTGCTTGAGCGCGAAGCTCGAACGAATGTTGCGGATGCCCGGAATGCGGGAGATGCGGTCGGTGATCAGCGATTCGTAAGCCGCCATGTCGCTGACCATCACGCGCAGGAGATAGTCGGCGTCGCCGGACATCAGGTAACACTCCATGACGTTCGGCAGCGCGGTCACGGCGGCTTCGAAGGCATCCAGTCCGTCACGATTCTGGTTTTCCAGCGTGACGTGGATGAAGACGTTGATGTGCAGCCCGAGGCGCGACGGGTCGAGCAGCGTCACGCGCTGCCGGATGTAGCCCGCCGCTTCAAGCGCCTTGACGCGCGCCAGACAGGGCGACGGCGACAGGTTCACGCGCGAGGCGAGTTCAACGTTGGTGAGGCGGGCGTCGGCTTGCAGCTCCCGCAGAATCTTCAAATCAATGGCGTCGAGTTCCATACCACTCTACGCACGTGCCCCGGATGGGGGCCGGCGTTCCGTTCAATTAGCCGCTCGGTAGGCGACAGTGCCGCGATATTAGCCTATTTGTCGACGTTGCCGGGACTCGCGTCACTCTCGCCGTGTGCGTTCCCCGCATTGGCACGACTGGCAGGGTAAGGAACGGAAATGTTGTATTTCGGTGTTGTCGTTGCCGTCGGACGACAACATTTGTTGACGCTGGGCGGTGGTTTGTTAATATCCCGAACCTGTGAATGAGAACGTTAACGATTCTCATTAAAAATATATTGTTTAGTCACACGGGATTTCAAGCATGTCTTCCGCTCCGGCTCACCGGGTCAGTCGCGTTTTGCGCGCGAATGGCCGTCTCGCTGCACGTCATCTTTCTCTGGCTCCCCGTAGCACCGTCGCACCGCTCGCGCTCGCCACATTACTGACGTTTGCCGCGTCGTCGGCGTTCGCGCAATCGGCCACCGACGCGACCGACACCACGAATACCGGGGCCGCGCCTGCCATGCTCAAAGCGACGACGGTGACCGATTCGACGCTGCGCGAAACGCCGCAAAACCTGAAGCAGTCGGTGCAGGCCGGTGCGCTCGGTTCGCGTAGCCAGCTCGACACGCCGTTCTCCACGACGGTCGTGAGCCAGGAGCAACTCGAGAAGCGTCAGGCGACCAAGCTCGGCGACGTGTTCGTCACGGACGCCTCGGTGACCGACGGCAGTAATGCATTCGACGCATGGGCCGGTTATATCTACGTGCGGGGCATGCCCATCGACTGGCAATCGGGCTTCAAGCTTGACGGCATGCCGGTCATGACCTACGGCGTGACCATGCCGTACGAACAGTTCGACCGCGTGGAATTGCTCAAGGGCCTGTCCGGCTTTATGTACGGTTTCGTCGCCCCGGGTGGCGTGGTGAACTACGTCACGAAGAAGCCGACGGACGAGCGCATCGCCAGCATCGATGTGGGTTTTCAATCGGAAGGCATCTGGCGTGAGCACGTCGACCTCGGCGGGCGCGCCGGTCCGAACGACATGTTTGGCGCGCGTCTGAATTACACGCACGAAGAAGGCCGCACGTACACCGACGGTAATCTGAACCGCGACACGGTGTCGGTCGCCCTCGACGCACGCATCACGCCCGACCTCACGTGGAACTTCGGCGCGATGTATCAGGACCGTCGCGCGACGGGCACCTCGCCGTCGCTCTCGACGTACAACTTCACGGGCAACCAGTTGCCCGCGCCGATCAATGTGTCCAACGCGAACCTGCAAACGCAGGCGACGCACCTGAACACGATCACGCAGTTCTACACGACGGGCCTGCAATACCAGCTCAACCCGGACTGGAAGGTCTCGGCCAACTTCGCGTACAACAAGTCGACGCGCGACCGTAACGAAGCCACCCTGTACCTCCTGAACGGTGCCGGTAACTTCAGCGGCATGAACGACCTCGGCGACGAAGTGAACACGTTCCACGCGTGGCAGGTGACGGCCGAAGGCAAGGTCCGCACCGGTCCGCTGACGCATCAACTGACGTTCGGCTACGCGTCGCAATATCAGACGAACGATTACGCCTACACATACAGCCCGAGCTACACGGGCAACCTGTATCAGGGCACGTCGTATCAGTTCTACGGCAACGGCACGCCGCTTCAGGCGCAACGCTCCAGCGCCATCGAGCAGAAGTCCGTTTTCGCGTCGGATACCGTGCAGATCACGGACCGCTTCTCGGTACTGGCCGGTGGCCGCTTCACGAACTACGACCAGACGAATGCGCAGGGCGCGTCGACGTACTCGACCAACGGCGTCTTCACGCCGACCCTCGCTGCGATGTACAAGCTCACGCAGAACACCACGGCCTACGCCAGCTATGTTGAAGCGCTCGAAGCGGGGGAAGTGGTCGGTTCGACCTACGCCAACGCGGGTGCGGTGCTCAACCCGTTCAAGAGCCGTCAGTATGAAGTCGGCGTGAAGACGGAACAGGCGACCTGGAGCACCACGGCGGCGCTGTTCCGCATCGAACGCGGCGCGGTGTACACGAACAGCGCGAACGCTCGCGTGGCCGACGGTCAATCGATCTATCAGGGGATCGAACTCGCTGGCTCTGTGAAGCTCGGCCCGCAGTGGATGCTCGGTGCCAGCGCCATGGCCCTCGACGCCTGGTACGCGCGCACGGCCGGTGGCTTCGACGGCAACCGTGTCGGCGGCGCGCCGCGCTTCGTGCTCTCGGGCAATGTCGAATACAAGGTGCCGTACGTGCCGGGCCTGTCGGTCGGCGGCGATATCCGCTACAACGGCCGCACGACGCTCAACCCGCAGAACTCGCTGACGGTCTCCGGCTACACGCTGATCAACATCGGTGCGACGTACCGCACGCGCGTGGCCGGCAAGGACGTGACGCTGCGCGCAGCCGTGAGCAACCTCACCAACCGCAAGTACTGGGAGTACCAGTACGACAACTACATCAAGCCCGCCGACCCACGCATGGTCAGCCTGAACGCCAAGATCGATTTCTGATCGACGCTCGGTGTTTTGATGCGACGAACGACAGCGGCCTGCGGGCCGCTGTTTTTCATTGTGTGGCAGATGCTCGTTGGAGCAGGGCTATCGCCGTCATCGAAACAATCAATCGATGTCTCGGAAGAAAGCACTTGACTATCTATCTACTGGTAGATAAAGTTCGTCCCATGAACCGCACAACGACATCGCCCGCTGCACCGACCGTCCGGGAACAACTGCTCGATCACGCGCAGACGTTTCTGATGACGCGAGGCTACAACGGCTTTAGCTACCGTGATCTGGCGGAGCGCGTCGGTGTGAAGACGTCGAGCATTCATTACTACTTCCCGGCCAAGGAAGATCTGGTGCTCGAAGCGATCAAGGCGTACGACGGTTTCATCGGCGAAGGACTGGCAGCGATCGACGAGACGCTGCCCGCACCGGAAAAGTTGGCGTTGTATGCGAAGGGCTTTGGAAGAATCATCGAAGACGGCCATCGGATTTGCCTGTGCGGCATGCTGGCGGCGGACATCGAAACGCTGCCGGAGACGGTACGCGAAGCGGTGCAACGGTTCTTCGCGTTTCACGAAGCATGGCTGGCGCGGGTGCTGACACAGGGCACGCAAGCGGGCTCGCTGACGTTGACGTCCTCGCCGGAAGCAACGGCCCGCGCACTGTTCGCTGGGTTTCAGGGCAGTGTGATGGCGTCGCGGTTGTTCCGGGCGCCGTCGAGGCTGGAGGATGTGGTCGCGTCGGTATGTGGCGTGGCCTGAAGGGCTGAAAACGCGCCGCAAACGACCGTGGCGCAGCAGGATCAACACGGGAGGCATCTCCCGTTTATTTGGGTTTGATCATCTATCTAGTGGTAGATAGATTTTGTGAGATGCGAGAAACGGGACGAGCGAAGCGGTGAGGTTACCGCGACGTTCACAGAAGGTGTCCCGTGGGTGCATTAAGATGACCGCTTGGCTGCAAGGCACCGCGTTGTGCTGTGTCGGGTCAGGAAGGTCGAAGTTTGGAAGTGAAATTTTTCTACTTACCAGGAGTTCGTCATGTCGATCGAAAAAGTGCTGTACACCGCCCATGCCACCGCCACCGGAGGCCGTGATGGCCGCGCCACGTCGTCGGACGGCGTGCTCGACGTCAAGCTGGTTGTGCCCAAGGAAATGGGTGGCCCCGGCGTTGGCGGCACGAACCCGGAGCAACTGTTCGCCGCTGGCTACTCGGCCTGCTTCCTGGGTGCGCTGAAGTTCGTCGCAGGCAAGGAAAAGGTGACGCTGCCCGCTGACACGAAGATCGACGGTAGCGTCGGCATCGGTCAGATCCCGACCGGCTTCGGCATTCAGGCCGAACTGAAGATCAGCGTGCCGGGCGTCGATCGCGCCGTGGTCGAAGGCCTCGTGCAAAAGGCGCACATCGTGTGCCCGTACTCGAACGCCACGCGCGGCAATATCGATGTGACGCTGACGATCGTTTAATCGTCTCCGTCCTGGCCCTCGCCGAACGTCGTATGTGAAAAGAGCAGCCCTCGGGCTGCTCTTTCGCTTTCTGCCGCCTGCACTGCTGCGCGGCGTCGCGTCACTTCCTCTTCACTTCGTCTTCACTTCGACCTTGATGCCGTCCGGCAGCACGGTGATCGCACCCGGCTCGACGTCGCGACCGCCGTATTTCAGCTGTTCCGGCTTGAACGTGTAAATCGGGTATTGATTGAGGACTTGCTGCGCGACATTGCCGCCGATGGCCGTGAGTTGCTGACCGTAGGCGGGCGGCATGCCATTCACGTCGACGCGTTCGACGCTCGGATTGTCGAGCAGCACAGCACGTTTGACCGGGTCGTACTTCAGCGCGCTGGAGATCGCGAGCACGCCTTTGAGCGGCTGACCTTGCAGCAGCACGTTCTGCACCTGCGCATCGACTTGCGTATTGATGCGGTTGGCCTGCGGATTGAAGCCGATCTGCGGATGCGTCAGTTCGACGGCGAGCAACTGGCCGTAGTTCAGCGTCGTCGGAAAACGTTTGTCGACGGCGGCCTCGATGTCTTTGCGCGTCATCGTGTACTCGCCGGTCCAGATGTTGTAGGCGGCATAAGCAGGGCGCATGAACGGCGTGAGCGTCAGACCGAGTAACCCGCCGATGGCGAGACGCAGGGTGTCGCGGCGCGAAAGGGCGGAAGTGTCGTCGAGACGCAGCGTGTGCGTGATCGTTTGGTTGCGGCGTGAGCGTTGCGAAGTCATGTCACTGGGCCCGGCAAGCGGGCGTGCTTGAATCGTCGATGGTCGTGTGACTCGCATGGCGTGGAATCGTTCTGAATGAAGCGTTGATCCATACGACCGACGTCGGAAACAAGATTCCACAATTTCCGTTGCGAGGCGGCCATAAATGCTGCCGCAACGAGGCGCGTCTCAATAGTGCGGCGGGATTTCGTGACGCGGATTGCCATCGCCGCCACTCTGCCCCTGCGATTGCATCTGTTGATAAAGCGCCTTGAGCTGCTTCTGTAGCAGATCGATTTGCTGCTCCTGACGCGTCACGATCTCGTTGAGCGTCTCCAGCAGATCTTCCTGAAATGCCGCTTTGACTTCGAGTTCGACGACGCGGGCTTCCAACGATTCCATGAGCTTCTCCGGTGAACGCGGCATTGTAGGCTATTGAACGATCCACACGTCCGCGCTGCAACGCGTGAGTTGTGCGGCGAGACGTTTCACGAACGTGCCGGGCATAATCGCAACATGAAAACTTTTCTGCTTTATGTCGCCACGGCGGTCGCGGAAATCGTCGGTTGCTACTTGCCCTGGTTGTGGCTCAAACAGGATCGCAGTGCGTGGCTGCTGGTGCCTGGCGCTGCGGCGCTTGCGCTGTTCGCGTGGTTGCTCACGCTGCATCCGTCGGCCGCCGGACGCGTCTACGCCGCATATGGCGGCGTGTACGTCAGTGTCGCCATTGTGTGGTTGTGGCTTGTCGACGGCGTGCGTCCGACCTCCTGGGACGTCGCGGGTGTCGTCGTGGCGCTCGCGGGCATGAGCCTGATTGCGTTTCAGCCACGCTGAAACCACACAGGCAGCAACAGCAAAGACGGCCGTTCAGGTCGTCTTCACCCGATAGGTGCAACGTTGTCCGCCCGCAAGGATATGCGTCTCGCGCGACACGGTGCCACGCTCGCCGATCAACTCCTGGAACAGTTCCAGTTCCGTACGGCAAAAGCCCTGACAAGTCTTGGCCGCCGCGCAGATCGGGCAGTGATCTTCGATCAGCAGCCAGTCGTCGCCATCGCGCTCCACGCGCGCCATGTAGCCTTCCGCCGAACGAATTTCCGCGAGTTTCTCCATGCGTGCCGATAGGCAGGGCAGCGGGTCGATGGCCTTTTTGTAGCTCGTGCGCGTCTCCGCCGCGCGTTGCGTGATAAGCCGGTCGAGCCCGTCCTCGCCGAACAACTGGCGGATCGAGCCGATCAGTTGAATCGTGAGCGTGGAGTGCGCGTCGGGGAAGCGACTGTGACCGGCTTCGGTGAGGGTCCACGCCTGACGCGGACGTCCCGCGCCGCGCGAAGGCATTGTCTCGCCAGCGAGCAGACCGTCCGCCACCAGCTTCTGCACCTGCTGACGCGCCGCTTCCGCCGTGATCCCCAACCCCGAGGCGACTTCCGCCGTCGACGCAGGGCCTTGCGTCTTCAACCAATGCAAAACGCGCTCGTGCCCGGCGACCGGGACCACGAGCGGTGCTGCCCTATTATCCAAGTGGTTATTTGGGTAATTCATCGCGAGGCATGTAATATCCAAGAACTTTCTTGCATATTAGTCGCCTCAGGGGTGACTGTCCATCCATGACAACGAGCACGACGAATTCCACGGCACCGGGCTGGCGCGATTTGTTAAGTGGCAGCAACGGCTGGCGGTCGCTGGCGCTGGCGGGCGGGGTCGCGTTGCATGCGACCAACGTGTATGTGGCGACGACGGTGTTGCCGTCCATCGTGAAAGAAATCGGCGGACTGGATCTGTATTCGTGGAACACGACACTGTTCGTCGTGGCGTCGATCCTCGGCTCGGTCTTCGCGGCTCAGATGCTCGCGACGCTGGGGCCTCGCGTCGCTTACATTGCGGCGCTCGTCGGCTTCAGTGCGGGCACGATCGTGTGCGCAGCCGCGCCGAGCATGCCGTGGATGCTGGCGGGACGCACGTTGCAAGGCTTTGGCGGCGGCATTCTGCTTGCATTGAGCTACGCCTTGATCCGCATCGTCTTCGCGCCGCCGTTATGGTCGCGGGCGATGGGGCTGGTCTCGGGGATGTGGGGTGTTGCAACGCTCTGCGGCCCGGCCGTCGGCGGTGTTTTCGCGCAGTTCGGTCACTGGCGCTGGGCGTTCTGGTCGTTGCTGCCCATTGTGGTGGGACTGGGCCTCATCATCCGCGCACAGGTACCGGCCGGACGTGCCGTGAAGGCCGCAGACGGGACGTCGCCAAGCCACGGTGACAACGACGGCGCGCACGCCGTGCCGTGGTTCAAGGTCGTGCTGCTGTGTGCGTCGGCGGTGGCGATTTCGCTCGGCGCAGTGGTGAATTCGCACGTCGTGGCCGCCGGTTGGATGGTGTTCGGCCTCGCGCTTGCGTGGTGGCTGGCGCAGCGAGAGCGCAGCGCGCGCCATGCGTTGCCGCGACTGATGCCCACGGGCGCGTACTCGCTGCGCACGCGTCTGGGCGGACTCTACGCCACGATGAGCCTGCTCGGTCTGGCCATGACGAGCGAGATCTACATCCCCTATTTCCTTCAGACGATTCACGGACAGACGCCGTTTGCTGCGGGCTATCTCGCTGCACTCATGGCGGCGGGCTGGTCGGTCGGCTCGATGAAGAGCGCCAGCCGTCAGGGCGACGCCGCCGAGCAGCGCGTTCGCCTCGGTCCGGTCATCGTCGCTGTGGGGATGTTCGCGCTCGCATGGTTGCTGCCGCAGGCATCGCTCTTCGACAGCGCCGCAGGGATTACGACGCTTTGCGTAGCGCTATTCGGCGTGGGGATCGGTGTCGGCATCGGCTGGCCGCATTTACTCACGCGGGTGATGACGGCGGCGCGTCCGGGCGAAGCGGGGCTGGCGTCTGCCTCGATCACCACGGTGCAGTTGTATTCGATGGCGCTCGGCTCTGCGCTCGCGGGACTCGTCGCGAATTCGGCGGGTCTGGCCGACGGCGGTCTGCGCGAAATCCAGCGCGCTTCGATCTGGTTGTTCGCGGTATTCGCCCTCGCACCCGCAGGCGCTGCCGTCATCATCCGGCGCGGCAGGGCAACCGCATTCGTTAGCGGACAGAACGAACGAGAGGGACAGGAGGCGTCATGATCGATCGAATCACTGCCATGCGTACCTTCGTACGCGTGGCCGAAGTCGGCAGCTTCACGAAGGCGGCGGCATCGCTCGACATACCGCGCGCGACGGCGACGACACAAGTGCAGCATCTCGAGCGCTGGTTCGGCGTGGCGCTCTTCACGCGCTCCACCCGGCGTGTAGCGCTCACGATGGAAGGTGCGGCGTATTACGAACGATGTTCGTCGATTCTCGCAGACGTCGAAGAAGTCGAGTCGGGGTTGTTCGGCGCGCAGGCGCAGTTGCGCGGACGCCTCGCCGTCGTTCTGCCGCCGGTCATCGCGCGGGAGGTGGTCATGCCGTCGCTCGCTGAGTTTCAGGCGCGTTATCCAGGACTGGAGATTGCACTCGATGCGACGCCTGCACACGGAGACTGGCGTGGCGACGGAGTGGATTGCGGTGTCGTGCTGGGAGAGTTGCCGGACTCGCGGCTGGTGGCGCGACATCTGGGCGACCTGCCGCGCGTGACGTGCGCAAGCCGTCGCTATCTCGACCTGCACGGCACGCCGGAGGATCTCGACGGACTGGCGACGCACACGTCAGTCAAATGGCTGTCTGCACCGGCGGAGTCGTTGGCCTCACTTGCCGTGCCATCGCAGGGGGCGCCGGGATCTTCCGGTGAGGGCGCTCAGGGCTTCATGTTACCGACGCGCTGTGGCGATCTCACCCTGACGGTCGGCGGTCAGGCGACGTGCGTGCGCACGCGCGGACAGTTGCACGTCGGCGACGAAGCGGCGTATCTCGCCGCAGGGCTGGAAGGGCTGGGACTGATTCAGCCGACGCTGCTGGCGGCCGCACCGTATCTGGCGTCGGGGCGTCTCGTGCCGGTGCTGCCGAAGTGTCCACCGCCGCCGTTGCGGCTGTCGGCGGCGTATCCGGCGCAAAAACGCGTATCGCCGCGTGTGCGCGCGTTCGTCGATTGGCTGGCGTTGATCTGCGAGCCGTTAGGTCGTGCGCAGACCGCAGCCAGCGACGTAACAGGAGATGCAGGAACGGTCGACCCGAAGGCCGACTCGAAGGCCGACGCGAAGGATTATGTACCCCTGCCGGTCTTGCCCGAGGGGGCGCCGTCCAGCACGCGACGCTCGTTGACGCTGCCCGCGTAGTGATTGCGCTTCTCTTCGTACATCAGGAGGTCGGCGCGCTGGATCGTGGCTTCGAGCCGTTCGCCAGCTTCGCACGTCGCCATCCCCATCGAGAACGACAGCGGTGTGCCGGGGTAGAACGAGTTGTTCAGTTCCACGAGCTGACGAATGCTCTCGATCATGGCGGCACCGCCCGTCTCGTCGGTCGACGGCAGCAGCAGTGCGAATTCGTCGCCACCGATGCGGGCCGCGATCTGAGGTGCAGCGACCGCCTTACCCAGCACTTCGCCCGCGCGACGCAGCAGGGCGTCGCCAGCGGCGTGGCCTAACTGATCGTTCACCGCCTTCAGGCCGTTCAGATCGGCAACCACCACCGTTACCGGATACGGGCCCTTGCGTTCGAGCCGGTTGAGTTCGTCTACATAGAACGATCGGTTGCGCAGTTTGGTGAGCACATCGTGCTTGCCGAGGAATTCCAGATACGACTCGGCCTTCTTGCGCGCGGTGATGTCGGTGAGCGCAACGAGCACGAGATCCCAGCGCGATTCGTGTCCGGGTAGCACCGCGAATTGCAGATGGACGTTGATCTCGTTGCCGTCGAGCGCGTAGTTCACGACTTCGCGTTGCTGAAAGAGCTTGTTCTCCCACAGGTCGATCAACTGCTCGCGGAAGTTGTGACGCATGTCGTCGCGGAACACGTCGGGTAGCCGACCGAGCAGGGTGGCCTTGTCGGGTGCAACGAACATCGCCAGCGTATGACGGTTCACGTCGAGCACATCGATTTCCTGCATGCAGCGCTCGACGAACTCCGGGTGCACGTCGGTGAACGTGCGGAAGTCGGTGATGCCGCGCGCGCGTGCGTCGTCGAGGAGTAATTTGATCGCGCTGAAATCTTCGACCCACAGCGAGACCGGCGAATACTCGAACAGTCCTCGGGCGTATTGCTCGCCCATGGTGACGCGCTCGCGGGCGTGCTCCAGTTCGGTTACGTTCTCCAGCGAGATCAGCACGCGGTCGAGCGTGGCTTCATGACCGGGCAGGACGGAGCCGTTCAGCAATACATCCAGACGGCGGCCGTCGAGCGTGTAATTGACGGTCTTGCTCGTGAAATGGGTGTGGCCGTCCCACAGTTGGCAAAGCTCTTCGATGTGCGTCTTGAGCATGTCGTCGCGGAACACGCGCGACAGGTTGGCGACGAGTTCATCGAGCGTGGGCGCGTTGAACATCGCGAGGGTCCGGCGATTGACCTTGATGACGCGAATGCGTTGGGAACACTGCGAGACGTGCGCCGGATCGGCTTTGAAGTGTGCGCGCAGATCGACCACGCCCTGCGCACGCCATTCGTCAAACAATCGCTTCACGCCGCTGAAGTCTTCGAGCCACAGAGAGACGGGCGCGAGGTCGAACATCAGGGCGTCGTCGGTGACGCCAGCCGCCGATGTCCCGGCGGTGGCGGATGTCGCGTTAGGCGAAGGTACGGCGGGCATGGCGTCCGGCATGTGTCACCTGGTCTGTTATGTCTGTTTTAGCCCGCCATTTTACGTTCAAACGATTTGCAAGCTGTCCTGACTTCGTGCGATTTCGCGCTGCGTCGAATTACAGCAGCGGCGCACCGGTATCGCGTTTGACTTCGCGCAGGGAAAGCATCGACTCGATGGACGACACGCCGGGCAGGGCGCGCAACACATCGCGCGTGAAACTGCCGTAATCGTCGAGGTCGGTGGCGACCACGCCGAGCAGATAGTCGGCACTGCCGGAGATGTTGTGGCACGACACGATACGGTCGATGGCCTGCACTTCCCGCTCGAACTGCTCGGACAGGGCGCGATCATGCACCGCGAAGCGCACGTGGACGAAAGCGGTCACGCCCAGGCCCAGCGCACGGTGCGAGAGTTCGGCGCGGTAGCCGGTGATGTAGCCCTCGGCTTCGAGACGCTTGAGGCGTCGTGCACACGGCGTTTCGGAAAGCGACACACGCTCGGCAAGGCGGGCGTTGGAAATGCGGCCATCGCGTTGGACGATGGCGAGAATTGCCCGATCGATCGCGTCGAGTTCGTTCATTGTGGGTATCCCGCTACAAAATCTGCTGCAAAGATGGCATTCCACCACGATATGGAAGGAGGGGAAAGTGTTTCCCTCGTCCGTTTGGATTAAGCCGCTCGGCAGTGAGCAAAAGTAGGGTGTGGTGTTTTTTGTCGATAGCGAATGAATAGTGGCGTAATACACCAATAATATGAATTTATTTGGGTGGAAAACGCCATGTATCGCTCATCCAATGGCGAGATCATGAAGCTCATTTTCATCCGCTTTCGTTCATTGGGGAAAAACATGGTCTCGCCGCAGTTGCTCACCGTCTTCATTGGCGCGCTGGTTGTCGTCTACGCGCTGCCCGGTCCTGATATGGCGGTAGTGATGCAAACGAGCATGACGCGAGGCACGCGACACGGACTTGCCACGGCCGCCGGTCTGGCGCTGGCGCGTGCCGCGCACGTGACGCTCTCGGCTTGCGGCGTGGCGGCGCTGCTGCGCGCCGCGCCGTGGCTGTTCGAGACGGTGCGCATTGTTGGGGCTGTCTACCTTGCATGGGTGGCTATCCAGATCTGGCGCTCGCCAGCGTTCGGGGTGAAGGCCGTGGCCGCGGCAGACGATGCCGCGCCGCCGCTCTCCCATGCGTTCCGCCGTGGCGTGCTGTCCAGCGTGCTCAACCCCAAGGCGCTGCTGTTCTGTTCCGTGCTCCTGCCACAGTTCGTCCGCCCTGAAGCGGGTCCGGTGTGGACGCAAGTGCTCGAACTCGGCGTGCTGCTGCTGGTCGTCGGGGCGATGTTCGACGTCGCGCTTTCGTTCGGTGCAGCGCGCATCGCGAACTGGCTGCGCACCCGGCCGCTTGCACAAAAAGTACAACGCTGGTCGTTCGGCGCGGCGCTCATGGCATTCGCCGTACGACTGTCGCTCGACTAAAAAGCCGGGCACAATACATCTCACCTACATCACCTTCCGGCGATTGCACCAAACGAGTGCATTTCGCTGCGACACGGCAAATTGGGGTGCGACACAACGTCGCACCCATTGAATTCCCAGAACCTTCCCGCATTGCTGCATTGCACAGCGTTTACCGTCAAAAAGGTGCCGATCTGCTCGGAAATCGACGCGCGCGTACGCGTGAAGGCCGCGCGACACATTGTCGCGCAGGCGGGTGTGCGATGTCCGGCCTAATTAAACTTCGGCATAATGCCGCACCGTGATGGAAGTAAAAGACAAGAAGTCGGACAGTGACTTGAGGTCTGCGGGCGGCAATCCGCCCCGGTTCCCGTCTTTTCGATGACACAGTCGTCGTAGTTCGACCGGTGCAATACCGGCGAGACGACTGCTCCCGTCCCACCTAACCCTTGCCAACCTCCTGCGACCCTGCATCAGGCCGGTAAGCCCGTGTTGCGCCGTTCGCTGGCCAACTCAACCCTGTCGTGTGACATGAAGAAACACAGAAACCCGCGATTGTTTAGGCTGCTCGCCTTGTGCTCGCCGCTGCTTTTGGCAGGCTGCGACATGACGCTGCTCGACCCTAAGGGGCAGATCGGAATTGAGAATAAGAACCTGATCCTCACGGCCACCTGGCTGATGTTGATCGTGGTGATTCCGGTCATTCTGATGACGCTTTGGTTTGCGTGGAAGTACCGCGCATCCAACAAGACGGCGCGCTATGAGCCGAATTGGTCGCACTCGACGGCCATTGAGGTCGTGGTCTGGCTCGTGCCGATCATCATCATTGCGATCCTCGCGCGCATCACCTGGGTCTCCACCCACGAACTCGATCCGTACAAGCCGCTGGAAAGCGACGTGAAGCCGATTACGGTCGAAGTGGTGGCGTTGAACTACAAGTGGTTGTTCATCTACCCGGAACAGGGCATTGCGTCGATCAACGAACTGGCCGTTCCTGTCGATGTCCCGGTGAATTTCAAGATCACCTCGGAATCGATCATGAACTCGTTCTTCATTCCGCAATTGGGTAGCCAGGTCTACTCGATGGCCGGTATGGAAACGAAGCTGCACCTGATCGCCAACCACGTCGGCTCGTACGACGGGATTTCGGCGAACTACAGCGGCGGCGGCTTCTCGGGCATGCGTTTCAAGACGCTGGCGATGACGGACGGCGACTTCCAGCAATGGGTCACGAAGGTGCGCGAGTCGAAGAAGGTGCTCGACAAGGACGCCTACGCCTCGCTGGTGCCGATGAGCGAGAACACGCCGGTCACGTACTACAGCTCGGTCGACGCGAAGATGTTCCAGTCGATCGTGCACGCCCCGATGGCATCGGGCATGGCTCAGCAGCATGAAGGCCATGAAAATCACGGTGCCATGGAAATGAAGGGCATGGACATGAAGATGGAAATGAAGGGCGCGGGCACCGACGCCGCAACGGCTCCGGCCGCTGCAGCCAATGTGCAAGGCCAGTCGATGACCATGGCCATGGACGCCGGCGCGCACGCGATGCACGCCGCCGGTCCGGCTGCGCACGCGCATAAGGAGTAATCAACAATGTCAGCACTGTTTGGCAAACTGACTCTCGAAGCCATCCCGTACCACGAGCCGATCATCGTCGGCGCGGTCGGCATGATGGTGCTGGGCGGGTTGGGCATTTTTGCCCTGCTCACCTACTTCGGTAAGTGGAAGTATCTGTGGAACGAGTGGGTCACGTCGGTCGATCACAAGAAGATCGGCGTGATGTACGTGCTCGTCGCGCTCGTCATGCTGTTGCGCGGCTTTGCCGACGCCATCATGATGCGTACCCAGTTGGCGCTCGCGCACAACTCGCCGGGCATTCTCCCGCCGGATCACTACGACCAGATCTTCACCGCCCACGGCGTGATCATGATCTTCTTCGTGGCGATGCCTTTCATGACGGGTCTCGTGAACCTCGTGGTGCCGCTGCAAATCGGCGCGCGCGACGTGGCCTTCCCGTTCCTGAACACGCTGTCGTTCTGGCTGTTTGCCGCCGGCGCCGTGCTGGTGAACCTGTCGCTGGGCGTGGGTGAATTCGCACGTACGGGCTGGCTGGCTTACCCGCCGCTTTCGGGCATTCAGTACAGCCCGGGCGTGGGGGTGGATTACTACATCTGGGCCTTGCAGATTTCAGGTCTGGGGACGTTGCTCACGGGTGTGAACTTCGTCGTCACGATTCTGAAGATGCGCGCACCGGGCATGAACCTGATGAAGATGCCGATCTTCACGTGGACGTCCCTGTGCACGATGGTGCTGGTGTGCGCTGCGTTCCCGGTCCTGACCGTGACGCTGGGCCTGCTCTCGCTGGATCGCTACCTCGACTTCCATTTCTTCACGAATGAGTTGGGCGGCAATCCGATGATGTACATCAACCTGATCTGGATCTGGGGTCACCCTGAGGTGTACATCCTGATCTTGCCGGCGTTCGGTATCTTCTCGGAAATCATCTCGACGTTCTCGGGCAAGAAGCTGTTCGGCTACAAGTCGATGGTGTACGCCACGGCCGCGATCATGGTGCTGTCGTTCCTCGTGTGGGCGCACCACTTCTTCACGATGGGCTCGGGCGCAAGCGTGAACGCGTTCTTCGGTATCGCGACGATGATCATCTCGATCCCGACTGGCGTGAAGATCTTCAACTGGCTGTTCACGATGTACCGTGGTCGCGTGCAAATGACGACGCCGGTGCTGTGGACGCTGGGCTTCATCGTCACTTTCGTGATCGGTGGTATGACCGGCGTGTTGCTGGCCGTGCCGGGCGCAGACTTCGTGCTGCACAACTCGCTGTTCCTGATTGCTCACTTCCATAACGTGATCATCGGTGGCGTGCTGTTCGGTTACATCGCCGGTATGAACTACTGGTTCCCGAAGGCCTTCGGCTTCAAGCTCGACGAGCGTCTGGGCAAGGCAAGCTTCTGGTGCTGGCTGATCGGCTTCTACCTCGCATTCATGCCGCTGTACGTGCTCGGCCTGATGGGCATGACCCGTCGTCTGAACCACTACGACAACCCGGCATGGCAGCCGTGGCTGATCGCTGCGCTGATCGGTGCACTGTTCATCGCTGCCGGTATCGGCTTCCAGGTGCTGCAACTGGTCGTGTCGATCAAGAACCGCAAGGCGCTGGCCGACACCACGGGTGACCCCTGGAATGGCCGTACGCTGGAGTGGATGACGTCGTCGCCGCCGCAGTTCTACAACTTTGCCGAAGAGCCGCGCGTGCATGACATCGACGAGCTGGCTTATCGCAAGGAACACGGCATCAAGAGCGATCTGAAGACGAGCTACGCCCCGATTCACATGCCGAAGAACACCGGCGCCGGTTTCATCATCAGTGCGTTCTCGCTGGTGTTCGGTTTCGCCGCCATCTGGCACATCTGGTGGCTGGCTATCGTTGGCTTCGTGGGCATGATCGTGACGTTCATCTGCCGCAGCAACAACGATTCGATCGACTACTACGTGCAGTCGCCGGAAGTGGTGGCCATTGAATCGGCTCACCATCAGGCACTGGCCGCAGCAGCAAAGGCTTAATCATGACGAGCGAAGTTCTCAAACACACGGGCGCGCATGCCGATGCGCATGCGCACGACCACGCGCACCACGACACCGGCGGCAACACGATCTTCGGTTTCTGGGTGTACCTGATGACCGACCTGGTGCTGTTCGCCAGCCTGTTCGCCACCTTCGCGGTGCTGCGTGACTCGACGGCGGGCGGCCCCACGGGCAAGGAACTGTTCGACCTGAAGTTCGTGCTGGTCGAAACGTTCATCCTGCTGTTCTCGTCGATCACCTATGGCTTCGCCATGATCGGCCTGCACAACGGCAAGAAGGGCGCCGTGATGGGCTGGCTGGCCATCACGTGGCTGCTGGGCGCAGGCTTTATCGCGATGGAACTCTATGAATTCCATCACCTGATCCTCGAAGGCGCAGGTCCGAACCGTAGCGGTTTCCTGTCGTCGTTCTTCGCACTGGTGGCGACTCACGGTCTGCACGTGGCCTCGGGCCTGCTGTGGATGGCCGTGCTGATGTTCCAGATCGCCAAGAAGGGCCTGACGTCGACCAACACGACGCGTCTGCAGTGCCTCTCGCTGTTCTGGCACTTCTTGGACGTGGTGTGGATCGGCGTGTTCACGGTCGTGTACCTGATGGGAGCGATGTAATGAGCAATACCAAATCGGTGCAATCGCACGGCCACGACGCTGGCCACAACGCAGCCGGTGGTAGCCACGGTAGCGTGAAGTCGTACCTGATCGGCTTCGTGCTCGCCGTGATCCTGACGGTTATCCCGTTCAAGCTGGTGATGGACGGCACGATGCCCCGTCGACGGTGCTCCCGCTGATTCTTGGCGCAGCGCTGATCCAGATCATCGTCCACCTGATCTACTTCCTGCACATGGACCGCTCGTCGGAACAACGCTGGAATGTGATGGCGTTCCTGTTCACCGTGCTGATCGTCGCCATCGTGCTCGTCGGCTCGCTGTGGATCATGCACAACGCCAACTCGCTGATGATGCCGGGGATGTAAGTCTCGGAACTTGCCAGTAGTCTTCGGCAAGTGCGAAAGGCGGCTTTGGGGTGTTCCGGGCCGCCTTTTTTTGTTTGTTGGTTTCTGTGGTGCGCAAAAAGGGCAATTCGACTAATCGAATTGCCCTTTTTGCTCACGCGCTATCTGTTCGTCGACACCGCCCGCCATTCCACCCCCACCACCCTTGACTCACCCCCGAACCCGCGGCGCTCGCCGGTACCCTGACTCCGCTCCACCTGAAAGTCGCTCCGTCAGGGCACCGACAATCGCCGCTCACTTATCCTGTGCGGTCACCGGCCTCGCTTTCGCTTAACCATGCGGTGGCTTGTCGTCCGGAGGCGTATCCGAGGTTGGGGCCGCCAGTATTACTCCCGGGCGCACCGGTAGGTCCGGGCGAATGCCCAGCAAGGGCAGCGCCTGTGATGCAATCTCCGCAAACGCCGGGCCCGCCGCCTGCCCGCCAAAGTGCTGCGATGCCTTCGGCTCATCCACCGACACCGCTATCACCAAACGCGGTGCCGATAACGGCGCGATCCCTACGAACGATGCCCGGTACTTTGAGTGGTCGTAGCCATGTGCGCCCGCTTTGTAGGCCGTGCCCGTCTTTCCGCCAATGCTGTATCCCGCCACCTGCGCCGTCGTTGCCGTCCCGCCCGTATCCACCACAGCGGCCAACATCTTGCGCATCTCGGACGCCGTGTGCGCATCGATCACCCGCACACCCTCAGGCTGCACCGGGGTGTCCGGCTTGATGATGGAAATGGGGACCATCACGCCATCGTTCGCGAAGATTGTGTACGCTCGGGCCAACTGGAATAGCGACGCTGAAATCCCATAGCCGTACGCCATCGTCGCCTGCTCGATCCGTCGCCACGACTTGTATGGACGCAGACGGCCCGACACCGCGCCAGGGAAGCCCAGCTTCGGCTGCTGCCCCAGACCAATCTCGGTGAACATGTCCCACATCTCTTCCGCACGCAACATCGTCGACACCTTCGTCATACCGATGTTGCTCGACTTCTGAATGACACCCGCCGCCGTCAGCGTGCCGTTCGCACTGTCGTCGCTGATCGTCGCCCCCTCGAAGACATATCGGCCGGGGCCGGTGTCGATGAGCGTCGTCGGCGTCAGGCGATGCAGGTCCAGCGCCAGCGCCATCGTGAATGGCTTGAGAATCGATCCGGGCTCGAAGACGTCAGTGAATACGCGGTTGCGCAACTGTTCACCCGTCAAATGCTCCCGGTCGTTCGGGTTGTACGTCGGCAAGTTGGCCAGTGCCAGCACCTGTCCCGTCTTGGCGTCGATGACCACCGCCATCGCCGCCTTCGCGCCCGTGCGATCCAGCGCATTCTTCAACGCCTCGTAAGCGATGTACTGCACGCGGGTGTCGAGCGTCAGACGAATGTCCTTGCCATCGCGCGGCGGACTGGAGTCGTCGAGATCCTGAATCGTTCGGCCGATGCGATCCTTGATCACTCGCCGCACACCCGCCGCGCCTTCGAGCAGCGGCTCCTCGCCCAGCTCCATGCCTTCCTGTCCCTTGTCCTCGACATTGGTAAAGCCAACCACGTGCGCGGCCACTTCACCTTCGGGGTAGAAGCGCTTGTATTCGCTACTCTCATAGACGCCGGGAATGCCCAGTGCTTCGACCTGCTTGCCGATCTCCGGCGACACCTGACGCTTTACATAGACGAACTTCTTCTCGCCAATGAGCTTGGTGCGCAGTTCTTTCGCAGGAATGTCGAGCAGCTTGCTGGCCTTCTGGACGTCGCTGTCGGAAAGGTCGTCCGGCACTTCGGCAGGGACGGCCCAGATGGTGCGCATCGGCAGACTGGTCGCGAGTACGCGGCCGTCGCGATCCTCGATTTTGCCCCGCACACCCGGCATGACGATGGCGTGCTCGTAACGCTTTTCACCCTGCGCGATGTAGAAACTGTTGCCCGGCCCGGCAATCCAGAACGCCCGGACGACCAACCCGATAAAGGCGATCGTGATGACGATGACGATGAATTTGGAGCGCCATAACGACATGCGCGATTGCAAAACAGGACTGGCGGCGAACGTGACGTCCTTGGGCTGGCGATTCTTTTGCATGGCGCTCGCGGGGCGAATGAGAGGCTGGTTACAGCAATTAGCAGCAATGAGCCCGTCAACCAACTATGGCTCAAATTCTAGGCGAGATAGCGTAGCATGCAAGCGACCGTTGCAATAGCGCAAAAGCCCCGTCACACGGGGCTTTCAGGGTTATTTTGGCGTCTTTCGGCACGACATTTTGCATGGGTGTCGGCAGGTGAAACCAAAGGCGGATTTTCGCCCGGTTTGGCGTGACGGTCAGCGCGAGTGTCAAGGCACTTGTAAGTGTGCTTGCTAACGCGCTATTTCCCCGCGTCGAATCGCACGTCGCCGTACCAGGCGTGCGCCGTCGCATGCGTATTGTCGCTGTCGGTGAAGATGCCGTAACCGAGCAACTTGCCCGGCTTCTCTTTATAGACGCGCTCGTAATCGGCCGCGACGTTGCGCGAGAACGTCTGCCACTTGCCGAGCGACGCATCGCCACCCGCTACGACCATCATCTGCACCCGGTCGGTGTGCGGGTTCTGGATGACGCCGCCCACCGGCGCATCGTTGGACCAGATGTACATGAACGTTGCGTACGGCAGGTCTTCACCGCCTGCTTTGGCCAGCGTCATCGCCGCACGGTCCCCGAACGACAGCGACGACTTGTCCCCATCGAAGAAGAACACCAGCCGCGCGGGTGAGTCCTCCTTGTCGCTCACCCGGTTGTCAGCCCCCGGAATGGCCTTGTCGACTTTCCATCGCCATGCCACGACCGGCGTGGCGTTCAGATCGACACCGTCACCCCTGGCCATGAGCGCCGACGCCGAATCGGCTGAGTTGGCCTCGATGACGTTGCGCTTGCCGTCGACCATCACGGTATAGGCCGTGAGCTTCTTGCCGCTCACGACAGGCAGGTTCTTCCAGCCTTCAGGCAATGCGTTGCCCGGACTGGCTTTCGAGAAGGGCGCGGCCACTGCGCCGCCGGAGGCTGCGTCGGCCGAAACGGCGTTGGGAACATGGGCCAGCGCGGTGAGCCACGCGACGGCCGCCGTCAATGCCACCCCCTTCACGCGACGCGGCGGCTGGTGGAAGGCTTGAGTGGAACGTGAGACGTGCGGCGAACGAAGCGTCGAGACAATGCTTTGCATGGTGAACGACTCCAACGTTGAATGACGAACTCAGCGCTGCTGCATGGCAACGCGCAGGCCCAGGCCAATGAAGATGGTGCCGATGATCTTGCCCTGCCAGCGCAGCAGCCAGGTGAAACGTCCCACGAACTGGCCCAGCGGACGCACCGACATCGCAATGGCCGCCGTATAGAGCGCACTCATCGCGACGAACACCAGCCCCAGCACGAGGAACTGCCCGAAGGCGTTGCCTTCGCTCGCGTGCACGAACTGCGGCATGAAGGCGAGGAAGAACAGGGCGGTCTTCGGATTGAGCACCTCGGTCGCCACGGCCTGGCCGAATGCGCGCCCCGGCGAGACTTTCGGCGCGACGGGCAACTGCGGGTCGGACGGCCGCTCGCGCAGCGCCTTGACGCCCAGATAGATCAGATAGGCCGCACCCACGTATTTGACGACGTCGAACGCCAGCGCGGACGTCATCAACACGGCCGAGAGTCCGATCGCCGCGCACAGTGTGTGCACCAGATCACCGAGCGCGATGCCCATGCCGGTCATGACGCCGGCGCGGCGTCCGCCTTGCACGGTGCGGGTGATGGTCAGCAAGACAGCCGGGCCGGGAATCAGAAAAAGCCCGAAGACAACGACAACAAATGTGGCAAGCGTGGCAAGGGTCGGCATGAAAAGCCTCCGGTGGGGTCGAGGGCGGTGCGGGCCATGACGGCCGTGCAATTGCGACATCATCCCAGATTCCGAAGGCGGGCGCCCAAAAGGGCGCAGAGCGAATCCTGAAGCGCCGCGCGTCGCAGTGGCGGACCATGCCCGGTCTTCGATCCCGCCGGACTACGGCATTCAGGAGCCCGCTCTATGTCACTTATTTCATCCACCTCCGATGCGACCGCTTCGCCCTCGATGGTCTCGTCTGCCTCACCGACAGGCACGCTCTTTCAGGTCGTGATGAATGCGATGCATTGCGCCTTCGACGGCTTCCGTGGCGACTTCTCGGGAGCGCAGGCTTGCCTGCGCGAGAGCGGATTAAGCCAGTTGCTATCCGACGCATGGCAGCACGCAGGCCAGCGGTTCCAACAGCACGCGCTAACACATTCCGGTGTCTCGGACGTCGGCTTTGCCTGCGCCTTGAGCGCGATCACCGTCGGCGCGACTTGCACCTATCTTTGGCCCGAACTCAAGGCGTTGGAACGCGCCATCGACGGGGGCGACGAGACACAGCGTCAGTGGGCGTTGCAGACGGACACGCAACTGCGTCGTCGCACGGTGGCGGATGTGACGGCTATGCGTCAGTGCCTCGCCGTGTTCGACGCGACGGCCCTCGCCGCAGCGGCGCAGCAAGCGGGCACAGACATGCCCCGGCGTGCGCTGGCAGAAATGCGCATCGCCGAAGCGCTGCTGCTTCATATCGCCGACGCGCCTCAATCCGATGAGGCAAGGAGCGACCGGATTGCCGGGCTTTGTCAGCTCATGGCGCACGGCCTCGGGTTCAAACTGCCGAAGACGGTGCGAGATGCCTTGCACATCAGCGACGAGCGGCCGTCCCTGATTCGCGACGATAACGCTTTCACGCTGCTCAAGACTCAACTGGAGCCGGATTGGCGTCAGGACGTGGCGGGCAGTGCGACGTTTACCGTCCATCCCATCGACGTACAGGTGTTCGATCCCGACGAGACAACCGACGACCTCTCGTCGAAGACGCGCAACGAACGCCGCTTGTTGACGCACCCGGTCGCACTGGGTCGCGTGCGCGCCCGTCTCGTGGCGCTATTCGCCGCGAGTGTGCGTGAAGACTGCGGGGGGACGGGCGACTGGCGTGCGCTCGCGCAGCGGGCACTGGCGGTTGCCGCAGAGCACGGCATGTCGTGCGACAAGGTATTGTTGGCGATGGGGATTGCCACGCGTTCAAGCATCAGCGCCCGCTTTGCATGGCGCTGGAGCGACGAGCCGGCGCCCCGGCCAGGGGAAACGCTACGACCGACGATTTCCCTGGATGTGGCCCAATGGATCGCACGCGTGATGATCGTCGCGGGCAATCCCGACGCGAATCTGCCGTGCCCGTCGCGTCTTGCCGCACTCGTCAGAGGCGACACCCCGCCAACGCTGAAGATCGGCAGCGACGACTGGGTGCGTCTCACCGACGGGATCGACGCGCTCGGCCGCAGTCACTGGCACCTGTCGTTCGTGCAGGTCTGCAACGCCGCACGCGGGGCGCGCCGCGTGTGACGCGTTCGGCACGCTCAGAGGTATGCGCCGCCCAGCAGTCCTGCGACGCTGCCAGCCGCGAGCCACCACAGCGGATGCACGCGGGTTCTGATGGCCAGCACCGCCACGCTTGCCGTGATGCCCGCGAGCAGCCACGACGTGGCCGACGCCTCGGCGATCAGCGCCGCGCTCGCGGCAACGAGTCCCGCCGTCATCGGCATCAGACCCGCTTGCACGATGCGTCGCCACGGACGATCCCGGAAGCGCTGCCACAGATGCAGCACTCCCACCGTGATAAGCGACGACGGCCCGAACTTGGCCAATGTCGTGACGAGCATGCCTTGCCAGCCGGCGACATGCCAGCCGACGAGCGTCACGATCATGAGGTTCGGTCCCGGTGCGGCCTGCCCCAGCGCGAACAGCGCGCTGAATTGTTCGGACGTCATCCAGTGATGCAGATCGACCACCTGCCGCTCCATCTCCGGCAGGATCGTATTGCCGCCACCAAAGGCGAGCACAGAAAGCTGCGTGAAGATGAGCGCAAGCGAGATAAGGGTGCCGGTCATTGCGAAACCCTCCAGGTGGCATAAATCGAAATCGGTGTCATCACGAGCATGGTGAGCACCAGTGGCACGCGCAACACGGCAATCGCAATGAAGCACGCCACCGCCACGCCGCCGAGTACGACGGACTTGCGCAGCGGCCACGCCACCTTCCACGCCATCTGAATCAACAGACCGGCTGCCGCTGCCGCCAACCCGGCAAACAGATGTTTCACATGCGGGTCGTTCTGGAAGTGCTGATAGATCGTGCCCAGCGCAATCACCACGGCCGATGGGGCCGCAATCAATCCGAGGATCGACGCGAGCGCTCCGCGCCAGCCACGAAAGCGCATGCCGAGCGCGACAGACAAGTTGATGATGTTGCCGCCCGGCAGAAACTGGCACAGACCGAGCAGATCGGTGAACTCCGCGTCGCTGATCCAGCGATGCTTGTCCACGATCATGCGTCGCGCCAGTGGCAACGCGCCGCCGAACGCGGTCATGCCGAGGCCGAGAAAACCGAAGAAGAGGGCGCGAATGCTCGGGCTGTCCGCCGCCGCTGTGTCGTGCCCGTTGTGGGGCGCGGTAGCGTTGGCGGGGGTGTTCGGCGCAAGGCGGGTGTCGGCTGTCCCGGGCGTACCCGGGGTGGGAGAGGTGAAGGGGGCCTGAGTGTTCATGGCGGGCAAACTCTGAAAACTGGACTACGGTGGGGCCGCCCGGCAGGGAATGTCATCGAGGGAGGGATGCATGGGTGCCGCGCGGGACACCCTGAGAGTAGGACGATTGCGCTATATTGTCCAATATATGGAAGTGACTTGAATCATATTGAATCGATATGGCAAACATCGACGTGCGCTTGCTGCGCTATTTCATTGCGGTGGCTGAAACCGGGCACATGACGCGGGCCGCCGAGCGGCTCGGCATCGGGCAGCCACCGCTCTCACAACAGATCCGTGTGCTTGAGACACAACTGGGCGTGACACTCTTCGAACGCTTGCCGCGCGGCATGGCGCTGACGGACGCGGGGCAGGCTTTCCTCACCGATGCCTACGAAGTCGTGCGCAAGCTCGATCAGGCGGTCGACGACGTGCGGCGTGTGGCAGCGGGTATCAAGGGACGCTTGTCGGTCGGCTTCACTAGCTCGGCGGCGCTGCATCCGTTCGTGCCGACGGTCATTCGCGCGTTCCGTAGCGATGCGCCGTCGGTCTCGTTGATGCTCGACGAGTCGAGTACCGGGGATTTGCTCGACGGGTTGCGCGACGGCCATATCGACGTCGCATTCATCCGTCAGCCGCAGGGCAACACTGGCGAGATCACCGTCGTGCAGGTGCTGGAAGAACCGATGGTGCTGGCCGTGCCGTCCGCGCATCCGCTGGCGCTCACGGGCCGTGCAGGCAAAGCGGCGGTGCCGATGACGGCCATAGCCTCGGAAAAGTTGATTCTCTATCGGCGACGCGCAGGGCAGGGGCTGTACGACGCGATCATCGCTGCGTGCCACGGCGCGGGTTTCAGTCCGGCCATCGAACAGGAAGCGCCGCGTCTGTTGACGACGCTCTCACTTGTCGCGGCCGGACTGGGGGTGTCGGTGGTGCCTGCGTCGCTCATGCGCATGCAGATCGAGGGGATCGTCTACCGGCCCCTCGCGCCGCCGCCGCGCGCACCGTTGTGCTGCGCCTATCGAGAAGGCGTACTCGCCGGTCCGACGGCGCGTCTGCTCGAACATGTGAACGCCGCAGTGCAGACCATCGCCAGGGCATGACGGGCTCGGAAGCTCAGGCCGACGTGCCTGCCTTTTGTGCGACCAGCGCTTCGATGTGGCCGTGCAGTCCCACATCGTTCCAATCCAACTCGCCCATGCGCCAGAAGCGCGCGTTGCCCGCACGGTCGACGAGATACGTGGCGGGCAGGCCGAGCGAGCCGAAGCGTTTGTAGACCGCGCCGTCGGTGTCGAGCAGCACGGTGCCGTCGATGGGGAGCTTGTCGACGAAAGGCTTCACCGTCGTGGGCGGCTCCTTGTAGTTGATGGCGAGCAGGGCGAGGCCGCGCTGGCGGTACTGACGCACCACCGCCCCCATCGCCGGAATCTCCTCGCGGCAAGGCCCGCACCACGTCGCCCAGAAGTTGACGATGACGACGCGTCCGCGATACTGCGATAGCGAGTACGTCTTGCCGTCGAGCCCGTCGAGCGAGAACGCCGGTGTCGCACCGCGCCATGCCGACAGCGTGCCGCCGGACGCACCGGCGAGCGCGCTGTCGTCGACCTCCGTCGCCCCCTTTGCTTCCTTTGTCGGTCCCGCTGCGAGCGCATTGGGGCCGGCGGCCCCGAATGCACCGGCTGCGCCGAGCGCCCCCAGCGTGTGAAGAAAGTGACGGCGTTGCATGGCGATGCGCTCCTTCATTGGCGTGTGACGCTCACGCCGTGGCGGGTGTCGACAGTGACTGTCAGGCGGTGATTTCGCGAGCGTTCATCCGATAGCGGAAAGTATCCGGATTCAGGCTATCGAGCTGAGCGCGCGCCACTTCACCATTCGGGTACATGAGGAACGGCACGGTGCTTGCAGGCTTACCCTGCGCGCCGGGCAGCGAAATGTCAGCGCCGTGATTGAACGCGACCCAGTTCATTTCCCACTGACCGAAGAGCATCGCACGCGCGGCGCGAACGCGCAGATCGTCGACCGGCAGACCGCCCGGCACTTCTTCGAGCACGACCTTGCGCACATCGGCCGGATCGACCGGCACCCAGCCGTAACCGGCCGCGTAGAACTCGGCGCGGCAATGCTGGGCACGCGTCACGTCGCCCGCCTTGCCCAGACTGTTAAAGCCATGACGCGAAGTCGCCACACGCACACCGTAAGCGTCGCGCGCAGGAATCCCTACGGAGCGGGCCAGCGCCGTAAAGAGTGCGTTGATGTCGGCACACTTGCCCGCGAGGTTGCCGGTCGTGAGCATGTAGCGCACGTCGCCCGTGCCGCAACCGCGCACCGAGCCTTCGCGACGGCAGTTCTCCACGATCCATTGATAGATGGCGCGCGCCTTCTCCACGTCGCCCTTCTCACCACGCGTGATCTTCTCGGCGGTTTCGCGCACCAGCCCGTCGGTCGGCTGGAGCTCTGTCGGCTGGAGGTACTGACGCAGCACCGCCGCCGATTCGCGCGGTGCATTGGCCGACGGGGGCTGCGACAGATCGACAACGCGATCGCGCGTGGCGAACGTGTTCGTCAGGGTGACGGTGCGAGCGTTCTGCGCGGCACCTTCGGGCCATGCCACGGCGAGCATCGGTACACCGATTCCCGACGCACCGCGCGCCATGCGTAACTCGGCCCTGGCTCCCGGGGCATCCCAGCGCGTGCCGAGCGCTTGCTGATAGGCCCCGGACGGTGACGTCGCCACCGGCAGCCAGACGTTCGCTGAACCGTTGCCAGCGGGCAGCTCGACCTGCGTCGTCAGCTCGAACGTGCGCCAGCCGTCGGCAGCGCTGGGCGTCTGGCTCGACGATTTGGCCGCGTGGGCATAGCCGGGCAGCAGCGAAGTGGACAGGAACGAGGCGGGGAGGGCATAAGCGCCCAGGGACAGGAAGCGGCGGCGTTGCATGATGTAGACCCCTTTTGGCATCAGCGCTCACGGCGCATTGAGGTTAGGGCAATAGCGGTGGTGTCCCATGCAGGGACGATGTGAACCGGTAGCATCACACCGTCGGATGTCGTCCACAGTCATTTCGGGACATGGCGACGGCGCAAAGCTGCTTCATAATACGTCGACTTAAGGAAAACGAACACCAACGACCATGACTGCAAACGAAGCAACTCAAGTAGGTGCTGAAACGGCGGCACAATCGTCGGCACAGGCGCCGCGTCTGACGTCGCTTTCGCACGGCGGCGGCTGCGGCTGCAAGATCGCGCCGGGCGTGCTTTCCGAATTGCTGGCGCGCAACGACGCGCCGCTGCCCGCCCCGGCCGCGCTGCTGGTGGGCACCGAAACGTCCGACGACGCAGCCGTCTATCAGCTCAACGACGAGCAGGCCATTATCGCGACGACGGACTTTTTCATGCCCATCGTCGACAATCCGTTCGACTTTGGTCGTATCGCCGCGACGAACGCACTCTCCGACATCTACGCGATGGGCGGCAAGCCGATTTTCGCGCTCGCTATCGTCGGCATGCCGATCAACGTATTGCCGCACGAAACGATCCGCGAGATTCTGCGCGGCGGCGAGTCGATCTGCGCCGAAGCGGGCATTCCGATTGCAGGCGGTCACAGCATCGATTCCGTCGAGCCGATCTACGGCCTGGCGGCGCTGGGGGTGGTGCATCCGAAGCGCCTGAAGCGCAATGCCGATGCGCAGGCAGGCGACGTGCTCGTGCTCGGCAAGCCACTCGGCGTCGGCGTGATGTCGGCGGCGCTCAAGAAGAATCAACTGGACGACGAGGGCTACCGCTGCATGATCGACGCCACCACGCGCCTCAATCGCGTGGGACCGGCGCTCGCCGCGTTGCCTGGCGTGCATGCGCTGACCGACGTGACGGGTTTCGGCCTGCTCGGCCACACGCTGGAGATGTGCCGCGGTGCGAATCTCGCCGCCTATCTGCGCATGTCGGACGTGCCGCTGTTCGACGGCGTGCGCGAACTGGCCGACAAGGGATGCATTACCGGCGCGTCCGGTCGCAATTGGGCGTCTTACGGCAAGTCGGTGGAGCTTGGGGAACGCATTACGGAGCGCGACCGCGATCTGCTGTGCGATCCGCAGACGGCTGGCGGCTTGCTGGTGTCGTGCGCACCGGGCGCGGTGGACGATGTGCTGGCCGTCTTCCGTGCCGACGGCTTCGACGCCGCCGGGATCGTGGGCGCGATGCGTCCGGGCACACCGGGCGTGCGCGTCATCTGACGAACGGCTCGCGGTGGTCCAAGCGACAACGGGCGCGCTCCGAAGACCGGAGCGCGCCCGTTTGGTATCCAGCGTCGTCGGACGTCAGCCGTCAGCCGTAACGATCACGCCGCCTGACGTTGTATCTGTGCACCAATAAACGCGACGATCGCCTCGCCGAGCGGTGCCGGGGCGTCGCGATGCGGCGAGTGTCCGCAATCCGGCAGCTTCACCACCTTTGCGTGCGGCACGTGCGCGGCAATGCTGTCCATCTGCGCCATCGTGCCGTACTCGTCATCCTCGCCCTGAATTGCAAGCAGCGGTTTCGAGATGGTCGCCACCGCACCGACCAGATTCCAGTCGCGGAACGCCGGATTCAGCCAGATGTCGTTCCAGCCCCAGAAGGCCGAATCCACATCGTCGTGATAGCGGCCGAGTTTCGTGCGCAGGTCTGTCGTCTCGTAGACGGTTTTCGTCTTTGCGATGCTCTCTACGGAGACGTCCTCGACGAATAGATGTGGTGCGATGACGACCGCGCCTGCCAGCCGGTCGGGGAACGCGGCCGAGAACAGCAGCGCAATCGAGCCGCCGTCGCTGTGACCGACGAGCCAGACGCGGTCCGCCTGCGCCGCACCGACACCGACCGCATCGAGAAACGCGGGCAGTACTTCGCGCGCCTGACGGTGCATGAAGTCGACGGGCCACTTCTCATCCTTCGGGCGCGGCGTCGAGCGGCCGTAGCCGTTTCGTGAAAACACGAGACCACGATAGCCGCCCGCGTCGCACAACTGCTGCGGCCAGTCTTTCCACATGGCGATGGAGCCGAGCCCTTCGTGCAAAAACACCAGCAGCGGCGCGTCGGCGCGCTCGCGGTTGATCCATCGATACTCCAGCGAGAGCGCGCCATGTGAGGGCGTTTCGATCTCTGCGAACTGTACGTCGGACATGCCTCTCAAGTCTCCTAAAGCATCTCGCGCAGCTTGAAGCGCTGGACTTTGCCCGTGGCGGTCTTCGGAAGATCGTCGACGAACACCAACTCGCGAGGATATTTGTGCGGCGCGAGGCGCGCCTTGACGAAGGCTTTCAACTCGGTCGCCATGGCGTCCGTGGCGACCAGCCCCGGCTTGAGGACGACGAACGCCTGCGTCTTCGTCAGGCCGTTGTCGTCGCGTCCCACGACCCCCGCCTCCAGCACTGCGTCGTGCTGCATCAGCACCATCTCGACTTCGATGGGGGAGACGTATTGGCCGCTGACCTTGAGCATATCGTCACTGCGTCCCGCATAGACGTAATACCCATTGGGCAGACGCTGGTACTTGTCGCCGCTCTTGAGCCAGTCGCCGAGAAATGTCGAGCGCGACTTCTCGCGGTTGCACCAGTACATGAGTGCGGCGCTCGGCCCCTTGATGTACAGATCGCCGATTTCGCCGTCGGGCACCGGCTGACCGTTCTCGTCGCGCAACTCCACCGCGTAGCCGGGCACCGGCTCGCCGGTCGTGCCATAGGCGACCTGGCCCGCACGGTTCGACAGGAAGATGTGCAGCATTTCGGTCGAGCCGATGCCGTCCAGAATCTCCGCACCGAAGTGCGCGGTGAAGCGCTCTCCGATCTCACGCGGCAGCGCTTCACCTGCGGACGTGCACAGGCGCAGCGCCACGTCGGCGCGTGCGGGTAGATGGGGCGAAGCGAGCAGTGTGGCGTAGAGCGTCGGCACCCCATAGAAGATCGTCGGCCGATGCTCGCGCAGCCGCTTCGCGACCGCTTCGGCCGTGGGGCGCTCCGCCATCAACACGATGGTTGCGCCGACCGACAGCGGGAACGTCAGCCCGTTACCGAGGCCGTACGCGAAGAACAGTTTGGCCGCAGAGAACACGACATCGTCCTCGCGAATGCCGAGCACGTTGCGTCCGTAAGTCTCTGCCGTCCAGTAAAGATTGGCGTGCGTGTGCACCGTGCCCTTGGGCTTGCCGGTCGAGCCCGACGAGTACAGCCAGAACGCGATGTCGTCGCCAGCCGTGTCGACGGGCAGTGCGCTGGGTGGGCCATCCAGAAGTGCGTCGAATGTCGGCAACGCGCCGTCGTCCCTGGTCGCAATCGGTTGCGAGACGATGCACGGCGGCGGCGATCCCGTCTCGGCGACCTTATCGAGGGCAGTCTGCACCGTCGGCATCAGCGCGCCTGAAGCGATCACGAGTTGCGCCTTGCTATGCAAGATCATGTACGCGTAGTCGTCGGCCGTAAGCAGCGTGTTCACCACGACAGGTACTACGCCCGCATAGAGCGCGCCAAGAAACGCGATGGGCAGATCGATGGTGTCTAGCATGACGAGCAGAATGCGCTCTTCGCGATGTACGCCCGCGCGCGTGAGGCCGGTGGCGAAGCGTCGGCTTTGCTCGGCCAGTTCGCCATAGGTCAGCGCGCGCGTGTCGTCGAGATATGCAGTCTTGGCAGCGCGCTCGCGGTTGAGCGCCTCCAGATGCGCAGCGAAGTTGAAGTTCGCTGGCGGTGGGGTGAGTACGGCTTCCATGTTGCCTCCGGTGGATCACCACACGGCACAGCGCACTCCAACGGGCGCGGCACGCGTGGCGTGAGTTCTATTCAGCGCTCTGACGGCGCCTCTTTGAATCACCTTGACTACGACGGCTTGCGACTTCTACGGCTGGCGTAAAACGGTGCCGATGGCGCAGGCTGTGCCCGCCATCGGCTCAACGCTGCGACATCGTTGCGACGTTATGACGTCGGCAGTTCGACGGCGTCCTGCGTCAGCGCTTCGACGAGGGCGGCAGGCCCCTGTACGGCCGAGCGCACTTGATAGAAGCGCAGCGCGCGCAGGCCACCGAGTTCTTCGCCGCCACCGGCGCGACCCGGGCCACCGTGCAGCGACTGCGGCATGACGTTGCCGTGCCCCGTTTGCGTCTTGGCCACCGACGGATCGACGGCATGAACGCGACCATGCGCGTCGGCCAGCGCAAGCGCGGGCGCGCGCATGGCGACGGCGTCGTTGCTGTACAGCGAAACGACCAGCGATCCCTGACCGCGCTTGGCGAGCATGACGGCTTCGTCGATATCGCGATAGCCGACGAGCGTTGCCACTGGACCGAAGACTTCGGTGTCGTGCACGCGCTTGCCTGCCGCACCATCGCGCAGACCCAGCAGCACTGGCGCGACACAGGCGCTATTCACATTGGCATCGACAAAGACAGCGTCGCGATTCCCGTCGTAAAGCGTTTCCGCTTCGGCCTGCAAATGCGCGATGCCGTCGAGCACCGCGCGCTTTTGTGCAGCACTCACGAGCGAACCCATCTTCACGGTCTCGTTGCGCGGGTTGCCGACGACTGTCTTCGCCAGTCGCTCGGCAATGGCGGTGGCCGCCGCGTCGAAATGCTCGACCGGCACCATCGCGCGACGAATCGCCGTGCACTTCTGCCCGGACTTGACCGTCATCTCACGCGCCACTTCGCGCACGAACTGATCGAAGGCGGCGGTGCCCGGTGCGGCGTCCGGCAAAAGGATGGCGCTGTTCAGACTGTCGGCTTCCACGTTGATGCGCGCGGAGCGTTCGGTGAAGGCGGGATGTGCGCGCAACGTGGCGGCGGTGTCCGCCGAGCCGGTGAACGAGACCACATCGAACGGTCCGATGCGATCGAGCAGACCGGCGGCGCTGCCGCAGATCACCGACAGGCTGCCCGGCGGCAGAATGCCTGCGGCGACCACATCGGCCACCATGCGTTGCGTGAGCCATGCGGTCGACGTCGCCGGTTTGACGATGACGGGCACACCGGCGAGCAGCGCACCTGCCGCCTTCTCCCAGAGACCCCACGAGGGGAAGTTGAAGGCGTTGATAAAGAGGGCGACGCCCGGCGTCGGACGGAAGACGTGACGCACGGCAAACGACGCGTCTTTGGCGAGCGGTACGGTCGCGCCGTCGAGCAACGTGTGCGCGTCGCCCAGCGACGCACCTAGTTTTGCGTAGGTCGACAGCGTGTAAATCGCACCGTCGATGTCGACAGCGGAGTCGGTGGCGACCGTGCCCGAGTTGGCCGTGGCGATGGCGTAGTAGTCGTCGCGATTCGCCTGCAACGTGGCGACGATCTGCGAGAGACGCTGCGCCCGTTCGCCGTACGACAGCGCACGCAGCGCGGGGCCAGCCGTGTCGCGCGCGAAGGCGAATGCGGCGTCGAGATCGAGACCGGCGCTCGAGACGAAGGCGAGCGTGTCGCCCGTCACGGGATCGGTCAGCGCGGTGCGCTCGCCGTCACCGGCCACCCATCGGCCAGCGACATAGTTTTCCAGCAAGGCAGGGGTACTCATATCCATCAACCGAAATGAATCAAGCAGGGAAGCCGGGGCGCGCCGGTCTCAGGCGCTGCGCGTAAATTCGATAGCGCCTTCGGGCAGCAGGTACAGCACGAGGGCACGGCCGCTCGCGACCGTCGGCCGATGCGCGGTGCCCGGGCCGTACACGCACCAGCCAGCGGGATGTCCGTCGAACGTCGCGCCCGGCGTGAGCGGCATGATCAGATCGATTTCGCCATTGGGGTGCACGTGGTGCGGTCCGGCCAGATCGGCCATGTCGACGACGTCCACGGAAAAGCCGTGCGTGTCGGGCGTGGGCTTGATGACGCGCCCATACCGAATGCCGCCGCCTTCGCGATTGCACAGCCACCCCTCGGCCACGCCGGTGCGGCAGGCGTCGATGAGGGCTTCGTAACCTGGGGAGCCCGCGCCGTAGTTGGTGTTGAGCCAGTCGGCAAGCGAGCTGTCTAGAGGGCGGCCGTCGAGCTGACGTGTCACGTCGGCGATCAGCGCCTGAAATTGGGGCACATCCATCCATGTCTCCTGGGGACGTCGTGTTTGCTTTTTTACCGACGCATGGTGAAAATTAGAGCATGCAAATTTGACTGTCAAGCAATATATTACATGTTACCTGCTTCGAGGATCTCATCCGATGAATAAGAGTGCGCAAGCCGATGGGGTGCCGACGGCGCGAGGCGCCGGCGAGAAAGACCCGTTCCTGGTCGCACTGGGCGAGCGGGTTCGCACGCTGCGCGCCCGCCGCGGCCTGACCCGTAAGGCGCTGGCGTTGGATGCCGGAGTCTCCGAGCGTCACGTCGCCAATCTTGAGTCGGGCGTGGGGAACGCCTCCGTGCTGTTCCTGCGTCAGCTCGCACAGGCACTAAATTGCACATTGGCCGAAATCGTGGGCGACGAAACCACGTCTTCCGCCGAGTGGCTGCTGATTCGCGAGATCCTGCACGGGCGCGACGGCGAGGCGCTGACCCGCGCGCGTCAGGCGTTGAGCGAACTCTTTGCGGGCAGCGAGCGAGACCCCGACCGGCGTGGGCGCATCGCACTGATCGGCCTGCGCGGCGCAGGCAAGTCGACGCTGGGCCGTATGCTTGCCGACGACATGCACGTCCCGTTCGTCGAACTCAATCGCGTGATCGAACAACTGGCGGGCTGCCCGCCGTCGGAGATCTATTCGCTGTATGGCGCGAGCGCCTACCGTCGCTACGAGCTGCGCGCGCTGGAAGCCGTGGTGGCCGAGCATCCGCGTGCCGTGATCGCTTCGCCCGGCGGTATCGTCAGCGACGCCGCCACGTTCAATTTCCTGCTGACCCACTGCTATACGGTGTGGCTGCAAGCGTCGCCCGAGGAGCACATGAAGCGCGTGGTGGCACAGGGCGACCTGCGGCCGATGTCGGGCAATGCGGAAGCGATGGACGACCTCAAGCGCATTCTGGCTGGGCGCCAGGACTTCTACGCCAAGGCCGACATGAGCTTCGACACCGGCGGAAGGGCGCTCGCGGATGCTTATCTGCAACTGCGCGGACGCCTCGCAGTGCAGTTGTCATCCGATTGATCGGATGTATTCTGCAAAATAATTCATTTTTATTTGGGTAAGCGGTTGACGGTGGGTTTGTGCTGCACTATATTGCAATTCAACAAGATCATTATTCGAGTTGGAGGCAATCATGTTCGGCAAACCCCACGTCGACTACCGTACGGACCCCACGCAGTACAAGCACTGGAAGCTGACCTTCGACGGCGCAGTGGCCACGCTCGCCATCGACATCGCGGAAGACGGCGGTATTCGCGAGGGCTATAAGCTCAAGCTCAATTCGTACGATCTGGGCGTGGATATCGAACTGCACGATGCCGTCCAGCGCATCCGGTTCGAACATCCGGAAGTGAAGACGGTGGTGGTCACGAGCGCCAAGGACCGTGTGTTCTGCTCGGGAGCGAACATCTTCATGCTGGGCCTCTCCTCGCATGCGTGGAAGGTCAACTTCTGCAAATTCACCAACGAAACACGTAACGGCCTCGAAGACTCCAGCCGTCATTCGGGCCTGAAGTTTATTGCCGCCGTGAACGGCGCCTGCGCTGGCGGCGGTTACGAGCTGGCACTGGCATGCGACGAGATCTATCTGGTGGACGACCGCTCGTCGTCGGTTGCGCTGCCGGAAGTGCCGCTGCTGGGCGTGTTGCCGGGCACTGGCGGCCTGACGCGTCTGACGGATAAGCGCCATGTGCGCAACGACCGCGCCGACATCTTCTGCACCATCGTGGAAGGCATTCGCGGCGAGCGCGCCAAGCAATGGCGTCTGGTCGACGAAGTGGTCAAGCCCGCGCAGTTCGCGCAGGCCGTGGCTGCGCGTGCGCAGGAACTGGCGCAGGACAGCCATCGACCGGGCGGCAAGGGCGTGACGCTCACGCGCATCGAGCGCACCGATGAGCCGGACGCCATCCGTTACGAATTCGTCGAAGTGGAAATCGACCGCACCAATCGCACCGCAAGCCTGACCGTGAAGGCGCCGAAGTCTGCGCCGCCGAGCGACATCGCCGGTATCGAAGCGGCAGGCGTCAACTGGTGGCCGCTGAAGATGGCGCGCGAACTCGACGACGCGATTCTCAACCTGCGCACCAACGAACTCGACATCGGTACGTGGCTGTTGCGCACCGAAGGCGACGCAAAACATGTGCTGGCCGCCGATGCGTCGCTGCTCGCGCACCAGGATCACTGGTTCGTGCGTGAAACCCTCGGCATGCTGCGCCGCACGTTCGCCCGTATCGATGTGTCGTCGCGCTCGCTGTTTGCGCTGATCGAGCCGGATTCGTGCTTCACCGGCACGCTCGCCGAATTCGCCTTCGCCGCCGACCGCACGTATATGGCCGCGCTCCCGGCAAGCGAGGAAGACGAACCGGCCATCACGCTAAGCGAGGTCAACTTCGGCCTGCTGCCGATGGTCACCGATCAGTCGCGTCTCGCACGCCGTTTCTACGAAGACGCCGCCGAGCTGGACGCCGTGCGCGCCACCATCGGCCGTCCGGTGCGTCCGGACGAAGCCGAGCGCCTGGGGCTGGTCACGGCCGCCGTCGACGATCTCGACTGGCCGGACGAAATTCGCATCGCCATCGAAGAGCGCGCGGCGATGTCGCCCGATGCGCTCACCGGCATGGAAGCCAACCTGCGCTTTAACGGTAAGGAGACGATGAACACGCGCATCTTCGGCCGTCTGTCGGCGTGGCAGAACTGGATTTTCATTCGTCCGAACGCAGTGGGCGAGAAGGGCGCGCTCAAGGTCTACGGCAAGGGTAACAAGGCGCAGTTCGATCTGAACCGCGTCTGACGAATTCGTAGGGGGGGGCGGCAGTCGCCCGCCCGGACCCGATCAAACGTTTCCATAGAACACGTACGAGACACGAGGATTCCCACGATGGCTTCGATCAACTACAGCGAGAAGATCCCCAACAACGTCAACCTGTCGGACGACCGCACGCTGCAACGCGCGCTCGAACAATGGCAGCCGAACTTTCTGTCCTGGTGGGGCGACATGGGGCCGGAAGGCTCGCATGGTTTCGACGTCTATCTGCGCACGGCCGTGAGCGTCGATCCGAGCGGCTGGGCGCACTTCGATCACGTGAAGATGCCGGACTATCGCTGGGGCATCTTCCTCACGCCGGGCGAGTCGGATCGCAAGATCCACTTCGGCGAGCACAAGGGCGAAGCCGCGTGGCAGGATGTCCCGGGCGAGCATCGCGCGAACCTGCGCCGCATTATCGTCACGCAGGGGGACACGGAACCGGCGTCGGTGGAACAGCAGCGTCACCTCGGGCTGACCGCACCGTCGATGTACGACCTGCGCAATCTGTTCCAGGTGAATGTGGAAGAAGGCCGTCACCTGTGGGCGATGGTCTACCTGCTGCATCGCTACTTCGGTCGCGACGGCCGTGAAGAAGCCGAAGCGCTGCTCGGACGCCGCTCGGGCGACGAGGACAATCCCCGCATTCTCGGTGCGTTCAACGAGAAGACGCCGGACTGGCTCGCGTTCTACATGTTCACGTACTTCACCGATCGTGACGGCAAGTTCCAGTTGTCCGCACTGGCCGAGTCGGGTTTCGACCCGCTGGCCCGCACCACCAAGTTCATGCTCACCGAAGAAGCGCACCACATGTTCGTGGGCGAGTCGGGCGTCTCGCGTGTGATTGCCCGCACGGCGCAGGTGATGAACGAACTGAAGACGGACGACGTCTCGAAGCTGCGCGCGGCAGGCGTCATAGATCTGCCGACCATCCAGCGCTACATCAACTTCCACTACTCCGTGACGATCGATCTGTTCGGCGCGGACCAGTCGTCGAACGCGGCGATCTTCTATAGCTCGGGCCTTAAGGGTCGCTATGAAGAGAGCAAGCGCGACGACGATCATCAACTGAACGGTCAGATGTACCGTCTGCTCGATGTCGACAACGGCAAGCTCGTGGAGCGCGAAGTGCCGATGCTCAACGCGATGAACGAAGTGCTGCGCGACGACTACATCAAGGATTCGGTCGCCGGTGTGAATCGCTGGAACAAGGTGCTGGAGAAGGCCGGTATCGACTTCCGTCTGACGGTGCCGCACAAGGCGTTCAATCGTCAGATCGGTACGTTCGCGGGCGTGCGCGTGTCGCCGGACGGTCGTGTTGTGAGCGAGACGGAATGGGCCGCACATGAGCGCGAATGGCTGCCGACGTCGGAAGACCGTGCGTATGTGGCGTCGCTCATGGGCCGTGTGACCGAGCCGGGCAAGTTCGCCAACTGGATTGCGCCGCCTCCGTTGGGCATCAATCGTCAGCCCATCGATTTCGAGTACGTGCGTTTCAACTAAGTCATTGCCCAGTTATTGGAAAGGCCGCAAGAGCCATCCCCACAAGGAGACAGCATCATGAACGGCCCCGTTCCGGTCGAAGTCCTGAAGCAGCATCTGATCGATCCGGAGATCTGCATTCGCTGCAACACTTGCGAGGAGACGTGTCCGATCGACGCGATCACGCATGACGAGAACAACTACGTCGTGCGCGCGGACACGTGCAATGGGTGCATGGCGTGTATCTCGCCGTGCCCGACGGGGGCCATCGACAACTGGCGCGACGTGCTCAGAGCCGAGGCCTATGCTGTCGACGACCAGCTCACGTGGGACGAACTGCCCGTGCAGGATGACGCGCTTGCCGGGCAGGGCACGATTGGCGAGGCGTCGGAGGGCGCGGCGGGTGGTGCGTCCGGTGCCTCGGCCGATTCGTCGGAGCCCGTCATCGGCGGCTCGGATCTGGTGCGCGGCTCGGTCGTGCCGCCCTGGTCCGCCGCGAAGCCGTACGTCAACCTCTATAACCACAAGGCCCCGGTGCAGGCCACCGTGGTCGGCAACTATCGCGTGACGGACGCGAGTACCGAGAGCGATATCCATCACATCGTGCTCGACTTCGGCAAGCAACCGTTCCCGGTGCTCGAAGGGCAGTCCATCGGCATCATCCCTCCGGGCACGACGGCGGACGGGCGTGCGCACCATGCGCGTCAGTATTCGATTGCGTCGCCGCGCGATGGGGAACGTCCGGGTTACAACAATCTGGCGCTCACGGTGAAGCGCGTGACGAAGGATCATCAGGGACAGGCCGTCGGTGGCGTGTGCTCGAACTATCTGTGCGACCTGAAGAAGGGCGACGTGGTCAACGTGATGGGGCCATTCGGCAGCACGTTCCTGATGCCGAACCACGCCGACTCGCATCTTCTGATGATCTGCACCGGCACGGGCGCGGCGCCGATGCGCGCGATGACCGAATACCGTCGTCGTCGCCGCATGAAGGGCGCGACCGGCAAGCTGATGCTGTTCTTCGGTGCGCGCACGCAGGGCGAGTTGCCGTACTTCGGTCCGCTGCTCAATCTGCCGAAGGATTTCATCGATACCAATCTCGCGTTCTCTCGCACGCCGGGAAGCCCCAAGCGTTACGTGCAGGATGCGATGCGCGAGCGTGCGGCCGATGTGGCGGCGTTGCTGCGGCACGAGCATACGTACATCTATGTCTGCGGGCTGAAGGGGATGGAGGACGGTGTGCTCCAGGTGTTGCAGACCATCGCCGGTGAGGCCGGTCTCGACTGGCAGACGCTCTGGCAGCGGATGAAGACGGAAGGGCGTCTGCATCTGGAAACTTATTGACGACTCAGGCGCGCGGCGTTGCACCGCACTTCGCGAAGCGGAGGCCTCACGATTGACCGACGGCGTTTTGCGCCGACTTAACACCGCGTGTTTCGGCACGCGGTTTTTTTTCGTCCCGATGGTATTCGATGCTGTCTCAAGTGCGTCACCGGAATTGAGTAACATGGAGGAGCTGTTTCCCTTCCATTTTTTTCTCTGAACGGAGAGTCACATGGGCAAGAAGCGGATTCTGGTGTTGGCGGGCGACTACGTCGAAGACTACGAGCTGATGGTGCCGGTGCAGGCGCTGATGGCCGTCGGGCATCGCGTGGAAGTCGTCTGCCCTGGCAAGAAGGCGGGCGACAAGGTGCGCACTGCGATTCACGATTTCGAAGGCGATCAGACCTACAGCGAGAAGCGCGGTCACGACTTCACGCTCAACGCGACGTTCGATGGCCTCTCGCCAGCGGACTTCGACGCGCTGGTGATCCCTGGTGGCCGCGCCCCTGAATATCTGCGGCTCAACGAGCAGGTGCTCGCCGCCGTGCGCCACTTTGCCGAGAACGACAAGCCGATTGCCGCGATCTGTCACGGCGCGCAGTTGCTCGCGGCCGCAGGTGTGATCGAAGGGCGCGAATGCTCGGCGTACCCCGCTTGTGCACCGGAAGTGCGTCTGGCGGGCGGTAAGTACATGGAGATCGCCATCGACGACGCCCATACCGATGGCAAACTTGTCACCGCCCCGGCGTGGCCCGCGCACCCCGCGTGGATCGCACAGTTCCTCGCCGTGCTCGGCACGAAAATCGAGCTGTAATGCCGCAGTAAAGCAGCCGTAGTGCAGCAGTAATGCAGCAGTAATGCAGGACCTCCCATCGGACGTCGCCGCCGCTGCGGTCGTTGCCGCAGACGCGCGGCGGATTTGTCCGATCTTGCCTCATTTTCGAAAGCTGGATGCGCGACGCCGCAGCAAGATTGCCGCTCTCAACCGGGGTGGCCGGCGTCCGCACACGTCACGGCCCCCTGCCACGACCAGGGAGCGTCGCGATGCAGGTCAACACTTTCCTCGTTCACAGTGACATCGATCACCACCGTCACGACCAACCAATCGGCGACGCCACCGGGCGCGCCGGTTTGTTGCCGGAAGCCGGGCCGCAGGGCATCTTCGGTGCGGTCGTCGGGCACGACGGCAGTGGTGCGTCGCTGCCGGACATCGGCCCCTACGATTTTTCCAGCGCCACACGCGTGACCGATGCCATGCCGATGGGCAGCACGGGCGCGGCGATCCGCATGTCGCTCACGCTGCGTGCGGATATGCCTCAGTACGTCGTCAAGGCGTGCCCGAGCGCAGGGCATGCCGCACAGGCATGGCTGGCGTCGCGGCTCTTCGGCGCCGTGGGACTGGCGACGCCTACGGCAGTCCTCGCGCACGGTTGTTCGCAGGCGTTCGACGGGACGCTCGATCCGGCGCGCGTCTATCTGGCGACGACGTTTCTGTCCCGATATCAGGATCTCGGCGACTGGCTGGAGAGCGACGATGCGTGGCGTGTCTTCGAAGGCAAACCCGGTGTCGACGGGCTCGACGTCGGTGGGCTGCAACGGGCGAGGGACGAAGCGATGGCGGCGGGGCGGCAGATGGCGGGACTCGTGGCATCCAACGGCGTGCCGTTCCATGCGCTAAGCGGTGAGGCGGCAAGGGGGTATGCCGATGCACTGGCGCGTCGCAATGCTATGCGGCATCGGCTCTGTCACGCGCTGCCGGACGTCTATCAATGTGCGCTCGAGCGTCACTATGTCGCCGGGCTCTGGCTCGGCAACGGGAATCTGTGCAACGTCTTCATGGAGAACCTCGGCGTCTGGCGCGACAAGAACGACCTGCCGTATGCGATGTCGCTCGACTTCGACGCGGCAGACTTCACCGACACGCCTGCGGCAAACGCGCTCGCGGATCTCTCTCAATTTCACTGTGGCGATCATTACGCGCCCCATGTCCGTCGTCTGAAGGGACTCACAGGCGAGGCGTCGAACAAGACAGTGCACGATGAATTGAAGAACCCGGTCGGTGTGCGCGCGCTGGCGGCCGAAATGGCCTACCGGCTGGGCCGGATTTCGGCGCAGAACATTCGCCCGTGGGCGCAAAGCGCGCATGCGGTGGCGAGGGCCGGGGACGCGGCGCGCGATGCTTCGCCCGACGTTGCCGCCGCGTGCATTGAACCGGATGCGCTCGTGCATCGGCTGCTGGCACGACGCGATCAACTGGTGGAGGGCCTCGGCGGCACATGGGCTGCGCAAATCTGGGCGCACATGTACGGCACGCGTGCCAGGGCGGTAGACGCGCGGCAGGAACCGTTCCTGTGTGCAGGGCAGCGTTGAGCGCCGACGTTTGCGTCAGACGCTTCACCCTTCACGTCGTCTGACCATCAGGTCGTCGTCGGCATCCCCAGCAATGCCGGTGCGGCGCTCACGAGCGTATCGATGGCGGCGCGCAGCTTGGGAGACGGATGCCGCGTGTCGGGCCAGACCAGATGCAACGGTGTGCCGGGCGCGCGAATCTGCGGCAGCAGGCGTACCAGCGTGCCGTCGGCGATCGCGCGCATGATGACCCAGTGCGGCATGCAAGCGATGCCGAGCCCCTGTTCGGCGGCATCCACGAGCGCGATCAGATCGTCGAGGATGAAGCGCGGCGAGCGATGCGGGCCGTCGGCGGGCATCATCGGCGTGGGCCATCGGTACAGATTGCCCGCGCGTCCGTACATCAGACATTCGTGAGCGGCGAGATCGTCGACCGTCTGCGGTGTGCCATACGTCGCCAGATAGGCAGGGGACGCACACAGCATCATCGTCTGCTCGCCAAGCGAGCGCGCCTTGAGTCCGGGCGTGTCGTCGAGCCGCCCGCTGCGCACGGCCAGATCGTAGCCCTCTTCCACCAGATCGATGCGGCTGTCGCAGAACGCCATCTCGAGACGCAACTGCGGATGCGCCTTCGCCAGCGTCAGCAAGACCGGCGCGATGCATTGACGCCCGATGTGCACGGGCATCGTCACGCGTAACTTGCCCATCGGCGTCTGCGAACCGGCGCTTAGCTCGTCTTCTGCTTCGGACAGTTCCGTCAGCACCTTCGTGCAACGTTGATAGAACGTCTGGCCCTCACCGGTCAGATGCTGGCTGCGGGTCGTGCGGTGGAACAGGCGCACGCCCAGCCGCGCCTCCAGTCGGCCGATGCGTTTGGCGACAGCCGAGCGGGTGAGATGCAGCCGTTCGGCCGCGCCCGCAAAGCTCCCGGCGTCGACCGCCGCGACGAACGCTGAGATGCCCGAAAGCCGGTCGGGCGTGTAGGTCTCATTGGTTCTCATAAGTCGCCAATCAGTAGAGAATTTACCGTCACTGCTGCGAAGTATTCTCCAATAAGCTGATCCTTGTCCACCCGGCTCGCCGGGATATCCGTTTTGAAAACGTCGACGAGGAAATTGGCAATGACAACGATGCAGCAATGGCAAATGACGACGCTGGGCGAAGCCTCGCTCAAACTGGCGACCGTGGAAGTCCCGACGCCCGGGCCGCGCGAAGTGCTCGTGAAAGTGAACGCTGTGTCGCTCAACTATCGCGACGCCCTCATGATCGATACCGGCATGGGATTGCCGGTGACGTTCCCATTCGTGCCCGGTTCGGACATGGCAGGGGAAGTGGTGGCCGTAGGCGATGGCGTGACGCGCGTGGGGGTGGGCGAGCGCGTCATCAACACGTTCTGGGATCGCTGGAACGAGGGGGAACTGGCACCGGCCGGTTTGCAGATATTCGGTGGCACCTTGCAGGGGGTGCTTCGGGAGTACGCCGTATTCGACGAGGCGGCGCTCGTGCGCGCGCCGTCCACGCTTGACGCCGCCGCCGCATCGACGCTGACGTGTGCCGGGCTCACCGCCTGGTTTGCGCTGTTCGGCACCGGCCGCAAGCTTGCACCCGGCGAGACGGTGCTGTCCATCGGCACGGGGGGTGTGGCATTGTTTGGCGCGCAACTGGCGCTTGCACACGGGGCAAAGGCGATCGTTGTGAGCGGCAGCGAGGAAAAGTTGGCCCGCGCGGCGGCGCTTGGCGTGACGCATGGTGTCCAACGCCGGGAAGGTTGGGCGGAAGAGGTCCGTCGACTCACCGAAGGGCGGGGCGTCGAACAGGTGTTGGAACTGGCTGGCGGCGACATGCGGGAGACGATGGCGGCGCTTGCGCCCAACGGCAAAGTCTCGGTGATCGGCACGCTGGGCGGGGATTTCCTGCAAATCCCGGTCTATCCGGTGCTGCTCAAGCGGGCGCATGTGCAAGGCATCGGGGTGGGGCATCGCCAGGGGCTGGAGGCGCTCAGTGCGATGATCGACCGCCACGGTATTACCCCGGTGGTGGACGCCGTCTACGACTTTGCCGACGCCGCGCAGGCGCTGTCTCACCTGCGCCGAGGGGCGTTCGGCAAGGTGGTGGTGCGCGTCTCCGGGTCAGTTGCCTAACGTCCCAAGCTCGCATAAACTATCGACGCCACAAACCCCGCGTGACTGGCGATTAGGGCGCACACCCTTGTGTGCCCGAGGTGGAGCAACCCACCGGGAAGCGCCGGGGTCTTATTTGCCGTTCGCCTGGGCAGCCGTGATGGTTGGTGCTGCCCTGTCTATCGTCTTCCGAAGCACAAAGGAAGACGCGCCGCAGCATCCCCTCCCGGAAAATCTGTTCAACTCAACGGAACCGCCATGTTCGACAAATCGAAATCTACCGTTGCCTCCGTCGATCCCGACGTCTGGGCCGCGATTCAGAAAGAAAACCAGCGTCAGGAAGATCACATCGAGCTGATCGCGTCGGAAAACTACACCAGCCCGGCCGTGATGGAAGCGCAGGGTTCGCAACTGACCAACAAGTATGCGGAAGGTTATCCGGGCAAGCGCTATTACGGCGGTTGCGAGTATGTCGACGTCGTCGAACAACTGGCGATCGACCGCGTGAAGGCCCTGTTCGGCGCAGAAGCTGCCAACGTGCAGCCGAACTCGGGCTCGCAGGCTAATCAGGGCGTGTACTTCGCCATGCTCAAGCCGGGCGACACGATCATGGGCATGAGCCTCGCGCACGGCGGTCACCTCACGCACGGTTCGCCGGTCAACATGTCGGGCAAGTGGTTCAACGTTGTGAGCTACGGCCTGAACGAAGCCGAAGACATCGATTACGATGCCGCTGAGAAGCTGGCGCAACAGCACAAGCCGAAGATGATCGTGGCAGGTGCCTCGGCTTTTGCGCTGAAGATCGATTTCGAACGCATGGCCAAGATCGCCAAGTCGGTCGGTGCTTATTTCATGGTCGACATGGCGCACTACGCCGGTCTGATCGCCGCGGGTGTGTACCCGAACCCGGTGCCGCACGCCGACTTCGTCACCACGACCACGCACAAGAGCCTGCGCGGCCCGCGCGGCGGCGTGATCCTGATGAAGGCGGAGTTCGAGAAGCCGATCAACTCGGCCATCTTCCCGGGCATTCAGGGTGGCCCGCTCATGCACGTGATCGCCGGTAAGGCCGTCGCGTTCAAGGAAGCCGCATCGCCGGAATTCAAGGAATACCAACAGCAAGTCGCGAAGAACGCACGCGTGATGGCTGAGACGCTGGTCAAGCGTGGTCTGCGCATCGTGTCGGGCCGTACCGAATCGCACGTGATGCTGGTCGACCTGCGCGCCAAGAACATCACCGGTAAGGCTGCCGAAGCCGCGCTGGGCGAAGCGCACATCACCGTCAACAAGAACGCGATTCCGAATGATCCGGAAAAGCCGTTCGTCACGAGCGGTGTTCGTCTTGGCTCGCCGGCCATGACCACGCGTGGTTTCAAGGAAGCCGAAGCAGAACAGGTCGGCAACCTGATCGCCGACGTGCTGGACAACCCGGAAGACGCTGAAAACCTGGCCCGCGTGCGCGCACAAGTGGCTGAGTTGACCAAGCGTTTCCCGGTCTACGGCTAAGCCACGGCGTCGCACGCATGCGCTGCCCGTTCTGCCGGCACGACGACACGCAAGTCATCGACTCGCGTGAAGCGGAAGACGGCGCCGCCATCCGGCGGCGTCGGAAATGCCCGTCGTGTGACAAGCGCTTCACGACTTACGAGCGCGTCGAACTCGCCATGCCGGTTGTCGTCAAGAAAGACGGCAGCCGCGCCGAGTACGACCGCGCGAAAGTGCGTGCCAGTATGCAACTGGCGATTCGCAAACGCCCGGTGAGTGCCGAAGCGATGGATGCCGCGATTGCGCGCATCGAGTACAAGCTGCTGGCCGGTGCCGAGCGTGAAGTGATCAGCCAGCGCATCGGCGAACTGGTGATGCGCGAGTTGAAGCGGTTGGACAAGATTGCGTACATCCGCTTCGCCTCGGTCTATCGAAGTTTCGAAGACATCGCAGAATTCCGCGATGTCCTTGAGGAAATCGACAGTCCGGACGTCAAGCCCAAGCGCAAGCCGGTGGCCTGACTGCGGGCGGCATACGCTGCCAGCGTTTAAGACTGCCGGACAGACTTAGGTGGGGAACGCACCGCCGGTCGAATGAATGACGAAAAACCCGTTGTGCCTGAAAGGGCACGACGGGTTTTTTTATGGGCATCCGCAGGGTGACCTCATACGTTCATGACGGACACCCTCGACGCGGAACAACCCGAAATTCACGCATGGGACGCGGCTGAAAGGCGCTCCCACGCCGTTGCACGCGCGCTGCACGCTTCGGCGCTTTGGGGAAATAAGAAACATAATAAACACTGTTTTGGGATGATTCGGAAAATATTTAAATCAATATTATAAGAATGGTCCCAAATGAAAATTCTGATTGAATTATGGGGTAAGTACTAAAAATTATCTGAGTTGACGGGATTTCGATAGTTCGTCTCTAGAATTCACAGCCTTGCTGGTGACAGGTGTGTTGCCGTTTTGGCGGTAGCGAGTTAATTCGCTATTTGATGTGAATTGGAAATAAGAGATTTATCGAATGCAAAAGAATCATCCGAAGTCGAATGTCCTGCGTCAGACGAAAATTTGTATGGCAGCTGCGGCGGTGGCGGCCGCGGTGTTGCCCGCCTACGTTCAAGCACAAGCGGTGCCGCAGCAGCTTGCGCAATGGGAAATCAGCCGCAATGACCGGATTTCAGAAATTTCGAATGCAATTGGAGATTTACAAAAGAATCTTGATAAAGCGCGAGCTACGTCGCGTTTTGCCGATAAGGTCGATATTCAATTGGCTTGGGTGAAGACGGTTATCGCCGATGCCGCGGGGAACGAGGATAGAGAGAAATCATTCAAGTATCTGGCGTCCTCCATTGCGGATGATTTAGAGATCGAGGACTCGCTGCTTACCGATGCGGGGCGGAAGCAAAAGCTTGCACTGTCGGCGCTCAAGGAAAAGCTCGATGAAGCCTCTGCCGCAGCAGAGGGTGGTCGGCAAGACGACATCGACCGTGCGCAAAAGGCACTGGAAACAGAAGTCGCAAAGCACGCACGTTTTCTCGCCGACAGTGAACATGCGTTCGAGGCGCTCCAGCGCGAAGCGCGTCTGCTAAGGACGAAACGCGATCGTGTGCAAAGCGTGACGTCCGAGGCAGAGCTCAACGGACTGACCAATACCCGTCGGCTCCGTGCCACCACGTCGAACGTAGCAACACTTGGGGGGGCGCCGACGTGGAGCGATAAGCATCTGACGAATTTTATGGGGGCGGACGCGACGACCGATACCCACAGTGCGCTTGGCAAGGACAGCATCCTTGAATTCACGCGTCGTTCGGGAGAAGAATCGGATGCGATCGCAGGAACGAGCGGAGTGCGTGACGTGGGCACGCTCCACGCGCGCGGGTCTGCAGACCACGACGTGCGCGTCGACGGCGGTACGCTGAATATTCACAGGGAGATCGCAGGGGAGGGCCGACTTGGTGTCACGGTCGGCAAGGGGGGCACGCTGCATTTTGCGGACGGTGGCATCGGGGTTTCGTCGAATGCGAAGGACGTGACGTTGTGGGCCGGACGCAGCGAAAAGGGATCGCCTGAAGGCGGGGCCATCAAGTTTGGTGAGCACACGAGCGCAGGCACGGCAACGATCATCCTACATAAGGGCGGAAGCCTGTATTTCGCCGAGGGTGCGAACGCTGGCGTCAGTGACATCGATATCGCGCAAGGCGCTAGCGCCACGTTCCACGCCGCCAATGCCGCCGTCGCGAGCATCCAAAACGACGGGACGCTGACGCTTGAGGCGGGGTCGAAGGCGGGACGTGCCGATATCCTCAACCAGTCAGGCGCGCGTGCGACGTTTCTGAACGCCGATCTTCAACGAGCCGAACTCGTCAATCAGGGCTCGATGCGTCTGGAGCGGACGCAGGGCGGATCGGCGACGTTGATCAACGGTGTCGACGCGCATGTCGACGTGCTCGATTCGGATCTGCAACAGCTCGGTCTGGCCAACGTCGGTGTCGTCAACCTGCGAGGCAACACGCTGGCAGACGGTGCCCGCATCGAAATGCTCGGCGGCAACCTGAACATCTCGGGTATCGAGGCGCAGGCACCGGGGCGCAAGGCCGAGAAGACGCTGTCCATTGGCTCGCTAAGCGGTATCGGTCGCGTCGTCACGGGTGACACGAAGCTGGTGCTGGGGGATCGCGACGAAGACGATCGTTTCGACGGCGAGATCGTGCGCGAGGAGGTGTCGTCCGGCGGCGCGTCGAACGCATTGCGCCGTGCCTCCAAGTCGAGCGCGCAAGTTGCTGCGGCAACGGGTTCGAACGTCGTTAAGGCCGGTACCGGCAATCTGACGCTGGGTGGTGATCAGAGTGGCGTGGCCAGTCTGCGAATCGAAGGCGGCAGTGTGACGGCCGCGCATGCGAAGGCATTGGGCGCGGGCACTGTCACGGTGACGGACAACGGCGCGGTCAAGCTCGCGTCCGATGTCGATGGCGTGAGCCACATCGACAACGCCGGTCGGATCGAGCTCGGCACGAACAAGCTGGCTGTGCAGAAGTACACGTCGAAGGCGGGCGCGGAAATCAGTTCGCATGTGTCTCGCGTGGGGGATCGCGTCGCCGGTGGTGCGATTCAGGTGTCGGAAGACAGCGATTTCACGAACACGGCCATCAACGTCACCGTTGCTAACGACATCACGCTGGCGGAAGTGCAGGACAAACTCGGCGTGGTGAGCGTAGCCGAGGGGAAAACGGCCAGTCTTGGCAAAGTCACGATCGGCAGCATCGTCGGAGGAAAGACGGAAGATCCGACCGATCCGACGACGACCACCGATCTCACGGGCCCTACAGACCCGACTGGCCCGTCGGACCCTTCGGGCGTCATCACTAGCCAGAACGTCGTGCAGTACCTGGCGACCGACGGCAACTACAGCGCGAACGAGCGGGCGGTGCTGGCATCGGTCGACGGCGTCACCGTGGGCGACCTGACCTCGGGCGGGATCGGCGGCAAAGTTCTCTCGGAGATGGCGCTGCAAACGGCGGGATCGGACGAGCAGCGTCGCTCGGCGAGCTTGCTCTCGGGCGAATCGCTTGTGAACAATGCCCTCGCCGCGCAAGGCGCGACGACGGCATTCCAGCGCGGCATGCAGTCGCGCATGCTGGCGGGCGGCGCAATGTTCGACGACAAGACCGCTAACGGTGTGAGTGCCGACAACCACGGCATCGCGGGCTGGGCGTCGTTCTCGGGGGCAACACGTCGCAACGTGGCGATGCTCTGTCGTTCGACGTGCGCGGTATCGATGGCGCGATCGGTGTCGACAAGCGGATCGGCAGCAGCACAATCGTCGGCGCTTCGGTGGGTATGGGCAATCAGAACTCGAAAGCGAAGGGCATGCCGGGCGAGTCGAAGATCAACAGCGTGAGCGTGGGTCTCTACGGTTCGCACATGAACGACGCCAACGTATTCGTCGGCGGTGGCGTGTCGTACACGAATCACAGCGTGACGACGGACCGTACGGTGGCGGCACGCAACGCGTCGGCGCGTCTGTCGGGGAAGACGAGCGGCAACACGTTCGGTGCATTCGGCGAGATCGGTAAGCGCTTCGATGTGGCGGGCTTTAATGTCGATCCTTCGATTGGCCTGCGCTTCGCATCGACACGTCTGAATGCCTTCGACGAAACGAACCGCGATGGCGCTGCCGCCGCGGGTAACGACGGACTGAAGGTCGGCGCGCAATCGCAGACGTCGGCACGCAGCGTGCTGGGTGTGCGGTTCTCGCGCGACGTGATCACCTTCGACGGTGGCAAGGTGACGCCGATGATGCGTCTGGCGTACGAACATGAGTTCGGCAATACGCAAAGTAGCCTGACGAACTCGATTTATGGCGCACCGCGCGCGTTCAACGTAAAGGGTGCGAAGCTGGGCCGTGATGTCTTCACGGCTGACCTCGGCGTCGACCTCCAGCTCAAGAAGCGATTCAACCTGCACGTCGGCGGCAATGTCAGTGTGCGTCAGGGCGAGCGCGCGCTGGGCGGCGGCATCTCGGCGAAATATCGCTTCTAAGTGATGCGTCGGGCCGCGTGTGCTGCGGCTCGACTGAATGCAGTGGCGAAACCCGTCGTGTCCACGAGGACGCGGCGGGTTTTTTCGTTCCGAAATCCCAAAAACCATCGGAGGAAATGTCGCAATTACACGGGCGGTATGTGGTGTCTCGGCGTCAGGCCCACGTCCGTTTGGGACGACGGCGGATAAAACGCAGCCGGGTATGAGCGATTAATTAAAATTAAAATTCAATCGCAATGGGATTTAACGGTTATTGGATTAAATGGTGACGGTTAGGCGAAGTACCAAAGCGCATTGATATCGGGAGTGTTCGGATAAATCAACTCCAGAATTTGCCGGAATGATGGCGGCCGCAAAGCCACTGTCTGAAGCGTGATGAGGAAATTCATCATTTGAGGCGAATTGAATAGGAGTTGTCTAATGCGAGGGAATCGTCCGAAGTCGTATGCGCTGTGTCAGACAAAGATTTATGCGGCGATCATTATGGCGGTTGCGGTGATAGGGGGGGCTCCGAATGCTTCGGCCGGAAGTCTTCAGTCAAGTGGGATGGAAAACCGAGAGCAAAGGTTGAAGGCGCTTGTTCCCCTCGATCAACACCTAAAAAACGTCGAAAAAGAGAAGTCGGATGAACATGGAAAGAATATGTCTCTGCTGGGGACGGAGATTCCGATTCATAATTCTCTGACAAACATTATCGATGCCGATGAGTTGAAGAAGGCTCTGGGGAATCAGGTGGCGGATATACAAGACGCCATTGACGTTGTTCAGAAGCGGATAGATGAAGGCACGGAACTGCCGAAGGATAGAGAGCTCATTCAGGAACTGAATGACCTGAAAGGGAGGGTCGATGCGCTGGCGAATAGCCAAAATCCATTGGTAGGACCGGAGCGCACTGCATTGGATGATCTCTTGACGGATGATGCGAACAAATTCAAGGAGTCGCTCGCGGCATTGGTTCAGGCAAAGAAGGATTCCGAGCTCGTGGGCTATAAGCTTCAACGTTGGCGTGACGCCGACGATGAAAAGACGGCGAGTAGTCTCAGCGTCACCAAGGAATTGAACGCGTCTGCCAACGGGGTGGATCTTGTTCCCAATACCGACTACGTCACATGGAATGACAAGAACCAGATCGACTTCATGTCGGACGCCGTTCCTGTCGATGGTCAGTCGCTGATCGATGCCAAAACGACGCTTGAGATTTCGGCGCGCTCCGGGCGATTGTCCGACGCAATTTACGGCGCCACCAATCAGCGGCGGGACGTGGGGACCATCCGCGCAGTAAGCGGCGCAGATCACACAGTGCGTGTCGACGGCGGCACGCTCTCCGTTCATCAGGGCATCGACGGGGAGGGCACTCTGACGATGAATGTCGGCAGCAACGGAGCGCTCGAATTCGTGGCGGGCGGGCAGGGCATCTCGGATGCCGCACAGCACATCACGCTGAGTGCAGGAAAATCGGATGGACAGCCACCGGACGCACCGGGGGGCACGATCGATTTCTTCAAGGGAACGAGTGCCGGAGCGGCAAGCTTCCAGATCCACGACGCAGGCGCACTCACATTCAACGCGGGCTCGACCGGGGGCAGTAGCGTCATCGACGTCGAGAAGGGGGGAGTCGTCGGGTTCGACGAGGCCAATGCCGCCGACGCTACGATCCTTAACAGTGGGTTCGTGGGGATGCGAAAAGCCAAAGGGGGCGCCGGGGTCATTGAAAACAGGAAGGGCGGGCAACTCGCTGTGGTGGATAGCGACCTGGAGACGCGCCAGATCCTCAATGCTGGCTTGACCAATCTTTCCGGAACGACAACGGCGGACTCGGCAACCATCAAGATGGAGGACGGCGCGCTCAGTCTGGTGGACCTCGAGTCCAACCTCCGAGACGATCCGCCGGCCGAACGGTCACTGACCATCGGCTCGCTTTCGGGCAGCGGCCATGTGGTCACTGGCGGCAAGACGCTCAAGCTCGGCGCGCTTGGCAAAGATGATGTCTTCAGCGGCGATATCGTCAAGCTCGACACCGATAAGCTCGGTGCCACCGTCGCCAAAGTCGGCACCGGCAACCTTACCTTCAGCGGTGACCAGAGCGGCATCGATTCGCTGACGGTCGAGAACGGCACGCTCACCGCAGCGCACCGCAACGCCCTCGGTACCGGGCTGCTCGCGCTCTCCGCTCCGGGTACGATCTCGCTGGCCAACGACGTCTACGACGTCAGGAAATTTGAGAATGCGGGCACGCTCAAACTCCACGGTTACCGGATCGTGATGGATGAATACGAATCGAAGGGCAAGGACGCCAGGATCGAGTCGGACGCCAAGCGCGATCCGAACGCGCCCGACGACGTGCATCGCGGAACGATTCACATCAAAAAGAAGGGCGACTTTACGGATACCAAGATCGTTCTGACGCCGGATGGATCGGTAAGTCCCAAAGAACTGCTCGACAAGAAGATTCAGGTCGTCACGCATGATCCCGATGCCGACGTGAAACTCGGCGAGGTCGACTACGGCAGTATTCCTACAGAGCCGGGCGATGGGGGCGGTGACGGTGGCGACGGTGGCGACGGTGACGTCGTCATCGATCCGGGCAAGGAGATCGCGTTTCTCGATCCCGGTGCACCCTACACTGGCAACGAAAAGGGCCTGCTCGATTCGCTTCAGGGCGTGACGCTCAACGACATCATCGAGGGCCGGGTGGGCGGTGCAGTCCTCGGGCAACTGGTGCTGTTGCCAGCCGGGTCGGCCGAACAACGGCGCGCGGCACGCATGCTCTCGGGCGAATCGCTTGTGAACAACGCGGATGCTGCCTACAGTGCGTCCGACGCCTTTCGCAACAGCTTGCAGACACGCATGCTCGCGGGCGGCTCGCTGCCCGACTGCAACGCTACCAATGGGCAGCGCGCGGGCCAGAACGGCATGTCGGTCTGGGGCGCTTTCAAGGGGGCGGGCACGGATCGGAGCGACGGCGAACAGAGCTTCTCGACCTCAGGCATCGACGGCGCCTTTGGTGTCGACAAACGCCTCAATCAGAACGTGCTCGTGGGTGTCGCGCTCGGGTTGGGCAGCCGGACGTCCCGCGCCGACGATCTGCCGGGCGACGCCAGCATCAGAAGCGCCAGCGTCGGCCTCTACGGCTCGTATCTGAGCGACGCCCGCTGGTTCGCCAACGGCGGCCTCTTCTTCACCAACCATAACGTGACGACCGACCGTACAGTGGCGGCCCGCGATGTGTCGGCGCGGGTCGCGGGCAAGACCAGCGGCCGCACGCTCGGGCTGTTCGGTGAAGTCGGTCAGCGCGTACTCGTCAGCGGCATGAGCGTCGACCCGTTTATCGGTATGCGGATCGCCTCGACACGTCTGAATGGCTATGACGAAACGGATCGCGACGCTGGACAGGGCAGAAACGGCCTGCACGTCGGGTCGCAGATCAGCAACTCGCGACGGGCCATTCTCGGCGTGCGTCTCTGGCGCGAGTTGGTGAATACGAGCGGCGGCAGCGTGATTCCGTCATTAAGGCTGGCCTACGAACATGAGTTCGGCGATACGCAAAGCAGCCTCACGAACGCCATTTACGGTGCGCCGCGCGCGTTCACGGTAAAGGGTGTCAAGCTTGGCCGCGATATCTTCACTGCCGATCTCGGCGCAGACGTGCGCGTCACGCGGCAACTCAACGTCCGTGTCGGCGGAAATCTGAGCCTGCGCTCAGGGGAGAAGGCCATCGCGGGCGGCGTATCGGCGAAGTACATGTTCTGACGCAAACGCAAACGCAAACGACAGGCGCCAAAGCGCATGTCGTAACAAACAGGCCCCCCACAAGCAAACCGCCCGGTCAACACCGGGCGGTTTGCTATTTCTATGGCGCGGCCATGTTGTCAGAACGAGTGCGACACCCCGATGTAGGCGCCCATCTGGTTCTTGCCCGCAGGCGGATTGTCCAGCGAGTCGCTCGGAATTGCCGCCACCGAGAAGCTCTGGCCCGAGCTGTTCATCACGTACGCGATCGTGCCGTACAGGAAAGTGCGTTTCGAGAGGTTGTAAGTGGTGCCCAGTTCGGCCATCGTGGCGTGTCCGAAGCCCCCAGGTACGTTCACGTGATAGACCGCCGCGTTCGCGGCCCACGCCGCCGTCGCCTGATACTTCACCCCGGCCCAGTAATGGTCGGCGCGTGTGGCGAAGCTCGGGGCGGGCGCGTCCGGCGCGGACATGTGCGTGTAGCCCAGCGAAATCGTGAAGCGGTTCAGGAAGATGTTCGCGCCAGCGAAGTATTCCCGCGAGGTGGCGAACACGTCGGTGAAGCGTCCGTTGGTGTCGCGAATTTCGTCATACAACGCGCGCAACTGGAACCGGTCGTGCGTGTACGTCAGCTGTGCGCCCATGCCACGGCCGTTGTTGAACTGCCCGGCGATGTTGGAGAAGGCGTACTGACCGGCAATGTCGAACCCGCGCCAGTTCGGGCTTTGATAGTTGACGGTATTGCTCGCCTGCGGCCAGTTGCGTCCGCGCACCAGCGACGCCGACGAGAAGGCCTGCTGCTGGAACGGATCGAAGTCCCAGACGCCATTGCTGATGAACAGGTTGCGCCCGAGCGTCAACTGGCCCCACGAGCGGGAGTTGAAGCCGACCAGGGCACGGCGGTCGAAGATCGAACCTGAGCCGTTGTTGTTGTAGCCGTTCATCAACTGGAAGCCACCTTCCAGATTGAATACCGCATGCAACCCCTGTCCGAGATCCTCGTAGCCGCGCAGGCCGAACAGGCTCGTGCCGTAGTCGCCGCCCTGCGCGCTGAAGCGCGAGGTGGTGCCACCGTTGCCGTCCTGCAAATTGTTCATGAACTGAAAGCCGCCATCGACGCGGCCGTAGAGTTGCACGCTCGATTGCGCGTGCGCAAACGTACCGATGCCGCAAAGCAGGCTTGCTGCAATGAGCTTCTTCTTCATGATCTGCTCCCCAGGTTGCGTTTTGCCCCGCACCTTCTTTTGCGTGGTTATGCCCGTCGTCGTCGCGACACGCCCGCGCGCGGGCGTACACAGACATCGGCGGAAAAGCCTGAAATTTCGTTACGACTGACGAGAAATCGGCAAGCGGGGACGCCTGGGCAACGGGCGCCGCGTGGGGGAACGCGGCCGGTTGCGAGTGATGCCTGCACGCTCTGCATATCCATTTCGGACACTGCGAACGTCACGCTCTGGTTTTCAGAGATCGTTGTCATGGCAGTCCACTGGCGTTGGGTCGGCGGCAGCGCGATGCGCGCGCTGCCATGCGACCGGAATGCGTGGCGGGAAGGGGCGTAACGATCCAGCGTGTGGGTCGATTAAGTTCGTATTAAGTTCGCATTACGTACGATTTCTCGACGCGATACAAACGCACCTTCGCCTGATTGGCTTCTTTATATCCGAATTCCTCCTGACGCAACATAAGGGAAAGGCTTAGTTTTTCGACTGTTGCGCGCCAGCAACCAGAATGCTTCCGACATGACATTTCTGTGGCGAAAAGTCTCGTGGGAGCTTTTCAGTCGTCCGTTTTGGTCTGCGGCTCGGGCACGTCAGTCCGGCGCACCAAAGGCTTCCATCTTGCTGGCGAGGTGCGTGAGCAAGCGGTTGGCGGCACCGGACAAGCGTCGTCCGGCGCGCGTGATCAGATGCGCCTCGGCACTGCTGAGAATCGGGTGGTCGATGGGCAGTGCGCGCAGTACGCCCGCGTCGATCTCCTGAGAGACGGCAAAAGTCGGCAAAAACGTTGCGCCAAGCCCAGCCCGCACGAAGTGCTTGAGCACGGAAATCGAGTTGGTGGTCACCGCTGGCACGAGCCGGTGCTTCTCCGACTGCTCGGCCAGTTCCATCAATTGACGCGTGCCGTAGGAGCCGTGCATGAGCGCGAGCGGCACATCGTAGAGCGCGTCGAGCGTGAGCGTGCCGAGCTTGTCCGCCTTCGCGATCAGGGGCGAGCCGGGAGCGACGATCGCGTGCACCGGTTGCGCCAACTGGGCGCGCGAGACGATCTTGGGCTCGGCGGGCGGGTTGTAGACGAGTCCGATATCCGCATCGTCTTCCGCCACGAGCCGCATCACTTCATTCGTCCCGGCCAGATCGAGCGTGAGGGTGATGTCGGGGTAGCGCCTGCAGAAGAATTGCAGCGGCGCACCCATCAGATCGCTGACGAAGCCCTCGCCGACGGCCAGCCTGATATGGCCGCGCCGCAGTCCGCGCACTTCCTGAAGCTTGGCGAGCAAGTCCTCCTGGTGCGCGCGCTGCTCGCGGTAGTACTCCATGAGCAAACGGCCCGCCTGCGTCAGGTGGACCCCGCGCTTGTGACGTTCGATGAGCGGTAGCGCCAGTTCGGCCTCCAGCAAGGCGATCTGGCGGCTCACGGCGGACGGGGCGATGTCGAGTCTGTCGGCGGCGGCGCGCACCGTGCCGCACTGGACGGCTTCGAACAGATACGACAGACGGCTTTCGTTGATGGCAGGTGTCATGCCCTAAAGACTAATAATTAGAACAAAAATGTTCAAGCGTTGTCATTGAGCGTCGTTTTTTTTCAATCCACACTGCGAAACATGCGGATCGGCCCCGACGCCGTGCAACGAACCCAGGCGAGGCCCGGTGTCGGCGGTCCGATTCCGCGCCACTCACCCTTCGGAGGCACCCGATGAGCCTGACGATTCCACCGCGCAATTCGCGATTCGGCATCGATCATCCGCTGGTGACGGTCCATGACCATCCGCGGCGGCTGGCGCATTACGAGCGCATGGGGTTTGCCCCGTCGCCGGTGTCTTATCACCCGTGGGGTACGGTCACGTCGCTGATGATGTTCGGCGACAACTTCATCGAACTGATCGGCGTGGACGACGCGAGCAAGTTCGGCACGAACGCCGTCGGCGACTTCTGCTTCGGACGCTATCTCGGCAGCTTCCTCGCTCGCGAAGAGGGCGTCTCCCTCATTGCACTGCACAGCAAGGATGCTCGCGCCGACCACACACGCCTCACGCAGGCCGGGCTGGAGACGCAGGGCATCATCGATTTTCGCCGCGCGATGCGCAAACCCGACGGCACGCCCGACGAGGCGGTGGTTGCGCTGGGGCTGTTCATCGACGACTCGCTCGGCGACGCTTCCAATTTCATCTGCCACCAGCATCGCCCCGAGCTGATCTGGGTGCCCGAGTGGCAGAACCACGCGAACGGTGTCACTGGCATCGTCGGTATTACGTATGTGACGCCCGACACGGTGTCGTTGCGCACGCTCGCCACGCGCTGGCAGCGCATGTACGGCGCGCGCCACGTCGATCTGTACGACGGCGGTGCGGTGGCCGATACGGGGTGCGGGCACTTGCGGGCGATGTCGCCGCAGCGCGCCGAAGCACGTTACGCCGCCGTGGGCTTGCCGATGGCGCAGGGCGTACGCACGCACGCCGTGGCCATCACGCTGCTCACGCCGGATCTGGCGCACGTCGAGGCGCTGTGGCGCGAAAACGGCGTGCCCTATGGCTATAACGAGCATGGACTGGTCGTGGAGCCCGAGTTCGCGGGCAATGTGGTGCTGGAGTTCGTCAATCACTAGCGCCAGGACCGGAACCCGTCAAAACATCACGATCCCCTGAATTTACTCACCGACCGGATGTCCCGGGCGGTGTCGAGCAACGCGGCGTCGCCCGTGGGGGCGGCGTCATCTTCGCAGTCAAATTGGAGTCAACATGAAAATCATCGGAGTGGTCGGACTGGGCAATATGGGACGCGGCATGGCGCTGTCGTTGCAGCGCGGCGGTTTCACGGTGCTTGGGTTCGATCCTTCGCCGGCCGCCGGAGCCTCGCTGGCGGAGGCCGGTGTCGGTCTGCGCGCCTCGGTCGCCGAACTCGCTCGCGAAGTCGATGCCCTCGTGCTGTCGCTGCCGACGTCGCAAGTCGTCGAGGCCGTGGTGAATGGCGCGGACGGCATCGCCGCGAACGGGCGCGAAGGTCTGGTCGTGGTCGACACGTCGACGGCCGATCCGGAAAGCACCCGCGCGCTGGCCGTCACGCTGCGTGAAAAAGGCATTGCGTTGGTCGACGCGCCGGTCTCCGGTGGCCCGAAGGGCGCGCTGAACGGTGCACTCACGATGGTGCTGGGCGGCTCGGTCGAAGATATCGCCCGTATCGAGCCGGTGCTCGCCGCCATGTCGGCCAAGCGTGTGCACATCGGCGACGTGGGTGCCGGTCACGTGACCAAACTGATCAACAACCTGATGTGCGCCGCCCATCTCGTGGTGGCCGGTGAAGCGATGCGTCTGGCGAAGGCCGCTGGTGTGGCCCCGGAGCAAGTGCTCGAAGGCTTGAACGCCGGGTCGGGCCGCAGCGGCATCACGCAAACCAACTATCCGACGTGGATCCTGAACGACGCCTTCGACTCCGGCTTCACGATGAAGCTCATGCGCAAGGACGTGCGTCTGGCCATGGCGCTGGCCGAGCAGACGGGCACGCTCGCCACGGGCCCCCTGACGGCGGAAGTCGGACGCCTGTGGGCCGCGAGCGCCGCGACCGTAGGCGACGACGAGGACTTCAACCGCATCGTGCAATTCATCGAGCCGGGCCGGGCGTAATCGCCGAGAGCCTGCCTCAATGTTTCACGACGTACCCCTCTGACTTTTGTTTTGACGACACGATGCGCACCTGAGTGCGCGTCGCACGGAGCTTTCTCATGGCAGACCAACAAGCCGCCGCTTTGCTCGGCGCATTCGCCAAGTTTTTCCCCAACGCCACCACCATCGGCTCGTTCGTCAATGGCGAACTGGTTGAAGGCACGGGCGAGTCGAGCATCGACATCGTGAACCCGGCCACCGGCCAGACCGTGCTGACCTACCGCGATGCGGGGGCCGCCGTCGTGGCGCAGGCCGCCGATGCCGCGCAAGCGGCACAAAAGACCTGGTGGGCGCTCACGCACGCCGCACGCGGTCGTGTGATGCAAGCCGTCGGCGCGAAGATTCGTGAAAACGCGGAAGCGCTCGCCCAGCTCGAATCGATTGGTGCAGGCAAGCCGATCCGCGATTGCCGTGGCGAAGTCGCCAAGGTCGCGGAGATGTTCGAGTACTACGCAGGATGGACGGACAAGTTCTTCGGCGACGTCATTCCCGTGCCGAGCACGCACCTGAACTACACGCGTCGCGAAGCGATGGGGGTGGTGCTGCAAATCACGCCGTGGAACGCGCCGGTCTTCACCTGCGGCTGGCAACTGGCCCCGGCGATCGCCATGGGCAATGGCGTGCTGCTCAAGCCGTCGGAACTCACCCCGGCGAGCTCGCTGGTCGTGGCTGCGCTTGCCGAGCAGGCCGGTGTGCCGCGCGGTCTCATCAACGTGCTCGCCGGCTTCGGCCATACGACGGGCCAGGCCGCGATTTCGCATCCGGTCGTCAAGAAGGTCGTGTTCGTCGGCTCGCCCGCCACAGGCAGCAAGATCGCCACTGCCGCTGCGCAACGTCTTTTGCCGAGCGTGCTGGAACTGGGTGGCAAGTCGGCCAACATCGTGTTCGACGACGCCGACCTCAAGCGCGCTTGCCTCGGTGCGCAGGCTGCCATCTTCTCGAGCGCAGGCCAGAGCTGCGTGGCCGGTTCGCGTCTGCTGGTGCAGCGCGGCGTGTACGACCAGATGATCGACATGCTGGCGCGTGGCGCGGAAAAGATTCGCGTGGGCGAGCCGATGGACGACACCACCGAAGTCGGTCCGATCTGCAACCGCACGCAGTATCAGCACGTCATGAACATGATCGACGCGGGCGTCGAAGGCGGCGCGCGTCTGGCCGCCGGTTCGCAGCAGCGCAGCGATGGCGGCTTCTTCGTGCGCCCGACGGTGCTGGCCGATGCCAATAACGCGATGGGCGTGGCCCGTACCGAAATCTTCGGCCCGGTGGTCGTGGCGATTCCGTTCGACACGGAAGAAGAAGCGCTGGCGATTGCCAACGACAGCGAGTTCGGTCTGGCTGGCGCCGTCTGGACGCAGGACGTGGCGCGCGCACACCGAGTGGCGTCGCAGGTCAACGCCGGTACGTTCTGGATCAACGGCTACAAGACCATCAACGTCGCCTCGCCGTTCGGCGGCTATGGCCACAGCGGTTATGGCCGTTCCAGCGGCGTGGAAGCGCTGTATGAGTACACGCAGACGAAGAGCGTCTGGGTCGAGACGGCCGCCAATCCGGCCACGCCGTTCGGCTACGTCTGAGCGTGACACCGCGGGCGACCGGGGGTAAAAGCCCTCAATCGCCCGTTGGGAATTGCTGTCATCGTGCGTTCAGTTGTCGGGAACGCATGGCAATAGGGCAATAAAAGGGTAGTGAGTGTGCCGGACACCGGTCGTGAGACGTTGTCTGGCATGCGAGCGTTTCAGCCTGCGGGACAGGGGGCCGAAACGGTGTTTTTGACCGCGTATAATGCCGCCCTCGGGTGGTTCGGCGCGGGGGATTGATTACGCTGTTGCTGTCACCAAGGCGTGCCAACATGGCGGGCGTTCAGCCGCCATGCCCCAAGAGTTCGCCGGTGTATCCCGTCATGATCGGATTGACGGAATGGACCGGACGGACGGCGCGCCGAACTTCCTTAACTACCGAAATGGTGGCCGACCCGCCGAATAGTTCGACGGCGCACGGCATCGGACCGGCTCAATAGCAAGTGCAGTGGAGACCCAGATGGCAGTCATGGAACAAAAAGCGGCCAAGCCGCAGGGAGGCGCCTTCAGCGATGGCGTGCGCCTGTATGTTTGGGCAATCGTGATCCTGGTGATCGCGGAGCTGATCGGTGCGATCAGCATCAAAGCCGGTCACGGCAAGATCGTGTTGTTGCCGATGGTCTGGGCCTTGTTGCTCGGCGCGGCATTGGGCCTGTCGCAGGCGCGCTTGCCGCGTTTCGCGCAGATCGACCTGTCGATGCAGCACAAGGCGGCCGCCATTCTGCAGCCGGCGCTGCTGCTCTTCGTGGCAAAGCTCGGCCTGCTCGTGGGCGGCTCGCTGCCCAAGCTCGTGGCCGCCGGCTGGGCGTTGGTGTTCCAGGAGTTCGGCCACTTCGTCGGCACGATCATTCTGGGCCTGCCGGTCGCACTGATGCTCGGTATCAAGCGCGAAGCCATTGGCGCGACCTTCTCGGTCGGCCGTGAGCCGAGCCTCGCGATCATCGGCGAAAAGTACGGTTTCGATTCGCCGGAAGGCCGTGGTGTGCTGGCTGAGTACCTGACGGGCACCATCTTCGGTGCGGTGTTCATCTCGCTGTTCGCGGGCTTTGTCGCCAGCCTGAACCTGTTCCATCCGCACTCGCTCGCCATGGGCGCCGGTGTGGGTTCGGGTTCGATGATGGCTGCTGCCGCCGGTGCGATTGCAGCACAGCAGACGCCGGAAGTCGCCAAGGAAGTCGCCACGTTCGCCGCTGCGTCGAACCTGATCACGACGACCATCGGCACGTACTTCACGCTGTTCATCTCGCTGCCGCTCGCCGTGTGGGGCTACCGTGTCATGGAGCCGGTGCTGGGCCGCATGAGCAAGCGTGGCCGTGCCAACGCCGAAGCTGCTGCCGTGGCTGACGCCGAAGCCGCCAAGGAACTCAAGCAAGCCAGCAAGGCGCACTCCGTCGAGATGAACTTCGGTGCACGTCTGTTCGCATGGTTCTTCTCGGGCGCCCTTGCGCTGGTCGGCAACAGCATGGCCTTCAAGACGCCGTTCCTCGACGGCGTGCCGGGCATGCTGATCATCATCGGTGCTGTGCTCGTGGGTGAAGCCCTGTACTTCGTGACGCGCCGTAAGGTGCCGGCCGTGTGCTGGGTGTCGCTGATCGCCATGTTCCTGACGTCGCCGGCCTTCCCGTTTGCGCCGGTTGTCGAGCAGTTCACGGGCAAGATCAACTTCCTGTCGCTGGTCACGCCGATGCTGACCTACGCCGGTCTGTCGGTCGCGAAGGACGTGCCTGCTTTCCGTCGTCTGGGCTGGCGCATCGTGGTCGTGTCGTTCCTCGCGAACGCCGGCACGTTCCTCGGCGCCGCGATCATCGCCGAATTCTTCCACGTGTAATGCCTGACGGCGAACGCGCGACGGTGACAGGTCGCACGTTCGCGGGCAGTCGGAAGACGCAATAGCTGGAAATAGCTGGAAAGCGAAGGGCCGGGTCCTGCGGTATGCAGGCCCGGCCCTTAGTGTTTCAGGGAAGAGGTGATCAGGGCTTCGTCGTGGCGGCGTCGGCCTGTGCCCGTTCGTGATAGTAGCGACGGAAGAAACTGCGGATTTCCGCGGGCGAGAGCTTGCCGTCGTGATTGACGTCGATCTCGTCGAAATGCTGATACAGGAACGGCTCCGAGGCGGCGACTTCGTCGCGGCTCAGATAACCGTCGCCATCCTTGTCGGCAGCCTTGAAATAGCGCTCAAACGTGGCGCGACGTGCCTGCAACTGGCTGCGCTGATACGCGGCCCATTCGTTGCGGTCGATCTTGCCGTCGTGATTAGTGTCGATGGCGTCGAACGAGCGCTGCAGGTACAGGCCAAGCGCGGCGTTCTGGTCGGCGGCGTCGCCGTAGTCCGGGCCTGCCGTGGGCGGTGGCGGCGGGTTTGGCGTTGTCGGCACGACGCCGTTGACGGGCGGCGCGCCCGTCTGCGCAAAGCTAGGCATGGCGGCCAGCGACAAAGCGGCCGCGCCTGCACAAACGGTCACGACAGCGAGGGCCCTGCGGCCAAGGCGCCGTGTCTTGAGCGTGCGAAGCGTACGCTGGCGAAGGGTGTCCTGGGAGTTCATATCTCGCTTCTCCTTATTGCATCGTCAGATGAGCGGGGGGCGTTTATTGACCGTTTACTGACCGTTCATCGCCCCTTAACGACAGCAGTCGGCTGCCGTCGGCATTTGGCATCGATCAGCGACGACGGCGATCGTCAGTGATGACATTGCCGATCACGCCGCCGACGACGGCGCCGCCTACGGTCGTGCCGAGATCACCGCCGGAGATGAGGGCGCCGCCCAGTGCGCCCACGCCAGCGCCGACCGCGGTATTACGCGATTCGCGCGGGGTCATGCCGCCGCAACCGGCCAGCGTGCCGATGAGCGCAGCGCCCACGAGGATCGGGGCGGCCGAGCGCGAAAGATGTGAGATGTGCGAGATCCATCGTTGTGTGGTTTTCATGACGCATGCTCCTTCGGTTGGGGCAGCAGGCCCCGGGATATCTGCAGGCAGTTCGCGGTCCGTCGGCTTCGGGCTTCGACTCGCTGCCGGATTGCGCACCGCCTGTTGTTCGTAAATCGGTCGATTCGACGTTGATGGCTGACGTTCAGTGGGCTGTGGCCGAGCCGTTCTCCGGCGCAGCCACTCCGTCGGCAGGGCTCGATTCCCGGTAAGCCGGCGGAGGCGGGGGCGGCGGATACGGGCGTCCCTGCGCATCGGTCGGATACGGGCGGCCATAACGGTCCGTCGGCGGATAAGGGCGACCGTAGGCGTCGGTGTTCGGGACCGGTGCCGCAGGGGCTGCATACGGGCTGCACGCAGAGCCCGGCGCATACGGCGGCGGGCCGCAGTTCGGATCCGCCGATCGATATGACGGGTTCGTGCTTTCGATGCCTCGATACGGCAGTCGCGGCTGAGGCGGCGCTTCATACGCGCAACCTGCCAACGTCAACATTACCGATGCGAGTCCGACTGCTGAGGACACCTTGGCAATGCGCGACTTCACGCCGCACGCCACCTCTGCATTTGCAACACCTTCACGGTTCGTTCTCATCATGACCTCCGTTCGAGCGCGGTGTTTGTCCCGCCCTTCGCCATCATGGATTGTGTGGATCGAAAGGATCCACCCAAGTTGGACGCAGATTGCGTGATTTGGATCGCCGCATCTTGTAAATCTTTGTAATTGGCTCGCAATGCGACGTCCCGTGTGGCTTCTCAGGGATATTGCATTGCACACAATGCATCAATTATTTGATGGAGTCCGAATTAATGTAGGAATGCGCTGACGGCGCATGCCTACGGCGCGAGTCACGCGCGCGTCGATGCCACATCCGGATGCGCAAACGGATACGCCAACGGACACGCAAAGTGCGTACGCATGCGCGTATCCACAGCTCTCAGCGACGGACGTTCATATTCCTTTGGGTATTCGGCGTCATATACGAAGTGCGCAACGCATCGACCCCGATTCCATGCGCGAAATGCATGACATCGAAATTGTTCAATTTTGAAATATATGACGAGGGACGTCGGGCGCGTTTCCACTTCCCGAGCGCATGCGGGCAATGTGCGATAACCCCACGCATTACGCGATGTCTGTCATCGCAATTCGCGTTGTGTGCGTGGAAATTCCGGGAAAGTCCGGGGGAGTGTTTGCGCTTAGTTTTCGCCGCAAGCTGCGTTTGCGCTGGCATACTGTGCGCGCTGACATTGTGTATCGACGTCAGCGGACGCTGAGAATTAACGATCGAGGTGCCCCGCCTAACGGTGCAGGCTCACATATGCCACAAGTCAAGAAAGAAGACATTCGTCTCGCCATTCTCGAAGCCTCGCATGCCCTGTTTCTAGAAAAAGGGTATGTGGACACCACAATGGTGCAGATCGCCAAGCGTGCCGGAATTTCGCACGCGAACATTTACAGCTACTTCACTGCGAAGCTGCAAGTCTTCTTCTGTGTCTACGACAAATGGTTCAAGGCGCGTATCACGACCCTTGAATCGGAGGTCATGTCGGCACACGGCGCGCATGCCCGCATGCGCACGCTGCTCGCCGGTCTGCTGGTCGACACACCGAGGCTCGACAACGGCTTCTCGCACAATCTGGTGCAGGCGCTTTCCACGGTGAAGCCGGGCGATCCCTACGATCCGTCGTTGCTTCAGTGGTTCAGGGAGCGCTTGTCGGCGATGCTGGCCGCCTGTGCCCCGAGTCTGGCGCGCGACGGCGTGCGACGCGCACGTCTTATCGACATGCTCGTGTTGACTTTCGACGGGTGCCTCGTCAACTACCACGTCAACCCGGCCTCGCTGCCAGACGTGGCCATGCTCGAAGAGTACGTGACTGCCTTCCTGTCGACGGAACCCGCCGAGTCGGCGCCCGCGCCGCAGGGGGCAGATTCGGTGACGGCGTCCGGAACGACGGCGACAGCCTGAACAGGACGCCGATGCGATCACTCCCCTGGACAGCGCTTAATCTCGGACGAAAGCTCAAGTTTCACCAGCTTCAGGTCTTCGACCGCGTGCTCGAAACGGGCTCGCTCGTGCGCGCGGCCAACGAAACCGGACTCACGCAGCCTGCGGTGAGCAAGATCGTGCATGAGCTCGAAGCCTGTTTCGAAGGCCCGCTGTTTGTGCGCAGCAACCGCGGCATGCAGCCGACCGAGCTCGGCGAGTTGCTGGGCCATCGCGTGAAGTCGCTGATGGCCGAACTGCGCTATCTGACGGACGAAGTGAACGCGTTCAGTGCGGGCACGAGCGGACATGTGATCGTCGGCACGCTCATTTCGGCCGCCGCCGACCTGTTACCGCGCACCATCGCCATGCTCAAGGAGCGCACGCCGGGCGTGCTGGTGACGGTGCGTGAAGCGACGACCGCACAGCTCTTTCCGGCACTAGCCAGTGGCGATCTGGATATCGTGGTGGGGCGCTTGCCCGAGCGCTCGCTGCCGGTGGCCAACGCCTTTGCACTGACGCACGAAATTCTCTTCAACGAATCGCTCAGCGTGATCGGCGGTAAGCGTCACTGGACGCACCTGCCGGACCGTGTGCCGCTCGCCGAACTGCGTGAAGGCGCGTGGATTCTGCCGGTGCCCGAGTCACCCTCGCGGCTGGCGGCGGAGCGTCTGTTTCACGATGCCGGGCTCGCGTTGCCGGAAGACGTGGTGGAATCGCTCTCCGTGCTGACCAACATCGGCCTGATGCTGGAGACGCCTCGCGTAGCGCTGATGCCGCGTGCGGCGGCCACACCGTTCGTGGAATCGGGCCTGCTGCGCGTGCTTGCCGACACGATGTCGGGCAGCTTCGGCGACGTCGGCTATTCGCTGCGCGCGGACAAGTCGCCCAGCCCGGCCTGTGCGCGATTCGTCGCGTGTCTGCGCGAGGTCTGCGGTCTTAAGCCGTAACGATCGTAGAACACAGAAAAAGGGCGTGCCGACGAATCGGCACGCCCTTTTTTTGCCCTGCGAGTGCAAGGCCTTACAGGCGAGCGAGCGAAGACACCAGCCCCGGGTTTTGTTGCACCAGCCGTATCAGGCAGGCGGCCTGGGCGTTCGGGCGCGCGCGCCCTTGCTCCCAGTTTTCCAACGTCCGGGGATTGGTCCGGAGATAGTGGGCGAAGACGTTACGGGACATGCCCAGATGTTTGCGCAGGGCAAGCAACTCGTCGGGGAAGACTTCCAGCTTGGGAAGCGGTGTACGCGGCAACTCTTTGATATTGAGCGGGAGGTCCGCAGGGAGCCCGTTCTTGACTTGAGCAGGCTCGGCGGGCGGCGGCGCACCGGTGTCCTGCGTGAGCAGCCAGCGGAAGGGATTCGAAGGCGTATTGGTGTAAGCCATAGTCCTGACCGGTGTCGTTAGTTGTTGATCGGGTGCGCTTGCAAAGGCAATCAAGCGGAGCCGATTGCACCACATCCATTTGCTGGGTGCTTTCACAAAACACTCCCGATTTTCGCGTCTGACACCTATCGAGTACTACGCACCTCGTGGAGACGAGGTGCCGTAGAGTGTACGCAGACAGGGGATGCGCGTGGCTTGGCGCGGGTCTCAGACGCCGAGGTAGGCCTGCAATTCCGGCAACGACTGACGCAGCTTCGACGAGTCGCCTTGCCACGCCACACGGCCCTTATCGACGATGTAGTGCTGGTCGCCGAGTTCGAGCATTGGCGCCAGATTCTTGTCGATGCAGAGGATCGACAGGCCGCTGCCTTTGAGTTGCTTCAGGCATTGCCAGATTTCACCGCGAATGAGCGGCGCGAGGCCTTCCGTTGCTTCGTCCAGAATGAGTAATTTCGGATTCGTCATCAACGCACGGCCGATGGCGAGCATCTGCTGTTCGCCGCCGGACAGATTGCTGCCGAGGTTTTTCTCCCGTTCGCGCAGACGCGGAAACAGGCCGTAGATGCGCTCCAGCGTCCACGGCGAAGCCGCGCCATGGCGGTTGCCAGCGGTCGCCACGAGGTTCTCGCGCACGGTGAGCGTGGGGAATATCTGACGGCCTTCGGGGACCAGTCCCATACCCGCGCGCGCAATGCGATGCGACGGGCTTGCGTGTACCGGTTGCCCGTCGAATACGATCTCACCGCGTGCGGGGCGCATCAGCCCCGTCATCGACCTGACGGTGGTCGTCTTGCCCATGCCGTTACGTCCGAGCAGGGTGACGAAAGCACCGCGTTCGATGTTCAGTTGCATGCCGAACAGCGCCTGACTCGCGCCGTAGTACGACTCGACGCCGGATAAAGACAACAAGGTGCTCATGCCGTCGCTCCCAGCATTTCGTTACGGGTTTCGTCCCCGAGATAGGCTTCGCGCACGCCCGCGTCGCGGCGGATGGTGTCGGCGTCGCCACAGGCGATGGCACGTCCGTAGACGAGCACCGTGATGCGGTCGGCCAGCGCGAACACGGCGTCCATGTCGTGTTCCACCAGCACGATGCCGTAGTCGCCCTTGAGCTCGGCAAGCAGATGCGTCATCTGTTCGGATTCGGCCTGCGACATACCGGCCATCGGCTCGTCGAGCAGCAGCAGCTTCGGCCGGCCGGCCAGCGCCATGGCCAGTTCGAGCTGACGGTGTTCGCCGTGCGCGAGCGCGCTGGCGGGCACATTCATGCGGGCGGCCAGCCCCGTGCGCGCCAGAATCTCGCGCGCCGGCTCGACCAGCGCCGCTTCGCGGATCGCCGGACGCCAGAAGCCGAAGCTATGCCCTTGCATCGCCTGCACGGCGACGAGCACGTTCTCCAGCGCCGTGAATTCCCGGAAGACCGAGGTGATCTGATACGAGCGCGCCAGCCCGGCACGCGCACGTTGCTCGATGGGCACCGAGGTGATGTCGAGCCCGTCGAAATGAATGCTGCCTTCGTCGGAGCGCAGCTCGCCCGCCAGTTGGCCGATGAGCGTGCTCTTGCCCGCGCCATTCGGGCCGATGATGGCGTGCAGTTCGCCCGGTGCGACGTCGAGGCAGAAGTGATCGGTGGCGGTCAGTCCGCCATAGCGTTTGACCAGTTGGTCGACACGAAGGAGGCTCATGCTTTGCCCTCCACGGTGCGCGTGCGACGCGACAGACGCACTTGCAGGTCGCCCAGCAGTCCGTACAGACCGCGACGCGAGAGCAGCACCGCTACGACGATGAGCGGCCCGAAAATGATCATCCAGTGTTCCGTCATGCCCTTGAGCCATTCCTCGATGAGCAGCATCGCCGCACTGCCCAGCACCGGCCCGAAGAACGAGCCCAGGCCACCCAGCACGACCATCACGATCAGTTCGCCCGAAGCGGTCCACGCCATGTAGGCTGGCGAGACGAAATGCGTGAGATTGGCGTACAACATGCCAGACACACCGCACACCATCGCGCTGATGACATAGGCCACGAGCTTGTAGCGCAGTGTCGGGTAGCCGAGGGCGCGCATGCGGCGGTCGTTCTGACGCGCGCCGCGAATCACCATGCCGAAGCGCGCTTCGACCAGGCGGCGGCCCGCCCACACGCAAAGGCACAGCACGGCGAACGCGACGTAGTACAGCACCGCAGGATCGTCGAGCGTCACACTGCCGAAGCGGCTGCCCGCCGAGACGGGCAGACCATCGTCGCCGCCGTACTGCTTCAGGCTCACGGCGAGGAAGTAGAACATTTGCGCGAACGCCAGCGTGATCATGATGAAAGCGATGCCGGTCGTGCGCAGAGACAGCAGGCCGGTGAGTGCGCCAACGAGTGCGCACAGGACAAGCGTCACGCCCAGATGCAGGAAGCCGTTGTCGATGCCATGGAAGCTCATGATGCCCACGACGTAAGCGCCGAGGCCGAGATACAAGGCATGGCCGAAGCTGACCATGCCGCCATAGCCGAGGATCAGATCGAGCGAGACGGCGGCGATGGCGAACACCACGATGCGGCCGAAGAGGGTGAGGAGGAACGGTTGCTGAGCAAACGTCGCATAAAGGGGCACCAGCGCCAGCAGGACCAGCAGCAGTATCGGCACGGCGGTGCGTAGGTTGAGTTTCATTTCCATCGTTTCCATCGTCAGCCGTGTTTCACCGGGAAAAGACCTTGCGGACGCACCGCGAGGACCGCCGCCATCACCAGATAGATCAGCATCGACGCCAGCGCGGGACCTGCGGTGTCGGCCGTGCTGCGCTCCATCATGCTGCGCAGTATCGAGGGCAGTGCCGTGCGGCCCAGCGTGTCGACGACACCGACGATGAGTGCTGCGAGGAACGCCCCGCGCACTGAACCGATGCCGCCGATCACGATCACGACCATCGTCAGAATCAGGATCGGCTCGCCCATGCCCGGCTGCACCGACAGAATCGGCCCGGCCATGAGACCGGCGATCCCGGCGAGAATCGCGCCCAGCCCGAACAGCAGGGAGTTGAGCAGCACGATGTTCACGCCGAGCGCACCGACCATCTGACGGTGCGTCGAGCCTGCACGGATCAGCATGCCGATACGGGTACGGTGAATCAGCAGGTAGCAGCCAAGCGCGACCACGAGGCCCACCACGATGATGAGGAAGCGATAAGCCGGATAGTCGAGACCGAAGAGGTTGACCGTTCCGGAGAGCCATTCGGGCACTTCCATGTAGTACGGCGACGGTCCCCAGATCATGCGCGCCAGTTCGTTGAAGAACAGGATCAGACCGAAGGTGGCCAGCACCTGGTCGAGGTGATCGCGGTCATAGAGCGTCTTGAGCGCGACGAATTCGACGATCAGGCCGATCAGCAGCATGGCGGGCACGATCGCGATGGCAGCCAGTGCGAACGAGCCGGTGTAGTTGTAGACGGTGGCGGCGATGAACGCACCCATCATGTACAGCGAGCCATGCGCGAGGTTCACGAAGTTCATGATGCCGAACACCAGCGTGAGACCGGCGGCCATCAGAAACAGCAGCACCCCGAGTTGCAGTCCGTTCAGGCACTGCATGATGAAAAGCGTCAGGCTCATGTCGCCTCCCGGGGCAGGCCCATCTGACGGAAGATGGCTTGCGTGAGCGGGCTTTGCGCGTCGTTGAGCGTGAGCACGATGTCGAAGTGGTTCGTGCCCGGCATCGGAATGTACTCGCCCGTGTAACCTTTCGCGCGCCATGCGGCGAGATAGTCGTCGGTCTGGCGTTTGAACTCGGGCGTCTCCGTCTCGCCGTAAGACACGACGAGCGGGCAGCCGCGCACCGGCAGGTGGAAAAACGGGCTGTTGCGTTGTGCGTCGTCGGCCGAGAGCTTCATCCATTCGTTGATGTGCGTGAACGGAATCGGCGTGAGGTCGAACAGGCCGGACAGCGGCGCAGCCCCTGCGACGACATCCTCGGGCACACCGTATTCGGCATGCCAGCCCTGCGCGAGCAGCATGCCGACGAGATGACCGCCGGCAGAACTGCCGCAGATGTGAATGCGACGCGCGTCGCCGTGATGCTCGCCGATGTGACGATGGACCCACGCGAGTGCGCGACGCGTCTGGTCGACGATGGTGTCGAGCGACGCGCCCGGCGCGAGCGAATAGTTGACGGTGACGACGGTGGCACCCGCTTTCGTGAACGCCGGTGCCATGTTGCTCGAATCGCTCTTGTTCAGCGCGCGCCAGTAGCCGCCGTGAACGAAGAAGAATACCGGCGCGCCAGGCTGCGGCGCGGGGAAGATGTCGAGCGTTTCGTCGGGGTGGTCCCCGTAGGCGACATCGAGCACGCACGGCACGGTGGCGCGGGCATGCGCGCTCTGCTCGGCGTATTGCGTGAGGATGTCGAGAATGTTGGGGGTGGTGGCGCGAGCGTTGTACTGAACATCCAGCTCGGCTTCGTCGAAATTGCGGTAGCGCTTCATAAACCCTCGATAGTGCTCAAAGACCGCGGGGGCTGGGCGCCCCCGCTTTACTGCATTGCACAACCTTGAGCGGCTTACGAGCGGATCTTGCACATCGACGCGAGGTTGGCGCGCGTCTTGACGTCGATCTTGCCCTTGTTCGCGAAGGCGGCACCGCTGGCGTCCTTCACCACATCCACGCGATAGAACGGCGCGATGGGGAACTGGTTGCTGGCGAACTTGAACGAGCCGCGCACGGACTGGAAGTCGGCGGACTTGAGCGCGGCACGCAGCGCCTCGCGGTCGGTCACGCTGCCCTTCGTCTTGGTGAGTGCGGAGTCGATCAGGTTCGCGGCGTCGTACGACTGCGCGGCGTACATCGACGGCACACGGTTGTACTTCTTCTGGAAGGCCGCAACGAACTGCTTGTTCTGCGCGTTGTCGAGGTCGGGCGAGTAGGGCGCGCTGGTGATGCTGCCTACGGCCTGTTCCTTCAGTGCGGGCAGCGTCGAGCCGTCGATGGTCGACACGGAGATCAGCGGAATCTTGCCGAGCAGACCGGCCTGGCGGTATTGCTTGACGAAGTTCACGCCCATGCCGCCCGGGTAGAACACGTAGACGGCGTCCGGCTTGGCAGCGGCGAGTTGGGCGATTTCGGCCGAATAGTCGGGCTGGTTGACCTGCGTGTACACCTCGTCGACGATCTGGCCCTTGTAGTCGCGCTTGAAGCCGTTCACGGCGTCGCGTCCGGCCTGATAGTTCGGGGCCATCACGTACATTTTCTTGTAGCCGAGATCGGTCGAGAGCTGACCGCCGGCTTCATGCAGTTCGTCGTTGTCCCACGAGGTCGAGAAGAAGTTCGGCGAGCATTGCTCGCCCGCGATCGGGGCCGGGCCGGCGTTCGAGCCGACCATGACCACGCCTGCGTTCGTCACGTTCTTGTGGATGGCCATCATCACGTTCGAGAACGTCACGCCGGTGATGAGCGAGACCTTGTCGCGCTCCACCAGTTTGGTCGCGGCCTGCACGCCGACGTCCGGCTTGAGCTGGTCGTCTTCCTTGATCACCTGCACCGGCACGCCACCGAGCTTGCCACCCTTTTGTTCGACGGCGAGCATGAAGGCGTCGTACTGGTCCTGTCCGAGCGCGCCGCCCGGACCGGAGAGCGTGCCGATGAAGCCGATCTTCACCTGAGCATGGGCACCCCCCGATGCGAACATCGCAGCAGCGGCTGCGATGGCGCCCAGCACGGCGATGGCTTTGCGTTGCGTGGTCTTCGTTCCCGTCATCATGGTCTCCAAACAATGAATTCAAGCACTGTCAGCTGCGGACTCGCGCCGGGATACTTGACCGCTTCTTCACGTCGGTCATGGCAGGCCAGGCGCGTCAGACTAATTCAAAACTTCCAGAATTGTTTAAGCATCAAATATTTCTATGCCCAGCCTAAACGACGCCTTTTGCGTAGGCAAGCATTTTCAAAAACACCTCGGGAAAGCACCAGTTACAGCCCGAAGAACTCCAGTGCGTTCCCGGCCAGAATACGGTGTCGTGCGTTGTCGTCGAGGCCCGGCTGATCGGCCACCAGACGCCCGATGTCCTGCTCGCCGAGCGGGAACGGGTGGTCGGAGCCGAGCATGATGCGCTCCACGCCCATTGTGTCCACGAGCAGACGCAGGGCGCGCGGATCGAACACGGCGCTATCCACGTAGAAGCGGTCCAGATAGTGCGACGGCGGGTGCGGGCTGTCGGCGCGCACGATGTCGCGGCAATGCCAGGCGTTTTCGGCGCGCCCGAGCAGGTACGGGAACGCGCCGCCGCCGTGTGCGAAGCACAGCTTGAGCGAGCGCGGCAGGCGCTCGAACGCACCGGAGAGGATCAGCGAGAGGATCGACAGTTGCGTCTCGGCAGGCATGGCCACAAGCCACGGCATCATCCACTTCTTCATGCGGCCGTCGGTCATCATGTCCCACGGATGAACCAGCACGGGGATGTGTTCGTCGCCGCAGTGCCGCAAAAACGCCACGAGTTGTTCGTCGTCCAGATCTTTCTCACCGAGGTGATTGCCGATCTGCACGCCGACGTGGCCGGTAGCCTTGGCGCGCGAGGCTTCGGCGCAGGCCAGGTCGAGGTCTTGCAACGGCACCTGCGCCATCGCCTTCAGGCGGTGCGGGGCGTAGGCGCAGTGTTCGAGCGCGAGGTCGTTCATGCGCTGGACCCAGTCCATGACGGCGCGACCCTCGTAGCGATAGCCGAACATGATCGGCGTGGCGCACACGACTTGCAGGTCGACGCCGTGGCGGTCGAGTTCTTCGATGCGCAGCGACGGATCCCACAGGGCGCGGTACACCGGACGGAATGCGCGATTGTCCAGCATGATGTTGCCGGTCTCGCCGCCTTCGTCGATCCGCAGCCACGGGGCGGTAGCGGCGTCGAGGCGGGCCGCTTCTTCCTGCGTGATGCGCGGGAAGAAGTGGGCGTGCATGTCGATTTTCTTCATGACGTGACGTGTGAGTGTCTTTGTTCGGCGTGGCGGGTCAGGCCGACGTGGCTGTGGTTGTCTTGGGTTGCGCCGCGCGGCCGGGGTGGATCTCGCCGCAGCCCGGGCAGCGACGCAGCGTTTCGTTACCGTAGAACGCCTCGAAGAGCGGGGGCAAATCGGTCACGATGCTCTTGAGCTGCACTTCCACGCGATGCACCAACGTGCCGCAGCTCAGGCAGTACCACTCGAAGCCGTCGAGCAGACCGGCCGGGCGCTGGCGCTCGATCACCAGGCACAGGCTGCTTTCCTCGGGACGCTGTGGCGAGTGGCGCACATGCGGCGGCAACAGGAAGATGTCGCCTTCCTTGAGGTCGATGCGTTCCGGTTTGCCGTCGATCCAGAGATTGACCCAGGCATTGCCCTTGAACTGATAAAAAAACTCTTCGAGCGGATCGTCGTGATAGTCGGTTCGATGGTTCGGACCGCCGACGACCGTCACGATGAAATCACTGTCCTGCCAGACTTGCTGGTTACCGACGGGCGGCTTGAGCAGGTGCGCGTGATCGTCGATCCAGCGCTGGAAATTGAACGGCTTTCCATACGTCAACATGCTTGTCTCCCGGGTCATGTCGCGCGACGTCATACGTGCGTGAGCGAAGGCTTAGCGTGCGCGCGGCGCATAGGCCACGCACTTGATCTCGATGAGCAGCAGCGGATGCGGCAACTGGTGCACGGCTACCGTCGTGCGCGTCGGGCCGTTCTCGTCGAAATACTCGCCGTACACTTCGTTGTACCCCCCGAAGTCGTTCATGTTCACGAGGAACGAGCCGACTTCGACGACGTCCGCAAGTGTCGCGCCTTCGCTCGCGAGAATGTCGCGAATGTTCTCGATGACGGCACGCGTTTGCTCGCGAATGTCGAGCTGCGTGACGCCCAGCGCATCGACCTGCGCGCCGGCATACGAGTTATCGGGGCGTCGCGAGCTGGTGCCCGAGACGAACAGAAAGTCGCCTGCGCGCTTGATGTGCGGGAACTTGCCGCGCGGCTTGGCCTTGCCTTCGACCACGCGGGCCTGGGTGTCTTGCAATGCGCTCATGGATTCGAGTCTCCGTTGTGTTCTCGTCATGGGACGGCGCGCGGGTGCGGCAGCCTCGACCCCCATCGAGATTGCCGCACCGTCGCCTCCCTACATGGCTGTGACGTACCGCGTTGTTTATAGCTTGATGCAGATGTTGGTGATTTCGGAATAAAAATCGAGCGAGTGACGCCCGCCTTCACGGCCGAGGCCCGAGAGCTTCACGCCGCCGAACGGGGTGCGCAGATCGCGCAGGAACCACGTGTTGACCCACACCAGGCCTGTCTGGAACTGACGCGCCACCCGGTGCGCGCGCGACAGGTTCGTCGTCCATACGCACCCGGCCAGACCGTAGTCGCTGTCGTTCACGCGGCGGATGACTTCGTCCTCGCTATCGAACGGGGCGACGTGGCACACCGGGCCGAAGATCTCTTCGCGTACGCAGCGGGCCGTGTCGGGCAAGCCGGTCCACACCGTCGGCTGGACGAAAGCACCTTCGTCTCGGGCGTCGCCGAAGGTCGGCACACCGCCGCCGGTGACCACCGTCGCACCTTCTTCGACGGCCAGTTGATAGTACGAGAGCACCTTTTCGCGATGCTTGCGGGAAACGAGCGGACCCATCTGAACGCCTTCCGCGTCCGGTGCGTCGATACGCAGCGCGGCGGCGCGCTCTGCGAGGGCGGCGACGAAGCGATCGAAGATCGGGCGCTCGACATAGACGCGTTCCGAGCACAGGCAGACCTGACCGGCATTGGTGAACGACGAACGCACCACACCGTCGACAGCCTTATCGAAGTCGGCGTCGGCGAAGACCACAGCGGCGTTCTTGCCGCCCAGTTCGAACGAGATTTCCTTCACGCCGTCGGCCACCGCTTTCATGATGGCGCTGCCGGTGCGCGATTCACCGGTGAAGGTGATGGCGGAAACGTCCGGGTGCTTCGTCAGAAACTCACCGGCCGAGTTGGGACCGAAGCCATGCACGAGATTAAAGACACCGGGCGGCACACCGGCGGCGTCCATGACTTCGGCGAGCAGGGTGGCGGACGAAGGCGTTTCTTCCGAGGGCTTCGCAACGACGCAGTTGCCCATGGCCAGCGCCGGGGCGACCTTCCACGTGAAGAGCAGCAGCGGCAGATTCCACGGCGAGATGATGCCGATCACACCTAGCGGCTTACGCGTGACGTAGTTCATTACGTCGCCGCCGTCGGCCGCACGCATTTCGTAGACTTCGCTACCAGCGGTCTTGATGAGGTCCGCAAACATGCGGAAATTGGCGATGCCACGCGCGATGTCGAGCGTGCGGGCCTGTTCCTCGGGGCGGCCGGTGTCGGCCACTTCGGCCGCGACGAACTCGTCGAAACGTGCCTGAATGCCGTCTGCAATACGGTGCAGCACAGCTGCGCGCTCGGCGGGCGTGGTCTTGCCCCACGGGCCGTCGTGCAGGGCGCGACGGGCGGCGCTCACGGCGCGATCGACGGTAGCGGCATCGGCTTCGCAGACCTTTGCGACGAGCCGCCCGTCTACCGGGCTGAGGTTATCGAACTGACGGTCGGTGGCGACGAAGGCGCCATCCACGTAATGCCGCAGCAGCGGTGCAGTCGCAAGGCTCACGAGGTCTCCTGGAGCTGAATGTCTTAGGGTGGCAGATGTCGGCGGTGGCGAGCGCCACGGCATGACCGCCGGATGTCCACAAGTCTAGGCATCCATTGATATAAAAAATAATGAAATGTGTGGTGTTGTGTATTCCTTAATGGAATATCGGCGCCACGCCTCCCGGCGGGGGATGTGCAACGCTGCTGCGCGCTATGGATTTCGCGTCGGCTCCCACACCGTTCGTTAGGAGGAGACACCATTTGAGTCGGCGATGTTTCGAAAGCAGAAGGCCGGTAGCCGTCTCTTAAAGTGATGTGCCGCATCGAGACCAAGATGGAATCTCCCTTACCCGATGGAGAGCCATCATGATCCCGAGTCCAGCATTCACCCCGGTGACCACCACGACATCGATTACCCCAGTGCAGTCGTCGACGCAGCAAACGGGAAATCAGTCTGTCGAATTTGTCTGCACCTTCGCGGGGGCAGGTCATCGCCCCACACCGGGCCAGCCTTCGCGGCGCGATGCATGGCAAGGCTTTCTCGACGAACAACACATATATGACGATATCTTCCCGATCGACGACTTTTGGGACATATACGGCTACGGCGCACCGTCTGGCACGCAGGAGAGAAGCCCGCGCGACATGCGTGCGGCGTTGGCTGTGCACGGCGAAACAACGGTGAAGGTTATGTTGGCGGACGGTTCCAGCGGATCTCGCATGCGGGAACTGCGTTCTGGCGTCGTTACGCGGGTTGTGAGCGGTCAGGGGCGCTTGACGACCTGTGTGTCGGGTGCCGGACCAACCCGCGCAACGGCCGAGACCCCGCGCCCGCAACGACCGGCCGACAAAAGCGGGGAAGGCATGCCGTTATGCGTCGACCCGTCATCCAAACTGGAAGCCAGGTCGCTGCCATCGCAAACCGTGGGTGTTCTGGATTGGTTCGGCAACGCGATGATCGGGCCGGTGTGCGGGCATAGGCTCGTGGTGAAAGACGGCACGATCCTGAAGCGAGGCACGGAGCCTGCCGAGGAGAAAATGCCCGAGACCCTGCTCAAAGCGGTGTCCCCCGATACCGATCTGATCAAATCATGGTCGGAGGTGGCGCAAAACGGCAGCGCGGCGTGGAACGCGACCGTCAATCGATATGTGGCGACCATTGTCGACGCGCTGAAGCCGTATATTGAGGCGCACACCGTGTCGGCGCACATCGTCATGTTGGGGTCGCTACGCGACGAGGACAAACTCCCGGCGCTGAGGTGCATTCTGAGCGACAACGCGCGCGGGGGCGTGAACGTCGTTCGAGATTACTTGGACGAGTTGGAATCCATGTTCGACGAGTGTCAGCAGGGCGATCTAAAGCAGCTACTGCGCGAGTTCAAAGTCGTAGAGTAAGCATCGGGTCGACGCCACCTGCATGAGTCCCGCACCGCCCCTTTTGCTGCGTCAGCGGTGCGAGTCGTGACTGACCCGAGCCCGCGCCTCGCGCAGTTCGCGCGGGTCGCGCTCTTTTCCGATGGCGGCTGGCGGCAAGTCGGAGTCGAGGCACTCGACCAGATGCGCATTGAGCGTCGCGGCCAGACCTTCGCCGCCACGCCGCATCACGTAGTTGTGATTCCAGCGGAACAGCGGCCGGGCGAGCGGCGCGAGTTTGTTCATCCATTCGCGCTTGGTGTGGACATCCCACGCGTAACGAACGACGGTAATCGAGCCTTCGGTATCGAAACGCCACACGCCCGTGCCTTCGGCTTCGCCGGTGGCGACGGTGCGCACTTCGCGCATCGGGTCGATGTGCGTGACGCGCGTCTCGATGGTGAGTGAATAGGGCAGTGCGCCGTGCCACGTCAGTTGGCGCACGGCACCGATGCCATCGGCGTCACCCGGGTCGAGCGTGCGGACCTCTCGCACGCACGGCCACCAGCGCGCCCAGTGGTCGACGTCGCGCAGGGTGTCCCAGACTTCATCGAGCGGCGCAGTGAGCCGCCACAATGTGAGGAAGTGATAGTCGTTCATGGCCTTTCCCGGTCGTAGATGGAAGGGGGTGCCGTGATATCCCGTGGCATGCCGGACGGGGGAATTTCAGTATAGGCGGCATCCCACGCACTTCATCAAACTCATCGCCGGATATCGGCCAATTCGGCGAACCGCGCCTCTGTGAGAGGGCGGTGCCTCTGCGTCCTGCCGTGTCCCGTCGACTGTTGCACGCTAGCATCGACGAATTTCCTGTCACGAATTCATCACAAAGACTCCATACAATCCCTAAATGAAAACGTTTTCGTAAACGTTTACATTTGCGTAAAATCCGTCAACGTCAAAAATGACGGTCCAGACAAGAGGAGCGGGGTGTGGCAGATATTCGGGATGTGGCACAGCGTGCAGGATGCTCGATTGCGACCGTGTCGCGCGCGCTCAATTCGCCGCAACTGGTGCGTCCCGAGACGCTTGCCCGCGTGCAGGCGGCCGCTGCCGAGCTCAAATTCCGTCCCAATGCGCTCGGTCGCCAGTTGCGCGGCGAGCGGACCGGCCTGATCGGCGTGATGTTGCCCACGCTCGGCAACCCGGTCTTTGCCGATTGCCTCGAAGGCATCGAAGCCGCTATCGACGGCACGGGCCGCCGCCTGCTGCTCGTGACGACCCAATACGATCCCGAGCGGGAGCGCAACGCCATCGAAACCCTGCTGCAACAACGGGTCGACGGCTTGCTGATGACGCTCGCCGACGCCGAGCACAGCGCGCTTGTCGACGATCTCGCGGCCGAAGGCGTGGCGTGCCAACTCGTCTACAACGACGCCCCCGAGCGCCCCTGCGTGTCCGTGGACAACCGCGCGGCGGCCGCGCAGGGCGTGAACATGCTCATCGAAGCCGGACATCGCGACATCGTGATGGTGACGGGGGCGCTGCATGCGTCCGACCGCGCCAAGCGTCGATATCTCGGTTATGGCGACGCCATGCAGGCCGCAGGTCTCACGCCGTTGCCCGCGTTCGAAATCGACTTCAACAGCGGGGCACGCGGCGAGCGGGTGCGCGAATGGCTGGCGCAGCGCGAGCGCGACGGCGCGCGTCCCACGGCGCTGTTCTGCTCCAACGATCTGCTCGCGCTCGGTGTCATGCGAGCGCTGCGCGAAGCCGGTCTGCGTGTGCCGGACGACATCTCCGTTCTCGGCTTCGACGGCCTCGCCGTGGGCGAACTGCTCTCACCGACGCTCGCGACCGTGGTGCAGCCCAGCGTAGAAATCGGCCGTCATGCAGCGCAGCGTCTGCTTGCACAGATCGACGGGCGAGTCGGTGTTGTCGGTGCGTCGCACGACCCATCGCTCAGCCACGCGCTCATCCTGCCGCACGAGATTCGCCGGGGCGGCACTGTGTCTGCTCCGCCCGCCAGACAAGCATGATGAGGCGCACCACTGCGCAACAGTGCGCACCACAGATTTCGAAGCAATCGCAGCACCCAGCTAATAGCAAGCAAGAAAGTGGCCGACGACCGACTCCATCGAGAGAGTGCGGCATTGGCCGAGGCAATCAGGCATCCGGCCGTAAGGCCTGTACCACACGGTAGAAACGTAACCTGCGGCGGCACACGCGTGCCGCCAACGCTCAGACTTTCAGGAGCCCAGAAATGAAGCTTTGGATCACCCGCGCCGCTCGCACGCTGGCGTTGTTCACCTTGCTCGGCGCTGGCGCCGCGCATGCTCAGCAGACGGCGATCTGCTACAACTGCCCGCCGGAATGGGCGGACTGGGCCGGTCAGGTCAAGTCGATTGCGCAAGACACTGGCATTCGCGTGCCGCTGGACAACAAGAACTCGGGGCAAGCGGTCGCGCAGCTGATCGCAGAACAAAAGGCCCCGGTCGCCGACATCGTCTATCTGGGCATCACCTCGGCCATCGAAGCCGCGAAGAAGGGCCTGCTCGCCCCGTACAAGCCTGCGAACTGGGATCAGGTACCGGCCAACCTGAAGGATCCGAACGGCATGTGGACAACGATCCACTCGGGCACGGTCGGCTTCTTCGTGAACCGCGATGCGCTGGAGGGCAAGCCGGTGCCGCGTTCGTGGGCCGACCTGCTCAAGCCGGAATACAAGGGCATGGTGGGTTATCTGGATCCGAGCAGCGCCTTCGCAGGCTACGCGGCCGCGATTGCCGCCAACCAGGCGCTCGGCGGTTCGATGGACAACTTTGCCCCGGCAATCGGCTTCTTCCAGAAGCTCAAGGCCAACGCGCCGATCGTGCCGAAGCAAACGGCTTACGCTCGCGTACTCTCGGGTGAAATCCCCATCCTGATCGACTTCGACTTCAACGCTTACCGCGCCATCTACAAGGACCGCGCCAACGTGCAGTTCGTGATTCCGATGGAAGGTTCGGTGTCGCTGCCGTACGTGATCGCTCTCGTGAAGAATGCGCCGCATGCCGACAACGGTAAGAAGGTGATCGACTACACGCTATCGGACAAGGGCCAAGCGCACTGGGCACAAGCGTTCCTGCGTCCGGTGCGTGCCAGCACCATGCCGGCCGACGTCGCTGCGAAGTTCCTGCCCGCGAGCGACTATGCCCGCGTGAAGCCGGTCGATCTGCAAAAGCTCGCCGCACAGCAGGACGCGTTCGGTCAGCAGTATCTGAAGAACGTGCGCTAAGTCCTCGCGACTGAACGCACGGTAATGTCCAACGAGGAAGAGGAGCAAAGCAAGCGATGCGTGACCTGACTCTGCCGCGCGGCTGGCGCGTGGCACTTCTGCTACCGGCACTGGCGGTTTTTCTGGCGTTCTGGCTCTTGCCGATGGCCGCACTTGTGCAGGTAAGCGGCGACGGTCACGCGTTCGAGACCTATCGCGCCATTCTCACCAATGCGCGTTATCTCGATAGCCTGTGGCAAACCGTGGTGCTGTCGGCTCTTGTCACACTGGCTACTCTGGCGTTGTCGCTTGTGGCGGGCCTCTTCCTCACCCGTCATGACTTTCCGGGCAAATCGGCCCTCGTGTCGATGTTGACCCTGCCGCTGGCGTTCCCCGGCGTGGTGGTCGGTTTCATGGTCATCATGCTGGCGGGACGTCAGGGTCTGATCGGCGATCTGACGTCGAAACTCATCGGCCATAAGGTCGTGTTCGCGTACTCGCTCACCGGTCTGTTTCTCGGTTATCTGTATTTCTCGATTCCGCGTGTGATTCTGGCCGTGATGGCCGCCGCGGAATCCCTCGATCATTCGCTCACGGAAGCGGCGTCGTCGCTGGGCGCAGGCCCCTTCGCGATTGCCCGCGACGTGACGCTGCCCGCGCTCGCCCCCGCGCTGATCGCCTCGGGCGCGATGTGCTTCGCGACCTCGGTCGGCGCGTTCGGCACGGCCTTTACGCTTGCCACCGACATCGACGTGCTGCCGATGACCATCTACACCGAGTTCACGCTCAACGCCAACGTGGCGACGGCGGCGGCCCTCTCGGTGATTCTCGGCATCGTCACGTGGGCGGTGCTGATGCTCGCCCGCAATTTCACTGGGCAGGCTGTCGCCGCCGGAGGTTGATCCGCATGCTCAAGAAAACCCTTTTCACGCTGCAATTGCTGCTCACGCTGCTGATGTGCGCGTTCTTGCTGATTCCGGTGGGGATGTCGATTCTCGCCGGGCTGTCGGTGAACTATTTTCGTGGTCCGTCGGCTGGCCTCACGTTCAAGTGGGTGATTCAGGTCTGGCAGGACTATCACGACGCGATTCTGAATTCGCTGTACGTCGGTGTCGCCACGCTGGTGCTGGTCGCGCTGCTTGGCGTGCCCGCCGGTTACGTCCTCGCCCGCTGGCAAAGCCGTTTCGCGCGCTGGATCGAAGAACTGCTGACGTTGCCCATCGCGCTGCCCGGACTGGCGAGTGCGCTGGCCCTCATCAGCGTGTACGGCGGCATGCGCGGCTTTCGCGAAAGTCTGGCGTTCATCGTCGTGGGGCACGTGATCTTCACGCTGCCGTTCATGGTGCGTGCGGTGGCGGCGGCCTGCGCCGACTCGCGCATCAAGATGATGGAAGAGGGCGCAGCGAGCCTCGGCGCGAGCTTCCTGAGACGTTTCATGACGGTGGTGCTGCCTAACATCCGCGGCGAAATCGTGGCGGCGGCGCTGATCGTCGTGACGCTCTCGCTCGGCGAATTCAACCTCACGTGGATGCTGCACACGCCCGACACCAAGACGCTCCCGGTGGGGCTGGCAGATGCCTACGCGTCGCTGCGTCTGGAGATCGGCAGCGCGTACACGGCGGTGTTCTTCGTGCTGATCGTGCCGCTGCTCATCGTCATGCAGATGACGGCCCAACGGGCAAAGGTCCGCAATTCGCGCGGGCGCACCTGATTACGGATATGACGATGAAACTGACTTCCATCCCCATTCATCTCGAACGCTGTGCCAAGACGTTTCACGGCAACACTGTGCTGCAGCCGCTCGATCTGACGATCGGTGCAGGCGAGACGCTGGTGCTGCTCGGCCCGTCGGGATGCGGCAAGACCACGACGCTGCGCATGATCGCCGGGCTTGAGCGCCCCGACGCCGGTGGACGCGTTCGCTTCGGCGACGAAGACGTCACGCGCCTGCCTATCGAGAAGCGTCGCGTCGGCATGGTCTTTCAGAATTACGCCCTATTCCCGAACTTCACCGTACGCGGCAATGTGGCATACGGCCTCAAGTTGCGCGGTCTGCCCTCGGCGCAGATCGACAAGCGTGTGGACGAGTTGCTCGATCTGGTGCATCTCACGCCCTACGCAGACCGCGCGATCGCACAGCTCTCCGGCGGCCAGAAGCAACGTGTCGCCCTGGCGCGTGCGCTCGCACCTGAGCCGCGTGTGCTGCTGCTCGACGAACCGCTCACCGCCCTCGACGCCAAGCTGCGTGAGACAGTGCGCGCCGACATGGACCGTTTGCTGCGTGGGCTGGGGGTGACGACGGTGTACGTCACGCACGATCAGGACGAAGCAATGGCGCTCGGCGACCGCATCGTGGTGATGAGCGCGGGCCGTATCGAACAGATCGGCGCGCCGCGTGACATCTACTACCAACCGGCGTCGCGTCACGTAGCCAACTTCGTCGGCACGCTCAATCGTCTGGCGGGGGTGTGGCGTGACGGGCACTTCCATCTGGAAGGCGGTCATGTCGAATGCCCGAACGTGCGTGCCGATGTTCAGGAGCTGTACTTCCGTCCCGAGGACGCCATCGTCGTGCCCGCTGGCGACGCCCCGCTGACCGGCCAGATCGAAGAGGTGCAGTTCCTCGGCGACCGCACGCGTCTGACGCTCAGTGGCGTGTCCACCGCTGGTGCGGTGCTCGTCGAAGTTTCCAGCCGTCGCGAGTGCCGCGTCGGCGATAAGGTGGGCTTGTCGCTGCCCGCCGCCCATGTCTTTTCGCTTCACGGATAAACCGCTCATGCTGTTCGCGCAAATCAGCGACCTTCACATCAAACGCCCCGGCAAACTGGCCTATCGCCGCGTCGATACCGCCACTTATCTCGAGCGTTGCGTGGCACGTCTCAATACGCTTACGCCGCGTCCCGACTTTGTCGTGCTGACGGGCGATCTCGTCGACTTCGGTGCGCGTGAGGAGTACGAACATCTGCGTCGTTTGCTCACGCCGCTGGAAATCCCGTACTACCTCGTCATCGGCAATCACGACGGGCGCGACGCGCTGCGCGAAGTGTTCCCCGAGCATACATATCTTGGTAAGCCGGGCGACTTCGTGCAATACACGGCGATGTTCGGACCGTTGCGTCTGGTTGCGCTCGATACGCAGGATCCGCCTAATGGCGGGGGGAAGCTGTGCGACGAGCGTTTGCAATGGCTCGAAGCGACGCTCGCGAGCGATACGCAAACGCCGACGGTCGTCGCCATGCACCATCCGCCGTTCGCGTGCGGCATCGAGCATATGGACGTTCAGTCGCTCGACGCTTCCGATGCAGCGAAGCTGGCCGCCGTCGTGCGTCGCTTCGACAACGTGGAGCGCGTGATTTGCGGCCACGTGCATCGTCCGATTCATACGCGCTTTGCAGGCACCGTAGCAAGCGTGTGCCCGTCGCCTGCGCATCAGGTCGCGCTCGATCTGCGCGAGGGCGGTCCGTCGGCATGGGTGCTGGATCCGCCGTCGTTCCAGTTGCATCGATTCACGCCGCAGACGGGACTCGTCTCGCATCTCGCATTTGTCGATGACGCGGGGGGCGCGCATCCGTTCTATGACGCGGCGGGCAAATTGATCGACTGAACGAGTCGCGGCAGCGATGTCGCGTCGACAGGTCATCATGCAAAAAGGCTCCCTCGGGAGCCTTTTGCGTTGCGGGTGCGACGAGCGTCTGCGGCGGATTACAGTAAGTGGTCCAGGGCGTCCGGGCCGAAGACTTCGCGGCGCATGCGACCTGCGGATACACCCGCGTCGCGCAGGGCACGCCATTGCGTCTGCATGAAGGCGGACGGTCCGCACATCAGGTAGTCGGCATCGGCAGGCAACGAGAGACGAGAGAGGTCCATGCGTCCGGCATGCGTGTAGTCGATGCCTTCACGGTCCGTGCTCAACGGCGCTTCGAAGAACGTGACGGTGCGCAGATTCGGCAACTGCGTCTTGGCGAACGCCAGATGACGGCGCAGCGCCACATGCGAGCCGTTGCGACCGGCGTGGGCGAACAGCACTTCGCGACGCGAGCCCTTGGCGGCCAGCGCTGCGACCATCGACATCATCGGCGTGATCCCCACACCGGCGCTGAGTAGCACGAGCGGACGGGCGGAGTCCTGCGGAAGCGTGAATTCGCCGTAGGCCGGACCGACCAGAATGCGATCGCCCGCCTTGACGTTTGCGTGCAACCAGTTCGAGACCATCCCTTCGGGCTTCGACGCATTGGCTTCTTCGCGCTTGACGGTGATGCGCCAGTGCGGGGCTTCGGGGGCGTCCGAGAGGCTGTACTGGCGACGCTGTTGCAGGCCGTCCGGCAGCGTGACGGCGACACTCACGTACTGGCCCGGTGCGAACTCGCCCGGCGAGCCGCCTTCCGGCGTGCGCAGGTAGTACGACACGACGTGTTCGGTCTCGCGGTCGACGTCGGCCACCACCAGCTCGCGCAGTGCGCCCAGAGGCGCACGCGATTGCTCGGACAGTCGCGCTTCGGCCGCGATCAACTCGCCAGCGAGCAGCCAGTAGGCTTCATCCCAGGCAGCGATGAGTTCGGACGTCGCGGCGTCGCCCAGCACGGCCTTGATGGCGGCGAGCAGATAACGTCCGACGATCGGGTAGTGCGCCGGCGTAATGCCGACAGAGACGTGCTTGTGAACGATGCGCTCCAGCACGGGGGCGAGAGCCGCTGCATTGTCGATATTCGCGGCGTAAGCAAAGACGGCCGAGGCGAGCGACTGCTGTTGCGCGCCGCTTGCCTGATTGCCCATGTTGAAGAGATTGCGCAGCTCAGGATGCGCTTCGAACATGCTCGCGTAGAAGTGGCGCGTAATCGCAAGACCGTGTTCGCGCAAGACCGGAACGCTTGCGTCGATGTAGGGGCGGGATGCGGCGGATAGCATGGCAAGACTCCTGAGTTTATAAGATGCAAATAAAATGCATCTTTTTGGTCGTACTTGTGGGTATTTCATCGACGCCGTGGACGCTCGCGCGCTGCGGCGTCCACAGTGCGGCATTCGGTCGCCGGTCCCCAGGGCTCACTTCACGGACAACTTGAACAACATGGCAACAACTTTCAGGGGCCGGCGCAGTGATTATAAGATGCAAATTAAATGCATGTTATGGGGCTGCGGCGGAATGTCGCAATGGGTCGGCCGGTGCATCTCGCTGTGAGGGCATTTGTTGACGCAGGCGAGGCGCGCGGCGGTGCTCGACGATCTGCGCTACGCGCTTGCGCGTCTGCTGGATGAAGAAGAAGCCTGCGCGCACGAAACGAACCCGCTCGGCAGAGAGCGCCATGAGCGCCGTGTTGCCAGCGTTGTTGGGCCGGGTCGGATCGCCGCCATAGCGTAGTGCGGTGTTGAGCATGTAGTCGGCGTAGATGGCGTCGCGCGGATGGTGTGTGGTCATGGCAAGGCAGTGCATGATCGAGTTGCCTTCGTACACGGGCGCGTTGCAGTCGGGATGAAAGGCGAGCAGCACCTCGGCCGCACCGCAAAAACCTTGTGATGCCAGCCACATCACCGGCAGCGTGCCGTCTGAATGTGGTTGCGTCAGATCCATGCCGCGCTGTTGCAGCGAAGCCGCCAGCGCAAACAGCGCCTCGTGCGCCAGCAAAGGGTCGTGCCCGGCATCGCACAACCGCTTCGCTTCGCGCAGTAAGGTGGCGCTCGTTGCAGGCACGTTGTTCGTCGTCTGGTTGCCGGAGACCGTTTCCGAGTTGGCGATGACGTGCACGGCGCGCTCGCGTGCCTGCTTCACCATCTTCTGTGTGAGCCGCAGGTAGCTCACGAGGCTGTCCGGCAAGAGCGAGACAGGGGTCACGCCTGCGTTGTTGGGGCGGTCGGGGTCGCCGCCGTAACGCATTGCGAGGATGAGCAGAAAATAGGCGGAGAACGAGTGGGGGCGCAATCGCGTGGTGGTCGCGAGCTGATGCATGAGTGTGTTGCCCTCACGACCGATTTGCGCGGTGTTGCAGGCCGCACCCAGCGAGAGCAGTACGTCGGCCGCAGCGCAGTATCCATTGAATGCCAGCAGCACGACCGGGAGCGAGCCCGTGAGCGCCGGTTGTGTGAGATCGGCTCCGTGCGACAGGAGCATCTTTCCAAGACGAAACAGCGCATCGTGTGCCACGAGCAGGTCGCAGCCGTTCAGATACAAGCGCTTGGCCTCGGCGGCCATCGCCGTGGCAATGAGCGGCACGCCGCTTGCGGTGGTCTGCCTGGCGCCCGCTCCCATGTCCAGCAGCGTGGGCAGCCATTCCACGGCGACGTGGCTGCATAGATGGGACAGCGGCAGATGAACGTCGCCCGCCACTTCGGATGCCGGGACGTTGTTGGTCTTGTCCCGACCGCATGCGATCAGCACGCGCAACGCAATGGCGACATTGGAGGACGGTAGCGCGGGGAATTCGTCGGCCATGAGGGCGTCGACGAACACCGTGGGGTAGGCGGACGGCTCCGCTGCGTAACGAAGCCAGAGTTGCAGGCCAATGTCGCTGAGCAGCAGATCCGCGTCATTCGGGTCGAGTTCGTCGCGCCGTGACGCTTCGACGAAGACTCCGGCATTTTCAAGATCGCTCAGGGTTCTGTGCTGCATCGGAGTGCAAAGCAGAGTGGCCATCGAGAAGAGCAGTTTTTGCGGGTTTTCCGGTCTCGCCAACGAACAGCTGTCGTTAAGCTCTCGGCCGGCGGTCGTCATGGGGCTCATCAATATCTCCCGCACTTCGCGCGACGTACAACGCGCTTCGCGTCGGGCGCGAAGGAGTGCATCGAGCGTGAGGTGCTCGGGCGGTACCGCCGCGTCGCGCTCGGAAGCGCAATGCGTGTGAGATGACGCACGGCCCATGGTCGGCGTAGTCGAGGTGGTGGTGACGGAAGGTAAGGGCATGGCGGGCAAGCGGATCAGCTGAGGGCTCGGATGCGACGGAGCGCGGTCGCGCGGACGGTTGTGAGGAATGCTTCGTCGACATGCGTGCCGAGGGATGTGGGGTCGGGCAACCATGCGCGGGCCGTGTGTCCCGCGACATTCGGCAAGTCCAGATTGCCGCCGTGGCGGACGGCCGCGATCAGGGCGTAATGGGCGAGCGTGGCGTTTTCGGTGTGCGTTGGGGACGCCCGCATGTGAACGGCATGGGCCAGGTGATGCATGAGGGTGTTGCCACGCGGATCGGCCACGTTCGGACTGGCGCCGCTGATCAGCAGCGCTTCGGCCGCGCCGCACAGCCCGTGAAAGGCGAGCAGGGCGACGGCGGGCACGCCGCGCGCGTTCGGCTGCATCAGATTGGCGCCGTACCGTTTGAGCAGTTCGGCGAGATGCACAAGCGAGCGGTGCGCGCACATGAAGTCTTGTCCGGCGTTGTGCAGCCGGATTGCTTCGGCGCGCATGGCGCTCACCGTCAGCGGCATACCGCGTTGGCTCATCTGATGCGGGCAACTGCCGAGTTCGAGTATGCGGCGTAACCAGTGCGGCGCGACCTGGCTGCACAGGTGGGAGAGGGGGTTGATGGGGGCGAGGTCGGACGGGTTCGATGGCGTAGCGGCGGTGCGATCGCGCCCGCAGGCCACGAGAATCCGCAGAATCTTGGCGATGCGCGCCCGGTCGCTCATGGACGTCGCACCGAAGATATCGGAGCCGTCGAATACCTTGAGGTAGGCCGTCGGTGACGCGGCGTATTGCAGCCAGATGAGAAGTCCTTCATTGCTGCGCAGCAGGGCGGCGTCTTCGGCGCGTAGATAGCCGGCACGTGCCGGGATGAGGAAGACGCCGGCGTCGGTGAGCCGATCTATCGTGCGTTCGGATTCGGGCATGGTCAGCAGCGTCATCAATTCGAGATACAGCGGACTGTTCGGGGAAGCGGCTTCGCACGCGTCGCGCAACTCGCGCCCCGCACGACTCTGCGGATCGACGAGCATGTTCCAGATGTCTTGCGTGCGATGTAGCGACCCGCGCCGCTCATCGAGCAGGTCCGCCAACGAGGTGTCAGACAAATGCTGTCTCTCGATGTGTGGCCAGGAGGTGGCGAGGTTGTCGGTGGTGCTGTGGGTGCACGTGCTGTGCGCAAGGGTGGTGATGGGCGGGGTACCGGGCATGATGGTTGTACGCGTGGCGTGAAGAAGCCGCATGGTCGCGCACGTGCCGCCTGCGGGTTTTGGCATTCGCCCTGTAAGGTTCTCCATGACGGACATGCCGACGCGGCGCGCATGCCGCACTACAATGCGGTATTCATGAATCATCGCCACACATTTGTATGACGGAGAAAAACATTCCAGACGCCGCATCCTCGACGAACCCGTTGCAAGCGCAGGACAACGAGGCCGTGATCGCGGCCACGCGCCACTGGCTCACGCGTGCCGTGATCGGCCTGAACCTTTGCCCGTTTGCGAAGGCGGTGCACGTCAAGGATCAGATACGGTATGTCGTGAGCGCTGCGCGCGATATGGAGGGCGTGCTGCTCGATCTGGAGAAGGAATTGCAGTGGCTGGCACAGGCCGACCCGCAAGCTGTCGATACGACGCTGCTGATCGTGCCGGACGCATTGCTCGACTTCCACGAGTACAACGACGCATTGTTCTTTGCCGAGCGCATGCTCAAGCAGTTGCAGCTCGAAGGCGAACTACAGATCGCGAGTTTCCATCCGGACTATCAGTTCGAAGGCACCGATCCGGACGACGCTGAGAATTTCACGAATCGTTCGCCGTATCCGATTCTGCATTTGTTGCGCGAAGCGAGCATCGACCGCGCGGTGGAAGCGTTCCCGGAAGCGGAAGCAATTTACGAACGTAACGAAGCGCTGATGCGCAAGATGGGGGTCGCGGGCTACCACGAATGGATGGCGCAACCCGCCGAAGACGAAGACGGCGCGAACGACAATGCCATCGAGGATGACGAAGGTAACGCCGGGAAGTGACAAGGGATTGCGCAGAGGGGGATTCGATTCCTCTCTCCGGCATCAGAGAATGCTGAAAAACAAAAAAGCCGCGCGACATAATCGGGCGGCTTTTCTGTTGACTGCTAAGTACTTCGTCTTGCTTGCATCACCAGGGACTGAGTAAGTCGCTGGTGCCGGAGAGAGGAATCGAACCCCCGACCTTCTCATTACGAATGAGCTGCTCTACCGACTGAGCTACTCCGGCGCTGCGAAGAAGTGAGATATTAGCAGACTTTACGGATTTGTCACTACTTTTTTCGAAGATTTTTTGCTGTGACTGCGTCAGTCACGCGTAAATCATTGAAATTTCAGAAATCCTGCGCTTCCGTCGTCGCGCAAAAATTTTCACGACATTGCATCGTCTTCGCGACGACGAAACCGCGTCCTCACGTCACTTACTTCTTGTCGGCTTCGTGGTGATACCCGGTCACCCGTTCGACTTCGTTCTTCGAGCCGAGGAACACCGCAACACGCTCATGCAGCTTCTGCGGCTGAATGTCGAGAATGCGCTGCGTGCCGTTCGTGGCTGCGCCGCCTGCCTGCTCGACGAGGAAGCTCATCGGGTTCGCTTCGTACATGATGCGCAGCTTGCCCGGCTTGTCCGGATCGCGCTTGTCGGCCGGATACATGAACACACCGCCGCGCGTCAGAATGCGATGCACGTCTGCCACCATCGACGCGATCCAGCGCATGTTGAAGTCCTTGCCGCGCACGCCTTCCTTGCCTTGCAGCAACTCGCCGATGTAACGCTGCACCGGCGGATACCAGTGGCGCTCGTTCGACATGTTGATCGCGAATTCCTTGGTGTCTTCCGGAATACGCATGCCTTCCTGCGTCAGCACCCACGAACCCATCTCGCGATCAAGCGTGAAGCAATTCACGCCATGACCCGTCGTCAGCACCAGCACCGTTTGCGGACCGTACACCGCATAACCGGCCGCCACTTGCTGCGTGCCCGGTTGCAGGAAGTCCTTCTCGGTCGGATCCGTCACGCCTTCCGGGCAACGCAGCACCGAGAAGATCGTGCCGATCGACACGTTGACGTCGATGTTCGACGAACCGTCGAGCGGATCGAACATCAGCAGGTATTCGCCTTGCGGATAGCGGTTCGGAATGTGGAAGACGTCTTCCATCTCTTCCGAGGCCATCGCCGCCAGATGGCCACCCCATTCGTTCGCTTCAAGCATGATCTCGTTGGAAATCACGTCGAGCTTCTTCTGAACTTCGCCCTGTACGTTCTCGCTGCCGGCGCTGCCCAGGACACCGCCGAGCGCGCCCTTGGACACGGCGTGGCTTATGGACTTGCACGCACGTGCGACGACTTCGATCAGCAGACGAAGCTCGGCGGGAATGTTGTTGAATTCCCGCTGCTGTTCGATCAGATATTGAGTAAGGGTCTTGCGCCGCATGTGGGCCTCCGGAAAAGCGAAAAAGCGTACATATCGAGATGCCCGCAATTTTACTCGTAAAGCGACACTGCCCCCGCGAAAAATCCTTGGGGGCAGTGCAGTATCGGCATCGTCCGACGAACGATTCGGATTTCTCCGATGCGTTCGCGGTGTGCGAAATCAGTCGAGACCGTCGAACAGCGCGTCGTCCGGACCGATGTGTGACGGCGAGCGCCAGGCGGCGTCGCGCATGCTGTGCTGCACTTGCTTGTCTACGCCGAGCAGGATCGCGAAGATCGCCATGCGCACCGGAATACCGTTGTCCGTCTGACGGAAGATGGCCAGACGCGGATCGTGATTCAGGTCCGTCGACAGATCGTTTGCGCCCGGGCGGCTGTCGCGCGGCAGCGGGTGCATGATGATCGTACGGCTGTCGCAATACTGGTTGATCAGCGCTTCGTTGATCTGGAAGTCCGGCGTGTAGCCTTCGATAGCCTCGTCGGCAAAGCGCTCCTTCTGGATGCGCGTCGCGTAGACCACGTCCGCACCGGCCAGATCGGCGAGCGAATTGCTCTGCACGATGACGTGGCCGTTCTGCGAGATCTGGTCGAGAATGTACGTCGGCATTTCCAGCGACGGCGGCGAGATCAGCGTGAACTTCAAGCCCCGATACAGCGCGAGCAGCTTGATGAGCGAGTGCACCGTGCGGCCGTAGCGCAGGTCGCCGACCATCGCCACATGGGCGCCGTCGACCAACTTGCCCAGACGCGAGAACTCGCGGCCGATGGTGTACAGATCGAGAATGGCCTGACTCGGGTGTTCGCCCGGGCCGTCACCGCCGTTGATGACGGGGATGTTCGTGGCGCGTGCGAATTCGGCGACCGAGCCCTTTTCCGGGTGACGCACGACGAGGGCGTCGACATAACCGCTCATGACACGGCTCGTGTCGTAGATCGATTCGCCCTTGGCCATCGACGAGAACGTGAAGCCGGTCGTGTCGCACACCGAGCCGCCAAGGCGGCAGAAGGCGGAGCCGAAGCTCACACGGGTGCGGGTACTGGCTTCGAAGAACAGATTGCCGAGTACCGCGCCTTCAAGCACACGCGAAATCTTCTGGCGGCGCGCAATCGGTTGCATGATGTCGGCAACGTGGAACAATTCTTCCAGCGAATCGCGCGAGAACTGATCGACGGAGATCAGGTGCGGCTTGCCGTCGAGGCCCATGCGTTCACGCAGCGGCTTGTGTGCGCTTTGCGTAGATTCCGCAGACGGTGCTTCGCGACCGAGAATTTCACCGACGAATTTCTCCACGATGCTCGGCATCGTGCGATATTCGCTGGAATCTTCGGGCAGCAGCCAGGTGTCGAGGGCGCGCCGACGAACGCCGATGCGCTCGGCGAAGGTGTCGCGGGTCATGTTCAGGCGACGCATCGCGTCGCGCAGGAAAGTCTGCTGTGCACTCATGGTCGGGTCGGCAGGAATGTGTACGCGATGCGTATAATAGGCGTCGATTCGTTGTTTGTCCAGCAAAAGACGTGCCCCTCGCGGGGCCGCGCCAGCCGGGCGTTTCCGGCATTTCCGGTGTATTGCCGTACGGTATGGAAAACCTTCTCCGCAAGCTTGACCTCACATCTTTGCGTCTTTTCGTGGCCGTCTGCCAGGAGCGGAGCATGGCGCGCGCCGCCGAGCGCGAATTCATCGCGCCTTCGGCGATCAGCCGTCGCATTGCCGACATCGAAGCCATCGTGGGACTCCCTCTCATCCAGCGTCACCAGCGCGGCATCACCGTCACGCCGGTGGGCGAGACGGTACGCCGTTACGCTGAACGTATTCTAGGCACGATCGAATCGCTGGGTGCCGAGTTGTCCCAATTCCACGAGGGGGCGCGCGGCAGCGTGCGCATTGCGGCCAATCTGTCGGCCATCGTGCAGTTCCTGCCGGAGGATCTGGCGGCGTTCGGGCGTGTCTTTTCCGCCGTGGATGTCGAACTCGACGAACAACACAGTAACGAAGTGCTGCAGCGCGTGGCCGAGCGTGCGGTGGACGTGGGCATCTGCAATGCCGTCGAAGGCATCGAAGCGTTCACGATGGTGCCGTACCGCCGCGACCGGCTCGCCGTGATTCTGCCCGCAGGGCATCCGCTTGCTGCGCGTACTGGTGAGATTCCGTTTTCCGCGTGCGTCGGCGAGACGCTGGTAGGGCTGCAGGGTAACAGCGCGCTCACGCAGATGCTGCGTCAGCAGGCGAGTGCGGCGGGGGAATCGTTGCGTATCAAGATCCGCGTCTCCAGTCTCGATGCGCTGTGCCGCATGGCGCACGCCGGACTCGGCATCGCCATCGCCCCCGAGCAGGTGGGGCAGTTGTACGTCGGCAAGCTGGACGTCGTGGTGCGTCCGCTCACGGACGAGTGGGCGCATCGTCAGCTCTGGCTGGTCTTCCCGTCGCGTGAGCAACTCAGTGCGACGGCGTCGGCCGTGGTGAATTTCCTCGCGCAGGGGCAGAGCCCACAGAGCCATTAGGCGTCGAAGCGCCTGCGCTTTCCCTCCTTCGCCATCGGTCACGCCCGCCTTGCCGAGACGGCACGGCAGGGCAACGACACGGCCGCTATGCTGTCTTCCGGAGGTTAATGCCGCATGGAAGACATCATTCGTTTCGACGGCCGCGTGCTGTTTCTGTCCGACGACCCGGCCATCGTGCGCCGCCAGTTGTCGGGCGAGTCCGTCACGCGCGCCGAGGCTGGCGTGCTGCGCGATAACGTTTCAACGGACGAAATCACGCCCGTCACCGTCATGCTGACGTACGACGAACGGCTCGGTCGCTATCCGTATGTCGGTTTCAAAGCGGGAAACGAGATGCCCGTGGGCGAGCACGAGGTGCGTCGCGGCGGTTTTCAGGTCACCGTCGCTGGCAAGCGCTACGGCAAAGGCTCGTCGCGTGAGTCGAGCCCGCTCGCGGAGCTGTCGGCGGGCATCCGTCTGATCGTCGCAGAGAGCTTCGAGCGCATCTATCAGCAGAACTGCGACAACATCGGCATTCTGACGACGACCGATTTTGGTGTGCTCGATCGCATTCTCGCGAGCGAAGCCATTCCGATTACCGAATTCCTCAAGGGACGCGACGCCCTCACGCAGCAGATCATCCGCAGCGGCGGTTTGCTGGCGTACAGCAAGTTTGCGGAGTGGCCTGCGCCGCTCGCGCATGACGACGCAGCGCCGACGCCAACTCAGCCGCCCACCCAGGCACCGCGCACCCTCGTCGAAAAGATCATGGCGCGTCGCCTGCATCCGGCCACGCCCGGTGCCGAGCATGGCGACGGTGTTTTCCTGCGCGTCGACTGGCGTTTCTCGCATGATTACTTCACGGGGATGTGCGCGCATCTGATGCATCGTGCGTTCGGTGAACCGGCGGCGCTGCACGATCCGGCGCGCATCATCGCGTTTCAGGACCATCTGGTGCTTGCAGCGCAGAGCTTTCCGCACGTCTCGCAAGGGCTGTTGCCCGGTGTCGCAAATCTGACGAGCGGTCATCGCGAGTTCGTCGCGCGCTACCCGGTGCTGGCGCACGGGCAACTCGCCGATGATGGTGAACACGGCGCCGACGGCATCTGCCACGCGCTCATGGCCGAGCGCTACGCGTTGCCCGGCCAGATCGTGATCGGCACCGACTCGCACACGCCGCACGCGGGTGCCCTCGGTTGCCTCGCGTTCGGCGCCGGCGCGACGGATATCGCGAACAGCTGGGTGACGGGCTACGTGCGCTGCAAGGTGCCGCAGACGTTGCGCATCGAGATCGACGGCGACCTCGCGCCAGGTGTGACGGCCAAGGACGTCGTCCTCCATCTGCTGCGCCTCGACGCTATCCGCAGCGGTGGCGCCATTGGTCTCGTCTTCGAATATGCGGGCAGCGCCGTGCGGGCCATGTCGGTCGACGAGCGCGCCACGCTCACCAATATGGTGGCCGAGCTGGGCGGCTTTACCGGCATCGTCGCACCGGATGAGAAAACGGTGGCGTTCCTCAAGGAGCGGCGAGGCATCGACTTCACGCTCGAACCGTGGATGACGAGCGACGCCGGTGCCCGCTACCGCGACGTGATCCGCATCGACGCCGCCTCGCTCACGCCGATGCTCGCGCGTCCGGGCGACCCCGGCAACGGCGTGGCGCTCGCCGAGCTGGACGCTCCCGTCGCCATCGACATTGCCTACGGCGGCTCCTGCACCGCAGGCAAGCGCGACGACTTCGACGCCTATCACGACGTGCTTGCGTGGGGTGTCGCCCACGGACTACGCGTCGCACAGGGGCGATCGCTGTTCCTGCAATTCGGCACGATGGACGTGCGCGCCTATTGCGAGGCGCAAGGCTATCTGAAGACGTTTGAGGACGCGGGCGTGACGCTCATCATGCCCGGCTGTGGTGCGTGTGCAAACTGCGGGCCGGGGCAATCGACGTCTTCCGATCAGGTCACGATCAGCGCGATCAATCGCAACTTCCCGGGGCGTTCGGGGCCGGGCAGTGTCTGGCTCGCGAGTCCCTATACGGTCGCGGCGAGCGCGCTGGCGGGGCGCATCGCCAGCTTCGACGAATTGAAAGCGACGGCATTGCAGTAACGCGCGTCGCGACGGATCTGCTGTGGTTTTGCTGTATGCGACGTATGCCGCAGCACATCGACGATTCGACACGATGTGCTGTGCACCGTCACATCGAAAAGCGACTGTGCTGTTGTTGGTGAACATCGCAATTTTTCGTAGTGCGTGGCAAAGGTGACTGGCGCGGTGTCATTCGTGGCACAATTTCGGCCTCGCGCCTGTCGATTCATGGTGTATCCGATGTCCGAAGAGACGTCGGACTGTGAGCAGTTCGGCCATGACCGAACCGGCCCGGAGACGATTTCCATGCCATTCCCCGACGTATCAATGCCTTCCATGCCTCGCGCCGCTCAAGCAACGACAGCGGCAACTCGCCTGAGTGCAGGCGACATTTCCGCCCGACTCGACCGTCTGCCCCCGACCCGCACTGTCTGGAAACTGGTGGTACTGCTCAGTCTCGGTTTCTTCTTTGAACTCTACGACCTGCTCTACACCGGCTACATCGCACCGGGTCTGGTGAAGAGCGGCATTCTCACGCCCACGACACCCGGCCTGTTCGGCACGACCGGCGTGGCAAGCTTTATCGCCGCGCTCTTCTCAGGCCTGTTCATCGGCACCATTGCGTGCGGCTTTCTCGCCGACCGTTTCGGGCGTCGCGCGGTGTTCACCGGCTCGCTGCTCTGGTACACCGTCGCCAACGTCATCATGGCGTTTCAGGAGACGGCCACCGGCGTGAACTTCTGGCGCTTCGTGGTGGGCCTGGGCATCGGCGTGGAACTGGTGACGATCGGCACCTACATCGCGGAACTCGTGCCCAAGCAGATTCGCGGGCGTGCCTTCGCGTGCGAGCAGGCCGTTGGTTTCACGGCGGTGCCGGTCGTGGCGCTGCTGGCGTATTGGCTCGTGCCGCGCGAATTCCTCGGTCTGGAAGGCTGGCGCTGGGTGGTGCTCATCGGCGCGCACGGTGCGGTATTCGTCTGGTGGATTCGCCGTGCTTTGCCGGAGAGTCCGCGCTGGCTCGCGCAGAAGGGGCGTCTGGATGAAGCGGACCGCGTGCTCTCGGCGCTCGAAGCCCAGGTCGAGCGCGAGTACGGCAGGCCGCTGCCCGCGCCAGGCGTGCCGGAGCCGGTCGTGCCCAAGAGCGCGTTTCGCGACATGTGGGTGCCGCCGTATCGCAAGCGCGCCATCATGATGATCCTCTTCAACATCTTCCAGACGGTCGGCTTCTACGGCTTCGCGAACTGGGTGCCGACGCTGCTCATCAAGCAGGGCATCACGGTGACGACGAGTCTCGCGTACTCGAGCGTGATCGCGCTGGCCGCACCGGTCGGCCCGCTGATCGGGCTGTGGATGGCCGACAAAGTCGAGCGCAAGCACGCCATCGTGTGGACGGCAGGCATCGGTATCGTGTGCGGGATGGTGTTCTCGCAGGTCACGTCGTCGGTCATGCTGATCGCAATGGGCATTGGCCTGACGCTCGCGAACAACATCATGTCGTACAGCTATCACGCGTATCAGACGGAGTTGTTCCCCACAGGCATTCGTGCGCGTGCGGTGGGTTTCGTCTATTCGTGGAGTCGCTTCTCGGCGATTTTCACCGCGTTTCTGATCGCGTCGGTGCTGCGCAATTTCGGCGTGACCGGAGTGTTCGCATTCATCTCTTGCGCCATGCTGATCGTGATGCTCGCCATCGGTCTGATGGGGCCGCGCACGAAGGACATCGCGCTGGAGAAGATTTCGCAGTAAGGCATCTATAGCGCCGACGAGGGCGATTCCCCATCCCTTCGTCGGGTGACCGCTTACCTCTTACTGCTTAACGCATACCGGAGATCCCGATCATGGCGGACTTGCAAACCGAAGCGGCCTACGAGGCCAATGCCGAACGTTACAGCGAGGACTGGCTGGAGCAACCGCCACCGGACGATATGTACGTACTGCTTGTGCGTCATTTCGTTCCGGGCGGCCGGACAATCGACGTGGGATGCGGTAATGGACGCGACGCCGCATGGCTCGCGCGAGAAGGCTTCGACGTCGAGGGCTACGATGCTTCACCGGCGCTCGTGGCGCTCGCGCGCAAGACCTTCCCGTGGGTGACGTTTCACGTCGACCGTTTGCCACTGATGCAAAGCGTGACGACGCAATTCGACAACGTGATCTGCGAGACAGTACTGATGCATCTGCCGGTGGATGAGGTGGCTCAGGCCGCAGCTCGATTGTGGACGCTGGTGCGTCCGGGCGGCGTGCTCTACGTGTCGTGGCGCGTGACGGAAGGCGCCGATCTGCGCCATGAAGACGGCCGTCTCTATAGCGCGTTTAATCCCGACGTCGTTCGCGCAGCGTTGCACGAGGGCGTCGTGCGCCATGAAGAGGACGTCACGAGCGCGAGTTCAGGCAAGCGCGTCTGCCGCCTGATCGTGCAGCGTCCCGCCTGACGAGTCGCAGCGCAGCGAAGTTCGCTCCGCCAGCACATGTCGTCAGATCAACTCGATGCCCGGCAACGTCAGCAGACTCGTCTCGCGCATGATCGAGACGAATTCGCCGATGTAGGGGCGCACTGTCGTCGCGGGTAGTGTGGCGGCCCACAGTTCGGCCGTCAGCCCTTGCGGTGTGATGGGCCGCGCACTCACGTAACGACGCTCCAGATAGCCGGTGATCGCCCACAGCGGCAGCGCGGCCAGCCCGCGACGGCTCGCGACCAGTTGCAGGATCGCCACCGTCAACTCGGTCGTGCGGCGTGTCGGCTCAATGCCCGCCGGGCGTAGCACCTGTCGCACGATGTCGAGCATGTCGTCCGGCACGGGATAGGTGATGAGCGTCTCGTCACGGAAATCTTCGGCGTCGACATGCGACTTGGCGGCAAGCGGGTGGTCGTTCGCCATGAGCGCCATCATCTGAAAGCGGAACAACGGATGGAAGTCCACCGCTTCGCCTTCCTCGTGCTCGGAGATGATCGCCAGATCCGCGCGGTCCTGATGCAGCAGCCCGATCGGGTCGGCATGAAAGCCCGACACGATGTCCAGTTCCACTTCCGGCCAGCGTTGACGAAACGCATCCATCGCGGGCATCAGCCAGTCGAAGCAGGTATGACATTCCACGGCGATACGCAACGTCCCCTGCGTGCCCTGTGCGAGTCGGGTGAGATCACGCCCCGCTTCGTCGACAGCGGGCACAACGTCTTCCGCGAGCGCGAGCAAGCGTTTCCCCGCTGGGGTGAACACGAGCGGGGCCGACTTGCGCACGAACAGCGGCAAGCCGTAGAAATCTTCCAATGCCTTGATCTGATGTGACAGGGCGGATTGCGTCAGGTGAAGCCACAACGCCGCGCGAGAGACGCTGCCGGTGTCGCGCAACGCCAGCAGGGTCTGCAAGTGACGAAGTTCGATGGGGGTGCGTTGCATGAATAAAATTAATGAAAAATTTAGAGTTCTTTCTTTTTGATAATACACGTGCGCTCCGGATACTGCCAGAGGCCTGCGCACCTGACCGAATCGGTGTCGGCGCCTTTCACTGGCGCGACAGGTGCTTTGGAAGCGGGGGGGCGCAGCACCTGTCAGGGTTGACAGGTGCGTTATTGCATTGCGTTGACTAGACTGCGCTCCAAATGGCGCGCATGCATGAGAGATACAAGAGACATCAATTGCGCGCCTATGCGGGTGACGGCAAGATAGGCTCGCGGCAACGACTCGGAATTGCAGAGCAGAAGTCGGGAGGTAGCGCATGGAAGAGTTCATTCTCCTTTCGCGCGGTGATCTCGTGCCGCCAGTTTCCGTCGACAGCCGCTATCCAAGGGTGATGATCGACGAGCAGGGAACGCCCGAACGCGCAGCGTTGCACTACGACGGCTGCATGAAGTCGTGGTGCTACGACGGCGAGGAAAAGCGGCGCTTTCTGCCTGTCGACGTACGTCTGGATGTCATAGAGGGCTCGCCGCACTGGTGGAGTGTGCGTGCGGAGGTTCGCTCACCCGTCGCGTCTCACGCGGCGTTCGACGAGTCGCTGCGCCTCACGTTTCGCTCGCACCTGCGCAACGGCACCTACGAAGTCGAGAGTCCGCCGGACGCCGACGTGATGATGATCTATCAATTGACGTTTCGCGATCCGCCCGCTTACCCCGGGCAGGATGTGCACATCACCGTCAGTGCGATGAGCGGCAAAGTGACGTTATGCAACGACCCCGCCAACTTTCTCATGGGCGGGACGTTCGAGGACGTGGTGATTCCGGTGCCCGCGTTGCGGCCGTTGATCGGTGCCGGGCCGCGCTGGCCTTACAAGCTTTGCCTGACCTGCGGATACTTCGAAGTCATGCGGCCGTGACGAGCATCGCCCTCGGCCGCATGACTTCGTCATCGATCAGGCGAGCGCCTTCTCGACGATCTCACGCACGTCTTTCGACAATGCCTGATGCTGCGCCACTTGTTGCAAGGCGTCACGCATACGCTCGCGCAGCGCGGGCGTGTACTTGCGCCAGCGGTCGAGCACGCGTGCCAGCCGTGCAGCGACCTGCGGGTTGAGCGCATCGAGCGCCAGCACCTGCTCGGCCCAGTACTGATAACCCGAACCATCGGTGGCGTGGAACTGCGCCGGATTGCCGCTGCAGAAGCTGAAGATCAGCGAGCGGGCGCGGTTCGGATTCTTCAGCGTGAAGGCCGGATGCCCCATCAACGCGCGCACCGCATCGATTACACAATGGCTGCCGTCGCCACGCTGCATCGCCTGAAGTGCAAACCACTTGTCGATGGCGAGCGGCTCGTTCTCGAAGCGCTGATAAAAGTCCACGAGCGCTTCGGCAGCGTGGTTCGGGCCATGTGCGGCGTCGCCTTCACGTGCCGCACCGCCGCGTTGCACCAGCGCGGTGAGCGCGGAGAAGCGGTCGGTCATGTTATCAGCCGTGTCGTATTGCGTGCGGGCGGTTTGCGCCACACCGGCGTCCGACAGCTCCATCAGATACGAGAGGGCAAGGTTCTTGAGCGCACGCTCACCCGCCGATGCGGCATCGGGCTGATACGGGCCCGGCACACGATGGTTGTGATAGGCCGCGAGCCATTCCGTATGCAGCGATGCGGCCAGACGTTGACGCAGATACTGACGCGCGGCATGAATGGCGGCCGGATCGATCTCCGTCATCTGCTCGCCGAGATACGACTCAGCGGGTAGCGTCAGCGCCTGCGCGCGGAACGCCGGATCGAGCGTTTCGTCGCGCAGCACCTGGCGGAAAGCTTCGAGCACATAGCTGTCCACGCTCGGCAACTGGCCCATCTGGATCGATTCGACGAGGGCGAGCAACTGACGCGTCGCGAGACGCTGCCCGGCTTCCCAGCGGTTGAACGGATCGCTGTCGTGCGCCATCAGGAACGCGAGTTCGTCAATGGTGTACTCGTGTTCGACGATCACAGGTGCCGAGAAGCCGCGCAGCAGCGAAGGCATCGGCGCGTGAGCGACATCGACGAACGTGAAGCTCTGACGCTCCTGCGTGAAGTCGAGCACGCGCGTGGTGGATGCCGGTGCATCGGCCGCTTCACCGTCGAGGCGCAGCACCATGTCGCGGCCGTCGCGATCGAGCAGACCCACGGCGAACGGAATGTGGAAGGGTTGCTTGACGAGCGTTTCGTTCTGCAACTCGACGCCGACCTTCGGGCAACGTTGCGTGAGCGTGAGCGTGTACGTACGGGCCGCTTCGTCGTAGACGGCGTCGACCGTCACACGCGGCGTGCCCGCCTGGCTGTACCAGCGGCCGAACTGCGTGAGGTCGCGCTGGTTGGCGTCGGCCATTGCGGCGCGGAAGTCGTCGCACGTGACGGCCTGACCGTCGTGACGCTCGAAGTACAAGTCCATGCCGCGACGGAAGCCGTCACGGCCGAGCAACGTCTGATACATGCGCACGACTTCGGCGCCTTTCTCGTAGACGGTGACCGTGTAGAAGTTGTTGATTTCGACGTAGCTCTCGGGGCGCACCGGGTGCGCCATCGGACCGGCGTCTTCCGGGAACTGCGCCTGACGCAGCACGCGCACATCGTCGATGCGCTTGACCGCGCGGCCCGACTCGGAACCCATCATGTCGGCGGAGAATTCCTGGTCGCGGAACACCGTCAGGCCTTCCTTGAGACTCAGCTGGAACCAGTCGCGGCAGGTCACGCGGTTGCCGGTCCAGTTGTGGAAGTACTCGTGGCCTACGACCGCTTCGATGTTGCCGAAGTCGTCGTCCGTCGCCGTCGCGGCATCGGCCAGCACGTACTTCGTATTGAAGATGTTCAGTCCCTTGTTCTCCATTGCGCCCATGTTGAAGTCGCTCACGGCGACGATCATGAAGCGATCGAGATCGAGCACACGGCCGAAGCGCTCCTCGTCCCAGCGGATCGAGTTGACGAGCGAATGCATGGCGTGTTCGGTCTTGTCCAGATCCTGCGGCTGCACCCAGACCTGAAGGAGCTTCTCGCGGCCGTCGCCAGCGACGATGCGTTCCTCACGGCAAACCAAACGTCCTGCGACCAGCGCGAACAGATAGCTCGGCTTCTTGAACGGGTCGTCCCAGACGGCGAAATGGCGGCCGTCCGGCAGATCGCCCTTGTCGATCAGATTGCCGTTGGCGAGCAGCACCGGATACACCTCGCGGTCTGCGCGCAGCGTCACGGTGTACGTCGCCATCACATCCGGACGGTCGAGGAAGTAGGTGATCTTGCGGAAGCCCTCGGCTTCGCACTGCGTGAAGAAGTTGCCGCCAGAGACGTACAGCCCCATGAGCGAGGTGTTCTCTTGCGGACGGCAGCGGGTGACCAGCGCGAGTTCGAACGTTTCGGGCGGTGCAACGACGGTGAGTGTTTCTTCGCCGGTGTGGTAACCGGACCAAGGCTTGCCGTCGATTTCGAGGCTGACCAGTTGCAGCCCCTGGCCCACCAGTTCGAGGTCGCCGCCGGGGCCGGCCGGATTGCGGTGTACGCGCAATCGGCTGGTCACGGTGGTCACGTCGGGGGCGAGGTCGAAGTCAAGTTGGACGGTGTCGATCAGATACGCCGGGGGCGTATAGTCGGAACGTTGGATGACACCTGCGAGGTCGGTTCTGAGCATGGACGGTAATGTGCGGACGGCCAAGGATTCACAAATTGTAACGGAGTGGCGCGCGCTTAGTGTCCGAGCCGCTAATTTGCTGAATTTTCGTTCAACGCAACCGTCAAACGAATCGGATGTGCGCGAGATGCCGTCCTATGCTTAAATCGTCGCAACATAATGACCAATGAGGCTGATGAGGCGCAGCGGCGCCGAGGCGTCTACAGCGGGTATCGGAATCGGGAGTACAGAATCATGTGGAAACGATGGGGAATGGCGACGTTGGCCGTCGCCAGCGTGTTGCTGGCCGGATGTGCCAGCACGGTGACCAGTCAGGTCACGGCGTTCGGCACTTCGCCGGGCTTCGAGGGGCCGCGCACGTATGCGCTCACGCGCACCCCCGAGCAGCAGAACAATCAGGAGCATGCGACGTACGAGCAGTGGTTGCGTACGCGTCTCGCGGGGGACGGTTTTAGCGAGCAAAGTCCGTCGAGCGCTCACTATCTGATCGGCATGTCCTACGGCATTACCCAGCAGGTGATGCGCGTGACGGAACCGGCCTACGACCCGATGTTCGCTCCCGGTCCGTGGGGACCTTGGGGGCGTCCGTGGGGCTGGTATGGGTATCCGTACGGCGCGCCGCCAGCGTACGTCCAGCGCGATTACCCGTACGGCCTGGCTGGCTTGCAATTGCGTTTTACGGACCGTCCGACGGGCAAGGAGGTGTATCGCGTGCAGGCTCAGACGAGCGATGCCGGAACGTCGATGGCCTCCGCCATGCCGTTCCTGATCGATGCGGCGCTCAAGCAGCTACCGTTCCCGAGCGGACAAACCGTCAACGTCCAGCAGAAAGTCGGGCAGTAACCTTCCGACGGATGTGACGGATACGAAAAAGACCGGCCGATCCCAGGCCGGTCTTTTTCGTTTACTGCGGTGATTGCGTCGCGATGGCGGGGTGATTACTGCATCAGCGTGATGACGCCGAGCACGAGGAAAATCACGGCCGCCACGGCATGCACGGCGCGGGTCGGCAGGCGTCCCGCGAACTTGTGGCCGACGAGCACGGCAGGCACGTTCGCGAGCATCATGCCGAGCGTCGTGCCCGCTACGACACCGAAGAAGTCCTGATAGCGCGCGGCGAGCATGACCGTTGCGATCTGCGTCTTGTCGCCCATTTCGGCAATGAAGAACGTGATGACGGTCGAGACGAACACGCCGAACTTGCGACGTGTGTTGGCCTCTTCGTCGTCGAGCTTGTCGGGCACGAGAATCCAGATCGCCATGCCGATGAAGGACGCCACGACGGCCCATTTCATGATGGCGGGACTGACGGCCGTCGACAGCCATTCGCCGACCGCCCCGGCAAAGCCGTGGTTGACGAGCGTGGCGACGAAGATGCCGAGAATGATAGGGACTGGCTTCTTGAAGCGCGCAGCGAGCACCAGGGACAACAATTGGGTTTTATCGCCGATTTCGGCAAGCGCGACCACACCGGTCGATACGAGGAATGGGGACACCTTATTTTTCTCCGCCGGGCCGTGAAAACGCGAGCCAATGACAATGCATCCCGGCCCGGGTGGCGGAAGCATCGTCATCGGTCTCGCCAGGCCCGAGGGCTGCGCACGCCATAGCCGGAACCGGCCAAGTTTGTTGACGTACGCCCCTGCCGAAGACTGATGTCTATGACAGGGCGGCTACTCCCCAATGAATCGAGGCGAATTATAGCATCGGCGCAAGGCTATCGCGCAAGCGACGTTTCAATGACGTCGCGTCCGACGGCTGCTCAACGCACAAAAGGTGGCCGTCGGCTGCGTGGAGCAAAAAAGGGTGGCCAACGGCTGCGTGAAATAAAAAAGGGCAGCCATCGGCTGCCCAAGGAGATCCCCGACCGTTTGCCCCTTGCGCACGGTCGGCGACCGCGAGGGCGCGTGCGCCGCCAGAGTGACGACGCTTACGCCTTCGCGTATGACATCAGGCCTGCGGTATGCGCCAACAGACCGGATCGGTGCAACGACTGCGATCGGTGCGTCGGGCCGTAAGGCGCCTAGGCAGCCTGGCGGCGATGGACCGGCTTGCCAGCGGCATACGTCGTGGCAATCGCGCGATCGTCACCGAGCATGGCGAACGCGAACAGCAATTCCTCCAGCGACTCCGCCAGCGCCGTACGACGCGCGAGCAACGATGTCGCCTTCGGATCGAGCACCACGAAGTCGGCTTCGGCGCCCACGGCGAGCGTACCGATGGTGCCGTGCAGATCCAGCGCGTGCGCCGCGCCTTCGGTCGCGAGGTAGAACATGCGTTCGGCCGAGAGGTGGTACCCCGACAGACGCGCGACCTTGTGCGCTTCGTTCATCGTCTGCAGCATCGAGAACGTAGAGCCGCCGCCGACGTCGGTCGCGAGCGTGACCGGCATGCGCGTCGCCTCGGCAGCAGCAAAGTCGAACAGGCCGCTTCCGAGGAACTGGTTGGACGTCGGACAATGCGCTGCCACCGTTCCCGTCTCGAACATACGGCGACGATCATGCTCGTCGAGCCAGATGCAGTGACCGTACACGGCGCGCTTACGCAGCAGCTTGTAGTGATCGTAGACGTCGAGATAGCTGCGATGTCCCGGGAACAGCGAGCGCACCCATTCGACTTCGTCGGTGTTCTCGGCGACGTGACTCTGGATGAACACGTCCTGATACTGTTCGGCGAGTTCGCCGCACACGCCGAGCTGCGCCTCGGTCGAGGTCGGCGCAAAGCGCGGCGTGAGCGCGTACAACTGACGCCCCTTGTTGTGCCAGCGCTGAATCAGCGCTTCACTGTCGCGTGCGCCAGTCTCGGCCGTGTCGCGCAGGAACTCGGGGCAGTTGCGATCCATCATCACCTTGCCCGCGATCATGCGCAGGTTGCGCGAATCGCTTTCCTTGAAGAACGCGTCGGCCGAGCCGGGGTGCACCGTGCAGTACACCAATGCGCTCGTGGTGCCACCGCGCAGCAGTTCGTCGAGGAAGAACTGTGCGACGTCTGCCGCGTATTCCGGATTCTCGAAACGGCGCTCTGTCGGGAACGTGTACTTCTCGAGCCAGGGCAGCAGCCCCGGCGCTGGCGACGCGATCATATCCGTCTGCGGATAGTGGATGTGCGTGTCGATGAAGCCCGGTGTGACGACCTTGTTGCGCAGATCCTCGATGGGCGTACCGGCGGGCAGCGTCGGCGCGACCTTGGCGTAGTCGCCGACGGCCGTGATGCGGCCGTTCTCGAACGCGACGATCCCGTCCGTATGGTGGACGGTGCCCGGCGTGCCATCGAGATAGGCGCGCGCCGGATCGTGCGTGAAGTAGACCAGTTGCGCGCGTACGGCGCGCAGAGCCTGCGTCGTCGTGTTTGTGGTGGACATTAGCGGGGTCCTTGAGTCGTTACATTTGCGTGAGCAGCAGCACCGCGAGCGCGGCGACGATCCACATCGCAGGCTTGATTTCCTTGATGCGTCCCGTGAACAGCTTGAGGACGACGAAGGCAAGGAAACTGTAGGCGATGCCGTCGGTAATCGAATACGAAATCGGAATCATCACGAGCGCGATGAAACTCGGAATCGCTTCGTCCATGCGATGCCATTCGATGCGCGCCACAGATTCCATCATAAACACACCGACGAGAATCAGCGCCGGGGCCGTGGCGATGGCAGGCACGAGCGAGAGCATCGGCGACAGGAACAGGAACGGCAGGAACAGCAGCGCGCAGACGACAGCAGTCAGGCCCGTGCGGCCGCCCTGTGCGATGCCCGCCGCCGACTCGATGTAAGCGTTTGCCGGGCTCGTGCCGAGCGGGCCGGAGATCAGCACCGAGAACGAGTCGACGATCATGGCCTGACGCATGTTGCGCGGATTGCCGTCGCGATCCTTCATGTTGCCAGCTTCGGCAATGCTCATGAAGGTCGAGAGGGTATCAAAGAACGCCGTGAAGAGCATCACGAAGATGAACGGCATGTACGCCACCTTCAGCGCGCCCAGCAAGTCGAGCTGGCCGATGCCAGAGAAGTCCGGCGCGGCGAAGAAGCCCTGGAAGTTCACCAGCGTGGCTGTCGCGATTTCCTTGGGAAAATAGCCGCTACCGTCGCCCCAGAGGCGGCCGATGGGCACGGCCATGAGGGTGGTGACGACGATGCCGATCATCAGCGCGCCGTTCACGCGGCGTGCGACGAGCACGGTCGTGAGCGCCAGACCGATGAGGAACGTGACGGTCGGCGGCGACAGGTGCGCCAGACGCACGACCGTGACCGGGTCGCTGACCACGAGCTTCGCGTTGACCAGCCCGATCACCGTGATAAACAGGCCGATGCCGCACGAGATCGCGTAGCGCAGGTTCGCGGGAATCGCTTCGACGACGAAGCGTCGCACGTTGAGCGCGGCGAGCAGCGCGAACAGAATGCCCGACCAGAACACGCAGCCCAGTGCCGTCTGCCAGGGCATGCCCACGCCGTGCACCATCGTGAAGGCGAACAGGGCGTTCAGACCCATGCCCGGCGCAACCAGCACCGGATTGCGCGCGTAAAGCCCCATCGCACAGCTGCCGAAGAAGCTGATGAGCACGGTAGCGGTGAGTGCTGCAGGGAAGGCCATACCCGTCTTCGACAGAATGGCCGGATTCACGACGATGATGTACATCGCCGCGAGGAAAGTCGTGATACCCGCTATCACTTCGGTGCGGAAGGTGGAGCCGAGCGCCGTGATGCCGAAATAGCGGTCGAGTGTCGACGTCGGCTGCGCGCCCGCCACGCGCGTGGTGTCGTGTGCTGCGTCCGGTGCAGCCGGGGCTACATCCAGCGTTGCCGCTGCTGCATTACTCGCCGGGGGGCTGAGCGATGAGTCCATGGGGTGTTGTCTCCGATATTTTCTATGTGATGAGCGCCCGGCGTTGCGCGGTGTGGGGGCACCTCGCGACGTGTATCAGGGCACGCTCGAAAAATAGCATCGGGTCCCGGCGAAAATATTCCTTATGGGGAATGTTCGACATCATCGGGAGGTAATGTGACAACGCGCCCACACGTCGATTTACGTCGCGCAGGCACAAAAAAACGCCCGAATGATTCGGGCGTTTGACGTCGGGCGAAGCTAACGAGCGATCAGGCGGTCTGTGCAGCCCGGAACCGGTCCAGTTCGCCGACCAGACGGCGCTTCTCGCTGTCGTCGATGAACGAGGCTTCAAAGCTGTTCCTTGCCATCGTGTAAGCGTCGTCCAGCGTCATGTCGAGCGCGTCGAACGTCGCGAGGAAGTTCTCGTTGAGATAGCCGCCGAAGTAAGCGGGATCGTCCGAGTTGATCGTCACGGCCAGCCCGCGTTTGAGTAGTTGGTGCAGCGTGTGCTGGCCCATGTGATCGAACACTTTGAGACGCACGTTCGAGAGCGGGCACACGGTCAGCGCGATCTTCTCGCGCGCCAGACGATCGAGCAGCGCTTCGTCTTCGATGGCGCGCACGCCATGATCGACGCGCTCCACGCGCAACATATCCAGGGCTTCGTGAATGTACGCGGGCGGACCTTCTTCACCGGCATGCGCCACGATACGCAACCCGAGCGCACGGCAGCGCTCGAAGACACGCGCGAACTTGTTGGGCGGGTGCCCCTGTTCCGACGAATCGAGCCCCACACCCACGAGACGATGACCGTGGCTGTTGAAATACGGCAGTGCCGTTTCCAGCGTTTGAAGTGCATCCTCCTCGGGCAGGTGGCGCAGGAAGCACAGAATCAGGCGACTGGTGATGCCTTGCTGCGTTTCGGCTTCGGCCAGCGCGCGTTCGATGCCGTTCACGACGGTGGCCATCGACACACCGCGCGACGTATGCGTTTGCGGGTCGAAGAAGATTTCCGTGTGACGGATGTTGTCGGCGGCGGCGCGCTCCATGTAGGCGCGCGTCATGTCGTAGAAATCGTCTTCGGTGAGCAGCACGCTCGCGCCGGCGTAGTAGATGTCCAGAAAGGACTGGAGGTCGGTGAAGGCGTACGCGTCGCGCAGGGCTTCGACGCTCGGATACGACAGCTTCACCTGATTTCGCTCCGCAAGGCGGAAGATCAGTTCGGGCTCCAGCGTGCCCTCGATGTGCAGATGCAGCTCCGCCTTGGGCATGGCGCAAAGGGTCTTGGCGAGTTCTGGCGTGAGGGGCATGGCGTGTCTTCTTGGGGGGAGATGGGCGGGATTTTACCGTCGCAGGCGTTTGTCGTGCATTGGCGCGTCGGGCGGCCGCTCCGGTGCCGGGGGAGACGGGGCAAACGGCGCCGCGTCTCAGGCAGGAACACCGCTGTCCTGTGCCCCGGCCGGTGCACTCTGACGCATCTGTTGTTCCCGCACGCGCAGCAGCTGTGCGGTCACGGCAATCGCAATCGTCGCGGGCGCTTTGCCGGAGATGCCTGCCACGCCGATGGGGCAGATCATCTGCTCGAAGCGCTCGGGCGGCACACCCCGGTCGCGCAGACGATGCTCGAACTGGCGGCGCTTGGTCATCGACCCGATCAGCCCGAAATAGGCGAAATCGTCCCGTTTGAAGATCTCCTCGCACAGACGCTGGTCGAGCGCATGGTTGTGCGTCATGACGAGGAAGAACGCGCCCGGCGGCGCTTCGGTGACGACGGCCTCGGGGGTGTCGGTGGATTCGACGACGGTGTTCGGCGGCACCGTCTCGGGGAACGTTTCGGTGCGTTCGTCGGCCCACGTGACACGGCACGGCAGCGTGGCGAGCACCTGCACGATGGCCTGTCCGACGTGTCCCGCACCGAATAGCACGATGTGAAAATCGCTCGGCGCGAGACGCTCGCTCAGCCATAGCCAGCCGTCGCTGCCTTGCCAGAAGGAGCAGGCAGCATCGTCGGCGTCGCGGGTGAGGGTGTGCGGGTGGGCGAGAGGCTCGTCGGCGTCGAGTTCGGTCAGCATGACCGGCCCGCCCTGATGCTGGCTGGCGGCGGCGTCTGCGCCGGGCGCCCCGAAAGCTACGCTGCGCAGGCTCGCTTCACCGGCCGCCAGACGCTTGTGCAACGCGCTCACCCAGGCCAGATCGCTCAGTGTGAGCACTTCGAAGGCAAGGGTGACGGCACCGCCGCAGCACTGGCCGAGGCTCGGGCCAAGGGCGAAGCGCTCGACGTGACGCGCGCCTTGCTGTCCGTACTGACGCAGCAACTGGCGGGCGACGTCCATCGCCCGCCATTCGAGATGACCGCCGCCGATGGTCTCCCACACATGCTCGCGCGTGACGAGCAGATGGGTGCCCGCTTCGCGCGGCGCAGAACCCTCCACGCGCGCGATCGTCACCAATACGGCGGCTTCACCGCGTACGAGCAGCTTGTGGGCGGCGTCGACCCAGCGATGCATCAGGCGGCGCTCCGTGCGCGCAACTCGGTGATCGCCATGAGCAACGCCTCGGACGTGGCCGGGGCGTTCAGCACCGGTTCGTCGCGATAGTCGTTCACGCTGGCCACGGCGTCACGCAACGCATTGAAGACCGAGAACGGCAGCAACAGAGGCGGTTCGCCGACCGCTTTGGAGCGGTGGATCGAGTCCATCACGTTGGCATTCTCGAACAGGTTCACGCGAAAGTCCGTCGGGCAATCGCTGATGCTGGGGATCTTGTAGGTGGAAGGGGCGTGCGTCATGAGCTTGCCGTCCTTGTTCCACCACAGTTCTTCCGTCGTCAGCCAGCCCATGCCCTGAATGAACGCGCCTTCGACCTGTCCGATATCGAGCGCCGGGTTGATCGACTTACCGGCGTCGTGCAGCACGTCGGCGCGCAGCAGACGCCACTCGCCGGTGAGCGTGTCGAGAATGACTTCCGAGACCGCAGCGCCGTACGCGAAGTAGTAGAACGGGTTGCCGTTCATCGTCTTGGCATCCCACGACAGGCCCGGCGTGGCGTAAAAGCCGTCCGACCAGAGTTGCACGCGCGCCCAGTAGGCGGCCTCCACGAGATCGGGGAAGGGGATGTGATTCCCGTTCGCACTGACGATATCGTTGGCGAACGTCACTTCGTCGGCGGCGCAACCGTACTTCGTTGCCGCGAACTCTGCCAGACGCTGACGGATTTGCCACGCAGCGTTCTGCGCAGCCTTGCCGTTCAGGTCTGCGCCGGTCGACGCTGCGGTGGCCGATGTGTTCGCGACCTTGGTCGTGTCGGTCGCCGTGACGCGCACGTGCGAGAGGTCGACGCCCAACTCATGCGCCACGACCTGCGCGACCTTGGTGTTCAGGCCCTGACCCATCTCCGTGCCGCCGTGGTTCACGAGCATGGAGCCGTCGCGGTAGACGTGCACGAGTGCACCGGCCTGATTGAAGGCCTGCACGTTGAACGAGATTCCGAACTTGAGGGGGGTGAGCGCAAGGCCCTTGCGCAGTACGGGACTTGTGCGGTTGAACGCCTGCACGGCGTCGCGACGCGCGCGATAGTCGCTCGTCTGTTCCAGCTCGGCGACCAGCTCGTGAATGATGTTGTCCTTGACGAGTTGCCCGTACGGCGTGGTATTGCGCTCGGTCTTGCCGTAGAAGTTCACGCGGCGCACGTCGAGGGCGTCGCGGCCCAGACGTCGTGCAATGGCGTCCTGCACCACTTCCATGATGAGCGCACCCTGCGGGCCGCCAAAGCCCCGGAAGGCGGTGTTCGACTGCGTGTTCGTCTTGCCGCACAGGGCGCGCAGATCGGCGTCCGGTACGAAGTAGGCGTTGTCGAAGTGGCAGATGGCGCGCGTGGCGACCGGGCCGGACAGGTCGGCCGAGAAGCCTGCGCGCAGCGTCATGTCGACCTTCGCGCCGGTGATGCGGCCCTCGTTGTCGAAACCGACGTCGTATTCGAAGTAGAACCCGTGACGCTTGCCCGTCATCATGAAGTCGTCGTCACGATCCAGACGTAGCTTGACGGGGCGCTTCAGGCGCGACGCGCACAGCGCGGCCACGCACGCGAACAGGCCAGATTGCGATTCCTTGCCACCGAAGCCGCCGCCCATGCGTCGGCACTCGACGTGCACCTGGTGGCTATGCCAGCCCAACGCGTGGGAGACGAGCGCCTGCATCTCACTCGGGTGCTGCGTCGAGCAATAGATGTGGATGCCGTCGTTTTCCTTGGGAATGGCGTAAGAGATCTGTCCTTCGAGATAGAACTGCTCCTGCCCGTTGCATTCGAACGTGCCGCTGATGCGGTTGGGCGAGGCTTTCAGGGCGGCATCGGCGTCGCCGCGACGCAGTTGCATCGGCGGGAGCACACCCGCGCCAGCGGCCTTGGCGGCCTGCGGCGTGAGGATGGCAGGGAGGTCTTCGTATTCGCCCTTGGCCAGACGTGCGGCGCGACGGGCGGCGTCGTGCGATTCGGCGACCACGGCGAACATCGGCTGGCCGATGTACTGGACGACACCGTCCGCGAGGATCGGATCGTCGTGGATGACCGGGCCGCAGTCGTTCACGCCCGGGATGTCGGCGGCGGTAAGCACGGCGATGACACCCGGTGCCCGGCGCACGGCGTCGAGATCGAGCGAGAGAACGCGCGCATGTGCCTTGGGCGACGGGCCGAGCGCGCAGTGCAGCGTGCCTTGCAGCTCGGGAATGTCGTCGGTGTAGGTGGCTTCGCCAGCCACGTGAAGCTCGGCCGACTCATGCGGACGCGAGCGGCCAACCTGAGCAGCGGTCTGTGCGGTCTGCGTCATGAAGCCTTCGACTTGCGTGTTCATGGGCGGCTCCGGTTAGACGTTGGCGAACGCGTTGACTTCGTGCGCCGCAAGCGGCGCGTCGTTGCGCGTTTCCAGGAAAAAACGATACAGCAGATTTTGCGCACCGGCCAGTCGGTAAGTACTCGTCGCGCGCATGTCCGAGAGCGGCTGGTAGGCCGTCGGCAGCGCGGCCATGGCGGCCCGCACGGTCGCTTCCGTCCACGGCTGGCCGTTCAGCGCGGCTTCGATGGCGCTGCCGCGCTTGGGCGTCGCTGCCATGCCGCCGAAGGCGATACGCGCCGAACGCACGGTGTCGCCGTCGAGTTCGACCGCAAACGCGGCGCACACGGCGGAGATGTCCTGATCGAAGCGTTTTGCGAGTTTGTATGTGCGGAAACGTTGCGCCGATGCGGGCAGCGGCACACGAATCCCCTGCACGAATTCGCCCGCTTCGAGGGCGTTCTTCTGATAGGCGATATAAAAGTCTTCAAGTGGCATTTCGCGGACCACACCCTCGCGGTGCAGCACGATACGCGTGCCGAGCACGATCAGCGCGGGCATCGAGTCACCGATGGGCGAGCCGTTCGCGACGTTGCCGCCCAGCGTCCCGGCGTTGCGGATCGGGAACGAGGCGAAGCGCTGACGCAGCTCGGCCAGATCCGGATAGTGGTTGACGAGTGCATCGAACGCATCGTTGAGCAAGGCTCCCGCACCGATATAGATGCCGTTCGGGCCCTCGGAGATCTCACGCAGCTCCGCGACCTGGCCGATGTAGATCAGATGCTTCAAATCGCGGAATTGCTTCGTCACCCACAAGCCGACATCGGTGCTGCCAGCGAGAATGCGTGCGTCCGGATAAGCGGCGCGCAGACGGCCCAGTTCGGCCAGCGTGCGCGGTGCGTGGAAGACGTGACCGTCGTGCTCGTATGAGAGCGTGTCGCCGCGTTGCAACGCCTTCAACTGCTCGGCAAGCGCCTTGCGGTCGAATTCGTGACGCGGCAGGTCGTACATCTTCTGGGCGGCGTCGACGATGGGGCGATAGCCCGTGCAACGGCACAGGTTGCCCGACAGGACGTCGTCGATCTCGCGGCGGCTCGGGCAGCCCGCTTCTACCGGACGGTTCAGATACATGGCCCACAGCGACATCACGAAGCCCGGCGTGCAGAAACCGCACTGAGAGGCATGGCAATCCACCAGCGCCTGCTGCACCGGGTGCAACGTGCCGTCGGCATGGCGCAGGTCTTCGACCGTGAAGAGCGCTTTGCCGTCGAGCGTGGGCAGGAACTGGATGCAGGCGTTGACCGCGCGCAGCGCCACATTGCCATCGTCGGCCAATTCGCCGATCACGACCGTGCAAGCGCCGCAGTCGCCCTCGGCACAGCCTTCTTTGGTGCCGGTGCAGTGCAGGTCTTCGCGCGTGTACTGAAGCACGGTGCGGGTCGTGGCTTCGCCAGTGACCTCGTGCACCTTGCCGCGGTAAAAGAAGCGGATGGCTTGTGTCTCCATGATTCTCAGTGTAGTGCAGTGCAATTGTGGACGTGCCGACGTTGCCGTATGGGTCTTATTAACGACCGGCGTGGGGATGAGCCGAAGATAGCACTGGCGGCACAGGGAAATATTTCGCCGTCATGATGATGGCTATTCGGACGCCCCGATGACCCGGCATTGTCATAAACTACGGCTCAACCCGCCGTTTTCCGGTCTTCAACACGCCTTCAGAGTGCCCCTGCACATGCAAAGACCCCGCGAACAGATCGACGCCTACCTGCTGCGGGTACTCCATACGCTGCTCACAGAGCAAAGCGTGTCGCGCGCCGCGCTCAAGCTCGGCCAGTCGCAGCCGGCCATCAGCAACTCGCTGCGACGCCTGCGCGAGATCACGGGCGACGCCATTCTGGTGCGCGGCAAGAGTGGCATGGTGGCCACCGAGCGCGGTCGAGAACTGTTGGGCTACGCCACCGACGCGCTCGCCGCCATCGAACGCATTACGCATCCGACCACGGAATTCGCGCCACAGACCACCACACGGGCATTCCGGCTCGGTGCGCCGGACTACCTCGACGCCGTTTTTCTCCCCAACATCGCCGAAGTACTGCGTCGCGACGCGCCGTCGGCTCGTCTGCACGTGCAACCCATCAACGCCGGTTTCGACTATGCAGGCGCGCTGGAAAACGGCTCGCTCGATGTGGTGATCGGCAACTGGCTGGAACCGCCGCCGCAGTTGCATATGTCGCGTTTGTTCGACGACGAGGTGGTTTGCATGCTCGGCGCACAGCATCCGCTGGCCAGCAAGGGCATCTCGCTCAAGCACTACCTGGAATTGCCGCACCTCGCGCCGATGCCGTATGTGGCCGAGCGTCAGAGCTTCATCGATGGTTTTCTGGCCGAGCAGGGCCTGCGTCGCAATATTCAGATGACGATGCCGTACTTCGGGCTTGTACCTTACGTGCTGATGCGCACCGATCTGGTGTTCACGACGGGGCGTCAGTTTGCGCAGCATTACGCGCGCTATCTGCCGATCCGCGTGGTGCCGTCGCCGGTCAACTTCCCACCGATGCGCTTCTACCAACTCTGGCATGAACGCACGCACGCAGCCCCCGAGGTGACGTGGCTGCGGCGGCGGATCGCGGAAGTGGCCACTGAACTCGACGCAGCCAGTGGCGCAGGAGAGCCGACACCGGCGCTGGTGCGGCCTTAACCACGTTCGCACGTCCGCCAAAAAGCCAACGGCCGTCGCCCTGAGGGGCCGACGGCCGTTGTGCGTTTGGGAGCGCCGCCGGGTGCGCCGAGTGCGTTAGCGCAGCGAAATGGCACGGCGCGGCCGATGCAGCGCCAGCGCGAGGAAGATGACGACGAATGCCGCGAGCGACCACATCGGCAACGTCAGGCCGAGGATCGGCGGATACATCGTCTGGCACATGCCCTGCACCTGGAAGACCTGCGGCAACAGGCGCGAGGTCGGCAGCGCGTCCACAAACCCTTCGACGACGTCGTAACCGCAGCTCACCATCGGATTGGCCTGCACGTAGATGAGATACGCGGACGCGGCCATCCCGCCAATCGCGGAGAGCGCAGCGAGCACGCGCGCCACCTTGATTCCCGCCCAGTTGCGCGAGACCGCACCGACCAGCCCGAAGATCGCAATCAGCACGAGCGCATAGCGCGCGAGAATGCACAGCGGACACGGGTCTTCGTGAAGCACGTACTGGAAGTACAGTGCTCCGCCCAGCAAGGCGAGGCAAACCACGGTGAGCAGGAGATAAAGCAGACGTTCGCGGCGAAAAGCCGGGTCGAGTTGAGCGTTCATTTCACTTCAGGCGGTAGGCCATCACGAATCCCACGGATCCCGCTATTCCCCGCATGACGCCGGGCGGCAGGCACTTGGGCTGGGATTGTAACCCCAGCCCGATTCGCATGTGAGATGAAAAATTACGGGATTTTTCGGAACTTTCCACCGAAAAATCGGACGTTTGCGCGCATTTCTGTACGAAATCGTCCGAAAGTTGAGGATTGCGCTCAGCGGGCCGGGCGCAGGGCCTGCTCGATGGCGCGGGCGACCGGGAACAGACGCGCGTCGTCGCCCGCAGCACCGCTGACCATCAAGCCGATTGGGGCTTCACCCTGCGCCTGGCACGGCAGCGAGAAGGCGCACCCGTCGATCATGTTGATGGCCGTCGGGTTGCGCAGCACAAGGGCGTTGGTGGCGGTGAAGGTTTCGTCGCTGGCTTCGAGCGGTGCGATGGCCGGCGGCGTGAGCGGCGCGGTCGGGCACAGCACGGCGTCGAAGCTTTGCCACACGGGGTTCGCGGCTGCGATGAGCGCGGCGCGGGCGTTCAGCAGATCGATGTAGTCGGCCGCGCCTGCCGGTTCGCCCTTGCGAATGCGCACCAGCACGCGCGGGTCGTAGCCGTGCGCCCGCTCGGCCAGCAGCTTGCGATGCCATGCGTACGCTTCGATGGGCGAGAAACCGAAGCGGTTGATCGCGGGCAGGGTGTCGAACGGTGCGAATTTGAACTCGACGAGCGTTGCACCTGCCTTGGCGAGCGTGGCAAGGGCGCGCTCGTAGATGGCGAGCGCTGCGGGCTCTGCGCCGTCGAGCACGAAATTCGTCAAGACACCGAAGCGCATGCCACGAAGGTCGCGCGGTGCGGCCGGTGTTTCATTTGGGACGTTGCCCGACAGAATCGCATCGACCCACGCGCAGCAATCGACCGAGCGGCCGATGGGGCCGACGGAGTCAAGCGTGGTCGAGAGCGGCAGGGCACCGTCTCGCGGCGTACGCGAAGCCGTCGGCTTGAAGCCGGTCAGGCCACAGAACGCGGCCGGAATACGGATCGAACCGCCGGTATCCGTGCCAAGGCCGACGGCGGCCATGCCGTCGGCCACCGAGGCGGCCGCGCCTGAAGACGACCCGCCCGCGATGTGCCCGACGTCGCGCTGCCACGGTGAGCGCGGCGTGCCGTAATGCGGATTCAGGCCGAGTCCGGAGAAGGCGAACTCGGTCATGTTGGTGCGACCGACGATCACAGCACCTGCCCGACGCAGACGCGCAACGGCCAGTGCGTCGTGCGTGGCCGGGGCGGCGTCGGCGAGCACCGTGGAGCCGGCGCGCGTGACCTGACCCGCTACGTCGAACAGGTCTTTCACCGAGACGGGAACGCCCATCAGCGGCGACAAACGTGCACCGGCGCGGCGCAGGGCGTCGAGGCCGTCTGCGGCGTCGCGGGCGGCCTGTGCGTCGACCTGCGTGAAGACGACACTGCCCTGACCGTCCGGATCGGCGATGCGCGCGAGTGCCTGCTCGGTGAGGGCACGGCTGGTGGTGCGACCTGCGTCGAGCGCGGCGGCGAGGTCGGACAGGGGGCGTTGCAGATCGATGGCGTCGTGGCTCATGTTCAGATCGCTTTCAGAATATGGGTGCGGAATTCTTCGATGTGACGGGCGATCGCCCGTCGGGCGCGTTCGCCGTCATGGGCGGCCAGCGCTTCGTACAGTTCAAGGTGTTCTTCATAGACGCCTTCCAGGTGGCTCGGCGTCGACAAGGCGAGAAACCAGAAGCGCAGCGAGCGCTCGTGCAAGCCGCGCAGCAACTCGGCAAGCGTCTGATTGCGCGAGGCGCGTGAGATCGCCAGATGGAACTCGCGGTCGATGCGCATCATGGCGGCGACGTCGCGCGCTGCGATAGCGTCATGCGAGCGGGCCAACACGGCCTCGATGGCAGCGAGATCTTCCGGCGTTGCCGCGCGGGCGGCCAGCTCGACACAGTACGTCTCGTTGACCATGCGCACATCGATGATTTCGAGTGCGTCGTTCAGCGAGACGGGCGCGACCATGGCCCCCTTGCGCGGCAGAATGACCAACAACCCTTCGAGTGCCAGACGATGCATCGCCTGATGCACGGGCGTGCGTCCCAGTCCCGTCGACTGCATCAATTGCGCTTCGTTGAGCGTCTCGCCGGGGCGCAGACGCAACGTAATGATGTCGTGCTTGATGGCTTCGTAGGCGCGCTCGGTCAGGCTGCGGCCGTCATGAGGCACAGACGGCTCGGGCGGCATGCGGTGGGCGTCGCCCGCGACTTCCGTCGTGCGGGGCTCGAAAAGTGTCTCGTTGGGCATCGGATGGGGCAGTCAGTCGGCAATCGCCAGCGCCTGCGTGGCGTAACGGTGCCGGATCGTGCGGCCGAGGACCGGGTCGTGCAGTTCGATCTCGAACTGCTCGCCGCCCGCCACGCCGCCAATGGCAGCGAGTGTGCCACAGAACATGGCCGCGCCTGCGGGCAAGCCGTCCGGCCCGAGTTTGGCCATCAGTTCCTGCGGCGAGAGCAGACCCGCGACGGTGCCTTCCTGATAAAGACGCCGCTCGCCCTCACGCGTCACCCATGAGCGCAGTTCCAATTGATCCCAATGCGCCGCGACTTCGGCAAAACGCCATGCTTCGCGTGCCACTGGCTTGGCGCAGACCTGCTTGGAGACGGTCACCCCATAGGCTTCGACCTCGCGGTCGGTATGGTCCGAGCCGACGCTTACGAACAGTTCGTCGCCATGACGGACCAGCACGCATTCGGCTTCGCCGCTGCTCGTCTCGCCGACGACGTCGATGGCGTCGTCCTGGGCCAGCAGGGCGGGGGCGAGGCGATAGAAGCAAGGCGTGGTCGACGGACGGCGCACGCCCAGCGCCGCCAGTTCGGCGATGTGGTGCTCGACCGCGTGCCGGTCGCGTCCGGCCCATCCGGCAATGATGAGCGTGTCAATGGAGACATCGATACAAAGGGCAGCGCCGTCACCGGCCACCGTGAAAGACAAACAGGAACTCATACGTCGACCACTCCAGAGAATCACACAGTGAAATTCATTTGATATTTATGTGATATTTCACAAGGAGGCAAGACAAAAATCAAGAAAAAAAATTTCGTGCGATCGTGTGGAAAACGGGAATTTTTTATGAAAACCCCCGTCAATCTTGGGTTGCGCGCGTGTCAGGCCATCGCGTATATTGATTCGGCGCCCGTTTTGGGCCGAATGTTCGTTGGCTTTTCCGTTCCGGTGTCCGAACCGGAGCCCCTCGAAGCGATGGGGCCTGCAACGGGTTCGGCGGCGGGTCCGTCCGGACTTGCAGGGAATCGGGCGAACGAACGCAACGTCTATCAAGCCGGCAGGCAAGCAGCTCATACGCTGCCCACGGTCGGCTTCCCACCTTCATCAAGCATCACGTCTCGTGTTGTCGCTGCGCCTCCCTGGGGGAGACGCGGCGTGTCACCGGCGTGGAGTCAAGAACATCAATATCGGCGCAACGCGCTGCGGGGAGAACGTATCGGATGCATCACGCCATCGACTTCATTCAGGATCTGGCCGTCATCATGCTGCTGGCAGGCATCGTGACGGTCATCTTCAACCGGTTCCGGCAGCCAGTCGTGCTGGGCTACATCGTGGCGGGCGTGATCATCGGGCCGTATACGCCCCCGTTCGCGCTGATACATGACGAGAAGACCATCGGGATCCTTGCCGAACTCGGTGTCGTGTTCCTGATGTTCTCGCTGGGTCTGGAGTTCAGCCTGCGCAAGCTCGCCCGGGTGGGCGTGACGGCGTTCGTGGCGGCGATTACCGAAATCGTGCTGATGCTCTGGATCGGCTACGAGATCGGCCGCTTCTTCGGCTGGAAAGCGATGGATTCGATCTTCCTCGGGGCAATGCTCGCGGTCTCTTCGACCACGATCATCGTCAAGGCGCTCGACGAACTCGGCATGAAGCGCGAGCGTTTTGCGCAACTGATCTTCGGCGTGCTGATCGTGGAGGACGTGCTCGCCATCGGCATGATCGCGTTGCTCTCGGGCATCGCCATCAGCGGTCAGGTCGATGCAGGCGAAGCAACGTTCACGCTGGGCAAGCTGCTGCTGTTCATGGTCGTGTCGCTGGTCGTGGGCATTCTGCTGGTACCGCGCATCCTCGGCTATGTGGCGAAGTTCAAGAGCGACGAAATGTTGCTGGTCGTGGTGCTGGGCCTGTGCTTCGGCTTCTGCCTGCTCGTGATTCAGATGGGCTACAGCGTGGCGCTCGGCGCGTTCCTGATCGGCGCGATCATGGCCGAAGCGCGTGAGTTGCATACGATAGAACGACTGGTCGCGCCGTTGCGCGACATGTTCAGTGCGGTGTTCTTCGTGACCATCGGCTTGCTGCTCGACCCGCATGTGCTGGTCACGTACGTATGGCCGATTCTGTTGATCACGGTGGCGGTGGTGGTCGGCAAGATCGTGTCGTGCGGGCTGGGCTCGTACCTCTCGGGTCAGGACGGCCGCACGTCGATGCGTGTGGGCATGGGGCTGTCGCAGATCGGTGAGTTCTCGTTCATCATCGCTTCGCTCGGCCTGTCGCTGAAGGTGACCAGCGACTTCCTGTATCCCATTGCGGTGGCCGTCTCGGTCATTACCACGCTGCTTACGCCCTATCTGATCAAGGGCGCAGACCCGTTCACCGGCTGGCTGGGCCGCGTGATGCCGGGGCGTCTGTCGTACGTGCTCGGTCAATACACGCAATGGCTGCAAAGCATTCAACTGACGGGCGACAGCGCGGCGCTCGTCACCATCGTGCGTCGTATCGTGGTGAGCGTGGCGATCAATCTGGCGCTCGTCGTGACGATCTTCCTCGGTGGCGCGTTCTTCTATCGTCGTCTTGCCGATCTGATGAAGCCGTGGGTCGCAGACCCGAGTCTGCAAAGTGCGGTGGTCTGGGGCGGGGCACTGGTGCTGTCGCTGCCGTTCCTGATCGCGGTGTACCGCAAGCTCAAGTCGCTGTCGTTGCTGCTGGTGGAGTTGTCGATTCCGCCGAGCCTCACGGGCCGCTATACCTTCGAGGTGCGCCGCGTGGTCGCCGAGATCCTGCCGATTGCCGCGATGGTCGGAGTCATTCTGCTGGTGGCGGCGCTCTCCGCGAGCATTCTGCCGTCGACCGAGATGATCGTGCTGATCGTGGCGGGCACGCTGGTGCTCGGCGTCATTATGCGTAGCTGGTTCGTGCGCATGCACGCCAAGCTTCAGATCGCGCTGAAAGAGACGCTCGAACATCAACCCGATGGCGAGCATGGTGGCGGGGGATCGTCGTCGCACTGAAGGACACGCCACGGTTAAGTCAGCCGTCACGTGAAAAAAGCCCGCCGGGATGCCTCGGCGGGCTTTTTCTTTGGTGCGGCGGGAGGCTTACGCCTTCTTCTGCGGAAAGTCGAAGATCAGGCAGGTGGTGGTGGCGTGAGCATACAAGGTGCCGTCCGGGCCGACGATGCGGCCTTCCGCGATACCGACCTGACGGCCCACCTGAATGACCTTGCCTTCGGCGCGCACGACGGGCACGTCGCGCGTGAGGGCACGGACCATGTTCGTCTTGAGTTCCAGCGTGGTGTAGCTGCGCCCGGCGGGTAGCGTCGAATGGATCGCGCAGGCAACGGCCGAGTCGAGCAACGTGGCGAACCACCCGCCGTGGATCGAGCCGAGCGGGTTGTAATAGGGCAGCGCCGGGCGACCCTGAAACACAGCGCGGCCATTGGAGACTTCCACGGCGATGAAACCGAGCGTCTCACTGATCGGCGGCAACGGCAGCTTGCCGTCGAACATCGCGTCGAAGATTTCCTGGCCGGTCAGGCCGACCACGTCGGACGGCGTTGCGACGCCATAACGCGCCGGACCATTGCGCGTGACGCGTTCGCGCACGGCGGCTTCGTCGGCTTCCCATTGGGCCAGAACGGCGGCGGCTTCCGGTTTGATGCTCATCACGTCTTCCTCGTAACTTTTATGATGCTAGGCAATCGGCTTGTCAGCGATTATAGAAGTCGCGGCGTCCGGATGTGCGTTTCGCGTTAGAGGGAAGCGTCGACCCGTCAGTGACGAGGGCGCCGAGGGCGATGGGGGCACTGGTGGCTCGATGGAAGTGACGCGGCAACGACGGAGTGCGTCGTTGCCGCAGGGGCCATCGCCTTCGGTGATTAGCGGACGGCGTCCGATCAGGCCGCTTGCGCGAGGCTGAGGCGGTAGGTCGCCAGTTCGTCGATGGTGAGAATCGGCAGATCGTGCTGCTTGGCGAAGCGCTCGATATCGGCGCCGCGCGTCATCGTCCCATCCGGATTCATCAGTTCGCACAACACGGCGGCAGGCTTCAGGCCGGCGAGAATCGCCAGATCGACGGACCCTTCCGTGTGACCGCGACGCGTGAGCACGCCGCCCGGCTGCGCGCGCAGCGGGAAGACGTGGCCGGGGCGGGAGAGGTCGGAGGGCTGGGCGTCGTCGGCGATGGCTGCGCGAATCGTGGTGACGCGGTCGGCAGCGGAAACGCCGGTACTCACGCCCTGACGCGCTTCGATCGTCACCGTAAAGGCAGTGCCGTAACGGCTCTGGTTCTGCTCGACCATCGGCGGCAGATCGAGACGGCGCAGCGTCTCGTCCGGCAGACACAGGCAGACGATGCCACTGCATTCGCGGATCAGCATGGCCATCGTGGCGGGCGTGATTTTCTCTGCGGCGACGATCAGATCGGCTTCGTTCTCGCGGTCCAGATCGTCCATCAGAATGACGGGACGGCCTTCGCGCATGGCCGTAAGCGCAGCGGGCAGACGAACTTCCACTGGCGGCAGATCGACGAATGCAGGGTAGGCATGCAGGTCGTCGGTCGAGGCAGTGTCTTGCGAAACAGCTTGGGTATTGCGGGTACTGGTGGACATGAAACGCTCCTCGCGTAAGTCAATCGGGCGAAAAACGTTTTCGGGGCATGCGAACGGACGTCGCCATGGGACGGCATCCCATAGCACGCGGGTATCGACGCATCTTCTCTCATCCGGACTATGACCGTCGGCTCTGGCTTCTCACCAGATCTGCTGACCCTGCCGATGTCGCGAAAGCGACGGTGACAAGCGCTCGCGGGCTCATGACGACGCAGCGAACTGCGTGATGTCACATACCGCCGGTGGGGACTTTCACCCCGCCCTGAAGACGTGTATGCCGTACGAACATTGCGTTGCATTGCGTGTAGTTACGCATTGCGCGGCGTCATGACGTATGCGGCGAGACAAAGCGTAGCACAGGGCGTAAGAGGTCTGCAGGGAAGGCCGCGCGGGGCGCGTGGGATTGCCCATCGGCCACAAGACGCGAAGCGCCTCTTGTGGCCGTGTTTGATGCGGGCTGATGGCGTCGGCTGAGTACGTCGACTGCGTGCGTCTGGCATCCCTCAAACGGAGTTGAAGCCAGACCCGGACGCTGGTCAGCCGTCACTCAATCAGACGCTGGTGCCCTTGACGGTGTAACCGGCGTCGGTGATGGCGGCGCTGACTTGTGCGGGCGACAGGTCGCTTTGGACGTCTACGCGGCCAGCACCCAGATCGACGTTGACCTTCGCGTCCGCATCCAGCTCGGTGATCGCACGCGTGACGGCTTTGACGCAATGGCCGCAGCTCATACCTTCGACTTGGACTTGCATGTTGCTCTCCTTGAAAGACGATTCAATTGACGGTGACACTGATCAGGTAAATGGATCATAGACCTTCCCATAGAGGGAAGCTCAAGCGCTTTTTTCAGACGAATCGCGTGTCGGGTCAGACGTCCCCCAAACATGGCCGGTTCCGGTGGCGCTATCGTTGAAGTGTGACGGGTGTGGTTCTGCTGTTCCCATCCGAATGCGTGACAAGTTGCCGCACAGTGCTTGACCTTCCTGTCATGGCAAGGTCTATGCTGTGACGCATGATGACAGTCCTCGTGGGGGCCTATAAATGACTCAGAACTGGTCGGTCGGTATTGAAGGCATGACCTGCGCATCGTGCGTGACGCGGGTGGAGAAGGCTTTGCGGCGCACGCCCGGTGTGACGAGCGCGAATGTAAACCTCGCGACCGAAACGGCGGCGGTGGAGGCGGCGGCAGACGTCGCACCGGTCGCGCTGCTGGGAGCGGTCGAAGCCGCCGTCAGCGACGCCGGGTACCAGGTTGCGGAGCAATCGTTCGAACTGGCCATTGGCGGCATGACATGTGCCTCGTGTGCAGGGCGGGTGGAAAAGGCGTTGCGCAATGTGCCGGGCGTGGTCGAAGCGAACGTGAATCTTGCGACCGAGCGTGCGGCGGTGCGTGGCGTGCGCGGGGTGGTCGATGTTGCGGTATTGAGCGCTGCCGTCGAGAAGGCGGGGTACGAGGCGTCGGTCGTTACCGACCCAGCGCAGGCGGCATCGGAGGAGAGTGGTCCGGCATGGTGGCCAGTGGCGGTCGCTGCAGTGCTCTCGCTGCCATTGTTACTGCCCATGCTTGTCGAGCCCTTCGGTGTGCATCTGATGCCACCGCCGTGGGTGCAGTGGCTGCTCGCCACCCCTGTGCAGTTCTGGCTGGGCGCGCGCTTCTATCGGGCGGGTTACAAGGCGGTGCGTGCCGGTAGCGGCAACATGGATTTGCTTGTGGCGTTGGGCACGTCAGCGGCTTACGGCCTGAGCTTGTACGAGTGGTGGCGCGCACCGGCGGGCAGCATGCCGCATCTGTATTTCGAAGCGGCGGCGGTGGTGATCACGCTGGTGTTGCTGGGCAAGTGGCTCGAAGCGCGGGCAAAGCGGCGGACCGTGGAAGCGATTCGGGCGTTGGCGGCGCTGCGCCCGGAGACGGCGCGTGTCGTGCGTGACCCGCATGGCGCGGCGAGCGAAGTCTCGGTGCCGCTGTCGCAGGTGAAGGTGGGCGACTGGGTTGTGGTGCGCGCCGGTGAGCGCGTGCCGGTCGACGGTGTGATCCGCGACGGCGCGAGCCAGCTCGACGAATCACTGCTGACCGGTGAGCCGTTGCCGATCGACAAGGCCGATGGCGACAAGGTCGTCGGCGGTTCAATCAACGGCGCGGGCACATTGCGTGTGGAAACCACGGCGGTGGGCGCCGATACGGCGTTGGCTCGCATCATTCGCATGGTCGAGGACGCGCAAGCGGGCAAGGCGCCGATTCAGCGCGCCGTGGATCGAGTGGCGGCGGTTTTCGTTCCGGTGGTCGTGTTGATTGCCGTTGTGACGGTCATTGCCGGTTGGGCGCTGGGGCTCGGTCTCGAGGCTTCGCTGCTTAACGCGGTTGCGGTACTGGTCATTGCTTGTCCGTGCGCATTGGGACTGGCGACGCCAGCGGCGATCATGGTCGGCACCGGGGCGGCTGCGCGACAAGGCATCCTGATCAAGGACGCCGAGGCGCTGGAACTGGCGCACCGGATCAACGTCGTGGCGTTCGACAAGACGGGGACGTTGACGGAAGGCAAGCCGCGCCTCGTTGCGCATTTGCCTGCGCAAGGGGCGAGCGCCGACACGCTGCTGCGCTGGTCTGCTGCGGTGCAGTCGGGGAGTTCTCACCCGCTGGCCAAGGCCGTGACGACGGCCGCCGAGGAAGCTGGGCTGGCTTCGGCGGTGCCGGTGGCCTCCGACATTGCCGCATTGCCGGGGCGCGGCATGCGGGCCGACATTCTGGAAGCGCATGGCGCGGGTGCATTGAGCGACCCATCAAGTGGGTCATTAGGTGGCCGTCACACGCTCCAGTTGGGCAATGCGCGACTGCTTGACGAACTCGGTATCTCGCAGGGGGCCCTGGCGTCAGAGGCCGTGCGGCTGGCGGGCGAGGGACGAACTGTCTCGTGGCTGGTCGAGACCGGCAGTGCTGATACGGGGGATGTTGCGGGTGATGCTGCGGACGCGCGCGCTCGCGGCGGTCGTCTGCTCGGGCTGCTCGCGTTCGGCGATACGCTCAAGGCAACCGCTCGTCCGGCCATCGACCGTCTGCACGCGTTGGGTGTGCGCTGCGTGATGGTGACGGGCGATAACGCAGGGAGCGCGAAGGCGGTCGCCAACGCGCTGGGACTCGACGAGGTGCATGCCGATGTTCTGCCGGAGCACAAGGCGGAGGTCATCGCGCAACTCAAACGTGACGGCGCGGTCGTAGCCATGGTCGGCGACGGGATCAACGATGCGCCGGCACTGGCTGCCGCGGATGTCGGCATTGCCATGGGCTCGGGCACGGACGTCGCGATGCAGACGGCGGGCATAACGCTGATGCGTGGTGACCCGCAGCGGGTCGCCGATGCCATTGATGTGTCTCGTCGTACGTGGTCGAAGATTCGTCAGAACCTGTTCTGGGCGTTTGCGTACAACGTTGTGGGGATTCCGCTCGCGGCGTTTGGCATGCTCAGTCCGGTGATTGCCGGGGCGGCCATGGCGCTCAGTAGCGTCAGCGTCGTCAGTAATGCACTGTTGCTGCGCCGCTGGCGTCCTGCCGATCAGGAGACGACCTCCGCGTCGACAGGCAGCGCCGGAAAGTCGGATGCCGCTGGCGAGGCCCGCCGGGCGGGTGTTTGAGAAGGTTCCCACGGGCATAAGGTGATCGGCGCATAATGAATCGATCAGGGGCGACGTACTGGAAGCAACCTTCCGATGCGTCGCCCGGATTTCCACCTGACTTGAAATTCGCCGAAAGCGACATCATCTAGGTGATATCGTCTGTCTTCCGGCACGGAGTCAATGCTGCTGCCTATGAATAGTCTGCATATTGCGAGTTACAACATCCACAAGGGCTTTTCCGCGTTCAACCGCTTGCGCGTTCACGAACTGCGTGCGGGGCTGGAGGGGCTCGCACCGGATCTCGTCTTCCTGCAGGAAGTGCAGGGCATGCATCAACGCCACGCGGTGCGTCACACTAACTGGCCGGTACAACCGCAGCACGAGTTTCTGGCGGGCGCGATGTGGCGCGATCATGCTTACGGACGCAATGTTGTCTATGAGCACGGGCACCACGGCAATGCGATTTTGAGTCGTTATCCGATCGTCAAATCGGACAATCACGACATCACGACCTATAGTTTCGAGAAGCGCGGCATGCTTCATTGCGAAATCGCCGTGCCGGGGCTGACCCAGCCGCTGCATTGTCTCTGCGTACATTTGTCGCTCGCAGGGCAGGGACGCCGGCGTCAGTTCGAAATGTTGACGGAGCGGGTGGCCGATGCCATTCCTGCGGATGCGCCGCTGATCATCGCGGGCGATTTCAACGACTGGAGCAATCAGGCAGACCGTTTGCTGGCCGAGAAGCTGGCGTTGACGGAGGTGTTTCAGAACAGTGCCGGACGTCCGGCACGCAGTTTTCCGAGTGGATTGCCGCTGTTGCGACTTGACCGCATCTACGCACGCGGCTTTCATATCGAAGGGGCGCAAGTCTTGCATGGGCGCCCCTGGTCGCGGATTTCCGATCATGCGCCGATCAGTGCCCGACTCGTGCCGTCGGATACCGAGAAGGACATGAACGGTTCCTCTCTCCCGTCGTTCAACCCTCGTTCCCCCCAGTGAGGTAGCCATGAACATCGGACAAGCGGCGCAGGCCAGCGGCGTGACGGCCAAGATGATCCGGTACTACGAGAGTATCGGCCTGATGCCTCCGAGCCCTCGCTCCGAGGCAGGTTATCGACGATATGGCGAGCAGGATCTTCATCTGCTTCGGTTCATTCGTCAGGCGCGTCGGCTCGGTTTCGGCATCGACCAGATTCGCCAGTTGCTGGCGCTCTGGCAGGATCGGGGGCGCTCCAGTGCGCAGGTGAAGGCGCTCGCGCAGTCCCATGTGGACGAACTTAATCAGCGTATCGGCGAACTGGTCGCCATGCGCGACTCGCTCTCGCATCTTGCGATGCATTGCCACGGCGATGACCGCCCGGACTGCCCGATTCTGGAAGGACTAGCGTCGGCGGATCTGCCGGGCGATCTGACAGCAAAGAGCGATTGCGCGACGAATGCAACGACCACGTGCGGCACTGCGACACAATCAGGTGCCGTACCGACGACTTCGGCCGCGGGGGCCCCCACCGGCGGGGCGGTAGGCGACGGTGACGCTCAGGTCGCACGCCACGTGCCGTAAGGACGCGGAGGTCGCAGCAGTCATGTGACGGTACGGATTCGTCACATGAAAGACTCCATTTTTAAGGATGATGCGCCGCAACAGCGGCGCTTTTTTTGTTCCTCGAATTTTGACTGTGCAGTGCGACGGCATGCCGCAGTGGGCTGTTTGGGTGCTGTTGTTTTTATGTATGTTGTTGATTTTTATGTAAATTATTTGGAATTGACTCCATTCGAAGTGACGCTCTAGCAGAATTTGTTGGTTTTTCCCATATAGGGGCTAACCCTTAACGGGAAAACCCTATATAATGCGAAGCACTGCTGCGATGCAGCACACTAATGAATTGGAGAAACGTCATGTTTGCCGCCCTGTTTGAAGTCGTGAACACTTGGTTCGAAACTGCTGAGCGCCGTCGTCGTGAAGCATTCCTGGCTGAGTCGAAGGACATCATTGAGCTGGAACAACGTATCCGCGCGCTCGAAACCGCCGGTTACTAAGCAAGTCAGAAGTCCTTCCGGACGAGCGGTCGCTGCTGGCGCAACCAGGCAAGTCGATCGTCTTATCGGGCGATTCCCGTCATCGTTGTGATGATGTGCGACGGCGCCCAACCGTGAGTTCGGATGCCATTCCCGCTGTTCCGGGATTGGCCACACAAGCCCGCCATTTTGGCGGGCTTTGTCGTTTACGGCGTCGCCGTCGCGTCGTCGCAAGTCTCTTGCTGGCGGCCGTCCTCCTTCCTTCATCTCCTCCCCTCTCGAAACTGACAGGTTTATCTCAACGGTTCAGTGAGTGGATCCGCACCGCTGCGCGCAAATGTCAGCCGCATCCATATGAGTGCTTGATTCGCAACCCATTTGCTCCCGATTTGTTGCGCAACCAGCAGGCCGCCTGACACGTTGTCTTTAGTAATGATATTGATAATCATTTCTATTATTATTAAACTTTCACCGAATTGAGATGCCGCGTCGTGCCCCGGCGAGGCTCTCGAGGGTGCCATTGTCGTACGCAGTTTTCCTCTCTTGTGGAAAGGGATTCGCCGTCGACCGGCAAGTCTCTTCTCAGCCCGGGCATCTGTCCGTTGCCAGGGCGCACTCCAACAAGTTGTTCCTCATGTCGCTCGCTTCCCGTTCTTCCCGTTTTGCCCGAGTCTCTCGCGCTGGCATCGTCGCGCCCAGCGCAAGTCCATGGCCTTCGCTGTGCCCGATTGTCGTCGCGTCGGCGCTGAGCTTCGGCACGGTCGTTTTCGGTGGCAACGCCATGGCGCAGTCCGCTCAGTCAGGCGATGCTGCAGGGGCAGCACAGGCTGGCGCGCAGAGTCCCGTCGCATTGCCGACGGTGACCGTGCAGGGGGATCGGGAGCAGTCGCCGAACGACACGCAGCCAGCGTACGTGGGCGGACAGGTGGCACGCGGTATGAGCTTCGGTGTGCTCGGTAATCAGAGCACGCTCGATGTGCCGTTCAGCATGAGTGCATACACGTCGAAGATGATCGAAGATCAGCAAGCGCGCACGCTTGCCGACGTGCTCGATAACGACCCGTCAGTGCGTATGTCGCGCGGTTTCGGCAACTTCGCACAGACGTTCGTGATTCGCGGCTTCACTTTGGCGGGCGACGATATTTCGCTCAACGGACTCTATGGCATCACACCGCGTCAACTGGTTTCGACCGAAGCGCTCGAACGTGTCGAGCTGTTCAAGGGGGCGAACGCGTTTCTAAAAGGGGCATCGCCGGGCGGTTCGTCCATCGGTGGCGGTGTGAATCTGCAACTGAAGCGGGCAGACGACACCCCGCTTAACCGTGTGACCATCGACGGCAGCGGCTCAGGCGAATTCGGGACGCACATCGACGTCGGCCGCCGTTTCGGTAGTGAGGGTCAGTTTGGCATTCGTGTGAATCAGGCGATTCGTGACGGTGAGACCGCCGTTGACCGGGAGCATTCGAACTCGCGGACGACATCGGTTGCGCTTGACTGGCGCGGCGACAAGTTGCGTCTGTCGGCGGACTTCCTCTATCAGAAGCTGCACATCGGTTCGGGGCGGGCGCTGTACAACTTCTCGGGAAACGTGCTGCCGCAACCGCCGGCTGCGACGTCGAACTACGCGCAGTCGTGGAGCTACTCCACGCTGGAAGATAGCGTCGGTATTCTGCGTGCCGAGTACGATTTCCTGCCGCACTGGACGGCCTACGTCACGGGTGGCATCCGTCATACGAACGAGAACGGGGAGTATTCGAATCCGACGTGGAAGGGCGCGTCGAGCCCTGTGACGGCGACGCGTCTGAATGCACCGCACCAGGAAGATGCGCTCTCTGGTGAAGTGGGCGTGCGCGGTCGCTTTACGACGGGGCCGGTGTCACATTTCTTCACGGCAGGGGCTTCCGGAACGCGTCTGGACTCGCAGTCTGCGTTCACGTTCGCCTCCGCGTTCAATACGAGCTTCGTCAATCCGCCACAGGTGGCTTATCCGACGACGTCGTCGCAAGGTGGCAACCTGAACGACCCGCAAACGACGGCACTCACGTTGCTGCGTAGCGTCTCTGCGTCGGACACGCTGGGTTTCTTCAACGACCGCATTTTGGCCACCGTCGGTGTGCGTCATCAATCGATCGGTGTGAACAATTACGGTTACACCGGCGTGCAATCGCTGGCTTACAACGACGCCATCACCACGCCGTTGTTCGGCATCGTCGTCAAGCCGTGGCAGAACGTGTCGTTGTTCGCGAACCGTAGCGAAGGTCTCGCCGCAGGGACGACGGCACCACAGGGGACCGTGAACTACGGTCAGTCGTTGCCGCCGTATCGTTCAAAGCAGATCGAATTCGGGGCGAAGTACGACACGGCGCGTTTCGGTGCGTCGATTGCGTTCTACCAGATCGAAAAACCTTCGGCTTATACGAATGCATCAAACGTCTATGTGGCAGACGGGCTTGAGCGCCACCGCGGCGTCGAAGCGTCGGTGTATGGCAGCCCGGTCAAGAATGTGCGTGTGATTGCCGGGGTGTCGTACATCAACGGCACGTTGCTCAATCAATCGAGCGCGGCGACGAACGGCAATCGTCCGGTCGGCGTGCCGACGTTCCAGTACAACCTCGGTGCGGAGTACGACATTCCCTGGGTACAGGGCCTGACGTTGAACGCGCGCTGGATTCACACGGGCCGTGAGTACGCGAATATTGCGAACACGGCGTCGATTCCGGCATGGGATCGTTTCGACGTGGGCGCGCGCTATGCCACGCAGATTTACGGCAAGTCGACGACGTTCCGTCTGAGCGTGCTCAACGTGACGAACAAGGCGTACTGGTCGAGCGTGTCGTCGAGCAACTATCTGACGCTGGGTGCACCGCGTACATTCCTGCTGTCCATGACGACGGACTTCTAAGCCGTCGCGGTCCTGGCAACCTCAACTGCCTCGCTGACGACGGAAAACGCAGCTTGCAGTCGCGCCCCGGTGCTGTTCGTAGCCCGGGGCGGTTTTTCGTCCGCTTTTCGGACGGATCATTTCTCGATGCTGAACTCGGTCGCAATCGCCGCGCCGTTGGCCAGAGAGGTGACGACGTAGTATTTGTCACCGACCTTGAACATGAAGCGGCACCAGTTTTCGGTGAGCGCCCGCCATTCCAGATTCACGCAATACGAGCCGTTGTCGTTGACCGACCAGGTGCCAGTGGCATGCGCGACCTGCACACTGCGTCCACCCGATCCGATGTTGCCCTTGTTATCGCTCGTCGCGTTGAGCGATCCGCCGGACTCGTTGACCCACTTGCGTGTGCTGCCGTTCTGAACGACGTTAGTGATGTGAGCGCCGGGCATTAGCGAACGCAAGTCGTCGACGCTGAGTTGCTGGCCGTTGGCGTCTTTGATGTCGGATAGATGCATCGGATCGGCGGCGGCGAGCGCAGGCAACCAGAGAGCAGCGACCGTGGCGAGGACGGTGATGCGAGGGGGCTGAGGGAAAGAAGAAGCGAAGCGGTGAACCATGATGACTCCCGGACGAGGCTTGCCGACACATACGCAAGCCGACGAGGCGCACACCTGACGGGCGCATCGTCTGACACTGTTGTCCCCGCACTGCGGCGGGGTGTCGCTATCGGTCCGGGCGATGAGCGGTCGGGAAGGCCGACCGCTCATGCGTTACCACTATAGGTGACAGTGCGAGGTCTGCCCAGTTTCCCGGTCAGTCAGTGCCGTATTTCGGCGAACGCGGACCGTAGAGCATGCCGTTGGGACGTCCGGCAGACAGCAGACGCGCATTGGCCGTGCCCGCGACCGTGTAACCGGCGTTCGACACGCTGTTGACGATCTGCTTGACGGCCGCCGTGACCAGCATGCCGATCAACCCGCCGCCGCCACTGTTGTTGCCCTCATTGTTCGACGCGCTGGCTGCGCCGCTCCACAGCTTCGCACCGTTGCGCAGATCGATGAGTTCGGCCGAGACCGTCACGACGGTGGCGCTGTCGAGCACCATGTATTTCGTGCCGTACTGAGTGATCTTGATGTAGAGCGCAGCGTCCGCACCGAAGATCTCACGCAGCTTGGCCGGGCTGACCTGATGGATGTCACCGGCGACGGTCAGACCGTTCTGACGGAACGATTCGTCGACCAGCGTCACCGGCATCACGTAGTAGCCAGCTTCGCCCAGCGGCACCGTCACTTGCGAAAGCACGCTGTAGGTCGCGTCGATATCCGGCGACTCGTTCAGCGGCGGCAGCACCAGAATCGACTTCGGCTTGCTTTCCTTGAACGCGGTGTAGTCATACGGCTTGGCTTGATGCACAGCGCAACCGGTCATCACAGCGGCCAGCGCGGCGACCGTCATCCATTTGCAGAGTCGGGCGATCATTGCTTGGCCTCCGGGGTCTTGTTTTTCAGCAGGAAGTCGATGTAGCTGGCCGATTCGGGGAACAGTTGCTTTTCGGTCTGGAACTCTTCGACCATCTTGTCGGACTTGCCGACCGAGGCGTAGAGCAGGCCGAGGTGAGCGTGATATCCGGGGGGCGCGGCGTGATTGGACGCCTTGATCTTCTCCAGATCGCGCTCCAGCGCAATGATCTGTGCTTCCTTCGATTCGCCCTTGAAGTATTCGTAGACTTGCGGCTGATAGCCTTCCCAGTCATACAGCGGCTTGGGCGGTGTGGCGCAGCCGGAGAGCGCGAGGATGACGCTGCCTGCGATGGCTGCGACGGCGATCCGGCCGGACGAGAACGTGCGATTCATGACGATATATGTCCTGACGTGCAAAGCCGAGCGCGTGACGAATCACGCGCTACGGCATGCTGCAAAAAAGGGTGTCGGTGCGCTTACTTGCCCGGCTTCCAGGCACCGCTCTCGATGCCTGCGACGAGCTTGTCGACGGCTTCGCGCATGGCGAGGTCAAGCACCTTGCCATTGAGCGTGGAGTCGTAGCCCGCAGTGCCACCGAAGCCGATGACTTCGCGATTCGAGAGTGCGAATTCGCCCGCGCCGCCGCTCGAGTAGACAACCTCCGACGTGGCGATATCGACCACGTTCAGGTTGACCTTTGCGTAAGCGATCTGCTCGCGGCCACGGCCCAGAATGCCGAACAGTTGCTTGTCACCCACTTCCTTGCGGCCGAACTCGACCACATCGCCGGTGATTACGTAGTCGGCGCCCTTGAGCGTCTGTTGCGTCTTCTTGATGTCGGCTTCCTGACGGATCTCGGCCATGTTGTCGCGGTCGAGCACGTTGAAGCGCTGGGTCTGTTGCAGATGGGTAATCAGAATCGTCTTGGCCTGGCTGCCGAGGCGATCGACGTTATCGGAAAAAACGCCGCGCATGTACGCGGAACGGTTATCGAACTTGCCGACAGCGATCGGCGTGCGCACGCCAACGTACGGACGGCTGGCACTCTCGACCTTGGCGACTTCCACGGTACGCGAGCTTTCGGTGGCGCAACCGCCGAGCACGGCCATAGCGAGCATGGCAGCGCTGAGCAGCGCAATGCTGGATTTCCTTTTCTGCACGGTGATACCCCTGAGTGTGTTGTCACCCGCCGGACGATGCATCGTGGCATCGTTCCGATGCGGACATCTGAAGCCCTTACCTCATTAAAGTTGTTTGCCGCTTGTAGTAAGCGTTGGTAAGGGGTGCTGATGGTAGCACGCGTTTTCGGTGCGTTGTGACACCCACTTGCATCCTGCGTACCCCGAGTCCGCCGTTTACACGGGAGACTGCAATTCAGGAAGTTCGCATGGCCGGGGAGGGCTGGAATTCGCGTGATCCGACGCGAGTTTTGAGTGACCTCGGTTTGTGAGTTTTCCTATCGTCCGGAGACATTTCTGTCGACATTGTCGGTTCTCAGCCCAGCCCGAAAATCAGCAACAGATTGGTCGCCGTGATGACGGCAAAAAGGCACCACGCTAACACCTGCGTCGGACGCCCGATCGTATTGCCGTTCATCACGCGCGCATCGCTGACCGAGCGAATGAGCGGCCACATGGCAAACGGTAGTTGCAGGCTGAGCAGCACCTGACTCCACACGAGCAGTTTGCCCACAGCACCGTCGCCGAGCCACAACACCCCGATCAGTGCGGGCACGAGCGCGAGTCCGCGCGTAATCAGTCGGCGCTGATAGCACGGAATCTTCATGTGCAGGAAGCCGTCCATGATGACTTGCCCGGCGATGGTGCCCGTCAGTGTTGAACTTTGCCCCGAAGCGAGCAGGGCGATGCCGAACATGAAGGCGGCAGCCCCCCCGCAATCGGCGTAATCAACTGATACGCCTGCTCGATATCGGTGACGTTGGTCTGACCGCTGGCATGAAAAACTGAGCCAGCAAGAATCAGAATGGCCGCATTCACGCACATGGCGATCAGCAATGAGACCCAGGTATCGATGCGCACTAACGCGAGTGTGTCGTGCACATCGCCGCGCTTGCCGCCGACGACCCGCCGGGTCTGTACGACGGAAGAGTGCAGGTACAGGTTGTGCGGCATGATCGTCGCGCCGACGATGCCCAGCGCCAGTACGATCGCGTCGCGCCGGTCGTGACTGGGTGCGCCCGGGACAAGACCCGCAGCCACCGCGTGCCAGTCGGGCGGCACCATCGCGACCTGCGCGATGAAACAGAACGCCATCGTGCCGATCAATCCGAACACGATAGCTTCGATCTGACGGAAGCCCTTGCCCTGTAGTCCCAGCACGATCATCGTGTCGAGCGCGGTGAGCACGATCCCCCACGCGATGGGTACGCCTAGCAAGAGCTTGAAGGCCAGTGCGCAGCCGAGCACTTCGGCGATATCGCACGCAATGATGGAAATCTCGGCCGTGATCCATTGGACGAAACGGCCTGTGCGACCGTAGCGTTCGTAGCTGGCCTGCGCAAGATCGCGTCCGGCGACCAGTCCCAGACGTGCGGCCAGCATTTGCAGGAAGATGGCGGCGAGACTCGAGAGCGCCACTACCCAAAGCAGCGAGTAACCGAATTGCGATCCTGCCTGAATGTCCGTCGCCCAGTTGCCGGGATCCATGTAACCGATGGCGACGAGCAATCCGGGGCCGGCGAAGCGTTTGAGTTTGGTCCAGCGCGACTGACGCGCGTCGATGACGATGCTGCCTTTGACCTCGGCGGGGCAGAAGGGAGCGGTGGCAGTGGTCGGGAGCGGCATGAGGAGTGGGTTGTGTGCAATGACGCTCACGTTAGCCGGGCCGACGCCTGCCCGCAAGCGCGATCGCCATGATCGGCGTGATGAGGCGTGATGAGGCGGCCATGAAGATGCCGTCGACGGCAAATGAACTGCTATACTGTACATTCATACAGCATTTGGGCGCATGATGACCCTGCCGCTTTCCTCCCCTCTGCCTGCCGGGCTATGGCGTGCCAGTGAGCTGGCGCATTGCCATCGCGCGGGCCACACCACCGGTTTCGCCGCGCTCGACGCCGAGCTGCCCGGCGCGGGGTGGCCGCATGGCGCGGTGACGGAGCTGCTGAGCGACCGTCCGGGCATCGGTGAATGGCGTTTGCTGGCACCGACGTTGCGCGATCTGACGCAGGCGGGAAAGCCGGTCATGGTGATTGCACCGCCGATGCTGCCCTATGCCCCGGCGCTGGCGGGGTGGGGCATCGATCTGCGGTGGTTGAGTGTGGTGATGCGCCCGTCTTATACAGCGTCCCCGGCGTCCCGGCCAACGCGCACCTCCCGAGTGCGGCGCGGGGCCGGGGGGCAGGGCATGAGACCCGAGGACCGCGACATGCTGTGGTGCGTCGAGCAGGCGCTCAGGAGTGCGTGCTGCGGGGCGGTGCTTGCGTGGCTACCGGCCGCGACACCCGAGCAGCTTCGGCGGTTTCAGGTGGCCACTGGCGGTAGCGAAACACTGACCTGGGTGATGCGTCCGCCGGCGGCTGTGTCGACCGCGTCCGCAGCGCCGTTACGGCTGGGACTGGTCGTCGGAGAGGCGAGCCGCCTCGGCTTGCAGTTTCATAAGCGTCGTGGACCGCCTCGTTCCGAACCGCTCTGGCTGACGTTGCCTGAGCCCTATACGCGTGCGCAGCAATCGCTGACAAGGGGCGCGGACGACGAAACGCCGCTGCATGCCCAGCCCGATCCGGCACCGTCGCCCGTGCCGTCTACGGCGTCTTTTGTTTCTGCTTCCGGAGTCTCGCATGGCCTGCTGGATCGCCCTGCATCTGCCTTGTCTGGCACTCGAGATCGCCTCGCCGCTCACATCACTCCCGTCACTCCGGTCGCGCATACGGGCTGACGGGCCGACGGAGGCGAGCGACGCGCAAGCCGACACGACGGTCGTACTGGCGCAGTCACGTGTCTGGCAGGCGAGCGAGGCGGCGCAGGCGGCGGGTGTGCAACCGGGCATGCGTCGCGGCGGTGTTCTCGCGCTCTTGCCACAGGCGCGGTTTCACGATCGCGACGAAGCCGCCGAGGCGCTCGCGCTTGAAGCGCTGGCGCTGGCGTTGCTGCGTTTTGGTCCCGATGTGGCGATTGCCGCGCCGCAGTGTGTATTGATCGACGTCGCGCCGAGTTTGCGTCTGTTTGGTGGATTGGCATCGTTGGCGGCACAAGTGTTGGAAAGTGCCGAGTCGCTCGGACACCGGGCATCGCTGGGCATTGCCGCGACGGCCAGCGCGGCAACGCTGCTCGCACGCGCCGCGCAGGCTGTGCCGACACACGTTGATCCTCATGCGCCGACATCTCAGGACATGCAGGCCGCGATGAAGTCGCGTGCATCACGTCGCTCGATCGTGCCGGTGACAAAGGCGGCAGCGGGGGCGACGTCCGGGGCGGCGCTATCGCTGTCGTCGTCGGCTACGGCGCCATCCTCGTCGTCGTGGCCTCCCGAGCCACTGCTGCCACCGTCATTGGCGGGGCTACCGGCGCAACTCGATCCGCTCCCGGTGGCATTGCTGCCCGAAGCGCAGCCGTGGCTCGACTGGCTCGCTCAGATCGGTTGCGCGACGTTGAGCGAATTGCGTGCACTGCCGTCGGCGGGCGTGAGACGTCGCTGCGGTGCCGCGCTGCCCGCATCGCTTTCGCGCGCCTATGGCGAAGCGCCGGAAGCGCCGGCGTGGTATCGCGCGCCGCCGCATTTCGAAGCCGTGCTGCCATTGCCGTCGCTCACGCATGACGTTGAAGTCTTGCTGTTCGGCTTGCGCCGTCTGCTCGCGCAACTGACGGGGTGGCTCGCCGCTGGGCAACTGGCCACGCAGGCCTTGACGCTGATTCTCGAACACGAGCCGCTTGGCCGGGAGACCCTGGCACCGACGCGTTTCGACATCCGTCTGGCCGAAGCGAGCGCCGCACCGGCGCACTTGTTGTCGCTCTGCAAGGAACGGCTGGCGCGTTCTCCGTTGGTCGCGCCGGTGCTGACATTGCGGCTCGACGTCACGCAGACGGCGCAGCATGTCCCGCAAAGCGGTTCGCTGCTGCCCGAGCCGGGGCGCGAGCGGCAGGATTTCGTGCAATTGATGGAGCGCGTTGCGGCGCGTCTGGGAGATGAACACGTGCGGCGTTTGCAGGTGCGTGGCGATCATCGTCCCGAGGCGGCGTTCGTGAGCGTGCCTTATGCAGTGAATGCAGGGGTGGGTGCAGGAGTGAGTGCGAGTGTGAATGGGGAGGCGACGTCTGCGTCGAATCGTCATCTGCCGGATACCGTGAGCGCACTGCCGCCGCGCCCGGCGTGGCTGCTCGACGCGCCTCAGCGGCTCAGCATGCAGCAGGAGCGTCCGTGGCGGCAGGGACCATTGCAACTGGTGAGCGGCCCGGAGCGTATCGAGGCTGGCTGGTGGGAGCCGGGCACGGTCACGCGCGATTACTTCATCGCAGCGGACACGACGGGGGCGTTGCTGTGGGTGTTTCGGGAGCGTCCCGTGAAAGGTGCAGACGCTGCCTGGTATTTGCATGGCCTGTTCGGTTGAGACGGACGGGGCCGCAGTCTTATGAATTTCGACGATTTTCTCCCGTGGCAAGGACCGACCGAAGGGCTGGCCAACAACGACGACGGTGCCGATACCCCCGATGCGGCACCCTCTGCCCTGCGAGGACAGCAAGACGACAGCCTGCCCGCGTATGCCGAATTGCACTGCCTGTCGAACTTCTCGTTTCAGCGGGGGGCGTCGCATCCGGAGGAGTTGATCGCGCGCGCCGTGCATCTGGGTTACACCGCGTTGGCGATTACCGACGAGTGTTCGCTGGCTGGTGTGGTTCGGGCGCTGGCGGAGTCGGCCAAGCATGAACCACCGTTGGTGTCGCTGATCGTGGGGAGTGAGTTTCGATTGACGCCCGAAGTGGACATGTTGTCTGCCTCGGAACTTGACGCCCTCGGCACCGTGCATCTCGTAGCCCTTGCGCAGCATCGCGAGGGCTACGGCAATCTGTCCGAGATGATTACGCTCGGGCGTATGCGAGGTCCGAATCGCGGCTATCGCCTGCATGCGAGGGATTTCAGCGCGCCGGACAAGGCGCACGCCCATCTGCTTGGTTTGCGAGGTTGCCTGATCATCCTCGTGCCGGATCCCGACGCGAGTGAGGAGCGTACGCTGGCGCAGACTCGCTGGGCCGCGCAGACCTTTGGCGAAGGGCGTGTCTGGCTGGCGCTGGAGCGCCGTCATCGTGCCGACGACGAGGCGCAACTGGCGCGCCTTCACGCCATTTCGGCCGAGTGCGGCGTGCCGCTCGTCGCGACGGGACACGTGCTCATGCATGTGCGCTCGCGCAAGCCGTTGCAGGATACGCTCACGGCCATCGGATTGGGCAAACCGGTACAGGCATGTGGCCTGGCATTGGCGGCAAATGCCGAGCAGCATCTGCGTACGCGACTGCGGCTTGCCTGGCTTTATCCGAAAGAAGCACTGGCGCAGACGATTGCCATCGCTTCACGATGCCATTTCGATCTGCGTAGTCTGCGTTACGAGTACCCGGAAGAACTGGTGCCTGCGGGGCATACGCCGGAGTCGTATCTGCGTCAGGAGGTGGAATCGGGCGCGAAGCGACGTTATCCGGGCGGTTTGCCGTTGAAGGTGCGCCAGCTCATTGAAAACGAGCTGGCACTTATCCGCGACCTTGAGTACGAGCCGTATTTTCTGACGGTCTACGACATCGTGAGCTTTGCCCGCAGTCAGAACATTCTCTGTCAGGGCCGGGGTTCGGCAGCCAATTCGGCGGTTTGTTATTGCCTTGAGATCACGGCGGTGAATCCCGACGAGGTGCAGGTGCTGTTCGGGCGGTTTCTCTCGAAGGAGCGCAACGAACCGCCGGATATCGACGTGGATTTCGAACATCAACGGCGTGAAGAGGTCATCCAGTACATCTACAAAAAGTATGGCAACGACCGGGCGGCGTTGGCGGCGACGGTCATCAGTTACCGCATGCGCAGCGCGGTGCGCGACACGGGGCGGGCGTTGGGCATCGATCTGTCGATCGTCGAGCAGGTGGCGCAGAGTCAGCAGTGGTGGGACGGCAAGGAGAATCTACTCGCACGCATGGCGGCGCAGGGGCTGTCGCCCGAAGCGCCGACGACGCGGTTGTGGGCCGATCTGGTGGCCCGTCTCATCGGTTTTCCCCGGCATCTGTCGCAGCACGTGGGCGGCTTCGTGATCGCTCGCGACCGACTGTCGCGGCTCGTACCGATTGCGCCGGCGGCGATGGAGAATCGCTACGTCATTCAATGGGACAAGGACGACATCGAGACCCTCAAGCTGCTCAAGGTCGACGTGCTTGCGCTCGGCATGCTGAGCGCACTGCGTCGTACGCTCGATCTGTTGGGGGAGTGGCGTGGCGCACCGATCGGGCTTGCCGATATTCCGCGAGACGATCCGGCGACGTACGGCATGATTCGTCGTGCCGACACGGTGGGCGTTTTTCAGATCGAGTCGCGAGCGCAGATGAGCATGCTGCCGCGTCTGAAGCCGGAGACATTCTACGATCTGGTGATCGAAGTCGCGATTGTGCGTCCCGGGCCGATTCAGGGCGGGATGGTGCATCCGTATCTGCGCCGCAAGCAGAAGAAAGAAGAGGTGGTCTATCCGCGCGAGGAGATCAAGGTCGCGCTGGAGCGCACACTGGGCGTGCCGATCTTCCAGGAGCAAGTGATGCAGATCGCGATGATCGCTGCCGATTTTTCGGCAGGTGATGCCGATCAATTGCGTCGCTCGATGGCCGCATGGAAGCGCAAGGGCGGTCTCGAAAAATTCCAGACGCGCATCATTTCCGGCATGTTGAAGAACGGTTACCCGCTTGAGTTTGCCGAGGCCATCTGCCGACAGATCGAAGGCTTTGGCGAGTACGGATTTCCAGAGAGCCACGCAGCGAGCTTCGCGTTGCTCGCCTATGCAAGTGCTTGGCTCAAGTGCCACGCGCCGGAGATGTTCCTGTGCGGCTTGCTCAATAGTTTGCCGATGGGGTTTTATTCCGCATCGCAACTGGTGCAGGATGCGCGTCGGCATCGTGTCGAAGTTCGGGCGGTGGACGTGTGCGTGAGCGATATCGAGTCACGTCCCGAAGTCAGGATGACCCGATATGGGGAGGCACGCCGTCCGGCGGTGCGATTGGGCTTGTCGCTGGTCAAGGGCTTGTCGGCCGAGGGGGCGCAAGCCATCGAAGATGCGCGTCGTCGGCGGCCCTTTACCGATATCGACGACCTCACCGCCCGAGCCGCGCTATCGCGCCGCGACCTCGATGCGCTGGCTGCCGCAGATGCGCTGTCGGCGTTGTTGGGCGGACGCCGTCAGGCCCGCTGGACGGTCGCTGCGTGGCAGCCGCCCACGCCGCTATTGGGCGCAACCGTCTTGCGCGACGCCGCGCCCGGCAGCACGGACGAGCAGGTGGCGTTGTCGCCGATGCCCGAGGGACAAGACATCGTGGCCGATTATGCGAGTACGGGGCTGACGCTTCGGCGTCACCCGCTGATGCTGTTGCGCGAGAAGCTGAACAAGATGCGGGTGCGCACGGCAAAGGAGTTGCAGTCCGAGGGCGTGCATGGCCGACGTGTACGCACCGTCGGCATCGTGACGGGACGACAGCGGCCCGGCACCGCCAACGGCACGGTCTTTGTGTCGCTGGAAGATGAGACGGGCGTCATCAACGTGATCGTCTGGCCCGATCTGGTGGAAGCGCAGCGCAAGGAGTTGCTGGCGTCGTCGCTATTGGGCGTGGAAGGGGTATGGCAGCGCGAGGAGCGCGTGACCCATCTGGTCGCCCATCGTCTGATCGACCTCTCGTCGATGCTCGGCGAACTCACGATCTCGAGTCGGAACTTTCACTAAGCGGATGTCGATAGGATGGCGTGTCTTTGGCCCCCCTGCCATGCGTGGACTCGCCTTCTCGATTTGACGTGACCGGCGCCACGCTTTGCTATTAACGTCAAACGTTAATAACGTGATGCGTTATTATGTTTCTTGATTGAAAATTTTAAATGCAGGGATACGGCACTCCTGTTTAGCGGGCGGCGCGTGACGCGCTGGCGTGCGGTCGAGTCGGCCGCTATACGCAAGCTTCAGCAACTTCATGCGGCGGCAACACTGAGTTTCTTACGCGCGCCACCGGGTAACAGACTTGAAGCGCTGCGTGGAGATCGTCTGGGGCAATACAGTATCCGGATCAACGATCAGTGGCGGTTGTGCTTCCGTTTTGACGCGGGCACCGCTTCGGACGTCGAAATCGTCGACTACCACTGATCGCAACGCGACCGCATAGGTGGGTGTGTTCCTATATTTCTGCTGGGTTCGCGAAAGGTCGATGGAGGACAAGCATGACCCGACAAGTACCGCTGGCAACACCGGGCGAGATTCTCGCGCAAGAGTGGCTCGGCCCGATGGGGATCTCGCAATACGCACTGGCCAAAGCCATTGACGTGCCCCCTCGCCGGATCAATGAGATCGTGCTCGGCAAACGGGCGATTACCGTCGATACCGCACTGCGTCTGGGGGCGTTCTTTGGCGTAGATGCGCAGAGTTGGCTCAATCTGCAAAATCAATACGATGCTGAAATTGCGCGCGCGAACATGGTTGATGTTCTGAAGACGATCAAGCACCGCGCGCGGGCGTTGCTCGCAGCCGCATGAGGTGCGGCTGCATCGCGCATTCATCCGTCAATGCGCAGCATCCGCCTGCTTACCCGCCTCCTGCGCGAGCGCATTCGCTTCCTCTTCGCTGCGCAGCCCGTTGAAGTGGGCATTGAGCAGGACCGCGCTGATCGACGCGAGCAGAATGCCGCTGTGGAAGAACGGGGCGAGTGCGTGCGGCAGCTTCATGAAGAACTTGTCCGACGCCACCGGAATCATCCCCACACCGATGCTGATCGCAATGATGTACAGGTTGTAGCGGTTCTTCGACAGATCCACCGTCGACAGAATCTTGATGCCCGTGGCCGTCACCATGCCGAACATCACGATACCCGCGCCGCCCAGCACGAATTGCGGCACCGACGCCACCACGTGCGCCACTTTCGGAAACAATCCCAGCACGATCAGAATCAACCCGCCCATCGCGCACACCCAGCGACTCTTCACGCCCGTCACGCCGACCAGCCCCACGTTCTGTGAAAACGAGGTGTACGGGAACGTGTTGAAGATGCCGCCGATCACGGTGCCGAGGCCATCGACACGCAATCCGCGCACCAGCGTCTTCTGATCGACCGGACGCCCCACGATGTCGCCCACCGCAAGGAACATGCCGGTCGATTCGATGAACGTCACGAGCATCACCAGCGTCATCGTCGCGATGGCGATCGGATCGAAGCGCGGCACGCCAAAATGGAACGGCATGACGAAACCGAACCACGGGGCTTCCGATACCCCGCAAACGACACCTTGCCCAGCGCAATCGCCACCATCGTGCCGAACAGAATCCCCAGCAGCACCGCAATGTTGGAGAAGAAGCCACGCACGTATTTCGTGATGAACAGGATGCAGAGCAGCACCGCAAACGACACGCCCAGATACAACGGATTACCGAAGTCCGGGTTGCCGAATCCGCCGGCCGCCCAGTTGATGCCCACGCCCATGAGCGAAATGCCGATCACCGTGATCACGGTGCCTGTCACCACAGGCGGGAACAGCCGCAACAACTTGCCGATGTAGGGCGCGATCAGAATGCCGATGATCCCGGCGGCAATCGTTGCGCCGTAAATATCGAGCAAGCCGAGGTCGGGGTTCGTGCCGATGGCGATCATCGGCGTGACGGCCGTAAACGTCACCCCCATCATGATCGGCAGACGCAAACCGAAGATCCAGAGGCCTAGCGTCTGAATCAGTGTGGCGATACCGCATGCAAACAGGTCGGCGTTGATGAGAAACGCAATCTGATCGACCGACATCTTCAGGGCGCCACCGATGATCAGCGGTACTGCGACGGCCCCCGCATACATCACCAGCACGTGTTGTAAACCCAGCGTGAACAACTTGGGGAGCGGCAGGCGCTCGTCGACCGGATGTACCGGTGCAGCAGCAGATTGCGTCATGTCTTCTCCTGGTCCGACGGTACGAATTGATTTGCTTGGCGGAACCGAGCGTAAATTTTTTACCGGGGCGCAGCGAGTCGTGTCAAAAAACACCCGGTCTCACGACGGGCGACAGACGACCAGTGACCGACGCGCAGTCGTGGAGAAAAACTGCGGTCTGGCGACATAGTACGCCTGAGTTCGTACGGCGATGCCCAAATGGGTGGAAGCCTTGTGCTGCAAGGGGCGGCGGGTGGTCGGACGCGACGATCGCCAGCGGCGAGAAAGCGACCGCCCGTAGGCAAAATGTCCTGTGTCGCAGGGACGCCACCGGACCGGCGTCTCGGCACATATCGGATTCGCAATACTAAAGATTGCGTCTGACGTATGAAACGCCGAGACACCGGAGACGGTGGCGACATCCTCCCGGCGACATCATGGTGTCCGTGGCTTGCGTCGGAAACGAGAGGATGGAAAGCGAAGGTGAAAGTGAAACGCCCGCCGACAATTGTCAGGCGGGCGTTGGTGAGGCTGTCCGGCGTCGTGACGCGTACTAGCGCCCGGCGGTGCCCCACGGTCTGCGAGCGAGCGAGTCGGCCGCATTCGCGCCGCTCGCGGTGTTTTGTTGCGCCACGCTTTCGAGCTTGCTGGAAATTTCCTCCCCCATGTAATGCAGGAACTCCATTTCCTTCGCCCCAATGCCGCCCGCGCACAATGCGCCGCCCCAGTCGCCGTAGAGCAGCGCCACGGTCTGGTTACGCTGGCGAACCGGCAACAGGAAGAACGATTTCACGTTCGAGAAATGCTGGCGATGCCACAGCGGAATGCGGGGGACGATGCGCGGCTCGCGGGCGTTGTCGATCAGGATCGCCCGGCCGTTGGTCAGCGCGAGATGGAAGACGTCCGGCTCGAACGCTTCGGGGAAAGTCAGGCCCAGCAATGGCTGTACCTCGCGACCAATGCCGAAGCGCATCTCGAAGACCTTGCTCGCGGGCGAACGCACGAAGGCTGCACAGTTCACGAAGCCGAGCGACTGGAGAATCGCTTCGAGCGTCAGGTTGAGCAGGCCCACGGCATCGGTCTCGCCGGTGGCGGCGCGCACTTCGGAAAGCCCGTCGGCCAGACGTCGCGCCGAATCCAGCGGCTTGCCTGCCGGTGGCTGACGCGTATTCGATGCGCCCGTGCTGATGGCGATGAATTCCTGATGGCTCGTGTCGCGCGCCATCTCTTCGCCGACCGACACCACCTCCCTGATGTCCAGCGCCAGACGGTCGGCATAACGCTCTGCAAGTTCAGCAAGGCGCTCAGGATCTGCGCCGCGTGTGAGCTCCGTCACCATCTCGTTGGACATGTTCGCCACGGCGCACAGCCAGTCGGCGTGCGAGAGCGGTGCGTCACCTTCGAGATCGATCGGACGCATGCTGGTCGCAATCGACTCCGGCAGGCCCCACTTGCGAGCGGCAGCCTCGGCCAGTTCAGGGAACGTGATGCCGAGCACTTGCTCGCAGGCGTCGCTGTCGCTGATGCCCCGCTCGGCGGCAATTTCCTGAATCTCGACCCATTCGTTCGGGAAGCAATACGTCACCAGCAGGCGCGCCACGTGATGCAGCAACGTGCAGACGACGGCTTCTTCACCGTCGCGAATCCCGTTCTTGGCCGTAATATCCCGCGCAAAAGCACCCGCCAGCGTGGCACGAGCCAGTTCGCGCGCCATGTCGTCGCGACGTGCGGCGACTTCACCAAAACCCTCGAGCAGCTTCAGGCTCAGGGCGAGGTGGCCGATCGTGTCGACACCCAAAATCATGATCGCGCGCGAGACCGTCGTCACGTTGCAGCCGAACGGCGCATACATGGCGGAGTTGGCCAGACGAATCACTTTCTGGGTGAGGGCGAAATCCGAGAGCACGGACGACGCGAGGTCGGCCGTGCTGGTGTTCTCGCTTTGCATGGCAGACACGATGCCCGTGACCGAGCGTTGCAGCGACGGGAAGTCGCCGCGCTCGGCCATGCGCTGCCACAACAATTCGAGCGTTTTTTCTTTGGTAAGGCTCATGGTAGCGGGGTTGTCCGGTCAGTGGCCGGCATCCACGTTGAGACGCCCGCTCGCAAAGGCCGCCTCCAGTTCTCCCGCAGGCAGGGCCTTCGATACCAGCCAGCCCTGGATGGAATGGCAGCCGCGATCGATCAGCATCTGCCGTTGTTCTTCCGTCTCGACCCCTTCGGCCACCGCCGACAGACCCAGCTCGCGTGCCAGTCCCAGGACTGCCGTCACAATCGTACGGTCGTTCGGTGACGTGGGCATGTCTTTGACGAAACTGCGGTCGATCTTGAGCGCGGAGAGCGGGAAACGCTTGAGGTAGCCCAGACTCGAATAGCCCGCGCCAAAGTCGTCGACGGCAAATCGCACGCCCAGCGTCTGCAACTCGCGCAGCACCAGATTGGCCTGCTCCGGGTCGCGCATCAGCACGCTTTCGGTAATTTCGAGCACAAGGCGGTGACCTTCCACGCCGGAGTCGGCAATGGCCTGCCACACGAGGCTCGGGAAAGACGGATGGTGAAACTGTTGTGCCGAGACGTTGACGGACATGTAGATCCCGTCGAGCCGGGTGCGATCCCAGCGCGCGAGCTGCATGCACGCGGCGCGCAGTGCCCAGCCGCCCAGCAAGTTGATCAGACCGTTGGCTTCGGCCAGCGGAATGAACTCGGCGGGCGAGACCGGACCGAGCGCGGGGTGCCAGCGCATCAGCGCTTCGACACCCTTCACGTTCAGCGAAATCGGGTCGCAGATCGGCTGGTAATGCAGGCTGAATTCACCGTTGTGAATGGCCTCGAACATCGCCGATTCCAGCGAAAACGCCTTGCGATGCAAGTCACCCAGATCGTCCGTGTAGACGAACAGGCCGTTGCGACCGCGATCCTTGGCGCAATACATGGCGGCGTCGGCGTGCTTGATGAGCAGACCGGCGGAGTCGCCGTGTTGCGGGTAAAACGAAACACCGATACTGGTCGTCAGGTGCAGCAATTGGTCGCCGACCTGGAACGGTTGCTGTACCGCCGAGAGCAGTCGCTTCATGATGCCGCTGAGCGCCTGTTCGTTGTCGCAGCCGGGCAGCACCAGCACAAACTCGTCGCCGCCCATACGAGCGGCCATGTCCGTCTCGCGAATCTGCGCGATCAGACGTTGACCTGCATCGCGCAGCAACTGGTCGCCCACGTCGTGGCCGAGCGAGTCGTTGACCTTCTTGAAGCCGTCCAGATCGAGCAGGGCGACGGCGAAGTTCGGACCGCCTTCACGCGCATGCTGGATCGTCTCAACGATGCACTGCTGAATATATTGACGATTCCCGAGCCCGGTCACCGCATCGCGCACCGCCAGATCGGACAGGCGTGCTTCGTTTTCCTTGAAGGCGGTGATGTCTTCGCCGTGCACCAGGAAAGACGCGCTCGCACCCGCGATGCGGGGCGTGTACTGGGCGATGCGCAGACGCATCCAGACGCGGTCGGTCAGACCACGCAGCAAACGCACGGTGCACTGTTGAGGGCCGAGGGTCTGGGCGGCAGAAAAGGCGTCCTGAAGCAGGGGAACGTCTTCGATGCCGGTCAGCTCGAAGAGCGTGGCGTGGTCGATGTACTCACGCGAGTACTCAAGCAGGCGTAGGGAGGCTTCGGCAATGAAAAGGAAACGGCCATCGGCACCCACATGTGCCGATAGTCCGCCGGTCAGCTCGACCAGCGCCCGGGACAATGCCGGGGCCGGCGCCGTGGCATTGGCCTCGGCGATTGCCGGTGCCAGGGTCGATGGTTCGACCAAAGGCACACCGGCTGGGAGTCGATCTGAACTCATTGTTGTTGTCTGTACATGCATCACGTCGAGCGCGCTGCCGCTCATGTGCTTCCCCGTTCAGGCAAACGCGCTCATGGCCGGACCCTGGTCCGGCGGGTGTTCGATGGATTGTGGGCCATTATAGCTAAAGACGCCAGCGATTTTGATGGCCTCAACCCCCGTTTTACCCCCGTTCCACGCCGCTTTCCGTCTGAATTCCCGTGTGGGATTTTTTCCTACAAGACGATCGGGATTTTTTCCTGCAAGGCCGGTGGCGTTCGGTCTACGTACGACCCGAATCGTCCGCCCGGTTCACCTCCATGCCGCCGGTGCAACCCCGGCGCGATCATCGTTCGTGCGCCAGTCTACCCAAGCGCGAGCGACTTGAGGGAACCGCAATCGTGGATTTTTATCATTGCGATGCAACATCGCAACAGCCGCGCAAGCCCCGCAGTGCTTCGCTATGCCATGAATTCGCGGCGGATGAGAGTCGCGCCGGAAAATTGAGAATCGGGAGACGGCGCGCGCGCCGTCGACGTCGAGTCAGACGTGCGCCTGCGCCTCATGCGCGAGCGACCACGCAATGCACGCGCGCGCGAGTGCTGCGGATGCGTCCAGCCCGAATCGCCCGAGCGGTGTTTCACACGTGGCAAGGGCGACCGGGATTTCGGTACAGCCGAGAATGACGCGTTGCGCGCCGGCCGCCAGTAGTTGCTCCATCGCCATTGCAAGCGCCTCACCGCCGCGACGAATTTCCCCGGCCTTGATGAGCCGTATGCCTTCGTTCACGAGCGTCTGGTGCGCAAGCGGGTCGCCTGCCGAGACAAACCGGTAACCCAGTGCTTCAAGCCGTGGCCGGTAGACGTTGGCGTGATGGGTGCCTTCGGTCGCCATCAGGCCGATGGGCGAGCCGGGGGCGACACACGTGGACAGTTCCCCGGCGACGGCTTCGACCACATCCAGCACGGGCAGACGGGTGCGATGACGCAGCGCGTCGAGCCAGGCATGGGCGGTATTGCACGCGATGGCGATGCAGCCGACGCCCGATTGCTCCAGCGCGTGCACGCCGTCGAGCATGCCGTCGAGCGGCGAGGCGCCGTCGCGCAGCAAGGCTTCGGTCCGGTCGGGGATCTGCGGCACCGAATACAGGATGAACGGGATGTGATCCTGATCGCGGTTGGCCGGATGTTGATCGACGATCTTGCGGCAGAGGTCGATACCGGCGGCGGGGCCCATACCGCCGAGAATGCCGAGCGTGGCGTGCGAGTTCATGATGATGGTGAATCTGCGGGAACTGCAAAAAACGGGATCGCGAAGTGCAGGGACCGTGGTCCCCGCACAACGCCTAATCCGTCAGGATCAGTCGTAAGCCTTCGTGATCGGATCCTTGAACATGGCGCGCATTTCAGCCGTCATCGGGTAGTTCATGTTCTGACCCTTCGGCGGCACCGGCTGCGTGAACCACTTGTCATAGAGCTTGGTCATTTCGCCGGACTTTTCCATATCGGCGATGACCGTGTTCACGACCTTCGTGAACGCCGGATCGTCCTTACGCGTCATGCACGCATAGTTTTCGAACTGGAGGTTCGGGCCGACGACTTCGTAGCCCTTCGCTTCGTCGGCCGACAGAGCGGCGCGCTGACCGTAGAGCAGCGGCTCGTCCATGACAAACGCCACTGCACGGCCTTGCTTGACGGTGAGGAAGCCGTCCGAGTGTTCCTTCGTCTGGATCAGGTTGAAGCCGATTTCGCCCTTCTTGCCCGACAGAATGCGGTCGGCCGTGGTGCCGGCCGTCGTCGCGATGGTCTTGCCCTTGAGGCTGTTCAGGTCGGTGATGCCCGAGCCCGTCTTGGCGATCATCTTGATCGAGTACAGGAAGATGTTGTGCGAGAAGCCGACTTGCTTGGCGCGCTCGAACGTGTGGGTGGTCGAGCCGCATTCCAGGTCGATCGTGCCGTTTTGCATCAGCGCGATACGGTTTTGCGACGTAATCGGCGTTTCGGTGACCTTCAGATTCGGCATGTTCAGGTCTTTCTTGACCGCCTCGACGATCTTGAGCGCGATTTCCTGCGAGTAGCCGATCGTCTTGCCGCTGTTGTCCGAGTACGAGAACGGAATCGACGATTCGCGCACGCCCAGCGCGATCACGCCGTTGTCCTTGATCTTCTTGAGCGTGCCAGTGAGTTCCTGTGCGCTCGCGGTGTGCGCGAACAGGGCGGCAGCAGCGCTGACGAGCAGCAGGGGAGCAAACAGCTTCTTCATGGTCTCTTGTCCTATCGGAAGTGGTGGCACGGTGGTCCGTGCCGTTGGAATGTCAAAAGCCTTAAACACCGAAAACACAGATACAACCCGATACGTCCCCCATCGGTCCCCGTGGGAGTGATGTCGCAGCGCGCTGGCGTACGATCGTGTCATCCGGCTGGCACGCTATGGTCCAGTCTCATCGCTCATGCAGCCAGCCGGGCAAACCCTGCAAGATCGACGGCGGGGCGCTTGCCGTCGATGGCGTCGGCGATGGCGCGTGCAGCCCCCATCGACAACGTGAAACCCAGTGCGCCGTGGCCGACGTTCAGCCACAGATTGCCCACCTTGTCCGCGCGTCCGAGCACCGGTCGGCCGTGCGGCGTGGACGGGCGCATGCCGGTCCATTCCAGCGGCGCGGGCGTGCCGCGCAACGACGGGAACAATCCGGTCGAAAGCGTGCGCAGCGCATCGATACGATGCTTGACGATGCGGTAGTCGTAGCCCACCAGATCGGCAATTCCGGCCACGCGCAGATGCTCGCCAAGGCTCGCGTAGACCACTTTGTTGTCGGCGTCCGTGACGGAGACCTGCGGGCGGGCGTCTGCCGGTGCGCCGCGATACGTCAGGCTGTAGCCCTTGAGCGGATACATCGACACCGGCTCGCCCACGGCGCGCAGCAGCGGCATGGCGGCCAGACCGTTGGCGACGACGCAGGCATCGACCGGGATATCCCCGGCGCGCGTGCGAATGGCCCGAACGGTGTTGCCACGTACATCGAATCCCGTCACTTCGCGCTCGAACAGCAGCGTGCCGCGTTCATGAGCGCCGATCAGACGCATCAGTTCCTTACACAGCATCTGGCAGTCGCCAGTGCCTTCGCCTGGCGTGTGGATGCCGCCCGCCAGCTCCCCGGCGATCTTGCTCAGCGCCGGTTCCAGCGTGACGCAAGTGGCCGCATCGACACGCCGTTGCGTGTAGCCCAGGCCATTGGCCATTTCAAGCGAGCGCTCTGCGGCTGCGAGCTTGCTCGCGTCGCGATACACCACGAGCTTGCCGCTCAGGCGGTAGTCGAACGTTCCCGACTCCTGTGCCAGAAACTCCAGCATCACCTCGCGACTATGCAGGCCGAGCGAGAGCAGTCGCAGCGTCGAGCTGGCGTTCGCCTGGGCGTTGCAATGTTTGACGAAGGCCAGCGACCAGCGCCAGAAATCCGGATCGAGCGACGGCTTGATCCGCAGCGGCCCGGTGCTGGAGAACAGTAGCGAGGGCAGTTGCGAGAGCACACCGGGGGCGGCAAGGGGCGACACATAGCCATAGCTCAACTGACCGCCGTTGGCGAAGCTGGTCCCCAGACCGCCGTCGCGTGCTGCGTCGATAACTGTGACTTCGTGGCCTGCGCGAAGCAACTGATACGCGCTGGCGAGGCCGACGATACCCGCCCCGATAACTCCAATGTGCATGACGATAGATAACGACGAAAAGCTGATGGAAAGCAAGGCGGGAAAAAATTGCGACACGTGGCGAGCGCCTCGTGGCAGGTCTTCTGCACCGCCTTTGCTACGCAGTGTAGAGGGAGAAAATTCGCTAACCTATGCGGTTTTGAGGCAGCATATGTCTTTTGGCTATAGGGTCCGCCGCGCTAGTGCGCAGGCGGGCAGGATACGGAGACGACGTCAGGCATGAAATTGCGGCATATCGAGACGTTTCGCGCAGTCGTGCTGACCGGGTCGGCCAGCGGCGCGGCGCAATTGCTCAACGTATCGCAACCGGTCGTCTCCCGCGTGTTACAGCACGCGGAGCAGCAACTCGGCTTCAAGCTGTTCGACCGGGTGAAGGGCCGCCTCGTGCCCACGGCCGAAGCGCGCCGCCTGTATCCCGACGTCGAACGCATCTTCAGCGATCTGGAGCGCCTGCGCACCACGTCGCGCAATCTGCGCCAGCACGGCGTGGGGCACCTGCGTATCGCGGTGACGCCGAGTCTCGCGCAGAGCCTGTTGCCCGCTGCCATCGAGCGCATGCGGCGTGCGCACCCCGACGTGGTCTTCGAACTCATCACCCATCACACGAACGAGACCATCACCGCGATTCTCACGTCGTCGGTGGATGTCGGCATCGTTTCTGCACCGCCGATGGCGGCCGGTATCGTGAGCCGTCCCGTGGCGCAGGGTCACATCGTGCTGGCCGTGCCCGCCGCATGGCCAAAGCTTTCGCGGCGCGGACCAGCCAGCGCCGACGCGCTCGCCGGGCGCGATCTCATCAAGCTGCACGACGACACGCCGCTCGGTGCGCTGATCAACGAGCGTCTGGATCAGACGGAACTGCTGCAGGATGCCGAAGTGATGGTGCAGACGTATTCGCTCGCGGCGGCGCTCGTCGAGCACGGTCTGGGATACGCGCTGCTCGATCAGTTCACGGCGGCGAGTGCGCATGTGCAGGCGCAGCGTTTGTATCGTGTCGCACCGGCCATCGAGTTTCCCGTCGAGATGCTGCGCCCCGCACATGAACCGGAATCGGTGCTCGCGGATACGCTGCGGCGGCATCTGGCGGACGTCGCCAATGAACTCAGCGAGCGCGCCGAAGCGCTATGCGAAGGGCGCGAGATCGTGTTGACGCCGGCAGACGCGGCGCAGGAGAGCTGACAGGTTGAACCTCAAAGTCAGCGGCAACTCGGCTCGCTTTTCACTTCGTAATAGGTAAACGGTTGCGGCTGGAGCTTGTCGGCCAGCGACGGGTAGTTGGCCTGCACGAAGCGTCGCGCGCCTGCCATGTCGAATTCGGTGCGCAGCCAGATCTTGCCGTCGTGATTGTCGAGGATCAGCGTGCCCGCGTAGACGACGTCGCCACGGTTGACTCGCACCGTCGGCACTTTGCGCCCCTTGCAATAGCGAAAGCGATAGCTGTTGTCCGCCGGGGTGAACTCCATCGGACCGAAGCGCTCGTTGCGCATGAGCGGCGAGACGCGCATGGCAATGTACCCGCGCGTGGGCGGATTGCTGTTGAGCGTGCGGGTGATCTTGCCGCCGATGATGCCGTTGACCGTCTGATTGAAGTCCGAGAAGGTCCACGGTCCCCAGGTGCTTTGCAGCGGCGTGTCGAGGCCGACGATGACGAGGGCGTACTCGTCGAGCGTGTCTTCGGTCAGTGTGGGGTTGGGCGCAACGCCCTTGGTGCTGCAAGCGGCCAGCCAGGTCAGTCCACCGGCCGCCAGCAGAATGAGCGCGAGACGCCGCGCCGCCGGAAAGCACAACAGGGTACGCATCGACCTCATTGCAATCTCCTCGTGGCGCGTCGCGCTCAGGGGATGGATCCGAAAATTAATCCTGCAAGAATCTTACCTTGACCTTGCGGCCCTTCACACGGCCGTCGGACAGCTTGCGCAGCGCCACCGGGGCGATGTCCCGGTCTACAGCAATATACGTGAAGTTTTCGAGCACGTTGATCTTGCCGATCTGCGCAGCCGCGAAACCGGCTTCGCCGGTCAGCGCCCCGAGCACGTCGCCCGGACGGATCTTGTCCTTCTTGCCGCCCAGCATCTGGATCGTCACCATCGGCGGCAGCAGATGTCCGCTACCCGTCGGCGTAAGCTCCGAGAGTTTGTGCCACTGGACTTCCCCGCCCATCGCGGCTTCGATATTGCCCACACGGCCCATCTCGTCCATCGTCGCCAGGCTGAACGCCCAGCCGTCTTCGTCGGCTCGGCCGGTGCGGCCGATGCGGTGCACGTAGACCTCGGGATCGGGCGTCACGTCCACGTTGATGACGGCTTCGAGCTGCGCGATGTCCAGACCGCGTGCGGCGACATCGGTCGCCACCAGCACGGAGCAACTGCGGTTGGCGAACTGGATCAGGACCATATCGCGTTCGCGTTGTTCCAGATCGCCGTGCAGCGTCAGGGCGTGGAAGCCCTCGGCGCGCAGCACGTCGGTCAGGTCGTTGCACTGTGCGCGGGTGTTGCAGAACGCAATCGTGCTGACCGGGCGGAAGTGATCGAGCAACTGTCCCACAGCGTGCAGACGTTCCTCGTCGCGCACCTCATAAAAGCGCTGGCGAATCTTGCTCGCGTCGTGCTTTTCTTCCAGACGGATCTCGCGCGGGGTCTTCAGGAAGCGCTGGGCGAGCTTGCCGATGCCCTCGGGGTACGTGGCCGAGAAAAGCAACGTCTGGCGCGAGGCGGGTGTTTGTCGCGCTACTGCGGCGATATCGTCGAAAAAGCCCATGTCGAGCATGCGGTCGGCTTCGTCGAGCACCAGCGTCTTGATGCCGGTCAGCGTGAGCGTGCCGCGCTCGAGGTGATCCATGATGCGGCCCGGCGTACCCACGATCACGTGAGCGCCGTGCGCGAGGCTTTCCGCCTGCGGACGGATCGGCGAGCCGCCGCACAGCGTGAGGACCTTGATGTTGTCCTCGGCGCGCGCGATGCGGCGCACTTCCTGGGCGACTTGCTCGGCGAGTTCGCGCGTGGGGCAGAGCACGGCGGCCTGCACGGCGAAATCGCGGGCATCCACGCGCTGGAGCAGGCCCAGCGAGAAGGCGGCGGTCTTGCCGCTGCCGGTCTTGGCCTGCGCGATGATGTCGTGGCCAGCCAGCATGTCGGGGAGCGACGCCTGCTGAATGGGCGTCATCGAGGCGTAACCGAGCCGTGCGAGGTTCTCCTGCATGGCAGGCGAGAGCGGCAGGCTCGAGAAGGGAATGACGGGGGCGCTGTCAGCGCGCGAATCGGTGGCTTTTGAGTTCATGCGCGATTATACCGGTGGCGTCGGTGGCGTCGGTGGCCTTGGTGGCCCCGGCGGCTTCGAGTTGATCGGATGGCTCGGGGCAGATCGGCTCAGCATACCCGAACTCGGGAATCACGCCGTTGCCAGCCCGGGGCCGCCGGGCGTAGCATGGCCTTGCCTGTCCACAAGCCAGTGAATGGCCGGTGACTTATCCCTCGTTCCCCGGTCGAAGTCTCGTCCAATCCCGCAGAGGTGCCCATGCCCGCGAATCCGGAAGAGAAGGTCCGCCAGCACATGGCGGAAGTCGTCGCGATGGCCCGTGAACGTGCGCCCGAATTGGCGGCGCTCTTCGAGCCTTTCGTCCTGCAGTATTACGGTCTGGCCGACGCCGAGGATGTCGTCTCGCGCAGTGTCGCCGATCTTTATGGCGCGGCGATGGCGCACTGGCAACTCGGCCAGAAGTTCGTCTCCGGCGAGCCGCGCATCCGTATCTACAACCCCACGCTCGATCAGCACGGCTGGCATTGCAGTCACACGGTCGTTGAAATCGTCAACGACGACATGCCGTTCCTCGTCGATTCGGTGACGATGGAGATCAACCGGCAGGGGCTGGCGCTGCATTCGGCCTTCCACCCGGTCTATCGCATCCGGCGCGACGCGGCGGGCAAGCGCCTGAGCGTCGTGCCCGGCAACAGTCCGGCGGGTAAGGACGACGGCGCGGGAGGCGGCGCGGAAGACGGCAAAGAGAACGGCAAGGAGCGGGAGGGCGACCGCAGCCGTTTCGAATCGTATATCCACATCGAAGTCGACCGGTTCTCCGAGCCGGAGCGCATTCAGGCGCTGGTCGACGGGTTGCAACGCGTGCTGGGCGACGTGCGCGCCGCCGTCGACGACTGGCGCGCCATGCAGGCTGCTGCACATGCGGCCATCGAATCCCTGACCGAGCGCGCCGCGCAGCAGGGCGTGGCGGCGCAGGAGCGCGCAGAGATCGACGAGGCGCAGGCGTTTCTGGACTGGATGCTCGCGCGCCACTTCACCTTCCTGGGCTATCGCGATTACGAACTGGTCGAGCGCGACGGCGAGCACTACCTGCAAGGCGTGCCGGGCACCGGCCTCGGTGTGCTGCGCGAATCGCGTCGCGATGCCAGCACGCCCGACGTCACGCGCCTGTCGCCCGGGGCCATCGGTATCGTGCAGGCCAGCGCCCCGATCTTCCTGACGAAGGCCAATTCGCGCGCCAGCGTTCACCGCCCGGGCTATCTCGATTACGTGGGCGTGAAACGCTTCGACGCACAGGGCAAGGTCTGCGGTGAGCGGCGTTTTCTGGGGCTGTACACGTCGACCGTCTATATGGTGCCAGCCGACGAAATTCCGCTGGTGCGCCGCAAAGTCGCCGAAGTGATCCGGCGCGCAGGATTCTTGCCCAACGGCCATCTGGCCAAGACGCTCGCGACCATCCTCGAACAATATCCGCGCGACGAACTGTTCCAGATCGACGTCGAGCAACTCGCCGACATCGCGCTGGGCATTCTGCGTTTGCAGGAACGTCAGCGCACGCGACTTTTCGTGCGACGCGACCGCTTCGACCGCTACGTGTCGTGCCTCGTGTTCGTGCCCCGAGAGAAATTCAACACCGATTTGCGCGTGCGCGTGCAGAACCTGCTGCTGGCCGCGTATCACGGCACTGGCGTCGAGTTCACGCCGCAACTCTCCGAGTCGATGCTCGCGCGCATTCAGATCACCGTGCGGACCGAGCCGGGGCATGTGCCGGAGGTCGACGTCAACGAACTGGAAGCCCGCATCGTCGAGACCACACGCCGCTGGCAGGACGACCTCTCCGACGCGCTGCGCGAGCAACTGGGCGAAGAGCGCGGTACGCGGGCCTTGCGACGCTACGCACTGGCGTTCCCTGCGGGGTATCGGGAGGATTACGCGGCGCGCGTGGCTGTGCGCGACGTGGAACTGATCGAACCGCTACTGAATGCGGCACCTTCCCCTGCGCAAGCTACGCCGTCCGGTAGCCCGGGCGCGACGCCGCTCGCCATGCAGCTGTATCGCCCGCTGGAGGCAGCGCCCGGCACGCTGCGCTTCAAGATCTATCAGGCGGGCGAGCCCATCGCGCTCTCACGCAGCCTGCCGATGCTCGAACACCTCGGCGTGCGGGTGAACGACGAGCGGCCTTACCGGATCGAGCCGTCCGATACCGGCGTCGTGTGGATGCACGACTTCGGCATGACCAGTCTCGACGGGGCCGAGGTCGATCTGGAGCACGCCCGCGCGCGCTTCGAAGACGCCTTCGCACGCATCTGGGCTGGCGACGTCGAAAATGACGACCTCAACCGTCTCGTGCTGCAAGCTGGCCTGACCTGGCGCGAGGTGCGCATTCTGCGGGCGTACGCAAAGTACATCCGCCAGGTCGGATCGACCTTCAGCAATGCCTATATCGAGAATGCACTGACGGGGAATCCGTCGATTGCGGGCATGCTCGTCCGCCTGTTCCTCGCGCGCTTCGACCCCTCGTTGAGTGCGGAGGTCCGCGAGTCGCGTGCCGAGCAATTGCGTACGCAGATCCACACGGCGCTGGAAGACGTCCCCAATCTCGACGAAGACCGCATCCTGCGTCAGTTCCTCGGTGTTCTCGAAGCCACGCTGCGGACCAACTACTTCCAGACAGCACAGGACGGGAAGGGCGGGGGCGCGCAGAAGGCGTACCTGTCATTCAAATTTGACCCGTCGAAGGTGCCGGGGCTGCCCGAGCCGAAGCCGATGTTCGAGATCTGGGTGTATTCGCCGCGCGTGGAGGGCGTGCACCTGCGCGGTGGGCGCGTAGCGCGCGGCGGCCTGCGCTGGTCGGACCGCCGCGAAGACTTCCGCACCGAAGTGCTGGGGCTGGTGAAGGCGCAAATGGTCAAGAACACGGTCATTGTGCCGGTGGGGTCGAAGGGGGGCTTCGTGGTCAAGCAGCCGCCGTCGCCGGGGGACCGCGACGCCTACCTCGCCGAGGGCGTCGCGTGCTATCAGACGTTCCTGCGCGGGCTGCTGGATCTGACGGACAACTACGTCGACGGGCAACTCGTGCCCCCGCCGCAAACCGTTCGTATCGATGGCGACGATCCGTATCTCGTGGTGGCCGCCGACAAGGGCACGGCCACGTTCTCCGACTATGCGAACGCGATCTCTGCGGAGTACGGCTTCTGGTTGGGCGATGCGTTTGCCTCGGGTGGCTCGGTCGGTTACGACCACAAGAAGATGGCCATCACGGCACGTGGCGCGTGGGAGTCCGTCAAGCGGCACTTCAGCGAGATGGGCGTCGATACGCAGACGCAGGACTTCACGGTGGTGGGCATCGGCGATATGTCGGGCGACGTGTTCGGCAACGGTATGTTGCTCTCGAAACACATCCGGCTCGTAGCGGCGTTCGATCACCGTCACATCTTCCTCGATCCCACTCCGGATGCCGCGAGCTCGTTTGCCGAGCGCGAGCGTCTGTTTCAGTTGCCGCGGTCCAGTTGGGCCGACTACGACGCGAAGCTGATTTCCAAAGGCGGCGGCATTTTCCCACGCACGGCGAAAGCGATTGCGCTGTCGCCGGAGATGCGCGAGTGGCTCGGCACTGAAGCTTCCGAGATGGCGCCGAACGAATTGCTGCGTGCGCTGCTGACCGCACCCGTCGATCTGCTCTACAACGGCGGCATCGGCACTTATGTAAAGGCGAGCACCGAGACGCATGCGCAAGTCGGCGACCGCGCCAACGACGGGCTGCGTGTGAACGGCGCAGAACTGCGCTGCAAGGTCGTGGCCGAGGGGGGCAACCTCGGGCTGACGCAGCTCGGACGCATCGAGTACGCCCAGCACGGCGGTCGTATCAACACCGACGCCATCGATAACTCGGCAGGTGTCGATTGCTCGGACCACGAGGTCAACATCAAGATCCTGTTGGGCCTCGTCGTGACCGACGGCGAAATGACGCTCAAGCAGCGCAATACGTTGCTCGCTGAGATGACGGAAGAAGTCGGGTCGCTCGTGTTGCGCGACAACTATCTGCAAACGCAGGCGTTGTCGCTCGGGCGACTGCGCTCGGCGGCGGCGCTCGATGGAGACGCCCGCTTCATGCGTTATCTGGAGCGCGCACAGCGGCTCGCACGCGCCATCGAGTTCCTGCCGGACGACGAAGCCCTCGATGCGCGTCGCGCGGCGGGCGCCGGGCTGACCTCGCCGGAGCGCGCCGTGCTGATGGCGTACAGCAAGATGTGGCTCTACGACTTGCTGCTGGCGAGCGATCTGCCGGACGCAGAATTCGTGGCCGACGGATTACCGTCCTACTTCCCGACGCCACTGGCGAGCCGCTGTGGCGCGGCGATGCTGCGTCATCCGCTCAAACGGGAAATCCTCGCGACGATGCATGCCAATGCGCTCGTCAACCGGGCGGGGGTGACGTTTGTGCATCGCCTGAGCGAAGAGACGGGCGCGGAGCCCGCCGATGTCGTACGTGCCAGTCTCGCCGCGCGCGGCGCGTATGGACTCGACGCCTTGTGGCTCGACATCGATGCGCTAGACGCCAGGGTGTCGCACGAGACGCAGGCGTCGCTCTTCACGGCGATTGCGCAGTGGCACGAGCAGGCGACGCTGTGGTTCCTGCGTCGGCGTCTGACCGATGTGCCGCAGACCGTGGAGCGCCTGCGCAGTGTGCTCGATCCGATTCTGCCCACGCTCGACACGCTGGTGAGCGGCGAAGCAGCGGATGAAGCCCGCACGCGCTGCCAGACCATGATCGACGCCGGTGTGCCGCCGCGGCTCGCGCAAACGGCGGCCGGTGTCGGCGCACGCGTGGCGTTGCTCGACATCGCCGAGGTCGCGAGCACCAGTGGATGCGAGCCGTCGCTCGCGGCGCAGGTGTACTTCGCGCTCGACGCGCCGCTGGGCTACGGCTGGTTGCAGACGGGCGTGCTCGGCCTGCCGATGCAAACGCACTGGCAGCGTCTCGCGCGGGCGACGTTGCTCGAAGAGTTGTCGGTGTTGCGTCGACGTCTGACGGCGAGCGTGCTGGAAGGCGGGAAGGGGAGCGATGTGGTTGCACCACCGGAGGCCGCCGACCAAAGTCCGGCCGCACGACTCGTCGCCGGATGGCAGCAGACCCACACCGACGCGCTCGCCCGTTATCACCGGGTGCTGGCCGACCAGATCGCCGTTGGCAACGCCGACCTTGCCATGTTGTCAGTAAGCCTGAAATCCCTGGCAGAAGTCGGTCGCTGATGTCGACCGATGCCGTTCAAACGCTTGCCGCGCGGGGCTGTGAGTGATTCGCCCCGGGCGGCAAGCAACGGCAGCCGGGTACCGACGATCGTCGCCGCAGCAACATTTTTTAAGCGTTTACACAAAAGCGGCGAAACGGCGTATGATCCGGGAAAACCCTAGGATTGAGATGACCCGCGCGCATGCTTGCCCGTCGCGCGGGTGGTCGCGTCCTGGGGTTTCGTCGATTCCTGATCCCCTGCGCAATGCCTACCGACACCCGCCCTGCGAACGGCCAGTTCGCCACGACGTTGCAGATCGTCTCCACCGTGTTCTTCACGTTCCTCTGCTATCTGACGATCGGCTTGCCGCTCGCAGTGCTGCCGTCGTTCGTGCACGTGGATCTGGCATACAGCTCCGTGATCGCCGGGCTGGCGATCAGCGTTCAATATCTCGCGACACTGCTCTCGCGCCCGTATGCCGGACGCACGGCCGACGCGTGGGGTCCGAAGCGCACGGTGCTGTGCGGTCTGGTCGCGTGTGGCGCGTCCGGCTTGCTCGTGGCGTTGGGCGGTGTGTTCTCCGGTGTGCCCTGGCTGGCGCTGCTCGCACTGATCGCCGGACGCCTCGTGCTCGGCTTTGGCGAAAGCTGGGTGTCGACGGGCGCGATCATGTGGGGCATCGGACAAGTCGGGCCGTCGCACACGGCGCGCGTGATTTCCTGGAACGGCGTGGCGACTTACGGCGCGCTCGCGCTTGGCGCACCGCTCGGCGTGGCGCTCAACAATGCGTACGGCATCAAGGCCGTGGGCGCTGCGGTGGCGCTGGCGGGTATCGTCGGTTTGCTGTTGGCCCGCATGAAGCGTGCGACGCCCGTCATTCACGGGGAGCGACTCGCGTTCCGCGCGGTGCTCGGCCGCGTGATGCCGTTCGGCATGGGGCTGGCGCTCGGGTCCATCGGCTTCGGTGCGATCTCGACATTCATTACGCTTTACTACGCAAGCCATCATTGGGACAACGCAGCGCTGGCACTGACGGCCTTCGGTCTGTGTTTCATGGGCGTGCGTCTGTTGCTCGGCAGCAGCATTCAGCGCTTTGGCGGCTATCGCGTCGCGATGGCGTCGTTCGCGCTGGAAGCCTTCGGTCTGATCGTGTTGGGTATTGCCCCGACGGGCTTCACGGCGCTGCTCGGTGCCGCGTTGGCGGGTGCAGGCTTCTCGCTTGTGTTCCCGTCGCTGGGTGTGGCGGCCGTCAACCTCGTGCCTGCACAGAATCGTGGCGCTGCACTCGGTGCGTACTCGGTGTTTCTCGACGTCGCACTGGGCGTCACGGGACCGGTCGCGGGTCTGATCGTCGGGGCGTACGGGTACGCCGAGGTGTATCTGTGCGCGGCACTGGCCGCCATCGCAGCCGTGCTGCTTACCCTGTGGATGTCGCGCAATGCCCGCGTGGGCCAAGCGCCTGATACTGCGTCGACGGCGAACAAGTCAGCACAGACCGCGACGTCGTCGTAATCGTTTTTCCGATCCGGGCCTCGCCTCATTCGCATAAGGAGATCGGCACACGGCCACCGCGCGCCGATCTCGGGGCAATCTCCCTCCTGTTGCACAGCGCTGTCTTCCCAATTCCCGGGGCGCGAGCGCATTTCTGCAAGTCATCTGCCGTATCGCCCCCCTAAATTGAATCCGCAGCAGCCAGCGAGTCGCGCACGGTTGCTGCGAGCGCCCTTGCTTGTCGCAACGGGCATTCATCTTAGGAGTGTGAAATGAAACTGAACTGGATGATTCGTGCCGGGTTGATCTCGGCGGCGCTTTGGACACAAATTCCGACGATACAAGCCGCCGAGCTTCCCGGGGCGCAGGCAGCCGACGCACCTTACCAACTGTGCCCGCCGTGGGACGATGACGAGTGCTCGTGTCCCGACCCAACGCTCATCTGCCGTCTGCGCTGAGAACTTACCCGTCCGACTTTGACCCGGCGGCTGCGACAATCGCCGCCAGCCGCTTGATCAATCCGGGGATGCGGGAGGCGTCCGTATCCCCGTAGCCGATCACCAATCCGTTGTCTGCCGGTTGTGGGTCGAGTGCGAAGCTCGACAGCGCGCGAGGGCCGATCCCTTCGCGCTGAGCTGCCGCGACGATGGCCGCGTCCGGGAAGGCCGAGTCCAGTCGCACCGTCAGGTGGAGTCCGCAGCGTTCGCCAATCACCGCATATGCCGGATCGAAATACGTGGCCAGCGCGTCGCGCAATGCCGTCTGACGCTCCCGGTACAAACGCCGCATGCGCCCCAGATGACGCGCAAACTGCCCACTTCGGATGAAGTCGGCGAGTGCTAGCTGTTCGAAGCGATGGCCGCCGCGCAGGAGTTCGTCGAGCGCATCGCGGGCCTGCGTCGCGAGTGCCGTCGGCAGAATCAGAAACCCGAGACGCAGTGCCGGGAACATCGTTTTGCTGAAGGTGCCGACGTACACGACGGGCGCGTCCGGCACCATCCCCTGCATCGCGGCAATCGGCTCGCCCTGATGACGAAACTCGCTGTCGTAGTCGTCCTCCAGAATCCATGCGCCGTGACGCCGCGCCTGCGCAATCAGATCGAGACGGCGCGATGCCGATAACACACTGCCAAGCGGGTACTGGTGCGACGGCGTCACGTACACCAGTCGCGGCGGCGAGCGCTCCCACAAGCCTTCGGGAATGACGATGCCTTCGTCGTCCACACGCAGCGCCTGCAATCGCACATCGCTCGAATGAAAGGCGGCTTTCGCACCACGATAGCCGGGGTCTTCCATCCACACCGTGTCGCCCGGGTCGGTCAGCAACCGTACGCAGAGAATCAGCGCCTCGTGCGCACCTTCCGTGATGACGACCTGTGACGCATCGCACCGCACGCCGCGCGAGATGCGCAGATGGTCCGCAATGGCTTCTCGCAGCGCAGGCTCGCCCAGCGGGTCGCCATAGTTGTAGTGGCGGGGCTGCGCTTCGCGCATGACGCGCTCCAGCGTACGTCGCCATGTGCTCGCGGGAAAGCGGGTAAGCGCGGGCACACCGGGTGTGAACGGCAGCGGGGTTTCACCCGCGCGTGCGGCGTGCCGGGTGGCGGGCAGGCGTTGGATGCGGCGTGACGGTGACGGTGCAGTTACGACTTCCGGTGCGACGTCGGGCGCATCGACCTCTTGCGTCCTCGACCTCGCGACCTGTGCCGCCTGCGCGGCAATGTGCGGATCGAGCGAGAGTTGCGCGACGCGCGTGCCGAGTCGATGCGGGACGATGAAACCCTCGGCAGCGAGCTGGTCGTAGACGATGGAGACGGTGTTGCGCGACACGGCGAGGTCCTCCGCGAGTGTGCGCGAGGCTGGCAGACGTGCGCCAGCAGGCAAACGTCCTTCGAGAATGGCGTGCTTGAGTCGCGCCAGGAGTTGCTTCTGGAGTGAGACGTTGCGTCCCGGTCCCGTGGCAAGCGGGCTGTCGAACAGGGCGGCAACGTTCTCCGGTGCAAAGGCAGGCGCCGGGGGCGTCGTGTCAGCGCGTGTTTTGGCTACGGATGTCATGGCACCAAGAGATTCGCGAAGAGTGGTGCTTTTCATCGTACCACCGGCGCGATAACTTAGTCTGAATGATCAAAATGCCCATCCAATTGCCGGAGACGAGAGAGCCATGACCGACGCACCGAACTTCAATGACTACGACCAGCCCATCGGCCCGGCGCTGCCCGACTGGAAGCCGCGCGCTCAGCCGCCGCGCACGCCGGTCAGCGGCCGGTATTGCCGTCTGGAGCCAATCGACGTCGAGCGTCACGCTAAGGATCTCTTCGACGCCTACGCCACCGCACCGGACGGGCGCGACTGGACCTACATGAGCGGCGGCCCGTTTCCCGACTTCGACAGCTACTACGCCTACGCAACGAAGCTGGCGGCGTCCACCGACCCGCTGCATCACGCCATCGTCGATCTGGAGACGGGCAAAGCCGTGGGTACGCTGGCGCTCATGCGCATCGATCCCGCCAACGGTGTGGTCGAAGTCGGGCACGTGGCGTACTCGCCGTTGCTCAAGCGCACGCGTGCGGGGACGGAGGCACAGTACCTGCTGATGCGTCGCGCATTCGACGAGTTGGGCTATCGTCGCTACGAGTGGAAGTGCGATTCGCTGAACGCGCCCTCGCGCCGTGCGGCGGCCCGCTACGGCTTCACGTTCGAAGGGATCTTCCGTAACGCCATTGTCTATCGCGGACGCAGCCGGGATACGGCGTGGTTTTCCATCACCGATGCGGAATGGCCTGCAATCAGCCGGGGCTTCGAGCAGTGGCTCTCGCCGGAGAACTTCGACGCGCAAGGCCAGCATCGTGCGGGACTTGCGGCATTGATCTCCGCTGCCCGGGCATAACTGCGACGTCAAAACAAAACGGTCCGCCGGGAAATCCCCGGCGGACCGTTTTGCTTGTTGCTTGCTATCGGAACCGTCCCAATCGACGGTGGCGATACCTCGGGCCGATCAGCCCGGGAAGAAGGCGTACTTCAACACGAACAGTACGGCGATCACCCACGCTGCCGGGTGGACTTCCTTCGCACGGCCCGTGAACAACTTCAGCACGGCGTAAGAGATGAAGCCGAACGCCAGACCGGTGGCGATCGAGTACGTGAACGGCATGGCCAGCGCGGTCAGGGCGGCCGGCGTAGCTTCCGTGATGTCGTCCCACTCGACGTCGAGCAGTTCGCGCAGCATCAGGCCTGCAACATACAGCAGTGCCGGTGCGGCGGCGTACGCCGGGACCGAGCCAGCCAGCGGGGCGATGAACAGCGCGAGGATGAACAGCAGGGCAATCGTCAGTGCGGTCAGACCCGTGCGGCCGCCAGCCTGCACGCCCGAGGCGCTTTCGACGTAAGCCGTCGTGCTGCTCGTGCCCAGCAGCGAGCCGATGAAGATGGCGATGGAGTCGGCGAAGAGCGCGCGTCCCAAGCCCTTGTAATGCGTGCCTTCGAGCAGACCGGCGCGCTTGGCCACGCCCATCAGCGTACCCGTCGCGTCGAACACTTCGACCAGCACGAAGGCCAGAATCACGTGGACGAAACCGGCGTGCAAGGCACCCGGAATGTCGAGCTGGAGGAACGTCGGCGCGAGGCTCGGCGGCATGGCGAACACGCCCTGGAACTGGTTCAGACCCAGCACCATCGAGAGCACCGTCACGGCCAGAATGCCGATCAGGATGGCGCCACGAACCCGCAGCGCGTCGAGCACGGCGATCAGGAAGAAGCCGAAGATGGCGAGCAGTGCCTGCGGCGAGTGGAGATCGCCCAGACCGATCTTCGTAGCCGGGTTGGCGACGACCACGCCGGCGTTACCGAGCGCGATGATGGCGAGGAACAGACCGATACCCGCTGCAATCGCACATCGCAACGATTTGGGCACCCCGGCAATGAGCCAGGATCGCACCCCTGTCACGGTCAGGATGATGAACAGACACCCTGAGATGAACACCGCGCCGAGCGCCTGTTGCCACGTGTAGCCCATCGCGCCTACGACCGTGAAGGCGAAGAAGGCGTTCAGGCCCATACCCGGCGCCATGCCGATCGGATAGTTGGCGACGAAGCCCATCACCACCGAGCCGATCGCCGCTGCCAGACAGGTCGCCACGAACACGGCACTCTTGTCCATGCCCGTCGTGCCGAGGATGTTGGGGTTGACGAAAATGATGTACGACATGGTGAGGAAGGTCGTTAGACCCGCCACCATTTCCGTGCGTACATTGGAGCCATGCTCCTCGAGTTTGAAGAATTTGGTCAGCAACGCGCTCTCCTTGTGACTTTGTTATGCCGTTGTCCGTGTGCAGCGGGGGCGCGCGCATTGTACTGCGCGCGAGCCCGTGCCACCGATTTTGTCAGGCGACTGCTTGCGTCGAGTCTGTCAGAACTTCATGCGCATGCCCACCCCGAAAGTATTCCCGGCATCCAGCCCGGAAACCTTGTCGTTGAGGTAGGCCGTGTACACATCGGTGCGTTTGGAGAGGTTGTAATCGTAGCCGATGGCCCACGTATTCCGGCTGGTATTGTTTGCGCCGGAATTTTTCGTGTAAGCGTAAGACGCCATCACATTCCCCCCGCCGAGCGGCACGGTAAAGCCGAGCTGGCCCCCGTTGGACGTCAGATTGCCGCCCGTGATCGTGTTCTTGATGTATTGGTACTGACCGAAAAACTTGACCACTTTGAAGTCGTACGTCAGACCGGCCTGAAGCGCTTGCTGATTGCGAAAACCGGTGATACCTGCCTGATCGTCGGGCGTCGAGTCGAACTTGACCTGCTGGTAGGCGAGCGTGGCGGCGAGCGGGCCATGGAAGTACATGGCCGCGGCACTCCACTTGTTCTGCCCCATTTCGCCCGCCTTGTTGCCGAAGGCATAGGAGAAGCTTGCGCCCAGCCCCTTGTAGTCGGGCGTGGCGTACATCACGCCATTGTTCCAGCCCGAGTCGCCGACGATCCCTTGTCCCGCGAGACCGAGGAACGTGTGGTAGACCATCGGGCTGAAGGTGTAGGAGTCGACAAACGGGTTGAACAGGATCGTCGACACGAAGTACGACGTGGTGAGCCGCCCCATCGTGATCGTGCCCAGCGTGTTCGATTGCAGTCCGACGTAGGCGTTGCGCGAGAAGAAGCTGTCGCCGGTGAAGCGGCCGTAGCGGCCGTTCTGAGGCAGGAAGAAGTCTTCGAGCGTGAAGATCGCTTTCAGACCGTCGCCAAGATCTTCGGCGCCCTTGATCCCCCAGTAAGACGTGGACATGCCGCCGCCGGCCTGGGTCCAAGCGCGTTCGCCGCCGGGGGCCTTGGCCGCGCCGACCCACGCGTCGACCTGGCCGTAAAGGGAAACGCTGGATTGTGCGTTCGCGACGCCCGCCGCGCCGCAAATTGCGAGGGCGAGCGTGCCCCGCAGCCAACCTGCTGCCTTGCTCATGAATGTGTCTCCGTCTCGTTTTAGTTTGTGCGTGCCTCTGAACTGCTCTTTTCACCGAAGAGTGCAAGGGGGCACGCCTGAGTCATTGACACACTGACTTCGCGTTGCGCGGGGATCGGTGTTGCTTTGAGGCGTGATCATTATTATCAAGGTGCCTCATACGACATATCACGCGGCGTTGATACTCGTTATTCCGTTGTTGCCGTCACACTTCGCGGGTTAACACGGGCGGTTTACCTCTTGCGCAGCGCAATTTGCGGGGGCGAAAAAAAAGCGGATATCCGCGTCTCGGACGCGAATATCCGCTCTCGATCTGATGGCGGCTTCAGGCAAGCCGCCGTCGTCGACCGCGCTTACCGAACCGCGCGCCAACTCGCGTTGTGCGCTTCGAGCCAGTTCTGCGCGAGCGCCGGATCGCCGTGACGATTCGGATGGAACGACGGCAGCATGTACTTGAGCATCGGCCCGGTCGTGCGCCAGACGACGCCGTCGCGACCGAAGAACATCGTCGTGAATCCCCACCACGTGCTCGGCTTGAAGAGTGTGCCGTCGCGCCAGAGATTGTTGATCGTCTGCGCGTGGCTCTCCAGCCCGAACATGAACAGCACGTAGAGATACGTCAGTACCCGCTGTCGCTCGCTGCCACCCAATGCACGGTACAGGTCGAACGCCACCGCCTTGTGCTCGGTCTCTTCGGCCGCGTGCCAGCGCCACATCAGACGCATCTTCGGCTCCGCCTTCGCGAGCCAGCGGTCGTAGCGCAGTGCGCCGTCGCCGAACACCGCCGTGCAATGCTCGTAAGCAGCCGTGACGGCGAGCATGTACATCGGCGACAGCTTGCGGCGTCGCGCCCACTGAATGCGCGACGTCGCCCAGTTCTCCCAATGATTCACCAGGCCTTGCTTGGCAAGCTGCGCGTTGTACTGGCCGTGTAGATGACGGTGCGTGGCTTCCTGTCCGATGAATTGCGCAATGTCGGCGCGCAGTTTGTCGTAACGCGCATCGTCAGGCAGACGGTCCATCGTGTCGCGCACCGAGTCGATGAACGACTGCTCGCCGACGGGAAAACTCATCGACAGCGAGTTGTAGTACATCGTGCGGTAAGCGTCGCCGCTGTGCCAATGGCGCTCGAAGCCACTGGCAAGATCGACCGTCAGCTTGCGCACGGTCAGCGCGGAAATGTCGTTGCTCATGATGGCAGACCTCTCTGGCAGTCGAGACGAACGTCCGATGCAACGAATGTGACGTCCATGACGCCGTCTCTTGAATTTCATACCGAATGTGAGCATTATTCATTTTTCAGGCGCCTTGCCGCAACTCGCTTCCTGCTCAGGTTTTTATTTATGTCCACACCGAAGTCGCCCGCCACCCCGAACGCCCCGTCCGCCATGCGAAAGCGGCCGATGCAGGCACGCGCGCAGCACACCGTCGAGACCATTTTCGAGGCTACGGCTCAGGTTCTCGACGAAGAAGGTGAGGCGGCGCTCACGACCAATCGCATCGCCAAGAAGGCTGGCTTTTCGATTGGCACCCTGTATCAGTACTTCCCGACCAAGGAAGCGATTCTGCTGGCGATGATTGCGCGCGAGCGACGTCGCGTGATGGATGAGCAGAACGAATTCCTCGCCCGTGCCGTCGATGAAGGCGCAGACCCCGAGCGCGTGATTCGCGAACGCATCCGCATGCTGATCGAAGCATTCGGTTCGGGGGGACGCGTGAAGCGCTCACTCATCAAGATGGCGTGGCAGATGGACCATCACGAGAACATCATGCAGGCGATGCGCGAGGCGGCGGAGCATATCGCCGTCGCCATGTCGCGCCGCGATGCGCCGGGGATGCGTCCGCCGACCACCGCCACGGTGTTCGTGCTCACGCGCGCATTCATGGGCACGCTGCGCTCTGCGGTACTCGAAGACTCCCCGTTGCTTGGCACTCCAGAATTCGAGGACGAGCTTTACCGGTTATGCTGGGGCCTGTTGCGCGCCGACGCCTGATGGCACGCTCACCGGACCGACGATAGGTTCCACCGTCGCTTCGCAGGCAAAGACGCGCACCACTTCGATAGCTCCGGCAGTTCGCACAAAGGAAGGCGTTGCATGGGTGAAATCGTCAAGGCGGTCAGCATTCTGGCGGGGGGTGTCGGCATCTTCCTGATCGGCATGGCGATGATGACCGACGGCCTCAAACTCGCCGCTGGGCCTGCGCTCGAACGCATCCTCGCCGGGGCGACGCGGACCCGATGGCAGGCCTTCGCATCGGGCGTGCTCGTCACCGCCATCACCCAAAGCTCGTCGGTCGTGACGATTGCAACCATCGGCTTCGTCAACGCCGGGCTGCTCCAGCTCGGTGGCGCGCTCTGGCTCATGTTCGGTTCGAATCTCGGATCGACGATGATGGGGTGGATCGTCGCGGTGATCGGCCTCAAGTTCAATATCGATGCGTTCGCGCTGCCGATGATCGCCGTCGGCGTGGCGCTGCGCCTGACGGGCGCGGGCACCCGGCGCGGTGCCGTCGGCAATGCACTCGCGGGCTTCGGCCTGCTCTTCTTCGGCATCTCGCTGCTGCAATCTGCCTTCATCGACATGGCGGGCATGATTCGTCTGCCCGACGGCACCGGCCCGCTCGACGTGCTGCTGCAAGTCGTCGTGGGCTTCGTGCTTACCTGCATCGTGCAGTCCTCGGCGGCGGCGATGGCCATCACACTCACGGCCGCGCAGAACGGACTGCTGGGCGCGCAGGGCGCGGCGGCCGTGGTGATCGGCGCGAACATCGGTACGACGGTGACGGCCGTGATCGCGGCCATCGGCGCGACGCCCAACGCGCGGCGGGCGGCCATGGCGCATGTCGCCTTCAACGTGGTGGCGGCTGTCGTGGCACTCCTTTTGCTACCGTGGATGATCCGCGCCATCGCCACCGGCATGGAATGGATGCACCGCGAAGCCGACCCCGCGATCCAGCTCGCGATCTTCCACACGACGTTCAACGTACTCGGCGTGTTGCTGATGATTCCGCTGACCACGCCGCTGTTGCACTGGTTGCAGCGTCGCTTTCGCTCGCGGGAGGAAGACGACGGGGCGCCGCAGTTCCTTGACGACAACGTGCTGCAGGTGCCGCAACTGGCCGTCGACGCGCTTAAGCGTGAAGTCGAGCGCCTTGGCGTGATCAGCCGACATATGGTGCGCGGCGCATTGACCGGTACGAGTTCCGGTGTGCTGGCCCAGTCGCACGCGTCGGTCACGCGCCTCGGCAGCGTTTGCCAGACATTCGCCGAGCGCATGAGTCGCGTGGCCATGGGCGCGGCGTCCGCCGAGCAACTGGCCGACACGCTGCGCACACTGCGCTACTACGAGAGCGCGGCAGAGCAGGCGGTGGCGGCCGCCGCGTTGCGCGACCAGACCAGCACCGCGACCGGTATGTCGGACGTCTACACAGCGTTCCTACGCGAATCGGGCGCGCTGCTCGATCATGTGGAAAGCGATGCGTGGCCGGAAGACAGTGGCGAGTCGCTCGGCACACATGCGTCGGCAATGGAAGCGGCGTATGGCGGGCTCAAGGCCAAATTGCTGGCCGACGGCGCGGCGGGCACCGTACGTATCTCCGTGATGGAGGAAGCCTTGCGGCGTTACAGCGCCCTGCGACGCGCTTTGCAGCAGACCGTCAAGGCGAGCACGCGTCGAGCGAGGGGGACCGATCCCATTGACTGAGCGGCTGACCGGCCAACCGATTGAGCGGGAGGTGTGGTTTTCGCGTCATGCCCGTCGCTTGCGCAACGCAACATGCGTGGCTAGAATGACGACAGATTCTTGGCATCCGGTGAAATCTCCACGGGTGTCACGTAAGCGTTCACGTGAATCAACGCATTCTCCGCGACAGCGGCCGGTTCTATCGGCACGTCGGTCGAGGGGCGTGCGTTCATGCGTGAACTACCGGGCAACCCATTCAGCGTTGTATCCGGTTCACTGAGCGCCATAAGCGCCGTCCTCCTCCGATTTGCCTGTTTCGATACCGATGCCCCGTTTGCGGTCGTTCGTCCGCTGGTTGGCGTCCGGTGTCCGTCGTTCGTGGCTTGTTCATCGTTCGCCGGTGTTTCACCGATGACTTCGCTTGCATGTCGCTTGCATCTCCTTCGACACTGGCTTTCGCTGACCGGCAACCTTTGGAGCTTTCTCGCATGTCGTCCTCCGCTACACCGGCCCAATCTTCGGATCAGGCCCAACCTCCCCATCAGGCGGCGGGCGCGCCCGTCAACGCTACGGCATTGCTCGTGCGCTTCTCGCTCAATGTTTTTCTCGCGTGCCTGACCATCGGCATGTCGCTTTCCGTCGTGCCGCTGTTCGTGCACAACATGCTCGGGTATCACAACGTCATCGTGGGTTTTGCCGTGGGCGTGCAGTCGCTCGCCACGGTGCTCACCCGCAAGTTCGCCGGACGCACCGCCGATCAGCGCGGTGCACGCGTGGCGCTCATGCGCGGTCTGGTGTTCGTTGGACTGTCAGGCGTCGCGCTGCTCGCGACGAGCCTGATCTCGGTAGCCGCCGAGCCGCGTCTGGCTGTGCTGACCCTCGCCCGCTTGCTGCTCGGCGTCGGTGAGAGCCTGTGCATCACCGGCACATTGACATGGGCCATCGGCAGTCTCGGTGCTGCGCAATCGGGCCGTGTGATGTCATGGACCGGCGCGGCTGTCTTCGGCGGATTCGCGGTTGGCGCCCCGTTGGGGCTGGCGCTCTATGGCGGTACATCGCTGGCGGGCGTTGCCGTCGCGATCTGTTTGTTGCCGCTGGCGGGCTGGGCGGTCATCTCGCGCATCGCTGCTGTCGCGCCCGCGCATCAGGCCGGGGGCGCGCTGGCGTACTCGCAGGTGTTGCGTATCGTCTTCCTGCCGGGGCTGGCGCTGGCGTTGCAGGGTGTCGGGTTCGCTGTGGTCGGTGCGTTCGTGGTGCTGTACTTCGAGGCGTCGCGCTGGACCGGTGCGGCGATTGCCTTGTCGGCGTTCGGTCTGGCGTTTGTGCTGATGCGTTTGATCGGCGGCCGCTGGCCCGAGCGCTTCGGCAATCTGCGGGTGGCGCAGGCGTCGCTCGTCGTCGAGGCCATTGGGCTGCTGATCGTCTGGCAAGCGCCCGTCGCGTGGCTCGCCCTACTGGGGACGGCGTTGGCCGGGGCAGGGGCATCGCTGATTTTCCCGTCGCTGGGCATTGAAGTCGTCAAGCGCGCACCGGCGGCCAGCCGCGGTACGAGCCTTGGCACGTATGCCGCATTTCAGGACATCGCTATCCTGACCACCGGTCCGCTCGCGGGGGCCGTGGCTAACCCGTTCGGTTATCGGGCCGTGTTCCTGTGCGGTGCGGTGGCGGCTGTGCTGGGTGTCATCGTGGTCGTGTCGTTGCGGGCGCGTCAGCGCTGATCTGATGGTCGATGCAGCGCCGTGCAGCCTCTCGACCCGAGAGGTCGCACGGCGCTGCATTCCGCCGTTCCGTAGGTGCCCGCAAACGCTAAAGGCCCATTCGATATCCGACGATCGCGCCTCAAGAAAATGTTCACGCACTGAAGGTTCGTTCCATTTAAAGCGGTGTCCTATGGTTTACAATCCGCCTCGGCCTCCCAATACCTAAGGGGATGGCAGGGTGAGATGCGTCGCACAACGGCTTAACCGTTGGGCGCGACGTCCGGAGACAATGCCTCCGGGCCTGCGCGTGATCGATTCCTGCAACATGGGAATCGTGAGGTCTTCAGAGCGGTCGAGTGGGTAAGGCAGCGTGATCGGTGCGAGTGGTCCGGGTGCAACGTTGCAGTCAATTCAGGCTGCGTGGCAGCCGAAGTTCGAAGTGGAGACCATGAGTACTATCGCTAGCGGTGTCAAAGCCAACGCGCATACGCGCGAGATCGAGGCGCAAGCCTACGCAAAAGCGACCTGGCGTTTGTTGCCGTTCCTTTTCCTGTGTTATGTCGCGGCCTATCTGGACCGCGTGAATGTCGGCTTCGCCAAGCTGCAAATGCTGAACGACCTTCAGTTCAGCGAGACCGTCTACGGTCTGGGCGCCGGCATCTTCTTCATCGGTTACTTCTTCTTCGAAGTGCCGTCCAACATCATCATGCACAAGGTCGGTGCGCGTCGCTGGATTGCACGCATCATGATCTCGTGGGCGGTGCTCTCGGCAGCGACGCTGTTCGTCACGACGCCGACACAGTTCTACGTCGTGCGCTTCCTCCTCGGTGTGGCTGAAGCGGGTTTCTTCCCCGGCATCGTGCTGTATCTGACCTACTGGTTCCCGGCGCAGCGCCGTGGCCGCATGAACGCGCTGTTCATGATCGGTATTCCGGTGGCCGGTGTGTTCGGCGGTCCGCTCTCGGGCTGGATTCTGCAAGCGTTCAACGGCGTGGGCGGCTGGAAGGCCTGGCAATGGTTGTTCTTCATCGAGGCCATTCCGTCGGTGATTCTCGGCGTGATCACGCTGATGTATCTGCCGAACGGCATTCGCGCTGCGAAGTGGCTGACCGAAGACGAGAAGGCCGTGCTGGAGCACAACATCGCGCAGGACAGCGCGGGCAAGGCACCGCAATCGGTGGCCTCGGTGTTCGCGAACGGTCGTGTGTGGCTGATGGCCGTGATCTACTTCTGCTGCATGATGGGTCTGTACGGCATTGGCTTCTACCTGCCAACGCTCATCAAGGCCAGCGGCGTGAAGAGCGCGCTCGACGTGGGTCTGCTGACCGCCATTCCGTACGCTTGCGCCGTCGTCAGCATGATTGCCGTGGCACGCAGCTCGGACCGCTCGCGTGAGCGTCGCTGGCACTTCGCAGTGGTGTCGTTCGCCGGCGCCGTCGGTCTGTACCTGAGCACGATCTGGGGCAACAATGTACCGCTCGCGATGGTCGCGCTGTCGGTCGGCACGGCCGGCATGCTGGCCACGATGCCCGTGTTCTGGACGTACCCGAGCGCACTGCTCGTCGGCGGCTCGGCGGCGGCGGCCATCGGCATGATCAACTCGATCGGCAACCTGGCAGGCTTCGTGAGCCCGTTCGTCATCGGCTGGCTCAAGGACGTGACGCAAAGCACGAACGCCGGTATGTACTGCGTGTCGGCAGCGCTCGCGCTGGGTGCCGTGCTGGCACTCACCCAGTCGAAGGAACAGGTCAATCGCTGATCGTTCTGTCGAACTGTGAGGGGAGGTCGGCGGTGCTGCCCATCCCTCCCGGGCGATGTCTCACGCGAGAAGTTTCGCCAACAAAAAAAGCTGGTCCATGTGAGTGGACCAGCTTTTTTGTTGCTCCCTGGCGGGTACAGGGCAGTCCTTGGGGACCGCCCGCCAGCGGCACCGTGGCTTACGCCTTGGCGACGCTTGCCAGTGCTGCGTTGAACGTCTTGCTCGGACGCATGACTTGTTCGAGCTTTTCGAAGTCAGGCTTGTAATAGCCGCCGATATCGGTCGGCTTGCCTTGCACGTCGGCGAGTTCGCCCACGATGGTCTTCTCGTTCTCGGTCAGTTGCTTTGCGAGCGGGGCGAACAGCTTGGCCAGCTCGGCGTCGTCCTTTTGCTCGGCCAGTTCCTGCGCCCAGTACATCGACAGGTAGAACTGGCTGCCACGGTTGTCCAGCTCGCCAGTCTTCGGCGACGGACCCTTGTTGTTGTCGAGCAGCTTGCCCGTTGCGGCGTCGAGCGTCTTGGCGAGGATCTTGGCGCGCTGGTTGCCCGTCTTGATGCCGAGGTCTTCCAGCGAGACTGCCAGTGCCAGGAATTCACCCAGCGAATCCCAGCGCAGGTGGTTCTCTTCCACCAGTTGCTTGACGTGCTTCGGTGCCGAGCCGCCAGCACCCGTTTCGTACATACCGCCACCGGCCATCAGCGGCACGATGGAGAGCATCTTGGCGCTGGTGCCCAGTTCCATGATCGGGAACAGGTCGGTCAGGTAGTCGCGCAGAATGTTGCCGGTCACCGAGATGGTGTCCAGGCCGCGAATCACGCGCTCGAGGGTGTAACGCATGGCGCGCACTTGCGACATGATCTGGATATCGAGACCGTTGGTGTCGTAATCCTTCAGGTACGTTTCGACCTTCTTGATCAGTTCGGCTTCGTGCGGACGGTACGGGTCGAGCCAGAACACGGCCGGCATGCCCGAGTTGCGCACGCGGTTCACGGCGAGCTTCACCCAGTCGCGGATCGGTGCGTCCTTGACCTGGCACATACGCCAGATGTCGCCAGCTTCCACGTTCTGCGAGAGCAGCACTTCGCCCGTGGCGATGTCGACGATGTTCGCCACGCCGTCTTCGGCGATTTCGAACGTCTTGTCGTGCGAGCCGTATTCCTCAGCCTTCTGTGCCATCAGGCCGACGTTCGGCACCGTACCCATCGTGGTCGGATCGAATGCGCCGTTCGTCTTGCAGAAGTTGATGATTTCTTGATAGATGCGAGCGAACGTGCTTTCCGGGATCACGGCCTTCGTGTCCTTCGGACGGCCGTCGGCGCCCCACATCTTGCCGCCGATACGGATCATGGCGGGCATCGATGCGTCGACGATGACGTCGTTCGGTGCGTGCAGGTTCGAGATGCCCTTGGCCGAGTCGACCATCGCCAGTTCCGGACGGTGCTCGTGGCAGGCGTGCAGATCGCGGATGATCTCTTCGCGTTGCGTGCTCGGCAGCGCTTCGATCTTCTCGTACAGGTTCACGAGACCGTTGTTGACGTTCACGCCCAGTTCGTCGAACAGCTTGCCGTGCTTCTCGAAGGCTTCCTTATAGAAGATCTTCACGGCGTGGCCGAACACGATCGGGTGCGAGACCTTCATCATCGTGGCCTTCACGTGCAGCGAGAACATGACGCCGGTCTTGCGTGCGTCTTCCATCTGTTCTTCGTAGAACTCGCACAGCGCCTTCTTGCTCATGAACATGCTGTCGATGATTTCGCCGTCGAGCAGCGAGACCTTCGGCTTGAGCACGATCGTCTTGCCGCTGTTCGTCACGAGTTCCATCTTGACGTCGCGCGCCTTGTCGATCGTCATCGACTTTTCGCCGTGGTAGAAGTCGCCATGCTTCATGTGCGCGACGTGCGTGCGCGAAGCCATGCTCCACTCGCCCATGCTGTGCGGGTGCTTCTTGGCGTAGTTCTTGACGGCGAGCGGTGCGCGACGATCCGAGTTGCCTTCACGCAGGACCGGGTTCACGGCCGAGCCGAGGCACTTCGAGTAACGCTTCTGGATGGCCTTCTCTTCGTCGGTCTTCGGGTCTTCCGGGAAGTCCGGGATCTTGTAACCCTTCGACTGGAGTTCCTTGATGGCGCTCTGGAGCTGGAACACCGATGCGCTGATGTTCGGCAGCTTGATGATGTTCGTGTTCGGATCCTGCGTCAGACGACCGAGTTCGGCGAGGTTGTCCGGGACGCGCTGTTCTTCGGTCAGGAATTCAGGGAATTCGCCGAGGATACGGCCCGAGACCGAGATGTCGCTCGTCTCGACCGCCACGCCCGCCGGAGCGGTGAACGTGCGGATGATCGGGAGGAAGGAGCCGGTGGCGAGAAGCGGAGCTTCGTCGGTCAGGGTATAGATGATGCTGGGTTGCTGCGTGCTCATCGCTGGTCTCGGATTCAAGAATCAGGAAAAGGTGGGGGAACGCCGCCGACTGGGTCACAGTCCGCTAGCCATGACAAATTTTCCCTGATTGTGACACGGGTCGGGGGCAAAACTGAAATGCCTTTTCGTAATGTGAATGCTCGGGTCTTATATAAGACTGGCACGGAAGTGCCCATCACGCCGTTGAAAACCCCGCAGGCTGGGGCAGGGGTGCCGGAAACGGCAGGGTGGAACCGGGTTCTGATGAGGGTTGTTTGAATGGACTTCATTTTTCAATAGTTAAAATCTATGAAAAACGCGGCAATAACGTCCGTCGAGACACAAGGAAATCCTATTTGAGACCGCGCTGTCGCGTCGCCTGATGCTGCCGCGCGACACTCTGTTTTCTCAGTTGCAACCGGCAAGGCGTTGCGATTAAATGGCGCGCAACGCTCCGACCCCCGGAAGGTTTGATCCCCGGGCGCAGTCGTCCCCCCAACTGCCACCGGGCGTTCGTCATCTGCCGCAAGCAAAAGAGATATAGGCGCAGTGACGGATTGAGCTGTGCGGTTGCACAAGACAAAACTAATAACGAACCAGCATGAGGCTGCCGGCCGCGCCGGGGTCTCGTCGTACCGGGGATTCATGCATGTCCGTTTTATCGCTTCGCCGCAGTGCGCTCGTCGCCGCGGCGTTCTCTGTTGTGCTGATGGGAACTGCGGGGGCGTCCGAGGGCGTCGCCGCCGAGAATGCGTCATCGTCCGTAAGCACTGACGTCCGGGGTTCCGCCATCGCACAGGCGCGTGCGCACATGCGAGCGAAGTCGCCGGAGCAGGCATACGCTCTTCTGGCCCCGCTGGAGGGGCGTCTCGCCGGGGACGCGGAGTACGATTATCTGCTTGGCATCGCGGCAGCGGACACGCGTCACCTCGACGTGGCGGAGCGCGCGCTCAAGCGCAGCATTGCCGAGCGGCCGGGCGACGGTCCGACGCATCTCGAACTCGGGCGCACCTATTTCTTGCTGGGCCAGCGAGAAAACGCCCGTCGGGAATTCGAAGGTGTGGCGGCGGGCGATGTGCCCGAAGGCGTTCGTCCGGTCATTCAAGCCTATCTGAATGCGATCGATGCGCCGGTCGGTGTGCGCACGGCATGGTCCGGCTACGTGCAGGGCAATTTCGGACATGACACCAACGCCAACAATGCGACGACCCATTCGTCCATCGCGATTCCGGCGCTCGGCGGCCTGATGTTCGTCCTCGATGGTGGCTCCCGTGGCACACCTGCGAATTTTGGCGATGTGAGCGGCGGGCTTGCCGTTCGTCACGCGGTGACGGAGAACCTCGTGATCTCAGGTTCGGGGGACGTCGACGTGCGGCGCTATGGCGGCAACGCCCGCGCGTTCGATCAGGGCAGCTACTTGTTTCAGTTGGGCGCGAACTGGCTGTCCGGCAAGAACAACTTCGGGCTGCAATATGCGAATCAGCATATGTGGGTCGATTCGGAGAGTTACCGGAATCTCAACGGTTTCACCGCGCAGTGGACGCGCGACCTCGGCGAGAGTCTTCAGGCGGCAGCGTTCGCGCAGTACACGCCGATCCGCTATATGGGGACGAACGCACGCGACGTGAATCGCGCGATTGGCGGGGCGTCCATCGTCAAGGGATTTGCGTCGGTCTATGGTGAGCCGGTGGCCTATGCGTCGATGTATGCAGGACGGGAGAGTCCCAGGGACGATCTGTCTGCGGCATTCGGCAATCACCTCTGGGGCGGACGCATCGGTGGCGAATGGCATGTGATGCCGAACCAGATGCTCTTTGCCAACGTTAGCTTCGAGCGTCGCAACTACGACACGCTGGACAGTATGTTTCTGGTTGAGCGCCGCGACCGTCAGCTCGATGTGAGGGCGGGCTACTCGTACTTTGTGACGAAGGCGTTTTCGATCACGCCGCAATACAGCTTTACGCGCAACGGTTCCAGCCAGCCGCTGTTCGATTACCACCGGAGTGTCTATGAAATCGTGGCACGTTATGACTTCCGCTGATCTCGCGCAGCGTGCTCGACAGCTCGGTCGGTTGCGCGAACCCATTGAGGTCCGATCATGCCCTCAGTCCACTCAGTCCCCTCGGTCAGATAGGGAGCGACACATGATGAAGCGCAATCCACCGTCGGCAGCGCGACGCAACCCTGGCTCGGTTGTCCCGGCGGCGGCGGGGTGGCTCGCGGCGTTGTCGGTGATGGCGGCGCTGGGGAGTACCCCGGCGATGGCTCAGTCACCGACCATTGACTTCAGCCGGTTCCTTGCGCAGCAGGCGTCGTCTTCGCCGCCATCGGCGAGCGCAGGCGCGCTTACGCCCATCACGTCGAGCGCAACGGCCCCGGGTTTGTATGTCCAGGTGATCGACGGCCTGGTGGCCCCGAGTAATTCGGCCGGTAACCCGCAATTCCAGGCGGGGCAATTCGGTTTCACTCCCTCGTACACTGTGCCGCCGATCGTCCTCCCGCAGAATCCGGGATTGATTTTTACGCCGCCGTCATTCTTCGTCAGTACGCCGGCACCTCAGGCACCAGCGCCCGCTGTCCCCAGCGTGCCGATAGTCAGTCCAAAGCCTGCAGATCCGATCGTCGCGTTACCCCCGTTTGTGACAAAGCCTATTCCGCCCGCCGCAACGCCGGTGGTGCTGGCGAACGGTGCGGATTACTACATGATGAACTGGGGTTCGGACGGCCTGGCGAATCTCGGCATTGGCGCGGGGGTGTTCAACAATGCGAATGCGCTGACTAAGTTTACTGGCACGACGGTGCCCTTCAACGTGGTGTCTGGTGTGACGACGACCGATACCGGGGCACTGGAAGACCTTGGCTGGGGACGCTGGACGGCGGGCAAAGTGGCGGATCACGGCATCACGTTCGATCTGACGACGTGGAATTCCGGCATGCCTTACGTCATCGGTCGTCCAACGCTTGATGCGAATCTGCCGGTGAGTGGCACGATGACATATGCGCTTGCGGGTGCGACAAAGGCCATCGATATGACGACGGGAGCCGTGGGCACGCTCTCTGGCAATCTGAGCATCGCGTTCCAGAACGCGCAGTATGCCGTCACGCCGAAGCTGAACATTGCGATGTCGGCGGGGCCGACCTACGTGACCGGGGCAGGATCGACGACCGTCGGCCCTGATGGTGCGCGTGCAACATTCAGCACGATGACGCAAAACGTGACGGGTGGTGCTTGTGCAGGCGGGTGCCAATTCTCGACGCAGGGTGTGCTGACGGGCGCGGCGGCGAACAATGCCGGGATTGTCTATTCGCTGACGGGGCCGGACGTTCGTGTGGTGGGGGCGGCGGGATTCAAGCGTTGACAAGCGCGACGAACTCCCCAATAGCGTAATCATCCGGGGTGCGGCCTTGTGCCGCATAGGCGAGCATCCGATCGGTGTAGTCTGTTTCACATGTTCACCGTTGCTGAACCCACTTTCCGGGACTCGTGACTTCACCCATGAACAAAGCGCGCGCGGTGCCGATGCCTAGCGACAGCCTAATCGCACCGCTCTACGCGGGCGCAGACCTGTCGGACGCTTATGCAATTCGACTGCCGCCAGAGGCCAGCGATGACCTGGAAGTGCTGACACGGATCCTATTCGAGCAACAGGCGTTGTGGATTCGTGCACTCTTGTGTGTCCGCGATGCGGTGATGGTGACCGTCAACGTTAAATCGTCCCGCGCTGTCGGTCTTGCTGGCGCAGCGCGTGGGCCGGTGATCAGCTTCTTTCCACTGCTGTCGAAGACTGCGACGGAGTTGGTTCTGGGTGCAGGCGATCGGCATCTCGATTTCCGCGTCAGCGTCCAACTTCGTGGCGACGCGGCCAACGGGCGGGAGTTGCTCGCGGCGACGGTGGTGCATTGCCATAACAGACTGGGAAGAATCTATCTTGCGACGATTGCACCGTTTCATCGCGTGATCCTTCGGGCGAATTTGGAGCGGGCTGTCAGAGATATGCGGGATGGGCAGAGATTCGGTTGAAAAAGAAAAAGGCCCTCGGCATTTGCCTGAGGGCCTTTCCTTGCGCGATTCGCGCGAATCTGGTGGGTGGTACAGGGATTGAACCTGTGACCCCTGCCGTGTGAAGGCAGTGCTCTACCGCTGAGCTAACCACCCAAATCATTAACTAAATCAATGATTTAGAGCCGATTGCTGAAGTTCTTCTTTCGCAATCAGGAGCAGAACTTTAACTGTTTTCGTAGAAGTCTGCAACTTTTCTTTTGTTCTGTTTTGCTGCCGTCGTGATGATATCTCTCGATCACTTCACGTCGTTTCTTGCGATGACTCGCAAGCAGCAAAGACAGCGATTATAGGGACGTTTTCTTCGTTTGGGAAGGGCTTTGTGCGAATTTTTCGCGAGGCTCGCCGCATTCGCCGAAAGATCGCGCAATCACGGCGCTGCCGGTGCTTCGCCTTCCGGCGGCATCGGTTCCTTGCGCCACACGCACGTCCCCTTCATGCCCTTGTCGATGCCGTTGAGTACGCCGTCGTGCGACTCCACCTCTTCGCTGGCCGCGAGGATCACCGGCAGATCGAACTGACGCAACGAAATCTTCTCGCGCGGCACGCCATCATTGCTTTCGTCACCTTCGCTGTCGTCGATGACAAGGCTTTCCTGACCGCGCGTCATCGCGAGATAGACGTCCGCGAGCAGTTCCGCATCGAGCAATGCGCCGTGCAACGTACGGTGCGCGTTGTTCACGCCAAGTCGTTCGCACAGCGCGTCGAGCGAGTTGCGGCGCCCAGGGAACATTTCGCGCGCGCGCAGCAGCGTGTCGATCAGCCCAGAGCAATGCTGCATGAACGGTGGCCAGCCGAGGCGGCCGAACTCCATGTCGAGAAAGCCCAGGTCGAACGCCGCGTTGTGAATGATGATCTCGGCATCGCGGCAGTACTCGCGCAGCTGCTCGGCAATCTCGGCGAACTTGGGTTTGTCGGAGAGGAATTCGGTCGTCAGGCCGTGCACCGCCAGTGCACCTGGATCGCTGTCGCGCTCGGGGTTGATGTAGAAGTGCAGGTTGTTGCCGGTCAGGCGTCGATTGACCAGTTCCACGCAACCGATTTCCAGCAGACGGTCGCCCGTCTTGGCATTCAGGCCGGTGGTTTCGGTATCGAGGATCAGTTGTCGCATGATGTTCGTCGTGTTTCGTGTGCTTTCGGAATTGGCGCACCGCGGGCCATTGCAAATGACAACGTCCTCACGCAGTGCGCGGATGATGCGAAGGGCTTACCCGCTTACCCGTGGCGCAGGCTCTCGACGCCGCGATTGGCCAACTGGTCGGCGGCTTCGTTGCCGTCGTGCCCCGCATGGCCCTTCACCCAGCGCCAGTCGATATCGTGCTTCTGCGACACGGCGTCCAGCTCCTGCCAGAGGTCGGCATTCTTCACCGGTTCCTTCGCGGCCGTCTTCCAGCCACGCGCCTTCCAGCCGTGAATCCACTCGCTGATGCCCTTCTGGACATATTGCGAGTCGGTATGCAGTACGACCTGACAGGGCTTGTTCAGGGCTTCGAGCGCGCGGATGACGGCGAGAAGCTCCATGCGGTTGTTCGTGGTGTTGGGTTCACCGCCGAACATTTCCTTGCGGTGCTTGCCCGCGACGAGCAGGGCGCCCCAGCCGCCGGGGCCGGGATTGCCTTTACAGGCACCGTCGGTGTAGATCTCAACTTGCGGCAAGGTCATCTCTCAAACAATCAATCGGACGCTTCGGTCGTTTCCGCCAGTTGGCGATGCGTGGTATTCGGTGTGGCAACCGGTGCCGCCGCTGGCTGGAGGCCGAGTATACGCTTGCGGACTTTGCCGACCAAACGCATGCCCTTGACACGCTTGACCGCACGCACGGCATACAGCGCGCCGAAGATCGGCCACCAGCGGTCGCCTGCGGGCTCCATGAATTCGAAGCGTTGTAACCAGTGCTCGCCACGAAGCGGGGGACGATAACACCCGAAGCGGCCACGGTCGATGTCGAACGACAACAGCTTGAGCCAGTCCTTCAGGCGGGTGAATGCAATCAGGTCAGCCCCCGGCGGCAGGAACGGCGCACCGGCGAGTCGGCCCAGTTCCTCTCGCGCGCCCCACAGACTCAGGTTGTTAAATCCGGTAATGATGACCTGACCTTCCGGCACGAGAATGCGTTCGACCTCGCGCAGGATGTCGTGAGGATTCTCGGCAAATTCGAGGACGTGGGGTAGCACCACGAGATCTGTGCTGGCCGTAGCGATCGGCAGTTCGTCGAAGCGACTCACGAGGATGTCGCGAGCAACCATCTCCGCGTTCGCGCCTCCGGGCGTGCCGGATGGCGCGCAGGCAGTCGTGACGCTGGCGGCTTTGGTCATGAGAGGCGGGGCCTCCGGGCCGCGCGCGGCGGGCAGGATGAGGCCCCGGTAGGGCATGCGGTTTTCGCGCAGCGTATCGAGCTCGGGACGGCCCAGCTGCAACGCGTGATAGCCGAACAGATCCCCGACCCATTGGTCGAAGAGGGCCTGTTCCCATGCGAGCGCGTAGCGGCCTGGCGGTGAGACGAGCCAGACGGGCCAGTCTATAATCGGACGTTCTGACATGGTGGCGAGTATATATGGATGCGCACGCAGATGCGGTGAGTGGCCAGTCGGCCGGAACACTGACCGTCTTTCCGGTCCCCGCGTTCCAGGATAATTATCTCTGGGTCGTCGATAACGGCAAAGATGCCGTTGTGGTGGACCCGGGCGACGCCGCACCGGTGCTCGCCTATCTCGAATCGCGCAACCTCACACTGCGCGCTATCCTCATCACGCACAAACATGCCGATCACATCGGCGGCGTCGATACGTTGCTCGAACGTTTCGACGTGCCGGTGCACGGTCCCGCGCATGAGGCCATTGCCTGCGTCGATCATCCGCACAACGGTGGCGAGACGGTGCACATTGCATCGCCCGCGATGACGCTTCAGGTGATCGACGTGCCCGGCCACACGGCTGGCCACATTGCGTATTTCCTGGGGGCCGGTACCACGGGTGCCCCACACCTGTTCTGCGGCGACACGTTGTTCTCGTGCGGTTGCGGCCGATTGTTCGAAGGCACGCCTGCACAGATGCTCGCGTCGCTCGATGCGCTCGCTGCGCTGCCGCCCGCCACCCTCGTGCACTGCGCGCACGAATATACGTTATCGAATATTCGCTTCGCACTTGCCGTGGATCCGGATAACGAGGCGCTCGGCGCATGGCATCGGGAAGCGACGGCGCTGCGTGCGGCCGGTCGCCCGACGCTGCCCACGACGCTCGCTCAGGAGCGCGTGACCAACCCCTTCCTTCGCAGCGACGCCCCGGCCGTGGTCGCGGCCGCCGAAGCCCACGCGGGACGAACGTCGCTCTCGCGCGAAGCAGTCTTCGCGACCGTGCGCGCCTGGAAAGACACCTTTCGCTGATTTCACGGCTAGCCTGCAAAGCGCTAGCTGTGCAAGTGCTGTGCTGTCAATATCGCGGCGCGTCATGAGCTCTGTCACGCAGCAGACGTTGACAGGTTTGTCACCGCCTGCTCCGCCCCGACGAATCGCCCCAAGTGTGAAGTTTCGGTGTCGTATCGATGGCATCGACACCATCGTATATGGCACGGACTGTCACAAAGCGCGTCGAAAATGCGTCTCGTCGCGGCCACAATTTGTGAATTCAAACTCGGGGATAACCCTTATTTTTGGGGCATTTCTGCGTAAATTTTGCAAAAAATTTAGGCAGAAAGGTTGACGCATCTGAAGGGTTTCCTTAACATCCTTGCCAATTTCATGAAGATGTAACCCAAATCGAGCCCGATCAATGCGACTTATCGTTAGCTTGCTCCTGACGCTGCTTCTCGCAGCGTGTGCCAGCACAGCGCCGACCACAGGTGCATCGAAATCCACGCCCGATGCGCAGAGCAAGTCGCCTGTCGCTTCGACCGCAAAAGGCAAGCAGCGCGTCTCCAGCGATCAGACCATCGACCTGGACAACGACTCGATCAACGATCTGGCCTACGGCAGCGACGACGCCGATCTCTGGTCGCGCATCCGCCACGGATTCTCCATTCCCGACCTCGACACCGACCTCGCGCAGGATCGCACGCAGTGGTACGCGCAGCGCCCCGAGTATGTCGAACGCATGATTCAGCGTTCCGAGAAGTATCTGTTCCACATCGTCGAAGAGCTTGAGCGCCGTCATATGCCGACGGAACTCGCGCTGCTGCCGTTCGTGGAAAGCGCATACAACCCGCAAGCGCTCTCGACGGCCAAGGCCGCCGGCATGTGGCAGTTCATTCCCAGCACGGGCAAGACGTACAACCTCAAGCAGAACATGTTCCAGGACGAGCGCCGCGATGTGCTCGCCTCGACGACCGCCGCACTCGATTACCTTTCGAAGCTCTACGCGATGTTCGGCGACTGGCATCTCGCACTGGCCGCCTACAACTGGGGCGAGGGCAACGTGCAGCGCGCCATCGATCGCAATCAGGCGCAAGGTCTGCCGACCGACTATCTGAGCCTGCGCATGCCCACGGAGACGCGCTATTACGTGCCGAAGCTCCAGGCCATCAAGAACATCATCGCGCATCCGGACATCTACAGCGTGAAGCTGCCGGACATTCCGAATCACCCGTATTTCGTGAGCGTCACCACCAAGCGTGACATCGACGTGGCGCTGGCCGCCAAGCTGGCCGATCTGCCGCTCGACGAATTCCGCGCGCTCAACCCGTCGTTCCGCAAGCCCGTGATTCTGGGCGCGGCACAACCGCAGATTCTGTTGCCGTTCGATAGCGCGGAAGTGTTCCAGCGTCGTCTGAAGGGCTACGACAAGCCGCTGTCGAGCTGGACGACGTACACGTCGGCGTCGCGTGAGCGTCCGGAAGACGTGGCACGCAAGCTGGGCGTCGATGCAGCCGTGATTCGCTCGGTCAACAACATTGCGCCGCGCATGCGCCTGAAGGCGGGCTCGACGCTGCTGGTGCCGCGCTCGGACGACATCGATCAGGACATCAGCGCCTCGGTCGCGAGCAGCGCCGTGCTGGCCCTCGAACCGGATCTGCCCGACACCCGTAAGGTAATGGTGCGTGCCCGCAAGCACGACACGCTCGCTGGCGTGGCATCGCGCAGCGGTGTGAGCGTCGCGCAGATCAAGAGCTGGAACCGCCTGCGTCGCGACACGCTGACGTCAGGCCAACTGCTGGTGCTGCACGTGCCGGTGAAGGACGCCTCGCGCGTGCTCGCGTCCTCCGCACCCGAGCCGGTCGCCGCGAAGGGCGATGACGATGCACCGCGTACGCGTCTGGTGCGTGGGAAGAACGGCAAGATGATTCGTGTGGTCGACCACCGTCCGGCCGCCAAGCCGACCAAGGCGGCGGTCGCCAGCAAGGCCGCTCCGGCTGCCAAGGTCGCCTCCAAGGCACCGGTCAAGGCCGCAGCGAAGGCACCTGCCAAGGCTGTCGCGAAGTCGTCCGCGAAGCCTGCGACGAAGGTCACGAAGACCGCGCAGCGCTAAGCCGCAGCAACGTTATCGCAAACGCCCGTGAGGTTCGCCTCACGGGCGTTTTGCTTTGGTGCTGCCGTTACCGTTGGCCCACCGTGACCCGCAAGTCCCTGCACGGGGTTCACGTGCGCCTTCGGAAAATTCCCATAAATGCATCGGCTCCCGTTTCCTATGATGAAGACGCGGACGATTTCGTTCGTATTCACTCAACAAGGAGTCCTAAATGAAGAAGGATCTGGGAACCGTGAAAGAAGTGACCGAACTCGACGTGCTGGCATCGGTGGATGCCACGCACGCCACGCGAGGCGTCCTCGGCAACGACGTTGAAGGCATCACCGTGCTGCCGCTGTGCTTCAAGCCGGTTTGCATCCCGACGCTGCCGCCGGTGACCGGAGGTCACGCCTGACGTGGCAGATTCGATGCGAATCGGAACCGGCGCGTGTGCGGACGCGCCGGTTTTCCGTCATCTGGCGCCGGACGTTCACATCGTCGGGATGGACGCACACGTTGTCGTGCTCAAACTCGCTTGCGATCGATACTTCAATCTGTCGTACGCGCACTCTCAGGCGCTGCGTCGGCTGATCGGATGGCGTCACGCGCCACAGGAAGTTGCGCAGACGCTGCCAGCGATGCAGGACATGTTCGACGCCGAAGGGCTATTCGCACCCGGTGAGCAGGCCATGCCCGACCCCCGACACGCCACGCGCGACATGGCGCCGCGTCTCGGCTTCGATGCCTGGCTGGCGATGCCCGGCGATCTTGCTGGCAACGCGCGTACTCGCGATGTGATGCGTGCGAGCTACTGGCTCTGGCAAGCCCAGCGAGCGACGCGCAAGACGCGAATGGCGGGCGTGATCGGGCGCATCAACGCCGCCCAGCAACGACGCGACACGCAATACGGTTTGCCCGGGGATTACGCGCCGTACGTCGCGGCGATGCACCGCGCGGCGTTGTGTTATCCGCAGTGCACGCCGTGCCTGCCGTGGTACGCGGCGCTGGCCCTGTGGTGCGCGCATGACGGGCTGCGTCTGCAACTGGTGATCGGCGTTCAGCGCCAGCCGTTCTACGCTCACGCGTGGGCGGAAGCGCAGGGGCGTGTGATTGGCGACGACCCGCGACGTCGCGAGCAGCTTGCCGTCATTTACGAGACGCCGGTCTGATCGTCCGTTCGCACGGTCTCGTCGTCGCGCTTCGGCACATCGACGCCAACCGGGCTGTCCAGGCCATCCAGGCCATCTACATGCGGCCTGAACCGCATCTGCGCCCCCACCGGCGCGCCATCCAACACGGAGCCTGTCATGCAACTTGCCCGTCTAAGACCAGGACCGGCCGAGCGTCACGTGCCGTTGCCCGGCGCCGTCGTATTACGGGGGCTGGACGGCCAGCCTGCCGCCCGGATTCGTCCCGAAGCGAACGATGACCGTCGTCATGTGAGCGATCAGAGCGAATTGCTCGCGTGGTATGTGAGCGGTCGTGTGTTTCACAAGGACGATGGCCGCGAAGTGTTGCCGGGGCTGGAGCTGGCGCGACTGGCGTTGGAGTCGCCCGAGCGCTTTGTGCAGCAGTACTGGGGGCATTACCGAATCATCGTGCATGACCGTTGGTGCGGCGCGACGCTTGTGTTGTGCGACCCATGCGGCCACTGTCCGACGTACTACCGCTTCTGTCGCGACGGCGCGGTGCATGTTGCGTCGGATCCGGCGGCGCTTGTCGGCGACGACCCGTCGTTCGACAGCGCAGCGCTCAAATCCTTTCTCGTGCACGGCGATGTGGGCGGTGTGCAGTGTGCGTTGTACGACGTGGAGCGTTTGCCGCTCGGCCACGCCCTGTGGATTCCCGAGCGTGGCGCGCCGAAGACGCGCGTCGTCTGGTGGCCCGCATGGCAGCCGGGGGAGGGGCGAGTGAGGTGTATGAGATGACGTCGGGCACCGGCCTGCTTGGCGTGTTGCGACGTTCTACGGAGCGTTGTCTCGGCGACCGCCCGGCGGTACTGGAACTCTCGGGGGGCGTGGAGTCGACCTCGCTGGCGCTTGCGCTCGCACAGTCGGGACTCGCCGCTCAATGCACGGCGGTGAATCACTGTGATCCGGCGTCGCCGTCGAGCGACGAATCGCATCACGCAGGCAGTGTGGCGAGGCATGTGCGCATGGCGTTCGAGCGTCTCGATATGGCGTGTGCGGCGTTCTCGCCGCCGACGGACATTCCACGTCTGGCGCGTCCGGCCATGCATTTGTGCATGCTGGCGCAACTGGATGCCGTGCGAGAGCGTCTGATGCCATACCGCGAGCATCGCCTCGTCAACGGTCACGGCGGCGACGCCATCTTCCTCGCACCGCCGCCCGACGGGGCCTTCCTCGATGCCTTCGCGGACGGTCAGTGGCGTCGTGCGCTCGGTGCGTGGCGCGATCTGGCGATCATGCAGCGCTTGCCGCTTTGGTCGGTCGCGCGGGGGGCGTTTGGACAACTGCGTCAACGCCATGCGAACCCCTTGGCCGCGCTGCAAGACGGCTTACTGACGGCCGCCGCCTGCGCGGGCGAGCCATGCCGTGGAGAACCGCTCGCGCGGGCATGGCTGGCGCAGTGGCCGCTCAGGATGCGTCCCGGCAAGCGCACACAGATTCTCGGCACGCTCGGCAACCTGCGCGACATCGAGGTGCATCCGTCGCTGGCCGCGGGCGGCACGGCGTTTCCATTCCTCACACAACCGGTGGTCGAAGCCGGGTTTGCGATGCCGACGTACCGGCTCTTCAACGCCATGCACAACCGTTTGCCGCTACGTCGCGCGGCGTATCTGGCCAGTGGTCTGCCGAACCTCTGGCGTCGCGACAAGGGGATGATGACGGGCGTTGTAGGGGCGGGTGTGGCCGCCAATTTGCGCCATGTCGAGGAGGTCTGTCTGGAGGGCTATTGCGCAGCGTCCGGATGGATCGATCGCGACGCCTGTCGTCGCGCCATCGGCCGGATTGCCCATCATCATCTCGAATCGATGACGACGATTCGCCGCCTTTACGCCGTCGAGATGTTCGTGCGCGGCTGGCGGCAGGGAGCGGGCGCTGTTGGGGGAACGCCCGACGCAGGTGGACGGCGCGGGCAATATGCGTCCGAGGGGCCCGGCAACGAGGCGACGGCATGACGCGACAGGCGGGGTGGAACGCGCTGTGTTTCGTGCTGCGCACGCTATGGGCGCGTGAGACGGCGAGATCGCGTCACCGTCTGTGGCTTGCCGCCGCGACGCTCGCAGCGGCGCTGATGCTCGCGTTGCGGCTCATGGCGCCCTGGGTGCTGGGGCTGGCCGTCGATGCGCTGGCGAGCGAGCGACCGGGCACGCTGGCGATGCCGTTCGCGGTGGCCTACGTCGTGCTGTGGTCGGGGGCGGCTATCGGCGAGCGGGGTAAGGATCTACTCATCCAACGGGTGATGGAAGATCTTCGACGCCGCACCGGACTCGGCTATCTCACGCGCCTGATCGAGTTGCCCGCGCATCGCGCGCGGGACGTCAATGCCGGGCATGTGCTCGACTGCCTGTTTCGTGTGGAAGTGGCGCTACCGGTCATCGTCACGGGACTGGTGTTCGGGTTGCTGCCGCTGGCTGTGCAGGTGATCGCGACGTGCGTGATCCTGATGCTCAACTTCGGCGTGCTTTACGGCGTGATACTTGGCGCGACCGTCGTGGCCTACGTGCTGACGCTGCGACCTACGCTCGCGCGCGTGACGCGTCGAGAGTCGCAGGCGAACGACGTCTCGCGCGCCACCACCGGCGCGCTGGCCGATACGCTGAGTCAACTGGAGTGCGTGAAGACGTTCGCGCAGGAACCCGCCGAAGTGGACCGCTTGTCGCAGCGTCTGCGCACGCGTTATGTCGCAGCGTTGGCAACGGCGACGACGGCGCAGGTCACGAGCGCTTTGCAGATGGCGATCATGGCGGCGGGCGTCTCGGCGATGACCTTGCTCGCGGTCAGCGACGTGGCGCGGGGTGCCGAGCCGGTGGGCACACTCGTGCAGGTCAACGCCTATCTGCTTCAGTTCGCCTTGCCTGCGGCCATGCTCGGTGCGTTGGTTTCGCAGGTGGCCAGAGCCCTGGTCAGCGTCGACGAGCATCTGCGCGATGGCGCGGCCGGGCCGACAGCGGTGGCGGCGCTCCCGACGTTAGTCGGGCACGATGTATCGGCACCTCCACCGTTCCCTGCGTCTCCGACGTCCGCTGCCTCGCAAGCACCCACCATCGAGTTCGACGACGTCAGCGTGGCCGTCGGCGAGGCACCGCCCATCGTGTCGGGCATCCGTCTGCGGATCGCTGCGGGCGAGTATGTCGCGCTCGTCGGTCCCTCAGGTGCAGGGAAATCGACGTTGTTGCGTCTGATGGCGGGTCTCACGCTGCCTTCGCGCGGCGAAGTGCGCATCGATGAAGACAGGCTGTGTGCGGCGCGTGCCGAAGCCGTGCGTCGCATGATGGGCTTCGTCACGCAGGATTGCCGTCTGTTCGATCGCACCGTGTTCGAGAACGTCGCCTATCGCGCGGGACTGAGCAAAGGTGTATTGCCCGAGGACGGTCGCCTACAGCACGAATTCCAACGCGTGACGACGCTTGCCGAAGTGCCGGATTCGGCGTCCGTTACAGGTCTGTCCGGCGGGGAGCGCCAACGCGTAAACATTGCGCGTGCACTCTGGGGCAGCCCGCCGTTGTTGCTGCTCGACGAACCGACCGCCGCGCTCGACGCCCTGACCGAGGCGCGCATTCTGGCGCGTCTCTCACACGAACGGGCAGGCGCGACGTGCGTGATCGTGGCGCACCGTCTCGCTGCCATCCGGCAGGCGGACCGCATCGTGGTGATGGAGGGCGGGCGCATCGTGGAAACGGGCGACCACGTGGCGCTGCTGCGCCAAGGCGGCCTGTACGCGCGCATGTGGCAGGCCCAGCAAGCCGAAGCATCGCCATCGCCAGCAGTGCCAGCCACGCCGACGACAGCGGCCACCGTCCCGGAACTCACTTAAATCGACAGAAATCCCCCCGATCTCCGCGTAATCCCCTAGCATTTCAGGCATGTACCCGGTGCCCCGGTAAGCCTTCCGTAAGCGTCAACGCGCACACTGAATGCCAATAATGCAAGGAGACAACATGACTTCGTACGCGTCGTTTCACGCCCGTTCGATTGCTCCGGACTCGCGTGCGGCCTTCTGGGAGGAACAGGCCAAAATGATCGACTGGGAGACGCCCTTCGATCAGGTGCTCGAATACGACAAGCCGCCCTTTGCGCGCTGGTTTGTCGGTGGGCGGACCAACATCTGCCACAACGCGGTTGACCGTCATCTGCCGTCGCGCGGCACGCAGAATGCGCTGGTGTGGGTGTCGACGGAAACCGAACAGGAGCGTGTCTACACCTACGACGAACTCGCGGCGGAAGTGAACCGCATGGCGGCATCGTTGCAATCGCTGGGTGTGACGCGCGGCGAACGCGTACTGATCTATATGCCGATGGTGCCGGAGGCGCTGTTCGCGATGCTCGCGTGCACGCGTCTCGGCGCGATTCACTCGGTGGTGTTCGGTGGCTTTGCGTCGGTCAATCTCGCCGCGCGCATCGACGACGCGCAACCCAGAGTCATCGTCTCGGCGGATGCCGGTTCGCGTAACGGTAAGGTCGTACCCTACAAGCCGCTGCTCGACGAAGGCGTTGCGCTCGCGCAGCACAAGCCCTCGAGCGTGCTGCTGATCGATCGCGGGCTGGCACCGATGGAGCGAGTCGCAGGGCGCGACGTCGACTATGCGCCGCTGCGTGAACAGCATCTCGATGCGTTCGTTCCGTGCGAATGGATGGAGTCGAGCGAGCCCTCCTACATCCTCTACACGTCGGGGACGACGGGCAAGCCGAAGGGCGTGCAGCGCGACACCGGCGGTTATGCGGTAGCGCTGGCTTCGTCGATGAAGCACATCTTCTGCGCGAAGCCCGGCGACACGATGTTCTGTGCGTCGGACATCGGTTGGGTGGTGGGGCACAGTTACATCGTCTATGCGCCGCTACTCGCGGGCATTGCGACAGTGATGTACGAGGGCACACCGATCCGTCCCGATGGCGGAATCTGGTGGCGCATCGTCGAGAAGTACAAGGTGACGCAACTCTTCACCGCGCCGACTGCGATTCGCGTGCTCAAGAAGCAGGACCCGGCGTATCTCACGCAGTATGACCTGTCGTCACTGCGACTGATTTTCCTCGCGGGCGAGCCACTGGACGAACCCACGGCGCGCTGGCTCACCGAGGGTGTGGGCAAACCGGTCGTCGACAATTATTGGCAGACGGAGACGGGGTGGCCGATTCTCGGCATGGCGCGCGGCGTCGAAGTCCTGCCGAGCAAGCTGGGGTCACCGGGCAAGCCGGTGTATGGCTACGACGTCAAACTGGTCAACGAGGCGACGGGCGAGGATTGCGGGCCGAACGAGAAGGGGGTGCTTGCCATCGAAGGCCCGATGCCGCCGGGCTGCCTCAGCACCCTGTGGGGTGACGACGCGCGTTTCGTCAAAACGTATTGGCAGACGGTGCCGGGCCGCACCCTGTATTCGAGCTTCGACTGGGGCGTGCGCGACGAGGAAGGCTATTACTTCATTCTCGGGCGCACCGACGACGTGATCAACGTGGCCGGACACCGGCTCGGCTCGCGTGAGATCGAGGAGAGCATTGCGAGCCATCCGGCGGTGGCGGAAGTCGCGGTGATCGGAGTGCAGGATGCGCTCAAGGGGCAGGTGGCGATGGCGTTCGCGGTGCTGCGCCGCCCGGAGCTGGTGGACACGCCGGACGCACGTCTTGCGCTTGAAGGCGATGTCATGAAGACCGTCGACAAGCAACTCGGGGCGGTGGCGCGTCCGGCGCGCGTGTTTTTCGTCTCGATGCTGCCCAAGACACGTTCAGGCAAGCTGTTGCGTCGCGCCATTCAGGCCATTTGCGAGGGACGTGAGACGGGCGATCTGATCACCATCGAAGACCCGTCTGCGCTCGAGCAGGTGCGGGAGGCGGTGGCAGGGAGGTAAGCCGCTCCTGGTCGCTTCTGTCGTCGGTGGTGATGCCGGTATGATGCGTTGTGCCTCTTCATAGCCCAACGTCATGACTTCACCCGATCAGGCCGCCTGGCGGCAGAAAGCGATGCTTTTGGTCGTCTCCGTCGGCTTCTTCATGCAGACGCTAGACTCGACCATCGTCAACACGGCGCTACCCGCGATGGCGCGCGATCTCGGTCAGTCGCCGTTGCACATGCAGGCGGTCGTCATTGCCTATGCGCTGACGATGGCCGTGACGATCCCGCTGTCGGGCTGGCTTGCCGATCGGTTCGGCACGCGCGTCGTCTTCTCAAGTGCGCTCACGATCTTCTCCATCGGCTCGGCCATGTGCGCCTATTCGAGCACGCTTGACGAACTCGTCTTATGGCGCGTCGTGCAGGGTTTCGGCGGCGCGATGCTCTTGCCTGTCGGGCGTCTGGCAGTGTTGCGCACATTCCCGCGCGAGCAGTATTTGCAGGCGCTGGCGTTCGTCGCCGTGCCTGGCATGATCGGGCCACTCATCGGGCCGACGCTCGGCGGCTGGCTCGTGAAGGTGGCGTCGTGGCATTGGGTGTTTCTGATCAATGTGCCGGTAGGCGTCGCGGGATGCGTGGCGGCCCACTTCTTCCTGACGAACGCGCGGGCTCCGCACCAGACATCGTTCGACGTCAAAGGCTATCTGTTGCTGTCGGTGGGGATGGTCGCGACATCGCTTGCGCTCGACCGTCACGCCGACATGGCGGGGGCGCACGCGCTGATGCTGGTGCTGCTCGTGGTCGGGTTTGCGGGCTTCGTCGCCTACGGGCTCTACGCGAACCGGACGCCGCAGCCGTTGTTCTCGCTCGCCATGTTCCGCGTGCACACGTTCAGCGTCGGGTTGCTCGGCAATCTATTCGCCCGCATCGGGATCGCGGCTGTGCCGTATCTCGTCCCGCTGCTGTTGCAGGTCAGTCTCGGTTATACGGCGTTCGAGGCGGGGCTGCTGATGCTGCCGACTACGATCACGGGCATCTTCGCAAAGAGTCTGGCGACGCATCTGGTCGTGCGTTATGGCTATCGTTCTGTCCTCGTGTGGAACACGATACTGGCCGGCGCAGTGATGGCCAGCTTCTCGTTGGTCACGCCCCACTATCCGGTGCCGTTGCTCATCGTTCAGTTGGGGATTCTCGGCGGCATCAACTCGATCCAGTTCACAGCAATGAACACGCTGACGCTCAAGGATCTGAACCCGGACGACGCGAGTGGCGGCAACAGCTTGTTCTCGCTCGTGCAGATGCTGGCGATGAGCTTCGGTCTGACGGTCGGCGGTGCGCTGCTGGTGACGTTCACGGGCGCGTTCGGCGAGGCGGCGGGCGTGGGCGCGCTCCCGGCGTTTCGTGCGACGTTCGCGTGTGTTGGCCTGATTACGTGTTGCTCGGCATGGATCTTCGCGCAGTTGACCGATCGCGAGCAGATGGCCAACGACGATGGCGTTGCTCAGGCGCAGGCGGCTGCCACGACGCCGCCACCGCCTGCGAACTAGCGGCGCTTTGTCAGAGGATCGGGGCTTCGGTTCGTGCCGTCAGGCAAACGGCTTGTCGAGAATTTCGGGGGCGCGAATGGCGTCGATGAGCAGGCCGAGAAACGCCTCGACGGGCGCGGGCAGGGTGCGTCCGGCCATGGTCTGCACCTGAAGCGAGCGCTGATGCAGCGCCGGATTGCGGATAGGGATGGCGACGAGGCCCTCGGGCGCGAGGCGACTGCGCACCGTGAGCAGCCCGGTGAGCGTGACGGCGTTGCCCGAGCGCACGAAGCTGTGCAGTGCGGCGTGGTAGTTGCTGATGAAGACCGGTTCGAACAGCAGGCCTTCGAGCGTGCAGCACAAATCGAACATCTGACGGATCGTCACCCCGGCCTCCGATAGCGCCATCGGGTACGGCAAGAGGTCGGCAAGGGCAATCTCGCGCCGCTTGGCGAGCGGGTGCTTTTTCGCCATCAGCGCATAGATCGGCGCGGGTTGCGTGTGAACGACCTGCACGCCTTTTTCGGGCGCGACGCTGAAACACACCGCGATATCGGCTTCGCCATCGCGGACCCGCTCCGTCGCTTCGAAGGGCGATACGACATTCAGCAGAAAGTGCGCGCCCGGATACGCCTCGCGAAAGCGCGCGAAGACTTGCGGCAGGAAGTCGCGCGCCACACCTTCCGAACTGGCCACGCGAATCGTTGCGCGTCCCACTTCCGTGAGACCGCGAATCTCGGATGTGACGCGCTCGGCATCGAGCAACACACGCCGCGCATGATCCGCGAGTAGCGCGCCCGCTTCGCTCAGCACCATGCCGCGCGGACGCCGTTCGAATAGCGGCGTCCCCAGATCCTCTTCCAGCTTGGCGATCTGACGGCTCAACGCTGAAACCGCCACATGCAAGCGTTCCGACGCCCGACTCAGTGAGCCTGTCCGGGCGACTTCCAGAAAGTAGCGCAGTGCGTGCGTTTGCATGGGGAGATCGGGGTGGGGAAGGTGTCATTTTTGCTTTGCCGAAACAGCAAAGAAACCTTCGAAATATTATCATTGTTGTCAAAAATAGCGACTCCTAGAATGGCCTGAACGGTTGTGCCGCAGCGTGCTACCGACACGCGTCGCATCCATGTCGTACCAATGAGCGAGACCGGCAGCCGTGCCCACAATGCCATCTGGAGACAAGCAGTGACCCGTAGCGCAGCGATTTCCCAAGCCACCGCCCAATACGATTCGGGCGCTTTCCTCGACACGCTCAATCGTCGCGTCGCCTACAAGACTGAGAGTCAGGAGCCGGACAGCGGCGACGTTCTTCACGCTTATCTCTCCGACGAAATGACGCCCGCGCTCGCGACGCTGGGCTTTACGTCGCGCATCGTCCCCAATCCGATACCGGGCGGCGGACCGTTCCTGATTGCAGAGCGTCACGAAAGCGACGACGCCCCGACCGTCCTCACCTATGGGCATGGCGACGTCGTGCGCGGTTACGACGCACAATGGCGCGACGGCCTCAAGCCGTGGGAGATCGTCGTCGAGGGCGACCGCTGGTACGGACGCGGCACTGCCGACAACAAGGGACAGCACACGATCAATCTGGCGGCGCTCGCGGAGGTGCTTGCCGCACGCGGCGGCAAGCTCGGCTACAACGTGAAGATGATCGTGGAGATGGGCGAGGAAATGGGCTCGCCGGGGCTGCGTGCCATCTGCGAACAACTGCGCGACGAGTTGCGTGCGGACGTGCTGATCGCCTCCGACGGTCCGCGTCTGGCGGCGCAGCGGCCCACGGTCTTCCTTGGCTCGCGCGGTCTCGTCAACTTCAAACTCAGCCTGAATTTGCGTGATGGCGGCCACCACTCAGGGAACTGGGGTGGTCTGCTGCGCAATCCGGGCGTCGTGCTGGCGAATGCGATTGCGTCGATGGTCGACGGCAACGGCAAGATTCTGGTCGAGGGATTGCGTCCGCCCGAACTGCCTGTGTCGGTGCGACGTGCGCTGGCCGGACTTGAAGTCGGTGGCGGCCCGAACGACCCCGAGGTCGATGCCGATTACGGCGAGCCGGGCCTGACACCGACCGAGCGCGTCATCGGCTGGAACAACATCGAAGTGCTGGCCTTCAAGACGGGCAATCCCGAGAAGCCCGTCAACGCTATCCCCCCTTACGCCTACGCGCATATGCAGATCCGGTTCGTCGTCGGGACGGATTGGGAGCGTCTGGGAGACATCGTGCGTGCGCACCTTGACGCGCATGGTTTCACGATGGTGGACGTAGAAGTCGAGCGCGGTGTGATGGCGACGCGTCTCGATCCGGAGGATCCGTGGGTGCTGTGGGCGCTGGCGTCGATGCGCGAGACGACCGGCAAGCCGCCGGTGCTGCTACCGAACCTGGGCGGTACGTTGCCGAACGATGTTTTCGCCGACGTGCTGGGGTTGCCCACGCTGTGGGTGCCGCACTCCTATCCGGCGTGTTCGCAGCACGCGCCGGACGAGCATCTGCTGGGTTCGGTGGCGCGCGAGGCGTTGCAGATCATGGCGGGACTTTTCTGGGATCTGGGGGATGTGAACCTGAACGAGGGGAAACCGCGATGAACAGCTCCGCTGCCGCCGCCGGGGCGGATCAAGCCGAGGGTACCCACGACGCCAATGTGACGGCGAGCGCACGTTCCGATGTGCCCGTCTACAAACTGATCGTCGCGACGTCCATCGGCAATGCGCTCGAATGGTACGACCTGATCGTCTACGGCTACTTTGCGGTGACGATCTCGAAGCTGTTCTTTCCTGCGCACGACGAAACCGTGTCGTTGCTAATGGCGCTCGGCACGTTCGCGTTGTCGTATCTGGCGCGACCGTTGGGGGCGTTCGTGCTCGGCGCGTACGCCGATCGACACGGACGCCGCGCGTCGCTGATGCTCTCGATTGCGATGATGACGGTTGGCACAGGAATCATCGCCTTCATGCCGACATATGCGGTCATCGGCGTGTGGGCACCTATCGGCATCTTCCTGTCTCGTCTGATGCAAGGGTTTTCGGCGGGCGGAGAGTTCGGTAGCTCGACGGCCTTTCTGGTCGAGCACGTGCCGAACCGTCCCGGCTTCATGTCGAGCTGGCAGTTCGCGAGTCAGGGCGCGAGCACGTTGCTGGCGTCGGCATTCGGGGCGGTGCTGACCGGTGCGCTGACGCAGCCGCAGCTCGAATCGTGGGGCTGGCGGATTCCGTTCCTGTTCGGGATGCTGGTCGGCCCGATCGGCTTGTACATTCGGAAGTACGTCGACGAGACGCCCGCATTTGCGAACGATGTGGCACGTAAGAAGGCGGCAAGCGCCGAGGGCGGCGATGCAGGCAAGTCGCCGGTGTGGGAGGTGCTGGCGACGCAGAAGTCGCGTCTGTTGGTGTCCATCGGCGCGTTGATTCTGACGACGACCGCGAACTACATGATCCTGTACATGCCGACGTATGCGACGAAGCAACTCGGCCTGCCGCCCGCGCAGGGCTTTATCGCGACGCTGGTGACGGGGTTTGTGATCATGACGCTCACGCCGTTCGTCGGTCATTGGTCGGATAAGGTCGGACGCATTCGCATCATGCTGGTGGCCGGGGTGCTGTTTCTGTGTACGGTGTATCCGGCGTTTGCCTTCATGAATGCGCATGCGTCGCTGGCGACGATGATGGTCGTGATGCTGTGGGTGGGCGCGTTGAAGGCGGTGTACTTCGCGCCGATCCCGGCGCTGATGTCGTCGTTGTTCCCGACACGCACGCGCGCCACGGGCATGGCCGTCGGCTACAACCTGGGGACGACGATTTTCGGCGGCTTCACGCCGTTGGCGGTCGCGTGGCTGATTGCCGCGACGGGCAACAAGCTTGCCCCGGGGTTGTATCTGATGGTGGGCGCCGTGATCAGTCTGACGACACTGTTGATCGCCAGAACGCGGATGGGCGCTCGCTGAGCGTTACATCGGACGTTGCATAGCTACGTCGTTACATCGTTACGTCGCCACATCGTTAAGCCGCGAAATTAGTGACGTTGAGGTGGCGCGTCCTCGGTCGAAAGGAGCGACGGGGCGCGCAACTCGTTGAGGAAGTGATCCCGCACCATGGCGAGCGAGTCGGCTTCGGTGTCGGGATTGGCCTGCCGGAGGGCGTCCGAAACCTGACGGGCGACGTCCGCGAGAATGACGCCCCAGACCGCCTCCTCGGAAACTTTGCGGGTTTCCTGATACATCCCGACCTTCATCGAGCAGTACATCGTCTTTTCTGCGGTCCAGACGCGCAGCATTTCGACTGCGTCATCGTCGGCCAATACGGCGTCGGGGATGGGACATGCGTGCATCAAATACCTCTTGGATTGTTGACGGACTTGCGCGAGCCGTCGGTCTGGCTTGAACGGGGGAGTGTGCTTGCGGAGGCCGGAAACACAGGCTTTGCGCCGGGCAAAACCATGCGACGATGATGACGCGGCCACTCGTTCAAACCCATCGGGTAACGACCGTAGATTGCCTTGGTACTTGTCTGATAAATCATCAGCTTTGGCTGCGATACGTATCCTTCTTGATGCCTAGGGCGGCCGCGATGCTCGTCGTCGCGTCCTTGCGGACTCCTGCCGTAATGCCTTCCACAACGCTTTCGATCAGATTCAATCGGGCCTCATTTTCCTTCTGCGGTAATTCGTCACTGCGCGTGTCGGCTATCTGATTGAGCAAGTTGCCAAGCACTACGCTTGCCGCACCGCCCATCGCACCCGCGCCGCAGTTGCCCCCTGACGCCGAGCCAGCGGCGCAGCCGCCAATAGCCTTCATTCAGTTTTCCAATGGCCCGGGGCCACTCGTTGTGCGTCAAAAAATGCTCAGTGAATGGCCATGAGTAGCTCGTGAGTTTTCGAGGTCGCATTGCCAGGGCGTTGTTGCATCAATGGAGATCGAAAACATGAGCCCCTCAGTGAAGCCGAATTCAGGCGATGCGGACGGATTTCGGGCGTGCGAGCGTGGCCATTCGGTTGAGCACGCCTGCGCGGATGACCACTTCGGTAGCTTGCGAGCCGATTTCGCGCGCCCACAGGCTGTGTCCCGTGAGCGTCTTGAGGCGGTACTTCAGGGTCTCAGCCAGCGAGCGCTTGTGATAACCGCTGGCGACTTTCCATTCGCGCCGACTGCTTTTCTCAATGACATCGATGGCCTCGTGAACCTTCCACTCGCCTTCGCCGTAAAGCTTCAGCCCAGTGCTGTCGATTACCAAATGCAGCGGCTCGCTGGCATGCGAGGCGGGCAGCACGACATTCAGATGCTGCGCTCGGCGGCTCAACGTCGTGTAGTTCGGCACAGGCAACGTTGGGAAGACCAGGCTGCGCAAGCTCTGCGCGAAGCCTTGCAGCGCGCGCAACTGCAAGTGGAACACCGTCTTCAGACCGAGCAGCCCTTGGATCGGCGCGTCCGTGTAGACGGGCGGGCGCCCACGCTTGGGCGACTCGGTCTTAGCCGACGGCACAAGCGAGCTCTGTTCGACCCACACGTGACATCCCCTGGGGCAATCAGCCCCTGGTTGTACTGCGCCCAATTCTTGACGCGGTAGGTACCCTTGGGCTCGCTTCGCTCTCGGTGGTCCTTGCGCATCGTCCCGGAAAAAATCCAAGACACTACGCCGCTTCGGCAAAAGTTAACAGCACTACCCTCACAGCCGTTGCGCCTAAACGTCAGCCCAACCAAACCCGAATTTATGCAACAACGCCGCGCGAGGTTTAGATTCCGACGGAGCGGCTTCGAATGGCTTTAGTGCCTTGAGCTGCAAGATATCCGGTAATTGCTAGCAATGCGGTAAGGGGGAAGGTAGCGAACCAGAGCTGCAACGGTTGCTTATGAATTAGATGCAATGGGGCTGAAATCAACCAAGTGAGCAACGCCGAGAAAAAAACATGCGCAAGACGATTTTTCAAGATGCAGGCTGTGAGTATGCAATACGCTAATGGGGTTAGAAGTAAGTTGCACACGGTCAGCGCAACAATTAATAAGGGGCTTCCTTGAAGGACGATTTCTATGATATGGCCGATGGCAGGAACTACCAGTGCTACGACGATGAAGGGGAATATCCATCGTCTCAATTCGAAATTCCAGAATTCGGCCTCCTCATCAAGCGCACCTAATCTTCTTCCCACAATTGCAGAGATTGCGGTCGAGAGACTGCCGAAAATGACAGACATGGCGAGTCCCGCGATGCTGAAGCCGTCAGGACTGTAGAATATGAGGATGAAAAATAATTGAAATATTGAAATTCCAAACGCCGATCCAAATGCTACGTAAATAAAAGATTTTTTAATAAAAAAATTCTTTTTCATGTTTGGTTTTTGCGCGGTTAGAGGTTTTTGCAAAAATAGCCAGGTAAGCGTTCCCGAGAAAACACTAAGCCCGACAAAATACATGGCCAATTTACCGAGGCGATTCCACGTGGCGTTGTTGCAGAAAACATGAGCCCCTCAGTGAAGCCGAATTCAGGCGATACGGACGGATTTCGGGCGTGCGAGCGTGGTCATTCGGTTGAGCGCGCCTGAGCCGATGGCCATTTCGGTAGCTTGCGAGCCGATTTCGCGCGCCCACAGGCTGTGTCCCGTGAGCGTCTTGAGGCGGTACATCGGGGTCTCAGCCAGCGAGCGCCTGTGATAACCGCTGGCGACTTTCCATTCGCGCCGACTGCTTTTCTCAATGGCATCGATAGCCTCGTTACGCTAGGCTGCACCCGTCGTAAGCTCGGACTAAGGCTTCGCGCCATCGCGTGGTGGAATCAAGGGCCGCGCAGATTTGGCCCGTGTTTGCGTCCCTGCCGTGACGTTTCCACCCGCCGCCGCTATCACCGTGACGATCTGGCGATAACGCCCGCATGACGTCCATTGAGCGGTATCCTCGATCTGAGCCTCTATCGTCGAAGCTCTGTTGAAGGCGTTTTTGAACGGGAAAAGCCCTAATTTTTATCGTCCTTTCGCTCTTCAATTTTTGTCAAAATCCAAGATCCAAACCCAACGGGTACTCCTGCAGCCAATCCAACTTTGATCGATGAAATAATGTCGTCATCGTAAAGAAATAATTCCCCGGTTGATTTGAAAATGAAAAAATAAGAAGACACTGCAAATCTCGTAATGATTGATATTATGAAATAAAATATTGATGTGTAAATTATGAGGATAATGATGTGAGTAATTTCTTTTATCATTTTTCAATTGGTTAGTTTTTGGATAATCGAGGTTGATCCTTCCGAAACAACGGGGCCGGTGGCCGTGCCTAGTAGTTCCATAACTGCCGGTGTTGCCGTGCCTTTAATCAATTTTTCGGGGAGTCCGCCTGCACCAACTCCTACGGCTGTTCCCACTGCCGAGCTCAAGGCCGGAGTAGTGATTGATTCACCCTTAATCGTTGCTCCAAGCGCGGCACCAGCAGTACTGATCGACGTCGTCGCGATAATTCCCCGCCCCTGCGTTATCGCCCCGTCCACAATAGCAATAAGCGCATCGACCTTACTCATTTCCTGCTCGCCGTTGAGCGCTTTCTGAACGACTAGGTTCGCCGCTCCACCGATCGCGCCGCGCACGGCCATACCGGTCGCGGTAGCAGCACCCGGCGCGAGTGCTGGTGCATTGCCCATCAAAATCACCCAATTCTTCAAAAGCAGCGTCGCTGGCTGCGGTACGTCGGTACCGATCCATTCGAGCAGATCGGTTTGGGCTTTTTGGATTTCCTCAGCGGATGCGCCGTTCTGGCTCATGAATTCCCCCAGCGAGGCCGCAGCAGCACCCGCTTTCACTACGCCTTGTGGAAGCGTGAATTGGTTGTTCTCCAATTCCAGTCGAGACGCGATGCTCGCTGTCGTGGCGTCATTGCCCGTCCCGGCGGTGATGCCTGCCACGACGCTTTCAATGAGATTCATCCGGGCCTCCTTGTCCTGCTGCGGTAATTCGTCATTGCGCGTGTCGGCTATCTGATTGAGCAAGTTGCCAAGCACCACGCTTGCCGCACCGCCCATTACACCTGCACTGCAGTTGTTGGGGCTCCGGCGCATCCGACAGATCAAGAGGTGAGCGTCCGATCCCCCTGATTAAACATACTTTGCGCGGATTTCGGGCTGCCACCACGTTGGGGGCATGCTATCAATCGTTTACTTTTTTTGGGATTTGCGTTGGTTGCTGGTTTTGATTTTTTCCATTACGAGTATCCCGATCGATAGTGGGATGCTGGCGGCTGTCGCTGCTTTCGCTGAATAGATAATGTCTTCGGTGCCAAAAATAAATATTCCATGAGTTAAGAAAAAGTAGGCTGACACTAAAAAACTTGAGAACGCCACCGTCAAAAATATGGTTGTCGATGTCGATGTTGCATAAAATATAAATCTTAAAATAATGTTATTTGTCATTTAATAATTTCAGAGTTTTCAATTGATCCTGTGCTTTTGCAGACGTTGCTTCAGATGTAACCGATCCAACCACGGCGCCGAGAAAGTTTGATGCCTCGTGCGATGCGATACTTTTTGCTGCTCCGGTGATTGCTTGCCCTGTCTTTGCCCCAGAAACCGTGCCGATCAATGCGCCAGCACTGGCCCCCGAGATGTTCTCGCCTTTAATTATTGCCCCCAAAGCCGCGCCGCTGACGTTCGTCGATATAGAGGTAATAATCCCCCGTCCCTGCGTTATCGCCCCGTCCACAATAGCAATAAGCGCATCGACCTTACTCATTTCCTGCTCGCCGTTGAGCGCTTTCTGAACGAGTAGGTTTGCGGTTCCACCGATCGCGCCGCGCACGGCCATACCGGTTGCGGTAGCAGCACCCGGCGCGAGTGCTGGTGCATTGCCCATCAAAATCACCCAATTCTTCAAAAGCAGCGTCGCTGGCTGCGGTACGTCGGTACCGATCCATTCGAGCAGATCGGTTTGGGCTTTTTGGATTTCCTCAGCGGATGCGCCGTTCTGGCTCATGAATTCCCCCAGCGAGGCCGCAGCAGCCCCCGCTTTCACTACGCCTTGTGGAAGCGTGAATTGGTTGTTCTCCAATTCCAACCGAGACGCGATGCTCGCTGTCGTGGCGTCATTGCCCGTCCCGGCAGCGATGCCTGCCACGACGCCTTCAATGAGATTCATCCGGGCCTCCTTGTCCTGCTGCGGTAATTCGTCATTGCGCGTGTCGGCTATCTGATTGAGCAAGTTGCCAAGCACTACGCTCGCCGCACCGCCCATTGCACCCGCGCCGCAGTTGCCTCCCGAAGCCGCTCCACCGGCGCAGCCGACGATGCCGTGCAGGGCTGTTCGGGCGGATTCGCTTTCGAGGCTGTCAGCGATCTGTTTCACTTTTTCCACCGCTAACGTCTGCAAATAGCCGACGGCTGCACGCTGCAGGAATTCGCCAGTCCCTGCCGTGACGTTTCCACCCGCCGCCGCCGCCATCACCGTGACTATCTGACGGTAGCGTCCGCCCGGTGCCCACTTCGCCGCGTCTTGAATCTGTCCGTCCAACGCCGCGATCTTCACCGGATCCGTCTCCTTCTTACGTGCCTCTTTCAGCGCCTCGAATTCCTTCGCCCGGTTGGCCACAAACGTCCCGACTTCGCGCTGCAGCGCCCTCACGATCTCGAAGCCGGCTTCGATCTGCTCCTTGTCGAACTTGTTGGCGAGGGCGTTGCTCCCATCCCGATCCGACGACACGTCACGATTGACGTCCGCTACCGCTTCCTGCGCCGTCTTACCCGTCAGGTCGAGTTGCCTTGCCTCGTCGGTAATCTCGATCACAGCCCCGCTTACACCGCTTCGGGTGACGCTGGAGGCGCTGTCGCCAGCCGCCACAACTATCGGTGGAGCGACGCTGACAGGCCCAGTTTTCGGTAGTTCGGTCCCCGGCGTCGCGTTAGCACCGGTCTGAGCATCCCCCTTCTGATCGGTCCCGACTTTTGCGTTGTCGCCACCACCCGTACTGATGCCGCCGCCCAAGCTGATACCGAAGGCGTCGTACTCTGCGTGGTTCTCGATGTCACGCGTCGTCAAAGACCCAGTTTTCAGACGGTTCCTATTCGCGTCGACCGCTTTTTCCGTGGATGCAATGACCGCTCCCGTCAGGTCGGTGTTGCCCTTGACCGTCACGTCGAAACCCGCATCTCCCGCCTTAATTCCCGCCTGGTCCACGACGCTGGCGAAGTCACTGTTGATTTGCTGATGGCTGACGTTGATGCTGCCGGACGCCCCGCCGAAACCCACCGTTCCGCTCCCGCTGATCGACTGGTCTTTCGACTGGTAACGGCTGGTGTCCTGAAGGCTCTCGATGTTCAGATCGCCATCGACCCTCGCGATGACGCGCTCGCCGCTCACCGTCCCGCCGCGGATATTGGTATCGCCTCCCGATGAGATTTCGGCCACGTTGCCCGCCTTGACGTGACTCGATCGATGCGTCACATCCGAGCCGTCGGCTTTGCCGCGCGACAGGCTTGCGTTGGCCGTTACACCAATGGTCGAGCCTTTGGTCCCCAGGGCAATGCCCAGCCCTATGCCGCCAGATACCCCGCTGGAGGTTCGATGATGCTCGGCCGTATCGGTCGACGCGAGAATGTCGAGCGCGCCGTCCGAAGCGAGCGTCACGTTGTCTCCCGCCTCAATCGTGCTCCCCCGAATCTGCATCGATGATCGATCGCCGTCGCCTGTGGCGTTGATGGTAATGTCGCCTCCCGCTCGCACCGTCGAGCCGGTGGACGTCGTGCTGTCGTTCGTTTCGCGACTCTGTTGCTTCGATCCTCCGACGGTGACGGAGATATTGACGTTGGCCGCGTCCTGTAGATTCTTGACGCTGTCTGCTGCGTTCTTGATCGCAAGCCCCCCGGCGGCGACACCGAGAGCCTTCATGCGGGAATCGTTCACCTTGCCAACGGCCTTGCCCATCTGGCCGAGCGTCTCAGCGGCGCTCAGGAGGGGGCTGGATACGGCGACCGTCAGGCCAGATTGCTTGACTTCCCGCTCATGAACGGACTTTTCCGAATCCTGGCTTTCGACGATGGCAACGCGCGTGGCGGCGATTTCGATGCTTCCGTCGCGCGCGAGAACCGTGCTGCCTTCCTGCCGGAAATCGTTGCCCGCGCGAACCGTGACGTCGCCATTGACCGTCCCAACGATGCTTCCCGTTCGATTCACCTGCTCCCGCCGCTGCCTGTCTTTCTCAGTTCGGCTGCCAATAGTGAAACTCGTGCCACCGCCGAAAACACCGGTGGTCGTTTTTTCGGAGGCGGACAGTGAAGTCCCGCGGTCTTCCGTGGACGAGATGTCGATATTCCGTCGGGCGCCCAATACGACGTCGTTGTCAGCGATGACGTGACTACCCGCAATGGCGATATCCCGTCCCGACATCAAGGAAACGGCATCCCCGGACAACGTACTCCCCGTCGTGCGTGTTCCGTGACGCTCCCGATGCGTGGTCTCCGTCGTCGATGACAGAAGACCGCTGCTCGTTCGTTGCGTCCAACGGACGTCGTCGTATTGCGCGGCAACGCCCCCGACGGTGACGTCCCCAGTGGCCGTGATTTGAATATCGGATTTGCCTGTGTGGCCCGGAACCGGCTTCGTCGTGGACCGATCAGGCGCGTCGCCACCGGCGCTGAGGTAGGCGCCGAGTAAGATGACGTCACCAGTGCCGGATTTGTCCGTCGACACGTAGGCGCTCACGCCTCGTTGCTCCAGCAGTCGACTCAACGCCGCAGCTTGCCCGGCGGCTATGCCGATTCCCTTGCCAGCCGACAGTTGCGTTCCTCGCGCGGTCTCTTCGTAACTATCTACCTCGGTGGAGTATGAACTGCTACGAACGCGCCCGGCGTCCTGAATGCTGTCGAGGACGGCATCGACCTTGACGTCTCTTCCCGTCGCGATGGCGATATTTCCATCCACACCAACGCGTGCACCCGATGCTGTCAAGTCGCGCCCTGCGATCAGCGTCGCATGTTCACCGGCGGTAATCTGCGACGCCACGTGCTCTTTGATCTGCGTCTGATTGTGGTTGTCTTGCGTGCCACCGCCGAAGTCTCGTTGCAACGCGCTCGCGCCCAATGAGATGTCGCGTCCGGCTGTCAGCTTCATATCCTCGCCCGCATCGATGACCGCCCCGACGACGGTCAGGTCTCGACCTGCGGTGACGGATACGGATCGGGTCGCGGACACGTTGCCCAGAGATTCGATGGACTTCGTCGCACCACCTTGAGACCCTTTGCGCCACTCGAAGGTGTTGAGGGCGTTCTCGAAGACGACGTCACGCCCGGCGAAGACGTCAACGTCGCGTCCCGAAATATCGCCGCCAATATTGGTCATGTCGCGCGCCGCGACGACCTCCACCTTTCCTTTGTTCCCCGCACCGCCGATCGTGCCGAGATTCCGAACGTCGTCGGCCGTCAATCGGGTGCTGGCGCGCCCGGCTATCTGACCCGCGTTGTTGATTAGATTTGTTGCCTCGATGAGGACGTCGCTACCTGAGATCAATGCGCCCCCGGGCTGCATGGTGACGCGCTTTCCATGGGCGAGATAAACCGTGGGAACAAGGACCTCTTGTGTTGTCCCATCTGGCAGCGTGACGGTCTGCCGCACAAGCCAGACGATGTCGTCCGTGAGCGCCTTCATTTGTTCTGCGGTCAGTCGAATGCCAATACGAAGCTCCAGATCACGTCCAGCCCGGGCACCTTGCGCCAACAGATTCCGAATGACCGTATCGTCTTTCCCCCCGACGGCTTGCCCGGTGAGCTTGAGAATTTGCTCCCGGACCAGCTTTGACTCGTAGAAGCCATCCCCGATGCGCCGTTCCACGGCCGACGGGTCGATGCCGAGCAGATCGAGCATGTAGTTGCTGGAAACCAGCTTGCCGCGCTCGGTAAATCGTGGATCGGTTTCTATCAGGTAGGGATGGTCGGGCGCAGAGATCACCTGAAAGAGCGCACTTCTTGGCAGAGTGATCCCCGGAATACCGCCGGAAATGGCGTCGAGCGTCTGAATCGCACCCACGGCCCCGGGCCGCGTCGCAGTCTCATTCAGCGTATCGACAGACGCCCGAGTGGAAGCGGAGACGGACTCAACATTGGAATTCACGGAGACTCTGGATGACGCGTTCACGCCGCTGTCGGTGTTTCGGCTACCAATGACCGTCCCGTCGATGGCTGCTGTCTCGATCGTGATGTCGCGACCACGAATTCGGGTTGCCTGATTCGACGATATGAGACTCGAGAGCCCGCCGACGACGGTCGTCCGCTCGGCGCCAGGAAGACTGACCGAGGTGCGCCATGAGTCGCTGTTCCCGCTCTTTTCGTGCCAGTAAAGGTCTGACACCTGCTCGATCCGTTCGACGCGCTTCAAGCCGACACTACGACTCGTAATGTGCCCGTCGTTTCCGCGGACCTTCAGGTCCCCGCCCGCGCTTATCGTCGACGCGTGATTCAGTGCAGTACCGTTATCGACGTTCAGTCGGATCGTGCCTTGCGATGTGATAACGCCCGGGGCAGCTACATCGCCCAATACGTCGGTTCGGCTATGCACGGTGAGAGTGCGGCGATACTCATTGGTATCGCGGCCATCGCGTATGCCGTGCCCTCGCCGGAAGATTCGCACCCCCTCGTCCGGAGCGCCCGAGATCGCCTGGCCCGACTGGTCGACGACCGTCGGCAAGATATGTTTGGCAGGGTCGTAGTCAGGCCAGAATTCGATAATCCAGTTTCCGCGGCCGTCATCCGTTATCGACTCGAAATGCTGGACCGCGCTGCGCGTGATGTTTCGGGTGTCGTATTCGGAGAACGATCCGCGTCGAAGCGATACCTCGATGATTGGCTTTTCTAGGGAGAACGTCTTCCCCTCGGTATCGAGTGCCGTCAGCCCACGCTTCGGAATGGTGACGCTTATCGGCGCGCCGACCGCCCGAAGTTTTTCTGCCGAATGCGCCGCGCGCGCCTCGCGACCCCAACGCCATTGGGTGAAGCTTTGATTCCGCGGATTCGGGACGAGCTTCGTCGTCTTGATCGTGCGTCCGTTGATATCGGTTTCGATGTGCGGTGTTTCGATCAATGGAGGCTCACCGTCTACGCTCAGGCTGTGGCTCGTATGAACGGTGGGCAATTCTTCGCATGCGCTGCCGGTATGTGCGGCACACCTCTCACGGCTATCCGAGTCGGGTAGGGCGATGTATCCCGCAATCCAGACGTCGCGAATGGTCTGCGTCGTGCTTTCGTGTTCGCCTTCAGTGACGTTGATGTAACTACGATCATTGATGAAGTCGCGCGTGGCGATATCGATGTCGCCACCGGCTTCGATCGTCGCGGAGCGGTTAACGAGCCGTTCGGTTTGCTCGGTGAGAAGGCCCTCGGCATCGAGGGAGTCACCGGCCGCGATGCGTAATTGCCCAAGGCTTAACAGCGTGGCACCGGTTTGGTTGACGACTTCACCGCTCGCGAAGATGTCCAACTGCTGCGTCGCAGCGATCACCGCCGGGTCACCCGTATTTTCAACGCGTGCCCCGTCGAACCGAATGCGATGACCGAGGATGGATCCCGTGTTGCGCAACGCGGTGCTGCGCAGTCGGATGTCGTCACCGTCGACACGTGTTTCGTTGATGAAATCGCCGGAAGCGTCGACAACCACCGAACTTGCCCGGAGGCGACCGCCCTGCGAATTCAATACCCGCATCGCCGTGACCGTCAGTACCTTGTTGGCTTCCAGCAAACCGTAGATCCCTAACGTGCCCCCTACGCCGAGCGTCAGATTTCCGCCAACTTGCCAGATATGGTTCGGGCCGTAGACGAAGTCGCCAGGCAGTGCGATGTTCAAATCGCCGCCCGCGCGTAATCTGGCGGTGCCTGACAACTGATTCGTCCGCAGGCCCAGCGTCCGATTCACGGAAATCTCGCCGCTTCTATGATCCAGCCGCTCGACCGCGAGAGACGCATCACGTCGTGCCTGCACTACACCGCCATTGTTGAAACTTCCCGCTTGCTCGCCGTTTTCCCGGGACAGGGTGAGATCTTCATTGGAAAAGATCGTGCCATCGTTGGTCAACGTATCTCTGATCACTAACGCCAGACCTGTGCCGGACGTGATTTGTGAGGACGGCCCGTTTGTCAGAGCATAGGTCCTGATGGAAAGACGTCCGTTGCCGCCGATCAGTCCTGTTGGATGAAATCGGGTGGCGTCGCTTGTCCTGGCGTTGATAAGTGAGTCGGACACGAGGGTCAGATCTCCTTGTCCGCCATTCACAATTCGGCCATTGGTGTTGTCGATACTGGCTGCGGTAATCGAAACGACGTTGTTCGCAGTCGTGGCGTCAGCGGCCGCAGCGGGGCCGCTCTCAATGCTTCCGTCCGTATTGTCCAGCGCGCCACGCGTCGTCAATTTCAGCGCGGTGCCGGAATGGACCTCCCCGGAGACGTTCCCGAAGTCCCCCTCTGCAGACGCCGTTATCGCCTCGTTGGCGTGTAACTGTCCCCGTTGATTGTTGATGTCCTTTGTCGACGCAATGGTCAAGGCGGCCCCGGCTTCGATGCGTGCCCCGTCGAGATTGTCGACGCCACCTGCATGTACGCTGACCGCGCCGTTACCGGCGATATTGCCCCGCCGATTCGCTGTGCTTCGGGAGGCCGCGACGTTTCGTAGCCGCTCGCGAAGCACGATGTCGATAGCACCGTTGCCGGCATTCAGAATGCTACCGTTTTCGTTATCCAGACGTCGTCCCGACATCCGCATGCGGCCGTTGGGCGCTCCGATCTCAAAACGTCCCGAGCCGTTGTCGATGTCGCCTTCGACGGCGAGCGTCAATATTTCGTGGACGCTCACCAGGCCCGAACGATTGAAAAATCCACGACCGGCCATCGCGCTCAGACCCTTCAGTGCGATCAGGTGTCCGGCATCGTTGAAGACGTCGGATGACGCTTCCAGTATGAGCGTGTTTCCGCTCAGTCGGCCGCCGCGGTTATCGAACGTGCCAACGCCAAGTTCAATGTCTGCGTTTGTGGCGATTCGCCCGCCATCAGTATTTTTCAACGCGTTGCGAACGTTGATTTTCGTCAGTTCCTGCCCAGCGTTTTGGAGACTGCCTGCAGTGTTGTCGAATGCTTGTGCGTCGAGTGAAAGGGCGTCGTTGGCCTCGATGAGGCCGCTGTGATTGTTGAGCGCCCCGCCGACGTTGAGCGAGAGACGTTTCCCCGCTATCAGACCGGAGGCGTTATCCAGCCCGTGAGCGGTGTTCACTGTCATGCTTCCAAGTGAACTGAGATGCCCCCGGCCGTTCGCAATCTCGCCGCCATCCAGCTGTAAATCGCCGTTGGTTCGAATACGTCCGCCGCGATTGGCTATCGTTGCTCCTGTGATGGTGATCGTTCCGGATCCGGCATGCGCAATGTCGCCATCGCTGGTGTCCAGCTCCGCTGCGTCGATATTGGCGTTGTGTGCCCCGAAATGAATCGTGCCGCCACGATTGTCCAACGCGTAGCGATGAGGCGTCATGTGGGCGGTTCGCGGTTTGGCGAACGGCGCCGGACTGATTGTCGAGTTGCCGGGCATCGACGGACAGCGAGCGCGCTTCCAGTTGTCCACGGGCGTTGATGACCTGATCGGCGCGCAAGGCCAACTTATCGCCAGCCGATATCGATCCGTCACTATTGTCGAGCGCGTTCCGGACCGAAAGGGTGACGTCGTGCTGTGCAGTGATGGTGCCGCCAAGGTTCAGAAGGCTACGCGCAACGTCGATGATGAGTGAGTTCTGCGCCGCGAGCGCGTCGGAATTGGAGAGGTCGGCAGTCGTAATGAAGACATTCGCGTTCCCCGCAATCTCTCCCTTTGCGTCGTCGAGCGCGGCGTTATGAATTCGATCGCGCACACGAAGATGAAGGTCGTCGGCAAGGGCGAGTATTCGGCCGCCACGATTCTCGACGATGCCGGCGCTCAGGGAGAACTTCGACCCGGACTGGATCAGACCTGCATCGTTACGAAATTCCTCTTGAATCGACGCAGACAACGAACGTGTGGCGGATATTGCGCCGCCCGTGTTCCGCCACGCGTCGGTTACCGCAGACAGGTCACCGTTCGTGGCAATGGTGCCTTGCCCGTTATCGATGGATGCCGCGCGCACGCGAAGCTCGCCGGTACCGGCATGTTCGATTTTCCCCGAGATGTTGTCGACGTGTGCCGCCGTCAGCGAGAGATCGAGGCCATTGATTTGTATTCGACCATCGTGATTGTCGAGCAACCCAGAGAGCTTGATCTGGACAGGAGACTTGCCCCATTGAGAGAGAGTGCCCCGGCGGTTGCTCAACGCAATGGCCTCCATGAACAGAGCGGCCGTCTTGAGTGTTGCCGAGTCGTGGTCGATCGTTTTTGCCGCCGTCATGTGAAGCGCGTCACCCACGCTCGTCGTGGCCCGTACCATCGAAATGTCGCCGATGCGAGCATGGACTCGCATGCCATACAGCGCCGTCAGCGTCGCGTCTGACAGGTCGATCGCGTCACCCGATAGTTCGAGATTTCCCGTCGATGAGAGCGTCCCGCTTGATTGCAGTGAGCCTGAGGCCGAGACCGATACGTCTCCCGGACTGCCGCTTGTCCCGTCGGGATCGGTTCCTGAGGCGATCATGCCGGACGAGGCGACGGCACCGCCTCGTGCGCTGAAGTGTCGCCCGGTCGAGGCGATTCCCGTATGTCGCCATGTGCCGCCAACACTCAGCGTCATGTCGTGACGACTGCGCAAGGTGCCAGCGCTGATGAGCTCGCGTGCTGACGCCAGATCGAGTGCTCCATCGGAGATCACCTCTCCGCTAACGGAGAGACTTCCAACTGCCCGAGCGTGAATGTCCTCGCTCGCGTGCAACTTACCGGCAATCTGAACATGCCCCGCATTGTTGAGCACTACGGCGCCACGACTGGCTGCCACGTGTCCGTCCAGATTGACGCCGACACCGGTCTCCGTACCTATCAGTCGGATTTTTCCCGCGTACATGCCGCCAAGGCGCGAAACGTCCAGGGCGAACGTCGGTCGTCCTCCTTCGGCTTGTGTCGAGTGACGAACTTCGAACGTTGCTGCGTCGACGTCGTTCAAGCCGGTGATCACGTCCAGTCGCTGCGCGTGGACGGCGGCATTGATCTCCACAGCACGAGCAAGCAAAGCGGTGCTCTCAAGGTTCCCGCCATTCAAGCCGTTCCCGGTGATGTTCAGAAGACCGCCGGTGACGCGAAAGGCCTCAAGCGACCCACTGCCGCCGAATACCGGCAATCCGGTTGTCAGGACGCCACGCGGTACGTTGATGAAGCCGCAGCCGTTGCAGGTCAGGCCATTGGGGTTGCTAATGATGACTTCCGCTCGTTGGCCTGCGACCTCCAGATAGCCGGCAACGTTCGATGGCAACGTGCTCGTGACCTGGTTGACGATAATTCGCGCCGGATCGCCCGCGAGATTGGGGTTGCCCGGAACGAGCCCTCCGATTTGCGTCTGCACGATGGTGCGCGAGTTGTTGAGAATGACGCCTTGCGTGGGGACGTCGAACTGGTGGTATTGATTTTGAGAGACGCCGGCTGCGGTGGGCGATGTGATATTCACCAGCGGCAGGCCGTTAGGCGTCGTGCTGACGCCCGGTGCATGCGGGCCCGGGGCCGCGACGATTTGAGCGAATGCCGTCACCGGAAGCGCCATGGCTAGCAGTGCAGGGATTAACGACATCCGCAGCACATGCGCGACGCCCGACGGCGAGCGAGGCGATTGCCGGTGAATTGCCGCGCGGCGCTTAGCGCTCCGATCGCTTCCGGGTGTCCTGCCGCGGCTGACGTTTTCGCCGACAGCGACCCATTGATGTTGAACGTGACTGAATATCAGTCGATAGCAATGTGTATTCATGGACTGAGCTCAGTAGCGAACGGCGAGGGAGAGACCTGCGACGGCGGTGTTCACGGGAAATCCGGATGGATAGAGGAGGGGCTTCGCGACGAAGACGTCGTAATTGGCGTTGCCCCAGGGGCCGCCGTATGCGCCGATCTGGCCGCTGAGTCCAATGGCTACACCGGCCAACTGCGTGCCCGGAAGATGGCGGGTACCGGGACCGAACACTCGCCCGTAGTCGATACCCACATAGACGGCGTGAGTGCTCGTTGCGAGAGGCGCGTGGATGTCGTGACGGAGAAAGAAGCCGCGTGCTGCGCTGAGTGTTTGATCGCCCGTGAAGCCCCGTACGCTGTATCGACCGCCGATTGCCATCTGGTCGACGGCCCAGAGCGCATTGGCCGTGGTCTGGCCGTGAAGCGTGCCGGTGAGCCTTAACGGGATGCCGCCGAGTCGAATTGGGGCAGACCACTGTAAGTCGGCGAGAAACATGCGGTAGCGATACGTTTGTGGCGTCGGGTGGTGTGTCACCGGGTCACGCAGATCGTCTTGTGCGCCGAACCACGGCATGCCTTGCCGATAGCTCAATGCAACGTCCGCTTGCGCCGCACCCAGATATTGCCTTCGGGCCATCCCGAGTTGGAGATACGTGTTGTTCCTGTATTGCTGGGAAATCTCGAAGTCTTCGATGAAGCTCTTGCCGAACCGGCGGCCGATGCGCGCTTCCGCGGTCGTCTTGCTTCGGCTGTCCCGATGCACGACGCGTTCCAGCCGTAGTTCGGCTGTCTGGTTTCGCCCGCTGGACACGAAGGTTTCATTGGCGCCCGCTACACGCTGGAAGTAGGTGCGAGTGCTCCCAAAGACGGAAACCGTGCCGTAACCCCAAGGGACGGAATAGCTGACGCTGCCGCCTTTCGTGCCGAAGCGATCGTCGCCGGTCGACAAGTCGTGCTGCGCGGAAAGGTCGAGAAGATCGTTTAGTCCTAGCGGGTTGTCGATGCCGATGGCCAGTTGCCCCTGCAGGCGACCTGTGTCGCGGGTGCCACTGTTATCCACGGAGGCCAGCAGTCGCCAGAGCCGTCGACGTTGCACGTCGATCAACACATCGCTGGTCCCGAGTCCCTTACCGGGCTCGATACGGATGTCTGCGTCCTGACCGGGCATGCGCTTTAGCTGCTCCAGTCCTTGTTCGAGCCCGTGTATCGAAAGGATGTCGCCTTCGCGCAGGGGAACGGCGGATCGCCAACTGCCTCTCACGCTGTCATCGGCAAATCGGACGCTCGAAATCCGGCCGACGATGAGGTGCAATGTCAGGCGGCCGCCGGCCAAGTCCTGTTCCGGGACTGAAACGCGGGTTGTGACCCAGCCGTTCGCCAACACTGCCTCGGTCGCCTGCGATGTAATCAACGCAATGCCTTTCGTGCCTGCGCACTGGCCGACAAACCGGCCCAGGGCAGTCGCGATGGGGGCGAACCGACTCGGTAAGGCATCGCCATCCGGGCCGGTCATCGCAATGTCGGTTAGCGGAACACAGGGCGCTTCCGTTGGCAGTTGCGTGGTGTCGATCGGAGATTCGGTGCCGTCGGCAGGGGCCGATAAATGGACGTCGGGTGCGTCGGCTCTATGTTGGCGTTCCTGCGCGTCTCGTCGTTGGCGCTCCAGTTGCGCGTCCTGGACGCCTTGCCGAACTGGGTCCCGGACGACCTGTGGTGGGGTCTGCGCCAACGCCGTTTCGGGATGAAGTGCCAGGCCACCGATGAGCGCGCCGAAGCAGGTGATCGCCGAGGCTTGAGTGATAAAACGAGTGCAAGTGCGGTGTGAGACGACTGCCGATTGATGTGGAAGATCTGGATATGCCACGAATTGCGCTGCCCTTACTTTTGGTCGAATCAAAGCGCAGCGTCGCGCTCACGACGAACACCGCAAGGGCGGTTTCGGGCGCGAACGCATTAACGCGTGCGTAGAAGGGCGCAACAGCGAGCACGGTTGACGTGCGATAGCCGGGGGGGCTTACACCCTGGCGTCTCGCCAGAGAGTGGATGGTTCGAAAGTGACAAGACGGGGACGATTCTGGCAGGGGGGCGGCGACACGTATTTCGAAATTGAACCAACTTGTGCACTTTCGGAATTGTCTGAGTGGAACTTGGGGAGGTGCCTTCGCCTAAGTGCTTTCCCTCCCACGGCATCCCTGCACACCACCGACCTTGCCGTAGTGAATTTTTTTCGCTAGTATTTTAGGCATAAACTATTTACGATTTAACAAAGGTCGACCGCTCGGCTAGCGCGACGCGATCTGTGAATCCGGAGGCTGGAGATGAATATCGTCTGTATCGGTGGCGGTCCCGCAGGTCTGTATTTCGGGCTGTTGATGAAGCTGCGCGATCCTTCCCATCGTGTCGTGGTGGTCGAGCGCAACCGGCCTTACGACACTTTCGGTTGGGGCGTCGTGTTCTCCGACGCCACCATGGACAACCTCCAGGAAGCCGACCCGGTGAGTGCCGCAGAGATCAATGCTGCGTTTAACCACTGGGACGACATCGACATCCACTTCGAGGGCCGCACGATCACCTCGGGCGGGCACGGCTTTATCGGCATCGGCCGTAAAAAGCTCCTGAACATTCTGCAAGCGCGCTGCGAAGCCCTCGGCGTCGAACTCGTGTTCGAGACGGACGTGAGCGACGATCAGGAGATCGCCCGCCGTTACAACGCCGATCTGGTGATCGCCTCCGACGGCCTGAACAGCCGCATCCGTACCCGCTACGCCGACACCTATCGCCCCGACATCGACACGCGTCAGAACCGCTTTGTCTGGCTCGGCACGCATCAACGTTTCGATGCCTTCACGTTCGCCTTCGAGAAGACCGAACACGGCTGGTTCCAGGCGCACGCCTATCAGTTCGACGCAGACACGTCGACGTTTATCGTCGAGACGCCCGAGTCGGTCTGGCGCGCCCACGGCATCGACCAGATGAGCCAGGAAGAGGGCGTGAAGTTCTGCGAAAACCTCTTCGCCAAGTACCTCGGCGGTCACGAACTGATGAGCAACGCCAAGCACCTGCGCGGCTCCGCCATCTGGATTCAGTTCCCGCGCGTCATTTGCGAACGCTGGGTGCACTGGACCGATGTGGACGGTAAGCGCGTGCCGGTCGTACTCATGGGCGATGCCGCACACACGGCGCACTTCTCCATCGGCTCGGGCACCAAACTCGCACTCGAAGACTCCATCGCGCTGGCCGACGGTCTCGGCACGCAGGGCATCGACGCCTTGCCGCAAGTGCTCAACGACTACGAAGCCGCCCGCAGCATCGAAGTGCTCAAGATTCAGAATGCAGCGCGCAATTCGACGGAGTGGTTCGAAACCGTCGACCGCTACGCGCGCTTCGCCCCCGAACAGTTTGCTTACTCGCTGCTCACGCGCTCGCAGCGCATCTCGCACGAGAACCTGCGTGTGCGCGATGCCGGTTACGTGGAAGGCTATGAAGACTGGCTCGCCGAACACGCAGGTGTGAAACGCGCCGCCGGTCAGCACGCGATTCCGCCGATGTTCACGCCGTTCCGCGCACGCGAACTCACGCTCAAGAACCGCATCGTGATGTCGCCGATGGCGATGTACTCGGCGATCGACGGCGTGCCTGGCGACTTTCACCTCGTGCACCTTGGCAGCCGTGCGCTGGGCGGCGCGGGCATGATCGTCGCGGAAATGACGTGCGTGTCGCCGGACGCGCGCATCACGCCGGGATGCCCCGGTTTGTGGAACGACGAACAACGCGATGCCTGGAAGCGCATCGTCGATTTCGTGCATTCGGGCAGCGACGCCAAAATCGCCATGCAGATCGGGCACGCGGGCCGCAAGGGCTCGACGCGTCTGGCCTGGGATGGCATCGATCTGCCGCTGAACGACGGCAACTGGCCGCTGATCTCGGCCTCACCGATGCCCTACATCGATGGCGTGTCGCAGACGCCGCGCGAGATGACCCGTGCCGATATGGTCCGCGTCAAGGATGACTTCGTGCAAGCCGCCCGTCGTGCCGCCGAAGCCGGTTTCGACTGGCTCGAACTGCACTGTGCGCACGGCTATCTGCTGTCGAGCTTCATTTCGCCGCTGACCAATCAGCGTCAGGACGAGTACGGCGGTTCGCTGGAAAACCGTCTGCGCTATCCGCTGGAAGTGTTCCACGCGGTGCGTGATGTGTGGCCCGCCGCCAAGCCGATGTCGGTGCGTATTTCGGCGCACGACTGGGTCGAAGGCGGGATTACGCCGGACGACGCAGTCGCCATCGCCATCGCCTTCAAGGACGCCGGGGCGGATCTCATCGATTGCTCGTCGGGTCAGGTCAGCAAGGAAGAGAAGCCGGTCTATGGCCGCATGTTCCAGACGCCGTTCGCCGATCGCGTGCGCAACGAAGCCGGTGTGCCGACGATTGCCGTCGGCGCCATCTTCGAGGCGGATCACGTGAACAGCATCATCGCGTCGGGGCGCGCCGATCTGTGCGCTCTCGCCCGACCGCATCTGGCCGATCCGTTCTGGACGCTGCACGAAGCCGCGAAGATCGGCTACAAGGATCTGCCGTGGCCGTCGCAGTACTATGCGGGCAAACGTCAGTACGAGACCAATCTGGAGCGTGCTGCCGCGTACGCTCAACAGATCGGTAAATAAGGACAGTTCATGACGTCGACGACAACCTCTACCCACGCCATCGGTACGACACCGACATCGCTCACGGGCGTGCATGCGCTCGTGACGGGCGGCGCGCGGGGCATTGGCGAAGCGGTGGCCCGCGCGCTGCTCGCGCAGGGCGCGCGCGTGACGCTGCTCGGTCGCAATGAAGCGAAGCTTGCGCAAGGCGTGCAAGCGTTGGCCGGGTTCGGTGAGGTGGCCTGGGTGGCGGCGGATATTTCGGACGCGACCGCGGTCGAGGCCGCTTTTGCCCGTGCCGCAGAGCGTTTCGGCCCGGTGCAGGTGCTCGTCAATAACGCGGGGCAGGCTGTGAGCGCGCCCTTCGGCAAGACGGACGCAGCGCTCTGGCAGCAGATGATCGACGTCAACCTGACGGGTACGTATCACTGCATCTCGGCCGCGCTGCCCAACATGGTGAGCGCTGGCTGGGGACGTATCGTCAATGTCGCCAGCACGGCTGGTCTTATCGGTTATCCGTACGTCACCGCGTATTGCGCGGCCAAGCACGGCGTGGTCGGTCTGACGCGGGCACTGGCACTGGAAGTCGCGAAGAAGGGCGTGACGGTGAATGCTGTCTGCCCGGGCTATACGGAAACGGACATCGTGCGTGAAGCGGTCGCGAACATTGTCGCCAAAACGGGGCGCAGCGAAGACGAAGCGCGTGCCGAGCTGTCGAAGCGCAATCCGCAGGGACGCCTCGTACAGCCGCAGGAAGTCGCCGATACGGTGCTGTGGCTGTGTCAGCCGGGCGCGGGCGCGGTGACGGGGCAGTCGATTGCGGTGGCTGGCGGGGAAGTGACCGTCGGCTAAGTGTTGTGGGTGTGACGAAGACTCAGGACGTTGCGTAGTCGGATGACCACGCAACGTCATTCTAACTAGCAGGATCGTTGGGCGTCATGGGCGGGGAACACCGACCCGGAGCGGCTCGACGATGGCAAAGGAGATCGGCCAATGAGTGACGTGAAACTGACGATGGCGCATCACAAGCGCCCCTTCGCGAACTATGAAGCCAGGCACTTTCTGTGGTCGGTGTCGAACGATGCGCAAGGGCGTCCGAGCATCGGCACGATCACGCTGAACCGTCCCGACAAGAAGAATCCGCTGACGTTCGACTCGTACGCCGAGCTGCGCGATCTGTTTCGCGGTCTGGTCTACGCAACGGACATCAAGACGGTTGTGGTGACGGGCGCAGGCGGCAATTTCTGCTCGGGTGGCGACGTCCACGAGATCATCGGGCCGCTCACGCAGATGAGCATGCCGGAGCTGCTGGATTTCACGCGCATGACGGGCGACCTCGTCAAGGCGATGCGTGCTTGTCCGCAGCCGATCATCAGCGCGATTGACGGCATCTGTGCCGGTGCGGGCGCGATGGTGGCGCTGGCCTCGGACATGCGTCTGGGCACGCCGCAGACGAAGACGGCATTCCTGTTCGTGCGTGTGGGGCTGGCCGGTGCCGACATGGGCGCCTGCACGCTGCTGCCACGCATGATCGGGCAAGGTCGGGCGTCGGAGCTGCTTTACACCGGCCGCGTGATGACGGCGGAAGAGGGCCAGCAGTGGGGCTTCTTCAACGCGTTGCACGACGGTGGTGCGGTCCTCTCGGCAGCACAGACGCTGGCCGATCAGATCGCCTGCGGACCGACCTTTGCGCACGGTGTGACGAAGAAGTTGCTGCATCAGGAATGGAATATGGGCGTGGACGAAGCCATCGAGGCGGAAGCCGAAGCACAAGCCATCTGCATGCAGACGAAGGATTTCCGCCGCGCTTACGACGCCTTCGTCGCAAAGCAAAAGCCGGTGTTCAAGGGCGACTGACCTATGAGCGATATCACGCCTCACAACGCACGTAATGCGGACTTTCTGGCCTGGCCGTTTTTCGACGACGCGCATCGCCGTCTCGGGACGGAACTCGATGACTGGTGCACGCGCGAACTGAAGGTCGACCATCACGCGGATACGGACGCGACGTGTGTCTCGCTGGTGCGTCAGTTGGGCCGCGCCGGATGGTTAAAGTACTGCGTGCCCGCGAGCCACGGCGGTGCGCTGGATCAGTTGGACTCGCGCGCGCTGTGTGTGCTGCGCGAAACGCTGGCGCGTCACGACGGTCTCGCCGATTTCGCCTTTGCGATGCAGGGACTCGGCAGCGGCGCGATCACGCTCGCGGGCGGCGACGCGCTCAAGCAACGCTATCTGCCGCGCGTGGCGTCGGGCGAGGCGATTGCCGCGTTCGCACTATCGGAGCCGGATGCCGGTTCGGATGTGGCGGCGATGGCCTGTTCGGCAACGCTGGACGGTGACCACTACGTGCTCAATGGCGAGAAGACGTGGATCTCCAACGGCGGCATTGCGGACTTTTACTGTGTGTTCGTTCGCACGGGCGAAGCGCCCGGGGCGCGTGGCATCAGCGCATTCGTGGTGGACTCGGACACGCCGGGCCTGACGATCGCCGAGCGTATCGACGTGAGCGCACCGCATCCGTTGGCGCGTCTGAAGTTCGAGAACTGCCGCGTGGCAGCGTCGCAGCGTCTGGGCGACGCAGGGCAGGGCTTCAAGGTCGCGATGATGACGCTGGATATTTTCCGCGCATCGGTGGCGGCCGCCGCGCTGGGTTTTGCGCGTCGCGCACTGGATGAAGGGCTGGCACGCGCGAAGTCGCGCGAGATGTTCGGACAGACGCTCGCGGACTTCCAGTTGACGCAGGCGGCACTGGGGGACATGGCGACGTCGGTGGATGCTGCCGCGTTGCTGACGTACCGCGCCGCGTGGCAGCGCGACGTTCTGGGGCAACGCACGACGCGTGAAGCGGCGATGGCAAAGATGTTCTCGACGGAATCGGCGCAGCAGGTGATCGATCGCGCGTTGCAGATGTTCGGCGGTGCAGGCGTGGTGTCGGGCGCGGTGGTGGAGCGTCTGTATCGCGAGATCCGGTCGCTGCGGATTTACGAAGGGGCAACGGAAGTACAGAAACTGATCATCGCGCGCGAACTGCTCAAGGACGGTTGATCGTTCGCATTCGGCAGTCGACGCGCGGGACAAGCTTTGACAAGTCCATGGCAGTTACACGGCGGGACTTGGGATGTGCGCAGTGGCAACCCACGGAGACAGGGATGGCATGGCGTCTTGCAATAACACTTGGAAGCACTAGGACTCCGTCGGGCGCGAAGCGCCGGCGTCATGCTTGATTACCGGGGGCAAGGAGAAGCACATGGAACGATCTGGACATCTCGACACTTTCGCGCGCGACAATCTGCCGCCTGCCGATCAGTGGCCCGAGTTTCTGCTGGACAATCCGGACGTGGCGTATCCGGCGCGCTTGAACTGCGCTGCCGAGTTGCTGGACCACGCGATTGCGCAGGGACGCGGCGACGCGCCTGCGATTTATTCGGTGGAGAACGGCCAGCCGACGGTGACGACGTATCTCGGTTTGCGCGAGATGGTGGACCGCATCGCCCATGTGTTGCGCAACGATATGGCGCTGGTGCCGGGCAATCGCGTGTTGCTGCGTGGCCCGAACAATTTGTTCATGGCGGCCGCATGGCTTGCGGTGATCAAGGCCGGGCTGGTCGGTGTGCCGACGATGCCGCTGCTGCGTGCGAAGGAACTCAAGCAGATCGTCGATAAGGCGGAGGTAACGGCTGCGTTGTGCGATGGCAGGCTTAAGGAAGAGCTGGAATTCAACCGTCAGGCAGGGCATGAGTACTTCTGTCCGGTGCTGTCGAAGGTGGTGTATTTCCACGACGTTGGTGAGGACTCACTGGAGGCCCGTATGGCCCATCAGCCAGCGAGCTTCGACGCCTGCGACACGGCTGCGGACGACGTCTGTCTGATCGCCTTCACCAGCGGTACGACGGGCCAGCCGAAGGGCACGATGCACTTCCATCGCGACGTGCTCGCGATGTGCGATCTGTTTCCGCGTCACGTGCTGAAGCCGGGGCCGGACGACATCTTCTGCGGCACTCCCCCGTTAGCGTTCACTTTCGGTACGGGCGGCTTGCTGACGTTCCCGTTGCGCGTTGGCGCAGCAACGGTGTTGCTGGAGAAGCTCACGCCGGACAGCCTGCTGCAAGCTATCGCCGATTACCGCGCGACGATCTGTTTCACGGCCCCTACGTTCTATCGTCAGATGGCGGGGCTTGTGGGTAAGTACGAACTTTCGAGTCTGAAGAAGACGGTGTCCGCCGGTGAGGCGCTGCCGGATGCGACGCGTCAGTTGTGGAAGCAGGCGTCGGGCATCGAGATGATCGACGGCATCGGCGGCACGGAGATGATTCACATCTTTATCTCGGCCGCCAATGGCGACGTGGTGCCTGGCGCGATCGGTAAGCCGGTGCCCGGCTACATCGCGATGATCGTGGACGAGAACATGCAACCGCTGCCCCCGGGGCAAGTGGGCAAGCTCGCCGTGAAGGGGCCGACGGGGTGCCGTTACCTCGCCGACCCGCGTCAGACGAATTACGTGAAGAACGGCTGGAATCTGCCGGGCGATACGTTTATGTGCGACGAAGCGGGCAATTACTACTATCAGGCGCGCTCGGACGACATGATCGTCTCGGCGGGCTATAACATTGCGGGTCCGGAAGTGGAGTCGGCGCTGCTGCAGCACCCGGCGGTCGCGGAGTGCGGGGTAGTCGGTGCCGACGACGAGATGCGCGGTCAGATCGTGAAGGCTTACGTGGTGCTCAAGTCGGGGCAGGCCCGTGACGATGCGATGGTGAAGACGCTTCAGGAGTATGTGAAGGCTAACATCGCGCCGTATAAGTACCCGCGGGCGATTGAGTTCGTCGACACGCTGCCGCGCACGGAGACCGGTAAGCTGCAACGCTTCAAGCTGCGTCAGATGGCGCAGTAATACGATAACTACAAAGCTCAGGGTGCTCCAGTGGGCACCCACTGACTTTGGCAGGGGAGGACGCAATGACAACGAAAACCGATGTCGCGGAACACGCTTTCGTGAAACCGCTTCTGGTGCGCTTCAAACACTGCGACCCGGCAGGCATCGTGTTTTATCCGCGCTACTTCGAGATGATCAACGATCTCGTCGAAGACTGGTGCGCCGAAGGCCTCGGCCTGTCGTTCGGCGACATGCACCTGCGCAATGGCATGGGCGTGCCCACGGCAAACATCGAATGCCGTTTCAGTGCCCCGAGCTTTCTGGGCGAGACGCTGCAACGCTCGCTGGAAGTGACCCGTCTCGGTCGCTCGTCCATGACGCTGCGTATCCGCTTCGCCGGCGCTAACGACGAAACCCGCCTGCAAGCCACGCTCGTGCTGGTCTGGGTCGCAAAAGGCGAGGGCGGCAAACCCGCCCCGATCCCTGTGCCCCCAGCCCAACGCGACGCGATTGTCCGCTTTGCTTCACCCGATTCTGTGATTGAAGGAGTGTCCTGATGCTGCAAGTTCTCCAACCGCCCGAATGGGCAAAACCGCGCGGCTACGCCAACGGCATGGCCTTCGAAATGACGGCAGGCAGCCGCATCATCTTCGTCGGCGGTCAGATCGGCTGGAATGGGCAGCAACGCTTCGAGACGGATGATTTCGCACTTCAGGTGCGCCAAACGCTCGAGAATATCGTCGCGATCCTCGCGCAAGGTAACGCCAAGCCCGAACACATCGTTCGCATGACCTGGTACGTGAAGAACAAACGCGAATACGTCGCCAACTATCCCGCCATCGGCGAACACTATCGCGCCGTCATCGGACGCCATTTCCCCGCGATGACCGCTGTGGAAGTTGCCGATCTTGTTGAGGACGAAGCTAAGGTCGAGATCGAAGTGACGGCTGTTGTGCCTGCTGTCTGATTCTTTCTCGCCCTGTCTCGCGCGCTCTCGTGCTCTCTCGTGCTCTCTTAAAACCTTCCCCCTAACGGACCGGGGCCCCTTTCCGCCGCTCAGACATAAACCCAACTCGCTGCAGAAAGGCGCCCCGGTCCGTCTCCCTCGAAGCACCCAGTGCCTCAACCGACACCGCCCGATTCCCGCTTCCTTAATCGAAGCCGTCGTCCCGTTGACACCGCTCTACTCAAGCGCAGTCGCGACGTCACACCCGCCCCGCACGTGCTCCGCAACTGCTGCGGGACGGCCGTGCCGTCGCCCACACGCTTCCTCTCCCTCCCAACGCCTCACCGCGTTCCTCTGCGCTTCACTTTGCTTTCTCCCACCCAATAAAAACGCCGGGCATCGCCCGGCGTCTCTTTGTCCCACTGACTTCATTCCTCACGCAGCCTTCTGCGCTCCCTGCACCGCATCCAACTCAACCTGCGTCAGCAAGTACACACCCGGCAAATCCTGCTCGTCACAGTTGTGGCCGTCACCACCCCGGTCCACCACCACGAAGTCGCTCACCTCATCCAACGCCAACAACGGGTGATGCCACACGCCTCTCGCATAGTTCACGCCCTGCCAGCCATCCGAGACGAACGCACGCATCTTGCTCACGTCCAACTCGCCCGCCGGGGCGACAACCACCAGATACGGCGTCGTCTTCAACGGGATGAACGCCTGACTGCCCAACGGGTGACGCTCCAACATCTTCACCTCGTACGGCAACTGCCTCGGCTGGCCTCGGAAGACGTTCACCAACGTACGCCCACCCTCCGGACCCAGATCCACCGTCGCCAAATCATGGAATCGCTCGGTCGTCCCGCCATTGATCGCGAAATGCTTCGCACCCTCCAACTCGATCACATCGCCGAACGGCGCGAACGCCTCCCGCGTCAATCGCTCGATCTTCAATGCCGGTCCCACCATGTCACGCTCCTTGTTCTCTCTGTTCGTTTTGCTCTGCGACTTCTAAACCATTACGCCTTCTTGTCGCTCAACCGGCCCCACAGTCGCAGACGCGATACGCCACCATCCGGAATGATGTTGAAACGGATGTGCGTGATCGCCCCCAACTTCTGCACCTGCTCTTCAAAGTAGAACTGCTTGTCCATCGCCAACTTCTGCTCCGGCAACAACACCGGCCAGAACATCGATTGCGTAATCAGCGACTGCTCAGTGCCGCCCGTCACATACGCCGCCTGGATGGAGCAGCGGTCCGGGAAGTTGCCCTTGAAGTGCGCCGTATCCACCTCGATCTTGCCAATTTCACCCGGCTGCGCCAACGCAATAATCGCCCAGTCGTTACCCGGCTCACGACGACGGCGCGTCTCCCACCCATCCCCCATGTTCACACCTCGGCCCGGCATCAGCAGGTTCGACGCCAAACCGAAGTGCTGGTTGTTCGCTGCCACGACGTAGCCGCCGTTTTCCATCGCAATCAGATCGATCAGCTCATCTCGCGAACGGCCCGCCCAGTCGCTCTGCGGCAACCCATACAAGCGCAGACGCGCGAGACCACCATCCGGGTACAGGTTCACGCGCACGTGCGTCGCTGCGCGCTGCTGCGTGATGGCATGGTAGTGGTGCGAGTTGCCCTGCAACGTGGTCGACGGCAGCAGTTCGAACCATTCGGCCGACTCGTTCGGTGCGCCGTCCGGGCTGTAGCAGCCCTCAAGCGACGCGGCCGGTGGGAAGTTGCCCGTGAAGTGGCTCGTATCCAGATCGACACCGAACAACACGCCCGGGCGCGCCAGCTTGACGATGCACCAGTCGTAACCGTTCACACGCTTGCGACGCGTCTCCCAACCATCCATCCACTTGCCGTTCTCGTCGTACTTGCCCGGGATGAACACCGCCGGTTCCGGGTTGAGCATGCGCTCTTTGGCCGCGAAGAATTCGTCGGTGGCGACGAGCGCCTCAGCCCCCAGACGCGGGTCGGCCAGATTCACATAACGGCGCACGAAGTCCGGTGCGTTCGGGTCTTGCGGGACGAGGGCCATGTTGCTATCTACTCCAGATGATGATGCCGACGCCATTGTTCTCAGCGTCGGCAGAAATTACTCGGTTGTTGTGAGGGGCGCAGCATCCGCCGCGACCCTCGCATGCTTTACTTAGTGGGTCAGCGTGTCAGCGCAGCATTTGCCGGTGCGCCTTCGATGCCGTCTTCAGACGCCGCAATCGGCTCGTACGGCAACACGCCATCCAGGACTTTGTGTGCTCTCGCGAAGTCGACGTCTTTTTCCCATGCGGCCACAACGAGCGTCGCCACACAGTTGCCCAACAAGTTGGTGATGGCTCGCGCAATCCCGACGAACCAGTCGACCGGCAGAATCAGCACTAGGCCGATCACGGGGATGGCGGGAATGGCCGCCAGCGTCGCCGCCAGAATCACGATCGCCGAGCCCGGAATCCCATGCGCACCCTTGGACGTCAGCAGCGATACCAACACCACCAGAATCAGGTCGTGCATCGACAACGGCGTGTTGGTGGCCTGCGCAATGAAGATGACCGCGAGCGTCAGGTAGATGGAGAAGCCGTCGAGGTTGAACGAGTATCCCGTCGGGACGACCAGACCCACGGTCGACTTTTTGATGCCCATCCATTCAAGCTTGCGCATGATCGCGGGCAATACCGCATCCGACGACGCCGTGCCCAACACGATCGACAACTCCTCACGGAAGTACTTGATGAACTTGAAGATGTTGAAACCCGCCAGACGCAACACCCCACCCAGTACCACCGTCACGAACACGAAGCAGCTCGCGTAGAACACCAGCACGAGCAAACCCAGTTGCTTGAGCGACGACGCACCGTACTTGCCCGTGGTGAACGCCACCGCGCCCAGCACGCCCAGCGGCGCGAGCCGGATGATGAACGCCATCACGCGAAAGAAGACATGGCTCAGGTCTTCGATGAATCGCGCCACCGGACGGCCCCGCTCACCCAACGCGGCCAGCGCACAACCGAACATGACGGAGAAGACGAGGATCTGCAGGATGTCGCCTTTGGCAAAGGCGTCGGTAATGGTGTCGGGGATGATCTTCAGCAAGAAGCCCGCCGTGTCTTTCAGGCTCTTGGCATGCTCGGTGTAGGCCGCCATCGAACCGGCGTCAAGACTGCGGATGTCGATGTTCATGCCCGCGCCAGGACGCGTCACCCAAGCCAGCACCGCACCAATGACAAGCGCGAAGGTGGTGATGATCTCGAAGTACAAGATCGCCTTGACGCCCACCCGGCCCACTTTGCGCAAGTCGCCCGCGCTCGCCATGCCGCTCACGACGACGCAGAAAACGATCGGGCCAATCACCATCTTGATGAGCTTCAGAAAGCCATCGCCCAACGGACGCAACGACTCTCCCAACTGCGGAAACCAGATGCCTAACGCCACACCCACTATCAACGCAATAACGACTCGGCCAAACAACGAACGAAACAGCTTGGGCATGGTTTGTCTCCTCTGCCTGCGCAACTCACTCTCTAGGATTTCGCAATCTCGATTTCAACGGGATTGAACGGACTGCTCTCGGGGGCTGATTCTCTACCGCTGTACGTCTCACTTCAGGCAACGCGCGGCGTCATCATCGGCCGCCAACACCAGATTTCATCAGTGTAAATCTACAAGTCATACCGGTCTGACCAGTGGTGTTATGGAGAATATTAGAAAGCCAATATAGTGAGGTCAAGATTTGTCGTTTGAGGGGATTCCCTAGGGCGGAGGCATGCGGCGGCGTGGGCCGATCCGGGTAGGGGAAATCGTTCGAAATTGCTCGTAAGTTGTTGGTTTTACTAGGTGAGTCGAGCGAAATTTGTGTGAACTTCGCTTTCCGGCCCGCGGTCGCACTGGCATCTGGTCCATGGTTTCGACATCCGTCGTGAGGGTGCCGGGCCGGGCGCACAGAGCTGACTTCTTGCTCACCAGGGAGGCGACATGCGAATGAAGGACACGGTGGTACTTGTCACCGGCAGCGCTCAGGGGATCGGACGCGCCATCGCGATCCGACTCGCCCAGGAAGGGGCGCGCATCGTGGTGGAAGACCGGCAGGACAACGCGATGGCCGGGCAGACGCTCGACTCGGTTCGCGCCGCCGGGAGCGACGGCTGCGTGATCGCGGGAGATGTCGGGAGCGTGGAGAACGATCGCGCCATCATCGAGCAGGCCGTAGCCAAAATGGGACGCCTTGATGTTTTGGTCAACAACGCAGGTGTCGAACGCCGTGCCCCATTTCTCGATGTGACGGAAGCCGATTACGACCTCGTCATGAACGTCAATCTGAAAGGGGCGTTCTTTCTTACGCAAGCCTTTGTGAAGCACCTGCGCGATACGCAGCGCGGCGGACGCATCGTGAACGTCAGCTCGGTGCACGAAGAGCTGCCATTTCCTCACTTCGCGAGCTATTGCGCGAGCAAGGGCGGCATGAAGATGATGATGCGCAATCTCGCCATCGAACTGGCGCCGCTCGGTATCACGGTGAACAATGTCGCGCCCGGTGCCGTGGGCACCCCTATCAATCAGCAATTGCTCGCGAACAAGGCGCAGCTCGAAGCGCTCGTCGCGAACATTCCGCTCGGCCGCCTCGCGAATCCCAGCGAAGTGGCGAATGCCGTGCTCTTCCTCGCTTCGCCCGAAGCCAGCTATGTGACGGGCACGACGCTGTTCGTCGACGGCGGCTTGCTCTGGAACTACGCGGAGCAATAACAATGACCGACACCGCACAACGCACGCTTGCGATGGGTGGCATGACGCCGGACGTCGACCACTGTGCACCGTCGGACATCCTCACGCCGGACGATCGCTATCAGGAGCTTTTCGTCGCCGTACAAACGCAACGCGTCTTTGCCGACAGCAAGACGTTCGTGGACTGCGCGCCCTCGCTCGCGCCCGAAGCGCATCCCGCCTATAGCTCGCTACTCCCGCTGCCACGCGCGTACGTCGTGCCCGGTGGACGCTTTCACGAACTCTATTATTGGGACTCCTATTTCACGATGCTCGGCCTCGCCAAAAGCGGACGCCACGATTTGCTCGTGAGCATGGCCGACAATTTTTCATTTCTCGTCGATGCTTACGGCCACATTCCGAACGGTAACCGTACTTATTACCTGAGCCGTTCGCAGCCGCCCATGTACGGTCTGATGGTGGAACTGTTCGAATCGCATGGTGTGGCGCGCGCTATCCGTTATCTGCCGCATCTGCGCCGCGAATACGACTACTGGATGGACGGCGAAGCGTCGCTGCGGCCGGGCGAGGCCTATCGGCATCTCGTTCGTCTACCCGACGGCTCACGCCTGAACCGCTATTGGGACGAACGCGACACGCCGCGTGAAGAGGGCTATCTGGAAGACGTGACAACCGCACGCGATGCGCCGCAACGCCCCGCCAGTGAGGTATTCCGCGACTTGCGCGCCGGTGCGGCCTCAGGCTGGGACTTCAGCTCCCGCTGGCTTGGCGACGCGACCGACCTTTCGTCGATTCGTACCACCTCGATTCTGCCCGTCGACCTGAACAGCTTTCTCTTCGCCACTGAGCGGCATATCGCTCGTCTCAGTGAGGCGGCGGGGGATGTCGACGCGGCGCTCGCGTTTGCGAAGCGGGCGCAGGCGCGTCAGGACGCGATGACGCGGCATCTGTGGTCGGACGCCGCAGGCGCGTTTGTCGACTACGACTGGCAACTCGGCGAGCAACGGGTGCAATTGTCGGCGGCGCTCGCCGCCCCCCTGTTCGTCGGCCTCGCCACGCGCGAACAGGCGCACCGCTCGGCACTCGCAATGGCCGAACACCTGCTGGCGGCGGGAGGGTTGCGAACGACGCAGACGTCGAGCCTTCAGCAATGGGATCCGCCTAACGGCTGGGCACCGCTCCAGTGGATCGCTATTCACGGCCTTCGCAAGTACGGGGAGAACCGGCTCGCGGGGGACATTGCCCATCGCTGGCTCTCCACCGTCGGTTCGCTCTACGCACGTGAGAGCAAACTCGTCGAAAAGTACTCGCTGCACACAAGCGAAGCGATGAGCGCCAGCGGCGGTGGCGGCGGCGAGTACCCGCTTCAGGACGGCTTCGGCTGGACGAACGGCGTGGTGCGGCGTCTGCTTGGCGATCACCCGGAACATCACGCGCATCAGGTGAAGGCGGCGTGAGCGCATAGTGGGGCAGCGAGCAGGGCAGGGATGGCACAAACCGGAAGCCCGCTGTGGTCGGGCTTTCCCGGCCGATGGGGGGGAGGTTCGCGTGAGGAGAAATTTGGCGTCGTACAATGCGCCATACGCTTACCCACACGCCTTGTGAGGACCCATGAAGCATTCGGCGCATGCCGTAACCGACGCCGCCGTCGCCACGATCCGCGAACGCATCGAACGTCAGGTCTATCCCGCCGGTGCGATGCTGCCCTCGCAACGTCAGCTCGCCGAGGAACTGGCCATCAGCCGCGCCTCGCTGCGCGAAGCCCTCTCGACGCTGGAGGCGCTCGGTATGGTCGCCATCCGCCCGGGCAAGGGCGTCTATGTTAACGACGCCTCCGCCCGTCTCGGCGTCGCGTGGCGCTTCGCCGACCAGATTTCGCTCGCCGACACCTATCAACTGCGCTATGCACTGGAAGGCTTCTCCGCCCGGCTCGCCGCACTCGCGGCCAGCGTCACCGAGATCGATTGGCTGACCGATAACGTCGAGTCGATGAAAGGCGCGCTGATCGAGGGCGACGTCGACACCGCCGCGCAACTGGACTTCGCGTTCCATCTGCGCATCGTCGGCCTCGCAGGGAACGCCGCCATCGCCGATATCCTGCGCGGCAGCACGGAAATCGTCATGGAGAGCCAGCGTCTGCCGTTTTATCAGCGAGAACTGGTGCTCTCCACCTATCATGAACATCTGGAGATCCTCGACGCTCTGCGACGCCGCGACGGCGCAGCCGCAGGCGCTTCGATGGAGCGCCATATCGTGCTGGCGGCCCAGCGGGCCGGCATTCACTTCCCTATCCCCTCTGCGTATCCGTCTGCCGACGGGGTTACCCCCCGGGAGTCCGCAGAGCGTACTGGTGCATCACACGTTCAGCTTTGAGAAGATCCGGATTTGCGCTATACTTTGAAGGTTTTAGTCATTTAACCCTCACCCTAGCGCCTACCCGCCCGACATCTCGTCCGCCGCCCGAGCATCCGCTGTGCGCATATTCCGCGCAATTCCGGTGCCCGCGCTGATGTCATCGCTAGCGGACGGTGAGGCTGGCAGCAGGGGTGAACCCTCCAGGAGTTTCCCGTGCTGCCGTCATTCTCACCCGCCATTCTCGCGCTCGCTGACGGCACGGTCTTTCGTGGGTACGCCATCGGCGCTGCCGGTCACACCATCGGTGAAGTGGTCTTCAATACGGCCATTACCGGCTATCAGGAAATCCTCACCGACCCCAGCTATGCGCGCCAGATCGTCACGCTGACGTATCCGCACATCGGCAACACGGGCGTCAACGGTGAAGACGTCGAAGCCACGAAAGTCCATGCCGCCGGCCTGATCATCAAGGATCTGCCGATCCTCGACTCGAATTTCCGCGCCAACAAGACGCTGTCGCAGTACCTGAAGGACGAAGGCGTTGTCGCCATCGCAGGCATCGACACGCGACGTCTGACCCGTATCCTGCGCGACAAGGGCGCTCAGAACGGCTGCATCCTCGCTGGCGAAGAAGCCGACGAAGCCAAGGCCATCGCCCTCGCGCAATCGTTCCCGGGTCTGGCCGGTATGGATCTCGCCAAGGTCGTCTCCACCACAGAGCAGTATTCGTGGACGGAAACGGAATGGACGCTCGAAGAAGGCTACGGCGAGCAGAAGGATCCGAAATTCCACGTGGTCGCCCTCGACTACGGCGTGAAGCGCAACATCCTGCGTATGCTCGCCCAGCGCGGCTGCAAGGTCACGGTGCTGCCGGCCCAAAGCTCGGCGGACGACGTGTTCGCTCTGAACCCGGACGGCGTGTTCCTCTCGAACGGCCCCGGCGACCCGGAACCGTGCGACTACGCTATCGCTGCGACGAAGACGTTCCTGGAACGCCGCTTCCCGACCTTCGGTATCTGCCTCGGCCACCAGATCATGGGACTGGCCGTCGGCGCGAAGACGCTCAAGATGAAGACCGGCCACCACGGTGCCAACCACCCGGTGAAGGATCTCGATACGGGCCGCGTCGTCATCACGTCGCAAAACCACGGTTTCGCCGTGGACGCAAACAGCCTGCCGGCCAACGCCCGCGTCACGCACGTGTCGCTGTTCGACGGCACGCTGCAAGGCTTCGAACTGACGGACCGTCCGGCATTCTGCTTCCAGGGCCACCCGGAAGCGTCGCCCGGCCCGCACGACATCGGCTATCTGTTCGACCGGTTCGTGCAGTCGATGGCCGACGCCAAGCAGCCCGCGTAAGCGAAACAAGCGAGAGATAGGGAAACACGCACCATGCTCGGAAACTCGATCGGCATCCTCAACCTCTGGACGTATCTCGCCGGGGTCGTGGTCGTCATTCTGCTGCCGGGGCCGAACTCGCTCTACGTGCTGGCCGTGGCCGCACAGCGCGGGGTTCGCCAGGGGTATGCAGCCGCTTGCGGCGTGTTTCTGGGCGACACGGTACTCATGACGCTGGCAGCCGCCGGTGTAGCGTCGTTGCTGAACACGCAACCGGCACTGTTCTTCGTGGTGAAGTACCTCGGCGCGGCGTATCTCTGCTGGATGGGCCTGAACATGCTGCGCGGGGCGATCGCCAACGCGCGGGCGGCACGGGCCAAATCGACCCAGACAGTCGTCGCGCCGAAGCCGGTCGACGCCGATCACCCGTTCAAGCGCGCGCTGTTCATCAGTCTGCTGAATCCAAAAGCGATCCTGTTCTGCGTGTCGTTTTTCATCCAGTTCGTCGATCCGGGCTACGCCTACCCGGCCGTGTCGTTTGCGGTGCTGGGCGTCATCGTACAGACCTGCAGTTTCCTGTATCTGAGCACGCTGATCCTGGCCGGTTACCGCCTGGCCGAGCACTTCCGGCAACGTCGCCGGTTGAGCGCCGGGGCAACCGGCGGCGTGGGCGCGTTGTTCGTCGGCTTCGGTGTGAAGCTCGCGACCGCGACGCTGAGTTAAATTTTTGTTGAGAACGTTATGCCAAAGCGCACAGACATCAAGAGCATCCTCATCATCGGCGCCGGCCCGATCATCATCGGTCAGGCATGCGAGTTCGATTATTCCGGCGCACAGGCCTGCAAGGCACTGCGCGAGGAAGGCTACAAGGTCATCCTGATCAACAGCAACCCTGCCACGATCATGACCGACCCGGACACGGCCGATGTCACCTACATCGAACCGATCACCTGGGAAGTCGTCGAGCGCATCATCGCCAAGGAGCGCCCGGATGCCATTCTCCCGACGATGGGCGGCCAGACCGCGCTGAACTGCGCGCTCGACCTGCATCGTCACGGCGTGCTCGACAAGTACAAGGTGGAGCTGATCGGCGCATCGCCGGAAGCCATCGACAAGGCCGAAGACCGTCAGAAGTTCAAGGACGCGATGACCAAGATCGGTCTCGGTTCGGCCAAGTCGGGCATCGCCCACTCGATGGAAGAGGCGCTTGCCGTGCAGGCGCAGATCATGGCCGAGATCGGCGGCAGCGGCTATCCGATGGTGATCCGTCCGTCGTTCACGCTTGGCGGCTCGGGCGGCGGTATCGCCTACAACCGCGAAGAGTTCGAAGAGATCTGCAAGCGCGGTCTCGACCTCTCGCCCACGCGCGAACTGCTCATCGAAGAGTCGCTGCTCGGCTGGAAGGAATTCGAGATGGAAGTCGTGCGCGACCGCGCCGACAACTGCATCATCGTCTGCTCGATCGAAAACCTCGACCCGATGGGCGTACACACCGGTGACTCGATCACGGTAGCGCCCGCACAGACGCTGACCGACAAGGAATACCAACTGCTGCGTAACGCATCGCTCGCCGTGCTGCGCGAGATCGGTGTGGAGACGGGGGGCTCGAACGTCCAGTTCTCGATCAACCCGAAGGACGGCCGCATGGTCGTCATCGAAATGAACCCGCGCGTGTCGCGTTCGTCGGCGCTGGCCTCGAAGGCCACCGGCTTCCCGATTGCCAAGGTCGCTGCGAAGCTGGCCGTCGGCTATACGCTCGACGAGCTGCGCAACGAAATCACCGGCGGCGCAACGCCGGCTTCGTTCGAGCCGACCATCGACTACGTCGTCACCAAGGTGCCGCGTTTCGCGTTCGAGAAGTTCCGCGAAGCCGACGCTCGCCTGACCACGCAGATGAAGTCGGTCGGTGAAGTAATGGCCATGGGCCGCACGTTCCAGGAATCGTTCCAGAAGGCGATGCGCGGTCTGGAAGTCGGTGTGGACGGTCTGGACGAAAAGTCGACCGACCGCGACGAGATCGTGGCCGAGATCGGTGAGCCGGGCCCGGACCGTATCTGGTACGTGGGCGACGCGTTCCGTCTGGGCATGAGCCTCGAAGAGGTGTACGCCGAGACCGCTATCGACCCGTGGTTCCTCGCTCAGCTCGAAGCCATCGTCAAGAAGGAAAAGGCACTGTCGGGCCGCACGCTGGCAAGCCTGACGACCGAAGAACTGCGCTTCCTGAAGCAAAGCGGCTTCTCGGATCGCCGTCTGGCCAAGCTGCTCGGCACCGATCAGACCGCCGTGCGCAAGGCGCGTATCGCGCAGAAGGTGCGCCCGGTCTACAAGCGTGTGGATACCTGCGCTGCCGAATTCTCGACCAACACGGCTTATATGTACTCGACCTATGAGGAAGAGTGCGAAGCCCAGCCGACCGACAAGAAGAAGATCATGGTGCTCGGCGGCGGCCCGAACCGTATCGGTCAAGGTATCGAGTTCGACTACTGCTGCGTGCACGCCGCGCTCGCCATGCGCGAAGACGGCTACGAGACCATCATGGTCAACTGCAACCCGGAAACGGTGTCGACGGACTATGACACGTCGGATCGTCTCTACTTCGAGCCGGTGACGCTGGAAGACGTGCTGGAAATCGTCGACCTCGAAAAGCCGGTCGGCGTGATCGTGCAGTATGGCGGTCAAACCCCGCTCAAGCTTGCGCTGGATCTCGAAGCGAACGGCGTGCCTATCATCGGCACGAGCCCGGACATGATCGACGCCGCCGAAGACCGCGAGCGTTTCCAGAAGCTGCTGCACAAGCTTGGCCTGCGTCAGCCGCCGAACCGTACGGCCCGCGCGGAAGACGAAGCGCTCAAGCTGGCTGCCGAAATCGGCTACCCGCTGGTGGTGCGCCCGTCGTATGTGCTGGGTGGTCGTGCGATGGAAATCGTCCACGAGCCGCGTGACCTCGAACGCTACATGCGCGAAGCTGTCAAGGTGAGCCACGACAGCCCGGTGCTGCTCGACCGTTTCCTGGACGACGCCATCGAGTGTGACGTCGATTGCATCTCGGACGGTAAGGACGTCTACATCGGCGGCGTGATGGAACACATCGAACAGGCGGGTGTCCACTCGGGCGACTCGGCTTGCTCGCTGCCGCCGTACTCGCTGTCAGCCGAGACGATTGCCGAGCTCAAGCGTCAGACGGCTGAAATGGCCAAGGCGCTGAACGTGGTCGGTCTGATGAACGTGCAGTTCGCGATTCAGCAGGGCAACGGCGTCGATACCATCTACGTGCTGGAAGTGAACCCGCGTGCGTCGCGTACGGTGCCGTACGTCTCGAAGGCCACGGGCCGTCAACTGGCCAAGATTGCCGCCCGCGCGATGGCCGGTCAGTCGCTCACGTCGCAAGGCATTACGAGCGAAGTCGTGCCGCCGTACTACAGCGTCAAGGAAGCCGTGTTCCCATTCGTGAAGTTCCCGGGTGTCGACCCGGTGCTCGGGCCGGAAATGCGCTCGACGGGCGAAGTGATGGGCGTGGGCCGCACGTTCGGCGAAGCGCTCTTCAAGTCGCAACTGGCGGCGGGTTCGCGTCTGCCTGCTTCGGGCACGGTGCTCCTGACGGTGAAGGACGCCGACAAGCCGCGCGCGGTCGAAGTGGCGCGCATGCTGCACTCGCTGGGCTACCCGATCGTTGCCACGCGTGGCACGGCGGCGGCCATCGAAGCGGCCGGGATTCCGGTGCGCGTGGTCAACAAGGTGAAGGATGGTCGTCCGCACATTGTCGACATGATCAAGAACGGCGAGATCGCGCTGGTGTTCACCACGGTGGACGAAACCCGCACGGCGATTGCCGATTCGCGCTCGATCCGTATGTCGGCGCAGGCACACAAGGTCACGTACTACACGACGATCTCGGGTGCCCGTGCGGCCGTGGAAGGCCTGAAGTATCTGCAAAACCTTGAGGTCTATGACCTCCAGGGTCTGCACGCGCAACTGCCGGCCTGAGCGTCGGGCAGGTGACGCGGGTGCGCTCGAGGCGTTCGACTTGGTAGGTTGAGTCTGCCGCATCGGGTGAAGTCGCAAAACGATGGCGCGTTCGTTGGGGAACTGATCTCCGCCGGACGCGCCAAATGCTTTAGATGTGCTCGTAGTGTGGCCGCGCGCGGCGCGACCGGTCCTCCGGTTGGCAGCGTCGGCAACTCTGCTACACTAATGCAACATAGGTGTCACAGCCGCGGTCGAGCGGCGTTCGCAAAAAGTGCGAATGCGGCTTCGCTGCGGCAATTTTTTTGTCTTTCGGAACAACGCGCATGAGTACCATTCCTCTGACCAAGCGGGGCGCTGAACTGCTCAAGGAAGAGCTGCACCGCCTGAAAACCGTCGAACGTCCGCACGTGATCACGGCGATTGCTGAAGCCCGTGCGCAGGGCGATCTGTCGGAAAACGCTGAGTACGACGCTGCCAAAGAAAAGCAGGGCTTCATCGAAGGGCGTATCGCCGATCTCGAATCGAAGCTCTCGGCTGCACAGATCATCGATCCGTCGGTGTTGGACGCCGAAGGTCGTGTGGTCTTCGCCGCCACCGTCGAACTCGAAGACCTCGAGAGCGGCGGCACGGTGCTGTATCAGATCGTCGGCGACGACGAAGCTGATCTGGAGCACGGCAAGATTTCGGTGAGCTCGCCGATTGCCCGTGCGTTGATCGGTAAGTACGCAGGCGATGTGGCCGAAGTGCAGGCCCCGAGCGGCGTGCGCGAGTACGAGATCATCGATGTCCGCTACGTCTGACGTGACGTTTGCCAGCGGTGCGCCACGGCTGGAACGACTGTTCCGCCTGATCGCCACCGTCTGGTGCGGTAGTCAATGGGCGATCGGCTATATCGTCGCCCCCACGCTGTTCGCTGTGCTGGAGTCGCGCACGGTGGCCGGAACGGTTGCCGGTCGACTGTTTCACACGCAAGCCTGGCTTAGTCTGGTATGCGGCGTGTTGCTGGTCTGGCTGTCCACTGCGCTGATTGCGCGCACGGCCGATGCACAGGCGGCGCGCAGCTATCGTGGTCTTCGCTGGCTCGCGGTGGCGATGATGGTGTGTGTGCTGATCAGCTCGTTTGGCCTGCAGCCGTTGATGGCCGATCTGCGCGCACAGGCAGAAGCGTCGGGCGTCGACATTGGTCAATCGGCTTATGCCTCGCGCTTTGGCATGCTACATGGCATTTCGAGCGGCTTTTACCTGTTGCAAAGCTTGCTGGCGATTGCGCTGATCTGGCGTCAGCCGGTGCGCGGCTAATTGCTGCAGGGCAGGGTGAGGCGGAAATCGTTTTTAGTCTTGCCCAATGGTGTTACGCATAAAACAACGCGCCCGACGATGTCAGGGCGCGTTGTTTTGAGGGCTGGCGGACTTTGCAACGTCCGCAGCCATCGGGGACTTAGTCGTTGCGCTGGCGCTTGACGCTGGTTTGGCGCTTCTTGGCGCGTTTGACGATACCACCGGCGGTCATGCGTTCGTTGCCAGCAACCGTCACTTTCTTGACGGTCGGGCGACGACCCGCGTTGGTGCTGGACTTGACGACGGTCACGGTGCGCGGTGCGCGGCCCTTGACCGTAGTGCCGGTGCCGCCGGACTTGCCGCGAACCGGCATGGCCGTTTCGTCCGGCGTCGGGCGATACAGAACGAGCAGCTTGCCGATATGTTGCACCGGCGCTGCACCCAACTGGTCGCAGATGGATTCGTAAATGGCCACGCGCGTGTCGCGTTCGTCACCGAACACACGCACCTTGATCAGTTCGTGGGCTTTCAGTGCGCCGTCGATTTCCTTGAGCACCGCAGGCGTCAAGCCATCGGCGCCGATCAGAACGACGGGATTCAGCGCGTGAGCGGCAGAGCGCATGTCGGCGCGTTGCGCCGGTGTCAGGGTCAAAGCGGGCATAAAAGACAGAAGACAGACGAGACAAACGAGTAGGGATGCGCCCGCGAATCGTGGCCTGAACACCGTTAGCGGCCGATGAAGGCTGCCGGCGGGCTAAAAGATTTTGGGCGCGCAAGGGCGTATTATCCTGCAAATTCGCAGTGTTTTTGAAGAAATATGGCAAAAAACCGTTTCAACCACGCGTGGTTGCACGATCACATCAACGATCCCTACGTCAAAATGGCGCAGCGCGAGGGCTATCGTGCCCGTGCCGCCTACAAACTCAAGGAAATCGACGAGCAGGACCGGCTGATCAAGCCGGGCCAGGTCATCGTCGACCTCGGCTCGACGCCGGGCAGCTGGAGTCAGTACGCCCGTAACAAGCTGGCGGGCGGCAAGCGCGTCGAGGGCGGCATCGACGGGACGATCATTGCGCTCGACATCCTGCCAATGGAGCCGATCGCCGACGTTCACTTCCTGCAGGGCGACTTCCGCGAGGACAGCGTACTGGAGCAGCTCGAAGAAATCGTCGCCGGACGCAAAGTCGACCTTGTAGTTTCCGATATGGCCCCCAACTTGTCGGGTGTGGCGTCGGCCGATGCGGCGCGGATCGAGCATTTGTGCGATCTGGCGCTCGATTTTGCACAGCGACACCTGAAACCGGAAGGGGCGTTACTGGTCAAATGTTTTCACGGCAGCGGCTATAGCCAGATTGTCGAAAAATTCAAACACCAGTTCAAAACCGTGGCGCCGCGCAAGCCAAAGGCGTCGCGAGACAAATCTTCCGAAACGTTCATTCTGGGTCGGGGTTTGAAAAATCCGGCTTGATGCCCGTCAATACAGCGCACTGGCGCTATGGTGGCGGTAGAGAATCACTATAGCGGTGCGCCTGCGAGTGGATTAGAATGAATTCCTGGCGCGAAGCGATTTCATGAAGGAGCAACGCTTTGAACAATAATATGTTTTCCAAAGCGGCGGTGTGGTTAGTCATCGCGCTGGTCTTGTTTACTGTTTTTAAACAGTTCGACAAGCCGCACGTCCAGGAGGGCGTGACGTACTCCCAGTTCATGGACGATGCCAAGAATGGCAAGATCAAGAACGTGGTGGTGCAGGGCCGCAGCCTTCAGGTGACGCCTAGCGATGGCCAGAAGTACACCATCGTGTCACCCGGCGACATCTGGATGGTCGGCGATCTCATGAAGTACGGCGTTCAGGTGTCGGGTAAGGCCGACGACGAACCGAACGTGCTCATGTCCGCGCTGTACTACCTCGGACCCACGCTGCTGATCATCGGCTTCTGGTTCTACATGATGCGACAGATGCAGGGCGGGGGTAAGGGCGGTGCCTTCTCCTTCGGCAAATCCCGCGCGCGCCTCATTGACGAGAATGCCAATCCGGTCACCTTTGCCGACGTCGCAGGCTGCGACGAAGCCAAGTACGAAGTCGGCGAACTGGTCGACTTCCTGAAAGATCCCCAAAAGTTCCAGAAACTGGGCGGCCGTATTCCGCGCGGTGTGCTGCTGGTCGGCCCGCCGGGAACCGGTAAGACGCTGCTGGCTCGCGCCATCGCTGGTGAAGCCAAGGTGCCGTTCTTCAGCATCTCGGGTTCGGACTTCGTGGAAATGTTCGTCGGCGTGGGCGCTGCCCGTGTCCGTGACATGTTCGAAAACGCGAAGAAGCAATCGCCCTGTATCGTGTTCATCGATGAAATCGACGCGGTCGGTCGCCATCGTGGCGCCGGCATGGGCGGCGGTAACGACGAACGCGAACAGACGCTGAACCAGATGCTGGTCGAGATGGACGGCTTCGAAGCGAATTCGGGCGTGATCGTGATCGCTGCCACGAACCGTTCGGACGTGCTGGACAAGGCGCTGCTGCGTCCGGGTCGTTTTGACCGTCAGGTCTACGTCGGTCTGCCGGATATCCGTGGCCGTGAGCAGATCCTGAAGGTGCACCTGCGCAAGGTGCCGATCGCGAACGACGTCGATGCATCGGTGATCGCCCGCGGTACGCCGGGTATGTCGGGTGCCGATCTGGCCAACCTCGTGAACGAAGCCGCACTGTTCGCCGCGCGCCGTAACAAGCGCATCGTCGAGATGCTGGACTTCGAAGACGCGAAGGACAAGATTTTCATGGGTCCGGAGCGCAAGTCGGCTGTGATGCGCGACGAAGAGCGTCGTGCCACGGCTTACCATGAGTCGGGTCATGCTGTGGTTGCCATGCTGCTGCCGGGCGCCGATCCGGTGCACAAGGTCACGATCATTCCGCGTGGCTGGGCGCTGGGTCTGACGATGCAGTTGCCGGAGCACGACAAGTATTCGGAGTACCGCGACACGATGCTCACGCAGATCGCCATTCTGTTCGGCGGCCGTGCAGCAGAAGAAGTGTTCATCAACAAGATGTCGACGGGCGCTTCGAACGACTTCGAGCGTGCGACCAAGCTGGCGCGCGACATGGTGACCCGTTACGGTATGTCGGACGCCCTGGGCCCGATGGTCTATGTCGATACCGAGCAGGATTCGATGTTCGGCCGGATGTCCGCCAAGTCGGTGTCTGAAGCGACGCAGCAGAAGGTCGACACGGAAGTTCGCCGCATTCTGGACGAACAATACGCGCTGGCGAAGAAGCTGCTGGAAGACAACCGCTCAAAGGTTGAGGCGATGACCGAAGCCCTGATGGAATGGGAAACGATCGACGGCGAGCAAATTGGCGACATCATGGAAGACCGTCCGCCGCGTCCGCCGAAGGGTGGTCAGTCGAACGGCGGTGCTTCGGGTGGCAACCCGCCGCTCAAGCCTAGCAATACCCCGGCGACCGTCTGACGGTCGCCCCGACAGCCGAAAGGTTGTCTCCCAAAAAGGCCGGCACTTTGCCGGCCTTTTTGCATCTATGACGCGATAAACCGCAGGCGTCGGGCGATGAGTAACGCCTGGGACGGTATTTCTCAGAATTTTCGCGAAGATGGATTTCGTTGTTACCGAGTGTTTCCGTCGTCGATGTGACAGTTGAATCCGGTAACATTACGGCCATATGGGGCGTCCGGTACACCGGGCGCACCGGCCCGACCCGCACCTCAGCAGTACGGGCCGCGATATGGGTTTTATTGAGCTACGAGCTTCCGAATGTCCACCGAGCAGTCGCAATCCCTTTCTTCGTCCACGCAGGCAGCGCAAACGGGCGATCCTGACACACAAAGCGTCACCGACGACATCGTCCTTCCGGCGAGGGCGTCCGACGCACCCGTCAAGCCCGACACGCTGGCGTTGGGGCCACGCTTCCGACTCGACGCGCGTCGCGTTCATGTCATGGGCATCCTGAACGTGACGCCCGACTCGTTCTCCGATGGCGGCAAGTTTGTTGCGCGCGACGCCGCTTTGCGCCACGCGGAGCAACTGATTGCCGACGGCGTCGACATTCTCGATATCGGCGGCGAATCCACCCGTCCGGGCGCAGAAGCGTTGCCGGAAGACGCGGAGCTTGAACGTGTCTTGCCGATTGTCGAAGCATTGCGCGATTGTGGCGTGCCGCTGTCCATCGACACCTACAAGCCCGGCGTGATGCGCGCGGTCCTGGCTGCCGGGGCGGACATGATCAACGATATCTGGGGCTTCCAGCAGCCTGGTGCAGTGGAGGCTGTGCGCGACAGCGAGGCGGCCTTGTGCATCATGCACATGCTGCACGACCCGAAGACCATGCAAGACGCCCCGATCTATACGGACGTGGTGACTGAGGTGGCGGCATTCCTCGACGGCCGTGTCGATGCGATGCTCGCGGCCGGTGTTGCGCCGACGCGTCTCTATCTGGATCCGGGATTCGGTTTTGGCAAGAATCTCGCCCATAATCTCGCCTTGCTCAAACATTTGCGCGTGCTGTCGCGCGACGGTTTGCCCTTGCTCGTCGGCATGTCGCGCAAGCGGATGCTGGGCGAAATCACGGGACGTCAGACGCCGCAGGAGCGCCGCGTGGCAAGCGTTGCGGCGGCGATCTGCGCAGCGCAACGGGGCGCTGCGATCGTACGCGTGCACGACGTCGCCGAGACGGTCGATGCGCTCAAGGTCTGGCAAGCCGTGCGCGATGCCGAGTAAGTTTGCAAACCGGCGCAAGTCGGTGCAAACCGCGTATACGCAGCAAAAGAGGCGCTACAAATAACGAATGACGCGCACGCCTGAACAGTCAACCGGCGCGACGCGTCAACTGGGAACGATGCAACGATGAAACGACGCTATTTTGGGACCGATGGGATTCGCGGCACGGTAGGTGAGAGCCCGATTACGCCGGAGTTCGTGCTGCGCCTGGGTTATGCCGCCGGACGCGTGCTCGCCGGTAATCAGTCCACAGGTCGCCCCACGGTATTGATCGGCAAGGACACGCGTGTCTCGGGCTACATGCTCGAAGCGGCGCTCGAAGCCGGTTTTGCCGCCGCAGGCGTCGACACCATGCTGGCCGGGCCGATGCCCACGCCTGCCGTCGCTTATCTCACGCGCGCGCTGCGTCTGGCTGCGGGCGTGGTGATCAGTGCATCGCACAATCCGTATCACGATAACGGCATCAAGTTCTTCTCCGCAGACGGCAACAAGCTGCCGGATCAGACCGAACTGGCCATCGAAGCCGAACTCGATAATCCGATGACCTGCGTGCGCTCCGAGCAGCTCGGCAAGGCACGCCGTCTGGATGACGCCGCAGGCCGCTACATCGAGTTCTGCAAGAGCACCTTCCCGAACGACTTCGACTTGCGCGGCATGAAGATCGTGGTCGACTGCGCCAATGGCGCGGCGTATCACATCGCCCCGCACGTGTTCCACGAACTGGGCGCGGAGGTCATTGCCATCGGCAATCAGCCGAACGGCTTCAATATCAACGAAGACTGCGGTGCGACCGCACCGGATGCGCTCATGCGCGCGGTGCGGGCCAACCACGCCGATCTCGGTGTGGCGCTCGACGGTGACGCGGACCGCCTTCAGATCGTCGACAGCGCGGGGCGTCTCTTTAACGGCGACGAACTGCTGTATCTGCTCGTCAAGGACCGGCTGGAGAATGGCGGCGTGGCGGGTGCGGTCGGCACGCTTATGACCAATATGGCAGTCGAAGTGGCGCTCAAGGGCCTGGGTGTGCCGTTCGTGCGGGCGAAGGTGGGCGACCGCTACGTGCTGGAGCAGTTGTACAAGCACGGCTGGCAGATTGGCGCAGAGGGCTCGGGACACATTCTGTGTCTCGACAAGCACACCACGGGCGACGGCATCGTCTCGGCCCTTCAGGTGCTGGCCGCGATTCGTCGCGCGGACAACAAGCCGCTGGCCAAGTTGCTCGAAGGCGTGCGCTTGTTCCCGCAACACATGATCAATGTGCGTACGCCGGCCGGGTACGACTGGCAGGCCGATGCCCGTCTGAGCGCCGAGCGCGAGGCCATCGAAGCTAAGCTGGGCGATGCGGGTCGAGTGCTTATCCGTGCCTCGGGCACCGAGCCGGTGTTACGCGTGATGGTCGAAGCGCGCGACGAGTCGCAGGCGTCGGGCTTCGCTCAGCAACTGGCGAACGTCGTGAAAGCGGCAGCGTAAGTTCAGTAAGTGCCGTAATTGCCCTCCGGCGACGCCCTTCGCGGCGTCGCCAGCCTTCAGAAGTCCCCCCGCGCGAACACACTGCGCACCTCCACGAATTCCCTCCGCATTGCCTCCGAGGGTGCCTCCCATCATAGCAATCTGAGCGGTCGACATTCACATTTGTGACAACGGCCTGAGATTCGTCAGACCATTTCCGACACCGATCCGTCACTGTCACGGCGCTGACACAGGCTGAAAGTGAGGGTTTCCGGCCCTTCGATTTTCATTGGAAATCCTCCGAAACCCGCGCCAATCCGCGATCTTCGCACAAACGTCATGAACACCGGAATCCGCATGCAATATGACGCTTCCGAGGCGAATCCGTGACACTAGTATTGTGAGCTTTCGAAAATGACACATTACTGTCACATTCGGAATCTATTCTTCGAGCCATCCACACGCTGTACCACACCAACTCGGAGAGATCCATGAAGCTGATGAAGACTGCGATTGCCGGCCTGGCTGGCGTTCTGTTCGCCGCTGGCGCGATTGCGGGCGAGATTACGGGCGCAGGCAGCACGTTTGCCGCACCGATCTACACCAAGTGGGCTGACGCCTATCAGAAGTCGACCCAGAACAAGGTCAACTACCAGGGCATCGGTTCGTCGGGCGGCATCAAGCAGATTCAGGCCAAGACCGTCGATTTCGCTGGTTCGGACGCCCCGCTGACCGATGAAGAACTCGCCAAGCAAGGTCTGTTCCAGTTCCCGACGGTTGTCGGTGGCATCGTGCCGGTGATCAACGTTCCGGGTGTGAAGGCTGGCGAACTCGTCCTGTCGGGCGAAGTGCTGGGCGACATCTACCTGGGCAAGATCAAGAAGTGGAACGATCCGGCTATCGCCAAGCTGAACCCCAAGGCCAAACTGCCGGATACCGACATCGCCGTGGTTCGCCGCGCCGACGGCTCGGGCACCAGCTTCGTGTTCACGAACTACCTGTCGAAGGTCAACGCCGAGTGGAAGAGCAAGGTCGGCGAAGGCACCACGGTCAACTGGCCGACGGGTACGGGCGGCAAGGGTAACGACGGCGTTGCCGCCTTCGTGCAACGTCTGCCGGGCGCGATCGGCTACGTGGAATCGGCCTACGCCAAGCAAAACAAGCTGACGTACACGGCGCTGACGAACGCCGACGGCAAGACGGTCGAGCCGACCGCCAAGACGTTCGCCGCTGCCGCTGGCAAGGCCGAATGGTCGAAGACGTTCTACCAGATCCTGACGAACGAAAAGGGTGCGGATTCGTGGCCGATCGTGGCTGCTACGTTCGTGCTGGTTCACCAGAAGGCTGACGCTGGCAAGGAAGCGCAAAGCGCCGACGTGCTGAAGTTCTTCGACTGGTCGTTCAAGAACGGTGCCCAGACGGCTCAGGAACTCGACTACATCTCGCTGCCGGAAGATGTTCTGAAGCAAATCCGCGCTGGCTGGAAGGCGAAGGTTGCCGAGTCGGCCGCTAAGGCTGGCGTCTAAAACGCTTTGCATGAGGCGCCGGGCGATGCAACGTAGCGCTGCCCGGCACCTCGAAACCGGCAATATCCGCGCCGCCTGTTCCGAAGCCCGAATCGATATCTGGCAACGGCTGGCGGCGCGCTCACGCTGAGACGACATCATGGCAGAAGCCACCAGCCCCCTCGCATCATCGGGCGCGCAGCGCGCTCCGTCTTCCCTGGGCGACTTTCTCTTCGCGCTGCTCACCCGCGCCGCCGTCCTCATTACGCTGCTCCTGCTCGGTGGCATTATCGTGTCGCTGATCGTCAGCGCACTGCCGTCGATCGAGAAATTTGGCTTCGCCTTCCTGTGGACGAAGGAATGGGATCCTCCCGCAGAACAATTCGGCGCACTCGTGCCGATCTACGGCACGATCATCACGTCGGTCATCGCCCTGATCATTGCGGTGCCGGTCAGCTTCGGCATCGCCCTGTTTTTGACTGAACTCTCGCCCGTGTGGCTGCGTCGCCCGCTGGGCACCGCCATCGAGCTGCTGGCCGCTATCCCGAGTATCGTCTACGGGATGTGGGGCCTGCTGGTCTTCGCCCCGATCTTCAGCCAGTACTTCCAGAAGCCGCTGGGCGCGTTGCTCGGTGGTGTGCCGATCATCGGCGCGTTGTTCCAGGGCCCGCCGCTCGGTATCGGTATTCTGCCCGCTGGCGTGATCCTCGCGATCATGATCATTCCGTACATCGCCTCGGTCATGCGCGACGTGTTCGAAGTCACGCCCGTGCTGCTCAAGGAATCGGCTTACGGTATCGGTTGCACGACCTGGGAAGTGATGTGGCGCGTCGTGCTGCCCTTCACGAAGACGGGTGTGATCGGTGGCGTGATGCTGGGTCTTGGCCGCGCGCTCGGCGAGACGATGGCGGTCACGTTCGTGATCGGTAACACGAACCTGCTCGACAACATTTCGCTGTTCTCGCCGGGTAACAGCATTACTTCGGCGCTCGCCAACGAGTTCGCCGAAGCCGGTCCGGGGCTGCATACGGCTGCGCTGATGGAACTCGGTCTGATCCTGTTCTTCATCACCTTTGTGGTGCTGGCGCTGTCCAAGCTCATGCTGCTGCGCCTCGAGAAAAGCGAAGGTAAATAATGATGACCCAACAAGCGCTCGAATTGGAAACGCCCGCCGTGAAGCCCACCGACGCCTTTACCCGCGTGCGTCTGCAAGCTTATCGCCGCCGCAAGAACATGTTCGCGATCGCCATGTCGCTCGCGGCCATGGCCTTCGGTCTGATCTGGCTGCTGTGGATCCTCTACACCACGCTTTCGCTGGGCATCGGCGGTCTGTCGCTGTCGCTGTTCACCGAAATGACGCCCCCGCCGAACACGGCCGGTGGCGGCCTCGCCAACGCCATCGCTGGCAGTCTGGTGATGGTGGGGGTTGCAACGCTGGTCGGCACGCCGCTGGGCATTCTGGCCGGTGTGTATCTGGCGGAGTACGGTCAGAAGTCGTGGCTCGCGAGCATCACGCGCTTCATCAACGACATTCTGCTGTCGGCCCCGTCGATCGTGATCGGTTTGTTCGTCTACGCATTGGTTGTCGCGCAGATGGGCCACTTCTCCGCCTGGGCGGGCATCATCTCGCTCGCGCTGTTGCAGATTCCGATCGTGATCCGTACCACGGAGAACATGCTCAAGCTGGTGCCGAACAACTTGCGTGAAGCGGCCTTCGCGCTGGGCACGCCGAAGTGGCGAATCATTGTGAAGATCACGCTTAAGGCGTCCATCGCCGGTATCGTCACGGGCGTGTTGCTGGCCGTGGCGCGTATCGCTGGTGAGACGGCGCCGCTGCTGTTCACGGCACTCTCGAACCAGTTCTGGTCGCTGAATCTGAACCAGCCGATGGCCAACCTGCCGGTCACCATCTTCAAATTTGCCATGAGCCCGTTTGCCGAATGGCAATCGCTTGCCTGGGCGGGCGTATTCATCATCACCCTTGGGGTGCTGTTCCTGAACATTCTGGCGCGTACGTTGTTCGCCAAGAAGTAATCGGCAACTTCGAGCGACACCACGCGACCATAACGCGACGACCAACGCATACCTGACGGTTGAGACAGACCATGACGAACCCGACTCAAGAAATCAAGCTGCCCTCGAAGATCGAAGTCAAGAACCTGAACTTCTTCTACGACAAGTACCACGCGCTCAAGAACATCAACCTGCGCATTCCCGACCGTAAGGTGACGGCCTTCATCGGCCCGTCGGGTTGCGGCAAGTCGACGCTGCTGCGCACGTTCAACAAGATGTACGCCCTCTACCCGGAGCAACGCGCCGAGGGCGAGATCAACATGGACGGCGAGAACCTGCTGACCGCCAAGCAAGACATCGCGCTGCTGCGCGCCAAGGTCGGCATGGTGTTCCAGAAGCCGACGCCGTTCCCGATGTCGATCTACGACAACATCGCGTTCGGTGTGCGTCTGTTCGAAAAGCTCTCGCGCTCGGAAATGGACGATCGTGTGGAGTGGGCGCTGACGAAGGCTGCGCTGTGGAGCGAAGTGAAGGACAAGCTGCAACAGTCCGGCTACGGCCTGTCGGGCGGTCAGCAGCAGCGACTGTGTATTGCACGCGGTATCGCGATCCGTCCGGAAGTGCTGCTGCTCGACGAACCGTGCTCGGCACTCGACCCGATTTCCACGGGCCGCATCGAAGAACTGATTGCCGAACTCAAGGACGACTACACGGTCGTGATCGTGACCCACAACATGCAGCAGGCCGCACGTTGCTCGGACTTCACGGCGTATATGTACCTGGGCGAGCTGATCGAATTCGGTGAGACCGAAAAGATCTTCATCAAGCCGGACCGCAAAGAGACCGAAGACTACATCACCGGCCGTTTCGGTTGATGCCACGAGGAAACCCGCGACATGAACGATAAACACCTTTCCAGCCAGTTCGATACCGACCTGAATCAGGTTTGCTCGCGCGTCCTCGAAATGGGCGGCCTGGTCGAGTCCCAGATCGTCACGGCGATGCAGGGCCTGAACACGTTCGACCGCACGCTGGTCGACGAAGTGATCTCGAACGAGCATCGTCTGAACACTCTGGAAGTCGAGATCGACGAAGAGTGCAGCAAGATCATCGCGCGTCGTCAGCCGACCGCGCGCGACCTGCGTCTGCTGCTGTCGATTTCGAAGACGATCACCAACCTCGAGCGCGCAGGCGACGAGGCCGAGAAGATCGCCAAGCGTACCCGTCACTTGCTGGAAGACGGCGCGGCGCAAAGCGTGAATTTCGCCGAAATCAAGCTCTCGGGCGAGATGGCGGCGCAGTTGCTGCGCCGCACGCTCGACGCGTTTGCCCGTCTGGACATCGTGGCAGCCGCCGAGATCGTGCGTGACGACAAGGCCATCGACAATGAATTCCGTGGCTTCGTGCGAAAATTGGTGACGTACATGATGGAGGATCCGCGGACCATCTCCGCCGGTCTGGACTTCCTGTTCATTGCCAAGGCTATCGAGCGTATCGGCGATCATGCGAAGAACATCGCCGAATTCATCATTTACATTGTCAAGGGCACCGACGTCCGCCACATTTCGCGCGAAGACTTGCAGCGTAAAGTGCAAGGCGAGTAGCACGAGTAGCGCGAATAGGGCAAACAAGGCGACTAGAAGCGCCCGACATTACTGAAGGTTTGAGAGGAACCGATGCCTAGCAGCATTCTGATCGTGGAAGACGAGCCGGCGATTTCCGAGCTGATCTCCGTTAACTTGCAACACGCGGGTCACTATCCGATTCGGGCGTACAACGCAGAGCAGGCGCTCACGTTGATCAGCGACGTCTTGCCGGATCTCGTTCTGCTCGACTGGATGCTGCCTGGCAAGTCGGGCGTGACGTTCGCGCGCGAGCTGCGTGCGAACGAGCGCACCAAGCACGTGCCGATCATCATGCTCACCGCGCGCAGCGAAGAGCAGGACAAGGTGATGGGGCTTGAGATCGGCGCAGACGACTACGTCACCAAGCCGTTCTCGCCGAAGGAACTGATGGCGCGTATCAAGGCCGTGCTGCGTCGTCGTGCGCCGCAGCTCACCGAGGACGTGGTGAGCGTGAACGGCCTGAAGCTGGACCCGGCCACGCATCGCGTGACGAGCCACCAGTCGAGCGGCGACATCAAGCTGGACCTCGGCCCGACGGAATTCCGTCTGCTTCACTTCTTCATGACGCATCCGGAGCGCGTGCACAGCCGCTCTCAGTTGCTCGATCAGGTGTGGGGCGATCACGTCTTCGTCGAAGAACGGACGGTGGACGTGCATATCAAGCGCCTTCGCGCGGCCCTTAAGCCGGCCGGCCACGATGCTATGATCGAGACCGTACGCGGCAGCGGCTACCGACTTACGAAGTCGGTCTGACGCGATGGGTCGACCGGGGACACTCCCGGTCGACCCTGTCGAAAGCTGCCGTGCCCATGCCACGCCTCAGGGTGAGGGCGGCAAAATTCCTGTGCATCGTCTATGAATATCATCTGGGCCCGTGCGCTGGCGTTCTTGATCCTGCAAGCGGCCATTTCGGTGGCCGTCGGCTGGCTCTTTGGCGCAAGCGCGGGTTACGTCACCGCAGTCGCCCTGCTGGTGATTCAGCTTTTCTTCAACGTCTATCACGCCCAGCGCCTCTGGCGTCTGCTCGATGCCCCGGTCTATGGGGAAGTGCCGAGCGCTCTCGGGTTGTGGGGCGAAATCTATTACCGGCTGCACAAGCTGGCCAAGCGCTGGCATAACCAGGTCAAGCAGGTGGAACAACAGCACGCACGTTTCATTCAGGCGATCCAGGCATCGCCCAACGGCGTGATCATGCTCGATGAGCAAAATCAGATCGAGTGGTGCAATGCGATTGCCGAGATGCATTTCGGCATCGACGCCAGGCGCGATCTGCGTCAACAGATCACCCATCTCCTGCGCACACCGGCCTTTGTGCATTACCTGTCGTCCGAGCGTTACGACGAAGCGCTGCTCATGCATCACATGGGCGAGAAGCGCAACAACGTGCTCTCGATGCAGGTGTTTCCGTACGGCGACAACCGCAAGCTGATCATTTCGCTGGACGTGACCGACCTGGAGCGCACCGACGCAATGCGGCGTGACTTCGTGGCCAACGTATCGCACGAGCTGAAGACGCCGCTCACGGTGCTTTCCGGCTTTCTCGAGACGGTGGGCGAACTGCCGCTATCTCCGGACGAGATTCAGCGCTACGTGGAAATCATGCGTCAGCAGGCCGGGCGCATGCAGAACATCGTGAACGATCTGCTGACGCTGGCGAAGCTCGAAGGCAGTGGCAAGCCGCCCTCGGACGACCGCATCGACATGGGCATGCAGATGCGTTCCCTGCGCGGCGACGCCGAAGGCCTGTCGCAAGGTCAGCACGTGATCGAAGTGACGGGGGCCGAGGGGCTCGATCTGCGCGGTGCGGAAGGCGAGTTGCATAGCGCGTTCAGCAACCTTGTGAGTAATGCCGTGCGTTATACCCCACAGGGCGGCAAGATCCGCATCGAATGGGGCGCGACGGATGACGGCGGCGCTCGCTTCGCGGTGGTCGACTCCGGGCTGGGCATTCCGGCCGAGCACATTCCTCGCCTCACCGAGCGCTTCTACCGCATCGACCGTAGCCGCTCGCGCGATACCGGCGGCACCGGCCTCGGGCTCGCCATCGTCAAGCACGTGCTCACACGCCATCAGGCCGATTTGCGCGTGACGAGCGAGGAAGGGCGCGGCAGCACGTTCGCTATCCATTTCCCGCCAACGCGTGTGGTGCATCGCGCACCGGTCGATATGCCGTCGGATGTGTCGGTGAACGGTTGACCTGTGACCTGTCGCTGAAATGAAAAAGGGGCTTTATCAGCCCCTTTTTCAATGGCGAGCGCAAAGCCCGTCGGCTTAGTTACCCGTCTGCACGTGCTGTGCGATCTCCTGCATGAGCGCCATCTGACTGTTATACGACGTCTTGCCCGCGCGGCGGCGAAGATAGCTGCCGTCCGGGCGCATCAGCCAGGACAGCACATTGTCGCGCAGATGCACCATCAGCCCCTCGCGAATCACGCGGGCCTTCAGGCGCTTGTCGCGCACCGGGAACGCCACTTCCACGCGACGGAAGAAGTTGCGCTCCATCCAGTCGGCGCTGGACAGCATCACATGCTCGTCGCCGTTCGCGTAGAAGTAATAGATGCGATGGTGTTCGAGGAAGCGTCCGACAATCGAGCGTACGGTGATGTTTTCTGACAATCCCTTTACGCCGGCGCGCAGCGAGCACACGCCACGCACGATCAGATCGATCTTCACGCCTGCACGAGATGCCTTGTAGAGCTCGGCGATGATCGTCGGCTCCAGCAAAGCGTTCATCTTCGCGATGATGCGTGCCTTCTTGCCTGCAGCGGCCGCTTCCGTCTCGCGACGAATCGCTTCGAGCAGATGCATGTGCATGGTGAACGGCGACTGCCAGAGGCCGTTCAGATGCGTCTGACGGCCGATGCCGGTCAGTTGCTGGAAGACGACGTGCACGTCGGCGCACAGCGCTTCGTCGGCGGTCATCAGGCCGAAGTCCGTGTACAGACGCGCGGTACGCGGGTGATAGTTGCCGGTGCCGAGGTGGACGTAGCGTTTGAGGAACGTTTTCTTGCCGTGGCGCGTGCGACGCACCACGAGCAGCATCTTCGCGTGGCACTTGTGGCCGACCACGCCGTAGACGACGTGCGCACCCACCGCTTCGAGCCGTGCGGCCCAGTTGATGTTCGTTTCTTCGTCGAAGCGCGCCAGCAGTTCCACGACGACCGTCACTTCCTTGCCATTGCGGGCAGCTTCCATGAGGGCGTCCATCAGCGACGACTCGTTGCCGGTGCGATAGATCGTCTGCTTGATGGCCACCACGTCGGGATCGCGTGCGGCTTGCAGAAGCAATTCGAGCACGGGCTGGAAGCTGTCGTACGGATGGTGCAGCAGCAGATCGCCCTGATCGATGAGATCGAACATGGCGGGCGACGCGCTCATGCGCTTGGGCAGCGCAGGCACAAACGGCACGAACTTCAGATCCGGGCGGTCGACCATCTCGGGCAGCGGCATTAGCCGCACGAGATTGACGGGGCCCTTCACGCGGTAGCAGTCCGAGTCGGCCAGCCCGCATTCCGTCTGAAGACGGCGCACGAGGCGGGCAGGGGCGCCGGCGTCGACTTCGAGGCGTACGGCGTCGCCAAGATGGCGGGCCGGGAGTTCGCCCTGAAGCGCGGTGCGCAGATTGGTGATTTCGTCTTCGTCGACGAACAGGTCGCTGTTACGCGTCACCCGGAACTGGTGGCAGCCCTTGGCGGTGAGTCCCGGGAACAGTTCGCTGGCGAAGCGCAGCATGAGCGAGCTGAGCAGCACGAAGCTGTTGGGCAGCGGGGCGAGCGTGGGCGGCATCGGTACGAGGCGCGGCAAGGCTCGCGGGGCTTGGACGATGGCGAGTTCGGCGTCGCGGCCGAAAGCGTCCTTGCCTTCGAGTTCGACGGCGAAGTTCAGGCTCTTATTGAGTACGCGCGGGAACGGGTGGGCCGGGTCCAGGCCGATAGGCGTGAGCACGGGCACGAGTTCGCGCATAAAGTAGTCACGGGCCCATTCGACCTGCGCGTCGTTCCATTGGCCGGATGGGTGGAACGCGATGCCTTCGGCTTCGAGCAGCGGCAGGATGCTGCCGAACATGGCGTACTGCTTTTCGACGAGCGCTTGTGCCCGGGCGCAGACTTGCGTGTAAACTTGCTGAAACGTCATGCCGTCCGGCGTGAGCATGCCCGGATTCTCGCGCATCTGCTCCTTCAGTCCGGCGACGCGGATTTCGAAGAATTCATCCAGATTGCTACTCACGATACAGACAAAGCGCAGGCGCTCGAGCAGTGGCGTGGCCGGATCGGCCGCCTGGGCAAGCACGCGTTCGTTAAACGCGAGAATGCCCAGCTCTCGGTTGAGCAGCGGGTAATTCATATTGAACGTGCGAAAGACATGGGATTGGCGTGAATTCTTCATCCGTATTGTTACAGTTATATGACATTCACATTTGTCAACGACGTGTCATATTCGATTTGTAACTTATTCGTCATTTATTTGTCGAGTGGCCGTCATGCTTTTAAAGTTAAGCATCGGACATTACGGCGCTCTTCGCTCAGGCGCACCTCCACATGAGTACCTCATCGCCCTCGTTAGCGGCCGTCGATCTCGGCTCGAACAGTTTTCGCCTGATCATCGGCCGCGTGGAGGAGACTTCCGCCGGCACCCAGATCTATCAGGTCGATGCGCTGCGCGAGCCGGTGCGACTTGCCGCTGGCCTGAACGCTGAGAAGTATCTCGATCATCCGTCGCAGCAGCGCGGCTGGGACGTGCTAAAGCGCTTCGGCGAGCGGCTGCGCGGTTTTCATCCCGATCAGGTGCGTGCGGTTGCGACCAACACGTTGCGCGTCGCCAAGAACGCGCAGGACTTTCTGGGCGAAGCGCAGCGTGCGCTCGGGTTCCCAATCGAAGTGATCGCCGGACGCGAAGAAGCGCGCCTGATCTACGCGGGCGCGGCGCATTCGGTGCCGACGTGTCCGGGGAATCGCCTGGTGGTGGATATCGGCGGCGGCTCGACCGAATTCATCATCGGCCAGGATTACGAACCGCTGATCATGGAGAGTCTCTATATCGGTTGTGTGAGTCACAGCCGTCAGTTCTTCCCCAGCGGCAACGTCGACGAGTATGCGATGAAGCAGGCCGAGCTGGCCGCTCGTCGCGAAATCCAGATCATTTCGTCGTCTTTCCGCGAAGCTGCCTGGTCGCAGGCCATCGGCTCGTCGGGCACAGCGCGGGCGCTGGCTGAGTTGCTCGAAGCCAATGGCTTCAACGACGGTGGTGTGCATGGCCTCACGCGCGGTGGTCTCGAACGGCTGAAACGCGCGTTGATCAAGGCCGAGAACGCTAACCGTCTCAAGCTGGCGGGCCTCAAGCAGGATCGTATTCCGGTGCTGCCGGGCGGCCTGTCCATCATGCTGTCCGTGTTCAACGAACTCGAAGTCGACCATATGGAGACGACGGACGCCGCGCTGCGTCTGGGCGTGATGTACGACTTGCTGGGCCGTACGCAGCATCAGGACATGCGCGCGGTGACCGTCGAGCAGTTTGTGCGCCGTTACGGCGTGGACCGTGCGCAGGCTGAGCGGGTAGGGCGTCTTGCCGTGTCGCTGTACCGTCAGTTGCCGGTCGATCTCGATGTCGTCGATGGCGATGCGTCCGATGACGCGCAGGACGAAGGCCGCGAGGAGGGCGAAGCGCTACTCAACTGGGCATCGTCGCTGCACGAGATGGGTCTGTCGATCTCGCACAGCGCCTATCACAAGCATTCGGCCTACATCGGCAGCAACGCCGACATGCCGGGCTTCTCGCGCCCGGATCAGGCGCGGCTCGCCGAGCTGTTACTGGGGCACGTCGGCAAGCTGGGCAAGCTGGCGTCGCAGGCCCAGCAGGTCGACTGGCAGTTGCTGTTCTGTCTGCGTCTCGCGGTGCTGTTCTGTCGCCGCCGGACCGATGCACTGCCGGAAAGTATCGATGTCGAACGTCTCGACGACGGTTTTCAGGTCTGCGTGCCGCGCGCATGGATCGAGGCTAATCCGCTGACCGATTACAGCCTGCAACGCGAAGCGCAGGAGTGGGAGAAGATCGGGATGCGTTACAAGGTGGTCTACGCCTGACGCCTTCGGCGCGCACAGTTCGGGGCGCGTAGGACAGCCAACGAAAAGCCCGGCTCTTGCCGGGCTTTTTCTTGTCCCTCAGGGTATTGAGCAGGGACGGAATACTTGGGGGATCGGTGTCGGTCAGGCTTGTTGGAGCTTGCTGACGAGTTCCGGTCCGAGGAAGTGACGCGCGTAACGCGGGTTCATGTCGGACAGGCGGAACAGCGTGAGAAAGTCTGCGGTGTTGAAGTCAGGGTCCCAGGCCGGTGCGCCGCAGATGCGGGCGCCAAGGCGCAGGTAGCCTTTGACGAGGGCGGGCGGCTCGACGTCGAGGGTCGATTGCAGCTCGTCCACCGGCAGGGCGATACGGGGTACGGCGTGGTACTCGGCCGGGGCCATCGAGGTGTCTTGCAGCTTGCGATAGAGGCTGGCGGCATAGTGACCGCCGTCGGCCATCGGCACGCTGGCGCAGCCGAGCATCGTCTCGAGGCCGTTGCGCAGCATGTATTCGGCCAGACCGCTCCACAGGGCCATGATGACGGCGCCGTTGCGGTAGTCCGTGTGCACGCACGAGCGGCCGGTTTCGAGCATCTTCGGGCGCAGGTGATCCAGACGCGAGAGGTCGAACTCTCCTTCGGAGTAGAGACGGCCGAGGCGCTTGGCTTGCGAGGGGGGCAATACGCGATAGGTGCCGACGACCTTGAGCGAATCCTGATCGCGCACGATCAGGTGGTCGCAATATTGGTCGTATTCGTCGACGTCGAGGCCTTCGGGACCCTTGACCGACGCGCCCATTTCTTCGGCGAAGACCTGATATCTCAGGTGCTGCGCTTCACGAAGCTCGCTTTCGTCGCGTGCCCACGCCACAGCCAGATTCGGTTTGACAGGCGTTTCAGGGCGAGGAAGACGCCTCCGCGACGTAGGGGGCAGCGAAGAGAGCGGCATTGTGGGGTTCGGCAGGTCGCGCATAAAAGCCCTTTTTTTGACGGTCGCGTTGCGACGTACTTTAAAAAGCATCAATGTCGATTCCGTGAACGGTAGGCGACAATTCTATGACAAAACGTCCGTTGTCATGAGTCAGATCCCCTATTCGACACCTTACATCGTCCGATTCACGGGCATTTCCGGGCATTGAGAGGCAACCGAGGGCGAATTTGCAGCCCGTCGATAAATGCCGGATCAAGCGTCAGATGAGATCGGGATTGACCACGGCACGCACAACAACCTGGCTCTCGTCTTCACGACGACGGGAGGCGAGCCACCAGATACCACCTTTCTTGATCGTCCAGTAGGCTTCCTGGCCGCTTAACAGGAGGGCTGCGAGCTGGCCGAGGGCGGGTTGATGGCCTACGAGCACGATGGTCTGGGCGGTGCCGGGCCAGTCGATGGCGCCGAGCAGCGTGACCGCGTTTGCGCCGGGCGCGAGGTCGCGCACGATGCGTGGGGTAGGGGAGAGTGCCTGAGCGGTCTGGACGGCGCGTACGGCCGGGCTGGTGAGGATGAGGGCGTCGTCGGGCAGGCGAGGGCGGAGCCACTGGGCGGCCTTTTCGGCCTGTTTGCGGCCCCGGTCGGTGAGTTCACGGGCCAGATCGGCTTGTGCGCTGAGCGCGAGGGAGGCGGGCAGGTTTTCGGCGTCGGCGTGACGCCAGAGAATCAGGTTCATCGACACGGGTTCTGACATGGTGAACCTCCCACTATGGCGAGTTTTCGTGGCGGCCGCGTGACTATCATCGGCGCGATGATTGCGTAATGATTGTGCAACCGATATCGGGAAAATACTCAGAAGACGCCGGAAACTTGCGCGACGATTTGACGCGGCGCAAGAAAGCTTCTAGAATGCGTCCTCTTTCGTCGGAGCGTAGCGCAGCCTGGTAGCGCATCTGATTTGGGATCAGAGGGTCGTAGGTTCGAATCCTATCGCTCCGACCACTAGCTTCAAGGGATTGGGACAGGCGGCATCTATTGTCCCTAATCTTTTTTCTAGCATTTCCCTAATAAGTTTCAAAAACGCCGCTTGCACGTGTCTGGTGCATGTCGGTCACGCCGGTATTTTCAGTCTGACATTTGTCGTCGGTATCTCCCTTAGCTTCAGATAGTCCTTGGTCATCGTAAGCGTGCTGTGAGCCGCTACCGTCTGTAGAGCGGTAAAGGTCGTAGCCTGCTCGCTTGGCATCCGTCGGAGCCTTAGCTCTAATCGATTTAACGGTGTATCCACGGTGGGCGAGGCCGACCCTCTCCGCAGCCCGGTTCCACGCAGTTCGGATGGCCGTCGCTTCGTATTCCTCGTTGGAGAGCGAATGAACGACGTTCAATCTGCCGATCCGCTCATGCCCGTCGATTTCCCGGATGCGGTTTAGTACCTCACGTATTTCTGGCGTGATCGTCACGTCGAAGGCGATGCCGCTCGAATCTTCCGTTTTCGTGGGGATGAAGTGGATTACCCCGGCGGCGAAATCTACCTGAGACCATTTGAGCAATCGAATTTCGGTAGAGCGTTGAGCCGTCAGGTAGTTAAGTAGCGCGGCGATTTAGAGTTCAATCACGTAATCAGGAGATTGGACATGAAGAAGCGATTCACGGAAGAACAGATCATTGGCTTCCTGAGGGAAGCGCAGACTGGCATCCCGATCAAGGATTTATGCCGTCGGCATGATTTCTCGGAGGCGAGCTACTACCTCTGGCGCAGCAAGTTTGGTGGCATGAGCGTGCCGGACGCGAAGAGATTGAATGAGTTGGAAGCCGAGAATGCCCGGCTGAAGAAGCAGCTGGCGGAGTCGCTGCTGGAAAACGAAGTCACTCGCGAGGCACTGCGAAAAAAGTGGTGAGCGGAGCTTGAGCGAACGCCGAGCCCTACGGGTCATCGGCATGAGTGCGATCGCCTATCGTTATCAACCGGCGCCGGATCGCAATCAAGCCTTACGAGCGCAGATCTTAGCCTTGGCCCAGCGACATCGTCGCTACGGCTCGGGCATGATCTATCTGAAGCTGCGGCAGTCAGGCATGCCAGTCAACCACAAGCGGGTTGAGCGGCTGTATGCCGAAGAGAAGTTGCAGGTGCGCTGCCGCAAGCGCAAAAAGGTGCCGGTATCGGACCGTCAGCCGTTGGGGCGACCGTCGATGGCGAATCAGGTCTGGTCGATGGATTTCGTGTTTGACCGAACAGCGGAAGGCGGTGTCATCAAAAACCTGACGGTGGTTGACGACGCCACGCATGAAGCCGTGGCCATTGTGCCGGAGCGAGCGATTGACGGCCTGGCGCTCACGCGCATTCTGGATCGTGTGGCGTTACATCGCGGTTTGCCGCAAGCGATTCGTACCGAAAACGGCAAAGAATTTTACGGTCGTGCAATGCAGAGCTGGGCACACGGGCGAGGCGTCAAACTGTTCCTGATCAAGCCGGGAAAACCCACCCAGAATGCCTACATCGAATCGTTCAACGGGCGCTTTCGTGATGAATGCCTGAACGAACATTGGTTCACCAGCTTGCATCATGCCAAGGTGGTAATCGAGGCTTGGCGACGGGAATACAACGAGGAGCGACCGAAGAAATCACTGGGCGGATTAACGCCAGCAACCTACGCCCGAAAACTGGCAGGAAAGCAGTGACATTAACCCTCGGACTCTAAAGCCTGGTGCTACTGAAAACGGGGAGACGTCGATAGGTCGCAACAGACGATGAAAATGCCTCGTTGCCGGTGTGTGAAGGTTTGCGCGGGGAGAGTTGGTGCGGAGGCTCGCGGCTAGGAAGTTAACGTCTAAAGAGCGGCTCACCCGGTTAGATGAGCCGTTGTTATTTATCTGACCAAGCGCGGAGCTGAACCCATTTGGGGCGAATAAAGAATTCGATATGGACTCAGCAATGTTTCGGTCGCGATCATCGCCTGGGCAAACGTGTCAAAGTAGATCGCATGATCGGGATCAGACACCCGTGCTCTCCTAATTTCTCTCTCCTCTTCATTCCAGGCGTAGCCAAGGAATTCGTCGTGCGCATAAAACCATACGACATACCCTCTGCGGGGCAAGACTGGAGGTAGCGTTGGTGGTAGGCCTTTCCCTCCGCAAGTACCGGAGCCTGCCGCATCCGCCGAAGTTTGTGGCTGAATACGCTGCTTGCTTGTCTTCTGCATATTTCTTCCATAAGAGAGTTACCCCGGGGGCCACATCCATCATGGCAGCCTCTCTGACACCTGCGTTTCAGATACTTCCGAGAATTTTTCGTCTGAGGGGCCGCAGCGCAGGGACTCCAAAGGTGGCGACTCGTTTCGTAAGGTTCGGCGGCTGATTTGATAACTATTGATAAAGGTGCTAGAGTGATCGCTAACCTAGCCAACTCCAACCGGAGGAAAACCATGATCAGTGCTGAACTCGGCCGCTCGCTTGAGGAGTACGTCGCCGAACTCGTGAAGAGGGGCCGTTATGGATCGAAGAGTGAAGTGTTGCGTGAGGGGGTCCGTCTGATTCAGGATCGCGAGTCGCAGCTTGCTGCGCTCGATGCGATGGTTGAGAAGGGCATCGCAGATGCAGCAGCAGGAAAGGGCCAGTCGGCCGCCGATGTGTTCGACCGCCTTGAGAAGAAGTATCAGGCAAAGGTGGACGAAGAGGGATGATCGTTCACTTATTACCCGAAGCCATCGTAGACCTTGAGAACGTCGGTGATTACATCGCGTTGGACAATCCGCGTCGTGCCGTAACATTCATTCAGGAACTGCGGGACAAGTGTTTGAGCCTCGCAGACATGCCGTACGCGTTCCCCGTCGTGCCGCGCTATGAGCGATTCGGCATTCGCCATCGCATCTACGGTAACTACCAAATTTTCTATCGCGTGGTCGAGTCGGACGAGCGCATCGACATCGTCCACATCCTGCACAGTGCACGAAATTACGCGGCGATTCTGTTTCCCTGACGGCATCCGTTTAAGTGCCGAGGACGGCTAAGCGGCGCGGCAAGTGCCCTCAATCGCTCCCTAAACATTCCCCAACAATCCGTCTGAATCACACCGCCCCGAGCCGCATTCCCACGTAATTCTGCACGCGGACGACGATTAGGGTGCTGACGTCCAGGAGCCTAGCCAATCAAGGCTCCGGACCCGACCTCAAACGATGATTTGGGATCAGAGGGTCGTAGGTTCGAATCCTATCGCTCCGACCAGCAGGATCAAGGGGTTACAGGTTTGTAGCCCCTTTCTATTTCCCGGTTCCTGTTACCGCCACGTTACCGGAAATTCGGGCGCACGATCTAGGACGCTATCGACCTATGTGGACCTTCATCCTGTTCAGCGTTGCCGATACGAAAATCTAATATGCTTCCTCTTCAACGAGGAGCAGCATTCTCGTCGGCTGCATTGGGTTGACCATTCATCGGCCGTAAGTCGACATCTGCTCTTATCGAAGACCGGTGCAGCAGCATTGCGTTTGAACTCGGGGGAAAACGATCGGCGTTGTTTGGTCATCAGACACCTCTCTATATGGCGAGCATTCGCGCCTAAATGAGTGTCCGGACGGATTAGACCACTACACGACAAGCGAGGGCGGTGCGGTGACGCGCCTCGGTGAGGGCGGCAGCGAGAATCCCCAACGCCGCCTCCCTCGCCAGGGCGCATCACCGATGCGTAAGCCGTTTGTCCGCCGCCATCAGAAGGCCGTTGCAACTCAGCGCGAAGAGGGTGAGGAACAGCGCCACGGACATGATCGTGCCGATGTCTCCGAGGTTCATCGCATTGGTCAGCAGGTAGCCGAGCCCCTTTTGCGAGGCGAACATTTCGCCGATGAGCACGCCCAGCAGCGTGAGCGAAAAGCCCAGTCGCATGCCCGCCACGATCTCGGGAAAGATGGCCGGCAGCACCACCCGCCATACGGTCTGCCGGAACGGCAGTCGCATGGTGTGCGCCGCGCGCAGGTACACGGGCTTCATCTGGCGAATAGCGTTCATAGTGAACACGAGAATCGGGATGAGGCCGTGCATCACGCCGAATGCCACCTTGGCAGACAGTCCCAGACCGAAGACCAACAGCACCAGCGGATACAGCGTGACCTTCGGCAACGAGTACAGGTTGACCAGCAACGGCTCGGCCACCGTACCGGCCATGCGGTTGATACCTAGCAGCACGCCCAGGGCAATTCCGCCCGCTATGGCAATAACGAGTGCGTAGACCAGCGCCCGGCCGGTCTCAGCCACATTGTCCCAGAACGATGCCGTGCCGAGCATCTGCCACAACGCCGCCCCTGTCTGGGCCGGAGAGCTAAGCGATGTCCCGCCCACCGCCAGATGCAGGGCCTCCCAGAGCAAGAGCACGACCAGCGCGACGCAGGTGGGTCCGATCAGATTTTTCATGCGAATTCTCCGTTGCCCGCTCAGCGCTGACGGCGCGCCTGGAAGCGCGCGTCGAGCCGGTTGAGCACCACGTTGATCAGCGTGACGGTGACCAGCACCATCAGCATCAGCGCGTACATGTCGTCGTTCTGGAAGTTGTTGTAGGCGTAGCCGATGGCGTATCCGACGCCCGATCCCGACAGAATGAACTCCGACGCGATCACCCCGATGAACGCATACGCCACCGATAACTTCACGCCACTGAACAGATAGGGCAATGCCGCAGGCAGCTTCACCCGCAACGCCGATTGCCACGGCGAGAGCCGCATCACTTTCGCGGTCTTCGACAGCGAGCGCGGAATGCGGTCGAGGCCGGTGAGCGTCGCCGTGATCATGGTCACTACCGCGAGCATCACGGCGATGGCGATGATCGGCAACGACCCGACACCGAACAGCACGATGAATACCGGATAGAAGATGAACGTCGGCACAGCGTAGTAGCTCACGATCATCGGCTCAAGTGCGCGCCGCACGCTGGGCATCGCATGAATCGCGAGTCCGAGCGCGAAGCCAAGCACCACCGCCGCGACCGACGCCGCCACGATATTGACGAGGCTCGTCAAGATATCGTGCGCAAAGCGACCGTCACGCAGCACTTCGATGGCATGGCTGGCCATTGCGCTTGGCGCGATCATCACGTCCACCGGGATCACGCCAACGCGGCAAAGGAACTCGATGAGCAGCACGAAGCCGATCACCACGCCGCTACGCCACACGGTTTCCCGCTTGATCAGGGATTGCGTCATCACGACTCCTTTGGCCATGACGTCAGTGCGCAGCGCCATCGGCGCCCATGACCTTGAGCGATTCGATGCGCAGCTTCTCCCACAGACGCGACGTGATCTCGCCGAAGCGCGGCGTCGACACTACCTGACTGTCGCGCTCACGCGACCAGCCCGTCTCGACGATGTCGATGAACAATCCGGGGCGCGACGACATCACACCAACACGATCGGACAGCATGGCCGCTTCGTCGAGTGCGTGCGTGATCAGCAGCACGGTGGCCGACGTTTCGCGCCACAGCCGTAGCAATTCATCGCCCATGAGCAGACGGGTCTGCTGATCGAGTGCGCCGAACGGCTCGTCGAGCAGAATGAGCCTTGGCTGGATCACCAGCGTGCGCGCAATGCACACCCGCTGACGCATCCCGCCGGAGAGCTGCGCCGGGTAGGCCCTGGCGAAATCGCGCAGCCCCATGAATCCCATGGCGTACTCCACACGACGGTTGATCTCCGCGCCATCGACCCCTGCAGCACGCAGACCGAACGCGATGTTGTCGCGCACGTTGAGCCACGGGAACGACGCGTCTTCCTGGAACACCACGCCCACGCCGTCCGGCACGCCCCTGACCGGCTTGCCCTCGAACATCACCGTGCCGCTGCTGGGTTTGGCGAGTCCGGCAAGCGCGTCGAGCAGTGTCGACTTGCCGCAGCCCGATGGCCCGACGACCGAGAAGAACTCGCCCTTGAGCAGCGTCAGATCGATGGGGCCGAGCGCATGAAACAGCTCACGCTCGCCCGGCTTGTTGAAGTAACGCATCACCGCAGTAAGCACTGCATGGGCTTCGGGATGGGCCACCGGGGTGGGCGCGCGTGCCGCCACGGCCTCGACGATATGGAGCTTGGCATTCGCTTGCATGAGGTTCATAGCTTCCCCTTGGCTTTCAGGTCGGCCGGCAGGAAGCTCGTGTCGACGAGTTTCGACCAGTCCACGTTATCTTTGATTTCTCCGACCAGCTTGAGCCCGTCGACCATGCGATCCAGTTCTTCGCGATCGAACTCGCCCGTGCTCCACATGTGCGAGCGCACCATGTTGTCGACGGCTTCCTTGGCGACCGCCGGCGTGAGCTTGAAGCTGGTTTCGATGATCTTCGCCGCGCCGGCCGGATCGGCATAGGTCGCCTCGACACCGGCGCGACGCCCGGCGATGATGGCACGCAACGCGTCGGGATGCGCCTTGGCGAACTCGCGTGTGGTAATGCCCACCGACGTCGTCATCGGTCGCAGCACGTCGCCGGCACGATAGACCACACGGTACTTGTCCTTGCGCACGATCGACAGTGGCTCGATTGCCACAGCCCCGGCCACTGCGCCCTGCTCGAGCATCGTCATTCCGTTGACGTAGCCGCCCGAAGCCACGCGTGTCACCTTGGCGGGGTCGATGCCCTTGTCGCGCAATACCATCATGAACAGCATTTCCGATACGCTCTTCGGCGAAGTGATGGCCACCTTCTTGCCGACCAGATCCTCCACCGACTTCACGTTGCCGTTGGGCATGGTCACCATCGACGCTTCTGCCACGCTGCGTGTGCCCGTATTGACGATGACGATGTCCATGCCCTGACGCGCCGCCGCGAGGGCCGCCGATACCGCGACCTCGCCGTATGGCGTCTTGCTGGCGAGGATGTTGCGCACGGTGGTTCCGCCGCCGCCGGAACTGAGAATGCCCGTGATGTCGATGCCGGCTTTCTTGAACAGGCCCTTGTCTATCGCCACGGCATAGGGCAGTCCGTACAGGCTGTTGCCCCACTGTGTCACCGAGATTTCCTCAGCGTGAACTGCGCGTACTGCGGGCACCAGCATGGCCGCAGCGCCTAACGTCAGGCAAGCGCGCTTGAACAGATTCGTCATCATCAGCTCCGGGTCCAACATGCAAAAGGTTCGTCGGATTCTGCGCGTTCCCTGCTTGCGCAAAATACATTGTAGACACTCAAATAATCATTGCAACGCAATGTTCGTGCCACGCCCTAGGGGTTTGCACTCAGATGCGCTGAATCATGCAAAATCCCGTGAAAATAAAGCGTTTTATTGATTCATTCGCCGTGATTTCATGCGTTCTCCAGCACATCATGATCGTGCAATTTCTAATCGAAAAATTAATGTGTACGTTATAAATTGCCATGCGCGACGTATGCTGGTGCAGTCTCTCCCGGCTTTGGTGCTGCGTCGCTTCGCATGCACTTGCTTGAGGCCTTCGATTTGCAGTGACATCACGCGTTTGATTTGCCGCAAACCACTGGATACCGGGGCTTTGGTCGTCGCGGTTTCAAGGTGTACACTTCATCATTTTTCATTCGGGCATCGCTTCATGACGTCGCGCAAAGACTCCTACGATTTCCACGATCAGATCGGCCATCTGCTGCGCCGTGCTTACCAGCGACATGTCGCGATCTTCCAGGACGCCATTCCCGATTCGGACCTGACCGCGGCACAGTTCGTGGCGCTGTGCACCGTCAAGGAAAAGCAGTCGTGCTCGCTCAACGACATCGTCAAGACCACCGCCATCGATCAGGCGACCATTCGCGGCGTGGTCGAGCGGCTCAAGGCGCGACATCTGATCGAAGTCACGACCGATCCCAGTGATGGCCGCAAGCTCCTCGTTCGCGCCACGCCCGAAGGACTCGCGCTCATCGATCACACCGTTCCGTTCGCAAAGGAAGTGACCGAGCGCACTTACGGCGCACTCAATCCGGCCGAGCGCGTCGCGCTCGTTTTCCTGTTGCGCAAGATGATGGATAGCGAGACGGTGGAGAGGGACGAGTAAGACCGACACGCCCCTGCCGTGCCCTGCGGCGTTCGCTATCGGTCTGGCTTGGCTCGACATCATCGCGTCGGCATCCTTACGTCGATGCTGCCGGACTCGACTGCGCCGATATGAGGCGGCCCGCGCTCGCCAGTGCGGCGCGCACGGTTTCCGGCGTGAACGGCGGCGCGAAGATGCGCACACCTGTTGCATCGAAAATCGCATTGGCCAACGCTGCAGGCCCGGGTACCGAAGCGGACTCTCCCGCTCCCATCGGCGGCTCGCCCTGACGCGGCATGAGCACGACATCCAGCACGGGCAGCTCGGCGAATGTCAAAATCGGGTAGCTGCCCCACTCGCGGCTGGACACCTTGCCGTCGACGAAGCGCACGCGCTCCTTGAGCGAACGGCTCAGGATCTGCACGACGTTGCCGTGCAACTGATGACGCACCCCGTCGGGGTTCACCATCGTGCCTGTATCCTGACCGACCGTTACGCGCTCCACCGTCACCTCACCGGTCACTCGATCGACGACGACGTCGACGATCCACGCCGACCATGCGGCCCCGAAGCCCGGAAAGCGGCTGTGCACATAACGGGCATAGGACACGCCGCGCCCGCGCGCATGTCGAGGTGCGGCGTCCCAGCGAGCGGTGTCGTGCGACCTCGGCGTCCAGCCTGCGCGCGCGGCGACGGCTTCGAGCAGCTCGATCGCGCGTGCGTCCTTGAGGTGACGCAGCTTGAATTGCAGCGGATCGACGCCGGTGGCCGCCGCCATTTCGTCGGCAAAGGCGTCATGGGCGAAGGAATTGGGCAGCGCCGACACGCCTCTCAACCATGAGGCACGTACCAGCGGCGCCATATCGTCACAAACGAAGCGGCGATTAGGGCTCTCGTAAGGCGATACCGCTGTGCGGTCGCCCATTTCGAAGACGCCGCCGGTCGGGGGCGTGACACCGGTGAGCAGCGAAGCGAGGAGCGGCGCATCGTTCGACGGGTAACGCGAAGCGAAGTCGTAGGCCAGTAACTCGCCATCGCGCGTTGCCGCACCGCGGACCGTCACGACCTGCCCCGTGCCTTTCGGCTCCCAGAGATGTTCGTCGGCGCGCGACAATTGCACGCGCACCGGCGCCCCCACCGCGCGTGAGAGCAGCAACGCATCGCCGCACACGTCATCGGCGCAATTGCGCCCGTAACACCCGGAGGCCTCCATGCGCACGATATCGATCTCCGATTCGTCGCGCGAGATCAACTGCGACAGGTCGTAGCGCAGCGACACGGGATTCTGCGTGCCGGACCAGATAGTGATCCGCTCGCCGCGCTCGGCACGATAATCGGCGACGGCGCACGACGGGCCGATGGAGCCGTGCATCTGATAGGGCCAGGCGTAGGTGCGCTCAAGCGTGACGACGTCATCACACGTGAAAACCGACGCCACGTCGCCCTCTTCGAGCAGCGCGCGACGCGTGGCCGGAGCGGCGGCGATCGCCGCTGCCGGGTCGTCCATGGTGGGCATTGCAGGCAGCGGTTTCCACGCCACCCGAATTTCGCGCGCGGCCCGAATGGCCTGCTCTTCGCGCTGCGCGACGACACCGATGAAATCGCCGATTACGACGACCGCCTTCACGCCCGGTAAATGGACGACGGACGACTCGTCGACCGACAGTAGCGACGACCCGACGAACGGCCCCGAATCGATGCCGCTGTATGGTGGACGCACGACCCGACCGTGCAGCATGCCCGGCACGCGCACGTCGTGCACGAACGTCAGTTCCCCGCTCGCCTTGGCCGGTAGATCGACGCGGCGCGAAGAGGTGCCAACCACGCGATAGGTCGCCGGGTCCTTGACCGGGGTTTCGAGATTCAGGGCGAGTGCGATGCGCTCGCCACGGACAAGCTCGGCGAAGGTGGCGCGGCATGTCGTGCCGTCAACGGTTTCACCGAAGACGCATCCGCCGTCGCACGTCAGTCGCTCGGCGGGAATGTCGAATCGACGGCTTGCCAGTTCGATCAGCGCGTGGCGTGCCTGCGCCGCAGCGCATCGCAGCGGAATAGCGGAAATCTGGAGCGTGGCGCTCGCGATGGTCGGCCCCTGATTGGGCGTGGCGTCGGTGTGACCGAGCTCCATGGCGACCTGCGCAGCTTCGACGTCGAGCTCTTCGGCGACGATCTGGGCGAGTGATGTGCGGATGCCAGTGCCCAGATCGACATGACCGTTAAACCCGAGAATTCGGCCGTCGTCGAGCACGGCGACGAACACTTCGGCGACTGCGGGTACGAAGCTCGAATGGCTTCCCGGCTGGCCTGGCGCGGGCTTGATGGGTTTGACGGGCTGGCGGATGACTGTCAGGCAGCCGTCGCGCGCCAGTAACTCGGTGCGATTCACAAGCAGATTCCTGAGGTTCGGCAAGTGCTGTCGCACCACGCCATTCGTCACGGTAGGGGGCCAATATTGCCCCGTCAATGACCCTGCAGCGGGCGGGGCGCCCATCGATTTCCGGTCGTCTTCGTCGCGCGCCCGCGCTGATAAGGGGAGGCGCACGGCGGGGTTCTGTGGGTCAGCGAGTGCGCTTTTCGTCGGCTTTTGCGGTTTCGATGGCTTCGATGGCCTGCGCCAGCGGCATGACCGCGGCATACTTTTGCTGCATATCGAACAGATTGGCCTCGTGCGGTGCGATGGCGCGGTCGCCCACGCAGTCCGACAGCACGAGCGGACGAAAGCCGTGCGACATGGCGTCGACCACGCTCGCGCGCACGCAGCCACTCGTCACCGCGCCGGCAACGAGTAACGTCTGCACGGCACGCTGCGACAGCCAGGGGGCGAGTTGGGTGCCGAAAAATGCCGATGGCACGACCTTGCGCACCACCAGTTCACCGGGTGCCGGGGCGAGTTCGGGCACGATAGCGCTGTTCGGATGATCTTCGGTGAGTGTGGCCATGCCCGGCACCTTGAGCGAAAACACGTTGTCGTCGCTGCCGTCGTCGGCATACACGATGCGGCTGTGGGCCACCGGCCATCCGTTGCGCCGCGCGAGTGCCAGTGCATCGACCGTGCGGGCGATAGCCTGCGGAATATTGCCGCCGCCGAAGGTCTTCGGGTCGGCAAACCCGACCACCAGATCGATGATCAGCAAACCAATATTGCCGTGCACCGGCAGCGGCGTGCCGAAGCCCTGGCGCTGGTAAACATGGGCTTCGGCGTGTTGCGAGGTATCGCTCATGACATTTGTCTCGTGGTTGGGGGAGGCCGCATCGGTGGCCGACGGTGGGCGGTGGCGCGTCGATATGCCGCGCGGATCATTCGTTCACGACGCGGCCGTCCTTTACGACCACGGTGTCGTCGAGCGATACCGTGCAGTTGCGCAGGGGGATATCGATGTGGCACGTCGTGGTGCGACTGCCGCCGCCTTCATTGTTGGGGCCGAGCGAGAAAAGGAAGTTACCTTCGAAAGCGCGTGCGTCCATGCCGATCGTCGCCTCTCGGTCATACAGGCCGAGCGTGGACCAGCGCGCCCTCGGCTGCAGGCCCCAGCCGATGTGCGAGATGGCGTAGCCCTCGGGATCGCGGAACGTCTCCATGTAGTCGCGCAGCAGCGCTGCGTCCACGCCGCCCTCGATGCGCGTGGCATACCCCTTTTCGACGGTGAGCACGATCGGCTCGGCGACATAGCGCTTTTGCGGCAGCAGGATGTCGCCGCGATCGATCACGAGGGTACCGTGCGCCGTGTGATCGTTCGGATACGAGAGCGCAAAGCCACTTGGCCAGTGGTCCCATCGCCCCGGCTCGTCCACGAAACCGTATTCGGCAGTCGGACCGAATTCGCCCATCGGGCAAACGAACGAGGTGCCCGCAGGCGACGTCACGCGCATCTCGCGCGCCCCCGCGAGTTTGTCGGCTGCGGCAAGCACTCGTGCTTTATCCGCCAGCGTCGGCACCATGCGTGCGAGCACTTCCGGCGGCTCTACGGCCAGCAGGATCTTCGTGCCGCCCTTGAGAATGTCGTGCTGCTCCGGCGAGAACAGCAACGTCATCAGATCGAGCACGAGGTCGCTGTGCTTGAGTGCGGCAATGGCGGCGCGGTTGCCAGTGAGCGGTGTCGTGCCGAGATAGGCCAGCGAGTCGCGGCTGAAGGCCTTCTCGCCGTTGACCGGCGGCAGGTCGAGCCGGTTGACGATTGCGCCCATGGACTGCGTGGCGATCAGTGCGCACGAAAGCGTCTGCGGATGGGTCGCCTGACTCGTGAGAATCGTGACCGTCTGCCCGGGCGTTAGCTTCGAGAGCTTGAGCACTTCCTTCCAGGCTTCGATCAATTGGTAATCGCTGATGGCCATCGTTTGATTCCTCGGTGTTTCTCGGTGTTCGATATCGGAACGTCAGGCGGCAACGGGTCCGCCGAGCGGCGCGCCGAGGAAATCGCCGAACGCGGTGTAGAAGCCGGCCGCGTTGTCCCACGGAATCATATGGCCGGCGTTCGGCACGCGCATGTGCCGCATCGCGGGCGTGGCGCGCTGCAATTCGGCGACGTCTTCGTCGCGCACCACGTCGCCGTTCTGCGCCGTGATCAGCAGCGACGGCACCCGCAATTGCGCGGCGTCGGCATGGAAGTCGTCAGTGTGAAAGCCCTCGTAGGACGCCAGCACGGCGCGCTCGTCGCAGGTGTGCAACCATTCGGCGCGCAGCGCGCGCTCCTCGTGCGTCCAGGTCGGGCAGAAGGCGCGCATGCCTTCGGCATCCGTGCCCGCGCGAGCGAGCGCCATCGAATCCACGTACCACGGCAGTTTGCCCGGGTACTCGCGGCGTCCCGGGCCGGAGACAGGTGGATCGATCAGCACGACCGACGCCAGACCGTGCGGCTCGCGTATGGCCGCGCGCGCGGCGATGCGTGCGCCCATCGAGTGTCCGACGAACGCCACGCGCGCCAGTCCGAGGGCGGCCGTCAGTGCCACCACGTCGTCTGCCTGCGCGTCGAGGCTGTAATCGAGGTCGTTCGACGCGCTCGACAGGCCGCGCCCACGCACGTCGAGTACGTAGGTGTCGAACTCACGGCCGAAGACCTCACCCACAAAGCCCCACGTGACGGCCGGGCTCGTGATGCCCGGTATGAGCACGATGGCGGGGCGTGAAGCGCGCAAACCGTGTGCGCCGCCGTAACGCAAGTAATGCTGGCGAATGCCGTTGGCGGCCACATTGGCGCCGTACTGGAATGTCAAAGACATGAGGCTCGCTCCGGGAAAGTCGGGAATGGGGGGGGGGCTTGTCAGTAAGCGCCGGAGAGCAATGCCCCGGCACCCGGCACGATCGGCTCAAGATCAAGCTCGCGCAGCATGGCGTAGGTCGTGGCGATCGCTGCGGTGATCACGGGCTTGCCCGTCATCGCTTCGACTTTCGATACGGCGGGCAGCGACGGCATTTGCACGCAAGCCGAGAGCACGATGGCGTCGGCATCCTGATAAGGCAGCGTCTTGACGATGTCCGGCAAACGGTTCGGATCATGACGGCCGACGTCGAGGTTGTCGGGAATTTCGAGTGCGCGATACGCGATCACTTCGAAACCTTCGTTGCGGATGTAATCGACCACCAACTCGGTGAGCGGCACCATGTACGGCGCCACCACCACGATGCGCCTGGCTTGGATGACGCGCAGCGCATCGACGAGCGCACCGGCGCTAGTGAGTACGGGTGCCGCTGCACCGTTCTCGACCGTCTTCTGCGTCAAGCGCTTCTGTGACACGCGGTGATAGCCATGGCCCATGGCCATAATCGCCACGAGACAGGCGTACCCGAGTACGTCCACGCGCGCATCGCTCAGCTCCAGCGCGCAGCGATCCGACTCGGCATCCATCGCAGCCAGTTCTTCCTTGACGACCTTTTTCATCCGCATACGGCTCGAATGGAACGTGAAGCGCTCGGGGCGGATAGTCTCGCGCAGCCGCAGCATCGCGGGAATCTCGGTTTCCATCGTGGTGTTGGAACTCGGCACGATCTGGCCGATGCGGAAATGCTTGGTCATGGCGACATGCTCCCGAAGGGGTGGGCGACCCGGCTTGTGCGCGGCGGCAATGCCATGCACACACCATAAATGGTCGAAGTGCGACAAACTCTAGCGCACACATTATATTTCCGCAACTCTGAACAAAATCCGACGGAACGCCATGAAAACCCCGTTTTACAAGGGTTTATAGCTGATTTATCGATCTTCATCCGGATAAACCCTAGCGGGAGATTTTTCTTGTTGCGATCAAAATTTATGGTGTGTACGCTATTAATGGTCGAATTCAACCAGCCCGGATATTTCTTCGATTCACGGTGAAGCCGGGCGCAAGATCAGGAGCTTTCATGAGCAAACCACGCATCGCCGTCATTGGCGCAGGCCTGGGCGGCACGGCTGCCGCCGGTCTGCTGGAGCGCAGCGGCTACGACGTTGCGCTGTATGAGCAGGCGCCGGGCTTCTCCCGTCTTGGCGCCGGTATTCACCTGGGGCCGAATGTGATGAAGATCATGCGTCGCCTGGGCATCGAAGATGCGCTCAACGTCATGGGCTCGCACCCCGACTTCTGGTACAGCCGCGACTCGAAAACGGGCGAGGCGTTGTCGCAGATTCCGTTGGGCGAGTTCGCGGTGAAGACCTATGGCGCGACCTACCTGACGGTGCATCGCGGCGACTTTCATGAGTTGATGACGCGCGCCGTCTCGCCGGGCACCATCCGCTTCGGCAAGTGCCTGCAATCGGTGGAGGACACCGGCAGCGAAGTGCGCATGACCTTTACCGACGGCACCGTAGAGACGGCCGATATCCTGATCGGTGCCGATGGCGTGAACTCGAAGGTTCGCGAGCATCTGCTGGGCGCAGAGCCGCCGCGTTATACGGGGTACGTGGCGCACCGCGCCGTGTTCCCTGCGTCGCTGCTTGGCAATAAGCCTTACGACATGTGTGTGAAGTGGTGGTCGGAAGATCGTCACATGATGGTCTACTACGTGACCGAGAAGAAGGACGAGTACTACTACGTGACCGGCGTGCCGCAGAAGGAATGGCCGGCGGGTGTCTCGATGTTGCCGAGCAGTCGCGAAGAGATGCTCGAAGCGTTTGCGGGGTATCACGCCGACGTGCAGCATCTGATCGAGGTCTCGCCCACGATTACCAAGTGGCCACTGCTCGAGCGTGACCCGTTGCCGCTTTGGAGTCGTGGTCGCATGGTCATGCTCGGCGACGCGTGTCACCCGATGAAGCCGCACATGGCCCAGGGGGCGGCCATGGCGATCGAAGACGCTGCCATGCTTACGCGCTGCCTGAACGAAGTGGGGGTTACCGATTACGGCGATGCCTTCGCGCTTTACGAGGCCAACCGCGCGGCGCGCGCCTCCGAGGTGCAGCGCGTGTCCCACAACAATACATGGCTGCGCACCAATGAGGACCCGGCGTGGGTGTTCGGTTACGATGTGTTCGAGATTCCCCTCGTCCCCGCGTCCTCGCGCACGGTAGCGCCTCCGCTGAGCGCCGTCGCCTGACGTGCAGGCACAGGACTTGCATGAACCTGCGGGGTGAGGTGTCCGCCACGGGCGGCTTCACCCCGATTTATCGTCTGCGAGTAACCCATGGCTGTATCGAATACCGTCGCAGGACCAGTCACGCTGAGCGTGAACGGCGAGCGCCATACCGCAGCGGAGGCGGCTCCCGACACGCCGCTGCTCTACGTCCTTCGCAACGATCTTTTGCTCAACGGCCCGAAGTACGGCTGCGGGCTTGGTCAATGCGGCGCGTGCACGGTGCTCGTGGACGGTCAGCCCACACGCTCGTGCGTGGTTCCCGTCAGCATCGCGCGCGAACGTGAGATCACCACGCTGGAAGGGCTTGGCAGGATCGGCGATCTGCATCCGATCCAGCGCGCTTTCATTGACGAGCAGGCGGCCCAGTGCGGGTACTGTCTGAACGGCATGATCATGAGCGCCAAGGCATTGCTCGATCGCAATCCGACGCCTAGCGACAGCGAAATCCACGCCGCGTTGCGCTTCAATCTGTGTCGCTGCGGGACACACTACGAAATCGTCAAGGCCGTGCACCGCGCGGCGCAATACCTACAAAATGGCACGGATCGATAACCGCGATAGCGACGCACATCCCGTCGAACCTGACGGTGACGCCGACGCGCTTCCCGCCGCCGACAGTGCCGCCGAAAGGGCCGCTGAACGTACTGTCATGAGTGCCACCATGGGTGCCGAAATGGAGGCCTCTGCGAGTGCCGCCTCGCAGGTGCCCAACGACAGTTCGCGCGCGACTTATCACTGGCCCACGCGCGATGGGGGCGGTGTCGCCCGGCTCGAAGTGACGGCTCACGCGCGTGCAGATGGCACTTTGGGCACCTGGCGCTATCGGGCGGAGGTGTCTGCCGACGCGGCGCCCGGGGATGCCGCGCCGCCCGCGCTTGCATCACAAGATTGCGCGTTGCCGCCCCCCCAGCTCTACCGTCATGACGTTAGTGCCGTGCAAGTGAGCGATGTCGGTGGACGAATTCCGTCGCAAGCGCACGCTTTTGCGCGCGAATCGTTCATCGACGAAGCGGCGGCCGACGCAGGGCAGGACCCGGTCAGCTACCGCCTGCACCATCTTGATCCCCGTCAGGACGCGGGGGCGCGCGAGGTCATCCGCATGGTGGCGCAGCGTGCCGCCTGGGGGTTGCCGGAGCGTGCCGATGCGCAGGCCGCACCGGCCGGTTGGCGACGCGGACGAGGCTTTGCCTTCGATGGCGAGGCGTCGTTTGCCAAGGGCGCGACGCACGCATCGACTGCTCCTGCCGAGCGAACAGATGCCTGGTCGGCATGGATCGTCGATCTGGACGTCAACCCGCACTCGGGAGACATCGTGATTCGCCGCGTAGTCGCTGGTGCGGCGACGGGCGAGCCCGATGCCGAACCGCATGTGAGCGGCTTGCCCGCCTGGCAGATCACCGATGCGATGCAGCGTGCACTGGGCATGGCGTGGCATGCTGAAGCGGCGCACGACGAAACCGGCAGCGCCGGGCATGCCAACGACCAACACGCCGCCGTCGCGCTCGCGCTGCAACGCGCGCTCGCGCAAGTGAGCGTGATGCCGAATGGGGCGCACGTGCCCCATGCGCTTTCCGACGAAGATGCCCACCGTCTGGCCGCGGCCGCAGCGCCCGCTGCGGCCGCTATCGCCAATGCCCTGTATGACGCGACCGGCGTGCGCCTGCGTCAACCACCCTTTGACCCGGCCAGCCTGCGCCAGGCGTTTGGCGATCCGCTCGCTGCCGAAAGGGTGCAGGCGCCCGCCGACCGGCGTCGCCCGACGCGATGGCGGCGCTGGCTCGCCGGAGGTGGCATCGGTGGGTTGATCGGTGGTGTGGTCGGACTTGCCTGCGCCGTGCTGCCCGGACCGGTGGCCATCGCCCCGATCTCGGCGGTGGACAACACATTGTGGTCGACCGCGACGCTGGAGCGCGGCCGTCAGATCGCGCTGGCTGGCGACTGTGCGGTTTGCCACACCGCGCGAGGCGGCGCGACCAATGCCGGAGGCCTCGGCCTCGAAACGCCGTTCGGCATCGTCTACTCGACCAACCTGACGCCGGACCCCGAGACCGGCATCGGCCGCTGGTCATACGCTGCCTTTGCCCGCGCCATGCGCGAGGGCATTTCGCGCGATGGCTCGCATCTGTACCCCGCGTTTCCATACACGTCGTTTGCCAAGATGAGCGAGTCCGACATGCTCGCTCTGTATGCGTATCTGATGTCGCAGCCAGCCGTCGCGAATACGCCGCCGAAAACCGAACTCCCCTTCGTATTGAATCAGCGCCGGTTAGTCGCAGGCTGGAACTGGATGTTTCACGATGCCGCCGAATATCGACCCGATCCCTCGCAGTCGACGCTGTGGAATCGCGGCCGCTATCTCGTGGACGGCGCCGGTCACTGCAGCGCGTGTCACACGCCGCGCAATTGGCTCGGCGCGGAGCGCGACAAGCTGTATCTGCGGGGAGGCGAAGCGGAAGGCTGGCGTGCGCCGCCGCTCGTCGGCACGTCCGACGCGCCGGTGCCGTGGACCGAGGTAGCACTGTTCGACTATCTGCGCACCGGCTTTTCGCCGGAGCATGGCGTCGCCGCGGGGCCGATGGCGCCCGTGGTCTCCGGACTCGCGGCGTTGCCCGAAACCGACGTGCGCGCCATCGCGCATTACATCGCTTCGCTGGCGCCGCAGCCGGACACCGCCAAGGTCTCCGATCTCGCGGGTCGTCGTGCTGTGGGCGTGGACATTGCCACGACACTCGGACTGGAGAACGGGCGTCGCGCCTTCGAGGCGGCCTGCGCCGTTTGTCATACCGAATCGGGTGGAGTGGGGCACTTTGGCGTGCGACCGCTCATGGGACTCAATACGAGCGTAAGCCAGGCCAAGCCCGATAACCTCATGCATGTGCTGATGAACGGTATCGATCAACCGGCGACGGAGGGGCTCGGCTACATGCCCGCATTCCGCGATGCGTTCGACGATCGCCAGATGGCCGAACTGGCCGCTTACATACGCACACGCTACGCGCCCGATCGGCCCGCTTGGGAAGGCCTTGACGACGCTGCTGCCCGCGCCCGCGCCGCACATCGTCCTTGAGTGTTATCCCGAGTCACGACGACGGCACTGGCCGATGCGCATTGCTGAGGCCGGATCGGTAACGGCTCGCGCATTGCACTGCAAAAGACGATGCCGTACGAGTCATGCGACTCGCACGGCATGGGCTTCACGATCTTCTCAACGATTCACGACGTGTTTCGGATAGGCCAGGGCAAGCGCGCAACCGATCACCATGCACGCGGCAAACGCGTAAATCCCGGCCGATTGCGAGTGGAACGTGTCGCGCAGCCAGCCGATGAAGTAGGTGCTCAGGAAGCCGCCCAGATTTGCCAGCGAGCACGCGAACGCAATGCCTGCGGCCGCTGCCGCCCCCTTCAGGAAGGTCGACGGTACCGCCCACACGACCGGCATTGCGGCAGCCGCGCCGAGATTGATCAGCGAGAACAACACCACCGTCATCGCCGTGCCGTGAGTTCCGCTGGCAAAGACGAACATCGCCACGGCCGAGAGCAGGAACGGCAGCACGATGTGCCAGCGTCGCTCGCGCAGGCGATCCGAGCGTGCCCCCCACGCCAGCACGCCGACGACGGCCAGTGCGTTGGGAATCGCCATCAGCCAGCCGATCGTGTAAGGGTCCTTCACGCCGGTGTCTTTCAAAATCGTGGGCAGCCAGAAGCTCACGCCATACAGGCCGAGCAGCACGCACAGATCGATCAGCCCCAGCATCCACACCTTCACGTCGGAGAATGCTGCGCCGAGATTGTGGCGTTTGTGGACGCCGGCGTCCCTGTCGAGATTGGCGACGAGAATCGCTTTTTCCTGTGCCGTAAGCCAGCGAGTCGACGCGATATCGTTGGGAAGGTACATGAAGATCGCAATGCCCAGCACGACCGAGGGGATGGCCTCAATCACGAACAGCCATTGCCAGCCGCCGTAGCCGTGGGCACCGTCGAGCATCTGCATGATCCAGCCCGACAGCGGGCTGCCGATCATGCTCGAGAGCGGCAGGCCGACCATGAACAGCGCAATAATGCGTGCGCGTCGCTCATCCGGATACCAGCGCGTGAGATACAGCAGCACCCCCGGCAGAAATCCCGCTTCGGCCACACCGAGCAGGAAGCGCAACACATAGAACTGTGTGGGCGTGGTGACGAAGGCGGTCGCGCCCGAAATCAGGCCCCACGTGACCATGATGCGGGCGATCCAGAGCTTCGCGCCGACTTTTTGCAGGATCAGATTGCTGGGCACCTCGAAGAGGATATAACCGGCGAAAAACAGTCCGGCGCCGAGGCCGTAGACCGTATCGCTGAACTGCAGTGCGCTGAGCATTTGCAGTTTGGCCAGGCCGACGTTGATGCGATCGAGGTAGGCCGCGAAATAGCACAGGCAGAAGAAGGTGATGAGGCGCACTGTGACCTTGCGGTAGACCGCATGGGTGTCGGCGCTGGACGTGGCTACAGCGTCGGCCACGTTGGGTGTTGAGATATAAGACATGGCGATTCCCGATGGCTGGAAAGAATGGGTGAATCGTCCGCCCGGCGAGATTCGGGCGTGTGCGCTCGGCACGATGGATGTATAGCACGAACAAAAAGTGTATGCGCTACAAAAAAAGATGTCCGCATATCGCAAGACACGCCCCGATCCTGCTGCGCCCAATGCCGATAAAGGTCGACAATTAACCGTAAATAAAGGGCTCAGGGTTTTTCTCTATCGGCAAGTGGATTTGTTTTCCTTGAAGGCGATATTTTAAGTGTGTACGCTACGAATAACCCTTCCGCACTCTGACTGAGGAACCGCCATGTACGACCGTTTTGCTGTTGACCGCCTGATCGACCTGTGGCTCACCGAAGACATCGGTTATTGCGACCTCACGGCGCAGACCATGATCGACGAATCCGCCACCGGCGCCTTTGTGATGAATGCCCGTGAACCGGTGATCGTTGCCGGGATCGACGTGGCTGCGCGTATTTTCCAGCGCTACGACCCCGCGCTCAAGGTCGATGTGAAGGTGCGTGACGGCGAGCATGCCCCGAAGGGCGCGATCCTGTTGCACGTGTCGGGCAACGCCCGAAGCATTCTCACGGCGGAGCGCACCGCGTTGAACATCGTGCAACGCATGAGTGGCATCGCTAACGAAACCGCGCGCTATGTCGCTGCCATCGAAGGCACCCGCGCCCGCCTGCTCGACAGTCGTAAAACGACGCCGGGTCTGCGCATGCTGGAAAAGCATGCCGTGAGTTGTGGCGGCGGCCTGAACCATCGTCTGGGGCTGGACAACGGTGTGATGATCAAGGATAACCACATCGCCGTGGCCGGCAGCATCAAGGCCGCTGTGTCGCGCGCGCGCAAGCTCGTGCCCATGCTGACCAAGGTGGAAGTGGAATGCGATCGCCTCGATCAGGTGAGCGAAGCGCTGGAGACCGATGTGGACGTGATCATGCTCGACAACATGTCGGTCGAGGACATGAAGACGGCCGTCGCGATGATCAACGGCAAATGCAAGGTGGAAGCCTCGGGCGGCATTCGTCTGGACACGATTCGTCCGATCGCCGAGACGGGCGTCGACTACATTTCGACGAGCAAGATCATGCAGTCGGCCCCGGCCGTCGATATCGGCCTGGATGAGGCCTGATCAAGTCATCGACACCGCTCGACACCCATTGAGACTTACAAGCTGACGATGACGCGTCCCGGGATATTCTTCTTCGTGGTCGGCCCCAGCGGGGCCGGCAAGGACACGCTGATCGACGGGGCGCAGGTGCGCCTCGCCGACAGCGACCGGTACGTGTTTGCGACACGCACCATCACCCGTCCCGGCGATGCACCGGGTGAGGCACACATTGGCGTGACCGAAGCTGAATTTGCCGCGCTCGATGCCCAGGGGGCCTTTCTCGTCACCTGGCAGGCGCATGGCCTGCATTACGGGCTCGATGCGACGCTGCGCGATGCCCTGGCACAGGGCCGTCACGTCGTCGCCAATGGCTCCCGGGCGATTTTGCCCAAACTCATCGGCCGGGTGCCGCGCCTGATCGTCGTCGAGGTCAGTGCGCCTGCGGAAGTGCTTGCCATGCGTATCGCCGGACGCGGTCGCGAAACACCCGAGCAGATCGTCGCGAGGCTGGCACGCAGCGTCACGGCGTATCCGGCTGAGGTGCCGCTTGTGCGTGTTTCGAACGATAGCACCAGCGATGTCGGCATTGCCCGTTTCGTCGAGGCCTTGCAGGCCTGCGCGGCGCCGCCGCAGAGCTTCGCGCTGGCCGAGGCGAAGCGCGCCGGTGCGACCCTTGACGAAGCGTCGTGGACGCAGCTTCTCGACGACCTGATCTACGAGCGCTATGCCCCCGAAGAAGGCGAGGCGCTACTGCGACTGCTGATCGAGGGGCTCGACGGCAACGAGATCGTTGCGTTGACGCGTGCAAGAACGCGACTGATGCCGCGCATCGATTGGGAGCGGCCGATCGTGGTCGACAAGCATTCGATGGGGGGTGTTCCCGGTAGCCGCATCACGCTGATCGTCGTGCCGCTCGTCGTGGCCTACGGGCTTTGCATGCCGAAGACATCCTCGCGCGCGATCACGTCGGCCGCCGGAACGGCCGACGCCATGGAGGCGGCAGCGCGTGTCGTTCTCGACGCCTCCGAAATGCGCGCAGCGGTGGCGCAAGCCGGCGGCTGCATCGTCTGGAACGGACGCCTTAATCACTCTCGTGTGGACGACGTGACCAATGCGATGGTGAGACCGCTGCGGCTCGATACGCGGCGATGGTCGGTGGCGTCGATTCTCTCCAAGAAGTTCTGTGCCGGTGCCACGCATGTTGTGGTGGACCTGCCTTGGGGGCCGCAGGCCAAGATAGCGGACGAAACGCAGGCGCGCGAGCTGGGCGCGTTGTTCGCGCGTGTCGGGGCGGCGCTGGGCATGACCGTGCAAGCCATTGCTACCGACGGTCGCGCGCCGATCGGTCGCGGCATCGGCCCGGCGCTGGAATTGCGCGACGTGCTGCGGGTGCTCGACAACGACGCGGCCGCCCCCGCCGATCTGCGCGCCAAGGCGCTGATGTTCGCTGCGCAGATTCTGTCATGGGACCCGGCGCTCGGTGGTGATGTCGTGAAGGCGCGGGGCATCGCCGAAAAACTGCTTGCCGACGGGCTGGCCCGCCGCGCGTTCGAGCGTATCGTCGACGCGCAGGGCCGCAAACCTTATGCCACACCTTCCACGGCATTCACCGACATCGTGGCTTCGTCGGACGGTGTGGTCGTCGCGATCGATGGCTGGGAGATTTCCGGCATCGCGCGCGACGCTGGCGCACCGCAGGACATGGGGGCAGGCGTCGATCTGTTTTGCACCGTCGGACAATCGGTGCGTGCGGGCGACGTCCTGATGCGCGTGCACGGCAACGATCCGCAGCGTCTGGCGGCTGCGGCGGCGCGCGCGACGGCGGCGAGCGGCATTGGGGTGCAGTGAACCCGGATTTTGTTTCGACTCGCTGCCGTTTCCCTTAGGAATGCGCTTGTCCCAAACTCAATCCAGTCCCCTTGATAGACGTATTTGATCGACAAGTAACCGTCGAGTCCGTAGCTCGATCCTTCGCGCCCATAACCTGACGCCTTCACGCCGCCGAACGGCGCGGCTTCGCTCGATACCGCCCCCTCGTTCCAGGCGATCACCCCCGCTTCGAGCCGACGTGCCACGCGTTCGGCGCGTCGCTTGTTCTGCGTGTTGAAGTAGGCCGCGAGTCCGAAGGGCGTGTCGTTCGCGCGACGAATCGCCTCCTCTTCCGTCTCGAAGCGAAAGAGCGGGACGACCGGCCCGGACGTCTGCGCCCGACTCAACAGCATGCTGTGCGTGCCGCCGTCAGTTCGCAAATTGCGGCGTCGCGCACTTAACCCGGTCCCTCGCTGCCCGCCGCCAGGAGGGGCACCAGCACGTTGCTAATAGGTGTAGGAATGCCTCTGAGGCGACCGTAACGCTGTATCACGCCATTACGGATATCCCACTCCATGGGACGGTTGGCCTGTCTGTCCGCGAGTATTGAAGTGCCCAAGTCCGCCGGGGCGCGTTGAAAGCCATCGAGGATCTCTTTCGGAACGCTATCGCTGAGTGATGCACCACTTGCGCGCGCTACGGATAGGCACTCACTAAGGTAAGCCAGCGCAAGTTCGGCGATGTCCTGACGGGAGAACATCCCGGCGCGGCGATTGGCGAGGACCATCAGCCCTGCGGCCGCGTTTTGCATCAGTTTGCGCCATGCGATGGACGCAAAGTCGGCGGACAACGCCACCGCACAGCGTGTCCCGTCGAGCACGTCAGCCACCTGCCTTGCCTGCGGCAGATCCGGCAGGGTGAGGCGCGGGCTGGCGCGCAGCCGCACTGAAGCATCAGGCTCACGCTGCGCGGGGAACCACACGACCGATGGCAACACCGTGGCGCTGACGTAGGGGGCCAACAGGGCTTCCTGCTCGATGCCATTTTGTAGTGCGCACACCACGGTGTTTTCGTCGCATAGCGCCTTCAACCAGTCGGCGCAGTCGGGTATCTGAGTGGTTTTCACCGCGATAAATACCAGACTGAACGGATGGCGCACCGTCCTTGGGTCGACCAGCACAGGACCGGGCACCACGATTTCACCGTCATCGTGGCGCAGTGTTAGTTGCGAGTGCGCAGTACGCCCGCAAAGCAGGGGAGTTCGGCCGACTTCGTGGAGGGCAGCAGCGATGGTGGTGCCGATCGCGCCCGGACCAATAAGTGCAGAGCAGGCATGTTCAGACATTTGTGTTCCCCGGATGCAATTAACCGATGATCAGCGTGCCGCCAGCAATTAGCGCGCAGGCCAGGATTCTTCTGCGCGTCAACGCCTCGCCCAGAAACAAATAACCCAGCACGGAAGCGAACAAAACGCTAGTTTCTCGCAGTGCCGATACGGCGCCCATGGGGGCGGCCGTCATGGCATAGATCACGAGGCCGTAAGCGAGTAGCGAAATCAAGCCGCCGACTGCCGCATGAACCATACCGGGGCGCCAACGCAGCAAACTCCCGCTATCGCGCAACGCGACATAGAGCCCCGGCATCAGCGCTCCCCACAGCGCGCTCATCCATACGATGTAGGCAATCGCGTTGCCAGCGATGCGTACGCCCATTCCATCCACGACGCTATAGGCTGCAATAAATGCGCCCGTTGCCAGGGCATATCGCAGGCCCGGCGTCGCCAGCTTCCCCTCTTTCACCGCAAGCATCAGAATGCCGCCTGAAACCATTGCGATGCCGCCCACGGTATTGACGTCGATCTTTTCGCCCGCGAAGAGCGCCGCTGCGCAGGTCACCAGCAGCGGCGAAGAGCCCCGTGCAATCGGGTAGGTCTGTCCCAGATCGCCAACCTGATAACTGCGTACCAGACATAGGTTGTAGCCGACATGCAGCAAAGCGGAGAGAAGCGCGTACGGCCAACTGGCCCTTGCTGGCGCCGGTAAAGATAGCGCGATTGCCGTGCAGGTGACGGCGATCGTCAGGCACATGACGGTCATCGACCACAATCGATCGGTGCCACCACGCAACAACGTATTCCAGGCGGCATGCAGTAGCGCGGCAAACAACGTGAGGAAAATGACGTATCGAGGCATGTGCCCATACTAGGTAGCACCGGCCCGGATGGAAAGTGAAGTGTCCTCATCTGGGTATGAGTGCACACTCATGGCTTGTCATAGTTGTCTTGCGCTCGTTGTGACTCGACCAATAGCCAGTTACGGAATGTCATGATGTGTGGCTGCGTTTCTATGCCTTTCGGGCACACGAAGTAATAGGCCGCCGGGGAAGGAAACGGGATGTTGAAAAGTCGCACCAGACTGCCGTCGCCGATCTCCTTTTCTACGTGTCCGCTGCGCGCCAATGCAATGCCCTGCCCGAGTAGTGCGGCCTCGATCGTCATATTCGTGTCGGCGAAGCGTACGCTTTCGTGCAGCACATCCGTATGGATGCCAACCGACTTGAACCAGACATCCCATTTCGGCACGAGGTCGGCGCCGTCTCGCGTCAGTAGCGCATAACGCAGCAGTTCGGCCGGTTCGGATGGCGTTCCGAAGCGCTCTAGCAGCGCCGGACTGGCAACGGGAAAAAGCTGTTCCCGGAACATGAACTCGGTGTGCAGTGCGGGATAGTTGCCGTGACCGAAGCGGATCGCCACATCCGAGTCCGTGTTGGCGAAGTTGATGGCTTTGTCCGAGCTCTCGAGTGTGACGAGAATCTCCGGATGCAAACGCGCCAAATCGGGCAGGCGTGGGAGCAGCCACTTCAGCGCGAAGGAATAGGTGGTGTTGACGCGCAATCTTACCCGTCCTTTTTGCTCACGGAGTTCCGCAAGCGTTGCTTCCAGCTTGCCTAAGAACTCGCGCACCAAGGGGGCGAGCGCTGCGCCGGCGGGCGTCAGCCTGAGCGTTCTGCCGCGCTCGAAAAGCGGTAAGCCCCAGCGTTCCTCCAGGTTCTTCAACTGATGGCTGACGGCGCTTTGGGTAATGGACAGTTCCTCTGCGGCTGAGGTAAAGGTGGCGTGACGGGTAGCGACTTCGAAAGTACGTAGCGCAGCGGTTGCGGGAAGATCTCGCATCGTAGGAACCTGTCGATGAGTTAAAGCTCATGACACGATAGACGAGAATTGCTGCAAAAGAAATCGATGAGACTTCGAAATGAGTGCAGTCGCGCCGCATTAAGACACGCGGCGCGCCATTGCCATTTGCCCGTTGCCTATTGACGCTACTTCGCGTTGGCCTGTGCGGGCGCTTTCTCCAACGCCGTGGCGAGCGTGTCGACGTTGTGACTGAGCATGTCGAGATACGTCGAAGCAGGGCCACCCAGGCGCGGCGTCGCAAAACAAGATGTTGACTGCGTGTGACTTACTAGGTGGAGTTAACAGGATTTGGTGGACGGGGGTAGCATTCAATCAATGATTGAGAGTGGCCACAATGTCCAAAGCCAAGACGTCAAGCAAGACAAGGCAGACGTATAAGTTCACTGAATCGCACTGTGACGAATTCAATGTGACGCTCATGTGCCGGGGGCAGGTCAGGGCGATTCCGATGATTTTCAACGCCCAGCTATGCGATTCGGCGATTCGGCGCCAATTGGCGCCACAGGTAGGCGCGGTCATTTGACCGGACGTCAGTTGCCTTTCTTTTCGTGCGTCCCTGATGAGGGAGGCGGGCCGTGCGGGGGACTGCACTCCCTCAATGCTTTCTGACAACCTCGCCGTTGTCGGCAGGCAATCAAGGTGCGATGCCCGGATGTTGACGACTTTGGGCGGGCTCCGGCAGTTCTCCGCGCGGGCTACCTGATGACTTCAGGTATCGATATTTATCGGTCGAACGGGACGGTTCGCAGCGCCGAGGCCAGTTCCGGGCAGTCATCAATTGCCATGACCAACATGAATTGATAAGCGCCCGATACCGTCGCGTCGTGCCGCAGGAAGGGGCCGATTGTGTGAACAGTACGAATCGGGGCGTCGGATATCGTACGTTGTGTTTGATGTGTCCGCCTTTTTGAATACCTATCCTCGAACGTAAATTACAAGCGAGGAGAGTTCGGTGGACAGGAGACGGTTCGCATTCGCAAGCGCAATATCCGCTTGTACGCTTGTCACCCGTAACGGATATGCGGATGAGGCGCCGGTTGCCGTTCGACACCGGTTGTCCCGCGAGGATGTTGCCGACGAGTTACTGTCGAAAATCCGTCAGGCAGAATCCGTGATGGCGGCTTTCCAGGCTTGGAACGGTGTCGTGAATCCGTTGCTGCCGTTCATCCACGCCACGGCGCTGGTGTGCAGCGCGTCCAGTGCGCCCAATACGATTGCCGATCCATCCCCAGGCGACGTACGCCGTGTGTTTTCCACCGTTCCTGCGGCCTACCCGGTAGGGGGCTGGAAGCATCTCTCTGGCAGCGATTGGGCACGGCATGTGCTCGTTGAGCAGAAAACGCTCATTGCTTCCGGTCCCGAACGTCTAAAACACTTTTTCCCCGACTATGCGCTGCTGGCGTCGCTGGGCGTTCGTACGTTGGTCAATATTCCAGTTGTTGTGTGTCGACGCACGATCGGCGCTTTCGCACTTCTTTTCAGTGCGACGGACATCGACCAAACCGCCCTGGCCGAAGTCGAGCGGCTTGCCCCGCTGATGGCAGGGGTCTTTGCGCTAGGACAAGGGGACGCAACATGAGCCCGGAAGCCGCGCGACAGTTGATGGATAGGGGCGCTTTTGACCGGCAATATGCCAACGTCTCCACGCCATCGCAACCTCGCTCCGAGCGTCTGCCACTCTTGGTGGCGATTCTGACCCTGCTGATCTGGAGCACATTGGCCGTATCGGTGGTGAGTCTCAGCGCGATTGCGCCGCTTTTGACCACGGGCATTGCGCTCACCGGTGGCGGTCTCATCGGTTTGCCCTGGGTCAAATGGCGCTCGCTCAATTGGCGCGCCGTTCTGGTCGGTTCGCTTTCGATGTTCGGCTACCACGCCCTGTACTTCCTGAGTCTGCAATGGGCGGATCCTGTTGCCGCCAGTCTTCTGCATTACCTCTGGCCCCTCTTCATCATCCTTCTGACGCCGGTCATGCTCAGGGAATATCGGATTTCCCGACTGCATGTGTTTTCCGCGCTATGCGGATTTGCCGGCGCGGCGGCGTGTATCGCCTCCGGACCCGCATTTTCCAGCAGCACATGGGCCGGGTTCGCGCTGGCCGGCGTCTCCGGATTGGTCTGGGCCTACTACACCGTTTGGTCTCGCAAGCAGCGTTCGGTACCTACCTCGACCGTCGCGTTGTACTGCGCACTGGCTGGGGTGCTCGCGCTCGGGGTGCATGCCGGAATACAAGGCGCTTCCGGGGACGTTGGCACGACGTCGATGTTGGGTCTTGCCGACCTGAGTTTGCGCCAATGGGCAACGCTGGCCTTCCTTGCGCTCGGCCCTCTGGGTGGCACGTTCTACATGTGGGATTTCGCTATCAAGCGGGGGCGTCCAACCCAGATCGCGATGCTGGCGTACGCCGTTCCCATTGCATCTACCCTATTCGTCGGTCTCTTTCTGGGGCGCGGAGTGGAACTGGCGGCGCTTGTCGGCGCTGTGCTGGTCAGCATCGCCGTCGCCCTGGGCAACCGGGCGGACCGGCAGGTTCAGAAGACGAATCAACCATCTCCATAGCACATCATGCATTCGAACACATACGACGCCGCGCGTCCGATCGCTATTGGCGAGGAGATCGTCGCGGGCTTTGCCAAATACAAGCTGTCTGGCGTAGTGCCTGCGACGTCCCGCGACCGGGGAATCGGTCCTCACCATCGCTTAATTCTTCGTGGCGCCACGCTAATCGACGGGACCGGCGCCCCGCCATGGGGATTCGTCGACGTCGTCGTTGAAGACGGGGTCATTGCGGACATCGTCAGCGTTGGCGTGCCCGGTGTTGCCATCAAACCGGAGAGACGCCCTGCGCCGGGGGATTTCGAAATCGATTGTCACGGAAAATTCGTTACGCCGGGATTCATCGACGCGCACGCTCACATCGGCGCACCATTCCACGCGGCCCGTGGTGTCATGCCGAGCGCGGACTACGTCTACAAGCTCTGGTTGGCGCACGGCGTAACGACCATTCGCGAGGCCGGATGCTTCAACGGTCTGGCATGGACGCTAGCGCAGAAACAAGCCGCTACGGAGCATCGCATCGCGGCCCCAGGCATTTACGCTTACGCGTATTTCCCTGCCATCAACGATTATTTGAAGACGATTCACACCCCGGCGCAGGCACGGGAATGGATTCGCCGCATCGCTGAAGCGGGCGCTGACGGGGTGAAGTTCTTCGGTGCACCGCCCGCCGTGATGGAAGCCGCGCTCGACGAAGCGCGTTCGGCAGGACTGCGGACCTGCTGTCATCACGCCACGCTCGCTGTGAGTCGCATGAATGCGCTGACAACGGCCCGCTGGGGGTTGACCAGTTCGGAGCATTCGTATGGGCTTCCCGAAGCGCTTTTCGACGATCGCACCGTGCAATCGTTTCCCGCCGACTATCACTACAACGACGAGTATCTGCGTTTCTCGACTGCCGGGACTACGTTCCTGCAGGCGGCAAAACCGGGAAGCGCGAAGTGGAATGACGTTCTGGACGCCTTCATCGAGGCGAGGCACACCTTTGTACCGACCTTGAACGTCTATGACGCCAACCGTGACCTCATGCGTACCCGTCGCGCGGATTGGCACGATCGGTTTACCGACCCAACGCTGATGCGCTATTTCGAACCGCACCGCGGCGGTCATGGTGCCTATTGGTATCGATGGAGCACGCAGAACGAAGTTGACTGGCGTGAGACCTTCCGGCTTTGGATGCACTTCCTGCGGGACTACAAAAATCGCGGGGGACGCGTCTGCGCAGGAAGCGACTCGGGCTTCATGTATCAGGTCTACGGATTCGGCTTCGTTCGCGAGCTCGAATTGCTCCAGGAAGCCGGATTCAACCCTCATGAAGTGTTGCGTGCGGCCACGCAATCGAGCGCCGAGCTGCTGGGCATCGATGACAGCGTCGGGACGGTAGAAGTCGGCAAGCGCGCTGACCTGCTCGTGCACGATACGAATCCTCTCGATGACTTCAAGCAACTTTACGGGACGGGCGCGCTGCGGCTTAACGAGGAGCGGCAGGTCGGTATCTGGCATCGTTGCCTTAGATACACGATCCGCAGTGGCGTGGTCTTCGATACTGGCGAGTTGCTGGCGGACGTCGAAGCCATGGTCGTTCAGGCGAAGGCACGGGAGGCTGGAGATGGCACCTGATCTCACGGATTTCGTGATTCTGTCCGGCTTCCTGGGCAGCGGTAAAACGACGCTATTGTCCGAGTTTCTCCGCCAGGCAGCCGACGACGGGACTGCGGTCATCGTCAACGACATCGGCGAAGTCAACATCGACGGAGCCATTCTGGCGGTCCACGATGGCGTGCCAATGGCCACACTTGGCAATGGATGCGTCTGCTGCAGTCTCATCAACGATCTTCAATTCACCGTGCAATCGTTGATTGCTTCGCGCCGTGCGACCACGGGACGCGCTTTCTCGCGCATCGTGCTGGAGTGCAGCGGACTGTCGGATCCCGGCGCAGTGATGCGAGGGCTATCGGCGCTGGCGTCGCACGGTATGCGAGTGCGCGTCGTGACGACCTATGCCGCGAATAATGAAGTCAGTCGAGACGACTTCCCGCTGCTGGCCGCACAGGTTTGTGGCGCCCATACCGTCGTCGTCACCAAACTTGACTTGTGCGATCCCGCGCAACGTGCACATGCACTGGCGGAGATCGACGTGTTGGCGCCGCTTTCCCACAAAATCGTCGAGCAGGACCGGGGGCGCAGGGCTGCGATGGCGTTCTCCCAAGACTCATCTACGGCCCCAATACCTCTGGATCCCGCCATGACAAGGATTGGACTGCCCGGTGGTCATGCGCGTGTGAGGGCGTTCACTTTGTCGTGGGATGTGCCACTCGACTGGCGAGCGTTTGCCGACTGGATGGAAAACGTCGCTGGCTTCCTGGAAGGGCGGCTACTTCGCGTCAAGGGCATTCTGCGTGTCATCGATTGTGCCGAAGGCGTGCTCGTGCAGGGGGTCGGGCAACATTTCGATCCCCCACGCGTATCGCTTACCTTGAGCAACGCTCGCAAATTGTCGTTATTTCGGTGGACGTAGATGCGAGGGAGTTGCTGGCCGTTCCAACAAGTCTGCCCGCGCCTGACGTATCGACACTGTCGAGTACTGCGTCCCCGGCGATGTCGGGTTTCGCTTTACGCGTCCGCTTTTTCTCTCTCCCTCACGCTGAGTCCAGCGCGTCTTCCCACCAATTTTCGATGCCCCGTTTCTCAATCCTCGACTTCCGGTAGTCGCGGCGTCCGGTCGTCGCAATCCACGAGTGGAGCGGCAGGGACTTTCTCACGACCCTGCCGAATCATCCAAATTAACCAAAAGAAATCTCGTATGGATATTTTTGCTCAACAAATCTTGAACGGCCTCGTGCTTGGCAGCGTCTACGCGATCATTGCACTGGGCTATACGATGGTCTACGGCATTCTGGGCATCATCAACTTTGCCCACGCCGATGTGATGATGATCGGCGCGATGGTCGCGCTGTCCACCATCAACCTGCTTTTGAAGATCGCGCCGGACATGAACCCGGCGCTCATGCTGGCGATTGCCACGCTCGTGTGTATGCCCGTGTGTGCTATAGCCAACTTCGTGATCGAGCGTGTGGCCTACCGGCCGTTGCGCAATGCGCCGCGCCTGGCCCCTCTGATCACCGCCATCGGCGTCTCGCTGCTTCTGCAGACGATCGCCATGCTGATCTGGTCGCGTAACCCCCTCTCGTTCCCGCAACTGCTGCCGACCGACGCCATGAACGTCATTCCGCCGCGCGGCGACCATCCCGGCGCGGTCACAAACGGCACCGGCATCGTGATCGTTGTCGTGGCGTTCCTCGTCATGTTCGGTCTGACCCAGCTCGTGAACCGCACCAAGCTCGGGCGTGCCATGCGTGCGACGGCGGAAAACCGCAACGTCGCCGGTCTCATGGGCGTGAACCCGAACTTCGTGATCTCCGCGACGTTCGCCCTCGGTGGCGCGCTCGCCGCGCTCGCGGGCGTGATGATGGCCTCGAACTACGGCAACGCGCACTTCTACATGGGCTTTATTCCCGGCATGAAGGCGTTCACCGCTGCGGTGCTCGGCGGTATCGGCAACTTGCAGGGCGCCATGGTCGGCGGCGTGCTGCTGGGCCTGATCGAAGCATTGGGCGCGGGCTACATCGGCGATCTGACCGGTGGCGTGTTCGGGAGTAACTATCAGGACGTCTTTGCGTTTGTCGTGCTGATTGTGGTGCTGGTGTTCCGTCCGAGCGGTCTGCTCGGCGAGCGCGTGGCAGATCGTGCATAAGCGGGGAGGATCGACATCATGAATCAACCCGTGCAAACGTCGCCGGTGACGCAGATTTCTGCCGCCGCTGCGACCCGCAAGGCCTATCGCGGCCTCGCATTTTTCCTGCTGGCCGCCATTCTCGCGCCCGTGCTCGTCGGCTATGCCGGCGGTAACTACTGGGTGCGGGTGCTCGACTTCGCGCTGCTCTACATCATGCTCGCGCTGGGCCTGAACATCGTGGTGGGCTTTGCTGGCCTGCTCGATTTGGGTTACATCGCGTTCTATGCCGTGGGGGCGTACGTCACGGCCTTCCTGAGTTCTCCTCACCTGAGCACGCAGTTCGAGTGGATCGGTGCGATGTTCCCCGGCGGGCTGCATGTGCCCGTGTGGTTCACGATTCCGATCGGCGCTGCGGTCGCGGCGATCTTCGGCATCTTGCTCGGTGCGCCCACGCTGCGTCTGCGCGGCGACTATCTGGCCATCGTGACGCTGGGCTTCGGGGAGATCATCCGTATCTTCATGAACAACCTGGATAGCCCGGTGAATATCACTAACGGGCCGAAGGGCATCACCGGTGTCGAGCCGATCTCCCTGTTTGGATTTGACTTCTTCAGTAACCACGAGATATTCGGTTTGCAAGCAAATCCCGTCTATCTGCACTATTACCTGTTTGTCACGTTGGCCGTTCTAATAGCGTTTGTATGCGTGCGTCTGCAACATTCACGCATGGGCAGGGCGTGGATTGCCGTGCGCGAAGATGAGACGGCCGCCAAGGCGATGGGCATCAACACGCGCAACATCAAGCTGCTTGCGTTCGCGATGGGGGCGTCGTTCGGCGGCGTGGCAGGTGGCATGTTCTCCGCGTTCCAGGGTTTCGTCTCGCCCGAGTCGTTCACTTTCTGGGAGTCGATCGTCGTGCTCTCGATGGTGGTGCTCGGCGGCATGGGCCACATTCCGGGCGTGATTCTGGGCGGTGTGCTGCTCTCGGCGTTCCCCGAGATCCTGCGCTCGACCATGGGCCCGTTGCAGATGAAGTTGTTCGGTAGCGTCATCGTCGATCCCGAAGTGATCCGGCAGTTGCTGTACGGTCTGGCCATGATTCTGATCATGCTGTACCGTCCGGCCGGCCTGTGGCCGTCGCCGCGTCCGGAAGAGCGGACTCTGTAAGTCGAGGGAGATGACCTGAATATGAGCGAACAAATTCTTCTGTCCGTCAAGGGCGTGAACAAGCGCTTCGGCGGTCTGCAGGCCCTCACCGACGTGGGCCTGGAGATCAAGCCGGGGCAGATCTACGGGCTGATCGGCCCGAACGGCGCCGGCAAGACCACGTTCTTCAACGTGATCACCGGTCTCTACACCCCGGACTCCGGCGAATTCAAGCTCGACGGCGCGGCTTACAAGCCGACCGCCGTGCACGAAGTGGCCAAGGCCGGTATCGCGCGTACGTTCCAGAACATTCGTCTGTTTGGCGGCATGACCGTCATCGAGAACGTGATGGTTGGCCGTCACGTGCGTACGAAGATGGGTGTGATCGGCGCCATCGTCCGCTATCCGGGGGCGAAGGCCGAGGAGCGCGCCATCCGCGATCGCGCGATGGAGTTGCTCGAATACGTGGGCGTAGCGAAGTACGCCAACTACACGGCAGCGAACCTCTCGTACGGCCACCAGCGTCGTCTGGAAATCGCGCGTGCGCTGGCCACCGATCCGAAGTTACTGGCGCTGGACGAACCCGCTGCTGGCATGAACGCCACGGAGAAGGTCGAGTTGCGCGGCTTGCTCGACAAGATCCGTAGCGACGGCAAGACGATTCTGCTCATCGAGCACGACGTGAAGCTGGTGATGGGTTTGTGCAACCGCATGACGGTGCTCGATTACGGCAAGGTGATTGCCGAAGGTTTGCCGCAGGATGTGCAGAAGAATCCGGCGGTGATTGAAGCGTATCTGGGTTCGGGAGGCCATTGATGAGCGCAATGTTGACGATCAAGGGCCTGAAAGTCGCTTACGGCGGGATCAAGGCGGTCAAGGGCATCGACCTGAACATTGAGCCGGGCGAGCTGGTCACGCTCATCGGCGCGAACGGTGCAGGCAAGACGACCACCATGAAGGCGATCACGGGCTTGCTGCCGTGGGCCGATGGTGACATCGAGTATCTGGGCAAGTCGATTCGCGGCGTGAAGGCGTTCGACCTGCTCAAGCAGGGGTTGGCGATGGTGCCCGAAGGTCGCGGCATCTTCACGCGCATGACCATCCTCGAGAACATGCAGATGGGGGCATATCTGCGCAACGACACCGCGGGCATCAAGCAGGACATCGACAAGATGTTCGGCATTTTCCCGCGTCTGAAGGAGCGCAAAGATCAGCTCGCAGGCACGCTCTCGGGCGGCGAGCAGCAGATGCTTGCGATGGCGCGTGCGCTGATGAGCCAGCCCAAGCTGTTGCTGCTCGACGAACCGTCGATGGGTCTCTCGCCGATCATGGTGGAGAAGATCTTCGAAGTGGTGCGCACGGTCTCGGGCGAAGGCGTGACGGTGCTGCTCGTGGAGCAGAACGCGCGTCTGGCGCTGCAAGCGGCGCACCGGGGCTACGTGATGGACAGCGGCCTTGTGACCATGACAGGGGACGCGAAGGACATGCTCGACGATCCGAAGGTGCGTGCTGCCTACCTCGGAGAGTCCGTAGCGTAGCGCTAGCCGAAGGGGGCGCCGCTATCACGGGCGCTCCCCGTCAGGCAAAAACGAAACGGCCCCGATCTGCGATTCCCCCAAGGCTGGAAATCATTCTTGGGGGCGAGTCAGATTGGGGCCATGCTTTTACCGCCAAATCGGAAAGGCACAGCCCTGTCGCCCGAAGCGGCCGACAGGGCTGTACATGGATTACTTCCCGGCAATGCTCTCCAACGGTTGCCATTTCCCGCCGACGACCTTGTACATCGTGATACCGCCTTCCTTGAGATCGCCGTGCGAATCGTAGCCGATGCGTTGTGCCGTCACTCCCGTCATCGACGTGGCGGCGAGTACCGGGAGGTACTTTGCCGGTTCTGACGAACCCGCCTGAACCATTGCCTTCATCATTGCCATCGCGCCGTCGTATGCATAGGGCGAGTATGTCTGCACAGAACTGCCGAAACGCTTCTGATAACGCTGACTGTAGGCGGGGCCGCCGGGCATTTGTTCGAGCGGCAGACCCGCCAGCGAACAAATCGCGCCTTCGGACGCTTTCCCTGCCAATCGAATGAAGTTATCCGTCTTCGACATCTCTCCCGAAACGAGCGTGGCTTGCATCCCGAGTTCGCGCATCTGCTGAACCATCGGTGCCGACTGCGCTTCCGCGCCGCCGTAGAACAGTACATCGGGATTGAGGCGCTTGAGGTTGGTCAGCACGGCCTTGAAGTCGACGGCCTTGTCGTTGGTGAACTCTCGGCGAACAACCGTTCCGCCCGCGGCTTTGGCTGCCTTCTCGAACTCGTCGGCGAGACCCTGTCCGTAAGCCGTGCGGTCGTCGACGATCGCGATGCGCTTTGCCGCTAGCTTCTTCACCACGTAGGCGCCGACCACGCTACCTTGCTGTGTATCCGACGTCATCATCCGGAAGGTGGTCTTAAAGCCCTGACGCGTGTATTCCGGCGCTGTCGCCATGGCGATCTGGGGAATGCCTGCACGGCTGTAAACCGCTGAAGCCGGGATGCTCGTGCCGGAATTAAAGTGACCGAGCATCCCCTTGATTCCGTTATCTACCAGACGCTGTGCGACGAGCGATCCTGCGCGAGGGTCGGCTTGATCATCGTCCGATTCGAGCACGAATTTGACTTCCTTCCCGCCAATCTTGGGATGGGTGCCGTTGTAATCGTCGATAGCGAGAACGATGCCGTTCTGCATGTCCTTGCCGTACTGGGCCTGCGCGCCGGTAAGCGGGCCGGCGAAACCGAGTTTGACTTCTTGAGCCTGTGCATGGGCGGACGAGGCACCGAGCAAAGCCACGGCGGCGGCTACGCCGGTCAGGGAAAGACGAAGTTTCATCAATGCATCTCCAATAGCTGCGGTTATCGAACGAGGGAGTTGTCCGTGCTGCGATCGCGAAATCCCAGCACTACGCCGAGGAAACTGACGGTGGCCGCAGCGATGACGTAGAGGGCGGGGGCCATGGAACTGCCGGTGGTAGCGATCAGCCAGGTGAGAATGAGTGAGGCGAAACCGCCAAACGTCATGACCGCGATGTTGTAGGCAACGGAAAGCCCCGTTGAGAGCACACGCGACGGAAAGATCTCTGAGAAAGCGGCAAGAATTGGGCCCGTGTATCCGGCAATCAGGACGCCGAAGACCGCCTGAAAGATGACAAGGCTCCATTGGGTCGGATGCGAGACGATCAACGCGAACATGGGGTACGCCACTAGCAGAATGCCGCCGGAGCTATAGGCGAGAATTTTGCGACGCCCGATCTTGTCCGACCACGCGCCCACGAACGGTGAGAGCACCGTGATGATGAGTCCACCGATAACGCCTGCGATGAAGGACATCGATTGCGGCAGCTTGAGCGTTTTCACGGCGTATGTCGGCATATAGAACAGCAGCACGTAAATGCAGACGGTCCAGAGAATAACCATGGAGAACGTCGTGAACGTCTCGCGCGGAAACATTGTGATGACTTCCGAAAGCGGCTTTTTCACCTTGCCCTGATTGGCGAGGAATGCGGGCGTTTCGTCGACACCGCGACGAATGTAGAAGCCGATTGGGCCGATCAGAATGCCCAACAGGAACGGGACGCGCCAGCCCCAGGATTTCATCGCTTCCGGTGACAGGTAGAGGCTGAGCAGAGTGCCCGCCAGCGCCCCGAGCACGACGGCAAAGCCGATGCTGCTTTGAATCCAGCTGGCGTAGTAGCCTTTTCGGTCCGGCGGCGCATGCTCCGTCAGGAAGGCCGTAGCGCTCCCCATTTCTCCCCCGGCGGAAAAGCCCTGCATCAGGCGAGCCAGAATGATGAGGATCGGGGCCGCGATGCCGATCTGATCGTAGGTCGGTGCGAGCCCGATCAAAGCGGTGCCGCCGGCCATCAGCAGAATGGTTAGGGAAAGCGCGGCCTTACGCCCAGCGCGATCCGAGTACATCCCGATCAGAATGCCACCGAAGGGGCGAACGACAAACCCGACCCCGAATGTCGCGACCGACAGAAGGAGCGACGTCAGGTCGTCACCGGTTGGGAAAAATAGCTGACCGATGGTGATGGCAAAGAAGCCGTAAACCATGAAGTCGAACCACTCGAATCCATTTCCCAGGATGGTTGCCGTAATGGCTCTGCGCCGACGCTTTGCTTCGTCGTGAGAGTCCGACATGGTGCTAGCTGCGATCTCCATTTTGCGTGCCTATATCGGTAAGGTGGAAGTCGGCGAAAGGACGGGCGTCCGTTTCGCTCGTATTGCCCTGTAGGTGAGCTGTCTTCCATTCAATAGCGCCAATATGTGCATTCCTATCTACGTTTTGTCGGAAGTCGTGAGTGGCACCTCGCAGCTCCCATAGGATTTTTCAGGGTTTTCCTGCGAATTGGATATGACATTTCTTGCTGAAGGCGACGCATCCGACGCTCGATATGGCGCACGTTTCTTTTGCGGTTCAAGTCGGAGGGGATAGCGCCGCGTCGCGCATAGGGATATGGCACGGTAAATTCCTATGTCTCGTAGGTAGAGCCCTGTGCCGTCAGCGCCCTAACATCCGAAAGAAGCGATCTGGCTTTTCATGGCCATCGTGCTTCGGACCGAGAGAGGACTATGTCGAACAACACCAAACACGAAGTGCTCGCAGCGGCGCGCACACAACATGTGGCGCGCGGCGTCGCGACGGCGCATCCCTTGTTCATCGAGAAAGCCTTGGGTTCCCACGTCTGGGACGTCAATGGCCGCCGGTATCTGGATTTTGTGGGCGGGATCGGCGTCATGAACGTCGGTCACAATCACCCGAAGGTGGTCGATGCAGTGAAAGCGCAACTGGAGCGTGTCACGCACGCGGCGTTTCAGGTCGCGGGTTACGACGTCTACATCGAACTCGCTGCCAAGCTCAATGCGCTGATCGGTGGAAAGGAAAATTACAAGAGCGTGTTCTTCACCACGGGTGCCGAAGCGGTTGAGAATGCCGTGAAGATCGCGCGCTCGTATCGCAATGCCCCGGGCATCATCGCGTTCCGTGGCGGTTTCCACGGCCGAACGCTGCTCGGCATGACGCTGACCGGGATGAGCACGCCGTACAAGCAGAACTTCGGGCCGTTCGCCGGTGACGTGTATCACACGCCCTATCCGGATCCCTACCATGGCTTTTCGGCTGACGACGCCATTCAAGCGATCGAGGACCTCTTCGCCACTCAGATTTCTCCGGATCGTGTGGCGGGTGTGATTCTCGAACTGGTGCAGGGCGACGGCGGTTTCATCGCGGCGGGAAGCGAGTTCCTTCGGAAACTGCGCGCGTTGACGTCAAAGCACGGCATCGTTTTGATCGCGGATGAAATTCAAACGGGCTTCGGTCGCACCGGCGAGCTCTTTGCGTTCCAGCAAGCCGGCATCCAGCCGGATCTCGTGACTGTCGCGAAGAGTCTGGCTGGCGGCTTCCCGATCTCGGGCGTTGTAGGCCGTGCAGAAATGATGGACTCCCCCGAGCCGGGCGGGCTGGGCGGGACGTACGCAGGCAATGGGTTGGCGTGCGCCGCCGCGCTTGCCGTCATCGAGCTCTTCGAGAAGGAAGGATTGCTCACGCAGGGGCGACAACTGGCGGAAGTGTTGCGTGGGGGCCTCGACAATCTGGCCCAGAAACACGGGGAGATCGGCACGATTCGCGGCGTGGGGGCCATGTTGGCCGTGGAGTTCGTCAAGCAGAAGGATCCGAATCAGCCAGACGCCGCGTTTGCACAGCGGGTTATCGACGCCGCGCGAGAGCTCGGCTTGTTGGTCATCAAGTGCGGTGTTCAACGCAACAATGTCCGATTGCTCGCGCCGCTCAACACGTCCGTCGAAGACGCGGGAGAAGCGATCGAGATTCTTGACAAGGCTATCGAGAAAGCCCGTTTGATTTGATAAACGCTGGCCCGCTTGCGCCAGCCAAGGCCGATCATGACAAGTGACACCGCGCGTCGATTCGCGGAAAAGACAATATTGACGATCGACGTGTATGGAACGTTGATCGATTGGGAGTCGGGGATTTTCAACGCCCTCGACCCCATTCTCCGATCGCACGGTCATGTGCTCACGAGCGACGCCTTGCTGGAAAAGCACGCGTGGCACGAGTCTGCCCTTGAAGCCGGGCCGTATCTCACCTATCGGGAGATCCTGGAAGAGGCACTCAGGCGGATCGCGAGAGACCTCGAGTTCACGCCGACCGAACAAGAACTCGAGAGTTTCTCGCATTCGGTCGGCGACTGGCCGGCGTTCTCCGATTCCACAGACGCGCTGTTAGCGCTCCAGCAGCGGTTCCAACTGGCGGTCATCACGAACGGCGACGACGAGTTCTTTGCGCTCTCGAATAAGCATATCGGCGTTGAATTCGACTACGTCGTGACGGCCGAGCAGACGCGAAGCTACAAACCGTCACTGAACAACTTCCACGTGGCGCTGGGGCGGATGCGCAAGCCGCGCAGCGAGGTTTTGCACGTCGCGCAAAGTCTTTTCCACGATCATGTTCCTGCGCAGGCTGTCGGGCTTCAAACCGTCTGGATCAATCGACGACAGGGACGACCGGGCTACGGCGCGGTGCCACGGGCGGTCGCGGTTCCGGATGCCGAGTTTGCCGACTTGCGTTCATTTGCAGACGCTATTCTGGACGAATGAGGGCTTGCGCTTTACGCGCTTCTTCGCGATCATCACGCGATTCCAACGGTCTTGTCATCGTGTCGGAGAAACACCATGAACATTTCGACGGCGCTTGAGAATACCGCGCTGCGCGGGGCAAATGTCGTGGCTGGCATGTCGGGTCTCGACAGAGACATTACTTGGGTGCATATCGTCGATCACCCGGATATCGCTGCCTGGGTCGAACCCGGACATCTGCTGCTGAGCACGGGTTACAACTGGCCGAAAGAAGAAGCGCAGCAACGGGCTATGATTCGCTCGCTCTCCGATCTGGGGTTGGCCGGGGTTGTGCTCGCCGTCCCGAAATTCCTGGCGCATTTTCCCAGTGCTTCGATCGAAGAGGCGAACGACGTCGGCCTGCCGCTGCTGGAGTTGGAGTGGGACGTTCCATTCAGCGCGATTACTGAGCAGATTCATTCGAGCATCATCCGCTGTCAAAGCGAACTTATTCAACGATCTTATGAGATTCACAGGGCGCTGACCAACGCCGCGCTCACGGCCAACACGTTGAGCGACCTCGCGACGTCGCTTGGCGATCTGCTCGATCGAGCGGTCAATTTCGTGGATCCGGACGGCTTGTCTCTCGGCACGAGTGAAGGCAATACGACACAAATTGATGTCGGTGCCAGAGAGCGGAGCTACATGAGGCTCTTGCACAATCGCATCATCCTGCGTCGAATTCAGGACAGCATGCACCCCATCCTGATCGATGCGCAGGAGGAAGTCGGTGTTCCTCGACGGCTTGGATGTCCGATTCGCATTCGAGGGGAAATCGCTGCCATCGTGTTTGTCGACGAGGGCGATTGCGAGTTGGGTGAGCTGGACATCCGGGCGACCGAGCACGCGTCCATCGTCGCCGCGCTGCACCTGGCGCATATGCGCGCCTTGCATCTCCAGGAAGAGCGACTCGGCTATGCACTCGTGGGAACGCTCCTCGAAGGAAAGTTTGAGGAGACGCCGTCGGCCTTGGAAAGGGCGCGCCTGAGTGGATGGGATCCCTCCGGGAGCTACCGGGTCTGTCTGGTGCTTCTCGACGAGCCGTTGCCCTTGTCCAGAGAGGGTTTTTTGCGTAGAGAGCGATGGGTAGACCGGCTACGTAAGTATTTGGAAGGCATCGAGCAACCACCGCTCGTGCTCGTCTCGCTCAATCAGATCACCTTTTTCCTGCAGTCGCATCATGAGCCCGAACCGCTGTGGCGAATTCTCGGTAGTCGTGGCGCGGCATTGGCGGTGAGCCGTGAGCATTCCGGGGTGGCCGGTATGGCCCGTGGTGGAGAGGACGTGCAGTCGTTGTTGCCTCTGTTGAAACCTGGCAAGGTGCACCACTTCCATGAAGTGATGTTCCCGCGCGCGCTGATGGGTGACCCCGGCGCGCGAGAATTGTTCGTCGACAGCCGAATTGGCCCGTTGCTCGCCGACAAGAAGGGTGAAGTACTGATGGAAACGGTCGAAGCGCTGTGTGCAGAGGGGTTTCAACTGGCCAATACCGCTCGCAAACTGGGCGTACATATCAGCACGTTGCGTTACCGTGTCGAACGCATCGAGTCGATGTTGGGAACGACGCTGGAACGACAGGAAAGTCGCTTCGAAATTCAGGTGGCGGTGGCGCTCCACAAGATCCTCTCCGAGAGATGAAAAAAATGGCGCCCGCGTAAGGCGCCATTTTTCCTATACCTCGTGCTCAGTGAATCGCACGCTTAGCTCACATCGAGATGCAGCGTCTGGGCTTCGAGAAACTCGTCGATGCCGTGGTGGGAGCCTTCTCTGCCCAACCCTGACTCCTTGACTCCGCCGAATGGCGCCACGGCGGACGAGATTACACCGGTATTGATACCGACCATCCCGTACTCTAGCGCTTCGCCGACGCGAAAGACTCGCGCCAAATCGCGAGAGAAAAGATATCCGGCCAGCCCGTAAGGGGTGTTGTTGGCGCGGCGTATCACTTCTTCTTCCGTGGTGAACTTAAAGAGTGCGGCGACAGGCCCGAACGTCTCTTCGGAAGCGATTCGCATGCCGTCGGTTGCACCGCTCAGAATGGTCGGCTGGAAGAATTGCTCCCCCAATTCGGACGACGCGCCACCGGTGACGACGCTGGCGCCTTTGGCAAGGGCGTCTGCAACGTGGGCGGACACTTTCGAGACGGCCGCCTGATTGATCAATGGTCCGATCGTCACGTCTTTTTCGAATCCAACGCCAAGGCGCAACTGATCGACCGAGTGTTTCAGCTTTTCGATAAATGCATCGTAAATGCCGGCTTGCACGTAAATGCGGTTCGCACAAACGCAAGTCTGTCCGCTGTTGCGGAACTTGCTCAGCATCACACCGGTGACCGCCTTGTCGAGATCGGCGTCATCGAACACGATGACCGGCGCATTGCCACCGAGTTCCATGCTGACGCGTTTGACGGTATCTGCACATTGACGCAGCAGCAGCTTGCCGACGTTCGTCGAGCCGGTGAACGTCAATTTACGAACGGTGGGATTGGCGGTGAGTTCTCCGCCAATGGCTTGCGGCATCCCTGTGACGATATTGATGACGCCAGCGGGAATGCCGGCGCGCTCAGCGAGCACCGCCAGCGCGAGTGCCGAAAACGGCGTCAATTCGGAAGGTTTGACGATGACCGTGCAACCGGCTGCCAACGCGGGCGCCAGCTTGCGGGTGATCATCGCGTTAGGGAAGTTCCACGGTGTGATGGCTGCACAAACACCGACAGGCATTTTGCGAACGATGATTCGTCGTCCCGGTTGTTGGGCGGGGATCGTTTCCCCATAGGCACGGATACCTTCTTCCGCAAACCATTGTACGAACGATGCGCCATAAAGGACCTCGCCGCGCGACTCCGCCAGCGGCTTGCCTTGCTCAAGCGTCATGATCAGCGCGAGATCCTCTGCGTGATCCAGCATGAGGTCATACCAGACGCGCAGGCGTGCCGCGCGCTCATGGGCGGTGAGGCCGCTCCATTGTGGCAGGGCGCGCTCGGCGGCCTCGATGGCCATTCGCGTGTCGCCGGCGTCACAGTTGGGCACGGTGCCGACGGTCTCGCCGTTGGCGGGATTGATCACGGGGAGCGTTTCGCCGGAACGGGCGGGCAACCAGAGTCCGTTGATGAAGGCATGCTGCCTGAGCAGCGAGGGGTCTTGCAGAGAAATCATGTCGACCTACCGGCTTACGTGATACGCAAACGGTAAACACCGACCGGCCGACGGCACGGGGCGCGCTTACCGCGCGATTCGAGGAAAGGGGGAGGGGCCTCCGGATTGACGTGGAATGTCGAGACCCCTCCTGTCAAACAGCTCAGCGAGCCAGTTCCGTCTTGTGCGCCTCGGCCAGGGCAGCCATGCTCTCAAAGCGGAAATCGTACTTCGGCGTGCCGGGCGGGGGCATCGTCGCACCCCAGCCGGTATCAGCGTGACGGCGATCGATCCAGGCGGACGCAAGGTCGAAGCCGTTCGCCGGCGCGTGATCGTGGAACAAACTTTGCGCCGTATGCAGTACGTCCGTCTTCTGGAAGCCGAAGTCAGCGCCAAGTCGACCGAGCATGTATTCGAAGTTGCGCGGGTCGGGCTTGTACGAACCAATATCCTGCGCCGTATAGATCGCATCGAATTCGACACCGAGTCGCGCATTGCTGCCGCGGAACGAAAGACGATCCACATTTGACAGAATGACGAGCTTGTAATGCTGCTTCAGATACTGCAGCGCCTCGACCGAATCCGGGAATGCAGGCCAATCGGGCACCGATGCGCCGAAAATGTTGGCTTCTTCGTCGGTGACGCCCACGTTCCACTCGTTGGCTAAACGACGATACACCGTGCCGAGCAAGAGGGAGTAGGCGAGCGCCGGAGTGCGCAGTTCCTGGTCGGCTTCATGGCGAGCGAAGATTTCCAGCGCCTGATCGCGGGTCAAGCCGCGTTTGCCCGCTTTCTCGAGCAGTGGCGACAGCCCGTTGAAAATACCGGATTCCCAGTCGATCAACGTGCCGTAGCAGTCGAACGTGAGTACTTTAAAGTCACTTAGCTTCATCATCGCTCCTTAGTGAAAAGTGTCTGCGACGGCCTGATAAGAAGAGAATCGCAGGATTTGAGTGAAATTGTCCATATCGGCAGATGACTGACGTTGCGCGTTGTTGCGCTGTCGTCGGCCCCCGCGGGCTTATGTCGGCAACATGGGTAGAACCTTGCCCGGATTGAGCAAGTTGCGTGGATCCAGTGCGCGCTTGACAGCCCACGCCATATCCAGCTCCACCCAGCTTCGCACCGTCAGCAGTTCGTCGCGCTTGGCGACGCCTACACCGTGCTCCGCAGAAATCGACCCGTTCAGTTCGTTAGCTGCGTCGTCGATGAGTTGTGCAATCGCGGCGCCACGCGTTTGGACGAATGAATCCGCCGTGACATGGCTTGGGCGAAGCGGGTTGAAATGCACGTTCCCATCGCCGACATGACCGTAGACGATCATTCGGGTAGTGGGTTCGAGGTCGAGCACCTTGGCGGTGGTGTCCCGAATGAACGCCGGAATGCTGGACAGTGGCACGGAAATATCGCATCGCACGCTGCCACGTGCTTGCGTCTGGGCATCCGATATTTCTTCACGAATCATCCAGAAGTCGGCTGCTTGTCTGGCGTTGGCTGCAATCACGGCATCGGTGGCATGGCCGGACGAGAGGGCGTCGGAAAGCACAGAGACGAGTTCAGCCTCCGCATCTTCCTGACCGGCATTCGACGAAGTTTCGACGAGTACATACCAGGGATGGGATGTCTCAAGTGGCGACGGACGATCGTTCAGATGCGACAGAACCAGCGTCATGGCATCGGACGAGATCAGTTCGAACGCGCTTACGTCGGAGCCGAGTCGCTCGCGCATCAAATTGAAGATTGCCAAGGCGTCCTCCGGGCTATTCGTACCGAGAAACGCGCTGGACACCGTGCGAGGCATGGGGAACAACTTCAACACTGCGGCGGTGATGATGCCCAGCGTGCCCTCTGAACCGATGAAGAGATGCTTGAGGTCGTATCCCGCGTTGTCCTTGCGCAAGCCGCGCAGTCCATGCCAGATGCGACCGTCCGGCAACACGACTTCCAGACCCAGAACGAGCTCACGCATATTGCCGTATCGCAGAACGGCGGTTCCTCCGGCGTTGGTCGAGAGATTGCCGCCGATCTGGCAACTCCCCTCCGAGCCGATACGAAGCGGAAACAGGGTGCCGACATCCTCGGCGGCGCTGCGCGCCTGGCTAAGAGTAACGCCCGCAGACACCGTCATCGTGGCGTTCATGGTATCGATGGCGCGAATCTGATTGAGACGTGCGAGCGAAATGATGATCGATGTGCCGGTGGCGTCCGGCACGCTGCCGCCGAGCAGAGAGGTGTTTCCGCCTTGCGGGACGACCGAGATGCCATTGGCGTAGCAGTAACGCATGACGGCGCTGACTTCGTCGGTATTGCCCGGCCGGACAACGGCTAACGACTTGCCGTGAAACACGTGGCGGTAGTCACTCTCGAACGATGCTGCGTCCGAGCCAATCAGCACGTTGTTATCACCGACGAGGGTTCGTAAATTGACGAGATGTTGTTCAGCCATGAGGTTGTGCCGGGGATTGAGTGTTCTCGATCGTCTTGCTGAGCGTCACATTGCATGCGATTTCAGGATTGATGACAGCTTATGACCTTCCCGCGCTCGCAGATATGGCTAAAACGTAGGAGAAATGGGGGGCAAATTCGTGTGGCAGTAACCAAAAGATGGGGGCGTTAAGACACCCTTTGCCATCTGCGCTCCGACAGCGTTGGCGGTCAAAGCACATCTTCCTGGCACAAGCCGGGCGAGCGGGTCGGCGTTCGTGCCATGGTTTGCATATCACGACAGGGGGGGCTGCGAGTAGGGCCGAAGGCGAATGTGACAGCCTAAATTGGCGGAAACACACGGAAATTGACGTCAAAAGCCGTATGCCACATTCGACGAATTCGGGTAGTGGAAGAAAAACTTAACGCAGTGTCCGCGATGGGTTGACCACTACAGACCGCCTTGCTCAGATAGGTAACACTTCGACGTTCAAGCTGTAGCAGCTCAACCCACCGGCGCAGCCCAAACTCAGCAACCCCGACCGAGCGGTGTACGTTCGGGAAGATTAAGAAACGTCTCAAGTGCCTCCACGGTCATTGCTTTACCGTATAGCCACCCTTGACCATATTGAACACCTCGCTTTCGCAAGTATTCCTCTTGACTCGTATGTTCAATACCCTCGGCCACCAACGCGAGCTTCAGTTCGTGGGCCATTGCGATGATATGGGGAGCGACAATGCTCGATGCGGCGCCCTGGTTCACTGTATCCACGAACGCCTTGTCGATTTTCAGTACGTCGACGCTAAGTTCTTGCAGGTACTTGAGGCTTGAATAGCCCGTGCCAAAGTCGTCCACGTATATGGGATGACCCGCCTCGCGAAATTTTCGCAGGACGCGGCGGGCCTCGTCACCTACAGCCTCACGCTCGGTGACCTCGATCCGGATCTGCTCGGGTACTAAGCCGGTAGCGTTCATCTTCGACTTCAAAACCTCAAGAAATCGATCGGTACGTAGATCCTCGCTGCTGACATTAATAGAGAAATAGAAGTTGGAATGCCGATGAAGCACCTCATCGAGATCGCGCATTGCATGCGCGAGTACGAGGTCTGTCAATGGTTCGATCAGGCCATTGGATTCGGCTATCGGAATGAACACCTCCGGCGAAAGAGGTTGCCCGTTCAGGTTCCATCTCACGAGCGCCTCGACACCAACACATCGTCCGTCGGCCAAGGCCACAATAGGCTGGTAGACGACGGTAAGTTCGTCGCGACGAATTGCTCTGGCCAGTCGCGAGGGAAACGATAGTTGTTGCCTGGACCAGCGCAAGGCCGCCCAACCCACCAAGGCGCCGACCACGGATCCGACTGAGAGCCAAACGAGCAACAGGCGATTACGCAGCGAATCGAAGTTGGCTTTCGGGGAGCGCACCACCACGCCAAGTGTATTCCCGGGCTGTGAATACACGCTGTAGGTCCATTGCGTGCCCGGCATATTCCCGTGGTCTTTCCACGACGCCAGCATTGCTCCACCGTCGGCACCTGGCGTCATCGCGACCAACGTATTCGTCTGTGGGTGGATCACAGCGATTTGGCGACCTGCCGGCTCTATCTGATCGACGTACGATTGTGGGTCGATGGATATGTAGACGCCATTTCGGCCAAGCAATAGCTCGTCAGGCGCGGCGCTATCACCGGAGCGCCGTGGAACCCAAAACGAGCGTCCGTCCACGGCAGGATATTTGTCAAGGTGTGAGCCATGATTGCTCGCTCGCCCGTTCCCGAATGCTACCGAACAAACGTACGTATCCCCCTGGTAACGGCCCACGTCACGAACAAACCGATAGCGGTAGTTGATGCGGCCCATTTCTACGAGGTCTGCCGCTGAGCAGTTCTCGCTGGTGGATCGCTCGACTTCGGCAAGCGCGTCGTGGGCTTCGCGACTGATCATCTCCGCACGTTGTTCCACTTGTCGCGCGAAGTTTGCAGCCATTTGTTTGTTCTCGCGATCCGCTTCCAATCCCGCGAAGTAAATGCTAGTCAGCACCGGCGTCAGCGTGCCGACACATGCGATCACAATGGACAGCAACACCAAGGGTGTACGGGGCATCGCGAGTACTCACAAGGTTGCGGTCGCCGTCTTTGGCCGGAACGATCTCTCGCGAGGCAACGATTCGCGAAGAGCATATTCGTTGTATGGACGTTCGATATCGACGTATCGGTGTTACTCGGCAATCGGATGCAACGGAAGCGGTTCGTTAAACGACGTAGGGGCGACGCGTCGGCGACGAAGCGATGCCAGGTGCGCTCCCATCGCGCTGGCGGCTGCCTGAGCGTCGCCAGCCGCAATGGCATCGAGCACGGCCGAATGCTCGTGCTGTGTATGCGCGAGATCGCCCGGGGCGAGCAAGCGAAGCTTCCAAAGACGCGCAGATCGCTCGTGCAATGAACGCATGATTTCCGTCAACGCACTGTTCCCGGCCGCTTCGGCAATGATCGCGTGGAAATCGTGATCGATTTGCATGAACCGGTCGCGGTCATCCGCACGACTCAACTCGCGCGATGCTTCGATTAGCTCCCGCATCCGGCTCAACTGCGCCTCGGTGCGCCGCTGCGCAGCCAATGCCGCAACATTGGCTTCCACTGCCCATCTCGCTTCGAGCAAATCCAGTATCTCGTCCATCGACTCGCGACGAATCTGAAGCCCCTTGCGCGGAATGATATCGATCAGTCCTTCAAGCTTTAATCGCTGGATTGCGTGATGCACAGGGGAGCGGCTGAAGCCGATCAGCTCGCAAATCATCAGCTCGTTAAAAAACTGGCCGGGACCGAACTCCAGCGAAAGAATACGCCGTTTGATCTCGACGTACGCCTGCTCCGCGAGCGACGCGCCCTTGGTGATCCGTCGAAGCGGCGACGGCGTCAGGGCTGCGTGCGGTGTTTCGAGATCGATAGGGCTCGGCTTTGGCATTTCTGACGGTATCTCCTTACGCATCTTCTGCATCTTCTGCAACTCGTGCGCCCTCACGCGGCGTCATGCCACCTGGGCGCGCATCGTGGGGTGCGGGTGTGGGGGCCTCATCGCTGAGCATCGTCGTCGGAGCAATGAGAGACAGAACGTGCGCCAGACGGATGTCGCTGCCCACGCGTCGAATCGGGGCGAGAAGGTGGGCGCCAACAGCGAATCCCTGCCTCAACGACCGCGAGCCGGGCGGATGGGCACGATCGGCATCGCATTCTACCCGAGCGTCAACGCGCTCCCGACCCGATAACGCTCCGTAGACGGCCGCAGCCACGCAGCGACGCATCACCAGTTCGGTGAAAAAACTATGCCATCGCTGCCACTTCAGCGCATCCATCAATAGGCTCCGGTCGGAATATTTTTTCACTTGCGAATCTGTAACATATCACACAGTATGTCACAAACTATATTACGCCTTATGAACAAACACAACGTCCGGCGATGAGGGTTTCGCGGGACGTTGGCTTGACCGCGTCATCCATGGATTTCTACTTAGGGGTCGGAAATGGCAACGAACAGCAAGCGTCGGCAGGTCGTAAGAAGTCTCGGTGCTGTCGCCGTCGGGTGGGCCACCGGAGGGTGGCAGATGGCGGGGGCGCAAGACCGGGGGCAGGGCGAACTGACGTTGTCGCTCGATTTCACCGCGCTGGGCCGCCACACACCGTGGTATGTCGCGTTGGGAAAGGGCTACTTCAAACAGGCCGGACTGAACGTCAAGATCGTGCCGGGGCAGGGCACTGCGCAAGCCATCCAGGCCCTTGAGTCCGGTATCGCGCAGTTCGCGTTTTCGGATGTGGTGTCGCTGGCGCTGGCCAGAGCGCGCGGCGCAAGCAGCGCGAAGTTCGTCGCAATGAACTATCAGAGCGCTCCCTATGCAGTCTTCTCGCTCGCGCAAGGGGCGAACGTGACAAAGCCCGAGCAACTGGGCGGACTGGAAATCGCCAGCGGCGCGGGAAGCTTTTCGCCCAAGGTCATTCAGGGCTTCATGAAGCAGCACCGGCTGGATCCGGGTTCCGTCAAGTTCGTCAACGTGGATGGCGCAGCCCGCGTGGGCATGCTGCTCAGCAAGAAGGTGCCCTCCATCGAGAACTTCATCTTTACGCAAGTCGGGTTGGAAAAGGTGCTCCCCGGCGGGCAACTGAGCACGTTGCTGCTCGCCGATCACGGGCTCGAACTGTACGCGAACGGATTGCTGGTCAAGGAGGACATGATCAAGTCCCGGCCAGACACCGTACGTGCCTTCGTCAAGGCGGCCATGAAAGGGTGGCGCGACACGATGGCGGATCCGCAGGCGGCCAGCGAGATCATGGCGAACTACGTGCCGGGCATCAATCGCGACGTCGTCGTCGGCGAGATCAAGCTTCTGAGTGCGCTCGCACAAAGTGCCGATACCCGCCGATTCGGCATGGGATGGATCGACGCGGGCCGAATGCAGCGTAGCGTCGATTTCATCGCGCAGAACATCGGCATCCCGGGCGCGCCGCTCTCTGCGGCCTCGCTGTTCACGACCGACTTCCTGCCCAAGGGGGCGGCATGAACGCGCGGCTCGACATGACCGGCGCGGGCGGCATGGGCGGCATGGGCGGCATTACGCCAACCGAGGCAGTTTTTGCCTCCATCGAAGACGTCAGCAAGATCTATCCACCGCGCGGCAAGAACGGCGAGACGGTCGCGCTCGAAGCGGTGAGCTGCGCGTTCGACGCCGGACAACTGGTTTCGCTGCTTGGGCCAAGCGGCTGCGGAAAGACGACATTACTGCGCATCGTGGCCGGACTGACCAAGTCCACGACGGGCGTGGTCAAGATCCATGGAAAAGCGATCAGCGGCCCACAGCGTGACTTCGGCTTTGTGTTTCAGAGCGCCAATCTCATGCCCTGGCGCAATGTGCTGGCCAACGTGATGTTCCCGATGGAGATCCTTGGGAAAGCCGACAAAGCTGCCAAGACCCGAGCGCATGAGCTGCTCACGCTGGTCGGTTTGGACGCCTTCACCAGTGCGCGGCCGCACGAGCTTTCCGGAGGCATGCAGCAACGAGTCGCGTTGTGCCGCGCGTTGATCCATGCGCCACGACTGCTATTGATGGATGAGCCGTTCGGTGCGCTGGACGATTTCACGCGCATGGAAATGCACGACCTTTTGCTGTCCGTTCGCGAACACACGCGGGCTGCCGTCATGTTCGTCACGCACAGCATTTCCGAAGCGGTCTATCTGTCCGACGAAGTCCTCGTATTCAGCAAGCGCCCGGCAAAAATCGCGGAACGCATCACCATCGACTTTCCCTATCCCAGATCGCAGGAACTCCGATTCACGCCGAAATTTACGGCTTACGAACATCAGGCCAGCACCGCACTCGGAGTCGTGAAATGAAGACATTGAACCTTCGCGTGATCGGGTATCCCACGTTCGGCATCGTGCTACTTCTGGTCGTCTGGCAGATGTATGTGGTGATGTTCCACGTGCCCATGGCCGTGCTTCCGACGCCCGTCCAGATCGCGCAGTCATTCGTTGACGACCGGGCGGCGCTCTTGTCGCAAGGGTGGGTAACGCTTCAGGAGTGCGTCTACGGTTTTGCGTTGGCGTTTATCGTCGGTGTGCCCATCGCCTTTGCCATTGCGAATTCGCCGATATTGAACCGGATGTTCTATCCGCTCCTCATCGCGATGCAGTCGGTGCCTAAAGTGGCGCTCGCCCCTATCGTGCTGGTCTGGCTGGGAACGGGTATCGAATCGAAGCTGGCACTGGTGTGGCTGGTCGCGTTCTTTCCGATTGTCGTGGATACCGCCACAGGCTTACGAACCACGCCGGTCAATCTCATCGAACTGGCCACATCGCTCAGAGCCACACGCATGCAGATCTTTCTCAAGATTCAGATGCCAGCCGCGCTTCCGCATGTGATCTCCGGCGCAAAAATCGCAGTGACGCTAGCGGTAATTGGCGCGGTGATCGGCGAGTTTGTGGGCAGTACCGAAGGTCTCGGCAATCTGCTGCTGGTCGCCAATTCACAACTGAATACGCCACTCGCGTTTGCCGCACTGATTTCGTTGGCCTTGCTCGGTCTGTTGCTTTATCTGGCGATTGCCGCCATCGAATTCGCGCTTCGTCCGTGGTTGCCGCATACGGCAGAGATGGCGGGCGCGGTCTGAGCACACGTTCTTTTGTGATGTCGATACATAACGGGAGTCACTTTCATGAGCGATAACGACAAGCAGACAAAGACGGCCGGTGCGCCGATGCCTTCGATGGCCGAAATACTGCTGCACAGCGAAACGATGCCCTGGCGGGAAAAATCGCTTGCCGGTGTCGCGGAGAAAATGTTCTGGCGCGATGACGAAACCGGTGCGTCGATTGCGCTGATCAAATTTTCGAAAGGCGCAGGTATTCCCGCCCCGCACTCCCACGCGTCCAATCAGTTCATGTACTGCCTGAGCGGCAAGTACGAATACACGTCCACCGGCGTCACCCTGTTGCCGGGAAGCTTCTATTGCAACCCAAAGGGCAATGTTCATGGCCCGACGATTGCACACGAGGAGACCGTCGTTGTCGAGATCTACGACGGCCCGCACTATCCGCAGAAGCCCGATTGGTACACGGATGAACGCGATGCTCACTGACAATTCGTCGATCCGTGTGCCGACCGACTCACTGCGTGAACTGGTCGTGAGTCTTCTGGTTGCCGAAGGCGTCTCGGTGAATGTGGCGACGTCGGTGGCCGACCCGCTGATTGCCGCAGATCTTGGCGGGAAAGCGTCGCATGGGGTCATGCTGTTGCCCATGTACATCGAGCGGATTCGCGCTGGCTCCGTCAGCAAGGCCGAGTTTGCGCAGGTCGCACATGACGCCAAAGCCGTCGTCGTACTCGATGCCGCAAACGTGCTCGGTCAGGTGAGCGCGAAGCAGGCCATCACGCTCGCGATAGAACGAGCCCGACGTTACGGGCTGGCGATGGTCACCGTACGAAACGCATTCCATTTCGGTGAAGCCGGATTCTGGGCAAGAAAAATGGCTGATGCGGGGTGCGTCGGCATTGCGATGGCGAACACCCGCCCGTTGATGCCCGCACCCGGCGGGGCGCAACGCGTGATAGGCAACAACCCGCTGGCGATTGCCATGCCGCACGCCGACGAGATTCCGGTGGAGCTCGACATGGCGATGAGCGCAAGCGCCATGGGCAAGATTCGTCTCGCGCAAGGGGCGGGGCACGAGATCCCCGAGGGCTGGGCCGTCGACGCGCAGGGTATTCCGACGCGCGACGCAACCAAGGCCATTGCCGGAATGCTGCTACCCGCAGCAGGGCCGAAAGGCTTCGGTCTGGCTTTCATGATCGATCTGCTATGTGGCGGCCTGTCGGACGGCGGTGTGGCCGACGAAGTGCAACCGCTCTACGGTGCCAGCGCTACGCCCTACAACAGCGCGCAGGCATTTCTGGCAATCGATGCCTCGCAATTCGGTTTGCAACGGCCGCTCGAACAGCGCGCATCCGATTTGGCCACCCAAGTCCGCACGTCGCCCCCCGCAGCCGGTACGGAACGGCTTTACAGCCCGGGGGAGATCAGTTGGCAAGTCGCTCAGGCAAACGGGCAGACATGCCCGGTCGCCGTCGACGTCGCACGACAACTTGCAGGGCTGGCGAGCGTCGCGGGTGTGCAGGCGCCTGCGGCGTGGGCAGATATCTGAAGCAACTTACCGCCTCATCAGGCTAACGACAGGACTTTCATCATGGCGAAAGAGCAAATCAGCACCGACGCACTGCGCACGCCCAACGGACACTTTTCGCAAGCGACCACCATTGAGGCGAAGGGCAAGCTCGTGTTCATCTCCGGGATGACCGCTCGACGTCCCGACGGCACGATCGCGGGCGTTGGCGACATCGAAGCGCAAACCCGTCAGGTCTGCGAGAACATCAAGAGCGCTGTCGCGGCCGCTGGCGGCACGCTTGCGGACGTTTGCCGCGTCGATGTCTACGTGCGCAACATGGAGCACTTCGAGGCCATCCACAAGGTACGACGCGAGTATTTCCATCCGCCGCTGCCCGCTTCCACGATGGTCGAGGTGACCAAGATGGTCTCGCCCGACTACCTCATCGAGATCAACGCCATCGCCGTTTTGCCGCAAGCGTGACGTCTGAAACATCGTATCGACAGATCGTGACTACCCACTGAGGAGCACCATGGCTTTCGCAACACTGCAGTACAACGGCGAGAAGCGCATCGCCGTCAGACACGATGACGACTGGGTCATTCTGCCCGCATCGATGGGCGATATGGTGGCGCTGATCGAAGGTGGAAAGGATGCGCTGGCGCGGGCCCGGCGCTACGCAGCGTCGCCCGATGCCCCTCGGGTGGCGGTCGGCGAAGCGCGTCTGCTCGCGCCGATTCAGCGCTTTTCTCGCGACGTACTTTGTACCGGGTGGAATTACTGGGACCACTTCGAAGAGGGCAAGGGAAAGCGGGAAGGGCAGGATGTTCCCGCACCCACCGCCCCCACGTTTTTCACCAAGGGGCCGGATACCGTGATCGGGCCGGTCGATGACATCGCGTACGACGCATCTCTGTCCGCCAAATGGGACTATGAAGCCGAAATGGTGGTCATCATCGGCAAGACCGGGCGGAGCATCCCGGTGGAGGACGCGATGGCGTACGTGTGGGGCTATTGTCTGGCCAACGACATCTCCCAGCGCGATCTCCAGCGGCGTCATGGCGGGCAATGGCTGAAGGGAAAGAGTATCGACGCCACCATGCCCTTGGGACCCTGGATCGTGCCGGCGGACGAAGTCGATCCCGCGAACGTCCAGCTTGAGTGCGTAGTCAACGGCACGGTGCTTCAGTCGGCGAGCACGCGGCTCATGGCCTTCTCGATTCCCGAACTGATCGCTGAGTTGTCGTTCGGCATGACGCTTCGTGCCGGTGACGTGTTGCTCACGGGAACGCCCAGCGGCATAGGCAACGCGCGAGAGCCGCAGGTATTTCTCCACGAGGGCGATGAGGTGATCGTGCGCGGAAGCGGCCTCGGAGAGCTTAGAAATCGGATGACGTCCGTTGATCTGCACGGTAAATCCGGCATCCGTATCGGTGTCTGATACCGAATTTCCCTATCGAGGTGCCATATGACAACGTCTGCTGTAGAGGGTCTGAACGGCTTCGGCATGACCGTGCCCGATCTGGACGTCGCTCAACGCTTTTACACAACGTTCGGATTGGATGTGCGCCGCTCAGACGATGGCCGGGCGCTTCTGTGTAACTCACCGGGGCGATCCAGTAACGAAATCGTGTTGACGCAAGGCGAGAAGAAGCGACTGCATCACCTTTCCTTTCGTATCGCGCCGATATCCGTGGCGGGCATGACTCGGCGCATCGAGGCGGCAGGGATCAAGGTCTATCCCTGCGCCCCGGACGGATGGCAGCGCGAGGGGCTCTGGTTCGAGGATCCGTGGGGCACATGGATTCATCTGAATCCTGAGAACGCCGATGCATTGCCGCGCGTCGAGGTCCCGGCCTTCAATTTCGGAGGGGCTGCCGATCGCGTCGACATCAATCTGTGGCAAACGCTTGAGAAAGACAGACCGCCGTTACGGATCGGGCACCTGCTTATCTTTACGCCGGAATGGGCGCGTGCCGAGCGGTTCTACTCGGACGTACTGGGCTTGCGAACGACGGACCGCGCCGCTGGCAAGGTCGCGTTCATGGCGGCGGGGCACGGCGTCATCGATCATCATTGTTTCGGGCTGATCAATAGCTCTCACCGGGGTTTCCAGCACGCGAGCTTCCAGGTTCCAAGCTTTGACGATATCGGCTACGGGGCGTGGCGAATGCGCGAAGCGGGATACGGCGATGGCTTCGGTCCCGGGCGGCACGCAATTGCCTCCAATCTGTTTCACTATGTGCGCGATCCGTGGGGGAGCTGGGTGGAGTTCTATGCGGACATGGACAAGATCACCGACCGGTGGCTTTGCCGCGACTGGAACGATTTGCCCTATACCTGGGGGCCGCGTTGGTCGCCGGAGTTTTGGGGCAAGGAAATGAACGCCAATCTCGAACCCAGTTGATGGGTAGACGCAGTGAGTTCGGAGTCGACATGGAAACCACACGCATTGCGCTGGATGTTCACGCGCATCTGGCCCCGATCGATGAGGCCCGGCTGTCCACGATGGCGAATGTCCAATGGGACGGCGCAGCACGACGGCTTACGCTCGACGGTCACACGATCGGGATGAGTGCCTTGTTTTCGCCTGACGCGCTGATCGAGTGGATGGATCAACAAGGGGTTGCGCAAGCCTGGGTATCGATACCACCGCCGATGTATCGACAATCGCTGGATCAGGCGGCGTCGGCGGTGTGGTGCGCGTATGTCAATGATGGGTTGCGAGGCGTTTGTGAGCGCTTCCCGTCACGTCTGTCTGCGCTCCGGCATCTGCCCCTCGAACACCCTGAGCTCGCGGCTCGGCTCGTGCTGGAAAACCACGAGACGTTTCGCTATGCGGCGGCGGCGGGGGGCTACGAGGGAACGCTCTCGGACACCGCCTACGAGCCACTCTGGGCGGCGTTGAATGCGCAATCCGCTTTTCTATTCCTTCACCCGGGGCAGTGCTGCGATACCCGCCTGAGCAAGTTCTATCTGGAGAACTTGATGGGTAACCCGGTAGAGACGACCGTCGCGGCGTCGCATCTTGCGTTCGGGGGGGGGACGGTCCGGTATCCGGAAATTCGCTTTTGTCTTGCGCATGGCGGTGGCGCTACGGCGATGCTGGCCGGTCGGTACGAGCGAGGTTATCGAACGTCCCGACCGGGCGTCGATATGACGCTGCCTTCCCCGCGTGGCATCTTCTCCCGCTTTTACGTCGATTGCATCACGCACGATGACAGCGCGTTGGCGCTGAGTGAGTCCGTCTTCGGCTCGGAAAACGTCGTGTTCGGCTCCGACTGGCCGTTTCCGATGGGGTTGCTCAAGCCGCACGACGACTTGTCCGGACTTGACGAGTCGCGTCGACAGACCATCCTGACGCGCAACGCGTCGGCCTTGCTCAAGGCCTAACGCGTCAAGTAACGCGCCATGTAACGACCGGGCGAATTGCCCGGTCGCCCCCTCAAGCGCCTGCCGCTCGGCAGGCGTCTCCGCATAAACCCTGATCCCCCAGTCCCTTGACAGTCGTAATTTGTCGGCAGATGGTATACAGAATACTGAAATGCGTACCCCATCATGACAAACTTCACGATTGACGCTTTCGATCATCCCCCGGGAGCGACGCTGGCCGAACCCGCAGCAAGGCCAGCCAGCAAAGGTTTCCCCTGGCACCACGCCTCAATGGAGGCCGTACAGGCGGCGCTCCATCGAGGCGAAGTGACTTCGGTCGAACTTGTGCAGGCCTGCGAAAGCGTCTGGCGTGAAGCCAACCCACGGCTCAATGCCGTCGTCGTGAGCGATTTCGAGCGAGCCTATCTCACCGCCAGGGAGTGTGATGCGCAGCGACGGGCGGGACTTGCGCAAGGGCCGCTGCACGGGGTGCCGTTCACCATCAAAGAATCGTTCGATGTGCTCGGCTGGCCCACGACCGTGGGGGACCCCGCGTACGCAGACAACACGGCAACGCGACATGCGACCGTCGTACAGCGTCTGGTCGATGCGGGTGCCATCCTGCTCGGCAAGACCAACGTGCCGCTTTGGTTGCGCGACTGGCAAAGCTACAACGCGGTGTACGGCACCACGCGCAATCCGCACGATCTGTCGCGCACCCCGGGAGGCTCGTCGGGCGGGAGCGCGGCCGCTGTCTGTTCGGGGATGGCGTTCTTCGACGTCGGTTCGGACATCGGTTCATCCATCCGAAATCCCGCCCACTACTGTGGGATCTTTTCGCACAAAAGCACGCACGGCCTCATACCGCTCGACGGTCACGGGTTGCCCGGTGGTGTGACCTTTCCCGATATCAATGTCGCCGGGCCGCTCGCGCGCAGCGCGGCCGACTTACGTCATGTGCTGGGCGCGCTCGCTGGCCCGTCGGTCGATGCGGCCTGCGCGGTACGCATCGAGCTTCCGCATTGTGACGTCGACGACTTGCGTCAGATTCGCTTCGGTATTCTCCCGAATCATGCCGTCGCCGAGGTCGATGCCACCATCGAGCAATGCCTTGTGGATCTGGGTAAGACGCTTGAGCGTGAAGGCGCTCAGGTCGTCTGGAACGCGCGTCCGGCACTCGACGCGGCCGAACTCCTGCGGGTGTACACACTGCTCCTACGTGCGGCGACTTGCGGATATTTGTCCGACGAGGCGTACGCATCCGCACAGACGGCGGCGCGCGATGTCGCGCTCGACGACTTACGCTACGCCTCGCTTCAGCACACCGGCGCGGTGCTGAGTCATCGCGACTGGCTGCGTCTGCAACCGCTGCGTGAGGGGTATGCCGCCGCGTGGCGCGCGCTGTTCGAGCAGGTGGATGTTCTGCTCTGTCCAGTGGCCGCGACGCCAGCGTTTCCCCTGAACGAAGCCGGTGCACCGTGGCAACGCACCCTCGACGTGAACGGTCGCGCGCAGCCGCTCACCACTCAGCTTTTCTGGGCAGGCCACTCAGGCCTGTGCGGCTTGCCCTCGACGGTGGCACCGGCCGGGCGCACCGCGCAGGGTCTGCCTGTCGGCGTACAAATCGTGGCGCCGCTGTACCACGACTTGCGCGCCATCCGCGTTGCCGAACTGCTTGAAGCGGCCGGCTACGCCTTTGTTCCACCCGCCTGAGGCACCACCCTTTTCATCACCGACGATCCCACAGAACCAAGACAACTCAAGGAGGACACCACCATGTCCTGGCTCAGCTCACTATCGAGAAACGAGAAGCGCGCCTTTGCAGGTACGTTCATCGGCCACACGGTCGACGTCTACGACTTCATGATTTATTCCTTCCTCATTCCGGTGTTGCTCACCACCTGGAATATGAGCAAGGCAACGGCAGGCAGCATCGTCACTTACACACTGATCGCCTCGCTCGTCGGCGCGATCGGCGCGGGCCTGCTGGCAGACCGCTACGGTCGGGTGAAAATTCTGCGATGGACGATCGCGCTCTTTGCGCTGGCATGCTTTGCTTGCGGGCTGGCCAACTCGCCTACGCAACTGGCCGTGCTGCGCATCATTCAGGGGTTGGGCTTCGGCGGCGAGTCGTCGCTGTGCATGGTGCTGGTCATGGAGACGATCCGGAATCCGGCGCATCGCGGCAAGTTCTCGGGATTCACCGCCAGCAGCTATTCGTTTGGCTGGGCGCTGGCGGCGCTGGCTTACAGCGCGATTTTCAACTGGCTACCGCCGGAATGGGCGTGGCGCGTGTGCCTGTTCATCGGCGTGGCGCCCGCTTTACTGGTGTTCTGGCTGCGACGCAATCTCGAAGAGCCGGAAGCCTTCACGCGCACGCTGGCCGAGCGCAGTCAGACGAGCCCGCTGACGACGATTCGTGGCGTGTTCAAGGGGCGGCTCGCAGCCCGCACGCTATGGTGCAGTCTGCTCTCCGGGGGCATGCTCGGCTCGTATTACGCCATCGCAACGTGGATGCCCACTTGGCTCAAGACCGAGCGTGGCCTCTCGGTGACGGGGACCGGATTGTGGCTGGCCATCACCATCACCGGTTCCATCGTAGGTTATGCCGTGGGCGCATGGTGCACCGACAAGCTGGGCAGACGGCCGACGTACATCCTGTTCGCGATCGGCGCCTTCGCGATGAGCATTGCGTACATGCTGATCCCCGCGCCCATGCCGGTCATGATGGTGCTGGGTTTCCTGATGGGCGTGCTGATGCAGGGGACGTTTGCCGGGGTCGCCGCGACCATCTCCGAGACGTATCCGCATGAGATTCGGGCGACGGGCTACGGCGTGGCGTATAACGCCGGGCGTGTGATCGGCTCCGTGTTTCCGTTCATGGCGGGCTGGCTTGCCAGCGGTCACACCACGCTGACGCTCGCGATCCCTGTCGTGGCGGCAGTCGGTTATGGACTCGTCGTCATCGCGGCAATCATGCTGCCCGAGACCAACGGCATTGCGCTCGACGCCATCGAACCCGTCGACAACGCATCTGCAACATCGGCGGCACACATCGGCACCCATGCCGCGCCGCAGGCCGCCGCCGTTGGCCGTTCTGCCGACTGACCTTTCCCGGAAAGACTTCTGATTCACTCGTTTCGTCGTATTGGCATTTTTTGCAAAACAGTATACCGTATACAAAAATCATCCGATCCAGCGCTTAGGGATCGTTCACCTGGCAATCAAAGGAGTTGGACATGGCAGAGCTGATGGACCGCGAAACCTTCCGCGCGGCACTCGAAGAGGCAATCAAGGGCAAGAGCGCGAACAAGGCACCGTTTAGCGTGGCGTGGGCGAGCGGCAAGCTCTCTCGCGCGCATCTTGCACGCTGGGCCGAGAACCACTACCACTACGTCGGGCCGTTTGCCGACTATCTCGGCTACCTGTATGCACGCACGCCCGATCACATGACCGAAGCGAAGGACTTCCTGCTCGCGAACATGTACGAGGAAGAGATCGGCGGCGATCGACATACCGATCTGCTGATTCGCTTCGCCGAGGCCTGCGGCACGACGCGCGAGCGCGTCGTCGATCCGGACAACATGTCGCCCACGACGCGCGGGCTGCAAAGCTGGTGTTATGCCGTGGCCATGCGCGAAGACCCGGTCGTCGCCGTGGCCGGGCTGGTGGTGGGGCTTGAGTCGCAAGTCCCGTCGATTTACCGCAAGCAGACGCCCACGCTGCGCGACACCTACAAGTTCACCGACGAGGAAGTCGAGTTCTTCGATCTGCACATCGTGTCCGACGAGATCCACGGCGAGCGCGGCTACCAGATCGTGCTGGAGAACGCGAACACGCCGGAGCTTCAGGCGCGCTGTCTGAAGATTTGCGAGATCGGTGCGCAAATGCGCCTGCTGTATACCACGGCGCTTTACTACGACTACGTGGAGAAGGAGTTGCCGTTGCCTGAACTTGGGCTGGCGGCCTGACTGACGTAGCGCCGCGTTCCTGTGCCACGCATGACTGGCAGGGGAGCGCGGCCCCCCGGCTTCTTTGCAGGACTGTTGCAGTGATGACAACTGTGCCCACGTTCTTCAACTACATCGACGGTGAATGGTGCGCGAGCCAGACCGGACGCACCTTCGAGAACCGTAACCCCGCCGACACACGCGATGTCGTCGGCGAATTTCAGGCATCCGGCGAAGCCGACGCGACAGCGGCGGTTCAGGCAGCCGCCTCGGCATTCTCCGCATGGAAGCGTGCCGCGCCCGGCGCGCGCGCCAAAGTCTTGCTGAGCGCGGCGGCTTATCTGGAGCGTCATGCAGAGCGATTCGGCGACGAGCTTGCCCGCGAGGAGGGCAAGCAGAAATCGCTCGCTAAGGACGAGTTTCTGCGAGCGTCCCAGACCTTGCGTTACTACGCCATTGAAGCCCAGTCGTTCGGCGGCGAGACCTTCCCGAACGACGATGCAGACATGGCGGTGTATACCGTTCGCGAACCGCTCGGCGTCGTGACCGTCATTTCTCCGTGGAATTTCCCCGTCTCGATTCCGGCGCGCAAGATTGCGCCCGCCTTGATCTGCGGAAACACGGTCGTATTCAAGCCTGCCACCGATGCGCCCTTGAGTGGCCTGCGGCTGGTCGAGGCGTTCGTCGAAGCGGGTATCCCGCGCGGCGTGCTGAATTTCGTCACGGGCAGCGCCAGCGCTGTCGGGCCGGTGCTGGTCGGCGCAAAGGAGATCCGGGCGATTTCCTTCACGGGGTCGACATCTGCGGGTGAGCAGATTCACCGCGCTGCATCGATGTCGACGCGCACGCAAATGGAACTCGGCGGCAAGAATGCGCTGATCGTGCTGGCATCCCGCGACATTGACCGTGCCGTCGATCTCACGGTGAAGGGCGGATTCTCGCTGACGGGGCAGGCATGCACGGGGACGAGCCGCGTGCTGGTCGCCCGTGAGATTCGTGCGGCGTTCGTCGAAAAGCTGGTGGCGCGAACAGCGGCGCTCAAGATCGGTCCGGGCCTTGAGGCGGGCAACGATATCGGGCCGCTCGCCACCGAGGGGCAGCTTCGAACGGTACTTGAGTACGTCGAGATCGGTCGTGGCGAAGCCAAACTGGTTTGCGGCGGAACACAGATCGTGGACGGTGCCTATGCGCACGGCTACTTCGTGACACCCGCGATCTTCACTGATGTGCCCCGCGATGCGCGCATCGCTCGTGAAGAAATCTTCGGGCCGGTGATAGCCGTCATCGATGTCGATGGCTACGAGGATGCCATTGCGGTGGCCAACGACAGCGACTACGGACTGGCCGCTTCGCTGGTCACGCAGGACGCGTGCCTCATGCATCGCTTCGTCGACGACATAGAAGTCGGCACCGTCAAGATCAATCGCACGACGACCGGCAATCTGATCAACGCCCCGTTCGGTGGCCTCAAGCGCTCTAGCACGGCGACGTTCCGCGAATCGGGGCGCGACGGCCTCGACTTCTATTTGCAGGTCAAGACGATTTATCGCGGCGTCTGAAGCCGACCGCACACGTCCGATCAACACAGGATTTTCACTTCGACATGAAACCTTTTTTCAAACTTGAACTGGCCGAAGCGCGTCACATGATCGCGGCGGCCATCGCACGCTCGCATGAAATCGGCGTGCTCGAATCGATTTGCGTAGTCGACGAAGGCGGCTTTCCGCTCGCACTCGAACGCATGGACGGCGGCCGTATCACAGGCCCGCAGATCGCTTGGAACAAAGCGTTCACCGCGGCCGGACACAAGCGCTCGACGCATTTGTTCACCACACCACCGAACGGTCCTGCACTGCCGGGCAACGAGGCATTCGGCATTCAGTGGAGCTTCGAAGGCCGGTTTGCTGCGTTCGTCGGCGGCTTCCCCATAGTGGTCGATGGTCAGGTTGTAGGCGGCATCGGTTTGTCCGGGGGGAACGGCGAGCAGGACACGCAGGCGGGTCTGGCGGGCCTGAGCGCGCTGCAATCGTTGCTGGGTGCCAGCGGTCGTGAAGTGCTGGTGCAGGCCGACATCAAACTCTGACGGCGAGGAAAATCGTGGCCCATCGAATCACCTGGATCGAAGCGCAGTGCAGCTTCGATGCATCGCCCGACGAGACCGTGCTGTCGGCGGCGCACCGGGCAGGCGTCGCGTTGCCGTCGGAATGTGAATTCGGCGGCTGCGGGACATGCCGTGTGACGTTGCGCGAAGGACACGTGCAATACGAAGAGATGCCCCTCGCGTTGTCGCATGAGGACGCCGAGGCGGGCTTCGCGTTGCTCTGTCAGGCACGTGCCTGTTCCGATCTGGTCGTGAGTACCGAGCGATTGCTGGACGCACCGACTGCACAGCGTCGCCAGGCGAAGGTGCTGCGCGTAGAACCCCTGAGTGGCGACGTCACGCGTCTCGTGCTGGCGTTCGACGATGGACAGCCTTTCGTGTTTCGTCCGGGGCAATACCTGAACGTACTTCTGGGTGAGCTCGGGGCACGCAGTTTCTCGATGGCGTCGCGAGCGCCGCTGGCGGACGATCCCGCGCTGGCGGAGTTCCACATCCGTCGTATCGACGGTGGCCATTTCACGCATCGGCGACTCGGCACGCTGCGCGCGGGCGAAACGCTGGACGTCGAAGCGCCGCTCGGTGCCTTTGGCTATCACGCGGACGATTATCGACCGATCGTGATGGTCGCGACCGGCACGGGCATCGCGCCACTTCGCAGCATGCTGTCCGAAATGCTGGCAGACGGTGATACGCCACCCATCACGTTGTATTGGGGCGCACGCACCGCCGACGCCCTGTATCTGCATGAAGAACTCGAAGCGCTCGCTGCGACGCATGAGGACTTCCGCTATGTGCCGGTGCTCTCGCGTGCGGACGCGGGCTGGCAGGGCGTGCGGGGCTACGTGCAAGACGCGGTGCTTTCCGATCAGCCCGATCTGTCGGAGCACGCCATCTATCTGTGTGGTTCGCCGGTGATGATCGCCGACGCGACCCGATCGTTTGTCGCGAACGGGGCAAGCGTGCGGTACCTGTACGCCGACAGCTTCACCTTTCACCACGCGCCACCGGTCGATGTGGCCGCGTGAAACACCCGATCTGACAGGGGGCTTCATGCCAGTCGTCGTATTTCACAAGAACGGCCAGACCTTTCAGGACGAGGTGAAGCCGAACGCCAATCTCGTGGTGCGCGCGGGGATCAAGCAGTTCCCGTATCCGCATCTGCGCTACGAATGCGGGATGGGCAAGTGTGCCCGGTGTGCCTGCCGGGTGCTGGCGGGCGCCGAGCATTTGCCCGCCCCTAACTGGAAAGAGAAGAAGCAACTGGGCGAGCGGCTGTCCGAGGGCTACAGACTCGTGTGCCAGTTGTGGATCGAGCACGATATCGAACTGGAGCAAGGGGCCGAGGTCGCCGTCGCCGCCCCGGAAGTCTGCGCTAAGTAGCCGTAGACGTTGAGCCATCGCGACAAGGAGTTCGCATGTTCATTGTATTGACGAGTCGCCCGGGCCAATACCGCAGCGAGCCGACACCCGGCATCACCGCGCTGGAAACGCACGACTATTTTTACGGAAAGCGCCATGTCGCGGCCTTCGTGGTTGCGCGACTCGACACGCCGACGCGCGTGCGCATCGTCGACGAGGCGGCCGGTGACGCCAACCTCGTGCCGACAAAATTCTTCGAGCAGTTCGAGAGCGTTCCCGACGCGCTCGCGTCCCTACAGTCTTTAGTCGGTGGCGATCCTGCGGCCGCGCGGCTGACCCGTCGCGACGACACGGTGCGCGTCGCGACGACGGTCCAGATCACCTTCCTGACGAATGGCGGCAAGATCGTCGAGGCCGCGCCGAACAGCAATCTGTTGCGGGTCTCGCTGCGGGAAAAGGGCGGTATACCGTTCAAGTGTGGGGGCGGACTGTGCGGCACGTGTCGATGCAAGGTCGAAGCGGGCATTGAGCATACCGACGCGGTCAAAGCCAAGGAGCGCCGTCATCTGACGGACGAAGCGATTGCAGAAGGGTACCGAATGGCCTGCCAGACGTTCGTCAACGGCGATGTGAGCGTGTCATGGTGAATGAGGGCAACGTCGCCATGGAACCGTTCGGCGCATTGCCGCAGGCGCAGCGCCAGCAGATGCTGGAGATCGGTCCACGCTGGAATGACGATATCGTCGGCAATCGCAAGATCGTGATCGACTGCTACACGCCGGTCGTGGCGGTCGCCCCGAAGAGCCCGCATGTTGCGCGCGATTTACCTTACGGCGCGAACGCGCGTCAGGTACTCGATGTATTCAGCCCTGTGCGCAAATCGAGCGATTCGCCCGACGCCCTGCGCGATGCCGTGATTTTCGTTCATGGCGGTGCGTTCGTACGCGGCAGCAAAAGCGTGAACGGCGAGATTTACGACAACGTTTGCCACTGGTTCGCGAGACAGGGCGTTGTGGCCGTCAACGTGGAATACAGATTGGCCGACATTGCGCCGTGGCCCGGTGGGACGGACGATGTCGCCGATGCCGTTTTGTGGGTGCACGAACACGCCCGGGAGTGGGGCATCGATCCGCAGAGGATCTTCCTTGTCGGGCATTCTGCCGGTGGCACCCATGCGGCAAGCAGTCTGTTCGATCCTGGTCACGCGCGAGGTGACGACATGCGCGGGATCGTCGCGGGACTGGTGCTTATCAGCGCGAGACTCTTTGCCGATACCGATCCCCGAAATCCGAACGCCGGGCCAGTGCGGACATATTTCGGTCCGGATGAATCGACGTATACGGAGCGCTCACCGCTCACGCACGCTACCCGAAGTGTCCTGCCGACCATGATCGCGGTCGCTGAATACGAGAATCGGTTTCTCGACGACTACGGTGCAGAGTTCTTCCTGCGTTTGCTGCGGCATCGGGGGGCGCCGCCGCGCTTCGTTCAGGCGCGCGGGCACAATCACACGTCCATCGTGGCGCACTTTAATTCCGGCGAGGACTGGCTCGGGCGGGAAATGCTGGCTTTCATGGCCTCGATACCGGGCCGAGGCCGATAGATGCAGCACCCAAATTCATATTGTGTACAGTCTACGAAATGCCGCGCGCTGCTAGAATTGCGCCATTGGCGGTTAGGGGAGACTGGAAATATGGTGCGGGGAGCCAAGGCGGCAAATGGGCGAGCGCCGATCATGCATCAGCAATTGTCCGATCTGGTATTTGATCGTCTGCGCGAGTCGATCACCAAGGGCGAATACAAGCCGGGCGACCGGCTCGTCGAAGGACGGATCGCCGAGGAACTGGATGTCTCTCGTGTCCCGGTGCGAGAGGCCCTGCGGGCGCTGGCCGTCGAAGGGCTGGTCGAGGTGCGTCCGAGGCACGGGGCGGTGGTCGCTTCGATCGATCCGGCATCGACACGAGAACTCGTGCAGATTCGCGCCACGCTCGAAGGCCTCAACGCCCGACTGGCGGCAGAGCGCCGTTCGCCGGAGCTTGTCCAGCGGATCGAGGCCGTCCTACAGGAGGGCAATGCAAAGGTCGCAGCGGGCGAAACCTCCGGGTTGCTGGAGCTGAACGCGCGCTTTCACGATCTCTTGTATGCGGCCGGTGCTAACGCGATGCTGGCCGATCTGATGCGCTCGCTACGTGATCGGACGCGTATTGTCTTCGTCAAAACAGATGACGAGGAAGTGCGCGTTACGTGGGAAGAGCACGCCGCGATATTGCGCGCCGTGCAAACCGGCGACGCCGCTTTCGCGGCGTTGCTTGCCGAGCGCCACGTCACACGCGCGGCGCAATACTATCTCGACAACCTTCCGAAATGAGTTCAGTCGCGCCGCGTCAAGAGACGTGGCGCGACATTGCCCATTGCCTATTGCCCATCGGCGACTACTTCGCGCTGGCCTGCGCGGGCGCTTTCTCCAACGCCGTGGCGAGCGTATCGACGTTGTGTCGAAGCATGTCGAGATACGTCGATGCCGGGCCACCCGGGGGCGACAGCGCTTCCGCATACAGTTCGCCGCCGGGTTTCACGTTGGTCGCCTGAGCGACCAGTTCCACAAGGCGCGGATTGTTCGAATTCTCGACGAAATAGGCCGACACGCGCTCCTTGCGAATCTGATCGATCAGCGCGGCGATGTGCTTGGCAGACGGTTCGTCGGCCGTTGAGATGCTCATCGGCGAGAGGAACGTGATGCCATACGCATCGCCGAGATAGCCGAACGCTGCGTGCGACGAGATTACTACGCGCTGCGTCTCAGGAATCTTGCCCAGGCGTTGGCGCGCGTCGGCATCGATGGCCTTTAGCGCAGCGATGTAGCGGGCCGCGTTAGCTTCATACTCTGCGCGCCCGGCCGGATCTTTTGCTTCCAGGGCGTCCTTGATGTGGCCCACATAGATGACCGCATTCATCGGATTGTTCCAGGTATGCGGATCGTCGCCCGCCACGCCTTTGCGAACACGGGTTCGCAACTTCACGCCCTCCGAAACCGTCACGACCGGACCGGTGTAGCCGGACGCCGCGATCAGGCGAGGCAAATACCCCTCAAAGCCCGCGACACCGTGCACAAACACGACGTCAGCCTTACGCACTTCGGCGACATCCGCCGGGGTGGGTTCAAAGTGATGGGCATCGCGATTGCGTGGAATCAGCGAGGTGGTGTTAATGCGATCCCCGCCCACGCTTTGCACGATGTCGGCGAGCACCGAGAAGGACGCCACGACGTTTAACTTCTCCTGTGCCGCGTGCGACGAAACGGGTGTGGTGAGTCCGACTAGCGCCGCCAGCCCTACCACCAGCCGCCATGCGGCATCCATACCAAAACGCATCTCAACTTCCTCCGGGAAAGACACCGTGACATTCGTCGGTCGTGACGGGACGGCGCAATATCGATATGATCTTAAATGCAACTGAGTTGCATATTGTTCCATAAAGGATCTGTCAAATGCAAACCGAAAGTTCCCGCAAACACGTCGATCTGCTGATTACCGGCGCAACCGTCATGACGCCCAACGGCGCGGAGCGTGTCGACGTTGCATGTCGTGACGGCCGTGTTGTCGCCATTGGAGAACTCGCGGGCACGTGGAGTGCGCAAACGGTTCTGGATGCGCGGGGGTTGCATGTGCTCCCGGGTGTCATCGACAGTCAGGTGCACTTTCGAGAGCCCGGCCTAGAACACAAGGAGAACCTTGAGGCGGGCACTCGTGGGGCGGTGCTCGGCGGCGTTACGGCCGTGTTTGAGATGCCCAACACTCATCCGCTCACGTTGGACGCTGCCCAGCTGCAAGCCAAGCTCGACGCCGCATCAGGCCGCGCGTGGTGCGACTACGCCTTTTACATTGGCGGTTCTGCATCGAACGCAGAGCAACTCAGTACGTTGGAGAATTTGCCCGGATGCGCTGGCGTCAAGGTGTTCATGGGAAGCTCGTTCGGCGATCTCCTCGTGGACGACGAGCGCGCGTTGCGCAGGATCGTTCGTCATGGTCGCCGCCGAATGGCCGTTCATGCCGAGGACGACCGCCGTCTGCGCGAACGAAAATCGATTGTCGAGCAGAGTGGCGACGTGACGGACCACCACGTCTGGCGGGATGTCGAAAGCGCACTGATGGCCACGCGAAGCATCGTGAATATCGCGGCGGAAACCGGGCGGCGAATTCATGTGCTTCACGTCTCCACGGCAGAAGAGATCGCCTATCTGGCCCAGCACAAACACCGGGTATCGGTCGAAGTCACGCCGCATCACCTGACGATGCATGCCCCCGAATGCTACGAAACACTGGGCAGTCTGGCGCAAATGAATCCCCCCGTGCGCGAGCGACGACACCAGAGGGCATTGTGGGAAGGCATCCGCGAAGGTGTCGTGGACGTGATCGGCAGCGATCATGCCCCGCACACGTTGGAGGAGAAAGCGAAGCCGTATCCGCAATCTCCGAGTGGCATGACCGGCGTGCAGACCTTGTTGCCCACGATGCTCGACCACGTGAGCGCCGGACGATTGAGTTTGCAGCGGCTGGTCGATCTCACCAGCGCAGGACCCGCCCGAATTTTCGGTATCGAGGGGAAGGGTCGCATTGCGCTTGGCTACGACGCAGATTTCAGCATCGTCGATCTGAGTGCCCGTCGCGTGATTCGCAATGCGTGGATCGCCAGCGTCTGTGGATGGACACCCTATGACGGCAAGTCAGTCACCGGCTGGCCCATTCATACCGTCATCAGAGGGAAGTGCGTTGTGCGCGACGAAGCGCTGGTCGGCGATCCGGAGGGCGCGCCGATACGGTTTCTCGATTGAGGCGCGGGATTCGGGCAGAGATATCGACGTCCCTGATCCCACGCCGGTCAGCGACGTGCGTTTGGAGCCTCAGACATGACGTTGACAGCCAACTCTGTCATGGCCTGTTCGACGCTGGAAGCAAATTCGGCGAAATCCGTGGCCGGATGCAAGGTGCCGCCGTGACGGATGACATCGTCGGACAGGGTGATGGAGGGGGCTGTCGTGATGACGCGCATTTTCAGTGCTTCGGCGACTTGTCGTAGTTGGCTGGCGCACTTGGTGCCGCCGTGCCCGCCGTAGGTCACGATGACCGTGGGCTTCTCCCGCCATTCGAAATACAGATGATCGATTGCGTTTTTCAAGGCTGCCGGATAGCCCCAGTTGTATTGCGGTGTGACGAAAACCACGGCGTCGCAGGAAGAGATCTTCTCGCTCCACGCGCGCGTGTGAGGTTGAGCATAGGGGGCGCCCGAGGCAGGTAGTCCCGGCTCGTCATCAAGCGGAAGGTGCCATGCTTTGAGATCTACGATCTCATAAGTCATATCCGTGCAAGTCTGGCCGATGTCGGCAATCCATTGCGCGATCGCGGGGCAGTTTCGGCCTGCGCGCGTGCTTCCCATGATAACGAGCACCAGTTTCGTTTCTCTCATCGTTCATCCTTTGGAGGGTGTGGGCGACATCAGGGGGACGAAGCACAGAGCCAGCACCCCGACAGACGCCATGAAGACGAAGGCGTCTGCATAGGCGAGGGTTCTCGCTTGCCTTATCGCGGTTTCGGCGAGTAGCGCTTCGGCTGCGCTGCGGGCTTGTGTCGCCGACATCCCGCGCTGCATCAACATGATGGTTGCGGATGTCATCCATTCGTTGACCTGCACGGACGCCGAGTAAAGGAAGTCGAACAACCGGCTCGAATGCAATTGCTCGCGCCATGCCAATACGACGGTCACGAGGGTCACACCCAGTGACATACCGAATTGTCGGAACGTCATGTACATGGCGACCGCGTCCAGTTGCACATCTTGCGGCAATCGGGCGACCGTCCCGCTGGCGAGCGCCGACAATACCGGCGAAAGGCAGAAGGCGTAGAGGATGAGCGGTAGCGCGAAATATCCGTACGGCGTGGTTGTCGTAATCAGATATGACATCAGCGACATCGATACCGTCAAAAGGATAAAGGCGAATGCGAGTACCTTTCGTGGCCCGAATTTACCGACCGAGCGCGTCACGAGCGGGCGAATGGCCGCAGCCGTTAGTGCATACACACACAAGATTCGTCCCGTGTGGGTGGCGTCGAGCCCGGGCGAATAAACGGTGCGCAGGAACTCCGGCAACGCATACGTGCTGCCGGACACGATGACGCCGGCAAGCACCCCCAGTACAACGGAGGCAGCGACATCGCGGTGTCGAAGGAGATCGAGGCGATGTAGCCGGACACTGTTGCGATGATGCAGCTGCCATCCGACGAACAAGACGAGTGCCGAGATCGCGGCCCACGCCAATACGCGAATTTCCGATGAGCCGAACCAGTCGTTCGCCTGCCCCCGGCTCATGACGACTTGCGTGCAAACGAGCGCTACCGCAAGCAGCAGAAGTCCGGGCGCGTCGATGCCACGGGCCCGTACATCGGTTGGGCGGACAATCTTGGGAAAGTGGCGAATGAGTAGCCAAATGGCCGCGACAGCGACGGCGATATTGGGCACGAAAAGCCAGCGCCAGGTGTATCGGTCGGTCACGTATCCGCTAAATAGCAATCCCGCCGCGGTCGACAGATAGATCATGATGGAGATGCGCATCATCGACACGCTGCGTCGAGGCCGGGGCATTAACAGATAGACGCTGCCTCGCCACCACATCGCCAGGCCCGCACCGGCAATCCCTGAGACGGTACGCCACACCAGCATCGTTCCGAAATCCGTGGCGAACGCGCAGCCCAGCGACGCGATTGCGAACAGAACGATGCTGCCCAGGATGTATCGCAAATAGCCAATATGGCCAGCGAGCCAGACGGAGATGGCCATTCCCCAGAACAACGATGCGCTGAACGCGATCAGGAGCCAACTGGCTTCCTCGTGCGACACGCCGAATGCGCCGGCCATGTCGGGCAGCACGAGATTGACGGCATCGAACGTATAGAACTCCATCCATGCCGCCAGCCCGAGCCCTGCGACCAGCCCGGTCTGTTTCCCGTCGACGAGCGGCGTAGGTGGGGTGGTCATCGCGAATGCATCGGTTGCACCTGTGGTGCCGGTTGGAGGAGGAAAGGAATGCGCCATATTTGTGAAATTCGGAAGTAATCAAGCCGATTCGTCATATTGAATCGCCTGAGGTGCCGCCGAAACCTATGAATTCGGATGGCATATTTCCGATAAGTGGAAGTATGGAGCGGTCGGTGCTAGCATCCTTTCGGATAATTACGCAGCTATCACTCGGCGGGAGACGGCCTTGGACTCGATTTCTGAACTGGCGCTTTTTCAGGCGATTGTCGATAACGGGGGCATTTCGCGCGCGGCGGTTGCCTTGCGTTCCTCTCCGGCGGCAGTGAGTCGGCGTCTGCGACAACTGGAAACACGTCTGGGCGTTTGTCTGGCGAATCGCAGCACGCGACGATTCAATCTCACCGATGAAGGGTTGTTGCTGTATGAGCGCGCGGTGGCGATTCTGGAGTCTGTTCGGGACGTAGAGTCCGAGGTGTCGTCGCGAGGCACGGTCGCTCGGGGTCTTTTGCGCGTGAGTGCCCCATCCGACTTGGGGCGTCGTCGGCTATCGACGTTACTCGCGCAATTTGCGCGCCTCCATCCCGGCCTTGAGATCACGCTGTTCCTGTCCGACGCCGGGGTTGAAAACATGCTCGACGGCTGTGACGTCGTGCTGCGTTTTGGCTTGCCGGGCGACGAGGGCATGGTTGCCCGCAAAGTTGCATCGTCGGACATGCTGCTGGTTGCTGCGCCGTCTTACCTTGAGCGGTACGGCAATCCGGCAACGCCAGAAGCGCTAAGCGCTCACAATTGCCTGAGACTGTTTCGTCGCCATCGAGTCCAGGGAACGTGGCGGTTTATGCATGAGGGGGAGCCGAAGGGAGGATCGTCGGATGTCGAGGTCACCGGCACGTTGGCCAGTGCCGACGGGGCGATGCTGCGTGAGTGGGCGCTGGCGGGCGAGGGTATCTCCTGCGAAGCCGCGTGGGACGTCGAAGAGGACATCGCGTCGGGGCGACTGGTCCGCTTGCTCCCGTCTCACCCGATGCAGCGCATCGATCTCTATGTCGTATTCGCGCCCGGAAACCCCGTACCGCCCCGGATTCGGCTACTGGTCGATTTCCTGATGCACGAATTTGGCGACGCGCTTCAGCGCCTTGAGGGTCGCGCCGGGGCGGGGTCCTAGGGGCTGATTACATCTTGTCTTTTGCGCGCGCAGGCCACCGGACTCGTAACATTGTTGGGCGCTTTTTCAATCGCATCAGACAATCTCGTCGCGTTTCGACCCGTTACGACAAGCTCGCCGTTAACTACCTCGCTTTCGCGGGCTTGCCTGCGCCTTTGGCCCGCTCGTAAGGGTGTGAGTAGGAACTATGCCTTCGGGGAGCGTGGTCGCCGCACGTAGTAAATATCCCACTCCGCTTCGTCTGTCTGCTCGAAGCCGTGTCGTTGGTAGAAACGGTTCGATTCGCTGCCACGCAATGCGCCCAGGCGGATCGGCATCAGTTGTAAATCCGCATCTGCAATGATCTGTCGCAGCACTGCGGCTCCGATTCCCCGAGCCTGATGTTCAGGCAGGATGTAAAAGTGGTCCAGGTACCAGTGGTCTGGTTGCGGGCGAACCAGGACAAAGCCCACCCGAACGTCATCGGCTTCGATTAAGCGGCACAGCGCAGGGTCAAAAGATGCCAGGAAACGTTCTCGCGCGCGCTGTGGGTCAAAGCGCCCGATGCGCTCCAGGCTCTCGCGCATCGCGGCGATTCGGATGCTCACCAGCAGATCAGCGTCAGATTGCGTAGTGGGTGAGAAAGTCAGATTCATTCGAAAAGCCGGTGATGTCGCGTCGGTAGAAGCCGACCAGCATAGCAGGCCCTCCTGATTTCGGTCGACGCATTGGCGAGGACGTGTGCAAGGCGCTTTGCGCGAAATGTAAACAGGCCTTAGTCTCAGATGATCGCTGTCGTGTTAGCGGCTCCCTCGGACTTGTTGCCCAGTGTGAAATCCTCTCTTTCAGGCAGTCGATATACGCGAAGGGGTTCTACTGCAGGCCGATGGCGAGAGACCCGTAGGATTGCATGACGAATCGCACACCGCAGTCCACCGGGGCAATTTCTTCCTTCGATTGAAACATTGGGCATGGCCGATCAATGAGACGCCGCTGGCGCGCTCCCATCCATCGTCGAATTCGGCACCTTTGAAGACATTTCCATCTCACTGATTTCCCCGGATTTTTTCACCTTCGTCTGCCGGATCGACGGTCGACCGGACGTCTGCTCGTCCGCCCGGCACGCCGCTTGCTCCTTTATCAGTCTTTTGCCTGACGAGGGAGGACGCATTTGCCGATGACCACGCTGACATCACTGAGAGCCTTCGAAGGGATAGCGCCCGCCGACTGGGCGTTCGCTGCGGTTGCCATGGTGCTGAGCTATGGAATTCTGACGGGCGTGTTGCGTCTCGCGCTCGGACGCTTCGGGGCGTTGTCGAAGCGCCTGCAATCGCAGGCGGCCGGGATGTTCGCTGAGGTGCTGGGCGCAACGCGGCACTTCGTGCTGCTCTGCGCCGCACTGCTCATTGGCCTGAAGATGCTGGATCTGGGGGGCAAATGGGACACCGCTATCGTTCACGGCTGGACGGTGTTGTTCTGTCTGCAACTCGCGCTCTGGGTCAATCGCGCGGTGGGCGTCTGGTCCACGCGACGCATGCAGCATCGCTCGACGGTACCTGACAACCCCGTCATCGTCACCATGACGGCATGGACGCTGCGCGTGCTTGCGTGGGCCGTGTTGCTGCTGGCCATGCTCGCGAACTTCGGCGTGAACATCACCGCTTTCGTCGCCAGTCTCGGGATCGGCGGTGTGGCCGTTGCGCTTGCGGTGCAGAACGTGCTGAGCGATCTGTTTGCGTCGCTCGCCATCGGACTGGATAAGCCGTTCGAAGTCGGTGACTTCATCGTGTTTGGCGATGTGGCGGGGACCATTGAGCGGATCGGCCTCAAGACCACGCGCATCCGAAGCCTTAGCGGTGAGGAGATCGTTTGCGGCAACACCGAGTTGCTCAAGAACACGCTGCATAACTACAAACGCATGTCCGAGCGACGCATCGTCTTCACATTCAGCGTGACGTACCACACCGTGCCCGACAAACTCGCCCGCGTGCCGGCGATGGTCAGGCAGGCCGTGGAGGCCTCCGGCAAGACGCGCTTCGATCGTGCTCACTTCAAGCAATTCGGTGCGAGTTCGCTCGACTTCGAGGTCGTCTATTTCGTGCTCAGTCCCGACTACAACCTCTATATGGACTTGCAGCAAGGCATCAATCTCGCGCTGATGCGCGCGTTTCTGGACGAGGACATTCGCTTCGCAATACCGGCCAGCGTCCAGTATTTCGCGCAGGCGCCCGAACCGCCCGAGGTTGCGCCGACCACACACTGAAGGGCCTGGAAGCCGCATGCCTGCTGGCATGGACATTGCGGCGTGGTAGGATCGAGCGCATCCACGTGATCCAGATCGTGGCTTCGATCCAATCCGGGCTCGCCGCGCGGCGGGAACATCAGGAGGCCAGTATGTCTGCAGAGCAGAAGACGTCGCATCGCGGGTTCACCATCATCACCGTTCTCGAACGCCTCTCGAAGGGCCGCGCTCGGCTCTCGGTGAAGGTGCTCGCCAGCGACGAAGATCATAAGCGGCGTCTCGGCGGAAAGAAGTTGTTGCAGGCCAAGCGCTGGTTCGATCACTTTGCCGACGATCTGGCTGCCCCCGTCATCGCAGGCCTCAAACACACCATCGATCTTGAACTGGCTGCCGCTGCCAAGGCTGCGCCGAAGAAGGCCGCGAAGCCTGCGAGCGCAGCCGCTGGCGGGAATGCCGGAAAGGTTGCGAAGGTTGAGAAAGCCGCCAAGGCCCCCAAGTCTGCGAAGCCCGCAAAACCGGCTAAGCCGGTGAAGCCCGCAAAGGCCGAGAAGGTCGCGGAAAAGGGGGCAGAGAAGGGGGTAGAGAAGGGCGCGCCGAAGTCGGGCAAACCTGCCAAGGCAGCAACGGCGAAAGCCAAAGCGCCCGCAAAGTCGGCCGTCACAGCGAAGCCGGTGAATGGTGCTGCAACGACGGCGAACGGTGTCGCGAAGCCGGTGGTCGGCGGCGTCGCGGCAGCGGCGCGCAAGCGCGCGGCGACGGCAGCATCCAAAGCCCCCGCTCGTTAAATTCGCGCCGCGGGCGCGGCGCAAGCGATAACGAAAACGGCGCATGCCTACGAGGCGATGCGCCGTTTTTCATTGCACCGTTGAATCGTGGTCGAGTGCGAGTAGCGTCGAAATTGTCGCCGCACCTTACCGCGCTCCCCAGACATCGCCGCACCATGATTTGACTTATCACGGTGTCCGAAACCGTTGCGGCACACGTCGCAAATGTCCGTTATTTCATGTGTTGCAATTGCACCACTTGCGTGCGAATTGTGTCGCTAGCGTGTCAGAATGCACCCGCTTGCAAACGACCCGCGGTGCTTTTCCTTCATATGGAAAGCACCGCGTGTCATTTAGTGAGTACTCCATTGCATATGCGGTTGCAGCATCCTCGTCGCACAGATCGAGGCAGCCGACATTGACAGTGGACGCCCGCACCAGCGGGCCAAAAATATAAGACCACTATCAAAGAGGATAAAGATGAAGCGCTTCCAACTCACGGCCCTGGCTGCTGCCAGCTTCGCCGTTGCCGCTCCGGCAATGGCCCAGAGCAGCACGAACGTCACGCTCTACGGTGTGATTGACGCGGGCGTTGCTTACGTCAACAACGTCGCCACCGGCCTGAACGCCAAGGGTGCACACAACTTCCAGGCCGTGAGCGGCATTGGTCAGGGCAACCGTTGGGGCCTGAAGGGCACGGAAGATCTGGGCGGCGGTCTTAAGGCCGTGTTCGTGCTGGAGAACGGCTTTAACCTGATGAATGGCACGATGCTGCAAAACAGCCGCATGTTCGGTCGTCAGGCGTATGTGGGTCTGCAAAGCGCACAGGCCGGCACGGTCTCGATCGGTCGTCAGTACGACTCGGTGGTCGACTTCGTGAGCCCGATCACGTCGGCCAAGCAGTGGGCCACGCAATACGGCGCGCACATCGGCGACATCGACAACCTGTACAACTCGTTCCGCGTCAGCAACTCGATCAAGTACACGAGCGCGAACTACAGCGGCTTCTCGTTCGGCGCGCTTTACGGCTTCAGCAACCAGCCGAACACCGGCGGCGGTACGGGCTTCTCGAACAACAACGCGTTCAGCATCGGCGCTGGCTATGCTAACGGCCCGCTGACGGCAGCCCTCGGCTACATGCACCTATCCAGCCCGGGCACGACCAACGCCAACGGCGCGGTCTCAAACGACTATTCGAGCGCCACGGACATTTTCTACACGAGCGCCGTCGACAAGCACGATATCGCTGCGGCGGGTGTTTCGTACGCGATCCAGGCGGCAACGGTCGGCTTCGTGTATAGCTACGCCAAGGTGAACTACGTCAATCAGTCGTCGATTCGCGTGAACACGTTCGAACTGAACGGCAAGTACCAGTTCACGCCGCGTCTGCTGGCGGGTCTGGCCTTCGTCTACAGCGATGGCAGCGTGAGCGGCGCGACGGCACTGTCGGGCATCAGCAAGGGCACGAAGCCGCGCTGGTTCCAGGTCAACGCCGGCACGACCTACTCGTTCAGCAAGCGCACCGAGACGTACCTGAACGGCGTGTACCAGCGCGCTACGGGTGACGCTGTCGTCGCCGCGATCGACAACGTGGGTGGCCCGACGGGCACCGGCGCGCAGTCGCAGATCGCCGTGATCGCAGGCGTGCGTCACAAGTTCTAAGCAGGTTTTTGCCTGAACCGGGGCGGCGTTCGACGCCGCCTGGCAGTGCAAGCCTGACTGGCGGGGGAGGGCATCGAATGCCGTCTCCTGCCAGTGACGGGCCCCTCCAGTGTGCTGGCGGGGCCCGTCGTACATAGCGGGACGTCAAAATTTGTGCGCCTGACGTCCATTCTGTGTATAATCACGACCTTGTCCAAATTATGGGCATTGCGGGGAGTGGCGCTCACTGACGAACGATGAGCATGCTGCTTCGCCATCAATCAACCGTTCAGCCAGTCTGGAAGGCGCGATACCAGGTATCGAATGCCAATCGGGAGATCGCAGAGGAGGTGAGTCGCGGTCCCGCCGGATGTGGTGTAGTGCAGTCCGTAGCAAGTCCGTTCGTCGCGCCTGGCAGGAGGAATCTCCGGCAGGGCGGTGAATGGCGTCTTTGCGCGGTAAATCAAATTTACGGCTCTTCGGGGCCGAAACACTATTCGAGATATTGCATGACCAAGATCGTTATCAAAGACGGTGAACCCGTTGAAGTTGCACTGCGTCGTTTCCGCCGCGCTATCGACGGCACGGGCCTGATCAAGGAAGTCAAGGCACGCGCTGCTTACGAAAAGCCGACGGCTGAACGCAAGCGCAAGAAGGCCGCTGCCGTGGCCCGTCTGCGTAAGCGTCTGCGCAGCCAGACCCTGAAGAAGAAGATGTACTAAGCACGCCGTTGCGCCGTTCAGGCGCAATGTAGTGCGAAGTCGAAAAACCCGCCACACGGCGGGTTTTTTTATGGGCAGGCGAAGCGAACCGGTTTGCTACACTCGCAGGCATCGCCAATAGCTGCCGCTGCCACGAACACCCCCACACACCACATAAGCCGATGAAAACGTTGACCTTTGCCGCGCTCGACGCGCTGACCGAACAAGCCACTCAATCGCCTCGTGCGCGTATGAATCAGAACCTGCACGAATCGCTCGACGATTCGATTCAGCGTCTGGCGATTGCGATGGAGCCGTCGACGTACATTCGTCCGCATCTGCATCACCATACGTGGGAGTTGCTGACGGCGCTGCGTGGCCGCTTTGTCGTGCTGACGTTCGATGCGGCTGGCGTCGTGATCGACCGCAAGGTGCTCGGCGAGGACACGAGCGTCATCGAAAGTCCGGTCAAGACGCACCACACGGTGCTGTCGCTTGATCCGGGCGCCGTGATCTTCGAGGTAAAGCACGGCCCGTATCGTCCGTTCGTTGAAGCGGATTACGCGGACTGGTCGGCGCCGGCGGATACCCCGGAAGCGACGGCGTTCATGGAGTGGGTCAAGACGGCGCAGGTCGGAGACCGCTGGGTGGCTTAATGCCCAGTGTGTCCCGTTGACAGTTGTTGACGGCTAGGCGACATGGCGTGTACAGACGGCCTCGTCGCCTCGTCGCCTCGTTGACGAGTTAGCGGGTCCAGCCCTGAAACTCTGTGGCCATCGCGAGAAGCGCTTTCGCAGCGGTGTCCACCGCGCCGGGCCAGTCTTGCGAGGCGGGGGGTGGTCGGAAATCGTCCACGTCGGCGCGATGACTCAGGCGTTCCGGGCTGAAGTGCGTGTCGTAACGATCGTCATGACGCGCCGACGCCGATAGTGCCGTTCGCGGCGCACCCAGATACCACACCGGCACCCCCAGGCCTTCGGCCAGATGGGCGTGTCCGGCATCCAGTGCGATCACCAGATCGAGATTGTCGATGAGCGATGCTTCGTCGGCCAGATCGTCACAGTCCGTGCGCCAGTCGATCCAGTCGACCGATTCCGGCGGCATGGCATCGGATGCCCCGTCTCCCTGCTTACCCAGCGGCACCCAGGAAACCCCAGGCACGCGCAGCAACGGTGCCAGCGACATCAGGCGCGAGGTGCTCAGTGACGTTCCTTCCAGTCCCACGCTGTCGAGCGCATCCAGTCCGGCAAACCCTACGCAGAGGCCATGTTGTGCGGCGGCCGCCAGTCGGTCGCGCCAGTGTCGCGCGGGGACGGCGGCTACGCGCAGGAATGGACGTCCGGCGTGCGCATGTGCAGCTTGCGGGCCGAGCGTGCGCGCGAGCGAGGCGAGCGTGCAGCGCAGATCCCAGTCTGAGACGTTGCGCGGCATACGCGAAAGCACGACGACGCGCTCTCCCATCGACCATTCGACCAGGCGCCGCGCGTTCGCCGGACCGACAAAGCCGACCTTGCCGAAGCGTGCGGACGCGACTTCCAGTTGCCTGAGCTGGCTGACCAGATCGTTGTCGTGCTCGTTGCCGATGACCAAAAGATGTTGATGCAGCGTATCGCCGCCCCCGGTCCAGTTGGGCAGCGGACAGTCCGGATGCGGGCTGAGCGCTGCGCCGACCTGAGCCCAGGCCTGAGCGACGGCGCTCGCGGCGGGGGCGTCGGCGTTGGGTGTCGTAAGCGGGACAGCGCGCTGCGAAGGCTTCGTCATACGAATCCTGGCATCGATAGAGGACAACGAAGAGCGGAATTGCGCGCACGGGCGGCGAGCGCGGCGACGCAACACCTACGAAACACCTGGGTCGTGCTAATGAATGCTTAGGTATTGCTCAGGTAACGGCTAGGCAAACGGCTTGGGCGACGCGCAAGCGATGGCTCAAGCAAAAACGTAGGCAGAGCAACTCAGGCACTTTGGGGGGAGGGCACGTGGGGAATGATAGTGGAGCGGAGATTGGCGGCTAGGCGGTTGCCTTTGCCGACGGGGCCAATCCATTTGCTGGACGGCAAAATATTTGAGGTTTGAAGCGGGTGGGACCGAGGGGACATAAAACCATCCCTCAAACCTGCCGAGGAGACAGGTCTGAGGGACGGCTAATCGCGCAAGCGTGATTACTTCTTCTTGCGGACGGCCTTCTTGGTCGGTGCGGGTGCGTCGTCGTCCTGGACGGTGAGTTGGCCGCCCGTGCCGAGGCCACCGGCGACGGTTTGTTGCTTGTAGTTCTTCACGGCGCGCACGACGTTGTTATACGAGTCGGTGAACGCGGCCACGATGACCTTGCCTTCGGCGGTGTTCGAGTAGCCGCCGAGCGAGCCGCCGGCCGAGCTGCCGACGATACGGCCGAGGGCGCCGAAGTCCATGGCGGTGGCGCTGCCTTCGGCGGCGGCGATCTGCACGCTGGAGCGGTTGTCGATGACAGTCAGCATGGTGCTGGCTTCTTTCGAGTTCATGCTGCCGGCGAGCGCGCCGATAGCTGCACCGATACCGCCGGGCAGAAGACCGGCGATGCTGGCCCCGGCACCGCCGGCGTTATTGTTCGTGAAGGTGATCGACGGGCTCAGCGCGTAATCGGCGGAGACCATCTTGCCCTTGCCGAAGTTCGACTTGTTGCGCAGTTCGCCGGACTCTTGCAGGGCGCGTTCGCCCATGATCGTGTTCATGCCGCGGCCGCGATCGACGATCACGAAGCAGTTCGATTGCTGGACCAGCAGCTTGAGCACCGGGACGGTCGAGCCGAGCTTGTACTGGCCGGTCAGTACACCGTACCAGGGGGCGGAGGTGTCTTCGATGACCGCCATGGTGCCTAGCGGGCGATCGCATTTTTCAAGCGTTTGGTTAGCGTTTTCGGAGTTCGCACCGCCGGCGGATCCGGTGGCGGCCGTTTTGGCGCTGCTGCTCCCTTGGTTCATGGTCGAGCAACCCGCCATGATGCCGGCTGCCAGAAGCAGGCCGGTGACTTTTACGAGATGGTGTGCCATTTTCCTAGTTCTTTAGAATGTTGTTCTGGAAATTGGCGGCGCTGCCGTGCCCGCTTTTGTAACGGATTTGGCCCAGTCGGGGACGCCGCCTAATGCCAGGAGTCCAAAAAAGCAGGAGTGAAATCGATTTACGGTAGGACTCCTATGCTGAAATGCTCCGTAAGAACATTCCGCGCCGCATGCTAGCACGGGCGTAAAGTGCGTATGCCCTATCAAAAATAGCGGGGATTACGAACGGATTAAGGCACTGCTCTCGTAGGTCTTAGGTAAGTATTAGGGGAAAACCACGAGGTTATGGTTTGCGGGCGAGTGGTGGGTGTGTATCGGCATGAATTTGTATGGAGTCATGACAATTCGATAGACGAATTGGGGTTGGATGTTGCGAGCCAAATGGACCAAATAGTCGAAAAATTGGCCTCGCGCAGCAAACGCTGTGCGTGACAATGTGCAGCATTAACCGTCGTTCCACGACACTAATAAGTGAGGAGAGTTATGGGGCACCTAGGCATCTGGCATTGGTTGATTGTGTTGCTGTTTTTGGTATTTTTCCTGTACCCCTATGCGCGCATTATTCGTCGCGCGGGATTCTCGCCCTGGTGGGTGCTGGTGGCATTTGTACCGCTTCTCAATTTCGTGATGATTTGGGTGTTCGCATTTGTTCAGTGGCCGGCATTGGAAAAGAAGTCGAGCGCTCCTTACTGACGTCTTGGCACTGAAGTACTTGTGAAAGCAAAAAAGCCCCGTCCGACGAACGCCGGACGGGGCTTTTTTTGCTAAATCTCATGAGACGCGGGACGCAAAATTGGTCCCCCCGACAGGAATCGAACCTGTATCTAGCGCTTAGGAGGCACTCGTTCTATCCATTGAACTACAGGGAGAGACTGGATGTTATCCAGCGGGACGCAATAGCATCGTTCATGCAGGTACGATGCGAGGGCAAGAGTATAGCAAAATCGTTACGGGCGAATGGCGTCCGCCTCCACACGGGCACGCAAAATTGGGGGGGGACGGTTGATGGAGGTCGGGATCTGGGCACGGTGTCGGCCAAGGCGCTGTTGCCGACGATATCGCGCACTACTGGAGGGGGCTCGAAGAGTCGAGGCGTCCGGTAAGACCGAAAACCACTGCCGGTCACTCGCTGAAGCAGATTGCAGAGTACTTCAGCGCTATCACGATAGCTGAACTGACGCCCAAGAAGCTTGTGAAACGCGCTCAGTCAAGACATAGGGCCGGGTCGACGCGGCTACGGTCAATAGTGCTGCTTGGCTCGTTGGGTCGTTGCGATTTGGTAATCATTCGAGTCTTCAAATTCGCCGCGCTTCGCTTGTGGGAGTGAGCCTGCCAGTATGCGCGCTGGAAAAGGCTAGGGCTGCGTGTTGTTCGTCAGTCCTGAGGCCAAAGTAATACTTAGCCGCTCATCGACTCCTGTCCTATTGCCTTCGCCAGCCATGATGGAAGGGCCGCACGTGGAGATGTGAGCGTGTTCCAGTCGTCGGCCGACATTCGCCTGTGAAGCGCGCTTAACGACTTCGTAACATGAGCTCGGCCCATCCATGCCAGAGCGCGTACCGCGTCTCCCCCGGTCCGCCTCCCAGTGCGCGCATTCATTGAGGCGCATGCCTTATTGCGGCCACCGACCGCCAAAGCCGAAGTTTTCGACTCCGCTCGGACGAAAGGAATACCTCACGAGTCGGGACCTGTTGCGTAAGGCCGAAGACATTCGCCGAATTCCCGCCGTAAGACATCACGACTTCGCCTGACTTTTCCGCAAATGCTCGTACTACCTTTTCCGCAGGGCAGGTCACAGAGGGCTTAGGTAAGCGCGACAGAATCAGGCTTCAATCGATAAGGGCGCCCCGCTCCCCGAGAAAATAATTCAAGGTGCTACAGCGGTTAGGGTTGGACGCAGGAGGCGATCGCGCGTCGCAGGAACTGGCCGAGATACGCGGATTGGCCGAGAACAAGAATGACTGTTGAGGACCACCGTGCATTCATTCCGGGCTTAATACGGAGTATGCGCTGAGATGAGATTCGGCCATTTTCAAACTCGTTTCGAGCTGCCAAAGCCTGAGATGACGCTCCGGAGTCATCTCGCCCGGAAGCTCCCGTAGTGTTTTCAATTGCAGTGCCAAATCGTCCCTCACAGCAAGCGCAGCATAAATCTTCTTTTTTGCTTCGGACAATGCATCGGTCTTGGACGCAACCGCCTGAATCAGGTTGGAAGATGTATAAACTTCTGCGAGCGACATCCCCATACTCCCCTTCAATCCATCTCCGTCCGGAACGCCACGGTATGCGGTGGTGGTTTTTGATTCTTCCCCTTTGACGTGGACGAGGACGAAGTAGTAATCGAATTCTCGACTAGGAATTGGCGTCAGACTCGCAGGTTTGTACTCTTCAAGGTTTAATTTTGGCGTGGTGGCATAGATGAACGAATCACTACTGATACGAAACGCCTTGGCCGGAAACTGTTGAAAATTCCTGTCTTCGAAGACAACTTTCTCCGCACCGTCGAAACCACTTCCCTCGATAAGAATCTCGACGTTTTCCCTCATCAACACTACATCTGGCGTAACTCGCTTAACAACGGCCGGCATGATTGACCCCTCGTATTCATCTACGCACTATCCAATCGGATAACTCGGAGGATAGGTCCCGTGCCGTCAATGTCCATGTAAAGGTTGACAGGCTATGAGTGGAGAAGTTTGATAAGGCCGAGTGTCTACGCATTTCCGTCGAGCAAAACGCCGCGCTGACGATGTCTCGGGAATTTCCCGATAGAACAACCGGGATTGGCATTTGTTCCATTGACGCTACAAATTGGCCCTCCTAGAGTCGTCGCCATGATGACTCGTTCCTTCCTGCCTATGCTCACGTCCGCCCGCATTCGAGCGGCACAGCACGTGCATCGCGTGCTGCGCGAGTAACTCGCCGCCTCTCAGCGCGTCTGGGCGTTCGCCGCGTTTGTCACATTCACCCTTTGTGACAAATCGCATCGGACGCCGCCGCGCTCACCCCATTCGCCCCATGCCGGACGACGCGCTACTCATAAGCGCGCCGCGGCGTCGTGCGCCCTCGCGATTCGATACGTGACGCGAGCGAGTTCCAAGCAACACCGGACTCGCCGCAACGGTCGACGCACGGCGTCGTGGGGTGCTGTTTTCCTCAACAACAAGTAAGACGCCCAACCTCATGACGCACTCCTCGCGCATATCGTCAAAACTGCTGCCGTTCACTGGTGCCGCCAGTGTCACCAGTGTTGCTCTACTCCTCGCAAGCGTCGCAACACCCGCGCTCGCCCAATCGAGCGTCACGCTCTACGGCCTGATCGAATCCGCCGTCGTCTCGCAAAACCACGCCAGCCCCACCGGCGGTCGCATCTACTCCGTCAATCAGGCAGGCGAAGGCTTCCTCTCCGCCAGCCGCTTTGGTCTGCAAGGCATCGAAGACCTCGGCGGCGGGATGAAAGCCCGCTTCGTGCTCGAAAACGGCTTCAACTCGCAAGCCGGCACCTTCGATCAGCAAGGACAGCTCTTCGGACGCCAGGCGTTCGTCGCGCTGCAAGGCGGATGGGGGGAACTGGCGTTCGGGCGTCAATACACCGGGGCCGTCGTCGCCATTTCGATGGTCGATCCGATCTTCATCGGCGCACCGCCCACGAACTCGTGGCTCGTCTTTCTGACCGGTCAACGCTACAACAACGCACTCACCTGGACGAAGAAGTTCGGCCCGTTCGGCGTGAACCTGCAATACGCGTTCGGCGGCGTCGCGGGGCAAGGCTCGGCGCGCTCGTCCGCATCGGGCGGCGTGTCGTGGGACCAGAACGGCAACGTCTTCACCGGCCAACTGCAGCAGACGCACGACTCACAAAGCCGCACCGCGAAGACATGGTCGCTCGGCGGCAAAGTCAGCTATGGCCAATGGAAGTTCCATGCAGACTACCTGCAAAGCCAACGCGATCCCGGCTTCGACGTGACCAACGGCGGCGTCGACTACGCGTCGATCACCAACATGAGCACGGCCGCCACGCCAACGACCGTGGCCGCCATCGGATCCGTGTTCTCTGCCGCACGACGCGATCAGTTCTTCACCCTCGGTGCGACCTATCTGCTCAGCCCGTCGTGGCAATTCATCGCCGCCTATATGTACAACAACACCACGGCGGTCAATTTCAGCGGCAAGCGCCAGACTCTCTACGGCGTCGTCGATTACTTCCTCTCGAAGCGAACCGACGTCTACTTCGCCACCGCATACGAACGTGTCGACGGGGGCTGGGGCGGTCTGTTCGGCACCACGACCACCAACTGGACCGGCGGCAACGGTGTGAAGCTCAACGGCTTCGATAACCAGATGAGCTACTACATCGGTCTGCGTCACCGTTTCTGAGCGCTCAAAAACGAAGCGGCGCAGCATCCGAAAATGCTGCGCCGCAACCTTGAAACCCTTGCTGTACCTGCGTTTGCAGGCCATCTGCCCAATATCCAGAATCGCTTAGGTGTTTTCCCGATAGGACATTTTGTCTGCACCTTTGTTCTATTGACCGGACATTATGACACTTCCAGAATCGCCGCATGGATACCCCACTTCCGCTTCCGAAATATCACCAGATCTACCTCGTGCTGCGTGAGCAATTGCAGGAGGGACGCTTCGATCGGGACGGTGTGCCCGGCGAGCATCTGCTAGCCGATCAGTTCAGCGTCGCGCGCATCACGATCCGCAAAGCGATGGAAATGCTCGTGGCCGACGGTCTCGTCGTGCGTCGCCCGGGACTCGGCACATGGCCGCTGCATGCCGGTCAGCGCACCGGTGGCGGCAAGACGCCCGGCATTTCCCGGGAAAAGGCGCACCTCACGGGTCTGCTCGAAAACATCGTCAACATGGGCCTGCGCACGAGTGTCGCTGTGCTCGAATCGTCGGTCGTCGGCGCGAGCGACGCGGTCGCAGATGCGCTGACGCTTGCGCCCGGTGCCCCCGTCTACAAGAGCATTCGTGTGCGTAGCACGCAAGCCGGGCCGCTGTCGTACATCACCACGCACGTGCCGCAGGACATCGCGCAAATCCGTCGCGAAGAGCTCGAACGCAAACCGCTGCTGATGCTGCTCGAAGAAGCGGGCGTCGAGCTGGGCGGGGCGACGCAAACCATTTCCGCGCGTCTGGCCGATGCCGTCGTGGCGCGCCATCTCGATATTGCCGTCGGCTCCGCACTGCTCGCGGTCACGCGTCTCGTGCGCGACGTTGCCGACCGTCCGGTGCAACTTCTGCAAGGCCTGTATCGCCCAGATCGCTACCAGTACCAGCTTCAACTCTCGCGCGTCGGCGACATCGACGCCAAGGTCTGGGTCAGCGAAGAACTGTCTGCCCAATTCCACTGAACACGTCCGGAGAATCTTTCATGAGTTCGCGTCGCACGTTCCTGCGTCAGTCCACCGCCATGGCCGCGCTCGCCGCTGCCTCCACCAGCACCCCGTGGCTCGCGCGTGCTGCCGGCAAGCCGGTCAAGATCGGCGTGCTTCACCCCGTCACCGGTGCACTGGCCTATTCAGGACAACAATGCCGTCTGGGTGCGCTGCTCGCCATCGATGACATCAACGCAGCAGGCGGCATCAAGTCGCTCGGCGGAGCGCCCATCGAAGCGATGCTCGGCGACGCACAATCACGTCCCGAAGCCGGTTCGGCCGAAGTCGAAAAAATGAACGAAGCCGGCGTGTCGGCGATCCTCGGTGCCTACGCCTCGGCCATTTGTCTGGCAACGACGCAAACCGCCGCGAAGTATGGTCTGCCGCACGTGGTCGACGTCGGTGTGGCCGACCAGATCGTCGAGCGCGGCCTGACCAACACGTTCCGCTTCGGTCCCGGCTACCGCATGTGCTCGCTGCGCGCCGTCGACGACCTTGCCGCGTTGAACAACGCCGCAGGCAAGCCTGCGAAGACCGTCATGATCGTGCACGAGGAGTCGCTCTTCGGCACCGGCACGGCCGCACTGCTGCAAAAGGAACTGCCCGCGCGCGGCTTCGAAATCAAGGAAGTCATCAAGCACGCGAACCCCACGCGTGACTTCAACAACATCGTGCTGCGCATGCGCTCGGTCAACCCGGATATCGTGATTCCGGCGAACTACTACAACGAATACGCGCTGCTGCTGCGTGCGATGAAGCAGCAGAAGGTGCGCCCGAAGGCGATCTACTCGGTCCTGGGCGGCGCCGCGTCGAGCTACAAATTTCTGAAGGAATTTCCGGATATCGCCGACGGCATCATCGACTGCAATCACTGGTTCAACCCGAAAGACCCGCGCGTGGCGTCGCTCAAGAAGCGCGTGGAAGCGAAGGGCGCTTACTTCAGCTACGAAGTGTTCATGACGTACACGGCCATGATGCTGCTGGCCGACGCCATCGAGCGCGCCAAATCGGTCGACCGCGCAGCCATCACAGCGGCGCTTGCGTCGAGTACGTTCAAGGATCACATCATGCCGTACGGTCCGACCAAGTTCGTGAACGGTCAGAACACGGGCGCGCAGCCGCTGCTCACGCAGGTCTCGGGCGGGGACATCAAAGTGATTCTGCCGGACAGCTATCGCCAGGTCGCGCCGGTCTTCCCGCTCAAGGCCTGATGCAATGCTAGATCCGGTCATTCTGCTTTCAGCCGTGCTCAACGGGCTCACGACGGGCGCGGTCTACGCGCTCATCGCGCTCGGCCTCACGCTGGTCTACGGCGTGCTGCACATCATCAACTTCGCGCACGGCGCGGCGTTGATGGTGGCGCTTTATGCCGTCTGGCTGCTTCGCGAGAAGCTCGGCATCGACCCGTACGTGGCGTTGCCGTTCGTCACGCTGGGCATGTTTGCGCTCGGCTACGCACTGCAACGCGCGGTCATCGAGCGCGCCAGTCACGGCAAGGACGAGAACATTCTGCTCGTGACGCTTGGACTGGCCATCGTGCTCGAAAACCTCGCGCTGGTGGTGTTCAAGTCGGACACGCACACGATCGATACGCCTTACACGCTGGCTACTGTCGATATCGGGCCCGTCATGCTCGCACTGCCCAAGCTGATCGCGTTCGGTGGCGCGCTGGCTGCTGCTGCCGTGCTGTTCTGGATCATGCGCTCGACGGATCTGGGACGCGCAATTCGCGCGGTCGCGAAGGAGAAACACGGCGCGAAGCTCATGGGCATCGATGTGGAGCGCGTGTACGCGCTCTCGTTCGGCATCGGCATGGCCTGTGTAGGCGCTGCCGCGTGCTTCTTGCTGCCGACGTATTACGTCAATCCGCAGGTCGGTGGCGGCTTCGTGCTGGTGGCGTTCACGATCGTCGTGCTCGGCGGCATGGGGAGCTTCGTCGGCGCGCTCGTGGGCGGTCTGCTCATCGGTGTGGTCGAGTCGCTGGGCGGTCTGTGGCTCGGCGATTCGCTCGGCCAGATGGGCATCTTCGCCATTTTCATCGTCGTCGTGCTGCTGCGCCCGCAGGGGCTCTTCGGCGCACGCGCCTGACGGAAGACGGCGGGAGAAAAACAATGAAAGATCTTCGGATGATTGTGCTGTTCGGTGTTGTGATGACAGCGTTGCTGTTCACGCTCCAGTCCGGCGTGTGGCTGTCGTTCCTGATGATGACGTTCTACACCGTGCTGCTTTCGCAGTCGTGGAACATTCTCGGCGGGTTCGGTGGGCAGTTGTCGTTCGGCCACGCGCTGTTCTTCGGCGTCGGTGCCTACGCGCAGGCCATCGCGCAATTGCAGTGGGGGTGGAACCCGTGGCTGGCCATGCCGTTCGCGATGGCGGCCGGCACGGGGGTCGCCGTTTTGCTCGGGGCCGTGACGTTCCGCTATGGCCTGAAGGGATCGTACTTCGCGCTCGTGACGCTCGCGTTCGCCGAGGTGTTCCGCATTCTGGCCGTGTCGCTGCCGTTCACCGGGGCGGGCGTCGGTCTGATGGTCCCGCTGCGCCAAAGCCTGGGCAATCTTCAGTTCGCCTCACCGCGTGGCTACGCGGCGCTGCTGCTCGTGTTCGTGATGGCGGCACTGCTGGTCACCGCCTGGCTGCGCCATTCGCGCTTTGGCGCATGGTTGCAGGCGGTACGCGACAACGAGAACGCGGCGCGCGCCGTCGGCGTGAACCCGTTGCGTGTGAAGCTCGGTGCCATTGCGCTCTCCGGTGCGTTCATGAGCGCGGCAGGCATGTGCTACGTGCAGATGTTCCAGTACATCGATGCTGGCATCGCTTTCGGTTCGACGATTTCGGTCGAGGCGCTGGTCGGCGTGATCGTGGGCGGCATGGGCACGCTCTGGGGCCCGGTCTTCGGTGCAGCCGTGTTGTACACGCTCGGCGAGCTCACCCGCAACCTGTTCGGCGAACTGCCCGGCCTGTCGATGGTGATCTACGGCGCCGTGCTGATCTTGATTGTCATGTTCCTGCCGCGTGGCATCACGGGCGCAGGTGCGTCGGTGCGCCGCTTGCTGGGCATGGATCGGAAGACCAGCGCCACACATGGCGCTCAGCCGACGACATCGCGCGAGGAGAAGGCCCGTGTCTGACATCTTGTTGAGGGCCGATGGCTTGTCCATCACGTTTGGCGGTCTCAAGGCTGTGCAGGACGTCAGTCTCGACGTCAAGGCCGGTACGCTCACGGCGCTCGTGGGCCCGAACGGCGCAGGCAAGACCACGCTTTTCGGCCTGCTTTCCGGCTTTCTCACGCCCACGGCCGGTCGCGTCGAATTTCAGGGGCGCGACATTACCGGTCAGGCACCGTACGACACAGCGCGTCAGGGGCTGACGCGCACGTTCCAGATCGTGCAGCCGTTTGGCGCGCAGACGGTGCGCGAGAACATCGCTGTCGGCGCGCATCTGCACCAGCGCGACCGTCGTGCGGCGCTGCGTGAGGCCGAGGAAGTCGCGCTACGCACCAACCTGCAAGCGCAGCTCGACAAACCAGCGGCCGACCTGACCGTGTGCGGGCGCAAGCGTCTCGAACTGGCCCGCGCACTCGCGACTAAACCTCGTCTCTTACTGCTCGACGAAGTGCTCGCGGGCCTGAATCCGAGCGAAATCGACGAAATCATTCCGGTGGTGCGCGAGATCGCGGATCGCGGCACGACGGTGCTGATGATCGAGCACGTGATGCGCGCCGTCATGAGTCTCGCCGAACACGTGTGGGTGCTGGCGCAAGGCAAGTTGATCGCGGCAGGCACGCCGCGTGAAGTGACGTCCGACCCGGCCGTGATCGAAGCCTATCTGGGGCACGGCACCGCCGCGCGGCTGGCTGCACAGTCGCGCGTGCCGATGACGAAGGGAGACGTGCAATGAGCCATCTTCTCGAAGTCGAGGGCTTGCATACCGGCTATGGCCGCGTGGAAGTACTGCGCGGCGTAGATCTGACGGTCGGCGAGGGCGAAATCGTGGTGCTCCTCGGCAGCAACGGCGCGGGCAAGTCCACGCTGAACAACACCCTGTCCGGCATCAATCCCGTGTGGTCGGGACGCGTGCGCTTCGACGGGCACGATCTCACCGGACGCCATTATCGCGAAGTCGTCAAAGCCGGGCTGATTCAAGTGCCGGAAGGGCGTCGCATCTTCCCGAACCTTAGCGTGCGGGAAAACCTCGCGCTGGGCGCGTTCGCCCGTGGCCGGGCGTCGCGGGAGGAGCGGCTGGAGCGCATGCTCGACCTGTTTCCGCGTCTTCGCGAGCGCATCGACCAGGCGGCGGGAACGATGTCCGGCGGCGAGCAGCAGATGCTGGCTATCGGACGCGGTCTGATGGCCGAACCCCGTCTGCTGATCCTTGACGAGCCGTCGCTCGGTCTCTCGCCGCTCATGGTGGAAGAGCTGTTTTCGCTGATTTCACGTCTGCAACGCGAAGGCCTGTCGATCCTGCTGGTGGAGCAGAACGTCGGGCAGTCGCTGGAGACCGGTCAGCGCGGCTACGTCCTCGAAAACGGTGCGATCCGCCATCGCGGCACCTGTGCAGAATTGCTCGCCAGCAGCGATCTGCGCCGGGCCTATCTCGGAATGTAAGGGAATGACTGTGCCTCAAACTTTGACGCAAAAGCTGCTGGCAGCGGCGTGTGGGCGTGACGAAGTCGCCGTGGGCGAGATCGTCACGTGCGGCGTCGACCTCGCCATGTTTCACGATTCCAGCGGTCCGCGCCGCTTGCAGCCGATGCTCGAATCGCTCGGCGCGCAACTATGGAACAAGTCCAAAGTCGTGCTCGTGATCGATCACTACGTGCCGGAAACCGACGACGAATCGCGCCGTATCGTGCGTATCGCCCGCGATTGGGCGAGTGCGCAACAACTGCCCAATGTCTATGACTCCGTAGGCATCTGTCACGTGGTCGTGCCCGAACACGGTCATCTGCGCCCGGGCATGTTCTGCGTCGGCGGCGACTCGCACTCGCCCACGGGCGGTGCGTTCGGCGCGTACATGTTCGGCATCGGCAGTACGGAAATGCTGGGCGTGGCGGTGTCCGGTGAAATCTGGGTAAAGGTGCCCGACACGATTCAGATGCGCTGGGACGGCAAGCTTGCCGACGGCGTGACCGCGAAGGACATGATGCTGCACATGATCGGTCGCTTCGGGATGAATGGCGGACGCTATCAGGCCATCGAGTTTTGTGGCGAGGCGGTGCGCGCCCTGTCGATGCAGGAGCGCATGACGCTCTCGAACATGAGCGCAGAACTCGGCTCGCAAGTCGGTCTGATCGCACCGGACACCACGACCGTCGACTATCTGCGCGCTGTGGGTGTGGCCGATCCTATCGACGTCGACCGCTGGCAGAGCGACGCCGGAGCGCACGCCGAAGTGCATACCTTCGACGCGAGCACGCTCGCTCCGCAGGTCGCCGCACCGCACAGCCCGGCCAACACGCGCGCCATCGACCAATTTGCCGATGTGATGGTGGACGTCGCCTATCTCGGCGCATGCACGGGCGCGAAGCTCGAAGATTTGCGCGCGGCGGCGCGTGTGCTCAAAGGACGTCGCGTCGCCGACGGCATGCGCTTCGTCGTAGCACCGGCCTCGGCGCGCGATCAGGCGCAGGCCGTGCGTGAGGGGGTCATGGACGTGCTGGTCGAGGCGGGGGCGCAAGTCCTTGCCAACACGTGCGGCGCATGTGCGGGCTACGGCGGTTCGATCCCCGAAGGCGCGACGGTGCTGTCGAGCACCGCACGCAATTTTCGCGGACGCATGGGGGCAGAGACGGCGCAGGTCTACCTCGGTTCGCCGTACGCCGTGGCAGCTGCCGCGCTCACCGGCCGTATCGCAGATCCGCGCGAATTGCTCGCCTGATCGCTTGATCGACGATTCCTCGACTTCATCACTTCTGACATGACAACGCCAACGTCTTCTTCCGGCCGAGCGTGGCGCGTCGGTGCCGACATCGACACCGACGCGCTCGCACCCGGTGCCTACATGAAGTTCGGCATCGACGAAATCGCCCGCCATTGCCTGCATCGCGTGCGGCCCGAGTTCGCGGCCGAAGTGCGCCCGGGCGATGTCCTCGTCGCAGGCCCTAACTTCGGCATCGGGTCCTCACGCGAACAGGCGGCTGCCGCGCTCGTGCATCTCGGCGTGCGTGCGGTGATCGCGCCGTCGTTCAATGGCCTTTATTTTCGCAACGCCTTCAACGTGGGGTTGCTGCTGCTGACCTGTGCCGACGCACAGCGCATTGCCGAGGGCGAAGCCCTCACGCTCGCGCCGCGCGACGGATACGTCGAACTGGCCGATGGCAGTCGGCTGACCTGCGAGACCGTACCGGGGTTCCTCCTCGACATGGTCGACGCCGGTGGCCTGCTCAATCTGCTCAGGCAGCGCACTACGGCATCCCCATCGACATCTCACGGAGTTTCTTCATGCTAGATCCCGTCACGCTGGCGGTCCTGAAAGGCCGGCTGGAGCAGATCGCCGACGAAATGGACGCGACGCTCTACCGCAGCGCTTTCAACCCGATCATTGCCGAGGCGCACGACGCCTGCCACGGCATCTACGACGCCACTACCGGCGCAACCCTCGTGCAAGGCAAGTCCGGCCTGCCCGTATTCGTTGGCGCGATGGCGTTCGCGGTGCAGGCGGCCGCACGCGCCGCGTCCGAGCGCGGGGGGATGGTCGAGGGCGACGTCTGGCTCTTCAACGACCCGTACGAAGGCGGCACGCACGCCAATGACTTCAAACTCGTGCGTCCGGTGTTCCGCAACGGCAAGCTGTACTGCTTCCTTGCCTCGGCAGCGCACTGGCACGACGTGGGCGGCGCGGTGCCTGGCAACTACAATCCGGCGGCGACCGAATGCTGGCAGGAAGCGGTGCAGATCCCGCCTGTGCGCATCTTGCGAAGCGGTGAACTCGATCTCGATGTGCTCGCCATCCTGAAGGCCAACACGCGTCTGCCCGACAGCCTGTGGGGCGATCTGAACGGTCAACTGGCTGCGCTCGAACTCGGCGGGCGTCGTCTGTCGGATCTGCTCGACGAGTACGGCGACGGCACGGTGCAGGACGCGCTCGTTCAGTTGCGCGAGCGTGCCGTCAAGCTCATGCGCACCCACGTGGCGGCGCTGCCTGATGGCGAGTACGTCTATCAGGACACGCTGGATAACGACGGCGTGCGCGACGAGCCGCTCACGATTGCGCTGCGCATGCGCGTCGAAGGCGAGCTGCTCACGCTCGATTTCACCGGCACGTCCCCCGCGTGCATGGGGCCTGTCAACATCTCGCGCGCCACGGCGATTGCGGCTTGCTACGTCGCGCTCAAGCATCTGTTCCCGGATGTCCCGGCCAACGCCGGTGTGCTCGACGCGGTTCGCTTCGAGTTGCCCGAGGGGTTGCTGATCTCGGCGCAACGTCCGCGTCCGGTCGGGGGCTATACCGAAACCATTCTGCGCATGATCGACGTGATCTTCTGCGCGATGGCGAAGGCCGCGCCCGAGCGCGCGATGGGGCAGGCGTACGGCACGATCAACGCGTTGTCGATTGCCGGGTATCGCACCGACGAAGCGCGACGCGGTCAGCGCTGGGTGATGTTCAGCTTCTTCGGCGGCGGTCATGGCGGGCATATCGACGGCGATGGCCTGTCGCACGGCAACGCACCGATCTCGACGGCGACGATTCCGCCCGTGGAGATTCTCGAGGCTGCGTATCCGGTGCGCTTTACGCAATGGGCGCTGCGCCCCGATTCGGCCGGTGACGGCGCGCATCGCGGCGGTCTGGGTGCCATCTACGAAATCGAGTTGCTCGAAGAAAGCGCGGAAGCATTCGTGTTCGGCGAGCGCGGTCGCTCAGCGCCGCAAGGGATTGCGGGCGGCGAGGCATCGGTGCCTAACGTCTTTCGCTACCAGAACGAAGGGCAATGGCACACGCCGCCGATGGCTTCGAAGATGCTCGGCATCAAGCTGACGAAGGGCGAGCGGGTACGACTGGAGACGCCGGGCGGCGGGGGATATGGGGCACCGGCGCAGCGCGACGAAGCGGCCCGCGCCCACGACCGTGAGATGGGCTACGTGACGACACAAGCCACCGTGAGCGGTGAGCGCGGCGCGACCAAGAAGGAGCAACAGGCATGAGCGAAGCAGCAACGATTGTCGGCGTCGACGTTGGCGGCACTTTTACCGACTTGTTTGTCCTCGACGAAGCGGCCGGTGTGGCCCGCATCGTCAAGGTGCCCTCCACGCGCGGCGAAGAAGCGCGCGGCTTCATGAACGGGATCGAGCGAGTCGATACACAAGGGCGCGGGGCTGCGGCCATCGCGACCATCGTGCACGGCACGACCGTCGGCACGAATGCGCTGCTCGAGCGCAAGGTGGCGCGCACCGGGATTATTACCACGACGGGCTTTCGCGACGTGCTGGAGATGCGCCGCCGCGACCGTCCCGCCACCTGGGGGCTGCGTGGCAACTTCACACCGATCGTGCCGCGAAATCTGCGTCTTGAAGTCGATGAGCGCGTGCTGGCCGATGGCACCGTGCATACCGACGTCGACATCTCGCAGGTCGAAGCGGCGGCACGCGCTTTGCTCGAAGCGGGCTGCGACGCCGTGTGTGTCTTCTTCGTCAACGCATATGCCAATCCCGTCAACGAACAACGCGCGGTCGCGGCGGTACGCGCGCTCTGGCCGAACGGCAACGTGACGGCGGCGACCGAAGTGCTCCCGGAGATTCGTGAGTTCGAGCGGTGCTCGACGGCCACGTTGAACGCTTCGCTGCAACCGGTGGTGGGCAGCTATCTGACGCGTCTGGAGAGCGACCTGAAGGCGCGTGGCTTCGGCGGGGAACTGCTCGTCGTGCAAAGCAATGGCGGCATCATGTCGCGCCAGACGGCCTGCGACGTGCCGGTGCGTACGGCGCTCTCAGGCCCGGCCGCCGGTGTGATCGCGTGCGCGGCCATTGCGCGTTCGGCGGGCTTCGCCAACGTGGTCACGGGCGACATGGGCGGCACGTCGTTCGACGTCTCGCTGGTCGCGAACGGTGAGGCCTCGCTCGCAGCGCAGACGTCCATCGAATTCGGGATGGTGGTGCGCTCGCCGATGATCCAGATCGAAACCATCGGCGCGGGCGGCGGCTCGATTGCCTCCGTCGACGCGGGCGGGCTGTTGCAAGTCGGCCCGGAGTCGGCGGGCAGTGTGCCGGGACCGGCGTGCTACGGACGCGGCAACACGCGCCCGACCGTGACCGATGCCAACGTGCTGCTCGGTCGGATTGCGGCGGATCGTCCGCTGGGCGGCGGGTTGCTCGCCAAACTCGACGGCAATCTCGCCTTGCAGGCCATTGATACACACGTGGCCAAGCCGCTGGGCCTCGATGCTTATGCCGCAGCAGAAGCGATTCTGACCGTGGCCAACGCCAAGATGGCGGGCGCGATCCGTCTGGTGTCCATTGAGCGCGGGCACGATCCGCGACAGTTCGCTTACATGCCGTTCGGTGGCGGCGGCGCGCTGCACGTCTGCGCGATGATGCGCGAAGTCGGTACGACCACGGGCATCGTGCCGCGTTACCCAGGGGTGACGTCGGCGCTCGGTTGCGTGATCGCGGACATGCGTCACGACAGCGTGCAGACGCTCAATCAGCCGCTCGCTGCGCTCGATACGGACGACCTCGCCGAGCGTGTGGATGGGTTGGCGCAGGCGTGTCAGGCGCGTCTGGATTCGGCCGGGGTGCGCTTCGAATCGGTGCGTGAAATCATCGAACTCGACATGCTCTATGTGGGGCAGAGCCACACGGTGCGTGTGCCGGTGGCGCGCGAACGTCTGGATCGGGACGGCATTGCCGTCGCCTTCGAGACCGCCTATCGCGACGCGTTCGGCCGCGCGCTCGACGGCATTCCGGTGCGCATCATGAACCTGCGATACGCACGCATCGGTGTGCGTCCGAAGTTCGACCTCGCGGTGCTCGCACCGCAGGCCAACGCGATGCCCGAGCCGCTTGGCAGCCAGCGCGTGTATCACGCCGGACAGTGGTGGGATGCCGTGCGGTATGCGCGTCTCGATCTGCCGGTGGATGCGAGCGTCGCCGGTCCCGCAATCCTCGAACAGTCGGACACGACGATCTGGCTCGAACCGGGATTCTCGGGGCGCGTCGATGCGCTGGGCAACCTGCTCATCACGCGCGACGCCTGATGCCCGCGACAGGAGCCATGAAATGAGTCAAACCTCTTTGCTCGACCCGGCGCGCACTGCACTCGTCATCGTCGATCTGCAAAACGACTTCATCACGCCCGGTGGTGCGTACGACCGGGGTGGTGCCGCAACGCCCGAAGCACAGGCGTTGCCCGCGCGTGTCGCACCCATCGCGCAATCGCTCAAGGCCGCAGGTGGTTTTGTCGCGGCAAGCCAGTTCACGTTATGGCCGGACGCGAGCGGCGAGCCGATGATTTCGCCGCATCTGAAGCAATTGCGGCCGTTCCTGCGCCGTGGCGATTTCGTCGCGGGAACGGACGGTCATGCCACCGTGGCGGCGCTGGCGAAGCACGTCGACGTGTCGGTCTGGAAGGTGGCTTACTCCGCCTTCTTCAACACGCAACTGGACTGGGTGCTGCGACGTGCGGGTATCGAGACGGTGGCGGTGTGCGGCATCGTGACCAACGGCGGCGTGGCGAGTACTGCGCGCGATGCGCACATGCGCGACTACCGTGTGCTGGTGCTCTCCGACGGATGTGCCGCGCCCACCGTCGCCGCGCACGACGCCGCGTTGACCGACCTGCGCACCGTTGGCGAGGTCGTGACCTGCGAGGCCTTTGCGGCCCGCATCGCCTCATGAGCGGTCCTACGACACCGGTCGTCCGTCAGGGCATGCCGCCGGTTGACGATCTGCCGCAAATCAGCGTGGTGATCGTGGGGGCGGGTGCGTGCGGCCTGACCGCTGCACTGGTGCTGCAAGATGCGGGCATCGACTGCGTCCTGCTGGAGCGCGACGCCATTCCCAGCGGCTCGACCGCCCTGTCGTCGGGGTTCATTCCGGCGGCGGGTAGCGCGGTTCAGCGTGCGGTTGGCATCGACGACAGCGCGAAGCAGTTCGCCGCCGACATCATGGCGAAGACGCAAGGCACGGCGGCGGCGCATCTGGTGCAGGCGTATTCGGAAGCGTCCGGCCCGGCGATGGATGCGCTCGCGCGCCACGGGCTGACGTTCGACATTCTCGACGGCTTCCTGTACCCCGGACACAGCGTTCGGCGCATGCACAGCCTGCCGGAGCGGACCGGTGCGGCTTTGATGGCGGCGCTGGAGCGAGCCGTTCAGGCGACCGACGCGCACGTCATGACAAAGACGCTGGTGCGCGAGCTGTGGGTGGATGCGTCGGGCAACGTGCAGGCGGTGGGGTGCGTGCGCCCGGACGGCGCGATGGAATACCTCGGCTGCGACATGCTGCTGCTCGCCTGCAACGGGTTCGGCGGTAATGCCGGGTTGCGCACCGAACTGCTGCCCGAGATGGCACACGCCGTGTACGGCGGGCATGAAGGCAACGACGGCAGCGCCTTGCTCTTGGGCCGTGCGCTCGGCGCGGCGACAGCCGATCTGGGCGGCTATCAGGGACACGGCTCGTGGGCGAGTCCACACGGCGTGCTGATCTCGTGGGCCGTCATCATGGACGGCGGGGTGCAAATCAACCGGGAAGGTCAACGTTTTCATGACGAGACGCACGGCTACTCGGAAGCGGCGGTGCACGTGCTCGCACAAACGGATGGCATCGCCTGGAATGTGTTCGACGCGCAGACACTCGCGCTGGCGCGCACGTTTCCCGACTTTCAGGAAGCCGAAGCCGCGGGTGCGCTCAGGGCCTGCGCCGACATCGACGCGCTCGCCAGTGTCATCGGCTGCGACGTGACGGCGCTGCGCGAAACGTTGAACGGCGTCGCGCCGGGCGTGAATGCCACCGATGGCCGCCGGTTCACGCGCTCGCTCGTCGCGCCGTATTACGCAATCCGGGTCACGGGCGCGCTGTTTCACACGCAGGGCGGACTCGATATCGACGCCGCCTGCCGGGTGCTGCGTCCCGACGGATCGCCGATGCCCAACCTGCTCGCCGCAGGCGGCGCGGCGCGTGGCGTGTCGGGCAATGCAGTGTGGGGCTATCTGTCCGGCAACGGGCTGCTCTCGGCCGTCGCGGGCGGCTACATCGCGGCGAATACGGTGATTGGCTCACTCGCCGCCATTCCCGCCATTATGAACACTCAGGAGATTTCTTCATGACGGCTTCGTCGTCTGCCCAACTGTCGCTCCGGCAGCGCCTCTCGCAAGGTGTGCTGCTGGCGCCTGGCGTCTACGACGCCTTGTCTGCCCTCATCGCCGCACAGTCCGGTTTCGACGCCTTGTATCTCTCGGGGGCATCGATTGCCTATACTCGGCTCGGCCGCTCCGACATCGGTCTGACCACGTTCCCGGAAGTCGAAGACACGGTCGCACGGATTGCCGAGCGTGTGTCGGTGCCGGTGATCGTCGATGCCGATACCGGTTTCGGTAACGCGCTCAATGTAAAACGCACCGTGCGTGGTTTCGAGCGGGCGGGTGCGGCCATGATTCAGCTTGAAGATCAGACGTTTCCGAAACGTTGTGGCCATCTCGATGGCAAGGGCGTGGTGCCAGCTCAGGAAATGGCGGGCAAGGTGCGGGCGGCCGTCGATGCACGGCACGACGCCGGGACGCTGATCCTCGCGCGCACCGATGCGATTGCCGTCGAAGGACTCGACGCCGCACTGGACCGCGCAGAGTTGTACCTCGAAGCCGGGGCCGACGCGCTCTTCATCGAAGCGCTGCGCACAACCGAGCAGATGACTGCGGCCTGCGAGCGCTTTGCCCATCGCGTGCCGTTGCTGGCGAACATGGTCGAAGGCGGCAAGACGCCCGTGCAAAGCGCGCAGGCACTTGCAGATATCGGCTTTCGCATCGTCATCTTCCCCGGTGGCGCGGCGCGCGCGGTGGCGCACACGTTGCAGGGCTATTACGCAAATCTGCACGCGCAGGGTACGACGGCGGCATGGCGCGAACAGATGCTCGATTTCGACGGTCTGAACGCGGTGATCGGCACGCCTGAACTGCTGGCCGAGGGCAAGCAGTACGAGTGATTCGTGGCGCTGGGGAGAGCGCCAGGGAAAGCGCAGGGGAAAGAATAGGGATGTCAACGATGACTGTGTGACGTCCGTCAGGGTCTCGGCGTGGAACGTGGGTAGCGCCGGAACACGGGGCCTGTCGCGATGAGAGTCGCGGCAGGCCCTTTTTGCATCAGGCACACTGCCCGGACGGTGCTGCAGTCGGTCTCACACCACGCCATCGGTACGCAGGCCTGCGATCTTCGCGTCGTCAAAGCCGAGCCGTTCGCGCAGGATCTCGTCGCTATGCTGGCCGAGCGTTGGCGGGGCGGTGCGCGCGAGCGGCGGCGTCTCGCTCATCTTCATGGGGCTCGCGACCAGTCGCGACATCCCCCCGGATGCGTGCGGCAACGCGACTTCCATGCCACGCGCCTTGACCTGCGGGTGCGCGAAGACTTCGGGCAGCGTGTTGATCGGACCACACGGTACGCCGGACGCTTCGAGCTTGTCGATCCAGACATCCTTTCCGAACTTGCGCACCATCTGCGCGAGCAACGGCACCAGCACCTCACGATGACGTACCCGCGACGGGTTGGTGGCGAAGCGCTCGTCGTCGGCCAGCGCAGGTTCGCCCCCGGCTTCCACGAACTTGCGGAATTGTCCGTCGTTGCCGACAGCGACGATGATCCAACCGTCGTCGCCTGTCTGGAACGTCTGATAGGGCACGATGTTCGGATGCGCGTTGCCCCAGCGCACCGGCGCTTTGTCGCTGGCCAGGTAGTTGGTGTTCATGTTCGCGAGCATGGCCACCTGCGTGTCGAGCAGCGCCATGTCGATGTACTGGCCCACGCCGGTGCGATCGCGGTGGGTGAGGGCGGCCATGATCGCCAGACTTGCGTACATGCCCGTCATCAGATCGGCAATCGCTACACCGGCCTTTTGCGGGCCACCGCCGGGCAGCGCGTCGCGCTCGCCGGTGATGCTCATGAAACCGCCGATGCCCTGCACGATAAAGTCGTAACCTGCGCGTGAGGCATACGGACCGTCCTGCCCGAAGCCCGTGACCGAGCAGTAGACGAGATCCGGCTTGATCGCTTTGAGTGAGGCGTAATCGAGACCGTACTTGGCGAGCTGCCCGACTTTGTAGTTCTCGACGACGACGTCGCTCTGTGCCGCCAGCGCCTTCACGATGGCCTGTCCTTCCGGACGAGAGATGTCGAGCGTGAGCGAGCGCTTGTTGCGGTTTGCCGCGAGGTAATAGGCGGCTTCGGCTGTGTCGTGGCCGTCCGCGTCGCGCTGGTAGGGCGGGCCCCAACTGCGGGTGTCGTCGCCCACACCGGGACGCTCCACCTTGATCACGTCTGCGCCCAGATCGGCCAGATTCTGCGTGGCCCACGGACCGGCCAGTACACGCGAAAGGTCCAGTACCCGGATATGACTCAGCGCGCCCATCGTTCGCTATCTCCTTGTGTTTCGATTTGTCTTCGTTCGTCCGATGCCTTGTTCGAGCGACGTCGATTCGTCAACGATCGTTGGCTCTGGCATGTTGCGGAACGTTGTTTTGCAATGCGGAACTTGTGAGTGAGAGTCTACGGTGCGTGCGCGGTGGCTGACCAGCGCAGTTTCGCACTGCGGTTAGCGGCGGGACGCTGTGGAGAGGTCGATTTCCCGTATAATCAAAAGTTTGCAAAATACCCCGCCAGGCTTAGCCTGCCCGGTCCCCACGCTCCCACGCAGCCTATGAAAGTCGCAGACATTCGGGAAAAATTCCTAAACTTCTTCGAGTCGAAGGGGCACACCATCGTGCGCTCGTCGAGCCTCGTGCCGTCCAATGACCCCACGCTGCTGTTCACGAACTCCGGCATGGTGCAGTTCAAGGACGTCTTCCTCGGACTCGAATCGCGCCCGTACACGCGCGCGACCACGGCCCAGCGCAGCGTGCGCGCCGGCGGTAAGCACAACGACCTCGAAAACGTGGGCTACACCGCCCGTCACCATACGTTCTTCGAAATGCTGGGCAACTTCTCGTTCGGCGATTATTTCAAGCGCGAAGCGATTCAGTACGCGTGGGAATTGCTGACGACCGTCTACAAGCTCCCGAAGGAAAAGCTCTGGGTCACCGTCTACAAGGAAGACGACGAGGCCTACGACATCTGGGCGAAGGAAGTGGGCGTGCCGGCCGAGCGCATCATCCGCATCGGTGACAACAAGGGTGCGCGTTACGCCTCGGACAACTTCTGGCAGATGGCCGATACCGGTCCGTGCGGCCCGTGCTCGGAAATCTTCTTCGACCACGGTGAAGACGTGTGGGGCGGCCCGCCGGGATCGCCGGAAGAAGACGGCGACCGCTATATCGAAATCTGGAATCTCGTGTTCATGCAGTTCAACCGCGACGAGCAGGGCAATATGACGCCGCTGCCCAAGCCGTGCGTTGACACCGGCATGGGGCTGGAGCGTATTGCGGCCGTGCTGCAACACGTTCACAGCAACTACGAAATCGACCTGTTCCAGCACCTGATCAAGGCCGCCGGTCGTGAGACGGGCGTGACCGATCTGAGCGCGAACTCGCTCAAGGTGATCGCAGATCACATTCGCGCGTGCTCGTTCCTGATCGTCGACGGCGTGATTCCGGGTAACGAAGGCCGCGGTTACGTGCTGCGCCGTATCATCCGCCGCGCAATCCGTCACGGTTACAAGCTCGGCTGCAAGAAGCCGTTCTTCTATAAGCTCGTACCGGATCTGGTCGCCGAGATGGGCGTTGCCTATCCGGAACTGGCGCAGGCGCAGCAGCGCGTGACCGACGTGCTCAAGCAGGAAGAAGAGCGCTTCGGCGAGACCATCGAGAACGGCATGGAGATTCTCGAAGGTGCGCTGGCCGATCTGGCCAAGAAGGGCGTGACCACGCTCGATGGCGAACTGGCATTCAAGCTGCACGACACCTACGGCTTCCCGCTCGATCTGACGGCGGACGTTTGCCGCGAGCGCAGCATCACGGTGGACGAAGCAGGCTTCGACGCCGCGATGGCACGTCAACGTGAGCAGGCGCGCGCCGCAGGCAAGTTCAAGATGGCGACGGCCCTCGAATACACGGGCGACAAGACGCGCTTCGAAGGCTACGACAAGCTCGCGCTCGAAGGCGCGAAGGTCACGGCTTTGTACGTCGATGGCACCAGCGTGGCCAAGATGACCGCCGGTCAGCAAGGCATCGTTGTGCTCGACACGACGCCGTTCTACGCCGAGTCGGGCGGTCAGGTGGGCGATCAGGGGCTGATCGTCGCCGGGGCTGCGCGTTTCGGCGTGTCGGACACGCAGAAGATTCAGGCCGACGTGTTCGGTCACTACGGTTCGCTGGAATCGGGTGAACTGAAGGTCGGCGAAGTGGTGACGGCGCAGGTTGATGCCGTGCGTCGCGCGCGCACCGTGCGCAACCACTCGGCGACTCACCTGATGCACAAGGCCTTGCGCGAAGTGCTGGGTGCTCACGTGCAGCAGAAGGGCTCGCTCGTCGACGCCGACAAGACCCGCTTCGACTTCGCGCATAACGCCGCGATGACGGCCGACGAAATTCGTCGCGTGGAAGATATCGTGAACGCCGAAGTGCTGGCGAACGCGCCCACGCAAGCCGCGCTGATGTCGTTCGACGACGCGGTCAAGGGTGGCGCAATGGCGCTGTTCGGCGAGAAGTACGGCGACGAAGTGCGCGTGCTCGACATCGGGACGTCGCGCGAACTGTGCGGCGGCACGCACGTCTCGCGTACGGGCGATATCGGCCTGTTCAAGATCGTGATGGAGGGTGGCGTGGCCGCCGGTATCCGTCGCGTGGAAGCGATCACCGGCGATAACTCGGTACGCTTCGTCCAGAAACTCGACGACCAGATCAACGAAGCGGCTGCCGCGCTCAAGACGCAACCCGCAGAACTGAGCCCGCGTATCGCGCAGGTGCAGGAGCAGGTCAAGTCGCTGGAGAAGGAACTGGCGGCGCTCAAGTCGAAGCTGGCATCGAGCCAGGGCGACGAACTGGTCGAGAAGGCCGTCGACGTGAACGGTCTGAAGGTGCTGGCCGCGCAACTCGAAGGCGCCGACGCCAAGACGCTGCGTGAGACGATGGACAAGCTCAAGGACAAGCTGGGGAGCGCAGCCATCGTGCTGGCTGCCGTCGACGGCAGCAAGGTCACGCTGATCGCCGGTGTGACGGCGGATGCGACGGCCAAGGTCAAGGCGGGCGAACTCGTCAACTTCGTCGCACAGCAGGTCGGCGGCAAGGGCGGCGGTCGTCCGGATATGGCGCAGGCGGGTGGTACCGACCCGTCGGCACTGCCGCAGGCGCTTGCTGGCGTTCAGACATGGGTGACCGGCAAGCTGTAATGGGACGATGACGGGGGCAGCCCCGTTTTCGGCCGGGCTTGATCTGACAAGACGCGCACTTCGGTGCGCGTTTTGCATTTCTGAGCGGACGGCGTGCGCTATCGCCCTGCCGGGGGCAGGGGCACCGTCACCTTCGGGAATGGTTTGCATGTAAAGTATTTGCCACGATTCATGTCAACTTCTTTTGCCTGCGGGCCAGCCATCGCCATGCCAGCTACTCTCGCCGATTCCGACAACGTCACGAAGCTGCGCCAACCGTCGCCGGAGCGTGCGGCATGGCGCATCGCGTTATCGTGCATGCTCGCCTTGTCGATTGCGATGGGGATCGGCCGCTTCGCTTTCACGCCGATGCTGCCGCTCATGCTGCATGAGCAGCTCACCGATATTCAGCACGGTAGCTGGCTAGCGTCGCTGAACTACGCGGGGTACTTCATCGGGGCGTTGTCGTGCATGTGGCTGCATTTCACACCGACGCTCATCATTCGCTTTGCACTTGCCTCCACGGTCGCACTGACGTTGGCGATGGGGCTGATGGAGTCGTTCGCGGTGTGGGCGATCGTGCGCACACTCGCGGGCGTGATGAGTGCGTGGGCGATGGTGTTCTCGGCCGGGTGGGGCTTTCGCAAGCTGGCCGAGCTGCGCATGCCGAGTCTGGGTGGTGTGATCTTTGCCGGGCCTGGCGCAGGCATTGTGGTGACGGGCTTGCTCGCGAGCCTGAACGACACGCTCGGCTGGCCTGCGCGCGGCGGCTGGTTGCTGTGCGGCGTGCTCGCGCTGGCGTTGCTCGCCGTCATCTGGCGGACGTTTGTGGCTGATGTGCCCGTCGCCGTCGATGCGACCAAGTCAGCCGACGCTGCCAAATCTACGACCGCCACCGTCGCGCCCTCGACCAATCATGGCAGCGGCGAGAGCGTGATCCCGGTCACGATCCTGTACAGCTTCGCCGGCTTCGGCTACATCATCACGGCGACGTTCCTGCCGGTGATCGCACGTCAGGCGTTGCCCGGCTCCCCGTGGCCCGACCTGTTCTTCCCGCTGCTCGGTCTGATGGTGATTCCGGGGGCCATCATCGGCGCACGCGCACCGCTTTCGTGGGATAACCGACTGCTGCTAGCGGTGTGCTACGTCATGCAAGGGCTGGGGGTGGGCATTGGCATCGTGCTGCCGAACGTCGTGGGCTTCGCGCTGGGGAGCGTGCTCGTGGGGCTGCCGTTCACGGCGATTACGGTCTACGCGGTGCGCGAATGCCGACGTTTGCGTGGGGACAATGCCAATGGCCTGATCGGGCTGGTGACGGCATCCTATGGCATCGGGCAGATCGTCGGGCCGCTGGTGGCCGCGCCGCTCGTCGCCGCGACCGGCGGGTTCACGACGGCACTGCTGTGTGCCAGCGGTGTGCTGGCGCTCGGCGCCATCGGTTTCGTGTGGGACTGGCGTCGTTCGCTCGAGCGCGCGCCCTGAGGCGACACCTCCAGTAGGTCTTCGCCCGATTCTTCAGACTTTCCTCAGAGAAGCGTATGTCTTTTACCTTGAAGGCGGGCCGCAAGGCTGCCACTGTCATGAGCGACGAAGAGCGTCAGGTGCGTGTCGATCTCGCCGCCTGCTATCGCCTCGTGGCACTGAACGGCTGGGACGATCTCATCTACACGCACATCTCCGCAATGGTGCCTGGCGAGCCGGGGCACTTCCTCATCAATCCGTTCGGGCTGGCGTTCGACGAAGTGACGGCGTCGAATCTCGTGAAGATCACGATGGACGGCGAGATCGTGGGCGAGAGCGCGCATCCCGTCAACGTGACCGGGTTTGCGCTGCACGGTGCGGTGCACGCCGCGCGCGCGGATGCCGTTTGCGTCATGCATTTGCATAACACGGCGGGTATCGCCGTGTCGATCCAGCCGCACGGCCTGCTGCCCATTTCACAGCACGCGCTGCGCTTTCACGAACGCATCGGATATCACGATTACGAAGGGCTGGCGTTTTCGCCGTCGGAAGGCGAGCGGCTGGTGACGTCGCTTGGCGCACATCCTGCGATGTTGCTCCGCAATCACGGCACGCTCACCGTCGGCCGTACGGTGGCCGAAGCCTTCGTGCTGATGGCAACGCTCATCAAAGCCTGCGAGATTCAGTTGCAGGCGCTGGCGGGCGGCGCTGCGCCGAATTTGCCGAGCCCGGCGGTGCAGGACAAGACAGCGATTCAGCTCGAAGACGGTGGCGCGATCGAGGGCGTGCTGGAATGGCCTGCACTACTGCGCAAACTCGATAGAATAGACGCCTCGTTTCGCGATTGACCGCTCGATGGAGCGGCGCACCGACTTGTTGTCTGCGGCGCTCGGGCAGGGCATCGAAGACGTCCGGCAGCGTCACGCTGCCGGTTCCAATAACGACATCAGGAGATAGATCGCAATGCCAACGTTTCACGTCGAGATGTTCGAAGGGCGCACCATCGAGCAAAAGCGCGCGTTCGTCAAAGCTGTTACGCAAGCCGCAGTGGATACGATCGGTTGCACGCCGGGGTCCGTCGATATCATCATCACCGACATCAAGCCCGAAAACTGGTCGACGGCAGGCACGCTCTGGTCGGATCCTCGCCCAGAGTGAGCGGGTGAATCTGAAGTCAGCGCAAATCATGTAAGCCGGTGACCGTCACCGGACTGTCTGAAGCGGGAGCGTCGTGTGGCGTTCCCGCCGTCTTGAAGAGGTCGTCATGTCGCAAGCCCCGTCTGTTTCGAATCCAGAGATCACGTCCACCGACACTGCGCAAACGCCGCAGCACTTCGCGTCCGACAACTACGCCGGGATTTGCCCCGAGGCCATGCGCTATCTGGTCGAGGCAAATGCCAGTGGTCATGAAGTGTCCTATGGCGACGATACATGGACGCAACGCGTGTGCGACGGCATCCGGCAACTCTTCGACACGGATTGCGAAGTCTTCTTCGTTTTCAACGGCACGGCGGCCAACTCGCTTGCGCTGGCATCGCTGTCGCAGTCGTATCACTCCGTCATTTGTCACGAACTGGCGCATGTCGAGACGGACGAGTGCGGTGGTCCGGAGTTCTTCTCCAACGGCGCGAAGCTGCTCACCGCGCGCGGTCGCGAGAATAACGGCAAACTCACGCCGGACGCTGTCGAGGCCGTGATCAACCGCCGCTCGGACATCCACTTTCCGAAGCCCAAGGTCGTCACGCTCACGCAGGCGACGGAGGTCGGTACCGTCTACTCGGTCGATGAGGTCAAAGCGATCTCGGCGGTCGCCAAGCGCCGTAACCTGCGCGTGCACATGGACGGCGCACGCTTCGCCAACGCGGTCGCGACGCTCGGCTGCCATCCGGGCGACGTGACCTGGCGTGCGGGCGTGGACGTGCTGTGTTTCGGCGGCACGAAGAACGGTCTGCCGGTCGGCGAGGCCGTCGTGTTCTTCAATCGCTCACTCGCAGAGGATTTTGCTTATCGCGTGAAGCAGGCGGGGCAGTTGGCCTCGAAGATGCGTTTCATCTCCGCTCCGTGGCTCGGCATGCTGGAGAACGACACGTGGCTGCGCCATGCACGGCATGCGAACGAGATGGCGCAGTTGCTCGCGAGCCGCATCCGCGACATTCCCGGCGTATCGATCATGTTCGAGACGCAGGCCAACGGCGTGTTCGCAGAATTGCCACCGCATGTGATCGAAGCGCTACGCGCGAAGGGCTGGCGCTTTTATACGTTTATCGGCGCAGGTGGCTGCCGCTTCATGTGCGCGTGGGATACCCGTGTGGAGACGGTAGAACGTCTGGCCGCAGATATCCGTGCGCTGAGTGCGAAGGCGTAGCCGTTTCGATCAGGCTTGACGCGGCGCAGGCACGGTAGGCGTCAGGAAGCGGTGTGCGAGCGTGTGATAGAACGACGGCGCGATGGTCTTCGAGACCTGCGTCGACAGCAGTGCGACGGCCATGAGCGGAATCACCATCTGATGGCCGTCGATCATCTCCATGACGATCACAAACGACGTAATCGGTGATTGCGTCACCGCCGCCAGATAGCCGACCATACACAGCGCGGCCATGGCAGGCAGCGGTATTACGGACGTCACGTGCGCCATCACATTCCCCAACCCGGCACCAATCGCCAGTGACGGCGCGAAGATGCCACCGGGAATGCCCGACAGATACGACACGCACAAGGCGGCAAACTTCAGCACGGCGTAGAACGGCGAGAGCGCCGCGTGCGATTCCAGCAAACCCCGCGCTTCGGCGTATCCGCTGCCGAACGTGGTGCCGCCCGAGACAATGCCGATCACCGCAATCGCCAGACCACACAGGAAGGCGAAGTGGACCGGGCGTGCGCGACGCAAATTGACCAGTTGCGCGGGCATCCATCTCGGCACGTTAAGCATCAACCAGCCGAACAGCCCCCCGGCCACGCCCGTCAGCACACTGGCGACGATAAGCACGGGAATGAGCGCCCAGTTGAAATCGCTGATGGCTTTGATCTGGCCGAAATAGAGATAGTTGCCCTGCAGGCCGAGCGCCACGACGCCGGAGAAGATGATGGCGGTAATAAGGGTGCCGCTGCTGCGTGCGACAAAGCTGCGGCTCAGCTCTTCGATGGCGAACACGACGCCCGCGAGCGGCGTGTTGAACGCTGCCGCCAGACCTGCCGCCGCCCCGGCCAGCGTCAGTTGGCGCTCGATGTGCACGCTGCTGCGGCGATACCCGCGTCGCATGGCGTACATCAGCGATGCGCCGATCTGCACGGTCGGGCCTTCTCGGCCGATCGTGAAGCCGCAAAGAATGCCGAGAAACGAGATCGCGATCTTGCCGAACATGATGCGAAGCGTCAGCAGCGATTTCGACAGACGCGAGTCCTGAAGCGTTGCGATCACCTGGGGAATACCGCTGCCCTCGGCGCCCCGGAAGAACTTCTGCGTCAGCCATATCGCCAGCGCGGCACCCAACGGTGTGACGATCAGCGGCAGCCAGAAGCCGTGCGTGAGCATGCGCTGGAACAACTCGAATCCAAAGTCCACCAGCTTTGCGTAGGCCACCGACACCAGACCGACGAGGACTGCGCCGAGCCAGAACACACCATAGTTGTGCCACAGACGCCTTGAGCGGCGCATGCCGCGTTGGGTCAGCCGGGTGGATAGCGACGTAGCCGACGCGGGCGATGTGTCAGCAGCAGAGGGCGAGGACGAAGCAGACGGCGAAGGCGACGAAGGCGACTGAGGCGGGGTGTCGGACGCGGGCGGTACGTTCGGTGGAATGTCAGTCACGGGGCCGTGATCGAAAATTGAAAGACGTTCGACGATTATACGCCCCGGCCTGTCTGGGCCTGGTCCGGGCGCGTCTCGGAATTTGCCGAATATGCAGCGCGTCATGAGTTCATTTAATATGTTCGGATTCGCCGAAGAACGATCATGAACGAACTTATTTTTTGTCCCCGCTGTGCCTCTGCACTCGATTCTCGCGAGGTCGCCGGGCGTATTCGCCGTGCCTGCCCGGACACGGCTTGTGGTTTCGTCCACTGGGACAACCCGCTCCCGGTCGTGGCCGGGCTGGTGGAATACCGGGGCCAGATTCTGCTGGCACGCAATGCGGCGTGGACCGAAGGCATGTTCGCGCTCATCACCGGTTTTCTTGAGCGCGACGAGACACCCGAAGACGGTATTCGCCGCGAAATCAAGGAGGAGACGAATCTGGAAACCGACGCGATTTCGCTGCTCGGTGTCTACGAATTCATGCGCAAGAACGAGTTGATCATCGCGTATCACGCGGTCTGTGACGGCGATATTCAGCTCTCGGAGGAACTGGCCGAGTTCCGGCTCGTCGCGCCGCATCAGGTGCGTCCGTGGCGCGCAGGGACGGGGCACGCGGTCGCCGAATGGCTAAGACGGCGCAATCTGCCGGTCGAGTACGTCGAATCGGCGCGGATGTCGATTGCTGGATGACGTACGGATGCGCCGATGTGCCGACACGCTGAAACGGGGCGTCTCCGGGAGCGTTCGGCAACGACTACGGTAGAATCGCGGTTTGCGGGGCCAACCCCGCAGCAGATTCGAACAAGACCGAAGAGAGGGACATGAGCATGGAATTCCAGAAAGAAGTCGACGCGAGCGGCCTGAACTGCCCGCTGCCGATCCTGCGTGCCAAGAAGGCGCTGGCGGAAATGCAAAGCGGCGAAGTGCTGCACATCATCGCCACCGATCCAGGCTCGGGGCGCGATTTCAGCGCTTTCGCCAAGCAAACCGGCAACGAACTGCTCGATACGCGCGAAGACGGCAAAACTTTCCACTTCTGGATGCGCCGTCGCTGATTGCCGGTGAGTGGCGTCAGCGTCGATTTCCATCGATGCGAATGCCTTGGCGGTACAACAGATACAAAAAAACCGACGGACATGCCGTCGGTTTTTTTATGGGTGCCTGTGACAGACGCTCAGGTCAGATCGCCTTGCACGTCTTCCTGCAGGTACTTGCGGAACGCGTCCTTTAGCTCCGGGTGGCGCAGAGCGAACTCCACCGTCGCCTTGAGATAGCCGAGCTTGCTGCCGCAATCGAAGCGCTTGCCATCGTAGCGGTAGGCGAGCACGACTTCGTCCTGCATGAGTTTCTGGATGGCGTCCGTCAACTGGATTTCGCCGCCTGAACCCGGATCGATCTCGCGGATGCAATCGAAAATACGCGGACGCAGCACATAACGACCGACCACGCCCAGATTCGACGGTGCGTTTTCGGGCGCAGGCTTCTCGACGATGTCCGTCAGTTTGACGATCGCCTTCTCACCCCAGTCCGTGCCCTTGACGATACCGTATGAGCGGCTCTGCTCAATGGGGATCTCTTCTACGCCGATGATCGAGTTGTGATACTGGTTGTACAGATCGACCATCTGCTTGAGCACCGGCGGCTGGCCGTCGAGCAAGTCGTCGGCGAGGATGACGGCGAACGGCTCGTCGCCCACCAGCTTCTCGGCGCACAGCACGGCGTGGCCCAGACCCAGCGCTTTCGGCTGACGCACATAGAAGCAATCGATGTGCGGCGGCTTGATCGAATGCACGACGTCGAGCAGCGCCTGCTTGTTCTTCGCTTCGAGTTCGGCTTCCAGTTCGAATGCCGTATCGAAGTGATCTTCGATGGCGCGCTTGTTACGGCCTGTTACGAAAATCATCTCGGTGATGCCAGCCGCTGCCGCCTCTTCCACAGCGTACTGAATCAGCGGCTTGTCCACGACCGGCAGCATTTCCTTGGGGCTCGCCTTAGTCGCCGGCAGAAACCGGGTGCCGAGCCCCGCAACGGGGAAGACGGCTTTGGTCACAATCGCTTTCATTAGTATCTCCCTGATGAATATTGCGCGTCTCAGGCGGGCAGGCGGGCGAGTTGTGCCTGCAATTTGCCGAGTACCGCTTCAAAGTCGACTAATCGTTGCTTCTCAAGTTCCACGACATTGGCTGGGGCGCGCGCCACGAAGCTCTCGTTGGAGAGCTTGCCGTGGCATTTCGCGATCTCGCCTTCGAGACGCTTCACTTCCTTGCCGAGGCGCTCGCGCTCGGCCGCAACGTCGATTTCGACCTTCAGAGCCAACTTGTTTGCACCCACCACGGCGAGCGGCGCACCGGCGGCCTGCGCGTCGAGTGTGGCTTCGTCGGCCAGCACTTGCACTTCCGAGAGCTTCGCCAGCGTTTGCAGATACGGGGCAATCGACGTCAGGAACGGCACATCGCCCGCGACCAGCAGCGGCACGCGCTGCGCGGGCGACAGGTTCATCTCACCACGCAGGTTACGGCAGGCGTCCACGGCGGCCTTCAATTGCTGCATCCAGGCTTCGTCGCTTTCGTCGATCTTGCTGGTATCGGCGACCGGATACGGCTGCACCATGATACTGGCTTCGCCCGGCGCCTTGTCGGCCGGATAACGGCCAGCCAGCGGGGCCACTTTCTGCCACAGGGCTTCGGTGATGAACGGAATGATCGGGTGGGCAAGACGCAGCACCGTTTCGAGCACGCGCAGCAGCGTGCGGCGCGTGGCGCGCTGTTGCGCCGGGGTGCCGTTCTGAATCTGCCACTTGGCCAGTTCGACGTACCAGTCGCAGTACTCGTCCCACACGAACTTGTAGATTGCGCTGGCGATGTTGTCGAAGCGGTAATCGGCAAAGCCCTTCGCGACGTCGGCTTCCACGCGCTGGAGCAACGAGACGATCCAGCGGTCGGCGCGCGAGAAGTCGAGCTGACCTTCCGGGCCGCAATCGCCCACGCACGGCGCGAGACCGCAGTCCTGACCTTCGCAGTTCATCAGCACGAAGCGCGTGGCGTTCCACAGCTTGTTGCAGAAGTTGCGATAGCCTTCGCAGCGTGCCAGATCGAAGTTGATGTTGCGGCCAAGCGTGGCCATCGATGCGAACGTGAAGCGCAGCGCGTCGGTGCCGAACGGCGCGATGCCGTCCGGGAATTCCTTGCGGGTCTTCTTCTCGATGGTCGCAGCCTGCTTCGGGTTCATCAGACCCGTGGTGCGCTTGGCGAGCAGGGCGTCGAGCGACACGCCGTCGACGATGTCGATCGGATCGAGCGTGTTGCCCTTCGACTTGGACATCTTCTGACCTTCGGCGTCGCGCACAAGGCCGTGCACGTACACGGTCTTGAACGGCACCTTGCCGGTGAAGTGCGTGGTCATCATGACCATGCGCGCCACCCAGAAGAAGATGATGTCGAAGCCGGTCACGAGCACCGACGACGGCAGGAAGTGCTTCAGTTCCGGGGTTTCCTGCGGCCAGCCCAGCGACGAGAACGGCACCAGCGCCGACGAGAACCACGTGTCGAGCACGTCTTCGTCGCGCTTGAGCGCACCGGTGGAGCCGGCGGCACGCGCTTTCTCGATGGCTTCGGCTTCGGTGCGCGCGACGAACACGTTACCAGCGTCGTCGTACCAGGCCGGAATCTGATGGCCCCACCAGAGCTGACGGGAAATACACCAGTCCTGAATGTTTTCGAGCCACTGGTTGTAGGTCGTCGTCCAATTCTCCGGCACGAACTTGATCTCACCGCTGCGCACGACGTCGAGCGCGGTTTCGGTGATCGACTTGCCGGGGTGGAACGTGCCTTCGGGGGCCGGCTTGCTCATCGCGACGAACCACTGGTCCGTGAGCATCGGTTCGATGACCGTGCCCGTGCGGTCGCTGCGCGGCACCATCAGCTTGTGCGGCTTGACCGATTCGAGCAGGCCCAGCGCGTCGAGGTCGGCCACGATCTGCTTGCGCGCGTCGAAACGATCCAGACCCTGGTACTTTTCCGGGGCGTTTTCGTTGATCTTCGCGTCGAGCGTGAGGATGTTGATCTGCGGCAGGTTATGGCGCTGACCGACGGCGTAGTCGTTGAAATCGTGTGCCGGGGTAACTTTCACCACGCCCGTACCGAATTCGAGGTCGACGTAGTCGTCGGCAATGATCGGGATTTCACGGTCCGTGAGCGGCAGCTTGGCCGACTTGCCGATCAGGTGCTTGTAGCGCTCGTCTTCCGGGTGCACCATCAGGGCGGTGTCGCCCAGCATCGTTTCCGGGCGCGTGGTCGCGACCGTGAGCGTGCCGGAACCGTCAGCGAGCGGGTAGCGGATGTGCCACAGCGAGCCTTCTTCTTCCTCGCTGACTACTTCCAGATCGGACACGGCCGTGAGCAGCGTCGATTCCCAGTTCACGAGACGCTTGCCGCGATAGATCAGGCCCTGCTCGTACAGCGCGACGAACACATCGCGCACGGCGCTGGACATCTTCTCGTCCATCGTGAAGTACTCGCGGCTCCAATCGATGGAAGCCCCGAGGCGGCGCACCTGACGTGTGATCGTGCTGCCCGACTGCTCCTTCCACTCCCAGACGCGTTCCGTGAACTTCTCGCGGCCGAGGTCATGGCGCGAGACCTTCTGGGCGTCGAGCTGACGCTCGACGACGATCTGCGTGGCAATGCCCGCGTGGTCGGTGCCCGGCACCCACAGGGTGTTCGCGCCCTTCATGCGGTGGTAGCGCGTCAGACCATCCATGATCGTCTGGTTGAACGCGTGCCCCATGTGCAGCGTGCCGGTCACATTCGGCGGCGGCAACTGGATGCTGAAATCTTCGCGGGCGTCGTCGAGGGTCGGGCGGGCATAGCCGCGGCGTTCCCATTCGGGGCCCCAGTGGGCTTCGACGTCCTGCGGCTCGAAGCTCTTGGCAAGCGTATTGTCGCTGTCGCTCATGGATTGATGGACCGTGTAATGCGTGAAACCTTGAATTATAAAAGATTCGGTGGCGTTTCCGCGCCGCAGCAGGATTTATAATCGGCCTTCACTCGAAATTCCTCCCCGACATGCCCGATCTGCTCGCCAATCTGAACCCCGAACAACTGGCCGCCGTCACGCTTCCCGACGAGCCGGCCCTCATTCTCGCGGGCGCGGGTTCCGGCAAGACGCGCGTGCTCACGACCCGAATCGCCTGGCTGATCCAGCAGGGGCACGTCGGCCCGGCGGGCATTCTGGCGGTGACCTTTACTAACAAGGCCGCCAAGGAAATGCAGGCCCGGCTTGGCGCGATGCTGCCGATCAGCACGCGCGCCATGTGGATCGGCACCTTTCACGGGCTGTGCAACCGCATGCTGCGCGCGCATTTTCGCGACGCCGGGCTGCCGCAGAGCTTCCAGATCCTCGACCAGTCCGATCAGCTCTCCGCCATCAAGCGGATGATGAAGGCGGCGAATGTCGACGATGAGAAATTTCCGCCGAAAAACCTGCAGTATTTCATCAACAACGCGAAGGAACAGGGCTTGCGACCGCATGAAGTCGAGGCCAACGACGCGTTCAACCAGAAGTTCGTCGAACTGTACGCGAGCTACCAGGAGCAATGCCAGCGCGAGGGCGTGGTCGATTTCGCCGAACTGCTGCTGCGCTGCTTCGAACTGCTCAAGCACAACGAGCCGCTGCGCGTGCATTACCAGTCGCGCTTTCGCCATATCCTCGTCGACGAGTTCCAGGACACCAACAAGCTTCAGTACGCGTGGCTGAAAATGCTCGCCGGGACTCAGGCCGCCGTGTTCGCTGTGGGTGACGACGATCAGAGTATCTACGCGTTTCGTGGTGCCAACGTCGGCAATATGGCTGACTTCGAGCGTGAATTTCGCGTTCGTCACCTGATCAAGCTGGAGCAGAACTATCGCTCGCACGGCAACATTCTCGACGCCGCCAACGCGCTGATTTCCAACAACGCGCGACGTCTGGGCAAGAATCTGCGCACCGACGCGGGCCATGGTGAGCCGATTCGCGTGTATGAAGCGGCGACCGACCTGCAAGAGGCCAGTTGGCTCGTCGAAGAAATCAAGGCGCTGGTCGCGCAGGGCCTGTCGCGTCAGGACGTGGCGATTCTGTATCGCAGCAACGCCCAGTCGCGGGTGATGGAACATGCGCTGGTCGGCGCGGGTATCGCCTACCGTGTGTACGGTGGCCTGCGCTTTTTCGAGCGTCAGGAAGTCAAGCACGCGCTGGCGTATCTGCGTCTGATCGAAAATCCGAACGACGACACGGCGTTCGTACGTGTCGTCAATTTCCCCACGCGCGGGATCGGCGCACGTTCGTTGGAGCAACTGGCCGACGCGGCGCGTCTCTATAACTGCTCGATGTACGCGGCTGTGCCTTATATGACGGGCAAGGCGGGGACCAATCTGCTGGCGTTTGTGCGCATGATCGAACAGATGCGCCACGCCACCGAGCGGCTCACGCTGCCGGAGGTGGTGACGCACGTCATCGACGCGAGCGGGCTGATTACGCACTATCAGACCGAGAAGGAAGGACAGGACCGCATCGAGAACTTGCAGGAACTGGTCCATGCCGCCACGGCCTTCATCGCTGAAGAAGGCTACGGGCTGGACGCACCGGCGCGTCTGATCGCGATGCGCCCCGCACTGCCGGGCGCACCTGACGTGCTGGCGTCTCCCGATGGCGTGGTCGACGCCGATACGCCGGTGGAGATGACCCCGCTGGCAGGCTTCCTCTCGCACGCATCCCTCGAGGCGGGCGACAACCAGGCCGAAGCCGGGCAGGATGCCGTGCAACTGATGACGGTGCACGCGGCCAAGGGACTGGAGTTCACGGCGGTGTTCGTCACCGGTCTCGAAGAGGGGCTGTTCCCGCACGAAAATAGTGCGCTCGAACTCGACGGACTCGAAGAGGAGCGCCGTCTGATGTACGTGGCGATCACGCGCGCGAAGGAGCGTCTGTACCTGTCGTTCACGCAAAGCCGCATGCTGCATGGTCAGACGCGCTACAACGTGCGCTCGCGCTTCTTCGACGAAATCCCCGAGGAAGTGCTGAAGTTCCTTACGCCGCGTGCGCAGCCGGGGGCGCGTCTGAGTCAAAGCGAACCGGCTTGGGGGCGCGACTGGTTCTCGCGTCCGCAAGTCAGCGCGCCGAAGGACGAATGGGCGGCGACGAAGTCGGAGCAGGCGCTGGCCGACCGCTCTCGCGCGTCGGAGACGGGTTTCAAGCTGGGGCAGGGCGTGTTCCACACGAAGTTCGGCGAAGGCAAAATCATCGGCCTGGAGGGCACGGGCGACGAAGCGCGTGCGCATGTGAAGTTCGGCCGTCACGGCGAGAAGTGGCTGGCGTTGGCTGTGGCGAAGCTTCAGCCGATCGAGTGATCGTGCGTGCGGCATTGGCGCACGCGCGGCAATAAGCTCAAGCAATAAAAAAGGGCACCTTCGGGTGCCCTTTGCTTTTGTCGACGTCGCGCGACGCCTGCCGTCAGGCCTCCGGCGGCGAAACGTTCGGATCAAGCGCCCCGATCTCCTGCACGCCGAAGCATCCGCGATAGCTGGCGTAGAACGAGCAGTAGATGATGGCGGCGAACAAGAGCGACAGCGGCGAGACAAGAAGAATGGCGTATTGGAAGACGCCGAGCGCCGCCATGATGATCGTGAGAATCATCGATGCCGCCGCCGCGAGCAGCATCACACACAGCGCGTAGACGACAAACGCGCGGAAGTTGCGCGTGCAGGCCGTCCAACTGAAGAAGATGGCCTTGACGGGCGTGATGTCGTGCCACGCCACGAGCACCGGCGCGAACCAGAACAACATCGCCACCGGAATGTACGCAATGGCGAAGGCAATGGCGGCGACCAATCCGGCGGTGCCGTTCATGATCTCGTCGCGCTTGACGTTGCCGTCGAACAGCAGGTTGTTGATCACTTCGCTGCCATTGAACAGCGATGAAATCAGGTAGGCGGCAACGGTTGCGGCCATGTAATAACCGCCCAGCACCAGCAGACGGCGGGCGATGTCCTTGCCGTGTCCGCGAAAACCGTCGAGCAGCACCTGAGGCAGCACCTGCTTGTTCTTGATGATGTCGCGGCAGGCGGCCATGAAGCCCACCGACAGGCCCGGCACCAGGACGAGCAAAATGGGGCCGCCCACGATCGGCACGAAGGAGATCACCAACGTGCCGAACATATAGGCAAACAGCAGGCTCATGATGGCGAGCGGATTCTTGCGGAACAGCCAGATGCCCTGGCGCAGCCACAAATAACCACTCTTCGGCGGGACTTCAAGCAATTGCATAGGGTTCGAGAGACTCCGGGTGGGGTCGGGTTACAGCCAGGGAATGGAAACGGCTTCGATGCGTTTGCGCAGGATTCGTTCGAAATGCCCCGGATCGTGCGGCTTGAGCATCTCGGCCGCCCGCGGCAAGTGAAAATCATACAGGCGCGAGAGCCAGAATCGCAGCGCGCCCGCTCGCAGCATGTCACGCCAGTGCGACGCCTCGATGTCTGTCAGCGGGCGTACCGTCTCGTACGCGCGCAGCATTGCGTGCACACGGGCGTCGTCCAGGTCGCCGGTGGCGAGGTCGCAGCACCAGTCGTTGACCGTCACGGCCAGATCGAACAGCCACTTGTCGCAGCCAGCAAAGTAAAAGTCGAAGAAGCCGCCCAGACGAGGCGAGCCGTCTTCGGCCTTGTCGAAGAGTACGTTATCGCGGAACAGATCGCAGTGGCACGGCCCTGCCTGCATCGTGCGATAGTCGTCGGTGCCGAAAAACGCCTCCTGATGCGCCATCTCGCTTTCCAGCAGCGTGCGCTCGGCATCGCTCAGGAATGGCAGCACGGCCGGGGCCGCCTCACGCCACCACGGCAGGCTGCGCAGGTTGGCCTGTTCCAGCGTGAAGTCCCGTCCGGCCAGATGCATGCGGGCAAGCATTGCGCCGACATGGGCGCAGTGCTCGGCGGTTGGCGCCAGTTCCGAGCGGCCCGACAACTTGGTGACGATCGTGGCCGGCTTGCCGTTCAGCTCGCCAAGAATCTCACCCGTGCAATCCGGAATCGGATCGGGCACCGGCACGCTGTGATGCGCCAGATGGCCCATCAATTGCAGGTAGAACGGCAACTGCGTGGCCGTGAGCTTTTCGAACAGCGTCAGCACGAACTCGCCGCGCTCGGTCGTCAGGAAGTAGTTGGTGTTCTCGATACCCGAGCTGATGCCCCGGAAGTCGAGAACATTCCCCAAATCGTAGCGTTGCAGCCACTGCTGGAGCTGCTCGGGCGAGACGGAAGTAAAAACGGCCATGCGTGCGTTGAGTGGATAAGACTCAGACAAACGGCCCGTGCGCGTGCAGCGGGCCGCTGGTTTGAGACAAACAGGAAGCTCGCGCGCCGTAGTGGAGTACCGGATGCCGGGGCGCGAAAGAGTCAGATTACCAGAGACGTCAGAACTTCAGGCCGACAGACGGCAGACGGTCGTTTTGCGACGTGTTGTCACGTGCGCGCGGCGCGTTGTCGGGCGGCGTCGTCAACTGGTAGTTGGTGCCGAAACGGGAGTGGACGTCGATCTCCGTAGGCTTGCCGCGATCGCGGTACTCGGTCACGGTCGTACCCTGGTCGTTGACGTAGTAGCTCGGCTTGCGTTCCTGGTTGACGTCGACGTTCTGGACGCTGGTGGCAGCGGCGCGGGCGTCGGCTTCACGTTTGGCGGCTTGTGCGGCGGTTTCCTTGCCGTCCTGAGCGTAGACATGACCGGCGAACAGCAGGCCGGCACCGATCAGCAGGGGCAGGGCACGGGAAAAGCGCGTTTTCATCATTATTCTCCGAGGGCGGGAACGCATCCGCGACGTAAAAGGCAAGCCGGGCCGGCGCAGCGGGTTCCAATCTGTCCATTCTATCAAACGTACCCCGCTTCGCATTGTGGAATCTCGTCGGATGCACCGTGGTTGCTTGCCTGCAGCCCTTTTTACCCTCACCAATGAACGTTTCATGACAACGTTTCTGTCCGAAATGTGAGATTTCGGATGATTCGCAGTGCGGCTCTATATTTCATTTGGTTATAACGAAATCACAAAACGGTCGTTCGCATCGACGTCGTGTTCTGGCAATCTTGCACGTTGTCTCAATGGGTGGCCAGGTGCCACCCATCTGCATTCTGGAGTCAGAAAGTCATGTCGTCTTCCGCTTCGGCTGCCGTCAAAACGGCGTCGCCTTCCCCCTCTACCTACAATGCTCGCCCGCTAACGATTGCGCTGGTGCTCATCGTCATCGGCATTGCGTATCTGCAAGCAACGGTCGGACCGAAACAGGCTGCGCTGGCAGGTGTCGGTGCGTTGCTCGGCGTCGCGCTTTACCACGCGGCGTTTGGCTTCACTTCGGCCTGGCGTGTGTTCATTTCGGATCGTCGTGGTGCGGGGTTGCGCGCGCAGATGGTGATGCTCGCGCTCGGCGTCATGCTGTTCTTCCCGGCGCTGGCCGATGGCACGCTTTTCGGCAACAAGGTCGTGGGCCTCGTATCGCCGGTCGGTGTGTCGGTGGCGTTCGGCGCGTTCATCTTCGGTATCGGCATGCAGCTCGGCGGCGGTTGCGCGTCGGGCACGCTGTATACGGCAGGTGGCGGCAATACGCGCATGCTGGTGACGCTTGCGGCGTTCATCGTCGGCTCGGTCGTGGCGACGGCGCATATGCCGTGGTGGGAGTCCCTGCCGCACATCAAACCCGTCTCGCTCGTGAAGACGTGGGGCCTCTGGCCCGCGCTGATCGCGAACCTCGCGCTGTTCGCGGCCATCGGTGCGCTCACGTTGTGGGCGGAGAAGCGTCGTCATGGCCGTATCGTCGGTGTGCCGATGACGCGCAGCGCCAAGGGCAAGCCCGCGCTGCTGCGCGGTCCGTGGCCGCTGGTGTGGGGTGCACTCGCGCTCGTGCTGCTCAATTACGCGACGCTCGCTCTGGCGGGTCGCCCGTGGGGTGTGACGTCGGCCTTTGCGTTGTGGGGCGCGAAGGCATTCATGGCCGTGGGTGTCGACGTCGCCTCGTGGCCGTACTGGGCCAAGCAGGTCAATGTACTCAACGCACCGGTCGCGCAGGACGTGACGACTGTCATGGACCTGGGCATCATCCTCGGCGCATTGGTGGCCGCCTCGTTGGCGGGCAAGTTCGCGCCGGTGTGGAAGGTGCCTGTGCGCTCGCTGATCGCAGCTATCGTGGGCGGTCTGCTGCTCGGCTACGGCGCACGTCTGGCTTACGGCTGCAACATCGGGGCTTATTTCAGCGGCATCATCTCCGGCAGCCTGCACGGCTGGCTGTGGCTCGTCGCGGCGTTCTTCGGCAACGTGTTCGGCACGCGCCTGCGTCCGTTCTTCGGTCTGGAAGTCGAGACGACCCCGCGCGAAAGCGGCTGCTGATTCGTCGCTCAGGCGGGCCTGTGTCCGCCACAAAAACGGCGCTCGCGATGATCTCGCGGCGCCGTTTTGCATTGCAGATGACGTTGCGCTCAGCCCTTACAGGTAGAACATCTTTTCGCTGGTTTCCGTCTCGGGTTCGATGTGACCGTCGTAGAACGCGAAGACCGCTTTGAGGATCTCGTCGGGGTCGTCGATCACCTGCACGAGATCGAGATCCTTTTCGCTGATAAGGCCCATCGGCAGCATCGACGAGCGTACCCAGTCCAGCAGACCTTTCCAGAACTCCGACCCCACGAGAATCACCGGCACGCGACGCGACTTCTGCGTCTGGATCAGCGTGAGCACTTCGGACAATTCGTCGAGCGTGCCGAAGCCGCCGGGCATGATCACGAAGGCGTCCGAATTCTTGACGAAAGTGACCTTACGGGTAAAGAAGTGGCGAAAGCGCAGCGAGATGTCCTGCCACTGATTGCCTTTCTGTTCGTGCGGGAGCTCGATGTTCAGACCGACGGTCGGCGACGCGCCACCGTGCGCGCCCTTGTTGGCCGCTTCCATGATGCCGGGACCACCGCCGGAGATGACGGCGAAGCCGTTGTCCGAAAATTTGCGGGCAATCGTCATCGTCAGTTTGTAGAACGGCGATTTCGGCTTGATGCGGGCGCTGCCGTAGATGCTGACGGCCGGTCGGATCTCCGACAGGTACTCGGTCGCCTCAATGAACTCTGCCATAATCGTGAACATCTGCCACGACGCGCGCGCCTTCTTGGCGGTGGCGCGCTCATGGTCTGCCAGCATGCGCAGACTCGGTATCTCTTTTCTTCTCTTGGTCATATGTCGGAACAGCAAAGTCTGGAAGGTAAGACGCTCTTATTGGTCGATGGTTCGAGTTATCTGTATCGAGCCTATCACGCCCTGCCGGATTTGCGCGGCCCAGGCGGCGAACCTACGGGCGCGCTGCACGGCATCGTCAATATGCTGCGCCGCATGCGTAAAGACGTTCATGCAGAGTACAGCGCTTGCGTTTTCGATGCAAAGGGCAAGACCTTCCGCGACGACTGGTACCCCGAGTACAAGGCGAATCGCCCGTCGATGCCCGAAGATCTGCGCGCGCAGATCGAACCGATTCACGAAGCCGTGCGCGCGATGGGTTGGCCGCTGTTGATGATCGACGGCGTGGAAGCCGACGACGTCATCGGCACGCTCGCAAAGCGGGCGGCCGAACGGGGTATGCGCGTGGTCGTCTCGACCGGCGACAAGGATCTGGCGCAGCTCGTGAACGACCGCGTCACGCTCGTCAACACGATGACGAACGAAACGCTCGACGCGGCTGCCGTCGAAGCCAAATTCGGCGTGCCGCCTGCGCGCATCGTCGACTATCTCACGCTGGTGGGCGACACGGTCGATAACGTGCCGGGCGTGGAGAAGTGCGGGCCGAAGACGGCCGTCAAATGGCTCACGCAATACGGCGATCTCGACAACCTCGTCGCCAACGCCTCCGAGGTGAAGGGCGCCGTCGGCGAGAATCTGCGACGTGCGCTCGACTGGCTGCCGATGGGGCGCAAGCTCGTGACGGTGGCGCTCGATTGCGATCTCGCGCCGCAGGTCACCTCCATCGAAGCGAGTCTGCAGACGCAACCCGAAGACGCCGAAGTGCTGCGCGATTTCTTCTTGCGCCACGGCTTCAAGACGCTGCTGCGCGAAGCGGAGGCGACGGTGGCTTCGCAAGCCGGTGAAGACGCACCGGCACCGGTGGCCGACACCATCGAGCGCCAGTACGAAGCGGTGCTCACGTGGGAACAGTTCGATGCGTGGCTGAAGATTATCGAAGCCGCCGAGTTGACGGCGTTCGATACCGAGACGACCTCGCTCGACGCGATGCAGGCGCAACTCGTCGGTCTGTCGTTCTCCTGCGAACCGGGCCGCGCGGCCTACATTCCAGTGGCGCACCGTGCGCCGGGGGAAGTCGAGCAATTGCCGCGCGACGAAGTGATCGCCCGTCTGAAGCACTGGCTCGAGAGTCCCGATCACAAGAAGGTCGGGCAGAACCTCAAGTACGACGCGCATGTGCTCGAAAACTACGGCGTGATTCTGGGCGGTATCGCGCACGACACCTTGCTCGAATCGTATGTGCTCGAATCGCATCGCAGTCACGACATGGATAGTCTCGCGTCGCGCCATCTGGGCGTGACGACGGTCAAGTACGAAGACGTGTGCGGCAAGGGGGCCAAGCAGATCGGTTTTGACGACGTGAGCGTCGAACGTGCGACGGAGTACGCCGCTGAGGACGCCGACATTACCCAGCGTCTGCACCGCGCGCTGTACCCCGATGTCGCCCGCGAAGCCACGCTCGAATTCGTCTATCGCGATATCGAAATGCCCACGGCGCGCGTGCTTCAACGCATGGAGCGCAACGGAGTGCTGGTCGACACAGCGCGTCTGGCGGCGCAGAGCGACGAGATCGGGCGCAAGCTGGTCACGCTCGAAACGGAGGCGTACGCGCTGGCCGGGCAGCAATTCAATCTGAATTCCCCCAAGCAGATCGGCGACATCTTCTTCACGCAACTGCAGTTGCCGGTCGTCAAGAAGACGGCCAGCGGTGCGCCATCGACCGATGAAGAAGTACTGCAGAAGCTCGCAGAGGACTATCCGCTGCCGAAGGTCCTGCTGGAGTATCGCGGTCTGGCGAAGCTCAAGTCGACGTACACCGACAAGCTGCCGAAGATGGTCAATCCCTCGACGGGACGTGTGCATACGAACTACGCACAGGCCGTGGCGATCACCGGCCGGCTGGCGTCGAACGATCCGAACTTGCAGAACATTCCGGTGCGTACGGCCGAGGGGCGCCGCATCCGAGAGGCCTTCATCGCGCCGCCGGGCAGCCAGCTGGTCTCGGCAGACTACTCGCAGATCGAGCTGCGCATCATGGCGCATATCTCGGGCGACGAAAGCCTGCTGCGCGCGTTTGCGAACGGCGAGGACATTCACCGCGCGACCGCTGCTGAAATCTTCGCCGTCACGCCGCTGGAGGTGTCTTCCGAGCAACGTCGCTATGCCAAGGTCATCAACTTCGGTCTGATCTATGGGATGAGCGCGTTCGGGCTGGCCGCGAACCTCGGCATCGAGCGCGACGCGGCCAAGCAATACATCGATCGCTACTTCATGCGCTATCCGGGCGTGGCGCGTTATATGGACGAGACGCGCAAGAGCGCCAAGGCGAAGGGTTACGTCGAGACCGTGTTCGGCCGTCGTCTGTGGTTGCCGGACATCAATGGCGGCAACGGCCCACGTCGTCAAGCTGCCGAGCGCGCTGCTATCAATGCGCCGATGCAAGGCACTGCCGCCGACCTCATCAAGCTGTCGATGATTGCCGTGCAGCGCTGGCTGGACGATAGCGGTTTGCAGACACGTCAGATCATGCAGGTGCACGACGAACTCGTGCTCGAAGTGCCGGACCATGAGTTGGCGGAGGTTCGCAAGCGTCTGCCGGAACTGATGTGCGGCGTGGCCAAGCTGCACGTGCCGTTGGTGGCCGAAGTCGGCGTTGGCGAAAACTGGGAACAAGCACACTGATCGTGCCGGGCGAACGCCCAAAGTGTGTGAGGCGGCCGACGTTGCAGCATGCTTTGGCCACCACTACGATCAAGGTCACGCAATAGCGGAAATAGGGTGACGGGTATACCCTAAGTCCGCACTCTGCGGTATGGTAATCGCTATCGCCGGTCTGGCAAATGCTGACCGGCCGGACGGTTTTCCAAGCACGGGGAGTTATCGTGAGTGTGCATCGTATCGTTGTGGTCGGCGGAGGCGCCGGCGGTCTCGAACTCGTCACCCGATTGGGTGACAAGTACGGGCGTGGCAAGGACGTTCAAATAACGCTGGTCGACCGTTCCCTGTCGCACATCTGGAAGCCGTTGCTGCATGAGGTCGCGGCGGGTGTCATGGATACGGCGACGCATCAACTCTCTTACGTGGCTCAGGCGAACTGGCATCACTTCGAGTTTGCGACGGGGGAGATGATCGGGCTGGATCGTGCGGCCAAGACCATCCGTCTGGCAGCCGTCCCGGCAGCGGACGACGAAGGCGAGGGCGATCTGCTGCCCGAGCGCACGTTGCCGTACGACACGCTGGTGCTCGCCATCGGCAGCACGACCAATTTCTTCGGTGTGCCGGGTGCCAGGGAACACACCATTGCCCTCGATACGGTCGAACAGGCCGAGCGTTTCCGTCGCCGGTTGATGGCGGCATGCGTGCGTGCGCAGAGCGCTGCCGAGGCGTCGGCACCGGCTGCTGCGACCGGTACGCAGAGCGGTGGCGCGTTGCTGTCGCCGTCGGCCACGCAGCGTCCCAAGGTCAATCTCGTGATCGTCGGTGCCGGTGCGACGGGCGTGGAGCTGTCGGCCGAGTTGCGCAATACCGCTGAAGTGTTGCGCTCCTATGGTCTGAAGCTCGACCCGCGCAAGGACGTGCGCATCACCATCATCGAGTCGAGCCCGCGCATTCTGAAAGCGCTGCCGGAACGTGTGTCGGGCGCGGTAGCCGGATTGCTCGCCAAGCTGGACGTCGACATTCTGTGCGGCGATTCGGTGGCCGAAGTCCGCGCCAACGAAGTGACGCTGACCAGCGGCAAGGTTCTGCCTGCGGACATCACGGTCTGGTCTGCGGGAATTACCGCGCCGCCGGTACTCGGCACGCTGGGGCTGGACGTCAATCGTCTGAATCAGATCGAAGTGCTGCCGACGCTGCAAAGCAAGACCGATCCGGACATCTTTGCATTCGGCGATTGCGCGAGCTGCGAGTGGCCGGAGCACGGCTTCGTGCCGCCGCGCGCGCAGGCGGCGCACCAGCAGGCGAGTTTTCTTGTGAAGGCCATCGAGGCACGCCTTAAGGGGCAGAGCTTGCCGACGTTCACGTACCGCGACTTCGGCTCACTCGTCTCGCTGGGCAAGTTCAGCGCGGTGGGTAATCTGATGGGCGGACTGATCGGTGGCAGCATGTTCATCGAGGGGCTGTTCGCTCGCGTGATGTACACGTCGCTCTACCGGATGCATGTGGCGGCGCTGCATGGCGTCTGGCGAATGATGCTCGATACCGTGGCTAACCGTCTGCGTCGCTCGACCGTGCCGCGCGTGAAGCTGCACTGACGTTCTGACAACATTTCGCTGACGTCCCGGCCGCGCAGGCACGTTGCTTGTGCGGCTTTTTTCATGCTTCGTGCTGAGTGCAAGCGAATTCCCTCTCTAGTAATATCCGAACGTCCGGCCTCCGGTCGGCAGTCTTCCCGATCATTTTCTTTTTGACGCTTTCTCCTGGAGTGCGACATGTCGCAAGCAGATCTGGATAGTCTCGTGCCCGAAGTTGCGCCGCGTAACCGACGCGACTTTCTGAAGACCGCCGTCGGTTCGGCGTTTGCATTGGCGGTGCTCCCGGTGGCGGCCGAAACGATCACCACCGACACGCAAGGGCTGGACGCAGGCGAGCACATGCTTGAGGTGTCCGGTACCAAGATGCCGGTGTACTACGCAAAGCCCGCGGGTAAGACACATCTGCCGACGATCGTTGTCGTCTCGGAGATTTTCGGCGTGCATCAGCACATCGCCGATATCTGCCGCCGCTTCGCGAAGCTCGGTTATCTGGCAGTCGCGCCGGAGTTGTTCGCGCGTGCGGGTGACCCGCAATCGTTGGGCACGATTGCCGAGATTCAATCGCAAATCGTAGCGAAGACGCCGGACAAGCAAGTCATGAGCGACATCGACGCGACCGTGAAGTGGGCGGTGGCCAACGGCGGCGACGAAAAGCGTCTGGGCATTACCGGCTTCTGCTGGGGCGGACGTGTCGCGTGGCTGTACGACGCGCATAACCCCAACGTGAAGGCGGCGGTGGCTTGGTACGGGCGCATCGTCGGCGACAAGAGCGAGAGCTTCCCGCAGAACCCGATCGACATCGCTGGCAAGCTGCACGGCCCGCTGCTGGGGTTGTACGGCGGCAAGGACACGGGGATTCCGGTCGCGAGCGTCGAACAGGCGCGCGAGGCGCTGGCCAAGGGCGATGCTGCGTCGAAGCGCTCGGAGCTCAAGGTGTTCCCGAACTCAGGCCACGCGTTCTTCGCGGATTATCGGGCGAGCTATGTCGAGGCCGATGCGAAAGAGGGCTGGAAGCTGGCGCAGGACTGGTTCCGCAAGCATGGCGTCGCTTGATGGCAGGGAGGTTTGGGGGGGAGCCGTCGGCATGCTGACGGCGTGTGGCCTTTCGGGGTGAGGGAACAACGGAGCGATCGTCGACAGGTTCCGCCTCGATACCGCTGCGTATGTCCTGCACGCCTCGATGTGCCAACGGTTTGCCTGTAACGGTAAAAGCTGGTTAAATCGCCGGCTTGCCCGCGGGAGAATCACCATCGACGCCATCTTTCTTTTCATCGTTATCGCCACGCTGGCTTCCGGCGTGCTGAGTCTTTTCGGGGCGGCGTCGCTGTCGCTGGGTCTGCTCTCGAAGCTCATCGACAAGATGGTGAGCTTCTCGGCAGGCGTGCTGCTCGGCACGGCGTTGTTGCATTTACTGCCGGAAAGTCTGGAGTCGCACGTCGACGCCCGCGTCATCACGCGCTGGTTGCTTGGCGGACTGCTGGGGTTCTTCCTGCTGGAAAAGCTGGCGTTGCTGCGCCATAGCCACCACCACGAAGGCGACGGACATCATCACGAGCATGGCCACGACGCACACGAAGCGGGCAAGGGCGGCTGGATGATTCTGGTGGGCAGCGCGATCCACAATTTCGCCGACGGCGTGGTGATTGCGGCTGCTTTCCTGACCGATCCGCGTCTGGGTGTGGCAGCCACGGTGTCGATCACGGTGCACGAAGTCGCGCACAAGCTGGGCGACTTCATGGTGTTGCTGAACGCGGGTTTCAAGCGCCGCAAGGCGCTGGTGCTGACGTTGGCGTCGAGCCTGACGGCCTTGCTGGGCGGCGTGCTCGGATACTTCATGCTGGATCGTCTGCAAAGCCTGATCCCGTACCTGCTGGCGCTTGCGGCGAGCAGCTTCATCTACATCGCTGTTTCGGATCTCATGCCGCAGATGCAGCGGCGCACGTCGCCGCGCGACGCCCTGCCGCAGATCCTGCTGATCGGCGTCGGTCTGGCGCTGGTCGTGTGGCTCAATGGTCATGACCACGATCATGATCACGGGCACGGCCATGACGAAGGCGGCAGCGCGCTGGCGATGTCGGCAAGCGTCGTTAAGCCGAGTCGCGAGTAACACGCGACATCGACCGGTACAAAAAAAGGGCACCCCTCGGGGTGCCCTTTTGCGTCACTGGTCTACTGAACTCAGGGTTGAGCCCCCGTCGATACCGGACGACGCTTGTCCGCACACCACTCGCTCCACGAGCCGGGGTAGAGGCTAGCGCCGTGCAGCCCGGCCACTTCCATCGCCAGCAGATTGTGGCAAGCGGTCACGCCCGAGCCGCACTGCGAGATGACGCGTTCCGGCAGGCGGTCGTGGCCGATGACCTGTGTGAACTCCTCGCGAAGAGTCGCCGCAGGTTTGAAGCGGCCGTCCGCGCCGAGGTTGTCTTTGAAGAAACGATTCTTTGCGCCTGGAATATGGCCGCCAATCGGGTCGAGGGTTTCGTTTTCGCCGCGATAGCGGTCCGGTGCACGGGCGTCGATAACAAGACGCTCGTGCGACGTGAGGTTGCGCTCGATGGCGGCGGCGTCTGCCGTCGTCGCCAGCGGTTCACCCGGCGCGAAATCGCCGGGAGGCGGCGCTTCGGGCGGTGCGGCGTCGAGCTTGAACCCGGCGGCTTCCCACGCTTGCAGGCCGCCGTCGAGTACCGCGACCGACTCGTGTCCGAGCCAGCGCAGCAACCACCACAGGCGTGCGGCGTACATGCCGCCCTGCGCGTCATATGCGACAACCTGCTGGCCCTTCGACAGGCCGCATGCGGCGAGGTGTCGGACGAGGGCGTCGCGATCAGGCAGCGGGTGACGACCGTTCTTTCCGTTCGTTTTGCCGGAGAGATCGCGTTCGAGATGCGCATAGAACGCACCGAAGATATGGCCCTGAACGTAGGCTTCCTCGCCGGCCTTCGGATTGGCGAGATCGAAACGGCAATCGAAGATGACCACCGGGGCGCCGCCACCGGCGGCGGTTTGCATCAGCGCATCGAGATTTTGCGGACTGATGAGCGTGGTGAAATGCGTATGAATCATGGCGTCTCCGCAGACGGGCGTGGGGGATTCGTTCGGCGGCGATCAGGCGGAGGGGGATGGCCGGCGCAGTGCGGTCATGCCGCTCGCTACGATGAGCAGCATGCCGATCCAGCCGGCCAGTGCAGGCCAGTCGCCCCAGACAAGCATGCTGATCAGTGTAGCGAAGATTACGCCCGAATATTGGAGATTCGCAGTGACGAGCGTATTGCCCAGACTGAATGCCCGGGTGAGTGCCGTCTGCGCAATCAATGCGGCGACCCCGACGCCCAGCATCAGGCCCGCGCCGCGCCAGGTCATCGGGTGCAAGCCTTCAATGGCGACCCAGGCCAGGCCGAGCAGCACGCCGCCCGCCGAGAAGTAGAAAACGATGCGCCAGTCGGGTTCGCCTGCTGCGCCTAGCTCCTTGACCTGCATATAGGCGACGGCCGAGAACACGCCCGAGACAACGCCTGCAACACCCGCAACCCACGCCTGACTGTCGATGGTCGGCTGCAACAGGAGTGCTACGCCCACGAAACCGGCGAAGATCGCCGCCACCAGCCTGAAATCGGTGCGCAGGCTACCGCGCATTGCCGCCGTTCCCATCACGATCAGCGAAATCCAGATCGGCGACATGTAGTTGAGTGTCATTGCCGTGGAGAGCGGCAATTGCGTGAGCGAAAAGAACCAGAGCCCGAGGGAAATGACACCGGCTGTGCTGCGTTTGACGTGCGATCCCAGATGACGGGTACGAATGGACTGGCCCCGCAATCGCGCCATCCCAAGAAGGACGATTACGCCGATCAGGCTGCGGTAGAGAACAATTTCGCCGGTGTTGTATTCGTTTGCCGCCAGTTTGATGAAGAGCCCCATCAACGTGAACATGAAGGCGGAGACCAACATCCAGAGCGATTGCATGGCGAATTGTGGCCGATAACGGCGGGAAGACGAACGAGCGCGTTTTGTGCTGAACGCAGGTGACTCGTGCAGCACAAAGGATCCATGCACGGTCATATCGAAAGCATGGCGTCGATTCTAACGAAAACGGCGGGCACATGGCCCGCCGCTCGGCGATTTTTCGGCAAATATTTAATTCGGTCTCGCCGACACCACAGTGCGTGCGCGAGGCGAATCTGACAAGACTTCCGCCAGATGGCTTTGCGTTCTCATTCGATGAGACTTCCTGAGCCGGTGAGGCTTAGAAATCCCCCATCTGGCGACGCAGGAACTCGTGGAAGTGTTGCATGCCGTCTTCCATCGGGCTCTGATATGGACCCGTTTCCGAGACGCCACGCTGGAACAGGGCGCGACGTCCGGCGTCCATGCGTTCGGCAATCTCGTCGTCTTCGCGTGCCGTTTCCATATAGGCGGCACGCTCGGCCTCGATGAATTCGCGTTCGAAGAGCGCGATTTCCTCGGGGTAATAGAATTCGACGATGTTCGTCGTCTTCTGCGGTCCGTGCGGAATCAGCCACGACACCACGAGCACGTGCGGGTACCACTCGATCATGAGATGCGGGTAGTACACCATCCAGATCGCACCGAAGTCCGGCGGCACGCCTTCCCGGTAGCGCAGCAGCACGTCGTGCCACTGGCGGTAGATGGGGCTGCCGGGTTTTGCGAGACCTTCATGCACGCCAACCGTCTGGACGCTGTACCAGTCGCCGAACTCCCAGCTCAGGTCTTCGCACGAAACGAAGCTGCCCAGACCTGGGTGGAACGGCACGACGTGATAGTCCTCGAGGTAAACCTCGATGAACGTCTTCCAGTTGTAGTTACATTCGTGAACTTCGACGTGATCGAACATGAAGTTCGAGAAGTCGAGATGGTGCTTCACGCCCAGTCGTGCGAGATCGGCCTGCACATCGCGGCCTTCTGCTTCGAACAGCAGCCCGTTCCAGCGTTGCAGCGGGAACTTGCCGAGGTTCAGGCAGGGCTTCTCCGGGAAATGCGGCGCGCCGAGCAGTTCGCCCTTTGTGTCGTAAGTCCAACGGTGAAGCGGGCAAACGATATTGGGCGTGTTCCCACGCCCATTGAGCATGACCGCCTGACGATGACGGCAGACGTTCGAGAGCAATTCGATGCCGTTATGCTCGCCCGCACCGTTGCGGACCAGCATGCGACCTTCCTGCTCTGCCGGAAGCGCGAAATAATCGCCGACTTCCGGGACCATCAGTTCGTGGCCCACGTAACGGGGGCCGTGCTTAAACAGGACTTCACGCTCGCGGGCGAGGAGCGCCTCGTCGAAATACGTGTAGACCGGCAGTTGGCTTGAGGCCGGTTTTAGTTGCAAAGCGCTGCTTAGATTGGACATTCCCACTCCCGTCTAGCTTGAAAGCAGTGAACAACCCAACCATCGAAAAATCGATTTAGGGGAACCGACGATTATACCCGGTCTAAGCATCTGGGGGCCGCTAAGTCCATGATTTGCGTTAAATAATGTCCGAAAAAAGTCATCTGGACCCGATTTCAGGCAATTTACGCTCTGCGAGCTAATGCGCTTTTGCCGTAAAATGGAACATTCGACCCGAATTTTGCGTTTATGGCCAAGACTGCAAAGTCGCAAGACGCGGCGCCCGAGGCGCCGCAAGACCTGCCCGAGACCTATGAGGCTGCGCTGGCTGAGCTCGAGCAGCTCGTCGGACGCATGGAGGGCGGTGAGCTGGGACTGGAAGAATCGTTAGGCGCGTATCGGCGCGGCGCCGTCCTGGTGAAGTACTGCCAGGGTCTGCTCGAGAAGGTCGAGCAGCAGGTGAAGGTGCTCGAAGGCGAGACGCTAAAGCCGCTCGAAGCGTCGTCGCGCGACGAGTTCTAAGTCGCCTGAGCGGCCAACTGAAATACGGCAAGACGACCCACGACCCAAGGCGTCCCCCAGCAAGACAGCGGGGCGCTTCAATAACAAGCACGGCCCGACGGGCACGTGCAGGACGAAGACGATGGCGGATCAGAATATCAAGGCCTGGATGCAGGCAGTACAGGCCCGTGTGGAACAGGCGCTCGACGCTGCGCTGCCCAAGGCGGCCGATGGCGGCTCGGCGCGACTCAACGAATCGATGCGTTACGCCGTGCTCGGCGGCGGCAAGCGGGTGCGCCCGCTGCTGTGCTTCGCTGCGGGCGAAGTCACGCAGGCCAGCGAGACGGCACTCGATCGCGCAGCGTGCGCCGTCGAAATGATTCATGCGTATTCGCTGGTGCACGACGATCTGCCGTGCATGGACGATGACGACCTGCGCCGTGGCAAGCCGACGGTGCACGTGCAGTACGACGAGGCGACCGGTCTGCTCGCGGGCGACGGTCTGCAGACGCAGGCCTTCGCGCTGCTGGGTGAGGCGACGGGCGATCTGAGCGCTGCGCAGTCGCTCGCGCTGGTGCGCGAACTGGCGCTGGCCTCGGGCGCGCTCGGCATGGCTGGCGGTCAGGCCATCGATCTGGAAAGCGTGGGCATCAAGCTCACGCAGTCGCAACTGGAAAACATGCATCGCCTGAAGACGGGCGCATTGCTGCGTGCTTCGCTGCGTATGGGCGCCATCTGCGGCCGCGCGCTGTCGGACGACGAAACGATCGCGCTCGACGCCTACGCGGCAGCCGTCGGACTGGCTTTCCAGGTGGTGGACGACATTCTCGACACGACGGCCGACTCGGCCACGCTGGGCAAGACCGCAGGCAAGGACGCCGCCAACGACAAGCCGACCTACGTGTCGCTGATGGGTCTCGACGGCGCACGCGCTTACGCGGAAAAGCTGCGTGCCGATGCGCATGCAGCGAGTGCGTCGCTGGGTAACGCAGATCGTCTGCGTGCACTGGCCGATTACGTTGTCGATCGCATTAATTGACCGACGTAGACTAGACGTAAGCCGACGATTCGTGGTGTAAGTCGCGACGCGTCATCGGCAAATGAGTTTTCTGAGTGGTTCCTGGGGCGCGGGTCAATGCGTATCGGGGACCGCTGGCAGTAGCGATAAGCAAGGGGCAAGGAGGGTCGACGCGTTTCTCCCCACAGAACGCATCGGCAGGAGATCGGGAACAACTCACAGGGGGAGTTGCCCGGTAAAGAACGCCTATATATGGAACGACGATGTACGAACTTCTAAATACTATCGATGACCCGGCCGATTTGCGGCGTCTGGAGCGTCGCCAACTCGCGCCGCTGGCCGAAGAGCTACGGGCTTTCGTGCTTGAGAGCGTGTCGCGTACCGGCGGCCACCTGTCGTCCAACCTCGGCACGGTCGAGCTGACGATTGCGCTGCACTACGTCTTCAACACGCCGGAAGATCGCATTGTCTGGGACGTGGGCCACCAGAGCTATCCGCACAAGATCCTGACGGGTCGTCGCGAACAGATGGGTTCGCTGCGCCAGCTTGGCGGTATCTCGGGTTTCCCGAAGCGCGACGAATCGCCGTACGACACGTTCGGCACGGCGCACTCGAGCACGTCGATTTCGGCGGCGCTCGGCATGGCGCTCGGCGCACGCACGAAGGGTGAGAACCGTTTCGGCATCGCGGTGATCGGCGACGGTTCGATGACGGCCGGTATGGCGTTCGAGGCGATGAACAACGCCGGCGTGCATGAAGACGTGCCGCTGCTGGTCATCCTCAACGACAACGACATGTCGATCTCGCCGCCGGTCGGCGCGCTCAACCGCTATCTGGCCCGCCTGATGTCGGGCCGTTTCTACGCCGCTGCGAAGAAGGGCGTGGAGAAGGTGCTGAGCGTTGCACCCCCGGTGCTTGAGCTGGCGCGCAAGTTCGAAGAGCATGCCAAGGGCATGGTCGTTCCCGCCACGATGTTCGAAGAGTTCGGCTTCAACTACATCGGCCCGATCGACGGTCACGACCTCGACTCGCTGATTCCGACGCTCGAGAACATCAAGAATCTGAAGGGCCCGCAGTTCCTGCACGTCGTCACGCGCAAGGGCTATGGCTACAAGCTCGCGGAAGCCGACCCGGTGCTGTATCACGGTCCGGGCAAGTTCAACCCGGCCGAAGGTATCAAGCCGAGCACGAGCAGCAAGAAGACGTACACGCAAGTGTTCGGTGACTGGCTGTGCGATATCGCGGCAGTGGACAAGCGCATTGTGGGCATTACCCCGGCCATGCGCGAAGGCTCCGGCCTCGTGGAGTTCGAGAAGCGTTTCCCGGATCGTTACTACGACGTGGGCATCGCCGAGCAGCATGCGGTGACGTTTGCTGGTGGTATGGCGACCGAAGGTCTGAAGCCGATCGTCGCGATCTACTCGACGTTCCTGCAACGCGGTTACGATCAACTGATTCACGACGTCGCGCTGCAAAACCTGCCGGTCGTGTTCGCGCTGGACCGCTCGGGCCTCGTGGGTGCCGATGGTGCGACCCACGCTGGCGCGTACGACATTCCGTTCATGCGCTGCATTCCGAATATGGTCGTGATGGCGCCGTCGGACGAGAACGAATGCCGCCAGATGCTTTACACCGGCGTGCAGATCGATGGTCCGTCTGCGGTGCGCTATCCGCGTGGTGCAGGCACGGGTGCCGTGATCGAACAGACGATGACGGCACTGCCGATCGGCAAGGGCGTGGTGCGCCGCGAGAGCCAGGCGGAAGCCGGACGTCGCGTCGCCATCCTCGCTTTCGGTAGCATGGTGGCGCCGTCGCTTGCAGCGGCAGCGCAACTCGACGCGACTGTGGCCGACATGCGCTTCGTCAAGCCGATCGATGACGAACTGATCGCACGACTGGCGCAAACGCACGACTACCTCGTGACGGTGGAAGAGGGCAGCATCATGGGCGGCGCGGGCTCGGCCGTGGCCGAATCCCTGTTGGCCAGTGGGGGTAATCGACCCGTACTACAATTGGGCCTGCCCGATCGCTTCATCGATCATGGCGACCCGGCATTGTTGCTGTCCGGTGTGGGTCTTGACGCCGCAGGTATCGCCAAGTCGATCTGCGAGCGCTTCGATCTTCCGTCGGCAGAGGCCACTCAGACAACCGGCAAGACCGCGGCGAAGCTCGTCGCCTGACCTGTCCGGCAGTCTCGAGTCTGCGAACGATCCGGCCCAAGCGCCGGATCGTTTCGTTTTGAAAGACGCATTCCCCATCCCGTGCCGGGGTTCTCCGGCACGTTCCCGACGCCACTCGGCAGAGGCTCGCGAGCCGTGTGTCGGATACGTTTGCCCATTGCCTCCCCCCAGTCGGCTTGCCGGCAAAGAAGGAAATTAGATGAACCAGATGAACCCCGCTTTCGTCATGCCGGATGTGCAGAGCACCGTCGACACCCGGCAGATCCCGATTCAGCGCGTTGGTGTGCGTGGCGTGCGTCATCCGTTGTCGGTGCGTCTGGCCGACGGCGACGTGCAGGCCACCATCGGCCTGTTCAATCTCGATGTGCATTTGCGTGCCGACCAGAAGGGCACGCACATGTCGCGCTTCGTCGCCTTGCTCGAAGCGAACCGCGAGCCGATGAACGTGGCGGGCTTCCGCGCGATGCTCGCCAGCATGCTCGATAAGCTCGAAGCCGAGGCCGGTCGCATCGAAGTGACGTTCCCGTACTTCATCAACAAGACGGCGCCGGTCTCGGGCGTGCAGAGCATGATGGATTACGAGGTCACGCTGACCGGCGACGTTCGCCACGGCGAGACGCGCGTGTGGCTCAAGGTGCTCGTGCCGGTCACGAGCCTGTGCCCGTGCTCGAAGAAGATCTCGCAATATGGTGCGCACAACCAGCGCTCGCATATCACCATCGACGCGGAGATCGCAGGCGATATCGCGGTCGAAGAACTGGTGCGGATGGCGGAAGAGGAGGCGTCGTGCGAATTGTGGGGGCTGCTCAAGCGCCCCGACGAGAAGTACGTGACCGAGCGCGCCTATGAGAATCCCAAGTTTGTAGAGGATCTGGTGCGTGACGTGGCGACGCGTCTGAACAGCGAGCCGCGCGTCGCGGCGTACGTGCTTCAGGCCGAGAACTTCGAATCGATCCACAATCACAGTGCCTATGCCGTGATCGAGCGCGATAAGCGTGTGGCGGCGTGATCGTCCGTGATCTTCGTCGGACGTAAAAAAACCGCTCCTCGGAGCGGTTTTTTCTTGGGCAGTCGTCGAAGGATGTGCGGATCGTCAAACCATCGACGTCGCCGTCACACACTTCGCACGATATCCGCCAGATCCCAGCGCGGGCGCACCGTGTAGGCGTATTCGCTATCCGCTTCGTCCGGCCAGTGCTTGAGGCGCATCGCGCCCGCAAAGGCGATCATCGCGCCGTTATCGGTGCAGAACGCGAGGTCGGGGTAATGCACGCGATATCCCCGGCGGCGTGCCGCTTCGTTCAGTCCGGCCCGCAATTGGGCGTTGGCACCCACGCCACCCGCGACGACCAGCGTCTTCATCCCGGTTTGCTTCAGGGCGGCCATCGACTTGGCGACAAGGACGTCGACAATCGCGTCGACGAAGCCGCGTGCGAGGTCGGCCTTTTCCTGTTCGCACACATTGCCGCCGAGATTGCGGACCTGGGTGAGCACCGCCGTCTTCAGGCCACTGAAGCTGAAATCCAGATTGCCCGAGTGCTTCATCGGACGCGGCAGGTCGTAGCGTCCCGGCGTGCCGAAGTCGGCCAGGCGCGAGACGGCGGGGCCCCCCGGGTAGCCGAGGCCGAGCAGTTTGGCCGTCTTGTCGAAGGCTTCACCGGCGGCATCGTCGAGCGTTTCGCCGAGCATGGCGTACTGTCCGAACGCGCGGACTTCCATCAGTTGCGTGTGGCCGCCGGAGACCAGCAAGGCGACGAAGGGGAAGTCGGGTGCGTCCGGGGCGAGCAGCGGCGACAGCAAATGGCCTTCTAGGTGGTGCACGCCGACGACCGGACGGTCGAGCGCGAACGCGAGGGCGTTGGCGACGCTTGCGCCCACCAGCAGCGCGCCTGCGAGACCGGGGCCCTGCGTGTAGGCGATGGCGTCGACGGCGCTCAGCGGCTTGCCAGCTTGCGCGAGGACCTCTTCGGCTAATGGCAAGGCGCGACGAATGTGGTCGCGCGAGGCTAGTTCGGGCACCACGCCGCCGTACTCGCGATGCATCGCAATCTGCGAATGCAGCGCGTGCGAGAGCAGCCCGGCCTCGGTGTCGTAGAGGGCGAGCCCGGTTTCGTCGCAGGAGCTTTCAATGCCTAGAACCAGCATGGCGGATAGGGATACGCGCAGCGTCAACTTTAATGGGGAGCCCGGAAGTATACCAGTCGGCCTCATCGGCTGCCGGTTACAATGCCCGCCATGGAAAAGTTTGATGTAGCGGTTGTGGGTGCTGGCGCAGCTGGCCTGATGTGCGCGGCAGTGGCCGGGCAGTTGGGCCTGCGCGTGGTGCTCATCGACCATGCGACGCGTCTCGCTGAGAAGATTCGAATCTCGGGCGGCGGTCGCTGCAATTTCACCAATATCAATGCGGGCCCGGCGAACTATCTGTCGGAGAATCCGCGTTTCTGCCGTTCGGCGCTCGCGCGTTACACCCCGCGCGACTTCCTCGACCTGCTCAAGCGCCATCGCATTGCGTGGCACGAAAAGCATCGCGGTCAACTCTTCTGCGACGAAAGTGCCGAAGACGTCATCGAAATGCTGCGAAACGAGTGCGCTGCGGGGCATGTGCACTGGCGCATGCCATGCGCGGTCCATACGGTCGCGTACACCGAGGCCGGTGGGGCGCACCGCTATCATTTGACGACAGATGCCGGACATATCGCCGCAAAACGTCTCGTGATTGCAACCGGTGGGCTGTCGATTCCGAAAATCGGGGCGACGTACTGGGGGTATCGGATTGCCCGTCAGTTCGGTCTGGATATCGTGGAGCCAAGACCGGCACTCGTCCCGCTGATGTTCGACGCGTCGACCTGGGCACCCTTCGCCGGACTGTCCGGTTTGTCGCTGGAAGTCGATGTCAGCACGGGCAAAGGTAAGGATGCGGGCAGCTTTCTTGAGGATCTGTTGTTCACGCACCGCGGTCTGTCCGGTCCGGCGATTCTTCAGATTTCCAGTTTCTGGACGCCGGGACAGCCGATTACACTGAATCTCGCACCGACGTCCGACATCGAGGCGGCACTGTTCGAAGCCAAGGCGTCGTCCAAACGTCAATTGAGCAACTTGCTGGCGCAGTGGGTTCCGGCGCGATTGGCGGATGCTTGGGTTGCCAATAGTGGCCTCTCGCCGCAAGCGCGCGTGCAGGAGTTGCCGGACAAGGCGTTGCGCTCGCTCGCACAGGCGTTTTCCGGCTGGACGCTCAAGCCTTGCGGGTCGGAAGGGTGGCGCAAGGCGGAAGTGACGCGCGGCGGCGTCGACACCCGTGCGTTGTCCTCGGCCACGCTGGAGGCGCGCACGCAACCGGGGCTGCATTTCGTGGGGGAAGTGGTCGACGTGACGGGCTGGCTCGGCGGCTACAACTTCCAGTGGGCGTGGGCGTCCGCGGTAGCCTGCGCGCGGGCAATGTCCGAAAGCATCCAGGCGGGCAAGGCCGCCGGGGACGGCACCTGACGGCCCCAAGGCGACGCGCTGTCGTAGACGGCTACTAGACCGTTGTGCTACGCTCTCTCCTTCGTGGAGACGGCGCTGTATCTGTCGTAACAGTCGTTTCGGAAGGCGTTTTCGTCGGTTTCAGACGCCTCCGGCGCATTACCTGAAGATTAGCGTCCGATACGCCAGCGACACGGGGCATTGAATCATGCCTGTGTCCGGGCGGTCTAAGTTTCCGGCGAGCCCGCTTGTGATCGCACGTGTGATCGTTTCCGCAAGCGGGTTTTTGTGCTTTGTGCCCCCGTTGAACGCTGCGCCAGTGCACCGGCAGCGGCGCAGGGCGGTGCGTGTCACACCGTCGCCGTCCTTTTCTTTGGGGCGGCATGCACTACACTGAAACGTAATCGAATTCCGGAATCCCTGCTCATGAGTCTGAAAGAACGCATTAACGAAGACATGAAGACGGCCATGCGTGCCAAGGCCGCCGACAAACTGGGGACCATCCGCCTGCTGCTTGCGGCAATCAAACAAAAGGAAGTCGACGAGCGCATCACCCTCGATGACGCGGCCACCGTTGCCATCGTCGACAAACTGATCAAACAACGCAAAGATTCCATCAGTCAGTTCCAGGCCGCTGGCCGCGCCGATCTGGCCGATAAGGAAGCCGCCGAAGTCGAAGTACTCATGGTCTACATGCCGCAGCAACTCTCGGCAGACGAAGTTGCTCAGGCGGTGAAAGCGGCCGTGGCGCAAACGGGCGCAGTCGGCCCGCAGGACATGGGTAAGGTGATGGGCGTGCTCAAGGGTCTGTTGGCGGGCCGTGCCGACATGACCGCCGTGTCCGCGCAAGTGAAGGCGGCGTTGGCTGCGTAATCCGGTAGTGCGGTGAGGCGCTGTCGCTTTGTGACGGTGTGGCACCGCGTTGCGATGGCACCGATCCAGTGATTCCCCAGTCGTTTTTGCAGGACTTGCTCAACCGCGTCGATATTGTCGAGGTGGTGGGTCGTTACGTGCAGTTGAAGAAGGGCGGGGCGAACTTCATGGGGCTGTGCCCCTTTCATAACGAGAAGTCGCCCTCATTTACGGTAAGTCCCACCAAGCAGTTCTATCACTGCTTCGGGTGTGGCGCGCACGGCAGCGCGATCAGCTTCCTCATGGAGCATGCCGGGCTCGGATTTGTCGAAGCCGTGGAAGAGTTGGCCCGCAACGTCGGGCTGGACGTGCCGCGAGAAGCGCCGCTGCCGGGCGCACCGGCACCGGCTGCGCAACGCGCGCAGACTCTCGGCCTCGTCGACGTCATGACGCGCGCTTGCGACTACTACCGCAAGCAGCTGCGCGGCGCGCCGGTGGCCATCGAATATTTGAAGCGACGCGGATTGACGGGTGAAATTGCAGCGCATTTCGGGCTCGGTTACGCCCCGGAAGCCTGGCAGAACCTGGAAGCTGCGTTCGAGAATTATCGCGACGACCAGTTGCTTGACGCCGGTCTTGTCATCGAAAGCGAGAAGGGTGAGCCGGGCAGCACGAAGCGACGCTACGACCGTTTTCGCGACCGGATCATGTTTCCGATCCGCAATACGAAAGGGCAGGTCATCGCCTTCGGCGGACGCGTGCTGGACAAGGGCGAGCCCAAGTATCTGAACTCTCCCGAGACACCGCTCTTTAGCAAGGGCAGCGAGCTATACGGGTTGTTCGAGGCGCGCATCGGCATTCGCGACGCGGGTTACGTGCTGGTGGTCGAAGGCTATATGGATGTCGTGGCGCTGGCTCAGTTGGGCTTTCCGCAGGCGGTCGCGACGCTCGGTACGGCTTGCACGCCGATGCATGTGCAGAAGCTGCTGCGCCAGACCGAAACGGTGGTGTTCAGCTTCGATGGCGATGCGGCGGGGCGCCGGGCGGCGCGTCGTGCGCTTGAAGCTTGCCTGCCACACGCCGACGACAACCGGAGTTTCAAGTTTCTGTTTTTGCCGAGCGAGCACGATCCGGACAGCTATGTGCGCGAGCACGGCACGCAAGCGTTTGCCGACGAAGTCTCGCGCGCCATGCCGATGTCGCAGTTCCTGATCGGTGAAGTGACGGCAGGCAAGGAAATGCACCAGCCAGAAGGGCGGGCGCGTGCGTTGTTCGAGGCAAAACCGCTGTTGCAGCAGATGCCCGCTAACGCGCTGCGTGGCCAGATCATTCATGCGCTCGCCGAGCGCGTGGGCAGTTCGGTCGAGGAAGTCGCGGAGCTTTGCGAGTTGCACATCGGCGCTGCGCGCCGTCAGAACACGTGGGACAAAGCGCCGGCCAAGCGCGAGAAGCGTCGCGTGGTCGGCACCGAGCATCGGGCGTTACAGAACTTGCTGATGTTCCCGGCGCTGGGAAACGAATTAACCGAAGAAGAGACCAAGATTTTGCGGGAGATGGGGCAGCACGGCGAGATTTTCTCGGAAGTGCTGACGCTGTGCCGCGAAATGGGTGCGCAGGCCGATTTCCGCTATATGTCGGATCGGCTGCGGATTTCGCCGAACTGGGCCAGTTTCGACGACATCATCCGCGAAATTCTGGCATTTGAAGAAAATGCGCGGGATCTGATGTTGTTTGATCCGGCCGATGAGGCGCAGGTCGAGCGTCGCGAAGAGCAAATCGCCTTGCGCCTCACCGAGTTGCGTAGTGCCATCCGGCGTTTGCAGTACGACCGGCTGTGCGAAGAATTGGAGACGATTTTCAAGCGGGCGTCGTTGACGCCCGATGAATTGCGCCACGCTCAGGCGCTGTCACGGGAACGTGACGAATTGAAGCGGTGGCTGGCTACGGCCAGCACAGGAGGCGCGCGAAGTTGAGGTATGCCCGCGTGCTATAATTAAAGGTTTTCAGTGGGCTGTTTTCTGGCAAGCGAGATCGCTATGGCAAAGATGACAACGACCAGCGGAAAAAAGACGGTTATCCCTTCACCGACGGCTAAACGCGCGACCAGTGCGGCGGCGGCATCAGGTGGGAAGGGGGCGTCTCGTTCTGCGAAAGCTGGCGTTGCAGCAAAAGCCGGTGCGGCGTCGCAAGCCACGAAGAAAACAGCCAGCCAGGCAAGTTCGGCGAAACGTACTACGCAAACTAAGGCAGCTGCCGGTGCCACGAAGGCAACCGGCAATACAGCTGCGAAGGTGACCGATGTCACCAAGCGCAAGAGTGCGACCGCCGCGACGGTGGGGGCTGCCAAGGCAGCCAGGCCGACGGTGAAGTCCGAGCCGCCCGCCAAGACCGCGAAGGCGGTCAAGGCGACCAAGCCGGCAACGGCCGCGAAGGCGACGGCAGGCGGGAAACCGCAGGCCCGACAACCCGCTGAAAAAAGCGCGAAGAGCGCAACTACCGCCAAGGCTTCGAGCCCGGCGGGCCGCAGTACACCTGCGACGAAAGCCCCACGCAAGACCGGGGCTTCCAGCAAACCGGAGGCAGTGGTGGAGGTTACGCCGGCAGCAGTCGAGCCGGTCGTCCCGACCAAAGCACGCGGCAGAGCCGCGAAGACCGCCGCCCCGGGGGAGCAGAACGTCGCAGCGAATACTAATGATCAACCCGTGAACGAAGATCAGACCAAAGTGGAAAAGCAGAAGGCGCGTGATCGCCGGGCAAAAGAGAAAGCACTGCTCAAGGACGCATTTTCCTCGCACCAGCCCGGTACGGCCGAGGAACTTGAGGAACGTCGTGGCAAGCTGCGGACACTGATCAAGCTGGGCAAGGAACGAGGCTTCCTGACCTTTGCAGAGATCAATGACCACCTCCCCGACGATGTGGTCGAAGGCGACGCGCTGGAAGGCGTGATCGCAACGTTTAACGACATGGGCGTGGCTGTCTATGAGCAGGCACCCGATGCCGAGACGCTACTGCTCAACGACAATGCCCCGAACGCTGCGACGGACGACGAAGTTGAGGAGCAAGCGGAAGCGGCCCTCTCGACGGTCGATTCGGAGTTCGGCCGCACGACCGACCCGGTGCGTATGTACATGCGCGAAATGGGTACGGTCGAGCTGCTGACGCGTGAAGGGGAAATCGAGATCGCCAAGCGCATCGAAGAAGGCCTGAAGCACATGGTGCAGGCCATCTCCGCATGCCCGACGACGATTGCCGAGATCCTGGCGATGGCCGAGAAGGTCGAGCGCGAAGAAATGCGTATCGACGAAGTGGTCGACGGCCTGATCGATCCGAATGCGGAAGCCAATGCGGCCGCCGCAGCCTCTGACGACGAAGACTTCGACGCTGATGCGGAAGAAGAAGAGGAAGAAGAGGAAGAGGAAGAAGGCGACGAGGAAGAGGATAGCAGCAACGGCGGCGCAGCTTCGGCAGCGCAGGTCGAGCAGCTCAAGCGTGACTCGCTCGCCAAGTTCGCCGTGATCGCCGACTGGTTCGGCAAAATGCGACGTGCGTTCGAGAAGGAAGGCTACCAGTCGAAGCCGTACGTGAAGGCTGGCGAGTCGATCCAGGCTGAACTGATGACGATCCGCTTCACGGCGCGTACGGTCGAGCGTCTGTGCGACACGCTGCGTTCGCAGGTGGACGAAGTGCGCAACATCGAGCGTGCGATCCTGAACATCGTGGTCGACAAGTGCGGCATGCCGCGTGCGGATTTCGTGTCGCGTTTCCCGGGCAACGAAACCAATCTCGACTGGATCTACACGGTCGTGGCCGACAACAAGGCGTACAGCTCGGTGGTTGAGCGTAACGTGCCGGCCGTTCAGGAATTGCAGCAGAAGCTGATCGACCTGCAAGCGCGCGTGGTGTTGCCGCTGACCGAGTTGAAGGACGTCAATCGCAAGATGTCGGAAGGCGAGCGCCGTGCCCGTAAGGCAAAGCGCGAGATGACCGAAGCGAACTTGCGTCTGGTGATTTCGATTGCGAAGAAGTACACGAACCGTGGTCTGCAGTTCCTGGATCTGATTCAGGAAGGCAACATCGGCCTGATGAAGGCGGTGGACAAGTTCGAATACCGTCGTGGTTACAAGTTCTCGACGTACGCGACGTGGTGGATCCGTCAGGCCATCACGCGTTCGATCGCGGACCAGGCACGTACCATCCGTATTCCGGTGCACATGATCGAAACGATCAACAAGATGAACCGGATTTCGCGTCAGATTCTGCAGGAAACCGGTGTCGAGCCGGATCCGGCGACGCTGGCCGAAAAGATGGAAATGCCGGAGGACAAGATCCGCAAAATCATGAAGATCGCGAAGGAACCGATCTCCATGGAAACGCCGATCGGTGACGACGACGATTCGCATTTGGGCGATTTCATTGAAGATACCGGCACGGTCGCACCTGCCGACGCCGCATTGCATGGTAGTATGCGCGACGTCGTGAAGGACGTGCTCGATTCGCTGACGCCGCGTGAAGCCAAGGTGCTGCGTATGCGATTCGGTATCGAGATGAGCACGGACCATACGCTCGAGGAAGTGGGCAAGCAGTTCGACGTGACGCGTGAGCGTATTCGTCAGATCGAAGCCAAGGCGCTGCGCAAGCTGCGTCACCCGAGCCGTTCCGACAAGCTCAAGTCGTTCCTCGAAGGCAATTGATTGCTGCTGAGCGAGCGCCGGTAGTTTAGGGCCGTTAGCTCAGCGGTTAGAGCAGGGGACTCATAATCCCTTGGTCGCTGGTTCGAACCCAGCACGGCCTACCAGGAATAGGGCCAGCAGATGAAAGTCTGCTGGCCCTTTTTTGTTGTCAGAACGATTGGTGTCCGAATAAATACGGCCTGACGCTCAAGCCGGTTGCTGTTGCGTCGTGCAGTGAATGCCGCCACCGCCACCGGCAATGCCATCGATATCGAGTTGCACGATCTCCCGTTTCGGGAAGAGATCGCGTAGCTTGTCCCGCGTGCTGTTGTCCGTCTGACGATCGCCGAACTGCGGGGCGATGACAGCGCCGTTGCACACGTAAAAGTTGACGTAACCGGCCGCAAATTCATCGGCCTCATAAGTGCCGCGAACGCTGTTCGGGCCGGGAAGCACAACCACTTGTAGTTTGCGCCCCGAGGCGTCCGTCGTCTGACGCAGAATATCGAGATGGCGCATCGTCACCGCGTGATCGTAAGACGACGTATCGTTATCCAGGTGCGCAATCACAACACCGGGCCGTGCGAAGCGCGCGTAGAAATCGGTGTGCCCGTCGGTAATGTCCTTGCCCGCGATCCCCGGCAACCAGACGATCCTGCGCAGCCCCAGAAGTCTCATCAGCTCAGCCTCGCACGCCGCCTTGCCGACCCCCGGATTGCGGTTCCGGTTGAGCACACAACTCTCCGTCATGATGGCCGTACCGTCGCCGTCGACCTCGATGCCACCGCCCTCCAGCACCAGACGTGTGGCGAGCACTCGCGCCCCCGTTTTTTCGGCGACGAAAGCGGCAACTTCTGCATCGTCGTCGCAAGACTGCTTGCCACCCCAGCCATTGAAGTTGAAGTCGACGGCCGCCTTTGCACCGCTGCGGGAACGGACGAAAACGGGGCCGGTATCACGCATCCACAGATCGTCGATGGGCTGCACGATCAGGTTCACCTTGCTGCCGCACATGCGCTCGGCCACGTCGTAATCTTCTCCGCGAACCAGCATATTGACGCGCTCGAAGCTCCCGATGGCCTGCGCAATGCGTGCAAGCCCCTCACGCGCTCCGCGTTGCAGACGACGACCCCAAACGTCCTCGCTTGGCCCGAACGCCATCCATGTGGCGGCGTGACGCTCACCCTCGTCCGGCATGACCCACTCGGCACCGCTGGCGGCACTCGCGTGGCGCATCAGACCGACGCCAAACGCCCCGGCCAGCATCGCGGCGCCGGACGTCAGTAATCCCTGCTTCATGAAACCTCGCCGTGTCGGCATTTCCCAATTCTCTTGATGATGATTCGCACGATTTCGCCATCGGGTGACCGCGGGTGCGTCGGCGTGTCAGGCAGTGCACGCAGTTTGAGGTGCATTACCGATAAAGAAAAACGAGATGTTTTGCTACTATTAATCAACTTTTCTCATATCTTGCGAGGATTCGATGAATCGCCAGCGAATTCCGTCACTCAAGTTGCTCATGGGTTTCGAGGCGGCGGCGCGTCACGGAAATTTCTCGCGTGCGGCAGACGAACTGCATGTCAGCCAGTCTGCGATCAGCCATCAGGTGCAGCAGTTGGAGGAGGAGGTGGGGCAGCCGCTGTTCCGGCGGGTCGGACGCGGCGTCGAATTGACCGTTGCTGGCGAGGTATTGCAGCGCACCGTGCAACGCTCGATCGACACGCTGCGCAGCGGATTGGGCCGCATCTCGACCTATCTCGATCCCGGGCTGGTCGTGATTGCCGCCCCGGCAGAAGTGCTGCACGGCTGGCTGAGCCCGCGCGTCGACGACCTGCTCGCGCAAGTTCCATCGTTATGCCCGATGTTGTCGACGGATGAATCCGCGCGTTTCATCGACGAGACCGACATCGATATCGTGATCGGTGACCGGCCGCTGCAGCAGGCGGGACTGCTGGAGATGCCGCTGTTGCGAGACGAGTGGGTGATTGTCGCCAGCGAGGCATTGGCAGAGCAGTTGTCCGGCAGCCCGCCTGAGAAGCACGCAGAGATGACATCGCTGATCTGTCTTGAGGAGAGCTTCACGCGCGACGCCACGGCTTCGCTGTTCCGCAATCAGCTGGCCGCCTTTCATAAGCACGCGATTTACGACGACGAGCGCCTGCTGCTCGACGCCGCACTGCGTGGTCGTGGCGTCGCCTGCGTATCGCGTCTGGTCGCGGACGAATGTCTGCGGCAGGGGCGCTTGCGCATACTTGCCGGTTATCCGAAGATCGCGGGGCATACGTGGTGGATTTCGCGTGTCGCCGGGGCGACGCGCTCGCCGGTCGTGACGCAAGTGTTCGACTGGCTTGTTGCGACGGCTGAACGGATGAGCAATATGAACGATGTGAACGACACGAGCGACGCGCACGGATCGCACTCGCCGTGAGACATTGTTGTCATCGAGGCAACACAATAGTCCCCGCCTGGGGGCTTCTGACGTTACTCGCATGGACCTACGATGGAGATGTTGTTCACGTATGCGTAAATCCCGTCAACGGATGACGGGGCGCGCCAACCCAATGAGGAAGTCACCATGAGCCAACGTCTGAACGCCTTTGCCCAATCCCCGGAACTCTTCAAGAAGTTCGTCGAATTCGGCATGCTGCTCAAGTCGAGCGCCATCGAGTCGTCGATCCTGAGCCTTGTTGAAATCCGTGCCTCGCAAATCAACGGGTGCGGCTTCTGCCTCGACATGCACGTCAAGGAAGCGAAGATCCGCGGCGAGGGCGAACTGCGTCTGCATCACGTCGCGATCTGGCGCGAATCGACCTTGTTCTCGGCACGCGAGCGTGCCTGTCTCGCCTGGACCGAAGCGCTCACCACGCTCGGCGCGCACGGTGTGTCCGACGAAATCTACGAACGAGTGCGCGGCGAACTGTCGGAGAAGGAAATCTCGGACCTCAGTTTCGCCATCATGGCCATCAACGGCTGGAATCGCCTCAACGTGGGCTTCCGCACCGTTCCCGGCTCGGCCGACAAGGCTTACGGGCTGGACAAGGCCAACTTCAGCTGAGCGGTCATTTGTGGTCGTCCCCCTCAAAGTCCAATGCACGAGAGGGGGCGGCCGTCGTGCGTACGCCCGTCGAATATCCGCACCTGCCTATGCGGCGTGCGCCTGATTCACCTGCAGGTCCTCGTGCAAGACATGCAGGTCCATCGCGCGGATCTGCTCCGTCATGTAGTCGATAAATACGCGAATGCGCGCTGGCAAATGTTGTCGGCTCAGAAAACACACGAAGTGACCCCGGTCCTCCGGCGCATATTGCGGCAAGCAGGCAACGAGACGGCCGTTGCGCAGGTGATCGCCCACCTGGTAGGCGGCCATTTGCGCGATGCCCTGAGCGTCGAGCACCGATTGCAGCACGAGGTCTTCGTCGTTGAAGGTCAGCATGGCATTCGGCAAAACCTTGCGCGACCGCCCGTCGACCCTGAACTCCCATTCCGACACCCGACCCGACGCCAGGCGGAAATTCACCCCCCGGTGATCGGCGATCTCGTCGACGTTCTGCGGAAGCCCGTGTTTCGCCGCATAGTCGGCAGACGCACACAGCACCATCTGCATCGGGATGACCTTCCTCGCGATGACCCGGCTGTCTTCCATCCGGCCGTTACGAAACGACACGTCGATACCATCGGTGGTGAAGTCGGTCGGGCTGTCATCGAGTACCAGTTCGATGGAGATGTTCGGATTGGCTTCGCGAAATCCGCCCAGCAGCGGCGCCAGAATCTTGCGTCCGAAGTCCACGGTCGAGCACACGCGCAGTTGTCCCGAAGGCGGACCTTCTCGCAACTCGCGCATGTCGTCCATCGCCTGCACGATCCGCTGTACACCCGGATGACACTGCTCGTAGAAGCGCTTGCCTTCGGCGCTGAGCGACGTGTTGCGCGTCGTGCGGACAAAGAGGCGCGTGCCGAGCTGGTCCTCGAGCTTCTGCACACTGCGACTGACCGCCGAGCGGCCGATGCCCAGCCGGTCGCCCGCCTTGGCAAAGTTGCCTTCGGCCACCACGGCGATGAACGCCACGACGCCCGCATAACTTGTCGCGAAACTGTCGGCCAGCGAGTCTGCCCGCTTGGGACTCTGGGAGATCGAGAGTGCTGATGAATGTGTCGACATGGTCACTGGGCCGCCGTTGGTTGTGCCTGCTGATAAGACGGCCCGGCGATACGTTCTGTGACATCGAATGCAAAAAAAGCTGACCTTCCAGGGGAAAGGCCAACTTTGAAGCGCACCGGGCAGGGCGCACGGTGAAGCGTGGGCGGTTTGGGCAGCGTGCCGCGGTTCAGCGCACCGGGGTCATTTGACCGGAATCAACGCCGGGGCGCCTTGTTGCTTGATGAGCGTGACCAGAAATCTGGCGGGTTTCGTCTTGCTGGCGTTGCGCCCGACCGTGTGAACGTCTTCGGGGCCTTCATAGAACGTCTGACCGGCCGTGAGCGTGACTTCCTTACCGCCTCTGACTTGCATGACGATACTGCCTTCGAGTACATACACGAAGCCATAGGCGTTGTGGCGATGCACCGGGTCCTGCGCACCGGGCGGGTAGTCGACGATCAGCATCAGCGCGTCTTTGCCGGGAATGTCCGGCAAGGCTTTTTCCATCAGTTCCGACACGACGGGCTGCGGCGGCGCTGCGTTCGCGACCGGTCCAAGGAAGGCACCGGTGACGGCAAGCGTTAAGGCGCTTGTCGCCAGTTGGGTGCGCGTGGCGCGTTTCGTGATCTTCAACATGGCTTGTCCTCGGCAAGGGGGAATCCTTATCGTATGAGGGCATGCCGTGCGCCGGTAGCACCGCGCAGGGGATCGCCATGTTGCCTGTTGCGCACCAAAGCCGGTGCGCTTGTTTCAGTGCATCAGTGCACTACCGCTTCCCGATGGCGGCGGCGATGCGTTCGAGCTTGTCGGGATTGCGTTGCACCAAGATGCGCGTGAGACGTTCACCGTCGGTCTCAAACGACTGCGCGGACTCCAGCTCGCCGTCGATGAAGCGTAGCAGCGCCCATTGCCCGTTGATCTGGACCACGTCGGTACGCATCGAGTCACGAAACCGGAGCGTGCCCGCGTAGAAAAGTTGCGCCAGACGTTTGCCACCGACCAGACTGCGAAAGGCGTTGACCTTGCCGCCGCCGTCGCCCACGAGCTCGGCATCGTCGCTGAGCAGCGCGTGCAAGCCGTGGAAGTCGCTGCGTTGCATGGCGTCGGAAAATGCGAGCAGCAGACGGTGCAGGGTGGCGCGTGGCACTGCCTCGCGGGGCGTGCCGTCGCGCAGTTGCTGCCTTGCACGACGCACGAGTTGACGCACTGCCGCCGGTGTCTTGCCGAGTGTCTGCGCGATGTCCTCATAGTCGGCGTCGAACACGTCACGCATCAGGAAGGCTGCGCGGGCATCGGGCGAGAGGCGTTCGAGCATGTACAGGAAAGCCACCGAGACATCGTCGGCCAACTCGTGTGCTTGCTCAGGCGTCGCCGGGGCGGACATCAGCATCGGCTCTGGCAGCCAGACGCCGGTGTAATGCTCACGCTCCGCCTTCGCGGCGCGTAGGCGGTCAATCGACAGACGCGTCGTGATGGTCACGAGCCACGCTTCCGGCGTCTCGATGGTCGCGCGCTCGGTGCCGTTCCAGCGTAGCCATGCTTCCTGCACCACGTCTTCGGCCTCGGCTACAGCGCCCAGCATGCGGTAGGCGATCGCGTACAGGCGGGGGCGATGGTGTTCGAAAACCAACAGCGGGTTGTGGTCGGAGCCAGCGTCGGAAGCAAGGGCGGTCATGAGGGAGAGGGAAAGTGCCAGTGGCAAGGCTTCGGGCGGTTCATTTTGCCCCACCGCATGTCCCTCGACAAGGACGCACGGTGTTGCCTGCGCGGCAACAATTCGGCTCGCGTCGGGAGCGACGTCGACATCTGCGCCGTGCCGTGTATCGCGTGTGCATTGGTGCATGAAGCACAACAACGCGCTTCCTCCCGGCTATCTACCGCCATCGTGGGACGGCACCTACGATGCAGTCGCTTCACGGCATTTCATCCCCGCACATACCCCCCAGAATCCGGCCGACAACCGGCCGCGCTTGAGGAGATTCACGATGACCGCGACAGACAACACTTTGTTCGCCAGCGAAGACAGACCCGTCGACCTGGTGCCCTCCCGTTACGCGCTGCGCATCGGCGACATCGAAGCGATGGTGATCAGCGACGGCGTGCTGCCGTTGCCGACTGCGACGATGGCCACCAACGTTGCGCCGTCCGATCTGGCTGCGTGGCTCGACGACATGTGCATGCCGCCGGACGCCTTCGACTGGCCGCTCAATGTGATGGCGGTTCGTAGTGGCAGCCAGACCATTCTCATCGACGCCGGGTTGGGTGGTCAGTTTCCAGGCTTCCCGCGTGCAGGCCTGTTCCCGCAGCGACTCCAGGCCGCTGGCATCTCGCTGGAATCGATCACGGACATTATCGTGACCCACATGCACATGGATCACGTGGGCGGCCTGCTGGTCCCCGAGGTCAGGTCGCGTCTGCGTCCGGACGTTCGTATCCACGTGTCGGAGACGGAAGTCGCTTTCTGGACGTCGCCCGATTTCTCGCACACCGTCATGCCTGCGCCGGTCCCGCCCGTACTCCGTACGACGGCGACCGCTTTCTACAACGCGTATCGCGAGCAGTTGCAGACGTTCGAGCATTCGCGCGAGGTCGCGCCGGGTGTGACCGTTCGCATCACGGGCGGCCATACGCCGGGGCACAGCGTGGTCGATCTCGTCTCGGGGATGAGCGGCTGACGTTCGCAGGGGACGCCATGTTCCCGGTCGGCTTCGATCATCCCGAGTGGCAAAACGGCTTCGAACACGATCCCGAAGAGTCCACGCGTGTTCGCATTGGCCTCTTCGAAGAACTCGCGCAGAACCGTGGCCTGCTGGTGGCGGCCCACCTGCCGTTCCCTTCGCTCGGCCGCATTGCGCGCAATGGGGATGCCTACCGTTGGGTGCCTGTGATCTGGGATTTTTGAGCGCCTGAATCTGGGGGGAGGGCGCCATTCATTGCCCGCCGCCCTCCCCGGACAGGTGGCTTCCTCGATGTCGATTCGTATCCCTGACGTTTCGCTATCCGTAACGATTGGCGAATCAGGAACCAGATATTCGGGTAAATACCTAAAGTTTTCGCTGTGACTGCCGTAATTTCCGAGGTGGAACCTCCCACCTCGTGGAGCCGGTAGCCTGGGTGCCGGTCTCTTGTCTTTCGACCCCCCCTAGCCGCAGGCCTGCCTCGACAGCATGACAGTATCTTCCCTTAGAACACGCATCATTCTGATCGCGTGTGCCACCGTCATTGGTGCACTGATCCTTTCCGGCATTACCACTTACATCATCGTGCGCGACAGCATGATGTCCACCATCTCCAACACGCTCGACGCGGTCGCACGGGGCAACACGCTCGCGGTGGAACGCTGGGCGGCCGCCAAGGGCCAGTCGGTCGTTGGCACCGCCGCGGCCGTCGAAAAGGGCGAGCAGGGCGTGGCGCTCACAAAGCTGCTCGGCGCGACCAATGGTTTCCCGATTTCCAGCATCGGCTGGAGCGACAAGTCGTACTTCTCCAGCGGCCCCACGCCGCCCGACTACGATCCGACCGCACGCCCCTGGTACAAGGGCGCGACTGCGGCGGGCAAGCTGACCGTCGTCAAGCCGTATGCCGACATCGCCTCGGGCAAGCTGTATGTGTCGTTCGCCGCCCCGATTCTGCGGGACGGACAGACGCTCGGTGCCGTGAGCGGGGCCGTGCCGCTTGACGCCGTGCAGGACGTCGTCAAAGCCGTGCATCCCACGCCGTCGAGCCTGGCGTTCGTGGTCTCGCGTGACGGTCTTGTCATCGCACACCCCGATGAGAAGTTCATGCTCAAGCAGTCGAGCGAGCTCGCCTCGGCGCTCACGCCCGACGCGCTCGTCAAGATGGAGCACGGCACCGAGCCGACGGAAGTCGAACTCGGCGGTGCACCGAAGCTCGTCAAGACGCAACCGGTGCCGGGCACCGACTGGCTCTTCGTCGTAGCGCTCGACAAGGCGGAGGCCACCGCCGGTCTTTCGCGCGTGTTGAGCGGCACAGTCATCTCGCTGATCGTGCTGACGTTGTGCGCCATCGGTATCGCGAGCTTCTTCACGTCGCAAGCGTTCCGTCGTCTGTCGCAGGTGCGTGACGCCATGGATACCATCGGCTCCGGCGGCGGCGATCTGACGCGTCGTCTGGATGTCGTCGGTCACGACGAAGTCGCGCAGATCTCGACCTCGTTCAACGCGTTCGTCGACAAGATCAGCACCGTGATGCTCGATGTGCGCTCCGGCGTTCACGGCATGACCTCGGCCACCAGCGAAATCGAAATGGGCAACCGTGATCTGTCACAACGTACGGAGTCTTCCGCCGGTACGTTGCAGGAGACGTCGGCGGCGCTCACCGAGCTGACGGCCAGCGTCAGGCAGACGGCCGAGGCCGCCGAACACGCCACGCGTCTGGCAGGCGACGCCAGCGATGCAGCCGCGCGCGGCGGTGAAGTCGTGACCGGTGCTGTCACCACGATGAGCGAAATCGCCAAGTCGTCGGAGCGCATTACCGAGATCATCGGTGTGATCGACGGCATTGCCTTCCAGACCAACATCCTGGCGCTCAACGCTGCGGTGGAAGCGGCGCGTGCGGGGGAGCAGGGACGTGGCTTCGCGGTCGTGGCCGGTGAAGTGCGCACACTGGCGCAACGCAGCGCCGCTGCCGCGCAGGAAATCAAGACGCTTATCGAAGCCTCGGTGCAGAACGTCAAGAGCGGCACGCAACGCGTGCAGGCGGCGGGCGACACGATGGGCGAGATCGTCGACGGTATTGCCCGCGTGCGCCGCCTGATCGGCGAGATTCACTCGGCGGTGACGGAGCAGAGCACCGGGATCAGCCAGATCGACCGTAGCGTGGCCGAAATGGATCAGTCGACGCAACAGAACGCGGCGCTGGTGGAAGAGTCGGCTGCGGCGTCCGCAATGCTCAGCGAGCAGGCGCGCAACCTCGCCGAGACCGTGGCGCTGTTCCAGCTTCGCGAGCACAGCCGTCACGGTGTCACCGTGATGCACACGCCCCAAGGCGGACGCGGTTCGCGTGACGAACCGGCACTCGCGGCGTAAATGTATCAGTGAGCGCATCAGCGAGCGCTTCGGCGCGTTCGCTGACGCCGCTCCACCGCGTCACCTTTGGCACGCCGGCGCACCGCCGCCGGACGCTGCCCGCCCGCTGGAATTTGTCGCACAATGGGGCGCATTCCGGCGGGCACTTCCCGAAGTTCCTCCCATCCAGAATCGCCGCCGGTAGCGTTTCCCTTAACTCGAAGGAGACACGTCATGGCGAATCAGCAATACTCAGGCGGCTGTCATTGCGGCGATCTTCGCTTTGCCGCGAATATTGATTTGTCCAAAACAATTACGTGCAATTGTTCTATCTGCAAAAAGCGCGGGTTGATTCTTGCTTTCACCCCGATTGCAGAGTTCTCACAAACGGCTGGCGAAGGAAAGGCGCGGGAATATCTTTTCAATAAGCACGTCATTCGTCACCAGTTCTGTCCGAATTGCGGCGTCGAAGCTTTCGCGTTTGGTCAAATGCCGGATGGGGCCAAAATGGCCGCAGTAAATGTGCGCTGCATCGACGACATCGATCTCGATGCCGTCAACCCAACACCCTTCGATGGTGCCAGTCGATGATTCGATAGATCATTAAATATATGACGTTGCGTATTTAATGATATTTTCCCGATCGTTGGTTTAATCATCAAAGCCGGTGAAATAAAACTCTGAAAAAACGTTTCGGTTTCAGGTATTCGGAATATTTCGAAAACCATTGCGTGAGAATCAGGGGTTTATTGGCTCAAGTTTTCTGAATGGTCACCCGTTATCGCATGCGATTGTTATCGTTTTTTCGCATATGGAGTGGGCATGAAGTTCTTGGGTAGTCTCAAAATCGGCACACGGCTGACCGTCGGGTTCGCCATCACGCTGATTCTCTTGTGTATCGTGGGCGGCATGGCTGTCTATCAGGCGTCGCGCATTTACGGGGGAACACGCGATCTGGCCGACAACTGGCTGCCCAGCGTGCAGACGCTCGGTACCGCGCAAGTGGCCGCCAACGCGGCGCGGCGCGCAACGCTCGCCACGCTGCTGACGACCGTCGAAAGCACGCGCAAGGACGAAGAGGCCAAACGTCTGGCGTCTATCGACCTGATGAACAAGACGCTCGACAGCTACAGCAGCATGGTGGCATCGAGCGAAGATCGTCGAGCCTACGACGCAGTGAAGGCGGCCTGGGCCGACTATCTGGCCCTCGACAATCGTGTCGCCGCGCTGGAGCAGGGCGACGACGAGGCAAAGACGCAAGCCCGCACTATCGTCATGACGGAGGCCGTCAAGCGCTTCGCGATGCTCAGCGACCGGCTGGCCGAGCACGTTGCCGTGAACCGCGCGGGTGCCGTCGGCGCGACGGACGCCGCGGCAGCCAACTATCACGCCGCTTTCATCGCCACCGTTGTGTTGATTCTTCTTGCGCTGGCCGTGGCGACATTCACGGCATGGCTGATCACGCGCTCCATCACGGGGCCGATCGGCCGTTGTGTGGAGATCGCTCAGACGGTCGCGCGCGGGGATCTCAGTTCGCGTATCGACGTGCAAGGCCAGGACGAACTGGCGCTGCTGCTCGGTTCGCTCAAGGATATGAATACCAAGCTCGCGCAGGTCGTGGGTCAGGTGCGCAACACGAGTGAGAGCATTGCCACCGGCTCGGCGCAGATTGCCGCTGGCAACACCGACCTGTCCTCACGTACGGAGCAGCAAGCGGCGTCGCTGGAGGAAACGGCGGCGAGCATGGAAGAGCTCACGACGACCGTCAAGCAGAACGCCGACAACGCGGAGCAAGGCAATGTGCTGGCGTCGAACGCTTCGCACATTGCACAACGCGGCGGAGAAGTCGTGCGTCAGGTCGTCGAGACGATGCGCGAAATTTCGGACGGTTCGGCACGCGTGGCGGACATCACGAGCGTGATAGAGGGGATCGCGTTCCAGACCAACATCCTCGCGCTCAACGCGGCCGTCGAAGCGGCACGTGCGGGTGAACAGGGACGTGGATTCGCGGTGGTTGCAGGCGAAGTGCGTACGTTGGCACAGCGCAGTGCGAACGCTGCGAAGGAAATCAAGGAGCTGATCGATGCGTCGACGCGTCAGGTGAGCGACGGTGCGAAGCTCGTCGCCGAAGCGGGCAACACGATGGACGAAGTGGTGCATGCCGTTAAACGAGTGACCGATCTGATGGCGGAAATCGCCGCCGCGTCGACCGAGCAACGCACGGGCATCGAGCAGGTCAATCAGGCCGTCATGCAGATGGATACCGTCACGCAGCAGAACGCGGCGCTGGTGGAAGAAGCCTCGGCGGCCGCCCAGTCGATGGCGGCACAGTCGAGCGGCCTGCGCGAACTGGTGTCGATCTTCCGGATCGACGGCGCGGCCAATCAGGGACAGGCGGTCCAGCGGATTTCCGCCTGAGCCTCGTTTAGCTGTGTCCGGCTGTGTCCCGGTGCGTCTCAGTGCAGACGCACCCCTCACCTTGTAAAAAACGGCTCGCCCGCGCACGCCGGCGAGCCGTGAATGCCGGAACGCTCTCACCAGCGTCCGGCCCATGAGACCGCATGCGTCTCACGTTCTTCTCGGCACCGACACTTAGGGTCGATGCCGGCCAATCGGCGTCCGTTCGCCCGCCCCCAGGCGATGGCGTCCGGCACCGATGTCCAATGACGTTATTTCCCCGCCAGCATCGAGCCGCGCTCGCGCAAGTTGACGTGCAGATCGAACGCTCGCTCAAGTGCGTGCGGCGTCTGCCCGCCAAAGCGTTGGGCGTCGCGATAGTAGTCGCGCAGCACTTCGCGGTAGCTCGGGTGCGCGCAGTTGTCGATGACGAGATTCACGCGCTCGCGCGGGGCGAGGGTGCGCAGATCGGCTAGTCCCTGCTCCGTCACGATGATGTCGACATCGTGTTCGTTGTGATCGACGTGTGGCACCATCGGGACGATGCTCGAAATCTTGCCGTCCTTGGCAATCGACTTCGTCGCGAAGATGGCCATGCGCGCGTTGCGGGCAAAATCGCCTGAGCCGCCGATGCCGTTCATCATGTGCGTGCCGCCGACGTGCGTCGAATTGACGTTGCCGTAGATGTCCACTTCCAGCGCAGTATTGAGCGCGATCAGTCCGAGTCGACGAATCACTTCCGGATGGTTGCTGACCTCTTGCGGACGCAGCACCAGCTTGTCGCGATAACGCGCCAGCTGCTTGAATACGCGGTCCTGCACCGCCTGCGAGACCGTGATCGATGAGCCTGAAGCGAACACCATCTTGCCCGCGTCCATCAGATCGAACGTGGAGTCCTGAAGCACTTCCGAGTACATCGTCAGGTCTTCGAACGGCGATTCGATGAAGCCGCTAAGCACGGCGTTCGCAATGGTGCCGATGCCCGACTGAATCGCGGGCAGGGTGTGCGGCAGGCGTCCGCGCGAGACTTCGTGCTGGAAGAATTCGATGAGATGCCCGGCGATACGTTGCGTGTCGGCGTCCGGCGGCAGCGCGTTCGAGGCGCTGTCGGGCGTGTCGGTAATGACGATGGCCGCGATCTTCTCCGGCGCGATCCTGACGACGTTCGTCCCCACGCGGTCGCGCACATCGACGATCGGCAGCGGCGCGCGATGCGGACGCTGGCCGGGAATCCAGATGTCGTGCATGCCTTCGAAAGCGAGCGGCTGCGCGAGGTTAATCTCCACGATGACCTTTTCCGCGAGGATCGCGAAGCTCGCCGAATTGCCGACCGACGAACTCGGCACGAGGCCGCCGTCTTCGGTGATCGCGACCGCTTCGATCACCGCGACGTCCAGCTTGCCGAACTGACCGGTGCGCAGGAATTCGACTGTCTCGGAGAGGTGCTGGTCGACGAACATCACTTCGCCGCGATTGATCGCGCTGCGCAACGTCGTGTCGACCTGAAACGGCAGCCGCTTGGCGAGCACGCCAGCTTCCGTGAGCGTCTTGTCGGAGTCATGCCCCAGCGACGCCCCGGTAATCAGCGTGATCTTCATCGGGTGGGCTTTGGCCCGACGGGCCAGCGCAATCGGCATGTCCTTGGCGTCGCCGGCGCGGGTGAATCCGCTCATACCGACCACCATGCCGTCGCCGACGAGCCTGGCGGCATCGTCGGCACTCATCACCCGGTCGCGCAGCGACGCCAGGCGAATGCGGTCTTCAAACATCGTGAGGCTCCTCGTCTCTTCTCGTCTCTTATTCGAATCTCTTGGATTCTTGGCGCGCCCGCGATGGATATGCCGGTCTGCGCTTGACTCGAAGTGTATTGACCCATCGGTCACATTTCCAATATATTGAACATTAAGTTTCCATACTTTTAATGTATTGGCGATGCAGAACCCTATGGCATCGGGCTGACGGAGGAGCGGTCATGGAATTGCGGCATCTGCAATATTTCATTGCGGTCGCGCAGGAGCGTCATTTCACGCGTGCGGCGGCGCGGGTGGGCATTCAGCAACCGCCGCTGAGCTTGCAGATAAAGCAGCTGGAAGCAGAGTTGGGCGGGCCGTTGTTCGTGCGCCTGCCGCGCGATGTGGTGCTCACGGAGTTGGGCGAGGCGTTCTTGCCAGAGGCGCGGCAGATTCTCGAGCGCGTGGAGCGCGCCCGGCGGCGCATGCAGCAGATCTCACGGGGCGAAGCCGGGCACATTCGCATCGGTTTTGCCGGTGCGACGTATTTCGAGCCACGGATTCCGGCGTGGATTCGCGACTTCCGCGCGCGCTATCCCGACGTGCAGTTACATCCCCAGCAGAGCAATACGGCCAGCTTGCTCACGGCGCTGGTGGACGATGCGGTCGACGTGGCGTTCGTGCGCACGCCGTTCGACGTGCCGCCCGGCATCGTCAGCGTGCCGGTCGTGGACGAGCCGATGGTGCTGGTGCTGCCGCTGGGGCATCCGATGTGCGCGCGGGAGCGCGTACCGCTCGCAGCGCTCGCGCAGGACGAATTCATCCTGCTGCCTCGCGACATCAGCCCGGCGCTCTACGACCGCACGGTGGCCGCATGCGAGGCGGCAGGATTCCGGCCGAAGCTGGGACAGGAGGCGCCGCAGATCACGTCCATCGTGCCGATGGTCGCGGCGGGCTTCGGGGTGTCGCTCGTACCGGCGTCGGTGAGTCAGATTCGTACGCCGGGCATGGGCTTCTGGCCCATCGATGCCGCAGGCGGCAACGTGCCGCTAGCGCCGATCAGTCTCGCCTATCGAGAAGACCATGGCTCGGCGGCGCTGGATCGCTTCATTGCGATGATGCCGGCAGCGGACGCCGCCGAATGACTCAGTGATAGCCGCGTTGCCCGGGGCTCGGCAAGGCGTCGTCGTCGGTGGATTCCCAGCCGTTCGCACGCAGTCTGTTGGTGAGCAGCGGATGAATCATCACGGCGTAAAGCAGGCAGGTCGCGGGCAGCGAAATCGCCAGGAGCGATTCATTCCAGAGCAGAGCGGGGCCGATGGCGAGCACCGTCCAGAGGAGTGCGTGCCACGTGAAGCCGTACGCCAGCAGGTAGAGCGGGCCGAGAAAGAAGGCCGCGATGCAGGACAGATACGAAATCTCGATGACGTCGCCGTTCGCGGGATGGCGAAATTTGAGTGTCATGGCGAGTTCGCTGTCGATGAGAAGAAGTCGCCACGTTACCCCGGCGTCGACCCAAAATCGTCCCACTCATGCGCGGAGCTACGAGCCAGCGGCCAGGCCCGTCGCGGCCGCGTTCAGCGGGGCATTGTGTGGCAATCCGATGCATCCGACCGGCGGTAGGCTACACTGCTTGCACGCCCCGCAACGGGGCACCCCCGTGGACGCCTCTCCATGCAAATGCTCAGAAGGTTGACCCGCTGGTTGCCGGTACTCGTCGGCGCATTGGCGGGCATGCTGGTCATGCTGCTGATTGGACAGATCGCGCAGACGCGTATCGACGATTTTCGCCTGCGCGCTTATGTGCAGGACATCATGGGCTTCATGAGCGATGCGTCGGTGTCGAGCCGCAACGCGTTGCACGACGCGATGTACAGCGGCGCGGTGCCTTGTAACGACGCGGACATCCTGGCGCTGCGTCGCGTCGCCATGCGCAGTCCCTATTTCCACGACATCGCCCGGGTCCACGATTCGCAACTGCTGTGCTCCGCTGTTTCGGGGCGCTTCGATCCCCCACCGGTACTGCCGCCCGCCGACCATGAAACGCGCAACGGTGTGAAGCTCTGGCATACGCTCACGGGCATCGTCACGCCGGGGGTCCAGGTCAATGCGATGGGCATGGGCGACGTGGTCGTCTTTAGCCCGCCGGTGTTGCCTGAGCGGCTGGCGACGCCGGAGCCGGGCTTCGCGTCGGTGGCGTCGACGAGCGATATGCGCTTCGTCTTCTGGCGCGCGGGACTCGCCGAGGACCAGCAACGCATTACGCTGGGCGAGGCGTCGCGCTGGCTCGACATCGGACCGGTGCGCCAGTTCTCGCTGTGTTCGAACAGCGTGGATGTGTGCGCGTCGGCGGTTTATACGTCGTCGCGGATCGTGACCAACCTGTGGGGATTGCTGCTGACGCTTGCCATTGGCGCGGTGGCCGGCGGCGCGCTGGGGCAGTCGTGGCGTCTGCGCCAGCGTTATCGCACGTCGATCGACTGGGTGACGCAGCAGGCCGCCGAGTCGGGCGGCATTCACCTCGTCTATCAGCCGCTGGTCAGGCTGCGCGACGGGAAGACGGTTGGCGTAGAAGCGCTCGCACGCCTGAACGACAGCGCGGGCAACCCGATTTCGCCGGACATGTTCATTCCTATTGCGGAACGACGCGGCGTGATCGGTCTGATCACGCGTCAGGTCGCGCGTCAGGCACTGATCGACATGCACGGACGGGCACTGGCCGACCCCGAATTCCACATCAGCATCAATCTCGCGGCCGTGGACGTTGTCGATCGCACCTTCCACACGTTTCTGAACCATTTGGCCGCATCGCTGCGAGTGCCGCGCGCACAGATTGCGCTGGAGGTGACCGAACGCTCCACCGACAACATGACGCGTCTTCGCGAAGCGCTCGATCGGCTACGCGTGGACGGCTATCAGATTCACATCGACGACTTCGGCACCGGGTTTTCGAATCTCGCGTACTTGTCGACGCTCAATGTCGATGCGCTGAAGATCGATCGCATGTTCACGCAGGCCATCGGGACGGATACGGTGGGCAGCGCAATCGTCGACCAGATCTGCAAGATGGCGGCGCTGCTGAACGTCGAGATCATCGTGGAGGGATTGGAAAGGCAAGCGCAGGCGGACTACATGCTGGCGATTTGCCCCGATGCGATCGGGCAGGGATGGTTGTTCGGCAAGGCGGTGCCTGCGGACGAACTTGAGGATTCCGGTCGGCGTATCAGGCAAATTACCGAGAATAACGACAACGATTCGGGACTACAGTGAAATCACCGTGGTCCTGATGTGCCCCCGACCTCCACGGACTGTCCGGCTCGCCGCCCTGGCGAGCCGCTTTTTTTTTCGAACGTCGGTCGGAATTGATGAACATGTTACGATTCCTCAAAAAACAGCATCGGCTGGCAGGCCGGCAGACCTTTAGCTGTCGCTTGAGAGAGGGGACTTATGACAGATTCGTTCAAATTCCAGTGGCACTACGTTAGCAATACGGCGCCAGGACGTCCGTTCGAACTGATGGGTGCGATCACACCGCGTGCCGACAAGCGCTTTGACGGCGCAGTCGACGCGTATTGCGAAGGCGATTACATCGGCCGTTGCGAGTTCTCGAGCATCGACGCGGTTTGCGCGTCCGATGCGGCCGCACAGATTCGAAAACGTATCGAATGCCGCATCGAGGATCGCGTCGCAAGAGAGAACGAGACGGCTCGCAACACGACGCAAAGCACGACGCATTAAGCGCAACGTCCTGCACGACGACACGCAAGCCGATCGGCTTGCTTCACTCATACATCACTCGCAAATGACGCGCAGCCCCTGCGCGCATCGAACGCTCGCGTTGCCCGAGCGGCCCTCGGCCGCTCAGCGCCAGCGATGACAGCAACGGCCACCCCAGCCGCCCCAGCCACGTCCCCATGAGAACGAAAGCGACACATTGCTGAGCCACGGCGATGGGGCGTATGCCGGGTAGACCGGCGCATACGCAGGGTAGGCCGCATAGGCCGGATAGGCCGGATAGGCCGGATAGGCGGCGTACGGCACGAAGCCCGGGTCGGGCGAATACGACGAGTAGGCGGAATACGTCGAGTAAGCGGCGTTACCCTGCGGCGGCACGTAGTCGGGCGGCACCGGCGAACCGTTCGGGTAGGTCGGGTAGGCTGGGATTGTGCCAGGACGTGCTGTTTGTCCCGAGGGTGCGGGTGGCCGATAGTCCGGCGGGACGGGCGAGTTGTTGCCGGGCTGGAAGTCGCGCGGCACAGGCGAGCCGTTTGGATATACGGGCGCAGGTGTGGGCGCGGGGCGTACCGGTGTCGACGCAACGGTCGGTGTCGGCACGGGCGCCGTCGCGACGTCGCCATTCAGAACGGTGCCCGGCGCAGCGCGCAAGGCTTGCGGCGCCGTGGGGGTCGGGGAGAGCGTCAGTGCGCCGCCCGGGTACTGCACGACGTAACAGCCGGCAAGCGAGCCGACCAGCGGCACAACACAAAGCAGGGTGGTGAGTGGTGCGAGTTTCATGGCGTCGAGTGTAGCGCAGGAAGATGCGTCGGCTACGTCGCTGCCCGCCCGCATGCATTACGTTCCGTTAGCGCCCCTGCGCTCCAAAGCGATGCGCCGAAGACGTTACGAATGCGACAGGCAAAAAAAACGGCCAGCGCGTTGCTGGCCGTGAAATCCACCAGGAGGAGGTGGAGGAGACAGGTGCAACTATATCAGGGAAATCCCTAGACGGGTAAACCTTTGTTAAAAAAATCTGTAGAAAAACCACATCTGCGACAATTCGTCGCTTTTTTGCCCGCGAATCGCCTAATTCCCCGTCCCGTATAGCCATTTGGTGCATCACCGAGGCGTTCTCCCATCATTCAGATGGAGAAAAACCACAAAGATAGCGACCGTTTGCCAGGGCGACGGATATTTCTCATGCGCCCGACCGCAATCCGATGCGCGTCCGACAATGATCGCAACCCCCGGAAATCTAAGTGTTTACACCAAGCATTGATTTACGTTCGGCGATATAAACTTCCGCAAAGCGTAATTTCCCCGGCGGCTCGACCGGGACGCAAAACCGCGAAGTTGCGAGAACGTTTGGAGACAGGATGAAAGCAGCAGAAGTGAATGTGGGTGCTCTGATCGACGAGAGTCGACTGGGCGGTTATCAGTGGTGGGTGATCGCGCTGTGCGCGATGTGTCTGGTCGTGGATGGTTTTGACGTTCAGGCCATGGGTTATGTGGCGCCGGTGGTCATTCGCGAGTGGGGCATTGCCAAGGAAACGCTCTCGCCGGTCTTCGGCGCGGGGTTGTTCGGCATGCTCGTCGGCTCGCTGACGTTCTCGGCGCTGGCCGACAAGTTGGGCCGCCGTCCGGTGCTGATCGGCGCGACGCTGTTTTTCTCCGTGTGCATGATCGTCACCGGCTTCGCCAATTCGATCACCGAGCTGATTGTGTGGCGCTTCGCTGCCGGGCTGGGGTTGGGTTGCATCATGCCGAACGCGATGGCGCTGGCAGGCGAGTACAGCCCGCGTCGCATCCGCGTTTCGCTGATGATGATCGTGTCGTGCGGCTTTACGCTGGGCGGTGTGGTCGGCGGGTTGATTACTGCCGCCATCATTCCCGATCTGGGCTGGCGCGCCGTGTTCTACATCGGTGGGGCCATCCCGCTGGTGCTGGGCCTGCTGATGTGGGCCTCGCTGCCGGAATCGATCCAGTTCCTGATGTTCAAGAAGGGCCCGAAGCCTGGCGATAACGCGCGTATTCGCAAGCAGTTGTTGCGTGTCGCGCCGGGCGCGAACGTACCGGCGGACGCCCGTTTCATCCTCGACGAGCAAAAGGCGAAGGGTGTGCCGTTCATCGAGCTGTTCAAGGACGGCCGCGCACGCGTGACGATGCTGCTGTGGGTCATCAACTTCGCCAACCTGCTCGACATGTACTTCCTGTCGAACTGGCTGCCGACGGTGATCCGCGACGCAGGCTATTCGACGCAAGTCGCCGTGATGGCGGGCACCGCCCTGTGGGCGGGCGGCGTGATTGGTACGCTGCTGCTCGGACGTGTGATCGACCGCGTGGGTTTCACCAGCGTGCTGGCCGTGACGTTCCTGATTGCGATTGCGGCCACGGCGGCCATCGGCAATCCGGTGGTGATGGTGTCGATGGTGGCGGTGTTCGTGGCGATCTTCTTCGCAGGCTTCTCGATCATCGGTGGCCAGCCGGCGCTTAACGCACTGGCCGCGACTTACTATCCGACGTCGCTGCGCTCCACCGGCATCGGCTGGAGCCTGGGCATCGGCCGTATCGGTTCGGTGCTGGGGCCGGTGCTGGGCGGCGCGTTGATGCATCTGCAATGGTCGTCGTCGTCGCTGTTCCTTGCTGCGGCGGTACCGGCATGCGTATCCCTGATCGGCGTGCTGGCGATTGCCCGCACCCAGCGCGGCGACGGTGGCAATCTGCGCACCGCCACGGCAAGCTGATTGGCCTGGTGCAATGCGCAAAAACGGACACATGCATGCGACAGCGACATAAGCAGCGGTTAAGTGTCCGATAACCATCGAGTATGAAAGTGCGACGCCCGCCAGCGTTATCATGGCGGGCGTCGTCGTTTTTGCGACGTCTCCTGCGATGCGTCAGGCGTCGCACAGCATAATCAAAACGATAAATGACCTCGACGTCCGAACTCTCTCCTGCCTTGCCATCCGAGCGCGTGCTGTTGGGCATTCTCGGCCTGTTCATGATGATCGCGCCTGCGTCGACGGATATGTATCTGCCGGGGCTGCCGACGATGCGTCACGAACTCGGCGCGAGCGCTGCGGCCACCCAACTGACGCTCTCGTATTTCTTCCTCGGCTTCGCTTTCGGACAGTTGGTCTGGGGGCCGCTCGCGGATCGCTTCGGGCGTCGCAAGCCAATGGCGGCGGGGATCGTGTTGTACGTCTTCGGCAGCATCGGCTGCGCGTTTGCCGACAGCATCGACCACATGATGATGTGGCGCTTCGTGCAGGCGCTTGGCGGTTGTGCCATGCCGGTGATTGCGCAGGCCATCGTGCGCGACGTATACGGCCCGCGTAACAGCGCGCGCGCCTTCTCGATCATGTTGCTGGTGATGAGCGTAGCGCCCATTGTTGCGCCGCTGGTGGGCGGACAGATGCTGCGCTTCACGACGTGGCGCGTGATTTTCGGCATTCTCGCGGTGTTCGGCGTGGGGGCATTGATGGCGTTGTGGCGTCTGCCGGAGACGGGCAACGTGAACGGCCGTCAGACGGGCGGGCCGCGCGCCATCGCCATGTCGTACTGGCATTTGCTGCGCGACGTGCATTTTGTTGGCTACATGGTGGCGGGGGGCGCCGTCTTCGGGGCGTCGTTCACTTACATCACCGGCACGCCGCTCGTATACATGGAGTACTTCCATGTCTCGCCGCAGTTCTTCGGTGTGTTGTTTGGCATCAATATCGTCGGCATGGCTGCGATGACGATGTTCAATTCGCGACGCGTGGGACAGATAGGTTCGTACCGGCTGATGCGCATTGGCATCATCGGGTGTGCGATCGTGACGTCGGTACTATGCGCTGCGGTGTGGATGGGCGTCGTACTGCTGCCGCTGATGGTGGCGATGCTGTTCCTGTTCATGTCGCTGCGCGGCATCATCACGGCGAATTCGGTGGCGGGCGCGCTCGCGAATCACCCGACGCGCGCCGGGGCTGCGGCAGCGCTCGTCGGCAGCGTGCAGTACGGCTTCGGTTTTGCGGCAGGTGGCTTGCTCGGCTTGCTAGGAGACGGTTCGCCTCGGCCGCTCGTGACGGTGATGTGCGGCTTCGCCATTCTGGCGCTCGTGTCGCTAATGACGATGTTGCGCAAGCCGCAGAGCTTGTCGCACTAAGTCGGACCAAGTCCGACTATGTCCGTAGCGCGGCGGGTCAGGACGACCGGCCCGTTGAAGCGGGCGCCGCCTATCGCAGCGCCCCTTCGCTTGTTTCTCAGCCTTCGTGTTGTCTTACAGCGCCAGCACCAGCTTCTTGCCGCAGGCGCGTGAGCAGCAGGACATCATCTTCGTGTTGGCGTCGCGCTCCGTGCGGGTGAGCACCACGTCGCGGTGATCCACGTCGCCCTCCAGCACCTGCACTTCGCATGAGCCGCACAAGCCTTCCTCGCAGTCGCTCTGCACGTCGATATTCGCCGCACGCAATGCGGTGAGCAGGGTCTGATCGGCGGGCACCATCACCGTGATGCCCGAATCCTTCAGCGTGACCTCGAAGGCATGTTCCTTCTCGGGGTCTAGCGTGCCCAGTTGCGACTGGAAGTGTTCGACGCGCAATGTGTCGTCCGGCCAGTGCGCGCAGCATTGCGCCAGACCATCGAGCATGCGCACCGGACCGCAGGCGTATACCTGCGTGCCGTCCTGCGGCGTCGCCAGCAGCGCCGCGTAGTCCGCGCGTTGCCCTTCGTCCTTCACCCACAGATGCAGGCGGTCGCCATGCAGCGTTTGCAACTCGTCGACGAGGGCCATCGTGCGACGGCTGCGGCCACTGTAGTGAATCTCGTAGTCGATGCCCAGCACCTTGGCGCGACGAGCCATCGCGGCAATCGGGGTGACGCCGATGCCACCTGCAACGAAGATGGCGCGCGGCGTCGTTTCGTCCAGACGGAAGTGATTGCGCGGACCGCGAATGCGCAGACGATCGCCGACCGAGACCTGCGTGTGAACCCAGTTCGAACCGCCACGGCCTTCCGGCTCGTGCAGCACCGCGATTTCCAGTGCGGCGGCGTCCATCGGGTCGCCGCACAACGAATACTGACGCGACAGCCCCGTCTCGCCGCATTCGATGTCGATGTGCGAGCCCGGTGCCCAGCGCGGCAGGGTGCGGCCGTCCGGCGCGACCAGGCGCAGCTTGACGATGCCCTCGGCAACCGGCGTGACCGACTCGACCACGACAGGACGCGTGACACTATGGCCCGACGGCTCACCGATACGCACCGGCGCATGACGCTCCAGCACGGACGGATCGCGAAGCTCCGGATTCTGCGCCGGATCCCATTCCACGAAGACATGCTCCGGACCGCGGAACGACGTGTTCGGCACGTACGTGAACTTCTGCTCGGCCAGCGTCATGTGCGGCAGGCGGCGCGTGAACTCTTCCAGGAAGATCTGCATCTCCATGCGGGCGAGGTTCTTGCCCATGCACTGATGCGAGCCGTAGCCAAACGTCAACTGATCGCTGGCGTTTTCACGACGGATGTCGAACAGGTCTGCGTCGGCGAAATGCGCTTCGTCGTGGTTGGCGGACGACGTCACGATCAGGAGCTTCGACCCGGCAGCAATCTCGATGCCGCCGATGTTGACGTCCTTCGTCGCGAGACGACGCCATGCCGCCACCGAACCGTTGTGACGCAGACACTCTTCCACCGCGTTCGGAATCAGCGACGGATCTTCGCAGATCTCGCGCCAGACGTCCGGGTGCGAGAGCAGCAGCTTCATCGCGTTGGCCGTGGCGTTGGCCGTCGTTTCGTGCGCGGCCACAATGCCCGCCATCATCATCGAATGCAGATAGGAGTCGGTCACGACTTCCGGGTGATCCTTCTGCTTGCGAATGCCGTATTGCATCCAGCCCGGACCGTCCGGATTCTGACGCATCTTGTCGAGAATCTTGCCCGCGAGTTGCCAGAAATTGCCGACGGCATGCGCCACGGCGACTTGCTCTTCGGGCTTCGGCCGTCCCCAGGTGTTGACCGTGTGCGCAATCGAGTACTCGCGCAACTTGTCCATGTCTTCTTCGGGCACGCCGAGGAAGTGCAGCGCCACCGTCAGCGGCACTTCCCACAACATCTGATCGACGAGGTCGGCACGGCCGTCGTTCACGAAGCGGTCGACGTATTCGCGCGCGAGCTGACGCACCAGCGGCTCGTGATGCTTCAGATGCTCAGGCGTGAACGGCTCCATCAGCACGCGACGGCGCGGCATGTGCGCGGGCTCGTCTTCGTTCACCAGCGTGCGGTTCAGCGCGAAGCCGTAGGAGGCGAGCACTTCGTTGGCTTCCGGGCCGGTCGGCGTGATCTTTTCCAGCGCAATCGACGGGCTGAACGTGATGTTGTCACGGAAGATCGCCTTGATGTCGTCGTAACGCGTTACAACCCAGTAGCCGAGCTTCGGGCTGTAGAACACCGGTTCCTGCTCGCGCGCCCAGCGCACATATTCGGGCGGGTCTTGCTGATAGCCGTCTTCGAACGGATCGAAGTCGGCCGCGCGGGCGCTGACCGGGCAGCCGTTCGGTGCCTGAGTCGTCGACGGGGCCGACGGTTGATGAAACGGGCAGCCGCCGGCGCTGGCGGCCGTGGCGCTGGAAGTGGGGGAAAGTGTCTGGCTCATCCGCTCGCTCTCTGAGGCGTTTAGTCCGGTGCGAGAATACGGCAGCGACCCCGCAAGGGTCGCGCGGCGACGCACACAATGAATCAAGTGTAGAGGAGCGTTGCCTGTCACATTCTCTGAATCTGTTAAGCGTAAATATAATACGCATAGCGTAAATTCGTAGACTGGGGTTAACCTCTAGACTTGTCGACATCGAGCAACATTGGTTTGCATCTTAAAATCTCGCCGATGACGACAAGCAAACGACCCACAGCAGGCCGCCCGCGAAGTGCGGCTACGCTTTCCCGCGAGGCAGCCGCCGACGCTGCCACCGTCTCGACCAGCGACGCCCTGGATGCGCCCCGCGAGCGCGGCCGCCGCCAGCGCGTGCAGTCGGCCGAGACCGGCATGGTCGTGCTCAAGGGGCTGGCCCGACTGGGCGGCCGGGCGAGCCTGACGGCACTGGCCCTGCACGTGCAGCAAAGTCCCGCCAAAGTTCACCGCTATCTGATGAGCCTCGTGGAAGAAGGGCTCGTCGCGCAGGACGCCGACTCGCAACACTATTACCTCGGCCTCGAAGCGATGCTGCTCGGCGTTGCCGCCATGCGTCAGGCCGACCCGGTGCGGGCCGCCGAACCGGCACTGGTGCGTCTGCGCGAAGCCTTCGATGTGACCTGCTTCATTGCCGTGATGGGCAACAAGGGACCGACCATCGTGCGCTTCGAGGAGCCGGGCCTGCCGGTGACGATCAACGTGCGGATCGGCTCGGTCATGTCGGTCCTGTGGTCGGCCGCCGGTCGCGTCTTCCTCGGTCTGCTCGACGACCCGCAGGTGCTGGCCATGGCCGAGAGCGAACTGGCGCACGCCACGCCGGAACACCGCACGCAACTCGACGCCTCTGATCCTATTGGGGCGTTGCGAGCCTCGGTGCGTGCGGCGCAAGGCGCCAGCGTGCGCGACACGAACCTGACCGGCATTAGCGCAATCGCCGCCCCCGTCTTCAATTACGACGGCCGCCTCGTCGGCGTCATTACCGCACTCGGGGCAACGGGCGGGTTCGATGCCCGCATGGACAGCCCCATCGGCGAAGCGGTACGGCGTGAGGCGCTGGCGGCAAGCCATGCGCTGGGCTACCGGCCGCCGCTGCCTGCCGGGGCCTGAAGCGACCGGGGGGCCGGTCAGCCTCCGATATTTCCCAATCTGATGCGCTCATGCGGTCGCCGCCTTCGCGGCTGGCCGCGTCTGGGCGTTCTCCCGTTTAAACAAGCGAATTCCCACGCCTTTGTCACTCCATTTGCGTACACCTTTGTGCTACTATTTGATAATGATTCTCATTAACAAATAAGCGATTGCCGATGACGCAGCCTCAAGCGGTGCAAGTCGTCGGCGGTCACGTCTGTGGAGGTCGTCATTGTTGATGTTGAAACGAACGGTCGATCTGACGCCGCGCGTAGCATCGATTCCAACACCTTCCATGACTTACGTGCCGCTCGGGCAGTTCGGCCAGGGCGACCGCAAGCTCACGGGTGGCGCGCAGAATCGCGCGCTGGCGAGTAGCGACATCGAGGCGGCAAAGCAGGGCGACGGTGGGCAGCGCACCGCCGTTTCGCCTTCCCCCCAATGCAATAGCGACGAGCTTTGGCTGTGGCGCTTTCTGCTCGCCGGTCGTCCCTTTGGGGCGACCGGCGCGGCGGCCGGTGGCCCGGACGATGGAGCCACCTGGCTCTCGGCCGCCGAGCATTCGCTCGCGCGCCGGTTGCCGCGCACGCAAATGCGTCATCGGTTCCTGTCGGAGCGCATTGCGTTGCGCTGGATCTTCGGCCGCTGGTTCCGATGCACGCCTGCGCAGGCACCGGTGCCGACGGCAACGCCGGGCGTCTCGTCTCTGGAGTGTGACGGTCCGCACGGCAAGGTGTGGATCGATATGGCGCATGCGGGGCTGTGGCTCTTCGTCGCGATGGGGCAGGGCCCGATTGCACTGGCCGCTCACGCGCCGACGCCGGTCGGCACCGACGACAATGCGCCGCTGATCGCCCCCGCGAGCCAGTCGCCGAGCGCGCTCGATCCGATTGCCGTGGCGCGCGACACTGCGCATCGCTTGTGTCTGGCAAGACTGGCGGGCGAGGGAGAGTCGCTGACGGCCGGGGCCGATGTGCCGCTGCTCGCGCACCCCTATGTCAGCGTTCCGTATGCCGGGCAAACGCGCTACCTCTACGACATGTCCGTCAGTTCGCGACTGACGGTGGTGGCAGCGCGCGACAGCATCGTGCATCGGATGCGCGCTTTCGGTTGGCAGAACTGACTTTCCCTTTTTGCGTTCCCGTTTGGTATTTGCGCGTGCGCATCTATGCATATGCTGCGATGCAAAGGCAGGGGTCCTGAATTTGCGCTATTCTGGCCCGTTGTTTTGCCATCCGTTCTGCCCGTCATCGACTTCCTGGAGAAGAAGCTCATGCGTCGTCGCTCGCTTGCATCCCGCCATACCCTCGCCGTACTCACCGCGCTCGCTTTGCCGCTGATTCCGCTGGCAGCGAACGCCAAGCCGCTCACCGTCTGCACGGAAGCCAGCCCGGAAGGGTTTGATGTCGTGCGTTACAACTCGCTCACCACGACCAACGCATCGGCCGATCCGGTGTTCAATCGTCTGGTCGAGTTCGATGCCGCGCAAGCCAAGGTCGTGCCGAGTCTGGCGACGAAATGGGAAGTGACGCCGGATGGCCTCACGTACACGTTCACGCTGCGCCCGAACGTCAGCTTCCACAGTAACGATCTCTTCAAGCCGACGCGCGCATTCAATGCCGACGACGTCGTCTTCACGTTCGATCGCATGCTCAACGACAACGCGCCGTGGCACAAGCTCACGCCGTCGGGCTTCCCGCATGCGCAGTCGCTGTCGCTTGGCAAGCTGATCAAGTCGGTCCAGAAGGTCGACGACAACACGGTGCGCTTCACGCTCTCCGAGCCGGACGCCGTGTTCCTCTCGATGCTGTCGATGGGCTTCGCGTCGATCTATTCGGCCGAGTACGCCGACAAGCTTCTCGCGGCGAACAAGACCGATGAACTCAACGCGCGTCCGATCGGCACCGGCCCGTTCGTCTTGCGCAGCTATCAGAAAGACAGTGTGGTGCGGTACGACGCCAACAAGTCGTACTTCGGCGGCGCGCCGGCGTCCGAGCGTCTGATCTACACGATCGTGCCGGACCCTGCTGTGCGTGCGCAGAAGGTCAAGGTCGGCGAGTGCCAGATCGCGCTGTCGCCCAAGCCGCTCGACGTGCAGGCCGCGCGTGGCGACAAGGCGCTCAAGGTCGTAGAGACACCGGCCTTCATGACGGCCTTCGTCGCCATCAACACGCAGCACAAGCCGTTGAACGACGTGCGGGTGCGTCAGGCGCTGAACCTCGCGTTCGACAAGCCGAGCTACGTGAAGCAAGTGTTCGAAGGCACGGCCACACCGGCAGTGAACGTGTATCCGCCGAACACGTGGAGCTATGCGAAGAACGTGGCGGACTATCCGCACAACATCGATCGCGCGAAGAAGCTGCTGGCGGACGCCGGTTTCCCGCAAGGTTTCGAGACGACGATCTGGACGCGTCCGGCAGGCAGCCTGCTCAATCCGAACCCGCGCGTGGGGGCCGAGATGCTGCAAAGCGATCTGGCGAAGATCGGTGTGAAGGCGCAGATCAAGACGGTGGAGTGGGGCGAGCTGATTCGCCGCGGCAAGGCGGGCGAGCACGACCTCCTGTTCATGGGCTGGTCGGGTGATAACGGCGATCCGGACAACTTCCTCACGCCGCAGTTCAGCTGCGCGGCCGTCACCTCGGGCACGAACTTCGCCCGCTTCTGCGACGCCAATCTCGACAAGCTGATCAGCGACGGCAAGCGCACGCATGACATCGCGGCGCGCACCGCCAAGTATCAGGCGGCGCAGAAGACGATCAAGGACGACGCGCTGTGGATTCCGCTGGCGCATCCGGTCGCAGCCGTGATCACGCGCACCGACGTGTCGGGCTATCAGGTCAGCCCGTTCGGCCGTCAGGACTTCTCGGCGGTGAAGGTCAAGTAAGCTCGTCACTCGCCGCAGACGTCCCGGAAAGACAAAAAGCCATGCCCCTCAACGGGCATGGCTTTTTTCATGGCGCGGCGAGACTGACGTCAGGCGTCGGGCGCGCTCTCCGCTTCGCCGATGCGGAACACCTGCGACAGGTCCCAGTCCGCCATGCCGCGCTCTGCGGCGTCCTTCAGCAAACGACGCACTTCCGGCAGCACGCGCTGTACGGTCGCGCTCGCGTGCGCCAGTTCGGCAATCGCGTCGAGGTCCTTCAGAATCACGCGCACCGTGCCGGTGGCGAAATCGGGTGGCGTCACCATGCGCGGCCAGAGGGTCTGCATGAGAACGGAATCGGCCCAGCCGCCTTGCAACGCCGACGGTACTGCCGCCGTGTCGATGCCACTGCGCTTGGCCAGCACGAAGGCTTCGGCCAGACCTGCGAGGGTCGTGGCGACAATGGCCTGATTGGCGAGCTTGGTCGTCTGGCCCGCGCCGATGTCGCCCATGCGGGTGACGCGCGACGAGAAAGCACGCAGCACCGGCGTCACGGCTTCGATAGCCTCGGCGGGACCGCCCGCCATGATGGCCAGCGTGCCTGCCTGCGCACCGCCCGTGCCGCCGGACACCGGGGCATCGATCCAGACACTGCCGGTGGCCTCAGTCCAGCGCTTCGCGAGATTGCGGGTGAGTGCGGGCGAGAGCGTCGAGTGATCGACGAGATAGCGCGGGGGCGTTGCGGCGTGCACGAGCCCGTGCTCACCGAATACCACCTCCTCTACAGCCTTTCCATCACCGAGACAGAGCAGGGCGATGTCGACGCATTCGCCGAGCGCCTGCGGCGTCACACAGGCCATCGCACCGGCATCGGTCAGTGCGCCGAGCTTGGCGGCAGAACGGTTCCAGACGGCGACGTCGTGGCCAGCGGCGATCAGCCGCTGCGTCATGGGTTCGCCCATGCGGCCGATGCCGCAAAAGCCTACGCGTGGGGTAGTCATCAATTCGGGTCCTCGTGGGTTGGCGTCTCCCCGATAGACGCTTCGTAGGGCCATTCCACAGCCCCCGAATGGGTTACCGCGCCCAGCTTGGCCGGCCGCACGAGCGCTTCGTACTTTTCCAGTACGCCGCCCAGACGGCCGCGCACGAACGGTTTGGCCTCGGCGGCCCGCGCGGCGAGTGCTTCGTCGGAGAGTTCGACGTCGAGCTTACCCTTGATTGCGTCGATGTGGATGGTATCGCCGTCCCGAAGTAGGCGAATCGGTCCGCCCGCCGCCGCTTCGGGGCCGACGTAACCGATGCACATGCCGCGCGTTGCGCCCGAGAAGCGGCCGTCCGTGAGCAGCGCGACCTTCTCGCCCATCCCTTGCCCGTAGATCGCTGCCGTCACGCTCAGCATCTCGCGCATGCCCGGCCCGCCCTTGGGGCCTTCGTTGCGAATCACGAGCACATCGCCCTCGCGGTACGTCTGCGCAGACACCACGGCCATGCAGTCCTCCTCCGTCTCGAACACGCGTGCGGTGCCGGTGAAGGTGAGGTGCTTGAGGCCTGCGGTCTTGAGCGCCGCACCGTCGGGCGCGAGGTTGCCGCGCAGCACGACCAGTCCCGCGTTGGGCGAGAGCGGTTCGGTGTGCGGCTTGACCACGCGTCCGTCGGGGCCGGGGAAGGCACGCAACGCTTCGGCGAGCGTCTCGCCGGTCTGCGTGAGCGTGTCGCCGTGGATGTGACCGCCTGCGAGCAGCGCGTTGAGCACCGCAGGCACGCCGCCGACATGATGCAGATCGACGGCCAGGTAGCGTCCGCCGGGTTGCATGTCGCCGATGAGCGGCGTGCGGGCGAGGACTTCGGAGACGTCGTCGAGCGTGAACTCGATGCCCGCTTCGTGGGCGATGGCAGGGATGTGCAGCATGGCGTTGGTCGAGCCACCGGTAGCCGCCACGGCGGCGCAGGCGTTCTCCAGACTCTTGCGCGTGACGAGGTCGCGCGGCAGCGGTCCGCCGTTGCGCAGCGCCCGCATCACGTTCTCGCCCGCGCGACGCGCGATCGCGATCCGTTCGCTGTAGACGGCTGGCACCATCGCGGAGCCGAGCGGTGCAAGGCCGAGCACTTCCGCGACCATCGCCATCGTGTTGGCGGTGAACTGACCGGGGCAAGAGCCCGCCGTCGGCGTGCAGCGCTTTTCGATGCCGCGCAGCGTCTCGGCGGACATGTCGCCACGTTGGGCCGTGCCGACCGCTTCGATGGCGGTAAGGATGGTGGCCTGCGAGCCGTCGGGGGCGACGCCCGGCAGCATCGCGCCACCGAAGAGGAACACGCCGGGCACGTTCACGCGCACCATGCCCATCAGAATGCCGGGCAGCGTCTTGTCGCACCCCGCCACGCCAACGAGCGCGTCGTAGCAATGCGCGCGCACGAACAGCTCCACGCTGTCGGCAATCGTTTCGCGTGAGACCAGCGAGAAGCGCATGCCCGAGTGGTTCATCGACGTGCCGTCGGATACCGAGATGGCCGAGCCGCGAATCGGTACGCCGCCGCCGGCGGCCACGCCCAGACGCACGTTGTCCGAAATCTGATTCAGCGACATGGAGCAGGGCGTGTTCTCGCCGAAAGTGTCGACGATGGCCACGAACGGTTTGTCGATGGCGGCGTCGTCGAGGCCGGTTGCACGCAGGAACGCGCGATGCGGGGTGCGTGTGACGCCTTCGGTGACCGTGCGGGAGCGGTGTTTGTGCAGATCTGTCATGGGGACTTCCTTATGCTTTTGTGGCGGGGGCGCAAGTGTCGACCCAGCGTCGACCCCGCATCGACCCCGCATCGATTACGTATTGAGCAACAACCCGTTTTCGATGGCGAGCACCTGACCGGTCATCGCCGGTGCGCGGGCAGCGAGGAACCACGCCAGCTCGGCAATTTCGCAGGGTTGCGAAACGCGCTTGAGCGGCGAGTTCTCGCGCATGCCTTCGACGACGCGGCCGTACGCCTCGTCGCCGAGCACGCGGCGCAGCAGGCCGTCGTCGACCATGCCCGGTGCGATGGCGTTCACGCGCACGTGCGGCGCCAGGTTGCGGGCGAGCGAGAGCGTGAGCGCGTTGACCGCGCCCTTCGAGGCCGCGTAAGCAATCGACGACCCCGTGCCGTTGAGCGATGCCAGCGACGAGATGTTGACGACCGATGCAGCCGATGCAGCAGACACCGGACGCTCCCGCAGCAACGGCGCAGCAGCACGCGTCATCTGGAACATGCCGATGAGGTTCACGCGATAGATGCGCTCGAACTCCACGGCGTCGATGGCTTCGAGATCGCCATGCGGGATTACGCGCGTGGTCCCGGCGCTGTTGACGAGGGCGTCGAGCCGTCCCCATTTCGCGCCAACGGCGTCCGCCATGCGGCGGCAGGCAGCGTCGTCACCGACGTCGGCATCGACGACGAGCGTTTGCACACCGGCGTCGCGGCATTGCGCCGCGACCGCTTCGGCGGCCGCACGCGTGCTGTCGTCGAAATTGTTGATGGCCACGGCCCAGCCGTCCTGCGCAAAACGCAGGGCGGTGGCCGCACCGATGCCCGTGGCGGCACCGGTCACGAGACAGACGGGAAAACTCATGCACGGCTCCGTTGGGGCTTGAGCGACAACACGATGCATGCTCCGCCGACCAGCGCACACGCCAGCACGATCATGCCCGGCAGCAACTGCCCGGTGCTGTCTTTGAGAAAGCCGATGACGTACGGGCTGACGAAGCCCGCGAGGTTGCCGGTCGAATTGATCAGCGCGATGGCGGCGGCCGCGCCTGCACCGCCCATCATCGCCGTGGGAATGCCCCAGAACACCGGTGCAATCGAGTTGATGCCGATCGCCGCAACGATCAGTGCCGCCATCGACCACCAGAGATGCTGCGCCAGCAGCACCGACGCGACCATACCGGCTGCGCCGAGCAAGCAGCACACGGCCACATGCATGCGACGCTCGTTGTGCCGGTCGGCATGACGTGCGACGAGAATCATCGCGACGGCGCTCACCAGCGACGGCAGGGCCGAGAGCAGACCGATGTTGCCCAGGTTGGCGACGCCGGCAGCGCGAATCATCGTTGGCAGCCAGAACACGAGGCCGTAATTGCCCATGGCGATGCAGAAGTACAACAGGCCGAGCAGCCACACGCGGCCGCTACCGAACACCTGACGCACGCTGTGATGCGCGCGGGTGCTGTCGTCGGCGGCGAGGTCTTGTGCCAGCAGACGCTTTTCGTCGGCGTTCAGCCACTTCACCGTTTCGATCCGGTCCTGGAGCACGAAGAACGCCGCGATGCCGACGAGCAGCGACGCAATGCCTTCGATCAGAAACAGCCATTGCCAGCCTGCGTAACCGTGCATGCCGCCGAAGTGCTGCATGATCCAGCCGGAGAGCGGACCGCCGATGGCGCCCGAGACGGGAATGGCGACCATGAACAGCGCAATGATCTGCGAGCGCTTGTTCGACGGGAACCACGTGGCCAGATAGAGCACGATGCCGGGGAAGAAGCCCGCTTCGGCTACGCCGAGCAGGAAGCGCAGTGCGTAGAAGGACATCGGTCCCTGCGTGAACATCGTCAGGCAGGAAATGATCGACCACGTCACCATGATGCGCGCGATCCACATGCGTGCGCCCACGCGATGCAGGATCAGGTTGCTCGGCACCTCGAAGAGGAAATAGCCGAGGAAGAACACGCCCGCACCTGCGCCATACACGGTCTCGGACAGCGACAGGTCGGAGAGCATCTCCAGCTTGGCGAAGCTCACGTTCACACGGTCGATGTACGCGACGATGAACGCGAGAAAGAGGAACGGGATGATGTGCCAGGTCAGCTTGCGGTACAGCGCGTCGCGCTGCGCCGAACTTGCCGCCACAGGGGGAGCATTGTTGCCGGGATGCGGCTGTGCACCGCCCGGGTAGGACGAGGGGGACGAGCTCATGGGTGTTGTCTCCGTGGTGCGTGCCGTGTGGCACGTCGAGTTATTGGGCAGCCTGACGTGCATTCCGAAGATATTCGGTTATGCGAAGGAGATTGCCGATGCGCAATGGATCGTCGCTCCGGCGCATCGAATAACCCTGTGCGGCCATGCTGCTCGTACGAAGGGTAAGGGGTGGTTCGCCGTGACGGCAAATCACACTTTGCGCACGGGGCATTACCGTTTGGTTATGATCTCGGTTTGGCGTGTTCCAACAGAAGTTTTCCGCATCCGTCATGACAACGACCGATAACTCGATTGAGCGCTTTTTCCGCAGTGGCCTGAAGCTAGGCCATCTGCGCATGCTGGTGACGCTGGGCGAACTGCGTCAGGTCACGCGCGTGGCGGCGGCATTTCACGTCACGCAGCCCGCCATTTCCAAGCAGATCGGGGAGATCGAAGAGGCGCTCGGCGCGCCGGTGGTGCGGCGGGTGGGCAATGCGGTGGAGCTGACCGGCATCGGACGCGTGCTCGTGGAGCGTGGACGTGAAATCCTGCGGCAGATCGAACTGGCGCGCCGCGACGTGAGCGCGTTGACCACGGGGACTGCCGGGCATGTGCGCTTCGGTGCAGTGGTGACGATTCCCCAGCCGCTGATCGCGCATGCGGTCGAGCTGTTCACGCGGCGTGCGCCGAATGCGTCGTTCTCGTTCGTGGAGGCCACGCTGGACCGTTTGCTCAAGATGATGGACGAGGGCAATCTCGATCTGGCGCTCGGGCGCAATCGCGTGACCGGCCACCTGGCGGTGATGCGTAACGAGTCGCTGCATCACGAGCCGTTCGTGTTCGTCGTCGGCACGCAGCATCCACTGGGAGCGGCAGAGGCTGCCGTCTCATGGCGGGATTTGCAGGACGTGCGATGGATCACGCCGATGCGTGGCTCGCCCGCCTTCACCACGATGGCGGAGATTCTGGCTGAGCACGGGGTGACGTTGCAGCGTCCCGCCATCGAGTCGAGTTCGCTTGCGCTGAATCTGTCGCTGCTGCGCGGCGGCGGGTTCGTCTCGATCCTGCCGCTCTCGCTTGCGCGACGCTACGCCCAGCGCGGGACCATGCGCGTGCTGCCGCTGCCGCCGTTAGGGCCGCTGGGCGACGCGATTCTGTATTGGCGCGAAGACACGACAACGCCCGCGTCGCAACTGTTTGCGGCGTGCCTGCGCGAATCGTCGGCGGAGTTGATCGACGCGAACTGACGGACTGCGTCGGTGCATGCGTTCCCTGGGTTGGCAGGGGACGCATGCACTGCCTCAACGCCCTTAATACCCTTAGTTCCCTTGGTGCCCGTTCACGTCAGGCCGCGTTGGCGACCGCCTTCAATCCGTAACGCTTGCCCGGCGAGGCGTTGCTCAGTCCTTGCGACATCTTGCGACGCAGGGTGTCGTACGCGCTCCATTCGTCGCCATCCTGCAACGGCGGGATGGTGATGGTTTCGCCCTGATCGAGTCCGGCCAGCGCCGCGTCCACGAGATCGTCGGACGTCATCAGCCATTCTTGCGGCAATTCCTGATGCGACTTGCCTGCGACATCCCAGAACTCCGTGATCGTGGCACCCGGCAATACGGCTTGCACACGCACGCCCGTATCGGCGAGCTGATGCTGGAGTGATTGCGAGAACGCAAGCACGAACGCCTTCGAGCCGCCGTACACGTCGTTGAGCAATTCCGGTGCGATCGCGACGATGGATGCGATGTTGATGACGGTGCCGCGCCCGCGTGCCACGAATCCCGGCACCGCCGCGTACGTCAGGCGGGTAAGCGCGGTCACGTTGACTTCGATCATGTCGGTCAGGTGATCGACGTCCGCTTGCAGCAGCGGTGCGACCGCGCCGAAGCCTGCGTTGTTCACGAGGGTGTCGATGCGAGTGTCTTCACGCAGACGCGCTTCGACGAGCGCCTGGCCTTCACGCGTGGAGAGATCCGCGCTCAGGATATCGACCCGACGGCCGGTCTCGACGTGAAGACGCTGGGCTGCTTCGAGCAGGCGTGTCGTATTGCGGGCGACAAGAATGAGGTCGTGGCCGCGACGGGCGAGGCGGTCGGCGTAAATCGCGCCGATGCCCGAGGAGGCACCCGTAATCAATGCGGTGCCCGGCTGATGGATTTGAGTGAATGCGTTCATGGTCGTTACGGTTGTTCCGGTTGTTGGGTCCATGACGTCCAGTGTGGTCGCTCATTGCGGTGTCTCAAATGACAGGAAAACCACTTTTTAGGACAAACGTGTCCGACGCCCGTCTAACGCGCCAACTACAATCGACGCATTGGTCCTGCGGTGGCTGTCGATGCCGCCGTTTGTCTACCCATTCCGTCGTTTTGAAACCTTCCGTCCGTGGCCTTAGTGGCCCTTCGCGTCATGACGAAACGAATTGCGTTGGTGGTCTATCCCGGCTTTCAGATGATGTCGCTGGCCTCGATGTCAGTGTTCGAGATCGCGAACTTCGGGCGCGACGCACCGCTGTACGAAGTGCAGACTCTCTCGGTCGAAGGCGGGCTGGTGCGAGACTCTGCCGGGATTGCGGTGGCAACGGAGCCTATGGAGAGGCATCGTTACGACACGGTGCTGGTGGCGGGCGCGACGTACGTGGTGCCGACCGAGCCGGATCTCGTCGAGGCTTTACGGCGGCTCGCGCCGAAGGTGCGACGCATCGGGAGCATCTGCTCGGGGGCGTTCGTGCTGGCCGATGCCGGGCTGCTGAACGGAAGGCGCGCCACGACACATTGGGGGCAGGCGACGGCGTTACAGCAGCAACACCCGGATGTGATCGTCGAAGACGACAGGATCTACGTCAACGATGGGTCGATTTGGACATCGGCAGGCATGACGGCCGGTATCGATCTGGCACTGGCGCTGGTCGAAGCCGATTACGGCAGCGATGTCGCTCGCGATACGTCTCGCTTGCTGGTCGTGCACTATCGGCGCACCGGTGGCCAGTCGCAGTTCTCCACGCTGTCTACGCTCGAACCCAGCTCCGACCGGGTGCGCGCAGCGCTCGCCTACGCGCGCGAGCATTTGCGAGAACCGCTATCGGTGGAGCAACTCGCGGCACAGGTGCATTGGAGTGCTCGCCATTTCAGTCGTGAATTCACGTTGCAGACCGGGCTGACGCCCGCGAAGGCCATTGAGAAGTTGCGTCTTGAAGCGGCGCAGGCGTTGCTCGAAGCGGGCGAGGCGTCGATTGCGCGGGTTGCGATCGTGACCGGTTTCGGCGATGAGGAGCGTATGCGCCGTGCGTTCGTCCGTACGCTCGGCAAGCCGCCGCAGGCTCTGTTGCGCGAGGCGCGCGAACGCATGCGCGCATAGACGTTCCCGTGTGTTTCACGCGCCTCATGTGCCGCTCATCCGTCTTTCAACCGGGCTTCATGAGGGCATCGTCCGTCAAGTTGAGCATCGAATGCCGTCGCATTACGTTGTAAGCGTTTCACGAACGATACGTTTTCGACAGGGGACGTATCGATGTCTCGTAAATTGAGCTATTAATTTCTTTTAAATCAACGGGTTGAGTCCGCTGGCACGGAATTCGCGTATGTGAATCGTGTATGGCGAAGCGCCAACCCGGATTCTCCGCAGGCTGTTGGCAAGGGGTTCCTGTGCTGCTAAGCACGGGCGGGCCCGCTATTGCCCGCGATTTCTGCTGACGCGCTCTCGTCGTAACGTTGGACCTTATGGCGGGGTCCGGCGTGTTCCGAAGTGAGTGTGTGCGCGTGCGCGGGGAGGGGACCATGAACAGGTTCAAGGCGACTCTGGTAGGGGCGGCAGCAGCAGCGATGCTCTGCGGCATTTCGATCAACGCGTCATATGCCGCCGGTGGCGGTGGCGGTGGGCGTGGCGGAGGCGGCGGCATCGGCTTCGGCGGTGCGGGCGGCCTCGGTGGGTTGGGCGCATTCGGCGGCCCCGGCGGTACCGGGACCGGCGTCGGCGTGGGCGTTGGTATCGGCGGCGCTGGCGGTTGCGGCTGCGGTGGCCACAGTGGCGGTGGTGGTGACGGCGGTGGCGGCGGCGGCGGTGGCGGCGGTGGCGGTGGCGGTGGCGGCGGCGGCGGCGGTGGCGGCGGCGGCGGTGGCGGTGGCGGTGGCGGCGGCGGCGGTGGTGGCGGTGGTGGCGGCGGCGGTGGCGGCGGTGGCGGCGGTGGCGGCGGCGGTGGCGGTGGCGGCGGCACTGGCGGTGGCGGCGGTGTTGGCGCAAGCAGCGGCGGCGGCGGTGGCGCCAGTGGTCCAGGCGGCCGTGGCATCGGTGGCGCTGCAGGCGGAGGCGGATTGGCAGCATTCGGTGGCCCTAGCGGTTTCGGCGGTGGCGGCGGATGCGCGATGAACGGCCAGGCTGGCGAGGAGCCGTGTCCCTGAGCCAGTGGTGGGTGTGGGGCCTGCATGCGTTCGGCACAGCGCATGCAGGCACTGGCCCTCATATCGGTTGGTCTTGATGGTGTAGCGAGTCTCGCAGGTTGTTCGTCGGTTCCTGACGCGACCGGCTGACGGCATTGCCGCCAGCCGTGCCACCCCCCCGGCCCGTGATCAGGCTGTTCTCCCGGCGAAGCGCCCCTTCGGTGATCCGAGGGGGCGTTTTTTTTTGATGAACGCCGCCTATCGATGTGCTCGGGGGATATCGAAATACCAATTATGTATTTCGTGTAAACCCGCGGTTGTGGCAGCATCCGGGGTCTGGATCGCCCGACATGGCCATGCAGCTTTACCGTCGGCATGTCTACGTCGCGCGTGACCGTTGCGGACTCAACAGGCCCGCTTCCCCTCGCACAGACGCCCAACAGGCGTCGGACCACATAAGCAAAAGGAGAATTCGCACATGCTGTCCCGTCAACTGATCAACGCGTTCCTCGGCGCAACGTTTGCACTGGCCTCTCTCGGCGCCTCGGCCCAGACGGCCGACAAGCCCCTCAAGGTCGGCACGATGGCCGGCTCGGACGCGCAGATCTTCGAAGTGGTGAAAAAGGTGGCCGAAAAGCGTGGCCTGTTCATCAAGATCGTCGAATTCAGTGACTATGCACAGCCGAACGCCGCGCTCGACGCTGGCGACCTGGACGCCAACGGCTTCCAGCACAAGCCGTTCCTCGATAGCCAGGTCAAGGATCGTGGCTACAAGATATCGACGGCTGGCCTCACCTACGTTTCGCCGCTGGGCTTCTATTCGAAGAAGTACAAGTCGCTCAAGGATCTGCCGAACGGCGCGCAAATCGGTATCCAGAACGATCCGTCGAACGGTAGCCGTGCGCTGCGTCTGCTCGCGAAGGAAGGTCTGATCAAGGTGAAGCCGGGTCTGGATGGCAAGAACATCACGCCGCTCGATATCGAGAACCCGAAGAAGTTCAAGATCCGCGAACTGGAAGCCGCACAACTGCCGCGCGCGTTGCCGGATCTGGATGCTGCGTCGATCAACACGAACTTCGCTGCACAGGCCGGTCTGGTGCCCAAGCGTGACGCCATCGCCATCGAAGACCTGAAAGGCCCGTACGCCAATCTGATCGCCGTGCGCACGCAAGACCTGAACAAGCCGTGGGTCAAGCAACTGGTCGATGCCTACCATTCGGACGAAGTGAAGCAGTTCATCGACACGCAATTCAAGGGCGCACTGATTGCGACGTGGTAAGCATTGAAACGCCGCGGGATGCGCGTCGCGCGCATTGGTGGCGCATTGATGACGCATTAGCGGCGCATTGATGCGACATGGCTCGCGTCAAATGAAAAACCGGGGTTTCGACCCCGGTTTTTTTACGTCCCCAAGCCGAGATTTTGGGCCGCTGGCGCTGCGGCGTTTGACTAGAATGAAAGCGTGATTCCTTTCGACGGGAGGCCGCCATGTCCATGATCAATTTCTCGATGATGCTGGTAGCGCTGCTCGTCGGCTTCGCCATCGGCATGCTCGTCGACCACTTCTGGGTCACGCATCACGATGAGCCTGCCGCGCACAAGCGTCTGGACTGGCACGAGATGTGGGACCGTATTCGTCATCAACATTGAGGTATTCGCGCCGGGTGCATCGCCGATGCACATTACCCGGCGCGAAGTTTGCGCCAGAGCGTCGAGCGGCTGATGCCGAGTGCTTCGCACGCGGCATTGCGGTCGCCGCCGCAGGCGGCCAGCGTCGAGTGAATGCGTGCCAGCTCCTCGGCGGCACGCCGCTCGCGTCCGGTCATCGGGGCGTCGGGCGCGTCGACGGTTGCAACGCCCGTCGCACCCTTTATGCCTTTTATCCGGCCACCGTTCGTTTTTGAAACGTCGAACGCGGGCGGTGGCGGCGTCGTGCCAAGTTCCGGGGCAATCTCGATCAATCGTGCACGGCTGATTTCGCGGGCATCGACCACATCGGCGCAGACGACCGCGATGCGCTCCAGCAAGTTCTCCAGCTCCCGAACGTTCCCCGGCCAGCGATAGCTCGCAAGCAGCGGCAATAGAGACGCTTGCAACGCATCGACGCTCATGCGCGCACCCGCCCGGGCCAATGCGCGCTCCAGGAACAGCGGCGTGAGGCGTGGCAGGTCGTCCATGCGTTCGCGCAACGCGGGCAGCACCATGCGCAGGATGTTCAGACGGTAGTAAAGATCTTCGCGAAACAGCCCGGCCGCGACTTGCTGGCGCAGGTCGCGGTGCGTGGCGGCGACCACGCGCACGTCGCACGGCACCGGTTCATTTGCGCCAAGACGCAGGACTTCGCGCTCCTGCAACACGCGCAGCAGCCGGGTTTGCAGCGGCATTGGCATCTCGCCGATTTCATCGAGAAAGATGGTGCCGTTGTGTGCCGTCTCGAACAGACCGGCTTTGCCACCGCGTCGGGCGCCGGAGAACGCGCCATCTTCATACCCGAACAACTCGCTCTCGAGCAGCGTCTCCGGAAACGCGGCGCAATTGATGGCGACGAACGGATAGTCGCGGCGGCGGCTCGCGTTGTGGATCCCCTGTGCAAGCAATTCCTTGCCCGTGCCGCTCTCGCCGTGCACGAGTACCGTCGAATCGGTCTGCGCATAGCGGCGTGCAAGCGCGCGGACTTGTGTCATCGCCGCCGAGTCGCCGATCAGATCGTCGAGTCGGTAGCGCGCGACGAGATGCCGCGGACGATGGCGGGAACGCAGCGAACGATCCACACGGGCGAACGACTGCGAGTCCTGACACGTGACGAGCGCGCCCGTGAGCGTGCCCTGATCCAGCAGGGGAATGCGGTTGATGACCCACGTCTTGCCCGCCATCGAGACGATCGCTTCGAGCTCGGCGCTCGCGCTCTCCAGCGTGCGGGCGATGTCGAGTGCTGGCGCAATGGCGTCGAGCGTTCGGCCAACGGCGTCCGCTGCCGTGACGCCGAGAATCCCGGCCATCGACGCGTTGATCGCCTCGATGCGTCCGTTCAGATCGACGGCGGCCACGCCTTCGTGCAGATGCCGCAACACCGTGTCGAGACGCTCGCGCCGTTGCGCTTCGATGCGCCCGAGACGCGCGACTTCCAGCGCCGTGTCGAACGCTGCTCGCACCGAATCCTGCGAGTAGAGAAAGATGCCCGTGAGGCCGGCGCGCTCGGTCAGTTGCGTGACGAGACCCGGCCCGACAATGACCTCCATGCCGTCGTCGCGCAACCGGTGCACGAGGTCCTCGGCGTTTTGCGCATCGACATAGGTGTGCTGCGCGATGTCGAGATGAAAGGCGCTCTTGAAGCGCTCGAATTCTGCCGCAGGGCGTGCGTAGGACACGAGCGCGATGCGTGAGTCGGGGGACGATGCGGGCAGGGCGCGTCGCGCCCGAGCCAGCGCGTGCATGACATCGGAGCCGGTGACTTTGACCAGCACCACAGGCAACGCAAGCCGTTCGCGCAGAAAGTCGCCGTTCGATCCGGCTGCGACGATGCCGTCGACGCTCCCGGCGGGCAAGCGCTCCAGCGCTTCGATCACGGCTTCGTATCCCTTGTCGACGATGTGGACGTCGGCCTGCGCAGCGTAGTCCGGCACGATATCGCGATACAGCTCGCCGAGCTTGCTGATGCCGACGGCCCAGATCACCGGCTTTCGCATCGCGGGCACCGTGGGCGCTCGCGCCACGCCTGCGACGGTCGCGGGCAGGCGGGATGGCATCTCGGTGGGTATCGAATTCGGCATGGCGCTTAGCAGCAGGGGGATTTGAGTCGAATCGTAGCATGTTGCGACGATTTGTTTCATTTTGCGTTTCAAATTGAAACGTTTTGCGACCGCCGCAACCGCCCCCATCTGACATTTACCTTGACGTAAACGTCACGCAAGCGAAGAATTTCCGTCGATAAATGAATGCGTTAGCGCGGCGAAGGGATTCGCGATGCGCGAGCGCACGACCTGCTGGCACGGCCATTGCTATCCAGAAGCCTGCTACTCAACCCATGCGATCCGGTGGCATTCCGTTCATCCGGCGCGCAAGACACGACCGAGGGATTCAAGTGACGCAAACCATTCGTTCGGCCGGCGCCGCCTTTCGCGAGGCCGTCAAGACCGAGCAACCGTTGCAGGTTGTCGGTGCCATCAATGCCAACCACGCCTTGCTTGCCAAGGCGGCCGGGTTCAAGGCGATCTATCTTTCAGGCGGCGGTGTCGCTGCCGGTTCGCTCGGGTTGCCCGATCTGGGCATCTCGACGCTCGACGACGTGCTCACCGACGTGCGCCGTATCACCGACGTGTGCGACCTGCCGCTGCTGGTGGACGTCGACACGGGCTTCGGTCCGTCGGCCTTCAACATCGCGCGCACCGTGCAGTCGCTGATCAAATTCGGCGCGGGTGCGATGCATATCGAAGATCAGGTGGGTGCGAAGCGCTGTGGTCATCGTCCCGGCAAGGCCATCGTGACGCAGCAGGAGATGGTCGACCGCATCAAGGCGGCCGTCGACGCGCGCACCGACGAGAATTTCGTCATCATGGCGCGCACCGATGCGCTGGCCGTCGAAGGCCTCCAGGCGGCCATCGACCGCGCGTGCGCGTGCGTTGAAGCGGGTGCCGACATGATCTTCCCCGAAGCGATGACGGAACTGCCGATGTACCGCCAGTTCTCGGACGCCGTGAAGGTGCCCGTGCTCGCGAACATCACCGAGTTCGGCTCGACGCCGCTGTTCACCGTGGAAGAACTCAAGAGCGCGCAGGTCGGCCTGGTGCTGTATCCGCTCTCGGCGTTCCGCGCGATGAACAAGGCGGCGGAAAACGTCTATCACACGATTCGTCGCGACGGCACGCAAAAGGCCGTGCTCGACACGATGCAAACGCGTGCCGAGCTCTATGAGAGCATCGGCTACCACGCATACGAACAGAAGCTCGACGCCCTGTTCGCCCAACAGAAATAACGAACCCCTGATCCTGGAGGAAAGAGCATGAGCGAGACGACTGCCACTGGCTTCAAGCCGAAGAAATCCGTCGCCCTGTCGGGTGTGACCGCAGGCAACACGGCACTGTGTACCGTGGGGCGTTCGGGCAACGATCTGCACTATCGCGGCTACGACATTCTGGATCTGGCCCAGACCTCGGAATTCGAAGAAATTGCGTATCTGCTGGTCTACGGCAAGCTGCCGAACGTGGCAGAGCTGCGCGGCTACAAGGCCAAGCTCAAGGCGCTGCGCGGCCTGCCCGCCGCCGTGAAGGACGCTCTCGAAGCCGTGCCCGCCGCGGCTCACCCGATGGACGTGATGCGCACCGGCGTGTCGGTGCTCGGTACCGTGCTGCCGGAGAAGGACGATCACAACATTCCGGGCGCACGCGACATCGCCGACCGTCTCATGGCCAGCCTCGGCTCGATGCTGCTGTACTGGTATCACTACAGCCAGAATGGCGTGCGTATCGACGTGGAAACGGACGACGACAGCATCGGCGGTCACTTCCTGCATCTGCTGCACGGCGAGAAGCCGTCGGACCAGTGGGTGCGCGCGATGCATACGTCGCTGATCCTGTACGCGGAGCACGAGTTCAACGCCTCGACGTTCACCGCGCGCGTGATTGCGGGCACGGGATCGGACATGCACTCGGCGATTACCGGCGCAATCGGTGCGCTGCGTGGTCCGAAGCACGGTGGCGCGAACGAAGTCGCGTTCGAGGTGCAGAAGCGCTACAACTCGCCGGACGAAGCTGAAGCCGACATCCGTCAGCGTGTCGAGAACAAGGAAGTGATCATCGGCTTCGGCCACCCGGTCTACACCGTGAGCGATCCGCGCAACAAGGTCATCAAGGAAGTCGCGCACGAGTTGTCGAAAGAACAGCAAAACACGGCGATGTACGACATCGCCGAGCGTCTGGAATCGGTGATGTGGGACGTCAAGAAGATGTTCCCGAACCTCGACTGGTTCAGCGCCGTGAGCTATCACATGATGGGTGTGCCGACCGCGATGTTCACGCCGTTGTTCGTGATCGCACGTACGTCGGGCTGGAGTGCGCACATCATCGAGCAGCGCATCGACAACAAGATCATTCGCCCGAGCGCTAATTACACCGGTCCGGAAGATCAGCAGTTCGTGCCGATCGACAAGCGTTAAGTCTGTCTAACGCCTCGGCGACGGCGGGGGGCGGCAGCGGCGGGATTCCTGCTGCCGTGCCGTGTCCATGCCGGGGCGTCGTTGTTCCGTCATTCGCATCGCGCATCGCACACACCGTGCGCTAACTAGTCACCGGCCGGGCCGACACCTTCCTCACATGATGAACACCGAATACCGTAAATCCCTGCCCGGGACGTCGCTCGATTACTTCGACGCCCGTGCTGCCGTCGAGGCCATTGCCCCGGGCGCGTACGACACGCTGCCGTACACCTCGCGCGTGCTGGCCGAGAACCTCGTGCGCCGCTGCGATCCGGGCGCGCTGACCGACTCGCTCAAGCAACTGATCGAGCGACGCCGCGACCTCGATTTCCCGTGGTTCCCCGCACGCGTGGTGTGCCACGACATCCTCGGTCAGACGGCGCTCGTCGACCTCGCCGGTCTGCGCGATGCAATTGCGGCGCAAGGCGGCGACCCGGCGCTGGTCAACCCGGTAGTGCCGACCCAACTAGTGGTCGATCACTCGCTGGCCGTCGAATGCGGCGGCTTCGATCCCGATGCGTTCGCGAAGAACCGCGCGATCGAAGATCGTCGTAACGAAGACCGCTTCGACTTCATCAACTGGACGAAGAAGGCGTTTCGCAACGTCGACGTGATTCCGCCGGGCAACGGCATCCTTCACCAGATCAATCTGGAACGCATGAGCCCGGTGATTCAGGTGGCGGACGGTGTGGCCTATCCCGATACGCTCGTGGGGACCGATTCGCATACGCCGATGGTCGATGCGCTGGGCGTGATCGCCATTGGCGTGGGCGGGCTGGAAGCGGAAAGCGTGATGCTCGGGCGCGCGTCGTGGATGCGGTTGCCGGACATCGTCGGTGTGGAACTGACGGGCAAGCCGCAACCGGGCATTACCGCGACCGACATCGTGCTCGCGCTGACCGAATTCCTGCGTAAGGAAAAGGTGGTGTCCGCTTATCTGGAGTTTTACGGAGAAGGTGCGGCGAACCTTACGCTGGGCGACCGCGCGACCATCTCGAACATGGCACCGGAGTTCGGTGCAACGGCGGCGATGTTCTACATCGACGCGCAAACCATCAAGTACCTGAAGCTCACCGGCCGCGACGACGCGCTCGTCGCGCTGGTCGAGACCTATGCAAAGCACACCGGTCTGTGGGCCGACACGTTGACCGGGGCGGAGTACGAGCGCGTGCTGACGTTCGATCTGTCGAGCGTGGTGCGCAACATCGCCGGTCCGTCCAACCCGCACAAGCGTGTGCCGACGAGCGAGCTGGCCGCACGCGGGATCAGCGGCACGGTGGAGAACGCGCCGGGGCTGATGCCCGACGGCGCGGTCATCATCGCGGCCATCACGAGTTGCACGAACACCAACAACCCGCGCAACATGATCGCGGCGGGTCTGTTCGCGCGAAACGCCAACCGTGCGGGTCTCGTGCGCAAACCGTGGGTCAAGAGTTCGCTTGCGCCTGGCTCGAAGGCCGTCACGCTGTATCTGGAGGCGGCCGGTCTGCTGCCGGAATTGGAGGCGCTCGGCTTCGGTGTGGTCGCTTACGCGTGCACCTCGTGCAACGGCATGTCGGGTGCGCTCGATCCGGTGATCCAGAAGGAAGTCGTCGAGCGTGACCTGTACGCGACGGCTGTTCTCTCGGGCAACCGCAACTTCGATGGCCGCATCCACCCGTATGCGAAGCAGGCGTTTCTCGCCTCGCCTCCGTTGGTGGTGGCATATGCCATTGCGGGGACCATCCGCTTCGATATCGAGAAGGATGTGCTCGGTGTCGACGCCGATGGCAAGCCCATCAGACTCGCCGACCTGTGGCCGAGCGACGAAGAGATCGACGCTATCATCGCGAGCAGCGTCAAGCCGGAACAGTTCCGTCGTGTGTACGAGCCGATGTTTGCCGCTTCGGTGGACCACGGCGAGCGGGCCGAGCCGCTGTATGACTGGCGCGAGATGAGCACGTACATCCGACGTCCTCCTTACTGGGAGGGCGCGCTCGCCGGTGAGCGTACGCTGCGCGGCATGCGTGCGCTGGCCGTGCTGGGCGACAACATCACGACGGATCACCTCTCGCCGTCGAACGCCATCATGGCCGACAGCGCAGCGGGTGAATACCTCGCGAAGATGGGCCTGCCGGAAGAGGACTTCAACTCCTACGCCACGCACCGCGGCGATCACCTCACGGCGCAGCGTGCCACGTTCGCCAACCCGACGCTCAAGAACGAGATGGTCGTGGTCGACGGACAGGTCAAGGCGGGCTCGCTCGCGCGCATCGAGCCGGAAGGCAAGGTCACGCGCATGTGGGAGGCCATCGAGACGTACATGGCGCGCAAGCAGCCGCTCATCGTGATCGCCGGGGCCGACTACGGTCAGGGGTCGTCGCGCGACTGGGCGGCGAAGGGCGTGCGTCTGGCGGGCACCGAAGCCATCGTCGCCGAGGGCTTCGAGCGCATTCACCGCACCAATCTCGTCGGTATGGGCGTGTTGCCGCTGGAGTTCAAGCCGGGCACGAACCGCAAGACGCTGGGCATTGACGGCAGCGAGACGTTTGACGTGATCGGCGAGCGCACGCCGCGCGCCGACCTGACGCTGGTCATCCACCGCAAGAACGGTGAGCGCATCGACGTGCCGGTGACGTGCCGTCTCGACACCGCCGAAGAAGTCTCGATCTACGAGGCGGGCGGGGTGCTCCAGCGCTTCGCACAGGACTTTCTGGAATCGTCGCAGGCAGCCGCCTGAGGAGAGATGTGATGGCGCATCAGCCACAAATTCGCATTCCGGCCACGTACATGCGTGGCGGCACGAGCAAGGGCGTGTTCTTCCGCTTGCAGGACCTGCCTGGCGCCGCGCAGACACCCGGTGCGGCCCGCGACGCGTTGCTCATGCGCGTGATCGGCAGCCCGGACCCGTACGGCAAGCAGATCGACGGCATGGGCGGCGCGACGTCGAGCACCAGCAAGACGGTCATCATCGCAAAGAGCGAGCGGCCGGGGCACGATGTGGATTACCTGTTCGGGCAAGTCTCCATCGACCAGAAGTTCGTCGACTGGAGCGGCAACTGCGGCAATCTGTCGGCGGCCGTCGGCCCGTTCGCGATCAGCGGCGGACTGGTGGACCCGGCGCGCGTGCCGCGCGATGGCGTGGCCATCGTTCGCATCTGGCAGGCCAACATCGGCAAGACAATCGTCGCCCATGTGCCGATGACGGACGGTGCGGTGCAGGAGACGGGCGACTTCGAACTCGACGGCGTGACCTTCCCGGCCGCCGAAGTGCAGCTCGAATTTCTCGATCCGGCCGCCGAAGAAGAGGGTGATGGGGGCGGCGGCGCCATGTTCCCGACCGGCAATCTCGTCGACGATCTCGAAGTGCCCGGCGTGGGCACGTTCAAGGCGACGATGATCAATGCGGGCATCCCGACCATCTTCCTCAACGCCGAGGAGATCGGTTACAAGGGCACCGAGTTGCAGGACGCCATCAACAGCGATCCGAAGGCGCTCGCCATGTTCGAGACGATTCGCGCACACGGCGCGATTCGCATGGGACTGATCAAGGACGTGTCGGAAGCGGCGACGCGTCAGCACACACCGAAGGTCGCGTTCGTGGCGAAACCGGCGGGCTACACGGCGTCGAGCGGCAAGGCCGTGAATGCCGGAGATGTCGATCTGCTCGTGCGCGCGATGTCGATGGGCAAGCTGCATCACGCGATGATGGGTACGGCGGCCGTGTGTATCGGTGCGGCGGCCTCGATTCCGGGCACGCTCGTGAATCTGGCGGCGGGCGGTGGAGAACGCAATGCGGTACGCTTCGGTCATCCGTCCGGCACATTGCGCGTCGGAGCAGAAGCCAATCAGGAAGGCGGCGAATGGACGGTCACGAAGGCCATCATGAGCCGCAGCGCGCGCGTGCTGATGGAAGGCTGGGTGCGCATTCCGGGAGATGCCTTCTGACCGGACGCGGGTCCGGTACCGAATCGTCTCACCTCACAGGAGGTCGTCAATGTCCGCAAGTGCTTCGAACGCTGCGAATGTGCGTCCCTCGCCCGACAAAGTCCTGACGGACATTGCCGACTACGTCCTGACCTACGAGATCCGCAGCGATCTCGCCTTCGACACCGCACGCAACTGTCTGCTCGACACGCTTGGGTGCGGGCTCGAAGCGCTCTCCTATCCCGCGTGCACCAAACTGCTCGGTCCCATCGTGCCGGGCACGGTCGTGCCCAACGGCGCGAAGGTGCCCGGCACGCCATATCAACTCGATCCGGTACAGGCCGCCTTCAGTTTGGGGGCCATGATTCGCTGGCTCGACTTCAATGACACGTGGCTGGCGGCCGAGTGGGGACATCCGTCGGATAACCTCGGCGGCATTCTGATGACGGCCGACTGGCTCTCGCGCACGGCGCTCGCGCAGGGGCAGCCGCCGCTGACGATGCGTCACGTGCTCGCGGCGATGATCAAGGCGCACGAAATTCAGGGATGTCTCGCGCTGGAGAATTCGTTCAATCAGGTCGGGCTCGATCACGTGGTGCTGGTCAAGGTGGCGTCGACGGCAGTCGTCGGCGAAATGCTGGGCCTGTCGCGCGACGAGCTGATCGATGCGCTCTCGCTGGCGTTCGTCGACGGGCAGAGCCTGCGCACGTATCGTCATGCGCCGAACACCGGCAGCCGCAAGTCGTGGGCGGCCGGCGATGCGACGAGCCGTGCGGTGCGCCTCGCGCTCATGGCGCGCACCGGCGAGATGGGCTATCCGTCGGTGCTCACGGCAAAGACGTGGGGCTTTTACGATGTGCTGTTCAGGGGCAAGCCGTTCGCGTTCCAGCGGCCTTACGGGTCGTATGTGATGGAGAACGTACTGTTCAAGATTTCGTTTCCGGCCGAGTTTCACGCGCAGACGGCTGCCGAGGCGGCGATGACGTTGCATCGACAGTTGCTGGCGATGGGACGTAGCGCGCAGGACATCAGGTCGGTGAAGATTCGCACGCACGCGGCAGCGATTCGCATCATCGACAAGCAGGGGCCGCTCGCCAATCCGGCGGACCGCGATCACTGCATCCAGTACATGGTGGCCGTGCCGTTGCTGTTTGGACGGCTGACGGCGGCCGACTACGAAGACGATGTGGCGGCCGACCCGCACATCGATGCATTGCGCGCGACCATCGTGTGCGAGGAAGATCCGCAATTCACGCACGACTATCACGATCCCGACAAGCGCTCGATTGCCAACGGCCTCACGGTCACTCTGAACGACGGCACGGTGCTCGACGAAGTGCTTGTGGAGTACCCGATCGGGCATCGACGACGCCGTGACGAAGGCATCCCGTTGCTGGTGGAGAAGTTCAAAACGAATCTGGCGCGTCGCTTCGCCGCACGGTCGCAGGCGCGTATTCTCGACGTGGCGCTGGATCAGCAACGGCTCGAAACCATGCCCGTCCATCAGTTTGTTGATTTGATGGTGTGAAGGGAGCGGGGCAAGGGCATGACGTACGTCCACACAATAGGAACGGCGCTGGTCGTCGGGGCGACGGGCGCGACGGGCCGACTTCTGGTACAGCAGTTGCTGGCGCGTGGCTGGCATGTGCGGGCGATTGTGCGCTCTGGCAAGCCACTTGAAGGGTTAGCCGCTCACGCTCAACTGTCGCTCGTGCAGGCCAGTGTGCTCGATTTGAGCGACGACGCGTTGGCCGACCATGTCGCCGGTTGCGACGCGGTGGCGTCCTGTCTCGGGCACAACCTCACACTCAGGGGTATCTACGGCGAACCGCGTCGACTCGTCACCGAAGCGACGCGTCGTTTGTGCCGTGCCATCAAGGTCAGCGGGCGGGCATCCGCGGTTCGCTTCGTGTTGATGAACACCTCCGGCAATCGCAATCGCGATCTGTTCGAACCGGTATCGTTCGCGCAGCGGTGCGTCATCGGCGCGGTTCGCCTGCTGCTGCCGCCACACGCCGACAACGAAGCGGCGTCGGACGTGCTGCGCGTCGAAGTCGGTCGCGACGATCCTGCCATTGAATGGGCGGTGGTGCGTCCGGACAGTCTTGTCGATCATGTCGACGTCACGGGATACGAAGCACACCCGTCACCCATCCGAAGCGCGCTGTTCGACGCAGGCAAGACGAGTCGCGTGAACGTCGCCCACTTCATGGCTGACCTGATGACGCAAGACGATGTCTGGTGCCGATGGCGACACCAGATGCCGGTGCTCTACAACGTCGACACCCCTTCGTCTGAGGCGCGTGACTTACCGCGCAGTCCACCCACCCAGTGAAGCGCGAGGGCCAGCACGCCGAGCGCAACACCCAGACTCACGACGCCCGTCCATCCGAAGCGTGCCATCAGCCATCCGCTCACCGTCGCGCCCACCGCGCCGCCAAAGAACGTCGCCGTCATATAGAGGCTATTGATTCGCCCCTGCGCTTTCGGGTCGACGGCGAAAGCGCGCGTCTGGTTGGACACGAGACCCGCCTGCACGCCGATGTCGAGCACGATCACCCCGATCACGAGCCACGCGAGCGAGAGGTTTGCCCCGCCGAGCAGCGCGTAACTGAGCGTGACGATGCCGATGCTCACGCCGACCACGCCGCGCGGTCCCAGCTTGTCGGTGGCGCGTCCGCCGAACGACGCGGCGAACGCACCGGCCGCGCCGATGATGCCGAATGCGCCCGCCCACGCACTGCCGAGATGCCACGGGCCGTCGGCGAGTAGTGCCGCCAGATTGACCCAGAACGCGTTGAAGCAGGCCCACAGCAGCGCCTGAATCGTCATCGACTCGCGCAGGGGACGATGGTCCCGAGCCAACGGCCACAACGATGCCAACAGACGACCATACGAAAGATCGGTGCTGGGACGCCCCTTTGGCAACAACATTGCGGCGGCGATCCACACCGGGATCATGAAGGCCGCTTCCACCCCGTAGACGGCGCGCCATCCGAACCCGTCACCGACGATGCCCGCAATCGTTCGCCCGAGCAGGATCCCGATCATGATGCCGCTCACGACGGTGCCCACCGCCCGGCCGCGCTGACTCGGCGCCGACATCACGGCGGCGAACGGCACTAGTTGCTGCGGCACGCAGCACACGATCCCCAGTCCGAACGATGCGCCGATCAACGCCCAGATGCCCGGTGCAAATGTCGCGGCGAGTGCGAAGCAGAAGGCCAGCGCAATTTGGACGAGCACGAGTTTGCGGCGGTCGTACCGGTCGCCCAGCGGCAGCAACAACGCGAGTCCGGCTGCGAAGCCAAGCAACGCGGCGGCCGCGACGAGATCCACCGTCCCGAGATCGACGCGCATGTCCGCAGCGATCAACGGCAGGATCGGCTGCGTGCAGTAAATATTGGTGACGACCGCACCGGCAATCGCGCCCATCATGACGATCTTGCTGCGCGAGGCGATCTCCTGTGCAGGTTGATGCGGGACGGTAGTGGCGGAAGGGACGGCGGGGGAGGCGGGGGAGGCGGGAGAGGCGGGAGAATTGGGGGAATTGGGCGGACGCACGATGCTCTCCTGATATGACGATCACGGGGACGGGAAGGGGCGGTGTCTCGCGACGACCGTGACCCACCCCGCTCAGGTCTCGACATTACGTGGTTGCATCCAGGTAGAGAATCCATCAAGATCGGGAATCATCTTTCCAAAATTTGGTAGGGTCCATGAATCGGCTCGAATCCATGTCGATCCTGATCGCGGTGGTCGATGCGGGCAGTTTGTCGGCCGCAGCCCGCGGGCTCGGCATGCCGCTGGCGACCGTCAGCCGCAAAGTCGGGGAACTGGAGGCGCATCTGAAAACGCGGCTGCTGCATCGCACGACGCGTCAGTTGTCGCTCACGGAAGCAGGCAGTGCGTATGTGGCCGCGTGTCGCAGAATTCTCGAAGAGATCGGCGAAGCGGAGCGCACGGCGACGGGCGAATATGCCACGCCGAAAGGCGAACTGGTGCTGACTGCGCCCGTCGTCTTCGGCCGTCTGCACGTGCTGCCGGTCGTGGCGGAATTTCTCGCGCAGTACCCGGAGATCGACGTCAGTCTCCTGCTGACCGACCGCGTCGTGCATCTGATGGACGAGCAGGCGGATGTGGCACTGCGCATCGGTCACTTGCCGGATAGCTCGATGGTGGCGTCGCGCATCGGCACTGTGCGACGCGTTGTCTGCGCCAGTCCGAACTTTCTGGCGACGCATGGTGAGCCGAAGAAGCCGCAAGACCTCGCCGGTCAGGCGTGTATTACGTTCGAGGTGCTGGCGTCGCGCCGTGCGTGGGAATTTGGCGAGGGGCGAACCGGGCAGTCGGTGCCGATTCACTCTCGACTCGCGGTGAATACCGCCGAAGCGGCGATCTCGGCCGCGGTGCTCGGTGTGGGTTTCGTGCGGGTGTTGTCGTATCAGGTGGCGCAAGCCGTGCGTGACGATGCGCTGCGCGTGGTGCTGGACGACTATGAGGCCGCCCCGCTCCCCGTCAATCTGGTGCACAAAGGGCAAACGCCGTTGCCCCTGAAGCTGCGCGCATTTCTCGACTTTGCCGCGCCACGTCTACGGGCGCGGATTGCCTGATTCTTGCGCTCAGCCCTTGTGCGTATAACGCAGCCGCGCCATCTGTTCGGCGCTATCGGTCAGCAGACCGGCGGCGTCGGCAATGGCTTTCTCCAGCGTGGTCGGACCAAACGTCAGCGAGAAGCAGCCCGAAAAGACGCGCGACAAACTCTCCAGTGCCGTGCGGTCGATAGCCCCTGAGAGGAGCGACGCCGTCGCGCCTGCCTTGATGGCGACCTGTGCGGCGATCATCGGCGTCTTGCCCGAGAGCGTCTGACCGTCGCTGCGACCTTCGCCGGTGATCAGCCAGTCGGCGCCTTGCACCGCTTGCGGCAGCCCCACGCGCTCGGCCACCACTTCGGCACCCGAGCGGAACTGCGCGCCCAGCAGATGCAGTGCGAAGCCAAGACCGCCCGCCGCCCCGGCGCCCGCACGGCTGGCGGCTTCGCTGGCGTTGAACGCGCGGTGTGCGTGCCCCGCAAAGTGGCCGATGGCACGATCGAGCGGTTCGACCTGCGCTTCGCTCACGCCTTTCTGCGGGCCGAAAATGGCCGTCGCACCTTGCTGGCCGTTCAGCGGATTGTTGACGTCCGACATGGCCACCAGTTCGCAATCCTTCAGACGTGCATCGAGCCCGTTCAGGTCGATCGACGCCACGCGATGCAGCGCTGCCGGGACCGGTTGCACTTCTTCACCGGCTTCGTCGAGCAAACGCGCGCCGAGGCCGACGAGCAGACCCGCGCCGCCATCGTTCGTACTGCTGCCGCCCAGACCGATCAGGACGCGGCGCGCGCCGGTGTCGAGCAGGGCACGCAGCAGTTCCCCCAATCCGACCGTCGAGCGCTCGGCCACCGGCGTTTGCATGCCGACCGGGTCGGTAATGCTGACGACGTTAGCGCTTTCGAGCACGCCCGTCCCGTCGGGCATGACGCCGTACTCGGCCGTCACCGACGCCTTGCCCGCGCCACGCACGGACAGCGGCACGCGTCGCCCGCCCGCCGAGAGCAGGGCGTCGAGCGTACCCTCGCCACCGTCGGCCATCGGGCGCAAGCGTAGATCGGCCTGCGGCAACACGCGGGCGATGCCTGCGGCGATGGCTTGCGCCACTTCAGGCGCGCTCAGCGAACCTTTGAAAGAATCGGGGGCGATGACGATGATCGGGGCTTGCGCATTGCTGGACATGGAAATCGGGACAGTCGCAAAAAGTGAAACGGGTTGGCTGGCGTCACGCGTGCTCGCTGTCCGCTTGTTGTTATCGCTTATGGCGTTCCGGCGAGGCGGTGAGATATCCGCAGACCGGTGGCAGAGCACACGCTGTCTCGCTGCCGGATGGGGCGCGAGGCGGTGCGGCGAGTGTGACAGAAACCAGCAATATACGCGATTCGGGCCTGCGCGCATTGCGCGAATTGCCATGCTATGAATAACGCGAGTAAGATGAGCGCCAACCAGCGGTACGTCGCCCGATAGGCTACAAGGCCCGTGCAATCGATGTGCGGGACGTGTGCGGGTGGGTGCCGGCCTGTCGTCTTGCAGATCGCGATTTGGCGGTAATCGGGACGACGTGGCGACCAACAAGACCAAGACGGCGCGCGCGAGGGCTTCGCACGGATGCATCAAGACATCCTCTGGCCACCGCACCATCGCGCGCCGGGATCAGATACCAGCATGTGTGGAGCGGGGCAATGGACCGGGGCATCAACACGAATTCCGACACGGCGCGCGGGGCTAAGCGTTGTGTGGCAAGCGCGCTCGCCGCGGCGAGCCTGACGTTCGCGGGGCTGCTCGCCGGGTGCGCGCAGACTGCTCCCGTCGCCGCGCATGACGATCCGCCTGTGGGCAGCGTTGCCGATGTGGCCCCGGAGAATGTCAAAGTCGAGACCTTGCCCGCGTACCGCGACACCATCGACGACGCGCGGGGTAACGGCGCCGTCTGGCAGGGATCGTCCAAGAAGGCTTTCGCGCGCGTGAGCGCCTGCACCGCCCGACTGTGGAAGAAGCAACTGCCTTACGCGCGACTGCAACGCGTGAAGGCGGGCACGGGCCAGACCCTCGAACTTTCCTCGAACGACGACGGCATTCTCGCCATCCTCGACCTCGCGCCGCGCAAGCCGGGCAGCGAAGGCTCGCTTTATCTCGGCTCGACCGGCCCGCAATCGCTCGCCGACGCCGTACGCCAGTGCCTTTGAGCGCATGACCGGACACACGCCGGTCACGGTGATGTCATACAACGACGGGGTATCATGACGGCGAATGCGCAGCCAGCCGGGCTGTGCGATGCTTTTTCTCTGCGTGTGTGCCGATGTCTCATACCGAATCCGCCGAATCCGTCGACGTCTCCGAAGGTCCGATCGCGGCTGGCGATGCTGGCCAGGCGTCGCTGAACCCGCGTCAGCAGGCGCTTTTCGACGCGGTGCGCCGCGACGGCTTTCTCACGGTCGACGAACTCGCTGCCCGCTTCGACGTCACCCCGCAAACCATCCGGCGCGACATCAACTTCCTCGCCGAGCGCAAATGGGTGCGCCGCTATCACGGGGGTGTCGGCTTGCCCGGCGGTGCCGAGAATGACGCTTACGACGCCCGCCAGACGCAACTGGCCGACGAAAAGCGCCGCATCGCGGTGCGCCTCGCCGAGCAAATCCCCGATCACGCCTCCCTCTTCATCAATCTGGGCACCACAACGGAAGCCGTGGCGCGGGCGTTGTCGCGTCACCGCGGGTTGCGCGTCATTACGAACAACCTGCACGTAGCCGCCATGATGAGCGGCTATGCCGACGCAGAAGTCATCGTCACAGGCGGCGTGGTGCGCGCCCGGGATCAGGGGGTGACGGGCGAGGCCACGCTCGATTTCATCCGTCAGTTCAAGGTCGACTTCGGCATCGTCGGTATCTCGGCCATCGATGCCGACGGAACGCTGCGCGACTTCGATTACCGCGAAGTGCGTGTGGCCGAGGCCATCATCGCGCAGTCGCGCACCGTGTTTCTTGCGGCCGATCACAGCAAGTTCGGACGCCCGGCGCTGGTGCGGCTGGGGCATCTCTCTCAGGTCGACGCGCTGTTCACCGATCGCCCGGTGCCCGCGAACATGAACGCCGTGATTGCCGAGGCCGGCACGCTGGTTCACGTCGCGGATTGATCGCCGACGCGAATTCGCACATCGATCTAATGAAATGTGCGAATTCGAAACTCATGGCGCGTGATCTGTTAGAATTCGAGTGCAGATGTTCGTAAACGAACATTGCGACGCATCAAAGCGAACATTTTCGAACTTTCCCTGATTTGACCCCCATCGCTGGGAGTGAAGACGTGCAGACACCCGCTCAAACGCCATTGGACAATGGCCCGGCCCCTTTTGCGTCGGCCCCAACTTCCGCCCCTTACGATTTGCTGGTCGTGGGCGGCGGCATCAACGGCACCGGTATCGCGCGTGATGCCGCCGGTCGCGGTCTGCGCGTATTGCTTGTCGAGCAGGACGATCTGGCGTCGCACACGTCGTCGGCCAGTACCAAGCTGATCCACGGCGGTCTGCGCTATCTCGAGTACTACGAATTCGGACTGGTGCGCAAAGCGCTGCAGGAGCGCGAAGTGTTGCTGCGTGCGGCCCCTCACATCATGTGGCCGCTGCGCTTTGTCATGCCGCACATGCCGAACCTGCGTCCCGCCTGGATGATCCGCGCGGGGCTGTTTCTTTACGATCATCTGGCGCGTCGTGAAATCCTGCCCGGCTCGCGCGGCATCGACCTGCGCCAGCATCCGGCGGGCGCGCCGTTGCGTGACGATCTGACGCGCGGTTTCGTCTACTCGGACGGCTGGGTGCAAGACGCGCGACTGGTCGTGCTCAACGCGCAGGACGCCGCCGAGCGAGGCGCGACCATTCTTACGCGCACGCGTCTGGTGGGCGCGGAGCGTGGCGAGCACTCATGGACAGCGCAAGTGGAGTCGACCACCGGCGAACGCCAGACCGTGCGTGCGCGAGCGATCGTCAATGCAGCGGGGCCGTGGGTCGGTCATCTGCTGGGCGACGTGCTGCGTCAACCGGCAACGCATCGCATCCGCAACGTCAAGGGCAGTCACATCGTGACGCGCAAACTGTTCGATCACGACCACGCCTACATCTTCCAGAACCCCGACAAGCGCATCATCTTCGCCATTCCGTACGAGCGCGATTTCACGCTGATCGGCACGACCGATCTGGAGTACCTCGGCGATCCGGCGAAGGTCGAGATCAATGACGACGAGATTGCTTACCTCTGCAAGTCCGCCAGCGAGTACTTCACCAAGCCGATCGTGCCCGCCGACGTTGTGTGGACGTATGCGGGCGTGCGTCCGCTGATGGAAGAGGATGTGTCGAATCCGTCGGCCGTCACGCGCGATTACAAGCTCGAACTCGACGCCCCCGGCACGCGCGCGCCGCTGCTTTCCGTGTTTGGCGGCAAGATCACCACATACCGGCGTCTTGCGGAAGAGGCGATGTCGCATCTGCATGGCGCGCTGGGCTTCACGCATGGCGACTGGACGGCAGGCGCACCGCTGCCGGGCGGCGATATGGCCGAGCCCGACGCAGGCGTTTTCGAGACCTCGCTGCGCGCGCAGATGCCCTGGCTCCCGTCGTCGCTGGCTCAGCGCTACGCGCATACGTACGGCACGCGCACGCATGTGCTGGTGGGCGACGCGAACTCGCTCGACGGTCTCGGCGCCCGCATCTGCGGCGATCTCTATGAAGCCGAATTGCGCTATCTGGTGCAATACGAGTGGGCGCGCACCGCGCAGGACGTCCTGTGGCGTCGCACGAAACTCGGTCTGCACGTCGGCAAGGAAGGTGCGGCCAGCGTCGAGCAATGGTTTGCCCGGCATCTGGAAATGGCTGCCTGAGTTCGTCGGGAAGTCGTCGCAACATCGCAACATCGCACCAGCAAGACTAAAAAAGCTGCATCAAGGAGACGAATGCAATGGCAGGAGGCGCCTACATCCTCGCGTTCGATCAGGGCACGACCAGTTCGCGAGCGCTGCTGTTCGATCGCGACGGTCACGTCGTCGCGACCGCGCAGAAAGAGTTCCGTCAGATCTACCCGCATCCGGGCTGGGTCGAGCACGATCCACGTGAGATCTGGGCGACGCAGGCCGGTGTTGCCGCCGAAGCGCTCACGCACGCGGGCGTCGGTGGCAGCGACATCGCGGCCATCGGCATCACGAACCAGCGCGAGACGACCGTCGTATGGGATCGGCGCACGGGTGAGCCGGTGTACAACGCCATCGTCTGGCAGGATCGCCGCACGGCCGATTTCTGCGACACGTTGCGTGCGCAGGGCAATGAGGCGCTCGTCGCGCAACGCACTGGTCTGCGCATCGATTCCTACTTCTCCGGCACCAAGATTCGCTGGATTCTCGAAAACGTCGACGGGGCACGTGAGGCAGCCGAAGCGGGGCATCTCGCGTTCGGTACCGTCGATAGCTGGCTGGTGTGGCACCTGACCGGCGGCAAGCTGCACGTGACCGACGTGTCGAATGCGTCGCGCACGATGCTCTTCAACATCCACACGCTCGAATGGGACGACGAACTGCTGGCGCTGCTCGACGTGCCGCGCAGCATGCTGCCCGAAGTCCGTTCGTCGAGCGAAGTCTATGGGCACACGGCCACACCGTTGTTCTCCGCCCCCGTGCCGATTGCGGGCATCGCGGGCGATCAGCAAGCCGCGCTGTTCGGGCAGATGTGTCTGTCGCCGGGCATGGTGAAAAACACCTACGGCACCGGCTGCTTCATGGTGATGAACACCGGCGACAAGCCGCAGGCGTCGAGTCATAACCTGCTGACGACGGTCGCGTGGAAGATCGGCAACCGGGTGGACTACGCGTTGGAGGGCAGCATCTTCATCGGCGGCGCGGTCGTGCAATGGCTGCGCGACGGGCTGGGCATCATCCGTCATTCGCGCGATGTCGAAGCGCTCGCCACCAGCGTGCCCGATGCCGACGGCGTGGTGCTGGTGCCCGCGTTCGCCGGACTCGGCGCTCCCCACTGGCAGCCGCGCGCACGCGGCACGTTGTTCGGCGCGACGCGAGGCACGACTGCCGCACACGTGGCGCGTGCCGCGCTGGACAGCATCGCGTTCCAGACGCTCGACGTGCTGCGCGCCATGGAAGCCGACGCCGGTCTGCACGTCTCGGAATTGCGCGTGGACGGCGGCGCGGCGGCCAACGATCTGCTGATGCAATGGCAAGCCGATCTGCTCGGCGCGGACGTGGTGCGTCCCAAAGTGATCGAGACGACGGCCGCAGGCGCGGCGTACCTCGCGGGACTGGCGGTGGGGTATTGGCCGGACATCGACACGCTGCAGCGTCAATGGCAATTGCAGCGCCGCTTTTCGCGCAAGCTGTCCGAGGAGGACGTCAACCGCGCGGTCGCTGGCTGGCAGCGAGCAGTGCGCGCGGCGAAGGTCTGGGCGGAAGCGTCTTAGCGCAAGGCCCGCCCGGGCGCGACATGACGGCGGTCTCCGGCGGCGTCGTGCCGACGGTGCCGCCAACTCGCACATCGTTCGCGGGGATGACGTCGGGCCGACTTGGCCGGACTCGCAGGCGCGAGCGACCTGACGCAGGGACTTAGGGCGCAAGGCCCGGTGCGGCGCATTTGCATGATCCTCTCCCCGAATGTTCCCAACGCACGATTCGTCTTTTCACACGACGGTCACTGGTGCAATCCGTCCGCACCCGGGGCGCTCCCGGCGAGGGGATAGGCATCGGGCGTGCCGGGGCCATGTGGCGTGCATGGCTTGATTCCCGAGGCGGTCGGCCTGGCGAAGAGACTTCCCCGAGTGCGGACGGCTTGCATCTTCCTTAATGCGAGAACCGTGCCAAAGCACGCAACCCATTGAATCGACAGGGGAGTTCGACGAATGAAACGGGAGATTCGCCGCTGTGCAGCGGAAAACGTTTCAGGAATGAACGAAGACGAACGAGGGGCCGCGAAAGAAAATTCGTGATGCGTCTGACGGCAATTTAGGCAATGCACTTGACAGCCAATGCCGACGGGCGATTGCGCCGTCGGCATGGCACTTATGCAAAGGGTTATCAACAGTTGTTGTGGATATCCTTGCCGTCAGAGGTAAGGTTCGTTGCGAACTCAGACCGCTGGCTTCTGGCCGACGGTGAACGCGATTTCACCGACACCGGCGACACCGGCGCTCACCTTGTCGCCCGGCTCCAGCGGGCCGACGCCAGCGGGCGTGCCGGTGAAGATCAGATCGCCGGCGGCGAGCTTCACGCTGCGCGAGATCTCGGCGATCAGGTCGGGCACCGACCAGATCAGTTCGTTCAGATCGCCGGTCTGACGGTTTTCACCGTTCACGTCGAGCCACACACGGCCTTCGTTCGGATGGCCGACATCGTCCACGGCGTGCAGCGGGCCGCACGGCGCCGAGGCGTCGAATGCTTTGCCCCAGTCCCACGGACGGCGCGTGTCTTTCGCCTGCTGTTGCAGATCGCGACGCGTCAGATCCACACCCACGCCATAACCCCACACCAGCGACAGCGCGTCGCCGGCATCCACGTTCTCTCCGTCTGCGCCGATGGCGACCACCAGTTCGATCTCGTGATGCAGCTCACTGGTGAGCGGCGGGTAGGGCAGCGTGCCCTCGGCGGCGACCACGGCGTCAGCGGGCTTCATGAAGAAGAACGGCGGCTCGCGGTCCGGATTGCTGCCCATTTCGCGGGCATGGGCGGCGTAGTTACGGCCCACGCAGAACACGCGGCGTACGGGAAAACGGGCATCGCTGCCAGCGACGGCGACCGACGCCTGGGGCGGGGCCGAAATAACGAATTGGCTCATGAGAAGACTCTCGACTGATATGAGACGAATACCGACGACAAACACAAAACAATAAACGCCGTCCGGCAATCGAGTGCCGGACGACGTGGGAAATTCGAATGCTGCGCGCCGTGCGCCGACTACTTGGCGAACACCTGCGACATATCCGCGAACGCCTTGAACTCCAGTGCGTTGCCCGACGGGTCGTAGAAGAACAACGTCGCCTGTTCGCCGACCTGTCCCGCGAAGCGGATATGCGGCTCGATCACGAAGCGGGTGCCGGCGGCGCGCAGGCGCTCGGCCAGTGCGTGCCATGCAGGCATGTCAAGGATAACGCCGAAATGCGGAACGGGAACGTCGTCGCCGTCGACCGGGTTCGTGATGCGCTTGCCCGCCTCGTCCGGCGAAAGGTGCGCGACCAGTTGATGGCCGAAGAAATCGAAGTCGATCCAGTGATCCGAGCTACGGCCTTCGGCACAGCCCATCACGTTGCCGTAGAACTGGCGGGCGGCGTCGAGATTGTGGACGGGGAAGGCGAGGTGGAACAGCGGCGTTGCCATGAGAGTCTCCGGTGCAATGTGGGGTTGAATTCGAGGGGCGGTTTTTCGGTGCGACGCCCCGCGTTATGACGCGTCACCTGCACGCGTCGATTTCCGGTAAATTCTATCCATCGATAAAAATAATAAGAAACGAATAATTCGACCGCTCAGTAACAAAATTTTCGATTCATGATCCGTTACCTCAAAACCTTTGTCACGGCAGCCGAAACGGCGTCGTTCTCGGCAGCGGGCGCACGTCTCGGACTGACCCAGTCGGCGGTCAGCGCGCAGATCCAGCGTCTGGAGGACGACCTCGGCGTGCAGCTCTTCGAGCGCACCGGACGCGCCGTATCGCTCTCCGACGATGGTCGTCGCCTGCTGTCGCAGGCGCAGGGCGTGATCGCGGGCTACCAGTCCATGCGCGGCGAAGCGGGCGCGTTTGGCGGTCAGGCGGCGCTCGCGCCGATCAACGTCGGCGCGATTCTGACCGTGCAATTGGGGCTACTGCCGGGCGCAGTGCAACGCTGGACGGCGCTGGGCGCGATGCCCCATCTGAACATCGTGCCGGGCATGTCGGTGCAACTGCTGGCTCAACTCGATGCACGGGAACTGGATCTGGCCGTCATGATTCGTCCGCGCATCGGCGTGCCCGTCGACATGAAGTGGCTCACGCTGATGCACGAGCCGTATGTCGCCATCGCGCCGAAAGGTGCCAAAGGAGGCACTAAAAGCACGGGCGGGACGGTCGCCGACTGGAGCGCGACGCTGCCGTTCGTGCGCTATAACCGGCGGTCGTACGGCGGCGATCTCGTCGAGCGGTACCTGCGTCGGCATCGGCTCTGGGTGCGCGAGGGCGTGGAGCTCGACGAGCCGGAAGTCATCCTGCGCATGGTGCGCGCGGGGCTGGGCTGGTCCATCGTGCCCGCGACGCTCATCGGTTTGCCGGTCGACGTCGACATGACTCGCACGTCGCCGAAGCAGGGGAAGTCTGGGGGCGCGGGCGTTCAGGTATTGCCGCTGTCGGGTGCGCCGCTTACGCGTGAGCTTGGGGTGCTGGCGCGTCAGTCGGCGCTCAAGCGCGCGCCGGTCAATGCGTTGATGAAATGCCTTAGCGAGGAGGCGGCGTCGCGGGGGTAACCGGTGCGTGGGGCATGTCGCCCGCACCGGCGTCGCCATCGTCATTGGCAGACGGCACGATGGTCGCACCTCCCAGTGCTTGCCAAAGCGCCGCAGTATCGGACAGCCGTGCGCCCTGCGTTTCCAACTGTGCACGGGTGGCGTCAAGCGCCTGACGTTGCGCGTCGAGCAGGGCGAGATGGCTGATACCGCCAGCACGATAGCGAGCCTCGGCGATGCGGTAGGCAGTCTCGGTGCGTTGCGCGGCGTCGGCCTGTGCGACCAGCTTTTCGGCATCGGCGTCGAGCGCACGCATCGCATCGGCGACTTGCGCGAGGCCGAGCAGCACCGTGTCCTGATAGGACGCCAGCGCTGCGTCATACGCGGCCACAGCCGAGCGACGTTGCGCGCGCAACTCACCGCCACGCAAGAGCGGTTGCAGCAGGTTCATCCCGATATTCCAGATGTTGATGCCGTTGCCCAGATCGGCGGTACGCATGCGTTGCGTGCCGAAACTCCCGGTCAAGGTGAATTGCGGATACAGATTCGCGGTTGCGACGCCCACGTCGGCACTGGCCTTGTGCAATAACGCCTGCGCGGCGCGGATGTCGGGGCGTCGGCTGGCCAGCGTCGAGGGCAGCGATACCGGCACCGTTTGCGGCAGTTGCAATGCCGTCAAGTCGATAGTCGGCGATGTGAACGCCCCCGGCGGCTGACCGACCCAGCGTGCCAACTGATGGTCGTACTGTGCGATTTGCTGACGAAGCGGCGGCAATTGCGCCGACGTTTGTGCGACCAGCGCGGCCTGATTCTGGACGTCGAGCGTGGCAACACCGCCAGCACGTTCCCGCGCGCGCGTGATGTCGAGCTGCTGGCGCTGTGCGCTCAGCACGCCCTCCAGCGCGGCGAGTTGGGCGCGGGCGCTGGCCTGTCGCAACGCGGCCGTCACCACATTGCCTGCGAGTGAGAGGCGAGCGGCGTCGCGTTCGAAGCGTTGATAGTCGATCTGCGCGGCAAGCCCTTCGAGCGCACGACGGTTGCCGCCGAAGACGTCGAGCGTGTACGACACATCGACGCTCGCGTTGTACAGCGTAAATGGGCCGGGACTCGGCACGCTGGTGATACCGAACGATGCGAGATCGACCTGCTCGCGCGTGCCGGAGAGCTTCAGATCGGCCGACGGCAGCAGGCGCGCCCCCGCCTGCGCGCGATAGTCCTCCTGCGCTTGCCGCAGTTTCGCCTCGGCCTGCCGCAATGTCGGACTGTCGGCCAGCGCCCGCGCGACCAATGCGTTCAGCGCGGGCGAACCGAAGCGCGTCCACCATTCGGCGGGCACCTCGTCGCCGGAGGTCAGCGTCTGGGGGCCGCTCTGATGAGCGACGTCTCCCGACGTCCCCGCCGTCGTGACCGGTTGCGTGCCACTCGTGTACTGCGCGACGGCCGGGCTATCGGGCGTGCGAAAGTCGGGGCCGACGGCACAGGCCGACAACACAGCGGTCAGCCCAATCAACAGACCGAGCCTGGGCGGTGCGAGGTGAGGGAGCGGAGGGCGCATGGCGCTAGTCGAGCGTGCGTTTATAGAACTTGACGGCCACCGTCATCAGCACGGCGCAGAAGACGAGCAGCGGCCACAGGTCGTGCCAGGCGTCGGCCCAGCCGTTGCCCTTGAGCAAAATGCCACGAATGAGCCGGTTGAAATACGTGAGCGGCAGCACATTGCCGATCGCCTGTGCCCATGCGGGCATGCCGCGAAACGGAAACATGAAACCGGAGAGCAGCATGTTCGGCAGGAAGTAGAAGACCGTGAGTTGCATTGCCTGCAACTGATTCTGCGCGAAGGACGACAGCGCGATGCCGACCGTCAGATTGGCGGCGATGAAGACGAGCGCCGACAGATAGATCGCGATCACGCTGCCTTCGAACGGCACGTGAAACACGAAGCGCGCCGCGATCAGGATGATGCTCGCCTGAATCAGGCCGATGGCGATGTACGGGACGATCTTGCCCGTCATGACCTCGATGGGCAGCACCGGTGTGGCGAGCAGATTCTCCATCGTGCCGCGCTCGCGTTCGCGCACGATGGCCAGCCCGGTCATCATCGCGAGCGTCATCGTGAGGATCACACCCATCAGCCCGGGAATGATGTTGTATTGCGTGATGCCCTCTGCGTTGTACAGCCGGTGGACCTGAACGTCGAAGGGCGCATTACCGGATGAAGCGGATGAAGCGGACGACGAGCCAGACCCGCCCAGCGACGCCAGCGGCCCCGTCAGATCCTTCTGTGCGACGGACTGGGCGATGGCGGGCAGCGCGCCGAGCGCCGAGGCCATGGCCATCGGGTCGGTGGCATCGGCTTCGACGAGTAGCGCCGGGCGCTCGCCGCGCAGCAGGCGGCGTGTGAAGTCGGTCGGAATGTTGAGCACGAACTGCACACGGCCTTGCGCGAGCGCGGCGCGGCCGGCCTCTTCGCTGGTGAGTGTTTCGGTAAAGCGAAAGTAGCCCGAGTGCTGCATGGCGGCGGTGAAGCTGCGTGTGAACTCGCTGTCGTCGTGCATCAGCACTGCGGTGGGCATGTGCTTCGGGTCGGTGTTGATGGCGAAGCCGAAGAGTGTCAGTTGCACGAGCGGCACGGCGACGATCATGGCGAACGTCACCCGGTCGCGGCGTAACTGGAGGAACTCCTTGCACACGATGCTCCACCAGCGCGCGACGGAGAAGCCCAGCGGTGCGCTCATGAGCCGTCTCCGAAGTTGTCTTTCGCGTGACTCATCAGATAGATGAAGACGTCTTCGAGACTTGTCTCGATGGGCGTCGCACGCAGCCCGCGCTCGGTTTCCAGACGGCGCAGGAGCTTCTCCAGTGCGTCGGCGTCGGTGCCGCTCACATGCAAGGTACTGCCGAACGCGACCGTTTGTGCGACGGCCGGTTGTTCGCGCAACGCCCGTGCGAGATCGACGAGGTTGTCGCCGTGCACCGTCCATGTCGACAGATGCTGGCTCTGGATGACCTCGTCCGCCGAGCCTTGCGCGAGCAGTTCGCCGTACGAGATGTAGGCCAGCTTGTGGCAGCGTTCCGCCTCGTCCATGTAGTGTGTGCTGACGAGCACCGAAATACCCTGGGCTGCCAGTTCGTGCAGTTCTTCCCAGAAGTCGCGCCGCGCCGTTGGGTCGACACCGGCGGTCGGTTCGTCGAGCAGCAGCACTTGTGGCTCGTGCAGCATGCACGCCGCCAGCGCGAGCCGTTGCTTCCATCCCCCTGAAAGCGACCCGGTCAGTTGCTTCGCGCGCGCTTTGAGGCCGAGGCGCTCGATGGCGTGTTCGACGGCCTCGCGCCGATTGGGCATGCCGTAGACACGGGCGACGAAATCGAGGTTCTCGCGGATCGTCAGGTCTTCCCAGTACGAGAAGCGCTGCGTCATGTAGCCGACGTGCCGCTTGATCTGTGCGGACTCGCGCACGATGTCGAAGCCGAGGCATGTACCGCTGCCCGAGTCGGGTGTGAGCAGGCCGCACATCATGCGAATGCAGGTCGTCTTGCCGCTGCCGTTCGGTCCGAGAAAGCCGAAGATCTCACCGCGTCGCACTTGCATCGACAGATCCTTCACGACGTGCTTGTCGCCGAAGTGCTTGTTCAGGCCGCGCACGTCGATGGCGAGTGTGTCGTCGTCCTGCCGGACGTTTTGCCGTCCGCGCTCGGACGCCGCCGCGTTTCGCTGCGCGGCGGTGTGATCCGAGCGATCAGCGTGACGAGGGGTGGTCATCGGCGCGTCACCTGCACGGGCTGGCCGGGGTTCAGCTTGATGGCGTCTGCTGCTGCCGGATGCGCCTCGATCATGTACACGAGCTTGTCGCGCGTGTCGTTGCTGTAGATGACGGGCGGCGTGTATTCCGCCTGATTGGCGACGTAGGTCACACGCGCATCCACGCCCGCACCGCAGCCGTCGCAGGCAATGTGTACGGTCTGCCCGGCGCGCAGTTCGCCGAGTGCGGCTTCGGGCACGAAGAACCGCACCTTGATGTTCGCGGGCGGCAGCAGACGCACGACAGGACTGCCCGCCGCCACCCATTCGCCGACCCGGTACATCGTGTCGTAGACGCGACCGGCGGCGCTCGCGACGGCGTGCTTCTGCGAGAGTTGCCAGTCGGCCTGCGCGAGCGACGCGCGTGCTACGTCGACCTGTGCCGCTTGCGACTGGCGTTGTGCCTCGCGGCCGGGCAGACGGGCAACGGCCAGACTGGCCTGCAATTCTTGCACGCGTGCGTCCGTGGTGCGGGCGTCGGCCCGGCTGGCTTCGAGTTGTTCGCGGGAGATGCCGCCAGCGGCGTATTGCGCCTGATCGCGGTCGAACTGGCTGCGCGCTTTGTCGCGAGCGGCGATGGCCTGCGTGAGCTGGGCCTTTGATACGTCGATTTCGTCGGGACGTTTGCCTGTGCCGAGATCGCGCAGTTGGGCCTCGGCGCTTGCAAGGGTCTCGCGTGCGTGGGCCTGCGCGGCACGCTCGAAGGTGGATTCGAGATCGAAGAGGACATCGCCCGCTTTCACCTCCTGGCCGCGTGTGACGGCAAGCGACTGCAAGGTGCCTGCCTGCGAGGAGGCGACGTAGACGAACTCACCTTCGACATAGCCTTGCCACGGCTCGGGGCCACGGTTGCCGCAACCGGCCAACAGCGCGAGCGCAGCGATGGCGGCAAGCGCTGCGGGCGTGGCAGAGGTCATCGCTTTGTTGCACATGCGTGGGAGTGCCGACATGGCGCGCCTCGTGCGTTGCGGTTGTCCGTCGCCACCTTATCGCAAAAGCGAGCGCTGCGGCAATCGGGGCGTGCCGTGTCGGGGCAGGGCTCAGGACCGGCCTCACAAGCGGGCTTACATTCCGACCTGCAACCGGGCGGCTGCATGCGTGCGATGTGACTCTCTGTTATTGTGCGCACATGTCCGAAAGCGCGGGGATGCGCAAGATGCAGCGGCGCAGCGCTCCGGACCCAATGCATGGGAGCTTGATTGATATGTCTCACGACACTTTCGACGAAAACGACTGGAAGCGATTCCTGAAACACATCGGCGAAGATCCGGAACGTTCCGGTTTACATGAAACACCGGCGCGGGTGCAAAAGGCGTGGCGCCAGTGGACGGCAGGTTACGGTCAGGATCCGGCCGAAGTGCTCAAGGTCTTCGAAGACGGGGCTGAGCAATACAACGAACTGATCGTGGTGCGCGGCATTCCGGTGTACAGCCACTGCGAGCACCATCTCGCACCGTTTTTCGGCAAGGCGACCATCGGCTATCTGCCCAACGGCAAGATCGTCGGCCTGTCGAAGCTCACGCGTCTGGTCGATTGCTTTGCGCGTCGCCTGCAAGTGCAGGAGCGCCTGACGACGCAAGTCGCCGAAGCGCTGATGACGCACCTTCAACCGAAGGCCGTCGGTGTCGTGGTGTCGTGCCGTCACATGTGCATGGAGAGCCGTGGCATTCGCACTGCAGGCGAAGAGACGGTGACGTCGTCGATGCTCGGCGAATTGCAACCCAACCTGGCGCTGCGCACGGAATTCCTCGCGCTCGCCCGTGAGCGGTAATCGTATGTAAGGCGGTGCCGAGCGAACATTATTCGCACCGTGAAATAGAAAATGCCAGCGGGCGATCCCGCTGGCATTTTTTTATCGTCGCAATGAAGCGAGCGCCGAATCTGTGGCCGATCAGCGGCCGTATCGCGCAACGATGGTCGACCCGTTCAGCGTGTGACCGGCAAGCGCGACCGTCAGTCCGGCGGCGTCAAGGCCCGGCGGCAGGCTGCCTGGCGCAATGTCGGTCGCCGTCACCGTGATGATGTAGTGATGCGGCGTATCGCCCACCGGCGGGCACGCGCCACGATAGGCTTCGGCACCGGAAATGTTCTTCCCGACGGTGATGTTGTCGCCCGACTTGTTGCCCGCACCGGCGGCCAGTGACGTCACCGAAGCCGGAATGTTGTAAGCGATCCAGTGGACCACGCCGCCGCCCTTGGCACCGTCAGGGTCCGTCATCCGGATCACGACGCTGTGCGTGGCCTGCGGCAGATTCTTCCATTCCAGCGGCGGGCTGGTGTTCTTGCCGCCGCATTCGTTGGCGCCGGCGTACTCCGCAGGTAGCAAACCGCCGTCCTTGAATGCACTGGATGAAACGCTCATGCCTTCGGCATGCGCCGTCCCGGCAAATCCTGCCAATCCGACGAGGCCGCACAGCAGCGCCGTGGCGACAGCCGTCGTGCCTGCCATGCGTTTGACGCCGTTTGTGCGGGTTGCGTCCTGAGATGAAAGCCGATTCATAAGCTGTCTCCTATTTGGCCGTGGCGATGATCAGTTTGAACGGGAGTGCGAGGAGTGCGGTGCCTGCCACACCCGCACACCATAACGCAATAAACCATCCCCAGCCGGTCAGCCGTTGTTGCCAAGACGTGCGGACGTTCGGCAACCTCGGCGACAACGCCGCCGAGGTTTCGCGTCGACGGCGTACACCGGGCCTGACCAGATCAGTGATAGTGCGCATCGTGGGCCACCTTGCCGCGAAAGACCCAGTACGCCAGCATCGTGTAGGCGAGGATCACAGGAATGATGAACGCCGCGCCCCACATCGTGAACGACAGGCTGGAGTGAGGGGCTGCGGCGTCCCACAGCGTAATACCCGGCAGAATCGCGTACGGGTAGGCGCTGATGAGCAGGCCGCTGTAGCCGAGAAACACCAGACCGATGGCGAGCCAGAAGGGCGTGGCGTCGTGCGCGCGCTGCAACACGCGGCGCATCGCGAACGTCGCCCCCGCCACCACGAACGGCACCGGCAGACAGCGCCAGAACCATTCGCCGTCGAACCAGCGCTCGGCCACGAGCGGCACGCGCAGCGGCGTCCAGAGCGAGACGACCGCCATCGTGGCGACGAGCGCAAGCGTCAGCGGCCACGCAACCACGCGCAAACGACGTTGCAGGTCGCCCTCGGTCTTGCCGATCAGCCAGCATGCGCCGAGCAACGCATATGTCACGAGCAGGCCCAGACCGGTGAACAGATTGAAGGCGGTGACCCAGGCGAAAGCGTCGCCCGCGAACTGGCCGTTCTCGACGGGAATCCCCGACAGGTAAGCGCCGAGTGCGACGCCCTGAAAGAACGTTGCGCCTGCCGAACCGCCGATGAATGCCAGATCCCACCATTGGCGCGTGCGGCGCGACTTGCCGCGAATCTCGAACGCAACGCCACGGAAGATCAGGCACACGAGCATGAGCACGAGCGGCAGATAGAGTGCCGAGAGCAGCACCGAATAAACCATCGGAAACGCGGCGAGCAGCCCGGCACCGCCGAGCACGAGCCACGTTTCGTTGCCGTCCCACACCGGGGCGACGGAGTTCATCATCGTGTCGCGCTCACGGGCGTCGGGGAAGAACGGAAAGAGAATGCCGATGCCGAGGTCGAAGCCGTCGAGCACGACGTAAAGAAACAGGCCGAGCGCGATGATGGCGGCCCAGGCTAAGGTCAGATCCATGAGAGTTCTCGCTTGGGTTGAGGTGCGTCGTCGTTCGATTGCCCCGGCAGTACCGGGCCGCCGCGCAGAATCTTGAGCAGGTAGTAGACGCCGGTGCCGAACACGAGGAAGTAGGCGAGCACCAGCACCAGCAGGGAGACCTGCACCTGCTGCGCGCTGACCGGCGACATGGCGTGCGCCGTGCGCATCACGCCGTAGACCACCCACGGCTGGCGTCCGGCTTCGGTTGTCACCCACCCGGCGAGCAGGGCGATGAAGCCGGTCGGCGAAAGCAGCAACATCACACGGGCGAAGTTGCGCGACGCGAACAACGTGCCGCGACGGCGCAGCCACAGCGCAGTGAGCGCTGCACCGATCATCGCCAGACCGAGACCGACCATGATGCGGAAGCTCCAGAACACCAGCGGCACGTTGGGACGCTCGTCTTTCGGAAACTCCTTCAGGCCGCGCACTTCGCCGTCCCAGCTATGCGTGAGGATCAGGCTGCCCAGATGCGGGATTTCGAGCGCATAACGTGTGGTCTCCGACGCCATGTCGGGCCAGCCGAACAGGTTGAGCGGTGTGCCCCCCGTCTTCGTCTCCCACAGACCCTCCATGGCGGCGAGCTTCGCGGGTTGGTGTTCACGCGTGTTCAGGCCGTGAAGATCCCCCACGAACGCTTGCAGCGGCGCGAAGATCAGCAGCAGCCACATGGCCATCGAGAACATGGTCTTGACGGCAGGATCGCGGCGTCCGCGCAGCAAGTGCCATGCGCCCGTGCCAGCCACGACAAGCGCGGCGACCACGAATGCGGCAATGCTCATGTGCGCGAGACGATACGGGAAGGACGGGTTGAAGATCACGTCCCACCACGACAACACGACCACGCGACCGTCAACGATTTCGTAGCCCTGAGGCGTTTGCATCCAGCTGTTCGACGCGAGAATCCAGAACGTCGAGATCAGCGTGCCGATGGCGACGCACAGCGTGGCGGCGAAGTGCGCGCGAGGGCTTACGCGGTTCCAGCCGAACAGCATGATGCCGAGGAAGCCCGCCTCAAGGAAGAACGCGGTCATGACCTCGTAGGTCAGCAAAGGCCCGGTGACAGCGCCCGCGAAACTGGAGAAGCCCGACCAGTTCGTGCCGAACTGATAGGCCATCACAACGCCGGACACGACGCCCATGCCGAAGCACACGGCAAACGCCTTCGACCAGAAGCGGCACAGATCCAGATAGTGTTGCTGACGGGTCTTGAGCCAGAGACCTTCAAGGACGGCGATGAAACTCGCCAGACCGATGGAGACGGCGGGGAAAACGATGTGAAACGAGACCGTGAACGCGAATTGCAGGCGTGCGAGGTCGAGGGCATCCGGAACGGCAGTCATGTTGCGCTCTATGTATGCAATTAAACCCTGTCTTGTATGGTGACATTGGCGAAATATCACCGCTTGTTTGCATGCATATTAGGCGTTGCTGCGGCGCAGCATGCGTGACAAGTCGTCACATGTGGCGCATTGACGCGGGATATGGGCCGTCGACGACGCGGTCTACTTGTATGTTTTTAAAGGTATTTATGTCAGCAGGTGGTGCGGCGTCATGCCACAGGGCGACGCACCCGTCGTGAGCGGTGCGCGCGTGCAAACGTTCAGTTGAGCAGCCCGGCGCCGATGTTGATCGACAGGCCGAGGACGGCCAGATTGAAGAAGAAAGAGAGGATGGCTTGCGCGAGGGTCGCGCGTCGCATACGTCGTGACTTCAGACCGATGTCGGCGGTTTGCGACGCGACCGCGATGGTGAACGAGAAATACAGGAAGTCCCAGTAATCCGGATCGCAGTCCTTGTCGGGCCAGGCGAGAGCGTACGGGGTTTCGGTGTCTGTGAAGTAGAGCCGGGCGTAGTGGAGCGTGTAAATCGTCGGTACGAGAAACCAGCCGCCGATCAGCGTGACGGCGGCGAATAGCACATGCTCCGACGCGTGATGCGAGCCGCCCGCCTTGGCGCTTGCCAGCACATGAATGATGGCGGCCACACTCGCGATGGCCGACAGGCTGACCACCGAGAGCACGAGGGCAGCGCTCTGATCTTCCTGTTCGGCAAAGCGTTCGATGCTGCGCTTCGGGGCGGTGACCATCATCAACCAGATCATCGCGAGATACGACCACGCGCCCGCGTTCCAGCCGATCAGGATTCGGGTGACGGTGCTGAACTCGCCGCTCACGACCACGTGCACGAACAGCCCGGCGAGCAAGCCGAGGGCAATGGCGATGAGCAGTCGCGGGTGAAAGCGAACGAGATGCGGGAAGAACTTCGTGTTCATGGGCGATGTCCGTGCCGCAGCCGAGCGGCAATGCAAGCGAGTGTGACGATTATCGCCCACGCCGCATTGCCACGGTACGGGGCCGTGCTTCGGCCCCGCCTGCTCAGCGCGACATCACCACCAGCACAAAGATCGCGTTGTTGAGCATATGCATGGCGATCGGCACGGCCAGACCGTTAGTCTTCTTGGCGAGCCAGCCGGTTGTGAGGCCGAACATCACGAGGAACGGGAAGTGTTTGGGGTCGAAGTGAACGCTGGCGAAGATCACGGCTTGCCAGAGGTTGGCGGCGATGAAACTCATGTGCCGGGTCAGGCCGCCGAGCAAGCATCCCCGGAACACGAACTCCTCGACGAACGGCACGACAACGGCGACCAGCAGGAGCGCCAGACCGGTGCCGCCCACTTGCATCGCGCCCTTCACGACGTACTCGTTCCACGCCTGCACTTCAGCGCTGCGCGCTGACGAGTGATGCGCCAGATACCACGCGGCGAGCGTTGACGTCAGGAGCAGCACGGTGGGCCAGATGAACCAGCGCGCTTTCCACTCGCCGTAGCCGGTCCACTGACGTCTGCCCAGCCGCCACATCGTGCGCGACAGCAGCAGGACGACGATGCCGAGCGTCACGAAGTGTGTCACCGCTAGCTTGGGCAGCAGCGTTTCCATGACGGGGGCCGTGCCTGAATGTGTCTGCGTCGACTGGTTGACGACGAACGCGTCGATAGCCCATGTGGTGAGACACAGCACCGCCAGCCCATACCACGCGTGCCGCAAGCCAATGCGTTCGAAGAGCGGCGTCGTCGGACGCCCCTTGCGTGCGCGTACCGTGCCCACATAATGCACCGGGAACATCAGCAGACCGGGGAACAGCACGATGCAAAGTCCGGCGCTCAGCAGCGTGATCATCAACCCGACGAAGGCGAAGCGCATCCCGGCGGCCGGGTCGATGCTCATCAGCACCGCATACGACTGTGCCAGTGGCCAGCGGTTGCCCTTGTCGTGTTCGAGTGACGACTGGATCGCGGAGGCGGCGGCTTTCCCGTCGCGCGCGGCGAGCGCGACCGAGAGTCGCAACGCGCGGTTCTGCGCCGACTCCGGTGCGTCGGACTTCGTCTCGGAGAGCGCCCGTTGTGCGCCGGCGGCGTCCCCCGCCTGAAGGAGGGCGCGAGCGCTGGTGTACGGATCGATCTTTAGCCCGGCCTTTTGCATGCGCAACAGCAGATCGCGTGCCGTGGGGCCCGGCAGTACATCGAGCGCAGTGTTGATGCGGCCCGTCGCTTGCCAGGGAAATTTCGGCGTGGGGGCATCCATCAGCAGACGCCGTGCCTCCGTCTTCTCGCCCGTCGTGGCGAGATGGCGCACGGCGGTGAGCAATACGGGGGTGTCGGGCGACAGTTCCGCGGCTTCCACGGCCTGAACACCAGCGTTGCGTTTGTCCTGGGTAGCCTGATAAGCATTGGAGAGCGCAGCGTGCAGACGCGCACGATACTCCGCTGGCCAGTTTCTGGCCTTGGGCAGCAGCGCTTCGCCTTGCGTCACGGCGTCTTTGCCGTAGACGTTCTCCATCAGCGAGACCGACACTTCCGGGTTGTCGGCGAATGTCGCCTTCAGATTTTGCAGACAGGCGGTCAGGTCCGACTGCGCCTTCTCGGCCCATTGCAGATCTTCGGCCCACGCGTAGTTGCGCATGAACTGGCAGCGTGCGAGCGCGAGTGCTGCGTCGCGCGGTTGCGCACGGACGGCAGCGTCGAACGTGGCGACTATCTCCCGGTACTTGGCGTAAGAGGCGTCGTCGACGCGTTTCATCATCCCTTGCTGATTGAGCAGGGGGTTGCTTACCGGGGCGGAGGGGGTGACTGTCGACGGCGCAGAGAAGGCGGGGGAGAGGGGCAGGAGGCCGAGCACCGCCAACGTCAGATGAAGAAAGAAGCGAGACACGCGAGATTTTCCGGAATGTTGTTGTTCTTGCGGGTCACCGCAGCACAGGCAGCCCGCCTCTTTGGCTTAACGGCCGGAGAGTGCCTGAACTGTAGCGGGTCTGCTGTTCGAAAGCGGCCACGCGCTTGGAGGAAGTCCTCGGTATTGACCATGCCGGGGCGCTTGTCGGTACCTCAGGCGCGGCGCATGATAGGCGTCGCCTGACGGCGCAGTCGCAGGCTGGGGAGATGGACCGATAAGTGGGTTGATAACAACGAGGTCGATCGGGATGGGCGTGTTGCGGGAAACGCTGACGGACTGGTGGCGACGCCGTGCGGACAACGGCGTGAGCGACTATCTCTTTTACGCGGCAGTCATTGGAATCGCGTTGATCGTCGGCCTGTTTGTCCTGTCCGGTAAGGGGATGGAGACGCAAGCGTTTCTCGTCGCCCTCGCGAAGGTCGGTATCGTGGGCGCCGCCGTGGCATTACTTCTGAGGTGGGTGGTGCCACCCGCGCTGATGGAGGTCATCAAGGTCGCGGTGATCGTCGCCGTTTCGGTTGCCGTTCCCGTCGGGCTTATGTGGCTACTGCCGAAGCCGGTGATTCCCCCGCCGCCGCCCGCTCCGGCACTGGTGCATCTGAGCGCCAACAGCGCCGAACTTCTCGGATACCGGCTCGGCGATCCGCTCACGGTGCCCGAGTGCAAATTCGTTCAGGACACATTGCAACTCAGCTATCTCGGTCCGGACGGCGCGCCTTGTTTCCGTCACCGCACTAACGATCTGATCGGCACGCCGATGGGGCCCAACGAGATCGTAGTTGTCGACCGGCTGGATCTGGAACGCTTTCAGGTCTTCAGCACCGCGATGCCGGTGTGCATTGCACTGCGCGAAGGTCGAATTGAGGCGGTGTCGATGTATGTCCTGACGAAGCCGGTCACCGAAGATAAGCGCGACGTGGTCAAGCGCTCGTTGACTGCGACGTTTGCGCAGCCATCGGCGAATAAGCGATGGATTCTCGTCGAGTATTGGGACCCGACCAAGGACTCGTATTACGAGCGCGAAGTGTGGACGTCAACGGGCGTCGTTAGCCGACTCTATTCAATGGTGGTGCCTTCGGTTGGCCGCCGCCACGGTCATATCCACGGCGTGCTCGTGGTGGAGGCAACGCACGGAACTCACCCCTTCTTCGGAAAAGAGATGGACTTCCGATTCGACTGCCCGGTGATCGGCCCGGATCAGCAGGACGACGCACGCTAATGGTGCGCCGCCGCATCGCGATGCGGCATTGTGCCCGTTGCGATGTCATCCGGTGTGCTCGGGTTTTTCCATCTCATCGCTTGTCTTGCTGAAATCGACGTCCCTGTTGATATCCCCGAAAGCCTCGTCACACGGCCCTTCGCGCCGATCTCCTCCGTACATGACCCCCACTTGGCACGCCAATTGCTAGTGAATGCATAAGGCCAATGACGGCTGAGTGGAAGACAAGCGAATTTTCTGCACCGCATGCAGGGCCCCGCGAACGCGGGGTTTTCGGGGCAACGGCGTCCCGAAGCCACGCGTCCGTTCATGGGCGCACGGCTTCGGGACGCCTTTTTTTTTCGGCACACGAACACGAGGGTATCCATGAGCACGCTCACGCAATCATTGAAAAGTGGCAACTGGCGCGCGCTGGTTGCGTGCTTTCTCTACTTCGACACCGGTTTTACCGTCTGGGTGATGCTCGGACCGCTGGCCCCGTTCATCGGCAAGGACATTGCGATGACGCCTGCGCAGACCGGTTTCCTCGTCGCGGTGCCGGTGCTGGGCGCGGCCATTCTGCGCGTCACGCTGGGCAACCTCTATCAAGCCTACGACGGTCGCAAGATCGCATTGATGGGCCTGACGCTCTCGGCCATTCCGTCGGTCGTCTTGTTGCTGATGCCGGGCACGCCGTCGTACACGCTGCTGCTCGTACTCGGTGTGTTCCTCGGTGTCGGCGGCGCAAGCTTCGCCGTGGCCCTGCCGATGGCAGGCAGCAACTATCCGCCGAAGGTGCAGGGCCTCGTGCTCGGTCTTGCTGCGGCGGGCAACGTCGGCGCAGTGCTCGACGGTTTCATGTTCCCCGGACTCGCCGAGCATTACGGCTGGGCGCATGCGGCCGGTGCGGCGCTCCCGCTGCTGGCGCTCGCGGCGTTGGCGCTGGTGTTCTGGGCGAAGGATCAGGGCGTGAAGACGGGAAGTGCGCCGCGCGCGTTCTCGAGTTTCTTCATCACGGTGTTCGGTCTGGTGGCACTCGTGTTGTGCGTTCACGCGGGGGCTTTCGGCGAAGGCAAGGCGGGGGTGCTGTTGTTGCCGGTGCTGGGTGCGTTGCTCGCCATCGCCGTGCTGCCGCGTCACTATCGTGGCGTGCTGGGTGAGCGTGACACGTGGGTCATCATGCTCGTCTACAGCATCACCTTCGGTGGGTTTGTGGGCATGTCGTCCTATGTCACGACGCTGCTGATTTCGCTCTACGGCATGCCGCGTCTGGAAGCGGGTCTGTTCATGTCGCTGCTCGCGTTCCTCGGTGCGCTGGTGCGTCCTATCGGCGGACTGGTGGCCGATCGTATTTCCGGCGTGCGCGCCCTCGTGCTGTTGCTCGCAGCGATCTCCGTCATCGACTTCGTGTTTGCCGCATGGATGCCGCCGCAAGGGGCTGGCATCGCGTTGCTTGTCCTCGTCTACCTGTGCTTCGGTCTCGGCAACGGAGCGACGTTCCAGCTCGTGCCGCAACGCTGGCAAGGCAAGACGGGCCTGATGTCGGGCATCATCGGCGCAGCGGGCGGTATCGGCGGTTTCTATCTGCCGGTCATCATGGGCATCGCGAAGGAATCGACAGGCAGCTATCAGATGGGGTTCGCCACCTTCGGTGCGCTGGCTGCGCTCGCGTTCGTGCTGGTGGTCGCGCTGCGCACGCACTGGATGTCGTGGGCGCTGCCCAAGGAGGTGCCGGGCGGCGCAGTCCTCGCGGCCGGTGTGGCGCACGTGGAGTAAGGGCAGTCAGGACAATAGACGCTGACGAAACTTATTCGGCCCGTCGATGCCTCGGCTCGACGGGCCGTTTTGTTTAGGCGCGACGCTTCGCATAGACTGTCGGGCAACATCGTTTTCCCGCAGGAGTCGTCATGCGTCTGGGCGTTCCCAGCCTCTCGGCGTTGCAGGCCTTCGAGGCCAGCGCCCGTCATCAGAACTTCGCCACCGCGGCGCAAGAGCTTGCGCTCACGCACGGTGCCGTGTGCAAGCGGGTGGGGGAGTTGGAGAAGCATCTGGGCGTGGCGCTGTTCGAGCGTGTGAAGCAACGGCTCGTGCTCACGCCTGCCGGGGCCGAATACGCCAAGCGCATACGCGTGCACCTCGATCAGATTCGTCGCGATACGCTGGACGTCGTGCAGCAGGGGCGCGAGACCGAACTGGAAATCGCCGTCGGGGTGACGTTCGCAGCACAGTGGCTCATTCCGCGACTGGACGACTTCTACGCGAACACACGCGATGTCCGTCTGCATATTCTCGGGCGTGATCAGCCCGTCTTCTTCGACGACTCCGCGTTCGACGCCGCGATCTATTTCAGCACGCGCCTATGGCCCGGCATGCCCGGTACGGCGCTCGTCACCGACGACTCGCTCATGCTGGTGGCCGCGCCGCGTTTGCTGGAGGGGAGAGCGTCGTTGTCGCTCGAACAGATCGCCGGGTACTCGTGGATTTGCCCTCGCGATCTGCCGCGCGCGTGGGACGACTGGTTTGCCTCGCAAGGCCTGCAAGGCGGCGCGAACGCGGCCGAGATCAAGCCGCAGCGCAGTGCCCAGCGCTACGACATGTTCGTGATGGCGATCAACGCGGCGGTGGCCGGTCTGGGCGTGGCCTTGCTGCCGCGCGTGCTGATCGAGCGCGAACTGGCGAGCGGCGCGCTGGTGCAAGCGCACGCGCACACACTCGCCAACCCGCAGACCATCTACTTCTCCTACCCCGCGCAGCGCAGCGACTGGGCACCGCTGCGTCAGTTCGATGCGTGGCTGCGCAACGCCGTCGACCGATATCTCTCGCAACGCGGGTAGACCGTCGTCTTCAACGCGCCGACGTCAGTTCCGGATGCTCGCGCAACACCTGCTCGTAGAGGCCCTGATACCCGAGCCATGCGACGTAGTCCGAACCGAGCAGACGGAAGACCTCGCGGGCTTCGGCGTCGGAGAGGACTTCCAGCGGACCGGCCGCTTCTGCGAGCAACTGGACCTGTGCGCAACGCTCCATCGCGAGAAAGCGATAAGCGGCGGCGTCGACCGACGAGCCGACCGTCAGCAAGCCATGATTGAGTAGCACGGCCGCGCGTTTGTGGCCCATCGACTGCGCGATGCGGCGTCCCTCCTCGGCACCGAGGACCAGCACGTCACCGCGAAACAGGACATGGTCGTCGTAGAACAGGCACGCTTCCTGATTAATGGGCGCGAGTTCGCGCGTGCGTGCGGAGAAGGCGCGCCCATGCGTGGTGTGCGTGTGCGCGGCGGCCGTCACATGGGGCAGCGTGGCATGGATGCCCGCGTGGATCGCCATGGCGGCGGCGTTCACCGGGCCTTCGCCGTGATGCAGGCCACCGGCCTCGTCGACCAGAATCAGGTCGTCTGGGTGGATCGACGAAAAGTGCTGTGCGTAGCGATTGACCCAGAAGCGGTCGTGGAACTCGGGGTCGCGCACGGTGATGTGCCCGGCTATGCCTTCGGCAAGCCCGAAGCGCGCGAAGATACGGAACGCGACCGCCAGTCGCAGCTTCCGGTCGGCGCGCTCGAGCGCGACATTGTCAAACACCTGCGGCTTGGGTAGCGGTGCGCCGAGCGGTGTCGGGATGGCAAAAGCGGCAAAGCTATCGTGCGGGGAATTCATGGGCGCTCCGTCGAAGGGGGACGCCGTGCCCGCTGTCGTCGGCGCGCCATGAACGGCGTCGCGCGGTGGGGCATCGGCTGACGAAGCATTGTCCCCGGGCGCACGCGGCAACGTCTATCGACGAAAAGTCACTGGATAGGGACTTGCCGCGCCATTGCACCCTTCATCGTGCTCATTCGCCCTGACGAAACAAGCCGTTGAGCGTTGCCCCGCTGGCCGCACCGTCGAAGCCATCGAAGCGGCCTTCGGCCAGCGCCTGCGCCGCGTGCATGAAACCGCCCCACGCCGAACGGGCGAGCGCGCCGCCCACGCTCACGCGTCGTACGCCGAGACTCGCCAGCGCCTGCAACGTGAAAGGCGACGTCGCACCGATCAGCACGTTGACGGGTTTGGGCGCGACTGCGGCCACCACGGCGCGAATCTGTGCTTCGGACTCGATCCCTGGCGCATACAGGCAATCGGCCCCCGCTTCGGCATAGGCTTGCAGTCGCCGGATGGCGTCGTCCAGATCGGGCACGCCTGCGAAGAAGTTCTCTGCACGACCGACGAGCAAGGTATCGCCGCCGGTTTCGTCGATGGCGCGACGCGCGGCCTTCATACGCGCGACCGCCTCGTCGAGCGGGAAAAGCGGTTCGTTGGCGTCGCCCGTGGTGTCTTCGATGGACAGACCGGCCACGCCCGTCGCCACCGCCAGCTTGACGCTCTGCGCCACGTCCTCCGGCGTCTCGCCGAAGCCGCTTTCGAAGTCGGCATTCACCGGCAGATCGGTCGCCTCGACCAGCGTGCGCAGATGCGCCAGCACGAGCTCGCGTGTCACGCCGTTGTCGGGGCGCGCGGTGGACCACGCGAAGCCCGAACTGGTCGACGCAACGGCCTGGAATCCGGCGTGTTCGAGATACCGTGCGCTGCCCGCGTCCCACGGGTTCGGGATCACAAAGCACCCGGCAAGGTGAAGTTCGCGAAACGCGGCGCGTTTTTCGGCGGTGCTGCGTGGCATGGGATTGTCTCCTGGGGGCGGCACAGTCGATCGCTCGCTGCGCACGGAATGCCCGATCATCGCGGTTTTACGACGGCCTAGCAAGACAGGCGATGGCACGCGAAACACAAATGACGACTCACAGACGTTTTTCGCCGGATGCATGCCATGCACGCTGCGAAAAGCCGCGGTAATGTCCGGTAACGGTATTTTTTGCGGCAATGCGGGAATAAGCGCGCTTCAACTGGCGTTATGCAATCATCTTCCAGTGCATTTTCAGGACTTCAAACGTGAATTCTCTGCCCCCTTCGCCACGATCCATGTCATCCACGTCGGCTGACAAGCCTCGCGTCGCCCTGTACGAGGACCCCAAGTACACGCGCGTCGCCATGCTGCTGCACTGGGCGGTGGCGTTGCTGATGCTTGGCAACGTTGCCATCGGCCAGACGATTGCCTTGCTTCCGGACGCCACCCTGGAGAAGATCGACGTGCGCTTCTGGATCGATTTGCACAAGTCGGTAGGCATCACGGTGCTGGGTCTCGCGATCCTGCGCATTCTGTGGCGCGTGACACACCGCCCGCCCGAACTCTCGCATGTCTTTGCCTCGTGGGAGCGTGCTGCGGCCCATCTGGCGCACTGGCTGCTTTATGTGCTGATTTTCGCGATGCCGCTCTCGGGCTGGGCGCATGACTCGGCGTGGGTGGCGGCGTCGACGCATCCGCTGGTGTTGTTCGGCGTCGTGCCGTTTCCGCGCATGGGCTTTTTGATGGCGATGAGCGACGCGAGCAAGGACTACTGGCACGAGGTGCTGGGCAACGTCCACACCTATTGCGCGTACGCGCTCTACGCGCTGCTGGCGTTGCACATCGGCGGTGCGCTCAAGCATCAGTGGATCGACCGTCACCCGGTCATCGGCCGGATGCTACCGTGAGTGACGGGATGAACACCGACGTGAACCCGGCCATGAATCCCGATATCCAGACACGCGTAGCGCAGCTCGAAGCGTCGCGAGAACAGCATTCGCCGCGCTTCACCTTACCGCCGACGCCGCTTGCCAGCTGGCTCGTGCACACCGGCGTGGCCGTGCTGTGGTGCCTGCTTTTTGCACAGGCGTTTTTCCTCAAAGGTGTTTTCGCGTGGGGCACGGGCGTGGCCTATGTCGTCTACGACACCTTGTTGCTGACGTTCGTGTTCTGGCAGGCGTGGCGTCTGATGCGTCCCGATCCGGAAGAGACGTGGGGCGGCACTGCCGACGCCGCGTCGAACCGTCTCACGCTCGGCGTGGTGGTCGCGGCCCATAACGAAGCGGCAGCGCTGCCGGTGACACTGCGCGCGCTGATGGCCGGACGCCATGTGCCCGACGCCATCGTCATCGCCGACGACGGTTCGCACGACGGCACGGTCGCCTTGCTCACCGGCGAGTACGGGCTGGTGGACCCGGGCGTCGGCAGCCTGAGCGCACCGAGCGCCCGCTATCCGAACCTGCGATGGCTGCGTGTGCCGCACGGCGGCAAGGCGAAGGCGCTCAATGCGGCCCTCGTCGGCATGGATGCCGACATCGTGATGACGGTCGATGCCGACACGTTGCTCGATGCCGGTGCGTGCGCCGCCATGCACGACGCCTTCGCGCGTCGCCCGCGTCTGGTCGCCGCCACCGGCGTGCTGACGCCAGTGTGTGGCGACACCATGAGCGCACGCGTCTTGCAGTTCTTCCAGACGTACGAGTACATCCGCAACTTCATCTCCCGCTTCGCATGGATGCGCGCCGACGGGCTGTTGCTGATCTCGGGCGCGTTCGCGTGCTTCCGTCGCGAGGCGGTGCTGGCCGTGGGCGGTTTCGATCCCGCGTGTCTGGTCGAGGACTACGAACTGATTCACCGTCTGCGTCGCTATTCGGTCACGCATTCGCTCGACTGGGAAGTGCGCGTCGTGGGCGGCGCGCAGGCGATCACCGATGCACCGGGCACGCTGACGAGCTTCTTGCGTCAACGCCGTCGCTGGTTCGCGGGCTTCCTCCAGACGCAGTACTGGTATCGCGATATGGTCGGCAACCGACGCTACGGCAACCTCGGTCGCTGGATGCTGCCGGTCAAGGCGTTCGATACGCTCCAGCCGATCTATGGTCTGACGGCCTTTGCGTTGCTGGTGACGTTCGTCTGCGAAGGTCATTACGGCGTCGTGCTGCCGGTCTCCGGGATCATTCTGAGCAAGATCGTCATCGATCTTGGCTTCCATCTGTGGTCGGTGCACGCCTATCGTCGCTGGACCGGTCACCGCACCGGCACGAGCCTTGGGCTGGCATTCGTTGCCGCCGTGCTGGAGCCCTTTTCGTTCCAGTTGATGCGTCACACGGGGGCGGCGATGGGGTGGGGGCACTTCCTCACGGGGCGTCAGCGTTGGGGTGTTCAGGTGCGACGAGGTATCCTGTCGGGCGAACGCGGGGCGGAGGTGTCCCGCGACAGATGATTTCCCGGCAGTTTCCTTTCCCTGATGATTCGATCTTTGACGTGGTTGGCGATGGTGTGCGCACTGGGCGGCGTGTTGGGTGCGCTGGGGTGCAGCACGCCCGCACCGAAGGCGCCCGGCCCTGATTACGCTGCGCAAGGCGGTGCGGCCGAGGTGCGTGGCGACTGGGACGGCGCGCGCCGTGCCTTCGGGCAAGCGGTGCTCGTGGCGGACCAGTCGGGCTGGCCTGCATCGCAACGCGCCGCCATGCACTTCGACTACGGGCGCGCGCTGGGCGTGACCTGCTACTACGCCGAAGCGGAACGCGAGCTTAGCCAGGCGTACGACCTTGACATCCTCACGGCGCGATACCGCTATCCGGCACTGGTAGAACTGGCCCGTCTCGCGCTCGCGCAACGTCAGTTCGCGGCTTCCGCAAAATACTTCGGCCGGGCACTCGGCACGCTCGACCGGCTGGAAGCGGCGCGCAAAGTGCCGTTCGCCTACGCCGAATTGCTCGACGATTACGCGCTGGCGCTGGGCGGCGCGGGCGATGCGGAAGCGGCCACGCGCATCATCGACCGTGCAGCCAAAGTGCGTGCGAGTTTCGATGGTGATACGAGCGTCCAGCCGACGACGCGCACGCCCTACGGCAAGCATTGCGGGCAACTGGCAGCGGGGGCGCGATGAACCATCTCCGTGTGCCGCTCGCGAGTGTCGCCGAGTTCGATGAAATCATCGACGTCCGCACACCGCTCGAATTCGCCGACGACCATATCCCGGGCGCGATCAACGCCCCGGTACTCAGCAACGAAGAACGTGTCATCGTCGGCACGATGTACAAGCAGGTCTCGCCGTTCGACGCCTCGCGTGAAGGTGCAGCCATGGTCGCGCGCAATATCGCAAAGCATCTCGACACGCTGTTTGCCGATCGGCCGCGCAACTGGCGTCCGCTTGTGTATTGCTGGCGTGGGGGCATGCGCTCGGCGTCCATGACCTTGATGATGAACATGATCGGCTGGCGCGCGCGTCAGCTCGAAGGCGGTTACAAGACCTACCGCAGCGACGTCGTGGCGGCGCTGGCGACCTTGCCGCCTACGCTCGACTACATCGTCCTCGCCGGTCATACCGGTAGCGGCAAGACTCGTCTGCTTCACGCGCTCGCGGACGCTGGCGCACAGACCCTCGATCTCGAAGGCCTCGCCGTGCATCGCGGGTCCCTCCTGGGCGCGATGCCGAACGCTGCGCAACCCTCGCAGAAGTCGTTCGACACGTCGCTCATCGGGGTGCTGCGCAGCTTCGACGCGACACGTCCCGTGTTTGTCGAGGCGGAAAGTCGCCGGATCGGACTGATCACTTTGCCGGAGTCGCTGATGACGTCCCTGCGCGGCACGATGCGATGCGTCGAAGTGAATGTGAGTGTGGACGAGCGCGTTGAACTGCTGACGCAGGAGTATGGCCACCTGCTGGCTCAGCCTGAGCACTTCCGTGCGCAGCTGCTGCGCCTCGTCGAGCTGCATGGCAAGGCCGTGGTCGATCAATGGCTGACGTTGCTCGACAACGGGCAGCAGCGCGAGTTGTCCGAAGCGCTGATCACGCGCCACTACGACCCGGCCTACACGCGCAGCTCACGCAAGCTGCTGCAAGGCCTCTCGAAGGCGATACCGTTCGAATTCCATCCGACGGCGCAAGACCTGCACGCACAGGCGCAGGCCTTGCTCGCACTTACTTCACAGGCAGACAGATGCGGGTCTGAAGCTGCGCCGCAGGTGTCGAGCGAGGATCGTTGAGGTACTGCTCGAACATCGGGAAGTCGGCGGGCTCCAGTCCGCTGGCTGGCAGCCACTGCGCGAACAGCCACTGATAGGGCTTGTTCATCTCGTTGTACGGCCCGGTATAGGTCAGCATGGCGCACTTTCCTGCCGGAATTTCGAAGCGTTCCAGATCGCCGCCTATCTCGGCATCTGCGGGCACCGACATGCCTGCGAGCGAGCGCAATTGCGCGACGGGGACCTGCTCCGGATCGTCGAAGTAGACGCCGAAGCCAGTGGCGTCCGGGCGGGCGAGGCCCTGCGCGGCCGCGAGCATGAACGCGCGTGTGAAGACGGGGCCGATGCCCTGATAGTCGCCTTGGTGACGGAGGACGGCGAGGGTCGTGGCGGGAAACGATTCGACTGAGATCGGGTACATGGCTAGCTCCTGAGGATCGACGGGTCCGGAACGGGCGTCGCGGTAACGTCCCGGCGGGATGCCGAAGAACGCGCCGAAGGCCCGGTTGAACGCAGCGTCCGACGCATAGCCGGCGCGCGACGCCACAACACGCATCGAATCCTCGGACCCCGACAGGGCAATCGCCGCACGGTGCATGCGAATGCGCTGCACCGAATTGTTCACCGTCTCCCCGAGCAATGCGCGGTAGACACGATGAAAGTGGTACGGGGACAGACACGCCAGCTCGGCCAGGTGGTGCAGGTCGGGATCGCTCTCCGGGTGGGCAGCGAGCCAGCGGAGCACGGGCTCCATGCGTTCGGCGTATCTCAGTCGGGTCTGGGGTTTCATTTGCGCTCCTTGGACGCCCAATGTATCCACAGGCAATTTGCCGATTTTGCGGTTTTCTTCAGTCGTTGAACATCCCCTTTCGAATGATGGCGTGCACGCCCCAGTTGCCGTTGACGACCTGCGTCACGCCGAAATCGACGGAGACCGAAAGAATTGCGGTCGCTTCGTCCTCTGTTAGCCGCTTGACCTGCATAAGAAAGCGGCGCGCCTTGAGGAAGGCGTCGCGCAGGGCGCTGTCGAGCGTCGATTTCATGTAGATCTGGCTCTGCGCCTTCTGCCCCAGCTCGGCCAGATGGTTCGGCGAGCTGAAGCCGTGGATGATCCACTCCGTCGGCGTCTCGACGAGCGGATAGGTCAGATCGGCGTACGGTGCCTGTGCCTCGATGGCGGCCTTCTTGTGCAGCACCAGTTGGATGTTGCCCGTGAGCGAGCATTCGATGGCAGTGCCGCCGAGTTCGGCGTCGCCCTGCGAGGCGTGCGGGTCGCCGATGGAGAGCAGCGCGCCCGGCACGGCGACTTTCAGAAAGACGCTCGCACCACGCGTCACGCGCCAGTTGTCGAGGTTGCCCGCGTAGCTTGACGGCGGAATCGAATCGATCAGACCGTCTTGCGCAGGCGCGACGGCCAGCACGCCGAAGTGTGGACGTAGCGGAATCTCGACGTTCTTCAGCGTCCGGAAATTCTTGGTGATGCGGGTGTGATCGACCGGCACGCCGGGATAGTCGATGGTCGGATGGACCACGCCGAACGGGTCTTGCTGCGGCGTCCAGCGAAAGCTGTAGATGGCGCGCGCGACGTCAGTGCCTTCCTCCGTCCCATCGTGGCAATCGATCTCGAACACCGTCACGACCTCGCGCTCGCGCGGCAACGTGAGCATGTCCTGATAGTGAAAGCCCCACCACGTCGACGCGTGGCTGCCGAACGCCTTGCCAGCGAATTCGGGGTTCGCGCTCGGCCGGGGATGCAGATCGAGAATGCGGACTTCGAGCACGTCGCCGGGCATGGCGTCTTCGATGGCGATGGGGCCGGTGCAGATATGCACGCCGAAACCTTCGCCCGCACCGCGTCCGTAGACGGACGCGTCCATCGGTCCTGCGCCGCGCCGGTCCACGTTCTTCTGTGTCGCCGTCCAGTGAAATACGCTCTCCGCGCCCGGATCGCCCTGAATCATGCGCGCCCAGTCGTCGGTCGCGTGCTGCGTCAGCGTTTCGACGGTCACGGTGTCGCCCGACGCGACAGTGAGCACTGGCGCGAGATCGTGACTGAGATACCCCCAATGCACCGAGTCGCATGTCGCGCGCAGATAGTGGTGCTGTCCGGCGTCATGCGGCAGCGGGGGACGCGCGGCGCTGCCGGGCATTGCGTCGCGTTCCGTCGGGGCCATTGCCGCCGCCGGACCGATGTTCGTTCGATGCGCCAGTCCGGCAGGCACATCGGGGTGTCCACGCGAGATTCGCGCGCGCTCCGGCAGCGCACGGGAGCGCAGTGCCTGATCGCGGCTTGCCTTGGGCGACACGCCGAACCGCTCGCGAAAGGCCTGACTGAAGTAAGACGGATCGTTGAAACCCCAGCGATAACAGATATCCGACACCGACAACTGGTCGTACGCGGGATTGTGCAAATCTGCGTGACAACGCTGCAATCGACTATTGCGTAGGTAGGACGAGAAGCTTTGACCGGCGTCTTCGAAAAGCTTGCGCAGATAGCGGTCCGACACGTGCTCGTCTTTCGCGATGGCGCACAGCGACAGATCAGGCTCGGCCAGACGCGCCTGAATGCGGTGACAGATGCGCGTGAACACAATGCCGCGCGACGTCGACAGATTCGTCGACGCCGGTGGTTTGGCTGCCGCGAGCGCCGAGGCGAGGCATTCGAGAATCACGTTTTCGACGGGTTCGAACGCGTGAGGATCGGCGTCCTGCATCGCGTCGAGTTGCATGGCGAGTCCGCCAAGCAGCGCGCCGAACAGACGCGACACGCTGTCAGGTAACTTGCACGTCTGCACCGGCGGCGCACTGCCCAGACGCGGCGCGATCAGCGTGTGCCGTACGTGCACCGAGATCAGCCGGAACGGCGTGCGGGCGATAAGGTCGGCGCTCTGTGCGCCCGGAATGCACGCGATGTCGCCTGCGGCTAGCGTCTCGCCTTCGAGTGCGCCTGCCGTGGCCAGCATCATCTGACCGTCGAGCAGCATGACGAGCAGGAAGCCACGCTCACCGCCCGCGCGCGCCGATACGGTTTGCGGCGTGGACGAGATCACCGAGAGTTCGATACCGGCGGGCGTGCGATGCGTGAGCAACGTGCCGTGCAGCGGTTCTCCGGCCGGTGGCGGACGAAAGTGCAGACGGGCGTCGAGCAGGCGCGCCTGCCATGCTGGCCCGCGCTGGTCCTGGGCATAGGACTCCGTTGAGAAGTGCGCACGATCCAAGTCCGGCCTCCATCAGAAATGACAACGACGACACCCCTGCGCAGCGCTTGGGCGCCGCTGCGCAGGGGCAGACGTCAATAGTGCAAGCGCGTCAGCCGAAGTGCAACTGCCCGCGCATCGCCGCTACGAAGGCAAAGCCGACGAACGTGCCCACGATGGCGAAGATACCGCCGAGGACGTTAGGGGCCGGAATCGGCGCGCGTACGCCGGTGTACAGCACTCCGGTCACCAGTCCGACAGCGGCGGCCTGCAACTCCGTCGCGCCAAGCGTGATTTCTACCATGACAACCTCCTCAGGACCGGCCGGACGAGTTGGCGGGACGGGCGTTGTGCGACGTATCCAGGCCCTCGGCGGGCGGACGTCCGAACGTGACCGAGCGACGCCACACATTCACGATCAGATAGCCGAGGTACGTGAAGATGATGGCGAAGATGCCGCCGAGCACATTCGGGGCGGGAATCGGTAGGTTGAGCCACGAGTACAGCGTGCCCGTGACCAGACCGACGATCAGGGCGACAAGCTCGTTGCGCCCGACATAGACGTATTGCATGAAAGCGTCTCCCGATGAAGAGACAACATGAAATGCCGTGCACCGCACGGCGCACCCATGACGACCGGGCGCACCGGGCAGGCAGCCGGAGCGCTCAGGTCTTGGTCGACTTGGGCGGGAACATGCCGCGCGGCATGGTGCAGTGCACCCCTTGCGTGCCGTCGACGACCTGCGTCACGCCGAAGTCGGCCGCCACGCTCATGAGCGAGTAGGCGTCGTCGCGCGAGAGGCCCTGTTGCTCGGTGAGCAGCTTGATCATGTCGCGCGCGGCGTTCTTGCCCGCTTCGTCCAGATCCTGATGGAAGCCGTGCACGATCCAGCAGTCGGGCGTCTCCAGCAGCGGCGACGGGAATTCAAAGTCCTTGCGCAGCACCACCTGGAACAACACGTTGAGCGACGCCTCGATCGCCGTGCCGCTGATTTCGCCGTCGCCCTGCGAGATGTGCGGGTCGCCAATGGAGAAGAGCCCGCCGTCGACCTGGACCTTGTAGTACATCGTCGCCCCGGCGCCGATACGCCAGTTGTCGATGTTGCCGCCGTGCAGCCCCGGCTCGACCGTGCTCACGCGGCCTTGTGCGTCAGGCGCGACGCCCGCCGTGCCGAGGTGCGGACGCACCGGCACGCGCACACCGGCAAGCGCGGGCTGCTTGCAGCATTCGCGATGATCGACAACCTTGCCCGGTGTGGTCAGCTTGCCCGGATAGTCGAACGCGAACAGGGCATGCGCGGTGTTCGAACTGTTGTCGAGTTCGTAGATGGTCACGCGCTCTTTCTGGAAGTCGTCATAGAGCTGACCCCAGTGGGCGGCGACGTTCGCGCCGAAGCGAAAGCGCGGAATCATCTGGAGATAGCGCACTTCGAGCATGTCGCCCGGCTTCGCGCCTTCCACGTAGATCGGGCCTGTCATGATGTGCACGCCCGGGTTGCGGTCTTCGTGCGGAATCTTGTCGTAGATGGCGCGCACGGCGTCGTCCATCATCAGGTCGGGCGCGTCGCCCGCATGATGGGTGACGGCTTCGGCGCGAATGAAATCGCCGCTCTTGATGGTCAGGGCCGGTGTTTGTGCGGCGTTGAAATAGCCCCAGTGCACCGTGTCGGGCCGTGCGGGAAGGTCGTGAAGCATGCCATGTCTCCTAGAGTTTTTGTCTGACTGCCCGCAAACACAGTTCACGGTGAAGTCATGGTAGTGCCCGACAAAAACGCACGATTAGGAGCGTTTGCCACCTTCTCTATTGCTGGGAGGAACTAACGTTTACCCGTCCCATGCGCCTCCAGTGCGGCGTAGACGTCCTGCGACAGGTCCGTTAGCGTTGCGCGGTCGATGCCGCCCGAGATCGCATAGCCGAACGTCTTGTCGACCCAGTAGAAAACCCTGACCGGACCGTCCTCGTAAAACCGGAACGCGGCGGGCTGCCCTTCAACACCGGCAGGTGATATGCAGACGGTGATGCGCTCGCCTGCGTCATTGCGATACATGTACTGCACGACGTGTTCGTCGCTGTCGGGCAGCACGCGTGCGCCGCTCAGGTGAAAGCCCCGCGAGGACAGGTCCGGCGCTTGCGCAGCGGTTTCCAGACGGCTCGCGATCCATCGGGAGAAACGGGCTTCGGACTCCCCATCCATGCCCGGCGGTCGCTGAATCTCGGGCATGTAGACGACGTGCGCAATGGCGGCGCGTCGGGCGAAGCGCGCTGGGCCATCGGCGGCGGTGGCAAGCGATGGCGCTGCTTCGCGCATGGCGATGGCGGACGTCGTCGTTTCCCGCGCCGACCAGAGCGACCATAGGCGATTGCCCTGAATGCCAATACCGATGCCGACGACCAGCACGGCCGCCAGCCCGGCGAACCGAGGCCAGTTCGCGGCGGCTTTGCCGCGCGTCATCGGCGCCTGCACGTCTGACGGACGTTGCAACCGGGGCGGAATCGGTTCATCCAGCACATCGTCATAGCGCGCGTGCAGCGCGCGTCGCAACGCGACGAGTTCGCTCACGGCCGCCGCGAGCACCGGGTCGGTGGCGAGGGCGTTGTCCAGTTCTGCACGACGTTGCGGGGGCAATTCCCCGTCGACGTACGCGTGCAGTTCGGTGTCGTCGATCGGGCGGTTGGGTTCGTTCATCGCACCACCTTGAGCCTGGCTGACGGTCCCGTCTGGACCGACTGGGCGGGCGGTGTCCCACCTGCCATGAGATCGCGCAGCCGTTGCCGAGCCCGCGACAACCGCGACATCACCGTGCCGATCGGCACGCGCAACGTGGCGGCGACATCCGCATAGCTCATGTCTTCCAGCCCCACGAGCAGGACGATGGCTCGCTGCTCGTCGGGGAGGTGCCGCAGCGCTTCGTCGAGATCTCGGATTTCGAGACGGCGGGCGGGGTCGGAAGTCGGCATCTGAGCCGATGCGTGACTGACGTCGCGCTCGATGAGATCGCGCTTGATGAGTTCGGTTTCGTCCAGTGAGACGTGAGTCGCCTGCGCGGGCGCACGGCGCTGCTGATTGAGAAACAGGTTATGCATGATGGTGAAGAGCCATGCGCGGGCGTCTGTGCCCGCTTCGAACATCGTGTGGCGGGACAGGGCGCGCTCCAATGTGTCCTGTACCAGGTCGTCGGCCAGCTCGGTATTGCCCGTGAGCGCGCGGGCATACCGCCGCAGACGCGGGACGTGGTGATAGAGCTGGTCGCGAATATCCATGCCGTCAGAGATCGAATGCGGTGAGCCATGCCATAACGGGTCAACACGCGTGGCCGCTCGCTTATTCCATGAAAACGAAAATAAAACCGGCGACGAGGGAATAAGGGCCGCGCGGATGTGTTTTACCGTGAAGACGCCCGTGTTTCCACGATCTGCTCATCCGGCAACCTGCCCACGGGACGTCATCACAAGGAGCCCCATTCGTGACCGAACCTTCTTCGTCCGATCCTCGCGCCATTTGCGTGCCTTGCCGGGCGGCGGCTATCGTCGCCGTCGTCGGCCTGCTCGCGGGCGGCTTTGCTTACGCTGCCGGGTGGCTCACGCCGCAGCGTCTGAGCGCCAATACCGTCATCGATACGTTCGAGTCGAACGGCGGCATTCACGAAGGTTTCCGTCGCAATCACGCGAAGGGCCTGTGCGTGGACGGTTATTTCGAGAGTAATGGAGGCGCGGCGTGGCTGTCGAAGGCGCTCGTCTTCGCCCCCGGACGCACCCCCGTGACCGGCCGTTTCGCGATTCCCGGGCCGAACCCGACCGCCTCGGACAATAGCGTGCCGATTCGCAGTATGGCGCTGATGTTCACGTTGGCCGACGGCGAGCAGTGGCGCACCGGCATGAACACGACACCGCTGTTCGCCGTGCGCACACCCGAGGAGTTTTACGCGCAGCTCGATGCGTCGCGCCCCGATCCGTCGACCGGCAAGCCCGATCCGGCGAAGTTGCAGGCGTTCTTTGCCGCGCATCCCGACACGCAGCCGTTCCGCGACTGGGTCAAGGGACACCCACCGTCGTCGAGCTACGCCAATGCGGCGTACTACGGCATCAACGCGTTCTACTTCGTCGATGCTAACGGGCAGCGCTCGGCCGTGCGCTGGTCGATGCAGCCGGAGTTGCCCTTCGACACCGTGACCGACAAGGAGAAGGGCGACGCCAATTACCTCGCAGGCGAGTTGTATGAGCGTCTGAAGCAGGGGCCGGTGCGCTGGCATCTGGTGGTGAGCGTGGCCGATCCGGGCGATCCGACCGACGATGCCACACGCCAGTGGCCAGCCACGCGCAAGCAGATCGATGCGGGCACGCTGGTGCTGTCGCGGGCGGCGTCGCAAGACGATGGCGCATGCCGCGACGTCAATTTCGATCCGACGATTCTGCCCGCCGGGATCGAGCCGTCCGACGATCCGCTGCTCGCCGCACGCTCGGCCGCGTACGCGCTGTCGTACAAGCGTCGCACGCGCGAAGAAGCGTTGAACGGTGCCCCCGATGCACCACAAGGCAACACGACTCAGGAGGCCCGCTCGCGATGAATCGTCCCCATCTTCACTTCAGTCCCGTTCAGCGCTGGCTGCACTGGGGTATGGCGATCGCCATGGTCGCGATGCTGTTCATCGGCGTCATCATGGTCAGCACGCTGACGCAGGCCCACACCACGCTGATCGCGCTGCACCGGCCGCTGGGTATCGTGATTCTCGCGCTGGTCGTGCTGCGCATCATCGTGCGCATCAAGCGTGGCAGCCCGCCGTTGCCCGACAGTGTGCCGTCAACGCAGCAGACGATTGCCAAAGCGTCGCATCTGCTGCTGTATGCCCTGATGCTCGCGATGCCGCTGATCGGTTGGGCAATGGTGTCAGCCGGTGGCTATCCGGTGACGTTGTTCGGCGCTTATCATCTGCCGCCGCTGGTGTCGGCGGATGCGCGTCTGTTCGCGGTGTTGCGCGCGATGCACACGTGGCTGGCGTTCGCGCTGTTTGCGCTCGTGATCGGGCATCTCGCGGCGGCGCTGATGCACGGTCTCATCAAGCGCGACGGTGTGTTCTCCAGTATGGCGCGGGGGCATCGGCGCTGATTGGCATGCGGTGCGAGGAGGCAAGGGGGACGGGGAGCACCTCGTCGACACAGGATCAACGTCGGCTTTGCTTTGCCTCGCGAGCGTCCTTGAGCGCATTGAGTTTGACGGCGATGCGCGAGGCGTACGCGTCGCGCAGGGCGGGTGTGGCGGAGTGATAAGCACCAATGGCTGCCCATGTGTTGCCGTACTTCGCCATCTGACGTTGCAGATGCCACGCCGCGATATACACGCTCTTGCACGCCACCATCAGGTCCTCGGTGCCGATGCCGAAGCGTGCCAACGTGTCCAGATGCACCGAGTTGATCTGCATGAGACCGTAGTCGACCGACCCGTTGGTGTTGGTGCGACGGGCATCGGCACGGTTGTTCGACTCTTCCCATGCGATGGCGCGCAGCACGTCGGCATTCACGTGGTGATAGGTCGCGGCATCGTCGAAGCAGTCGGCAAATGCTGGCGCATTCGTGGTGACGGCTGCGGCAGTCAGACTGGCGACTACGGTCGCTCGGAGGCTCGGGCGCATGAATCGTCAAAAGGGTGTGGGGGATGGAGGCGTCGCGCCGGGGCCAGAGGCCGGGTCGGGGGTGGGTATCGACGGCATGACGTCCGGCGTCGCCGTTGCCGCAGAGAAGCGCCAGTCGTAGTAATGGGTCGTGCCGGAGAATGTGCCGAACTGCTCGTCGAAGTGCGCCGTCTTGAGCGGCGTGGCGGACGAGCGGCTATACACCTCAAGCACGCCCTTGCCGGTCGTCACATAGGTGATGCCCCAGTCCGTGCTGCCGGTTATCGGGTCCGCGAAGATCTTGCGCAAGTACCGGTGCGGCGTCGGGAAGCGCGGGTCGAGTAGCAATGCCGCCAGATTCGGCGGTTGCCGCAACTGCCCGGCGGGCGTGGCGTCGGCGTAGGCGCGCAGGGCGTCGCTGAACTGCGCACCGATCTCCATCAGTTGCACTTCACGGGCGGCGCGCTGCCGTAGCGCGCCGACACGGATCGTCATCGCGCCGACGAGTCCCAGTACTGCGACGAGAATCAGCAGTCCCACGTATGTGAAACCGCGTTGGCCCTGGAGGCTTTGGCCTCCGTGGCGTCCATGACGCTTGCGCGGAGGACGATCAATAGTCCGCATACGCCTTGCCCGCCGAGTCGGTCCCGGACGCACCGCTTTTCACACAGCAAATGCCCTTGTCCTCGATGACCGGAATGGCCCCGGTGGGCGGCGTCGGCGTAGAGGCGCCGAAGCGCAACGCATCCTGCGCCGACCGGCTTAGCGCGAGGATCTGCGCGCTCGGGTCCTGCGCCGCGTTCTCGGCGGATGTCATCGTGATCCACGTGGTGTCGCTTCCCGTCACGGGATCGATAGGCACCGCCCGCAGATACTTGCGCTCGACCAGCTCGGCGAGATTGACGGGATAGTGGCCCGTGTCGTCGTAAAACTGATCGATGACGCCGCGCAACGTGCGCAGATTCTCGGCAAGGACGGTGTTCTTCGCCTTCGTGATCGCGGGCACGTAGTTCGGGATCATGAGCGTGGCCAATGTCGCGATGATGCCCAGCACGACCAGCAGCTCGATCAGCGTGAAGCCGCGCGCGCGACGCGGGAGCCGACGGTGAGTTTTCGCAAGCAGATGCATGGCCGGGATCACCAGAGACGGTAAGGCACGCCGTTCAGGCTAACGCCCTGCGACAGCGTGTAGACGTCGTAGATGTCGTCGCCTTCGGCGGGCGCGTCGGGCGGACTGGCGTAGCTGCGTTTGCCCCAGGTCTGCGCGTCGGTGAGCGAGTCGTCGTTGTTGAACGGATCGCGCGGAATGCGGCGCAGGAAGTACTGCCGCTTGCGCTTGGGATCGCGCATATCCGGCACGCCCTGCACGAGCACTTCGAGCGACGGCGGATAGCCCGTCTGCGTCGCCTTTTTTTCCATGTGACCGGTGTCCCACGCGCGTTTGTAAGCGTCGATGGCGTGACGGATTTCGCGCAGATCGCGCGCGAGTTCCTGCTCCTGACGACGCTGCACCGCCAGTTGCGACACGGGCACGGCGAGCGTCGCCAGCATGGCCATGATGGCGAGCGTGACCAGCAGCTCGATCATCGTGAAGCCGCGCTGCGACGAGGCAGGCTCGCCAGACTTACACCGTGCGGTGAGTCTGGCGAAGCTGGCGAATCTCGCGCGAGGGGGCGTCCGCATCATGGGCATCAACGCGGGGCCGGTGCGCCGCCCACAGGCACAGGCTGTTGCGACGAGAGCGGCACTGGGTCGCTGGTCGGGCCGAGCACCGTGGAGGCGGGCGGTGTGGGGGAAGGCACCGGGTTGCCCGGCGGCGGGGCCGAGGCCGGAGGCGTTGCCGCTGGCGGCAGCGGCGCAACCGGTGCCGGTGCGGCGGACGGCGCAGGGGCGGGAGGTGTTCCCGCAGGCGCGCCGTGCGACGCCTCGTACAACGAGAGGCCATTCGCTGAAACGGCGGCACTGCCAGCACCGGAGGTCGTCATCACCACACCCGGCACCGTCGCGGTGTGCGGACGTGGTGTCGCATCCGGGAGCGCTGCGGCCGGACGTCGCCGGAAGTTGCCCTGGGTGCCCGACAGGAATTCGGTGGCGCTCTCCGCCGGACGCGTCACGTTACGCACGATGTGCGGCGTGATCGACAGCACGATCTCTGTCTTCTTGTCGTTGTTGGTCGTATTGCCGAACAGTCGGCCGAGGATGGGGAAGTCGCCAAGGCCAGGAATCTTGTTGCCCGACGTTTGTTCCTGCGTGTTGAGCAGACCGGCGAGCACCTGATTCTCGCCGTCCTTCAACTGGAGGACGGTGGATGCTTGCCGCGTGCCGATCTGGAACACCGTGCTGCCCGACTTCGTGATCGTCTGCTGCCCGCGGCTGCTGACTTCCATCGCGATACGAATGCCGACCTGATCGTTCATGTAGACGGTCGGCTCGACGTTAAGCGTCAGCCCCACGTCGATATAGCTCACCGATTCGGACGCAAACGTGCCCACACCGCCACTGATCGTCGTCGAGATGACGGGCACCTTGTCGCCGATCAGGATCTTGGCCTTTTCCTTGTTGCGCACGCGAATGCGCGGGTTGGCGAGGATGTTGGTGTCGCCATCGTTGACGTTGAGGTTGACCGTCGCCGAGGGGTTGCCCACGCTCACCGAGTTGCGCGTGGGCGAGAGCAGGTCGGCCAGCGTGAGTGCGGCCCCGTTGCCAGCGGACGCCAGCGGTGAGAGCACCACTTTGTCGGGCCATTGAATGCCGAGGTTTTGCAACCGCGTGCGGGCAATTTCCAGCACTTCCACGTCGAGCACGACCTCCGGCTCGGCGCGATCCTGAAGCGCCACGACCTGCTCGGCGACGCGGATCGCCTCGGGCGTGTCGCGCACGATCACGGCATTGAGCTTTTCGTCCACGACGATGTCCGTCGACTTGGTCAGCGTTTTAAGAGAGGCGGCGACCAGCTTCGCGTCGGCATTGTTCAGGAAGAACGTGCGCACCACCATTTCCTTGTACTCGCGCACCTTGGCGGGCAGGTTCGGGTAGATGAGCAGCGTGTTGTTGTCCATCACCTGCTGCTCTAATTGGTTGGTTACGAGCAGGAAGTACAGCGCCTGTTCTACCGTGCTGTTACGGAGTGCAATCGAGACCTTGGTGTCGGTCTTCAGATCCTTGTCGAAGACGAAGTTCAGGCCCGAGCGCTGCGCAATGACCTGAAAGACTTGCCGCAGCGGGGCGTCGCGAAACTCGATGGAGATCGGCTGACGATATGCGTCGGATAGCTCGGCGCTCAGTACCGGCTGTGCGGCGCGCGACTCCACTTCGGCGAGCATGGCGCGTGCCGCGTCATTCTCCGGGCGCTCACGCAGAATCTGTTCGAGCGTCTTGCGTGCGGCGTCGTAACGGCGTTCATCCATCGAGATGGAGGCCTGCTTGATCATGTTCTGGTGACGCAGCAGAGCATCGAGCGTGCGCAGATCGGACTTCGCTTTCTCACTGTTCGGGTCGAGATCGAGCGCACGCCTGAACCACGGTCGCGCGGCCTGAAACTTGCCCGCCGCCATCTCCTTTTCACCGCTGGCGAGGAAATCCTGCAACGTCTTGTCGCGTGCGTTGAGATAGATCAGGCGGTATTCACCGTTATCGGGCGCGCGGTTGCTCGCTTCCTGCAACTTCTTCAGACCGGCCTCGGGCTGGTCGTGGGCCATCAGATCGCGACCGTCGCGCAGCGCCATCTGCGCGGCGCACCCGGACAGCACGACAAGTGCGAGTGTGGCCGCGCCATGCAGCAGCAGCGTGCGCGACTTCCGGAGGGCAATGGGTGAAGGGCGTGGCAACTTCACTGCGTGCCTCCGATATCCAACTCTTGTTGCTGGTTCATGGGAATGTAGATGAGCGACAGGCGCGGCGGCTTGATCGACGCGACGCGATACACGTCGTCAACGACCGAGTTCTCATGCACGATGAAAGTCTTCTCGCCGCGCGCCAGATAGACCTCCCACGCACCGGCGGCAAGCGCCTTGCCGAGATACGTGAACGGTAATGGGGGCGCTGTCGGTGGCAGGGGCGTGGCAGGCACCGGCGCGGACGACGGTGCGGGCGGGGGCGGCCCCCAGTTCTGACTGACGAACAGGCGCTGCGGCGCAGGCGCGCCATCTGCGTCGGCCAGCATCTCGCGTGGCACCGGCGCGACGATGGACGACGCGCCGACGCTCGGCCCGCTACCCGACACGAACGCGCGAACTTGCCGGAGCAATTCGCGACGTTCCGCCGCGAGGCTGTCGTCGCTCTCGTCACGCTTGTCGCGCTCATCGCTGCCGCCGGTGGTCCTGGCAGATGCAGGAGATGCAAGCGTCGCCATCGTCTGACTTGCCGTCGATGCCCTCGACCTATGCGCATGCGTGACGGGCGCGGCCACCGGCGGGGTGGATGCCGACGACGGGAAAAACGGCAGAAACGAGGGATCCGCGAGCGCGGCCGCAATGCTCGCCGCGAGCGATCCCCAGAGCAGCAGGCGACGCGGTGTCATGGTGCGCTTGCCGGGACATCCCGGAGATAGAGCGTGAACCGGACTTGTGCGCTTACCGCTGCATCGCCGATGGCGTCGCGCTTGAAATTAATGTCCTGCAAAGCGGCGAACGGCATTGTCCGGAGCACTTCCAGGACGAAGCGCCAGATCGCATCGTAGTTGCCTTTGAGCGGCAGCACGACCTGACACGTTGCGACGCGCGCGGCGTTGTCATCGCTGTACTGGTATTCGCCCTGCCGGAGCGTCAGGCCGTTCTGCTTCGCCAGATCGAACAGCAGCTTGATGTGCAGGTCATTCTGCCGACGGTTGCCGAGCGTCGCAAAGAACGCGAGCAGGTGCGCATCGACCGGGTCCGTTGAGGCGACAGGTGCGCGGCGCTGTGCCGCGACGGCGGCCAGCACTGTTCTGGCCGACGACGTATCGTCGCGCGAGAACGACACGCCGAGCACGCCGAGCGCTACGAGTGCGACCAGCAACAGCGCCAGCACGGCGGCACGTGCAGCCCCCAGGCGACCGACGGCGAGTCGCGCGCGCAGCAGCGACGCAGCCGGTCTCCCGGGGCGACGTATTTTCAACGCGAGGCCCATGCGGCCTCCAGCTGAAAGCGAATGGGGCGGTTGATGTCCTGATCGTTGATCTCGTGATGCGTCAATTGCACAGCGACAAAGAAGGGCTGCTCACGCAGCACCCGCAGGTAGACGATCATGTCATCCGGATTCGTCGTCTCCGCCGTGATACGCACCGAGTGACGGTTCAGATCGGGGGTGAGCGACAGCAGCGCGACGTTCGGCATGGCGGCGTTGTCGAGCGTGTCGCGCAGCCTGCGCCACGGCAGATTCAGCGTCCGGGCGATGGCGTTGATCGCGTTCGCTTGCGGCACCGGTACGACGATGGGGGCGACGGGCGGATTCGCGCGCGCGTGCGCCGCCTCACGCTGCGCGATCCGATTCACCAGCGCCTGCCGTGCCTGGTCCCGCACGTACACGCGGTAGCCGAGCGCTGAAGCGGCGATAGCGATGACGACGGCCAGCGCCAGCACGACGTACCAGACCGGGGACAGTGGCCCGAGTGTGCGTCGCCAACTACGCGGCGCGAAGTCGATGGCGATGCGTGTCATACCAGCGCACCTCCCGTCGCAAGAAGGTCGGAAGGCTGCCAGTCGTACACGGCAAGGTCGACGCTGGCGGCCAGTGAGTGGAGATTCAGTGCTGCGAGCGTGACGCGACCTTCGTTCGGCACGGCGCCGCACAGATGCAGGGTCGTCGGCGGCTCGGTCCCCGTCAGCATGGCGGTGCGCGAAAGCGTTTGCGCCAACCAGTAGACGTCGGCGTCGGGCGGCATCGGCACTTCGTGCAGCGCGTCAAGACGCGTGGGCGCGCCCCCACTGATGCCGAGGCGCAGCAGACCGTCGTGCATCAGGGCGAACCAGCCGGGTGTAAGGCACTGCCGTTGCCACCGGTTCCACGCGCGCACGAAATGCGGTGCGATGCCCAGAACGGGGATACGGCAAGCGTGGGCCGTCACCGCTAACGTGTCGACGAGCGCACGGGGTAGGGCGGCGGTGCAAAACGGATGCGTCACCTGCCAGTCCCCTGCGATCTGCCAGTGCTCGGGCATTTCGCCAAAAAGATGGGCGAAGCGCATCGAAGCCGCACCCTCGATGTCGGAAAGTCGTGTCGCCCCGATGGGAGGCGTGGTCATCCACAGGCGAGCGAGACGGTCGTCGATCACGATGTCGAGCGTGGCGCGACGCGGTGCATGCGTGACGAGCAACGCATGCGCCGCTTCCTGCAGCGCGGGTACGAAGGCGTCGCTTGTCTGCTGCGAAAGCGACGTCGTACCGAGCACGCGCCACGTCCGCGTTTTCCGTTCGTGCAATACCAGGCTCACCGCGCTACGCGATACGCCCAGATGCAGAGATTGCGCGCGCCATTCAAGCATTCGTCGTCACCCGGCGCACTTCCTCAAGGGTGCTGTCGCCCGCGCGCACGAGCATCAGCGCGGCGTGGCGCAGGCTGCGCGTGCCGTTCGCGTGCGCGGCGGCCTTGATCTGTCGAATGGGACGCTTGTCCACCACCAGTTCGCGAAGCTCGTCGTTGAGCATGAGGATCTCGGCGATCGAACGACGTCCCTTGTAGCCTGAGCCACGGCAATGCGAACACCCTCTGCCGCGCATGAAGCGGAAGTCGGTGACATCGGCGCGCGTCAGTCCGATGCTGGCGAGTTCAGCGTCGTCTGGCGTGGAATCATTTTCCCGGCAGTGCGGGCAATTCACGCGCATGAGCCGTTGCGCCCAGATGCCGTTGAGCGCCGAGACGAACGCGTACGGATCGATGCCCATGTGATTGAAGCGCCCGAAGACGTCGAACACATTGTTCGCGTGGACGGTCGTGAGCACGAGGTGGCCGGTCAGCGCCGATTGCACGGCGATCTCGGCCGTCTCCCGGTCGCGGATTTCCCCGACCATGATCTTGTCCGGGTCATGACGCAGGATCGAGCGCAGCCCCTTGGCGAACGTCAGGCCCTTCTTCTCGTTCACAGGAATTTGCAAAATACCGGGTAGTTGGTATTCCACCGGATCTTCGATGGTGATGATCTTTTCGCGGCCGTCGTGGATTTCGGTGAGCGCTGCGTAGAGCGTGGTTGTCTTGCCCGAGCCGGTCGGGCCGGTCACGAGCAGCATGCCGTAGGCTTCGCGGGCCAGCGCACGCAGACTCACGAGCGATGTCGGGTCGAAGCCGAGCGCTTCGAGCGTGAGCGCACCGTAGGCTTCGATCATGGCGCGCTTGTCGAGAATACGGATCACGGCGTCTTCACCGTGAATGCTCGGCATAATCGAGACGCGCAGATCGATGTCGCGACCGGCGGCTTCCACGCGGAAACTGCCGTCTTGCGGAATGCGTCGCTCGGCAATGTCGAGCTCGGCGAGCACCTTCAGACGCGATATCGCCTGCTCGGCCAGATCGGTGCCACGCGCCGATGCCGCGTGATCGAGCACACCGTCGACGCGATATTTGATCGCCAGTCCCGTCGCCGTGCTTTCAAGGTGGATGTCCGAGGCTCCGGCCTTGAGGGCGTCGTACAACGTCGAGTTGACGAGCTTGACGGCGGGACTCGCCCCTTCGGCCACACTCGCGAACGACAGACGTGTCGACGTGCGGTCGTTGCCTGCGCCACCGGCGTCGCCCGACACCACGTGATCGATTGCCCGCGCGGTCTCCTCCTGTTTGGCGAGGAAGGTGCGCAGGTCATCGTGCAACGCCAGCGCGAACGGCAGCGGTGTCGGCGTGTTGGCGCGCGCGCCCAGCCAAATGCGCAGATCGAGATCGAAGGGATCGCTCACCACGCCGACGAGGGCGCCGTCGACACCGTGGAGCAGGGTGCAATGGCGCTGCAACGATTGCGAGAGCGAAACGACGTCGAACGCAGGCCGGGCAGCGAGCATCGCGTCGAGATCCATCACCGGCAAGCCCAGTTGCGCGCCAAGGGCGAGGACGACGTCGCGTAAGTCGCCGCCCGTGAGCGAGTGCAGCGCGCTCACAAGGTCGTGACTGGCCTGCCCGTTGCCCTGACGTTGAATCTCACGTGCGCGGGCGAGCACAGAGGCGTCGATGAGGGCGTTGGCCGGGGAGAGGTCATGTGGACTCACGAGAGGTCTCCCGCCAGATCGAAGATCGGCATGTACAGCAAAATCACGATGGCTCCGACGACAAGGCCGATAGCGGCCATGAGCACAGGCTCGAACGAACGCGTGAAGCGATCGATCCATCGGTCGATCTCGCCGTCGTAGAACGCCGCCGACTGTGTAAGCATCGGTCCCATTTCACCGGTGCGCTCGCCGACGCGCAGCATGCGCAGGGAGATCGGCGTGGTGAGACCTGCGGCTTCGAATGCGCTCGACAACGGCGCGCCCGCGTCGACACTCGCCGACGCCGCACCGAGGGCCGCACGCAGATTCACGGAGACCATCGGCTGCACGGTCGCGAGCGCCCGCAGGATCGTGATGCCCCCTTCGAGCAGCATGCCCAGCGTCAGATAGACGCGAGCCAGTTCGTAGATGCGAACACGTTCGCGCAGCACCGGAATGCGTGAGAGCAGCAGCACGACACCGCCCCGGCGTTGCAAGCGTCGCCACAGCGTGACGAGGGCGAACGCGAACGCGCACTGCGCTGCAAGAAAGAGCGTCGTGTGGGCACTGACGAGTTGTCCGAAGTCGAGCATCAGTTGCGACGCGAAGGGCAGTTGGCGTCCCGCGCCCTGATACACCTCGGCAAAGCGCGGCACCACGTACATCATCAGGAAGAAACTCACTGCCCCGCCGACCGACATGAGGATGCACGGATAAATGGCCGCGCTCACAACCTTGTTGCGCACGCTGTCCACGCGCTGTTGATAGTCGACATAGCGTGCGAGCGAACGCGGCAGATCGCTTGTGCCTTCGGCCGCTTGCACGATGCCGACGTATAGCGGCGGGAAGAGGCGCGGCTGTTCGGCGAGTGCGGCGGAGAAGCGCTTGCCCGATGAGAGGCTTTCCAGAAGACGGTGCAGGCATTCGCGAATGCCCGGGTTGCTCTCCTTCTCGTGGAGCGCCTGCAACGACTCGACGACACCCAGTCCGGCGTTAATGAGCGCGAGCAATTCCTGACTGAAGAGCACCAGTGAAAGCTTCTTCGCGCCACCGAGGGGTTTGCCGCCGCCGAGGCCGAGGCGTTGTGGCAACACAGACGCCGTGCGCACAATGCGCACTTCGCTCACGAAGCGGCCGTCGTGCTGGGCACGGCGACGTGCGTCCTCGAGGCTGTCAGCCTCGATGCGGAGTGTTTCAATCGTGCCCTTTGGCCCGATCGTGCGAACGTCGAAATGCATGCGTCGGTCGGCGTTGCGACGTCGGCTTATTGCGACGCGATATCGGCGTCGTCGCCCGAGCCGCCGGGCTGTCCGTCGCGGCCATAAGAGATCACTTCGTATTCGCCCTTCGCGCCGGGCGAGTGGTATTGGTACGCGTGCCCCCAAGGGTCGAGCGGAATGGCCTTTTGGAGATACGGGCCGTTCCACGCCTGTCCCGCGGAAGTCGGCGCAACCATCAGCGCATTGAGGCCTTCGGCGGTGGTGGGGTAGCGACCGACGTCAAGGCGATACGCGTCGAGCGACTTGGTGAACGCGTCGATCTGCGCCTTTGCCACCGTGACTTCGGACTTGCGCAACTGCGCGAAGTACTTCGGCCCGACGTATGCCGCGAGCAGGCCAATGATCACCACGACCACGAGCAGTTCGAGCAGCGTGAAGCCCCGCTGTGCGCGACGAAAGCAGGCGGGGGAGGAGCGGCGACGGGCGGGCAGACGAAGTTTCATGACGCGTTGGCTCGTAGTGAATGAGTCATCGAACCGTAAGCCGACGCGCTTCCAGGGAAGACGACGGGCGTGCAAGTCCGAGCCGCAAAGCCTGCGGCCGCACGCATCATCGACGAATTGCAAAGGGGCGGGAAGATGTGAATCGCTCAGCAGTGAATTGCAAAAAATTCAGTGCCGACGTGCGCGAACAAGACAGGAATCCGAATGTCTGTGCGCATTTACCAGCGCGCGGGTGGTTTGTCCTACAGCGGGAATTTGAGGATTGTCGTGCCGCACTCGAACGCGCCTTGTCAGCGCTGCGGCCGCCGGAATTTCCCGGTTCTGGTGCATGGCGTCTGCGCGTTACACGAGGTCGTTCAAATGAAAATGACTAAAGACGCTCGTGAAAATTACGCGGAACAAAGCCAACTTAGTATTTCGCCCGAAGTGGGTCAGACCACGGAAACTCGTTCGGAGTTCAATCTAACCGTCGGCATTTCGCAAAGTCATCCCGGAGTCCTTCCGGACGCGCGGCGCGAATGTTGCACAGGTTCAATCGGAACCACAATGACGAAATGAGAAAACGACACTCATTAGCGTGGACATGCACGGGGCTATTGCTCGCGTGGATGTTCCTGATGGCGGGCACAGCCACGCCTCAGACGAACGCGGGAGCGACGCCGTTACCCATCCCGGCGTCGGGACGCGTAAAGATCAACCTCGGGGCCACGCCCTGGAAATTCCTGGGCGACACAGAACCGGACGGCGTCTCGCAAGCCGGTTTCGACGACTCCGGTTGGAAGAACGTCGGCATTCCGCACTCGATGAACGAGGACAACATGTTCTCGAACACGCAGAGCGGGGGCGACGTGCCGCACGGTCGCGGCTGGTATCGCAAGCACTTCAAGCTCGATAAGTCCTACGCCGGTCGCAAGATCGTCGTGGAATTCGAAGGCGCGCACATGGGCGCGCAGGTCTACGTGAACGGCACGCTGGTCAAGGGCAGCAGCGTGCGCAGCCCGAACGCCACGCACGTGGTCGGCTTCCTGCCATTCGCCATCGATATCACCAACATGGTGAAGGCAGACGGCGTGACGGATAACGTGATTGCCGTGCGCGTTGCCGCCAACGGCGACTGGTTCGAAGATCCGGACTTCTCGGGCGCGTTCCGCTTCGGTCAGGGCGACACGGGCATTTTCCGTCCCGTGTATCTGTACATTACCGATCCGGTTCACATTCCGCTGAACGACTATCCCGTCATGCAGACGTGGGGGACGCACGTCTCCACCGTGAGCATTGACAGTCCGGCCGTCGACGGTTCGGGTACGGCTGCCTCGGCCAACATCCAGATCGAGACAAACGTGCTCAACGAGTCGGGCACGGCACAGACTGCGCAGGTCACCACGCAGATCGTCGACGCGACGGGGCAGATCGTGCAGCAGGCGAAGGACGACGTGGTCCTGCCGCCGAATGCCGGTCCGGGCTACCACCCGACGCTCGTGCGCCAGAACCTGACGGTCGATCATCCGACGCTCTGGTACCCGAACAACGTGCCGCGCGGCCGCCCTTACATGTACCGTGTGTTCCATTTGGTCAGCGTGGGTGGTGTGGTGGTCGATGCGACGGAAAGCCCGTTGGGTATCCGCACGATCACCTGGGACGCCAACTTCCCGAGCATCAACGGCTACGCGACGCACCTCTGGGGCGCTTCGGGCCGCTATGACTATCCGGGCCTCGGCACGGCCGTGCCGGAAGAGCAGCAATGGCGCGATCTGCGCCTGCTCGCCGATGCGGGCGGTAATCTCTATCGCCCGGGGCACTCGTCGTCGAGCACGGAATTCCTCAACGCAGCCGACGCACTGGGGATTTTCGTTGTCCAGCCGAGTGGCGACGGGGAGAACGGCTTCAACGATTGCTATCAACTCTCCGCACCGACAACCGACTGTCCGCAAAACAAGATCGACAAGTACGCGTTGAAGCTTGAGCTGCATCGCGACATGATCGTGCGCGACCGCAACAACCCGTCCGTGCTGGCGTGGGAGGCGAACAACGGCATCATGAACACGGCATTCGCGCCGCTGCTCGCCGCTATTGGCCGCCAGTGGGACCCGGTCAATACGCGCGCACAGGCCGACCGTACGCCGAAGGACGTCAACGGCGACATCCTGAGCTGCTCGCGTCAGGGTTGCGAAGTGGGCGTGAAGAACCAGTTCCCGAACAAGCCTGCATGGTCGGCCGAGTATTGGGGCCGTGGCGAGTTCCGTGCGAATTACGCATACGAGATGGATCAGGTCGCGTCGTTCATGAATGACTGGCGCAATGGCGTGCTGGCGAACACGTTCGGCATCGCGCATTGGTATCTGGCCGATACGCCGGGCGAAGACAGCTTCTACTGGAGCGGCACCACTTACGACCCGAAGCTCAACCCGAACGGTCCGTATGTTCGTTCGCTGGGTGACTCGATGGCCGACGGCAATCGCTTCCCGCGTCTGCTTTACTACGCGTATCAGTCCGCGTGGACGCCGTTCGCGATCAAGCCGGTGGTCCATCTCGCGAACACCTGGAACCGCAAGGGGCCGGTGCGCGTGAACGTGTTCAGCAACTGCCCGGCCGTGCGTCTCGTCGTCAACGACGTGGTGCAGGGCGGTGACGTGAAGCCAAACACGCTCTCGACCTCGACCGACAACTCGCTCGGCACGACCACGGGTCTCGTCGGGCAGGCGCACTGGGACGACGTGCAAGCCAACGGCGGCCACATCCAGGCGCTGTGCGTGGACGGTTTCGGCGCGCAAGTCATGGCAAACGGCAAGCCGGTGATCGACGAGCAGGTGACGGCCGGGACCCCCGACCACATCGTGCTGTCGGTGGTGCCGGAAGTCATTCGTCCGAGCGGTCAGTCGTTCCAGGTCACGGCCAACGGTTCCGACGCCGTGTTCGTGACGGCGCAGGTCGTCGATGCCAAGGGCGTCGTCGTGCCGGATGCCACGAACCTCATCACGTTCTCGGTCGACAACCCGGCCGTGGCCAACTATCGCGGCGGCTGGAATCACATCGTCACGATGGACAAGCCGCAGGGTTATCACTCGCCGGGCGATCATGAACTCGCCGCCGAAGGCGGTCTGACCCGTATCGCGATTCGCAGTACCTTCCAGACGGGCCACGTGACGGTCAGCGCAACGTCGCCGGGTCTGGGCAGCGGTTCGACGTCATACGACGTGCAGCCCGCTATCGTCGTGCCGGTACAGGCCGCCACCTCTGCGCCGCAAATCGTGGTGCAGCCCGCCAGCCAGCAGGTCAGCGTGGGCCAGCCCGCTCACTTCGACGTGACGGTCTCGGGCGCGTCGCCGATGCAGTTCCAATGGCAACGCGATCACCAGGACATCCCCGGTGCGACGGGCAGCAGCCTCGATACGGCGGCGGCCACGGGCGACGACAACGGTCATGTCTTCGGCGTGCGGGTTCGCAACGGCGTGGGCACGATCACGTCGAACGACGCCGTGCTGTCGGTGATCCCGGCACTCGCCGTAAGCATCGATACGCCGCCGGCCGCGCAAACCGTGTTCGTCGGTCAGACGGCTACGTTCAGCGTGGCGGTCAAGGGCTCGCCGGTGATCGAGTATCAGTGGTTCCGTAACGACGTCGCCATCGATGGCGCGAAGTCGGCGACCTACACCACGCCGGTGGTGACGGCCGACGACGACGGCGCGCTGTTCAAGGTGAGCGTCAAGAATCCGCTCGCACAGGTCACGTCGACGCCGGTGGCCCTCAAGGTCAACGCTGCGACGGTGCCGACCATCACCACGCCGCCAGCCAACACGGTGGCGATGTTGAATGAGAGCGCCACCTTCACGGTGGTCGCTGACGGCTCAAAGCCGCTGCACTACCAGTGGAACGGCCCGTCGGGCACGGTGGGCAGCGACGCACCGGCTTTCACGATCAACGCCGTCACGCCTAAGGATCTGGGCAAGTACACGGTGACGGTCTCGAACGCCTCCGGCAAGTCGGTGACGAGCGATCCGGCCACGCTAAGTCAGGCGGCGCCGGGTGTGAACCTCGCACAGGGCAAGTACGCATTCGCCAGCAGCTATCAGGACCCGCAGGGCATGCCCGCTGGCAACGTGACCGACGGCAACGTCAGCACGCGCTGGAGTTCGGATCAGAAGGACGGCAACAACGCGTCGATCACGGTGGACCTCGGTGCGCCGATGCCGGTCAACCGCATGATTCTGCGTTGGGAGAACGCTTACGCCAGCTCGTATCGCATCGAAGTGTCGAACGACAACGTTCAATACACGAAGGCTTACGAGTCGCCCGCCGGTTTCGCCGGTGGCGTGGACGACTTCACGTTCCCGACGGTCACCGCGCGCTATGTCCGCATGGTCGGCCAGACGCGTGCGACCGAGTACGGTTACTCGCTGTACGAAATCGAGGTCTACAACGTCCCCAACTGTAACGATGGCGTGCTCTTCACGAACGAGCGTTACACGGTGCTGAACCCGGGCGAAGCGCAGGACAAGTCCAGCACGCTGGTCTGGAACCGCAAGCAGTACGCGACGACGGACCCGAACCACCAGTTCACCCAACTGGCGGCGGCCGACTACTGCGCAGCACAGGGTAAGCGCCTGCCGACGCGCGAAGAAGCACTCTCCATTGCAGCCAACAACAGCGCAGCGTGCGCATTCCCGGAGAAGTGGACGACGTGGACGTCGACGCTGCTCGCGACCGACCCGCGTCAGGCCTACCTGATCACGTCGGCGGGCGAAGATCGCCAGGGCCTTGTCGATAACGCGCCGGGCTGGGTGCTGTGCGTGTCCGGAACGGCGCAAGTCACGCCGCCTACGGTGACGGTGCAGCCGGGTGACGTGAGCGTCACGCAGGGCAAGTCGGCGCACTTCAGCCTCGGCATCAACGGCTCGGCCCCGCTCACGTTCAAGTGGTATCGCGTGGCAAAGGCCGGTGAGACGTCAGACACGCTGCTCTATACGTCGTCGACCCCGGTCTACGACACCCCGGCCGTCAAGCTGGAAGACAACGGCACGCAGTATTACGTGGTGGTCAGCAACGCCGCGAACAGCGTCACAAGCCAGAAGTTCACGCTTACGGTGACGCCGCCCCAGCAGGATCCGGGCAACGGTAACAACCCGCAGGTTCCGCCGCCGGTGATCGTCACGCCGCCGGTGAGCCAGTCGGCCGCCATCGGCAAGACGGCCACGTTTACGGTCAGCGCGACCGGCAACGGCACGCTGTCGTACCAGTGGTATCGCGACGGTGCGCAGATCGCAGGCGCAGTGGCCGCGAGCTACACCACGCCCGCAGTCAAGCTCGAAGACAACGGCGCGCAGTTCACCGTGCTCGTGAGCGCAGGCGGGGCAAGCAAGCTGAGCGACGGTGCAACGCTCAATGTCGTGGATGGCGTGCCGTCCAACGACACGAACCTCGCACTGGGCAAGACGGTGACGTCCACGCCGGTGGAAAACCCGGGCTTCGGCGCGGCAGCCAACGTGAACGATGGCGACATCACCACGCGCTGGTCGTCGCTGTTCGTCGACAACCCGGATGCCGACAAGGCGAGCATCACCATCGACCTGGGCAAGTCGCAGGCCGTCAATCTGGTGCGCCTGAAGTGGGAAGCCGCCTACGGTAAGCAGTACCTGATTCAGGTCTCGGATACCGGTAACGATGGTGATTGGAAGACCGTCTACACCCAGAACACGGGCCGTGGCGGTACGGAAAACCTGTCGTTCCAGACGGTCGCCGCACGCTACGTTCGCATGCAGGGCGTGAAGCGTCAGACGCAGTACGGCTTCTCGCTGTTCGAGTTCGAAGTCTATGGTCCGAAGCTGAGTTTCGATCAGCAACCGCAGCCGCAATCCGTGCAGGTGGGCCAGTCGGCGCACTTCACGGTGTCGGTGATCGGCGCGTCGAACCTGTCGTACACGTGGTTCCGTAACGGCCAGCAGGTGGCGGTGACGACCAGCCCGTCGTACGACACGCCAGCTACGACGATGGACGACAACGGCGCGCAGTACGGCGTGGTCGCCGATGACGGCAACTCGAACATCACCAGCACGCCTGCCTTGCTCACGGTGACCCCGGCCCCGACCGGCGGCAACAACGGTAACGGCAACACGGGCAACCCGCCGCAAGGCGGGAACGGTGAGAACGGCACCGGTGGTAATGGTGGTAATGGTGGTAATGGCAACAACGGCGCCACGCCGGTGAACCTCGCCCTTGGCAAGCTTGCGCTGGCCAGCGGCGTGGAGAATCCGCAGGGCACGCCGGCGTCCAACGCACTTGATGGCAACGTCGATTCGCGCTGGTCGTCGGACTTCAACGACAACGCGTGGTTTGCCGTCGATCTGGGTGCCCCCACCCAGATTTCGGAAGTGCAGTTGCGTTGGGAACGTGCTTACGGCGCGGCGTACGAGATTCAGATCTCGGACGACGGCAACACGTGGCGCAAGGTCGGCGGCCAGTCTGCCGGCCAGGGTGGCACGGAGCAGGTTTCGTTCGCCCCGGTCACCACGCGCTTCGTGCGCATGGCCGGTATCCAGCGGTCGTCGCCGTACGGCTACTCGCTGTACGAGTTCGAGGTCTATGGACCTGCGGGCGGCACGGTTCCTGTGACGAACCCGGCGACCGACAACTCGGGTAATAGCGGCAACGGCAATCTCGCGAAGGGCAAGCCCGCCTTTGCGAGCGGTACCGAAAGCGACGGCACGCCCGCCCGCTTCGCAGTGGACGGCAACCCGGCAACGCGCTGGTCGTCGGACTTCAACGACAACGCGTGGCTCGCCGTCGATCTGGGCACCTCGGTGCCGGTGTCGAAGGTGGTGCTGAACTGGGAGCGTGCTTACGGTGCGGCTTACGAGATTCAGGTGTCGAACGACAACCAGAACTGGACGCGTGTGGCTTCGCAGCCCAACGGCCAGGGCGGCGTCGAAACCGTTACGTTCGCCACGACGTCGGCGCGCTACGTGCGCATGGCAGGCATCAAACGCTCGTCGCAGTACGGTTACTCGCTGTTCGAGTTCGAAGTGTACGGCCCCACGGATGGCAGCACGCCGCCGCCCCCGCCGTTGCCCGTTATCAGTGGTCAGCCGGCCAGTGTCTCGGTGCAGCAGGGACAACCGGCGCACTTCGCGGTCGCACTCGCCAACGCGGACGGGATGACGTACCAATGGCGTCGCGGCGGCACCCCGATCCCGGGCGCCAACGCTTCGACGTACGACACGCAACCGACGACGGCCGCCGACAACGGCGCGACGTTCACGGTCGACGTGAGCAATTCGGCCGGTAACACGGTGACGTCGTCGGCGGCCACGCTGACGGTGACGCCGCCGCCGGTCACCGGCAACCCGCCGGATGACGGCACCATCCCGAACTATCCGATCTATCCGAACCAGATCGGCGTCGAACTGCGTAACAACACGAACGGCGCTTATACGGACGATCAGATTTTCGTGGCGGTGATCGCGCACGACCCGGCAAAGGACGGCCAGTTCGTCTACGTGAAGCCGGACGGCACCACGGTGCTGATGTCGGACGCGGACAACGACGGCCCCGGCCACCTGACGAAGAACGGGCAGAACTACGCCAACTACTTCTTCACGCTGGCGCAGGCAAAGCAGTTGAAGTTCCCGAAGCTCTTCGGCGCACGTGCCTACGTGGGGCTGGGGTCGCCGCTGTACATCAAGGTCAACCGGGACGTGAACGGTCAGATCGGCTTCGCCGGTCCGGACGTGCGCAACCCGACCGACCCGAACATCAACGTCTACTTCGACTGGTATGAGTTCACCTATGGCGACAACGGCCTGTGGCTGAACAACACGCAGGTCGATCAGTTCGGCTTCCCGCTGACGGAAGACGTGTACGGCAGCAACCGCACGACGCACGTGCGCTCAGGCATCACCGAGTCGCGCGCGTCGATCTTCGCGGCGTATCAGAAGGAAGTGCCGTCGGCGTTCCTGCCGGCCAACCCGTCTCAGTACCGCATCATGGCGCCGAGCAAGGGTGGGTTCGACGAGGGACAACCGAATGGCAAATACTTCGACGCGTACATCGACAGCATGTGGGAGTACTACCGTACGCACTCGTTGACGCTGCTGATGTGGGGTAACGCACGCAAGTTTGTCGGTCAGACGGTGGGCGACCAGCTCGTGTTCACGGAAGTGGATCAGGGCAACGGCGCATTCGTCGGCGGCAAGTACTACGTGAATCACCCGAACACGCAGGACATGCTCGAAGCGAAGGGTCCGCTGGCCTCCGGTAACGCGACGGAACTGGCGATCGAGGCGCAGGTGGCGGCGGCGCTCAACCGCCACATCATGGAAGACGACACGCAGTGGGCAGCACCGTCGTCGGCCTGGTACGCCAAGGGCCCGTACAACGCTTACGCGAAGTTCTGGCACGACCACAGCATCGACCGCAAGGCTTACGGCTTCTCGTACGACGACGTTGCGGACCAGAGTTCCACCCTGGTTTCGCCTACGCCTGAGCACGTCGTTCTGGGTATCGGCTTCTGACAGCTTGAGGTTGTGTAGCGAAATGACGACGGGATGCGCAGTTTCGGCATCCCGTCGTTTTTTCATGACACGCCCGCAGGCCGCATGATCCGGTCATCGAGATGTCGATGAGTCGAATTGAGACCTTTATTGAGAAGGATTCGCAGAGATTTTTATGTTTTCGCGATATCGACTTGGGAATAATGCGAATCTTTCGGCCCGTCGCCGTAGTGGTGAGTGAACATGATGCAGTTCGAGCACGATTCGGGGTTTGCGCGGTTGCTGCTCCCCATGTTGCCGAAGCTGTGGACGTTCGCGTTGCGGCTCACCGGCGACCGTCACGACGCCGAAGACCTCGTGCAGCGCGCCTGCGTGCGCGCACTTGAGCGTGCCGACGCCCAGTTGCGGCCCGACAGTGCGCCGCTGAACTGGCTCTATTCCATCGTCCATTCCCTGTGGCTCAACGAATTGCGGGCGCGTAACGTGCGCAACCGTGGCGGTGTCGCATGGGACGACGCGTTGCTCGAGAACATTGCCGACTCTGTGTCGGGATTGCCGGACGAGCATGTCGGACATCGCCAGATCGTCGATGCCGTCGAGCGTCTGCCTGCACCGCAACGCGTAGCGCTGCTCCTGGTCGCGGTCGAAGGCTTCAGCTATCGCGAGGCGGCGCAGATTCTCGACGTGCCGGTGGCCACGGTCATGGGGCGCCTGTCGGCCGCACGTCAGCGTCTGGGCGTGCAGTTCGACGTGACGCCGCGTCGACGCGGCACTTCCGCCGTTGGCGAAACGCCGACGTGAGGGTGACGACCCGATGGTGATCACCGACCAGATTCTTCTCTCCTACGTCGACGGTAGCCTGACCGAGGATGCCGCGTCCAAGGTCGAAGCCGCGATAGCGAGTTCGCCGGACGTGGCGGCGCGTGTGGAGGCGTTGTACGCGTCCGATCTGCCGTTTCAGGCCGCGTACGAGACCTGTTTCACTGCGCCAGTCCCGCCTGAGCTGGTGTCGACGGTGCGCACGCTGGTGCGAGGGCGCACGACGCTGGATGTGCCGTCGCACGTCGCCAGCGCCAACGACGCGCGCTTCGTCCGGGCGGGGCGCGACGGTAGAGAAGGGCGACGCGTGCACGTCCGCAGCCCGGGCACTGTGGCGCGCCGTAGCGCGCTGGATCGCGAGTTCGATGAAGCGACGTCGCCCGACAGCAAGTCGCCGGGCGTCATCTGGTGGCAGATCGGAGGTTTCGCCGCGGGCGCGGCGGCGTTCGCCGTGCTGGTCGCCAGTGCCGGTGCACGCTTTCTGACCGAAGGCCCCGCGCCGACGCCCTTGCCCCAGATGCCCATCTCGCGCGGCATGTCCGTTGCGGGCAATCCGGATATCGACAGTGTGGCGGTGTCGCCGCCGGAGGCCGCCAACGCGTGGCATGGTTCTTACGAGCCCTGGGTGCGCGCATTTGTTTCGTATCAATCGCTCTTTGCCAGAGCGACCCTCGATCCGCTCGACGACGAAGCGGCCGAGGCCATCGCCACGGTGCGCGCCATCCGCCACCGCGACGACATTCCACTGGTGGTGCCCGATCTGCGCCGTGCCGGTATGGAGTTCAAGCGCTTGCAGCGCTTACAGTTCGACGGCCGCGCCGTCGTTCAGATGGCTTATCTGCCCCGCGAAGGGCCGCCCGTGGCGATCTACGTCGTGAAAGACACGCGTCTGGCGCACGGCCCCTCTGCACAGACCATTCCCCCCATGGATACGGTGACGTGGCGCCGCGACGGGCAAATGTTTGCGCTGGTTGCGCCTTCCGGCGCGAGCGATCTGCTGCCGATTGCCCGCGCGCTCGCCAACGACGTCGTGCCGGTGCTCTACGACGGCGGCACCACACCGCCGGGCCTGCAGGCCAACGGAGTCTTGCAGCCGTTCACCGATACGATGGCGGACGCCCCCCTTTCAAAGACTTATGAATCTCGCTGATTTTTCGTCCCCTGCATTTTTCGATAACCCTTATCCGATCTACGAACGTTTGCGCCAGGCGGGCGATCTGGTGCCTATCGGCCCGTCGCTGATGATGACGGGGCGCTACGACCTCATCGAAGCGCTGCTGCACGATCGACGCATGGGCAAGGCGTACATGCCGAGCGTGATCGCGCGCTACGGCCCGCTGGCTGTCGAGCAGCCGGTGTTTCGCGCGATCAGCCGCATGTTCCTGATGGCCAATCCGCCGGAACATACGCGTCTTCGCACGCTGTTGATGCACTCGTTCAACGCGCGGCGCATCGAAGACCTCTCCGGCGATATGCATCGGCAGGCCGCCAGCCTCATCGAAGCGATGCCCGCGAGCGGGCCGGTCGATCTGATGGCGGCTTACTGCACGCCGCTGCCGCTGCGCATCATCTGCCGTTTGCTCGACGTGCCGCTGGCGGACGGGCAGGTGCTCGGGGAGAGTGCCGCCGCGCTGGTAAGGGCGTTCGATCTCGCGCCGCTCGACGAAGCGGGGCTGGCCGACGCCAACAAGGGCGCGGTGACGCTCGAATCGTATTTCGATCGGCTGCTGCGCGCGCGCCGCCGTCAGCCGGGCGACGATCTCCTTTCTGCGCTGATCGTGGCCACGAGCGGGGAGGGCGGTCTGTCGGACGAGGAAATCGTGGCGAACATGCTGCTGCTGTTCGTGGCAGGGCACGAGACGACGTCGAACATGCTGGGCAATGCGCTGATCCATCTGTATCGCGATCCGACGCAATGGCAGCAGCTTCGCAGCGATCCGTCGCTCACGCAGGGGGCTGTTGTCGAGGCGATGCGCTTCGACAGTTCGGTGCAGATGGTCGCACGCACGGCGCTCTCGCCGGTGCGCGTAGGCGATATTGCTGTCGAGACCGGCACGACGGTGTTCATGTTGCTGGGCGCGGCCAACCGCGATCCGGCGAAGTTCGACAACCCCGACCGGTTCGATATCCGGCGCGAGAACCACGGCCGGTTGATCTCGTTCAGTGCGGGCATCCACCACTGTCTCGGCGCACGGCTCGCGACGGCCACGCTGCAAATCGCGCTCGACAAACTGCTCAGCAGCTTCCCGAACCTGACGATTACCGGTCTGGACGATTTGCGCTGGCATCGCCGTCACAGCCTGCGCGGCGTGGCGTCGTTGATGGCGCATTACTGAAGACGGACACCGGACGGGACCGCTCGGCGGTCTCGGTCCGGTCGTCCAAAGCAAAGCGGCCCGTCACTTCATCGGTGACGGGCCGCTTTGTCTGGTGACGCCGGTGGGCGTTACTGGTCGATGTGCGAGGGGGCGTCGGTGTCGTACACGGCGTACAGCTTGGTGTAGCCCTTCGATTCGAATACGCCTGTCCAGCCCTTGGGCAGCGTGACCGCTTCGCCCGGACCGGCTTCCACGACCGTGCCGTCGCTCGACGTGAACTTCGCGCCGCCGCTCAGGAACACCAGCAGTTCGGTGTAGGGATAGCCGGGGGCCGAGCGAATTTCTTCGCGCACAGGGCCGGATTTGAACACGCCGGTCTGGAACGCCTTGTCGGGCGAGGTGAAGGTGGTGACGTCGACGGTGTCGTTGCCGTCTTCGTTTTCATGCACGGCGTCGTCACGGTCGAAGACCGGGCCAGCCAGTTCCTGCTTGCTCACCTTGATGGGGTGGAGCGCCGCGGCGCTTGCGCCGCCGGCGCAAAGCGTGAAATACAGCGCGAACGTCATCAGTGCGACGGCGGCCTTGCGTGCCGTTCCATGGGTCCTGCGTTGCAGCATATCGTTGTCTCTCGTGTCTTTATTGACTGTCGTCTGCCCTGAATGGCGCGTGCGCTGCCGGACGTCAGGCGTCCGCCAGCGGGCCGGGCGAGAGCTTATCAATCGCGAGAGACTTCAGGCAAGGACTGCGTGTGCGAGGCGACGCCTGTGGTGCGCGTACTACGGACCGGGCTTCGTGAGCGTTGCGGGCGTGCACCAAGGCAGTAGCCGCCGCCGTACACGGCGCGCAGCACGAGACCGTGTTCGCCGCGCAGGCCGAGCCGGTTACGCAGCAGATAGACGTGCTGCTCGATGCTGCGCGCCGCCGAGGCTTCGTCGCTGCGCCAGATCAACGAGGCGATGCGTGCGCGGCTCACCCGCATGTCCGGGGCCGAGAAGAGAAGCCACGCCAGCGCGAACTCGCGGGCCGTCAATTCGACTTCGATGCCCCCGACGGTCACCGTGTCGCGGCCACGGTCGAGCTGGTAGGCCCCGAGTTCCAGAAGGTCTTCGCAGCGGGCCGCGTTGGCCGAGGCGCGCCGGTGCAGCGTCATTGCCAGACGGGTCTGCAACTCGGCCACATCCACGGGGAACGGCAGCACGTCGTCGCACCCGGCGCGAAACGACAGGTCGAGCATCCACGCTGGGGTGCCGAAACCGATGACCAGCGCGCCCGCGCTGCGCGTGCTGCGGCGGCGGGCGAGAACGCCCTGAAGGTCGAGAGGACCCAGCGCCGCATCGACGAGTGCCGCCGTGTAGGGAATGCGCGAGGCGGCCACAAGATACTGGGCGGCGTCGTCAAAGCGCTGGCAGTCGCCGTCGGCGCTCAGGCGTTGGCGGATGGCCTCGAAGAGCCCGATGTCTGACGTAAGAACTGCAAACTTCACTTCATGCTCCTGTTGCCGAACTCGAATTCGTTGTTCCATGCATCTGGCGCGCCCGAGAGGAAAATTGTCGGGAATCGCGTTGTCATGCTTAAAACACTTCAGTGCGCCAAAAGAAACTTGAGGAATTTGCATCGACCTGTTGAAGGCTTGCCGCATCGAGACGCAATGCGTAGGGATGCTAGTTGACGTAAGCGGAAAGTCCTGATGCTGACGCCCTACGTTGGGGCAATGGTGCGTCGTTTCGAGGCAAGGTGGCCGACGTCGCCATGCGCCATGGGTACATCAGGCTCAGTTGGGCTCAGTCGGCCAGCAGCTCGACCATGCGCTCCTTCGTGTAGTCGACGAACGCCTGCGCGAGCCGTGAGGGCGGATGCTGCGTGGACGTGACCAGCGAGAAGCCGGACATGACGACCGGCTCGAACGGTTTGACCAGCACCCGACCGGCCGCGTAGCGCGCGGTGACCTGATCGATGATCGCCACCCCGGCGCCATGCTGGACCAGCACGCATATCGCTGCGGACAACTGGGACTCTGCGCTCATCACCCGATCGATCTGCCGTTCGGCAAAGAGCCGGTCGATGTACATCCGGTTATCGAATTCCTTCGGATAGGAAATGAAGGATTCGTCGCGCAGGTCTTCCGGGCGAATCACGTCTCGGTCGGCGAGACGATGGCCCAGCGGCAGGATGCAGCGCATGGGGGCGCGATACAGTGTCTCGACGTTGGCCCCCGCATGCGTGAGCGGGTGCGCGATGAAGCCCACATCGCAACGACGCCCGACCACCATGTCCACCACGATGCTCGACGCGTGAATCAGCAGCGTTGTGCTCACGCCCGGATGTTCGCGCATGAAGCCCGTCAGCGTGGTGGGCAAAAACTCCAGCGCCAGCGCGGGCGCACCTGCGATGTGCAGCGAGCCGCGTCGCAGCGATTTGATCTGCTCGGCGGTCTGCGCGATGCGGTCGATGCCCGCAAACGAGCGCTCCACTTCCTCGAACAACACCATCGCCTCGGGCGTCGGATTCAGTCGGCCGTTGCTCCGGTCGAATAAGGAAAACCCTACGTCGGCTTCCAGATCGTTGATCAACCGCGTGACGGCCGGTTGCGAGATGTGGAGCATGTCCGCCGCGCGAGTGACCGTCTGACGCAGGATCAGCGCGCGAAAGGCTTCCAACTGCCGGATCTTCATCGAAGCTTGTCTCCGCTCCCCCATAACATTTGCGTATGGCGGAGCAAAAAAATGTGATTTGACCGTGCGTGTGTCGAAAATGACCCTACGAAAACCACGCAATAGTTTCATTTTTTTCGTAATGCCGAGCCATAACATCACATAACACTGCATCACGCAAGGAGCTTCCCGATGAAGACTGTCGTCCCCCAAACGCTTCGCAAGCTTGGCCGTGCCGCCGCGATTTCTGTCGGTGCGGGATTGGTTTTTGGTGCTTCCGCCGCGCATGCCGATACGACGCTGTATGTCGGCGCGTACGGTGGTTCGTTCGAACAGATGCTGAAGAAAGACGTCATTCCCGGCTTCGAACGGGCCAACCCGGGCACCAAGGTTGTGATCGTGCCGGGCGACTCGACGACGACGCTCGCGAAGCTTCAGGCGCAAAAGGGCAAGGCTGGCATGGACGTGGTCTTCCTCGACGACGGCCCGATGTATCAGGCCATCCAGATGGGCTTTTGCGGCAAGCTCGCCGACGCGCCGGTCTATCAGGATCTCTATGACATCGCGAAGTTCAAGAGCGGCAACGCCGTGGCGGCCGGTCTGATCGCGACCGGCATCGCTTACAACACGCGTCTGTTCCAGTCGAAGGGATGGCCCGCACCGACGTCGTGGAAGGAACTCTCCGACCCGAAGTACAAGGGCAAGCTCGTGATGCCGAGCATCAAGAACACGTACGGTCTGCACGCGCTACTCGTCGAGTCGAAGCTTAACGGCGGCAGCGACAGCAACATCGATCCGGGCTTCAAGGAGATGGAGAAGATCGCGCCGAACGTGCTGTCGTTCGACCCGTCGCCGGGCAAGATCGCCGAGCTGTTCCAGGCCGACGAAGTCGCGCTGGCCGTATGGGGTAATGGCCGTGTGCAGGCGCTGCGTCAGCAGGGCATTCCGGTCGAATTCGTTTATCCGAAGGACGGCGCGGTGGCGTTAGGCATGGGCATGTGCGCGGTCGACAAGTCGGCTAACGATGCGCTCGCGCAGAAGTTCATCCAGATGATTCTCTCGCCGCAGACGCAGGCCGTGCTGGCTGAAAGCCAGGGCGTGGCACCGTCCAACAAGAAGACCCAGTTGTCGATGGCGGTCGCCGCGCGCGTACCGTCGCCCGCACAGATCGACAAGCTCGTGCGCGTCGACTGGGATGTCGTGAACGCCAAGCGTGCCGAATGGACGCAGCGCTGGAATCGTCAGATCGAGCGCTAAGCGATTAAGTGAATCCGGACGTTGAGCGGCAAGGAGAACACAAGCGACATGAGCACCAGCACCCCTTACTTACGCGTTGAAAATCTCGGCAAGCGCTTTGGCGACACGGTGGCGGTCGAGGGCGTCGATCTCTCGATTGCGCAGGGCGAGTTCATCTCCCTGCTCGGCCCGTCGGGCTGCGGCAAGACCACCACGTTGCAGATGATTGCCGGTTTCGTCGCCCCGACGTCCGGCCGGATTCTGCTCGAAGGCCGCGACCTCACGCCCGTGCCGCCGGAGAAGCGCGGGCTGGGCATCGTCTTCCAGAGCTACGCACTGTTTCCGCACATGACGGTGGCGCAGAACGTGGCGTTCGGTCTGGACATGCGACGGGTGGATGCCGCTGAAAAGCAGCGCCGCGTGAAGGACGCGCTGGAACTGGTGCACCTCGGGGCACATGCGCAACGCTATCCGCGCGAACTCTCGGGCGGACAGCGTCAGCGCGTGGCGCTCGCGCGGGCGATGGTCATTGCACCGCCCGTGCTGCTGCTCGACGAACCGCTCTCGAATCTGGACGCCAAGTTGCGCGAACAGATGCAAGACGAGTTGCGTTCGATTCAGCGCAAGGTCGGCACAACAACGATCATGGTCACGCACGATCAGGCCGAAGCGCTCGCGATCAGCGATCGCGTGGTGTTGCTCAACGCGGGGCGTGTGGTTCGCATCGACACGCCACACGAAGTGTATGAAGACCCACGCGCGACGTTCGCTGCGAACTTCATCGGGCAGACCAATCTCATCACCGGTCAGCTTGATGTGCGCGGTGGCGTGGCGCTGCTGGAAGTGCAGGGACTGCGGCTGGTGGTGTCGCCTGCGCAGGCCGGACTGGCGTCGCCGGAGGCGGCGAATTCAGCGGTCACGTTCTGTCTGCGTCCCGAGCGGATCCGGCTGACGTCGGCGACCGCCGGGCGCGTGCCGGGACGTGTCGCGCAGCGCAGCTTTCATGGCAACCACTGGGTTCTCACCGTCTCGACCGCGCTGGGAGAGTTGCGCGTGCTCGTGTCGAACGACGGCGCGGTTGCGGCCAACGACGGTGACGCCGTCGGTCTCGACTGGGCCGACGATGCGCTGCGTCTCGTGCAGGAGAGCGCATGAACGCCGCAACGTCTACGCCACCGGGTGTGCCGAGCGTGGCGACGGCAAAGCCCACGGCATCGGTATCGCCCGAGGTCGCCGCTCAGCGTCGCTCGGCATGGACGCTGGTCGCGCCTGCGACGCTTTACTTCCTCGTACTGCTGGCTGTGCCGCTCGTGCTGACGTTCGTCCTGAGTCTGCACGGTTTCGACCCGAATTCGGGCGGCATTCTGCCGACGGTGTCGTTGCAGCATTACGTCGACATTCTCACGGACAGCTACTTCTACGAGATCTTCCTGCGCACCTTGCTGCTGTCGGTCGGCGTGACGTTGCTGTGCGTGCTGATCGGCGTGCCTGAGGCCTACTTTCTGTTCCGCATGCGCGATCCGTGGCGCTCGCTGTGTCTGGTGCTCGTGCTCGGTCCGCTGCTGATCTCGGTCGTCGTGCGCACGCTCGGCTGGTCGATTCTGCTCGGCCGGGAAGGGCTGATCAATGCCGTGCTCACGAAGCTCGGCCTCATCGATCATCCGTTGCAGATGCTGTTCACGATGGGCGCAGTGACGGTGGCGCTGGTGCATGTCCTCGTGCCGTTGCTGGTGCTGTCGGTGTGGACGTCGCTCACGCGGCTGGACCCCGCTGTGGCGCATGCGGCCCGCTCGCTCGGTGCAGGTCGCGCGACGGTGATGTGGCGTGTGGTGCTGCCGCAGATCACGCCGGGCATTCTCTCGGGCAGCCTGATCGTGTTCGCGCTCACTGCGAGTGCCTTCGCGACACCGGCGCTCATCGGCGGTCGTCGTCTGAAAGTCGTGGCGACCACGGCGTACGACGAATTCCTCGGCACGCTGAACTGGCCGCTGGGCGCGGCGATTGCGATCGTACTGCTGATCGTCAACGTGCTCATCATCAGCGGATACAACCGCGCCCTTGAGAAGCGCTTCACGCGCCGTCTCGGCTGACGGGAGACCATCACATGAATCAGCTCGATTCTCAGTACGATCGCAATGGCGCGGGCGCGCTGGCGTTCCACGTGCTGTTTCTCGTCTTTATCCTCGCGCCGCTGGTCGTCGTGTGTCTGGTGGCGTTCACGCCGGATAACTTCCTCTCGATTCCGACGAAGCACTTCTCGCTGCGCTGGTTCGAATCGCTCATGAGCGACGAGGACTTTCAGTCGGCGTTGCGCACGAGTCTGTGGCTGGGGGTGATGTCGGCCACGGTGTCGACGGCGCTTGCGGTGCCCACCGCCATGGGGCTGGCGCGATACCGGTTTCCCGGGCGCGATGCAATCAACTCGTTCTTGCTCTCGCCGCTGATGATCCCGCCGGTGGTGCTGGGTATCGCATTCCTGCGTCTGTTCACGTTGCTCGATATGGGCGGCTCGTTCGAGAGTCTGGTCGCGTGCCACGCGTTGCTGATCTTCCCGTACGCGCTGCGCCTGATCATGGCAGCGCTCGTCGGGCAGGCAGACGAAGGTGAGCGTGCTGCGCGCTCGCTGGGCGCAGGGCGCTGGACGACATTCCGTCGCATCACGCTGCCCGCGATTTTGCCAGGCGTGGCGGGTGGCTGGGTGCTGGCGTTCATCAACAGTTTCGACGAACTGACGGCCACGATTTTCGTCACGTCTCCGGAGACGATCACGTTGCCCGTGCGCATCTACATGAATATGAGCGAGACGGTCGATCCGAGCGTCGCCGCGATTTCAACGTTGCTCATCGGCGTGACGCTGGCGGTCATGCTGATCCTCGACCGCATCTACGGATTGAACAAGGTTCTGGTTGGAAATCACTAAAACATGCAAAAGACATACGATATCGCCGTCATCGGCGGTGGCCTCGTCGGCATGGCAATCGCCTACGGGCTTGCCAAGCGCGGACAACGCGTCGTCGTTTGCGATGGCGAAGACAACTCGCTGAGGGCCGCGCGCGGCAATTTCGGGTTGGTCTGGGTACAGGGCAAGGGAGGCACCTGCACCAACTATGCGCGCTGGTCACTGCACTCGGCGAACACCTGGCAGGGGATGGCCGACGAGCTGTTCGCGCGTACCGGCGTGGACGTCGGCTTTCAGCGCCCCGGCGGTTTCAACATCGCGCAGACGGCCGAGGAACTGGCCGTCAAAGTCGAGAGCATGCGCAAGCTCAAGGAAGCCGAGCCCGCGCTGGTCTATGAGGTGCTCGATCACCATGCGCTGGCCGAACGTCTGCCCGCCATCGGCCCCGACGTGTTTGGTGCGATCTATTCACCGAACGACGGGCACGTGAGCCCGCTGTACACACTGCGCGCGCTGTTCGCTGCGTTCGAACAGGCGGGCGGCGAGTACGCGCCGAACCTGCGGGTGACGGACATCCGTCAACTGGGCAGCGGTGCGTTTCGCGTAAGCATGGGCGATACGTCGTTCGAAGCGGGGCGCGTCGTGCTTGCCGCAGGGCTGGGCAATCGCGACCTCGCGCCGATGGTGGGGCTGAGCGCGCCGGTCAAGCCGCTGCGTGGTCAGATCATCGTGACGGAGCGGGTTAAGCCGTTTCTCGACTATCCGACGATCTATGTACGTCAGACCGTCGAAGGCTCGGTCATGCTCGGCGACTCGGCGGAGGACGTCGGCTTCAACGACGGTGTGACGCCGGATGTGCTCGCCGACATCGCGCGACGTGGCATTGCGCCGTTCCCCATTCTCAAAAATGTGCGCGTCGTGCGCGCATGGGGCGCGTTGCGCGTGATGACGGGCGACGGCCTGCCGATCTACGAAGCCTCGGAGTCTTGCCCTGGCGCATTTCTCGCGACTTGCCACAGCGGCGTGACGCTGGCCGCCGCTCACTGTGAAACCATCGCGCCGTGGATTCTCGGCGCTGAACGCCCTGCGCTTCTGGACCATTTCTATGCCAAACGTTTCGCTGCTTAAGTCGCTGGCGCGCAAGGATGGCGCGACGGTGCGGATGTTCATCGACGACATGCCGGTCGATGTGCCGACGGATATGAACGTCGCGGCCGCCTTGCTCTTCTCGGGCGTGACGGCGTGCCGCACGACGCCCGTGACGGGCAGCGAGCGCGCACCGTTCTGCATGATGGGTGTGTGCTTCGATTGTCTCGTGGAGATCGACGGTGTTCCGAACCGGCAGGGCTGCATGACGCCCGTGCGCGAGGGGATGCAAGTGCGTCGCATGGATGGCGCAAGGAGTGTGGCATGAGTTCGATGCGTGTGGATTTACTGGTCGTTGGCGCCGGTCCTGCGGGACTCGCGGCGGCGCTTGAAGCGAAGCGTCATGGCCTGACGCCGCTCGTCGTCGACGAAAACAGCCTGCCCGGTGGGCAGATTTACCGAAGCGTGAGCCGCTCGCCGCTGGCCGATCCAGGCGTACTCGGGCCGGACTATCTGCGCGGGCGCGCACTCGTCGATGCCTTCACCGAAGCAGGCATTGCATATTGGCCGCAAACGCTTGCGTGGCAAATCAGCACCGACAAGCGTGTCTCCGTCACGCGACAGAGCGCGGGCGGCGGAACGTTGCAGATCGAAGCCGGGGCCATTGTGCTGGCAAGCGGTGCGCAGGAGCGCCCGTTCCCGATTCCGGGGTGGACGTTGCCCGGCGTGATGGGCGTGGGGGCGGCGCAGACGTTGCTCAAAGCGTCTGCGCTCGTGCCGGACACGCCGATGGTGCTGGCCGGATGCGGGCCGTTGTTGTATCTGTTCGCGTGGCAATTGATCAACGCCGGTGTGCCGGTGCGCGCAATTCTCGATACCGCCGAGCCGGACGCACGCCGTCAGGCGCTGCGTCACGCGGGCGGAGCGTTGCGTGCACCGTCCTACCTGATGAAGGGCCTCAAGCTGCTGCGTGCGATTCGCGCGGCGGGCGTGCAGCACGTGAAGCATGTGACGTCGCTGCGCGTGCTGGGTGCGACGCAGGCCGAGGCCATCGAATACGTTGTGGACGGCAAGACGCAGCGCATCGATACGGCACTGGTGCTGCTGCATCAGGGCGTGATTCCGAACACGCAGGTCACGCGCTCGATCGGTTGCGAACATGAATGGGATGAAGCGCAACTGTGCTGGCGGCCGAAGACCGACGCATGGGGCGAGACGAGCGTGCCGGGTATTTTCGTGGCGGGCGACGGTGCGGGCATCGGCGGCGCGCTCGCGGCTGAGCCGTCCGGGCGTCTCGCGGCCACGCAGGCCGCCGCTACGCTCGGCAAACTCGACATGGCGAAGCGCGATTCGCGTGCGCTGTCGCTGCGCCGCGAGCTGGCGTCGCACACATCGATTCGGCCGTTCCTCGACGCGCTTTACCGACCGGCGGACGGTTTCCGCGCACCGGCCGATGACAGCACCATCGTGTGCCGTTGCGAGGAGGTGACGGCGGGCGACGTGCGTCGCATGGCGGGACTGGGTTGCGTCGGGCCAAACCAGACCAAGAGCTTCTCGCGCTGCGGCATGGGCCCGTGTCAGGGCCGATTCTGCGGCATGACCGTCGCCGAGTTGCTGGCGCAGGCGCAAGGGTGCGCGGTGCCGGAAGTGGGCTACTACCGCATCCGTCCACCGATCAAGCCGGTGACGCTGGGCGAACTCGCCTCGGCCGTCGACGCCCCTGAATTCCTGAGCGAACGAGCAGGTTTCCCCAAGTAGGCGAGACGGCTCGCGCCGCTCGCCTGCTACTTTTTATTCCGGTTCTTATTCTCTTTTGGAGACGAGGTAATGAGCGACATTCAACGCCATCACACGAATGCACGGATGAGCCGTGTCGTGGTGCATAACGGCACGGTCTACATCGGCGGCCAGACCGCCGATGACCGCAGCCAGGACATCACCGGCCAGACGCAGCAGGTGCTGGCCAAGATCGATGGCTATCTGAAGGACGCCGGTATCGACAAATCGCGCCTGCTGTCGGCGCAGGTGTGGCTCAAGGACATCGAGTCGGATTTCGCCGGTATGAACGCTGTGTGGGACGCCTGGACAAGCCCCGGCAACACGCCGACGCGCGCGACAGTGGAGTCGCGTCTGGCTGCGCCGGACCTGCTCGTCGAAATCGCCGTGATCGCGGCAGCGAATTAATCTGGATCCTTTGCTTCGCAGGGCGGGCGGCGGTCTCATGGACTCATGGACTCACGGACGACGACGATCCGTGCCGCCGCCGTCCTAGGCCATCCTGTCGTTTGCGGACGCCGGAATCTGCGTACCTTTTTGATGGGTTATGTGGCCAACTTTGGGAGAAATATGATTTACGGGCGGGCGCACAGTGCAGGAGACTCCTCGCACCGTTGATTCGCGTCTGTCGGGCGTTGTCGGTCGAAGCCGGTAATGCCGCAGCAATCCTTGCATGAGTCGTCCCATTAGTCTGATCGTATTGATGGTGTGGTTGGCGCTGAGCGTCGTCGGCGCGGCCCTTATCGTCGTGCGCGCCTACGCCGAGGCGCACCCGTCGGCGATGGCCGATTCGCATAATGCGTTGCTACGCGCGTTATCGGACTTGCCGTGGCTGCCGATCGGCCTTGGGAACGCGGTCGTCGTGCTGGCCGTTCTGGCGATGTTGGGCGTGCGACGCCTTCGTCACGCATACGAGCGCGAACTCACGCGCGCGCGACTGGACCGGTTCACTGACCTCGATACGTTCGGCGAGATGGCGGCCGGTCTTGCGCACGAACTCAACCAGCCTTTGATGGCGATCGTCTCGAATGTGCGCTTCGCCGAGCGACTGCTCGACGTGCCGGAGGAGCGCAACAACGTGCGCGTGGCACTGCAAACCAGTGCCGCGCAGGCCAAGCGCGCCGCTCGGATCATCGAGCGGCTGCGCACAACCGTTGGATCGCATGGCGCAGACGCGCCTCAGGCGTTTGATCCCGGCGCGACCGTACTCGGGCTATTCGCGCTGTTTCGGGGCGAACCGGATCGTGCGCCGATTCGGTTCGAATGGCACGACGAGGCGCCGGGCGCTCGCCCGATGGCCGATCAGGCGGCCATCGAGCAGATTCTTCATAACCTGATTCAGAACGCATGCGATTCGGTCACCGGTCTCGACTGCCCGCATATCCAGGTGTTCGGTGAACGACACGGGCGCCGCTATCGATTTCGTGTCGTCGACAATGGCCCGGGCATCGACGGCATCATCATGTCGAAAGTCTTCGATCCCTTCTTCACCACGCGATTGCAAGGGCTAGGTCTCGGCCTGCCACTGTGCCAGACGCTCACGCACCGTCAGAACGGCAAGCTCACGCTTGCCAATCTGCCCTCGGGCGGTGCCGAAGCGGCGCTATGGTTGCCGCTGGCGTAGGGGCGCATGAGCATCGTAGCGGCTGTCTCGTGACCCCGGTCGTAGCCATCGTCGATGACGACATCGCGGTGCGCGATGGCATTGCTTTGCTGCTGCGTACGGTACGCGTTCCTAGCCGGCAGTTCGGCGATGCCGCGACCTTGTTCGACGCTATTGCGGTCTTCGCGGACATTGGCTGCGTGCTGCTGGACATGCGCATGCCGGACATGAACGGGCTCGACGCGCTGGAGCGCTTGCGACATCAGGCCGATCTGCCAGTCATCGTGCTGACCGGTCACGGCAGCATCGACGCGTGCCGTCAGGCCTTCAAACGGGGCGCGGCGGACTTCCTGCAAAAGCCGGTCGACGAGGACAAGCTGATCGCCGCCGTTCAGCATGCGCTGCGCTCGCACGTTGTGTTGCGCGACGTGGAGAAGGCACGGCAACAGCGCATGGCGGGGTTGGCATCGCTGAGCGGGCGAGAGCGCGAAGTACTCGACTGGGTCGTCAGGGGGGCCAGCAGCAAGGAGATTGCGCGCGTGCTGGGGATATCCCCGCGCACCGTCGAGACACATCGCGCGACGTTGTTGGGCAAGCTCGATGTGAATTCGCTCGTCGAGCTGGTGCGCGACTTTTCGCCGCTGCTCGGTGAGTCGTCTCCGTAGCGCTACGCAGAGACGCTCCGTAGCCAGACGGATACCTCGGGCGTGGTGGACTTTCTACGATAGCGGTTCACATCGCTACGTATGAGGAAGTCCATGAAGACCTATCACCTCGCCATTCCGCCATTGATGGCGCTGACGTTCGCCGGTGTCGCAAGCGCGGACACCGCACCCGCGGCATTGGCCAGCGACGCCGGCTACTATGGTGCCGCCCGCCTCATCGGCGCCTTCGACAACGTCAACAACATGGAACTGACGAGCCCGCGTGTGAGCGGCATGATCCGAGGTCCGAAGTCCGGGGCCCACGTCACGGGGTCGGTGGCACTTGGTCATCAATTCGGCAACGGCTGGCGCGTGGAAGGCGAATATGTGTTTCGACGTGGCAACGAGTTCGATAGCTACTGGGCGCCGTTCAACGCAAATGCAAATCGCTTCAATGTTGCGTCGCAACGTCTGATGCTCAACGGGTATCGCGATTTCGATCTAGGGCATGGATTCTCCGTGTACGGTACGCTCGGTCTCGGTGTTGCGATCGTCACGGCAGACGGCTGGCAAGGCAACGCGTCGCGCCGCTTCGCTTCGCGTACGCAGACGAATCTGGCGTACTCGGGCGGTGTCGGCGTGAGCTACGCCATCGACAAGCGTTTCACGCTCGACATCGGCTATCGCTACGTCGATATGGGCAATGTCGAGAGCGGCTTCAACACGTTCGAGAATCGTATCGGTGCGCGTGATGAACAACTGAAAGCCCGACTGGCGTCGAACGAAGTGTTCGTCGGGGTGCGCGGTCGCTTCTGAGCGTGTGTCCGTCGGAAACGATGATCAAGCAGGGATCAACGCATTGGTGAATTTGCTGCGTCTGTGGGTTGATCCCCGCTCGCGCCTGCAAGCGCAGCAGGGCAGGCATAATGCGCGAGTCGGCAGGTTGCCTACAGTAAGTCAAAGCCCCCTTTCGTATTGGCTCATCGCAATTCCCTCTTCACCCGCGCTTGACGTTGGCGACATGACGGACCCATCCACCGACCCGATCACGCGATCCCACGCCCAGAAGGGGCGGGACTTCTCTCGTCGCGTGTTGGGGCTGCGCAGTCTGGGATGCGTGCTGAGCGCCATCGCCGTGTTCACGGCCATCCGGCATGCGGGGGCTTCGCATTTCGGTTACGGGATATGGGCGCTCAATGCGTTTCTCTGGCCAGCGTTCGCCCACGCCATCGCCATGTCGTCGGCCGATCCGGTGTCGGCCGAGCGTCGAAATCTGCTATGTGACTCGGCCTTCGGCGGCGGCTGGGTGGTGGCGATGCAATGCAGTGGCGTGCCGTCGGCCGTGCTGGTGTCGGTGCTGTTGATGCACAACGCTTCCGCAGGCGGATACCGGCTGCTACGCGACGGCATTCTGGCCATGCTGGTCGGCGGCATTCTGACGGGGACGGTGCTGGGTTTTACGATCCGAACGGACATCCCTTTCTCGGAACTGGTCGCGAGCCTGCCGTTGTTACTGATCTATCCCACACTGGTCGGACTCACGAGCTATCGCCTGGCGAAGCGGCTCTCGAAGAGCGAGCGGACGCTGCGCCGGATCAGCGATCAGGACGACCTGACGTCGCTACTGAACCGACGCTCATGGATGCGCGCGCTCACGAATTGCTTCGCCGAGAAGCGGCTAGGGCGCACGGGGACCGCGAGCATCGCACTGATCGATATCGACGGGTTCAAGGAAATCAACGACTTGCACGGCCATCTCCAGGGCGACTCGCTGATCAGGATTCTCTCCGACGTGCTGTCCACCGAACTCGGCAGTCATGACGTCAGCGGCCGCTACGGCGGCGACGAGTTCTGCGTGTTGTTCGACGGGCAATCCGCCGAGAAGGCACGTCGGAAGCTGGAAAAGGTGTGTACAGTGTTCTCGGAGGCCACCGAGGGGCTGGATTCCGCGCGTGCCGTGACATTGAGCGCTGGCGTGGCGAACTACACCGTGAACCTGGTGTCGCCGACCGCGTGGCTAGCGATGGCCGACCACGCGTTATACACAGCCAAGCGCTCGGGGAAGGACCGGATCGTGATTGCCGATATCGACGTTGGCTTCAGCGGAGTCGTGCTGCACTGAGCCGCTCAGGCGCTTAGTGGCTCGGTGGCGTCGTCAGTCACGCAGGCTCTTCGGTCGTGCCGCTGATCCACGGCGTGAGGGCCTGGCGGGCGTCCTGCATCATGAAGTTCACGAGCGTCGTGGAAACCCCAAGCGACTGGGCGATCTCGCGCTGCGTGCAATCCTGGAAGTAATACATCTCGAACACCGTGCGCGTGCGCTCGGGCAGCGTCTTGAGCCGGTCAAGCATGCCGCCGATCATCTGGCGCGCCGTGACCTGCGCCTCCGGCGAGGCGGCACGATCGGGCATGTCGATGGCTTCGTCTTCCACGGTAAACACCCGATTCTCGATTTGCTGACGGCGGTATCCGTCCAGTGCCAGATTGCGCACGACTTGCATCACGTAGCTGGCGGGATGCCGAACCGGGCAGGCGCTGCGCGCATCGCATAGCTTGATGTAGGCGTCCTGCACGACGTCTTCGGCACGGCAGGGGCATCCGAGAATGCGCATCGCCAGTCCCACCAGCGCCCGTCGGTGCGTTACGAAAATCTGGCCGACGAGACCGTCCTCCGAATCTGTGCCCATTGGCGTCCAGCCGGGGCACCCGGCGTAACTCAACTGCTCGCTCATGCTTTTGCCTCCAGATCGGCATCGAACGCACAGCTGTGTGGCAAAGCAGCGCACTGTCGCTTTGGAACCACACTGCGGCACTCCTTGAGGAGCACGAACGCAGTCGGATGACAAAACGACGGACGAACGCCGCCGGGAACGGCGCACGGGGCGCGTTCCGACACAACGGTGCAGGGAGAAAAGACAGGACTGCAGAACTTCTATGGCATCGCCCTGACAGGCAGCGGGGCTACCACTTTCTACAGGGGGTGCGGTAAATTTGATGTAAACGATAGTGAAAATGAGAATGGTTTGCAATTGATATTTTGATATGCAAGATGTCGACCGATTGGGGAGCGTGTCATTTCGTTATGCCAATGAGCTTAGCTTTGCAATTCATCAGGATTACCGATGCTTCGAGCGCCCCGGCGCGCCTGGCGTCGCGGCTGTCTGCGGACGAGCATTTCCGGCTCGGTGCGCTGCATAAAGAGGAGGATCGGGCGCGCTTCGGGGTGGTCCGGGCCACATTGCGCGACGTGCTTGGCCGCGAGTTGGGTGTGCCGCCGGATCGGGTGGCGTTCGAGGTCGATGCGCAGGGCCGTCCGCGTCTGGCTGGGGGCGGGCCGCCGGACTTCAACGTCAGCCATTCCGGGCATTGGGGGCTGCTGGCCTATTCGCCCGATGTGCGCGTCGGTGTAGATATCGAACGACTGAACGCCCTCGCCGAGCCGCGCTCGTCGTGGGACGTCTGCCTTCATGCCGAAGAGCAGCGTGCGCTGCTGATGCTGAGTTTCATGCTGTCGGGGCACGGACCGCGCGCAGACCAGATATTCCATTGGGTCTGGAGCCTCAAGGAGGCGATCTTCAAGGCGCTCGGCACCGGGTTACAGGACAGTCTCACGGCGCTGAGCGTAGATGTGGACGCCGTCGCGCGCGCGGTGACGGCGGTCGAGGGCAAGTTCGACGCGGCGATCCCGTCGGCCACCGCCGGGTACCCGATTCCCTGGCGAGCGGACGACCCGGCGCTGGCCGAGGCGTTGCGGGGGCTGGAACTGCGTCTGTTGCCCGCGCCCCCGGGCTATTCGGCGGCGCTGGCCTGGCTGCCGCAGGGGTAAATTGCGCCGGCGCTGGACCGTCTTTCAGCCAGAGGAGGGCGCACACCGTGCCCTTGGCAGCCTTAGCCCCCGGCAGGCTGGACGCTTAAGGAGTGATCGATGAGTTTCGACGACGAGAATGGCGTGTTCCGTGTGGTCATCAACGACGAAGAGCAATACGCCATCTGGCCGGACTACCGGCCCGTGCCTGCTGGCTGGCGCGAAGTCGGGGTGACCGGTGACAAGGCAACGTGTCTTGCCCACATCGAGTCGGTCTGGACGGACATGCGCCCGCGCAGCCTGCGCGAGCATCTGGCCGCGCAGGGTGACGGACGCAATGGCGTTTGAGGCCTGTCGTCTGCTGTGCCTCCCCTGCGCAGGGGGAGTGCTACGGTGTATGCGCGCTGGGCGCAGGCCGCGCCGTCATGGATGGCGGTGCGCCCGCTCGAACTGCCGGGGCGCGGCACGCGCCATCATGAGCCGTTGCAACACGACCCGCACCTGCTGGCGGACCAACTGACCGAGGAGTGTCTGGCGCAGCATGTGAGGCCCGGCACACGCTTCGCCTTGTTCGGTCACAGCCTTGGCGGCCTGCTGGCGTTCGAGATCGCGCATCGCCTGCACGCGCGAGGGTGTTCGCCTGCGGCGCTGGTCGTTGCTGCGAGTCGTCCGCCCGCCACACGCGACGACAGTCGCTATGCCGCATTGCGCGACGATGCCGAGGTACTGGCCGAGATGCGCGCGCTCGGCGGCACGCCGGAAGCCCTGCTTGCCGAGCCTGAGCTGATGGCGATGGTGCTGCCGTTCATCAAAGCGGATTTTCAGATGTGCGGGCATTACCGGCGCGCGTCGCCGCAGGCGCGTGCGCCGTTATCCATGCCGATTCATGCGCTGGCCGGACGTCGCGACGCGTTCGCGCCGGACGTCCTTGACGACTGGCGTTGCGAGACGACCGGCAGCTATACGCGCACCGACTTCGACGGCGACCATTTCTTCGTCCGTGACGATCCCGCCCATCTGCTGGCGGTTATCGCCAACGGCCTGGCCTCGGCGATGCATGCGCCACACCCGGCGAACGCGCTGGCGGCAGCGCGATGAGCGAGCGTGCCCACACGCTGGCGCAGCCATTCCCGGGGGCTGCCAAGTTCGACCTCGCGGCGAGCCTTCCTGCCCCGGTGCGGGCCGAGCTGGGGCCGCTGTGTGCCGGGCTGGCCTTCGGCGCGCGCGTGCCCGACGACCTTCGCCCCGGCGATTCGGTCATCGGTCTGGCTGATCTCGATCGCCATATGCCCGCCATGTTCGATGGCGTTCGTCGCCTCGTGCCCGGGGTCGAGCCGCGCGCGCTCATGTCGCAGTGGAGCAAGTTCTACTTCCGGGCCGTTGCCCCGGCGGCGCTGGCGATCATCGTCGTGCATGGCCGTACGCTGACGCTCGACTCGGAGGCTTGTGGCATCGTGCTGCGCGGCGGGTTGCCCGTGCAAGTTCGCTTTCCCGAGTCCAGTTGGATGCCGCAGGGTGAGGGTGATGTGGAGGGCGATGCCGTCGCCGACCCGGCGCCAGTGCGTTTTGCGTCGCTGCTTCAGGGGCACCTGCCTGCCGCAATGATGGCGATGCAGCGCGCGGCGGGCGTTTCGCCCCGTGTACTCTGGAGCAACGCTGGCAATTTGCTGGAGTTCATCGTCGGTGAGATGCGCAAGGTGCCATCGCTGAGCGCGCGTGCCGCCAGCGACTACGCGTGGCTGTTCGATGGCGACGCCGGTTTCGGTCAGACGTCCGACAATCCGCTCTATCGCACCGTGCGTTACGTCACACCGCCTTCAACCGCCATGCCCACGCCGATGCGCGCGCGTCGTGTGTGTTGCCTGCGCTATCAGTTGGCGGGGAAGGGCACGCGATGTGACGACGCGTTGCTGTGCGGATCGTGTCCACTAATCCTGACCATGACGCCTGCGCAGCTTCAGCGGCAGTTGGCGATGCAGGCGGGTGGCGCACCGCAATAGCCGCACGTATCCTGCTCAACTTTAGAAAACGGCACCGCAGCCCAATACGCAGCGGTGCCGTTTTTGCGTCGATGGTGCCTGTTTATCCCGCCAGTGCGGCGACGCGCGATGCCTGGGCTGTCTGGGCGGGGGCATCGGCCTGCAACGGCGCGCGCGAGAGCAGCGACGTTGCGATTTCGGACGAGCGCGTGGCCAGAATCGAGAGCAGCGTGTCGGACAGCCCGTGCGTCGGCTCGCAATAGCCTTGCAGATAGATGCCGGGCCGGAAGGTTTCGCGGGTACGCAGACGGTAGTCGCGCTCGCCCTCGAGGCCGTCGAGCCACGGTGCGAGGTCCGACAACAGGGCTTCGTGTGTGCGGCGCTCGTAACCGGTCGCCAGCACCACAACGTCGTACTGCTGCGTCACTGGCCGTCCGGCGAGCCGCTCGTGCATGTGCAGCGTGATGCGCTCCCCGTCGGCGCTCGCCTCCTGAATCTCGTGGCACGACAGCAAGGCGTGGTGGCCGTGTCCGCCCACGCGCTGCTGATACAGCACGTCGTAAATGCGCGCGATCAGATCGTCGTCGACCACGGCATAGTTCGTATTGCGAAACTCATCGAGAATCCGTTCGCGTTGTTCCACCGGTTGCGCATAGATGAAGTCGGTGAATTGCGGATCGAAGATTTCGTTGACGAACGGACTGCTGTCTGCGGGTTTAAGGGCGCGCCCGCGCATGATGAGATCGACCTGCGCCTGCGGCCATTGCTCCGCGAGGTCGAGGAAGATTTCCGCCGCACTCTGACCGCCGCCGACGACGGCGACCCGACGCGGTGCCGTTTCGCTGAGCGACGCCACGCGGGCCAGATATTGTGACGAATGGAACAAGCGCGCATGGGATGTGCGATGCAGCGGGGCAAACACCGGCGGCACATGGGGCGTGCCGCCTGCGCCGAGAATCACGTTGCGCGTGCGACGCGACTGCGTCTCGCCTAGCCCGTTGCGCGAATGCACCTGCAACGCCACGACTTCATCGCGTTCCAGCACCGGCTCGATGCCTGTCACCGTTTCGCCATAGGCGCATTGCCCGTGAAAGTGCGACGCGGCCCAGCGCAGATAGTCGTTGTACTCGCGCCGGGTCGGATAGTGGCTTTGCAAGTTGATGAACGCGGATAACCGCGCTTTCTCATGCAGATAGTTGATGAAGGTGAAGCGACTGCGCGGATTGCGCAGCGTCGCGAGATCCTTCAGATAGGCGATCTGCATGCGGCTGTTCGAGAGCAGCATGTTGCCGTGCCAGGTGAACTCGGGCTGCTTCTCCAGGAACAGGAAGCGGGCGGGGCCGAGGCGCTGCCCGCAGTGTTCTTCGAGGGCGATGGCGAGGGCGAGATTGGACGGGCCGAAGCCAACGCCGATCAGGTCGTGTGTCACGGAATGCGGGGGTGTGTTGGTCGTCGTGGACGGTTCGGTACTTGCGTGCATGAGGGCCTCGGCAAGGTCATCCGGTGAAATCACCCGGACCCGGGATCGGGGGGAATGCGATACAACGCATCCGTTTCCCAGAAGACGATGAGCTTTTCTATAAATTTACCCCGGCGAAATTCGGGTAAATGCGACGGGCAAATTTTCGGTGTCCTGAATCGTCTTTGAGCAAAGGAGCCATAAGCGTGGGCGGCGTGTGCGGCTGTGCGGCCCATCAGCTTCCGGGTTCCTTTCTGTTCCTTCATCGAGATCCGTGGTGCGGCGCCGGTGCGCGCGCGACGACGGATCGCCCGCGGAGAGCGTCGTGTTCCTGTTTTTGTTCCTGTTGCGTGCCTCACGCTGGCTGCTTGCGGCCGCTGTAGTTGCCTCGCTCGCCTGCGGCGTGGCGAACGTCATGCTGATCGCATCGATCAATCGTGCGCTCGGTGCGCCAATCGCGGAGTTGGGCGCGCTGGCGTGGCGCTTCGCTGCGCTGGCCGTGCTGTCCATGCTCGCGCAGATGTGCGCCGGTGCGCTCTTCACGCGGTTGGGGCAGCGCACGCTGGCCGAACTGCGTCGGCACGTGTCGCGCATCATCGTCAATGCGCCGCTGCGCGTGGTCGAATCGACGGGCGGCGCGCGCGTGCAGTCGGTGCTGGCCGACGATGCCAACCACGTTGCCAACTTTTTCATCGGCCTGCCGACGCTCGTCATGAACGGCGCGATTGTGATGGGCTGCTTCCTGTACCTCGCGATCCTGTCATGGCCGATCTTCCTGATGGCCTGCGTGGCGATCGGTCTGGGCGCGTTGGGTTATCACATCAGCCATACCAAAGTGATTCGGTATCTGCGTACGGCAGGACAGCGTCAGGACGAGTTGTTCGGGCACTTCCAGACGCTGGCATCCGGTGCCAAGGAACTGAAACTCAACCGCCGTCGTGCCGACGCCTTTCTCGCCCGCGTGCTCGGCTCCGCTATCGAAGCGGTGCGCGAGAATCGCTCGCGCGGCCTGACGCTCTTCATCTTCTCGGTCAGTTGGGTGCGCTTCCTGTTCTTCGCGCTCATCGGGCTGGTGCTGTTTGTGCTCGTCGGTGCTACGTCGAGCAATGCGCATGTGGCGACGGGCTACGCCATCGTCTTCCTGTACATGGTCACGCCGCTTGAAGCCATGCTCAACAACATTCCGTTGCTGACGATGGCGCGTGTCGCGAGCGAGCGCATCCAGAAGGTGACGGAGTCGATGCGCACCGAGGATGTCACGTCGTCGGAGACGTCGACGACTGGCGCGCCGCTGGTGCGTCTGCATGGCATCACGCACAGCTATTACCACGAGCAGCAGGACGAAATCTTCCGCATGGGGCCGATCGATCTGACGTTCCGTCCGGGCGAGATCACCTTCCTGATCGGGGGGAACGGTAGCGGTAAAACGTCGCTCGCGAAGCTGCTCACCGGGCTTTATGTGCCGGAGAGCGGCGAAATCGTTTGGAACGGCCAGTCGGTCGACGTCAAAAATCGCGACCGCTACCGTCAGTTGTTCTCGGCGATCTTCTTCGACTTCCACCTGTTCGAAACGCTACTGGGCGCGGACGACGCGCAAACCGATCCCGCGCGGATCGACGCGTTCGCCGCGCGTTGGTTGGCACGCCTGCACCTTCAACACAAAGTCAGCGTGACGAATGGTGCATTCTCGACGCGCGATCTCTCGCAAGGGCAGCGCAAGCGTCTCGCCCTCGTGGCGGCGTGCGTGGAGGATCGACCGTTCCTCGTGTTCGACGAATGGGCGGCCGATCAGGACCCGGTATTCAAGGAAGTGTTTTACCGGGAGATCCTGCCCGAGCTGAAGGCGCAGGGAAAAACCGTGCTGGTGATCTCGCACGACGACCGCTACTTCTCGCTGGCCGACCGGCTGGTGAAGATGGAAAACGGTCAGTTGATCTCGGACGGCGAGCCGACATCTGTCGCATCGACGTCTGCAAATCCGGCGACGACGACGGCAAATGTAGAAAAACCGCAATCGTCCGCGTAAACCCCTTAAATTGCGGTCACGAGGATCGTCAATGAAATTGCGGCGCGTGTGGCGCCGCGGTTTCGTTGAGGATCCAACCATGCTCGATACGATGCTCGATGTGCGCGCCCTGCGCACCAATGGCGACCTCCCGATGGTGGTCGAACCGCGCGATGCCGGTGTGCCGATCGAGGCCGCTGCCAGTGCCCTTCATGCGCTGGTGGACGAATATCTCCCGACTCATGGCGGCGTTCTGTTCCGTGGTTTCAAGGTCGATGGCGATGCGGCGTTCCGCGAGTTCGCCGCGTCATTCGGTCATTCGCTGCTGACCTATGAGTTCGGCTCGACGCCGCGCAGCAAAGTCGCGCAAGGCGTCTATACATCCACCGAATATCCGCCGCACCAGCACATTCCTTTGCATAACGAACAGTCGTACACGCGGGACTGGCCGATGAAGATCTGGTTCTACAGCGTGCTCACGGCGCAGGAAGGCGGCGAGACGCCGATTGCCGACAGCCGCCGTATCTACGCCCGTCTGCCGCAAGACCTGCGCGAGCGCTTCGCGAGCAAGGGGCTGATGTACGTGCGCAACTTCGGTAACGGTTTCGACGTGCCCTGGATGCAGGTCTTCAACACTGAAGACCGTGCCGAAGTCGAAGCGTATTGCCGCGCGCACCGCATTGCCTGCGAGTGGAAAGACGACGGCGAGCTGCGCACGCGCCAGCTGTGTCAGGCCGTTGCGCAACATCCCGTGACGGGCGACTGGGTCTGGTTCAATCAGGCGCACCTGTTCCACATCTCCAACCTCGAACCCGACGTGCGCGAGACGTTGCTCGACGTCGTCGGCGAGGAGGACCTGCCGCGCAACGTGTACTACGGCGACGGCAGTCCCATCGAGGAAGACGCGCTAGCCGCCATTCGTCACGTTCTGGAAGCGGAGAAGATCAGTTTCCCGTGGCAGAACGGCGACGTGCTGATGCTCGACAACATGCTCGCGGCACACGCGCGCTCGCCGTTCAAGGGGCCGCGCAAGGTCGTCGTGGCGATGGCGCAGGCGCACGGGGCCGACCGCTGACGGTCTTCCCGGTCTTCGAAACATCTTCTCTTCGTCATTTACCGCGCGTCGCGGCCCGTCGGCTGCCACGCGCCAGTCTTTGATTTCGCTCCTGCTTCGTGAGTCGCTACCGTCATGAACGACGCTCTCCGCTTGCCCGTCCCCTTCGGCCCTGTCTCGTCGACGGCGCCCTCTCAGGGAGCGCCCGGCGCTCCTATCGAACACATTGTCGATCTTCTGCGCGCGCGTGCCCGGCTTGAGCCGGATCGCGAGGCGCTATGCGCCGTGTCCAGCGACGAGGGCGACGCTCGGGCGCTGACCTGTGCCGCGCTCGATACGCGCGCCCGCGCGGTGGCTGCCGCGCTGCAACGTCTCGCCAAGGGGAAAGAGGGGGCCTACGGCGAGCGCGGATTGCTGCTTATGCCGACGGGATTGGATTACGTCGCGGGCTTCTTCGGCTGCCTATACGCGGGGGCCATTGCCGTGCCGGCGTTTCCGCCGGAGTCGGCGCGTCCGCAGCATCTGGCGCGCGTGCGCTCGATCCTGCACGACGCGCGTGCACGCTTCGTGTTGACCGACCGTCAGCATCGCGACGCCATGCTCGCGTTTGGTGACGCCGTGCCCGAGCTGCGCGGTGTCGAGATCGTGGTGATCGATGAGATTGACGACGCGCTCGCGACCGAGTGGCAGGAGACGACCGTCGCCCCGGGCGATCTGGCGTTCCTGCAATACACGTCGGGCTCGACGTCCACGCCCAAGGGCGTGATGGTCAGCCATGCGAATCTGATGGCTAACGAAGCCGCCATCGTTGCCGGGCTGGGCATGACGCGCGACGACACCATGGTGAGCTGGTTGCCGCTGTATCACGACATGGGGCTGATCGGCGGCTTGCTTTCGCCGATTTATCGTGGGGCGCGTCTGGTGCTCATGTCGCCGCAGTTCTTTCTGGAGCGGCCGGTGCGCTGGCTGCGCGCCATCGACAAATTCGGCGGCACCGTCAGCGGCGGCCCTGATTTCGCGTATCGCTTGTGCGCGCAGCGCATCGACGCGGCCACCATCGGTTCGCTGAACCTGCGTGGGTGGCGGCTGGCATTCTCCGGCTCGGAACCGGTGCGACACGACACGCTGGTCGATTTCTGTGAAGCGTTCGCGCCTGCGGGCTTCGATCCGAAGGCGGTTTATCCCTGCTATGGACTGGCCGAGGCGACACTTTTCGTCACCGGCGGACAGCGTGGCGACGGCATGACGGCGACCGACTTCGACCGCAGCGCACTCGCGCAGCAACGGGCGGAAGCCTCGGGCGATCATAGTGACGACAGTGCAATGCTGGTCGGATGCGGCACAACGCCGCTCGATCACGAAGTGCGTCTGATGACGTGGAACGATTCGCCTGACGTCACGCCGTCGGCGGTTGCGGCGGGCGGCGTGGGCGAGATCTGGGTGAGCGGGCCGAGCGTAGCGCAGGGCTATTGGCGTAACGAGGAGGCGAGTGCGCGGACGTTCGTGCAGGCGGACGGCAAGCGCTGGCTGCGCACGGGCGACCTCGGCTTTGTGCACGACGATCAGGTGTACATCACGGGCCGCTGCAAGGATGTCATCATCGTGCGCGGCCATAACCTGTATCCGCAGGATCTGGAAAAGGCGGTCGAGGCGGATGTCGAACTCGTGCGCAAGGGCCGCGTGACGGCGTTTGCCGTCGACATCGATGGCGAACCTGGCATCGGCATCGCAGCGGAAGTTGGTCGCAGCGTGCAGAAGATGGTGCCGCCGCAGACGCTCGCCGAAGTGATCGCCGTAGCGGTCTCCGACGTTTGCCAGCAAGCCGCGTCGGTGGTCGTGCTGCTCAATCCGGGCGCGTTGCCCAAAACGTCGAGTGGCAAGTTGCAGCGCAGTGCCTGTGCGAAGGGCTGGCGAGACGGCTCGCTCGATGCGTGGGCGACCTGGCAGAACGGTGCGATTCTCGGGGACGACGATGCCAGAGCGTCGTCGAGCGACAAGCCTGATGCGCCGAAGCAGGACGCCACGTTTGAGGCCGTCGCGCAAATCTGGCGTGAGGTGCTGGGGCGCGAGCAGGTCCGTGCCGACGATCATTTCTTCCTGTGCGGCGGCAGTTCGTTGCTCGCCATGCAGGTGCTGGCGCGCGTGCGTGAGCGTCTCGGCGTGAACGCGACGCCAGCATCGCTGTACGAACACGCGCGGCTAGGCGAGTGGGTGCGCGAACTGGCGAAATTCACGCCTTCCTCGAGCGCACAAGCCATTGACGCCGTGCCCGAGATCCTGCCCGCGACACCGCTCGCGCAAACGCCGGACGCCCGCGTTTTCCGTCAATCGTTTGCGCAGTCCCGGCTGTGGTTCGTCCATCGTCTCGATCCGGCGAACAGCGCGGCGTATCACGTCGGTGGGCAGCTGCTCGTGAAGGGACGCTTCGACGCGAACGCGTTCTCTCGCGCGCTCGAAGTGATCACTGCAAGACACGACGCCTTGCGCACGACGTTCGACGAGCGCGATGGCGTCGCCGTCCAGATCGTGCATGCGAAGGCCGACGTGCCGCTCGTGAGCCACGATGTGTCGGGGGACGCGAACCCTGACGCCGCAGCGACTCGTCTGACCGATGCGTTACTCGCACAGCCGTTTGCCCTGGACACGTGCGCGCCGTGGCGCGTTGCGTCGATCCGCCTATCGGTCGAGGCGCACCGAATCGTCTTCGTCCTGCATCATCTGTTGACGGACGCGTGGTCGATGACCTTGCTGGTCGACGAACTGGCACGGGCCTACAGCGGTTTCTCCGATGGCAAGACACCGGTGCTGGCTCCGGTGCCAGTCCAGCCCGGCGATCACGCCCATTGGCAGCATGCCTGCGTCAACGGCGAGGCGCTTGGCCGTCAGCTCGACTGGTGGCAGGCGCGTCTGCCGGAGCCGTCGCCGGTGCTCGCATTGCCGGTCGACCGCACGCGTGGCGCGTTGCGCAGCGGCGCAGGGCAAACGCTCGCGTTCGAATTTCCGGCGGGGCTCACGCGTGACGTACTGACCTTCGCCGCGCAACGTAAAGCGACGCCGTTCATCGTGCTGGCCGCATCGTTCCAATGGCTGCTGCATCGGTACGCGGGCGAGACGGATATCCGCGTGGGCGTGCCGATTGCGCAGCGCGACGTGTCAGGGCTGGAACGCATGCTCGGCTGTCTCGTCAACACGCAGGTGTGGCGCGCACAGATCGACCCGGCAGCCGACTTCGATGGGTTGGTGACGCAGGTGCGCGATGGGGCGCTGGCAGCGCAGGCGCACCGCGAAGCCCCGTTCGAGCGGGTGGTGGAGCGCGTCGCGCCACAGCGCAGCCTCGGACAATCGCCGCTGTTTCAGGTGATGTTGAACCATCATGTGGCGAACGCTGCCGCGTCGCGCGCCGCGACGGGCTGGCCCGCAGGCCTGAGCGTGGTCGCACAGCCGCTGACCGGCGGCGCTCAGTACGACCTTGCGCTCGATATCGACGAGCTTCATGAGGCGACGGCGGGCAAGGGCGCTGATCCGCTCGACGGCGTGACGCTGCGCGCCCGCCTCACTTTCCCGACGGATCTGTTCGACACGCCGACCATCGAGCGCCTTGGTGCGGACTGGTGTGCGGGACTGGCGACGCTGCTCGCGCTCCCGACACAGCCGCTGGCGTCGCTCGACGTTGCGTTTGAAAGCGCGTTGGAGGGCGGGCATCGCATTGCGCACGCCGAAGACGCGTTGCCGTTTCAAAGTGTCCCCTCGCTAATCGACGTGCAGGCGCAGCAACAACCGTCCGCCATCGCGTTGCGGGATGAGGCTGGCACCCTCACGTACGCCGAACTCGTGCGCGCGGCGAACCGCATTGCGCATTGGCTGCTGGCGCAGGGCGTTGCGCCGGAAGCGCGCATCGGACTGGCGATGTCGCGTCAGACCGGCATGATCGCGGGACTGCTCGGCATCATGAAGGCCGGGTGCGCCTTCGTGCCGCTCGATCCGTCCTATCCGGCCGAGCGGCTGGCGCAGATCATCGATGACGCGGGTATTTCGCTGGCGCTCACTGAAGCCTCGCTGGCCGACGCGCTCTGGCTCCCCGTGCGTCGCGCTGTGGTAGCCGATCTCATGGCGGATGCCACGCTGCCCGACCATCCACCAGGGGGCTCGCTGCATCCCGATCAACTGGCTTATCTGATTTACACCTCCGGTTCGACCGGTACCCCGAAAGGCGTGGCGGTGGCGCACGGTCCGCTCGCCATGCACTGTGTGGCGACCGGCGCGCAATACCGTCTCACGCCCGAGGTCTGCGAACTACACGTGCTCTCGATCAACTTCGACGGCGCGCACGAACGATGGATGGCGCCGATGATCTGCGGCGCGTCGTTGTTTATTGCGGACGAACGTCACTGGGCGCCGCAGACGATGGTCGACGCGATGCGTCGTCACGGCGTGACGAATGCCGGGTTCCCGACGGCCTATCTGTGCCGTCTTGCCACGAGCGGGGCGACCGGGGCACCGGCATTGCGTTTGCTGTCGTTCGGTGGTGAAGCAATGGCGTTGCCCGCGCTGCGCGCGGCGCAGGCGATGTTCCGTCCGGCGCAGACGATCAACGGTTATGGTCCGACGGAGACCGTGATGACACCGGTCGCCTGGTCCATCGACGGGGTGCTGGATGCGCAACCGGCTGCACAAATCGCGGGTCAGGCGTATGCGCCGATCGGCGAGCCGGTGGGACGCCGCCGCGCGTGGGTGCTCGATCCGTGGCTCGGCGAAGTGCCGCTCGGCGCGGTGGGCGAACTGTACCTCGGTGGCGAGGGCGTGGCACGTGGGTATTTCGCACGCGCAGCGCTGACGGCCGAGCGCTTCGTGCCGGACCCGCGCGGTGAGCCGGGCGCGCGGATGTATCGCACGGGCGACCGGGTGCGGCGACTGGCCGACGGCACGCTCGTCTACCTCGGCCGTTTCGACCAGCAAGTGAAGGTGCGCGGCTTCCGCATCGAGCCGGGCGAAGTCGAGACGCAATTGCTGCGCGAACCGGGCGTCGACGACGCGCTGGCGGTCGTCGCGGCGGGGCCTGCGGGCGATCAGCTCGTCGCCTACGTCGCAGGCAAGGGACTCGGTGGTGAAGCGCTGCGCGTGGCGCTGTCGCGTCGTCTGCCGGACTATCTGGTGCCGTCGCTCGTGATCGTGCTGGATTCGCTGCCGAAACTCCCCAACGGCAAACGCGACCGGGCGGCGCTGCCTGCGCCCGTATGGGGCAGTGCTGGCGGACAGGCACCGCAGGGCGAGGCGGAGTTTGCGCTGGCGGTCGTCTGGCAGGATCTGCTGCGCGTGCCGTCGGTGAGCCGCGACGACAACTTCTTCGCGCTAGGCGGCGATTCCATCGTCGCGTTGCAGATGGTCGGACGCGCACGTCAGGCGGGTTGGCAATTCGGCGCGCAAGACGTCTTCCGTCACCAGACGCTCGTGCGTCTCGCGGCACAAGCGAGGGCCGTCGGTGAAGGGGACGGCGCGGCGCGCGTGCCCGAACCGCTCGAAGGTGAGGTGCCGCTCACGCCCGTGCAGGCGTGGTTCTTCCGTCAGCCTATCGCGTGCCGCGATCATTGGAACCAGTGGGTCGAAGCGACGTTGCCCGTGGGTACGGACATGACGGCCCTTCGTGAAGCGCTGGCCACCGTCGTGAAGCATCACGATGCGCTCCGGCTGCGGTTCACCGAGCATGACGGCCAATGGCAGGCGCGCTACGTCGCGCCGCATGCCGCCGACGATCTGCTCTGGCACGCGGCGATGTGCGACGACGCGCAACTGGCCGATGCCCTCGCTCAGGCCCAGCGAAGTCTGTCGCTGGCCGACGGCCCGCTGTTGCGCGCACTGCTGGTGCGCACGGAAGCAGGCGAGTTGCGCTGTTTCCTCGTCGCGCACCATCTGGTGATCGACGGCGTGTCGTGGCGCATCCTGCTGGACGATTTGCAAACGGCGCTCGGGAATACGCATGGGGAGCGGGCGGTGCGGACATTGCCCGTCGTCGGCGAATCGATGCGCGCATGGGCGCAGCGCTGGCATGACTGGACGCAAAGCGACGCCGCATCGGCCGCGCTGGAGGTCTGGCAGCGGGCGCTGGCCGGGGCCGTGGAGTCGGTGGACGTTGCCAGGCCAACGAACGCGACGGTGGGGGCGGTGGGCACGGGCGAGATCGAACACACGTGGCCCGCAGACGTCGCCGTGCCGCTCACGCAACTGCGTCGTGTTCGAATGCACGAAGCGCTGAGTGCCGCCGTCGCCCACACGCTGGGCCAGCGTGCAGGGGCGCAGCGTTATGTCGTCCACGTCGAAGGTCATGGACGTGGCGGCCAAGGTGGCGGCCAGGAGCAGGGCGACCTGTCGCGCACGCTCGGCTGGTTCACGGCGGCGTGGCCGCTCGCCATTCTGGTAGGTAGCACCCCCGAAGAAACACTGGCCGCCGCGCGCGAAGCCTGGCGATGCGTGCCGCACGACGGCGCGAGCTATGCCGCGCTGCGTTACCTTGGCACGCCGCAAGCCCGTCAGACGCTCGACGCGCTGCCCGCAGGACACGTCACGGTCAACTTCCTCGGACGTACCGACACGGACGGCATCGTCGACGGGGGCCTGTCGCATGAGCCCGACGTTGCGCCGCCCAACTGGCTGACGCTCGACGTCTGGCAGCGCGACGACACGCTGCGGCTCGTCTGCCGCTACGACCGCGCGCGCTTCACAAGCGACGGCGTTCAGACGCTCGTCGACGAGATCGGTGCGACGCTGCGTGTGCTGGCCGAGACGCTGCCCGGTCACGAACCGGTCGTCGCCGAAGATTTCCCGTACGCGGGCCTCACGCGTGAACAACTCGCGACATTGCCCGCGTCGATGCAACAGATCGAGGCCGTCGTGCCCGCAACATCGATGCAACAAGGCCTGCTGTTCTACTCGCAGCAGCAGGGCACCGCCGATCCGTACTTCTATCAGAAGGGCTTCGTGATCGACGGCGCACTCGATACGAGCGCGTTCGCACAGGCATGGCGGGAGGCGGTCATGCGTCATGCGGCGTTGCGCACGGCCTATGTGAGCGACGTCGGCGAACTGCCGCTGCTGCTTGTGCACGGACCCGAGACAGTGGCTACGGCAATCAATCTGCTGCCGCAGGAAGACTGGTGCGCGTTGAGCGAGACGGAACAACACGCGCGTCTGGACGCTCGTTTCGCGGCCGAGCGCGCCGCCGGATTCTCGTTCGCGCAAGCGAATCGTCCGCGTCTGGCGTTGATTCGTGTCGGCGAGTCGCGCTGGTGGCTGCTGTGGAGCAGTCATCACGTGACGCTCGACGGATGGAGCACCGGCCTGATTCTGAGCGACGTGATGTCGCGCTATGCCTCGCTGGCGAAGGGCGGGGTGTCGACGGATGGCGAGGTGCAGGTGGCGCCCTCGTTTGCCGAGTTTGCCGTGTGGCAACGTGAATTGGACGCCCGCGCATCGCTCGCGCATTGGCGGCATTTGCTGGACGGCGTGGGCGCGCCGACGCCGCTTCCCGCCGCACGTCAGGCACGTCAGGCACGTAGGACCGATGAGACGAGTGGACATGGCGAAACCGCATGGACGCTCGCCCCTTCGCAATGGCAGACGTGGTGCGACGCAGCCCGTCGCGTTGGCGTGACGCCAGGCACGCTGTGTCAGGGCGCATGGGCGCTGCTGCTGGCGCGGCATGCCGGATTGCGCGACGTGGTGTTCGGCGTGACGGCATCGGGCCGCTCTGCGGCCGTGCCGGGCATCGAACGCATGGCGGGTCTGTTCATCAACACGCTGCCGGTGCGGGCGACGCTCGACGCGCGTCGTCCGGTTGCCGACTGGCTGCGCGAACTTCAGACGCAAACGGCGCAGTCGCGTGAGCATGAGCATGTGGCGCTGTCCGCCATCACGCGCGAGGCGCAACGCGACGGCCAAAGCGCGGACGGTGCTCTGTTCGAGAGCATCGTCGTCTTCGAAAACTATCCGCTCGATGCTGCGTTGCTTGCCCAGCGCGACGACGGCCTGCGGCTGTCACTGCTGGAGCGCGGCACGCAGGCGCGCAACAACTATCCGCTGTCGCTGATCGTCGAGCAGCACGACGGCTTGCGTCTCGTGCTGGCGTTCGCACGTGAGCGCTTCGACGCCGCTGCCGTGCAAGCCCTCGGCGAGCACTTCGTGGCGTTGCTCGGCGCGGTGGCGGACAGTCTTGGCACGTCGACCACGCCGTTGGGGCAGATTGGACTGACGAACGCAGTGCCACAGACGGCCGAGAACGTCGTCTGGTCCTCGCACGACTTGCTTAACGACTGGCACGCGCATGTCGCCCGTGACGGCGCGGCGCTGGCCGCCGAAGGCGAGGACGCGAGCTATCGGCGAGACGAACTCGACGCGCTCGCGAATCGCCTGGCGGCAACGTTGCAGGCGCAGGGGATCGGTCCGGAGGATCGTGTCGCCATCTGTGTGCCGCGCAGCGCAGCGCTGGTTGGCGCGATTCTGGGTGCGTGGAAGGCCGGGGCAGCCTACGTGCCGCTCGACCCTGAGCAACCGGCGGTGCGTCTGCAAAAGCTGGTGCGCGCCAGTGGTGCCAAAGCGGTAATCGTCGACGATCGGACACCTGCGATAACGCACCCCTCGCTGATTCGCTGGCGCGACATTGCGCACGCCAGCGTCGACACGAAAGCGCCGTCACCGGTGCGCGTGCATCCGGCGCAGGCGGCTTACGTCATCTACACCTCGGGGTCGACGGGCGAGCCGAAGGGCGTCGTCGTCAGCCGTGGCGCGCTCCATAACTACGTGCAGGCGGTGGCAGCGCGCCTTCGTGAGCGCGGTCTCGATACGGCAGGTGAGACGGGCGGATTCGCGATGGCTTCGACCGTCGCTGCCGATCTTGGTCACACGACGTTGTTCGGCGCATTGGCGCTCGGCCGTGCGCTGTATCTCGTGCCACACGCATGCGCGTTCGATGCGCAGCGCTTCGCCGACTGGTGTGCCGCGCGTCCGATCGATGTGCTCAAGATCGTGCCGGGTCACTTGAACGGCCTGTTCGACGCGGCGGGCGCGGCGGTATTGCCGCGCGCGGTGCTGGTGACAGGCGGCGAATCGTTGGATCCGTCGTTCGTCGCACAAATCCGTGGGGCGCGTCCGGGACTCGCTGTCCTCAACCATTACGGACCGACGGAGACGACTGTCGGGGCACTGACGCATGCTGTCGGTGACATTGCAGAGGTGCCTGTGCCTGTCGGGCGTCCGCTGGCGAACCTGCATGCGCATGTCCTCGATGCTGACCTGAACCCTTTGCCGTCGGGGGTGGCCGGTGAGCTTTATCTGGGCGGCGCGGGTTTGGCCCGGGGGTATCTCGGCGCGCCTGCGCAAACGGCCGAGCGTTTCGTGCCGGACCCGTGGTGCGCAGGCGCACGTCTGTATCGCACCGGTGATCGTGCGGTGCAGCGCACCGACGGTGCCATCGTCTACCTCGGCCGCATGGACGATCAGGTCAAGATCCGCGGCTATCGCGTGGAACCGGCGGAGGTGGCGCAGGCAATGCGTTGCGTGCCCGGCGTGATCGATGCCGTGGTCGTTGCCCGTCACGACGGGCCGGGTGGCGCATGGTTGCACGGTGTCTTTACGGGCGAGGCGGGGCTCGACGTCGTTCGCACTGCGTTGACGCAGGCGCTGCCGTCCGCCTGGATTCCGGCACGATTCGACAGTGTCGACAAGCTGCCACTGACCGCGAATGGGAAGGTGGATCGTCGCGCTTTGCTGGCGTTGACCGAGCGCGTCGATGCCGCGAAGGAAAGCGCGGAAGTGGCGTCGGTGGAATTGCCACATGTCGGCGCGGAAGCCGACATCGCGGCCATCTGGTGTCAGGTCCTCAAACGCGAGCAGGTCGGCCGCCACGAAGCGTTCTTCGACATCGGCGGCGACTCGATTCTGGCGTTGCAGGTGATTGCGCGACTGCGTAAGCGTGGCATCAAGGTCGGGCCACAGCATCTCGCATCGCATCCGACAGTGGCACAACTGGCGACGTTGGCGGCGCCTGCCGAAGCGACGTCTGCGCAAACGCCGTCGGCCGTCAGCGGGCCGACACGTGGCGACGACAATCGCAGTACGTTCCCGCTGTCGTCGTCGCAGATGCGTGTGTGGCTGGAGACGCAGATGGCGCCGCGCGCCGGGGCCTATCACATAGCCGGTGCGTTGCGACTGGATGGGGCGTTGCAAGCCGACGCGCTTGAGCGCGCTTTGCAGACGTTGTCGGACTGGCACGACGTGTTGCGCACGACCGTCGCGGTGAATGCCACCGAGGGCGGCGCCCCCGAGCAACGCGTACATGCCGCGCTGCCGGTCGCGTTCACACGCGACGCCGTCGCCCCCGGGATGTCCGGCGACGCTACCAGCGCGCTTGTGCAAGCGCGTCTCGAGGCGCTGACGCTCGCGCAGTTCGATCTGGCCAACGGGCCGCTCTGGCGCGTCCATCTCATGCAACTGGACGACCAGTCGCACGTGCTGATGCTGGTCATGCATCACCTGATCTCGGACGGCTGGTCGATGAACCTGCTGGTCGCCGATCTGGCGCGTGCCTATCGTTCGCATGCGGGCGGTAGGCAGCCGGTGCGCGACGCGTGGGCTTCACTGCTGCGCTACGGCGATTACGCCGTGTGGCAGCGCGAACAACTGGCCGGTCCCGCGCAAGCCGCACAGCTTGCCTACTGGTGTCAGCAGCTTGGCACGACGCACCCGGAGCTGGCCTTGCCGTTCGACCGCGCGCGCCCCGTCGTTCGCGATGGCGCAGGGGCCAGCGTCGACCTCACGATGCCGCCAGGGTTGCCCGCGCGACTCGACCGTTTCGCGCGCGAGCACGGCGTGACCCGTTTCATGGTGATGGCCGCGGCTTTCCATCTGCTGCTGCATCGCGTCACCGGCGAGGGCGACGTGCGTACGGGGATGCCCGTGGCCGGACGCGCGCACGAGGCCGTCGAAGCGGTGGTGGGATTCTTCGTCAACACGCAGGTGCTGCGCTCGCAAATCGAATCGCCGACGACGTTTGCCACGCTCGTCACGCAGGTGCGAGACCAACTGCTGGGGGCGCAGCAGCATGCCGACGTCCCGTTCGAACGGTTGGTGGAACACCTCGCACCGGTGCGCAGCGTGTCACGGCATCCGTTGTTCCAGGTGTCCATCAATCACCAGAAGCGCGCTTTCGCACCGCTGAGCGATCTGGCCGGTGTGACGATGCAGGCTATCGAGCGGCGTGCACATCATGCGCAGGTCGACCTCGCGCTCGACACGGAAGAGGACGAAGCGGGCGCACTGCGCGGCTGGCTGACGTACGCCTGCGACGTGTTCGACGCACCGACGGTGCGCCGCCTCGGCGAGCAATGGCTGGCGCTGCTGGATGTCGCCATGACACAGGCCACGACACCTGTCGCGCGGCTTGCGATGACGACGGGCGACGCAGCGGGCCAGCGCAACGATAAAGGCCGTACGCGGGTGAGCGTTGCCGTGCCGCTGCCGGTACATGCCGTGATCGACGCGCAGGCCGCAGTTCGGCGTGACGCGATTGCCGTGTGCGACGCCAACACTCGCGTCTCATACAGCGAACTCGTCACCCGGGCAAACCGCGTTGCCCATGCACTCATTCGCGCGGGCGTCGCGCCCGAGGCGCGTGTCGGGCTGGCCATGTCGCGCAGCACGGACCTGATCGTTGCGATGCTGGGCATTCTCAAGGCGGGCGCGGCGTACGTGCCGCTCGATCCGGCGTATCCGGCTGAGCGCCTGAGCTTCATGGTGGAAGACGCCGGGGTGACGCATGCGATCACGCAGGCGTCGCTGGCCGGGGCGTCGTGGTTGCCGGGTGAGGCAATAACCTTCGAATCGATGCTCGCCGACGCCTCGCTGCCGGAGCACGCCCCGATGCGCGACGTTCACGTCGATCAACTGGCTTACGTGATCTACACGTCCGGCTCGACGGGGCGTCCGAAGGGCGCGCAACTGACGCATCGCAACCTGATGCGGTTGCTCACGGGGACATCGCAGGACTTCGCCTTCGATGCGAACGACGTCTGGACGATGTTCCATTCGTACGCCTTCGATTTCTCGGTCTGGGAAATCTTCGGTGCGCTCGCGCATGGTGCGCGGCTCGTGGTCGTGTCGCAGGACACGACGCGCGATCCGGCGGCGATGTGGAAACTCGTCGCCAGCGAAGGCGTGACGGTGCTCAACCAGACACCCTCGGCGTTCTATCAATGGCTTGGAGCAATGCCGTCGGACGCTATGTCGACGACGCTGCGCCACATCGTCTTCGGCGGCGAAGCGCTCACGCCCGCGCGACTCGCTGCGTGGTGGCAGCGGTTTGGTGAAGCGACGCGTCTGACCAATATGTACGGCATCACCGAGACGACGGTGCACGTCAGTCAGCACGTGCTGCATCGGGGCGACACGGCGGGTTCACCCATCGGTGAGCCGATTGCCGACCTCGACTGGCGCGTACTGGACGCAGGTCTGAACGAAGTGCCGCCGGGCGTCGCAGGCGATCTGTACGTGTGCGGCGACGGACTGGCGCGTGGGTATCTGGGGCAGGCGGGCCTCACGGCCGAGCGCTTCGTGCCGGACCCGAAGGGCGCACCGGGCGAGCGCATGTATCGCAGCGGCGACCGTGCGCGTCGACTGGCGGACGGCACCCTCGACTACCTCGGCCGGGGCGATGCACAGGTCAAGCTGCGAGGCTTCCGCATCGAGCTGGGCGAAATCGAGTCGCAACTGCTGCGTCACGAAGACGTGACGGACGCCGCCGTCCTCGTGCGGGACGACGGCGCGGGCGAGCAACTGGTGGCGTACGTGGTGTTGTCGCCGGAGCGTATCGCCGACGTCGATACCGCAGCGTTGTGGTCGCGTCTGCGCGCCCATCTGGGCGGTGCGTTGCCCGCTTACATGGTGCCGGGCCAGTGGCTACGTCTGGACGCCTTGCCGCTGACCCCGAACGGCAAGCTCGACCGGCGCGCGTTGCCGGTGCCTGAAGCCGCTGGTGCGGCGCAGTTCGAGGCACCGCGCGACGGCAACGAAGCGCGCATCGCTTCGATCTGGCAGGAAGTGCTGGGCGTGCCGCGCGTGGGGCGTCACGACGACTTCTTCGCGCTTGGCGGTCACTCGCTGCTGGCAACGCAAGTGGCGTCACGGCTGCGCGATGCATTGTCGCTCGACGTACCGCTGCGCACCCTCTTCGAAGCGAGCCGATTGACGGCGTTGGCGCAAGCCCTCGACGCGATGACCGGCGCGTCACCCGCCAGCCCGGCGCTCGCCGACGACGACTTGCAAGCCGCCCTGCGCGAAATGGAATCCCTTTCTCCCGATGCGCTGCAAGCGCTGCTCGGGCCGGACGCAACTCATGGCGCAATTCATGGGCAATCTAAGCATGGCTGATACGAAAGACGACATTCAAACGACGCTCGCCCGTCTGGCCCCGGCGCAACGGCAGGCGATGATCGCGTTGCTCGAACGCAAGGGCGTCGACGTGCGCGAGCACTTGCCGCTCGACGGCTGGGTGTCCCGGGCACCGGGGGAGGACGTCGAGCGCGTCGCGGCCTCGTTCGCGCAGCAGCGCATGTGGACGCTGTTGCAACTGGACGAGCGCCACGATACGTATCACATCACCGGCGCGGTGCAGCTCGATGGCGATCTGAATACCGCCGCGCTGGCGCAAGCCTTCGCCGCTGCCGTGGCACGTCACGCAGCGCTGCGTACGACGTTCGACGTGGCGCACGGCAAGCTTATGCAGCACGTGCATGCGCGCGTCGATGTGCCGCTGGACATCGTGTCGCTGGCCGCAGGGGCTACCGAGACCGACGTTCGCGACGCGGTGGCGGACGTCAGTCGCCGCGCCTTCGACCTGGCGCTGGGCCCGCTCGTGCGCACGACATTGCTGCGCGTGGCGCCTTCTCGTCATGTGCTGGTGCTGACAATGCATCACCTGATCTCCGACGGTGGCTCGCTCGACGTGCTTATCGGCGAGATCGCCCGAGACTACGCCGTCGTGCGCAACGGACAGTCGCCCGCGACGCAGACGACCGGCCCCACCTACGCCGACTACGCCATCTGGCAACGATTGCGGCTGGGCGGCGAAGCGCTGGCCGGGCAACTGGACTACTGGGCGACGCAGCTTGCCGATGCCGACGACTTGCTGGCGTTACCGCTCGACCGTCATCGCCCGGCGCAGCGCGATGCCCAAGGCGGACGCGTTGCGTTCACGCTGCCAGCCCCTCTGGCGGAGTGCGTTCGCGCCCTGGCGCGCGACGCCCGCACCACGCCCTTCGCTGTCTTGCTGGCGTCGTTTCAAGCGCTGCTGGCCCGCTACGCGGCGGATGAGAGCGACGAAGACGCGGATGCCACGACTGTCGACGTGCGTGTCGGTGTGCCGGTGAGTCATCGCAGCCGCACCGCGCTGGAGCGTGTGGTCGGGTGTTTCGTCAACACCGTGGTCGTGCGTGCGCGCGTCGATCTGTCGGCGGGTTTCGACGTCTTGCTCGCGCACGTGCGCGACACGCTGCTCGATGCACAGCGTCACGCGGACGTGCCGTTCGAACAGGTCGTCGAGCGCCTTGCACCCGCGCGCAGTCTTAGCCATAGCCCGTTGTTTCAGGTGATGGTGAACCATCAGCGGCGTCATGCGGCGTCGGCGTTGCAGTTGCCGGGCGTCACCGCGACGGTGCTCGACGGCGAGACCTCGCAGGCAAAGTTCGATCTCGATCTGGGCATCGTGGAGTCGCCGGACGGCACACTTGGCGGCGGGCTGGGCTACGCCTGCGACGTCATCTCGTCGAAAACGGCGCAGCGTATCTGCGCGCACTGGCAGACATTGCTCACCGCGCTCCTCGCGCGCTCGGCAACGCCCTTGCAAGACCTGCCGCTTGCCGATACAGACGAGCTGGCCGCCATCCGCCGCTGGGGCAGTCCTGCGGACGATGCTGGCGTCATAGCGAACGACACGCGCCTGCTGCCGGACATGATTGCGGACCACGCGGCACGTCGCCCGGACGCGGTCGCTGTCGAATGCGATGACGATGCGCTGACCTACGGCGAACTGCTGCGTCGCGCGGACGTGCTCGCGGCGCGCTTGCTCACGAATGGACTGACGCCGGAGACGCGCGTCGGGGTGTGGTTGCCACGCTCGACGAACGTGTTCGTTGCAATGGTTGCGGTGCTGCGCGCAGGCGGGGCCTATGTTCCGCTGGACGTTGAGCATCCTGTCGAGCGCGTCGCCGAGTTATGCGCCGATGCGGGAATTGCGCTGGTGATCACCGACGAGCAAGGGCTCGCACGCGTGCCGTCGGGCGTGGCAGCGCTGGACATTGCCGAGGCCGACTCGGTTGCTACGACCGCCGTGTTGCCTGAACTGCATCCCGCGCAACTGGCCTATGTGATCTTCACGTCCGGCTCGACGGGGCAGCCGAAGGGCGTCGCCGTCTCGCACGGACCGATCGCGATGCATTGCCGCGCCATCGCCAGGCTGTTCGGCATGACGCCGGACTTCCGCGAACTGCATGTGGCGTCGCTCTCGTTCGACGGCGCGCATGAGCGCTGGCTGACGCTGCTGTCGCAGGGCGCGTGCGTGGTGCTGCGCGGCCCGGGTCAATGGACGCCGGAGGAGATCTGCGAGCAGATCGTGCGCCGTCGCGTGACCAACGCCGGGCTACCGACGGCGCTATTGCGTCACGTGGCGCAATGGGTGGAAGCGCATCCGGACGCCGTGCCGCCGGGACTCATCTACTCGTGCGGCGGCGAGGCGCTGTCTCGCGACACGCTGGCGCTCGTCATGCGCACGCTGCAACCGGCGCGGCTGCTCAACGGTTACGGGCCGACGGAGACGGTCGTTACGCCCGTGAACTGGACGGTCCACGCGGGCATGCAGAGCCCGACGCCGTACGCGCCTATCGGCTCGCTCGTCGGCGAGCGTCGGGCGTATGTGCTGGACAAGCGTCTTCAGCCGGTGCCGGTCGGCGTGTCGGGTGAGCTGTATCTCGGCGGTGAAGGCGTGGCGCGCGGGTATCTGGCGCGTCCCGGCCAGAGCGCCGAGCGGTTCGTACCGGACCCGTGGGGCAGACCCGGCACGCGGATGTATCGCACCGGCGACCGTGTCCGCTGGCTGGACGACGGCACGCTGGAGTACCTTGGCCGCCGCGATCAGCAACTCAAGGTGCGCGGTTTTCGCATCGAACCGGGCGAGGTCGAGGCGCAATTGCTGGCGGAGGCGGGCGTGCGCGAAGCCGTCGTCGGCACGGCGCAGGGACCGGCAGGGGTGCAACTCGTGGCGCACGTGAGCGCGACGCCACCGGGCGGTGTCGACGCGACGGGCTTTGGCGAACAGTTGCGACAAGCGCTCGCCGCGCGTCTGCCCGCGTATCTCGTGCCTGCGCAGATTCTGGTGCTCGACGCGCTGCCCAAGCTCGTCAACGGCAAGCTCGATCGCAAGCGTTTGCCCGAGCCGGTGTGGCAGAGCGCGAGCGCGCAAGCGCCGCGCGCCGGAGTCGAAGCGGATATCGCGGCAATCTGGACACAATTGCTCGGGGCGGCGCAAGTCGGCCGGGGCGACAACTTCTTCTCGCTCGGGGGCGACTCGATCATCGCCTTGCAACTGGTGAGCCGGGCCCGCGAGGCGAACTGGCGCATCACGGTGCGCGACGTGTTCCGCCATCAGACGCTCGCAGCGCTGGCCGCTGTGGCGACGCCCGCGCAGACGATTGCGGGTGCCGTAGCGCAGACTGCCGCTGGCGAAGCGAGCGAGATCCCCTTGCTGCCGATCCAGTCGTGGTTCTTCAGCGAGCCGATCCCTCAGCGTGACCATTGGAATCAGTGGGTGCAAGTGGACGTGCGCGACGCGGGACGTCCGCTCGATGACGGCATACTGCGCGAGGCGTTGCAGGCGGTCGCCGCGCATCACGAAGCACTGCAAATGCGCTACGTCCAAAGCGGTGACGGCTGGCAACAACAACGCGCGTCGTCCGACGCTTTGCTCGTCGCACTGGATGTCGTGGACGCCGCCGACGAAGCGCAGGCGCTAGCCGCTGCCGAGCGTGCACAGCGCGGTCTGTCACTGGCAAACGGTCCGTTGCTGCGCGTGGTGCTCGTCAATCTGACGGGGGGACGTCAGCGTCTGCTACTCGTCTGCCATCACATTGTCGTGGACGGTGTGTCGTGGCGCGTGTTGCTGGGCGATTTGCAGCGAGCGCTCGCCCAGTGCGAAGCGGGGCAGCCTGTCGCACTGGCGGACAACGGCACCTCGTACGGCGCCTGGGCGACTTACTGGCGCGATTGGGCGACGTCGTCCGAGGCTGAGCAGGAAGCGACTTTCTGGACGAACGCACTTCAGGGCGCGCACAACACGTTGCCCGTCGACGCCACACCTGCCGAGGGCGACCGTCAGGCGGATGCGGCAGAAGTCACCGTGGCGCTCGACGCGTCAGCCACCCGCCGGTTGCTTGACGCCGCGAACGACCGCGCACGTATCCACGAACTGCTCGTCGCTGCACTCGCGCAGGCTGTCGGGGAGTGGAGCGGGGCGGGGCGTGTGGCCGTATGCGTCGAAGGCCACGGCCGCGAGGTCACAGAGGGCATGCCGGGCACGGAAGCCTTCGATCTGACCCGCACGCTCGGCTGGTTCACATCGGTCTATCCGCTGGCGGTCGACGTTTCGGTGTCGCCGCGCGAAACGCTGTTCGCGCTCAAGCGGATGTGGCGGGCTGTGCCACGTGCCGGGTTGGGATTCGGTGCGTTGCGGTATCACGGCAGTGACGAAGTGCGCGAAGCGATGGCCGCGTTGCCGCAGGGTCGCGTCACGTTCAACTACCTCGGCCGCGTCGACGCGGGCTTCGGCGAAGGGCGATTCGCGCCGAGCGACGCCCCGGCAGGGGCTGCCCGCGACGCCTGTGCACCGCTGGGCAACTGGTTGTCCGTCGACGGGGCGATTGCCGACGGCTGCCTGCGTCTGTACTGGCGATTCTCGCGTCAGCGCTTCCACGAGGCCACGATTGCCGCTGTGGCCGCGCGCATGCAAGCGGCGCTGGGCGCGCTCGTCACGGCCAGCGCAGACGCACAGGTCACAAGCGCGGCCGACTTCCCGCTGGCGGGCCTGACCGAAGCCGCGCTGGCCGCGTTGCCAGTGCCCGCTGCCGATCTCGAAGACGCTTACCCACTTTCCCCAATGCAGCAGGGGATGGTGTTTCATGCGCGTCTTGCGCCGGACAGCGCGTCGTACATCAATCAGCTTCAGATCCGTCTCGAAGGATTGCAGGCCGACGCCTTTGCCGCGGCGTGGCAGGCCGCCGTCAAACGTCATGCGATCCTGCGCACGAGCTTCGTGTGGCGAGACGGCGCGCCGCCGCTGCAACTGGTGCATCGCGAGGTGCCGCAAGCGTTGCGGCTGCTCGACTGGCGCGAGCGGGTGGCCCAGCAGGGCGCGGGCGTGCTGACGGAACTGGCGCTGGAAGAACGCGCACAGGGCTTCGACCTTGCCGTCGCGCCGTTGCAGCGTGTGGCGCTCGTGCGTGTGGACGACGACGCGTGGCAACTGATCTGGACGCTGCATCACGTACTGCTCGATGGCTGGAGTAGCGCACAGTTGATCGGAGAGATCCTTCAGGCGTATCTCTGCGGCACGCCCGAGTTGGCGGGCACCGCGCCGCGCTTTCGCGACTACATCGCGTGGCTTGAGCAGCATGCGCCGCAGGACGGCGAGTCGTTCTGGCGCGAGCGGCTGGCCGCCTTCGAATCGCCCACGCAATTGCATGAGACGGTGCTGCGCACGACGGCCCCGACGCAAGGCCACGGCGAGCGCACGTTCCGGGTCGACGCGACGAGCGCACAGGCGTGGCAGCGCGCCGCGCGCAGTCGCCGTCTGACCGTCAACACGCTGGTGCAAGGTGCGTGGACGCTGCTGCTCCAGCGCTACACGGGCAAGCGCGACGTGTGCTTCGGCGTGACCGTCTCCGGTCGTCCGGCAGAACTGCCGGGGGCCGAACGCATGATGGGGCTCTTCATCAACACGCTGCCGGTGGTTCAGGGCCCGTCGCCTTCGGAAGAACTCGACGGCTGGCTGCACCGTTTGCAGGAAGACAACCTGGCGTTACGCGAGGCCGAGAGCACACCGCTCTACGACATTCAGCGCTGGGTTGGCTGGCCGGGGCAGGCACTGTTCGACTCGCTGATCGTCTTCGAGAACTATCCGGTGGATCGCGCGCTTCGGGCGCAGGGCGCACAGGCGCTGCGCTTCGGCGGCATCGTGAACGTGGAGACCACGCACTACCCGCTCACGATCGGCATCGCGTCGGGCGAGACCATCGATGTGCGCATGAGCTATGACCGTCAGCATTTCGATGACGGTGCGGTGGAGCGCTTGTGGACGCAATTGCACGACCTGCTGGCGCAGTTGTGCGCGCCGCAGACGGCGGGTGCTCCGCGTGCTGTACGTGTTGCGGACGTCGTCTTGCACGATACCGACGCCGTATGGCCGACGCAGCGCGGGCCACGCCGAACGTTCGATGTCACGACGACCGTCGACCGGACGATTGCGGCCTTCGCGACGTCGCAACCGGAAGCCATCGCCGTCACCGATGGCGAGCACTCGCTGACCTATGCGGAGCTCGACGCGCAGGCAAACCGTGTGGCGCACGCGCTACTGCGTCGGGGTGTGACGGCTGAGGATCGTGTCGGCATTGCGCTGACGCGTCGCGTCGAACTGATCGTCGCCATTCTCGGCGTGCTCAAGGCGGGCGCGGCCTACGTGCCGCTCGACCCCGCGTATCCGGACGAACGCCTCGGCTACGTCGTGCAGGACGCCGACATCAAGGTGGTGGTGACGGACGCCGCGCTCGGCGCACCCGTGTGGCTGCCGACGGACAGCGTGAGCATCGATGCGCTGTCGCGCGACGCGACGCTGCCGAGCACGTCGCCCGAAGTGCGTATTCACGTCGACCAACTGGCGTACGTGATTTACACCTCAGGCTCGACGGGCAGACCGAAGGGCGTACAGGTCGCGCATCGCCAGTTGATGCGTCTGCTGCAATCGACGCAGGAATGGTTCGGTTTCGGTCCGGACGACGTCTGGACGATGTTCCACTCGTATGCGTTCGACGTGTCGGTGTGGGAAATCTTCGGTGCGCTGTCTCATGGCGGGCGGCTGGTCGTCGTGCCGTATTACACGAGCCGCGAACCGCAGGCGCTGTGGGCGATGATCGAGCAGCAACGGGTGACGGTGCTGTGTCAGACGCCGTCCGCCTTCTATCAGATTCTTGCGGCGCTGCCGCCGGACGCTTCGCAGACCCCATTGCGCCACATCGTGCTGGCGGGCGAAGCGCTCACACCGCGCAGACTCGCGCCGTGGTGGTCGCACTTCGGCACGCAAACCCGCGTCATCAACATGTACGGGCCGACGGAGACGACCGTCTATGTGAGCTATGGCGTCGTGACACCGGAGGCGGCTGAGGCAGGCATCGGTCAGTCGCCGATTGGCGAGGCGTTGCCGGATATCGGCTGGCGCGTGCTCGACGCGTCGCTCGCCGAGGTGCCGATGGGGGTGCCGGGCGATCTGTACGTCGGTGGCGATGGGTTGGCGCGCGGCTATCTTGGGCGTCCGGCGTTGAGCGCCGAGCGCTTCGTCCCCGATCCGTGGGGGCCTGCCGGTGCGCGTATGTATCAGACGGGCGACCGCGTGCAGCGTCTGCCGGACGGCACGCTCGATTATCTCGGGCGCGGCGATCAGCAGGTCAAGCTGCGGGGCTTTCGCATCGAGCCGGGCGAGATCGAGGCGCAGTTGCTGGCGCACGCGGAAGTCAGCGATGCCACCGTGCTGGTGCGAGGCGAGGGCGCCGACGAGCAACTGGTGGCTTACGTCGTCGCCAGTGCCGAAGACGAGGGACTTTGGGAGCGCCTGCGCGAGCATCTCGCCACGCGCGTGCCGGTGTTCATGCTACCGGGCCAGTGGTTGCGTCTGGACGCGTTGCCGCTCACACCGAACGGCAAGCTCGATCGTCGTGCATTGCCCGCGCCGCAGGCGGCTGCCGCGCGATTTGTCCCGCCAGAGGCCGGTGTGGAGACGGACGTCGCGCAGGTCTGGCAGTCGGTACTCGGCGTCGAGCGCGTGGGGCGTCACGACAACTTCTTCGCGCTGGGCGGCCACTCGCTGCTGGCGACGCAGATGGTGGCGCGCCTGCAAGCGGCGTCTGGGCGTCCGGTGGCGTTGCGTCAGTTGTTCGAAACGCCGGTGCTGTCGGACTTCTGCGCTGTGTGGGCGGCCGAAGCGCCCGCAGCGCTCGATGCGCAGACGCGAAACGCGCTGGACGATCTGCTCGGCGATCTGGAGGCCGATGCGGCTTGATGTGCTACGGCCTCGCATCGCGCATGATCGCTTGCCGATTCATGCGTAACGCGAGGCCATCTCCATTCGATTTCTGGTGGTTCGATAGAAGGATTTCGCGATGTCTCTCGCCAATTCGGCCAACGTGGCCCATGTCCCCAAGGCTGACGACTCGGCATTGATGCGACGCTTCCTCGCCTTGCCGGGCGACAAGCGTCGCGTGTTTCAGTCGCGCGCCCGCGAGCAGGGCGTCGATCTGGCCAGTCTGCCGATTCCCGGCGGGCTGCGTGACGGGCCCAATGCGCCGCTGTCATACGCCCAGCAACGCCTGTGGGTCGTGGAGCAACTGCATCCGGGCACAGGTGCGTACAACATTCCGGCCGCTGTGCGGCTGAAAGGGACGCTGAACGTTGTAGCGCTGTCGCAGGCGTTCTCGGCCATTGTCGCCCGGCATGAGGTGCTGCGCACCAGCTTTCATGAAGGCCCGAACGGGGCCGTGCAGCGTGTGCATGACGATGTGCCGTTCTCTATCGACTATGAAGACTGGCAAAGCGGCGGTACGAGCCTTGCCGATCAGGACGCGCGCGTGCAAGCGTGCGCACGTGAGGAGGCGGTGCGTCCCTTCGCACTGGACGCTGCGCCGTTGATGCGCGCGCGACTGATTCGTGTCGCGACCGACGAACACGTGTTGCTGCTCACGCTGCATCACATCGTGGCGGATGCATGGTCGATGACGCGTCTGGTCGAGGAGTGTACGCGTGGCTACGCCCAATTTGCTGGAGCGGGGACTCGCGTCGCGCCGCTGCCTGCGTTGCCGGTGCAGTACGCCGATTACGCCATCTGGCAACGCGGCTGGCTCGAAGCCGGTGAGTTGGAGCGCCAACTGGCCTACTGGCGTGCGCAGCTTGGCGACGACCATCCCATATTGCCGTTGCCGACGGACCGTGCGCGTCCGGCCGTGCCGAGCGGACGCGGCGCGACATATGTCATGGAAGCCGACGCACCGCTCACCGCACGGCTGCGTGAGTTGGCGCGTACTCACGACACTACGCTCTACACCGTGTTGCTGGCGGCGTATGGCGTTTGGCTGGGGCGCATTACCGGTGTTCGCAGCGTCTGCGTCGGCGTGCCGGTCGCCGGGCGCGCGAAGCTGGAAACGGAGCCGCTGATCGGCTTCTTCGTCAACACGCAGGTGATGCGTGTGCCGCTCGATCCGAAAACATCGTTCGGCGGTCTGGTCGCCACGATGCGCGCGCGGGCCATCGAAGCGCAAGCGCATGCCGACGTGCCGTTCGACAAGCTTGTCGAAGCGCTACAACCGGCTCGCGACGCGTCCGTCAACGCGCTGTTTCAGGCGAAGTTCAATCACGAGATTGCGCGCGACGCCGTGCCGGAGATGGCTGGTCTTCGTATCGAGCCGGTGGTCGTCGCCGGACAAAGCTCGCACTTCGATCTCTCGCTCGATACGCTGGAGCGCGGCGACACGTTGCAGATCGCGCTGACGTACGCAACGGACCTGTTCGACGCAACGACTGTCGAGCCGTTGGCGCGCGCATTTCGCCATCTGCTGACGCAACTGACGCAAGCTCCGGACGCGCGGCTCGCCGATATCGCGCTGAGCGCCGACGTGCCGGTCACGACGGACGGTGAGCGGCGCGTGTGGGAAACGCGCGACTGGATGCAGACGTGGGCGTCGCGCGTTGCTCAGGAGGGGGATGTCCTTGCGGTCGAAGGCGAGGATGGCGCGTGGTCGCGTCGCACGCTCGACGCGCATGCCAATCGCGTGGCGCATGCGCTCGCGACGCGGGGCGTCGGGGCGGAGGATCGCGTTGCACTGCTGATGCCGCGCAGCGCCGGTTGGGTCGCCGCAATGCTCGGTGTTTGGAAGCTGGGGGCGGCTTACGTGCCGCTGGACCCGACGCAACCGTCCGCACGCCTCGAACAGCTGATCGTGGCGAGTGGCGCAAAGGCGCTGATCGTCGCGCCGGATGTTGCATCGGTCCTTCAGATCGACGGTGCTCAGATCGACGGCTGCCAGATACTGTCCATCGCCAAGGTGCTGGCCGGGGACGAGGCTCGCTTCGTCAATCGCGGCGTGCATCCGGCGCAGGCCGCTTACGTCATTTACACGTCGGGGTCCACGGGGCAGCCGAAGGGTGTCGTGGTGAGCCGGGGCGCGTTGCACAACTATGTGCAGAGCGTGACGTCCAGACTGCACGATTTCCCGGAGGACGCGGGTATGGCGATGGTCTCGACCGTCGCGGCCGACCTCGGGCACACGGTGCTGTTCGGCGCGCTCGCGATGGGACGGCCGTTGCATCTCATGCCGCAGGAAGATGCCTTCGACGCGGGACGCTTCGCCGGGTGGATGCGCGCACGCCGCATCGGGGCAACGAAGATCGTGCCCAGCCATCTGAAGGGGCTGATGCTGGCCGCAGGGCCGGACGTGCTGCCGAACGACTGGTTGATCGTGGGCGGGGAGGCGGCCGATGCCGAGTTGCTGACGTTGCTGCATACCCATCGCCCGTCGCTGCGTGTGCTCAATCACTACGGACCGACCGAAACGACCGTGGGCGTGCTTACTCACCGCGCGGCATCCAACGATGCACTGCTGCCCGTCGGCCTGCCGTTGCCGAACGTGAGTGCCTACGTACTCGACGACGACTTCAACGCGGTGCCGCCGGGCGTGAGCGGCGAGCTTTACATCGGGGGTGTCGCGCTTGCACGCGGCTATCTCGGCGAGCCGGGCAAGACAGCGGAGCGCTTCGTGCCTGATCCGTGGCGTCCGGGGGCGCGGATGTATCGCACGGGCGATCGGGTGAAGCGACGTGCAGACGGTGAGATCGTCTATCTCGGACGCGCCGACGATCAGGTGAAGATTCGCGGCTACCGCGTGGAGCCGGGCGAGGTCGCGCACGCGTTGCGCGCGCTGGACGGTGTGCAGGATGCCATCGTCCTCGTGGCGCGCGACGCGCGTGGGCAATCGCAATTGCTCGGCGGCTACACCGGTGCGCTGACCGAGGCCGACGCGAAGGCAGCGCTCACCTCGGCGTTGCCGTCGGCCTGGGTGCCGTCGCGGATCGTGCGTCTCGCCGCACTACCACTCACGGCGAACGGCAAAGTGGACCGTCGCGCGTTGCTTGCGGCGATGTCGTCCGACATATCCGTCGGGGAAGCGAAGGCGCAGTCGGCACCGTCAGGCGAGATGGGTGCGCTCGAAGCGCGCATCGCGGACGTCTGGAAGGCGGTACTGAAAACGGAGCAGGTGGGCCGCGACGCGAACTTCTTCGAAATCGGCGGCGATTCGATTCTGGCGTTGCAGGTGATTGCGCGGCTCAAGCGCGGGACGCCGTCGCTCAAGGTCAGCCTGCGCGAACTGATGCAGCACGGCACGGTGGCACGCCTTGCCTCCGCGCTCACCCCTTCGGAGGCTGCGCCATCGGCCGGTGGCGACCTGCTGGTGCGGTTGAATGCCAGCAAGTCGTCGGCGCCCGCGCTGTTTTGCGTTCACCCGGCGGTGGGCACCGTCTTCGACTACCGTCCGCTTGCGCAGGCCCTTACCGACGAACGTCCGGTGATCGGCATTCAGTCGCGCATGCTGATCGACCCTGCGTGGTCGGATACGTCGCTCGATGAAATGGCGGCGCGATATGTCGACGCGGTGCGCACGGCTCAACCGAGCGGCCCTTATTACTTGCTCGGCTGGTCGCTCGGTGGACCGATTGCCATGGCGATGGCCGAGCGTCTGCGTGCCAGCGGACAGGTGGTGGCCTTCCTCGGACTGGCAGATACGTTCGTGCCTGCGCAGCAAGACGATGCGCCATCCGTTGCATCGTCGCGCGACTGGACGGGCGATCTGCTCGACTATCTCGTCACGATTTTGCCGCAGGTCGACGCGGCGAAATTGCGCGCGTCGCTCGCACCGCACGCCGGGAAGCCGCTGGATGAGGGGGGGCTGGCGGCTGCCGTCGATGCCGCGCTGACGATGCACGGGCAGGGCGGTGCGCCGGTGGCCGCTGCGGGTGATTACGCGTCGCTCGGTCGCGACGAACTCGCGCACATGTTCCGCGTGACGGCGCACTTACGCGCATTGGCGGACGTTCATCGTCTGCGTCCGTCCGGGGCGCCCGTGCATGCGTGGTGGGTCGAGCGACGTGCGTCGGACGACCGCGAGCGACTGTCGCGCGCAATGGGCGCAGCGCCAGTGTACGAGGGCACGGTCGCGTCGAGTCACATGCAACTGCCTCGCACGAAGGCGTGGATCGAAGATGTCGCACGGGCTGTGCGAGACGTGAGCGAAGTGAGTACTACTGGGGTCAGCGCGGGGGTGAGCGCCGGGGTGAGCGTCGCCGCGTGACATTGCGGCGACGGCGGTTGCGCTCGAAACAAAAAAGCGAGGCCGGTTCATTGGCCTCGCTTCTCTTACGACACTTACGACACTTCAGACGCGCAACGCCTTACCAGCTGTACTTCGCCGTCCCGAGAATCGTGCGACGTGCACCGTAGGCGCACTGGGAGGTCGTCACACACACGACGTACGTCTTGTCGAAGATGTTGCTGCCGTCGAGCTGGAAGCGCCAGTGCTTGTCCAACTGGTAGTGCAGGCCCAGGTCGACCAGCGTGCGCGACGGCGCTTGTCCGGCGGTGTTGGTCGCGTCGATGAAGGTCGGTCCGACGTAACGAATCCCGCCGTTAAAGCCGAAGCCTTTGAGTACGCCGGCGTGGAACGTGTAGTCGGCCCACAGCGCGGCGGCCGTGCGCGGTTGCTGCGGCGGGACCTTGCCCAGAAGGGTCGGGTCGGTGGTCTTCGAGTTGGTGATGTTCGTGTTCGTGTACGAGCCGATCACCTTCAGGTTGTCAGTGACCTCGCCGACTGCTTCGAGTTCGAAGCCCTTCGAGTGCTGCTCGCCTGTCGTGATCGAGAACGCCGTGTTGGCCGGGTCGGGCGTGAGCACGTTCGTCATGCGGATGTCGAACAACGACAGCGTGACGAAGCTGTTGTAGCCCTTGGGCTGGTACTTCACGCCGACTTCATACTGCTTGCCCTTCGACGGATTGAACTGGTTGCCGAAGCGGTCCACACCAACGTTCGGCTGGAACGACTCGGAGTAGCTGAAGTACGGTGCCAGCCCCATGTCGAACAGATACGTCAGGCCAGCACGATAGGTCGCCTGCTGATCCGCCTGATTCGACGAGCGGTTCGTCAGCCGGTTGTAGACGTTCTGTGCCACCCAGTCCTGACGCACGCCCAGCGTGAGCAACCACTTCTCGTACTTGATCTGATCCTGGAAGTAGAGACCGCCTTGCGTGAAGCGCGAATCGGAGTCCGCTGCCTGACGCGTCAGACCGAACACGGCTGCGCCGTAGTTGGGCGAGAAGATGTCGAGCTGGTTCGATGCGCTCGCCACGCCCTGACGCATGCTGCGATGCTCGTTGTAGTAGTAATAGTCGAAGCCGAACAGCGCCACGTGCGAGAGCGGACCGGTGGTGAATTTCGTCTGCAACTGGTTATCGATGGTGAGCACGTCCGTCTGACGATAGTCGGCAAACGGCAACCGGTTGATCAGTCGCGTGCTGCCCGGCGCGAAGCCGAGACCGTAGGCGTCCGTGTCGACCTTGTAGTCGAAGTACGAATAGCGTGCGGCCTGCTTGAACGACACCTGATCGTTGAATCGGTGTTCGAGCTGATAACCGGCGAAAACCTGCTCGCGCTTGATGTTGTCGTAGTTCGGGTCGCCCACGAAGCGACCGACTGGAATCTGGCCGTTCGGGTTCGGCAGCACCGTGCCGGACGCGGGCAGGAACTGGCCGAAGCCGAGCTTGTCGCGCTGGTAGCTGGCTTCGAACGTGATCGTGGTCTTGTCCGTGGCCTTCCACGTGAGCGATGGCGCGATGTAGATGCGATCGTTCGGCGTGTAGTCGACCTGCGTGTTGCTGTCGCGGAACAGGCCGACGAGGCGGTAGAGCACCTTGCCGTCGGCGTCGAGCGGACCGCTGAAGTCGAAGGCCGCCTGCTTGTTCTTGAACGAACCGACCGAGAGCTGAATTTCGTGAAGCGGGGTCTCCAGCGGCTTCTTCGTCACCATGTTGATCAGGCCGCCGGGCGTGTTCTGCCCGTAAAGCACCGATGACGGTCCGCGCAGGATCTCGATGCGCTCAAGACCGTACGGATCGAGCTGGAATTCGGTCGCCGATTGCAGACGCGTGCCGTCCATGAACAGGCCCAGCGTGGACGCCGAGAAGCCCCGGATGTTGATCCAGTCGAAGCGGGTCTCGAAGCCCGCGTTGTCCGGGAGTACACCGGCGCTGTAACGCATGGCCTGACTGACCGACTGCGCGCCCAGATCCTGAATCATTTCCTTTGGAATAACCGACACCGACTGCGGATTCTCGATGAGCGGGGTATCCGTCTTGGTGCCCGTGGTACTGCGCTTGGCCACGATGCCATCGACCGGCCCTGCGCCGTTCTCCGGCGCGCGCTCGGCGCTCACCTGCGTGGGCGAGAGTGCGACGTCCCCCTGCTGGCTGGTGGTCTGCGCCCACGCGCCGTGGGAGAAAGCCAGCGGCGCGAAGGCAAGGCTTGCGGCCAGCGCGATATGACGATGGATCGGGCGGATCGGGCGGATCGGGCGGATCGGGCGATGGATCGATTGCAGGCGACTGGCCCCCCGGCCACGTGCGCTCCCGTAGTGCTTCATCTAAGAACTCCTAGGTTTTTATCGACGACTGAGGCGACGTGCGCACTCGAATCCCCGGGCGACGACACCTATCGAGTAGTGGACGAACCAACCTGCCGGATATTTAGGGGGGCCATCATCGGCCCGTCATATGAGCTGCCTCATTGCGATAAATGCAGCACGCTGACGGTGGCCGCTGCAACGTCGGCCTCGGTGAACGGCGCGGCCTGCCAGCGTTTGTCGGCCCACGCTTGCAGGGCGGTCGCGTTGCGCGGATCGGCGCGGTCGTCGGCGGGGCCGGAGGCGTCGAGGGTGGCGGCTGCGACGCGTCGCGCCGGGTCGTCCGGGAACGAGACGACCTGGAGATACGTGTCGCCGCGCGGCGCCGTGTCCATGCCATAGCGGTCGGTGCCCATGCGGGCGTCGGCGCACATGATCGAGAAGTAGCCCGCGATGTCGCAGCCGCCCGACAGGCCGATGCGACGTCCGCCGCGCGTGGCGAAGAGCGCTTCGTCGCGGCGGCTGTCGAGTGCCAGTCCCATGCGCTTCATCTCCAGCACGGCCTCGCCCAACGCCTGAGCGAGCGATGCGCTGTCCCCGGCGAGACCGGCGGGCGACGTGACGGGGTGCGTTGCATCGAACGGGGCGGCAAACGCCCGGCGGCCGGTGGCATCGACGCCTGCGAGCCGGATCCAGACGGCATCCCACAAGTTCGCGCCCCGGGCGCTGCGCTCGCCCGTGCCGTCCCACGCGGCCAGCACGCGACAGGCGGGCGCGAGATCGACGGTTTGCGGCGACTTCAGCGGTTTTCCGTCGACGGGGTCTTGCGTGATTCGCACGTCGAAGCGTTTGTCTTTGCGCTCGACGGCTGACGGGCAAACCCGCGCGAGGAGCGACTTGCGGGTGAGGTCGGCGGACAAGGGGGTGGCGCGCAGCACGGATTCGCGTACGGCCTGCGTCGTGACCGGAGCGGCGGCGCGCAAGGCGGCGATGCGTTGCAGGCCCGAGCGGCTGCGCAGCGAGAGCGGCGCGTCGCTTTGGCCGAGCACACTGCTTAGATGGGCGAGGGGCGCATCCGGCGCGGCCAGCCACGCGCTGTCGTTCATGTTGGCGACGACCGTGTCGCTCATGATGTCCGGCATCTCCCGGCGGCCGAGCGTGCCGGGTAACGGGCTGTCCGGCGCGGTTTGCCATGCGCAGGCGCTGCGGCTGCCGTCGAGCACAGGCAGGCCCGGCGCGGCCTTCGCGAAGGCCAGCCCTGCGGGCTTTGCGGTGCACGCGGCCAACAACGTGTCCGGCACGCCCGGCACCGGGCCGATGTCGCCGAACCACACGCGCGGGTCGCGTCGGCCGATGGCCAAGGTGTTGACCCACGGATTGGCCGCATCGGTGCGCATGCCGGACGCCAACGCATCGAGCGAGTCGGCCTGCGCCATGCGCAGATAATGCTCGAGCAAGCCGAAGTTGTTTGCGTTGGCGTCGCGCAGGACCAGTGCCTGACGCGTGGTCCAGCCGAGCGCGGGGGACATGGCCGAGAGATTGACGACCGGCCCGTCGGCCGTGCGATACAGCGTTCGTGAGACGCTCGACGTCTTGCCTTGGGCGTCGCGCACGGGGACGGTCACGGACACGCGCTGCATGGCTTCGGTTCGGCCGTCGATCCGGTAGCGGGTCGGGTCGGCCGGATCGAGCGTGAGGGCGATCAGACCGAAGCGTCGGGCACTCGATACCGTATGCGTCCAGGCGACGTCCTGTGTGAAGCCGATCATGATGAACGGCGCGCCGAGCATGCCGACGCCGGAGATGTCGAGCTGGCCGGGGATCGTGAGATGCGCAGGGTACAGCCGGTCGGGGCCCTCCCAGTACCAGTGCGGGCTGCCGTACAGGATCGGCTGACCGTCGGCACTCAGTGACGCCCCGAAGGCAAACGCGTTGCTGCCGACGCCCGCATCGTTGATCGACGCCAGCGATGTCGCGGGCACTACGGCTGGCACTACGGCTGGTACTGCGGCGGGCAACGATGTCGCGACCTTGCGCGCCGGGCGTGATCGTCCATTGATCGCCGCACTGGCCGACGGCGGACGGGCCGTCGCGATGGCGGCGATCTGCGTGGCGGCGCTCGCGGCGAGTGTGGCGGCATAGAGGCGGCGGTAGACGTCGTCTTCCGTCACGGTGCCTAGCTGGCGCACCCAGTCGGCGTTGCGGCAGGCGGTGTGCTGAGCGGCGTCTGTGCCCGCGCGCACGTCTTTCAGGTAGCGAGTCACACCGGCTGCGAAGCCTTGCGCCAGTTCGCGTCCGCGCGGCGACTGGGTGGCGCGATACCGCTCGAGGGTGGCGGCATCGAACGTCAGACGGAAGAAGACGTCCGCATCCAGGTTGTTCGGCTGGCCGAAGGTCGCACGCCGGGCAACGCGACCGTCCGCCCCGAAGGCCAGCGAACGTTCGCCACGAAAGGTCACGATGCTCTCGGCGAGTGTGCAGAGATTGTCCTGTGCCTGCGCGTAACCGAAGCCATAACCGAGGCTGCCCCAGTTGGCCGCGCGGACATGGGCGGTGCCGTCGGTCGTGCGACGCAAGTCGGCGTTGTAATGCGCGGTAATCGACGGGGCGCGGGATTCCGTGGATTGGGGCGCTTCGGCGACCCGATCCGTCGGGGGCCGGGGTGAAGTGCATGCTGCAAGGCACAGGGCGACGACGACCAGTCCGGTCCGTACGGGGATTGGCGATGTCGGCGGGGAAGGCAGATCAGGTAAGGCGGGGCGGGCAGACGGGGCAAGAAGCAGGCGCGACGGCCGGGGCGATCGGGACATGGGTAAATATGCCGGTTGGTGACACGTCTTTTGAGCGACGAACCACCACTTCCGGAGTTTAGGCGGCGCGCGCTCACGCCGACCGTCGAGACGACTGGTGCCCGATACCCGTATTTCCACCGGTCCAGCAGCCGCCAGACCGGCATTCAACATGACCGAATCTCTGACGCCTGCCGCAGGCGCATCGTTGCGCGCGCAAGGCCTTAATGTTGCCGTGGGGGCTCGCAATGTCCTCACTCAGGTCGATGTGACCTTCGCCGCGGGCCGTGTGAGCGCGCTGTGCGGCCCGAACGGCTGCGGCAAGAGCACGCTGCTGCGCACGCTGGGCGGCCTGCTCAAACCCGTGTCCGGGCGCGTTTGGCTCGACGACACGCCGCTCGACTCGCTGCGTGCGCGCGAGCGTGCGCGTCGCATCGCGTTGCTCGCGCAGACGCCCGGTATGCCGTTCGGCATGACCGTCGCCGAACTCGTCGCTTGCGGCCGCTATAGCCACACCGGCATGGGTGGGCGCCTCGGCGAACGCGACAACCTTGCCATCGAGCGCGCGCTGCATCTCATGGAACTGGAAAAGTTGTGCACGCGTGATGTCACAGCATTGTCCGGCGGTGAGCGTCAGCGCGCTTTCATCGCCATGGCGCTGGCGCAGGAGGGCAACGTGCTGTTGCTCGACGAGCCGACGACGTATCTCGATGTGCGTCACCAGATCGACATCCTCGCGCGCATTCGCGAACTCAATCGCGAGACGGGGATGACGGTGGTCTGGGTGCTGCACGATCTGAATCAGGCCGCCGCCTTCTCCGACGCCATGCTGCTCATGCGCGACGGCAAGCTCGTCTTCTCGGGCACGCCCGACGAGACGATGGACCCGGACCGTCTGATGGCGGTGTTCGCCACGCCGATGCAACGCATCGACTTTCAGGGCTTGCCGATGTGCTTGCCGGTGCTGGCCGGGCAGGGGGGCATAGTGATGTACGGAAACCGGTTGAGGTCGGTAGTTCGACCGTCCCGAATGGATTGAACGGTGGCCGACATGGCAACTGAGCGTACGGTGGGGACGTTGGCCCTCGCGCGACGCCTCACGGTGCCCGCGCAGGCCGCACCGCGCCAGTACGCGCGCCGCACACGCGCGTTGCTGGGCGGATGGCTGGCCCTCGCGCTCGCCATCGTCGTGCACGCGCTTGCGAACGACGCATGGCCGGGGGCTGGCACGGTCGCTCAGGCGATGCACGGCGGGCTAAGCGGCATGAATAGCGACGCCACGCTCGGCTGGTTGCTGTTCGTGGATGCATGGATGCCACAGATTCGCGCCGGACTTGCTGCTGGCGCATGCCTTGGACTGGCCGGTGCGTTGCTCCAGACCATTACACAGAATCCGCTCGCGTCCGGCGAATTGCTCGGCGTGTCGGCGGGCGCGCAGATGGGGTTGATCGTCGCGTTGCTCGTACCGGGCCTCGCCGTGCTGCCCATGATGCTGGCGGGCGGGGTGCTGGCGGCGCTGTTGACGTTCGCGCTCGCGGGCGGCACGCGCACGACACCGCTACGCCTCACATTGGCCGGGGCGGCAAACGCGCTCGCACTCTCGGCGTTATGCATGGTCGCGCTGACGCTCTACACCCGTGCGGCCGTGGGCGTCGTGCAGTGGAGCACGGGGTCGTTGCAGCAGTTCGGCAAACGGGGCGCGGATCAAGCGCTGTGGTTGCTGCTCCCGGCGGCCGTCGCCTTGCTGGCGTTGCTGCATCCGCTCGGACTGGCGCGCTTCGGCGAAGCGCAGGCGTCGGCGTTGGGGCAGCGTGTCGGCGCGGTGCGTGTAGGGACGATTTTGCTAGCCGCCGCGCTGTCGGCGATTGCAATCGCGCTGGCGGGGCCGGTCGGCTTCGTCGGGCTGGCCGCACCCAATCTGGTGCGGCTGATGGGGGTTCACCGGCCCGCATGGCTGATTCCGCTCTCGGCGTTGTGGGGCGGCGCAATGCTCATCGTCACCGATGCCATGGCGCGCGCGCTGGTGACGTTCGGTGCGTTGCCGGTCGGTGTGATGAGCGCCGTCATCGGTGCGCCCGTGCTGCTGCTGTTGCTTCGCTACGGCCTGCCCGCGAGCACTGCAGAGATGACGGCCCCGATGGCGGCTGGCCATCGTGCGTCGAACCGGAGACCGATGGCCATGATCGCGGCGCTGGTGGTCATCGCACTGGTCGCCGTCACCGGGCTGACACTGACGATGGGCGTGCTGTCGTGGCCGTCGGCATGGCAGTGGCGCGATGTGTTCGATCCGCACACGGCGGCAGGCATGCTGGTAGACCTTCGCTTACCGCGCAGTTTGATCGCGATGGGCGCTGGCGCATTGCTGGCGGGCAGTGGGGTGTTGCTTCAAGGGGCTTGCCGAAATCCGTTGGCCGGGCCGGAACTGCTGGGCGTGAATCAGGCGGCAGGGCTGGCGGTGCTTGCGCTGCTGCTGGTGTCGCCCGATGCCGCCGCACGTTGGTCGATGCCTGCCGCGTGGGCGGCAAGCGCAGGGGTGCTGGCGATTGTGCTCGGCGTCAACGCGCGCTGGGGCCTGGCACCAATGCGGGTGATCCTGACGGGCATGGCGCTGGCCGGTCTGCTCGCGGCGCTGGCGAACCTGCTGGTGCTGCAATTCCACGTGCATGCCACGCAGGCGCTGGTGTGGCTCGTCGGCAGCAGCTACGGGCAATCGTGGCACGGCGTGCGGGCGTTGCTGCCCTGGCTGGCGATCTGTCTTCCGCTCGCGGTGTATGCCGGGCGATGGCTCGACCTGCTGAGTCTCGGCGACGAGACGGCCGAGGCGCTGGGCGTGCCCGTCGTGCGTGCCCGACTCGGATTGCTGGTACTCGCGAGTGCGATGGCTGCGGCTGCGGTGGCGACTGTCGGTCCAGTGGCATACGTCGGATTGATCGTTCCGAACGCGCTGAGATCGCTGCCGCTGACCGGCACGCGCGACCGTATCGTCACGGCTGCGTTGGCGGGGGCGTTGCTGCTCGGCGTGGCCGACTTGTTCGGCCGGACGTTGTTCGCCCCGCTCGATTTGCCGCTAGGCATCGTCACCGCTGCCGTCGGCACGCCGCTCTTCCTTTGGCTGCTCTCCCGCACTTTCCTGAGGTCGCATGCGCATGCTGGCTAAACCCTATGGCGGCGTGCCTGTGCAAATTTCACGTCGCCGCTGCCTCAAGTACCTCGCCGCTGGCGCGGCTGCGATGACGGGTATGGCCGCGCTTGACGCGCAGGCACAGAACTATCGCGGCCTGTTCAATCGTGCGTCGCCCGTGTTGCCAACAAACGCCCACCGGGTCGTCTCGCTGGAGTTTCTGTTCACCGAGTCGCTGCTAGCGCTCGACGTCACGCCGGTCGGCGTGGCCGATCCGCGTGGCTACACGCAGTGGGTCAAATATCGCGCAGACCGGCTAAGCCCGGACAGCGCCGTCGGCACGCGCGAGCAACCGAATCTTGAAGCAATTGCGGCGTTGCGTCCCGATCTGATCATCGCGTACGCCTATCGGCATGAGCGGTTGTTCGACGCATTGGCGCGTATCGCACCGACCGTCGTCTTCAACGTCCAGCCCGCCGAGGGCGAGGGCGATGCGCTTGAGCGCATGCTGGCCGTCTTCCGATCCCTTGGCAGCATGACGGGGCGCGCCGACGCCGCTGCTCAGATCGTCGCCCAGAGCGAAGCGCGCATTGCCGAGGCGCGTGCGAGTGCGCTGCGCGACGGCTTTCGCGACGCGCCAATTGCGCTGCTCAACGCCAACGCGGGTGGCGGCAATTTTTGGGCTTACGACAACAAGGACATGATCGGCGCGTTGATCGGGCATCTGGGGGCGCGCAATGCGCTGGGGTGGCTCGATGAGCGTCAGTCGATGGTCAACTTGTCGCTGGGCGATCTGGCGCGGCATCCCGAATGGTCGCTGATCGTCGTCGACAACGGCGCTGCGCCCGCGTATCAACTGCCGGTCTGGCGGGCGTTGCCTGCCGTGCGCGACGGACGTGTCGCGTTTCTGCCGCCGTCGTGGGGCTTTGGTGGGCCGGTGTCGCTTGACCGGATTACCGGTCTCGTGGGCACGGCGTTCGCGTCGATGGCGCCTGCCATGCGCGCGAGGGCTGCGTCTGGTGTATGAGCGGCGTATGAACGGCGTGTGAATTCTGACGGATGCCGTGGCGGCGTCCGGTTTGGCTGAGAGGAGATCGAATCGTGTCAATTGCAATGACTGCCCCTGTTGAATCGTCCGCTGCGCCTGCCGGGCGTGCTGCGCCCCATGACCCCTACGGCGTCACGCTGGCCGACGGCCATCGGTATCACGCGAGCGGGCCGGACGATGGCGTCGCCCGCGCCGGTCAGGACCTCACGCTCTGGTGCGATGCACATGCCGTCGCCGTGTTCGAGGTTAGCGAGGCGGATGATGCGATAACGCTGCGGGCGAGCACGCCGCATGACACCCATCTGCCGGTTCGGGCGCTGCTGCCCGTGCTGGCGGCAGTGTTTTGTCGTCACAAGGCGTGCAAGCGGGCCAGCGTGGTCTGGCCGGGAACGGGCGCCGACGCCGAACTGGCGACGTGGCTCGTCGCGGCGGTGCGTGACGGTGTGGGCGAGCAGTTCTCGCAAGCGGATGGTGGGAGCGTGTTGCAGGTCTCGCGTCAGACGTTCTGGCAGCACCCGGCGCAGTGGCTCCAGGGGCCGTCGTCGGCCGGGATGGCGCAACAGTACCGTGTGTCGGACGGCAAGCGCCATCCGTTGCGCGCACCTAAGCCGGTGGGCGAGGTGTACCGGCGTCACATCGCGCGACTCGGCACGACCTTCAGCCTGCGCGCCATCGATCAGCCGGGCGACGTCGAACGCTTTCACGAGTGGATGAACCTCGACAGCGTGGCGCACTTCTGGGAGCAGACGGGCACGCTGGAGGAGCATGCCGAGTATCTGGCGAAGATGCAGGCCGATCCCCACGCCGTCACACTGTTCGCATGTTTCGACGACGAGCCATTTGCCTACTTCGAGGTGTATTGGGCGAAGGAAGATCGCATCGCGCCGTTTTGCGAGGCGGCCGACTACGACCGGGGTTTCCATTTACTGGTGGGCTCGACGCGTTTTCGCTCACCCGGGCGTACCGAAGCCTGGCTGCGGTCTATCGTCCATTACATCTTCCTCGACGATCCGCGTACGCAGCGCATCGTTGGCGAGCCGCGCATCGACCATGATCGATGGATCGCCTATATGCAGGGGCAGGGCGCGGCCCGCCTGCGCGAATTCGACTTCCCGCACAAGCGCGCCGTGCTGATCGCGTTCGAGCGTCAGACTGTGTTCGAGCAATACGCACCATGGTGAAGCTCGACGCCTGCCGTGACCTGCGCGATGGCGGACAGTTGCGTCGATGTGAAATATCCTGATTATTTGTCGTCACAAAAAATAATTGATGGGCATTAATTATTGTGAGTACAATAATTGTCCATGGAAATCAGTTTCGACCCGGCGAAAAGTGAACGGAATGTGAGAGAGCGGGGGGTGCCGTTCACGATGGCCCGCGAATTTGAGTGGGACAGCGCCGTGATCGAGGAGGATGTCCGCGTCGACTATGGTGAACGCCGCTACTGCGCCTTCGGGTACATTGCGGAGCGGCTGTTCGCTTTGGTCTTTACGCCTCGCGCAGAAAAAATACATGTCATCAGCTTGCGCAAGGCGAATTCGCGAGAGGTGAAACGCTATGCCGAGACTTAAGCCGGGAACTGTCCTCCCTACGCCGACTGAGGACGCAAAGATCAAAAAGCAATCGGCTCAGGATTCCGAGAATCCCGAGTGGACGAAGAAGCGCTTTGCGAAGGCCAAACCTGCGTCGAAGGTACTGCACGAAATCGTTGGGGAAGAGGCTGCAGAAAAGTTGCTGCGACCGCGTGGGCGGCCCAGATCCGAGCATCCGAAGGAGCGAATCAACATTCGGCTGTCGCCGGAAGTTCTCGAATACTTCAAAGCATCGGGTAATGGATGGCAGACGCGAATCGATGCCGTACTCAAGCAATTCATTGCCGAGCATCCGAGTGCATCGTGATATCGCCGTGTCAGGAGGTCGCGGAACTCGACACTCCGATATCTGCGTGCCAAAACCCGCCTGATTGTCGAATCCGGTCATGACACTGTCGATTGACGCATCATCGCTGGCGGTGAAGCGGAAGTTTCCGTAACTCTTGTCGCGTGTTCTTGCCCATCATGTCGAATCGCCCCGCCCGGGGCGACTTCGTTAAAGGAGGCTCGACATGAACGCGACACGTGTGGACTATCAACGGTGGATTTCGCTCAGACGGCGGGTGCCCGCGAACGAATATCCCGTGCATCCGCTCCCCGACCGGTTGCCGCGACGCGGGTATGTCGTCTGGTTTTACTTCAGAAACGAATTTTTCGGATCGCAATTCGACAAGAAAGCGAAGGCGTATGTGTGCGACCACGTTCGCAATCCGTGGGAAGCGGCGTTCCTCGAGACGAAAAGCGAAGCACTCGAAATTGCCCGACGGATGGTGTGCCCGTGTCTGGTGCTGTATTGCGCTGGTCCGTCCGCCGCGGTCACCGCTGTGGCATGAGCGCCCGGACCGGATCGTGACGTCCGACAGGCGATATGCGACGTCAGCCCGCCACGCCCCGCGCAAGACGCTCGGACAGAGCGGCCTTCACATCCGGCCATTCGTCGTCGATGATGCTGAAGCGGACGGAATTGCGCTTGCGTCCGTCGGGCATGATCCGTTCGTGACGAACGATGCCCTCTTGCTTGGCGCCGATACGCAGGATCGCCGCGCGCGACTTTTCGTTGAGTTCATCCGTCGTGAATTGCACGCGCACGCACTGCATCGTCTCGAAGGCGTAAGTGAGCAACAAGGACTTCGCTTCGGTGTTGATGCCGGAGCGCTGCGCCGAGGCGCTCACCCACGTGTGGCCGATTTCCAGTTTCCGGTTCGCTCGGTCCACCTTCCAGAAGCGGGTGTGGCCGACCACCTTGCCCGTGGCCGTCGAAACGATGACGAAAGGGATGACGGTGCCTTCGTCGCGTCCCTTCAATGCCCGGTCGATGTAGGCATCGACGGTATCGGCGTTCGGCACAACGGTCACTTTCAGATTCCACAGTTCGCCGTCGGCCGCCGCAGCAACCAGTGCCTGAGCGTGATGACGTTCCAATGGATGGAGTTCGACACTGTTGCCGAGCAGCGTGGGCCGCATCGCGTCGGCAGGCGTTGCATGGATAGACATGGAAAGGGCGCGGTTGTGACGGGAGAAAACCTGCAAAACGACGATTCTGCGCCCACTCCGGCACCCCGGCAAGGCTTCGAATGTCGGGTTTTACATGCCGAACTCACGCAACCCTTCCAGATCGAGAATGGTCAGCACGCCGTAATCGACTTTGACCAATCCCGCCTGCTCCAGCACCTTCAGCGCAAGGTTGACCCGCTGGCGCGAAACGCCCGCCAGGTAACTCAGTTCCTCTTGTGAGATCTGCACGGTGTTGTCGTCGGAGGGATACAGGTTCGGATTGAACATCGACGACAGCGAACGGGCGACGCGGGCATCGGTATCGAGCAGACGCTCGTGCTCGACAGCCGCAATGAATTGCCCCAGCCGTTCGTTGAGTTGCAGGGTCAGAAAGCGATTGAACGGAATGCTCGTGTCGAGCAGCCAGTCGAAGGTGGCAATGGGCATATGCGCGAGCACCGAGTCGCGCAGCGCCATGACGTCATATTTCCGGATCTCGTGCTTGAGCACCGACCCTTCGCCGAACCATGCGCCCGCCGGTACGCCTGTAAAGGTCACTGACTTGCCGCTGGCCGACGCCGTCGTGATCTTCACCAACCCCTCGATCACGCCGAACCATGCGTGCGTCGGGTCGCCCTTGCGGCACACATAGCCGCCGTTTTCGACCGGACGCACCTGAATCTCCGCCACCACACGTGAGCGCTGATCGGGCGTCAGTCCTTGCGCCCAGGCGCTGCGCTGCAACAAGGTTTCGAGCGACATATAGGGACTTTCCCTTGATTGTCATCCTGGTGACAAATCCGCCGTGAGCCATGAGGTATCTTCGCCTTGCCTGGCAACGGCGAGACAAGCATTCCTGGCGGTCTGAACACGACGCCGAAGCACAAGTATAGAAGCTGACGGTTGCCCGGCATATCGGTAGTCGCCGTAGTCGTTTCACCGCAGTCGCTGCAGACGCTGTATGGCATTCCAAAGCAAAAATAGCGCCGATTAAGGGCGCTGCAAGCAGTAAGGAGCGTGTCACGAGCACGCACGCCGACCGAGCCACGCCACTCCCCCTCGACAGATGTCGAAACGTGGCGAGACACAGGAGACTGGCATGCAGGAGCGGACTACCTTCCCGCGATTGTTGTTGGCCCATGCCGCGACACGGGGCGCCCGCACGGCGTATCGGGAAAAAGATCTGGGGATCTGGCAAAGCTGGAGCTGGCAGGAGGCTGCGCATGAAGTGCGCATGCTCGCCTGTGCACTCGCCGCTGCCGGGTTCAGGCGTGGCGACAATCTGGCCATCGTCGGCAATAATCGGGTGCGCCTGTACTGGGCGATGACGGCCGCACAAGCCCTCGGGGGCGTAGCCGTGCCGTTGTATCAGGACGCCGTCGCGGCCGAAATGGCGCACGTGCTCGAAGACGCCGAGATCGATTTCGTCGTCGCCGAAGATCAGGAACAAGTCGACAAACTGCTGGAGTTGCGAGAGCGCGTGCCGCACCTGTCGCACATCATCTACGAAGACCCGCGCGGGCTACGCAATTACGATGCCGTCGGGCTGCAATCGTACGCGTCGGCGCTGGAGCAGGGCCGAACCTTCAACGCGCAGCATCCGCGCTACTTTGACGATGCCGTCGCTGCCGTCGATCCTGACGACACCGCAACCATCCTCTACACTTCCGGTACCACGGGCAAACCGAAGGGCGTCTGCCATTCGCACGCCGGGTTGATCGGTGCGGCGTATCACGGCAGTACGTTCGACCGGCTTGGCCCGGGAGACGAAGTACTGTCCTATCTGCCGATGGCATGGGTGGGCGATCACCTGTTTTCCTATGCGCAGGCGCTCGTGGCTGGCTTTACGGTCAATTGCCCTGAGTCTCCCGACACGATCTCCACCGACATGCGCGAGATCGGCCCGACCTACTACTTCGCGCCGCCTCGGGTGTACGAGAACGTGCTCACGCAAGTCATGATCCGCATGGAGGACGCGAACCGTCTGAAGCGCAAGATGTTCGCGCACTTCATGGACGTGGCGAACCGCTGTGGAGCGGCTGTGCTGGACCGTCGCCCGATCTCATGGCTGGACCGTCTGCAATACGCGGTGGGGAACCTCTGTGTGTACGGCCCGCTGCGCAATACGCTCGGTATGAGCCGCATCCGCACGGCTTACACCGCTGGCGAAGCCATCGGCCCGGACTTATTCCGCTTCTATCGCGCCATCGGCATCAACCTCAAACAGTTCTACGGTCAGACGGAAACTTGCGCGTACGTCTGCCTGCAACCGGATCGTCAGGTGCGATTCGACAGCGTTGGCCCGGTCGCTCCCGGCATGGAAATCAAGATTGGCGATAACGGTGAAGTGCTCGTGCGCGGTGTGGGCCTGCTCAAGGAGTACTACAAGCGGCCCGATGCCACGCGCGAGGCGCTTGACGAGGGCGGCTATTTCCGCACCGGCGACGCCGGGATCATCGATGCCGACGGCCATCTACGCATCATCGACCGTGCCAAGGATGTCGGCAAGCTCGCCTGCGGGGCGCTGTTCGCGCCGAAGTACATCGAGAACAAGCTCAAGTTCTTCTCGTATATCAAGGAGGCGGTGGCCTTCGGTGACGGCCGCGACGGCGTCTGCGCGTTCATCAACATCGATATGGACGCCGTGGGCAACTGGGCCGAGCGCAAGAACCTCGCCTATGCCGGTTACATCGATCTCGCCAGCAATCCGCTGGTCGCGGAACTGATCCTGGGTTGCATCGAGCAAGTCAACGCCGATCTCGCGAAGGAATCGGCGTTTGCCGCCGCACAGATCCAGCGCTTCGTGATTCTGCACAAGGAGCTGGACCCGGACGACGACGAACTGACCCGCACGCGCAAAGTGCGCCGCGCGTTCATCGCCCAGAAATACGACGTGCTGATCGACGCCTTTTACACCGGCAAGGCGACGCAATTCATCGAGACACGCGTCAAGTTCGAGGACGGGCGCGAGGGCAGTGTCAGCGCCACGCTCACGATTCACCCGGCGCGCGTGGTCGGCGTGCGCGCGCCCGTCGACGACCCTGCGCCTGCGAAGTTACGCTGCGCGGCCTGACGAAACGAACGAATCAGACAAACGCTAGTCCCGGCCCGCAGGTCGCTAAGTCGTACGCCCCTCAAGCCGGGCATTGCCGCAGGAGAAGGTATGAATGAGCACCGCAAGACTGGCGAAGTATTGCTCGATTTGCAGCACATCAGCTTGTCGTTCGGCGGCGTCAAGGCGTTGACGGATATCTCGTTCAACGTGATGGCGCACGAGATCCGCGCCATCATCGGCCCGAACGGCGCGGGCAAGAGTTCGATGCTCAACGTCATCAACGGCGTCTATCACCCGCAGCAGGGCACGATCGTGTTTCGCGGCGAAGTGCGTCAGCGCATGCATCCGACATCCGCCGCACGGCAGGGCGTGGCGCGCACGTTCCAGAACATCGCATTGTTCAAGGGCATGTCCGTGCTCGACAACATCATGACGGGACGCAACACCCGCATGCGTGCCGGACTGCTGGCCAGCGCCCTCTGGTGGGGGAAAGCGCGTCAGGAAGAGATGGCGAATCGCGCCAAGGTCGAGGAGATCATCGACTTTCTCGAAATCCAGCACATCCGCAAGACGCCCGTCGGACGGCTGCCATACGGCCTGCAAAAGCGGGTCGAGCTGGCGCGCGCACTGGCTGCCGAGCCCGAACTGCTATTGCTCGACGAGCCGATGGCTGGCATGAACCTCGAAGAAAAGCGCGACATGTGTCGCTTCATTCTCGAAGTGAACGAAGAGTTCGGCACGACTATCGTGCTGATCGAGCACGACATGGGCGTCGTGATGGACATCTCCGATCGTGTCGTGGTCCTCGACTACGGCAAGAAGATCGGCGACGGCACCCCCGCCGAGGTTCGCGCCGACCCCGAGGTGATCCGCGCATATCTCGGTGCAGCGCAAGGCATGCCTGCGGCGGCGTGATCGTCAGGGCGGTTATCGGAAGCCTCGAACCCCGAACATCGAATGGCAGTTGACTGAGCGTTGGCACACTGGAGACATCGATGCAGTTCTTCTTCGAAATCCTGATCGGCGGGCTGCTCTCGGGCGTGATGTATTCGCTCGTGGCGCTGGGCTTCGTCCTGATCTTCAAGGCGTCCGGCGTGTTCAATTTTGCGCAGGGCGCGATGGTGTACTTCGCGGCCTTGTCGGTCGTCGGTCTCATGGAGCGTGGCTTGCCGCTGTGGGCGGCAGCCATCGGCGCGTTCGTCGTCATGGTGCTGATGAGCATGGCGACGGAGCGCTTCGTGTTGCGCAAGCTCGTGAATCAGTCGCCCATCACGCTGTTCATGGCGACCATCGGCCTGTCGTTCTTCCTCGAAGGTCTTGCCCCGCTTCTGTGGGGCAACGAAGTGCGTCCGTTGTCGCTGGGCATCGTGGACGAACCCATCGCCTCGATCATGGATTCGACGGGCGTGCTGGTGAGCAGCTTCGACCTCGCGGCCGCCGGGATCGCCGCAGTGCTGGTCGCGTTGCTTGCCCTGTTCTTTAAGGCGACGAGCATCGGTCGGGCGCTGCGGGCGGTCGCCGACGACCATCAGGCGGCGCTCTCGCTGGGCATTCCGTTGCAGCGCATCTGGGTGGTCGTGTGGAGCGTGTCGGGCTTCGTCGCGCTGGTAGCGGGCATGCTGTGGGGCTCGCGCAACGGCGTGCAGTTCGCGCTCACGATGACCGCCCTCAAGGCGCTGCCCGTGCTGATTCTCGGTGGCTTTACGTCGATCCCCGGCGCGATTGTGGGCGGGCTGATCATCGGCGCGGCGGAAAAGCTCGCGGAGATCTACGTGCCGCAGCTGCTGCAAAGCCAGTTCGGCGGCAATTTCGGTGGCATCGAGGGCTGGTTCCCGTACGTCTTCGCACTGCTGTTCCTGCTGGTACGCCCGGAAGGGTTGTTCGGCGAACGGCACATCGATCGGGTCTGACCGGCGGCGACCGCATCGGTCATTCGAATCATTCGAATCGGAAAGCACTCGCAAGCATTCATCGCAGAGGCCACACATGTTCTATCGCGAAGCTGGGCAGTTCAAGACGTCCTACGTTGCCGACAGCCAGATTTTCCCGATCCGGCAAGACCGGATCGCCGTTTGCAGCCTGCTCGTCGTGGCGTTCGGCATCCTGCCGTGGATCGCCTCCGAGTACTGGCTGACGGCGATCCTCGTGCCATTCCTCGTGTTCTCGCTCGCGGCGCTCGGGCTGAATCTGCTGACAGGCTACGCAGGGCAACTGTCGCTCGGCACGGCGGCGTTCATGGCCGTGGGGGCTTATGCGTCCTATAACTTCCAGTTGCGTATCGAGGGCATGCCAATCCTGGCATCGTTCGCGCTGGGTGGCGTGTGTGCGGCGCTCGTGGGCATTGCGTTCGGTCTGCCGTCGCTGCGCATCAAGGGCTTCTATCTTGCGGTGGCCACGCTCGCCGCGCAATTCTTCGTGCTTTGGGTACTCACCAAATTCCCCTGGCTCTCGAACAACAGTTCGTCGGGCGTGATCACGGCGCAGAAGATCTCGGTGTTCGGTGTGGACGTGGATACGCCGGTGCGCAAGTACCTGTTCGTGCTTGGTGTGGTCACGGTGATGGCACTGATCGCGAAGAATCTGGTGCGCTCGCACATTGGCCGCGCGTGGATGGCCGTGCGCGACATGGACGTCGCCGCCGAGGTCATCGGCATTCCGCTCATGCGGGTCAAACTGCTCGCCTTCGCGGTGAGTTCGTTCTACTGCGGCGTGGCAGGCGCGCTCTATGCTTACTGCTACCTCGGCTCCGTGGAGCCGGACGGCTTCTCGCTCGACCTGTCGTTCCGCATCCTGTTCATGATCATCATCGGCGGCGTGGGCAGCATTCTCGGCAGCTTCCTGGGCGCCGCGTTCATCTTGTTGCTGCCGATCTTGCTCGACAGTACGTTGCCGACGATTGCGACGTTCCTGCATTTGCCGTTCACCAACGCCACCGTCTCGCATATCCAGTTGATGGTGTTTGGCGGTCTCATCATCTTTTTCCTGATTGCCGAACCGCATGGGCTGGCGCGGCTCTGGCAGATTGCCAAGGAGAAGCTGCGCATCTGGCCTTTCCCGCATTGAGGTTTACCTCGCCGACCCGCATTCTCGGCGAACGTTTGGTCATACACAAAACCACAGATGGAGACACAGCATGAGCACGAAACAGTTGACGACATCGTTGGGCTCGCTGGCGTTGGCGCTAGCGCTCGGCACGGGGGCGGTGGGGACGTCGTTCGCGCAGTCGAACGATCAGTTCATCGCACTGGCTGATTATCGCGTTGGCCCGTACGGCGCGAACGGTCAATCGTTCTACGGCGGGTTCATCGACTATCTGCAATACGTGAACCTGAAGAACGGCGGCGTGAACGGCGTGAAGCTCACGTGGGAAGAGTGCGAGACCGAGTACAACAACGCCAAGGGCGTGGAGTGCTACGAGCGTCTCAAAGGCAAGAACCCGGTGACGAAGGGCACCGCTTATCACACGATGGCGACGGGCATCTCCTACGCACTGATCGACAAGACCGCAACCGATCAGGTGCCGCTCGTGATGATGGGTTACGGGCGCACCGACGCGGTCGACGGCAGCGTGTTCCCGTGGGCTTTCCCACTGGTGACGACTTACCAGATGCAGGCGTCCGCCATCATCAAGTTCCTCGCCGACAAGAACGGCGGGTCGCTCAACGGCAAGAAGATCGTCTTCCTGTATCACGACTCGGCATATGGCAAAGAGCCGATTGTCGCGATGCAAGCCGAGTCCAAGATCAACAAGTTCAACCTGATCGAGATTCCGGTCGCGCACCCGGGCAACGAGCAGGGCGCGCAGTGGCTGCGCATTCGTCAGGAGAACCCGGATTACGTCGTGTTCTGGGGCTGGGGGGTGATGAACCAGACGGCGCTCAAGGCCGCGCAGAAGGTCGGCTATCCGCGCGAGAAGATCGTCGGCAGCTGGTGGGCCGGTTCGGAAGAAGACACGATCCCCGCAGGTCCGGCAGCCAAGGGCTACATGAGCGCGACGTGGAACGTGGCGGGTAAGCAGGTGCCGCTGATCGCCGACATCGAAAAGGTGGTCTACGGCGCGGGCAAGGGGAATATGCAAGACCCCTCGAAGGTCGGCTCGGTGCTGTACAACCGTGGCGTCTCGGCGGCGGTGGCGACGGTCGAAGCGCTGAACACCGCGCAGAACAAGTTCGGCAAGGGCAAGGTGTCGACGCCGGTGCAGGTGCGCTGGGCGTTCGAGAACCTGAACATCGACGCGGCACGCCTGAAGGCGCTGGGTGCAACGGGTCTGCTGCCGGACATCAAGACGAGCTGCGAAGACCACGAAGGCTCGGGCAAGGTCCGCATCCAGCAATGGGATGGCGCGAAGTGGGTGATGGTGTCCGACTGGATCGAAGGCAATCGCCGTCTGATTCACCCGCTGTTCGAAGCGTCGGCCAAGCAGTACGCCAAGGAGAAGGGCATTACGCCGGCTTGCTACAAGGGCTGATGAAGGGCTGATGAAGGGTTGAGGATCCGCTGCCGGTGACGCACGCCGGCAGCACCGATTTCGGAGTGATGCATGGAAGCGAGTTTGCGCGTCAACAACATCGAAGTCATTTACGACCACGTCATTCTGGTGCTCAAGGGCGTGTCGCTGATCGTGCCCGAGGGCAAGATCGTGGCGCTGCTCGGGGCCAACGGCGCGGGCAAGAGCACAACGCTCAAGGCCATTTCGAATCTGCTGCATGCCGAGCGCGGCGAGGTGACGAAGGGCACCATCGACTATCGCGGCGAGCGGGTCGAGCAACTGACGCCCAACGGACTGGTCAAGCGCGGTGTGATTCAGGTGATGGAGGGGCGTCACTGCTTCGGGCATCTGACCATCGAAGAGAATCTGCTGACGGGCGGCTATGTGCGGCATGCGTCGCGCAGCGCGCAGCAGCACGCGTTGGAGCGCATCTACGCCTACTTCCCGCGTCTGAAGACGCGACGCAAGTCGCAGGCGGGTTACACCTCCGGAGGCGAGCAGCAGATGTGCGCCATCGGCCGCGCGATGATGGCCCAGCCGTCGATGATTCTGCTCGACGAGCCGTCGATGGGGCTCGCGCCGCAGATCGTCGAGGAGATTTTCACGATCGTGCGCGACCTGAATCAGCGCGAGAACGTCAGTTTCCTGCTTGCAGAGCAGAACACAATGGCCGCGCTGCGCTATGCGGACTACGGCTACATCCTCGAGAACGGGCGTGTCGTGATGGATGGCGATGCGACGTCGCTGCGCGATAACGAGGACGTCAAGGAGTTCTATCTGGGCATCGCCAAAGACGGTGCGAGCAGCGCGGGGAGCTTCCGCAACGTCAAGAGCTACCGGCGGCGCAAGCGCTGGATTGCCTGAGCGCGTGCGTGTTCAGGCGAGTCGCGCACTCGCGCTTGTTCGTCAATCCGCTTCGTTAATCTTCATCGTTAATCCTCATCGTTGATCCGTTGATATGAACGATTACTTCGACACGCTGGAAATTCGTGCGCCAGAGGTTCGCGAGAAGGCGTTGCTGGCGGCGCTTGCGGCGCAGGTCTCGCATGCCCGCACGCATGCCGCCTACTTTTCCGAAGCGCTAAGCGATATCGACGCGGGCGAGATCGACTCGCGCGATGCGCTGGCCGGATTGCCCGTCACCCGCAAATCGGATCTGACGGCGTTTCAGGTGCGTCATCCGCCGCTCGGCGGTCTGAACGCCACGCCCGTGAGCGGCCTCGCGCACGTCTACCAGTCGCCGGGTCCGATCTACGAACCGGACGGGCGCGGTAGCGACTGGTGGCGCTTTGCCCGCGCGATGTACGCGGCAGGGCTGCGTCCGGGTGATCTGGTCTACAACACATACTCGTATCACTTCACCCCCGCTGGCATGATGATCGAGACGGGGGCGGCACGGCTGGGATGTTGCGTATTCCCCGCTGGCGTGGGGCAGACGGAACTGCAACTGGAAGCGATTCGGCACCTGAAGCCGGGCGCCTATGCGGGCACGCCGTCGTTCCTGAAGATATTGATCGAGAAGGGTGAAGCGGCCGGGGCGGACCTCAGTTGCATTCGTCGCGCCACGCTTTCGGGCGAAGCGTTGCCGCCGTCGCTGCGCGAGTGGTTCAACGGGCGGGGGATTACGGCGCGCCAGTTGTACGGCACTGCGGACCTGGGGCTGATCGCCTTCGAGAGCGACGCACAAGCCGGGCTGATCGTCGACGAAAACGTGCTGGTGGAACTGGTCGAGCCGGGCGGCACAAAGCCAGTGCCGGACGGCGAAATCGGCGAAGTCGTGGTGACGAACTTCAATCCGGATTACCCGCTGATTCGCTTCGCGACCGGCGACCTGTCGGCGGTGGAGGCAGGCATCAGTCCTTGCGGGCGAACGAACATGCGTCTCAAGGGCTGGCTCGGGCGCGCGGATCAGACCGTGAAGGTGCGCGGCATGTTCGTGCATCCCGGGCAAATCGGCGAGATTGGCAAACGCTACCCGGAGCTGGTGCGGTTGCGTCTGCGTGTGGAAGGACGAGTGGGCGACGACCGCATGCGCCTGCTGTGCGAGACGAACGATACGCCGCCGGAGGGACTGGCGGTACGTTTGCAAGAGACGTTGCGCGATGTGACGCGACTGCGCGGTGAGGTGGATTTCGTCGCTGTCGGGTCGCTGCCGACCGATGGCAAACTAGTGGAGGATGCGCGGGCCTACGACTGACGCATCGGACTATCGGAAGTCCCCGAAGCGCGCGTGATATCGACGATATCCGCGCGCTTCCTTGCTTCTGGTTATCGCCTTACGACAGTGCGGTCGACGACGGCGCGCTGACCGCGTCCGATGCCTGCGTCACCCGGCGGTGCTTCGTTCCGGCGAGCAGAATGCCGAGCGCCGCGAGCATGGCCGGTATCGCCAGAATCGTGAACAGCCCGGCGTTGCTCCAGCCCGCCGCCAGCAGGAGCGCCCCGCCGAACGATCCCGCGACGGCACCGATGCGGCCGATGCCAAGCGCCCAGGCCACGCCCGTCGCCCGATTCGACGTCGGGTAATACGCCGACGCAATCACGTTTGCGCAGACCTGTGAACCGCTCACGCAAAATCCCGTGATGAAGATGCCCACTGCCAGCCAGATTGCGCTCTCGGTCAGCGCCAGCGACGCCAGCGAAGCCGCCCCGAGCAGATAGGCCACCGCAACGACCTTGTACGGATGGAAGCGATCGATCAGCACGCCCAGCACAATCGCGCCCAGTACACCGCCCCCTTGCAGCAGCCCGGCAAACATCGACGCCTGTTTAAGCGTCAGCCCGCTACGTTCCGCGAGAATCGGCAGCCAGTTGATGAGCAGGTACAGGAGCAACAGGCTCATGAAGAACGCCAGCCAGAGCAGCAACGTGCCGCGCCGGTAGTCGCGGTGAAACAGTTGCACGACGGGCGAGGACGGCAGACGGTCATCGGCGGCGCTGTACGTCTGACCGGCGACGACAAGGCCTGGCGCTACGCGTTTGAGCGTCGCGGCGATCTGCGCCTGCGTGCCGCCCCGGATCGCGAGAAAGCGCACCGACTCCGGCAGCGTGAACCAAAGCACCGGCACGAGCGACGCGTTGCGGGAGAACATTCTGGAAGTCGCGACGCGGCTGTTCATCGAACGGGGATTCGACGGCACGAGCTTTAACGACATTGCCGACGTAGTGGGCGTCACGCGTCCAGCGCTTTACTACTACTTCAAGAGCAAGGAAGCGATTCTGGAAGTGCTGACGGCGGTTGTGACGCGGGCGGCGGGGGAGTTGGCGTCGGAGGCGGTGCCGGACGATCTGCGACAACCGTCGGCGATGCTGCGGCATCTGGTGCTGCGTCACGCGCATCTGATCCTGACGCACCCGCTGCAATTTCGCGTGGTCGAGCGCAACGAGGACAATCTGCCACCCGAGCAGCGCCAGTTGGCGGAGCAGTCACGGCGTGCGGTGCTGGAGCAGTTCCGTCACGCGATCGAGCTGGGCATCGAGCGCGGTCAGTTTCGGGTGATGGATGCGAAGGTCGCCGCGTTCTCGATCATCGGCATGTGCAACTGGACGGCGTGGTGGTTCACGCCGACGGGCTCGCGAAATGCGGAGGAAATTGCGGCGCAGATCGCCGACATGGCGCTGCGTTCCGTCGAACAGGATTCGACGCGGCAGCTTGGCGAACAGGGCGCTGCGGGCGTGCTGAAGCTGTTACGGGACGATCTGGATTTGCTTGAGCGGCATATCAAGCGATGAGCATCCCGCAATCGCTTCAGATCGGGTCGACGGTTTGCGCATCGATCACATCGCGCAACCGGGCGCTGGATGGATCGATCCAGTCCTTCCCAATTCGCGTCATCCGATGAGTTGGACATCGGAACCGTGGCGCGAACTTCGGACGGTTCGATAGGGGCGGGTATTTAGTGTCCTGCACCTTGCGCGAGTGAACGCAGCAGCGTCGGCACTTTGTCCTTGCTCGTCGTCTGCACGCGGGCGATCAGCGCGTGGTCCACGTGCCTGAGGCCGTAGGTGCGCGAGATGTCGTCGTGCATCCGACGCCAGAGGTGCGTCGTCATCTCGGCGTCGACCATCGCCCGGTGGGCACGACCGGTCTTCGGGAGCTGGAGGAGATCGGCGAGGCTGGAGAGGCGGTGATTCTGGGCGTGAGGGTAGAGGCGTCTGGCGGTCAGCATCGTGCAGGCGAAGACGTGATCCGAGCGCGCGCCCAGCATGGCGAGTTCGGCTTGCCAGAAACGCTTGTCGAACCCGGCGTTGTGCGCGACGACCGGACAGTTGCCGACGAACTGTGCAGCCTCGCGCATGACCTGCGAGACGGGCGGTGCCGCTGCGATCATGTCGTTGGTAATGCCCGTGAGCGCGGCGACATCGGACGGAATGCGCCGTCCGGCATTCATCAGACTCTGGTAACGATCGACGATCTGGCCGTCGCGCAGCAGGATGACGGCGATTTCGGTTGCCCGGTCGCCTTGCGTGGGCGAAAGGCCGGTGGTTTCAAAGTCGAGGATCGCTACGGTTTGCATGCCACATCTCGTGAGTATGTCGTCCCGCAGATGGCACTTCGGGGCGTCGTCAAAAATCTGCCCGTGATTTTACAGGGCTTCGGAAATGGCCTGTCGCGTGTCCGGTGTGGTCAATAAAAAAGGCGTCGCAAGCATTTCACTTGCGACGCCTTTTCGTTGGCTACGGCAGCGGTGCTACGACGCCATCTGCACGCCGTAGCCCGACATCACGCTTAGATCTGCACCGTGTCGGCGACTTCCTTGAAGTCTTCGATCTGGTCGAAGTTCATGTACTTGTAGATCTTGTCGCCGTTCGAAGCGAGTACGCCCATGTCGGCCATGTACTCTTCCTTGGTCGGGATCTTGCCCAGACGCGAGCAGATAGCGGCCAGTTCCGCCGAGCCGAGATACACGTTCGTGTTCTTGCCCAGACGGTTCGGGAAGTTACGGGTCGACGTCGACATGACCGTCGCGCCTTCGCGCACTTGTGCCTGGTTACCCATGCACAGCGAGCAGCCCGGCATTTCGGTACGGGCACCGGCCGTGCCGAACACGCCGTAGTGACCTTCTTCCGTCAGTTGCTTCTGGTCCATCTTGGTCGGCGGGGCGACCCACAGCTTGACCGGAATGTCGCGCTTGCCTTCGAGCAGTTTCGATGCGGCGCGGAAGTGACCGATGTTGGTCATGCACGAACCGATGAACACTTCGTCGATGGTCGCACCGGCAACGTCCGACAGCGTCTTCACGTCGTCCGGATCGTTCGGGCAGGCGACGATCGGCTCATGGATGTCGGCCAGATCGATTTCGATGACGGCAGCGTATTCAGCGTCGGCATCCGGCGAGAGCAGTTGCGGGTCGGCCAGCCACTGTTCCATTGCCGTGATACGGCGTTGCAGGCTGCGCGGATCCTGATAGCCCTGCGCGATCATCCACTTGAGCAGCGTGACGTTGCTGTTCAGGTATTCGATGATCGGTTCCTTGTTCAGGTGCACCGTGCAACCGGCGGCCGAGCGCTCGGCGGAGGCGTCCGACAGCTCGAACGCCTGCTCGACCTTCAGCTCGGGCAGGCCTTCGATCTCAAGGATGCGGCCCGAGAAGATGTTCTTCTTGCCTTGCTTGGCGACCGTCAGCATGCCTTGTTTGATGGCGTACAGCGGGATCGCGTTGACGAGGTCACGCAGCGTGACGCCCGGTTGCATCTTGCCCTTGAAGCGGACCAGCACCGATTCCGGCATGTCCAGCGGCATCGTACCAGTGGCCGCGGCGAAGGCGACCAGCCCCGAGCCTGCCGGGAAGCTGATGCCGATCGGGAAGCGGGTGTGCGAGTCGCCGCCGGTGCCGACGGTGTCGGGCAGCAGCATGCGGTTGAGCCACGAGTGGATCACGCCGTCGCCCGGACGCAGTGCGATACCGCCACGGTTGCTGATGAAGTTCGGCAGGGTCTGGTGCGTCTTCACGTCCACCGGCTTCGGATAAGCGGCGGTGTGGCAGAACGATTGCATGACGAGGTCGGCCGAGAAGCCGAGGCAAGCCAGATCCTTCAGTTCGTCACGGGTCATCGGGCCCGTCGTGTCTTGCGAGCCGACCGAGGTCATCTTCGGTTCGCAGTACGTGCCCGGACGCACACCCTGACCTTCCGGCAGACCGCAGGCGCGACCCACCATCTTCTGTGCCAGCGAGAAGCCCTTGCCGCTATCCGACGGCTGTTGAGCCAGACGGAACAGCGTCGACGGCGCGAGACCCAGCGCTTCACGCGCCTTGGCGGTCAGGCCACGGCCGATGATCAGCGGAATACGGCCACCGGCGCGCACTTCGTCGAACAGCACGTCGGACTTGACCTGGAATTCGGCGATCACGGCGCCGTTCTTCAAAGCCTTGCCTTCGTACGGACGCAGTTCGACCACGTCACCCATTTCCATCTGCGACACGTCGAGTTCGATCGGCAGTGCGCCGGCGTCTTCCATCGTGTTGTAGAAAATCGGGGCGATCTTGCTGCCCAGGCACACACCGCCGAAGCGCTTGTTCGGAATGAAGGGGATGTCTTCGCCCGTGAACCACAGCACCGAGTTGGTGGCCGACTTGCGCGAGGAGCCCGTGCCGACGACGTCGCCCACATAAGCGACGAGGTGACCCTTTTCCTTGAGCGACTCGATGAATTTGATCGGACCGCGCTTGCCGTCTTCTTCCGGGGTGATGCCGGGGCGGGCATTCTTGAGCATCGCCAGGGCGTGCATCGGAATGTCGGGGCGGGTGGTGGCGTCCGGGGCCGGCGAGAGGTCGTCGGTGTTGGTTTCGCCCGTGACCTTGAACACGGTGATGGTCAGGCTTTGCGGGACTTCCGGGCGGCTCGTGAACCATTCGGCGTCGGCCCAGCTTTGCAGGACGGCGCGTGCGTTGGCGTTGCCCTTGTCGGCGAGTTCCTTGACGTCATGGAACTGGTCGAACATCAGCAGGGTGTTCTTGAGCGCGTCGGCGGCGACGGTGCCGACTTCGGCGTCCGACAGCAGTTCGATGAGCGGGGCGATGTTGTAGCCGCCGAGCATCGTGCCGAGGAGTTCGGTGGCGCGGGCGCGGGAGATCAGCGCACAGGCCGTTTCGCCCTTGGCGACAGCGGCGAGGAAACCGGCCTTCACGCGGGCGGCTTCGTCAACACCGGCGGGCACGCGGTTCGTGATCAGATCGACCAGCGTCTGCTCTTCGCCTGCGGGCGGGTTGGTCAGCAGCTCGACCAGTTCGGCGGTCTGCTGAGCGGTCAGCGGCAGGGGGGGAATACCCAACGCGGCGCGGGCGGCCACGTGTTCACGATAGTTTTCAAGCATGAGGAGACCTGCTGATGTTGCGTTTCGGGGGAGGTTTTGAGGCCTCCGGGGCTTGTTCCAGTACGGCTTTTGCCCGTGATTTTAGTCCCTATGCAAGGTAAGGTCAAATGTCTTATGTCTTATATAAGACTTGATGAAAAGTGAAGGTTTGGGGCGTGAGCGTGCGACAGAGGGGAAGGGGGGCGCTGCATGCGCCGGGGAGGCGGCAGGACGGTGCAGCAGCCGGTACCGACCGCCGCCCCGGATCAGGTGAAGTACTGGCCGGGCGTGCGTCCGAGGGATTTGCGGAACATTTCGATGAAGCCCGTCGTGCTCTCGTAGCCCAGCTCGTTGGCGACTGCGGAGACGGCCCGCCCTTCGGCGAGTCGGTATAGGGCTTCTTGAAGACGGACGTGGCGTCGCCATTCGTCGAACGTCTGGTTGAGCTCGCGGATGAACAGGCGCGACAGGGTGCGCGAACTGGCCCCGACGTGATCACCCCATTCCTGGAGCGTCCGGTTGTCGGACGGCTCGCGCAGGAATTCGGTGCAAAGGCGGGCGAGACGCCGTTCACGCGGAATTTCGACCGACAGCGGGATTTCGTCGCTGAATTCGAGTTCGTCTCGGATGATTTCGAAGAATTTGTCGACGTGACGCTTGCGCAGCAGTGGTTCGTCGGTGGATGCCGCGCGCAGAATCAGTTCGCGCATCAGATTGGATACGACGAGCGGCTCGCATGTCTTGGGTAAGTCGGCGACGACATGCGGCGAGATCAGAAGGTTGTGCATTCCGAACGACGCCCGCAACCGTACGGCGTGCAACGTCATCGGTGGAATCCAGACTGCGCGTTGCGGCGGCACGACCCAGGTGCCGCGCGGCGTGTCGACACACATGATGCCTTCGCCACCGAAGAGCACCTGACCGTAGGGATGGACGTGGGGCTCGACGCCGCCCCCTGCGGGGAACTCGAAGGCCAGACCGACCATGGGGGCGGGCGAAATTCGCGATTCGAAGAACTCGACGTCCTGTGCGGTGATGATCCGGGTCTGCATGACGGCCCCCGAGGCGTTAACGAACGGTAACGGACGTTAAGAGACGTTAAAGGAAAGAAATGCTCGTTTCATTCTTTCCTTAACATCCGTCGTCGGACATGGGGGTTAACGTGGGGGATCGGGATGGGACGGAAGGCCTGGTGGCGCCGGAGGGCCGTGCTGCCCTACGGCGCGCTGGCTCATTCGAGCGGCTGACCGCGAGTTTCGGGCATCCGGACCACCGCGAGGACCGTCAGCAGATTGAGTGCGATCAGATAGGCGGCAAACCACCCCAGATGGCCGTGATCGGCCATCCAGTTCTGAAGGTAGGGAGCGGTGCCGCCGAAGATCGCGACCGTCAGCGAGTACGGAATGGCCACGCCGGTAGCGCGGATACGCGTGGGGAACAGCTCGGCATAGACCGCTGGGGCGATGGCCGTCCAGGCGGCGAGCACCACCAGGCCGACGCAGATCGCCAGCGTGAGACGCGCGAAGGAGCCGTCGATGAGCATCAGCAGCGGCACGATGACGAGCGCCGAGCCGCCAGCCCCCATCAGCAAGTTCGGCCTGCGGCCGATGCGATCGGACAGTGCGCCCCAGAACGGTTGCACGGCCATATACACGAGGCAGCCGATGCATAGTGCCCATAGTCCCTGACGGGCATCGACGCCCTTGAAGTGCGTGGCGAATGTGATGGCCCCCGACATCCAGGTATTGAACGTCAGCGTCGGTCCGGCGGTGAGTGCGATGATTCGCAGCACCGATGCACGATGCTCCCAGATGGCGTGCGCCATCGGTTGCACGGGCACACCGGCACGCGCTTCGCTTTGCTCGTGTTCGAAAGCGGACGTTTCCTTGAGCCTGCCGCGCAGGAAGAGCGCATACACCCCGAGGGCCGCACCGAGGAAGAAGGGGATGCGCCAGCCGTAGCGCGTCATCTCATCCGTGGAAAAGACCTGCGTGAGTACCAGCCCCACGGCGGTGGCCAGCAGCGAGCCGCCCGTAATGGCGATGAACATGCTGCTCGACCAGAGGCCCCGGCGGCGCACGGGAGCGCTTTCCACGAGGAACGTGAACGATGCGCCGATCTCGCCGCCGAGCCCGAAACCCTGGAGCAGGCGTCCGAAGACGAGCAACGTCGGTGCCATCAGTCCGATGGAGGCATATGTCGGCGATACGGCGATGACCAGGCACCCCGCGGCGGTGACGGCCATCGAAGCCACCATCGCAAAGCGGCGTCCTCGCCGGTCCGACAGCCAGCCGAAATAGATACCGCCGATGGGGCGCAGCAGGAAGCCGACGGCGAAGACGGCGAGCGTGGACAGGAAGGCTGCGGTCGGGTCTTCGGCGTGGAAGAACTGGGTCGAGAAATAGCGGGAAAAGAGTACGAACGACGCGAAGTCGTACCACTCAAGCGCGTTACCGATACCCGCGCCCAAGATGACCGACTTGGCGGGTGAGCCGCGCTCGTTGCGGGCGACGGTTTGCAGGGTCGCATCCATGGTGTGTCTCCTGATGGCTGATTGTCGTTGTGGTTGGTCTTGTTTGTCCTGATGCCCTGACCACATTAGCGCCGCTCGCCTGCTGCGCACACCGCGCGCGGGACAACACATATCGCAAAACGGACAGAATTTTCGAGCGGTCCGCGCGTACGCCAGCCGATGGCAGTCGTTTGCTCATCTTCCTTTGCTCCCCCGGTCACTTTTTGCCACTTTGGCCGCTTTGCTAGACGGCGTGTCCCGATCGCCGCATTCGCTCAGGGGCGGACTGTCCACAATGATCACGTTCCACTCAGCAGTTTCAAAGTTCTACTACCGGCCCGAGGAGGGCGCTACTGCGATGAAGGTGATCGATTGCGATGTCGTAGTCGTGGGCGGCGGCGGTGCGGGCACCTATGCCGCGCTCCGTCTGCACGACCTGGGATTGAAGCCGATGTTGATATCGAAGGGGCTGGTCGGCAAGAGCGGTGCGTCGATCATGGCCGGAGCGGTGATCGTCGGCTCGAAGATGCTCGGCGGCAACGCGCAGAACGCCGCCAGTTCGCTCGAATTCTTCGCGAAGTACTACAGCCACTTTCTGGTCGATCAGTCCTATCTGGCGGCGGCGGGGCACTGGATCGAGAACACCTTCTATCCCGAGATGGAGTCGCTCGGTTTGTTGTTTTCGCGGGAGGCCGACGGGCAGATCGCGATGAGCCACTCGCCGGTGCGCTGGGCGGTCGCGCCGATGCAGGGGCAGACCGGCATGTTGCTGATGGATATCCGACGCAAGCAGTTGCAGGCGCGCGGCATTCCGATGCATGAGGAGTGTGTCGTGACGGCGCTGCTGCGCAACGAGAACGGCGAAGTTTGCGGGCTGACTGCGCTCGACTACGTGCGCGGCGAGATGTTCGCGGTGCATGCCAGGGCCGTCGTGATGGCGACCGGGCACGCTGACCGGATGGTGCGTCGCTCCACGGGAACGCGGGAGCAGACCGGCGACGGCATTGCGCTGGCACTGCGCGCGGGGGCTGAGATGACTAATCTGGAGATGCAGTTCTGGCACATCAGCGACTTTGCGCATCCACCGACGTGGCAGCGTCTGCACATCTATCCGAATCCGCTTGTCGGCACGAATCAAAGTTCGCGCGTGTACAACGCGCAAGGCGAGTGCTTCTTCGAGCAGTCGCGCGACGCGCCTGCCGCGCTCGCGCCGTACACGCTTCAGGTCAAGCGACTCACGCAACAGGTGCTCGCGGGCAAGGCACGCTTCAGTGGCGGCTATTACACGTCATACAGCCACGTCGATGCGGATGTGTTACGGCGGTACCAGTACGCCGGTTCTGCGTTTGAAAAGCTGGGGCTCGACATCACGCGCGACAAGGTCGAGGCGCGCCCCACGATGCATTACCGGCAAGGCGGTATCGAGTCGGATCCCCATTCGATGCGCACCAGTGTCGACGGATTGTGGGTCGCAGGGGGCGTGGGCGCGCATGTCACGGGGAGTCTGGCCGTCGCGATTTACGACGGTGGGCTGGTGGCCGAGTCGATTGCTGGCAGCTTGCCGGACCGACATCGTCACGATGGCCTGACCGAGCAGCAGATTCGGGCAGAAGAATCGCGGGTGGAGGGGGTGAGGCTCAGGGCGGATGCGGGCGGCCAGACGGCTGACGGCGAGACCGGGCGGCAGGCGCTCGCCCCCATGCACGTCAAGACGGGCATCTGGGACGTGATGGACGCGGCATACGGATTGATCAAGAGCGGGGAGGCCATGCGCGCCGGTCTGGCGAGGCTTGCCGCGATGCGAGAGCGCGAACTGCCGCGCATGACACCGCCGAGCACCTCGCGCCGGTTCAACACCGCGTGGCTCGATGCGCTCGACGCCCACAACCTGATCGACGTGTGCGAAGTCACGCTGCAAAGCGCGTTGAAGCGAGAAGAAAGCCGAGGCAGTTTCTACCGGACGGACTTTCCGTACGTCGATAACACCGCATGGCAGTGCAAGAACATCGTCGCGCTCGACGGCGGCGCTTATCGGTTCCGGCGGGAGCGCTACCCCGAGGGAGCCATCGCGCCCGGATTCGAGCGACAGGAGTATTTCAGCGTGCCGTGGTGAGCCACGTAAGGCGAGACGGCAGGCGTCGGGACACAGGCCGGTTCGGACCGGTCGACTTTGCGGGGAGACGGGACACATGCATTCGGACGTCGGGCAATTTCGGGGTGATAGCGATAGCGACAGTGAGCTGACGACAGTAACGCTGCACATTTCGCGTTTCGATCCGGAGACGGACGCTGCGCCCTATATGCAGACCTACGCGGTGCCGACGGTGCCGCACATGCGAATCATCGACGCACTGAACTATGTACAGGAAGTGCTCGGGGTGGACATCGGCTACCGATGGTATTGCGGCACGAAGAAGTGCGGTACGTGCGCGGTGCGGATGAACGGTCGGGAGGTGCTGGCGTGCTGGGAGGCGGCGCAAGCGGAGATGCATGTCGAACCGCTGCGTCATCTGCCGTTGATTCGCGATCTGGCGGTCGACCGGGCGCCGGCCGAGGCGAAGCTGGTCTCGTTGCAGACCTGGCTCCAGCGCACGCGTCCGTATGGCGGGTTTCCCGAGCCGGTCGACGCCGCAAACGCCGCAACACTCCGGGCGACGATGGATTGCCTCAGTTGTCTGGCGTGCTATTCGGCGTGTCCGGTGCTCGATTTTCCCGAGGACATCGCGTTCGCGGGGCCTGCGCCATTGGTGCATCTGGCCCGCGTTGCGCTGGATGCCCGGGACGACGCTTCCCGTCTGCAAGCCATTCTGGACGAGGCGCATGTCCACCATTGCGTCTCCTGCTACCAATGCGAAGCGGTCTGCCCCGCGCATATTCCGATCGTGAGTGCCGCTATCGAACCGCTCAAGCAGTTGGCGTATGCGCGTGCGCCGGAGGCGTCGCCGCATGCGCGCGCGTTCATGGAGATCGTTGAGAGGCGCGGGCGCATCGAGCCCATGTTGCTGGTGCTTGGGACGCGTGGCTGGCGAGCCGCGCTGCAACGTCCCGGACGGACCTTGAAGCTGATGCTGCGCGGCAAGGTGCGGCCGCTGGCGGCGCTGTTGCGCCGACCTGTGCAGGGGATCGAGGCGATCCGGCGCATTTTCTTTGGTTGAGTTCATTTCTGGTGAGGCATAGCCATGCGAATCGCTTTTTATCCCGGGTGCAGTGCCCGTACGACTTGTGGTGAGTTATTGATGGCCACGCAGGCGGTGGCCGAAAGGTTGGGCATTGCACTGGAGACGCTTACGTCCGCGACCTGCACGGGCAGTCGTGAGATTCGCGCGGCTAATGCGGAACGCTTCGTTGCGCTTAATGTGCGGATCATCGCGCTGGCGGAAGCGGCCGGCCTCGATTTGATGACAATCTGCAATACCTGCACGCTGAACCTGCTCGAAGCCAAACAGCGCGTGGACAACGATCCCACGTTGCGCGCCCGGGTCGACCGCAAGTTGGCAGAGGAGGGACTGGTCTACCGCGGGACGGCACGTATCACGCACTTCCTCTGGTACCTGCTTGAGGAGGTGGGGGAGACGCGGCTACGCGCGCTGGTGAAAGCGCCGTTGTCGTCGCACAAGATTGCCGCGTTCTATGGCTGCCATATCATCCGGCCGCCTTCGGTGTACGGCGACACGGATGCGCGCGATGTCCGGTCGATAGAAACACTGGCACAGATTCTGGGATGCACGACCGTCGACTACTCCGGGAGGACAGCTTGCTGCGGCTTTCACTGCTCGGCACAGAGCGACGTGATTCCCGTCAAGTTAAGCGGTCGACACGTAGCGTCTGCGAAAACGGCCGGGGCGGACGCCATCGTCACGCCGTGTCCCCTGTGTCACACGGTACTTGACACCTATCAGGACGACATGGCGCGCGATCTGAATATGCCGCTGGATCTGCCCGTCCTCCACTTGCCACAGCTTGTGGGCCTCGCGCTGGGGATCGACCCGGCAACGCTGGGGATCGACAGGCATGTCGTGCGGGTGGAGGAGGTTCGGTGGGTGCAGAAGTGGGTGTAGGGAACGGGCGTTGCTGCGCGTCATTGCCTCGGGTGTCATCGAGTTGGGTCGGCCAGCGCTTTTACTGCCAGCGCCGTCGCGGCAGCGCGGGTTTCCACCAGAAGTTTTCGGAACAGGTGTTCCACATGCTTGTTCACGGTTCGGGGCGCCGTGCCGAGAATGTCGCCAATGTCCCGGTTTGTCTTGCCGCGCGATACCCATAGAAGGACTTCGGCTTCGCGTGTGGTCAAGCCGAAGCGAGACGACAGCGCATCGCGGGAAACGGAGTCGTCTGTCTCGGAAAGCATGACGATCCATTCACCCGCCGCCGGCGCTGGCGTGGCGGTGACGGACCGGCGGACATTGCCTGCCGTGAACTCCTGCACGGCATCTGATCGGGCGCCGTGCGCGAGCCAGCCGACAAACCAGTTTCGCAGCACAGCGGGAAGCCGGGCGGTCGTCGGCAGCGGGTCCATCGGGTGAACGGGCTGATCGGCGTATGCAGCGATTTGCCGTGCCGCTTGCGGGCTGCGCCAGAGTATCGTCCCGTCACCGGACACGATCAGGGCAGCGCGAGCGTTTAGCGACAGCGCCACGTGCGCATAGGCTTGTGCCCGCGAGCGCAGCACATGAGCACCGATACGCGCACACACTTCCTCCGGGCGTACTGGCTTTGTCACATAATCGATTCCGCCAACCCGAAATCCCTTCACTACATGCTCGCTTTCCGTGAGCGACGTCATGAATATCACTGGCAGGTGTTCGTGCCGATTGTCCTGCTTGATACGCAGGCATGTCTCGAACCCGTCCATGTCGGGCATCATGGCGTCGAGAAGTACGGCATCGGGCGTGACGCGGGACAGGCACTTGAGCGCGGCTTCTCCACTCAATGCCACCAGCACCGTGTAGCCGTTCGCCCGCAAGGTGTCCGAGAGAAACGCGAGATTGTCGGGCGTGTCGTCCACGATGAGCACAACAGGACGCTCCCCCAACCATTCGGATGCTTCGCTGACCTGCATGCAAGGCTCAGATATCGGAGGGACGGGGCAGGCAGTCAAGTTCATTCTCGAGATCCCTAAGTTGAAAGCGCTCCGCGAGCGCGCGCAGTGCATCGATTTGCCGTACCAAAGTGGGATGATCTTTGCGCGCCGCATCGAGTAGATCCACCACGCCCTGCACATACCCGACGTCGAGATGCTCGCGTATGCCCCGCAATATCGACTCCGGCAAAGCGAGCCTGAGCTCCCCTGCCGACTGGGTAGGCGTGTAAGCCACGTCCGATGTCCGGGACGAAACCCATTCGAGCGATAGCAATTGTGCGAGTTTGTCGAGCAGCAGGTTTACACGCAGTGGTTTGGCCAGGTACCCGGCGCATCGTGTCGCACTGGCACGTTCGCGGTCGTCGGCGAAGGCATTTGCCGAGAGCAGGAGGATGGGGGCATCAGACAACTGGTTCTCGCCGATCAGACGACTGGTTTCGTAACCGTCCATCAGCGGCATGGATATATCCATGATGATGGCGTCGGCTAAGTTCCCTCCGAGCCATCGCAGGGCTTCCGGGCCACTGGCGACTTCAGTCACATCGAAGCCGAGCGGCGTGAGCAGTTGGACCACGATGCCCCGCTGGTCCGCGAGATCGTCCACCACCAGGATCGTGCGGCGCGGTCCCACATACCCACGGATGCCCGCCAATTCCGTGTACATGTCGGGCGGGCTTTGTATGGCCGGCGCGAACAGCTTCACTACGAAGCGAGTGCCACGTCCGACCTCGCTGTCGACTTCCAGACTGCCGCCGAGCGCATGGGTCAGCAACCGGCAGATCGTCAACCCCAGACCCGCGCCATGATCGTCGGCATGCGTGGCGTTTCCGCGCTCGAACGGCAGGAACAGTCTCGCCATTTCCCCCGGCGGGATACCGGGGCCAGTGTCGATGACTTCGAGCTTCAGTGTGTCCATGGCGTGACTCACGCGCAAAGTCACGGTGCCCGCAGGGGTAAAGCGAATCGCGTTGCCAATCAGATTGGTGAGAATCTGCCCAAGATACTTCTGATCGCACTTGACTGCAGCAGGAAACCGACCGATGACCTGGACGTCGAAAGCCAGCGCTTTTTCCATCGCGAGAGGACTCATCATCGACGATACGTGGGAGACGAAATCGTTCAGCGAAACCGCGGTGATGTTGAGCTGCAGCTTACCCGCTTCGATGCGTGCTACGTCCAGCAGTCCGTCGACCAGGGCCAGCAGGTGCTCTCCACTGCGATGAATTGTACGAACGGCGTTATAGCGAGTCGCAGAGAGCTCGTCCTTGGCTTGCATCAGGAGCTGCGCGTAGCCAAGGATACTGTTGAGTGGTGTGCGAAGCTCATGGCTGAGTCCCGAGACGTAGCGACTCTTGGCCTGATTGGCGGACTCGGCGGCCGCCGTGGCGCGCTTGAGGGCTTCGTCTGTTTTCTGATGCGCTTCGATTTCCTGCATCAGCAAGTCGTTTTGCCGTTGCGACTCCTCTTCCGTGACACGCCGACTCTCTCGCTCCAGTACGAACCACCATGCTGCGATGCACCCGACAAGTGCTAGCGAAAAGAATATTTTCAAAAAGCTGCTCTCGATGACGGCGACTTCAGCGGTGCGGATCGACGCAACGCTTTGGGACCAGATCAGATAGAGCACACTGGCCAGCACGGCAAGGATCGAAAACAAGAGACTCGCGTATCGAATGAGGCGCAGCGCGGTCGGTCCGAGCCGAACATCAGGAAAAATTCGATGCAGGGCATGGTCTGCTTGCGCTGAGAAACGTGCATGCGGTTTGCAGCGATCGTGACAACGCGAATCGAGGGAGCAACAAAGCGAGCATATCGTGCCGCCATATGCCGGACAGTGCGCCGTGTCTTCAGGTTCGAATGCGTGCTCGCAGATCGCACAACGCAGCGATTTCGCGTCACCGGTCGAATGGGGCTCTCGGGCGAGATAGTACTTCCCGCGCGTTCCAATGGCGATGAGCGGCGCGCAAACGAATGCCGCCCCAAAGGCAAGAAACAGCGACATCGCCTCCCCGAGTTCGCCAAACACCCCGGCACGCGCGCTCAGCGCGGCGACGACACCGAACAGCATTGCACCGATGCCGACAGGGTTCACGTCGTACAGGTGAGCGCGCTTGAACTCGATGTAACGTGGACTGAACCCAAGCGGTTTGTTGATGACGAGATCGGCACACAATGCACCGACCCAGGCGACCGCCACGTTCGCATACAGCGACAGCACTTTGCCGATAACGTCGAAGACGCCGATTTCGACGAGCAGCAATGCAATCATCACGTTGAAGACGAGCCACACTACGCGTCCCGGATGACTATGGGTCAGACGGGCAAAGAAGTTCGACCAGGCGAGCGATCCGGCATAGGCGTTCGTCACATTGATTTTGAGCTGGGAGACGATGACGAACAACGTCATGGCCGGCAATGCCCAGCCCGCCAGTCCCGCCGGATCGAGCAAGATGTGATAGGCGACGAGATACATCTGCGTGGGTTGTGCCGCCTGGCCGACATCGACTTCGTTCTGAATCGCGACAAAGGCAAGGAATGCGCCGCCGAGCATTTTTAACGCGCCGGGCACGATCCACCCCGGCCCTGCGGACAGGAGCGCCAGCCACCACCGCTTTTTGTTTTTCGCCGTCAGGGGCGGTAAAAACCGAAGATAGTCCACCTGCTCGCCGATCTGAACGATCAGCGCGAAAACGACGGTAGACGCCTGCCCGAACGCAATGATGCTGAACGCGCGGCCTTGTGGCGCAAATCCGGCAAAGGTGGTCCATTCATCCACAAGTCCGGGGTGATGCCACAGTACGGCGACGTAGGGCGACACGAAAAGCACGATCCACAAGGGCTGGGTCCAGCTTTGCAGCCGATTGATGAGTGTGATGCCGAACATCACCAATGGAATCACGATGAGCGAACTTACTACATAGGCAATCGCCAGCGATATGTGGAAATACAGCTGCAACGCGAGCGCCATGATGGCCGCCTCGAGCGCGAAGAAGAGGAACGTGAAGATTGCGTAGAGGAACGACGTTACTGTCGAGCCGATGTAGCCGAATCCTGCTCCGCGGGTGAGCAGATCCATGTCCACGCCGTAACGCGCCGCGTAATAGCTGATCGGCAGGCTCGTCAGAAAAATGAGAATCGAGACGACTGCAATGGCCCAGACGGCGTTCGTGAACCCGTAGTTGATGACAAGGCTGCCGCCGATGGCCTCTAGCACCAGAAACGACACGCCGCCGATCGCTGTGCTGGCGACGCGCGCTTCGGACCACCGCCGAAACGAGCGCGGTGTGAAGCGAAGCGCATAGTCTTCGAGCGTTTCGTCGCCGACCCAGGCGTTGTAATCGCGCCGCACCTTCACGATGCGCTGCGTGCTGGGCGTACGGGCTGAATTTTGGTGCATCTCGGCCATGACGACGGGAAGACGATCCTGATTGGTGCAAAAAGCCTCGGGTGCTAAGGCCAAAGCAAATTACATTCCATCGCCCCCCTCGGGGAATACGTCAATCGACGTATTTCGAGCGCCAATTTGGCTCCCTACATTGCGTTCAACCCCTCGAAACCAGCCCGCCGCACCTTTGCACAGGGCCCAAGACCAGGAGAACGTGATGTCCGCAGACGATCGATTCGATGATGAGCGTATGGCTTCCCCGTTGCGCAGACGATTGCTCGGTGGCCTGGCCGCCGCGCCGATCATGGCGCTTGGTCTGCCGCGCACGTCGTTCGCGCAGGTGCCGCCGACGGCCAAGGTCAACACGACCGGACTCGCCGTGACGGACACCACCGTCACGGTCGGTCAGTTGCACTCCGCAACCGGCACGATGGCGATCTCGGAGACGGGGTCGATTCAGGCCGAGCGCCTTGCTATCGAGCAGATCAATGCGATGGGCGGCGTGCTCGGCCGAAAAATCAACATCATTCAGGAAGATGGCGCCTCCGACTGGCCTACGTACGCCGAAAAGTCGAAGAAGCTTCTTGAGAACGACCACGTGGCGGCTGTCTTCGGCTGCTGGACATCGGCCTCGCGCAAGGCCGTGCTTCCCGTGTTCGAAAAGGACAATGGGTTGCTGTACTACCCCACGTTCTACGAAGGTCTGGAGCAGTCCAAGAACGTCTTCTACACCGGTCAGGAAGCTACGCAGCAGATTCTCTGGGCGCTCGACTGGGCGTCGAATACAAAGAAGGCCAAGACTTTTTTCCTGATCGGCTCAGACTACATCTGGCCGCGCACGTCGAACAAGATTGCGCGACGTCACATCGAGCAGCATCTGCACGCGAAAGTGGTGGGTGAGGAGTACTACCCGCTCGGCACCACGGAATTCAATTCGCTGATGAACAAGATCAAGCTCGCGCGCCCCGATTGCATTTTCGCGACGGTGGTGGGCGGCTCGAACGTGGCGTTCTACAAGCAACTCAAGGCCGCAGGTATTACGCCTCAAAAGCAGTTCCTGCTCACGCTCTCCGTAACGGAGGACGAGGTGCTGGGCATTGGCGGGGAAAACTTCGCGGGCTTCTATTCCTCGATGAAGTACTTCCAGTCGCTGGATAACGACAACAACAAGAAATTCGTTTCGGCGTTCAAGGCGCGCTATGGCGCGAAGTCGGTGATCGGCGACGTAACGCAGGCCGCTTATCTCGGGCCGTGGATATGGAAAGCCGCGTGCGAGCGCGCGGGCAGCTTCGACGTGAACAAGGTTGTGGCCGCTTCGAAGGACATCGAACTGGCGAATGCGCCGCAAGGTTACGCGAAGGTCGACGCCAACCACCACCTGTGGAGCCGCTCACTGATCGGTGAAGGGCAGGCGGACGGCCAGTTCAAGGTCGTGGCGAGTTCGCCGGAGCCGATCCATCCGGATCCGTTCCCGAAGGGCTACATGTAATCCGTCAACGTGCACAGGCGCGATGGCCGCAGGGTCGTCGCGCGAGGAGCGTCAGATGTCCGCCAACGACATTTTCAATATCACGCTGATGCAGGGCTTCGCGGGACTGAGCCTGTTCAGCGTTCTTCTGCTTATGGGGCTCGGACTCGCTGTGATCTTCGGGCAGATGGGCGTCATCAACATGGCGCACGGCGAGTTCATGACCATTGGTGCCTACACCGTCTACATGTTCTCGTGGGTGACTCAGAACGTCTGGCCAGGGTTTGCGCCGGTGTACTTCTTTTTCGCCATCGTCGCCGCCTTCGTGCTTGCTTTTGGTGCGGGATGGCTCGCCGAATGGGCACTGATCCGTCACCTGTATCGTCGCCCGCTCGACACACTGCTTGCCACCTGGGGCCTGAGTCTTGGCATGCAACAGGTGTTCCGCTCGACGTTTGGACCCAAGGAGGTCAGCCCCGCGCTGCCCGACTGGCTGATGGGGTCGTGGGAGCCGACACCGGGCCTCGATATTCCGATCAGCGGCATGTTCGTGATGGCACTGGCGCTCGTGATGACTGGGGGCTTGTTGCTCGCGCTTTACCGTTCGCGCTGGGGGCTACGGGTGCGGGCGACGGTCGCAAACCGACCCATGGCGAACGCCGCAGGCATCAACACGCGCCGCACCGACCGCATGACGTTCGCCATTGGCTGCGGTATTGCGGGGGTGGCCGGAGCGGCATTTACTGCGATCGGTTCGACCGGACCCACCAGCGGTTCGCTCTACATCGTCGATTCGTTCCTGGTCGTGACGTTCGGCGGCGCAGCGAGCCTGCTCGGCACGGTCGCGTCTGCGTTCGGCATTGCACAAATGCAGTCGATCAGTGAGTTCTTCCTTTCCGGCTCTATCGCACGTGTCCTCACGCTGCTGACCGTTGTCGTCATTCTGATGTTGCGCCCGCAAGGCTTGTTCGCGTCCAAGGTTCGACGCGTCTGACTTGCCTATCCGAATGAATCCATCCGACAACGAGCGCAACGCCCGCCAACAAGCGGCGATCGCATCAAACGATCGTCAACCGATTCATATGTAAGGAGAGATGTACATGGAACCCATCCAAACGGCGACGGGCGGCGTCTCCCTCCGGGCCGAGACCGGCGAAGCGCACCAAGTGCGCGAATCGCGCGCGGCGCCCCGTGGCTGGCGCGCGCTCGCAGCGCGTTTCGACGCCTCGGGCTATGCGGGCATCGTGATCCTCGCGCTACTGATTGTCGTGGTGTTCCCGATAGCGCTCGACACGTTTCGGCTGAACCTCATGGGCAAGTACCTGACGTATGCGTTCGTCGCCATCGGGCTGGTGATCGCATGGGGTTACGGTGGGGTTCTCAGCCTCGGTCAGGGCGTGTTCTTTGGCCTCGGGGGCTACGCGATGGCGATGTTTCTCAAGCTCGAGGCATCGAGTGCCGCGGCCACGAGTACACAGACCACCCCCGGCATTCCGGACTTCATGGACTGGAATCAGCTCACGGCATTGCCCGATTGGTGGCGACCGTTCCACTACCTTCCGGTATCGATTCTCGCGGTGCTGGTGGTCCCGGCTGCACTCGCATTCGTCATCGGCTACGCAATGTTCAAACGACGTGTGGGGGGCGTGTACTTCGCCATCATCACGCAGGCCGTCGCCCTGATCCTTTCGGTGTTGATCATCGGGCAGCAGGGTTACACCGGGGGCGTGAATGGCATTACCGACCTGCGCACGCTGCTCGGCTGGGACATTCGGACAGACCATGCGAAGTTGATTCTCTACTTCGTCAATGCGGCGCTGCTGATCGTTGCGTTGCTGGCGTGTCGCTGGGTGCAGCGAGGCAAGCTCGGTACGCTCTTGCTGGCCATGCGGGACAAGGAGGACCGGGTGCGCTTCTCGGGATATGACGTCTCGATGTTCAAGGTCTTCTCGTTTTGTTTTGCGGCAACGCTTGCGGCTGTCGGCGGCGCGATGTTCACGCTCCAGGTCGGATTCATGTCGCCGTCGTTTGTCGGCATCGTCCCGTCCATCGAGATGGTGATCTATGCGGCCGTCGGGGGGCGGATGTCCCTGGTCGGCGCGGTATACGGCGCAATCCTCGTCAATCTCGGCAAGAGCTGGTTCTCCGAGAGCTTTCCGAACCTCTGGTTGTACCTGATGGCCGCCATGTTTATCGGTGTGGTGATGGCCTTCCCGAACGGCTTGGCAGGACTTTACGAGGCGCACGTGCGCCCGCGCATTCGCCGGTTCCTCGGCGTTGAGAACAGGGAGGCGTGACACATGAGCAACACCGACTTTCTTCTGGCGATTGAAGATCTGAGCGTGTCGTTTGACGGATTCAAGGCCATCGATTCGTTGAATCTGTATCTGGAGCGAGGCGAACTGCGTGTTGTCATCGGACCGAATGGGGCCGGAAAGACCACGCTGCTCGATCTCATCTGCGGCAAGACGAAGGAGACGACGGGCAGCATCAAGTTCCGTAACGAAGAAATCACGAAGCTTGCCGAGTTTCGACGTGTGCACAAAGGGATCGGGCGAAAGTTCCAGACGCCGTCGATTTACGAAAACCTGAGCGTCGCGCAGAACCTCGAAGTGTCGTTTCCGCGCGGGCGGGGTGTGCTGGGCGCGCTTTTCTACCGGACGGACGCCGAGGTGGCCGATCGCGTGCGCGCGGTGGCCGATGAAATCGGTCTTGCCGCACTGCTCGATCTTGAAGCCGGTTTGCTTTCGCATGGACAGAAGCAGTGGTTGGAAATCGGCATGCTGCTGATGCAGGACCCCGAGCTTCTGATGCTGGACGAGCCGATCGCCGGCATGAGCGCGCGTGAGCGCGAGCTGACGGCAGAGTTGCTCGACCGGATTTGCCGTCATCGCTCGATGATCGTCATCGAGCATGACATGGCGTTTGTCGAGCGTATCGCGCATAAGGTCACCGTCATGCATCAGGGGAAAATTCTCGCCGAAGGCCCAATGGCCAAGGTGCAGTCCGATCCGCGCGTGATCGATGTTTATCTTGGGCATTGATCGGAGGACACATCATGTTGGAAGTCGACGATCTCGTCGTCAGCTATGGCCAGAGTGAAGTGCTGCACGGCATCGGCTTTACTGTCGCCAGCGGTGAAAGCGTGGCGGTCATGGGCCGCAACGGTATGGGTAAGACGACGCTCTTCAAATCGCTAATCGGCATGTTGCCTGCCAATCGTGGCACCGTGCGGGTCGGCGGTGTGGATGTCTCGACCGCGGAGAGCTATCGACGTGTGGCGAGCGGTATCGGCTATGTCCCGCAGGGGCGGCAGATATTTGCCTCACTCACCGTCGAAGAAAACATTCAAACCGGGCTCGAGCATGCCGGGAGTCAGTCGGTTCCCGACGATCTCTACGCACTGTTTCCTGTTTTGTTCGATATGCGCCGCCGCAAAGGCGGCAACCTCTCCGGCGGTCAGCAACAGCAGCTCGCGATTGCCCGTGCGCTCGCCACGGACCCCAAGGTACTGCTGCTCGACGAACCGACCGAGGGTATTCAGCCCTCCGTTATCAAGGACATCGCCCGGGCGCTCAACCAGATACGTATGACACGCAACATCGCCATCGTGGTCTCCGAGCAAGTGTTGAGCTTCGCCATGGACGTTGCGGACCGACTGTTCGTGATCGAAGGCGGGCGCTTCGTTCATCAAAGTACGCGCGAAGCTGGTGATACCGACCGCATTCGCGAATACCTCTCTGTTTAACCCGGCGCCGGGTGGCGTCAATTCGATCGCCGGTGTGTGCCACATCGGCGCTTTATATCAGGAGCGAGTGCAATGGCCGAAACTCTCATCAAGGTCGACCTGAACCAATCCGCGTACGAAAACGAGCAGGTGCACAACCGTTGGCACCCGGACATTCCGATGGCGTGTTGGGTCAATCCCGGCGACGATTTCATTCTCGAGACGTACGACTGGACCGGCGGCTTCATCAAGAACGACGACAGTGCCGACGACGTGCGCGACATCGATCTGTCCATCGTGCACTTTCTGTCGGGGCCGGTGGGGGGTCCATGGTGCCGAGCCGGGCGACCTGCTGGTCGTCGACCTGCTCGACATCGGCGCGAAGTCCGATAGCCAATGGGGCTTTAACGGCTTCTTCTCGAAGACGAATGGCGGTGGCTTCCTCACCGACCATTTTCCGCACGCACAGAAGTCGATCTGGGATTTTCACGGACTCTATACGAGTTCGCGTCACATACCCGGCGTGAATTTTGCCGGACTGATTCACCCGGGGCTGATCGGCTGTCTGCCGGATCCGAAATTGCTCCAGACGTGGAACGAGCGCGAAGTCGGTCTCATCGCAACGGAACCGGATCGCGTCCCGCCGCTGGCCAACCCGCCTTTTGCCGCAACGGCACATATGGGCAAGCTGACGGGCGACGCGCGGAATCAGGCCGCAGCGCAGGGCGCGCGCACAGTGCCGCCGCGCGAGCATGGCGGCAACTGCGACATCAAGGATCTGTCGCGCGGCTCGAAGGTGTTCTTCCCGGTGTACGTCGACGGTGCGGGCCTTTCCGTGGGGGATCTTCACTTCAGTCAGGGCGACGGTGAAATCACGTTCTGCGGCGCCATCGAAATGGCGGGATGGGTGCACATGCGCGTGAATGTCATCAAGGGGGGCATGGCGAAGTACGGTATTCGAAATCCCGTGTTTCAACCGAGCCCCATTACGCCGGCATACAACGACTACCTGATTTTCGAAGGTATCTCAGTCGACGAGCAGGGCGGGCAGCACTATCTGGACGTCACGGTGGCTTACCGCCAGGCCTGTCTGAACGCCATCGAGTATCTGAAGAAGTTCGGTTACTCGGGGGCGCAGGCCTATTCGTTGCTGGGGTGTGCGCCGGTGCAGGGGCACATCAGCGGTGTCGTCGACATACCTAACGCCTGTGCGACGTTGTGGTTGCCCACGCAGATCTTCGACTTCGACATTCGTCCCAATGCCGATGGGCCGATTCGTCATGTGAAGGGGGGCGTGGACATGCCGTGTTCGCCGGATCTGGTGAAGGCCTGACGCTGCGTTCGTCGCGTGCGTTGTCATGAATGACCGCAGACGACGTTCGCGAACAAGATAAAGGCATTAGGAGGCTGACATGCCGATTTACGACTTCGAATGTGCGACGTGCGGGCCGTTTGCCGTCATGCGACGTATCGCAGATCGCGACACGCCGTGCCACTGCCCGGCGTGCGGCAGTGAGGGCTCGCGCGTGATCACGGCACCGTCGCTGGCGTTGATGGGGAGCGCGCGTCGCACGGCACACGCGACGAACGAGCGGGCAGCGCATGCCCCGCGTCATTCGGGTGACGGGCCGTCGTCTCGTCACCGGCCAGGGTGTAGCTGCTGCTCAGCCCCAAAGGCGTCACTGCCTGGGGCATCCGGCGGGACCGGGTCGATAAGTGGGACCGGTGCGGGGGATGGGCTGATACGTCCACAGGGGCGGCCCTGGATGATCAGTCACTGATGCATTGACTTGATTCGCTGCGCCGTCACGGATCGGCTGTGCGAATCGATCGAGACACTTTAAGGAGAAGGGTTCAATGCGACATGGGGATATTTCGAGTAGCCGTGACGGCGTAGGCGTTGCGGTCGTCAACTACAAGATGCCGCGACTTCATACGAAAGCCGAGGTATTGGAAAACGCACGAAAGATCGCCGATATGGTGGTCGGTATGAAGCGGGGATTGCCTGGTATGGATCTCGTGATTTTTCCCGAGTACTCCACGCACGGCATCATGTACGACCGAGATGAGATGTTCGATACGGCGTCGACAGTGCCGGGGGAGGAGACCGATATTTTCGCGGCAGCCTGTCGACAGGCGAACGTCTGGGGCGTGTTTTCGCTCACTGGCGAGCGACACGAGGATCATCCGCACAAGGTGCCATACAACACCCTGGTGCTCATCGACAATCGCGGGGAGATCGTGCAGAAGTATCGCAAGATCATGCCGTGGACGCCCATAGAAGGCTGGTATCCCGGCGACCGAACTTATGTGACCGAAGGACCCAAGGGGCTGAAAATCAGCCTGATTATTTGCGATGACGGCAACTATCCCGAAATATGGCGGGACTGCGCGATGAATGGGGCCGAGTTAGTGGTGCGCTGTCAGGGGTATATGTATCCGGCCAAAGAGCAGCAAGTGCTTGTGGCAAAAGCGATGGCATGGATGAACAACACCTATGTTGCGGTGGCGAATGCGACCGGCTGGGACGGTGTCTATTCGTACTTTGGCCACTCGGCAATCGTCGGCTTCGATGGCCGGACGTTAGGGGAGTGCGGTGAGGAGGAGATGGGGGTGCAGTATGCCGAGCTTTCTGTCAGTGCGATTCGCGACGCGCGCAAGCACATGCAATCGCAAAATCATTTATACAAGTTGCTCCATCGGGGATACACGGGGACTATCAATTCGGGTGAGAGCGTGAATGGCGTGGCGCAATGCCCGTTCGGTTTCTATCGAGACTGGGTGATGGATCCGGAAGGCACGCGACGCAAAGTGGAGGCGATTACCCGCAACACCCCGGGCACGGCGGAGTGCCCGATAGACGGCATTCCGCACGCGCAATAGTCTCCCTCAGGCTCTGCAGTGGCGCGACGGTCCAGTCGTGCCGCAGTGTGATTCGGCGCATAACGTCCAGGCACTTCTAGCGTGACACGCTCATCGCCTCGGTGGAATGTCCGGTTTCCGTGTGTGGTTTCGCTCGGATTGTAAAGACACTCGTGCGAACTCATGTTCTCGGGACTCACGGGCGTTCCGTGGCTTTTCAGTCAAAAAACAAGATCACGCATGTTGAATCTATAAAAATACGACGGATTCTCAATTCTTAGCGGTTGGTTGGTGCTTCGAAATCAATAAATTCAATCGAATTCAAAAAAATCTCAAGGAACGACGCCGATGGCGGAGTTTCCTTGATTTCTCCTCACATTATCCACATTCTGCGTAGGCTCGGGCCGCAATAATGATTCGCGAGCCCCGTGAGGATGCGGGCTTGCATTGGGAGTATTTAAGAGCGCTGAGTTTGAGAATTTTTATGATTGAAGTGGCACCATGTTGATTGGGGCGCGGCAGATAAAGTGGTATTTGTTCTGTTTATTCGTTCTGGGCGTGATTTTTGTTTTGGATGATGAAAATCTTGTTTTGGCTTATTCGGTTTCCGTGGGTTCCTATCTTCCGCTATCTATGTTCTGGCTGATGGCTAGGAATTTAATTAGGAATCGGAGTGCTGGCAATGAGATTGTGGATTCGGATGATTCCGATTCCGAAGCAAGAGCGGTGGCTTTCATTGTTTTCGTGTTGGCGTCTTACTTCTTTTTGACTTTTTACTCGGGTGATCGCTTCGAACTTGCGGTGTGTTCAGGCATTCTCGCCCTTTTGGGTGGGGAGAGGTTCATCAGAAAGGTCGGTACGGTGTGATGTGGAGCAGGCTTAGAATCCTCTCAACCGACCACGCGTGCGGGCTTTCCTAAGACGCCAGAAATCCACCGTCGGCCGCCAGAACGTGGCCGACGATATAGGAGGCCTCATCCGAGGCCAGCCAGATGACCGCTTCAGCGACTTCTTCCGGTTGGCCCATCCGCCGCAATGGCAGCGCAGCGGCAACGCTCGACATGTCCGCGATGCCCGAAGCGAGCATCATGTCGGTGACCACGCGTCCCGGCGCGACGGCATTGATTCGAATGCCCCGTGGCGCGCATTCCATGGCGGCCGAGCGCATCAACGAGATGACGGCTGCTTTGGATGCCGAGTAAAGTGCCAGACCGGGATTGGGGTTTCTCACGCCACTGACGGACGCGTTGATGACGATGCGTCCGCCCCCGCTTTTTTCCATCGCCGGGACTTGGTGTCTCAGGCAAAGAAACACTGATCGTACGTTGGTATCGAATACGCTGGCGTAGACCGAAGCGTCTTGTGCGTCGATGGAGGCGCGTCGTTCCTGAAAGCCCGCATTGTTGAACGCAACGTCCAGTTGCCCGAATCGCGTCGTGACAATGTGAATGAGGTGCGCGATGTCCTCCTCGCGCGTCACATCCGTTTTCACGAACATGGCCTCGCCCCCCATCGCCCGGCACTCCACTGCAACGGCCTCGCCTTCCTCCTGACGCCGCCCGGCGATGACCACGGCCGCAGCGCCCTCGATGGCCATTTGGATGGCCGTCGCGCGACCAATGCCACTTCCCCCGCCCGTGACCAGACCCACTTGTCCCAACATGCGCGGACGTCGAAAACCACGTTTCTCGGACTGCATAAGGCCTCCGGGGTTCTATGAGATTGCCTGAGTCATCAACGGCCCATCTCTGCGAATTTCGATCTCTCGAAGGTCCGATAGGGCGTAAGATATTGGTTGTATCGTACAACATTATTGCGGGATATCAACCATGCAAAAATATGACATCGAGTTGCTCGACAGCATTCGGGCGGCCTCGCGGCAGATGGTGCGTGAGTTGGGATTCATGCAGCCAACGCTTGCGCAGACGGGGTATTCGGCGTCGGCTGTTCACGCGATCATGGAAATAGGCGCGCGACGCTCGGTGACATCCGCTTATCTGGGCGAACACCTGAAACTGGAGAAGTCGAGCGTAAGCCGAATGGTGCGAAAACTACTGATTGCCGGTGAGTTGAAGGAGACGCCCAGTCGAGACGACGCTCGCGAAAAGCTGTTGTCGTTGACGCCGCGCGGCAGACGTACGCTGGCCGCGATCCACGCGTTCGGAAGACGCCAGGTGAGTGGCGCGCTGGACCACATGAGTGAAGCGGAGCGGGACGCAGTGGCCCGAGGCCTGGCAATTTACGCACGGGCGCTGCAGGAGGTCGGGAAGGGAGCGCCCGCCGGCCTCACGACATGACGCGCCGTCGATTTCTTGTATTTGCTTAGCAGCGATTCGAATTTGTTAACAAGTCAGGCACCCATATGCTGTTTTCGAACAGGCGGCACAGTTCTCCGGTGCCGCCGCAAAGTATTTGCAGTGCTCTGGGAAGACTGAGACAGGCGTAGCCCAAGGCTCGTGAGAGCGGAGACCGGCGGTACGCGTCAGCCTCCACCCCCATGCATCCCGGGTAAACGCCAATTTTGAAATAGTTGACGGGGCGAGCCGTCCTTCGTACATTAATTCCATCAGCATACTGATGAATTTGAAGGGGACGGGCCATGCCATTGCAGTTCGCAGCAAATCTCTCCGACATGATCGAGGACGAACCGCTTCCGGTGACCTTGGGAGACGAAAAGATCGCGTTGTATCTGCTCGATGGAGAGGTCTACGCCACGCACAACGTTTGCACCCATCAGTACGCGTTGTTGAGCGACGGCTATGTGGAAGATGGCTGCGTCGAATGCCCGCTGCATCAGGGCAAGTTCGATATCCGGACGGGCGCGGCCATGTGCTCGCCAGTCACGCAGCCGATCCGCGTGTTTACGGTTCAAGTGGATGGCAACGCCATCCTGGTCGATATCTGAGCGGCGGGACACGCAATGGAGCAAACGTATCTGATCATCGGTGGCGGCCAGGCAGGTGGCCGTGCCGCCGAGACGCTTCGCCAGCAAGGCGTGACCGGCCGGGTCGTGATCGTCGGCGACGAATCGTGCCCGCCTTACGAGCGCCCGCCGCTCTCCAAGGAGGTGCTGACCGCGCCTGGCGACGACACCTGTTTCAATGGCTGGCTCCACGAGGCCGTCTTCTATGAACAGGCCGCCATCGAACAGCGCGAAGACCGGGTCACGCGTCTCGATACGGCGCGCCAGATCGCTTATCTCGCGAGTGGCGAGGCACTTCGCTACGACAAATGCCTGATCGCCACGGGCGGGCGAGCACGCACGCTCTCCGATATCGCCCCGGGCGAGCGCGTGCTGTCGCTGCGCACGCTCGCGGACGCCATGCGCTTGCGCAAGTTGCTCAAGCGCTCGCGCACCGTTGCCGTGATCGGTGGGGGCTTTCTCGGACTCGAATTTGCCGCCAGTGCGCGTGCCCGAGGTCTGGACGTCACCGTGTTGGAAACGGCGCCCCGACTGCTCGGCAAGGCCATGCCTGCGGCGTTCTCGCAACGGCTAGAGGCTAAGCATCGTGCCAACGGTGTGAATCTTGCGCTTAACGCCGGGCCGATTTCCGTCGAGCAAAACGAGACATGCGTCACGGTAAGCGCTGGTGTCGACGTGGCGACCTTCGATTTCTGCGTGCTCGCAGTGGGGCAGGTGCCCAACGACGACGTTGCCCGCGCCTCGGGCATCGAGGTGAGCAACGGCATCGTCGTCGACGAGTGCTGCCGGACCTCGGCGCCGAATGTGTTTGCGGCCGGCGATTGCGCGAATTTCCCGTTCGGCAAGAACGGCGGGCGAATTCGTCTCGAATCGTGGCAGAACGCCCAGGATCAGGCGATTGCCGCGGCCAGAAGTATGCTCGGCGACACGTCGATGTACCGGCCCACGCCGTGGTTCTGGACGGATCAATATGACTGGAATGTCCAGATGATCGGTCTGCACGACGAGACCGTCGATCAGTGGGTGACGCGCGACACCGCTGCCGACAAGCAGGTCCTCATCGGGCTGCGAGATCGCGTGATCGTGTACGCACTGGCCCTGAACCAGGGCGGTGAAATCCGCGCGCTGCGACGCCTTGTCGAACAATCGATTCCCATCCACCCCGACCAGCTCTCGGACATGCGCGTGAAGCTGCGACAACTCGAAAGGTCAGCGACCTGACTTACCCGGAGATATCTGTGTACTCCTGCGAAACCGTGATCGGTGGCCCGACGCCGCCCATCAAAAATCAAGCTGTCGAAAACCTGACGTGGCCGGAAGAGGGCCTGCAAGCCATTCCCGATTGGGTCTACACGAGCGAATCGGTGTATGCCCGCGAGGTGGAGCGCATCTTTCACGGCCGTACGTGGAACTTCGTGGCGCTCGAAGCCGAAGTGCCCAACACCGGCGATTACAAGCGGTCCTACGTAGGCCCGACACCGGTCGTCGTGTCGCGCGCCGAGGACGGTTCAATCCATGTATTCGAGAACCGCTGCGCCCACCGCGGCGCCGAGTTCTGCCGTCACAGCCGGGGAAACAACACCGAATTCGTTTGCCCGTATCACCAGTGGTCTTATGACCTGAAAGGAAATCTGCAGGGAGTGCCGTTTCGCCGTGGCGTGAACAAGCTAGGCGGCATGCCGAAGGACTTCCGCAACGAGCAGCACGGTCTGCGCAAGCTCGCGGTGACCACGCGCAATGGTGTGGTCTTTGCGTCGTTCGTACACGACATGGAGCCGATCGAGGACTACCTCACGCCGGAGATCCTCACGGACTTCGACGCCGTGTTCAACGGCAAGAAGCTGCGCGTTCTCGGCTTCTACAAGAACGAGTTGCCGTGCAACTGGAAGATGTACCACGAGAACCTGAAGGATCCGTACCACGCAACGCTCCTGCACTCGTTCCTGGTCGTGTTCGGATTGCTGGTGGCAGGCAATCGCTCGGCCATGATCGCCGACAGCAAATACGGCATTCACGGCACGATGGCCTCGGCGAAGAGCGATTCGCTGTACGCCAGCGTCGACGAGGACAAGAAGAAGGAAATGCGCTCTTTTCACGAGGGCATGACGCTACGCGACGAGCGCTTCCTTGAATTCGTCAAGGAATTCGACTCCGAATGGTCGGTCACGATGCAGACGATCTGGCCGAACCTGATCGTGCAGCGCGAGATGAACACGCTGGGCGTCCGGCACATCGTACCCAACGGTCCGAACAGCATGATCATGCTGTGGACCATGTTCGGCTACGAGGACGATACGGACGAGATGGTCCGTCACCGTCTGCGCCAGGGCAACCTGATGGGGCCCTCCGGCTTCCTGGGACTGGAAGACAACGAGGCGATGAAGTTCGTGCAGGAAGGGGTGCGGCGATCCGTGACCGACCGCAGCATCATCAAGCTCGACGCCGACAAGATCGGCACGGCAGACAGCCTCATTTCCGAGGCGGCTATCCGGTCGATGTACAAACACTATCGCGAAGTCATGGGGTTCTGAATGCTGCTGCCAGGTTTCGAAAAAAAGCACATTGCGCATGACGCGGCCTTGATCGCGCGCGCTGCCGTGGAGGATTTTCACGCGGAATACTGTGCCGTGCTCGACGGCGGTGACCTCGAACGCTGGCCGGAATTCTTCACGGAGAATTGTGTGTACCGTGTGACCGAGCTCGAGAATGCCACTTGCGGCCTGCCCGTAGGGCTGGTGTACGCGGAGGGCCGCAACATGCTTCACGACCGCGCCGTGGCCATTTCGCGCACGCAGATGTTCGCACCGCGCAGCATGCTGCATTTCATCTCGAACGTTCGTATCCTGAGCGCGACCGACGAAGAGATCGTCGCCCAGAGCAATTACATGCTGCTCCAGACGCTGGTCGAAGGCGCGACCACGTTGCATCAGGCCGGCCGTCTTTTTGATCGCTTCGCCCGTAATGGCAATATCTTGCTGCTCAAGGAGCGCCAGGCCGTCTACGACACTGCGATGATCGCCAATGACCTCGCATATCCCGTATGAGGCCCGTCACGATGATCTGGATGTGCTGGGGAGGGGAGCCGTCATGAGCAACACGGAACAATACGAAGCACCGGTCGAGAACGGCGGCGTAGGCGCGCGTGTACGCCGGCGCGAGGACGAGCGGCATCTGCACGGCAAAGGGCGGTTCGTCGCCGACTACGTGCTGCCCGATCTTCAGGAGGTTGCGTTCCTGCGCAGTCCCGTGGCGCATGCGCGCATCGTGCACGTTGGCAAGCCGCAGACGTACGCGGGTCAGGTGATCGTTCGTGCCGATATGACAAGCGCGGCCGACATCGTGGCGGATTCGAGCCTGCCGACCTACAAGTCGTCGTCGCATCCGCCGCTGGCTTCGGAGAAGGTGCGCTTCGTCGGCGAGCCCGTCGCCATGTGTTTCGCCCCGACGCGTGCGGAAGCGGAAGATATTGCCGAGGAAGTTGCGCTCGATCTGGACGAACTGCCCGCATTCGCCAACGCCTTCGCGGCGCGCGAGCGAACCGATGTGCGGGTGCATGACCACTGGGACAACAACCTGTTCCTGGACCTGACGGCCGACGTCGACTTTGCGGCCCGCGCCGAAGGCGCGCCGGTGGTGGTTAAGCAAAAGGTCGATCTGGCCCGCCAGTGCATGGTGCCGATGGAAGGCAAGGCCGTTCTCGCCTATTGGGACCATCCGCATTCGCAACTCGTCGTGATCACCTCGACGCAAGTGCCGCACATGATCCGCACGGTGCTTGCGCAATGCCTCGGTATCGATCATGCGCAGGTGCGCGTCATTTCGCCCGACGTGGGGGGTGCGTTCGGTTACAAGTGTGTCCTGCAACAAGAGGAGCTCTGCATTGCGTGGCTTGCGCTCACGTACAAGAAGCCATTCCGTTTCATTGAGGACCGTCGGGAACACCTGATCGCGGGTGCCAATACGCGCCAGCATCACTACGAACTGACGGCGTACGCCGACAAGACCGGGCGCCTCCTGGCGCTTGACGCCCAGTTGCTGATCGACGGCGGCGCCTATTCGGCGTGGCCGTTCACGATCGGGCTCGAGACCGGGCAGGCGCTGGGGAATCTGCCGGGACCGTACGACTTCCGTGGCTATCGCTGCAAGACGCAGTGCGCCGCAACGAACAAGCCTGGGTTCCTGCCGTATCGTGGCGTGGCGCGCACGGGTGTTTGCTTTGCGATAGAACTGACGATGGATGCCATTGCCCGCGCGGTGGGCCGCGAAGCGTGGGAAGTCCGCTACGACAACCTCGTGCGCGGGCAGGACATGCCGTACACCAACGTTGTGAAGAAACACTACGACAGCGGCGACTTCCAGGAGAGCCTGAAGCGCGCCGTCGACCGGCTCGACGTATCGAAGTGGCGCGGGCGCCAGAAGCAGGGCGAGAAGGACGGCCGGCTCGTGGGCATCGGATTCGCCACGTTTACCGAGCAATCGGCGCACGGCACGGCCGTGTTCGCGTCGTGGGGCCTGCCGATCGTGCCCGGGTACGACTTGGCCACCGTGCGCGTGACTGCCGATGGCGGGCTCGAAGTCCGCGCAGGCATTCATTCGCACGGGCAGGGCATGGAGACCACGCTGGCGCAGATCGCCAACGAAGTGCTCGGCGTGCCCGTTGCGAAGATCAGGGTGGTTCACGGCGATACCGCACTCACGCCGTTCTCGACCGGTACCTACGCGTCGCGCAGCATCGTCATGGCCGGTGGCGCCGTTGCGGCGACATGTCGGGAGCTTGTGCCGCGCATCGTAAAGATCGGCGCGCATCTGCTCAAAGAGGACGAAAGCGCCGTGCGCTTCGAGAGCGGCGAAGTGGTCGGCGCTACTGGACGCATCCCGCTCACGGATATCGCGGCAGCCTGGTACTTGCGCCCGGAGCGGCTGCCGCAAGGCGTCGATCTGGCAGGTCTGGAGGCGACGCAGGGCTTCAAGCCCAAGGTGGACACCGGCGCGTTCAGCTACGCCACCCATGCGGCGGCCGTGGCCGTCGATACCGAAACGGGTCACATAGAGATTCTCGACTACGTGATCGTGGAAGACTGCGGCCGGATGATCAACCCGATGGTGGTGGAGGGCCAGACGATTGGCGGCACCGCGCAAGGCATCGGCACCGCCCTGTTCGAGGAGACGCTGTACGACGAGAACGCACAACCGCTCACGTCCACGCTGGCCGATTACATGCTGCCCGGCCCGACCGAGCTACCGCCGATCACGATCATTCATATGGAAACGCCTTCGCCTTACACCGAGTTCGGCGCGAAGGGCGTCGGCGAGGGGGGCGCCATCGCACCGCCTGCCGCATTGTTCAATGCGGTGAACGACGCGTTGCGGCCACTGGGGGCGACCGTGTCGGAAACGCCGTTGACGCCGAGGCGCCTGCTCGCGGCCATCGAAGCCGCGAGTGCCGCGCAATCCGAAGGCAGCGAGCTGGCCACGCATGCCGTGCAACACGAGGAGGTCGAATGAAAGCGGCCCGTTTTGACTATCTGAGGACGGCCACGCTGCCCGAAGCCTTGACCGCGTTGCAGGCCGACAGCAGTGCAAAGCCGATTGCGGGCAGCCAGTCGATGGGGCCCATGCTCAATCTGCGTCTGGCAAGACCGGCCAGAATCGTCGACCTGTCGCGACTGGCCGAATTGCGCGGCGTGACGCAAACGGACGACGGCATTCGTATCGGCGCCGGCGTCACGCACGCGGAGATCGAGGACGGCAAATTCCCCCTGCTTCGACATCCTTATCTCCAGTACGTGGCAAGTGGAATCGCTTATCGCGCGATTCGCAACCGGGGAACGATCGGTGGCAGCCTGGCACACGCCGATCCGGCCGCCGACTGGCCACTCGCGTTGTCCGCACTCGACGCGCGACTGGTGCTGTCAAAGGCTGGGGCCACTCGGGTCGTGCGTGCCGGCGACTTCATGCAGGGCGCCTTCACGACGTTGCTCGACGACGGCGAGATCATCGCTGCCGTGTTGCTGCCGACGCTGTCGACGTCGATGCATTGGGGCTATCACAAGCTCTGCCGCAAGACCGGCGAGTTTGCACACGCCAGTGCCGCCGCAGTATTCGACGCCACGAGCGGACTTGCACGCGTCGTGCTGGGGGCGCTCGACGGTCCGCCCGCTGCGCTGGACGACCTTGCCAAAGCCATCGCCCACCAGGGCCCGGGTGCCGCCACGCAACAGGCGCTCGCGTCGGCAGTCGCGGCCGCCATGCCGAACGCCGATGCCATCGAGCGAAAGATGCATGCTGCCGCGCTGGATCGATGCCTGGCGCAAGCCTTCGGCAAATCGCAGGATCACTAGAATAGTCAACGCTATGTCCGTCATCGAACTCACCATCAACGATCGCGCAGTGCGCGGCGAGGTCGAACCTCGCGTGCACCTGGGCGATTTCCTGCGCGAGACCCAGCACCTGACCGGCACGCACCTGGGCTGCGAACACGGCGTGTGCGGTGCGTGTACCGTGCTTGTCGACGGCGAACCCGTCCGCTCGTGCATCACCTTCGCAGTCGCTTGCGAGCAGCAGGACGTGCGCACGATCGAAGGCTTCGACAACGACGAACTGATGCGCCGCATCCGCCGTTCGTTCTCTATCCATCACGGCCTCCAATGCGGCTACTGCACCCCCGGCATGCTGATCACCGCACGCGACATCGTGCTCCGCTTTCCCGACGCCGACGAGGCGCGCATTCGCCTGGAACTCTCCGGCAACCTTTGCCGCTGCACGGGGTACATGGGGATCGTGGCATCCATCAAGGCCGTACTTCAGGACCTGAAGGACAACCCGATTGCGGCGCAGGACGCCTGCGCCGCACAGCCCAGGCACGCCGCACCACGCGAGCAGGTCGTGTCGGCGCCCGCGTCGTTCCAGACGTTCGAGGCCACTACGCGCGATGCCGCCAATCTGACAACGGCGCCGGCGGCGGCCGTTACCACGGCGCGCACCGAACCGGCTGCCGAGACACAACGCAAGGGCTGGACGGCCATCGACGACAGTTTCGTCGTGCCGTTTCCGCTCGAGACGGTGTGGGCATTCATGGGTGATCTGCCGTCGGTGACTGCTTGTCTGCCGGGAGCGGAGCTGCTCGACCACGACGGCGATTCGGTCAAGGGCAAGATCGCCATCAAGTTCGGCCCGATGTCCGCCAACTTTGCCGGGGCGGCCCGCCTGGAGCGCGATGATGCGGCACACCGCGCGGTGATGCGCGGCGCTGGCCAGGACAACATCAGTCGCTCGCGCGCCAACGGCGACGTGACCTATTTCCTCTCGCAGGAGGCAGGGGGCAGCCAGACACGGGTGGCCGTAACGCTGGAGTACATGCTGCAAGGCCCGCTGGCGCAATTCTCGCGCTCGGGACTGGTCAAGGATTTCGTCCGGCGCATGATCGCCGACTTCGGCACGCGCATCACCGCGCAACTCGGCGGCAATGCCGCGCCGCAAGCTTCTGCCGAGCAGACGAAGTTCAATGTGGGAAGTCTCGTCTGGCGCGTGATATGGGGACGTATCCGCCGACTCTTCGGCAAAGCTGACTGATTCTCGAACAGGGCGATAGCAAAGCGACTATCGCCGTCATTTTGTCAGTGTACTGATTATATGGGGTGGTACATGGTTGATCGAATTCGCAAGATCGCGCTTGAAGAGCATTTCGCGACGCCGGGGTTTCCGAACTATTCGAAGGCGTTCACGCAACACATTGCGCCCGACGTCTTGCGCGATCTCGGCGCCCGTCTCGCTGACTTCGACCAGTTGCGGCTTCAGGAGATGGATCGGGCTGGCATCGACTACACGATCCTGTCGCAGACCGGACCGAGTGTGCAGGGCGAGACGGATCACGCACGGGCGACGTCGCTCGCCCAGATGAGCAACGACTTTCTGGCCGAGCAGATCGGACGCCATCCCACCCGGTTCGGCGGTTTCGCCACGTTGTCGATGCACGACGCGAAGGTGGCCGCACGTGAGCTCACGCGTGCGGTGAATACGCTGGGCTTTAGGGGCGCGCTGGTCAACGGTCACACGCACGGCCGGTATTACGACGACCGTGCCTACGACGAATTCTGGGCGACGTTGCAGGAACTGGACGTCCCGCTCTACCTGCATCCGACCGATGCGTTTGCGCATCCGCGCGTGCTCGAAGGGCATCCCGAGCTGCTCGGCGCCACGTGGGGATGGGGCGTCGAGACGGGGAGTCATGCATTGCGCCTGCTGTTCGGCGGCGTGTTCGATCGCTTCCCGGGTGTCAAGGTGATCCTGGGCCACATGGGCGAGGGTATTCCGTTCCTGCGGTGGCGGTTCGACAGCCGGTTCGCCGTGTATTCGCACGGCGTGGCCTTGAAGCAGGCGCCTTCCGCCTACATCGGCACGAACATCGTCATCACCACGTCGGGTGTGTGCTCGGCTCCGGCGCTGGTGGGCGCGATCGGCGAGATGGGCGCGCAAGCCGTGCTGTTCTCGGTCGATTATCCCTACGAGTCCACCGAAATCGCCGCGAAGTTCATCGAGGAGGCGCCGCTCGACGAAGACGTTCGCAAGCTCGTCTGCCACGGCAACGCCGAGCGCATCTTCCGCCTGTAATTCGACACACAGCCCCTCATTCACTATCGCTCACGGAGTCGACCCCCATGAAAAATTTCCGCATTGGCCAGATTGTCCCGAGTTCCAACACGACGATGGAGACGGAGATCCCGGCCATGCTGCTGGCTCGCCAGAACATCCGCCCCGAGCGTTTCACGTTTCACTCCAGCCGCATGCGCATGAAGAAGGTCGTCAAGGAAGAGCTCGCGGCGATGGACGCCGAGTCCGACCGCTGCGCGGTGGAATTATCCGATGCGCGTGTGGACGTGCTCGGCTATGCCTGCCTGGTCGCCATCATGGCGATGGGGCACGGCTACCACCGCGTGTCGCAGAAGCGCCTTGCTGAGCACACCGCCGAGAACGGCGGTGCGGCGCCCGTGATCACGAGCGCCGGCGCACTCGTCGATGCGCTCAAGGTTATCGGTGCGAAACGCATCGTCGTCGTGGCGCCCTATATGAAGCCGCTTACGGAGCTGGTCGTGGACTACATCCGCAATGAAGGGTACGAGGTGATCGACTACCGTGCGCTCGAGATTCCCGACAACCTGGACGTCGGCCGTCACGATCCGAGCCGTCTGCCCGATATCGTCAAGACGCTGCGCTATCAGGACGCGGACGCGATCGTATTGTCGGCATGCGTGCAGATGCCGTCGCTGCCCGCCGTGGCCAAGGTCGAGGCGATGACCGGCAAGCCCGTGATCACCGCCGCGATCGCCACGACCTACGCCATGCTCAAGACGCTAGACCTGGAGCCCGTGGTGCCAGGCGCGGGCGCGCTGCTGTCCGGTGCCTACTGAGTCGGCACGACGGAGGAAAACATGAGCGAGCGATCCACGTTTCTCTATGGCGGCAACGTTCACGCCAATGGGATCCGTCAACACTATCTCCGCTACGGCGGCAACGACGGTGAGCGTGTCGGCCGAGATCCGGTGATCGTGGTGCCGGGCATCACGAGTCCGGCTATCACATGGGGCTTCGTCGGCGAGACCTTCGGCCGCACGTTCGATACTTACGTGCTCGATGTTCGCGGACGCGGCCTGTCGTCGGCATCCGACGCGCTCGACTACGGCCTCGATGCCCAGGCCGCCGATCTGATCGCGTTTGCCGCGGCTCTCGGGCTCAAGCGATACAGCGTGGTCGGCCATTCGATGGGCGGGCGCATCGGCATTCGTGCGGCGGCTGCGCGACCCGAGGGGCTTGCCCGTCTGGTGGCCGTCGATCCGCCGGTCTCCGGGCCGGGGCGTCGCGCTTATCCGTCGAAATTACCGTGGTATGTCGACTCGATGGCGCTCGCCAGGCAAGGCATGGACGCGCAAGCGATGCGCGAGTTCTGTCCGACCTGGACCGAAGCGCAATTGCAATTGCGCGCCGAGTGGCTCCATACGTGCGATGAGCGCGCGATTCGCGAGAGCTTCGACGGCTTTCATACCGACGACATTCACGTGAACTTGTCGTCGCTGGCGATTCCCGTGTTGCTGATCACCGCCGAGCGCGGCGATGTGGTGCACGACGCCGACGTCGAAGAAGTGCAGGGGCTCGTGCCGCATGTCGAGCACGTTCGCGTTCCCGACGCCGGCCACATGATCCCCTGGGACAACGAGCCGGGTTTCTATCGAGCCTTCGGCAGCTTTCTCGGCGCGACACTGACAACGATCTGAACGCATTCCTGGAGGGCACCATGCCCGTAAGCGATTTTCAAATGGTGGACGCCTGGACCCGGGTCCTGAAGCTGTCCCGCCTTGAGGCCGGTCAGACGGTCACGATTCTGACCAGTGCCAATACCCATGCCCAGACCCTGTCGACGGCGCTCATCGCGACGCAGGCGCTCGGCGCTGTCGTCAACCGGCTCGACCTTCCGCCCGTGAATGGCGAGAAGGCGCTGAGCCGCGACCCGCTGGCGTATCTGGGCACGACGCCGCTGACCGGCAATCGTGCAGCCATCGCCGCGCTCAAGGAAAGCGATCTGGTGCTGGATCTGATGACGTTGCTGTTCTCGCCGGAACAGCTCGACATTCTCAAGTCGGGGACGAAGATCCTGCTGGCCGTGGAACCGCCGGAGGTTCTGACGCGGCTCGTGCCGACGCTCGAAGACCGTGAACGCGTGCTGGCGGCACAGGCGCGTATCGGTAAGGCGCGCGAGATGCATGTCGTGTCCACCGCCGGGACCGACTTCCATTGCCCGTTGGGCGAATTCCACCCGATTGCCGAGTACGGCTTCGTCGACGAGCCGGGCCGATGGGATCACTGGCCGAGTGGCTTTGCGCTCACGTTCCCGAACGACGGCCAGGCATACGGCCGCATCGTCATCGACCGTGGCGACATCCTGTTGCCGCAGAAGAGCTACGTGAACGACCCCATCGAGCTGACCGTGGAAGGCGGCTTCGCCACCCGGATCGACGGCGGTGTCGATGCCCAACTGCTGGCCGAGTACATGGCGACCTTCAACGACAAGGAAGCCTATGCCATCTCACATATCGGCTGGGGTCTGCAATCTCGCGCGCACTGGTCGACGCTGGGCCTCTACGACCGCGAGCAGACCATCGGCATGGACGCGCGCGCTTTCGAAGGCAACTTCCTATTCTCTCTGGGCCCGAACAACGAAGCAGGCGGTGCGCGCACGACCACCTGCCATATCGATATTCCGCTGCGCCATTGCGACGTCTACCTCGACGGTGAGGCCGTGGTGCGTAACGGACGCGTCGTCAAGGAGGGCCATTGAGATGAGCAACGATCTCGACACCTATCAACGCCAGAGTTTCGGCAACCCGCTTCAGCCCAAGGCACCCGTCGGCCTGCTGATCGTGGACTTCGTCAACGGCTTCGCGAATCCCGACGTTTTCGGTGGCGGCAACATCGCGCAGGCCATCGAGAACACCGTGCCGCTGCTGGCGTTTGCCCGCGAGCGGCATTGGCCGGTGGCGCACACGCGCATTGTCTTTGCCGACGATGGCGCCGATCACAACATCTTCACCGAGAAAGTGCCGGGCATGCTCAAGCTGCTCGAACACGCCTCTGGCAGCGCCATCGTTCCCGAGCTGACGCCGGTCGAAGGCGAACTCGTCGTGAGGAAGACCGTGCCGTCGGCGTTCTTCGGCACGTCGCTGGCGGCGTGGCTGGCGCAACGCGGCGTACAGACGCTCGTGGTGGCCGGGGCCGTCACAAGCGGGTGCGTGCGGGCGTCGGTCGTCGATGCCATGCAGTACGGGTTCCGTCCATTCGTGCTGAGCGATTGCGTGGGTGATCGCGCTATCGTGCCGCACGACGCGAACCTGTTCGACATGGCGCAGAAGTACGCCGCCGTCATGCCGCGAGACGAAGCCATGCGTGTGCTCGGAGACCTGCCCATCCGTTAACCGCAGGAGGTCGCGCCGGTGAACGGGCACGTAGCACGCGGCGCGGCTCACGTACGCTCACGCAAGAACGGACCCGTGGGGCCAAAAATGAATACGATGACATCCGCTGTCTCTCGCGCGCCTGTGACGCGCCAGCAGTTTGTCCTGATCTTCGCGTCGTCGTTCGGCGCACTGCTGGAGTGGTACGACTTTTATGTCTACGCCGCACTGGCCGGTGTCTTCGGCGCGCTGTTCTTCCCTAGCGGGAACGAGACGACGGCCTTCCTTGCCAGTCTTGCAACATTCGGCGCGGGCTTCCTCGTCAGACCGCTCGGCGCACTGTTCTTCGGTCGGCTTGGCGATCGCATCGGGCGGAAGTACACGTTCATGGCGACCATCGTATTGATGGGGGTGGCCACGGTGGGCGTTGGCCTGTTGCCGTCGTATGCGCAAATCGGCATGCTCGCGCCAATCCTGCTCGTCGGACTTCGGTTGCTGCAGGGCTTCGCACTGGGCGGCGAGACAGGAGGAGCGGCCACCTATCTCGCCGAACATTCGCCTCCGACCAAGCGGGGTTTCTACACGAGTTCGCTGCAAACCACGGCAACGCTCGGCCTGCTCTCGTCGATCACGGTGGTGGGGGTGTCGCGCGCGTTCGTCGACGATGCGGCGTTTCAATCCTGGGGATGGCGAATCCCGTTTCTGGTGTCGACCGCGCTGCTGATCGTATCGGTCTACCTGCGCACCCGATTGGCGGAGTCGCCGACGTTCCAGCAGATGAAGCACGCCGGTCACCTCTCCAAGTCGCCGATCAGCGAAAGCTTCGGACAGTGGGGCAATCTGAAATACGTGCTGATCATGCTATTCAGCACGGCTTCGGGCGTGGGCGTGATTTTCGGCACGGGGCATTTCTATGCCATGTACTTCTTGCAGAACACGCTCAAGGTTGCGCCCAATGCTGTCAATCTGTATCTCGCGATCGCACTGATCTGCGTGTTCCCGTTTTACGTACTGTTCGGCTGGCTGTCCGATCGGATCGGACGCAAATGGATCATGATGAGCGCGTGTCTTCTGCTGGCGCTCACCACACAGCCGATCTTTCGCGCGTTGACCCACTACGCCAATCCGCAGCTCGAGACCTTCCAGCGCGATACGGCCATTAAGGTCTATGCGAACGACTGCCAGTTTTCGCTGTTCTCGGCGCCTCGCACGGAATGCGATCGCGTGCGCGAGTTCCTGTCGGCGTCGGGCGTGTCGTATGAGCAGACGCAGCAGAAGGCGGGCGCGCCGGTGACGACTGTCATTGGCAACACGCAGGTGCAGGGGAGCGACCGTCACGCGCTAGAGCGTGCGCTGATCGCTGCAGGCTGGACGAAACACGCCGATCCGGCAACGGTCAACGCGCCAATGGTCGTGCTGCTGATGTGGGTGCTGTTGCTTTTCCTTGCGATGGTGTACGGGCCGATGGCCGCGTTTATGGTGGAACTGTTTCCGGCGCGCATCCGCTATACGTCGCTGTCGTTGCCGTTTCACCTCGGGTCGGGCTGGTTCGGCGGCATGCTGCCCTTCGTGGTGTCCGCGATGTCGGTGGCGGCAGGCAACGTGTATTTCGGGCTTTGGTATCCGATCGCCATCGCGGCGCTGTCGTTCGTCGTCGGTGTGCTGTTCGTGCCCGAGACATTCCGGCGCGACATCACGGTGTAGTCCTGCCGTCGGCGCGAGGGTGAAGGGCAGGGCGGTGGCAGGCGCCGCCCGCGAGGGCAACGTCAGTCGAAGTGCTTGAGCGACGTGCGTCCGTACTGGTTATTGCCTTCCACCAGTTGCATCATCATCCGGATAAAGACGGCCTGATCCTTTTCTTCGAGCGGGGCGAGGAACTTGACCTGCGCCTCGCGCATGCTCGCGTACATGTCGCGCATGATCGCGCGGCCCTTCGTGGTGATGTTGGCGATCTTGACGCGGCCGTCGCTCGCGCTCGGTGCCCGCTTGACCAGACCCCGTTCCTCGAGACGGCGCAGCACGTCGGCCATCGTCGTCCGGTCGACGCCAACTTCGGCGCACAACGATGTCTGATCCAGATTGGGTTGCTCGCTGAGGGTGGTAAGCAGCCCGTATTGCACAGGCGTGATGGCGAAATCCTTGCAGCTTTCGAAGAACAGGGCGATGTGGATCTGGTTGAGTCGGCGGATCAGGAATCCCGGGCGCTGCCAGAGATGTCCGGTTTCGATGACGCCCTCGGTACGTGTCGTTTCTTTGGCGGCCGTGCTCATTGTGAAGTCGAGAAATGGCGGATGGATGGAGTCTAACTTTCTTGCCGGACCCTGTCACATTTGGCACGGAATCTGCTCGATGCCGGCGCTGCTAGGGACTTTTACTGATCCGGACAAGACACCTATTGCGTTCCTGATTTTGTCACGATAAAAAGCACATTGTCAGCATGCTGACAAATATTTTTCCGGCCTTATTACCGCATGGCGAGTGTGACATCCGCCATGCATCACAACCAGAACGACGCCCATTCTATCAGTGCACTGATGAAATGAGGAGGTCACGCGGCATTTTCAAAAACCGGTAACCCGCAGAGTTTGGAGCAAACGAATGACATCTACCCCAGTGCCGATCGAGTCCGTCTCGAATGGACGCGCCATGTCGATGGGCGATATCAAGACGCTGATGCTGGCGTCGCTTGGTGGCGCCCTGGAGTACTACGACTTCATTGTCGCGGTCTTCTTCACGAAGTTGCTTGCCACTGTATTCTTCCCACCCCAAACGCCTGAGTGGCTTGCGCAACTGGAAGTGTTTTGCATTTTCGCTGCCGGCTATCTCGTACGCCCGATCGGCGGCATTTTCTTCGCGCACTTCGGCGACCGGATCGGCCGCAAGAAGATGTTCGCGCTCAGCCTGTTCCTGATGTCCGCACCCACGTTGTTGATCGGCTTGCTGCCGAGCTACGCCACCCTTGGTCTGGTGGCGCCACTGCTGTTCCTGCTGTGCCGTGTGCTTCAAGGGCTGTCGGTCGGCGGGGAAGTGCCTGGCGCGTGGATATTCTGTGCCGAGCATGTGCGGCGCGATCGCGTCGGTCTCGCCTGCGGCCTGCTGATGTCGGGGCTTTGCACGGGGATCCTGTTGGGTGCGCTGAGCGCCAAGTTCCTGATGGGCAATATGGATCCGGAGAGCTTGAAGACGTGGGGCTGGCGCCTGCCGTTCATCGCCGGCGGCGTCTTTGGCCTGATCTCGGTCTACCTGCGCCGCTATCTGCAGGAAACGCCGGTGTTCGAAGCGCTGCGCGCAAAACGCGAGGCAGACTCGCGCTTGCCGCTGTCGGTCGTGCTCACGCAGCACCGCAAGGCGTTGGTATTCGGCCTGCTTGCCACGTGGGTGTTCTCCGGCATCTTCGTCATCTACTTCCTCTACACGCCGACTTATCTTCAAACGCAGTTCCATCTGGCGCCCAAGGAGGTCTTCACGAACAACTCGTGGTCGATCTTCGGGCTGATCGTCGGTAGCACGTTCGCCGGATGGGCGGCAGACAGGATCGGCGGTGGTCGCGCCTACATACTCGGCAGTCTCGCGATGCTCGTGGTGACTGCGGCGTTCTACCTGTCGCTGGGCTCGGCGAGCAATCTGGTCTGGCCGCTCTATATTGCAGGAGGCTTCCTGATCGGCACGATCACGTTGGGGCCGTACATCATCGTCAAGAGTTTCCCTGCAGAAGTTCGCTTCACGGGCTTCGCGCTGTCCTACAACACGGCATACGCGGTATTCGGCGGCACGGCGCCGGCAATTGCCTCGTTCCTTGTCGGCAAGCAGGGCCTGACGATGGCCCCGGCCTGGTACGTCGCCGCGCTTTGCGTGCTCGGCATGCTGATCGGATTAGTCTGGCGCGCACCGGCGTCCGAACAGTTCGGTATGCATCATTGACCTTCGGGGCGCGGTGACAACCATGAATAGCGAAGATCTCGAAGTGCTGTCGCAATGTGCCGACTGGGTCGAGAGCGGCCGACGCGCGCTGCTCGTCACCGTGATCCGGACGTGGGGGTCGTCGCCGCGCCCCGAGGGGGCCATGCTGTGCATTCGCGACGATGGGCATGTCGTGGGTTCGGTCTCAGGGGGATGCATCGAAGACGATCTGATCGATCGCGTGCGACGTAACGGCATTGCGCTCGAATCGCCGGAAATCGTCGAATACGGCATCGGGGCCGACGAAGCGCATCGCTTCGGGCTGCCTTGCGGCGGCACGATCCAGCTTGCGCTCGAACCGGTCACGAAACGAAGCCGGATCCGCGAGTTGCTTGATGCCGTAATGCAACGAAAGCTCGTTGCACGCACGCTCGACCTACGCACAGGCAACACGCAGCTCAGCGCGGCACCGGTCAAAGACGGCGTGCATTTTGATGGCGTCACGCTGACCACCGTTCACGGGCCACGCTACCGGCTGCTCGTGATCGGGGCAGGGCAACTCTCGCGCTTCTTCTGTCGGATTGCGATCGGTCTCGACTATCACGTGACGGTGTGCGACCCGCGCGAGGAGTATGCGGACCATTGGCGTGTCGAAGGGGTAACGCTCACGCGCGAGATGCCGGACGACGTGGTCGTGTCCATGCGTCTCGATAGCCGAGCGGCCGTGGTCGCGCTGACGCACGATCCCAAACTCGACGACCTGGCGCTGATGGAAGCCTTGCGCACACCGGCGTTCTATGTGGGTGCGCTCGGCTCGCGCCGTAACAACGCCGCTCGCCGGCATCGCCTGCTCGAATTCGACCTGACGGTGCCCGAGGTTGCACGTCTGCGCGGCCCCGCCGGTCTCCATATCGGCAGCAAGACCCCAGCCGAGATCGCGGTCTCGATTCTCGCGGAAATCACGGCGGCCAAGCATGGCGTTCAGTCTGCTGCGGCGATGTCCATTGCGGACGCCAAGAATGCGAATGCGGGCACCGGTCCGGCGTTCCTTTCCTCGTCGTGCCGCTGAAAGGTCAGGATGGGTACGAGAAGAATTTCGAGCGAATTCTTATTAAATCAACGTGTTGCGGAGTTTTTTGGCGGAGGCGGTGAGATTCGAACTCACGGAAGGGTTACCCCTTCGCCGGTTTTCAAGACCGGTCCATTAAACCACTCTGGCACGCCTCCGGGGCGTTGCGCACGATGCGGGATCGTGGCCTGGGATGTCGTCCGGGGGACGACTTGAGATGCGTGCGGTCCGGTGTAATCGGCGTCGGAGTCGTTTGCGCTCCAAAGCAGACCAGTACCGCACGGCAGCGCGCATTATACCTGCTCAGCCCGTCATGTGAAGCCCTCGCGCGACCAAAATCGCCTCACACCCCGCTAATTTCCTAGGATTACCCCCCGTCCCCCTTGTCTTGTCATCGCCCGGCATGCATCATGCTTGAAGACGTGCGGTGTACGCCCCCGGCGTTACCGTGCGAGGCCAGACATGACCCGGAGACACCGCATGGATGCCGACACCTCCCGTGCCCCCGCCCAAGAGACGTCAAATGACGCCAGTGGCGAGCGCGTGACCCACACGCCAAACAAGAACGCGACAAACCCGGCGAACGCCAACACGGCTGCCGCGTCGTTCACCTGGCAGATCCCCACGCTGTACAACATCGGCGTCGACGTCTGCGACAAATGGGCCGACGGCTCCAATCGTCTAGCGCTCATCCACGAAAGCGCGGACGGCGCGCTCGTGCGCCTTACGTTCGACGTCCTCAAGCAACTCTCCAATCAGCTCGCCAACGAATGGCGCGCCAACGGCGTCAAGGCCGGTGACCGCATCGGCATTTTCCTGCCACAGTCGCCCGCCACACTCGTCGCCCACGTCGCCGCGTACAAACTCGGCGCGATCGCCGTCCCGCTGTTCACCCTGTTCGGCCCGGAGGCGCTCGCCTATCGCTTGCAGAACTCCGGCGCGGCAGTGCTTGTTACCGACCTCGCGAGCATTGGCAAGATCGACGACATTCGCGCCGAGCTACCCGACCTGCGCCTCGTGTACGTCGTCCATGACGATCTGCCCGAAGCGCATCATCACGTCGCAGACGACCAGGACTGGGGCGTCGCCGAAGACGGCCTGCTCGCGCTGTGGCCAGCGATCGCCTCGCGCGATACGCATTTCGAACCTGTCCAGACCCGCGCCGACGCACCGGCCGTGATCATCTATACCTCTGGCACCACGGGCAAACCCAAGGGCGCGCTGCATGCGCATCGGGTGCTGCTCGGGCATTTGCCGGGCGTGGAGACGTCGCACAACGGATTCCCGCAAGAGGGCGATCTGATCTGGACGCCCGCCGACTGGGCGTGGATCGGCGGACTGCTCGACGTGCTGCTGCCCGCGCTCCATCACGGCGTGCCGGTCCTGTCACGACGCTTCGAAAAGTTCGACCCGGTAGCTGCCTTCGATCTGATGGCGCGTCACGGCGTGCGCAACACGTTCCTGCCGCCGACCGCGCTCAAGATGCTGCGCACAGTGGCATCCCCGCGCGACCACTGGCCGCTGCAACTGCGCTCTGTCGCGAGCGGCGGCGAATCGCTCGGCCCCGAATTGCTGGCGTGGGGACGGGAGCATCTGGGCGTCGACATCAACGAGTTCTACGGGCAGACGGAGTGCAACATGGTCGTCTCGTCATGCGCCGCAGAATTCCCGGCGCTACCCGGCGCCATCGGACGCGCCGTGCGCGGGCACGACGTCACCATCGTCGATGACGAAGGTACGCCGTTACCCACTGGCGCGGTGGGCAATATCGCCATCGCACGGCCCAACCCCGTAATGTTCCTTGGCTACTGGCATAACCCGGACGCCACCATGGACAAATACCGTGGCGACTTCCTGCTCACGGGTGACTCAGGATTCGTCGACGAGAACGGGTACATCACGTTCACCGGTCGATCGGACGACGTCATTACCAGCGCCGGCTACCGCATCGGACCGGGACCGATCGAGGACTGCTTGATCCGGCATCCGTCGGTGCAATTCGCGGCCGTGGTCGGTGAACCCGACGACCTGCGTACCGAGATCGTGAAGGCGTTCGTCGTACTGCGCGAAGGACATGAGCCGTCAGACGCCCTGGCAAAGGAGATTCAAGACTTCGTCAAGCACCGACTTGCGGCGCACGAATACCCGCGCAAGGTCGTTTTCCTGCCGGAGCTGCCAATGACCGTCACCGGCAAGATCATCCGCAAGGCGCTAAGGGAGATGGGGGCGTCGCTGGGGTAGGTGCGATTGTAAAAAGCGGCGGGACATCCGATGATGTCCCGCCGTTTTCATTTTTGCTGCCGTTGGGCGATTACTTCTTCTCGCCTTCCAGAAACATCCCCTGAAGGTCGTTCAGGAAGCGTTGACCCAACTCGGTTGGGGCGATCCGTTGCGGATCGTCGACCAGCAAGCCCTTTTCGACCCCGGCCGCGAGCGCCCTGGCGATCTTCGCCATCGGCAATCCCGTGCGGTCGGCAAACAGCTCGCTCTTCACGCCATCGGTCAAACGTAGCGCATTGAGCATGAATTCGAACGGCAAATCACGCGCATCGACTTCACGCTCTTCCTGAATCGCGTTACCGGCGGCGGCTGCCTCCATGAATCGCTGCGGATGCTTATGACGCACCTGACGCAGCACACGATGCGGGAACGAAATCTTGCTGTGCGCGCCTGCGCCGATGCCAAGATAGTCGCCGAACTCCCAATAATTCAGATTGTGCTTGGCGCGTCGGTGCGGCTGGGCGTACGCCGACACCTCGTAGCGTCCGTAGCCCGCGGCCGCAGTGCGCTCGGCAATCCAGTCCTGCATGTCGGCAGACGTGTCGTCGTCCGGCACCGTCGGTGGATATTTGTGGAACTGCGTATTGGGTTCGAGCGTGAGGTGATACAGCGACAGATGCGGCGGGGCGAACGAGATCGCCGTCTCCACATCCTCCTGACATTGCGCGAGCGTCTGGTTCGGCAGCGCAAACATCAGGTCGAGGTTGAAGTTGTCGAAATTCGCTTGCGCGATCTCGATGGCATGACGGGCTTCGTCGCCGTCGTGAATACGGCCGAGCGCCTTCAGATGCTCGCTGTTGAAGCTCTGGATGCCGATCGACAGCCGGTTGATCCCGCTCGCACGGAAGCTGCGGAATTTGTCCGCTTCGAACGTACCGGGGTTGGCTTCCATCGTAATTTCGGCGTCGGCGTCGAGCGGCAGCAGGGCGCGCAGATCCGAGAGCAGGCGATCCAGACCGGCAGCCGACAACAGACTCGGTGTGCCGCCGCCGATGAAGACCGTATGCACCGGACGTCCCCACACCAGCGGCAACGCCTGTTCGAGATCCTGACGCAATGCATCCAGATAGGCCTGCTCGGGAAACGCTTGCGCGCCGCCTTCGCCGCGCCACTCGTGCGAGTTGAAATCGCAGTAGGGGCACTTGCGCACACACCACGGGAAATGCACGTACAGCGACATCGGCGGCAAGGCCGGCAAGCTGATCTTGCCGGGCCGCAGAAAGTTCTGCACGGGCAACGTGGATTCACTCATACGACTTACGCCTCCCGCCCCAGCTTTTCCAGCAGCACGCGCAATGCACGAGCGCGGTGGCTATGGGCGTTTTTCACGGCAGGATCGAGTTCGGCAGCCGTCTGATTCAACGAGCGGATGAGGAAGTGCGGATCGTAGCCGAAGCCATGCGCGCCACGTGCGTCGTCCACGATCTCGCCGTCCCAGCGCCCCTCGGCGATGATTGGCTGCGGGTCTTCTGCGTGACGCACGAGTACGAGGGCCGCGAAGTAATACGCGTCGCGATATCCCGGCGTGTCGGCGTGCGGAGCCAGTTGCTCGATCAGATGGCGGTTGTTCGCGGCATCCGACTTCTCACGGCCGGCGCGCGCAGCATAACGTGCGGAATACACGCCAGGGGCGCCGCCGAGGATCGGCACGCACAGGCCGGAGTCGTCGGCGAGCGCAGGCAGGCCGGTCGCGGCAGCCGCGTGACGTGCCTTCGCCAGCGCGTTCTCGATGAAAGTGACGTGCGGTTCTTCGGCCTCGGACACGCCGAGCATGCCCTGCGGCACCAGCTCGATGCCGAGCGGCGCGAACAACGACGCGAACTCGCGCAGCTTGCCCGGGTTGTTCGACGCCAGCACGATCTTCTGCATGGTCATCTTCAGACTCCCAACGCACGCTTTTGCGCGTCGATCAGTTGACGAATACCGGCGTCGGCCAGATCGAGCAACACATTGCTTTGCGCGCGCGTGAACGGTGCGCCTTCGGCCGTGCCTTGAATTTCGACGAAACCGCCTTCGCTCGTCATGATCACGTTCATGTCGGTGTCGCAGGCCGAGTCTTCGACGTAGTTCAGATCGAGCACCGGCTGTCCCTGATACAACCCGACGGAGACGGCCGCCACGTGCGCGCGGATGGGCGACGATTCGAGCTTGCCGTCGGCGATGAGCTTCGAGACGGCGTCATGCGCAGCGACGAATGCGCCGGTGATCGACGCGCAACGCGTGCCGCCGTCGGCCTGAATGACGTCGCAGTCGATCTGAATGGTGCGCGGGCCGAACTTCTCCAGGTCGAATACGGCGCGCAGCGAGCGGCCGATCAGACGCTGAATTTCCTGCGTGCGACCGCTTTGCTTGCCGCGTGCGGCTTCACGGTCGCCTCGGGTGTGCGTGGCGCGCGGCAGCATGCCGTACTCGGCGGTGAGCCAGCCCTGGCCCGAATCGCGCAGGAAACCCGGCACTTTCTCTTCGACGCTGGCCGTGCAGATGACCTTGGTCTCGCCGCACTCGATCAGCACGGAGCCTTCGGCGTAACGGGTGTATTGGCGGGTAATGCGCACGGGGCGCAATGCGTCTTGCGCACGGCCGTCCGGGCGGGTGATTTGCGTCATGGATGAATGTCCTGCGAGGTGAATTTATGCGGCAATACCCGAATGGTATCGCTAAACGCCAAAAGCTTGGCGGCGCGCACCGGTGTCGTGCGCGGAATCAGGAGCCTTGGGCCGGAAAATGCGATAATCCCGTTTCATCCATTGCATGCGAAACTGGTTGCTGCATCGCCCCGCTGAAAAAGTGTCACGGCGCTGTGGTAACGGTCACCCCGATGAAAGACAACAATATCTACAGTATGACCGGCTACGCCAGCGTCACGCGCGACATTGCGCATGCCGATGGAGCCGCAGGCGCGAGCGTGTCGGTCGAATTGCGCACGGTTAATTCGCGCTTCCTCGATCTGGCATTCCGTATGCCCGAAGAAGCGCGTGCGTGCGAGCCGTCGTTGCGTGAATCGCTGACTGCCAAGCTCTCGCGCGGCAAGGTCGATATCCGCATCAACGTGCAACGTCCCGAGAGCGGCACCAACGGTGCGCTCAATCTCGAGGCCGTCAAACAACTCGCCGATCTCGAACAACAAGTCCTCGTTTATTTCCCCGATGCCGAACGCATGCGCACGGGTGAAATCCTGCGCTGGCCGGGCGTGCTCGGCGAAGAGTCGGTGACGGCCGAAGCGCTGCGCGATGCCGTGATCGATGCCGGTCGTGCGGCGATCGGCGATCTCGTCGACGTGCGCCGTCGCGAAGGTGCGCAGCTCAAGACCAGTCTGATCGAGCGCATCGAGAAGATGGAGACGATTCTTACGGGCCTGCAACCGCTCGTGCCGGATCTGATCGCGCGCCATCAGCAAAAGATCGTCGATCGTCTGCAAGAAGCGCTGGGCGTGGTCGTGCCGGAAGGCTCGGCGGCACCGAGCAAGGAAGAGGTCGCGGAACGCATTCGCCAGGAAGTGACGATTTACGGCGTGCGCATCGACGTTGCAGAAGAACTCACGCGACTCGACGCCCACCTGAAGGAAACCCGCCACATCCTCGATAAGGGAGGATTGGTCGGCAAACGGCTCGACTTCATGATGCAGGAGCTCAATCGCGAAGCGAATACGCTCGGCTCGAAGGCAGCCTCGAAGGAACTCGCCGATGCATCGATGGAGCTCAAGCTCTACATCGAGCAGATGCGCGAGCAAGTGCAGAATCTGGAGTAAGTCGTATGTCCCCGCAATCACACGCCCCGCAACCCGCCTTGCATGCCGAGTACCCCGGCAATCTGTTCATGGTGGTCGCCCCCTCGGGCGCGGGCAAGTCCACGCTCGTCAACGCGCTGCTCGCGCAGGATAGCGACGTTCGTCTGTCGATTTCCTGCACGACGCGAGCACCGCGTGCCAACGAAGAAGAAGGCGTGCACTACAACTTCATTTCGGTCGATCAGTTTCTCGAACGCCGCAAGCGTGGCGAGTTTCTGGAAAGCGCCGAGGTGCATGGCAACTATTACGGCACGTCGCGCGTGTGGATCGAAGAGCAGATGCGCGAAGGCCGTGACGTGCTGCTGGAAATCGACTGGCAGGGTGCGCAGCAGGTGCGCAAGCGCTTTTCGAATGCGGTCGGTATCTTCATTCTGCCGCCGTCCATCGAAGCCTTGGAAGAGCGCCTGAAGAAGCGCGGGACCGACGAGCCAAAGGTGATTGCACGCCGCTTGCTGGCAGCCGGTGGTGAGATCGCCCACGCGCCGGAAGCGGACTTCATCATCATCAATGACGAATTCCAGCGCGCGCTGGATCAATTGCAATCGGTGTTCACTGCGGTGCGTCTGCGATTCGCTTCGCAGTATGCGCGGCACAAGACGTTGTTCACCGATCTGGATATCCACGCGCCGAACGATCACGAGTAACACCGTCGCATTCGCTGGCAGCACTCGTGTTTTGCGCGAGCGCGCGCCGGCTGCGATAGAATACGCCTTATATTGAGAAGGAACCTCCTTATGGCCCGAATTACCGTTGAAGATTGCCTGAAACAAATTCCGAATCGCTTCGAGCTCGCACTCGCCGCGACCTACCGCGCCCGCCAACTGGCGCAAGGTCATACGCCGAAGCTCGAGAACAACAAGGACAAGCCTACCGTCGTCGCGCTGCGCGAAATCGCAGCTGGCCAGGTGGGCATCGAGATGCTCAAGAAAGTGCCGCTCTGATCGGGAGACTGCACTGATGCGATGTGACGTTGCGGGCCGCTCGACGAAGCAGGTACATGTATGAGTCATGCGAAATCACCGGCCACGTCCATCGCTGCGGATGAACCCAAAGCGGGGGAGCCCAAGCCCGAGCGCAAGAAGAAAAAGGGCGAGAGCGCCACGCGACAGTACATCGACGCGCTGCTGGAGCAGTCCTATCGGCACCTCTTCGGTCCGACGGCAACGCCCGAGCAGCCGCGCAAGCACGAGGTCGTCTCGATCGCCCGTCTCAAGGGCATGCTTGGGGAGTACCTCAAGGAAAGCGACCTCGCGCAAATCAAAGAAGCCTTCCAGTTCAGCGATGAGGCCCACCTGGGCCAGTATCGTCAGAGCGGACAGCCTTACATCACCCATCCCGTTGCTGTAGCCGAGATCTGTGCCGAGTGGAAACTCGATGCGCAGTCGATCATGGCTGCGCTATTGCACGACGTGATGGAAGACCAGGGCGTGACCAAGGCCGAACTCGCCGAGCGATTCGGACCGAAGGTCGCGGAACTGGTCGACGGCCTGTCGAAACTCGACAAGATGGAGTTTCGCAGCCGCGAAGAAGCGCAAGCCGAGAGCTTCCGCAAAATGCTGCTGGCGATGGCGCGCGATGTGCGCGTCATTCTCGTCAAGCTGGCCGACCGCTTGCACAACATGCGCACGCTGGGCGTGACGTCGACGGAAAAGCAGCGCCGCGTGGCGCGCGAAACGCTCGACATCTATGCGCCGATTGCGCACCGTCTCGGCCTGAACAACACCTATCGCGAACTTCAGGATCTGAGCTTCGCGAATTACCATCCGCGTCGTTACGCCGTGCTCGACAAGGCCGTGAAGGCCGCGCGCGGCAACCGGCGCGAGGTGGTCGGCAAGATTCTCGACGCCGTCGAGAAAGCCCTCAAAGACGGCGAAGTCAGTGCCGACGTCTTCGGCCGCGAGAAGACGCTCTTCAGCATCTATACGAAGATGCAGGAAAAGCAGTTGTCGTTCTCGCAGGTGCTGGACGTCTATGGCTTCCGCGTGGTCGTCGAGTCGAACGCGCAGTGTTATCTCGCGCTCGGCGTGCTGCACGCGCTCTACAAGCCCGTACCGGGCAAGTTCAAGGATTACATCGCGATTCCGAAGGTCAACGGCTATCAGTCGTTGCACACGACGCTTGTCGGCCCTTTCGGCACGCCCATCGAATTCCAGATTCGCACGCGCCGCATGCATGAGATCGCGGAAGCGGGTGTGGCCGCGCACTGGCTGTACAAGAACGGCGGCGCGGACATGAATGACGTGCAGAAGCATGCACACCAGTGGCTCCAGTCGCTGCTCGATATTCAGAGCGAGACGGGCGACTCCACCGAATTCCTCGAACACGTCAAGATCGACCTGTTCCCCGACGCCGTCTACGTCTTCACCCCGAAGGCGCGCATCATGGCGCTGCCACGCGGTGCGACGGCGCTCGACTTCGCTTATTCGGTCCACAGCGATCTGGGCAACCAGTGCGTGGCCGTCAAGATCAACAACGAGTTGCTGCCGCTTCGCACCGAACTGAAGAACGGCGACATCGTGGAAGTGATTACGGCGCCGTATTCGAAGCCGAACCCCGTGTGGCTCGGCTTCGTGCGTACCGGCAAGGCGCGCTCGGCCATTCGTCACTACCTGAAGACGATGCGCTTCGCCGAGTCAGTGCAGCTTGGCGAGCGTCTGGTCGAGCAGGCGCTCAAGGGTTACGGGCTGACGATGAGCGAGATCTCGCCCGAGATCTGGGACAAGCTTGCGCAGTGGACGGGCAACAAGGATCGTCAGGACATCTTTGCCGACATCGGGCTTGGACGTCGTGTCGCCGCCGTGATGGCCAAGCGTCTCGCGGTGCTCACCTCGGGCAAGGAAGGCGAGAACGACGACAGCCCGGACGATCCCGATTCGCCGCGTACGGGCGACGAGAACGTCGGCCCGCCGGTACTCATCACGGGCACGGAAGGCATGTCGGTGCAGTTCTCGGCGTGCTGCCGCCCGATCCCGGGCGACGCCATCATGGGCTATATCGGCATCGGGCTGGGCATGGCGATCCACACGACGGACTGTCCGGTCGCGCGCCGTATCCATCGCAAGGATCCGACCCGCTGGATCGACGTGGCGTGGGCACCGCAGCCGGGGCGTCTGTTCGACGTCGGCATCAAGGTGCTGGTGCATCACAACCGTGGCGTGTTCTCGCGTGTGGCGGCCGATATCACGGCATCCGACGCGAACATCGTGCACATCGGGATGGACGAAGTGGTGCCGGACGAATCCGCCACGCTACGCTTCCTCATTCAGGTGAGCGATCGTGTGCATCTGGCTAACGTGATGCGTCGCATTCGCGTGAATCCGGACGTCATGCGCGTGGCGCGCGAGCGTCCGAGCGAGCGGCATCAGGACGATGTCCACGCGAATCACGCCATGCGCATTTCGCGCGAACGCGGCAACTACTGATCAACTACTGATTCGCGGGATTCGCGGCATCGATGAAATGAAAACGCCTCCCTCGGGAGGCGTTTTGCATGGTGTCGAACGGCGCGCGGTGCGCTTATTCGGACGGCGGGTAACGCACGTCGAGAATCTCGATCTGATCGAGCCCGGCCGGCGTGCGCAACGGCACGGTGTCGCCGATCTTCGATTTGGTGATGGCTCGGGCGATGGGCGAGATCCAACTGACGTGCCCTCGGTCGAGATCCACTTCGTCGATACCGACGATCATGATCGTATGCTCGTCTCCCTTGCCGTCCGCATAGGTGACTTGCGCACCGAAAAACACCTGATCGACGTTCTCCTGACGACGCGTATCCACCACTTCCGCGTTATCCAGGCGTTTCGTCAGAAAGCGAATTCGCCGGTCGATTTCACGCAGACGCCGTTTGCCGTAGATGTAATCGCCGTTCTCCGAACGGTCGCCGTTGGACGCCGCCCACGACACGATCTTCACCACTTCAGGGCGCTGATTATCGATGAGATCCAGCATCTCATCCTTGAGACGACGGTAGCCTGCGGGCGTGATGTAGTTCTTGGAGCCCGCAGGAATCTCCGGCGCGCCTGCGTCGAGATCATCATCGTCGTCGCCGTTATCTTCCTTGACGAAGGCCTTGTTCATAAGTCGATGCCCGCGACGCGCGCGAGCCAAAAGCGTTAGACAATCCCTGCATTATAGGAGCGATGTCGCAGGAACACTCGCGCCCCCCATTTTTCGTGGTGGCGGCCATCATGCTCAGGTGTCATGGAGCGCGCCCGCAATGTCCTCTACAATCGGGCGACAGCACCCCCCACTTGACCGCAACACTTCACCACAAGTGTCGAACGCAGGAGAACCGCGCCATGACCGATTCCACGAGTCCCTTCCTTGCCGTGCTCAAGCCGCACCTGAGCGATATCGGCGCTTTCACCGTGCAGCGCAGTCTGCCGAGCCTGCCATTCAAGACCGTCGGGCCGTTCATTTTCTTCGACCACATGGGGCCTGCAACACTGCCGCCCGGTGTGGGGCTGGACGTGCGTCCGCACCCGCACATCGGGTTGGCGACCGTCACCTATCTGTTCGATGGCGAAATCTGGCACCGCGACAGTCTCGGCAGCGATCAGCGCATCACGCCAGGGGCTGTGAACTGGATGACGGCCGGGCGCGGCATCGTGCATTCGGAACGTTCGCCGGACGACGTGCGCGCGCGCGGCGGTGACGTTCACGGCATTCAGACGTGGGTCGCACTGCCGCAGGCCGACGAGGAGACCGCGCCGTCGTTTTCGCATCACGAGGCGTCGTCGCTGCCGGACATCTTCCTGCCGGGCGTGCACATGCGCCTGATCCTCGGTGAAGCGTTCGGCGAGAAGGCCCCGGTCAAAGTGTTCTCGCCGATCTTCTATCTCGCGGTCGAAATGGAGCCGTGCGCGGCGTTCGTGCTGCCGCCGGAGTACGCCGAGCGCGCCGTCTACACGGTGCAGGGCGAGGTGACGGTGAACGACGAGGCGCTGCCGGAGCATCGGATGGGGGTGCTCGCCCCGGGTGGGGACGTGCGCATTGTGGCGGGCGACCGACCCGCACGACTGATGCTGCTAGGGGGCGCGCCGCTCGACGGCGAGCGCTTCATCTTCTGGAACTTCGTGTCGTCGAGCCGTGAGCGCATCGAGCAGGCGAAGGCCGCCTGGACCGCGCAGGAAATGGGCAAGGTGCCCGGTGAGACGGAATGGATTCCGTTGCCGGAGCGCAAGCCGTCGGCGAACTGAGTTTCATCGCAGTAAGCACTAAAAACGCCTGTTGACGGTCTGCCGCAACAGGCGTTTTTCATTGGGCTGTTCTGAGACGTCAGGCGCTCAGCACGATCACGGAACAGCGCCGCTCTTCGAGCAAACGATGGGAGACGGCACCGAAGTTGAGACGGTCGCCGAAACGCGGTTGCACACCGAGCACGAGCAGGTTGTGTTTGCCGTGGTGGATCTGGTGCAGGATGGCGTCGTCGACCTTGCCGCCCGCGAGCAGACGCGTACGGAGCTTCACACCGTTACGCTCGGCCAGCGAATGCAGGTTCTCCAGCATGGCGGCTTCTGCGGCGTCCGGGCGCAACACGCGCGGACGCCACCGGCGGTGAAGCATGCCCGGCGCCACGCGCGCCGAGACGTGCAGCGCGGTGACCGGCGCGTTCGCCGCGCGCGCGAGGGTGATCGCCAGCTCGGCCGCATGCCGCGAATAGTCGGTGCCCGAGACCGGCACGAGGATGTTCAGCGGTGCATCCGGCTGGAGAGCGTGGTCGCCATGCGCGAGCACGATGGCGATGGCCCCGTCGAACGCCTTGGTCAGCGGCAGCACGCCCGTCGGCAGGGGGAGCGGAGGGACGTCCGAGTCCGATTCTTGGCCCGGTGCGTCGAACCCTGCGATGACGAAGCCGTAGCCCTTGGCGATTTCGTCGGAGATGCGCACCGCTTCCTCGCTGCTCTCCGGCTGCGCCGCTTCCTGGTCGCGTGCGGTGTCGGACGGATCGTCTGCGACGAATTCGCCTTCCTCCGTCGCCTCGCTCACGCGCTTGTCGTCGTGCGCTTCGCCGACCGGTTCGTGCTTCGGGGCAGCTTTGGATGACGTTTCGCTGGTCGGCGTTTCGTCTTCGCCATCCTCGCCATCCTCGCCTTCCTTGATGGGGCCGTGTGGCAATTCCGGCGTTTTCTGCGGCGCTTTGCCAGTGCGCTCGCGTAGCACCAGACGTGCTGCCTCACGCTCCTTCTCGCCCGGTTTGACGGGTTTGTCTTCTTCCACGCCCGGCGTACCCGGGGCGCGGCTCACCGCATGCGTGGCGGCGGCAAGGGCGATCTCATAGGCATCGAGTCCAGCGCATTCGCCCGCATCGACGGCGGCGCTGTCATCGGTCGCAGCAGGTGCGGGGGCAAGCACAGTGGTCAGTGTGCCGCGCACACCGGCCGTCAGCCCGGCGATCCACGCGGCGAAGCGTCCGTTGGCGCTACCGTCGACCGCCGTCAGAATGCGCTCGACGTTCGGCAGGAAGTCCTTCTCCTCGGCGGCTTCCTTTTCAAGCCGCGCTTTCTCTTCGGCAGACAGCGGAATGCGCACGAGCGCACGGCGCAGCACTGGCGGCATGATGAGCGTGGTGATGAGCGCCATGATGACGATCATGGTGAAGAGGTCCTTGCTCAGCACGCCCAGCGATAACCCGATGCTCGCGACGATGATCTCGGTCGAGCCGCGCGCGTTCATGCCCGTGGCCAGCGCAAGCGCTTCCGCTGTGGACATGCCGCCCAGACGTCCACCGATAAAGCACCCCGTGAACTTGCCGATGCTCGCGATCAGGATCAGTCCGGCCACCAGTCCGAGCATTCGCCAGTCGAACAGGATCGTTAGGTCCACCGACAGGCCCGCCACACCGAAGAACACGGGCGCAAAGAGGGCGACGATCAGCCCGCGCAACTGCGCCTCGATCTGTTCGCTGAGAATAGGCGACTGCCCAATCATCACGCCTGCCATGAATGCACCCAGCGCCGTGTGCACGCCCAGTTTGTCGGTCGCGAGCGCCAGGACGAACGTGATGACGAGAATCGCGCTGAGCACCGGCATTTCCACGGTAAATCGGTCGTTCGTCCAGCGAATGGCCACCGCCACGGCGCGCTTGCCGACGGTAAAGCACAGCACGATGAACAACAGGGTGCCGCCGAGGCTGAGCGTCAGATGGCCGAGGTCGACCGAACCGCTGGCCCCCAGGCCTGCGATGGCGGCGATGATGATCCAGCCGGTCGTGTCGTCGAGAATGGCCGCAGCGAGGATGATCTGGCCGATGTTGCGCCGCAGATAATCGACTTCGCGAATGACCATCGCCACGACCTTGACCGACGAAATCGACAGTGCCGTGCCGAGAAAGAGCGATGTGACGAGCCGCGCTTCCGGATGCGGCAGCAGATTGTCGGGCAGATGCCACCCGAGCGCGAAACCGCAGACGAACGGAATCAGCATGCCACCCGCCGACGCGAAGATGGCCATGCGCTTCATACGTCGCACAAGCCCCAGATCCGTCTCCAGCCCCGTGGACAACAAAAGCAGCAGCACGCCCAACTCGGAGACGGCGTCGAGCATCTTTTTCTGCGCTTCGTTGTCGGGAAAGACGGCGTGTTGCCAGGCGGGCATCAGCGCGCCGAAGATGGACGGGCCGAGCAGCACGCCCGCGAGCAACTGGCCCATGACCGCTGGCTGACGTAGCCGTTGCATGACCTCGCCGAGCAGACGGCCGACGAGAACCAGCAAGAGAAGTTGGGTAAAGAAGATTGCCGTGCCGTGGCCTGCGTGCATGTGCCTCCCTGCCCGTCGTTGGACTTTGCGATTACCATGCTTCAAGCTGGCGGCTGTTTTCTATGAGTAACGGCCGCTATTTACGCAATTTACCACGCTCGACAGAACCCATGATCGATACCAATCTCGCCAGTTTCGACACCGACGTACTGGCCGTCTCGCATCAGGTCCCCGTGCTGGCCGACTTCTGGGCCCCGTGGTGCGGCCCCTGCAACACGCTCGGGCCGATGCTCGAAAAGCTGGAGGCCGAAGCGCAGGGGCGCATCCGTCTCGTTAAGATCAACGCTGATGAAAACGCGCAACTGTGCGCGGAGTATGGTGTGCGTAGCCTGCCGACCGTCGTGGCATTCGTCGATGGCGAGCCGGTTGATCAGTTCGTAGGTGCGTTGCCGGAGGGGCAGTTGCGCGCGTTCATCGACCGCATCGTGCCGAATCCGGCGGACATGGCGCGCAACGTGGCGCGTAAGGCGCTCGCAGAAGGCCAGCCGACGGTGGCGCGCGACGCCCTGCAAGCCGCGCTGGCGCTCGACCCGGCGCATGACGAAGTCCGTCTCGATCTGGTGGATGTTTTGCTCGGCATGGGGGACATCGATGCAGCACGTACCGAGCTGACGCTGCTCTCGCCGCGCACTGCCGCGAGCGGCGACGCCCGCATCGCTGCCCTCAACACGCGTATTGCCGCCGCCGAGCAGGCCAGCCATCTGCCGCCAGCCTCGGAGCTGATCGCACGCGTGGACGCCGAACCGGCTAATCTTCAGGCACGTCTGGATCTTGCCAATCGTTATCTCGCGGACCGGGCTTACGAACCGGCCTTGCAGACGTTGCTCGATATCGTGCAGCGCGACCGCTCGTTCGGCGACGATGCGGGACGCAAGTCGATGCTCGCGATCTTCGACGCACTCGCCGAGACCGATCCGGCGACGGTGGCGGCGTGGCGTCGCAAGCTGAGCGCGGCGCTGAACTAAGCGATGCCCCGACGTCCGGACGCCCGGACGCCACATAGCTCTCTAAACTCTTCGACGCATATGACAACTCCAACATCTCCCGCACTCATTACGTTCGCCCCCGATCAGGCGGGCGAAGCGGTCTTCGATCATCCCGCCGAGGCGCGCCGTGTGAGTGGCAATCCGCAGCGCATGACGCGCCCGTTCTACACCGACGCACTGGGCGAGTTCGATTGCGGCGAATGGACCTGCGAACCCGGCGCGTGGCGCATCGCCTTCGGTGCGCATCGCCAGGAATACTTCTCGGTGATCGAAGGACGTATCCGCATCAGCGATCTTGACGGCAACGCGTCGGAGTTCGGGCCGGGCGACGCTTGCGTGATTCCGGCCGGGTTCGAAGGCGTGTTCGAAGTCGTCGAACCGGTGCGCAAACACTTCGTGATGTTCGAGCGCAAGGCGGCGGCATGACACGTCTGATCTTTTTCTGCGGCCACGCCGGGGCAGGGAAGACCACGCTGGCCAAGCGTCTGATACGTCCGCTGATTGCGCGCAGCGGCGAGGCCTTTTGTCTGCTCGATAAGGACACGCTGTATGGCGCGTACAGCGCGTCGGTCATGGGCGCGCTGACCGGCAATCCCAACGACCGCGACAGCCCGCTCTATTTGCAGACGTTGCGCGAGCCGGAGTACGCGGGACTGCTGGAGACGGCGCGCGAGAACCTGCGTCTCGGCGTGAACGTGCTGGTGGTCGGCCCGCTCTCGCGGGAGTTGCGCGAAGGCCTGCTATTCGACCGCGCGTGGCTGGACGTCGACGACGACGTGGGTGTTCACGTGGTCTGGGTGGATCTTGACGAAGCGCAGGCGCGTGAACGCATCGAGAGCCGGGGTAATCCGAACGACGCCTACAAGCTGGAACATTGGGACGAGTATCGGGTGCGTCGTTTCCTGCCGCCCGCTGCGGCATTCCCGGGACTCGTGCGCTTCGATAACACCGCGCCGACGCCGGACGACGACGAGCAACTTTTGCAGACGTTGCTGGCGCATACGCGCTAAGGCCGCCGCAGAAGGGGCAGTCGCCGCGAAGGGAATAATCCGAAAGGGTTGGCGTCGCCGGTCGTTTCGCCGGTGGCCGTCGCTAAGGTGTGGGCATTTTCCCTCTTGGTGTCGCGTCGACCATGTCCCTTATTTCCCTTCTTTCCCTTCCGTTCCTCATCGCTGCGGGTACTCGCCGTCGGTCCGGCCGCTTCATCAGCGCCTTTATCGGCATCGTCATCGGCACCTTCGCGGCCACCATGCTCGCGTCCCCCAATGCGACGCTCGCCGCCGAGCCGCCCGTGGCGGGCATGCCGCGCCTGAGCACGGTGGCTGCGCCCGCACAAGCGCCCACATTTCCTGCCGACACCTCGTTTGCTCAGACACCAGCCGTCGCCGATACGCCGACGACGGCGCGCATTCGCGAGCGCGGTCGCATTCTGCTCGGGTATCGGCAAACCGCCGTGCCGTTCTCTTATGTCGACGCCGACGATCGGCCGATGGGACTGGCGTGGGCACTATGCCAGCGGGTCGTGACCTCGCTGCAACAGGAGATGGCGATGCCGGAACTGCGCGTCACGCCTGTGCGGGTGATCGAACAGATGCGCGGGCCGATGGTGAAGGGGGATGCCATCGATATCGACTGCGCGCCGTCGACGGTCACGGCGTCGCGCGGGCAGCAGGTGGCCTTCAGCTTGCCGTATTACGCTGCGAACGTTCGGTTGATGGTCAGGGCGGGCACGGGCGTCACGTCGATCGACGATTTACGAGGACTGCGCCTGGCGGTCGTGCAGGGGACGACTGCCGAGCGCCTCGTGAGGGCACAGCATGCCCGCGCAGGGTTTCAGCTTTTGATGGCGCGCGACTACGACGAGGCGTTTCGCATGTTGAGCGAGCGCCGTGCGCAGGCGTTGGCGCTGGACGATGTGCTCCTCGAAGGTTTGCGTGCCACCAGCAAGACACCGGACGCCTACCGGATCGTCGGTGCGCCGCTCGCCGTGCAGTCCGAGTCTTACGCGCTGGTCCTGCCCAAGGACGACCCCGCGTTCAAGGCGCGTGTCGACGCGGCCCTTGCGGCGGTCTTTCGTAGCGGCGAAATGGCGCAGCTTCAGCGGCAATGGTTTCAGGCCGCCATACCGCCGTACGGGCACCGTCTGGCGGTCGAGCCGTCGCCCGAGACCCTGACCCTATGGGAGATCGGCGGGCGCTCCGGCAACGAGCAGGAAGCGTCTGCCGCATCGCCGACAACTTCGTCATCTTCGACATCAGGCAGTTGATTGTCCGCGCATAAGCTAATGACAAAGGTTTCTTTGCGCTGCGTACCGCAAATCTGTAACTTCCTATCATGCTGTTAATCCGATAGGAATTTGCTGTGAACGGTTTCAAGAAAGTCGACTGGAAAATCGCTGCTGGACGCGTCGCGCTCAGTCTGTCCGTGTGGTTCGCCGCTCAAGCGGGTATTTCGACAGCGACCGCCGCGCCCGCCAAGGCTGATACGGTCGTCGCGCTGCCGACGGTGAACGGTGATCTCACCGGCACCCTCAAGAAGATTCGCGAGACCGGCGTCATCACGCTGGGGTATCGCGAGGCGGCCATCCCGTTCTCGTACGTGAACGACAAGGGCAAGCCCGTCGGCTACACGATGGATCTCTGCTATGCGGTAGTCGACGCCGTCAAGACCGCGCTCAATCTGCCGAATCTGCGCGTGCGTGAAATGTCCATCACGCCGCAGAACCGTATTCCGCTGGTGAAGAACGGCACCGTCGATCTCGATTGCGCCCCGAACACCATTACCCCGGAGCGCGCTGAGCAGGTCGGTTTCAGCAATCCCTACTACGTCTCCGAAGTGCGCCTTCTGGTCAACAAGAAGGACAAGATTCAGGGTCTGGAAGACCTGAAGGGGCAGAACCTCGTGGCGTCTGCCGGTTCGACCGGTGAGCGTCTGGCGCGCATGCAGGCGGAGAAGATCGGCTACCGCGTGATTCCGGCGCGCGACCACGGCGAATCGATGGTGACGCTCGAAACCGGTCGCGCCAAGGCGTTTGCACTGGATGACGTGCTGCTTGCGGGCTTCCGTGCGAATGCTCGGGACCCGGAGTCGTTCGCCATCGTCGGCGCACCGCTGGAGACGGAACTGAACGCGCTGATGTTGCCGCGCGACGATCTGCAGTTCAAACGCTTCGTGGATACGACGCTGGCGCATATATATAGCTCGGGCGAGATCCGTCGCATTCAACGCAAGTGGTTCCAGCAACCGATTCCGCCGCGCAACGTCAACCTGAACCTCGAACCGAGCAAGGAAGTCGTGGAAGTCTGGCGCAAAGGCTCGCATGTGACAGAGTGACGTGCGTCTGACGAACGTCTGACAGGCGCGCGGCGAGAAATCCCGCAGCGCCTTAGCCAGCACGGCCCAGAAGCCCGCCGATAGCGATATCGGCGGGCTTTGTCGTTTACACATTTCGGCCCCGTGTTTACACGTTGTTTACACCCCCTTTACCCCTTTTGTCCCCGTCTTTACGCGCCCCTACGTATCGTTCAGGGCACGGCTGGCATGCGCATGCGAGGGCGCGTCGCGCCCGTGGCGTGCCAGCCGCCACACGATAGGGAGTTGTCATGGACTGGTTATATCTCGGCGTGATCGTGGTGTTCGTTGCCACGACCGTCGGCTTTGTCGCGTTTTGCGCGTCGGTAGGGGGGCAGCAATGACAGCCATGTATTGGCTGAGCGGCGGACTCACGCTCGCGCTGCTCGCTTATCTCGTCTACGCGCTGTTCAAGCCGGAGGACCTAGCATGACACTCAATGCCTGGATCCAGCTCGGCGTTTTCCTCGTCGTGCTACTGGTGCTGGCGCGCCCGCTCGGTCGTTTCATGGCTGACGTGCTCGCCGGTGAATCCCGCGTGAACCGCTGGTTCGCGCCTGTCGAACGCGGTCTTTATCGTCTGTGCGGGATTCGTCCCGAACAGGAGATGCACTGGCGCACCTACGCGTTCGCGCTGATCGGCTTTAACGCCGTGGGCGCTTTCGCTGTCTACGCGCTGCAACGCTGGCAAGTCTGGCTGCCGCTGAACCCGCAAGCGTTCGGTAACGTCACGCCGGATTCGTCGATGAACACGGCCGTCAGCTTCGTGGCAAACACGAACTGGCAGGGCTACGCCGGTGAGTCGACGATGAGCTATCTCACGCAGATGCTCGGTCTGGCCGTTCAGAACTTCCTGTCGGCCGCCACCGGTATCGCGGTCGTGGTTGCGCTCATTCGCGGTTTCGCCCGTCACACGGCGCAGACGATCGGCAACTTCTGGGTCGACATGACCCGCATCACGCTCTACGTTCTCGTGCCGCTGTCGGTGGTGCTTGCCGCAGCGTTCATGAGTCAGGGCGTGATTCAGAACTTCGACGCCTACCAGGACGTGACGACGCTGCAGGTCACGCACTACGACAATCCGGTCCTCGGCCCGGACGGTCAGCCGAAGATGGACGCCGCTGGCAAGCCGGTCACGACGCCCGCGCAGACGCAGACGCAAACGCTCGCCATGGGCCCGGTCGCTTCGCAGGAAGCGATCAAGATGCTTGGCACGAACGGTGGCGGCTTCTTCAACGCGAACTCGGCGCACCCCTACGAGAACCCGACGCCGCTGTCGAACTTCCTTCAAATCCTTGCGATCTTCCTGATTCCGGCGGCGCTGTGCCACACGTTCGGACGCATGGTCGGCGACCGTCGTCAGGGCATCGCGATTCTGGCGGCCATGACGATTGCGTTCTCGATTGCGGCAGTGGCGACCGTGTCCGCAGAGCAGGCGGGCAACCCGCTGCTCACACCGCTCGGTGTGGATCAGCAGGTCAGCGCTACGCAGTCGGGCGGCAACATGGAAGGCAAGGAAACGCGCTTCGGCATCGTCTCGTCGGGCATCTTCGCGACGGTTACGACAGCTGCGTCATGCGGTGCCGTCAACGCGATGCATGACTCGCTTACGCCGCTCGGCGGCATGGTGCCGATGTTGCTGATGCAGTTGGGCGAAGTGATCTTCGGCGGCGTCGGGTCCGGCCTGTACGGCATGCTCGTCTTCGCCATGCTCGCGGTGTTCGTGGCCGGGCTGATGATCGGTCGCACACCGGAATATCTGGGCAAGAAGATCGAAGCGTACGAGATGAAGATGGTCGCTGTGGCCGTGCTCATGACGCCGCTGCTGGTGCTGCTCGGGACTGCGCTTGCAGTGCTCGTCGCGGCCGGTCAGGCGGGCGTGCTGAACCCCGGAACACACGGCTTCTCGGAAATTTTGTACGCCTATAGCTCGGCCGCGAACAACAACGGCAGCGCATTTGCGGGTCTGTCGGCAAACACGCCGTTCTACAACACCACGCTGGGTATCGCGATGTGGTTCGGCCGCTTCTGGGTGATCGTGCCGGTGCTGGCGATTGCCGGAGCGCTGGCGCGCAAGAAGCGCATTGCCGCGACGTCGGGCACGTTGCCCACGCATGGTCCGCTGTTTGTCGTGCTGCTGCTCGGCACGGTGCTGCTGGTGGGCGCGCTCACCTACGTACCGGCGCTTGCACTCGGTCCGGTCGCCGAACATCTGGCGATGATCGGTGCGCATTGAACAATGAAATGAGGCATTCGAGGCTCTCATGAATCAACCCTCAAGTAATACCGCCACCCGGCAGATGGGCGAAGGGCATACATCGGCGTCTCAGTCGATGTTCGACCCTGCCATCGTCAAACCGGCCATCGTGGACTCGTTCCGCAAGTTGCACCCGATCACGCAGGCCAAGAACCCGGTGATGTTCGTGGTGTATGTCGGCAGTCTGCTCACGACCGTGCTGTTTGGCATGGCCGTGGCAGGCCACGCCGAGGCGAGCGCGCCCTTCATCCTCGCGATCACGCTGTGGCTGTGGTTCACGGTGCTCTTCGCGAACTTTGCCGAAGCGCTGGCCGAAGGTCGTAGCAAGGCGCAGGCTGCTTCGCTGCGTCAGGCCAAGAAGAACGTGCCCGCCAAGCAGCTGCGTTCGGCACGTCGCGACGCAGAATGTCTGGTGATCGACAGTGCCAGCCTGCGTCGTGGCGACTTCGTGCTGGTCGAGGCGGGCGATGTCATTCCGGCCGACGGCGAGGTCGTAGAGGGCGTGGCGTCCGTCGACGAATCGGCTATCACGGGCGAATCCGCGCCGGTGATCCGCGAGTCCGGCGGCGACTTCTCGGCCGTGACCGGTGGCACGCGTGTGCTCTCGGACTGGGTCATCATGAAGGTGACCGTCAATCCGGGCGAAGCGTTTCTCGACCGCATGATCGCGATGGTGGAAGGCGCAAAGCGTCAAAAGACGCCGAACGAAATCGCGCTCACGATTCTGCTCGTTGCGCTCACGCTGGTGCTGCTGCTCGCCACGGCCACGCTGCTGCCGTACTCGATCTATAGCGTGTTCGTCACGCATGCCGGGAATCCGGTCACGATCACGGTGCTCGTCGCGCTGCTGGTGTGCCTGATTCCCACGACCATCGGTGGCCTGCTTTCGGCCATCGGTGTGGCAGGCATGAGCCGCATGATGCAGGCGAACGTGATCGCAACGTCGGGCCGTGCGGTGGAAGCGGCTGGCGACGTGGACGTGCTGCTGCTCGACAAGACCGGCACGATCACGCTGGGCAATCGTCAGGCGTCGCAGTTTGTGCCCGCGCCGGGCGTGGACGAGCGTGCGCTGGCTGACGCCGCGCAACTCGCGTCGCTGGCCGACGAAACGCCGGAAGGCCGCAGTATCGCGGTGCTCGCCAAGCAGCGCTTCAATTTGCGCGAGCGTGAAATGAGCGGTCTGAACGCGCTGTTCATTCCGTTCACGGCACACACGCGCATGAGCGGCGTGGATCTGACCGACAAGCAGATTCGCAAGGGCGCAGCCGATGCCGTCAAGCGTTATGTGGAGTCGGCCGGTGGCGTGTGGCCGGTGGCGCTCGCGACGTCGGTCGACGAGATCGCACGTCGTGGCAGCACGCCGCTGGTGGTGGCAGAGCAAGACGCGAACGGCGCGCGTGCGCTGGGCGTGATCGAGCTGAAGGACGTGGTCAAGGGCGGCATCAAGGAACGATTCGCCGAACTGCGCCAGATGGGGATCACCACGCTGATGGTCACGGGCGACAATCGCCTTACGGCCGCCGCGATTGCCGCAGAAGCGGGGGTGGACGACTTCCTCGCAGAAGCTACGCCCGAGGAAAAACTCGCGACGATTCGTAAGTACCAGGCCGAAGGTAAGCTCGTGGCGATGACGGGCGACGGCACCAACGACGCCCCGGCGCTTGCGCAGGCCGACGTGGCCGTCGCGATGAACTCGGGCACGCAGGCCGCGAAGGAAGCGGGCAACATGGTCGACCTCGATTCGAACCCGACCAAGTTGATCGAGATTGTCGAGATCGGCAAGCAGATGCTGATGACGCGCGGCAGCCTCACCACGTTCTCGATTGCGAACGACGTGGCGAAATACTTCGCCATCATTCCGGCCGCCTTCGCCACCACGTATCCGCAACTCGACGCGCTGAACGTCATGCGTCTGGCAAGTCCGTCGTCGGCCATTTTGTCGGCGGTGATCTTCAACGCGCTGATCATCGTGGTGCTGATTCCGCTGGCATTGAAGGGCGTGAAGTATCGCCCGCTCGGGGCTGCGACGCTGCTGCGCCGCAATCTCTTCGTCTACGGTCTGGGCGGGATTCTGGTGCCGTTTGCCGGTATCAAGGTCATCGACATGATCATCGCCGCGATGGGCTGGGCCTGATCGCGACGGCTTCCGGGCGCGGCGGCAGCGGTTGCCGTGCACCCGGGCCACATTGCTGAAACTCTAAGGAACAGACGTCATGAAAACCCTCTTGCGCCCGATGTTGAGCCTGTTTGTGGTGCTCTCGGTCATCACGGGGCTGGTGTATCCGCTGGTCGTGACCGGCATCGGCCGCGCGGCCTTCTCGCGCGAAGCGGCCGGTAGCCTGATTTACAAGGACGGCAAAGCCGTCGGCTCGTCGCTGATCGGTCAAAACTTCGACGAACCGAAGTACTTCTGGGGCCGCCTGTCGGCCACCTCGCCGAATCCGAATAACGCCACGGCGTCGGGCGGCACGAACTTCGGTCCGCTCAATCCGTCGCTCACCGATGCCGTCAAGGCGCGCATTGCCGCGCTGCGCGACGCCGATCCGAGCGCTCAATTGCCGGTGCCTGCCGATCTCGTGACGGCGTCGGGCAGCGGGCTCGACCCGGAAATCAGCCCAGCGGCGGCCGACTATCAGGTCACGCGCGCGGCCAAGGCCCGTGGGCTGACGCCGGACGTCGTGCGCGATCTGATCGCACGCAACACGCAAGGCCGTCAGTGGGGAATTTTCGGAGAACCCCGGGTGAATGTTCTGAGGCTCAACCTGGCATTGGACGGATTGGCACGCGGCGCTGTCTGAAAGGCGCAGCCGCAGGCGGGCGTATGACCGGGAATCTCTGGTTTTGCCTGTCGGCCTGCGGTAGATTGGCGGCACGCCCTGCGCGTGCCGCGTTTTTTTGCTTCATCGGGTAACCGATGAGGATTTGCCGCCCGAAGGTGACGCCGGGCGACTTGGCTCGCGCTTTCATAGTGGACTGACCCGATGGCTGGCATGGAACGCCCCGATCCCGACGAATTGCTTGGCAAGCTGCAACGCGACGAAGCGCGCGAGCGGCGCGGCCGTCTGAAGATATTCTTCGGCGCTTCCGCCGGTGTGGGCAAAACGTTTGCGATGCTGCAAGCCGCCCGCAAGTTGAGCGAGGAGGGCACCGATGTGGTCGTCGGTGTGCTGGAGACGCATGGCCGGGAAGAGACCGCGCGTTTGCTCGAAGGGCTGGAAGTCCTGCCGCAGAAAACGGTCGAGTATCGCGGTCGCGTGCTACGCGAGTTCGATCTCGATGGCATGCTCGCGCGCAAACCGGCCGTCGCACTCGTCGACGAACTCGCGCATGCCAATGTGGCGGGCGAGCGGCACCTCAAGCGCTGGCAAGACGTGCACGAACTGCTCGATGCAGGCATCGACGTCTACACCACGCTCAATGTGCAGCATCTCGAACGGCTTAACGATGTGGTCGGCCAGATTACCGGCATCCGTGTCTGGGAGACGATTCCCGACCGGGTGTTCGATCTGGCGGACGAAGTGAAGCTGGTCGATCTGCCGCCCGACGAACTGCTCGAACGCATGCGCGAGGGCAAGGTGTACATGGCCGCGCAGGCGGAGCGCGCCGTGCGTAACTTCTTCCGCAAAGGCAACCTGATCGCGCTGCGCGAACTGGCGCTGCGTCGCACGGCCGACCGTGTGGACGCGCAGATGCGCGAGTACCGTGCGGACCAGTCGATCAGTCAGGTCTGGCAGGCGCGTGAGCGTTTGCTCGTGGCGATCGGGCCGGGACCGGAAGGCGTGGCGCTGGTGCGCGCGGCCGCGCGACTCGCGGCGAGTCTGCGCGCAGACTGGTTGGCGGTACATGTGGAAACACCGGCGATTCTGCGTCAGTCTACGGCCCGTCGGGAGAGTGTCTATGCCACGCTCAAACTGGCGCACGAACTGGGCGCCGAAACGCTCACGCTGGACGGGGCGCAAGCCGCGACGACATTGCTGGCCTATGCGCAGATGCGTAACGTCTCGAAGCTGGTGGTCGGGGCGAGCGGTGCGCGACGCTGGTGGACGGCGCGCACGCCGTTGCATGAACAATTGCTGCGTCACGCACGCGGCGTAGATGTGGTGCTGATCGGGCCAGCTGCCGGCGACCGGTCGGCCGAGAACCGGGTGGTGCGCGGCGACTGGCGTGACTGGTTCGATACGCCCCCGGAACTGGGGCTCGTCGGTGGCCCGTGGCGGGCGTATGCGTGGGCTGTAGGCATCTGCGGCGCGGTGTCGCTGGCGGCGGCCGAGCTGACGTCGTTCCTCGATCTCGCCAACATCGCCATGCTGTATCTGCTGGGCGTGATCGTTGCGGCGATGCGGCTGGGGCGTGGGCCGGGGGTGCTTGCATCGTTCCTCTCGGTGGTGGCGTTCGATTTCTTCTTCGTGCCGCCGAAGATGTCGCTGTCGGTCTCGGACACCCAGTATTTGCTGACGTTCGCCGTCATGCTGACCGTCGCGCTGGTCATTAGCCACCTGACGACGAGCTTGCGGTTTCAGGCGCGTCTTGCCACGTGGCGGGAGCGGCGCACCGGCGCGGTGTATGCGATGGCGCGCGAACTCGCGGCGGCGCTCACAACGCCGCAGATCGTCGAGATCGGCTCGCGACACGTACGTGAAGTGTTCCAGGCGCGCGTGGCGTTGTTGCTGCCGGACAGTCAGAGCAGTGTGCGTCAACCGGTGGAGAATGCCCGGGAAGAGACCATGCCTGCGCATATCGATACGGATGTCGCGCAATGGGTGTACGACCGGCAGCAGGCGGCGGGGCGGGGCACGAATACGCTGCCCGGATCGGACGCCTACTATCTGCCGCTGCGCGCGCCGATGCGCACGCGCGGGGTGCTGGTCGTCGCCCCGGAGTCGGGCGGCGGTGCAATCGGCACGCCGGAACAGCAGCGTCTGCTCGATACGTTTGCGGCGCAAATTGCATTGGCGCTCGAACGTGTGCACTACGTCGAAATCGCACAGGATGCGCTGGTGACGATGGAGTCGGAGCGCCTGCGCAATTCGTTGCTCTCTGCGATCTCGCACGACTTGCGCACGCCGCTCACGTCCATCGTCGGATTTGCGAGCATGCTCAGCCGCAACGCGCAGACGCCCGGGCCGCTGCGTATCGATCTCGTCGACGCCATTCATGAAGAAGCGCAGCGCATGACGGGCCTCGTGACTAATCTGCTCGACATGGCGAAGCTGGAAGGCGGTGGCGTTCAGCTCAATCGTCAGTGGCAGATGCTGGAGGAAGTGGTGGGCACCTCGCTGCGTGCTTGTCGTCGTGTGCTCGCGGATCACGAAGTGACGACGCGCTTGCCTGCCGATCTGCCCTTACTGCGTTTCGATGCCGTGCTGCTCGAGCGTCTCTTCGCCAACTTGTTGGAGAACGCCGCGAAGTATTCGCCTGCGGGCTCGCACATCGAAATCGCGGCACGTGTCGTCGGTGAGGAAGTCGAAGTGAGCGTGAGCGATGACGGTCCCGGTTTGCAGGCGGGCATGGAAGGCCGTATCTTCGAGAAATTCATGCGTGGCGAGAAGGAGTCGGCCAAGCCCGGCATCGGCCTGGGGCTGGCGATCTGCCGCGCGATTGTGGAAGCACACGGCGGTAAAATTCACGCCACCAATGTCCCTGACGGGCACGGTGCGCGCTTCATATTCACCTTGCCGGTGGAAACGCCGCCTGTGGCGCCCGACGTCGCAGAAGGGATCGATGACGGCGTCGCCGAGTCTGGCGATTCGGCGTTATCCGTCGACCCGACCGGCGATGTGGAAGCCGCAGCTGGCGCACCTGATGCGCCTGACACAAACGTAACGAAACAACATGAGTGAACCGACCATCAACATCGTGGTGATTGAGGACGAGCGCCAGATCAGGCGGTTTCTGCGCACGTCGCTCGAAGCCGAAGGCATGGTCGTGCACGAGGCGGAAGCCGGGCGGCAGGGCATGGTCGAAGCGGCCACGCGCAAGCCCGACTTGCTGATCGTCGATCTGGGGTTGCCGGATATCGACGGCGTGGAAGTCATTCGCGAAGTCCGAAGCTGGACCGACATGCCGATCATCGTGCTGTCGGCACGCAACGAGGAGGCGGAAAAAGTCGTCGCACTCGATGTCGGGGCCGACGATTATCTGACGAAGCCGTTCGGGGTGTCGGAACTGCTCGCGCGCATTCGGGCGCAACTGCGACGGCATCATCGGGGCGGCAATTCCGAGACGCTCGACGAAGCGTTCTCGTTCGGCGATATCAACATCGACCTCGCCCGCCGCAAGGTGACACGCGCGGGTGAACCGGTGCACCTGACGCCCATCGAGTATCGGCTGCTGGTCACGCTCGTGCGTCATGCGGGGCGGGTACTCACGCATCGACAGTTGCTCAAGGAGGTGTGGGGGCCGTCGCATGTCGAGAGCAATCACTATTTGCGCATCTACATGGGGCACCTGCGGCAGAAGCTGGAAGCCGACCCCGCGCAGCCGCAACACATCCTGACCGAGACGGGCGTGGGCTACCGGCTTGAGGTGGACGCGAACGGCTGAGACCGTCGGCGGACGTCGGACGGCCTGCTTTGCTAAAATCGCCCCTGTTCCGTCCGGGGTGTCTGGCGCTCAGCCTCAATTCGATTGACCTTCGATGGAATCCATTGCCGGGACGACCCGGCAAGCGGTTCTCTTTTCTCCGGGGACGACCCCGATCTTTCATCGAAGTCAGTCATGGCCTGGATTCTTCTGGTTTGTGCCGGTTTTCTTGAAGTGGCGTGGGCCGTCGGGCTCAAGTACACGCAAGGTTTCTCGCGTCTAGTCCCCTCTGTATTCACCATTGTGTCGATGGTCGGCAGTGTGTGGCTGCTAGCCCTCGCCGTGCGCACGCTGCCGCTCGGCACCGCCTACGCCATCTGGACGGGCATCGGCGCCGTCGGCGCGTTCGTCCTCGGGATTGTGCTGTTCGGCGAGTCGGCGTCCGCCGCCCGTATCGCAAGCGTTACGCTCATTCTTGCCGGGCTGGTCGGTCTGAAGCTGACGGCGGCTTGATGGGGAGGTGATGGCGACGTGATAGTGACGTAGTAGCGACATCAGGCCGCTGTCCCACCGGGTCGGTCAACGCCTCCAACGCTGTGCCCGGACGCGCCACAGGCACCTTTCAAGTCACCGGTGGTGCGTTGCCGCAACGCGCGGCATAATGACGCGGTAACAGTCGAGTTACTCATCGGTCACATGTAGGGCGGATGTCGGGCAGATGCCGGGTGGTTGAACGGCGTTAAGGGGTCAGCGTTCGACGTCCCGCGGATGGCCAGCGGGCTGTTGCCGCGTCGGCAGTGCGTGACGCGTGATCGTGCGACGCCGTCATGTCGGCGGCAGCGAGGTCACCATGCTTGAATCGATTGCGCTCGGTGCAGGGCTGTCCTGGGGCAGCGGCCTGCGGTTGTACCTGACGGTGTTCTGCGCGGGGCTGGCGGCGCGTTTCGGGTGGCTGCACTTGCCACCAACGCTGGCCGTGCTGGCGTCGACGTGGGTGATTGCCACGGCGGGCGTGCTGGCGGCCATCGAGTTCTTTGCGGACAAGATCCCCTTTGTCGACAGCGCGTGGGACGCCGTGCACACGTTCATCCGGATTCCGGCGGGGATAGTGCTTGGCGCGGCGGCGCTCGGTCAGACCGATCCGGCCGTGACCGTGCTGGCCGGGCTGGCGGGCGGCGCGCTGGCAGGCACGGCGCATCTGGCCAAGGCGGGCAGCCGTGCGCTGATCAATACGTCGCCGGAACCTTTCTCGAATGTCGCGGCCTCAGCCGGCGAAGATGTCTCCACGGTGGGCGGACTGGCGCTGGCGTTTTTCCTTCCCGCCGTTTTTCTCCTGATGTTGTTACTGTTCGTCGTGTTGGCTTGGTGGTGGTTGCCGCGCGTCTGGCGCGGTTGGCGCTCGTTACTGGCGCGGGTCAAAGGATTGAGGAACGATGGGGTTCACTGAAGTTGCCCGCCAGGCCTGGCGGATGTTCCTGCGCGATTGGCGCGCAGGCGAGTTGCATCTGCTTCTCGTGGCATTGTTGCTGGCGGTCGGCGCACTCTCCAGCGTAGGTTTTCTCTCCGATCGGATGCAGGGCGGGCTTGAGCGCGACGCGCGCCAGATGCTCGCCGCCGATCTCGTCGTTCGCAGCGACGCGCCTCTGGCACCCGAATTCACCCGTCAGGCACAGGCCGACGGGCTATCGACGGCCGTGATCGCCAATTTCCCGAGTATGGCCAGCGCGACGGGCGAGGGCGGGCAGACGGCCGCGAGCCGTCTCTCGTCGCTCAAAGCGGTGAGCGACGGTTATCCGTTGCGTGGCCGCGTGCGCGTGGCCCCCGACGCCGGGGCCAATACACCGGATGCACCCGCCGACGGCATTCCCGCGCCCGGTACGGTCTGGGTCGACGCCGCGTTGCTCGATGCCCTGCATGTCAAACCCGGCGAGTCGATCCGCGTGGGCAACCGCACGCTGCGCATCGCCGCCGTCATTACTCGCGAGATGGATCGGGGCTACGGCTTCGGCTCGCTCGCACCGCGCGTGATGATGCGCTTCGACGAATTGCCGTCGACCGGCCTCGTGCAGTTCGGCAGTCGCATCACCTACCGCCTGTTGGTGGCGGGCACCGACACGCAGGTCGGCAAGTTCACCGCATGGGCGCGTCCGGCGGCGGAGCAGGCGCGCGGCGTTCACCTCGAATCGCTGGAAGACGGGCAGCCGCAGGTGCGGCAAACGCTTGATCGCGCCGAACGTTTCCTCTCGCTCGTGGCACTGCTCGCCGCTGTGCTCGCGGCGGTGGCCGTGGGCATCGCGTCGCGCCGGTACAGCGAGCGCCATCTCGACGCGTGCGCCGTCATGCGCTGTCTCGGCCTGCCGCGTCGCGCCTTGCGCGGCATGGTGACACTCGAATTCATCGGGCTCGGTCTGATAGGCGGCGTGCTCGGCGTCGCGCTCGGGTACGCAGCGCACTGGGTACTGCTGGCGCAACTCGGCGACGTGATTCCGGCGGGGTTGCCTGCGCCTACGTGGCGACCCGCTGCGTTCGGTCTCGCAAGCGCGCTGGTGATGCTGCTGGGGTTTGCGTTGCCGCCACTGTTGCCGCTGTCGGAAGTGGCCCCGCTGCACGTGCTGCGTCGCGACGTGGTGGGGGGCGCGCGCCGTCAGGGTTGGCTTGCGTACGGAGCAAGCGCGCTGGCGTTCGGCGCGCTGCTGCTGTTCGCGGCACGCGACCTGCGTCTGGGGGCGATGGTGGCCGGTGGGTTCGTCGTCGGCGCGATTGTTTTCGGCGTGCTGGCCTGGTTGGCGATTCGCGCTCTTGCGGTCTGGGCGCGCAGGACGGGGGCCGCCGGCGGTGCAATGGGTGGCATCGGCTGGCGGTATGCGGTGGCGGGGTTGCGCCGTCGAGGTCTCGGCAGCGCCTTGCAGGTGGTGGCGTTGGGGCTGGGATTGATGGCGTTGCTGCTGTTGGCGGTGACGCGCAACGATCTGGTCGCGGGTTGGCAGCATTCAAGTCCGCCGGATGCGCCGAACCGTTTCGTCATCGACATTCAGCCGGGGCAGGACGCGCCGGTGCTCACACAACTTCACGCGGCCGGTCTTCCGGACGTGCAGCTCTCGCCGATGATCCGTGCGCGACTGACGGCCATCAACGACAAGCCGGTGACAGGCGAAAGCTACACTGAGGAGCGCGCGCGTCGCCTCGCTGAGCGCGAATTCAACCTGTCGTACACGTCGGCGTTGCCCGATGGGAACCGTGTGACGGCGGGTCAGTGGTACGGCGAGACCGACAAGCCACAGATCTCGATGGAAGAGGGCATCGCGAAGACGCTCGGCCTGAAGCTCGGCGACACGCTGCGTTTCGAAGTGACGGGGCAGACCATCGACGCGCCGATCACGAGTCTGCGCAAGCTCGACTGGGGCTCGATGCGAGTGAATTTCTTCGTGGTGATGCCGCCCGCTGCGCTGCGCGATTTCCCGATGACGTGGATTACCTCGTTCCATCTGGAACCGAGTCAGCAGCGCGTGGCGGACGCTTTGGTGCGTCAGTTCCCCAACGTCACCGTAATCGACACGGGCGCATTGCTCGCACAGATTCAGCAGATTCTGTCGCAGGTGATCGATGCCGTGCAGGCGCTCTTCCTCTTCACGCTCGCTGCCGGGGTGCTGGTGCTGTACGCTGCGCTCGCCGGGACGCGCGACGAACGCATGCGCGAGAGCGGCATTTTGCGGGCGCTGGGGGCATCGTCGCGGCAGTTGCGAGACGTCCATCTGGCAGAACTGGTGACGGTGGGTGCGCTGGCTGGGCTGCTCGCTGCGCTGGGGGCGGGCGCGTTGGGTTGGGCTTTGGCGCGCTACGTCTTCGAGTTCGCGCTGACGTTCAATCCGTGGCTACCGGTGCTCGGGATCGGCGCGGGTGTCCTGTGTGCGCTGATCGGTGGCTGGAGCGGGTTGCGCGCGGTCTTACGTCAGTCGGCAGTGCGCACGTTGCGCGACGTGTGATCGTTTGCTGTCGGGCGCTGCAATGTGCCGCGCCGGTTTAGCGCTCATTGGCACGTGCATGGTCCTGCATGGTCCCGCATTGTCCTGGCCACGCGGCGTCTTTTTCGAGACGCCGTCCGTGGCAGACGTGTTGAGCCTCGGGCACAATATCGCCCATGACGACCGAAAACTCCTCCGAAAACACCCGTCAGGCTGCTGCGGCAGATGACGAAACGCAAGACGCGCCGGCACAGCCTACGGCCTTTTCTCTGCTCGGCGGCGAGGCGCGCGTACGCGAACTCGTCGACCGTTTTTACGACCTGATGGACCTTGAGCCCGAGTTTGCGGGCATTCGGGCGATGCATTCCGCGTCGCTCGACGGCTCACGCGACAAGCTCTTCTGGTTCCTGTGCGGCTGGCTCGGTGGGCCGAATCATTACATTGAACGGTTCGGCCACCCGATGCTGCGCGCGCGCCATCTGCCGTTCCCGATCGCGTCGAGCGAGCGCGACCAGTGGTTGCGCTGCATGGCACTCGCCATGCAGGACATCCACGTGGAGAGCACGTTGCAGGAACGTCTGATGCAGGCGTTTTACGGCACGGCGGACTGGATGCGGAATAAGGCAGGCTAAGCTCCCAAGGCGCGTGCCGAACATTCCTTCGCTTCGCGAGGGGCGTGTGACGTTAAACCCGGCTCACCATGTCGGCATCCCGCGGCCTGAACTTCCCCTCGGTCCCGAACGGGTCTTCGTAGTTCAGGCAGCGCTCGACCACATCCATGTTGCGTTTTTCTTCTCTCGCGCTCATCCAGTCGATGACCGCTGTCGTCGCGATGTCCCCGAAGGCACGGTAAGTCGTGGCGACAAGGCCGATGTAGCTTTGCAGCGCGTCGAGTTCCTGTGCGCGGGTCTGCGGTGAGGCGGACGGCGCGGGCAAGCTCAGCGAGTTCGGCGTGACGGCGTCGTCGTGTTCGTGCTGCGCGTCGTGCTGGCCTGCGATCTGCCCCGCCTGATTGAAGAACAGGATCATCGACGTACCGAGTAGCGCCGTCTGATATTTCCCGCCGTAGGTCTCGAAATGCTTCGAGCCGAGGAGCTTTCCGGCCGATGCGACCCATGCCGTATTCATGATCTGCGACGTGGTCGACGTGGGATTACAGTACTTGCCGACGGCCACCGCCAGGTCCATCACGCTCGACAACGATGCGACTGCGGCCGTACTCAATGTAATCTTGTGCGCGCTGGAAAGCGTGCTGCTCTCATACGTTTCCTTCACCATATTCAGACTGGCGGCACCCAGCGCGCTGATGCTCAGTGCAGCGTTGCTGACGTGATGCATCAACGCGGTAAAGCGACCGACCGTGGGCGGCGACGGCGCCATTTCACTCAATGAACTCGAAAATTCGGAAAGGCGGTTAAGGGCTTTTGCAGCGTCGTTTCGCACGGCGGCGTTGTCCCCGCCTGGCAAAGGAATGCCACCGGCGTAGGTGTTCGAAACGTTGGCTTGTGTGACGTATGTGTTCGTTTGTGTACTTGGCATCGACTTGAGGGGGGAAGGGTGTTGAAAGAGCCAGGGAATCAGAGGGCGTCCAGCAGGCGCGTCAAACGCGCGCGCAGGTCGGTGTTGTCGTGGATGCAGCGGGCCATGTCCAGCGCGTCGGTCGCCATCTCGCGCGCGGTTTGTGGGTCGCCCGTGCGTTGCATGCAGATCGCGGCGAAGTAGAGTGGCTCCGGATTGCCGTATTCGCGGGAGATCGCCACCATCAGTGGCGCAATCGCCTGCTCGAAATCGCCGAGCTGGCAAAGCACATAGCCGAATGCCTTGTACGCGGCGGTGTGATCGGGAAGCGCGCGGCAAATCGAGGCGAACGCGCGTGCGGCCCCCTCCAGATCGTTCGAGGCGTACAGGGCGTACGCATGCGCGAGCGCTTGCGAATCCACCGCGCCGTTGATACGGGGTGTCGGTGCAGGCGACGACAAGGCACGCGTTCGATGATGGACGGTGGCACCGGCAGAGATGACTGACGGGGGGGAAAGGGAGGGTCTCGTCATGGCGTCGTTCCTTTCAAAGGCGACCGCGTCATTGCGATCGTCCGTAATATGCGGCGAGCCAAAACGGCGGGCTGTTGCCCCGGGACAATCAATGTCGAGAAGTCGCAAGCGCGGCGTCGGGTTGGGGCGCAGCCTATGAGGGCACGCTGCTCATGGACCAAAGTGGGCTGCGTTGGGATAAGCACGAGGAACTGCCTGATGGCGCAGGATTGCGGTCGTGGGGCACGACCGTACCGGTGTCGGCGCACGGGATTGTGTCTTGCCAGCGGGGCAAGAGTCGCGCGAACATGTCCCGTTCCCACAGGAGGCTGCATGACAACCGAAGCGCTGTTCCGACAAGACGCCTATTTGCGCCAATGCGAGGCGCGCATCACGCATATCGACGAGACGGGCATCATGCTCGATCGCACGGTTTTCTATCCGCTCGGTGGTGGGCAAGCCGGTGACGCCGGTGCATTCGTGCTTGCCGACGGTACGCGCCTGACGATCGCCGACACCCGCAAATCGAAGCACGAAGGCGCGACGCCCGACGATGCCGTGCACGTACCCGCCGAAGGGCAGAGCCACTTGCTTGCCGGACTGTCGGTCGGCGATGTCGTTCAAGCGGAAATCGACTGGGAGCGGCGCTTTCGTCATATGCGATTTCATACCGCGTCGCACCTGATGTGCGCCGTGCTGCCGCACCCGGTCGACGGATGCAGCATCACCACGGAATACGCGCGGCTCGACTTCGTGACGAACGAACCGATTGAGCGCGAGACGGTAGAGGCCGGATTGGCGGCGCTGGTGGCAGCGGCACGTCCTGTGGCGATCGACAGCATCAGCGACGAGGAGATGGCGGAGCGTCCTGAACTCGTGCGCACGATGAGCGTGAAGCCGCCGGTCGGGCTGGGACGTGTGCGACTCGTGCGTATCGAGGGCATCGACTTGCAGCCTTGCGGCGGCACGCACGTGGGCAACACGGCGGAGATCGGCGCATTGCGCGTGTCGAAGATCGAGAAGAAGACGTCGCGCACCCGTCGGGTGGTGTTGGCATTCGCCTGAGTCTGGCATTATCGGGTGATCTCCCAACGCTTACCTCAGGATTCTCGATGGCGACTCCGGCAGCAGACATTCTTTCGCAAATCCAACCGTTGCAACCCTGGCAGGCGGTGCTGGACTTCTGGTTCGGCACGCCTGACGCCGAGGTCTATGGGATGGCCCGTCCCGAGTGGTTCCGTAAATCGGATGCCTTCGACGAGGAGATTCGTACACGCTTCGGTGAGATCCACGCGCAGGCGATTGCCGGGGCGTTGAGCGATTGGGCGCAAACGCCGCTCGGTGCTTGTGCGCTGATCGTGGTGCTCGATCAGTTCTCACGTAACTTGTTCCGGCATCGTGGCGAAGCGTTCGCGGGAGACGCGCAGGCGCTGGCGGTGGCGCGTCGTCTCGTGGACGCGGGTGACGATCAGCGGCTGCCGACTGCGCAGCATCGCGTGTTCGTCTATCTGCCGTTCGAACACGACGAGTCGCTCGAAAGCCAGCACATGTCGCTGGCGCTATATGAGCAACTGGCGCAAACGTCGGGCCTCGTCGACAACCTGGATTACGCACGCAGGCATGCCGTCATCATCGAGCGATTCGGTCGATATCCGCACCGTAATGCGGCGTTGGGACGCGACTCGACGCCGGAGGAAATCGCTTTCCTCAAGGAGCCGGGGTCGTCGTTCTGATCTGCTGAGGTGGGGGACGTGCAGTCAGTCGCGCGGCGGGTTCCTCACCGCTGCATTGGCTGCCGAGGTGGGTGAAGTCACCGGCGTTGCCGGTTGACGTTGTTGGTGCCACCGGATCGAGAGGAAGCCGATGACGTACGCCAGCGCACCACCCACGACGGCAAAGGCAGCCAGACCGATGCCGAGATGCAACGTTGCGGTGCCGAAGTCGAAATTCAGTAATTGCGCCCAGAAGCTCTCACCGGCCTGGGTGGCCGCCGCGACAGTCGCCTCGATCTCTGCCTTGGGGGACCAATCGAGCATCCACCGGCCGACGTGATGCGCCCCGAAATAGACGAACGGCACTGTGAGCGGATTGGTAATCAGCGTGCCCATCGTCGCCAGAAAGAGATTCCCGCGCAGAAGGGCTGCCACGAGAATCGCCACCGGCATTTGCGCCACCGGAATCAGAAACCCGAAAAAGACGCCGCACGCCAGTCCGATGGCCACGCCACGCGGTGTGGCTTGCCACAGACTGCGGCGCAACAGTAGGCCTGCATGCGGACGCAGCCAACGGGATCGCAGCAGCCGCATCGGGCGGAGCATCTTTAACATCATGGGTAGGTTGCTCGTCGGATGGTGTTGACCCAGGCGGGCAGAAAGGTGGGTGCATACGCAAAGGTCCGCATGCAACGGATGTCTGAGTGTCGGAGACGTCGAGAGTTCAATCGCGCCATTGCGCCATTTAGCGCGCGATGAGGCTGCCGTAGGGGCGGGGAGATGATGAGGAGGTGCAGGTGCTGCGCGACGGCCATGCCGCGCAGCGATGCAGCGAAAGGCAACGAGACGGCGACTTAAATCTGCGTGCGCTGATGCGCCCAGCGATCGACCTGCGACGGCTTGAAGTGACGCATCGTCTCCAACAACGATTCCGGCGATGCGGCAATCTGCAACTGATCGAGTTGCGGTGCCTTGAGGAACTGTTCGGTCACCATCGACTTGAGGAACACCAGCAGCGGATCGTAGTAGTTCTCGACGTTGAGCAAGCCAATCGGTTTCGCGTGGTAGCCGATTTGCAGCCAGGTGAAAACTTCGAACAGCTCTTCGCACGTACCGATGCCGCCGGGCATCGCGATGAAGGCGTCCGAGAGATCGGCCATCATCTGCTTGCGCTGATGCATGTTCTCGACGACGTGCAATTCCGTGAGCCCGGTATGGCCCACTTCCTTTTCCATCAATGCCTTCGGAATGATGCCGATGACGTTGCCGCCATGCGCGAGCACGGCGTCGGCAATGATGCCCATCAGGCCGACCTTGCCGCCGCCGTACACGAGACGGATGCCAGCTTCGGCCATGCGACGGCCCAGATCACGGGCGGCGTCTGCGTACTCGGGGCGAGCGCCGGTCGCGGCCCCGCAGTAGATGCAAATGGATTTGACTTCCGACGACATGCCTTACTGAACTCCCTTGGACGATGATTCCCGGGCCATCTTGTCATACAGCTCGCGCGACTTGCCCTTGAGGTAGGGCGCCATCTGCGAAAGGATGTGATAGCTCGATTGATGCAGTCCCGCGCCGATTTCTTCGGGGTCGTTGTACTTGCGCGGGTTCATCACGAATTGATAGGACAACCAGTACGTGGACAACACCACCATATTGGTGGTCACGATCTCGATCTGCTCCGGCGTGATTTCCATTTCGCCATCGGCCAGGAGCAGGTCGCACATCTCGCGTGCAAAGCGCTTCTTGTGGCCGACGATCTGCTTGAAATGCGTCTCCAGCGTGCGGTTACGCGCGAGCAGATCGTTGAGGTCGCGATAAAGGAAACGGAAACGCCACAGAAATTCGGACATGTATTGCAGGTACGTCCAGACTTCGTCGAGCGTGGGTTTGTGATCATCGGGCAGCCGCAGGCGACGTTCGATTTCCTGCTCGAACTGCGCAAAGATGCTGTTGATGATGTCGTCTTTGTTGCGGAAGTGATAGTACAGATTGCCCGGGCTGATTTTCATTTCCTCGGCAATCGTAGTGGTGGTGACGTTCGGTTCGCCGATTTCGTTGAAGAGTCGCAGGGACACTTCGAGAATTCGTTCGCGGGTTCGGCGTGGCGGCTTTGCTTCCATGTCTGTCGGCCCCGGTTAGCGGCAAGCTCGGCGAAGGAGGTTCTCCGCTTGCGTTTATGAGTTGAGTATTGGGTATACGGCGAACGATTATACCCGGCAGCCCGACGCTGCCAAGCCTGCAACCCGGGGCGACGGGCGATATCAGAAAAATGCCGTACGTACGAGCGCCACAATGACCGGGCCGGCGAGCGAGACCCAGGTGAGAAGACACAGGCCGAGTGCGACCAGCACGGCGGCGCTGCCGAAATCCTTCGCGCGCTTGGACAGTTCGTGCCGTTCGAGCGAAATACGGTCGATGGCGGCTTCGATGCTCGAATTGATCAGCTCGATGATGAGCACGAGCAGGATCGAGCCGATCAGCAGGACGCGCTCGACGGCCGTGACCGGCAGGAAAATGGCAGCGGGCAGGAGAATGGCGGCGAGCGCGAGTTCCTGACGGAAGGCGCTCTCCTCGAACACGGCAAACTTGAATCCGGACAGCGAATACTTCAGGGCTCGCCAGGCGCGCATGACGCCCCGGTTGCCTTTGTACGGATTCGGTTGTTTGTCGCGTGGCGGCGGGTGATCGATGAACAAGCGTCAGGTTCCTCGCCGCAACGGGCTCTGGAGGTGGATCAGACCGCGGGCGCGAGCGACGGCTCGGGCTTGCGCGGATGCAGATGCGAGGCGAATTCTTCAGAGGCCGCCTGCCACGAGAAGCGCTCGGCCCAGGCACGTGCGCTCGCTCGCGAGACCTTTAGGGCGTCCAGACACGCCTCGCGCAAATCCTCACGCAGTGCGCCGCCGTCGCCCTCGGGGCAACCGGCGAACACATCGACCGGCCCGGTTACCGGATAGGCCGCCACCGGCAGGCCGCACGCCATCGCTTCGAGCAACACCAGACCGAACGTATCGGTGCGGCTCGGGAACACGAAGACGTCTGCCGATGCGTAGACCTTCGCCAGTTCAGGCTGCGAGAGCATGCCGAGATAGTTCACATCGGGGTAGCGCGAGCGAAGCTCGGCCAGTTGCGGCCCCTCGCCTGCAACCCATTTCGAGCCAGGCAAATCCAGCTTCAGGAAGGCTTCGATGTTCTTCTCCACGGCAACGCGCCCTACGTAGAGGAAAATCGGATGTGCTGAATTTAGCACATGTGCTTCCTGCACACGGAAGATGTCGAGATCGACGCCGCGCGTCCACAACACTACGTTGTCGAAGCCGTTCGCTTCGAGGTCGCGTTTGACGACCGGCGTGGGAGCCATGACCGCACGCGAGGGTTTGTGAAACCAACGCAGGAAGCGGTAGGTGGCGGAGAGCGGGAAGCCGAAGCGAGCCTGCACGTATTCCGGGAAACGCGTGTGATAGGCAGTGGTGAACGGGAAACCGTTACGCACCGCCCACTTGCGGGCTGCCATGCCCAGCGGGCCTTCGGTGGCGATGTGCAGGGCGTCCGGGGCGAAGTCTTCGATGCGGCGTCCGACGCGTCCGCCCGCGAAGAACGCGAGACGGATTTCGGGATACGTCGGGCACGGAATCGTGCGGAATTCCTGCGGCGTGAGCAGCTCGACACGATGGCCGGCCGCTTCGAGCTGAGCGCGCGTGTTTTTCAACGTGCGGACCACGCCGTTAATCTGCGGATCCCAGGCGTCGGTGACGATCATGATTTTCATCGGGCGCTCCTTCGCGCGTTTGGCGCGGGTGGAATGACACGCGCAATCGCGCGTGAAGTGAAGCGCATGTCGGGCGGTGTTCGGCCGTCCGTGCGCAGGTTGAGTTCGGCGTTTCGCGGGCCGCCGTGTCAGGCGCTGACTGGCGTGGCCTTCACGCTCTCACGCGTATTGCGCTTCTGCGTCCAGTAGATGATCTTCAGCTCGCCTTCGGTCGTCTCGACGAGCGCAGACAGGCTTTCGACCCAGTCACCGTCGTTGCAATACAGCAGCCCGTCGATCTCGCGGATTTCCGGCTTGTGGATGTGCCCGCAGACCACGCCGTCACAACCGCGGCGGCGCGCTTCGTCGGCCATCACGTTCTCGAACGCAGAAATGAAATTCACGGCGTTCTTCACTTGATGCTTCAGATACTGAGAGAGCGACCAGTACGGGAAGCCGAAGCGCGTGCGCACGCGGTTGAACCAGCGGTTGAGCAGCAGCGTGAGCGTGTAAAGCGAGTCGCCCAGATAAGCGAGCCACTTGGCGTGTTGAATCACGCCGTCGAACAGATCGCCGTGGGTGATCCACAGACGCTTGCCCGAGAGCGTTGTGTGAAACGCTTCGTCGCGCACTGCGATGTCGCCGAACGCCAGCCCGCAGAACTGACGTGCCGCTTCGTCGTGATTACCCGGCACGTAGATGACCTGCGTGCCCTTGCGCGCGCGCCGCAGCATTTTCTGCACGACGTCGTTGTGCGCCTGAGGCCAGTGCCAGCCCTTGCGCAAATGCCAACCGTCGATGATGTCGCCCACGAGATACAGGTAATCCGACTCGTGATGCCGCAGGAAGTCGAGCAGATATTCTGCCTGGCAGCCTTGCGTGCCGAGGTGGATGTCCGAGAGCCAGATGGTGCGGTAGCGGGTGATACCTTCGGGCGGCGGGTCGAGCGGATCGGGGGTGTCCGGCGGCAGGTCGATGATGGAGGGCGGTGTGGCGGGAGGGCTGGCGGGCGGGGAGGCGGGGCGGCCCGGCGGGGTATCTGCGAAGTGACCGGCGCGAGCCGAAGGCGTTGGGATCGGCAGATCGAAAGTGGGTGTCGTCGTCATAGCGGCTCGCACGTCGCGTTGAACATGCGAGCATTGCGCCATGCCTTCGTGAACGCACGATGACAGTCATGCGTGTGTCGCGAAAGTGTCTTTTAGCGTCGTGCCGATGCGACAGCATGCAGCGCATGCACCCATCGGGAGATGCCGGGCGGCATCGCCGTGCCTATGTCACTTGCCGTGCCGCAAACCTTGCGCCACGCGCTCAAGCGTTTCCAGCACCAGTGCCCGCGAGCGCGGATGCGTGCCCAGAGAGACGTGCCCCAGACCGTCCAGCGCAATGTTGTGCGCGCCCGGCAAAACCGACGTGCGCACCGGATACACGACGTTGTCGTGCGCCGTGTAAATCGACGTGATTCGCGCGCGTTCGGAATCCTTTTCGCTGCTGGCCAGTGCCACCAGCCACTCGCTGCCGATGCTCATCTGACGGACGTTATGGCCGATGCCATGACGCGCGTGCAGCGTGCCGAAGTGCGGCGAACCCAGCGTGATGGTGTGCGCGACAGGCAGCGTCGGATAGCGGCGCAGGCAGGCGCGTGCGGCGATCCCGCCCATGCTGTGACCGATGATGACCACGGGCAGCCGCGTGCGCGCCGCAAGGCTCTGCGCAGCGTTGGCGATGGTCTCGGCGTAGTCGTCGATATCGCCGAAGATCGGGGCGAGATTGATGGCGTCGCAGTGGTAGCCGGCGTCCGCCAGATGACGGGAGAAGCGCAGCCAGAAGGCGCGATTGCAGCCGTAACCGTGGAGCAAGAGGACGGCCACGGGGCGCGCGGGTCCGACGGGGGCGGGCAGTGGGGCCGCGCTGAACCACGGTTGGTACAGATCGAGCAGGAGGATCGACGCTGCGCACTCGTAAGCCCAGACAGCGATGTTCGTGCTGGCAGTGGTGCGCCGCTCGGCGCTCGGATCACCGTGCGCCGCCATCACGAAGCCTGCCGCAAGGCCGAGCGCGTGCGAGACGGGAAGCCAGAGGAGTGTCCAGAGCACGGTCGTCCACGGGCTGTGCCACGCCGACCACGTCGCGATGGCGACGACGATCGACAGGGCGATTTCGATCGCGCCGTAGACCAGATGCGCACGGGAGGGCCGCAGCACCGGGGCGGCGGCCAGCGGCGGCGTGCTCATGGTCCCCTCATTTGCCCAAAACGCTGACGAGCCGCGTACCGGCGAGCCGGTCGTGAACGAATTGATGATCGGGCATCACGCGCATGGCGAGCGCCCAGATGACGAGCCATCCGGCCAGCAGCGCCACACTGTTCCAGCCGGTGAGTCCCAGTGCCCAGTCGAGCGCCATGGCGGGCAGTACCCAAAGCCACGCGAGGACGTAACGCAAGACCGCGCGGCCCGGGCGCACCGGCGAACCGTGCGCGTCGACCAGGCGGATCTTCCAGGTCTTCATGGCAAGGGTCTGACCGCCATGCGTCCAGAACCAGACGAAGTACGCGCCGAGCACGAGGAACAGCCAGGTTTGCATGGCGTGACGGTACATCAGGCCGCTGCGTTGTTGCGTCAGGGCACTGAAGAGGTAGCCCGCAAGGAAGAGTACGCCAAAGAGCAGCAGCGACTCGTAGACCATCGAGAGCAGACGGCGACGCAGCGTCGGCACGGCATAGCTTTGCTGCTCGGCGCTGTCCTGCGTGTTGGGCCTGTCGGGCGTGCCGGCAGCCGGGGACGAATGAGACGAACGAGGCGGCTTGGCAGGCTGAGTCGTAGCGGAGTCGGTCATCGCGGCGTGGTCTGAGGTCTTGTTGTCGAAGGCGAGTGGCGGCCCGGTTTGCATCCCGCAGCATGCGTTCGCTGATATGGCGTCGCCCATTATGCGGAAGATTAGGCGGATGGGCCAGCCAGCCTTGGTGGCCTCACGCGGGCGCCAAATGCAAACGGCCGCCCGAAGGCGGCCGTCCACTGTCATGCAGGCTGACGCTTCACGTCAGTTGTGGTGATACAGATCCGAGTTGAAGGTGTCCGCATTCTTGTCGCCGTTGGCCGGGGCGACGCTGGCCGCACCGTTGCTGGCGGCGGATGGATTGGACGCAGCGGGTGACGACGAGCCTGACGCCGGTGCCGGAAGGGCGGCCGACGGGCTCGACGCGACCGGTGTGGGTACAGGCAACGCACCGTTCCTCGATGCGGCAGCGCCATCCTTGCGGTGCACGGCAGCGTACGGATTCTTCACACCGGAACGGCCCGTGGGCGGGGCGCTGACCACGTTGGGACGGTTGGCCTGCTTCTTGTCGTCCGCGGCCAGGCGCTTTTTCTGTTCTTCCGTGAGCTGCTGGTACTGCTGCCAGACTTGCGCCTTGCGCTCGGGCGGCAGGGTCTTGGCGTTCTGATAGCTTTCGCGGGCCAGTTGGCGCTGCTCAGGCGTCAGGCGCACCCAGTCGGCCATGCGGTCGTGCAGACGCTTGCGGCTTTCGGGCGACAACGTCTGGAAACGCTTGGCAATCTCGACCCACTTCTCGCGCTGACGCTCGCTCATCCGGTTCCAGTCCTGGGCGAGCGGGGCGAGGGCTTCCTGCTGTGCGGCATTGAGCTTTGCCCACGCACCGCCCGGTGAGGGCAGGGCGGCCAGCGGCGCGCTGGCTGCGGCGGGTTGGCTGGCCGTGAGCGTACCGACGGGGCCGGAGGCCGCCGCGCCGTTGCCGGATGCGGTGGCGCCGTCCATCACCGGCGGCACGTCAGACACCGGTTCGGGGGCTTGCGAGCGGCGCAGCGCTGCCGTGCCGGCAAGAGCGGCGACGACTAGCGCGGCGACCAGAAAAAGTACGTTGCGTCGCGTCACTGGCTGGTCTTGGATGGGGGGACTACTGGGCACGCTTCACGTAAGCGTTGAAACCATGATCGGCATAAGCCGACAGCGGCAGTTCGTCGCTCAATACGGCAGCGTCGATATCTGCCAGATCCTGAATATGCTGCTGATGTTCCCAGTACGCTATGCCTGCCAGACCGATCACCAGTGCGGCGAGCGGCCAGAGCAGGCCCAGACGGCCCAGTTTGTCGAACGCGCGACGCGGCCCGCCGATATCCGGCGATTGCATGCCGCCCACACCCGCGAGCACCAGCGCCGGTTGCACAACGGCCACCGGTTCGGGCTTCTTGCGGGCGAGCGCCTCCTGGCGCGCGGCGGCCAGCCGGGCCGCGATGTTCGGCGACGGTGCCTCGGACGCCTCGTCCAATGCCAGTCGCACGCGATGTGCGAAGCGAATTTCCCTCGTTTCCAGATCGTGACTCATAACCTGATCCCTTTTGCCTTCAACGCCTGTGCCAACGCGTGAGTGGCACGCGAGCAGTGCGTCTTGACGCTGCCTTCCGAGCACCCCATCGTGGCGGCGGTCTCGGCAACGTCCATGTCTTCCCAGTAACGCATGAGGAAGGCTTCTCGTTGACGTGTCGGTAGTTTCTGTATTTCCGCTTCGATGAGCGTGAGGATTTCGGCACGCGAAACCGAGTCTTCGCTGCTCTCGGTTTGCACAGACCCATCCTCGCCCAGCAAGGTTTCCAGCGGGTCGAAGTCGTCGCGGTCGTCGTCGCCGGGGCCGGCGAGGTTGGAGAACAGCGTGACCCACGTGTTGCGCACCTTCTGGCGGCGGAAATAGTCGTGAATGGTGTTCTGGAGAATGCGCGTGAACAGCAGCGGCAGGTCGGACGGCGGCTTGTCACCGTACTTCTCGGCCAAACGGATCATCGCATCCTGAACGATATCGAGGGCGGCCTCGTCGTCGCGTACGGCATAGACGGCCTGCTTGAAAGCGCGCCGTTCGATGCCCGCGAGAAAATCCGCCAGTTCCTTGTCAGATGCCATCCGGTGGGGTACACGCAGCGTCGGCCGCTGCGCCTGTGAAATGCCGTGTAAGCGTAAAGATTACGTAAAGATCGCGTAGTCGGTGCGGATGCTACCAAAAACGCGCCTGCCTGTAACCGCTTTTGCTTCCGGTTGTGTCGCGTTGTGTCGAGTTAGGTCGGTCGGACCGGTGCCGCCTTCCTATCATGTGAGGATTGTGCACCAGCGTGGGGACGCACGCCGCAGGGTGTGGGAATTTTGCGAACCGGACTTCGCGATCATGCTGCAAATGCATAAACTTGCTTGACCATTTTGCTGCAAACCGGTAACGTTGCCAGTTCGCAATATCTGTGATTGTCTCAATATCGGCACACCCATCAGGTGGGTCCATCATTCAGACGCGCAGCTTGAGCCCGGACCACAAGTTCGCGGGGAGAGCACCCAATCAAAATTTTTGCCGAAACTTTGAAAGGTCGACGATGAACATGCCAAGCGCGGAATTCTCCGAGGCGGAAGCTACACGCCACCAAAATACTTCTGAAGACATGATTGGCGCCGAGATCCTCGTGCGCTCGCTTCAAGAAGAAGGGGTCGAACATCTGTGGGGTTATCCCGGCGGTTCGGTTCTCTACATCTACGACGAACTCTACAAGCAGGACAAGATCCAGCACATTCTGGTGCGCCATGAGCAGGCAGCCGTGCATGCGGCCGACGCTTATTCGCGTTCCACCGACAAAGTCGGCGTGTGTCTCGTGACGTCTGGCCCGGGCGTGACCAATGCTGTCACCGGGATTGCCACGGCGTACATGGATTCGATCCCGCTCGTCATCATCACCGGGCAGGTGCCCACGGCCGCGATTGGTCAGGACGCCTTCCAGGAGTGCGACACGGTCGGTATCACCCGTCCCTGCGTCAAGCACAACTTCCTTGTGAAGGACGTGCGCGACCTCGCTGCCACCATCAAGAAAGCCTTCTATATCGCCAAGACGGGCCGTCCGGGTCCGGTGCTGGTCGACATTCCGAAGGACGTTTCCAAGGCACGTTGCCGCTTTGAATATCCGAAGACGGTGTCGCTGCGCTCGTACAACCCGGTGACGAAGGGCCATTCGGGCCAGATCCGCAAGGCCATGAGCCTGCTGCTCTCGGCCAAGCGTCCCTACATCTACACCGGCGGCGGCATCATTCTGGCCGACGCGTCGAAGGAACTGAACCAGTTCTGCGACCTGCTTGGCTATCCGGTGACCAATACGCTCATGGGCCTGGGCGGGTATCGCGCGAGCGATCCCAAATTCCTCGGCATGCTGGGCATGCACGGCACGTACGAAGCCAACATGGCCATGCAGCACTGCGACGTGCTCATCGCCATCGGTGCGCGCTTCGATGACCGTGTGATCGGCAACCCGGAACACTTCTCGTCGACCGCCCGCAAGATCATTCACATCGATATCGACCCGTCGTCGATTTCCAAGCGTGTGAAGGTCGACATTCCGATCGTCGGCGACGTGAAGGAAGTGCTGCGCGAGATGATCGAGAATCTGCAAACCGCCGAGCACGGCCCGGATACCGGGGCACTTGCCGACTGGTGGAAGCAGATCGAGGAATGGCGTTCGCGCGATTGCCTCGCCTTCGATCGCAAGAGCGAGATCATCAAGCCGCAACATGTGGTCGAGACCTACTGGAAGCTCACTGACGGTGAAGCCTTCGTGTGCTCGGACGTCGGCCAGCATCAGATGTGGGCCGCTCAGTACTATCGCTTCAACAAGCCGCGCCGCTGGATCAACTCGGGCGGGCTGGGAACGATGGGCTTCGGCTTGCCGGCGGCGATGGGCGTGAAGATGGCGCATCCGGACGCAGAAGTTGCCTGTATTACCGGCGAAGGCTCGATCCAGATGTGCATTCAGGAGCTCTCGACGTGCCTGCAATACCGCACGCCGGTCAAGATCCTGTCGCTCAACAACCGCTATCTGGGCATGGTTCGTCAGTGGCAGCAGATCGAATACAGCAAGCGTTACTCCAGTTCGTACATGGACGCGCTGCCGGACTTCGTGAAGCTCGCCGAGGCGTACGGTCATGTGGGGATGCGTATCGAGAAGTCGTCGGACGTCGAGCCGGCACTGCGCGAGGCGCTGGCCCTGAAGGACCGCACGGTATTCATGGATTTCCAAACGGATCCCACCGAAAACGTCTGGCCGATGGTTCAGGCGGGCAAGGGCATCAGCGAGATGCTGCTCGGTTCGGAAGATCTGTAAGACGAAGCGGCACGTACGCGCTGCCAGTCGCTGCCGGCATGGCCGGGGCACGGGCGCGACGTCCCCAACAAGGACAATCCGGGATACACCATGAGGCACATTATTTCTGTTTTGCTCGAAAACGAGCCGGGCGCGCTGTCGCGCGTGGTCGGGCTGTTTTCTGCACGTGGCTACAATATCGAGACCCTCACCGTTGCGCCGACCGAAGACCGGTCGCTCTCACGCATGACGGTGGTCACGACCGGCTCCGATGACGTCATCGAGCAGATCACGAAGCACCTGAACCGGCTCATCGAAGTGGTGAAGGTGGTCGATCTGACCGAGGGCGCGCATATCGAGCGCGAACTCATGCTGATCAAGGTTCGCGCGGTAGGCAAAGAGCGGGAAGAGATGAAGCGGATGTCGGATATTTTCCGCGGCCGCATCATTGACGTTACGGAAAAGACCTATACGATTGAGCTCACCGGAAATTCGTCGAAGCTTGACGCATTTATCGAAGGGCTCGACCAGACGGCGATTCTCGAGACGGTTCGTACCGGTGGCTCGGGCATTGGGCGCGGCGAGCGCATCCTGAAGGTCTGACCGGCAACGGCAACGCGGTAAGCGGATTTCGATCCATTCTGATTTCAGTTTATTTTTGGTAATACGGGACACTCCAAATGAAAGTTTTCTACGACAAAGACGCCGACCTCTCCCTCATCAAGGGCAAGCAAGTCACGATCATCGGTTACGGCTCGCAAGGCCACGCCCACGCACAGAACCTGAAGGACAGCGGCGTGAACGTGACGGTCGGTCTTCGCAAAGACGGCGCTTCGTGGAACAAGGCAGTCAACGCTGGCCTGAACACCAAGGAAGTGGCGGAAGCCGTGAAGTCGGCCGATATCGTCATGATGCTGCTGCCGGATGAGCAAATCGCCGACGTGTACAAGAACGAAGTGCACGCCAACATCAAGGAAGGCGCTGCGCTGGCCTTCGCGCACGGCTTCAACGTGCACTACGGCTGCGTGATCCCGCGTGCGGACCTCGACGTCATCATGATCGCCCCGAAGGCACCGGGCCACACGGTGCGCTCGACGTACTCGCAAGGTGGCGGCGTGCCGCACCTGATCGCCGTGGCACAAGACAAGTCGGGCGCTGCTCGTGACATCGCGCTGTCGTACGCTGCCGCTAACGGCGGTGGCCGTGCCGGCATCATCGAAACGAACTTCCGCGAAGAAACGGAAACCGACCTGTTCGGCGAACAAGCCGTGCTGTGCGGCGGTACCGTCGAGCTGATCAAGGCCGGTTTCGAAACGCTGGTCGAAGCCGGTTACGCGCCGGAAATGGCCTACTTCGAGTGCCTGCACGAACTGAAGCTGATCGTCGACCTGATCTATGAAGGCGGCATCGCCAACATGAACTACTCGATCTCGAACAACGCCGAATACGGCGAGTACGTCACCGGCCCGCGCGTCGTGACGGAAGAGACGAAGAAGGCCATGAAGCAGTGCCTGACCGACATCCAGACCGGCGAGTACGCCAAGTCGTTCATCCTGGAAAACAAGGCAGGCGCTCCGACCCTGATCTCGCGTCGTCGTATCACGGCCGAGCACCAGATCGAGCAAGTGGGCGGCAAGCTGCGCGCAATGATGCCGTGGATCGCCAAGAACAAGCTGGTCGACCAGTCGAAGAACTAAGTTCTCTGAACTGACGTCGCTGACCGCCTGTTTTGCCGTAGCTGTCGCTGCGGTAAAACGGGCGGTTTTTTTATGACATCCGCGTGTCGGTTGGGGAAAAAGTGTCGCCGTGTCGCGCGCATTGCTACAATGCCGCCACGCCACGGTTTGGTCCAAAGCAGGCCGACCCGCTCACTCAACCGTTTTACCAAGGACGCGAGTTCAATCGCATGAATTATCCTCACCCGATCATCGCCCGCGAGGGCTGGCCCTTCCTGGGTATCGCCGTCGCCGTCGCGCTCGTCGTGCATTTTATGGCTGGCGTGTTTTGGGCCGCGCCGTTCTGGGTGATCGCCCTGTTCGTATTGCAGTTCTTCCGCGACCCGCCGCGTGAAGTGCCGCAGCAGGCCAATGCCGTGCTGTCCCCGGCAGACGGTCGCATCGTGGCCATCGAAACCACGCAGGACCCGTATGCAGGCCGTGAAGCGCTGAAAATCAGCGTTTTCATGAACGTCTTCAATGTTCACTCGAATCGTGCCCCGGTTGACGGCACGGTAACCAAGGTGGAATATTTCCCGGGACGTTTTTTCAACGCCGATCTCGACAAGGCGTCGCTTGAGAACGAGCGCAATGCGCTGGTGATCGACGTGGGCGGCCAGATCGTGACGAGCGTGCAGGTCGCCGGTCTGATCGCGCGCCGTATCCTGTGCTACGTGAAGGCGGGCGACCGTCTCACGCGTGGTCAGCGTTATGGCTTCATTCGCTTTGGTTCGCGTGTCGACGTCTATCTGCCGCTGGGTTCGCGCCCGCGCGTGGCGATCGGCGACAAGGTGTCCGCCACCTCGACGATCCTCGCCGAGCTGTAAGCTGCTCGTAACTGCATCAGTGCCAGTGGTGGTGGCGCGACCTCCGGGCCGCACGCCACCGTGGCCACCGCGTCGTCAGGCTTCGCCACGGGGTGCCGCGGTTGGACGATGCGGTCTGCAACTGCTTTCGCGTTTCACGTTCCAATAGCGGTGATCCGTCGCGGGTTCGCCCGCAGTCTTGGGGTCTGTCCATCGACCCTAGCATCGAAAAGGAGTTATAGATGCCGGAAAACCATCGCGGCCGCTTGCGCAACAATGTCAGGCATCTCTCGCCGTTCGGCCGTCACAAGAATCCATCAGAGCCATCGATGAACGAAGACCACGATCAGGGTGTGGAGGACGATGTGCCGGTGCGTCCGCGCAATCGCGGCATCTATCTGCTGCCGAACGCTTTTACGACCGCAGCACTCTTTTGCGGCTTCTTCGCCATCGTGCAGGCGATGAACGACCGCTTCGAGCAGGCGGCCATTGCCATCTTTTTCGCGATGGTGCTCGACGGCATGGACGGGCGCGTAGCCCGCATGACCAATACGCAGAGCGCCTTTGGTGAGCAGTACGATTCGCTGTCCGATATGACCTCGTTTGGCGTTGCGCCGGCGCTGGTGATGTACGAGTGGATCCTGCACGAAATCGGCAAGTGGGGCTGGCTCGCGGCGTTCGTCTATGTGGCGGGGGCAGCGTTACGTCTGGCGCGCTTTAACGCCAACATCGGCGTGGTCGATAAGCGCTTCTTCCAGGGGCTCGCCAGTCCGGCGGCGGCGGCATTGATCGCCGGGTTCGTCTGGATCACGATCGACAACAAGTTGCCGGTGAACGTGTTCTGGATGCCGTGGGTCGCATTCTTCCTCACCATCTATGCGGGGATGTCGATGGTGTCGAACGCGCCGTTCTACAGCGGCAAGGCGCTCGATGTGCGCCAGCGCGTCTCGTTCGGCGTGGTGCTGCTGTTCATGGTCGGCTTCATTCTGGTGTCGTCCGACCCGCCGCTGGCGCTGTTCGGCATGTTCTGTGTGTACAGCGTGTCGGGCTATGTGCTGTGGGCGTTCCGCTTCGTCAAGGGGCGCCGTCAGCGGATTTTCGGCGAAGTCGACGAATAACAGATTAGGAAACAAGGGGCGTCTCGGTACGCCCCTTGTCATATCTACCTGTCAGTGTTGTCAGGCATGACATCGTTGGGATGCGCTAATCTTGACGTTGGTAAGCGAAGTACCCTTGTGGCACGGGCCGTTTTCCGCCGATCTGGCGGGGCCCGGCGCTGTTTTCCATAGTTCGACGTGACGAAGGAGAAATCATGGGCATACTCGATTTCGTGAAGGAAGCCGGTCAGGCACTGCTTGGTAACGCACATGCGGCAGACGCGCCGCCGCCCGCCCCGGGGCCCGATGCGGATGCGGCCAACCGCGCCGCCGGCGAAGCCATCGAAAACTACATCAGATCGCAAGGATTGGATGCGACCGGTCTCGACGCAGAATTCGACGGCGCAACCCGCACCGTCAAGGTCTACGGCGTAGCCGCCGATCAGGCGACCAAGGAGAAGATTCTCCTGTGCTGCGGCAACGTGAAGGGGGTTGCCAAGGTGGACGACCAGATGTCGGTATCGACGGCGTCGGCCGAAGCCACGTACTACACGGTGAAATCGGGTGACACGCTGTCGGCCATCTCCAAGTCGGTTTATGGCGACGCCAACAAGTACAACGGCATCTTCGAAGCGAACAAGCCGATGCTCTCCAGCCCGGACAAGATTTATCCGGGGCAGGTGCTGCGGATTCCGCCGCTCTGATCGGGCCTTCGTCCCGAGATTGCCAGCCCGGCCTCGTGCCGGGCTGTTTCGTTTTGGGAGGCGGCTAGCGCTCCGTCCGATGGCCGCGAATGCCCGTATGTACGGGACTTTACGTCTGCCGCCCGCGTTGCGGAATCACCCGTTTGCGACTATATTGGCGCTCATGATTTCAGGCGCCTGACCGGCTCCGGGCCTTCTTCATGCGCCGCTTGTCGTCGCACACGGTGTCACTTGCGATGCCGCCGATGCCATGCTGTTTCTCCGCCTTCGGGCCGGCCAAGCCTGCACGCGCCGCGCGCTGATATCAAAAAAATACCGAACCCTACGAAATCCCCACAGGAGCAAATCATGGCCGACAAGCTGATCATTTTCGATACGACCTTGCGCGACGGTGAGCAGTCGCCGGGTGCGTCGATGACCCGCGACGAGAAGATCCGCATCGCCCGTCAACTGGAGCGACTTCGCGTGGATGTCATCGAAGCCGGTTTCGCGGCCAGCTCGAACGGCGATTTCGAGGCGATTCAGGCGATCGCCGGCATCGTGAAGGACAGCACGGTCTGCTCGCTCGCACGCGCCAACGACCGTGATATCGCGCGGGCCGCCGAGGCGCTCAAAGGCGCGAATTCGTCGCGTATTCATACGTTCATCGCCACGTCGCCGCTGCACATGGAGAAGAAGCTGCGCATGAGCCCGGACCAGGTGTTCGAGCAGGCAAAGCTTGCCGTGCGTTACGCGCGCCAATTCACCGACAACATCGAATTCTCGCCGGAAGACGGCAGCCGCTCGGATCTGGACTTCCTGTGCCGCGTGCTCGAAGCCGTGATCAACGAAGGTGCAACGACCATCAACGTGGCAGACACCGTCGGCTACGGCGTGCCGGAACTCTACGGCCAACTCGTGCGCACGTTGCGTGAGCGCATGCCGAATTCGGACAAGGCGGTCTGGTCGGTGCACTGCCACAACGACCTGGGCATGGCCGTGGCGAACTCGCTGGCTGGCGTGCAACTGGGTGGCGCGCGTCAGATCGAGTGCACGATCAACGGCTTGGGCGAGCGGGCAGGCAATACGTCGCTCGAAGAAGTCGTGATGGCGCTCAAGACCCGCAAGGATTATTTCGGTCTGGAACTCGGCATCGACACGACGCAGATCGTGCCGGCCTCGAAGCTCGTTTCGCAGATCACCGGCTTTAATGTGCAGCCGAACAAGGCCGTTGTGGGCGCCAATGCGTTCGCGCACGCGTCGGGCATCCACCAGGATGGCGTGCTCAAGGCGCGCGATACGTACGAAATCATGCGTGCGGAAGACGTGGGCTGGACGGCGAACAAGATCGTGCTGGGTAAGCTCTCGGGCCGTAACGCGTTCAAGCAGCGTTTGCAAGAACTGGGCATCGAGATGGAGTCGGAGCAGGACGTGAATGCCGCCTTCTCCCGCTTCAAGGAACTCGCCGACCAGAAGTCGGAAATCTTCGACGAGGACATTCTCGCGATCGTCTCGAACGAAGCGCAGGCCGAAGGCAACGAGCACTTCTACCTCGTGTCGATGGCGCAGCACTCCGAGACCGGTGAGCGTCCGAGCGCACGCGTGGTGTTCACAGCGCAGGGCAAGGAACTTGTGGGTGAGTCCGACGGCAACGGGCCGGTCGACGCCGTGCTCAATGCCATCGAATCGCAGGTGAAGAGCGGTGCGGAGCAACTGCTGTACTCGGTCAACGCCATCACGACCGGCACGCAGTCGCAAGGGGAAGTGACGGTGCGTCTGTCGAAGGCGGGCCGTATCGTGAACGGGGTCGGTACGGACCCGGACATCGTTGCTGCGTCGGCCAAGGCCTATCTGTCGGCGCTCAACAAGTTGTACTCGAAGGCTGAGAAACTGAATCCGCAGCTCACGCCGTAATCGTCTCGATCGCCTCAATCGCAGTTAGACACGGAAGATCCGGTCGATCGATCCGTCGGGTGGGGCGATTATGTCGCCGTCGACGACGAAAATGCTCGCACCCTGCACATCGGGGGCGGGCATTTTTTCTATTTCAGTGCCGAAGGGTACCGGCTGTAGATGTTCTGCTCGCGGCCTTGCGCGAACGTGCGTGCTGCGACCAGCAGGGCGACACTCAGCAGCGTCAGATCTTTGATCAGAAAACCGAAGGTGCCGCCGCGCAGGTCCGGTGTCGTCGCAAGGAACGAGACAGTCACGATTAGGGTGAGCGCCACCCCCAGACTGCCTGCCAGACGCACGCGCCGGTTACCTGCGTGCGCCATGGCCAGCGCCGAGGCGAGTTCGAAGCAACCGACGAGGTTGGATACCGTCTGCGCGCTCAGACCCAGGTAGAGCCAGCCCAGCAGCGGATGTTGGCTGACTAGCGGGAAAATGACAGCGGCCTCGCGTTCGGTGAACTTATGAAAGCCGTAGCCGATGAAGATGCCGACCACGCTGTAGAGGGCGAAGTAGTAAGCAAGGCGCTCCAGCCGAGCCGCGGTAGGGCATGTCATATGAGCGTTATGCATGGGTGGGGCCGACTCCGAAATTAGTCCCGTGTCCCCGGGGAGTCTGCAGAGGTATTCTCGGCTCGCCGCCGACTCGGCGACGAGTGACTTCCGATCGACGACTTACTGACCGCGATAGATGCGCTCGTGCAGCGATGCGTCACCGTAGGCTGCGCGCTTCATACCTGACTTCATACCCGAGGCAGATGCAGGCATGGCGTCGCCGGTGGCAACGCCAGTTGCGGTTTGCGTGGGCGCCTGTTCGCGCTTTGCCAGCTCCGCGTTTGCCGCCAGAAGGTTGGCGGGATATCGGGTATGGTCGGTACCGCTGTGATAGCCGACCGCTTGCAGTGCCTTGAGTTCGGCGACGACCTGTTCGCGCGTCAGCCCGCTCTGCGGGGAGGCAAAGGCGACGGTCGAAACGCTGACGATGGAAAGTGCGGCAGCCGAGAGAATGGACGTCTTCATGGTAGCTATCTCCAAATGATAAGCGTGGGTGGAAAAGTTCAATCGCCTAGCACGTTGGCTGTCGATCGCACCGGTTAGTCGTAGGGAGTCGCCGGATATGACAGCGCGGCGAAAAAATTCTTGCTCATCGTCAATCATCGCTGGGCGTTGCGGCGACGTCGGCGTAACCGGCAACGCGGCGCGATAGGGCGCGCAGCGTGGCGATTTGCGATGCGTACGCGCGGCACCCCGCGCACATCAGCAGATGCGCATGAACACGAGCGCTCTCGAGCGTGGTCAACGGCTGGTCGAGTTGGTCGGAGAGCGAGCGTGTGACATTGGCGCAGTTACCCAAGGGCATCGGTGACTTCCAGTCCTTTGGCCGAAAGGCAAGTGCGCAGGCGAGTGCGCGCGCGGTACAGCAATACGCTGCAATGATTGGCATCGAGGTCAAGTTCCCGGCAGATTTCGGCGATGTCCATGTCGAGCAATTCGCGCATGGAAAACACGCGACCGGTGGATTCGGGCAGGGTGTTCAGGCAACCGTCGAACAACGCCCAGAACTGTTGCCTGGCTACCAGCGTCTCGGGGTGATGCCAGGGGCGTGGGCGCGCATGATCGTTCCAATGGCCGCGCTCGTCGAAAAGCTCGCGATCGAACACGGAGTTCTCATCGGCGTCGTCTTCGAGAGACGAAGCGTTGATCGTGCGGCGTCGCGCTCGCATGGTATCGGTCAGCTTGTTGCGCAGAATCGCGAAGACCCACGTCTTGTGTTGGGAGCGCCCCGAGAATTCGTTCGATGGCGAGCAAGCCGCCGTCAGCGCTTCCTGAACGGCGTCTTCTGCCAGATGTTCGTCGCGCAATTGCAACTTGGCAAAGCGCAGCAGATCGCGACGCAGTTCCGCGAGATACGAGTGGTCGAGATACGAATTCGCGGGAATAGGGCCCCTCCTGACTTAGAACAAATTGTTATCCCGTTTCTCGTGCAGCGGATCCGGGCTGATTTGGGTGGTCTTGACGATGCCGTCGGCGTCGAAATAGAAGTTCATCATCGAGAACCACACGTCGTCCTGCTTGAAGCGGTACGTCCAGACTTCGCGCTTCATCAGAGGGAACGCCGAGGTCTCGACAGGCTCGCCAAAGTGATGCAGTACATCCGTCTTGGTCCACTTGTCGATTTCGACCTTGTTGAACTCCTGCGTCGACAATACTTGCGTGACGTGCAGCAGCCGTCCCTGCGCGTCGAAGTCGGCGGCAATCGTTTCCTCGCCGAACGGCTTCGTCGGATAGAGCCAGCGTGTGACGCCGGGCGCGAGCGGATAGACCTCCTTGGGCTTGCCCAATTGCGCCTGAACTTCCGCCTGAGACGCCGACGCGGGCAATTGTTGCCACGGCGGCGTGATACAGGCCGACAACGACAACGCGAGCACGCCTGCAGCGGCCCAGCGAATGGCTCGAGTCGACGTAGTATCGGTGTCGATAAGCATGGGGAAACGATACGTCATGGTTGGCCTCATGGGGGTGGGGATTTGCCCAAAATATGGGCGATGGTGGCTTGCTGATAGCATACCGCCACCATTCCCCATCGTGGGGTGCCTTGGCTTGCCCGGGCGGGTGGCGGCAGTTATGATTCGCGCCGGAACAGTTCTGGGGGCCTCGATGAAATCTCACGTATTGCTGGCGCGTGTTTGCGCGGTGCTGTGCACTTTGGGTCTGCTGGCCGCCACCGGTGTGGCCGATGCCGCGCCGCCGATTCGGCTTGCCCTCATCGAGGGGATGAGCGGGCCTTTCGGCAATGCGGGGGCGATGGTCGAGCGAAATCTGCGTTTCGCGATCGATCGCGTGAACGCACGTGGCGGTGTGAAGTTGCGCGACGGCGCACATCCGCTCGAATTGACAGTGTTCGATAGCAAGGGCGCCGTCGAAGACAGTCTCGTGCAGCTCAAGGCTGCCGGGGATCTCGGTATTCCGTTCGTCCTGCAGGGCAACAGTTCTGCGGTGGCGTCGGCACTGATCGACGCCATCAACAAGCGCAATGCGCGTGAGCCAGGCCAGCGCATGCTGTTCTTCAACTACTCCGCTGTCGATACGGCGCTGACCAACGAGCAGTGCAGCTTCTGGCATTTCGCATTCGACGCCAACGCCGCGATGCGCATGCAGGCGCTTACCGAAGCCATCAAGCAGGACGACAGCATTCAGAAGGTCTATCTGCTCAATCAGGACTACAGCTTCGGGCGTCAGGTCGCCACACTGGCTCGCCAGATGATCGGTGCCAAGCGCCCCGACGTTCAGATTGTGGGCGAACAGTTCAGCCCGGTAGGCCGTGTGAAGGACTTCACGCCGTATCTCGCGCGTATTCGCGCGGCCGGGGCCGATACCGTGGTCACGGGCAGCTGGGGTAACGACCTGACGCTGCTCGTCAAGGCTGCGCGAGAGCAGGGCATGGAGCTCAAGTTCTACACGTTCTACGGCAACGCGCTCGGTGCCCCGGCGGCGCTGGGCGATGCCGGAGTCGGACGCGTGTACGCGGTGGCTGAGTGGCATCCGAATGTCGGGGGCGAAGCGTCGGACGCGTACTACAAGGCGTTTCGTGCGCGCTATCCGGAGGCGCGCGACGACTATCCATTGCTGCGCATGAGCGTGATGGTCGACATGATTGCCGCAGCGCTCGAACAAGCGGGGACCACAGATGTGACGACGGTCGCGCGCGCGCTCGAAAACCGTCGCGTGCGTGAGGCGCCGGCCGACGCGTGGATGCGCGCGAACGACCATCAGATGATTGAACCGCTGTACGTCTCCGTGATGCGTCGCGCGGGCGAGCCTGGCGTGAAGTTCGATAACGAGGGCTCGGGCTACGGTTTCCGGACCGTGATGGAGCTGCCGATGAACAAGGTGGCGCTGCCGAGCACGTGTCGGATGGCGCGTCAGCGCTGACCGGCGGTCGGCCCTGAGGGCGACAGGGAAGGTCGATTGGTCGTGATTTTTCGGATAATTTGACGAATTTCTCCGGATTATTCGTCGGAAATTGGCGTTTTATGCGGTTTCAGGGGGGCTTGCAAGCCCCCCTGCTGCGGCAAAGCGCGGAAAAAAGTGGCGTCGTGATGCCGGTTCCCGTATAATCGCGCACTTGCAGTTTTGTTTATGTACGGCAACGTACATGTTTTTGTAAGTTCACGGCACGGCCATTCTTCCGTGACCGCGTGTATATCCAAAGGAAAGAAAATGTCGAACGCAGATATCAAGAAGTCGGACGTCGTGGCGCAATTCGCCCGCGCCGCCAATGACACTGGCTCCCCCGAAGTTCAGGTTGCGCTGCTGACCACGCGCATCAACGAACTGACCCCGCACTTCAAGGCACACATGAAGGATCACCACAGCCGCCGCGGTCTGCTGCGCATGGTGAGCCGTCGTCGTAAGCTGCTCGACTACCTCAAGGGCAAGGATGCAGACCGCTACCGCGCCCTGATCGAGAAGCTGGGCCTGCGTAAGTAAGCGATTACGATTACGACGAGATGCCTGTATCAGCGTGCTGATGCAGGCATTTTGTTTTTGGGCGGTACCCGATCGATGCTCTGAGAGCGACTTTCGGGGCGTTCTGCCCGGCGGTTGCGCCGGGTTTCCGGTCTCCGTTACCGATTTACGGGGCCTCGTCGGCAAGCAGGGCTTGTGTCATTCCAGGGTCGTCTTAGAGGCGCGCTAGCGGATTTTCGCAGCGGGCTACGCTGGAATGGCATAACACTCCCCCCTGTAAGGCGTCGGGATCACCCCGGCAGCGATATCGCGCCGCTGCTGCATTCGCGCGATTCGATATAGGAGTGCAAATGTTCAATAAAGTCGTCAAGTCTTTCCAATGGGGACAAAACACGGTTCGCATGGAAACCGGTGAGATCGCTCGCCAGGCATCCGGTGCTGTGCTCGTCGACATGGACGATACCGTCGTGCTCGCCACGGTCGTGGGTGCGAAGAAGGCCAAGGCTGGCCAGGATTTCTTCCCGCTGACGGTCGACTACCTTGAAAAGACTTACGCCGCCGGCAAGATCCCGGGTGGCTTCTTCAAGCGTGAAGGCCGTCCGTCGGAAAACGAAACGCTGACGTCGCGCCTGATCGACCGTCCGATCCGCCCGCTGTTCCCGGAAGGCTTCTACAACGAAGTCCAGGTGGTGGTGCAGGTCGTCTCGCTGAACCCGGAAGTCCCGGCCGATATCCCGGCCCTGATCGGTGCTTCGGCCGCGCTGGCCATCTCGGGTCTGCCGTTCAACGGCCCGGTCGGCGCCGCCCGCGTTGCCTACGTCGACAGCCAGTACGTGCTCAACCCGTCGCGCGAGCAGATCGCCAAGTCGAAGCTCGACCTGGTCGTCGCCGGTACGGAGCAAGCTGTGCTGATGGTGGAATCGGAAGCACAAGAGCTGCCGGAAGACGTGATGCTGGGCGCAGTCGTGTTCGGTCACGAGCAAATGCAAACGGCCATCAACGCGATTCACGAACTCGTGCGCGACGGTGGCAAGGCTGAGTGGGAATGGGCCCCGGCTGCCAAGAACGACGCACTGATCTCGCAAGTGGGCGAGTTGGCCGAAGGTCAACTGCGCGCTGCATACCAGACGCGTGAAAAGCAAGCGCGTACGCAACAACTGCGCGCTGTGAGCACCGACGTGATCGCCAAGCTGGCCGAAGCCGCAGCGGCTAAGGGCGAAGCTGCACCGGACGACATCGAAGTCGGCAACATCCTGTTCGATCTGGAAGCCAAGATCGTCCGTAGCCAGATCCTGGCGGGTGAGCCGCGTATCGACGGCCGCGACACGCGCACCGTGCGCCCGATCTCGATCCGCACCGGCGTGCTGCCGCGTGCCCACGGTTCGGCGCTGTTCACGCGTGGCGAAACGCAGGCACTCGTGGTGGCCACGCTGGGCACCAAGAGCGATGAGCAGATCATCGACGCGCTGCAAGGCGAGTACCGCGATCGCTTCATGCTGCACTACAACTTCCCGCCGTTCTCGACGGGCGAAACGGGGCGCGTGGGTTCGCCCAAGCGTCGCGAAATCGGTCACGGCCGTCTGGCCAAGCGCGCGCTGGTCGCGTGTCTGCCGGGTGCCGACGATTTCGGTTACACCGTGCGTGTTGTGTCGGAAATCACCGAGTCGAACGGTTCGTCGTCGATGGCATCGGTCTGCGGCGGTAGCCTCGCCATGATGGACGCCGGTGTGCCGATGACCTCGCCGGTCGCCGGTATCGCCATGGGTCTGATCCTTGAAGGCAACAAGTTTGCCGTGCTGACCGACATCCTCGGCGATGAAGATCACCTGGGCGACATGGACTTCAAGGTGGCCGGTACGTCGAATGGCGTGACCGCACTGCAGATGGACATCAAGATCCAGGGCATCACGAAGGAAATCATGCAGGTCGCGCTGGCGCAAGCCAAGGAAGGCCGTCTGCATATCCTGGGCAAGATGACGGAAGCCCAGTCTGGCGTGCGTACGGAGCTGTCGGAATTCGCACCGCGTATGGTCACCATCAAGATCAATCCGGAAAAGATCCGTGACGTGATCGGTAAGGGTGGTTCGGTGATCCGCGCGTTGACGGAAGAGACTGGTACGAGCATCGACATTTCGGACGACGGCGTGGTGACTATCGCTAGCCCGAGCGCCGAAGGTATTGCCGAAGCGAAGCGTCGGATCGAATTGATCACGGTGGAAGTCGAGGTCGGTCAGGTCTACGACGGTACCGTGCTCAAGCTGCTCGAGTTCGGCGCCATCGTCTCGGTGCTGCCGGGTAAGGACGGTCTGCTGCACATCTCGGAAATTGCCAACGAGCGCATCAAGGACATCAACGAGTACGTCAAGGAAGGTCAGGCCGTGCGCGTGAAGGTGATCCAGCAAGACGACAAGGGTCGTCTGCGTCTGTCGCACAAGGCACTGACCGAAGAAGAGAAGCAAGGCGGTGCACTGCTGGTCAAGCGCGAAGGCGACGCCCAGTAAATCGGGCCTTGGCATGAAGCGGGGCGGCGCGCTTGCGTGCCGTGACGACATGCCATGATCGCGATAAAGAAGACGGCGACTCTCATGAGTCGCCGTTTTTTTATCTTTCGCACGGATTCGCAAAATAATGCGGAAAAAATGCGAGGAGGGTATTTACAGGAAATGGGTTTGTCATTAGAATCTCATTTCTCTGTTCGGGGGTATAGCTCAGCTGGGAGAGCGCTTGCATGGCATGCAAGAGGTCAGCGGTTCGATCCCGCTTACCTCCACCACGGATTCAGAAGCTTGATTTTCAGGCTGCGTCGAAAGAGCAAGATTCTTGCAAAAACGATGCAAAAAACTTGAAAATAAAGCTTCACAAGCGAAGAAATGTTGTTTAGAATGGCGTTCTTCGCGAAATGCAGTAAGCAGTAGCGAAACAGACAAAGTTTTGACGATTTTGTCCCCTTCGTCTAGAGGCCTAGGACATCACCCTTTCACGGTGAGTACAGGGGTTCGAATCCCCTAGGGGACGCCAGAATTGGTGCCGGTAGCGAGTCGGTATCAGTTTGAAAATGCCAAGCAGTTTGTGGCGTAAAGCCCGCTGAAAGTTAGGCGGGTTTTTTTGTCGGTTTTGGAGCGGTAGTTCAGTTGGTTAGAATACCGGCCTGTCACGCCGGGGGTCGCGGGTTCGAGCCCCGTCCGCTCCGCCAAAACCTACGAAGTTCGGTGATATGCGCATGAAAATGCAGCAATGCCGGACAACTAGCAGGAAAGCAAAGTGAGTGACATCACGATGCTGCAGCAAGTTTGGAGCGGTAGTTCAGTTGGTTAGAATACCGGCCTGTCACGCCGGGGGTCGCGGGTTCGAGCCCCGTCCGCTCCGCCAAACGAAGAAAGCCCAGGCTTAACCGCCTGGGCTTTTTTTATGTCCGAAATCACTCGGCCATCGAGCATCGCATAGGTATCGCAGGGTCTCGCAAGGAGGTCTTCCGAAGGTTTCGATACCGATTTTTCCTCCATTGATTCCCTTTGACACGGCCTTGCGGATTTTTCGCGTCGTTTTTTAAAATTCCGCAATTCATGCGCATTGCGACCGGACGGTGACAGAGCGTCGGGATTTTGATTCTCCGACGCTCCGAACGATGCAGTGACGCAAGCGTGAAATGCCGACGAATCAGCGCACCAGGCAAGGGCGTTTCGGATCGAATTTCCAATCCGGCACAAGATATTGCATAGCAACGCTGTCGTCGCGCGCGCCAAGACCGTGTTCGAGGTACAGCGCGTGGGCTGCCTCGACGGCATCCATGTCCAGCGTCACCCCGAGTCCGGGAACGGTCGGCACCTGAACGTTACCGCCGACGATTTGCAGCGGGTTGCGCGTCAGGTATTGACCGTCCTGCCAGATCCAGTGGGTATCGATGGCGGTGATCTTGCCGGGCGCGGCGGCCGCCACGTGGGTGAACATCGCAAGCGACACATCGAAGTGGTTATTCGAGTGCGAACCCCACGTCAGTCCCCACTCGTGGCACATCTGCGCGACGCGGACCGAGCCTTGCATCGTCCAGAAATGCGGATCGGCGAGCGGAATGTCCACGGACTGCAACTGAATCGCGTGGCCCATCTGACGCCAATCCGTCGCGATCATGTTGGTGGCCGTCGGCAACCCTGTCGCGCGTCGGAATTCCGCCATCACTTCACGACCTGAGTAGCCGTTTTCCGCACCGCACGGATCTTCTGCATATGCCAGCACGCCGTGCTGATCGCGGCACAGACGAACGGCCTCGGCCAGCGACCATGCACCATTCGGATCGAGCGTCACGCGTGCCTGCGGGAAGCGTTTCGCAAGGGCGGTGACGGCTTCGATTTCCGCGTCGCCCTCCAGTACACCGCCTTTGAGCTTGAAGTCCTGGAAGCCGTAACGCGCATGTGCTGCCTCTGCCAGTCTGACGACGGCCTCGGGTGTCATAGCGACTTCCGTGCGCACGCGCTCCCAGTCGTCGCGCGCGCCACGATTGTCGGCATAGGCCAGATCGGTGCTATTGCGGTCGCCGATGAAGAACAGATATCCGAGCATCGCGACTTCACTGCGCTGCTGTCCTTCGCCCAGGAGGGCGGCAACAGGGACTTCCAGGTGCTGGCCGAGCAAGTCCAGCAACGCAGCTTCGAGCGCGGTAACAGCGTGGATCGTCGTACGCAGATCGAAGGTTTGCAGGCCACGTCCACCCGCATCGCGGTCGGCGAAGACGCGACGCGTCTGGCCGAGAATCGCCTGAACGTTGGCGACGGATTGTCCGACGACGTAGGGGCGGGCGTCCTCCAGCGTCTTGCGAATCGACTCACCGCCGGGCACTTCGCCAACACCGGTATGCCCGGCGCTGTCCGTCAGGATGACGAGGTTGCGGGTGAAGAACGGCCCGTGTGCGCCGCTGAGATTCAGCAGCATGCTGTCGCGGCCGGCGACGGGAACAACGCGCAATTCGGTGACGATGGGGGTTCGGCTCATGGCAGGGAACGTTGATCAGACCAAAGGGAACGAAGAGTCAGGCATACCGTTGTATGTCGTCAGACAACATTCTATGGAAAGTTCCGTAGATTGCCTTTGCGGGTATACCCGTTTTCTTGGAATATCGGCTGCTTGACGCAGTTGGTCTATGAGGCAGGGAAAGGGGGGGGGCGTATGTGTGCGGCGCTTTCTGTTGTCGTACAACTAGGTCTGAGTTAAAGTCGTCGTCGCCTCACTCTGGCGTCGGCACACGATCTCGCGCATCCACGCAACCTTGCAGCCAATTGATGAACGTAGTGAGGTGTGACGTACCGTCGGTATTCCGATAGAGCGCGTGATAGGGCGGACCTTCGAGCGAAACGCGGTCGTCGAACAGGGCGACGAGTTGGCCGCTTTCCAGTGCGTCGCGCACGACCGAACGCGGTGCGAGGCAGACAATCCGATAATCTCGTTTCCTTCGTTTGCCGCTACGTCTCACCTCTCAATGGACGCCGCTTCGCGAATCGCGCGTCTCCTCATGCTCAGTGCTGCGATTGCGCTGTCCGCTTGCGCGAGCAAGTCCCCGAACGAACGCGAAACGGGGAGTGGCGGCGATTTCATTCGCTACAGTTCGCGTCAGGTCAGCGTGGACCTGACGGATAGGCAACGCGAGACGCTACGCTCGTTGCGTGATCATCGGTTTGTCGCGGCGACGGCAGCGAAGATGCTCGATGCCGTCGCCGCTGCGCTCAAACAGCAGGGGTTCGATCCCGTGTCCATCGACCGAGAGATGGCCGTTGTCGAGGCGGATCGTCATGCCGTGCTCGTTCCGCAATGGCGACAGATTTTGCGTGGCGTGCTGAAGTCCAAAATCGGCGGCTTGCCTGCCAAACCGGATCACGAACGTATGGCGGCGATCATCGCCGTGCGTACGGTGGACGGTGGACGGTGGCGGTGGTGATGGATGGTTGGTGCGTGTGCGGTTCGATCGCACCGTATGGGACAGCAATGGAGACGCACGAACGGAGACGGTGTTGAAGCGAGAAACCTATGACGGCTTCTTTGCCGACGTCGAGAAGTCACTCAAAGGCGGGCTTGCGCTGAAGCCGTCGCTATCAACGTCAGCCCCGAAGGCCGCATCGGCGGCGACGGCAACGCAATAGCGCACGGATGTGTGTCGCTCAGGCCTGCGCGTTCACCACGGGCGTCGCCGAGCCTTTGACATGCACGACCCAACGCAGATACATCAGCAATCCGATGGCGGCGACTGCAACGCTCGCGCTGTTGGCGGCCCAGAAGCCGGTGGCCCCGTGAAGCCAGGCGGGCGAGAGACCACCGACGTCGAAGCCGAGCACGTATCCGCCGCCCAATCCCACACCCCATAGGGACAGGGCGTAAATGACTGTCGGTACGACCGCAACTTTCCACGCCCGCAAGACGAAGACGGCGTTCACCTGAAGGGCGTCGAAGATGTGATAGAAGGCGACGATGGTCAGCAGCGGCGCGGTCACGGCGGCGACCAGTGGGTCCGACGTGTAGGCGGCGAGCACCAGCGGTCGGCCGAGCCACATCAGCAGGGCTACGAGCAATCCCAACGTCCCGGCCAGTTCGACGCCACGCCGCCCGACGAGTTGTGCCGCCTTGTAGTCGCGTGAGCCGATCGCTTGCGCGGTGAGCGTTGCCGTTGCGATGCCGATCGACATCGGCAGCATGTACATGAGCGCGCCGAGGTTGGCGGCGATCTGATGGCCCGCAAGCGTCACGTCGCCCAGACGGGCAATGAAGATCGCCATGAACGAGTAGGCCGTGACTTCGATGAGGTAACTCAAGCCCATCGGCACGCCGAGTTTGAGCAGTGCGCGAATCGCGCGCCACTGCGGCCAGCAGAACTTCGTGAAGACGCCAAATTCGCGCAGCTTCGGATGCCGCGCCATCAGGAGAAGTCCGAGGCTGCAGGAGACCCAGTTGATGGCGGTCGTGGCGATGGCACAGCCGGTACTGCCCAGCGCCGGGATACCCAGCCGATCCACGCCGTAGATCAGCGCGAGATTGAGCGGCACCTTCAGCGCCAGTCCCGTCACCTGAATCATCATGACGATGCGCGGTTGCGCCACGGCCGTCGATAGCGACGAGTACACGCGGAACAGCATGGCTGCAGGTAAGCCATACGCAAGGATATGCAGATAGGCGGTCGCGCGTGCTTCAAGTTCGGGCGTCGCTTCGGAGAGTCGCAGGATGAATTGCGGATGCGACAGCACGAGGAAGCCGGGCACGGCGAGGAACAGGGCGAGCCAGAACGTTTGACGCACTTCCTCGCCAATGGCGATGCGCTCACCCGCGCCGTAAAGCTGTGCGGCGATGGGCGAGAGGGCGACGAGAATGCCCATCAGGCCGACGTACACGGTGATGTAGATCGAGCCGCCGAGTGCGAGCGACGCGAGGTCGAAGGCCGAGGCGCGACCGACCATGGCGGTGTCCATCACCCCGAAGGCGATGACCGCCAACTGGCCGACCAGCACTGGCCATGCCAGCGCGGCAATGCGTTTGATGTCTTGCCACATGGTGTCGGTGTCAGGCGGGTCGTGCAATCAGCGCGGACGCGCCGCGCGACGCCACGGGCGCTCTTGCAGGACGTAAAGACGGAAGCGCTCGTCACGGTCGGCTGCGCGACGACCCTCCCACAGTTGGCGCCACTCATACGGCGCGAGCGACAGCGGTTCGCTGTAGTCCTGCGAATCCTGACGCAGCAGCACGTCGCAGTCGTCGTCGGCCGAACCGAAGCGCATCTTGCCGAAGTAGGCAAACGACGCGAGCTGAGCATCGCCCACCCGTGCCGTGCGAATGCAGGTGTAGTCCGCTGGCAGATGAGACGCAATTTGCGCGGCGACGTCGCGATACGTTCTGCCGTAGTTGACGACCGGCAGCCAGAGCGTCATGAGCAACACCCACATGAGAGTCGTGCCGCCCGAGGACAGCACCACGCTGCGCCAGAGCACCTTCGGGCTGCGCGACACGCGCCACGCCACCAGTGCGACCCAGGCGCCCGTGACGATCAGTGCGCTGATCAGCGTGATCCAGCTGAATTCCGGGTTAAAACCGGGCACCAGACGTCGCAGGTTGCGTGCCGTCGATGCCGGGAAGCCCGTAATGCCTGCGAGCCAGACGATCCATACGAAGCCGGCCAGCACGGTAAACGACAGCACGGCGAACCAGTCGATGGCGTTGACGGTGCCGCGCTTGAGCGTCGGCAGACCGAAGGCTGCGATGATCGAGAGTGCAGGCAGCGCCAGCATGAAGAGCTGGTTGCCCTGATGCGCTTGCAGCACGATCAGTACGAGGATCGTGATGGCGAAGACGAGAGAGATCGCAATGTGCGGGGCGCGTCGCATGCCGCGCCAGGAGTACAGCGACCACGCAGCGAGCGGCCAGGCAGGCCACGCGAACAGCGCCAGGTTCTTGGCGATGTAGCTCAGCGAGGTGATCGTGGGACCGCTGAAAGCGTCCATCCCGATATCGGCCCACTCGCCGAGCCAGCGGCGCGCACCGTCGGCAAATTTGAGGGCTGCGAGGGGCCACGTGCAGGCGATGAGCAGCGTGATCGGGGTGGAGACGAGCAACAGCATGCGCAGCGGAAGCGCGCGGCACACCACGGCTGCGATCATGCCTGCGAACCACAGCGAGAGCGTCATCAGCGGGGACGACGCCAACGCCATCCCGCCAAGTGCCAGACCAAACCACACGGCACCCTGGCGCGGCTTATCCAGGCTGCGCACGAGGCCGTAGATCGCCATCGAGATCAGCGTAAGCTGCCCGACGGTGGCGGTCGTTTCATGGCCGCGCTCGGCCAGACCGAAGCACGCCAGCAGAATCAGCAACGCCCCGTCGGCGAGGGTGCGACCGTAGTCGCGCGGTTCCGGCTCACCGCCGAAAGCGTATTTGAACGGTTGCACTTCCGGTCGGCGGCCCAGCAGATAGGTGCCGTACCAGATGAACGTACAGGTGACGTAGAAGCAAAGACCCGTGACGATGCGGGCGGCGTCGGGCGCATCGAGCCACGAGAAGGCGCGGATGGAGAGTGCGCCGAGCCACGAGACGAGTGGGCCGTTGTCGTAAATCGGTTTGCCTGCGATGTTCGGCAACAACCAGTCGGACAGATGACCGTGCGCCATCGTCCACATGATGCCGAAGCCTGCGGCGTCCTCATTTTTCCACGGATCGCGACCGAACAACCCCGCCAGCACATAGATGACGCAAATGGCGATCAACAGCGAACGCGGTAGCGCGCTGGTGGCGGAGGCGGTGATGCGAACTCGTTTCATAGGCGATACGACAGGATCGGCAGGGCAGCCGGATCGGAAAGACTGAGGGGCTGAGCCGGAACTGGCTCGGGGGCGATGCTCGGGGTAAAACCGTGACCAATGCTCAGGGCAGACCTAAGGGAAAGCGCGCGGCACCCTGAAAAGCCGACAGTATGACAGTAACCGACGACTTGGCGCAGCGCAGACCCAAGAAAAAAGGGCAGCCTGAGCTGCCCCTTTCCAATGCTTTTCACAACGTCGGGATCTTGTCCCTGATGCGCTGACCGGCAAACGTCTGTCCGGTCCCGCATCGCGTTGTACGGCGCGTTGCCGGTGAAGCTTACGCAGCCTTGCCGCCGGCGCGAGCGCCGAACTTCTTGCGGAACTTGTCCACGCGACCTTCAGCGTCCATGATGCGCGTTTCGCCGGTGTAGAAGTTGTGCGATGCCGACGACGTATCCAGCTTCACGAGCGGGTACTCTTTGCCGTTGAACTCGGCCGTTTCCTTCGTGTTGATCGTCGAACGCGAGACGAACTGGAAGTCGACGCCCGGCGTCATGTCGCGGAACAGGACTTCGCGGTAATTCGGGTGAATGCCTTCTTTCATGGTGCACCTTGAGTTAAGTCGGTAGCCAGTCTGCGCGAGCCCCTTGCCCGCTAACGCTATCGCCGCCGTATTGACGGGAAACGCGCCAACCACTTTCCGGATTTGGAAAACGCGCATTATGCCATGAAAACAACAACTTTCGCAAAGTTTTCATGGGGTTGCGGCGGGCTCGTCCGGCGGGGCGGCGGCGGGGTCGGGCGCAGATGCCGTCTGGGCGGCGGGATCTTGCAGAAAATAGCGCGAAAAGAGCGTGTACAGCGCTGGATACTCGCGTTGGAAGGCTTCGGGGGCGACGAAGAACGCCTCAGCGCAGACGGCGAAGAATTCCGACTCGTGTTCCGTGGCGTAGGGATCGAGCAGAGACGTCGAAGCGAAGGCGTCCCACTGCTCGTCGGGCACGTTCGCCACGTGGTGACAGAACTCCTCGTACGCCGGGTCGAACACATCGCACCATGTCTCGGCGGTCAGGTCGCCATGAAGACGGCGCAGCATGGGCGGCACGCCGTCCGCTTCCCCGCCTTCCATATCGATCTTGTGGACGAACTCATGGATCACGACGTTGTACGCCAGCACGTCGCTTGCCTGAACATCCTGCCATGAAAGCACCACCGGGCCGCCTTCCCACGCTTCGCCGCTGGCTTCCTGTTCGACGTCGTGCACGACGCCCGCTTCATCCTGAACCGTCTTGCGAATCAGGAATTCGCCGGGATAGAGCACGATGCCGGTCCATCCGCGATAAAGCGCTGGCGGCAGATGCAAAATCGGGAGACAGGCCTGCGCGGCGACCGAGACGCACATTGATTGCGTGAGCGGCAGGTCGTGTGCCGTTGAGAAATGCTTCCCGGCTAGAAAATCGGCCGCCAGTGCGCGGAGCTTTTCCAGATCGGCGGCACTGCGTCGGGAAAGAAACGGCAAGGCATTGACGACCTCGCGCCAGACGTCGTCTTCAATGGACGTGGGGTGTTGGGAAAGTCCCAGGCGGGCGAACAGGGTCTTGAGCATGGCGGGCGTGGCCGGACGTTGGTGCCGCCGCGACCGTTACATACGATGGATCGCAGTGTGCAACGCAGCCGCGCGAAGGGCAATGACGCAACGATTCTAATTGAGCTGCTTTTGAATTGCCGCAAAAATCGCACCACACAACGCCACGATGGCAATGAAATGAAAACCGTCGATGAACGAGAGAAACGACGCCTGCCGCTCGATCATCCGGGCAATCTGTGCGAGCGCCGCCCCCTGCGCCTGCGAGGCGGCAACGCCCGCATGCGTGAGCGCATTTGCGAGCGACTCCAGCGTCTGCGTGAAGATCGGATTATAAGGATTGGCCACTTCCGTGAGCCGGGTGCGATGCAGGGCTTCCCGGTGCTGCTCGAACGCGACGATGGTGGAGACGGCGAAAGAGCCGGAGAGCTGCCGGAGAATGTTCTTGAGGCGATATCCGTGCACGAAACTCTCGTGATCGAAGGTGCGGAACGTGAGGTTTGCCACTGGCAATACGGTGAAAATACCGAACACGGCTTTGAGCGCGAGAACGCCGTAAAGCTGCGACTGCCCGGCGTCCGGCGGCATGGCGCCGAGCCACATGCTGGTGGCGATCGTCATCAGAAAGCCGCTCACGATTAGCAGCTTCTTGTTCGTGATGAACTTCGCCACACGGAAGTAGGCGACGAGCAGGATGACGGTGAGTAGCGCGGAGTAGCCAAGCAATTGCCCGGTGCGCTCGACCGTGAAGCCGAGCCCCTGCTCCAGCAACCGCGGCATCAGATAACTCTGCGTGTTTGCCAGATAGTAGTAAGCGGCGTAGAGCAGAAGTCCGACCTGGAACTCGCGTCGACGTAACGGCTGCAAACGGATGAACGGCGCAGGATGCTGCCATTGGTGGTAGCCGAACCACACCAGCGCGCCCACGCCCACGACGGTGAGCAACGGTAACGCGGGCGTTTGCAGCCACAGTGTGTAGCGCATCTCCTGGAGCACGACCTGAAATGCACCCATCGCGAGGGCAAAGGCCATGAACGGCGCGAACGGATAGCTGCCACCGGTGGCGCGGTCGCGCAGGCGGCCAACGTCCGGTATGGCGAACCAGGCAAGACCGGCGAGCAGTACGGCCGGTGGCGCGGTGCACAGGAAAAGCGTGCGCCAGGTGTATTCGGAGACCAGCAGGCCGCCGATGAGCGGTGCCGCCGCCGAGCCGGTGAACAGCAGCAGGGCGAAGGTCTGGACCGTTTTGCCACGACGCTCGGCAGGCACGCTCACTTGCGCGAGGATCCGGCATGAGCTCATCCAACTGCCCGCGCAGAAGCCCTGACACGCGCGCGCGATCACGAGTTGCATCACGCTTTCGCTAGCGCCGGCCAGCACGGCGCCGCACGCATAAAGCAGCAGCGAGGCCGTCAGATAACGGCGGTAGCCGATGCGCTCGACGAACCACTGTTGTTTAAGAATGGCGAGTACGGACGCGATGCCATACGCCGTCGTCATCCAGACGAATTCTTTGGGGGACGCATCGACGCCGCCGGAAACATAGACGGCGAAGTACACCAGGAGCGCGTTCTCGAAGAACTCCAGCCCGGGGATCAGGCCGAGGGCGTAACGATAGGCCTCGACGCGCATGGGGCGCAGCGGGTCCGAGCCACCGATGTTGCCCGCAGACGGAGGGCTTGGGGGGGCGTTGGACGAGGTCGGCGGCGCGGCGGGAGGCATGATCGGACTTGGCGGGGCCTGGCTGGGCTTGGTAGGGCTTGGTGGGGCTTGGTGGGGCTTCGGGAGCTCAGTGCGACGAGGATGTCTTGCGCGCTTTGGCGGCGCGCTCGGCCAGCAAGTCATCGGCAGGTACGCCCTGGAGGCGTTGTTCGATGTAGCGAAGGTCGTGACGAATCTGGGCTTCCAGTGTCTCGGCATCGCGCAATTCGCGACGCACCTGCGCGGTGCGCTCGCGTAGCGTGTCGAGTTGCGACGTGAGTGCGTCCCGCACGACTTGGAGGTCTTCCTCGTTCATGCGCGATTTACCCGCTTCGACCATGCGACGCGGACGCTTGAGCATTTCGGTAATCGCCGCAATCGAGAAGCCGAGCGAGCGCATGCGCAGGATGCGGCCGAAGGTTTCGAGATCGGCAGGCGTGTACATGCGGTAGCGTCCGCCGCTGCGAGCGGGGACGACGAGGTTCAGCTCCTCGTAATACTTCAAGGTGCGCGCCGTGACGCCAAGCGCGGCAGCCGCCTGACCAACGGTCAGCAGCGATGCATCGTCCGGTGTGGTGCCGTCGGGGACTGTCGACGAGAGATCTGTGGGCATGAACGTGCCTCCGATCGAATGATGGACGGAATCTTAGCACAACCTATACGTGAACGTACAGGTTTGGGTGGTGGCGCGTCGGTGAGGGAGTGTGAGCGGAAATGGCAATCGGCCCGGGAGAGTATGGACGTCTGAACGTCGTTGCTCGCCGGGCCGATGGGAGGGCGGGGAGGGAGTTGGAAGGGGAGGGAAACTAGCGCGCAGCCAGATTCGGCGCAGTTTCCCAGCGAATCGCGCGGACGCCGGGCGTATCGCCGAGCGTCGAGACAAGATGCACGAGCGCGGCGCGACCACTGCGGTCGCAGCGCAACACGTAGTCGAGCTCCAGCAGGTAGCCGCCCGAGCGGTCGATGCGGGTCGCCGTTTCCGGCGAAATCCGCTGCGAGCGAAGGGCGTCGCGCACCGTGGCGTCGATGGTGTCTGCCCGGGACGCCAGTGTCAGCACGACGAGGCGGTACTGGGGCAACGGGTGCGACGTGGTGATGTGGGAAGTCGGCGTGGCATTCGATGTGGCGGAAGCCGGTGCGAGGCGAGTGCGAGCGCGATCGAACAGCGACGGGATAAGCATTTGCAGCGTCATGGTGTCCTCCTGATTCAAGGGCCTGAGACGGCGGATGCCGGGGCTTGGCGATGCATCGTATGCAGTCGGCGGCCGCTTCCGAGCCACGGATGGTGCGGGAGGCGTACGGATAACGTCACGCGATACATGAATTCGACGCAAGCGTCGGCAGGCTTGATCGCGCCTCGGGTGACCGACGATGTCATGTCGGTCGCGTGACGGCGCTAAAAAGCGTGCCTTGTTCCGGATGACGTGACGTCATCCGTCAAACAAACGCTGAACGGCGGTGATAGGTGCGGGAAATCTGAATCGCTTACCGAAGTCTCGGATGACGCTGACGTCATGGGGATTCGGTGCGATCGATGCACTACCGCTGCGGCATTGAGGCCGGCAGCGGCAGTCGGGGACGACTGCGGGTTACCGGGCCAACGCCTCGCCGGTCATTGCCGACGCTTGCGTGCTTCTAGAGCAACTGCCCACGGAAAACTCCGTCGTAATTGGAAAGAAGCCATTCTAGGGATTTGGAGCGTGTCTGTAAAGAAAATGGCGGGATTTCGCGGCGTTTTGTCGCGAAATTGACGACATTTCTCCAAAAAACGGCGAATTTTTAATGCGTAGTCATCGATTGCATCGATGGCTTGCCGCGATGTCCTGATCTGCTCAGTCGGGCAGCACTTTGCCGGGATTCATCAGCCCGAGCGGATCGAACGCCGACTTGAGCGCGCGCATCAGCGCGATTTCCACGGGCGATTTGTAATGGGCGGACGCGTCGCGCTTGAACTGCCCGAGGCCATGCTCGGCGCTGATCGTGCCGCGATGCGCATGCACGCTGTCGTGGACGGCGGCGGTGACGGGCGTTTGATATTGCTTGAGGAAGGCGGCCGGGTCGACGCCGTCCGGTGCCATCACGTTGTAGTGCAGATTGCCGTCGCCGAGATGGCCGAACGTCACCATTCGCGCACCCGGCGCAATGCGCTGCACGATGGGATCGGTCGCTGCGATGAACGCGGGCACCTGTGAGACGGGCACGGCGATGTCGTGCTTGATGTTAAGTCCTGTGGCCGATTGCGCCAGCGGAATGCTCTCGCGCAGGTGCCAGAGCGCATTCGACTGCGCGAGGCTGCTGGCGACAATGGCGTCGCGCACGATGCCCCGCTCGATGGCGGCATTCAGCACCCGTTCCAACAGGTCGCGCGCGTGCGCCTCGCTCTCGTTGTCGGAGAGTTCGAGCAGTACCGACTGTGCATAGGGTTGGGAGAACGGGTAGCGCAGCGACGTGAAAACCTGTGCGACCAACTGCATACAGAAATCGGACATCAGTTCGAAGCCCGTGAGCAACGGCCCAGCCATGCGCTGTGCAAGATTCAGCAAAGCGAGGGCTTCGGCGGGGCTGTCGAGCGCTGCGAGCGCCGTCATGCGCGCGGCGGGTTGTGCAAAGAGCTTGAGCGTCGCCGCCGTGATCAGGCCAAGTGTGCCTTCCGCGCCGATGAACAGATCGCGCAGATCGTATCCGGTGTTGTCCTTGCGCAGGCCGCGCAGGCCGTCCCACAACTCGCCCTGCGGCGTGACGACTTCCAGGCCCAGACACAACTCGCGTGCATTGCCGTATCGCAGCACCGCCGTGCCGCCTGCGTTCGTCGCCAGATTGCCGCCGATGGTGCAGCTGCCTTCGGCCGCGAGGCTCAGCGGAAACAGACGCTCGGCGGCGGCCGCAGCGGCCTGCACATTGGCGAGGAGGCACCCGGCTTCGGCGGTGAGTGTCAGGTTATCGGCGTCTACCTGACGGATACGATCCAGACGCCGCAGGCTGATCACGACCTGATGGCCGCTGGTGTCAGGCGTTGCGCCGCCAGCGAGGCCAGTGTTCCCCCCTTGCGGCACCATCGGCACACCATGTGCGATGCACAGACGCACAAGCGCGGCGGTCTGGACGGCGTCGGCAGGACGTAGGACAGCGAGCGCGTTGCCAACGTACCGTTTGCGCTGATCGGTGAGGTAAGTGCCGGTGTCGGCGCGCTCAGTCAGCACATGATCGCGACCCAGCAAGTCGCGACAGGCTGTGAGGAATTCGGCGTGGTTCATTTGACGAAGGCGGGGCGAAGGCGTGAGGCGGGAATGCAGGGACGGCGTCGCCTGAAGGGGAGGTGCAGCGCGCTAGCGCGCTGCCGCCGCCCGGGCTTTCGCAGCGCGCTTGAAGGGTCGCAGATAAAAGACGGTCGCGAAGAAAAAGATCAGCGACAGCGCCGTCTCGATCCAGGCGAGCGTGGCAGATGGGCCGGTATCGCTCATGCCACGCACCACGCCTTCTGCGAGGAATAACAGGATGAACATGCTCGACCACTGGAGCGTGTACAGGTTGCCGCGCAATACGCCGCGCAGCGGCAGGAGCAAAAGTAACGCCTTGAGCACGAGCCACGAACCGCCTGGACGCAGCGGCGCCAGCCACAGTTCCCACGCTACCGACAACGCGATCAACGCCAGCAAGCTGGCAATGCTCACTCGTCGCAACCCCTGGGCGTGGCCCGGCGAGGGTGCCCGACGGACATCGACTTGCGGGGCATCGTCACGCGGGAGGTCGTGCTGACGGTCGGGCGGCGTGGCAGTCATGGGCGTGTCTCGTGGACTGTACTACTGCGGGAAGTGATCATTCTGCCAGCTTGCAGGCCGCGCGTGCGAGTCGTGCGCCGAGTGCCGAGGCGAGCTGACGTTCGTCCGCCGAGAGCGGGTTGCCGTCGTGTGCGAAGTGCGTCGCGCCGTAAGGTGAGCCGCCGGTGCGCGTGCTCGAGAGCGCAGGTTCGGTGTACGGGAGTCCCATGAGCAGCATCCCGTGGTGCAGCAGCGGGATCATCATCGACAACAACGTGCTTTCCTGACCGCCGTGGAGGCTGGCGCTGGACGTGAACACGCATGCGGGCTTGCCAGCGAGCGCACCGGACAACCACTGGGGCGTGGTGCCGTCGAGAAAGTACTTCAGCGCGGCAGCCATGTTGCCGAAGCGGGTCGGCGAGCCGAGCGCGAGACCGGCGCACTCTTCCAGATCGCGCAATTCGACGTACGGTGGGCCGCTGTCCGGAATGTCCGGTGCGCTGGCTTCGCATACCGTCGACACGGCGGGCACGGTGCGCACGCGGGCTTGTGCGCCGGGAACGCTGTCGATTCCCGCAGCAATGCATTGGGCGAGTTGTGCGGTGGTGCCGTGACGGCTGTAGTACAAGACGAGGATTTCAGTCATTGATGCGAGTGAGCGAAGAATCGAATGCGAGCCGGTTGACCGGAACCGCGGGCGTTCCATCTTCCGGAGCACGCTGGCAACGCTGCCAAAGCCCCAAGTGCAGAGTGAAAAGCCTGCGAAAAGTGCGGGTATTATAGGGCGTTCCTGGTGGCGTGATTGTAGGGTGGCGTGGGCGCGGCGGATCGCGCTCGACCCGCTGCCATTGTCAGATTCTTGTCACGCGGTCGTACCTGTGTCGTACGTGTGTCGAACCGGTGTCGTGTGGGTGTAGTGCTTTCGTAGTGTCTGTGTATTACCTGGTAAGGAGCCCGATTTGTTCAAACTGTCCCGCATCAACTGGAATAACGTTCGCCAACTGCTGAGGTACGCGCTCGCGCGGGCGCAGGACGACCGGATTCCCCAAGTGGCGGGCAGTCTGACGTTCACCTCGATTCTGTCGATCGTGCCGTTGTTCGCCGTGACCTTCGCCTTGTTTACGGCGTTCCCGATTTTCAATTCGTTTCGCGACGCCCTTCAGGGCTTTCTGCTCGAACACCTGATGCCGGAGAGCGTCAACGCACAGATATTCAATTACCTCAATCAGTTCGCCTCGAAAGCGAAGAGCCTGACGGCGTTCGGTCTGATCGGTTTGCTCTTCACCTCCGTGCTGACGTTGATGACGATCGAGTCGGCATTCAACGTCATCTGGCGTGTGCCGCGTCCGCGTCCACTGGCCCAGCGTCTGCTCATTTACTGGAGCCTGCTCACGCTCGGGCCGTTGTTGTTCGGTGTGAGTCTGTCGATCAGTTCCTATGTCTTCACGCAATCGATGTCGCTGGTGAGCACCTTGCCACCGGCCGTGGCGTCGCTGCTCAGTCTGATTCCGCTGGCACTCACGAGCGTGGCGTTCATGCTGATGTACGTCTACATGCCGAATTGCAAGGTCGACTGGCGCGACGCGCTGGTGGGCGGCGTGGTGGCGGCGCTGGCGTTCGATCTGACCAAGCGCGGCTTCGGCATGTACATCCGGCAGTTCCCGACCTATACGGCGGTGTACGGTGCCTTCGCAGCCGTGCCGATCTTCCTGCTCTGGATCTACCTCTCGTGGCTCGTCGCGCTGGCGGGCGCGACGATCACATCGGTGCTTCCCGCGTTGCGCCTTGGCCATTTCCAGTATCCACGCTTCCCCGGCAGCGATTTGCTCGATGGCCTGACACTCATCCATCTGCTCAATCAGGATCGTGAAGCCGGTGGCAGTGGTTATACGACGCAGCAACTGGCGCGCACCATGCGCACGAGTCTTGAACACGCTAACGAGCTGCTGTGCCGCCTCGAACGCATGGGCTGGGTCGGACGCATGACCATGCAACCCCCCGCCGAGCGTTGGCTGCTGCTTGCGAACCCACGGACGACGACTCTGGCGCCGCTCGTCGCCCAACTGGCGCTCAACGTGGACGAACTGGCCCGGCAGATGGAGCGACATGCGCTGGATGGCGCACATGTGGCCGACATGCTGCGCGAAGGGAAGTGGGACGTGCCGCTTGCTGACGCGCTGCCGCGTGACCCGTCGTCACTCGATGCAGACGCGTCGGACGAAAGCGATGCGTGCACTGACACCCGCCATTCGACCGACACGCCTTCGGCGCAGGATGTCCGGCAATGGACCCCCGCGTCCGGCAAGCGCTAAAGCTTGATGCGGCCGACGCAGATGTCGCGAAACATGACCCAGTCGCCCATCAGGCTGTAGACGGGATGCCGAAACGTGGCGGGCCGGTTCTTCTCGAAGAAGAAGTGCCCGACCCACGCGAACGCATAACCGCAGACGACTGCCGCAAGCAGCCACCACGCGTTGCCCGTCACAGCGAACGTCACCAAAAAAGCGATCACCCCCCACGAGCCGACGAAGTGCAGGCGGCGGCACGTGGCATTCCTGTGTTCGCCGAGATAGAACGGGTAAAAGTCCGCGAACCGGTCGAACGTTCTTGTTGCCGGTTCGGGGTCACGGCCCTCGGTCATGGCAAGCCTCCTTGTCCTGGTTGGCGAAAGTGACGTTTTCGCGTCATGCATCCCGGTCACACATTCCGATTGTGCGGTGTTGTCCAATCAGCCTGCATCCAGACCGGGTCAGTCTCGCAAGAATCGTTTGAGCGCGTCGAGCAGTGCATCCGGCTGTTCGGTCATGATGGCATGACCAGCGTTGACGAGTTCTACCGTCACCGGCGCGCCGTTGTCTCGCAAGGCGTCGAGCAGGGCTTGCGCGGCGCGCGGCGGTGTCATCTGGTCGCGTTGTCCCAGCACGGCCAGCACCGGGCACTTGATTCGCGCGGGGGCGTCCATGCCCTGATCGTAGCCGTTGCAAGCCTCGAAATCCGTAAGAAACACTTTGGCCGGATTCCGTTGCGCGACGCGCTCCATCAACCGCTGGTTGCCGCCCCATGTCCAGAACCCGGGGCCCGGCGCGGAAGGTTTGGCCGCGAGCGTGCTATGCGACCAGGCATTGACCAGTGCGATGGCCTCGGACTCGCGCTCGGCGGCGGCGCTGAGCAATGTGTCGGCGACCTTCATCGGGTAGGCCGTGCCCACCAGCGCGATACGCGAGACGCGGGCCGGGTGACGTGCGGCCGCATCCAGCGCAATCAGCGACCCCATGCTGTGGCCCACCCATGTCGCGCGCTCGACACCCGCTGCGTCGAGCACTGCGACCACGCAATCCGCCATCTCACCGATGGTCTTTAGCGGCGCGCCGGTGCTGCGATGATGTCCCGGCAGATCGAGCGCGAGCACGTTCATGCCGTGATGCGCCAGATATCGACTCTGCAACCCCCAGACACTGTGATCGTGCTGTGCGCCGTGCAGGAAAACCACGGTCGGCTGCGTCGGTTGAATCGGCTTGCCTGCGGTGTAGGCGTAGACGTTATTGCCCGCAATGTCGAAATTCATCGTGCCTGCCCCTTCGAAGACGATTTCACCGCCGCCTTGAGGCCGCGCTTGAGGTCCTGAATCAGATCGTCGGCGTCTTCCAGTCCGATGGACAGGCGTACGGTGCCTTCCCCGATGCCGGCAGCGGCGAGGGCGGCGGCGTCCATGCGGAAGTGCGTGGTGGACGCGGGGTGAATGACCAGCGAGCGTGCGTCGCCGACGTTCGCGAGGTGCGAGAACAACTGCAACGCTTCAATGAATCGCCGACCGGCTTCGCGATCTCCCTTCAGGTTGAAACTGAAGACTGCACCGGCACCGCGCGGAAGTAACCGTTTCGCCAATGCGTAATCGGGGTGCGACGGCAACTCTGGGTAGGCGACGCTCTCGACCGCTTCGTGACCTGCGAGGAACTCGACAACCTTGCGCGCATTCTCGACGTGGCGCGCCATGCGCAACGGAAGCGTTTCGATCCCCTGAAGCAGTTGCCAGGCGGCCTGTGGGTGAAGGCACGCGCCGAAATCGCGCAACCCTTCGCGCCGTGCACGCAACAGGAACGGCGCGACCGAGCTTTCCTCTGCGAAGACCATGCCGTGGAAGCCGTCATAGGGTTCGGTCAATTCGGGAAATTTGCCGCTTTTCTCGAAATCGAACGTGCCGCCGTCGATCAGCACGCCACCGATGGTCGTGCCGTGGCCGCCGAGGAATTTCGTCGCCGAGTGATAAACGAGGTCCGCACCGTGCTCGAAGGGCTGGATGAGCCACGGCGTCGTGAACGTGCTGTCGACGAGCAGGGGTACGCCCGCGTCGTGCGCGATGGCCGCGACCTGTGCGATGTCGAGCACGTCGAGGCCGGGGTTCCCCAGCGTCTCGCCGAAAAACAGGCGCGTCTCAGGGCGGACGGCTGCCCGCCAGCCCGCCAGATCGCCGGGGCGAACGAACGTCGTTTCGATGCCGAACCGGCGCAACGTGTAATGCAGCAGATTGTGTGAACCGCCGTAGAGCGCGCTTGACGCCACGATATGCGAGCCGGCCCCCATCAGGGTCGCGATGGCCAGATGCAGCGCAGCTTGTCCGCTCGCCGTTGCAATCGCGCCGACGCCATTCTCCAGCGCTGCCATGCGTTCTTCGAAGACCGCGTTCGTCGGATTGGAAATCCGGGAATACACATGCCCGGCACGCTCCATATTGAACAGGGCGGCCGCCTGATCGGCATCGGAGAACACGAAGGAGGTGGTCTGATAGATCGGTGTGGCACGCGCCCCCGTGGTGGGGTCGGGGGCCGCACCGGCGTGCAGGGCAAGCGTATCGAAGTGCGGGACTGACATGTCGTGGATGGCCTCGCAGGTGGTGTGATGTGAGCTTTACGTATACGGCAATCCTAGCACCACCTTCGTGCGCTCCGGCAGGCATTACGGGGGGATCAGGGAAATTGCGGTGTTGTCTTACGTCAGCGGCAAGGTGTTGTCCGAGAAGGAGGTGGAATCGGCTGAAAACCCGCGTGGTACGGCCATGTCGGCGTTCTTCGCCTTTCCTTTTGGGGCGCTTTCCGATAGCATCCATCGAAAAGGTTCCAATCACTATTTGACACGGAGACAGCGGGCGTACGCGTCGGCCATCCGTCTCGCAAGCCGAGTTCGGCAACGTCGGCGGCAACGTTCTGCCATGATTGCCGGAGCAACACAATGAGGAGTGTGTGCCATGCGTGTGTCTGACATCCTGAAAGTAAAGGGCAACACCCTTTTCACCGTGACCCCGGAGACGTCGCTGGCGGATGCCGTCGACACGATGGCGGAACATGACATCGGTTCGCTCGTCGTGATGGAGTACGGCGATCTCGTGGGCATGCTCACGTTCCGCGAGATCATCAACACGATCAGTAAGAACGGCGGCACGGTCGGCGGCTCCACGATTCGCAAGATCATGGACGACCATCCGCTGACCTGCACGCCCGAGACGGACGTCAACGAAGTGCGTCGCATGATGCTCGAGCGCCACGCGCGCTATCTGCCGGTCATGGAAAGCCGCACGCTCATGGGCGTAATCTCCTTCTACGATGTGGCCCGCGCGGTCGTCGAGGAGCAATCCTTCGAGAACCGTATGCTCAAGGCCTACATTCGCGACTGGCCTGCCGAGGAAGCGGAAAACGCAAAGTGAGTGAGGCCAGTCAGCGCGAGGCTCGCGGCGACGGCCACCAATCACGACTGCTGAAGGAACGCCGTTTCGCGCCGTTCTTCTGGACGCAGTTCCTCGGTGCGATGAACGACAACGTGTTCAAGATTGCGTTCACGTCGCTCGTCACGTATCACGCATCGCTTTTTCAGGACGTCGATGGCAAGACCGCGGCGTTCCTGATCTCGGCCATTTTCATCGCACCGTTTCTCCTGTTCTCCGCGACCAGCGGGCAGATTGCCGACAAGTGGGACAAGGCCCGGCTGATCCGCTTCGTCAAGACACTGGAGATTGCCATCATGGTCGTGGGCGCTGCCGGGTTCGTCTGGACGAGCGCGCCGATGCTGTACGTCTGCACGTTTCTGATGGGCTTGCACTCGACGCTGTTCGGGCCGGTGAAGTACGCGTATCTGCCGCAGCACCTCGCCAATCATGAACTGGTCGGTGGCAACGGGCTGGTTGAGATGGGCACGTTCGTGGCGATTCTCGTCGGCACGATCATCGGCGGCGAATTGGCGGGGGCGGGCGCAGGTGCGCTGCCGTGGATCGGCGGCGTGTGTATCGGTCTGGCGGTGCTCGGGCGTCTGGTCTCCACCTGGGTGCCGCAAACACCTGCCGCGCAACCGGACCTGCGCATCAACTGGAATCCGTTTACCGAAACGTGGCGAAATCTGAGCATCGCGCGCAAGGATCGCGCCGTGTTTCAGAGCCTGCTCGGGATTTCGTGGTTGTGGTTTCTCGGCGCCACATTCCTCGCATCGTTCTTCAATTTTTCGCGCGACGTGCTGGGGGCGAACCCCGACGTCGTGACGTTGCTGCTGGCCATGTTCTCCGTCGGCATCGGCTTGGGGTCGCTGCTCTGTGAGCGTCTCTCGGGTGGCAAGGTGGAAATCGGGCTGGTGCCGTTCGGGTCGATCGGCATGACGGTATTTGCCGTCGATTTGTACTTCGCGAGCCGGGGCGGCGCGCCCGGCGGGGCGTTGCAGACGGTCGGACAGTTCATCTCGCAACCCGCCCATTGGCGCATCCTGGCCGATCTGTTCCTGCTGGCGATGTTCGGTGGCTTCTACAGTGTCCCGTTGTATGCACTGATTCAGAGCGGAAGCGCGCCGTCGCATCGCGCGCGCATCATTGCGGCAAACAATATTCTGAACGCCTTGTTCATGGTCGTCTCTGCGCTGATGGCCATGATGCTCACGAAGGCCGGACTGACCATCGATCAGTTGTATCTCGTTACCGGCATTCTCAACGCGCTCGTCGCCGTCTATCTCTATACGTTACTCCCCGAGTTCCTGATTCGATTCGTGATGTGGTTGATGCTCCACACCATTTATCGAATCGAGGTGAAAGGCGCGGATCGGATTCCGGACGAGGGGCCTTGCGTTCTGGTGTGCAATCACGTGAGCTTTGCCGATGCCGTGGTGATCGGCGCGTCGATTCGTCGCCCGGTGCGTTTCGTGATGGATCATCGGATTTTCCAGATTCCCGTGCTGTCCTGGTTCTTCCGGACCGTGGGCGCCATTCCGATTGCGCCGGCGCACGAGGACGCGGCGGGCCTGGAGCGCGCTTACGCGCAGATCGCCAGGGCGCTCGACGCAGGGGATGTGGTTTGCATCTTCCCGGAGGGCAAGCTCACGGCGTCGGGCGACCTGCAAGTGTTTCGGCAGGGCGTGCAGCGCATCATCGAGCGCTCCCCTGTGCCGGTCGTGCCGATGGCGCTGCGTGGACTGTGGGGAAGTTTCTTCTCGCGGCACGGCGGGGCAGCCATGACGCGTCCGTTCAAGCGAGGCATTCTGAACCGGCTGGAACTGGTGATCGGTGAGCCGGTCGCGCCGGCGCACGCGACGCCGGAATCTTTGCGCGACAAGGTACTCAAGCTTCGCGGCCCCTGGCCGGTATAATAGACAATTCCCGTCACACCCCAATCTGATCCCCGTATGTCTGGCAATACGCTTGGAACCCTGTTTACCGTTACCACTTTCGGCGAATCTCATGGCCCGGCCATCGGCTGTGTGATCGATGGATGTCCGCCGGGAATGGCGCTGACGGAAGCCGACATTCAGGTGGAACTGGATCGCCGCCGTCCGGGTACGTCGCGTCACGTGACGCAGCGCAACGAGCCGGATGCCGTCGAGATTCTCTCGGGCGTATTCGAAGGTGTGACGACAGGCACGCCCATCGCCTTGCTCATTCGCAATACCGATCAGCGCAGCAAGGATTACGGCAACATCGTGCAGACGTTCCGTCCCGGGCACGCCGATTACACCTATTTGCAGAAATACGGCGTGCGCGACTATCGCGGCGGCGGACGTTCGTCGGCGCGTCTGACGGCACCGGTCGTGGCAGCGGGTGCGGTGGCGAAGAAGTGGCTGGCGGAGCGCTTTGGCGTGCAGGTGCGTGGCTGCATGACGCAGCTCGGCGAAATCGAAATTCCGCAGAGCGACTGGTCGCAAGTGCCTCAGAACCCGTTTTTCGCAGCAAACGCGGAGGTTGTCCCGCAGCTCGAAGCGTACATGGACGATCTGCGCAAGGCCGGTGATTCGGTCGGCGCGAAGTTGCGTGTGATCGCAACGGGCGTGCCGGTCGGTCTCGGGGAGCCGTTGTTCGATCGCCTCGATGCCGATATCGCGCACGCCATGATGGGGTTGAACGCCGTCAAGGGCGTCGAGATCGGTGCGGGATTCCGCAGCGTGACGCAGAAGGGGTCCGAGCACGGCGACGAACTGACGCCGGAAGGCTTTGTCGGCAACAATGCCGGCGGGATTCTGGGTGGCATTTCGACGGGCCAGGACATCGACGTCTCGATTGCCATCAAGCCGACGTCGAGCATCCGTACGCCGCGCCAGTCGATCGACGTCAATGGACAGCCAGCGACGGTAGAGACGTTTGGTCGTCACGATCCGTGCGTCGGCATTCGCGCGACGCCGATTGCCGAAGCGTTGCTGGCGCTCGTGCTGATCGACCATGCGCTGCGTCATCGTGCGCAGTGCGGCGATGTTCACGTGAACACGCCGGTCATTCCGGCGCGCGCACCGGACTAAGCGGAGTGGGGGAAGTAAAGCGGCGTGAGCCGAAGCGCTGAACCCACAAAAAAACGCCAGACGATAAGTCTGGCGTTTTTCACATCTGCGGCCTCATCTTTCGCTTTCGGTTGGTGCGATTACTCGCGACATTGCGTGATGGGTTGCTCGCCCTTGGCGGTGTACAGCGTGCCTTCAGGGCCCTTGCTCCACCAGATGAGCGTGCGTCCGACGTGCTTTTCTCCACTCGCGGCGCGCGCCGGTTTGAGGACCTCGCGTTTGCCCATCCAGTACAGCGTGACGTCGCCACCGAGGTTGTGATCGTCGTAGACGAGCACGGCGACGTGCTGGTTGTCGCACAGGTAACTCACCGTCTTGGCCTGGACGGCGCCGCCGGTCAGTGCGAGGGCGCTTGCCAACGTCGCGCCCGACATCCATACGGAAATTCTCGTCATCATGCCTCCTGTGTGTGCAAATAAAAACCGCCGGGCGAACCGGCGGCAATACAACATCACATATTCGGGTAGTTCGGACCGCCGCCGCCTTCCGGCGTGACCCACACGATGTTTTGCGTCGGGTCCTTGATGTCGCACGTTTTGCAGTGCACGCAGTTCTGGGCGTTGATCTGCAAACGTTCGGAGTCGTCGTCGTTCTTCACGAACTCGTACACACCGGCCGGGCAGTAGCGTTGTTCCGGCCCGGCGTATTCGTTGAGATTGATACCGACCGGCACGCTCGCGTCCTTGAGCGTCAGGTGAGCCGGTTGGTTCTCTTCGTGGTTGGTATTCGAGATGAACACCGACGACAGACGGTCGAACGTGAGCTTGCCATCCGGCTTCGGATAGACGATCGGCTGGCATTGCGCGGCCGGCAGCAGACATTCATGATCGGCTTTCTTGCGATGAATCGTCCAGGGCATCTTGCCGCCGAGCAGCTTTTGCTCGATACCGGTCATGAGCGTCGCGACCGTCAAACCCTTCTTGAACCACTGCTTGAAGTTGCGTGCCTTGTTCAGTTCCTCGTGCAACCACGATTGCTCGAATGCGGCCGGGTAGGTCGTCAGCTCGTCGCGCTGGCGATCTGCCGTGACGGCATCGAACGCAGCATCGGCGGCCATCATGCCGCTCTTGATCGCGGCGTGGCTGCCCTTGATGCGGCTGACGTTGAGGAAACCAGCTTCGCAGCCGACCAGCGCACCGCCCTTGAACACCAGCTTCGGCAGCGCGAGCAAACCACCTGCCGTGATGGCGCGGGCACCGTACGAAATGCGTTTGCCGCCTTCGAGGAAGTGGCGGATCGACGGATGCGTCTTGTAGCGTTGGAACTCCTCGAACGGCGACAGATACGGATTGCTGTAGTCCAGCCCGACGATAAAGCCGACGGCCACCTGATTATTCGGCAGATGGTAGAGGAACGAGCCGCCGTAGGTGCTCGAATTGAGCGGCCAGCCCGCCGTGTGAATCACCAGCCCTTCCTTGTGCTTGGACGGATCGATTTCCCACAATTCCTTGATGCCAAGACCGTACGCCTGAGGATCGCGCCCCTCATCGAGGTTGAACTTGCGCATTAGTTGGCGGCCGAGACTGCCGCGCGCACCTTCAGAGAAGATCGTGTACTTGGCGTGCAGCTCCATGCCGAGCTGGAAATTCTCGGTCGGCTCGCCGTCCTTGCCGATACCCATATTGCCGGTCGCCACGCCCATGACCGCGCCGTTTTCGTCATAAAGCACTTCGGCGGCAGGGAAGCCCGGGAAGATTTCGACGCCCAGCGCTTCGGCCTGCTGGCCGAGCCAGCGCACGACGTTGCCCAGGCTGATGACGTAATTACCGTGATTCTGGAAGCAGGCAGGCAGCAGCCAGGAAGGCGTGGAGGTCGCGCCTGTTTCGCTCAGGAACAGGAAGCGGTCTTCGACGACGGGGGTGTCGAGCGGTGCGCCGAGTTCCTTCCAGTTGGGGATGAGTTCGGTCAGGGCTTGCGGATCCATGACCGCGCCGGACAGGATGTGAGCCCCGATTTCCGAGCCTTTTTCCAGGACGCAGACGGAAATCTCCTTGCCCGCTTCCTGTGCGCGTTGCTTCAAACGGATAGCCGTGGACAGGCCGGCCGGACCGCCGCCAACAATGACGACGTCATACTCCATCGACTCCCTCGGGCCGTACTGCTCAAGCAGCTTGGGATCCATTGATGCTCCTGTTATAAACGTTAGAATTCGTGGGTGCGGCCATTTTCCGGGAATGGAGAACACCTCGCAACCGCATATTAATAGTACGGTCGTTCGATTTGGTAGGTAGGAAGCTCTAGCGGCGAGCCGGTTGGCGACGCCGTTGCTCAACGGGTGTCGAGGCACGAGGGAGAAGACGATGGGGCGTTCGCTGAATCTGGAAGGCAAGGTCGCAATGGTGACGGGGGCGTCGAGCGGGCTTGGCATGCAGTTCGCCAAGGTGCTCGCGCAGGCGGGGGCGAAGGTCGTGCTGGCCAGCCGTCGCGTTGAGCGACTCAAGGAATTGCGGGCGGAAATCGAGTCTCAGGGCGGCGCGGCGCACGTTGTGCCGCTCGATGTCACCGATTACGACAGTATTCGCGCCGGAGTGGCGCATGCCGAGACTGAAGCCGGCGCCATCGACATTCTGATCAACAACTCGGGGGTGTCCACCCAGCAAAAGCTGGTCGATGTGACGCCACAAGACTTCGATTACGTCGTCGACACGAACACGCGTGGTGCGTTTTTCGTGGCGCAGGAAGTGGCCAAGCGCATGATCCGTCGCAGCAAAGGCGACCCGCAACGGCAGCACCGGATCATCAATGTGGCCTCGGTCGCCGGACAACGGGCCATTTCCATGCTCGGCGTCTATTGCGTGAGCAAGGCCGCCGTGATTCACATGACCCGTTCAATGGCGCTCGAATGGGGGCGCTACAACATCAACGTGAACGCGCTCTGTCCGGGATATATCGATACGGAAATCAATCACGATCATTGGCAGACCGAAGCCGGCCGCAAGCTGATCCAGATGTTGCCGCGCCAGCGTGTTGGTGAACCCGGCGACCTTGACGGGTTGATTCTGCTTTTGGCGTCAGACGATTCCCGTTTCATTAACGGCTCGATCATGACCATCGACGATGGTCTGGCCGTGGGCTAAGTGCAACGGCCGTCCGATGGCCGCCGGGCAAGGCCATCACAGGCGACTGGTCGATTGCGCAGGCTCGCTGCAATGCGGCAATCGGGGATTGTCCGAGGCAGTCAGCGCAGCGACGACGAGCGCATAATTTCTCGGCGCTCCAGAACGCTTTTTTGACGTTCATGGACGCGCAGCGGATCACGAAGGACGTCGCGTTGACGTCGGATCCCGAATCATCTCGAGGACAACATGCGTAATCAAGGCTGGCGGGGGCTCGTCGGAGTCGCGCTTGCCCTCGCCGCAATCGCGCTGCCAGTGGCCGCGCAACCTTACAAGGCCGAATACACGCTGTCGATCGTGCCCGATGGAGGCACACCGTGGGGCAAGGGCACGCAGCTCTGGGCGGACATGGTGCGCGAGCGCACGCAAGGGCGCATCAACATCCGGCTTCACCCCAACGCCACGCTCATGGGCGGCGATCAGACGCGTGAATTCACGGCGCTGCGTCAGGGCGTCATCGACATGGCCGTCGGCTCGACGATCAATTGGTCGTCGGCGATACCTGAATTCAACGTCTTCTCGCTGCCATTCCTGCTGCGCGGGTATCGCTCGCTTGACGCGCTCACGCAGGGCGAAGTCGGCCGTGAACTCTTCCGTCGCGTGGAGGAGCAGGGGGTCGTGCCGCTAGCGTGGGGGGAGAACGGTTTTCGCCAGGTGACCAATTCGCGTCGCGCAATTCGTTCGCCGGAAGACATGAAAGGGCTGCGCTTTCGCGTCGTTGGCTCGCTTTTGTTCAACGATATCTTCACAGCGCTCGGCGCAGTACCCACTCAGATGACGTGGGGCGAGGCCATTCGCGCGTTGCGAGCCCGCAAGATCGACGGTCAGGAAAATCCGATCACGATATTCAACAATGCGCGGCTCGATACCGTCGGACAGCGCTATCTGACGGTGTGGGATTACGTGGCTGACCCCATCGTCTTCGTCGTCAATCGTCAGGTCTGGGATAGCTGGTCGCCGCAGGATCGTGACATCGTTCGCGACGCTGCGGTGGAGGCGGCACGCTTTGAAGTCGCGCTGGCCCGTGAGGATCTGCTCAGCAGCGGGCAGGGGATGTGGGAGAACCTGGAGTCCCGCGGGGTGAAGGTCACACGACTGACCCCTGAGCAGCGCCAGCGCTTTGTCGACGCGACGCGGCCGGTCTACGTGAAGTGGAAGACACTGGTCGGGCGGGATCTTGTCGAAAAGGCCGAAGCGGCCGTCAGGGACGAGTCGATCAGCAGCAAGGCGCCATCCCTCGGGACGCGCAAGTAAGACGCAAGACGCGGGATCGTCGCCTTGCCGGAATTGGGGCGGGCGCTTCGGAAACTTCCGATGCACGGCCCTCTCGCCATTCCTAAATGACAGCTCGTCGAGGCAAATCCGGGTAGTCTGACGCGCGCCACAACATCCGAAGCGCTACACTTTATCCCCATGACGCCCTGTCAGTTCAAAGCAGGGCGTCGATTTTCATCATGGGGAATTGCAGTGTCGTCAGAGTACAAAGAAGTCTTTCGTATGAGCATGCCCATTCGCTGGGGCGATATGGACGCCTTTGGGCATGTCAATAACACCGTGTATTTCCGTTACATGGAGCAGGTGCGTATTTCGTGGCTGGAAACGCTGGACATCGCCTCGGAAGAGCGTGATACGGGCGAGGGCCCGGTCATCGTCAATGCCAACATGACGTTCCTGCGTCAATTGCGCTATCCCGGCGATATCGAATGCCGCATGTTTATCGGTGCACCGGGGCGCAGCAGCATCGATACGCGTTTCGAACTGCGCCGTGCCGATATGCCGGACATTCTCGTCGCCGAAGGCGGCGCGAAAATCGTCTGGGTGAACTATCAGGCTGAGAAGTCGGTGCCGTTGCCGGAGGCTGTGCGCACGTTGGTCGCGGGGGATTGACGCTGGTATGCAAGGTGAACGGCTGAGAGGGTGTCGATGACCGCTCGCCGTCGCCTATGCTGTGGGTGCTTGTGTTGTCGTGCCTGAACCCGCGTTGGCATTCAGTTGCCGAGCAGACGTTGCACCAGTTCCGTTGCAGTGCCCGCACCGTATTTCTGCATGAGGCGGGCGCGGTAGATATCGACGGTTCGCGGGCTGATCTCGAGAATCTTGCCGATCTGCTTGCTTGTCTTGCCTTGCACCAGTTGGGCGGCAATTTCGCGTTCACGGGCGGTCAGCGCGACGGCGACGCGGCGTGTGGCGGAGATGTCTTCGAAGGTCCAGAGCCCAGCGGCGTGCGGATCCTTGACGTCGAGCGAACGGCCCGTAACGTGGCACCAGAACAGTTCGCCGTTGGCGCGTCGCATGATGCGTTCGTCCGAATAGACGCCTTGCGTGCTCATGATGGGGGGAATGCGTTCGCCGATGCGCTCGAATTCCTTCGGTGACGGATACAGGACCTGGAAAGACTGGCCGATGAGTGTTTCGTGTGCGTAGCCGAAGATCTTGCCGAGCTGGCGGTTGCAGTCCTCGATGATGCGCTGGCGCGAAATGACCAGACCGACGGGGGCAATGTGAAAAGCTGTCTGGTAATCGAACGTCGGCATTGGGGGAGATACGGATCCGGTCGGGTCTCCGGCGCGGGAGCTGCGTGTGGCGGCCCGGTACGCGGGAAGATATGTAATTTCACGTATTGTGCCCCATTTGCGTGCCACCGTAAGCTCTGAGATTGCATGAGGTGCGTGGTCCGTGGTGTCGGCGGACTGTCGCAAGCCTCGCAACGCGCGAGCGCGCGGCATAATTTCAATTCTCAACCGAGGGAAAGGGACAAACGATGAACAAGGTATACGCCAGCGCCAAGGAGGCGCTCGCCGGTGTCGTCGCAGACGGGCAAACGCTCGCCGTCGGTGGCTTCGGCCTGTGTGGCATTCCGGAGGCCCTGATCGCCGCATTGCGCGACTCGGGCGTCAAGGGGCTCACCTGTATCAGCAACAACGCCGGTGTCGACGGCTTCGGCCTTGGTCTGCTGCTTGAGACGCGTCAGATCAAGAAAATGATTTCGTCGTACGTGGGCGAAAACAAGGAATTCGAGCGTCAGTATCTGGCGGGCGAACTCGAACTTGAATTCACGCCGCAGGGCACGCTGGCCGAGAAGCTGCGCGCTGGCGGCGCTGGTATTCCGGCATTCTTTACGAAGACGGGCGTGGGCACTGTTGTTGCCGAAGGTAAGGACACGCGCGAGTTCGATGGCGAGACGTACGTCATGGAGCGCTCGCTGCGCGCCGACGTTGCGCTGGTCAAGGCTGCCAAGGCCGACCGCGCAGGCAACCTCGTCTTTAACCGCACCGCTCGCAACTTCAATCCGATGGCCGCCATGGCCGGCAAGATCACCATCGTCGAAGTCGAAGAACTGGTCGAAACCGGTTCGATCGACCCGGACGATGTGCATCTGCCGGGGATCTTCGTTCAGCGCATTGTGCTGAACGCACATCCGGAGAAACGCATCGAACAACGCACGGTACGTGCCAAGTAAGCGCCGAGATCAAGGAGATAACCATGGCATGGAATCGTGATGAAATGGCTGCGCGCGCGGCGCGAGAGCTCGAAGACGGCTTTTACGTGAACCTTGGCATCGGTTTGCCCACGCTGGTGGCGAACCATGTGCCGGACGGCATGGAAGTTTGGCTGCAATCGGAAAACGGCCTGCTCGGTATCGGTCCGTTCCCGACCGAAGACGAAGTGGACGCCGACATGATCAACGCGGGCAAGCAGACCGTGACGACGCTCCCGGGCTCGTCGATCTTTTCGTCGGCCGATTCGTTCGCGATGATTCGCGGCGGTCACATCAATCTGGCGATTCTCGGGGCGATGCAGGTCAGCGAAAAGGGCGACCTCGCGAACTGGATGATCCCGGGCAAGATGATCAAGGGCATGGGCGGCGCAATGGACCTCGTTGCTGGCGTCGGTCGCGTGGTAGTGCTCATGGAGCATGTGGCCAAGGGCGATGCGCACAAGATCCTCAAGGCGTGCGATCTGCCGCTGACCGGTGTGGGCGTGGTCAATCGCATCATTACCGATCTCGGTGTGATCGACATCACGCCGGACGGCCTCAAGGTCATCGAACTGGCACCGGGCGTGACGAAGGAAGAAATTTCGCAGAAGACCGGAGCGCAGCTCGATACGAGCGCTGTCTGAGGTCAAAGCGCTTGCCGCCGACGCCAGGGTTACCGGGTTAGGCGCGGCAACGGATTGCTGAGGATGGCCTGGGCCGTTGAACCCGGTCGTCGATGATGTAGGAAGTTGGACTGTGCAAGGCAAAACGGGCGGAGAGTTTCTCCGCCCGTTTTGTTTTGATGGTCAGCATGGTTGGCTAGCGGTTGAAATGCCGCGTCGGTGCCTTCGTCGCCGCCTTCGTCACATTACTGTGCCGTCCAGCCACCGTCCATGTTCCACGCTGCGCCGCGCACTTGCGCGGCGGCGTCGCTGCACAGGAACACGGCGAGCGCTCCGAGCTGCTCGGGCGTGACGAACTCGCCAGACGGTTGCTTCTCGCCGAGCAGCGAGCGTTTCGCTTCATCCCCTGACAGCTTGTCACGGGCTGCGCGGTCGTCCACCTGCTTTTGCACGAGTGGCGTGAGCACGAAGCCCGGGCAGATCGCGTTGGCCGTCACGCCGGTCTGCGCATTTTCCAGTGCCGTGACTTTCGTCAGGCCGACGATGCCGTGTTTGGCTGCCACATACGCCGACTTGCCTGCCGAGCCGACGAGTCCGTGGACCGACGCGATGTTGATGATGCGTCCCCAGTTGCGTGTGCGCATGCCGGGCAAGGCAAGTCGCGTGGTATGGAAAGCGGACGTCAGGTTGATGGCGATGATCGCGTCCCATTTGTCCGTCGGAAAATCCTGAATTTCCGCAACGTGCTGAATGCCTGCGTTGTTCACCAGAATGTCCACGCCACCGAACTCCGATTCGGCGTATTGCATCATCGTCTCGATCTCGCTTGCGCGGCTCATGTCGGCACCGTGGTAGCCGACTCGTGTGCCGGTGTGGCCCGCCTTCGCTGCGGCATCGGCAATAGCCTTGCGCGCCGTATCTGCGTCGCCGAAACCATTCGTGATGAGGGTGGCGCCTTGTGCCGCAAGCGCTTGTGCCATGCCCAGACCGATGCCGCTGGTCGAGCCGGTCACGAGGGCGATTTTTCCTTTCAGCATTGCGTCGTCTCCGTGCGGGAGGAGGGTGGGGGAGGAACTCGATGTCGACGAGTGCGGCCCGCAGACTGCGGTTTGATGCCGCTAATGAGTGACCTCATTCTAGCTTACGGTTTGCGGCAAGCGCGGTAGAATTCGAGTCTGGAAACCGATCCGATGAGTCTGCCATGCCGAGTCACGCGCCGCGTCTGTCGAACGTTCAGTGTCTGAGTCCATCCGGGCTGCATCGCATGGCCTATGCAGAGTGGGGTGATCCCGAGAACCCTCGTGTGTTGGTCTGCGTTCACGGGCTCACGCGCAGTGGCCGCGATTTTGACGCGATGGCGAATGCGCTCGCAAACGACTACCGTGTGGTGTGCCCCGATGTGGTGGGGCGAGGCCAGTCGTCCTGGTTGCGAAACCCCGCGGGTTACGTTGTGCCGCAGTACGTCGCGGACATGGTGACGCTTATCGCTCGTCTCGGCGTCGCGACCGTCGACTGGTTTGGTACGTCGATGGGGGGACTCATCGGCATGGGACTCGCGGGTCTGCCGGATACACCGATTCGTAGCCTGTTGCTTAACGACGTGGGTCCGCATATCGATGCGCCAGCCCTCGCGCGCATCGGGCAGTATGTTGGTATCCCGAAGCGATTTGCATCGATCGACGAGGGCGCAGATTACATCTGGTCGATCTCGTCGGCGTTCGGGCCGCATACCCGTCAGGAGTGGCTTGCGCTGAGCGAGCCGCTACTCAAGGCGGATGGCGATGGCTATGTGTTGCGTTACGACCCGTCGATCGGCACGGCTTTCTCGGCGGTGACGCCTGAGGCCATTGCGGCAGGAGAGGCTATGCTTTGGGCGTCGCTTGCCGCGTTCCCGGGGCGGACATTGATCGTGCGGGGCGAGCAGTCGGACCTGCTTTCGCGCACGACGCTCGACCAGATGCTGGCGCACGCGCAACACGCGCGCGCCGTTGAAATTCCCGGCGTGGGACACGCGCCGACCTTTGTGCATGCGGATCAGATCGAGATCGCACGCCGATTTTATGAGGGATATGCCGACTGAGACGCGTCCGTACGACGTGGCGTGGCGGTAGGTCCCGAGTCAGAAGAATACGAGGAGTCTTACATCATGGCAGTACAACGTTTTTACGTCGAAAAGCGCTGGTCGGATATGGCTGTGCACAATGGCACCGTCTATCTCGCCGGTCAGACCCCCGACGACCGCTCACAGGATATGGCAGGTCAGACGCGTCAGGTGCTCGCGCACATCGACCGCCTGCTCGGCGAAGCGAACAGCGACAAGTCGCTCATTTTGTCCTGTCAGATCTTCATCTCGGACATGAAGTACTTCGGTGAAATGAATCAGGTGTGGGACGAGTGGGTGCCGGCAGGTAATGCGCCCCCGCGTGCTACGGTGCAGGCGTTGCTCGCCGACCCTGCCATGCTTGTTGAAATCGTGGTCGTGGCAGCTCAGCGCGAAAGCTGAGCGCACGACCCGCAACATCCGGGGCGCTGGTCGCCCCGTGTTCCGACATGAACCAACATCAAGCACCGACATCCACTGAGTCGCGTTCGACGCCGGGTGTGGGTGATGCACCACTGCCCGCTACTCTGGACGACGCACTCGCGTTCGCCGCGACGCTGTGCGGCGAACACGTCCTCTCTTCTGGCGAGCCGATCATGGCGCACGCGCGCGGCATGATCGCGATTCTCGACACGCTACGCGTGGACGAGGCGACGCATCAGGCGGCTGCGCTCTTTTCGGCCGTCGAGTTCCTCCCCGATCCGCAAGCGACCTTGACGCAGAAGTTCGGCGCCGAAGTCGCCGCGCTCGTGATCGATGTGCGCAAGCTGCAACGGCTCTCGGGTGCTGGCGCGCGTGCCGCGCAAGCGATGCCGGTCGATGGCCGCGATCGTGACGCCATCGCGGAGCGTAAGTCGCAGGTCGAGGGGCTGCGCAAGATGCTGCTGGCGTTTGCGCAGGACATTCGCGTTGTAATGATCCGGCTGGCGTCGCGTCTGCAATCGCTGCGCTGGTATGCGGCCGAGAAAAAGGCGCCGCCCGAAGAGATGCCGCACGAGGTGCTGGAAATCTATGCGCCGCTGGCCAATCGACTTGGTATCTGGCAACTGAAGTGGGAGCTTGAAGACCTCGCGTTCCGTTTCCTGGAGCCGGTCACTTATAAGCAGATCGCCAAGCTGCTGGAGGAAAAGCGCGTCGAGCGTCAGACCTTTATCGAAGGGGCGATCCAGCGGCTTCAGGACGAACTGTCGCGCGCGGGCGTCAAGGCCGAGGTGTCCGGGCGGCCGAAGCACATCTACAGCATCTGGAAGAAGATGCGCGGCAAGGCGGTCGATTTTGCCGAGCTTTACGACGTGCGGGCGTTTCGCGTGATCGTCGACGACATCAAGGATTGCTACACGGTGCTGGGCATTGTCCATAACCTGTGGCAACCGATTCCGAAAGAGTTCGACGATTACATTTCGCGTCCGAAACCGAACGGCTACAAGTCGTTGCATACGGTCGTCATCGGCGACGACGGGCGCGCGTTCGAAGTGCAGATTCGCACGAACGAAATGCACCACTTCGCCGAGTACGGCATTGCGGCGCACTGGCGTTACAAGGAAGCCGGGCAGCGGGGTTACGGCGGTGCGTTTTCGGCGAACGACGCTTACGACGAGAAAATCGCGTGGCTGCGCCAGTTGCTCGCGTGGAAGGACGATGTCGCCGATACCGTGGGCGCCGAGGCTACCGTGCAGCCATGGGAACAGCTCAAGCGCGCGACGATCGACGATCACATCTACGTGCTTACGCCGCAGGCGCGTGTGATTGCGTTGCCGCAAGGGGCGACGCCGGTCGACTTTGCTTATCACCTGCATTCGGAGCTGGGGCATCGGTGTCGGGGCGCGCGTGTCGACGGCGCGATGGTGCCGCTCAATACGCCGCTGCAAAACGGGCAGACGGTTGAGATCGTCACGGTCAAGCAGGGTGGTCCGTCGCGGGACTGGCTCAATTCACAGCTTGGGTATTTGCAGAGCCATCGGGCGCGTCAGAAGGTACGTCAGTGGTTCAACACCATCGACCTCGAAGAGACGATTGCGCACGGCCGCACGATCATCGACAAGACGTTGCAACGCGAGGGCAAGACGTCCGTCAACCTTGAAGAGTTGGCGGCGCGTCTGGGTTTTCGCGCGCCGGACGATCTCTACGCGTCGATTGCCAAAGACGAATTTAGCCTGCGGCACGTCGAACAGGCGCTCTCGGGCAATCTGCCGGGGCCCGAGCCGAAGGATGACGACACGGTCGTCGCCAAGAAGAGTCTCGATACGAGTGTTGCGCAGGGGGCGAAGAGCGGTGTGCTGGTGGTGGGTGTCGGCGCTTTGCTGACGCAATTGGCCAAGTGCTGCCGGCCGGCACCGCCGGATCCGATTGTGGGTTTCGTCACCCGGGGCAAGGGCGTGTCGATTCACCGGCAGGACTGCAGTAGTTTCCAGTCGATGAAGGCGCGCGCGCCCGAGCGGGTGATTCAGACGGCGTGGTCGTCCGACGTGCTCGAAGGGCGCGGCGTTGCGGCCTATCCGGTCAATATCCAGATCGAGGCGACGGATCGTCAGGGTTTGCTGCGCGACATCTCCGAAGTGTTTTCGCGAGAGAAGCTCAACGTGACGGGCGTCAGCACGCAATCGCGCGGTGCGCAGGCGTTCATGCAGTTCACGGTCGAGGTGCGCGACGGTGGCCAATTGCAACGTGCGCTGGCGCAGTTGAGTGGTGTGGCGGGTGTAGTGTCGTCGCGCAGGCGTTGAAATAGCTGTTGGCGGCGAGCTCTTTCGGGTGAATTGTCCGGGGCTCGCCGCAGACAGTACGATGCGGCAATTGCCGTCGCGACTCCGCGCGAAAGCCTTGATTGATGCGGTTTTTCGTCGGCAGGCACAATAATCGCTTGGCGATGTGCCGAAACCTTGCTAGAATCTCGTTCTCTTGCAGTAGGCTCGTAGCTCAGCTGGTTAGAGCACCACCTTGACATGGTGGGGGTCGTTGGTTCGAGTCCAATCGAGCCTACCAACGAAATTTGATGCATTACAGTCCGCGAAGCCCCGCAGACACAGGCGCTGGAAAACACTCATGTTGAAGACTGCCCGAACTTTCACAGTGGTGAAGGTGCGACGTTAAGTCGAGGGTGTTTTTCGTCTGGATGCTAGGAATGAAGAGACGGCCTCGACGACAGTCGAGGCCGTTTTTTTTCGTGGTTTGCCGCGTGGCGTGGGCCGCGCGTGACGTTTTTGCGCATGGGAGTGCGACATGATTTCGGTACGTTTGCCTGACGGTTCGCAACGCCAGTACGAAGCCCCCCTGACGGTGGCGCAAGTCGCCGGTTCGATCGGCACGGGTCTGGCCAAGGCTGCCTTGGCCGGCCGCGTTGACGGCAAGCTGGTCGATACGTCCTATCTGATCGATCGCGACGTGAGTCTCGCCATCGTCACGGACAAGGACGCCGACGGCCTCGACGTCATTCGTCACTCGACGGCCCACTTGCTGGCCTACGCCGTCAAGGAGTTGTTCCCCGAGGCGCAGGTCACGATCGGTCCTGTCATCGAAAACGGCTTCTACTACGACTTCTCCTTCCATCGTGCTTTCACGCCAGAAGATCTCGAAGCGATTGAGAAGAAGATGCACGAGCTCGCCAAGAAAGACGAGCCGGTGACGCGCGAAGTGCTGTCGCGCGACGATGCCGTGCGTTTGTTCCTCTCGATGGGAGAGAAGTACAAGGCCGAAATCATCGAATCGATCCCGGCCACGGACGAAATCGGTCTGTACCGCGAAGGCAAGTTCGTCGATCTGTGCCGTGGCCCGCACGTCCCGTCGACGGGCAAGCTCAAGGTCTTCAAGTTGATGAAGGTGGCTGGCGCCTACTGGCGCGGCGACGCGAAGAACGAGCAGCTTCAGCGCATTTACGGCACGGCCTGGACGAAGAAGGAAGACCAGGATGCGTATCTGCACATGCTGGAAGAAGCCGAAAAGCGCGATCACCGCAAGCTCGGCCGCGCGCTCGACTTCTTTCATATGCAAGAGGAAGCGCCGGGCCTCATCTTCTGGCACCCGAAGGGCTGGACGCTCTGGCAGCAGGTCGAGCAATACATGCGCCGCGTCTACCGCAACAATGGCTACCAGGAAGTGAAGGGTCCGCAGATCCTCGACCGCTCGCTGTGGGAAAAGTCGGGGCACTGGGAGAACTATAAGGACAACATGTTCACGACGGAATCGGAGAACCGCGCCTATGCGCTCAAGCCGATGAACTGTCCGGGACACGTCCTGATTTTCAATTCGGCGCTGCACAGCTATCGCGATCTGCCGCTGCGTTTCGGCGAGTTCGGCCAGTGCCATCGCAACGAGCCGTCGGGCGGCCTGCATGGCCTGATGCGCGTGCGTGGCTTCACGCAGGACGACGGTCACATCTTCTGTACGGAAGACCAGATCCTCGACGAGTGCGTGAACTATACGGCGCTGCTGCACGCGGTCTATAAGGACTTCGGCTTCACGGACATGATTTACAAGGTCGCAACGCGCCCTGAGCATCGTGTCGGTTCGGACGAGAACTGGGATAAAGCCGAATTCGCGCTGATGGAATCGCTGCGCCGTTCGGGCTGCGAATTCGAGATTGCCGAGGGCGACGGCGCTTTCTACGGTCCGAAAATCGAATACACGCTCAAGGATGCGCTCGGCCGTCAGTGGCAATGTGGCACGATGCAGGTCGATTTCTCGATGCCGGAGCGCCTGGACGCCGAGTATGTGGCCGAAGACAACAGCCGCAAGCGTCCGGTCATGCTTCACCGGGCAATCCTTGGCTCGCTCGAGCGTTTCATCGGGATTCTGATCGAGCACCACGCTGGTGCATTGCCTGTCTGGCTGGCGCCGGAGCAGGTGATTGTGATGAATGTCTCGGAAAAAACGGCCGATTACGCCCAAGAAGTGACGAAAAAGTTGAAAGAACAAGGGCTTAGGGCTCGGAGCGATTTGCGCAACGAGAAAATTAGCTATAAAATACGCGAGCACTCTCTGCAGAAAGTTCCCTATCTCTTGGTGGTTGGGGATAAAGAGCAGGAGGGCAATACGGTAGCCGTGCGTGCCCGTGGCGGCGTGGATCTGGGTGTGATGCCCGTTGACGCGCTCATCGAACGTCTTGCGCAAGAATGCGCATCGTTCCAATAACGCCTGTCGGACAGCGCGGCTAAATTTTTGACTTTTTTCGAGGATAAGCAACATCGCTACCGATAAGTCGCATCGCATCAACGGCGAGATTACTGCGCCCGAAGTGCGTCTAAATGGCGTCGACAACGAGCCGCTCGGCATTGTGAAACTGGCAGAAGCTTTCCGTCTGTCCGAAGAGGCTGATGTCGATCTGGTGGAAATTGCACCGACCGCGAATCCGCCGGTTTGCCGTCTGATGGACTACGGCAAATTCAAGTATTCGGAACAGAAGAAAGCGCACGAGAACAAGCTGAAGCAGAAGGTTGTTCAGATCAAGGAAGTCAAATTCCGACCTGGCACCGACGACGGTGACTATAACGTCAAGTTGCGCAATCTGAAGCGTTTCCTCGAAGACGGCGACAAGACCAAGATCACGCTGCGATTCCGCGGCCGTGAGATGGCTCACCAGGAAATCGGTGCTCGTATGCTGGAACGTCTGAAGTCCGATCTCGAAGAGGTCGGCCAGCCGGAACAGATGCCGAAGATGGAAGGCCGTCAGATGATCATGGTCATCGCGCCGAAGAAGAAATAATGCCGTGGCGGTGTCGAACGACACCGCCGGGCAGCAAAGAATTGCCGCCGTCGCCCGTTAAGGGCGTGGCAGCGATGCAGGGTGCAGTCGGACCCTGAAAATAAGTGGTCTCAGGTTCTAAAAGGGGCGCGATTTTGGCGTCACACCTGTGATCATGTTAAAAACCCTGGAGTTTTTCATGCCTAAGATGAAAACCAAGAGCGGTGCCAAGAAGCGCTTTCGCGTGCGTCCTGGCGGTACCGTCAAGCGTGGTCAGGCCTTCAAGCGTCACATTTTGACGAAGAAGACCACCAAGAATAAGCGTCACCTGCGCGGTGCCGTCGGCGTTCATGAGTCTGATCTGAACTCCGTACGCGCAATGCTGCCCTTCGCTTAAACCCCGACTTAGATAGGAGAGAAACATGCCTCGAGTCAAACGTGGGGTCACCGCACGGGCCCGCCATAAGAAAGTCATCGCAGCAGCCAAGGGTTTCCGCGGCCGCCGCAATAACGTCTTCCGCATCGCCAAGCAAGCGGTCATGCGCGCTGGGCAATACGCCTACCGCGATCGCCGCAACAAGAAGCGCGTGTTCCGCGCCTTGTGGATTGCGCGTATCAATGCAGGTGTGCGTCAGCACGGTATGACCTACAGCGTGTTCATCGCTGGTCTGAAGAAGGCCTCGATCGAACTCGACCGCAAGGTGCTGTCCGACATGGCCATCAACGACAAGCCGGCATTTGCCGCGATTGTCGCTCAGGTGAAAGCCGCCGTCGCAGCCTAAGCTGTAGTTAGCGTATAGCGCGTTTTAGTGCGCGCCGTTCGCCAAGAGGGGGCTCTCATCGGAGCCCCCTTTTGTTTTTCGCTTGCCTTTCCGCTTGTTTTCGCTGGTACACGCGGCCATTCCGACCGCCTAACTTGAGTCTGTAGCATATGGATCTGGAACTTATCGTCAGCGAAGCGCAGCGTGCGTTCGCCGCCGCTCCCGACGCCGCCGCGCTGGAAAACGAGAAAGCCCGCTTTCTCGGCAAGACTGGCCAACTGACCGAGTTGCTCAAAGGCCTCGGCAAGCTTGATCCCGAAACGCGCAAGACCGAAGGCGCACGGATCAACGCGGCCAAGCAACAGATCGAAGGCGCCCTGCAGGCGCGCCGCCAGGCCATGGCCGATGCGCTGCTCGATGCGCGCCTGTCGGCCGAGGCTATCGACGTCACGCTGCCCGGCCGAGGCCTGGGCGCTGGCAGTCTGCACCCTGTGCTCACCACCTGGGAGCGCGTTGAACAGATTTTCCGTTCCATCGGATTCGACGTGGCCGACGGCCCCGAGATCGAAACCGACTGGTTCAACTTCACTGCCCTGAACAGCCCAGAGAACCATCCGGCGCGTTCGATGCAGGACACCTTCTACGTCGAAGGCAATGACGATGCGGGCAAGCCGCTGCTGCTGCGCACGCATACGAGCCCGATGCAGGTGCGTTATGCGCGCATGAACAAGCCGCCGATCAAGGTGATCGCGCCGGGACGTACGTATCGTGTCGACTCCGATGCCACGCACTCGCCGATGTTCCATCAGGTCGAAGGCCTGTGGATCGCCGAAGACATCAGCTTCGCGGACCTGAAGGGCGTGTACACCGACTTTCTGCGCAAGTTCTTCGAACGCGACGACATTCAGGTGCGTTTCCGCCCGTCGTACTTCCCGTTCACGGAGCCGTCCGCCGAAATCGATATGCAGTTCGAGACCGGCAAGAACGCCGGCAAGTGGCTGGAGATTTCGGGATCGGGGCAGGTGCACCCGTCAGTGGTCCGTAATATGGGTCTCGACCCCGAGCGCTACATCGGTTTCGCGTTTGGCTCGGGCCTGGAGCGTCTGACGATGCTGCGCTACGGCGTGCAGGATCTGCGTCTGTTCTATGAGAACGATCTGCGCTTCCTGCGCCAATTCATGTAATCGATGCCGATAGCCCTGGCTGGCGCGCAAAGCCGCTGCCGCCGGGCTTTCGGAAGTGAAGACTTAACTGCGAGCGAACTGATCCATGCAATTCTCTGAATCGTGGCTGCGTACCCTGGTCGACCCGGACTTGTCGACGGACGCGTTGGCGCATGCCCTGACGATGTCCGGGCTCGAAGTCGAGGAAACCGATCCCGTTGCGCCGCCGTTTACCGGCGTGGTCGTGGCCAAGGTGCTCGAAGTCGCCCGTCACCCGGATGCTGACCGTCTGAACGTCTGTCAGGTCGATGCCGGCACCGGCGAGACGCTGACCATCGTATGTGGTGCACCGAACGTGGCGCCGGGTATCAAGGTGCCGTGCGCTACCGTCGGTGCGGCTTTGCCGCCGTCCGAAGCGGGTGGAGCGCCGTTCCAGATCAAGATCGGCAAGCTGCGTGGCGTGCAAAGCTTCGGCATGCTGTGCTCGGCGCGTGAGCTGAAGCTCTCGGAGGATCATGCCGGACTGATGATCCTGCCGGAAGACGCACCGGTTGGCATGAACATCCGCGAGTATCTCGATCTTGACGACACGATCTTCGTCGTCAAGCTCACCCCGAACAAGGCAGACTGTCTGTCGCTGCTCGGTGTTGCCCGCGAAGTCGCGGCGATTACCGGCGCACCGCTCAAGGATCTCCCGGGGCAGGGCGCACAGGCGTCGACCATCGCCGACACGCTGCCGGTGCGCATCAGCTCGCCGGACGGTTGCGGACGCTTCGGTGGCCGCATCATCCGTAACGTGAACGCTGCGGCACCGTCGCCGCGCTGGATGGTGGAGCGCCTGGAGCGCGCCGGACAGCGCAGAATCTCGGCGCTCGTCGACATCACCAACTATGTGATGCTCGAGCTGGGTCAGCCGCTGCACGTCTACGATCTGAATCGTCTGCAAGGCGGGATCGACGTGCGCTTCGGCCGCGCGGGCGAGACGCTCAAGCTGCTCAACGAGCAGACGGTCACGCTCGACGAGACGACCCTTGCCATCACCGACGCCAGCGGCCCGATCGGCCTCGCCGGCATTATGGGCGGCGATTCGACGAAGGCCGGTCTCGAGACGCAGAACATCTTCCTGGAAGGTGCGTTCTTCTTCCCGCAAGCTATTCAGGGCCGTGCTCGCAAGTACAACTTCACCAGCGACGCATCGCATCGCTTCGAGCGCGGTGTCGACTTCGCTGGCAACGTGCGCGCGCTCGAGCGAGCGACGCAACTGGTCCTCGACATCTGTGGTGGCCAGGCCGGTCCGCTGGAGGACCAGGTCGCGAAGCTTCCAGAGCGTCAGCCGGTGAAGATGCGTGTGGCCCGTGCCGTCAAGATTCTCGGCGTGCCGGTCACCGAGCAGGAAATGAGTGCGATCTTCACGCGTCTTGGTCTGCCGTTCACGCTGGTGGACGGCGTGTTCGAGGTCACGCCGCCGTCTTACCGTTTCGATATCGAGATCGAAGAGGATCTGATCGAAGAGATCGCGCGCATTTACGGTTTCGACCGTATTCCGGCCAATCCGCCGGTGGCCGCGAGCGAAATGCGTCCGACGCAGGAGGGCCGTCGTTCGCAGCATGCCGTGCGTCACGCCGTGGCCGCGCGCGACTATCACGAGACGGTCGGTTTCAGCTTCGTAGACGTGGAATGGGAAGCCGACTTTGCCGGTAACGACAATCCGATAAAGTTGCTGAATCCGATCGCGAGTCACCTCGCCGTGATGCGCTCGACGCTTATCGGCAGCCTGATCGCGACGGCGCGTTACAACCTGAATCGCAAGGCATCGCGCGTTCGTGTGTTCGAAATCGGTCGCACCTATCACCGTGACAACACTGTGGCGTCTGGTGAACTGAGCGTGGGTGGGTATCGTCAGCCGCTGACAGTAGCGGCGCTGGCCTACGGTCCTGTGCTCGAAGAGCAGTGGGGCGCAGCGGCGCGTCAGGTCGACTTCTTCGACGTGAAGGGCGATCTCGAAGCCTTGCTGGCACCGCGCGTAGCGCGTTTTGTGAAGGCTGAGCATCCCGCGTTGCATCCGGGACGCAGTGCTGCAATCGAAGTGGACGGCAAGCGCGTCGGTTTCATCGGCGAGCTGCATCCGCGCTGGCAGCAGAAGTACGACCTGCCGCAGGCACCGGTGCTGTTCGAGATCGAGGCAGAGGCGCTGTTCGGCCGTGACGTCGCGAGCTACGAGGAGATCTCGAAGTTCCCGCCCGTCACGCGTGACCTCGCATTGGTGGTCGATCAGGCACAGCCGGTTCAGGTGCTGCTCGATGCGATGCTGGCTGCGCGTCATGACGATCCGGCATGCAGTGTGGTGCAGTCGGTGCGCCTGTTCGACGAGTTCCGGCCCAAGGCGGGCGCGGCTTCGGGCTCCCTGGGAGCCCAGGACAAAAGCGTGGCGTTTCGTGTTACTCTGCAAGACCCCTCGGGTACGTTGCAGGACGAGACGGTCCAGGGCGCCATTAACGCACTGGTACAACGGGTAGAAGGGTTCGGCGCACGTTTGCGCGCTTAAAACCCAGTAGAAAAATCCGGGTGCGAGTGGGCTATCGCACTGTCATCGCCATCGCGTGGGACGTATGAACGAAATGAATCCTGGTGAATTTGAAGCCATGCTCGCGGCACAACGCATTGCGTTGGGTCGCGGCGAAGTGAACGAGGTCTCGACCGAGGCGCCGACGCTGACCAAGGCCGAACTGGCCGAGTTACTGTTCGAGCATGTCGGCCTGAACAAGCGCGAAGCAAAGGATATGGTCGAGGCGTTCTTCGAATCGATCCGCGATGCGCTCGAATCGGGCGACAGCGTCAAGCTCTCCGGCTTCGGTAACTTCCAGTTGCGCGACAAGCCACAGCGCCCGGGTCGGAATCCGAAGACGGGCGAAGCGATTCCGATTGCCGCGCGCCGTGTCGTGACTTTCCACGCCAGCCAGAAACTCAAGACGATGGTCGAGTCCGGCGTACTGAGCAAGTAATTCCCCCGGCCGCCGCATTCTGTGGCGGCCGTTGGTTTTTCGTCCGCAATTTAACCGTCGTCCCATTCCGCTAACGCCGCGATGGATCACGTTGCCTTGCCGCCGATTCCCGCCAAGCGTTACTTCACCATCGGTGAGGTGAGCGAGCTATGTGGTGTCAAACCGCATGTGCTGCGCTATTGGGAGCAAGAGTTTACGCAACTGCGTCCGGTCAAGCGACGCGGCAACCGGCGTTACTACCAACATCACGAAGTCCTGCTGATCCGGCGTATCCGGGAATTGCTCTATGAGCAGGGCTTCACGATCAATGGGGCACGCAATCGTCTCGAAGCCGACACGCCGCGTGGCGCGCGCGTTTCGGGAGCGGCGGGCGTGCCGGTGGATGCGTCGACCTCCGGCGAACCGGGCGACGCTGCACTCGATGTCGACGATCTGCGTCGCCGTCTCGAATCCGTCATCGATCTGCTGAAGTCCTGAGCGGTCCCCGCACTTCGGATCCCCCGCGTCACCCCCCCCGTCCGACTTCGGGATTCTCCTAATACGGCGTTAGCCGAAACTTCCGTAATCCGAGATATGGCACGCTGCAAGGCGGGGGCGCGCTCGTCTGGCCGGATGAACTCCATACATCCCCGGATTGAGACGACGCGGAACGACTTCCGGGGGCGCCGGGATTGCCTTACACTTGCCGGAAACTATGGCGTCCGATAGCGGCGTCTCAGGATCCTCTTGAAAACCGGGCCAACACCGACCTTTTCGCGCGGGGGCGCGAGGGCTGAAAGGATCTCGACCTATGGCGGAACCGAGCATGACGGGAGCGCGACGCGGGCGTTGGGCGACTTCCTATCGCTCTATCGTCGCAATCCTGATTTTCGGTTTTCTGATCCTTGTCCTTCTATGGACGGCGGTGCTCTGGCGCATCTCCATCGAGCACAAAGCCATCCTGCGCGACACGGCGGCGTCCGCCTCGACCGTCTCGACCGCCCTCGAACAACAAACGCTGCGTGCGATTCGTCAGGTCGACCAGATCACCCGCTTCGTGAAATACGAGTATGAGCGCCATCGCGGCGACTTCGATCTGAAGCAGACGCTGACCGACGGCATTGTCGTCGAACGCTTCATGGTGCTCGTGAGTGTGACGGACGCGAGCGGTAACGTGGTCGCCGCCACGATGCCGGGCGGTGCGGGCGTGAGCATTGCAGATCGCGAGCATTTTCGCGTGCATCTCGACGACGAGAGTGACGGCCTCTACATCAGCCATCCGGTATTCGGGCGTGTGTCCCGCAAGTGGGTACTCCAGTTCAGCCGACGCCTGAATCATTCTGATGGGTCCTTCGCCGGCGTCGTGGTGGTCTCGCAGGAGCCGAGCTACTTTACTTCCGACTTCTACACGAATGCGGTGCTCGGGCAGTACGGTCAGATCGCCGTGATTGCCGACGACGGCGCACTCCTCGCGCGTAGTACCGGGGCGGGCGTTGCCGTCACCGGCACTGGCGAGTTGCCGCCGTTCGCGGCAGAGCAACGGACTTCCGGCGTGCAGCGCGACCCAATCGACGGCGTCGAGCGCGTCGTCGCGTATCGGCATTTGCGTGACTATCCGCTGGCCGTGCAGGTCGGGTTGTCGCTCGACGAGGAGTTGTCCGAATATCGTCACGTGAAACGCGTCTATCTGACCATGGCGACGTTTATCTCCGTGGCGCTTGTCGTCTTCTTCGCGCTCATTGCGTATCTGATGCAGCGTCTGATCGGCCGTGACCAGCAGCTCACACGCCTGATTTCATACGACGCGCTGACCGGCCTGCCGAATCGTTACGCGCTGATGGAGTCGCTGCGTCGGGCATTGTCCGCACCTGATCAGCTGGGCAAGGTCGCACTTTTGCACATCGATCTCGATAACTTCAAGAGCGTGAACGACACGCTCGGTCATTCGCAGGGCGACGCAATCATCCGACAGGTCTCGGAGCGGTTCATTCCGCGCATGCCCGCCGGAGCAATGCTCGCGCGCTTCGCGGGCGACGAGTTCATGGTGCTGCTCGAAGGCGAGGGTGCGCCCGATCAGGCTGAGCCGCTGGGTGAGACGCTGCTGGCCGCGCTCAAGTCGCCCATGGTGGCTGATGGCACGTCGTTCGCGTTGCACGCCAGCATCGGCGTGACGTTCTGGTCGAAGCCCGAAGAGACCGAGTCGGATCTCATCAAGAAAGCGGATCTGGCCATGTATGCCGCGAAAGAGGCGGGCAAGAGTGTCGTGCGGGTCTATTCGCAACAAATGACGCATCAGGCGCACCAGCTTGTCGTGTGGGAGCGTCAGATGGAGCAGGCGCTGGCCAATGGCGAGTTTTTCCTCGCCTATCAGCCGATCATCTCGCTGGGCAGCGATTGCATCTGCGGCATGGAAGCGCTCATTCGCTGGCGTCATCCGGAGCGCGGCATTCTCAGCGCGGGCGAGTTCATCCCGCTGGCAGAGACGACCGGGCAGATCGTGGCCATCGGCGAGTTCGCGCTCACGCAAGCCTGTCGCCAGCTCGTGGCTTGGCGAGGTACGCCGATGGGGTCGCTGCGACTGGCCGTGAATGTCTCGTCCGTGCAGTTTTGGCGAGGCGACATCGGCGAACTCGTTGAGCGTCTAGTGAAAGAGTACGCAATCGAGCCCCATCGCCTGGAACTGGAAATCACCGAATCGGTGATGGTGAAGAACCCGGCGCTTGTAGAAATGAAGATCGAGCAGTTCAAACGTGCGGGTTTGCGCATTGCGTTGGACGATTTCGGCACGGGTTACTCGTCGTTGTCCTATCTGACGCGCTTCCCCGTCGATACGCTCAAGGTCGACCGATCGTTTGTCGAATCGATTCCCGATTCGTCACGGTCGTGTCTCATGATTTCGAACATCGTCAATATTGCGCGTTCGCTGGGCATCGATCTGATTGTCGAAGGTGTGGAAAACGAGCGTCAGCTCGATTGGCTTCGTCATTTTGTCCCGCTCAGTGCGCAAGGCTATTTGTTTTCTCGACCGGTGGAAATCGAACAGCTGGATTTGCTAATTGCCCGGTTCGGTATTTGCCAATAAAGACGAGGTAAATGAGAAACACCAAAACGAGATAGTTAATAGGTTAAATAGCTATACATAATATATCGACGATCAGAAGGTTTTCGTACGGCAGGATCGTCGGAGTACTATAGAATCACCGGGTTCTCGCGGTGATTCCGAAACGCATGAACGGATGGCCGTACGCCCCAACCGGCAGTAGACCGGGGGAGGGAGCGCGGGCTGTCAACGGCCCGCCATTGTTGGGGTAGACAATGGCGTGGCAGCAGGGATCCGAAGGCGCGGGGCGCGACAAGCCGAGGGTCGGAAACGAGGGAAAGAGTTTGACGCGCAGACCAGAATTGGCGGGAATTCGCTGGCACAACGAATGCCGGTCGCGACCAGAAGTTCTGTCCGGGGAAGTGACAGAAGCGCGATTCCAATTGAAGCGGGTACTTTGCCAACGTAATAAGTGAAAAATATTAGAACGAGCGTTTGATTTTCGGATGAGGATAAGGCATTGGCTTTATGCCGCCTGCGTCTCGGTCGGCGTGCTGGTCGCCTGCTGGGTTGCGGCGGATCGCACTGCCACGTCGCTGGTGGGCGATAAGCTTGCGCAAAGCGTCGACGCCGGGCAAATCGTGGCCGATCGCGTCGCCGACGGGATGGTGCATGCCATCAACACGGATTTGTCGATGGTGCGCGCGATTCCCTCGACGCTGGCCGATGTCGACTTGCTGCGCGAGGTCGTGCCCGCAGCGGGAGGCAAGCCGGCTGCGGCGGACGTCGTGGAGCGCGCGAACGAATTCCTGCGCGGCGCACAAAGCTACTTTGGCGTCGACCGCGTGTGGGTTATCGACGCGAGCGGCGTGTGTGTCGCGGCCAGCAACTACCGGGACGTCCCGTCACCGCTCGGCGGATCTGTGGCCGACATGCCTTATGTCACGAACGCGCTGCTCGGCGATCGTTTCGAGCGCTACGCATCGGGTTGGGAACACCAGGCGCCGGGTCTTTATTTCAGCGCACCGATGTACCGTGACGGATTGCTGATCGGCGTGGTCATGACCAAGATTGGTCTCACCCGTCTGCGCCACTGGGTCGGCAGCGGCGAATCGTTCGTGACCGACGGCAACGGCGTCGTCATCATGGCCAACGACCCGCGCTTCGAAAACAGCTTCATGATCGACGGCAAGCTCGGCTCGCTCTCCGACACCGAGCGGCAGGCGCTTTATCAGCGCAACGACTTCGCACCCATGCCGATTTCGCAATTCAAACGTGCGCCGGGCCGCTCGAACGCCTGGGTGCCGCAGGAATTGCTGGACCGGATGTCGGAGTTCAACGATCTGCGCAAGCCTTTCGTGATTTCGTCGCGCCCGAGTGCGAGTAACGATCTGATCGTCTATGCGGTGGAAGGCGTCGATGCGTGGGATGCGCTCACGCGTCAGCATGCCAAGGACCTGGCATTGTGCTTCCTGCTGTATCTGGGGGGCGCGATCATCGTGGCGCTGGTCGTCTGGACGTATTGGCGCGAGCGGACGCAGCACCGTGAGATGCGTCAATCGAACGAGGAATTGCGCGCGGCGAACAACCAACTGGCTTTTGAGGCCAGCTACGACGAACTCACGGGCAGCCTGACCCGTCGTTACTTCTTTCATCGCTTCGAGCAATTGCTGGAAGCCGCCCAACGCAAGAACGAGCCGATGAGCCTCATCGTCGCCGACCTCGACCACTTCAAGACGATCAACGACACCTATGGACATGCCATTGGCGACCAGGTGCTGTGCCGTTTCGTGCTGGTGTGTTCTTCGACGTTGCGTGGCGACGATCTGATCGGACGCATCGGCGGTGAGGAATTCGCCATCCTGCTGCCGGGCGCGAGTGAACGCGATGCGCTGCGTGTGGCCGACCGGATTCGCGAGCGTTGCAAGCGTGAATCGGTCGAAGGGAGCGAGCCGCCGCTGCAATTCTCCGCGAGCTTCGGTATTACAGAGTGGCAGGACTCGGATTCACCGATGAATATGGTCGAGCGCGCAGACATGGCGTTGTATCGCGCCAAGCGCGCCGGGCGTGACCGTTGCTGGGTGTTCTGATCCGCGCAAAGCGCTCAGTGCGGGTCATTCAATCCGGATGTCGCGACGACGGCATCCCTACGTGCATCGCATCCGCTGGATTTCGCCGTCGTTACCAATGTCACGTTTGGTAACCAAAGAGCGTGCACGCATTCCGCATTTCGCGGGAACTCTCCTGTCTAATGAATCAAGCAGGTGCGATCGGGATCGACGCAGAATCGACGGCATCGGTCGCCGTCGCACCGGATTCCATCGATTCGTGCGGGAGAGATCAACGTGAAACGCAGACTGATGTTGGCAGGCGGCGCTGCCGTCGCCATGTTGCTGGGAGGTTGCGTGGCGGTGCCGTATGGCGCGCCCGCATATGGCGGCGCATATGACAACGGATACGCTTATGCCCCGGGCTACTACGCGCCGGGTCACGCGGTCGCACCCGCACCGGTCGTGACGGTGGGCGTGGGTGGGTATTACGGCGGGGGCTACTACCGTGGCTGGCATGGCCGCGGTTGGGGCCGTGGATGGGGATGGCATCACTAAAGCCGTAGCGATGCATTAAAACGGCGAGTGTTGCACCGTCTCCCCAGTCGGATGACCCGGTTGCCGCCTGGCGCAGCGACCGGGCTTTCGGCTTCAGAACTCCGACAGCGCGAAGTCTTCTTTGGACACGTCACATTCCGGGCAGCGCCAGTCGGCGGGCACATCAGCCCAGCGGGTGCCGGGGGCGAGGCCGTCGTCCGGTGCGCCTTCGGCTTCGTTGTAAATCCAGCCGCAAATCAGGCAGATCCAGCTCTTGAATTCAGTCGGGGTGTCCAGCGTGGTGGTCATGATCTTGGGTCAACAGGGAAAACGTGCGCGACCCGCATTGTAAGGCACGCGCGCGACAACGTCCCGCTCGGGCGCGCGCGTGTGCGCACGAACTTAATCTAAATCAATCGGAAAGCATCGGGATAGTCGACGCGTTGGCCGTCGACCGATGCCGGGCGAGCGGATGCAGAAGGGGCATGCGCCGGCGAAGGGCCGACGCAGCAGGCGTTACCAGTGAATCTGGTTGAGGAAGATGGGGGCCATCTGCGCCAGCGAGTTCAGCAGGGACATGGCGGTGTCGCGGTGCGACACTTCCTTCCACAAGCGGCTTTCCTTGACCACACGGTCACGGTCCTCGGATGTTTGGACGTCCGGTTCGCGCAGGCGCTTGATCAGATCGATGACGGAGGCACGGTCGACGGTTTCGGTGACCGAGTGGTGTGCCAGCAGCTCATCCAGATGCACGCGCTCGGCTTCGGTCACGGGGCCCCCGACGGGGTCGGGTTGCCCGGTCTGGCGGGCGTTGGCATCGGCGGACGTAGCGTTCACGGACGGCTTGTCGGATTGGGTCATACGAGACGTTCTCCCCAAAAGTCACTGAAAAGATGCATTGCGATGCGTCGCATGACTCCATCATAGGCCGATTCACCGGGGCTGCGAACCCTCTGCGACTGTTGCGGGTGCCTTCGTTACTCACGCCGCGACCCGAGGGGGCGACGCCGTCTGATCGCATGTCAAACCCGTGACGTTTCCGCACAGAAGCGGCGCAAAACGTCAAGCGTAAAAAATTTGTCCAATGCTGATGCCGAAACGGGCAATCCTCTTGACAGCGTGTAACGACGGGCGTTTTGAGAGGGTGGTGTCAGGTTATCCAGTGGGTTATCCACAGAAGTTGTGGGTAACTCAAGGGGGACGATACGGATCTCGGCAGGCGTCATTGCCGTGACCCGCACGTGAACGGTTACCGCAGCAGCGGACGAAGCATGAGCAGCGCAAAGAACAGCGCGACGCCGACCGGCAGCAATCCCGTAAAGAAGGCGGGCCACGGCGCGCGTCCGCGACGACGAGCGCCGAATGAGGAGATCAGTCCGGCGCACAGGCACAGTACGCCGACACCCCAGGTGGGATTGGGGCTCTTGAGCACCCAGGCAGCCGCCGCCAGCAGGCCGATCCAGGCCAGCGGAATGGCGCCCGGCGGGGGCGGCGACACATCGGCTGCCGGTTTGTTACGGGCGTTACCCGTGGCGTTGGCGGAGGTCTTCTGGGGCTCGGGAATCTTGGCGGACATTGCGTTTTGGGAGAATCAGGAAGCACGACGGCTACGTGCACAACCGGCGCGTGAAAGTCGCAGCATAACAAACGCGGCGGCCCGTCGCTCAGGACGTCACGCCGTGCAAGGTCAGTGTCCCTGGATGATGTGACGGTGCATGCGCACCGGCAGCGGGCGTGTCGACATACCAGACGGAGGTCGAGTCGACGTCGCGCGTCGGTGCGAACGCTGGCGGCGTCGCGCAGCGATCATCCAGATCGACGTACTGTTTGGTCGGCGGGCTCACGCGCGAGGTGAAGATGAAGGCCCTCGTGGCGCCGGAAACGTCACGTACTGCCGCGTCCGGCAACGCTCGGACCGCCACGCACGGCTGGTGAAACGGATCGGTGGGTTTCGCGGTGGACGGTGGCATCGATTGCGCATGGACGTGCGGGGCGGCCATCGTGGCCAGCAGACCGATCGCCAGCAGCGTGAGCCATCGGAGCATGTCCGGACGACGCCATCCGTCGTGATTCGGCGGGCAACCACCAGGCGGACGAATGCGCGTGCAGGGTGTGACGTGTCTCGGCGGCATGATGGGCTCCGTCGGGGCAATCGTGAAGGGGCGCTTTGCGAACGGTGGGGACGTTGCGCGGCGTTTCCTCTGCCTTAAGCCAATATCGTGCCGGAGTTGCTAAGTGGATGATTTTGCGTGGATTGTTGGCGTGCGCAAGCGGCACGACATCCGATGCGGGCATCAAGTGTTGCAGTTCCGAAACGTGCACCTGAGAATTGACGTCAACGGGTCCGGGATAGGGCCATTCTCCGACTTCTCGAATACTGTATATAATTACAGTATTCCACTCCACGGCGAGACACGACATCTCATGAAAGCCAACTATTCCATCGCCGACATCGAGCAGGCGATCAACTACTGGACCAGTCATCAGGCCGCGGACAGCAACCTGTCGCTGTGTCCGGCAGCGCGCGTGTTGGCGAACATCTACGGCGAGATGATCTATCGCCGCGCGACGAGTGTGGCGGCCGATGCGCTCAACGGCGAGCAGAGCCAGGCCATCGAGACGGCGCTGCATCAGATGGAATTGGGGCTGGCGCCTTGATTCAGGATTGAACAGGGTCGGGCGAGCGTCGCTGAGCGGACCAGCGTTCGAGCCAGCGTTCCAGATCGCCAGCACTCAGCGCGGGGGAGAACAGATACCCCTGCGCCACGCGATAGCCCTGCGCGACCAGCAAGTCGCGCTGGGCTTCGTCTTCCACCCCTTCGGCCACCACCGTGAGATGCAGGTTGCGACCGATGCTGATGATCGCATTGGTCAGCGCACGTACCGTTTCGTCGCGCGCAATGTCGTGCACGAAGCTGCGGTCGAGTTTCAGTTCCGAAACCGGCAGTCGGCGCAGATAGCCGAGACTCGAATACCCGGTGCCGAAGTCGTCCATCGATAGTCGCACGCCCAGGTTGTGGACTTCCTCGATGATGCGCAGCGTGCTGGGGTTGTGATCCATCAGCACGCTTTCCGTGATTTCGATGGCCAGGCACGACGGCGGTAGTTCGTGATCGGCCAGCGCTTCGGCAATCGTGCGCGGCAGATCGTGATCGTGGAAATTGGTCGGCGACAGGTTGACCGACACATTGCCGATACCGACATCGCGTCGTCGCCAGTCGGCCAGTTGACGGCACGATTCGCGTAGCGTCCACGTGCCCAGCTCGCCAATCAGGCCGCATTCCTCTGCCAGCGCGATGAAGCGCGACGGCGGCACCTCGCCGTACTGCGGGTGCGTCCAGCGGGTGAGCGCTTCCGCACCATACACCGACTCGTCGAGCAGATTGATCTGCGGCTGGTAGAACAACTGCAGCTTGCCCAGACGCAGCGCGTCGCGCATGGCGGTCTCAAGCTCCAGCCGTTCCTGCGCGTGGACGTTCATGTCCTCGTGGTAAAAACGCACGCTCCCCGGGCTCGTCATCTTCGCCTGATACATCGCCATGTCCGCGCGTTGCAGCAGGATGTCGAATTCCCGTCCGTGGTTCGGATACAGGCTGATGCCGAAGCTGCCTGACGGCACGAGCGTTACGCCGTCAACCTGACACGGAGCGGTGAGTGCCGTGCGCATGCGCTCGATCGCGATGTCGAGCCGTTCGGGATCGCATTCGGTGAGCACGGCGACGAACTCGTCGCCCGAGAGCCGCGCCACGATATCCGCGCCACGCAGCGAACGGCGCAGGCGCTGGGCAATCGTGCGTAGCAGTACGTCGCCTGCCTGATGGCCGAGCGAATCGTTGATCTGCTTGAAACGATCCAGATCGATGAAGATGACCGCCATACGCGTGTTCAGCTCTGCCGCACTCGCGATGGCCTGTGCGGCGAGCACGCCGAGCATGCTGCGATTGGGTAGCCCGGTCAGGCTGTCGGAGAACGCCAGTTGACGGATGCGTGTGCGCGATTCGTCGCGCTCGAAGGCGAGTTTGCACAGATGCACGCAGACATCGACCAGCCGCTCGTGCAAGGCGTCCGGGCCGCGTGTAGTGCGGTAGTAGAACGCGAGCACGCCGAGCACCCGGCCGTCGTTCGCGATGATCGGCATCGCCCACGAGGCCGCCAGCCCGAACTCGGTCGCCATCTCGCGATATTCGGCCCAGCGCGGATCGTTGGCGATGTCGGTCACGATCACCGGCCGCGCCAGAAATGCCGCTGTCCCGCACGTGCCTACGCTCGGGCCGATGGCGATGCCATCGATGGTCTGGTGATATTGCGCGGGCAGACTGGGTCCGGCTTGCGGCCGCAGCTTGCCTTCGGCATCCACCCGCACGACCGAGGCCATGACTTCGGGCGCGATCTGCTCCAGTTCGCGGCATATGAGAGTCAGCACTTCGACGAGCGGTGCATCGCGCACCATCGCGGCCAGCGCCTTGTGTTGCAGCACTTCCTGAATCTTCGATTGCGTGATGTCCGTGAACAGCACCACCGCGTTCACGAGCTTGCCCTGTGCGTCGAGAATCGGGTTCGTCACGACGGAGACCCACAGCGGTTGGCGCTGCGCGGTGCGCACCAGCACTTCGCAATGGCAACTGCGGCTGTCGTGGGCGGAGACGAGGCACCCGGAGAGGGCTTGTTTGACCTCGATCGCCGCTGCGCCGCTCGCGAATTCGTCCATCGGGCTCTCAGTGGACGAGGCGTGCACCGACTGGCCGACGACCTCGCTCGCCGCGTAGCCGAGCATGCGGGTGAAGCCGGCGTTCACGTAACAGACGCGGCGCTGGGCGTCAGTGATGAGGACGGCGTTGTCCGTCTCGTCGACGCCGAGCGAGAGCAAATGTAAACGCGCATCGTCGGCGGCCTGACGCGCCACGCGGGCCGTCACATCGACCGCCAGCTTGATCACACAGGTGAGCTTGCCGTCGTCGTCGAAGATGGGGTTGTAGGTGGCTTCGAGCCAGACGGTGCTGCCGTCGTGGCGGAGGCGGCGGACCTGATCGGTATGCGAGCGCAGTGTGGAGAGCACTTGCGCGAAGGCGTCGCCGCACGTCGGGTCGGCCGGGTTGCACAGTATGGCGTGCGGCTTGCCGATCAGTTGATCGCGTGTGTACCCGAAGACACCGAGGAATTTGTCGTTGACGTCGGCGATGAGGCCGTCCGGCGTGAGCGTAAGCGTGCCCAGCGACCGGTCGAGAGCTTCGAGCAGCGCTTCGCGTCCCGGTGCCGGTGTGGCGCCTGTGACGGACGGTGAACCGGGCACGACCATCGCAAGGGCCTCCTCGGACGTCCTGCAATCATTGTCGGGGGTGACTGGGGCTGACACGCCAAAATCGCTTTCAAGTATAGCGACCTGCAGGGGCAGGCTCACGTGGGAGAAACCGGGAGGGCGTCACGCGACGGCGCCGTGCCGGGAAGTCGTAGATTCGAGGGTAAAACCGTCGATGAGTCGAGAATGAGCGCAAAAGCGAACAACGAAGGCGGACGACCGGCGGCCGGGCGATTCGGCGAGACCCGAGGGATCCTCGCAGGCCGCCCTCAGTGCATCTTAAGCCGCCTTCACCCGGATACGCACGCCATCGACAGCGACCGTCTGGCCCGCACGGATCTTGCACGTCTTGCGGGTCTCGATCTGGCCGTCGACACGGACCGCGCCGTTGGCCACCATGACTTTGCCCGCGCCGCCGGAATCGACGACGCCGGTGAGTTTGAGCAGGTCGTTCAGGGCGACGAATTCGCCCGTCAGTTCAAAAGTTACGTTTTGCATAGTGGTGCGGATACTACGGAAAAACCCAGTGCGCGTCGACTGCCGCCGCGCACCGTGTCAAGGAGGTCACCTCTCGATTACGTGTTCGATGCGGCGGTCCGGGATCAGCCACACGGCGGCCATGAGCGCATACAGCGCCAGCGAGACTGCGGGCACCACGAACGCCAGCCCGATGGCTACCGCGTAGACCACCACCGACAGCTTGCCCTTGTAGTCGCGACCGAGGGCGTCGGCCAGCTTCTTGTTGCCGCCGTCATGCACGGCGAGCAGGGTTCGCGACAGAATGTAGTGGGCAATGGCCGCCATGAACAGCACCACACCGTAGAGCGCTGTCGGCCACGCGGTGAAGTGGTTCTCTCCGAGCCAGTGCGTCACAAACGGGATCAGCGACAGCCAGAACAGCAGGTGCAGGTTAGCCCACAGAACGCCGCCGGACACCTTCTGGACTACCTGGAAAAGATGATGGTGGTTGTTCCAGTACAGGCCGACATAGACATAGCTGAGGATGTAAGTGAGAAACGTCGGCGCGACCGGCAGCAGGTCCGTCAGTTCGCTGCCGTGCGGTGCTTTCATCTCCAGCACCATGATCGTGATGATGATGGCGATCACGCCATCGCTGAATGCTTCTAGTCGGCTCTTACCCATTGCGGTGGTGTTGAATATCTTCAGTCGGGATTCGTCGAGACCGGTCGACGAGGGTTGGACATCACAGCACGGCCACGCGATTGCGGCCGCCTTGCTTGGCCGCATAAAGCGCGCGGTCGGCACGTTGCAGCAGGGTACTGAAATCGGCGTCGTCCGGGCCGAGGCTGGCGACACCGATGCTGGCAGAAAAGCGCACCGGCGCGTTCCCATTCGGGCCCGGTACGCTCGCGCCGTTGATCGCGACGAGCATGCGCTCCGCCGCCTGCAAAGCACGCTGAGCATCGGTCTCGGGCAGCAGCACGGCGAACTCCTCGCCGCCCAAACGGCCGATCACAGTACTCTTGCGCAGCGCAGCCCGCAACACCAGCGTCAACTCGACGATCACCCTGTCGCCAATGGCATGCCCCCAGGTGTCGTTGATCCCCTTGAAGTGATCGATGTCGAGCATCAGCACGGACAGGCGGCGCTGCTGCGCGCGCGCGACGGCGAACAGCCGGTCGGCCTGCATGAGAAAGGCCCGGCGGTTGAGCAGGCCGGTCAGGCCGTCGCGCATCGCCATGTCGCCGAGTACCCGGTTCACGCGGCGCAGTTCGAGTTCGTCCACCACAAGAGAGGACAGATCCGCCAGTAAGCCGCGCTTCTCGTCGTCGAGATCGCGCGGACGGCGGTCGATCACGCAAAGCGTGCCCAGTCGGTGCCCTTCCGGCGTGCGCAGCGGTGCGCCCGCGTAGAAACGGATGTTCGGGTCGCCAGTCACGAGGGGATTATCGGCGAAGCGCCGGTCGGCGCGCGCGTCGGGCACGACGAGCACGTCGTCGCTGAGAATGGCGTGGGCGCAGAAAGCCATCGAGCGCGGCGTTTGTGAGGCATCGATACCCCGGCGCGCCTTGAACCACTGGCGCGATTCGTCGATCAGGGAGACGAGCGAGATCGGCGCGCCCAGCACGTGGGAAGCGAGCCGCACAATACGGTCGAAGGCGGGTTCGGGCGGTGTGTCGAGAATCTCGTAACGGCGCAGTGCAGCAAGGCGCTCTGCCTCGTCAAGGCCCACACTGGCGGTGCGTCCAATTGGCGAGCCAGTCGAGCGCAGGAGACGGGCGCGGGCGTCGTTGAGATCGTTTGCGTCGGAGGAATCGTGGCCGGATGCAGTCATGTCGCGACGGGTGGGCAGGGCCCAGCGGGTGGACGACAGCAGTGCCGTTGACGGAGATGGTTCGGGCCGCGAGTTCGGCAACTGCAGGAAAGGTTCGAACGACTCGTGATGCTCGAAGCGCGTAGCAGATGCGAGCGACGCGCCGGGTGCAAAAGCCACAAAAGGCGATGGACTCGACGCAGACTTCGCAGGTGATTCAGATGTTACGGCGGAACGGGCGTGGAGCCATGTGCACTCACGATCGAAGACATCCGCAACGCTGTCAATTCTGCCCCGCCCGGGGCTACTTGGCAAATAGGGCGACGCGATGGCCTCCGCACCCGCGTCCGCATCCACGACGTCGACCCTGTCCACCCCGCAGCCCATGCCGCCCGAGCCACTCGTGCGCCACAAGGCGTGCGCGGTCTGTGCGAGGCGGTCGCTGCTGTAGAGACTATCGGTGCTGTCGGTCGTACGGCGCGGCGGCAAGGTGTGGCTCATGGCGGGTTGTCGGAGAGAAGTGTCGGGCTAATTGCCGGGTTTGACTTCGAAGGCTTCGCCGGTCTCGAAGAAGTTGCCACCGGCGATGTAATGCAGGCTGCGCGACGTGCCGGGTTCGAACTGCCAGTGTCCGTCGCGAAACGCACGCGGATCGGCCCACGCCGCCACGACTTCGCCGAGGAACAGGTCGTAGCGATCCTGGTTGTGCGGTTCGGGAATCACCCGGCATTCGAGCCATGCGAGGCAGCCGTCGATGAGCGGTGCGGCGATGTGCGAGCCGGTGAAGGCCGTCACGCCGGTGCCTTCGGCGAACTTATCGGTGTCACGTCCGGACACCGAGCCGACCGCCAGCGTTTCACGCGCGATCAGGCGCGCGGGCACATTCAGCGAGAACTCGCCCGAGGCTTCGACCAGTTCGCGCGTGAGCGTATTGCGGTCGATGACGACGGCGACCTTCGGCGGCGAGAAGTCGAGCGGCATGGACCACGCCGCGGCCATGACGTTGCGACGCCCGTCGTGCGCGCTTCCCACGAGAACGGTCGGGCCGTGGTTGAGCAGACGGTAGGCTTTGGGAAGTTCGACGGGCAGACGTTCGGTCATGGCAAGAGGTCCGTGCAGGCGGCGATCCGTTGTGGGGCCGCATGTTGATGGCGGACCATGATAGCGCGCGGCATGCCATCCGAAAAAGGCGGCCCGCAGGGTCAGCTGCGGGCCGTATAAACGGCACGCCGCGGGGAGCGCGTGCCGGATCAGATGTGCATGCAGTATTTCACGCGTTCGTCCCATTCCAGTCCCCGTGCTCCAGGCGTTGTGTCGCCGAGCAGTTTGCGTCGAACGCAGCGCCGTCATGACGCCTTGGCACGCGCCTATACTTGTGCGAAAGCTACCGCAATGTCGGGACGGCAAACCGGCTGACGCGCGGCCGATGTCGCGCCAATGGGAGGCTCCGGGATGGGCAAGGTCTATGTCGGTACGGCGTCGTGGACAGACAAATCGCTGATCGCCTGCAAACGGTTTTATCCACCGGGACATACGTCTGCCGAAGCACGTCTGCGCTTCTATGCCAGCCAGTTTCCGATGGTCGAGGTCGACAGTAGTTACTACGCGATGCCTTCGGGATCCAATGCGCGGCTGTGGGTCGAGCGCACCCCGGACGCGTTCGTCTTCAATATCAAGGCCTTCCGTCTGCTCACGGGCCACCAGACCCCGCGCATCGCGTTGCCCAAGGATCTCCAGTCGGCGCTGCCGCCGGGGCCGCGCGCGAACGTCTACTACAAGGACCTGCCGAACGAGTTGATCGACGAGATCTGGCGGCGCTATCTGGAGGCTATCGAGCCCTTACGCGAGGCAGGGAAGCTCGGTCTGGTCCACTTCCAGTTTCCGCCGTGGCTGACAGGCGACAAATCCAGCCGCGCGCATGTCGAAGCCTGCGCACAACGCATGACCGGTTACGGCATCGCGGCCGAATTCCGGCATCGCGGATGGTTCGACGGCGAGCGCTGCGACAAGACACTGGCGTGGTTGCGCGAGATGGGCTGGGTCAACACGACGGTGGACGAGCCGCAGGGCTTCACGAACAGCATCCCCCAAATCTGGGCGACGACGTCGCCACTCGCGGCGGTCGTGCGTCTGCACGGACGCAATCAGCAGACGTGGAACGTGCGCGACAGCACGGCTGCGTCCGAGCGTTTCAACTACGACTATCGCGAAGCGGAGCTGGCGGCGCTGGTCGATCCGATCCGCGTGATCGCGAAAGTCGTTGCGCGCGTGTACGTCGTGTTCAACAACAACTATGAGGATCAGGGCCAGCGCAACGCCATGACGCTCATGGCGTTGCTGGACGAATGACCTCAGACCGCCGGGATCAGACGCTGTGATGCGTGAGGAAGGCCTCGATCACGGTCGCGAAATACGGCGGACACGCCTGCATCGGGTAGTGCCCGCAATTCGGCATGACTTCCAGCGTTGCGTTGGAATGCCACGCGAGAAAGGTTTGCGTCATCGCGGCCGCATCGATTCCGGGATCCTTATCGCCGACGATTACCAGAAACGGGGTGTCAACCCCTTCAGCCCCCTGAACTTCTGCGGCGAAATCCGTTGTCACCAGCATATCGAGGTATCGCGCGCGGCAGGCCGGTGAGACCGTGGTGCGGTTCTGTGTGACCTTGCGATCCACCCAAACGTCGGATAGCCCGCCGCTCACGAACTTGAACAATCGTCGCAGGGCGTCGTCGTCGTTCGTGGTGCTTGAGAAGAAGGCGAGGGCCTCGGGATTCAACCGGTTTCCGGCCGCCGACACCGGACATACGGCGATGGCGCTCGCAATGCGCGACGGCGCATCGACGGCCAGACGCTGCGTCACCATTCCCGTCATCGAATGACCGATCACGTGAAAGCGCGACCAGCCGAGGTGATTGGCGAGCCTGAGGCAATCGGTGGCGATTTCGTCCACTGTGTAATCGCCGGTCAAATCGGTGGAGAGTCCGTAACCGCGCAGGTCGACGAAGACGTAGGTGAACGTGCGGCCGTCAAGCCAGGACATTGTCGCGTTAAAGCTGGTGTGATCGCCGAGCCAGTCGTGCATGACGAGCACGGGCGTGGGGCCGTCGCCGTATCGTGCATGGCCGAGGAGGTTGCCAGCAGCGGCGATGTGTTCGAAGTGTTCTGGGGAAATAGTCATGTCTTGGTTCCAATGTTGTGAGTGGAACCAAAACGAAACGCCCTCCCGGCGAACCGGGAGGGCGTTTTCAAAGTGAACCGATCATATCAAGCCGTCACGCACCGGTCAATCGATGTGTCAAACCTCGACCGTCTCGATGACCGCTTCGCATTCGATCGGGAAATTGACCGAGTTGGCGATGTAGCACTTCTCATGTGCGGCGTGATGCAGATGTTCGGCGAGCGCGACGTCGCCACCCGCGCGAATCGTCACGTGCGGACGCAGGACGATGCGGGTGAAGCGTCCTTCGGTGGGCGTGTCTAGCATCGTGCCGACGGCATTGTCCTCATACCGTTCGACGACAATCCCGGCGTCGGCGCACAGGTGCAGATACCAGAGCTTGTGACAGGCGCTTGCCGACGCGACGAGCAAATCTTCCGGATTCCAGCGCGCCGCATCGCCGCGAAAGGCCGGGTCCGCCGAGCCGGGGATCGTGGGTTTGCCGGCGACGCGAATCTCGTGATTGCGCCCGTACGCGCGATAGCCCGATGTGCCGCTGCCCTGATTGCCGATCCATTCCACGTTGACGCGGTACTCGTGTTCGCCTGATGCCATGTCTGCTCTCCACTGAAGGCCGCGGCCGATGGGATAAGAAAGAAGGGGAAGGGGGCCGGGCCCGCTCGCGATTCTCGCAGTCCCTTGCATGAAATGCTGGCCATTTTCGGCCATTAAAAGGACGGATTCCGTCGTCGATGCCACCCGTGCGCTACCCGTGCGCCAAACGTTAAGCCAGCGGCTCCGTCGTGAGCGCACGCGTGAGGCCGTGCATCGGGCGGCGCATCGCGACGTCGAACGGATTCGTCTGCGGGCCGATCAGCTCGGCCTGACGCCGCAACAGTTCCACTACCATCGGCAGTCGGTCCTGCGACAGCCGTGCGGCCAGCGTGCCCACGCTCAGCGCTGCCACGGCATGCCCCATACGGTCGAACACCGGCACGGCGACCCCGGCCATGCCGTCGAGCACACCGCTGTTGCTCCCGGCATAGCCCAACTGACGCACCCGCTCGATCTCCGTGCGCAGATACACCTCGTCGAGCACGCCGTATCCCCGCAGTCGCGGCACGTTAAAGCGGATGATCTCCTCACGTTCGGCCTCAGGCAGGAACGCCAGAATTGCCAGACTGCCCTGACCCACGCCCAGTGCCACACGTCCGCCGATGTCGCCGGTGAACGAACGGATCGGGAAGGGGCCTTCGCACATGTCGAGGCACACGGCATCGAAGCTGCTGCGCACCAGTAGAAAGATGGTGTCGCCGAGACTCGCGCACAACCGCAGCAGCGACGGACGGCACAACGTGCGCATGCCGCTCGGGTTGCCCGCCTGCGCGGCCATCGCGAAGAAATCGATGCTCAGCCGGTACAGCTTGGACGACTCGTCCTGCTCCACGACCTGCTCGGCGATGAGCGCGTGAAGAATACGGTGCACCGTCGCCTGACTCAGGCCGACGGCTTTGGCAATGTGAGTGACGCGCTCGCCTTCGGGCTTGGCCTCACCGAGGGCGCGGATGACGGCAAACGTGCGTTGCAATATGCCCGCGCCGGCGGATTCCGCAGACGAGTTTGCCGTTGGGCGGGGTGAATCGGAGGTGGTCATCAGGGTCTCGAATATTCCGTCAAATGAAATACTAGCGTAAGCCGACACGACTTGAAAACTGGCGCGATGCGTCGAAACCCGCAAAAACAACCAATATTCAGCTTAAGTTAGGGATTATCCCGAGACGGTGACGCGAAACGAAAAGGTTTGTCCATCCGTGAAACATTCCGTCAAACGAAATAATCTGAAAATTTATCTCATTTCATGGAATCGTTATCTTGCGACATGCAATTTGGCTCGCTACTGTTCGATGCAATTGCATTTCATGCGACGCGCGAGCGTCCGAAGGTAGTGACCATGTCTTTTCTGACTTTGACGGATGTTTCCAAGACGTTTGGCGAGCTGAACGCCGTCTCGAACGTCAATCTCTCGGTGGAGAAAGGCGAGTTCGTCTCGCTGCTCGGCCCGTCGGGCTGCGGCAAGACCACCACGTTGCAGATGATCGCGGGCTTCGTCGAAGCCACGACCGGGCGCATTACGCTCGACGGGCGCGACATCACGAACATGCGGCCGAACAAGCGCGGTCTGGGCATCGTGTTCCAGAGCTACGCGCTGTTCCCGCACATGACCGTGGCGGATAACGTCGGATTCGGTCTGGAGATGCGGGGCGTCGACAAGTCGGAACGCAAGGACCGCATTCGCGAGGCGCTCGCGCTCGTGCGGCTCGAAGCGCTCGGCCATCGCTTCCCGCGTGAGCTCTCGGGCGGCCAGCGTCAGCGCGTGGCCATCGCCCGCGCCGTGGTGATCGCGCCGCCGGTGCTGCTGCTCGACGAACCGATGTCCAACCTCGACGCCAAGCTGCGCGAAGACATGCAGTTCGAGCTGCGCTCGATCCAGCGCAAGATCGGCACGACCACCATCATGGTGACGCACGACCAATCCGAAGCGCTGTCGATCAGTGATCGCGTCGTGGTCATGGAAGCCGGGCGCATCACGCAGGTCGACACGCCGTACCGCGCGTACGAGCGCCCGGAAACGCCGTTCGTTTCGCAGTTCATCGGCAAGGCGAACATGCTCGACGGTCGCGTGGCCGCGCGCGACGGCGAGCATCTGCATATCGAGTTGGGCGCGCAACTCACGCAACGTGCGGCACTCGCGGACCTCGCGCCGCGCGACCGGGGCATGGCGGTGGGCGACGCCATCACCATGTGTCTGCGTCCGGAGAAGGTGCGCTTGTGCGCGCCGTCGACGGGCCGTCTGTCGGCGACGGTGACGAGCCGCTTCTTCCTCGGCAGCCAATGGCTCTACCGCGTCGACAGCGCGTTGGGCGAGGTGCTCGTGTGCTGCCAGAACGAAGGCGGCGAGCCGTTGAGCGAAGGGGCGCCGGTCGGTCTGGATTGGCAGCCGGAGGCGGTGCGTTTCGTTTCCGCAGGAGCGTGCTCGAATGGCTGAGACGCTGCAAGTTCCGCGTACGGACGCCGCGCCGGTCGCGCGCGCGCCGTGGAGCGCCTATCTGCCGATGTGGGTGATGAGTGCGCCCGCCATGCTGTTGTTCGTGGCGCTGGTGCTGATTCCCTTGCTCATGACGCTCGCGCTCACGTTCTATCAGTTCGATCCGGCAAGCGGTCCGATTGCCGCGTTCCAGTTCGAGAACTACAAGGAAGTGCTGTTCGACTCGTACTTCCACACGATCTTCCTGCGCACGTTCGGCATCTCGCTCACGGTCACCGCGATCTGCGCCGTGGTGGGGACGTTCGAAGCCTACGTGCTCTCACGCATGGGCGACCCGTGGCGCTCGCTGTTCCTGCTGATCATTCTCTCGCCGCTGCTCGTGTCCATCGTGGTGCGCGCGTTCGGCTGGAGCATGTTGCTCAGTTCGGGCGGCCTGATCAATCAGGCGTTCGGGCTGGTCGGCATGGGGCCGTTCAAGATGGAATACACCAACTTCGCCATCGTCGTGGCGCTGGCGCACGTGATGCTGCCGTTCATGGTGATTCCGGTGTGGACGTCGCTGCAACGCCTCGATCCGCAGACGGAAAACGCAGCGCTCTCGCTCATGGCGTCGCAAGCGACCACGCTGCGCCGCATCGTGCTGCCGCAACTGGTGCCGGGCATTCTGTCGGGCAGCCTGATGGTGTTCGGCTTGTCGGCGAGCGCTTTCGCGATCCCGAGCCTGCTGGGAGGACGCCGTCTCAAAGTGGCCGCCACCGCGGTCTACGACCAGTTCCTCAGCTCGCTGAACTGGCCGCTGGGCGCGACCATCGCCGTGTTGCTGCTGGTGGCGAACCTGATCGTGATGCTGACGTACTACCGCCTGCTCGACCGCCGTTACTCGCGCAGCATGGGCTAAGGCCAACGCTATTGCCGAACTGAAGCAGAACAGAACTCACTCGCCATCATGCGTAAAAACAGTCCCCTGGCGCTCGCGTTCCACGCGCTCGTCATCCTCTTCGTTCTCGCCCCGATGATCATCGTGGTGCTGGTCGCGTTCACGCCGGAGCAGACGCTCTCGCTGCCCACGCGTGGCATCTCGCTGCGCTGGTTCAGGGCGATTCTCGACTATCCCGACTTCATCGCGTCGTTCTTCGCCAGCCTGAAGCTGGCGTTCATCTCGGCCACGCTCTCGCTCGCGATCGCGTTGCCCGCGGCGCTCGCGATCGGCCGTTCGCGCTTCCCGGGGCGCAACTTTCTCAACGGTCTGTTGCTCTCGCCGCTGGTGATTCCGGGCCTCGTGCTCGGTATCGCGCTGCTGCGCTTTTTCGCCATGCTCGGTGTGACAGGCTCGTTCGGCGCGCTCATCTTCGCGCACATGATTGTCGTCACGCCATTCATCATGCGTCTCGTGCTTGCCTCGATCAGCGGACTGGATCGAAGCGTCGAGAATGCGGCGGCCTCGCTCGGTGCCGGATCGTGGACGACATTCCGCCGCGTGACCATGCCAATGATTCTGCCGGGCATTACCGGTGGCTGGTTGCTCGCGTTCATCAACAGTTTCGACGAACTGACGATGTCGGTCTTCCTCACCGCGCCGCAAACCGTCACGCTGCCGGTCCGTATGTATATGTACGCCACCGAGTCTATTGACCCAATGATGGCATCCGTCTCGGCGCTCGTCATTGCCGTCACGCTCGGCGCGATGCTGTTGCTCGACCGTATCTACGGTCTGAATCGCATTCTCATCGGTCAGCACTGAACGCGCGCTCCACGACGACTCTTATGTCCAGCTCCTCCCAAACTCCTCAAGACGTGCGCGCGTCTGGCTCGTCGGCTTGCCATGCGCAGTTGACGCGTCTGGCCGAGACCGGCCGTGCGTCAGTGACGTTCTATATCGACGGCGAACCGGTGCAGGCGCTCGCCGGTGACACGTTGCTTACCGCCATCCTCACGCATCAACGGCACGTGCGCATCAGCGAATTCAGCGGCGCGCCACGCGCCGGTTTCTGCATGATAGGTGCGTGCCAGGACTGCTGGGTGCGTTGCGAAACGGTGAGCGCCGACGGTGGCGACGCCCAACTCACGCGCCTGCGCGCCTGCTCGACGACGATACAGGCGGGCATGCGCATCGTCACACGCGCGCCTGATGCGAACGAAGTCCACGGAGGCTCGCATGGCTGAGCGCACCGTGAATTCCGGCGGCACCAACGTGCGCAACGTCGCCAACGTCGTGATCGTGGGCGCAGGCCCGGCGGGCATTCGTGCCGCGCAAACGCTGGTCGCTGCGGGCGTGCGTCCGATTGTGCTCGACGAGAACATTCGCTGGGGTGGTCAGATCTACCGTCAGCCGCCGCAAGGTGCTGGTTTTGCACGCAGCAAGCAGGCGCTGTATGGCTTCGAAGCGGCGAAGGCCGATGCCGTACACAACACGATGGCGGCGCTTGTGCCGCAAGTCGATTACCGGCCCGAGACGCTCGTGTGGGCGTGCGATCCTCAACGTTTGCACACCATGCACGGCGGACGTGAAGCGCCTGTCCCGTTCACGCATCTGATCATTGCCAGCGGTGCGACCGACCGCGTGCTGCCGGTGCCGGGCTGGACGCTGCCGGGTGTGTACACGCTCGGCGGCGCACAGGTCGCGCTCAAGGCGCAGGGCTGTGCGATTGGTGAGCGCGTTGTGTTCGCGGGTACCGGGCCGCTGCTGTATCTCGTGGCGTACCAATATGTGAAGGCTGGCGCGAATGTCGTCGCGGTGCTCGATACCAGCCCGTTTGTGGAGCAGGCGAAGGCTGCGCCGCGTCTGCTGAGTCAGCCGTCGACGTTTGCCAAGGGCGTCTATTACCTGGGATGGCTGCGTGCGCGCGGCGTGCGAGTGGAGTACGGCGTGACGCTCGAAGGCATCGGCGGCACGGCCGGTGTGCGCGCGATTCGCTGGCAGCACAACGGTCGCGAGTCGAGCGTGGAATGCAACGCCATCGGTCTGGGGTTCGGTCTGCGACCGGAGACGCAACTGGCCGATCTCGCGGGGTGTCGCTTCGTGTTCGACGATCTCAATCGATGCTGGCTGCCCGAGCGCGACGCCGCCGGACGCAGCTCGCAACCCGGTATCTATCTCGCAGGCGACGGCGCGGGCATCGCGGGGGCAGACGCCGCCGAACTCGCTGGCCGTCGCGCGGCACTGGCGTTGCTCGAAGACCTTGGCGTCGCTGCCCCGTCCATACCGGACTTACTGGACGCACCGGACGCAGCGACCATCGAGCGCAAGCTCGCGAGCATCCGTCGTTTTCGCGAAGGCATCGAACAGGCGTTTGCGCTGCCGAAAGACCCTGCCGCCCGATGGCCCGACGACATGCTCGTCTGCCGTTGCGAGGAGGTCAGTGCAGGCACGTTGCGCGAGTGCGTTCGTCAGGACGGCGTCACCGAAATCAACCGCCTGAAGGCGCTGACCCGCGTGGGCATGGGCCGCTGTCAGGGGCGCATGTGCGGCGAAGCGGCCTGTCATGTGCTGGCCGACGCCAGCGGGCAGACGTATGCGCAAGTGGGGCGGCTGCGTGCGCAGGCGCCGATCAAACCGATTCCGATTGCTCCGATGTTATTCGACGAAAACGTCGCCGCCATTCCCGAGGAGGCGCGCGATGAGTGAGGCGCTGCATTACGACGTGGTCGTCGCCGGTGGCGGACTGGTCGGTGCCTCGGCCGCACGGGCTTTGGCCGAGCGCGGTCTGAAAGTCGCACTGTTCGAGCGGCGCTATTGCGGCGCGCAGGCCAGTGGCGTGAACTATGGTGGCGTGCGCTGTCAGGGCCGTCCGGAAGTGCAGTTGCCGCTCGCCATGCGGGCGCGTCGGATCTGGGATCGGTTGCCGGAGCTGATCGGCATCGACGGCGAATTCGTCCGCTCGGGCCACCTGCGTCTCGCGCGTCGCGAGAGCGATCTCGAACCCCTCGACGCGTGGTCGGCCATGGCACAGAACTACGGCTTGTCCACGACGGTGTTTCGCGGCGCGGCGTTTCGCGAGCGCTTCCCGTGGCTGGGGGATGGTGCCGTCGGCGGTTCGCTGTGCATGAGCGACGGTCACGCGAATCCGCGTCTGGTGTCCCCGGCCTTCGCACGTGCCGCCCGCGCCTTGGGTGCGGACGTACGTGAGCGCACCCCGATTACGTCGGTCACGCACGACGGTGTGCGTTTCCAACTGACGGCGAAACCGGAAACCGGCGACGAACTGCACGTGAGTTGCGACTGGTTGCTCAATACCTCCGGCGCGTGGGCGAATCACATTGCAGGCACCTTCGGCGAGCGTGTGCCGATGCATGCCATCTACCCGAACATGTGGGTGACGGAGCCGTTGCCCAAGTTTGTCGGACACAACCTCGGCGTGTACGGCGGCGGCGTGTATGCGCGACAGGTCGAGCGCGGCAACTGCGTGATCGGCGGTGGACGCGGCACAGGCGACGGCGAATACGCTCAGCCGTCGGCCGACACCACGCGCGCCGTCATGCGCGAAGCGTGCGCGCTGCTGCCTGCGCTGCGCAATGCGCTGCTGATTCGCACGTGGAGCGGTGTGGAAGGCGAGACGCCCGACGACAACCCGATCATCGGCATGAGCCGCACGACACCGCGTCTGGTGCACGCGTTCGGCTTCTCGGGCGGCGGTTTTCTGCTCGCGCCTGGCGTGGGTGAAGTGCTGGCCGATCTGGTGACGCAAGGCGAGACGGCCACGCCGATCGATGCCTTCGCCGTCGACCGCTTTGCCGCAGTCACGACCACGCACGCCGAAGTCTGAGGAACCCAACGCATCCCCCACGTTCAGAGTCCGTCCCAAACAACATTCCTAACACCCTGGAAACGCAAGGAGAACCACGATGAAGCTGTCTAAGAAGGTCGTCATGTGCGCTGCGGCGCTGGCATTGGGCGCGAGCAGCGCAGCCTGGTCGCAGTCCAAAACGCTCTACATCGGCATGAATGGCGGCCCGATGGAAAAGGCTTACACGAGCCAGGTCTTCCCGGAGTTCGAGAAGGCCAATAACGTGAAGGTCGTGGTGGTGCCGGGCACGTCGTCGGACGTGCTGGCCAAGCTGCTTGCCAACCGTAACAGCCCGCAAATGCACGTCGTGTTTCTCGACGACGGCGTGATGGCGCGCGCCATCAGCATGGGCGTGTGCCAGAAGCTCGACGATTCGCCCGTGCTCAAGGAACTGCTGCCGTCCGCGCGCGTGAAGGACGACATGGGCGCTGGCGTGCAACTGGGCATGACCGGGATCGGCTACAACACCAAGCTGTTCAAGGAGAAGGGCTGGGCCACGCCGACCTCCTGGACCGACTTCGCCGATCCGAAGTTCAAGGGCAAGGTGGTGTTCCAGTCGGCGTCGAGCAGCACGTTCGGCCTGCATGGCTTTCTCGCACTGAACCGCATCTGGGGGGGAAGCGAGACGAACGTCGAGCCGGGCTTCACGAAGTGGGCGTCGACAGTCGGCCCGAACGTGGTCGAGTACATCCCGAACTCGGCCAAGCTCTCGGAGATGATCCAGACGGGCGAAGCCGCGATCTTCCCGTTGACGCCGACGGCCGTGAGCGATCTTCAGGACAAGGGCATTCAGGTCGGCTACGTCGCGCCGAAGGAAGGCGCGGTGCAGTTGCTCGTCGACCTTTGTGTGGTGAAGAACAGCCCGGACAACGCGATGGCGCAGAAGCTTGCGCAGTATCTGCTGTCGGCCAAGGGCCAGTCGCTGGCCGCTGCCGCCGGTGCGTACATCCCGACGAACCCGAAGGCTACCGTGCCCGCGACGATGCAGACGCGCCTCGGCAAGCTCGATGACCTGACGAAGAACATCAAGACGGTCGATTGGGATGCCATCAACCAGCGTCGCGCGCAGTGGGATCAGCGCTGGAACCGTCAGATCGAGCAGTAATGATGCCGTCGTGGGCGTGACGTGTGTCACGCTTGCGGCGCGAAAACGCCGGACGGCGAATGCAAAACGCCGGGTCCCTCAGGGTGGCCCGGCGTTGTTGTTTTCAAGCTCAGTTAGTGTGCCTGTGACCGTACCCGCGGCCCGACGTCACATCACGTCGGCCTGTTCCGCCAGCACGTTGAAGGCGCCCACGAGTTGGGCATGGTCGGCGGGCATGACGAAAGCATGCAGTGCGTGGGCTGGCTCGTCGAGCATCAGATAGCCGAGACTCCACGTTGAGAACGCGCCCGGCTGGCGGGGCGTGCCGTCGAGCAACACCTGGATGGACGAATGGTGACGCGACGCTTCGATGCGCTGGCGGGCATCTGCCAACGGCTCGGCGGGCCCTTCGATGTACTGATAGAAGGTAGTACCGTCGTATAGCAGCAAGCCGGTGATGCCACAGCTTTCGTTGAAACCGCGGGAATGCACGATGATTTTCGAGAGCGCCACCGGATCAAGATCGGGCAGGGCTCGGCTGGTGTATGCGTAGCACTCGATCATTATTGTTGATGTCCCCCAAGTCTCTCGTCGACTTTGCGTCAACGCGCATTAGAATACTCCAAGTGCGAAGCCGGGAACTCCTGCATCATGCCGATCAACTATCTTCGTGGCTTTACCCAACCGGTGCGCACCGATGCGGCGAACCGGCGTTTGGGCTGCTCGCTCGCTTTCATCGCCGGGGCGGCCAATGCGGGTGGCTTTCTCGCCGTCGGGCAATATACGTCGCATATGTCGGGGATCGTGGCGTCGCTCTCCGATAACCTCGCGCTCGGCCAACTCTTGCTGGTGCTCGCGGGGCTAAGTGCTTTGCTGGCGTTCTTGCTGGGGGCGGCCACATCGAGCGTACTGATCCATTGGGGACGTCGTCACCATACCCAAAGCGAGTACGCGGCACCGCTCATGTTCGAAGCGCTGCTGCTGCTGACGTTCGGCGTGATGGGCGCGAATCTCGAGAGTCACCGGGTGTTGTACGTGCCTGCCACGGTGGGGCTGTTGTGCTATGTGATGGGCTTGCAGAACGCCATCATCACCAAGATATCCCGGGCCGAAATTCGGACGACGCACGTGACCGGTCTCGTGACGGATATCGGTATCGAACTCGGCAAGATGGGTTACTGGAATCGGCCGGGCGTGGCGCAGGAGTTGCCGCGCGTGGCCGGCGACCGGCAGAAGCTGCGGTTGCTCTGCGCGCTGCTGGGTATGTTCTTTCTGGGCGGCATGACGGGGGCGCTGGGCTTCAAGCATCTGGGTTTCGTCTCCACGATTCCGCTCGCCGTGGTGCTCATCATGCTGGCCATCGTGCCGCTGCTCGATGACCTCTCGCAGAATGTGCGCTAGTGGACGCTAGTGCGCATTTGTGCACATTGATGCACGTTGATGCGTGGCATCCTAGCCGATCCTCACACCGGTATCGCTGTCAGGCCATTCGCTATGACTAAAAGCTCAGGTGTACCAAGCTCGCGCAGTCTGGCCGGAAACTGGACCCGCAAGCGGCTGCACGCTGTGTTCGGCAAGTTCGACGACTACCCGTGGATGATCGGTGTGATCGGCACGATCATCGCGCTGGCGATTCTCGCTGGCGTGGCGCTGCTGCTGCGAGCCGACCGGCAGACGCGCCACGAACACGCGCTGGATCGTGCGCAAAGCGTGGCGTCGGTGGTCGCGGCGGGCCTGGGCGGCAACATCGCAGTCTACGATGCGCTGCTCATGGAGATGGTGCGCGAGGCGGAAGATCCGGCCACGCCGCTATTTCCGGACCGGGTGCGCGACCGCGTGCGCTTCGGACAGGCGCTGGGTCGGGACTTTCTGGACGACGCTTACGTCGTCGACAAGACCGGGCGCATTGCCGCGCCGCTCGACCGGACGCAGGGCGCCCCCGTCAGCGTGGCCGATCGCGACTACTTCCGCTCGCATGCGAGCAGCCCGTCGCTCGGCCTGTACATCTCCCAGCCCTACGCGTCACGCACTCACAGCGGCCGGTTGTCGGTGGCGCTCACTCGCCGTATCGCGGCCCCCGATCATTCGTTTGCCGGAGTCGCGGTGCTTGCGCTGCGGCTGGATCGTCTCGGCACGCTGGTGAAGGACGTAGATTCGGCGGATCTGAAATCCATCGACATCGTGGAAGAGAAGGGCACGGTGCTGGCCTGTGACCCTTGCGCGAATGTGAAGCCGGGCCAACTCGTGGTCTTGCCGGGCAACGCGGCGCGTAACGGCGATCTCGCGGCAGCGCTGGCATTCCCGCGTGGGACGAAGGCGAGCGAGTACCGGTCCGTGCGGGTGCCGGGGGCATCGATGTTCGTCGTGGTCACGCCGTCGACGGACGACCTTCTGCACGACTGGCAGCGCCACGCCATGTTGTTCGGTACGATTGCCCTCGCGTGCGCCGCCACGCTGATGGCGGGCTCCTGGTTGTTGGTGGCCGCGATGCGCACACGCGCCGCGGCCGCTGTGCGGCTCATGAGTCTGTCGATGACCGATGGGCTCACCGGACTCGCCAATCGTCGCGCGCTCGACGCCAAACTCGGTAGCGAATGGCGGCGCGCGAAACGCTCAGGCAGCCCGCTGTCAATCCTGTTTGCCGATATCGACCACTTCAAACATTTCAACGACGCCTACGGCCATTCGATCGGCGACGATGTCCTGCGCGCCGTGGCGAAGAATATCGGGGGGCACGTGCGGCGCGACAGCGATATGGCGGCGCGTTACGGTGGCGAAGAGTTTGCCGTGGTGCTGCCCGACACCGATGCGCATGCGGCCGAGGTGATGGCCGAACAGTTACGCCGCGATATCGAGCGTCTGCATATCGATCACGCAGGGAGTGCCGCAGGCACGGTGACGGTGAGCGTGGGGGCGGCGACGGGGCGCGCGACCGAGTGCGACAGCGTCGACGCCATCCTGAAAGCCGCCGACGCCCAATTGCGTGTGGCCAAGCAAAATGGTCGCAATCGCATCAGCGTTACAACACTGACCAACACTGACGACACCCACGGCGCTTAGCCGAACGACGGGGGAGGGGCGTCAACTGTGATTTGTGCGGGCGACAACGCGAAAAGACGCTGAGACAATGCAGTCATGTCGAAAGATAACGAATCAATGACGAATCACTCACCGGGGGCCTTATGAACCGCACCAAATTTTTCGCAGCCATTGTCTGCCTGACGGGGCTTCTGGGCCTTCTGACGTTCGGTCATGCCAGTGCGCAGTCGTACCTCGGTTCGAGCGATCTTGGCAGCATCCGCCAGTCGAATCAGACACCGGCGGTGAGTCCCGCAGTGGCCGCCGTGGGCAAGCCGACCGCAACGGTCACCGACGCCCATGCCGCCAGCGCGAGCATCAATCGGACGGCGAGCGAGCGCAACGGGCCTTCCACGGGGCCGAGCGATCAGCAAGTGGCGGCGACGAACAACGCGCTCGACACGCGCAATTTGCAGCACCCGCGTCAGACCAAACCTTCTGCCAGCACGGTCCGTGGGGCGCGGCCGGAATAAGTGGCCAGAATACGCGGGTGGACTAATCGGCCATCGCCGGAATGGCACCTTCCTGGAACAACACGCGCGGGGCGTCCATCGTGCCGTCCTCTTCGTCGACCAGCACTTCGTAAGCGGCAATCCCCGCAAAGCCGGAGGCCATCGACTGCGCGATGCGCACCGCCCCGAACTCCGTACTCGCCTGACGCAACTCGCCCGGCTGCAGCACGCCGTCCTTATTCTTGCGATACGGCACGACGATGAACTTGATGGATTTGGCGTCGCTCATGGTGTCACTCACGAAGAAATTGAATGATGGGAAATGTAGCATGACTACTGTATAAAAATACAGTGACCCGCATCAATTTTTCGCCAAACAACATCTCGTAATGCCTACATAACTAGTCAATATTCGTATATTCCCGCGCCTCTTGATAGCCTGCGGTTCTAATCGCGAATTGTTTTCCCACCAACTCGCGGCCAAAACTACAAGTATCGAGAGCATCGAATGAACGCAGGCAATCTGATTTCGGCGAACCGGCTCAAAGACGGTCTGGTCGTCTGGCTGGATGAACAACACAACTGGGTAGACGATCTGACGCAGGCACACGTGTTCGATGCCGACAGTCTCGATCAGGCGCAAGCCGCCGCGAAGGCGTCCGCTGCTGCCAATCTGATCGTCGATCCCGTGCCGCGTCCGGCTGAAGTGAGCGAAGGCGGCCCGGTGCCGGTGGACTTTCGCGAGCAACTGCGCTCGCGCGGCCCGTCGGTGCGCGAAGACCTCGGCAAGCAGGCTGGCGACGCCGACACGCAAGCGGCCCTGGCGCATGCCCCGGCCCTGACCGTCGCCCCGGAACATGCGGGCATCTATCGTTATGACCCGTCGGAGCGCGAGTACCTCAAGGATCGCGCTAACGAATTCGGTCGGCAGGTGGCGCGCCGTCTTAGCGGCGAACTCAGCGAGGACGACTTCAAGGTCTACCGTCTGATGAACGGTCTGTACCTGCAACTGCACGGCTACATGCTGCGCGTGGCGATTCCGTACGGCACGCTGAGCGCGGTACAGCTGCGTCAGTTGGCCTACGTGGCGAATCGCTACGACAAGGGTTACGGTCACTTCACCACGCGTCAGAACTTGCAGTTCAACTGGCCGACACTTACCGATTCGCCGGACATTCTGTCGGCCTTGGCGGATGTCGATCTGCACGCCATTCAGACGAGCGGCAACTGCATCCGCAACGTGACGACCGATCAGTTCGCCGGTGCGGCCAAGGACGAAGTCGTCGACCCGCGCGTGTACGCCGAGATTCTGCGTCAATGGTCGACCGATCACCCTGAATTCACCTACCTGCCGCGCAAGTTCAAGATCGCCATTACCGGCGGTCAGACGGACCGTGCCGCCGTGCGCTTCCACGACATCGGCATTCTGGCGCGCACGAACGAGCAGGGCGAAGTCGGCTTCCAGATTTATGCAGGCGGCGGTCTTGGCCGCACCCCGATCGTGGGCACGCTCGTGCGCGAGTGGTTGCCTGAAGCCGATCTGCTGCGCTTCGTCGAGGCGATTCTGCGCGTGTACAACGCGTTGGGCCGTCGCGACAACATTTACAAGGCGCGCATCAAGATTCTCATCAAGGAAATGCAGCCTGCGAAGTTCATCGAGATGATCGAGGAAGAGTTCGCGCGCATTGCGAAGACGCATCGTCCGCTCGCCGATAACGTCATCGCGGCGATTGGCGAGCGCTTCATCCTCCCTGAATTCGAAACGTTGCCGGTGGAGTCGACCGTCTTCGCACAAGCCTATGCGAACGACATCGACTTCAAGCACTGGGTCGACACTTGCACGCACGAGCACAAAGCGCCGGGCTATATCAGCGCGGTCGTCTCGCTCAAGCCTGCCAGCGGTATTCCGGGGGACGCAAGCGCACAGGAAATGCTGGTGCTGGCCGATCTGGCCGATCAGTACTCGTTTAGCGAACTACGCGTGACGCACGAGCAGAACCTCGTGCTGCCGCACGTGAAGCGCGACGAACTGCATGCACTGTGGAAGCAACTGAAGGCCAACGGCCTGGCGACGCCGAACATCGGTCTGATTTCGGATGCGATTGCGTGCCCGGGGCTGGATTATTGCGCGCTGGCTAACGCACGCTCGGTGCCGGTGGCGCAGCGTATCGCGCTGCGCTTCACGGAGGAGCAGCAACGCGATATCGGCCCGGTAACGCTCAACGTGTCGGGCTGCATCAACGCTTGCGCGCATCACCACGTGGCGCACATCGGCATTCTCGGTGTGGACAAGGCGGGCAAGGAAAACTATCAGATCACGCTGGGCGGTTCGGCGGACGATAACGCGGCCGTCGGCAAGATCCTCGGCCCGGGCGTCTCATACGAAGCGGTGCCGCAAGTGATCGAAAACATCCTCGGACGGTATCTGAAGCTGCGTCACGAGGGCGAGCGCTTCATCGATACGCTCGGACGCGTGGGTGCAGAAGAATTCAAGGGAGCTTTGCATGTTGATTGATCGTAACGGCCTGCCTGCCGAGGACGTTTGGACTTATGTCACGGCCGACGCCGCCAATGACGCCAGCGCGCCAGATCAGGTGAGCAGTGGCACCGTGCTGCCGCTCGACGCATGGCTCGCGGCGGACGCGCAGGGTGTGGCACCCGCCGGTATTCGCGTGCAGGGTCACGACGATCCCGAACGCATCGCGGCGCTGTTGCCGAAGCTGGAACTCGTGGTGATCGAATTCCCGAAGACGCGCGACGGTCGTGGCTTCACGCTGGCGAAGTTCCTTCGCGACAAGTGGCAGTTCAAGGGGGCCATCCGTGCGGCGGGCCCGCTGTTGCCCGACCAACTGGCGATGTTGTGGGCGTGCGGCTTCGACAGCCTGCTCTCGCCGTCGGAAGTGCCTACGGCACGCTGGCGTGAAGCGGCACTGGCTGCACAAGTGCGTGCCGGACGCCCGCGCACGCTGCTTGCCCGTCTGACGGCCTGACGGCCCAGACGACGTGACACGGTCCGGCGCATTCCCGTGCGCCGCCGTGCACGCACCCTTCAGAACGGCAATTCCAAGAGTAAAACGAAAGTGAAGCGAATTTCCCAGCATTTGCGGATGCGTTCGGCTTGATGGTGCGTTGAAGGGCAACGCAAGGTCGCCTGACGCATACTGCGGCGACGGCAAATTTCCTATCGGTGCGTAGGAATAGTTCGGGGGCTTGCGCCGTTATCTCCCCATCGGTGCCCGTTTCCCTTGTTTCCCCGTTTCCGTTTGCACTGCGCGACATCGCATCCATCATGAAGACAACAGGACGTCTGCCGCTGCGTGCGGCCCTTGAGGGGGCGCGCCTGGCGGTATTGGCGCTGGCTTTGCACGGCGCGGCCGCCGTGGCGCGCGATTTCCAGGTGCGCGACAGCACCGGGCAGGCACTGGACGACGCCGTCGTCTATCTCACCCCGGAAGACGGCAAGGTGCCAGTGGCGCGTCCGGCACCGGCGTCCATCGTTCAGCAACACAAGATGTTCATGCCGCTGGTTACCGTCCTGCAGAAGGGGGCGGCCGTCGATTTCCCGAATCGGGACGACATCGCGCACGACGTCTATTCGCTTTCCGACGCGAAACGTTTCGAGCTGAAGCTATATCGCGGCGGATCGAAGCGTGTGGTGTTCGACAAGCCGGGCGTTGTCACCATCGGCTGTAACATTCACGACATGATGATTGCGTATGTCGTGGTCGTGGACACGCCATACTTCGCGAAGTCCGGCGCAACGGGGCGGGGCGAGCTGCCGCAAGTGCCGGCGGGTCGGTACCGCGTGTCGGTCTGGCACCCGCGTCTGGGCAACGTACCGGCTGCCGTCGTTGGCACATTCAGGCTACCGGTGGACGCTTCGGCCGAGGCCAAACCGCTTTCGCTGACGTTGCCGCTGCATGGGGACTGACGCGTGTCGTTCCTTCCTGCATTCCTGAGATCACCTCGCCAACTGCACGGCCGATTTCTTGGCATTACGCGAGGCAAACTGGCCAGTCTTGGCTGGCATCGTCTGCGCACGAAGATCACGCTGGTGTTCGTCGCCCTGATTCTGGTGGTGCTGGCCGTCATACAGATGACGGCCAGCCGGGCGCTCAACGACGCGTCCTCTGCGCAGGTCGCGGAGCAGTTGTCGGTCGGCCAGCGCGTGTTCTGCCGGGCGCTGCAAACCAAGGCGGACGAGCTGACGCAGGTCGCTCAGGTCGTCACGGCCGACTTTGGATTTCGTGAGGCGGTGGCGTTGCATGACCCGGTGACGATGCACTCGGCACTCGAGAACGTGCGCGAGCGTGTGCATGCAGACGTGGCGCTGCTCGTCGATCTGAACGGCGCGGTGATCGCCGATTCGCGGGTGTCGGGCGCGGTGGGCGACGGTGACCACACCGATGCGACCGACCGCGCACTACCCGACACGCCGCGCGGCAATCTGAGAGGCAACCTGAGAAGCAAGTCGGGCACCTCAGTCTCCGCGATTGGCATGCTCGGCGGCCGCGCGTATGAGCTGGTGAGTGTGCCGGTCAAAGCGCCGCTGATCATCGGCTGGGTGACGATGGGCTTCGCCCTCGACGACGCATTCGCGCGCGACATGCACGAGCTGTCGGGGCTGGAGGTGTCGCTGGTGCATCGCGTCGCCTCCGGTCAGTGGGAGGTGGTGGCGAGTTCGCTGCCGGCGGCGGACCGCGCCGACTTACAAGCGGCGTTGACCCGGCACGCCATTCGCGTGACGGGCAAGGAGACGACGTCGCGCGTGAGCGGATATGCCGCGCGCGTCGTCAATCTGTCCGGGACGGCAAGCCCCGCCCCCGTTGTCGCCGTGTTGCAACGTTCGTTGACCGAGGCGGCAGGCCCGTTCCGTCAACTTCGCGCGACGCTCCTCTGGCTGACGCTCGGCGGCATTGTGATTTCGGTGCTCGGGGCAGCGCTGATCGCGCGTAGCGTAACGCGTCCGCTAGCCGCCTTCGTGGATCTGGCGAGGCGCATCGGCAAGGGCGATTACGCGGCGGCCATCGACGTGCGACGCCGCGACGAAACCGGCGATCTGGCGCGCGCATTCGACCTGATGCGCAATGCGATCGCCGAGCGCGAAGAGCGGATTACCGAACTGGCGTATGTCGATACGCTGACCGGGCTACCGAATCGCGCGGCGTTCAGTGAGCAGATGCAGGCCGACATCATGCAGGCGTATCGTGGCGGCGCGCCGTTCGCGGTCATTCTCATGGACATGGATCGCTTCAAGGACGTGAACGACACGCTGGGGCACCACGTCGGCGATCACCTGTTATGGGAGGCGGGGCACCGGTTGAGCACCGAGCTGAAGGCTTCGGGGTATATGGTGGCGCGTCTGGGCGGCGACGAGTTCGCCATTCTCGTGCGCGGTGGCGATCAGTCGGCGGCGCATCGGTGTGCGACGGGTCTTGCGAGCGCCCTCGACGCGCCGATTGTCGTCGACGGTCAGACGGTGGACGTCGGCGCGAGCTTCGGCATCGCCGTCTATCCCGATCACGGCTCGGACATGCACACGCTGCTGCGGCGTGCGGATCTCGCGATGTACGCGGCGAAGCGTTCGAATCTGGGCGTCGCGGTGTATGAGCCGGACACCGAAAGCCGCGACCGGGACCGCTTGTCGCTGATGAGCGATTTGCGTCACGCGATCGAACATGGCGGCCTGTACCTTTGCTATCAGCCGCAAGTGGACTTGTCGGACGGCAAGGCCGTGCGTGTCGAAGCGCTGGTGCGGTGGCGGCATCCGAAGCGGGGGATCGTGCCGCCGGCGGAGTTTATTCCGTTTGCGGAGCAGACGGGGTTCATCCGCGTGATTTCCCGCTGGGTTGCGGCGGAGGCTATTGCGACGTGCGCCGCCTGGCATGCGCGAGGGATTCCGCTTGGCATGTCGATCAACCTTTCGGCGCGCGATCTGGTGGACGTCGATTTACCGGATTACCTCAGGCGGGTGTTGGGCGAACACGCGCTTGCGCCGCATTGGTTGTGTGTCGAGATTACCGAGAGCGCGCTGATGGACGATCCGGAGCAGGCGCTGATCACGATGGAGCGTTTGCATCGCATGGGCGTGCGTATTGCGATCGACGACTTTGGGACTGGCTATTCATCACTGTCGTATCTGAAGCGCATGCCTGTGGAGGAAATCAAGATCGACCGGTCGTTCGTGAAGGGGATGGCGCATGAGCAAAACGACACGCTGATCGTACGCTCGACGATTGCGCTGGGTCACAGCATGGGCATTCGCATCGTGGCGGAAGGCATTGAGGACGCCGTGACGCTGGAGAAGCTGCGCGCGCTCGGATGCGACTTCGCGCAAGGCTATTTCCTGAGCAAACCGCTGCCGGACACCGAGCTTGTCGGCTGGGCGCAAACATGGCAAAAGCCGGGGTGCGGGACTGTATAGAAATTCAGTCTTTTGAAATTGGAAATTCTGTCTTATCTTCTCATCGTCGCGTTCGCGAGGGGACAGTCGGGCGGGCGACACTGGATCAGCTCGATGAACTGATGAATTCATAACGATTACCACGGCGCAACGATGTGAGGACATCATGAAAACAGTCGCGGTTCAGGCCAATCTGGATGAGACGGTGGATCTTGTCCGCAAATTCGCACACGATGAGTTCGCCCGCGCTATCGGCGTTGAAGCACCCTCCGAACAGGACGTCCGCGGTTTCTTACTTGATCGATTGCGGTCGATGCGGTTTCGTGCGGCAGAGCCCGGCGACGAACCGACCGTGCAACGCGTGTTCGACTGCGTCTACGTGATGCCGGTCTGCGTTCGATACGAAGGTATGCGCGTAATCGAAGCGCGCTTAGTCGTCATGCCCGACGTGCGCTATACCATGAAGGCTTATATCCCGGTGTCGGATTAGCTGGGGAACGCTGAGTTGCAGACGCGCTAACGCGTCGCAAATCGGGTGAGCGTTGTCCGGTATGTTTTACCTTCGTTGCCGGTAACGTCGGTGTTCGATCATGACGCCAACGATTCGTGCCAACTCCTGTTCGCTACAGATTGTCGGGAAGTCGGGGTTCAGCGGGACCAGATCGAACACTTGCGCTCCGTCGGGTCCGACGCCGCGAGGGCGATACTTTTTGAATGTCGCTTCGCTTCGGACGTTAGTGGCCACAACGTAGTCGCCTGGAATGGGAGAAATGACCGGGTCGACAATAATCCGGTCGCCCTCCCGAAACTCCGGTTCCATGGACCGCCCGTCGATTTCAAGTGCAAAGGCACCGTCCGAAAGCTCGAGATCTGTCAGCAGATACTCGAAGCCGCTGCCAGGCGGAAACGGCGTCACCGTTTCGTTCATCAACCCCGCCTGCACGCTGCTAATGAGCGGAATGCGGCGTGTGCCCACCTCTGCCAATCGCACATTCGCAGCGCCTTCCATTGGGCCGATCCCGGTACGAAGCCATTCCGGCTCCACACGGAGGAACTTCGACAATGCGGCGATCTGGTTCGCCTCGATCTGGGCTACACCACCATTGAACCAGAGGCGCACGGCAGCCGCGGTAACACCGCCTGCCTTCGCAACTTCACCATGTTGACGAACACCACGAAGGTCCATCGCGAACTTCAGCCTGGCAGGGAAGCTCTCGGGGGATAAGCGTTCAGGAACTTAGGCGCGGGCTTGGCGTGCCGCGGGCGAAGTGAGGGAATGCGTTGCTTCCCACGGCCGGTGATGAGCCAGAACATGTTGAAGCGGTATCGCTCCTGGATTCGGGCCGCCTGATCGTGTGCGATGTCTGTCGCTTCACCGGAAAGCCATGCAGCTATGGTGCCCGCGTCAAGACCTGCCTCGGCCTCAAACTGGCTAGGTGAAACACCTTCAGCCGCGAGGACTGTTGCGATACGGGCAGCAAGCCCGGCGTGTGCACGAGTGACAGGGCTTTCGGCTTCGCTCATTGGGTTCATGGTCATTGAGGGGTTACCGGCGCCGATAGCGACGATGCTCAAGCATCACGCCGATGATTCGAGTCGGTTCGTTGGCGCTGTTGATCGTTGGATAATCCACGTTCAACGGAACAAGTTCGAAGACTTCACGCCCGTCTTGGCCGATCCCGCGAGGGCGATATTTCTTGAATGTGGCTTCTTCGCATCCGTTTTTGGCGACGACAAAGTCACCGGGTTGCGGCCGGACTGCGGGGTCAATGATGATGCGATCCCCTTCCTTAAACTCCGGCTCCATCGATCGGCCTTCGATCTCAAGCGCAAAGGCCTGCTCCGACATTTTTAGGTCCGTGAGCAAATACTCGAATGCAGCGCCCGGAGGGAAGGGATTGATCGCTTCGGTCATTTGACCCGCCTGAACACTGCTAATCAGCGGTATTCGACGTAAGCCCATGTCGGCTGGACGCACGTTGGCGTTGCCAGGATCGCTGCCAGCAACCATTTGGCCCTGGCCATCGTCGATCCATGTGGCGTTGATTCCCAACTCACGCTGCGCAATCAGCCGGCCCTGTTTCGAAACGCCATTTCCGCGATACGCCCAGTTATTGATGGTCTGCTCGCTCTGATTGAGTGCGCGCGCCAAATCGGCGACTGACGAAATCGCGGGCCGCACTTGCTTGGCGGCCTCGAATAGTCGTCGGAACGTCTCGTGCATCTCTTTTCCCATAACCGGATCTTCGCTCAAGTAAACGCAGCGTTTATAAACAGTGTGTTTGCTTTTTAAATAAACATGGTGTTTAATTTTAGCATGAACACCACCCAAACTGATCATCTCAACTGGACGCAGATCTGTTCGCGCGATCTGGCGGGGCATGCGTAGGCGGGAGCGCAATGGCACGAATTCGATCCCTCAAACCGGAATTTTGGACGTCCGAGCAGGTGATGGATGTCTCTCGCGATGCTCGCATTCTATTTATCGGCATGTGGAATTTCTGCGACGACGCGGGAATCCACTCGGCCAACGAGAGACGCCTGAAGGCGGAAGTGTTCCCTGCTGACGATCTGACGATGACGGATGTTCGTCGAATGATCGACGAACTGCTTCGTGTCGGATTGCTCGACGAGTACGAGGTTGCCGGCCAGCGATTCTGGATCGTCACCGGTTGGCATCACCAGAAGATCGATCAACCGACGTTTAAGCACCCCGGTCCGGACGGCACAGTGCCGTCCGGTTCGCCCAGACGTCGCCAGGTTCGCGCTACGACGCTGCATTCGGCGAGCGATCGCGGACCCGACGTCGAGCGTTTGGACAACGTTCGACAAGTGTTCGGCGAACCCTCGGAGAATGCTCGACGAGTGGACGCCGAGCGTTCATCCCCGGAAGGGAGAGGAGAGGAACGGAGTGGAATACCGAAAGGCAGCGGTTCTTCAGTCGTCGTAGGTGATGAAGGAGATTCTCGCGACGATGACCTTAAATCGGATGGTTGTGTGCCGGTGAGTGCGGCGCAGTGGGCAACATACTTTGGCGATGAACACGGCATCGGTATCGACCCGGCCAGTGCGCACGAGCGCAAGCGCTTCGTGCCACTCGCGACGGCCTGGTGCAATGCCCGCGTGTCGGTCGGTCGAATGCGGGCCGCTATTGCCGAGGCGCAGGAGAAGGCGACCGAGGCCATCGTGTTTCTGCCCGCCTACGTCGACCGTGTACTCGCCAACCAAGGGATGCCTCGTGCTTCGCCACGAAGTGTCGACAACGCAGCCATTCTCTCCGGCCTCGCCGGCCAATCCTTGGGATACGACGATGAATACAACGCCTGCATCCTCGACGTCGACGCGCACTTCGTCGCCTGACTGGCCACGCGACGCGGCACCCCAGCGACTGATCGAGCGTTTGTTCGCCGTGCTTAGTCATCGCTACGGCGCTCGGCTCGCGGACATGTGGCGAGGCGGCGATCCATCGAAGCCGGACACGGTGGCACGGCATGTTGATGGCGTGAAGCGACAGTGGGCGCTCGATCTTGCCGACCTGACGCCCGTCGAGTGGCAGCGCGGTATCGAGGCGTTGAGGGACCGGCCATATGTGCCGACGTGTCCGGAATTCAGGCTGCTTTGCCGACCGCGTGAGCATATCAATGCGCTGCTTGACGTCGCCATCACGCAGTTGCATCGCAGGAATACCGGCGGTACCGACGTTTGGCCCGACCCGATGCTGTTCTGGGCTGCACAACGAGTCGGTGGGTACGACATGCGCACGCTCGGCCGCAATGAGTTGATGAAACGATTCGCGGCAGCACTGGAGGCCGTGAGACAAGAGGGCATCGTGCTGCCGGTCCCTCCGAAGGCGCAGGCGCTGCCCGCTCCCGGGCAGGCGACGACGGACAGGGTTTCGGCCCGGGCGATGCTTGCGGCATTGTTGGCAGGTCGCCCAGGACGCACGCGAGGGGCGCAGGGCAAGGGAATGGGAATGAACAATTTTTACGGGGGAACCGACCAATGAACGAAGCATTTCAGGACACTCGACAGGCGCTGCATGTGGCGTACCTTATCCTCTCGTTGCCGCCGCGCCAGAGTGCGACGTTCCGGAGCATGCTCATCCGGGTCATGGAGTCTGTGGACAAACCGACGAAGGGGCAGGAGGCGTGGCTGAACCAGCTGCGCGGCCCCCAACGCGAATTCGATCCAGATCGGCTGACAATGGAAGAATTTCGCGCGCAGTGCGCCATGATCACCGCGGCTGCGCGCACCCGTCTGCCGTCGCCCGAGTATGCGGCGGTGCTCGCACGCTTCGCGCACGGCGACGAGAAGATTCAGGGCATCAGCGCGCTTGCCGTCTGGTCGCGCAAATCCTGCGGCATTACGGCGGTTGCACTGCTGCGGGATCTCGCCGCGTGGAACTATCTCCAGCGTACGAGAAGAGAGGGGACGTCGATCCGTGAACTGGCCGATCGCCACAAGGTGTCGAAGGACAAGGCGTTTCGGGCCGCCAAGTGGATGGCGACACACTTCACCGAGCTGGAAAACATGGCAGTCGCACGACTCGACTATAGTTTCGTGCGGCACGGCGTCGTTCCGCCGGTCAGCGATTCTTCATACGCATGCTCTTCGTCTGTCTCGTAATAAGGACTACTAAAAAAATGCTTGCACTCTTGCGACAAAGCATCTAATATTTGTCCATACTCACCGCAATTGCATCCAAGGCCCGCTCACCGCGGGCCTTTTGCATTGGTGAATCGAAATAGATCACTTCCGGGATAGCTCATGAATAACAGTTCGACAGGTGGTTATTTGGCCCCGGTGCAATCGGTGCCGCCAATCGAAGATTCGGCGCTGGAGGATTTTCTTCGAACGATGATCGCGGGTGTGACCGGGTTGGACGCCAATTTTGTCCTTTCGCTTCCACAGCCACCGACGTCGACGCCTCCGGAATCCGGCGTCAACTGGTGCGGTTTCACCGTGTCCAGTTTCCAGTCCGACGCAAATGCTGGCCTGTTGCACGTACCAGCCGACGACGGCAGCGACACCTACGTTCGGCACGAAGACATCGAAGTCAAGTGCCAGTTCTACGGGCGCAACGCCAGTCAATATGCCCGGATGTTGCGCGACGGCTTGTACGTGCCGCAAAACCGCGAGCAGCTACAGCTCAGCGATTTCGGCCTTGTCGACACCTCAGGCATCGTTTCCACACCGGGTGTGGTCGACCAGCAGGTGCAGCGACGCTGCGATATCAGTATGTTTCTGCGCCGTAAGGTGACGCGTACCTATCGGGTGTTGAACCTCGCGTCGGTGCAAACTTCGGTGGTGAGCGAGCGCTAGGCCCGACAACCGAAATCTCGTGCACTACCCTGGGGGGACGTTTCCTCCGTAATTTTTCACTTCACTTCACTTCACTTCACTTCACTGCGCAGGCGAAGCGCGATACCCGATTCGCGTCAGCCTGCCATTTTCGTTTCAAGCCCGCTTAGGCGGGCTTTTTTTTGTGGGGATCACAATGTCCAACGGATTGCCGGTTTCACGGCTGATCAACGTTACGATCAACATGTCGCCACTGGCGGCACAGGGTGCGAACCTGAACACCGCACTGCTGCTGGGTGCGTCGGCCGTCATCGATGCTGGCGAACGCATGCGTAGCTACGGCGCGATTGCAGACGTCGCAGCCGACTTTGGCACCACTGCACCTGAATACCGGGCCGCCGCGCTGTATTTCCAGCAGACGCCGCAGCCGTCCACGCTTTGCATCGGCCGCTGGGCGAAAACGGCGGCCTCCGGCGTGCTTCGCGGTGGTGTGCTCTCGAGCACTCAGCAGGCAATGACGAACTGGACGTCGGTTACAAGCGGCGCCTTTAAGGTAAGCGTCGACGGAACGGCGAAGACGGTCTCCGGTCTCGACTTCTCGGCGCAGACGAACCTGAATGGCGTTGCGACCGTGATCAACGGCTCGCTGACCGGCGCGACCTGCACATGGAACGGTTCGAGGTTCGTCATTACGTCGAACAGCACCGGCGCAACGTCGGCCGTGGGTTATGCCGAAGCGCCGGCGAGCGGCGTGGATATTTCGGCCCAGTTGGGGCTGACATCGACGCTGGCGGGGGTGCCGGTGCAGGGCATTGCGGCCGAAACGCCGACGGATGCCGTTGCGATCTTCCTCGATCGTTTCGCAAATCAGTTTCTGGGCCTCGCGTTCGCCGACACCGGTGTGACCGATGACCAGCACGTTGCGGTGGCTGCCCTGATCGAGGCCGACCAGAAGCATCTCTATGCGGCGACGACGCAAAATCCGCAGACGCTGGATCCGACTGTCTCGTCCGATCTGGCGAGCCGGTTCAAGGCGGCGAAGTTCAAGTACAGCTTCACGCAGTATTCGAGCGCGACGCCTTACGCCGGTGTGTCGCTGTTCGGTCGGCTGTTGACGGTGGACTTCAACGCGAACAACACCACGATCACGCTCATGTGGAAGCAGGAGCCTGGGATCGTGGCGGAGGCGCTGTCGACGACGCAGGCCAATGCCTTGCAGGCGAAGAACTGCAACGTGTTCGTGAATTACTCGAACGACACGGCAATCGTGCAGACCGGTGTGACGCCGAGCGGCATCTTTATCGACTCGGTCTATAACGCGATCTGGTTCCAGAACCGTATTCAGACCGATGTGTACAACCTGCTCTACCAGAGCCCGACCAAGATCCCGCAGACGGATGCAGGAAATTCGCTGATCGCGGCCGTCATCGAATCGTCGTGCGCCGCTGCGGTGAACAACGGCTACCTGGCCCCCGGCGTGTGGAATTCCGGCGGGTTCGGTGCCCTCAAGCAGGGCGGCGCGCTCTCCAAGGGCTACTACGTGTACACGCCCTCAATCGCAACTCAGGCCCAGTCGGACCGTGAGGCTCGTAAGTCCGTGCCGTTCCAGATCGCTGCCAAGGAAGCCGGTGCGATTCATTCCGTCGACATTCTCGTCAACGTCAACCGATAACAGGAGTCAAATATGGCCACTTACAGCTTTCAAGACGTTCAAGCCAGCATCGTTGGTCCGGGTGCCGCCTTCTCGATTGGCGCAGGCTCAGCCACCTCGGAGGAGGGTATCTCCATCGAAACCGGCGGCGGAAAGAACACCATGACGGTGGGCTCCGACGGCGAGGTGATGCACTCGTTGCACGCCGACAAGTCGGGCACGATCAAGGTGACGTTGCTCAAGACCAGTCCGCTTAACGCACTGTTGCAGGCCGCGTTCGACGTGCAGACGCTTAGCAGCGCCCTGCATGGCAAGAACATCATTACGGTGTCCAACGCCGCTTCGAGTGACCTGCACGTCGGTCGTGACTGCGCGTTTGCCCAGAAGCCCAACGTGGTCTACGACAAGGCCGGGGCCAAGATGGAGTGGACGTTCAACGCGGGCAAGATCGATTCGATTCTGGGGACGTACTGATGCCCTCCGACATCGAGATTCGCCAAGTCAAGTACCGCATCGGCAAGCTCTCGGCAATGAAACAACTGCACGTGTCGCGCAAGATCGCGCCGCTGGTGCCGGCGCTTCTGCCGATCATGCTGGAACTGGCCTCCCCGAAAGGGGAGCCGCCGGTTCAAACCGGGGCTGGCGATGTGACGCAAGGCGCCGGGGGCGAGGGCAGCGCGCTGTTGTCGCAGCCTCGATTGCTTCAACCGTTCGCGGACGGACTGGCCAGTCTTGCAGACGATCATGCGGAGTACGTGATCGGCGAGTGCCTCGCCGTCGTGCAGCGCTTCCAGGGGAACGCGTGGTTTTCGATCTGGTCGCCCGCCGCGAAGCTACCCATCTACGACGACATCGATCTGTCGATCATGGTCGAGCTGTCCGTGAAGGTCATTGCGGACAGTCTCGGCCCTTTTATTGCCGGGTGGCTTACCAGCCCCGCGAGTCACCCACCGGCGATGGCGTAGCGTGGGCTCACCTGCCAGGGAGCGAAGATTGGTTACTCGCGCCGGTACTCGCCGGCATGTGCAAGTACGAATCTTTGCTCGATGGCACGCTAAGCCTGCACGACATGGCCCTGATGAATGATGCCTTGGCCGTGCGCAACGACAACCGCGCACAAGCCGAGCGCATGAGGGAGAACGACAATGGCAGATGAGCCGACGGTCATCCGGGATTTTCTCGTCACCCTGGGATACAAGGTCGACGAGAGAAGCCTGAAGACATTCAAGGACGGCGTCGAGGGCGCAACAAAAAGCGCTGTCCGGATGGTGGCTGCGACGGAGGGCGCGGCCGTTGCATTGGGCGAGAACCTCGCTGCGTTTGCGTCGAAGATGGAAGGATTGTATTTCGTCTCACAGCGCAGCGGCGCGACGGTTGCAAACCTAAAAGCTCTCGAATTCTCGGCCAAAAATCTCGGTGTTTCGTCCGAGACGGCGCGCAACAGCGTTGAGGCGCTTGCACGCTTCATGCGCAGCAACCCTGCCGGTGAGAGCTATATCAAGCGTCTGGGGGTGCAGACACGCGATGCCAATGGGCAACTGCTTGACACCGTCGACATCATGGCCAGTCTTGGAGGCGAGCTTGCCAAGAAGCCAGCCAAGGTCGCAAGTGAGTACGGCAGTGCTCTCGGTATCGACGCAGGGCTGATGTCTGCGATGCGTGGGGGTGAGTTCGCGCACTCCATGCAGCAATATCGCAATCTGAGCGGGCAGACGGACTTCGACGGGGCATCGCGAGACTCGCACCGCTTCATGCTTTCTCTGCGAGAGCTCGACGCGGTCTGGGAAGGTTTCGTCACGCGGCTTGAGGGCAGTTTGATTCAGCGCCTCGGGCCAAAGCTCGATGCGTTTCAAGGCTGGTTCCAACGCAACGGGCCGCTCATCGAGCAGCGTGTCGGTGATGTCGCGGTGGCGGTCATTGGTGCAGGGGAGGCCATTGCGCCGACGGTGGGGTGGCTGTTCGACCGGTTCGTCGATCTCGACAAAGCGACCGACGGCTGGTCGACGAAAATTCTCGGTGGTGTGTTTGTCCTTCGCGCACTCGGTGCCTTCCAGTTGGTTGGGGGTGTCTTCAAGATGGCCGAGGCGCTTTTCGCAGTGGGTCGCGCCGCAGCAACAGTAGGCGGACTTGCCAATGCCGGTGGTGTCGGTGTTGCAGTCGCTGCCGCGGGTGGTCGCACCGCCGGCTTGCTGAGTCGATTCGCGCCGCTGGCGCGTATCGGAGGGGCGCTCGGCTTGCTGTTTCACAGCGAGGGACTGAATCAAGGCGAGGCGGAATATATCGCACGCCGCCGGAAAGTCGGCATGCCCGTCTTGAACCCTGACGGAACGACATCGAATGTGTTGCCGCCAGGTGTTTTGCCGCGAGGCCCTCACAACATCACCCCGCGCAACATCCGCTTCGGAGAGGGAGCGGTGGGGAAGGTCGCAGACGATTTTGCCGACTTCGTGATGTCCGACGACAGCCTGCGCGCCAGGGGGGATTTGCTGCGCGGTCAAGCGCGTCGTGGCCTGAGCGCCGTACGTGGTGCCATTAACCGAGCACCGCTGGCCGGGAACGACGCCGGTGCGTATGTCGAGGCAATGGCGAAGCGGCTCGGCGTTGCCGAAGGCCCGGCGATTCATTTTGGCGACCCCAATGTCATCGCTGGTCTGACGAGGGAAATCAATGGCCCCGAAAACGGACGCAACCCGTTCGTGCCGGACACCATTCTTGGGACCGCCGGTGGTGGCACGCGTCAAACGATCATCACGCAGAACAATCAGACCAGCATCAACGTATCCGGTGGCGATCCGCAGGCGACAGGGCGCGCGGTGCGCGACGAGCAGGCTGGCGTCAATCGAGAACTCACTCGCAATCTGCAAGGCGCATTGTTATGAAAATCCCCGATTATTTCGACGTCATGACGATCATTCCCAAGACGCTTGACGCGATCCGGATCGGCGTAATGATCGAAGAGACTTACACCGACGACTTGATGTTCACTCAGATCCCGGTGGAAAAGGGCGCGCCGATCACGGATCACGCGTACAAGAGTCCGCCGAAAGTCGTTATCAAATGTGGGTGGTCAAACGCTGATTATGCGGCGTTGCGGGCATCGGGTGCGGTCTGGTCCGACTCGACGGCGTCCACACCGCAGTCGGGTTACATCGATACCGTCTATTTGAAACTTCTCGCTCTGCAAGCCAGTCGGCAGGTATTCCGTGCGGTCACGTCGCGTCGGAATTACGACAAGGTGCTGCTGACAGGTCTGAGCGTGACGCATAACGATAAGACCGGCGAAGCGCTGATGGTCACGGCAACGCTGCAGCAGGTCCGCATTGTGGAGACGCGGGCGACAACACTGCCGCCTCGCGACGATCAGGCCGACCCGTCTCGCACCGCTGAGACGCAGAACATTGGGTCGAAGCAGGCAACACCGGCAACGCCGGCACCGGGCGGATCAGTCGCCCCGCAATGACATGGCCAATTTCTACGAAATCCCGTTCTCGCCAGCCCCTCAAGCATTTCGCGTTACGTTGTCGGGCGTCGAGTACACGCTGACCGTACAGTACCGAGCGGCAGATGATGCCGGATGGATGCTGGACATCGCGGACGCGAACGGTGCGCCGATTATCGGTGGCCTGCCGCTCGTGACCGGAACGGATCTGCTGGCGCCTTATGCCTACCTTGGGCTGGGTGGTCGTCTCTGGGTGCAAGGTGCAGACAATCCGGATAACACACCAACGTTTGATGATCTAGGTGTCGGATCGCATGTTCTCTGGGTGACGGACTAATGACCGAACAATATCTTCGAAAGGCATCCCTCATCATCGGCGAGAAGGTGGGCGATGCCCTCGACCTGTCCGATCTGCGCTTCACATTCGATGTGAAGCGCGGGGATAGTCAAACACCGAACAGTGCGCACATTCGCGTCTTCAACGTGAGTCCGGACACAATGACGCGCGTGCAGAAGGAGTTCAAGCGTGTTGTGATTCGGGCCGGGTACAAGGGCAATTACGGGCTGATCTTCGATGGCACCGTAGTGCAGACGCGACGCGGCCGTGAGGGGGCGCTCGACACGAAGCTGGAAATCACCGCAGCTGATGGCGATTCCGCTTACAACTTTGCCGTCGTCAACACGACCTTGGCTGCGGGATCCACCGCGCAGGATCATTTCAACGCGGTCGCGAAGTCGATGGTGCGGTATGGCGTGGGCGTCGGGTACACGGCCGGATTACAGTCGAACCCGTTGCCTCGTGGCAAGGCGATTTTCGGCATGGCCCGCAATTTCATGCGAGGGGTTGCGCGGGCCACGCAGACGACCTGGAGCATTCAGGACGGGCAGATCGTGGTCATCCCCGAAACCAGTTACATGCCTGGCACGATCCCGGTGATCAACGCCGATACCGGCATGCTCGGCATGCCGACGCAAATGCAGAATGGCATCTCCGTCAGGGTACTGCTCAACCCGAACATCAAGATCGGCACGCTCGTTCAGCTCGATAACGCTGCGATTCAACTGAGTGAACAGAGCCTTGCCCACTCGAATGCCAAGCCGGTTGACAAACCCTCCGGCGAGGGCGTTCAGAAAAGCCGTCTTGCTTCGAGCGAGTTCTATTACGTGTCGGTGGCCGAACACCACGGTGATACGCAGGGTGACAATTGGTACACAGAACTGACGTGTCTCGCGGCCGATCCCACGGTCATCCGGTCATCGGCGTTGCTCAATCGACCGATGTTTAGCGCTGTGGAACCTGCACCGAACGCGGTCAAGAGTCACGGTTAGTAAACTCGCCGTACTGGAATTGCTCACTGAGTGTCCGGTACGTCGGGACAACCAGTTTCATTCCCCGAGTTTCCCCATGAATCGACAAGAGCGGGTTGGCGACCCCAACGAGATGCTGCTGCTCGCGATGCGAGGCTCGCTGTCCGAGGTATGGACCGCGCTTCCGGGTGTCATCCAGTCGTTCGACGCCGTCGCGATGACCTGCACCGTGCAGCCTGCAATCCAGGTGCGAGCGCGTGGCCCAGACGGCACAGAGAGTTCGCTCTCACTGCCGCTGTTGGTCGACTGTCCCGTCCAGTTCCCTGCGGGCGGCAATTGCACGCTGACATTTCCCGTTACTCCGGGCGACGAATGCCTGATTGTCTTCGGCTCACGATGTATCGATGGCTGGTGGCAGTCGGGCGGCGTGCAAGACCAGGCGGAGCCGCGCATGCACGACCTTTCCGACGGCTTCGTGCTGCTGGGCACGAGATCGCGTCCGCGCGCACTCCAGGGGGTGAGTACCGAGTCGGCGCAGTTGCGCAGCGACGATGGCGCGACCTTCATCGATCTGAATCCGGTTACGAAGAAAGTCAGCATTGTTGCCCCCGGCGGGCTCGACGTCGTTACGCCATTGGCCACATTCTCGCGGGCTGTCACGATTGGCGGTCTGCTGACCTTCATCGGTGGCATGATCGGTAGCGCCGCGAGTGGCGCTGCGGCCGTGTTTAACGGCGTGCTGAATGTTATCGGACAGATCACAGCCAACGGCAAACGTGTTGACGACACCCACACACACAACAACGTGCAACCCGGTTCGGGTAATTCTGGCACGGTGAACTGACCATGAGATATCGAAAACTCGACGCTGACGGCGATTACGTCCTCGGCGGGGCTGCCGCATTCCTGACGAATTCGCCGGAAGCGGTGGCGCAGGCTGTCGCGACTCGCCTGCGACTGATACGTGGCGAGTGGTACCTCGACACCACGGTCGGCATGCCCTGGGACAAAGCGCTCGGCAAACACACTCAGGGCGCGGCAGACAGCGCCATACGGACGTGCATTCTCGGCACGCAGGGCGTCGTCGAAATCACCGACTACGCCAGCCGCTTGGCGCCCGACACCCGGGCAATGACAGTGACCGCAACGATCACCACGATCTACGGCACAACGACGATACAGGAAACGCTGTGACCATCACGACAACCGCCCCCACCATCGATGCCACCGGCATCCACGCGCCGACCTACGCCGATGTGCTGGATTTTCTTCAGACACAGTTCCGCGCAATTTATGGTCAGGACGCATATCTTGAACCCGACAGTCAGGATGGCCAGTTCCTCGCCGTCATCGCATCCGCGATCAACGATGGGAACAGTGTCAGCCTCGCCATTTACAACAGCTTCAGTCCGGCGACGGCGCAGGGTGCTGCGTTGTCGAGCAATGTGAGAATCAACGGCATTGCCAGGCACGTGGCGTCGTACTCGACCAGCGACGTGCTGCTCGTCGGTCAGGCGGGAACGACAATCGCCGATGGGCTGGTGCAGGATGCTAACCAGATCAACTGGGCGCTACCGGCGACGGTGACTATCCCACCATCCGGGCAGGTGACGGTGACGGCGACCTGCACGAAGATCGGGGCAATCGACGCCCCCGCCGGTACCATTGGCAGGATCATGACGCCCACGCGTGGCTGGCAAACAGTGATGAACCCTTCGGCCGCCGCGCCGGGTTCACCTGTCGAGCCGGACGCTGCGCTGCGGGCTCGTCAAAAGACGTCGACCGCGATTCCGTCGCTGACGGTGTTCGAGGGGACCATCGGCGCAGTCGCCAATGTGCAGGGTGTGACGCGATGTGCCGGTTATGAGAACGACACCAATGCCACCGACGCGAACACGTTGCCGCCGCACACCATCTCGCTGGTGGTAGAGGGTGGCGACGCGACGGCTATCGCGAATGCGATCGCCGCGAAGAAAGGGCCGGGCGGCGGCACGTACGGCACGACAGCCGTCAGCGTCAATGATGTGTACGGGCGGCCGATCGTCATCCGGTTCTATCGGCCGGTGCCTCAGGCGATGACAGCAGTGGTGCAGTTCAACGCTCTTGCCGGGTTTACCGCGGCGATCGGTCAGTCGGTTCAGCAGGCCATCTCGAACTACATCAACGCTGTGGCGATTGGCGGTGGCACGCCTGGCGTCGTCGAGTGGGATGCGTGCATTGCGGCCGCCAAGAGCGTGCCGGGGGCGACCACGTTCAAGATCAAATCTCTCACGCTGAGCGGCCCGGCTGGGGCCGGTTCCCCTGACGTGCCACTTGCGTTCAATCAGGCCGCAACGTGCATGCCCGCCAGCATCACTATGACATCGGTCTGATATGGCTGACATTACCGATTACACCGGAAAGCTCACTTCCGAGCACGCCGACAAGCCGCGCTATGCGGCGATGGTTCGGGCGGTCACGCAGTGCTTTGTCGATGTGCAGGATGCACTCGCGAGCCTGCCGGCAAGCTTCGACCTCGACAGCGCCATAGGGAAACAGCTCGACGGTGTGGGGCTGTGGGTGGGCGTGTCCCGCAATATCCGTGCACCGCTGTCCGGGGTGTACTTCTCGTTCGATACGGCGGGGCTTGGTTTAGATCAAGGGGTATGGAGAGGTCCGTTCGATCCGGATACGGGGGTGACGACGCTCGATGACGAGACCTATCGGCTTCTCATCCGGGCACGTATCGGTGCGAACCATTGGGATGGAACACTGGCGGGGTCGAAGGCGATTCTGAGCCAGATTTTCAACACCGGCACCCATGTTTTTATTCAGGATAACCAGGACATGTCGATCACGGTCGGCATTTCCGGCAAGGTCCCCTCGGCCCTGTTTCTCGCGCTGCTGTCTGGCGGTTACATCCCGATCAAGCCTCAGTCGGTTCGGATCAGCTTCTATATCGTGACGTCAGTCAGCGACTCGCCGATTTTCGGGTTCGATATGTCGAACGAGTATGTCGCAGGTTTTGATTCTGGCGCATGGGCCACACCGCTCTAATTCAACTCTCCGTTCCACCAGCCGCCTTCGGGCGGCTTTTTTTATGGGTAAGACATGACTGCAAACGATTTTTTGGCTTTCGCTAACGGCGCGTCGGCGAACGTGCTTCCACAGGCGGAATACGCAGCGCTGAGCGCGCTTTTGGCGTCCGGCTTTCAGGCGGGAACGGCCCAGTCTGCACAGGTAAACAAAGTCTGGCGACAGTCCAGCATCATGGCGGCAGTGCTGGCACAACTTATCGTCGACACGACAGGGCAGAACGCTGTCGACGATGGCACGACGGCTACGCTTCTTGCGAATCTGAAAGCGGCTGTTAGCGCTCGATCCGTCGGCGTCGTCGGGACGAGTCGTAACGCGTCGATGAGCATCGCCACGGCCAGCGTGACGGGCACGTTCACGGCCGACGAGCTGATCGTGGAAACGGCTCTGGGCGGACTGCGTTACAGCCTCGCTAATGTCTCCGACACGTTCAACCTGACGACGGACATGGACACCGGCAGTGCACCGGCGTCCGGTTACGTAGCGCTCTACAAGCTATTCAACCCTTCAACGGGTGCGAGTGTGCGCCGCATCGTCAACGCAACGTCGATCACAGCGCCCGAAGTATTCAGCGGTGCGAACCCACCGGCGGGATTCACCGCATCGGCACTGGTCGCGGTGGTGCCGACGAATGCGTCGGCGCAATTCGCCGCAGGAACGAATCTTGTGTGCAGATGGGTGAACCGGCCCGCCTCAATGGCGTTGAACTCTAGCGTTGTGAAAACCTCCTTCACCGCGTTGAACTTTACGAATATCCCGCGCAACGCCCGGCGAGCGAAGATCATTGTCGGCACGACATGCAACGCAGTCGGGACGACACAGACACTCGACCTGGCAATGGACGCCAACGCTTCGGGACAGATATCGTGCGGTGCCGCGACTTCGATTTCGGGGAACGGCAACAATTCGAATGCCATCGTCGACATCGGCACGCCGCAGACGCTTTTCTATCGTGCAGATAACACCCCGAATAACGGCACCGCGATCTTTTCCTTCTACGTCACCGGATACGAATTCTGAACATGCTCACTACTGTCTACTGTCAGTTTTCGGACGCTACCGAGAGTGCAATCGTCTCGGTCTTTGCGTGTCTGCAGGATCCCACCGATTGGCCCCATCAGGGCGAAGTCACGAGCGATGACAGCCGATATATCGCCTACTTCGACGGCGTCGGCAAAGACCTTCAACGCCACATGCTGAAGCCCGGCGAATAGCCCCTTTTTTAAACACGTTCGTCGCCGCTCGCCGCATCTACTCGCGGGCGGCGTCATTCTTTCGTAGGCGGGGAATTATCGATGGACGACCACAAGACTACCTGGACGATTCTGGGTCTTTTGGTATTGGGCGCCGTGATGGGCGTTGGGAAACTGCTCGTCAGCGATGAGATCCTGACATGGCGGCTGATTGTCGGGCGTGCGATTTTGGGCGCTGGTGCTTCGATGATCGCTGGCGTCGTACTCATCCAGATCCCGGACATTCCGCCGCTGGCGCTGCTGGGTATTGGCAGTGTGCTCGGTACGGTCGGCGCGCAGTTCATCGAGTTGCAACTCAAGCGTCGCGCAGGATCGTTTCGTAGCGGGAAGGGGTGAGCGATGGCCATGACGTTTTTATGCTCGTCTGGCAGGCCGGTGTCGCGATTGAATAAGGGGAGGGGGCATGGCTCGGATTGACTTGGTCATGGCCAGTGATCAGAACGTGTGCGCGTTTCTCGACATGTTGGCGTGGTCAGAATTCACATCACGGATCGCAGGTTCAGACGATGGTTACAACGTGATCGTGGGCGGCGGTACGTTCACCAGCTACGCGGACCATCCGAGGAAATCGGTGTGGATCCAGCGCTTTAATGTGTGGTCGACGGCCGCGGGGCGGTATCAACTCCTTTCGCGCTATTACGACGTGTATAAGCGGCAATTGGGCCTGCAGGATTTCTCTCCAGTGAGTCAGGACAAGATCGCGATACAGCAGATTTGCGAGCGAGGTGCGCTGAACGACATCATGGCGGGAAAGATCGAGTCTGCGATCTCGAAGTGCAGGAACATCTGGGCTAGTTTGCCCGGTGCGGGTTACGGTCAGATGGAACACGCGCTTGCACCGTTGCTTCAGCAGTATGTGAAAGCCGGAGGTGCAATGTGATGTGGTTCGATCCTCGCCTGTGGGGCGGCTTGTTGCTCGCTATGCTGCTGGCCGTATGCGGAGGTTATTGGAAGGGACATCACGACGCCGGACAGTCGTCAACGGTTGCTTCACAAGCCAGGCGGATTGACGACCTCACCGCCACCAACAACCTGTATCGCCAGACGACGCAAACGCTGGCCGGGATATCGATCGATGCAAAAAGATCTGCCGATGCCGCGAATGCGGCTGCTCGTACTTCTGATCTCGTCGCTGACGGGCTGCGCAAGCAACTCAGCCAGTACGTCAGCGCCGCGCGACATTCCACCCCTATCGCCGGAAGCTCGCCAACCGATGCGGGACCAGATCCCCTCGATCTGCTCGCAGGGATGCTCAGTCGGACTGACGAGGCTGCGGGAGCGCTCGCGAAGTTCGCTGACGCTACCCACATCGCCGGACTTGCCTGCGAGCGTAGCTACGATGCGTTGATGAAAAAAGATAATTAAAGTTATCAAAAATATTAAAAAGCTGCTAATTATTATCTTTTGTCGTGTGGCTTTGCATGATCAATCTCCGGATTTCAGCGAGTGGTTGAGGCAAGATGCTTTTGATCTGTTGTCAGAATAGCGAGCCTCGGACTCACGGTCATCAGAGATAAATCGCAGTTCACCGGCGCAGATTCACATGTTTGTTAAGCCGTGGAATACTCGTCAAGCGCTGGCACGCGGCCGTGCTGAAAGAGGACTTTCGGCGAGTCCATGGCCCCCGTCTCGGGATCGAGCTGGACTTCGTAAGCCGCCACACCCGCGTGCAGCTCGCGCATCGAGTGCGCGACGCGCACGGCGCCGAAGCTGGTGCGGACTGGCCGCACCTCTATGGGCAGCAGATTGCCGCCAGCCCCTTTACGGAAGGGGATGACGACGAATCGGGTGTTGTACAGATCTCGCATGGCGGCCTCCTTCGGGTGACTTCGAGAGAGGTAAATTAGCATGAGTGCTGTGTAAAAACACAGTGTTGGTGGCCATTAATTTAAGGACTCGTGAGTCGGTTGCGGCGTCGTAGAATCGGCGAAAACACAGCGGGGGAACTGGGATGCGAGGACTTATCGGGGTGTGTCTAATGTCCATGTGCACGATCGCATTTGGACAAGGCAACATTTGCGATTGCCAGCAGATCGTTTGAACGTGTTCAGTGTCAATGAACGTGGTTCCTGCTGAGTCAAAAAATGGCAGCTACGGGGCAGACCTGAAATTCACCTCCAGCGCTCCCATATGCTCGAAAGTCGATTTCTACGTCGACGGGACTCCGTACTTCACTATCCTCAGTCAGGGGAATCAGGGGGAGGACAGAGTATTCGGTCAGAAGGCGATTGTTCGATCCACTATCTCGAGCGTCTCATGCCGAGTATGTAAGCGGGCGGAAGGTGCCGCAGCGGCTTCGCGTTCAGATAACGATTCAGCAAACAAGGTACCGACGTCGCAGCTCGACGGTACGTGGTGTTCGCGTGATGCCTATGGACGGAACGCCATGTTGATCTCAGGCGCCTCGATTCGATTTGCGTTCGTAGGTGATTCCGGAAGCTCCGGCAATACGGGGACTATTTACCGATTGAACGATACTGACTTTGCAATAGCACTCGCCAACGGCTATCGAGGCTTGTATCGGATGAGGGGTAAAGACCACTGCAGTTGGATTGAGCGCGATGGGGCGCCCGCACCGCAGAGTGGCGGTGAGGTGTGCTGGATGACCTTGGCCACCTGACACATGCGGGCAAGCTATCGCGCTCCGGATAGGCGGTCGATCAAAGACAAGTCCGAGATGACCGTGCGGGCTCTTTTTGTTTTGCCCGCCTAGAATACAGGCAGACGCGGAATGCGTTCGTCAGCAAAATGGCGGTTGTGCGGAGTCGCTGCTTTCCAGCAGCTATCGACGACATCGTCGATGTCACGCACAATCATCATCTGCCTGTTCTAACGATGTCGCAGTTGTTCAGCACTTCAGCGCTTACGCTTCTTCTCTGCGTCGCGTCACTCATCGGCAACTCGAGTAAAGCATCGGCGGCCGAGGGGCAATCCGAGAAGCACTCCGGGCCGACCGTTATGGTTCATTTTGACTATTACCGAACGGACTACGCAATCCTCAGCAAACTTGAGGTGTGGTTTGGGAGAGCAACCAAACGAGCCCACGTCGGCGAGCTGGGTGAAAGCGAATTGCACCTCGATGGCAATGACGGCTACCTCTATATGTGCAGTCCTGATCCTGACCGGCTATACGACGTAGCTCGAGCGATCTTGCGAGCCTATCGGTTGACCGCAAAGGCTGACGTCACAGGATGGCGCGGCACGCATGCGGAGACATTTTCGCTTTCTCCGGGCAAGGCCGACCTGCACTCCAGCGGAGAGGATCGCACTTGCTCTCTCCGTGCATTCGCGCGAGCAATTTGCGATTAGGAATGGCACTGTCGTTCACGATGCTGACGTTGAGCGCAGATCATCACCTTCTGATATTGCGCTGTACGAATCAACCGATCGCTATAAACGAAAAAACCCGCACAGCCAAAGACTGTGCGGGTTTTTCAATTCTGGTCGGGGCGAGAGGATTTGAACCTCCGACCACCTGCACCCCATGCAGGTACGCTACCAGGCTGCGCTACGCCCCGTGAGAGATGCATCGCTAGGAAGCATCGCTCGAAAGAACGCGATTATAGCAGAGCTTTTCGCGCGAAAGATAGGGGGCGTGCGCGTCGGGCGCATCTTTTTTTGCTCCGACCGAGCGCTCGCCGCATCAACTCCTTGAATCGCTTCTGTTTTTCGCGCACGACCTTGCTCACGCATCGCGTCGTCAAGCATTCGCATGGCGTCCCGCATCCATGATGGTTATTCCGGATGTCGTATTCGAAGGGCCTCACGATAATGGAATTCTGCCTAAATCCATCGCCCATGAGGCTCGGAGACAAGCGATGCCGCACACCCAGGGATTCGGCGACGCACGCGACCTGCTGCTCGCGCAGCGCGCCCATTACGACGTGGCGTACCGTGATTTCCGTTGGCCTGTCCTCACCCATTTCAACTGGGCGCTGGATTTCTTCGATCCACAAGCGCAAGGCAACGACACCCCGGCCCTCTGGGTCGTAGAAGAAGACGGACGCGAAGCGCGTCTGTCGTTCGCCGAAATGTCGGCACGCTCCAATCGCGTCGCGAACTTCCTGCGGGCACAGGGCGTGGCGCGCGGTGACCGTGTCCTGCTCATGCTGCCCAATCAGGTCGAACTCTGGGACCTCATGCTTGCGTGCATGAAGCTCGGCGCCGTCATGATTCCCGCCACTACGCTGCTCGTTGCCGGTGACCTCGCCGACCGGCTGGAGCGCGGCCGCGTGCGGCACGTCGTCACCACCGCGCGCGATGCCATCAAGTTCGATGACCTGCCCGGTGACTATCGACGCATCGCGGTCGGCGATCATCCGCCCGACGGCTGGACGTCGCTCACGCTCGCCTACGAAGCCCCTGAACAGTTCGCACCCGACGGCGTCACGCTCGCGACCGATCCGCTGTTGCTGTACTTCACCTCAGGCACGACATCGCGTCCCAAACTCGTGCTCCATACGCATCAGAGCTACCCCGTCGGTCATCTCGCCACCATGTACTGGATCGGCCTTCAGCCGGGCGACGTGCACTGGAACATCAGCTCGCCGGGGTGGGCGAAGCACGCGTGGAGTTGCTTCTTCGCGCCATGGAATGCGGGCGCGACGATCTTCATTTACAACTTCTCGCGTTTCGACGCCCGCGCCGCGCTAGAGACGGCCGCGCGCTGCGAAGTGACGACGCTCTGCGCGCCGCCGACCGTCTGGCGCATGATGATTCAGGAAGACCTCGCGCGTCACGCGGTGAAGTTTCGCGAACTCATCGGCGCGGGCGAGCCGTTGAATCCCGAGGTCATCGATCAGGTGAAGCGGGCGTGGAACATCACGATTCGCGACGGCTACGGACAGACGGAAACCTGCTGCCAGATCGGCAACTCGCCGGGACAGACCGTCAAGGCGGGGGCGATGGGGCGGCCGATGCCGGGCTACCGTGTCGTGCTGCTCGATCCGGACGGCGCGGAAGCCGACGAAGGCGAAGTCGCGCTGGTGCTGTCGCCGCGTCCCGCCGGACTGATGCAAGGATACGAAGACGACAGCGAGAAGACCGCCTACGCAATGCGCGACGGCTACTACCACACCGGCGATGTCGCCATGCGCGACGACCGCGGCTACTTTACATACGTCGGGCGTGCCGACGATGTTTTCAAAGCGTCCGACTACCGCATCAGCCCGTTCGAGCTGGAGAGCGAACTCATCAAGCATCCCGCCGTGGCGGAAGCCGGTGTTGTGCCCAGTCCCGATCCGCTGCGTCTGGCTGTGCCAAAGGCGTTCATCACGTTGCGTTCGGGCTTTCAGGCAGATGACAAACTCGCGCTCGATATCCTGCGTTTCTGCCGCGACCATCTCGCACCCTACAAGCGCATTCGTCGCATCGAATTCTGCGATTTGCCAAAGACGATCTCGGGCAAGATCAGGCGCGTCGAACTCCGTCGCACGGAAGAGGGGCGGAGTCTGGAAGCGCGTCGGGAAATGGAATTCTGGGACGTCGATTTCGCCGATCTGAAGTGAGGCGTGAACGTCGCAGGCCCTGCTCAGCGTATGTGCTGGATCACAAGTTCGGCACCCAGCATGGCGAGGCCGATGAAGAAGCAGCGGCGGAACACCGGTGCGCTGACGCGGCTTCGCACCCACTGCCCGATGAACATGCCGCCCAGTGCGGGCGCCAGCGCCAGCAGCGACACGCCCATGGCCGGGCCGTGGAAGATGCCGTCGCGCGCCAGTCCGGCCGCCAGCGCAATCGTCGAGACGGTGAACGACAGGCCCATCGCCTGCACCAGATCGTCTTTGTCGAGATCGAGCGCCTGAACGAACGGCACACCCGGGATCACGAAGACGCCGGTTGCCGCCGTCACCAATCCCGTTGCCACGCCGACGACGCCGCCCACCGCGCCTTCGCGTCTGGCCGTCCAGTGTTTCGGCACGTGCAGGCGAACCGCCGCCAGTCCGAGCACGGAGTAGGCGAGCAACGCGACGCCCAGCGCCATCCCCGCGAGATTGCCACCGTTCGCCAGCCATCCGCTGCCAGCCCATGTGCCGACGCAGATGCCCAAGAGCATCGGCCACAGTCGCTTCGCCAGCGCGGCAAAGCGCGGCCCGGCCAGCAATTGCCAGATGTTGGTGACGAGTGACGGGACGATGAGCATCGCTGCAGCTTCGGCCGTCGGCATGGCCAGTCCGAGCAGGCCGATGGCCACCGTCGGCAGGCCCAGCCCGATCACGCCTTTGACGAAACCCGCGAGCAGGAAGGTGACGAGGCCCAGCGCCAGCAAGGGGAGGAGGTCGGTGAGGTGTTGAATATTCATCATGTCGCCAGTATCTGCGCGGTCTTTCGGGGCGCCAATGCGGCATTCGCGCAGGGGCACTCAGGCTGACGCTGAGGCTAATGCTGACCGTGCCGCTGAAGCTCACCCCAAGGCTCACACCAAAGCGCATTCCGAAGCTGGCCCGGAAGCCGAAAAGCCCTATTGAAGTGGCGGCCGACGCGGTTTGGCGTTTTCAGTTATGCTCAGGCCAAATTCGCGCCGTGCCGCGCATCGGGCGCGTCCTCCGGAATCCAGATTCCGGCGGTCGTGCCGCCGCCGTCGGCACCCCGTAGACCTCCGTATGTCGTTCGACGTCGAACCCCACGCCGATCATGACGCCTCGTCATGACGGGCTTCGGCGTCGACAGCCATGCCAAAGCAGTCCGCTTGCCCAGAGGGATGGAAGTTGGAAAACCAGAATCGTCAACACGAACACACCGCCGATGCCGCACTGCTCGACCAGCGTCTGGCGCTCATCATGCAACCCGCCCACCGCGACTTGCTCGGCCAGGGCTTGTCGGGCATCGAGCGTGAGACGCTGCGCGTCGAAAGCGACGGCGAACTTGCGCTGACGCCGCACCCGCACGCGCTTGGCTCGGCCCTGACCAACGACGAAATCACCACCGATTACTCCGAAGCGCTGCTCGAATTCATCACGCCGCCGCAGCACGACGCGGCCGCCGTCATCGCCCGTCTCGACGAAATCCATCAGTTCGCCTATCGCAAGCTCGGCGCAGAATTGCTGTGGAGCGATTCGATGCCGCCCGCACTGCCGCCGGAAGACGTGATTCCGATTGCCGACTACGGCACCTCTCACATCGGCATGCTCAAGCATGTCTACCGTCGGGGCCTCGCGCTGCGCTACGGCAAGCCGATGCAATGCATCGCCGGTATTCACTACAACTTCTCGCTGGCCGAGCCGGTGTGGGAACTGCTGCGCGAAGCCGAAGGCTCGAAGGACAGCGCACGCGATTATCAGTCGGCGCGCTACGTCGCCCTCATCCGCAATTTCCGCCGCTACAGCTGGCTGCTGATGTACCTGTTCGGTGCGTCGCCGGTGCTGCATGCCGAGTTCCTGCGTGGACGTAATCACGGCCTCGATTCGTTCGACGAAGGAACGCTGGGCCTGCCGTACGCGACCAGCCTGCGCATGAGCGACCTCGGCTATCAGAACAGTGCGCAGTCGGAAGTCTCGCCTTGCTATGACTGCCTGCCGAGCTACATCGATGCGCTCACCCAAGCCGTCAGCCAGCCGCACCCGGCTTACGAGGCGCTGGGCACGAAGCGTGACGGCGAGTGGATTCAGCTCTCGACGAACCTGCTGCAAATCGAAAACGAGTTCTACGCGACGATTCGCCCCAAGCGCGTAACGTACAGTGGCGAACGTCCGGTGCAGGCGCTGGCGCGCCGCGGGGTGCAATACGTCGAAGTGCGTTGTATCGACATCGACCCGTTCCAGCCCGTCGGCATCGACGTCGATGCCGCACGGTTCATCGACGCCTTCCTGCTGTTCTGCGCGTTTGAGAATAGTCCGTCGTGCTCGAACGCCGAGAACATGGAGAATCGCGATAACTTCGCGCACGTCGTCAAGGAAGGCCGCAAGCCCGGACTTGTCCTGCATCGTGGCGGTGAAGCGATCACTTTGTTCGATTGGGCGGAAGACCTGCTCGATCGCATCGATCGCACGGCCGCGGCCTTCGACGCGCAACGCGGCGGCGCGCATTACGCGCACTCGATGGCGCTGCAACGCGCGAAAGTGCAGGACGTGACGCTCACGCCGTCCGCCCGCGTGATGGCGGCACTCGAACCGCTGCGCGGCAGGAAGGGCGGCGCGTTTCAGGCGTTCGCGCTGGATCAGAGCAAGCGTCACGCACAGACGCTGCGCGACATGCCGCTCGATCCGGCGGTCGTCGATCACTTCGAGACACTGGCCCGTAAATCGCTCGACACGCAGGCTGAACTGGAACGCACGCAGGTCGGTGACTTCGACGCGTTCGTCGCTGCTTATCGTGCTGGCACGCTGGGTACCGTGTCAGTCTGACGCCGCATATTGCCGCAAAAAAAAGCGCCTTTCGGGGCGCTTTTTTCTTTCGGCTTCGTTGTTTTCCTAACGATCCCGCCGCTATGCCAATACGCCCAGTTGCCAGGCGAAGAACACGGCCAGCCCTGCGCCGATGGTGAGCAATTGATGGCGTGTCGCCGCACAGACGGCGATGGCGACGAGGGCCGCCACGAGTTGTGGATTGCGCCACGTCAGTTCGAGACCGTTGCCATGGGGAGCTAACGTCATCGGGACAATGATCGCCGTGAGCACCGTCACCGGGACAAACGACAACGCTTCGCGCAACCACTCCGGGAACCTTACGCGGTCGCCCAGCACGAAGATGCCCGCCTTGACCGCGAACGTGACCGTCGCCATGCCGAGAATCGCCAGGACGTAGTTCATTGGGCACCTCGCGTCGACGTCGGTTGCGCGCCGCCGCGACGCTTCGCGTGCAGTGCGAGCATGCCTGCCGCGATGCCCAGCGCTACCGCGACCAGCAGGCCGAGCTTATAGGGCAGCGACTGACAAAGATACGCTGCCGTGCCTGCGACGACCGTCGCCACGGCCCACGGCATGCGCGCCATCTGCGGCACGATGATGGCGATAAAGGTCGCGACCATCGCGAAGTCGAGGCCCAGCGTTTGCAGACGTGGAAATGCAGCGCCGAACAAGAGGCCCGCGAGCGTCCACACTTGCCAGTTCACGTACATCGACAGCGCTGAGCCGAGGAAGTACCAATGGCCCATCGGATCGTCGGGATGACGGTGGAAGTGGCTGCTCGTCACGGCGAACGTCTCGTCCGTCAACAGGAATCCCAACAGCGCGCGCCAACGCAGGTTCAGATGCTTCACCTGCGGCAGTAGATTCGCGGCATACAGCATATGGCGCAGGTTGACGATGAACGTCGTCGCCCACAGCACGGCGTAGCCTACGCCGGTCGCAAAAAGCCCTGCGGCAATGAACTGGCTCGATCCCGCGAACACGGTGAGCGACATCAGTTGACCGTGCCAGAGTGCTAGCGGCGTGGTGGCGACCAGGGCGCCGAAGATCAGGCCGAACGGGGCCGCGCCGACGATCATCGGCAACGTGTCGCGGGCGCCTGCGGCAAAGCTTGCCGTGCGGGACAGAACCGGCATGGTGAGACGTTCCTGTGGGTTGAGGTGTTGGGGTGAAGGGAAAAAAGGGCAAAAAGAGGCCTTCGATGCCCCGAGCATAACGTTTTGCACCGCGTGTCGGCTTGTACGTTCTTGCGCTTGTCGTCGCGTCGCGCGATAGGACAGTCGACGCAAAAACGGCCACCGTTCGGTGGCCGTCGTTGGTAAAGGCTTGCGGTGGCTAATGGAGGCTTAGGGATGCTTGAACATGTCCAGAATCCGGGCCTTTTCGCTGGCATCCGTGCCGCCGGGCGAAGGCGGTTGCGCGGCGGCCGGCGGCGGGGCGGCAGGTGAGGGCGAGCCGTTACCGAAGAACGGCAGCGAGAAGCCGCCGCTGTTGTCTTCGATGCCGATGCTCGCCACAAACCCGTTGCCCGGCAGCTTGTCCGTCTCGTACAACTCGCCGTTCACCACACTCACGCCGTCGGGCATGGCCATCTGCTGTTGCGGCACGCCGTTTAGCGCCACGCCCATGTATTTCGTCCACACTGGCAGCGCGAGTTGCGCACCGAATTCGCGGCTACCCAATGTCTTCGGCTGATCGAAACCGATCCACGCGACGGCCACGAGCGAGTGCTGATAGCCAGCGAACCAGCCATCCAGCGCGTCGTTGGTCGTGCCTGTCTTGCCCGCCAGGTCGGAGCGCTTGAGCACGTTCGTGCCGGAGCCCGTTCCGCGCTGCGCCACCGTTTGCAGCAGGCTGTTCATGATGTATGCGTTCGGTGCGGAGATCGCACGGGCAGCGTTCACGCCTGCCACGACCGGCGTCGCCTTGTTCAGGATGTTGCCGCGTGCATCGCGAATCTCGCTGATGAGATAGGGCGCGACACGGTAGCCGCCGTTCGCGAACACCGCATAGGCACCGGCGAGTTGCAGCGGCGTCGTCTGTCCGGCACCCAGCGCCATCGGTAGATACGGCGGCACCTTGTCCGCGTCGAAGCCGAAACGCGTGGCGTAATCCTGCGTGTATTGCGTGCCGGCGAACTGCAGCAGACGAATCGCTACGAGGTTCTTGGAGCGTTGCAGGCCCTCGCGCACGGTCATCGGACCGCTGAAGGCGTCGTCGTCGTGCGGATCCCACGCCTGACCGCCCGTCTGTGCGGGCGGCAGGTTCAGCGGGCCGTCCATCACCATCGTGGCGGGGCTCACGCCCTTCTCGATCGCTGCCGAGTACACGACCGGCTTGAACGTCGAGCCCGGCTGACGCCATGCCTGCGTCGCGCGGTTGAACTTGCTCTGGTTGAAGTCGAAGCCGCCGATCAGGGCGCGAATCGCGCCGTCGTCCGGCGAGAGCGAAACGAGTGAGCCTTGCACTTCGGGCAGTTGCGAGATGCGCCACTTGCCGCGCGCGTCCTTCATCACGCGGATGATCGAGCCGGGGCGGATGCGGACCTTCTCGCTGGCCTTGGCCGAGAGCGCCGACGCCGCGAAGCCGATGCCGTCGCCGTTGATCACGGCGGCGTCGCCCGAGAGGGGAACCGCCGTCACTTGCGAGGTGCTTGCGGCCACGACCACAGCCGCCACGAGATCGCCGTTATCGGGGTGTTCGAGCAGCGTGTCTTCGATCAGTTGCTGACGATCGGGCATGGCCGCTGGCAGTTCCACGAAACCTTCCGGGCCGCGATAGCTATGGCGACGCTCGTAATCGAGCACGCCCGCGCGAACGGCTTCGTAAGCGGCCTGCTGCTTCCTGGAATCGAGCGTGGTGATGACGGTCAGGCCGCGCGTGTAGGCGTCGTCCTTGTACTCGTCGTACACCGCCTGACGCACCATTTCCGCCACATATTCGGCGTGGACGTTGTACTCGTTGCCGGACGTGCGCGTACGGATCGGTTCATGCAGGGCATCTTCGTACTGATTGCGCGAGATGTAGCCCAGATCGAGCATGCGCTTGAGGATGTATTCCTGACGAATCTTCGCGCGCTTCGGGTTGACGATCGGGTTGTAAGCGGAAGGCGCCTTGGGCAGTCCGGCAAGCATGGCGGCTTCGCCAAGCGTGATGTCCTTGAGGTCCTTTCCGAAATAAATGCGCGCGGCGCTGGCGAAGCCATAAGCGCGCTGTCCCAGATAGATCTGGTTCATGTACAGCTCGAGAATCTTGTCCTTGGACAGCGCGGACTCGATCTTGTACGCGAGCAGCATTTCATAAATCTTGCGGGTCGCCGTCTTCTCGCGGGAAAGGAAGAAGTTACGCGCGACCTGCATGGTGATCGTGCTGGCACCCTGTGCCGCACCGCCGTGCATGACGTCGGAGACACCCGCGCGCAGAATGCCGATGAAGTCGACCCCGCCGTGATCGTAGAAGCGGTAATCCTCGATCGCGAGGACCGCCTTCTTCATCACATCCGGAATCTGATCGATGGTCACCAGGCTGCGACGCTCTTCGCCGAATTCGCCGATCAGCACGTTATCGGACGTGTAGACCCGCAGCGGCACCTTGGGCCGGTAGTCGGTGATGACGTCGAGCGCGGGCAGATTGGGGCGCATGACGATCAGCGCGTAGCCGACGATCAGGGCCGCGACCACGGCCAACCCTGCCAGCGTGGCAAGGATGACGGCAAGCGTGCCGAATCCGCGCTGACCGTGAGGGCGACGGTGGGGTGAAGGCGAGGCAGAGTGCGATGACTGCGCCTGAGGCGTGATGACGGGGGACTTACGGTGCGCGCGATGCGACGGCGCACGAGGCGGCAAACAATGCTTCAAGGACATACCCAACGAAGAATGCAGGATGGGAACAGGCCGGCCGGCCTAGCGCTGCGTGGATCCCCGCCGCGCGGCGAAATCGGTGCAGTATGCCACGCCCGGGGCGACACCCCCAAAAAAGTGGGGGGTGCGCCGCGGGGCAAACGGCAAAGGGTTAGAGCGACGTCCGCGTGCGGCGTTCGCCCGACGCCCGACTAAGCGGCATTACGTGTGCTCAGCGGCGTGCTTCGGTCGCCATGCGCAGCGCCAGTGCGCCGAGCACACCCCCCATGAGCCAGCGCTGGATGCGCAGCCATGCCGGGCGTTGACCGAGAAAACGCGAGATGGAGCCAGCGGACAGAGCGACCGAGGCGTTCACCGCCACGCTCACCACGATCTGCGTGAGGCCGAGTACCAGCGACTGAGTCAGCACGCTGCCGTGCTCCGGATGCACGAACTGGGGCAACAGCGCCAGATACAGCATCGCAATCTTAGGGTTGAGCACCGACGTGAACAAGCCCATCGTAAAGAGACGCCGGTTGCTGTCTTTGGGCAGCGTCGTCACTTCGAATGGCGAACGGCCACCCGGCTTGAGCGCTTGCCAGCACAGCCACAGCAAGTAGAGCGCACCGCCGAAGCGCAGCACGTCATACGCGTACGGCACGGCGAAGAGCAGGGCGGTGATACCGAAGGCGGCGCATAACATGTAGACGACGAAGCCAACTGCCACGCCGCCCAGCGACACGAGACCGGCCGCCGGTCCCTGACACAGCGAGCGTGAGATCAGGTACATCATGTTCGGCCCTGGCGTCAGGGCCATGCCGAAGGCGACCAGCGCGAAGGCCAGCCAGGTGGAGAGTGCGGGCATAGTTGTGGTGGCTGGAACGTCGATGCGTCCGCGCCATATCTGAGGAGCAAGTCGCAAGATACCACGCACTCGGCACGCACGCCGGTTGCCTGAACCGTGCAGTCACATCGGGGTGAATTTCCCCTGGATTCCCCGAGAAATCAGCCTAGCCGTTTGAGAAAGACGGTCATTTCCTTTTCGGCCTGACGGTCGCCGTGGGCCTGCGCAGCGGTAATGCCTTGCGTCCACGCGTCGCGCGCGCCATCGATGTCCCCAGCGCCCTGACGCGCTTTACCCAGCAGCTTCCACGCCGCGGTGTACTTAGGGTCGAACGCGACGCAATGGGTCAAGTGATCGGCCGCGACCGCGAAGTTCTGCGCGTCGAGATACGCCTTGCCAAGGCCAAAGCGCAGCAGGGCGTTGTCTTTGCCAGCCGCCAACAGTTTCTCAAGTCCGTCAATCATCATTTGAATATATCGTCGGTATATATAAAAAACGTAATAAGATCGCGCTGACTCCCCCGGTCACCCGCAGCATTCTGCTGTCCTTGCGTGCCTGCCCGGTGTTCTTTTCGGTATTCCCTCGTTTTGATCCATAAGACGTCACGAGCGCCGAATGCCGGACGCCAGTCATTTGATATCGATCAATCCGACGCCGACCGATACCTTGGCGCACGGGCACGTAAACCCGCAGGATGCTCAAGTCTGGCGTGAGGCACGCCGATGTGACAAGTATGACCGGCCCAAAAGAGGCCGGACAGGGGTGAGCTACCCATCACGTAAGACGGAGACGACAGCATGTTTCGGAGCTTTTCGATCAAGGCGCGCCTGGGCATCACCATGGCGCTGTTGGCTGTTTTGTTGATTCTGCTGGGCGCATTGGGCATTGCGGGTATGACACGCACCGGCGATGCGCTTCGCGAGACGTACGCCAATCACCTCGCCGCCACGGTGGCACTCGGTAAAGACAACGCCACACTTGCCCGCACCCGCGCGATTCTCGATCGCGTGGTGCTGCATCCCGAATCACCCGATGCCGACAAGGTGGCCGCGCGCGCGCGCAACATGATCAAGGACGCGAATGCTGCGTGGGCCGCGTATCAGGCCTTGCCGCACGGCGCCGAGGAGCAGCGTCTGGCGGACGATGTCGCGACACGCCGTGCGACCTTCTTCGATAAGGGCATGGATCCGATGCTGGCCGCCATCGATGCGCGCGACCGCACCGCGATGGACGACATCACGATGAACGTGCTGCCCAAGCATTACGCGACACTGACCGCTGCGAGCGACGCGCTGGCGGCGTACAAGATGAAGCTCGGGCAAGACACGTACGAAGCCTCGATGGCGGAACTGACGGCATTCCGCTGGCTGAGTATCGGGGCGACGGTGCTGGGTGTGCTCATGGCCATCGCCTGCTACTTCTCGCTGCGAGGCGCGATCATGCGGCCGCTGGGCGAGGCGCTCGCGCACTTCGAAAATATTTCCGCTGGGCAACTCGACAATCCCGTGCAAGTGCGCGGCAAGGACGAAATGTCGATGCTCATGCGCGGGCTGGAGACGATGCAGGCGCGTCTGGCGGGCACCATTCGCGGCGTGCGTCACAGTTGTGATGCGATGGCGACGGCCACGGCCGAGATTTCGGCGGGCAATACCGATCTGTCGGCGCGCACCGAGCAGCAGGCGGCCTCGCTGGAGGAGACCGCATCGTCGATGGAGCAACTGACGGCGACCGTCAAACAGAACGCCGACAACGCGCGTCAGGCGAGCCAGTTGGCGGTGAACGCTTCGGACATCGCCGCGCGCGGTGGACAGGTCGTCGCGCGCGTGGTCGATACGATGCAGGGCATCTCGGCGAGTTCGTCGCAGGTCGTGGACATCATCGGGGTGATCGACGGCATTGCCTTCCAGACCAACATCCTGGCGCTCAATGCGGCGGTGGAAGCGGCGCGTGCGGGTGAGCAGGGGCGCGGTTTCGCTGTGGTGGCTGGCGAGGTGCGCACGTTGGCCCAACGAAGTGCTACGGCTGCACGCGAGATCAAGGGGTTGATCGAGGCGTCGGTGCAGAAGGTGTCGGACGGCTCGACGTTGGTGACCGAGGCTGGCCGAACGATGGACGAGATCCTGCAAGCTGTGCAACGTGTGACCGACATCATGGGAGAGATTTCGGCGGCGTCGGACGAGCAGAGCGGTGGCATCGAGCAGGTGAATCAGGCCGTCACCCAGATGGACACGGTCACGCAGCAGAACGCGGCGCTGGTGGAGCAAGCGGCTGCGGCGGCGGCCTCGCTGGAGGATCAGACGAACGCGCTGCGAGAGGAAATGGCGCGATTCCGGCTGGGCGACGAAGGCGTGTCATCGGCCGGGGCGCGGCGTGTTGCGCTGCATGCCGTGGAGGATGCGAGGCTCTCGCTGGCAGCGTGATGGCGGCCTGAGGGGCGACCGATGCGACTGTGCGAGATGGGCATGTTCATGGCGGTGATGCGCCGAACCGGGTAACATTGCCCATCTTTTGCTCAGTTGAGGGTGTCGAAGTATGAAGCGAGTGGCGCTGATGGGGACGGTGGCCGTGCTGGCTGGCCTGATGGCAGGCTGTGGCCCGATCAACCAGATGAGCCGGCCCGATCCGGCGACGGGTCGACTGATCGACCAGGGAACCAGTGCCGATCGTTTCATGGTGCTCAACTGCATCTATCACGGCTGGAGCGAGTTGTCGCAGAACGTCGATTCGACGTCGTATGCCCGTCAAGGGGCTGACCGGGTGCGCGTGTATCGCGGTCACGACAAGGACAACAACGCGATCTACAACCCGTACGTCGACATCCTGCAAGGCGGCTTCGGTGCACGCGTTCAGTACTTCGAAACCCCCGACAGCAATCTGTCGCGCGATTTCGAAAACACCGTCAAGCGCTGCATGGTGCCTTACGCAGGCAGCAACGACTGACATTGGTGGCATCGGCAAGAAAAATAGCCCTGGCGCGAAAGTGCCGGGGCTTTTTTGTTGGCTTAGCGAGGGGCGAAAAGGCGAATCCCTATTATTAGGATTCAAGATTCGCTGCGTCCCTGACCGTGGAAATCTTCCCGGGCTTCGACGACTGCCGGGACGACGCCCTGACGCACAAGAAAATCGCCGAATGGCTCTCCGGGGGAGCGGTCTTGTGCATATCTCTGAAAAAGCGGCGTCAACTCGGCGACGATCTGGTCTTCGCTCAAGGACTCCTTGTGCAACTTGTTCAGACGCTGACCGTGAAAGCCCGCGCCGAGATACAGGTTGTACTTGCCCGCCGATTTGCCGACCAGACCGATCTCCGCGATGTACGGCCGCGCGCATCCGTTCGGGCAGCCCGTCATGCGAAGAGTGATCGGCTCGCCCGCCAGCCCCGCGTCGTCCAGCGCTTTCTCCAGACGTGTCACCAGACCGGGCAGGGCGCGCTCGCTCTCGGCCAGCGCCAGACCGCACGTCGGAAAGCCGACGCATGCCATGGAATTGATCCGTAAGGCGCTCTGGTGCTTGCCGTCGAGCAGGCCATACTCGCGCACCAGCGCTTCGATCTGCGGCTTCTTCGCTTCGCTCACCCGTCCCACGATCAGATTTTGATTGCCGGTGATGCGGATGTCGCCGTCGTGCACTTTCGCGATTTCACGCAATCCCGTCATCAACGGGTAGTCGTCCCAATCCTTCACACGGCCGTTCTGGATGAAAAGCGTGAGATGCCACCGGTCGTCCGCGCCTTTGAGCCAGCCGTACTGATCGCCGTTGGTTGAGAAGTGGAACGGCCGAGCGCTGTCCAGTTCCCAGCCGAGATAACGGTTCAGTTCCTCCCGGAACCACGCCACGCCACGGTCGTCGATGGTGTATTTGAGACGCGCATGCTTGCGGTTCGTCCGGTCGCCGAAGTCGCGCTGCACGAGCAGCACCTTCTCGGCCACGTCGACGATGCGCTCGGCCGGAATGTAGCCGATCACCGTGCCCGTGCGCGGATAGGTGGCAGCGTCGCCATGCGTCATACCCATGCCGCCGCCGACCGCGACGTTGAAGCCTTCGAGCTTGCCGTCGTTACCTACGATGGCGATGAAGCCGAGATCGTTCGCGAAGAGGTCGACATCGTTGTTCGGCGGAATCGCAATGGCGATCTTGAACTTGCGCGGCAGATAGTGCTTGCCGTAAATCGGTTCGTGATCCTCCTTGCCTGCGCCAAGGCGCTTGTCGCCCAGCCATATCTCGCGATAGGCGGTCGTTTGCGGCAGCAGATGCCGGTCGATCTTCAGGCACCAGTCCAACGCTTCGGCGTGTGCGGGCGAGAGGTGAGGGTTATTCGACACGAGCGTGTTGCGGTTGACGTCGCCGCATGCCGCGATGCTCGTCATCGCCACTTCATCGATGCCCCGAATGAGCGGGCGCAACTGATGCTTGAGGACGTTGTGATACTGCACCGTCTGACGCGTGGTGAGCCGGATCGTGTTACCGCCATACTTCTGTGCGAGCTCGTCGAGCCTGAGCCACTGCGCGGGCGTGCACACGCCGCCCGGCATGCGTAGACGGATCATGAACTGATACGCCGGTTCCAGTTTCTGCTTCTGCCGCTCCGCGCGAAGGTCGCGGTCGTCCTGCATGTACGAGCCGTGAAATTTGAGCAACTGGGCGTCCTTCTCGAAGATCGCGCCCGTGAGCGGATCGGCCAGCCCTTCGGCAATCGTGCCGCGCAGATACTGGCTCACGTCCTTGATCTTCTCGACTTCCGAGCGGGTTGCCGATGATGCGGCCCCGCTTGAGCTGGCTTGTGTCATGTGAGGTGCCTGTTCTGCATCAATAGACGTCGCGCTGATAGCGCTTTTCGCGTTGCAGCGTCTTCACGTATTCGGCGGCGGCTTCCTGCGACAGGTCGCCATGTTGTGCGATGACGTCGATCAGCGCCGTGTGGACGTCGCGCGCCATGTGCTCCGCGTCGCCGCAGACGTACAGATGCGCGCCTTCCTGCAGCCATTCGTACACCGCTTTGCCTTGCTCGCGAAGGCGGTGCTGCACGTACACCTTGTCTTCGGTGTCGCGCGAAAAGGCGAGATCGATTTTCGTCAGCACGCCATCTTTCACATAGCGTTGCCACTCACGCTGATAGAGGAAGTCCGTGCGGAAATTACGGTCCCCGAAGAAAAGCCAGTTCTTGCCCGGCGCATCGAGCGCCTGACGCTCTTCCACGAATGCCCGGAACGGTGCAATGCCGGTGCCCGGCCCGATCATGATGACCGGCGCATGCCCGTCCTGCGGCAGCTTGAAGTTGCGATTTGCTTCGATGTAGACGGGCACTGACGCCCCGGTTCGGTCGAGATCGGCGAGATAAGTTGACGCCACCCCGCGACGCGCACGTCCGTGGCTGTCGTAGCGTACCGCGCCGACCGTGATGTGGACCGCCGCCGGGTTGGCTGCCAGACTCGACGCGATGGAATACAAACGCGGTTGAAGCGTGCGCAGCGTGCCGACGAATTCGGCGGCTTTGAGTTTGCGCGCCGGGAACTGCCGCACGACATCTAGCACGTCGCGGCCATGCAGATAGTCGCGCAACGCCGCTTCATTGCCTGCCGAGAGTAACGTCCTGAGTTCGGTCGAATCGGTGAGAGCGGCGTATTTTTCGAGGAACGCGCGCGAGAGCGTGGTGATGTCGTAGGCGCCCAGGAACGCATCGCGCAGGCTGAGGGTGCGGTCGTGCGTGGTCGTCGTGGCCTGCGGGTCGAGCGCGAGGGTGTCGATCAGTTCGTCGACGAGAGACGCGTCGTTTTTCACGACGACGCCCAGCGCGTCGCCGGGTTCGTACGTCAGCCCCGAGCCTTCGAGCGAGAGTTCGAGGTGATGGACTTCCTTGGACGAACCGCGCCCTGACAGGGTGATGTTCTCCAGGACGGGCGCGTCGAACGGGGACTTTCGACTGTAGTGGGGCTCGGCCGTTGCCGTGGCGCCCACGCCTCCCGCCAGCGCGGCAAGCGTGAAGCTGTCCATCAGGTTGGCAGCCGCGCCGGTGGTCGATGCCTGTGATGCCGCTGCTTGTTTGAGGGGTTTGAGCAGTTTGAGCGTTTCGATCGCATCATCGATCCAGCGCTCGGCTGGCGTGTCGTAATCGACGTCGGAGTCCACCCGGGAGACCAGACGCTCGGCACCGAGTGCTGCCAATCGGGTATCGAAGTCCTTTCCTGCCTGGCAGAACTTCTCGTAGCTGGAGTCGCCCAGCCCCAGCACGGCAAAGCGCGTGCCATCGAGCCGGGGGGCGTTGTCGCTATGGAGGAAATCGTAGAAGTCTCGGGCGTCGTCAGGCGGCTCGCCTTCGCCCTGCGTCGACACTGCGACGAGCAGCAGCTTGTCGTGCTTCAGGCGCGACGACTTGTAATCACCCATCGCAAACAGCTCGACCTTGAACCCGGCGGCCGTCGCACGTGCTTTCGCTTGTTCGGCGACTTCCTGCGCGTGGCCTGTCTGGGAGCCGTAGAGAATAGTGAGTTGTGGTGCGCTGGCGTTCCCGGTTGCGGCGACCGCCCCTGGCTGGCCGACCTGACGGACGGAGTGATTGATCCCGGCGAGAAATCCCCGCACCCAGGCCATCTGCTCGGCGGAAAGGCCATCGACCAGTTGGCTGAGCAACTGGACTTGCTGAAGGTTGAGCGGTGAAGTCTCTTGCATGTCGGTTTGGGCTCCAGAGGCCGGACCGGCAGGGCGTTACGGCGGGGCAATCCCGTCCAGACGCCCCCGCAATGGACCGGCAAGGGATACTCATCACCCTATGCCTCAGGCTTTAGAAATTAAAATAATAAAAATTAATTTTTATATATCCAATTTCCATATCGTCATATAGAGGTGGGGGAATAACGGGTCTCGGGTGCGTAATACGAATACGCGCGATGACGGCATGTTCGCGGTCAAATCGGGGGGAGGTGTTGCGAAATCGGGGTCGGATGTGCGCAGGATGTCGGCAATGCGAACGCGCGTTCGACAGGACGGACGAGGATGAACGACAGGGACGGGGACCCATGCGACGGGCACCCCGCAAGTCCCCGTACGACGGCTTTCCGGGGCGGTGAGCGCCAAGAAAACGTGCTATGCTCCTCGCCGTGATTGATCAGGTCCTTCCAAGCACCACTTGATTCTCGCAATCCGCTAATCGGTCAGGCCGTGTCGCGGAAGGTTTCGTAACCCGCTATTTCTCGAGACACTCGTAGAAAAGGTGAGCGCAAAATGAGTTTGATGGAACAATTCCAAGCGAACTCGTACCTCTTCGGCGGCAATGCCCCCTACGTCGAAGAACTGTACGAATCGTATCTTGATAATCCGGCTTCCGTGCCGGACAACTGGCGCCAGTATTTCGACGCGCTGCAAAACGTTCCCGCTGTTGATGGTTCCAACGCCAACGACGTGGCTCACGCCCCGATCGTGGAGTCGTTCGCCCAGCGCGCCAAGGCCAATGCCTTCGTGTCGCATGCCGGTGCCTCCGACCTGGCCGTTGCCCGCAAGCAGGTGCACGTGCAGTCGCTCGTCGCGGCCTACCGCTTCCTCGGCGCACGCTGGGCCAATCTGGACCCGCTCAAGCGTCAGGAACGCCCGGCGATTCCGGAACTGGAACCCGCGTTCTACGACCTGACCGAAGCCGACATGGACAGCGTGTACTCGGCTGAGAACACGTACTTCGGTTTCGAACAAGCCAGCCTGCGCGATCTGCTCAAGGCGCTGCGCGACACGTACTGCGGCTCGATCGCCGCCGAGTACATGTACATCAGCGATCCGGTGCAAAAGCGCTGGTGGCAAGAGCGTCTGGAGAAGGTGCGTGCAACGCCCAACTTCACCGCTGAAAAGAAGAAGCACATCCTCGAACGCCTGACGGCCGCTGAAGGCCTCGAGCGTTATCTGCACACCAAGTTCGTCGGCCAGAAGCGCTTCTCGCTCGAAGGCGGCGAATCGTTCATCGTGGCGATGGACGAGCTGGTGCATCACGCCGGCGCCAAGGGCGTGCAGGAAATCGTGATCGGCATGGCCCACCGTGGCCGTCTGAACGTGCTGGTCAACACCCTGGGCAAGATGCCGTCGGATCTGTTTGCCGAATTCGAAGGCAAGCACGTCGACGACCTGCCGGCAGGCGACGTGAAGTACCACAAGGGTTTCTCGAGCGACGTTTCGACGACGGGCGGCCCGGTCCACCTGTCGCTGGCGTTCAACCCGTCGCACCTTGAAATCGTGAACCCGGTGGTCGAAGGCTCGGCCAAGGCCCGTATGGACCGTCGCGGCGAAGCCGACGCGGCCAGCGTGCTGCCGGTGCAAGTTCACGGCGACGCCGCCTTCGCAGGTCAGGGCGTTGTCATGGAAACGCTGAACCTCGCGCAAACGCGTGGTTACGGCACGCACGGCACGGTGCACATCGTCATCAACAACCAGATCGGCTTCACGACGTCGGACCCGCGCGATGCGCGCTCGACGACGTACTGCTCGGACGTGGTCAAGATGATCGAAGCGCCGGTGCTGCACGTGAACGGCGACGATCCGGAAGCGGTCGTGCTGGCCATGCAACTGGCCCTCGAGTTCCGTCAGGAGTTCGCGAAGGATGCCGTCGTTGACATCGTTTGCTTCCGCAAACTGGGTCACAACGAGCAGGACACCCCGGCAGTGACGCAGCCGCTGATGTACAAGAAGATTGCCCAACACCCGGGCACGCGCGCTCTGTACGTCGAAAAGCTGGTCGCGCAAGGCGTGATCACGGCCGAAGAAGGCGACGGTTTCGTCAAGGCCTACCGTTCGGCCATGGACGACGGCCACCACACCATCGATCCGGTGCTCTCGAACTACAAGAGCAAGTACGCGGTCGACTGGGTGCCGTTCCTGAACAAGAAGTACATCGACAAGGCCGATACGGCCGTGCCGCTCGCCGAGATCAAGCGTCTGGCCGAGCGCATCACGACCATTCCGGCGAACTTCAAGGTTCACCCGCTCGTCGAGAAGGTCATCAACGACCGTCGCAAGATGGGTCTGGGCGAGCAGCCGCTCGACTGGGGCATGGGCGAACACCTGGCGTATGCCTCGCTGGTTGCTTCGGGCTTCGCCGTTCGTCTGACGGGGCAGGACGCTGGCCGTGGCACGTTCACGCACCGCCACGCCGTGCTGCACGACCAGAACCGTGAGCGCTGGAACGACGGTACGTACGTCCCGCTGCAACACGTGGCAGACGGTCAGGCCACCTTCACGGTGATCGACTCGGTGCTGTCCGAAGAAGCCGTGCTGGGCTTCGAATACGGTTACTCGACCGCAGAGCCGAACACGATGGTGCTGTGGGAAGGCCAGTTCGGCGACTTCGCCAACGGTGCGCAGGTCGTGATCGACCAGTTCATCTCGAGCGGTGAAGTGAAGTGGGGCCGCGTCTCGGGCCTGACGATGCTGCTGCCGCACGGCTACGAAGGCCAGGGTCCGGAGCACTCGTCGGCACGTATGGAGCGCTACCTGCAACTGTGCGCCGATACGAACATGGAAGTGGTTCAGCCGACCACGCCGGCACAGATCTTCCACGTGCTGCGTCGCCAGATGATCCGTCAGCAGCGCAAGCCGCTGATCGTGTTCACGCCGAAGTCGTTGCTGCGTCACAAGGAAGCGGTGAGCGACCTGTCGGAACTCGTGAAGGGCGGTTTCCAGACCGTCATCGGCGAAACCGACGCCACGATCGACCCGAACAAGGTCAAGCGCGTTGTGGCCTGCTCGGGCCGCCTGTACTACGACCTGATTGCTCGCCGTCGCGAAGAGAAGTCGAACGACGTCGCGATCGTCCGTGTGGAACAGCTCTACCCGTTCCCGCACAAGGCGTTCGAGAACGAGCTGAAGAAGTACGAAAACCTCGCCGAAGTGGTGTGGGCCCAGGACGAGCCGCAAAACCAGGGTCCGTGGTTCTACATCGAACACCACCTGCTCGAAGCCATGAGCGCCGGTCAGAAGCTGGCCTACGCTGGCCGCCCGGCTTCGGCCTCGCCTGCTGTGGGCTACTACGCCAAGCACTACGAACAGCTCAAGTCGCTGCTCGATACGGCTTTCGGTCGCAGCCTCAAGGGCGCGACTGTGGTGCAGTAACCGGTTAGGTCTTACAGCGGTCGTCCTCCCCCAGGGACGGCCGCTGCCGTATTTCCGAATTGAACGTTTATCGAATCCAGGATCCAGAAATGGCCATTGTTGAAGTCAAAGTCCCCCAGTTTTCCGAGTCGGTTTCCGAAGGCACGCTGCTCGACTGGAAGAAGAAAGTCGGCGAAGCATTCGCTCAGGACGAAACCATCATTGAAGTCGAGACCGACAAGGTCGTGCTCGAAGTGCCGGCACCCGCTGCTGGCGTGCTCGTCGAAGTGACCGCCAACGCTGGCGACACCGTGACGTCCGAGCAGATCATCGCGAAGATCGACACCGAAGCCAAGGCTGGCGCTGCCGCCCCGGTCGCTGCCAAGCCGGCAGAAGCCGCCGCGCCTGCCGCCGCTGCTGCACCGGCCGCTGCCCCCGCAGCCGGTGGTGCTTCGGGCAACATCGCCAGCCCGGCCGCTGCCAAGGTGCTGGCCGAGAAGAATCTGTCGGCCGGTGACGTCGCCGGTTCGGGCCGCGATGGCCGCGTGACCAAGGGCGACGCTCTGGCTGCTGGCGCCAAGCCGGCCGCTGCTGCCGCTTCGTCGATCCCGGCACCGGCACAACGTGCTGCACTGCCGTCGGTGTCCGCACCGGCTGGCCGCGACACGTCGCTGGAAGGTCGTCCGGAACAGCGCGTGCCGATGTCGCGTCTGCGCGCCCGTATCGCCGAGCGCCTGCTGCAATCGCAACAGACCAACGCCATTCTGACCACGTTCAACGAAGTGGACATGAAGCCGGTGATGGACCTGCGCAACAAGTACAAGGACAAGTTCGAGAAGGAACACGGCGTGAAGCTGGGTTTCATGTCGTTCTTCGTCAAGGCCGCTGTCCACGCGCTCAAGAAGTACCCGGCCGTGAACGCTTCGATCGACGGTAACGACATCGTCTACCACGGCTACTTCGACATCGGTATCGCTGTCGGCTCGCCGCGTGGTCTGGTGGTGCCGATTCTGCGCAATGCCGACCAGATGAGCCTGGCCGACATCGAGAAGAAGATCGCCGAATACGGCAAGAAGGCTGCCGACGGCAAGCTGTCGATCGAAGAAATGACTGGCGGTACGTTCTCGATCTCGAACGGCGGTGTGTTCGGCTCGATGCTGTCGACCCCGATCATCAACCCGCCGCAGTCGGCCATTCTGGGCGTTCACGCCACGAAGGAGCGCGCTGTGGTGGTGAACGGCGAGATCGTCATTCGTCCGATGAACTATCTGGCCATGAGCTACGACCACCGTATCATCGACGGTCGCGAAGCCGTGCTGAGCCTCGTCGCCATGAAGGAAGCGCTGGAAGATCCGGCCCGCCTGCTGCTCGACCTGTAAGCGTTAGCGCGCACTGCGTGGTGTCGCCCGGCCGTGTTTCTCATGGTCGGCGCGCCGCGCCTCCCCCTGCCGTCAACCTTCACTGAGTCTCAAAATGGCAAACAAAGAATTTGATGTAGTCGTTATCGGCGCCGGCCCCGGCGGTTATATCGCCGCGATCCGCGCTGCGCAACTCGGCTTCTCCGTCGCCTGCGTCGAGAAGTGGATCAACCCAGCCAAGAAGATGGTGCTGGGCGGCACGTGCCTGAACGTCGGTTGCATTCCGTCGAAGGCATTGCTCGCGTCGTCGGAAGAATTCGAAAAGGTCGGTCATCACCTGGCCGATCACGGCATCACCACGTCCGACGTGAAGATCGACATCGCCAAGATGCTCGAACGCAAGCAGAAGATCGTCGACAAGATGACCGGCGGTATCGAGTACCTGTTCAAGAAGAACAAGATCACGTGGCTCAAGGGTGAAGGCACGTTCGTTGCGAAGAGCGACGGCGGCTACCAGATCGACGTGAAGCCGGTGCAGGAAGCCGACAAGCCGGAAACGGTCACGGCCAAGAACGTGATCATCGCCACGGGTTCGAAGGCGCGTCACCTGCCGGGTATGCCGGTCGACAACAAGCTCATCTCGGATAACGAAGGTGCGCTCTCGTTCGACACCGTGCCGAAGAAGCTGGGCGTGATCGGCGCTGGCGTGATCGGTCTGGAACTGGGTTCGGTGTGGCGTCGTCTGGGCTCGGAAGTGACCGTGCTCGAAGCCATGCCGGAATTCCTGGCTGCAGCCGATGCTGGTGTCGCGAAGGAAGCGATCAAGCAATTCGGCAAGCAAGGCCTGAACATCAACGTCGGCGTGAAGGTTGGCGAAGTGAAGGCTGGCAAGAACAACGTCACGGTCAACTACACGGACAAGGACGGCAAAGAGCAAGTGCTCGACGTCGATCGCCTGATCGTGTCGGTCGGTCGTGTGCCGAACACGGACAATCTGGGTCTGGGCAACATCGGTCTGGCGACCGACGAGCGTGGCTTCATCCCCGTGGACGACCACTGCCGTACCAAGCTGCCGAACGTGTACGCAATCGGCGACGTGGTGCGTGGCCCGATGCTCGCGCACAAGGCTGAAGACGAAGGCGTGCTGGTCGCCGAAGTCATCGCCGGTCAGAAGCCGCACATCGACTACAACTGCATTCCGTGGGTGATCTACACCTCGCCGGAAATCGCATGGGTCGGCAAGACCGAGCAGCAGCTCAAGGCCGAAGGCCGTGAGTTCAAGCCGGGTCAGTTCCCGTTCGCTGCTAACGGCCGCGCACTGGGCATGGGCTCGTCGGACGGTTTCGTGAAGGTGCTGGCCGATGCCAAGACCGACGAAATCCTCGGCGTGCACGTGATCGGCCTGAACGCTTCGGACCTGATCGCCGAAGCCGTGGTCGCGATGGAGTTCAAGGCGGCGTCGGAAGACATCGGCCGTATCTGCCATCCGCACCCGTCGCTGTCGGAAGTGATGCGTGAAGCCGCCCTCGATGTCGAGAAGCGTGCACTGAACAAGTAAGCCGCTTTACGCTTACCTGTACGAACAAAGGCGAGGCGACTCGCCTTTGTTTTTTCCCGCGATTTATCCCGATTTCCTTCGTTACTTTTGCCCCCCGGCGCCGGCTCGTCGCCGCACTGCATGAACGTTCGCGAATACTACCAACAAGAATTGGCCGAGCGCGGCTACAAGCCCGACGAAGCGCAGGAGCGCGCCGTCGAGCGTCTGCAGCAATGCTACGACGAATGGGCGGCGTACAAGTCCAAGCGTTCGAACACCCTCAAGAAGTGGCTCGTGCATCCGGATCTGCCCAAGGGTGTCTATCTCTGGGGTGGCGTGGGACGTGGCAAGAGCTTCCTGATGGACAGCTTTTACTCGGTGGTGCCGCTGCAGCGCAAGACGCGTCTGCACTTCCACGAGTTCATGCGCGAAGTCCATCACCAGTTGCAGGCGCTCAAGGGGCTGCCTGATCCGCTGGACGAACTCGCCAAGCGCATCGCCAAGCGCTACCGGTTGATCTGCTTCGATGAGTTTCACGTCTCCGACGTGGCCGATGCCATGATCCTGCACCGCTTGCTGGCCGAACTCTTCAAGAACGGCGTGCAGTTCGTGATGACGTCGAACTATCGTCCCGACACGTTGTACCCGGACGGCCTGCACCGTGATCGCGTGCTGCCCGCGATCCGATTGCTCGAAGAGAAGCTCGACGTGCTTAATGTCGACGCTGGCATCGACTATCGCCGCCGTACGCTGGCGCAGGTGCAGGTTTATCACTACCCCCTGGGCAACGAAGCCAACCGTGCGCTGCGTGCAGCGTTCAGTGAGATTGCAGGCGTGCCGGACGAGAGTCCGCTGCTGCACATCGAACAGCGCGAACTCAAGGCGCTGCGTCGTGCGGGCGGTGTTGTGTGGTTCGACTTCCATACGTTGTGCGGCGGTCCGCGCTCGCAAAACGACTATCTGGAACTGGCCAACCGTTTTCACACCGTGGTGCTCTCGGACGTGCCGAAGATGACGCCGCGTATGGCCTCGGAAGCGCGTCGCTTCACGTGGCTGGTCGACGTCTTCTACGACCACAAGGTCAAGCTGCTGATGTCGGCGGAAGTCCCCGCGGAAGAGCTGTATACGGAAGGGACGCTTTCCAACGAGTTCACGCGCACCGTGTCGCGACTCGTGGAGATGCAGTCGCTGGAGTATCTGGAAGCGCCGCGTCGCGTAGTGGATACCTCGCTGACCTGACGTAGCCCGCCTGGTCGCAAACCGAGGGCGGGGCGCTTAGCGCCCCCGGTCCCCGCGATTGCGCTGGCGCGAGTCCTGCGATGGCGGCGGGGGAGGTGGTTGCCGCTGCTCGCGGATGTGGTTGTAGATGTCGCCCCGCAGGTCGCCTTGCGGCCGGACTTCCTGCGGTTGTGGTCGGGACGGTCCAGGCCGTGCCCCGCCATGATTATCGCCGCGTCCGTTCGGACGATCGGCAGCCTGCGCGAACCAGCCCTGGAAGAATCGGCCGTCCGGCGACGATTGGGCCGCAGCGCCCCACGACGCACCGGCCAGCATGACGAAACACAGTATCCGGACAAGTCGGTTGTGACGCATGGTGCCACCTCCTTGTCGGTTGAGCTGCCTTGATTGGCCGAAATCCCGTTTGTCGTGCCGATGCCATGCCAGCCGGGTAGGCTGGTTGGCACGCCACGGCAAATGCGGCTACGCTTCGAGAGTAAAAGCGTAACGGCCGACGTGCTGTAAAGATTTGTAAAGCAATGTAAGCCGATGGGGGCCGCGCGTAATACGTCGCCTACCATGCGCAGTTTTGAATGTCGGAGTCTTGCAATGCGTAAGCTTTCTCTGGTTGTCGTGGCCCTGCTCGTCGTGCTGGGGCTGCTGTTCGGCACGCCGTATTACACCTTGTGGCGCGCGCGCGATGCCGCCAATGCCCGTGACGCCACCACGCTGTCGTCATACGTCGACTATCCGGCGGTGCGTGAAAGTCTGAAATTGAGCCTTCACGACGAGCTTTCCCGTCAGATGGACAAACAGCGCAGCAATGCCTTTGGCGCGCTAGCACTGGCGTTGGGTGGCTGGGTGTCCGATCGCGTGGTGGAAGCGTTGCTGACGCCGGAGGCCGTTGCTGCGATGTTGCGCGGCGACAGTACGGGGCTGCCGCCGGTACCCGGTGCGCCTGCGCCGCGCGATGTGGTACCGCCGCAAGCCGAATCGAGCGCGCCTCAAGCTGCACCTGTGACACCGCCGACGAATGGCGGCGCCAATGCGTCGGACGCTCCGGCTACCCCGGAAAATCAACCGCCGCGTACGACAACGCGTACCGAGTTTCAGGACTTCAACCACTTCCTCGTGCACGTTTCGCGCAGCGATCGCCCGGAGCGGGTCGTGACGTTTACGCTCACGCGCCGCAACGTCGTGCAGTGGCGATTGACAGCCATTGCGCTGCCGCCGCTCTGATCCCTTCAATCCGTCTCATCGACCCGCGCTTTCCGGTCAGTTGCGAACACCATCTTGAACTCGATTTTGAATGTGATGTCCTGGCGACGCCTGTGCGTCGCCGCCATGCTGACCGGCAACGCGCTCGTGGCCGCAGCCTCCGCCGATCCGTCGACGCCGGTCGGCGTGTGGCGCATTGTCGACGAGACGGGCGACCCGAAGGCCCTTATCACCATTACCGAAAAAGACGGGGAGATCGTCGGTGCGCTGACCAAGAGCCTCGGTCGGCCGGACGGGCTGGAGCGCCGCTGCAACGAATGCACCGACGCACGTCGCGGCAAGAAGCTTCAGGGCATGCAGATCATCCGTGGCCTGCACAAGGATCCCGATGGCGACGAGTACATCGGTGGGAAAATTCTTGATCCTGACAGCGGTAGCGAGTACGGCTGCAAGATGCGGGTCGTCGAAGGTGGCAAGAAACTCGAAGTTCGAGGCTATTTCGGCATCTCTTTGCTGGGCCGCACCCAGACGTGGATTCGCGAGCAGTAGCGCCGCATCCCTCACATCCCCCACACCGCTTTCATCTCCCGGTAGATTGAGCGACGAAGATTTCGGTCGAGCACACGCACGATGGCAAGACGCAGATGCGGGTCGGCTAGAGGACTTCCTCAGCACGAGGCCACGCCTTTGGCGTAATCTTCAAAGCGACTCACGCGTGATGTGCCGCATTCCCGGCGACGACGTCGAGTCCTACGACAATCAATTCCGTATCTGGGAGGATGACAATCATGAAGCAGATTTCGAACGCGACGTCGTGGCGACGTCTGGGTGCGCATGCGCTCGTCGGAGTAGCGTTGCTGGGCGGTGTCGCGAAGGCGGCGCTCGCTGCCGACGACACGTCGCCGGTCGGTGTGTGGAAGACGATCGACGACAGCACGGGCAAGCCGAAAGCGCTCGTCACGATCTCGGAGAAGGACGGCGAGTACGTCGGCGTGATCACGAAGGGGCTTGGCGAGAACGACGATCCGGCGCGCGTGTGCGACAAGTGCACCGACGAGCGCAAGGGCCAGAAGATGCTCGGCATGCAGATCATCCGCGGCATCAAGAAGGACGGTGATTCATACGGCGGCGGTTACATCCTCGACCCGGAGAACGGCAAGGACTACAAGTGCAAGATGACCGTGACGGACGGCGGCAAAAAGCTCGACGTTCGTGGCTTCATCGGCATTTCGCTGATCGGCCGTACTCAGACGTGGATTCGCGAGCAGTAACGCCCACAAGCGCTACAAGCGCCATCGAGAGACGACAAGACCCGGACGACATTGCGCCGGGTCTTTTTTCGTTAATGGTGCAGGCGTTAAGGCGTCGGCGTGGCAGTGCGCATGCGGCGCGCCACATTGGGCAGGTCGTCGAATAACGAATAGATCATCTGCAATGTCGAATGCCGGGCGATAGCGCCCCGGATGCCCGAGGTGCTGCGCGCTGCGGGCGTTTCGTGCGACGCATGGCGGCCGCGATGATGCGTGGTGGCGGCCTCTGGCGGCAAGGCAACCGGCAAGGCGATGCGCGCGCCGATGGGGCGCGGGACCATGATTCGCGCGATCCACGACACCGCGTGCCCAATGAGCGGCATGTGCGCCGCGAAATTGATACTGTTTTTCAACATCTCCTGAATCACCGAAAGTAGTTCTCCATCGACGTAATAAGACTTCACACGCGACCAGGCGGGAACGGCGGCATGCCGAGCGACCGTCTTGTTATGAAGCCCGGCCGGGTCGAAAGTCACCGCAGTCGAATGTCTTACCACGGACGTTTGCGCCGATGCCAGTCCACCTCCCAACGAATGACCTGTGAACACGAGCTGCCGCGGTGGGTAGCAGAGCGCCAGCGATTTGGCCCAGTCGATGGCCTCTTCGTACTGCCTGGAGCGTAACCCCAACGCCTGTCGGAAATTGTGTGTCCAGTCGACGAGGGCGCGTGCGGTAATGCCCATCTCTGTGCCCCGGTCCGCCGCGAGATAGCGCTCGCATAGCGTGTCCTCATACAGCGCACCGAAGAAGCCCGATTGCTTCGGTCCGTTGTCGTCATGCACGCTGATGCGACGTACGCGTGTCGGCAAAATCTGTGGGACTGAGTGATCGAAATAGACGTCGTGATTCACTAAGGCGGCCGTGATGTCGTTGCGTTGTTCGATGATCGACGCGGGGAGGTACGCTCCGTCTTTTGCTGCGATCAGCGTATCGAGTTCGTCGATGCGTTGCGCGACGGTGACGAGCTTCGCTGTCCGACACGCGGAATCGTGAGCGGCGCTGTCGCCGACGAGCGGCTGCATTTGCGCGAACACGTTGTCGTAGGCCACCGATTCCAAGCAGCCGCAAGGGCGCGATGCCGAGTCGATGTCCTCAGCTGCTTTGCATGCGTGCGATCGCGCGCCGGACGCCCGTGCCTCCTGGACGGCTTCCCGCCAAGTCTGCACCAGCACACGCACACGCTCGGCCAGCAGATCGCTGGTCGTTTCACTCGTGCGGCGGGGACGTCTGATTTCTGCGCGTTCAAGCGTACTGGCCCGTTGCAGTGAGCGTCGCCGCTCGGCATCGAACGCGCGACGTTCCGTGGCAAAGTCGACCCATTGTGAAGGTGTGTCGGAAGCTACGTCGTGGTGAGATGCCGCTAGCGATGTAGTGCCTTTGGACGCGTCGGGTGGTTCGCTGCTGGTGCGTGTGTTCCGAGTGGCGAGCGTGGTGAGCGCGGCGGGGAAACGAGTAGGGCTTAAAGCGCCGGTCTGGATATGCATAGGGGGTTGGGAAACGGCTTGAAAGGCGAGCGATTCTGCGCGACGCCGTTGCCCCCGGAAATCAAGAATGGCTCATTTGAAAGTCGTCACTGCGCGTTTCATGAACATGCGAACGATCGGTTGCCGACAACGACGCGTTCGACCTCAGATACGACAACGCCCGGGCAGTGTCGCTTCACTGTCCGGGCGTTGCCGTCCTGCACCGTCGTCAGGGCCTGTACCCTGCGAACGGCTCCCCCTCGCGATCTTCCGGCGGGATCGATGTCCCGTCGATCCCGTCGTCTTTACTTGCTGCCCAGTCCCCCGAGCAAACCGGTCACCGGAGCGAGCAGACCACCTGCGCCGCCGGTGCTCCCCGATGCGCCGCCGGCAATCGATGTCAGCGGTGAGGTCACCGAACTGAGCAACGTCGTGACGGGGGCGAGCGGATTACTTGCACCGCTACCGCCCGCGCCGGTCGCACTTGTCACGCTGCCGAGCAGACCCGTGACAGGACTGAGCGGATTGCTGCCGGATGCGCTGCCACCTGCCACGCCGCCAAGCAGTCCCGTGAGCGAACCGAGCGGGTTAGCGGATGAACCTGATGCGCCACCCAGCCCACCCAACAATCCGGTGAGGGCGCCGAGCGGATTGTTGCCGCCGGCGGAGGTCGGTGTCACCGTCGTATTACCGACGTTCGCCAGCACGTTACCCAGCGCGTTTGCGCTGCTGCCGTTGGTACTGCCGGAGAGCAGACCGCCTGCGCTCGCGACCGTATTGCCCAGGGCCATTAGCGGATTGCCGAGACTCGCGACGACGGCGTTGGGCGCGGCTGCTTTGACCTGTGCGCCCGTCGAATTCAATGCGCCGCCGAGCGTGCCGAGCAAACCTGCAACGGGTGTACCGAGGCCGCTGGCACCGCCTACGGTTTGCGTCGTCGTGACGAGCGTGTTCGTAATCGGTGTGATGGCGGACGAGAGCGCCGAGGTTGCCTGAACGACTTGCGGGCTCGTGAGCGTCTGAGAGAGGGCCTGGCCGCCGGTGACGACGCCCTGGCCGACGGTAGTGACCGCCTGGCCCAGCACGCCCGTCAGCGAGCTGACAGGGGTGTTGGCGAGCGGTCCGCTGTTGCCGATGCCGGCCACGCCGCTACCGAGCGACTTGGTCGCGTTGCCGAGGTCCGAGACCACGCCACCGGTGCTCGCGAGTGTGGTGCCGACCGGATTCGCGCCGGACTTGCCGAGTTGACCGAGACCGTCGCCGACACCTTTGCCGAGATCGGAGACGGCGGTGCCCGTCTGCGAGATCGCCCCGCCGACGCCTTGCGTGACCTGCGGCGACACGCCGGGAATCGTGGTGCCCGACACCTGATCGCCGAGCGCGCTCACCACCGAGCCGACAGAACTCACGACACCGTTGCTGCTCGTGGTGGGGTTCGTCGGATTGACCGGGTTGGTTGGATTCGTCGGGTTATTGGGGTTCGTGGGGTTGGTCGGCGTGTTGGCCGTCGCGCCGCTGCCACCGCCCGAGCTGGAGCATCCGGTAATACCGACTACACCCGCCACAAGTGCCGCGAACAACGTGGGACGCAGAATCTTCGACATGACGTATCTCCTTTCGGTACGGCGCAGTCCGCTTCGATCTGCGTCGACGGGGGGGGCGGTCTTAGCGTTCGTGCGAACGCCATCCGCTCATCCGTTATTGGACTTACGACTTCGATGCGTTGCCGCGTCCGTTCGATACCAGACCGGCGATGTCCTGGTCGGCTTCGAAGCGCAGACGGAAGGTCTCGCTCTTGAGGGTGCGAATGCTCTGCACCAGGAAGTCGTGGATCGCAGCGAGTTCGCTGTGGTCGTACGCCGCGCTCACCGCGGTGAGTTCACGCGAGACGGACGACAGGAATTGTTCGATCTGCGCGCACTTTTCTTCGATGGGGTGAATCATCACCATGCGACGGTCGTGCGGATTCTTCTCGCGCTCGACAAAGCCTGCCCGCTCCAGTCGGTCGATAACGGTGGTGATACCGCCGGAGCTCACGCCCATGAGTTCGGCGAGCTGTCCTGCGGTGATCGATTCGAGTTCGAGAATCAGATCGAGCGCGTTCAGATCGGTGACGTTCAGGCCGAGTTGTTCGGCAAGGGCTGCGTGGTAGAGCGCCGTGTACACGGCCAGCCGGCGTCCGAGTGAGCGGACGATACCGGCGACGAGATCGTTGCGGTTCGTGTGTCGATCGCTCATGGTGCTGTTCGCTCCGTTCGTTGCATGCGTTCCATTGGAGCCGTGAGGCGAAGCGGTGCCGGACTCGGTACCGTATGTGTTGTGCGTTTGCGGGCCGGCATAGTGACTGCCGGAGTTTCCTGTGTCGCGCATCGCCAGAGGTTCTGCGCCTTGCGGGGCGGATTCGCCATGACCGCGCATCAGAACGCCGGTATCGGAGAGAAAGCGGGCCATGGCATTTCCTTATCGTTTGTTGTTGGTTGTGACGTGGCCGGCGCTACGGCTGCTGAACGTCTGTGCGCGCCGTGCCACGTCCTGAAGCGAGTGATGCAATTACTTGCCGACGCTGGCGACGCTGCCCAGGAGGTTCGTCACCGGCTGGATCAGCACCAGCAGACCGCCCGTGCCACCCGTGCTGCCACCAGCGCTGCTCGTCACGCCCGAGAGCAGGCTCGTGACGGGGGCGAGCGGGTTGCTGCTGCCGCTGCTGCCACCGGACGCTGCGCCGCTCAAGCCACCGAGCAGGCTCGTGACAGGCGCCAGCGGGCTGCTGCTGCCACTCGTGCCACCCAGACCGCCGAGGCCGCCCAGCAGGCCGGTAACGGAGCCGAGCGGGTTGCCCGCGCTGCCGCCGCCGCCGGCGGCCGTGTTGCCGAGTCCGCCGAGCAGCGAGCCGAACGCGTTCGTCGAGCCATTCGACGTGGGACCGTTGACTACGCCGCCGAGCGTCGAGACCGTTTTCCCGGTGGCGTCCACCGTGTTGCCCAGTGCGACCACCACGCCGTTGTTCGACGTGCCGCCGATCGTCGTGCCGACCTTGCTGACGGCACCGCCCACGGTGGTGATCAGGTTGGACACCGGACCGCCGAGGCCTGTCGTGGTGCCTACGGTGCGCGTGGTGTCGGAGACCATGTTGGTGATCTGGTTGATCGGCTGTGACAGCGTCGAGGTCACTTGCCCGACCGGACCGGTCGTCGCGAGGGTCTGACCGAGGATCGCGCCGCCAGCAATGCCGCCCTGGCCGACCGACTGGACGATGCCGCCGACGCCGCTCACCAGCGTGTCGACCGGGGTGCCTTGCAGCGGATTGCCCTTGGTAATGCCCTGGATGCCGCTGCCGAGCGATACACCTGCGTGGCCGAGATCCGTCACGGCCGGGGCGACGCCAGCGAGCGTTACGCCCACGGTGTTCCCATTCGTGCCGGTCTGGCCGAGGCCGCTGCTGACGGCATTGCCGAGATCGGTGACGGCGTTACCCGTGCTCTTGAGTGCGCCGCCCATGCCTTGCGACGTTTGCGACGACACCAGCGGCAGTTGCGTGCTGGCGACCTGATCGCCCAGTGCGCTGACCACGTTACCGGCCGAGCTGACCACACCGCCTGCACCGGCGGCCGTCGTGCCGACCGCGTTCGGGGTGCCGGTCGTGCCGGCCGAGGTTGCGCCGCTGCCGCCGCCGCTGGAGCAACCCGTGAGGGCGATGGCTGCGATGGCGGCCGAAGCCAGCAGAGTGCGTTGAAGTGCGTTGCTCATGATGTCTATCTCCCTTGATCGTTCTGAATATCGGCTGGCGGGGGACCGCTCAATGACGCCGTGTGATGCCGCGAATTGCCTCTGGTGCTGCTATTTCCATTTGAGAAACCGTGGCCGCTCGCTGTGATGCCGTTGTGTGCGTGCGGCGTGTGGGGTGAGCCGGATCCGGCCCGGCCCGGTCCGGTGCGTGAGCATCGGTACGAGGGCCGGATCGCGGCGGTCACAAGCTGGCGGTGGAATCGCGTGGGTCATGATCGGTCTGCCTCTCGTGAAGTCTGTGCGTTGAGCGATGTGTCGACGTTGCCGATCCATGTGCTCGATTACTTCTTGCCGCCGAGCAGACCGCCGAGCAGACCGGTCACCGGAGCGAGGGGGCCGCCGCTGTTGCTGCCGCCCGAAGTCGCACCACCGACCGCACCTGTCACCGAGCCGAGCAGCGTCGTCACCGGGGCGAGCACACCGCCCGAAGCCGAGCCGCCAGCACCGGCCGAAGCACCGCCGGTTCCGGCAGAGCCGCCTGCGCCAGCCGTGAGCGTGCCGCCGAGGCCGCCCGTCAGACCGGAGACGAGGTTGGTGACCGGGGCGAGCGGGTTGCTGCCCGAAGCACCGCCCGTTGCGCCGCCGAGTGCGCCCGTCAGGCCGGAGACGAGGTTGGTGACCGGGGCGAGCGGGTTGCTGCCCGAAGCACCGCCCGTTGCGCCGCCGAGTGCGCCCGTCAGGCCGGAGACGAGGTTGGTGACCGGGGCGAGCGGGTTGTTACCCGAAGCACCGCCCGTTGCGCCGCCGAGTGCGCCCGTCAGGCCGGAGACGAGGTTGGTGACCGGGGCGAGCGGGTTGTTACCCGAAGCACCACCCGTCGCACCGCCGAGCGTGCCCGTGAGACCCGAGAGCAAGCCCGTGACCGGAGCCAGCGGGCCGGAGCCCGTGCCCGAGCCGACACCGACTACACCCGACAGGCCACCGAGCGCAGCGCTCAGCGGAGCGAGCGGGTTGGTGCTCGTCGGTGTGCCGTGGACGAGGCCACCCAGGCTGGCCACCGTGGTGCCCACACCGGCGACCACGCCGCCGAGGTCCTTCGCGACCGGGTTGTTGATCTGACCGCCGAGCTTGGTGCCCACACCGGCCAGACCACCGCCAACCGTGGCGAGCAGACCGGCGACCGGCGTACCGAGACCTGTGGCGTTACCGACCGTTTGCGTCGTGTTGGTCACTACCGTCGTGATCGGGGTGATGGTCTTCGACAGGCCCGACGTCAGTTGCTGTACCGGTGCGCTGTTGACCGTGGTCGTCAACCCGTTGCCGAGTGCGACACCGGCGTCGCCGACCGAGGTCACCACGCCGCCGAGCAGCCCGGTGACACCGTTCACCAGCGCCACGTTCTTGAGCGGACCGGTTTGACCCAGGCCTGCCACAGCGCTACCCACTTGCTGACCGGCCTGACCGAGGTTGGTCACGGCACCCGTGACGCCGGTGAGCGTGGGGTTCAGTGCGTCGTTGCTCGAACCGAGCTTGCCGAGGCCGTTCGTGAGGCCGGTGCCGATCGACTGCACGGCGTCGCCCGTCTTCACGACAGCGCCAGACAGTCCGCCTTGCGTTTGCGAGCTGACGATCGGCAGGTTCGTGCTGCCAAGGGTCGTGCCCAGATCGCTGACCGTCTTGCCGACTTGCGTCACGACACCCGTGCTGGCAGTGGCAGCCACGACGCCGATTGGGTTGGTGGAGGCTCCCGTGCCGCCGTTGCCATTCCCGTTACCGTTGCCGTTGCCATTCCCGTTGCCATTGCCGTTACCGCTGCCATTCCCGTTGCCCGAGCCGTTACCCGAACCGTCCGGCACGGTGCCCGCGCCCGAGCCGCCACCGCTGCCGGTGCCAGCCGAGGTGCCGCTGCCGCCACCGTCGCCGAGCGAGCCACTGGTGCCGCCCGAACCGGAGCTGGCGCAGCCGGTCATCGTGACGACGGCGAGAAGAACGGCAGAAGCGAGAAGGTTGCGTTGGATGTTTTTCATGATGGTGTCCTCTGGTCTTTGTCGTATTCAGGCGAGCACGTTTTGTGCTGCCAGTCGGTTGTTCATGCGTTGTGCGATGAGTGCGAACAGGAGCGCTGTTACGGTTGCGCTATCGGGGCCCGTCATCGCATGGGCCGAATTCGTGTTGCTGCTGCGAGCGTTCGCCATGTCGGTCGGTGTGGCGGTGGCGCGTGCGCCACCGCCTTCTTCACCGCCCCTCCCTGGGCTTGCGCCTCTACGACCGGTGTCGGCCACAGCCTCGCGCTGCTTCGCCGTGATGCGTTGACGCTCTGCCGAGATGGCTGCCGCGCCGTGCATCGTTTGTTTGGTATTGCCAACGATCATGGTGTCCCTCGTGATCTTTAGCGTTGCGATGCAGGGATATCTGCAAGACGTGTGCCAACCACAGACCAGGGGTTCGAATAAGCCTTCTAGTTTTTCCGGCAATCGGCTGAAAAGCCTGTATTTATTTGCGTTTCGGAAAACAAGAATCTTTTGGATCGAGATATCTCGACGGCGCTGGGGGAGTAGGAAGTCAGGGTTAACGCCATCGGGAAATGGCGAATAAACGGGGAAACGACGTTCCCGTTACGGGGGGCGTTACGGGGAACGTAACGTAACGAAAGGGTTACGAAAGGCGTGTGGAAAGGCGTAGCGCAAACGAATGAAACGCAGCCGTGGAATTAAGGAGTAAAAGCAAATGCATCAGAACACTGCGGAAGATATTCGGGTGCACCGGCGATTCGGGTAATGCCTGATCGAACCTAATAACTAGAAGGCCTTACTAATAGCTAAAGGCGCGATGCTGTGGGGCGGAAGGGAAGTGATAGGCGGGCGCTAAGTGCTGCGTGGCGTGGGCGTGTTCGCGTGTCGAAACGCGGCATGCCTACTTCGGAAAAGATGAATAGTTATTAAATGCGTGCTGAAACCGCTGTTGAGGGTATTTCGCTAATGTGTGTGGCGTCGCACCAATCATGGTTTTCCCTCGCGCACGTTGTATTGCCTAGTTTTGGAGTATTGTTTGATCAACCTGAGTAACGTTTTCTTACATCCTTAGGGGTGATTGGAAGCAAGACTCTAGTTTTTGTGATTTAGTTTAAATTAGCATCAGAAAAAAATAGTACGCAGGTGCAAATGCTGTGCCAACAGCCAAGGAAATATTGGCGTACAACGTAAAAGAGGTTCGCGAGCCTTGCAGCACAACGAACCCGAGGCCGAAGTCAAGAGTTGATCTGCGATATGGCGGGATTCCGTCGTCAGACCTTAGGGTCGATGGCAGCCCTGCTGTGTGCCAACGGGCGCCTGGCGCCTTTTTGAGGGAGGGTGATATGAAACTCGGAAATCGTTTTCGTCTGTTTGCGCGCGACGAGCGCGGTGTAACGGCGCTTGAGTACGGCATCCTCGCCGCTATCGTCGCGGTGATCATCGGTGGCACCGTCTATACCAATCTGGGCACGACATTCGCCTCCGTGTTTTCGAAGATCCAGTCGGCGGTCACGGCAGCAGGCGCATAAGATTCACGTAGTTCGTATCGGAACAACGGCGCTTTGGCGTCACAGAAGAAGTCGGCACAGGTTCCTCGCGTCTGCGTGTTGTAGCGAGGGATCGTGCGGACCATAAGGGGAAGGGCGCGGGTTCACAGACAAGCGCCATCCGGGGTAGTGGGATGCTGTATTCGCGAGGAAGCGAATCATGCGAGCAAATCGAGTTGGGGCAAGCCGCCGACAGCACAGACTGTCGCGGCAAAAGGGTGTGACCGCGCTGGAGTACGGCATTCTCGCGGCTATCGTGGCGGTCATCATCGGCGGCACGGTCTATACGAACATGAGCAGTGTGCTCTCGAGCGCATTCAGCACGGTGACGTCGGCGGCCACCTCGGCTGCATCGCATTAAGACAGCATCGACGCTGATATGTATAGGCGGTGTGATAGGCGGTTTTAGCGGAACCGGATGCGAGACCTCCTGTGCTGACATTGCTTTGGCTGTTATGTGTGCCGATCGTACTGACCGACCTGATCGCACGGCGTATCCCGAATATCTGGCTATTGTGTGTTGCTGCGCCCGCGCTGGTCTGGATTGCGTGGCAAGTGTGGCACACCGGACCTCGCGTGCTGTGGGTTCACGGACTGGGCGCACTTCTTGGATTGATCGTACTGCTACCTTTTTGGTGGCGAGGCGTGATGGCTGCAGGCGACGTCAAGCTGTTTGCGGTGATCGGGTTGGTAGCGGGTTATCCCGCGCTGTTGCCGGTGTGGTGTCTGGCCAGCGTGGCGACCGGAGTGCATGCGTTGGTGGTGCTTGCCGGTCGTATGAAATGGCTCGCACGATGGCGCGAACGTTGGATGGCGTCGAGCGTGTGGCAACGAATTCTGCAGTGGCGGGCGGGGCGCGTGGGTTTGCCTTACGGGGCGTATCTGGCTGCCGCAGCGCTCGTGGTGCGATGAAGACAGTGAGCGGATGAAGGTGTGAGGGCACCGGCCTTAGGCAGTAGCAAGATCGCTGACCATCGCAAAGTGGGGATGCATCGGAGGTCACGAGTGTTGGCGAAGTCAGCACCGTAATAATGGGAGGCGCGGGCGACGCCGCGCAAATTTGCAGGTTCATGCGTCGCCAGACACGGTCGAAAAGCGCCGTGCGCGACGGGGGGTATCGTCATGAAGCGGTCTGGGGCACGGGCGAATTCTGGGTTGCGATGCGTACGGTCGACACGACCGCGCGGTGTCGCTGCTCTGGAATTCATGCTCATCCTCATGATTCTGCTGCCTGCCTTCTACGTCGCCGTCGCGTTCTCCATCAACATTCTTGCCCGGCAAATGCTCACGCAGGCCGCCTCCGAAGCGGGGCGTGCGATGCTGCGCGCCGGCACCATGGCACAGCGTCAGGGCTACGCCACGACGGCCATCAATACCACGCTGACATGGCCTTCGGCGTCTGCCGTCAGTGCGACGTTTCCGGCGGATGCCACATATCCCTGCCCGGCGTCGGGGACCGGCACGGTATCGCAATGCATCGTGCACGTGACGCTGACGCTGAATCAGCCAATGACGGTCAACTGGCCGGGGCTGGGCGCGCTGGTGCCGCAAACCGTGATCGGTACGGCGGCCGTGACGCTGGACACGTCGACGCTCGGGGGCAGTTGAGCGATGGTCTGGACGGGCAGCAAACACGCGAAACAATTACGAAGCTAGCAACAGGTAGGACCACGAGTGAGGTAACAGGAAGTCGCATCGGATTGATATGCCGCCGGTACGCCGGCGTCCCGCAAGTTGTGACTGAACGGCCGACAGGCCCCAAGCCATGAACAAAGCCACCAAGATTCTTGCTGCTGTGCTGGTTATCGTCGGTGTCGCGCTGGCGCTCTTCGCATTGCGTCTGGGAACGAACAATGCCCCTGCGCCGAACGCCGCGCCCTCGGCGGTCACCCAAACGCTGACACAGCGCTTCCCGGCCGTGGTGGCGGCTAAGGCGCTCGCCCCGGGCAAGCCGATTACAGCGGACGACATCAAGATCGCGCAGTTCGATAGCCAAACGCCCAATGCCTTTGCCAACCCGGCCGATGTCGTGGGACGGGTGCCCCTCGTTGCACTCGCAGCGGGAGTGCCGGTCACGCAAAACACGCTGGCACGCGGCCTTGCGATGCAGCTCGCTCCCGGGGAGCGCGCCGTCGCCCTGCCCGTGACCGAGACGGTCGGCGTGAGCAACCGCATTCGCCCCGGCGATTTCGTGGACGTCTTCTTTACGATGAAGACGAATCAACCCGCAGGCAGCCCGACGGTCGGCCTGGTAGACGACACGCAAGCGCGCTTGCTGGCGTCGCGTGTGCGGGTACTGACCTACGGCAATGCGTCGCTCGACGACATCACGCCGCCGCCCGCCGCGCCCAGCGTCGCGTCCACGGTCGCGGCAGCGACGGCCAGCGCGCCGCCACCTCAGCAAGCGGCTGCGCCGCAACCGCCGCCGATGCCCGCGACCTCGGCGGTCGTGGCTGTCCCCATCGAAGACGTCAACCGGCTCGTGCTCGGCGCACAGCAGGGCAAGATCACGCTCGCACTGCGCAACCCGGCTGACGACACGAAGCCCGATACCTCGCTGTTCCCGCCGACACCGCCCGTACTCGTGAGCAAGGCCGGTCTCGCGGGCGACAACAAGGCTGCACTGAACTCGCCGGAGAACCTGGCCTATGCCGGTATCGCCACGACGGGACTGGCCGGCGAGCCGCCGCGACGCACGGCGGCGGCACCGGCACCGCGAGCGCCGGGGGGCGGCGGCGGTGGTGGCGGCACGGTCGAAGTCGTGCGCGGCGCCGAGCGATCTACCGCGTCCTTCTGAGCCGAACGCATCGAAGCGATTTGAATTGAGTGAACTGAATTGAAGTGACGAGCAGATCCAGTGATGTTCGGGCGCGGGGGGCAACCAGTGCGACGAACACCACTTAACCGACACAGTGACCGATACAGCCACGCCATGATCAGAAGCCAGGTTCGCACTGCCAGACGAGAAACCAGACGTGTCACGGGAATGCTGTTTTGTTTTGCTGCGCTGCTCGCATGTGGCGCGACGGTCGCGGTCCGGATGGCCGACGCTGCCGACACCGCACCTGGCGCAGGGGCTCGTTCGCTGACGCTCGCGGTGCACGAGCAGCGCGAATTACCGGTCTCGGGCACGCTGGAGCGCGTGGCCGTCGCTGATCCGGAGATCGCGGACATCGTCGTGCTCAAGGGTTCCGGCGGTCGTCGCGGCTCGGTGTTGGTCGTCGGCAAGAAGGCTGGTACGACACAGGTATCGACGTGGCCGCGCGGTGGTGAGGCCACCCGTTGGGAGGTTCACGTGCAGGGCAACCTGCAAAGTGCATTGGGTGACACCGGTACGGCCAGCGTCGACGCGCGCGGCGGTGCGGCCGTCATCAAGGGACATACGAATACGCTGATCGAACACAGCGGCCTGCAAGCGGCGGCGGTCGATGCGTCGGGCAAGGGGGGGTGGTGGTGGACCGTTCGACGGTCGGGGACACCGGCGTCGTGCAGGTCGACGTCAAGATCGTCGAAGTGAACCGCAACATTCTGAATCAGCTGGGCGTGGACTTCACTGCGCAGCACAACTCGCCATCGGGCGGATTCGGCGTGATTTCGACACTGGGGACGGCCGCGTTCGGCAGCGGCGGCACCTCGACGTCGAACTTCGGATCGTTCTTCGGCTCGATTACGCGAGGCGCATTCAACCTGTCGGCGAAGATCAATCTGCTGCAGTCGAACGGTTTGGGGCGCGTACTTGCCGCACCGTCGCTCGTCGCGTTGTCGGGCCAGAGCGCGAGCTTCCTCGCCGGTGGCGAGTTGCCGGTGCCGCAGTCGGGGGATTGGGAACGACGACCATTGTCTACAAGTCGTTCGGTGTGGGCCTGACGGTGACGCCGACGATTCTGTCGCCGAACCGGATTGCACTGAAGGTCGCGCCGGAGGCGTCCGACCTCGACTACACGAATGCCGTAGTGATTGCGTCGACGCAGATTCCCGCGATCACGACACGGCGCGCCGATACGACGGTCGAGCTGGGCGACGGCGAGAGTTTCATCATCGGCGGCCTGATTTCGCGCACGACGACCGCTGCCGTCGACAAAGTGCCGCTGTTGGGCGATTTGCCGCTCATCGGCTCGTTTTTCCGGAATCTGAAGTACAACAGTATCGAGAAGGAACTGGTCATCATCGTCACACCTCACCTGGTCAAGCCGGTTTCCAGAGATGTGACGCTGCCGCTGCCGGGGACACCCGGGAGAAGCGGCCGGGGCCGGTGTGGGGCGAGTATTTGATGGGCGTGGCAAGCGACAGCGAACTGCCGGGCTTCTCGAAGTGACCTAAGGGGCATTAGCGCCGAATCGAAGCAGGTTCGTCGGCGGCGTAGCGGTCTCGGGCGAAGTATCGGCGAAAGCCGGGTTGGGGTAGTAAGGAGTGCACAAATGAACGCACCGACGCGAATTCTGGACACCATGACTGAGTTGCATCGCTTTCTTTTTTGCAGCGCACATGCCGGCCACGGACAGTGGCTCTCGGCAGCTTTGCGCGAAGAGGGCGTAGTGCTGCAGGAAGCCGGACGTCCGGCGCAGTTGCAGCAGCGCATCGGCGATCTCGATCCGCAGGTCGTGTTGCTCGACTTCTCGGGCGAGCCGACCGGTCATGCCGACGATCCGCCCGATGGCGGCATTGCACAGGCCGCCGAGCTCGCGCAGATGCTCAAACGCGTCGCGCCCAAACTACCGCTGGTCGCTGTGGGGTCGTTGGTGCGCGCCGACGGTATGAAGGCCGCGCTGCGCGCGGGCGTCCACGATTTCATCGACATGCACTCGACGCACGAAGAAGCGCTCGATGTCGTGCGTCGCGTGATCGATCACACGCCCACGGTGAGCGTGACGACAGCCCCCCAGCGCCACGGCCGGTTCATCGTACTGCTCGGCGCCCGGATCGGTGTCGGATGCAGCACGCTTGCTGCACATCTCTCGCAACTGGGTCAGGAAATGTCCGTCGGCACCGACCCGGACCGTGCGGAAAAGACCTCGAAGGCTGCCAAGGCCAACGCGAACAAGGACGACAAGTTCGACAGCTCGTTGCTCGGCCACGTCGCGCTGCTCGATCTCGGACTGCCTTCCGGCGACGGTTTGCTGTATCTCAATACGCAAAGCCAGTTCAGCTTCGCCGAGGCCGTGCAGAACTTGCGCCGTTTCGACGAAACGCTTGTGCACACAGCCGTGTCGCACGCGCCGAGCGGTCTGGCCGTGCTGCCGCTGCCGCTCGATCTGGGCGACATGCGCAGCGTGGCGGCGGCCGACGCGCTCGCGCTCACCGACCGCCTGCGCGCGTTCTTCGATCTGATCGTGGCCGACCTCGGCGGCTTCTCGAATCCGGCCTTTGTGGCCAGCCTCGTGCGCGCCGCCGATGAAGTGTGGCTCGTGGTCGACCAGAGCGTGGGTGCGATTGTCTCGCTCGCGTCGATGCTGCGCGACCTGGAGGAGAAGAGCGTCGAGCGCAGCCATCTGCATCTCGTCCTCAATCGTTACGACCCGCGCTACGGCATGGCGGCCGACCAGATCGCCAAGCGGTTCGACGTGCCGCTGCTCGCCACGCTGCCCGACCGGCCGCTCGCCATGCTCTCGGCCACCAATCAGGGCAAGCTGATCATCGACACGGCGCGCAGCGACCCGTATGTGCGCGCCCTGCAACCGTTGGTGGAACGACTACTCTCCGCACAGCATGCGGGCGCCGCATCGCATCGCCAGTCGTCGGGCTGGCTGGGCCGATTCATGGGAAAGCACTGATATGACTGACTCCATCGAATTCGCCGACGACAAGCGTGCGTTTGCCAATTCACAGCAGTTTCAGGACATCAAGACAGCTGCGCACGAACATCTGCTTGCGCGCATCGAAGAACTCGGCGCGGAATTCGGGCGCTGGAGCCGTAGTGCGATCCAGCAGTTCGTCGATCTGGAAATGGACGGCTTCGTGCGTCTGCGCCGCATCCCGATCAACGAGGCGGAGCTGCGCCAGATCTCCGATGCGCTGACCAAGGAGCTGGCAGGCTTCGGTCCGATCGAGGATTTGCTGGCCGACGCGGCAGTGGAAGACATTCTGATCAACGGCTACAACGACGTGTACGTCTCGCGTCGTGGTGTGCTGGCGCGCGAAGCGTTGCGCTTCTCGGACAATCAGCACCTGCTGCGTATCGTGCGCCGCATTCTCGCGCCCATCGGACGGCGTCTGGACGAATCGAACCCGATGGTCGACGCGCGTCTGCCCGATGGCGGACGCCTGAACGTGGTGATCGAGCCGCTGGCCGTTGATGGCCCGGTCGTCTCGATTCGTAAGTTCCGCAAAGACCCGCTCAAGCCGTCGGACCTGCTGCAACTCGGCAGCTTCAACGAAGAGATCTACAACCTGCTCGAAGCAGCGGTGCGCTCGCGTTGCAACATCCTCGTCTCGGGGGGCACGAGCTCGGGCAAGACGTCGCTGCTCAACGCGCTGGCGAGTTTTATCCCGGCGACCGAGCGCGTGGTGACGGTGGAAGATACGGCCGAACTCTCGCTGAACCACCCGCACGTGGTGCGGCTGGAGTCGCGGCAGGGCGGCTTCGACGGTTCCGGGGAAGTGACGATTCGCGACCTGATTCGAAACAGTCTGCGGATGCGCCCCGACCGGATTATCGTGGGCGAAGTGCGCGGCTCCGAAGTGCTGGAAATGATGCAGGCGATGAACACGGGCCACGAAGGCTCGATGGCGACGATTCACGCCAACTCGCCGCGTGAATGTCTCTATCGTCTGGAGATGCTGGCGGGCTTCGCCGGGTTCCAGGGCAGCGAGAGTAGTCTGCGCCGTCAGATCACGAGCGCGCTGGACTTCATCGTGCAGATCGGCCGTCTATCGAGCGGACGCCGACGGATTCTGTCGATCACGGAAGTGACCGGTGTGTCCGATACCGTCATCTCTACGCAGGAGCTGTTCCGTCACGAATCGGTAGTCGGGCCGGACGGCGAGGAAAAAGACAAGTGGGTGTCGCTCGGGCTTCAACCGCATTCGCCCAAGCTGCAACGCTACAAAGAGCAGACGCGCAATGCGGCGGCGGCCGCGCAGGCACAGCAAGGCAATGTGCCGCCGGACTCGGGCGGTGGTGGCTTCTTCGGACGCCGTCGATGAACCCCCTCGTGCTGTGGGCCGCATGCATTGCACTGCTGCTGGTGGCAGCGGGGCTGGAGCTGTGGCGTCGCACACACCAGCGCGCACGCGAACAGGCGACCAGCGCGTTTCTTGAGCGTCAGCTGGCGCAGAACGCGCCGAAGTTCGGGGCTGCCGAGACGGGCGAAGTGCGCGCGCCGCGCCGCAAGTCGTTGCCGTGGGAGTTCTTCTTCGAGCGCGCAGGCGTGCAGCCCGATACGCCGTTCTATCTCATGCTGATCGTGCCCGGTCTCGTGCTGACGCTGGGGTTCTGGATGTGGCAGGGGCCGCTCTCGGCCATTGTGATTCTGATCGTGTACGGGGTCGTCACGGTGCTGCGCTACTGGCTCAAGGCAGCGCGCCGACATCGCGACATCGTGCGTCAGTTGCCGATCTTTCTCGATGGCATGGTGCGTATGCTGACCGTCGGTAACAGTCTGCCCTCGGCGTTTCAGTCGGCCGCAGGCAACGCCGATCTGCCGCTGCGCGAGTTGCTGGAGCGTGCGGTGCGTCAGGTGCAGGCAGGCGTAGAGCTGGACGTCGCGCTTAAGCAGATTGCGCGCGTCTATCAGGTGGATGAGATTTATCTGTTCGCGTCGGTCGTCGATCTGTCGACGCGTTTCGGCGGACGCGCCGATCAGATTCTGGCGCGCATGTCGGGCTTCATGCGCGACCGCGAGCAGGCGCAGGCCGAGTTGTTCGCGCTGTCGTCCGAGACGCGCATGTCGGCGTGGGTGCTCGCGGCGCTGCCGATTGTGGTGAGTGCGTTGCTGATGTTGCTGAACCCGAAGTTCTTCGAGCCGATGTTCCAGGAGCCGACCGGCCAGAAGCTGCTGGCCATCGGACTGGGACTGGAGGTGTTCGGCGGTTTCGTGCTGTATCGGTTGGCCAAGTCGCTCTGAGCGCGAAGGACCCGCAGCCATGAACTTCTCATCGTTCTCGACTGACTCGCACACCTGGATGATGCTCGGCCTGCTGATGGTCTCGGCCGGGCTGTTGCTCGCGGCGTCGGCGATCTTGCTGCGCGCCGTCCGACAGGGGCGTAGTGGCCGGATGATCGACCAGGTGCTGGCAAGCCGTCAGCAGCAGGCGCTCGCGGCATTGCGCGCGGCTACGTCCCCGGCGGGGTTACGTGCCAATGCCAATGGCGATGACGATGCGCAGGGCTTGGGCGAGGGTAAGCAGCGGGGCTGGCGCTCGCTGCTCGACCGTGCGGCGGCGCTCGGCAAGCAATGGTCGGAAACGCGCCTCGGACAGAACCTGATCGCGGCGGAAGATCGTCTGCTGCTCGCGCAGTGCGGCTATGACAGCGTGCGCGCCAAGTCGCTGTTCCTCTTCGCACGCGTGGCGCTCGCGGTGGTGCTGCCGCTGATTGTCTGGTTGTGGTTTCCGGGCGGTGGCGGACTCGGCACGATCCTGCGTCTGATCGGCGCGGCAGGGGCGGGATTGCTGGCACCGAAGTTCTACGTGCAGCGCAAGGCGGGACAACGTCGCCGAGATCTGGTGGACGAACTGCCGTTGCTCATCGACTTGTTGCGACTGCTGCAAGGCGTGGGGTTGTCGATGGACCAGAGTTTGTACGTGGTGGTGTCCGACTTCCGCGAAGTGCTGCCGATTCTGTCGAAGGAATTCGAGAACGCCAACCGTCAGTACGCTTCGGGGCGTGGCCGCGAGGCGTCGATGGGACGGCTGCGTGAGGTATACGACAACGACGATCTGCGTGCGTTGGTGAGGCTCATCGTGCAGGTCGAGCAGCATGGCGGCGCAGTGCAGGAGCCGCTGCAACAGTTCAGCGATCGCTTGCGCGAACAGCGCCGTCAGACGATGAAGGAGCGCATCGGCAAGCTTACGGTGAAGATGACGCTGGCCATGATGCTCACGCTGCTGCCCGCGCTGATGCTCGTGGTTGCCGGACCGGCGCTACTGTCGCTGACTAAATCCATGGAGGCCATGAATTGACCATGCCAATCCAGACGCCAATCCCCGCACGTGAGCAGACGCGCCATGCCGGTGCGGTCGCTGCGTCCACTGTGGCCGTTGTGTTGTGTGCTGCACTGCTGGCCGGGTGCAGCAGCGGGCCGACGATGGGGGCTTACGGCGCGCCGTCGGCCGCCGCCCTGATGCAGGCGCAGCAGAACGACGAGGAAAAGGCGAAGCTTGCAAAGCCCGACACCCGTGAGTTGTATCTGTCGATGATTCGTCAGGTGCAGGATCAGGGCTCGTACTTCGCGTCGCTCGCGCATATCGAACAATTCCGCATGCAGTTCGGCGCCGCGCCGGACGTCGACATTTTGCGTGCCGATGCCCTGCGCGAGACGGGGCAGCCCGACGCGGCAGAGCAGGCGTATCGCCAGTTGCTGGGCAGCACTGAAGCCGCTGCCGCCTGGCACGGTCTGGGACTGGTCGCCGCACAGCGCAAGGATTACGCCGTGGCCACGCAAGCGTTGCGTGAGGCGGTGACACGCGCGCCGACACAAGCGTTCTATCTCAGCGATCTTGGCTTCGCGCTGCTGCGTAACGGTGAACCCGCCGCCGCGCGTGTACCGCTGGCGCAAGCGGCCGAGTTGCAGCCCGACAGTAAAAAAGTGCTCAGTAATCTTGCGGTATATCTGCTCGTGACCGGCGATCGATCGCGCGCCGACGCGATGATGACGAACGCCAAGATGTCGCCGTCCACGCGCGAAGCCATCGACAAGCTGGCTGCCGATATCCGGGCGCAGACCAAGGCGCGCAAGCAGGCCGCCGATGCCGCTGCAGCGCGGGCCGCAGCACAGGCGGCGGCAGCCATCGCACCGCAGGCCGCACCGGCCTTGGCATCGGCAACGGCATCGACGGAATCTGCTGCATCGGCCCGCGTGAGCGCAAGCAGCGAGGGGCCGGTCGTGGTACGACTGCCGCAGGCGAGTGCGCCGGACGGTGGGCAGAACAAGGGGCCGTCGAAGCCGTCTCAGGTCGCCTCGGCATCGGACGCCAAACTCGCGCGTGCCGGGGACGGACCGCGCAGCGACATGCCGACGTCGATGCTCGACCGATTCGCGCATTCGCAGTAAGAACGAACGCAGCAACATCAGGGGAGACGTGAAGATGGCCATCCAGAAACTTAAGGGAACACCGGGCGTTCGTTCGCTTCGTGCGGCGCAGCTCGGGCTTGCCGTGTTCACGCTTTGGGCCGGAGCGGCCGCAGCGCAAAGCAACGCACCTCTCACCGGCACGATGGGCGGGGCGGACTCGCGCGCCGTCGCTACGACATCCGCCGCTCCGGTGGCGCAGCAAGCGCCTGTCGCAACCAATCCGCAGCAGGCACCCGTTGCACAGAGCACGGCAGCGCCCTCGCAGCAGGCCGTCAGCATTCCGGCCAACGTGGTGCGCCGCACGTCGCCGCCGGTCGTGGGCGCTCCGGCGCGCGATGGCATGCTCGGCGACGAGACCGAAGCGTTGCTCGCTGTGCAGTCGAATAACCTCGCCGCAGGCCCCGGCTTGCCGATGTTGGGGGCGACGGCGTCGCGCGCTTATCGTCGCTATCTGGAGAGCTTCAACTACGCGATTCCCGCGTTCTTCACCACGATGGTCCAGAGCGATAGCGGCACGGGCGGTGGCGGCGGCAACGGTGGCGGTATGGCACCGGCGGCAGCGGGGGCTGGCGCGAGCCAGTGATGTCTCATGACTCCGCGTGCGCGTGGGCGCTCAACGAATGACACGACTCGTGCAAAGCGTTCGGTGTGGTTTGCCGGACGCCAGCGCGGGTCGGTGCCGATCCTCGCCTTCATCTTCCTGACCGTCGTGCTGATTCTGGCGTTTTCCATCGACGCCGGTTTCGCCTTCATGAAGCGACGAGATTTGCAGCGTGCCGCCGACATGGCGGCGCTCGCCGGCGCGCAAACGCTGCCCGGGTGCGCCAATGCGACCTCGTACGACACGGTCGCGCGGGCGAATATCGCGTCGAACCTCGGCAACAACGTTACAGGTCTGACGATCTCCACGTCTTGCGGGATCTGGACGTCGCCAGCGGCCACGGCGACGACCCCGGGGACATTCGTGGCCGCGACGTCGGCCAATGCGGCGAGCGGCAACGCCGTCTCGGTGACGCTGACGCTCGGCGTGCCGTCGTTCTTCCAACTGGCCGGTACGCGCACGATCTCCGCCAACGCCGTCGCACGCAAGGCACCGGCCGTGGTGACGTTTACGGTCGATTCGGGGCTGCTCGCGCTCAATGCGAACAATTCGGTCCTCGCACCGTTGCTCAATTCCGTGGGTATCTCGCCGGCGCTTTATGTAGGCGCGGCGCAGCAACTTGTGGGCGTGAACATCACGCCCAAGGGGCTGTTGCAGGCCCTTGGCGTGCCCGTGACAGGGGACGTGAGCGTAGCATCGCTCTCCGGGGTGGCGGCGGTGAAGAACCTCACGGTCGGCACGCTGCTGAGCGCGACGAATACGGCACTCGCCACGCAGAACGGGGCGTTGTCGGCCTCCGTCACAGCGATGAACAACCTCATCAACGTGTTCGCCAACAGCCCGGTACTCAATCTGCCAATCAACCTGCTTGGCTCGGCAACGACGCCCGGCATCATCGCCAACATCGATGCGGCGGGGGTAAGTGCGGCGAACGCGCTGAACGCTAACGTGGGCATCTCCGATCTGATCACGGCGGCCGTCGTCGGCGGCACGGGGAACAATGCCGTCGCGATTCCCTCGCTCAATATCCTCGGCGGCACAGTGTCGGTGGTCGCGCGGGTAATCTCGCCGCCGCAGATCGGCGTGGGCGGGGTCGGTGCTACGGCGACGAATGCGCAGGTGCGATTGTTCCTGACGGTGAATTCGGCGGCATCCAGCGCCGGTCCGCTTGCCGGGATTCTGAGCGCCACGGGTACGACGCTCAACCTGCCGCTCGTGCTGGAAGTCGCGCAGTCGACGGCGACCGTCACCGCGCTGCAATGCGGAGCGACGCCGTCGACCACCTTGCAAGTCAACTCGGGACTGGTGAACGTCTGCGTGGGTGCGGCGGCCAGCGGCGTGAACGTCCAGACCGATCCGGCGAGCTGCACCACGCTCATGACGCAACGCACGAACATCGCGACGTTGCTCGGACTCATCAATGTCGGGGCGAACGTCAACCTCTCGCTCGTGGCCAATTCGCCCGCGCCGATTACCTTCACGGGACCGTTCCCACAGAAGGTTGGGCCCATTGGATCGAATGTGAATTTGAGTCAGATTGTCTCGGCGCTGCTTACGGGCTTGTCACTTGACGTGAGTGCGGGTGGCGGCACATCGTCGTCTGGGAACGTTGCTGGCGGGCTGGTCAATAACGTCCCATCGGCGCAGTCTGCCGTAGCCATCTCTACCGTCAACTCGTTTCTCAGCACGGCGGCCAACGGGCTCAATCAAACGGCTAATGCGTTGGGCACCACCCTCGGCGGCGTGGCCACACTCAATCTGCCGCAAGTGCTCGGTGGTGTGGGAGGGCTGGTGACCGGGCTGGCCAACACCCTCGGCGGGATTGTGACCGGACTGCTGGGCGGGGTCTCTGACTTGCTTTGCACCCTGGGCGGCACGCAGTGCCGTATCAACGCCGTAGCGGCAACGCTTAGTACGTCCAATATTTCACCCGTCCTCGGCAGCGTGCTCTACACCTTGCTCAACCCGCTGCTCACGCCGCTCAGTAATGTACTGAACACGCTGCTGTCGTCGCTGGGCATCACGCTGGGCATGACGACGGTGACGGTCGACAGTATCAATTGTCAGAACGGGCTAGTACAGCTCGTGTATTAGCGAAGCTATCGGAACATGCCGCGACGCCTGAACCGGAGCCCGGGCGGCGCACCGAATTTCACCAGGACGAACGCCGGGGGCGTTCGTCAACGAGCAAATCAGCATGAAAAGCAAGCCAGTACGTGAAGACCTCGATGTCTACGTGTGGGAAGGCAAGTCGGACATTGCCGACCGCGTGTCGCATTGCCTCGCAAGCTTCGATATGGAAGTGATTCGTGCGGACGGTATCGATCTGTCGCGCGAGCGCACGCGTGCGCGACCGTCCATTGCTGTGGTCAGCGTGTCGGTGATCGAAGGCGCGTCGACCAACGCGAACGAATGGCAACTCGGTCATGGCATGCCGGTGATCTGGGTGGCCACGACGCCGCGCGAGAACGACCGGAGTGTCTTTCCGCCCGAGTACAGCAACATCCTCACGCTCGACTTTTCCGGCGCGGAACTGCGCACGCTCATCTTCAAACTCTCCGGTGCGATTGCGGAAGCCGACCGTGCGCCCGTACCGTCCGACCCGCTCGTCGCCCAGTCGAGTGCAATGCTCGGCCTGCTCGCCGAAGTGGACGCCTTCGCCGACTGCGATTCGAACGTGCTGATTCACGGCGAAACCGGCGTGGGCAAGGAGCGGATTGCGCGTCTGCTGCACGACAAGCAGAGCCACTACGGACAGGGACCGTTCGTTGCCGTGAACTGCGGTGCGATTCCGGATGGCCTGTTCGAGTCGCACTTCTTCGGGCACGCCAAAGGGGCGTTCACCGGCGCGTTGTACTCGCACAAGGGGTACTTCGAGCAAGCCAACGACGGCACGCTGTTTCTCGACGAAATCGGCGATCTGCCGCTGTATCAGCAGGTCAAGTTGCTGCGGGTGCTGGAGGATAGTGCGGTGACGCGTCTGGGCTCGGCGCAGCCGGTGAAGCTCGACTTCCGGCTGGTGGCGGCGACGAACAAGAACCTGAAGTCGATGGTGCGCGACGAATTGTTCCGCGCCGACTTGTTCTATCGTCTCGCCGTGATCGAGTTGCACATCCCCAGTCTCGAAGAGCGCGGACCGGTCGACAAGCTGGCCGTCTTCACGGCATATCTCGGCAAGGTGGTCGGCGATAGCGAAGTCGGCGCGCAAGTGCCGCCGTGGCTGCGCGAACTGGTCGAAGGCGGCGTGTTTCCCGGCAACGTCCGCGAAATGCGCAATATCGCCGAGCGTGTCGGCATCATCTACCGGCAACTCGGGGGCTGGGACGAGCGGCGAATCCGTCCGATCTTCGATGCATTGTCGATGGGCGCCACCGGGGCGGTGCCGCGCGCCGACGATCCGGCACGCAGTGGGGCACTGACCGACCGCGCACGCTGGGACGCCACCGAGCGCGCACGCATCGTTGCTGCGCTCGACGCCAACGGATGGCGGCGTCAGGACACGGCGAACGCGCTGGGTATCAGCCGCAAGGTGCTGTGGGAGAAGATGCGCAAATATCAGATCGTCGGAAACGACTCGGAACTGGCGAGCGAATACGAGGGATAACGACGGATACGAGGGATATCCAGAGATAGGCACAGCGCCGCGTGTTGCGTGGGGAATGCCTCAATCGCACCTCGAATGACGGGATTTTTCTGACAAACAGTTTCTTCTGACCGGAAGTCTCGCGCCCCTTCAGTTGCGCGGTATCAACAGATGAAATCGCGGGGGCACAATAACGCATTCCCTGCTTGGAAGAGCGCGCCTCAATGGATAGAATTGTCGGCTATTGCGGGCATGCGGTTATCATTCCACAAATACGCAGGTCTCAGATCCTCGGGACGGAGTCCGGGGTGGCGAATGAATGCGACGAATAAGGGCCGTAAAACGGTCCGGTCGATAACAGGAAAACAGATCAGATGAAAATCAGTGATTGCCGGGGGCGGTTGTGGTTGGGCGTGGGGGTGGCATGCCTGGCAGCCTGGGGAACGTCAGCGATGGCTGCCGATGCGGTGCGCGACGTAACGGGTGCAACGCCTGCACAACTGGCAGCTCCGGCAGTGCCTGCGCAATCGGCGACGGCACCCGCAGCAGCGTCGGGCACGATTCAGGAACTGCGCGATCGCATCCAGAACAAGGAAGTGACCGAACTGCGCACGACCTATAACGGTCGCTACGGCGCGAGCCTGTTGTTCTACCCGCAGACGCTGGGCTACTACGTCGCCCTGTTCCACGAAGGGCAGTTCTGGCGAGTAGTCAAGGTGAGCAACGAGAAGAAGGCCGAATCGCTGTACGCCGACTTCGTTCACCAGACGCAGGTGCTGGCCGATGTCGAAATCAACCGCATCAAGCTCGAAGCGCAGAAGGCGATGATCGAGCGTCAACTGGCCGAGAGCGAAACCCGCTTGAACGCCGTGCAGAACGACCTCAGCATTCAGCGTCAGCAAGAACAGGCACTGGCGCAGAATCAGCAGGCCGTGCGTGAGCAGGCCGCCGCGCTGGAAACCGAACGTAGCGCCGCGCGCATTCGCCTGACGGACGTTCAGGGCCAGATCCGCTCGCTGGAAGCTCAGCAGAACACGGTCGACTCGGAACTCGTGCGCTCGGTCAAGGGCTCGACCAAGAAGACCTCGCGTCGTCGCTGATCGATGCCGTATCCGCGCGTCGCTGGATGATGCTTCCGGTGTCTCAGGATGTAAGAAAGCCGCCTTCGGGCGGCTTTTTTCATGGGCGCGTCAAACGCCGGGCTTCACGCTGTCGGCGGGTGAAGTGAACGACAACGGGCAGGCGCAGGCGGCTGTCGCTACACGCAATTGCCGGGACTGTCGACACACGAATCGCGCATGTCGGGCATATGTCGCGCATTTGCAACTCGAAAAGCGGTGCCGCACCGGCGATCCTGCGTGCGCCCATGTCGGGCAAAACCCTTGCCGCGCGGGACTGGTCACGGCACGCGGCTCGTCATATCCTAGCGAGGCATGTCATGTAACAGGTCCGGCGCTCAGCATCTGCCCGGACTGGCGAGGGAACCGGCGCCCAGTTAGAATAGCGCCCATTTTGTGCAGCGCAATAAAGCGATTACCCAAACCTTATGACGCAAAACATTCGACACGGGCAGCGCCCTCAGGCCATGCCCGCGCTCATGGTGGCGGCCATCGGCGTGGTCTTCGGCGATATCGGCACCAGCCCGCTCTATGCGCTCAAGGAATGTTTCGATCCGCAGCACGGCATTCCGTTTAACCAGCAAGCCGTGTTCGGCATCATCTCGCTGCTGTTCTGGGCGCTGGTGATCGTCGTTTCCCTGAAGTATGTGTTGTTCGTGATGCGCGCCGACAACCGCGGTGAGGGCGGCGTGCTGGCGCTTATGGCGCTTAGCTTGCGCAGTGTACGGGCAGGCAGCCGATGGGCCTCCGTTCTGATGATGCTGGGGATGTTCGGCGCCTGCATGTTCTACGGGGATGCGGTGATTACACCCGCCATCTCCGTGATGTCGGCGGTGGAGGGGTTGGAGATCGCAGCACCCTCGCTGACGCGCTTCGTGCTGCCGATTACCATCGTCATCCTGATCATTCTGTTCTCGATGCAGAAGTCGGGGACTGCCAAAGTCGGCCGTCTGTTCGGCCCTGTCATGGTGGTCTGGTTCGTGATTCTCGGCGTGCTTGGCGTGTACAACATGGTGCTCGCGCCCGAGATCATCAAAGCGATCAATCCCTACTACGGCATTCATTTCATTCGCACGCACGCGCTGCAGGCGTACATCGTGCTCGGCTCGGTGTTCCTGGTGCTGACCGGTGCAGAAGCGCTGTATGCGGATATGGGCCACTTCGGCATCCGTCCGATTCGTTTCGCGTGGTCGTTTCTCGTCTTCCCGGCACTGGCGCTGAATTACTTCGGTCAGGGCGCGTTGCTGCTGTCGAACCCGAAGGCCATCGAGAACCCGTTCTTCCTGCTCGCGCCGGACTGGGCGCTGCTGCCGCTGGTGATCGTGGCGACGGCCGCGACGGTGATCGCGTCGCAGGCCGTGATCTCAGGGGCGTTCTCGCTCACCAGTCAGGCGATTCAGCTCGGCTACGTGCCGCGCATGAAGATTCTGCATACGTCGGATCGCGAGATCGGTCAGATCTACATGCCGGTCATCAACTGGTCGCTGCTGCTGGTCATCATCTGGATCGTGCTGGCGTTCAAGTCGTCGAGCAATCTGGCGGCGGCGTACGGGATTGCCGTGACGACGACCATGGTCATTACGACGATTCTCGCGTGCGTGGTCATGGTCAAGGTCTGGAACTGGAACAAGTTCCTGGTGGCGCTCATCATCACAGGCTTCCTTGTCGTCGACTTCGCGTTCTTCGGCGCGAACCTGATCAAGGTCGAAGAGGGGGGCTGGCTGCCGCTGGCGCTCGGCGCGTTCCTGTTCTTCATGCTGATGACCTGGCATAAGGGGCGTCAATTGCTGCGCGAGCGTACGGCCGCCGACGGGATTCCGCTCGGTCCGTTCCTGCAAGGTCTGCTGGCGCACCCGCCGCATCGCGTGGCTGGCACCGCCATTTATCTGACGGGCGGCAACACGCTGGTTCCGGTGAGCTTGTTGCACAACCTCAAGCACAACCGCATCCTGCATGAGCGCACGATCTTCCTGACGTTCCGCACGCTTGACGTGCCTTACGCCGAAGACAGCAGCCGCATCGAGGTCAAGGACCACACCGGCGGGCTGTACAGCGTGGTTGCGACGTTCGGCTTCAACGAGACGCCGGACGTGAAGGAAGTGCTGCATCTGCTCGAAGAGAAGACGGACATGCACTTCGAACTGATGGATACGTCGTTCTTCCTCGCGCGCGAGACGGTCGTGCCGACGAAGCTGCCGGGGATGTCGATCTGGCGCGAACGTTTGTTTGCCTGGATGCACCAGAACGCCGCCAAACCGACGGACTTCTTCAGTATTCCCGCCAACCGCGTGGTTGAATTGGGGACGAAGATCGAGATTTGACGGTTAATCGACAGATCGGACGTAAAAAAAGCCCGCTCGAATTGAGCGGGCTTTTTCTTTATGACACCGACATTGCGATCAGCGCTTGAGCTTGGCGAATGCCGCTGCCATGGCGTTGACCGTTTCCGGCTCGCGCTGACGGCCACCGCCGCCATTGCCGCCACGATGACCGCCACCGCTGGCACCACGTCCACCCGCGCCACCACCACCGCTGCTCGGGCGATCGCTCGCACCGGCCACCGGCAGATCGTCGTTCAGACGCATGGTGAGTGAAATACGCTGACGGCGCGGATCGACTTCGAGCACCTTGACTTTCACGATATCGCCAGCCTTCACGACTTCGTGCGGGTCCTTGATGAACTTCGTCGACATGGCGGAGACGTGAACCAGACCGTCCTGATGCACGCCGATATCGATGAACGCGCCGAAGGCGGCCACGTTCGTCACCACGCCTTCGAGCTGCATGCCCGGCTTCAGGTCGGTCAGCTTCTCGACGCCGTCCTGGAACGTCGCAGTCTTGAACTCGGGGCGTGGGTCGCGGCCCGGCTTTTCGAGTTCGGTCAGGATGTCCTTGACCGTCGGCAGGCCGAAACGCTCATCGACGAATTCCGTCGGCGACACACTGCGAACGACCGAACCGTTGCCCATCACATCGCCAATGGTCTTCTTGATCTTGGCGAGAATGCGCTCGACGACCGGGTACGCTTCCGGGTGAACCGACGAACGATCCAGCGGATTGTCGCCGCCGTTCACGCGCAGGAAACCTGCGGCCTGTTCGAACGTCTTGTCGCCCAGACGCGGCACCTTTTTGAGCGCTTCACGGTTGGCGAACGGGCCGTTGCTGTCGCGGAAGTCCACGATGTTCTTCGCGAGCGTGCTGTTCAGACCCGACACGCGGGCGAGCAGCGGCGCCGATGCCGTGTTGACGTCAACGCCCACCGCGTTCACGCAATCCTCGACGACGGCGTCCAGCATACGTGCCAGTTCGCGCTGGTTCACGTCGTGCTGATACTGGCCCACACCGATGGCCTTCGGCTCGATCTTGACGAGTTCGGCCAATGGATCTTGCAGACGGCGGGCAATCGAGACGGCGCCGCGCAGCGACACGTCCAGTTCCGGGAATTCCTTCGCCGCGAATTCGGAGGCCGAGTACACCGAAGCGCCGGCTTCCGAAACCACGATCTTTTGCAGCTTCAGTTCGGGATGGCGCTTGATCAGTTCCTGCGCGAGCTTGTCGGTCTCACGCGAGGCCGTGCCGTTGCCGATGCTGACGAGTTGCGCGCCGGTCGCGGCGGCAATCTTCGACAGACGGGCAAGCGAGCCGTCCCAGTCGCGGCGCGGTTCGTGCGGATAGATCGTGTCGGTGCCGAGCAGCTTGCCGGTCGCATCGACCACGGCCACCTTCACGCCGGTACGCAGACCCGGGTCCAGACCGATCACGCCCTTCGGACCGGCGGGCGCGGCAAGCAGCAGCGCCTTGAGGTTGCGGGCGAACACGCGAATGGCTTCGCTCTCGGCGCTTTCGCGAATCTGCGTGAGCAGTTCCGACTCGAGGTGCGGCTGCACCTTCACGCGCCAGCTCCAGCGGCAGACGTCGCCCAGCCACTTGTCGGCTGCGCGGTTCTGCTGACGAATGCCGAAATGACCGGCGATCACGCCTTCGCACGGATGCGGGACCTGTGCGTCGAGTTCTTCGCCAAGGCCCAGCTTGACCATCAGAATGCCGAGGTTGCGACCGCGGAAGAGGGCGAGCGCGCGGTGCGACGGCACTGCAGCGAGCGGTTCGGCGTAGTCGTAGTAATCGCGGAATTTCTCGCCTTCTTCGCTTTCCTTGCCTTCGACGACTTTCGACGACACCACGCCCTGATTCCAGAGGTAGTCGCGCAGCTTGCCGAGGAGTTCGGCCGTCTCGCCGAACTGTTCCGACAGGATGTCGCGTGCGCCATCGAGGGCCGCTTTCACGTCGGCTACGCCCTTTTCGGCGTCGACGAACTTGGCGGCTTCGACTTGCGGGTCGAGCGTCGGGTCGGCGAGCAGGGCCTGCGCGAGGGGCTCGAGGCCGGCTTCGCGGGCAATCTGCGCGCGGGTGCGGCGCTTTTGCTTGTACGGGAGGTAAAGGTCTTCGAGCGTCTGCTTCGTTTCCGCCGCCACGATGGCGGTGCGCAGTTCGTCGGTCAACTTGCCTTGCTCTTCGATGCTCGCGAGAATCGCGCCGCGGCGGTCTTCCAGTTCGCGCAGATACAGCAGGCGCTCTTCCAGATTACGCAGTTGCGTGTCGTCGAGGTTATCGGTCACTTCCTTACGATAGCGAGCGATGAAGGGCACGGTGGCGCCTTCGTCCAGCAGTTGCACGGCGGCGGCGACCTGACGCGGCTGCACGTTAAGTTCGTCGGCAATGCGTTGAACGATCTGAAGGGCTACGTTTTGCGTCATGAGTGTTGCGAGTTACCCAAGTGCCAGGAGCGGGGCATTTTGCCATAAACCGCGGGCGCGTCCGGGCAGGCAATGCTAAAATTTGGCATGACTCCGCACAACCTCATGATTTCCTTCGAAAAATTGTTTTCGCGACTGAATCTGCACCAGGTTTCGCGCCGTCCCGCACGTGCAACGTTCTCCGCCGTCGGGCTGTTCGGCATCGTGACGGTCGCTGCCGTCGTGCCGATTGCCGCATCGGCACAGCAGGGGCTCTCGGCAGTCGAGGCCGCCGGGCGCACGACCGAACAGCTCCGGGTGCCCGTCAAGCCGTTCGATGCGACCGCGGACCGTATCCCGTCGTCGGCCAGTCAGGCCAGCGCGGCAGCCGCTGCCGCCGAGGACGACAAACCCGTTCCCTATGACGATCAACTGGACATGCACCCGGCCGCCGACGATTTTGGCGGCCGTCGCGCCGTGCTCGATCGTCAGCGTGCATGGATCGATTACCGGTTCGAAGAGGCCAAGTACGAGTGCGCGTCGAAGTTCTTCGTGAACTATTGCATCGACAACGCCCGTGACGAGCAGCGCGAAGCGCTCAAGGCTGTTCGCAGCCAGCGTCTGGTGCTGGAAGATCAGGAGCGCAAGGCGCGCGCGCAGGAGCGTGACGAGCGTCTGGCGGAAAAGCGGGCGCAAACGGCCGCCGAAGCACCGCAGCGTGCTGCCGAGCGTGCACAGAACGTCTCCGATTACGAAGCCAAGCAAGCCGAGTATCAGCAGCGGGTGACGGAGCGCACGGGACAGGCACCTGAGCGAGCGGCGAATGCCGGGGCGTACAATGCCAAGCAGGCTGCGCAGCAGCAAAAGCTCGACGAGGCGAAGGCTTCGGCGGCGCAGAAGGCGGCCGAGCGCGAAGAGAACGTACGTAAGTACAACCAGAAGCAGCAGGAAGCCATCGAGCGTCAGCAGAAGTCGGATGCCCGTCGTAACGAATCGCAATCAGGCAGCTCGCCTGCGCAAAAGGCGATTCAAGGGCAGTGAGCGACGTCGCCCGGATTGGGCGGGCTGGGTTGGTTGAGTCGGTCGAGGTGCTCAAGTCGCTTAAGTCGCATAGGTGGATTAAGTCGATTTAGTCCGGAACCGGAATCACTTGAGAGTTGCAGGAGAGTCGCCACGATGCAGCAAGATCTTCACTCCGTTGGACGTCGCATCATCGAGTTGCAGATCGAACACCGCGATCTGGACTACCTGATCGACAAGTTGCTGACGGAGCCGACGTACGACGAACTTCAGGTCTCCCGGCTCAAGAAGCGCCGTCTGAAGATCAAAGACACGATCACCCTGCTGCAAGTGCAACAAACGCCGGATCAGCCCGCCTGAGCGGGACGATCAGCAGATCCGCGAGACGTCGGCGACTATCGTTCGAATTTGTCCGAATTTGTCCGAATCGTTTGCGCGGGTATTTTTTCATTGCGGCGCCGCGAATCTCCGTGAGGGGAATCGCGGCGCCTTCGAGTTTTCTGAGCCGTTTTGACCGATTCCGCCGCATCCAGCGATTCCTCCGATCTCTCCCGAAGCCCCGATAGTCCGGACGCGCCGACGTTCCACGGACTCAAGCCGCTCGCGCCCAAGCGCGAACGCGAACTGGAGGAGATCTTCGGCGACGGCGGCATGCTCGCCCGCGCCATCGATGGCTACCGCTCGCGCGAGCCGCAGACCGAGATGGCGCGCGCCGTGGCAGCCGCCATGGACACACACGACTCGCTGATCGCCGAAGCAGGCACCGGCACGGGCAAGACCTACGCTTATCTCGTGCCCGCCATGCTGTGGGGCGGCAAGACGATCATCTCGACCGGCACCAAGCATTTGCAGGATCAGATCTTCGCGCGCGACATCCCCACCGTGCGCAAGGCGCTCGCCGTGCCCGTGACCGTGGCCATGCTCAAGGGGCGCGCGAACTACCTCTGCCACTACTATCTGGAGCGCGCACAGCAGGAAGGGCGCTTCGCGTCACGTCACGAGGCGGCGCAACTGCGCGAAATCACCACGTTCGCGCAGATCACGCACAGCGGCGACAAGGCGGAACTGGCGTCCGTTCCCGAGAACGCGCCGATCTGGGCGCAGGTGACCTCTACTCGCGATAACTGCCTGGGTCAGGATTGCCCGCGCTACAAAGACTGTTTCGTGATGCAGGCGCGTAAGGAAGCCCAGCAGGCGGATCTGGTCGTCGTCAATCACCATCTGTTCTTCGCGGATGTCATGCTGCGCGACACGGGCATGGCCGAACTGCTGCCCAGTGCGAACACCGTCATCTTCGACGAAGCGCATCAGTTGCCCGAGACAGCGACGCTCTTTTTCGGCGAGACGGTCTCGACCACGCAGTTGCTCGAACTGGCGCGCGATTGCGTAGCCGAAGGGCTGATTCATGCGCGCGACGCGGCCGATTGGGTCAAGCTCGGCGCGAGTCTCGAGCGCGCAGCGCGCGATGTGCGTCTGACGTTCGGTCAGGACAATGCGCGTATGTCCGTCACGCAATTGCCGGACGATCACGAACTGTTCGGCGCGCTCGAAAGCGTGGACCTCGCGCTGCAAGACCTGATCGAGACGCTTCAACATCAGGCCGAACGTGCGGAAGCGTTGGGCGCGTGCCTGCGCCGTGCACTGGAATTGCACGAGCAGCTGGAGCGTTGGCAGATGGGCGTGACGCCGCCGACGCCGGGCGAACAGCCGCTGCCGTTGCTCGATCCCGACGCGCCGCGTGTGACCGACGGCAAGCGAGAGAAGGCGGCCAAGGCACGCGAGGCGGAAGCTGCGCGGCTTGCTGCCGAAGCGAAGGCCGCGGACGACGGCGACGGGAAATCGGAAAAGTCTGAAAAGACGTACACGCCGCCGGAAACCGTCCGCTGGATCGAAGTGTTTTCGCAGGCAGTGCAGTTGCATCAGACACCGCTTTCGATTGCGCCGATCTTCGCAAAGCAGCGCGCCGGTGCGCCGCGCGCGTGGATCTTCACGTCGGCCACGCTGTCGGTGAAGGGCAACTTCATGCACTACGCCGCGCAGCTAGGCTTGGATGCTGGCAAGTCGCTCACGCTGGCCAGTCCGTTCGACTATCAGAACCAGAGCCTGCTGTACGTGCCGCGTGGCTTGCCGCAACCTTCCGCGCCGAATTTCACCGATGCCGTGCTCGACGCCGCGTTGCCCGTCCTTGAAGTGAGTGGCGGCCGGGCATTCGTGCTGTGTACCACGCTGCGTGCGGTGAACCGCGCAGCGGAGCGTCTGCGCGAGGAGTTCGAGCGTCGCGGTTGGCCTTACCCGTTGCTGGTGCAGGGCGAAGCCAGCCGTACCGAACTGCTCGACCGATTCCGCGCGCTGGGTAACGCGGTGCTCATTGGCAGCCAGAGTTTCTGGGAAGGTGTGGACGTGCGCGGCGAAGCGCTCTCGCTCGTCATCATCGACAAGTTGCCGTTCGCGCCGCCGGACGACCCGGTGCTTGCCGCGCGTCTCGACGCGCTGACGAAAAAGGGGCTGAGTCCGTTCGCCATCCATCAGTTGCCTCAGGCGGTGATTACGCTGAAGCAGGGCGCGGGACGATTGATTCGCTCTGAGGCGGACCGCGGCGTGCTGATGATTTGCGATCCGCGTCTGGTGGATAAGCCTTATGGGCGTCGGATCTGGCAGAGTCTGCCGCCGTTCAAGCGCACGCGGGAGCTGCCGATTGTGCGCGGTTTCTTCGACGAATTGGCGGCGGAGGCCGGAGGCTGACGTTTATCTGCCGCGAGAGTGAAACGAAAAAGCCAGACGCCGATGCGTCTGGCTTTTTTGTAGCGGAAGCCGGGCCGCGCTTGCGTTAGCCGGGAAGGGCATCCAGCCACCGCCCGATGACGGCCGGCGCGACTTCCGACAGGCGAGCGTGATGCACGCGGGCATCGTTGCGCAACGTAGTCGGGTCGATTTTGGCAGTGCCGAGTTCGCAGGCGTGGCCGACGAGCCAGGACTCGATGCTCGCGGCGTCGGCTTCTAGGTGGAATTGCAGTCCGAGCGCATGGTCGCCCATCGCAAAGGCCTGATTTTCACCAATCGCAGTGCGGGCCAGATGCGTCGCGCCTGGCGGGATGTCGAACTGATCGCCGTGCCAGTGCAGCACGCTGGCGTTGCCGAGGGCGGCCAGGGGCGACGATTGCCCGGCTTCGGTGAGCGTCAGCGGCGCGTAGCCGATTTCCTTCACGCCCAGCGGATAGACTTTCGCGCCCAATGCGCGTGCCATCAATTGCGCACCGAGACAAATACCTAGAATCGGCTTGTTCGCGCTCAGGCGTGCTCTCACCAGTGCAAGTTCATTCGCGATAAACGGATGGATGACGTCATCGAAGGCGCCGATCGGTCCGCCGAGCACGACCACCATGTCGGGCGCGAGGACGTCGATGGCGCGAAGGTCGGCAAGCGGGGCGTCGACATAGTCGATGCGATAACCGCGCTGGGCGAAGTACGGTGCCAGCGTGCCGAGGTCTTCGAAGTGCACGTGACGCAAGGCGAGCAGTGTCTTGTCGGGGGCGGGGGGGGTGCTCACAAAACGAACTCCTGTCGAGGGATCGTCATGACGACGGGAAACAAAAAACCCCCGCAAAGGCGAGGGCTTTTCGATGCATTCCAACCGGCAACTGGCTTAACGCCAGATCTGCCACCAGGACTTCTTGTCGCCCGGGTTGTTGTCGATGCGACGGCCGACCGTGAGGTAGCCGCTGTTCGGGTAGGTCTTTTCCATCACGCGGCGGGCGTCGTCACGCAGTTCGGTCATGCCAAGTTTGTCGTACGACTTGATCATGATGCCGAGGGCGTCTTCGAGCGCCGGTGCCTGATCGTAGTCCTGCAGGGCGGTTTGCGCGCGGTTCACGGCGGCGAGATACGCGCCACGGCGATAGTAGTACTCGGCGGCGTGCACTTCGTGGGCGGCCATCGCGTTCACGGCGTAACGCATGCGCAGGGCGGCGTCGTTCGCGTACTTGCTCGTCGGGTAGTGCTCGACCAGGTACTTGAAGCTGTCATACGCTGCGCGCAGCGCCTTCGGATCGCGTTCGCTCAGATCCTGACCCGAGAAACGGCCGAACAGACCGAGGTCGTCGTTGAAGTTGATCAGGCCCTTGAGGTAATAGGCGTAATCGATCGACGGGCTGTCCGGATGCAGACGAATGAATCGGTCGACGGCCGTGAGCGCCTGAGCCGGCTCGTTGTCCTTGTAATAGGAGTAGGCCGTGTTGATCTGGGCCTGTTGAGCGTGCGGGCCGAACGGGTCGCGCCCTTCGAGCAACTCGTAGTACTTGGCGGCTTTCGTATAGTCGCCGCCGTCGAAGCTATCCTTGGCTTCCGAGTATAATTTGTTCGTCGACCAGCTGGCCGTTTCGTCGACCTTCTCCGGCAGAATGCCACAGGCGGCCATGCTGCCGACCACAATCGCGGCCAGCGTCAGATGTTTGACAAGTTTCAGGGCTTGCATGCTCGTTGGCTTCACTTCTCGATGACCCGTTCAATAGTGCCGGATTATAGCGTAACCGCCTCATTTGCCACGGAAAATGCGGAGGATTCGTCGGACGACGATTTCGACTCGCTTCCGGGGGCTTTCTCAGACTCCATCGATAACGCCGTTACAGGCGCCACTTCTTCGACTTCCGCTTCACCCGACACCGCGTCTTGCGCCGCGCCGCTCGTCGCGACATTGCCCGACGCACTTGCAGGCGAGCGCCTCGACAAAGCGTTGGCGCAGTGTTTTCCGGAATACTCCCGCAGTCGTCTTCAGGCCTGGGTCGAAGACGGCCGCGTCACGCTCGACGGCGAACCCGCCAAAGTGCGCCAGAAAGTGGCGGGCGGCGAAGCGGTGGTCATCACGCCCGCAGCGCTCCCCGAGCAACTGGCGTTCGCGCCGGAGCCGGTGCCGCTCGATGCCGTTTATGAGGACGCGACACTCGCCGTTTTCAACAAACCTGCTGGCCTCGTCGTTCATCCGGCGGCAGGCAACTGGTCCGGTACGTTGCTCAACGGCCTGCTGCATCGTTACGGACAGGCGGCCGCCGATCTGCCGCGCGCGGGCATCGTCCACCGGCTGGACAAGGAAACCTCCGGCCTGATGGTGGTCGCGCGCACGCTGGTCGCCCAGACCGATCTGGTACGTCAGTTGCAGGCACGCTCCGTCAAACGGCATTACGCAGCGCTGGTTTGGGGACGTCCGCCGCAGCGCACCGTCGTGGATGCGCCGATCGGCCGCGATCCGCGCGAACGTACGCGCATGGCGGTCGTGCAGGGGCAGGGCGGCAAGCCAGCGCGCACCCGGGTGGTAACGGTGGCCAGCGCAGAATGGGAAGGATCCCCGGTTTCGCTGGTGCTTTGCTCGCTGGACACGGGGCGTACGCACCAGATCCGCGTCCATCTTTCCCATCTTGGGCATTCGCTGCTGGGCGATCCGCTATATAAGCCGCGTCACAAGCGTCCGGCGCTACCGGGCGGCTTTGCTCGACAGGCCTTGCACGCATGGCGTCTGGGGCTGATCCATCCCGAGGACGATGCCGCCATGCACTGGCAAGCGCCACTGCCGGACGACATGCGTGAACTCATGCACGCGCTCGGCCTCGAATTCGACTTCACCACGCTCCCCGATTCGCTCGATGACTTCTTCCCTGCCTGAGCAAGACAGCAAGTTCGATACCGCGGATAACACGATGCCTGAGGACTGGATCGTCCCCGAATGGCCTGCCCCGGCGAACGTTCGTGCCGTGTTCACGACGCGCGCGGGCGGCGTCAGCCAAGGCCCGCAGGCCACGTTCAACCTTGGTTACAAGGCGGACGACGATCCCGAAGCCGTCCGTACGAATCGTGCCTTGCTGGCGACGAGAACGGGCGTGCCGTCGGCGTGGGTCGCTCAGGTTCACGGTCCGCGTGTGGTCGATGCGCAGGCCGCGTTCGATGCCGTGAATGCTGGCGAGCCGCTTCAGGCGGACGCCAGTGCGACCAACGCCATTGGACTCGCGAGCACGATCATGGTGGCGGACTGCCTGCCGGTGCTGCTATGCGACGTGCAAGGGCACGCAGTGGCGGCCGCACACGCGGGCTGGCGCGGGCTTTGCGCCGGTGTCATCGAACAGACGGTACAGGCGCTGCGGGCACGGTTGCCGAAATCCTCGGCGAACGACGACGCGCAGGTCATCGCATGGCTCGGCCCGTGTATCGGACCGACGGCGTTCGAGGTGGGGCCGGAAGTGCGCGAAGCCTTCCTCGACGCGGCGATTCCGCAGGAGCGAGACGCAACGTCAGCTGCGTTCGTCCCGCACGGCGATCCCGACGTTGGGAAATCACTGGCGGATCTGTGTGCGCTGGCGCGCTTGCGGCTCGCACGCGAGGGAGTAACGAACGTTTCCGGCGGCACGTGGTGCACCGTCGGTGATTCGGCACGTTTTTATTCCTATCGTCGCGACCGGACAACGGGGCGCATGGCCGCACTGGTCTGGCGCGTTAGCTGAGACGGTTATTCTGCGTCATCGGGTCGCAGCGCGCGTGTGCGCCGCGCGCGGCTTCCCGCGATGTACAGGATGAGGAGCGCCGGTCCGATACCGCCGAACAGGAAGATGGCGATGCCCAGCCACGCAAACGGCGCGGTGATGGCGACCATGCCAATGACGTAGAGCCAGCCGAGAAGAACAATGATCATCGGGACAAGTCGGGGCAAACGCGCATTCAAAAATGGGTATGGCGACGGGACAATGCACTCAGGACGTTCGCCACAAAGATTGACACGCCTGCGCCCGCACGCAAGAATGCTTCACAGGCGGGGCGCATCGCTCATAAAGTGAAGCACGCCGCCGCGTTTCGGGCGCCGGCCCTGAACGCAACGGACGTGACACTCAGGCTACCATGAATCGCGCCAGTGCCAACTTCGATCCGGCCTCGTTTGCCGCCTCGTTTGCCCAGCAGTTTCCCTCCGCTTCGCTCTCCGCTCAGGACATGTCGCAGTGGTTCAAGGCCGCCCAACAACTGTTCGGCGCGTTGCCGGGATCTGCTGGCCCGTCATCTTTCGCTGCGAATGGTGCAGCGGCTGCCGCGAACCCGTTCGCGGGGCTTTTCGAACTTTTTGGTAAATCAGGCGCGATGCCGCAGCCGACGTCGTTGCACGTCGATCCTGCGCGACTGAACGAACTTCAGTCTGAATACGCACGCGAATTTGCCGAACTCGTCGCCAGTTTCAATCAACCCGGTCTCGATACGGCCCCTGCACTCGGCGATCGTCGCTTTGCCGGAGAGGGCTGGCGCAATCCGTTCTACGCGTTGCCCGCCGCGCTTTATCTGCTCAACGGCCGCTTCCTGATGCGCATGGCCGAACTGGTCGATGCCGATGCAAAGACGCGCGAGCGGATTCGCTTCGCCGTCGAGCAATGGGTTGCCGCGAGTTCGCCTGCGAATTTCATCGCCACGAACCCGGATGCACAGCAGCGCCTCGTACAGACGCACGGCGATAGCCTGCTGGCGGGCATGCAGCATCTGCTCGTTGACATGGGTAAGGGCAAGGTGTCGCAGACCGACGAGGCGGCCTTCGAAGTCGGACGCAATGTCGCGACGACCGAAGGCGCCGTGGTCTTCGAGAACGACCTGATCCAGCTCATTCAGTACAAAGCGCTCACGCCGACGGTGCACCAACGCCCGTTGCTGATCGTGCCGCCCTGCATCAATAAGTTCTACATCCTCGATCTGCAGCCCGAGAATTCGCTGGTGCGTTACGCCGTCGAGCAGGGTCATACAGTGTTCGTCGTGTCGTGGCGCAACCCCGATGCCTCGCTCGCCCACAAGACCTGGGACGACTACGTTGGCGAGGGCCCGATTGCGGCCATTGACGTGGTGCGCGACATCAGCGGCCAGTCGCAGATCAACGCGCTTGGCTTCTGCGTGGGCGGCACGCTGCTGGCCGCAGCGCTCGCCGTGCTCGCCGCCAAGGGGCAGACGGGCCGCAAGTCACCGGTCGCGAGCGTGACCTTGCTCACGACGCTGCTGGACTTCTCCGATACCGGCGTGCTCGACGTCTTCGTCGACGAGCCCCACGTTCAGTTCCGCGAACAGACGATCGGTGGGGGGCTTGGTCAGCCGCCGGGACTGATGCGCGGCGTTGAGCTTGCCAACACGTTTTCGTTCTTGCGTCCGAACGATCTGGTCTGGAATTACGTCGTCGACAGCTATCTGAAAGGCAATGCACCGCAGCCGTTCGACCTGCTTTACTGGAATGGCGATGGCACGAATCTGCCGGGGCCGATGTTCTGCTGGTATCTGCGTCACCTTTATTTGCAGAACGAACTGAAACAACCCGGTGTGATCCAGACCTGCGGCGTGCCCGTCGATCTGGGGGCCATCGAAGCACCGGCGTACGTGTTCGGCTCGCGCGAAGATCACATCGTGCCGTGGACGTCGGCGTTCCGCTCGTTGCCGTTGCTCGGTGGTGAACGCCGCTTCGTGCTGGGGGCGTCGGGTCACATCGCGGGTGTTGTCAATCCGCCGGTGAAGAAGAAACGCAGCTACTGGCGCAACGACGACGTTGGCGTCGAGGCGAGCGACTGGCTGGCCGGGGCCACGGAGCATCCGGGAAGCTGGTGGACCGACTGGAGCGATTGGCTCGCGGGCTATGCCGGCAAACGCGTCAAAGCGCAAAATGCGTATGGTAATGTTGCTTATGCACCCATTGAACCGGCGCCCGGGCGTTACGTGAAGGCGAAAGCCTGAGCGGATGGGCATCCCCCCCTGGTTCGAATACATTGAAAAAGAGGAATGAGACATGTCGGATATCGTGATTGTGTCGGCTGCCCGCACGGCAGTCGGTAAGTTTGGCGGCTCGCTGGCCAAGGTGGCCGCGCCGGATCTGGGGGCGATCGTGATCGACGAAGTCCTCAAGCGCGCGAAGTTGAAGGGCGAGGACATCAGCGAAGTCATCATGGGGCAGGTCCTGACCGCCGGCTCGGGCCAGAACGTGGCACGTCAGGCGTCGATCAAGGCCGGCCTGCCGTCGATGGTGCCGGCCATGACCATCAACAAGGTGTGCGGCTCGGGCCTGAAGGCCGTGATGCTCGCCGCCAACGCGATCACCGCCGGTGAAGCCGATATCGTCGTGGCAGGTGGTCAGGAAAACATGAGCGCCGCGCCGCACGTGCTGCCGGGTTCGCGCGACGGATTCCGCATGGGCGATGCGAAGCTGATCGACACGATGATCGTCGACGGCCTGTGGGACGTGTACAACCAGTACCACATGGGGATCACCGCCGAGAACGTGGCCAAGGAATACGGCATCACGCGCGAAATGCAGGACGCCTTTGCCGCCGCCTCGCAGAACAAGGCGGAAGCCGCGCAAAAAGCTGGCCGTTTCGACGCCGAAATCGTGCCGGTCTCGATCCCGCAGCGCAAGGGCGATCCGGTTGTCTTCAACACCGATGAGTTCGTGCGTCATGGTGTGACGGCGGAGTCGCTGGCCGGTCTGAAGCCCGCTTTCTCGAAGGATGGCACGGTGACGGCGGCCAACGCATCGGGCATCAACGACGGCGCGGCTGCGGTGGTCGTGATGTCGGCAAAGCGTGCCGAGCAACTGGGCCTCACGCCGCTCGCGCGCATCGTCGCGTACGCGAACGCGGGCGTCGATCCGTCGGTCATGGGCATCGGCCCGGTGCCGGCATCGCAGCGCTGTCTCGCCCGTGCAGGGTGGAAGGCGAGCGATCTGGATCTGATGGAAATCAACGAAGCCTTCGCTGCACAGGCGTTGGCGGTGAACAAGCAGATGGGCTGGGATACGTCGAAGATCAACGTGAACGGCGGCGCTATCGCCATCGGACACCCGATCGGAGCGTCGGGCTGCCGTATCCTCGTCACGCTGCTGCATGAAATGGCGCGCCGCGATGCCCGTCGCGGCCTGGCCTCGCTGTGTATCGGCGGTGGCATGGGTGTAGCGCTGGCTGTGGAGCGCGTCTGACGTTTCAGGGTTGACGCACGCAAGCGTTAGTCTTACGAACCGCAGAAGAATCGGTGTCGCCCGTGTGTGCAATGCGCACGGGTTCGCACCGAAGTAGTCAGGAGACGAAAGGCACGCGTGGGAACGCGCGGCCTGCGCGTCGGTCAATTGGCAGTCGCAACAGGCGGCAAGTTTGCCGTTATTTTGGGGGAAGCGTTCCATGACTCAACGCATTGCATATGTGACAGGCGGGATGGGCGGTATCGGTACGTCTATTTGCCAGCGGCTGTACAAAGATGGCTTCAAGGTGGTGGCCGGTTGCGGTCCGAACTCGCCGCGCCGCGTGAAGTGGCTGGAAGATCAGAAGGCGTTGGGTTTCGATTTTGTCGCCTCCGAAGGCAACGTCGGCGATTGGGAGTCCACGAAGGCGGCGTTCGACAAGGTCAAGTCGGAAGTCGGTGAAGTCGACGTGCTGGTGAACAACGCCGGCATCACGCGCGACACCGTGTTCCGCAAGATGACCCGTGAAGACTGGGACGCCGTGATCGACACCAACCTCACGAGCCTGTTCAACGTCACGAAGCAGGTGATCGAGGGGATGTGCGAGCGCGGCTGGGGCCGCATCATCAACATCTCGTCGGTGAATGGCCAGAAGGGCCAGTTCGGTCAGACGAACTACGCGACGGCGAAGGCCGGTATTCACGGCTTCACGATGTCGCTCGCGCAGGAAGTGGCGACCAAGGGCGTGACGGTCAACACGGTATCGCCGGGCTACATCGGCACGGACATGGTGCGCTCGATCCGTCAGGATGTGCTCGACAAGATCGTGGCGACGATTCCGGTCAAGCGTCTGGGCGAGCCGGGCGAGATCGGTTCGATCGTGGCGTGGCTGGCCTCGGACGATTCGGGCTTTTCGACGGGCGCAGACTTCTCGCTCAACGGCGGCCTGCACATGGGCTAAGCGGTGACGAGGCGAATGGCCACTGCGGGCCGCAGCAGGTACAGCGCCTCGAATCGGGTTAGGGCTTTGCCGCATAGCAGCAAACGCCCTAGAATCGATAATATGTGATTAACCCCGACCGCCGGTCGGGGTAGTCCTTCAAAAAATGCAGGAAACCCACCGCATGACCGCGAGCAAGAAGACTGACGAACGCCTGATCAAAAAGTATCCGAACCGGCGTCTGTACGATACCCAAACCAGTACGTACATCACCCTTGCCGATGTGAAGCAACTGGTGCTCGAAACCGAGGAGTTCAAGGTTGTCGACGCCAAGACGGGCGAGGACCTGACCCGCAGCATCCTGCTGCAGATCATTCTGGAAGAAGAGACCGGCGGCGTGCCGATGTTCTCGAGCGCTATGCTGGCCCAGATCATCCGCTTCTACGGCCATGCGCTGCAGGGGATGATGGGCACGTACCTCGAGAAGAATATCCAGACTTTCATCGAGATTCAGAACAAGCTGGCCGATCAGTCGAAGGGCATCTATGAAGGCGCGGCCTTCAATCCTGACGTCTGGGCGCAATTCATGAACATGCAGGCGCCGATGATGCAGGGCATGATGACCAACTACATCGAACAGTCGAAGAACCTGTTTGTGCAGATGCAGGAGCAGATGCAGAGCCAGGCGAAGAACATGTTCAGCACGTTCCCCTTCCCGGGTGGTCCGGGTGCACCGGGCGCGCCGGGTATGCCGGGCACGCCCCGGGACCCGAACAAGAAGCCCTGAACGAGGCTTTTTTGACGGCGGACATCGGCTCGCATCGATCGATAGCGACCTGGTGCCCGCGAACGCGGCAGTGTGGCGTGGGGCGCACACTGCCGACGATTTGACCCGCCCGGCTGCGCTGCGGCGCAATAGTTGGAACGAACCGCAGACGATCAGGGTAAAATGCGCGGTTATTCAGCCGGTTATGTCGCATCAGACGTAGAAAACGCATAACGCCACAGGCGTTGCGTACCGGTCGACCGTTACAAGCATCTACTACATCAGGATTTCGCCCCATGTCCCGCCCATCGCCCGCCGGCACCCCCAAGGTCGGCTTCGTTTCGCTCGGCTGCCCCAAGGCTTTGGTCGACTCCGAGCAGATCCTGACCCAACTGCGCGCCGAAGGCTACGACATTGCCGGCACTTATGACGGCGCCGACCTCGTCGTGGTCAACACCTGTGGCTTCATCGACGACGCCGTGCAGGAAAGTCTCGACGCCATCGGCGAAGCACTGGCCGAGAACGGGAAGGTGATCGTCACCGGCTGTCTGGGCGCGAAGAAGGACGCTGCCGGTCAGGACATCGTGAGCGCCGTGCACCCGAAGGTGCTCGCCGTTACTGGCCCGCACGCCGTGGGCGAAGTGATGAGCGCGGTGCACACGCACCTGCCCAAGCCGCACGATCCGTTCACCGATCTCGTCCCGCCGGCTGGCATCAAGCTCACGCCGCGTCACTATGCGTATCTGAAGATTTCCGAAGGCTGCAACCATCGCTGCACGTTCTGCATCATCCCCTCGATGCGTGGCGATCTCGATTCGCGTCCGGTCGCGGAAGTGATGCTCGAAGCGGAGAATCTGTTCAAGGCAGGTGTCAAGGAACTGCTGGTGATCTCGCAAGACACCAGCGCGTACGGCGTCGACGTGAAGTACCGCACCGGCTTCTGGGCAGGGCGTCCGCTCAAGACGCGCATGACCGAACTGGTGACGGCACTGGGCGAGCTTGCCAAGCAATATGGTGCTTGGGTGCGTCTGCACTATGTCTACCCATATCCGCATGTCGACGAGATCATTCCGCTGATGGCGCAAGGCCACATCCTTCCGTATCTCGACGTGCCGCTGCAACACGCGCATCCGGACGTGCTCAAGCGCATGAAGCGTCCGGCCTCGGGCGAGAAGAATCTCGAACGCATTCAGGCCTGGCGCAAGATGTGCCCGGATCTGACGATCCGCAGCACGTTCATCGCCGGGTTCCCGGGCGAGACCGAAGCCGAATTCGAATACATGCTGGACTTCCTGCGCGAAGCCGAACTCGACCGCGTGGGCTGCTTCGCCTATTCGCCGGTCGAAGGCGCTCGCGCCAACGAGCTGCCTGGCGCGTTGCCCGACGAAGTACGTGAAGAGCGCCGCGCGCGCTTCATGGAAGTGGCCGAGGAGATTTCGGCCGAGCGTCAGCAGCGCAAGATCGGCAAGACCATTCAGGTGATCGTCGACGAAATCAATCAGGACGGCGGCATCGCCCGCTCGGCTGCCGACGCGCCTGAAATCGACGGCCTCGTGTACATCGAGCCGACGGCCAAGGCCGCGAAGCGCCTCAAGGTCGGTGAGTTCGTCAACGTCGAAGTCACCGGTGCCGACGGCCACGATCTGTGGGGCGAGGTCGTCTGATGACGCAACAGGATTCGAAACCGATGCAAACGAAGCAAACGCCGCAAGTGCTCGCGATGGGCGAAGCGATGGTCGAGTTCAACCAGTCGCCCGACGACGCTCGTCGCTACCTGCAAGGGTTCGGCGGCGACACGTCCAACTTCGCCATTGCCGCACGCCGTCAGGGCGTGAGCACGGGCTTTGTGAGTGCCGTGGGCGACGACCTCTTCGGGCGCATGCTGCTCGATCTGTGGCGCGACGAACAGGTGGATACGCGCTATGTGCGCGTGGACGGCCAGTCGCCGACCGGCGTCTATTTCGTGTCGCACGACGAGAACGGTCACCACTTCGACTATCTGCGCGCAGGTTCCGCTGCGAGCCGCTATCGCGCGCAGGATCTGCCGGGCGAGGCACTGGCGGGCGCACAGTTTCTGCATTTGTCGGGCATCAGTCTGGCGATCAGCGTGAACGCCTGCGACGCCGCCTTCGACGCCATGTCGAAGATTCGCGCCGCTGGCGGCAAAGTGTCGTTCGACACGAATCTGCGCCTCAAGCTGTGGCCGCTCGCCCGCGCGCGCGCCACGATGCGCGAAGCGTTCAGCCTGACCGACGTCTGCCTGCCGAGCTGGGACGACGTCACGGCGGTGACCGGGCTGGAAGACCGCGACGCGATTCTCGACGAACTGCTCTCCCACGGTGTGAAGGTCGTGGCGCTCAAGCTTGGGCGTGAAGGTTGCTACGTCGCGACCCCGCAGGAGCGCCGCATCGTCGAACCGTACCCGGTGCAGGCCGTCGACGCCACGGGTGCGGGCGATTGCTTCGGCGGCGCTTTCGTCGCGCGTCTGGCGTTGGGCGACGATCCTTTCGCCGCGGCGCGTTACGCCAACGTCTGCGCGGCACTCTCGACAACCGGTTACGGTGCGGTTGCGCCGGTACCGAGCGCCGAGCAGGTGCTCAAGCAACTGGCAAGCTGAACGACGAATCCATTGAAGGACGGGGCAGCGCGGTGCAAGCGCTGTCATCGAAGTTTCCCTCCAATGCGCCTGCCATCGCGGTAACCCCTACGGCGCTATACTCGTTGCAAACCTATATCCACCCGGAGAAGAGACATGCAACGAGAGGTCGTGATCGTCAGTGGTGTACGTACCGCGATTGGTGATTTTGGCGGCAGCCTGAAGGATTTCGCGCCGACGCAGCTCGGCGCCATCGTCGCCCGCGAGGCCATGGCCCGTGCGCAGGTCGGCGGTGACGATGTCGGACACGTCGTGTTCGGTAATGTCATCCATACAGAACCCAAAGACATGTATCTGGCACGTGTGGCTTCCATCGAAGCCGGCGTGAGCCAGCACGCGCCCGCCATGACCGTGAACCGTCTGTGCGGCTCCGGCCTGCAAGCGGTAGTCTCGGCGGCACAATCGATCCTGCTGGGCGACACCGATGTGGCGATGGCGGGCGGCGCGGAGAGCATGAGCCGTGCGCCGTATGTGATGCCCGGCGCACGCTGGGGAACGCGCATGGGCGAGTCGCGTCTCGTCGACATGATGCTGGGCGCGCTGCACGATCCGTTCGCGAACATCCATATGGGGGTGACGGCGGAGAACATCGCGAAGAAGTGGGGCATTACGCGCGACGATCAGGATCGTCTCGCGGTGGAATCGCACCAGCGCGCTGCGCGTGCCATGGCGGCAGGTTACTTCAACGATCAGATCGTGCCGATCACGCTGAAATCGAAAAAGGGCGATGTGGCCTTCACGACCGATGAGCACGTGCGGGCAGACGTCACGATGGCCGACATGGCGAAGCTGCGCCCCGTGTTCGAGAAGGACGGCACCGTCACCGCTGGCAACGCGTCCGGTCTGAACGATGCGGCCGCCGCGCTCATTCTGATGGAGCGCGCCGAGGCCGAGCGACGCGGTGCGAAGCCGCTCGCGCGCCTGGTGAGCTATGCACACGCAGGCGTTGATCCGAGCTACATGGGTATCGGCCCGGTGCCGGCATCGCGCAAAGCGCTGGAGCGCGCCGGTCTGAAGGTCGACGACATCGACGTGGTGGAAGCCAACGAGGCCTTCGCGGCGCAGGCTTGCGCAGTCACGCGCGATCTCGGCTTCGATCCGGCCAAAGTGAACCCGAACGGCTCCGGCATTTCGCTGGGCCACCCGATTGGCGCGACGGGGGCGCTCATCACTGTCAAGGCACTGCACGAGTTGCAGCGCATCGGCGGCCGGTACGCGCTGGTAACCATGTGTATCGGCGGCGGTCAGGGCATTGCAGCCGTGTTCGAGCGCGTGTAAGTTACTCCCGGGGGCCGGCGTTGTTGCCGGCCCAAGTTTTTCCGGAGCCGTGATGACGCAAGACAACCGCAAGCCCCTCGACAAGCCGGAAGCCAACGGCTGGCATTGGCAAACCAATATTCTGCACACCGACACACAACTGCCCGCCGGTTTCTCGGCCATGCCGGTGCCGGTGGCACGCGCGTCGACGGTGGTCTTTCCCGATCTGGCGGCCATGCGCTCGCTCGACTGGAAGAACGACAGCCAGTGGCGCTACGGTCTGCACGCCACGCCCACGTCGATGGAGCTGATGCGACGTCTGGCCGCGCTCGAAGGCGGCAAGCACTGCCTGCTGTTCCCGTCGGGGCTGTCCGCTATCTCGAACGTGTACTTCGGGCTCATCAAGAGCGGCGACGACGTGCTGATTCCCGACAACGCCTACGGTCCGAATCGCGATCACGGCGACTGGCTGGCACAGGCGTGGGGGATCACGGTGCGTTACTACGACCCGATGATCGGCGAGGGCATCGGGGAACTGATTCAACCGAATACCAAGTTGATCTGGCTGGAAGCGCCGGGTTCGGTCACGATGGAAGTCCCGGACATTCCCGCCATCGCGCGCGTGGCCCGTGAGCGCGGTGTGCTTACGGCCATCGACAATACCTACTCAGCAGGGCTGGCGTTCCGTCCGTTCGACCACGGAGTCGATATCTCGGTGCAGGCGCTGACCAAGTATCAATCGGGCGGTAGCGACATTCTGATGGGCGGCGTCGTGACCATCGACGACGACATTCACCATCGTCTGAAGCAAGCGCGTATGCGCCTGGGCGTTGGGGTGTCGGCCGACGATTGCAGTCTCGTACTGCGCAGTCTCGGTAACCTGCAATTGCGTTTCGAAGCGCACGACCGGTCCGCCATGACTTTGGCCACGTGGCTGGGCACGCGTCACGAGATCGCCGCCGTGCTGCATCCCGCGTTCGAAGACTGCCCGGGCTATCAGAATTTCCGTCGCGACTTTACGGGCGCAGGTGGCTTGTTCTCGGTCGTGTTCGACGAGCGCTATTCGCAAGCACAGATCGACGCCTTCATCGAAGGGCTGCGGCTGTTCAAGATCGGTTTCAGCTGGGGTGGGGCTCACAGTCTGGCGCTGCCGTATCGCGTGCCGTCGATGCGTACAGCAACGCCGTGGCCGCACAAGGGCGGTCTGGTGCGCTTCTATGTGGGTCTGGAAGATGTGCGCGACCTGCAAGCCGATATCGAAGCGAGTCTGAAGGCGCACCTCGTCGCCTGATCGCGAACAGCGATCGGCTGCGAAGAGAGAGACGAGCATGTGCGGTCGCCGGTGGGCGGTGAGCGATGTTTGCAAGCCGCCTGCGCGCATATGAGGGATGCTCGCCTTCCCTTATCGACAGGCAAGAGGCGGGCGGCACGGCACACAAGCGTGTCCTCATCCCGCTGCACTACGATGACCACGCCCTCGCTGCAATCCGTTCACTACCCGGTCGTCTTCACGGAGTCGTCGTGCGACCCGGTGAAATCCCACGCGCCTCGCAGATCCGAAACGCCCGACGGCGTGCGCGAATCACGGACGCTCGATGACATCCTTGGTCCGACGTCCGAGTGCGGCTCACGCGGGGAGGGCGACGCTGGAGCGGTATTCGACGATCCTCAGAACGCTGGATTTGTCATCAAGGTCTCCCATGCCGAGACGATCGACGTAGGTGAGGAGTGGGCGGCTGTGCAACGGAGCGCGGAAAGGTGGATGCGGTTCTACGGCCACGGCAGCGCGGAACCGTTCGTCACTGCGGATAATCGTGTTTGCGTGCGGCTTAACAAGGTTCCGGGCAGACCCATGCGCACGATCTGGCCGTCCGAGTACGGCACGTCCAAGCATGACATCATGCTCTCTCTGGACTTGCTGCAAGGGCGACTCATCGATGTCGGCCTTCGGCACGAGGACATTTCCACTAGCAACTTGCATTTCGACCCGGAAACGAACTGCTTTTGGCCGACCGACTTCGACACTGCATCGACGTTCACATCCTCTGCGATGACGCCGGAGGCGGCGTCGCCTGGCCCGCTAGCGTCTGACCATGCGATGTTTTCATCGCTGCGCAAGCGCGTGTCCGCACTCATGGACAGCCACGCCCCGGAGGTTGTCGAAACGTATGCTGTGCTTTCAGAACTCATTGGTCCGGGCACGGCCGTCAGCCACGCATGGCGATGCGGGCAGATCTTTACCGATCCGGAAGACGATGGGCGTGTGTACAAGCCGCTGTTCAAGTTCGAGTTCGACGATTTCGCGCCGGGCGTCGAAACAGGGCCGAAGGAATTGTCGCGGGCCGTCAACGAGAAGCGTATGTTCGAGCACTACTACGGCAAGGGCTCCGCGGATTTGATACGCACGAGAAACGGCTACTACCTGCTGCGCATGAAACGGGTGCCGGGCGTGACTTTCGATGCATCGGCACCGGCGCCGCAAGGCTACCAGGCGGCTTATCGGGAGATGCGTTACAAGATGCTCGCCGCAGGTATCGAGCATCCCGGTCTGCAGCCGGAGCACTTATGCTTCGACGCCTCGACCAAGACGCTTCATCCGGTGAGCTTCGCGTCATGCCGCCTGATCGGCTGACGCGTTCGTTGTCGCGCTCAGTCCTTGCGGAACAGTGACAGCAGGCCGTCGAGCCCTGCATGGTTGAAGGCCACCGAAGCTTTCTCCCGCACCACCGGCTTGGCCCGGAACGCCACCGACAAACCGGCGATGGCCATCATCTGAAGATCGTTCGATCCGTCTCCCATCACGATCGCCTGTGCAGGCGTAGCGCCGAACTGCGCCGCGACTTCGGCGACCGTGCGTGCCTTGACTTCCGCATTGACGATTTCACCCAACACGCGGCCGGTGAGCTTGCCGTCGACGATTTCCAGGGTATTGGCGCGGGTGACGTCGAGATTCAGGCGTGGCTTCAGACGGTCAGTGAAGAACGTGAAACCGCCCGAGACCAGCAGCGTGCGAATGCCTAGTGCCTGAACGCCGCGTAGCATCGACTCGGCACCCGGGGAAAGCTGCAGACGCTCCTCGTAGACCTTTTCAAGCGCACTGGCGTCAAGCCCTTTCAATAGCGCCACGCGTCGCGTCAGACTTTCGTTGAAGTCCTTGATCTCGCCGCGCATGGCGGCTTCGGTGATGGCAGAGACTTCCGCCTTCAGCCCGCAGTAGTCCGCGATTTCGTCGATGCACTCAATGGTGATGAGTGTCGAATCCATATCCATTGCAACGAGCTTGAAGTCCGTCAGTCGTCGCTGGCTGTCGACGATCGAGACGTCCACGCCGTATTGCTGTGCGAGCGCACCGATCGCGCTTCTGAGGGCAGGCGTATCGGTGACGTCCCGAACACGTGCAACCCCTTTTGCCATATCGAGAGCGCTCTGTGGCGCCAACGCCTGAATAGCCGCTTGCGGCACGGGCAGCGGTGCGTCTGCCGATTGCGTTGCTGCACCCGAGCCGGGGTGAGCGGCCGTGTGGGGTCCCAATATGACGAGGTCGTGAGCCATCTGAAAAGGAAAGTAATCGATTGCGCAAATATCGCGTGGAAGTCGCCCGGTTTTGGGGGCGTCGCGTGCGAATGGAACCGCATTTTACCGTGTTGCGACAACAGGAACCGCATTTCCCAATGCGTCGAAGTTGGGCGAAAAGTGAACGCAGCGGCGCGGCCCGCGGTAGGAGTATCTGAGCGCCGTGACCGATTAGCCCCAAAGGAGAGAGTTTGCCGATGCTTCTACCTCCATTGCGTTTCCCACCAACTGGCCTCGCGGCCACCTCGTCCAATGTGTCGTCATCCGATGACAGTTCGCAGCGGCCATCGTCCAGTCAGACGCCCGGGCATGAGCCACCGGCCGGGGCGGCCGTCGACAGCTCGCCGCAAGTGACGCCCATCGACATGGCGCTTCCCGAGGTGCTGGTCGGGCAGGATTGGCGAGCCCGTGTCGTCTGCGGTCTGGTGTTGCGTGCGCCCTCGCACTGGGGGCCGGTGTCCTCTGCCATGGCATTTGCGCTGCTGGATCGGCGCGGCGACCTGCATGACGCTGTCGAACAACACGGACTGGCCCGGTTGGCTGGAATGATGGGGGCGGCGGGCTTCGTGCTGCACGAGCGGGAAGCGGCGGGCCTGCAAGAACTGCTGTATGAAGACGGACGTTTTGGCATCCGTGTACGCCGGGAGGCGCAGGTGGAGGTGCGATGGGCTTCCGGCGATCTGCCGTGCGATGGTCTTTGGCATGCCGTGCTGGCAGCGGTTGTCGCGACCGAGGTGGAGGACATCGATCCGTCGTTACTGTCGACACTGCCCGGGTTGTTGGCACGTCTGGTGGCGGAGGATCCCGGCTTCGCCGTCGCAGCGTGGCAGTCGCACCTGGCTGGCGACTTACCGGCATTTATGCCGGCCACCACCGCAACGCTGGGCGACGTTGCGTGGCGATGCGGTTCATGGATGGCGGTAGCCGCTGGTGCTGCGATAGGGCTTACGTTTGGGTTTGCATCAGACGCATTGCAGTCGTCTGCGGTGACGGCGAGCGACGGCGCGCTGCAGCCTTCCACCGAACTGATCGGGAGTGAGACCTTGGGATGCCGGGGAGGGAATGGGATGTTGGGGGCCGTCGCGCCATTGGCGGGCGCGTTCGCGTGTGGTGCGATGGAACTGGCAGCGGCGGCTCGACTGTATGCCGCCGTTCCGTCCGAGCGCGCGGCAGTAGCCTTCGATCGCGCACAGCATCTGTCTGCCTACGCGCTCTTGCTGCCTTCGCTGACGGCGGACGAGTTACGACTCCTGATGTCGACACTCGGCGAGACGTTCGCCGAGCTAGATGTCTTCGACGTCGCCGCGACGGTGCAATTTCGTCTAACAGAAAGACCGACGCCGATGACGCCGCGCGGCGCGATTTCCTGCATCAAGTGGCAAAAGCTACGTCGCAAGGCACGACAACGTGAGCAAAGCCGATTTCACTTCGCCGCGCCCGGTTGGGTAACCGCGCTCGAGTCCGCATTGCAACTGGCGCAAGGGGCGAATTTGCTGACGCCCTTCGGGAACGTGGTTCAGGAGGCGCACGCCCAGCGCCGTCGGGCGCAATGGAATGCCGAGTGCGATGTATTGGATGCGCAAGCGCTTGCGAACGCGCCGCGTCGCTTGCCAGCCTTTGCGGGCGAGCCGCCACCAGTCGTGACCTGTCCCGGGAGCAATCGGTCGTCGCATGTCGTAGAAAGAGCAACAAGCGCAACAAGCGCAACAAGCGCGACGGGGCGCGGCGGTCCGGATTCGACTCATTGGCTCGTGACGGCAGCGTCGCAAGCCGCTATGGCGTCGCTGAGTCCGAGTGCATGGCGCCGCCGGTGGCTACCGGTCACCGGTGTGCTGAGCCTTGGGGCGCTTGGCGGTCTGGTGATGTGGAGCCGCTTTCGCTCGGAGGGCGACCTTGCCGAGTCGACGGCCGTCGACGCCGACGCCCCTCGCAGGCAGACGCGGGAGCTTCGGCCCTTCCACCACCTTGCCCCGCAGCGCGAGGGGATGGAACTGGCCCAGACCGCGGAGCCGGAGACGCTTGAAGACATGCTGAATCTGATCGACGCGACCGATGCTATCGAAGCGTCGGCCAACGTGATGGAAAAGCATCGCAGCCAGGCGGTGACGGTCATCGAAAAGCAAATGGAGGCGGTGCTGCGCAAGCAGGGAAAGGGGGCTGCCGATCTGGGATATCGCACGGCATTGCCGTGGAGCGCCGAAGTCGAGGTGACCTACAGCAAAGCCGGACGCTCTCCGGACACCAGAGGGTTCACCTTTTCATTCAGTGAAGAATACGAGACCAAACGTGTCACGGTGCGAGACGTGGCGATAGGTACACATTATTCGGACGAGTACGAAATTACCGGTGGCTATAAACGTGTCGTGTCGTTACGTGTTCTCGATAACGCGGCGCATAGTTTGCTGATGGCCGTGAACCGGGACGAGTTCCGGACCCAACTACAGGAGCGGGATGAACGCCAACTCAAGGCACTGGAAGCGTCGGGCGAATTGATGAGCGAGTACGCGCGATACGTGCAAGAGGTATTCACGGGCGTACTGTTTAACGCGACGTCGTTCGATTGGGAGCGCCAGATTCCCCCTGGCAGCCGGGCGGGGAGCTCCATGCTGGCGCCACATCCGCAGACAGTCGGAACGCGTTCGCGCGTAAGGGTCGGTCGGGGGCCTGTGCGCCTGATTTCGTTCGACGGCGAAATACTGGCGGACTTGCTATCCGTGCAACAGCCGGATGGCAATGCAGTGCTGCTGATTTCGATCAAACACGCGACGTACTTCTGGTGGTGGCCCGGTGTCGAGGCGACGCTGGAGTTTCAGGAGTTCATCAGCCTGCACATGTCGCCAATCGACTTGCAGCGACTGGAGAGTCCATTACGTCGCAGTCGTATGCGGTATCAGATCGACCCGGGGTCTGCGAAAAGCCATTGGGCATGTGCGTCTTCGAACCGGGAAGTTGGCGAGACGACGACAACGCCGCAGCCTCGGGGGCCGTTCGACGCGCTGTACGACGAAGTCTCGCTCAAGCCTTACTTCAAGTTCGAGACCTGTCCATCTTTGCACCTGGCCCTGTGGACTGCAAAAGTGCGCCGGGCGCATAGTGACCGCGATCTGGTGATCGTCACGCAAAAGGTGCGTGACGAACGCCGCCTGAACAGCGTTCAGCATATTGTGCTCAATTACGTGAAGCTGCTGGGGCCCGCCATGATCGCGGCGTTCAAGAGCAAGGGGCGTATCGCGAGCGCCATCATGACGCTGGCGTTCGAAGTGGGGCCGTACTTTGGCACCTACGCGTTGCTCGCCGAGCGGGCGAAGTCGGCGGATCTCGAAGAGCTCAAACGCATTCATCGCGAGATGTCGGTGTCGTACGCGGTGGCCATGATGCTTCGGGCGTTGAATTCACCGACGCTCGACGCCATCGCCGACAGGATCGTCGGTGATCTGGAATCGACCCGCGTCGCATCCCAGCACCTCAGGACCTTTATGGCGGCGTGGCCGCTGGTGAGCGAACAGCGCAAACAGTTTGCCGACGACGTGCGCGCCATCGTCAGGGGAGAGCGTCGGGAAGGCACGCTTAACCGGCAGCCTGCCTGGACCATATTCACGGGCATCAAGGCCTATCGGAATCTGCTTACCGACGGTGCGCAAACCGAACCGATGACGGCGGACGAACAGCACGTCGACAGGTTCCTTGGGGCCGGGCGAAGGCAGGTCACGACGCAACGTGAGCTGATGCGCTTGCCCGAAGGCTACTGCGTTGCGCTGACCTATCCCGACGGCACCATGTTTTTTGCAGCGGTGACGAGTGGATCGGGCAAGCTGTTGGGGGCCGCCACCGACGACAGCGATGGCACCATCATGCGACGCACGGAATTGCCGATCCATCGCATGGAACGCATTTCGCAAGATGCCATGGTCTTTCTCGACGATGGTCGCGTCATGTGTGGTGCCATCGAAGCGCGTATGTACGTCGAGCCATTGCGTGACCGCGTGCCGCCCTGGCGGCAACCCGAGCAAAGTGCGAAAAGTGCGAAAAGTACGAATGGCATCTGGCCGCGAGTGCCGACGCTTCCCCCGCTCTACACGTCGACCCCTGCGTCGCCCGAGCTTGCGTCGAATCGCGCTCCCGTGATCGGCTCGGGGTAACCATCCCCCGCCAGTCGTTCGAAGCGCGCGCTCGATCGATGGGGGAAATTCGTGGACACCTGGTATGCGCGCGCCGGACGTACCGTCGTGCCTGGCGAGTCCTTGACGGCGACGCCTTCGAATATGGCTTCATTGCCGCTTCCCGTTGCATCGGTGAGTCCCATGCCCCCAACACCATCGACACCGGTGAGCTTCGTCTCCCCGACCGTCGGTACGCCGCCACCGTCCCCCGGCGTGATGGCGGCCTACTGGAACGCGCCGCCGTTCAGGCGTGCGTTCGGGGAGGTCGTTTCACGCGTCACACGAGGACTGCTGCTCTGGCATTTGCAGGCCTCGCCCATTGCCCAATCTGCGCCGACGGCGCAACACCGATTGTTACTGCGCGCGCTACAGGGCATTGGGACGTTTCGTCCGATCACTGTGAACACCGTGCGGGTACCGGGGGTAGTCGGCATGATCGGCGATGAGGGTTGCTTACTCCTCTCGTTGACGACTTGCGAAGCCATCACGGTGAACGGGGAGGGCGGGGGCGCATCGACACCACGCATTCCTGCAGACGCGAGCGAACCGCTGCGAAGATTCGTCGGGATGCACGTGACTGAGGACATCGCCGGGCAACTGCGTGGCCAGGCGATGGGCGTCGCGCTCGATGGTGCACAGGCCAGCGATGCGCAGGAAGACAATCGCGACACTCACCGGATCATTGGCGACCTTCGCAATCGGGTCGAACGGGCGACGCAACGCGGACACACGGTGGACGGCGGAATTCTCAGACTGATAACGCATGCCGTGCGCACATTGCCGGGCATCGACGGCGAGACATTCACCGCTGGCATTCAGGGTGTGACCCGCGAGGTGCCGCATAGGGCGTCGGATGTCGTCTATCTCAACGAGCCGGTCGACGGGCCACAGATCGCTCCGAGCGTCGAACTGGCGTATGACCTCGGGACGGCGATCAGAGAGTTCGCCAACGACGTGTTCCCGCGAACGCCGTCCGACGACGGTCTTGCCACCGCGACCGTGTTTGCGACGAGGTTTGTCGATTCGGTGCAACAGTGCCGCATCCTGACGAGGGTGAGCAACGACGTTGCGAGCCTGATCGAGTCGGGGATGGGAGATACCGAATTCGTGACGGCGATGCTCGCTGCCGGACGCGGTTTAGGTGACGGAAAGTTCGGTGCCGCATTCGCCAGCATGTGGGAGCAGGTTCCCGGGCAAATCGGCGCTTGCGGGCGACAGTCGACGGTGCCGCAACTCGTGAAACTGCGTGGTACGCGTTTGCTGCAACAGGTGCCCCGGGGCCACCGCATTCTCGCGCGACTGACGTCTGCCGACGATGATCCGCAAGGAGGCTACGACGACATGTTGAGTCTGGGCGAGGGGCATGTCGCTGTGGCAAGTCATGTGGGAACCGAGCTTGCACCGCGCTTCAATCTGACGTCGGTCGATCTGACGCGCGCCGATGGCGATATTGTCTGGTCCGAAGATGTGGGTGCGTGGCGTCGCGATGGCCACCACTTCGACTTCTGGATACAGAGCGACACCCCGGGAGTCTTCGCCGAGCCGATTCGGCAAGAACTGGAGGCCGGGAGCCTGAATCCTGCCCCGCTGAGGGGGGCGCTACTTGCGCATTCGAGCCTGACGGCATTGCAGGCCGAGCGCCCCGGGGCGAGTGGGTGGCTGTTGGGCGATACGACGACGCGCATGCTCGATGCGTCCACCGAAATCTTCGCCAAGTACGGGTTCACGGACATTCGTTATCGCCTGATTGTGGCCTGGTCCGAACCTGACCAGTTTAAGCCAGCGGTGTCGTTTGCCTTGGTCGGCAAAGGCGCAGGGGAGACGTTCAGGTCGTGGATTACGAGTGGCTATGTCGATCGCGTCGTAGCCGATCTACTGCCGAGGCGGACCTTGGGAAATGGGCCACGGCTTACCGGCGATATCTGCGTCGCGAGTGAGGTCGACTGGGCTTACTTCTATGAAGAGCACAGCGCGACGCAGTGCATCAAGTATGTCGATTTCGATACGGCAGATGCCGTACTCGCTGCGGCGCGCCGCTACACCGCTGTGCCCGGCGTGTTGCCCGGTGACTTCATGCCGGCAGGCATATTGCTCCGGGTGCCTGTCTGGTCGAGCGCTTCAGCGCGGGCGTCTTGAAAGGGACCGGTGCGTTACTGCGGGTGAGGCGTCAGTCGGAGATTCGTCGCGCCCGGCTTGGCGGTAGCGCGTCGAACTTGTGCCACACACGTCGCAGGTGACGGCCAGACCCGAATCCCGCCCGCTGCGCAATGTGTTCGAGATCGAGATGACTGTTGCCGAGCATCTCGCGGGCGAGCGCTATGCGCAGGCGATGCAGGTAGTCGATGGGCGCGACACCTGCGTGTTCGCGAAACAGACGCGTCACGTGTCGCTCGCTGGTACAGGCGATGTCCGCCATCGCGGCAAGCGTCCAGTCGTGTGCGGGGTCTGCGGCGACGGCGTCCTGCACGCGATGCAGGGCGGGGTGCAGATGGTTGCGGCCTTCGAGCCACGGCGACAACTGGGGATCGGCACCGGCGCGTCGCGCGTACACGACCATCTGACGGGCGACGGCTGCCGCGCAGAGCGGGGTGGTCGCGTCGGCGATGAGCGTGAGCATCAGATCGAGACCGGCGGTGACGCCTGCACTCGTCCAGACGTTGCCGTCACGCACATAGAGCCGGTTATCGGCGACCCGCGCGCCCTGCGCCAGTGAGCGAAGTTCGTCGCAACTGCCGTGGTGCGTTGTGCAGGCAAGCGTGTCGAGCAAACCCGCGCGTGCAGCAAGCAGCGAGCCTGTGCAGATGCATGCCAACTGATGCGTCGGACGCACGACCCGACGAAGCCATGCGACGGCTTGCGCTTCGGCGTCTGACGTCGGGGTCGAGGTGTCGTCCGGCGGCACCGGGAGCGGCTTCTCCACGGTGCCGGTGACAACCAGCCACGCGTTGTCCGGCACCGACGCGGGCAGCACGTCGAGCGGTGAGAGGCGCAGGCCGATCGACGTTGCCACTGTCGGCTGCGTGCCGACGTAATGCAGTTCGAACCGAATCTCGTCCTGTTGGTGATTCGCGATGCGCAAGGCTTCGGCCGGCGCGGCGATATCGAGCAGCAGCGCATTCGGCATCGCGAGAAGATACACGGGTTGAAGTCTTGGCATTGCAGCAACCGTTTAGGACGGATTCAGACGGAGATGTCGAAACGTTACACCGCCGCGAGCGCCTCCTCAACCGTCACGATCCGCGCGAAGCGGTCGACGAGCACCGTCTCTGTGCGCTCCTTGAGGTCGGCGACCGACAGCTCGCGACCGGTGCGCGGGTGCTGCATCGGGAACGTGAGCGTGGCTTCGGTGACGAAGTCGACGGCGTAACCGGCGTCGGAGGCAGCACGCGTCGTCGTCTCGCAGCACTGCTCGGTGCGAATTCCGGAAACGATCAGGCGGGTGATGCCATGATCGACAAGCCAGGCGCCGAGCGTGGAGCCAGCCAGCGCGCTGTGCTTGACTTTATCCACCGTAAAGTCTGGAGTAATGCGCAATTCTTCGAGCGTGCGCACGAAGCCCGAATCGCGGGAGAACGTGCCCGATCCGATGTGGAAGACCTGCACCACCGGCACGCCACGCGCCACGGCCCCGTCGACGAGCGCTTGCTGACGGGCGAAGTATTCGGAGAGGTCATCTTCGCGCCAGTACGGGCGGGTGCGGAAGGATTCCTGAGCATCGATGACGAGCAGGGCAGTACGCGAAGTTTGCTGGGTTTGCGACATGAGTGCGGCTCCATTGCGTGGGTGACGATGGTGCCATCTTACGTGTCTCCCATTCGCTCCAATAGACCCGCCGAAGACGAGAATCGGACGGATTCGGACATTGGCGTTCGCCTTGCGTCGCGCGCGTGTTTTAGATTGCAGCGCGTACGCCGACGTTGCCCGCTTGCGCCCGGTGATAAAGCGCAGCGGCCAGTGCAACGTCCTGCGCACCCATGCCGAGCGACTTGAAGAGCGTGACGGATTCGGCGTCGGTGCGCCCCGCATGCGTACGAATGACCAGTTCACCGAGTTCGGCAAGCAGGTCGTCGGGCCCGATGCGGCCTTCTGCAGCGGCGGCCAGATAGTCGCCCGATTCATTGATCGTCGATTCGCGACGGTCGACGAAGAGTTGTGCCCGCGCCATGAGCGACGTGTCGGCTTCACGATGGCGTGGCGTGCTGCTGCCCACCAGATTGACGTGGGCACCCGGTGCGATCCATTGCGCTTGTAGCACCGGGTCGGTCGAGTTCGTCACCGTCACCACGATGTCGGCGTCGCGTACGGCCGCCTCGACACTCTGCGCCGCTTCAAGGCGAAAGCCGTAGTTCGGTTGTTCCTTGTCCACGAACGTCTGTGCTGAGGCGAGCGAGCGGCTTGCCACACGCACATGTCGCAGCGGGCGGGCGGCGGCAAGCGCAGCAAGATGCCAGTGCGCCTGATGGCCTGCGCCGATCAGGGCAAGACGGGAAGCGTCATGTCGGGCAAGCAGACGCGTCGCCAGTCCCGTTACTGCGGCGGTACGAATGCCGGTGATCTCGGCGGCGTTCATGACGGCGAGCAGTTCGCCCGTCTCGCCGCTCATCAGCAGCACGCAACCCTGGTGGGGATCCTTGCCCAGCGCACTGTTCCCCGGGAAAAAGGTGCCCACCTTCGCGCCGTAGACCGGTGTGCCGGACACCGTTGCGCTCAGGAACGCAGGCATCATCCCCAGCAAACCCTTTGCGCCCAGCGTCTCGGGTGGCCGGACGATCTGGCGCAACGGCAGGTGAATCTGCTCGCGAGCGAGCGCACCGAACATATCGGACATGACCGGGATCGCTTCGGCCACCGGCATGAGCGCGGCAATTTGTGCAGCATCGAGCAGGAGAACGGGGGGCGAGGAAACAGTGGCGGACATTGGGAATCCTTGTCAGCCGTTCGCTTCTGCGGCGAGGGCGGCTTCGATATGGCGGTTGAACGTCGCGGTATCGGTGTTCGTCCCGCACAGCAGGACACCCACGCGCTTGCCCATGAGCTTGTCACGCAGCGGGCCCATCAACGCAGCCGTCGCTGCCGCACACGCCGGTTCCACGGCCAGCTTCAACTGACGGAATAGCGTGAGCATGCCCGCGCGCATTTCGTCGTCGGTGATCGTCACCAGTTCGTCGATGTGACGACGGCACAGCGTGTAGCCGTACAACTCGGTGTGCGGCGCCATGAGACTGTCCGCGATCCCCGTCATCGGTCCCATCTTGATCGGGCCGCCTTGAGCAAAGCTCTGGGCCATGGCGTCGGCACCTGCAGGCTCCACGCCGTAGACCTTCACGTGCGGCGCGAACAGCTTGATGGCGGTGGCGACACCCGAGATCAGACCGCCGCCGCCAATGGGGACGATCACGGCGTCGAGGTTCGGGGCCTGCTGCATCCATTCGTAGCCGAGTGTGGCGGTGCCGAGAATCGTGCGATAGCCGTTGAACGGATGCACGAAGTAGCGGCCTTCTTCCTGTTCCACGCGCTTGACGATCTCGAACGCCTCATGGACGTTCTCCGCGAGAATCAGGTCGGCGCCGTACTCTCGGCACAGCGACGAGCGGGCCGGGCTGGCCGTCTTGAGCATGACCGTCTTGGCGGCCACGCCCATCGCCTGCGCCGCGTAAGCGACTGCGACGGCGTGGTTGCCGGCGGACACACATGTCACGCCTGCCTTGCGTTGTGCATCGTCGAGCGAGAGCAGATTCGAGAAAGCGCCGCGCGCCTTGAACGTCCCCGACGCCTGCAACAGTTCGTACTTGAACGTCACTTCCGTGTTGCCGAGCGTCGGAAAGTCGCGGCGGGTGAAGACCGGCGTCGTACGCACGTAGGGCAGCAGCTTTTCGTGTAGCGCGGCAATGGTGTCTTTCGTCGGGACGGGCTGGCCGTCGATGGTCTCGTCGTGCAGGGCAGGGGTCGATTGCGTCACTTGGACTGTGTCTCCGTAGTTAGGGAATCCGATGCGATGACAATGCAATGAGCGGGGCGGCAATGTTGCCAGCCCCGTATCGCTGCACCGACGATCGGACTCAGCGCATGCCGATCTTACGGCTGCGCAGCAGCGCGGTAATGCTGATGAGCGCTGCGAAAATCAGATAGAAGCTAGGCGCAAGCTTGTTGCCCGTTGCGCCAATCAGCCACGTGATGATAAACGGTGCGAAGCCGCCGAACACGGTTGCCGCGATGTTGTAGCCGAGCGAGAGGCCCGTGGTGCGCACCTGCACCGGGAACAGTTCCGTAAGCAGCGCGGGCAGCGCGCCGAAGTAGGTCGTCATCAGCAGGCCGAGCACGATCTGGAACACCATCAGCGAGCCGAACGTCGGGTTCGCGTCGAGGAAGCGGAACATCGGGTAGACGAGCACCAGCAGCGCCACAGCGGCTGCGAGCATCGGCTTGATGCGACCGTGCGTGTCCGACCAGTGACCTACGATCGGTGCGACGATCAGTTGCACCACGCCCGTGAGCAGCACTGCCGAGAAGGCGGCCGACGACGGCAGACCCAGTTGCTTCACGGCGTACGTCGGCATGTAGAGCACGAGGTACGTCGCAACGGTGGCCATCACCACCACGCCGATGGCGAGCAGAAGGCGTTCCTTCTGGTTGGCGAAGGTGTCGCGCAGCGGGCTTTGCGTCGGTTCGATGTCGAGGAACTCGGGCGTCTCGTCCAGACGGCGGCGAATGTAGTACGCCACCGGGCCGATCAACAGGCCGAAGAAGAACGGCACACGCCAGCCCCACGAGGCCATTGCCTCGGGCGACAGGTTGCCCGTCAGCAGTGCGCCGAAGCCAGCGGCCAGCAGTGTCGTGAGACCTTGCGACGCAACCTGCCAGCTTGAGAAGAAGCCACGACGCTGCGGTGCGTGCTCGGCGAGAAACGCCGTCGCGCTACCGAATTCGCCGCCAGCCGAGAAGCCCTGAACCATGCGGGCGATGACGATGCCCACAGGCGCGAGCACACCGATGGCGGAGTACGTCGGCATGATCGCGATGAGCAGCGTGCCGACCATCATCATCAGGATCGAAAGGGTGAGGGCGGCTTTACGTCCCGCGCGGTCGGCGTACGCGCCGATCACGATGGCGCCCAGCGGACGCATGAAGAACGACACCCCGAACGTGCCGAGCGTGAGCAGCAGCGACACCGTATCGTTGCCGGTCGGGAAGAACAGTTTCGCGATGGTCACGGCGAAGAAGCCGTACACCACGAGATCGAACCATTCGAGCGCGTTACCGATCGAGGCCGATACGATCACACGCCAGGCGTGTGGGGAAGTGCGGCCGGCCTGTGCCGTCGCGTTGGGGGCTGCGCTTGCGCTCATGGGCGAGATCTCCAAAACCTGTCTGACGTACGTATTTGTTATCTTGCGGATGGATGTCCTGTGCGCCCTTGTTATTTAGGCGTCTGTTACTGCGTGCTTCATTCGTACAAATTGGGTCTTGCCAATGCTTCGGGTGAACCCGGTCCTGCACTTGCTGCGAAGGCAACGGGCCGCATCCGACGAACGGAGTACGGCCCGGTTGGACGGCGGTTGCGCTGACCACGTCCCTGAATCGGGATGTTGCAGCGGCCCGAAGCGATCCGGGCCGACATTCACGCTCAGGCGCCGACGGTGTTGCTGCGAAGCAGCTTTTGCAGGAACGACTCGCACTGCGCGATCTGTTCGAGCGACACGAACTCGTTCGGCTTGTGGGCCTGTTCGATGTTGCCCGGACCGCACACGATCGACGGCACGCCTGCGAGCTGGAACTGACCCGCTTCGGTACCGTAGGCGACCTTGCGCTTGTCGGTGTCCTTGGTGAGCGCGCGCACGAGTTGGGTGATGGCGTCCTGCTCCGAGGCGTCGAGCGCCGGGGCAGCCGCAATCTTCTTGAACTCGATGCCTGCGTTCGGATGCTCCTTCTGCATCTTCGGCACCAGTTCGTTCACGGCGTATTCCTGAATGCGCGCGAAGATGCCTTCGGCGTCCACGCCCGGCAGGTTGCGATATTCGAAGACGAACTCGCACAGGGCCGGAATCGTGTTCAGGGCGATGCCGCCCGAGATAGTGCCCGTCTGCGCCGTGGTGAACGGCACGTCGAACAGTTCGTCGAACGGACCGTTCTGCTTGAAGTGATCGGCCAGATCGCGGATGTAGCAGATCAGGCGCGCGGCGTACTCGATGGCGTTCGAGCCCTTGGGCGTGAGCGACGAGTGTGCTGCATGACCGCGCACGCAGCACTGGTAAGCGTTGATGCCCTTGTGTGCGACGATCACGCGCATGCTCGTCGGCTCGCCCACGATGCAGCCGTCGGGGCGGATGCCGCGCTCGCGCAGTTCGGCGAGCATGACCGGCGCGCCCACGCAGCCGATTTCTTCGTCATACGAAAAGGCGAAGTGGAACGGCGTCTTGAGCTTGGCGTCGCGCATCTGGGGCAGCATCGTCATGACCGAGCCGATGAAGCCCTTCATGTCGCACGTGCCGCGGCCGTAAAGATTGCCGTCGCGCACGACCGGCTTGAACGGATCGGTGTCCCATGCCTGGCCGTCGACCGGCACGACGTCGGTGTGACCCGAGAGGACGATGCCGCCTTGCGTGTTGCCGTCGGCAGCGGGCAGGGTGACGAACAGGTTGGCCTTGCGCTTCGTGGCGTCGTAAGACAGCCACGGTTCGACGCCGGCGTGTTGGAGGCTGTCGCGCACCGTCTCGATCAGGCCGAGGTTCGATTCGCGGCTCGTGGTGTCGATGCTGACCAGCTTCGAGATCCAGTCGACCGATGCCGGCTGAGCCTCGTTGGTGGCCTGCGGGGCGATAGCTTGGGAAGCGCTTGTCATTCGAATCTCCGGGAATCTTCCAGTCATACGATCAATACGTTCAATGCGTTGGATCACGTTGAATACGTATTGCTACTGGGAAATGTTACTCAAAAATAATTTAGAGGTAAAAGGTTGTGTGAACAACCATTCTTGCCTCGCGGGAAAACGCACGAGAAAACGCACGCCGGGCGCGGGTTTGCCCGGACGTGCGAAAAAGCGGTGAGATGGAAATTGCTGCGCTGCACACGAGGTTTGCTCGTTTTATTTGGCTTTCGATGTGTTCCGGGCAAGCGTCGTGTGCATGGCGACGTTATGAAACTCAGGCCGCTTTCGCGCCGGGTGAGCCCAGCGCGCGCAGCGTTTCCTTGATCGCCCGTACGCGGTCGGTCAACTGCGCGTGCTTCACTTCGATGCGCAGCTTGTCCTGTCCGGCGAGCTTGATGTGGCGGTGTTTCTGCACCAGCTCGATGATGCGCATCGGATCGACGGGGGGCGTCGGCTCGAATTGCAGCGCGACGGCTTCTTCGCTGGCGTCGATCTTGATAATGCCGAGCGGTTTGGCCAGCAGACGCAGCCGGTGTGTCTCGATAAGCGCCTGAGCCTGTTGCGGCAGCTTGCCGAAGCGGTCGACGAGTTCTTCCTGAATCGTGTCGATGGCGTCGGGATGCGTGCCGTTAGCGAGACGTTTGTACAACGAGAGTCGCTCCTGAACGTCGCCGCAGTAGTCGCTCGGCAGAATCGCAGGCACGTGCAGGTTGATTTCGGTCGTGGCAGCGAGCGGGGCGGTGAGGTCCGGCTCGCGACCGGCCTTGAGAGCGCTCACGGCGTCCGCCAGCATGTCGGTGTACAGCTGGAAGCCGATCTCGTGAATTTCCCCGGACTGCTTGTCGCCCAGCACTTCGCCAGCGCCGCGAATTTCCAGATCGTGCATGGCAAGGTAAAAGCCCGCGCCGAGTTCTTCCATCTGCTGAATCGCTTCGAGACGGCGCTGCGCCTGCTTGGTGAGCGACTTCGGATCGTGCACGAGCAGATAGGCGTAGGCCTGATGGTGCGAACGCCCGACGCGGCCACGCAACTGGTGCAACTGCGCCAGACCGAACTTGTCGGCGCGATGCATCAGGATCGTGTTGGCCGTCGGCACGTCGATGCCGGTCTCGATGATGGTCGTACACAGCAGCACGTTGGCGCGTTGTGTCACGAAGTCACGCATCACGCGTTCGAGATCGCGCTCGTGCATCTGGCCGTGGGCGACGACGATGCGCGCTTCGGGCACGAGCGCTTCGAGCTGCGCCTTGCGGTTCTCGATCGTCTCTACCTCGTTGTGCAGGAAGTACACCTGCCCACCGCGCTTGAGTTCGCGCAGCATGGCTTCGCGGATCACGCCGTCTTCCTCGCGTCGCACGAAAGTCTTGATCGCCAGACGCTTCTGCGGCGCGGTGGCGATCACCGAGAAGTCGCGCAAGCCTTCGAGCGCCATGCCCAGCGTGCGCGGGATCGGCGTGGCGGTCAGCGTGAGCATGTCCACTTCGGCGCGCAGCGCCTTGAGCGCTTCCTTCTGACGGACACCGAAGCGGTGTTCTTCGTCGATGATCACCAGGCCGAGGCGCTGGAACTGGATGTCGTTCGATAGCAGCTTGTGCGTGCCGATCACGATGTCGACCTGACCTTCGTTGATCGCCTTCACGCTCGCGTTCACTTCCTTCGTGGTCTTGAAGCGTGAGAGCTCGGCAATTCGCACCGGCCAGTCGGCGAAGCGGTCGGAGAAGGTTTGCGCGTGCTGCTCGGCCAGTAGCGTCGTGGGCGCAAGAATCGCGACCTGCTTGCCGTCGAGTACGGCAATGAACGCGGCGCGCAGGGCGACTTCGGTCTTGCCGAAGCCCACGTCCCCGCAGACCAGACGGTCCATCGGGCGGCCGCTTGTCATATCGCTCATCACGGCGGCAATGGCGGCGGCCTGATCCGGCGTTTCTTCGAAGCCGAAGCTGTCCGCAAACTTCTCGTAATCGCGCGGCGACAGCTCGAACGCATAGCCCGAGCGTGCGGCACGGCGGGCATAAAGGTTAAGCAGTTCGGCGGCGGTGTCGCGGATCTGTTGTGCAGCCTTGCGTTTCGCCTTCTCCCACTGGCCGGAGCCGAGCGAGTGTAGCGGTGCGGTGTCCGGATCTGCGCCGCTGTAGCGCGAAATCAGATGCAATTGCGAGACCGGCACGTACAGCTTGCTGTCGCCCGAGTATTCGAGATGCAGGAACTCGGTTTCGCCCTCGCCGAGATCCATACTGACGAGGCCGTGATAGCGGCCGATGCCGTGCTGGCTATGGACGACCGGGTCGCCAACCTTCAGCTCGGCCAGATCGCGCACCATCGAATCGACTGATGTGGCCTGCTCCTGGCGGCGCTTACCCGCACGGCGCGCGAGCCCTTCGTAAAGTTCGTTCTCGGTGACGAAGGCGAGGTCTTCCGTCGGTAACAGGAAACCGGCGGCCAGTGGCGCGACGCCGATCGCGAAGCGTTTGTCCGAGGTCAGAAAATCTTCTAGCGATTCGACGCTTGTCGGGCGCAGATCGTTGTCGTGCAGCAGTTGCAGCAGCGTCTCACGACGTCCGGCCGAGTCGGCGCACAGCAGCACGCGCGCGGGTGTGCGCGCCAGGTACGCGCGCAAGGCGGCGAGCGGATCGTCTGCACGACGGTTGATGGCCAGCGGTGGCAGGGCAATCGCCCAACTGCCGTCACCCGGCGTGGGCAGCGTCAGGCGCGCGAAGGGTTTGGCGAGCGTGAAGAAGTCCTGATCGAGCAGGAACAGCTGCTCTGGCGGTAGCACCGGGCGCTCGCGGTCGTGAGACAGAAAGTTGTAGCGCTGGCGCGTGTCGTTCCAGAAGCGGTTGATGGCCGCGTCGAGATCGCCGACGAAAACGAGTTGCGCGTCTGCTGGCAGATAGTGAAACAGCGTCGCCGTCTCTTCGAAGAATAGCGGTAGGTAGTACTCGATACCGGCCGACGGCACACCGCTGCCGATGTCCTTATAGATGGGGCTGCGGCTCGGATCGCCTTCGAAGACTTCGCGCCAACGGCCCCGGAAGGCCGTGCGGGCGGGTTCGTCGAACGGGAATTCGCGCCCGGGTAGCAGACGCACTTCCTTCACCGGATACAGGCTGCGTTGCGTGTCGGGATCGAACGCGCGAATGCTGTCGATGGTGTCGTCGAAGAGATCGAGACGGTACGGCAGTGCCGAGCCCATCGGGAAGAGGTCGATCAGGCCGCCACGCACGCAGTATTCGCCAGGGCGCATGACCTGACTTACGTGCTCATAGCCTGCGAGCGTCAGTTGCGACTTCAGACGCGCTTCGTCGAGCCTTTCGCCCTGGGTGAAGAAGAACGTGTAGGCCGCCATGTAGCTGGCGGGTGCCATGCGATAGAGCGCCGTCGTTGCGGGCACAAGCACAATGTCGCAGCGCTTTTCGCCCAGATCGTGCAGCGTGGCAAGACGCTCGGAGACCAGATCCTGGTGCGGCGAGAACGTGTCGTAGGGCAGTGTCTCCCAGTCGGGGAGCAGGCGCACGCGGGCCTCGGGCGCGCACCACTTCAACTCCTGCTGAAGACGCAGCGCATCGGTGGCTTGCGCGCACACCACGGCCAGCAACGGCAGACGCTCGCGATTCTCTTCGAAATAGCGGGCGATGAGCAGGGCGTCGCTCGATGCGTGCGAGCCGGCGAAAGCGTAACGCTGTCCCGCTTTTACGAGCGGCACAGGCACGGTATTACGGGATAGGGCGTTGGCGGAGGACATAAGAAAACGTTGCAGAAATGGCAAAGCACGGGGCTCCATTCGCATGGGGCCCCGTGACAGTCAGTGTCTATTATAAAATCCCTGCTTTATCCTTACCTGCGTTTTATCGTGAGCGACCGACTTTTTGCCGTGATCCCGTGTGCCGGGGCCGGTGTACGCGCCGGGGCGGACGTGCCCAAGCAATACCGAAGCGTCGGCGGACGTCCCATGCTTCACTATGCGCTCGCCGCGTTCGACGCCTGTTCCGAATTCGCGCAGACCGTGCTGGTGCTGGCGCCGGACGACAATCATTTCGACGGGCGACGCTTCGGCACGTTGCGTTTCGCCGTGCGCCGCTGTGGCGGGCCGTCGCGCCATGCGTCGGTGCTGGGCGGGCTTCAGGCGCTCACCGAGTTCGGTGCGCAGGACACCGACTGGGTGCTCGTGCACGATGCGGCGCGTCCCGGTATTACGCCTGAACTGATCCGTACGCTCGTGGGCGCCCTGCGCGACGATCCCGTCGGCGGTATTCTGGCGCTGCCGGTCGCCGATACGCTCAAGCGTGAGCAGCCCCCTGTCGAGAAAGGCAAGTTGGCGGCGATTCAGGCGACCGAGTCGCGCGACGGGCTCTGGCAGGCGCAGACGCCGCAGATGTTCCGTCTCGGCATGCTCCGTCATGCGCTGGAAGACGCGCTCGCCGCTGGGGCCGAAGTCACCGACGAGGCCAGCGCCATCGAGCGCATGGGCCATGCGCCGAAGCTCGTGCGCGGTAGCCTGCGCAACTTCAAGGTGACGTATCCCGAAGATTTCGCGCTGGCCGAGGCGTTCCTCGGCACGGCCAAACCGGCCTGAGCCTCGAGCGTCCGACGTGAACTGACGTATCGTATTTCCGCCTTTGGCGATTTCAAGACTCCACATGACTGAACAAGCTGTTTCTCCTGTTTCGCTGGCCGCACTGTCCAAACTCCGTATCGGTCAGGGCTACGACGTGCATGCCCTCGTGCCGGGCCGTCCGCTCATCATGGGCGGCGTGACGATCCCGTTCGAGCGCGGCCTGCTCGGCCATTCGGACGCCGACGTGCTGCTCCATGCGATCACCGATGCCGTGCTCGGTGCTGCTGCGCTGGGTGACATCGGTCGTCACTTCCCGGATACCGACCCGACGTTCAAGGGCGCGAACAGTGTCGTCTTGCTCAAGGAGGCGATGCGTCGCGTGCGTGAGCAGGGTTACGAGATCCTGAACGTCGACTGCACGGTCATCGCACAGGCCCCGAAGCTCGCGCCGCATATTGCAGCGATGACGCAGTCGATTGCGGACGCACTGGGCGTGAGCGTCGCGCAGGTGAATGTCAAAGCGAAGACAAACGAAAAGCTGGGCTACCTCGGACGTCAGGAAGGTATTGAAGCGCAAGCGGCGGCGTTGCTGATCGGACGCTAATGTTGCTGTGGTTCGCTTAAGTCTCTGACCCCACCGTCAGCCGGACAACAAGCAAAACGGCGCTACCGGAATCTTCCGGTAGCGCCGTTTTTATTGGGCGACGACGTATGTCGTCCGCCGCATCGAAGCTTATGCCGCTTCGGCAGCGATCACCTGAGCCGCAGCATTGATGACGGCAGCGATACGGCCGACGTCACGCAGTTGCGCGGTGCTCATGCCATGCTCGGCGGAGAGCAACTGCGCGTGCGACTTCACGCAGAAGTGGCACTTGCCGACGATGGACGCGGCCAGCGCGTACATCTCGAAGCGACGCTGGTCGACACCGCCACGCGTGGCGTAGCCATTCATGCGCAGTTGGGCCTTTTCGTTCTTGAGCTCGGCGTTGTCGGCCATCTCGAGATACGGATACCAGGTGTTGTTCATGCCCATGAGCGCGGCAGCGGTCAACGCGCCTTCAAGCTCTTCCGGGGCCAGCACGCCAGCTTCGCGAATTGCCTTGACGAGCGGCTGGCTCTTGGCCGCAAATGCGGCGGCGAGGGCCACGCCGACGGCGTCGTTGCCTTCCAGCGAGGAGCGGACGATGGTGCCGTCGAGGTTCAGGCGGATGTCCTTGGCGTAGTCAGGGATCTGCGCCTTAATCGCGGTGATGAATTCCATAAATTTCTCCTATTGCTTTGGGCTGAAAAAGCCCGCTTGCGCGGGCTTCGGGAGACGCTTAGAGCGTTTCACCGCCGACTGCACGGTTGCACGGGCAGAGTTCGTCCGTTTGCAGACCGTCCAGAATACGCAGAACTTCTTCCGGGTTACGGCCGACGTTCAGGTTGTTCACCGACACGTGCTGGATGACGTTGTCCGGGTCAACGATGAACGTTGCACGCAGTGCCACGCCAGCTTGCTTGTCACGCACGCCCAGTTGGTCGATCAGAGCACCGGTCGTGTCGCCGAACGAGTAGTGGTTCAGCTTGTTCAGGTCCTTGTGCTCACGGCGCCATGCCAGCTTCACGAATTCGTTGTCGCTCGAGCCGCCGAGCAGCACTGCGTCACGATCCGAGAAGTCATTGGCCAGCTTGCCGAATTCCACGATTTCGGTCGGGCACACGAAGGTGAAGTCCTTCGGGTAGAAGTAGATGATCTTCCACTTGCCCGGGAACGAGGCTTCGGTGATCGTTTCGAAAGCCGACACGCCGTTTTCTTCGTGGTTGTTGAAACCAGGCTTGGCCGCTACGACCGAGAACGCTTCGAGTTTATCGCCGACAGTCTTCATCGATTACTCCTAAATTAGTGCGGTTTATGTCGTGATGTCGCACGGACATCAAAACTAGCAACTGACCGAGTTCACGCGATCCCGGTCAACTAAAGCAGTATACGCTATCGAACATTTGATGGCAATAGCTTATTTTTATGCAGGGGATAGTTAAAACAAATCCCGTCGATAGGATTTTGCGGCTTGGGGCGAGGCCAAGCCTTGAGCATAGCCAAATTTTCGTCCGATCACATCAAACACTTATTTAGCAAGCGGAAATGACACCGTGATTTCAAGTCCGGAGCCGGGGTGCACGTTGCGCAGCGAGGCATGGCCTTTGTAGCGCGTTGCGATGCGCTGCACGATGGCCATGCCCAGGCCCGTCCCGTCGGCCTTCGTGCGGGCGGTGTCCACACGATAGAAGGGACGGAACACGAGGTGCAATTGTTCTTCAGGGATGCCGGGGCCGGTATCGCGCACGCGCATCTCGACGCGCTCGCCGAGGACTCGCGTGGAAATGTGGACGTTGGCGACGTCGGTTTGCGCGTCGCGGCCGTACTTGCGAGCGTTTTCGATCAGGTTCGTGAGCAGACGCTTGAGGTCGGTCCGCTCGGCCAGTATCAGCGCCGTATCGGCAAGTTCGACGCTGATGTTCACCTCATCGCGCCCTTCGAAAGCGCTTGCCGTATCGCGCGCGATTTCGGACAGATCCACGGCCTGTGCGGCGCGCGAAGCCGGGCGTGCGTAGTCGAGGAAGCGGCCGATGATCTCGTCCATTTGCTCGATGTCGCTGATCATGTCGCGCTTGACCGTTTCATCCGACGGGCTCATTTCCGTCTCGAGACGAAGGCGCGCGAGCGGTGTGCGCAGATCGTGCGAGATGCCGGCGAGCATCAGTGCCCGGTCGGCTTCGAGCCGGTCGAGTTCCTCCACCATCTGATTGAAACTTCGGTTGGCCTCTGCCGCTTCGCCCATGCCGCGCTCGGGCAAGGGATCGGGGCGCTGACCTTCGCCGATGGCGCGGGCCGCGTGGGCGAGTCGCGCGAACGGCCGGTTCACGAGCGCCGTGATGAACGCCGCGCCGATGAGCGAGAGGGCGAGCGCGAACGTCCCCCAACTGAACAGTTGAAGGCCTGTCGCCGTGTCGATCCGGTCTTGCTCGATGGCTACCCAGTAGTCGTCTTCATCGATCTTGAAGCTGATCCACATGGCGGGGATCTCGTTGACCGACGCGGCGATGATGGTGTCGGTGCCAAGGCGTCGTTGTACGTCGCGCGCGATCAGGTCCTGTACGACGCCACCGGGTTGCTTCTCGATCGAATCGGCCGGTTCGCGCGGATAGACGCGAATGCCTTCGTTACTTTCCAAATCCTGAAGTAGCGCGCGACGCAGGTCCGGCTCGGAATAGAGCAGGGCGGTGCGCGTGAGCTTGACGATGGAGACGAGTTGCTGCGCGACGCGCTGTGCTCGCGGCTCGCGTTCGATTACGCGAAAGCTCTGATACCACGCGGCGAGACTGACGCCGATGAGCAGTGCGATGAGGAAAAAGGTACGCCAGAACAGACCGCCGAACAGCCCGCGTACCATCCGAATCGGATGCATGGGGTTGCTCCGTCTAATGCGTGACGAGGGCGGGTCGGAAGTTCCGAAGCGCGCAAGATTCGAAATGACGGAGGCTCATGGGAGCCACGGCAAGCGACATGAATTGCGGGAATTGCGAGGTGAGGCAAGACAAGACGCCGGTGCGCGAATGGGGCGCGACCGGCGTCGTTTTGCAGCGCGAGACGTGATGCGCGATCACGCGCCGCCGTCCGGGATGAACACGTAGCCGAGGCCCCATACCGTCTGAATGAAGCGGGGGCTGCCCGGGTCCGGTTCGATGAGCTTGCGCAGACGCGAGATCTGCACGTCGAGGCTTCGGTCGAAGACTTCGTATTCGCGGCCGCGCGCGAGCTCCATGAGCTTTTCTCGCGAGAGCGGCTGACGCGGATGCCGTGCGAAGACCTTGAGGACCGAGAATTCGCCGGTCGTCAGGGCAATTTCCTGGCCGTTCTTGGTGAGCGTGCGTGTGGCGAGGTTCAGGGCGAAGTCGCCGAACTCGAACGTCTCCATGGTTTCGCTGGGCGCGCCCGGAAGTTCCGGCGGGGCCTGGCGACGCAGAACGGCGTGGATGCGCGCGACGAGTTCGCGCGGATTGAAGGGCTTGGGAAGATAGTCGTCGGCGCCCATCTCGAGGCCGACGATTCGGTCGACATCCTCGCCTTTGGCCGTTAACATGATGATCGGCGTGCGGTCATTCGCGCCACGCAGACGGCGACAAATAGAGAGACCGTCTTCACCGGGGAGCATCAGGTCCAGCACGAGCAGATCGAAGCGCTCGCGCACCCAAAGCTTGTTCATGGCCGTTGCATTTTCGGCCACAAAGACATTGAAACCCTGTTCCCCGAGGTAACGACGAAGCAGGTCGCGCAGGCGCGGATCGTCGTCGACAACCAGAATTTTGGGAGAGTTTTTGTTTTCCATGCCACGTATCTTAGCCCGAAATGTTGCGAACTGAGGAGGCCGCCAAAGCGGGTTACAAAGGGTTACACAATTTACCCTACGGCTTGTGCGCTGACCATAGGCAGTGGGTACACTTGCACCCCTGCCAGGGCAAAAACAGCCGCATGGCATGAAGGACATACGCACAAGATGAGATGGGCTGCTGAGTTTACGCTACTGTTCGGGGGAATCATGCTCTGGGGACACCTGGGCGTGACCTATGCCCGTCCCGTCGCGCATTTCAGTACGCAGCATCAGGGCGCGAGCGCCCCTCGGATTCAACGCGCGGCCCCGGCGCCGTCGCCGCGCAACCCCACCAAGAATGCCCCGGCGAGCGATCCCAACGCCGATCGCCGCAACGACGACCTCCCGAATACGCCGCCTGGGCGACGTCCCAATGGACATATGTCGCCCGAAGACCGACGTTTGCTGCGTCAACACATTCAAGACGCCGTGCGTGAACTGTATAGTCACTGACACGACGCTCGCCTTTCCCCTTGTCCGAACTGTTCGGATCAGATAGGAATCGCCGCGAAACGCTTCTTCCGAAAACGCCAGTGACGCCACTTTGACGAGAGCGTGACATGAAGCAAAACCGAACCCCGCCAGCCTCTGCCGACGCTGGCTTTTTTTGCGTCCGAAATACCGAGTCCGGCGATGGATTGCCTATTTCGATGGCGTCGCCCGGGAGGCTCGGGGCATCGGTACCTTCGGTCGCGTCCCCATTGCCCCTTTTTCCCTTATTAACCAGGGCGAAAATTCTTTCCGTCCGTGTGACGGCTCTCTCGGGGGCGGCAGTGGCAGTTTGCCTTGCGTCGCCGCTCGGCTATGCATCCGGTTCGCGTCACTCGGATGCACAACACACCGCCCAGTCGACGCGTACTAAGGCTTCGAAGTCGGCGACGTCCGCCGCCGATGCATCCCGCCGCGAACTGACGGCCGACGACGCGCGCTACCTGCTCACGCGCACCGGCTACGCGCCGGACGCCCGTGAGCTTGCCCCATTCGTCGGCCTGACCCGTGCACAGGCCGTTGACCGGCTGTTGGAACAGACAAGGCGGACGGCAGTTACGCCGCCTCCGGCGTGGGTCTCGGAGCCGCCGTTGGCCAGTGTGCCGGTCAAGGGCATGACCGACGCGCAGCGTCGTGATCTCAATGAGCGACGCAATCGCATGTCGGCGTCTCTCAAGGCGTGGTGGGCGCAGGAAATGGCGACCACGCCGTCTCCGCTGACCGAACGCATGACCATGTTCTGGCATAACCACTTCGTCTCGAGCGACGACAAAGTGCGTGAACCGGTCGTGCTCTATCGCCAGAACGTGCTGCTGCGCGCGAACGCGCTGGGCAACTTCGGCCTGATGCTGCACGAGGTGTCGAAGGACCCCGCGATGCTCATCTATCTGGATGGCGCGAATAGCCGCAAGGGGCATCCCAACGAGAACTTTGCACGCGAGGTGATGGAGCTGTTCACCCTGGGCGAAGGGCATTACACCGAACAGGACGTGCGCGAGGCGGCGCGAGCCTACACCGGGTGGAGCATCGACCGGCCGACGATGACCTACGTCTGGCGTCCCAATTTCCACGATACGGGCGTGAAGACGGTGCTGAATCAGACGGGTGACTTCGACGGCGATCAGATGCTCGACGTGCTGCTGGCGCGTCCTGAGACGGCGATGTTCATCACCAGCAAGCTTTGGCGCGAATTCGTGTCACCGACGCCCGACCCGGTGCAGGTTAAGCGGATAGCTGCGACGTTCCGAGAGAGTGGCTACGACATTCGTGTCGCATTGCGCGCCTTGCTACTCACGTCGGCGTTTTGGGATGCGCGTGCGCGAGGTGCGCTGGTGAAGTCACCTTCCGAGTTCGTGACGGATGCGGTGCGGCAATTCGACATCGGGTATGACGATCCGCAGATGCTCGCGCAGCAGATGCGGGTGCTGGGGCAGGACCTGTTCCGTCCGCCGAACGTGAAGGGCTGGCCGGGCGGCGACGCGTGGATCGACAGCACTACGCTGCTCGCGCGCAAGCAGTTCGTCGAGCGTATGTTCCGTGCGACGGAGAACGCTAACGCGGGTGGTCCGTCGATGGCTGCACCGTCCATGTCGGCGCGTCCAGGCGTGCAGCGTGCGGCGCTCCGTCCCGCGCAGCCGATGTCACGAACGGTGGCGGGAGTGCGCTTCGATCTGTCTCGCTGGCTGCAGCCCTATACGCTCGGGCCGATCGATGTGCCGGACATGGGGGCGCGCGAGTCCCTGCAGCGCGCTGTGTTGCCACTTGCGCCGGCGGCACCGCAAACGCCGGGCGTCAACAGTGCGGCGTTTCTGCAAGCGCTATTGATGGACCCTGCGTACCAGCTGAAGTGATCACGATGGTGATCGCGAAAACCGCATCGATGGGGATGGATGTAACGGCAGGGACGTTCGGGGCAGTTCGGGCGACTGAGACGATTCAGTTCCTTGGGACGCCGGGCGATGGCGAGTTTGGTGACAGGTATGTTTGCGACTGGCGCTCGGGCGGTGAGTCCGGGCGGGTCATGAGAGGTGTGAGATGCGTCGACGTGATTTTCTGACGTTCGCTGGTGGTCTCGGGGCGGCTTGGCTGGCGCCGACGCCGGTGTTGGCCGCTGCGCGCGATCTGTCCGGGATAGTGCCGGGCAGTGGCGGTAAATATGGGAATTTGCTGATCCTGATTGAGCTTAAGGGTGGCAACGATGGGTTGAACACGGTCATTCCTTATGCGGACGCAATGTACGCGAGCTTGCGTCCTACGATTGGCATCAAGCGCGAGCAGGTCGTGCAGCTGGACGAGCACAGTGGTTTGCATCCGGAGATGCGCGCTTTGTTGCCGATGTGGCAGGCGAACGAGTTGGCGATTGTGCAGGGTGTGGGGTATCCGCAGCCGAATCTTTCGCACTTCCGGTCAATTGAGATTTGGAATACGGCGTCGCGCTCGGACGAGTATTTGCGTGACGGATGGTTGTCGCGGGCGTTTGCGGAGCAGGCGGTGCCGTCCGGATTCGACGCCGATGGCGTGATCGTCGGCAGTGCGGAGTTGGGGCCGTTGAGCGGTGGCGCGCGGGCGGTGACACTGACGAATCCGGCGCAGTTTTTACGCGATGCGAGTCTGGCGTCGACGAATGCTGCGCAGGTGAGCAATCCGGCGTTGGCACACGTGCTGCGGGTGGAGAACGACATCGTGAAGGCGGCGGACGGTTTGCGTCCGCGCCAGGGGCAGTACGTCTTGCGCACGCCGATGCCGCAGGGAGCTTTCGGCAATGTGGTGAAGACGGCGTTGCAGGTGGTCGCCGCTGCGGATTCCCCGAGCGGCGTGCCGCAGCCGGGGCGTGGCGTGGCGGTGTTGCGTCTCACGCTCAATGGTTTCGATACGCATCAGAACCAGATGGGGCAGCAGGCGAACCTGTTGCGTCAGTTGTCGCAGGGGATGATGGCGTTGCGGGCTGGGCTGACCGAGCTGAATCGGTGGCGGTCGACGATGATCGTGACGTACGCCGAGTTCGGACGGCGCCCACGTGAAAATCAGAGTGGCGGGACGGATCACGGCACGGTCGCGCCGCACTTCATCGCGGGCGGCCGCGTGCGTGGCGGTCTGTATGGCGAAGCGCCGAGACTGGATCGGCTGGACGGCAACGGCAACTTGCCGTTTGCCGTCGATTTCCGCGACGTCTACGCGACGGTGCTGCAGCGGTGGTGGGGCCTGAACCCGCAGCCCGTGCTGGGCGGCGTCTTCAAGCCGTTGGATGTGATGCGGGTTTGAGTGGTGGAGGGGCGTGACGAAGTGATGGCGTGATGGCGTGGGCTGTGATTCGAGCCCACGGTCTGTGCCTGGCGGCGCGCTCAAGCTCAGCGCGCTCGCCACGCTCGCCAGAATTTGCGCAGCGGCGTCAGGTCGATACGCTGATGGAGAACTTGATAGTCACTCGCGGCGACTTCGTCCATCAATGCCAATTGCAGTGCGGCGAGGGCAAGCAGAGGACGTTGCTTGCGACGATCCTGTTTAGGGATCGCGGCGGCGGCGTCAATGATGGCCTGGCGTGCGCGTGCGTGCTGGAACTTCATTAGCTCGACGAAGGCGGGCGAGTACTTGCCGTTCTGGATGTCGGCGGCAGTGACGCCGAAGCGCTGAAGTTCGTCGATGGGGAAATAGACGTAGCCGGAGCGTGCGTCGACACCGGCATCGGTGACACGTCGTCCGAGCGTGATGGCGTGACCTAGGGCGCGCGCGAGGGCGGGCGTTTGCGGGTCGTCGAAACCGTAGACTTGGGACGTAAGTTCTGCGGGGGCACCGCCGGCGGCATCGCAATAGTGTGTGAGGCCGGCGAAGTCGAGATAGCGCATCTGCGAGAGATCCATCTCGGCGCCGTGCAGGACGGCCTCGAAGGTTTCGCGCGAGAGCTTGCTATTCTGCACGACGGGAAGGAGTGCTCGCGTGACCGGATGTGCGGGGTTGCCAGCAAAGAGGCGAGCCAGTTCCTGGCGCCACCAGTCGAGTTTGGCGTGTGCGACGCCGGGGTCATGAACCGCCGAGTGAATATCGGAGATTTCCTGACAAAAGGCGTGGGCAGCGTAGGCGGCGTCGCGCTTGGACGGTGGCAGTTGGAGCAGGGCGTAATAGAGCGCGGATCCGGGCGGGCCAGCTTTCTGGCGGCAGTATGCGTTGGCCTGGGTGATGTTTGCGGGGGAGCCGGAGGCGTCGTCGGCGGTCTCGTGGGGTTGCATGCGAATGGGGTATCGGTTTGGTCAGGTGCCCGGAAATCGGTGCGCAGGCGCTTGGGTGCGTAAGTGGGGCGTAAGTGCGCAAGCGGGCAGAAGCCATGAATTGGTGCGAATTCTAGCATTGCGAGCTGACCGGACGCGCGGGACGGCGTGAGCGTGAGAGGAGATTGCCGGTCGAAATCGGTTCGTGTAGAATACGCGCCTGCTTTGACGCATGCAGCGGGGCGGCGACAAGTCGCCCTTTTTCATGTCCGACAGGACGCATGCATGTCGTCGACCCGATGCCGGGATGTCGCGCCTAAAAGGTAACGACGCCCACGGGCTGCGAGGATGGCGAAATTGGTAGACGCACCAGGTTTAGGTCCTGACGCCCGAAAGGGTGTAGGGGTTCGAGTCCCCTTCCTCGCACCACAATTCTTTTTAAAATCAACGGGTTACGTTTTGATGCAGGCAAAAATCTAGCCGGTTTTTGCCCGTTTTTCTCCAGAAATGCCAGCTTTTGTGCCAGCATTTTGGGCGAACTTCTTCACCGCTTTATTCCCCGCTTCCTCGTCCGCCGCCGGCATCCACCGTCCGTACACCCGCGCGATCATCGTCCAATCCGCGTGCCCCATCTGCTTTGCTACCCACATCGGGTGCTCGCCCGCCGAGAGCATCATCGATGCATACGTGTGCCGGGTCTGGTACGGGTTACGGTACCGCATGTCGGCCCTTTTTAGAGCCGATTGCCAGATGCGCCAGATATGATTAGCGCCGGTGAAGCGCTCTCCAGACCGATCCTTAAAAATTGCCCCGTCTTCTTCCGATAGAAAAGTCAGTGCCTTTTGTGCCTGAAGGGCAGCGCTTGCTGGCGCAAGCAATCGAATGTCGCGCCGACCGGCCGCGGTCTTAGGGAATTCGGCGATGCCCTTTGCCTCGCGCGTCATCGCCCGACGCACTCGAACATATCCTCCAACGAAATCGATATCCGACCAGTTAAGAGCGATGAATTCTGAGGTGCGCATCCCGGTCCAGAGCGCAAACTGGATCAGATTGCGATTCCCGCCCGTCAGCTTATCGAGAATAGCGGCGTGCTCTTGTGGGGAAAGTGGATCGATTTCGTCTTCCTCAATTCCTTCGGTCGTTCTGCGCGTGCGTAGGTGTATCCCGCTAGAGGATTCGCCTCGATGATCTCGTCACCTGCTGCATCGCGAAGGGCCGAGCGCATGCAGCTTTGAATATTCGCCAGCCACTTGTTGGAGACTTTGTGCTCTCGTTCCTGATCGATTGTGACGCGCCAGTCTCTGATGGTTGCACGCTTAAGGTCAGATAACGGCAGCTTGCCGAACTTCGGGATGACCCAGTTGCGTTCCACTGCAAGGTTGTCAGAATTTTCGAGGTGCTTTACCGAGTTCGCAAGTCCCTTCCCCGGTGGACATAGGGGGAAGGTCGTAGGTGCCGTTCGGCCTCCTCGAATACACCGAAAACTTGTAGGCTCCTGACGACCTCGAAATCTCCCCTTCCTCGATCCATGGTAGCCGGCCGTTCGGCCTTGGTCGCCCCTCTCGCTTCACCCTGTATGTGGTCTCTGACGCAACCGCCTCGGCCTTGGGATAGTCGCTGGCTAAGCACTCGACCGTGTCTCGGTCAGCGCCGGCGCAATTAAAGGCTCTATACGTGTTGGTCTTGTAGTCGAACTCGCGGACGCTACTAAGGGTGCAGAAAAACATGTCGACTGAATCGGCGTATGCGAAATTATTCAAGCAAAGAATGAGGGTGGCTGCCGGCAAATGGAGCTTCTTATGCATGTATGACCTCTTACGGGAAGAGCGGTTGGCGATGTTGCAGGCATATTAGCTTCCCGATGAACGGCCAAATATCACTCAAATGAATGATCCGTCTCGCATATTGAGCGCGCTATCTTATTGCATGGATTGGAGGTTCTCTTTAGCAATTAAGCGTATCGGGGGTCACAAATGAGCGTAAAAAATTGGTTGGTTTTGGCGATTTCCGCATCGTACTTTGCAGCTTCAACGTCGTGGGCTGCATCGTGCATTCCAGTGAGCAATAGAGGGGAGAAGTGCGTCAGTCTTATCGATAACACTAGCAAACCGCGTTACGACGGGGGCACAACGTACACCCTTAAGTTCCGGAACATCTGCAATAAGATCTTCACTGTGAAGGCGCAGCGCTCTATGCATTTGGATCGCGGCGACGATGGGGTTTCAAGCACCGGCGTGCGCCCAAATGGTGAGTCGGAAATTGTCTGCACTGATATTCCTTCTGGAAGGAAGTGTGCCGGATTTAGGGAATGGTGGGTTGACTGCTACTAATCGAAAGTCGCGACTCGGCTGGACACGTGTCTCTGTTCCCGTACTTTTGCCCGCCTTGCAATAACAGGGGCAAGCCAGATCACGACGTGTTGCTTGTCCCTGCGGCTTCTCCCATCACTCTTCCCGTTCCGCCCCATAGCGGACGTCGCTCATCAGCCGCCGAGTGCACCCGTTTCTACCTGCATAGCAAATAAAATTCAAATATTGCAAATGCAGGTGAAAGTGATCATTTATCGGGCGCGCCAGGAATCTGCGGCAGTTCTCCCCTTGATTCACGGTTCTCCCCAAGCGCGGACTTCAGCCATTCAAGTGCGATGAGCGTGCCGCCGACTTCCTCGCGCCATGCCTGATTGATGATCACGCAAAGCGTCTCCACCCTCCGAATCACCGCCTCTTTGCGTCGAACCTGTTCCCGACGGAAAACCAACTCTTCAAGAGCCTGGCGCACACCTGGATCCTTGTTGGTGAGCCATAGGCTGCGCAATTGATCGATCGTCAGGTCGGATGGACGCGGATGAAGCGGCACGGCGGCCTCCCTCGTGGTGCTGGTGAGGGAGGTAAATTAGCATAAATACTGTACAAAAAAACAGTATAATGCAACTATGGAAGATTCCCTTAGGTGTGGGAACAAGCGCTCGCCCTTGCATTCCTCGGCAAGCTTGCCGTATCGTGCCCGGGGCGCCGAAGGTCTTCGTTTCCGCGCCTACCGATGTGCTCGATTGCAATTGCCGGAGGATCAATGCTGAGCGGTTTCGCCAAATTTCTCTTAGCGTTGACCGCCCTTTCGCCGGTAGCGCTTACATGGGCTATTGCTGACTATAGTCGTCGTGGCTTTGTCAGCGATCAGCTATTTGCGATTTCGATATCGTTGATTCTGGCGGTCGGATGTGCGGCATTGCTGCGCGTTAGTAGAAAAAGATTGACGAAAGTCACATTCGCAGTCGATGAGCTAAAGGCGGTAGATAACGAGGTGGTCGCTTACATAGTCACCTATTTATTCCCGCTGGTTGCGCCAGCAACCGATATCAGTTTGCTCGCACAAGGATTTGTTTTGGCTCTTCTTGCATTGGTGCTGTCGACGTCCAATGCATTCACGTTCAACCCGGTGCTAAGCCTCTTGGGTTATCATTTTTACGAAGTAAAATGCGCATCTGGTGTATCTTATTTGCTTCTGTCGAGAAATGACATAACAGACGTGCGCGTCATTAAGAAAGTCGGTCGACTATCGAGGCACCTTATGCTCGACCTATCGTAAATCGGGGGATTTATGGATTTTTTTGCGCTTGTTGGTGGGCATCTACCTGCTGTTTATCGGCTTGATTTGCAGCAGGACCTACAGAACCGACTAGACCAGATGTTCGTGGACCATTCCGAGCAGTTGCTGAATCCTGATCTAGTTGCTGTTCCGTTTGAGCGAGAAAATTTTCATCCAGACGACTCCGAAATATTGGAGATAAACCCATTCGACCTACCAGATCTGATTTTCGATCCAATCGAAAATGCTATCGGATGGCCGGTGCTTCCCAATGATCCGGACGTGCTTTCCCGAGTCTACTGTGTTTTTGCTCACGACGATGGGAGTGATAGAGTAATTTTTCAGGTCATCAACAAAGCTCAGCGGCTTAATACCAGCGCGATCAATATCATTCTGCGTGGCAACGTATTTTCTAGGTTGGAAGAGCCGGGGTTGATGCTTGCCAACGCATGTCATGCGGTATATCAAAATAACGCCTTGCGCTTTAAGAGCATATGGTGGTTGAAGCAAATATTTGATATTGGCGACTACTACCGCGCAGCGACTGAAGCTGATGTCGATGCGTTCTCTCGACTGGAAAATGTCAGCGTCGAAAATCTTGATGCGCTCAAGAACCGTTCGGGGCAATGGGTTAGGACACGACTTGCGTATATTGTTGACTCAGGTGTGTTAGAGCAGTGCCCGCCGGAGCGGCTTGTTGAGAAAGCTGCAGAATTTAACGTTGATCTGCAGTGCGTGAATGAGAATGGTCGACAAAAGTTGCTGATTCCCGAAGCTCCAAGGCAGTTGCGCAAAGTCTTGAAGTTTTTAGAGGAAGAGTATTACGCGGGTCCCATCACGGGTGCCGCATATGAAGCGAATTCGAAGCGCCGACGCGGGCAAGATTAATGTCCGGGGCCGGGCTGCGTATGTTTATGGACGGCGGCGGTGTTTTCCTTGGATGTGGCCGTCCCGGAACCAGGCTCAGAAGCGCACTTGATGACGATCATCAAGCCGGACGATTACCATGACTGGTTGGGCGTGCGCTTGATCGACGAGGCGCGGTCGTTTGTGACTTTGCCGGATGCTCAGTCAATGGCCGCGGCCCCCGCCTCAAAGGCCGCCGTGTGAGGCTGCGTCGTCGGATGATCAAAGACGTCCGCTAGGCGGACCCAGTCTGGACGCGGCGCAATAAATGGTTCGTGCTTTAGGGGAAGGACAGGGACCTGATCGCCTCCGAACCTGTGCCGCGAGTTGAGCATCTGTTGATACACGTTGTAGACGCCCAACCCACCGTTCATCGGCAAGACGATATTGAAGTACATCACGATGGCAACGACGCGCTGCGTTCCACGCAGGAATTCGAATGCAGCTTGCTCCAGCATTTCACTTAGCGGCGGCTTGATGTCGCCATCGGGCGCCCAGGATTGCGGGCACTTGAGGAAGAATGCTCCCATTTGATCATTTGGCAGTTGCGTGCGCGCACCTTTGAGGGTGTTTAGGATCGCGCTCGAACTGGGGGAGGGGCTACTCTCAACTTTGCACTTGACGTCCGCACACACCTTGCCCGCCGACGTCGCGATCTCTAGGTCGTAGCTGCTGCCACGGGGGCCGCCGGGTGTCACGAAATTGACCCGCGAGCCAGCCATAACCAGCATCTTGGCCACCTCAAGCTCAGCAAAGCGGTCTTCAATGTGGCCCAGCTTCATCTCGTGGAGAACGTCGATCAAGCCTGGAACCTTCCGAAGGTTGATGATGGTCTCGGCGAGATCAACCACGCGCGCGCGATGCAACGCCTCGTCTCCAGCGGCCGCGTCGACATTGCGAAAGAAGGGGGATTGGTTATCGCTGGCGAATATGTGACGTTCCAACCAGTCATTGCCGAATTGCGAGTTCAGGACCCTCACCGCCAAGGTGTATACGTGATTCGCCCACGACTCGTTGGGCATCATTTCACGCACTTCCCGTGCGTATTCGCGGAACTGTTCGACCATTGAAGGTAGCGGCGGTGTTGTCATGTCATTCTTCTAGGAGCAAGACGAGCGGATTCTCCTCGCCGTTCGTCTGGTGGAACATCGGATAGCATAAATCACAATGGCAGTTTTGCCCCTGATGTCCGCTTCTGGCCGAAAGTTGTCATTGCAGACAGGACAAGTACAAAAGTGCCAGCTTTGTGCCAGTGTATCGTCTGAAAGCCGCTATGTATAAGGATTGTGCGGGGGTTCGAGTCCCCTTCCTCGCACCAACTCCCCGTTTTGGCATCGGTTTCGTAGGTCTCACTTCTTCCCGCAATATCTCGCAAATGACCTGCCTGTAAGGCTTGGCGGGGTTCTTTGCGTGAATTCCGATTGTTCGTAGGACGTCCAAATCTCACCTCATTACCGCCAAAATCGTGGCCGATCTCCCATTTTTTTACCTGGTGATTCCCCGCGGATGGTGCGAAAAGTTGCAGTGCGAACGCCTCGCGCCGAGCATGTCTCGCGTCAACGCATTTGGCTCGGCCTGATGTGGACTCGGATCAACCGTCACGGCCTTGACGACAGAAGGTCTCCACTGGAACTCCCTATAGGTCGCATTTAGACGCGACGGTAAAATGCGCTTCAGATGACGCCAAGAGGTCATTCATTCATTCGTTACATGGAGGACTTCACAAATGCGTAAACTCGCTTTCCTGCTTCTCGCGACCACGGTCTTGCTCGCAAGCTGTGCCGTGTACGTTCCCGACGACGGACCTCACGGTGGTCGTGGTGGTCCCGGCAACGGTTTCTGTCCGCCGGGACAAGCGAAAAAGGGGAATTGTTGACGGAAGTGGCTTCTTGCCCGCCAGCGCCCCTAGCCGCAGACGGCGGCGCTGGCTACGTATTGAGAGCAAGGGTCACTTCCTGGCCCCATATGCTCCCACGGTGACCCCCATACGTGCTCGTCGATTCAGGGCATGCTTACTACGTAGTCTGCGCGCATCCATGTAGATCGTTCGTGGTCTTTGTCCTAGTTTTCATTATCTTCGCCCGACGGAGTGCATCCTCGTCGCGGTGGCAGAGCTCACTATTGCCGGTTGTTTTAGGCGAACCGGCAACGCTCAGGCCTCACGTTCGCGCTAGTCCCATTCTCGCTACGCAACCCATCCGATCGTTCGCCCCCTAGACTTTGTTCATGCATGGCAGTCCCCTGTCGTGTGTGTCGTGAGAGGAAGTGCTTGCCCCGGCATTGAAGAATGCCGGGGCTTTTTTGCTCGGTGATGTACGCGAGTGATGCCGCTCACCACGCTCGCATTTGCAGGGTCGTTTCTTCCCGTCCATGTGGTGGTTTTGGCCCCGACGACCCCGCCGTCGGGGTCTTTTACTTGCGTCATGTGTGGAGGTCAACGAAGTTCAATCACTCCCACTCAAACGCCTTCTTCTTCCACTCATAAGCGAAGCCGAGGACTAACACTCCGAGAAACGCGATCATCGCCATCAGGCTCACCATGCCCGCTTCGCGCAGTGAGACCGCCCAGGGGATGGTGAACGCCAGTTCAATGTCGAAGATGATGAAGAAGATGGCGACGCGATAAAAGCGGACGTCGAACTTTTTGCGCGCGTCGCCGAAGGCGTTGAATCCGCATTCGTAGGGAGAGTTCTTTGCGTCATCAGGCCTGCTTGGCCGGATGGGTTTGGCGACGAAGAGTAAGCCCACCCCCATCAGCAACGCCACGACGAGAAAGAGAAGTGCCGGGTAGTATTCAGAGACGTCCATCAATCGATCCAATCAAAAGAAGCGCGCGCCGGTGGCAACGCAAACGTGCGAACGCATACCTTCGCACAAGCCCACCGGTGCATCGAAACGAATCCCAAACCAAGTCATAAGCAACACCAACACGAGACGCGCAAGTGCCTCACCGGTTCGAATGACCTAAAACGATGTTGTCGACTACGACGAGAGTTTCATGAGGATCAGGCCGCTGACGATCAACGTTGCAGCGGCGATGCGGGCGGTACTGACGATTTCGCCAAGCGCGAAAATGCCGACGACAAATGCGCCAACGGCACCAATGCCAGTCCAGATCGTGTAAGCGGTGCCCAGCGGAAGGGATTTCATGGAAACCGATAGCAAACCAAAGCTAGCGGCCATCGTCACGAGTGTGACTACAGAGGGGATGAGCTTCGTGAAGCCTGCTGACTGCTTCATCGTATAAGCCCAAAGGACTTCCAGAACACCTGCAAGCGTGAGATAGATCCAAGCCATACGGCTCTCCAAAAAAGAGCCGGGCCGTCCCGGAGTGTCTCGTCACAGGTGAGGTCGTCCTCACGCCCGTCACTATACGAGTTCAACCGATTCTGCGCAATCTCTCCACGGTTTATCCGAGATTGACGGGTAGGATCGCTGGCGACAGATGATCAGGATCGTCATTGGCATGTCGCCAGTGTGCCCTGAGTGGTCGGAGCAGCAATGGAGCACCCCGGAAGTCAGGACATGCGCGAGGCCATCGAGCGCCTCGCCACCGCAATGGACAAGTCCCGCAAAGAACTGGAAGGTCTTGCAAGACGCGACGTCGCACTTCGCGCACGGTATCGCACCTCGGTCGCACGCGTTGCAGAACGCGCCATTCCAGATCTCCGCCGCAGGACGCTCGAACAACTGCTCACCGACCATCGCCTCTTTGTAAGCGAAGCAGTGCTCGACGTCTTCGCCCGAAATAGCGTCATGGCCCGGATTCTCAACACGCGCCGGTATGCCGCGTCGCTAACCTCACTGCGCGATAGCTTCTGCGACTACATCGGTCGCTCCGGCGCGGCTCCGTTTGCGTCGGCGCGCGCGGAAATCGCCGCGATCGAAGCTTTGATGGTGCGTGCCCGAGCGGAAGAGGCCGATGCCGCCGGTGTCCTAGCCGGTATGCGAAGTGTCCTTGCCAACGACATCCAGATTCCTGACGAACTCGTCCCCGATATCCGGCTTGTCTGTCGTCCACGCTCAAGAAAATCGGCCAGCGTTACGGCGTCCACGCAGAGCAGCGCAAGCGGTGACGTCAGCGAGCTTTCGGGTATCCCAAATGCCGTCCGGCAGTTTGCGTTGTCTGTGGCTGTCGCCTGAAGCGACAGATCAAAACAATATCAAAACCGATTAGCAACACAAATCAATACAAAACAGAGCACGACCAACAAACGCTCAACGCAATCGCGGGCTATCGTCGAAAGCCGGGTGATGACATCGCCATCGGTGTCGTCGGGTGATTTCGTAACGTTTGGAGAGATCGTGTTGTTGGCTAAATTCTCGTTGTTTGGGGCGCGGACACGCGCGCTTAATCTGACCTTCGTGGCCTGTCTTGGCGCTCCGATCCCCGGCCTGGCACAAGTCGCCGAGCATGCGGGCACGATGAGCATGGTGCACGCAGGCGACGACGTCAGTGCTATAGCAAAAGTCCTTGGTGATGCGTGTCAGATCGACGTGCAGGGCCGTCCCGGCAAGAAGTTCTCGCCCACGCACATTAGCGTGCCGTCGACGTGCAAGACACTCACCGTCCAATTGATTCATACGGGCAGGAAGCCCAAGACCGCCGCCGGACACAACTGGGTGCTGGTCCGCGAGAGCGACGTCCATGCGGCCATCGCCGATGGTCTCACTGCGGGGCCCGACTATGATTGGGTCAAGCCGGGTGACGAACGTGTGATCGCGAAGACCGCGATGATCGGCGGCGGCGAACGGACGTCAGTGACATTCGACGTATCGAAGCTCTCGCGCGGCACCGCCTATACCTACTACTGCTCCTTCCCGACCCACGCCGAGATGATGCGAGGCACGCTATCCATCGAATGACCGTGCCTCACCCAATCCTGAGCATCGGGATCTCCGTCGAAAGCGCGTCGATAGCGCAGCGCGTCTTCGACGGCAGATAGGGCGACTTCGGCCATACCACGTGAATCGCTTGCGGACGCACCCCGCAACGGCTGCGCACGACCACCAGCCGTCCTGCCGAGGCATGCTTCTCGAGAAACCAGCACGGCAAATACACCAGCCCAAGCCCGGCAATCCCCGCGTCGGCAATCGCCTGAACATCGTCGAGACTGAGCTGACGGGTAATCTGCAACTCGTGTTCGGTGCCGTCGTCGTCGAGCATGTGCCATCGCGACATGGACCCACTGCGCGAATACGAGATTCCGGTGTGGGCCGCGAAATCGTCCGGCTCGATGGGCATGCCATGCTCCGCCAGATACGCAGGCGACGCGCCGATGCTCATGTACTGCGTACCGATGCGTCGGGCGTCGAGCGTCGTGTTATCGCGCAACTCGCCAATGCGCACCGCCAGATCGATGTTCTCCTCGATGAGATCCACGCTCCGGTCGGAAAACGAAATGTCGATTTGCAGCTTGGGATACTGACGCGCCAGCCCGAACAACACCGGCGCGACGCATTGATGGCCAAACGCAATCGGCACGCTCACACGCAGTCGTCCGCGCGGCTCGTTCAGCCCGCTTTCGACCTCCGCCGCACCTGCGTCGAGTTCGGCCAGCGCCCGCACGCAACGCTCGTAATACACACGTCCCGCTTCCGTGAGCGTATGACTGCGTGTCGTGCGATGCAGCAGACGCACCCCCAGCCGCGCTTCCAGTCGCGAAATCACCTTGCCGATGGCCGAACGCGTCAGATGCATGCGCTCCGCCGCGAGCGTGAAACTGCCAGCTTCGATGACCTGAACGAAGACGGCCACGCCGTCGAGTTTATTCGTCATATTGGGTCTCTGGTGTCGCGTATTGCGGGAAGAAATGTCAGTAATCGGGAATATGGTTCCCGATATATTACCTCTGACTTCATTCTCGTTCGCGAATCTCATGACACCCTCACGCGCGTCTCAAAACGCACTGGCGCTTGCCGCCGTCTGCCTGACATCGCTGATGTTCGGCCTGGAAATCTCCAGTGTGCCGACCATCCTCTCCACGCTGGAACGTGTACTGCCTGCGGATTTCCGGGAAATCCAATGGATCATGAACGCCTACACACTTGCGTGCACCACGGTGTTGATGGCAACAGGCTCGCTCGCCGATCGGTTCGGACGACGTCGCGTCTACGTCATCAGCATTGTGGTGTTCGCGCTGACGTCGCTCGCCTGCGGGCTGGCGCAGAGCGCGCCGGTGCTCATCGTCAGCCGCTTCCTTCAGGGGATGGGTGGGGGCGCGATGCTGATCTGTCAGGTCGCGGTGCTATCGCACCAGTTCCGCGAGGGACGAGAGCGCAGCAAAGCGTTCGGCGCGTGGGGCATCATTTTCGGTATCGGTCTGGGGTTCGGTCCGATCATCGGCGGCATGATCGTTGCCGTGGCCGACTGGCAATGGGTCTTCCTCGTGCACGTGGTGCTGTCGATTGTGGCACTGGGACTCGTGTTCGTCGGGGTGCAGGAATCGCGCGATCCGCATGCGAATTATCTCGACGTGCCGGGCATCGTCACGCTGTCGCTCGCCACGTTCGGTCTCGTGTACTTCATCACGCAAGGGCCGGATCTCGGCATGGGCAGTCCGCAGGCGCTCGGCATCGCAGCGGCGACGCTCGTCAGTTTCGTTACCTTTCTCTGGATCGAGAAACGCAGCCCGCGGCCGATGTTCGACTTTTCCGTGTTCCGCATCCGACGTTTCTCCGGCGCAATGTTCGGATCGATGGGGATGAACTTCAGCTACTGGTCGTTCATGATCTACCTGCCGATCTACTTTCAGGGCGCGCTTGGTTACAGCAGCGTGAACGCCGGGCTGTCGCTGCTGGCGTACACATTGCCGACGCTCGTGGTGCCGCCGTTCGCCGAGCGCCTGTCGCTGCGCATCGATGCTCGCCGTGTCATTCCGCTAGGTCTGTTCACCATCGGCCTCGGCTTCCTGTTGATGAAGATCGGCTCGGGCATGGCCGATGCCAGTTGGCTCACGATGCTACCCGGCAGTCTGCTTTGCGGCGTGGGCCTGGGCATGACGAATACGCCTGTCACCAACACGGCTACCGGCGCGGTGTCGGCCAATCGTGCGGGGATGGCGTCGGGGATCGACATGAGCGCGCGGCTGATCAGCCTCGCCATCAACATCGCGCTGATGGGCTTCATCTTGCTCAAGGGCGTGAGTGCGTCGCTGGCAAACGCGTTGCCGGGCATCTTCGACGCGGCGTCTCTGCGTATGCTCGCGGAGAAGGTCGCCGCCGGTAGTCTCGAACACCTTGCGCAAAACAACGCGGCGCTCGCAGCGGCCGACCCGCAGGGGCAGATCGTGCAAGCGGCACTGGTGCACGGCTTCGGTTGGGTGATGGTGTACGGCGTGGTAGGGGCGTGGGTGCTCGCGCTGCTGAGCGTGGTGGCGTTCGGGGCGGGCGGGCGCGACGTCGAGCGGGTATGCGAGCCGCCGCCAGCCGCCGCTGAGCGCGTGTGCGAGCCGACGTTATAACGCTGAGGCGCTAACCCGCTAACCCGCTAACCCGCTACAGCGCTTACGCCCGCGTCCGGTAAGCCTTGAGCTGCGGGAACGTCTCGTCGTCCAGCGAACCGAATTCGCCGCGCTGATAGGCGGACATCCGGTCGTTGAGTTGTTCGACGGTGTTCATGACGAACGGGCCGTGTTTCGCTAGCGGCTCGCCGAGTGCCGGTCCGGATAAGACCACAAAGTGGCAGTCCGCCCCGGCACGCAAATCGATGGCGAGGACGTCGGCCGTCGCGCGCTTGCTCAGGCCGACGGCGACAGCCTCGCCAGCGCCCAGTTGCCGAGTCGTGCCGTCGGCATCGAACTGCAAGTGCCCCGAGACCACACAGACGGTGGCATTCCAGCCGCGCGGCAAATCGTGGTGGAACGCGGCGCGATCCGTCAGGAACCCGTCGAGCAAGGTGAACGGTTGAGGAAGGTCATCATTCTTCTTTGCTGTCACCCCATTGCTGGCGCCCAAAACCACCCGCACACGCACACCCGGCGACACCACCTCGGGAATTTCCGTGGGTTCGACGTCGAACGCATAGGGCGCGTCGTATTTCTGCGAAGCGGGCAAGTTGACGAAGATTTGCAGCGCGTGCACGTCATGGCCGTCGCCTTCGGGTTGCTCGGTATGCACCGCGCCGCGTCCGGCGGCGAACCAATGCAAGGCGCCCGGCACGATCGGGCCGTAGTTGCCGAGTGAGTCGTAGTTGACGTGGGCGCCGACGGCGTCTTCGAACATGTACGTCACGGCAGAAATTCCGGCATGCGGATGCGGCGCAAAGGTCGGGGCCGTCATGTGGAAATGATCCAGCATGACGACCGGGTCCATCAAACCGCCGAATGTCTGCTCGCCGAAATGCTTGGCGCGAAAGCCATCGCGAATGGTCATGTCATGACCGCTCACGACTTCCGAAATCCGCACGAATTCGCTGCTATTGCCGACGTTGCTCATGTCATCTCCCCGCATCTTGAGTGGAGTCAATCATAGCGACGAGACGCATCGCGGAATATAGGCGGTTCGGTAACTCGAAGTTGCGCAGACGGAACAATCGCGACGGCTAATGAGGCTAATGCGGCCAATGCGGCTGATGCCTCAGAACCGGTAGCTCATCACCAGCTCCGCGCGACGGTCGTTGCCCAGCAGCCACTGCGTGTTGTTGTAGTAGGCCGTTTGCACGTAGTGCCGGTTGAAGACGTTATAGACGCGTCCGGTCAGCGTGAGATCGCGGCGTGGCTTCCACGCGAGCGCCAGATCGACCGTCGTATAAGACGGCAGCGTCAGCGTATTCGCGGTATCGGCATAACGCTTGCCGACGTACTTCAGCCCGCCGCTGGCCGTCCACGCTTGTGCGAAGCGCCAGCTCAGCCACAGATTTGCCATCTGCTGAGGCACGTTCACCGGAATGTTGCCCGCCCGCGAGACGGATATACCGCCCACGCTTTCGTCGAACTGGTCGTACTTGGCGCGCAGCCACGTGCCGTTGGCGTCGATCCGCACGTCGCGCGTCAACTGCGCCCCCACGGTCAGTTCCACGCCCCGTGACGACTGTTGGCCGACCTGGAGACTGAGCGACGGATTGAGCGGGTCGACGGTGAGCAGATTGTTCTTGACGATGCGATAGACCGACAGCGTGCCATCGACGCGACCGTCGAGCCAATCCTGCTTCACGCCGAACTCGATCTGTTTGCCTGTCGCAAGATCGAACTTTGCCTTGGCCGGTGTGAGCGAGAGCAGTGACGTGATAGGGTCGGCGGCGACCGAGTACTGACCGTAGACGTTAGTGTTAGCGCTCAAGTCATAGACCGTGCCCACGCGCCAGCCGGTGTAGCTGAGGTCCTTGGAGAAGGCGGTGCCTGCGATCAGATCGTCACGATTGATGCTGGCATGGTCGTAGCGCACGCCGCCAATGACCGACCATCGCGACGTAACTTTCAGACGGTTCTCGGCGAAGAACGCGTATTGGTTCGCCTGCGACCGATACTTGGGAAAGGTGCCCGCCACATTCACGAAGTTGCCGGGATCGGGGTTGTACAGATCGACGAGCGACGTGCCCGAGTAGGGCGAGTTGTTGGTGTGCTGGAACGTCGTGTGATTGAACTCGAAGCCTGCCGACACGGCGTTCTCCATCCCGAACAGTTGGCCCTTGAGCGTCGCGGTCGTGACGTTGCCGATCTGTTCCTGATCGTGAAGGATTTCGGTGTAGCTGCTGCGCTGCACGAGGCCGCTTGAGGGCACATAGTTGTAATACTCGGCGTCCTTCCAGTGGCGTTTGCTCTTCATGCGATACAGCGTGCTCGTGATCGTGAGATTGTCGATAGGGCGCCACGTGGCCCCCAGCGTCGCCCAACTGTCACGAAACGTGATGAGTGAATCGGCCACGTTGTAGTTCTTCCGATAGGTCGCCGGGTCGAGACGCCCGTTCACGAGCGGTACGCCGAAGTACTGCATCGGATGCTGATTGCCCTCGGCGAGCGTGGCCGTCACGGAAAAGCGCGGCGTGAAGTCGTACTTGATGGCGGCGGAGAACGACGCGTTGTGCGAATTGCCTCGGTCAACCCAGTTGTTCGAACTGTTGGCGCTCGCATCGAAGCGATAGGAGAGTTTGTCGGTGATCGCGCCGCCGCTGCCGAACGCTGCGCGGCCAGTCTTCTCGGTGCCGATGCCGAGCTGAATTTCGTTTTCGATGGGCATCTGCTCGGGCTTCTTCGGGACGATGTTGACCACACCGCCGATGGCCCCCTCGCCATAGATGACAGAGGCCGGGCCGCGCAAGACCTCGATGCGCTCGACGGACCACGTGTCGAACGGGAACGTGACGCCGATGGCACCGTATGGACGCACGCCGTCGTAAAGCTGTGTGACGGACGCGCTGCCGACGAAGCCGCGCGCGCCAAGCTCCGAGCCGCCATTGCCTGGATGGGGAGAGGCATTGATGCCGGTCGCGCGACTGACGGCGTCGACGATGTTCGCATCGCCGCGCTCCACCAATTGCTGCCGGTCGATGACCTCGACGCTCGCCGGTGTCTCCTTGATCGAGAGGCCAAGACGACTGCCGGTCTGCACCGGTTCGTCGAGCGGTTTCACGATGTCCGCGTGTACCTGCGTCGCGGGGAGTTCGACGTTTTGCGAGGCGTTGGCGTTGTTGCTGTTGTCGGCAGCGTGCGCGAGGGCGCACAGCGAGCCAATGGCCACCGCGATGGCGGTGCGCACTGGAATTGACGTTTTCATGACGCTGTCTGGTTATCGTTGTCGGGCACACGCGGGCCTGCGCCGCTGGGCGGTGCTGGGTTGGCGTGTGCGGGCTGCCGCTGGTCGGTGTGCGATGGGCGGCAGCCGTGAGAATCGGAGTCGATGCAATGTGACGATCGAACGCGCCCGCCCGCGCATCCACATCGCCCCGAACACGGGCGACGCGATGTGCGGGACATCGGCGAAACGAACGACTTGAGGGTGTCAGGCGTGCGGCGGGGCGCGTGAGGGCGGGGTGAGACGCTGCGGCGTGCCGCTATGAGGCAGCGCTGGCGCAAGGGTGAGGCGTGGTCCGCCGATGCGAATGTCGGCCAGCGTGACCGGAGTAGACGGGAGTGGTGGCGTGTGCGCGAGCAGCGAGCAATAGCCGCAGGCGGCGCTCGTCGCGTGCGTGATCGGTGTGTGCCGACCCTGTGCTGCCGTTTCGTCGAGACTGGTACAGAACGTGCTGGACAGCGCGTCGTCGATTGACGACGGGTGCGCGCGCAGATACTGGCTGATCAGCGGTGCGCAAAGCAGCATCCACATGGCGGCGAGGCCGACCCATGCGATGCGTTTGCTGCGTGACCATACCGGCATGTTCAGGGCGCGCGACGACAAGCCGCGTTCGTGACGACGAGCGGCGATGCTATCACGCAGCGCCGTTCGATCATTCGTTGTCCCTGACAAATTCACGATGGATGCGACGCGTTGCGGCAATTTGTCGCGCAGTCATGGCGACGAGCGCTGAGTGTGTCTTGAATCGATGCGTATTGCTAAGCCTGATTAAGCCAGGTTATGTCTGGTGTGCCTGGTATGCCACGTCGAACGAGACAATTCGGCGGCGGGCTGGTAATATACGTTTCGTAGCTATTTCGTATATAGGAGCCCGCCCTATGGGTATCGTCAAGATATCGGAGCAAATGCATGAGGCGCTGCGCAATACCAGCGGCGCGCTCAGTCGCTCGATCAACGCGCAAGCCGAGCACTGGCTGCGCGTCGGCATGCTCGCCGAACTGAATCCCACGTTGAGTTACGGCGAGATCTGCCGTCGACTCATCGAATCCGATGGCTCGCCGGTCAGCGAGACCGGCGCTGTCGCTTCTCCAGCAACCGGTGCACCCGTCACCGTCATGAATAAGGTGGCCTAATGGTGCGCGAACGCGTTGTCATCCGCTCGAACGAAGAAATTGCCCTGTCGCGTCGCGCCGGGGAGATGGCCGCACAAGTGCTCGCGATGATCGGCGAGCACGTGAAGCCCGGTGTCACGACCGATGAACTCGACCGTCTGTGTCACGACTTCATCGTGAATGAACTGAAGGCGATTCCCGCCAACATCGGCTATCACGGGTATCCGAAGACGGTGTGCGCGTCGGTCAATCACGTGGTGTGCCACGGGATTCCGGGCGATAAGAAGCTGCACGACGGCGATATCGTGAACATCGACGTCGCCCTCATCAAGGACGGCTGGTTCGGCGACACAAGCCGCATGTATTACGCGGGCAAGCCGAGCATCATGGCCAAGCGTCTGGTCGACACGACCTACGAAGCGATGGTCGCAGGCATTCGCGCGGTGCGCCCCGGCGCGACGCTCGGCGATGTCGGTTATGCGATTCAGTCGGTCGCGCATCGCGAAGGTTTCAGCATCGTGCGCGACTACTGCGGGCACGGCATCGGCACGACCTATCACGACGATCCGCAAGTGCTGCATTACGGACGTCCGGGCACGGGTCTGACGTTGCGCCCGGGCATGATCTTCACCATCGAGCCGATGGTCAACGTCGGCAAGCCGGACACGAAGCAACTCGCAGACGGCTGGACCGTCGTCACGCGCGACCGCTCGCTCTCGGCGCAATGGGAGCACATGGTGGCTGTCACGGAGACGGGCTTTCAGGTGCTCACGCAATGGCCGGACGGGCTTGGCGAATATGCGCGCTATGGTGCGCTCGATAGTGGTGGCGCGACGGCGAATGCGGCCTGAGCGGCGGTAGTTTCGGCACGACACAGGACGTCATTGAAATGAAGAACGGGGCGCAAAGTTTGCGCCCCGTTTCGTTATGCGTCGCGATTTTACAAATCGTCCGGCGCACCGTCCATCAGCAGCAACTGGCTGGCATAGCGATGATAAAGCCATCCGCCGACGCCGCATGCGACGGCGAGCCACGCAATCGAAAACACCGTTTTCAGGATCAGGGAGCCGAGTACCGCAATGGTGACTTCCGGCATGAATCGCAGGACTAGCGCCAGCAGCAGTGTGATCACGATGCCGGTGCCGAAGAGCGGCAGGAACGTCACGAATGCGGTCCCGAACATCGACCAGAAATGTCCGCGCGAATCCTGCCACGCGGCACCCCATCGCTTGCTGCGTCCGACCGCGACCTGCGCATAAATGAGTGAGATGCGCGTGATGACGAAGACCGCCGCGCAAGCCATTAACACGATGAACGTGGCGAGTAGGGCATAGGAATGGCTGTTCCCGCTCATCCGCGTGGCGAAGCCGATGATAAACGCGGGAATGAAAGCCGCGATCATCATGGCGATCACGATTTGCAGCGATAGCCAGATATAACGCCACACGTCGCGACCGAACCAGGGCGATTGCCGGGCGGCGTCCGGGCCGAGGATGACATAGCGCAGGATGTGAACGGCAAGTACCGCGAGCGCGATCAAATTGACGAGTCCAACGCCAAGCGACAGAAGGGCGATGTTGATGCGGTAGGTCGCGTCACCCCCTTGAGCCGCAGCGCTGGCGAGTTGCTTCAGCGAGATGCCAAGTGCGGACGACACCAGTACAACGAGGGCCACTATCAGACTTAACAGTGGTCGATTGCGTAACGCATTAAAACCGTCGATCCATGCTCCTACGAAACACTGCTTGAACGTTATCGGTTCCATGTTTCCCCCTGAGCGAATTTTTTTGCTTCGGTGATCGAAGCTGTACGGCGTGACTGCGTTACTTCGACGCCATTCTTGCAGATCGCCCTACGACTGACAATCTTGCAATGAATGGTGCAATGACGCGGGATAGCGCCTGTTGTGGCGGGGAGACGGACAGGCCTGCGAGACGCGCGTGGGGGACGGGCGGGGATGTGTGGGGAGGTGTGGGGACGGGGGGATTCGACCTGCGACGCCGGATTGACGTCGCAGGCCGCAGACGGCTGAGGCCTCAGGCGTTCACGACCTTGCGCAGCACGTCGGCGTTCGTGACGACCCCCACGAGCCGGGCGGCGTCGTCGAGCACGGGCAGTGTGCCGTGGCGTTGCGTCGAAAGGAGCGCGACCAGTTCGGAGAGCGGCATGCCTGCGGTGGCCGACTTGAGATTGCCTTGCATCAGATCGCGGACGGCCGGGCGTTGACCATTCCCGAGCGACACGCCGAAGCGCGGCCAGTTCTGGCGACGCGCACGCCGCATGTGCAGATCGTGTCGCGTCAACAGGCCGATGACGCGCGCTTCCGAATCGATCACCGGCACGGCGTCCAGTCCATGACGTTGCAGCAAACGCCATGCGGCCGGTACTTCCTCATGCGCTTGTACCTTGGCAAGCGGCGGAGCCATCACGTCGGCCGCCGTCAGTTCGCGGGCACGACGGGCAAAGGCTTCGCGTTGCGTGTCGCGCAGCAGGCTGGCCAGATCGTCGGCCGAGATGTCGAGCAGTTCGCTGCGACGGGCGAGGGCCTTTTCGGCGTCTGCCGTCGTCACGGGAATCGCTTGTGCATTGACCGGACGCGCCGGTGCCTGCGTCTTCATCGCATGCGGGTAACGGTGGCCGGTGATCGCGTGATAGCCGATGGCCGAGCCAAGCAGCATGACCGACTGCAGCGCAATCGGTTCGAGCACGAAGCCGTAGCCGAGTGCATGAACTGCCGGGCCGCCGAGCACGGCGGTGAGCGCAACCGCGCCTGACGGCGGGTGCACGCAGCGAAACGTGAACATCAGTGCGATGGACACACCGACCGCAGTCGCGGCGGCGATGACCGGTGTCGGAATAAACATGGCGCACGTCACGCCGACGACAGCCGCCACGAGATTGCCGCCGAGAATCGACCAGGGTTGCGCGAGAGGACTGGCGGGCACGCCGAAAAGCAGAACGGCCGACGCACCCATCGGGGCCACCAGCCAGGGGATGTAGGAGGCGGGGCCGAGCAGCCACAGCATCAGCCCACCGGTCACAGCGATACCGCATAGCGCGCCGAAGCCTGCGCGCAGGCGCTCGCGCCAGTGAACAGCCACCACGGCGGGCAGAAAACCCGCCATCCAATCCTTCACATCACGTCGTGTCATTGCCATCTCGTCCCGCTCCATCGGACGCACCTTTCTGGGGTGTCGTCTTGATATTTTGTGCATGATATATCGTATATCGATAAATTGGGAGGGCGGGAGCGCGTGATTCTAATGCTGCGACGCAGCGAAATCACCGCCTGGAACCGGCGCACATTAAAGCGGCGCACCAAATCGAGGAAAACGAGACGGAAAGGGCGTGAAGCTTGCTACGGCAGGAGGGATCGGGCGGGGCGGGAGAGCGGAGCACGTGATACTTCTGGCGCCAAGCGGCGAGCAAAGACGAAACGCCAACGAAATACGGCAGGGCGCGAGGCCCTGCCGTACGGCTGGCGAGTCAGCGAAAATTCACGGCGCCGACGAGTGGCTAAGGCGTCGGTCGGGGATCAGTGCCCGCCCACGATCTGAACGATCACGCCCGAACCGTTGACCAGCAGGAAGTCGCCGCCCACGCCGACCCAGTGGTGGCCGCGTTTCGGCGCGTCGAGATGGTACTGACGGTAGTCGTCGACGCGGTATTGCGCATCGCGGTATTGCTGCGGCACGCGATCGCCCTTGCGCCAGTCGGGATGTTGCCACCCGGAATCGTCGCCGGGGCCACGTTGGGCCTGCGGGGGCGGTCCGCCGTGCGGACCCTTCTTCGGACCATGACCCGGAGGACCACCGTGTGGGCCACCCGGCTGATGTCCCGGGGGCGGGCCACCCATACCGCCCATACCGCCCATACCACCCTGAGGTGGCGGGCCGCCCTGTGCCAGGGCGAGAGAAGAGGAAACCGCCAGACCGGCGGCGAGGCACAGCGACAGTGTCTTGCGCATCTTCATTATTTGCACTCCTTATCGTAGGGTCGAGGGACCGAACGCGGGGGAAGCATTCGAGATGACTTGCCAGCGACGGCCGACGCCTTCGCACCGTTCGCATCGCGCACAAAACAGCGCAAATGGCGAAAACGAGGCTCAAAAGACGAAAGCCGTGCGTCCATCCTACCATCGCAGCGCAAAAAAAAGCCCGGACATGCCGGGTGTCGTTTGACATAGGGCATGCGCCGGGCAAGCAGGGACGCAGGGAAGAAACCTGTTGGACGGGGCTCGACGGTGCGCGCGCACCGCATGAGGCGCATCGAGACCGGCGGCTCGCCAGGCGCGCGTCGGGGGCAGGTCGGCGCGCCTCTCGTCTTGGGGGCACGAGCGCGGCCGCCGGTTCGATGCATCCATCGCTGCGCGACGTTCCCGGGGGGAAGAACGCCGCGCCTGCCGCCGGGACTGTCGTTCAACACAACATGCCCCGACGTTTCACGACGCGTTTGAACGCGCCGCGATACTACTCAACTCACGGTCTTGCTACTCAGTTCCGCTACTCAGTCCCGTTAGCTACTCAGCGGGCCGCGACCGTTGCACCGGCCGCGTTCGCCGTGGGTACGGCTGGCGCGGCGCCGTCGGCGGGCGTCTTGGGCAAATCGCCCCAGCCGCCGCCCAGTGCGCGGATCAGGTTGACGGTCGACACGGCTTGCGCCCCGGCGAGTTGAACAGCGCTGCGACGCGATTGCAGTACCGTGCGCTCGGCGTCGATCACATCCAGATAGGCAATCGAGCCTTCCTGATACTGCGTACGCGAGAGCTGCGCGGCACGGCCCGACGCCTTCACGGCATCGTCCTGCGCACGCGTTTGCTGCGCAAGCAGACGCAGATTCGACAGGTTGTCTTCGACTTCCTGGAACGCCACGAGCACTTGCTGCCGGTAGTTCGCGACGTCTTCTTCGTACTGCGCACGGGCACGCGACAGATTGCCGCTACGTGCACCGCCATCGAAAATCGGCATCGAGAGCAGACCACCGACAACCGGTCCCAGCAGGAACGTACGGCTCGACCAGTTGAACAGATCGCCCAGCGTGGCGGCTTCGAATCCGCCCGAACCGGTCAGCGACAGCGACGGGAAGAACGCGGCCTTTGCGACACCGATGCGCGCATTCGCTGCGGCCATCGCACGCTCGGCGGCCGCGATGTCCGGGCGACGCTCAAGCAATGCCGACGGCAGACCCGCGGGGACCTGCACGGTGACGGGCACGAGCGGCGAGGGCGCGAACGAGAACTCCGCCGGCGTCTTGCCCAGCAGAATCGCCAGGCTGTGTTCGGACGCGGCACGCAGACGCGCAACCGCCAGCGCGTCGGACTGCGCCGTGGCCAGTTCGGCCTTGGCACGGGCGACGTCCAACTCGCCAATATCGCCTTCGGTGAAGCGTCGCTGTACCAGCTTCAGTGCTTCTTCTCGCAACGTGACCGTCTGCGTGTACAGCGCCTGTTCGGCATCGAGTTCGCGCAGATTGAAGTAGTTCTGCGCGACGTCGGCTTGCAATGCGAGCTGCACCGAACGGTACAACGCTTCGCTTTGTTCAGCGTCGGCGCGGGCAGCGGCGACGTTGTCCGACACACGGCCAAACAGATCGACTTCATAGCCCACGCTCGCTTGCGCACGCCACAGCGTGTACGGCGCGATGTTCGTGCCGTCCGGCTGTAACTGCGAGGCGGGCGAGATCTTCTGACGTGACGGGCCGAAGCCTGCGTCAAGCGTCGGGAAGAGCGCCGCGCGGGCCTGACGCTGCACGCCACGTGCTTCCTGCACGCGCGCGGCGGCCGCCTTCAGGTTCTGGTTAGCGGACAACGCATCGGCTTCCAGCTTGTCGAGCGTTGCGTCGCCGAACACCTTCCACCATTCGCCGCGCGCCAGCGCTTCCGACGGCTCAGCCGTCTTCCACGTGCCCGCTTCACCTGCGGGCAGTGCGGCTTCCTTGAATGCCGTCGGCGTACCCTTGTCGGTCACCGTCGGCACTTCGTATGTGGGAGCCATCGAGCAGCCCGCCACCACCAGCAGGGTGGCGAGCAAACCCGAGACGCCCAGACTTCTTTTCATCCATTGCGCTTGCATGATTGGCATCCTTCAGACTTCGGATTTGACGTTGGCGGGCATGGTCGAGGCGTGCGCGCTATGCAGCGGCTTCTTGCCCGCCAGCGTGCGCAGCAGCACGTAGAACACCGGCGTCAGGATCAGACCGAAACCGGTCACACCGATCATGCCGAAGAACACGGCCACACCCATGGCATGACGCATTTCCGAACCTGCACCCGTCGACGTCACCAGCGGCACCACACCCATGATGAACGCGATGGACGTCATCAGAATCGGGCGCAGGCGCAGACGGCTGGCTTCGATGGCGGCCGCGATGGCCGTACGACCTTGCATTTCCAGTTCCCGCGCAAACTCCACGATCAGAATCGCGTTCTTTGCGGATAGCCCCACCAGCACCATCAAACCGATCTGCGTGAAGATGTTGTTATCGCCTCGCGTGAGCCACACACCGAACAGCGCGGACATGATGCTCATCGGCACGATCATGATCACGGCGAGCGGCAGCGTCAGGCTTTCGTACTGCGCAGCCAGCACCAGGAACACCAGCAGCACCGAGATCGGGAATACCCACAGCGCGGAGTCGCCAGCGAGGATCTGCTGATATGTCAGGTCCGTCCATTCGAACTTCACACCGCGCGGCAACGTTTCCGCTGCGATACGTTCCACAGCCGCCTGTGCCTGACCCGACGAGTAACCCGGGGCCGGGCCGCCGTTGATGTCGGCAGCGGTGTAGCCGTTGTAACGCACCACCATTTCCGGACCGTACGTCGGCGAGACCTTCACCAGCGACGAGAGCGGGACCATGTCGCCATTGACGTTACGCGTCTTGAGCAGGCCGATGTCGTCGGCGTGCGCACGATACGGCGCGTCGGCTTGCACACGGACCTGGTACACGCGACCGAACTTGTTGAAGTCGTTCACGTACAGCGAGCCGAGGTAGATCTGCATGGTGTCGAACACGTCGGTGATCGGCACACCCAACTGCTTGGCCTTCACACGGTCGAGGTCGACGTTCAGTTGCGGCACGTTGATCTGGTACGACGAGAACGTCGGGCCCAGTTCCTTCGTCTGCGAAGCCTTCTTGATGAATGCCTGCGTCGCGTCGTTCAGCGCTTCGTAACCGAGGGCGCCACGGTCTTCCACTTGCAGCTTGAAGCCGCCGAGCGTACCCAGACCCAGCACCGGCGGGGGCGGGAACACCGCAATGAACGAGTCCTTGTTCTTCGCGTATTCGCCGTTGAGCTTCGCCGCGATGGCACCGGCCGAGAGCGACTTGTCCTTACGCTCGCTGAACGGCTTGAGCGTGACGAACACGATACCGGCCGACGACGAGTTGGTGAAACCGTTCACCGACAGACCCGGGAACGCCACGGCATTCTTCACGCCAGGGGTCTTCAGCGCGATTTCCGACATATCGCGAATCACCTTGTCGGTGCGGTCGAGCGAGGCACCGTTAGGCAGCTGTGCGAAGGCGATCAGGTATTCCTTGTCCTGTGCGGGCACAAAGCCACCCGGCACCACCTTGCCCAACAGCATCGTCACACCCAGCAGCACGGCGAAGATGGCCATCATGACGGCCTTGCGACCGATCACGCGGGTCACCCCCTGACCGTACTTCTCCGAACCGCGATGGAACACGCGGTTGAACGCACCGAAGAAGCCACCCAGATAACGGTTCATCTGACGCGTGAGCCAGTCCGGCTTGGCGTGATGGTCCTTGAGCAGCAGGGCAGCCATGGCTGGCGAGAGCGTCAGCGAGTTGAAGGCCGAGATCACCGTCGAGATGGCGATGGTCATGGCGAACTGCTTGTAGAACTGACCCGTCAGGCCCGACATGAAGGCGAGCGGCACGAACACAGCGACCAACGTCAGCGCGATGGCGATAATCGGCCCGCTCACTTCACGCATTGCCTGATACGTCGCTTCCTTCGGCGAGAGACCGGCGGCGATGTTCCGCTCGACGTTTTCCACCACCACAATCGCATCGTCCACCACGATACCGATGGCCAGCACCATCCCGAACAGCGACAGCGCGTTGATCGAGTAGCCGAAGCCGAGCAGCAGCGCGAACGTACCGACGATGGACACCGGCACGGCGAGCAGCGGGATGATCGACGCACGCCACGTTTGCAGGAACACGATCACCACCAGCACCACGAGCGCGATGGCTTCGAGCAGCGTGTGCACGACGGCTTCGATCGACGAGCGAACGAACTGCGTCGGGTCATACGCGATGCGGTATTCCACGCCCGGGGGCATATCCTTTTGCAGGTCGGCCATCGCGGCGCGGACGTCGTCCGAAATTTGCAGCGAGTTGGCGCCCGGCGACTGGTTGATACCGAGACCGATCGCCGGCTTGTTGTCGAGCAACGAGCGCAGGCTGTACGACGACGCGTCGAGCTGCACGCGGGCCACGTCGCTCAGATGCGTGACGGCACCGTCGGGCGAGGTCTTCAGAATGATGTCGCGGAACTCTTCTTCCGTGTTCAGACGACCGCGCGTATTCACGTTCAGCTGCAACGGCGTATTCGGACCGGCGGGCGTCGCGCCGATCACACCGGCGGCCACCTGCACGTTCTGTTCGCGAATGGAGCGCACCACATCCGACGCCGTCAGGCCGCGCTGTGCGACCTTGGCCGGATCGAGCCAGACACGCATCGAGTAGTCACCCGCGCCCCACATCTGCACTTCACCCACGCCCTTGATTCGCGAGAGGCGATCCTTGACGTTGATGAGCGCGTAGTTGCGCAGGTAGGTCATGTCGTAACGGTCGTTAGGCGAGATCAGGTGCACGACCATCGTGAGCGTGGGCGAAGACTTGATCGTTGTCACACCCAGGCGCTGCACATCGTCCGGCAGGCGCGGCAGCGCTTGCGAGACACGGTTCTGCACGAGCTGCTGTGCCTTGTCCGGGTCGGTGCCCAGACGGAAGGTCACCGTCGTGGTGAGGTTGCCGTCGCTATTCGCCTGCGACTGCATGTACAGCATGTTTTCCACACCGTTGATCTGCTCTTCGAGCGGGGACGCAACGGTTTCGGCGATCACCTTCGGGTTCGCGCCGGGGTATTGAGCGTGCACGACGACCGACGGCGGAACCACTTCCGGGTATTCCGAAATCGGCAGCTGGAACACGGCGATCAGGCCGGCCAGCAGCGTGAGGACCGAAAGCACGCCCGCAAAAATGGGCCGGTCGATGAAAAATTTTGAGATGTTCATGACGAAACTCTGGGGTGTCGTTCAGCGTGCGATGTTGCTGTGTGCCTGCACGCGCATTTCTCGCATCGGATGCTCGACAGCGATGATGAACTTACGAACGCGACGCGGTTTTCGCCGCGGCTTTCGTGGCGGCGACCGATTGCGTCTTGCTGTCGTTCTGCGAAGTCTTCTGCGTCGTCGGTGCGTCGTTGGCCGCTGCTGCAGGTGCCGGGGCAGGGGCCTTGGCGGCGTCTGCCGTACCGGTCGTTGCGACGGCCGTCGGTGCGATGTCGTGCGCGTCGCCCGTGTCGCCGGCCATCTTCACTACCTTCGGCGTAACGGCGTCGCCCGGGCGGATGCGTTGCAGGCCGTTGACCACGATGCGCTCGCCGTCCTTCAGACCGCCTGCGATTTCCACGAGACCGCCGTGGCGTTCACCAAGCTGCACTTCGCGGTACTGCGCCTTGTTCGCCTGATCGACCACCATCACGTATTTCTTGCTCTGGTCGGTGCCGACAGCGGCTTCGTCCACCAGCAGTGCCGGGTGCGGCTCGCCGCCACCGACGCGAATCCGTGCATACAACCCCGGCACGAGCGCGCCATCGGCGTTGTCGAAGCGTGCACGTACGCGGATCGTGCCGGACGTGGTGTCGAAGCGGTTATCCACCGAGTACACCGTGCCCTTGCGCGAGTAACCCGACTCGTTGGCGAGACCCAGATCGACCGGAACGCCGTTCGTCTTGGTGTCCTTCGAGAGATAGCGCAGGTACGTTTGCTCGTCGACGTCGAAGGCCGCGTAGATCGGCGAGACGGACACCACCGTGGTCAGTGCGGGTGATTGCGCGCCTGCCGAAACGGTGTTGCCCACGGTGATTTCCGCGCGCGACACGCGGCCGGCCACCGGCGCCACGATCTGGGTGTAGCCGAGGTTGATGCGGGCCGTTTCCAGTGCGGCTTGCGCGGCCTTCACGTTGGCGACGGCTTCACGCGCTGCGTTTTCCTTCTGGTCGAAGTCCTTCTTCGCGATGGCGTTATCCGCGATCAGGCGCTGCGCACGCGCGAGGTCGGTGCTGGTGAAGACGTCGCGCGCTTGTGCCGACGCGAGTTGTGCCGCAGCGCGGTCGACTTCGGCGGCGTACGGACGCGGGTCGATCGTGAACAGGGCGTCGCCTTTCTTCACGAGCTGGCCGTCCTTGAAGTGCACGGCGGTGATGGTGCCTGACACGAGCGGCTTGATATCGACGCGATCCACGGCGTCGAGACGGCCGGAGTAGCTCTGCCAGTCGGTGACGGTGCGCGAGAGAACGTTGGCAACGTCGACTTCGACGGTCGGCATGACTTGCGCGGCGGGCGTGCTGGCATCGACGCGCACGACAGTGAGCGTGCCGATGGCCAGGAGCGCGGCCGTGGCGGCAGCGGCGATAAGTACGGGTTTGCGAGCGAGGGTGGTCATTATTGAAATCTCCGGGATCGGATTGGACTCACTGGGTAGAGCCGGTGGCAGGCAGTGCCAGCCGACGTGTCAGGAAGGTGGCCACCTCCCGCAGCGCTGCGGGCAGGGCGGCCAGGCCGTAATGGGACGCGCTGCGATGGCGCGTAACTTCTGTCGGCACGCCGGCCGCGATGAGCTCGGCAGCGTATTTTTCAGCTTCGACGTGCAACAGGTCGTGTTCGGCGGAGGCAATCAGCGTGGGCGGCAGGCCCGCGAGACGGCGCGACTCCAGCGGTGCGGCGTACGGATGCAGACGTTGCGTTGCGTGCGGCAAATAGGCGCGGTAGCAACGGGCGCACTCGTTGGCTTCGATGTCGCTGGGTGTGCGACCGTCGGCCAGACGCGTCATGCTGGGATCGAGCAGCGGCGCGAGCAGGGCTTGCGCCGACACCGTAATTTCGCCCCGATCTCGGGCAATCATCGTGAGGGCAGCGGCAATGTTGCCGCCAGCGTCGTGCCCCGCCACGGCCAGACGGCGCGGACTCGCACCGTACCGGCGAGCGTGACGGTGCAGCCAGAGGGCTGCGCACCAGGCGTCTTCGGGCGCTGCCGGAAACGGGTGTTCGGGCGCGAGCGAATAGCCGACCGAGACGACCAGCGCCGGGACGTTCGACGCGAGGTAGCGGGCGGCGGCATCGCCATCGTCCAGCGAGCCTTTGCAAAAGCCACCGCCGTGGAAGTACAGCACGGCGGGCAGATGCGCTTCGAGCGGCACGACGACTCCCGGCTGACCGGCGTGCGCATCCGCGGCACCGGGCGTGGCGACGCCGACCGGCCGGTAAACGCGTAGCGTGACAGGCGCGGAATGGCCCGGGATGCTGACTTCTTCGATGCGCAGTCCGTCGTCGCTGCTGAACAGCTTGTCGGTCTTACCGGATTTGCCCGGTTGTACCGACTTTCCCGAGGGCGACTTGGCGTTGGCTGACATATGGCTTCGGGTTCGCGCGAGCGATACCCCTCTGATGACATTCGATGGAGCGAAGTCTAGAGGCCACGGACATTGGGATAAACGCCTATAATTTGGCAACACTGTTCGGCCAGCTCGACTAATCGGTCTCGGCCTTATGGGCATTGGCTTATGCCGTCGACCAATAAGCATATGCAGTTGCGACGGAGGTGAAATTTCGTTGATTTCGCCTGTTCGGCCAGTGCAACAGTGCTTTCAATGGGGAAATATCATGGATCGCTTGCAAGCGATGCAGGTCTTCACGCGGGTGGTCGAGGCGAACAGCTTCTCGCGTGCCGCCGACAACCTCGGGTTGCCGCGTACCTCGGTGACCACGATCATTCAGAATCTGGAGTCGCATCTGGGCACCCGGTTGCTCCAGCGTACGACCCGCAGACTCAACCTGACGCCTGACGGCGCGGCATATTACGAGCGCTGCCTGCGCATCCTCGCGGATATCGAAGAGACGGAATCGTCTTTCCGCGAAAGCAGCCAGCGCGTGCGGGGCAAGCTGCGCATCGACATGCCGGGCTCGCTCGGCAAACTCGTGGTGCTGCCGTCGCTGTGCGAATTTCACGACCGCTATCCGGAAATCGAATTGATGGTCGGCATGGGCGATAAACCCGTCGATCTGATTCAGGAAGGGGTGGATTGCGTGCTGCGTGTGGGGACGCTTCAGGATTCGAGCCTCGTGGCACGACGCGTGGGCATGTTTCAGAGTCTCACGTGCGCGTCACCGGCTTACCTTGAGCGCATGGGCATGCCGCATACGCTGGACGACCTTCAGCGCCACACGGCGGTGCACTATTTTTCGAGCCGCACGGGCCGCGTGATCGAAGAGCAGTTCGTCGTGGACGGCAAGGAAGTCGAAATCCACATGCAGGGCTCTGTCGCGGTGAACGACGCCGAGGCATATCTGCAACTCGGTCTCTCGGGCTTCGGCACCGTGCAACTGGCGCGCTTCATGGCGTTGCCGTATCTGCAATCGGGCCAACTGGTCGAGATCCTGCACCAATGGAAACCGCCCCCCATGCCGATTTCGGCGGTGTACCCGCATAACCGCCATCTGTCGCCAAAAGTGCGCGTATTTGTCGACTTCATCGCCGAAATCTTCGAAAGATGCCCGTTGTTGCAAGGGCTCGACGAGACGGCGGGCCAATGCAAGCCGACCGTCGCGGCGGCCGATGCCGACTCGGCTGCAAATGACCGCTGGGCGGCCTACGGCACGGAAATGTCGCCACAAGAGGTCGTGGTTTGACGCTTCAAGAGGCGGTGCGAGTTCGGCTCGCGACGCCAAACGAGGTGTCTCGGTTGCTCGCCGTCGAGCGTAGTGCTGGCGAGATGTTCCGGGCGCTGCCGGGCTTGCAGGCACTGGCAGACGGCGAGCCGATTGCCGAGGCACGTCATCGCCAGTGGGTGGCGCAGGGGACTGAGTGGGTGGCGACGGATAGGGAAGGCGTACCCGTTGGCTTTCTCGCCGGTGAGGTGTTCGACGATGTTCTGCACGTATGGGAGATGTCGGTGCATCGCCAGTGGCAAGGTCGGGGAATTGGGCGAGCGCTGATGGAGGCTGCTGTAGCGTACGCGCGCGACACAGGGCTTCAGGCGCTCACGCTCACGACGTTTCGCGACGTGCCGTGGAACGCGCCGTTTTACGCCCGTTTGGGCTTTGCGCCGTTGACCGACGGCGAGCTCGACGTGCGCTTGCAGGCAACGCTCGCCGACGAGGTCGCCGCCGGGCTCCCGGCGGAACGTCGCTGCGCAATGCAGCGACGACTCGTCAGTCCGTAACCTGAATCATTCCGAAATCGGACGATGCGCTTTTCACCGAATTAGTTAGCATAGCTAATCGAATTGCATTGCGCGCACGCCTCATGCCTTTCCCCGGGGCGGGCGATGAGCGATTCTCGGACGCGTGTGAAACGGCCTCAATGAAAAAATTGGGCCCTTTCATCGCAAACCGATGGGGGGTGTCCTATCCATCTCCCCGTTCAATACGACCATGCCGTTCTCGACGAATGACTGTCTGCCGTTCGAGCCCTCGCTCGATCTACCCGCGCCGGTCCTCACCGGTGCCACCGATTTCCATCGCGACACTTGTGCGCTGACTGCCCTGAATCCGCTGCTGCGCAAAGGGGTTCGATGATTGCCGACGCTATTCAGGCGCTCAGAAGTGCGCTCCACCCGTGTCGTAATCTCGCCTCGGCATCGGCTCATCTGACGCGGGCGATGAACACCTTGCAAGATCGCCTGCAAGACTGTTCTCCAGGCTCGGCTGAACTCTCCAGAGCGATTGAGCGGGTCGAAGCTGCTTTCACCGGGAACGACGGTTGGCAACTCCTCAAACACTGCTTTGAACGCGACGTCGACCGTTCTACGTTCGTCAGGCGCCTCGTGCGCAATCACGTCTGCACGACACCGGTTGGCTTCGAACACGTTCGTCGCAAGATGTCGGAGGCGCAACTCGATGCGCTCGCCACGCAACTGAGTAGTGCGCTAAGACCGCATATTCGTGAGGAAATCGTCGATCGCTGGTCGCAAGCAGAAGACACCGGGGTCCATTTGACAGAAGGCGGATTCATCGCTGTCGGCATTCCGGGTACGGACCTTCGTCTCTCGCTGATGGACGCTGGATTTTCGCATCGAGGGTTGAATCTGACGCAGGCGGAGGTTACCCGGTTGTTGCTCGCACGCCCTGACGGGATGCCGCCTGGCGCGACATTGCTGGACGCGATGCCCGCGCTCACGCAGGACCACGCGCTGGTCTGCTTCCGTCTCATCGGCGCGGCGCTCGGGGCCGACGGTAGCTTGCTGCCCGGACTTGATCCGGCGGCAGTCCGAAGCGTCGCCGCCGCAGCACACGACGCCCTCTCGCCGCTCAGCGGAACGCTGGCAGAAAGAGAGCCGCTGGCGCGGTACTTCCATCGGGTGGGGGACGACCTTCGGGCTGGCCAATCGAGGCAAGCGATCGCGACGATTCGCGAGCAAACGTCGGCGCAGGAAGACCTGCCTTCCGACGACATCGCACGGGCGATGCTCGCGTCCGGTGAGGATGTTCGCCGGGCGAATGGCCTGCGCGTCGGCATCGATCGCCACCGCGCGGCATTTCACTACGACCGGGCTGCGCAGCCGCGTCTGGCTGCGGAACAATATCTGGCTGCCGCAAACGTCTTTGTTGCGGCCGGCGATCGCGTGATGGCCGCCGGAAACTACGCGAGTGCTGCGGAAAAACTATCGGCTTGCGAGACATTTACCCCGATGGTGACTACGCTTGCCCACGCCATCGAGCTATACGGCGACGACTTCCAAGCGGTGAGCAAGTTAGGCGCGCGCTGCGCGGAGGTCTTCGCGGCGCGTGGGTTTCACGTCAGTGCCGCCATGGTCCATGAACTTGTCTTCACCCGTCTTGAAGTGCTCGAGCGTGATGCCCGCGTGAATGCTGCCGCCCTGAAGTCTCTGCTTGCGGATCATGTGGCGAAGGCGGAAGCGGCGTTCGCCGCAGTTGGCCTCTCCGCGCTCGACGAGAATGTTCCGTCCCTGATCCGGTCGGCCATTGACGCGAGGCTGGACTGCTTCACGACGACGGAGGGACTTCAGGGCAATGGATACCGCATTCTGTTCGAAGACCACAGCGACATGATCTCGGCCGAGGAGTTCGACAAGAACGCGCCGACCGAGTGGGTACTGTTGCGCAGAGGCTTATCCACGGCATCTCATCACGTCTATGAACTGATGACCGGCGACACGCGGCATTCGCTGATTTCGAGCAGGAGTCTTCATCCGTATCTGCAACGACCATTGATCGAATCGGATTTCGTCGATGGTGTCGATGCGCTCGACATGCTGACGGCTGCGACGCTCGGGGCAGGTTCCGGCAAAACTGAGACTGCGTCGCATCCGGACACTTACTCAATGACCGACTCGATCGAATCGACGAGACTATGAGCCGTTGATGCCGCCACCCGTGCGGTCGTCCCTGAGTGATGCGAGCGCGGGCGCAATCGAGGCAAGCCTGCCAGCACCTGGCTCGGTGTTCCCGCTGCCAGGTGCTCCGCGATAACGACTTATCGCCCGCCAGCCTCTGTCACGCGCTGCGCGATGTGCGCCAGCGCTTCGTCCACCTGATCGATGAGGATCAGGCACAGGTCGCCCGGTTGCAGGCGGGCGAGGGCCGTGTCGATGGCGATGAACTCGCCGTTGATCTCGTCGACGTAGCTCGTGCGGCTTGCGTCAACCAGCCCTTCACGCAGCAGGCGGATCACTTCGCCGTCTTCACGGCCACGCTGGCACTGGTCCTGATACAGCAGCACGTCGTCGAACGCGCCACCCAGAATCTCCGTCTGACGGCGAATGTCTTCGTCGCGACGGTCTCCCGCGCCCGAAATCACCACCGAGCGACGGCGCGCGGGCATCGTCTCGATGGCCTGCGTGAGCGCGGCAATGGCGTCGGGGTTATGGCCGTAATCGGCAATCACCGTCGCGCCCTTGTAGTCGAACACGTTGAAGCGTCCCGGGGCCGTGCCAGCATCGTTCACGAAGGTCGCGAGACCGGCGCGAATCGTGGCCGGATCGATATGCAACGCCCATGCCGCACCGATGGCGGCCATCGCGTTCTCGACCTGGAAGCCGATTGCGCCGTTGCGCGTGAGCGGAATCGCCGCCAGCGCGTAACGGGTTTCTTCGCTGCCGTGCGCCGTTACGATGTGAGCGCCGTCGACATAAACCACGCGCTTGCCCTTGGCGCGGTGCGTGGCGAGTACCGGATGGGTGGCGTCGGCCGTGAAGTAGGTCACGTCGCCCGGGCAGGCGTCTGCCATGCGCGCGACCATCGGGTCGGCGGCGTTGAGCACAGCCATGCCGCGCGGCGCGACGTTGCGCACGATCACGCTCTTGAGCACGGCGAGGTCCTCGACCGTGTTGATGTACGACAGGCCGAGGTGGTCGCCCATGCCGATGTTGGTCACCACGGCGACGTCGCAACGGTCATAGGCAAGACCTTCACGCAGCAGGCCGCCACGCGCCGTTTCGAACACGGCAGCGTCGACGTCCGGGTGCATCAGCACGTTGCGCGCGCTGCGCGGGCCGCTGCAATCGCCGGTATCGATACGCTGGCCGCTGATGTAGATGCCGTCCGTGCCGGTCATACCGACACGCAGGCCTTGCTGGCCAATGAGGTGGGCAATCAGGCGAACGGTGGTCGTCTTGCCGTTCGTGCCGGAGACCGCCACGAGCGGAATGCGGCCGTCGTCGCCGTCTTCGAACATGGTCGAGACGATGGCTTCGCCGACGGCGCGCCCCTTGCCGTACGACGGCTGGAGGTGCATGCGCAGGCCGGGCGCGGCATTGACTTCTACGATGCCGCCTGCCTGATCTTCGAACGGTTTGATGACGGTTTCGCACACGGCGTCGACGCCGGCGATGTCCAGACCGACCTGCTGTGCGGCCGCTACGGCGCGCGCGGCGATTTCGGGGTGGACGTCGTCCGTCACGTCGGTGGCGGTGCCGCCCGTCGACAGGTTGGCGTTGTTGCGCAGGACGATGCGCGCACCGGCATCCGGCACGGAGTCTGCGTTCAGGCCCTGCTTGGCGAGCGTTGCCAGCGCAATGTCGTCGAAACGAATCTTGGTGAGCGACGTGGCGTGACCTTCGCCACGGCGCGGGTCGGCGTTCACCGTTTCGACCAACTGACGCACGGTGTGCACGCCGTCACCGGTCACTTGCGGCGGATCGCGGCGGGCCGCGGCCACCAGCTTGTTGCCGATGACCAGCAGGCGGAAGTCGTGACCCGGAATGTAGCGCTCGATGATGACGTCGCGGCTAATGTCCTGCGCGGCTTCGAACGCCTTCTCGATTTCTTCGCGCGTACGCAGACGCACGGCCACACCCTTGCCCTGGTTACCGTCGCGCGGCTTGACCACCACCGGGGCGTCGATTTCCTGCACCAGCTTCCACGCGTCTTCGATATCGCGCACCGTGCCGCCCAGCGGCACCGGCACACCGGCGGCGTGCAGCAGCGTCTTGGTGAGATCCTTGTCCTGCGCAATCGACTCGGCCACGGCCGACGTGCGGTCGGTCTCGGCGGCCTGAATGCGGCGTTGCTTGCTGCCCCAGCCGAATTGCACCATCGACCCTTCGGTCAGACGGCGGTACGGAATGCCACGGGCGACGGCGGCGTAGACGATAGAGCCGGTCGACGGGCCGAGGCGCACGTCTTCATCCAGATCGCGCAAGCGGTAAAGGGCGTCGGCCAGATCGAACGGGCCGTCTTCGAGGGCGGCGTGAATCAGTTGCTGCGCCAGGTCGAAGGCAAGGCGTCCCACCGGCTCTTCGCTGTACTGCACCACCACCTGGAACGTGCCCGGCTCGATGGTTTGCGTCGTCTGGCTGAAGGTCACGGGGCAACCGGCGGCGGCTTGCAGATGCAACGCCGTGGTCGCCAGTGCGTCGGCCAGCGAGACCGGGCGCTCTTCAGCGTCGGGTGTGAGCGCGGGCAGCTCGGGGAAGCGAGCGCGCAGTCGGGCCTCGAAACCGGCCAGATTGCCGATCGAGTATTCCAGATCGGTGCACGTCACAATCGCCTCAATGGCGGTGTGACGGCTCCAGAGGTTCGGCCCGCGCAATGCGCGGATGCGGGAGACTTCCATAAATTGCAATCCCTGTCTGTCCACTTCGCGTCCCTGTATATCTCAATATGGCAGATGCGTGGCGAGAAAAACGACTGTGGCTAGGTATCTGGTGACTATCTACATATAGAGACGGCGGTGGCGGAGATGTCTGCCGACCGCCGCTCGTCATTCATCTTTCAGTGACTCATTGCCTCAGGCCGCCAGTGCGCGCATCGGCTGACCCATCCACAAATGGACGAGATCGAGCATCGCGGCGGCACCGCCTTCGTCGGCCTGCAACACGAGCAGATCGCCGCTCGTGAGCTGGGCCAGCGCGGCCTCGGCGGCGGCACGGCGTTCGCCTGCGTCCGTCACCTGCACCTTGCGACCGGCGGCGTCGATGCCTGCACGCAGTTGAGCGCGTGACTCGGACGACTCGCGCTTGCGGGTAATGCTCAAGTCGTCGCACAGCACTATGCGCTCGAACGTCTGCGCCAGCAGCTTGCCTTCGGCCTGAAGGTCTTCGTCCATGCGATCTGCACCCGGGCCGTAGACCACGGAGCGGCGCTCGGCGGGCAGGGTGGCAAGGGCGGCAGCCAGTGCGGTGAGGGCCGGGGCGTTATGCGCGTCGTCGACGATCACCGTCGCGCCTTGCTTCTCGAACAACGTGAAGCGGCCCGGGGCATCGACCTGACCGACGTCGAACGTCGTCACGCCGGTGCGCAGAACATCCAGCCCCACACCCATCGACCACGCGGCGGCCACGGCGGCCAGCACGTTCTCGACCTGGAAGGCGACACGTCCTGCGTAGGTCAGCGGCATATTGGCCGTTGCACCGATGGCGGTTTCTTCTTCGCCCGTCGCGAGGATGACTTGACCATCGCGCACGAAAACGGCGCGCTTACCGGCGGCGCGGTGAGTCACGATGGCCGGGAGTTGCTCGTCCAGACCGAAGAAGATCACGTCACCGTCGCACAACTCGGCCATTTCCACGACCAGGGGGTCGCGGGCATTGAGGACTGCCACGCCGTCGGGCAGCACGACGTCGACTTGCGTACGCAGCACGCTGAACATGCGGTCGACGTCTTCGACGAAGTTGTGGCCCAGATGGTCCGGACGGTCGATGTTCGTGACGATGCCGACCTGGCAACGGTCGTAGGCAAGGCCCTCGGACAGAATGGCGGTGCTGTCGTTTTCGAAGACGGCGGCCGTCACGCTGGCGTTCATCAGCACGCGGTTCGCGGCGTCCCAGTTGGCGCGGTCGCCGCCTTGCACCAGACGCTTGTCGAGGAACAGGCCATCGCTGCATGCGAGACCCGTATGTTCGCCCGCCAGTTGCAGCAGGTGCGTGAGCAGGCGTGCCGTGACCGTCTTGCCGTTCGTGCCGGTAATGCCGACGACCGGAATCCGGCCTGCGTCGCCATCGGGGAACAGATGGTCGACGATGGCGCGGCCGACCGGACGCGGGGCGCCGTCGGCAGGTTTCAAGTGCATGAGCAGGCCGGGGCCGGCGTTGACTTCCACGATCGCGCCACGCTGTTCTGCGAGCGGACGCGAAATGTCTTCGGCGACCAGATCCACGCCGGCAATGTCCAGACCCACGATACGGGCGGCCAGCGACGCATGGGCGGCCACGCTCGGGTGCACGCGGTCGGTCACGTCGAAGGCGACGTTGCCGTTACGCTGGATCAGCACGTTTTTGCCTTCCGGCGGCACGGAATCGGCGTCGAAACCCTGGCGCTTCAATTCGAGGCGCGCCGACGAGTCGATGCGCACACGATTGAGCGGCTGGTCTTCAGCGCTGCCGCGACGCGGATCGCTGTTGATCTGGATCTCGATGAGTTCCGAGACGGTGTGCTTGCCATCGCCGGTCACGGAGGCCATTTCGCCCATCGCTGCGGCGACGACGCGACCGCCCACGACCAGCAGACGGTGTTCCAGACCCGTGACGAAGCGCTCGACGATCACGCCGTTGCCTTCTTCAAGGGCCACACCGAACGCGGTCGTGACTTCTTCTCGCGTGGTGAGATTAATGAACACGCCACGGCCATGATTGCCGTCATACGGCTTGACGACCACGGGCAGGCCGATGTCCTCGGCGGCTTCCCAGGCGTCTTCCGCGCTGTCGACCAGACGGCCTTCCGGCACGGGCACGCCGCACGATTCGAGCAGTTGCTTGGTCAGGTCTTTGTCGCGCGAAATGCTCTCGGCGATGGCCGGGGTGCGGTCGGTCTCGGCCGTCCAGATGCGACGGGCGGCAGCGCCGTAACCCAGTTGCACCAGATTGCCGTCGGACAGACGCAGATGGGGGATGTCGCGGTCGTCGGCGGCGTCGACAATGCACGCCGTGCTCGGGCCGAGGCAGTGTTTGTCGACCAGGCCGCGCAGTTCTTCGACGGCGGCTTCGACGTCGTATGGGCGGTCTTCGATGGCAGCCATGACCAGATCGCGGGCGGCAAACAGGGCGGCGCGGGTCACGTCCTCATGCCAGGCGCGCACGATCACCTTGTAGACGCCCGAAATCGGGGTCTCGCGTGCCTTGCCGAAGCCGCCGGGCATGCCGGCGAGGTTCTGAAGTTCGAGCGTGACGTGCTCGAGGATGTGGCCGGGCCACGTGCCTTCGCGAAGACGCTGAAGGAAGCCGCCGCGCTCGCCGATGCTGCAACGGTGCTCAATGAGGGTCGGCAGCCATTCGGACAGCCGTTCGGGGAACCCCGGGATCTTGTTGGACGGGAACTCTTCCAATTCCCCGATATCGACCCATGCCTCAAGCACCGGCCGATATGTCCACATATTCGGTCCGCGCAGCGACAGGACATCGAAAATCTCAATGTCTTTCTTTTTCATCTAAGGCTTTAATTCACGCGTCAGGGCTGGTACACAAAAGCCGGCAAGGCCGATTTCATGCGGCACAGCCGGTCGCGCTCTTTCAGTTAACTGGATGCTTAACGCAAAAATTCCGTAAACGGTTGACACCCGCAACAATATTTCGATGTTGCACCGTGTCATGCGGGAACTCCGTGCCGCAAGAAGCGTCGCTGTGGTTATACTTGCGGCAATTTTGCGGACCTGACAGGGAAAGTCCGCGTCGATTCTTTACCGTTTGCCTCGATGTCCGCCCCTTGAGGACACGTCTGCCGCATCAATGACCGACACCTCCGCCGCCACTCCGTCCGACGCCTCTGCGGATTCGCCCGCGCAAGCCTCCCCTGTGTCTTCCGCTACCGCCCGCAACGCCGCAGCCGAACCCTGGTACCCCGATCTCGCGGGGCAACTCGCCGACGGGGAGACGGTGCTGGCCTGGTTGCCCATCGATCTGGATGCGCAGTTGCACTTCGCCCGGGGCGTGGTCGTGGCGACCGAGCGTCGGGTGCTGGCGCGTGACGCGCGGCGCGACGGCGGATCGAGCCAGTCGCCGTGGCAATCGTGGCCGTACCACGCGGGGCTATCGCTCACCCATACGGACCACGCGGGCGTTGGCTCGCTGGAGTTGTGCGATGCGCGCCAGAAGCTGGCGAACTGGCGTTACACACTCGGTCACAATCCGGCGGCGCTCACGCTGATGGACACAATCGTGCGTCAGCGCGATATCCACGTGGCCGGTCACGCGGCGGTGCATGAGGCAGAAGAGGCGGGCGTCTGCCCGATCTGTCAGGCGGAACTGCCGCCCGGCGTGGACGAGTGCCCGCAATGCAATCCCGAGGTAGAAGCCCCGCCGTCGACATGGGCATTGCTCCGGTTGTGGCGTTTCGCCCGACCGTATCGCTTTGAGTTGTTGGCGGGTTTCCTGCTGACGCTTTGCGCCACGGGCGCGACGTTGATCCCGCCGTATCTGACGATGCCGCTCATGGACAACGTGCTGATCCCGTTCCAGAACGGCAAACCCATCGATTACCACCAGGTGGGAATGTATCTGTCCGGTCTGCTGGGGGCCGGTCTGGTCGCCTGGGTGCTCGGCTGGGCGCGCACATATCTGCTGGCGAAGGTGTCGGAGCGCATCGGCGCGGACCTGCGCACGGCAACGTATTCGCATCTGCTACGGCTGTCGCTGGAGTATTTCGGCGGCAAGCGCACGGGGGACCTGATGGCGCGTATCGGCTCGGAGAGCGATCGCATCTGCGTGTTCCTGTCACTGCACTTGCTGGACTTCGCGACGGACGTGCTGATGATCGTCATGACGGCGGTCATTCTGGTGTCGATCAATCCGTGGCTGGCCGTGGTGACGCTTCTGCCGCTGCCGTTCATCGCGTGGCTGATCCATCTGGTACGTGATCGCCTGCGTCATGGCTTCGAGAAGGTCGATCGGATCTGGTCGGAAATCACCAACGTGCTCGCCGACACGATTCCGGGCATTCGCGTGGTCAAGGCGTTTGCGCAGGAAAACCGTGAGGTCGCGCGCTTCAAGGAAGCCAACCGACACAACCTGATGGTCAACGACCGGGTGAACAAGGTTTGGTCGCTGTTCACGCCGACGGTGACGTTCCTCACCGAAGTGGGCCTGCTGGTGGTCTGGATCTTCGGTATCTGGCAGGTCTCGAAACACGAAATCACGGTCGGGGTGCTGGCCGCGTTCCTCACGTACATCAGCCGCTTCTATACGCGTCTGGATTCGATGAGCCGCATCGTCTCGGTTACGCAAAAGGCGGCCGCCGGCGCGAAGCGCATCTTCGACATTCTCGATCACGTCTCGAACGTGCCGGAGCCGGTCAATCCGGTGCATCTGAAGGAAGTGAAGGGCGCCATCGATCTGCGCGACATCGGTTTCCGCTACGGCAACCGGGCGGTGATTCGCGGGATGGATCTGCGCATTGCGCCGGGCGAGATGATCGGTCTGGTCGGCCACAGCGGCTCGGGCAAGAGCACGCTGGTGAACCTGATCTGCCGCTTCTACGATGTGGCCGAGGGTTCGATTCAGATCGACGGCGTGGACATTCGCGCGCTGCCGGTGTCGGACTTCCGTCGCAACGTTGGGCTGGTCTTGCAGGAGCCGTTCCTGTTCTTCGGCACGATTGCGGACAACATCGCTTACGGCAAACCGGACGCAACGCGCGCAGAGATCGTCGCAGCCGCGCGCGCAGCCCATGCGCACGAGTTCATTCTGCGTTTGCCGCACGGGTACGACTCGCTCGTAGGCGAGCGGGGTCAGGCGCTGTCGGGGGGCGAACGTCAACGTATCTCCATCGCCCGCGCGCTGCTGATCGATCCGAGAATTCTGATTCTCGACGAGGCGACATCCTCGGTCGACACGGCCACGGAAAAGGAAATTCAGAAGGCGCTCGACAACCTCGTCAAGGGACGCACGACCATTGCGATTGCCCACCGGTTGTCGACGCTGCGCAAGGCCGACCGGCTCGTGGTGCTCGATCGCGGCAAGATCGTCGAAGTGGGCAACCACGATGAACTGATTGCCCGCGAAGGCGCGTACTACAAGCTCTATCAGGCGCAGCAGCGCAATGTCGATACGGATATCGACGAGGTCGTCGCCTCGGCCGAAGCGGCCGCCACGGTCGCGGCAGTGACTGCAGCACCGGCACAGCCGCTGTCCATCAACTAATCGCAGATTGACCGTCAACAGAACCGTTCGCGAAGACTCCTATGCAGATCGATTTCACCCTGTCGCGCAACGCCTTCGGCCGTTTGGTGCTGACCGATGCCGAGGGCGTGGCCCATGAGGGCGTGGTGCCCGTGAGGGCCTTTCCGATTGCCGCGCCGGACGAAGGGCTGGCGCTCGTGAGCACGGAAGGGCGCGAGCTGGTCTGGCTCGACTCGCTCGACGTGCTGCCGGCAGCCATGCGGGTGCTCGTCTCGGAGGAACTTGCCGCGCGCGAGTTCATGCCCGAAGTGCTGCGCATCAAGGGCGTGTCGACGTATGCGACACCCAGCACCTGGACCGTTGAGACGAACCGTGGCGAAGCGTCGTTCGTGCTTCGCGGCGAAGAGGACATTCGCCGTCTCGGTGGACAGACGCTGCTCATCACCGATAACCACGGCATTCACTTCCTGATTCGCGACACGGGCACGCTGGACAAGCCCAGCCGCAAGATTCTCGACCGCTTCCTGTAACGTCTGGTTGCACGATTCGGGTTAGCGCACTTCGCTGCACCTCGGCACACTGGTAAAATCCATGCTTTTGATTTTGCGGTGATGCCGATGTGGTTCAAGAATCTTCAGTTGCACCGAATTCCTGCCGGTTGGTCCATGAGCGTCGCGCAAATGGAAGAGGCGCTCGAGAAGCACGCCTTCCGTGAGGGCGGCAGCCTCGAAATGCAGGTACAGGGCTGGGCGCCGCCGCGCGATGGCGGCGAGCTCGTGCACAGCATCAATCGTCAGTTCCTGCTGGCTTATCGCGCCGAAAAGAAGCTGCTCCCGACGACCGTCGTCAATCAGGTGACGCGTGCCAAGGCCGCCGAGCTTGAGGAGCAGCAAGGCTTCAAGCCGGGGCGCAAGCAGATGCGCGAACTCAAGGAGCAGGTCACGGACGAATTGCTGCCGCGTGCGTTCGGCATTCGTCGCGACACGCGTGTGTGGATCGATCCGGTCAATCGCTGGCTGGTCATCGACGCCGCGTCGCCCGCCAAGGCCGACGAAGTGCGCAGCTTGCTGCTCAAGACGCTGGACATCACGCTTGAGAACGTCGAGCTCAACGAAGCGCCGGTGTCCGTGATGACGTCGTGGCTGGCTGGCAATGAAGCGCCGGGCGGCTTCACCGTCGATCAGGACGTGGAACTGCGCTCGAATACCGACGAAAAGGCGGCCGTGCGCTACGTGGCGCACCCGCTCGATGGCGCGGATGTGCGTCAGCACATCGAAGCTGGCAAGCGCTGCACGAAGCTGGCGATGACGTGGAACGACCGCATCTCGTTCGTGCTCACCGACGCGTTCATCATCAAGCGCATTACGCCGCTCGACATCATCAAGGACGCTGCCGACCCCACCGCAGAAGGCGAAGCCGAGAAGTTCGATGCCGACGTCGCGCTCATGACCGGCGAACTCGCCCGTATGCTCGACGATCTGGTCGAAGCCGTAGGCGGTGAACGTCAGATGGACAAGGCGGCCTGATCCGGCTGGACGGGAGCTTGGGTGAGCTCTGGTACTCGCCTGTGGCTCAAACAAGACAAAACGCCGCGATACCTGAAAGGGTGTCGCGGCGTTTTTGTTGGCGAGCGCGAAATCTTTCGAGACCTTTTCAGGACTGCGCTTCGGCTTCCAGATCGATCAGATAGACGCCCTGCGACAGACCTTGTTTGACCTGGCGCGTGGCGTCGTCGACGCTCACCTCCAACGCGCCCGCTTCGATGGCCTCGTAAGCCTGACGCACGACATCGGACGGCGCGCTTTTTTTTGCGTCGAAGCCGCTCGTGAGATCGGTGTCGATGTAACCCGCATGCAGGCCGATCACCTGCGTGTTCTGGGCGCTGAGTTCGCGCCGGACACCGTTCGTCAGCGACCACGCGGCCGACTTGGTGATGGCATATTCGGGAATGCTGCTCGAAGTGATCCAGCTAACGACCGAGAGCACGTTGAGCAGTGCGCCGCCGCCGTTGTTGCCGAGGATAGGCGCAAATGCCTGCGTCATGGCCAGCACGCCGAACAGGTTGGTTTCGAGCGTTTCGCGCAGCAGCTCGGTGGAACCCGGCTGGGTCAAGCCCTGGGTCAGGCGAGCGATCCCGGCGTTGTTGATGAGCAGGGTCACGTCGCCCGCGAGTTGCGCAGCGGCCGCGACGTCGTCCGGATTATTGACGTCGAGCTTGACGGGAATCACGCCCGGCAGCGTCACCTTCGACGGGTCGCGCGAACCTGCATAGACCTTCTTCGCGCCGAGCGCCAGCGCCTGTTTGGCAAATTCAAGGCCGAGGCCCCGGTTGGCGCCAGTCACGAACACAACCGCATCTTTGATCTTCATTTCACTGCTCCAGCAAGATAAGTGGGCCGCGCCAGTCGGGCGCACGGCGTAAGGTTTCGGCTATACTTCATGACAATTGTGATCGCCATCGTCATTTGCGTTGCATTGTGCCGACTCCGTTGTACTAATGTCAATGGTGATCGACATTGTCTTTTTCGATGAGTCCGATAGCGGCGATTGCGCCGTCGACGGACGGGGAGTGATCAATGGGTATTTCCAGAGAGCAGGCCGCAGAGAACCGCGAGGCGATCGTCAGTGCGGCCGACCGGCTGTTTCGCGAGCGTGGCGTCGATGCGGTCGGGCTGACGGCGTTGATGAAGGAGGCCGGTTTCACGCAGGGTGGCTTTTATAACCACTTCAAGTCGAAGGATGCGCTCGTCTCGGCCGTGATGGCGCGAGCGATGGCCGCCAACGAAGTGCTGATGGCGCAAGGCATGGGTGAGGCGTCGGGCGATCCGGCTGTCGCGTCGAAGGTCGGTGTCGAGCAGTATCTGTCGACGGCGCATCGTGACGATGTGGCGTGCGGTTGCCCGGTGGCTGGGTTCGCTGGCGACGTCCCACGCATTGGCGAGGAGGCGCAGGCTTGTTACGCGAAGGGACTGGCGGCGTCGCTCGAACGAATGACGGCGGCAGGCGTTGCCCGAGGGCTAACGCGGGAGCAGGCGACGCGCAATGCCATGGCGCGATTCTCGCAGATGGTCGGCTCGTTGATTCTGTCGCGCGCGGTGGTCGAAGCCGACCCGGCGCTATCCGAAGCGCTGCTGGCGGCGGGACGTGAAGCGACTGAAGCGTCCGAGGCGGGGCACGCGAACAATTGAGCGCCGGGGCGCGATGACGCCGTGTCCGTCAATCCGGCGACCAGCGCCACGTCGCGCGTAGCTGGTCGCGCAGAAAGTCGATGAATACCCGCGTGCGTGGCGCAACATGACGGCTATGTGGATACACGGCGTGCAGTGGCGCGGCCGGAATCCGAAGCGACGGTAGCACGCGTACCAGTCGCCCCGCCTGGATATCGTCGCTGACGTCAAAGATCGATTTCTGTGCGATGCCTGCGCCATGCAGGGCGAGTTCGTGTGCGGTGTCGCCGTCGTCTACGACGTATGTATCCGGCACTTGTACGCGCAATGTTTCGGACTGCGATACGAAACGCCAGTCGCCATGTGGCGAGTTGCCAAACAAAATGCAGTCGTGCTGCCGAAGGTCGCCGACGTCCTCGGGCGTGCCGCGTCGTTTCAGATACTCGGGCGACGCGATAAGTACCCGGTAATTCGGGGCCAGCTCCTGCGCGACAAGACTTGAATCGGGTAGGGTGCCGACGCGGATCGCCACGTCGATGCCGTGCGCGACCAGATCGACCCACAAGTCGCTCAGTGACAGATGTACCTTCACATCCGGGTGGCGTTCGCGAAACGCGACCAGGAGCGGTGTCAGATGACGACGCCCGAACGCGCGCGGGGCGCTGATGCGCAGCACCCCGCCGACGGTGCCCGCCTGCCGCGTCATCAGCCGTTCCGCCTCGGCAATCTCCGCCAGAATCCGCTGGCAGCACGCGTGAAACACCTGCCCCTCTTCGGTGAGCGCCTGTTTGCGCGTGGTGCGATTGAGCAGGCGCACGCCGAGGCGCTGCTCCAGCAACCCGAGCCGTTTGCTCACGACGGCGAGCGACAACCCCAGCTCGCGCGCGGCCGCCGACATGCTACCGGTAGCGACAACTCGGTCAAAGAGCGTGAGATCCAGCGTCTGGTCGATCATCGTGGTGATAATTATCAAAAATTTGTAGAGAGTGATTCAGTTCTTCGAGGGATTATCGTCTTGCGTGGAGAGGATCACAATAGCCTCATGACGTTGCTTCCGGGTTGCGACGTCGCAGTTGTCTTCTCCTTCCGATTTCATCGATCTCATTCTGGAGTCACACCATGTTCAATTTCGAAGGCCAGCGCGTGCTGGTGATTGGCGGCAGTTCCGGCATTGGCCGTGCCGCCGCACAGGCGTTTGCCAAGGCGGGGGCGGTCGTCACGATTGCCTCGCGCAGTCAGGCGAAGCTCGACGAAGCGCTGGCGACGATCGGCAGTACGGCGCGCGCCGTCGTGCTCGATACCGGCGACGTGGCCGCCGTCGAACGATTCTTCGCCGACCATGCACCGTGGCAACACGTCGTGATCTCAGCGGCGCAAACGCCGACCGGTCAGGTGCGCAAGCTCTCGCTCGACGACGCGCATGCGGCGTTCGACAGCAAGTTCTGGGGGACGTATCACGTGGCGAAGTTCGCGCGTATCGAGGACGGCGGATCTCTCACGCTGACGTCGGGCTATCTGAGCGTGCGGCCGAACACGTCGTCGGTGGTGCAGGGGGCGATTAACGCGGCGGTGGAGGCATTGGGGCGCGGGCTGGCGCTGGAATTGTCGCCGGTTCGCGTCAACACCGTGTCGCCGGGGCTGACGGTCACGCCGTTGTGGAACAAGCTTGCCGAAGCGGACCGCGAAGCGATGTATCACAACGCAGCGCAGCGATTGCCAGCACGTCGGGTCGTCGCGGCGGAAGACGTGGCAAATACCATCCTGTATCTCGCCGGTACGCCGAGTGCGACAGGCTCCACGGTGCTGATCGACGCGGGTGGCGCTATCGCCTGAGGCCCTTCGATCTGGCCCGTCGGACGCTGAAAAATGCTGCGCCGCCACATCCTCCCGGCCCCGAAGTTGCGTTCTTTTTGATGTCACGCAAACGCGGTATACCCGAATCACTTTCGGGTACCTATTTCGATAGGGATTGCCTAGAATGAAGTCGTGCCATCCCGTGACATCGAAGAATGGAGGCCACTATGCTGACAGGGAGCTTGATTGGGACTTTGGTGATAGCGCTGGTCGTGGGCGCGGCAGTGGCCTGGCTGGCGAATCGCAACTGGTGCCGGGAGCATCCGGCGGCGCGCCACACGTGGCGACGCCACCGTCGTGACGTCCGGCACGGTTGAGTCGTGTCGAGAGATTCGGGCGAACGGCCCGGACAAATGAAAAGCCCGCCTTCCGGCGGGCTTTTTTGCGACTACAGACACCTCTACATCTGGCTGGGCGCTCAGGCAACGGCCTGAAGGAAGTACTTGCCCTGAACAGTCAGGCGGGGTGACTTCGCTCCCGTCTCCAACTCTTCCCACTCGATCAGTTTGCTCTCAAGCAACGATTCGAGGTCAGGGCGATCCAGCTCCACTTGCTCCGGAGCATCCTTCACCAGCATCAGGGTGGCAAATTCATGATGACTCAGCATCTTCGTCTCCCGGTTTGCGGTTCCACAGGGGGGTCCCTCGTCAGGGACTTTAAGGATAGGTCACGAAAAAGACGCTTGCGCGACAAAATTCGTACTTTCGATGCTGCTTTGCAGCACTTCTCGTGTTGGACTTTCCCACGCAGAGAATAGGCTTTGCTGATGACATTGGCATGTCAATCGTCTAGCATTTCGCAACGCCATAAACGTATTCAAAATGCATCGTGCTGCTGCGTTGCGGCAATGGTGTTTTTTGGGCAATTTGCGGGGGTGCCTGGGGGTTGCCCTGCTTATTAGCGGTTTGCAGGAGGTCAAGGGGCGGTAGAATGGCCCAATTTGCCAGCAATCGCGCACAACAACCTGACATGCCGCAAAAGAAAACGCCGTACTTCGAGTTACGCAGTGGTGCCGTAGACACCTTGCATTTCGTAGTCAAGACGCCTCAACTGGACAGCTTGCGCACCGAACTGGCGCAACGTTTCGAAGCGACCCCGGAGTTTTTTGCTGGCGACACCGTCGCCATCGACGTACGGCGTCTGTCCGGCGACGAACGCGTCGCCGTGCCTGCGTTGGCCGAAATGCTGGCCGAATTCCGCATGAAGCCGATCGGGGTCGTCGCCAACACCGAACAAGCGGGTTGGGCTGTGGTCGACGGTCTGCCGCTTCTGGACAGTCATGAGCGCCACGAGCGCCGTGCGCCGCGCGCGGCACGCGACGACGATGCAGCGCCGCAGGCAGGCGTCGAGGCTGCGTCGGAGGCGTCTGCACAGGCGGTTCCCGAGGCATCGTCCATCCCCTCGACCATCATCGACAAGCCGTTGCGCTCAGGCCAGCAGGTCTATGCGAAGGGCGACCTGATCATCCTCGATCTGGTCAGTTATGGGGCCGAGGTGATCGCGGAAGGTAATATTCACATTTACGCGCCGCTGCGGGGGCGGGCACTGGCAGGAGTGAAGGGCAAGCTCGATGCGCGCATCTTCTGTACCTGTCTTGAGCCCGAGCTGATTTCCATCGCCGGTATTTACCGGACTGGCGAGTATGCGCTGCCGCCCGATGTTCAGGGGCGTTCGGTGCAGGTGCGGCTGGTAGACGACAAACTGATTTTCGAGCCCCTCGGGCTCAAGTGATTCGTAGCTAATTTCATCCTCAAGTTTGGGAAGGCATCGACAGATGGCAAAAGTGATTGTGGTGACCTCTGGCAAGGGTGGTGTCGGCAAGACGACGACCAGCGCCAGCTTTTCCGCCGGCCTCGCCTTGCAGGGGCACAAGACGGCAGTCATCGATTTCGACGTCGGCCTGCGCAATCTCGACCTCATCATGGGTTGCGAGCGCCGCGTGGTGTACGACCTGATCAATGTGATCCAGGGCGAAGCCAACCTTAATCAGGCGCTCATCAAGGACAAGTCCTGCGAGAACCTGTTTATCCTCCCCGCCTCGCAAACGCGTGACAAAGATGCACTCACGCAAGCGGGCGTCGAGAAGGTCATCAAGGACCTCACTGACATGGGTTTCGAATACATCGTGTGCGATTCGCCGGCCGGTATCGAGTCGGGTGCGTTGCTCGCGATGCACTTCGCCGACGAAGCGCTCGTGGTGACGAACCCGGAAGTGTCGTCGGTCCGTGACTCGGATCGCATTTTGGGCATTCTGTCGTCGAAGACGAAACGTGCCATCGATGGCAGCGAGCCGATCAAGGAGCATCTGCTCATCACCCGTTACAACCCGAAGCGTGTCAACGACGGCCAGATGCTGTCGCTGGAAGACATTCAGGAAATTCTGCGAATCAAGCTCATCGGCGTGATTCCGGAATCGGAGTCGGTGCTCCATGCCTCGAACCAGGGTACGCCCGCCATCCATCTGGATGGCACGGACGTGGCCGATGCGTATCGCGACGTGGTAAGCCGATTCAAGGGCGAAGACAAGCCCATGCGCTTTACCGACTATCAAAAGCCGGGCCTGTTGCAGCGCATTTTCGGCTCGAAGTAAGGAGCGCCCATGTCCTTCCTGTCTTTCCTCCTGGGGGAGAAGAAAAAGACCGCCGCCGTTGCCAAAGAGCGCCTGCAGATCATTCTGGCGCACGAACGCACGGGCTCGTCGCCACCGGCCGATTACCTGCCGGCTTTGCAACGCGAGCTGGTCGCCGTCATCTCCAAGTACGTGAAAATCGCGCAAGACGACATCAAGGTCAGCGTCGAGCATCAGGACAACCTCGAAGTGCTCGAAGTCAAGATCGAACTGCCGCAGACCTGAACGGTCATCGGTGATCCGGCGGCTTCTTTGCAAGACGCCGGTGTTTGACGTGCGAATAAGCGAAAAGCCCGCCACCCTCGATGCAGGGTGGCGGGCTTTCGTCGTGCTTGTGGTGGTTGTCTGGCGTAGGTTGCGTCAGAACTTGTAGTCTGGGTTCTTCGGATCGAACGTGGCGTCCGTCCACTGTTCCTTGCGCACCTTCTCGAAGCGCATTTCCTCGACCTTCTGCCCGGCGGCGTCCCATGCTTCGATACCTCGCGGTCTGCCTGTCTTGAGATCGAGCAACACGCGCGACTTGTTGGCGTAGTGCTGAGGCGGCCCGGACGGGGCCTCCCATTCCAACGCGAGCACGCGAACGCCATTCGATTCGGATACCGATATTCTTGCGGGCTTCTCGGAAAGTCCGGCGGCGCGGAAGCTCTTGCCGTCGTGTGCAATCTGTTCGGCGATGAAGGCAAAACCGAGATCGCGCACCGTGTGGTTCGACTGTGAGCGTGCGAGCGAGCCGTCGATGCTGCTCCAGATCGACGTGAAGCCGAGGATGCCGCCAAGGTGCCCGTACATCTCCTTGGGGCGCTTCGTCTCGTCATAGATGATTTCCTGCCCGGCATGCGCGCCGTCAGGCTGCCATTTCGCGTAGATCTGCAATGGATTTTCGCGAATTTTCACGAGCATGCGGTCGGGCGTGGTCTGCCACTGATTGTTGATGCGTTCGTGACGCGTCAGTTCGTACTGATACTCCGGCAATGCCGACGCCTCGGCTTTCAGAAAGCGCACGAGCGCTTCCGGCTGGATGGCCTGCATGGTGGCGACGATCTGTTCGTCGGGCATCTTCGCCAGGTCGCCGCTCTTGATTGCGCGCGCGAGCCATTGCGTTTGCGCTGCGACGGGCAGGGCGGCGAGCTTTGCCGTGTCGGTGTCTGGCGCGCTGGCGGAGGTGGCCGTGGATGCGGCGGGGGCGCTCGCCTGAGCGAGCGCGCCGCAAGGGCCGAACACGCCCGCGAGCGCACTGAAGGTCAGTGCTGCGGGCAGCAAAAGCGTCAATGTCGTTCGCATGTTGTTATCTCCCTTTATCTCTCTGTGTTGCCGTGAGTCTCTCGCTACCTCCCTGAGACCGGATCGCGCAGCTCTCGCCGCAGGATTTTGCCCACCGTCGACTTGGGTAGTTCGCCCTGACGGAATTCGATGATGCGCGGCACCTTGTATGCGGTCAGATGCTTGCGGCAGTGCGCGGCCATGGCTTCGATGGTGAGCGTCGGGTCTTTGGCGATGACTACGAGCTTCACGCGCTCGCCAGCCACCGGATCGGGCACGCCGACGACGGCCGCCTCGCGCACGCCGGGGTGGAGCATCACGACGTCCTCGATCTCGTTCGGATAAACGTTGAAACCCGACACGAGAATCATGTCCTTCTTGCGGTCGATCAGCCTCACATAACCGCGTTCGTCCATGACACCGATGTCGCCGGTCATCAGCCAGCCGTCTGCGTCGAACGTTTTGGCCGTCTCTTCGGGGCGATTCCAGTAGCCGCGCATGACCTGCGGTCCGCGCACGCACAACTCGCCCGGCTCGCCGAGGGGTGCCCACGTACCGTCGTCGCGCTTAAAGCGAACATCGGTCGACGGCGCGGGCAGGCCGATGGAGCCGGAGAAATCGACCGCGTCCATGTGCGCGATGTCCACGGGATTCATCGTGACGATGGGGGAGCATTCGGTGAGGCCGTAGCCTTCGATGATCGGCTTGCCCGTGACCTGCTTCCATCGCTCGGCTATCGCGCGTTGCGTTGCCATGCCGCCAGCGAGCGACAGTTTCAGTTTGGAGAAGTCGCGTGCACGGAAGTCGGGGTTCTCGAGCAACCCGTTGAACAACGTGTTGACGCCGGTCACGCCGGTGAACGTTTCGTTGCGAATGATGTAGACGACCTTTTTCACATCGCGTGGATTCGCAATCAGGATGTTGCGTCCGCCCAGGCTCATGAACACCAGACAGTTCAATGTGAGCGAGAGGATGTGATACATCGGCAGCAACGACAGATTGACTTCGATGTCGCCGTCGAGCTGATCGGCCGCCCACGCCTCCGTTTGCAGCAGATTGGCCAGCACGTTGCCGTGAGAGAGCATGGCGCCCTTGGCGACGCCCGTTGTCCCACCGGTGTATTGGAGAAAGGCGAGGTCTTCGCGCACGAGAGGCACCGGCGTGGCCTTCAGCCTCGCGCCGCTCGCGAGCGCCTGACGAAGCGCCACCGCCTGCGGCAAGCGATACGGCGGCACTTGTTTGGCGATGTGTCGCATGAGGAAGTTGACGGCACGCCCTTTGACGTTCGCTCCCGGCTGGAGCAAATCGCCGATCTGCGTCACGAGTATGTTGCGCACCTCGGTGTCGGGTAGCGCTTCCTCCAGTGTTTTGGCGAAGTTCTCGAAGACGACGATGGTCTGCGCACCGCTGTCCTGCAACTGGTGCTTCAGTTCGCGCGCGGTGTACAACGGGTTGACGTTGACGACCACAGCACCGGCAATGAGCGTGCCGAACAGGCAGATCGGATACTGAAAGCAGTTAGGCATCATGAGCGCGACGCGCTCGCCTTGCTTCACGCCCTGGGCTTGCAGCCACGCAGCGAAGGCATGAGCCTGACGGGACACCTCGGCATACGTGATCTCACTGCCGAGACTCACGAAAGCGATGCGGTCGCGGTACTTCTCGATCCATTCGTCGAACGCCTGCACGAGCGATGCATAGCGATTGACGTCGATGTCGGCAGGTACCCCGGGAGGGTAGGCACTGAGCCACACGCGTTCCTGATGAACAGCTTGATCCATCGTTGTCTCCGTTGAAGTTTTCTGCATTTTTATGCGCCGCCATGATTGCGATGCGGCCGATCTGTCGTCGGCTCGCGCTCGTTCGCCCGGCGGCGTTTGCAACTTCCCCTGTGTGGCTTTGCTCGTTGTTTTATCGTTCCAGCATCGCGACGACACCCTGACCGCCAGCCGCGCAGATCGAGATGAGGCCGCGGCCGCCGCCGCGCTGAGACAACAGCTTCGCGAGGGTGGCCAGAATGCGCCCGCCGGTGGCGGCGAACGGATGCCCGCAAGCGAGCGAACTGCCGTTCACGTTCAGACGCTGACGGTCGATGCTGCCCAGCGGCGCTGCCAGTCCCAGCTTGTCGCGGCAGTACGCAGGGTCTTCCCACGCCTTGAGCGTGCAAAGCACTTGCGCGGCGAAGGCTTCGTGAATTTCGTAGAAATCGAAGTCCTGCAACGTGAGACCCGCCTGCGCGAGCATGCGCGGCACCGCGTAGGCCGGGGCCATCAGCAAGCCCTCGCGCTGCGATTCGTCCGGATTGAAGAAGTCGACGGCCGCCGTTTGCGAGTACGTCAGATAGGCGAGCACCGGATGGTTGTGCGCCCTCGCCCAGTCTTCGCTCGCGAGCAGCACGCATGACGCGCCATCGGTCAGTGGCGTGGAGTTGCCTGCCGTGAGCGTGCCTGTCGCGCTACGGTCGAACACCGGCTTGAGGCTGGCGAGCTTCTCCAGTGTGAGATCGGGGCGCAGGTTGTTATCGCGTTGCAGGCCGCGAAACGGTGTCATCAGATCGAGGAAGAATCCGCGCTCGTACGCCTGCGCCAGATGCTCGTGACTGGCAAGCGTGAGCGTGTCCTGCGCAGCGCGCTCGATTTCCCAGCGCTTTGCCATCAACTCGCAATGCTCGCCCATCGAGAGGCCCGTGCGAGGCTCGCCGTTGCGCGGCAGCGCCGGGTTGAACAACATGCCCGGACGCACCTTCGCCAGCGCGCCGAGCTTACCGCCGGTGCTGCGCTGACGGTTCGCTTCGAGCAGGATCTTGCGCAGCTTCTCGTTGACGCCGATGGGCGCGTCCGATGCCGTGTCGACGCCACCGGCAATCGCCACGTCGATCTGACCGAGCGCGATCTTGTTGCCGGTGAGGATCGCCGTCTCAAGACCCGTGCCGCAGGCCTGCTGCACGTCGTAGGCGGGCGTTTGCGGGGCGAGCGTGGTCGACAGCACCGACTCGCGCGTCAGATTGAAGTCGCGGGCGTGCTTGAGCACGGCGCCCGCCGCGACTTCGCCGAGCGTCTGACCGTGCAGGTCGAAGCGGTCGATGAGGCCCTGAAGCGCGGCCGTGAGCATGTCCTGATTCGACGCCGTGGCGTAGGTCGTGTTCGAGCGCGCGAAGGGAATGCGATTGCCGCCTAGAATCGCGACTCGGCGCAAGGCGGGGGCGGGCGCAGTGGGTTTGAGGGCGCTCATGGCTGGTCCGGGAGATGGGTCTGTGAGGATGAGGAAGACGAAGCGGGCTTGGCCGAGGACGCGCCGTCTAGGGCCTGCCAGCGTCCGCGCAGGTGCGGGACGGTGCCTGTGGCGTCGCGCAGTTCAAAATGTGGCGCATGCGGTTGCACGTGCGGATGCGCGGGCGGTGCGCGCCAGAAGGTGACGTCGCCGGGGAGCAGCACAGGTGTCTTGAATTCCACCAGCAGATCGACCGGGCCGGAGGCGTTCACGTCTTCTGGCAGCACGGCCGCAAGCGTTCGCGCGAAGCTCCACATCCCGTGAATGATGGGGCGCGCAAAGCCGAACAGTTTCGCCGTGAGCGGCCACAAATGGATCGGGTTGTAGTCGCCCGAGATGCGCGCGTATTGGCGTCCAAGGTCGGCCGGGACCGGCCATGTCGCGACTTTCGTCAGTGACGGATCGGCGCTCAGTTGCGCCTGATAGGGAGCGCCGAGTGCGTCGCGCACGCCAGTACGCAGGTACAGACTCTCGCCGATCCACACGACGATGTCGTCGCGACGCGCCGTCGTGACCACCGTGAACACCTGTCCTTTGTCGTGGGCGGACAGCGGGCCGCACCGCACATCCAACGTCAGGCGGTCGCCCACATTCAGCGTCGCAAACTGCCGGATCCGGTTCGCAAGATGCACCATGCCTAGCATGGCGAACGGGAAGGCGCGGTCGGTCATCAGCAGCATGTGGAGCGGGAAGGCGAGCAGATGCGGCCACGTGGGCGGCACGCCCATCGTCTGCGCGAAGCCGCACAGCCGCGCGTAGCGCGCGATGTCTTCACCGTCCAGTGGCACGTTGCGTCGCTCGAAAGCCAGCGGCGGCATCGGCTGCGCGCGGGCCGGTTTGCGCGAGGTCATCAGTGCGCGCAAGTACAAATGCAGTGGCGACGGCAGATACGTGACCTGCTTCAGTTGTGTGGCAACGGCGATGTTCGGACTGTCGGATGGATCACGCGGTCGATCGTTAGGCATCGTCATGCTCCGAGCAGGCTCTGGCCGCACACGCGCACGACCTGTCCGGTCAGCGCACCTGAGGCCGGATGGGCGAGCCACGCGATGGCTTCGGCCACGTCGACAGGTTGACCGCCTTGTCCGAGCGAGTTCATGCGGCGTCCGGCTTCGCGAATGGCGAACGGGACCGCCGCGGTCATCTGCGTCTCGATGAAGCCGGGGGCGACGGCATTGATGCTGATATGGCGTGCGGCGAGCAAGGGCGACCATGCCTCGACCATCCCGATGACGGCCGCCTTCGATGCGGCGTAGTTGGTCTGCCCGCGATTGCCCGCAATGCCACTGATAGAAGCGACGCCGACGATCCGGCTGTTTGCGCGCAGCACACCGGCGTCGAGCAACGCGGCATTGAGACGCTGGGGTGCGCCGACATTGATGTCGAGCACGCTTTGCCACTGCGCATCGGTCATGCGAACAATCGTTTTGTCGCGTGTGATGCCAGCGTTGTGTACGAGGATGTCCAGACCGTGCGGCGCGTGCGTTGCGAGATGCGCCATCAGTGTGGCTGCTGCCTCCGGCGATGCGATATCGCACGTGAGGGCGCTGCCGCCGAGGCGCGTGGCAACGGTGGTCAGCGCGTCTTGTGCGGAAGGCATGTCGACGCAAACGACATGCGCTCCGTCGCGCGCGAGGACGGTCGCGATGGACTCGCCGATGCCGCGTGCCGCACCCGTCACCACGGCGACCTGTCCGGCGAGCGGACGGGTGTCGCGCATAGGGGGTGTTTCGAAGACAGGCGCTTGAAGTGTGATCGCCTGACCGCTCACATACGCGGCGCGAGGTGAGAGGAAGAACCGCAACGTGGAGTGCAGCGATTCGCGGGCATCGGGGGCGACATAGAGCAATTGCGCCGTTGCGCCACGCTTTAGCTCCTTGGCCAGCGAGCGCACAAAGCCTTCCAGCGCGCGCTGCGCAATACTCGCCTGCGGCGTGGCGGCCATTGACGGCGGCAGACCCAGCACCAGCACGCGAGCGCATCGATCAAGCGTTGCCAGCGTGTCGTGGAAGAACGCGTAAAGCGACTCCAGCCCCGAGGTGTCGGCAATGCCGCTCGCGTCGAACAGCAACGCCTTGGGACGCACGCCTTCGTTCTCGTTGAATCGTCCGCTCATCGTGCCTGCCTTATTCGCGTAGGAGATCCAGTCGAGCCGCTGCGCGTGAGCGAGGCTCGGGATGCCGAGCCAATGCAGTTCGCGGGCGAGACCGGGCAGCAATGGCGCATCGCCCGCGCCGCCGACGACGGCTAGCGGCGGCGCAACGAGACGCGCTTCGGCGACATCGTCTCCGTAGTCCGGCATGCGCTCCAGCGGTACCGGGCGTGGCAGGCCCAGCGCGTTGGCCAGGCGGCTGCCCACGGCGGAGTTGGCAAAGGCAAGGTATCGGTCGGACGTCGTCACGGCGCGGAAATCCTCAGAGTGTTCTGGCGAAAAAATGGGCAGCGGTTGATGGCTGTTGATAGCGGTTGATAGCAGTTGGTAGTGGTGGCGGATGGACTCACGACGTGAGCGCTTCGTCCGCCGGAGCCTGCTGCCGGGCGTGTTGCATGTCGGCGGCGCGCCCGAAGTCGGCCGGAAAGTCGTCCACCGCCACGGCCTTCGCCGCGTAATCGGCGTACTGCGCCAGCAGGCGGCGCTCATCGTCGCTTACCAGTTGCAGCGTCGCCGCGTGGTCCACCCAGGCGGTGAATTCGGGCAGGCTCTGCGGCATGGCTGCCAGACGCCCCTCCTTGATCGCGGTGCGCAGACGTTGTTCGATCACGGTGACTTGCGGCGTCATCTGGAAGACGATTTCGCCGTAAGCCAGATCGTCGACATCGGCGCTCGGCGAGTAGCTACCGGCGATGAGGCGCTCGCGGGCGTCGCCCGGTGTCTGCATCACCTCGGCCACGCGTGCGGCCAGCGCATCCGACGGCTTGGCGTACGGCAGGCCGAGCGGCATCAGCTTCCAGCGCATCCACCATGCGACGCCCCGCGACGGATAGTTCGCCAGCACGCCCTCGAAGGCCTCGCGCGCTTGCCAGAGGGCGTCCTGCGCAGCCCAATGCACCAGTGGCAGGTCGGCTTCGGGACGGCCTTCGTCCTCGAAGCGTTTGAGCGTCGCCGTGAGGAGAAATAGTTGGGAGAGGATGTCGCCGAGGCGTCCCGTGATGCTCTCGCGACGCTTGAGCGAGCCGCCGAGTACCGCCATTGAAATGTCGGCCGCGATGGCGAGCAGCGTCGACATGCGGTTCGCCGCGCGGTAGTAGACGTGCAGTTCGGGCGCGGCCTTCGACGGTACGGCGGAGAAGCGCGCGTGCGTGATGCCTTGCAGCGCACCCCGCACGATGTTGCTCGTGACGAAGGTCAGGTGGCCGAAAAGGGCGTCGTCGAAGGCGCGCACGGCGGCAGTGTGGTCGGCCGTCTGCGCGGCGGCCAGTTCCTTGAGCACGTACGGATGGCAGCGGATCGCGCCCTGACCGAAGATCATCAGACAGCGCGTCATGATGTTCGCGCCCTCCACGGTGATCGACACAGGAATCTGCTGGTAAGCGCGAGCAAGGAAGTTGTTCGGGCCCATGCAGATGCCCTTGCCAGCGACGACGTCCATGCCGTCGTTCACCACTTTGCGGGCGCGCTCGGTCACGTGGTACTTCGCGATGGCCGAGATCACCGAGGGCTTTTCGCCGAGGTCGACGGCCAATGCTGCCATGCGACGCGCAGCGTCCATCGCATAGAGGTTTCCGGCCATGCGCGCGAGCGCTTCCTGTACCCCTTCGAATTTGCCGATCGGCGTGCGGAACTGGCGGCGCACGGCCGCATATGCGCCGGTCGCGCGAACGGCGATTTTCGAGTAACCGACGTTCGACGACGGCAACGAAATCGCGCGGCCTGCGGCCAGACATTCCATCAGCATTCGCCAGCCCTTGCCGACTTGTGCCTGTCCGCCGATCACCCAGTCGAGCGGGATGAAGACGTCCTTGCCCGAGTTCGGACCGTTCTGGAAGACGGCATTCAGCGGCCAGTGACGACGGCCGATCACCACGCCCGGATGCTTCGTCGGAATCAGCGCACAGGTGATGCCGGGTTCGGCGTCGTCACCGAGCAGGTGATCGGGGTCAAGGGCGCGGAACGCGAGGCCGAGCACCGTGGCGATGGGGCCGAGCGTGATGTAGCGTTTGTTCCACGTGACGCGAAAACCGAGAGTTTCGCGGCCCTCATGCACGCCGCGGCAGACGATGCCGACGTCGGGAATGGCGGCGGCGTCCGAACCCGCGTAGGGGCTTGTCAGCGCAAAGCAGGGGATTTCTTCGCCCTTGGCGAGGCGGGGCAGGTAGTAGTTCTTCTGGTCCTCGGTGCCGTAGTGCAACAGCAGTTCGGCCGGACCGAGCGAGTTCGGTACCATCACCGACACGGCGGCAGCGGAGCAGCGCGAGGCCAGCTTCATCACCACCTGCGAGTGCGCATAGGCGGAGAATTCGAGACCGCCATAACGCTTCGGAATGATCATGCCGAGAAAGCCTGCATCCTTGGCGTATTGCCAGGCCTTGGGCGGCAGATCCTGCCAGACTTGCGTGCTTTCCCAGTCGTTCGACAGATCGCAAAGATGCTCGACCTGATTGTCCATGAATGCCTGCTCGTCCGCCGACAGCGCGGGGGCGGGCATGGCGGCGAATTTGTCCCAGTTCGGGCGACCGGAGAACAGATCGGCATCCCACCAGACGGTACCGGCTTCGATGGCATCTTTTTCGGTGTCCGACATTTCCGGCATGATCGAACGGAACTTGGCGAGCATCGGTGCAGTGACCCATGCACGGCGCAGCGGGCCGATGCTAAGAATCAGTGCGGGAACGATCAGCACGACGGCGAGAATCGCTGTCGCGACCGCCCCTGTCAGTCCGAGCGAGATGCCTGCACCCACCCACAGGACGGTGGCGATCAGCCATTGCCAGGCGCGCGCACGATAGAACAGCAGGGCGGTGACGCCCACGAGAAACGCGAGAATCCATAAGACCATCATTTTTCTCCTCCCTTCGGGTTCAGCTCCCCGGCCGGTGCCAGATGGCCCGCCTTCGCGCTGAGCGTGCGCCCGGAGGGGCGAACGCAGCGCCGGGGCTGTCGTCCTCGTGCCGTCTGTCGATCTTCGCTGGCGGTGTGCGCAGCGAGATTCGGTGACGGCGTTGTTGTTGGATCGTTCGGCAACACAATGGTGCGCCGGGAATTCGAGTAAAGCGTCGAAACCTGAAACCATCACGCGATGGAAAGCCGACGGCCGTCCAACGCGCGTTATGGGTTAAGGGTTAGTCAATTGACACGGCAAGCGCGCGGCCATTTGTCCGGCCGCGTAAGTCGCGGAATATGCCGAACACGTTCTGCGTCAGACGTTCGCGAGCGAACGGTCGCTGGCGCTCGATTCCGGGCCGCCCGCGTGCGTTTGAGATTCCGTATGCGCGGACGCTTGTCCGGCTTCGCGCGGCGGGGTGACGTCGGCATCTTTCGCCAGAGCGAAAACGGCGGCGAAGCTCGCCAGTTGCTCGTCGCCTGGCATCGGGGCTTTGAGCGCGGCGACCATGAGCGCCGTCAGGCGTGCCACGACTTGCAGATCGCCCATCGGCTGGCCCTGTGCGAACGTGTCGATGAGGCGGGAGGTGTCGCTGCTGGCGAGCACGCCGGAGAGCGCTTGCAACGCGAAGTGCAGACGCCAGCCCAGTTCCTGGCGCGGTAACTCCGGTAGCGCGCGCGCGAAGGCTTCGAAGAAGCGCTCGAATACCGGCGCGTAATGCTGTTGAAGATAGTCGCGGATGAAGGGCGAGGGGTCGGCGTAGACGCGTCCGAGCAGCCGCAGGAACGCGGGGCCGCCGATGTCGCGATGATGGGAGATGGCGAGCGCTGGGATGAACATGGCGCCCAGCACGTGTTCGCACGTCAGCTTCGGGGCGGGCCATGTGGCCTCGGCGCGCGTGAGCAGGGCGAGGCGTTCGTCGTTGAGCCGGTCCAGCCGGCGGGAGAGCATCGCCTGGAGCAGGGTTTCCTTGCTGCCGAAGTGATAGTTCACGGCCGCCAGATTGACCTCGGCACGCGAGGTGATCTGGCGTAAGGACATGGCTTCATAGCCGAATTCGATGAACAGGTCTTCTGCCGCATCGAGAATGCGCAGTTTGGTGTCGCCAGCTTGACGGCCGGCCGAGACGCGAGGACTCACGACGAACCTCCTGTGTGTTCCAGGGACGGACTCAAGGGATGGACCCTGCGGACGGACGGCACGACACCGCTCCATCGTCAGGAACCGATGTTTCATTCAAACGTTCGATTGAATCCTAGGCGGTAAGCCGACGTCCCCCAAGCGCTTTTTGTGGGTGCCGCCCTCTAATCTGCGTTTGGCGCAACGACCGCCGGGGGCGCCTTTTTCGGGACGGAGAACTTCGGGAACGGTGGAAAGGTCTGATTTCGGTGCTTTCCAGCCGGAAAGTCTGGAGGCGGGACAATAGTTTGCTAAAATGTTCCGCTTTGTGTGCAAGACCGTTTTGGCGCTAACCCGATTTGTCGGGTGCGGAGGGAAGCCGGCGTCGCATCGTCGGTTCCGGCCCAAGGTTGATTAACTGACAGGGTCCGCTTGCGGCATTCCCTCGCCGCAACACAGAACGACCCTCTGGATGGACGAATATCCTCATGACTATCGCTGTTGAAAACCTCGGCAAGCTCGAGCGTCGCTTTACCATCACCCTGCTCAAGCAGGACGTCGAAAAAGAAGTCGCGACGCGCATTCAGCGACTGTCGAAGACGGTTCGCATGCCGGGCTTCCGTCCGGGCAAGGTGCCGCTGAAGATGGTCACCCAGCAGTACGGTGGTCAGGTCGAAGCCGAAGTCGTCAGCGACAAGGTTGGCCAGCAATTCTTCGAAGTCAGCAAGGACCAGGACCTGCGTGTGGCCGGTCAGCCGCGTTTCGCGCCGAAGGCCGACGCCGCTGAGACCGAATACGCTTTCGACGCCACGTTCGAAGTCTATCCGGAAGTGAAGATCGGCGATCTGGCCACGGCTGAAGTCAGCCGCACCACGACCGACGTCTCGGAAGCCGAGATCGATCGCACCATCGACATTCTGCGTAAGCAGCGCGTGCACTACCACGTGCGCGGCGAAGCCGGCGCCCATGGCGACGGCGGCTCGGTCGAAGCCAAGGACGGCGACCGCGTGACGGTCGACTTCGTCGGCAAGATCGACGGTGAAGTGTTCGCAGGCGGCAGCGCCGAAGACTTCGTGTTCGTGCTGGGCGAAGGCCGCATGCTCCCGGAATTCGAAAAGGCAACGCTGGGCCTGAAGGTCGGCGAAGCGAAGGAATTCGAACTCAAGTTCCCGGACGAGTACCACGGCAAGGAAGTGGCCGGTAAGACCGCCACGTTCACCGTCACGCTCAAGAAGGTCGAGTGGGCGCACCTGCCGGAAGTCGACGGCGAATTCGCCAAGTCGCTCGGCATCGCCGATGGCAGCATCGAAAAGATGCGCGCCGACATCAAGGAAAACCTGTCGCGCGAAGTGAAGCGTCGCACGCAGGCGCTCCTCAAGGATCAGGTCATGAACGCGCTGATCTCGGTGTCGGAACTCGACGTGCCGAATGCGCTGATCGAACAGGATCAGGAACGTCTCGTCGCGATGGCCCGTCAGGACCTCGCACAGCGTGGCGTGCCGAACGCCGGCAACGTGCCGATCCCGGCTGAAATGTTCAAGGAACAAGCCGAGCGTCGCGTGAAGCTGGGTCTGATCCTGGCCGAGCTGGTCAAGCAAAACGACCTGCAAGCCAAGCCGGACCAGATCAAGGCCGAAGTCGAAGAGTTCGCGAAGAGCTACGAAGACCCGCAAGAAGTCGTCCGCTGGTACTATGGCGATCAGCAGCGCATGGCGGAAATGGAAGGTTTCGTCGTCGAGAACAACGTGGTCGAGTTCGTCCTTGGCAAGGCCAAGGTGACCGACAAGCAAGTTAGCTTCGAAGAGCTGGCCGGCAACACGCAAGCCTAATCGGCGCGACACGACCGACTGAACCGCCGCGGCCGCAAGGTCGTGGCGGTTCTTTTCCAAATGGCCTTCGGGCTTCCTCCTTGCGGCGCGCAAAACCATCTCGATAGAAGGGTCGAACCGATATGATTACCCGTTCCGAATTGCTCGCCCAACTCGCCTCCCAGACGCACAACTCCGCTCTCGAAACGCAAGGCCTTGGCCTCGTGCCGATGGTCGTCGAGCAAAGTGGTCGTGGTGAGCGCGCTTACGATATTTATTCGCGACTCCTCAAAGAGCGCATCATTTTCATGGTTGGCGAGGTCAACGACCAGAGCGCCAACCTCGTCGTCGCCCAATTGCTGTTCCTCGAGAGCGAAAATCCTGATAAGGAAATCTCGATGTACATCAACTCGCCGGGCGGTTCCGTCTCGGCGGGTCTGGCGATTTACGACACGATGCAGTTCGTCAAACCGGCGGTCTCGACGCTGTGCCTCGGTATGGCTGCGAGCATGGGCGCTTTCCTGCTGGCCGCCGGTGAGAAGGGCAAGCGTTTTGCGCTGCCGAACGCACGCATCATGATTCACCAGCCGCTGGGCGGTGCGCGTGGTCAGGCGTCGGACATCGAGATTCACGCCAGGGAAATCCTGCTGCTCAAGGACCGGTTGAATCGTCTGCTGGCGGAGAACACCGGGCAGTCGCTCGAAGTGATCGCACGCGACACCGACCGCGACAACTTCAAGTCCGCCGCCGACGCCGTCGAGTACGGTTTGATCGATCGCGTACTTGAAAAGCGTCCCTGATTCGGACCCGAATACGGGGCGCCTGACGGCGAAATCGTTGGCGCGACACCAGGCATTTTCGATTCGGGAAGCTGGGTGATCGCGCCAAGTCTTTGTCGTTAAAGGGAATTTCCGGCTGTCGCGAGTGGGCCACACGCTCGTACAGCATGGCGTTACAATGGGATTCACGTATGCCGCGTTTGCCGCCCCCGGCGGGGGACGACCGGGGCGCAAATTGCTAGCAGGCTGACACAGATATGGTGGATAAAAAAAGCACTTCCAACGGCGAAAAGCTGCTCTACTGCTCCTTCTGCGGAAAGAGCCAGCACGAGGTCAAGAAGCTCATCGCAGGTCCGTCCGTGTTCATTTGCGACGAGTGCATTGATCTGTGCAACGAGATTATTCGCGACGAGGCCGCAGCGGCTGAAGACGAGAGCGGCAGTGGCGCTAAGTCCGATCTGCCGTCCCCGCAGGAAATTCGCGAGAGTCTCGATCAATATGTGATCGGTCAGGACCGGGCCAAGAAGATTCTGGCTGTTGCGGTCTACAACCATTACAAGCGATTGAAGCATCTCGGCGACAAGCGCGACGAGGTCGAACTTTCCAAGAGCAACATCCTGCTGATCGGGCCGACCGGCTCGGGCAAGACGCTGCTCGCGCAGACGCTCGCGCGTCTGCTCAACGTGCCTTTCGTGATTGCCGACGCCACCACGTTGACCGAAGCCGGTTATGTGGGTGAGGACGTCGAAAACATCATCCAGAAGCTCCTGCAAAACTGCAATTACGAGATCGAGCAGGCGCAGAAGGGCATTGTCTACATCGACGAAATCGACAAGATCAGCCGTAAGTCGGACAACCCGTCGATTACGCGCGACGTGTCGGGCGAAGGCGTGCAGCAGGCGCTGCTCAAGCTGGTCGAAGGCACGATGGCGTCGGTGCCGCCGCAGGGCGGTCGCAAGCATCCGAACCAGGATTTCATCCAGGTCGATACGACGAACATCCTCTTCATTTGTGGCGGTGCGTTCGATGGTCTTGAAAAGATCATCATGAACCGTACAGAAAAGACGGGGATCGGCTTCGGCGCAACGGTCAAGACGGGCGAAGAGCGCGACGCAGGCGAGTTGCTGCGCGACGTCGAGCCCGAAGATCTGATCAAGTTTGGTCTCATTCCGGAACTGATCGGTCGTCTGCCAGTGGTTGCCACGTTGGGTAAGCTTGACGAAGACGCGTTGGTCACGATCCTGATCGAGCCGAAGAACGCGTTGGTCAAACAGTATCAGCGCCTGTTCTTGATGGAAGGCGTGGAACTGGAGATTCGTCCGGCCGCCATGCACGCCGTGGCGCGTAAGGCGATCAAGCGCAAGACGGGGGCGCGCGGCCTGCGTTCGATCATCGAACAGGCCTTGCTGGAAGTCATGTACGAGTTGCCGTCGCTTAAGGGTGTGACCAAGGTCATCCTTGACGAAAACGCGATCAGCGGCGACGGAAAGCCGCTCTTGATCTATCAGGAGTCGCCCAAGGTTGCCGGTTCCAATTGAACGGTCAACTTAGCGCTACCCCAAGCCGTTCATGGAAACATGGACGGCTTTTTTTCCTTCATACTAGTGCCACGGGCAATGAAACCCCGAGTGGTGCAACTTGTTGGCGAAAGGGCTTTCCCAGCCTCTTGTAATTCTCGCCGGCGGCCTCAATTAGCTGGAACACAACGGTATCGTTAAATATGGGGAACGAGATGTCAGGCACCCAAATCCTCCCGCCCGAAGCGATTCAACTGCCCCTGTTGCCTCTGCGCGACGTGGTCGTGTTTCCGCACATGGTGATTCCCCTTTTCGTGGGGCGTCCGAAATCGATTAAAGCGCTTGAAACCGCGATGGAAGGCGGCAAGCACATCATGCTGGTCGCGCAGAAAGCTGCGGCCAAGGATGAGCCCACGTCCAAAGATCTCTATGAGATCGGCTGCGTGGCGAACATCCTGCAAATGCTCAAACTGCCCGATGGCACCGTCAAGGTGCTCGTCGAAGGGATTCAGCGCGCCCGCACCCTGAGTGTGGACGAAGAAGAAACCCAGTTCACGTCGGAAGTTATGCCGCTTGAGCCGGACGACGGCAATTCGCCGGAATCCGAGGCCCTGCGTCGTGCGATCGTGGCGCAGTTCGACCAGTATGTGAAGCTCAACAAGAAGATTCCGCCGGAGATCCTGACGTCGCTGTCGGGGATCGACGAAGCGGGTCGTCTGGCTGACACCATCGCTGCACACCTGCCGCTCAAGCTGGAGCAGAAGCAGAAGATTCTGGAGATGTTCCCGGTCATCGAGCGCCTTGAGCATTTGCTCGCGCAGCTCGAGAGCGAGATCGACATTCTCCAGGTGGAAAAGCGCATCCGTGGCCGCGTAAAGCGCCAAATGGAAAAGAGCCAGCGCGAGTACTACCTGAACGAGCAGGTCAAGGCGATCCAGAAAGAGCTGGGTGAAGGCGAAGAGGGTGCGGATCTCGAAGAACTCGAGAAGCGCATCAAGGCCGCACATCTGCCCAAGGAAGCCAAGAAGAAGGCTGACGCCGAACTCAAGAAGCTCAAGCTGATGTCGCCGATGTCGGCAGAAGCGACCGTCGTGCGCAATTACATCGACACGCTGGTCGGTCTGCCGTGGCGCAAGAAGAGCAAGGTGAACAACGATCTGTCGAACGCCGAGAAGGTGCTCGACGAAGACCACTTCGGTCTCGAGAAGGTCAAGGAACGCATCCTTGAGTATCTTGCTGTGCAACAGCGTGTGGACAAGGTCAAGGCACCGATCCTGTGCCTGGTCGGGCCCCCCGGTGTGGGCAAGACCTCGCTCGGTCAGTCGATTGCGCGTGCCACGAACCGCAAGTTCGTGCGTATGGCGCTGGGCGGCGTCCGTGACGAGGCTGAGATTCGCGGTCACCGTCGCACGTACATCGGTTCGATGCCCGGCAAGATTCTGCAAAGCCTCTCGAAGGTCGCTGTGCGCAACCCGCTGTTCCTGCTCGACGAAGTGGACAAGATGGGCATGGACTTCCGTGGCGACCCGAGCTCGGCGTTGCTCGAAGTGCTCGATCCGGAACAGAACCACACGTTCTCGGACCACTACGTCGAAGTCGACTTCGATCTGTCGGATGTGATGTTCGTCGCGACGTCGAATTCGCTGAACATCCCGGCGCCGTTGCTCGACCGTATGGAAGTGATCCGCCTGTCGGGTTATACGGAAGACGAGAAGGTCAACATCGCCCAGCGTTATCTGCTGCCGAAGCAGAAGAAGAACAACGGGTTGAAGGAAGGCGAAATCGATCTGACGGAAGCCGCGATTCGCGACATCATTCGCTATTACACGCGTGAAGCGGGTGTGCGTTCGCTTGAGCGTGAAATCTCGAAGATCTGCCGCAAGGTCGTGAAGATGTTGCTGCTCAAGAAGGTCGATGGTTCGTCGATCAAGGTCGACGCTGGCAATCTCGACAACTTCCTCGGCGTGCGCAAGTTCGACTTCGGTCTGGCCATGAAGGAAAACCAGATCGGTCAGGTCACGGGTCTGGCGTGGACGGAAGTCGGTGGCGATCTGCTGACGATCGAAGCTGCACTGATGCCTGGCAAGGGCAACATCATCCGCACGGGTTCGCTCGGCGACGTGATGAAAGAGTCGGTCGAAGCTGCACGCTCGGTGGTGCGTTCGCGTGCACGTCGTCTCGGCGTGTCCGACGAGCAGTTCGAGAAGAAGGACATCCACATCCACGTGCCCGAAGGCGCGACGCCGAAGGACGGTCCGTCCGCCGGTATTGCGATGACGACGGCGCTCGTGTCGGTGCTCACCGGGATTCCGGTGCGTGCGGATGTGGCAATGACCGGTGAGATCACGCTGCGCGGTGAAGTGCTGCCGATCGGCGGTCTCAAGGAGAAGTTGCTCGCAGCGCATCGTGGCGGCATCAAGCTCGTGTTGATTCCGGAAGAGAACGTGAAGGATCTCGCCGAGATTCCCGATACGGTCAAGAACGCGCTGGAGATCGTGCCGGTGCGCTGGATCGACAAGGTGCTTGAACTCGCACTGGAGCATGCACCGACACCGCTGCCGGAAGAAGAAGCCAAGGCAGCGCCTGTGACGCCTAGCGCAGACGCAAGCGGCAAGCAGGAAGTCATCAAGCACTGAAAGCGGGTTTCGTTGAGCGACTGATCGCAGTGCGGTCGTCGCTCGATGGAAAAACGTTCAAAAAGCTCGGGGTTTTCCCCGGGCTTTTTTTGTTCACGCAAAGTGCTCGAAAATAATGTCCGGCAAGCATTGATTCAGGAGTGCTTCCGATGCAGTCAGAACGCCGCAAAACGGCTTGACATCAGGGTTTGCGGCTTGTCTAATGGCAAAGCCAGCGGACCTCTCAGATCAATGTCAAGGCGCGCAAAGAGCGCCTCCGCGGCTCAATCGCCTACTATCCTTGCAAGGGGGTTACAGTGAATAAGACGGAACTGATCGAGCACATCTCTGAACAGGCAGATATTTCGAAAGCTGCCGCAGGCCGATCGCTTGACGCATTGGTGGGTGCAGTAAAGAAAGCGCTGAAGAAGGGTGACGACGTGACGCTGGTCGGCTTTGGCACGTTCCATCTCGCCAAGCGCGCCGCTCGTACGGGACGCAATCCGCGCACGGGAGAACCCATCAAGATCAAGGCGGCGAAGGTTCCGAAATTTCGCCCTGGCAAAGATCTCAAAGATGCAGTAAACTAACGAGCTTTCCTGCTTCGGCAGGAGGCAGCAAGAACAAGACTAAAATCGGGAACGGGTGCTTAGCTCAGTTGGTAGAGCGGCGCCCTTACAAGGCGTAGGTCGGGGGTTCGAGCCCCTCAGCACCCACCAGTTCCAGATCTTGGGGAGCGGTAGTTCAGTTGGTTAGAATACCGGCCTGTCACGCCGGGGGTCGCGGGTTCGAGCCCCGTCCGCTCCGCCAAATTGTGAAAAGGCGAACTTCGGTTCGCCTTTTTTGCCATATAGCGTCATAAAACGCATCCAGACGACTCTTCCGATTTCGTATGTTCGACTTCATTCGCCGTCACCAACGCTTAGTTCTCATCTTCCTGACGGTGCTGATCGTCCCGTCGTTCGTGGTGTTTGGCGTTCATGGCTGGCAGGAATACGCCTCGGATGCCGGTACGATCGCGAAGGTTGGCGATCAGACCGTGACGCGCCAGGAATACGACAGCGTGCTGCGCGCGCAAACGGAGCGCATGCAGCAGATGTTTGGCGGTGCCGTCGACGCGAGCCAGATCAACACGCCGGAAATGCGCAGTGCTGTGCTGGATAATCTGATCCAGCAAAAACTGCTGCAACAGGAAACCCTCAAGAAGAATCTGTCGGTGCCTGACGCGCAAGTGCGTGAGGCGCTGCTCGCCATTCCGGCGATTGCGCAGTTGCGCCGTGCAGACGGTTCGATCGATCAGGCTGCTTACGAGCAATTGCTGTCCGCGCAGAACCTGACCCCGCAGCGTCTCGAAGCGCAGATCCGTTTCGAATTGGCCTCGAATCAGTTGCCGTCGAGCGTGCAGGCGAGCGCCATGCTGCCGAAGACGGTGCTCGAACGTTTCGCACAATTGCGTTCGCAGCAACGCGAAGTGTCGGCGCTGGACTTCCCGCTGACGGACTTCGCCGGCAAGATCGTGCCGACGCAGCAACAGATTCAGGCGTACTACGACGCACACAAGGCTGCATTCCAGACGCCGGAGTCGGCTGATATCCAGTACGTGGTGCTCGATCCGAAGGCCATGCCGACGTCGGCGCAAACGGCGCCGAGCGACGATGTGCTGCGCAAGATGTACAACGACAATCTGAAGCAATACACGACGCAGGAAGAGCGCCGTGCATCGCACATTCTGATTGCCTCGCCGGCCGATGCGTCGCCGGCCGACCATGCCAAGGCGAAGGCCAAAGCTGAAGCCGTCCTCGCGCAGATTAAGAAGAATCCGAACGACTTTGCCAAGCTGGCCAGCGAGAACTCGGAAGACCCGGGTTCGAAGGGTAACGGTGGTGACCTCGGCTTCTTCGCGCGCGACGCTATGGTCAAGCCGTTTGCCGACGCCGCATTCGCACTCAAGAGCGAAGGTGAAGTGAGCGATGTCGTGAAGAGCGACTTCGGTTATCACATCATCAAGCTCACGGGCATCAAGCCGTCGCAGACGAAGTCGTTCGACGAAGTGAAGTCGCAACTGGCCGATCAGTATCGTCAGCAGGAAGCCGCGAAGGGCTATGCCAAGCTCGCGGACCAGTTCACGAACGCTGTGTACGAGCAGCCGGACAGCCTGCAACCGGTGGCCGACAAGCTGAACCTGAAGGTGCAGACGGCCAAGGTAACGCGTACGCCGGATGCCGCACTCGCCCAGAGCCCGCTCGGCAACGAGAAGCTGCTGAAGGCTGTGTTTGGCGACGAGTCGCTCAAGAACAAGCGCAATACCGAAGCTGTGGATGTGGGGCAAGGCGTGCTGGTGTCGGCCCGCATCGTGACGTATCACCCGGCTGCCACGCCGCCGCTCGATCAGATCGAAGCGCAGGTGAAGCAGAAGGCGATTGCCGATCTGGCCGAACAGGAAGCCAAGAAGGCTGGCGCAGCAAAACTGGAAGCGCTCAAGAAGGGTGGCGATGCGGCATTCGGTGCTGCGCAAACCGTCTCGCGCGACAATCCGGGCAAGCTGGTGCCGACCGCTCTGACCGCCATTTTCGGTGCGGACACGAGCAAACTGCCCGCCTACGTGGGTGTGTCGCTGGGCGAAGGTCAAGGCTACGCCGTGTATCGCATCAGCAAGGTGTCGCAACCGGCAACGCAAGATCCGCAGCGTCTGGCAGCCGAAGCGCAACAACTCAACCAACTGGCCGCACAGGCTGAGTGGAATGCCTGGGTGGGTGATCTGCGGGCGCGCTCGAAGGTCAAGGTCGTGAACGACGTGACCAAGGCGGCGAGCAACTGATCGAGTGAGGATCGTATAGCGCACGATGGGTACGATCCCTCAGCAAAAAGAAAAACGGCCAACTGAGTTGGCCGTTTTTTTATGCGCCGGACTTTGATGCGCGCGAGTCAGGCGCTTTCGCGGATGGTTTGGCAGGGGCTGCCGCAGCAGCGGGTTTGAGCAGCGGCTTCACCGTCGGCCAGACGTTTTGCAGAATCTGCGGATGCGCCTTTGCGAGCGGATGAATCTGGTCTTGCTGGAACCAGTCCTGATGTTCGATGACGCCCGCCAGCAGGAAGGGGACGTAGCCGGTCTTTTCCTGCTTGGCGATGGTCGAGAACATGGTGAAGAATTGCTCGCTATAGTCGGGGCCGTAGTTCGGTGGGATGCGCATGCCGACCACGATCACACGGCTGCCGACCTTGCGCGACGCGGCGATCATCTCGCGCAGATTGGTGCGGGTGAGATCGAGCGGAATGCCGCGCAGCGCGTCGTTGCCCCCCAGTTCGATGATGGTCACGGCGGGGTGATAGCGTTCGAGCAGCGGGGCGAGACGGGAGCGCCCGCCACTCGTTGTGTCGCCACTGATACTGGCATTCACGACGTTATAATCGTACCCACTCTGCGTGATCGTCTGCTGCATCAGATTGACCCAGCCGGCACCGCGCGCGATGCCATATTCCGCCGAGAGGCTGTCGCCGACGACGAGAATTGTCGGCGCGCCAGAACTTGCCGCGTTCGCTGCGGTCCCTGTCAGCATGCACCAGCCAAAGGCGGCTGATGCGGCCAATTTCAAGAACTCTCTTCTTGCCATGTCGTTTTCCGAAAACGTAATTGAAGTGCGGGGCCTGGGCAAACGGTTGCGCGACGCCACCGGCGAGCTAGTCATTTTGCAGGATATCGACTTCTCCGTCGCGAAAGGCCAGAGCGTGGCCATCGTGGGAGCGTCGGGGTCCGGCAAGTCCACGCTGCTCGGTCTGATGGCCGGGCTCGACACCGCGACCGACGGCAGCATCACGCTGCTGGGCAAGTCGCTCGGTGAGCTTGACGAAGAGGGGCGCGCCGCGTTGCGACGGGGTGCCGTCGGCTTCGTCTTCCAGTCCTTTCAACTGATGCCGCACCTGACGGCGCTAGAAAACGTGATGTTGCCGCTCGAGCTGTTGGGTGAGACACGGGAGATTCGCAATCGTGCCGTCAAATTGCTGGAACAAGTGGGTTTAGGCTCGCGCCTGACGCACTACCCGAAGCAACTCTCGGGCGGCGAGCAGCAGCGTGTGGCGCTCGCACGCGCGTTTGTGACGGAGCCTGCTGTGCTGTTCGCCGACGAGCCGACAGGCAGTCTCGATACCGCCACGGGCGAGCGAGTCATCGAACTGATGTTCTCGCTCAACGAAGCCAGTGGTGCGACGTTGGTGCTGGTGACCCACGATCTGGCTATTGCACAGCGTTGCGACGCCACGGTGCAGCTTGCGGGCGGACGGGTCGTGAACGGCGCTGCGATCTGATGCGCGGTTTCGATGCGAGGTTCTGAGGATTGCCCGCTTGCCTGACGTTACCTGAAACGAAAAAGAGAAGCCGCAATGGCTTCTCTTTTTGTTGGCATCTGACGAAACCACAGGCGTTTGCCGGAAAGTTTCCGGCCCTCTGTTGTCCTGTTACCCCTTCTTCTTTAACGCATTCCCCGCGATGCGGATCAGCGATGCCGTCGAGGCGTCGTGCGCGTCCGGCTTGAGCGAGTCCGGATCGAGAAGCTCCGGCTCGATCGCTCGGCACAGGGTCTTGCCCAGCTCTACACCCCACTGATCGAACGGATTGATATTCCAGATGGCGGCCTGCACGAACACCTTGTGTTCGTAGAGTGCGATCAACGCGCCAAGGCGTTCGGGCGTCAACTTATCGATCACCAGCGTATTGCTCGGACGGTTACCCTCGAAGCAGCGTTGTGCGCCTAGCGGGCCGCCAGCCTGTTCGGGCGTCGCCATCGAGCCGCCCTGAAGCAATGCCTCGCTCTGCGCGAAGCAGTTCGCCAGCAGCTTGCGATGGTGGTCGAGATAGGCCGGCTGATCGTATTGCGGTTCGAGCACGGCGATGAAATCGACCGGCACGAGCGTCGTGCCCTGATGCAGCATCTGGAAGTAGGCGTGTTGGCCGTTCGTGCCGGGCTCACCCCAGATAATCGGTGCCGTCTGCCAGGCGACGGGCGAACCGTCAATCTGCACCGACTTGCCGTTGCTCTCCATGTCGAGCTGCTGGAGATATGGCGGCAGCTTTTGCAGTGCGTCGGTGTACGGTGCGATGGAGAGCGTCTGTGCGTCGAAGAAATTGCGATACCAGATGCCGAGCAGGCCGAGCAGCACCGGCATATTGGCTTCGAGCGGCGCGTGACGGAAGTGTTCGTCCATCGCATGCGCACCGGCGAGCAGTGCTTCGAAATGCTGCGCGCCCAGATACAGCATGACGATCAGACCGACGGACGACCACAGCGAGTAACGTCCACCCACCCATTCGCCGAACTGGAACACGTTCTCGCGAAGAATCCCGAATCCCATCGCCTCGTCCACATTGGTCGAGACCGCGACGAAATGCTTGTCGAGATCTTTCTCGGGGATGCCGCTCTCAATGAGCCACGCGCGAATGGTGCGCGCGTTCGTCATGGTTTCGAGTGTGGTGAACGTCTTCGAGCAAACCACGACGAGCGTGGCTTCAGGGTCGAGCGCAGGCAACGTGCGCGCGAGCTCTGTCGGATCGATGTTGGCGATGAAGTTTGCCGAGAGGTCTTCACGCCCGTAGACGGCGAGGGCGTCGCACACCATGCGCGGGCCCAGATCCGAGCCGCCGATGCCGACGTTGATCAGATGCTTGATGCGCTTGCCCGTTGCGCCGACCCATCGGCCGTCGCGAACGCGTTCGCTGAAGTCGCGCATGCGCGCAAGTGTCTCGCCTACGCCGCTGCTGACTTCGCCGGTCGTGTCGCGAAACGTTACGCCCTTGGGGGCACGCAGCGCGATGTGCAGCGCGGCGCGATTCTCCGTGACGTTGACGTGTTCCCCGGCCCACATGGCGTCGCGCTTGGCGGGCACGTGGCATTCACGCGCCAGATGGGTGAGGAGCGTGCGCGTTTTGTCCGTAATGCGATTCTTCGAGTAATCGAGATACAGCCCGGCCGCGTGCAGCGAAAAGTTGTCGACGCGGGCGTTGGCCCCTGCACCGGCGAACCAGTCGCGCATGTGTTGTGCAGCGATCTCGTCGCGGTGTTCGAGCAGAGCGCGCCAGGCGGGAAGTTGGTCCAGACGAACGGATGTCTTGTACGGCATGTGCGATATGGCCATTTCGATAAAGCGAAGTATAACGGGAGTCACCGCGAAATCACGTTAAACGCGCTGAAATGCGGCTACGGGCAGCTAAGGACGGCGTTATGCGCGGATTGCGCTTGCCATCGCTATTGCCAGTTCTGCGCGGATCGCCGGCAGGAGTTCCGACGCCGTCAGACCCGCTGGCCCCGCACCGTCCCTTACGCAACGATCGGCGGCGCGTCCGTGAATCCACACGCCAGCCAGCGCCGCTTGCGTTGCAGGCATGCCTTGCGCAAGCAGCGCGCCGATGACGCCGGTCAGCACATCGCCGGTACCGGCCGTCGCCAGCCCGGCATTGCCGGTCGTATTGATCCACGTTGTTGCGCCATCGTCCACGACGGTGCCCGATCCCTTGAGCACGACCGTCGCACCAAAATGCTGTGCCAATGCGCGGGCGGAAGCGAGTCGATCCGACTGAATACGGGCGACGTCGCAGCTCGCGAGCCGAGCGGCCTCCAACGGATGCGGCGTGAGTACCGTCGGTCCGGCGCGGCGTCGTACGCGCTCCGCAAGTGTCGGTTCGGTGGCCAGCAGGTTGAGTGCGTCGGCGTCGATCACCAGCGGCGTATCGTCTAGTGCCAATGCGCGGGAGAGGCAAGCGGCTGAGGCGGCCGACGTTCCGAGTCCAGGGCCGACGGACACCGCACTCATGGTCGCGAGATCGAGATTTTCGGCGTGACGCAGCATCAGTTCGGGGTGCGCCGGATCCCACGCAGGGGCGTCGTGCGCGACGAACCCGACGTACACGCGACCGGCACCGGTCATCAGGCCCGTGCGCGCAGAGAGCATTGGCGCGCCCACCATGCCATCAAATCCGCCGAGGAGCGCCAGCGAACCGTAGCTGCCCTTGTGCGACGCATGGTGACGATGTGGCAAATGCGTGCGAAACGCGTCTGGCGAAATGGTGAGGATGGGCGATCGCGCCGGTGCTTCGGCGAATGCATCGTGGGCGCCCAGGGTGGCAACGTGCACGTCACCCGCGACATCGCGGCCGATGCCGGTAAAGAGTCCCGGGCAGGCACCGATCATCGCTATCGTCGCGTCGGCCCGGATGACCGGCCCATCCGCCATGCCGGTGGCGGCGAGCAGCCCGCTGGGAATATCGATGGCGAGCACTGGCGTGCCTTCTGTGTTTGCGTACGCAATGTTATCGACCAGTGCGGCGGCTGCGCCGTCGAGGGGCCGGGACAGGCCGATGCCGAACAGGCCGTCGACGATCCACGCATAGGCCATCGGCTGCGGCCAGGTGGTTGGCGCAGGCCGCACCGGTACGCCAGCAGCGAGAGCTTCGCCGAGCGCCCAGCGAGCGTCGTCTGCTGTGGGGGGGGAGAGTTGCCACACGTCGATCAGCACGCCTCGACGGTGCAGTTCGCGAGCGGCAATGTAGGCGTCTCCGCCGTTGTTGCCGGGGCCGGCGAGCACCAGTACGGGTTGACGTCCCGCGCTTGCAAGGACGGGGAGGCGACCGTAGAGCCAGTGTGCAATGGCCGCACCGGCGCGTCTCATCAGGGTGTGCGGTGCCAATTTTGCGGCGGCAGCGCGCTCGACGTCGCGCAGTGTGGCAGGCAGATGCAGATCGAGCGACGCGATGGCGGTAGCGGTCGTTGAGACGGTGTCTGGGAGGGAATGCGTTGCGCGCGGGGAATCGGACATGGCAGGCGAAGCTCCCGGAAACTAGGGCAATGGACATGGCGTCGCAGCGCGCGACGCGACCCGTTCGATTCCTGTCGGGGGGACAAGAGGCGTTGGGGGATGTCGCTGCGCTTGGCGCGCCTATCTGGAGATTATGCCGTCAACGCGCCGCTTCGCCTGTCGGTGTGAATCCCGACACAGTGTCGGCAATCGCCGACGCAGCGCACCGAACGGGAAAGGGGAAGGGGAAAGGGGGGAATCCCCCGTCGTTTCCGCCCGGTTAGCGCTCAACGATCGTATCGAGCGAGCGTCAGCCCATTGAGATCGATATCGGGCGTTTGTCCGGAGATGACGTCCGCGAGCACGCGTCCCGAGCCGCAGGCCATCGCCCAACCAGTCGAGCCGTGGCCGACGTTTAGGAAAATGCCGGGCAGATGTGTCGCGCCGAGCAGCGGCGGGCCATCCGGCAGCATCGGACGCGCACCAACCCACGCCCGCGCCTCACGGTATTTACCTGCCCCGGGGAACCAGTCGGTCGCCACTTTGTAAAGCGTGGCGATGGCGCGCTCGCGCAGCACGAGCTGCGTGTCGCCCAGTTCGGCCGTGCCCGCAATGCGTAGGCGGTTGCCCTGCGGGGTGATGGCGGTTTTGTACGACTCGTCCATGACGGCGATTCGCGGACTGAACAGTTCGGTCTTGACTGGCACCGTGATCGAGTAGCCCTTGATCGGCCACAGCGGCAGGTCGATACCGAGCGGGCGTAGCAGCGTGGTGCTCGCCACACCTGCGGCGATCACGACGGCGTCCGCTTCGAGCGTCGATGTTTGCCCCATCTGGGCGGTACTGGCCGTCTCGACGCTCACACCGGCACGACCAACGTTCGGTCGCACGGAGAGGACCGTCGTCTCGGTGGCGAGCGTGACACCCATGTCGCGTGCGATTTGGGCGAGGCGCTTGGTGAACAGCGGGCAGTTGCCGGTCTCGTCGCGCGGCAGATGCAGGCCGCCAGCGAGCTGCGCATCGGTGGAAATGGCAGGTTCGAGCTTGCGGCACTCCTCGGCAGTCAGCAGCCGGTGCGGCACTTCATTCTCGGCGAGCATGGCGCGCGCCGGCTCGTTCATCTTGATTTCGCGCTCGGTACGGAACAATTGCAGATAGCCCTGCGTGTGTTCGTATTCGAAGATGTGCGACTCACGCAGTTCGTGGAGGCAACGCTGGCTGTAGAACGCGAGACGCTGCATGCGTTCGCGATTGGCGCGATAGCGGTCGATCTTGCACTCACGCAGCCAGCGGGCGGCCCAGCGCCACGTGCCGGCCGACAGGCCAGGGCGGAAGATGAGCGGGCTGGCGGCGCTGAACATGTAGCCCAGCAGCTTGCGCGGCATGCCAGGTGCCGCCCAGGGCGTGACGTAGCCCGGGGCGATGACGCCTGCGTTGCCGAAGCTGCTCTCTTGCGCAACCGTGCTATTGCGCTCGACGAGCGTGACCGTGTGCCCCGCAGCGGCCAGATAGTAGGCAGTACAAGTGCCAATGACCCCGCCGCCGATAACGATGACCTTCATTCCCAACCGTCTGGTGTGTGGCGAACGCCCGTTCGTTCGCTTGTTAGTGTCGTTTTTTGACGTGCCGCATGACCGGCGAGCTGCATGAACCGGGTTTTGCGGCCCGAGTGGATACGGGGCGCATAGGTTACCAGAGAGACGCCCTCACCGGGCGGGACGCAACGCAGATTGCCTGTCGCGCACTCGGGTATAACCCGGGGTAAGCAGGGTATAATCCCGGTTTGTCGTTCCCCCGCGTTCTGAACGCCTCGCCTTCCGTCCTTCCATGACTCACATTGCCTGCTTCGCCGGCGCCTTGGCGCTCTCCGAATTCCGCCAGCAACGTCTTCTGCAGACCCTGCAAGCCATCGACAGTTCGATCGTGCGCATCGATGCGCGCTACGTCCACCTGGTCGCCAGCGCCGAGCCGCTGTCGGGTGACGATGTCGCTCGCGTCGCCGGTCTGCTCACTTACGGTGAACCGGTGCGCGAAGAGCCGGTAGGCGACCAACTGCTGGTGATTCCGCGTCTGGGTACGATTTCGCCGTGGGCAAGCAAGGCCACGGATATCGCCCGCAACTGCGGCATCGATCACGTGCGCCGCATCGAGCGCGCAGTGGAATACACGATTGGCGTGAAGTCGGGCCTGCTGGGCGGCAAGAAGTCGCTCGCCGCCGACGTGCTCGCCCGTGTGGCCGGCGTCCTGCACGACCGCATGACCGAAACCGTCGTCGCGACGCGCAAGGATGCCGAAGCGCTCTTCATCGAACTGCCGGCCAAGCCGCTGCAGACGGTCGACGTGATCGGCGTAGGCCGCAGCGCACTCGAAGCCGCGAACCGCGATCTGGGTCTGGCGCTGGCCGAGGACGAAATCGACTATCTGGTCGACGCGTTCACCACCCTGAAACGCAATCCGACCGACGTCGAACTGATGATGTTCGCGCAGGCTAATAGCGAGCACTGCCGTCACAAGATTTTCAACGCCGACTGGACCATCGACGGCGAGCGCCAGGACCTGACGCTGTTCAAGATGATCAAGAACACGCACCAACTGCACCCGCAGGGCACGGTGGTGGCGTATTCGGACAACGCTTCGGTGATGGAAGGCGCCGAAGTCGAGCGCTGGTATCCGCGCGGTGCCGATGGCAAGTACGGCCGCAGCGTCGAACTGACGCACACGCTGATGAAGGTCGAGACGCACAACCACCCGACGGCGATTTCGCCGTTCCCGGGTGCGTCGACGGGCGCGGGCGGCGAAATTCGCGACGAAGGCGCGACGGGCCGTGGATCCACGCCGAAGTCCGGTTTGACGGGTTTCACCGTGTCGAATCTGGCGCTGCCGGACGCGCGCGAATCGTGGGAAAACGACCGCGATGTGGCCGTGCCGCCGTCGCTGCGCAAGCCCGACGACACCGGTACCGACTACGGTCGTCCGGACCGCATCGCCTCGCCGCTGCAAATCATGATCGACGGCCCGCTCGGCGGCGCTGCGTTCAACAACGAATTCGGTCGTCCGAACCTGGGCGGCTACTTCCGTACGTACGAACAGAATGTGGGCGGTCGTGTGCGTGGTTATCACAAGCCGATCATGATCGCGGGCGGCATGGGCAACATTGCCGCGCAACACACGCACAAGCACGACCTGCCTGCCGGCACGCTGCTGATCCAGATCGGCGGCCCGGGCATGCGCATCGGCATGGGCGGTGGTGCGGCCAGCTCGATGGCGACGGGCACCAACACGGCTGAACTCGACTTCGACTCGGTGCAGCGTGGCAACCCGGAAATCGAGCGCCGTGCGCAGGAAGTCATCAACTGGTGCTGGCGTCAGGGCGAAGCCAACCCGATCCTGTCGATTCACGACGTGGGCGCAGGCGGCATCTCGAATGCATTCCCCGAACTGGTCGACGGTGCAGGCAAGGGCGCTCGTTTCGATCTGCGTCAGGTGCAGTTGGAAGAGTCGGGCATGTCGCCCGCTGAAATCTGGAGTAACGAAGCGCAGGAGCGCTACGTGCTCGCCATCGCACCGGACAGCTTCCCGGCATTCCAGGAAATCTGCCAGCGCGAGCGTTGCCCGGTGGCGGTCGTGGGTGTCGCCACGGACGAGCGTCAACTGAAGCTGGTCGACCCGATGCATCCGGAATCGCCGGACCCGGTCGACATGCCGATGGACGTGCTGCTCGGCAAGCCGCCGCGTATGCACCGTAACGTCACGCGTGTGAAGCACGAACTCCCGCCGGTAGATGTCACCGGTCTGTCGCTGGACGAAGTGGCGCGTGCCGTGCTGCGTCACCCGACGGTCGCGAGCAAGTCGTTCCTCATCACCATTGGCGATCGTACCGTGGGCGGCCTGACGGCGCGTGACCAGATGGTCGGCCCGTGGCAAGTGCCGGTGGCCGACTGTGCCATCTCGCTGATGGACTTCGCGGGCTATCGCGGTGAAGCGATGACGATGGGCGAGCGCACGCCGCTGGCCGTGATCGACGCACCGGCATCGGGCCGCATGGCAGTCGGTGAAGCCATCACCAACATCGCCGCAGCGCCGATTACGTCGCTGGACCAGATCAAGCTCTCGGCCAACTGGATGGCCGCATGCGGCACCGAAGGCGAAGACGCTGCGCTGTTCGACACGGTGAAGGCCGTCGGCATGGAATTGTGTCCGGCGCTGGGGCTGTCGATTCCGGTCGGCAAGGATTCGCTGTCGATGCGCACCAAGTGGGACGACGCTGGCCGCAACAAGGATGTCGTCGCGCCTGTGTCGCTGATCGTATCGGCGTTCGCGCCGGTCGAAGACGTTCGTGGCCATCTCACGCCGCAGTTGCGCTCGGTCGCTGACGCGGGCGAGACGGTCCTGATCGCCATCGATCTGGGACACAACAAGAATCGTATGGGCGGCAGTATCCTCGCGCAGGTGACGCAGCAGATCGGCGATGTGACGCCCGATCTGGACGATCCGGCGGATCTCAAGCGTTTCTTCGACGCGATTCAGAAACTCAACAGCGACGGCAAGCTGCTCGCTTATCACGATCGTTCGGACGGCGGTCTGTTCGCCACGGTTGCCGAAATGGCGTTCGCCGGTCACGTCGGCGTGTCGCTCAACGTCGACATGCTCACGCTCGACGAAGGCTTCGAGTCGGATTATGGCGATGCCAAAGATTGGGCGAAGCAGACCGTCGGACGTCGTGAAGACAAGACACTGCGCGCGCTGTTCTCGGAAGAGCTCGGTGGCGTGATTCAGGTGCGTGCTTCGGAGCGCGACGCTGTGTTGCAGACGCTGCGTGAAGCGGGTCTGTCGTCGTGCACGAATGTGATCGGCAAGCCGAACACGAGCGACGTCATCGAAATCTATCGCGACGCCAAGAAGGTCTTCGGTGCCCCACGCGCCGAACTGCAACGCGTGTGGAGCGAAGTGAGCTGGCGCATTGCGCGTCTGCGCGACAATCCGGCCGCCGCGGACGCTGAGTACGAGGCGCTGAACGACACGAGCGACCCGGGCCTCTCGCCGAAGGTGACGTTCGATCCGAGCGAAGACATCGCGGCACCGTTCATCGCGTCGGGCGCGCGTCCGAAGGTGGCTGTCCTGCGTGAGCAGGGCGTGAACTCGCACCTGGAGATGGCCTACGTGCTGGACAAGGCCGGTTTCGAGGCTTACGACGTGCACATGAGCGATCTGCTTGCGGGCCGTCACTCACTTGAAGCGTTCAAGGGCTTCATCGCGTGCGGCGGCTTCTCGTACGGCGATACACTGGGTGCGGGTGAAGGCTGGGCGAAGACGATCCTGTTCAACCCGTCGCTGGCCGAGCAATTCGCGGGCTTCTTCAATCGCGCTGACACGTTCGCGCTTGGCGTGTGCAACGGTTGCCAGATGATGAGCAACCTGTCGAACCTGATTCCGGGGGCGGCGGCTTGGCCGAAGTTTACGTACAACCAATCGAAGTACGAAGCGCGTCTGACGCAGGTGGAAGTGCTTGATTCGCCGTCGTTGTTCTTCAAGGACATGGCGGGTTCGCAATTGCCGATCGTGATCGCACACGGTGAAGGCTTCGCCAACTTCGGTCAGCAAGGCAACATCGACCAGGCGATTGCGGCGATGCGTTTCGTCGACCATCGCGGTCAGCCGACCGAGCAGTATCCGTACAACCCGAACGGTTCGCCGCGCGGTCTGACGGCAGTGACGACTGGCGACGGTCGCTTCACGGTGATGATGCCGCACCCGGAGCGTGTGTTCCGCACCGTGCAAATGAGCTGGGCACCGGAGCAATGGGGCGAAGACAGCCCGTGGATGCGCATGTTCCGCAACGCGCGCCGCTGGGTGGCTTGACGAGTTGCGCGGTGACCGCGCGCCTCGATTGATGTTGTAAGTCTGAAAGACCGTCTTTCCTGACAAGGGGAAGACGGTCTTTTTACGTCCGGTTCCCATAAACAAAAATCCCGCCGAGTGGCGGGATTTTCATATCGAATTGCAGCGCGACCTTACTGAATCTTGGCCTTCTTTTCCAGGCCTTCGATAAAGCCTTGCAGCTTCTCTTCCTGCATCTGCTGCACCAATTGCGGCTTGACGTCTGCCAACGGTGGAATCTGCGCGTCGCGTACGTCGTCCAGTTCGAGCACGTGGTAGCCGAACTGCGTCTTAACCGGCGTTTGCGAATACTGACCCTTCTGCAGCTTTTGCAGCGCATCGGCGAACTCGGGCACGTAGGCGTTGGCGGGCGACCAGTCGAGGTCGCCACCATTCTGTGCCGAACCCGGATCCTTCGAGTACTGCTTGGCGAGGTCGGCGAACTTCGCGCCGCCCTTGAGCTTCGCGATGATGTCCTTAGCCGTATCTTCGCTCGGCACCAGAATGTGACGCGCGTGATATTCCTTGTCGCCGAACTGCTTCTTCAACTGGTCGTAACGCGCTTGCAGGTCGGCGTCCGTGACCGGCGACGTCTTCCGGAAGTCAGCGATGAGCGCGCGGATCAGCACGCCTTGCTCAGCCAGTTTGAGCTGCTGCTTGACGCCCGGGTCCGTAGCGAGGCCCTTGCTGATGGCTGCCTGCGCGAGCACTTCGCGCTTGACCAGTTCTTCACGCACTTGCTGCTGCAGTTGCGGCGAGTTCGGCTGACCCGGACGGGCCACCTCGCGCAACATGGCGTCGGCGCGGGCCACAGGCACCGGCGTGCCGTTCACGACGGCGACGTTCTGAGCGAGGGCGGGGAGGGGGACGGCGGTCAGCGACACGGCTGCGCCGAGCGCCAGTGCCGTGCGGGCGAGTTTCAATGCCATGCTGTTTTTCCTAACGAATGACGAAGGCAAGATTAATCGACGGGGGACGCGTCGCAGGCTAGTTACGCTTCGCCCGGGGCGAGCGCAACGATGGCGAGGGCGTGAATGCCGTTCTGCATCAAATCGGCTAGCGCATCATACACCAGGCGGTGACGCGCAACGCGGTTACGTCCGGTAAACGCGGCGGAGACGATACGCACGTTGTAATGCCCGCCCGAGGCGGCGCCAGCGTGTCCGGCGTGCCGTGCGCTATCGTTCTCGAGCGCAAACTCGAGCGGGGACAGCGCAGCGGTGAGCCGCGCTTCGATTTGCTGTTCCATGGTCATGGCGGAGGCTTCCTGACAGACGACGTTATTCGTCCTGTTTGATGTACTTCGCGAGCCACAGGCTCTGCACGACGATGAACACGACCATGAGGCCCATGCCGCCGAAGAGTTTGAAGTTGACCCACGTGTCGGTGGAGAAGTGATAGGCGATGACCAGATTGAGCACGCCCATCGCGAGGAAGAAGAGCGCCCAGCTGAAATTCACGGCACGCCACAGATGCTCGGGCAGCGCCATTTGCTTTTCCATCATCGCGCGAATCAGATTCTTGTCGAACATCAGTTCGGCAACGAACAGCGTGACGCCGAAGAGCCAGTAAAGCGCAGTGGGTTTCCACTTGATGAAAGTCTCGTCGTGCAGCAGCATGGTCGCGCCGCCGAACACCACGATGATCGCAAGACTCACCCATTGCATGGGTTCCACCTTGCGGTGGCGCAACCACATCCAGATAACCTGAGCAATCGTCGTGACGATCGCGATGCCGGTCGCAACGTAAATGCCAGCGAATTTGAAGGCGACGAAAAACAGGATGACCGGTAACAGGTCGAAGAGAAATTTCATGAAGTCTCGGCTTGGGGGCTTCGGAGGTTTCCGCCCCCGGCGCAAACCCGCATTATATTTCAAAGGCCCGTGCCGGGAACGGAGAAGCGTGTCGGTTATTTGACGATTTCGATGCGCTTCACGTCGATATCGTTCGGCTTCATGCGGTGGGTGTCCACCTCGCCGATGATGCGTACCAGCGTCTGCGGGGTAATCTGCTGCCCGGTCGGGAGGTATTTGTCGTCGAGTTCGATCTCAATCGAGCCGGAAGCGTCCTGGAACGTGTAGTGCTCGTGCTTGATCCGGTTGACGATGTGCCCCTCGATGACGGCCTCCATATCTTTCGGGGCCTTGAGCGCCTGCTCGACCGTCACGGCGCGCGGCGTGACAGCCGGTACAGCCACGCTGCCTCCGGCCGGCGCGCCGGCCTGCGGCACATTGATTTGCGCATGCGCCGGGGCGCTAAGCATGACGCCGCCGGCAATCAGCGAGGCGGCGACGGCGAGGCTAAGGCGGCGTTCGGATTTCTTGGACATGACATGGGCTCCCAGTAAAAAGTCAGGTGGACGCAAGACTAAGGCCAGAAGTTGCCAATTGCGGGAGAAGGGCGTGAAATTCACGCCGATTCACCGTGATTCAGCGGCGCGTGACCGCCTTTTGAAAGCGGACGCCGTGGCGTCCGCTATGCAGAAGATTACCCTCAATCGTCTTTCGGCTTGTCGGACTCTCCCGCCTTGTCCTCAAAGTTCAGCGATGCCGAGTTGATGCAATAGCGCAGGCCGGTCGGCTGCGGACCGTCTTCAAAAACGTGCCCGAGGTGGGCGTCGCAGTTGTGGCAGCGCACTTCGACACGCACCATGCCGTGACTGTAATCGGCGATTTCGTCGATGCCTGCGCCGTCAATTGGCTTGGAATAGCTCGGCCAGCCGCATCCGGCGTCGAACTTCTCGGTCGACTCGAACAGCGGTGCGCCGCAGCACACGCAGCGGTAAGTGCCGTCCTTCCAGTGATCCCAGTAACGGCCGGTAAAGGCACGCTCGGTCGCCGCGTGGCGGGTGATCTGGTACTCGACATCGTCGAGTTGGGCACGCCATTCGGCGTCGGTCTTTTCCACTTTGCTCATAGAAGTCTCCTGTGGGGCGCCAGCACGGCGTTGGTTGCCGTGCGTCGCATACGTTCAGTCGGGTTCAAAGGGATTCAGCGTGTCAGGAAGCCAATATGGGGACGAAACCTGTCTTTGCAACGCGCGGGTACTCCACGTTAGCGGCGCGCCGGATCCAAAAAAATCAAGACGAGCAACTCACTTCCAACTGACCGGCCCAGTCGGGCGGCAATTCGGCGTAGCGCTCGAATTCGGGTTGTTCGTCATACGGATGCGAAAGCACCTTGAGCAGCGTATCGACCTCGGAGAAGTCCTTCTCATTGGCGCGACGAATGGCCACTTCCGCCAGATGGTTGCGCAAGATGTATTTCGGGTTGACGAGTCGCATTGCTACGGCGCGTTTCGCATCGGTGCTGGCCTCATGGCGCAGACGCGCGCGGTAATCGACAGCCCACGCGTCGAAGCCCTGACGGTCGATGAACATGTCGCGCAGCGGGGCGTCCGCGTCGGGGTTGTCCAGTTGGAACGTCGCCAGTGTGCGGAACAGATGCGTGAAATCGACACGCCCTTCGTGCATCAGCTTGAACAGCCGGTTGATGAGCGCCTCGTCGTCGGCGTGCGACTCGCGCAGGCCCAGCTTGGCGCGCATGCGCAGGTCAATTTCTTCGGCAAAGCGCGTCTTGAAAACGGGCAGCACCGATTTCGCCTGTTCGACGGCTGCTTCGCCTTCGCCGAACAGCGGCAGCAGCGATTGCGCCAGACAGAACAGGTTCCAGTACGCCACGTTCGGCTGCGCCTGATAGGCGTAACGTCCCTGCGTATCGGAGTGATTGCAGATGTGATGCGCGTTAAAGCCATCGAGAAAACCGAACGGGCCGTAATCGATCGTCAGACCGAGAATCGACATGTTGTCGGTGTTCATCACGCCGTGGCAGAAGCCCACGGCCTGCCAGTGCGCCACGAGTTCGGCCGTCGCGTCGCATACGGCGCTCAGCAGGGCGAGATAGGGATTGGCTTCCTCGCGGCAGTGCGGATAGTGGTGATCGATCGTGAAGTCGGCCAGCTGACGCAAGGCTTCGTACTGATCGCCCGCCCAGAAGTGTTCGAAGTGGCCGAAGCGAATGAAACTTGGCGACAGACGCGTAACGACGGCTGCGGTCTCGATCGTTTCGCGGCGCACCGGCGCGTCCGAGCCGATGACGCACAGGGCACGTGTGGTCGGTACGCCGAGGTGAAACATGGCTTCCGAGCCGAGAAATTCACGGATCGACGAGCGCAGCACGGCGCGTCCGTCGCCCATGCGCGAGTACGGTGTGAGACCGGCGCCCTTGAGCTGAATCTCCCAGCGCCCGCCGGGGCCGTCCGATTCACCGAGCAACAACGCACGGCCATCGCCCAACTGACCGGCCCACACGCCAAACTGGTGCCCGGAGTAGACGCTGGCGAGCGGATCGCCGCCGACCAGCGGCGTATTGCCCCCGAACGTGGCAAGGAATTCCGGATCGCGCGCGGCGTCCGGCGACCAGCCGAGCAGACGCGCTGCGTCGGCGGAGAAACCGACGAGGTAGGGCGCGGGGAGGGGCTGGGGCGGCAAGCGGGTAAAGAACTCGGTGCCGAGCGTCGCGAAACGGTTCGCCAACGGTAGCGGTCCGAACGGTTTGAGCGAGGCGGAAACAGTGGCGGAGCGGTCGGTGGCCGGCATTGGGGACGTTCCTGATGGTGAACAAACATTCTACTTGAGGTGTCCGTTGCTTGCTGCCAGCTTGCGTACACTGGCGGGGCGTTGCCCGTGTTGCGCCGCACAAGCGATGAGCGTTGACCGGGCGAGCGTGCACGTCAAGAATGAATTCAAAACATGCCTTTCGGATCGCCGCTTTCAAGCGCTCGCTGTTCAGTCTTTCCATTGTTGTTCCCCGACGTATCCCCGTAATTCCGGTTTTTCCGACTTTTCTGGAGATTCGACGTATGGCAACACCGCTCCTCGGTCAGATGATGGCCGCGCCGCTCCTGATTTCCTCGCTGCTCACCCATGCCGCCCGCCACCATGGCGACACCGAGATCGTGTCGCGCCGTGTCGAGGGCGATATCCATCGCTACACCTGGCGCGACGCCGAGCAGCGCGCGCGTCAACTGGCTCAGGCGCTGCGCCGTCTGGGCGTGAGCGACGGCGAGCGCGTGGGCACGCTGGCATGGAACGGTTACCGGCACCTTGAGCTTTACTACGCCGTCTCCGGTATGGGCAGCGTGGTGCACACCGTCAATCCCCGACTGTTCCCGGAACAGATCGCCTACATCGTGGGGCATGCCGAAGACCGCTACGTCGCGTTCGACATCAACTTCCTGCCGCTGGTCGAAGCCATTGCGCCGTTGTGCCCGGGCGTGCAAGGCTGGATTGCGATGACCGATGCGGCCCACATGCCTGCGTCGAATTTGCCGTTGCTTTGTTATGAAGACCTGATCGCCGCCGAGGACGGTGACTTCGCGTGGCCGTCGATGGACGAGAACACGGCGTCCGGGCTTTGCTACACGTCGGGCACCACGGGCAATCCGAAGGGCGTGCTGTATAGCCATCGCTCGACGGTGCTGCATGCTTTCGGCGCGTCGCTGCCCGATGCCATGTGCATGTCGGCGCGTGACGCCGTCCTGCCTGTGGTCCCGATGTTCCATGTGAACGCCTGGGGACTGCCTTACTCCAGCGCGCTCACCGGCGCGAAACTGGTATTTCCCGGCAAGGATCTCGACGGCAAATCGCTCTACGAACTCTTCGAAGCCGAGGGCGTCACGTTTTCGGCGGGAGTGCCTACCGTCTGGCTCGGGCTGCTGACGTACGTGAAATCGATCGGAGCCCGTTTTTCCACGTTGGAGCGAACGGTCATCGGCGGTTCGGCTTGCCCGCCAGCCATGCTGCAATCGTTCGAAAAGGATTACGGCGTTCGCGTCATTCATGCGTGGGGCATGAGCGAAATGTCGCCGCTCGGTACGTTGTGCCACCTTCGCAAGCATCATCGCGATCTGCCGGAGTCGGCGCAGCAACACATTCTCGAGAAGCAGGGGACGGCCATTTACGGTGTCGATCTGAAGATCGTGGGGCCCGATGGCGAGGCGTTGCCGTGGGACGGCAAAGCATTCGGCGATCTGCATGCGCGCGGGCCCTGGGTGCTCGACCGTTATTTCCGCGCCGACACGTCGCCGCTGATCGACGGCTGGTTCCCGACCGGTGATGTGGCCACCATCGACCCGGAAGGCTACGTGCAGATCACGGACCGCAGCAAGGACGTTATCAAATCCGGCGGCGAGTGGATCAGTTCCATCGACGTCGAGAACGTCGCCATGGCGCATCCGGAGATTCACGAAGCTGCGTGCATCGCGATTCGTCACCCGAAATGGGAGGAGCGGCCGTTGCTGGTGGTCGTGCGCAAGCCCGGATCGACCTTGAGCCGCGAGGACGTGCTGGCGTTCTACCAGGGGCGCGTCGTGAAATGGTGGATTCCGGACGACGTGGTCTTCGTCGATGAGATTCCGCATACGGCGACGGGCAAGATGCTCAAGCTCAAGTTGCGAGAGAAATTCCGCGATTACCAGTCGGCGACGTGACGTTGCCGGAGTGAGGGCAGCGTGCACCGCAGACCGGATCGGAATCTTCCGACTCAGCGGTGCTCGTCGTCCGAAATCCAGCATTGACGCCGTTTTTCGGGCGATCCCGGGCCATTCCGACGGCACGTCCCATCTATAATGTCACCCTGAATTTCCCCCCGATGCGGCGCTTGCGCCGCGTCTTTCATTGGCTTCCCGAAGGAGACGAAGTGCATCTGCTGAGTGCCACCGCCGGCCTCGTGCTGGTGAACGGTGTGAGCTACGGCTTGCTGCTGTTCATGCTGTCCAGCGGACTCACGCTGATTTTCAGCATGCTCGGCGTGCTGAACTTCGCGCATGCCAGTTTCTACATGCTCGGCGCGTACTTTGCTTATGCGTTATCGGGCGTGGTCGGTTTCTGGGCGGCGCTGGTCGTCGCGCCGCTGGTGGTTGGCGCTGCGGGCGCGTTGTTCGAGCGCGTCGTCCTGCGACGTCTGCGCGCGCGCGGTGCTCTGGCGGAATTGCTTGCCACATTCGGACTGGCCTATATCGTGGTGGAGTTGGTGCAACTCGCCTGGGGGCGAGGGCCGGTCGACTACGGCGTGCCAACAGCCTTCGAAGGCGTTCTCGTGCACGTGGGCGGGATTGCGGTGTCGGCCTACCGTCTGTTCCTGATGGGCCTTGCCTGTGCGATTGCGCTGCTCGTCTGGGTAGCGTTTCGTGCGACACGCGCCGGGCTGATCCTCCAGGCGGCGCTCTCGCAGCCGGCCATGACGCAGGCGCTGGGATACGACGTGCCGTCTCTGTATACAGGGGTGTTCGCATGCGGTGCGGCGCTGGCCGCCCTTGCCGGTGCGGCAGGCGGCAATGTGCTGGTGACGGAGCCGGGCATGGCCGCGACGGTGGGCAGCGTGGTATTCGTCGTCGTGGTCGTCGGTGGACTCGGTTCGCTGGGCGGCGCGTTCGTCGCGTCGGTGCTGATCGGGTTGCTGCAAACCTGGGCGGTGACGAGCGACGCGACACTCGATCAATGGTGGTCGCGCAGCGGAGCCGGTGACGCTGCCTCACCCCTTTCGCTTCTGTCGCCCTTGTTGCATCTGAGCGTTGCGCAACTGGCACCGGCCGTCCCCTATCTGCTCATGGTCGCGGTGCTGTTGTGGCGGCCGCGCGGGCTATTCGGCCTGAGGGAGGGGTGATGGACGAGGTGATCGTGAGGGCGCCGCATGCGTCGCATGCGAGTCCTGCGTCGTGGCGCTGCCGGGTCGCCGTGTGGGGAGCCTTTGCCGCCATCCTGTGTGCGGCCCCGTGGTGTTTCCCGTCCGACGCGGCGCTGACCCTGATGACGCAGATGGGGACGGCCGCGATTCTTGCGCTCTCCTTCAATCTGCTGCTTGGCTCGACGGGCCTGCTTAGCTTTTGTCATGCGACTTACGCGGGCATCGGCGCATATGCCGGTGTGTGGTGCATGAATCGCATCGGCATTCAGGGGTTGCCGGTGTCGATGGCGCTCGTGCCGCTCGCGGGGGCGCTGGCCGGGGGCTTAGCGGGCGCCACGCTCGGGTATGTCACGACGCGTCGCGCCGGAATGACATTCGCCATGATCACGCTCGGTGTGGCTGAGCTTGTGTGGGTGATGGCCGCGATGCTGCCCGAGTGGTTCGGCGGCGAGCGCGGCATTCCCACCGACCGCACGCTTGGCGCTGCATGGTTCGGCGTGACATTCGCGACGCAGCGCGAAGTCTATGGACTGGTCGCGTTCTGGTTGTTCATCTCTGCGGGCATGATGTTTGGCGTGACACGCACGCCGCTGGGATTTCTGGCGCGCGCCGTGCGCGACAACCCGGTGCGTGTCGCATTCCTCGGCGAGTCGCCTGCCAGTGTGCGATACCGCATGCAGATCCTCGCAGCAGCGTTTGCCGGGGTGGCCGGTGCGTTGGGCGCAATGAATTTCGAACTGGTGAGCGCCGACACATTCAGTCTGGAGCGCTCGGGTGTTGTACTCGTCTTCACGGTGCTGGGCGGGGTGTCGTATTTCGCCGGGCCGATGCTCGGGGCTGTCGTTGGCGTGTTTGCGACTGTCGTGCTCGCCACGATTACCCGCGCGTGGCAACTCTATCTCGGTCTGGGATTTCTGGTCGTCGTGGTGTTCGCGCCGGGTGGCATTGCGGGCCTGCTGGCGGCGCATTGGCAGGCATGGCGTGAAGGTGCGCTTCGCAAGCTTTGGAAGCCCTACGCAGCCGTGTGTGTGGGCGTCGTGCTGACATTGTTTGCGGGCGTGACGATCATCGAAATGATCTATGACGCGCGCCTTGCCATCGACGGCGTGTCGACCAGCGGTCTGAGCCATCGATTGGGCGTGCGCGCTTGGATGCTCGCTGTCGTTGCGGGTCTTGCCGGTGGGGCCATCCTGACGTTTGCAGGGCGTCGCTTGCGCCGCAAGATCGGCGACGTCTCGGTGTCGGCGGAGGTCTTGTGATGAGCCCATTTGTCATGCGCGCGGATCCGGCGGCGACCCAGGCACAGGCGCTGAGCGTTCGGGGGGTCGGTAAAGCGTTCGGCCGCACCCAGGTGTTGGGTGGTGTCGATCTCACGCTCTCGCCCGGCGAGCGGCTTGCCATCATCGGTCCGAATGGCGCAGGGAAAAGCACGTTGTTCGATGTCATCACGGGAAGAACGCGTCCCGATAGTGGGCGGGTGCTGATGCACGATCGCGATGTGACGGGCCGCCCACCCCACGTCATCAGCAGGCTAGGGTTGTCACGCAGCTTTCAGACGTCGCAATTGTTCGGTCAGATGAGTGTGATCGACCATTTGCGGTGTGCCGGTCTTTGGCCGAGCGGCCATCGTTATACGTTTTGGCGGCGCTTGCGTGGTCTGGACGATGTGACCCGTCGCAGCGAAGCATGGCTCGAACGTCTTGGGCTGGAGGCCCGGCGTGACGTGCCTGCGAGGGCGTTAAGCTACTCGGAGCAGCGTGTGCTGGAGGTCGGCTTGTGCGCGGCATCGGCGGGCGACGTGATGTTGCTCGACGAGCCGACCGCTGGCATGAGCCAGTCGGAGTCGGTGCGCATGGTGTCACTGATCGCCGAGCTGAGCCGAGGGCGCTCGCTGCTCATGATCGAACATGACATGCAGGTCGTGTTCTCGCTGGCCGACCGGATCGCGGTGCTGGCGCGGGGTGTCGTGATCGCATGCGATACACCGGACCGGATTCGTACGCATCCCGACGTACGGATGGCGTACCTCGGGGAATTCGCTGACAGATTCGACGTCGATGCAACGAGCGAGGGACACGATGCTTGAGTTGATTGACGTCAGAGCCGGTTATGGCGGCAGTCGCGTGTTGCACGGCGTGACGATGCGGGTCGCACCGGGCGAGATCGTGGCGGTGCTTGGGCGCAATGGGGCGGGGCGCTCCACGCTGGCTCGCGCCATCATGGGGCAGGTGGCGCGCGAGGGAGAGATCCGCTGGCAAGGGCAATCGCTGAGCGCACTGGCGTCACATCATATCGCCAGACTGGGCATCGGCTACGTGCCGGAGACGCGGGATGTCTTCGGACCGCTGACGGTGCTCCAGAATTTGCAGCTTGGCCAGCGTGTCGTTAGACACCGGAATCGCGCGGGTGTGTCCGACCGGACAATGACGGTTGCGCAGGCCTTTGAGCGCTTCGAGGAGCTAGCACCGCGTCGTGATGCACCGGCCGCCTCGCTATCGGGTGGTGAGCAGCAATTGCTTTCTCTGTGCCGGGCCATGATGGCCGGGCCGGATTTGTTGATCGTCGACGAACCGACCGAGGGACTTGCGCCGCGTGTAGTGGCTCGCATTGGACGGATTCTCACGGATCTGCGAGCGACGGGCGTCGCCATTTTGTTGATCGAACAGAAACTCTCGCTCGCGCTGAGTTGTGCGCAGCGCGTTGCCGTCATGGGGCGCGGAGCGCTGGTTTTCGAGGGCACTCCGGAGGCGCTTGCGGCCGCGCACGAGATCCGTCGCGAATGGCTTGAGGTGTAGCGCTGCGCTAGAATCGGGCGATCGTCTTGCCGCAGCTTGCGGGATCGCGGCGCCCCCAAACGACGCCAACACTATAAGGAAAGAGACAAGGATGAGCACGGCTTATGAGGTTCGTGACGGCGTGGCCGTCATCACATTGGAGAATCCCCCGGTCAACGGCCTGGGTCATGCAACGCGTGCTGGCATTGCGCAGGGACTGGCGCAAGCCCAGGCGGATGCGCAGGTGCGCGCGATTGTGCTGATCGGCAGCGGAAAGGCCTTCTCCGGTGGAGCCGATATCCGTGAGTTCAATACGCCGAAAGCCACACAGAGTCCGCTGCTCGTTGACGTGATCAATGCGATCGATGCGTGCACCAAACCGGTCGTCGCGGCGGTGCATGCGGTCGCCATGGGCGGTGGTCTGGAACTGGCGCTCGCCTGCCACTATCGCGTGGCGTTGCCGGGCGCGCAAATTGCCTTGCCGGAAGTGAAGCTGGGCTTGCTCCCGGGGGCAGGCGGCACGCAACGCCTGCCGCGTGCTATCGGCGTTGCGCGTGCGCTCGACATGGTCGTCACGGGGCGCGTCGTGAAGTCAGAAACGCTCGTCGGTACGCTTTTTGCTGATGTTTTCGAGGGCAATCACGACGATTTGCTGGCGGGCGCCATCGCGTTCGCCAGTGACGTCGCTGACGCCGGGAATGCGCTGCCGCGACTGCGCGACGTCGCAATCGAAGACACCGACGGCTCCGCTCAATCGGCTATCGACGCCGCACGAGACAAAGTGCAGCGCGAGCAACCGCATTTTCCGGCACCGCATAAGTGTGTGGCGGCAGTCGAAGCGGCGTTGCAGCGTCCGTTCGACGAGGGCGTCAAATTCGAGCGTGAGTGTTTCGTCGCACTGGTGAGTTCGCCGGAATCGAAGGCGCTGCGTCATGCGTTTCTCGGTGAGCGCGCGGCCGCCAAGATTGTGGACGTGCCCGACGATACGCCGGTGCGCAGTATTGAACGCGTGGCCGTCATCGGTGCGGGAACGATGGGCGGTGGCATTGCGATGACGTTTGCCAATGCGGGCCTTCCCGTCACGCTTGTGGATACGACTGAAGCCTCGCTGGCGCGCGGCGTCGAGGCCATGCGCAGCAACTACGCCCGGGCCGTCACGCGCGGCAAGCTGTCGGCCGATGAGGCGCAAACGCGGCTGGCACGCATTCACGGCAGTACCGATTTCGCATCGGTGGCCGACGCCGATCTGATCGTCGAAGCAGTTTTCGAAGATCTGGCGATCAAGCAGGTCGTTTTCCGCGAACTGGACAAAGTCGCGAAGTCGGGCGCAATTCTGGCATCGAATACCTCCACGCTGAATCTCGATGTACTGGCGGAAACCACTTCGCGCGCGGCGGATGTCATCGGGATGCATTTCTTCAGCCCGGCGAACGTCATGCGTCTGCTCGAAGTCGTGCGCGGCGCGCATACAGGCAAGGATGTGCTTGCGACCGTAATGAAGCTCGCTAAGCGTATCGGCAAGCTCGCCGTGGTGGCGCGCGTGTGCGACGGCTTCATCGGCAACCGTATGCTCGAACCGTATTTCAAGCAATCGCAGTGGATGGTCGAGCAAGGCGCGACGCCTGCGCAGGTGGATGCAGCCATCGAGCGTTTCGGTTTCGCGATGGGGCCGTTCCGGACGAGCGATCTGGCGGGCAACGACGTCAGCTGGGCGATTCGTAAACGCCGTCACGCCGAGCAACCGGGGATCGTGTATCCGAAGATTGCCGACGTACTTTGCGAAGCGGGGCGCTACGGTCAGAAGACGCACGCCGGCTGGTATGACTATGCCGAAGGTGATCGTACGCCGCGTGAGTCGGCGAAAGTTGCGCAAATGCTCGAAGACTATCGCAAGACGAACGGCATTACGTCGCGCGTGTTTTCGGACGACGAGATCGTCGATCGCCTCGTGTACGCACTGGTGAACGAAGGCGCCAGAGTGCTGGCCGACGGAACGGCGGCGCGCGCGTCGGACATCGACATGGTGTACCTGAACGGCTATGGCTTCCCGCTGTGGCGCGGTGGCCCGATGCTCTATGCCGATACGGTCGGGCTCGATAAGGTGCTCGCACGTGTGAAGGCATTCGAAAGTGGCGAGCACGGCGAGGACTGGGTACCCGCGGCTCGACTGGTCGAATTGGCCGAAGCCGGGAAGCGTTTCAACGGCTAAGGAGAGGGGCAGAACATGAAGCCAATGGATGAAGTGTTGCTCGTGATCGACGCGCAGAACGATTTCATGCCGGGCGGCGCGCTGGCGGTTCCGCATGGGGACGAGGTGGTCCCGGCGATCAATGCGTTGGCGAGTCAGTTCGCTCATGTCGTGATCACACAGGACTGGCATCCGGCGGCGCACGTGTCGTTTGCAGACAATCATCCCGGACGTCAACCGTTCGAAACGATCACGTTGGCGTACGGGGAGCAGGTGTTGTGGCCGACGCATTGTGTTCAGAACACACAGGGCGCAGCTTTACATGCGGATTTGCATATTCCGCATGCGCAGGCGGTGGTGCGCAAGGGCTATCAGGCTAGCGTCGACAGCTACTCGGCGTTTCTGGAGGCCGACCGCAAGACACCGACGGGCCTTGCAGGCTATTTGCGCGAGAAGGGCGTCAGGCGGGTGCATTGCGTGGGACTCGCGACGGATTTCTGCGTCGCGTGGAGTGCGCTCGACGCCAAAGCCGGAGGCTTCGATGCGTGTGTGATCGAACACGCGTGCCGCGCCATCGACCTGAATGGTTCGTTGGCCGCAGCATGGGCGGCATTGGCCGCCGCAGGCGTGTCACGTGAGTAGAAGTGAGTAGACGCGGGTGGTCGCGCTTCGGCGCGATCGTAGGTGTAGCGATGAAAATCAGACGTCGCGCCGCATGGGCGAGGTCGTTAGTTGAAGACAAGACGATGGACAAGTTTTACCGTGAAGGCCAATGCGCCCGGAGTTTCCGATGAGTGCGCTGACGATTCGTTCGGGATTTATCGATCATCTGGGCATCGAGTTGTTGCGCGCCGAGAACGGCGAGTCGGAGTTACGTCTGGACTTGTCGGCCAAGCATCTGAATAGCTGGGAGGTGATGCACGGCGGCGTCACGATGGCGCTGCTCGATGTTGCGCTGAGTACTGCAAGCCGTAGCGTCGCACCGGAAGGTACGGGTGTCGTGACCATCGAAATGAAGACGAGCTTCATGCAGCCCGGTTCGGGTGAAATGCGTGCGTTCGGCCGATTGCTGCATCGCTCGACGACGATGGCGTACTGCGAAGGTGAGGTGCGAGATGCCAACGGCAAGCTCGTCGCCAAGGCGATGGGCACGTTCAAGTATCTGCGCCGTCTGGCAGTTGGACGCGAAGTGCACGAGCAACGTCGACCGGGCGAGCCCAGTGGGGACTGAGGTTTCGCGACGCAACCCGATCGCGCGGTCAGGTCACTCGTTTACGTAATTCATGCATGTCACTGATGCGGAGGAAGTCACATGACGATCAATCGCCAGATTTTGTTGGTCTCCCGCCCGACGGGGGAAGCCACGCTCGACAATTTCCACCTTGCCGCCCCTGAGCTACCGGAGCTTGGCGACGGGCAGGTGCTGGTGCGTAACTTCTACCTTTCCCTCGATCCGTACATGCGGGGCCGGATGAGCGACGCCAAGTCGTACGCACCGCCGCAGCCGCTCGATACGGTGATGATCGGTGCGACCGTGGGCGAGGTGATCGAGTCGCGAAATCCGGACTGGCAACCGGGGGATGCCGTGACGGCTATGTTCGGCTGGCAAGAGTATGGTATTTCGGACGGCAGCAATCTGCGTCGTCTTCACGATACGAGCATTCCGATGAGCGCTTATCTGGGGGCCGCTGGCATGCCGGGGGTGACAGCCTGGTACGGTCTGAACCGGATCATTGCGCCGAAGGCGGGCGAGACGGTCGTGGTGAGCGCGGCATCCGGCGCGGTGGGTAGCGTTGTAGGGCAGTTGGCCAAGCGGGCAGGATGCCGTGTGATCGGCATCGCCGGTGGCGAGCAGAAGTGTGCGTACGTCGTCGAGACGCTCGGCTTCGACGCGTGTGTCGATTACAAGGCGGGCAACGTCTACGAAGCATTGCGTAACGCGGCGCCCGACGGCATCGACGGATACTTCGAGAACGTGGGAGGTGAGGTGTTCGATGCGGTGATGCGCAACCTCAACGCGCATTCGCGCATCGCACTGTGCGGCATGATCGCGGGGTACAACGGCGAGCCGATTCCGATGAAGTACCCGTCGCTGTTGCTCACGCAACGTGTGAAGCTCGAAGGCTTCATCATCATGGAACACCTGGACATCTGGCCGCAGGCGCTCAAGGAACTGACCGAAGCGATCTCTGCCGGTGAGTTGCGTTACCGCGAGTCGATGACGCAAGGTATTGAGAGTGCCCCCGCCGCATTCCTCGGATTGCTCAAGGGCGAGAACTTCGGCAAGCAGATCGTGCGACTGGTGTAAGTCCCCGATCGAGTGGCCGGATGACAGAGGCTTGCGGACCGGTGACTTCGTCAGGGCGCCTTCGGTCAGGCGCGGTTGACATCGAACCGGTAGTGCCGAAGATCGCGCAATTCGCTCGCAGGTTGCGACGGCGAGACGGTTGACTCGGTCACTTCGATGACACCGTCGCGGTGAAAACGCAGCAACGTCGTGCAACGCGTTCCGTAGGCGGGCGATGCGATGAACGCCGCCGAGAGCTTTTTTTCCCAGTCATGCGTTACCCCCGTTTCAGGCAGTGATTCGTCGGCGGCTTCGGCGGCGTCGCGCATGACTTCCATGAGGGCGAAGTCGTCGGCACCGTTCTCCAGCGCGTCGCGTAGCGCATTACGTCGACTCACCAGCTTGGGCCACGGCGTGTCCAGAAGCGCGTTCGATAGTCCGTGAAAGCCCGGTGCGATCACGTGGGCCACTGGCAGAGACGTTCGGCTTCCTGCTCGTTCCGCAGTCCGCGCATCTCCGGCCTGCGTCTCCCGATTCCCCAACCAAAACAACTTACCCGCGGGCAAATCGCCCGCAAGCAGGTTGAAGCCTGCGTATTCGTGGGCGTGCTTCTCGACGCGTGCCAGATCGTCGTCGAATGCGGTCGCGTCGAGCATGGCAGACACCAGCAGGCCGCGCGACGGCGAGTCCTTCGGTGTCATTGGTGCCCGGCCGTCACGGAAGTTGGTCAGGGCGGCGAAACGTCCCGCACGATTGACACCCATCCACGTTCCGCCGCCGCGCAGATCGCGCCCGGCAAGCACATCGGGATGATCGGACCACCAATGTAGCGGCTCGGCGGCGCGCTCGAAGAATTCGTCGCGATTGGCGAGCAAGATCAGCGGGGTGGCGGCGTCGGGTTGCCAGGAGAAGACGATCAGGCACATGGGGAAGCGGGCGCCGGCATATCGACGAAGCATTCGACATGGCGTTCGCCTTCGAGCAACGACGCTAGACCAGATTCGACGACCATTTGCGGCAGCGCCTCGACGAACGCGGCATCGACGGCGTCGTATCGCTCCATCCAGGTCGCGCCGCCCTTGGCGACATCGTTGTCTGAGACGTCGGCGCGCCATTGAATGCGGCCGGAAACGCCGAAGCGCCCGGCCGTCAACGCAAAGAGACGGGCGACAGCGTCACGGGCGGCAGCGGTCTGCGTGATCGAGACACGGTAGTAGACGTAACAGTCCATCGGCGCTGGCCGTAGGGGCAACTCAGGAAGCAGCGGCCGACGGCGCCGATGATGCAGGCGCCTCCGTCGGATCGATAATTTCGTAAGGCAGCTCACCGAATACCAGCGCCGGGCCGTCGACCTTGCCCAGGCGGACATCGTCGGCTTCGCGCGCAGTGAGTTTCAGCTCGACGAGGACGTCATAACCGCCACTTGGTGCCGGTGCAGCCAGCACGACCATGCCGCAAGGCTGTTCGGCATCGCTCGTTTCGACCAGTTCCTGGCCCGGCGCAGGCAGCACGCCGTCAACATGGGCCAGATGAAGCCGACGCTTGATCGTGCCGCGATACTGGCTGCGCGCGACGACTTCTTGCCCCGGGTAGCAGCCCTTGCGGAAGTTCACGCCGCCAACGACTTCCCAGTTGATCATCTGCGGTACGAACTGTTCTTGCGTTGCCGTAGTGACACGGGCCACGCCGCTTTGCACGTCGAGCCAGGCCGCGAGCGTCGGGTCGACGGCGACCACGCCGTCCGTGCCGACAAGCGAGTTCCAGACTGCGGCGGCCTGCGCGACCGGCACGCTCCAAAGGAAGCGGGAGAGCGAGCGAGCCGTACCGGCGTCGGGCAGACGAATCAGGCTGGTGCCGTTGCCGGGCGCGTCGCCCATGGTGGCATGTGCGGCTGCCAGCGCGGCGGCGGGCAGCGACGCGAACGTCCGCGACAGCACGGCTTCAACGGCCGGGCCACCGACTTGCAGCAGGACATGCGTGGCGGTGCCGTCCGTCAGTTTCGCCTTCGCGCGCAGCACGAACATCGACAGACGTTTCTGCACCGCGGCCTGCACGGTGGCGTCGCTGGCGAGATAGATCGTCGCGTCGGGCGACGTGTCGCGCCACATCAGGAAGGTCGCGAGCAGGCGTCCCTTGGCCGAGCAATAGCCCGCCAGACGTGCCTGCACGGGCGACAGACGTTCGACGTCGCTGGTCAACTGACCGTGCAGGAACGTGGCCGCGTCGGCACCGTTCACGGCGATGAGGCCGGTGTCGCTCGCCAGGGCGACGAAGCTGCCCGTGCGCAACGCATCGAACTGTGCGGCACGTGCATCGGACGAAATATCGGAAGGAGAAGCGGCTGCCGCTTGCGGCAGAAGATCACGCCATGTGGAGGTCATAAACGAAAGTGCCTGTCAATCTGTGAGGGTTCGGCAAGTCAAAGTATTATATTGGGTCTTCCGCCAGGACGTGCGAGCCCGGTTCGACGCGCAAAATGCGCCCCCCGACACCGTTGCCGCCACGCGCGTCCGGCAGACGAGTCCCCCGAACCCGCTGTCGTCATCGCGCGACTTATCCTGCAATTCATGTACTTCATCAAACGTCTGTTTGTTCTGTTGATCGTCGCGGCACTGGCGGCCGGCGGCGCTTTCTATTATTGGGCACAAGCGCCGCTGCAATTGGGCAAGCCGACACTGGACGTCACGATCAAGCCTTACAGCTCGGTGCGCAGCGTCGCCACGCAGTTGCGCACGGGCGGCGTGCCGGTGCATCCGCTGCTGTTCAATCTGCTCGCCCGCGTGATGGACGTGGGCACCAAGCTCAAGTCGGGCAACTACGAGTTCGCGACCGGCATCACGCCCATGGAAGTCATGGACAAGCTCGCGCGTGGCGACGTCAATCAGTACGTGGTGACGATCATCGAGGGCTGGACCTTCAAGAAGATGCGTTCCGAGATCGATGCCAACCCGGCGTTGCGTCACGACACGGCCGGGCTGCCCGACGCCGACCTGATGCAACTCGTGGGCGCAGATCGCGCGGAAGCGGAGGGCATGTTCTTCCCCGACACGTACCTTTTTCCGAAAGGCACCAGCGATATCGATATTTACAAGCGTGCTTATCGCCTGATGCAGAAACGTCTGGACGAAGCATGGGCGTCGCGCGCACCGGGCTTGCCGTACGCCACGCCGTACGAGGCACTTATCATGGCTTCCCTCGTCGAGAAGGAGACGGGGCAGGCTGTGGAGCGCGGGCAAGTCGCCGCAGTGTTCGTCAACCGGCTGCGCAAACGCATGCTGCTGCAGACCGACCCGACGGTGATCTACGGCATGGGCGATCTGTACACGGGACGTCTGCGCAAGCGCGATCTGCAAACGGATACGCCGTACAACACGTACACGCGCGCCGGTCTGCCGCCGACGCCGATTGCGCTGCCGGGAGTGGCGTCTCTGGCGGCGTCGCTCAACCCTGCGCCGACCGACGCTCTGTATTTCGTGGCGCGCGGTGACGGCACGAGTCACTTCTCGACCAATCTTCAGGAGCACAATCGCGCCGTGGACAAATATCAGCGAGGTGAGCAATGACGCATTCCCCGGACGCACCGGCCGTGGTGCCGGGCAAGTTCGTGACATTCGAGGGCATCGACGGCGCGGGCAAGAGTACGCACGTCAACGCCTTTGTCGACGCACTGCGTCAGGGCCTGGCCACCGTTGGCCGTGACGTCGTGGCGACGCGCGAGCCGGGGGGGACGCCGCTCGGCGAAGCGCTGCGCAAGCTCGTGCTCGACGAGCCGATGGATATCGAAACCGAGGCGCTCCTGATGTTTGCGGGTCGCCGCGAACATCTGGTGAAGGTGATCGAGCCCGCGCTTGCACGCGGAGACTGGGTCGTCTCCGATCGTTTTACCGATGCGACGTTTGCGTATCAGGGCGGCGGGCGTGGCCTGTCGCGCGACAAGCTGTCGATTCTCGAACGCTGGGTGCAGGGTACGCGCCAGCCCGATCTGACGATTCTGTTCGACCTCGATCCGGCAATTGCCGCCGCACGACTGGCCGGTGCCCGCGCGCCCGACAAGTTCGAACGGGAGTCGGCCGCGTTTTTCACCCGGGTGCGCGAGGAGTATCTGCGTCGTGCCGGGGAATCGGGCGGGCGCATGGTGCTGATCGACGCAGCGCAGAGCATCGACGCCATTGCCGAACAACTCGCTGACGTATTCGCACGGCTGGGATTGCCGGGGCACTAAGCCACATTAGGCAACATTGAGCGTTTGGGGGAAGGGATGGACTTCATCCGGTTTTTCCCGACGCGCGCATAATTCGGATATCCACGTCGATGGCTGACGTTGAGCACATCACGATTTCCCGCGGTCTCCCATAGACACGGGCCTCGGTCGACGCGCCAATGCAGCACCGAAACATCTGCAACATCCGGCCAAGGAGCCCACATGCTGTATCCGTGGCAGTCAGAGGACTGGACACGCCTTAACGACCTGCGCACCCAGATGCCGCACGCCCTGCTATTGCAGGCGGTGCCGGGCATTGGCGAGGTGGCGCTGGCGCGGACGTTCGCGCAGGGTTTGCTGTGCGAATCGCCGCGTGACGATCATCTTCCGTGCGGTACTTGCGGCGCATGCCAATGGTTCGCGAGCGGCAATCACCCGGACTTTCGCGTAATTTGCCCCGAAGCGCTGGCGGACACGCTCCCCGGCGCAGACGCGCGGGCAGAGACCGACGGTGACAAGAAGACGAAAACGCCGAGCAAGGAAATCAAGATCGAGCAGGTGCGCGAGGTCATCGACTTCGCGAGCCTTGGCTCGCATCGTCAGGGGCGTCGTGTCGTGTTGCTGTACCCGGCCGAGTCGCTCAACGTGCACGCGGCGAACGCCTTGCTCAAAACGCTGGAAGAGCCGCCCGAAGGCGTCGTGTTCCTGCTGGTGACGACGCAACCCGACCGCTTGCTGCCGACGATTCTGTCGCGCTGTCGTCGACTGGTGCTCACGCGTCCCGACGACGCGCAGGCCACGCAATGGCTGATGGGCGAGGCTGGCCTAAATGCAACCACCGCCGCGGCCGTGCTTGCAGAAGCAGGCGGTGCCCCGCTGGCCGCGCGCGCGCTGGCCGAGCCCGATGAGCGTGGCTGGCGCGACTGGCTGCTGGGGCAGCTCGCGCAAGGCGGTGCTATCGACGCTTTCGCCTGCGCCGAGCAACTGCACAAGGGCAGCTTGCCGGGCATTCTTGAGACGTTGCAACGCTGGTGTTTCGATGTGCTCGCCGAGCGCATGGCCGGTGCCGTCCGTTTCTTTCCGGCGCAGGCACAGGCGTTGCGCCGCTGCGGCGACGCGACCGACGACGTCCGTCTGCTTGGCTTCCTGCGCGAACTGGCGCAACAGCGTCAGGTGCAGAATCACCCGCTCAATACGCGCGTGCTGCTCGAAGCGCTTTTCCTGAAATACAAACAGTTGTTCGGCGGGCCCGCATCGCTTTGATGCGGATCACCGGCAACCGATCGCACATCATGTTCATCGATTCGCACTGTCATATCAATTTCCCTGAGTTGGCCGAGCAGATGCCGGACTTGCTCGCTCGTATGCGCGAGAACAAGGTCAGCCATGCGCTGTGTGTCTCCGTCGACCTGCCGACGTTGCCGCAGGTGCTGGAGATCGCGGCGCAGCACGAGAATGTCTACGCCTCCGTAGGCGTGCATCCCGACTATGAGGACACACCCGAGCCGAGCGTCGAGGATCTCGTGCGTCTCGCGGCCACACCGAAGGTCGTCGCCATCGGGGAGACCGGCCTCGACTACTACCGGCTCGAAGGCCGCAGCATCGAAGACATGGAATGGCAGCGCGAGCGCTTTCGGACGCACATCCGCGCCGCACGCGCGACAGGCAAGCCGCTGATCATTCATACCCGCTCGGCCGCAGACGATACGCTGCGCCTGATGCGCGAAGAGGAGGCTGGCGAGCCAGCAGGGGTGATGCATTGTTTTACCGAGAGCTGGGATGTCGCGAAGGGCGCGCTCGATCAGAACTTCTACATCTCGTTCTCGGGCATCGTCACATTCAAGAGCGCGCGCGATTTGCAGGACGTTGCGCGTCGCGTGCCGCTCGAACGCATGCTGATCGAAACGGATTCGCCCTATCTCGCGCCGGTGCCATATCGCGGTAAGCTCAATCAGCCGGGCTATGTGCGCCATGTGGCGGAATTCATCGCGGATTTGCGCGGCGAGCCGTTGCAGAAGATTGCCGAGGCGACAAGCGAGAACTTCTTCCGCCTCTTTGCCACGGCGAAGCATTGAACTCGCATCGCGCGTAGCTTTCGAACCGACGTTTTTCGTCGACGCTTTTGCCGACGCTTTTAATCGAACTTCCCGGACGACCGACAGGAGCCCCCGATGCGTAAATTTTCAGTGATCCACGTCTTCACGCTGCTGAGCGTGTTGTGGTTGACGGCGTGTGCTACGGCCGCGACCTCCAATACGTCATTGGTCAAAGCGGTGGTGTTCGACGACACCAAGGCCGTGCAACAGGCACTTAAGGCCGGTGTCGATCCGAACACGCGCGACGAGAAGGGCGATCCGTTGCTGGTGATTGCAATGCGCGAGAAGTCCGTTGGCGTCGCCAAATTACTCATTGAAGACAAGCGTACCGATCTGGATGCCACGAATCGCGCGGGCGAGAACGCCATGATGATCGCGTCGCTGCAGGGCCTCACGCCGATGGTGAAGCTCCTGATCGACAAGGACGCCGAAGTCAACAAGAAGGGCTGGGCACCGCTGCACTACGCGGCGACGAACGGTCATGACGACATCGTGCAAATGCTGCTCGACGCGTCGGCCTACGTCGATGCGGAATCGCCGAACGGCACGACGCCGCTCATGATGGCCGCACGCGGCGGCCACATCAGCACGTGCAAGGTGTTGCTCGACGGTGGGGCGGACGTTCGTCTCGCGAACCAATTGAAGATGACGGCCATCGACTTTGCGAAGCAGGCCAATCAGAAGGAAATTGCAGACGGTCTGAGCAAGCGTCTGGCGCAATTGCCGCCGCTTCCTGCACCGGCCCGATAAGGCTCGATAAGGCCCTGAGCGTTGGTCTGTTTTGGCTTCCGACGCCGGGGTTACAGGCGGTACAGGAGCAGGGGTTAAGGCGTTAAGGGGCTAAGGGGCTAAGGCGTCTTGCGCGGCGCACCATGCCTGCCAGCGCCGGCCAGAAACGCGCGAGCGCCGGCGACGCCTTCCGAGAAGACGACCTCGTGTCCGGCAGCCCCTTCCTGACGCAGCGCAGCGTCCAGCGGCAGATCCCACTGTGCGTAGGCCGCCCGGCGGTCGGCGCGCAGTGCGCCTTGTGGTAACTCGGCGATCTGATGCGCCAACGCAAGTGCGCCCTGACACGCCATGCCTTCCGGCACCAGCCGGTTCACCAGCCCGATCTCGAACGCCTCCTGCGCGCCCACCGCACGGCCTGTCAGAATCATGTCGAGCGCCCGACTCATACCGATCAGGCGCGGCAGGCGGACCGTTCCCCCATCGATCAGCGGCACCCCGAAGCGTCGGCAGAAGACGCCGAACGTAGCGGAGTCGTCCGCGACACGCAGGTCGCACCATAGCGCCAGTTCCAGTCCACCCGCCACGGCATGACCGGTGACGGCCGCAATGACCGGCTTGTCCAGATGACGTCGCGTAAGGCCCATCGGTCCGTCGCCACTGCCGTCGGGCGTCACGTCGTTGCGGCGCTCGGGATCGTCGAAGGCGGAAAGATCCGCACCGGCGCAGAACGACGCCCCCTTGCCGCAAAGCACCGCGACGCGCGCGTTCTCGTCCTGTTCGAAGGCGAGCAGCGCGTCACGCAACGCCGCCGCCATGTGGCGGTCGACGGCGTTGCGACGGGTTGGACGAGCAAGCGTGATGAGCGTCACCGGCCCGTCGGTCTCGACTTCGACGCACGGGGTGTCGGCAGGGTCAGAGGTGTGGCTCCGTTGGCGCATGGCATGGCTCCTGAGGGCGTCGTCCACGGCCGTCCTGCGCAGTCGTCGGACCGAAGCTGTCGGACCGAAAGTATCGGACCGGCGCAGGACCGGCAGTCAGGCCGCGGCGGGTTGGGCGCAGCGCAACAAGGCGGGTGTCGCGGTCGTCGGCGCGCGCAGATCGGTAATGAAGCGGTCGCGCCACGTCGAGAGGTTGTGCTCGCGCAAGGTACTCATCATGCTCTCGTGACGCGACTGGCGCTCGGACAGCGACATGTTCAGCGCCGAGCGCAGGGCTTCGGCCATACCGTCGATGTCATAGGGATTCACGATCAGTGCGCCGTCGAGTTCCTGCGCCGCCCCTGCAAAACACGACAGTACCAGCACGCCGGGGTCGGCCGGATCCTGCGAGGCGACGTATTCCTTGGCGACGAGGTTCATGCCGTCACGCAACGGTGTGACGTATCCCACCTGCGACGCGCGGAAGAACGACATCAGCACTTCGTGATCGTAGCGCTTGTTGATGTAGCGCAGCGGTGCCCACGCCAGGTCCGAGAATCGACCGTTGATATGACCGGACAGCGTTTCGAGCTGACGCCTGATTTCGCCATAACCCGCCACGTCGGAGCGGCTTGGTGGCGCAACCTGAACAAAGCTCACCGTGCCTTGCTGGTTTGGCCATAGCTCCAGCAGTCGTTCGAACGCGCGAAAGCGTTCCAGCATCCCCTTCGAATAATCCAGTCGGTCCACGCTCATGATGAGCTTGCGCTCCTGCAATCCTTGCTTCAGATCGAGGATGTGCTTGACGGTCGCGCGGGCAGTCGCCTGTTTCTGAATCTCGTCCGGATACACGCCGATCGGATACACACCCGTGCGCAAAGTGCGGCCATAGGCGGTGACCGTGCTGTCGCTGTTGAGCGTGGCCCCGGCGTGGCGGACCAGATAGTCGGTGAAGGCGGTGCGGTCCGTCTCGGTCTGGAAGCCGACCAGATCGTATTCGCACATCGCACGCACGAGCGCTTCATGCGGTGGCACCGTCATCAGGACTTGCGGCGACGGGAACGGAATGTGAAGGAAGAATCCCAGCCGTTGGCGCAGACCGATCTGGCGGCACGCCTGTGCGAAGGGCAGCAGGTGATAGTCGTGCACCCAGATGAGATCGTCGTCTTTGAGCAGTGGGGCGAGCAGCGCGGCGAAGCGTGCGTTGACGTGACGATAACCGTTGTAATCGTCGCGTTGATACCGTGTGAGGTCGTCGCGGTAGTGAAACGTCGGCCACAGGGTCGCATTGGAGAAGCCGCGGTAGTACGTGTTGTAGTCGCGGCGGGTGAGTGGCACGGTGGCGAAGGTGACGTTGTTGCGATGCGCGATCTCGGGGGCGGTGGCGGGCTGCGCATCGATCTCGCCGTTCCAGCCGAACCACATGCCCCCGGTGTCCTTGAGCGCATCGAACACGCCGATGGCAAGGCCGCCGGCAGTAGGTTTGCCCTCGGTCATGGGGGCAACCCGGTTCGATACGATGACTAAGCGACTCATACGTCTGTCTCCTGTGAGCGTTGAGGCGGGGCCGGCGAGGTGTCGCCGTGCAGCGTGAGCAGCCAGGCGGTGAGCGCCTCCGGCGAAGGCAGCCGGTAATGCGCACAGGTCTCTCCGTCCCCGATCTTGATCGTGATGCCACCCAGCGCATTCACGTCGGCAAAACCGGCCTCGTCGGTGAGGTCGTCACCGGCAAAGAACGGCGTTCGACCCGCAAACGGGGCCTCGTTCAGAAGTGTCGAAATGGCGCGGCCCTTGCTGACATTGCGCGGGCGCAGTTCGAAGACCAGCTTGCCTGGCTGTAGCGAGAACCTGTCGGTGTGCAGATCGGCCAGTGCGCGCATGGTGTCGCGCGCCACACCTGCCAGTTCGGGGGCGCCGCGATAGTGCAACGCGAGCGCACAACCCTTGTTCTCAAGCAACAGCCCCGGATGCTGCGCGACCAGCGCTTGCAGCGGTGCGGCCATGGCGGCGATGCTTTCGGTGTCGGCGGCGTGGCCGTCAGCGCGCGCGAGCCTGCCGTCCGCATGACGAATCTCAGCGCCATGCAGACCGGCGGCCGGTACGTGCAGTGGGGCGAGCAGGCCGTCGATGTCGTCGATGGCGCGACCCGACACGACGGCGACTGCGCCGTTCGCGCGCTCGAGCAGGCGAGCAAGCACACGGGCGGTGTCGCGCGGCAGTTTGACCGCGTCCGGACGCGCCGCCAGCGGGGCCAGCGTGCCATCCAGATCGAAAAAGAATGCCACCGTGGCAATGCTGACGGCGCGCTGATCGGGTGGATGAGCGGCGAACGCAGTCGCAGACATCGCTGATGGCGGGGCCGTTGGCGTCACGCTCGTGACGGGCGGGGAAGACGTTGTGGGTTGCATGGCTCTCCGTCGCTGTCGTGCCGCAGGTCGAGAGGTCGTTCCAGGGCCAGCAGGAGGGCTAGGGATTGGGCAGACGAGACGTGACGTGCGGCGGGATTGAAGGGCGGGAGCGCGGATATCCGCGCGGGATGTATTCATCCTAACCGCTCAAAAAGCGACCAGGCGTCGTCCGATGTATGAAATTCCTGTCAGATGACACCTACGCGGGGCGCGGTAGACGTTAGACAGCACCCTCAAGACGAAGAAAGGCAAGTAGGTATTGAATATGAGAATCGTTTGCAATAACATTCGTTAATTGCCGCATAGTGCTCCATCCGGGGATTGCGGCACGGCACACCTGCCACGCACGCGCCACCACCGGCGCACGGACGTGCGTTGGACGACAACAATGATGAAAAGACTGTGGTTTCAACTGCACTGGTTCTTCGGCATTACGGCCGGTCTGGTGCTGGCGGTGGTTGGCCTGACCGGCGCACTGCTTTCCTATTACGAAGAACTCACCCGTGCATTCAGTCCGGGTGTCATGACCGTGGCGGAGCGCGACACGGCACCTTTGCCGGTGCCCGACCTGGTCGCGCGCGTGCATGAGGCCGTCCCCGATCGCCGCATTTTGTTGATGACGGTCATGCGCAATCCCGAGGACGCGGTTGGTGTGCGGCTCTCTATCGGTGACGGCACACGCGGCGAGACCTATTTCGTCGACCCGTACACCGGACAGATGCTGGGCCGCTCGCAGGCCGACGTCGTTTTCCGCTTCATCATGGACATCCACCGTTTCCTGACGGTGGACGGCATCGGCAAGCAGATCACGGGCGCGGCAACGCTGCTGCTGTTCCTGCTCGCGGCGAGCGGTTTGTACCTGCGCTGGCCGCGCCGGATCGGCAACTGGCGCGCATGGTTTCACATCGATTTCAAGAAGCAGGGACGCCCGTTCCTGTGGAATCTCCACGCTGTGATCGGCACGGTCGTGCTGGTGCCGTATCTCGTGTCGGCGACGACGGGCCTGTATTGGTCGTACGACTGGTGGCGCGGCATGCTCTTCTCGATGGCTGGCGTTGAACAGCCGGTACGCAACAAGCAGCCCGAGAAGCCGAAGATGGCGAAGCAGGGTGATGCGAATACCAAGGGCGAGCGCAAGAAGGCGCTGCCCGATCTGGCGTCGACCTCTGCAGACGACATGAGCACCGTGTGGGACAGCTTCGTCGCGCGCGTGCCCGATTACACGAAGGTCTATCTGCGCCCGTCGCAAAAGGCAGGTGGGCCGCTGCAGATGACGTGGCTCGACAAGTCTGTGCCGCATGAGCGTGCGTTCAGTCGCATGGATATCGAGCCGGCGTCCGGCACGATTCGCAACGAGGAGCGTTACGCGCAGAAGACGACCGGCGGCCAGTTGATGACGAGCATCTACGCGCTGCACCGTGGCAGTTTCTTCGGGCCCGTGGGCATCGTCGTCATGATGCTGTCGAGTCTGATGATGCCGGTGTTCTTCGTCACGGGCTGGATGCTCTATCTCGACCGGCGCAAGAAGAAGCGTGCGTTGGCGGCGGCGCGCCCGGCGCAGGGTGCCGATGGTGCGAAGGGTGCGAAGGGCACGAATGGCGTGACGGCACCGTCGAGCGGTGGTTCGTTCGCCGACGAAGGGGTGCTGATCGGATACGCAAGCCAGAGCGGCGTGGCCGAGGGGCTTGCCTGGCAGACGGCCGGTATGTTGCAGGGGGCGGGCGTGCCCGCACAGATTCAGCCGCTCGCGCGCATCGGACAGGCGCAGCTCGGCGCGGCCAAACGCGCGTTGTTCATCGTCAGCACGTTCGGTGACGGCGAGCCACCCGACAGCGCACGTCGTTTCTCCCAACAACTGATGAATCAGGCGCTGGCGCTGCCCAAGCTGCGCTTTGCCATGCTCTCGCTGGGCGATAGTCATTACGACACCTTCTGCGGTTTCGGCCGCAAGCTCGACGGCTGGCTGCGGGCGCAGGGCGGTGTGGCGGCATTCGAGCCGATCGAAGTCGACCGTGGCGATCCGGGCGCCTGGGCAAGCTGGCAGGAACGTCTGGGCGAATGGCTCGGTCGTCCGCTGGTTGCCACGAAGGCCGACGACGGTCCGCGCTTCGCGCCTTGGGCGCTTGCCGAGCGCGAAGTGCTCAATCCGGGCAGCACCGGTTTGCCTGCCTATCATCTCGCGTTCACGCCGCCGCAAGGCGCGCAGTGGGTCGCGGGCGACTTGGTCGAGGTGCTGCCGCGCCATACGGCCGCGCGCATCGACGCGTTCCTCGCGGGCAGCGTGTGGGCGTCGGATGTGCGCGTGAGCGTGGCCGGTCGCGAGGCGTTGCTGGGGGAGGTGTTGCGTGAGCGCGTGCTGCCGGACGCTGCACCGCCTGCTGGCGTCGACTTGCAGGATTGGCTCGAACGTCTGGCACCGTTGCCCGAGCGGGAGTATTCGATTGCATCGACGCAGGACGAGGGCAAGCTGATGCTGCTCGTGCGCCAGACGCGCAATCCCGATGGCTCGCTGGGCTTGGGCTCGGGCTGGCTGACGCACGGCATGGCGCTGGGCGATAGCGTATTGATGCGCGTGCGTTCGAATCCCGGCTTCCACGGTCCGGCTGACGCAAAGGGCATGATCTTGATTGGTAACGGCACCGGGCTGGCCGGGCTGCGCGCCCATCTCTCGGCGCGCATCGCAAAGGGGCAGGTTCGCAACTGGCTGATCTTCGGCGAGCGGCAGGCGAGTCACGATGCTTTCCACGACGCGACGTTGCGCGAGTGGCAGGTGCAAGGCGGTATCGCTCGTCTGGATCGGGTCTATTCGCGTGATCAGGCTGAGCGGATCTACGTGCAGGATCACGTCCGCCAGTCGGCGCAAGAGATTGCGAAATGGGTGGCCGATGGTGCGTCGATTTACGTCTGCGGCAGTCTTGCGGGCATGGCCCCTGCGGTCGATGCGGCATTGGCCGAGGCCATCGGCGCAAATGCTCTGCTGGACCTCTCGGCACAGGGACGCTACCGCCGCGACATCTATTAGGCGTGTACCGGTGGTGTGCTAACGTAATGACAGGGCTCGATAGTTATCGGGCCCTTTTTCAATCGAACACCATCGAACGCCATCGAACACCATCGAACGTACTGGCGACGGCAGGAGGCGCAATGACGACAACGTGGCAAATCGTGGTGCACGGGCTGGTGCAGGGCGTGGGGTACCGCGCCGCGTGCGTGGTCGAGGCGCGCAGGCTCGGTCTGGTGGGATGGGTGCGAAATCGTCGCGACGGTACGGTGGAGGCCATCGCACAAGGCGAGGCTGCGCAGTTGCTGGCGCTGTGCGAATGGATGCGTGAGGGGCCGCGAGGGGCGCAGGTGTCGTCGTGTGACGTCGACAAGGCGTGGGTAGCAGAGTCGCCGCTCAAAGGTTTCGAGCAGCGCGCCAGCATCTGAGGTCTCAGCGCGCTTGTCGCATTTGCCTCCCCCGCCGCAAGCCCGCCAAACGGACGGCGGGCAGGGCGGGGCGGTGCAGCAGAGGTATCAGGCGGCGAGCGCCAGCGCGCCCGGTGCGCCGGTCGACGCCGTGCCACTCGTGCTGTGTGTCTGCGCGTGGCTGGCTTCGTGCGACGACAGTCGGAACAGCGCCACCGACTCGCGTAGGCGGGCGGCCTGCGTTTCGAGCGCAGCCGCCGCGGCCGAGGCTTCTTCGACGAGCGCCGCGTTCTGCTGCGTCATCTCGTCCATCTGCGTGACAGCCATGTTGACCTGCTCGATGCCGCTCGACTGCTCCACGCTGGCCGCGGAGATCTCGCCCATGATGTCGGTTACACGTTTGACGGACTGCACGACCTCCGCCATCGTCGAACCGGCGCGCTCGACCAGACGCGTCCCGACCTCGACACGATTGCCCGACGCTTCGATCAATCCTTTGATCTCCTTGGCGGCCGACGCGCTGCGCTGCGCCAGCGTGCGCACTTCGCCTGCGACCACGGCAAAGCCGCGGCCCTGTTCGCCCGCACGTGCCGCTTCGACGGCCGCGTTCAGCGCCAGGATGTTCGTCTGGAAGGCGATGCCGTCGATGACCGTGAGAATGTCCGAGACTTTTTGCGAGGCTTCGGCGATATCGCGCATCGTCGTCACGACTTCCTGAACGACGTCGCCACCGCGCGAAGCGGTTTCCGAGGCCGTCACGGCCAACTGGCTGGCCGCGCGAGCGTTCTCGGCGTTCTGTTTCACAACGGCCGTCAGTTCTTCCATGCTCGCGGCCGTTTGCTCCAGCGACGATGCCTGCGATTCCGTGCGGCGAGACAGATCGGCATTGCCATCGGCGATCTCACGGGCGCTGCCGTGAATGGCTTCCGTGCTCTCGCGCACCGTGCCCACCGTGCTGGCCAGCCCATCGCGCATGCGGCCGAGCGCGCCGAAGAGCTGGCCCATCTCGTTGCGCGTGCGTTGCTCGATGCGCTGGCTCAGATCGCCGGCGGCCATCCGCTCGAAGTACGCAATGACCTCGCGAATCGGGCGCAGGACGGCGCGCGCCAGCATGGCGCGGCCCCAGAGGGCAAGCAGTAGCGCGATGACGAGCGTGGCGCCCATGGCGATGCGCATGACGTTGTATCGCTGCTGAGCGGCGTCGTAGCGCGCCTTCTGACGCGCCACCTGAATGTCCTGAAGCTCGCGCATGAGCGTATCGACACCGTTGTATGCGGCCGGGGCGACGCGTGCCTGAATCTGATGGAAGCCTGCGACATCGCCTTGCTTGAGCGCGTTGAGCGCGGGCGTGATTACCTTATCGAAAAAGGCCTTGCGCTTTTCGTCGGCCGCCTTGGCCAACTCCGCTTCGTGCGCATCTTCTTTGGGACGTTTCAGATAATCGTTCCAGAGGGCGTCGGAAGTGGCGATGTACTGGGTGCCTCGTTTGAGGACTTTGTCCGATTCTTCGGGATTGGCCCCGAGGCTGACGTACGACGCATAGGTCGCCATCGACAGGCGGGTCCGGAGGATTTGCTCGCCGGTTCCCTTGAGTTCGGCCAGGGCGGGGGTGTCTTCCGTGGCCATCTTGCTCAGGGAGTCGTTGCTGGAGCCGAGCGCCCAGAGGCCCAGCACGCTGGCGAGGACGAGAAGTGCACCAAGCAAACCTAGGACCAGTGTCAGGCTGGCCCGAATCGTAATGTTCTTATACATATTGATCGATGGATTGAATGCCCAGGCCGCGCCAGGAGATCGCGGGCCTCCCCGTCCATCGGTGAGTGCAAGACAGGGCATAGGGATTATCGGCATATGAGAAGCAGAACTTGAGCCATTCGGGCTCGGGGGAATCCGAAAGTGCGCCTGCGCGGGAAAAAGTTCGGAATTTGCGCAGTCGCAAGCGTCACGCAAACGGCCAGACTTAAAGGCTGTTTCACTTTCTTCAGTACGCCGAAGCGCGTGAATCGTGATGCGGCGTCAATGACGCGATGAATCCCGACAAATTCAAGTTCCGAAACAGAAATGATGAAAGTCACGCCAATCCCGCAAGCCCGAATTCGGGGACGTATGCATCGGAGGGCGACAGCCTGCCGGAAGGATTTGTAAGGAATGCTGCCGAACACGTTACGGCAGACGCCGGCACGTTTCGCATGGCGCTGGTGCACGAGTTGCGTGCACCGCTCCAGGTGTTGCAGGGGCATCTCGATGCGCTGTGGGACGACGCCGGGGAGGTCGCTGGCGCGATACACGCATCCGCGCCGCGCGAGCGGCTGGGCAACATGCGGAGCATGCTCGATGTGCTCGCCGGGGCCGTCGACGATGTCCTGTACCTCGGGCAGGACGACGTTGCACGGTTGCCGCTGCGGGAGGCGGTGTTCGAGGTGCGCCGGAGCCTCGATGCCGAAGTCGATGCCTTTGCCGATTTGGCGCGTCGCAAAGGACTCGATCTGACGTGTGAGATCGAGGATGCGGTGCCTGTCTTTTTGTGGGGCGACGGCGCGCGACTGCGGCAGATCTTGCGCACGCTGATCGATAACGCGTTGAAGTACACGGTGGTCGGTGGCGTCGCGGTGCGGGTCTCGTGGGCGTGCGGGCTGGTGCGTTCGGATGCGGCGGACGCTGCCGATCTGCCTGATGGCGGCGACACCATTCGCGCCCCGCATCTGTCCATTCGCGTTACCGACACGGGGCCGGGCATTCCGGCCGGGATGGAAAACGCGGTGTTTGCCGCGTTTTCCCGTGCGCAAACGTCGGTGAAAGGCACAGGGCTTGGGCTTTGGGTCGCCCGGCAGTGGGCGTGGCGTCTGCGCGGCACGCTTCATGCCGAGCCGTGCGCGTCCGGTGCGCGATTCCGGTTGTCGGTGCCATTCGCTTTGCCGGGAGGTGGTGCGACGGCGCAGGCCATGGATGACACGCCTGCCGAGGCGAGTGCAACGTTGCCTGGGGGACCGGCGCGCAGGCCCGAGCGAGAGGTCGTCGAAGTGGCCGTGCGCCCCGGATTGCAGGCACTTGTCGTGGACGACCATGTGATGAATCGCAGGATTCTGGCCGATCAGTTGGCGTCGCTCGGATGCCACGTCGCCAGTGCGGCGGACCTTACGGACGCGCTCGTGCAATGGATTGCGCTCGACGTCGATGTCGTGCTGACCGACGTGCACCTCGACGGCGTGAGCGGTCTGGCGCTCGCAAAGACGCTGCATGCGCTCGCCCCGATGCTGGGCCGTCGGGAGCCGGTCGTGTACGCGGTGACAGGTTCGGTGGTGGAGGCGCGCGCTGCCCGTGAGGCCGGACTGGACGGTGTGCTGACCAAGCCGGTTTCGCGTGAGCGGTTATCGCAAACGCTGGCGGTGCGCTGGCCCGCGTTGGATGAAGACGATGACGACCTCGCCCGCGATGTGACCTGCAGTGTCGGGGGCGATGCAACGTCGGAGGTGGCTCCGTCGCTCAGCCAGGAAAAAAGCTTGCCGAAATCGCGGTCGGCACTAAGGGATGACCCCTACGCGCGACGCATGATGCGAGATGAAATGGCGAAGGATCTGGCGCGCTTTCGTCGTCTTCTGGCAAGACGTCGTCGCGAAGACCTGGAAGTCGCTCAGGGCCTCATTCATCGCATGCGAGGCGCGTGCCGCATGTTCGGCGATCCGGCGTTGACCGAGCGATGCGACCGGCTCGCCAAGCGGTTGGCGAACTGCCGGTGCACCGCGCAGGGTTTAGACGACGGATGAGCGCAAAGGTACCGAAAGCGTCAGATGTAGCGCCACACGGCGAGGTAATGACATACGGTGCCGCCGATGGCGAACAGGTGCCAAACGAGATGCCCGAACTTGATGTGTCCGTCGAGCGAATAGAAGATCGCCCCGATGGTGTAGGCGGCGCCACCGGCATACAGCCATCCTGCGCCGGGGCCGGGAATGGCGGCCAGCACCGGCCCGGCGACCAGCACGGCCATCCAGCCTAGCCCGATGTAGAGCAGCGTCGAGACGAGCGGGCGGTCGAGCAGTCCGAGTGACTTGGCGACGAGTCCCGCGATCGCCATCGCCCAGACGCCGGTGAGCAGGGGCCAGCCCCACGGATCGTGCAGGATCTTGACGGTGAAGGGCGTGTAAGTACCGGCAATGAAGAGAAAGATGGCGCAATGGTCGACGCGCATGAACACCCGCTTCGCCCGGCCGTCCGGCAACCCGTGGTACAGCGCCGATGCCAGATAGACCACGACCATCGTGACGGCGAACACGCCGATGCCGATCTGCTGCACAGTGCTCGGCATCGGTGGGCGTACGGCGGTGAAGAGAAACGGGATCGCTGCGAGCGCGGCCAGACAGGCGAGGCCGTGGCTGAGGCTGTTGGCGAGTTCTTCGCTGCGGGTCTGCGCGCGGGCGATGGCCCTCGTCCTCGCCGTCGGTGTAGCCGTGGTCATGCCGTCCTCATCGGAGAGTCGTCAGTGGTGTCTTTGCGATGCCTTCAGTGATGCGTCTCGTGCCATTTGCGAACGGCAGCCATCGTGTTCTGGACGTGCTTGTCCGGATCCATGCTGACGTAGCTGTAGATCACCTTGCCGTCGGGGGCGATGACGTAGGAGATGCGATTGGCGATGTCCGGTTTGAGGGCGAGTACGGCGTCGTACGCCTTCATGATCTTCTGATCGGTGTCGGCCGCCACGGCAAACTTGCTGCGGCACTCGGACACGGAGAACTTGTTGAGCGTGTCGATGTTGTCGTGCGAAACGCCAATCACCGTCGCGCCCATCTCCTTGAACTTGTCGGTCGCTTCGGCGAAGTCATGCGCTTCGATCGTGCATCCGGTGGTGAACGCGGCGGGATAGAAATACAGCACGACGGGGCCCTGTTTGAGCGCGTCCGCGAGCGAGAACGTGAAGACTTTGCCGCCGAGCGAGGCCTGCGCCTTGAAGTCGGGCGCCGATGCGCCGTTCTGCAATGCCGCATGGGCGGGGATCATGCACCAGGCCGTGACACCGACAATCGCGGCAGCGGCGGTCATTCCTAACCAACGTTTCATGCAAGGCTCCCGAAGTGGATGCTTAAGGATAGAGGCTTGCGGGGGCGCTGTCCAACGTGCTCCGCGTCGTTTATCAGGACGAGCGAAGGCTGCCTGATGTTTAACGGAAGCCAGACAAGCGGCAGACGAACGACCGACAGTCTACGGTCGGTTTCGTGACATGAATCTGTCAGCACTGCGTCATGAATTGCCGGAAGACGCGTTGCCGTGCGCACCGGCCTGTCCGCTGCCGATCGGCAACACCGTGGTCGACTTGATCTGCGAGAGCGCAATCATCGAGTTCACTTCCTGCACCATCGGCAGTTGTGAGAGCCGCTCGAAGAAGAAGCGTTCGTAGGCGTCGACATCACGCGTGACGATGCGAAGCAGAAAGTCGACGTTGCCCATCAGCACGTGGCATTCCAGAACTTCGGGAAAGTCCTGAATCGCCTTGGAGAATTCGGGCAGCGCGTTGCGGTTGTGTCCCGCGAGTTTCACGTGGGCAAACAGCATGACGTTCAGCCCGACCTTCTTGCGGTCGACCAGCGCGACACGCCGCTCGATCACGCCTTCGGCATCGAGCCGGTCGATGCGTCGCCAGCATTGCGACTGCGACAGGCCGATGCGCTCGCCGATCTGCGCGGCGGAAAGTGACGCGTCTTCCTGCAGAATTGCGAGGATTTTTTCATCGAATTCGTCAATTTGCATGATTTATTCCTCGGTAAATGTAAATTTGAATGAATCATGTGAAACTGAGTGGTTTTTGTCAACGATACGCGAAGCATTTACCGCTCAGACCCCGTAAACTTCAAACCTCAGTGATATTCGCCGCAGCAATCCTCTCCCGTTCGACTGAATCAGCAGGAAAACACGTACCCATGAAACTCGATTTGACTTTGCCCGCTGCCGAAACCGCGACCGGTGCCGTCGCCCAGCCCGTTGCTCCGCTGTCTGCCAAAGGCGCAGACCTGATTGCGCGCACGCTGGTCGACATTGGCATCGATACGGTGTTCTGCTACCCGGGCGGAGCCAACCTCGAAATGCTCGATGCGCTCTCGCGCGTATCGATCACGCTGGTGCGTACCGAGCATGAGCAGGGCTCCGTCTTTGGGGCGCAAGGCTATGCGCGCGCAACCGGCAAGTTGGGTGTCTGCCTGGCGACGTCCGGCCCGGGCGCGACCAATCTTGTGACGGGCATCGCCGATGCTGCGAGCGATTCGGTGCCGATCCTGGCCATCACCGGCAACGTCGCCACGCACTGGCTGGGCAAGAACGCCTTCCAGGAAGTCGATATCGTCGCCATCACCAAGCCCGTTACGAAGCTCGCGCGTCAGGTGCGCGAAGCGCGCGACATCCCGGCGGCCCTGCGCGAAGCGGCGGCGTGCGCGCTGGCCGGACGTCCCGGTCCGGTCTTGCTCGATTTTCCGAAGGACATTCAGCAGGCGCGTCCCGAACAGCCGACAGACAAGCGCTTTACGTCTGCCGTGCCTGCGGGCATGAGCGACGAGACGGCACAACGCATTGCCGCGTTGCTCGCGCAGAGTGAGCGGCCGGTGCTCTACGCCGGTGGCGGAGTGATCGCGTCGGGGACGAGCGCACAACTGGTCGCGTTGGCCGAAGCGCTCGACTGCCCGGTCGCGCTCACGATGATGGGACTGGGGGCGGTGCCCGACGACCATCGTTTGTTGCTCGGTCCGCTGGGCATGCACGGTGCGTATGCGGCGAACGTCGCGGTCAACGAAGCCGATCTCGTGCTGGCGCTCGGCGTGCGCTTCGACGACCGGGTGATCGGCGATCCGGCGTCGTTCGCGCGTCACGCGAAGATCGTCCACATCGACGTGGATGCTGCCGAGATCGGCAAGAACAAGCCGGTGACGCTGGGAGTGCACGCGGATCTGCGCGATGCGTTCGCTGGTCTGCTGGCGCACGCCAAACGGCGCGAGGTGCCCGCCTGGCATAAGTATCTTCGCGAGCGTCGCGAAGCCCATCCGCTGCGTGCACCGCAGATGGCAGGCGAGGCGAGTGCAGGCAAGGACGGCAGTGTGCTGACCGGGGTGGACGTCATCGCGGCGCTGGCGGCGATGCTCCCGCCCGAAGCGGTAGTCACGACGGGTGTGGGGCAGCATCAGATGTGGGCCATGCAGCACCTGCGTTTGCGCGAGCCGCGTACGTTCCTGTCGAGCGCTGGATTTGGCACGATGGGCTTCGGGTTGCCCGCGGCCATCGGCGCCAAGGTCGCGTTGCCGAACGTGCCGGTGATCGATATCGACGGCGACGGCAGCCTGAACATGTCCGTCAACGAGCTGTCGACGTGCCGTCGTTACGGCCTCGGCGTCAAGGTGCTGGTCATCAACAACCAGTGGCTGGGCATGGTCCGGCAGTGGCAGGACATGATCTATGCGCGCAACCGGGTGGCGTCGTCGCTGGTCGACCCGAACGCGCCCGATGGCGCAGACGACGGCCGTCCGTACCCGGATTTCGTGACGATTGCGGCGGGGTACGGTGTGGCGGGTGCCCGTGTCACCCGCGCCGAGGATTTGCCCGCTGCACTGGAGCGCATGCTCGAAGACCCGAGTGAGCCGTATCTGCTCGATGTGCTCGTGGCGCGTGAAGACGACGTCTACCCGATGATCCCTGCCGGTAAAACCTACCGTGATGTGGTTTTCGGTCCGGGGCAAGCCGCCGGACCGATTGCGGCGGGCGCATTCTGAATTTTCTGCGCAACCGGCAGGACGACCGGGAGGGCGGTAGGCCCTGCGGCACAGGCGTTTTCATGACGTGAGAATTCGGTCGTACGTCGCGAGATCGCAACGAGAAAACCCGCTTTGGCGGGTTTTTTTCGTTTCAAGGGCGCCGAGGAGTATCATTGCGCTCTTTCTGGAATCCTCGCCAAGGAAATTACTATGTTGACGAAGCGCCTGGTGCTGGCCGCCGCTTGTTTTCTGACGACCTTTGCCGCGCTGCCGACAGCGCAGGCCGCCGATCCGACCTACACCGTAGGTGCAGGCGGCACGTATCGTCCGTTCGAGTTCGAAACGCCGCAAAAGGAACTGGTGGGCTTCGATATCGACATCATCAAGGCGATCGGCAAGGCGGGCGGTTTCAACACCAAGCTGGTCAGCACCCCGTGGGAAGGCATCTTCGCCACGCTCGATCAGGGCGACCGCGACATCATCATTTCCGGCATCACCATTACGGACAAGCGTCGTGAAATGGTCGACTTCTCGGCCCCGTACTTCCCGGCCGATCAGGTCATCATCACCTCGCCGGGCGCGAAGGTCGCCGGTCTGGCCGATCTGAAGAAGCTGCAAGTCGGTGTGGTCAATTCGAGCACGGGCGATATCGCCGTCTCGGAAGAGCTGGGCAAGGCCAGCACCGCTATCCGTCGCTTCGACAACACGCCGCTCATGCTCGAAGAGCTGTATCGCGGTGGCGTGGACGCCGCAGTGGGCGACGTCGGCGTGATCAAGTTCTACATCAAGAGCCATCCGGAAAAGCCGTTCAAGCTCGTCTACGACAGCAAGTTCAAGCGCCAGTACTTCGGTATCGCCGTGAAGAAGGGCAACAAGGTCGCGCTCGACAAGATCAATACCGGTCTGAAAAAGATCGTGGCAGACGGCACCTACGCCAAGATCTACAAGCAGTGGTTCGACGCCGACGTGCCGACCCTGCCGCAACAATAAGTCATTCGCAACGCGTATAAGATTCGCGCCACGCGCGCCAGAGATTCTGGCCACTCGCGGCCCGTGAGCTGATCGTCAACTACCGACGTCAACCCCCGGGCCGCGAGCGTTTTTCCGCCGGTCGGACCGGTTCGTTTCATTTTGTGAGAAAGGTGCTTCATGGGTGGGTTCCAGTGGAACATCATCAGCGAATACATGCCCCTGTTCGTCGAGGGCACGCTGATGACGCTCAAGTGCACGGTGATCTGTGTGATCGCCGGCACGTTACTTGGGCTCGTGCTGGGCGTTGGCCGTCTGGCCGAAGCGCGTCACGGCTTCTATAAGTATTTCCTGCGCTACGCGGTGCAGTTCCCCGTGCGCTTCTACGTCAGTTTCTTTCGCGGCACGCCGCTGTTCGTGCAGATCCTGCTGATCCACTTCGCGTTGATGCCGTTGCTGATCAATCCGTCGGGCGGCTTGCTCGTGAGCGGCGATTTCGCCCGCGAAATCCGTTCGCAGTACGGTGCGTTCATGTCGGCCGTGCTGGCGATCTCGCTGAACGCCGGTGCCTACGTGTCGGAAATCTTCCGTGCCGGTATTCAGTCGATCGACCGTGGCCAGGCCGAAGCGGCCCGTTCGCTCGGCATGACTTACATGCAGACGCTGCGTAAGGTGGTGCTGCCGCAGGCGTTTCGCCGCATGCTGCCGCCGCTGGGCAACAACGCCATTGCCATCGTGAAGGACTCGTCGCTCGCATCGGCCATCGGTCTGGCCGAACTGGCGTACGCTGCACGCACGGTGTCGGGGGCCTACGCGCGCTACTGGGAGCCGTATCTGACGATTTCGCTCATCTATTGGGTGATCACGCTGGTGCTGTCGGCATTTGTTCAACATCTGGAAACGAGGTACGGCAAAGGTGATCGTCGTCAATAACCTGCAAAAGCAGTACGGCGAGGCGCACGTACTGCGCGGCATTTCGTGCCGCATCGAAGAAAAGGAAGTGGTGTGCGTGATCGGGCCGTCGGGCTCGGGCAAGAGCACCTTCCTGCGCTGCCTGAATGGTCTGGAAGACGTGAGCGGTGGCGAAGTCCTCGTCAACGGCTTTCACGTGGAAGATCCAAAGACGGACATGAATGCCATGCGCGCCAGCGTTGGCATGGTGTTCCAGCGCTTCAACCTGTTCCCGCACATGTCGGTGCTGGAGAACCTGATTCTCGCGCCGATGCAGGTGAATGGCATCAAGCGTGACGAGGCGGTGACTATCGCCGAACAGTTGCTCATGAAGGTGGGCCTGATCGAGAAGATCGACGCGTTCCCGAATCAGCTCTCCGGCGGTCAGCAGCAGCGCGTGGCGATTGCCCGCGCACTCGCCATGCAACCGACGGTCATGCTGTTCGACGAGCCGACCTCGGCGCTCGACCCGGAGCTGGTGGGCGAAGTGCTGGAAGTCATGAAGTCGCTCGCCGAAGAAGGGATGACGATGGTCGTCGTGACGCACGAAATGGGTTTCGCTCGTGAAGTCGCCGACCGCGTGTTCTTCATCGACCAGGGCGTGATCATGGAAGAAGGACAGCCCGAACAGATATTCACGGCGCCGAAGCACGAGCGCACGCGCGAATTCTTGCGCAAAGTCCTGTAATTCTCACGATTGCGGTGCGCACAGAGGTATATCCGCGCGTCGCATCTGATTACAATGCGAGGGTACGCGCGCTGAGTGACCGGGGTGACTTAAGGCCCCGGCGCGTCGCAGGCACCCTGAGCGCCCAGCCAGGTTTTTTTACAGGGCAGTGACCTTTGTCCGGGCCTGCCCCGCAATCGCAGATTGCACTCCGATTTCACGAGGTAGTCATGAGCCAGCAAATCGCTGTGACCCGCCAGACGTTCGACGACGTGATGGTGCCCAATTACGCTCCTGCCCAGATGGTGCCCGTGCGCGGCGAAGGCTCGCGCATGTGGGATCAGGAAGGTCGCGAGTATGTCGACTTCACCGGCGGGATCGCGGTCAACGCGCTTGGCCATGCCAATCCGGAACTGGTGAAGGTGATCGAAGAGCAGGCCCGCAAGGTCTGGCACATCGGTAACGGTTATACCAACGAGCCGGTGCTGCGCCTGGCCACGGCGCTCACGCAAGCGACGTTCGCCGACAAGGCGTTCTTCTGCAATTCGGGTCTCGAAGCGAACGAAGCCGCCCTCAAGCTGGCGCGCCGCTATGCCTACGACCACGCCGCCGAGCGTGGCGGCAAGGAAAAGAGCGAGATCATCTCGTTCTACAACTCGTTCCACGGCCGTTCGCTGTTCACCGTGAGCGTGGGCGGTCAGGCCAAGTACACCGAAGGTTTCGGTCCGATCCCGGCCGGCATCATGCATCTGCCGTACAACGATCTGGAAACCGTCCGCGCGACGATTTCGGACGCCACGGCCGCTGTCATCGTCGAACCGGTGCAAGGTGAGGGAGGTGTGTTGCCCGCCGATCCGGAATTCCTGAAGGGGCTGCGCGAGCTGTGCGATCAGCACGGTGCGCTGCTGATTTTCGACGAAGTGCAGACGGGCGTCGGTCGTACCGGCACGCTGTATGCCTACGAACAATACGGCGTGACGCCGGACATCCTGACCACCGCCAAGGCGCTGGGCAACGGTTATCCGATCGGCGGCATTCTCACGACGAGCAAGATTGCTGCGAGTTTCTCGCCGGGCACGCACGGCTGCACGTACGGTGGCAACCCGCTCGCGACGGCCATCGCCGGTCGCGTGCTGGAACTGATCAACACGGCCGAGACGCTGAACGGTGTGAAGGCGCGTCACGATCATTTCGTCAAGGGCATCGAAGCGATCAACGCGCGTCACGGCGTGTTCGATCAGGTACGCGGCATGGGCCTGCTGATTGGCGCCGTGCTCAAGCCGGCGTTCGCCGGTCGTGCCAAGGACATCGTCGTCGAATCGGAGAAGAACGGTCTGATGCTGCTGGTGGCGGGCGGCGATGTGGTGCGCTTCGCGCCGTCGCTGAACATTCCTTTCGCCGACATCGACGCCGGTCTCGCCTCGCTGGAGAAGGCGGTCGCAACGGTGGCTGCCACGGCGAAGGCCGCTTAAACGCGCTGCGAACGAAACGAGACCTGCGCCGATGCACAGGACTTCGGGCCGGACCGACGGATAACGTCGCTCCGGCCCTCGTTTTATCCAACTCACGGGATGCTTCCATGACGCGTCAATCGAAAGCGACGACGACCTCCGACGTATCTGCTGCCGCCTCCGATGTATCTGCTGCCGCCGCTGACGACATCGCTGCGAATTCGCTGCGCGTGGTGCGTCTCGCGCGTCCCGGCGATCTACCCGCGCTGCTGGCGCTGGCAGCGATGGCCGGTCCGGGCATGACGTCGTTCAAGCCTGACCGGGCGGCGCTCGAAGCGCGTCTGGCGCGCGTGGCGGCGACCGTCGAAGGACATGCGCCCACGGCGGAGCAAGGCTATCTCTTCGTGATGGAAGACGTCGACACCGGCGAGATCGCAGGCGTGTGCGGACTGGAAGCCGCCGTCGGCCTGGACCAGCCGTTCTACACCTATCGCAAGGACACGATTGTCCACGCGAGCCGGGAGCTGAATGTCTGGTCGCGCATGCTGACGCTCTCGCTCTCGAACGACCTGACCGGCTACAGCGAACTCTGCTCGCTGCTGCTTGACCCGAAATGGCGCGGACACGGCAATGGCGCATTGTTGTCCAAGGCACGCTTCCTGTTCATGGCGCAGTTCCCCGAGCGGTTCGGTCCGCACGTGTGTGCCGAGTTGCGTGGCTTTTTCGACGATGAGGGCCAGAGCCCGTTCTGGCAGTCGCTCGGGCAGCACTTCTTCAAGATCGACTTCGATCAGGCAGACTACCTCACGTCCATCGGCAAGAAGTCGTTCGTGGCTGAGCTGATGCCAAAGTACCCGATTTACGTCGACTTCCTGTCGCAGCAAGCGCAAGCGGCCATCGGCGTGACGCACCGCGACACGCTGCCCGCCCGGCGTCTGCTCGAGCAGGAGGGGATGCGTTCCGGATCGCACGTGGACATCTTCGACAGCGGCCCGGTGCTCGAAGCCCGTGTTGCCGATTTGCGTGCAGCGCGCGACAGCCGGTATATGGCGGCCAATGTGATCGCCTCCACAAACGAAGACGGTAGCCCCGTACCGGCGACGCCGAACGCGGAGCCGTATCTCGTGGCATGCCTGGGCCTCGAAGGTTTTCGCGCGACGCTGGTGAACGGTCGCCCCGAACGTCGTGCGTTTGCGCTCAGCCCGCTCGCCGCGAAGGCGTTGGGCGTGAAGACAGGAGATCGCCTCCAGGTCTTGCCGCTCAAGCCGCCGCGCGCCGAAGCGGTCTGAACTCGCTCGGAACGCTATCAGAACTGAATCGTCGCCGTGACCGCGTCGGTATAGACCCCGGGGGCGGGCGTCGATTGTGGCGGCACGCGCGCATAGATGGGGATGGCCTGCACGAGCCCTGTACCGGTGCCGGTCAGTTGTGACGTCCCCGACGTTCCGTCCCCCAGATCGTGGCGTAGCCGCTGTCGAGATATAGCTGATAGCCGATGCTCGACGTGAGGCCGCTCATTGTGCGCGACGTGACCGTTCCCAGAAGTCCGCCCGACAAGCTCACGCGATAGGCGTCGTTCTTCGTGCATTGCACCGTGAGTTGCCCGCTGCTGGTGACTGGGTTTGCGAGCGTCGATTGCGTGGCAAAGGTGATGTTGGCGGCGGCGATGGTGCAGTTGTTGATCACGGTGACGTTCGCGGTGAACGGCGAGCCAGGCGCGGCCGTCATAGCTGTGCCGCAGGCGGGCGCGGGCGAAAGCGCCGCGTAGGACGCGTATTGCAGCGAGGTGTCCGTCGACGCGAACGTCCGTGTGTAGACCGTGTTGCTGCTGCCGCTCGTGGGTACCGTCGTTTGCGACGCCGCGATCCTGCCGTAAAAGTTCACATTCTGTGTGACCGTGCCACCGAGCAGCGGCCGCGCCATTGTCAGCGAGATCACATTGCTCGTGCCGCTGCCCCACGCGGTTGAGTAGGCAGGATCTGTGAAGAGTCCGAAATTGATCGCGTTACCGGCATTCGTCAGCGTGAGTGGCTGCGTGACATTCAACGCCAGACAGAGTTTGACGTTCGGATTGCCGGTAAGCACGGGCCAGTTGCACGATACCGGGATCGTGCCGGTCGCCGAGAGCGCGAAGCCCGAGATCGGGCTGAACGCAGCGAACGCCAGCGTTGGCGTGCCGACGGAGCATGTCTGCGCCAGCGCACTCGCCGACAACGCGAGGCAGCCCGCTGCAATGGCGGAGTGCCGTCGCACGATCCGAAGCAGTGTCGTAAGCGTCATGACCGGCCCTCCCCATCGGAAGGCGTTGGCGGCATTGACGGCGTGAACGGCGTTAGCGGCGTTAACGGCGCTGCCGGTGCTAGCCAATCCGATGCCGACACTGCCTGCGGCGAGCGCGACAGCGCTTCCCTCGCGAGCGTGCCGAATGCCACGCACGCCAGCGGACCGACGCGGGCGATGCGTCCTTCGGGCGGCGTCGTCCAGTCGAACGAAACGCGGCAGCGCTGCCGTCCGTCTCGCGATTCGAGGGTGTTGCGGGGGCCGAGTGCGTCGATGAACACTTCGCCGTCGTAGCCCACCACCGTCACCATGCCGCTCTGCACATGGCGCACCGATGTACCCGGGCGCAGCGGTTGCCCCAAAGTGTCGACCAGTGTAATGAGTGCCGCGCGATAGCGACGCACCGGGAAGTGCACGAGCACGCCGCTGCGCGACTGCGGGGCCACACGGCGTTCGGTTGTCGTGACTTCGAGATCGGCGGGCAGATGCATGGGGTCGATGCCGATGCGCGACGCTTCGAAGCCGTTCAGATCGGGCACGAGGAAGTAGCCGTGCGAGTCCGTACGGCCGACACGTACCGATTCGCGGGTCACCGGGACGTTGGCTTGCGCGTCGGTGCTCACGAGCGCGAAGGCGTCGTAAGTGCGTCGTGTGGCGTGCACGCTGTTGTCCATGACAACAAGTGCGCCGGTCATGCCTACACCGACACCGGACTGCCGTCCCACTTGCTGCGCCAGTGCCGAGACCTGACCGTGCCGCCCGAGATACTGCACTTCGCCCTGCATCGTGCGCTGCGAGAAGGCTCGTCCGCCGAGTACCTGCCAACCCCAACCGCCTGCGTAATCGGGTGTGCGGTTCGCGCCTGCCCACGCCTGCGTTTGCCCGTCCTGTTGACTGAGCGATGCGTTCCCCAGCGCTGCACTGGTGCCCTCGCTTCCACCCTTGTTTCCGCCGCCGAGCAAGACGCTGAGCATTGCGAAGATGCCGTGCGAGCGACGCCTCGCAAAGTCGCGAAATCCCCCCATCGAGAACATGCCGCGCGTGCCTGCGGGTAGCGTCAGGCTGGCGGACAGCACGCGCGTTGCCGGCTGACGTGGCGCGCGTTGGGCGAACCAGGCGAGCGACGCGGTGCTGCCACGCGCTAACGGCACTGAGAGGCTCACGCGATCGCTCGCACGGGGCACAGGCACGCCGTCGAGCGTGGCGATATCGCGGTAGCGACCGGTCGTGCGGATCGTCTGCAAGTCGACGCTCACGCGGCGCGACAGGTACTGATAACCCGCGCTCCATTGGCTGCCGGTGCCACCGCCACCAGACACGGCGGTGGATGCGCTGACGACGCCCGCCTGACCGAGCGCAATCAGCGCGCCTGCTCCAGCGAGGGCGAGCCGCCTCCCGGCTTGCGCCTGCGCTTCGACGGTCAGGGTGTCCGTTGCGCCGTAGCGCGCGGCCACCGACGCGACAGGATGACGCCTGTACGAAAACGAGCGCACGCCGTAGTCGTCGCGCGGCAGGCCTGCCTCCACGGAAAAGCTCGACAGACCACGTGCGAGCAGGCGGGGATCGATGTACAGGGGCACGGTGGTGATCTGCTCGCGCCCGAGTGCGTCGCGTGTCACAACGCTCGCCTGCAAATCGCCCGTGAGGCCTGGCGTTTCCTGAATGACGAATGGACCGGGCGGTACGTGTCCGCCCATGCGGCGCACGCCATCGAGATACAGATCGACGGAGGAGGGCACCACGGCGCTGCCATGCAGCGCGGGGATTGGGAACGTCACCAAATCCGGACGCAGCGCAAAGTTGCGACGCCACTGAAGCCCACCAATGCGCAGCGACCGGCTCCATGAGAGCGAGCCGGTAATGAGGTCGCCCGCGACCCACGTGGTCAGGCGCGACGGGTCGTCGTGTTGCCACCAGGTGTCGTATCGTCGATAGCCACGACGCCACCGCGAATGCTCGGCGAGACCGGTCTGTTGCAGCGTGCCGCCCGACCAGAAGCCACGTACCTCACTCCAGACGGAGGCGCGCGTGAAACGGTCACGCTGCACGTAGCCGTCGTAGTTCAAGAGCAAACCGGGGTCGGACGTCGCTCTGACAACAACGGGTGCAGGGCTGCCCAGACGATACGGCGAGAGCCACGCGTCGCCAACCTCAAGCGAGAGTGTCTGGTGCGTGGCGTCGTACGAGGCGCGGATGCCGTTCAGCGAATCGAGCGCGACGTCGGCCGCGTCGTTGTCGGGCAGACCGCCGGATGAGGATGTCAGCCCGAGCGCGCGCAGATCGCCTGCATGAGCGAACCAGCGGCCTTGCCGTCGCACGAATGGCGCGATGCGCCCGGTCGATTCGCCGTTGATGATGACCTCCAGTACGTAGGGCCCGTCGAGCCGGGAAATGCCTGCTGTACTTGTCGTTCGCGTGGGCACGGGCTTGGACGACGGCACTGTCGATGTGCGGGAGACGGCCAGCGACGCATCGTCGAACAGGGCCGCGCCGACGGCGCGTGGCTCGGCCGATATTGAGCCAGGCGCGAGTGCACCCATCGTCGTCAACGTAGCAAATGCGACCCTCATCGGCGCGGCGGCGGCCACGGACACGCCTATCGACGTTCGTCCGGCTCGGCGCCTGCGACAAAGCGCATCGGCACCGCGTCGACGCGTGACTCCACCGTGAACGGTGCAACGGGGGGCGCGCCGGCGGGCCAGCGCACCGCGAAGCGACGCGTTTGTCCGGCGAGCACGTAGCCCAGCAAGCCGCGCGTGAGTTCCACGCTGCGTCCGGAAGCGTCGAGTACCCGTGTCGCCCCTAACTGCGCGTGACGCTGGCCTTCGTTGCGCACTTCCAGCTCGCCCTGGGTCATGCGCACATCGAAATGCAGCGAAGGCGAGCGCGTCTGATTCGCCTGCACGAACACCGGCAGCGAGTAACGCAGACGGATGGAGACACCCTCCGATGGCGCCGCATCGACAGGCGGCAACTCGTCCACCAGCAGTCGGTAGCTCTGCTCGTCTCCCTCGACTTTTGGGGCCATGTACACCAGCCGCACGATCTGTCGGTCGCCCGGTTCGATACGCACGATGGGCGGGCTGGCGATGAGCGCGTCGGTAGGGGTGAGGACGTTGTCGCCGTTGCGTTGCGTCCACGCATACAGACGTAACTGGCCGTGAATCGGCAGATCGCCTGAATTGCCGAGCGTGAGCGTGGTCGCGGGCTGCGTAGGCAGGATGTTCACGATGACCGGCGAGACCTGCAGGGTCGCGCCGTTGCCGTCAGTCACGCAAAGTGTGACCAGCGCGACGAACGCGCCGCCACAGGCATACGCCGTCGGCCGCCGGGCGACCGGTCTGGGAGGGCTCATGTTCGCCATAATTCACCTGACCTCTCAGAAGTAGACGGTCGCGGTGACAGTCGACGAGTAGACGTCCGGCGTGGGCATAGTGGCCGAGAGGGTCGCCTGACCGTAGACGGTGTACGTCTTCACCACGCCCGTACCCGAGTCGCTGAGCGTGTTCGAGCCCTGCGTGTTGCCCCATGGCGTGGCGTAGCCAGCGTCCTGAAAAAGTCCGAACGGAATGGTCGTGGTGTTGCCGGTGAGTGTGCCCGCAAGCAGGCGGTTGGTCTCGGTGGAGTTCGGCACGGTGCCCGCATTCAGGCCGATGTTGTAACCCGTCGACGCGGTACAGATCACGGTGAGCGACGAGGTGCTCGCCACCGGTCCTGTCGCCGAACCCTGTACCGCGTTGAACGTCATGGGTGTGGTGGCGATGGTGCACCCGGGCAGGATCGTCAACTGAACACGCATCTGTGCAGTTGCCGACCCGTTGGAGTAAACGGCGGCGTGAGCCGGCGCGCTCTGTCCAAGCGCGACGACGATTCCCGTGAGGGCCAGACAAAGCAACGGTCGGTTCATGATGTTTCTCCTTTGGAGTCCTATTCGAAAGCGCGATGATTCACCGTGGGGACTACGTAGATATCGTTCTCGCGACGCCCGTACACGCCCTGCATTTCAGACGCTTTTTGCGTAGTCTAGGAGGGCCTTTGCCCGAAATGCGAACGCCCAAAGGACTTTCGGAATGATCCCAATTGCAAGGCGCAGCGACGCTCTGAGGGGCTCGGGCGTGTACGCGCAAAGCGCACGTTTTCGATGGACGCATTGCGCATGTGGTGAGTGGCTGCGGGCAATGATGGTGAGGTAATGCGTGCGAATGCGACGCATTGCCGCAGCGATGGCAGGACGATCGCGAGTGTCGTTGCGGAAGTGCCTGTGGACGTGCGGGGCGGAGAATCGAGGCGGGATGACGTCAATCAAAGCGCGTACGGATGACACAAGCATTCGCGTATATTTCACTTGATCTCACGTCGAAGCCGTCTCTAGAATGAGTTCTTGACGCCCATCGAGCGCGCCCAGCCACACCAAAGGTGTCATAGGTGTGGTAGGTGCCCGTCGTCCGGATTCGCTACCTGCGGATATTTCACGAGAGGGATGCCATGCTCAGACTTCTGTCGAAATACTGGTGGTTGCTTGTGCTACGCGGTGTGTTGGCCGTGATTTTCGGTATCGCCGCCTTTGCGTTACCCGGCGTGACGATTGCAGTGCTGGTGCTATGTTTCGGCGCGTTTTCTTTCGTGGACGGGGTCTTCTCGCTCAGCGGCGCATGGAGTGCGCGGCAGGAGCATGCCGATTGGTGGCTGCCGTTGCTGCAAGGCATCGCGGGCATAGTGATCGGAGTCCTGACTTATCTCAACCCGGCGTTGACCGCCGTTGCGTTACTTATCTATATCGTGGCCTGGAGTTTCGTCACCGGCGTGTTGCAGGTGGCTGCCGGTATCGCGTTGCGTCGCGAGATCAAGGGCGAGCTGTGGGTCATTCTCTCCGGCGTCTTCAGCATCTTGTTTGCCATCTTCATCATGTGGCAACCGGGCGCGGGTGCGTTGGCGCTGATTTGGGCCATTGGGTCGTGGGCCATCATCTGGGGCGCTTTGTTGGTGCTGGCAGGTTTCAAACTGCGAGGTGCCGCGCATGGCGTGTCGCATGCGCCGCCGGGACACCTCAAGTCGTAGTCGCATTGTCTCCGTTCGTCCGCATGGGCGCCGAGCGCCCGTCGCCGACGGCTTCCCCCCGGCAACCTGCGAGTTGCCAGACGTCAGGAGTGTCAAATGGCTTTGAATCATACGCGTAACACCCTCGGTGAAAAGATCCGTATCGAATCGGTCAACCAGCTCAATCGTGGGCTGATCAATGGCATCGACGTGCAGCGTCAGGCGAAGCAGGCGCACTGGAACGTGCACGGCCCGGGCTTCATCGAGCTGCACTTGCTTTTCGACGAGGTCTATAACGCGGCCATCGAGTGGGCCGATCTGTGCGCCGAGCGTCTGGTGGCGCTGGGCGGCGTCGCCGACGGCCGCGTGCAGACCGTTGCACAGAAGACCGAATTGCCGACGTACAAGAACGAGTTCAAGCGCGGTCTCGATCATGCCGCCGCTTTGGCCGAAGCCCTCGCGGCCTACGGTGAGATCATCCGCGGCCTGATCGATGCGTCCGCCGAGATCGGCGACGCCACCACGTCGGACGTCTTCACCGAAATCTCGCGCGGTGTCGACGATCACCTGTGGAAGGTGGAAGCGCATCTGCGCGGTGAGTGACGATAAGCCCGGGCGCCTGTGCGGGCGCCCGCGCGACGAACCCATCTTTCGACGTCGACGGCGGCGCCGATAGTTCTGCATCTCAGACGACGATGAACGCGCGCGCCGTTTGAACCGGGGCGCGCGTTCTCGCGTGCGCCGTCTCGCTGTTTCCCACGCTGTCTTACTCGCCCCCGGAGTCGCCATGACCACCCGTAATCTGAGCCAGATGTTCCAGCCGAAGTCGGTCGCCGTGATCGGCGCGTCCAATCGCGAGCGACGCGTGGGGACGACCGTGCTGCAAAACATCGTCGACGGGGGCTTCAAGGGCGACATCTATCCGGTCAATCCGAAGTATTCGACGCTCCTCGATCTCAAGTGCTACCGCGATGTCGGAGATCTCCCGCAGGCACCCGACCTCGCGGTGATCTGCACGCCGCCGTCGACCGTGCCCGATCTGATTCGCGAACTGGGTGAGCGTGGCACGCGCGCGGTGGTCGTGCTGACCTCGGGGCTTGCCAGAGAAAAGGATCGTCACGGGGTGACGTTGCAGGACCGCATGCTCAAAAATGCGAAGCCGCACGTGCTGCGTATTCTCGGTCCGAACTGCATCGGGCTGCTGAGTCCCGGCATTGGTCTGAACGCCAGCTTCGCGCACATGGGGGCACGCGCAGGCAAACTCGCGTTCGTCTCTCAGTCGGGGGCACTGACGACGGCCGTACTCGACTGGGCCGACGCCCGCGAAATCGGCTTCTCGCACTTCGTGTCGATGGGGGACAGTGCAGACGTGGATTTCGGCGACATGCTCGATTACCTCGCGAGCGATCCCGGCACGGACGCCATTCTGATGTACATGGAGTCGATTCGCGACGCGCGTAAGTTCATGTCCGCCGCACGCGCAGCAGCACGCAACAAGCCGGTCGTCGTGATCAAGTCGGGACGCGTGCCTGAGGGCGCGCAGGCCGCTGCGTCGCACACCGGCGCGCTGGCTGGCTCGGACGACGTGTACGACGCCGCGATCCGTCGCGCAGGGATGCTGCGTGTGGATACCACCGACGAACTGTTTGCGGCCGTCGAGACGCTGGCGCGCCTGCGCCCGTTCGCAGGCGACAAGCTGTCGATCATGACCAACGGCGGCGGTGCGGGCGTGATGGCGACCGACGCGCTGGTGCTCGACGGCGGCAAGCTTGCCCATCTGACGGAAAAGACCCGTGCTGCGCTCGACGCCGCGTTGCCGAAAACGCTGGGCCGTGCGAACCCGGTGGATATTGGCGGCGACGCGGATCTCGAACGCTATACGGCCACGCTCGCGGCGCTATGCGAAGACCCGGAGACGGCAGCCGTTCTCTTCATTCAGGCGCCCACGGCCGTGATGCCGAGTCTCGACGTGGCGAACGCGCTGGCGGCGCTGCCGCGTCCGTCGAAGAACGTCTTCACCTGCTGGCTCGGTGGCGAGACGGCCGAGCGCGCGCGCCGCATCTGCCGCGAAGCCGGACTGCCGACCTACGACACGCCGGAGAACGCTGCGCGGGCCTTTCTCGAAGCCGTCAACTATCGCCGCAATCAGGCGTTGCTGATGGAAACGCCGCCCTCGATCCCGCCGGGCTTTGCACCGGATGTCGCGCGCGTGCGCGCCATTGTCGACAGCGCCATGCGTGAGGGCCGGGAGTTGCTGACCGAACCGGAAGCGAAGGGCGTGCTGGCGGCCTACGGGATTCCGGTGGTCGAGACGCTCGTGGCCGAGACACCAGAGCTGGCGGGCGAAGTCGCGAAGGGCATCGGTTTTCCCGTCGCCGTCAAACTGATTTCACCGGACATCACGCATAAGTCCGATGTGGGCGGCGTGGTGCTCAACATCGAAACGGCAGAGCAGGCGAGCGACGCGGCACGTCAGATCGCCAAGCGTGCACGGGCTGCGAAACCCGACGCACGTGTGACCGGCTATTCGGTGCAGCGTATGGCGAACGGTGCCGAAGCCTTCGAGCTGATCGTGGGGGTGGCGACCGATAACGTCTTCGGTCCGGTGCTGCTATTCGGGCAGGGCGGCACAGCCGTCGAAGTCATCGCCGATCGCACTATCGGCCTGCCGCCGCTGAACCTGAACCTCGCGCGCGACATGGTGGCGCGTGCCCGTGTGTCGAAGTTGCTCGCGGGCTATCGCAGCCGCCCGGCCGCCGATCATGAGGCGATTTATCTGACGCTGGTGAAGCTCTCACAACTCGTGTGCGATGTGCCGGAGATCGCCGAGCTGGACATTAATCCGTTGTTTGCAGATGCCCACGGCGTGCTGGCGCTCGATGCGCGGATTGTGGCGCGCAAGCCGTCGCTCCCCGGGCATGGACGGCTGTCGATTGCGCCGTATCCGCAGGAACTGGAAAGTACCGTCGATGCAGGAGGTAAGCCGGTGCGTGTGCGTCCCATCCGTCCGGAGGACGAACCGGCCTATAACGCGTTCTTCCACACACTGACACCGCAGGACGTGCAGTTCCGCTACTTCGGTCTGATCAAGGAGTTGTCGCATTCGCAGATGGCGCGCGTCACGCAGATCGACTACGACCGTGCAATGACGTTCGTCGCCACGGAAAAGGACGAGGCGGGCAACACGCGATTGCTGGGCGTGGTGCAGGCGATGGCCGACCCGGACAACACCGTGGCGGAGTTCGCGGTGACGGTGAGTCCTGCGGCGCAGGGGCGAGGGTTGGGGCGAGCGCTCATGGAGCATATCGTCGACTACAGCCGCAAGCGAGGCACCGGGGAACTCATCGGCTATGTGCTCACGGCAAATACGCGTATGCTGACACTCGCCCGTCATCTTGGCTTTGTCGAAGACAAAGAGATGGAGGCGGGTATCGTTCATATCCGGCTGCCGCTGCAACAGACGGCGCAGGCGCGGGAGACACGCAAGGGCTGACGGTCGCGAGGTGGCGGCGGTGGCGTGCGCAGTGCCCGGCGCTCGCGCCGCGCGTAGCATGCAGGGCGGCCGCCTCGACCAGGAAGACGCATGCTAGTGAACTGTGTGGCCTATGAGGATGGCCGCAAGATTGCCGATCTGCACCCCGATGAAATCTCGGACTATCTCGAGCGTCCGCACTGCTTTGTCTGGGTGGCGCTCAAGGATCCCGGTCCGGGCGAACTGGCGCAGATGCAGCATGAATTCGGTCTGCACGACCTCGCCGTCGAAGACGCCCAGCACGGGCATCAGCGTCCGAAAATCGAGCAATACGGCGACTCGCTCTTTGCCGTGCTGCACGTGCTCAACAAGGACGCCGACGGCGATTTCACGATTGGCGAAGTCGCGATTTTCGCGGGCCACAACTATGTGCTTTCGGTGCGCTCGAACGCCACGCAGGGACTGGGGGCGGTGCGAGCGCGAGCGGAGAAAGAACCGAATTTACTGCGCCAGGGCTCGATCTTCGTCCTCTATGCCCTGATGGACGCTATCGTCGACAGTTACTTCCCTGTATTCGACGACCTCGAAGCACAGCTCGAAGCCATCGAAGAGCAGATCTTTACGCCGAATGCGCCGAACAAGGGGCGCGCGATCATCGAGGATCTGTATCAGCTCAAGCGTCGGCTCATTACGCTGCAACACGCGTGCGTGCCGCTCATGGAAGCGGTCAGCAAGCTGTTCGGGGCCATGGCGCCCAAGCTGTGCGGCGGCATGCAGGAGTACTTCCGCGACGTCTTCGACCATCTCCAACGCATTACGAAAAACATCGATCTGCTGCGCGAAATGGTCACGACGGCGCTCTCTGTCAATCTCGGCATGATTTCGCTCTCCGAGAACGAGACGACGAAGCGGCTCGGGTCGTTCGCGGCGCTTTTTGCCGTGCCAACGATGATTGCCGGCATCTACGGCATGAATTTCGCCGATATTCCCGAACTGAAATTCCAATACGGATATCCGGCTTGTATTGCCGCGATGGTCGTCATCGACGTCTTGCTATTCATGAAATTCCGCAAGGCTGGCTGGCTGTAACGGCCCTTATAACGCTGCGGCTGCTAACGGGCGGGGTGCGCTGTCTGTGTCAGGCGCGTGTCCCGGCGGGCGTTGCCACCCGGGTTGTTGCCCGGTGGCAACGTGTGTTGCGACCTCCATTTTTTCGCAGTGACCGGCGTTGAATAACTGTTCTAGAATGCGCTGAATGCCGCGTCAGACGGCTGCCAAGGGTTGAAAACAACAACAAACCGCCAGGCAAGCAAATAGGGGTCAGATATTGAATGCACCACTCACGGGGATCCGCGTCATTGAGTTCTGTCGTGGCGCGGCAGGTGCCTATTGCGGCATGCTGCTTGCCGACATGGGCGCGGACGTCATCATGGTCGACGATCCCGTCGACGATATTTCCACCGAATATCAAGGCACGATCGGCGAATCGGCGCAGGTCGGATTGCGTCGCAACAAGCGCTCTGTCGCGCTGGACCTGCTAACGCTCGAAGGTCGAAGCCTTGCTCACACGCTGGTGCGCGGGGCGGACGTCGTCATCGAGTGTCTACCACCCGGCACGTTAGCGCGCGCCGGGCTTGGTTACGATGCGCTATCCGTTGTGCAACCGCATCTCGTCTACGTTTCCATTTCCGCATTCGGGCAGGATGGGCCACGCTCTGTGCCGCAGCCTGGAGTACCCGCGCTTGAAGCGCTAAGGGGCATGCTGGGAGTGGTGCCAAGCGGCGCCGAGCCGCCGCGCGATCTGCCCATTGCCGATCTGGCCGCGGGACTGTACGCCGCGTTTTCCGTCTCTGCGGCGCTCGTCGCAGCGAAGCAGCACGGCGTGGGCGTGCACATCGATGTACCGATGCTCGGGGCGACGCTGGCCATTGCCGCATTGCGGGCGGGCGATGCCGGGGCCGAGGCTGCCCATCGCGCAGGGCTCGTGCCGGCGGCCGCCATGGCCGGTACCGAAGCAGGCGACACGGCGCAGGCCGACGCCGAAATGTCGGCCGTGGCGCGTCAGCGCAGGGCAATGGCTGACGCAGCGGGCCATGGCAAGGTGTCGCCGCTGGCCGTGCCACTGCCCGGTGAGGGCGAGCGTTTCGGCGGCCCGTCGGCCCCTTGGCCGACTTTCCGGGCGCGCGACGGGTACTTCGGTATGGATCTGGACGCCCAGACGCATTGGGAGGCAATTTGCGCCCTCGTGCACCGTGTGGATCTGCTCGACGATCCGCGCTTCGGCAGTGCGCGGGAGCGGGCGCGCCATCAGGCAGCGTTGCGCGACGTGCTCGAAGGGGTATTCGTGCTGGACGACCGCGATGTCTGGCTTGCGCGGCTGGTGGCCGTGGGTGTCCCGTGCACGGAAATCAGCACCTATTCACGTGTGCTTTCCGATCCGCAGGTGGCCCATATGGGCTGGGTGCGCCCGATGGTGCTGCCCAGCGGCGAGACGACCCACACGATCGTCTCGCCCGTGCGTCTTAACGGTCAAAGCCCTGTCACGCGCCTCGACCCGCCTGCGCCGGGCGCTCACACGGGAGACATCATCGCGGAACTCGACGCAGGGCTCGATGCCGGGCCCGCTGCCAGCGAGTTGCCGGTGGACGTCGGTGTCCGGACATCCTCGTCATAGGCATTTCTGGTTGTTTCCCGCATTTTCAGACATGGCGGCGCTCAGGTAGCGCCGCTTTTCTTTTCTGCCGTCCGATGCTTCTATATAATTCATCGTCATAAGCTTATGACAAATAGTGATTTGGCTTTGGTGCCAGGTCACCCTCTGCTGGATACCGCCCATGTTCTCCGACCTTTCGAGTGCTTCGCCCACGGCCGCCCTGCTCGGTGCAGCGGTCGGACTGGTGTTGGGTTTGACGGGCGCGGGCGGGGGTATCTTTGCGGTGCCGGCGCTGGTGTTCGGACTCGGTTGGGGCGTGCCGCAGGCAGGGCCCGTCGCCTTGCTTGCCGTTGGCGCGAGTGCCGCCGTGGGCAGTGCGCAAGGCTTGCGGGCCGGTATCGTGCGCTATCGTGCGGCGATGCTGATGGCGGGCATCGGGGTTTGTCTCGCGCCACTAGGCTCGTGGATGGCGCATCGGCTGCCGGAGCGGTGGCTCGTCGGGCTGTTCGCCATGGCGATGCTGATCGTGGCCGCACGGATGTATCGGGCGTCTCGAAGTGGGGCGCGCAGTGCGGGCGCGAGTGACATCGCTGGTACGTATGCACCGTTGCCGCCATGCCGGATGGACCCCGTCACGGGGCGCTTGCACTGGACGCGGCAAGTGGCGAGCACGCTGGGTGCGATCGGTGCCATCTCGGGCTTTGCGTCGGGGCTGCTAGGCGTTGGGGGCGGTTTCGTCATCGTGCCTGCATTGCGGCGCTTCACCGACATTTCGGTGCACGGCGTCGTCGCGACGTCACTCTTCGTCATTGCGCTGATTTCTGCGGGCACCGTCGCCAATGCATGGTGGCATGGCATGCATCCGGGCACGCAGGGATGGACGTTTGTCGTGGGCGCGGTAGCGGGAATGTTGCTGGGGCGTGCGCTCGCGCCACGTCTGGCCGCATCGCGACTTCAACAGATATTCTCTACGCTCATGGCCGTGGTGGCACTCGGCATGTTCTTCAAAGCATTTGGCGCTTGAATCTATTTATTCAAAGTCGCTGAGTCTGCGTAATTCTGGATTTCCTTCGGCTTATCTTCCGCTTTAATCAAATTTAATAGAATTTAATCGTATTTAATCGCCGCCGGTATCGGCGGCGTTGACGCGCGTTACGTCTCACAATCAAAAGACACGAAGTATTTCGAAAGTCGCAACGTCTTTCGAGTGACTTTTTGCCGTTTCGGCAATGACCTACTACGTCGTGTGCGGCCTGTGGCTGACAAGATTGGCATCTTTCAAATGAATCTTTTCCTCATTTGCGTGTCCATTGGAACGCTGCCTGAGCGTCCGCGCTACGTCATCTGAGTTATTTCCGCACTGAATTCGATGCTGACGCGCGGGCCGTGTAGGGCGCGAACGGTATTCCTCCTAATTTGGACTAGGATGTTTCCTATAAAGAGATCCAAATCGGCTGGGATTTGTAGATTTATCCTATATTTCCGCTGGTCGTAAAAACGACGCGTAACGTTCCTTTGTCACGCGGCGAGACGATTGGTAATGGACCGATGACACAAACACACGTTGACGCTTTCCTGCTCAGCCAATGCCCTCGCTCAAGTGCCACACAAGCGATGGGACGGCGCGCTGTGACGACACTAATAGGCTTTGGCAGCGCGCTGGCGATCGCGCTGCTTGCGGGGTGTAGCGAATACAAAGCGTCGACGGCGGATGTGACGGGCCCCACGCTGGAATCGGGGGGCGACGGGGCTTCGCTGGCGCGTGTTGAGCCTCCGGTTGCGTCATCGCGAGAGGTCGAAACGCGGATGCGCCCGGTGGCAGCAGCGGTGAAGCTGAGCGATACGCCGAGGGTGGGCACGCTCGTGAGCGGCTCGTACCGATGGATGGCGGATTGGCCTGAGACCGATAGCGTGCATCTGTGGGAAGCAGCCGCCGGGCCAACGCGCATTCGCGTCGTCGGACGCACGCGCGAAATGATGCCCTCGGCAGGTTTGCGCGGCGTTCGCATTCGTTACTGTGTCAAGCCGGTCATCGGCGCGGGCACAACCCGGTTGACAGGGCACAAGACGTGCTCGGCGTGGACCACCGTCGATGGACCGGGTGCGGTCGTCGCCGGGAGTGTCGGATAACTCGAGCAGCGGGCGAGGGGCCGCGAGCGGCCCACGCATCGGACTGCGGGGTCCCGCAATCGTCGCCCAGCAGCAATGCGGTCACGCCTTTGTGACCAACGCGTGCGTCGGCAAGACGCACATTCCTCTTTTGGGAAGCCATGACGCGAAGACACGGCGAGGGATCGCGCGCGCCCACGGCTGACTTCTTTTAATAGGATCCAGCAAATGATGGTAAAGATTCTGATTGCGGACGATCACCCGATCGTCGCCTCCACGCTTCGTGAAATGCTTTCTCCGGACCCGGGCTTTCACGTGCTGCCTCCCGTCTCGAATTCGACCGAGTTGTTCAAAGCGCTCGAAACGAATTCCGTCGATGTCCTCATTACCGATTACTGCATGCCCGGTGGCGCATTCGGTGATGGCCTCGTCATGATCAACCGCGTTCGTCGTAAGTATCCCGACGTTAAGATCATCGTGTTCACGTCGATCGAACAGCCGGCCATCATTCACGCACTCGACAGCTGTGGCGTGTTGGGTGTGATGACCAAGTCCGACGATCTGCGTGAAATCACCGTGTGCGTGGAGCGTTGCCGTCGTGGAATGAGCTATCGCGGAGGGCGTGCCGAGCAGATTCTCGAGGAGCAGATGCGCCGCAAGCCGACGGCACGACGCCCGCTCTCGCCCAAGGAAATGGAAGTGCTGCGCATGTATCTGGATGGTCAGAACGTGTCGCAAATTGCGGGCGCGCTCAAGCGTTCGGCCAAGACGATCAATAACCAGAAGCGCATGGCCATGTGCAAGTTGGGGTGCCGTACCGACATGGAGTTGTTCAAGCTGCATGTGTCGAGTCCGGTTCAGTTTGCGCGTGACGGCGAAGCCGAAGCGCCGAGTGCCGCCTGAGTTCGCCCCGATCACGGACGTTGGAGTCTATGCCTGCCAGAACGATGACCCGCGACATCGCCATCGCGGGCCGCCTGCTTCGCATTGGTGGCCTGCTGGCCCTGCTGTTCGGTTTGTCGGTGTGGGTCGCGGCGGTCTCCTATGCACTCTTCGGCACACTCTGGCAGAGCGGACAAAAGACGGAGTCGTTCTTTGCGGCCGTCGGGCGAGAAATCCGGGATCTCGAAATCTTCAACGAACAGGCCCGCGCGATGGCGCAGGCGACCCAGGCAAGCTCCGTGCGTCCCGGCGGTACCACCCAGGCGCTGACCGACCGCATTCTCAAGCCGCTTGTTTCCATGCCGGTGGGCACTGCGCGACGCATCAGCGGGGTGGGCTGGGACAGCGAATTCGAAATCGTCAAACTGGCGGAAATCACGCAAGAGCGTGCGGCGTTGCTCGCGCGTCTGACTTTGCGCCTAATGGTGCTTGACGCCAACTTCTGGAGTCCGCTCGACGCGCAGGATGAGACTTTCATCATTTCCGCAGACGGCGCGTTTGCAACCTATCGCCCCGCCGTCGGCCGGGAGGCGTTCAGTCCGGCCGATCTGGCGCGCGACACGCAGGCGATTCTCGCGGAAATCAACAAGGTCGAGCGCTATCACGCGCGTATCCGGGGCAACAGTGAAGGTCCATTCTGGACTTACAACTACACGCATCCCGTCACGCATCTGAAAACCGTTTCGAGTTTCGTGCCGATCCGCGATCTCAACGGCCATCTGGTGCTTTATGTCGGCACCAGTATGTCACCGGACATGATCGTGCCGCCGCGCATGCGCAACCTTGAACGTTCCGGCGAAGCGCTCCAGTTGATTTCGGAGGATGGCCTCGTCATTGCGAGCGCCGGGCTTCCGATGTCGTCATTGGGCTATTTGCGTACGCTGGTAACGCTGCCGCTCTTTGGTGGGGCGCAGATGACCTTGCGCTCCGACGGTCAGCGTCTGGTGTTCGAGCGCCGACTGGCCTCTACGCCGTGGTTCGTGCGTTACGCCGTGCGCCCCGCGCAGTTGCTGCAAGAGAACGCCACGTTGCTGCTCGGCGCGACGTTGCTATTGCTTCTGTACGCCGGCGGCGTTTATGCGGGCATGCGTTACATGCGTCAACGGATCATCGAGCCTGCGCGTCAGCGCACGACGGCGCTGCTCGAGCGCGATGCGTTCACACAGACGCTTATCGAGACGGCACCCGTCGGTATGGCGATCATCGATCCATTCGAGCCGGCCGTGGTGATGAGTAATCCGGCGTATGCCGGTACGGTCGATTTGCTCAGGCATCTTGGCGATGGCGAGCTGACGCGGATGTACCGTCAACTGCACAGCGGCGTGGTGGCGCGTCCCGTCCGGCGTCTCCTCAGTGCGCTCGACGACGCCGGTGAGCGCCACTACGCGGTGAGCTTCGTCGATACGGTGTTTCGTGAGCAACCGGTGTTGATCGGCACCCTGTCGGACGTCACCGAACAGCGCCGCTTCGAACTGGAGCAACGCAAGGCACGTCTTGCAGCGGAGAGCGCCAATCGCGCAAAGGACGTGTTCCTCACGACCGTCAGCCATGAGATGCGCACGCCACTGTATGGCACGCTGGCGTCGCTCGAATTGCTCAGCGCCCAGAACCTTGGCGACGACCATCGTTATTACGTGGACGTGATGGAGAGTTCGACACGTAATTTGCTCGATCTCATCAACGATCTTCTCGATTATTCGCGCATTCAGGTCGGTCGCTTCGAACTGAATTCCCGTGATTGCTCACTGCTAAAGGAGCTTGAGGCGGTGGGGTTGTCGTTCACGGGCCGCGCGCGTTTGCAGGGCCTCACGTTGGACTGGATGATCGATCCGCTCCTGGTTCGTGCGGTGCACACCGATGCCCTGCGTCTCGGACAGGTCGTGACCAACCTTGTCGGCAACGCCATCAAGTTCACCGAAAAGGGATACGTGGCATTCAGTGCAATGGTGACGCGCTCGGACATGCAGGGCTGCGACGTGGCCTTTACGGTTAGCGATAGCGGCGTAGGCATTGCGGCCGCAGATCTGGCCGATCTGTTCCGGCCATTCGGCAAGAGCACGACCGAGCCGGGAATGCAGCATGGCACCGGACTGGGGCTGGCAATTTCGCATCAGTTCGTGGGCATGCTCGGTGGTGTTCTGGCCGTCGACAGCGAGCAGGGGCAGGGCACGACCATGCGCTTCACGCTGCATCTGCCGTGGGCGCCCGATAGCGAGGCACCGGTTGTCGTGGATTCGCAGGAGACGTTCGCTTATGTGAGCGCATTGTCGCGTCGACATTGGTACCTCGATGCGTTGATCCGCCGTGCGGGTTTCGTCCCGGTTCGATATGACGACGCCGTGTCGTGGTCGACGGGCGCCGGTCGCGAACGGGATTCCGGTCTCCTGATGTTCGCAGACGAATGGCCGGTGCGCGGCATGGCGGGCGCGGAAGTCTACTTACTCCGTGCTACGCCGGTGGACCGTCCGGCCGGAAGCACACCGACGTGGCCGCGCGACATCGCCCTGCTGCAACAGGCCGAACTTTGGGAGGCACTGGGCGCCACGCCGCGCCCTGGCCTGTCGACCAACGGCGACCTGCCGGTGCCGGGCACGGCCAATGCGCAAACGCGCGTGAGGCCGTTGGCCGGTTGGTACGTGCTTGTCGCAGACGATCATCCGATCAGCGGCATGTTGCTGTCACGTCAGTTGGAAGGGCTCGGCGCGATGGTGGATTGCTATCACGACCCTCGCGAAGCGCTCGACGCGTTCGATGCCGAGTCGCACATGCTTGTGATCACCGACGCCAACATGCCCCACATTTCCGGGCATGCGCTGGCGACGGCGATCAAGGCACGTGCACCCCATGTGCCGGTGGTGGTGGCGACGGCCGACGTCACGCTGCGCAATGATCGCGAGGCGAAATCGCCTTACGATGCGGTCGTCTATAAACCCGTCGACGCCCGTTCGTTGCTGCGTGTCATCGAACTGGTTCGCTCGCGCTACCCCTCGCTTTGCGTGGAGATCGCGCCGTTGCCGGCGTCGTCGCGACTGATCGAGAATGCGCCTAAACCTGTGCCTGAGGCGGCGTCACCCAAGGATTGGCGTTTGCCCTTGTCGGATATGCTCGACACCTTTGTCAAGATTGCGGATCAGGACATCGCGAATTGCAGGGCTGCGCTCGCCGAGTCCTCGCGCGAGACACTCCGCCACTCGGCGCACCGGCTGCGCGGCGGCTTCATGGCGTTTGGATTGAGTTCGCTGGCGTCCTTGGCTGCACAGGTCGAGCATCTCGCGCCTCAGGCGTCGGTCGGACAGATGGAGGCGGCTTTCGACGCTCTCGATACCGCATGGAACGATTGGCTGCGCTCGCAAGGGCATGCCATCGCCAGCGACGCATGAGCGCGAGATGGGAGGGGATGGCGGCGGACTGTGCCGGGAAAACGTGGCTCGTCGTGCTATTCCACAAAATGCTCCGAGATCAGCTGACGTAGCCACTGATTGCCTGCGTCCTGATGGTAGCGCCGGTGCCAGAACACGTTGGTTTGCAGCGCTGGCAGACGCAGGGGCGGTTTGACGAAGTGCAGCCCGAACGGTGCGGCGGCGCGTTCGGCAAACTTCTGCGGTACCGTCACGACCAGATCGTTCGTGCTGACAATGTAGGGCACTGCGATGAAGTGGGGCACCCAGAAATTGGCGTCACAACCGAAGCCGGCCTGTGCGAGAAGCTGATTGACGCGCGCGTAGGGGTTGTCGCCGGTAGCGACGAACAGATGGCGAGCCGCCTTGAATTCTGGCAGCCCGGCGTCCGGCGAATCAAGCGCGTGACCGATGCGGAACATGCTCACATATTGCTGCCGGAACAATCGTCGCTGGAAAAACGGCCCGGTCAGATCGTCGAATGCGCCCACCGCAAGATCGATGCGCCCTGCGGCCATCGCCTCCTTCAGATCGGGCAACGACGCCCGAACCGTGCTGATACGCACCCCCGGCGCCAGTTGCGTGCATAGATCGATCAGCGCGGGCATAAAGTAGACCTCACCCACGTCCGTCATCGCCAACGTAAATTCCCGCTGACTACTCACCGGATCAAACGCCTCGCGATGGTTGATGGCGCGCGAAATGCCTTCCAATGCAGCCGATACCGGTTCAGCCAGCGCCTCGGCGAACGGCGTGGGTTGCATGCCGGTGCCCGTGCGCGTGAACAACTCATCTTCGAACGTCTGCCGCAACCGTGCGAGTCCATTGCTGACGGCGGGCTGCGATAGCCCCAGCTCCCGTGCTGCCTGAGAAATGCTCCGATGCGTGAGCACCGCATGGAACACCACCAACAGGTTCAAATCGACGTCGCGTAAGGAAATCATCAACAAAGCGTCCGCGGCTCACTGCAGTGATATTCGCGTTGTGAATATAGTGGATTTGTCTATTTATATCGCAAAATGTGGTCGCTTGGCGGACAATTGTGCCATTCGAAAACAGGAGACGAGGCACTCATGCGTCAAGCAGACCAAATTCAGGGGGAACTGGGCTATTTGTCCGGTTTCGCCAACGAGCTCGCGACCGAGGCATTGCCGGGCGCGCTGCCGATCGGGCAAAACTCGCCGCAACGTGCGCCTTACGGCCTCTACGCGGAACAACTCTCCGGTACGGCGTTCACGGCACCTCGCGGTCTCAATCGCCGCTCGTGGGTGTACCGCATTCGTCCTGCCGCTATGCACAAGCCGTTCACCGCGATCGAGAACACGCGCTGGTTGAGCCGCTTCGATGAGGTGCCCACGCCGCCGAACCAGATGCGTTGGGACCCGCTGCCGATGCCCGAAACACCGACCGATTTCGTTGATGGCATGGTGACGATGGCCGGTAACGGCGGTCCGGACGCAGGTCACGGCTGCGGTATTCACGTGTACGCGGCTAACAAGTCGATGGACGGTCGCTTTTTCTACAACGCCGACGGCGAATTGCTGGTCGTGCCGCAAGAAGGGCGTCTGCGTATCGCCACAGAATTCGGCGTGCTGGAAGTCGAGCCGTATGAAATTGCCGTGCTGCCGCGCGGCGTGCGTTTTCGCGTGACGCTGCCCGATGGACGCGCCCGTGGCTACATCTGTGAGAACTACGGCGCATTGTTCCGTCTGCCGGATCTTGGCCCGATCGGCTCCAACGGTCTCGCGAATCCGCGCGACTTCCTGACGCCTGTCGCGGCATACGAAGATGTCGAGGGCGACTTCGAACTGGTGGCGAAGTTCGGCGGGTCACTGTGGCGTGCCGATATCGGCCATTCGCCGCTGGACGTGGTGGCCTGGCACGGCAACTACGCGCCATACAAATACGATCTGCGCCACTTCAACACGATCGGCTCGATCAGCTACGACCATCCGGACCCGTCGATCTTCCTGGTGCTGCAGTCGCAAAGCAATGCCCCGGGTGTCGACGATATCGACTTCGTGATTTTCCCGCCGCGTTGGTTGGCGATGGAAAACTCGTTCCGCCCGCCTTGGTTCCACCGCAACATTGCGAGCGAGTTCATGGGCCTGATCCATGGCGTGTACGACGCCAAGGCTGAAGGCTTCGTGCCGGGCGGAGCAAGCCTGCACAACTGCATGTCGGGGCATGGCCCCGATGCGGGAACCTTCGAGAAGGCCTCGGCCGCCGACACGAGCAAGCCGCATAAGGTGGACGCCACGATGGCTTTCATGTTCGAAACGCCGGCGGTGATTCGTCCGACGCGCTTCGCACTGGAGACCAAGCAGTTGCAGGACAACTACTACACCTGCTGGCAGGACTTGAAGAAGCACTTCAATCCCAACCAGAAATAAGGGACGGTGTTGGCGTGAAAGGCACAGACGCCATTGCGCCACAGCACCTTTGATCATCACGACGGCCGACCCGGCGCTTCGCTTGCGCACGGTCGGCCGAAGCGTTACCTCGAACAAGGAATTCCACATGTCTGCTCTCCTGCAAAGCTGGGTCGCGTCCGCCAACACCGGTGTGACGGACTTTCCGCTGCAAAACCTTCCCTACGGTGTGTTCAGCACGCAAGCACAGCCCACGCCGCGCGTCGGCGTCGCGATTGGCGATCAGGTGCTTGATCTGGCGGCGCTTGAAGCCGCCGGCGTGCTCAAGGCAAGCGACACGCCCGTCTTCGCGCAAGCGTCGATCAACGCGTTCGTGGCGCTCGGTAGTGCCGCCTGGCGTGCCACGCGTGCTCGCCTGACGTCGCTGCTGGCTGTCGACGGCGACGCCGCACTGCGCGAAAACGCCGCGCTCAAGTCGCAAGCGCTCGTGCCGCTGGCGCAAGCTACGCTCCATCTCCCGGTGCAGGTGCCGGGCTATACCGACTTCTACTCGTCCAAAGAACACGCGACCAACGTCGGCAGCATGTTCCGTGACCCGGCTAACGCGTTGCTGCCGAACTGGCTCGAAATTCCGATCGGTTACAACGGCCGGGCCAGCTCGGTGGTCGTGAGTGGCACGCCGCTGCACCGTCCGAACGGCCAGATCAAACTGCCGGATCAGCCACGCCCGATTTTCGACGCCTGCCGCAAGCTTGACTTCGAACTGGAAACCGGCTTCATCGTCGGTCGGGAAACGGCGATTGGCGAAGCACTGAACGTGGAAGACGCCGAGGCCGCCATCTTTGGCATGGTGGTCCTCAACGACTGGTCCGCCCGCGATCTTCAGCAGTGGGAATACGTGCCGCTCGGCCCGTTCAACGCGAAGACGTTCGGCACGTCCATCTCCCCGTGGGTCGTGACGATGGAAGCCCTCGAACCGTTCCGCGTGGCCGGTCCGGCGCAATCGCCCGAGCCGCTGTCGTATCTGCAACAGCAGGGCGAGCACGCGTTCGATATCGAACTCGAAGTCCTGCTGCAAGCCGAAGGCGATGCCGAGGCGACGTCGATTTGCCGCACGAACTTCCGTCACATGTACTGGAGCATGGCGCAGCAGTTTGCCCATCACACTGTCTCGGGTTGTAACGTACGTGTGGGTGATCTGATGGGCTCTGGCACGATCAGCGGTCCGACGCCGGACTCGTTCGGCAGCCTGCTCGAACTCACGTGGAACGGCAAGAATCCGATCACGCTGGCCAGCGGCGCGAAGCGATCGTTCATTGAAGACGGCGACACCGTCGTGATGAGCGGCTGGTGTCAGGGCGACGGCTATCGCATCGGCTTCGGCGACGTGTCCGGCAAGATCCTGCCTGCCAAGGCGCGCTGAACGCACGGGGCGGGGCTGATTCCGCCCCCGATCTGATCAGACTATGCGGGCAAGCGTTGCCACCACGGATTGACGCGCCCCACTGACAGGCTCGCGGTGACACGGCAACGTGTCGGGGTATAGGCCAGTTCATCGGCGACGCGTCGCAACAGTGGCGGATCCCCCAGGCGGGCGCGACGCGGCACGCGTAGCGAGCGCCGGGGGCGTGGGGTGGTCTGGACGGTGGTCTTGATCGATGGCATGGCATGGCTCCCGGACAGGTGTGGGTGTGAGAGCCATTTAGCCACGTCGCGGTGATGCGCGACAGGTGAAGGAATCCGAAAAATGAGTACGGGGCGCGTAACGTACGCGCCCCGCGTTCATCCCTCTGATTGGGCGGTCAGCGAGGTTTTTTGACGTCCGGTGCGGCCGTCGAGAGTGCCTTCGGTGCCGCATCCGGCGTACTTTCCGGCAAGACTTTCTCATCCGCATGCGACGCCAGCGGTGCACCGCTCGGTGCTGTCGCCGGACGGTTTAGTCCCTCGTTGATCCACGCCATCAGCAGCGTGTATGTCACCGCGAGAATCACCGGGCCGACAAACAGTCCGACGATGCCTAACGTCAGCATCCCACCGAGTACCCCAGCGAGAATCAGCGTCATCGGCAGATCGGCACCTCGGCGAATGAGCATCGGTCGCATGACGTTATCGAGCATGCCGATGAAGATCGACAGCACCAGCAGCAACGTGGCGAGCGTCGGGCTGTCTTGCCAGTAGAGCCATGCCACGCTCGAGAGCAGTACCGGGAACGGCCCGATCTGGGCGATACACAGCACCAGCATCAGCGCCGTCAGGAAACCCGGCAGCGGCACGCCGGTGAGCCACAGGCCTAGTCCGCCGAGCAACGACTGTGTGACGGCCGTCACCACGATGCCAAGCGCAACCGCGCGGATCGACATACCTGCAAGCCTCACCGACTCTTCGCCGCGATCCCCGCCGAGGCGTCGCGCAATGCGAATCAGTGCGCGTGCGGCACGTTCGCCCTGCATGAAAAGAATGCCGGAGATGATCAGCGTGAGGCCGAGGTGGACTACCAGCAAGCCGATGGACCCCAGCTTGGAAAACCCCCACGACGCCGCTTTGACGGCATACGGCTGAACCTTGGAGACCAGACCACCGGGACCGGCGACCGCAAGCGACTGCCATTCTTCGCTGGCCCGCTGGCCGACCACCGGAATGCGCGCGAGCCACTCGGGGGGCATGGGGAGTCCTTTCTGGCCGAAGGAATGCACCTGATCGCTGATGTCCGAAGCGTGCCCGATCAGCGTGCCGATCGCTGCCGAGAGCGGTGCCACCACGATAATCAGCATCCCGACGATCATGATGGTCGTGGCAAGCCACCGCTTGCCCCACAGGCGACGCTGCAGACCGATGAGCAACGGCCAGGTCGAGGCGACGATCGTCACGGCCCAGATGAAGGCGGGCAGGAACGGCAGTAACACCCATAAAGTGCCGACGATCAGCAGTCCCAGGACCAGCACGATCAGCAGGTTACGAGCGAGTTCGCTCGGCGTGGAATTAAGCATAGGCGCTCCGGCAGGCAGGGGATGACGCGTCTTGCGGTGCGTCCGTCAGAAGTGTCATGCGCAAAGAACGCGCTTGGAGAGCAAGATGCCACGCCGGGGCAGTCACGGCAAGTGCGCGCAACACTTCGTCACAAAGCCGTCTGGATGTCCTCGGGTTCGCCAGCTTCGTCCGGGGCCATGGCCATCTGGTGTCTCGCGGGTGGCGATACCCCGGCGGGCGGGATCGACGTCCCCCGTTTGCGTGCCTGAAAGCTCTGATGTCCGGGATGCAGGTCATGGGGTTCGGCTGGCACAGGATCACCGACGTCGCTATCCGACGACGTGCTGGTGGCATCGTTCATCGGCAGGAAGACGGCGTCGTCGCCGGACGTGTCACCGGCATCGGTGTGTTGTCCATTGGCGACGGAAAAGGCGTTCGTGCGGTGGCTAGCCGGGCTGGCCGGACTGACCGGACTGTCAGGCAGGTCCGAGTGAGAGCCGCCGGAGGAGCGCCCCGAATCGGCCTGCGAGGTCAGTGTGACGGTGCTGATCTTCGGGCGTCCTCGCCGACGCGTGTAGGCCGTGGCAATCGCCTCATGCCGCGACGCCATGCCCTGCATCGACACGAAGGACGCAATCAGTCCATAAAGCACGCAGAGCACCGCCTGTGTGTGCCAGTCGACGCCCCCGCTTGCGGCACTGCCTGCCTCCGGGGGCGTGGTCGCATTAGCGCTGAGCGTCATCGCGTTTTCCCACGCGGTCTCGTCGGTGCCGGACGCGTCGAACGCATCGTCGATTTCCCCGGTCACGGAAGTCGAGCCGTGGAACGTCGACAGAAAATAGAAGCCGAGGGTCAGCGTGAGCCAGATAGCCTTCGGCGCGCCGGAGCGCAGCAACTCCCTGAAGGCGGTCTGAAACGCGGGCCAGAACGAATCGCCGCCCTCCGGCGCGACGTCATCGCTCATCTTGCAGATTAGATCCGCAAAGCGATCCTGCAATAGCGGCTCGAGCCGGGCATGGTCCGGGTCCAGCGCGATGCGGTCGATGATCGGCCCGAGGAACGTGCCGGGGATCGGACACAACAGGATCTCGAGCGCGGCGTGGATCGTGCTGCCGAATCGATGCGTCATGATGCCCGGTACGGCACTCGACAGCCCGGCTTCTGCGGCGATTCTCGCCAGATTGCGCACGACACCGTAGCAAAACACGAATCCGATCACATGTGCGGCAACGTCTCGTACCGGATGTCGCAGCATGGTGCTAACGGCTTCGAGCGACTGCGTCGGTGTGATTCGCGCCATCCGGCTCGCCAGTTCAGGATGCCCTGCGGTAAAGCGCGCCATGCCGATCAGGTTGATCAGCACAACCCCCATCGCTTCGATAGGTGGCCACATGAGGGCGAGACGCCGCTGAGGATCGACAGTGTCCGCGAGTACGGCGAGCACGGTGGAGCCGAGCGCGAAGGGAAACGCGTCGCGCTCCAGTCCGATTTGCATCGCGCGCCAGGAGACGCCGGGGTGCTCGTGACGAACGAGCGCATCGAGCCGATGCCGGACCGTGTCGACGCACAGGCCGCGCTGAGCCAGCAGTTGCGATTCCGTGCGCAGATGGGGAAGCAGGTCGTCGAACCACGGCGGCGTGGCCGTCATGGTGTTGGGGCGAGCACCCATGCGCGATGCAGGCGCTGGAGACCTGGCGCGCGTCGCGGCGTTGCCGTGCATGCGTTCAAAGCGGCGCAGCGCGGGTACGGCGACCTCGTCACGTAGCATCGTGTAGATCTGATCGGCTGCGGCGGGGGCATCCCGTGCGATGGACAGGCCTGATGCAAGGGCGCGTCCCCCTTGTGCATCCCGCGACGATGCCAGGTTGGCAGTGCGCCGCAGCACGAGCGAGAGTTCGTCGCCGTGTTCGCGGGGAATCGCCTGTGCGACAGTGGTGATCCGAGGGCCCTGAGTCAGCATCAGAGCTGCCTGCTGCGCACGCGCGAAATCGCCGACGAGGCGCCGCGCGGGTGTGGTCGATGGTGTAGGCGTCGCGCGCTCGACGCTCAACGCGTTGACGCGTGAAATGTAAGAAGGGGCGAGCGAGAGTTCGTGAGGCATGTCGTCGGTGGACGGCCGGACGCGCGCGTTTTCCCGATTCCCTTTACCCGCGACGCCCGCGGCCGTTTCGCAGGAGAAATGAAGTGGGCGATGCTACCCGTATCCCCGCGCGACGACGACGCCCGGACAGGCGTTTAAAACCGTTCATTCGCGATCCTGCGTAGGCGCCGTCGCACATTGCCAGTGACATGTCACCGGCATTCACGCAAAACGTCGCCAACCATCGGCCTGTCGGGCACCTGATTTACTCAGGCACGACCATGACGCCTGCACGCAGGCCGTTCGCTACATTCGGATTGGGAAACACGATGCGCTCTTCCGGATGCGAAACGGTGTAGGTGTTCTCGCCGTCGCGCGCTAGTACGGTACCTGCGGGATACGCCGTGAAGTTCGGCGTGTCGGCGGGCACGTCGAGGACGAATGCATCCGTACGGCGCACGATTTCGGCCGCCACCCGAAATCGTTTCGCCTGCAACACCTGTCCATCTTCGCGTGCCGCCATGTCACCGCCGGACAACCATCGGCGCAACGCGGCGTCGATGCCCGCGAAGTCGGCCAGCCGGTTCTCGCCGAAGGGCGCAACCTTGCCCAGCTCCAGCGTGCAACTCTCGGCCCCGAAACGGGCGCAAGTGTAGTAGGAGAACGTGACGGACGGCTGTTCAGTGCGCATCGTCGCTTCGATATCGGCGGCGGCGAGTGCGTCGAACCAGGCCGACTGAGGAGGACGTTCCGGCGTGCCAGGGACGACGGCAAAGCGAGGGAACAGTGAAGCGCGAATCGCGGTGTGCATGTCGACGTGACGTCGTTGACGGCGAACGCCGTCTACCCCCGCAAAGAACTGCGCCACGATGACTTCCAACTCGCGTGCGCGCTGAACGGCAGGCGACTCGGCGCGCTTGGCGTGTGCACCCTGAAACAGGCGATTGAGGTCGTATTCGAGATAGCGCTTACCTGCGCGCACGGCATCCGGGTTGCCGAGCACTACGAGCACACGCTCGCGCAGCGTCAATTTTCCGTCAGCGATGTCGTGCAAGATGCCGTCGACGATTTCGATGGGGGCGGTCTCGTCTCCGTGAATGCCGCAGGAGAGGATGGCGTCATAACGATGGCCAGGACGGCCCGTATGGCCTGCTGCGGATGCGGATGTGGCGTCGGAAGATTCGGACACATCTGACGTCGTGGGGGCAGCAACCATCCCCGGCGGCGTCAATTCCAGCACACCCTCTGCGTGCCGCTGCCAGTGCACTCCGCAAGGATCGATGCCTGCGTCATGCGGATGATCTCGCGATTCGCGTACGTCACTGAGCCAATGACGAAGGGCTGAACGTTTGGCGTCGGTCATGATGAGCATTCTCCTAAAGCTGATGCGTATTCTATGCGTGTCCATGGCGTGACCGTCATGTGACGTCGCGCATGCCCGGGGGACAGGCGATTGCAGCCGCGTGCAACGACCGCGCATTGTTCCGCCTGTCGAATCCGTGTCATCATGATCCGCATCGCACGCCGCACCATCGGGCGTGGCCTCCGGGACTGCGATTCATGACCGATCTGTACATCGAAGGTGTCTGGCGCGCTGGCAACGGTGCGCAATTCTGCTCTCTCGATCCGATGTCGGGCGACGTCGTCTGGCGCGGGCATGCTGCCGATGCGGCGGACGTGGACGCTGCGGTACAGGCAGCGCGTCGTGCCCAACGCGACTGGGCGCGGCTCGGCGTCGATGCGCGTCTGGCCATCTTGCAGCGCTTCGCAGCGATCGTGAGCGCGAACACGGAAACATTGGCGCACGCCATCGGCCGCGAAACCGGCAAGCCGCTCTGGGAAGCGCGCACCGAAGTCGCGACGATGTCCGCCAAAGTGGTCAACTCGGCCAGAGCCTATCAGGAGCGAACCGGCGAGCGACGCACTCAGGTCGCCGACGGCGAGAGTGTCGTGCGGCACCGCGCCCACGGCGTGATGGCCGTCTTTGGCCCGTACAACTTTCCCGGGCATCTCCCGAACGGGCACATCGTGCCCGCACTTCTCGCGGGCAATACCGTGGTGTTCAAACCCAGCGAACTGGCACCCGGCGTCGCGCAGCGTACGCTGGCATGCTGGATCGAAGCCGGTTTGCCGCCGGGAGTGCTCAATCTTGTGCAAGGTGCGCGCGAGACCGGCGTCGCGCTGGCCGCACATGACGCTATCGACGGCGTGTGCTTCACGGGCAGTTCTGCCACGGGGCGTGCGCTTCACCAGCAATTCGCAGGGCGACCGGACAAGATGCTCGCGCTTGAGATGGGCGGCAATAATCCGTTGATCGTCGAAACACCCGCGAACGTCGACGCCGCAGTGCACGTCGCCGTGCAGTCGGCCTTTCTATCCGCCGGACAGCGATGCACCTGCGCGCGCAGGTTGCTGGTGCCCAAAGGCGGGCAGGGCGATGCGTTCGTCGAGCGGCTGGCGTACGTCACGCAACGCATCAGCGTCGGTCGCTACGACGCCGAGCCGCAGCCATTCATGGGCGCGGTGGTGTCGTTGCAGGCCGCACGTCGCATGACGGCTGCGCAGGCCGGTTTGGTGGGGCTGGGGGCGCGCACCATTGTGCCGTTGTCTCAGCCCGATGGTCGCTCGGCGTTGCTGACGCCGGGTCTGATCGACGTCACGGCGCTTGCCGAACGCGATGCCTTGCCCGACGAGGAGTACTTTGGACCGTTGCTTCAGGTGCTGCGGTACGACACATTCGACGACGCCATCCAGCTCGCGAACCGCACCCGCTACGGACTCGCCGCCGGGTTACTGTCCGACGATCCCGCGCGATACGAACAGTTTCTGGCCGAGATACGGGCAGGCGTCGTCAACTGGAACCGTCCGACGACAGGGGCGGCGGGGGCCGCTCCGTTCGGTGGGGTGGGCGCGTCGGGCAATCATCGACCAAGTGCATGGTATGCCGCCGATTACTGCGCGTACCCGATAGCGTCGATGGAGACAGACCGCCTGGCGATGCCGGAACGCCTGAGTCCGGGATTGAATTTTGGTGCAGCGTGATTCAGGCACAATGCCGCAGATTGCTGTACGCAGTGCAGTAGGTTTTTCGTCTCAGGGTTTGGGTTTTTCTCTCAGGAATTCACATGACGCGCTTTGCCCTCGAAGCCAACTTCGACGGATTGGTCGGCCCCACGCATAACTATGCGGGTTTATCGTTTGGCAACGTGGCGTCAGCCAACAACGCCAATCGCGTATCGAACCCGCGCGAGGCCGCGTTACAGGGGCTCGCCAAGATGAAAGCGCTGGCCGACATGGGCTATGCGCAGGGTGTGTTGCCGCCGCAGGAGCGTCCGTCGGTCGCGTTGTTGCGCACGCTCGGGTTTTCGGGGGACGACGGCACCGTCATTCGTGAGGCCGCTCGCAGCGCACCGGGACTACTGGGGGCCGCCTGCTCAGCGGCGAGCATGTGGACAGCCAATGCCGCGACCGTCAGTCCGTCGGCCGACACGTCCGACGCTCGCGTGCATTTCACTGCGGCGAACCTCTGCAGCAAGCTGCACCGCGCCATCGAACACGAGACCACGTCGCGCGTGCTGCGTGCCGCGTTTCCCGACGAGGCCCATTTTGCGCATCACGACGCGTTGCCCGGCTGGCCGTCGCTCGGCGATGAGGGCGCCGCCAACCACACGCGACTATGTGGCGCGTATGGCGAGCGCGGCGTCGAGTTCTTCGTCTACGGTCGCGACGACCTCGCCACCGGCGCCGCGCCCCGGCGCTTTCCCGCCCGTCAGACGTTGCAGGCGAGTCAGGCCATCGCCCGCCTGCACGGTTTGAACGAGGCGGATGTCGTCTTCGCCCAGCAACATCCCGACGCCATCGACGCGGGCGTCTTCCATAACGACGTGATTGCGGTGGGCAACGGCAACGTGCTGTTCTGCCATGCACAGGCATTCCTCGATCAGGCGGCCGTGCTGGCCACGCTGCGCGAACGGCTGGCCGCACAGGGCACGTCGCTCGAAGTCGTCGAGGTCTCGGCTACCGACGTGTCGATGGAAGACACCGTGGGCAGTTACCTGTTTAACAGTCAGTTGCTTGCGAGAACGCCGGAGGCGCGGGGCGGCATGCGACTGGTCGTGCCACAGGAATGCCGCGAGCGCCCGGCAGTATGGCGTTATCTAGAGTCGCTAGTCGCCAGCGGTGGGCCGATTCGCGAGCTGCACGTTTTCGATTTGCGCGAAAGCATGCGTAACGGTGGTGGACCGGCGTGTCTGCGGCTGCGGGTGGTGCTCACCGAGCAAGAACGTCAGGCGGCCCACGCGGGGTTGTGGATGGACGATACCCGCTACGCCACCTTGACCGATTGGGTGAAGCGTCACTACCGCGACCGGTTGGCGGTGGCCGATCTCGCCGATCCTGCGTTGCTCGACGAGTGCCGCACCGCGCTCGACGAGCTGACGCAACTGCTTGCTCTCGGCAGCCTGTACCCCTTCCAGCGCGTGGCGTGAGCGGTGCCGAGCGTGGTGCCGCCGTCAGCACATTCCGTTTTGCAACGACAAAGGAGTCGATTCGATGACGACGATCATTGGTTTGTCCGGCAGCCTCCGCAAGGGCTCTTACAACACGGCACTGCTGATGGCCGCCAAGGCGGAGGCACCGGCGGGCGTCACCCTGGACGTCAGAACCCTTCACGGCATTCCGCTGTATGACGGCGATCTCGAAGCGAGCGAGGGGATCCCGGCGGCGGTCACAGTTCTGAAGGATGCCATCGCACAGGCCGACGGCCTGCTGCTCGCGACACCCGAGTACAACAACGGCATACCGGGCGTGTTCAAGAATGCGCTGGATTGGCTATCGCGTCCGCCAGCAGATAGTGCGCGGGTGTTCCGCGACAAGCCGGTGGCGATCATGGGCGCATCGCCCGGCGGTTTCGGCACCATCCTCAGCCAGAACGCCTGGTTGCCGGTGCTGCACACCTTACAAACCACGCCCTGGTGGCAGGGGCGGTTGATGGTGTCGCATGCGAACAAGGCCGTCGACGCGGATGGCAATCTTGTGGACGACGCTGTGCGTCAACAAGTGAAGGATTTTGTCGCAGGCTTCGTCGAATTCCTAGGGTAGTGAAACCTTGCGGGGTAATTTAGTCGTTATTAATCATTGCGTTGTGATGATTTGTTAACGTTAAATATCGAGATTCGAGTGATCCGGAACCTTCCCCAATCGATCGTGACGAACCGATAAGCGACGCAATTTTCCGATCGTCCACCGATGCACTATGCTGGATGGAACGTGTCGGCCGACACGTCGATTGCGTCCTTTCGTCAACCGGGGGTGCCGCCATGCAGATCGAGTTTCCGGATCACCGTCCCATGTTCAATTACGAAGAGCTGACGATCGAGTTTGCTGTCGTCGTCAATGGCCGCCCGATCGATTGTGCCGTCTCCGCCGAAGCGCTGGAATCCCACTTCCACGCCCACTCGGCACGCGCTGATGACCTGCTTCACGCGTTCGAACACGGTCGCAGCCGCATCCATGCCCTCACGCGCGAATACCTCGCGATGGGACTTCCCGGTCCCGTCCTGCTGCGCAGCGGGCATTTCCGCTGGGCGCAAAGTCAGAGCGCGCGCCGTTAAGCAACGGTCAACCGACAGTCGAGCGACATCCCGTAGTCAGCCGTCTTCCCATGAGGTGAAGGTAGGGCTCGGCGGGTTTCGCTCTGCCCCAACGGGCCCAAAAGGGGCCAAAAAGGGGCCAAAAAGGGGCCGAAAAGGGGCCGAAAAGGGGCCCAAAAGCGCCAAAAAGGCCCGAGATATTGACGCGCATCAAACCCCGGATGGTTAGGCATACGACTCAATTGGCGCGCCATAGCGTTCGGCGTACACTGATGTTGCCGCGAAAGAGGTTACTCCGCTAACGGATGTAGCGAACGAATGAAGGTTCGCGCGCGGCACCATTGCCGATAACTAGAAGGAGTCGCTATGGGCTCGGAATTTCGCGTCGTCATCGCCTCGATTGCGGCCTTCATGACGCTTGGCGGGGCATTCGCCACCATTCACGGACTGCTCTACGACAAGACGCACGTGATGAACGGCGGTGTTATCACGGTGCTGTTCGGGATTTTGTTCGTTGTCGTGATGCTCACACCCTGGCCGCGCGACAGCGAGGCCGAGACCAAGTCAAAGTCCTGACTTCCGACATTTTCGCTGCACGAAGGTCTGACCGGCGACGGTCGGCTTACCGTTTGCGCAACGGCGTCCTACACTGAAATCGAGGGACGCCGTCGAAGCCATCCGAAGTTTGCGCGGCCCCGGGGTGCGCCGATGTGGCGATGCCGCCGGTCGCGTGAAGTCTCGCGATCGAAGCATTGGCTTCGCAACGGGCGTGGCCTCGTTGCGAGGTGACGTATGTGCTCCGATACCCGCGTCTTCATTGCCTCCATCGCCGCGTTCGTGATGCTAGGCGGCATTTTCGCCACAATCCACGGTTTGCTCTTCAACCTGCCCGAGGTGTCCCGCTACGGCGTGGCCGCCGTGCTGGCAGGGGCGACGTGCACCGCCACGATGCTGATTCCGTGGGGTGCGCGTGACGAGTCGTGACGATTCAACTGAGCGCGTTGCGCACCCGACTTATGGCGCGGGCTTCTGTAGCCGTGCCCGCAGACACATGAACGCGGGGGCTTGGGATAGCTCGTCATAAAGCCGGGGGCTGACGGCTTTCATCTCCGGCAGCGGGAGCGGTTCGACCATGTGTTCAAGCCGCCAGCCAGCCGCTGCGGCGGCATTGAGAATGCCTGCCAGCGGACGACGGTAAGACTCGACAAAGGGCTTCGGCTCGCCGAACCCACTCCAGTACATCCCGAAGCGTGTGATCTCGAAGTAGCTGCGGTTGCGTCGCGTGCGCTCGTCGAGCCAGTCGCGCATGGGGTGTCCCATCGACCAGACCAACGTTGCGCCGGGTTTGGCGACGCGCGCGAATTCACGGAACGTCGGGCCGAGGTCTTCCACGTAATCGAGTGCGAGGGCGCTGACGATCGCGTCGAAGCTGTCGTCGCCGAGTGTGGCGAACGGTGCGCCGAGGTCCTGCACGTCGAAAGCGGCGGCCATGCCCTGGCAACGCTCGCGCGCCAGCGCGATCATTTCGGGCGTCACGTCGATGCCATAGACGGTAGCCCCTTGCTCGACAAGCCACGCGCTGTTGATGCCCGGCCCGCAGCCCGCATCGAGCACATGCAGACCGGCGACGTCGCCCAGCAACTGGCGCGTTGCAGGGCGCTCGTACAGCGCGTTGTGCGGCTTGGTGACGGCAATCTCCGCGTAACGTTCGGCGAAACTGGCGTAAGCGGTGCGTCCCATCGACGGCGGTTCGGATGACGACATTCGCGACTCCACGTGTGACGTCCTCGGCGCGAACGGCGAGCGTGCATCGGCAGCGGTGGCCGGGCAGGCGTCTCGATCGCGACAGGACGGATGAAAAATGCGGGGGAGGGATTGTAACGCCAAAGCGTCGAATGTTCCGTGAGTGGCGGCTCCCCTGCGTCAAATCGACAGGGCGTTAGAGGGTTTCATACGTCACCGATGTGGGACAATGTCGGCCTTGCCGCGCGGGCTTCCCGCCGCCGGTCTTCTTCATATTCCAGCATGCCCCCATTGAACGCACCTCACCCCTCATCCGACGATCTGAATGCTGCCCCGAACCCCGCCATCGATGTTGTCGATGTGGCGGTGATCGGCGCGGGACCGGCCGGTCTGATGGCGGCCGAAGTGCTGTCGGCGGCGGGCTGGCGCGTGGACGTGTACGACGCCATGCCCTCGGTCGGACGCAAGTTCCTGATGGCGGGCAAAGGTGGCATGAACCTCACGCATAGCGAACCCGCCGAGCCGTTCGTGGCGCGCTACGGCAAGCGCGCCGGGGCCGTCGGTCAGTGGTTGCGTCGTTTCAGCGCAGACGACGTGCGCTCGTGGTCGCATCGCTTGGGCGTCGACACGTTCGTGGGCACGTCCGGCCGAGTGTTTCCTGTCGACATGAAAGCAGCGCCGTTGTTGCGTGCGTGGCTTTCGCGGCTGCGCGCGTCAGGGGTGCGCCTGCATGTGCGGCACCGTTGGCTTGGATGGGACGAGAATGCCGCAGCAGGACCGAATCATCTGCGCTTTGCGACGCCGACCGGTGAGCGTCAGGTCTGTGCGAAAGCGGTGGTGCTGACGCTCGGCGGCGCGAGCTGGCCGCAACTGGGGTCGGACGCCGCGTGGGTGCCGTCATTGCGCGAGCACGGCGTGAGTGTCGCGCCGCTGATTCCGGCGAACGCGGGCTTCGAGGCGGACTGGACGCCGCACATGCGCGAGCGCTTCGCGGGTCATCCTGTGAAGTCCGTCACGATGACGTTGCCCGACGGCACCACGCGCCAGGGCGAATTCGTGATCTCCGAACACGGCATCGAAGGCAGTCTCGTCTATGCGATGTGCGCGCCGATTCGCGACGCCATCCGGTCGAGCGGCAGCGCGCAGGTCTATCTGGATTTGCTGCCGGACTGGAGCGCAGAGCGCGTGGCGGCAGAAGTGGCGCGTCAGCGCGGGTCACGTTCGATGGCGAGCCACTTGCAGAGTCGTCTGGGTATCGCGGGCGTGAAGGCCGCACTGCTGCGCGAATGCTTGTCTCGCGAGACGTTCAACGACCCCGCAGCGCTGGCCGCAGGGATTAAGCGCTTGCCGCTGACATTGCTCAGAGTCCGGCCGATTGCCGAAGTCATCAGCAGCGCTGGTGGCGTGTCGCTGGAATCGCTGGATGCTCAACTGATGGTCAAGGCGCTGCCCGGCGTGTTCTGTGCGGGCGAGATGCTGGACTGGGAGGCGCCCACTGGGGGCTATCTGCTGACGGCCTGCTTTGCGAGCGCCTGTGTGGCGGGAGATGGCGCGGCCGCTTACCTCGAAGCGAACCGCTGATCCGATGCTTGCCGACGGCGTTCGCCGTCGGCGCTTACTGAATCACTTGCCGGTCATGCATCCCCGAGCTTAGGCGGGGCGCACACCCAGACGCCATAGCGACGTCACTTCGGCGCGTCGCGCGGCATGCAGCGGATCGTTGGCATCGGCCGCCTTCGGGTGATTGGCCCGCACGTCGTGACGCGCCAGCACCACGAGCCCCGCGCCGTGAATCCACGACAGCAGCGTCTCACGCGTGCGCAAGCCCAGATGCTCGGCGAGATCGGACATCACCAGCCAGCCTTCGCCGCCCGGGCTCAGATGCGCAGCGAGCCCGTTCAGGAAGCCTTTGAGCATCTGGCTGTCCGGATCGTAAATGGCGTGCTCGATCGGCGCATTGGCCTTCGCGGGCAGCCACGGCGGATTACAAACGATCAGGGGCGCCTTGCCTTCCGGGAACAGGTCGGCGTCGACGATCTTCACCGCGCGGTCGTAGCCAAGACGCGTAATGTTCTCGCGCGCGCAGGCCAGTGCACGGGCATCGCGATCGGTGCCGATGACTTGCTGAACACCGCGACGTGCCAGCAGCGCCGCGATCACCCCGGTACCCGTACCGACGTCGAAAGCGAGGGACGTGGCGGGCAGCGGTGCCTGATCGATCAGTTGGAGATACTCGCCGCGCACGGGCGAGAACACGCCATACCACGGGTGGATGGAAGCACCCAGCGCCGGAATCGCGACACCCTTCTTGCGCCACTCGTGCGCACCGATCAGACCGAGAATTTCACGCAACGAGGCGACCGAGGCGTTAGCGTCCGGCGCGCCCCATGCTTCGGTGCAGGCTTCACGTACGTCAGGGGCGCGGCGCAGCGGAATGCCGTAGTCGGCGTCCAACGGGATCAGCACCATGCCGAGAATGCGCGCACGCTGCGCCTGTGCCATGCGGTGCTTGTGGAAAGCGTCGGCGGGACTCGGGGCCGGGGCATCCTTGGCGGCCGGTTTGCGACGCGGGCGATGCGGCGGACGGTCGACGCGACGCGCCATTGCTTGCATCAACTGACGCGCGTTCTGGTAATCGCCACGATAGAGCAGGGCGGTACCGCCACAGGCGAGTTGATAGGCTTCGTCGGCCGTCACGGTGTCGTCGACGACTTCGACGCGACGCGGCGGCGTGACGCCGGCTTCTGAGCGCCAGCGGGCGGTGACGGGGCGACCGTCTTCGGTCCAGTCTAGCGTCGGGGTATTGTTCATGCGGGGGTCTTCTGAAAGGCGTGGCGGCGCGCCGTGGGTGCGCCGTAAGCCCGCATTATGCCTGCGTTGGCACGTGCCCGGGCCGAAAGACGGTTTCAGTCGGGTGTGCCGGGTGCGCTAAAGAGCATGCCGATGGCCTCACGCAACACGCGATCCAGGATCGGATCGACGCCGTCGATGGGACCGTCGGGTAGCACGGGTACGGGACCACCGTGACGCAACGCGGCGGCCATGTGCGTGAGAATCGCCGCGCCGGGATGCACCGGTGCATCGTGATCGTCCCCATGCGGGACCGTGTCGGTGATCGCGTTCGCCACGCGCTCAAGTGACACCAGTGCGGGCCACCAGCGTGCGGCGCGTCGACTCACCAGGGGCGGCTCGGACAGCGCCCGCTGCAAGGCGACGCGTGTGTCGTCCAGTGCCTTGTAGGCTGCGCGTCGCGCCGCAAACGCAGCGTCCGCGTCGTGGGTGTCCGCCAGGGCTGCGTAACGGCCAAGCGCGTCGAGTGCATTCGCGACCCGCTCATCCAGTTGGCGGCGCTCCCACTTGGCCCACGGCAGATAGCCGACGAGCAGCACGATGGCGCAGGCCGCTACGGCATCGATGAAGCGCGCCAGCGCAATGTCCTGACTGCCCGGCTGCAATGCCCCCATCACCAGCATCAGGATAGGCAGCAGCAACGCGCTGAACAGTCCGTAGTTGCGCCGCAATGCCCACGGCAGGCAGGCCGCCAATGGCACCAGTGTGACGAGATTGAACCAGCCGTTGCGGTCGATGGCGACGACGGCGGCCGACACCGCCACGCCGACGATACTGCCTACGCCGCTTTGCAGCGCGCGCGCAAACACGGAGCCGTAGTTCGGCTTGAAGATCACCACGACGATCAGCGGCACCCAGTACGAGCGCGGGAGCGCTGTCACGGCGATGAAGATCTGCGCGACGAGCACGCACAAGCCAATGCGCACGAGGTAACGCCAGACGTCCGGCCACGGCCATTTCGGCATCCAGCGCGGATGCACCGCGGCGCGCGCCTGATGGCGGGCGAGCGCCACGAGCGGGGCTTCGGACGCATGCACGACGCCCGTGAGCAGCGGTTCGGCGCGACGCAGGGCGGCAGCCAGCGTCGGTGCGTCGTTTTCTTTGGCTACCGCGACGGCGGTGTCGAGCGCCACTGGCCGGTCGCGCGCAATGTTGCGTGCCACACCGTAGAGCGCTTTGCCCAGCGGCGCCGGTACTGGCTGGCCGCTCTGCACGAGCCCGATGACCGCCGACGTGATCGGCTCGGCGGCGAGAATCTGCGCGGCGCGGCGCTCCAGCACTTCCCAGCCGCTCGACGTGCTCGCCCGCGCGGTGAGTAACGTGTCGTAGGCGGCAGCAATGGCGTTTTCGAGCGAGCGCCGGGCCAGCCTCACGCGGGGTGTACCGCTGGCATCGAGCACGTTCGCCAACTGTTGGTAAATGGCGGCGACGGCATCGCGCTCGGCCGCACCAGGGTGCCTTAGCCAATGCACGGCCATGAGGAGCATGCTGAAGATGCCGCCGGCGGCGAGCAGCAACGGCGCGCGCCATTCGGGCGGGGGCAGCGCGAGGCCCCAGCCGACGATCAGGTAGACCGCGCCCTGCAACGTTGCTGCGGACGCCACGTTGCCGAACGTGCCGATGAAGCTGAAGAGCAGGATGGCGATTTGCAGCAGCACGTGGGCCAGCCACGGTTGGGTCTCGCCCACGGTGTGGATCAGCATTCCGGCGTGAAAGCCGAGCACGCCGGTCACGATGGTGATCAGGATGGAGCGGGCGCGCGAGCGATAAGGGCCGGTGCGGTCACCCGTGATGGCGGGCAGTGCGCCGAGGGCGATGAGCGAGGCGTCGGCGCCATACCCGATGGATGCGCCGATGCCCGTGGGCACGGCGACGGACAGGGCGGCGTGAACGGCGTCCCAGCGCGAGAACGCCACCGGCTCCAGACGTGCCAGTCGCGACATCCATGCGACGCGCCGCCCCGGCGGCGGCAATTCAGGTGTGGGAGGTGCTGGAGGTGTCGGGGGTGTGGGCGTCATCGCGATGGAAGCGCTCCCAGACTCACAGGGCGCGCACAGGCGCGTCGGCGTCAGTGAGCGGCATCAACTTGCCCTGACCCCGAATCCACGCATGGTCGGCACGCTCGGCCATTTCCTTGTCGCCACGGCTGTCGCCGTAAGCGAAGAGGACACGCGGCGGCGCATCGCCCCACCACGCTTCGAGGCGTCGCACCTTTTCGGGACCCCAGCAGTTCGGTTGGGCGAAGGTCCCGGTGAAACGATCCTGCGCATCGAAGGCCAGTTCGGTACTGAGCACGGCCTCGAAACCGACGCTTGTCGCCCAGGGCCGCAGGTACAAACCCGGCGACGCGCTCACGAGCACAATGCGGTGGCCCAGCGCCCGATGCTGTCGTACGCGTGCGAGCATCTCGGGACGCAGCAGGGCGGGCAACCGATGTGCGATGAAGTCTTGCGCGTCGGCTTCGAGTTGCGCGCGGGAGCGGGCTGCGAAGACCGCGCGCAGGAAAGCCGCTTTGGCCGTGCCCCGGTCGATGAGTTTCATGGCTGCCCCGATCAGCCAGGGCGACGCGAGCAATGCCCCCGCCACAAAGCGCGGTGTGCCGACAGTGCGGCGCACGAACACGCGCAGGCTGTCCGTGGTGGAGATAGTCCCGTCGAAATCGAACGCGGCGACGATGGAAGCGTCTCGCATGCCGGGTCAGCGCGTCCCGGCCGAATGTTTCGAAGACTGAGAGAGTGGCGAGACCGACGCCGCACCTGCACGGGCGTTCGCAACGGCCACCAGATGCGGCCAGCGCTCGCTGGCCTGCTCGCTCGCGACGATGGCCTGCTCGTCGCGGTAGTGGGGCAGCACGTCGGCGCCGACGACTTCCCGCAACCGATCGATATCCGACGGATACCGTCGCTCGATCATTGCATCGGCGGCATGCTCTGCCGCGTGTTCACCCACAGGATCGACGGCAGGGGCGGCAACAGATCCAGCCGCATGTTCGACCATGCGCACGTCGGACGGGCCGGCAGCGGAGGAGGAGAGTTCGGTCTGGCTCATGCCGGGCATTCTATACGGTGCATTGCACACAGGGCAATTCCCATGGCGGCCGGTCGACCGATGTACCCGCCGCACGACACTCGGAGGCTAACGTCCGCTTGCTCACTCACACCGAGGCAAGCTAGCATGACGCAACGTGCCATTTCCAGACACATGAACTGCGCTGTCCCGCCGGGCCTTGGCTATCTTAGGATTGCCCGACGACGTGATGTGACGTCGGGTCAATGGGGCGTCGTTCGTGTGGATGTGGCGAACATGCAGCGCAAGAACAGACGAGGCATCACACATGCAGCTTCGAGCGTCTTGGTCGCGTTACACGAAGGTCTCAGCCATCTGCTTGCTGGTCGCCGCAGCGATGGACCCCGGGGGTGTCATGCTTGCGGGAGCAGCGCCCACCGCAGGCCGGACAGGCAAGGCTGCGGCACCGGCCGGTGCCACGACCGCACCGGAAGTCGCCTCTGGCGTCAGCGCGGCAGCGGATGCGTCCGGCGCTACGGCGCCGGTCATCGCGCCTGTGCCCGGCACCAGTCAGCGCACCGTCACGTTCGCCCAACTCGGGCAGACGAACGGGCTGCGTCTGCGCGGCACCGAGGGGTCGGGAGACGTCAACTTCGGAATCCGACTCGATCAGTCGGTCGCATCGGCCTTGCTCCGGTTGCGCTACGCCTATTCCCCCGCGCTGATTCCCGATCTGTCGCAGCTCAAGGTTTATCTGAACGAAGAGCTGATCGCGACGTTACCGTTCAACAAGCAGGACGGCGGCAAGAATCTCGTGCGCGACATTCCGCTCGACGCGCGCATGCTCTCGGGCTTCAATCGCGTGCGCCTCGTACTCATCGGGCATTACACGATGGAGTGCGAAGATCAGATGCATTCGAGTCTATGGGCCGATATCAGCCCGCAGAGCGAGATCATCACGAGCACGCAGCCGCTCACCCTGCGCAACGATCTGTCGACGCTGCCCGCCCCGTTCTTTGACCGTCACGACAACCGCGATCAGACCGTTCCGTTCGTGTTCGGCGCGCCGCCGTCGCTGGCAGTGGTCCATGCCGCAGGCGTGGTGGCGACGTGGGCCGGTGCGATTGGCGACTACCGTCGCACGCGCTTCCCAGTCAGCGTGAATGCGTTTCCGTCCAGGCATGGCATTGCGTTCGTGACGAACGACACCATGCTGCCCGGCCTTGATCTGCCTAAGGTCGACGCGCCGACGTTGCGTATGGTCTCGAATCCGAACGACCCGTCGCTCAAGCTGCTGGTGATTCAGGGACGTGACGCGAAGGATCTGGAGACGGCCGCGCTGGCGCTGGTCTCTGGTCGGGCGGCGCTCTCGGGCGACGCGACCCGCATCGCCGAGCTTAAGCAGTTGCCGCCGCGTCCGGCTTACGACGCACCGCGTTGGGTGCGCACCGACCGTCCAGTGAAGCTGGGCGAACTGGTCGACAACCCGAGCGACTTGCAGGCGAATGGCTATATGCCGTGGCCGATCCGCATCCAGCTCAATCTCCCGGCCGATTTGCTCACGTGGCAAAACACCGGCGTGCCGATGGATCTGAAGTATCGTTACACGCCGCCGGTCAAGCCGGACGATTCGTCGATGAGCGTGTCGATCAACGACCAGTTCGTGCGCGCGTATCGCCTGCGCTCGGCGGGTGCGAGCAGCGACAAGAGCCATATGCTCGTCGAACTGCTGTCCGATGGCACGATGGCCGACCGCAAGGAAGTGCGCATCCCGGCGTTCCAGGTCGCGTCGCGCAACTCGCTGTCGTTCCAGTTCGCGATGGAGCCGCACAAGGAGGGCATGTGCAGCCAGACCATCACCAACGCGGCGCGCTCGGCCATCGACGCAGATTCGACCATCGACTTCAGCGAATTGCCGCATTACGCCGAGTTACCGAATCTGAGCTTCTTCGCGGGTAGCGGCTTCCCGTTCACCAAATACGCCGACCTTGCTCAGACGGCTGTCGTCATGTCGAAAACGCCGGACAAGGCGGAGCTGGAAACGGTGTTTTCGGCGCTCGGTCAGTTCGGCCGCTCCACCGGTGTGTATGCCGATCGCTTCGAGGTGCTCGACACAACGCAGACGGATCGCTTCAAGGATCGCGACCTGCTGGTCGTCGGCGGGAAAGATGCGGCCGATCTGCTAACGAAGTGGGGCAAGAATCTGCCGCTCGTCATCGACCAGACGCGTCGCGTTATGCAAGCCGAGCCTCAGGGCTACCGTGGCGACGGCGCGACCGGCTCTGCGCTCGCGGCCAGCCGCATCGGCCCGCAGCGTATGGACGCGATCTCCCAGGGCCCGCTGGCGGCGCTGGTCGGCTTCGAGTCGCCGGTGAGCAGTTCGCGCTCGGTGGTGGCGATCAACGCGTCGAGCGACGACGGACTGCTGAGCGTAGTCGATGCCATCGACACGCAGGCCAATGCGATCCACGGCGATCTGGCGGTCGTCAACGGTGCCAGCACGGCATCGTACCGACTGGGGAAGACGTACTTCGTGGGCGACGTGAGCTGGTGGACGCGCATTCGTTACCACCTCTCGAGTTATCCGATTCTGGTCGGTCTCGTCGCGTTGCTGGCGGCGTTCGCGATAGCGCTCAAGTGTTTCGGCTGGTTGCAGCGTCGCGCCGCACGTCGACTGGAGAAGTAAATGACACGCGCCGATGCTGACAGGCGGCGCCGTCGGGCCGTGCTGCGGGCGCTGGTCGCCTGTGGCGCAGGACCGGCGCTCGCCGGACTGACGCCCGCCTCGCATGCTGCGCCCACTGCGCCCACTGCACCCGCCAAGCCATCGGGCGCGTCTGCGCCGGGTGGGAAGCCTGTCGCCGGTGGCAAAGCGTGCCCGCCGGTCGACTGGGCGTCGTGGACGCGCTTCAAGGCAGGCTTTCTGAGCGACGACGGCCGCGTGGTCGACCACAGCATGGCCGACCAGCGCACCGTCTCCGAGGGCCAGGCGTACGCGCTGACGTTCGCCGTCATCGCCAACGACCGGGCCACCTTCGACAAGGTGCTCGACTGGACGGTCGACAATCTCGCGCAGGGCGACCTAACCGCGCATCTGCCTGCCTGGCTGTGGGGCAAGAAGGACGACGGTCAGTGGGGCGTGCTCGACAGCAATCCCGCCAGCGACGCCGACATGTGGATCGCCTATGCGCTGGGCGAGGCAGGGCGACTCTGGAACGTGCGTCGGTACACGGCGCTCGGTGCGCTCGTCGCCCGGCGTATCGCGTCGGAGGAAACCGACTTCATCCCCGGACTCGGGCGCACGCTGCTGCCCGCGCCCGTCGGCTTCCATCCCGCCAAGGATCTCTGGCGTCTGAACCCCAGCTATGTGCCGATGCAAGTGGTGCGGCGTCTGGCGGGGCTCTTTCCCGAGAGCGGGTGGGGGCAACTGATTACGTCCTCGCTCAAGCAGATCACGTTGACCGCGCCGCCGCTGGGCTTTGCACCCGAGTGGGCGATGTATCGCGCGGGACGCGGTTTCGACATCGATCCCGAGACACAAGGCGAGGGGAGCTACAACGCCATTCGCGTCTATCTATGGGCGGGCATGCTGGCGCCGGGCAGCGATGATTTCCGGGCGTTGATGCACTCGTTCCCCGGCATGTTGAAGTATGTGGCTGCGCATGGCGCGCCGCCCGAGCGGGTGAACACGCGCGACGGCACGGCGAAGCAGGAAGGCGGTTCGGGCTTCTCGGCGGCGCTCGTGCCGCTGCTGCAAGCTGTCGGCGACACCGCGCTTGCACGCGCGCAGGCTGAGCGGGCTCGCTCGCTGGACGCCCAGTCGCCCCCCGGCTACTACAGTTCTGTGCTCTCGCTCTTCGGATTGGGATGGCACGAAGCGCGTTTCCGTTTTGCGGCTGACGGCACATTGCAGGTGCCATGGGAGGCGGTTTGCGCGACACGCTGATCCGCTCCGCTTGCATGACGTGCCTGCTGATGGCCGCAGGCGGTGGGCATGTGCGTGCCGCGCCTGCGCCTGCGAACAGTACGGCCAAGCCCGCCGTCGCCGCGAACCGTGACGTCAGCAACCTGCTCTCGAGCGCGACGCTGTGGCACTCGCGTCATCGCAACGACCTTGCGCGTGCCGCGCTGGAAAAGGCATTGCTCGTGCAGCCGGAGCAACCGGAAGTCCTGTCGTTGCTCGGGCAGATCGATATCGAAGAGAACAAGCCTGCGGAAGCAAACAAGGCCTTGCAGACGCTGCGTGCCCGCTATCCGAACGCTCCGGCGACGAAGGCGCTGGCCGATGTGATTCGCATCAACACCGTCGATAAATCTCGCATCGCCCGTGCGCGGCTGCTGCAACGTAGCGGTCAGGCCGATGCAGCGTTCGCCGAATACAAGGCGCTGTTTCCCGACGGTCCGCCGACGGGCGATCTCGGTGTCGAGTACTACCGCGCGCAGGCCAACGCCACGAACGGCTGGCCTGCGGCGCAGCAGGGGCTGGCGAACCTGTCGAAGGTGTCGCCCGAGGATTCGCGGGCGTCGCAGTCGCTGGCCGAGCTGATGATCGACCGGCCGTCGAGTCGTCTCGCGGGCACGCGGATGGTCGCGGATCTCGCCGCGCGTCCGAACGCCGATCTGAACGCCTTGCTGCCGCTCTGGCAGAAGGGGCTTTCCAAGGCCGACGGCAACCTTGCATGGCTGCCGCTCTATCAACGCTATCTCGCACTTGCGCCCAACGACGCCGACATCCGTGCGGCCTACGACAAGCTGAATGCGCAACAAGCGGCGCGCACGCGCATGCTTAACGACCCCGCATACAAGTCGCGTCAGGCGGGCATCAAGGCGCTGGATCAGGGGCGTCTTAACGACGCTGAGAAGTCGCTCGATGCCGCCCGCGTCAAGCGCCCCAACGATGGCGAACTGCTCGGCTCGCTGGGTCTGGTGAAGATGCGTCAGGGCGATCACAAAGGCGCGCAGGAACTGTTTGCGCAGGCCTTGCGCAAAGACCCCGACAACGCGGGCAAGTGGCGCAGTCTGTTGAAGACGTCGCAGTTCTGGGGCGCGATGTCGCAGGCGCGCGACGCCCGTGATGCCGGACGTCTGGACGAAGCGGACCGTCTTGTGCGCGGCGCGCTCGCCAGCGACCCGAACAACCCAGACGGACTCGCACTGCTAGGCGACATCGCGCTGGACGACAAGCGCGACAAGGACGCTGAGCGTCTTTTCCAGCAGGCGTTGAAGATCGAGCCGGACAACGACACGGCGCTGCGCGGCATGATCACGCTGTACTCGCGTCAGCAACGCCGCACGGAACTGGCGAACCTGTTGGGCGATCTGCGACGTCGTTTTCCGCAAGACAAGGCGCGCTTCGACAAGGCTGAGGCGGCAGCGCTGTCGGATGACGCCGATCGCGCCATCGCCGAAGGGCACAACGGTCCCGCACTTGCCGCGCTCGAGCGCGCCGTCGCTCTTGATCCGGGCAACGCATGGACGCGCTACTCGCTCGCGAGCCTCTATCGCAAACTTCGTCTGCCGCAGATCGGGCGAGAAGTCATGGCCGAAGGCATGCGCCAGCCGTTGGAGGCCGACGACCGTGCGCAGATGCTTTACGCGCAGGCCATCTATCTCAACGTGATCGACGACGAGGCCGGTGCCCGCGAATCGCTCGCGCAGATTCCGGCGGCGAACGTCACCCCGTCGATCAAACGCATGCAGACGACGCTGGCGATTCGCGACACGGCGCGCCTGGCGCGCGAGGCGCGTGCGGCAGGCAACGACGACGATAGCGAGCGCCGCTATGGCGAAGCGCTTTCGCTGGCGGGCGACGATCCCGAGCTGATCGGCGAGGTCGCACGGGCGCGGGTGTCGGCGGGGCAACCCGATCAGGGGTTGGCGCTCATGCGCGACTGGCTCGCGGCGCACGCCGACAAACCGCAGCCTGATGCGCAATTGCGCTATGCCGAGTTGCTCAATACGGCCGAGCGCGACGAGGAACTGGGCACCTTCCTCGCGAGCATGGAACCGTCTACGCTCGGTGCCGACCAGCGCGACGAATGGCAGGATCTTCAGGACCGGCTGGCACTGCGTCAGGCGGACCGTGCCCGCGCGTTGGGCGACTTCGACACGGCGCAGCAAAAGCTCGAACCGCTGCTCTCGCGTCAACCACCGGACAAGCGCGCGTTGTCGACGTTGGGCGACATCTATTTCGACGAACGCCGTTTCGACGATGCCCGCAAGATTGCCGAAGACCAGATCCGCCAGGATCCGACGAATCAGGATGCCCGTCTGTCGCTCGTGCGTGTGCTGTACGAACAGCAGGACGACGAGGCCGCCAACCGCGAACTCGACCGCGCGCTCGCTGAAGCTCCGCCCGACGACGTGTGGACGCAACTCGCCGCCGTGCGGCGTCTGACCGCCATGGAGCGCTACGACGAAGCCATCGCGCTCAACGACCGGTTGCGCACGCAGTTCCCCGACACGTCGGCCGTCACCGTGCAGCGCGGACGCATTGCACAGTCGCAACGTCACTACAACGAAGCGAAGGGGTGGTACGACCAGGCACGCAAGGAAGAGATCGTGCAGGGCGCGCTGCCGGGCTACGACGGCATGACGTCGGCCGAGTCGGCCATCGATTCGCTGGAGTCGCGCCGTAACAGCTATGTCGCAGCCGGTTACGAAATCGACCAGAAGAAGGGCGACGGCGGCATCTCGATGTTCAACGCCCGCGCCGTCCCGCTCTATGGTCAGTACGCTGTGGGCTACGACGGCCATGTCTTCGCGCAGACGGATTACGTCAGCGCCGATTCGGGCGACTTGCCGCTCAATGGCACCTCGGAGTTCGGCACGCTGCCGTTCCTGAACGTGGCGTCGTTCCGTGCGGCGAATCCCGGCGTGCAGAGCGACTACGGCACGAAGCGTCAGAAGGCGCATGGGCAGGCGCTCATGCTCGGTTATGAGAACGACTGGATTCGCGCCGATATCGGCCACACGCCGGTCGGCTTCCCGATTTCCTATGTGACGGGGGGCGTGCGACTGTTCGGCAATCTCGGGCGCTACAACTACTGGGTCGACGCGTCACGTCGGCCGATGACCGGCAGCATGGTGTCGTACGCCGGGGCGTATCTGCCGCTGCCCGAAGTATTCGGTGACGGCAAGTGGGGCGGCGTGCGTCGCGATGCGATCACGTTCCACGCGTCGCGCGACTTCACGAAGTGGGGCATCTTCGGCGAGGCCAGCGTGGCACGTCTCACGGGCGAGAACGTGCTGAACAACTCGGAAGTGTCGGCCCGTGCGGGTGTCGATCTGCCGTTGATCTACAAGCGCGATATGCGCCTGAATACCGGCCTCACGCTGTTCTTCGACAGCTTCGCGCAGAACGAACGCTATTACACGTACGGTCACGGCGGTTACTACAGCCCACAAACCTATGTGTCGCTCACGTTGCCGCTCGAATGGTATGGCCGCACGCAACGCTGGTCGTATTACCTGCGCGGTTCGGTGTCGTTCTCGCAGAGTCAGGAAAAAGCCATGCCGTACTTCCCGACGAACGGCGCGTTGCAGGCCGCGAGTGGCGATCTGACCTACGGCTCCGGTGGCGGCTTCGGCGTGGGCTTCTCCGTGACGGGGCGCGCCGAGTACTGGGTCAACCGCCATTGGGTGATCGGCGGACAGGTGCAGTTTGAGCGTTCCGACTACTACGCGCCGAATCGTTTCCTCGTCTACATGCGCTATCACTTCGACGCCCGCCGTGGCGACGTACCGATGCCACCGTCGCCGGTTCGCCCGATCTGGAGTTACTGACACATGAGCGCTCGCGTCGATACCGAATTCATGATGACAAACGATGTCGTTCGGCCTGTGATCCCGGCCGGGGAGGGTGCATGCTGACACTCATCGCCATCGTTTCTACCGCAGGCGGCGCGGGGCGAAGCACCGTGACGGCGCATCTCGCCGCGCAACTCGCCCATGCCGGACAGCCGGTCGCCGTGCTTGAACTTGATGCGCAGAACGCGATCGGTGCGCTGCTCGGGTTGCGTGAGACCTGTGAGACGGGCGTGCTGTCGTCCGGCGTGGCGCCGGACGGCTGGCGCGCGGTATTACGCGACACGCCCGCCGGGGTCCCGTTGCTGCCCTCGGGCCGCACGAGTGTCGGCAATCTATCTGCGATGGCGCAATGGCTGCAGGGCGATGTGGGCGGATTGCGTCGTCAGTTGACGGCCGTCGGCTTGCCCGAAGGCGCGCGTGTCCTGATCGACACCCAGCGCCTACCCGATGCCATCGCACTGGCCGCCGTTGCGGCGGCCGATCTGGTGCTGGGCGTGGTGCCCGTCACGACGGCCGGTTACGTGACGCAACCGGATCTGATGGCCGCGTGCGACGGTCGCGTGCAGATCGTGCCGAACGTGGCGGCAGCCAATTCGTCGCTCAACAACGATCTGCTGAATCTGATTCAGGGACGTGGTGGCGACGCCGTGGTCCCGGTGCGCATCCATCGCGATATCGCCGTCGGCATGGCGGCGGCGAACGGTGTGACGCTGGCCAAAGCGGGCAACGGCTCGCAGGCCGCGCTCGACTTCGTTCATCTCGAAGCGTGGTTGCAGCGCGCAACGGAGGTGGGGGATGGGAGTGAGGGCGCCGCCAAGGGAGGCACGCGCCGATGATCAGCGACGCGCTGCGCTCCCTCTATCGGCTCGGACGCGATATTCTCGCGGTGCGTCTGGTCGTGCCGCATCGCCCGGACGGGCGTCCGCCGGGCGTCATGCAGTGGATGCTGGCCGCGACCGTGCGCTCGCCGCAGCACCGATGGTGGATCTCGCAGATGTCGGACCATGTAGTGGCGCGTCTGGCCGTGCGACTCGATGTCCGTCAACTGGACGAATGGCGCGACTGGTGGCTGCGCGCAGTGTTTCAACCGGCGCGCTCCGGTCGTCCCGACTACCCGGGCCGGGCCTTCGCATGGCTTAACGAACGGTTGACGCAACGGCTCGACGTGCCAGCCGATGCGGGCTTCTGGCACGTTGTCGGTGCAATGCTGTGGCGTCGCAGCGATCGGCGTCCGGCATTTCCTCCCTATACCGCGTGGCTCGCGTTCCGACGGGGCAACGAACGGCTGCGTCTGTGGCTCGTGCAGACACTCTTCGGCATTCCGCCCGACACGCCCGCCGAACTCGCGCATCGCTTCGACCGGAAGCTGGAAAAGGTCATGCAATGGCGCGTGACGTCGACCATCGTTGCATTGCTGGGGTTGTTCGGCGTGTTCTGGATCGTCACCACGCCGTTCGATCCGTTCTCGCAGTTGCTGTTCTCGATCTGCACGCTCACGCTAGCGCTGGTGTTCCGTCGTCTCGACAGCCAGTACTCGGTGCTGGTGCTGATCGGCCTGTCGCTCACGTCGACGGTGCGTTACGTGTGGTGGCGTCTCACGCAGTCGCTCGCGTTCGATACCGTGGCGGAAGCCGCCGTCGGCTACACACTCGTCGCCGCCGAAATGTATACGTGGATGATTCTGCTGTTCGGTTACATCCAGACGATCTGGCCGCTGCATCGCCGTATCACGCCGCTGCCGCCGGACACCCGTGAATGGCCGACCGTCGACGTCTACATTCCGACCTACAACGAAGGGCTGGATGTGGTGCGCCCGACCGTGTATGCCGCGTGCGGCATCGACTGGCCGCCCGAGAAGCTCAATATCTATCTGCTCGACGACGGACGCCGTCCGGAGATGCGCGAGTTCGCGGCGCAAGCCGGGGTGCATTACATGACGCGCCCCGACAATCGTCACGCGAAGGCGGGCAACATCAACCATGCGCTCGGCAAGACACAGGGCGAGTTCATCGCGATCTTCGACTGCGATCACATTCCCGTGCGCTCGTTCCTGCAAACGACGATGGGCTCGTTCCTCAAGGACGAACGTTGCTCGCTCGTGCAGACGCCTCACCACTTCTTCTCCGACGACCCGTTCGAGCGCAACCTCGCCACACGTGGTGCGGTGCCGAACGAAGGGCGTCTGTTCTACGGGGTCGTGCAGGACGGCAACGACTTCTGGAACGCCTCGTTCTTCTGCGGTTCCTGTGCGGTGTTGCGTCGCACGGCGCTCGACGAGGTTGGGGGCGTGGCCGTCGAGACGGTGACGGAGGACGCGCATACGGCGCTCAAGATGCACCGTCGCGGCTGGAATACGGTCTACCTCAAGGTCGTTCAGGCCGCAGGTCTGGCGACGGAATCGCTGTCAGGACACGTCGGGCAGCGCATTCGCTGGGCGCGCGGCATGGCGCAGATCTTCCGCGTCGACAATCCGCTGTTCGGCCGGGGCCTGAAGATCGGTCAGCGCATCTGCTACGCGAACGGCATGCTGCACTTCTTCTACGGCATTCCGCGCATCATCTTCCTGCTCGCGCCGATCTGCTATCTGTTCTTCGGGCTGCATATCGTGCAGGCAGCGGCGTTAAGCATTTGCGCTTACGTGCTGCCGCACATTGCGCACGCGAATATCGCCAACTCGCGCATTCAGGGCAAGTACCGGCACTCGTTCTGGTCGGATGTCTACGAAGCGGTGCTGGCCTGGTACGTCGCGCTGCCGACGACCGTCGCGTTCATCAACCCGCGCTACGGCAAATTCAACGTGACCGCGAAGGGCGGGCTGATCGAACAGAGTTTCTTCGACTGGAGCATCTCGAAGCCTTATCTGGTGCTGCTCGGCTTTAATGTCGCGGGTTTTCTGGCGGGCATTCTGCGCTACTTCTACGGCCCTGCACACGAGTCGGGAGCGCTGGTGTTCAACCTGCTCTGGGTGACGTTCAACCTCGCCGTGTTGGGGGCGGCGGTGGCCGTGGCGACGGAAGTGAAGCAGGTGCGGCGCACACACCGGGTGTCGATGCGCATGCCCGCCACGCTTTATCTGCCGGACGGCCGCACCGTAGCCTGTCACACTCGCGACTTCTCGGGCGGTGGGCTGGCGCTGGTGCTGCCGGTCGCAATCGATCCGGCCGTGGGCACCGAGGCGCACGTGGCGCTCGCACGGGGCGCGACCGAGTACGGCTTCCCTGTGAGTGTCGTCGGTGCGCGCGGCAACCAGCTCTTCCTCGCGTTCATGCCACTCACGGCCGAGCAGGACAAACATCTCGTGCAGTTCACGTTCGGGCGCGCGGACGCGTGGCGCGACTGGGACGCCGAGCGCACGCGCGACGAACCGATCAAGGCGTTGTTCGAGATGCTGGCGATGGGGCTGCGAGGCTATCAGGTGCTGGCCAATTACCTCCTGAGCAAGCTGGTAACGCGCTGGCAGAATAGTCTGCGTGGAGCACGGCAAGCGTGGCGCGATGTGCCCGATACGCCCGATACGCCCGACACACGTGCCTGAGACCAAGGAAACCATACGATGGGTATCTGGAACCTCTATTTCATTCTGAAGCTGCTGCTGCTGTGGGCGGGCATCCTCGGCTTTCACGTGCTGCCGAACTTCGTCTTCGCGCTGTTCCTCGTGGTGCGGCTGCGCCCGCGCTGGGCGCGTATCGCGCGGCAGGTCATCGCCATCCCGCTCGGTGCGGCGCTGCTTTACTACGACTCGAATTTGCCGCCGTTCGGACGCTTCATCGAACAATTGCCCGCGCTTCTGCAGTTCCGCTTCTCATACATCGTCGAACTGCTCGGCCGGTTCGTGCCGGCGCGCGACTGGTTGCTGCTCGCGATCATGGTGCTGGCTTACTGGATCGTGAATCGCTGGGTGCGCGTGACGACGTTCGTCCTGCTGGCGTTGCTGATCGTGCCGGGGGTGCTGCGTGTCGGCACGCTTGTCTCCGTCGCGCCGGTCGTGGCCGCGCAGGGCGATAAGACGGCCCTGGCTTCGGGTGCCGCGACGGGGGCACCCGCAGCAGGTGCCGCCAGCGGCGGCAGCGAATTCCTGACGGGCGACGGCGAGGTGCCGCCAGGTGCGAACCCGAACGCAGCGCTTAACAGCTTCTATTCGCGCGAACTCACCCGTTCCGTCTCGTTGCCCGCGCAGGCGGGGGCAGGTCCGGACTACGACATCATCTTCCTTCACATCTGCTCGCTCGCGCAGGACGACCTCGATGTCGACAACCTCGATAACCTGCCGTTGCTCGCGAAGTTCGATTTCATCTTCAAGAACTTCAACTCGGCTGCCAGCTATAGCGGCCCGGCGGCAATTCGCGTGCTGCGTGCCGGTTGCGGGCAGCCGGAGCACAAGGCGCTGTACGACCCGGCAGGCCCGCAGTGCTATGTCATGAGCGATCTGAAGAACCTCGGTTTCACGCCGACGCTCGCAATGAACCACGACGGTCACTTCGACAACTTCATGCAGGAAGTGCAGCAGAACTTCAACGTGCAGGGCGTCACGCCCTTCGACAACACGCGTACCCGCGTGGCGATGCGCGCGTTCGACGAGACGCCGATCCGCTCGGACGGCGACGTGCTGCAATCGTGGTGGAAGCAGCGCACGGCCATGCCGGACAAGCGCGTGGCGCTTTACTACAACACGATCTCACTGCACGACGGCAACCGTCTGGAAGGCTCGAAGCTCAGCAGCGTGCAGAGCTATCCGTTGCGCGCGAAGACGATGTTCGACGACTTCGGTCAGTTCATCGACACCATTGCGAAGTCGGGACGTAAGGCGGTCGTCGTATTCGTGCCGGAGCACGGCGCAGCACTACGCGGAAGCAAGCTGCAGATCTCCGGCATGCGTGAGATCCCGCTGCCTGAGATTACGCACGTGCCTGTGGCGGTGAAGCTCGTCGGCTTCGGCGACGGGGCCGCCGCGTCGCACGGCACGCCGGTGACGATCTCCACACCCACGAGCTATCTGGCGATGATGACGCTCATCTCGCATCTGATCGCCAACAACCCGTTTGCGGGCACGCCGGATCTGGCGCAGTACGCCAACGATCTGCCGCAGACGGCCTTTGTATCGGCCAACGAGCAGACGACCGTCATGAAGTACGGCGGCAAGATGATGATCCGCGGCGCGGATGGCGTCTGGCTCGATCTGAAGTCGCTGGAATAGTGCACGAAGCGCGCGCGTCGCGTGAGCGTTGGGCGGCGCACGCGTTTTCCCGGAATCGCGCATACTGTGCACCTTGTCCGCCACGCTGACTGATTCGAAACCTCCGGGAGTTACCGTGCAATACACGAAATTCGGCCGCACCGGCCTGACCGTTTCCCGCCTGTGCCTGGGCACCATGACGTTCGGTCTGCAAACCGAAGAAGCCGCGAGCCACGCCATTCTCGACCGCACCGCAGAGGCGGGCGTCAACTTCATCGATCTCGCCGACGTCTATCCGCTGGGGGCCGACAATTCGCTCGTCGGCCGTACCGAAGAAGTGGTGGGTCGCTGGCTCAAAGGCCGTCGCGATCAGTTCATTGTGGCGACGAAGGCGTGCGGGCAGATGGGGCCGTCGCCGTGGGACAAGGGGGCGTCGCGCAAGCACTTGCTGAGCGCCATCGACGCGTCGCTCAACCGCATCGGCACCGATTACGTCGACCTGTATCAACTGCATTCGGACGACACCGACACGCCCATCGACGAAACGCTCGAAGCGCTCGACACCATCGTGAAGTCGGGCAAGGCCCGTTACGTCGGCGTGTCGAACTACCTCGCGTATCGTCTGGCACGTGCGTTGGGCCGCGCCGACGTACTGCGTGTCGCGCGTTTCGTGTCGGTCCAGCCGCGCTACAACCTGCTGTTCCGTCAGATCGAACGGGAACTGCTGCCGCTGGCGAGCGAAGAAGGGCTGGCTGTCATCCCCTACAACCCCCTCGCAGGCGGACTGCTGACCGGCAAGTACCGCCACGATGCGGCGCCGACCGAAGGCCGCTTCACGTCGGCCACGGTGGGCAAGGCAGGCGCGATGTACCAGCAACGCTACTGGCATGAGCGCGAATTCGAGACCATCGAAGCGCTCAAGGGCATTGCGAAGGACGCAGGCGAGTCGCTCACGCGTCTGTCCCTCGCGTGGGTGCTGGCGAACCCGACCGTGACCTCGGCGATCATCGGCGCAAGCCGTGTCGAGCAACTGACCGAGACGCTGGGCACCATCGACTACACGCTGCCGCCGGAGCTCAAGGCAAAGCTCGACGACGCGTCGCACGCTTATCGCTGGGGCGACGCCGCACGCTGAGCCGCCGCCGCACGCTTCGTCGCACTCTGACGCCACAGGTCCGCTATGTCGGGCCTGTGGCGTTTTTGCGTTGCGTCAAAGGAAGCGAAGTCCACTGCCCAATCCGGCCGTGAACGGTGCACGGAGGGTGGCCTTCGCGCCCTATCGAGCGGTATAGTGGAAGCGTCGTGCAAGGTTCGTCAGATGAAACATCGGGATGGCTGGACACGCGCATGGCAATCCTTCGACTCTCAACGCGAGGCTGCTCATGACAAAACGCATTCTGCTGGCGACCGACGGTAGCGAGTCGTCACGCCGCGCATTGCGCGAGGCTGCTGCCTTTGCGCGTCACGGTGACGCGATTCGCGTCATTCACACCGTGGAAGACCCCGTCAATCTGCTGACGGCCGCCTTCGGCAAACTCATCGATCTGGAACAGGTGCGTCGCGACATGCAGCGCGAAGGCGAAGAACATCTCGCACGGGCGGTGCTGTACTTGCGCGAAGAAGGCTTCGACGCGCAGGCGCATTTGCTCGACTTGCGCACGACGGGCGAAACCGTGCCCGAAGCGATGACGCGCGAAGCCATCGAGTGGGCGGCGGACATCATCGTCGTCGGGACGCACGGGCGCAGTGGCGTGCGCCGCGCGATGCTCGGCAGCGTCGCGGAACAGATCCTGCGCAGCGCGGAAGTGCCGGTGATGCTCGTGGCGGGCGAGGCGCGCCCGCATCAGCCGCTGCGTGCGGGCGGCCATTACGAACGTATTCTCGTCGCGCTCGACGACAGCGAGACGTCGCGGCTCGCCTTCGAATATGCGTTGGCGCTCGCGCGCACGCATGGCGCGTCGCTGCGGGTGGTGCACGTGCTCGACCTGCCGGGACCGTTCCTCGCAGGTTTCGATCCGGAGCCGTTGCTCGATGCCGTGCGCGCCGTGGCCGAACAGGTGCGAATCTGGGCGCACAAGCGCATGAAAGAGGCGGAAGTACCGGGCGAAATCGAGATGCGGGAAATTCAGCCGGTGGGTGAGGGCGTGGCGGATCAGATCATCGCTGCGGGGCGCGATGCCGACGTCGACCTGATCGTGCTCGGTACGCACGGGCGACGTGGATTTCGGCGCTTTACGCTAGGCAGCGTGGCCGAAGATACGGCCCGTCATGCGGGCCGTCCGGTGCTGCTGTTGCCTGCACACGCGCCATCCGCCAAATAAGGCTGACGGCGCGCGGTCGATGGCAAGTTTCGACGCAATTAGCCGAGCTCAGTCAGCAACGTCTTGAGCGGCGTGGCGGCATCGGCAAGACGCGCCGGATCGACCACCGCACGGCGGCCGACGAGTTCACGCGCCGTCATGAATTCCTGCGCGCGGTTGATGCTCGCAGCGGCCACGATCGCGCCATCGCGCAGATAGAACAGCATGAAGACGGCGGCGCCCTGTGCATCGGGCAAACGGCGTTCGATCACGGCGTCGTGGCCATCGGTCATGCCGACCATCTGCAACTTCGCGTTGAACTGATCCGACCAGAACCACGGGGCAGTTGCGACGGCCTTCGGTGCGTCGCCATGCACCACGCTGGCGGCAACCTTTGCCATTTCGCTGGCGCTCGGTACCGATTCCAGCCGGATGCGACGACCGAGTGCCGGGTGTTCGTGATGGGCGCAATCGCCCACGGCAAGAATCGCCGGATCGCTGGTGCGGGCGAATTGGTCGACGACGATGCCGTTGTCCACGCTCAGACCGGCGGCTTGCGCGAGTTCGACGTTCGGGATCAGACCGATGCCGACGACGACCACGTCCGCTTCCAGACGCTTCTCACCGGCCACCACGGCCACCACATTGCCTGCGGCATCCTGTTCGAGGGCGGTGACGCCCACGCCCACCTGAACGTCCACACCGTTCTCGCGGTGTAGCGTTGCGAAGAAGCCTGCGAGATCTGCTTCGGCCACGCGGGCGAGCAGACGCGGGGCAGCTTCGAGCACCGTCACCGAAGCGCCTGCCTTGACGGCGCTCGCCGCCACTTCCAGACCGATGTAACCGCCCCCGACGACCACAACACGCTTGCCCGGCGCGAGCGCTTCACGCAGGCGCTGCGCGTCGGCGATGTTGCGCAGGTAGTAGACGTTGGACGCGTCGCCGCCGGGAATCGGCAGGGGACGCACACGGCCGCCGAGCGCAAGCACAAGGTGGTCGTAACCGAGCGTCTGGCCGTCGTCGAACGAGACGGTGCGCGCCGTGCGGTCGATGGCAGTTGCGCTCACGCCGAGGCGCACGTCGATCTCGGCTTTCTCATAGGCGTCGGCCGGGCGGATCAGCAGACTGGCTTCGTCGGCCTGACCGGCGAGGAATGCTTTCGAGAGGGGCGGACGGCGATACGGCAGATGCGTTTCGTTGCCAGCGAGCACGATGCGGCCGGTGTAGCCGAGCTGACGCAGCGCGAGGGCGGTTTCGCCGCCGGCTTGACCGGCGCCGAGAATGACGGTGGTGGAGGTGGCTTCGGACATGGAGTTGGAGGCGTAGGAAGCTTGAACAAAGCGAGTGAATTTGGCCGCCAGTGTAATGCATCGGCGCCGTCAAAGCGTCTCGGATACCGTCAGATGGCGCTTGTGTCTCTCGATCTGGCGCATCCGGGCACATGGTGCAGCAAGTCGCGCAGCGGGCGGAAGCCGCGCTTTTCGCTTGCCCGGCACACGGGTTTGGTCAGGCAAAACCCCCGTCGGAACCCTTTTCGTTCCGCGGTGTTCGAGCATCCATGCGGGCTGTGGGCCGGTCTTGGACTCGCTTGCATGATGGTCGGTTTTCAGGCGTAGAGTGATTTCGTCGCGCAACATTGCCGCCGATGGAGGGACACCATGGCCTGGACCAGAGAACAGAAGCATGTGGTAACGGCAAGCTATCTTGGGTGGACGCTCGACGCGTTCGATTTCTTTCTGATGGTGTTCGTGCTCAAGGACATCGCAAAGGAGTTCAATACCGAGCTGGGCAGCGTGGCGTTCGCGCTGTTGCTCACGCTGGCGATGCGCCCGGTCGGCGCGTTCGTCTTCGGTCGACTGGGCGACAAAGTCGGACGCCGCCCGGCCATGATGGCAAGCGTGCTGCTGTACGCGTTGCTTGAGCTGGCCTCCGGCTTTGCGCCAAGTCTCACCGTCCTGCTGATCCTGCGCGCGCTCTTTGGTATCGCGATGGGCGGCGAATGGGGGGTGGGTGCGGCGCTCACGATGGAGAGCGTGCCGACGCACTCGCGCGGCATTGTCTCCGGGCTGTTGCAGGCGGGATATCCGAGCGGGTATCTGCTGGCGTCAGTCGTCTATGGGCTCTTCTACGACAGCATCGGCTGGCGCGGTATGTTCTTCGTCGGCGTGCTTCCGGCGTTGCTTGTGCTCTACATCCGACGGCACGTGCCCGAGTCGCCCGCCTGGCGCAAGGGCAAGACGACCCGTGCTGCGCCACGCGCCAACTTCATGCAGGTGCTGTCGCGCGACTGGAAGCTGGCGTTGTACGCCATCGTGTTGATGACAGCCTTTAACTTCTTCTCTCATGGCACACAAGATCTGTATCCGACCTTCCTGCAAGTGCAGCATAAGTTCGATACTCACACGGTGAGCTGGATCGCCATTACGTACAACATTGGCGCCATCATTGGCGGTCTGTTCTTCGGTGCGATTTCGGAGAAGATCGGACGCCGCCGGGCCATCATCATTGCGTCGCTGATCGCGCTACCGGTGCTGCCGTTGTGGGCGTTTTCCAGCGGTGCGGTGCTGCTGGCGATCGGTGCGTTCCTCATGCAGATTTCGGTGCAGGGGGCATGGGGCGTGATTCCTGCGCACCTCAATGAGCTGTCTCCCGACGAAATTCGCGCCACGTTCCCGGGGCTTGTCTACCAGCTGGGCAATCTGTTCGCGTCGGTCAACGGGAATTTGCAGACGACCATCGCGAAGGCGCACGACGGCAACTTCGGACTGGCGATGGCGCTTGTGGCCGGGACGGTCGCGGTGGTGATCGCCGTCATGATCTACTTTGGACGCGAGCGGCGCGGTGTGGTGTTGGGCACAGGTGCCGATACCCCGCAGGCAGGGGTGATGCCGCCCGGCGCATCGATGTCGCACTAGCGCGATAGCGATAGGTGTGCGCTGCAGATGACGACACCGGCGGGCACCGCATCAATATTCGACCGTCGGTTCATTCGTCCGCTCGTGGCGGCGTGAAGAAGACCATCTCGACCTGCTTGAGCAACGCCGGCCCGAACGCCTCACCGCCGACCTCAGGCGCAATGACCTGCATGAGCACCGGCGAGCCGGGGGGCGGATGCAGCGCATGGGCGAGTACGCAGAAATACATCGCGGGATGCTCGGCGCGAATCACACCTGCGGCCATCCCCTCCACGATGAGCTTTTCCATGCAGTTGTAGACGGGTTCGAGGAGGTGGCGATAGAGAATCGCGCCACGCTCGCCCGTCTCGGACGCATGCAGCGAAATGAAGCACTTGTGTTCGGGGTGCTGCACCGCGTAGGCCGCGATGAGCCCGATGGCGTCGCGAAGGCGGTCTCTGACCGGGCGCGTTTCGTCGACCGAAATCGCACGGAGCATTTCGACGGGCGCGGCCAGCGCGGCTTCGAGCGTATCGACGCAAGCGCGCCATAGCTGTTCCTTCGAGCCGAAGTGCACGCGCACAAGACTCGCGTCGACCTTGGCGGCCGCAGCGATACCGCGCAGGTTAGCGCCGTCGTAGCCGAGGTGCGAGAAGGCGTCGATGGCCGCGTCGAGCAAGGCGGCGCGGCCATCGGGGAGGTGTTTGGGGCGTCGGCCCCGGGTCGTGGTTCGGGTGGTCATCGTCTGGCTACGTCTTGCGACGGGGCCGGTTGTGCCGCAGCCGGGGCTTGCGCCGGGGCGGCGTCGGCGGGCTCGGGCGGCACGCCCATCGCGTAAAACAGTAGCGCAGTATCCGACAAACGCGCACCGGTTGCACGCACCGTCGTCAGGTAGGCGTTCCAATACTGCTGTTCGCGCCCGCGTGCGGACGACACCGGCAAAGCCCCCAGACGCACCCGTGCCGCCGTATCGCGATAGATCTGCTCGGCGGCCGCACTGGCGCTGTCTGCGTGCAACAGCGACGTATTGTCGGCTTCGAGCGACGCCAGCGTGTCCGCCACGTTCTTGAACGCCGTCAGCACGGTCTGCTTGTACTGTTCGACGGCCGCCTCGTACGTCGCCTGTGCCGCGCGACGCTGCGCAAGCAATGCGCCGCCGTGGAAGATCGGCTGCGAGATCGATGCCGCGATGCTCCACAGCGACCCGGCGTTGGACATCACCGTCGGCCAGTTGAAGCCGCCTTTGCCCATCGATGCACTGAGCGACAAGCTCGGGAACATCTGCGCGGTCGCCACGCCCACCTCCGCCGAAGCCGCCTTGAGCGCCATCTCCGCCGCCTGAATGTCGGGGCGCGATTGCAGCAGCGTCGAGGGCACGACCACCGGCACGGTGCGCGGCACCTTCAGCTCTCCGAGCGCCAGATCGTCCGGCGCCTGATCGGGCGTACGGCCGAGCAGGACGGCGAGCGCATGGCGCGTCGATTGCCACTGCGCACGCAACCCCGGTAGCGACGCGGCCAGCGATTCGGCATTCTGGGCAGACGCCAGCGCATCGGCACGCGACACCGCGCCGAGCGCTTCGCGCCGGGCCATATCGGTGGCATCCGCCTGCGCCAGTTCGACCAGTCGCTCGGTCGCCTTGACCTGTGCGCCGAGCACCGACGCGCCAATCGCACCGGAGACGATGTTCGCCGCGAGCGCCTGACGCGCCGATTCCAGCTGGAAGGCCTGCTGATCGACTTGCGCGGCGAGCGACGCATTGGCGAAGCGCGACGCTCCGAAGAAGTCGAACGTATAGCGCGCCTGAATCTGTCCGACGAACATGTTGTACAGCGCCGTTGGCGGACGGATGTTCGGAATGCCGAGATTGCGCTCGCGGGCCACTTCCCCACCAAGGTCGATGGAAGGGAACAGCGACGAGCCGATCTGCGCCTTCAATTGCTCGCGCGCTGCTTGCAGTGCATGGTCGGACGTCGCCAGATTCGGACTGTTGCGCAGGCCTTCGTCGACCAGTGCGTTGAGTTTGTCCGACTCGTAGGCTTGCCACCAGGCCTTCACCGGCGGTGCGCCCACGTCGAAGCGTTGCGAAGCCCCCTGCGCCGTGACCGTGCGCTCGGGCAGGGCGTTCGCGCCGTAGTGCGACGGCGACGGCATTGCGGGCGGTTTGTCGCCTGGCGTGAATGAGCAGGCGCTCAGCCAGATCATGGGGACGAGCGGGGCGCACCGCAGGGCGCGCGAAACGATGCGCGAAGTCATGAGCGGTCTCCTTGCGGACTGCCGGACGATGCCCGCGACGGATGATCGGCACGTTCGTCGTGACGCACACGGAACGCCGTCGCATACAACGCTGGCAGGAAGAACACGGTAAGAATGGTCGCGCTGGTGATGCCGCCCATGAGCGCCGTCGCCATCGGTCCGAAGAAGTTACTGCGCAGCAGCGGAATCAGGGCAAGCACGGCGGCAGCAGCGGTGAGCGTAATCGGACGGAAGCGTCGCACTGTCGCACTGACGATGGCGTCGAAGCGCGGGTGTCCGGCCGAGACGTCCTGTTCGATCTGGTCGACCAGAATCACCGAGTTACGCATGATGATCCCGAACATGGCGATCACACCGAGCATCGCGACGAAACCGAACGGTTTGCCAAACAGCAGCAGTGTTGCGACGACCCCGATCATGCCGAGCGGCGCGGTCAGCACCACCAGCATGGTGCGCGCGAAGCTCTGCAACTGAATCATCAGCAGCGTGAGCACCGCGATCACCATGATCGGCATTTGCGCGTTGATCGACGCCTGACCCTTACCCGACTCTTCGACCGATCCGCCGATCTCGATGCGATAGCCGACAGGCAGCGCCTTGCGAATATCGCCGAGCTTCTTGTAGACGGCTTCGGTCACGTCGATGCCTTGCTTGCCTGCACGCACGTCGGAGCGCACGGTGATGGTCGGCTGACGATCGCGCTCCCAGATCACGCCGTATTCCAGTTCGTCCACCACACGGCCGAGTGTGGCGAGTGGCACCGGGCCGTTGGGCGTGGGCATGGCCAGCGTTGCGAGCTTCGCCGGGTCCACGCGTTCGGCCTTCGGCGAGCGCAGCGTGATCGAGATCAGCTTGTCGCGTTCGCGGTACTGACTGATGTCGTAGCCCGTGAGCGTCATGGCGATGAAGTTCGCGATGTCCGACGAACTGACGTTCAACGCACGCGCTTTCTGCTGATCCACTTCGAAGCGTACCGAGCGTTGCGACGGCTCGTCCCAGTCGAACTGGACGTCGACGGTATCGCCGTTGTTGCGCATTACGTCCGCCACTTGCTCGGAGATCTTACGCACCGTGCCGATGTCGTCGCCGCTCACGCGGAACTGCACCGGGAAGCCGACCGGCGGCCCGTTCTCAAGGCGTGACAGACGGGTGCGCACGCCCGGCATGCTCTCGCGCAGCTTCGGTTCGAGCCACTGCGCGAGCGCCTCGCGCTCTTCCACCGACTTGGCGGTGATCACGAGCTGCGCGAAGTTCGGCGTGGGCAGTTGCTGGTCGAGTGGCAGATAGAAGCGGGGCGCACCGGTGCCCACGAAGCTCACCGTGTGATCGATCTCCTTGCGGCCTTCGAGCAGCTTTTCGAGGCGCTCCGTCTCGCGCAGCGTGGCCTGATACGACGCGCCTTCCTGCAGGCGCAAGTCCACCATCAGTTCAGGCCGGTCGGAACTTGGGAAGAACTGCTGCGGCACGAGCGAGAAGCCTGCCATTGCGATCAGGAACAGCACGACGGTGATGACGAGCACGATGAACTTGCGCTCGATGCACCACGTGAGCCAGCCGCGCAGACGGTTGTAGAACTTCGTGTCGTAGACCTCGTGCTCGTGATCGTCGCCATGATGCGCTTCGCGCGGGCGCTCCGGGAGCATCTTGTAGCCGAGCAGCGGAATGAGCACCACGGCTGCGAGCCACGACGCGAGCAGGGCAATCGCCGAGACTTCGAAGATCGAGCGGGTGTATTCGCCGGTGCTCGACTTGGCGAGCGCGATCGGCAGGAAGCCGGAGACAGTCACGAGCGTGCCGGTGAGCATCGGGAACGCGGTGCTGGTGTACGCGAACGCGGCGGCGCGCTTGCGATCCCAGCCCTGCGCGAGCTTCACCGCCATCATTTCGACGGCGATGATCGCATCGTCCACCAACAAACCGAGCGCGAGAATCAGCGTGCCGAGCGAGACTTTGTGCAGCCCGATGTCGAAGATGTACATGAACAGCGACGTGACGGCGAGCACGACCGGAATCGAAATCACCACCACCATGCCCGTGCGGAAGCCGAGCGAGACGAGGCTCACGACCAGCACGATAGCGACGGCTTCGGCCACGGCTTCGAGGAAGTCGTCGACCGAGTGCGACACGGACTGCGACATGCTCGCGACTTCCGTCAGCTTCAACCCGGCAGGCAACTGCGCGCGCAACTCGCCCATGGTGTTCTCGAGCGCTTTGCCGAGGTGAATGACGTCCTGTCCCTTTTGCATCGTGATACCGATGCCGAGCACCGGCTTGCCGCCAAAGCGCATTTCCGAGACGGGCGGATCGACATAGCCACGCTTGATCGTCGCAATGTCACCGAGACGGAACGTGCGATTGTTCACGCGGATGAGCGTGTCGGCGAGTTCGGCGACGTTGCGGTACTGGCCGCTCGGGCGCACGACCACGCGATCGTTAGGCGCTTCGATGGTGCCTGCCGGTGAGACGGCGTTCTGCCCGTTGACGGCCTGCGCGATCTGATTCGGCGAAATGCCGAGGCGCGTGAGTTGCGTGTTGCTGATTTCGACGTAGATGCGCTGATCCTGATCGCCGAAGTAATCGACCTTTGCCACGCCGGGCACGCGCAACAGCACGGTGCGTAACGCGTCGGCGTAGTCACGCAACTGGGCGGGGCCGAAGCCATCGCCTTCGAGTGTGAAGATGTGCGTGTAGACGTCGCCGAACTCGTCGTTAAAGAACGGTCCCTGCACGCCTTGTGGCAGCGTGTAGGCGATGTCGCCCACCTTTTTGCGAACCTGATACCACTCTTCGGGTACCTCGTTGGGCGGCGCGGAATCCTTCATCGAGAAGAACAACAGGGACTCGCCGGGGCGCGAATAGCTGCGCTGGAAGTCGATGTTGGGCATCTCCTGAAGCTTGCGTGCGATGCGGTCGGTGACTTGCTCCTGCACCTGCTTGGCGGTCGCGCCCGGCCAGAACGTGCGAATCACCATCACGCGGAAGGTGAACGGCGGATCCTCCGATTGCGCGAGACGCGAGTAGGCCAGAATGCCGAAGATCGTCGCCATCGCGATCAGGAAGATCACGAGCGACTTGTGACGAAGCGCCCACGCGGAGAGGTTGAAATGCCCCTCCTCGTGACGATAGTCCTTCGGTGCATCGGTGGGGGCGGCTGGACCCGTTTGCGGATCCTGGGGTACGGGCGGCTTCCCGTCCAGCGTGCTCATGACGCGAAGTCCTCAGGATGCAGCGGCGCGACCACGCGCACTTTCTGGCCGGCGGTCACGGTGTGCACGCCTTGCCAGACGATGCGCTCGCCGGGCTCGATGCCCCCCGCGACCGTGACGGTGCGCTCGCCATAGCGAACGATCGTTACACGGCGCAGAGCGAGCGTGTCGTCCTGCTTGACGACCCATACGGCAGGTTGATTGCCATCGTGGAAGAGTGCGGTAGAGGGCAGGGTGATCGGTTGCGCGGTGGCGGCCGTCGCGCCGGATGCCGCCGCCGGTGCCGACGCATTCGCCACGGGGGCAGCGCCTGTCGGAAGCGGCTGGGCGAAGGCGACGTTGGCCGTCATGCCGAGTTTGACTTCGTTGCCTGGCGACAGCAGCGAAAGCTTCGCGCGATACGTGCGGCTCATTGGATCGGCAGCGGGCGAAATTTCGCGCACGCGTGCCTGCCACGTCTTGCCAGGAATCGCGGGGAGAGAAACCGTGGCCGTCTGTCCGATGCGGAACGCGCCGAGCGCGACTTCGGGGACGTCGGCAATCACATCGACGTCACCCGTCCAGGCCAGCTGATATACCGGTTGACCGGCGCTGACGTTCTGTCCGGTGTCGGCTTGCTCCGCGGTGATGACGCCGTCGCGGTCCGCCTTGAGATTGCCGTAGCTCAACTGGTCACCGGCGAGGGCTGCCTGTTGCGTGGCCTGATTGCGCTGCGCGAGGGCGCTGGCATACGCGTTCTCGGACTGTTCGAGCTGCGCGGGGGCGATCAGGTTCTCGCGCGCCTGCGCGCGGTCGCGGTTGACCGTTTGCGTCGCGTAATCGAGTTGATGCTGCGCGGCGTCGAGCTGCGCACGCGCGCTGGCGGCATTCTTCGACAAGTCGGCGGGGTCGAGTCTGGCGACGACCTGACCCGCCTTGACGGCGTCGCCAAGGCGCACCGAGCGATCGACGATCTTGCCTGCCACGCGGAACGACAACGGCGTGGTGTAACGCGCTTCGATCTGCGCGGGCAGCGATGCAATCGGCGTTTGTTCGGTGAGCTTCGCGGCGACGGCGACGACCGGTCGCGGCGGCGGCTCCGGCGGCGCCTTGCGTGAGCAGGCAGCTAACGCGGCGGCGGCAATCGTGGTGATGGCGACAGCCAGCACGAGCCGGCGTCGGGGGGCGTTATCCGCAGTATCGGGCAGAAAGGGCATCATGCGCTCGTGACCCACAAAATAGGAATTCGGGTAAGAAAAACAACGAGTTACGACGACTTCAACGACGTGATCGCAATGATGGTGTCCGCCCCGAGGACGGTCGTCTTCGCGCGATCAGGAAAAAATCTACGGGCGATGATATATGGATTGCCGGTGCGCTGCAACGGCCACGAAGGGGCTCGACGCATACCCCTGTGACTATCGATAGGGGCGGGCCATTGGATTGTTGTTGACGAGGTGCGAATGACCAACCAACAAATTATTTTGGAGTACGATGCCTGACAGGCGTACCCGCAAGAGCGTACGCGAATGAGGTGCCAGCAGATCGTCATATTGCATGCAATCGACGCGGTGACGACGCATGCTGGCGCGCATGTCAGAAAGGCTACTCTCCGGGACAAATTGTCACAACCGAGGAACGTTGTCACGCGCATCGAGTCGCACTCGGGCCAGTTGCAATGACTGGCGACATCGCGGCGTTGACACCCGGCAGTTCACAACAAGAGCAGCACAGGAGGTCGATGCCGGCAGCGCGCTTTTCGATGCTGACGGTGCCGAGTGTTGCTGCGGCTTGACCAGGGTCAAGCGAAGTCTTTGCCGGGGTGTCGATTGCCACAGCAAGTCGGTCGTTCGCGACTATGCTGGATGTATCCGAAGTTTAACGATAGACGTTAACCAGAGACGGATAGCCATGACAACACGAACAGCATTGGTGACAGGCGGCATGGGCGGTTTGGGCGAGGCGATCAGCCTGCGTCTTGCCGATGCCGGATACCGCGTTGCGGTCACCTGTTCACCCCAAAATCACGATTGCGAAGGATGGGTCGAGCGCATGCGCGCAACCGGCCGCGACTTCGCCGCATATCGTGTCGACGTTGCCGACTTCGCGTCCTGCGAGGCTTGTGCAAAGACCGTCGAATCGGACTCCGGTCCGGTGGACATTCTCATCAACAATGCGGGGATTACGCGCGATGCCACGATGCGCAAGATGACGGCCGAAGACTGGCAGTCGGTATTGCGCACGGATCTGGATAGCGTTTTCAATATGACCCGGCCGCTTTTTGGCGGCATGGTCGCGCGTGGCTGGGGACGCATCGTCAACATCTCCTCAGTCAATGGCAGTCGCGGGGCATTCGGCCAGGCAAACTATGCGGCGGCCAAAGCAGGTATGCATGGCTTCACCAAGTCGCTCGCGCTGGAAGTCGCCAAATCGGGCGTGACGGTCAACACGATCTCGCCGGGCTATCTCGCGACGAAGATGGTCACGGCCGTGCCGCAAGACGTGCTCGAATCGCGCATTCTTCCGCAGATTCCGGTCGGCCGACTCGGTCGTCCCGACGAAGTGGCTGCGCTCGTCGCCTTTCTTGTGTCGGACGACGCAGGTTTCATCACCGGCAGTAACCTCGCCATCAACGGCGGCATGCATATGGAGTGACGTGCAGCGACGCATCAAAACTACTGACTTAGGAGATTGACGATGTCAAAGGAAACGAATCCGGCACTGGCGCTGGTCAAACTGGGTACGGCGAGCGCGCTGGGTGCTTACGGGATTCTGCTTGAAGCCGCGCAACGCACGCATCAGTTGCAAGTCGAGCGCGACGGCGAGTTGCTCAAAGCCCATTCGGAAGCCGCCAAATCGCTGGGCGGCGCGAAAGACTTCAACGGCCTGCTGACGGCCCATCTGCAACTGCTCAATGGCCAGATCGCTCAGCAGAACGAGTTCTGGCGCGAGTGGCTGGCCGTGTGTGCGAACAACCAGTTGCTGTGGGCGGAGCATTGCCGCAAGACTGGCGAGGAGCTGCAGCACGGCATGGCGGGCGCAATGACGCTGCCCGATCTGATCGGTGCGGGCACGGCCGCCGGTGCAGCAACGCAAGCGGCCGAGGCGCCGTTGCAGAAGTGGTTCCAGGCGTTCAACGAGGCGACGCAGGGCACGATGGACGCGTGGCGTCGCATGTCGACGGAGGCCGTCCAGGCGACCGAAGCCGCGGTTTCGCAGCAGTCGCCGCTTAACGGTCGCGTGCCGCCCAAGCGCGGCGGCAGCCACGCTCAGCGTTCGAGCACGTAAGCACCGGGCGCGTCGCCGAGCGAAGTCGCCGGCGGCCAGGGGGCTGCGACGGGTTTGTCGCCGCCCCCGTGCTTGCCTTGCGCCAGCAGCCACGCCTGCCATGCTGGCCACCATGAGCTTTGCATAGCGGGTGTCGCGCCGAACCATTCATCCGGATCGCGATAGGCCGAACCGGCCACGCGCGTGGCGATCCGGTGATGGCTGCGTGCGTGTCCCGGCTCGCACACCACCCCCACGTTGTGCCCGCCCGAGACGAGCGCGAATGTCAGATCGCCGTGGTTCAGCAGGTGCATTTTGTAGACCGAGCGCCACGGCGAAATGTGATCGCGCTCGGTCGCCACGACGAACATCGGTACGCGAATATCCGAGAGTGCCACCGGTTGACCACCGATTTTGAGTGTGCCGGTCGCCAGCGCGTTGTTTAAATACAGTTCGCGCAGACATTGACTGTGCAGGCGTGCCGGAATGCGGGTGGTGTCGGCATTCCAGACGGTGAAGTCGGTCGTCTGTGCCGCTTCGCCGAGCAGGTAGTCGTGCATGAGACGCGACCAGATCAGGTCGCGCGAATTGAGCAACTGGAAGGTACCTGCAAGTTGCTCTCCACCGATGAATCCTTGCCGCCACATCATCGCTTCGAGATACGCGACCTGACTCGCGTCGATGAACAGGCCCAACTCTCCCGGCTCGCTGAAGTCCGTTTGCGCGGCGAGCAAAGTGACGCTGGCGAGCGTGCCGACATCGTCCACTTTGCGCGTTGTTTGCCCTGACGGGCCGGCGGCGCCCGATTGACGCGCGAGCGTCGCCGCAGCGATGGCGAGCAGGGTGCCCCCGAGACAATAGCCGCAGGCGTGCACGGGCACGTCGCCGGTCATGCGACGCACTTCGCGCAGGGCGGTCAGCAGGCCCGACTCCAGATAGTCTTCGAGACCCCCGTCACGATCTTCCGGACCGGGGTTGTGCCAGGAAATCATGAAGACGCTATGGCCTTGCGATACCAGATAGGCCACCAGCGAATGTTGCGTTTCCAGATCGAGGATGTAGTACTTCAGCAGCCACGACGGCGCGATCAGTATGGGTTCACGCCAGGTCTGCGCCTGCGCAGGCGCATATTGCAGAAGTTCGAAGAAAGCGTTTCGGTAGACGACCTTGCCCGGCGTGGCGGCGATTTCGTGTCCGACGCGAAACGCCTTGCACGCCTCGGGGCCTGCGCCGGGGGCGTTGCCTGCCGCCATATCGCGCAGATCCGACCACCAGCGTTGTGCACCTTTAACGAGGTTCTGACCTTGCGTCTCGCGAATCGACGAGAGCACTTCGGGGTTCGCCCACCACTGATTGCTGGGTGAAAAGACGTCGAGCCACTGCCGCGCCATGAACCGTACGACATCCCGATGGTGCGGGTCGACACCGGGAATGTCGCCGGTCATCTCGTCGACGAATGCCTGCGTGCGCAGGAATCGCTCCCGCCACCAGGAGAACGGCGGCTTGTCCCATGACGGATCGCGAAAGCGCCGGTCGGCCTCGCGGGGACCATTGACGTTCGTCGCATCGGTGCTTGCGGGCTTGTCGATGGCGGCGAACGCTTTGAACACGTTCAACTGATGGCCGGGCGCGGTCGCCGCGTGCATTGCCCAGTCGGCCCATGCCAGGGCGACGGCGGCGGGCGAGACGTTGCCGGTGAAACGGGCAGTCGTCGCTATTGCGGCGCGATCGAGATGATCTGTGAACGTCGTGAGTGGCGGGGCCGAGGGGGACGAGGGCGCTTCCGATGGCTTCGAATCGGGCGTCGCTGGCGTCGCCTTGTGCGTCACCGAGGGACCGACAGTCGTCCCACTGGGCATCGTCCGACGCGTTGGTGGGTTGGCCGTCTTCGGCGCACCGCGAGACCTCGACGCGGTGGATGAAGCCGGTGGCGGCGGCACTTCCGCCGTGGTACGGGGCTTGCTGGATCGGGAAGTCGTGGAGCGGGACGTCTTGTCACTGCGAGCAGGCATGGCGGACTCCGTTCGGTCGCACGACGTGGGTCGTGCGTTTCACTGAATATAACGCACGCCACGTATGACTACTCTGATCTACGACAAGTTGCGCCCGCGCGCAGCGACTGCCTAACGCACTGAGGCAGGGCTCGGCGTGGGAAGCGCGGGCGTCATCGGTGTCACCGGTGTCGCCGGTGCGGGCAAGGGCTTGTGGGCCAGCCAGCTATAGCGTTTGAAGGGCTGTTCGCGGCCCGACATGATGAGCGCGATGTCGGTGATCCAGCGTTGCGTCGGCACACTCTCGCCGTGCAGCCACATCATGAGCATGAACAGACTCGCGCCCATGGGCAGCGTCTTCAGATTAGGCGCATCGTCGCCGCGCGTGTACCACGCGAATGCCGCACAGACCGAGAAGCCGACGACACAGCCCGCAATCGACTCCGAGACCGAATGCGCCGACAGCGCCACCCGTGAGACGCCCACGGCCACGCTCCCGGCAGCCGCGAGCAACGTGCCGAGTACCCGCCACGGCCATGGCAGCTTGCTCAGCAGTAGCCACGCAATGACCGGATAGACGGTCGCGGCAAAAAACGTATGGCCGCTCACGCCGGTGAAATCGATTTCGCGAACGCCAAGCCCCCAGCCGAGGAACATGACCTTCGAGACGGCTACGACGAGCGAGCCCGCGCCAAACAGCGCAATCCAGGCGAAGGCGGCGTGCCACGCGCGTGCGCAGAGCAACCAGAGGATGAGGGCGGCGGCCAGCGGCACCGTGACGGCAGCGCTACCGAAATCGGTAATGGTGATCCAGAAGTTAGACATGACTGCGGAATGACGGCCCGGGAGCAGGGCGCTCCGGGCGAAAGCGCTATCTTACGCGTGCCGCCGTGACGAAACCAAATTGTCATGTGGCGGCGCGATATGCCCCCGGTGACCCCGTCGAATTCGATGGGGTGTCACCGGGACAACGGCATAGTACGATGTCTGCGGTGTGACCCCCCGCACACCTTCCGGAGTTCTCATGGCTTTACCCCCGGCGCAAGCGCCTGCGCTGCGCGCGCGCAACGATGGCATCGACCTGCTGCGCGGCTTGTCCATCCTGTTCGTGGTCGTTCACCACCTCGCCCTGAAGTTTCGTCTGCCGCTCGGCCCGAGTTTGTTGGGCGATGTGTTGCCCGAGCGCATCGTCAAGGGCATCAGTTTCAACGGTTACGAAGCCGTGTTTGTCTTCTTCGTGATTTCCGGTTTTGTGATTACGCGTCGTTCGCTGGAACGCTACGGTTCCCTCGACGCCATGCGCTGGCGTCACTTCTACGCGCTGCGCGCCGTTCGCATCTTCCCGTTACTGCTTTTGCTGCTGAGCGTGCTCTCGGTGATGCACCTGCTCGGCGTGCCGACGTTCGTGATCAACAAGCCGGGGCAGTCGCTCGCCGGTGCCCTGACGTCGGCGCTCACGATGACCCTCAACTGGTACGAAGGCCGCACGAACTGGTTGCCGGGCGGATGGGACGTGCTCTGGTCTCTCTCCATCGAAGAGTGCTTCTATCTGGCGTTCCCATTGCTCTGTCTGTTGCTGCGCGGCCCATGGCGCGTGCTCGCGCTCGTGGCGCTTGCCGTCTCGTTACCGTGGACGCGCGCGGCGCTGGCGGGCAATGAGATCTGGCAGGAGAAGGCATATCTTCCGGGCATGGCGGCGATTGCGTGGGGCGTGCTCACGGCATTGCTGATGCAACGTGTGACGCTCCCGCGCGGTGTTGCCCGAGGCCTTGGCGCGCTAGGCGTGGCGGGGTTGCTTGCCGTCGTTTTTTTCAACGACGTGTTGTGGCCGCGCCTGCACGACCACGTCATGTTGCTGCTGTGTCTGAGTGCGGCGCTGTGGCTCGCCGCCGCACATGGCGCCACGCGCGCGGTACCGCGCGGCTTCGGCTGGCTCACGCAAATGGGCCGCTGGAGTTACGAGATTTACCTCAGTCACATGTTCGTCGTGCTGGCCGTGACGCCAGCGTATCGTGCGCTCGCGGGCGACGACATGCGCTGGAGCTTCCTCGTCTACGTGCCCGCGCTCGTCGTCTGCACGCTGCTCGGCGGCGCGCTGCACCGGCATGTGAGCGGACCCGCCGCACGGCGCCTGCTGCCACGTCAGCCAGGCGTGACGCCAGCCGCTGCGTTGTGATTTGTTGACGCTTGAGGCACTGCACCAGCCGTTTTGAAGTGAACTTCCAACGCGCGATGGTACATTTCGGGTTCACGCTTTTTGAAGAACAGGATAGGTCGTGAGCCAAAATGCCGTCGCCGTTATGCCCGAAAGCAATACGCTTTTGGAGATCGTCAAAGCGCAGACCGAAATTGCCAAACTCGGCCTGGATCTCGGCGGCGTGATGGACTTTGTGACGGAGCGGGTGCAGCATCTGACGCAAGCGAATGGGGCGGTGGTGGAGCTGGCCGAGGGCGACGACATGGTGTATCGGGCGGCGTCCGGTGTCGCCACCAACCTGTTGGGCATGCGGCTGTCGCGCGATGGCTCGCTCTCGGGCCAGTGCGTGAAGACGGGCGAGATCCTGCGCTGCGACGATTCCGAGACCGATCCGCGCGTCGACCGCGAGGCCTGCCGCAAGGTCGGTCTGCGCTCGATGATCGTCACACCGCTCAAGCATCTGGACACGACCGTCGGTGTGCTCAAGGTTTTCGCGCCCGACCCGTTGGCGTTCCCCGATGCCGACGTCCGCACGCTCGAACTGATGAGCGAACTGATTGCGGCGGCGATGTTCCATGCAGCGCGCTTCGAGACGAGTCAGCTCTATTTGCAAGCCACGCACGACGCGCTCACCGGCCTGCCCAATCGCGCGTTGTTCTACGACCGCTTGCGACAGGCCGTGCATCTGGCGCTGCGTTCGTCGTCGCGGCTGGGCATTCTGAACATCGATATGGACGGGCTCAAGCCCATCAACGACCGCTACGGCCATCGTGCGGGCGACGCCGCCATTCGCGCCGCCGCCGAGCGTATGAACGCCACGGCGCGACGTTCGGATACGATCGCCCGCGTGGGTGGCGACGAGTTCGGCATGATCCTGTGCGGTATTCACTCGCGTGAAGACGCCGAGGCGCACAGCCAGCGACTGGCTCAGGAAGTAGGCGCGCCGTTCGAATTCGAAGGCAAGCCGCTCGAACTGGGAGTGAGCGTCGGCATTGCCATGCTGCCTGATGACGGCACAGATATGACGCAACTGATGGATCACGCCGACGAGGCGATGTACGCCATCAAGCGCACGCGTCCCGGCACGCGACGCTGACCTGCCCGGCGACGCCACCTCCGGCGCTCGCCTACCTCAGTGCATCGCGTTGAGGAAAATCCCAGTTTCCGGGGTTTTGGCCGCAACTTGCGGTTATTTTGAGTCTTTTCCTATCTAATAGCGTCACATCGCCCCGTAGACTGCGTCGTCTCCGACTGAGTTTCTCGAGCGATGTCTTTCTCTACTCCTTTCGTTTGGTGCATGCGCGCCGCGTTGGGCAACGCCGCGCAGAGCCAGCGAGGGCAGGGCGAGTGCGCCCGCCCGCCCGGGGCTGCCGTCGCTGTTGCCTTCGGACTTTGGCTGATCGCGCCGCTGTCGGCGCTGGCTGCTGCAGACGGGCTGCTGCAGGCGCATCCGCGACTAACCACGGTGCCGTTGTTTGTTCTCGAAGCGCCCGTGTCGATGGTGTCGAAGGCGTCACGTGGTCAATTCGGCAGCGGCACGAGCGGCACCAGCGCGCCGCACGCTCCTATGCTCGTATCGGCGGTCGGCCCGTGGATGCCGCCGGGGCTGGCACGTCCGGGTTTGTTTTCCCAGCCGACAAACATCCGCCCGTCAGCACAGACCAAGTCGTTTGTCATGCCGGTCGCCGGGGGGCGCATCACGTCTGAATTCGGCATGCGACGCCATCCGGTCCGTCGGGTGTCGCACAGTCACACCGGCGTCGACTTCGCTGCCCCCGTCGGCACGCCGGTACGCGCGGCCGCCGATGGCGAAGTGAAGTTCATCGGGTTCCAGCAATACGGCTATGGGCGGTACATCGTGATCTCACACCGGTACGGGAGCGAGACGCTCTACGCGCATTTATCCGCTGTCGTTGAGGGCCTTCGCGTAGGCGACACCGTCGCGACTGGCGAGCGGATCGGTGCTATCGGACGAACGGGAACTGCTACAGGGCCTCATCTGCATTTCGAATTGCGTCGAAACGGAAATCCGGTCGATCCGGGGCCGCTGTTGCGCCAGCGCGTGGCAGATGCCGAGGGCGTCGGTAACGAGTACCAAAAGACAGTGCTGGACGTCTCTCCGGGCGCGCCGACCTGGGTGACTTATGGCCGTGCCGGCGTGCTTCCCCGCTGGAACTACTCACCGCTCTGACCCCAGCTTCGAAGTTCGTCTATTTGCAACGTCGCTCAGGCGATCGGGAATAAATCGTCGGGTGCGCCGGTATTACAGATAACGGCGCGCTCGAAACCCCGTCATGGTGACGAACCGGGCGCCCCCATTCTGCGGAGGTGTGCCATGAGCGATCGGGATCCGAAGGACGATGGGAAAGACGTAGTCGACGCGCCAGCGATGTCGCGTCGTCGTGCGATGGCCTGTCTGGCGTGGGCTGGGGCGGGGATCTTATGGACGCTCGATGGCGGCGTGCCACGTGGCCTCCCGCTGGCGACGATGCTGGGCGGCACGACGGCCTCCGCTGCCGGGAATCCGTTGTCCGGCACGCTTTCGTTCGTGCAGATCAGCGATAGCCACATCGGCTTTAACAAGGCCCCCAACCCCGATCCGGCCGCCACGCTGCAATCCGCCATCGAGCGCATTCGCAGTGCCTCGCAGCGGCCCGCGTTCATGCTGCACACCGGCGATGTCAGTCATCTTTCCCGGGCCGAAGAGTTCGATACCGCGCAGCAGATCGTGAATGGCGCAGGTCTCGAGACCCACTACGTCCCGGGCGAGCATGATGTCATTGGCGACGACGGGCGCGCCTTCTTCAGCCGCTTTTCCCCCGCAGCGGGGGCAATGGCTGGTACAGCTTCGACCAGCAGGGCGTACATTTCATTGCGCTTGTGAACGTCCTCAATCTCAAGGCGGGTGGCATGGGCTACCTCGGCGACACGCAGCTCGACTGGCTCGCCGCCGATCTCAAGGGACGGTCCCGCAGCACGCCGCTCGTCGTGTTCACCCACATGCCGCTCTGGTCCGTCTATCCCGCGTGGGGATGGGGGACAGACGACGGCGACCGTGCGCTTGCGTTGCTGCGTCCGTTCGGATCGGTGACGGTGCTCAATGGCCACATCCATCAGGTATTGCAAAAGGTCGAAGGCAACGTGCGATTGCAGACGGCGATGTCGACGGCGTTTCCGCAGCCTGCGCCGGGTGACGGCCCGGGGCCAGGACCGTTGAAGGTCGACGCATCGCAACTGCGGCAGACGTTGGGGATTCGCCGCGTGGATTTCACCTCGCTGGACGGTGCGCCGCTGTTGGGCGACACCACGCTGGCGTCATGACCTGGAGTGCCGCCATGAAATCGTCTTCTTCGTCTCCTTCTTGTCCTTCTTCTCGCCTGAGTCCGCATGCCGCGCAACGTCGCACGCTGCTGGCAGGTCTCTCGATCGCAGCGACCGGTATGCTCGTGCTCGCTGGGCGAGCCGAGGCCGCCGCGGCCACAGATCCGGGCGCAGTCCACATCGATAACTTCACCTTTTCGCCCGCGACGCTCACCGTCAAAGCTGGCACGCGCGTGACGTGGACCAATCGCGACGACGAGCCGCACACCGTCACGAGTTCGTCGAACCCTCGCACGTTTGCATCCGGTGCACTCGATACCGACGGCACGTTCGCGTTCACCTTCGACAAGCCGGGAACGTACCCGTACTACTGTGCGATTCATCCCCATATGACGGGGGTGATCGTCGTGAAATGACCGTTCGCGCGAGCAGATGTGATTCAATGAGCCCACTGACGTTGTTTGCGCACGCCTGTGACGATCAACGCGATGTCGTTCGCGATGTAGTTCACGGTGTCGCGCGCAGCGTCAGTCCGACTCACGCGGGCACGGTGTTGTCCGATCTCGGGAGATCCCGGTGACCGATGCGCATACCCCCGGCGCTCATGCGTCAGGACGATTCGAAGCGCTGGCCTTGCCGCATCTCGATGCGGCCTACAACCTCGCGCGCTGGCTCTCGGGCAGCGCAAGCGATGCAGATGACATCGTGCAGGAGGCCTATCTGCGCGCGCTGCGCTTTTTCGACGGCTTTCGTGGCGAGAACGCGAGAGCCTGGCTGCTGGCCATCGTGCGCAATACATGGATGACCGAGTGGCGACGCCGGTCCGATGCCGCCGACGGCACCCCGTTCGACGAAGCCATGCACGGTTTGCACGAGGCGGATCGACTGCCGGGCTGGGACGACGCGTCACCCGGCGATCCGGAAATGCTGGCCGTGCGCCGCGATGAATGTGCGCTGGTGCGCGAAGCGCTCGCGAGCTTGCCTGTCGTATTCCGCGAAGTGCTGGTTCTGCGTGAGATGGAGGATATGAGTTACCGGGAAATCGAGACGATCGTCGGCGTACCTGCGGGCACGGTCATGTCGCGGCTCGCACGCGGCAGACAGATGCTTGCGGCGGCATTGCGCGCGGCGCAAGCGAGTGGGGCGGACGCGTCATCGTCTTCCGCGTCTTCTTCGTCTTCCTCATCTGCGCAAGTGACACGCCTGACGCGCTTGCCGCTCGATGGCACGACTCGGGGAGGACGCGATGAGTAAGCGTGACAATGGGCATGAAAACGAGCGTGACGACATGCACGACGATCCTAAAGACCCGCCGACGACAAGCGAAACAACCACGCTGGGCAAGATGCTGCGCGACGGCTCGTTGCATCACACGGCGCCGCAAGCGTTGCGCGAACGGCTCCGTGACGAGTTGGCGAATGCCGAGCGTCGTGCCATCGCGCAGGAGACGGTGAGTGCATCGTCCTCGTCCGACGTTCAGCGCGAACCCATGCGAGATGTAACGCGGGATGTGAAGCAGGAGGTAAAGCAGGAAGCGAAGCCGCAAACCGGACCCGCGAAGCCCGTCAGGGAAGCCGCGTGGGGGCCGAGTCTTGCGCCGTGGCTGTTCGGTGGCGCGGGCGGTGCGATGCTTGGCGGGCTGGCGGTGGCGATGGCGCTGCTCGTGGCGCGTCCGCCTGCGCCCGCGCAGGCGCCCGAACCGGCAGCTCAGACTGGCTTGCAGCCGCAGGAGATTGTGTCGAGTCACGTGCGCGCGCTGTTGTCGCAGCATCCGCTCGACGTGATCTCGACGGACCAGCATACGGTCAAGCCGTGGTTTAACGGACGCCTCGATTACGCACCGCCGGTCGTCGATCTGGCTGACAAGGGATTCCCGCTCGCGGGCGGACGTCTGGACTACGTCGGCGGTCGCACGGTGTCCGTGCTCATCTATCACACCGACAAGCATCCGATCGATGTCTACGTGTTTCCGGCACGCGACAAGGCGTCCGCTGCGCCCATGATCACCGGAAGCGACGGCTATGCGATTGCTCGCTGGCGACGCAACGGCATGACGTACTGGGCGATCACCGACGCGGAACCGTCGCATCTGCGTGTCTTCGTGGAGGCGTTGCAGGCGGCGACCTGATATCGTGACGGCTGTTGATCGATACCCCCCGATGGAGTGATTCATGTCGCAAAACCAGCCCTCGAATACCTCGCACGCCCCGACCAACCCGGCATGGCAGGCGTCGCAGTACGTCAAGTTCGAAGACGAGCGCACGCGTCCCGTGCGCGATCTCGTCGCTGCGATCCCCGAGCTTCCCGGCCGCGATGCGGCACGTGTCGTGGATATCGGGTGCGGCCCCGGCAACTCGACCGAAGTGCTTGCTGCGCGCTATGCGCAGGCACAAGTCCTCGGGCTGGATAGTTCGCAGGATATGGTCGACGCGGCGCGCAAACGTCTGCCTCAGTTTCAGTTCGACGTCGCGGATATCGGTGCGTGGAAGGACGGCCCGTTCGACGTGATTCTCGCGAACGCCGTGTTGCAATGGCTGCCGGATCACGAGACGCTTTACCCGCGCCTCGTTGCGTGTCTTGCGCCCGGTGGCTCGCTCGCGGTGCAGACGCCCGACAATCTCGACGAACCCGCTCACCGGCTGATGCGCGAAGTCGCCGCCGACCCGCGCTGGGCCGATACGCTCAAAGGCACGGAACGCACCGCGCGACATGGCGCGGCGTTCTACTATCCGATGCTGCGCGCCCTGTGTACGCGCGTCGATATCTGGCGCACGACGTACTATCATCCGCTCGCTGGCGGTGCACCGGCCGTCGTCGAATGGTTCAAGGGCAGCGCGTTGCGTCCGTTCCTCACGAAGCTGGACGACGCGTCGCGCGAGGCGTTCCTCGCCCGATACACGGAAGAAATCGCAAAGGCTTATCCGGCGCTGGCTGACGGCACGGTACTGCTGCCGTTCCCGCGACTCTTCGTCGTGGCCACGCGCTGATCGAGCCAGCGTGCCGTGCAGGCGGCACCGGCCACAGCCAGCAACATCGGCGCGAGGAAATCCTGATTCACGTGCGTGAATTCCAGCGCCAGCACCACGGCCGTGATCGGCATGCGCATCGACACGGCGAGGAAGGCGGTGGCCCCGATGAGGGCTGCCGCGCCGAGCGCCACTTCCATCTCCTGCGGCAGCGCGCCATTCCACAATCCCACCAGCACGACCGCGAGTAACGCACCGTTCGCCAGTCCCGGCGTGAGCAGACCGCCTGCCGCCCCGGCGCGCAGACTGCTCCAGGTAAAGAGCACGCGCAGCACAAGCAGCACGAACGCCAGTGTCGTCACCAGTTCGCCGTTGAATGCGAGCGATGCCGGGCCCTTGCCATTGCCCGGCAATTGCGGGTACCAGGCGATCACCAGACCCAGCACCATGAAGTTGGCCAGTGCGAAGACCGGTGCGCGCCAGTCGCGCGGCGCAGCGGCGCGGGCCTTTTCCGTCAGACGCGCGAATGCCCACGCGGCCACTCCGACGAGCGGGCCGCACACGAGCGCCCAGCCGACGAGCGGCGCGGTGACATCGAACGCCGGGACGGTGTACTGCTGTTCCGCCCCCATGCCGATCCATGCCACAGCGGCCGCAATCGCCGAGGTCGCAAAGGCGGGCAGCACCGCACGCCACGCGAACGTACCGAGCAGTACTTCCAGCACGAAGATCGCGCCACCGAGCGGTACGTTGTAGACGGCAGCGAGTCCCGCGCCTGCGCCGCATGCGACGAGCAAACGGCATTGTTCGGCAGACAGCCCGGCGCGACGCGCCAGTTGGTCGCCGATCAGCGCACCGATTTCACGCGGCGCGACTTCGCGCCCGAGCGGTGAGCCGAGCGCGACTGTCACGATCTGCAACAAGGCATGGGCGAGCGTGCTGCCGACGGGCATTGCGCGGGAGCGTCCGACCGCTTCTTTGATGGAGACGAGCTTTGCGCCGTAGCGATGCACGGCATACCAGCCGAGTCCGGCAACGACGCCGCACACCGTTAGCACGGCAAAGCGACGTTCGGGCGAGGCGGCTGCAACGCCGCTCAAAAAGCTTTGCGCACCGAAGACCTGATCCTCGGCATAGCCAAAGGCCATGTGCTGAACGATGTGGAGCAAGGCGGCGAGCAGTGTGCCGCCGATGCCAGCCCCAATCCCCGTTAGTGCAGTGACGACGGCGAGCGTGACGAGCGGGGTGGCTCGGATGCCCTCCATCTGCGCGGTCTCGCGGCCGGCCGGTGCGACGGCCGTGCGCGGGGTCGGTTGCCCGGTCTGATGCGTTGGGATTTGCGTGGCTTGCGGGGTGTTCATCGTGCTGCGCCTTAACTTCGGATACTCAGGACGTTCCTGTTGATCAGGGAATACCCGGAGTGTATGGCGCAACGCAGCATAAGAGAAATGAATGTTGCGTTGATATTTATGATTATTTCGTATGGGTGTCGAGTGCGATGTCCGGACCGGCGACCGGCAGGTGCAGTTCGGCGCGCAATCCGCCGCCGGGGCGGTTCGAGAGGATCAGCGAACCATCGTGCGCCTGTGCGATGGTGCGGGCAATGGCCAGACCGAGACCGGCACCGTCAGGACCGCCAGGCACACCGTCATGTCCTTGCTCAGCGCCCTGCCGATGGGCGCCGCCGCGCACGAAGGGCTCGACAGCCGCCGAGAGTTCGGCATCCGGGATGCCAGGGCCGCGATCTTCCACCACGATTTCGAGATGCGTGCCCTGCGCCGACAGATGTGCCGACAGCCGACATCCACCGGCATAGCGCAACGCGTTGTCGACAAGGTTCTGTACGCAGCGTCGCAATGTGCGCGGATAGCCGCGTACCGTGCCGCTTGCGCTCTGGTCGCGCACGCGCACGTCGCCGCCCGTCTCTCTCGCGTCTTCCGCCACGGCGCGCAGCAAGGCTTCGATATCGACGTCGCGCAACGCTTCTCCACTCGGCACGCCGCGCACGTGATCGAGCGACGCGGCGATCATCGCTTCCATTTCCATCAGATCCTGACGAAAGCGCTCGCGCTGGGCCGGATCGCTGAGCGTTTCCGCGCGAAGTCGCAGCCGTGTGAGCGGTGAGCGCAGATCGTGCGAGACGGACGCGAGGAACGCCGTACGCGCCTGCATGGCTTCGATCAGCCGATGCTGCATGGCGTTGAACGTCTGTGCAGCGCGGCGCACTTCCACCGGGCCGTTCTCGTCGAGGGGCGGGCTGTGAATGTCGCGTCCGAGCCGGTCGGCCGCCGCCGACATGCGCGCCAGCGGACGTAAGGCGATCCGGACCGCGATCACCGCGATCAGAATCACCGCAAAAATGCGCGCGAGATAGATGCGGACGAAGTAATCCGCGAACGCCGCACCGGGACGCAGATCGAGCCCGGCCTGACCCGCCACCACGGCGAGCGACATCCATTGTCCGTCTTGCAGACGCACGTCGGCGGCGAGGTGCGCCGTTGGGGCGTGCGCGCGCAGCAACGTGGCGAGCGCCAGGGGTTCGCCGGTGTCGTCGTACAGCACGACCGGGTGCGCGACGAACGCATGCATCGGACCGAGTTGCGACGTCAGCACGCTGTCGAACAGATCGTCGGAGAAGTGCGACATGCGTTGTTGCGCGGCGGGGGCGTCGATATTGCGCACTTCGACGCCGGTCGCGCGCAGCCGCTGCATGAGCGCGCCGCGCTCGGCGGGTGGAACGACGTCAAACAATTTGACGGCATCGGCAATGCGCGCGCCGCCCGAGCGCACCGGCACTTCGGCCACGCGGCCATAGCGGGCGTCGAACCACACAGTGCCTGTGACGAGTTGTGTCGCGAGCATGCCGATGACGAGAATCAACGCGAGGCGTCCAGAGAGCGTGCGTGGCCAGCCAGGATAGCGACCATAGCGTGCCCATCGCGAAGCGTACGACGCAGGTGCGGTCTGCGCACGGGAGAGATCAGACATGCGAAGCCACCACATCGGCGGCGAGCATATAGCCTTCGTTGCGAACCGTACGAATCAGCGGCGACGGCCGTGCACGCGTATCTAGATGGGCGCGCAGACGGCTTACGCAAACGTCGATGGCGCGATCGTTGGCGGCCCCATGACGACCGAATGCGCAGTCGAGCAGAAAGTCGCGCGAGAGCGGCCGGTGCGGATGCATCACCAGTGCCTGCAACGTGCGGTAATCGGAGCCGCCCAGTGTAATCACGCGACCTTCCGGTGAAATGAGCTGGCGCGCGAGCGTATCGAGCCGCCATCCGTCGAAGTCGAAATACGCCGCCTGTGAGGGCTGGAGCTGCGCATGGTGCAGTGTGGGGAACGACGACACAGGCACACCGCGCGCGGCCATCACGCGGTCGGACGTCACCGCCTGTGTGCTCCCTGGCGGCAGACGTGGCCCGCGTCGCAACACCGCTTTGATGCGCGCGAGCAATTCGCGCGGATCGAAGGGCTTGGGCAGGTAATCGTCCGCACCGACTTCGAGGCCGACGATGCGGTCGAACAACGTGCTGCGCGACGTGAGCATCACGACCGAGACGTCACCGCGTGCATGCAACTGTCGGCAAAGCGACAAGCCATCCTCACCCGGCAGCATCAGATCGAGCACCACCACATCGGCAGGTATCGCGGCAAGCTGCGCCCACATCTGCACGCCGTCGGCGGCGGTCGCGACATCGAAACCCGACTCGCGCAGATAGTCCGAGAGCAGGTCGCGAATCTGAGGATCGTCGTCGACGACCAGCAAGCGCGCAACCGAACGCGCAGGAGCCATAGCGGAAACAGCAGAAGAAGAGGGGGCGGCCGACATCACAAGGACATTCCAAAGAACGGGAGTCTACCGGCGGGCACCCGCTTTGCGAGCGTTGCCCATATACCGATACACGCCAATACAAACCAATACATACCGAAATTCCGTCAACACGAAGCCAACACAACGCAACGCTACATTCTAATGGAAATGAGAATGGTTCTTGATTCTATGTTGGATGTCACTGTGATGCGGATGTTTTTCTCTCAGACCGTCAGACGCACTGTGTGCGCGGCGAGTGTTGTACTGTCGACAACCCTGGCGGCCATGACCGCAACGGCGGTTGTCACCCCGGCCCACGCGGGCGAAACCGTGACCGATATGGCCGGACGGCAAGTCACGCTGCCCGACCACGTCGACCGGATTCTGCTCGGCGAGGGACGGCTGCTTTATGCCGTGGCGTTGCTTGAGGGCAAGCAGCCGCTTGCGCGCATCGTGGGCTGGCAGGGCGAGTTGCAATCGCTCGACCCGCAGACGTGGCAGCAGTACGAAAAGATTTTCCCGAAGATCGACACCATTCCGAAGATCGGCCAGTCATCGGAAGCGACGGTCAGCGCTGAGAAGGCGCTGGCGCTCAAGCCAGACCTCGCCATCTTCAGCATTGGCGGTCACGGCCCCGGGCGGCACAACGCACTGGTCAAGGAGTTCGCCGCCGCCGGTGTGCCGGTGATCTTCGTGGACTTTCGTCAGAAGCCGCTCGAAGACACGGTGCCGAGTCTGCGCCTGATGGGCAAAGCCATGCACCGCGAAGCGCAGGCCGACGCGTATATCTCGCTCTACGAGTCGCACCTGAAGGCGGTGCGCGACGCCGTCGCGACGATTCCGGCGAACGAACGTCCGAAGGTCTTCGTACAGATGCTCGCAGGCGTCTGGCCCGGTTGCTGCCACACGGTCGGCAACGGCAACATCGGCGAGTTCGTCGATGCGGCAGGCGGTGTGAATATCGCGCGCGATTTGCTGCCGGGCGTCATCGGCGACCTGAACGTCGAGCATGTGATTGCATCCCGGCCGGACGTCTACATCGCGACCGGCACGCGCGGCAACGCCAATCAGTTGCGAATTCACGTGGGGGCGCAGACGTCGGCGCGCGATGCGCGCGATTCGCTGAACGCCTTCGTGAAGTCGCCGGGCATTGCCTCGATCAAGGCGGTGCGCGAGGGCCGCACGCACGGGCTCTGGCACAACTTCTACGACTCGCCTTACAACATTGTCGCGGTCGAAGCGATGCTCGGCTGGTTCTATCCGGGCCGCTTCAAACAGATCGACGCGAACGCGACGTTTGCCGAGATTCACAAGCGCTTCCTCGCGGTGCCCTTTAACGGCACTTACTGGACCGACGGAGATAAGCCGTGAGTCTTGCCGGAGAAGTGGCGGATCTGTCCCGAGCATCGGGGCGCGCGCTGCCGGGTGCCCCCTCGGCGAAGCTGGCGGCAGAAGACGTTTTGCATGCGGGCGTGGCGAGTGGTTATCGCCGGTTGAACCTGCGCCGTGCCCTCTGGCTCGTTGCATTGGCGGCGCTGATCGTGCTTGCGTTGGCGCTGGACTTCACACACGGGCCGTCGGCGCTTGGCTGGCGCGATTTGTGGCGAACGATCGTGTCGCCTGCGACCGCCAGCCCCGATGCACAGGTCATCGTCTGGCAGATTCGTCTGCCGTACGCCCTCATGGCGGTGCTCGTCGGTGGTGCGCTGGGGTTGGCCGGTGGCGAGATGCAGACGATTCTCGACAACCCGCTCGCCAGTCCGTACACGCTGGGTGTGTCGGCGGCGGCGGCCTTCGGCGCGGCGCTGGCCATCGTGCTCAACCTGCACGTGCCCGGCGTGCCGGACGTGTGGGTCGTGCCCGTGAACGCTTTCATCTTCGCGTTGATCTCTGCGCTGGTACTCGACGGTGTGGCGCGCTGGCGCGGTCTGCCGACCTCGGGTGTGGTGCTCATGGGCATCGCCCTCGTTTTCGTCTTCCATGCGCTCGTCTCGCTGATGCAGTTCGTCGCCACCGAGGACGCGTTGCAGGGACTCGTGTTCTGGACGCTGGGCAGCCTCACACGCAGCGACTGGACACAGGTGCGCGTGTTGGGCGCAGTGCTCGTGATCATGGCGGTGCTGGCATGGCGTCAGTCGTGGGCGATGACGGCGCTGCGGCTCGGTGAAGACCGCGCAGCGAGCTTCGGTATTCGTGTGGCGCGGCTGCGGCTTGTCACACTCATGCGCGTGTCGTTGCTCTCGGCGCTGACGGTGTCCTTCGTCGGCACCATCGGCTTTGTCGGACTGGTCGCGCCGCATATCGCGCGTGGCATCTTCGGCGAAGACCATCGCTTCTATCTGCCCGGCTGCGTGATCGTCGGTGCGCTGGTCATGTCGCTTGCGTCGATTGCGTCGAAGACACTGCTGCCCGGTGTGATCATTCCTGTGGGCATCGTAACGGCGCTCGTCGGCATTCCGTTCTTCCTTGTGATCGTGGTGCGTTCGAGCGGGAGGTCGCTGTGACCGTCTCGTCTCAAACACTTGCCCTGTCGGCGACGGGCATCGATGTCACGCTCGGCCGCCGTCACATCCTGCATAACGTGTCGCTGCCGCCGCTGCTTGCTGGCAGCGTCACCGCGTTGCTCGGACCGAACGGCTCGGGGAAATCGACCTTGCTGCGCACGCTTGCCGGACTCGTGGCCGGGCGCGGCGAAGTGACGTTCGGTAGTGAGATTCTGCACCGCTGCACGGGCCGTGCGCCCGCGCGCAATGTCGTCTATCTGCCGCAAGCACTGCCCGCAGGCGTGCATCTGCGCGTGCTCGAATCGGTGCTGGCCGCCGGGCACGGTGCGCGCCGTGCTGCGCGCGATTCGGTGAGCGCGACAGCCCCTACGCCCGCCGTCGTCATGGCGTTGCTCACGCAGTTGGGGATCGAAGCGCTGGCCATGCGCTTTCTCGACGAGCTCTCCGGCGGTCAGCGACAACTCGTCGGGTTGGCGCAGGCACTGATACGTGCGCCGCGCATCCTGCTGCTGGACGAGCCGCTGTCGGCGCTCGATCTGCACCACCAGTTTCAGGTGATGCGGCTGATTGCGCGCGAGACCGTGGCCCGTCAGATGATCACCGTCGTGGTCATGCACGATTTGTCGATTGCTATGCGCCACGCCAACGCGGCCGTGATGCTGCGCGAGGGACGCGTGGTCGCAGCGGGCGATGTCGGGGACGTGGTGACAGCCGACGCCATCGCCCGCGTATTCGACGTGCAGGCCCGGGTCGAGCGCTGCTCGCGCGGCTTGCCGCAACTGATCGTGGACGACGTCGTGACATCTGTCTAGACGCCGTTCGCCACCCCGACGCGACCCGCCGGGCTTCGCAGCTCAAGTCCTCTGCGCAGCAGCGTCAGCACCGGCGCGCCCAGCCACATCGCCACGCCGGTCGCGTCGTTCTTTCCTTGTTGTCCGAGTCAGTCCGAACGCATCGGCGGTGTCGCGCACCCCGGCGCGCGGGGACGCATTTTGTCTATTCATCTCATAACGCACAACACCAGATGAAGCACTTGAATTCGATGAAACCCGGCATCGCCGACACCGCGTTTTCGCCATTCGCCTCGCCGCTGGGGGCGGCGACGCCAACGGCGCGCCAATCTCGGCTGCGGCTGAACACGCGCATGACGCTGGCCGCCGCATTGGCGGCCGCGTCACTGCATGCCGCCGCACAGACGCCACCTGCAACGGATGCGTCGGTCGCCGCGCAGCCCAACGGCACTGCGACCCCCGCGAAGACCACTGCGGATGCGGTGGCGCTGCCCGCAACTTCCGTCACCGCCACGGTCGACGCGCCCTACAAAGCCGAGACCGTCTCGTCGTCGAAATACACGGCGCCACTGCGCGACATTCCGCAGAGCATTACGGTCGTGCCCAAGCAGGTACTCGATGAGCAGAATGCGCAGTCGTTGCAGGACATTCTGAAGAACGTCCCCGGCATCACGTTCATGTCGGGCGAGGGCAATCTGGGCTGGGGCGACCTGTTCTCGATTCGCGGCTTCTCGTCCGAGCAGAGCATCACCATCGACGGTGTGCGCGATGCCGGTCTGTCGAGTCGAAACGACACGTTCGATCTGGATCGTGTGGAGGTCTACAAAGGCACCGGCACCATCGAGTCGGGTGTCGCGGCGCTGGGTGGCTCCGTCAATCTCGTGTCGAAGGAAGCCGAACTCGGCAGCTTCTATCGGTCCTCGTTCGGACTGGGGAGCGACAACTACCGCCGCATGACAGCCGACCTGAATCAGCAACTCGGCGATTCCACGGCGCTGCGTCTGAACCTCATGTCGCACCACAACGGCGTGGCCGGGCGGGATGAAGTGAAGAACGACCGCTATGGCATTGCGGCGTCGCTGGGTCTTGGGCTGGGCACTAGCACGCGGGTGATCTTCGACGTCTTCCATCAGAAGGACAACAACGTCCCCGACACGGGGCTGCCGATCCAGCGCGGCACCGGCGGGCAACCGATGCCGGGTGTGCAACAGAGCAACTGGTATGGCGCGGCGGACATCTACACGCAGCAGACCGAGAGTACGTCGCTCTCGGGGCGCGTCGAGCACGACTTCAACGACACCACACGGATTCGCAGCCAACTGCGCTGGCAGCGCACCGACAACTTCTCCGTGCTGTCGCCCGCGCGCTTTTTCGCGGCGACCGCCAACGGCAACAAGGTTTGCAGCGGCACGCGTTGCGCCACGCTGGGATACGCGGGGGTGGGACCGTTGTCCAGCATCGGTGGCGTGAATTCGTACACCGATTACACGTTGACTGGCGCGCAGTACGGCATTCTGCGCGGCAGCAACTTCGGTAACTCCACGCGTTATCAGATTCTCGATAACCAGACCGATCTCAAGTTCACGGCGAACACCGGGCCGTTCAAGCATGACGTGGTCACCGGGTTCGAGCTGTATCGCGAGACTTACGGCGGCAACCCGCGCGCGGCCTACGTCCCGGCGGGCGACATGTTCTTCAACATGGCGAATCCATCGAATTCATTCGCGGGCACGTGGTCGATGGAGGGCAACAATAAGTCGAGTTCGACCGTCAACGACGCCGCCGTCTTCGCCAGCGACACGATCACGCTGTCACCGCACTGGCAGGTGCTCGCGTCGCTGCGTTACGACCGGTGGCGTGCGGAAACGAACTCGCCAACGGGTGCCACGCTCACGTCGAGCATCAACGGTGCGTGGAGCGGCCGTGCGGGTCTCGTCTACAAGCCGGTCGAGCCGGGCAGCATCTACGTGTCGTACAGCCGCGCAACGCAGCCGACCGCCATCGGCGCGAGCACGAACAATCTGATCTACGGCACGGCGACGACGGCCAAGTACGATCCGGCGACGTCGCAGACGTACGAGCTGGGCACGAAGTGGGATCTCGCGGGCGGCGCACTCGGCCTGACGGCGGCCGTCTTCCGTACCGAACTGAGCAACTCGTGGCAGTACACGAGCGACGACACGTCGCCCGTGCGTGCGCTTCCCGCCAAGCGCGTCGACGGTGTCGAACTCGGCTTGCAGGGCAACATCACCGACAAGTGGTCGATCTTTGCGGGCATCTCGCGCATGAAGAGCCGTATCACCAAGGGCGCGAACGAGGGGGCGGAGGCGGCCAACGTGCCTGACTGGAGCGGATCGATCTGGACGACCTACAAAGTCACGCCGGACCTCGCGCTCAGCTACGGCGTGCAGTATGTGGGGCATCGCCGCTATACGGACAACCTCTACGTCGGCGGCCAGAACAACAACAGCAGCAATGCGTCGGGGCCGTCGGGGGTGAACCCGATCTATACGGCGGACAACGAGAAAGCGCCGAGCTACTGGGTGCATAACCTCGCGGCGCGCTACCGCGTGAACCGCCATGTGCACGTCAACCTGAACCTCAACAACGTGTTCAACAAGTTCTATTACGCACAAATCGGCGCGTCGCTCGACGGGTTCCAGTTGTACGGTGTGCCGGGCGCAGGACGCACGGTGACGCTCAGCGCGGATATCGCGTTCTAAACGTTCCGAGCGCAGGAGAAAGCACCATGATGATCGAGATTCCCGGCGTCTTCAGTCGCGACGAAGCGCGCGCTCTGTGCGAGCAATTGCAGGCGCAAACGTGGGTCGACGGTAAAGCGACGGCGGGCATGCAGTCGGCACAGGCGAAGGAAAACCGGCAGCTTCCGGAAGACGACCCGTGGGGGCGTCGTCTGGGCGACGAGATTCTGCGGCGTCTGTCGCAGGACGCCGTGTTCATGTCGGCCGCGCTGCCGCGCCGGATCTATCCGCCGCTGTTCAACCGGTACGAAGGCGGCGAGGCGTTCGGCTATCACGTCGACAATGCCGTGCGTGGCATCAAGGGCGTGCGCGAGCGGGTACGCACGGACTTGTCCGCCACGTTGTTCCTCGCGGAGCCGGATAGTTACGACGGTGGCGAACTGGTGGTGCGCGACAGCTTCGGCGAGCGGGCCGTCAAACTGCCTGCCGGTCACATGGTGCTTTACCCCGGTACGAGCGTGCACAAGGTCAACCCGGTCACGCGGGGCGTGCGGCTGGCCTCGTTCTTCTGGATCGAGAGTCTGGTGCGTGACGACGCCCAGCGGAGTGTCTTGTTCGACATGGACGTAGCGATTCAGCGCATGACGCAACAGGGGGCCGATCGGGTCTACGGCGAATCGCTGGTGCAGCTGACCGGCAGTTATCACAACCTGTTGCGCATGTGGGCGGATGTTTAGCCGCGAGGGTTGTGGCCGCTCCCGGTCGTCCTCGTGCATGCCTGACGGCCGTGTGCGGCGCAGTGTAAAGTAACGGCCATGGATGCCTTGTTTCAGCCCGTTCAACCGTTTCAGCCGTTCCGCAATGCCCCTTTGTACTGGCGCTCGACGCTCGTGCCCGGGGGCGACATGCTTACGGCCGAATACAACGACCATACGTTCGCGCCGCACTGGCACGACGCGTACACGTTCGCGTGCATCGTGGCCGGAGCGGAGCGCTACGCCTATCGCGGCGGCGAGCACGTGGCGGACGCCGGGTCGATCGCCATCATTCATCCCGGCGAAGTCCACACGGGCGCGCGGGAAACCGACTTTGGCTGGCGTTACCGAGTGTTTTACCTGCCGGTCGGCTTCGTGCAGGGCGTGCAACGTCAGTTGGAAAGTCCGCTGGACATGCCGGGCGGGCCGTCGTCGGTGGACGAGGCGATGCCCTGGTTCGGCGAACACGTCATTTACGACGTGCAGGCCATGGACCGGCTGCTCGAAGCGCACCGGCTGCTTCAGATGGGGGCAGATCCACTGTTGGCGGAAAGCGTGCTGATCGAAGCCGTGTCGATGATGCTGGTCCGCCATGCGCAGGCGCGCGTGCCGACGTTGGAGATGCACCGCGACGCCGTGCGCGTCGAGACGATGAAGGCGCGTCTGTCGGCCGATCTCACCGAATCGCTCTCGCTGACGGCACTCGCTGAAGCCGTCGATCTTTCTCCATTCCATGCAGCGCGCCTGTTCTCCCGCGAGACCGGATTGGCCCCCCATGCGTGGCGCAATCAGTTGCGCCTCGTGCGCGCGCTGCCTGCCTTGCGCGACGGGGTGTCGGCGACGGACGTCGCACTCGCACAGGGCTTCAACGATCTGTCGCACTTCACCCGGTACTTCCGTCGCGCGTTCGGCGTGTCGCCCGGGAAGTGGAGCGTCGGACCGGGGGCGTAAGCGCTGCGGTAGGCGTGTGTGCAGCTTCATGCGCGGCTTCATCTGCGGCTTCATGCACCCACGCCAGGAAATCCCGCAACGGTCTCGATTTGTCGGCGTCGCGCGGCACGAGCGTGACGTAGGTCGCACCGTCCGCCTGAATGTTCGGAAACGGCATGACGAGGCGACCGGCCGCCAGTTCTCGATCGAGCGTCGGCGTGCAGCCAATCCCCAGCCCCAGTCCATCCACCACCGCCTGCAAGCTCACGTGATAGTGGTCGAAGCGATGGAATCGCACTGGCCGAAGCGCGGGCACACCGGCCACACTCAACCAGTCTTCCCAGGCACCCACGCGCGTTTGCGTGGCGACGAACGTGTGCTTCGCCAGATCCTTCAACCGACGCAATGGCAGCGCTTCGAGCAGCGAGGGGGCGGCCACGACGCTGGCGCGTTCGGTGAACAACAGCGTCCTCTCATAAGGCTGCCATTCGGGACGTGGGGGCGGATCGCGTCGGATGGCGACGTCGAACCCACCGCGAAACGCCGGATCGGCCCCGCTCGACGTGGTGACGACCACCTGCACATCCGGGTGAGTTGCATGAAACGCGGGTAGCCGTGCGATGAGCCAGTGCATGGCAAGCGTGGTCTGAGCGTTGACGCGCACCACGCGCGTTTGCGGTGCTTTGCCGAAGCGCAGCGCCGCGTCGCCAATGAGGTCGAACGCAGCACTGATCTCGGCCGCGAACGCCCGTGCGTGGTCCGTCGCGACATTACGCTGCCCCTGACGGACGAACAACGTTTGCCCCAGCCACTCTTCGAGCAAGGCGATCTGTCGGCTCACGGCACCATGCGTGATCGACAATTCCTGTGCGGCGGCGCTGAGGCTCTCGGCGCGTGCGGCGGTTTCAAAAACACGCAGGGCATGCAACGGCGGTAGTTGGCGCGACATGTTGGGGGCTCTGAAGGGCGAGGTCGTCAATGAACTGTGACTTTTTATCACAGAAGGGCGGCGAATTTGTCGATGGTGTGAGTGTGAATCATGCTTTATCGTCGCGGCTAAGGGTCACGCTGCATGAGATGGCTTAATCGCGTGAGGAAATCGGCAAATCGCGAGGCACGGATGTTGGCAGGATTCTTGGCGGGACACGCTTGGGGCATGGTCATGATCGCCATCGTCGGGACGGCGGCGGGGGCGGTCAGCGGGGTGGTCGGCACGGGATCGTCGATGATGTTGCTGCCCGTGCTGGTGTACACGTACGGCCCGAAACAGGCGGTGCCGATCATGGCTGTCGCGGCAATCGTCGGCAATCTTTCGAAGGTAGTGGCCTGGTGGCGCGAGATCGACTGGCGCGCCGTGCTGGCCTACTCGGTGCCGGGCGCACCGGCGGCCGCCCTCGGTGCGAAGACACTCTGGAGCCTCCCGTCGACCGCCGTCGATATCGCGCTGGGATTGTTCTTCATCGCCATGGTGCCGACCCGGCACTTCCTTCGACGCCGTCAGTGGCGTCTGACGCTCTGGCAACTGGTCGCGGTAGGCGCAGTGATCGGCTTCCTCACCGGCATCGTGCTTTCGACGGGGCCGCTCAGCGTTCCCGCATTCGCCGCGTACGGCCTGTCGGGCGGTGCGTTCCTAGGGGCGGAGTCGGCCAGCTCGGTTTTCATCTACGTGGCCAAGGTGTTGATGTTCTCAGGCCTGGGTGCGCTGCCGCCCGAAGCCTGGGCCAATGGCCTCATCGTCGGCATGACGCTGATGCTGGGCACGATGCTGGGCAAGCGCTTCGTCCTCGGCATTACGCCGACCGTCTTCCAGCGCTTGCTCGATACGATGCTGGTCGTCTCCGGTGGCGTAATGTTGAGCGCGGCGTGGCGATGAGTCGCGTGAGGGCGCATTCGTCGCCCAACTGACCTCTGGACTTCAAGCCTTCAAGCCGGAATCGCGCCTGCCTCATCGAGCAGCCAGTCCGAGAACGTGCGAATCGGTCCCTGACGCAATTCGAGCGGTTCGGGTAGCACGAGACAGAAGTTCTTTGCCACGGCGCTGTCCTGCGGCCACGGTGCGACCAGGCGGCCTTGTTCAAGCTCGGCCCCAACGTAAAGGCGCGGTACCAGCGCCACGCCCAGACCGGCCAATGCGGCTTCGATCAGCATCGAGTGAAAGTCGTAACGTGCACCTACGGCAGAGTTCGTCAGCGTGATGCCTGTGCCCTGCGCATAGTGTTGCCAGGCGTCCGGATTCTGGCGACGATGCAGGCGCGGCAGATCGTCCAGCGACGCGCCTTCCCCCGCGCGGGCCAACAGCGACGGACTGCACACAGGGATCAGCACTTCCTCTAGCAGACGATGCACGTGCATCCCGGCCCATGCCGGATGCTCGAAATGGATCGCCGCGTCGAACCCGCTACCGGCCAGCAGGAACGGCGCCATGCATTCCGAAAGGTGGACGGTGATATTCGGATGCTTGTCCTGAAAACGCGCCAATCGGGGGATGAGCCAGCGCGTTGCAAAGGTCGGTGTCGCTGCAATATCGAGACTCGCCCCCTCGCTCGGTTGCCCCATCAGATACAGGCTGTCCCGCTCAAGCCGGTCCAGCGTTTCGCGCACCTGCGCGGCATATCGCGCGCCGTTCGGCAGCAACCGTACCCGGTTGCCGATGCGCTCGAACAACGTCACCCCCAGAAATTCCTCCAACCGTCCGATCTGACGGCTGACGGCACCTTCGGTGCGGGCCAACTCGTCGGCCGCGCGCGCGAAGCTCCCATGCCGGGCGGCGGCCTCGAAGGCGAGGAGGGCGGAATGGCTCGGGATCTTGCGTCGCATCTGGGTTCGGTCGGTGGGAAGGCGATGGCAGTCAGCTTGATTAAATATCAGTGAAGACTGATCGGAAATCGTTATGGACGTCGAAAATGCAAGATTAGCATTACGTTCATGCAATGAAAACGCACGATTCACGTGCGAATGCCCAACCTCCCGGAACGACGAGACATCATGATCTACACCGTCGAATGCACCTTCGCCGACCTTGCAAGCGAGGCCGAATGGAACGACTTCTACAGTCGCGAAAAGCTGCCTGCCCTCATTTCAGTGACGGGTTTTCAATCGTCGCAACGATTCAAGGCGCTCACCGGGGGATGTCCTGTGTATCTCGCCATCCATACGGTCGACGGGCCGGACGTGCTGACCAGCGACGAATATCGCCAGAAGGGCGGTGGCAACTTCGCGCGGTGGCAGCAGCACATCACGGACTGGCATCGAAATCTGTACAGCGACATCGGTCTGGCACCTGCCGTGCAGCCCCGCGAGCGTCTGGCGCTCTGCGAGCGCGGGCCTGAGCCGCTGATCGACATGGGGCTCAAGCCGCTCGCCATGCAAGCGGTGGCGCTGGAAAAGGTTCCGGCGCATCGCTGGCTTGCCGTGGTGCCCGCCGACGAAGCCGTGCGTCTCGCCGAGCCGCCGCAAGGTGTGCATCTCTACGCGCCGATGGGCGAACGACTGACCCGCAGCGAAATCAGCGAAATGCCGCGCTGAGGGAAGCTAAAGCGAGCGAATGCGCGCCGAATCCCGGCGGGCGCCACTACCTGTTCAGGAGTTGCAAGATGTCTGTCCCTCACTTCCCGCGCCAGCAGATTGGCGATTTCACCGTGGTCGCCATCAGCGACGGCTACCTCACCGCGAGTTTCGACTTCCTGTCGAATATCGACGCCACCCACGCCGAGAGCATTCAGCGTGCTGCCGGTGAGCGCAATCCATCGGCCGTCCACATCAATTGCTACGTGGTGCAAGGCGGCGGGCGCACCGTCCTCATCGACAGTGGGGCGGGTGGCATCAAACAGTGGGGCGGCCATCTCATCGCCAACCTTCGACATGTGGGCATCGACCCGGAATCCATCGATACTGTGCTGCTCACCCATGCGCATCCGGATCACGTTGGTGGGTTGATGACGACGGATGGTCAGCGGGCATTCCCGAACGCCGAACTGGCCGTCAACGAGAGAGAGATCGCGTTCTGGCAGGACGATACCCATCTGGCGCGCGCAAGCGAACGGGCGCGAGGCAACTTCCAGATCGCACGCGGCGTCTTCGAAGGCTACCGCGAACAACTACGCACCTTTCGCGCCGGAGAAGTGCTCCCCGGCATTCAGGCGATGCCGCTGCCCGGGCACACGGAGGGCCACACCGGTTTTCTCGTCGAATCGCGCGACGCGGGGCTGCTCGTCTGGGGCGATATCGTGCACTTCCCGCATATTCAGATCCAGCGACCCGATGTCACGATTGCGTTCGATCAGGATGCCTCGCTTGCTGCGGCGACCCGCTCGCGGTTGCTCGATAGCGTCAGCGCTGACGGCGTGCTGATCGCAGGGATGCATCTGGGTGAGCCTGGCTTCGCGAGGATCCGTCGCTCGAAGGGCGAGTACGGTCTCGCGTACGAGACCGATGCATGATCGATGCCGAATCGGTGAGTAATGGGTGACCAATCGGTGAGTCGGGGGCGTGCGGCGTCAGGCCCGCGCCATCCTCGCCGCAATGAGGTTCACCGCCAGCCCGAGCGTCATGGCGACGCCGCCTACGACGAACAGCAGCGAGTAGTTGCCGGACGTCGCGGCGAAGAGGAACGACAGCCCGTAGGCAGCACCTGCCTGAAAGGTGGCGAAGCTGGTCGTCGCGGTACTCCAGGCACCTTTTTGCGCGGCGGGATGATGAACGAGGAGTTCGTTCACACGGCCGAGGACGAGCGGCACGATGCCCGGCGTGAACGCTCCCATCACCATGCTGGAGACGATCAGGGCGGGTAGCCCGAGACCGAGCACCGGCAGGATCACGGCAAACATCTGCGCGACGTACGCGACCCGCAAGGCGCGTGCAAAGCCAATACGATCGGCGAGGTGTCCGACGAAGAGCGGGCCGACGATGGCCCCCAGTCCGTACAGCACCCAGTAATTGGCGCCTGCGTCGAGGCCTTTGCCCAGACCGCGCGCAACGTAATCGACCAGGAAGATCATGTGCGGGACCAGTGCCACGGCGTTCAGCGCGTACTCGATATAGAGCGAGCGCAACGTGATGGGCGCGGCAGGGCGGTGCCTCGGATGCGCGGCCGTCGCGGCTGTCGCTGGCGCATTCGCAGGCCAGCCGCGCCATGCCACGACGGTCAGGACTAGCGACAACACGCCGAGTCCGATCCAGGTTTGCGCGAGGCCCTGACGCAGCAACAGCGGCACGAGCGTGCCCGATGCCGCGATCCCCAATCCAAGGCCCGCGAAGATCGCGCCGCTCACAATGCCGCGCCGCGACGGCGTGACGTGCGCCAGCACCGAAGGGGCGGCAATGACCATCAACACGCCGCCCGCGAAGCCCGAGACGAAGCGCCACGCGAAGAACCACAGGAACGAAAGCGGCCACGCACAGGCAAAAAATGCCGCAACGACCAGCAGCATCATGACGCGCAGGATCGTCACGTTCGACGCATGACGCGACAATACGCGCGCGCCCAGCGCACCGGCGAGATAGCCGCCGAGGTTTGCTGCACCCAGGTAGGCCGCCGTCGAGGGCGCAAACCAGTGCGCGCCGATGATCGCAGGGAGCAGGGCGGTGTAGGCGAAGCGGGCAAAGCCGATACCGATGAGACTTGCGCAGGCGGCGCAAAGTGTGGCGCGCCAGGCGTTGAAAGGGGCGGTCGACGTGCCGCCGAGGACTGCATTGGACATGATGACTCCGGGGGACGCTGTGTCGCGTCGCGCATCGAACTGCGCGGCGCGCAAAGGCGATGGAGTCAGTGTAGGTTGCTGCGGTGCGTCAGAGAACGGCTGCGCGTTGGAAGTCATTCTTCCGCGCGGCGTACGAATCGACGCCCATTTAGCCCGTCCGTCGTGGTGGATTGCCGCTTAACGCTTGCCTGCCGCCAGCTTGTGCGCATGCGAGAAATGCTTGCGCAGTCGCGGCACTGCGAAGTCCACGAACGCACGGACCTTGGGCACGGCGAGTCGCCCTTGTGGCGTGATGACGTGCACCGGCATCGGCGGATGTTCGTAATTCTGGAGGACGATCTGCAACGCGCCGCGCTCCAGTTCGTCGACGATGTGATACGAGAGCATGCGCGCCACGCCGTGCCCGGCCACGACCGACGCGATGGCTGCCCGAATCGAGTTGACGATCAGTCGCGGGGTGAACTGGACGATCTGGGGCACGGTGCTGCGCCCCGTGGGCGGGAAGCGCCACGAGTCGATACCGAAATAGGTCATGGAAACGATGCGATGTTTCGACAGGTCGGCAGGCGTCTCGATGGGCGGGTGCGAGGCCAGATATTCGGGGGACGCGGCGATGACGCGTCGCACTTCGCCAACCTGCGTCGCCACCAGCGACGAGTCGGGCAGGTGTGCCACGCGTACCGCCACGTCGACGCCTTCGTCGATCAGGTTGACCGGCAGGTCGCTCATTTGCAGACGCACTACAACGTCCGGGTAGCGCTCGATGAACGCTTCGGCGATCTCGCGCATGAACGTCTCGCCAGCGGCGAGGGACATGGAGACGGTCAGTTGTCCGCGCGGTGCAGATCGTTCACCCGCGGCGATGACGTCGGCTTCATCCAGGTCGAGCAGAATGCGTCGGCACGCGGCCGCATAACGCTCGCCGGCGGCGCTGAGCTTGAGCGTGCGCGTGGTGCGATGGAGCAGCGCGGTGCCGGTGTGTGTCTCAAGATAGGCGATGGCGCGGCTCACGGCGGCGGCCGAGCGTCCGAGACGCCGGGCGGCTCCGGCGAGGCTGCCTTCGTCGACGGTGGCGACGAAGACCTTCATGGCGTCGATTCGGTCCATGAGCGATAGATGAGGGCGAAGACGGCCAAGCGTACCCGAAACCCCCGAAACCGCCTAATGCGGCGACAATGGCGTGCGGATTTCCCGCCGGAGCCAGACACCATGCTGACGGTTCATCACCTGAACAACTCCCGCTCGCAGCGCGTGCTGTGGATGCTCGAAGAACTTGGGGTGCCGTACGATCTGCAACGTTACGAACGCGATCCGAAGACGATGCTCGCGCCGCCGGAACTGCGCCGCATTCATCCGCTCGGAAAATCCCCCGTCATCACCGACGGCGATCTGACGCTAGCCGAATCGGGGGCGATCATCGAGTACCTGACTGACCGCTATGGGCAGGGACGTCTCGCACCGCCGCGCGACACACCCGAGCGTCTGCGCTGGACGTACTGGTTGCATTACGCCGAAGGCTCCGCGATGCCGCCGTTGCTGCTCAAGCTGGTTGCCTTGCGTATCGCCAGCGCGCCGATGCCGTTTTTCGTCAGACCCATCGCACGCAAGATCAGCGGCACGCTGCAATCGAGTTTCGTCGATCCGCAACTGGCGCTGCATTTCGGGTATGTCAACGATGCCTTGACCAGTACCGGATGGTTCGTCGGCGATAGCTTCAGCGCGGCCGATATTCAGATGAGCTTTCCGCTGGAGGCCGCTGCCGCACGCGGGGACGCGAAAGACCGCTGGCCCGCCATCGCCGATTTCCTTGAACGTATCCATGCACGCGACGCCTACCAGCGCGCGCTCACGCGCGGCGGTCCATACGAACTGCTAAGCTGATCGCCCGAGCGCGCCACACCACATTCGTCAAACGTTATGAAAAATCCAATTGCTTCGTTGCTCGCCGCCGCCGTCTGCCTTGTCGCAACGGCGTCCGTCCATGCCGCAGAAGGCATGGCGCCGTTGCCCGGTTCGGCGATTTCAGCGGCTGCCACGGAAGGACTGGGCGCATCGGGCAGTGCGACGCCTGCCGTGCCCGTGTCGCAACTGGCCGCGAACAAGCAGGCCGTGCTGGCCTTCTATGAAGCAGGTCTGAATCGCAAGGACTTCGCTGCCGCGCGTCAGTATCTGGGTGACAAGTACATTCAGCACAACCCGAATGCGCCCGACGGTGTCGAGGGTTTCGGCAAGTTCGTCGACTTCCTGCGCAAGAATCAGCCGGACTCGCACAGCGACATCGTGCGCGCGTTTGCCGACGGCGATTTCGTCATTCTGCATGTGCGCAAGGTGCCGCATCCCGGCGATCTGCCGATTGCCATCGTCGATATCTTCCGTCTGGAGAAGGGCAAGATCGTCGAGCATTGGGACGTCTCGCAGCAAACGCCCGCGAAGACCGTCAGCGGTAACTCGATGTTCTGATTTCCCGGCAAGCGACACGCGCACGCCCGCATTAGCCGGGCGCGTCGTTGGCGAACAATCGTTTGCAGTGTTCGAGGTAAGCGGCTTCGTGTTCGCTTGTGAGCTGGACCACGCTGTTCCAGAGCCAGACCGGCGAGTCGATGGTCTTCGAGCGGTTGCGTTGCAGGTCGGCGAGCCACTCGCGACAAGTGACGTCGTCCATTTGCCTTGCGTGCGCGCGGCCGACGACACCCCCGAGGTACTGCGCCACTTCGGCGGCATCGTGCTGCGTGAGGGTGTCGATCTCGAGCTTCAGATCCTGCGGTAGCAACTCGCGAATCACGACGGAGCGATCCATCAGACGTGCCGCACGCATGCGTTCACCAAGCGACGGCGATAGATGCCGCGCGCCGGTGACGACACGTTCGGCGTTGTCGCGAGGCATGCGAACGCCTGCATAGCGAGGCGCTGCCGCTTTCACGCCTTCTTTCAGGTCCATGAGGCAGAGGTCGTCGCCCTGCACGACGCCACCGTCCACGTCGAGCAACACCGCGTAGCGCAGTCGCCCGAGCGAGCTGCATCCCTTCACCCAGTAGGCCGCGTCGAGCACTTCGACGGCACCGTCGTTTGGCCGTCCGCGCAATGACGTGGCCAGACTCGCGATGGTGTCGAGCTGAAATAGCGCATCGATTTGCTTTTGCTCCGTCGCGCTAAGGGGCCAGAAGCGTCGGCCCAGCGGAATCTTCGGACGAATGTCTTCAATGCGCTCCAGCGCGAGATGCTTCCACGAGCGTTTGACCGCGCGCCGCATGATCAGATCGACAATCTCCGGGCGCTCGTCTTGCTGCTTCCCGTTGCGCGATTTGCCATGCCCTTTGCTCGCTTTCGTGCCGCGTGACTTGCCACCCTTAGGATCGTCCTTGCCATCGCCGCGATCGAACGCGGCCATATAGCCATGCGTGAGCGCTTCGAGCATGTGGATGATGGTCAGTCCGGAGAGCGCCGAGCCGCGCGCGGCGCTGGCCAGCGAGAGGGCGAGGCGGATGAGGTCATGGACCGGGTTGCCGATGACGGTCTGGTCGAGATCGCGAATCAGCACGTCGACGTGCCCGTTTGCGTCCGCGAGCGGGCCGAGATTGCCTGTGTGACAGTCCCCGCAAATCCAGATCGCGGGGCCTTGCGGCAAATTGACGTCGGCTTCGGCCAGCCATTCGTAGAATCGTGCGGTGCTCCCGCGCACATAGGCATGGGGTGATCGCGCCATCTTGCGGTCGCGTTCTCGGGTGAGTCGCTCCAACCGGGCCTTGGGCGTGGCCCATTGCTTCTTCTTGCCAGCTTTGACGCGCTTGCCGTTCGCCATTCGACGCTCCCTGAGGGCGCGTCGCGCCAGCCACGCTTGTGGCTGGACGCGATGCAATGCACCCAGTGTCCGGCAAACGTTGCCTCAATGGCAAGCGACGAGCGTCTTGACGACGTCGGCAAGCGAGGTCGTGCCGCATCGCGGCGTGCCTTCGAACGTCAGCCAGCCCTCGTTGAAGCCGTCGAGCATTTGCATGCGCGGCGTGGGGTGACGCATGCCTTGTGCGAGGAATCGCGCTTCCCATTCGTCGCGGGCAATGACTTGCGGCGCGACGTCGCGACCAAGTGCGTGGCCCAACGTCTTCGCCAGTAAGTCAGGCGAGACGGGGTCCGGCCCGCGCAACTCGACAACGCGCTTGCCCGCCCACGGTTCGCGCAGCAAATGGGCTGCGGTCGTGCCGACGTCGGCGGTGGCGACCATCGGGATCGCACGGTCGAGCGGCGACAGGTAGCTCTCCAGCACGCCGTCCGTGCGGGCACGTGCCACGTCCCACGCCGCGTTCTCCATGAACCACGCCGCGCGAAGGAAGGTCACCGGCAGGTCGAGTGCGCCGACGTGCTGTTCCAGCAGCGATAGTTGTGAGAGCAGGCTGGGCTGGGTGGCCTGCGCACCGACGGTCGACAGGCAGACCACGCGCGCGGGTCGCGCGGCCTGCAGCGCTTTGACAATCCCCGCGATGTTGGCGCGTGACTCGGCGAAGTCGGGGGACGGATCGAAGTGCGGCGGCAACAGCACGAACACGCCTTGTGCGCCGGTGAAGGCGCGGGTGAGGGCGTCGGCATCGGCCACATCGGCGACGGCGACGTCGCAGCCCCGAGCTTTCCATGCCGCGCCCTTAGCGGCGCTGCGCACCACGGCGCGCACCGTGTCACCCTGATCGAGCAGCGTTTGGGCGACGACGCCGCCGACTTGTCCGGTAATACCAGTAATGGCGTACATCTCGAATCCTTAAATGGTCGCGGTCCCTACCGCGCTGGTCGCTATTCTCGACAGATCACGTGCATTTCGCGATAACATCAATGGCATTTGATTCATGCCAATTTGGCATCTGATGTCAGGGGAGAGCGAGGTGGCCGGATTCGATGAACGCATGCTCAACGGCATGAGCGTGTTCGTGGCGATTGTGGAAGCGGGCAGCTTTGCGGCGGCGGGCGAGCGGTTGGATATGTCTCAACCGGGTGTGAGCCGCGCTGTGTCGCGCCTGGAGGGACGGCTCGGCATTCGCCTTTTCGACCGGACGACGCGCGTGGTGTCGCTCACGGACGAAGGGCGTCGCTTCTACGCACAGGTCACGCCGTTGCTCGCCGGGCTGGAGGATGCAGCCGCGACGGCGTCGGGCGGTGCCACGGCCGTGCGCGGGCGTCTGCGAGTGAACATCGATCCCTTCTTTTCACGCCTGATTCTCGGGCCAAGTCTTGGGGCATTCCTCGCGCAATATCCCGCGCTCCACCTCGAGCTGATTACGCGTGACAGTCTGGGCGACATGATTGCAGACGGTTTCGATCTGGCGGTGCGTTTCGGCGTGCCGCCCGACTCGACGCTCGTCGCGCGCAAACTGCTCGACACGCCGATCCTGACGGTTGCAGCGCCCTCGTATCTGAAGCGCTGCGGGCGACCGCTCAAGCCTGAGGAACTGGCGTCGGACGCGCACACCTGCATCGAGTTTCGCGATCCGCGCACGGGACGTCCGTTCCCGTGGGAGTTTCATCGCAAGCGCAAGCGTCTCGAAGTGCCGACGAACGGGCGGCTCGTCGTGAACGACGCGGGCACGCTGCTCAGCGCCTGTCTGGCTGGTTACGGCGTGGCGCAGGTGATGGGCTTCGGCACCGAAATCTGGCGCGAGAGCGGCCAACTCGTCGATCTGTTTCCCGACTGGCCCGACGAGCGATTTCCGCTCTACGTTTATCATCCGTCGCGCCATCATCCGCCCGCCAAGACGCGGGCGTTTCTCGACTTTGTGACGTCGCTCACGGCGCAGACGTAAGGACCATTCTCGCAATGAGACGCTGCACCGCGTTACTGCCCCTGCGCTTGCTCGCGGAAGGTGCGGAAGGCGCGCCACATCTCCTGCGCGAAGATCGCCGGTTCTTCAAAGGCCGCAAAGTGTCCGCCTGCACCGACTTCGTTCCAATAGAACACCGTTTCCCACGCCTGCTCCGCCCAGTGACGCGGCGGGTTGAACGTCTCCGCAGGGAAGAGGCTCGCGCCCATCGGAATCTCGATCCTGCCGCCACCTGAGCGGCCCGGAGAAAAGAATTCGTGACTGCGGATCGTCTCGCCGACCCCTTCCCAATACAAGCGCGACGCCGATGTACCTGTGCCGGTGAACCAGTAAAGCGAGATGTCGTCGAGCATCTGGTCGAGACTTAGCGCGTCTTCAGGCTTGCCCTGATTGTCGGTCCAGTCCCAGAACTTCTCGTACATCCACATGGCGAGCGCCAGCGGTGAGTCGTTCAGCGCGTAGCCGATGGTCTGCGGACGCGTGTTCATCTGGTCGGCGTAACCAGTCCCTTTAGTAACGAAGTACTCGATGCCTGCAAGCGCTTTAGCTTCCGCCTCTGTGGGGTGTTCAGGCAACTCGGCAGGCACCACCATCGGTAGATTGACGTGCGCGGCGAGCAGGCCGTCGGGCTTTTGACCGGCGAGCGCCGTCGTGATGGCAGAGCCCCAGTCGCCGCCTTGCGCGACCCAGCGTCGATAGCCGAGGCGTTCGGTCATCAACACGCTCCACGCTCGCGCGATACGGGCCGGATTCCATCCGAGCTCACGCGGCTTGTCGGAGAAGCCATAGCCGGGAATCGCCGGGACGACGACGTGGAAGGCGTCTTCGGCCTTGCCGCCGAACTTGACCGGGTCGGTCAGCCGCTCGATCACATTGACGAACTCCGCGATCGATCCTGGCCATCCATGCGTGAGCAAGATCGGCATGGCGTTCTCATGCGTCGAACGGGCGTGAATGAAGTAGATGCCGACTCCGTCGATGCGCGTGCGAAATTGCGGGAAGCTGTTCAGGCGCGCTTCGAAGCGTCGCCAGTCGTAGCGATGCAACCAATGTTCGACCAGTTGCTGTGCTGCAGCCAGCGGAACGCCTTGCGACCAGTCGTCGACCAGTTCGCGATCGGGCCAGCGAATGCCCGCGAGACGGCGGTGCAGATCGTCAATGGCGGCGTCGGACACACGAACTTCGAACGGCGTGACGGCCTCGGTGGCTTCGGGCAGCGTCAGGAATTGCGGCAAAACAGACATGAAAAACTCCATGAACCGACATCGATCAACGGCGTGACCGATATCGAAAAGGGGAAATCAACGCTTAAATGTAGCGAGTGCTACAATATTAAACATGCAACGGCATGCGCATCAAGCGTTTTTTAACGGTCGCTACATTTGGAGTACACTTCGCGTCATGGCACGCAAACTCGCATTCGACTACGAGCAGGCGCTCGACCGCGCAACCACGTTGTTCTGGCAACGGGGGTACGCCGCGACCGGACTGCGCGATCTTCTGAAAGTGATGGAGATCGGGGAGGGTTCGTTCTACAACACGCTCAAGAGCAAAAAGCACCTGTATCTGCTGTGTTTGCAGCGCTATCAGGATCAGGTCGTGAGCGCGCGCATGCATGCGCTAGTCACCGCGCCGGACGCTGCATCGGGCATCCGCGCGTTTTTTGCCGCCGTGCTCGACTGCCTCGACGACCCGCAGACGCCACGTCTTTGCATGCTCGCGGCGATGGAAGTCGACGAGGTGCTGGCCGAACCGGAGCTACGTGAGCGCGCCGAGCAGGGGTTGCATCAGTTGCGCTCGGCGCTGGTGAAGCGGTTGAAAGAAGACCGCAAGTCAGGCCGATTGCCGGCGACGCTGGACGTCGAGACCGTCGCCCAGATCCTCGTGACGTTCCTGCAAGGCCTCTGGCGCATGGCGCTGGTCAAGTACGACAAACCGGCTTATGTGCGCCAGATCGATGGCCTGTTGACGGGGCTCGGCCTCTGAGGTCAGCGCGGGGCGTTCCACAGATCGTCAATCGCGCGGATGGCGAGCAGATACCCGTTCGCCCCCGCGCCGCAGATCACCGCCGTCGCCGCGACGGAAATCGTGGAATGGCGATACTCCTCCGTGCGTCGATGAATATTGGTGATGTGCAGCTCAACCACGGGCCGCGCCAATAGCTTGACGGCGTCCAGCACGGGAATGCGTCCGAACGAAAAACCGGCGGGATTCAGGATCAGGGCTGCGTCCTGAAGGAACGCTTCCTGAATCCAGCCGACCAGTTCGCTCTCGCTGTTCGTTTGACGGAACACGCAATCGAATTCGAGCGTCTCGGCCAGCTTCAGACAGTTTTGTTCGATGTCCGCCAGCGTGGTGGTGCCGTACAGCTGCGGCTCTCGCAAACCCAGCATGTTCAGGTTTGCGCCGTTGAGGATGTAGAGTTTTCGGGTCATGACGTCAGTGAGTGGATGATCGTTCCAGGGGCGTGCCCTTCGTTTCGGGCGAGATGGCGATCATCAGGAAGGAAAGCAGATTCAGCGAGCCGCACACGGCGACGATGGCCCAGGGCGAACCGTTGAAGGCGCCCAGCAGCGCCACGGCGACGATGGGCATCGGTCCGCCTGTCAGCAGATTCGCCCCCGAGTACGACAGGGCCGACCCGGTGTAGCGGGCTTCGGTCGGGAAGGACTCCGCGAACCACACGGGTTGAATGCCGCTCTGGAACTGCGTGAAACCGAGGAACGCGCCCATCACGACCATCGTCAGGGGTAGCGAGTTCTGCCCCAGGATCGGGAAGTAGATCAGGCAGCAGACCAACGTACAGAACGAACCGAGCAGCAGCGCACGCTTGCGACCGATACGGTCGCTCAGATAGCCGCCTGCCAGCGCGCCTACGATGGCGCAGACGTTCGCCACCATCAACAGCATGAACCCCGTTTGCTTGGGCACGCCGAACTGTTTGGTGAGGTAGCTGAGCGAGAACACCACGATCAGATAGAACAGCGCAGCGGGGCCGCAGAAGAACAGCGTCAGACGCAGCGCCGTACGCCAGTGATGCTTGAACACGATGCCGAGCGGATTCGACACGCGCTCGCGTTGCCCGTCTTTCTTGAGCGCTTCGAACGCGGGCGTCTCGCTGACCTTGCGGCGAATGTAGATCCCCAGCAACACGAGCACGAAGCTGGCGAGGAACGGCACGCGCCACCCCCACGATTCGAAGGCGTCCGGCGAAAGCAGGCTCGCTAGCGCGAACAGCGAGAAGTTGGCGAGGATCTGGCTCAGTGGCGAGCAGATGCCCAGTAAGCCGGAATACCACCCGCGCCGCTCGGCGCTCGCGTGCTCCACGGCCATCAGTTGCGCGCCGGTCGATTCGCCGCCAAGGGCGAAGCCCTGAATGATGCGCAGCGTCACGAGCAGCGTCGGTGCAATGATGCCGACTTGCGCGTAGGTGGGCAGCAGCCCCATCAGAAACGACGAAACGCCCATCACCGACACGGTAATCAGCATCAGTTTGCGACGTCCCCAACGGTCGCCGAGCATGCCGCAGATCACTGCGCCGAGCGGACGCGCGGCGAGTCCGGCCCAGAAGCTCGCGAGCGAAGCGAGCAGTGACGCCGTCGGGTCGAGCGACGGGAAGAACAGCTTGGGAAAGATCGTGGCCGCGACCACACCGTAGAGCGCGAAGTCGAACCATTCGAGCGCGGTGCCAACCGTCGCCCCCGCGACCGCCCGACGCGCCATCAATTGGGCCTGCGTGGATTGTGCTTCCACGTTCAGGTCCGAATCCACCAAAGTTGACATGTTGTCTCCTGAGTTCTCGATATTTTGAAACGTTCGTTTCTGGCGACGAACAAGTGCTATTGTTTGCGCGCACCGGAGAGGTCGTTCCAGACCGGAACTCCATTCCACATTATGGAAGATGACATCGGATGTCACTGAAAAACGGGCTGAGAATTCTCGATTTGCTGGCGTCGGAAGGTGAGGGCGCGGGCCTTGTCGCGATTGCCGAAGCGCTGTCGTTACCGCGCAGCACGTGTCACCGCGTGTTGACCGAACTGGTCGAGAGCGGGTACGTCAGGCAACTGGTCGATCACGGCCGCTACATCCTCACGATGCGCATGACGTCGAACGGACTTGAATTCCTGAGTCTGACAGGCATCGCGGACATCGCGCAGCCGATCATCGAACGTCTCGCTGCGCAGACGGCCGGGCTGGTGCGTCTGTCGCTGGTCGACTGCGACGCCATCATCTGGGTGGGCCGCGCCGACGGTCAGCGAACGGGCTTTCGCTACGACCCGGACATGGGGCATGCAGCGCAACTCTCCTGCACGTCGACGGGCCATGCGTGGCTCATGACGATGACCGACGAACAGGCGGCGTCGCTCGTGCTCAAGCAAGGCTTTGGGCAGCCGAATGAGTTCGGACCGAACGCACCGACGACGCTCAAGGCATTGCTGGGTTTTCTGCACGCCGCGCGCGTGCGGGGTTACGCGATGATCGACGAGGTCTTCGCGCCACGCATGGCGGCGGTGGCAGTGCCTGTCGTGAGCGGTTCGCGTTGCGTGGGCGTCATCAGTCTTGCGGCGCCTCGCGTGCGGCTCACGGCGAAGAAGATCCACGAGTTTTCGGGGCTGATGCTCGAAGCGGCCAACGAACTGGCGCAACTGAGCAATATGGCGGGCTTTCCGAGCCGTCCGCCGTTGGGCAAAGGCTAAGCGCTCAGGCTGATTCGCCGCGAACAGGAATCGCGGCGATAATCGTGGGCTACCCAATGGAGTATTAGATGGACATGCGTAATCAGCGCGATGCAACGCACGTTGAACCGGCGGCGGTGAGCGTGAACATTCCGAGCGATTTCAGCCGAATCGACGTGCCTGCGCGTCTCAAGGCGCAGTTGTTGTTCATGCGCGAAGTGGATGCGCTCAAAGAGACCTGGCGCAACACGTTGCTGATCACCGGCAAGCGTTTCGAGAACGATGCCGAGCACAGTTGGGAAATGGCGTTGATGGCGACGGTGCTGGCCGAGTATGCGCCGCAAGGCACCCAGATTCCCCGCGTCATGCTCATGCTGCTGATCCACGATCTGGTCGAGATCGATGCGGGCGACACCTATGCTTACGACGCCGTGGCCGCTCAGGATCAGCACGAACGCGAGCAGGCGGCGGCCGAGCGCATCTTCAATCTGTTGCCCGTGGATCAGGCGAAATCGTATCGCGCGCTCTGGGAGGAGTTCGAAGCGCGCGAGACAGTCGATGCCAGGTTCGCACGCGCGATGGACCGGCTCCAGCCGCTGCTGCACAGTTATCACACGCACGGTCGCGTGTGGGCCGAACGCTCGATCAAAGCGTCGCAGGTGCGCAAGCTGATGCATGTGATCGGCGACGCGTCCCCCGCGCTTGGAGAACTCGCCGACCGGATGATCGCCGACGCTATCGACAGCGGCTTCCTCGAGGAGAACTGACGTTTAGCGGCGGATTCTAGCGACAAATGTCCGCGATCTGCTCGCGCAGCCATCGATGCGCGGGGTCGACGTCGCGACGCGCGTGCCATGCGGCCTGAAACAGAAACGGCGGTATCGCAAACGGCGCGGCGAAGCGACGCAACTGGCGGTCGTGACGCAGATGCGCGACGGCCGTTTGCGCGACCGTCAGAATCAGGTCCGTCCCCGCAATCAGCTCCGGTGCAATGCTCCAGTGCGGCAACGTGACGGCTACGCGCCGCGTGTGTCCCAACGCCTCTAGCGCCTGATCGATTTCGTTGTCCGCCCCCGGTCGCATCGCGACCAGCACATGCGGGCGCGCCAGCCATGCCGCCATCGTCAGCCCGCCCCGCGCAGGCAGCGTGGTGCGATCCGCCAGACAGACGAACGATTCTTCGAACAGCGTCTGCGTCTCCAATTCCCCCGGAAATTCGTGAAACACCCCCAGGGCCAGATCGATTTCGCCGTCGAGTAGCTGGGTGAGCATCGCTTCGCGGCTCGCTTGCGTGGCTGCGAGATCGATGCCGGGTGCTTGCTCTCGCACGCGACGCGTGAGCTGTGGCAACGAGACGCGCGAACCGTAATCGGACAGCGCGATACGAAAGGTCCGCTTCGCCCGGCGTGGATCGAACGCCGGAGCGTGCAACAACCCTTGCAACTGATCGAGCGCGTCTTCGAGCGGACGTTGCAGTTCCAGCGCTCGCGAAGTCAGTGCGAGGCCACCGTCGCGCCGCACCAGCAGCGGATCGTCGAAGATGCCGCGCAGTTGCGCGAGCGCGTGGCTGACTGCCGGTTGGCTGCGATGCAGCCGCAGCGCTGCACGCGACACATGCCGCTCCGCCAGCAAAGCGTGCAGCGTCAGCAACAGATTGAGGTCGATTCGACGCAGATCATCCATTTGGCGAATAGTTTGTGTGACGAATTCGAATTTCCATTATTGAAATGGATGATTCATGCTGAAGGCAAGCGATTTTTACGAATAGAGAGGTCACTTCATGAATGCGTCAATGACACCCCAAATCCCCGCGACAGTCCTGTTGCCGCTCGCCATCGCGATGCTGGCCGGTGCTGTTGTCCCGTTCCAGGCTGGCAGCAACGCAGCGCTTGGGCGCGCACTGGGTCACCCGTTGTGGGCGACGGTGGCGTCGTTGCTCGTAAGTCTCATCGTTGTGCTGCCCGTGTTGATCGGCATGCGCGCGGGATTGCCGGACATCGGTGCAGCCGCACGCGGGCCGTGGTGGCTGTGGATCGGCGGTATTGCGGGCGTGGCTTATATCACGGCGGCGCTGGTGCTCACGCCGCGTCTGGGGGCGGCGAACTTCATCGTTTGTGTGGTGGCGGGGCAGGTCGTCGCGTCGCTCATCATCGATCACTTCGGGCTGATGGGACTTGCCACCAAGCCCGTCAATCTCGCGCGCATTGCGGGTGTAGCGCTTATTGTTCTGGGCATGCTCGTTGTGCAATGGGGCACACGTGCGGCATCAGCAGGGGCGACAGACGCGGTTAAGTCCATCGCGTCCTGACGGACGCAACCCGTGTCGTCGTCACCCGTTCGGCATTACGTTCAACGTCGATGTAATCAGGTGGCTTGATATATTTGGTGTATACGCAATTAGCGTTGTTCGGACCCCATTTCGGCGCACCGTTCCACCGGTGGAACGCCTTGTCTGGCGGGCGTTTTCGGGGTGCCGGATGAATTTGTCACGGCAAGGCTCAAGTTTCGTCAAAAGCACTCGTTAAGTCTCGTCAGAGGTACCGAAAGCGGTACGGAGAGAGACAGTGACCTGCCGCGCGTGCTGGCGGCAGGGCGAAACCAAGACCCCCAGGACGAATCGCGCAACCACCGATGTTCAAGAATCTGAGTATCAGCAAACGGCTCGCCGCCGCCTTTTCCCTCAACGTTCTCATGCTGCTGGTCGTGGCGGTCGTCGCCGTGACGAAGATGGCGACGATGGACACGAACACGCAGCTCATCGTGTCCGACCTGAACAACAAGATTCTCGAATTCCATAATCTGAAGGATCGCGCGGCCCATGTGGCGGTGCTGCTGCGTGACATCGCGATGTCCGAAGACGCTTCGCAGCTCGACACGCGTCTGAAGAAGATCGAAGAGCTGCGTCAGGCGAACCTGAAGAGCATCGACGGCATGGCGACGATGTTCTACACGGAGAAGGGTAAAGCGCTCTATCAAACGCTCACGCAGGCCAGCGCGGAGTACGGCAAGCAACTCGACGCGTTCAAAGCGCTCGTACATAACGGCGACTACGCCGGGGCCAAGGCGCAACTGCTGGGCAGTCTCCAGAAGGCGCAAGTGGCGTTCTTCTCCCCGCTCGACGACCTGATGGGCGTCGGCAAGGCAGTGAGTGCGAAGGAAGCGGCTGACGCTAACGACGCCTATCTTTCCGCCCGCGTTTGGCTGTTTGCAACGTTGTTGCTGTCGGTGACGTTGTCTGTAGTGGCGGGCGTGGCGATTGCGCGCTCGGTGACGCGTCCGGTGCGCGCGGTCTCGCAAGGGGCTTCGGCGCTCGCCAACGGCGACCTGACGCATCGGGTGAAAGTCGAAAGCCGCGACGAAATCGGAGAGATGGCCAATGCGCTGGACACGGCCATTGCACAACTGAGCCATCTGGTGCGCAACATCCAGGGTGCATCGGGTGCCATCGACACTGCCGCGCGTGAGATCGCACAGGGCAACACGGATCTGTCGCAGCGTACGGAAGAGCAAGCCGCCTCGCTTGAGGAGACGGCGGCGTCGATGGAGGAGCTGACGTCGACCGTGCGTCAGAACGTCGAGCATGCCGTCGAGGCCAGGCGTCTGTCGCAAGAGGCGTCGGGCGTGGCCGATGCCGGGGCGCACAGTGTGCGTGCCGTCGTGGAGACGATGCAGGCGATGGCCAGCGCCTCGGCGCGCATGAGCGAGATGATCACCGCCATCGAAGGCATTGCATTCCAGACCAACATCCTCGCGCTCAATGCCGCAGTGGAAGCCGCGCGTGCGGGCGAGCAAGGCCGCGGGTTCGCTGTCGTGGCTGGCGAAGTGCGCACGCTGGCGCAGCGCTCGGCGGGCACCGCCAAGGACATTCGCGAGTTGATCGCGGCGTCCGTTAAGCAGGTGCAGGACGGTTCGTCGCGCGTGGAAGTCGCCGGTCGCACCATGGATCAGATCGTGGTGTCCGTGCGGCGTGTGAGCGAACTCATCACCGAAATCGCTGCGGCTAGCGACGAGCAGGCGCGCGGCATCGAACAGGTCAATCAGGCCGTCGCGCAGATGGATCAGGTGACGCAGCAGAACGCCGCGCTAGTCGAAGAGGCTGCGGCGGCGGCCGAGCACATGCGTCAGCAGGCCGCCGACCTCGTGAGCGAGACGTCGAAGTTCCGCGTGGACAGCGGTGTCGGCACGCACGGCGACTTTGCGCATCATCCGGTGCCCGTGACGCCGGGGCTCGCCGCCCCCGAAGACAGGCATTTGCGCGTCGTCGCCTGACGACGCGCTATCGCCGTCGTTGCGTACTTGCTTCAGGCAGCGTCGGCCACCGTCGCCCCTTGCGCTGCCTTCGCACCGAACGCAGTGTCGATGGCGGCGACGGCATCTACCAACTGCTGCGCAAGCGCCGGTGACGCACTCGTCATCGGTGCACGCAGCACGTCCTCCAGCCAGCCTTCGCGCGCGAGCCACGCCTTCACCGGGCCGGGGTTCGCTTCGGCAAACAGCAGCCTCACGACCGGCATGAGCGCATGAAAGAGTACGCGCGCGACGTCGAGTTGCTGCGCGCGCACGGCACGATAGAGCGCTGCGAAATGGGCCGGACGGCAATGCGACGACGCAATGATCGCGCCATGGCCGCCCATCGTCAGCGTCGACAGCAGTTGATGATCTTCGCCCGCAAGGACGGACAGACGCCCATCGGCGATCAGCGCCTGTGTCGTGTGCGCATTCCCGCCGCAATCCTTGATGCCGCGAATGTTAGCGTGACCGGCGAGCGTGAGCAGTGTCTCTAACGTCAGCGTGGCCCCTGTGCGATACGGAATATCGTAGAGCACCAGCGGCGCGGCCGAGCGGTCGGCCAGCGCATGGAACCAGTCGACGAGCCCCGCCTGCGACGGGCGGATGTAATACGGCGCGGGCGTCAGCACACCGGCGAGCGGCAGTGCGTTCAGGGCGTCCATGCGCGTGAGCGTATGCCCGAGATGATTACCCGCTAGCCCCGCGATGACAGGCAGCCCGTCGGCTTCTGCCAATACGGTCTCAAGCACGGCGATTTGTTCGTCGTCTTCCAACGCGGCGGCTTCACCGGTCGTGCCACAGATCACGAAGCCCGCAATTCCCGAATGACGATAGTGCGCAACGATCCGCCGCAGTGCGGTGTGATCGACCGGCGCATGTGCGCCTTCTCGCTTGAACGGCGTGATGAGCGGCAGCCAGATCCCGCGAAAGCTGGACGACGCGTGAAGCGAGGTCGACTGAGCGGCGGCGATGGGCGATTGCGAGTCTTGCATGGTGTCTCCCTGATACGAATACGATGAACGTGTGGTGACCTTGTACGGAAACCGTTCAGCAGGGCGACGCAAGATTTGACGCGTGGCGTTCGGGGCAGATTGGCCGGTGATGCGGTGCGGGTATTGCAGGCGCGCACTGGGCGCTGGGCGGGACTGCCGGTCCACGTGGCTATTCCGTCGCTCAACTGACGGAACAGCACGCTCCGGTCAGTTGAGCGACTGTTTTTTGCTTTTGACGAACGCACCCCGTTGTCCCGGAAGGGCAACGCGCAGCGTCTGCGAACGGAGGAGGGCGGAATTCGTCATGCGGTGACTCTATACGCAACGCGCGGGTAACGTCAAGCGCGTCAATGCAAAACGTCAAGGCGATGCCAGCAGGGTCTCAGACAGGGCGAACTTGCCACGAATGGAAGAAAAGCTTCGGCGGTCGTCCACCCGACCGGGATTCGCGGGCGTGGCGTCTACATCCGACGCATGGCATGCGACTTGCACAAGGATTTGTCCGGTGCCGGATCGGTTGAACAGGAGCCGTTGCTTCTGGACCGCTGGTGCTGTTCATCTGGAGAATCATCATGCAACGACGATACGCAACGCGCGATAACGAACGCGAACGGCAAACGCAAGGTGGCGGACAGCGCAACCAATACCGTCGCGATTTCGACGAGGAGGCCATGCAGCGGGAATTCTCCGCGTACGACCAGGAGGACGAGTACGGCATGCAGCCGTCGCGCGAGCGTGGCGAACGAGGAGGACAAGGGGCATGGCAAGCCGACTGGAGCGAAGCTGGCCGTGCACGCATCGACGATCCACGCTACGGCTATTCCCGCGACACATACGGCCGTTCGCAAGGCGGGCAAAGCCGCGAAACCTGGGGAACACGCAGCGGTTCGGGTGGCACGGGCGGCTACGGCCGAGACTACGGTCGCGATTACGAGGACGCTTTCATGGGCGAATACGGCAGCGACAATGGGGGCGATTTCGGCGCCAACTATGGTCGTGACTATGGCCGAGATTACGGGCGCGATTATGACCGCGATTACGGGAGCCGTATCTCGCAAGGCGCCGGACGTCGCCAGGGCTACGGCGGGCAGTCGATGCAGCGCGGACCCCAAGGCTGGGAATCGCAGGCGCAGCAGCGGGGCTACGGCAACCATGGCAGCTACGCAAGCCAAGGCGCTCAGGGAGGTCGGGGAGGTCAAGGCGCGTCGATGGACATGCGTCATCGTCAGGGACCAAAGGGCTACAGCCGTTCGGACGAACGCATTCGTGAGGACGTCTGCGAACGCCTTTGCATGGCGCACGAGCTTGAAGTGCAAGACGTCAGCGTGCAGGTGAAGGACGGTCGCGTCGACTTGCAGGGCAGCGTGCCGGAGCGCTGGATGAAGCACGCCATCGAAGACTGCGCCGAGCAGTGCTTCGGCGTGCAGGACGTCGAGAACCGCATCCGTACGCAGTCGTCGCACGCCGACCACCAACACGGTGGCACCGGCTCGGGTGCCTCGGCGTCGCAACGTACTTCGGGGCAAACAGGTACGGTCGGCACGGCAGGGGCGCACACAACGTCGAGCGCCGCAGGCTCGACCGGCGCGTCGTCGGGGACGTCCGGCCAGGGTAACGACGCAGGTAAGCACCACTAAGAAGGATCGGGGCCGCCACTTCCTCGTGATATGGGGAAGTGGCCGGGGGCCGTCACTGCGATCAGCGCCCGGTGGATGTCGTCAGCCGGTTGTATAGCGTTTTCAGACTGACACCGAGTGAGCGTGCAGTGCGTGGCTTGTCGTTCTCGTGATGTGCCAGCGATGCCGCGATGAAGTGATGCTGTGCGTCGGCCAGCGTGATGACGCGAGGCAATTCGAGCGTGCCGTGATGAACGACGGGATCGGCGGGCATCACGGAATCAGTCGTCACGTGCAGCACGTCGTCGGAGAGAATGAACGCACGCTCGATCACGTGATGCAACTCGCGCACGTTACCGGGCCACGCGTGCGCGTCAAGCGCACGCATCGATGCGACCGACAAACGTTTCGACGTTCTCGCCCGCGCGTTAAGCGAACGGACATGGGCATGCGCGAGCGTCGCAATGTCCCCGTCGCGATGGCGCAGCGCGGGCACGTGCAATACAAACGCGGCGAGCCGGTAGAGCAGGTCGTCGCGCAACGCGCCGTTGCGCAACGCCTCGGTAACGTCGTGACGCGTCGCCGCAATCACGCGAACGTCCACAGGCACCGCCTGACTGCCGCCAACGCGGCACAACGTGCTCGATTCGAGCGCCCGCAGGAGCTTCACCTGCATGGCTGGCGGCATATCGCCGATTTCGTCGAGGAACAATGTGCCGCCGTTTGCGGCTTCGAAGTAGCCGCGCCGCTGGTCGACAGCGCCCGTAAAGCTGCCGCGCTCGTGCCCGAACCACTGGGACTCGGCAAGGTCTGCGGGCATCGCACCGCATGGCACGGCAACGAACGGTCCGTCGCGACGATCGCTCGCGGCATGCAACGCACGCGCTGCAAGCTCTTTTCCGCTGCCACTTTCACCCAGTATCAGGACACTGACGGACGTTCGCGCAACACGCTCGATCTGCGCGCGCAAAGCGCGAATCGCTGTCGAGTTGCCGAGCAGTGAAACGACGGGGATGTCGGGCTGACGTGTCATGCCGTTGTGACGCGAAGTGCTCCGCGAATATCCCGTCCGATCCGAAATTCGACATTGAAATTTTGTAGTCGATGCGCGTATCGCATAGGAAGTTTCGATGACATCGCGCCGAACGGCATCGCGGATTACGTAGTCGAACAGAGCATCTGCGGTACCCCCGGAGGAGTTCATGTCAGTCTATTCTGACGCGTCACGCCACGCTGCCGACCGGTCGCCCATATTTTTGGTGGGCGCGGATACGGCGACACGCGATGCGTTGTCCGATTTGTGTCGCGCCGTCTGCCCACCGACATTTCCGCCGCCCGCATGGGCCGGTACGCTGGCCGAGGCCGATGCGTGTCTCTCGCACCTCTCGGATGCACCGCCTTCGCTTGTGATGACCGACGTCGATATGCCGGACGGTTCCGGTTTCGACGTGCTCGACGGCTGGGCGAATCATCGCAACCTTGATGTGGTGATGTGCACTGCGCGTCCCGGCTGGGAGAGCGCCGTGCAGGCGCTGCGCCGGGGCGCAAGCGACTATCTCGTGCTACCGGGGGACCGACAGCGCGCGGGCGAGTGGATCGCGAAGGCGTCGGAGAGCGCGGTTGCTAACGAGGCTTTCTGTGGCGCTGCGGCGTCGTCGGTCGTCGGCGCGTCGACGAGCGACGCATTTGCCGCATTGGTGGGAAAGTCCGTGGCCATGCAGCGTGTCTTCGATGCTCTCTCACGCGTTGCACCCACCGATGCCGCTGTGTTGCTCACCGGGGAATCCGGCACCGGCAAGGAATTGGCGGCACGCGCCGTACACGATCTCAGCGAGCGCCGCGACGCGCCTTTCCTCGCCGTGAACTGTGGCGCCATCGCACCGAATCTCGTCGAGAGCGAAGTCTTCGGTCACGATCGTGGCAGCTTCACGGGGGCCGAGCGTCGACATCGTGGCTTCTTCGAGCGCGCGCACGGCGGCACGCTGTTTCTGGACGAAGTGGCCGAAATGCCGCTCGCGTCGCAAGTCAATCTGTTACGCGTACTGGAGACCGGCAGGCTCATGCGTCTCGGGGGCACGGAAGAAATTGCGGTAGACGTGCGCATCGTCGCCGCCACCAATGTGTCGCCCGAGGCCGCCATGCGTGCGGGCAAGCTGCGCGCGGACCTCTATCATCGGCTCAACGTTTTTCCCGTGACCATGCCGCCATTGCGCGAGCGTGAGGACGATGTGACGTTGCTGGCGCAAACGATGCTCAATGAGGCCAATGCACGCGATGGCCGCGCAATGCGATTCGCGCCGCATGTGTTGACGGCGCTGCGCCGTCACGACTGGCCGGGCAATGTGCGCGAGTTGCGCAACTTCATTCAGCGCGTTCGCATTCTGAGTGCGACGCCCGTTATCGATTCTCTACCGCCGCCGATCTTCGACGAACTGGCGGGCTTTCCGGTGCGTGACGACCGCACGACCATCGCGCTCGACGCCCCGCTGGCCGACCTCGACCGTCAGGTCATTCTCGGCGCGCTTTCGCAATGTGGCGGTATCAAGGCACAGGCCGCGAGACAGCTCGGCATCAGTCTGAAAACGCTGTACGCGCGCCTGGCACAGATGCACGCATAGACGTCTCACAACAATGCCGGGAGGGCATATGTATTCACGAATCACTAAAGTGCGCAGCGCTTGTGTACTCAGCGCTGCACTTATGGCGAGTCCGTTCGTTATCGCGCAGGAACTGCCGAAGGGCGACCCGGGGCAGGGCGGCGGCACCGATCAGGCGTCGCCGACGGCGGGCGTTGAAGTGACGCAAGTGGCCCCGAAGCCCATGCGCACGGCACAGCCCAGCGCGGGCATCGACGTCGAATTCGTCGACAAGGCGCAAAAGGCTGGCAAGGCCGAAGTGCAGGCGAGTCAGGTGGCGGTGCAACGTTCCAACAATCCCGCCGTCAAGCGCTTCGCTCAGCAAATGGTGACGGATCACAGCAAGGCGAACGAAGCGCTGCGTCAGTTGGGCGCGAAGAAGGGGGTTAGCGTGCCGAACGACGCCGCTGTCGATCCGGATATCGAAGCGCTCAAGAGCAAGAAGGGGCGCGAGTTCGACGTGGCCTACATGGCGCTCGCCGGTCCCGAGGCGCATGAGCAAGCCGTCAAGCTCTTCCAGACGGAGTCAGAGAAGGGGCAGGATCCCGATCTGAAGGCCTTCGCGACGAAGACGCTGCCGACGCTTCGTCATCACCTGAGCGAAGCCCGGGAGGTGTCGGCCAAGGTCGAAATGGGTAAGTAAGTGCCCGGCGCGACCTCAGGCGACAGATCGGCATCGGTGGCACCCTCGGCACTACTGCGCGAAGGGCAGAACTGCTGGCGTATCGCTCCGGCGGCACGCATGCGCATGCTGGTGGACGGCGAGCAGTACTTCAGCGCGCTGCGTGAAGCGCTGCTGGCCGCTCGTCACGCGGTGTTCATTCTCGGCTGGGACATCGACAGCCGGATGCAACTCACCCCTAATAAATCGGACGACGGATTGCCGCCGGGGCTGCGTGATTTCCTCGACGCGCTCGTGCGCCGCCGCAAGACGCTGCGCATCTATTGCCTCAGTTGGGATTTCGCGATGCTCTATGCGCTGGAGCGCGAGTGGCTGCCGTCGGTCAAGCTCGACTGGAAGACGCATCGCCGGCTGAGCTTTCGGCTTGACGGACGCCATCCGACGGCGGCGTCGCATCATCAGAAGGTCGTGGTGGTCGATCAGCGGGTGGCGTTCGTGGGGGGACTCGATCTCACACGCAATCGCTGGGATACACCGGCGCATGCTCCTGACGACCCCGGTCGCAAGGATCCGTCAGGGCACGCCTATCCGCCGTTTCATGACGTGCAGGCGATGGTCGACGGTGAGGCGGCATACGCGCTGGCGGAACTCGCCGAGGACCGATGGCACCGCGCGACGGGCAAGCACGTCGACCTGCGTTTGCGCACCCCGCGCGATGCCCCTTACGCGCCCCTCGACCCGTGGCCGGTATCGGTCGCCCCCGACCTGACGGAGGTCGATGTCGCCATATCGCGCACGGCACCGGCGTTCGAGGGCAGGCCTGCGGTGCACGAGATCCAGACGCTCTACCTCGATGCCATTGCCAGCGCGCGTCGTCGTCTCTATCTCGAGAACCAGTACTTCACCGCAACGTGTATCGGCGACGCGCTGATCGAGCGTCTCGCGTCGCCCGACTGTCCGGATGTAGCCGTCGTCTCGCGTCGTGCAGAGTCGGGCTGGTTGCAGGAGCAAAGCATGGGCGTGTTGCGTGCCCGGCTCTACCGGCGCTTGCGCGACGCCGATCCGCAGGCGCGCTTTCGTCTCTATTGTCCTGAAGTGCCCGGCATCGCGCCGGCGTGCGTGAACGTCCACAGCAAAGTGATGGTCGTCGACGACGCGTTGCTCGTGATCGGGTCGGCCAATCTCAACAACCGGTCGATGGCGCTCGACACCGAGTGCAACCTGTCCGTCGCCGCCAATGGCGACGCACGTATCGCGGCAGGTATCGCGCGTGCACGCAACCGTCTGCTCGCCGAGCATCTCGACGTGTCGGAGGCTGCAATGGCCGCAGCGTTGTTGCGAGACGAAGGGCTGCACGAGGCCATCGACGAACTGCATCGCGAAGGGGCGCGAACGCTGTCCGCGTTCACGCCCGCGCTGAAGGACGCTGACGACGCGGCGTCACCCGGTGCTGTCGTGCTCGACCCGATGGAGCCGATCGACTTCGAGAACGTGATGGGGACGTTCATCGAGACCGAGGCGCGGCCGCTTCTTGCCGGGCGCATCGTCGCGCTCGTCCTCCTGTTGCTGGGGCTTGCCGGACTTGCATTGGCGTGGCGTTACACGCCGTTGCGTGAGTGGACCGATCTGCCGCGCGTGTTACGTGTCGTCGAGCGCATTCGTCTGATGCCGTTCGCGCCGCTCGTGATCATGGCGGTGTACCTGCTGGGCACGCTGATCATGGTGCCGGTGACGGTGCTGATCATCGTGACGGTGGTCGTGTTCGGGCCGTTCGCGGGCGCCGCGTACGCGCTGGCAGGAACGTCGCTCGGCGCGGCGGCCGGTTATGGCGTGGGCCGGACATTGGGACGCGACGCGGTGCAGCGCTTCGGCGGTGAGCGGCTGAACGCGTTAAGCCGTCAGATCGGCCATCACGGATTGCTGGCGATGGTCGTGTTGCGGCTGATGCCCATTGCGCCGTTCACGCTCGTGAACCTTGTCGTGGGCGCGTCGCGCATCCGGCTGCGGGATTGTATGCTGGGGACCGTCATCGGCATGTTGCCGGGCATTCTGATCGCGGCAGCGCTGGTGGACCGCGTGGCGGCGCTGGCACAACGCCCGAACGGCTGGACGGCTGCGCTGCTGGCCGCCGTGCTCGTGTTGCCGGGCATGGGCGTGGTGGCGCTGCGTCGGCGTATCCGGGGCATGGGTGGTGAGACGCCGGAAGATGACCGTCCGCCACGGCGTTCGATTGATGCGGACGTTTCGTCACGCCCCGCGTTGCGGGATGTCTCGTCGTCGCGCGTTGAAACCATTAGCCGCGAGATGAGCGTGGCGAGCTACAACGTACACGGATGTGTCGGCACGGACGGCGTTCACTCGCCGGACCGCATTGCGCAGGTGCTCGACGAGATCGACGCGGATATCGTCGCGTTGCAGGAGATCGAAGCCAGTGCAACCGACGTCGGCACGTTAGCCCGGCTGGCCGCCGCGCGAGACATGCATTTCATTCCGGGACCGACACTTCGGTGCGGCGGACAGGATTACGGCAACGCCATCATGACGCGCTTCGCACCGGTGGCCGTGCGACACATCGATCTGAGCGTGGCAGGACGCGAGCCGCGCGCTGCCATCGACGCAACGCTTGCATGGGAAGACCCACACGGACGGGAAACGCAACTGCGCGTGATCGCGACGCATCTCGGCCTGCGGCCCGGCGAGCGGCGCGAGCAGGTGCAACGTCTGCTGGAATGTCTGGCGAATCAGCCGGGAGCGGCGACTGTGCTGATGGGGGATGTGAACGAGTGGTGTCTATGGGGGCGTCCGTTGCGATGGTTGCATCGCTTTTTCGAACGCGCACCGCATGTGGCGACGTTTCCGTCTCGCTGGCCCTTGCTCGCCCTCGACCGCATCTGGACGTCGCCGCGCGCGCATCTCGGCGCCGTGCGCCGCCATGCGACGCCGCTCGCGCGACGGGCGTCCGATCATCTGCCGTTGGTGTCGGTGTTGCGCATCACCGTCCCGGTGTCGCCGCGCGCCAGCGCACGCCGCGACGCCGAGACAGCGACGCAAGCCGTCGCCGCTGTGGCGGGCGGACGCTAGCTCGACCGGCTTCAGCCCGCTGCGGCGCGATCGAGCGTGGCGATATCGATCTTATGCATGGTCATCATGGCTTCCATTGCACGGCGCGCTTTGGCGACGTCGGGATCGGCCATCAGATCGAGCAGTCGCTTCGGAGTGATCTGCCATGAGAAGCCCCAGCGGTCCTTGCACCAGCCGCACGCCGATTCGGCGCCGCCGTTGCCGATGATGGCGTTCCAGTAGCGGTCGGTCTCTTCCTGATCCTTCGTGACGACCATAAAGCTGATCGCCTCGTTCGGCTTGAACTCAGGGCCACCGTTCAGGCCGACGAACGGCTGACCCAGCACGGTGAACTCGACGGTCAGTTCCTGCCCGGCGCCAATGCCGGGGATGGGGGAGACGTGGCGGGCCTGAACGTGACTGTCGGGAAAGGTGGCCGCGTAGAATTCGGCAGCCTGGCGGGCCTCACCGTTGAACCAAACACATGTGACGAGCTTCGTCATGAATGTCTCCTGTCGTGAATCGCCAATGCGAAGAAGAGGGCGAAGGCGAGTCAGGTTACTACACCGGTTGGCTGCGGAAGTCGGGCATCCCACGGCCGGTGTAGAGCGGCGGCGCCGCGCGTGAAAATGCCGCGGCCAGTTGAAAGGCCGTGAGGTCGTCGAGCGTGTTGGACACGATCTGCATGCCTATCGGTACGTTGCCCGGACCTATACCGGCAGGCGCGGAGACCACCGGATACAGGCCCAGCAGATTCCAGACCCACGTCAGCGCGAACGTCAGGCCCGTAATTTGCCGGTCGCCGAGCTTTACCGTATCGGTCGCCGGATGCAGGCCGTGTTCGGCGGGGATTAGCGGTGTGCCCAGCGTCGGCATGATGAGCGCACGATAGCCCTTCAGGAAGACAGTTTCCTGCACGCGGCGCTGATACTCGCCCAGCAGTTCCTCCGTGCGCACCAGCGCTTCTGGCCCGGTCTTGCCCTGCATCCGCTCGAACACGCTGCGGGTATAGGGCATGAGCTGATCCGGGTGCTGCATCGCCGCGCTCATCATGCCTCCCATGCTAGACGACATCAGGCCAATCAGGTAGGTCTCCATGTCTTCGGCATTGAAGCCGATGTCGACCGTCTCGACAGTGACACCGAGACGGCGCAACGTCGCGATGGCCTGCTCCATCGCGCGGGTGACAGCGGGGTCGAGTAGCGTCAGATGCGTGGCGGGGTCGTAGGCGACTTTCCAGCCGGAAACGTCCTCATAACGCGAGGGATAGCGCAGGCGCGGGCGTAACGAGCTATGAATGAGCGGATGCGGGCCGACCATTGCGTCGGTAAGAAGATTCATGTCGTCGAACGTCCTCGCGAGCGGTCCCTCGGCTTCATACGGCACTTCACTCGTCGGCACGCGGCCGAACGGAGGCTTGAAGCCGTACAGACCGCACTGGGATGCCGGGATGCGGATCGAGCCCCCCATGTCGGATCCGAGGGCGAGTGTCGTGAATCCGGCGGCCAGCGCTGCCCCCGACCCGCCGGACGAGCCACCCGGAGTGTAGGCGAGATTCCAGGGGTTGCGCGTGGTGCCCCACAACTTTGTCGCGGTCGTCATCCACACGTAGAACTCGGGCACTGTGGTCTGAATGTGGAAGATCGCGCCCGCTGCGCGAAGGCGCTCGGCGACCGGGCCGTCTTCCTGTGCTGGCGGTGCGTCCTTGAGCAGGGTCGAGCCCATCGTCGTGCGCCAGCCGTTGACGGCGTATTCATCCTTGACTGCGACGGTCACGCCTTCAAGTGGTCGGGGATTGCCTCGCCGATACCGCGTAGCGGCCTCGCGGGCGGCGGCACGGGCGTCTTCGAAATGTCGCACCGTGACGCAGTTCACCTGTTTGTCCAGGGACTCGATGCGGCGTATTTGTGCGTCGAGGACATCGAGCGGCGAGAGGCTCCCGCGCCGAAATTGCGCGATGAGATCGGTTGCGCTGAGGTAGGCCGGATCCGTCGCCGCGTGGGCGCGCAGCGGCGTGCCTGCGAGGAGCGTGACACCTGCGGTAGCCCCCGCAAGGTGGCCGGAAATCCGAAGAAAATCACGTCGGTCGACCATGAATCGTTCTCCTGAATGTCCTGCGAAGGCATTGAGCGATCACTATATCGCAGCGCGGGGGAGATATCAGGGGGGCGTTGATTTTCTCAGGATATTTGATTCGTATTCCTATGCGGTTGGAGGAATAAAAATATCTGCTGTTTTCCTGCGGTCGACGCGTCGAAAACGGTCGATTAGACTGCTGACCTGAGGGCGCCACGCCGCCCGGAAAGCCCCGTCGCGCGGGCACCACGGGTCTGTTTTGCCGGTTGCTTATTTGAAAAGTCCAAGTGACAATCACCGAAACCCGGGCAGTCAAAAAATATCGGGGGGAAGAAGGGCGGGCAATAACGAATAAGAATCGGGACAAGATGGCAGCCAAAGTGGTGAAGTATTCGCGCGACGGGGTAATTTATTACGAAATTCGAGGCGCTTTACCGGACGGCACGCGGTACGTCGACCGGGTGGGCTTCAGCGAACGGGAGTTGGGATTCCGTCACCTGGTGGCGGCGAGAATCAAGCTGCTGCGCACCGAGTACGTAGCGGCATGCAGCAAGGTACAGGCGGAATGCGCGGCGGATGTCGTCACACCGCGTTGGGTCAAGCAGTTGATTTTTTAAGCGAAATCGGTCGGTACGGCTGGTCGGTCCTGGCAGCGGCCGTCTCAGGAGGGCAATCGCAGGTCTTGCGTTGTCATGGTGATGCAATATTCATATGTTGAGATTGTCATATAGAGGCAGGGTGCTTCTCGGCCGTTCGAAATAAATGGAATTCGTAACAAAAGACGTCCTGGCAAGTTGCATGGAGTTGCTGCTGGACGCAGTGTTTCTCGTCAATCGGTCCGGGACTCTCATGTACGTGAGCCCGGCCTGCGAAGCTATTCTCGGCTATAGCGCGCAAGAGTTGATGGGGCGCTCGATGATCGATTTCGTGGCGAAGGAAGACCGCGACAGGACCATCGAAGAATCGAAGCTGGTCATGGCGGGACGCCTTCGGATCGGGTTCGAAAACCGTTACATCCATAAAGACGGCCATTACGTTCACATCATGTGGTCGGCGCGCTGGTCCGAAGAGCACGGCATGCGTATTGGCGTCGCCCGCGACGTCTCGGCCCGCAAGCGGGCCGAAGCCTTACAGCGCGCCACCTACTCGATTTCCGAAGCGGCACACGACGCCGCCGACATCCGCTCCCTCTGCAAGGCCGTTCACGACACGCTGGGTACGCTCTTTCCCATCGACGCTATCGTTGTCGCGACGTGCGATGCGGACCTGCGCGTGTGGGACAAGGCTTATCAGTACCGCGACAGCACGGATATCCCGTTGCTCGACTGGGCGCAGGCGGAAGCGCTATCTACGCAGGCCACCAATGCGCAGGAACCGCTCTGGCAACTGATCGAGACAGTGCCCGACGCCGATCCCGCGACGCATGCGGTGCAAGTGCGCACTGAGTCATTCTCACTGAACGACAACGTTGAGGCCGCACGGCACGCGCTGGCCGTGTTGCCCATGCATACCGCGCGACGCGCCGTCGGCACGCTCATGATCTACGGGCCCGTGAGAGCTTTGCAGGCGGAAGCGGCGCAACGGCTGCTGGCGTTCGTTTGCGATCAGACGGCGCTCGCCATCGAGCGCAAGCAACTCATCGACGATCTGTACAAGGCAGCGCGGTTCGACGAACTGACCGGACTGCCGAACCGCCGCACGTTCGGCGAATTCGCCAGCGAAGCGGTACGCCGCGCGCAGCGCACCAACGGCAAACTGGCGCTGCTCTTCGCCGATATCGACGGATTCAAGGACGTGAACGACAGCCTCGGACACGCGACAGGCGATCTGCTGCTCAAGGAGATCGGACGCCGCATGAAGGCCGGGGTGTCAGACTGCGGATTCGTGGCGCGGCATTCCGGCGACGAGTTCGTCGCTGTCGTGCAGGACGCCGAGATCGTCGAGCGCATCGACTTCGCCGTGAACCGGCTGCGCTCGGAGATCGAGCAGGCGATCTCGGTAAACGATGCGAGCCTGACCGTGCGGGTGAGTGTGGGCGTCGCCGTGTTCCCTGACGATGGCGAGTCGATGAGCGAGCTGATCCGCGTGGCCGATCAGCGCATGTACGCCAACAAGGCTGCGCGCAAGTCAGGTGGCGCGAGTTTTCTCGAACGGTTGATGTGACGCGAGGCTGAACATCGCCGTACCGCCCGCGTTACCGTAGCGTTACCCCAGCGTCTGGGTCGGCCAGACCATCTCGATTTCGACGGCAATCGAGCGCGCGAGTCCGTCGAGATCCGGAAACAGCGACGCGTTCGTAACGTTCATCCGGTAGAGCCACTTCATGGCATCGGCGCGCAGTGCGACAGGCAACACGATCTTGCGCAGCAGCGGTTCGTCGCTCTCGTAGCCGTCCAGAATGCGATGCATCGGCCGGTCGATCACACCGGGCACGACGAAGGTCCCGGACTGCGCGATCAGGCGGCCATCCATTTCCTCCGGCTCGCCGAACCAGACCACCTCGTTATCGTTGCCGAGGAAGTACTTCTCCATATTCCCCTTGACGCGTGGGTCGATCGTATCGCGCGTGAGCCACGGCGCATGGCGCGGGCGTGCGCGGTCGTCGTACAGCGCGGGCGTGTTCAGCGCAAAGATGGCGGAGTCGGACGTCGCGCGTTCCAGTGCAAAGAACGCCGCCACGAACGGTGATTTGGTGAAATCGAGCAAACGGGTGGGCGCGCCATGGTGCTGCATCAGCCCGAGACAGCGCAGGTCGTCGTGCAGCAGGTCGGGCCAGGGCACGTGGTTGTGCGCCTTGCGACGGAAGATGCGAATCGCGCGGGCCTCGCGGCTGCGCCACTGCTCCTTGTCCGACACGTAGGCGTGCAGGTAGCGCGAGAGCGAACTTTGCAGATGCCAGCGGGCGTCTTGCTGCCCGCGAAACGCCCAGCCTTCGAAGCGGGAGGACAGCTCCATGAAATCCTTCCAGCTCTCGACGACAGTGGTGTCCATAGTGGGCGAAATCCTTGAGTCGGCGTGCCACGGTGCCCTGTGTCGCCATGCGATTTTGTGAGGACGCCACAGCGCAACGAGTGCGGCATGGCGTCGGCCACTATAGTACGGCGTCCGTGACAGCTCAAGCGCGAAGAGTTCGTTCGCGCCGACTTGCGCTCAGCCTGAGGCGGCGATCAGGGCCGTTGCGGCGCTGACCACCCAGGCACCCGCATATAGACCCAGACCGAACACCGTGTGTGTGATCAGACTACGCAGGCGTGCCTGTGCCGGTTTCGGTGTTTTGCTGGCCGCAATACCGGCGCCGAACGCGGGTTGCATGACGAAGAAGGGCATCACGACGGTGACTACGCCGTATGCGAGCGCCGTGGGCCAGGTCGGCGCATCCAGCCACGCAGAACCCGCGAGCACGACGAGGAAGGCCGCGAAGCCGACACCGATGGCGTAGTGCGCGAACCACCCGAGTGCCTTTTCGCCGGGGACGGGCGTTGCACGGGCGATGCTGGCGTGAGCGAAGCGACCGGCAGGTATGTGCCCAAGCCAGCGCCCGACCATCGCGAAGTCGAGCGATGTGACGCCGAAGACCCGGCGAAGCATCAGTGCCCAGAGGTCCATTACAACCGTGGCGAAGACGCCGATCGCAAGGATCTGCGTGGCGAGGGTGAGCGTTGTCATTGTCATCTCCTGAATCGACGGTGCGTCGGTGCCGTGACGGCGAGTCCGCGGTTAGGGCACTATACGAATTCAAGTCAACTTGAAGTCAAGCGGGAGTCTCGACATGACACTGGACATTGGCGACGTCGTCGCGCGTGCGGGTGTGCCGCCGTCCACGCTGCGGTTTTACGAGGAGAAGGGGCTGATCGCTGCCACGGGACGGCGCGGTTTGCGACGGCAATACGATGACTCGGTCTTGCAGACGTTATCGCTCATCGCATTGGGCCGCACGGCCGGATTCTCGCTGGACGACATTGCCGGGATGTTGTTGCCGCAAGGCAAGGCGAATATCGACCGCGAGCGGTTGCAGGCGAAGGCGGCGGACATCGACAAGACAATCAGGCAATTGAGCGCGTTGCGTGACGGCTTGCGCCACGCGGCGGAGTGTCCGGCAACGGAGCATCTGGCGTGCCCGCAGTTTCAGCGTCTGATGCGGCTTGCGAGCATGAAGGGAGCGAAGGGAGCGAGAAGGGCGAGCGCGTCCTCCCTGGAGAAGCGCTCGCCACGGCCGGGCAAGCCCGCGACGTTGGGCTGACGTTATCGCCCGTCGGCAGTGCGCCCGAACGACGGCATCGAACACGCGGCAGCAAGGCTCCCCGGCGCGGCGGGACGCGCTTGCAAGGCGCGTTGTGTGTCGGGCGTGCCGATGAGCGCCATCAATCCACAAGCCAGCGAGCCACGCCAGTGCAGGTAGTCGTGCCCGGTCGCCGTCGACGTGTATGTCACGCGGTAACCCTTGGCGCGCAACACGTCGCGCATGTGACGGCCGGACGTGCCGATACCCGTTGGCCCGCGTCGGTCTTCGAACAGCCCCGATTCAAGGTAGAACTTCACCGGCAGACGCGGGCCTTCGGCGTACTGACGGATCAACCATCCGGATTCGCGCGCGTCGGCATCGCCTTGCGACGGTGCCCACCAATACGATCCCGACTGCGATAGCACGTTGCCGAACCACTGCGGCGCTTCATGGGCTGCCCACGCCGACGCTAGGCCCCCGTAACTCGATCCGGCAACCACCGTCTGATCGGCGGACGCGGATACGCCTTGTGCTTTGGCCCACGGCATCAGTTCATCGGACAGGAACCGCGCGAACGCCGGATTCGGCGGCAGCTCCTTACCCCGGGTACTGCCGTCGATCACACCGACGATGAGCGCCGCCGTTGGCGGAATCCGCCCCTCGGCAATCAGGTTGTCGAGAATCACCGGCGTGGGCACGGTATTCACATAAGCGTGCGCGTCGAACACCACGAGCAGGCCTCGCGACGCGTCATCCGCACGATATCCCGCAGGACGATAGACGTAGACATCGCGCGTATTGCCGAGCGCTTTGCTGGTGAAGCGTGTGGCCTGCAGGGTGCCCGTCGGCACATCGGCGCGGCGTTCGATCCACGGTTGCGGTGGCGCGTCGGGCAAGACGACCGACGACTTCACGCTGCGCTTGCCGTCGAAGCCTTCTACCGTGAAGGGATGGCGGTTGAGCGGGTCGGCCTGCACCGTCTTCAGGACCGCCCGGCGACGTTCCATTGGCGTGCCCTCAATGTCGGGGACGTTCGGCGCGAGCTGGTAGGACAGCCGGGTGCTCTCGGGAACGACATAGCTGCGGTACCAGACGTCGCTGTCGCGCAACTGATGCATATCGTCGTGATCGCCGGACGGCGCGCCCAGAATGCGCACGTTGTGTGGATGGCCGCGCCAGAGGAAGGTGATCAGCGACACCTTGCCAGGCGGCGGCGCGAGCGGCGAGGCCATCTCGTCGCCGGTGATGGCATCCGGCGTCACTGCTTCGATCATCGGCGTGCCAGTCGCGCCGACTTCTTGCCAGAAGGCGTCGGTATTGCCCCCGGCGCACAACGCGGCGTTCAGTGAGAGCAGACGCGGGCTGACGAGTCCGAGCCGGTATTGCGGTGCCTGAGCATCGCAAGCGCCGGCGGCGTGGGACGGCGCCGGGGTTGCCAGTGCGAGGCTCGTCATGCCGCCGGACGCAACGAGCGCGACGGCAACCGCCGTCGCCCGAAGGATAGGGAATGTCATGACGAACCTCAGAAGTCGACGCTGGCGGAGAGCTTGAACGTGCGCGGGGCGTTCTGGATCACGTAACCGTCGTTGAACGTGCCCGACCATGCAATGCGGTTGGTGACGTTTTCGACGGCGGCGCGAAACACCACGCCCTTGCCGTAGACGCGTGTGGCATAGCGCGCGCCGACGTCATAGCGGGTCCATCCACCGATCTTCTGCGTGTTGGCCGAGTTCACGTATTGCGAACTGGTCGTGATCATGCGGCCCGTGAGCGTCACGCCCGGAATCCACGGCAAGTCCCATTCGGTGCCGAGGTTAGCCGTCCATTTCGGCACACCGTACGGTGTATTGCCGTTGTAAAGATTGCCAGCGGTCTTGGTCAACTCACCGCGTGTGTAGGCCGCACCGCCCAGCACACGCCAGCGTGGCGTAAATTCGCCGAAGACGTTCCACTCCACGCCACGGTTACGCTGTTCGCCGTCCGGGTTGTACGTGTTAGTCGCGACGTCCTTGATCATGCCCGGCTTGGTGATCTGGAAGAACGAGAGCGTGTTCGTGAAGCTGCCTGCGTCCCACTTCACGCCGAACTCGGCTTGCTTGCTGCGATAGGGGACGAAGACCTGTCCGTAGTTGGCGGCGCTCACGTCGGTGACCATACCGCCTTGCGTGAGGCCTTCGATGTAATTGCCGTACAGCGAGATGTTTGGCCCGAACGGCTTGAGTACCAGACCGAAGGCCGGGGTGATGGCGTTCTCGTCGTAGTTGGAGGTGCGCGCGCCGGTGGTCGCAGAGAAGGCGGCAGCGCGAACGCGCTGGCTGCGCAAACCGGCGATCAGCGTCACACGGTCCTGGAACATTGAGACGGTGTCGGCCAGTGCAAAGCTGGAGAGCGTGGATTCGGCGGTTTTCGGGGCCGAACCGGGGTCTTTCGCCAGGGTCGGATTGACGGGGGCGTAGATGTTCGAGTTGTAGTTCGCGCTCGTGGTGAAGACGTTGCCGCTGGTCGTGTCGAGCGTTGTGGCCGAGAGCGTCAGTTCATGCTTGAGCGGGCCGGTGCGAAAGCGTGTGCGAACACCCGCGTCGAGCGAGAGGGTATCGGTCCAGCCGCGCTGGAAGTAGGTCGCGCCGGTGTAGCTGCCGTCCGCCTTGATCGGACCGGTGCGTGTGCCTGTGATGAAGCCGGAGTAGCGATAGCTCAGCGCGCCGATGCCAGCGTAGGCCGTGATGGCGTCGGTCACGTCGACCTCGCCGCGCAGCTGCACGCCAGTGCTTTCAAGATTGCCGAACTCCCCGCGTAGCACGTTGGTGCCCGAGGCGGGCGGTGCGACGACTTTCGTTGCGAAGGTCGCCATCCACGGACTGCCGCCGGTGTACTTCTCCGAGTCGGTGTAGGCGTCGAGTCCGATACGAACGCGATCCGTCTTCAGGTCCAGTGCGACGGAGCCGAATTCGCGACGCTTGTTCTGACCTTCGAGCGTGGTGCGACCGTCGCGCAGCGCGCCGTTAAAGCGAATGCCGATCTGTTCGTTGTCCCCGAAGCGGCGGCCGACATCGGCCTGCACGCCGAATTGCGAGTCCGACACGTAGTCGGCGGTCAAGCGCGTGAGCGGTGTGCTTTCCGCTTTTTTCGTCACCACATTGATCGCGCCGCCGACCGCCCCCGACGGCGACATGCCGTTGAGTAGCGCGTTCGGTCCCTTGAGCACTTCAACGCGCTCGATGAACTCGGTGGGCACGTGGCCGTAGGGCGACAGGCCGAACATGCCGTTAAGCGAGACCTCGTCGGCCGTCAGCGGAAAGCCGCGCACGCTGAAGTTCTCATACATATGGCCGCTCGACGTGGTGAAGCGGACCGACGGGTCGTTGTCCAGCACGTCGGCCAGCGTGGTCGATTGCTGATCCTGAATCGTCTTGGCGGTGTACGCCGTCAAGTTGAACGGCACATCCATGAAGTCCTTGTTGCCGAGCAGGCCGAGACGCCCGCCGCGCGCGACCTGTCCACCGTCGTACGCCTCCGGCAGGCCGACGGCCTGCGCGACGACGTGCGTGGTCGGCAGCAACACGCCGTCGCCTGCGAGCGCCGCGCCGGTGTCTTGTGAGGCGGCGCGCAGGGTGTAGACACCCTGACTGCTGCGCATCGCCTGCAACTGATGCGGCGAAAGCAGTTGGTATAGCGCCTGCGTCAACGTGTAATGGCCATGCAGACCGGTGCTCTGACGCCCTTGCGTGAGCGACGCATCGACGACCAACTCGATGCCTGCCGCGTTGGCAAAGCGGTTGAGCACGGCGTCGAGCGTGCCGGGGGCGATCTGCCACGCGCGGTGCGCATCGACGGCGTTTTGGGCGACGAGGGAGGGCGCGGACGCGGGTGCAGCGCTGGCGCGCTCGGCAACGCTTGCGGCCGCAAGGGCGATCAACAGGGCGACGGCGGGACGAAGGGCCGCAGCAGAGGGCTTCAAGCGGGGCTTCAATTGCGGCATTAAGCTCGGCATCAAGCGCGGCGTCGGGCGCAGCAAGGCGGCTTTGGGAGTCAACACGTTCGTGAGCACGGTGGTCAGGGCTGGATAGCCAGAAGGTTCGGAAACGGATGCCGGTGCGGTCATGCCGCACCGGCGCATACAGGTATTCCGAACGAGATCGGCAAACCCTCAACCGATTTGGAGAAAATCTGAAAAAAGCTGGCGGGACGTTGTGAGGCGGGACGTCAGACGTGATGTGCCATCGCTATCGCGCTTTGACACTCACCCAGTACCGCGTGCGATAGACCGTCTCGACGGGCAGGCCAACGGCCAGACTCGCCAGCGCCCGGTCGGTGTCGGCGAGCGAGAACACGCCGCTCACAAGCAGATCGGCGACGGCGGTATCGCAGCGCAGCACGCCGCGACGGTAGTGCGAAAGCGTCTCAATGAGATCGCCGAGGCGAATGCGTTCGACGACGAGTTGAGCGCGTGTCCATGCTGCGGCGTTTTCGTCGAACGGTGTCGACTCGGCCAATGGCTCGATGGCGCTGGACGAGAAGCTCGCCGCCTGTCCGGCATTGAGCCGTTGAGTCTGTGCGCCGCGTGCGGGGCGCACGAGCACGATGCCGTCGAAGACAGCGACCTGCGTGCGCGCGCCGTCGTCACGCACAGTAAAGCGCGTGCCGATATCGCGAATCTCGCCCTGGCGCGTGGCGACGACCAGCGGTGCGCCGTGAGTGCTGTTGGACGGACCGGTCTCGATGCAGATGCGACCGCGTCTCAACGAGATGTGACGCTCGTCCGGCGAGAAGCGCACGTCAACCGATGAGGCGGTGTCGAGCCACAGTTGTGTGCCGTCGGCCAGCATGACCCGCCGCACTTCCCCCACGCCGGTCGAATAGTCTGCTGTCACGTTGTCCCACATCGGCGAGCGACGCAGTGTGTAACCGGCACCGGCCAGCGTGATGACACCGCCGAACACGCGCAGCGCGCGGCGGCGTCCAGCATCGCTCACGCGCGGGGCCGGACGGGCTGTCAGCGTGTCGAAAGCCACCCGGGGCGGTAGCTTGTCGAGCGCTTCGAACTTCTGTCCGATGGTGCCCAGACGTTGCCACGCACGCTCATGATCGGGATGGGCGGCGCGCCAGCGCTCGCATGCGGCAATGTCCTCGGCGGTCACGGCTTCGGACCAGAGTCGGGCGAGCCACAGGCTGGCGCGTTCGACGACTTCCGGTGCCAGGGGCGAGACGGGGGCGCTCGGCGAGCTCATACGTCGCTCCCGAACTGCACGGTATAGCACTCGCGTAACGCCTGCGCGATGTACTTTTCCACCGACGACACCGAGACCTGCAGCCGCTCGGCAATCTCTCGATAGCCCAGCCCTTCGAGCTTGCACAGCAGGAACGCCGTGCGCGCTTTGGCGGGCAGACGCGAGAGCAGGGTATCGATTTCGATGAGCGCTTCAAGCACGAGGGCACGTGTTTCGGGCGACGGGGCGATCGGCTCGGGCAAAGCAGCCAGGGTTTCGAGATAGGCCGTCTCGATGTGACGCCGCCGGAACAAATCGATCACCAGACAGTTGGCGATGCGCGCCAGATAACGGCGAGAATCTTCGATGTGCGGTGCACGTCCGGCGCAGAGCACGCGCAGATAGGTGTCGTGCGCAAGATCGGCGGCGTCGAACGCATTGCCGAGCTTCTTGCGTAACCAGCCGCGCAGCCAGCCGTGATGATCGCGGTAAAGCGCGCCCACCTCGCGCTGAAAATGACTTTCCATGATTCCCCGTGTTTGCATGACGCGTATTCCACGGGCGATGCCGCTCAAGAAAGAACGCTGATCCGCAAATGATAATGATTCTTATTAATTCTAAGGGTGAATCGTAGGGCGGCGCAATAGGCGTGACATTCGCGGGGAGAGCGCGCGACGGAATTCAGGCGGCGCGGGCGGGGGACAGACGGGCCTGGAGGTCGGCAAGCGCTGCCTCGGGCGTGATGTCCGACGTGTCGAGCGTGATGTCGGCCAGCCGGTACAGCGACTCGCGGGCGTCGAGCATGCGATGGATGTGTTCGAGCGCTTCGTTGCGCAGGGCTTCTGTGGCGATGCGCGCATCGTTTTGCTGCATCACTCGCTGGAAGTGGACTTCCGGGCGTGCGCGTAGCCACACCGTACGGAATGCGCGCAGCACGCGCTCGAAGGTCGGCGCTTCCGAGACGATGCCGCCGCCGGTGGCCAGCACGACATGCTCATGCTCGTCGATGATCCGCTCGATGCACTGCCGCTCGATACGACGCATCGCGGCCTGCCCGTATAGGGTGATGACTTCGCCGATAGCAATGCCAGCTTCGCGTTCGACTTCCTTGTCGAGTTCGACGAAGGGTGCGCCGATGGCTTGCGCCAGTTGAGGGCCGAGCGTCGACTTGCCCGCTCCGCGCAGACCGATGAGCGCGATGCGCTGGCCCGTCCGTCCGTGGTCGGCCGCGACAGGCACGACGAGTTGGCGGCGCAACCGCGAGAGGACCTCCGGCGATTGCTGGCGCAGGTACTCGATGAGGATGAGCAGATCGCCGTCGTGAATGGAACGTTCGGCGACCAGTGTTTCGACGCCCACATTCAGGGCCTCGGCCAGCTTGTGCAGCACCGCCAGAGACACATTGCCGGTACCGGCTTCCACTCGCGCGAGATACGGCAGCGAGACGCCCGACTGCGCGGCGAGCTGCTTGCGCGTCATGCCGCGCTGGGCGCGCAGCATGCGCACCTGCCGGGCGAGCGAGGCCAGACGCGACGTCACCCCGGCGTCGGCATCTTCTGCCGGATCGGACTGTGGCGTATCGGCAGGCAGTGTTTTCATGGGCTAACGGGGCATAGTGCGGTTGCTGCCAAATATACTATGAGATAGCACGTGCGGTCGCATCCGGCTGCGGACTTTCGGCGTCGATGGCTCTTAATCTGCATTAAATTGCCTTTATTGGCAAAATATCCCTGTTAACCCTGAACTGCATTGCACAAGCTGCGCAACAAAGAAAATATCTTATAAGATACTTTCCACGATTTGGAGCGATGCAGACCATGACCTATCCCCACCTGCGTGTGCGCGTCGAAGACGCCATCGCGTTCGTCACTCTCGACCGAGCCGAGAAGCGCAATGCGCTTTGCGATGCGGCCATCGATTCGCTCGAAGCAGTGTTTCGCGACTTCGACGACGGCGTCAGAGCCGTTGTCCTCAGCGGTGCTGGCGAGCACTTCTGCGCCGGGCTGGATCTCTCCGAAAACAGCACACGCGATTCTATTGACGTGCTGCGCGTCTCGCAGCGCTGGCACAAGGTCTTCCATGAGATCCAGTTTGGCGGACGTCCGGTGATCGCCGTCCTGCAAGGCGCTGTCATTGGCGGCGGGCTGGAACTGGCGCTGGCCGCCCACGTGCGCGTGATCGAGCGCAACGCGTTCTTCCAACTGCCCGAGGGCAAACGCGGAATCTTTGTCGGCGGCGGCGCCTCGGTGCGGGTGGCGCGCATTCTCGGCCCGGACCGCATGACGGAAATGATGCTGACGGGACGCTGTTACGACGCCGTAGACGGTGAGCGTCTGGGCCTCGGACACTATCTTGCCGACGTTGGCGACGGACTCGCGCTGGCAACACAACTGGCGCGCGACACGGCGGCGAACAGCCCGCTGTCGAATTGGGCGACGATACATGCGCTGTCGCGCATTCACGATATGTCGATGGCCGACGGCCTCTTCACCGAATCGGTGACGAGCGCACTCATGCTCGCTACGCCCGAAGCGCGCGAGCGTATGGAACGCTTTCTTGGTCGCGCGGCGCGCTAGCCGTCCGGCCATCCCCACGGAGACGAATATGAAATACGACAACATCGAGCAGGTCGCCGTCATCGGTACCGGTGTCATCGGCGCGAGCTGGGCCGCGTACTTTCTGGCACGCGGTCTGCGCGTGAGCGCGTGGGACCCCGCACCGGGCGCACGTGAACGTCTGCGCGAAGCGGTCGATGCGCACTGGCCCACGCTTATCCGCATTGGGCTGACGACAGGCGCGACACGCGACAGCCTTACATTCCACGACACGCTCGACGCCGCGCTCGAAGGGGCCGATTTCGTGCAGGAGAGTGGCCCCGAGCGCGAAGACCTCAAGCAGGATCTTTTCCGCAAGATGGACGATGCGTTGCCGCCGTCGGTGGTGATTGCGTCGAGTTCGTCGGGGTTGTTGATGAGCCGTGTGCAATCGGTGTGCGCCCATCCCGAGCGTGTGGTGCTCGGGCACCCGTTCAATCCGCCGCATTTGATTCCACTCGTCGAGGTGATCGGCGGCGAACAGTCGTCGCAAACCGCCATCGACACCGCCATGCAGTTCTATCGCGCCATTGGCAAGCGCGCGATCCACGTCCGCAAGGAAGTGAAGGGGCATATCGCGAACCGTCTGCAAGCGGCGCTGTGGCGCGAGGCGATTCATCTGGTGGATACCGGCGTGGCCTCCGTTGCGGATATCGACGACGCCATCGCTTACGGCCCGGGCCTGCGCTGGGCGGCGCTGGGGCCGTTCCTGAATCTTCACCTGTCCGGCGGCGCGGGCGGCATCGCCCATCTGCTCGAACACCTTGGCCCGCCCATCGAGTCCTGGTGGGCAGATCTCGGCGCGCCGGTACTGACGGACGACCTCAAGGCACGTATCACCGCTGGCGTCGAGGCCGAGTTGGCCGGGCGGGGCAATGCGCGACTCGAAGCGCAGCGAGACGCGGTCATCCTCGGCATTCTCGCGAGCAAGCCCTGAACCCTGCGCATCCCCTCTGGAAGCATCCGATCCAACGAACCACCGATTCGAAGAAGGAGACACGCATGAGCAAACCCAAAGTCATCGTCACCATCGCGCCCACTGGCGGCATGGCGTACAAGTCGCAGAACCCGCATCTGCCCACGCAGCCGGACGAAATCGCGCGCGATGTCTACGACTGCTACAACGCTGGCGCGAGCGTCGTGGCGATTCACGCGCGGCGTCCGGGCGATGACGGTGCGACGTGCGATCCGGCGATCTATCGCGACATCAACCGCCGCATTCGCGACAAGTGCGACATCGTCATCAATAACTCGACAGGCGGCGGCGTCCACGGCGACATGATCGGGCAGGCCGACAACGGCTATTGGGAGATCCTCTGGGAGGAGCGCCTGAAGGGCATGGACGCCGGTGCCGAGATGTGCACGCTCGATGCCACGACCATCATCGCGAGCTTCGGCGGCAAGGAACTGCTGATGCACACCTCGCCGGAGCGCTCGAAGCATCTCGCCATCGAGATGAAGAAGCGCGGCATCAAGCCGGAGTGGGAGGTCTTCAGTCCCACGCACATCGTGCAGGACCTGGCCACCCTCACTGCTGCCGGATTCGACGACGAGCCGTTCTTCGTCAACCTCGTGCTCGGCGTGCATCGCGGCTTCCAGAACGCCATGCCGTACACGCCACGCGTGTTGCAGTCGATGGTCGATCTGTTGCCCAAGGGCAGCATCTTCTGCGTGAGCGGCATCGGACCGGCGCAACTGCCGTCGGCGATGAATTCTCTGCTGCTCGGCGGCCACGTGCGGGTTGGCCTGGAAGACAACCTGTACTACGAGCACGGCGTGCCTGCGACGAACCAGCAACTCACCGAGCGCGTCGTGCGGCTCGTGCGTGAGATGGGTTACGAGCCCGCCACGCCCACCGAAGCGCGCGAAATCATGGGCCTGCCGCGCAACCGCGAAGTACTGCCGGAGTTCGCTGTGCGCTGACGGGCAAGTGCGCGTTGCAAGCTGTCCGGCCACTAGAACGAAAACATCCCAGGAGACAAGTCACATGGCGGCAAACAGGTTCACACGCAGTTTCGCGCTATCTCGCATCCTTTCGTTGTCGACGCTCGCCGGTGTGGCGATGTTCTGCGCGACATCGCAGACGTACGCCCAACCGGTGGGCGTCACCGTAGGCGTCACGCTCTCGACAACCGGCCCGGGTGCGTCGCTCGGGATTCCGGAGAAGCAGGCCATCGGCATGTTGCCACCGACACTTGGCGGGCTGCCCGCGCGCTACATCGTGCTCGACGACGCCACCGATCCGACCACCGCGACGAAGAACGCGCGTCGTCTCGCGACCGAAGACAAGGTCGACGCGATCATCGGGTCGTCCACGACGCCTGCGTGTCTGGCCGTCGCCGCAGTGGCAGCCGATACCCGCACCCCGCAGCTCGGCCTATGTCCGTTCGTGCCGAGCGCCACGCAAATGCGTTACGTCTTCTCGCTGCCGCAATCGGTCGCCGTCATGGCCGACGCTGTGCTCGACGACATGAAGGCGCACAAGGTGAAGACGCTGGGCTTCATCGGCTTTAACGATTCCTATGGCGAAGCGTGGCTCAAGGACATTCAGGCGCGCGCCGTCGCCCGTCAGATTCAGGTCGCGCCGGTCGAGCGTTACGCGCGCAACGATCAGTCCGTGACGGCGCAGGTGCTGAAGGTCATGTCGTCGAACGTGGACGCGGTCATCATCGCGGCGAGCGGCACGCCGGGCGCGCTGCCCATGAGCACGTTGCGTGAGCGCGGCTACAAGGGGCGTATCTACCAGACGCATGGTGTCGCCAACAACGACTTCCTGCGCGTGGCGGGCAAGAGCGCCGAGGGCGCGATTCTGCCGGTGGGCAACATCCTCGTCGCTGAGCAATTGTCGGCGAACCATCCGGGCAAGGCCGTCGCCACGGACTTCGCGAAGCGTTACGAAGCACAGTACGGTGCTGGCTCGCGCAACCTGTTCGCGGGTTATGCGTACGACGCGTATCTGGTCCTCGACCGTGCCGTCGCGGTGGCGGCGAAGCAGGCGCAACCGGGCACGCAGGCGTTTCGCGACGCACTCGTCACCGCCGTCGAGCAGACGCGCGGTCTGGCGGCCACGCACGGCATGATCAATGTCAACGCACAGGACCACTCGGCTTATGGCGAAGACGGTCGCGTGCTCGTCACGGTGAAGGGCGGAAAGTGGAGCATCGAGTGAACGTGGCGGCGGCCGCGCGCCGCCTCGCCCGGCCCGACATCGAACGCGAGGTGCGCGCAGACGGCAGCTTCGTGATTCGCTCGCGCACTGTGCTCGGCGAGTTCGAGCGCAGCCCGGTCGACTGGCTCGTGCAATGGGCTTCGAGGACGCCGGAGGCTGTTTTCGTGGCCGAACGGAGGCAGCCCGGCGATGCAGTGTCCGATGCAGGCCTCTGGCGTGAGGTCACCTACGGCGAAGGGCTGGCGATGGCGCGCGGCATCGGGCAGGCGTTGCTCGACCTCGACGTGCCGCGTGAGCGTCCCGTGGTGATTCTGTCGGACAACAGCGTCAATCACGCGCTGCTCGTGCTCGGCGCGATGATGGCGGGGCGCCAGACGGCCATTGTGTCGTCTGCGTACTCGCGCATCGCGAAGGACATGGGCAAGCTGCACGGCATTCTTGCGCGGCTCGACCCGGCGCTCGTGTATGTCGAAGACGGCGATGCCTACGCGCGTGCGCTGGACGGTGCGCCGATCCATTGCCCCGTCGTCGTCACGCGACATGGGCGTGCGGACTGGTTGCGCTTCGACTCGCTTGCGTCGACCTCGGCAACGGCGGCGCTGGATGCCGTCTTCGCGCAAGTGCACCCCGAGGATACGGCGAAGCTGTTGCTGACGTCCGGCTCGACGGGCAAGCCGAAGATCGTCGTCAACACACACCGCATGCTGGCAGCGAATCAGCAGATGATTGCGCAGTGCTGGCATTTCCTCGACGAGACCCCGCCGGTCGTGGTCGACTGGCTGCCGTGGAGCCACACGTTCGGCGCCAACCACAACTTCCATATGGCGTTGCGCAACGGCGGAGCGTTCTATGTAGACGACGGTCGTCCTGTGCCCGAGCTCGTGGGGCGTTCCGTCGAGGCGTTGCGCGACGTGTCGCCCACGCTGCACTTCAACGTCCCGAAAGGGTTCGAAGCGCTCGCGCCGTTTCTCGAAGACGACGAGGCATTCGCCTCGCGCTTCTTCGGTCGTCTGCAAGTGCTGTTCTATGCGGCGGCGAGTTTGCCCCCGGCGGTATGGCAGCGCTTCGAGCGACTGGCGTCGCGGCACTGCGAGACACTGCCGTTCTTCACTTCGGCTTGGGGCGCGACCGAGACATCGCCGCTGATCACCAGCGTTCACTTCCCGATTCCGGGCGCGGGCAATATCGGTCTGCCCGCACCGGGTAACGAGCTGAAGTTCGTGCCCAACGGCGACAAGCTGGAGATGCGCGTGCGTGGTCCGTCGGTATTCCGTCGCTATGCAGGGGACCCGGAGGCGACGGCGCAGGCGTTCGACGAGGAAGGTTTTTATCGCACCGGCGATGCGGGTCGTCTGTCGGATGTGAACGATCCCGGCGCAGGTGTGATTTTCGACGGCCGGGTGTCGGAGGACTTCAAGCTGACGAGCGGCACGTGGGTTTCCGTAGGGGCACTGCGGCTGCGGGCCGTGACGGCATTGGCCCCTTACGCGTCGGACGTCGTGATCGCGGGCCACGACCGCGATGAAATCGGGCTACTGATCTTCCCGAGTCCCGCCATGCGGGCGAAGGCGGCATCTGTTCAGGTGTCAGAGGACGATCACGCAGGAAAGACACTCGCGATGCACGACGATGTCCGCTCGCTCGTTGCACAGGCGCTCGCCCAACTGGCGCATGACGCCGGGAGTTCGCAACGCGCCGCGCGCGCGGCCATTCTGGCGTCGCCGCCGTCGCTCGAACAAGGGGAGATCACAGACAAGGGATACGTGAATCAGCGTGCGGTGCTGACGCTGCGCGCCGACGACGTCACGCGGCTTTACTCGGACTGCCCGTCGGTCATTCGCTTGCCGTCTTCCTGAGGTCAGTGCGACAACTTGAGAGATAGGGGAAGTGAGAGCGGCGGCGCGCCGGTGGCGGAGCGTGCCACCGGCGCGTCAGATTGCCGCAACTGTGCGCCAGCGTTCAGCGATCAGGCGAGCGCTTCGCCGTGGCTTTCCGGCAGGAAGAAGTAGACGATGATGGCGGCGAGCAGGAAAAAGCCTGCCGTAGCACCCAGTGCGACACTCACGTTCTCGCCGCGCGACAGCAAGCCGACAGCCGCCGGGGCGAGGGCGCTCGCGGCGCGTCCCGTGTTGTAGATGAAGCCCTGTGCCGTAGCACGCACTTGCGTCGGGAACATCTCGGCGAACGTCGGGGCGAAGCCGCTATAGAAGCCCGTACCGAAGAACGCCACGACCGGACCGAACGCCAGCAACAGCATCGGTTCGCGAATCGCGACATAAAGCGGCACGGTAATCGCCGACACGATGAAGAACAGCAGGAACGACTTGCGGCATCCGATGCGGTCCGCGATGTAGCCGAAGCACACGAACCCTGCCGCCGCACCGATCTGCATGATGACGATCCACGTCGTCGAGCGCATCAGATCGAAGCCCGGGCCGCCCTGATCGACCGGCGTCGACAGATACGCCGGAATCCAAGTGAACAATCCCCAGTAACCGCACATCGCCGCCGCCGTGAAGGCGAGGCCGACGATAGTGCTGCGCGCATACGGCCCGAACAGCATGCCGAGCGTCTGGCCGAGCGTGAGTCGCACACGTTGTTCGCGCCAAATCGCAGGTTCTTCCACGTGACGACGCACCCAGAACGCGAGTACCGTCGGCACCAGACCGAAGGCGAACACCCAGCGCCAGCCGAAGTGCGGCAGGATGACGGCGGCCACGATAGCCGCGACCGCATAACCCACGGCAAACGCGCTCTGCACCCAGGCCATCACCTTGGCGCGATGCTCGGCTGGCCACGTTTCCGTAATCAGCGCCGCGCCCGCCGACCACTCGCCGCCGATACCCAGACCCAGCAGGAAACGGAAAATGAGGAGCGACGTCACCGAATCGGCGAAGCCGCACAGCGCGGTGCCGATGGAGTAACACAGGATCGAAAGAATCATCGACTTCGTACGACCGATGCGGTCGGCGAGGAAGCCGAAGAACAATCCACCGAAGGCCGTTGCCAGCAGGGTGAGTGAAGCGATGATGCCCGCCACACCTTTGTCGAAATGCAGGTCGACGCTGATGTAGCGAATCACCATCGCGAACAGCATCAGATCCATGATGTCGAGCATCCAGCCGATGTAGGCCGAACCAAATGCTCGCCATTGCGCCGGGGTCGCGCCGCGATACCACGGTCGACGCGCTGCGCCCGCCGCTTTCAGGGCGGTCGTGCCAGTGTCCATTCTTGTCTCCTTCATGGAACTATCCTAATGTCAGTCCTCGCGTATCGACTATCGATACGCATGGGATTGATTTCGTTTGAATAATATCAGCACATTTCTCGATCGGGTCTCGTGGTAAACCATAAATGGTTCTTTGTGTATCGATGATCGATACTCGGTGTCAGTGTTGTCTCGATGGTCGGGGCAATCGACTGGTCACAGGAGATCGAAGTGAAGCCGTTTCAATTGCGTTTGTACGAGGATGTCATCGCACCGAACCATCCGCCCGTGTATCTGCCGTCTGCGCGTCGTGCGATTTATGTCGTGCGTGGCGACGTGGCCATCGAGTTCGACACGGGCGCGCAGCATCATCCGGCCGAGAGTGCCTGGCTGGGCGACGACAGCATTGCGCTGATCGCGGGAAGTGAAGGGGCGACGCTGTGGCGCTGGGAACTGATGTCGGGCAACGAGCCAACGCCGGGTGAGATCGCCTCGGCACCGGGGGCATCGTCGACACTCAAGCTCGACGCACCTGTCGAGCTGGACCCGCGCCAACAGTGGCTCATGCGGTGCGACAAGGTACAATTCCCCCCCGGCGGCGTGGCGCATACGCACGTGCATCAGGGGCCCGGCGTGCGTTGCACGCTCGAAGGCGAGATCACGATCGAGACCTTGGGCGCGTCGCACACCCATGCAGCAGGGCAAGCCTGGCTCGAACTCGGACATGCACCGGTGCTGGCACCGACGACCGAGGCACGCGATACGACGTTCATCCGCTGCTTCATCCTGCCGCGGGCGTGCCGTAATCGCAGCTCGATCCGTTACGTGCGCCCCGAGGACGCGAACAAGAACAAGCCGCAGCGCTATCACGTGTTCGGCGAGCGTTTCATCTCGCTCGACGCACAGTAATCGGCGCGCGGCAACAGTGACAAAGGACACGCAGTGAAAGGATCGAAGGACACCCCGAACGACGTCATCCGTCGCCCGCGCGCTGCCGCTGTGCCGAGTGCCGCCAGCGACGAACAGGGCGGCGACGAAATCAACACGTCGTCGACTTCGGTCATTTCGTTGCGCATTCTGGAGTTGCTGGCCGAGCGCAATGCCGAGTGCGGCGTCACGCACCTGGCAGAAGCGCTCGGCGTCCCCAAAGCACGGGTTCACCGACATCTCACTGCACTGCGTCAGGAAGGCTATGTGGTGCAGAACCCGCGCACGAGCCGTTACCGGATCGGCTGGCGTCTCTTTCTGCTCGGGCAAAAGCTCGTCAAACAGTTCGACGTGGTGGGGCTGGCACGCCCGGTCATGGAAGAATTGCGCGACGCCGTGGGACAGACCATCGTCATCAGTTCGTTCACCGAGACCGATGTGGTGGTGCTCGACGTGATGCGTGGCCGCAGTCCGCTGGAGATCCTGCTGCATCCCGGCACGCAGTTCAAACTGCACAGCGTGGCGCAGGGCAAGATTGCGCTGGCGTTCGGCGCAAAGGAGCGGCGCGACGCGGTGCTTGAAGGCCCGCTCGACGCCTGTACGCCGCACACCATTACCGATGCGATGCGCCTGTCGCACGAACTCGCGCTGGTGCGCGAGCGCGGCTGGGCGGATGCGCCGGAAGAAGTGTTTCTCGGTGTGAATGCGCTGGCGGCACCTATCACGCAAGACGACGGTTCGCTCTTCGGCACGCTCGCCATCGTCGGCTCGATTCACTATCTGCCTGCGCACCCGAACCCGCAGACGGTCGCCGCGCTCACCGACGCGGCACGGCGAATCTCGCTGCTGCTCGGGAGCGGGCGCGGCAACTGAGCGCCAGGTTCACGTTCTTCACATCCCTCACAGCCGCAAGACGGCGGCTGCAGCGATTGTCAGCGTCAGCAACATCATGTGTGTGAGTTGCAGGCCTTCCTGCCGAATCCAGTAGCCGAACCACAAGCCGCCGATCATCATCATCAGCCACGCTGCGCTCAGGGCCGAAAGGCCCAGCGTCGCCCAGGCGATGGCGGTCGCCTTCGCGCCGCCGCCGAGTGCAGCGGCCAACTGTATCCCGCCCCAACCAAGACAGACGGCGGCGATCACCTGCAGCGCAATCAACGTCAGCAGTGCCAGCGTCGCCCAACCCTTTGCGTGCATTGCGCGTCGCAGCAACGGGATGTCGATAGCGGGCGCTTCGCGCAGCGGCGCCATGCTAAGTGTTCGTCCAATGGCACCTGCCGACGCGCCGAATGCCACGACGTTGTTGAGTGCCGCAATGGCAGACCAAAGCGTCAGGCCAGTCACCAGCACCAGCTTGAAAATCACGAGCGCATCAAACGTATCGACAGCACCGGGCATTAGGAACGGCTCCTGGGGTTTGGGATCGCATGTCTTCGCAAAGACGAGCATAGGGAAGTAGGCCAAAGGATAGGAGCGCATCGTTATTTATGCAAGTTAACGCTTGCATAAATCAGGGGTATGAGAAGCCTTTCGCAGACGGCTTACCCGGCAGGCACCCGAGGCCATCGAGGGTCGTGTGGATGGCGACGTCGAGCGGCGTGTGCGGCTCCTCGCCGAGTGCATCGACGAGACGTGCGTTGTCCATGCGAACCGGCTGCTTCCAGAGATAGCGCATCTCCTGCAGCTCGCGCAGCGTCGTGACAAAGGGCGACGCCAGCGTCATCAGCCACCACGGGAAACGGCGCATCTTGACGTCGACGCCATGACGCGACATTACGCGCGTGATCGCTGCGGCCATTTCCGTGCCGTCGGCGTCCCAATGCCCGGCCATGTGAAAGTTGGCGAACGCGTCGAGTGTGTGGCGGCGTTCGATCAGCATGACCATCGCGCGCGCCACGTCAGGCAGATACGACCATTGATGGCCGACGCCGGGCGCGTTGGGGATTTGCACCACGCGCGTCGTCTGTCCGGGCTTCACCAGGCCCTGTGCGAACCAGCTATTGCGGGTGAGCGGGCCGAAGAAGTCGCCAGCACGCACGATGATCGTCTGCACGCTGTTGCGACTCGCGTCACGCAAACGGCTTTCCATCGTCGCGCGAATACGGCCCTTGCGAGTCAGCGGCCGTTGAGGCGCGTCTTCATGCAGCACGGGGAACGTCTCCGGACCGTAGTTGTACACGGTGCCCGGCAGGACGATGGTCGCGCCAAAGCGTGTAGCGGCGGCAATCGTGTTGTCCAGCATGGGCAGCACCTGCGTGTTCCAGTTGCGATAGCCCGGCGGGTTGACGGCGTGCACGATCACGGCGCAATCGCGGGCGGCGGCGAGGACGTCGTCGGCGCGCATGGCATCGCCGTCGATCCACTCGATGCCAGCGTCCGTCATGGGACCGGGCGCGCCGCCCCGACGCAGGGCACGCACTTGCCAGCCCGCCGCGAGCAACTGCCGCGCGACTTCGCCGCCGATGCCACCCGTCGCGCCAAGCACCAGGGCACGGGATGTTGTCTGTTGATTGGAATGGCTCATGAGGAGACCCCTCGTTCGTTGTCGGTGATGCCATTCTCCGCGCGAGGCGATTGGAATAAAATTACCGAAAACCATCGACCAGCTATACATTTTTGTATGACGTCAAATCTCAGTTGGGACCTTTACCGAACGTTCCTCGCCGTGCTGACGGAGGGCTCGCTCTCGGGCGCAGCGCGTGCGCTGGGCATCACACAACCGACAGCGGGACGACACATTGCCGCGTTGGAGCAAGCGCTCGGGCAGACGCTCTTCACGCGCTCGCAAACGGGCTTGCTGCCGACGGATGCGGCGCAGTCGCTACGGTCGCACGCGCAGGCGATGCAGCACACGGCGCTGGCCTTCGAACGTGCCGCAGCGAGTCACGGGGACGGGGTAAACGGCGTGGTGCGAATTTCGGCGAGCGAAGTCGTTGGGGTGGAAGTCTTGCCGCCGATCCTGGCGGCGTTGCGTCGCGCGCATCCGGATCTGACCATCGAGCTGGTGCCGACGAACCGCATTCAGGATTTGTTGCATCGAGAAGTGGACATTGCGGTGCGCATGGCGCCGCCGCAGCAGGACGCGCTGATCGCCCGCCGCATAGGCGTCATCGACGTCGGCCTGCACGCGCGCGACGACTATGTCGCCCGCTACGGTGCACCGACTTCGCTGGCCGACCTCGCGCATCACACGGTGATCGGATTCGACAAGTTGACGCCGTTCCTGCGCGAGGCGACGCGCGGCGTGCCCATGTGGGCGCGGGAGACGTTCGCGTTCCGGGCCGACAGCGATCTGGCGCAACTGGCGATGATTCGCGCCGGATACGGAATAGGCGGGTGTCAGGTGCCGTTGGCCAGACGCGACCCGCGACTGGTGCGCCTGTTACCGAGCGCCTTCCGATTCCGGCTACAGACGTGGGTCACGATGCACGAAGACTTGCGCGCCAATCCGCGATGCAAAGTCGCATTCGACGCGCTCGTGGCCGGATTATCCACCTACATGGCCGGATAAGCCGCACAGAAGTCGACAACGGGGCAAATAACCGACGTAATCGAACAGGAGTGTGATATACAATATATCAATAACATCAACGATTACGGGACAATCACCGCGCCATGTTCGACCCTTCCTTGTTCGGACGCATGCCACCGGACGTCATCGCGTCCAGCGCCCCGAGCGCGCCAGCTTCGGCTTCTGCTTCGGCCTCTGTTTTGCCGCCATCTTCCGACCCTCTGCCTGATCCGTTTGCCCCCGGTCGCCATTCGTTGGGCCTGAGCGAGGCACGCGACGTAGTCCTATACGTTCCCGCCGATCTGCCCACTGACAAACCGGTGCCGCTGTTCGTGATGTTTCACGGCGCGGGCGGATTCCCGGAGAAGGTGTTGCCGTTCATCGAGCCGCACGCGGATCGGCACAAGTTTCTCGTGCTCGCCCCGCATTCGACTTTCCCAACGTGGGACATTGTGATCGGTGGCAACGGTCCCGATCTGGAGCGTCTGCAAGCGGCGCTGCGGAAGGTCGCCGTGCGCTATCGCATCGATGCGCAGCGGGTTGCCTTCGCGGGCTTTTCCGACGGCGCGAGCTACGCGCTGTCGATTGGCGTGACGAACGGCGACATTGCTAGCCACGTCATCGCATTCTCTGGCGGTTTCATGTCGATCTTCGTGCAGGAAGGGCTGCCGAGAGTGTTCATCGCCCACGGGCTGATCGACGAGCAACTACCGATCGCCACGAGCGGACGTCAAAACGCAAACAAGCTAAAAGCGGCGGGCTACGATGTGCAATACGTCGAATTCGACGGGCTGCACATTATCGAGCCGGGCGTCGTGGCGCGTGCCATCGACTTCTTCCTCGCCTGAACCGACACGCCATACGGGGAGTGCCGTCCATGGATTTCGAAATTCCCGAATCACTGATTCATCCGCTGATGCAACTGATCGGCACCGAGTCGCCGCTGGGCAAACAACTGACGGCTTACGGCGTGTGTCGCGGCAATATGCTGGTCTCCAGCGAATGGTTCGACGCGAAGTCGCTCAACACGCTCTACGTGCTGAGTAAGTCGCAGAATGAGCGCGCGCTGATGTTCCAGATGCTCGCACTCGATAACGTCTACAACGCGCCGCAAGCGCGCGTGATTCCCAGTCTGGACAAACTCGTGCCGGGGCTGGTCGCTTACCTCGCACGCGACGTCATCGACGGCTGGCTGTATCAGCGTCATCGAGATGGCGCGTTGCTGCCCTGGCTGGTGCGACGCTTGCGCTACGTCGAACCGGATCAGGGCTCGCCGTACGTCGTCGTCGACATGCTGGCGAACACCATGCAGTCGGCGAACCTGAGTCCGACGGAGCATCGCCCGCGACGCTCGGGTATGACGACGTCGCTAGTCTTCACACGTGACGACATTGCGAATCGCACCATTCCCGAATTGCTCGCGGAGTTCGGTTTCTACAAGGAATGCGCGGAGTTCAAGACCGAATACGAACAGCACGCGCAACGCTTCCTGCGCGTGCAACGCGCGTTCGGTGCGCAGTTCGTGCTGAGCCGCGCTGCGTTCTCCGTTGACCCGAAGGGCGTGACGGAACTGATTCGCGTGGGCGACGGCGTGACGGCCAAATGCGTCAACGACGAGGAGCGGCTGGAGCGCAACTTCGAGATGGCGTGCGATGCCGACTTCTGGCGCAACGCCGAGATCGGGCAGGCGTTCGAGACGATTCCGCTGCACTGCTACGTGCACGTGTTCCATCTCGACTGGCACCGCAATCTCTGGGTCCACGTGCAGAACATGACCGAGTACGAATATCAGCCGAGTCTGCGCGACAAGTTGGTGTTGCCCGCACATCATCACGATCTCATCGACATCCTGACGTCGAATATGGACGTGATGATGCCGGACTTCGTCCCGGGCAAATCGGGGGGCGCGACGATCCTGTGTCAGGGCGCACCGGGCCTCGGCAAGACGCTGACCGCAGAGATCTATTCGGAAGTGGTTGGCAAGCCGCTGTACCGCGTGCACTCGGGGCAGTTGGGCACGACGGCGGCGTCCGTGGGCGCGACGCTCATGAGCATCTTGCGACGCGCCATGCGCTGGAACGCGATCCTGTTGCTCGACGAGGCCGACGTGTATATCCGGCGTCGCGACAACGATCTGGAGCACAACGCCATCGTCGCTGAGTTTCTACGCTCGCTGGAGTACTTCCATGGTTTGCTGTTCATGACGACGAACCGCATCGGCGACGTGGACGACGCCATTCTCTCGCGCTGTATCGCGACGATTCACTACGAGGTGCCGTCGGCGGCAGACGCACGCAAGCTCTGGCGCATGCAGGCAGAGCAGGTGGGCGCGCATCTCGACGACGGGCTGATCGAAACGTTGGCCGCGCGTTATCCGAAAGCCAGCGGGCGCGATATCAAGGAGTTGATGAAACTCGCGAGCCGCTATTGCAAGGTCAAGCACCTGCCTTACACCGAAGACGTGTTCCGTTTGTGCGGCCTGTTTCGTGGTTACGATGGGTGACGAACGGATATGCTTGAACGCGGCGAGCGGTTGCGCTCAGCGTTTGCGCACAGAGCGTTTTGCCGTCTTCCTGTGCGAAGCTTTCATCTGCCGGAGCATGCTGATGCCGGAGAACATCAGTTCGATGGCATAAGCGAGCAGCGCGGCAACCAGTGCGAATACGGCACCGACGAAGAGCCAGACAATGTCGCGTTGATTGAATTCGTCCCGGACTGCGCCGCCCAACAGGCCGAGAATCGCGAGGCACGTGCAAATGGCGGCGACCACTGCCAGCCCGACGGCGCATTCGAGTGCCAATGTTCTGCGACGCAGGTAGGCGAGCTGCGGTGCACGTGACGCCTGCTCATCGCGGCGTTCCGCGACGATGTCGTCGATCTCGTTGACCCGGTCGGCAACACGCCCGAGTCGGGTGGTGAACACGTTGATGAAACCGGCGGTTCCAGCGAGCAGGAACGCTGGGGTAAGCGCTGTGCGCATGGCGTCGGCCAGGACTTCGATACTTTGCGGGAGCAAGAACACCTCCTGAAGACAGTCGTGAACGCATGGACGAATCCTATACCAACGTGCGCCAAGGTTCGGTCGTCGACATGCTCTGCATGACGACTTCATCCATTTTTCGAATACCACTCAACCAAACATTTAATTTCCCAATTCAAAACGTCCCACCCATACTCCATTGCACCAACACGCATTCAGCAAGGGCGATGCATAGACCGCGCCAATAAGCGGTCAGACCGAACGGTCAGGTCGTCCTTGCTTCAATCAAGGAGACAATGCGGATGCAATTGGACGTTTCGAACGAGGTCCTGGGCGGCATGCCCACGACCGGGCAGTCCCATGCCCAAACTCACGCGCATCACGCCGCGCATGGGCTCAGCCCACGGCTGCATAACGCCGATCTGGCGCCGACAAAGTCCGAAGGGCGGCGCTGGGGCCGCTACAGCATCTTCGCGCTGTGGACCAACGATGTGCACAACATCGCCAACTACTCCTTCGCTATCGGACTCTTCGCACTGGGTCTGACCGGCTGGCAGATGCTTGCGTCGCTCGGCATCGGCGCGGCGCTCGTCTACGTTTTCATGAACCTGACGGGCTACATGGGCCAGAAGACCGGCGTGCCGTTCCCAGTCGTCAGCCGCATGAGCTTCGGTGTTTACGGCGCGCAGATTCCCGCCATCGTGCGTGCAGTCATCGCGATTGCGTGGTTCGGTATTCAGACGTATCTTGCCTCGGTCGTGCTGCGCGTGTTGCTCGTGGCGGTGTGGCCTGCGGTGAACGCTTTCGATCACAACAGCGTGCTCGGTCTATCGACGCTAGGCTGGCTGAGTTTCGTCGCAATCTGGCTCGTGCAACTCGCGATTCTCGCGTACGGCATGGAGATGGTGCGCAAGTATGAAGCGTTCGCCGGGCCGATCATTCTCGTCACCGTCACGAGTCTTGCGGTGTGGATGTATCACCGCGCCGGGGGCCACATCGCCGTGTCGGTCGGCACGCCGCTCACGGGCATCGCCATGTGGACGAAGGTCTTCGCGGGCGGCGCGTTGTGGCTCGCCATCTACGGCACGTTGGTGCTCAACTTCTGCGATTTCACACGCGCTTCGCCGAGCCGTAAGGTGATTCGCACCGGCAACTTTTGGGGACTGCCCGTCAATATCCTGATCTTTGCGGTGATCAGCTTCGTGCTCGCCGGCGCGCAATTCAGTCTGAACGGTCAGATCATCCACAGCCCGACCGAGATCATCGCCACGATTCCCGACAAGACGTTCCTCGTGCTCGGCTGTCTCGCGTTTCTCGTCGTGACGGTCGCCGTCAACATCATGGCGAACTTCGTCGCTCCGGCGTTCGTGCTCACGAGCCTTGCGCCGCATCGGCTGACGTTCCGTCGCGCAGGTCTCATCAGTGCCACGATTGCCGTCGTCATCCTGCCGTGGAATCTCTACAACAGCCCCATCGTGATCGTATATTTCCTGTCCGGTCTCGGTGCGTTGCTCGGACCGCTCTACGGCATCATCACCGTGGACTACTGGCTGCTTCGCAAGACGTGCGTGAACGTGCCGCACTTGTACAGCGAAATGCGCGAGGGCACTTACCACTATGTGCGTGGCGTGAACCCGAAGGCTGTGATCGCGCTGGTGCCGTCGGCCCTCGTCGCGGTGACGGCAGCGCTCGTGCCGGCGTTCAGCGCACTCACGCCGTTCTCCTGGCTGCTAGGTGCAGGCATTGCCGGTGGCGTGTACTACGCGATCTCGGACCGTCGCCGCGCATTCGAAGATTGCTCGGGCGAGCACTTCGCCGTCGACAGCGCCGCACACTGATCCCCCCGCCTGTGCGGCGCTGCCCGCACAGGCGAGTTTCACCGCTGCATCCCTTCAAATCCCTTCTGGAGTGTTTATGAAGATTCTTGTCGTGAACGTCAACACGACGGCCGCGATAACCGACGCCATCGCGCACCATGCACGTGCGAGCGCGTCGCCGGGCACGGAAATCGTCGGGCTCACGCCGCACTTCGGTGCGGAATCCGTCGAAGGCAATTTCGAAAGCTATCTCGCGGCCATTGCCGTGATGCAGCGCGTGATGAGCTACGACGAACCGTACGACGCCGTGATTCAGGCCGGTTACGGCGAGCACGGGCGCGAAGGCTTGCAGGAATTGCTGCACGTGCCCGTCGTCGACATTACCGAGGCTGCCGCAAGCATGGCGATGTTGCTCGGCCACCGATACTCGGTCGTGACGACGCTCGATCGTACGGTGCCGCTCATCGAAGACCGCCTGAAGCTGGCCGGACTCGACACTCGCTGTGCCTCGGTGCGCGCGAGCGGCATGCCGGTGCTGGAACTGGAGCGCGATCCGCAGCGCGCCATCGAGGCCGTTGTCGCGCAGGCGGAGATTGCCGTGCGCAACGATCATGCCGAAGTCATCTGCCTCGGTTGCGGCGGGATGGCCGGACTTGACGCGAAGATTCGCGAGCGTACGGGCGTGCCGGTCGTCGATGGCGTGTCCGCGGCCGTCGCACTCGCCGAGTCGCTGGTACGGCTTGGCCTGAGCACGTCCAAGGTGCGCACGTATGCGCCGCCGCGCCGCAAGCAGATCGTCGGCTGGCCGCAGGCGCTGTTCGGTTGATGCGGATGACATCTGCCTGTCGTTCCTCTTTCGTTCCTCTCGCGTTTCCGCCACGCTGCGACATCCATCAGAAAAACTCATGAAGCAACGCAGCATGTCAATATGCGGGAAAACTAGAGGCGCGCGTGCGCGCCGGTCTGGCTATATTGGTTGCGGACCGGTGCCGACGTCATGGCGAGCCTCTGGCAAGGCGCACGCCTTGTTTGCCAGCCTTTGACTGTGCTGCACTGCGCCATTTCATCGGTACGGCAAGGAGACGCAGTGGAGACGCATGGCGAACTGCACCGGGCGATTCTGAACAACATCCCGGATCAGGCGTGGCTCAAGGACACCGAGTCGCGCTACATCCTCGTCAACGACGCCTTCATGGCCGCATGCGGGCGCACCGAGGCTGACATCATTGGCAGCACGCCGGACAAGGTCTGGTCCTCCGAGTGGGGACGTGTGTACCTCGCCACCGACCGCGCTGTCGTCGCGAGCGGCGTACGTCGTCGCTACGAAGAGAGCCGCCCGGGGGCAGACGGTGCGCCGCGCTGGTTCGACACCGTCAAGATGCCTGTGCGCGATGCGCACGGGCGCATCGTCGGCACCGTCGGCATCTCTCGCGATATCACCGACCGCAAGCGCTCCGAGATGGCGCTGCTCGACTCACGCGCACAACTGCGTCAGCTCTCCGCGTATCTGCAAACCGTACGCGAAGCCGAACGCACGCGCCTGTCGCGCGAATTGCATGACGAACTCGGCCAGTGGCTGGGCGGCCTGCGTCTCGGTCTGAATTATCTGGAGACGCAACCGGATTTGCCTGCCGCAGATCAGTCCGCCCAGATACAGATGCTTAAGGAACTAGTCGACGAGACCATCGACGCCGTGCATCGCATTGCGGCCGACCTGCGTCCGGCGGTGCTCGACGAACTTGGCCTGCACGCCGCGCTGGAATGGCTCACGGAATCGTTTGCGCAGCGTCACGGCTTGCCGTGCGAACTGGCGATGCCCGAGTCGGTGACGACGTGTCTCGATAGTGAGTGCAGCACAGCTATCTTCCGCATCGTGCAGGAGTCGCTCACGAACGCGAGCCGTCACGGGCAGCCGACGCAAGTCCGCGTGACGCTCGAATTGCGCGACGGTCACTGCCATGTGTGTATCAGTGACAACGGGCGAGGCATGGACCCGTTGCGTGCTGGACACGGCCAACGACTTGGTCTCATGGGCATGCGCGAGCGGGCGCTGATGCTGGGCGGTGCCTTCGATATCGAGAGTGCGCCCGGGGAGGGCACGCGCATCGTCGTGCGGATTCCGGCACGGCCCGCAACGCACGCCTCGACGATTCCGGCTTCTCACGATGCGGGGTGGCCATGCGTGTGATGATTGCCGATGACCATGCGATCATTCGCGACGGTCTGAAAAAGATCATTTCGATGGCCCCCGACATGGCCGTCGTGTCCGAGGCGGTGGATGGCGAAGATGTTCTGAAGCGCCTGCGCCTGACCACCGTCGACGTGCTGTTGCTCGATATGTCGATGCCCGGGAAGAGCGGCATCGCGCTCATCGCCCAGATCAAGGCGAGCTATCCGTCGTTGCCGATTCTGGTGCTCAGCATGTATCGCGAGTCGCAATATGCCGTGCAGGCCATTCGCGCTGGCGCAGCGGGCTATCTGACGAAGAACGCCGAGTCCGAGCAACTGATGAGCGCCATCCGGCGCGTGGCACGTGGGGGGACGGTCGTGTCGCCGCTGGTGGCCGACAAGCTGGTACGCCAATTGCAGCAACCGGCCGAGGCACTACCGCACACGCGCCTGACCGCGCGCGAATTCCAGATTTTTCAGATGCTGGTCGAGGGTAATGGCATCAACGACATCGCCCGCTGCTTGTCGTTGTCGGCCAAGACCGTCAGCACACACAAGGCGAACATTCTTTCCAAGATGGACATTCCCTCGACGGCGGGGCTTGTGCATTACGCCATCGAACATGGCCTGATCGTCGCCGGTACCGACGCCTGATTCGGTCGGTGCTTGCGTGCGCCGGGCGCTCTGTCCGGCCGCACTTTTCCCCCCGTTCTCAATGCTGCACCGCGTCTAGGGAAATTCTTAGACGAAAACCAGCAAATCCCGATGCCCCATATTCGGGCGCTCTTCTAATCTTGGTTCAAGCCTCTCTTGAACCTTTGCCACCCCGGCCGTCGACACATTCCTGGCACTTCGGCCAAGTCCATCAACCTCACTCTGCGACGCTATTCGCAAGTGCTTTTCGTGACGTAAGGAGACCCGCACCATGCATGTGGACCTGCTGATCAACAACGTGTGCGTACGCGACGACGCGCCGCTCGTGGATATCGCTATCAAGGGCGGACGCATCGCCGCGATAGAGCCGGGCATCGACGCCACCGCCGACGAGCACATCGACGCGCAGGGCCGGGCGGCGATTCCCGGCCTTGTCGAGGCCCATCTGCACCTCGACAAGGCGCTGTTGCACCGTCGTCTGCCCGCACGCTTTGGCACGCTCGACGAGGCCATTCGCGTGACCGGCATTCTCAAGAGCAAGCAGGAGCGCGAAGACGTGCTCGACCGCTCGCGTCAGGTACTCGACATGGCGGTCAAGAACGGCACGGTCGCCGTGCGTGCGCATCCCGACGTCGACCTGATTCAAGGCCTCATCGGTGTCGAAACGCTGCTCACGCTCAAAGACGAATACGACAGCCTGCTCGACCTGCAAATCGTGGCGTTCCCGCAGGAGGGCATTCTCAAGTCGAAGGGCACCTACGAACTGATGATCGACGCGCTGCGTATGGGGGCGGATGTCGTGGGCGGCTGCCCGTACAACGAGCTGAACTGGGAAGACACGAAGCGCCACATCGATATCGTGTTCGAGCTGGCGCAACGCTTCGATGCGCCCATCGACATGCATGCGGACTTCGCCGACGACACCAGCGATCAGCGCTTCGCCGCCATCTCTTACATCGCGCAGCGGACCATCGACACGGGCTATCAGGGACGGGTGTCGCTCGGCCATGTGACGAGTCTGGGCGCGCTCGACAACGACGAACTGGCGCCGGTGATCGAACAAATCCGTCTGGCGGGCATCAGCATCGTCACGCTGCCAGCGACGGATCTGTATCTCGGCGGACGCAAGGATGTGCAGAACCAGCGTCGTGGGCTGACCCCAGTGAAAGCGTTGCATAGCGCGGGTGTGAACGTCGCGTATTCGTCGAACAACGTGCGCAACGCGTTCACCCCGTTCGGCAAGGCCGATATGTTGCAGATCGGCAATCTGCTCGCGCACGTGGCGCAATTCGGCGTGCCCGAGCATCAGCAGGCGATTCTGGATATGGGCACGCATAACGCCGCGCGCGCCATCGGGCTGTCGCACGACTACGGCATCGCCGTGGGCAAGCAGGCCGATCTGATCATTCTCGATACGTTCCGGGTGGCCGACGCGCTGCTCGATATCCCGCCACGTCTGTGGGTCATCAAACGCGGCCGCATCACGGTCGTGACGCAGCACAGCTGCGAGATTCACCGGCATTCATGTTGTTGTGCGCAATGAAGTTCTTATAAAACTCAAGGAGACAATCATGAAGAAGCTGCCTGCGGAAGTCGTTGCCTCACTACTTGCTGTCACCACCATCCCGATTGCGATGCTGCCGTTGCATCTGCCGCCATGGGCCATCTTTATCAGCTGGGCAGCCACGTTCGCGATGGGCGGCCCGACGCTGGTGAACCTCAAACGCATCTGGGCGACGCTACCGATCGGATCGTTCTTCGCGTTCCTGATCGTGCTGGGCTTCAAACAGGCCGCGACGCAGTTCAGCGGCAACACGCTGGTAGTCGCGGAGATGGTGATCCTCTTCGCAGGCAACGGCTCGATGATGGCGCTGGCGCGCTTCTTCCCCGGCCTGAACTTCATCCCGGGCATGTTCTTCGGCTTCGCGACTTACTTCGCCACGCTGTTCGGCGGCTTCGGTCCCGTTGCACAGGACCCGCTGGCCGCACTGGCCGCCGCAGTGGCGATGAACGCCCTCGGTCCGGTCTACGCCTGGGTCAAGGAGCGTTACTCCGCCCCGGAAGTCTCGCATCAGCGCAACTGGAAGGGCTGGAAGGCGGAGGTCTGACCTCCAATCCCCCGACGACTTAACGATTTAACGATGTACGGGCGAAGCGCTGCCAGTGTCGGGTGCGCTTCGCCTTCCAATGACATCCCCGAGGGAGACGGCATGACGTTCGCACCAAAACTGGCCGATGGCCATACTCCGACACCACCGCAATCGACGCCGCTGCCGTCCGCTGCTGGCGATGTGAGCAGCATCAACGCGCGCCGCAATTTTTTGATGGGGACGGCGGCGCTTGCCGGTAGCGCCGTCCTGCCGCTCTCGGCCGTGGAGGCTGCCGAAGCCGTCGCTGCCGCACCGTCGGTGACGACGAAAGCGCTGACGAGCGCAAAGCCGGACGGGCGTCTCGCCCAATCGACGCGCGGTATGGTGACCAGTCCGCATGAGCTGGCGAGCGAAGCGGGACTGGAAGTGCTGCGTGCGGGCGGGAACGCCATCGAAGCGGCGATTGCCATCGGCGCGGTGCTAAGCGTGACGTATCCGCATTTCACCGGTCTGGGCGGCGACGCCTTCATGGTCATCAGCGATCGTGACGGCAATGTGCGCACGCTCTCAGGCATCGGTCAGGCCGCGGCACAAACGCCCGAGTACGGCAGCACGATTCCTGTGCGCGGCCCGGGTGCGACGCTGACCACGGCCGCGACCGTCGCCATCTGGGACAAGGCATTCGAATTGAGTCGCGCGCAGTGGGGCGGTCAGCAATCGTGGTCGTCGCTCTTTTCACGCGCGACCGAGTACGCCGCGAACGGCTTTCCCGTGACGCCGTCGCAGCACTTCTGGCAGATGTTCCGGGCCAACGAGTTGTCCGGCTGGGAGGGCTTTTCGTCCACTTTCATGCCGAACGGACGCATCCCGCAGGCCGGTGAGCGCTTTCATCAGCCAGCGCTGGCGCGAAGTCTCGACAGCATCGCCACCCACGGCGGACGCGAATTTTATGAAGGCGATCTCGCCGGACGCATCGCGTCCGGTCTGAAGAAGGTCGGCTCGCCATTGCGCGCGAGCGATCTGTCCCGTGCGCAGGCGCGTGAGGAAGCGCCATTGCGCGTGGCGTATCGGGACGGCGAGTTGCTTGGGCTGCGTCCGCCGACACAAGGCGTGACGACGCTTGAGATCATGGGCATCCTCAATCGCTTCGATCTGAAGTCGATGCCGGAGGGCAGCGCCGACTACTATCACGTACTGGTCGAAGCGGTGAAGCTCGCGTTTGTCGACCGCAACCGCTACGTGGCCGATCCCGATTTCGTCGACGTGCCGGTGGATCGTCTGCTGTCCAGTGCGAATCTCGACGCCCATGCGCGCAGCATTCGCATGGACCGCGCGATGCCGTGGCCGCACGTCTTCAAGACCGGCGACACGGTGTACATCGGGGCGGCGGACAGTCAGGGCAATTGCGTGAGCATGCTGCAAACCGTCTACTTCGACTGGGGCAGCGGTGTGGTGCTGGGTGACACCGGCGTGCTGTGGCACAACCGGGGGGCGTCGTTCAGCATGGACCCGACGAGTCCCAACGTGCTGCGCGGCGGCAAGCGTCCGTTCCATACGCTCAATCCGGGCATGTACCTGAAGGACGGACGTCCGCAATTACTTTACGGCACGCAAGGCGCAGACGGGCAGCCGCAGACGCTTGCGGCCGTGCTCACCCGTCTCATCGACTACGACATGGATCCATTGACGGCATTGAAGCGCCCTCGCTTCCTGCTGGGCAAGACGTTCTCGGATTCGCGCGACAGTCTCAAACTGGAACAGGACGCCGGTGCGGGTGTATTCACCGCGCTTGCCGCGCGAGGGCACGAGATGAGCCCGCTGCCACCGCAAAGCCAGTTGGCGGGACATCCCGGCGCGATTCGTATCGGCCCGCAAGGGCAGATGAGCGGGGCACACGATCCCCGCAGCGACGGCCGGGCGTTGGGCGTCTAGCCAGGCGCGACATGCACGGCGCGGTGCCGGTAGCCATCATGGCGCTGGCACCGCCGAAAACCCCAGTTGCCGGGCGTTCGTCGCGCGTGATACAAGTTCAGCCATTCATCGCAAAAATAAATACGAGACATGGCTGGCAGTGCGAAATCGAATCGACCGCTGTTCGATCTGGACCTCTTGCGCTCCATCATCATGGTGGCCGATTGCGGCAGCTTCACGACGGCGGCCGCGCGTCTGCATTCGACGCAGTCCACCGTCAGTCAGAAGGTGAAGCGCCTGGAGGACATGGTCGGCCATAAGCTGCTCGACCGGGGCAATCGCGAGGTGCACGCCACCGACGCGGGCGAGTTGTTGCTCGGCTATGCGCGCCAGATGCTTGCACTCAACGATCAGATGTTCGAAGCGCTTTCGGGCGCGGTGGTGGCGGTGACGGTGCGCCTCGGTGTGCCCGAGGATTTCGCCACCGGTGCGATGACGCAGGTGCTGGCACGTTTCAATCGTCAGTATCCGCAGGTCAAGCTCGAAGTCACGAGTGGCCTGAGTCGCGATTTGCTGGGCAGTTACGATCACGGTGAACTGGATCTCGTGCTGGTCAAGCAGCGCCGCAACAGTCGCGAGTCGGTGGCGAGCAGTCCGGAAAAGCTGGCGTGGATCGACAGCGCGAAGCATCCGTCGTTCGGTCTCGATCCCGTACCACTCGTGACGTTCCCGACGCGAGGGCTGTACCGCGACGATATGATCAACGCGCTTGAAGCGATGGGGCGCAACTGGCGCATCAGCTTCACGAGTTCGAGTCTGAGCGGCATTCAGGGGGCTGTGGCCGATGGCATGGGGATCAGTCTGGTGCCGCCGCGCGCTGTGCTGCAGGGGCACGTGGTGCTCGGTCGTGCGCAAGGGTTGCCTGTCGTCGACACGTTCGAGCTGGCGATCTTTCACCGGCCGACGGCCGACCCGATGGTGGGCGCGCTCGCCAAGGTGCTTGTCGGGATGCTGGAATCGAAACCACGTGCGTCGAAGTGATCGCAACGCACGCGGCTTAACGACTCTTTAGCTACGGCTCAATGCCGCTTACTTCGGCTGAGCGCCCAGCGTCAGATTCATGTGACGGTTGACGTCCTTGTACAGCAGGTAGCGGAACGGGCCGGGGCCACCGGCGTAGCAGGCCTGCGGGCAGAACGCACGCAACCACATGAAGTCACCGGCTTCGACTTCCACCCAATCCTGATTCAGACGGTAGACGGCCTTGCCTTCGAGCACATACAGACCGTGCTCCATCACGTGCGTTTCTGCGAACGGGATGACGCCGCCCGGCTGGAACGTCACGATGTTGACGTGCATGTCGTGGCGCATGTCCTGAATGTCGACGAAGCGCGTCGTCACCCAGCGACCGTCGGTGCCCGGCATCGCGATTGGCTCGACGTCCTGCTCGTTCTTCACGAACGGTTCCGGGTACGGCAGACCTTCCACCGCCTGATAGTGCTTGCGGATCCAGTGAAAGCGCGCCGTGCTCTGGCTGTTGTTGCGCAGTTGCCAGTCGGTCGCAGGCGGGATGAACGCGTAGCCGCCCGGCGTGAGCGTGTTCGCCTTGCCCTGAATCGTGACGGTGATTTCGCCTTCCACGACGAACAGCACGCCTTCGGCCTTGTCGTCCTGCTCGGGCTTGTCGCTACCACCGCCTGCGCCCACTTCCATGATGTATTGCGCGAACGTCTCGGCGAAACCCGAGAGCGGACGGGCCAGCACCCACAGACGCGTGTTGTCCCAGAACGGGAGGTGGCTGGTCACGATGTCGCGCATCACGCCCTTCGGGATGACGGCGTACGCTTCGGTGAACATGGCGCGGTCGGTGAGCAGTTCCGTTTGGCCCGGATGCCCGCCGTGCGGCGCGTAATACGTAGTCTTCGACATGCTTGTTAGCTCCTGATGATTCCGATGCGTCGTTCTGTTGCGTCGTTCTGTTTTTTCCCCATCGTCCGCCGCCGGGTTCCTGGGTCACGATCCACGCTTGGGGGCGCGCTCGGATCGCTTCACCTCGGTGCGACGAACGTCAGCGACGCCGTCGCCTCGCGCAGGCGGCAGCGGCGCGCATGACAGTCAGGTCGGGGTGACCCCTGCTGTGTCCTTGAGCAGGGCAGGATCCAGCGCGAGTTGCGCCGGGCCGCCCCAATAACGTCCGTGACGAATCACTGCGCGCGCCGCCGGTGCGGCGGCCACAGCGGCGGCCGCGTTCGGTGCGTCGAAGACAATGAAGCTCGCTTCGTTGCCCGCGCTTAGCCCGTAGTCCGCTTTGCCGATCACGGCGGCGGCGGCTGTCGTCGCCATCTCGAGCGCGACTTGCAGGTCTTCGTCCGTATAGAAACCCGAGCGATAGCCGAGGAGCATCGCGCGTTGCAACATGTCGCCGTTGCCGTACGGCCACCAGCTGTCCTGAATGTTGTCGTTGCCCGTGAATACACGCACACCCGCTTCGCGCAAGCGCAGAATCGGGGGGAAGGCACGGTCGCCCGGGGCGTTGGTCATGATCGAGACGTCGGCGTCGGCCAGTGCACGTGCGATGGTGTCGAGTTCCTCCGGGCCAATGTCGCCCAGTCCGTAGGCATGGCTGACGGACACACGTCCCTGCATTCCGGCCGCCTGCGTGCGTGCCGCAATGCGATGCAACTGCGCGAGACCGATATCGCCAGGCTCATGCAAATGGATGTCGATCTTCGTGCCGTGCTTCTCCGCGATGCCGAAGATCACGCTCAGTTGCCCGTGCGGGTCGCCGTCGAGCGTGGTCGGGTCGATGCCGCCAACGACCTGCACACCGGCGCGAACGGCGTCTTCCAGAACCTCGGCTGTGCCTGGGCATGTCATTACCCCGGCTTGAGGGAAGGCCACGAGTTCGATGTCCAGCCATTCACGCCACTTTTCGCGCATGGCGAGGATTTCGTTCAGGTGGGTGAGGCCGGTGCTGGCGTCGACATCCACATGACAACGCATGGCAACGGTGCCGAACGACACCGTTTGGCGCATGAGGGTGTCGGCACGCTGCGCCATCGGCGCGGCGGCGGCGATTTCTTGTTTCTCGGCAGCAAGACGCTCGCGCAAGGTCGCGGCGGGGCGGTGCGGCCGCCAGCGATCGCCAACGAAGCTCTTGTCCAGATGGATGTGACCGTCGACGAAACCGGGCAGCACGAGCTTGCCCTGAAGATCGATGATCTGAGTGCCAGTGGTGTCGGGGGTGTACGACTCGGGCGCGCCGACGTAGATGAAATGTCCGTCACGCACAGCGAGGGTGATGGGGTTACCGTCGGCACCGACGGCGCCGACGAAAACGCGGTGAGTCATTGGGAACGCCTCTATGCTGCCCGGGGCCTCGCTGGCGCTGCCTCACAACCTGCCGAATGAACGTGTCGTGTGGCGAGGCGCAGTCGCGCTGCGGGGTCTCGTGGGGGTGAAACTGCGGGGTAAGACTTACAAGATAGCGAACCGATCGGGCATCGACAAATTAAATATCAAAATGCATGCCATTCGATTTCTGAATAGTTAGCAGTGTTAGCGCGACGCGTGATGGCGGGCAGGCGAACGCATCACGGCACGACGATTTGCAGCGACCACGTGAAGCGCCCGAGGATGTTGGCGTCGCGGTCGGTCACCGTGGCGTCGACCTTGACGGCGGCCGTCCCGCTGGCGATCACCTCAGTCTCCCAGTAGGCATCCGGCGCTTCACGCGATACCGGTGCTTCGGGCATTGCGGACTGAGGCGCGAAGCGTGTGGCGTGGTTGTCGACGTGCAGGCTGGACCGTCCCAATGTGGTCTCGTCGGCGAGTTCGAATTGCAGTAACGCCGCGTGTTCGCCGCGCATGGCGAGCGGTGTCCAGCGCAGCTTCAGGCGGCTGCCGGGTTGCGCCTCGATCACCCACTTTGCCCCGTTGACGCCGGTTAGGGCGTCGGCATTCGGGGCCAGAGCATAGTAGGCGTCTCCGGTGACGGGCTGCGGTGGCCCTTCCGTCCCGGCCGCGCGATCGAGCAGCGTCACCGTATCGACGACGAGCAATACGTCGGTGCAGGCGGCGCTGCGGGTATCGACCCCCGTATCGCCGCAGGGCTTCGCTTCGGACATGGAGGCTCCCTGCTGTAGGCCGTGATGACCGCCACTCGTCGCACGCCTGAACGCGTACAACAAATGGCGGACCGTCGTGATGACGTGGGGACTCAGTGGTTGCGAATGGTGATGAACGGATCCCACTGATAGCAGCCGCAGACATTGCCGCTACGGTCGAGAATCATGAACTGGAAGTGATAGGTGACGCGACCGGTCTTGAGCGTTTCGCTCGACCAGAAATAGTTCGAGCAGGATTGCTTCTTCGGTTTGGTCGGGTCCGGCGGGTTCGGCACGGGGATCGTGACTTCGGCCTCGCGCGGGGAGGGCGGTGAGATCAGCTCGTTGCCCTGATTGCCCACGAACTTGTAGAAGATGCACGACTGCTCGAAGCCCAGCGAGAGCGAGCATTCGCGCCACCGGATGACATCGCCGACCGTGGCCGCGACGTCCAGTTCTCCGCCTGCTTGCCCGCTCACCACATTGCCCTGCGTCACGATCATGAAAACGTGCTTGAAGTCGATGACCGGCGGATTCGCCATGCTGGAATTCTTGCCGTACCGGTCGACGATGGTCTTGGTGTCGATGCTGACCAGTACATCGGTGATTTGCGACATGTGAGTCTCCACGAGAGGCTGAATTGAATACCGTCGGTGACAAAGACGACGGCGCCGAAATGACGATGAAACGACAAAACGACCTGGCGTTTCTGTTATGGAGGGTAGGCAGCGGTGGTGGATGTTCAACCTCGCAACGGATGAACACTATTGGTGACATCTCCGTGCAAAGCGGCCTGGTGTCTCGATTGACACTCGCGGACCCGGTGCTGACCAATCGACGAATTGGAGGGGGATGCACAAAAGAAAAGCCCATGCGCGCGCGGGGCGGGCATGGGCCGGGTGAGGTGTTATGGGGGGTATGCGCGCAATGGCGCCGGATCAGTCGTCCTTGCGGCTATGTTGCAGACGTTCGAGGACGTGGATGCTCAGGCGTGCTGTGTGACTGCGCATCGCGTTATACGCGGCTTCGGCATCGGCGGCGAGCACGGCTTCCACGACGCGGTCGTGTTCGTCGAACGACACGGTGAAGCGCTCTTCGACGTCGGACTGGGCCGCCCGGAACGGGGCGAGCCGTTCGCGGTGGCTGTCGATCAGGGCCATCAGCGTCTTGTTCTGGGTACCTGCGCTCAGCAACTGATGGAACTCGCGGTTGAGCGCGAGATAACCGGCTTCGTCTCCCGCATCCATGCACTGCTTGCTCTGGACGTGAATCATCTCCAGTTGCTTCTTTTGCATGGCGCTCATGCGCTGTGCGCTCAGACGGCAGCAAAGCGCGTCGAGTTCGCACATCGCTTCGAGCATGTCGGACAGGTCATCAATGCTGATGCTCGCGACGACACCGCCCTTGTGCGGCGTGAGTTCGATGAGCCCACGGGCGTTTAGCTCGCGCAGTGCTTCGCGAATGGGCGTGCGCGACGCCTTGAAGCGCTCCGCCAGCACGACTTCTTCAAGCTTCTGGCCGGGGGGCAGGCGGCCGTCGATGATTTCGCCCGTCAGTACGCGGCAGATCCGTGCGGCAATGGTTTCGGCCATGCTGGTTTATCTCGCTCCGTAGATGCGTCGTTTTAGTCGGATTGTATACATGCGGATTATACGAGTATTTTTCCTTATGTTCTCGTGTAAAAAGGGCGCAACGCCATAAGGGGCGGGGTTTGATCGATTTTCGGAACGGTGGAAAGCTCAATGTGCATTCAAAAATACGTTTTTGAATGCAATATGCTGAGATAGTATACATAAGCCATTCGCCGGAGGTGCCGGCGAGGCCTATCACCTCAATCCGAAGGAGACATTCATCATGGCCAAACTGCGTCACATTGCGCTTTCCGTGCCGGACCCATGGAAGGCAGCCGAGTTCTACATGCAGGCGTTCGATTTCAAGAAGGTCGGGGAGACGGACTCCTCGCTCGCCCGGGGCGTCTACCTCTCGGACGGCGTCATCAACCTCGCGCTGCTCAACTATAAGAACGACGAAGCCGCGGGCGACCGCGGCCGCGAGTTCGTCGGCCTGCATCACATCGGCATCTGGGTGGAAGACGTGGCTGCCACGCGCGCGAAGATCGAGGCCGCTGGCGGACGCTACTACATGGGCGAAGTGCCGGTGAAGAGCAACATCTTCTACGAAGTGAAGTTCTTCGACCCGAACGGCGTGATCTTTGACGTCACCGCGCACGGCTGGGGCGGCGCTTCGAAAGACGGCACCGGCAACGACAACGCGCCGAAGCTGCGCCACGAAGGTCTCCAGGCCGACCGCAGCGGACTTTGATCGGCACGCGCCGCATCTCGACATCCCCCACGGTAGTGCCCCGAATCGCCGTCGGCCACCTCGCGCGCGTTGCGCGAGGTGTGTCGGCGGCGATTCATCATCCAAAGTCCTAAGGGGTAACCCGCTATAAAAAAATAGCCCGTTTGTATAAGCAAATAGCAGTAGAAATTCAATTTCTTTGATATGTATAATTCGTCGAAAGATTGTATACATACAACGGGCGAGCGGCAGACATCCCGGCAGTTAAACAGGGGAGGCGTCGCAAATAAAACGAGAAACATCAGGAGACAGCATGAAGAAGCGAGTGTTGTGTGCATTGCTGCTGGGTGCAATGCAGGGCGGTGCGTACGCGCAGTCTTCCGGGGGTGTCACGCTCTCGGGGTTCATCGACCTGAACATGGAGCAACTGTGGGGGTCGGGCGCGAATGGCGGCAAGGTCACGAGAATGTCCAGTGGTGGGCTGAACAATTCGCGTTTCAACCTGAGCGGTTATGAAGAACTGGGCGGTGGCAATCGCGCGTTCTTCACGTACGAGCCGATGTTCTCAGCCAACAACGGCACACAATCGACGCAGGCGCGTCAGTCGTTCGTGGGGATCAAGGGGCCGTGGGGTGATCTGTCGTTGGGCCGTCAGTTCACGCCGTCGTACTGGATCGCGGGTTACGCCGATCCGAGCTGGGCGGCCGACTTCAGTATGGTCAACAACATGGAGTTCTTCTACGCCTCGTATCGCGTCGACAACTCCATCCAGTACAAGACGCCCACCTGGTACGGCCTGAACGCGCGCTTCATGGCGACGACCGGTGTGGGCGACGGCACGCGCTCCGGTCGCTTCTACTCGGCTGCATTGGAATATCGCCAGGGCGGCATTTTCCTCGGCGCGGTCAGTGAGCTGCAATACACCCGTGACATCTACTCGGCCAGCCAGATCCGCTCGTCGCGCGACAACTACTTCGCCGCGACGTACAAGTTCGGCAGCGTCGAACCGACGCTTATCTATCACACGTACAACGGCTACTACGCTTATCCGCCGTATGTCGCGTTCAACGTGCGCGGCTGGGACATTCAGGCTGGCGTGCGTTATGCGCTGACCGACCGCCATCGTTTCTACGCGAGCTTTGTCCACCGTCAGGACGACGACAACAAGGCGCTCTCCAACGCCAACGGCTTTGTCGTCGGTTACATGTACGGCTTGTCGAAGCGCACCACGCTTTATGCGACCTACGCTCGCGTGCAGCACAGCAACGACACGACCGTTCACTATCCGGTGACGTTCCAGGTCACACCGACCGGCTCGCAGAACCCGTCGGGTGTGCAGTTCGGTATTCGTCATGCGTTCTGACGCAGACGTCGTTCGCCATCAGCATTTGCGCATTTCCGCTTTTCAGTAATACGCCGCCGGCGAGGGTCGTTCACAGCGCCGGCGAGAAGACTTTTGAGATGAAGGAGGAAGACATGTTTCGCATGCAGACACGCGGTGCAGCCCCCGCCATGTTGACAGCCACGGCAGTGCTCGCGGCGCTTACGATGACGCTCGCCGCGCACGCCTCGGCCCCCGAGAGCGCGCCGGTCGCGCAGCCGGCGCCCGCCGATAATCCGTCGGGTACGCCTGGCACGCCGAACGTCAAAGACCCGTATCTGGCCGGATGGCTGCGCCTCACGCCGGACCGCGAACCGAAGCCGCTTAAGGCCGGTGTCGATTACGGCATGGACCCGGCCACAGGCAAGTTCATCTGGCCGAAGGCTACGCCCGAAATTCACACAGGCCAGCGCTTCCCCGGGGAACTGACCACGTGGGACAAGAAGAGCTATTCGAAGAACGTAAAGGTGCTGGCGTTCTATCCGGGCGTCGATTCGCCGTTCCACGCGTGGAATAACATCGCCGACTTTAACGGCAAACGTTATCTCTACATCCACGACCGCGACTATCTGCGCATCATGGACGTGACCGATCCGGCCAACGGTAAAGTCGTCTACTCGAAGGGCGGTGTGTGGGGGCCGAAGGGATCGAGCGAGAAGTTCGACGCCAACAACGTGCAGGACTACCTTGGCGGCGCCACCATCGTGTGGAACAAGAAGCTGGGCAAGCCGATCCTCGTCGCGTCGTTCGAAATCGGCCGCTACGGGCTGATGCAGGACAAGTCGAAGCAGCCGGACAAGGTCGCAGCGCAACGCAACTACAACTCGCTCAAGGGCTTCAAGGTCTTCGTGATGGATGGCCCATTGCCGTCCGACTGGAAGCTGATCGCCACGCGCACGACCGACTACAAGCATCCCAATGCGCCTGTCGGTCAGCAGCAAGGCTCGGGTTCGCTCGACTCGCCAGAGTTCTACGGCGGCAAGTACATGATTCTCTCGTCGGCGCCGGACGACAGCTACGCGCTCACGGAATACCCGAACTATCTCTACTCGCCGGGCTACCAGGTGTGGGATATGTCGGACCCCGCGAATCCGAAGTTCATCTCCCAGATTTCGGTGCCGGGCCAGATTCTCGGCAACGAAGAGCATGAGCAGGCGTACCTGCAAAACCCGCGCGCGGGCAACCGCACGTCGTGGATGGGCTCGCGTATGCCGATCTTCCTGCCCAAGCCGCTGGAGCAGGGGGCAAGGTGGGCTTCGGCGCGATGGGGGGCCTCGGTCTGTGGTCGTTCGATCTGAGCGATCCGGCGCATCCGAAGGTCGTTGGCAACGTGAACACGGCACCGAGCTTCGCAGGCACGGAATATGACAACGCCGACGTCAGCCAGTACGAGCGCACGGGTTACGTGTTCACCAGTGGTTACCCGATGAACCGCGACTGCTACGAGCCGTACAAGGACATCTTCGTCGTCGACGCGCGCAATCCCGCGAAGATGAAAGTGGCTGGCAAGCTGCCGGAGCCGGAAGTGCCCGAAGGCGCGCCGTTCACCAGCTTCTGTCAGCGTGGCGGCAACTACGGTCCGAAGCGTTCGAACTCCATCGGTCAGCCGGGTACGTGGCGTCAGGGCATCGTGCCGTATTCGTTCTACAACGCGGGCGTGCAGATTTTCGACGTGAAGGACCCGACCAAACCGCGTATCGCCGGTTACTTCGTGCCGGGCCTGGCCGACGAGACGGAACTGCCCGTCTACACGCTGGGTAAGGGCGTGTTCGCGATGTACACGGAGTACGACCGCAACATCATGTGGGCCTTCACCGAGAACGGCGCCTACGCGTTGTCGAGCCCGCTGCTGGGTGAGCCGGTGATGGGCGCACCGGCAAAGCCGTACCCGGCACGCTAACGAACGATTCGACGTCAAGGGCGGCGCGACCGGAAGGATCGGTTCGCGTCGTCACCGCCGACTTCACAGGGCCTCCAAAGCGTGAAGTGTTGAAGCGGGCAACCTCCGATGGTCTCCCGGTTGCCCGCTTCTTTTTTATTTCGACGCGATGCGGTGCCCAACGGAGTTGACTGCAGCCGGTAGCGACGTGCCAGCGAGATGGGCGCGTACGTTGGCCAGCAGCAGGTCGATCTGGGCTTGTAGTGCCGCGGGAGAGCGGCCTGAGATGTGCGGCGTGAGCACCACGTTCTCGAGCATGCGCAGTGCGGACGGTACCTCGGGTTCGGTCTCGAAGACGTCGAGCGCGGCACCGGCAATCACGCCGTCGCAAAGCGCTTCGATCAGCGCCACCGTATCGACCACGCTGCCCCGGGCCACATTGACGAGGAAGCCGTGTGCGCCCAGACGTGCCAGCACGTCAGTGTTCACGAGGTGATGCGTGGCCGGACCGCCGGGACAGGCGAGCACGAGGAAGTCGCTCACGTCGGCCAGCGCGCCGATGTCGTCGAAGTACCGCCAGCGACAGTTCGTGCGGGCTGTGCGCGTGTGATAGCCGATGGACATGCCGAAGGCTTCCGCGCGCGTCGCGATGGCCTGACCGATGTTGCCGAGGCCGACGATGCCGAGTTGTGCGCCGCTCAGCGTGGGACGCGGTGCGCGATGTTTCGCCCAGCCGCCAGCTTTCACGGCGCGGTCGAGCGTGACGAGCCCACGAGCGCTGGCAAGCATCAGCGCGAGTGCGTGATCTGCGACGGTCTCGCCGTTCGTGTTCGGCGCATGCGCCACGGCGATGCCGCGCTGCGTAGCAGCGTCAACGTCGATGTTTTCGAAGCCCGCGCCGAAGGCGCAGATGAGTTCGAGCTGGGGTAGCGCATCCATTTGCGCAGCCGTGAGGCCGGTGGTGCCGTTCGTGAGCACGAGACGTACATGGGGCGTCACGGGGTCGCCAGCGACGCAAAGCAGGGGTGCGTCGACGTCATGCAGACGCAGTCCGGCAGCAAGCAATTGTGCGCGGGCCAACGGTTCGAGCGGGATGAGATTGAGCAGGAGCGGCATGTCGTTCATGGGTCTTAATCGTCTCGATGAGATGGATTGAAAAATAAAATACAAATCAGTTGCTATGTATACATATGCTATGTATTGTGTTTCAACATAGCAATCAAAAAGACAGCCGATACGTGAAAACGAGATCGGTTACCGATGGAAGACAAGGAGGAAGGTGTGACCTGGTTTGGATTGGCAACTTATGAATCGCTGGCGCCGGGCGCCGTCGCCGCTCGTCGTACGGCACTGGTGCAGCACGGCCGTCTGTATGACCTCGACGCGGTGCTGCATCACATGGGCGCGGGTGCGGAAGACGGTCTCGCGTCGGCACAAGACCTGACGGCGCTGCTCTCGGACTGGTATGTGCATGGCGAGGCTGTGTCGGCCGCCGTGCGTCGCGCGATGGACGCAGGTGTTCCGGCCAAGGTGGGGGCGCTGGCGACCGACAGCTACCGTCTGTGCGTGCCGTATCAGCCGGGCCGCATTTTTGCCACGGCGTCCAACTTCTACGAACACGCGGCGGAAATGGGCACCAAGCTCGCGCCGCGCAGCGAAAGCTCGCCGTACATGTTCATGAAGGCCGAGACGAGCGTGACGGCGACCGGTACCGATGTCGTGCTGCCGCCGCATGCCGAGCGCGTCGACTGGGAGGTCGAACTGGCCGTGGTGATCGGGCGTCCGGGCCGTCATGTGCCGGTCGAACAAGCGCATGAATGGATCGCCGGTTACACCGTTATCAACGACGTGAGCGCACGGGATTTGAACCGTCGCACCGACTATCCGTTCACGCACGACTGGTTTCGCGGCAAGAGTTTCGATACCTTCGCTCCTCTGGGGCCGTGGTTTGTGCCGCGCGATGTCATTCGCGATCCCCAGAACCTGCGCATGACCCTGTCGGTCAACGGCGAGTCGATGCAGGACGACACGACGGCAGGAATGATCTTCAACATTGCGGAGCAGATCGCTTACCTGTCGGAAATCCTCACGCTCAAGCCCGGCGATCTGATCGCCACGGGCACGCCGACCGGCGTGGGCATGGGGCGTGGCGTGTATCTCAAGGCGGGTGACGTGATGGTGGCGGGTATCGAGGGCATTGGCGCCATCGAGAACCGTGTCGTGGCACAACGCAAATAAGAAAGACCGCTCAAGTGGCGGTCAGGAGGAGGCAGCAATGCAGCAGTGGCAGTGGACCCGGCGCTGGTGGACGGCGCTCGCATGTGCCAGCACGATCGGCACGGCAGGGATTGCCGGCGCAGGCGCGTTGTGGGCGACGCCGGTCGCCGCACAGGACAAGGTCAAGTTCAACCTCTCATGGCTGCCACAGGGCAGTACCGGCGGCGTGCTCGTCGCGATCAACAAAGGCTATTACCGCGAAGCAGGGCTGGAGGTATCGGCCATCGTCGGTCACGGCGGGCAACGCACCGTCAACGAAGTCGATCAGGGCCTGTTCGAGTTCGGCTACGGCGACCCGATCAGCGTCATGCTCAATCGCGCGCAGGGCGGCAAGACGCGGATGGTGGGGTCGATCAATGCGGTCTGGCCCGGCGCGATCTGCTATCTCGCGAAGCCTGGTCGCACCATCACCAAACCCGCCGACCTGAAAGGCATGTCGATGGGCGGTGGCGGCGCGTCGCCGTTGCAGAACATCGTGCCGGCGTGGCTCAAGGCGAACGGCCTGCCGCCGACGTCCGTCAAGCTGCTCCGCCTCGATCCGTCCACGATCAATCCTTCGTTCTTGCAAGGGCGTGTGGATCTGACCGAGTGCTGGGAAGGTGCGAATCTGCCGGTACTCAAATCGCTGGCGTCGAAGCAGGGCCGCGAGATCGGCTCGCTGCGCTATCGCGATTTCGGGCTGGACATGGTCGGCAACGGCATCGTCACGACCGAAACGATGATCGCGCAGAAGCCGGATGTGGTGCGTCGCTTCGTGCAGGCAACGTACCGGGGCTATGCCTGGATGCGCGAGCATCCGGAGGAGTCTGCGGGTGTGATCGTCTCGCAGTACCCGATGCTCGACAAGCAGGTCATGGTCGAACAGATTCGCCAGATCGGTGCGCTGGAGACCGATAGCGAAACGAAGGGCCACAAGCCGGGCTGGCTGCCGGTGCCGCGTATGGAGTCCACCGCGAAGTTCGTGCGCGACGCCTTCAATCTCGCGCCGACGCTCAAAGCCACCGACATCTATACCAATCAGTTCGTCGAGTGATTCCCGGTGTTCGGGAATCCGATCGCGACCCGATGAGAACTGTTGCAATGCAAGGAGTGGAGATGACAAGCCCCAAACCCAAACTCAATCCGAAGCGTCTCGGCCATCTGGTGCTGGTCGTACGCGATATTCAGAAGTCGGTGAAGTTCTATACCGAAGTGCTGGGCCTCACGGTCTCCGACTGGATCGACGACCAGATGGTGTTCCTGCGTGCGGGCAGCGATCACCACGATCTGGCGCTGTCGCAGATTCCGAAGAACTCGCCCGACATCGACGATCTGCCGCGCTACGGGCGTCCCGGTATGGAGCACTTCTCGTATCTGGTCGACAGCGTCGAGGAGATGGAGAAGGCCGTAGACGTGCTGCGCGCCCATGAGGTCGAGATCGTGCGCGGCATCGGTCGCCACGGTCCCGGTGCGAACTACTTCCTCGTGTTCAAGGATCCGGACGGCAACAACGTCGAGCTGTATTGCGAGATGACGCAGATCGACGCCGAGCATCCGTACGAGGCGAAGGTGTGGGAGCGCAACATCGAGAGCTTCGACCGGTTCCGGTTCGAGCGTTTCGTCGTGCCGCCCCCGCCGGGGATGGTCAAGGAGAAGTCGGGCGGCAAGGCCTAACCCGGCTTGCCCCATCCATCCGGAGGAGACATTCGAATGAAACGCATCGCACAGACGATCGTATTCTGGGGCGTGTTGCTCGCCCTGTGGGAAATGGCCGTGACGTACTTCAAGGTGCAGTCGTACCTGATGCCGCCGCCGTCGGCCATCTTTCGCGCTGCGTGGGAAGTGCATCCGCAGATGCTCGCGGACACGTGGGTGACGACCGTCGAAGTGCTGACGGGGTTCGTCGCCGCCGTCGCGGGCGGGCTCGTGATCGGTGTGGTCATCAGCTACAGCGCGTTCGCGCGCCGCACGCTGTATCCGCTCGTCACCGCTTTGCAAAGCATGCCGAAGATCGCGCTCGCGCCGCTCATGATCGTGTGGTTTGGTTACGGCTTTGCTTCGAAGCTGGCGTCGACGTTCCTGTTCGCCTTCTTTCCTGTCGTGGTGGCGACGATGGGCGGTCTCGCGTCCGTGGCACGCAATCTCGACGAGCACTTCCGTGCACTGGGCGCAAGCCCGTGGGACACCTTCTGGCGGCTGTATCTCCCGGCGGCGCTGCCTGCGTTTGCCGACGGTCTCAAGATCGCCATGCCGCTCGCTGTCATCGGCGCCATCGTCGGTGAGTTCATCGGGTCGGAAGAAGGGCTGGGACATCTGATCGTGTTCGCGTCGGCAGCGGCACGCACCGACGTGATGTTCGCGGCGATTCTGATGGTGACGTTGCTGGCGGTGGTGCTCTACTGGGCCATCGAACGGCTGGCACGGTTTGTGTGGTGGCGGGGGATCAACGTATGAGCGGTCTGACTAATTCGAAGGCGAATATCGTGACGCCTCTGCATTCGGCGAGCGCAGCGGTTGCCCCGTCCGTCGCTCCTCAGACGTCGGACGCCATGATCGAAGTGCGCCACATCGACAAGACCTTTCCGGCGAAGAACCGCAAGACTGCGCCGGTGAAGATCCTCGACGACGTATCGCTCTCTATCGCAGACCAGGAGTTCGTGTCGATTCTTGGCACCAGCGGCTGCGGCAAAAGCACGCTGTTGCGCATCGTGGCGGGCCTGGTGGCGCATGACGGCGGTGAAGTGCGCGTGGCGGGTCAACGCGTGTCGCGTCCAGTGCCCGAGATCGGCGTCGTCTTTCAGACGAGCAATATGCTGCCGTGGCTCACGGTGCGCCAGAACCTGCTGCTCGGCACCAGCCTGCGCAAGATTCCGAAGGAGAAGAGCGAGCCGCGTGTGGCGGCGCTGCTGGAGATGTTGGGACTCGCGCAGTTCGCCGACCACCATCCGCACGAGCTGTCCGGAGGCATGCGTCAACGTGCATCCATCGGCCAGATTCTGGCGCTCGAACCCAAAGTGCTGCTGATGGACGAGCCGTTCGGTGCGCTCGACGCGCTTACCCGCGACAACCTGAACGTCGAGCTGCTGCGCATCTGGCAGGAGCATCGGCAGACGGTGTTGCTCGTGACGCACAGCATCGAGGAAGCGGTGTTCCTGTCGGACCGCGTGATCGTGATGTCGGCGCGTCCGGGCAAGGTCGAGCAGGAAGTGGTGATCGATCTGCCGCGTCCGCGCTCGCCGCAGACGATCAAACAGCATCCGCGCTACGCCGGGTACATCGCGCAGCTTTCGCAGTTGATGGGAGTCTATTGATGGACGGACAGACGCCAGCCGCCGCCGAGTGGGAAGTCGCGCGCTCGCTCATGCGGGGACTCGGCCCCTCGTGGACCGACGACATCGCTGCGGGACGCCGCGCCGTGCTCGACACCTACACGCCGTTGCTGGCGAAGGCGTCGGCGGAAGGCTTCGCCGTCGTGCGGGATCTGGCCTATGGTCCGCATGCGCGGCATCGGCTCGACGTCTACCGTCCGACAGCGTCGGTCGGACCGGCGAGTGCACCCGCATCCGCACCTATTGTGGTCTTCGTACACGGTGGTGGGTTCGTGCGCGGCGATATGAATGCCAACGCGCAGATCTACGGCAACGTGCCGCGCTACTTCGCGCGACACGGCTGCGTGGCCGTCAACGTGGAGTATCGGCTTGCGCCGGAAGCCACGTTCCCGGGCGGCGCAGAGGATGTCGCGCTGGCGATGCAATGGATCCGTGAGCACATCGCGCAATATGCAGGCGAGGGCGGGGCCGACTTGTCCCGCATCCTGCTGATCGGGCATTCGGCGGGCGGCTCGCACGTCGCCAGCTATCTGTGCGATCCATGTGTGCGTCCGGCGGCACCTGAAGTGGCAGGGGCCGTGCTGATCAGCGCGCGGCTGCGTGCCGATGTCCTGCCGGACAATCCGAACGCCCCTGGCGTCATCGCCTATTACGGCGACGACGCAGCGCGTCATGAGGCGAACGCCCCGATGGCGCACGTCGATGCCATGCCGGTGCCGGTGATGACGGTCGTTGCCGAGTTCGAGAATCCCCATCTCGATACTTACGCGCTCGAATTCTGTCATCGGCTCGCGAAGCGCGATGCGCACGCGCCGCGCTTCATTCAGGTGCACGACCACAACCACACGTCGGTCGTTGCGCATCTCGACACGGGCGACGATTCGCTCGGCCGCGAAATTCTGCAATTCCTGCACGAAATCAACCCATCGCCCTGATGCGGTCCGCGCCTGCCTGAATCGCTGAACGGGGACGTTCAGCGACGGCAGCGCCGCAACTCTCCCCCTCTCTCTTAGGAACTGTCATGGTCGATCACGAATTGACCGGGGCGTTTGCGCCCGTCGTCACGCCGTTTCATGCGGATCTGACGCCGGATGCCCCCCGTTTTCTCGCGCATTGCGAATGGTTGCTCTCGCAAGGTGTCGGTCTCGCGCCGTTTGGCACGAACAGCGAAGCGAACTCGCTCGGACTCGGCGAGCGCATGGCGTTGCTCGACCTGCTCGTCGACAACGGTCTGGACACGCGGCGCATGCTGCCCGGCACCGGTTGCTGCTCGTTGCCGGAAACGGTGGCGCTCACACGACATGCCGTCGAGCGTGGCTGCGCCGGTGTGCTGATGCTGCCGCCGTTCTTCTACAAGGGCATCTCCGACGACGGTCTTTACGCCTACTACGCCCGCGTGATCGAGCAAGTCGCCGATGCGCGTTTGCGCCTGTACCTGTATCACATCCCTGCGCTGTCGGGCGTGCCGATCACGCTGCCGGTGATCGAGCGGCTGATTCGCGACTTCCCGCAAACGGTCGTTGGCATCAAGGACAGTTCGGGTGACTGGAACAATCTGAACGCCATGCTCGACGCCTTCCCCGGTTTCGGCATCTTCCCGGCGTCCGAGTCGCTCGTGTCGCGGGCGTCGGCCAAAGGTGCGAAGGGATGCATTTCGGCGACGGTCAACGTCAATCCGCAAGTCATCGGACGGCTGTGCCGCGAGTGGGCGGGCGATACGAGTGACACGGGTGACACGGGCCCTGCGCTTCAGGCGCAAGCGGATGCGGTGCGCAGCATCGTGCAGTCGTACCCCATGATCCCGGCGCTCAAGGCGGTGCTGGCGTCGCATCGCGACGATCCGGCGTGGTCGCGCGTGCGTCCGCCGCTCACGCAGTTGTCGGACGAGCAACACGAGCGGCTGCTTGCGCAGTTGGCCGCTTGTGGTTTCACGTTGCCGGGTTAAGCGACGATGCGCGGCGCGTTGCGGTATCGGTATCGGTTCTCACGCCGACGGGACACGAGTCAGGCGACACGTTCGGGCACTACGCGCGCTGGTGCGCGTATGCCCGGCGCGGTGCTGGCGATGGCCGTCGGACTCGGCGCTTGCGAGATGTCGCAGGCGCAGGTGCAGATCTACGGGCATCTCACGCCGATGACGGACTGGGTCAGCGTGAGCGGACGTCAGGTAACGGCCGCCGCGCCGCGCCCGACGCAAGCGCCCGCAGGCGCGATCAACGTGCCGGAGATGAGCGGCACACGCATGCTCTCGAGCATTTCGTACTTCGGCATGCGAGGCAAGGAAGATCTCGGCGACGGCTATGCCGCGATCTGGCAAATCGAAACGCCGGTCTCCATCGACGGCAAGGCCGTCGGCGCCATCGGCAATCGCAACTCGAACGTCGGGCTGCAGGGGCCGTTCGGCACGGCGTTTCTGGGTAACTGGGACACGCCGTATCAGTGGTCGACGCTATCCGTCGGCTCGCCGGTGCGCAATCCCTACACGGGCGACCTCAGCACCATCCTGAGCAATCCCGGCTTCAACGTGCCGAACACGACGACGCAATCGGGGCGCGTCAACAACGCCTCGGATGCGACGTTCAACCGCCGTCAGGGCAACAGCATTCAGTACTGGACACCTGAGTGGTACGGGCTGCAAATGCGGTTTTCGTACTCGCTGTCGAACGGCAGCGTCACGACACCGGCAGGCAGCATTTCACCCCAGGTGTTCGGCGCGGGGCTGGAGTACGTGAACGGTCCGCTGCGCGTGCGTTACGCGTACGAGATGCACAAGGACTACTTCGGACTCGCGTGGCTCGGCGCACCGGCGAGTGCGAATCCGTCCAACGTGGGTTCACGTGCGACGGGATCGCGCGACGACGGACACAAAGTGCTCGTCGTCTTCACGTATGCCAACACAAAGTGGGTGGCGGGCTGGGACCGGCTGACATATCGCACGGACGATGGCACCAGCGGCAACCTCAACCACTACCGCCGCGACGCCGTCTACGCGATGGTCCAGCACTTCTTCGGCGGAGGAAAGCACTCCATATGGCTCGGTGGCGGCTATGCGATGAACGGGTCGTGCTCGCGCGTGGGCGGTGGGGTGTGCAGCACCGCCGACCTCGGCGCGACGCAGATGAACCTCGGCTACCGCTACGACTTCTCGAAACGCACCGACGTGTACCTCGCCTATTACCAGGTCATCAACCGGGCGTGGGGCAGCTATGGCTTCTCGCCACGTCCTAACTTCAGCGCCACCAATGGCGGCGCCGCTCCGCCTGGGGCGCACTACCGGGGCATCGGCTTCGGCATCGAACACACCTTTTAGTCATTTCAATACCGCAGTACCGCAAGGAATATAGGAGACGATCTTGAGTACGACACAACCAGGCTTCGACAGCATTGTCGAGCGAGAAAAGGGACTGCACCGCGGCCTCACCAGCGGGCAGTTATCGATGATTGCGATTGGCGGTGCGATCGGCACCGGCCTCTTTCTGGGTAGCGCATTCGCCATCGGCTTTGCCGGGCCGAGCGTCCTGCTGAGCTATGCCATCGGCGGTGCGATTGCGCTGCTGCTCATGGGTTGCCTCGCGGAGATGACCGTGGCGCACCCGACGTCAGGCTCGTTCGGCGCGTACGCCGAGCACTACATCGGGCCACTGGCCGGGTTTCTGGTGCGCTACGGCTACTGGTCGTCGATCGTCTTTGCGGTCGGCACGGAAGTCACGGCGATTGCCGTCTACATGAAGTACTGGTTTCCGGCCGTGCCGGGCTGGTACTGGATCGTAGGCTTCTCGGTCGGTCTCATCGCGATCAATGCGGCGAGCGTCAAAGTGTTCGGCGCGGTCGAGTATGCGTTCTCGATGCTCAAGATCGTGGCCATCGTCGCGTTCCTGATTCTCGGCGCGTACATCGTGTTTCGTGCGCCGGCCGAGAGTGGCATCGGGCTGGCGAACTACACGTCACACGGCGGCTTCTTCCCTAAGGGGGCGTGGGGCATGTGGGTGGCGGTGATCGTGTCGATCTTCAGCTATCTGAGCATCGAGATGATTGCCGTGGCGGCGGGCGAGGCGCAGGATCCGCAGCGCGCGATCACCCGAGCCTTCCGCGCGACGATGTTCCGTCTCGTGTTCTTCTATCTGCTCACGCTGGCGCTCACGCTCGCCATCGTGCCGTGGAACGCCGCAGGTGAGGACGGTAGTCCGTTCGTGAAGGTGATGGCCGCAACGCATATTCCGGGCGCTGCGGGCGTGATCAATCTGGTGATTCTGGTCGCAGCGTTGTCCGCGATGAACAGTCAGCTCTACATCACCACGCGCATGATGTTCTCGCTCTCGCGTGCAGGGTATGCGCCGCGCCGCTTCGGTGAAGTCAGCCGCAACGGTGTGCCGGTCGCCGCGCTCATGCTCTCGACCATCGGAATTGCATTGGCTGTGGCGCTTAACGTGCTTGCTCCGCAGGCATCGTTCACGCTGATGATGTCGGTCTCGATGTTCGGCGCAATGTTCACGTGGCTGATGATCTTCGTCACGCATCTGTTCTTCCGCCGTGCGCACGACGCGAAATCGCTGAGCTTTCGCATGTGGGGGTATCCATACGCCAGTCTGGCGGGCGCGTTGCTGATGCTGGCGACGCTCGTCACGACCTACTTCACCGACGAGTTCCGTATGACGCTGGTCTACGGCGTGCCGTTCGTGATCGCCTTGTCGGTGGTGTATGCGCTTTGGTACCGCCAGCGTGGCAACGCCGCTGCTGTTCCTGCTCAGGGGCAGGGTAACTGACGTCGCCGGGCGGCAACCGGTATTTAGGCGGGAAGAGGGAACGCACCGCGCCGAGAAAAATGGCGCGGTGCGAATATCGTGCTTACGACGTGTGCGTACCGTCCAGACGAAGCGGGTCGATCTCCAGCGCGGTGCGTTTGCGCACGGCGTCGGTCGTCGCGTCATCGCTGGTGCCGCCGGACGATCGCGTTGCATTTTTCGCGTCGTTTTGCATGATGGACTGGAGCAACGTCATCAGATCGGACGTGCTCGACGCCGACAGCGGCGTGGTGACGTCGCTGACCAGCTTGGCCATTTCATAGCGCTGCACTTGCGTTTTCTGGCTGGCCGAGCGGCTGACCTGAGCATGGGCAAGCAAGCCGTCGCGATAGCTCACGTCGACATTGCTCGACGCCGAATCCTGCACCTTCACATATTCGTAGTTCTGCGACTTCGGATCGCTCGTCAGTTGCAACGGCACCCCGGCCCAGAGCGAGCGGTGATAGCTCGCGGTCAGTGTGGCCTGCGTTTGCTGCTGAATCTTGCGGTTAAGCGTATCTGTGCCGCCGATCTGAGTGTTCTGCGAGATCTGGTAATCGAAGCCGTCGACTTCCGACGGACGCATCGGATTCGGCGACGTCTTCGTCTGCGACAGCGAGGCGCTGAAGTCTGCCAGACCGCTCAGCGTGGCCTTGTCCGCATTGCTAAGCGTGATGCGCGGCAGGGTGGGCGCGCTCGGGTAATGGCTGTTCAGGCCGCTGAACGCTGCCTTGAACATGTTCATGAGCGAAGCATCGCCGTTGCCTCGCGCCTGCGCGGTGTCGAAGCGGGTGAGCCAGGCATCCAGAGCGGCGGCTTGCGCCTTCGGGCTGCCGATGGCCTGAAGATTCTTCAGGTCGACGTTGACGTCGAACTTGCCGCTCGCACCGTCGACGTGCATCGAACGTTGCGTGGCGTCCGCGTGGAACACGAAGGTCTGCGGCGTGGTGCCGTTGGCATTGAGCGTGGCGTTCAGGTCCACCGACGTGAGCACGGACGTGTCGAAGCCTGTCAGTGCGCTGAAGTCCACGACCGGCGGCTGCTTGGCGAGTCCGTTCACGGCGCTCTGGAAGGCATCGCCCAGTTTGCCGAGCTGGTCTCGTTCCGCGTCGGTCAACGTGCCTTTCGTGACGGAAAACTCGACGGACAGGCCGTCGTCGCTGCTGCCCAGTTTGACGTTGACTTGCGCGCCGCTGGCGGTCGTGACCGTCAATGCGAACTGGTTGTCGGCGCTCGTTTGCAGCTTGAATTGTTGCAACGCCAGATCGGCGTCGGTGGCGGGCGCGGCGGATGTAGAGCGCACCACGCTTTGCGAGAAGGACGTCGCCCCCGTTGCGATGGCGGACATCAGCTTCGACCCGAGCTGATCGAGACGATTGCCCAGCGATGTCGTCGACAGGTTGCCCGACATCAGTAGCGAGATGGCGTCTGAGGGCAACTGCCGCCAGTTCAGCGCGGTCCCGTTGGCGACCGGCTGGGTGTACGTCGGCCAGTTGGCGACGGGCGGGGTCTGCGTGAGGGTGACGCGCGTCGACTCGGCGACCGCCGAAGCGCCCGAGCCGGTGGGGACTGTGCCGGGCACTGCGCTCGGATTGGCGGCACGCGACGCAATGTCGCTCGTCGTCAGTGAAATCAGGTTTGTTGCTGTGTTGATAGACGTCATCGGGGGGCGTGTCGTCGAGAGGGTTCTGGTAAGGCCCGGTAAGGAAAGCGGGCCAATCCTATGCATTAACGACCAGAGGTCGCCAATATTTAGCGGTACCCCTCAAATTGCACAGGCCCTGATGTCGCTCGCAACGCGACCTCGTCGAACACGCCACTTGCCTGCGTTGCATCTCTCATGGCATGATGAAACATCAAAAGTTACATGAATGTGGAGCCAGCCATGCGGCAAGAGACCATCGCGATGTTCGACCAGCACGCGGCAACGTACGACCAGACCTGGAGCGCGATGACGCCTTTGCGCGATGCGCTGCAACTGGTGCTCGACAACGTTTTCGCGCCGCTGCCGCCTGAGGCGAACGTCTTGTGTGTCGGCGCGGGAACGGGTGCGGAGATTCTGTATCTGGCCGAGCGTCATCCGGCGTGGTGCTTCACCGCCGTTGAGCCGTCGGGGCGGATGCTCGACGTGTTCCGCGGCAAAGCCGAAGCGCAAGGCATTGCGTCGCGCTGCGTCTTCCATCAGGGCTTTCTCGACTCGTTGCCCGAGAGCGAACCGTTTGACGGCGCAACGTCGATTCTCGTCTCCCAGTTCGTGACGGACCGGGCCGAGCGGCGGGCATTCTTTCGCGGGATTGCCGACCGGCTGAAACCGGGTGGCTACCTCGCAAGTGCGGATCTGGCGTGCGACATGACCTCCGAAGCCGGGCGACGGCTGCTGGAAGTCTGGTTCGGGATGATGTCGGTGTCGCCCGAGGCGCGTGAGCGGGCGAAGGCCATTTATGGGACGCAGGTGGCTGTTGTGCCGCCGGAGGCGATGGACGACATCATCTGGGAAGGCGGTTTCGACGAGCCGGTGCGTTTCTTCCAGAGCGGACTGATTCACGCGTGGTTCGCGCGTCAGGCGTTGTGAGCGAGGGGCGACGATGAGAAGCGACAGCCGACTTTCGCGCATGCTTCACGTGCTACTGCACATGGCTCGGCATGACGCACCTTTCACGTCCGAACAGCTCGCCCAGATGCTGCGCACCAATCCTGTGGTGGTCCGGCGCACGATGGCGGGGTTGCGCGAGGCCGGGTACGTTCGCTCGGACAAGGGGCATGGGGGCGGCTGGAGCATCGCCTGCGATTTGCACAAGGTGACATTGCTCGACATTCATCGCGCTGTCGGTGGTCCGAATATCTTCGCCATCGGTGTGGAGAGCGACAACCCCGAATGCGCCGTCGAGCGCGCGGTGAACGCGGCGCTCGACGGGGCGTTGCGTGAGGCTGAGGCGATCCTTATCGCAAGGCTCGGCGCCGTCTCGCTTGCCGATCTGGCACAGGACTTCGATGCGTTGTGCTCACGACACGAAGCGGCGGTGCGATAGGCGTTCTTTTGCGGCGTGCTTACGATGGCTGAGCGGCCAACTGCGCCTTGATGGCCGCTTCCGTCTTGTCGTAATCGCCCTCGCCGAAGTGCGTGTAGACGATCTTGCCTGACTTGTCGACGAGATAGAACGCGGGCCAGTAGAGATTGTCGTAGGCTTTCCACGTGGCGTAGCGGTTGTCCTGCGCGACCGGATACGTGATGCCTGCGCGGCGCACGGCTTCCTGGACATTCTTCGTATCGCGCTCGTAGGCATATTCCGGCGTGTGCACGCCGACCACGACCAGTCCCTTGTCTTTGTACTTCTCGTACCACTGCTTAACGTACGGCGTGGTGTGAATGCAGTTGATGCACGAGTACGTCCAGAAATCGACCAGTACGACCTTGCCACGCAGTTGCGACAGTGTGAGCGGCTGGCTGTTGATCCAGTTGTCGATGCCCGTGAACTCGGGCGCGGTGCCGCCTGAGATCGGGCGAGCCTGCGACGGTGCGCAAGCGGTAAGGCCGGTTAGGGCGAGGGCGACGAAGGCACTTCTGAGTAGCGTCAACATGGCAGTTCTTCTCCTGTGAACAGTGCAACGGTTTTAGTGAGTCGGTAGCCGTATTTCACTGTCCGCGCGTATCTGCCATGTGTGCAAAAGGCCGCATTTCGGCAATGTCGTGTATCGGGGGGCCATCCAGATACATTGAGATACAAACCGGGATAACGGGCGGGTTCGATTGCGATATAAAGCGCTTAACGACCGTGCCGCCGGCGCGGACTTATCCGGGAGTCGATCCATGTCTGAAACGTTGCAAGGTTCCTGCCACTGTGGCGCTGTCCGATTTGAAGTTGTCACGCCGGTTGAACCGGCTGCGCGCTGCAATTGCAGCTTATGCCGCCGCAAGGGGGCGCTGATGACGCCGCCGTTCCCCGAAGCCAATTTGCGCATTCTGTCGGGCCAGGATGATCTGACCCTTTATCAGTTCAATACTCGCCTGGCGAAACACTATTTCTGCAAGCACTGCGGTATTTACCCGTTCCACGAGACGCGCATGATGCCCGGGATGTGGCGCGCCAATATCGGATGTCTGGAAGGCGTGGATCCGTACGCGCTCGAATATACGGTCGCGAATGGACAGAAGCATTCCGTGGTGGAGGATGCATGAAGCGTCTGCTGAGTCTGCTGGCATTTCTGGCGGGTGGCCTGAGTGCCGAAGTCGTCCATCCGCTGCAATGCGATCTCGCACCTGCGAGCCGCCGCGTGCTGCCGGAGACGGAGCGTGCGCGGCGTCGTAAAACCCCCGATCTGACGGAGGGCGGCGACGACCGTGGGCGTGGTGACTCGTCGCTATAATCGTTCACATGGAAAAAATCGATCATGTGCTGATCGTCGACGACGATCGTGGGATTCGGGAGTTGCTTGCCGACTACCTCGAAAAGAACGGCATGCGTGTGAGCGTGGCCGCTAATGGGCGTGAGATGCGCGCGGTGCTTGCCGACGGTGCACCCGATCTCATCGTGCTCGACCTGATGCTGCCTGGCGACGACGGCCTCGTGCTGTGCCGCGAGCTTCGCGCGGGCAAGTTCAGGGCGGTGCCGGTGCTCATGCTCACCGCGCGCAGCGAAGAGACTGACCGCATCGTCGGCCTCGAAATGGGCGCGGACGATTACCTGGCCAAGCCTTTCGCGGTGCGTGAATTGCTGGCGCGCATCAAGTCGGTGCTGCGTCGCACGCGTATGTTGCCGCCGGGCATGCAGGTCACGGAGACGGCCGAGATTCTCGGCTTCGGCGAATGGCAGCTCGATACGACGGCGCGTCACCTGCTCGATACCGACGGCACGCAAGTCGCGCTCAGCGGCGCGGAGTATCGCCTGCTGCGCGTATTGCTCGATCATCCACAACGCGTGCTCACGCGCGACCAGTTGCTCAATCTTACGCAGGGCAGACAGGCTGACGCCTTCGACCGGTCCATCGATCTGCTCATCAGCCGGTTGCGCCAGCGCTTGCGCGACGGTGCGCGTGAGCCTCGCTATATCAAGACGCTGCGCAACGAAGGCTATGTGTTCTGCTCGGCTGTCACCGTCGTCGGCACGCCAGAATGACTCCCACCCTGACACAAGGCCCTGCTCCCGGGGCGTTCCAGTGGCACTGGCCGCGCTCGCTGTTCGCGCGGCTCGCGCTCATCCTCTTCGTAGGGCTGGCGCTCGCGCAGGCGCTCTCGTTCTGGCTCACCATGACCGAGCGCAATCGCGTGACGTCGAACATGATGAGCGTGTACATCGAGAGCGAAGTCGCCAGTTCCGTCGCGTTGCTCGATCATCTGCCAGCCGCCGAGCGGGCGCAGTGGTTGCCGCGTCTGGCGCGTCGTAGCTATCGCTTCGAACTTGGCACCGGTGCTGCCGGTGGAAAGCCCGATGCCGGTGCGGCCGCGCAGGTCGCACGCGTCATCGAAGATTCCATTGGTGTGTCGTATCCCGTGACGGTCAATAGCGTGCCCGGCGACCCGGATCAGCTTCAGGCGCACTTGCGTCTGAGCGATGGCTCGCCGCTGACCATCGACGTCTTCCCGACGCCGACCTTGCCGCTTTCGGGCTGGCTGCCTGCGATGCTGGTGCTGCAACTGGTCTTGATCGCCGGGTGCTGCTGGCTGGCGGTGCGTGTGGCGACGCGTCCGCTGAATGCGCTGGCGAAGGCCGCCGATACGTTGGGGCCCGATTTGCGGGCGGAGCGTCTGAGCGAGGACGGCCCGTCGGAAGTGGCGCGTGCCGCGCGGGCGTTCAATGCGATGCAGGATCGCATCGGCGGCTACATGACCGAGCGCATGCAGATTCTCGCGGCCATCTCCCACGACTTGCAGACGCCGATCACGCGCATGCGCCTGCGCGTCGACACGATGGAAGACGAAACGTCGGCGGTGCGTCTGCAACAGGATCTGAAGGAGATGGAGTCGCTGGTCAAGGAGGGGGTGACGTACGCCCGAACGCTGCATGGGGCGTCCGAAGCACCTTGCAAGGTGGATATCGATTCGCTGCTGGATAGTCTTGTGTGCGATTACGTGGATGCGGGGTCGCCCGTCACGTTGAAGGGGCAGGTGGGACAGCCGATCGTGACGCGTCCGCAGGCGTTACGGCGTATTGTAGGCAACCTCGTGGACAACGCGCTCAAGTATGGCAACGAGGCAAATCTCGACGTGACGCGGCGTGCCGAACGGATCGACGTGATCGTGACCGATTGCGGTCCGGGCATTCCGGAGGACATGCTCGAAGCGGTCTTTGCGCCGTTCGTGCGGGTGGAGACGTCGCGCAACCGTCACACCGGCGGCACGGGGCTGGGGCTGGCGATTGCGCGTCAGCTCGCGCAGGCGATGGACGCGACGCTCACGTTGCGCAACCTTGAAGGCGGCGGGTTGGAGGCGCGGTTGTCGCTCAAGGCGTAAGCAGGAACAACGCTATCGGTGGTCGCTTTGTATCGCAGTTTGTCTGGCAGCGTCGCAGGTACTTACGATTGCACTCGGCGCTGGATCGGACAAATGCCAGATACCTCCGAGAGGTCTAATGGTTTCAACGGCGGAGCAACAGAACCACACCGCGCGTTACCTAACCTTTACATCCTCTGGAGTTACACCATGAAAGCCCTTCTGATCGCTGTTTCGCTCGCTACCCTTGGCACCGCTGGCGTCGCTTACGCCGCAGGCACCGATGAAATCCTGACGAGCACCGGCAACTCGCTGTCTGCCGCTCACTGGACGCCGGACAACGGCCCGACGCTCAGCACGGCGCAAGTGCAGGCGCAACTGAAGAGCGCCGAAGCCTCTGGCCAGATCGACCACCTGAACATGACGCTGTACAAGGGTGCATGAAGCGCATCGACAGGCGATGCCGGGCGAATGTGCCCGGTATTGCCGAGCGGTTTGCTGGCTTGAAACGGGCTGGGTTCTGTCTTGCGCAGATCTCAGCCCGTTTTCCTTTCGTGGCGTCGTCACAACGTCAATGAGACGACACATAGATCCCATCGGCGAACGCTTCCGGAATCGCGAAACTCTCACGCATGCGTCTCGTTTCGGCGGCTGGTGTCAGACCGAATAGTCGCTTGAACTCCCGGCTGAACTGAGACGGGCTCGTGTAACCGACGGCATGGCTTGCGGCTTCCGCCGTCAGGTCCTGACGCACCATCAGCAACCGTGCCTGATGCAGGCGTGTCGACTTGACGTACTGCATCGGCGAGACCTGCGTAATCGTCTTGAAATGACTATGGAAGCTCGGCACGCTCATGCCTGCCTCGTCTGCAAGCTGCGTCACGTCGAGCGGTTGGGCGTAACTGGCATGAATCAACCGCAGCGACCGGCCGATCCGGCCGAACTGTCCCCGCATCGAAAGCGCCTCGCGCATCGCGCCGCCCTGCGCCCCGGTGAGTACCCGGAAGTAGAGTTCACGCAGCAGGCCGTGTCCGAGGACGGCGGCTTCAAGCGGATCGCTCATTGCTTCGAGAAAGCGGAGTACGGACGTTTGCATCCGTGCGTCCATCGGTGTGGACATCATGCTTCGCGGTGCGACTTCATGCACGGCAATGCCTTCCCGATCGATCTGCGCCGCAAGTTCCGCGGCCAGCGTGAAATCAAGATGCAGATAGAGCGCGAGCAGCGGCCGTTCGCGCGTCGCGTCCGTCTCCATACTGAAGGGGACGGGCACGGAGACGGCCAGATAGTGGTCTTCGTCGTACTCGTACAACTGCTCACCGAAATAGCCTCGCTTGCGCCCCTGACACACGATCACGATGCCCGGGTCGTACAGCACCGGCGTGCGCGACAGCGCACGGTCCGAGCGCAGGATACGAACGCTGGGCAGTGCGCTCAGGTTGTAGCCCTCGGCAGGCGCGAGGTCACGCAACAAGGCGATGATGCGTGAGCGTGTGTCGCTGTCTGTGCCTGACGGCTTGCGTGGCGAAGTCCTTTGAATCATAGTTTTAGGCAAGAAAATCAGCGAATTTTGGCTTAAACATCAATTTCAATGAGACTAGTATGCACCCATCGATCAACGTTTGGGAGAGGCAACGATGTCATCAGGAAAGATCTTGCTCATTACGGGCGTGAGTAGCGGTTTCGGCCGCGCGTTGGCACAAGAGGCGCTTGCAGCAGGCCACAAAGTGGTTGGCACGGTACGTAGCGAGCAAGCGAAGCGTGACTTCGAATCGCTTTCACCGACATCGGCGTTCGGCCGCATGCTCGATGTCACCGACTTCGACGCCATCGACGGTGTGGTGGCGGAGATCGAGGCCAACGTCGGGCCCGTCGATGCGCTGATCAACAATGCCGGTTACGGGCACGAAGGCATCATGGAGGAATCGCCGCTGTCCGAGATGCGTCGCCAGTTCGACGTCAACGTCTTCGGCGCAGTGGCGATGATGAAGGCGGTGTTGCCGTTCATGCGTGAGCGTCGGCGAGGGCACATTCTGAACATTACGTCGATGGGCGGGCATATCACGATGCCGGGCATCACGTATTACTGCGGAAGTAAGTTCGCGCTGGAGGGGATTTCGTCGAGTCTCGGTAAAGAGGTCGAGCCTTTCGGGATCGCGGTGACGGCTGTCGCACCGGGCTCGTTCCGAACGGACTGGGCGGGACGTTCGATGGCGCGCACCCCGCGCTCGATCCCGGACTACGACGCCAGCTTCGATCCGGTGCGTCGTGCGCGGGAAGAGAAGAGCGGGAAGCAACTCGGCGACCCGGTGAAGGCCGCTCGCGCCATGCTCGCCGCCATTGACTCGGCACGTCCGCCCGCGCACCTCCTGCTCGGTAGCGATGCGCTCAGACTCGTACGGGAAAACCTCACGGCATTGGAATACGAATTCAGTCAATGGGAGCCGGTCACGCTCTCGACGGATGGTTAAAGCGGGAGAGCGGCGTTTAATCGGCCCGCGCGATGCGAGACACCTTGGGGTGCCCACGAAAGCGCGGACCGGTGGTCGATGCCGCTCAGAGCAGATCGGCGATCTGCGGATGGAACTTGACCGGATCGAAGACCGTGACGCGATAGTCGGCAAGACCATGAATGCGGAACGGGTCTTGCTCGATGAGCGCGTCGAGTTCGTCACGCGAAACCTTACCGGAGACGAGGAAGATGCCACCGTTGCGCGGCTCCTTCGGTCCGGAGGCGATGAAGATCCCGCGCTCGTATTGCGTGGAGAGAAACGCGCGATGCGCTTGCAACTGCGCATCGATGGCATTGAGCGGTTGAATGTAGGTCAGTTCGACGATGTACATCAGGGTAGCCCCATCAGGAAAGTACGGCGATTGCCGCTTGAAGGGCAGTGTAACAATTCGCCTCTGAACGTGCGGACCAGAAGGTCGCCGTGCCACGCCGGTTATCTGTCGGTGACAGGCGTTTCATGCAGATGACGCCAAACGATATGTCCGTCGGCCTCGCGTTCGAATACCGCGGTGGAGCGACGCACCGTCTTGTGGCCTTCACCGTCGGTTTGCGTTTCGCGGTACGCCACAACGCCGCCTGCCGGCGACGCCGTGATGGTGTCGACTTCGTCGACGACGATTTGCAATCCGGGGCGCTTGCCGTGTCCCTGTCCGAACAGCGTGTCGAGCGCGGCGCGATTCACGCGGGTGCCCGAGAGCCCGATCATCGAAAATGCCGGCGAGAATCGGGCCAGCAGTAGTTCGAGCGCCGAAGGCTCGGCGCGGCCGCCGAGCCATTGTTCGATGGCGATGTGCGCGTCGATGACTTCCTGAGCCAATGGGCAAGAGAATGGAGAGCGATGGTTTGACATGTCGTGGCAGACCCGAATGTGAAGCCGGACATTCTAGCGAGGTCGCGTCCGAACTGCACATTACGTCAGATTGCGTCACATTGAGTTACAGCAGATGTATTGAGCGCGTCCGTCGCCGTCTCGGCATGACGGCCGCGCCCGAACCGTGCAAGAGGCGACTCTCTGGCATGGTGGCGAAGCGCAGGCGTCTCGCGAGCGCTTCCGTGGGATGACATCGCGGGCGCGCGCCGATCCGCTGCGCTTGCTCATGTCGCTGTGATCGTCTTCGGCAGGGCGTGTGGGGCTATCGCTCCAGTCCTGCGCGATGCTTTTGATACTGGATCGCTGAGACGATGGCCACGCGCCGGATCGGCTCGGGCGGCAGCCACGTCGGGCGTTCGAACCCCAGCGCGTCTGCCAGTTCCGGCGATTGTTGGCAGCAGGCCATCTCACCGAGCAACTTGCCGAAGATGCTGCCCTTGAGCACGCCTGCGCCGTTACAACCGAGCGAGGCGAACAGGCCTTGCCGGACCTCACCGAAGTACAGCGCGCCGTTGCGGGTGAGCGCCGTCACGCCGCCCCACACATGCTCGAACTTGTGCGAGGTCATCTGCGGATAGCGGCGCTGATAGGCGTCGGCGAGCATAGCGTTGACGTCACCCAGCGGACGCTCCTTCTCGTACGAGTAGGCGCTACGCACGACGAAACGACCGCCGAGCGTCTTGCGCAGCGTTGTCCCGAGTCGGTTCGCCGGGATCACACCCCATTCGGCGGCCGGGCCGAGCTTGGCGAGCTCGTCGGCGGACAGCGCGGGGGTCATCGCCGCATACGTGTAGATCGTGAAGACGCGATCGCGCGCCAGCCCCAGCTTGCTGGCAAAGCCGTTGTTGGCGACGATGACTTGTCCGGCGCGCAGTTGCGTCGTCGCCGTCGTTACCGTGAAGGGGCCGGTACCGTCGAGCGACACGACCGGTTCGTTTTCCCAGAGTCGGACGTTTGCGGGCAGGCTGTCGGCTAGACCGCGCACGAGGGCGGCCGGTTGCACGAAAACGTTGTTGTCCGAGTGGTAGCCGTAGCCGTAGTAGCCGGTGCCGATCTCGCTGCGCAGGGCGTCGCGCGACAACTCACGGTACGTCACCCCCCATTCGCGGTACTGCGCGAGCGTGTCGCGCAGACGTTGCTCGCCATCGGGCGTGGCGGCCGCATGGTACTTGCCGACGGGGTTCCATCCGCAATCGATGCCATACGTCGTCACGAGTTCGTGCAGCCATTTCAGGCCGAGGTCGTACAGGTGGATCTGCTTGCGGGCGACCTCGACCGGGCTGCCGTGTCCGCCCATGCCAGTGTTATGGGGCAGGTTGATGAGAAAGCCCGAGTTGCGTCCCGCCGACCCGTTGCCCACGGTAGTGGCGTCGATCACGAGCACTGTGGCGTCCGGACGGAGTTCCGCGACGCGACGTGCTGCCGCCAGCCCGGTGAAGCCCGCACCGACGACGATGACGTCGAAGCTGCGCGCGACCGGCGCTTGCGTGTGGGGCACGCGAGACGGCAGCAGCGCGTTCCAGCCTGCACCCGCCTGGTAGGCAGGGAAAGTACCCCGCGAAGCGCGGGAGGGAGTGACTTGATTGGACATGACGATTGAATTGCGGGGGCTTGCGAAACGTTGCTGAGGTGATGAAGTCGTATGTCGAGCCGTGTGCGACCCTATGCCGCCTGACTCTCCAGGCTGCGCATGACTTCGGTTTGCACCGTGTTCCAGATTTGCGATTTGAGTTCGTTGTAGCGCGGCGAGAGCTGTACCTGTGCGTCACGCGGCATCGGGAGATCGTTTGTCAGATCGCAGGCCACGCGACCCGGGCGGGCACTCATGATCACCATGCGCGTCGAGAGCATCAGCGCCTCGTCGATGGAGTGCGTGATGAAGACGATGGTCTTGCCGCTCTTCTGATAGATCTGGAGCAGTTCTTCCTGCAACACCTGACGCGTCATGGCGTCGAGCGCGGCGAACGGCTCGTCGAGCAGAATCACGTCCGGGTCGTTGGCGAGCACACGGGCGATCGACACGCGCTGACGCATACCGCCGGAGAGCGCCTTCGGGTAGCGGTCCTCAAAGCCTTTGAGGCCGACCATGTCGATATAGCGTCGCGCCGTGGCGTAACGCGTGGTCTTGTCGATGCCTTTCATCTTCAGGCCGAACGCCACGTTATCGAGCACACTTAGCCACGGGAACAGCGCGTACTGCTGGAAGACCATGCCGCAATGCGGGTCGATGCCTTTCACTTCGCGGTCGTTCACACGGATGCGGCCGGTCGTCGGCGCGTCGAAACCGGTGATCAGGTTGAGCAGCGTCGACTTGCCGCAGCCGGACGCACCGAGCAGCACCACGAACTCGCCGCGGGCGATGTCCATGTCGACGCGCTCGAGCGCCTGAAACTCGCCGTATCGCTTCGATACGCCTTCGATGGCGATCATCGTGTCGGACGATTTCGCGCGCGGCGTATCGTTGCCGTGATGCGCCGTTTGTGCCCCTGCGTGGGAATCGATGCGATCGTTCATGCTTGCCACCTCAACACCTTGCGCTCGATGGCGCGAAATACGATATCCGTCACGAGCACCGTGACGCTGATCATCACCATGCCGAGCACGACGACTTCCGTCTGGAAAAACTCCTTGCCGTTCATGATGAGAAAGCCCAGCCCTTCGCGTGCGGCGACCAGTTCGGCGGAAATCACACACGTCCACGACAGGCCGAGAATGATCTTCATCCCCGAGAGGATCTGCGGCAGGCTCGCGGGCAGGATGACCTCACGCATGACTTGCCAGTTGCTCGCGCCGAGGTTCTTGGCGGCGCGCACCAGCAGCGGGTCGACGTTGCGCGTGGCTTCGATCACATAGACCAGCGCCGGGGCGAACGTCCCCATGAACACGATGCTGTACTTCTGCGTCTCCGAGATGCCGAACCACAGCAGCGAGAGCGGAATCCAGCTCATCGATGGCAGCGGACGAAGGAACGACAGGATCGGGTCGAACGCGGCGCGTGCGTAACTCGACGTACCCAGCACGATCCCCAACGGAATCGCCACGGCCGTGGCGGCGATGAAGCCGGTCATCACGCGACGCGTGGAGGCGAGCACGTTCGAGAGCAGCGTGCCGTCGCTCAGCATGGCGACGATGCGCTCGCCCACGGCGGAGGGCGGGGGCAGGAACAGGGGATCGATGACCCCGGTGCGGCAGGCCGCTTCCCATGCGAGCAGGAAGACGACCACGGACGCAAATCCCACACTCAGCAGCGTGGCGCGGGACGGTTGACGATGATTCACAATCAGACTCCTCAGGCGGATGCCGGTACGGATCGAGGGCGTACCGGCACGCGGATACTTACAGATACGACGTGTTGATCCACTGACGCACGGCAGGCGCCTTGTCGATCTGCTTGTACGTCACGAGCATTTCGGCCAGACGCTGGAGGCCGTCGACATAGCTGCCCGGCGACTTGAGCAACTGCGTCTGTTGCGCGTGGCTGTACCACTCCGCGCCCTTGATCGTCTCGATCTGGTCGAGCGCCGACATGCTCGTCAGGCCGACCAGCGTGCGTGCGGCTTCGTCCGGCTTGTCGCGCAGGGTCTGGCAGGCGTCGAAGTAGACCTTCAGGTACTTGCGCACCACGTCCGCGTTCTTCTCCGCCCAGGCATTGCGAACGATCAGGACGTCAGGCCCCGGCGTCACGTTGTACTTCTTGTAGAGAGAAAACTGCGTGTCGTCGGCGAGCAGCTTCATGCCTGTCATCGCGCGGATGCGATTGAACTGCGGCGTCCAGGCGGCTGCGGCGTCGATCTGGCCCGACTGAATGGCGCCGGGAATTTCCGGGGCGGGGACGTTGAGCACAGTGACGTCGTTCGACAGACCGGCGTTGCCCAGCAGATCGAGCACCAGCAGATGGGCACTCGACGCGAACGTCACGCCCAGCTTCTTGCCCTTGAGGTCCTGGAGCGAGTTCACGCCGTCACGCACGAACAGTCCTTCGACGCGCCCGAAGCTTTCCGGCACCGCGACGATCGAGAAATGCTTCGAGCCGCGCGCCATCAGCGCGAGCGCCGAGACGATCCCCGTGCAGGCGATGTCGATGCCGCCGGAGAGCACTGCGCTCATGCGAGCCGACGACGTGCCGAACGATTGCCATTGCTGATCGATGCCTGCTGCGCTCAGGGCGCCCGACTTCATCGCGAGATAGGCGGGATAGTGGCCCAGCCATGCCGAGCCGCCGTACTGAACCGTTGTGGCGTCGGCGGCGCGGGCGATACCCGACAGCGACAGGCCGCCGACGGCGGCAGCGGCAGGCAGGGCCGAGAGCGCGGCGCTCGTGTGGAGGAATTTGCGTCGTGAGAGGTTCATGCGTGTCTCCTTTGTAGGCTATGTGTTATTCGCGTTGAACGGTGGGCGCACTTCAGGTGAGGTTCGGTGTGGAATTCATCTGGCCCGGCGCCCCGGGCGGTGGATCAGCAAAGCGCCAGCCGCTCGCCCAGCCAGGGCATTACACGGCGCAGTTCAGGGAAGGCCTCCTGCGCGAGCGCGAGACGCCCGGCAAGAAAGCATTGCGAGGCCATCTCCGAGACCTCGCCTTCACGTGAGACTTGGTAGATCGTTCGGGAGAGCGCGGGGCCGGGCAGTGGCAGAGCGGCGACTTGCGAGAGCGACGCGCGGCCTTGTAGCAGACAGAGCGGCGTCGCAATCGTGAAACCGACCTCGGCGGCGACCATCGACATCACCACGTCCGACGTATCGATTTCGAGGTGCATGCGTGGCGAGTGTCCGGTGCGGCGCAGGTGGCGCTCGATTACTGCACCGAAGTGGGAGCGCCCGGAAAAACGAATCAGCGGCATCGACCGGATCAGCTCGCTGAGATCTGCGCTCGCAAGCTCGGCCTCGCGCGCCTTCGGCACGACGACGATGAACGGCTCGGTGAAAATCGGACGGCGCACGAGACGTTCCATGTCGTGCATCGGATCGCTCGTGACGATCAGATCGAGTTGGCGCGCGAGAAGCGCCTGCGCGTGACCGTTGGCGAGACCGGACCAGAGAAGCAGCTCGCTGGTGCTCCCCGACATCTGCTTGACGATGGAGGGGCCGACCGTGGCGGCGAAGGAGTCGATCATGCCGACGCGCACGGCGGCGCGGCTGGCGACATCGGCGTCCTGCACCTGAGCGATGAGTCGGTCCATGTCGTCGACGATTTGGCGAGCGTGACGCGAGAGTGCGAGGCCAGCGGGCGTGAGTTTCAGCGGGCGGCGTGACCGGTCGAGCACACGGGTGCCGACGGTTTGCTCGATCTGTGCGATGGCTTGGGAAATGGCGGACTGGGTGACGCCGAGGGCTTCGGCGGCGCCGGAGAGGCTACCGGCGCTGGCGACGGCTTCGAAGATCCGGAGTGATCGGACGTCGAGGTCTGCGCGCTTTTTCATCGGCGTGTCTCCATTCGGGGCGGCGAGTATCAGGTGGCGAGAAGGACTTTCCTGAGGCGCTGCGATGTATCGGTATAAGAATTTCTGGCGATTGTAGGGATATAGAGGGATAAAACAAAACCAAGTTAAGTAAAACTAATACTTTGTATTAGATGGCGGGAATCGAGAGCGAAAGAAGGGGGAATTCTGGCGACGTCGGTCTCAGCGGATGAAATCGGCGAGACGAAGGAGGGAGGGGGAGGTTTCGGTTGAGGGACTGAGGGCGATGAGAGGGACGGATCGGCGCCCCCTTCTGAATCGAGTTGGGTTTATGTCTGAGAGGCGGAAGGGGGCGCCGATCCGTCGGACTGCGGGTGGTTGAGGCGGGTCAGTAGAAAGACAGAACAATGCCTCGGCAAGCGACATCAGAAAATCAAATCAGAACAGCCGATAAGCCAAACGCGCGGCAACACGTGCCCCGGTGCCTTGTGCATCGAAGCGCGGGTTGTATTCGGCGAGATCGGCGATGCGCAGTTTGCCGGAGCGGCGCACGTGGGTGACGATGGCTTCGACGACGGAGATCGGCACGCCATAGGCCGCAGGGGCGGAGACACCGGGCATGACGGGGGCGGGGAGCACGTCGAGATCGATGGTGAGGTAGACGTGGCTGGCGTCTGCGATCAGTGTGTCGATCTGTGCAAGACGCTCGTCGAGATGGCGGTCCTGCATCTCCGTATCTTCGACGTACGTCACCTTTAACGCATTGGCGCGTTCAAACAGCGACGCTGTATTGCTCAACCGGCTGACCCCGAGGCACGCATAGTCGAACGGAAGTCCCGCAGCCTCGCAAGCCTGAGCGATCTGATCGAACGGCGTACCCGACGTTCCGGGGCGCGCTGTACGCAAGTCGAAATGCGCGTCGAGGTTCAGGATGAGCACCCGGGAGCGATCGCCCTGTGCGTCGAGGTGAGCGCGCAGGCCTTGCCACGTTCCCCACGCAATCTCGTGTCCACCGCCGAGCACCACCGGCTGTGCCCCGGCGTCGAGTTGTCGGCGCACGGCATCGGCAAGGGCTTGCTGTGCGGCTTCGAGGGCGTCGCCGTCGCAGACCACGTCGCCTGCGTCATACAGACACGCGATGTCGTGCGCAGGCAGATTCGCCAATGCACGACGAATCGCAAGCGGGCCTTCGGCGGCACCGACGCGTCCCTGATTGCGTTTGACGCCGGCGTCGCTCGCAAACCCGAGCAACACGGGCGCGCCGCTCGTCGGGACATCCGTCAGCGCGTCGATCTCGCGCACGACATTAAAGAGACGGCGCGTGTCGCCGCGCTCGCCGACGTCCGTACGACCTTGCCAGATCGGCGTGTCGCCGGATACCGGTTTCAATTGCGTTGCCATGAAAATGTCTCCAGTTCGCGGATGCTCAGCGTGTCGAAAGATCGCGCCACTCACCGTTGCGCACCGTGCGCGAGGGCAGTTCGCCGCCCAGCCAGTACGACAGCTCCGCCGGACGCTCGATTTCCCATGCCACGAAGTCTGCCGCCTTGCCCGCTTCGATCGTGCCGTGTGTATCGAGCATGCCGAGCGCCTTGGCGGCGTTGCGCGTCACGCCTGCGAGGGCTTCTTCCGGCGTCAGCCCGAAAAGCGTGCACGCCATGTTCAGCATGAGACGCAGCGACAACGCAGGCGATGTGCCCGGATTCAGATCCGAGGCCACCGCAATGTCCACACCGTGACGTCGCAGCAAGTCCACCGGCGGACGACGCGTCTCCTGCAACATATGGAACGCGCCCGGCAGCAGCACGGCTACGGTGCCCGCACGGCCCATCGCGGCAGCGTCTTCGGGCGTCATGTACTCCAGATGGTCCGCCGACAACGCGCCCAGTTCCGCGGCCATGCTCGAGCCACCAAGCGGAGACAACTGCTCCGCGTGCAGCTTCACCGGCAGCTTCAGCTTTTGTGCGCGAAGCAGCACACGCATGACCTGCGCCGGTGAGAACGCAATCGTTTCGCAGAAGGCATCGACCGCATCGACAAGACGTTCTTCCGCGAGCGTCGGCAGAATTTCGGAGCACACGTAATTCACATACTCATCCGCCTTGCCTGCGAACTCCGACGGCACCGTGTGCGCGGCCAGACACGTCGTCTTCACCGTGACCGGCAGCGTCTCGCCGAGACGGCGCGCCACGCGCAACATCTTGCGTTCGCTGTTCAGATCCAGCCCGTAGCCGGACTTGATCTCGACGGTGGTCACGCCGTCGCGCATCAGCGCGAGCAAACGCTTGCGGGCGGATTCGTAGAGGGCGTCCTCCGTGGCGTCGCGAGTGTGACGCACCGTGTGCTTGATGCCGCCCCCGGCCGCCGAAATCTCCGCGTAACTCACGCCTTGCAACCGCTGCTCGAACTCGAGACTGCGGTTACCACCGAAAACCAGATGCGTATGGCAATCGATCAGACCGGGCGTGACCCACGCGCCCTGAAGATCGATGCACTCATCCGCGCCGGAAGCCGAACGCTCGCCACGCGGACCCACCCATTCGATCTGCTCGCCGCGCGTGACGATCACGGCATCTTCGATAGCGTTGTAGCGGCCGTCGCGCATCGTCGCGACATGGCAGTGCTTCCAGTAGGTACGTTTCATGTGAGGCTTATTCCAGACTCATAGAGTTGCGCAATTGCGCTTCCTTGGGTTTGACACCGAATTGATACGCCACAGACATCAGCGCGATCCAGCCTGCACCGACGTAGAGCGCGACGCGCGTGTCTTCCATATACCCGAGCACACCGATGACGAAGAGCATGAAGGCGATAGCGAGCGCCGGACCCACCGGCCACAGCGGCACCTTGAATTTCAGCGCGGCCACTTCCTGCGCCGACAGACGGCGGCGCATCGCCACCTGCGAGAGCAGAATCATCAGCCACACCCAGACCGTCGCAAACGTGGCGATGGACGCAATGATCAGGAACACGCCTTCCGGAATCAGGTAGTTCAGTACCACGCCGCCGAGCAGCGCGAACGTCATCACCAGCACCGTGACCCAGGGCACGCCGTGACGCGACGTCGCCGAGAAAGCCGCCGGTGCCTGTCCATGCTCGGCCATACCGAACATCATGCGTCCCGCGCCGAAGATGTTGCTATTGATGGCCGAGATCGCCGCCGAAATCACGATCACGTTGAGAATCGCTGCGGCCGACTTGATGCCGAGGCCCGAAAAGATCTGCACGAACGGGCTACCCTGGCTGCCGATGCCGGTCCACGGGAAGATCGTCATGAGCACACACATCGTGAGCACGTAGAACAGCAGAATTCGGGCCGGTACAGCGTTGATCGCCCGCGGAATCACCTTCTCCGGATTCTTCGCTTCGCCGCCCGTAATGCCGATGATCTCGATGCCACCGTAAGCGAACATCACCACGGCCAGCGAGGCCACCAGCCCACCCCAGCCATTCGGCAGGAAACCACCGTGCGACCACAGATTGCTCACCGCTGGCGCATGCTCGCTGTGCAGTTGCACACCAGCAAAGAGAATGACACCCCCACCCACAATCATCGCGACGATGGCGAGAATCTTCACCAGCGCCAGCCAGAACTCCATCTCGCCGTACACCTTGACGTTGCAGAGGTTCAGCCCGCAGATCAGCATCACGATGCCCAGCACCCAGATCCACTGAGGGACGTCCGGGAACCAGAAACCCATGTAAATCCCGAAGGCGGTCACGTCTGCAAGACAGACGATCACCATTTCCAGAATGTAAGTCCAACCCGTGAGGAAACCGGCCAGCGGACCGAGGTTGTCGCGTGCATAGCGTCCGAACGAGCCCGACACCGGCTGGCGAACGACCATTTCACCGAGGGCGCGCATCACCATGTAGACGGCGGCACCGCCTACGATGTACGCAAGAATGACCGCCGGGCCTGCGAGTTGGATGGCCGACGCCGAGCCGTAGAACAGACCGGTGCCGATGGCTGAGCCGAGCGCCAGAAAGCGGATGTGCCGCGCGCTCAGATTGCGTTGCAGGTTTTTCAAGCTGTCTCCTGAATGCCTAATGAGCCGGCCCGCGTGTGCGGGCGGCAGGTGAACTCGGGTTGTGCGTGGACCGGACCGACGGGCGAACCCGTGGACCGGCGAACGAGGGGGCAACCCGGTACGCCACAATGCCGGTGCGCGAATCACTGTTCGTTTCGCCCCGGCAAGGGGCCAATTCAAACGCGAATCAACGGTGAATCAGGCGCTCGGCAACGTACCGGCGGGCACAAGTGCGCTCAGTTGTCGTTGCGCAATCAGTTCGCTGGCGCCCTCGATGTCCGGGGCGAAGTAGCGATCCTTATCGTAGAACGGAACCGACTGGCGCAGCAGTGCGCGTGCCTTTTCAAGGGCAGGCGTGGTCTTCACACCTTCGCGGAAGTCTAGTCCCTGCGCGGCGCTCAGCCATTCGATCGCAATGATGCCCTTGACGTTATCGGCCATCTCCCAAAGCCGCTTACCGGCGTTCGGGGCCATCGAGACATGGTCTTCCTGGTTGGCCGAGGTCGGGAGACTATCAACGCTGGCCGGATGTGCCAAGGCTTTGTTGTCGGATGCGAGTGCAGCGGCCGTCACTTGCGCGATCATGAAGCCGGAGTTCACGCCGCCGTTGGCGACCAGGAACGCGGGCAATTGCGACATGTGCTTGTCCATCATCAGTGAGATGCGACGCTCGCTCAGCGCACCGATTTCGGCCAGCGCCAGCGCGAGATTATCGGCTGCCATCGCCACAGGCTCGGCATGGAAGTTGCCACCGGAGATCACGTCGCCCTGTTCCCAGAAGACGAGCGGGTTGTCCGACACCGCGTTCGCTTCGACAGCGAGCACTTCCGCTGCCTGACGGATCTGCGTCAGACACGCGCCCATCACTTGCGGCTGGCAGCGCAGCGAATACGGATCCTGCACCTTCTCGCAGTTGGCGTGCGATTGGCCGACTTCGCTCGTCTCGCCCAGCAGGTGACGAAATACCGCTGCTGCGTCGATCTGGCCGCGTTGACCGCGTGCCGAGTGAATGCGCGCGTCGAACGGTGCGCGCGAGCCGAGCATCGCTTCGACCGTCATTGCGCCGCACACGCTGGCGGCGGCGTACATGTCTTCCGCCTCGAACAGGCCGCGCAGCGCGTAGGCCGTCGAGACTTGTGTGCCGTTAAGCAGCGCGAGACCTTCCTTCGCGGCGAGCGTCAGCGGCTCGAGACCGGCGATGGCGAGCGCCTCACGGGCGTTCATCCACTGACCGCGATAGCGCGCCTGACCTTCGCCGAGCAAAAGCAGGGACATATGGGCGAGGGGGGCGAGGTCGCCCGACGCGCCCACCGAGCCCTTGAGCGGGATGCGCGGATAGACTTCAGCGTTCACCAGCGTGACGAGCGCATCGATCACTTTGCGGCGAATGCCCGAGAAGCCGCGCGCCAGGCTGTTGATCTTCAGGACCATGATGAGACGCACGAGGGCGTCGTCGAGCGGCGCGCCCACGCCAGCGGCGTGCGAGAGCACAAGCGAGCGTTGCAAGTTTTCGAGGTCGTCGTGTGCGATGCGCGTGGAAGCGAGCAGACCGAAGCCGGTGTTGATGCCGTAAGCGGTGCGGCCCTCGGCCACGATGGCTTCCACACACGCCACGCTCTTGTCGATGGCGGCATAGGCCTTCTCATCGAGCGTGACGGTGGTCGGGTTCTGATAGACGTCGCGCAGTTGCGCCAGTGTGAGGGTGCCGGGCGTCACGAACAGTTTTGCCATGGACGGATTTCCTTGATTCGACATATCGGGGGGTGTCTTGTCTTGATGTTTACTTTGCAGTGTTCAGCATCGGCAGATTGAGGCCGTGTTCATGGGCGCAATCGATGGCGATGTCGTACCCGGCGTCGGCGTGGCGCATGACGCCGGTTGCCGGATCGTTGTTCAGCACACGGGCAATGCGCGCGGCGGCGGCATCGGTGCCGTCGCACACGATCACCACGCCGGAGTGTTGCGAGAAGCCCATGCCGACGCCGCCGCCGTGGTGCAGCGAGACCCACGTCGCGCCGCTGGCGGTGTTAAGCAGCGCGTTGAGCAGCGGCCAGTCGGAGACGGCGTCCGAGCCGTCGCGCATGGCTTCCGTTTCACGATTGGGGCTGGCGACCGAGCCGGAATCCAGATGGTCGCGGCCGATCACGACCGGTGCAGAGAGTTCTCCCGAGCGTACCATTTCGTTGAACGCCAGTCCGAGCTTCGCCCGCAGTCCCAGTCCTACCCAGCAAATGCGTGCAGGCAGCCCCTGGAAGGCGATGCGCTCGCGCGCCATGTCGAGCCAGCGGTGCAGGTGGGCGTCGTCGGGGATCAGTTCCTTGACCTTGGCGTCCGTCTTGTAAATGTCTTGCGGATCGCCTGAGAGCGCAGCCCAACGGAACGGGCCGACACCACGGCAGAACAGCGGACGGATGTACGCGGGCACGAAGCCGGGGAAATCGAACGCGTTCTGCACGCCTTCTTCCTTGGCCATCTGACGGATGTTATTGCCGTAGTCGAACGTCGGCACACCCATGGCCTTGAAGTCCAGCATGGCCTTCACATGAACGGCCATCGATTGCTTGGCGGCCTTCACCACCTCGGCAGGCTTCGAGCGGGCGCGTTCGCGGTACTCGTCCCAGGTCCAGCCGATCGGCAGATACCCGTTGAGCGGATCGTGCGCGCTGGTCTGGTCGGTGACCATGTCCGGCCGGACGCCGCGACGCACCAGTTCCGGCAGAATCTCGGCCGCGTTGCCGCACAGGGCGATGGACACGGCCTGACCTTCTGCCGTGTACCTGGCGATGCGGGCGAGGGCGTCGTCGAGATCCTTGGCTTGCTCGTCGACATAGCGCGTGCGCAGGCGGAAGTCGATGCTCGTCTGCTGGCATTCGATGTTCAGCGAGCAGGCCCCGGCCAGCGTGGCGGCCAGCGGTTGCGCGCCGCCCATGCCGCCCAGACCGGCGGTCAGTACCCAGCGACCCTTGAGGTTGCCGCCGTAATGCTGACGGCCCGCTTCCACGAACGTCTCATAAGTGCCTTGCACGATGCCCTGGCTGCCGATGTAGATCCACGAGCCGGCGGTCATCTGGCCGTACATGGCCAGACCTTTCGCGTCGAGTTCGTTGAAGTGTTCCCAGGTGGCCCAATGCGGCACCAGATTCGAGTTGGCGATGAGCACGCGCGGCGCGTCGGCATGCGTCTTGAACACGCCGACGGGCTTGCCTGACTGGACGAGCAGCGTTTCGTCGTCGCCCAGCGTCTTGAGCGTCTCGACGATCTTGTCGAAGCATTCCCAGTTGCGTGCGGCGCGGCCGATGCCGCCGTAGACCACGAGCGCGTTCGGATTCTCGGCGACGTCCGGATCGAGGTTGTTCATCAGCATGCGCAGCGGGGCTTCGGTCAGCCAGCTTTTAGCATTGAGCTGCGTGCCGCGCGGGGCGCGGATCGTGACGTCGCGATATCGGGTGAATTGGCTCACGGTAAGTCCTCTAGTTCTGAGCAGATGATGGCTTGTACAGTATTGTATATACAACCAATCGTGAACTAGGGTTTTCACGAACGCCGAACCCCGAGTAGGGCGCTCGTCTGAAGTTGCTTGTCGATGGACTTAGTCGTGAGGACGCTTGATCAAGCGTAACCAAGCGTCATGGCAAGCGATCATCCGTGACTACTCGGCGTCGCCGAAACGCCCTTCGAGACGATGGCGCGAACCCGGATGCAGCAGTCGGGCGACAGAGACGACACGCTTGCCCGACCACGTTCTCCGGCGAATCAGCAGACAGGGTTCGGTGCGCTGGATTTGCAGCATGTGGGCTTCGTCCGGCGTCGCTGTGACGGCTTCGACCACATGCTCGCCCGACGTCAGTGGTGAAGTGCGCTGCAGGTAAGCGTTGGGCGTGAGCTTGGTGAAGTCTTGTTCGAGATAGTTCGGTGCGAGCGCGGGATTGACGAAGCGGTCTTCGATCTGCACCGGAATGTTGTCCTGATAGTGGACGATGACCGAATGGAACAGCTTCTCGCGTTCCTGCAATCCCATGGCCAACGCGCGCTCAGGCCCGGCCAGTTCCTCGCGAAGCAGCTTCACTTCGGCGCGATGGCGGTGGCCGTGCTCGGAGATCTCGTCGGCAATGTTGTTGACGGCGAGCAGCGGCGAGTGCGACTTCGGTTCGGCGACGAACGTGCCTACGCCCTGCATGCGCACGAGGCGGCCTTCGGCGGTCAGCTCACGCAGCGCGCGATTGACCGTCATACGGCTCACGCCGGACTGTTCGACGAGTTCGTTTTCCGACGGTACGCGGTGGTGCGGCGGCCACGCGCCCGTGTCGATCTGACGGCAGATGAACTGCTTGAGCTGCAAGTAGCGCGGCGCAGGCCCTTGTTCGTTGAGCGTTTCGGCAGTGGGCTGAGCAGTTTGGCGTGGCACCTTGTTGGCCTCTCCGGTCACGAGTGTGCGGGTGGGGAAAGCCTGAAGGATAAGCCAATCGCCTGCCGGAGACGAGAAAAAAAGCGGCACGCCTGCGCACAGCACGGCGTGAGGCAAGGCCGTGCGAGGGGAGTGCGAAAGCGTGCCCAAGGGTGAGCCGGTCCGTCATGCAACGCCACACCATGTCCACAACGTTGCGTGTCGATCCGGTTCTCGCGAAGTCCCCGAGGTGAGACCAGAGCCCCCCGCCGTGGGGCGGCGAGGGGCAGTCCAACGTGACCTTACATCTACTACGGTGCTACAACTGCGATCCGTTCAGACGCTTAGAACGTCTGACGGACACCCACGCGCACGAACGTCTGCGTCGCCGTGGCGGAGGAGATGCCGTTGCCCACGTCGCCGACCGAAGCCGTCGCCGAGACAACGTTGCCGAACGTGTCGAGCGTGTTGCCCGACGCCTTCTGATAGCCGACCAGACCGTATAGCGACGTGCGCTTCGACAGGGCGTAGTACGAGGCGAAGTTCACCGTGTGGTACTTCGGACCGCCCGCACCCTTCACGTCGCTGCCTTGCGTGTAGTTGTACGCAGCAGCCAGCCGCAGGGCCGGTGTGAACTGATAAGCGATGCTCGTGCCGATCGTGTTGAACGTGAAGCTGCTGGCGAACGTCGAGAGCGCGCCCGGCGTGTACTGCACGTTGCCGTACTGGATGCCGACCTGCGTGGCGCCGAAGGTGTAGCTACCGGCGGCCGAGATGATGCGCTGGCTGGCAGCCGAGGCGAAGCCTTCGTTGATCGACGACGAGAACGTGCCGTCATACGAACCGGACCAGGTGCTCGACGACGTGCCGTAAGCGTTCGTTGCCTGCAGGTAGCCCACTGCCACGGCGAACGGGCCGCTGGCGTACGAACCGCCGAAGCCCCACGTGTTCTGGTTCTTCACGCTGCCGGGTTGACCGCCGAAGCCATAGATCGCGCCGAACTGGAAGCCGGCGTAGTTCGGGCTGGCCCACTTCACCGAGTTGTTCACGCGCGACTGGTTGTCCTGGTTGTCGATGTCGCCCGGGTGTGCGCCCATGCCGGTCACGAACGAACCGGCACTGATCGGGCCGACGTAGTCGACGATCGGATCGTACTGACGGCCGAACGTGAGCTTGCCGAGCGTGGCGCTTTGCAGACCCATCCACGATTGACGACCGAACTGACGACCGCCCTGACCCGACGTACCGTTACCGATGTTGAAACCGTTTTCCAGCTGGAAGATGGCCGAATTGCCGCCACCCAGATCTTCCGAACCCTTCAGGCCCCAACGGTCGCCCGACCAGGTGCCGCTCGCGAAGCCCCAGACCGAACCGTTCGTGTAGTTGATCGGTGCGCCGACGCCGCCCTTGGAGTTGGCCGTACGCTGACCGCTGGCATAACCCACGCCGGCATCGACGATGCCGTACAGGGTCACGCTGCTCTGAGCGTAGACGGGAGCCATGATGCCGGCCATACCGCCAAGGCCGAGTGCAGCGAGAAGAATACGTTTCATAATATTAGTGATCCTAAATTTATATTGCAGGAACATCACGAAAACGCACCGGCAGTTCCCCGGTGTGGGTCGGTTTTATCGAACTGCCGGTGTTACTTTCCGGGGTGGTCACCTCCGGGAAGTCCGGTAACGCTCAGCCAGGTGGCCACGGCCACGACCAATGCGTCGATATCGTCGAAGCTCTCGGTGCCCGGCACGGCCGGGGCGTCGAGGACGGTAAAAACCGGTTTGCGCCACTGAAGTCCCAGCGCGATTTCCGAGAGCGTGCCCAGCCCGCCACCCACGGCCACGAGGCAGATCGAAGCGCGAGCGATCAGGGCGTTGCGCGTGATGCCCAGCCCCGTAGGCAGTGCCACGCTCAGGTATGGATTGGCGTCGTTCGCATGCTCCTCGGGCAGCAGGCCGATCACGATGCCGCCTGCGGCCGATGCCCCGGCGGAAGCCGCTTCCATCACGCCACCTTTGCCGCCGCATACCAGTGCGACACCGGCCGCCGCCAGCGCTTCTCCGATGCATTGCGCAGCGTAGAGTTGTGCGGGCGACGCTTCGCGCGGGCCGATGACACCGACGGGCGTCACATGACGCGAGGAACCTGCCTGACGGGCCGCGAGTTGATCGAGGGCGTGGCGGGCCGCAGCCGACCACTCATTAAGGATGACGCCGTACAAGACACTCTCCGAGAGCGAGCACACCGCTGCATACCGCCATCAACACGAGCGACAGCGCGGCAGCCTGAGGGAAATCCGTTTGCCCGTCCGACATCTTCAGGAACATGAGCAACGGCAGGATGTTGATCTGGGTACCTGCGAGCGCCAGCGCCGTGCCGTACGTCCCGAGCGCAATCGCCGTGACGAGACACCACGCGGCGGCCAGTGTGGGCCACAGTTCGCGCAAGGCGACGTCGACGATCGCACGTAACGGCGTTGCACCCAGCGTGAGTGCGGCTTCGATGGGACGGCGATCGAGGTTGGCGATGGCCGGATACACCATCAGCGCCACGCGCGGGATCAGGTAATACGCATAGGCGGCGACGAGCCCGGGTGCCGTGTAGATCAGCGCACCGAAATGCACCGGATCTGCGCCGAGCGACGCGAGAGTCATTGTCACAAAGCCGGAGCGACCGAACCCCAGGATGAAGCCATAGGCGATCACCAGTCCCGAGAACGCGAGCGGCACGCCCATAGCCGCCAGCCAGAGTCGCCGACGGCGCGGTGTCTGACGCGCGAGCGTCACGGCGATCAGCGCGCCCACAATGAGCGAGACGGTGCCCGCACCGATGGCCAGCGCCAGCGAGTTGACGAAGGCGTCGCGTACGAGAGGGTCGAGGGCGACGGCGGAAAACGCCGCACCATGGCCCTCGAACGCCGCCACGACCAGCGACGCGAGCGGCAAGCCGAAGCCGAGTACCAGTACCACGGCGGCGGGCAAACCGCCGAAGCGGCGTACCCATCCGCGTGGCGTGTCTTTCACACGGCTGAGTGCTGGCGACACGTGGGGATCCGGTGGCTCGACGATGCCGGTCGATGCGCGCACTGACGTCATGGTCTGCGAGCTCACTTGGCGAGTGCGGCGGCCGACCACAGACGATCGACTTCGGCCTTTTGCGCCGAGGCGCGAGCGACGTCGAGCGGATGCACCTGCGGGGCGTCCGGCATGCGGGCGCGCATCTCGGCGGTGAACGGCGTGCCGGGAACGGCCGGACGCACATAGCCCTGCGCGAACAGCGACTGACCGACCGGGCTCATGATGAGGTTCAGCCACAATTTGGCCGCTTCCGGATTGGGACCGTTCTTCACCAGACTGATGGCGTAGGGTGCGGAGACGCTGGCTTCCTTCGGAATCACGACCTGCGCTGCGTCGCCCATGCCGTCGGTGTACTTGGCCTTCAGGCCGTCGTTCTCGTAACCGATGAGGATCGGGATCTCGCCCTTGACGAACTTGGCATATGGCGTGGTGCCTTCGACGCGCATCACGTTGCCAGCCTCACGCAATTTGCCGAAGAACTCGGCACCCGGCTTCGGATTGTCGACGTTTCCGCCGAAAGCGTACGCCGCTGCAAACACGGCAACCTGACCCTGACCGGTCGAGCGCGGATCGAGGTACACCACCGAGTTCTTGTACTCGGGCTTGAGCAGGTCGGCCCATGACTGCGGCACGTGCTTGACCAGCTTCGTGTTCACGAGGAACGCGATGTTGAGCGAGTGAATGGTGAACCAGCGACCGTCGTTGTCGCGGAAGACCTTCGGCAGCGTGTCGAAGTTGATCGGCTTGAACGGTGCGACCACATCCTTCTGCACGGCGTCGAGCGCCGAGCCAGCGAAGTAGTAAGCCGTGTCGGCTTGCGGACGGCGACGGGACTTGTCCAGTGCGGTGACGGTCGCGGCGGAGCCGATGTCGTTGTAGGTGATCTCGACCTTCGGATAGCGCTTGCGGAATTCGGCGAACAGCGCTTTCCAGTTGGCCCATTCCGGACCGGTGTCGAAGGACACGACCAGCCCTTCCTCGGCCGCCTTGGCATACAACTCGGTCTCGCCCGGATACAGCGGCGCGGCAGCGCTGGTTTGAGCGAATGCGGAACCTGCGGCACTCGACAACAGTGCAAAGGCAGTCGCAAGCGTCGCCACTGCAGGCAGGGCGCGCGGGCGCAGGGAAGAGGCGGGGTGGATCATCGACATAGCTCCGTCTTGGACGTGAATCGGGGAATATTTGGCACGTCGCGCGGTTCTGGGGGCAGGCATCTCAGGCCCCGACCGGCGGCAATACGCGCAGGTGCGCGGGGTCAAGCGCGATGGCGAACGACGCGGGCGTGCGGCTCTCGCCGAGCAGTGGGGTCGTTGCGCCTTCGGGCAGGAAGTCGAATCGGCAAGTCGCGCCGAAGAAGCGCACTGCGCCGGGATGACCGCCGAGGCGGTTGATGGTGCTCACTGGCGGGTCGCACTGAATGTGTTCGGGCCGCACCAGCAGCGAGACGGCCGTTCCCGGGCGCCATGCGCCGGTCTCGACGTGCAACTCGGCGAAGCCGGTGTCGACCATGCCGGGACGCGTCACCCGCGCAGGCAACACCGTCGACAACCCGGTAAAGCTCGCCACCGTTGCGCAGGCCGGGGCGTCGTACAGGCGTTGTGGCGTGTCGATCTGCAACAGACGACCGTTATCGATGACGGCAACGCGATCTGCCATGCTCAGCGCCTCGTCGCGGTCGTGCGTAACGATCAGCGTGGTCTCGCCGCTGGCCTGTTGCAGCGCGCGAATTTCGTCGCGTAGTTGCTGACGAATGCCTGCGTCGAGCGCGGCGAGCGGTTCGTCGAGCAGCAATACGCGCGGCGAGATGGCCAGGGCGCGGGCGAGCGCCACGCGCTGCTGTTGACCGCCCGAAAGGGACGTCGGGCGACGCGTTGCGAATTCGGCCAGCCCGACGCGCGTGAGCATGTCGAGGGCCGCACGCTGACGCTCGGCCGTCTTGACCCCTTGCATCCGAAGCCCATAAGCGACGTTATCGACAACGCTCAGATGCGGGAACAGCGCGTACTGCTGGAACACCATGCCGACGTGACGACGCCAGACCGGCACGCCGCCGACGTCTTCACCGCCGATGGCGATGCGTCCGTGATAGCCGTCGAGCAAACCTGCGACGAGGCGCAGTACGGTCGACTTACCCGAGCCGCTGCGGCCCATCACGGCAAGCAATTCGCCCTGACGCGCTTGCAGGCTGACGTCGTCGAGGCCATTGGCCGCGCCTGCGTAGCGGAAGCTGACGTTTTCGAGAGTGAGACTCATGAACTGACCTTCTGGCGGGAAGCCGCAACGATCGACATGCCGGTCGCGGCAAGCGCAAGCACGAGCAGCACGACGGTGGCGGCGCAGGCGAAGCCGGTCGCACCGTAGAACGCCTGAAGCAACACCACCGGATAGTTGCGATAGCGGAAACCCGCGATGAGATTGGAAATCTGGAATTCGCCGATTGAGAGCGCCGCGACCATGACCAGCCCGGCCACCAGACTGTGCGTGAGATTCGGCACGGCAATCGTCAGAAACTGACGCAGCGGCGATGCGCCCAGCGTGGCCGCGCAATCCTCAAGTTTTGCAATGTCGAGATGCCGCAGATCGGCAATCAACGTCTGCGTGAGATAGGGCAGCGTGAGTACGGCGTGCGCCAGCACGAGCAGCCAGAGCGAGCCGAGCCACGGCAGCGTGTCGCCGCTGAAGACGGCGATGTAGCCGAAGCCGAGCGTCAGGGCGGGCACGGCCACGGGCAGCAGCGTCACCAGCCGCGCAATCGCCCCGCGGCCGCTGCGCGAGCGGTGGTGCAGCGAATATGCCAACGGCAGGCCGATCAGTGCAGTCATCGCACAGCAGCTCAGCGCGACGATGAGGCTCGTCGAGAACGCGCGGCGAAATGATGGGTCGCCCGCCAGATCGGTGAACCAGTGCCCCGTCACGCCCGTGGGCAATACGGTGTTGGTCCACGTCTGGCCGAACGCGCCAATCAGCAGCAACAGTACGGGCAGGCAGAGGTAGATCAGAAATAGGGTTGCGACGGCGCGCACGACCCAGATCAGCAGACCTGTCTTCGCGCGTGGCGCGGCATGCCTCGCGGCACCTGCGTCGGCAGGGGCTGGGTTGTGCCGGGGTGGCACAGTTTGGGCAAGGCGGTCGGCGTGAACGTCGGACATCGGGGAAACCTGAACGGCATACGGTGACAAATTCGCATCGGTCGGCCGAATGTCTTGCAATCCCTTACTACGAAAGGGCGGGCGGGGAGACAGCCGGATCGACGTTGGGCGAGAGTTTCACGGTCTGAAATGTCATCGTCATGAAGAAAACACACAATTCGGGCATCGTTCTGTGCGAAAACGGAACAGTTGGCGCGTCGTCGAAATCGGCCGCGAACCGCCGTTCCTGACCGGAACCCAACGCCAGCCTGACATTCCCCGATGCGCCATTGCTATCCGAACATCGCCGAACTGCTCGCCTTCACCAGCGCCGCGCGACACTTGAATTTTTCTCGTGCTGCTCGTGAGCTGGGCCTGACGCCGAGTGCCGTGAGTCGGCAGATTGCGGCGCTGGAGACGCTCGTCGGCACGCCGTTGTTCGTGCGCGAAGGGCGTCATCTGGTGTTGACCGACGCGGGGCGTCGCTTTCACGACCGCGTGGCGGAGCCGCTTCGCGAGATCGGCAACGCGTCGCTGGAACTGATGACGTCGCGCGGCGAAAGCGATCTGCTGACGATTGCCAGCGTGCCGACGTTCACCACCAAATGGTTGATCCCCCGTTTGCCCGACTTCCTGGCGAGCACGCCTGGCGTTACGCTAAGCTTCAGCCGTCATCTGGCGCATGGCGATGCTTTCCCGTTCACGCTGGACGCGGCCGTGCGCTATGGCGATGGCTCGTGGGAGGGGGTCGTGAGCGAGTACCTGGACGGACGCCGGTTCGTGCCGGTCTGTGCGCCTTCGTTCGTCGCGCGCTATCCGCTGGCGAGCGCAACGGATGTGGCTCGCGCACCGAGGCTCGTGCACAATCAGGCGGAGGAAGTCTGGGGAACATGGGCGACGGGCTACGACGTCGCGCCCCACGCGCAGCGTCCGGGGCCTCGCTTCGAACAGTACTCGGTGCTGCTACAAGCGGCGGAGGCGGGCATGGGCGTGGGATTGGTGCCGGAGTTTCTGGCGCGTGAGGCGATCCAGGCTGGCCGTCTCGTCGTGCCCGTGGATGCTGGCGTGGATGTGCCACGTCATGGGCACTACCTCTGCTACCCGAAGGAGCGCCTGCAACAACGCTCGGCGTTGCGGACCTTCCGCGAATGGATGCTCGCTCAGGCGTCGCAGAGGTCAGTTACTTTTCAGGGAATTGCGTAATGGTTTTGCGTCTCGTCAGAATTGCAGGAGTTAGCGCAGCTATGTCGTTCACGATTGGGGCTTATGCCGCGCAAGGCGACTGTCCCGCGCCGCCACCGGGCAACCCCGACATCCGGGCGATGGGCTACTACTCGGACGCCGCCAGCTCCGTCATCGATCCCCGGCTCAAGGCTGAAAGCGACGCGGCGGCCAAACCGCTGAACGACTTCGCGTCTCATGTCACCAAATCGGCCGATGCATACGCCAGAACCGCCGACGCTGCCGCCGCACGTTGTACATTGACGTGGCTCGATGCGTGGGCCGACAGCGGCGCGATGCTCGGACGCATGGTGCACGTGAACAACGACCAGTCGGACTACATGCGTCAGTGGATTCACGGCGCGCTCGCGCTGGCCTATCTGCGCACGCAGGCAGCGGCGACACCACAGCAGCGGGCGTCCATCGAGCCGTGGTTGCGCAAGCTGTCGGCTGCCAATCTTGCGTACTGGGACGAGCCGAAACATAAGCGCAACAATCACTACTACTGGACCGGGATCGGCATTATGGCGACGGCTGTCGCCGTGCGCGACGACGCGTTGCTCAAGACCGCTCAGGGCATATTTCGCACCGGCATCGATGCCATCGAGCCCGATGGCAGTCTGCCGATGGAGATGGCGCGCAAGCGTCGCGCGCTGCATTACCACGACTACGCGACAGCACCGCTTGTGATGATGGCCGAGCTGGCGCGTCTTCGCGGCGAAGACTGGTATGTGTACCGTCAGGGGGCGCTGGAACGCCTCGCCGCACGGGTGGCCGACGGCTACCGTGATCCCGCGTGGTTCAACGCGCAATCCGGTTCGGTACAGGAGACGGGCAGTCCCAAGGCGTCCAGCGGCTGGGTGGAGTTCTATCGTCTGCGCTCACCCGATCCCGCCCGCTTCCAGTCGATGCATGACGCCGGGCCATTCCGGGATCCGCGCATGGGGGGCAATCTGACGTTCATGGCCACGAACGGCATCGTGCCATCCGCGAACTGATCGACAGCGTCGGTCGGTCAGCCGTCGAGCGTTGCGCGGGACGCGATCAGATCGTAGAGCGCTTGTGCAGCGGGTGAAAGCCGTGCGCCTCGTCGGGTTACGAGTACCAATGTCCGTGCAATGACCGGTTCGACCAGATTGACCACCCGTATGTCCGGGTACGCTCCCTTTTGCAGCGCGAGACGCGGCACCACCGCCGCGGCCACCCCTTGCGCCACCATCCCGACGGCCGTCGAGCTGCGCTGCACCTCGAAGTGCGGCTGTAAGTCGACGTCGCCCAGCGCGCCATCGAGCAATGCCCGGTTGGCGCTGACCTGCCCCGCGAAGATAAGCGGGTAGGGCGACAAACTGCGCCAGGGCACGCGACGACGCCGGGCGAGCGGGTGCGATGCGTGACAGATCAGCACGAACTGATCCTGCGCGACGGGCAGACCGACGAGATCCGCATGACGTGACCCGGCGATGTGAATGCCGAACTCGGCTTCGCGACGAAGTACCGCGTCCGTCACGGCAGACGACGAATGATCGAGCACGCGCACGCGGTTATGCGGGAACTGCTGGGCATATGTCTGAAGAATGTTCGGTAGAAACTGTACCCCCGCCGTCGGCACGCAGGCGATGGAGACGTCGCCACGCGCGGCCTGCCCGCTTTCGCGAATCTCGGTGAGCGCGTCGGACAGTTCGTCGAGCAGTCGTCGCGCCTGCGGCAGGAAATCGCGTCCGATCTGCGTGAGCGACACCGAACGCGTCGTTCGCTCGAACAACGTGACCCCCAGATAGTCTTCCAGCTTGCGCAACCGCTGAGTGATCGCCGTTTGTGTGACGCAGAGCGCGTCGGCAGCGCTCTGGAATCCGCCACGGTCTGCAATGGCCACGAAAGCCTGCACGCCAAGAATGTCGATTTTCATCAGAATTATTGAGTAATCGGACAGATAAATTCATTTTACCGGCATTGAGGCCGACGCCAGAATGCGTCCTGCGATCGCACCCATCCACCCACAAAACGTTCCAAGAAGGAGTGATCGATGTCTCAATTCCTCTCTGCGGAGGCGCTCGCACGCCTTTATGCCGCCATGGCCGACAAGCTGGCTATCGTGCGACGCCGTCTCGGTCACCCGCTGACGCTTTCCGAGTCGGTGCTGCTCGGTCACCTCACCGATCCCTTGACGCAGCCGCTGGTGCCGGGCAAAAGCTATCTGGCGCTCGGCGTCGACCGCGTCATGTTTCAGGACGTCCTCGGTCAGACGGGCATGCTCCAGTTCATGCAGACGGGTCGCGAGCGTGTCGCCGTGCCCGCGAGCATTCATTGCGACCATCTGATTCAGGCGCGTGTCGAGGGACGGGCCGACCTGAAGGCGTCCGTCGACGAAAACTATGAGGTCTACGCGTTCCTGCGCAGCGCGGCGGCAAAATATGGCCTTGGGTTCTGGGAGCCAGGCGCAGGCATCATTCACCAGGTCGTGCTCGAAAACTATGCGTTTCCCGGCGCGCTCATGATCGGCACCGACTCGCATACCCCGAATGCAGGTGGTCTTGGCGCGTGTGCCGTTGGCGTGGGCGGTGCGGATGCTGTCGAAGCACTGGCCGGTTTGCCGTGGGAAGTGTTGTATCCGAAGCGCATCGCCGTGTACTTGACAGGCACGCTCGGCGGCTGGACGGCGCCGAAAGACGTGATTCTGCGTGTCGCGGGCGAGTTGACGGTGTCGGGCGGCACCAATGCCATCGTCGAGTACATCGGTCCCGGCGCTCGCACGATCAGCGCGACCGGCAAGGCGACCATCACGAACATGGGGGCAGAATTGGGGGCTACGACGTCGATGTTCCCCGCCGACGCGCGCATGCTCGATTACCTGCGGGCGAGCGGACGTGGCGATCTGGTGCCGGTGATCGAAGCCAATCTGGCGTTGCTTGCCCCCGATCCTGAAGTCGAAGCCGACCCCGAAGCGTTTTACGACCGGGTCATCCGCATCGATTTGTCGACGCTTGAGCCTCACGTTGTCGGACCGCACTCGCCGGATCGGGCCCGCACCGTAGCGGAACTCGCATCGCAAATGAAAGCGGCCGGTGAGTCGCAGACGTTCGACGCAGGGGACGTCCAAACCGATGCTGTCTCCGCCGCACTCATCGGCAGTTGCACCAACTCCTCATACGAAGACATGAGCCGTGCGGCGGACGTCGCCAGGCAAGCGCAGGTACACGGTCTCAAGGCGACGGTACCGTTCATGGTCACGCCCGGTTCCGAGCAGGTGCGGGCGACCATCGAACGCGACGGGCAACTGGCCGCGCTGTCGTCGATGGGAGGCACTGTGCTCGCCAACGCTTGCGGGCCGTGCATTGGCCAGTGGCGTCGTGAGGCAGCAGCGGTGGCATCGCCCAACACTATCGTCACCTCATACAACCGCAACTTCCCGCGCCGCAACGACGGATCGGCCAACACCGTAAATTTGATCGCCAGCCCGGAGATCGTGACGGCGTGGGCGCTCGCCGGACGGATTTCGTTCGATCCGCAGCGCGATACGCTGACCGGCCCCGACGGCAAGTCATTTCGGCTTACGCCGCCCGCCGTCGCGCCCGAGGTGCCGCCGCAGGGTTTCACGCGCGGCGCGACGCATTACATTGCACCACCCGAGGACGGCCGCGCCGTGACGATTAACGTCGATCCTGCGAGCGAGCGCATTCAGGTGCTGCGTCCGTGGCCCGCATGGAACGGCAGCGATCCGAAGGGCATGCCCCTGCTCATCAAGACGCGGGGCAAGACCACGACAGACCACATCTCCCCGGCGGGACCCTGGCTCAAACTGCGCGGACATCTGGAGCGTTTCAGCGACAACCTGCTGATCGGTGGCGCTAACGCATTCACCGGCGAGACGGGCAGCACGACCGACTGGCTGACCGGTGAAACGGGTGTCACACCGGCGCAGGCGGCACGCGCTTACCGCGCGGCGGGGGTGCCTTGGGTGATCGTCGGGGACTTCAACTATGGCGAAGGCAGCAGTCGCGAGCATGCGGCGCTGTCGCCGCGTTTGCTTGGCGGTATGGCGGTGATCGCGCGGAGCGTCGCACGGATTCACGAGACGAACCTGAAGAAGCAGGGGTTGCTCGCGCTGACGTTCGTGAACGCCGACGACTATGAGCGTGTTCGTGCGGACGACCGTATCGATCTTGTTGGGCTGAGCGATCTCGCACCCGGACGCGAGGTGCAATGCGTGCTGCATCACGCCGACGGCACACAGGAAACGGTGCCGCTCAAGCACAGCTATAGCGATGTGCAGTTGGCGTGGTTCCGCGCGGGGTCTGCGCTGAACGTTGTCCCTAAGGCCGCGCAGTAACGGAGTATCACCGAGCAACGCGGAGCAGTCGGACGGACGAGACCGAAGGTGTCTCGCCGTCCGGCACCTTTACGTCATGTCATTTCATCGCGACGCACTCTGACGCGTTGTCTGACCCTTCGCCTCAAGCACGGTGTTAAACGACGTATCGACGATCTTGCTCACATCGAAGCGGTTCGGCAGCGCGCCGGTTTGCGTCAGGAAATCGCTAGTGCCCTGATAGTCGGCCACGGCTTGCTTGTCGACGGCATCGACCGTCATTCCGGCCTGACCGATCCAATGCCGCGCCACATCGCGATCCAACCCGGCCTTCTTAGCCCATTGATCGGCATACACCTCCTTGTGACTCTCGACCCACGCACGCGCCTTTTGCAGGCGTGCGAGGAAGTCGGCAATCACCGCGTGCTTTGCGGTGACCGACGGCGCGTAGGCGGCTACGCTACTCAGTCCCGGCATCAGATCGCGTGCGGTGATGATCGGACGTGCCCCGTTGTGCACCACTTGCTGCGAGATGTACGGCTCCCAGACGGGGAACGCATCGATAGCGCCATTCGGCAGCGCGACGGCGGCGTCAACCGGCATCAGCTTGACGAACTGGACGTAATTGGTCGGAAGCCCGGCTTTCTCCAGCACGCGCAGCGTCAGTTGCTGACTCCACGCACCTGGCCAGTAGGCAACCTTTTTGCCCTTCAGATCCTGAATCGATTTGACGGGCGAATCTTTCGGCACGAGTAGCGCAATCGTGTCGGGGTTCTGACGCGAGACGGCGATCAGTTTGACCGGTGCGCCTTTCGCGGCGAGGAACAGGAAGCCCGAGTCGCCGAGGAAGCCGAGGTCCAGCGCTCCCGCGTTGAGTCCTTCGGCTACCGGCGCGGCCGACTGAAAGTGTTTCCATTCGACCTGATAGTTCGCGCCTTCAAGCGCACCTGAGGCCTCCATCGACGCCCGCACGTTGTAGTAGTTCTGATCCCCGACGCGCAACGTGACGCCTTGCGCGTTCGCCACGCCTGCGTGCATTACGCCGAACGCAGTGAAAGCAGAAAGGGAAAGAGCGGGAAGGGCAAAGCGGGCGCGACGAATCCAGCGCAGCAACATCATGACACCTATAAAAAGCGATTGAAAAGAAGACAAAGAAACGTAATCGCGACGAGAATCACGCCGCCTGAGGCGCGCGCTGCCGGTCGAGTTCGGCGGTATGGCGGCGGATGGCGGGAATCAGCGATTCGCCATAGCGGATCGTGTCTCCGAGCGGGTCGAACCCGCGGATCAGGAACGTATCGACGCCAAGTGCGTAATAGCGGCCCAGCGCTTGCGCCACCTGTTCTGCGGTACCGACGAGTGCCGTTGAATTCCAGCGAGCGCCCGTCGCTTTTGCGACGCCCATCCACAGGCGCTCGTCCACGACGTCGCCGCGTTGGGCGGCGGCCAGCAGTCGCTGCGAGCCGACGTTCTCGGGAGCTTCGGCACGAAGTCCAAGGCTTGCTCGCGTTGCTTTGACCTGACGCAGCACGTCGTCGGCCCGCGCCCATGCTTGTTCTTCCGTGTCGGCGACGATGGGGCGGAACGAGATCGAAAAGCGTGGCTTACGGCCGTAACGCTGCGCGGCGGTGCGTACGCGGTTGACTAGCGACTCGACGGCGTCGAGCGGCTCGCCCCACAGCATGTACGTATCGGCGTGGCGTGCCGCGACGTCGATGGCGGCGTCGGACGCACCGCTGAAGTAAATCGGGATGTGCGGCTTCTGCCAGGTCCGTACGGCGGGTGACGCCTGTTCGAAGCGATAGTGCGCGCCGTCGAAGTCGACCGGACTGTCGGCAGTCCAAATGCGCTTGAGGGCATCGAGGTATTCGTCCGTGCGGGTGTAGCGTGCGTCGTGATCGAGAAAGTCGCCATCGCGGCGCAAATCGGCATCGTTGCCACCGGAGACGACGTTGAGCGCCACCCGTCCGCGCGAGAACTGATCGAGCGTGGCGAGTTGACGGGCCGCGAGCGGTGCCGCGATGACCCCGGGACGGTAGGCGAGCAGAATTCCCAGCCGTTGGGTCGCGGCTGCGACGTGGCTACTGACGAGGCTGCCTTCCGGGCCGTTCGAGAAGTAGCCGATGAGGGCGCGGTCGAAACCGGCCGTCTCATGGGCCTGCGCCATGCGCGTAATGAACGTGGGGTCGACGGCCGCGCCCGTGGGTTGATCGACTTCGGACCCCGGCGCTGCCGTGATCATCCCGATAATTTCTACGCTCATAAGTGCACTCCATACAGGCAAAGTGCGAGCGTAGCGGGCGCATGGCCCGCCGTGAACGAAGGAAATCGGGATACGTTATGCCGCGAGTCGGCATAAGCATCGCCAGCGTGCGACGCAATCCTTAAGACGAGATTTGGCGCTCACCAGCCGTGCAGACGTGGCCACGTTGCGACATCGCGATCCTGATCGATGGCGTGGTACTCGGGAAACTGCGCACCCGTCGCACACGCGTGATTCGGCAGAATGCGAAGCAGCGTGCCGATGGGGAAGCGTGCCACGATGTCCCCGTCGGCTCCACCCTCGCGCGACAAAATGCCGTGCTCCTGATTCGCACCGCTCAGCACGTAACCGGGCACAACGCTGCCGTCGATTCGGCAAACCTGCCCGTAGCCGAAGTCATGCTTCTGCTTTTGTGTGCCCCGGTCGCGGCTCATGGCCATCCAGCCAGCGTCGACGATGGCCCAGCCTTTGTCGGCCTGATGTCCGATCACCGTCGTGAGTACGCTCAGTGCCAGCTCGTCGGTCGTGCATACGCCCACGTTATGCATCACCAGATCGAAGAACACATACACACCGGCGCGGACTTCCGTCACGCCTTCCAGGTGTTCGGCGGCGAGCGCGGTGGGCGTCGAGCCGACGCTCACGACCGGACACGGCAGACCGGCATCGCGCAGACGCGTTGCCGCCAGCACGCAGCCCGCACGCTCCTGTTCGGCGATGGCGGCGAGCGCTTCGGGCGTGTCGAAGTCGTAGCTCGAACCGGCGTGCGTCATGACGCCGCCCAGCTTCGCGCCGCCATCGTGCAGCACGCGGGCGACGTCGATCAGGGCGTCCTCACCGGGACGGATGCCCGAGCGGTGTCCGTCCGTATCGATCTCGATCCACACGTCGAACGTCTCACCATACTCGGCCCCGAAGGCGACGATGGCCTGCGCCGACGCCACGCTGTCCGTGATGATCTTCAGATCGCAACCCCGGCGACGCAACGCCAGCGCCGCAGGCAACTTGCTCGCCACCATGCCTACTGCATAAAGGATGTCGGTTACGCCGTGGTCGAAGAAGTGCGCAGCTTCTTTGAGCGTGGACACAGTGATGCCCGTTGCACCAGCATCGATTTGGGCTTGTGCAACTTCCACGGACTTGCTGGTTTTGACGTGCGGCCGAAATCGCACGCCGAGCGTGTCCATGCGCGATTGCATGCGGCGGATGTTTTGTTGCATGCGGGGCACATCGATAACGGCGGCAGGCGTTTCCAACATTTCCAGCGTTCGCAAGGACGCGAGCGCAGCGTTGTGGGTCGAAGTCATGGCGATGATTCTCAGGCGGTGGCGTGGAAGTGGCGAAGCCAGTCGAGTGCAGGGGCAAGCGTGGGCGCTTCGCCATCGGGGGCGGGCGCACCGTCGGGACGCGACAGGCCAACACGGTTATGCCAGAACGTGCGCAAGCCAACGGCGGACGTGCCGAAGAGGTCGTAACCGGAACCGGCGACGAAGGCCGCATCGCTGGCGTCGACACCAAGCTTGTCGAGGGCCAGACGATACGGGCGAGGGTCGGGTTTGTAGAACCCGGCTTCCTCCGACGTCACCACGACATCCCAGTCGATGCCGAGCAACGCGGCGGCTTGATGCCCGAGTGTCTTCGAACAGTTCGTGACGACGCCCAGTTTGCAGTGCGGACGAAGCGCCTGAAGCAACTCGCGTGCACCGTCCCAGGCGGGGAGTGTGAGCCACTCGGCTTCGAGCGCAAGCGGTGCCGACGGCGGCAGACCGACGTGCGCCGCCGCCTCGCGCACCAGTTGTTCGTAGCTCACATATGCGCCGCAGCCGTAGGTGCGTCGCAGATACTCCGCGCGCCACGTGCGGCCCGTAGTTTCGCTACCGGCGGCGCGATTCCATACGGTCCACGAGTCGAGCAGCGCCGTCAGAAGATCGAAGAGCACGGCGCGCGGCCAGCCGGTCTCGCGGGCGGGGGATGTGTCGGACATGACAGCCTCTTTCATTGTGATTTTGCGTGAGATGACTGGACGCAGTGTAGGAAGGGTAGGGCGTGCTGTGGTTAAATTACGGCACATCAAACATTAAGCTCAGGTGAATGATTCAGATCGAAGACCTGCGTCTGATCGAGGCGCTGTCGCAGTCGGCATCGCTGAGTGCGGCGGCGCGCATGCTGAATGTGACACCGCCCGCGTTGTCTGCCCGTCTGCGCAAACTCGAAGCGACGCTGGGGCTGGCGCTGGCGACACGCACCTCACGTCAGCTTAGTCTCACGGCCGAAGGCGAGCGGCTGGCCCGAGAAGGGTCGGCGTTGCTCGCACAACTGGACGCGCTGCCCGAGTCGTTTCGACGCGAGGATAAACGTCTCACCGGCACGCTTCGCATTTCTGCCCCGTTCGGTTACGGACGGCACCACGTGGCCCCGGTGCTGGCGCGCTTCGGGCTGTTGCATCCGGATTTGAAGCTGCAACTGGAGCTGCGTGAAACCCCGTGGCCGGACAAACACGACTCGGACGCCGTCATTCATGTGGGCGCCGTGCGCGATTCGTCGTGGATTGCCCGGCCGCTTGCGCCGAATGACCGCTGGCTGTGTGCGAGTCCCGCCTATCTGCAACGACACGGCACACCGACTGAGCCGCACGCGCTACTACAGCATCGCTGCATCTGTATTCGGGAGAACGACGAGGACGCTTCGTTGTGGCGGTTTCGACGTCGGGCGAAGACGTCCACCAAAGTTGCATCCGCGACGTCCCGGCGTGCCCCGGCACGCGACAGTGTGCGCGTGGTGCCTGCGTACACAACGAACGACGGCAGCGTCGCACGGGAGTGGGCGGAGCAGGGGCTGGGGCTGGTGCTGCGTTCCGAGTGGGACACGCGCGACGCCGTGGCGGCGGGACGTCTCGTGCGCGTGCTTGCGGACTGGGACTTCGACAGCGCACCCGTCACGCTGCTGGTGCCGACGCGTCGCGGGCGCACTGCACGTCTGCAGGCGCTCATGGCGTTTCTCGAGGAGGCGCTGGCGACGTCGGCAGCGGTGCGCCGTCCTACACGTTCTACACGTCCTGAAGGTCCTGCAGGCGCGCGGCTCTAAAGCGCTCAGGCCGGTTGATGGGAGTGCCGGGCGCTGAGGGTGCGTGCGCGGTTGGCCAGCACGCTGCACAGTACGAGCAGGATTGCCGTCATGAAGAACACCGCCGGGAGTCCGAACACCACGGCGATCTGACCGCCGATGATCGGGCCAATGACCTGCCCGCTGAATTGCGCCGACTGCAGATAACCGAGCAGTTTTCCAGTGCTACGCTCGTCCACGGCGTGACGCGCTAGCTTACCGATGGCGGGCAGCAGACCGGCCAGCGTCATCCCCATCAGCACGCGCAGCGCGGCCAACTGCCACCATTCGGTGACGAACGCCTGTGGAATCATCACCAGGGCGGTTGCGATCAGACACCCGACGATCACGCGCCAACTGCCTACGCGGTCCGCCAGCGCGCCGAGCTTCGCCGCAGTCAACATGCTGCCCAGCGCCGAGCTGGCCATGACCACACCGGCCACACGCGTGAGGTGCGCTCCGTCCACACCCAACTGACCGATGTAGACGGTAATGATCGGTTCGATGGACATGTTGGCGAGCAGCACCATCATGCCCGTGAACAAGATGGCGGCGATGATGCCCACGCGCGCTCGGGGCATGGGCGCGGTCGTGCCCGGCGTGGCTTTGCGCTTGCTGTCACGTGTGCGGTCGAAGTCTTCGCGAACGCCGAAAATCGTGAGCAGAGCAGTCACCGAGATCATGCCCGCACAGGCGAAAAAGGTGCCTCGAATGCCGAGTAAAGGTGGCAACAGACCGCCGATCAGCGGGCCGATCAGGTTCCCCGCGAGTGCGCCGGTCGAGAGTACGCCGAGCGCCCAGCCTGCACGATCGCGCGGCGCTTGCGTGCCGATCATCACCGTGGAGGCTGACGCATAACCGCCGATCAACCCCGTCAACAGACGCAACGCGACGAGTTGATAAACGTTGTGCGCAATACCGATGAGCGACGTCACGATCACCATGCCCACGGCGGCGCGAATCAGCATGGGCCGACGCCCGAAGCGGTCGGCCAGATGTCCCCAGATCGGCGCGGTCACAGCGGTGCCGAGAAACGTCGCACTGAACGCGACCCCGGACCACTGAATGACGGCCGATTCCGGCGCGACGCCGAGTTGCTTGACGTACAGTGGCAGGAACGGCAGCAACATGCTGAGTCCGGCGAGCGTCGTGAACGAGCCGAAGACACAGATGGCGAGGTTACGTTGCCAGTAGGGATGGTTGCGTTCGGTGTAACTGGCGGTAGGGGGAGTGGATTCGGACGGGGGATTCACAAAAACCTCTGAGTTTCGCGATGCCCGCGCGGCACGGGACATCGAAATCCGCATACCGGCAGGCAACGCGAACGCGGCCTGCCGACGGTGATGTGCCGAGTCTATTCCGTGCGAGGACGCTCGGATACGGCTGTGGCGCGTACGTCACTCTTACGCGGCGCGGATGAATGTGCAAGCGTCTCCATCAGATAATCGACGAAAACCCGCGCACGCGACGGCAGCGTCTTGCTGTGTGGGTACATCAGACTCACCGGGCGAGAACGTCCCGCGTAGTCGGCTAGCACTTCGACGAGCTGACCCGACGCGAGATCCGCTTCCACGATGAAGCGGTAGGTCTGGAAAATGCCGCCACCGGTTCGCGCGAGCGTCACACCGGCAAGCACATCGTCCGCACATCGAAAGTTGCCGCGCGCGTGGTACTCGATGTCGTTGCCTGCATCTCGGAACAACCACGGGATCGGGCGTCCCGTACTCGGCAAATCGAACTCGATGCAATCGTGAGCGGCGAGATCGTCCGGTGTCTTCGGCGTGCCAGCGCGCTGGAGATAGTCGGGGTGGGCGACGACGACCAGTGCGGCGTCTTCGAGATGTCGCGCCACCATGCGCGACTCGGGTTGGGCCCGGAAGCGAACCGCGAAGTCGAAGCGTTCCTCGTGCAGGTCGATATTCTGGTTGCTGACCTGAATGTCGAGCTTGATGAGCGGGAAACGGGCGCGGAATTCAGGCAGCACCGGCAGCAGCCGGTAATGACCGTAGGTCGTGGGCACGCTGATTCGCAACGTACCCGATGGCTGCGACTGCGCACCCGACACCCGCCGTTCGGCCTCCGCCAGCAGACTCAGCGCAGTCCGGCATTCTTCGAAATAGGCGCTGCCGCCCTCCGTCAGACGGATGCTGCGCGTCGAGCGCACGAACAGGCGCACGCCCAGTCGCTGCTCCAGCCGCGCGACCGACCGGCTGACGGCAGCGGGCGTCACGCCCGCCTGATTGGCGGCCGCCGTAAAGCTCCCAGCCTCCGCCGCCAGACAAAACAGTTCGATGCTGCCAAGCAGGACATCGTCGAATTGACGTTGCATGTTCGCGATTGATTACACGATGTAAAAAGACAAGTGTAATCGCATGCGTTTTTCGCGTCTTCAATCATGAATAGAGTGTGTTCAACCGGCGGGGCGGACGGATTGGCCGACGCCCCGGCAGGCGAAACGACATCAAGGACATCCATCATGAGCAAGTCGGAACATACGGTCATCATCACGGGCGCTACGAGCGGCATTGGTCTCGGACTGGCGCAGTCATTCTTGCGCGACGGGTACAACGTCGTCGGCACCGGGCGCAGCAGTGCTCGTCTAGAGAAGACGGCGGCTTTGCTGAACGCAGGCGAACGTTTCCTGCCGGTCGCGGGCGACGTCGCCGATCCGTATGCCGCCACCGCAGCGTTTGCGAAGGCGATCGAGACGTTCGGTCACGTCGACGTGCTGATCAACAATGCAGGCATCTTCGCGGCGAAGCCGTTCGTCGACTTCACGCCGGAGGAGATCGAGGTGCAGATCGCCACCAATCTCAAGGGTACGCTGTACTTCTCGCAGGCGGCCGCACGCCACATGAGCGAGCGCCGCAGCGGACGGATCGTGAACGTGACGGCATCGATCGCTCTTCAGGCGCATTCGGGCGTGCCGGCGTTGCTGGCTGCGGTGCTCAAGGGCGGGATGAATCAGGCGACGAAGGCACTGGCGCTGGAACTGGCGCCGTTCGGCGTCACCGTCAACGCCGTGGCCCCGGGCGTGGTGAATACGCCGATGCATGCGCCCGAGACGCACGAGACACTGGGCAAGATGCATCCGCTGGGCCGTATCGCGGAAGTCGAGGATGTCGCACGCGCGGTGCGGTACTTCGTGGAGAGCGATTACGTAACCGGCACGATTGCACCGGTGGACGGCGGTTACGCCGCCGGTCGCTAATCGCTGCGACGGCCGCTCATTCGCGATGAGTCGGTCGTCTTCCCCCAACATCCATAGGAGCCAGTCATGCCGTTCGTCAGCATTCGCATTACCCGTGAGGGCAACACCGTCGAGCAGAAGGCGCAGGTCATTCGCGAAGTCACCGACACACTGCAACGCGTACTGGGCAAGCCGCCGCATCTTACGCACATCGTGATCGAGGAAGTCGATACCGATAACTGGGGCTACGCGGGCCAGACAACCACCGAGTTTCGGCGTCAGTCTGCCGAGAACAAGGCCTGAGGTCTGCGCGTTTCCGATGTTGCCGATGGCACGCCGCCGTCATGCATTGGGAGGGCGGCGTGCTTTCGTTCGGACGTTGTCAGAACGGCTTCGACATCGCCAGATAGAACGTGCGTCGCGGCCCGAACTGCGGTGCGCCAACGCCGATGCCGGTGCCGTCGCGCAATTCGTAGACACGGTCGAAGACGTTCAGGACCGACAGCTTTGCATCGAAGCGGCCGACCCCCGGCAAGTTGAACTTCTCTCCAACGCCGAGGTTGACCTGAAGGTACGCCGGAAGGTGCTCGCTGTTGACGAACCCGCTGCGCAGCCCCGAGCCGAACAGCGCATCGGCCGATAGCAGCGTTCTGCCCCACTGATAAGACACACCGGCCGAAGCGCTCACCTGCTGGTCGTGATCCAGATGCACCCAGTGATTGGCGATGTAGGCCAGTTCGTCGGCACCGAAGTTGAACTGTCCGGTCTCGATGCCCTGTCCCATTGCGCGCGAGAGGGCGACGTTAAGGTACGCGCCGACGTTGCCCTGACGGTAGTTGACGGTGCCTTCCACGCCGTAAATGCGGCCGTTCTCGTAGTTGAACGTCGAATAGATCAGGGCATTGCCGAACTGCCCTTCGTCTTGCAGATGGTTCACGCGTCGATAGTAGGCGTCCAGCCCGACAGTAATCGCCGACGTCAATTGATGCGAGACACCCAGATCGAAGTAATCGGAGCGTTCGGCGCGCACGGCGGTGTTCGCGTCGGAGGGTAGGGCGTTGGTCGTATTGAGGAATTTCGCGACCGAGGTGGTATCGATCTTCTCGGTGGCTGGCGGCGTGAAGTAGCGCGAATACCCGGCGTGCAGACGCGTGCGGCTCGTCAGGTCGTACGTCAGCCCCAGACGTGGCGACAGTTGGCCCTCGTTCGTCACGGTATTCACGTGATCGTAGCGGGCGCCGTAGTTGAGCGTCAGACGATCGGTCGCCTTCCACTCGTCTTGCAGATACAGGCCGTAGGTGGTACCCCGGTCGTTTGCGTTGTCCACGATGGTCAGCGGCGTGCCGCTCGTCTGCTGACCGTTGTCGTCGGCGGGGAAGACGCTCGACGTGTTATCGACGCTGAAATGCTCCTGCTGCACGAACAGTCCGAAGCGCAGCGTGTGGCGGTCGGTGAGCTTGTAGCTGCTGTCGGCCTGCACGCCATACGCTTCATTGCGGCGCGTGATATTCGAAGCCACGCCGTTGTAGACGAGATCGCCGATCGGGTCCGGTGTGTAATCGACGCGGCTGGTGCGATGGAACAGGGAGATCTGAGTGTCGAGCTTTGGCGAGACGTGGCTTTGCCATGACAGTACCTGGAAGTCGGTCAGTTCGCGTTGGTGCGCGTTGAGGCTCGACGAATCGGGCGTTGCTCCGTTGTCCAGCGTGAACTGTGGCGCAACGCCCGGCAGGTTCGGAATCTGGAAGCGGTTGTTCGCGGTGCCGAACATGAACGACACGCGATTATCCGGGTTCAGCAGGTACGACATCATGCCGAACGCGTTCGTCTGATTCGTATGGTCGTGAATCGCGTTGCGGTCGCCCGTCGGATTCTCGATTCCCATGTCGTTGGCCGAAACCCGCGCGCTGAAGTAGTAGCTGAGCGCCCCTTTAGTGCCGTACAACTGGGTGCTCACCTCGCGGTCGGCATGGCTGCCGAACACCACGCCGACTTCGCCGCCGAAGGCCTTCGGGGGTTCGCCGGTGTCGGCGGTGCCGTCGGCGAGGCCGGGCGAGCCTTTGGTGTGAATGTCGACGATACCCGCCGTGCGATAGCCGAACTGCGCCGGCAGGGCGCCGGTGATCAGATTGATTTGCGACGCGATGCGCGCATCGATAGCCTGACCGAATCCGCTGATCGATTCCGGAATGATCACACCGTCGATGCGGTATTGCAGGTTCGCGTGATCGCCGCGCACGTGCAGCTGGCCGTATGAGTCCTGCACAACGCCCGGCGCTTGCAGGAGCACCTGATTGAGCGGTGTGTTAGCGCCGAGTGGCAGTGCCTCGATATCCGTGTGGTCGAAGTTGTAGACCGAGCTGCCGGTATCGGGCGAGAGCGCGTTACGTGCGGCGTCGAGCCGCCTGGCGGAGACGGTCGTGCCGGAGAGCGCGACATTGGCGTCGCCCGGACTAGCGGTCGATTGGGCGTGCGCGTTGATCGCGAAGGCCGACGCCGCTGCCGCCGCGAGGGCATGACGGGCGAAGCGGACGAGATGTGGGGCGCGCGAAAAATGCGTGGGACGAACGAAAGGAATCCATCGGGCAGACATGCCGGACCTCAGTGTGCTTGACGTGTGGACGCCGCGCAGCCGGTGGCAGACGCGCCAGCGCTGGCGCGTCGCGACCTGCGACGGCGAATGTTCTGATTCAGGCGAACGACACTGAGGGGTGAGGAGGGTCGCGATTACGCGTCGGCCCCCGCAAGACGGAGCGCACGTGCACCGGCGCAACCGGTGGGTAGTGCCACTCGCGCAGCGGCGGGAGCGAAGCGAAGACGGGCAGTGCGGGGAGCGCAACGTCAACCGCGATGAATGCAAGGCATTGCTCGCAGACGGCGTCTGCGTCGTCCGAACGCTGACCGGTACGACCATTACCACCGCTGCGACCGACATCGCCATGTTGACGTTGCGCGTCCGCAGGTTCCACCGCTGCGACCGACGTAGCCGCCAGCGCGGACGCGGTGTGAAACACCACGTGCCGTGCAAGGGCCATCTGCGAGACGAGCACGCAGACGATCAGCCAGAAAGGAAGCCAGCGGCGATGCATGAGCCGACGAGAAGCGGAAAAAGAGGAACGTCGAGAATCGGACGACAAACCGGACGACAAATCGCGACACAATCAAATGCAACTCAATTGCAATGCAACTGAGTTGCGAATTCTGTCACATTAGCGGGGGCTTTGCCAAGTCGGAAAGCTGGGCGGAGGCGAACGGGGAAGATCGGGAAAGCGCGGAAGAGGGAAGGCCGCGCGAGGCGGGGCGACGCGCCACCGAGGGCAGCCACCCGGTGGTGGCGTCCGTTCAAGTGGCGCGCAAGACTTCAGGCAATCGGCTGACGCAGGGTGGCGTCGGCGACACGAATTTGTCGCGGGATCAGCTTGAGTTGCAGGAACGTGTCGGCAATCCGTTGTTGCGCGGCCAGCACGGATGGTGACACTGGCTTATAGACATGGGCGTAATGACGCAGCCCCTTCTCGATAATTTTGGCGTCGAGCCCCTGAACGGGGGCCAGTTGCGCGGCGGCTGCGGCATAGTCGCCACGAATTTGCTGCCCCGTCTGGCCGAGGGCGTCGAGCGTTGCTTTGATGACGTCGGCGCGTTTTTCCGCGAAGGCCCGTTGACTCAGGAAGAACTGGTGGTGGTCAGCCGCGCCTTCGGCATTGGCGAGCAGACGCACCGGACTCTGGTCGAGCACGGCAGTAAGGAACGGGTCCCAGATGGCCCAGGCGTCGACCGAGCCGCGCTCAAGTGCTGCGCGGGCGTCGGCGGGTGCAAGAAACACAGGGCTGACGTCGCCGTAATCGAGCCCGTGCTTGCGCAGCAACGCAACGAGGAACCAGTGGACATCCGACCCCTTGTTGAACGCCACGCGCTTGCCGCGAAGATCGGCCACCGTCTTGACGGGCGAATTGTTGGGCACGACGACGCCCTCGGCGAGGGGAGTGGGCACCTCGTAAGCGCTGTAGACGAAGTCGGCCCCGGCCGCTTGCGCAAAGACGGGCGGTGCTTCGCCGACGTATCCGAAGTCGATTGCGCCGACATTCAGCGCTTCGAGCAATTGCGGGCCAGCCGCAAACTCGGCCCACGTGACTTCCACGCCCAACGGCTTGAGCCGCGCCTCCAGCGAGCCATTCGCTTTGGCAAGCACGAGGGTGCTCGCTGCCTTCTGATAGCCGATGCGGAACTTGCCCGGCTCGTAGGCGGCGCGCGCCGGGAACGACGGCAGCGCTGCCGCTGCCGCTCCTGCGCTGAGGACTGTAAGGAACTGACGGCGTGAAATAGCTGAGATGGCGTTATGCGGTTTCATGAGCGTAGCCCGTGCAATGGCGTTGTAATGAATGTCGGTCGATGCACAGGAATTATCCGGACCGGGTCCACGCGGGCAACGAAGCGATTCTGCTTTAGATATTCACGGCCGCGGTGCAATGTAAGCGACGCAAAGCGGCATTGCCGAGCCGGGTTTGTTGCCGCCGTGGTACGAGAACGGGAGCGTCTCGCGGGCGTCGATGGTCAGCGACGGCCAGAGGGCGAGCGTGTTCGCGAAGCTGGCGCGTCGACACGACCGGCCGGGGTGGCCGAGCAAGATCGCCCCTCGGGCGCGGACCTCCACTTCGTCGAGGTCATTTGTGTAGATGTTGGGACGCTTCTTCTCCGACCAGCGGGTGAGCAGGCGCGGCTCGCCCGGCGCATAGAACGTCAGCCACGTGGCGAGATGGTCGTTGCCGACGTAAGCCAGTGGTGCGTGATAGCGTGCCTGCCAGCGCTGTTCAAGGGCGATGCTCGCGGCCTTGATTCCGGCGAACTTCTCTCCGGTGTTACGCAGGTTCAGGCCCAGCACCGTCGCATAGCCGATCCACACCGTCAGCCCCACGACGGGCAACCAGCGTGAAATTCGCGGGGCGCGCTTTGCCGTGATCGGTACCACGCACGCGACGAGTAGCGCGGGAAGCGGCACGGCGAACGGTTGCAGCCATTCGGAGATGCGTCCGCCTTCGTGCAGGGTGAAATACACGAGGATGGGCAGCAGTGGCGTAAGTACTGTGACCGTAACGACCCAGCTCGGCGCGGCCGGACGCCTGAAGCGAAGCCCCGCCAGATGCATGACGAATGCGAGCGTCGCCACAGGATAGAACGCCGTGAGTGCGCCGCGCAGACCGCGCCAATTCAGCCGTTGATGGATCTGGTCGTCGACCCAGCGCACCGCTGCGAAATCGTGCTGTAAAAGCCAAAGGATGTTAGGCGCAATCAGGCCGAAGAAGACGAGCAGCCCGAGCAGAAGGGCCGGGTGACGGTAATGGCGGCGCGTGTCAGGTGTCCTCAGCGTCATGACAAACATCCCACCCAGCAGTGCGAACGTCGAATACTTGGTCATGGCGGCCAGACCGGCGATGACGCCGAACGCGAACCAGAACCTTGGCGAATCGAACATCGCGCGCACGAAAAGCCAGAGCATCCACGGCCAGAGCATGACTAGAAGATAGTTGTCGTTGTACGGGAGGATGTCGATGTTGATCGCCCCCGTCAGGTGCAGACTCAGCATGGCAAGCCAGGCGAGACGCTCGTCCCCCGATAACCGGTTGGCCAGATGCCAGACCCCCAGCATACCCACGGCAACCACGGCGAAGTGCGACGCGTACCAATAGAACGCAAGCGCTTCGCCGTTAAGCCCTAACGCTAACGCTGGCCACATCGAGAACCCGACCAGCCAAGGGTTCTTCGGTGTTCCCCATTCTGCATTGCGCGCCCAGTTCAGGGCCTCGACGGCGTCGAAAGGTACGGTGGGATCGAGGGCTGCGCTCGTGAGCGTCCAGACGATGGCGTACACCGTCACATAGAGCGATGGCGAAAACTGAACGGCGACGGCCGCGCGGCTGAAGAGTGTTCGCAACGTGATCGTGCGACGCACCGGCGCATCGGTCGGCGAAGTGGAGGGGGCGACGTGATTTTGCATGCGCGCTTCGACCGGGCGAACGCGCGCATGTTCTTCACGTTATTTTGCAATCCGAATCAAAGAAAGTACTGATGAATTGCGATGTATGTTGTTGTTTTTGTTAGGGTTTTTGGCGTCGTGACCGTGTGCTGTGGGCCGTTTTTAGTCAAGCTTGTTCACAAACGTCAACAAAACAAAACGAATGAAAAAGGACGACAACAAATTGCCGCTCGACGACGTCGCTCGTCAGCCGTTTTCGAGCGGTGCGTCAACGATCAGTGCCGCGTTCACCTGACGGATGCGCTGATCGACAAAATACCCACCGCCTTCCTGATAGCGCAGATAAAGCCGACCGCAGTCGCGGCACCGGCAGACGTTCGCGCGGTTGTAGGGAAAGTAGCGCGGCGCGATGGGCGCGTTCGTTGCCCAGTAGGACGTGCCGTCAGGGTGATACTCGCTGAACGTCGGTTCAGGCTCATTTGGCGCGAACAGCGTGCCGACGACTTCGAGCTGCGCATCGGGCAACGAGTTGGGCAGGCTCGCCCATCCGTCGAGCGGCGTCCGGGTGCATTGGCAATCGGTGGAAAGGGTGGCGGACGATTCGGCGCGAGCGGCGAGGTCAGCGAAAGCGGTGTGATCGAGGTAAGGAAGATCGGTCATGGGGACTATTGAAGTGGCGTCTGGCCGTCATCGTGCCTGATCTTGCATCGTCGGGGAGGCACGGTGCGACGGTGTTCGCCATGGTAGCGCACCCGGGAAAATGAAACATGGCTCATCGCCGCCGCCCATCGAATCCCTGATATTCGCTGCCCCGAAATTAACTTCAGATGTTAATCTTTTGCGCGTCCGTCCTCGAAGGCGGATGTTATGCATAACTAGCGATTCACTAGACATCGATTGACATCAGGAGGGTATGTGTTCGAAATGTTCCGTCAACAAGGTGGGCGTCTGACCCGACAGTTGCCGAAGTTTGCGTCGGGTTTGATGGCCGCGGCAGCATTGCTCGGTGCCCCGGCGCACGCGAGCGAGGTGTTGTCGAGCGAGGTCTACAGCAAGAATCTGTCGCGCCCGCTGACCTACAACGTCTACCTCCCGACGGGCTACGAAGCCAGCGGCAAGACGACGTACCCCGTGCTGTATCTGCTGCACGGTAACGACGGCGTGAAGAACGACTGGGCGGTCAAGGGCCACATGCAGTCGACCATGGACAAGCTGATCGGCCACGGCGACATTCCGCCTGCCATCGTGATCATGCCGGACGCCGATACCAACTGGTACGTGGATCTGAAGGAGCGCATGGAAACGGCATTCTTCAGCGAGTTGATTCCGCACGTCGAGAAGACGTATCGGGCGATCAAGACGCGCGACGGACGTCTGATCGGCGGCCTGTCGATGGGCGGGTACGGTGCAATGCGTTACGCACTCAAGTATCCGGAGAAGTTCAAGGCGGCTGCGCTCATGAGTCCGGCCATCTACAATCCGGAGCCGCCGAAGGACTCTTCGGCTCGCTTTGTAAAGGTGTTCGCCGAACCGAACACGAACGGCGAGTACAGCGCGCGAGTCTGGCAGCAGAACAACTACCCGGCGTACTTCGACGAGTTCCTGAAGAAGGGGATCAAGGTGCCGATGTACATCAACTCGGGCGATGACGACGATTTCAACATCGAGATGGAGGCCACGCGCTTCTATGAGTTGCTGCGTGCGAACAAGCAACCGGCGGAGTTGCGCATCGTGGACGGCAAGCATGAGTGGCCGGTCTGGGCGAGCACGCTGCCCGACGCGCTGAAGTACATCTTCCGCGATGTTCAGCGTCCGCAGCGCAATGACTGACGTCTGATCCAGCGGTTGACGTGATTCAACCCCGGCCCCTCGAATCCATGCGACCGAGGGGCCGATCGTTTTGAAACCACGGTGTCGACTACAGTGAACGCTCGATTGCCTGTCCGAGCAACGACAGTCCCAGATCGACTTCTTCGTCGCTGACGGTCAGCGGCGGCGCGATACGGAACACGCCGCCCATGCCGGGCAACTGCACAATGTTCATGCTCAGACCTAGGTTCATGCATTCACGCGTGATCTTCGCGCCGAGGCCGTCAGCGGGCGCTTTGGTGCGTCGGTCCTTCACAATCTCCATACCGAGCAGCAAGCCGCGTCCGCGAACGTCGCCCACGCAATCGAAGCGCTCCATCAATCCCAACAAGCCGTTGCGCAGCCGCTCACCCATCACGTTGGCGCGGGCGACGAGTCCGTCGCGCGCCACCACGTCGAGCACGCGCAAGCCGACAGCCGCCGGTAGCGGGTCGGAAACGTGGGTCGTGTAGAACAGATAGCCGCGTTCGTGGGCGCGCTCCTCGATTTGCGCCGACGTCACGATGGCTGCGAGCGGAAGGCCCGCACCGAGCGTCTTCGAGAGGGTCAGAATGTCGGGCGTCACGCCGTCGCGTTCGAACGCGAACATGGTGCCGGTGCGTCCGATGCCGGTCTGCGCTTCGTCGAGAATCAGCAACATGCCGCGCTCCTCGCACTTGCGCTTCAAGGCGGCGAGGTAGCCGGGTGGAAGTTCGATGATGCCGCCGGAACTCAGGATCGGTTCTGCGATGAACGCGGCCAGATTGCCGCTCGACTGACGATCGATCAGATCGAAGGCGTAATCCAGTTCGGCGAGGTAGTCATATTGACCGGCAGGGCCGAAGCGCGGACGGTACGTGAACGGCGCGGGAATGGCAAACGAGCCCACGGCCGCCGGGCCGACGCCTTTGCGTCCCGCACTGTAGGTTGCGGACGCGGCTGCGCCCGTCATCCCATGCCAAGACTGTGCAAAACCTACAACTTCGTACTTGCCGGTGACGAGCTTGGCCATGCGGATGGCCGCCTCGTTCGACTCCGCGCCAGTGCTCAGCAACATCACGCGGTCCAGTCCCTCGGGGGTGATCTCGGCCAGCCGGGTGGCCAGATCCACGACTGGACGCGAAAGCATGCCGCTGAACAGGTGGTCGAGCTTGCCGATAGATTCCGTCACCACCGAGACGATGTCCGGATGGCTGTGGCCGAGCACGGCGCTCATCTGCCCGGAGGTGAAGTCGAGGATCGCGCGCCCGTCGGCGTCGTAGACGAAGCTGCCCTGGGCGCGCTCGACGATCATCGGCTCGAAGGTGCCGCCGTAGCGGATCAGATGCTCGCGGGCATTGCGCCAGAATTCGGCGTCTTGGTTCTTTGACACGGAAAATCTCCGAGGAAGGGCATTGGACGAAAAGCAACGGGAGGCGCAACACTCGCTTGCAGTCTAAGCAGCGCTCTGCTTTCATAAAAGCGAATAATGCTAATGAGAGATAGTAGTGAGACTAATATCGTGAGCGCGACACTGGAAATCGATTTGCTGCGCTCGTTCACGGCCATTGCACAAGCCGGTTCGCTCAGTCGCGCCGCGCAGCGCATCGCCCGAACGCAGTCGGCGCTGAGTCAGCAGATGAAACGCCTGGAGGAGATCGTCGAGCAGCCGTTGTTTCAGCGCACAGGGCGCGGCGTGGTGCTGACCGGCTCCGGCGAGCGTCTGCTCGGTCACGCGCAACGCATTCTTCGCGCACACGACGAGGCGATGGCCGACATGTCGGGGCGCGGGCTGAGCGGGACGATCCGGTTCGGCTGTCCGGATGACTATGCCGCTGCGTTCCTACCCCATCTGCTGCGCGAGTTCGCGGTGGTGCATCCGCATGCGCAAGTCGAGGTGATTTGCGAGCCGACACCGAGATTGCTGGAACAGTTATCGCGTCACGCGCTCGATCTTGCCCTTATTTCGTTGCCCGACGGCGTGGACACGCCCAATGTGATCCGGCGCGAAGCATTGGTCTGGATCGGGAGTCCGGGGCTCGACGGGGTGCTCTCGAACCCGGACGAACCCTTGCCGCTGGCGCTCTCCGATTCCGACACGCTGGACCACATTGCGGCATGCGATGCGCTCTCGAAGGCCGGACGGGCGTACCGGATTGCCTACGCGAGTAGCAATCTGGCAGGACTTACGGCGCTCGCACGCTCCGGACAGGCGTTCGCGGTGATGACGCAAACGGCAGTGCCACCGGACTTACGCATTGTTACAGCTGATACCTTGCCGACGTTGCCGTCCGTAGGGATTACGGTAAAGTTCGATCGCGCGCGTCCCAGTCACCTGAGCGTGGCGTTCGCCGATCAGATTAGGCAGACGCTGGCAGTGATGTAAGGCTGATGTGCATCGACAGAGCGTCGTTGCACGTTCCCGTGGAGGCGAATTTCAAGCACAATTGCGCGTTGCGCAGACGAACGGGCCAAGTCCCGGGCAGGCGCAACAGTCAGTCAAAAGAATCCGGGTTCTGTGCATTGGGGGCATCGATGGCCAGAGATCCGGGGTAATGCAGTCTTCGCAAGTTTTTGCGATTTTTTGTATCGAGGTCGATATGTTGGCGCGTTTCGTGGCGTTTTCTCTGGTAATCGGTTCGCTGTTTGCACTGGCGGGTTGCAACACGGTCGACGGCGTCGGTCAGGACATTTCGGGCGCGGCGCGCACCGTCAAGCGCGCGCTGTAAGTCATTCACGCCGCGCGAATCCGTTCATGCCTCGTTTTGGTGCCAATTCGCCGAAATGAGGCCGTGCTTGACGCGCTATCTCAAGTTTTCCGCCTTCTCGCCGTTGGAGCCGCTAACGCTGTCATGAAGGTACGGGTATCGTGCCGGGTGGCAGACGGTGGCGGCCGCTCTCGGTGGCCACAAAATGGAAAGAAAGGCGGAAGCGCAAATGTTGAAAAATTGGACGATTCGTTGGCGGTTGCGGATGGCCGTGGCTGGTCTGGCAGCCCTTGTGCTGATCATCGGTGGGCTGGCGCTCATTGGATTGCGCGACACCGTGGGGAGCTTGCGCGAGGTCTACGACAAGGAACTGGCGAGCACCCGTTTACTGGGCGAATCGGAAATTCATATCGGCCGCGCGCGCGCTGTCGTGCTGCGTGCACCGCAAGCGCCGTCTGAAGAGATCAAGGCGGCTGACGTCAAGAAGGGCGCCGAGTACTGGGGTGAGTCGGAGAAGGCATGGCAGGCCTACCTGGCGTTGCCGTCGGACGCCGAAGAACAACGTCTTGCGAAAGACGTGACCGGTACCCGCCAGGCGCTCAAGGACGCTTTCACGTTGATCCAGAACAGCATTGCTGCCGGACAGACCGACGTCTACTACGAGCAGGCGGCGGTGCTGGGCAAGCGTTACACGTCGTACGTCAACGCTAACGAAGCGCTCAAGAAGCTTTACGACGAGCGGGCAAAGTCCAGCTTCGATTCGGCGGTGTCGACCTACGATCGCTTGTTTGTCGTGACCCTCGGCGCGATTGCGTTTGCGATTATCGCGGCCTTCCTGACGGCGCGCTCGCTCAATCGTGCGATCACGCGACCGCTTGACGATGTCCTCGAACACTTCCAGGAAATCGCTGACGGGAATCTGCAACGCGCCGTGCATGCAACGTCGACCGACGAGATGGGCCGCTTACTGGGCGCACTCGCCAATATGAAGACGCAGCTCAACGATACAGTCTCCCGCGTGCGCAAGAGCGGCGAAGCGATTGCGGCCAGCGCGCGTGAGATTGCTGCGGGCAATCTGGATCTGTCGGCCCGCACTGAGCAGCAAGCGGCCTCGCTGGAGGAGACGGCGGCGAGCATGGAGCAACTGACCAGCACAGTGCGTCAGAACATGGAGCATGCGCGTCAGGCGAACCAACTGGCGCGACAGGCGAGCGACCAGACGGGGGCGGGCGACACCGCAATGACCGAGGTTACGGAAACCATGCGCGCCATCGATGCGGGGTCGGCACGGATTCGCGACATCATTGCGCTGATCGACGGCATCGCATTCCAGACCAACATCCTCGCCCTGAATGCAGCCGTCGAAGCAGCGCGTGCGGGGGAGCAGGGGCGTGGGTTTGCGGTCGTCGCCGGTGAAGTGCGTACGCTGGCACAGCGCTCGGCAAGTGCGGCGCGCGATATCAAGACGCTCATCGAGACGTCGGCCGAGCGCTCGGCGGCGGGCAGCCGCATCGTGGGTGAGGCAGGCGCGGCGATGAGCAGCATTGCGAACAGCGTGCAACGCGTGACAGACATCATGGCGGAGATTTCGGCCGCGTCGGAAGAGCAGACGGCAGGCATCGATCAGGTGGCACGAGCCGTGACGCAAATGGACGAGGTCACGCAGCAGAACGCGGCACTGGTCGAGCAGGCGTCGGCGGCGGCCCAATCGCTGGCCGAACAGGCCGAATCGCTGAAGTCCGCCGTCGCGGTGTTCCGTCTGGCGTAAGCCGAATCAGATCGACGAACGCCCCCACCATTCGCGCACGAAGTCGCCGCGGTCCGGGCGGGGCGTGACTTCCGGGTTCTCAGGCGGCGTACCGACGAAGAGGAAACCGAGCACTCGTTCGTTCGGTTCAAAGTCGAGAATGCTATGGATGTCGGGGTCGTAGGCGTCGACGCCGGTGGCCCAGAAACCGCCGTAACCCAGCATATGGATGGCGTTCAGCAGATTCATGCTGGCTGCGCCCACGCTGAGGAGTTGTTCGATTTCCGGCACTTTCGTCGCCGTCGAAATAGACGCCGCAATGACGATGATCATGGGTGCCGCAAAGGCTTTGCGACGGCGCTGCTCGTGCGCCTCGGCAGGCGCTTCCGGATCGCGGCTGGCGGCGGCTTCGACGAGCGCTTGTCCCAGATCGTGACGGGCGTCATCGCGCACGACCACGAAACGCCACGGACGCAGACGTCCGTGATCGGGGGCACGTAGCGCAGCATCGAAAATCAGATTCAGTTCGGTATCGCTGGGCGCTGGCGCTGCGAGCGGCCATTGGGACTGTCGCGAGAGCAGTGCTTCGAGAGCCAATTGCCGCGAAGCCACATCCGGCGGCGAGAATTCAGGGGTCGTACCCATCGGGGGGATTCTCCAGAAATGGAACCCCATCATCCGCTATCTACGTAAAAAATGCAAAATGATTCTCATTTGCAATATTGCCGAGTACTCCCTTGGATGGCGAGGCGTTTCATGCCTCGGTAGGACGGCGTTATTCCGCGAAAGCTTGTAACCTACGCGTTCACTTCCTCACACGCCTGTCCGGCGCACGTCATCCATGAGCCAGCAAAAGCCTGTCGAATACGTTTGCGCAACACCTGAAGTCAAAGCCGTCTTCGACGACATCAAAGCGACGCGGGGCGTCCCCGACGTCAACAACTTCTGGAAGTACATCGCACAACATCCGCCGACCTTAGCGCGGACCTGGGGCAGTCTGAAGGACATCATGGCCGATGGCGCGCTCGATCCGCTGGTCAAGGAGCTGATCTACGTCGCGGTCAGCGTTACGAACAATTGCGGATATTGCGTTGCGAGTCACACTGCAGGCGCGCGTCGTGCGGGGATGACCGACGAGATGTTCGGCGAACTGCTGGCCGTCGTGGGCATGGCCAACGAAACCAACCGGCTCGCCGTCGGCTACCGGGTGCCGATCGATCCGGCCTTCGAGTAGGCGACTTGGCAGCGACGTCGACATTCGCGCGACGTTCAGGCGACGTTCAGCGCGCCAAATTGCGAGTCGTGTCCCGCGCCATCCAGCGGCGGTAGCGGCGCGTCTGACATGCCGCGCCAAGTTGCTGGGCGATCAGCGCTCGCATGGGTGAGACGGTCGGGTTCGTCACCCGGCCGGTACTCAGGCGCATGAGCTGAAACTTGACGACGGCCATGTTCGCCATCGACCCCAGCATCTTGTTCTTCCAGCGAATCGGCTTGAGTTGCGGCTCCGACGGCTGCCCCAGACGCCAGCGATTCGGCAATTCGGGATCGATGGAGAGTGCCGTCGCCATGCCCACCATCGCTACACCGCTCGCGATCACCTGGTCCGCAACCGTCCGACGGCGAATGCCGCCCGTCACCATCAGTGGCATCGTCGCCACGCCAATCATTTCGCGTGCGAATTCCAGAAAATAGGCCTCGCGTGCGAGCGTCCGTCCGTCGCGCGATTCGCCCTGCATCGCGGGCGCTTCATAGCTGCCGCCTGAGAGTTCCACGAGGTCGACGCCCAGCGCGCCGAGCATCTGAATAACGCGACGTGCGTCGTCCGGCCCGAATCCGCCACGTTGGAAATCGGCCGAATTCAGTTTGACGGCCACCGCGAAGTCGGTCGCGACAGCCGCACGCACGGACCGCACGATGTCGAGCAGCAAGCGGGCGCGATTCTCGAGACTTCCGCCCCAGCGATCCTGACGCTTGTTCGTCAGCGGCGAGAGGAACTGACTGAGCAGATACCCATGCGCTGCGTGAATCTCTACGCCAGTAAAACCGCTGCGCTCGGCGAGCAGCGCGCTTTGGGTGAAACGTGCAATGACCTCCGCGATATCCGTCTCCGTCAATTCTCTGGGCATCGCGAAGCGCTTCGAGAAGCTCCCGAGTTCAAGGGCGACCGCAGACGGTGCGACGGTGGCCTGACCCAGCGCGGACTGCATTTGGCGACCCGGGTGATTGAGCTGCATCCAGATCTGCGCGCCATGCTGCCGCGCCGCCAGCGCCCATTGTCGGAAGCGTTCGAGATGCGCGTCGTTTTCCAGCACCACGCCGCCCGGACCGGTCATCGCTCGCGCGTCGATCATGACGTTGCCGGTGATGATCAGGCCAGCACCCCCTCGACCCCACGCGTCGTACAGGCGAAGCAGTTCGTCGGACGGCGCGTGATCGGCGTCCGCCATGTTTTCTTCCATCGCCGCCTTGGCAATGCGGTTGGGGATCGACGTGCCGTTCGGCAAGGCAAGTGGAGCAAAGAGCGACATGGTGGACATGGCCGTACCTCGAATCTTCAGTTGACGATGGCACGACCATAACCTTAAAGTTCACTTTAATGTCAAGTGCCTGGAGCGTGAAAATGAAAATCGGAGAGTTGGCGCGGGTGAGTGGCGTGGCGGCGTCGCGAATCCGCTTTTACGAAGCGCAGGGCCTGCTGCCCAATGCGCTGCGACAGATCAATGGCTATCGCGAGTACGACGGCGAGGCACTGACGCGTCTCGATTTAATTCGGCGCGCGCAAAACGCCGGATTTTCGTTGGACGAAATCCGCACGATCCTGCCGCCGGATCTCAGCGACTGGCCACACGACAAATTGCTTGACGTGCTACGCCGCAAGGTGGACGAGATCGAGGCGCTGGAACGGAATCTGGCGCTATCGAAGCAAAATCTGAAGGCGGTAATCGATGCCATCGAACATCGCGAGGAAGGGGAAGACTGCCGGGCCGCGTCGCAACGTGTGCTGACGTCGGTGCGCCGGGCCGAAGACAGTGCTGAGCCTGCGTCCCGGCGCGCCCCGGTCAAAAAGCGCGCCTGACGCGCCCGACAGCCACGACGTATTCAGCGACTGGCAAGAATCTCGTTGGCTTTCGCGATGACCGGTGCGTCGATCATCTTGCCATCCAGTGCGACGGCTGCACCTGCGCTGGCATTGGCGGCGGCGACAACGCGTTCGGCCCATGTAATTTCATCGTCGCGCCACGCGAATGCCGCGTGAACCGGCGCTACCTGACGCGGGTGGATGCACAGTTTCCCCCGGAACCCGAGCGCGCGAGCGCGGCGGGTGGCGGCCTCGATTGATGCCGAATCGTCGAGCACCGTAGTCACACCATCGACGGGTGCTGCGATGCCCGCGATACGCGACGCCAGCGTGATGTGTGAGCGGAAGTACAACAACTCGTCGGCGTCGCCCTCGATGCCGATGTCCAATTGGAAATCGATGGTACCGAACATTAACCGGTCGACGCGTGGCGCAGTGGCGATCTCTCCCAGCACGGCAAATGCCTGCGCCGTCTCGATCAGCGGTACGAGTTGCAGCGACGGCGCAGCGCTTTTCACAACGCGGGCGAGGGTGCCGGCATCTTCCGTCTTCGGTACGACGAGGCCGCTGAGTTGCGTCAGACCAGCGAGTGCTGCGACATCCTCGGCAAACCAGGGGGTCGACGCGGCATTGATACGCACATAGACCGGGATCGATGTCGTGGGACTCGGCGCCATCAGCCATTGCACCACCTGCGCCCGGGCAGTCAGTTTGTCGGCGGGCGGCACGGCGTCTTCGAGATCGAGAATGACGGCGTCCGCGCCCGAAGCACATGCCTTGTCGAAACGTTCCGGACGATTGCCCGGCACGAAAAGCCAGCTACGAATGACAGGATGTTTTTGCATCGCTCACACCACCTGCGCTGCGTGCAGCGCTTCGATCTGCGCCGACGTGCGGCCAAGCTCGGTGAGAATCGCGTCGGTGTGCTGTCCCAGCGCCGGAATCGGATCCATGCGTGGCGCAAACGCTGCGCTCGCTGACGGCATGCCCGGCGGAATCGGTGCCTTGATCGTGCCGTTGGGCGTTGCGACGTTTGCCCAGCGCTCACGCGCGGCGAGTTGGGCGTGTTGCCACACGTCGTGCATCTCGTTGAGGTTGGCGTTGGCGATGCCCACGGCGTCGAGTCGACTCACTAGTTGCGGTGCCGAGAGTCGCATGAAGACTTCGCGGATGATGGCACGCAGCGCATCGCGATTCTCGAGACGCTTGGGGTTGGAAGCAAAGCGTGCGTCTTCGGCGAGCGCCGGCTGTTCGAGAACCTTGTCGCAGAAAATCTTCCACTCGCGCTCGTTCTGCAAGCCCAGCATGACGGTCTTCCCGTCACCGGTTTCGAACGGCCCGTACGGAAAGATCGTTGCGTGCGCTGCACCTGCACGGGGCGGGGGCGTCTGATCGTCCACGGCGTAATACAGCGGAAAGCCCATCCACTCGACCATGCATTCGAGCATCGAGATGTCGATGCGCGAGCCTTTGCCGGTCTTGCCGCGCTGGATCAACGCCGAAAGGATGTTCGTATAGGCGTACATGCCTGCGGCAATGTCCGCAATCGAGCACCCAGCCTTGGCCGAGGCCTCAGGTGAGCCCGTCACCGACAGAAAGCCCGATTCGCTCTGGATGAGCAAGTCGTATGCCTTCTTGTCGCGATAGGGGCCGTCCGGACCGTAACCCGAAATGCCGCAAACGATGATGCGGGGATAGCGCGCCGACAGCACTTCGTAGCTCAGGCCAAGGCGGTCGGCCGCGCCGGGGGCGAGGTTCTGCACCAGGACGTCGGCGTCGGCGAGAAGGTCGTGAAGGACCGACTGGGCGGCGTCCTGTTTCAGGTCGAGCGTCAGACTTTCCTTCGAGCGGTTCGTCCACACGAAGTGCGACGACATGCCGTTCACCCGTGCGTCGTAAGCGCGGGCGAAGTCACCTGCGCCGGGCCGCTCGATCTTGATGACGCGCGCGCCCAGATCGGCCAGTTGGCGGGTGCAGAACGGTGCCGCAATGGCGTGTTCGAGCGCGATGACCTTGATGCCGTCCAAGGGCCTCATGACAGAAATCTCCGAGAAAACCAGTTGAGTGGGGCGAGGCGGTCGCCGGGTCAGACGATCTTCGCGAGCACGATAAGGCTCAGCGTGATCGTGATGGCGCCGCCGATGCGCGTGGCGATTTGCGCGAACGGCATGAGTCGCATGCGGTTCGCTGCGGTGAGGATGGCGACGTCGCCCGTGCCGCCCATGCCGCTGTGCGTGCCGACGACGATGGCTGCGTCGATGGGATGCATGTTCATGCGGCGCGCTACGACGAAGGCGGTGACCATCAGGGTGAGGACCGTCGCGACGATGGTCACGAGCGTCGGCACATTGAAGGAGGCGACGACCTTCTGCCACGGCGTGATCACGACACCGATGGCGAACAGCAGCGGGTAGGTCACCGCCGTCGCGAAGAATTTGTAGACGACGCCAGCACCGGCTTCGAGCTTTGGCGAGAAGATGAAGCCGATCTTCGCGGCGACGGCCAGCACCAGCATCATCACCGGTCCGGGTAGGCCGAGCGTGTTCTGCGCGAGCATGCCGACGAAGTACAGGCACACGGCGATCATGCCAGCCGCCGCGATGTCCGTCGCATCGACCGCCTTCGCAGGTTCAGCGTGCACGTCGTGTGCGCCGATGTCGTCGCTACCCGTTCGCATGAGTTGCCCGTTACCCGTCAACGAGGGGTAACGCTTGCCGAGCGCGTTGAGTACCCCCGAAAACACGATGGCGCAGACGTTGCCGAGCATGACGGCAGGCAATGCCTGCGCGAGGAGGTCGCCAGCGCCCTGATGCATGACTTCCGAGTAGCCGATGGTCAGCGGAATTACGCCTTCGCCCAAGCCGCCGGACATGACCGGGATCACGACGAAGAACACGGTGTGAAACAGGCCCATGCCGAGCATCGTGCCGACGGCTGTGCCGACGATGCCCGCGAGCACCGATCCGATGGCGAGCGGGACGAAGATGCGCACGAAGCCGCCAATCAGCACCTTACGGTCCATGCTCAGAATGCTGCCGACGATGATCCCGGGAATAAATAAGTACAGGAAGTTGCTTTGCTTCCAGAAGGCTACGATGGGGGTGACGACAGACGGGGGCAGCACGTTCGCGAATACCAGCCACGAGGGCAGGAACGTCACGAGAATCACCGGGCCGCCAATGCTGCGAAAGATGGGGATTCGCTGACCGACTTCCATGCAGGTAAAGCTGCACACGGCCAGCAGCGCGATGATCGGCGAGAGTTCGGCGGAGAGTTTGCCGGTGGTGAGAACGGTCGTCGCGATAGCGGCAATGAGCACCAAGTGGACCGGTAACGGCACGATGCCGACGCGCATGTCCATGATTCGCCACCACAAGTCGCGCAGCGGATGGTGCTGTGCTGCCTGAGAAGCTACCTGAGCGCTTTGATTGCTTTGGCCGCCCTGACCGCGTTGTGCGGCAGTGGCCGAGAGTCCGTCTCGCATCCTGCTGTCTCCGTCCATTTGGAATTGGTTTGTTGACGGGACTATAGGCGCGTAGCCAGCGTCGAAGGAAATACCGATTTTGGATGCGGGTATAGGGTAAAACTATGGCTTGAGCTTCTCGTTGCGCGGGAATGGCGCAAAGATGGCTTTCTATGCAACGAAAACCTGAGTTTCACGATGCATCGTATAGCAGTACGCTATGGCTTTTCGTTACTGCCAACCGACCCGTCTCGGAGGCCGATGCCGTTATGGACGTGAGACAACTCAGGAACTTCGTGGCTATCGTCGATAGCGGCAGCTTGTCGAAGGCGGCGGAGCGGTTACATATCGCGCAGCCATCGCTGAGCGCGCAATTGCGTGGGCTTGAGGACGAGCTGCAAACGCAACTTCTGGTACGCAGTGCGCAGGGCGTGACGCCGACCGAAGCAGGCAAGGCGTTGTATCGCCATGCGCGCGTGGTGTTGCGTCAGATGGAGCAGATACGTCAGGAAGTGCGAGAGGGCGGCGGCAGCGAGGCGGGGCCAGTGGCCGTGGGATTCCCGACGACCATTGCGTCGATCCTTGCTGTGCCGTTATTTGCGCGCGTGAGGGAGCAGTATCCGGGGATTCGATTGCAGATTTTCGAGAGCATGAGCGGGTACATCGGCGAGTTGCTCGCCAACGGACGGCTCGACCTCGCGATGCTTTTTCGCGACTCGGAAACGCGGGGCATCTCGGTGATGCCGTTGTTCGACGAGGAACTGTATGTGCTGGGCGGGCACCGGGTGTGTCCGGCGATCTATGAGGATGCTGAGCACAACGCTGACGGGACTTGCCCACTGGAGAAGCTGGACAACGTGCCGATCGTCGCGCCGAGCGCGTCGAACGGCTTGCGCCTGCTGATCGAGCGGAGTTTTGCGCAGGCGAATACGGAGTTGAACATCGTCGCGGATATCGACTCGCTGCCGACGCTCATCGACATTGCCCGCTCGGGCGACGCGTGCTCGATCCTGCCCGTGTCGGCATTGGCGTCGCGCGACCCGGCCTTACGTCCGCCCTCGCGTCGGATCGTCGCACCGCACCTGCAACGCCCGGCGAGTGTGTGCTGGTCCAACTCACTCCCGGTAGGCTCGGCGACGGTCGCGGTACGTCAGTGCATCGCCGACCTCATCCGGGAATTGCAGGCGGATGGACATTGGACGGGAATTACGTTGCGGCGCGGGAGTTACTGGCCAAATTAGCTTTTCATGACGAGTCCCCGCCGCTGGCGGAGCGGTTGCGCTGTCAACGGACGGATGAAGCATCGCCGTCTACCATGCACGCACTTCGTTGTCCGCTTGAATCACTTTCGCAAACTGTTCGTGAGACACATTTCCGCCGGAAATTACGGCGACTACGCTTTTGTCGCGGAATGATCGTATCTCGGAGAGGACGGCGGCGAACGCGATGGCTCCTCCGGGTTCGGTCACTAGTTTGAAATGACGGAAGAGAACGCGCATCGCAGCCTCGACGCATGCGTCATCAACCAGCAATACGTCACGAACGGATTGCCTCATGAGATCAAAGGTGAGGGCGCCTGGACGCCGATTTCTAAGTGCGTCACATATTGTGATGCCGACATCAGGTGCTTCGCAGGGCTCGCCCGCTAACAGGGATCGTTTCGTATCGGCAGCCGCCGTCGGCTCCGCGCCCAATAGCGCGATCGGACTATGCCCGACGACCAGCGCAGCGCCAGCGATCAGACTTCCTCCTCCGCACGGGTAAATCAGTGCATCGGGTGCGCTGCCGTTGTTTGTCTCAGAGAACTGAGAAAGTAACTCAAGCGTTACCGTGGCTTGCCCATCGATGACCGAGATGTCGTCATATGCAGGTATGACAACCGCGCCCAACCTGGCCGCGATCGACTTTCCCATCTTCACTACATCTTGCGTATCGGATGCCGTATACACGTCGGCCCCACGACTAAGAATATTGTCGACCTTCACCTTAGGAATCCACGGAGGTACGACGACCGAGGCGGGGATCCCCAAGTCTTGTGCCACTTCTGCTAATGCTGCGCCGTGATTGCCTGAGGACCATGTGAGCAGGTGAGAAGCGGATTCGTCGGACGTCGAAGCCAGCGTTTTGTTCAGAGCCCCTCGAATTTTGAATGAACCGGTTCTCTGTAGATTCTCCGCCTTTATGAACAGATTGCATTGCAATCGATCGTTCAGGTAATCGGACTTCAATAGTGGAGTGGTCTGAATGAACGAGGATATTCTGGCGGAGGCAATCTCAAGTCGATCCGCGATGCCCCCTGAATTTGTGTTTACTATCATTTTCTGTGCTCCGTGCGGTTGATTTTTCTTTTCTAATGTTGTGAGTTCTTGGATTAATCATTTTTATGTCTCTACAATAATTCCGCGTCCTGCATGAAACCGTTCCGCTGTTTCCATATTTATGGCGGCGTCTTGCTGAAATGGAGGAATTCCGGAAGGATTGTGTAGGTAAAGCGTTTTCCCCTCAATTCCGTGAACAAGAATAAGATGACCGCCTTTTCGATTGTTGGGGTTGTTCGGGGATCTAATTTCGGTGCTTACGGATGAAATCACCATGAATGATTTTTTTATGAATTTCCCCACATAATCAAATTTTTCATTTTCGTATATGAATGAATTTATTTTATAGGCATCCCGAATCCAATTGCAAAAAGGCTCGTATATTAGGCCTTTGACTGAGTTGTCGCTGATTTTTATGTATGCGCCCCATGATGTTGCTGCCTCGATTAGCTCTCGCCTGTTTGGATGTGGAATTTTCATGAAATCCAGAATTGATTCAAGGCACGCAATTCCACATGATCGATTGCTCCAGAAGCGATAGTCATCCGGCGTTGCGAATCCGGAATTAATCCAGTCGGGATCTTCGCAGGGATCCATGTTGAATTTTATGATTTTCTCATTCAATTCTGGATTTGCCCACTGTGATCTGTAAGGCACGTTTTTATGGCGATAGTCGTTGGGCATGTCTTCTTCCTATGTCTCTAAGAAGTGGAAGCGATATGAGTTGCAGGATTGATAGCGCGGCCGCGAGCGCAAGTGCCACGCGGTAGCTTTCCCATGTGCAGATGAATGAACCTAGTACAGCACCGAGAGGCATAAATCCCCAAGTGATCGATCGATATATCCCCGTGATTCGGCCGAGCACTCTTTCGGGAACAAAGCGCTGGCGATATGTAATAGAAACGACATTCCATATCGCTAGGAAGAATCCGTAAATGAATAGCGCTAATGAGACAAACATTGGCGGCCCTCCGGTTAGTCCGACTAGAGGGAGGACTGTCATGGCGAGGATGGACGCACAGATGAGCGGGAAATGGGGGAGGTTTGAGATGAGCTTTGTCGACAGAATCGTTCCAGTTAGGGACCCAAACGCGATCGATGACATCATCAGGCCATAGCCGAATGTGGTGAGTCCCAGTCCGCTAGCACTGTCAAAGACATAAAGAGCAAAAGCTGAGCTCCATACGCCATAAGAAGTCATCATTATTGATGCGACAAGAAGAGTTCCAAAAAGAGTTCGATCCTTAAGAGGGGTGAGTATCTGTTGTGGTTTGGTTCTTATTGGGTTTTTATGAATTGATTGGGGATTTTTTGGGTGGCCATGAATTAATATGATTCCTATTTGAATTACAATCAATGATTCTATCAGAGTTTTCGGGCCGCCAATTAATGCGGCGCCAGCGAGAATCGGAGCAATCAACTGTGAGAATGCTGCCTGCAACCCTAGAAATAATGAATTTATTTTTTTGAGATTTTGTTTTTGTGATATTTTCGGAATTGATGTCTGGATTGCCAGCTCTGCCGAGATGTCGCCGATGGTTATGATTGTGGAGAGAACTATAAATTCAGAAAAATTTAATGATTCAAGGAGTATCAATACAATAATAATCGAAAGTGATGTCAGCCTTATTAAGGAGCCTGATAAAATTATTTTTTTGAATGAGAGATGATCTATCGCAAACCCTACGAGGACCGGTGAAAACAGCCAAGGAAGCTTCGATGCAGCAATCGACATACCTATGGCGGATGGGTCGCTGTTTAGGGAGATTGCAAGTACGGGAATCGAAGATCGAAAAATACCTTCTCCCAAGAAATTCAGTGTGATCATGGACCACATTGGCAGATTTCTTGACATTACGGCCGATATTTTCTGGAGGTTTCGATCGTTTCGATCAATCTAGATATCAGGTCTTCATAGTCCCAGTTCAGGGCGTATCCCATTTGAGCCAGGTTCCCATGTCTCGATAGCCCTGGAAGTGTGTTCACTTCCAGAAACCAGGGGGCTGTGTCGTTGAGGATGAAATCAACACGTGCAAATCCTCTGCAACCCAGCGATGAGTAGATGCTGAGTGCCATTTCCTTGAGTGAGAATTCCTCGGATTTTGAGATTTCCGCCGGACAGAGATAGGCGCGACGTGAATTGCCGCACTTAACGTCGAAGCTATAGAACTGTTCGTCGTGCCGTGTTTCGAGTAGGGGAAGCGCAACGGGAATGCCTGCAATTTCAATGATCCCGACGCTTATGTCTTTTCCCGGTACGAACTGTGCGGCGACAAATAGCGGCAGTTCGTCGTTAGCCGCCGAGGAAGCCCAGTCGTAGAAGTCGTTGGCACTGGATAAGATCCGGGCGCCTTGACTGCATCCATTGGCCGCAGGTTTAACGAATACCTGCGACCCCAACGTTCTGAAAAGTTCACGGGGCTCAGGTAATCGTCCGCGCCTGAGATCGATCAGTCTCGATCGGGGAGTGCGAAGGCCGGAGCTTTCAGCAATCGCGTTGGCAAACGGCTTGAAGTATGCAGCGGCACTTGCTGCAACGCCTGAACCCGAATAGGGGATACGCAACAGATCAAGGGCACCTTGGAGTTTTCCGTCCTCGCCATACCAGCCGTGCGTAGTGAGAAAGGCGCATTCGATTTGCTCAAGTTCACGGAAGTCGAGTTCCGCGGCATCGAAAAGTGTCGTGCTGATACCAAGTGATATGCACGCTTCGCGGACGTGCTTTCCGGAAAGAAGCGCCCCGGGACGCTCAGGGCCGTAGCCTCCGGTGATGATGCCCAGTTGCATGGCACTCCCCCCATCCTTTGCGAAAATCGCAGACCAAAGGTGACGGGGGGTTGAGCGGTATTAGAGCAGAAAAGGCTCTGTTACTCATGATTCGGCGGATGGGAATTTTCTGAGATTTTTTCGCAGATGGAGACGTGGCGGGTCGCGTCCAAGCGATATAAAGACGTCACCATTTTCCCACCCTCCAGCTTACTGACGCATCCCGATCGCCAGACGGTTGAACGCGCTCATCAATGCGATGGCGAACGTCAGGTCGGCGATTTCGGCGTCGGTGAAGTGTTCGCGCAGCGGGTTGAAGTCTTCGTCCGGGGCGTTGGTGCGATCGATGGCGCCGACAGAGTCGGCCCAGGCGAGGGCGGCACGCTCACGGTCGCTGAACTGCGAGCTCACCCGCCAGCCGCCGACGCTGTCGATTTTGGCATCGGCCATGCCACCGGCGCGCAGCGCCTTGCTGTGCATCTCCAGGCAGAAGGCACATCCATTGATCTGCGACACGCGCAGATAAACCAGCTCGATCAGCGGTTTGCCGAGACTGCTTTTCTCCAACGCCTTTTTCGTGGCGACGAACCCTTGATAGGCATCGTTCGACAGCGTGAAATAGGACAGGCGAAGCGTACTCATCGAAATTCTCCAGAAATTAACTGAGCAAGGGGCATGGGTTAAGGCTTGATGCGAACTGCAGGGGGATTGTCGCAACGTCACCAATTTACGAGAATCATGGCCTAGTAGTCAGATGCAAGAATTGACGGAATCAATGGGACATCGCGAATGGATTTTCCGCTTTTAAGTCCGCACCTGAAGCCCGGCCCGGGTGACGACGCACCGCTCTACCTCCAGCTGTATCGCCGCTATCGCGACGCCATCGCCTCCGGCAAACTCCGGGCGGGCGACCGCGTGCCGTCCGTGCGTAGCCTTGCCAGCGAACTCAATCTCGCCCGTGGCACAGTCGAGCTGGCCTATCAGATGCTCACCAGCGAAGGCTATTTCTCACCGCGCGGCGCGGCCGGGACGTTCGTGTCGCCACGACTCGAACACCTTAGCGAGACGGCCGCGCCGGTCGTCACTCCGGCAACTCCCGTGCCCCCGCCGCGTGATGCGCTCGCGGCCGTCGGTGCGCCGCGTCCGTTCCAACTGGGCCTTCCCGCATTGGATGCATTCCCCCGCAAGACGTGGGTGCGTCTGGCCGGACGAAGTCTGCGCGTCATGGACCTCGCATCGATGGCCTATCCCGATCCCGCCGGGTACGCGCCGTTGCGCCATGCCATTGCCACCTATCTCGGAATCTCTCGCGGCATCGCATGCTCCGCGCAGCAGGTTTTCGTCACGGCGGGCTATCGTGCCGCCCTCGATCTCGTGTGCCGGACGTTGATCGAGCCCGGCGCGCAAGGCTGGTTCGAAGAACCGGGATACCCTTACGCACGGCACTTTCTGACGAGCGTCGGTATGCGCCTCGCAGCGATCCCGGTCGACGAAGAGGGGCTTAACGTGGAAGAGGGCGTGCGCCGCGCTCCGAAAGCTCGCTTCGCCGTCGTGACCCCGACCCATCAGAGTCCCACCGGGGCGACGATGTCCTTACCCCGGCGGCTCGCACTGCTCGAATGGGCAAGCGAGCAGCAGTCGTGGATTGTGGAAGACGACTACGACAGCGAGTTTCGCTATCACGGGCGTCCATTGCCCGCGCTCAAGAGTCTCGATCACGACGGCCGGGTGCTGTACACCGGCACGTTCAGCAAAGTGCTGTTCCCCGGACTTCGGCTTGCGTACCTTGTGGTGCCCGACGTCCATATCGAGCGTTTTACGCAGGCCGCCAATCAACTGGGCGGACCGGGCTCGGTCCACGTGCAGACGACGGTAGCGGACTTCATGGAGCAGGGGCATTTCGCACGGCACCTGCGCAAAATGCGGGCGTTGTACGCCGAACGGCGCGGCTATCTCGTCGATGCGCTGGCCGACGTCTTTGGCGAAGACCTGTACGTGCAGCCACAGGCTGGCGGCATTCAGACGCTGGCGTATCTGCGCCACGCTCTCGCCGAACGGGACGACGAAACCATCTCGCTTGCCGCCCACGCGCAAGGCCTGGCGGTGCACGGGCTGCGCCACTGGTACGGCAACACGCCATCTCGGTCTGCGTTGCTCCTCGGCTTCACCAACATCCCGGATAGCGCGACGGCACGGGCGCTGAGCCTGCGATTGCGCGCGTCGATAGCGGGCTGAACGAGGCCGGATCGAGCCGGTCGTCAGCGCCCATCGGAGTTTCGGGTCGGAGCGCCCGATAAGACCACGTCAGGACAGGTGCTTTCGAAACCCGCTATGCTTCGTTGACTGGCGCACGCGCGCCCCAAAAAAACACCGTGCCGGTGGCGACTCAGGCTCGCCCCGCGCCCCAAGCTTCTCAGGAGTCCCCCTCGTGGCAGCGTTCGACATCGACGATATCGTTTCTTCATTGCATTCTGCCCGCCTGCGCTGGCGCGACGGGCAGCGACGCCTGCTCGAACCCGGTGGTCGCGATCTGCCGTCGCGCGAGCGTCTCGCAGACATCGTCGTGCAACTCAAGGGCGCGCTGTTCCCCATGCGTCTCGGCCCGCTCGACCTGCACCAGCAAGGCGAAAACTACTACGTCGGTCATACGCTGACGAGCGCACTGAACGGTCTGGCCGAGCAAGCACGCCTTGAATGGCGCTACAAGGCGCGTCACGACGCCGCCATCACGGCAACGCTCATCGAAGAGCGTGCGCATTCCGCCATTCAACAATTCGCAGGCAAGTTGCCTGAGATTCGCGATTTGCTCGATCAGGATGTGCTCGCCGCCTATCAGGGCGATCCGGCGGCGGGCAGCGTCGACGAAGTGTTGATCTGCTATCCGGGCATCCACGCGATGATTCATCACCGCATCGCCCACGAGCTGTACCGGCTCGAACTGCCGCTGCTCGCCCGCATCATCGCCGAGCAGGCACACTCCGAAACCGGGATCGATATCCATCCGGGCGCGCGCATCGGTGCGGGCTTTTTCATCGATCACGGGACTGGTGTCGTTATTGGCGAGACGGCCATTCTCGGCCAGCGTGTGCGCGTGTATCAGGCGGTCACGCTGGGGGCCAAACGCTTCCCGGCCGACGACGACGGCAACCCGCGCAAAGGCCTTGCGCGTCACCCGATCGTCGAGGACAACGTCGTCATCTATGCCGGTGCGACGATTCTGGGTCGCGTCACCATCGGCGAAGGCTCCGTCATTGGCGGCAATGTGTGGCTCACGCAAGACGTGCCACCGTTTAGCAACATCACGCAGGCACGCTCGCGCACCGAAGCTGGCTCACCGCCTGTCTCCGGCTGCGATAACGATCGTTCCTGATGTAAGCGACGCGCGTCGTCAGACCGGTGCCGGCGGCGCAGCGATGCGCGCACGCACCTCCGGCGACGCGAGGCACGTCGTCACCGCTTCGAAGCCCGGCGAGCCTGCATACGGCGCGACGCGCACCGGCGGGCTATGATTCGCCGGGCAAAGGACGACGGCTTCGTCACTGCCCACAGCGCTCAGGTCGAGAATCGACGACGAGCGCGTCATCATGAAAAGCGGGTGTGCACGCGTGCGCGCCCGCATGCGCAGATAGCGAATCAGCGCCTCTTGCGTCGGCTGTGCCAGATCCTGCTCGATCATGTCGACGACCAGCGCACCGGCACGATCGGCTTCCAACGCCGTCACCAGAATCGTCAATGCATCGGAGGGTTCTGCGCCATCGTCCACTAGCCAGATCAGCGCCTGATCGACACGTCGTTGCAGCGCATTGTCGATCGAAGCCTTGCCAGAGGCCACCACGCGCGGCGGGTCCAATCGGTCCAGTCCAAGAAACGCGCCGTTCGGCAGGGCTTGCGCCAGACGCATCGCCAGTCGTGTCTTCCCGCTACCCAGCGAGCCGATGATGTAGTTCAGCGCACGAATGTCGCGCATTTCGAACCACTCGCCGCCCCAAGGCCAGGGGAGTTCGAAGGCGACACTCGGTGCCGCTTCTTCAACAAGGCCTGGCAATTCGCCGCGATTGGGCATTCTGCCGCTTGCGAGTTCGGCACGAAGGCTTCGCACCGTCTCCAGTCGACGCAGTCGCTCTCGGATCTCTGCATCGAGTGAGTGTTCGTGCGCCTCAAGGGCTGTCGACAACGTTTGGGCATTGCCCTTCAAGACACTCGCGACCTGCGCGAGGCTCAGGCCCAATGCCCGAAGCGCGACGACTTCGGACGCGCGCGCCATCTCGGCACTGTCATACGTGCGATAACCGGCCGAGGATCGTTTCGGCGACAGCAGGCCGTGCTGCTCGTACAACCGAAGCGCCTTATTCGAGACGCCAAGCCGCCGCGCCGCTTCGGACGCATTCAGACTCACCACAGAATCCTTCATCGTTCACCTCTTGGTGTTGATCGGGGTGACGCCATCGTCGAGCCGTCCCCAAGGGGCAGGTCAAGCCTTTGCGATCTGTCGGGACGATTCACGACCGCTCCATACGCTACGCAAGCCCCGGATAACTGTCGAGTTATCTTCTGAATAATTAACCGACCGGTCGGTTATTGTCATGTTAGGCTTCAATGCACATCCTCAAAAAACTACGGAGACATCGATGACTTTGAATTTCTGCTCGCCTGTTTCAGTGAGTGCAACGCCCACTGGCATTCGACATCAAGCTGCGAGTCCCGGCCGTAGTCGGGTTTCGCTGGTGTGTGCAAGCGTATCGGCGGCGCTGGTGAGTCTGGCGCTGGTCGCCCCGAGCGTTGCGAGTGCCGCGCCGGGCGCAACAGGAGCAAAAGGAGCACCGGCGGCCACCGCCGTCGACAAAGTCCCGGGGCGTACCGACGTCACCATCAAGCGCGACGAATTCGGTGTGCCGCATATCTACGCATCGACGACATACGCGCTGTTCTACGGCTACGGCTACGCCATTGCGCAGGATCGTCTGTTCCAGATGGAGATGGCGCGACGCAGCACGCAGGGCACCGTGGCGGAAGTGCTGGGCGAGAAATTCGTGGACTTCGACAAGTCGATTCGCGGCAACTACTGGCCCGCATCGATCCGTCGCCAACTGGCCGATCTGCCGCAGCGCGAGCGGGATATTCTCGACGGCTATGCCGCTGGCATGAACGCGTGGATCGCGCAGATCCGCGCGAAGCCGGACCAGCGCATGCCCAGGCAATTCAACGACTTCGGTTTCCAGCCGACGAACTGGGACGCGTTCGACGTCGCCATGGTCTTCGTGGGGACGATGGCGAATCGCTTCTCCGATGCGACGAGCGAGATCGACAACCTTGCGTTGGTCACCGCACTCAAGGACAAGTACGGTGCGCAGAAGGGTATGGCGTTGTTCAACGAGCTGAAGTGGATCGTCAATCCGGATGCGCCGTCGACGGTACCCGCGTCGGACGGCGTCTATCCGGTGAAGGTCGGCCCGGCGACCGGCGCGGCCATGCAACCCCTCGCACGCTACGACGGACCGGCGCCGATGTTCGCGCGACTGGCACGCGGCAACGACGGCGGGCTTCTGCATGAGGACACAGAAACCAATGCCGCGACGATGCTCGCGCAATTTGCCGAGTCGGGCCAGCCGGGTCTCGCCGGTTTCCCCACGACGAGCAATATGTGGATCGTCGGCAAGGGCAAAGCACGCGACGCTCGCGCAATCATGCTCAACGGCCCGCAGTTCGGCTGGTTTGCACCGGCCTACACCTATGGCATCGGCCTGCATGGCGCGGGCTTCGATCTCGTCGGCAATACGCCGTTCGGCTACCCCTGCATTCTGTTCGGTCATAACGGCAAGGTGTCCTGGGGCTCGACGGCGGGCTTCGGCGACGACATCGACATCTATGCGGAGAAGCTCGACCCGGCCAATCCGAACCGCTACTTCCACAACGGTCAGTGGCACGACATGGAAAAGCGCGTCGATATCATCAAGGTGAAGGGCGGGGCGCCGGTCGTGCAGGAGGTGTATCGGACCGTGCATGGCATCGTGATGCAACGCGACGCTAAGCAGCCGATTGCCTACGCCAAGGCGCGCGCGTGGGATGGCCTCGAAGTGCAGTCGCTGCTCGCGTGGACGCATCAGGCGCAGGCGCAGGACTGGAAGTCGTGGACGGCGCAGGCCGCGCGTCACGCGTTGACCATTAACTGGTACTACGCCGACGTGTCCGGCAATATCGGCTACGTCCACACGGGCGCTTATCCGGCGCGTCAGCCTGGCCATGATCCGCGTCTGCCGGTGCCGGGTACCGGCGAGTGGGACTGGAAGGGACTGCTGCCGTTTTCCACCAACCCGAAGGTCTACAACCCGAAGCAGGGCTGGATCGCCAACTGGAACAATTCGCCACAGAAGGGGTACCCGGCGAGCGATTTGTTTGCGTTCCTGTGGGGCGGCGCGGACCGCGTGGTCGAGATCGACAAACGGATCGAAGCGCACGACAAGCTCGGTGTCGACGAGATGTGGCAGATCCTCAAGGATACGAGTGCGGTGGACGTCAATCGTCGTCACTTCCTGCCGTTCATCGAACGCGCGACGGCGAACCTCCCGGCCAGCGACGCACGCCGTCAACTCGCTATGCAACTGACCGCATGGAATGGCCTGAGTCGTGATGAGAAGCACACGGGGCATTACGACACAGCAGGTCCGGCCGTCATGGACGCGTGGCTGAGCGCCATGCTCAAGCGTACGCTCGGTCAGGTCGTTCCCGCGCCGTACGACAAGTGGTTCCTGGCAAGCGGTTACGCCGCCCCGCAGGACGGCCCGACGGGGTCGCTCAATATCGGCAACGGCAGCAAGGTGTTGTACGAGGCGCTGCGCGGTGACAAGGCAAGCGTGCCGCAAACGTTCGATATCTTCGACGGCAAGCGTCAGGACGACGTCATTCTGGCGGCGCTGGACGACACCATCGCGTCGCTCAAGACGAAGCTTGGCCCCGACATGGCCACGTGGCGCGCGCCCACCGTGCCGCTGACGTTCCGCGCCAACAACTTCTTCGGCGTGCCGCAGGCCAACGCGAACGAAGCGGTGCGCACGCCCGTCTACATGAACCGGGGCACGGAGAACGATCTGATCGTGTTCGGACCGAAGGATAGCGCCGCGAAGGTCGAAGCGTTCGACGTCGTCGCACCGGGACAGAGCGGCTTCATCGCGCCGGACGGCACTCGCTCGCCGCACTATGCGGATCAGGTGGAGATGTACACGTCGTTCGGCCGGAAGCCCCTGTGGCACGACACGGCGGACGTGAACCGGGCGGCAAAGTCGGTGGAGCGACTGCGTATCGAGCGGGTGTCAGACAGTGAATAAGTCGCACTAAGCCGTCAGGCCAACCCCGTCGCACCGGCGATCACGCACAACGCGACGACCGCCAGCGGCGGGGTTTTCCACCGGACCAGTAGCACGAAGGCAACGATGGCGAGCGCGACATCGGCAGCGCTGTGAACGGCGCTGGTCCACACCGGCGAATACAATGCCGATGCCAGAATCCCCACGACCGCGGCATTGATGCCCGCGAGCATGGCTGCTGTTGACGGACGAGTCCGAAGCGTCTGCCAATGCGGGAGCGCTGCGATCACCAGCAGCAGTCCCGGAAGGAATACGCCGAGCGTGGCGAGTGTCGCGCCTAGCCACGAATGGGACGGTGCGCCCGCCATCCACCCGAGATACGACGCGAAAGTAAACAACGGGCCGGGCACGGCCTGCGCCGCGCCGTAGCCAGCGAGAAAGTCGTTCGCCGACACCCATCCTGTCGTGACTGTCTGCGCCTGAAGCAGCGGTAACACGACGTGGCCGCCGCCGAAGACCAGCGCGCCCGAGCGGTAGAAGCCGTCAAAGATGGCGATGGCCCGGCCGTTCGTCCACTGATGCACGAGTGGCAGGCCAACCAGCAGTGCGGCGAAGAGCACGAGAGACGCCACGCTCGCCGTGTGAGAAATGTGGAATCGCAGTGTCGGTACGTCGGGAGATGCCGGGGTGGCGTTCGATGTGCGAAGCAGCCCGTAGCCGAGCGCCGCGCCGAAAACGATCACGATGAGCTGCGCGAAGACCGTCGTCGTCAGTGCAAGGACCGCAATCGCCGCCAGCGCGATACCCGCTCGCCGTACGTCGGCGCATAGCCGTCGTGCCATGTCCCAGACGGCTTGCGCCACGACAGCCACCGCTACCAGCTTCAGACCGTGCAGAACGCCGTCGCCGACCGTGCCACCGAGATGTGGCGCGAGTACGGAGAACAAGAGCAACAGGCACACCGACGGCAGCGTAAAACCGCACCATGCCGCAAGACCGCCGAGCCATCCGGCGCGCAGCAACCCGATGGAAAAGCCGACCTGACTGCTCGCTGGACCGGGCAGGAACTGACACAAGCCGACCAGATCGACGAAGCTTGCGTCGTCAAGCCACCGGCGTCGCGTGACGAATTCGCGGCGAAAGTAACCGATGTGTGCGACGGGACCGCCGAAGCTGGTCAGCCCAAGCACGAGGAACGCGCGGAGTACGTCGAGTGCAGCACGCGGTCCGGTGGCCGTGGTCGAAGGCGGTGTGAGGTCGGACGAAGACGGTTCGGGCACGGCGGGTTCGGGAGATAGTGTCGATGTCACGACGGTAGCACGTCCGGATGTCACGCGGCCACGCGGCGAGATGTGCTGCCGGTCGCGGTGGTTTGTCACAGGTCTCCCAATCGTGCAATGCGGTTGGGGCAATCGTCTATTCCCGAACAGTTCGCGGTTCGTTTCAGCAATCGTGTGGAGCCTCGGCGCGATAGCGTTTGTTTCCGTGTCGCGAGCGGCGATCTGTCGTGCCTTCGCACGGCGGCCGCTGGCGGCCCGACGCCCAGGAGAGACGTTCCATGACTCGCATGCATCCATCGATGCCACACCATGCCCATCGGCCAAACGCCCATAAGCGCGATGCGCCACCGCGCAGGCGTTGCCATGCCCTCGCGGACGACTGGGGCGCGGGGCGCGCATTGCCTCGCAGACCGCTGCACAACAGCGCACGGGCGCAGCGCGGCGAAGTGGGATCGTCACGTGCGCCAGGAGAGGACGTGCGCAGCCAGGCGGCGAGCGCTGCGTTTGCGCTGACATTTCTGGCGCTCGCGAGTGTCGCGAGTGTCGCCAACGCAGCTGCGGCCGACGTGCCACGAGGTCCTTTCACCGGTTTGCGTGCGAGGGGGAGGCGTCAGACGGTGCTCCCCGTCGTCAGCACGCACCCCCCTGCGACGTTGGCGCAGTCACAGGCCATCGCAGGTATTCGCACACTGCTGAAGTTTCGTCCGGCACCTGACGAAAACGGGAACGTCGCATCCCAGTGTTTGCCGTCACCGAGAACATCGGCGATTGGCATTTCGCCACCCGCTGCCGATAGCGAAGCTGCGCTTCGCATGGGACTATCCGCCTATCGCGAGGACCTGCAGCGAGTCGTCGTCGCCATGATCCGTGATTCCGTCGCTGCCGCCCCCCTGAAACGCGCGAGGCGTTCGCGAACGCCGAGGTGCTGCGCCCTCGGTACATGACGCTACGTGTTACCCACAAAGGAACGAAGGGCTGGCCGCCGCCCAGCATCTACTTCGCGCCGTCCGGTATCACGCTTAACCTACGCGACGAACAGGGTCGCTGGCGACCGTTCGCACTCACGCTCGCCGCTCAGGCGCCCGCACTCGTCGTGCCGCTGCCGACTTGCCGGGGGCAGAGTCCGGCCGACGCGGAATGTATCAAGCGAACACTGGGACCGTTGTTCTGGGGGGATCGTTGGGCATCGATTGCCGAGAAGATCGACGACACCGACACGGTACGGTTCGTATCGATGCGTGCCGGTGCGACGGTGTCGCCGGGATGGCCGTCGCCCGACACACCTGTGCTTGAATCGCCCGATATGGAGGAGGTCGCCGAAATCCTTCTGGAGACGCTGATTCGCGGCGAACCGTCGAATGAAAGGCTCGGGTCGCGTCTCCGGCGAAGTGCGATGAACGACGTTGGCGGGGCGCGGACACTGGCGACGCGATTGCGCGCCTCCGGTCTCGAGTGCCTCGCTGCCGTGATCGGTGCAGGCACGTTCGACAACGATGCCATGGCTTTGCTGCGGCACCTCTGGCCTTCGGGGCCCGTACAGGTTTCCGATGTTGTCGCTTTGCCGCAGCCTCCCGCGCCGGCGACGTTCCCGCACGAGTCGTTCAGCGGCCCGCTCGGACGCGGCGTGCAGTGGGTCTTGCCCCCGAACGTGTACGTCGAGTATCGGCCCGACCTCACGCAAAACGGGGTGAAGGTCTTCGACGTCGACGGCACGCTATATGGCGCAACCGTCGCCCGCACGCGCAAGCACGCTTCCGACCTGCGTCCGTTAGACCAGATGCGCAACGAACTCGGACCGCTCGCGTTGTGCCGCATTTCGCGCGGCGTCGGCATCGATGTCGACGGTATGTGTCTGGAGTGCCACACTGAACCGGACGGCGAGGTGTCCGTCACCGAGCAGGGGGCAACGATCACACAGCATCAGGTGCTGGAGGCTTCTCCGCTGGCACGTCTGCGCGTCGCGGTGTATTCGCAGCCGTTCGAATCCGAGGACGGACGTCGGCAGTTCTTCGCTTTCGGACGTCTGGGTGAATTCGACGCGCAGGGCGTGCCACGGGTGACGTCGAACTCTCCACTGGTACCAGGTGAAGTCTACGCACGAGAGCTGGAGGGCGAACTCGGCTACTTTGAGCAGGCCACGACGGCAGGCCCCATGGGGGGACGCCGCGTTCGTCTCACGCTCGGGAACATGCATGTCGCTGCGCCCTTCGGCACGTATCGCGACCGTCACGAGGTGTTGCACGGCGTGGTGCAGTTGTCGCGCGAGGTCTACTACCGGTTCGCGTTGCCCGGCGGGAATGTGGGAGAGGCGGGCGGGATACCCCGGCGCGTGCGTTTGCAGTATCGCCACGCGGGGAACCGCGATATCCGTGAGTACTGGATCGCACAGCATCATCGTGCGGCGGCGGAGAACGCCAGTGTTCTGCCAACGATCTCGTACGGGGAGGCGCGCACGTTACTGCAACTGTATCTGCGCATGTGGGAGCAGGCGCCATCGCCGTCCGAGGTGTGGCACGGCCTGGAGGACATTGCGCTGTCCGTCGCCGAGGCCCGCGAAGCGGTCGGGCAGCTCACGCACGCCATCGAGTGGCATGTGGCGTCAGCGCGAGGTGCGAATAATGGCGACGGTGGAGACGCTGATGAAGTGGACGGTCCGCGCGTGCGCTCAGCGCCCGAGGTCGATCCGGCGTTGCTTCCGATGTTCAACCGGCTCTGGTCGCATTGGCAGCGTTATCCCGGTCAGGCGGACGCTTTCATCGGTGCAGTGGCGCGCGACTTCGTATCGCGCCCGACACCACTGGCGGTATGGTCGCAACTGCCGTTCACCGGCGACGTGCAAACGACGCGCGATGTACTCGCACTATTCGAGGAAGTCTTCCCCGGTATGCCAGATCTTCAATCGGTGGTGTCGGGCAAGGCTCGGGCTGCTCGTGACGTCGACAACCGAATGCGTCACGTGTCGACGAACGCCAATATCGCGCTCGCCGAAGTCACACTCGCAGACGGCACGCGAACGATCTACTATTGCCTCTCCGGACTCCAGCGGCGTGTGCTGCCGACGAACGCTCCGACGGTGCGATTCGTCGATGCCGGGCGCGCTTATCTCGAACGAGAGAACAACGTCATCACACAGCAAGGCGAGGACCCGCTAGCACGAGCGCAGGCGCACCCGACCGAGCCACCCGAGTTGCGGTTTGTCGTCGCCGACGCCAACCTGCCGACGTATCACGCAGCGTCAGGCACGGCCAAGTCGCGCACGCTCGACACCGAGCGCCTGATTCTGGCTCAGATCTATGCGGACCATCCGGCTGGCGAGAACGTCGTGCGCTCGATCGTGATGTGCTCGCGTATGCCATTCTGCGACTCCTGCGCGGTCAACCTGGCGATGGTGCCCTACCACTATCCCGATGCGGCGCTGCGCTTCTACTACGTCGCATCCGGGCCGCTTACCCGCACACCGTCAGAGAACGCACTAGCCCTCACGCAGGCCCCGGTGACCGGGTTGCCGCGGGACCGGGCAGTTGCTCACGCGCCCGACAGTCACGTGCATTCGACCCTCTAAGCGGGACGTCTACGGATTTTTCCCCTATATTGACCGCTCGCGCTGCACATTACAGCGCCTCGCAACGCCTGATGCTTTCCCGGGGCGTCAGCTTGTGCTGCGGCCCGCTTGCATGACATCTGCATCACGTCTGCATCGGACGGCGATATCTCAGCTATTTCTGCAATAAGGAACGAAGAACGCATGACGGCGCCAGAGGCTTCCCCGCGCAAACCCGCCATCGGACTCGGCAGTGCCGCCCGTGACCTGTATCGCGCACTGTGGCGACATGCGCAGGGCGTACGTATGCATCTGCTGGGCGCAGCGGGGTTGCTCTCGGCGGCACAACTGCTCCGGCTGACCATGCCGTGGCTTGCCGCGCAGGCCATCAATGCGCTTCAGCAGGGCGATATGACGGTCGCGGGACGCTGGATCGTCTACCTCGTCGGCATCTATCTCCTGTCGTGGTTGTTGCATGGCCCGGGGCGAATTCTTGAGCGCAATGTCGGCGTCCGGGTGCGCTTGCGTCTGGCCGATCAGTTGTATGCACGCATTGCGGTTGCGCCGCTGGCGTGGCGAGACGGACGACATTCTGGCGAGTTGCAGCATCGCGTCGTGCAATCCAGTCGCGCATTGTCGGACTTCGCCCAGAATCAGTTCGGATATCTGCAAAGCGTATTCAATTTCGTCGGCCCGCTGGTCGCGCTGGCGCTGTTGTCGCGTACCAGCGGTGCGATCGCCGTGACCGGGTATGTCGTCATCGCCATCATCATCCTTCGATTCGACCGCGTGCTGATGCAACTCGCACGTGCCGAGAACGATGCCGAGCGTCGCTATGCAGCGGCGCTGCTCGATTTTGTCGGCAACGCGGGCACGGTGATCGGTCTGCGCTTGCAGGCGGCATCGCGCAAGCTGCTCGGACATCGGATGGACGCCGTGATGGTGCCGCTGCGACGAACGGTGACGGTCAACGAAGGCAAGTGGTTCGCCGTCGACATCCTCGGCATGGGGTTGACCTGGATTCTCGTCGTGGTCTACGTGTTGCAGTCGCGCGTACCGGGACAGGCCGTGATGCTCGGCACGGTGTTCATGATCTACCAGTACGCACAGCAGGCGGCGACGGTGGTCGGTGCGATGGCGTCGAACTTCCAGAGCTTCGCGCGGATGCACACGGACTACGGCAGCGCCGAGCCGATCTGGGACGCCCCGAGCGATCCGGATGCCGCCGTCCCGGCGGTCATCGCCGACGCGCCGTGGCGCACGCTGACGTTGCGTAACGTCTCGTGGAATTATGCCGATGATGCGCGCGGCGGGTTGCGCGGCGTCGACCTCACGCTTCGGCGCGGGTCGCGCGTAGCGCTCATCGGTCCGAGCGGCGGTGGCAAAAGCACGTTGCTGCGAACGCTTGCCGGTCTGTACCTTCCGCAACACGGCGAACTGCTACGCGACGGCAACGCCACCGACTGGTCGGATCTGCGCACATTGGCGACGCTGATTCCCCAGGAAACCGAAGTGTTTGAAGCCAGCGTTGAAGAGAACCTGACGTTCGGTGAACCGGCTGACGCACAAGCGCTCCAGACAGCTGTGCATGCGGGCGTATTCGACGACGTGCTGCAACATCTCCCGGACGGCCTGTCGAGCACGCTCAACGAGCGCGGTAGCAATCTTTCCGGTGGTCAACGCCAACGGCTTGCGCTGTCGCGCGGTGCGTTGGCGGCGCAGGGCAGTTCGCTGTTGCTGCTCGACGAACCGACGAGCGCGCTCGATCCGTTGGCCGAAGGGCGCGTGTTCGACCGCATGTACGACGCGTTTCCGACGGCATGCATCGTGGCGTCCGTGCACCGGCCGAGTCTGCTGAGCCGCTTCGACACCATCGTGGTCATGGAAAGCGGTCGTGTTGTAGACGCGGGGCCAAGAGACGAAGTGCTCGCCCGGCGAACGTGATCCGGTGGCGTTGCCCCTTTTTGTCGCTTACATCCCCGGCGGAAGTCCACCCTCGTGTACACGCCGCCAACGCGTGAACATGACCTGTGGGGCAACGTCAAACCGTCGCCGGTCGTCCCGAGCGAGCGCCAGGACATCTCAACTCGCTCGAAATGCACAGCCCACCGGTCCAATAGCCGGTGGGCTGTTTGCCTTGGAAGACTGCCCAATTCATTACGAATTTTCACGAGCGCGCTATTCGCTACGCGCTTGTGCTACAGTTCCGCAGCAAAAAATCAAAAGCCAACATTCCGGGCGGTGCAAAAACGCTCAGGAATCCAGATCGTCGTGTTTCGCTATGCGACACGATGTAAGAAATTTTGCGACACGCCAGTTCCAGTAGTCGAAAGTGCTGTACCGAATCAGATTTTGCAACCGCATTGCGAAAGGGTATCGGGGACCATGATTAACGCTGCTGTGGGCCACCTTGCGGGGCGGCTCAACGAACACTTAAAACAAACGTATACGCTCGACGGCGACATCGTGACGATGTCCGGTCTGGTCGAGGTGAGCGGTCAGGCTGTCGCCAACACCAGCAACCGTCTGGTCGTGATGCTCACACACATCGAGCGCGACTCCGGCCCGGTTCGCAAGGGCATTCCGGGCGACGCGGGGGCATCGAGCCTGTCGCTCGGCGTGGCACCGCTGTATCTCAATCTCTATGTCATGGTGGCGGCTAATTTCTCGGGTGGTCACTACGAGGATTCGCTCAAGCTGATCTCTGCGGCCATCGCATTCTTCCAGCGCAATCCTGTATTCGATCATCGCTCGTCGCCGTCGCTCGATCCGCGTATCGACCGGCTGATGCTCGAGATCGAGAATCTGGATATCCGTGAACTCAGCAACCTCTGGACGATGCTCGGTGGCAAGTATCTGCCTTCCGTGTTGTACAAGGTTCGCCTGATGGCGCCGGATACCGGCGACATTACCGGCACCGTGCCGACCGTGCGTGCGCCGGTCCCCGCGATTAGTCACTGAGCGGAATCGAGGGCATGCTCACGTCTGCTTCCACGCCGGTGGTGCCGGGCTATACACGCCTGTTTTCCATCGACGTCACCCACGCCTACTGGACGATGCCGCACCTATGGCTTCGCCATGAGGCTACGTCGGACACCGCCGAGTGGGTGCGCCGCCGCGACCTGCTCGTGCGTGCGCATCGTCAGGGCGTGGCGGTTTTCTGCGCGGCCGAGCGTCGAGACCTTCTGCTCGACGGCGTCCGACGCGGGGATGCCGTGGCGACGTTCAAGTGGTACGCGCAGGACACCGCATTTTCCCTTTACACGTCACCGACACGCCCGGCTGCGCAGCTCGGGGCGTCTGTGTGCTTCGTCACCAGCGTAGCGAGCGTGCCCGTCGATGGACAGACGTCGGCACGTCGGCTGCATGCGCAACCTTACATCGACGCCAGCGATGTCGTACCCGTCGATTCGCCATTGCTCGCGCCATATCTCGAACGCGCCGATCGCGTGAGTGCGCCGGTGCTGATCGTGCAAATCGACCTCGCCGATCAGGTGGCGGGCAGCGAGCCGGGGGGCATCGACTATGTGGCGAATTTCGGCGCGCGTGAGAGTTGCTGGCGCTATTACTACGTGTGCGCGGATGCAGAGGAAGCCGCCGATGGCGCGCACGCGCTGAACATCGTCGATCTGGACGAAAAGGTGAGTTTTGTCACGGCAGGCCGCGAGGCACGTCCGGGCGGACGTCACGCCGTGATCTTCGAGAGTGAGCAAGCAATTGCAATGCAGCAGCAATACCCGCAGCGATTTCAGTTGCGGGAACGGGGCCGGTCGGGTGAACGCGTGTTGATCCGGAGACTGCCCAATGCCGACATCGGCAGCCTGACGCAGAAGACGCCGAAGGTGCACAAACCGCAGGACGCTGAACTAGCGGCGCAAAGCCGGGCAGTACTGGTATCCGAGATCTACATCAATTGACATCGATGACCGAGGTGAACACATGGCGCAATACAAAACACCAGGCGTATACGTAGTCGAGCAAAACGCGTTTCCCAATTCCGTGGTCGAAGTCGCCACGGCCGTGCCTGCCTTCATCGGCTACACGCAGTTCGCCGATAACAAAGGCACGCCACTGGCCGGTACGCCGTGGCGTATCAGCTCGATGGCCGAATTCCTGATGTACTTCGGTGGCCCGCCGCCGACGACTTACTCGCTCGACGCGGTGGCCGCTGCGACGGCGCCGGCCAAGCCTGCCGCCGATGCTGCGGCCGGTGATGCCGCTGCTGCGCCTGCCGGTGGCGATGCCGCTGCCACGCCGCCCGCGCGTCCCGTCGTCACCGACCTGTTCATCGGTGCACAGGGCGCGCGCAAGCCGTTCAAGTTCACGCCGCAAGGCATCGAATACCTGCTGTACTACAGCATGCTGCTCTTCTTCCAGAACGGCGGCGGCCCGTGCTACATCGTGTCGGTCGGCACGTACGAGGGTGGCAGCGTCAGCTCCGACGACCTGATCAAGGGCATCCAGTCGCTCGTGAAGGAACAGGAGCCGACGATGGTGCTCGTGCCCGACGCGGTGCGTCTGTCGCGTCAGGACTGTGCCTCGGTGCAAAAGGAAATGCTCATGCACTGCGGTTACACCATGCGTAATCGTTTTGCGATTCTCGACGTGTTCGGCGGTGCATGGGACCGTCAGGCACCGGGCGGCGATTGCATTACCGACTTCCGCGACGATGTCGGTTCCTCCTTCCTCGACTTTGGCGCGGGCTACTACCCGTGGGTCAACACGTCGATCGTGACGGAGAAGGATCTCGACTTCACGAAGATATCCAACCTCAGTCAGCTTCAGACGCTGATCACCGCCGAACTCGATTCGGTGCTCAATCCTCCGGCGCCCGTATCACCGGCCGCACAAGCGAAGGCCGCACAGGTCAAGACTGTCCTCGCGAAGCTCACGGGCGGCGATGCGGCGAAGACGGATGCTGCACCGGCAGGCGCAGCGGATGCCGCCGCACCGGCCGCCGAGGGTGACGCAGCCGCAGCCCCCGCCAAGGCGGACGCCACGGCCGCGGCCAAGCCCACGGCCATGACGAAGGCTGCCATCGCCGATCTGCACAAGACGTTGAGTGTCATCAGCGCTGTCTACGTGCAGGTGCTTCAGGCACTTCAGAAGAAGATCAACCTGATGCCGCCCGCCGCTGGCATGGCCGGTCTTTACACGCTCGTCGATAACACGCGAGGTGTGTGGAAGGCCCCGGCCAACATCAGCCTGAACGGCGTTGTGTCGCCGTGCGTGAACATCTCGAATGCCGATCAGGAAGACCTGAACGTGCCGACCACCGGCAAGTCCGTCAACGCCATTCGCAGCTTCATCGGCGAAGGCGTGATGGTCTGGGGCGCACGCACGCTCGACGGCAACAGTCTCGACTGGCGCTATCTGAGTGTGCGCCGCACGATGATCATGATCGAAGAGTCGCTGCGCCTCGCGTGCAAGGCCTATGTGTTCGAGCCGAACACGGCCAATACGTGGGTGACGATCAAGAGCATGGTGCGCAACTTCCTCACCAGCGTGTGGAAGCGCGGCGGTCTGGCGGGTGCGAGCCCGGACGACGCCTTCCAGGTCTTCGTGGGCCTGGGCGAGACGATGACCGGCGAGGACATTCTCGAAGGCATGCTCAAGGTGACGGTGCTGGTGGCGGTGAGCCGTCCGGCCGAATTCATCGAGCTGACGTTCCAGCAACAGATGCAGAAGTCCTGAGCGCGCCCGGGCGCGATCCGCTAGGCCGGACGACAGCCGCTGCGCACGCAGGAGATCGACAGATGTCGACGCGAAACGCGAAACGTGGGCACGGTCCGGCATTTTCCGCATGCAATCAATAGACGAGGTGTGTGATGGCAGACGATGGTTCGAAACAATCCACCACGGTTTGGCCCCTTCCTAAGTTCTACTTTCAGGTGAAGTGGGACTCGCAGGTCATGTCGTTTCAGGAAGTGAGCGGCCTGGACGTGCAGTCCGAAGAAATCAAATACCGTCATGGCGATAGCCCCGAGTTCTCCGTGATCAAGATGCCGGGCATGAAGAAGTACGGCAACGTGACCATGAAGAAGGGCGTGTTCAAGTCCGATAACAAGTTCTGGGACTGGTTCAACCAGATCAAGATGAACACGATCAAGCGGGTGCCGGTGACGATCAGCCTGCTCGACGAAGCGGGCAAGCCGACGATGGTCTGGACGCTCGCGAACGCGTGGCCGACCAAAATCACGGGCACCGACCTGAAGTCCGAAGGCAACGAAGTCGCCATCGAGACCATCGAGATCGTGCACGAAGGGCTGACCATCGCCAATAGCTGACGCGTGCGTGCCGCGCTGGTGTGCCCGCCTCGCGAGCCGCCAGCGCCGGGTGCCGTCGTGCATGTCCGGGGCAAGCGCTCGATTCCGCTCGCCCCCATTTTTCACGTTGTCCTGGCCGTTCCGATTACCACGCGTCTGCGCTATGCCGTCATCTCCGTTCGATCCCTATCCGCCGTCAGCCTTTCATTTTCGCGTGATGTTCGCGTCCACCGCCGGTGCGATGGATGCTTCGTTTCGCGATGTGTCGGGTATCGCGACGGAACTCGATACGGAAGCGGTGCCCGAGGGCGGGGAGAACCGCTTTGTGCATACGCTGCCGAAGGGCGTCAAGCATCCGCATCTGGAGCTCAAGCGGGGCATCGCCTCAATGACGTCGCCCTTGGTGATGTGGTGCCGTTCGGTGTTCGAGGGCGAGTTCATCGTGCCGATCCGGCCGCAGTCGCTGATGGTGCAGTTGCTCGATGAATTGCACCTGCCGATTCGCATCTGGACGTTCGCGAACGCTTTTCCGGTGAAGTGGGAAATCGAGAGTTTCGGTTCGACGAAAAATGAGGTGGCCATCGAGAAGATCGTACTGAGCTACACCTACTCGAACCGCATGGCGTGAAGACAAGAAAACTGCAAAAGGGGATTCGCCGATGCCAATCGAAATCGGTCATCTGAGCATCAAGTCGACGATCGTGCAGCGTGCGTCCGACACCGTCGGTGCACTGACGCCGCAGATCGAAGCGCCGGGCGCGTCGCGCAGCTTCGACGAACAGGCGCGAGCCGATTTGCTCGCCGAATGTCGCTCGCTGGTGCTGGATCTGCTCGAACGGGCGAAGGAGCGTTAAGCCGTGGCGACCAGTCTCACCCGTCGCAAGTTCAGCATTGCGCCGTGCACGGTGTCGAGCGGCCAGATTGCCGTGGACAACAGCCGCACGCCGTTCGAAGCGCTGATCAACCCGGTCGGCTACAAGCGCAAGCTGAGCATCGAGTACAACAAGAAGCAGACGCTCGGGCAGCCGAGCGCGACGCCGCGCTTTAGCGCCGTGCGGCCCGAGACCATCAGCATCGACAATCTCGTGCTGGATGGGACCGGCGTGGTGGATGGTACCGACTCGCGCAGCGTAAAGGACATGATCGACGCCATGCTGGCGGTGATCTACAAGTACGACGGCAAGAAACACGAGCCGAACTACGTGCGTTTGTTGTGGGGCACGTTCATTTTCTTTGGGCGTGTCGAGTCCATCGGGCTCGACTACACGATGTTCAAGCCCACCGGCGAGCCGCTGCGCGCCCGCGTGTCGCTGGGCATCGTCGGCTGGGTGAGCGCGACGGAGAGTTCGCTGCGTGCGAATCTCAGCTCGCCGGACCTGAGTCACCTCGTGGAAGTCACGGCGGGCGACACGCTGCCGCTGCTTTGCAACCGAATCTACAACGATCCCTCGTATTACCGCGAAGTGGCGCGTATCAACAATCTGACCGGTTTCCGAAATCTGGAGCCGGGCATGATGCTGCGCTTCCCGCCACTGGTCTGACGCTATGGCCGACTCTCCCGCACTCAATTCCAGCGGCGTGCTCAAGCTAACGATCACCAGCAACGGTGCGTCCCTCGCCGACACGATCCGCGTGATTTCGGTCGATATCGAACGCGCCGTCGGGCGTATATGTCAGGCGCGCATCGAGATCCTCGACGGTGATATGCCCGACAACGACTTTCCAGTCAGTGACCTGGACACGTTCGCGCCCGGCGCGGCCATCGTGATCAGCGCTGGCTATGGATCGAGCGCTACACAGATTTTCGACGGCGTTTTGATTCGCCACAGCATCCGGATCACCGGCGGTAACGAAGCACGGCTCGTGCTGGAATGCCGTCACAAGGCTGTAAAGATGACGATTGGCAGCTACAACGCCAACTACATCGACATGAAAGACAGCGACATCATCAGCCAGTTGATCGGCAAAGCAGGTGCGACGTCCGATGTCGCCGCGACGACCACCCAGCATAAGGAAATCGTGCAGTTCTACAGCACGGACTGGGACTTCATGCTGCTGCGGGCGGAGGCGAACGGTGCACTGGTCATTGCCGACGACGACGGCAAGATCACGGTGAAAGCGCCGCAGACCAGCGCAGCCGCCGTGTTGAAAGTGACCTACGGCATGGACCTCATGTCGTTCTCGGCCGACATCGATGCGCGCACGCAGTTGCAGAGCGTCGTGGCCGCTGCGTGGGATCCGTCCACTCAGGCGATGGTCCAGCAAACGGCGGGGGCTACGTCGCTCTACGAGCAAGGCAACCTGAGCGCATCGACACTGGCGAGCGTCGCGGGGCCAGCCACGTTCCGTCTGCAATCGACGGTGCCGGTGCCGTCCGACGATCTCAAGTCCTGGAGCGACGCGACGCAAATGCGTGCCGCACTCGCCCGCATTCGCGGACACATGTCGTTTCAGGGCAGCGCATTGGCCAAACCGGGGACGATGATCGAAGTTGAGGGCGTCGGCAAACGCTTCAGCGGCAGCGTGTTCGTGAGCGCCGTGCAACATCGCATTGCCGACGGCAACTGGATCTCCGAGGTGGACTTCGGCATGTCGCCGGAGCGGTTCTCCGAGCGCCGGGGCGCGGGCGATGTCATGGCGTCGGGCCTTGTGCCGGGTGTCGGCGGCTTGCAGATTGGCGTCGTCACGAAGCTCGACGCCGACCCCGAGAACCAGTACCGGATTCAGGTTGCGGTGCAGGTGCTGCAGGCGGAGACGGTCGGCGTCTGGGCACGGCTCGCGAGCTTCTACGGTTCGTCGGGCGTCGGCGCGTTTTTCATCCCCGAGATCGGTGACGAAGTGATTCTGGGATATCTCAACGGCGACCCGTCCTATCCCGTGGTGCTCGGCAGCGTCTACAGCAGTCAGCACAAGATGCCTTACGCGCTGAGCGCCGAGAACTTCACCAAAGCGCTCTGGACGAAGGGGCTGCTCAAGGTCATCTTCGACGACGACAAGAAGGTCATCACGCTCATCACGCCGCAGAAGAACACGATCGAGATGAGCGACGACGCCAAGTCGATCTGCCTGACCGATCAGAACGACAACAAGATCCAGATGACGCCGGACGGCATTACGCTCGACAGCCCCAAAGACATCGTCATCAACGCGAAGGGCAAGGTGAGCATCAGCGCGGTGGGGAATATCGAGCAGACCGCGCAGGCCGATCTCAAAAGTCAGGCGCTCAACATCACCAGCACCGCGAACGTCGGCTTCACGGCCAAGGGATCGGCCACGGCCGAGCTCTCGGCCAGCGGACAGACGACCGTCAAGGGCGCGCTGGTAATGATCAACTGACGCGCAAGCCACGCGTTGGGAAAACGACAGAGGAGACAACGATATGCCGATGGCCGCCAGATTGACCGACATGCATACCTGCCCGATGCAGACACCCGCCGTGCCTGCGCCGATCCCGCATGTCGGCGGTCCGATCATCGGTCCGTGCGTGCCCACGGTGCTGGTCGGCAAGTTGCCTGCCGCCGTGGTCACGGACAACTGCGTCTGCGTGGGTCCGCCGGACAGCATCGTCATGGGCTCGACGACGGTGATGATCGGGGGGAAACCCGCGGCCCGGGTGGGGGACACTTGCGCGCACGGCGGCGCGATCGTATTGGGATGTCCGACCGTAATGATCGGCGGCTAGACGCAGGAGGCACGTTTGAGCACAGATAAATCGTTTCTCGGGACCGGCTGGGCGTTTCCGCCGCGCTTCGGCGACAGCGCCGACATTGGCCGCACGCAGATGGTCGAAGCCGAGGCGGATATTCGTGAGAGCCTCGGCATCATCCTCTCCACGGTGCCGGGCGAGCGCATCATGCAGCCCACGTTCGGCTGCGGGATCAAGGCGTACGTCTTCGAGGAAATCAGCGAGAGCGTGATGACCGAGATGCGCGACGCCATCGACCGGGCGATTCTGTTCTTCGAGCCTCGTGTCACGGTGGAGCGCATCGAGATCGACGCGTCGAACGCCATGGAAGGGCGCGTCGACGTGCTGATCGATTACACGGTGCGCGGCACGAACACCCGCAGCAACATGGTCTATCCGTTCTATTTCCTCGAAGGCACCAATGTGCCGACGGTGCAAATCGAGCCGCAGCGGTAATCCGGCCCGGTGTCCCGATAACAAGAAACGTCACGATCAGCGCAACGACAACACGAACCGATGCACAACCTCATCATTCGAGATGGCACCAGTCAGGCGATGCGGGCGCTGCCCGCGTTGCAGGACGGGTATTTCCATCTCGACGAGATGACGTTTCACGAACTGCTCGATGTCGTCGTCGAATTCGCGGGGCTGGTGCGCTTTCACAACGCCGAGGACCAGCCTGAGGGCGATTGGTCGCCATTCTTTCGCGCCGACGAAACCGTCGTCATGAGTCGAATTCTGGCGTTCGATTTGTCGCGCGAGACGGAGCGGTTCGCGCAATGGTGGCGGGACACCCCGGAATATGACGGCGTGCGCGGCAACGGCGCAGGCGTTCGCGCGATGATCGGTGCGTCCCCGGTCCCGGAACTTGTCGTCACGCTCAACGACTGGTACGTGGCGCTCTCGCAAGCGCAGACGGACAACGGACTGGCACTGCGCACGGTGCTGCGGGCCGTCATCATGCAACTGAGTCGGCGGGCTTCGGGCGTGCCGCGCGTGATCGAATCGATGTCGCTGCGAGAGCCGCTCGATGCCGTCTGGTCCGAAGCGGAGCACTTGCCGCATTCGCCGATGGCGACCGCAGCCACGCATGAACCGGACACTGTGCCGGGCAAAGCCGATGTGCGCGCAGATTTTCACGCGTACATGAAGGCCATCGAGATGGTGCGAAAAGAGGCGTTGGCCCGCTTGCCTGCGTCGCTCCAGAGCGGTAATCACGATCCGGCCATCGGCTTGCTGATTGCGTTCGTCAAACAGTTCGAGAAGCTCCAGAACAAGCTCAACGGGTACACGCAGAAGTTCATCGATTTCTACTACGAACGCATGCTGGGCAGTGCGCCGCGCGGCGTGGTACCCGATCGGACGTGGCTGGTGTTGCGTCGCAATCCCGATGCCAGAGATGTCGTGGTCCCCGCAGGGACGGCATTCCCCGCCGGGGTCGACGCACACGGTCACGACATCGTCTACGAATCGGAAGACGAACTGCGCGTGAGCGGTGCACGCGTGACTCGCGTGCAGACGCTTTATCTCGACCACAACGGCTACAGCATGCCGGAGAACCTGCTGCCGGAGGATCCGGACAACGGTGCGACCGGTCGCAAGTGGCCCACGGCGGCGTGGTTCGAAGACGTGCCATGCGGGCCACCCGGCGTGGAACATCCGCAAGCCTGGCCGGTGCTCGGCGCGCCGAAGCCCGGTGCGGGTATCACCCCGCATAGTGCCGCGCGGATCGGCTTTGCGCTGGCCAGCAAAGTGCTGTTGCTCAAGGAAGGCGAGCGCGCCATCCGGCTGACGATTACGTTCGCCGATGAGCGGTTAGTCACGCAACTCGGACACATCGCCGACGCCGTATTCAATACGCCAGTCGAAGGCGCTGCCCCGAGCGTTGACGACGGCGAGCACGGGCGAGAAACGGCGAGCGAAAGCCATCTGCGCCGTCAAGACTTGTACCTCAAGATCCTGCGCAGCCTGTTCTCCGTCTCGCTCACAGGAGAGAAGGGCTGGATCGACATTGCGGGCTACGTACCGGGACTGCTGGGCAACCAGATGACGCTCAGCTTCGTGCTCGCACCGGAGGCGCCGTCGGTGGTGCGATATTCGACGGCGCTGCATGGTGAAAATTTCGACGTCGACACGCCGCTCGTGCGCTGCGTCATCAATCCAGGCGCGTATCTGTTCCCGTACGGCTTGCTGCGCAATCTGCCTGTGACCGGTGCGCAAATCGATGTCGACGCGCATGGCTGTCGCGACCTGGTGCTTTATAACAACATCGGGCAGCTCAGCGCGGCAACACCTTTTGCACCTTTCGGGCCGCTGCCGCGACTGGGTAGCTATCTGGTGGCGGGCAGCACGGAAATGGCGGCGAAGCGCATCACACGGTTCAGTCTTCGCATCGAATGGGCGGACCTGCCGCGCGTGACCGGCGGCTTCGGCACGTGGTACGACGGCTACGACGTGCGTCTCACAAACGAAGACTACGTGGCGTCGGTCGAGGTGCTGGCCAAGGGCGGATGGTTGCCAGTCGGGGACGCACCGCGCCCCGTCGTGCCGCTCTTTCACACGCGGGTCACGCCCGGCAAGGGCGAGCGCATCGACAACGCTATCGTGTGGGAGGTGGGCTCGCTCGCGCATCTCTTCGAGCCGGACGAAGGTGTCTGCCCCGCGCATCCGCTCACATGGGGGCCGGGGGCGAAGAACGGATTCTTCAAGTTCACGTTTGCCGCACCCGCCTTCGCTTTCGGGCACGAGGCCTACCCGCAGGTGCTGTCGTCGACGATGCTCGCCAACTCACGCAAGCGTATGTGGCGCCGACAGCGCCCGATGCCGCGTGCCCCATACACGCCCATCGTCAACACCCTCTCGTTCGATTACAGCGCGACCGGTGCGATCAGCGTCGACCGGATTGCGAATCGGGACGAAGACGGCCGCTTCCTGCATCTGTTCCCGTCCGGCTGGGAATCGCTCGACATGACAAGCTATCCCGCCCCCGAACTGCTCCCACGCTTCGAAGATGCAGGCAACCTGTACATCGGCATCGATGCGAACGACCTCGGTGACACGTTGACGTTGCTGTTCCAGCTTCGCGAAGACTCCCGGCCGGTGAGGGTGGACGATGATGTCGATGAAGTACGCCCAGCGGGTTTGCGCTGGAGCTACCTCAGCAACAACGTCTGGAAGCCGCTCGCGCTTCGCGACGTCCTCACGGACGGCACGCACAAGCTCATGACGTCGGGAATCGTGACGTTGCGGGTGCCGGACGATATCGGCAATCGCAATACCGTCATGCCCGACGGGCTGTACTGGCTTCGCGTGAGCGCCAATCGCGATATGGAGAAGTATTGCAGCCTCTACGCAGTGCACGCGCAAGCCGTGCAGGTCCGGCGCGGGGCAGACGTACCGCCGGACCTGCCGATGGTCCTGCCAGCGGGCACCATTGCGCGCAGTCGGCGTCCGTTGCCTGGCATCGTGTCCGTCGTGCAACCGCTGCCGTCGTGCGGCGGCCGGGCACCGGAGACGCGCGAACAGATGCGTACGCGCGTGAGCGAACGGTTGCGCCACAAGCAGCGTGCGGTCACGCCCGCCGACTTCGAATCGATGATTCTCGAGGCGTTTGCGGAAGTCTACAAAGTGAAGTGCTTCGCGAACCTGTCGACCCGGCACGGTCCGGTCGATTGTGTTCGCCCGGGACAGGCGCTCGTGGTGCCGCTGCCGTACTGGCCTGCCACGAAGGACGGTGAACAGATGCCAATGCTTGACGGCAACGTCGTCCAGCAGATCGCCGAGTTTGCGAATGCGTTGTCGTCGCCCTGGGCGAGTGTTTCCGTCGAGAACCCAGTCTACGAACGCATTCAGGTGCGCTGCAAGGTGCGCTTCACCGATCGCGCGGGAAACGGTCACTACCTCGCGCTGCTCAACGCGGCGATCTCGCGCTATCTCACACCGTGGCAGGACGACGTGGGCTACCGCACGCACTTCGGATGGTGTATCCGGCAACACGATCTCGAGGCGTATATCGGCTCGTTGCCCTATGTGCAGTACGTCTCGGGTTTTTCGATGCTGCGCATCGCGACGGTGGTCGCGGACCCCGACGCGACAGCGGCAGCGGGCACCGACACGCAGACCTTCACGCTATTTGACACCGCCCGGCGTTCGGGCGAAGCCACGGCCCTGCAGACGGACATCGTTCCGCTGTATCCGTGGAGCATCGCGATCCCGGTGGCGCACCACGCCATCGAAGCGGTGGACGACGACAAGGATTACGCGGGCGTGCCGACCACGCTCAGTCAGTTGGAAATCGGCACCACCTTCATCATTTCGGATGACGACCATGAACGGAAAACCGATCGCCCGGCGTAACCGGGACACTTTGCGGCGAAAGTTTGGCAACGGCGAGATGCCGTCGGCCACGGCATTCTCCGAATTGATCGACTCCATGCTCAACATCGTGGACGAGGGGTTCGACAAGACCCCGGTCGATGGCCTGAAGGTCTCCCAGCTCAATCAGGGCAAGTTGCTGAGCTTCTATCAGAACATCGACCTGAAGAGTCCTATCTGGACGATCCAGCTTGACAGCGAGGCGGGTGGACTGGCTTTCGGTAACCCCGACAACCCCAACGCGCTCACGTTGCGACAGTTGGGCAAGAAGCCTGCGCGCGACGCGGTATCGGGACCGCCGCAGGGGCAGGGAGGGCAGGCAGCGCCGGGGGCCGGACCCACATTCGAACTTGACGTGGCCGGGCGCGTGGTTGCCGACGGGCGTCGCGGACGCCCGGGTGCGCGCAGCGTGCAGGCTGACGGCAAGTGGCACGACATCACCGACCCGCTCACGGGTTGTCAGGCCTTCGAGATCACCGCCGGTGTCGGCAAGCGCGGCAGCGGCAAGTTCGCGCTGATGCACGCCTATGCGGTGATGGCTTACAACGGTAAAGGGGATATCGACTACCGTCAGTCGCATTTCGGCAGCAAATGCAATCGTCTTCAACTGCAATGGGTCGATGCGCCTGACGGCGCGAAGCATAGCTATGTGCTGCAAATGCGTGTCGGCTGTCCGTACGACTCGACGCGCGATGCCGCCGGTGCGCCGAAGACCTGGGTGACCTATTACCTCACCACGCTGTGGTTCGATCCCGACATGACGGGCAGCGCCACCGACCCGGAGCCCAAGGGGGCGCAATGACCCACGAGAACGTGAGTGCCACGCCCACGACGGTGGACATCGTCATCGGCACCGACGACGCGCAACTGCTGATGGCCGCGCTGGGCGAGTTGCCGTTCAAACGCGTCTTCGAGCTGATCGGCGCGTTGAACCGCCAGGCCAACGCCGTCGCCACGGGGGCACCGGTCGTTTGTGCGCTCGACGCGACGGCCTTCGCACTGATCGTCGAAGCGCTGGGGCATCTGCCGTATCACCGCGTGCACCGGCTGATCGACGACCTGAAGGCGCAATTGCATGCAGCGAGGCATGCGTTTGGCAACGCGGCGGCGGACAGTCCAGGCCGTATGCCGGGGGCGAGGATGCAATGAACGCGCCCGAGTCCATTGCCCGCTTTGCGCCCGATCCTCAGGGGCTAGATTTCGATGCGCTGCGTCGCGCCGGGATCGCGACATTGCAGGCGCTGTGCGGCGATCGCTGGACCGATTACAACCTGCACGACCCGGGCGTCACGATCCTCGAACAGTTGTGCTACGCGATCACCGAACTCGGTTATCGCTCGGACTTTGCACCCGAAGATTACCTGACCGACGCCGACGGACAGATCGATTACCGGCATCACGCGCTGCATCCGGCGGACGAAATTTTCCCGAGCGAAGTCCTGACGTTCGAGGACTATCGCAAGGTGCTTTACGACACGATCCCCGAGCTGGAAGACGTCTGGCTGACGCGTGACGAACGCCCGGGGAGCACCGGCCAGCCCGCGCACGGCTTGTGTCGCATCGCCATCAAACTGAACGATGCATTGCTCGACAGTGCCGACGAGGCGTCGCTTTCGCAGATCGAAGCCGCCGTGTGTCTGCGGGTGCGGGAAGTTTTTCACGCGCACCGGAATCTGGGTGAAGACCTGTCGGACGTAACCGTCGTGCCGGTTCAGCCGGTGTATCTGAGTGGCGATATTCAGATTCACAGCGAGCGCGACCCGGCGTCCATCTTTGCGGACGTCTTCTTCCAATGCGCGCGCGCCGTGCATTCTGGATTCCGCATCGAGCGGTACGTGAAAGCGTCCGAGGCCGGTATGACGCTCGACACGTTGTTCGCCGGGCCCCGGACGGTGCACGGATACGTCGCCAGCACGGGCGCACAGGCGCAAGGCGCACCGGTTGCGGTGGCGCGTCTCGTCGGACTGGTGCAAGCGGTGGACGGCGTGGCGCACGTCCAACGTCTGGCGCTGTGTACCGCCGATGGAGCGCCCGTGAGCGGCGACAGTTTGGCGGGTGCGTCCGGCACGGTATTGCGCCTGCGGTTTCCCGGCGACACGCAGAGCAACTTCCTGCGATTGCATTTCGCCAGCGGGGCGCTCGGGAGTGGCACGCATGCGTTGACGTCCGCCAGCGATCATCGACGTGAGGAGAAGTCGCGGGTCGTACTCGACGACGCCCGCGTGGCCCTCGCCAAAGCACGCTTCGAGTTCGATACGCTGCGCAATACGAAGCAGTCGCTAGCGACTGTGGTGCCTGCACCGACGGGCACGTCGCGCGAATTGCGCGAATACTTCTCGATTCAGCATCAGTTTCCGGCGATCTACGGCATCAACCGCTTCGGCGTGCCGCCCACGGCCCCGCTGGAGAACCGTGTCAGTGCGCACCAGTTGAAGGCTTATCTGTATCTGGCCGAGCAACTGATGGCGAACTATCTGGAAAACCTGCAATCGGTCGGCCGCATGTTCTCGGTCGACACGCTGTACGAGACCTATTTTTCACAGCGGATCGACAACGAGGCGTTGCCGGACATTGAAGCGTTTTACACGGACGCACCGGACGGCATTCGCAGCCAGTTGGCACGGATCGTCTCGCGCAAGGACCGTGCGCAGGACCGTCGCAGCCGGTTGCTCGACGTGCTGCTGGCCATGTACGGCGAGACTTACTCGCAGAAGTCCCTGCGTCGATTCGACGATTATCAGGACGTGCACGGCGCACGCTGGCTGATCGATAACAAGCTGGATTTTCTGCGTCACATTGCGACGCTCTCGCGCGACCGGGCGTCGGCGTTCGATATCACGGCGGCGGAGATGCGGGCTGACGGACGGCCCAACGTGGCTGGCGTGCACGCGAAGATCTCGATCCTGCTGGGCTTGCCTGCCGAGCCACCCGGTGCGCCGCTGAGCGATGCGTTAAAGCGTTGGCATTTGCGGTTGCAGGGAGATCACACGGCGACGAAGGAAAGCTACGAATTCGCGGCGGCGCGTCTGATCGTGCTCAAGTCTCAAGGGGCGCCTGAGGTTCGTCCGGCCGGTGCGCACACTCAGCCCGGCGACACGTTGCCCGGCGGCTTGCTCGTGCATGGCGTGCGTCTGGAGAATTTCATTCTCCGACAGCACGACGACGCGGTGCACGTTCATTTCCGCACGCACGATGCGCGTCTTGGCGGCAACGCGTCCGGCGAAGTCCTGCTCGCGCGATTTCATGGCGACGACGCGGTGACATACGCCGGACGCTATGTCGAAATTCTGCGCGAATTTCTCTGTACGCTGAATCAGGCATCCGAGGGTTTCTATCTGGTCGAGCATGTGCTGTTGCGGCCAAAGCGTGTCGGTGCGACGCAAGACGAAACGACGGCAGAAGCCGACGTGCAGGCGCGTGAGGCCGAGTCGTTTTTCAACGCACGGGTTAGCGTAGTCTTCCCCGCGTGGACGTCGCGCTTTAGCGATCCCGACTTCCGCCAGTTGGCGCAGGAGACAGTGTGCCGCAATCTGCCCGCGCATCTGCTGCCGGAGTTTCACTGGATGGATTACGTCTCCATGCGCGACTTCGAGCATCGATACGAACTGTGGCGCGCGAGGCTGCGCGAGCGGGAGACGGCAACCACACCGGACCGGCTGGATGCCGCGAGTGCCAGCTTGCGTGCGCTGCTGATGCGACGCCGTCGAGCGCATAACCTGACGTTGTGGGTGTAGCCATGGCCGCGCGACATTGGATCCGCTCGTTCAATTTCGATCTGACCTTTGCGTCGGGCGGCATGGCCATGTCGCAAGGCGAACCGCTGCGAGCGCTGGTCGTCGACCAGTTGCTGCCGGTGGTGGCGTCGGTGTTCGATGAGGCGACGGACGATGGCGCAGCGGCGGACATCTACCGTATCGATCGGCTCAACGTCGACCTTGGCGAGGTATACGCCGAGGATCTGCCCGAGACGCTGGCAGAGCGGCTGGCGCAGGCATTGGCGGACGTGCTCATCCTGCGTCGGGACACAGGTGCTGCGGACGATGGCGGGGCGGGTGAGGAGGGTGATGGTTTCGGTGTCGGAGATGGTGGTGATGGCGGCTCGGTGGCTGGGCAAATGCGGTTGGAAAGTGACGACGCTTCCGTGTGGTCTCAGGCGGCGCCGACACCTCATGTCAGCAAGTTCGCGACAGCCACCGCTGCGGACGTGGCCGACCTGATCGCGTTTCTCGCGTCAGGCCAGTCGGCGAAGCCAGGAGTGGCGCCAGCATTGGCGCAGGCCGAACGTGAAGATACGTCACACCGGGAGGAACGAATGCGTCGAGACACCGACGCTGTGGCGGCCGACGATATCGAAGGACTTCTGACGCGGGTGCTGGCGGGTGACATACAGTCCGTCCGACAACAAATCCGGGCGAGCGCGTCGCCGGACATTCTCATTGAGCGGCTGACGAAGCAGTTTCCGGCAGACCGCGTCGAAGCACTTCTTCGCGCGTTACGTCCGGCAGAGGCATCCGCGTGGTTGCGCCAGCTTGATTCGCTGGATCGCTTGCTTACGACGGTAGGCTGGAACGCGACACAACGCAACGCAGCGCAATCGGCCGCCCGCGCACGATTGCTCGCAATCGGCCTGCTTCCACCGCACGCCGACCTGCGGGAAATGCCGTGGCATGGTGTCTGGCAATCGGTGCTGTCGATTGCGCAGGTGCGAGGATTGGCACGCGACGCGTTCGAGTTCGTGGCGAAGGTTGAAGATAGCGTGTGGGCCTACAAGGATTATGCGTCTGCGATAGCCGTCACCCAGTCGGGAGGGAGATCTCAAGCAGATTTGGCGTTCTCACCGATGATCGACGCCCTGCATCGCGTCGCCGACGCACTCGCAGGCGAGGAGGTGAGGGCGGGCGGTACCACCGCCCTCCATTCGGAAGTGGTCATGGGTATGGCAGGCGAACGTCCCGACGTGGCGGTATCGACGGCGAACGCATCCCCGCGTCCCTCCCCACGCGCCCTTACGCGGGCTGGTCTGCGAGTGTTGCTTGCGACAGCACTGATGCGTGCGCAGGCGAAGCCGCTTTACGGCATCTGGCCAACGTTGGTGGCGAACGAGGCGGGCACTTTGCGCGAAGCACTGCTTCGCTACCTCGCCGTACCGGACCTGCGCGAGCAAATTGCAATGACGTTTCCGGAGTCAATGCTTGAGGATATGTTGACGCTCCTTCTGGCGGCACATGCCAACGCGGTGCAAGCGTCGACCCGGGTGCGTCGCAAACGAGCCGACGCGTACGCCGTTGCGACAAATTCACCGAGCACCGACCATGACATCAATCGAACGTGGGGATGGCGAAACGCATGGTCTCATGACATCGCAGGGCTGTTGGACATCGACGATTCCGACGAGATGCCCGCGACTAGCTCGCGAGACGAGGCCCTACGGGACGCACCCGTTCTCGACGCTTCGTTCGACATGCGTGCTGAGTCCGACGCTGCGGTCTTAATAGGACAGGAGAATTCAACGGCTGCGATGTCTGGCGACTCGGTGCAGGACGACCCATCGGACGCGCTCATCGCTAACGAGTCGGTGCCGCGCAGCGGGGGACGCTATGCACCCGCTGGCGAGCGCAAACCTAACAACCCGTCGTATGTGTTGCCATCGGTGCGGCCATCCACAAATGACGCCGAGGCGCATGCGGGAGCCACAACTCGACAAGACACGCTTATCCAGGCGCTGTTGAGCGGTTCGGCCGTGGCGCTTCACGAGGATTGGGCTGAATGGACCGGTGAGGAACGCGCAGTGCTTGCGGCGGTCTGGCGTCATTACGCGACGTACGACACGGTGTTGATGCGCGTCGTGGAGGGCTTTCCGGAAGCGATGCTTGTGGATCTGGCGACGTTGACGGAGCCGTCTGCATCGGCCGTTTGGGAGGCATTTGGGGGGCTTTCGGTCAGTCGGCTGGTTGATGCAGATCAAGTGTCGGCGTACGCCATTGAACGGCTGCCCGGCGACACTTCCCGCGCGCTCGACGGCCCCTCCAGCGTTGCCGATAACGGCGGGCATGAGACGCACGCTCAGCCGATCACACGGAACCTGCCGTCGAAAACCGAGTTCGATCGATGGAAGCGGGAAGTCTGGCATGCGACCTTCATACAGTTACGTGCCATTTCGCCGGTCGCGTCCACGTCATCCACGTCATCCACGTCGTCCACATCGTCAATCTCGTCCATGTCGTTCGCTGCGCTGGAAGCCATCGCCTGGAGTCGCGGGACGACAGCATTGACACGTCGGGCGCTTGATCTGTGGCGAGCCTCCGTCACAAACGCTACCGTGGCTACCACCACCAATACGACTTCCCCGGGCACGATTGCACGTTCGCCGAGCGCGGCCAACAGCATCGACGTGGATGACAATGACCGCCGACCGCTGGAGTCATCGACTGCCGCTGCAATGCCATCCGCGTCGGTGCCGCTCCCAGTGAGCCGCCACACTGCGCACGTAGCGATCCAACGCCTCATTGCGCTTCGCCAACGAGTGAACCCGCAAGGCGGCGATCTTATCGCTCGTGCCTCGTCGTTGCCCGACGCCGAGCGAGTCGAGCTCCGGCAAATCGTCACGGAGATATCGTCATCGCTAGATGCCGATCTTCTCGGGATCGACGCTCGCCACTGGCAAGCCGTCGTCGACACGATGATCACCGTCAGCGAGACGATTCCCGACGCGCACAGAGAAGTGCTTTATCGCTCGATTCTCGACAACACGCCGGAGGTCGATGATCGTCGCGCCGAAGCCGCCGAAGCCGCCGAAGCCGCCGAAGCCGCCGAAGCCGCCGAAGCCGCCGAAGCCGCCGAAGCCGCCGAAGCCGCCGAAGCCACTGGGCGCTATTACGCGAGTGTGGCCACCGCACTCGCCAGCGATGCCGTGCTCGATCTTGACCTGTTCGCGGCGTCGGCGATTGCAGACGTCGCTTCGTCGTCCCCGGACGATCCGGATTTCAATTCACCCGAACCATTCCCCGCGACATCCCCAAACCGTCCGCCCGCCATGCCGGAAGACTTCATCACCTATCTCACCTCTACGGACTTCCGCCAGGGCAGCACTCCGCCTGCAGGCTTCGACATCTGGCTTCGTCAGTCGGTCTATTCGGGCGCGCAGGTTCTGCGACCGGTCATCGCGATGGCCGCAGAAGACGAGGTACTGGCCGAGCGTTGGCTGGATGTGATTCCGCAGCCGCTGTGGCCGGGCATCGCGCGACTGTCGTCCCGCGACACGCCGCAAGTGGCTCAAATGCTGCGCGTCGCCAGCGACATCACGGATCTGTTCGCTACGACCGTCGAGACGGTCGCACCGGCGAGTCTGCACCGTGCGCGCTGGCGTTTCCTGTTCCCGTGGCTGTTCCTGTCGCAGCGTCCGTTCGACGCCACACCGTTCGCAACATCGCTCGTGGCGCAACTGGCCCGTCACGCGAACGTGTCTGTGCCACCCGCGCTCGCCTCGCGCGTTCAACAACAAACCGGTATCGATATGCGCACTGCCGAGGTGACCGACGACGTCCACCTTTTGCAGACTCCGTTGATGGTGCCTTACGCCGGGATCGTTCTTGCCTGGCCGTTCACGCCTCAGCTTTGGGAGACGCTCGGCCTGACTAAGGAACATCGCTTCGTCAGCGACGAAGCCGCTGAGCGTGCAGTGCTCCTGCTGCATCACGTCGGCTCAGGCCTCACCGAAGCCCCGGAACCGCATCTGACGATGCACAAGCTGCTTTGCGGATTGCCGTTGGCTACGCCCGTAGCACGCAATCTCGACATTACGGCAGACGAGTCGGCGATATGCGACCGGATGCTCGACGTCATCATCGAGCACTGGTCCGCCATCGGTAACACGTCTCGCGAGGGCCTCAGGGGAAGCTTCCTGCAGCGCGAGGGCCGGTTGTCGCTGGCGGAAGACGGCTGGCACTTGAAGGTGAAACGAGCGCCATACGACATGCTGCTGGATCGGCTGCCGTGGAGCATCTCGACAATTCGTCTGTCCTGGATGGAGCAGACGCTATGGGTGGAGTGGGCATGACGGCCTCCTTAGATCCCGTCGACCCGTTGGGTGCGAACGCCGCGAGCCTGTCGCGCGAGATCGACTGGTTCGGCGCAGTGCTGGAGACGCGGCTGCACGCGTATTTCATGCATGACGGCGTGCCGCATGACATCTATGTGCATACGCCGCCGGATCTCACGGACGATCCGTCGCCGTTTGCCCGTGCCTTGGTCGAACACGCGCTGGCGGACGATTTCGACGCACGTATCGTGCTCATGCTCGCGATGCTGCCCCATGTCCGCCCGCAAGCGCTAGATCTGCTATTCACGCAGAACAAGAACACCGAGCGCCAGTTCACCGAGTTCGGGGGATGGCGGGCCCAGCATCACAACGGTCTTCTGCCGACCGGAGAAACCGCTGCGTTCGTTCTCGCAGGCGACGATCTGAGCCGCCGCTTCGACGTCATGGCGCTGTTCGATGCTGACCACGTTTTCGCGCGCGCCTCTATTCTGCGACTCGAACGCCGGGCGGACGGCGAACCGGCCCTGGCCGCCGCGTTGCATATCGAGCGGGATTTCCTCGAACGCAGTACATCTGGCCGCGAGCATAAGCCGGACTACAGCGCCGGATTTCCTGCCAAGCGCATCACGACGCAGCACGACTGGACAGACCTCGTGCTCACGCCGGACGTCATCGAGGAGATCGACCAGATTCGGCAATGGCTCGACGACGGCGAGGGCATCATGCAACGCTGGCAACTCGATCGCATCGTCAAACCCGGCTTCCGGGCATTGTTCTACGGCCCGCCGGGCACGGGCAAGACACTCACCGCGACGCTGCTCGGCAAAGCGGCTGGCGTGGATGTGTATCGCATCGACCTGTCGAAGATCGTCTCGAAGTACATCGGCGAGACGGAGAAGAACATGGCAAACGTCTTCGATCAGGCGCAGAACAAGCACTGGATTCTGTTCTTCGACGAAGCCGATGCGCTGTTCGGCAAGCGCACCGAGGGCAGCACCGCCAACGACCGTCATGCCAATCAGGAGGTCGCTTACCTGCTTCAGCGCATCGAGGACTATCCCGGTGTGGTGCTGCTGGCAAGCAACCTGAAGGACAACATCGACGAAGCCTTTGCCCGGCGGTTTCAGAGTGCGATCCATTTCCCCATGCCGGATGAAATCCAGCGGCTGCAACTGTGGCGCAATCTCTTCCCGGCACGCCGGGGGCTGTCGGATGACGTTGATCTGCCCGCGCTCGCAGCGCAACACGTGCTCTCGGGCGGTGCGCTGCTCAACGTGGTGCGGCACGCCGTCATGTGGGCGGAGCGCGACGGCCGTCAGGTCGTGAAACAAGGCGACTTGCTGCGCGCGATCCGACGCGAACACATCAAAGAAGGACGCACGATCTGATATGAGCCCTGTCGACTTTCTGAGAAGTGCCCGCAGGTGGATGCCGTTAGCCGGTGCGGTGGTGCTCGGATTTTTCATGCTTGCACCGGCCGTCGACGCAGAGACGATCTCAGCGAGTGAGGCGAGTGAGGCGAGTGCAGCGAGCGCGGCAGGGGCGTCAGCACCGCAAGCGGCTTCTGCTACGGAAGCACCCGCCGTCTCCGCACCAACCTCGCAACCTGTGGCCGTCAAGGGCGCCCCCACGCAAGCCGTCGCGGCCCCCGTCGAAGCGTCGACGGGGAAGTTCTCGCGCATGGCACCGCCCATCGGCAGCGATGGCCAGCCAATGACGCCCGAGCAGGCATGGCACATCGTGAACACCGTTCAGGTGAAGCCCGAACCGACCTCCGGCCCGGCCACGGTGCTGATTTCGGCGGATGTCGTCCGGCATCTCGCGCCTGCCACGCGTCGTGCCATCCAGCAAGCGTTGCTCATCATCTACTCGGAAGATCCGGCCTATCTTCAGGCGTACCGAGAGAGCACGCGGCCCCTGTCCGACAACCTTGTCGGCCCGATTACCCTGTCGTGGCTGAACCGATTCTGGCTCGACTTCAAGATGCAGCCCGTGGGGAACCTGACGAGCGCGTCGGTGCAGGCGCTGCTGAAATTCGCGTCGATTGTGCGTGCACATCCACAATGGAAGGCCGATCTGGTCGGCGCAGACCTCGGGAAGTGGATCGACGGGTTCGACGCAAAAGAACAGGCCCGCTATTACCAGATCCGTCTCGCGGGCACGGACGACGAGATCGCCGCCATGTTGTGGCTGTACCACCTCGACACCGACGGCAACCGCAATGCAGGCCCCGATCCTGACCGTGCGCTGCTCACGATCTACAACTACACGCTCGACGCTGCGGACTTCACCTTGCTGGCGTCGAAGTCGAAGGTCATCGATCACCTTTCCGCCTTGCAGGACAAGGTGTACCTGAACCAACCGCTGTTCGACGCAGCGGTGCTCGATGCGCTCAAGGACCTGGGCAAGCAGGCGGAAGCCTATCTGCCAGAAGCGCGTGCGGTGGCGATCACAACGACCTATCAGTTGACGCAAGCCTCGCTTGCGCAACTTCGCAACGACGCCCGTGTGCCCACGCCGATCATCGATGCCGTCGCCGGGTTGACCGAAGAGTATGCGAGTCAGGCGGACTTCAACGAAGCAATTCTCGACGCCACGGCCGACATCAAGACCCCGGTCGATCCTTATGTCCCCGAGATCGTACGGGCGGCGCAATCGCAAACCACTTATGTGCTGACGGCTCAGGCGCTCGCAGAGCTGGCGTCAAGTCGGAGGAACGAATCGGTGCCGCCGGTCATCCTCGACATGCTCAAGGGGCTGCAGGGATTGCAATATCCCCAATTATGGTTGTTCGACCGGGCTGTGATGGCGCGTCTGCGCGAGGGCGTGGGCGCGTGCCCCACCGGCATTCCGGGCAGCGTGGCCGACGCACGCAAAGTCTCCGCCGAACAGATGCAGCAGTTGTCGGCGGTCCTGCGCGATCCCGCGCTGTTCGCGCAACTCGAAGCGCTGTGGCGCAAGGGCGCATGCAGCAACGTCGACACCCTGTCGCTGCCGCAACTGATGCAGGCGCTGTACGACCGCCTCCGCCCGTCGCTGGTCGCCACCGCGCGCAAGAAGCCCGCATTCGACCCGAACAAGCAGGTGAGTTGGGACGGCAACGGCTGTGGGTGTGTTCTGGACCGTCTGGACGGTGAGGTGTACGGCTTCTTCCCGTTCTGGATGGCCGGGCCGAAGCAAAACGTCGACTTCAGCACGCTCTCGCGCATTGGCTACTACGGGGCGACGTTCGACGATACCGGGCGGCTGGTCCAAGCCAACTACGGCAGTAGCTTCGTCGATCTGGCACAGACGTCGGCGTCATTGCCGGGGGACTTCGTGTCCGTCGCTCAGCGCCATCAGAGCAATGTGCAGTGGGTCATTCAGCGCAACGACTGGCGCTCATGGACCCGGCTCGACAAGGATCGTAAGGTCGCCGTCCTCAATCGCCTGAGCGACGACATCGTGCGACTGCTCTCGACCGGGCTGCAAAACTGGACCGCCGCCGTCTCGAACCGACTTCCGTTCGGCGCGCGCTTTGCGCCGACCAACGGCAGCGGCGTGGTGCTGTTCTTCGACGGCTATCCGGAAGACCCGGTGTCGGTGCAGGCCTTCAACCAGTTCGTGGATCAGTTGCGCAGCCGTTTGCGCAAGGCAAGGGCGGGGGATCGCATCGACGTCATGCTGCGGCACGACCGCGTCGGGCATGGCGTCTACAGCTATGCAAACCTCATGCAGTTGGTAACGGATAGCGACAAAAACGCCGTGACGGACCTGCTGGCCCGTGTCGAGCGCGACCAGAAGCGTCGGCCGAACTTTCTGGTGCTGCTCGACGAGCCGACCACCGATTCGAAGAAGGCGCTGCGCGAATCGGTCGAAGCCGGGCTTCACGGTGAGGAACGCATGACGGTGCTGCGCCAGATCGTGCCTGTCATCACGTTCGACAACGACAACTGGCAGCAACTCCAGGACGACATCGTCTATGCGCAGGACAATTTCGGCGGGATCGGCTTCTGGCCAATGCCGCTGAGCGCCGCCGGCGCGGCGCAAAAGACCGATCCGGCGATGCCGACGGTGGACTCGCTGGTGCCCAGGGCGATGGAGGGCGTGCAGGCCTGTACGCTGACGCGCAGCATCAGCGAGTGCATCGCAGACCACTATCAGGATCCGCCCGGCGCGCAATCGTCCGCCGTGTGCAAGACGGTCTGCGAGAACCTCTACGCTTTCCGGCTGGCGACAAAGCTCGTGCTGCTGTTGCTGATCGGGTGCGGCGTGGCGTACTACGTGTCGTGCCGCTGGCGGGAATGGATGGCGCGCTATCATCACGCACCCGCACTGGTCGTGGCTGCCGTGTGGATTCTGCTGGGACTGGCGTTGCTGTTCTGCGATCCGTTCCTGCGATGGCTCGCGCGCGGCTACATGATCCCGATTTTCCTGGTGCTGTTCATCATCGCGGTGATCGCCTGGTACCAGTACCAGCTCAAAGCGCGCGACGACCAGCCTTAATCGGACAAGATCAGTCGACGTAGGCGGTAAGAGAACGAAGCGAGGCGGGCTGCGTCGTTTGCAAAACGACGTGGGCCCGCCACCGATTTCGGCTATGCTGGCGACTAAACAAGCCGAAGAACGGGGTCATCGCGGGGATGACGATCGGGGGGCCGCGCAGCACGCACACCCCTTGGCCCGTTCCGGCGATATACGAAACAAAATACTTCGCCAGGTCTACATGTCTATCCCGGCAGTCTTCATCAGCATCGCGATCCTCTCGTGTGTCATGAGCGTGGCGGTTCTCGGCTCGCTGTATCAGGCGCACGTGCCGGGAGTTCGCTTGTGGAGCGTGGCGAGCGCGCTGCTGGCCGTGACGTCCGCGCTGTTGCTCTCCGGCACGTCGGATATCGTCGTCGCGACGTCGAGCAGCCTGCTGATGATTGCCTCGCTTCTCGGGGTACAGGGTTTCCGTCAGTTTCTGAACACGCGCCCCGACTACGCGTGGGAATACGTGGCTATCGCTGCGATCCTCGGTCTGCTGATGTACTGGACGTTCGTGTCCCCGCACGTCGATGCCCGCAGCGCTATGATCTCGGGCGTCATCGCCTACGTCCGCTTTAACATTGGTTGGATGGTGCTGAGGCACCGTCCGCCGGGACGGCCCAAGTACGCGTATTACTTCGTGTCGGTAGCCGCAACGCTCGGCGCGGTCGTACATGGGGTTCGTTCGATTGCCTATGCGCTGGGCCTCGTCCATGAAACGGTGTTCCTTGAGCCGACACCCCTGAACGTGCTCTTCCTTGGCATGGCCACGCTCACGCTCCCGAGTCTGTCCGTCGGCATGGTGCTGCTGGCGCACGACAGGCTCGCCGACCGAATGGAGCGGCTCGCCACCTACGACGACCTGACCGGCGTGCTGGCGCGCCGCGCCTTCATTGCTCGCGCCGAAACCGTTGCCATGCAAAGCGAGATTGGGCGCACGCCGTTGTCCGTCGCCATTCTCGATATCGATAACTTCAAAAGCGTGAACGACCGGTATGGGCATGCTGCCGGGGACTGCGCGCTGGCGCATGTGGCGTCGCTGATCTCGCGATCTATCCGGGCGGACGACGTCGTCGGACGCATCGGCGGAGAAGAGTTCGCCTTGCTGCTGCCACACGTCACGAAAGAGGAAGCGGGGCGCCTCGTCGACCGGCTGCGTGACATTGTGGCAACCTCCGGCTCATGCATCCCGAGCCGGGATGTGGTGCCTACGCTCAGTGCCGGTGTGGACGCTTTCGGCCGGGGAGACACCCTGGCGACCGTGATGGCCCGAGCCGACGCGGCGCTCTATGCCGCAAAGGCAAACGGTCGGAACTGCGTCGTGGTCGTGCCGGACACCGAAGTGCGTCCGGCCGAGGGCTGGGACCGGCGCACGGGTGCGGGCAAGGCGGCCGCGGGCTGAACGTGCCGCCGTTTTGGGGACTAATACCATCAGGTGATATTCCGGCATCCCCCGGGTCGACTAGTCTTTCGTCGGGTTGCACTGTGCACCCGCGCGCAACGTAAAGTCAAAGGACCCTGACCATGTCGAATCCCAAGCTCGAAGTCTTGACCCCTCAGAACAGCCAGCTCATCATCATCGACCACCAGCCGCAAATGGCATTCGGTGTTCAGTCGATGGACCGTCAGGCGCTGAAGAACAATGTGGTCGGTCTGGCCAAGGCCGCAAAGATCTTCAATATCCCGACGACGATCACGACCGTCGAGAGCGAATCGTTCTCCGGTTACACCTATCCGGAAGTCCTCGACGTATTCCCCGGCGCGAAGACCCTTGAGCGCACCTCGCTGAATTCGTGGGACGACCAGAAGGTGCGCGACGCGCTCAAGGCCAACGGCCGCAAGAAGGTGATCGTGGCGGGCCTGTGGACCGAAGTCTGCAATACGACCTTCGCCCTGTGCGCCATGCTCGAAGGCGACTACGAAATCTACATGGTCGGCGACGCCTCGGGCGGCACCAGCAAGGAAGCCCACGATTTCGCCATGCAGCGCATGGTGCAGGCAGGCGCGGTACCGGTTACGTGGTTGCAGGTGCTGCTCGAATGGCAGCGCGACTGGGCGCGCCGCGATACCTACGACGCCGTGATGAAGCTCGTCAAGGAACATGCAGGTGCCTACGGCATGGGCGTCGACTACGCCTATACGATGGTGCACAAGGCCCCGCAGCGCACGTCGGGCACGCACGAATCGCTGGCCCCGGTCCCGGCTCGCTGATCGCTCTTCACCGTTCGACGTAATAAGAAAGGCCGCCAGTTTGACGCTGGCGGCCTTTTTTGCGAGTTACGTTCGAGACGCTCAGTCGTCCAGCGGCAACCCGCTACGATCCTTCACCAGCGCGACGGCAACGACCGACACCAGCGCACACGCGATCATGAAGAAGACCACCGGCACGTAGCTGCCGCCGAAGTAGGCGACGAGCGCGGTGGCGATCAGCGGCATCGGACCACCCACGAGCGCAGCACCGATCTGATAGCCGAGCGACATCCCGGTATAGCGAATTGAGGGCGGGAACGCCTCGGCGAGCAACGTGCCGATCATCGAGCCATAGGTCGTCCAGATCACGCTCAGGCCAACGCCCACGGCCACTGACGCGAGCAGAATCGACTTCTGATTCAGCAGCCAGAAATACGGCCCGATCCACACGATGAACGCGACCGTGCCCCACAGGAAGACCTTCTTGCGCCCGATCTTATCCGACAGATGCCCGAAGTAGAGCATGAAAGGGAAGGCGATCAGCGCACAAACCAGCACGATGTTCAGAATGTCCGAGCGCGCAAAGCCGTGGCCGATCATGTACGAAATCGTGAACGTGGCATACAGGAAGAACGTCGACGTTTCCACGACCTTAGCGCCAATGGCGATCAGCACCGAGCGCCAGTGGTCCTGCAGCGTTTCCTTGAGCGGAATGCGCGTTTCAGTGCGCGTGGCCATGATTTTCTTGAACGACGGCGTCTCGCCCACGGCGTTACGAATCCACATGCCGATCAGCACGAGCACGATCGAGCCGACGAACGGAATACGCCAACCCCAGCTTTGGAAGTCGGCGTCGCTGATCGAGTTGCTCAGTAGTGACGTGATGATGTTGCCCAGCGCGAGCCCGAGCACCGCACCCGTCTGCGGCACAGCACCGTAAAAGCCGCGACGATGGCGGGGCGAATACTCGACCGCGAGCAACACACCGCCGCCCCATTCGCCGCCGAGCGCCAGCCCTTGCATCAGCCGCAGTACGGAGAGAAGGATCGGTGCCCATACGCCGATCTGGTCGTAGTTGGGCAGCAAACCCATGAGTACCGTCGACATGCCCATCATCGTGAGCGTGATGGCGAGCGTCTTCTTGCGGCCGACGCGATCGCCGATGTGCGCGAAAATCACGCCGCCCAGCGGACGAATGACGAAGGCCAGCGCGAACGTCGCCAGCGCCAGCAGGTTACTGACCAGCGGGTCGGTACTCGGGAAGAATTGCTTGGCGAAGATGATGGACGCCATCGTTCCGTAGAGGAAGTAGTCGTACCACTCGATGGTGCTGCCCACGGCACTGCCGAGGAGTGCGCGCCGACGCTCGGCGTCGGGCACCATCGCTTCTTTCATTGCTGACGTCAGGCCGGGGGTGCCTGCGCTGTTGGGCGCTATTCCGCTCATTGTCTCCACCTTGTTTTTTAATGACCGGACGAAGTCTACAAAGGCAGGAGGCGGCAGTACACTGAACGTTTGCGTTAGCGCTATAACTTTTTCTCAGAGCAGACGGCTGCGGCGCGCCCCTTCGCCATGCGAGGGACGCATACCAGCAATACCGTGGACGAGGAGGGCGTGCCGCTTATTCCCCCGGGCAGCGCCGTTCGCGACGATGGCATCCATTAGCATCTGCGCGCCGTGCGACAGCGGGGCACCGCGTCGCGTGACCAGTTCGTATGGCTCGCTGAGCGACGACAGGGTCAGGGGAAGCGTACGGGCGATGCCATGTCCGGTATGGAAGCGCGCCACGTCGATCGACACCAGCGCGACCAGCGACGGGTTCTTCTGAAGCAAAGAGACGGTCGCGAAGGCGGACGTCGTTTCCAGTAAATGCGCGGGGAAGCGCAAGCCTGCGTCATGAAACTCCCGTTCTAGCAGCCGTCGCATCGGCATGTTGGCCCGATAGACGACCCAGCGATAGTGCGCGAGATCTTCCAGCGACACATGGGCGGCGTCGGCCAGCGGGTGCGCAGTATTGGCGATGACGGCGAGCGTTTCGTCCTGAACGAAGGTGCTGTCGTAGAGGTAGGGGGTCTGGCTGACGCTTGTGCGGCAGATGGCGAGATCGAGCCGACCGGCGTCGATCTGACTGAGCAGGGCGGCGCTCGTGTCTTCCACGATTTCAATCGACATATCGGGCTGCGCTTCGCTGACCGCCGTGATGGCATCGGTGAGCAACGGCACGGCCCCCATGATCACGCCGACCGACACGCGCCCGCCGTGTCCGCGCATGATCCCGACCATCTCTTCGCGCAGGTGCGCCAGATCCGACTGGATCAGGCGTGCGTAGCGAATCACACAGTGCCCTACGGCGTTCGGTTCGAGGCCACGGTTCGAGCGTTCGAACAGGGCGGTGCCGAAGGTCGTCTCGATCTCATGCAGCGCCTTGCTCGCGCCAGGTTGTGTCATCGCGAGCTGCTTGGCCGCGCCTAGCAATGAACCGTGTTCCTCGATGGCGATGAGCAACCGGAGTTGCTTGACGTGCAGCCGGGAGATGATCGAATTGAGCGAGGGAGGCATCATTGTCTTGATGAAAAGTTATATCGCTATCAAATGCTGTCAATATCGCCGCAGCGCGATGGGCCATACACTGCGAAATCTCTGCGTGAGCATAGCTTTCCTATAACTTTTCGTCATCTACTATGTCCCTCATCAACTACATCACCCAGATCCAGTTCGGCTTCGACTCGATCCGGCTTCTCGCGAGCGAGTGCGAACGCATCGGTATCCGCCGCCCGTTGATCGTGACGGACGCGGGCATTCGGGCCGCCGGTTTGCTCAACACGGTATTGAGCGCACTGGGGCAGGGCGAGTTGGTGCCGGTCTTCGACGCGACGCCACCGAACCCGAACGAATCGGTCGTGCGCGAGGCGGTCGCCATGTACCGGTCGAACGAATGCGACGGTGTGATTGCGCTGGGCGGCGGTTCTTCCATCGATCTGGCTAAGGGTGTTGCGGTGTGCGCAACGCACGAGGGCCCGTTGCAGAGTTTCGCTGTGATCGAAGGCGGCGCTGCGCGTATTACGTCAGCAACCGCCCCGGTGATCGCGATTCCGACAACCGCCGGTACTGGCAGCGAAGTCGGTCGTGGCGCCATCCTGATCCTCGACGACGGCCGCAAGGTTGGTGTGATCTCTCCGTACGTCGTGCCGCGTCTGGCGATCTGCGACCCCGCACTGACGCTGGGTTTGCCTGCCGGAATGACCGCCGCGACCGGCATGGACGCCATCGCGCACTGCATGGAAACGTTCATGGCCCCGGCGTTCAACCCGCCCGCCGACGGTATCGCCCTCGACGGCCTGTGGCGCGCCTGGCGGCACATCGAGCGCGCGACACGCGAGCCGTCCGATCGTGAGGCACGCCTGAACATGATGAGCGCTTCGATGCAAGGTGCGCTTGCCTTCCAGAAAGGCCTCGGCTGCGTGCACAGCCTGAGCCACTCACTGGGCGGCATCAATCCTCGCCTGCATCACGGCACGCTCAACGCTATCCTGTTGCCTGCCGTGATCGCGTTCAATCGCACGGCACCTTCGATGCAGGACGACGCAAAGCTCGACCGGCTGGCACAGGCGATGGCGCTGCCCTCGGGCGACGACGTCGGTCCGGCGATTGCCGCGATGACCGCAAAACTCGGCCTGCCGGGCGGACTTGCGGAACTGGGGGTGACTCGCGAGCAGTTCCCGCGCATCATCGAGGGTGCGCTGAAAGATCACAGCCACAAGACCAACCCGCGAGATGCCTCGGCTGAGGATTATCGCGAGATGCTGGAAGCGTCGATGTAACGCGCAGCGGGGCGTACGCAGGGCCGATGAGCATCGGTTCGTACGCCTTGCCTTTGCCCAATCATTCTCAGGAAATTCATATGGTTACGTCAGGTTATACAGACACCAAACTTCTGATTAACGGCGAGTGGTGCGATGCCGCCAGCGGCAAGACGCTCGACGTCGTCAACCCGGCGACGGGCAACGCCATCGGTAAAGTCGCGCATGCGGGCATCGCCGACCTCGACCGCGCACTCGACGCCGCCCAGCGTGGTTTCGCCACGTGGCGCAAGATTCCGGCCGCCGAGCGTGCCGTGACGATGCGCAAGGCTGCTGTTCTCGTGCGCGAGCGTGCCGATTCGATTGCGCGTCTTATGACGCAGGAACAGGGCAAGCCGTTTGCCGAGGCGCGTATCGAAGTGCTCTCCGCCGCAGGCATCATCGAATGGTTCGCCGACGAAGGCATGCGCGTGTATGGCCGTGTCGTGCCGTCGCGCAATCTGAATGCGCAGCAGACGGTGCTCAAGGAGCCGATCGGTCCGGTCGCCGCCTTCACGCCGTGGAACTTCCCCGTCAACCAGGTCGTTCGCAAGCTGAGCGCTGCGCTGGCCTGCGGCTGTTCGTTCCTGGTCAAGGCACCGGAAGAGACCCCGGCGTCGCCTGCCGCGTTGCTGCAAGCGTTTGTCGACGCGGGTGTGCCCGCTGGTGTGGTGGGCCTGGTCTTCGGCGATCCGGCCGAGATTTCCAGTTATCTGATTCCGCACCCGATCATCCGCAAGATCACGTTCACCGGCTCGACGCCGGTCGGCAAGCAACTGGCCTCGCTGGCCGGTCTGCACATGAAGCGCGCGACGATGGAACTGGGCGGTCATGCGCCTGTGATCGTGGCGGAAGACGCGGACCTCGCGCTGGCCATCAAGGCGGCCGGTGGTGCGAAGTTCCGTAACGCAGGGCAGGTGTGCATCTCGCCGACGCGTTTTCTCGTGCACAACAGCATCAAGGACGAGTTCGCCAAGGCGCTCGTCAAGCACGCAGAATCGCTGAAGCTGGGCGACGGTCTTGCTGAAGGCACGACGCTCGGCCCGCTCGCCAACGCACGTCGTGTCACGGCCATGAGCCGCGTGATCGAAGACGCACGCAAGACGGGTGCGACGATTGCGACGGGCGGCGAGCGCGTCGGCACGTCGGGCAACTTCTTCGCACCGACGGTGCTGACCGACGTGTCACTCGAAGCCGATGTGTTCAACAACGAGCCGTTCGGCCCGGTGGCGGCCATCCGTGGCTTCGATAAGCTCGAAGATGCGATTGCAGAGGCGAACCGCCTGCCGTTCGGGCTGGCCGGTTACGCGTTCACGCAATCGTTCCGCAACGTGCATCTGCTTTCGCAACAGTTGGAAGTGGGCATGCTGTGGGTCAACCAGCCCGCTGCACCTTCTCCCGAAATGCCGTTCGGCGGCGTGAAGGATTCGGGCTACGGGTCGGAAGGCGGACCGGAAGCGATGGAAGCCTATCTCGTGACGAAGGCTGTCTCGGTCATGGCGAACTGATCGTCTGAGTGATCGTCTGAAATGCGCGGCACTCCATTCCCGGGGTGCCGCGTTCGCGGAAAGTCAATTCGAGGTATCGACCATCAGTTGCACGCGGTCAGCAGCGAAGTGCGTGATGCCGTATTTGATCGGCACGCCGTCGAGATCGACGTCGACATTCTCGACCCAAAGCACCGGTTGCTGGCGATTCACGCCGAGCCGCCACGCGATCTCGGTGTCCGGCAGCACGCTGCCGATACGACTCCACTTGCGCAGATAGTCAGGCACACCCATCGAGGCGAGCGCGTGCGTGATGCTGCTGTCTTCTTCGAGCAGGCTCGGCAGATCCGGGAAGCGCGCGGCAGGGTACCAGTTGCACGCGTAGGTCAGCGGCACGCCGTCGGCCGCATGCAGCGACTCGATGCGCCATACCGGGGCGCGCACACGCAATTCCAATTCCTTGGCGACGGCCGCATCGGCCTGAAGACGCACCGCTGAGAGCATCTGTCCCTCGGCCGCGTGGTGTTGCTGACGCAGGTTCTCCGTGAAGCGTGTGCGCCGTCCGATCAGGTAGTCGATAGCGCCGCGCTGCACGAAGGTGCCGCGTCCCTGTTCGATGCTCACCAGACCGTTCGCGGCCAGCCCGAGCACCGCGCGGCGCACCGTGTGACGGTTCACGTCGAAGCGCTTCGCGAGTTCCCCTTCGCTCGGCAGGCGGCCTTCGTCACCGAAGCCGTCGGCGGCAATCTCCCTGGCGAGAATCTGCTCGATCTGACGCCAGACGGCCACGCCTGCGCCGCGCTCCACGCGCTCCCCATTGCCTGCATTTGCACTCAATACTGCATTCCCGCTCGCTGTCATAGCGACGTCATCCCCTGGACTTCATATGTTCATCGATCAGGGCGCATTGTAGTGCGCGCGACGTGATGGATGTGTGACTTTGGCGTGTCCGTATGCAGAATCGTCACGATTTCCGAGCGTAATTTTTAGTAACAAAATCATCTAGACGTTCAGATAAATGCATCACGGTTCTGTCATGTCCGATTCCTAGAATCCGCAGCAGAGTTTTCGCATGCCCGTAGTACAACCCAGAGGGAATTCATGAAAGCTATTAAACGCTTCGCCGCGCTCGCCTTCTTTGCTGCTGTCGCCAGCGGTGCAGCACACGCCGCAGGCGAGTGCCCGAACAATGGTGTCGTCCGCTTTGGCGTCGAGCCGTACGAATCGTCGGCGCGTATGCTGCCCGTCTACACCGATCTCGCCAAACTGATTGGCGACAAGCTCGGTTGCAAGGTCGAGTTGTACATCGCCACGAGCTACAACGCCGAGATCGAAGCGATGCGCAACAACAAGCTCGAATTCGCCCAGTTCGGCCCGCTCGGCTACGTACTCGCGCATCAGGTCGCGCATGCCGAAGCCGTCGCCACGTTCGCCAACGAAAACGGTTCGCCGCAAAACTACTACGCATCGATCGTCACGTGGCCGGGTTCGGGCGTGACGACGCTTGCCGACACGGCGGGCAAGTCCTTCGCGTACGCCGATCCGGCATCGACCTCGGGCCACCTGTTCCCGGCCTACGGTCTGCGCAAGAACGGCATCGACCCGGACAAGGGTGTGAAGGCCATCTATGCGGGCAGCCACACGGCGTCGTTCGAAGCTCTGCGCAACCACAAGGTCGTTGCTGGCGAACTGAACAGCGAAGAAATCTCCAGCGCGCGTCTGCACGGCGAATACGACGACAAGGCCTACGTCACGCTGTGGAAGTCGGACCCGATCCCGGTCGACCCGATGGCCGTTCGCGGCGATCTGCCTGCTGAGTTCAAGTCACGTCTGGCGAAGATCCTGTCGAACCTCGACCTGAAGGAACTGCCGGAAGCCGACCAGAAGTTCATGGCCGCCAACGCGACTCCGGCGCTCAAGACCGTGCCGCAGAACGACGCGGCTTACAACCAGATTCGCGATCTCGTCTCCACCCTCCATATCGATCTGTCGAAACTGTGAACACCTTGTCCAAAGCAACGGACGGATTGGCATTGACCCCGGCTGACGCGCTCGCGGCCGCCGGGGCCGCCCATGCCAGCACGCCGGGAGCGTGTCGCCGTACCAGACTCGCCCCCGGTGTGAAGCTCGCCGTTCAGAATCTGACGATGTGCTACGCGAACGGTCATACCGCGTTGCGTGATTTCAATCTGTCGGTCGGGGCCGGCGAAATGGTCGTGGTGCTCGGCAGCAATGGCTCCGGCAAATCAACGCTCATGAAGTGCGTGGTCGGGATCAACCGGCCGACGCAGGGCAGTGTGAATCTGGCCGGACGCGATCTGGTCAAGTTGTCCGGCGAGCCGCTGCGCGAAGCACGTCTGCCGCTTGCACTGATCTCGCAGAACGCCAATCTGGTCAAGCGTCGCAGCGTGATCGCCAATGTGTGCTGTGGTGCACTCGGCCGTCACCGCACCCTCTCGACCGCGCTCGGACGCGTACCGCGCGAGACCATCGAACCGGCGCGCGCGTATCTCGATGAAGTCGGCCTGTTGCATCTCGAAAAACAACGTGCGGGCACGCTGTCTGGGGGTCAGGCGCAACGTGTCGCCGTCGCCCGTGCCCTCGCGCAGGAGCCGCACGTGTTGCTGGCCGACGAACCCGTCGCGAGTCTCGATCCCGAGGCAGCGGACGAAGTCATGCGCCTGCTGCGTCGTCTTGCGACCGAGGACGGACTGGCCGTCGTGGTGGTGCTCCACCAGCCGGATCTCGCCATGCGTTACGCCGATCGCATGGTCGGACTGCGTCGCGGCGTGATGGAATTCGATCGGCCAGCGCGCGAAGTCTCTGCAGGTCAAATCTCCAATCTTTATGTCACCGAGGCTTCATGAGTACAGTGCTTGAAATGCGGGGTGGTCGTGGCCCGGGAGAGATGCCTGCGGGCATGCGCAGCGCGCTGATGTTGATCGGTGCGGTGATCGGCATCGCGTTGTTCGTGCAGGCGTGGATCGTCGTGCAGGCGCGTCCGCAGGATCTGATCACCGGCGCACACGGTATGGCCGACATCATCTCGCGCGCCATGCCGCCGGATTTTGCCCAGTTCATTCCGAACTTACGCCCGGTGCTCGAAACGATCGACCTGGCGATCTTCGGCACAGTGTTCGGCATTGTGCTGGCGTTCCCGCTGGCGATTCTCGCGGCAAAGAACGTCACGCCGGGCTTGCCGCTCTACTACGGTGCACGTGCGGTGATCGGTGTGACGCGCGCGGTACCCGATCTGGTCTGGGCGTTGCTGTTTGTGACGGCGGTCGGTCTCGGGCCGTTCCCCGGCGCACTGGCGCTCGCCGTGCACTCGGTCGGCATGCTCGGACGTCTGTTCGCCGAAGTCATCGAAGACATGGACATGGGGCCTGTGGAAGCCCTGACACTTACCGGAGCAGGACGCATCGCCGTGCTCACCCATGCGGTCATCCCCGGCGTATTACCTTCGTTGCTGGGCATCGGGTTGTTCCGTTTCGACGAGAACCTGCGGTCGTCGCTGGTACTCGGCTTCGTGGGGGCGGGCGGCATCGGTTTCCAGTTGCTCACGGCGATGAACCTGTTCGACTACCAGACGGTGTCGTATCTGCTGATCGTCACGTTCGTGTTGGTGGCTTGTGCGGAGCGCGCTTCGGCGTACCTGCGCAGTCTCGTGCATTGAGGGCAACTCGGTATGCAACGTATTAATTGCGGAGAGGGCGTCGATCCGTGGACCGGCGCTCGAGTGTTGAGCGAGACACCGGAGATCGATCCGACATCGCTCGTGCGTGATAGCGATTTCGGGCGCTTTACCTATCTCGGACCGAATTCGGCGGTGCGGGCATCGAGAATTGGCGACTATGGCTACGCGATGGGCAGCAACCAGATCGCGCACGCGCACATTGGCAAGTTCGTGAATATCGCGACGGGCGTTCGCATCAATCCATCGAATCATCCGATGTGGCGCGCGACGCTGCATCACTTCACGTATCGCTCGCGATCATATGGTATGTCGCTCGACGACGATGCCGAGATTTTCGACTGGCGCGCGCAGGACGCTATCACGATCGGCCCGGACGTCTGGATCGGCCACAACGCGATCATCATGCCGGGCGTGAGCATCGGCACGGGGGCCGCGATTGGCTCCGGTGCAGTGGTGACGAAGGACGTGCCGCCGTACGCCATCGTCGTCGGTGTTCCAGCCCGGGTGCTGCGCTATCGCATGGACGACCGCACCGCCGAGCGCATGCAGGCGATTGGGTGGTGGGACTGGAATCCGGCGCAACTGGACGCGGCGCTCGCCGATTTCAGAATCCTCAGTTCCGCAGCGTTCGTGGAGAAGTACGAGCGGTAGGACGGGGTGATGAGGGTGATGGGGCTGACGTGCCGCAATGCCGGGGGCGTCGGCCGCGCGCTTCCGTAGTAGAATCCGCCGGAATTGCCGGGACAACCGACGGGAGCGTCACCGACCATGCAATTCCATGCGAAGCCGCATCAGGATAACGACAATCGGGCCTCGGTCGCACCGGAGGTTTCCCGACCGGAAACGGTCACACAACGCTACCACTTCGTAGATAACCGGCCCGCCACTGCACAGTTGCGCAGTCTGCAAAGCGCCATGAACGACAGCCCCCGGGCCATCGCACAGCGCAAACGCATCGGCGGTCTTTTCCCCTCGGAAGGTGCACCTGCGCAACGGCGCATGCCCCATGACCGTCGCGACGATCTTCACGCGCGAGGCCTGAAAGAGGCACTTAACGACGGTGAAGTTGCGTTGAGTCGGCGGCCCGACGTCGGAGCGGTCAATCTCCGCCATCTGGCGCAATCGCTAAAACCCATCACCCAGCCCAACGCGACGCCTGTGGCCGATGCGCTGCAAGGCAACACTGCCGTCATCACGCCTGCTCAGGTGCAGATGAAAGGCATCGAAGCGACCTCCGATCCCATATCGATTGCGCGCCAGGTGGGCCAACTGCGTCCGAAGGACACACGTATTCGACCGCTCACGGGCGGGCGTTTCGAACTTCAGGCGCGTCTGAATCCGTGGGTGTCGGTGTTGACGGGCCGCGTCATCGAAGGTCTCGCCAGTGGTTCGGAAAAGCCGAAGGACGGTGCGCGCCATCCGGACCGGCCTGATGTTGTCTGGCGGGACGAGCTTCCGGAGGAAGATCAAGCGGATGCCTACGCGGCCTTCATGCAGTGTCTTGCGGAAATCGATGAGGACAAGTCGCTGAAGGCCGAGGCAAAGCAGCAGGCCAAGTCGGAGATGCTGCTTGCGTTTCATGGGGGTCTGCGGTCGTTGCCTGCCGCAGCCATTCTGAAGTTTGGTACGGACCTGATGCACGCCATTGCGACGCATGAAGAAACGGATTCACTCGACACGGCGTTTGAGGAAAACCGGGTCGTTTACCGCACATGGCATGAACCCAAACGGATCGCCGAATCCACCGACTTGGGTGCGAGCGAGGAGGGCGGCAAAGAGCTTGTGGGGGCCGACGCACTGAACGTCGCCCTGGATCCGGTGCGCTTCAGGGCGCATAAGGAAAAAACGAAAGAGGCCGACTCTGGACTCGTGCCAATCGGTGCTGCGCCGTCGTCGTTGCTTTACGGCGACCTCAAGGACAACCTGAGGAATACGGTTTTCCTTCGCGATCGCGGCACGGCTGCTGCGCTTTTGCCCGAAAACCTGAACGCGGGCTTTAGCCTGTTCAATGAGACCGCCAAATCGGTATTCCGGTCGAAATCACCGGAGGACGAATTAGATGCCGACGAGCAGAATCTGCAAGAGCACGCCAAAGCGATGCGCGCTTATGTGACTCGGCCGGTCTTCTTCGACAAGGGGGATATTCAGTCGTCCGTGGGGGCTTATAGTCATGAAGACAAGGGGGACGGCCTTCACGTCAGGAAGACGCATTCGGCACTAGGCACGGGTCACAACCCCTTGCGTGAGACCTTCGAACAAAAGTTGAACGATCCATTGCGTCGCAACGCGATCTTCTACCAGACGTTCTCCGAACACTCTCGCGCGAATGTGCATGGCGGCGCGTGGAACGAGATGGTCGTCAAGTATCGAGGGACCGGAAAAACCTCAGCGCTCGATGACAATGTGGCGCAATGGGTGCCGGGCATCCCGATGAACGACACCCTCGCCCCGCAACTGCTCGACAGCGGCAAGTTCAGTGCGGAGTATGCGCAGGCGACTAAGGCAGAGGCAGACTCAGCGCTGGACGGGAAAGCGTTCGATCCCTCCGTTGAACAACCCGAAGCCCCCGTTAGCAAGCGACGAGGAAAGAAGAAAAAGGGCGGGCAATAGGGCAATAGGGCACTACGGCGCTACCGCACTAGTCCCTTTCGATCAGATCGATGCCCATCCGGTGCAACGCCGACGTACGGCCTTGCACAAACTGCGCCGCCTGAGTCGCCAGCCACTCCTCGAACACGCCGACAGATGGCGACTCGCGATTGCGCGTCACCGTCCAGTAGCTTGCTGGCGAGCGAACCGCCACCGGCAGCAAGGGCACGAGTCGGCCGTCTGCCAGTTCATCCAAAATCAATGAAGCACGGCCGATAGCCACGCCCTGATGATTGAGCGCTGCGCTATACGCCATGCTCGCCAGATTGAAGCTCGGGCCATTCACGAACGGCAGCCAGTCGGGCCGGATCGCTTGCATCCAGGCCTGCCATTCTGCGGACGCTTCCGCCCCCGGCCACGCAAACGCATCGTGTAGCAACACGCAGGACGCATCGAGGCGTCCGTCGGCCAGTATCGGATTGCGCTGGACATAGGCAGGCGTTGCCACCGGGATCAGCCACTCGTCGAACAATCCGGTGCGATTGCCGGATGTGTCCGGGATCTCGGCGCAGTACCGGATCGCGAGATCGATTTCCGTGATGTTGTCCGTCGCGACACCAAGCGCGCCGAACTCGGCCATCAACTGCACCGGGTTGCGTTCGTCGTGCTGGTGATACTGCGACAGCCGCGACACGAGCCAATGCAGTGCGAACGAAGGGCAGCACCCGACCTTCACCGGCGTGGCCGAATTGGAAATGCTCGCCAGCGTCGATTCGATTTCGTCGAACGCCCGCTGTGCGCCTGCTAGCAACGTAACCCCTTCCGAGGTCAGCGCCAGACTTCGATGTCCGCGCACGAACAGCGGATACCCCAGACGTCGTTCCAACTGACGCATCTGCTGACTGATGGCGCTTTGGGTCAGGCTGAGCGCGTCTGCCGCCCGCGTAAAGCTGAGCAGTTTTGCCGCCACGGTGAACGAGCGCAATGCGCCAAGCAGCGAAGCGTCGACCTTGTTTCGCATTAGTTTGTCTAACTCCAAAGTAAAAAATCGTCGCTTGTCACGCTATCGGGATTTCTAGACCATGCTTCGGTCACACCGTAGGAATGCATGCAAATTCGTGCGAATTAGCATAAGTCATTTTTGAGGCTAACGAATCACCGGATCGCTTGATCGCTCAATCGCCGATAAGGAGGCATCTTGATTTCAACACTGGCATCTGCGCTGGAAAAATTTCCAAGCGTCGCACTGACGCGACTGCCGACGCCGATTACGCGCATCGAGCGTCTGGAGCAGGCGTGTGGCGCGCAATCGCGCGGCATCCGGATATTCTTCAAGCGCGACGATATCGGCGATACCGGTAACGGCGGCAACAAACTTCGCAAGCTGGAGTTCCTGCTTGGACAGGCGCAAGCGGAGCGTGCTGACACAGTGATTACCGTAGGCGGCGTTCAGTCGAATCACGCGCGACTCACGGCGGCCGCCTGCGCGAAGCTCGGCTTCGCCTGCGAACTGTTTCTCTCCGATATGGTGCCGATTCAAAGCACCGAGTACCGCGAAGGCGGGAACGTGCTGCTCGACCGGATATTCGGGGCAACGTTGACGGTCGTGCCGTCGGATCGGGATGTCATGACTGTCGCCAACGCGAGGGCAGCCGAGCTGGCGTCCACAGGGCGTCGTGTGATGGTGATTCCTGCCGGTGGCTCGTCACCGCTAGGGACGTTGGGGTATGCGAAGTGCGCTCGGGAAATTCTCGAATTCGAAGCGCAGAACGGCATCGAATTCCGTCATATCGTGGTACCCAACGGCAGCCACGGCACGCAGGCCGGACTGATTGCCGGGTTGACGTTCGCCGGGCAGCGCGGTGAGCGGGTGAAAGCCTACTCGGTGCTGGCCGAGCGCGACGCGACGCATGCAAGAACGGCCGCGTTGGCGCGCAGCACGCTGGAACTGCTCGGCGGCAACCCGGCGAACGTGGATGAGCACGCCGACGTCCTGGTCGACGGGGGTTATCGGGGCGTGGGCTACGGCATCCCCACACAGGCCATGGCCGACGCGGTCCGGCTACTCGCCAGAACCGAGGGCATTCTGTTGGACCCGGTGTACTCGGGCAAGGCGTTCTCGGGGCTGTTGGCCGATATTGGGAGTGAGCGCATTGCCGCAGGGTCGAACGTCCTGTTCGTCGCCACGGGCGGCTTACCGGGCCTGTTTGCTTACCGCGACATGTTGGCGCAGTCGGCGACGGCCATTTGACGGGGTTTACTGGCCAGCATGGCGCCCGCCCGGCAAGATCGTTTCGCTTCTGCTATAGTTCGCCTCATCGAAAACGTTTTCGAATTCGGCAAACTACGAAGCCTGTAATGAAACAGCGGACCAACATCGTCGAGCTTGCACGCCATCTGGGCCTTTCCGTGTCTACGGTTTCAAAGGCTTTGAATGGCCGCTCGGACGTCAGCGAGGCGACGAAACAGCGCGTGCTGGAAGCCGCCAGCGGGCTGGGGTTCTCGCCCGACCCTGCTGGCCGACGGTTGCGCATGGGGTCGTCGGAGACGATTGGCTTTGTCCTGTCGCCACCGCAAGCGCACTTCGCGCAGCCGTTCTTTCTCGATCTTCTGATGGGCATTGATCAGGGACTGGAGAACACACCGTTCCAGCTGGTCATCGTCACGGCGCGAACGGTGGAATCGGAAGTCGAGAGCTTTCACCGGCTCGTCGAGCGCCAGCGTGTCGACGCCGTCATGTTCGGCAGGACGCGGCGCGACGATGCTCGCATCCAGCTGCTCCAGGATCGCGGAATTCCATTCGTGACGCTGGGGCGGAGCGAGACGGGTGATCCGTTTCCTTATGTCGACATCGACCGTACGGTGGCAGGACGCAATGGCACCGCGCGCTTCATCGGTCTGGGACATCGCCGCATCGGCTTGCTCAGTACACCGGGCTACCTCATGCTCAGTCAGCATCTGCGCGAGGGCTATATTGCCGCGCTTGACGCAGCGAAGCTCCCGTTCGATCCCAATCTTGTCGTGGAGTGCGATCTGTCCGAGGAGGGCGGATTGAACGGCGCACGGCAACTGCTGAGCATGAAGCACCCGCCAACGGCATTCATGTGCGGGCACGATCTGATCGCGAGCGGTACCATGCAGGCCATCGTCGAAACGGGGCGACGTCCCGGCGCCGACATCGGTGTCATTGGCTGCGACAATCATCCACTCGGCCCGTATCTGAATCCGCCACTGACAACGTTTTCCGCGCCGACGGTGGAAGCGGGCAAGCGCATGGTGCAGTTGCTGCTGGCGCACCTCGATGACCGCCCCATCGAAACGCTGCAAGAAGTCTGGTCGCCGGAGTTGATCCTGCGTGGCTCTCATGGCGGTGCCATCGACGCCCAATAGCCTTGGGCATCGTGCGGTCGTGCTATCACACGGCCATTTTTTGACACTGATGACGAAAACGTTTTCGATTCTAACTGTTTTATGAGGGGCTGCCCCATGAAAGTACGCGAAGGAAGCTGCCTGTGCGGCACTGTCCGATACACGTTGAAAGATGAACCGCAAGCGACCGTAATTTGCCATTGCACGCATTGCCAGAAGGCGAGCGGCAGTGCGTTTTCGGTCAACCTGCTGGTCAGGGAGGCCGATTACGAGCAGACGGGCGAGACGAAATTTCTCGTCGATATCGGGGATAGCGGGACGCCATCCTATCGGCACTTCTGCGGACATTGCGGTTCGCCAGTAATGACGAAGGCCTCGAACCTGCCCGGCATCGTATTAGTCAAGGCGGGCACGCTCAACGACAAGGCAGGCATGCGTCCGCAAGCAGAGATTTACACGGACTGCAGCGTCGCGTGGCATGTGTCTCCCGAAGGCACGTCGCGCTTCAGGCAGGCGCGTATGGCCTGATGGGTTCACGTCGTATGACATTGCTTTACCCAAAATCGAAAACGTTTTCGATTCAGCATTTTCACTACGTTTTTGTCGAGGCTCCATGGCCCCGACGTTCTCAGCTAACGCATCCATTGCAAGGAGTTTTCTCATGAGCTTCCAGAGCATCAACCCCGCAACGGGCCAACTTCTGAAAGAGTTTCCGCTTCAATCCGACGCCGAGGTCTTCAGCGCCCTGGAGAAGGCCGACAGGTTGTATCGCGAGAATTGGCGTTTCCGACCAGTGGCAGAGCGCATCGCCGTCATTGCGCGTGCCGCCAAGATCTTGCGCGAGAAGCGCGACGAATACGTCACCTATCCGACGCTTGAGATGGGCAAAGTCACGCGCTTCGGCTACATGGAGATCGATCTCGTCGCCGATATTCTCGATTACTACGCTGCCAATGGCGAACGTCTGCTGGCGGCGCAGGCGCTGCCGGGTGAACCGGGCGCCGTGCTGCTGTCCGAGCCCATCGGCGTGATCCTCGCCATCGAGCCGTGGAATTTTCCGTACTACCAGTTGGTCCGCGTCGCCGCACCGCAACTGATCGCAGGCAACGTGGTGTTGATGAAGCATGCGGAGAATGTGCCGCAATGTGCACTGGCGTTCGCACGCTTGTTCGAAGAGGCGGGGGCACCGCAGGGCGCTTACACCAATCTCTTCTGCAGCATCGAGCAGATCGGCAAGCTGATCGACGATTTCCGCGTGCGCGGCGTCGCCCTGACGGGAAGCGAGCGCGCCGGCACGTCGGTCGGAGAGCGCGCCGGACGCAATCTGAAGAAGGTCATTCTGGAGCTTGGTGGCAGCGATCCCGCGATTGTGATGCCCGGCGCGCCGCTGGATCATGCCGCCGAGCAGATCGTGATGGGCCGTACGTTCAACTCGGGACAAGGGTGCGTCAACATCAAACGCGTGATCGTGATCGGACGCGAACGCGGCGAGCAAATGCTGACGGCGCTGCGGGAGCGATTCGCGGCCATCAAGGTGGGAGACCCGACCGACGAGGACACGTTGCTCGGTCCGCTCGTTAGCGAACGCGCGCTGAACGGACTGCTCAAGCAGATCGATGACGCCGAAGCAGCAGGGGGCCGCATCGTCTTTGGCGGCAAGCGCGTTGCGCGCCCCGGCTTCTATCTTGAGCCGACGATTATCACGGACATTGACGCGAATAACCCGCTCTACACGCAGGAAGCTTTCGGGCCGGTGCTGTCGTTCTACGTCGTGGACACTGAGGAAGAGGCCATCCGGCTGGCGAATGCCACGCCTTACGGGTTGGGCGGCTACGTGTTCGATGCCGACGTGGATAACGCCCGGCGCATCGCGTCGCACATCGATTCCGGCATGGTCTACATCAACTCGTGCTTTGCCGATTCGCCGGGACTGCCGTTCGGTGGCGTCAAGAACTCCGGCTTCGGGCGGGAGCTGTCTGAGATCGGGATGGGTGAGTTTCTGAACCGCAAGCTGATTCGCGTGGCAGACGTCGGCTGAAGTCAGGTCAAGCCGACGATGCGCAATCCCCGTGCAAGGAGTTGCGCATCGGTACTTGCGCGTCAGTCGCTCAGGACTGCGCCACCGCCTGACGGGGCGTCAGCAAATCGCCGAGTTCGATGGCTTTGTAGATTTCACGGCGCATGCGGTCTGCCACCGCGTTGACAACCTCCGCGCCGTCTTGCGATGGGTCGACGTGCACGCGGAACGGGCGACGGCCGTGCGGCAGATCGACGACACGCACGATCTCACGGGCCACTTCAGCGGGGTCCGCGTCGCCCGGCTCCAGACTGGCGAGTCCTTTGAGCGCAGCTTCGGCTACCCCCGCATACGGCCCTTGCTCGTACTCGGCAGCAATATGCGCATCGGCAGGCTTGCCCGAGTGGGCGAAGTGGTTCGTCCCCTTGGTGAATGCGCCCGGCACCATGATCGTCGTCTCAATGCCCCAGCGCGAAAGCTCGGTCGAATACGACACGGCCAGCGCGTCCATGGCGGCCTTAGCAGCGAAGTACGGCGCGAGGAACGGCGGCGTGCCGCCCCGGGTCGACGACGAGCCCACCCACAACATCAGCGCGCGTCCTTGCTTGCGCAGGTGCGGCAGAGCGGCGCGGTTGACACGTTGTGCGCCGAGCACGTTGACGTCGTACTGCTGAATCATTTGTTCGGGCGTGAAGGCTTCGGCGGGACCGAAAACCATATGCCCGGCGTTGTGGATGAGGACATCCAGACGGCCCACGTCGGCGAGCACGCTCTGGATGGCGGCAGCGGCCGACGCATCCGACTGCACGTCCAGCTCGACGGTGCGCAGGTTCGCGGCATTGTCCGACGCCCATTGCGCCACTTCCGCTACGCGCGGCGCATTCCTGCCGGAGGTGTCACGCATGGAGGCGTAGACAGTGTGGCCCGCCTTGGCGAGCGCCTTGGCAGTCATAAGGCCGAAGCCCGACGAGGCACCGGTGATAAGAATGGTTTGAGGCACGGCTTGAGACATGACGACGGCTCCCTGGGAAGAGAAAAACACGAGAAAACGTAAATTGAATTCGTTGGAATCGGAAGGAATCGACACCGCCTGCGCTACTGCGCGGCAGGCAATCCGTTGGTTGCATTCAGACCGCTGTAGAACTGCTTTCCTGCGGCGAGGTGACGGTCGAGCCTGAAACCTCGCGCCAGCATGTCGTCCATGTCGGCGGCGGCAATATGCATGACGTAACTGTGATCGTTGGCAGTGAGCCGGTAATCGTGGTTGCTCACGCGATCACGGTTGAACCATTTCCCCGGATCGGCGTGCCCGCTCGGGTAACGTTGGCCGCCCACGATCAAATCCCATCCGCCATCCAGCAAGATCCAGTACCCGTTGAAATCGTTCGGGCTTTCGGGTGTGACGATGGGTTGCCCCGTGGTCACCTCCCACTCGCGTGAGTGTCCGATGACCCAGCGCAACTGGTCGGTCGTGAGTTCGGTGAAGAACGGGGTGTGGCGCAGCAGGTGCAAGTAGGTCACGCTGGATTTCATGGACGGTGTCTCCTGCGGGTCGGGGCGCGCACATGCGGCCATCGCCCCCATCAGCGCGGTGAGCGCCAGCAGCACGGAGGTTTGGCGAAAGCGCTTCATGGCCGTGATGTTCAGACCACGCCGCCGTTGGCGCGCAGCACCTGACCATTGACCCAGCCGCTGTCCGGACCGGCGAGAAACGCCACGACATTGGCAATATCGTCGGGCTGCCCGAGGCGTTCGAGCGGCGGCATCTTGGCAAAGGTCTGAATCTGCTCGTCTGTCTTGCCGTTCAGAAACAATTCAGTCGCCACCGGGCCCGGCGCAACGGCGTTGACGGTGATGCGACGTCCACGCAATTCCTTGGCGAACACACGCGTGAAGGACTCCACTGCCGCTTTGGTGCCGTTGTAGATGGCGTAGCCGGGCATGTTCAGGCCGAGCGTGGTGCTCGACACATTGACGATGTGACCGCCTTCGTTCATGCGCGTCGCCGCTTCGCGCAGCGTATTGAAGACGCCACGCGTGTTGATCGCGAAATTCTGTTCGTATAGTTCGTCGCTGGTTTGCGCGAGGGGGGCCGTCTTGAGAATTCCGGCGTTGTTCACGAGCACGTCGATCTTGCCAAGCCGTTGCTCGACCGTATCGAACATCGCTTTCACCTCGGCTGACTTCGAGACGTCGGCCTTCACCGCGATGGCGGCGGTCCCGGCGTCCCGAAGTTCGGCCGCCAGCGCGTCGGCCTCGGCGGCGTTCGAGGCGTAGTTGATGGCGACGGAGAAGCCGTCACGTGCGAGGCGGCGGGCGATGGTGGCGCCAATGCCGCGCGAAGCACCGGTGATCAGAGCGATTTGAGACGTTTTCATGGTGGTTTCCAGTTCAGGTGGTCGGTGAAGACATTCTGGTTCATTCCATTTGAAAGATCATTGGGGGTGATTTGTTTTCAGAATTCCATTTGCTTTAACAAATCGATGGCACTATGGCGGGCAACGGCACGGATGACCGGCAATACCCGAGGGGCAGAACACCATGGACAGATTTCAGGAAATGCAGGTTTTCGTGCGCATCGCCGACCGGCACAGCTTTTCGCTCGCGGCCGACGATCTGCAGATCCCCCGTGCGACCGTCACCAATCTGATCAAGCGGCTGGAGGCACGCATCGGCGTACGGTTGCTGGAGCGTACGACGCGCCAGGTGCGGCTGACGCTGGAGGGGGAGGAGTATTACCGTCGCTGCGTGCGACTGCTGGCCGATCTGGAGGAGACCGACGGTGCATTTCGCAACGCGCCGCCGAAAGGACTGCTGCGGGTGAATCTTCAGGGGACGCTCGCCAAGCACTTCATCATGCCCACGCTCGGCACTTTCCTCGACGCTTATCCCGGCATCGCGTTGCACGTGGGCGAGGACGACCGGCTGATCGACATGGTCAGAGAAGGGGTGGACTGCGTGCTGCGCGCGGGCGTGCTGCAAGACTCGTCGCTGGTCGGTCGGCAGGTCGCGACGATGGAACAGGTCACGGTCGCCAGTCCTGCGTATCTGCAGCGTTACGGTATGCCGGACGACGTTGAGGATCTGGACGCGCACCTTGCCGTCGACTATGTTTCCAGCGTGACAGGGCGGCCCGTGCCACTGGACTTTCGTCTCGACGACGAATACGTCACCCGGCGGTTGAAATCGAACATTTCCGTGAACGGTGCGGATTTATATACCGGTGCGGCGCTCGCCGGTCTTGGGCTCGTTCAGGTGCCGCGATATCGCATCGAAAGCGAGTTGGTGGACGGGCGGTTGCAGATCGTTCTGGCGGACAATCCGCCGCCGCCGATGCCGGTCTCGGTGCTTTATCCGCAAAGCCGTCAGTTGTCGCGTCGTGTAAAGGTCTTCACCGAGTGGCTGTCGGAGCAATTCGCACGCGTTCAGGACAAAGGTCGCTGACCACGCGAACTCGCAAGCCTGCGAGGATCAGTCGAGGTCCGGTGCGCCTTGCTTGAAGACCTTCGGCGGTGCATAGCCGTGTTGTCTGAACAGACGCGCGAGATAAGACGGAGAGTCAAGCCCGACAGCCGTCGCCACGGCCAGCACCGTCATGCCAGGGGCACGCAGCAACGTTGCCGCGACTTCAACGCGGCGTCGCGACTGATAATCGACGACGGACTCGCCAGTGGCCTCCCGGAAGATCCGCGTCAATGTGCGTCGTGACAGGCCGAATTCATAGGCGACGCGATCGAGCGAAATCGGCTGATCGAGCGTTGCGTCCAGAAACGTCTGGATATCGCGCACTATCTCGGCATGGGCATCGCCACGATTTTGCGGGATCGGGGCGGACGTCAGCCCCGCTTCGACACAAGTCGCAGCCACCGTGCGCACAGCGAGATCCGCACGGAAGGCAGCCAACTCAGGGAGAGGGACCTCGTGAGTCATGCGCGTGTCGCTTGCAACACGAACCGCATCGAGCAGGGCCAGCGGTGCCGACCAGATCGAGATACGGCTGCAAGCGAGCTTGCGTCGTGCCTTGCGCTCGCAAAAGGCCACGAAATCGCTCGCGACATAGACGGCGACATGCTCCTGCCCGGGCCGGTAGCCCCGCGTATCGTGAACACGCTGCGGCGGCACCACCACGAACGACTTTGGCGCGACGCGCACCGGCGCAACATTCGACTCGACGTTGAGCACGAGTTGCCCGGTCCTGGGGAGGAGGAACATGTACTCGTCGTCATGCGCGTGAGGATTCGTGCGGTATTCACCGACGCTCACATGCCGGACATCGGCGATGCGATCTCCGTACAAATGACGCGATGCGGTGGGATAAAGCTTCACTCTCGATTCCTTGGCTGGACAGACGGGATGCCACCGTTGCCCGAGCATATACCGGCGTGCAGACGACCAGTATAGTCTTTGTCCAAAGCGTCGGTGGCACAGGCTCGAGCGCGGTTTGGCCCGATCGGACGCATGAACTGGCCCGATTGACGGCGACTGTCGTTCCGACGTTGGGCATGCTTGCGCCACTTGCTATCAGGAGTGTCCGATGACCACCCCAAGCCTTGTTCCCCACAGCATTGCCTCGCCCGAGGCAGCCGCACCGGATTTGCGCTTCGTCAACGTGTTCTCTTCCGGTGCCGGTGGCGGCAACCCGGCACCGGTCGTGTTCGACGCCGACAGCCTCTCGTCAGACGACATGAAGGCAATTGCCGCACGCTACGGCCATGAAAGCGCGTTCGTCTGTCGAGCCAGCGACCCGCGCAATACGGTTCGTCTGCGCTTTTTCGTCCCGGCGCATGAGATGGAGATGTGCGGGCACGCCACGCTTGGTGCGATGTGGCTGTTGCGTGAAGCGGGGCGCTGGACGACTGCAAGTGCGACCGTGGAGACGCTGAGCGGTCTGGTCGATGTACGTTTCGACGAGGTAACGCAGCGCATCGATGTCGGCCAGCCGCGCGGTATCGTCGAACCGGTGGACGACCCGGCGCGGGTAGCCGCCATTTGCGAAGTGCTCGGCATCGGTGAGGACGATCTGGCGCCGATGGGCGTTGTCAATGCCAGCACGAGCCGCACGAAGACGTTGGTGCCACTGCGCTCCGTGGAAAGGCTGAACACGCTCACGCCGAACCTCAGCGCGGTCGCTGCATTGTGCAACGCCCTCAATTCGACCGGTCTGTATCCGTTCGCCGTCGAGCGTACGCGGCCCTTGGAATTACATGCGCGGCAGTTCCCGCGTTCGTCCGGTTATCCGGAAGACGCCGCCACCGGCATCGCCGCAGCCGCCACGCTTTACGGCGTGCTGCATTACGGGCTGCTGGCAAACGGCGAGTCGGCCATACGGGTCTATCAGGGCTTTGCCATGGGACGCCCGTCCTGCATTCGTGTGGCGCTACGCGAACCCGGCAATTACGGGTCAGGCTGCTGGATCAGCGGCGCAGTCGAGTTCGCCATGCTTGAGCCGCACGCTTGAGCGAGTCGACGTCACTCGACGAGAACTGAAACGTCGACCGCGTGGAATCTTCGGCCTCTTCCTTCGCAGTCCAAAAATTGTCAATATGTCGGACATCGCGCCAGCGCTTGGTGCGATGCTCGATAAACGACATAACAGGAGCGAATTCATGACATCGTCGAAGACCCCTCGGCAGGTTCTGATGCACTCGATCGCGATTGCCGCACTGACGTTGAGCGCTGGCGGCTACGCCGTAACGGCGGCGGCCGCCGGTTCGGACCAACCCAAGCCGCGCATTCTTGTGCTCGCGACCGGCGGCACGATCGCCAGCACGGGCGACGCGCGCTCGGCCATCGGCTACAACGCTGGTGGCGTGACGGGCGAGCAACTGACGGCCAGCGTGCCCGGTCTGGATAAGCTCGCCACGATCAAAGCGGAGCAGATTTCGAACATCGGCTCGCAGGATATGAACAGCAAGGTCTGGTATCAGTTGGCTGCGCGCATCAAGCAGGCTTTCGAGCGCAACGAGGCCGACGGCATCGTGATCACGCACGGCACCGACACCATGGAGGAAACCGCATTCTTCCTCGATAACGTGCTCGCCACGAGCCAACCGGTCGTGCTGGTCGGCTCGATGCGCCCGAGTACGGCGGTGAGTGCCGACGGTCCGGGCAATCTCTATGAAGCTGTCGAAGTGGCCGCCAGTGCGCAGTCCCGCAACCGGGGCGTGCTGGTCGTTCTGAACGACACGATTCACTCGCCGCGTTGGGTCACCAAGACGAATACGACATCAGTGCAGACGTTTCAAAACCCGAACGGTGGTCCGCTCGGGTATGTCGATCCTGCGTCGATCCGGTATCTGGCCGCAGCCCCGGCGGGTCGAAAAGGTCCGCTGGCGGTACCCAACGCTGGTTTGCCGCGCGTCGACATCGTGTACGCGCACGCCGACATGGATGCAACCCAGATCGATGACGCCGTGCGACGCGACGCCAAGGGCATCGTGCTCGCGGGCGTAGGCGATGGAAATGCCTCCAAAGCGGCACTCGATGCGCTCGAAGCCGCTGCGCGCAAGGGCATTGTCGTGGTCCGGTCGTCGCGCGTGGGGGCCGGGTTCGTCAACCGCAACGTCGAAGTCTCCGACGACAAGACGGGGTTCGTCGTCTCATACGATCTGAATCCGCAGAAGGCCCGAGTACTGACGCAACTCCTCATCGGCAATGGCGTCAGCGCCGCAGATAAGGTGCAAAAGGCGTTCGACGCCACGTATTGACGAGCGTTTATCCATCGGACTGACTTCGGCGCGCCACTGTCGTTTCGACGTCCAGGTCAGTCCAGCGCGGGCTCTTCTGCGATCTTTCGGTCGCGCAACTGGCGGAAGAATCGGGCGTTGTGGTGATCGGCGACGGTAAAGACGTCGTCCGACGCGCGGGCGAGTGCGGCGAAGAGCCGTTCGAGTTCGTCGTACGCTGGGCCGGACATGCCACAGCGCTTGACCAGCGATTGCCTTATCTCGTCCATGGTGGCCTGCCGGAAGCAATCGAAGGCAGGCGCTGGCGTGGCGTCGAGATGATTGATGTGCGCAAGTAACATGCCGAGCACCTGCGCGTGCACGAGCGCCGTGGCGCGTTGTTCGATAGCCAGTACGTCGGTTTCCGTCATGATGACCTCTGTCGGACGTGGGTGGGAATACGAACGGATGCACTTGCAGCATAGCACCCGCGCATAGGGCTCGCAGGCGCAGAAAGGGCTTCGCAGCTACTGACGCAAAAGTGTCGCGTCAAAGGGCCAGAATGTCGCAAGCCGTCTCCGGCCAGCCAGCGAATCCTTATATGAAAGCTATTGACCAACGATTGGCCGTCGCAGTGCGCATCGTCTACGAGGCTGCGCACTCAGCGCTTGACTTGTTTAACGCACGCGGCCGGTTCGCGCTTGAGGAGAAGGGCGCACACGAATATGTGTCCGAGGCCGACAGGATCATCGAACGCCAAATTCGCGAAGCCCTGGCGACCGACTTCCCTGAAGACAATGTGATGGGGGAGGAGATGGGCGGCAAAGGCTCGAACGCCTTCTGGGCCATCGATCCCATCGACGGCACCGCCAATTTTCTGCGGGGATCGCCGCTATGGGGCGTGTCGCTGGGTTTTGTCGAGGACGATGAGCCGGTCGTCGGTGTCATCGCCTATCCCTCGCTGGGCTTGACGCTGAGTGCCGCGCGCGGGTGTGGCGTATCACGCAACGGGCTGCCTTTTGAACGAAATGTCGACTTCCCGTCCGTCCATCTGGCAGCCGTCGGCGAGAACACCCGTTGGCCAGCCACCGAAATCGCTCACGTCGAATACGCATTGCGGACGTCGGGCTGGGGCGTAGCCCAGTATCGTTGCGCCACCATCGGTCTTGGCTTCACCGCGCTCGGGTGCGTCGATGGCTATCTGGAAAAACACACGAGCATCTGGGATATCGCCGCCGGATCGGTGATTTGCCGGGAAGCCGGTTTAAACGTCCACGCGCACGGGACATATGACGGCGGCGGCCAAACGATCTTCGCCGGGACCGACGCATTGCGCGCCGTCGTCGGCCGCTATCTCACCTGAAGCTAGTCGCGCTGCGAGAGCTGAAAAACATTGCCCTCCGGATCTTCCCCATCGCACATCGATTGCGGGAAACCCTCGTAGCGCTTCATTTCACGCATCCTGACGCCCGCGTTGAGCAGCGTCTCCCGTAAGTCCTCCAGCCCTGATCGCACCGAAAAGACGAGCTTTGCGTTCGATGTCTCTCCGCTCGTCGGCCGGTCTCGGTAGGCCACGCCGACACGGTGGAGCGCGATCTCCACTTCACCAGCTTTAAGCACCGCCCATTCGCTCTCGATTTCTTCGATCACAGGGAAGGCGAAATGCGTCCGATAAAACGATTTCAGCAATTCAACATCTCGGACGTAGAGGATCAATCTGGACATGGAAATCGGCATGCGCGCTCCGAAATGACTAGGTCGTATCAAGAGGATCGGTGTTGCCGGAATCACGTCATTTCGAAAGCAAGGTCCCGCTTTGGGACTGCATTCCGACGTCACCCGGCATGCGTTTAGCATCAAGACGATTCGACTTTACGGATATTCAGGCAGCGGCCCGAATACAGCCGAAATGGGGGCGAAGTAGGGTCATAAATGTGGCGAAAACCATCGATTCCCGAAAAATCCCATCTGACCCCCACTTCAATATCAGGGTTTCCACCCATGTTTTCGACGGTCTGAGCTACAATCCGGCGTTTTCGATGTTCGGCTTGTGCTATCTGCCGAAACACCGGCTGGATGACGTCTGTCGGTCCGAATCCCGCCAGCGCGCCCGCCAAGCGTGCGCTTTTCCCCCCGGCGTGTGGAAGATGGCAACGCCACACGTAATTGATAAGGTGACTGATTCCCATGACTCAAACCGATAAGAAACCGGTGCCCGGTAGCGGCCGCAAGCGCTTTACCCGCCGCAAATTCCTGGGCACCGCCGTTGGCGCCGCTGCGGTGTGGGCCGGATATTCGTACTTCTTCGGTAGTCAGTACCGCGCCGCCAAGGCGGACCGCAAGGTCGACGTGCTGCTGATCGGCGGCGGCATCATGAGCGCGACGCTCGGCGTCTATCTGTCCGAACTGGAGCCGAACTGGACTTGCGAAGTCTTCGAACGTCTGGACAAGGTCGCAGAAGAAAGCTCGAACGGCTGGAATAACGCGGGTACCGGTCACTCGGCCCTGTGCGAACTGAATTACACGCCGATGGACGATAAGGGCAACGTCCATATCACGCAGGCCATCAACATTAACGAGAACTTCCAGATCTCGCGTCAATTCTGGTCGCATCAGGTGCGTCAGGGCGTACTGGGCAATCCGCGTGAATTCATCAATTCCACGCCGCACATGAACCTTGTGTTCGGCGAAGAGAACCGCGAGTTCATCAAGAAACGCGTGGAAGCACTGAAGGCTTCGCCACTGTTCGCCGGTATGGAAATGACGACCGACCCGGCGAAGATCGCCGAGTGGATTCCGATCATGATGGAAGGCCGCAAGCCCGACGAGGTGGTCACCGCCACGCGCTCGCCGCTCGGCACGGACGTCAATCTGGGCGAGATCACCCGTCAGTTCTACAAGCACCTGACCGAGAAGTCCGGCGTGAAGGTCTCGACCGGTTACGAAGTCCGTTCGATCACCCGCAACGAGGACGGTAGCTGGCGCGTGTCCGCGTTCGATATGAACGACAGCTCCAAAATCCAGACGGTGGATGCACGCAATGTGTTCATCGGCGCGGGCGGCGCTGCACTCCCGTTGTTGCAACTGTCGGGCATTCCGGAAGCCAAGCAATACGGCGGCTTCCCGGTGGGCGGCGAGTTCCTCGTCACCGAAAAGCCCGAGATTGCTTCGCGCCATCTGGCCAAGGTCTACGGTCTCGCCGATACCGGCTCGCCCCCCATGTCGGTGCCCCACCTGGACACCCGCGTGCTCGACGGCAAGAAGGTCATCCTGTTCGGGCCGTTCGCAACGTGGTCGAGCAAGTTCCTCAAGAACGGCTCGTACTTCGACCTCGCGAAGGCAGCAACGCCGTCGAACGTCATTCCCCAGTTGCAGGTCGGCGTGCACGAGTTCGCGCTCGTGAAGTACCTCGCGCAGCAATTGCAACTGTCGATGGACGAGAAGATGGCGGCGCTTCGCCACTACATGCCGGAAGCGAAGAACGAAGACTGGCGTCTGTGGGAAGCCGGGCAGCGCGTGCAGATCATCAAGAACGATCCGGAGAAGGGCGGCGTACTGAAGCTCGGCACGGAAGTCGTGGTGTCGAGCGACCGCACCGTGTCGGCACTGCTCGGCGCATCGCCGGGCGGTTCGACTTCGCCTGCGATCATGTTGTCGCTGCTCGAGCGCGTGTTCCCGGATCAGATGAAGACGCCCGCGTGGCAACAGAAGATTCGCGAGATCGTGCCGAGCTACGGCAAGAAGCTCCATGACAATCCGCAGATGCTCGCCACCGAGTGGGCGACGACAGCCGAAACGCTGCAACTGGCCATCGCACCGCCGAATCTGAATGGCGTTGTGCCCGACAATGCGCCGATGGCTAATCCGGGTGTCGTGAAGAAGACGCCGGATATGGCGCTGTAATTTACCTTCACGTAGCGCGAAGCATCAAGGGGTTCCGGGATATTCCGGAACCCCTCTTCTTTTAGCACCTGCAAACAGAGGGGCCGACGGTAGAGGGCAGGTGGCTTAGTCCGTGGCCGCGCCCGATCAGGGCCGCGATCGGTCCGACTATGGCGCGACGGCAATCGCAATCTTTCCCCGCAGGCCATTGTTGCGACGCTCCAGCAGGGCGTGAGCCGCCGGAATGTCGGCAAGCGAGTAAACCGCACCGACGTGTGGCCGCAGTTGGCCGCGCTCGACCAGTGCGCTCAGTTCGTCGAGCTTGCCTCGGTTTTGCCGTGTAAAGACGAAGTGATAGCTGGCGTTCTTGCCCCAGGCTTGTACGAGATTCTGCGGCTGCGCAATATCCACGATCGTGGCGACGCAGCCAAGTTGTGCGAGCACGTCGGGGCTGCGCGATAAGGTGTCGCCGCCGATGGTGTCGAAAACGACGTCGACGCCTTGGCCGTTCGTCTCTCGCAGAATGACGTCGACGTAGTCCTCCTTCTCGTAGTCGATCACGACGTCGGCCCCCATTTCCCGGACGAAGGGGACGTTTGCCTCACGCGCTGTCGTGAACACGCGAGCGCCCATGGCTTTGGCGAGCTGAATCGCCACGTGTCCGACACCGCCAGCACCGCCATGAACGAGAACGCTCTCGCCGACGCGCAGCGCCGCGCGTTCGACCAGCGCTTCCCACGCCGTGCCACCCACGAGAGGCAGGCTGGCCGCTTCGAGATGGGGTAGGGACGGCGGCTTCTTGCCGACAATGCGCTCGTCAGCGACGTGGTACTCGGCATAGCTGCCGGGACCATCGAAAATCTGCGGGGTGTACCAGACCTCATCCCCCACGGAGAGACCCGTGACGCCCAGCCCGAAAGCTTCCACAACGCCGGAAACGTCATGCCCGGTAATCGATGGCAACGGGACGAGGTCCGGATAGTCGCCACGTCGCACCTGATAATCCAGCGGATTGATCGATGTGGCATGGACCCGAACCAACACCTGTCCGGCGTGAGGGACGGGGGTCGGCACGTCCTCCAACGCAAATGATTCCGGACCGCCAAACGACTTGAGTACAACTGCTTTCATTGATGGCTCCTGATTCGACAAACCGGGATATCGGAATTTATCGATATTTACGAGTAAAAAAATTGGACGTCGATTACAGCTCCTTCCCGATCACGCGGGCAAGGGCACTGATGGTGGCTTCGTTGCGCTTGTAGTAAGTCCACTGACCGATGCGTCGCACTTCGACGAGGCCAGCGCGTTGCAGCGTCGCCAGGTAGTCGGATACGGTCGACTGCGACAGGCCGACGCCTTCCTGAATGCTGCTGACGCAAACACCCACCGTGTGAACGTCGCCTTCGTCCTGAGGCGGAAAGTTCTTCACGGGGTCCTTCAGTCCTTTCAGGATCTCAAGGCGAGTGCGGTTCGAGAGCGCTTTGAAGATTTCGAGCAAATCCATGCGCGAGATTGTATCGGGATTTTCCGATATGTCAATTTAAGCAGTCGGTGAACGGTCGGTCGACAGCTAGAATCCCGAGGAACGGTCAGCGTTTCGGACAACCAACCTCGGGGAATAACGCATGAAAGCGCATCAGGCAGTGAGCCTCATCGAAGGCCTTTTCGCCGCGAATCAGCAGACCAAAAGTCCGCAGGTAAAAGATGCCACTGCTGACATGGTGACGACCTTGCGCGGCGCGCTTCCTGAGATCATGGACGACGAGGGAGAGGCACAGGCCTTGCTCGCGTATTTTGCAAAAACGTCAGTAGACAAGCTGCTGCTGAAAGAGAAGCTCGAGCGGCAGATGAACCAGATCCCACGGCCAAGCAAGGCCAAGTTCAAGATCTAAGGTAATGAGAGCCAAGAGAGGTGCCGGTCATAAGGCAATCCCATGCCGCCACCGCGTTGATCCGGCACGTCGACCGAAGTATCGTGATCAACCGCACAAAACACCGGCGCCGCTCCCCCTTCGGACGCCGTCAGGATCAGGAGACACGCAGTGCGCAAGACAAGAATTGCCGGACTAGGAGTGTGCCTTATGACGATGCTTTGCGCGCCGGGTATGGCGCAGACCTCAACGGATTCTAAGGCTGCCACAATGCCTCAGCGAGACGCGTTTTTCTGGCTGGGCGAAATCAACAAGGCGTCACTCGTCATCAACACCCGCCAGGGTTTGCTGGATGCGAAGCTGGCGCCGCACATCGCTCAGGGGCTCGACACGGTGCTGCGCGCGGGCGATCAGCCGGGAGGCTCGCGCCCGGATCTGGTGATCACGTTCGAGCCGTTGCTGATCAAGGCGGCGGGCGTCGAAGCGACACTGCTGCATGCCGGACGCTCCAGTCAGGACATGCTCGCGACAGTGCGCGCTGCGATGTATCGCGATCGGTTGCTCGTCCTCGCGACCCAATTGCGTACGACGACGGCAACGCTTCGCCGACTTGCGCAACAGTACGAATCGACTATCGTGCCCAACTACACGAATGGCGTCGCAGCGCAGCCAAACAGCTACGGGCACTATTTGCTGGGGCACGTGGCCGGATTGCAGCGAGACGCTCAACGTCTGCATGAATTGTATGCACGGGTGGACCTGTCGCCGATGGGAACCACCGTGCTCAACGGCACCAGTTGGCCGCTCGATCGCGACAAGATGGCGCATGCCCTCGGCTTCGCCGACAAGGTCGACAACGCGTACGATGCCGCCCAGATCGCGGCAACGGACCTGCCGGTGGAGATTGGCGCGCTGGCGACGAGCATCGCGCTGCATACGTCCGCGTTTGTGCAGGACGTGATGGTGCAGTATGCCCAGCCACGTCCGTGGATCCTGCTGCGCGAAGGCGGTGGCAACACCTATGTCTCAAGCGCCATGCCGCAAAAACGTAACCCCGGGCTGCTCAACGACACCCGCACGGCGGCGTCGATGGTCGTGACGCTCGGCGTCGGGCGTGCGATCACCGCGCACAATATCCCGCCCGGGATGAGCGATGCAAAGCACATCGACGAAAACATGGCGGTGCTCGATAAAACGACGGCACTGCTCAAGCGCTGGGATCGTGTGCTCAATGCACTGGTGATCGATCCGCAGCGCGCGCTCGACGAACTCGACAGCGACTGGACGGCGTCGCAGGAAGTCGCTGACGTGCTGATGCGCGACTACGGCTTGCCCTTCCGGGTGGGGCATCACTTTGCGTCGGAAATCGTCGATTACGCCAAGGCCCATGACCTGCGTCCGAGCCAGTTCCCGTATCCGGAAGCGCAACGCATCTTCAAGCAGACGCTCACGGAGATGAAGGTTAGCGCAGGAGATCTGCCAATGAGCGAGGCGCAGTTCCGCGCGACGCTCGATCCGGTCGCCATCGTCAAACATCGTGCAACGTCCGGTGGCCCGCAACCGGCCGAGATGAAGCGCATGCTGGCGCGCACCGATAGCGAACTGAGCGCCGACGGCAAGTGGATCGATACCCATCGTCAGGCGATCGACCGGTCGCTCGCGTCGCTGGACGGCGATTTTCGGAAGTATTTGACGGTGAACTGAGGCTTGGGAAGCGCCAGCCGCTGCCGGACGATCACTACGTCGTCCGGCAGAACATCCAGGCGCATGCGGATCGAAGGCAGAGGAAACCGTCACCAACGGACCGTTTGCCCCCGGTAATCCCGATACTCCAGCCCCGGTCGCCCGCGCTTTGCCAGAAGCACGTCCACGACACCGGGGACACTTTCGTCAATCGACAGGCGCCCCTCGGGGCCACCCAGCTCGGTACGCACCCAGCCCGGTGCGACCAGCAACATGGCGCGCTGCGTGGCCGTTGCCTGACGTGCCGCGAAGCTGCGCATGAACTGGTTTAACGCAGCCTTACTGCCGCGATAGAGTTCGCGCTGGCCGGATTCGTTATCCGCGATGCTGCCTTGCCCCGAAGACATGATGCCGATAAGGCCATCCGTGGGCACGAGGTCGCACAGGCTTTCCACGACTCGCATCGGACTTAGCGCATTCGTGATCATGAGGTCCACAAAGTCCTCGGTCGACACTTCACCGATGGTCTGCGTCGGATCGGGGTTCGTCGTTCCAGCGTTGACGAAGAGAATGTCGAATTTCCGGTGACTGAGCCGCTCATGCAACGCTGTGATCTGATCCGGGCGCGTGATATCGAGCGTCTCGATGTCGACGTGTTCCGGGTGCGCAGCCGCCAGATCGTGAAGTCGCGTGTCATGGCTACCCGCGCGTACGGTCCCCACAACGCGCCAGCCGCGCTTGACGAATTCGACGGCCATTGCATGCCCGAGGCCGCGCGACGCGCCAACGAGCAGAATGGTGGGCACAGGGTCGATGGATGTCTGCATGGTGTTCTCCCTTGACTGGTTGATCTGCTGAATTCTCCAGCTCGATGTTGGGTTGCACAAGACGCCTCTCCTGCAATCGTCATTTGCGTCTGACGCCATGCATCATGACTTTTGGCTTATCCTGAGCGAATGTCACGCATCGACCTCAATCTTCTGACTGCGCTGGATGCCCTGCTGAGCGAACGTAGCGTTACCAAAGCGGCTGAGCGCATGAAAATCAGTGTGTCCGCCATGAGCCGGACGCTCACGCGCCTGCGTGCGTCGACAGGCGACCGTTTGTTGCTGCAGGCGGGGAGAACGCTCGTGCTGACACCTTATGCGGAGCGTTTGAGCCAACGCATCCCGGCACTGGCCCGCGAAGCCGAAGCGGCGCTGAGCCGAGCCGAGTACCGATTTGATCCGGCGACGCTTGAACAGCGCTTCACGTTGCGAGCGGGAGAGGGGTTCATCGACTTGCTTGGCGCGGCGTTGGTGGCGCGTGTTCATCGCGTAGCGCCGGGCGTGCAATTGCGCTTCACTCCAAAGCCGGACTGGAATGCGCAGCCGTTGCGGGAGGGATTGATCGATCTGGAAATTGGCGTCGTCAAAGTGTCGGCACCGGAGGTGCGCGCGCGTCGGCTCTTCCCCGACCGGTATGTCGGCGTGTGCCGTAAGGGACATCCGTTGCTGGGCAAGAAGCAGATCACCGTCGAACGATGGCTGGCGTATGGCCATGTGATGATTTCACGCACCGGTGACGCAGAAAATCCGGTCGACGTGGCATTGGAGCTGGACGAACGGAGGAGGGCGTTGCCTATCGTCGTTCCGTCCTATACGAGCGCGATGCAACTGGTGCGGCGCTCGGACATGCTCGCCGTCGTTCCCCAATCCTGTCTGAGCAATTCGCATTTTCCAAACTACGCAGCAGAAGAAGGCTTGGAATCGTTTGCCCTGCCAATCGAGACCCCGGAGTTCAACGTCTCGGCCATCTGGCACCCCCGCCTCGATCATGACCCCGCGCAGTGCTGGCTCCGCGCGCAGGTCATGGCGGTGTGCGCTGCGCTTTATCCGGAGTGAGGCCGGGTCAGAGGGGTAAGATCGCGGTACCTGAAATGTCAGACTTCAGTGGAGCAAACGGATGATGTCGTTGGCGATTGATCCGGCAAGACCGTACAGGGCAGCGGCAATGATGATCGGGTTCATGACGTTTTCTCCTTGATCCGTGATTCCGTGGGTGTGTCGACTTTCGGCGTTTTGCGTCAGTCGATGAATGAAGTATCGGCCTTTGCCTTCAAATCCGATACTGAGACAAATACAAGTTTTGAATAGGAAAGCACCATGCCCAAAAAGAGCGATGGCGAAGTACAAGCTGAAATCAGCGCGTTGACGGAGTTGCTGCCGCAGCTTCCACAGCGCGCACGGCAGGCGGTTGATGCCGCCATCGGAGTTCTGCGGGACGACCTGTCGAACGACGCGGTCCACGAGAAGTTCGAGGAGGGCACCGAGGAGTTTGAGGACGCGTTGACGGCCTTCATGTGGCGCAACGGCGTAGCAGGAAGCAGTGCGCTTTCGGCGTGGTATCGCGACCTGATGTGACGGGAAATACGACCCTCAGCTCAATTTCCGAACGATGGTGTCGTCCGCGAGAATTAGCGGACAGAATGTGGGGCACTTACAGCCGTCCTCATATTCATACGGCCCATGAAAGAGTTATGGGCCGACGCTCTCGACGCGCAGAAAAGTGGTGTATAGATGTCGATCCGAATTCGGCAGACAGACAACTATCCATGAAGCGCATATCGACGTACGGCTTGCTGCTATGGTTTGCGACCGTGATGTTACCGACAGCCCGCGCCGAACCTGTGACAGACATCGATCCTGCAGCGTTGACCTCGAAAGTCTGGCAAACCACAGCGGTGTATGAAGGCGAAGATCAATCTCGAAACGTGATGGAGCGTTACCCGGGCGTCGTGGGCATTTCGATCTGGGACGCGAGCAGCAACCGATTTGAATACTTTGATCCGGCGACAGGGCTATCGAGGCGCACTCAAGGCGGTGAGGGCTACTTCCTCATCACTGGCGACCGACGCCATCAGATCAACGCCTTCGACGCTGGGGGAAAGCCTCTGGTGCGCCGTTTGGAAGTGCTGAACGAGCACGAGTTCACCTATTCCAGAGTCGTACCGAGGAACATGGTCGACGGGAATCCGAATGTCACGATTCGTGTCGTCCACACCCCATACGCTGGCCCGTTTAGCATTCACTTCAGCGAACGAGAGTCCACGGCCACGCCTTGATGCCAGACGTGTTGAAGAACGACGAATCAGGCTGCGCGTGTACCAGGATCGAGTGGGTCGATGTTTTACGAACGTCAAAGCCCCGAGATTCTATTTTCCAGGCAGGTGTGCCGACTTCCATCGAAAGTGCCCACTGCGCAACAGAACCGGGGCGCCATGGCAGAGCAGTAGATAGCGTTCGGCTGCCTTTTCGATTGAAGCACGGTGCGCTTTGAAAGCAGCCATCAGATCATCGACATGGCACGACTTCGCCTCGAAATGATCTTCCAGTGCCTCAGCGGAGATCGCACACACAATGCGCTTACGCTCACAGTCGACGGCAAATTCGATGGACATGTCGTCTGCGTTGTAGGCTGGCGCGACGCGCGGAAATTCAATCTTCACGGTGCTCGCCCTCGTCATGAGAATCGCCGTTTCGAGTGCTTTTGCCGAAATCCAGACAAACACTTTCCATTGGCTCCACCACTTGGCAGGGCCATCCAAATCGATCGGCAATGCGCCTGCGTAAGCTGTCGGCTGCAGCAGGCTCGCCATGATTCAGAAAGATACTGCCCACCGGTTTGTCGAACTTCGAAAGCCAGTTCAAAGTTTCGCCATAGTCTGCGTGAGCAGAGAGTGTGTCGAGTTGAACAACTTCCGCGTTGACGTGAACGTAATCACCAAATATCTTGACTTCGCTCCCGCCGTTCACCATGGTCGAGCCACGTGTACCCGGCGCCTGAAACCCGGTGAAAAGCACCGTGTTTCGCCAATTGTCGCTCATCGCCTTGAGATGGTGCAGGACACGCCCGCCCGTGGCCATGCCACTTCCCGCGATGATGATCGAAGGCATCGCGCGCGTGTCCAGCCATTTGGACTGATCGACGCTGGTGATAAACGTGGCTGCGCCGCACATTTGTGCGCACTCCGAGGCACTCAAGCGCTGGTCGGCAAGATGTGACGAGTAGGTTTTCGTCACGTTGACCGCCATCGGACTGTCCAGATAGACGGGCACGTCGGGCATCTCTGCGGCTGATTTCAACCGCGCAATCCAGTAAAGCAGACTTTGCACCCGTCCAACGGCAAACGCGGGGACAATGACGCTCCCCCCGCGCGCAAACGTGCGATGCAGTATCTCCGCCAACTGAGCGCCGGGATCCGTGCGGTCATGCAGGCGATCCCCGTATGTGGACTCAAGGACGAGGAAATCCGGCGTTTCGGGATTGGCCGGTGCGGGCATGATCGGATCGTCAGTGCGGCCGAGATCGCCCGAGAACAGAATCCTCCGCCCGTCGACATCGACCTGTGCCATCGCGGCCCCCAGGATGTGACCGGCGTGCAAGAACGTCACCCGGACTTCCGGGCAGACATCAAACGGGGTGTCGAACGCTCGCGGAGTCAGTCGCTCAATGGCTCGTCGGGCATCGTCCGTCGTAAAGAGCGGCAGTGCAGGGTGGTGTTTCGACTTGCCGTGACGATTCAGGAAGTCGGCTTCCTCCTCTTCAAGATGCGCACTGTCGAGCAACAGAATCTCGCATAAATCTCGTGTCGCGGACGTGCAATAGACCGGCCCGGCATACCCTTGGCGAACGAGCACCGGAAGATAGCCACTGTGGTCGATATGGGCATGTGTCAGCACAACCGCGTCCAGATCCCGGACGTTGAACGGCGGGGGCGCCCAATTGCGGTTGCGTAGCGTCTTGACGCCCTGAAACAGGCCGCAATCCACCAGCACATTCCTGTCTGCGACGCGAAGTAACGTCTTCGATCCGGTTACCGTGCCCGCAGCACCGAGGAAACTCAACTCCATGAAGGCACCTCTCGCGTCGACTCGACGACGGGATGTCGCCGGGCAATCACAGCATAGTCTTCAGGTCCGCGGCGTCACGATTTCAGAACCTGCCACGTTGATGTGCGTCAAGGAGGGGACACATGTCAGCTCACGCTTAAGCCGGGTTGGACTACCGTCTAATCGCAACGTCGACCATCGCCGCGTATCGATACCTGCGGCACAGTCGGAACGAGTCAAACTCAGCGAGGACGACATAATGTCTCATCGAATCCTGCTCGCCATCGACGGCAGCGAAACCTCCTGGCACGCCTTGCGCGAAACGATCCGATTTGCCATGCCGGACGATGTCGTCAGAGTCGTCAACGTGATCGACGATCCGTTCGCCCACTATCAATCCGCGTTTTCTTCGTACATCGACCTCGAAGCCGTGAGAGAGGCGTTGATCGCGGAGAGTCAGGAGACGTTAACCACCGCCTACAAGCGGCTGCATGAAGAAGGTATTCAGACGGATACCCGCTCCATCGACCTACGGACGTGGGGCGGCACTATTGCTGGCGCCATTATTCGTGAAGCCCGGCGTTGGCAAACCGACCTCCTGGTCCTTGGCACGCATGGACGCAAGGGCGTTCGCCGCATGCTGCTCGGCAGTGTGGCTGAGCAAGTCCTGCGGCACTCGCATCGCCCCGTCATGCTGGTCAAAGAATCCACGACGCTGCCTACGGGGGCGGCCAGCGTACCGACTGCTGTCGCGGAGAATTGACACCATGTATGAACGAATTCTGGTTGCCATCGATGGCAGCCCCACGGCGGACACCGCCTTCGACTACGCGCTGTCGCTTGCGAAAGCACGTAAGGCGAAATTGCATGTGTTGTTTGTCGTCGATATTCCTGTTGCCTATATCAGCGACGCGGACCCGTTTCCCTTCATCGAAGCGTTGCGAATTCAGGGGAACAGCATCCGGGAGCGAGCCATGAAGCGCCTGAACGACGAGAAGGTCGCCGGCGACGTCGAGATCCGTGAGCTCCTGCCGCTCGGCGGAGACGTCGCGTTTCAGATCAACGCCGCAGCCGAAGAATGGCAGGCCGACCTGATCGTGATCGGAACCCACGGCCGACGAGGCGTGCGACGTCTGACGTTGGGAAGCGTGGCGGAAAACTGCGCCCGGCAGGCGCAGCGGCCAGTCATCCTTATCCCGCCCCCCGGGACGGAGGAATTCGCCGAAGTGTTGTAATCCGCCAATGCGCGAAGACTTGCGCTGCCCGGGAGTCGCGCGTGTAGAATCGATTTCATGGATGTCCGGGCATGGACATCCCGAAACGACGTACTACACGATCCAAAGGCGGACGCATGATTCGCATCATCGTGACAGACGATCACACGCTGGTACGTGCCGGATTGCAACGTATTCTGGCAGGCACCGGCGATATCGAAATCGTAGGGGAAGCCTCGAACGGAGCGCAAGCGCTGGCGCTGCTGGGGGATACGCCGTGCGATGTCCTGTTGCTCGATTTGTCGATGCCCGGGCGCAGCGGCGTCGATCTTATCGCGCAGATCAAGGCGTCGTTTCCCCACCTGACCATTCTTGTCCTCACAATGCACGGCGAAGAGCAGTACGCTGTGAGAGCGCTCAAGGCCGGTGCAGCGGGTTATCTGACAAAAGAGAGTGCGCCGAACGAACTGGTGAGCGCCGTACGCAAAGTTCACGACGGTGGGGTTTACCTGAGCCCCTCGATGGCGGAGCGAATCGCCCGGGATCTATCCTCTGCGGCCACCGAAGGCCCGAGTTTCCGTCGTCTGTCCGACCGCGAGTTCGATGTATTCCTGATGCTCGCCCGAGGGCTGACATTGGGCGACATTGCTGGCCGCCTTTGCGTGAGTACCAAAACGGTCAGTACCTATAAGGCACGCGTACTGCAAAAGCTTCAACTCAGGAGCCAGACCGACCTGGCGCATTACGCTATCCGCCACGATCTGCTGCGCGACAAACTCTGAGGCGCGCACTGTAGTCCTTTGCCTACAGGCTGTCATGTCGGCTGACATGAGATCGCGCCCGTCGCTTATTTTTTTTCCTCGCTTCGTCTCCGATACTTCAGACGTGATGACACGACGCTGAATTGCCGGAGTTTGCCATGCATGCCATTTCCCGCCAACTGGACACCGTCCCCGTCGAAGCCCCTCAACACGTGAGGGTTCACCGCGCCTTCGACGTCGTCGAATCCGCAAGCCCAAGATGTAGCACTTGCCTGCTGCGCCAGTTCTGTCTGGCCGAAGGACTCAATGATGAGTCGATTCGCCGTCTGGACGGCGTGACACGTGTTCGGCGCACAGTTCGGCGCGGCGAAGTGCTGTTCCGCCCGGGGGACGCGCTTGAGTACATCTATGCCGTACGTGCGGGTTCGTTCAAGACGGTGTTGACACACCCAGACGGACGCGAGCAAGTCACCGGCTATCTGCTTGGCGGAGAGTTGCTGGGTCTGGGAGGCATTGCCAGCGGTCGATATGTCTCCGAAGCCGTCGCTCTCGAAGACAGTCAGGTCTGCGCAATCCAGTTCGCAGAATTGGAGGCCGTTGCCGCGAAGGTGCCGGTCGTGCAGCACCAGCTTCACCGACTGATCGCCGCGGGCATCGTGCGCGAACAACAACAGTTGCTTCGACTGGGAACCGCTCGCGGGGAGGCCCGACTGGCGAGCTTTTTGCTGGACGTATCGTCGCGGCTGGCCGCCCGGGGATACTCGCCCAACGCATTCCTGCTTCGCATGACGCGCGAGGAAATCGGCAGCTTTCTTGGTTTGCAACTTGAAACCGTCAGTCGCATGTTTTCCCGCCTCCAGGCACAGGAAGCGTTGCGGGTACGCCAACGCGAAATCACGCTGCTCGATACGCAGCGACTGGCTCAAATGGCGAATGCCGTTCAGTAATCGCGCCACGTTCACGGAGCACGATGGCATGCGAGCGATGCAACTATCCAAGGCTGACGGCACGCTCAGACTCGTTGATATTCCCGTGCCGACCCCAACGCCTACGCAGGTGCTGATTCGTGTGAGCGTCTGTGGTGTTTGCCGCACCGACCTGCATGTCGTGGACGACGAATTGCCGGGTGTTCCGGATGGCATCATTCCCGGTCACGAAATTGTGGGGATTGTCACCGCTACAGGGCCGAACGTCCGGGACCTGCAAATCGGCGACCGTGTCGGCGTGCCATGGCTGGGATCGACCTGTGGATGTTGCCGCTTTTGCCTGAACCACAAGGAGAATCTCTGCGAAGCAGCGCGATTTACCGGCTATACGCTCAACGGTGGTTATGCCGAGTATGTCGTCGCCGAAGCTCAGTTCACGTTCAAGCTCCCCGATGCCTACGATGACGCGACCGCCGCGCCGCTGCTGTGCGCCGGTCTCATCGGCTACCGGTCCCTGAGCATGACCGGCGACGCACGGCGTCTGGGGATCTACGGATTCGGTGCTGCGGCGCATCTCATTGCGCAGATTGCGAGCGCTCAGGCACGCGAAGTGTATGCCTTCACCCGGCCCGGCGACAACGAAGGCGCGGCGTTCGCCTTGTCGCACGGCGCCAGTTGGGTTGGCCCGAGCGACGCGGATCCGCCCGTGCCGCTGGACGCCGCCATCATCTTCGCGCCGGTCGGCTCGCTGGTGCCTCAGGCGCTCGCGGCCGTAGACAGGGGAGGGGTCGTCGTTTGCGCAGGCATTCACATGAGCGACATCCCAAGGTTTGCCTACCGACTGTTATGGGGCGAGCGTCAGGTGCGCTCCGTCGCGAATCTGACGCGAGCGGACGGTCTGGCCTTTCTCGCCCTGGCCGAGAGCATCGCGCTGAAAGTGGCCACGACAACATACCCGCTCGAAAAGGCCAACGCAGCACTTGACGACCTGCGCCGCGGTGCCATTTCGGGGGCTGCTGTGCTTCAAGTGCGGCCTGCTGCGTAGATATCCGCCCGCGCTCAATGCGCTGAGTCAAAGCGCTGAGGGCGGCGTCGACGCGGTGGGTTCCATCGGGATGACGGTGGTCACCATGGTGCCGCCCTCCAACGGGCTGCGGACTTCCAGCGTCCCGCCGAGCAGGCGGGCCCGCTCCCGCATGCTGATGAGCCCCAGGGCATCCGGTTTCGGACGCGTCGGCGGCAATCCTCGCCCATTGTCGGAAATACGAAGTCTGCACTCTCGGTCGCAGGACAATTCGACCGTGATCGCGGTGGCATGCGCGTGCTTGGCAACGTTGTTCAGGGCCTCCTGCACGATACGGAACAAAGTCGTCGCCACTGCCGGCGCGACAGCAGGTAACCCGTGTGTGCCCGTCACATCGACGGCCACGCCATAGCGACGTGAAAACTCCTGCGCGTACCATTCGATTGCCGGACCGAGGCCCAGATCGTCGAGCATCGGTGGACGCAGATCGGCTGCCATCTGGCGAACTGCGCCGACCATGCCGTCGATCGATTGTTCGATGCGCTTGACGTCCGCCGACATAGCAGGCTGCCCGTCCAGCGCTTGTCTGAGCATCGCCGCGTCCATTTTCAATGCGGTGAGACGTTGACCGAGATCGTCATGAAGTTCTCGTGCGATACGGGACTTTTCGTCTTCGCGAACCTCCTGAAGTCGTGCATTGAGTTTCTCGAGTTCGTGGCGGGATGTTTGCAGGGCGCTCGCCAATTGACGTTGCTCAGTGACGTCTCGCAACACGACCGTAAAGAATTTGCCGCTGGCGTCAGCACTCTGTGAAATGGATGCCTCCATCGGAAACTCCTCACCGTCCGCCCGCAAGCCCCAGAGTGGACGACCGCGCCCCATCAATCGCTCCGACACTCCGGTCGCCCCGAAGCGTTCGATGTGCTGAAGGTGGGCGTCGCGGAATCGTTCGGGGATGAAACGTCCAATCGGCTCCCCGATCACCTCCATGGCGCTGCACTTGAAAATACTCTCGGCGGTCGGGTTGAATATCTGGATTCGCTGCTGGGCGTCGATGGTGATGATCGCCTCGCGAACCGACTGAATGACGCTAAAGAGTCGGCTTTCGGAGCGTTGCTTGCCGATCGCTTCCCGTTCGTTGACGGACATGGCGTGCCGACGGGAGAGCAGGGCCACGACCCAGGCAAGTATCGTGATAATGCTCATCAAAATGCCGGAAGCAAGCGCCCAATTGGCGACGCCTGCGCCGCGCAATGCAGCAAACTCGCCCGAGGCCGTGTAGGCCAGTTCCAGCGCTGGCCGGTCCGCGTAGGTAACGTGTGCGACCGTCCGATAATCGACCGGCGGTCGAGGCTCTGCCGGCGCGCGAGGCGAGAGGCTGTCGAAGATCTGTTGCGCAGGCCCCTTGTCGCCGTTCACGGCAATCGTCAATGTCAGGTCATGAAGCAGCGGTCCGATCGCCGCATGAACCAGCGTATCGACATTGGCGATGGCGTAAGTACAGTCCGCAGACAAATCCTTGCTCGTCATAAAGATAAGTGATGGCGGAGTACCGGACACCGTGGCACCGGCGAACAGGCGTTCCCGAACGTCAGGGCCGGCGGGAAGGCGAACGCGGGCGCGGGTGCCGAGCACCGGTTCCCCGCTAGGTGAGTAGCCGGACGTTCTAACGATTTCCTCACCGGAGCGTTCGCACTTGCCGAAACTTATTAACCCCGGCAAACGTTCGGATAGCTTCATCCCTTTGATGTAGTCCATCCAGCGGGTGTCGTCGGACTGAGGCGTAGCCGCAGTGAGGTCGGACGCGCCATGCAAGGCGTCCCGGTAAGCGGTCAGTGCTATCGAAAGCTTGTCGGTTGCCGCGCTTGTGCGCAAGGCAAAACGCGCATCGACATTGTTCTGAAGCGCTGTCCGAACGGCGAGCCAGTTGGCCAGCGCAACAACCACACACATCACACAGAGCATGGCGATGATCACAGCGTCCGCCCTGCGGCGTGAAGCGAATTGCGTACTGCGAAGCGTTCTGTCCATCGATCGCCCCGATTCAAGAGTGATTCAAGCGTTTTCGTGCGGTAGGTAGGCTAGTTGTATCACCGTTCTCCTGCGTTTCCCATACGCATCAATCCGCAATGTCTACGGCCGCTGGCAGGGATATGGGACCGACCGATGGTGGCCTTGACGCTTATCAAAGGCACCCCGACGCTCTGCACTACTGTTCAGAGATGACATCACGTCTCAGGAGCATGGCCATGACTTTCCGCACGTTACTCGTACATGTCGACAATAGCGATCGGTGCCGCGCCCGGGTTGAACTGGCGGCTGACTTCGCCTATCGATTCCCTGCCCATCTGACGGGCATCTACCTGCCGTTTCATCCTCCGGGCTTTCCCGATGTGACGGCCATGGGCGGCACCGGACTTCCGCCGCCGCCTGCGCCCGAGAGCGACCCCAAACGCCTCGCTCAGGCAGAACAGATGTTCTCGGAAGTGTGTCGACGGCAGGACGTCAGCCCGGAATGGATTACGCCGCGCTATGAAGAAAGCTCCGAAATGCGGACCCACGCCCGGTATGCGGATCTCGTGATCGTTGGACAAGAGGATCGTTCCGACCCCGAGTCCTCACCGACGATCGGATTTGTCGCGTCGGTCGTGCTCGGAGGCGGGCGACCGGTATTGATTCTCCCGTATGCGGGAAAGCTGCCCACGGCGTTCAATCACATTCTTGTCGCGTGGGATGGCGGCCGCGAAGCCGCGCGTGCCGCCGCCGATGCCATGCCGTTTCTGCGCTCGGCGAAAGCGGTCGACGTGATGCATGTGAGCCGGGTTGCTCGTCCGGACGATCTGGGCCCCATACCCGGCATGGACATCGCCATGTATTTCGCGCGGCATGGTGTCAACGTCACTGTGACACCGGAGTGTAGGACAAACGATGTCGCGATTGGCGAGGCGTTACTCTCGCGCGCTGCCGACCTGAACGCCGACCTCATCGTCATGGGCGGGTATGGGCATTCGCGCATGCAGGAGTGGGTGCTGGGTGGCGTGACCCGCACCATGCTCGAATCCATGACGGTTCCTGTGCTGATGTCGCACTGAACCTCAGCAATGCGGAGTAACGCCATGAAAGCCCTTGTATTCCACGGTCCGAAGCAGATCACGCTGGAAGACCGGCCGACCCCCGAAATCCTGGCGCCCACCGATGCCATTGTGAGGATTCGCAAGACGACGATTTGCGGTACGGATCTTCACATCCTGAAGGGGGACGTTCCCACCGTGACACCGGGCCGCATTCTTGGGCATGAGGGCGTTGGGGAAGTGGTGCAAACCGGTGGGGCGGTCACATCCTTTAAGGCCGGAGACCGGGTGCTGATCTCGTGCATTTCATCCTGCGGAAAGTGTCCCGCGTGCCGCAAGGGCATGTATTCCCATTGCGCCGTGGGCGGGTGGATTCTCGGCAATCGTATTGACGGAACACAAGCCGAATACGTCCGCGCGCCTTATGCGGACACCAGCCTCTACCACGTGCCCGCCAGCGTAGACGACGACACGCTGGTCATGCTGAGCGACATCCTGCCGACCGGCTTCGAGTGCGGCGTTCTGAACGGCAAGGTTCAGCCGGGCAGCAGCGTTGCCATCGTCGGGGCGGGGCCGATCGGGCTGGCGGCATTGCTCACGGCGCAGTTCTTCAGCCCGGCTCAGGTGATCGTTATCGATCCGGATATCGCACGGCTGGAAGTGGCCTTAAGGCTCGGTGCGACGGCCATCGTGTCTCCGGAAAAGGAGGACGCCGCCGCTTTCGTCAACAGCCTGACAGGCGGGCAGGGGGTCGACACGGCCATCGAGGCGGTCGGCGTGCCTGCGACATTCGAACTCTGCGAAGCGATTGTGGCTGCCGGGGGCACGATTGCGAACGTCGGTGTCCACGGTCGGAAGGTAGACCTGCATCTCGAATCCCTATGGGACAGGAATATCAGCATCACAACCCGGCTGGTCGACACCGCCGCAACGCCCATGTTGCTCAAAACCGTCGAGTCAGGGCGGCTCGCGCCGGGTGTCCTGATCACGCACCACTTTTCGCTCGCCGATATTCTCGAGGCCTATCGAACCTTCGGTGACGCGGCGAACACGCATGCGTTGAAAGTGATCATCACACCGAAGGCGTAGCGCCCGACTTGCCCTTAGGCGCCCGCGTAGTGCGCCGTCGGCGAAGAAATTCACCGGCGGCTGGCCAGTTCGTCAAGCAAGTCACCAAGCGCCTCACGCACGGCCGGTGTCACATCGATGGCGTTCGACGCGTGGGGCACGGTATTACAGGTCACGACCGATCCGGCACCTGCGGCGATCAGTTCGTCTACCCCGATCCCGTCGAACAGCCCGTGCACCGCGATACACACGGGACTTCCGAAGCCCGCTTTGACCAACGCGCCAATCGCGGCGAGCATCGTTTGCCCGCTCGCGAGAATGTCGTCCACGATCACCGGCTGGCGATGCGCATACGCGGCTGGCACATGTAGTTCAAGGCTAACCTGCCGATCGCCCTGTCGGGTCTTGTGGGCCACGACCGACGGCGCGCCGATTCGCCCCGCGATCTGCGCTACCCACGCGGCGCTTTCCGTATCCGGGCCGACAATGAGCGGATCGGTAACGTTCGCGGCGATCCACGCGGCCGTCGCGGTCGCGCTGTGGGCAGAGCGCAGCGGAATCGTATAGACGGCGCAAAGCGATGGCAGGCGGTGCAAATGCGGTTCAACCGCGATCAGACCATCGAACCAGCTACTGAGCAACCGGCCGAAGCTGTTAGCCGATACCGATTCCCCCGGTCGAAAACGCGCATCCTGACGCAAGTAGCACAGGTATGGCGCGATCAGGATCACCTCACGCGCGCCAAGGTCTCGCGCCGTGTCTGCGGCAAAGAGGAGCGGCAGCAGTTTCGCGTCAGGCCGTTTCAACGAGCAGACGATAACGATCGACTTTCCGCTCAGCGGCCCGTCAAGCGTGACAAGTTGCTCGCCATCCGGAAATCGATGGATCAGCAAGCGTTGCAAGGGACATTCGACGAGTCCGGCGAGCACCCGGGCAAACGATTCGTTTCCGGGCATAGCGTAAATGGCGACGTCTTTCATCAGGCCCTCACACAGACAATGTCCGGAAAGCGGTTTGCATACTCGAATGCATATTCGAGTTCACCGGGACTCTCCGCATAGATGGTAAAAAGCGGCTGCCCCGCGCCGACTACCGTGCCGATGGGCGATTCAAACACCACCCCGGCACGCTTCGCGAGGGGAGCACCGGCAAGCTTCGCGACGCGCGACAGTTGCCGATTGTCTACGGTGGTGACAACACCAGCGTGGCGAGCCGTTATCGGCTTGCTATGACGGCCTACGACAGGCTCCAGCATGCCGCCCTGAGCTTCACAGATGCGCTGAAACTGTTGCCATGCGAGCCCGCTGATCAACACTCGGCGCGCCATCTGTGCCCCTTCGCCCGGCAACGCCTTGCCGCCGGCTTCCAGGATCCGTCCTGCAATCTCTACGCTCTTGGTCATCAGATCCATCGGTGCCCGGGCGCGATTCTGCAGCACCGCCAGTATGTCGCGGGCTTCGAGACTGGGCCCGATACCTCGCCCAACCGGCTCTTTGCCCTGGCAGACGTACGTGACGACCTCCAGTCCAAGCGCGCGTGCGATGGTACGCAGTCGTTCCGAAAAGCGCGTGCTGGCGTAGTCCGAGCGAATCTTTGTGGTAGGGCCGACCGGAATATCGATCAGGACGTGCGTCGCGCCGACGGCAAGCTTCTTCGACAGAATCGAGGCGATCATCTGCGCCTCGCTGTCCAGTTCCAGGGGGCGCTCCACCTGTATCAAAATGTCGTCGGCCGGACTCAGATCCGCCGCGCCACCAAAAACGACGCATCCCCCGACATCCTCGACGACACGGCGCATTTCGTCCGCACCGAGATCGACGGGGGCTAACGTTGCCATGGTGTCGGCGGTGCCTGCGGGAGAGGTAATCGCACGCGAAGACGTTTTCGGCATGACCAGGCCCTGCGCCGTTACGATCGCCACGACGATAGGTGTAGTCCGATTACCGGGCAGTCCACCAACGCTGTGCTTGTCCATGACCTTGTCGGCAGCCCATGTCAGCGTCTTTCCCGTTGCAACCATGACCTGCGTGAGTGAGATGATTTCGTCGTCGGAAAGACGGTCGCCCGTGCACGCGCTCAGGAATGACGATATATGAATGGGCGAATAGCGTCCCGCAGCGATATCGCCGATCACTTCGCTTAATGCGTCGTATGTGAAGGGTTCGCCGTACATGCGCCCACGAACATGGCGAAAGGATTCCAGCGGTGGCATGTGATGAACCCTCACCCAATCGCCTTCGGCAACATCCAGTGCTTGCAGTGCCGCCTCGCTCAAGCCGATCTCGTCGAGTTCCAGCCAATCGCCCGTGACCGTTTGCAACGTGGCCGCGATGGTCGTCTCACCATAGTCGAGCTGCAAACGCGTCTGCGCGGCAAAGCCTTCGGAACGGCAGACCTGGCTGTCGTGGCGCAGATATGCAACGGCCTCACGAAGGGTGTCGACGCTGACATGGCGCGCACGTAAGCACCGCCCGCAGGGCGGTACGGCGGAATCGGTCTTCGTTTGGCGGTCCGCCATCCCGGCCTCAGGATCGGGAACCGCAATCGGGCAAGCGCGTTGGACGTTCTCCGGCACGGGGCACCTTCCTTGCAGAATGGGACGCGGGGGCATGGCGGGAATCACGCTCACACGGACCGACATGCTGGTGCCTCAAAGCCTAGTCGGAATCCCGTAGAAGGTAGCGATTGGTTGTCATGACGTTGACGCGGGTCAAGCGGCCGGGCGTCACAGCCGCCAGGCTTTCCGAGGGTGCAAAGACATTGAGATATGTCAACCGTATGCCCGCCGATCGGCGCTAAGGTAAGAGCGTTGTCGGTGCCAGTCGACCGATGTTCGAATCACCCGATGTTGCCGAGTCAGTGGCACTTGCGCCCGTATACGGCCCCGTTCAGGGCGCAAGCAAGTTGGGATTACGCCCGCTTCGGCGGGCATTTTTTTGCGCGACGGTAGCGCACGCGCGCATTGACATTGACGTGGCGCAAGGCGCAATTGCAGCGCGCGATTATGGTTCAAGTCAGCATGCCTCATCACGCCTGCGCGTGAGGCCCGGGTCGATACCGACCCACCGCGGGCACGCAATTGGTTCAAGGAGCTCCGACAATGCCTACCGAACAGAATCCGCCGCTGCACATTTACAAAGCGCCGATGCTCGCAGCGCTTGACGCACATCGCCACTGGCTCGCCAATCTCAAATGCCTGCGACAGGTGCAACTACAGGCGGATGACGGGTTGCTTGAAGCGGACGATGCGTTTGGTGCCGAACTGGCCAATGCGCCAAGCTTTAATGCCGTCTTCACCAGCCAACTCGCGTTCATCAACCGCCAGTTGGCGGTCCAGCATCTGATCTGGCAGGGGTGGTTGCAGATGGGAGCGCGTGGACCTGCCGCATGGGCGGAGCAGTACCAGTGCGCCGAAAAGGCGTGGCAGCACATTTTCTCGGATACGCTCGACGCCTCGTCGAATCGCGGCTCGAGTGCATGGGAAGCGTGGGGCGATTTGACGCGATCCGCGATGGACGCCGTCAACACCCTGTCAGGAGAAACCGGGCGAACGCTGGCGCAGCGCCTGGCCTCGCTCCAAACGACACTCGTCGGCACGGCCAGCGAAAAACAGTGAGGTCCGGGCGCAGCGTCGATCATGAATGACAACGGCCAGACGGACCGGATTATCCGAGGAGACTATCGTGACCCAAACCTACGACGACCGGCTTCACGCGTGGTGCGTTGACGAGCAGACGTTCCCAACATCGGCTTCTGCGCGCGAAAAGCTCCGGTTCTGTCTGCAATACGCGATTCTTGCCCCCTCGACTCACAACACGCAGCCGTGGCGCTTCGTCCTGGGCGACGATAGTGACGATAGCGTGCTGCTGTGCGCGGATCGATCTCGAGGACTTCCCGTCAGCGACACTTACGACCGCGAACTGGCGATCAGTTGCGGCGCGGCCTTGTTCAATCTACGCGTCGCGCTCAGTCATTTCGGTTGTGCCTACGCAATCCGGATTTTGCCCGCGTCTGCCGAGCCCGATGTCATCGCCAGTGTTCAGCTTCTGGACGAAGGTTTCGTCGACCCTGTCATTGCAAGGCACTTCACCTCGATCTTGCGCAGAGTAACGAATCGCCAGCTATTTGACGCAGCGCCGGTGCCCCAAGTCGTGATCGATCAGCTGTGCAAAAGTGCTGAGGCCGAGGGGGCTCGACTAACGCCTGTCGTTGACGAAAGCGACCGCCTGCGTCTGGCAGAACTGATCGATCGGGCGGATCGGGCGCAACTTGGCGATGCTCGCTTTCGCAGAGAACTTGCGTTGTGGGTCAGCGCGTCGCGCCGTGACGACGGCATGGCCAGCTACTCGTCGACAGAAAGCCATCTTCTCGACTTCGCGTCGCCGGTCCTTGCGTCCGTTGTCAGAACGTTCGATATCGGCGGCGGCATTGCCGCAAGCCACCGGCGCATCGTCCAGGGATCGCCGCTACTGGTGTGCCTAAGCACCCCCGCCGACAATCCGGAAAACTGGATCATGGCGGGGCAGGCCATGCAGCGCGTTCTGCTCACACTGACGGACAACGGGCTGTACGCTTCGTTTCTCAACCAGCCGATCGAAGTCGATGCGTTGCGCGCCGATGTCGGTGCAGGCGCTTCGGATCATCCGCAATTGCTGTTGCGCGTGGGGTATGGCGCCTCGCAAGCGCACACGCCGCGCCGCAGCCTGGCGTCGGTCGTCTCCTGACCTGTGTCGGTCATCCGTTCCGGCCCGATGTCTTTGCCGAGCGGGTCACGCAAGCGGGATCAGCAATGACATCGGATCTGGCTAACGAACGCTCACGGACGCGCGTCGCGACGCTGCGCAGGCTTATCCGCGAGAATCCGCTTGCACGCATCGGACCGGGCATGATCACCGGCGTTGCGGACGACGACCCGAGCGGTGTCGTCACCTATTCGCAGGCGGGCGCGCAGTTCGGCCTGAATATGCTGTGGACCATGCCGCTGGCTTTTCCGCTCATGGCGGCGATGCAGCTCATTTGTGCCCGTATCGGTCGCGTCACCGGCAAGGGCCTGGCGGCCAATATCGGCACGAGATTTCCGCCGTCGGTGCTTCGCGGGACTGTCGCGCTGCTGCTCGTGGCCAATACACTCAATATTGCAGCAGACCTCGCCGCTATGGGGGAGGTCGCAGAGTTGATCGTCGGTGTCGAGCGGCACTGGATGACGGTCGGTTTTGCGCTCGGCACGTTGTCGTTGCAGATATTCGTGCCATATCACCGGTATGTCGTCTTCCTCAAATGGCTGACGATGTCTTTGCTCGCCTATGCCGCCGTGCTGTTCACAGTGCATGTGCCGTGGCATACCGTGGCGCTGAGAACGTTTCTTCCCGAACTGAAGCTCGACGCGTCCGCAGCGGCGGTGGTCGTCGCTGTGTTCGGCACCACCATCAGTCCGTACCTCTTCTTTTGGCAAGCCTCGGAAGAGGTCGAAGACATGGCGCGCAATCGGGCTGCGCAGCCGCTGGTGGACGACGCGACCGCCGCCGGACCCGAATTGCGCCGGATCGGATGGGATACCTGGAGCGGGATGTTTTACTCGGATCTGACGGCCTATTTCGTGATCCTCGCGACTGCGCTCACCTTGCACGCCGCAGGCGTGACGCGCATCGACACCGCAGCACAGGCGGCCAGCGCACTGCGCCCGCTGGCAGGGGATATGGCGTACGTGCTGTTCAGCATCGGCATCGTGAGCGTCGGGTTGATCGGCGTGCCGGTGCTTGCGGCGTCGGGCGCTTACGCGCTGGCCGAGTCACTGCATTGGGAGGAGGGGCTCGAGCGCAAGCTCACCGGTGCCAAGGGCTTCTACGGCATCATCGCACTGAGCATTCTGGTCGCGACCGGCATGCAGTTCACGACGATAAGCCCGATGAGAGCGCTCTTCTGGAGCGCGGTGATCAACGGCGTCGTGGCCGTCCCGCTGATGGTGATCGTGCTTGTGCTTGCCGCGAGTCGTTCGGTGATGGGCCAGTTTACGGCCCGTTGGCCGATCCTGGCGTTGGGGTGGATCGCGACAGGGGTGATGGGGGCAGCGGCGCTCGTCATGCTATGGCCTGATTGAGAGACGCCGCCACCCCGTTGCTTCAATGTGCCGCACAGGGCGCCGTCGCGTCAGTGAGACAACAATACCGGTGTGGACATGTGCTTGAGCAGCGTGCGGGTGGCGCCTCCGAATACGAGCTCCCGTGTCGGTCCATGTCCGTAGGCACCCATGACGATCAGATCGGCCTGATAGGCTTCTGCGACCGACAGCAGTTGTACGCCGTCGCTGGCTTCGGTGTCTTCCCTGATCGACACTGGCGTAGCGCGCAAGCCGTGCGCCTCCATCAATCGCACGATGTCGTGAAGCGAGGGATCGTCCTCGCCCGGCGCGCGGTCGATGCTGACGATCTGAATGTCCTGGGCGCGTCCGAGCAACTGCCAGGCGTCGCCGATCGCACGCCGAGCCTCGCGCGAGCCATTCCACGCTACGACAATGCGGCGGATTTCGCGAGGCAGCGTCACGTTGTGCGGGACGCCCATGACGGGAACACCGGCCCACCGAATGACGTCGCCCAGCCCATCGAGACCTAACGCAGCGACTCCGCCCGGCGCATCCGGTTGACCGACGATGCAAAGGTCGGTGGCACGCGCGGCATTCGCGAGGAGCGTCGGCGCTGCACCGTAGGGCGTGCGCCAATCGCCAACGATATCCGCCTCGGCGCACAACTTCGAGAAGAGATGCTCAGCCGCCTGGAGTGCCGTACGCGAATGCGCCTCGGTCTGAAAATGCTCGCCCGACGACTGAAGCTGTCCGGAATGAACCGCCCCCGGACGGTGAGGTAAATAGATGCCCGAGAGACGGGCCTCGTGTTGTCGCGCCAACTCGGCGCTAAAGCGCAGCCGCGCCGCCCCCGTCGCGGTGTCGTCCACGTGAACGCAGATTTTCCGTAGGCTCATTTGATCGCTCCTGAGATGGGTGTCTTCCTGTTCACCCGAGGGTTGGCCGTGACGTCGAATCGTCACTGTCTGCCTATTTATAGCCGCGTGAGCACGATTCGCGGTGTCTGCCGATGCCTCCCGTTGACGTGCGTCAAGCCGCAGCAAGCCAGATCGGCGCAACGCGATCCCGCGCCCTAAAGTTCAACCACAGAACGGACTCAACGGTTCAACGCATCTCCCCGGAGACATTCGATGAAGACCGACATTCAATTGCAGCGCGACGTTATGGACGAACTTGCACGCGACACGAACATCCACGCGAACGACATCGGCGTGGAAGTCAGGGACGGCATCGTCACCCTTTCCGGCGACGTCGGCAGCTTTCTCGAAAAGTGTGAGGCAGAACGCGTAGCGAGCAAGGTCGCCGGCGCACGCGCGATCGTGGTGTCGCTGGAAGTCAAACCGGCGAACCATGACCGTCAGACCGACGCCGACATCGCGCGCGCAGCGCTCGCCATTCTCAAATGGCACGCGGGCCTACCGCCTGAGGGGATGCACGTCAAGGTCGAGAATGGCTGGGTCACGCTGGAGGGCGCTGCGCCGATGTACACGCAGCGCTTGCAGGCGGAGAACGCCGTACGTGCGTTGCGCGGTGTCAAAGGCGTCATCAACGACATCAGGGTCGAAGGAAGTCCCCATCGACGCGAGATCGTCGGGCACATCGCTGCAGCGCTTTCGCGCCAGGCGCAACGGGAAGCTAGCCACCTTGAGATTTCGCTGCTCGGCAACGGCGAAGTCCTGCTCACGGGGACGGTGCACTCGCTCGCGGAGAAGGAAGCGATCCGGGGCGCGGCCATGAGCACTCACGGCGTTAGCGCGGTCGTAGACCGGCTGCAAGTGGAGTGACGGGAGAGTAGGTGCCACCGCGTTGCGACGTGTGTCGCGACATAACGGGAGACGGTCAATGAATCCGAAGCTTGAGACGGTCGTGATGGCGATTCTGGACGGCTGCCGGGAGTTGTCGCTTGCCACGTTGATGCAGGACGGCAATTCGCAATCCGACATCGTATGTTTCGTCCATCAAGGGCTCAATATCTACTTTGCGACGGCACGGGACAGCCGCAAGATTGCCAACATCGGGCATAACGCGCAAGTGTCCTACTGCCTTTTCACACCCTACGCAGGATGGCCGGAGATCAAGGCGATCTCCGGGCATGCCTATGCGGAAATCCTGCCCGATGAATCCGCTGAGCGCTCCCTCGCCATCCGTTTGCTCGACGCCCGCTTTCCCGATGCGTGGACGCGAGTCCCCGAGCACGGATCGAGTCGAACCACGATCGTGAAGCTCGAATCCTGGGCAATGAAAGTGCTCGACTATAGCCGTGGCTTCGGTCACGCCGATATCGTCTCGATTGCTTCGAAACGCAAATTTGAATGACGTCGTCCGGGGCTGCATACGTCGTCTCAAAAACCAGAGGTGCCACATGTATCGAAACATTCTGATGGCTTTCGACGGCAGCGCTTCGTCGGAGATCGCGCTTACTCATGCCGCACGCCTCGCGCGCGCGTTGGGCGCCAGCCTGCGTGTCGCTTACGTCGAAGTCGATCCCGCGCTGTACTTCCCCCTGATGGCTGCGGCCTTGCCATCGATTTCCGACGTCAGAGACTCGGTCGGTGCGGAAACGATGGCCGTGCGGGAGGCGGCACTGAATGTGCTATCGCGCGAAGGGGTAGCGACCGACTTCATCACGCTGCCGCTCGTCGACAGTCACATGCACGTGGCCGACCGTGTGCTCGCCGAGGCGCTGCGTGCCGGATCGGATCTTGTCATCTCCGGCTCACATGGCCGTCGGGGGCTGTCTCGTCTGGCGCTCGGGAGCGAAGCGAGCCGTCTCGTATCACGCGCCGAGATCCCGGTGCTCGTCGTAAAGTCGACCGCTCAGTGATCTTCCCGGCGATCTCGCGGGGGAGCGGTTCAATACGCGCTATTGCGCCACATTGACTACGAGAAGCGGGCGATCGATTTCTCGCGCCACGCGCTCGTTCTCGTGTCCCCGGAACCACGAGAACATACCGTTGCGGTCCTCTGCCCCTACGACTACGACATCGGCCTTCCAACTACGCGCCTCCCGTTTGATGGCGCACGCCACGTCCTCGGTCAGACGAGTGTGCGAGACCAGACGCTCGATCGTCATACCGGGGTTACCTTCGGCCATCACTGCCTGCGCTTTCGCCAACGCGTGATCGGCCGTCCGGGTTTCGAGCGTTGGGGAGATGAGAAACTGACGCAGTTGAGCCAGGTCGATACCCCGGTCTTCGACGAACAACGCCAGAAGCCGGGCATGTGGCGGGGCAAGCCGCAAGCCCACACGCACCGCGTGTAGCGAAGCGTCGCTGCCGTCTACAGCAAACAAGAGGCGCTTCGCTGGGTGCAGCGTCGATTCGTCCGCATCGCCTGGCACCACAAGAATGGCGCGGTGCGTGTGCTCGGCCAATTCTGCGGACACCTTGGTCGCCAGCAGGGAAATCACGCCAGCAGTGCGCTCGGCCCCGACGACGATCAGATCGGCGTCCCAGTCCCGGGCAGCGCGCGCCAATTGTGTGGCTATCTCGACGTTTCCGAGCGCCGGGCCGAGCAAGCGCAGATGGACTTGCGCACCGCTGCTTCGCAGCGTTGAACGTGCCGTTTCGAGCGACGCCAGCTCATCGTTTTTCAGTTCCTCGAACGCCTCGCGAACGTCGGCGGGCGTGGCGGAGTGGGGCAGGAGGTAGGCCTTGGGGTCCTCGAAGATTCCCATTACCAGCACCTGCGTCTGTGCCGAGCAAAGGTGCGCTGCGTAGCTGACGGCCCTGTTCGAGGCACCGCCAGGGTCGACAGCGATGAGAATTCGCTTGAAGGGGCGATGTGCGGTCTGAGGCGACAGCAATGGCGAGTTGGGAGACATGGTGGATATCACGGCAGATGCCGCGCCGAAGTGAGGTGTCGATACCAGCATAGGCACGCGAGCGGTCAGTGCGATTGCGCTCGATCAATGTTGGTTCATTGCGTAGGCACCGATGCCATGCACCCACTAAGCTGGAGGCATTCTCGCTACGACGGTGGCAACCGTGCCGAATTTCGTCATGACCGGACCCATGAATGACCTGTTGCCGTTTGCGGCGGCACTGGCGATCGGTTTGCTGATCGGTGCCGAACGGGAACGACGCAAAGGCACGACACGAGAGCGTGGTGCGGCGGGTATCCGGACGTTCGCCCTGACCGCCATGCTCGGCACCGTCACCATGTCGGCAGGGGGTGTCTGGTTTGTCGTCGCGATGGCTGTCGGTCTCAGCACACTTCTGGCCGTGGCCTACTTGCGGCCGCACGACGACCCCGGATTGACGACCGAAGTCGCGCTGCTCCTTACCCTGACGCTCGGCGCACTGGCGCAACGCGCACCGGGTCTGAGCGTCGCGCTCGGTGTGGCCGTGGCATACGTGCTACAGGTCCGCTTTCGCCTCCATCGCTTTGTGACAGGCGCCATCACCGAGCGCGAATTGCAGGACGCGCTATTGCTCGCCGTCGCCGCACTCATCATTCTTCCCGTCCTTCCCGACCGGCCAATCGACGGGTTTCACGCTCTGAACCCCTACACGATCTGGCGGTTCACGGTGGTCATGCTACTGGTCGCACTCATCGGACATATCGCGCAGCGCGTGCTCGGGCCGCGGGCAGGGCTGCCTGTCACGGGCTTCGTGTCGGGTTTTGCGTCGAGCATTGCGACGATCAGTGCCATGGGGGCCCTGGCAAAACGAAATCCCGAACGGCTTCCGACGGCCGCAGCCGGTGCAGTGTTATCGACCATTGCGACGATGATACAGCTGGGAATTGTGATCGGCACGATCCATCCCGGGGTGCTGATCCAACTGGCGTTCCCGCTTGGCGCCGGTGCGCTGAGCGCGCTGGCCTATGCCCTATGGGCACTGTGGCGCGCAAGCCGTCAGAACGGGGCGGACATGCCCGTTATCGATACGGGTATCGATCTGAAGTCGGCATTGATACTGACGCTCAGCGTCTCGCTGGTCATGCTCGCATCGGGGGCACTTTCGCAATGGTATGGGCGCGCCGGTTTACTGGTCGTGGCGATGACCGGAGGATTGGCCGATGCGCACTCGGTGGCCGCCAGCGTCACCTCGCTTGTTGAGCAGGGGCAGTTGAGCATGCCGAGCGCGGCGCTCCCCATTCTTGCCGGCGTGTCGACGAACGCATTGGCCAAAGGCGTCGTCGCGGCGATTTCGGGTGGCCCGCGGTTCGCAAAGACGGTGGTGCCCGGCCTTATCTTTGTCGTCGCCGCCATCTGGCTTGCCGACCTTTTGTCTTCCACCGGCGGGGCCTAGGCATTCGCCGGACAGACGTAAGCAGTGCTGGTGCCCCGTCAGATTAAATGGGGGGCTTGCTAAGTCTTCGCTAAGTGTCGTGCCTCAGAATTAGCCGTCATGGGCCGTGGCATTGTGCAACCGTGCAGGCCAAATGTAGTTTCCAACCGATGGATGAGAGGTTCAGATGAAACAAAGCATTACGCGTTACGATGCGGCGTCCCGGTACTTGCACTGGATCACTGCCGCACTTTTAGCGGTTCAATTTGGTGTCGCCTGGGCGATGCCGGATATCACGAAGCAAACGCCGGCCATCGGTCTCGTCGCGTGGCATCTCTCGTTAGGCGCAACGATTCTCGGGCTTACGGCAATACGGATGCTGTGGGCGCGTTGGCGGATCAAGCCGGAAAGCGGACAGAAGTCGCTTATGCATGCGTTCGCCGCAATTGCACACAAGGGGCTTTACGCACTTTTGGTGATCATGCCCGTGCTGGGCTGGATCAATGCGTCGGCAAGAGGCTACGGGGTCAAGTTCCTTGGCGTGATTCCGTTGCCTGCTTTATCGGCGCAGGGGTCATCGTTCGGTCACGCAATGGGCGACGTGCATTCGCTGCTGGCCTATGGGCTGTTGGGCGCTGTAGCGCTGCACGTTTGTGCTGCGCTTTACCATCACTGGGTGCTTCGGGACGGGACGTTGCACAAGATGCTTCCCCTGTCGAGAACATGACGCAGACTTGATGCGGGGCGCTGCCAACCGAGCACGCCGCCAGTGCGGCGTGCTCGGTTGCGGGTCGAACTTGCAATCAGAGTCCGAGATCGGACAGCCCCGGATGATCGTCCGGCCGACGCCCAAGCGGCCAGTGGAACTTGCGCTCCGATTCCTTGATCGGCAGATCGTTAATACACGAGTAGCGATTCGACATAAGCCCATCCGGGCCGAACTCCCAGTTCTCGTTACCGTACGAGCGGAACCAGTTGCCGGAATCATCTCGCCATTCGTAGGCATAGCGCACCGCGATACGGTTATCGGCAAATGCCCACAGTTCCTTGATCAGACGATAGTCGAGTTCCTTGGCCCACTTGCGCTCGAGGAATGCCTGCGCTTCGGCACGGTTGTTCACGAATTCGGCGCGGTTGCGCCATTTCGTATCGACGGTATACGCGAGCGCGACCTTGGCGGCATCTCGGCTATTCCATCCGTCCTCGGCAAGGCGGATTTTCTGAATCGCGGTCTCACGCGTGAACGGCGGAAGCGGCGGACGGCTGTCGTTGGTGGATGACACGTTGGATTACCTCACGGGTTGGGTTAAGACACGGCAAGAAGTCGACGCGCTACACGCGCGGCAGTGTCGGCGGCTTCGGTTCCGCCGAAAACGAGCGCGACCGAGATCGCGCCGTCAATCAGGATCAACAGCTCTTCGGCGAGCGCATCCGGCTGGGGCAATCCGCTCGCGGTAGTGAGTTCGCTCAGGTAATCGAGAAGCCGTTGTTTATGGAGTTTCGATACCGACCGAATACTGCTGGCCGGATCGCCAATCTCACCGGCCGCGTTCAGGAACGCACAACCGTGAAAGCCGTCGGAGGCAAACCAAGTACGCAGGGCGTCGAAGCACGATTGCAGGCGATCGAGAGGATCGTCGCTTTTCGATGTCGCAGCGACGAACCATTGCATCCAACGCTCGTCGCGCCGCAGGAGCGCAGCTTCCACCAACGCTTCCTTCGTCGGATAGTGACGATAAAGCGTTTTGCGGACCACGCCCGACTCCTTGACGATGGCATCGACGCCAGTGGCGTGAATACCCCCTGCGTAGACGAGTCGCTCGGTGGTATCGAGCAGCGCGAGTTGAGGTGCAGAGAGATCGGCGAGTTGAGAAGAGAGGGCCATTGGGAGATGCGGAGAATGATCGTTCTCTGCAGTGTAGAACGATCATTCTCCGGAGTCAATGAGATTTCAGGGAGCGCGTCGAATGTCTCGAAGTGGATATCTGTGAAGACGTTAAGAAATCGCGTTTCTGCTGATGGCTTGTGAGGGCGAATCAGATCGTTTCGATCTCAGACGAGAGGTCGACCCACCGTCGGTGATGCGCCGTTTCACGGCTCGCTGACCGATTCTGGCGCTGGGCTGGCCCGAAATTAAGGCGACTTCAAGGTATGAGTTCGCTGAAATCCTGCCGGACGAGTCGCCTGAACGATCGCGTGTCATAAGTTTGCTTCCGCAGGCGCGGCAGCCTGAATCGACACCCCGGCTTGACTTCGGTCAATGACGGCGTGGGGCGCCCTTATACAGTAGATACGGTATGTGCCGGGGATACGGAGTACATCACCACGTTATCAACTTTTGGAGTCAGCCATGGCCAACCTTACTCGATTCGATCCATTGAATATCGAAGAGCCTTTCGAAAGCTTTATCCGCAACGCCTTCTGGCGCCCGCTCGCGCTGGAAAGCAGCAAGCGCATGCAGATCAAACTCGATGTCGAGGAAGACGATACGAAGTTCACCGTTCGCGCCGACATGCCTGGCGTGAGCAAGGAGGACATCAAAGTGACACTGGATGGAAATCAGGTTTCCATCAGCGCCCACATCAGCGACTCGACGGAAAAAACGGACAACGGCAACTTCGTGCATCGCGAGCGCTATGAAGGCGATATGTATCGCAGCTTTTCATTGTCGCAAAGCGTCGACAAAGACAAGGCACAAGCGAATTACCGCGACGGCGTGCTCGAACTGGTCTTGCCGAAACGCGCCGATGCGAGCCGGCGCGAACTGACGATCCAGTGAAGCACGCGGCGTCAGCCGTCTTTCGCCTCGAGGCCGGAGCGGGGCTCGCAGGCCCTCTCCGGCAAGGCGTGCCAACTTATCCGACTGCCTCCGCAGGCTAGTGCCATCCCATCGACGGCGCTCCGTGACAAAAACGATCATGAACGAGAATAGGGGCCCGGGTACCGAAATGGGACAAGTGATCGCCGCATGGCCGCGCCGAAACATCCGTCGGCTTACCGTCTCGTTGGCAGCGGCAATGCTGCTGTTGAGCGTGCCTGCGCAGGCGGACGCCGGGCCGGCACAGCATGACGTGCTTATCCTCGTTTACCACCGCTTTTCGGAGGGCAAATCGGCGCACGATGTGGGCTCGACTACAGTGAGCCTGGAGACGTTTTGCTCTCAGCTCGAATTCTTCACTGCGAACGGTTACCGGATCGTGCCGATGGCAGATGTGCTTGCGTGGCTCGCCGGGTCTCAGGACACGTTACCGCCGCGCGCCCTCGCGCTGACGCTGGACGACGGCCACCGATCGGTCTTCGAGATTGCGTGGCCCATGCTCAAAGCCAGGTCAACGCCCGTCACGCTCTTCCTCTATCCCAGCGCGATCTCGAACGCGTCGTATGCGATGACCTGGAATCAGGTTCGCGAACTGACGAGATCGATACACGTCGGAGTCGGATCCCACACCTATTGGCACCCCAACTTCAAAACGGAGCGCGCCCGGCGCACGCCTGCCGACTATGAGCGCTTCGTACGCGATCAATTCCGGCGTTCCCGGGCATCTCTCGAAACGGCAATGGGCAAACCCGTTCAGTGGCTGGCGTGGCCATTCGGAATCTATGACCCACAGCTCGAAGCGATCGCACGCGAGGAGGGCTATCGATACGCATTCTCCATTGATGCGAAGCCCGTCACTCCTCATTCCGATCCGATGGCTATCCCGCGATACTTGATGACGCAAGAGTGCGGTGCGGTTTGCCTGCGACGCATGCTCACGCAAGCGCAGACACGCCATGATTAATCGATTGAAGTGCACCGGCGCGATAGTGCTGTGCCTGCTGGCACTGGTTCCGCTCGCCGCGAACGGTATATCGGGCACAGTCGTCGACGCAACGTCGCGGCGTCCCATACCGGGTGCAACCGTTGTCGCGGGCGCGCACGTGCAGGTGAGCGCAGAAGACGGATCGTTCACGATCCCCGAAGCGGATCCGTCTGTCACAACGCTGCAGATTAAGGCCCCGGGATTTGCAAGGGTCGCGATCCCCATGGCGCAGGCGGGGGAAGGCACTATCGTTTCAATGCCGAGGCTGCGCCCTAAGGCCGTTTATCTGTCTGCTTACGGCGTCGCGAGCCGATCGCTGCTTGCCAGCGCCGTGGCTCTCACGAACACCACGGTCATCAACGCCCTCGTGATCGATATGAAGGGCGATCGCGGCGTGACGCCATACCGGAGCCCAGCGCGAGAGCGCATCGGCGCTCAGGCGCATGTTGTGAAGGGCGCGCCGCGCGTCGCGGACCTCCCGGGATTGATCAAGTCCCTGCATGCGCGCGGCCTCTATCTCATTGCGCGAATCGTCGTTTTCAAAGACGACCCTTTGGCGCAGGCGCATCCGGAGTGGGCCGTGCGCGATGCCAGGGGCGACGTGTGGCGAGACCGGGAGCAGTTGCGATGGCTCGATCCGACATTGCCGCTCGTCTGGTCCCACAACCTTGATCTTGCGGAAGAAGCGGCGCGTATGGGATTCGACGAGATCCAGTTCGACTATCTGCGATTTCCGGATACGTCAGGTCTGCAATTTCATGAGCCCAACACAGAGGCCAATCGGGTGGCGGCCATCACCGGCTTTCTCGACGCCGCGCGCGAGCGCCTGGTGCGCTACAACGTTTACACCTCCGCCGATATCTTCGGCTACGTGTGCTGGAACCTGAACGATACCGAAATCGGGCAACGGATCGAGACGTTCGGTGCCCGCGTGGATTACATCTCCCCCATGCTTTACCCCTCAGGGTTCGCGTGGGGACTTCCCGGGTGCCGCAAGCCGACTGAACATGCCGGTGAGATCGTCGAGCGCTCGCTGGGCGAAGCCATTCGGCGCTCTGGATTGCCGGGCGTCAGATTCCGGCCATGGTTGCAGGCATTTCGAGATTACGCCTTCGATCATCGAACGTTCGGTGCGGCGGAAATCCAGGCACAGATCAGGGCGGCCGAGTCGGAGCAAACCGACGGCTGGATGCTGTGGAATCCCAGAAATCAATACGATCCCGCCACGTTGCCGCGGTAGTGCTCCGCAAATGCCACTCGTTCATTTTCGGTAGAACGACACGTGGCGCGCACAGAATTTGATTCAGGCCAAAGCGCGGGCGTCCCGAATGACTACCGTTAACGTGTCGATCGTTCCATCTGAGTTGCAGCAACGACGCTTTCACGCACCGGGGCGACGGTCGGTTGTGCGCAAACGCGTATCCGCTATTTTCAGGAGCTGCATGATGAAAGTCAGAGCCCGGTCGGCAATGGTTCGACCTGTGAGGTGGGATCGCTTTCCGGAAGCGGATATTCCGGACAGCTACAAGCAACCCGACTTAGCACCCGCCCTTGCTGTTTGCCCGGGCTGCCATGCCGTCTATCTGCGAGGGCGCTGGCAATGGCGTGCAATACCGCCTGGGGCGGCATCGGTGACCTGTTCCGCGTGTCATCGCATCGCAGACAACATGCCCGCCGCGCGCCTCTGCCTGGAAGGTGATTTCGAGGCAAAGCATCGGGCCGAGATTCTCGGACTTGTCCAGCATCGGGTACAACGCTTGCAACGAGAGCATGCGATGGATCGCGTCATGAATGTCGCCTCGGATGAGACCGGGACCGTCATTACCACGACCGGCGTGCATGCGGCACGCGATATCGGTACCGCGATTCATCGAGCCTACGGCGGAAAGCTCCAATTCGACTACGGGCACGGCCAATCCGAGTTGCGCGTGCGGTGGCATCGTCCCTGAACCGCAAGCACCCGCGCACAAGATTAGACGTCATTCACTGAGAATTCAGACCATGAACGACCTTCAACATTCTCCTTACGAAATCGTCCCCGAGGCGCCTGTGCGTCCGGCTGCGACCGGCTCCCCGGACATCATCGATCTTCCCTCGCCGGACCTGAGCGCCGGGGCCTCTCTGATGATTGCGCTTGCCCGGCGCAGAAGCACGCGGGAATATTCACCGGCTTCGTTGTCCGCCCAGCAACTCGGCGACCTTTTGTGGGCCGCCAATGGCATTAACCGCGCGGACACCGGTGGACGCACGGCACCCTCCGCGCAGGGTGTTCACGAGATCGATATTTACGCTGCGTTGCCCGAAGGAGTGTACCGGTACGACCCCATTTCGCACGAGCTGCGGCTCAAGCATGCGGTGGATGCCCGAAACCTGACCGGGTATCAGGACTTCGTCAGCAACGCGCCGCTGGATCTCGTTTATGTGGTGAGCCATGAACGCGCAGATCAGTTTCCTGCCGTGCAGCGGGACTCGTTTGCGGGGGTTGCCATCGGTGCAATCTCGCAGAACGTTTCGCTATACTGCGCCGCCTCGGGACTGGCGTGCGTAGTTCGCGGCTGGCTGAACCATCGTCTGCTCGCCGACGCCATGTCGCTGAACGAAAACGAAGTCCCCGTACTCGCACAGACGATCGGACACGCAGCGGTGACGCTCTGAAGAGCGGCGAAGCGAGGACGCAGCGTGGTGAACGCTCGAATTTACCCGCCAGCATGCTGCTGGCGGTTGTGCTGCCGCCAGTACAGCATCAGGAGTGCGCTTCCCAGCATTCCCCCCACATGGGCGAAATGCGCGATTCCGTTGAGCGTCCCGGAAACGCCTAGCGCCAACTCCGCAATACCGTAGAGCGTAGCGAACAGCCAGGCTGGAAGAGGGATGGGCGGAATAAGCAGAATGACCGTCCGGCGCGGGAACAGGACGGCAAATGCGAAGAGCAGGCCAAATACCCCGCCGGAGGCTCCCACGGTCGGATACGGCGAGGGAAGGAGCACAGACGTGACCAGCAGTTGTGTCAGCCCTGCGCTGAATGCGCTGCCGACGTAAAGCGCGAGCAAGCGCATTGCGCCGATCTCGTCTTCGATATCTCTGCCAAAGAGATAAAGCCCCCACATGTTGAAGGCGAGATGTACCCATCCCGAATGAAGCAGACTGTAGGTCAGCAGTTGCCAGACGTGAAAAGGTGCGACGGGATAAAGCGTGCCAGGGGTGTGCGCCATGTCCGAGGCTGCGGACGACAGGGGCCAAAGCGCGAGCACATCGATGGCGGTGTCGCCCACGGCCAGCTGAATCAAAAACGCCACGACGTTGATAAGGACAATGAGTTGGGTCATGGCGATTTTCGCTTTCTTCAATGAAGCACCCGGGGCAACGGGATGGGGATCGGTGCCATGAGTGCAATGTCGAAGTCGGTCCCCGCCATCGCATCGATCACCCGGTGCGCATGCGCGACAGCGACCTGAATGGCGCGATACGGGTCCGTATCCAGACAATTGCTCAGCCGAATATGAATGACGACGCCTTCCGATGCAACGGCTTCATTGCGTTCCCCCGGATCGTCGGTGTCCCCGACGCTAACACCACGCAAGACAGCGATGGGCACATAGCGCCGCTCATTGCTTGGAACAGAAAAGCCCCCCGGACCGACAAGTTTTGCCTGTGCCTCGATCTCGAAGCCTTTGTATCGCTGGTGAAGGGAAGACATGGAATCTCCGGTAAGTCATTTGAGTGATGTGCGCGTTTGCGGTGCCGTACATCTCGCCATCGGCTATCTCAAATGTATAGGCCCGTTCATGGCGATCGCCATGACGCATGTCAAAACCGCATGCGCACGGGGCCGATGCGCAGGGTTTCTCCTTACGCCGACATTGCGCGTTCGCGTTGGGGTGGGGTGGGGTGACAGGCCGTGAGCGTTGAGCAACATTGATTTGCGACAAGGCTCCCCGCAGACAACGTGCCAAGCTGAAACGGTCGCGGATCGTACTGTGACGCTCGCCGTTTTTTGGGCACCCACAGTGAGTCGCGCAGGCGGCTCGCTTCGGCCACGGAGGACGGTGCACAAAGGCGTAGTCAGGTTTGAGGAGCAGATCGATGCGTCCGTTTTCCAACAGACAAGACGCCGGACGTCAGTTGGGTCGGGCGTTGGGTCGTTACGCGGGCAAACATCCGTTGATATTAGGCGTGCCGCGAGGGGGCGTGCCCGTCGCAAGCGCCGTTGCCACCGCGCTGGGCGGCGATCTCGATCTTGTACTGGTGCGCAAACTGAGGGCTCCCGGAAATGCCGAGCTTGCGATTGGCGCCGTAGACGAATCCGGCGAGACGTTTCTGACACCTTACGCCCGAATGGGAAACCTCAAGAGCACCTATTTGCAGCAAGAGAGGCTCGCGCAACTGGAAACGTTGAAGCGCAGACGCGCCAGTCTTACGCCGGGCCGGAAGAGCATCAGCCCGCGGGGACGCATTGCGATTGTCGTCGATGACGGGGTCGCCACGGGATCCTCCATGATCGCTGCGTTGCAGGCTGTGCGGCAATACGCACCGGCTCGTCTCATCTGTGCGGTGCCGGTGGCGCCGTCAGACGCGCTTCGCGCGCTTGCCACGTATGCCGACGAAGTGGTGAGCCTCGCCACGCCGGATGACTTTGCCGCAGTGGGAGAGTTCTATGAGGACTTTGCTCAGGTAAGTGACGATGAGGTGTTGACATGCCTGAAGATGACTTGACCCGATTCCCTAATCTGCAAGGCGCGAGTTGCATGACATGAAATCGCCCCCAGCATCGGAAATCTGCAACAGCCTATTAGCGCAGCGATACTTTGCGCCAGGGGAATCGACACGCAACGACGTCTACCGCCGTGTCGCGTGCGCGCTTGCGCAGGCCGAGCAGCCCAAACACCGAGCGCATCAAGCGCGGCGCATCTACGCCAATATGCTCCGTGGAGCGATCGGTGCGGGTCGAATCATGGCCAACGCAGGGACGCTTAAATCGGCCACGATGATCAATTGCTTCGTTCATCCGATCGTGGCGCCAGATACCCAAGTTGCGCAACAGCACGACATTCTGCGCGCGATACAGAACGCCTGCCGCACACTGCGCATGGGCGGCGGCGTGGGCTACGATTTCTCGAGCGTCGCCCCATGCAACGCCAGCGTGGGCGAGGAGGGCGGTTCGACCGGAGATGTCTGTGCAGTCATCGACCGCTTCGATCTCGCCTGCCGTTCGTTGCCACTTCCCGACACACGAGGAGGTGCGCAAATGGCGGTATTGCGATGCGACCATCCTGACCTGGAGGCCTTTATCGAGGCGAAGCGCGGCAGACTGCGCTGGGCGACGTTCAACGTTTCCATCGCGGTAACCGACGCTTTCATGCACGCCGTCGAGAACGACGCCGTGTGGCAACTTCAGCACCGTGCGACGCCCGACGCGAGAACGCTGGGGCGCGGTGTACACCGACTTGTCAACGGCAACTGGTGCTACGCCACCGTACCCGCGCGTCGTTTGTGGCGCCGCATTGCCGAAGCGGCTCATGACAGTGCGGAACCCGGGCTGCTCTTCATCGACACGATTCGGCGCGCCGACGATCTGGCCGATATCGAATCGATCGCCGCGACGAACCCATGCGGTGAACAACCATTGCCTCCATGGGGGAGCTGCGTTCTCGGCCCGATCGACCTCTCACGCAGAGTCCGGCATCCGTTCGGAGTCGGTGGCAAGCCGGCGTTCGATTTTGCGACGCTCGGCCACCTCGTTCGCACACAGGTGCGAATGCTGGACAATGCCATCGATATCACGCAATGGCCAATGACGGAGCAGTGCATCGAGGCCAGGAGCAAGCGACGCATCGGTGTGGGAGTCACCGCGCTAGGCGACGCACTGACGATGATGTGCCAGCGCTACGATTCGCAAGCGGCACGCGATCTGGCCAGCGATATCGGCCGATGCCTTCGCGATAACGCTTACATGGCCTCGGCGATGCTCGCGGGCGAGCGCGGCCCATACCCGTTGTTTCGGCTCGAGCGAACCTTGTCCGCAGGTCACTTCGCCTCTTCGCTGCCCGACGCAGTGCGCGATCTCATCGCTCGGCAGGGGTTGCGTAACAGTCACTTGCTATCGATCGCCCCAACCGGCAGTGTCAGTCTGGCGTTCTGTTCAAATTGTTCGAGCGGCATCGAACCCGCTTTCGACTGGGTGTTTCAGCGGCGTATGCGCCTGAACGACGAACCGGCGCGGGACTATCGACTCAAGAATCACGCGTTTCTGTCCTTTCAGAGGCTATGCGGCGAGCAAACGGCATTGCCTGACTACTTTGTCACGGCTGGGCAGGTCTCGGGCAGCGATCACCTCAACATGGTGGCGGCCCTTCAACCGTTTATCGATGGCGGCATTTCCAAAACCGTCCTGCTCTCGAAACCCACATCGGTGCAAGAGGTAGGGACCATATTTAAGCAGGCCTGGCGTGCAGGACTCAAGGGGGTGACAGTCTTCCGCCAGGATGACATCGCCGATGCGGTACTGCATACGATCCCTTCGCCGTGCGACACCCCCCGGTGTGGCGTCGCGAGTTGATTCGCGCGCCCCGGGGTAAGGACGGCCCCTCCTGCCATCAGCGTTTCGGCGGCGTCGGGCAGTTCGCGCAAAGGTGCAGATCACCGAGATAGCCAGGAATATCCCAATGGAAATTCAATTCCGCGCTCCCCCGGGCGGGGACTCGAACGGTGCGGTGCTCGGCCATTTGTGGCATTTGCGCCGCAACGCCGTAACGCCCAGGCGGCAATTTGACGAACAGGAACGGGCCTTCGGTTCTCACTGCGAGTATCGAATGTCCGGCGGCGTCGGAGATCATCACATCCACGTCCGACAGATAGCTGCCGGACGTCGTTGCGAAGGTCATTCGCAGGTTGTATCTGGCGGCCGCCTCGCGGAATTGTTGGACTTCATCCTCACCGATGCCGCCGGTGATAAAGGGGACCTCCGACGATTTCTCGTGTGTGGTAAGGGGCGCCGATACGGCATTGTCTGCCGTCCATAGGGCAGGAAGCCAGCAAAGCAAGCAGGCTATAGCAACGAATCTGATCATGGCAATTCCCCTTGGAAGCCTCATGATGCAGCGCGCCGACGGCACGCCTACGGGCGCCCGACGGACATTTCATCGATTACATGTCGCACGCCGGGAGCGGACCACGCGGCGTTGCACGCCATCGTCTTCTCATCCAGAGAACTGACATTCCCGCGCAACGTGACCGTGCCGTCGGCGACGTGAACGGAGATATGCCGCGCATCTTCCTCGGCATGCCGCCTGAGCGCCGACTCAATCTTGCTGGTGATATCGGTCGGTGCCGCACGGCGCTTGATACGAATATCGTTGAAGACGGTGTTGACACCACGAAGGTGCGCGACGACCTTCTCTGCCGCTAGCATCTGGTAGCCCCAGTCGACTTCACCGGTCAGCGTAACGCACCCTTTTTCCACGGTGACTTGTACGGCACGCTCGGATAGCCCTGCGCTCCAAAGCAGTACGGTGCGCGCAGTACTCGCGATGTCGGCATCGGTGCGTCGATGCTCGTTGGGTACCGCTACCACCATTTCGACGACCACGGCCCGCACGCCTTCGACACGCTGCGTCGCCCGCTTTGTCGCGAGTTTCTCTGCGTAGCTATGCAGATGGCCCGACAGCGTGACGATACCGTCGTGGACTTGTACGCCGATGTCCGCGGCATTGATGGCAGGGTCCCACTCCAGTTCCTGCTCCACGTCCTTCTTCAACTGAAGATCGTTTTTCATCCTTACCTCCTTGTTTTACCGAAGGCGGTGCGCCCCGCGTCGATGACACCGCCCCACGATTCAAGCTAATCCATCGGGGCTCGGCGGGATTGACGCTGGTCAATGATCCGGTTGCATGAGCCGAATTCGGTGCCCGGATTTTCGACGCCAAACAGGGGTTGGGGACGGCGGGCGGTTCCGGTGAAGTCGTGCGTTGCCGTTACCGCTTAGCCCACGGGGCGTCACCCATGCGACCCGCGTACGAGCAGGACCGGTGTTCGGGCGATCTGCGCCACGCGTCCGGCGACCGTGCCCAGCATCCAACGAACGATGCCGCGTCGCCCGTGAGTACCCATTACGATCAGGTCGGCATGCCAGCGTTGCGCCTCCCGGACAATCGCGTGCGCAATATCGTCCCTTGTGCGGTCCGTTCTGATGAGCGCGGTGCTAGATCTGGATGACGTTTGGGCGAGCGTCAGTTTTGCCGCCTCAAGCGCACGAGTCCCTTCTTCCACGAATTCGTTTTCGAGAAAATCGACGGGGACAAGATCGCTCAGGCGCACCGCGCAATCGACCACGTAGAGTGCTCGGACATGCGTGACGCTCGTGGCAAACCGCAGGCCGAAGCACATTGCCTGCGTCGCCTGCTCGCTGCCGTCAATGGCGAACAACAAGCGATTGAGCGAATGGCTGACCTTTTCTGAAGAGATTTCGGGCACGACGAGCACCGGGCAGTTTGCGAGTCGCGCCACTGGTTCTGAAACGACACCCTCGATCCAGCGCGACAAGCCATGGTGCTGATGTGTGCCGAGCACCACCAGTTCCGCGTGCCATGCGAGCGCGTCGTCGACGAGAGCGTGCACGACGTCACCACCGTGCTGGGACAGGTCGATTGTGTGCGTTTCGACGTGAATGTCCCGCTCGGCAAAAGCGCCGGCGGCGGCGGCAACCGCCTCGTGCGCCTTCTCCGACAGTTCTGCGCGTGCCGCATTCAGCGCTTCGCCGACGAGCGAGCCTACGGGCACATGCGTGAGCGGGTTCTCAGCGACACTCACGAGACGGACCGCACCCGAGGGGGCGATAACACGTCGTGCAACGGCAATAGCATGTCTTGCCTCGCCATACGGGTCGATTGCGACGAACACGCGGGCGGGTAAGTGAGGGGGTGATTTCAGGGAAGTCGGTCCGTTCATTGTTCACCACCTTTACGAATCGGGTTGTGCCAGGGGCGCGCGATCAATGCCGAAAGCGACGTTTGAGACGCGCTCACGAACGTCACCGTCTCGCGATCCGGCCGACGGTTTCAGTTTGGACGACGCCAGCCTCCGGCAGGTTGATTGAGGTCAACCATCGGGCATGCCCCATGGGCTACGGACCGATGACAAGCGCGCAATGTGACGACGCCCACATGCCTTGTTGACTTGCATCAAGCCTCGTGCGGTGCTCGGAACTAGCGTTGAGACGGGTTCCCGGAGGGGGCATGAAACGGCGTCGCCAGACCGGGCCTGTGTAAAAACTGAGGAGACAAACATCATGCGAAGCGAGACGAGGCATGGGCGCGTTTGCGTCTTGATTTCTGCGGTATTTGCCATGCTGGCCGGGGAAGCGGGCGCACAACCGGTAGACGGCAATTGGGGGTGTGCGCAGGGTTATGGTCCCGGCATGATGCGTGACGGGAATGCCGGCCGAATGATGGGGCAGGGCATGATGGATGGGCCAGGGGGATGCGCTCCGTGTGCCGATGCCGATCGGTTCCCGCAGCGCGAGAAGCTCAACCTGAGCGTCGATCAGGTACGCAGCAATATGGAGTCATGGCTAAGACGAGCGGGCAACCCGCGCCTGAAGGTGGGTAAGGTGGCCGAGCGCGATGCCGATACGGTTTCCGTCGAAGTCGTGACGGTCGAAAAGAACGTGCTCGTGCAACGCTACGACGTGAACCGGCACTCCGGCTGCATCCGACCGGCGCGGTAGTCAGCGGCATTGCCTTGGGATCGGGGCAGACGCCTTGGGCACCTTATCCCCGTGCGAAACGACAAGCGAATGTCGGACGGCCGGGCTCAATCGTCCGCTTCAGCGGGATTTAGACGCTCTTTCCTTCTTCTGTCGTTTGCGCGACATATCGGAAATGAGCCACCGCGCAACCGCCTCGGGGCCGTTGATATCGCAGGAGGCAAGACGGCAATCGTCGTCAAGGTACGCAATCACCGATCCATTGACGACACGGTAGTGCCCCACGTACCGGCGACCGTTGATCTCGACTTCCACCGGCGTGCGGCTATCTGAATTGAATGGCGACATGATCGGGCTTGTTCCGATGTTTTTACCGCTTCACGATAGTCACGACGGCGCTCGGATTTGCACGGAAATCAGGAGATGCTTGATCTATGTCATCGCCGCTCGAAGTGCCCGGGTTTTGACCTGAGGCAAAGCCAACCGACGAATCGATGCCACTATCCAAAAGGCGCCAGACAGTCCGGCGGCGACAAATGCAGTGCCAGAACTCAAAGGAGTCGAACATGAACGACACTTCGATGGAACATCGGAATCAACGGCAGACCCTCATCAACGATGCAGATGCGCTGCTCGCGGACGTCAAAGCGCTTTTGAAGGACCTCGCCGACGAAGCAAGTCTGGAGGTGGGGCAAGCCAATCCGTCGCTCGGTGCGCGACTGCAGAATCTAACCGCGCATCTTGAGGACTTGCGCAAGACAAGCCGCCAAACAATGTCCGAATGGGCGACGGTGACAGATGGCTATGTGCACGCGCACCCGTGGAAAGCGCTCGCCGCGACGGCCTCGGTCGCGGCGGTGGCGGCAGCGGCGGGAGCGATCGCGGTGCCCAAGCTCGTGCGACGCCGGGCGCGTGCGACGGATGGCGACGTCCAGTTGTAACGCTATTGCGCAACTGCCGGACGACAGCAACGTTGGCCAGCCGGAAGCAACCCTAATCATTTGAATTTTATTGAAATTCCCAGCAAGAATGCATATTTGAGCGTCCTGATCCGTGCAGCAACGTTGGCCAGTTGTCAGCTTCGCGTAGCAACTTGAGGCAGGTGACATTCCAAAGGGGAAACGAAGGGCAGGTGTCGCTCTCGGCGTCGGAACAACGGACAGTCGAACGGATGATGGTCGTAGGAAAGATCAAATCGGATTGTGTAACTGCCTCTATCACGAGCAACTCAAATGCAGAACACTGGTGTTACTTGGTACCGCGTTTGTCGAGTTCTTTCACCAATGCACACAAGTGTCGCCGTACGTGGCGTGCGATGTAGCGAATCAATTTTAATCCGACACCAGCAGGGCGGTCGCTTGTGGCCGATAACGGGTGACCGCTTTCGACCCTCACGCGCCTTTCGGCATTTTGCGTCAAATGTCTGATCGGTGGTCGAAATCTGACTAAAGGTCAATCGGGGGCGGCAGATGCGCGTGGACAAAGCGAGCCACTTCGGCGCGCAACTCCATGTCTTCTGGCGCGCCCATGAAACCGCCATGAGGCATTGCTTCGAAGATGTGTAGCTCGCAGGGAACGTTGACGCGGCGCAGGGCGCGGTGCAGTCGAACGGCGTTCGACAGGAACAGGTCGCGCGTGCCGCTCTGGACAAAGGTCGGCACAAAACCCCGGGAGAAATCGCCGAACAGCGGCGACAGATAGGGATGAGCCAGATCGGCATCCGCCGCATACAACAGGTTGTTAGACATAAGCGGTCTGGGCAGCAATACGTCGACGAGCTGGTTTAGTACGAAGCTGTCGCCGGACTCGGTCAAATCCACTTCCGGCGACAGCAACACCAGCGCTGCCGGCAGTGGTAGCCCTTCGTCGCGCGCGCGCAGCAGCATGGCTGCGGCCAGATTGCCGCCGGCGGACCGGCCGCCGACGATGATATTGCGCGGCGAATACTGTTGCAGCAGACGCCGGTACACCGCCATGCAGTCGTCCAGCGCGGCCGGATACGGGTGCTCCGGCGGCATGCGGTAATCGATGCCCCAGCAGCGGAGGCCCAACTGGTCGGCGTGCATTTGCGCACCGATACGGCAAACTGCGCCACCGCCGAAGACCAAGCCGCCGCCATGCAGATCAACATAGATCGCGTCCTCGACCAGAGGGTTTGTCGGTGCGGCGATGTGTACTGTGGCGCCATCAACCTCCACGGTTTCCACGCTCGCGCGCAACTGGCCGGCCATCTGGGCCATCGCGGCCCCGTATTGCGCGTCGGCAGCGGCCTTCAAGCGCATCCAGCCGTCGAAGTCCTCCGGGTGGGGCGGGCAGTGCAACGCATTTAGCGGCATGCCGTCGGCATTGACGAGGCGGCGCAGCGCGGCTTGGGCCTCGACGCTGATACTGTGAGGAAAGGGGATGTCACGGGCCGGAACTCGGACTCCGTCGGCCGGGATCGTGTTCATGGCAAATCCTTCTTTAAAGTGCGTCAGGGCTGGACGGCCAGTGCTGTAGCGCCACATGCAGGGCCTCCAGACTGCGCCGCCAAGAGGTTTCGGCATCGGGCGCGCTATGCGCGAATGCGGTTGACAGTTCGAGCGTTGCATAGCCCATGAAAAAACTGCCGAGAAAGCGGATGGCATGGACCTGTTCGGCCTCGGGCAACGCGTAGCCACGCAGCACCGCGCGACTCAATTGCGCCAGTTGTGGGCCGGCACTGGCAGCAGCGAGTTCAGGCGCCAGTTGGTAGCGGGCGGCGGCGAAGCGGCCGGGGTGTCGATGCGCATAGTCGCGATGGACATCGGCCAGCGCCCACAGCGCGTCCTTGCCAGCACGGCCAGCGATCGCTTCGGTGGCGGCGTCGGCAAGTTGCCGTAGAGCAAACAGAGCAATCTGGCATTTCAGCGCGTCCAGATTTTTTACGTGGGAGTAGAGGCTGGCGAGCCGGACATTGAACCTGCGCGCCACTGCGGCGCCAGTCAGTTGTTCGAAGCCGATTTCGTCGGCCAGTTCGGCCCCGCCTTCCACGAGCCGGGCGACCGTCAATCCTGTCTTGGTCATTGAGTTCCTCGCCACAAAACTAATAGTATTAGGTTTTTTCCTAACTGTATTAGGACTCAGCCGTAGAGTCAAATTGTGCGGGGATACATGCACGTGATCTGAACGAGCATGTGCTCGGAACGAGACAGGTATCGGAGTGTCGCGAGAAATTGAACTAGGCGTCCATATCCACGACCGCAACAAGAGGCAAGTAACTAGCGACAACGAGCAACTAGAGGCATGCGTCTGTGGGATTTGGATTTCCGCGAACACCTGGCCATCGTTGCTCCCACTGGCTGGTCAAAGTTACTGCCGTCCGGCAGCGGTTGGGGCCGCTGCAAATTGAGACCCGTCGATGTGTCCGGGCAGGTTATAGATCTGGATGCTCGGGAGTGTCCTAAATTTAACATAATGTACATTATGCGAATATACGGTATGTATTTGGAGGTTGCGTCATGACACGATTTCGGCCGATCTCGGGTGCAACAGCCAGGATTGACATGCTTAGGAAAGCTACAAGCTCTTGATCCTCCTCGCTTGAGTTGAAACGCACAACAAGGAACTCGCTTTTCGGGGGCAAGCTCAGTCATTCCCGATTGACAGTCGTTAAAACGTGTGAAAGTATTCGCGGGATTAAATGGTTGCCGAATATAACAAGAACGCTGCGTCGATCGACGGCGCAAGCCAATATAACGGGGTTGTCCGAATGCTTCGTACTGCGTTTCAGACGTCATACGCCTTTGCGCGAGCGCAACTTTCCTTTGCTGCACGGCAAGGCAACGCCATTTCGACATTTTCTGTCGCACCCGACCGACTCATCGCCGTATCTCGCGTCTTGACGCACTAGCGTCTGCACGCCCTCCCGACTTACGCACCGAATATCAACGGACTTCGCCCGCATGGCGGAGTTTTTGTGTTGGCTTCACGGGCGTTAGGCCCGGGGGCGTACCGAATCCAGGGTCCGTCGCAATAAAAGAATACTCATTAGGGGAAGCAAATGAATCACGTCTACCGCGTGGTGTGGAGCGTCGCTCTTGGCATGTATCAGGTCGCATCGGAAATTGCCTGCGGCCATAGTGGCAAGTCACGATCGGTGGACCGTCGCCAGACACGCAAGGCGGCAGCCGCTGCGGCACTGGTCGCACTCTCAGGCGTGGTTCAGGCGGTGCCCGCGCCCTACGCGGGGATACTCACGCAGTCTGATAACAACGGGTTCGCGCTTTCTCCCGGCAACGCAATGGGGTGGTTCCCCGTATGGGACTGGAACGGTACCGATCTGAACATCACGATGACCGGCGTCAAGACCGTGAGTTTCAACAACCTGACTGGGCAGATCCAGGTGGGTGCTGGGGCTGCAATATACGGTGGCTCAGAGGGTATTGTCATCACGGCAACTAGCCTGCTGTCGAACCTGTCGACGCTGACGAACAACGGTACCGTGTCGGGCTCGCAAACCGGCGTGACCGTGGCCGGGGCGTTGGGTTCGATTGCCAACAATGGCCTGATTTCGAATGGGCTGTTTAACGCCGCTGCCGTTCAGGTGTCGGGGACTGTCGGAACGCTGACTAACACCGGCGCCATCACCGGCGCAAGCGATCGCGGCAATGGCATTACCGTGGCACCGGCGGACCCTGCTCTGCCTGCCCTGCTCAACCGTATTGACAATACCGGTACGATTTCCGGTGGCACGAACGGTATTAACAACGCGGGCGGGACGATCGGTACGATCTCGAACAACGTTGCCGGAACCGTAACAGGCACGATCAAGGGGCAAGTCGGCATTGTCAATACGACCAACTACCTCAACGGTACCCTCGTGGCCGGCTCGCTCGATCGGCTCGAGAACTCCGGCCTGATAACGGGAACGGACGTCGGTATTGCCAACGCGTCGACGATCGGCACGATTCACAACAATGCATCGGGTTTGATCTCGGGCACCAGCTCCTACGGGATTCGCAACGCGCTCGGCCAGATCTCCGCAATCGAGAACAGCGGCAATATCACGGGGGGCATCATCGGTGTCCAGAACCTGGCGACGATCACATCGGTCGATAACGTCGGCCAGATTTCCGGCGTATCCACCGGATTGGCCAACACTTCGCATATCAGCACATTAACCAATTCGGGCACGATTGCCGCGACCGATGTCTCGGTGGATGCGATGGGGCTGGTTAGCACCGGCCAGTTCGGCGCGCTTAGCAATAGCGGACTGATTAGCGGATTTAACGCCCTTGTGAATCAAGCGCCGGGCAATGGTGCGTCGGCTACGCTGGGCACGCTCACGAACAGCGGCACGATTGCTGGCGCTGGTGGCACGATTTCCAGCGCAGCGCATGGCGTGGCGAATTACGGTGGCACCATCGGTACGATCAACAACCTCGCCAGTGGCAAGATCACGGCGACCGGCACCAATCTGCCTGCCGGGGTTTACAACAGTGCTTCGGTCATCGGTGGCACGATGTACGGCGGTACGATCAACGCGATCAACAACGCGGGTCTGATCACGGGCGATTACTACGCGATCTATAACACCGACCGTATCAATACGATTAACAACCTCGCCGGTGGCGTGATCACGGCGTCTGGCGGCGCGATCTCGAATCAGGACCTCAACGGCAGCATCGGCCAGATCAACAACGCGGGCACCATCGGCGGCTGGATCATCAACCGCTCGGTCAACGATATGCGCATCAGTGGCGCCACCGACTCGACGTTCGGTACGCTCACGGGCGTTGGCGGCGGTGTCGGTACTATCGTGAGCACCAGCGCCGATGTGCACTTCAACGGCGGCAACCTGCTGGTCAACGACAACTTCGACCTGAACGGTACGCGTACGGCTTACAACGATGCGTCGGTGCTGCAAGTCAATCGCGCGCTTCAGGTCGCGGGTAACTATGCGCAGGCAACGGGCGCAACGCTGCAAATCGGCGTGGCAAACAACGCAGTGACGACGGGCGACATGACCACCGACAGCGGCTACGGCCGCCTGGTGGTGAGCGGCAACACCACTCTCGCCGTGGGCTCGAATGTCGCGCTGCAATCGCTAGGCTATTCGTTTGCCGCCGGGCAGCGCTATGTGGTGATCGACACCGCCGGTACCGCCAACTACAACGCGGATTCGCTGGTGTACAAGGTCAACGGTTCGACGACGCTTGCTGCAACCGGTGCTGCCGTGACCAACGGCACGCATCAGAATCTGGTGGTGACCCTCGCCCAAGGCTCGGGAAACAACGGTGGAACGCCGAGCGGTGGTAACGGTGGCAATAGCGGTGGCAATAACGGCGGTAACAACGGCGGCAACAACGGTGGCAGCGAAGGCGGCAACAACGGCGGCACTACGCCGGCGTTCGACCCGCGCAGTTATGCCACCATCGCATCCAACCCGAATGCCGTCTCGTCGCTGCGCGGGCTGCTCGGCTACACCGGCGTGAGCGACCTGCGGTTGCTAAACCTGTACAACGCGACACTGGGTTCGCTCAGCGATAACTCGACGAGTTCGGCTAACCGCGTTGGCCAGCAACTGGCACCGGTTCAGCACATCCGTGCCGCAGGTGCCGCGACGATCGACGCGTTGGGTGTGGTGAACACACACGTCAATAGCCTGCGCCTTGCACAGGCGGGCGGCACGGGCGTGGCCACGGGCGATGGCGCGTCGAATTGGGGAGTGTGGGGTGAGGCGTTTGGTGGTCACGCCAGCCAGTCGGCACGTGATGATGTCGATGGTTACAGCAGCAATTACGGCGGCCTGTTGGTCGGTGCCGACCGTGCCTTCGGCGATCACTGGCGTGCCGGTGGTGCGTTCCAGTTCTCGCGCACGGTCATCAACAACGACGGCAGCACGTCGGGCAACAACACGAGCGTGAATGGTTACGGGCTGATCGGCTATGCCACCTTCACGGGCCAGCCGTGGTACGTGAACGTATCGGGTTCGGCGGTGATGCAACGCTACAACTCGACGCGTATGGTGTCGATGCAAGGCTTCAACGGCGTTGCGAGCGGCAGCTCCAACGGTCAGCAATATGTGGCCAGTGCCGAGTTCGGTTATCCGCTGGCAGTCGGTCGCGCAGTAGTTACGCCGCTGGCGAACCTCACGTATAGCTATCTGAACCAGAACAGCTACACGGAAACTGGCGGCAACGGCACAGCGCTGTCGGTGAGCAGCGCGTCTGCGAGCTCGGTGCGCAGCGCGTTGGGTGCGAAGTTTGCACTGCCGTTCGATACGTCCTATGGCAGCCTGGTGCCGGAATTGAGCGTGCGTTGGGTGCACGAGTACAACCGTACGCGTTTGGCCACCGGGGCAAGCTTCGCTGCAGACCCGATCGGCCAGACGGGCTTCACGACAGTGGGCGCGACGCCGGTGTCTGACCTGGCGGATATTTCGTTAGGACTCACGCTCCTGCGTGCGAACAACCTGAGCGCCTCGGTTCGCTACCAGTTGCAAGCCGGTTCGGGCTTCATCTCCCACACGGGTATCGTGCGCGTGCAACAGCGTTTCTAACTTTAGGTGTTGCACCTGCGTTGACCTTTACTGGAAACAGGAGCAACACCTCGCGTGTGAGAGCGTCGGCCTACCAGGTCACGCCCCCGCCAACTCCAGCGCGAGCGCACGATAGATGTCGCGTGCGCCCTCCAGTTGGTCGAGCGCGATCGACTCGTCGATGGTGTGCGCGTCTTCCTCGTTCCCCGGGCCCAGACCAATGGTCGGAATCCCGCGGCGCCCCGCCGATTCCGATCCGTTGGTGCAAAAGCGCCAGGTGCCAAGACTCGCGACGCGGCCCGCCGACTGAACGGCGCGCCCCGCAGCAGACACCAGCGCGTGATCGTCTGCAATCTGCCACGCAGGCAACCATCGGAAAGGCCGTGCGCAGCAACCGGTGAATGTCCGCACCTTGTCTCCGGTCACGCTCAGCGTGAAGCGCTCCAGACCCGCAGCGCGCAATTGCACCTCGATCTCCGAGAGCACATCCTGCGACGTCTCCCCAGGTAGCGTGCGCCGGTCGAAGCGGATCGTCGTCGCCGTCGGAATCATCGAGATCGACGGATACGGTGTCGAGACGATGTCCGTGGGCACCAGCAGTGCGTTACCCAACGACGCGTGCGTCGGCAACTGAAGATCCTGCAAGGCGATTAGCGCCCGTGCCGCCGCATGCAGCGGATTCTCGCCGCACTCAGGCGACGCCGCATGCGCAGGCGTGCCCTCGAACGTCAGCAGAATTTCCATGCGGCCCTTCTGCCCCGACTTGATCTGAAGCTTCGACGGCTCGCAAATCACCACCGCTGCGGGCGAGCACCGGTCCAGCACCGGCGCCAACGCGAAGCCTTCGACGACTTCCTCCATCACGCTGGCCGAAACCGCGACGCGCTGCGTCAGACGCCCCGTCGCCGCAGCCTGCGCTACGCCACACATCGCAGCCGCGATGCCGCCCTTCATGTCGGTGCTGCCACGCCCGTAGAGCCGCCCGTCGCGAATCTCACCGCCGAATGGCTCGATCGACCACTCGCCCACCACGGGCACAACATCCATGTGGCCGTCGAACAGCACGGCAACATCCGTATCCGCCGGACCGATAAGGCCCAGCACCGATCCGTTCTCGTCGCGATGAATCTCGTCGAAGCCGAGATCGCGCATGTGCTGTTCGACCAGCGAGGCCATGCTCCCCTCCTCGCCCGAGAAGCTCGGCGTGCGCACCATTTCCTGCGTCAGGGCAATAACATCGATCGTCATGTCGTCATGTCTCCCGAGGCTTAGCGGTTGACCAACCGCGCCGGGACACGCAGCACCAGGATGGCACCGATGAACGCGAAGCTCGCGAGGAAGTACATGCCCCAGTCGGTCGAGCCTGTTGTGTCCTTGATCCAGCCGATCGCGTAAGGGCTGACGAATGCCGCCAATCCGGCGAAAGCGTTGATTCCGGCGATACCCGCGGCTGCACTGCGGCCTTCGAGGAAGGCCGTCGGCAAGCTCCAGAACAGCGGCGAGCACACCATGCATCCGGCAGCGGCGACCGAGAGCATGGCAACGGCCACCGGCGGGTTATGACCGAACAGTGTCGAGAGGATGAGACCGACGCCACCCACGATGAACGGAATCACCATGTGCCAACGGCGTTCGCGGGTCTTGTCCGAATGACGACACACCAGCACCATCGACACGACCGCACACGCATTGGGGATCGCCGTGAGCAAGCCAATCTCCAGCAGCGACGTCACACCGGTCGACTTGATCACCGATGGAATCCAGAACGCCAGGCCCGACAGACTCGACACCGTGCAATAGCAGATCAGCGCCATGTGCAACACCCGACGGTCCTGAAGCAGTTTCCAGAGCGACACGTGCTCGACCTTCTCGCGCGTTTCCGCCGCCACGTTATGGGCGAGGCGCGCCTTTTCGGCATCGTTGAGCCAGCGCGCATCGGTGATGCGGTCGTCGAGATACGCGAGCACCGCGACACCCAGCACGAGCGACGGCACGGCTTCAATGATGAACATCCATTGCCAGCCTGCAAAGCCGTGGCCCATATGAAATGTCTGCATGATCCAGCCAGAGAGCGGACCGCCGAGAATCCCGGCAAACGGCACGGCCGTCATGAAAATGGCGACGATCTGTCCGCGACGTGCTGACGGGAACCAGTACGTCAGGTACAGGATGATGCCCGGGTAAAAGCCCGCTTCGGCGGCACCCAACAGGAAGCGCAGCACATAGAACTGGGTCGGGGTCTGCGCGAAGGCCATGGCCGCAGAGATGAACCCCCACAGGACCATGATGCGCGCCAGCGTCTTCTTGGCGCCGATGCGGTGCATCAGCACGTTGCTGGGCACTTCGAACAGGAAGTAGCCAATGAAGAAGATGCCGGCGCCAAGGCCGTACACGGTCTCGGAAAAGCCAAGGTCGTCGAGCATCTGTAGCTTGGCGAAACCGACGTTCACTCGATCGAGGAACGCGGCCACGTAGCACAGCATCAGGAACGGCACGAGCCGCCACGCCACACGACGGTACAGTTCATTGTCGGCAGCGGCAGCGAGCGCGCCAGGGTCGGCATGCATGGAATGGTCAGGCGGGTTGCCCGCAAGGGATGCAGGGGACGGTGCGTTTTTCATCATAGGCTCCAGCGCGAATATATCTCGTGACGAACTGTTGGCCAGGCGTGATGCGCACGAAGACTTCGGCATAAGCTTCGGGCAACACGTTCCCCTGCGGGCCTCGCGGCCTGCATGCCTGTTATGGGGGTTGGGAAAAACCGGGAGGCGTCGCGTTGCCTGCCGCGTGCCTCCGTCAGACGCTTGTGCGTCTCACACGGTATGGCGAACCGGCATCAAGCCTCCGGTGCCACTGCGCCGCGCCGCTCGACGATCATGCGATACGCCTCCGGACGACGGTGCTTTGCAAAATTGAAAGTCGTGCTCTTGTACGAGTGGCACAGATCTAGGTCGCAACGCGCGATGGCGAGTTCGTCGCCTTTGGTCGAACACGCGGCCACGACTTCACCCGACGGCGCGATGATGCAGCTACCACCGATCATCTCGCAGCCCTCTTCCTTGCCCGCCTTGGCCACGCCGACGACCCATGTGCCGTTCTGATAGGCACCCGCCTGCATCACCAACTGATTGTGGAACATCGACAGATCGTCGTGCTCTGGCGCAGGCGGGTTGTGGACCGGCGTGTTGTAGCCGAGCAGGATCATCTCGACGCCTTGCAGGCCCATCACGCGGTAGGTCTCCGACCAGCGGCGGTCGTTGCACAGCGCCATACCCATTACGCCTCCGAAACCCCGCCACACTTCGAACGAATCGCCCGGCTCGAAGTAGTACTTCTCCAGATGCTGGAACGCGCGCCACGGCTCGTTCTCTGCATGGCCCGGCAAATGCACCTTGCGGTACTTGCCGATGATGTTGCCGTCGGCGCCCACCAGAATCGACGTGTTGAAGCGGTGCGGCCGGCCTGCGTCGTCGAGCGCGATTTCCGCATACCCCAGGTAGAAGCCGATGCCCAGACGTTTGGCCGTGTCGAACAGCACCTGCGTTTGCGGACCGGGCATTTCGCGCTCGTAGAACGCGTCGATTTCGACCGGGTCTTCCATGTACCAGCGCGGGAAGAACGTCGTGAGCGCCAGCTCAGGGAAGACGACCAGGTTGCAGCCCATCGCGTGGGCGTTATGCAGATGTGCGAGCAGACGCTCCATCACGTCGGCTCGGGAATCGGCGCGCTGGATCGGTCCGAGCTGCGCGGCGGCGACGTTGACGATACGGGACATTACGTTTTCTCCTTGATGAATCCTCGAATCCCTGCGCGTCCGATGTGCCGGACGCCTCCTCCAGGGGTACTGCCTGACATATATTGGGTATGCGTTTCGATCTTCGGCTCGGCCTCAACTGGCCAACTCGGTCATCAGCGCGAGCAGCAGGTTCGCCCCGGCGCCGATGTCAAGGTCGTGGGTATACTCCGCCACGTTGTGCGAGAGACCCTTCACGCTCGGCACGAAAATCATGCCCGCCGGACACACGCGAGCGAGCATCTGGGCATCGTGCCCTGCCCCGCTCGGCATACGTCTGACCGAATGACCGCGCTCACGCGCCAACGACTCGACCCGCGCGACAATGCGCTCGTCGAATTGCACCGGCGCAAAGTCCGCGAGCGACCGATGCGAGATGCGTACGCCCTCCGCTTGCGCAAGCGCCTCGGCCTTCGCGAAGACACGACGCACTGCTTCCGAAAGCACATCGGCATCGGTATTGCGAAGGTCCAGGGTAAAGACCGCACGATTCGGAATCACATTGATGAGGTTCGGCGATACCGTGACATGCCCGACCGTCGCCAACTGACCACCACCGAGTTCGCGCGCGAGATCCCGCGCGAAACTGGCAATCGCGTAGGCGACATAGCCCGCATCGTGACGCATGCCCATCGGCGTTGTACCGGCATGATTCGACACGCCCTCGACCGTGAACTCGGTCCAGTGAATGCCCTGCACGCCTGTCACCGCACCGATCGTGATGTCCTCATGCTCCAGCACCGGCCCTTGTTCGACGTGAAGCTCCACGAACGCATGCACATCGGGACGATCAACCGGTTGCGGGCCCGAAAAGCCGATACGCGTGAGGTTCTCTCGCACCGTAGTGCCATCGATGCCGACCGTCTCCAGCGCGTCGTTGAGCGGCATGCCACCGACGTAGACCAGGCTGCCCATCATGTCCGGCGAGAAACGCGCGCCCTCCTCGTTCGTGAAGAACCCGACAGCGAGCGGGCGGCGCGTGACGATGCCCGCATCGTTGAGCGAGGCAATGACTTCCAGACCTGCAAGCACGCCGAGGTTACCGTCGTAACGCCCGCCCGTGCGCACGGTGTCGATATGCGATCCGGTCATCACCGGCGGCCCGTCTTCCAGACCGGCGCGTACGCCGACGACGTTGCCGATAGCATCCACGCTCACCGACAACCCGAGCTCGCGCATCCAGCCTACGACGAGCTTGCGGCCTTCACCATCGGCGTCGGTCAGCGCCAGGCGGCAGCAGCCACCGCCGTCGATGGCACCCACTTCGGCCAGCGCCGCAATGCGCGCCAGCAATCGCGGTAGATCGATGCGCAAACCGGCGATCTCGTTGTCTGAAGATACGGTATTGAGAAGCGTACTCATGAGGTGTCTCGTCGCTCAGGCCGCGCGCGCCTTTTGGACACCCGCCGCGTCAGCCGTCACGGCTTGCGCGGGCTTGCCGACGATCTGCTCGTACAGCGCCGGATCTGTCGCGCCTTCGCTACCGAAGACCAGCACCCGGCTCAACGCGTCGAGTCCCAGCTCCGCACGTGCCCGCGCATCGGCCGCAGCACCCAGGCATCCGGCAAGACCGGCGACGGCCGATTCGCCCGCGACCATCGGGGCGTCTCCATAGCGGCCGTCCGCGAGAATGCGCATCGTTTCCATCGCAGACGCGTCGTCAATGGTCAGGAACGCCTGTGCCCCCGGACGCAGCATTTCCCACGCGAGCAGCGAGACTTCACCGCACGCCAACCCGGCCATCACCGTATCGAGGTCGCCATGCACCGCCACCGGCTCGCCTGCGCGCGCGCTCTCGTACAAGCAAGCCGCCTTGTCCGGCTCGACTACGATGAAGCGCGGACGTGCTTCGCCGCGTGCTTCGAGCGTCTCCCAGAAATGCGCGAGCACCGCGGCGGCAAGACCGCCCACGCCGCCCTGCAGGAAGACGTGCGTCGGGCGTTGGCCCGATTCGTCGCCGAACTGGCGCAGCGCTTCGTCGGCCATCACGGCGTAGCCCTGCATCACATCCTTGGGCACATCCATGTAGCCAGGGTACGACGTGTCCGACACGACAAACCGGCCCAGACGTTCAGCGTCTTCGGCGGCCTGACGCACGGCGTCGTCGTAGTTGCCCGCTGTACGCACGACCTCGGCGCCGTAATGCGCGATGGCGTCGACGCGGCCCTGACTGACGGTCGCATGCACGTAGATCACGCACTGGCAGCCGAAGCGCTCTGCGCCCCATGCCACCGAGCGGCCATGATTGCCGTCGGTCGCACACGTCACACACAACGTGCGGGTCAGGTCGGCAAAGCGGCCCGAGAGCAGGTCGGCCACGCTTACGCCTTTTTCACCGGTACGCGCTTCGATTTCGCGGATGAGCAGACGACTCACCGCATAGGCCCCGCCCAGCGCCTTGAAGCTCCCCAATCCGAAGCGACCCGCTTCGTCCTTGTAGCGGATCTGCGCGACACCGGCGGCGCGCGCCAGCCCGTCGAGTGCGACGAGCGGCGTCTCGGCGTAGCCGGGCCAGCATGTGATTTCTCGCGCAGCCGTGGCAAATGCGTCGCCGCCCAGGATCGCGCGACGCGCTTCGCCATACGCGGCATCGGGTTCGACGGCCGGGTTCACAAAGCGTTGCAAGCGCAGATTGGGAAGGGGGTGGGTCATACAAACTCCTCGGTTTCTGGGTGGATCTGTCGGTATCGGTTCCGGCTATCGGCGCAAGTCGCCGTAGTCGTCGTGCAGGCGCTCGATGTGGGCAAGCCGCTCGCGTGCTGCGTCGCCAAGGGCAAGGCCCAGGCGGGTGCAAAGGTGGTTGATGACGCTCATGGCGGCCACATACGAATCAAACATGCCGGTTGTGCGGTTCACGCAGCGCAGCACGATGTCACTACGTGCGGGTAGTTCGGTCGCCGTCGGATCGGTCAGGATCACCACGCGGGCCCCCACACGGTTGGCGTGCTCCACCATCGGCCGGAGCAAATTCACGCGGCGGCGGAAGTCCATGACAACGAGCACGTCGTCTGCACTCAAGTCGGCAAGATCTTCCGCAAGGTTCAGGCCTGCACCGGGTACGAGCAGCACGCCATCGCGCACCTGTGTGAGCAATGCCCACATGTACTGGGCAAGCACGCGGCCATTGCGAAAACCTGCGATGAAAATGCGACGAGCGCTCGCACCCATCGCTACAGCGCGCTGAATATCCGCAGCGTCGATGCGTTCGAACGTGTGCGCGAGGTTCTGCAGGTCGGTGGCCAGATGCGCACCCAGCGCACCTTCCGGAGCGTCGCCCGTGGCTTCAGGAGCGGCAATGCCGGCCAGCGCGAACAGCGGCGAGCCGTGGTCGGCATCGTCACGCATGCGAGTGCGCAGGTCATTGAAGGTCTCGTATCCCAGGCGCTTGAAGAAGCGCGCCGCCGATGCCTTAGAGACTTCCGCCATTTCCGCGAGCTCGGTGGCGGAGTACGAGGCCAGTTGCGACAAGTGCGTTAGCACCACGTCCGCGAGACGCTTTTCACTGGGTGTGAAGTCGTCTTGCAGTTGCAGAATGCGATCTTGAAGCGTGCCGTTCATGGTGTTTTCCAATCAGCCCGACGATTCCTCGGCGGGCGCAAAGTTGCGGGTTCCAGCATGCTGCCACCGTCTGCGCCGTTTGCCTCGCAAGTTTCAGTGACCATCGTTTTTGGAACTTATGTTTCAGTAAACTATGTAAACGAAAATAAAGTGTCAAAAAGAAAAAAATAAAGCTACTGGCTCCAAACCTCCGTCGACGGCCAGGAAGGGAACAAAAAGGGCGAAAGGGAGAAAGGGTCCTGGGCTCGAATCGATCAAATCGCCGCCCAAATAAAAAATGCCCGCCGAATGGCGGGCATTGCATGCCGAAAACTGCAGGCGCCTCGCAGGCGACGGTTACGCGATACCGTCCAGCGCCTTGGCGAGACTCATCGAGTGCGGGAGGCGACTGCCACCGTGTTCGGCGAGTCGGCCAGCGGGACGAACTTGCGGGTCTCACCGTCAAGCGCGTCGATGCCGCCGGTTTCGATGTCGTAGACCCATCCATGCAGGTTCATACGGCCTTGCTCAAGCGCAAGGGCAACCGACGGATGCGTGCGAATGTTCGCCAGCTGCGCAATCACATTCTCCCTGACCAACCCGTCCAGCTTGGCACTAGGCGTGTCGTACGAATGCGCTGCATTGATTGCCTTCGCGGCGTCGGCGTGACGCAGCCAGTTGGCTACGGCGGGCATGTGGTCGAGACAGGTGCAGCGTGAAATCGCGCCCATCGCACCGCAGTCCGAGTGGCCGCAGATCACAATGTCCTGTACCCCCAATACCGAAACCGCGTACTCGACGGTAGCGGAAACGCCACCGGGTTCCGGTCCGTATGATGGAACGATGTTTCCCGCATTGCGAATGACGAATAGCTCACCGGGCTCGCGCTGCGTGAGCAGCTCGGGCACGACTCGACTATCCGAACAGGTAACAAAGAGGGCTTTGGGGTTCTGACTCGTGGCGAGTCGCTTGAAAAGCTCGACGCGCTGAGGAAAGGCCTCGCGCTGGAAACGCAGAAAGCCGTCAATGATGTCACGCATAGCAAATCTCTGAGTTAAGACGTCGGTGCAAGGGCGATCGCTTTGCCTAGCCATGATCCGCCATCGACCGGTGCTCATTATCCCCCATCCGCCTCCACAGCCCAATGCCCCGTCAGACGAACTTGGCACGAGGGCTGACTGACCATCGCACCGAAGCGACGCGAATCACCTGCCCTCCTGAGCGATGCACCCGAGCATCAAATGAGTCACAATCGAATCATAATGCAAACTCATATTTTCCACATTTTTCAATTTTGAGTCCAATTATTGACTCAGTGGAATTCATGAGCTACGGTTTGAGTCAGAGAATCAATTCGACTCATAACACCATCGGAAGGAAACGCTCAGTGAGTTCACCTCGACGGTATCGAAGCGGCGAGGCCGCAAAACTTGTAGACATGCCAGCCGCGACGTTGCGGATTTGGGAGCAGAGATACGGCGTAATCTCCCCGGCTACCAGCGCCTCCGGACAGCGCCTTTACTCCGACGAAGACGTGAGTCGGCTGAGAACGATCAAGTCGCTGGTCGACAACGGACGTCCCATCGGTGTCATCGCACGCCTGGACAACGCGCAACTGATGAGACTGGCGAGTGGCGCCAACAGCGCTTCTCTTGCCGAGCACACGCACGGCGCAACGCTGTTCGTCGTCGGTTTCGGGGACAGCGTCACGTCCGATCTGCCCGCCGGTGTCATGCACGAGTCGTTCGATAGCGTCGAAGAGATTCCGCACCTGGCCGAGGGGGCGGGTGCGGCGCGCGGATTGGCCGTACGGGTCGAGTCGTTGCATGAAGACACAATACTGTCCGTCGTCGCCGCTGCGCAGTCAGCCCATTGCGATCACGTCCTCGTCGTCTATGCATTCGGCACGCGTCAGGCCATCGAACTGGCTCGCCTTGCACGGATACGGCTGGCACGCACTTCCGATGCCTTGATCCATACAGACGAATTGCTTTCCGATTTCTTGCAGACATTGACGAATGCGGATGATGCAACGTCGGCGAACCGTCAGTTCTGGTCACGTACACCGCGTCGTTTTGATGAAGAGACGTTAAGCAAATTGGCGCGCCAGTCCTCAACCATTGCCTGTGAATGTCCCAAGCATCTCGTTGAACTGGTGCTGCAAATCGCAGCCTTTGAGCGTTATAGCGACGAATGCATATCGCGCTCCCCGGCCGACGCCCTGCTACATCGACATCTGGGCGATGCCGCCAACAGGGCTGTCGCATTGTTTGAAGACGCGCTGGCCGCAGTCGTCGAGCATGAGGGCTGGTCGCTCCCATTGCCCGCGCCGGTCTCACGACCGGACGACTGCTGACCCTCCGTCCCCCATCACTCTTCACAGGTCAGCCATGAGAGACCTCGTTGGCACGAGAACATCGCTGCGCATACCGTTGCTGGGTCTGCTTTCGTTCATGCTGATATTGCTTTGCGCGTGCGCCAGCACGAAGCCCCCTCCGGGCGTGGTTCCCGTATCGCCATTCGATATCGGTCGCTATGAGGGGCGTTGGTATGAGCTCGCACGTCTGGACCACTCATTCGAACGGGGCATGACCGACGTATCCGCAACGTACGCCCCGGCACAGGACGGTAGCGTCAAAGTGCAGAACCGCGGGTTCGATCCAGTGAGCGGTCGGTGGAAGGAGGCAATCGGCAAAGCGCGCTTCACCGGGGCGCCGGACGTCGCGTCACTGAAAGTTTCGTTCTTCGGACCCTTTTACGGTGGCTACCATGTAGCGGCGCTGGATCCCGACTATCGATGGGCGTTGGTGCTCGGGCCCGATACCGGGTACTGCTGGATTCTGGCTCGGGAGAAGCATCTTGATGACGCCCAGCTGAAGCAGATCGTGGCACGCGCAAAGACACTCGGCGTCGATACTGAGTCGCTGATCTGGGTGAGTCACAGTCGGGTGGACCCCACGCAATGACATGCCTGGCAAGCCCTGCTCCTCCAGCAAGGTCCGCCAAGAGGACGGCCGACCGGTCGTCTGCCGATCATCACAGGAATCCAGTCTCCCGCAAATACATCACCGGTCGCATTTCAAAAAATCTCGTCAGAAGTGCATCCGGTGACGCCCCCTCTTCGTATACATCGCAACGACACTCACATGCCGGAAATGTCACCGATGCTAACGACTGCCGTGATGACCCTGTGCGGGCTGATCATCGCCTTCGCTTTGGCCTGGGTATTGCAGAAACAAACGAGAAACGCTGGCTTGGTCGATCCGATATGGGCTGCCGCACTGGCTGCGGTGGCCATATTCGTGGCATTGCAGGGCACAGGAGATGCCCTCACCCGGATTTTTGTCGGCGTAGCCGGTGGCGTCTGGGGCGTGCGCCTTGCTGTGCATCTGTGGCGTCGAAATTGGGGCAAGCCTGAAGACGCACGCTACCGGGCCTTCCGCGAGCGATGGGCGGCGGCGGCCGACCGCAACATGTTCTGGTTCTTCCAACTCCAGGGCGTGATATCGATGTTGCTCGCGGTCGCGTTCTTTGTTCCGGCCTTCAGCGCTCAGGCCGCCTCGCCACTGAGTGTGGGCGTCGCGGCGCTAATCTGGGCGAGTGCGATTGCAGGAGAGACGGCCGCTGATCATCAGTTGCGCAACTTCGTATCCGATCCCGCACATCGGGGCCAGGTCTGTCGCGCGGGATGGTGGCGGTACTCGCGCCACCCAAATTATTTCTTCGAATGCCTGCACTGGTGCAGCTACGCCGCACTCTCCATCTCGATGCCGTGGGGATGGACGACGCTTTTTCCCCCGCTGCTCATGGCATGGCTGCTGCTCAAGGTGTCGGGCATCCCACTGCTGGAGGCGCACCTGATGGCCACCCGCCCGGCCTACCGGGAGTACATGAAAACCACCAGTTCGCTGTTCCCCTGGCCGCCGAAAGCCTCTCGCCAGGCGTGATCGGCTTGACAAACATCCGCTTGCACGGAGTACGACATTATGACTGTCTCTCTTACGCAGCCACCTTCGATCAGCCCCAGCGCCACCGAAGCATCGGGGTTGATCCGGCTTTGTGAGTTGGGTGTGGTGCCCGACGCGCTGTTACGCGCCGGAATGCGACGACTGATACGTCAACGGCTCAGGCAGGAGCACGCGTCACACGTGGAACGCAGCGTGTCGGCGCTGTCGGACCTCGTGAAAGAACTGCGCGCGAGTCCCATTGCCATTGCGGCTCAGCACGCCAATGCACAGCACTACGAGGTGCCCAGCGAGTTTTTCCAAGCTCATCTGGGGCCTGCGATGAAATACTCCTGCTGCTACTACGAGCACGAGGAGACAACGCTGGAACAGGCCGAACAGGCGATGCTGGAGCGTTATGCCGAGCGCGCACAGCTCGCCGACGGACAGCGCATCCTCGATCTCGGCTGTGGATGGGGATCGCTCGCGCTGTGGCTGGCCGAGCGGTACCCCAGCGCCCAGATCGTCGGGCTTTCCAATTCCCATGGTCAACGACGGTTCATCGAAGCGACGGCCGAAAGACGGGGGCTGCACAACCTTCGGATCGTGACAGGCAACGTCGCAGACTTCGACTTTTCCGACGATGTCCCTGCGCAATTCGACCGTGTCCTGTCGATCGAGATGTTCGAGCACATGAAGAATTACGGTGCGCTGATGCGCAAGATCGCGCACTGGCTCGACGATCGGGGAATGTTGTTCGTGCACATCTTTGCGCATCGCTATCTGGCCTATCACTTCCAGGATCGGGACGGCTCCGACTGGATGTCGCGACATTTCTTTACTGGCGGCACCATGCCGAGTGCCGATCTGCTGCTTCACTTCCAGGACGACCTGCGCCTGACCGACCGGTGGTGGGTCGATGGGCAACACTACGCACGCACGGCCAACGACTGGGGCGATGCGCTCGACGCCTCCAGAGCGACGACACTCCCGCTGCTGGAGGCGGCCTACGGAGCGCAGGCTCGTCTGCAATTTCAGCGCTGGCGCATGTTCTACATGGCCGTCGCGGAGCTGTTCGGCTACGCCCGGGGCCAACATTGGGGTGTGGGCCACTACCTGTTCGAAAAGCGTCCAACGACCGTCGGAGGCACGCCGTGATCAGACATTCGGCCGCAGGCGCGGCACTCGTCTTCGCGGTACTGGCCGGTTGCTCCGGCTCGCCACCCAACCCGAATCCGCTCGCGGACGTGCCGCTCAAGGTCGCACCGGTCGATTTGCCACGCTATATGGGCCGTTGGTATGTCATTGCCAATATTCCCTATTTCGCGGAGCGCGATTTCGTCGCAAGCCGTGCCGAATGGGCGCTACGCGAAGACGGGCGCATCGACGATCACTTCTACGGGCGCAAAGGCGGGTTCGACCAACCCGAGCGCCACTATCAATTTGTCGACAGCGTTGTGCCCGGCAGCGGCGGCGGCCATTGGCGCGTGCGGCTCTTCTGGCCGATCTACGTCTCGCAACTCACTTTGTACGTGGATCCGGATTACCGCTACACGCTGCTCGGCTACCCGGACAAATCGCTGGGCTGGATATTTTCGCGTTCCCCAACGATGGACGACGCGACGTATCGCTCCCTACTGACGCGCTTATCGGCCATGGGCTATGACATATCGCGATTTCGACGCGTGCCGCAATTGCCGGAGCAACTCGGGAAGCCCGGCTTTGCACCATCTGAAGGATCTGACTGACGGAGAGTACGTGCAATGAGTCCAACGACGGTTCTACCTCCCGGGCAACGGATTGCGGTGATCGGCGCAGGGATCTCGGGGCTGGCCAGCGCGTATCTGCTCGCGCGCAAGCATCGGGTGACGGTATTCGAGGCGGGCGAATATGCGGGCGGACACACCAACACGGTCGATGTCGAGCTCGACGGCATGCGCGCGCCCGTCGACACGGGCTTTCTCGTGTTCAACGAGCGCACTTATCCAAACCTCATCGCCCTCTTCGACGAGCTTGGCGTGCGCTCCATCGCCAGCGACATGTCGTTCTCCGTGTCCGTCGGCAGCGGTGCGCTCGAGTGGGCAGGGACCAATTTGAATACCGTCTTCGCACAACGCAGAAATCTCTGTTCACCGAGTTTTCTCGGCATGCTGCGTGACATCATGCGATTCAATGCTGCGGCGCAACGCCATCTCGAGAGTGCCTCGCGCGACCGACAGTCCGTCGGCGAGCTGCTGCTCGCGCATGGTTATGGCCAGCCGTTCCAGCAGCATTACCTGCTGCCCATGGCGGCGGCAATCTGGTCGAGCCGCGCGACCGATATTCTTCGATTTCCGGCGGTCACGTTCCTACGGTTCTGCCAGAATCACGCCCTGCTGCAAATCCGGGATCGGCCGCAGTGGCGCACGGTCGCTGGTGGTGGCCGCGAGTACGTCAGGCGGATTACCGCCACGCTGGAGGACGTTCGACTCCGAACGCCGGTGAAGCAAGTGACGCGCGACAGCAATGGCGTGACGATCTGTTTTGGCGACGCACAGGCCGAACGCTTCGACGCGGTGGTGATGGCCAGCCATACCCCAACGAGTCTTCGTTTGCTTGCAGACGCCGATCCCACGGAACGCCGCGTGCTCGGCGGCGTGCGCTATCAGCCCAACATTGCCGTGCTCCACACCGACCCGACGCTGCTCCCCCGGAGCCGACGCGTATGGTCGGCATGGAATTATGTGAGTCACGCGAGCCGCACGACTGCCGACGCTGCCCCGGTTTGCGTGAGCTACCTGATCAATCAGCTCCAGGCCTTGCCATTCAGCACGCCGGTCATCGTGACGCTCAACCCGGTACGAGAGCCCGCGCCGTCGACGGTGCTCGGCCGTTATGCCTACGAGCATCCGTTACTCGATCTCGCCGCAGTGGACGCACAGTCGCTCCTTCCGGCGTTACAGGGGCGTCGGCGAACCTGGTTCGCCGGAGCGTGGACCGGCTACGGGTTTCACGAGGATGGCCTCAAATCCGCGCTGCGTGTCGCCCGGGATTTCGACGTTCTGCCGTCATGGGCCGCCCTATGATCCCGACCAGCCCAACCGATCCGACGGACGCCCCGGCCGCCTGGCTACTCAAAGGGCGCGTCATGCACGAACGTCTTCACCCCGTCGCGCACCGCTTCACGTACCCCTTGTTTCAGATCTCTTGCGACGTTGCGCGGATGAACACGTTGGTGCGCTGGTGGTTCGCCGTGGACCGACGTCGCCTTCTGAGCCTGAAGTCGTCCGACTACGGGGCGAGAGACGGTCGTTCGCTGGACATCTGGATGCGCGAACGTCTCGCCGAAGCCGCGATTCCTGCCGACGGTGTCATCTGGCTGCAAACCATTCCACGCATCGCCGGTTTCGCGTTCAACCCGGTGAGCTTCTGGTATTGCCACGATCGCGCGGGAGACCTGCGCGCGATCTACGCGGAAGTGAACAATACGTTCGGTCAGCATCACGGCTACTTGCTGTGCGCGCCGGGTGCGGCCCCCATTCGAGGCGATACCGCGCTCCAGTGTCGCAAGACGTTTCACGTCTCCCCGTTCTGCAAGGTCGAGGGACAGTATGCATTTCGCGTCAACCGACACGGGCGGGTGTGGTCGGTCGGCATTGATTACTACGTGGACGGCCAGCGACTTCTGCAAACCGCCATCGGCATGCATGCCGAGCCGCTCACCGGCCTGGCTGTGCTGAAGGCGATGCTCGGCGCGCCGTTCAATGCCCTGAGCGTCGTTATTCGAATTCATTGGCAGGCACTGCGGCTATGGCGCAAAGGCGTGCCGTTCCACGGAAAGTCGCCATTAGATCGGGAAATCAGATCATGACCCTGCTTCGCCTTCTTTCCCCTCAGACGGCAGTCCCGCTGGGTGCCCGAGTATTCTGTGCCTTGTTGCAGCGTCTTAGCACCGGCCATCTGACACTCGTGACACCCGACGGCTCAGTACAAGTTTTCGGCAAATCCAGCGACTCGCCGGGCGCCACGCTTCAGATCCACGACTGGCGCGCCTGTCGTCAGATCCTGCGCGCGGGCGATATCGGCTTTGCCGAAGCCTATATTGCGGGGTGGATCGATACGCCGGACATCGCCGCACTGCTACGCCTGGCGCTACGCAATCGGTCCTCGATTGAAAGACCGATCGTCGGATCACGATTGAGCCGGATCTGGTTTCACCTGCGGCACGCGATGCGCCGGAATTCGCGGGCGGGCAGCCAGCGCAACGTCCATGCGCATTACGATCTGGGTAACCCGTTCTACGGCCTGTGGCTGGACCCGACCTGGACCTATTCGAGTGCGCTGTTCGAGGGCGATGCGCAACGCTCACTGTCCGACGCGCAGTGCGCCAAGTACCAACGCATTATCGACACACTCGGATTGCGTCCTGGCGACGAAGTACTGGAGATCGGGTGTGGCTGGGGCGGATTTGCCCTGCACGCAGCGCGGCAAGGCATTTCGGTTCACGGCATCACGCTGTCGCAGGAGCAACTGGCGCTCGCGCGCCGCCGGATCGCCGACGCCGGTCTGGCGCACGCGGCAACCGTGTCGCTCACAGACTACCGGGACGTTCAGGGACAGTTCGATGCCGTGGTGTCCATCGAAATGTTCGAGGCGGTCGGGCAGGCCTACTGGACGCCCTTCTTCAGCTTGCTGGCGCAGCGCCTTCGCCCTGGCGGTCGCGCGTTGATCCAGAGCATCACGATTGCGGATGAGGCGTTCGAAGCCTATCGCGAATCCAGCGACTTCATTCGGGAATTCATTTTCCCGGGCGGCATGCTGCCGAGCGTGCCGCGCTTTGTCGCCGCAGCGCGAAGCGGTGGCTTGCATGCCCGTGAGACGCTGAAGTTCGGCCCGGACTATGCACGCACACTGAATCTGTGGCACGCGGCGTTTTCGTCCCGAATCGACGACGTCCTCGCGCAAGGATTCGACGAATCGTTCATCCGCACGTGGCGCCTCTATCTGAAATATTGCGAAGTGGCGTTCGACGAACAGCGCATCGACGTGAATCAGTTTCTGCTCACGCGCGACGACTGACCCGGTCACATCGGGAGCATTTCCCCCATTTTCGGTAAACTGTCGGTTTCCGGGAGGCATTGCCCTCCCGCAGCTTATTCAGTTCCCCATGTCGAATACCCACGAAATCCGTCCCGGCCAGTCCATTGAACTGCTCAAGGAACTCCACATCCTGACGCGCGACGGCAAGATGAATCAGGACAGCCGACGCAAGCTCAAGCAGGTCTATCACCTGTTTCAGTTCATCGAGCCGCTGCTACAGGAAGTCAAGAACGACAATGGCCGCGTGACGCTCGTCGATCACGGTGCCGGGAAGTCCTATCTGGGCTTCATCCTTTACGATCTGTTCTTCAAGGCACTGGCTGACGATTCGCATATCTTCGGCATCGAAACCCGTGAGGAACTCGTCAAGACCTCCACGGCGCTGGCGCAACGCCTCGGCTTTCCGGGCATGTCGTTCCTGAACCTGTCGGTCGCCGATTCGATCACCTCCCCGGCATTGCCCGAAACGGTCGACGTCGTCACTGCACTCCATGCGTGCAATACCGCAACGGACGACGCCATCCGGTTTGCGCTCGCCAAGCAAGCCCGTCACATTGTGCTCGTGCCCTGCTGTCAGGCCGAAGTCGCCGCCGTCCTGCGCAAACACAAGGGGCAGCAACTGGCAGGCAATCCGTTGACGGAAATCTGGCGTCACCCGTTGCACACGCGCGAATTCGGCAGCCAGGTCACCAACGTGCTGCGCTGCCTCCAGCTCGAAGCCCATGGCTATCAGGTCAACGTGACCGAACTGGTCGGCTGGGAGCACTCGATGAAGAACGAGCTGATCATCGCCCAGTACAAGGATCTGCCGCGTCGTCGTCCTGCCGAGCGTCTGGAAAGCGTGCTGGCGTCGCTGGGACTCGAAGAAATGCGTGAACGTTTCTTCACCACCGACGCGCCAGCCTCCGTCGCCGAAGCCTAAATCTCCACCGCGCGATACCCCGGTTGCCGGAACGGATGCGCTTCGGCAAATTCCGGCATCTCGAAGCAGCGCTTCGTCAACTCAGCCACCCGGGGAAATTCGTCCATGTCGACCTGATACAGATCGGCAATGATCTTCTGACCGGCGACGCAGATGTCCGCGAGCGTCGGTGTCGCGCCGACGACGAACGGTGCAGCCGGGCGCACCATCAGCATCCGCTCGTACGTTGCCAGCCCCGCCCTCCCCCAATGCGCGCACCAGGCCTCGATGGCGTCGGTGCCCACGCCGTACGTCTGCGCCAGATGCTTGCGAACGCGCGGCACGACAAACGGATGTGAATCCGCCACGTGCACCTGCGCGACCGCACGGACATACGCGCGTTCACGCGCGATCTCCGGCATCAATCGTGGTTCGGGAAACACCTCGTCCAGATACTCCATGATCGCCATCGACTGAAAGACGTGATGGCCGTCGTGAACCAAGGTCGGTACCACGCGCTCGGCATTGACGTGCGCATAATCGGCGTCGAACTGACGTCCCGCAAGAATGTCGACCTCGATCTCCTCAAACGGGAGCTTCTTCAAGGCAAGCGCAACCTTCACGCGAAACGCAGCGTTCGAACGCCAGAATCCATAGAGCTGAATTGTCATTGCGATAGTCCAATCGTCGTGTTGTCGAAGAGACGCAAATGCACTGTGCAGGCCTTAGCGTCACACACGATTGCATTTGCAATTCAATCGATGGGAATGATGCCATTTGACGATTGCATATGCAACAAATTGCGCTGATCAGACACCCTCTTTACGCGTATCGCAGGCGATTACCGCAGCAGTATCAGAGCCTGCGCTTTGCCCCCACTAACCGATAAGCCCCTGTCCGCTCCATGGGCTTCTTGCATTGAATTCTATATTTCCATATTATTAGAAACATCAAACCCAATGCCAAAGCCTTCCATGTCAATCGTGCCGCCGCCACCGACCACTGCTCTGAAGCCGGAGTATCTCGACGAGACCATCGCGGCCCGGCTCGGCCTCCCCGCCGACCCGCCGGTTCGTATCCTGATGTTGTACGGTTCCTTGCGCGAACGCTCCTACTCACGTCTTGTCACCGAGGAAGCGGCTCGACTGCTCACACGGATGGGCGCTGAGGTCCGCATCTTCGATCCGCGCGGTCTGCCGATGCCCGACGAGACGACTGGCGAGCCCCATCCCAAAGTCAAAGAGCTACGTGATCTGTCGCTCTGGTCCGAGGGCCACGTCTGGTGCAGCCCCGAGCGGCACGGCACGATTTCCGCCGTCATCAAGAACCAGATCGATCACCTTCCCTTATCGATGGGTGGCATCCGTCCGACACAGGGCCGAACGCTCGCCGTGATGCAGGTGAGCGGTGGATCGCAATCGTTCAATTCCGTCAATCAGTTGCGGCAACTCGGCCGATGGATGCGGATGTTCACGATCCCGAACCAGTCATCGGTTGCCAAAGCGTTTCAGGAGTTCGATGAGGACGGTCGCATGAAACCGTCGGCCTACTACGACCGTGTCGTCGATGTGATGGAAGAGTTGGTGAAATTTACGCTGTTGCTGCGCGACAAGCGCGATTATCTGGTCGATCGTTACAGCGAGCGTGTGGAAGCCGGAACGCCGATTGATCCGGTGACGGATCTATCCAGCATCGCCCTCGGTGCCTCACTGAACGCCCGCTGAACGTCCGCTAAGGCAGAGGCACATCGCCGTCACATCAGCACTTGCGCGGTGACACCGGCTCGCACAGCCCCGGCACGCCGCCACAGCAGTTTTCGGTTAGGAAGCCGATCAGCGCATTCATCTTCTCGATGGACGCCGCGTAGTAGATATACCGGCCTTCCTGCCGTGCAGTAATCAGCCCCGCGTTCGCGAGTTCTTTCAAATGGAAGGACAGTGTGGCGTTGGCAAGGCCTAGCGCTTCGGCGATGTTGCCCACGCTCAGCCCGTCCGGCCCGGCAACGACCAGAAGCCGGAACACGGCGAGACGATTGCCTTGCGCCAACGCAGCAAGGGCCTTTACGGCATCGGTATCGTTAAGAGCAGTTTGCATGGCGTCAGACATTGAGGTCATCCGCATTCCTCGCGGATTCATTATTTCTATATTTCTGGAATTTTAGATCAAATGATACAAGCAGACACCCCAAAGCGCCACGTGTTGTTCCTTTGTACGCACAACTCGGCCCGCTCGATTCTTGCCGAAGGCATTCTGAACGACCTCGGTAGCGAGCGCTTCGTCGCCCACAGCGCGGGCAGCCAGCCCGCTGGACAACCGAACCCGCATGCATTGGAATTGTTGTCGTCGCGCGGCATCGATACATCGTCTATGCGAAGCAAATCGTGGGACGAGTTCGCACAACCTGACGCACCGCGCATCGATTTCATCTTCACCGTCTGCGACAACGCGGCCGGCGAGACGTGTCCGATCTGGCCGGGGCACCCGGCCAAAGCGCACTGGGGTGTGCCCGATCCGTCGCAAGTACGAGGCGAGCCGGAGGAGGTGCGCAAAGCCTTTCTTCAAACGTATCTGCAACTCCGCACACGCATCGAGCTGTTCCTCGACCTTCCCCTGGAGAAGCTCGAAGTGGCAGACGCACAACAACGTCTTCAGGAAATGGCGAACCGGCTACGCGCCCGGGGGCAGTGATGACGGATAAGTCTCAACAGACTGGCAGCGACAACGGCGCAACGCCGGCCCCGATGCGAGCCTTCGAGCGATATCTCTCGATCTGGGTGCTCCTTTGCATGACGGTAGGCGTGTTCGTCGGACATGCGACACCTGCACTCGCCGAGTCGGTGTCACGGATTGAATTCGCTCACGTCAACATCGTGGTCGCAGCACTCATCTGGGTGATGATTGTTCCGATGCTGCTCAAAATCGACTTCAGCGCACTGGGCCGTGTGACAGAACACTGGCGCGGTGTCGTCGTCACGGTGGCGATCAACTGGCTTGCCAAGCCATTCTCGATGGCGCTTCTCGGCTGGTTGTTCGTACGTCACCTCTTTGCAACGTGGTTACCGGCGGATTCGCTCGACAGCTACATAGCAGGCCTGATCCTGCTTGCCGCCGCACCTTGCACCGCGATGGTTTTCGTGTGGTCGCAACTGTGCCGGGGTGACGCCCACTTCACACTGGCGCAGGTCGCGCTGAACGACGCCATCATGGTCGTCGCTTTCGCGCCCATTGTCGCGCTACTGCTGGGCGTGTCCTCGATCACGGTGCCTTGGGCGACACTCGTTGTGTCGGTGTTGACGTATATCCTGATTCCCGTTGGGATCGCACAGGGATTGCGTCGCATCATGCTCCGACGCAGTCGCAAGACACTCGATACTGTCGCGGCCGCCGCCGCGCCGTTCTCCATGGCGGCATTGCTCGCGACGCTCGTCCTCTTGTTCGCCTTTCAGGGAGAAACGATTGTCGCGAATCCTGTCGTGATCGGATTGCTCGCCATTCCCATCGTGGTTCAGGTACTGCTGAACGCGGGACTTGCCTATCTGCTGAATCGAAAGCTCGGCGTTGCGCATTGCGTGGCCGGTCCATCGAGCCTGATTGCGGCAAGCAACTTCTTCGAATTAGCGGTCGCAACGGCCATCAGCGTGTTCGGGATGCGGTCCGGCGCAGCGTTGGCGACAGTCGTCGGCGTGCTGGTCGAAGTCCCGCTGATGCTTGTCGTCGTTCATGCCGTCAATCGTTCGAAGCATTGGTACGAAACAAGCCTCACCAGATAGACCGTGCGCAGTGGCCTCGGGAAAAGCTGAATGACAGAAATTCATCACTTCTTGAAATGGATGACAAACACGGGCATTTCGGCCAGAATTTCCCCGGCTCGCCGGATTCGGTCAGACGCACCCGGCATGCCACCTCCCGATGCACCGACCAACTCAGCAGAAGGCTCAAGAAATGTCACATCCTGTCTTTCTCGAGAGTCCGCCGTGGCCACGCATGCCGGAGGGCCGTAAGGGCGAATTGAAGACGTACTTCTCCGCCGACGGCCCGTCGCTGGAAGCCAATGCCTATCTTCCGCTGTTCTGGCGGGTGCTCTTTTCCGTCGAGGACATTCACTTTGCCTACGTCATCGACGAGTTCGACCCGGACGACGAAGCCGTAGAAATCGAAGAGTTTCTTGAAGGCGCGACGCAAGCGGAAAAGGATGCGAAGTACCCCTATCTGGTAACGACAAAGGCGCTGGCGCTCGAACGTGCCGCCCGTCGACGCGACAACGTGATCGAGCTGCTGGGCGAACGTTACCGGCCGATCTTCGACGCCTTCGTCAACTACCTCGGCACTGCGTACGGCGGGTTCATCCTCGTGCGCACCGGCGGCCTGCCCGACGTGACCGACGCCACCGAGTGGATAACCACCGAACTTGAACAAGTAGCGGCACTGGATCACGGCGCACACGTCCAAGCCGCACTTGCCGACGAAATCGAAGACCTTCGGCGTATCTCCGATACCGATGCCGTCTGGCGCTCGACCGGCACCGGCAATCCGCGCGCCGAGGTGAATCCGTGGCCGAGCCGGTCGCTGGTGGAGACTTTCCCGGCATGCGCGCCTCGCTCGCGTCCTGCAGCAGCAGAGCGTCCGCCTGCCGTCGAGAAGCATCAATACAGGAATCCCAACGCGTTCGACAAGGCGCTCGAATGGGTGGCCATTCTGATGTTTGCTGCGGTCGCCGTCTGCACCTGGGCCGTCACCCGGTCGGTCTGGAAAGCGGTTGTCGCGACGGTCGTTGTCACCGGCATCATGGCGTGGCTGCTGGTGCGGGTGCGACGAACTCGCTGACACCGCGACGCTCAGCCAGACGGCGCGGGACAAATCAGTCCGCGCCGATCATCGCATCGAGCCCTTTGAGCCATTGCACACGGGCGGTCGTCTCTCTCGACGCCTGCCCGTCGCGGCAGGCCTGAGCGTTCGGATGGCCTTCGGACGGACACACGACGGCAATCAATCCACTCTCAGCGACTGCAAACGCACGCCACTTTTCATTCGATGTCCGAACGGCATTGTTCGACGCTGGCGGTAATCTCCGCATCATTCGGCGGCCCCAACGGTCGACCTCGGCGTTTGCGGCATGACCCGGCGTCTTTGCGCACGCCAGACGTGCGTCCTTCGAAGCGGCGGTCGAGACCTCACCGCAATCGCGATAGCGGGCGAGCGTCTGTGCCCGCCGTTGTGTCAGCAGCATGACGTCATTGGCGTTCGCGGGCGCGTACATCGTCCCATGCACGGTGGCGTAGACAGCGGCGATGAGCTTCAGATCGGCATCCCGGCTCGCAAGCCACGCGCGTTGTGCCGCGAGTAACGCCGGGCGCGCCGTTTCCGGCAATGTGTCGCGCAACGATTGATAGTTGACATTCAGACGGGCGTCCCACGCTTGCGTGGCATCGTCGATGCACTCGTCCTGCCCGCCGGTGGACTGCTTTTCAGGATCGGCAAGACATCTGGCGAGGATCTGATCGATGTTTCCGGGCACGCCGGACGCTGGCGCATCGGCCGCCGTGGCGGCACACGACAGGCAGAGGGCCAGCGCAGGCAGGCCACACAGTAGCAAGCGATTCACCATATCGGTTGTCGTTCCGGCAGGAATCTCGGATTAGCGGATTCAAGCGCGTGTGCCATAAAAAATCAAGCATCCCTCAAATGGTGGATGCATCGAGTCCTCTCCCGTGACTGTCCTCCTGTCAAAACAGCACCACAAAAACGCAGGGGGAAAATATGGCAGACGTCTACAAGCGGGCCCACCGCGCGAAACTTGCCCTGCCGCCGCAGGCTCAGTCGTAATGCGACGCGGCCAGCTTGTTGAGCTTGTCCCTTGCGCCCGGCGTTTAGTCACCGGACGCACCGGGTGCATCGGACATGCGCCCGACCTCCTCCGGCTTTACAGCGAGACGACTTCCAGAATCGCGTCGGCGAACGCCTTCGGGGCTTCCTGCGGCAGGTTGTGACCGATGCCGCCGCCGATATCGCGGTGCTGATACTTGCCGGTGAACTTCTTCGCATAGGCCGCCGGGGCCGGATGCGGCGCGCCGTTGGCGTCGCCTTCCATCGTGATCGTGGGCACAGTGATCGCCGGGGCCGTCGCGAGACGTTTTTCCAGTGCATCGAACCGCGCCTCACCTTGCACGAGGCCCAGACGCCAGCGGTAGTTGTGAATCACGATGTCCACGTGATCGGGGTTGTGGAACGCGGCAGCCGAGCGCGCGTACGTCGCGTCGTCAAACTGCCACTTCGGCGACGCCAGTTGCCAGATCAGCTTGTTGAACGCGTCGGTGTTGGCGGCGTAACCCTTCGCACCGCGCTCGGTAGCGAAGTAGAACTGATACCACCATTGCAGTTCGGCTTGCGGCGGCAGCGGCACCGCATTGCCCGCCTGACTGCCGATCAGATAGCCGCTCACGGAGACCATCGCCTTCACGCGCTCCGGCCAGAGTGCCGCGACGATGTTTGCCGTGCGCGCGCCCCAGTCGTAGCCGCCGAGAATGGCTTGATCGATCTTCAGCGCGTCCATCAGGGCGATGATGTCGGCCGCCACCACGGCTTGCTGTCCGTTGCGCGGAGCGCTGGCCGAGAGCAGACGCGTCGTCCCATAACCGCGCAGGTACGGCACGATCACGCGGTAACCGGCGGCGGCCAGCAGCGGCGCAACGTCCACATAGCTGTAGATGTCGTACGGCCAGCCGTGCAGCAGGATGACAACCTTGCCATTCTTCGGTCCGGCTTCGGCGTAACCGACGTTCAGGTCGCCGGCGTCGATCTGACGGATCGCTTCGAACGACGTGTGACCACCGACCGAACCTGACGCACCGGCAGACGAAGCCGCATTGGCCAGTTGCGACAGCCCCAATTCAGCGAGCGTGACACCTGCGAGCGTGGTGCCAAGAAGACGACGACGGCGAAGATTGACCGGATCCGACATGACTGATGACCTCTCTGAGTAATATTCCGGCGGCTGCCGGGATTAGCTCCAACCTCACACCTGCGGTGCGTGCCGAGCGCTTACCCGTAGTTATATCGGCGAGTTCATCGTCGTTTATGTCCGAATGTATCTGGCCGGACAAGTGACACATACGGATTCAAAAAACCCCGGTTTCCCGGGGTAATTCGAGGGATGGAGCGGCGCTGGCCGCCCCCGTCACCCCGGACGACAGGTCTTACTTGACGCTGGCGACCGCGTCGAGAATCACCTTCGCCACGTCGGCCGGACGCGACTGCTGCGGCACGTGGCTCGTCGGCAGCTCCGTTACCTTCGCACCGATCGTGCGCGCCATGATGCGCTGGGCTTCCGGGTTGATCATGCGGTCGTTCTGGCTGATCACGAACCACGACGGCTTCTGGTGCCACGAGGCGACGCTGATCTTTTCGCCAAACGCCGATCCCTTGATCGGGCCCTGCGTCGCGGCCATCACGCGCGCTTGCTTGGCGGGCACGTCCTGCGCGAAGAACTTGGCAACGACTGCCGGGGGCAGGCTCAGCCAGCCGCTGGCGTCGGCCACGATATGATCGATGCCCGGTGCCTTGGGCAGGTCTTTCGAGAGCGTTTCGACCGACTGACCGGCGTCCGGCGCGAAGGCGGATACGTAGACGAGGCTGGCGACCTTGTCGTCCTTGCCCGCTTCGGTGATAACGGCGCCGCCCCACGAGTGGCCAACGAGCACGACCTTGCCCGGCTGATTGTCGATGGCGCGTGTGGCGGCAGCGACGTCGCCGGAGAGCGAGTCGAGCGGGTTCTGCACTGCCGTTACGGGGACACCCTTTTCCTGGAGGATGGCGACGACCTTGGCCCAGTCGGAGCCGTCGGCGAACGCGCCGTGAACGATCACGACGGAAGGCGCGCCGTCGCGGGCGGTGGCCGCAGGGGCAGCGTGTGCGGAAACGGCAGCGCCCAGCAAACCGGCGCTAAGCAACATGGCGGCGAGAGTAGAATGGCGGTTCATCGAAATCTCCTTGATTCGGGAAAACGAGCCACGAGGTTGGCTCGACTGGTTGCCAGTGTCGTCGTCTCGCGCTTGCGCCGGTATCGGACGATCGACCGATGCAGGCACCTGATGATCGATAGCGCCTCCATCCTTCTGCCCCTCATCCACGTCCAACATGTCATCGAGCACCGCCGGCCTCACCGACGCGATTCTTGCGCTCGCCTTCATCGGCGATCTCAGCATGGGCCGCTCGACGGACCACTCACGCCGCGCCGCGTGCCTTGCCGGCTGGCTCGCGCAGGAATGCGGTGCAGACCTCGACGCGCAGAATCATGCCCGCGCGACGGCACTGCTGCGCTGGTCCGGTTGCACGGCGAACGCCGGTGGCTTTGCCGAGTTGCTGGGCGACGACGTCGCCGCGCGCGAGGCCATGATGGCGCAAACGCTGCCTCCGCTCTCCGCGCAAACCCAATCGCTCATCGTGCCGTTGGCCCTGATTCACTGCGAAGTGTCGGGCGACGTCGCCGCGACGATGGGGATGCCGCCGCGCGTGGTCGACGCGCTGCGCAACGTCTTCGAACGCTTCGACGGCAAAGGCATGCCCGCCGGGCACGACGGCGATGCGATTCCGGAGACGGTGTTCTTCGTCAACGTCGCGAGCGATCTCGAAATTCTGGCGCGCGCCCATGGACGTGAAAGCGCCCTTGCCTTCCTGCGCAGTCAGTCGGACGCCAAGTATCCCGCGCGTTTGGTAGATGCAGCCCTGCGTCAGGCGAACCGTTGGCTGGATGCGCTGGACGCAGCCGATCCTGACACCGGCGCGTGGCGCCTCGCACAGCCCATCCATCATGCCGACGTGCCGCTGTCGCTGCTGGCGGATGTCACCGAACTGAAGCTGCCGTGGCTCGCCGGTTTCTCACGTCGTACTGCAGATCTGGCGTCGCGTACGGCACAAAGCGTCGCCCTCGACATCGACATCCAGACGCAATTGCACTCGGCCGCCCTGTTGCACGGCATCGGCCGCGCAGCCTTGCCGAACCGGCTTTGGGAGACGGACGGCAAACTGTCCGCCGATCAGTGGGAGAAGGTTCGTCTCGTCCCTTACTGGAGCGCGCGTGCCGCCAAACAGATCGACGGACTGCGGCAGGTGGCCGACCTTGCGTCCTACGCTTACGAACGGCTTGACGGTAGCGGCTATTTCCGTGGTGTCGACGGCTCGACGCTGACGACGCCGCAGCGTGTTCTGGCCACGTCGGTCGCGTTCGAGGCACTGCTGGCGACGCGTCCGTGGCGCCCAGCCCACACGTTCGACGAGGCGGTGGGACTGATCGAGCGTGAAGCCGCCGCCGGAAAGTTCGATGCCGAAATCGTGGCGGCGGTCGTTGCAACGTCGCAGGGGCAAACGGTGCGCCCGCGCGCGACGCCACCGGGCACGGCCTCGCTGCTCTCGCCGCGTGAGATCGACGTGCTGCGCCAAATCAGCGCAGGACTGAGTAACAAAGAAGCCGCCCGCGCGCTGGCTCTAAGTCCCAGCACGGTGCGCACACACGTCGAAAGCATCTTCCGCAAGCTGGATTGTTCGACGCGCGCAGCCGCGACCCTCAAGGCACTCACGGCGGGCATGATCTGACGCCCCGCGTGATAGCATTCCGGCTTTAGCGCCCCAGCCCACCGCAATCTACGATCCTTCGACGCATGACATCGTCTTCTCGCAAACGTCTCACTGCATGGCTCGGCCTCGCCGCCATGTGGCTGGCGATTTGCATGCCGATCGTCAGCCAGGGACTCGCGGCACATCGCGCCGGACAGGCGCGTGTGCTGGATGCGGCGTTCTGTACTGTCGACGGCGCCACGCACGCGTCGTCCGCCGTGCTGGTGGCAGGGACGGCCCACGGGCACGACGACGCGACACACGGCGCAGGCATGTCGCATGCCGCGCATGAGAATCAGGGCGACCTTTGCGACTACTGTTCGCTGCTCGCCAATCATCCGCCGCTCGTCATGCCCGCGCTCGCCGGCGCGATCTCGTTCGCATGGATCGCACGCGCCGGACCGGTCGCGAATGCCGTTGCGTCGAACACCCAATCCGCTTACACGCCGCCTGCGCGTGCCCCGCCTGCCGTTTCCTGACCTCGCGTTCAGTCCGATGCCTCGCCACGCCCGGTGACGGCGTCGCTCTTCATTCGCGCCCAATGCCTGCCTGACGCTTGCGCCAGCGGCATGCGCGCGCCGCTGCCATGCAGCGGCGACACGAGACGGAATCGTCGCAACATGCAGACCTCACATCCGCCGTACTCCCAGACGCCTCACACCCGTGAAGAGCAACCGACGGCCGCCGCTGGCCAATACCGCACCCTCTGGCGCTGGCACTTCTATGCCGGTCTCTTCGTGATGCCCTGGCTTATGGTGCTCGCCATCACCGGCACGATTTACGTCTTCCAGCCGCAGATCGAACCATGGCTCTATCACGACCGGCTGATCGTCGCAGCATCCACCGAGCCGCGCCTGGCCGAGCAGACGCTGATGGAACGCGCGGCGGCGGCGCTGCCCGCAGGCGCGAAAGTCAGCTCCGTCGAAGTCAATCGCGATCCGACGCGCAGCGCGGAGTTCATCTTCCGCTTGCCCGATGGCGAGCGTGAGAGCGTCTATCTGAATCCGTACACCGGCGCGGTGCTCGGTACGCTCAGCGTCGAACACCGGCTGATGGCGCAGGCGCGTGCGTTGCATCGCTCGCTCATGCTGGGCAAGCCCGGCGAATTGCTCATGGAGCTGGCCGGGTGCTGGACACTCGTCATGCTCGTGACCGGACTCGCGCTCTGGTGGCCCCGAGCAGGCGCAACGTGGGCGAATGCGCTGCGTCCTCGTTTGCAGTTGCGCGGGCGTCCGTTGTTGCGCAATCTGCATGGCGTCGCGGGCTTGTGGCTCGCCGCAGGTGGACTGGCGTTCGTGCTCTCGGGACTGCCGTGGTCCGGCTCGTGGGGCGCGCAGTTCAAGGTGCTGACGTCGAAGATCGGCATGGGCTCGCCGCCCGGTGTCTGGGGCGAAGCACCGGTGCGCTCGCAGGTACCGGCAAAGCCCATGAAGATGGACGACCTGCCTATCGCCCAGATGCCGTGGGCCGTGGGAAACACGCAGGTCCCGCAATCGGCGCCGCCTGCAAATGCCGATGAAATGGCAAAAATGCCGGGCATGAACCATGCCGCGCACGATACAAAGGTAGCGGCCGACGAACATGCTGCCCACAACGGACACAGCGAACACAGTGCCCCGGGTAACACAGGCCGGTCGCCCGCTGCGTTGCGTGCAGAAGGCGCGCTGCCCATCGACGACGTGATGGCCATTGCCTCGCGTCTGGGTGTGCAAAGTGGCTATAGTCTCGTCGTACCGAAGCGTCCCGATGGCGTCTACACCGTGTCGTACTTCCCTGCCGACCCGAAGGCCGAGCGCACGATTCACATCGATCAGTACAGCGGCCGCGTGCTTCGCGACATCGATTACAACGCGTACGGTGCCGTCGCGCAGGCGGTTTCGTATGGCACCGCGCTGCACATGGGGCGGTACTTCGGCGTAGCCAATCAATGGCTGTGCGCTGCAATTTCGATGGGATTGTTCGCCATGGCCGCAACGGGCGCGATCATGTGGTGGATGCGCCGTCCGGCACGCACGCTGGGGGCGCCTTCGCGCCCGCAAACGCGTCCGCCGATGCGCGGATGGACCGCCGGTATGGTGGCGCTCGGCTGCATTTTCCCGCTCATGGGGGCGACCATGGCGCTCGTCTGGGCGGGTGACCGGGCAGTGTTCGGGCGACGCTCGGGCGCGTAGCCCGCCGTCGGCGACACCCGAGCGAGTTCGCAGGTGTCGCTCAGACCCTGAGCACGTCGCCAGGTCGCGCGCCAACATAGGCGGCACGCGGCCTAATCAGTTGCGTGCTCTCGCGTTGCTCTCTGGCATGCGCGATCCAGCCGATGGTGCGTCCGAGGGCGAAGAGACCGAACGCGGCACCGACGGGCAATCCCAGGTGACGGCGCACCGCCACGAGCGCGAAATCTAGCGACGGGCGCTGGCCGATCAGTGTGTCGGCCGAGTCGATCATTGTTTGCCATGCGGGATGCGCAGGCAACACCCGCGCAAGCATCGCACTTGCCCGCACATCCCCGGCCGGATAAAGATGATGGCCGAAGCCAGGCAACTTCTCGCCCCGCGCCAATCGCTCGCGCATGCGCACGGCGGTATCGATCTCACCGACTTCGTCCCACATCGCTTCGTTGCGTGCGGTGGTGCCCCCATGACGGCCGCCGGTCAGCGCGGACAGCCCGGCAACGATTGCCGCGCGCAAGCTCGCGCCGGTGGACGCCACACAGCGAGCCGTGAAGCTCGATGCGTTCAACTCATGGTCCGCGCACAACACCAGTGCCATACGGATGAGATCGGCACCCTCAGCGTCTTTCACCCCCCAAGCGGCTGCACATTGTTCGTGAATTGGCGCGTGGCTTGGTAGTGTGCCAAGCAAACAAGCCGTCATCGTACGCAGCAACGCGGCGCTGCCCTGCGCGACACGCACCGGGTCGCGTTGCCAGATCGCGGTCGACGCGTCGTCGCTCGCGACGGTGAATGCGGGCAGCAATGCGTCTTCGGCACGGCGGTCGCGATACCGTTCGAGCAACATCACGGGCCAGTCGGCGGCGAGGTGCCTCATGGAGGCGGTTGCATCGTCGCCAAATGCAGACGCCTCATCGCATTGCCACAGCCATGCCGCCGTGGCTTCGACACACGCCGTTTGCGCCATCTGCAACGCGTCACGTCCGCGGTAGTAGCACCGGCCGTCTTCAATCAGCGTGATGGAAGACTCCAGCACCGGCATGCCCCAGTCGAGCGCGGCCTTGGCCACCTCCTTCGGCTTGCGTCCGCGCGTGCGTTGCGTCGCCAGGCGCTCGACGTCCGATACCCGATAACGACGGTCGCGATGCGTCTTGCCCGGTTCGGCATGCAGCAGGCCACGACTGACGTACGCGTAGAGGGTCTGGAGCGACACGCCGAGATGCTCGGCCGCTTGTTTCGCAGTGAAGTATTGCATCGTCGAAGCCGGTGGATGACCAACAGATTGATTAAGTTAATCAATATTGACAATAAAATCCATCGGCTTAAGCTTCAATGCGCCGGCAGTCTTGCATCGCGACTCATTGCGACGCCACGTATCGAATCGTTCGAGGACTTCCCATGCGTTCCCCTGTTTCACAGACCTCCCCTGCGACGTCTCCGACGTCCCATCTTGCACTGCCGTTGGCGGAAGACACCGGTGTTGTCGCGTCCTACCTGCGCGAGATGCGCCATGCCGTCGACGGCGGCAAGCACGCGGCGACCGATCTCACGCTGAGTGGCACCGGTGCATTGCCCTGCACATTTCCGTACACCGATTTCGCGACCGCCTCGATCGCGACGGCGACACTCGCCGTGGCCGGTCTGACCACGGGGGTCACGGGCGACTACGGCCTGAGCGCACACGCCGTTGCACCGCACATCAATGTCGACAGGCGGTTGGCGTCGTTCTGGTTTCAGACGTCGTTGCGTGCGCAAGGTTGGTCCTCGCCCCCGATGTGGGACCCGATTGCAGGCGACTACCGGACGGCCGACGGCTGGATTCGTCTGCACACTAATGCCCCGCATCATCGTGCGGCCGCACTCGCGGTACTGGGTGTGCAAGCCGACAGAGACGCCGTCGCGCGGGTCGTTTCCACGTGGCAAGCCGACGCCCTCGAAGCCGCCGTCGTGGCGCAAGGCGGTTGCGCCGCCGCCATGCGTTCGCTCGCGCAATGGCGGGAGCATCCGCAAGGGATGGCCGTCGCCAGCGAACCCTTGCTGCATTGGGAGACGTTCGACACCGCAAGCGCCAGCAACGCGCGACGCGGCACATGGCAGCCCATGCGCGAACGCCCGCTGAGCGGTATTCGCGTGCTGGATCTGACACGCATCCTCGCGGGGCCGACGGCTACACGCTTTCTCGCTGGCTTCGGCGCACAGGTACTGCGCATCGATCCGCCCGGCTGGGACGAACCCGGCACGGTGCCGGAAGTCGTGCTCGGCAAACGCTGCGCAAGGCTTGACCTGAAGTGCGCGGATGGGCGCGAAGCGCTTGAGCGATTGCTGCGCGACGCAGACATCGTCGTTCACGGCTACCGTCCCGACGCATTGGAAGGCCTCGGACTCGGTGCCGCCCGCCGCCGCGAACTCAATCCGACGTTGATCGACGTCTCGCTCGATGCCTACGGGTGGCAAGGTCCGTGGTCCGCGCGACGCGGCTTCGACAGTCTGCTGCAGATGAGCGCAGGTATTGCCGACGCGGGGATGCGCGCGGCCGGGGCCGAGCGTCCGGTGCCGCTCCCCGGGCAAGGCATCGATTACGCGACCGGGTACCTGATGGCGGCGGCGGCCGTGCATGCGCTGGCGCTACGTCAGACACAGGGCGTCGGAAGTTCGGTGAAGGCTTCACTGGCCAGAACGGCCAGCCTGCTTGTCACGCACCGTACGCCGGAGAACGCGCCGCCGCCGTTGGCCGCCGAGACGGCGGACGATCTGTCACCGCGCATCGAGGACACGTCGTGGGGGCCAGTCCGACGCGTCGCCACGCCGATGTCGGTGGCGGGTACGCCCGTCGACTGGGCATTGCCCGCGCTGGCCTTGGGAACGGCAACGCCACAGTGGCCGTAATCATCTACGACAGGGTTTGCGGTCGTCGCCGCGCACCCTTCCGCTGGCCGCGCCGTCAGTCGATGGCGTGGCGCTTCGCCTGACGAGCCGCGTGCAACTGGCGTTCCGCCTGACTCAGCAAAGCCGACACGCTCGTGGGCGCGCCAGTGCGCCTGTCGATGACTTCGAAGGTCGCGGGATCTGCCATCGCAATGCCGAAACTAGCGGTCAGCGTCAGCGCTTCTCCGTTCGGCAAAGCGAGCGTCGTCGCTTCGATGCGTCCACGTAGCAATTCCGCGAACTGTCGGGCGCGCGATTCGTCGAGCACGCGCGCAAGAATCACGAACGCATCTGCACCCAGTCGCGCCACGACGTCCCCCGGTTGGCACGTATTCAGACAGACCGCGCCCACACGGCGCAGCACGTCGTCGCCCACGCTGTGGCCCCACGCGGCATTGAGTTGCGTGAAGTTGTCGATATCGAACTTGATCAGTGCAATGTGGCCGGGCGTACGCATCGCACACAGCGCCTGCGCCTGACGCTCGAAGGCGCGCCAGTTCATCAGGCGCGTGAGCGGATCGGTATCCGAACTCATCTCCAGCTCGCCGACCAGTCGCGCGCGCTCGCGGCGCAATTGCACCAGCTCGACGGCGTTCAACCGCAGCGCTCGCAACGCGTCGAACACGGCGCGCACCTGTTCGCGCTTCATCGGGATGCCCTCGACCGGCACCGTTGCGTCGAGATTACCTTGGGCGAGATCGTCGACGAAGCGGGTCGCAGACTCAAACGGCAGCACCACGGTGCGCCGGAAGTTGCGCATCGCCACGATGATGACGAACACCAGTACCGCTTCCGCCAACGACGTCAGGATCAGCCATCGCAACGCCCGGGAGCGTTGCAGTTCGACTTTGCGTTGTGCGAGCCGTAGCATGGTGTCGCGCAGGTCCGTGATGGCGCGCATCGTCGGCACATACTGGCGGGCGAACTCGGCCGTTGTGAGCGCGGGCGGATTCGGCTGCGCGGCCAGCGTGCGAACCGTCGCCACGTAGTGCAGCCCGGTACCGAAATATTGGGCGTTCAGCGCGCTCAGCGAGTCGGGGCCCAGCTCCGGCGGTTCGTTGACGCGCGCGCCGATCATGTCGCGCAACTGGTCGATGCGACCGAGCGTTCGCTCGATGGCGCGCTGATCGGCTTCGGTCAGTGTCTGTCGAGTGGTAAGTGCGGCGGTGAAGTGCGACCCGAGTTGTCCGGCGTGCTCCCGGAGATCGGCCGCGAGACGCGCGAGGATGACGTAATGCAGTGCACCCGGTGCGCCGCGAGAGACGATATCGATGCGCGACGACGCCACAGGCGTGAAGTCGGCGATGACGCGAACCATGCGCTCGACGGCATCGCGAACGGAGGCATCGCTGCGCATTTCGCGCGGACGCTGCACCAGCAGATCAACGTTCGCGCTGGCTGCCGCGAGATCGAGCCGTGCCCGCTCGACGGCACGCAGACCGCTCGCACATTGGTTGCAGGCGTCCGAAGACAGCGCAGAGAGCAGTTCCTCAAGTCGTTCGTTGGTCGCTTCACGTGCGTTGCGCAAGGCAGTGACCGACGACGCGGGCAGCGGAAGGTCCGCGCCCAAAACGGCATTGGCCGGCCCGCGCTCGGCGGACGCCTTCTCCATCGCAAGCAACGTCGCGCGCAAGGCGTCGAGCGCGATCGCTGCATCGCTGGCCCGCCGGTACGTGCCCCACGCCAGGCACAGCAACCCGCTGCAAAGCATGACGACGGCGCAGACGATGGCGAGATTCTGTAACCGGAGACGGCCCGTGAGCGAAATGGCCGAAAGTAACTTGCGCTTCATTGACGATGACACCGTCGGCCACACGGTACGGAGTCCCACTGAGGTCGCGACGGATGCCCCGTGATGGCAGCAATCCGGGGCATGCCTCGGAAACGTCGTGCCCGGCACTTGGCACACACGCTTGGCATCGCAAAAACCGCCTTTGGAAGGCAGAAATCACGAGGCGTCATTGTCGCACACCGCTATGCCACGCCCCGTGTAACTCCCTAAACTTATAGGTCGATCGCCAACTCCGTGCCTTGCTTGATGGCGCGCTTTGCGTCGAGTTCCGCCGCCACATCGGCCCCACCGATGACGTGCACGCGCACACCCGCCGCCTGCAGCCCTTCAGCCAATTCCCGCAGCGGCTCCTGTCCCGTGCACAAAACTACGTTATCAACGGGCAGCACATGCGGCGCATCGTCAATCGTGACGTGAAGCCCCTCGTCGTCGATACGCCGATAGGTCACGCCCGGGATCATTTCCACGCCGCGATGTTTGAGCGACGTACGATGAATCCAGCCGGTGGTTTTCCCCAAACCGTCGCCGACCTTCGAGGTCTTGCGCTGCATCAGGAAGACTTTGCGCGGCGAAGTCTCGGGAACGGGAGGACGCAGGCCGCCCGCATGGGCGTACGACGGATCGATGCCCCACTCGGCGTAGAACTTCTCGGGCACCAGCGTGGCGCTCTCGCCCGCTTGCGTGAGGAATTCGGCCACGTCGAAGCCGATACCGCCCGCACCGAGCACCGCGACGGTTCGCCCGACCTTGGCCCCCCCGCGAAGCACATCGATATAGCGCAGCACTTTCGGATGATCCACGCCTTCGATGTCCGGCGTACGTGGCACAACGCCTGTCGCGAGGACCACGTCGTCATAACCGCCTCCGGCAAGCGAATCCACTGTCGCGCGGGTGTTCAACTGAACGTTGACGCCGCTGGCGTCCAGTTCGTGCCGGAAGTAACGCAGTGTCTCGAAGAACTCTTCCTTGCCGGGAATGCGCTTGGCCATATTGAACTGACCGCCGATCTCGGCATCGGCTTCGATGAGCGTGACGTCATGTCCGCGTCGCGCGGCCACCGTGGCCGCCGCCAATCCCGCAGGCCCCGCGCCGACGACCGCCACGCGACGTCGACGCCCGGTCGGCTCGATGCGCAACTCGGTCTCGTGGCACGCACGCGGGTTGACCAGACACGAGGTGATCTTGCCGCTGAACGTGTGGTCGAGGCACGCCTGATTGCAGCCGATACATGTGTTGATCGTCTGCGCGCGGTCGGCGGCCGCCTTGTTGACGAATTCGGGATCGGCCAGCAGCGGGCGCGCCATCGAGACCATATCGGCCTCGCCGTCCGCCAGAATCCTTTCGGCCACATCCGGCATGTTGATGCGGTTAGTCGTGATGAGCGGAATGCCCACATGCCCCTTGAGCTTGCCCGTCACCCACGCGAAGGCGGCGCGCGGCACGCTCGTGGCAATCGTCGGAATACGGGCTTCGTGCCAACCGATGCCCGTGTTGATCAGCGTCGCACCCGCGGCCTCGATCGCGCGCGCGAGCCGGACGACTTCGTCAAACGTGGAGCCGCCCTCGACCAGATCGAGCATCGACAGACGGTAGATGATGATGAATTCGCGCCCGACGCGCTCACGCACCCGGCGAACGATTTCCACCGGGAAACGCATGCGGTTCTCGTAGCTGCCGCCCCATGCGTCGGTGCGATGGTTGGTCCGGGCGGCAATGAACTCATTGATCAGATACCCTTCGGAACCCATGATTTCGACGCCGTCGTACCCCGCGCGCTGCGCGAGTGCGGCGCAGCGCACAAAGTCGTCGATGGTCGACTCGACTTCGTCGCTCGTCAGTTCGCGAGGTTTGGCCGGTGTGATGGGGGCCTGCAAGGCGCTCGGGGCGACGAGATCGGGATGGTAGGCGTAGCGGCCGAAATGCAGGATCTGCATGGCAATCTTGCCGCCAGCGGCATGAACGGCGTCGGTCACGACACGATGCTTGTCCGCTTCCTCTTCCGTGCTGAGCTTGGCGCCGCCCGCGTACGGACGCCCTGCCTCGTTCGGTGCGATACCGCCCGTCACCATCAGCGCCACCCCGCCACGGGCGCGCTCGGCGTAGAACTCGGCCATCCGGGCAAAGCCGTTGCGCGCTTCCTCCAGTCCAACGTGCATCGAACCCATCAGCACGCGGTTACGCAACGTCGTAAAGCCCAGATCCAGGGGCTGCATCAGGTGGGGGTAGCCGCTCGTCGCGCTCATGATTGTCTCTCTCGTCGTCCGGCCCGGAGATAGCGGGCCGTGGGTCTTGTGGGATTGGGGAATGACCACGCGTATGACCGGTTATGCAACCGGTTGCATAGTTTGAGGGCGATTCTAGCGCGTCCCGACAACTATGCAACCCGTTGCATAGTGCGATTAGAGTCCCTAGACTAGCGGGCATGCCGCTCGCCCACGCCCTGATGACCTCGCTGCTGGAGAAATCCTCTTCGGGGTACGATCTCGCCCGCCGCTTCGACAAATCCATCGGTTTCTTCTGGCACGCCACGCATCAGCAGATCTATCGCGAGCTGGCACGGATGGAGACTGCCGGGTGGATCGTCTCGACGGCCGCCCCGGATGGCGGACGCACGCGCAAACGCGTCTATCGGGTCCTCGACGGCGGACGCGACGAACTGCTCGCGTGGGCCGCCACACCGACCGAGCCGTCCGACCTGCGCGACGACCTCATGGTCCGATTGCGGGCGGACGCTGCCATCGGCTCCCTGCGCCTACAGCCTGAACTGGCGCGGCGCGCGGCGCTTCACGCGCAAAAACTGGCCGCCTATCAGGCCATCGAAACACGCGACTTCCCGGCGGACGCACCGCTGACACGCGAAACCGCCTTGCAACGTCATATCCTGCGATTGGGCGTGCGCTACGAACAAGGGTGGCTGGACTGGACCCGCGAGGCGCTGGCCCTGCTGGTGCAATGGGACGGGCCTGCGACCGGCGCGCCTGACGAAGCCTGATCAGGCAGCCTGATGCCATCGAACGAGACCGCCAATTCGTCCCATTTTCTTGTCAACGAACGGGGTGTCTGGCGCGTTTAACGTGAGAATCGACGTTAAGCTTACCGGCGAACGTCACCGTTTTTCGCCCCCCCTAGGCATTCATGGTGTTTTCTTCCAAGCGCTCCAAGATTTCCCGGCTGGCCGGCCGCGCCCGCGTCGCGACGCTCTCCCTGCTGGCAGCCGCCGTACTCCCGCTGACGTTCTCGTCCGCCCACGCCGGCACGGTCATCGTGCTCGACTCGGGTGCCGCGCAGCTTTCCCTCATCGATCAGGCGTCACACAAGGTCATTGGCACGATGCCCACGGGCAAAGAGCCGCATCACCTGATGATTACGCCCGACAAGCGCTCGCTGATCGTGGCCAATTCGGTCTCGAACAGCCTGATGTTTCTCGACCCGAACACCGGCAAGTTCCAGCGTCAGGTCGCGGACATCGACGACCCCTACCAGCTCGGCTTCTCGCCCGACCGCAAATGGTTCGTGACGGCGGCATTGCGTCTGGATCGTGTCGATCTGTATCACTACGACGGTGAAAACGTCACGGTCGCCAAGCGCATTCCGCTGGCCAAGACCCCGAGCCACATGACGTTCTCGTCAGACAGCAAGACGGTGTTCGTCACGCTTCAGGACTCGGGCGAGCTGGCCGCCATCGACCTGGCGACGCAAACGGTGAAATGGCGCATGCCGGTCGGCAAGACCCCGGCAGGCCTGTGGATGACGCCGGGCGACAAGTATCTGCTCGTCGGCATGACCGGCGAAGACGACGTCGCTGTGGTCGACTGGCGCGCGCAGAAGGTCGTCAAGCGTATTCAGACCGGCCGTGGCGCGCACAACTTCCGATCGCTGTCCGACGGACGCCATATCGCGGTCAGCAACCGCGTGGAAAGTACCATCAGTATTCTCGACTACGAGTCGCTGACCAAGGTGGCCGACCTCACCGGTCTCATGCCCGGACCGGACGATATGGAATTGTCCGCAGATAAACGCTATCTTTGGGTAACGTTCCGATTTGCCCGCCACGTTGGCGTGATCGACCTGACGACGCGCAAACTGGTCGACACCATTGCTGTGAACCGTTCGCCGCACGGCATCTATTTTGCCGACCGCGCCCCGGTTCTCTCGCCGAATCCGGACTGACAAGGCAGATAGATGATTCAGGAAGCCCTCAACTTCGTCGATAGCGGCATCTCCGCCGTTCAGACACTCGTCTACGTGGATGTGGTGCAGCCGCTGCTGTTCCACTTCAACCTGATGGGTTACGACGACGATATCTACGATGCCCTCTATCTGGTGATCATCGGCGTATTGCAGGTCGGCCTGACGTACCTGCTGTTGCGCCCGCTCGAAGCGCTGCGCCCCGTTGAGCAGTGGCAAGACCGCAAGCAGGTGCGGGCCGACGTGATCTATACGTGGATCGCCAAGCTCGGCATTCTGAATCTGGTGTTCTTCGTGGTATTGCAGCCGTTCTTTAACGACTTGCAGAGCCAGATGGTGATTCACGGGCTGCCCAGCGTCGATCTGGACGGCCTGGTGCCCGGCGTGACCGACCAGCCCATCGTATCGTTCCTGCTGTATCTGACGGTGCTCGACTTCGCTGGCTATTGGTATCACCGCTGGCAGCATCGCTTTGGCGTCTGGTGGGAGCTGCATGCCGTGCATCACAGCCAGCAGCAGATGTCGCTGTGGTCGGACGACCGCAATCACTTTCTCGACGACATCGTGCAGGCCGCATTCTTCGCCGCAATCGCTCTGTTCATCGGTGTGCAGCCGGCGCAGTACGTGGTGCTGGTGGCCGTGGGCAATTTCCTGCAAAGCGTGCAGCACGTCAATGCCCGCCTGCCGTATGGCCCGGTGCTCGAACGCCTGATCGTGAGCCCGACGTTCCATCGTCGCCATCACGCGATTGGCTACGGACACGAAGGCACGCGCTATGGCTGCAACTTCGGTGTGCTCTTCCCGTGGTGGGATATGCTCTTCCGCACGGCATCGTGGGAAAAGACCGTTGAGCCGACCGGCATTCGCGACCAGTTGCCCGCCCCGGCAGGACGTTCGCGCCGCTACGGTCTGGGCGTCATTGCCCAGCAGGTCCGCGCCTTCGGCCGCATCGTCAAGCGTCTCGCACCTCGCCGCACGTCGCCCCGTCAGCCGGTCTGAACCGCCTTCCCGGCGTAGAAGGGCTTCCGGCCCCTTACCGTTAAGCCCCGCAGTAACGATGTAACAGGGGGACGACGATCGTCCCCCTGCCTCCCGGCCGGGCACGCAGACCAACGGGTCGACGAAACCAACAGAGGCAACAAAGACGAAGACGCCAGCGTCGGCGCACTGACCTAGCGAGGCTTATTCGCGGCTGGACCAAAGTCCGGGTCGGAGCCGAACGTCTTGCCGCGCGGCACATTGGCGCAGGCGGGCAAGTCCGGGAAGTCGGTGCAGATGATCCGCCGGTCCTGATACTGGAATCCGTGGTCGATCATGCACAACTCGCCCTTGGCGAAGTCGTTGAGCGTCATGTCCTTGCGGTCGACGTAAGCCGAGTTGGGGAAGCCGCATGCCAGCATGGCATTGCGCACGCCCTGCTCGTCGACACCGCGCTTTGCCCAGAGCTTGTAGAGCGGTGGCGAGGGCTGAAATGGGCGCGTGGTGCAGGCGGCGAGCCCGACGGCGCCAAGCGTCACCATCAGCAAGGTGCTCCATCGAACCCGTCCAGCGATATGAAGCCCCCCCTTGGGATGCTTCAGCATGCCAACCTCATAACGTCTCCAATTCGTGAAGTGAATGTGCGAAATCCGCGTCTAAGTCGCACGGATTGTGGGGCATTGTAGCGCCACGCCGCACCAATAAATGACGACCGGGTGCAGGGTTGTAGGCGCCAGCAGCCGGTCTACTGGTATTCTTCGGCGCTGAACCGGATTGAATTCTGCGAAACATGGTGCAACTGCAATCCCATGCTGGCGACGCGCTCGCCAGCCATCACATCGCGTGGTACGTCTACATGCTGCGCTCGTTCCTCGCCCTGCTTGTGCTGGGTGCATGCGCCTGGGGGGCGATGGCCCTCGCCTACCGTTGCCCGGGGCCGACGCTCGTGCGCTATCTCGTGATCGCCGTCTGGGTACTGCTCGGGGTTGTTGCGATCGTTGCGCTCTTGCGTGTGCGCGCCGGTATGCCGCTGCGGGGTTGGCCGCTCGCCTTTCTGATCGCGCTCGTGCTGCTCATCGGCTGGTGGCAGACAATCCGCGCCTCGAACGACCGCCTCTGGGCGGCCGACGTTGCGCAATTGCTCGACTCCCGAATCGACGGCGAACACGTCACGCTGCACAACGTGCGCAACTTCGAATGGCGCACGGAAACCGACTTTACGCCCCGTTGGGAAACCCGCGAGTACGATCTCGACAAGCTGGAGAGTGCCGATCTCGTCCTGTCGTACTGGATGGGCCCGGCGATTGCCCACACGCTGGTGTCGTTCGGCTTCTCCGACGGCCGCCGCGTGGTCTTTTCCATCGAGATTCGCAAGAAGCAAGGCCAGAAATTCTCGGCCATCGGCGGGTTCTTCAAAGACTTCGAAGCCACGCTCGTGGCCGCCGACGAGCGCGACATTCTGCGGGTTCGCAGCAATGTGCGCGGCGAGACGACCTACCTGTATCGACTCAACATCCCGCCCAAACAACTGCGTGACGTGTTCCTCGGCTATCTCGCCCGTGCGCGCGAACTGCACGATACGCCCGCCTGGTACAACACGCTCACGAGCAACTGCACGACCATCGTCTTCGAGATCGCCCGCCTCATCGCGCCGGGATTGCCGCTCGATTACCGGTTACTGCTATCGGGGTACTTCGCCGAGTACGCCTACGATCAGGGCGGTCTGACACCGGGCTTCACCTACGCGCAACTTTATGAACGCGGCAATTTCGTTGCCCGGGCACTGGCCGCAGGCGACTCGCCCGAGTTCTCGACCCTCATCCGTCAGGGCGTGCCAGGCGACGATCCGAAGGTGACGCCATGATCTCGTTGCATGCCTCTGGCAAGGCGCGCTCGCTGCGGCGGGCGGCCATGCTGATGGCGGCCGTATTGCTGACGGCCCTATCCGGGTGTGCGATGGTGGAAGTCCGCTCGCTCGGCCCCGAGCAGTACATCGCCATGAAACGCGGCGACATTCTGTCGACCGGCAAGCTCAGCGCCTCGACCGATGAAACGGTTCGCGTGGCAGGCCTCGACGAAACCCTTTGCGCCAAATCTTCGCTCGACTGTATCGACGCGTTGGGCCGTGCCAAGGAGATCAACGTCGACCGGCGGCTCGCGGCCATGGCCGAAATGTCGATGCAGCTCGCCATCGCGCAAACACCTACGGGCGAGCGGCAATGGAACGACGCACAGTTCGATCTGTGGCTGCGCTCGGCACGCTACGCCTACGCGTACCTGTTCTACGGCGACCGTCCGTCGAGCGAACGGGCCTTCGAAGACCGTCAAACGCAGGTCCGTGACTACTACAACTACGCGGTGCAGAATTTCTCGGTTGCGTTGTTCCGTCGCGTGCAGCAAACGGGCAGCGACAAGATAGCGGGATGGCTTCTGCCGGTCGACGCCAGCAGCGTGCGGTTCGCCGATAACCGCGTCCAGCCGCGCGAAGTCTTGCCCGCGTCCACGCTGTCGTTCGCCGGGTTGCGCAGCCCGTATCGACGCGACGGTTTCGGCGCTGAGCTGGTGGCCGTGCTCGATGAGAAGTCCGCCGCCGAGGCGCTCGCCGCCGCCGCCCAGAACCCGACGCCCCGCGGCGACGCGGCAACCGGTCCGGACAACCGCGACACGACACTTCACCCGCGCGAAAGCCGCGCATCGCGCGATTTCCGCCGCGCGACCGACCCCAACGCCGGGCCGGTGTTCAGCGAGATGCCCTCACCGTCACTCACGCTGCTGTTGCGCTTTGACGGCACGACGCTCGAACAGGTCCTCACGACGAAGGTCGCTACGCTGGTGGTCTACGACCCGTACCGGCAGACGTCCGTCGAGCTGAATCATCAGACGGTGCCGCTGGCGGGCAACTTCACGGCCGGTTACGGACTGTGGCTGGCGCGCTCGGGCTTCGCCGAGCAGTCGCTGCGCACGCTGTTCGGACGCGACCGAGGCATCGTGCGCCCCCACATCTACCTGATGCAGCCATTCGATCCGGGACGCCGCGTCATCCTGATGCTGCATGGGCTGGCCAGCAGCCCGGAGGCGTGGGTGAATCTCGCCAACGAAATTCAGGGCGACACGACGCTGCGCGAGCACTTCCAGGTCTGGCAGGTCTATTACCCGACGAATGCACCGATTCTCGTGAACGCGATGGCCATTCGTAACGCGTTCGAGACGACGCTCAAGCACTTCGACCCGGACGGCCTGTCTGCCGCGTCGCACGAAGCGGTCGTCATCGGACACAGCATGGGCGGCGTGATCGCGCGCCTGATGGTGTCCAGTTCGGACGATCAGCTCTGGGACACCTTCCAGAACGAGTACCACCTGGACGAAGATCAGATCGACCGCGCTCGCGACCGACTCAATCCACTGTTCAGCTTCAAGCCGGTGCCGCAGTTCGAGCGTGCCATCTTCATCGCCGCACCGCACCGGGGCACGCCGTTCGCCCGCAACCGCATCGGACGCTGGGTCTCGAACCTGATCAAACTACCGGTCACGCTGCTCTCGGGGATCGACGACGTGCTGCACTACGCGACCGGCTCCGAAGACAGTCCGTCGGAGGGCAAGACACGCTACGTGCCGAACAGCGTCGATCAGTTGCGTGACGACGATCCCTACGTGATGGCTGCGGCCGGGCTGAAGATCTCACCGTCCGTGCAATACCACTCGATCATCGCGCGGCGCGACGCCAAGGGGCCGCTGGAGGCGTCGAGCGATGGTGTGGTGCCATACACGAGCGCGCATCTCGCGGGGGCGCAGTCCGAGCGTGTCATCGTCGCAGGACACAGCGTGCAGGAGACGCCGCAGGCGATTCTGGAGATCCGGCGCATCCTGCACGAAGACGTCGACGAACTCGAACCGATCAAGCTGCCCGGGCGGGTGAACCCGTATCAGGCGATCAATCCCCCGCCGCGCGCGACGTCGACGCCGGGACGCCCGACATCGTACTAAGACAGGATCGGGCGCGTCAGGAAACGGCGTTGACCTGAATGTGATACACGCCCCACGGACATAGGGTGAACTGCTCCTTGAGCGGTTTACCCGCCAGCGCCGGGATCGCGGCCGGGTCGTACACGGCCCAGAGCGGCCCGAGACCGCCTAGCGCGAGCGGCTTGTCGTCGATATGCGTGGCGAGCAGGAAGCCGTACTCCCGCACCTGCCCTATCGTGGTCGCCACCACGTAGCCGTCAATCGCGCGCAGCAACACCTGCGTGAGCGGATTCGACGGCGCCCCCGACTGCACCAGCACATCCGCCAGACGCGGCCCGCGCAACGAGTGCGGCTTTGCGTCGTACTCCAGCGTGGGGCGAATCGTCTGCGCTGGCATGCGCGTGAGCATGGCGAAGTCGAGCGCATACGCCGCGTCGAATTGCACGAGTTGCTTGTGAAACAGTTGATCGAGCGCCGGGTCGACCGGCCCCCGGTTGTGACGCGCAATCGCACCGCTGAGCGTGACGAGCGGTGTTGACGCCGGTGCAGCGGTGGCCGAGGTGGCGGAAGTGCCCGCGGCGCCCGGCTTGGCAAAGACAGGCACCGTTGCGCCCAGTGCCACGGCACCGGCAAGGAATTCACGTTTCTTCATAGCGTTGGCGATAGCGAATGACGGAGGCGGCAAACCCATGCGGGAGGAGCCTCGGCTCGCTCCCATGAGGTCGCAAGAGCGTACCACCGATGTCATTCGACAGGCCAACGGCAACGGCGTCGCCGCCGTGCCGTCAGGTCAACGCGCAGTTGAATCAGCCGACCTGCGTTTCGAACGTGAAATGCACGCGTCCGTCGCGGATCGGTAGGATGTCGGCGCGATCTTCGCCCACTTCCGTGTCCAGCCGATCGTTGAGCAGCGTGTTCATCGCCATCAGCAACGCGCCGTTGCTACGGGCGTCGAGCGCCAGATTGCGCGACTCCGTCGGATCGGCGTGCAGATCGTAGAGTTCGACGTCGTTACTGGCGAACAGCGCCTCCAGCGACGTCGGCCGATTGAACGCCTTCGGCGAAAAGTAGCGCGAGAAGCGATAGCGGCCGTCGAACACGCTGCGAATCATGCCGCGATGCCGGAAGTCCGGCTGACGTGCGATCACCCGTCGATGGATCTCGTCGACCGGCATGCCCTTTTGCCGCAATGTCGCATATTCCTGCGCGAGCCACTCGCTGTCGTAGAAGAGCAGCATGGCGTAGTTGAACAGGGTGGCCGGACGCAGCGCATCGACCGCCTGCCTCTCAGGTCGGCGCAGCAGTGGCGTGAGGTCATGCCCATGCGCGGCCTTGCCAGCAATGCGGGCCACGCTCTCGGCGTCCAGCCCCGTCAATCCGAGCAACGTCGGCGTGATATCCACGTGCGAGCTGAGCGCGGCGCATTGCTTCCCGCCCGGATACGCCGGATGACGAATCACGAGCGGTACGTGATTCTGCTCGCGATAGGTCGTCGGCCCCTTGCCTACCAGCTTGTGCGCACCGACGTGATCGCCATGATCGGCACTCATCACGACGATGGTGTTCTTGTCGACACCCAGTTCGCGCAGCGTATCGAGCAGCGTCACGACATGGGTGTCGCAGTCGCGGATGCAGTTGAAGTAATAGTCCTGATAGACCTGAAGACGTGCGTCGTCTAACGGATAGTCCCCGACCAGCACGCCCTCGGCCGCGTTGTAGACGCCGTGCGCAGCGGGTCGCCCGGGTGCATCGTAGGCCTGCTTACGTGTGGCTGCGAGCGGTACATCCCAGTGCTTATCGTAAAGACTGTCCTTCGGCGGACGGGCGTTGCCCAGCGTCGGCTTGCTGGCGTTTTGCGTATCGACGCCCGCCGGATCGGTGTTCAGGAACATCGCGTCGTGCGGGTTGACGAGATTCACTGCCATGAACCACGGCTTCTGTTCGCTCGCCAGTTGTGCGCCGCGTCCGCGCAGCCACGACACAGCGGACGACGTCGTCAATCCGTCGTAGGTATAGCCCCCGCGCACACGCCCGATCAGATCGCCCACGCCGAAGTAGTCGTCGAATCCGTACGAGCGAATCAGCGCGTTGTATTCCTGCGTTGGCGTGTCGTAGGGTGTGTGATTGTGGTGCAGTTTGCCGCTCAGATGCCATTTGCCGAGATACGCCGCGTAGTACCCGGCGTCGCGCATCATGTGGCCGATCGTGCGGATATCGGTCGACATATCCGGCTGCCACGGAATGCCGCAGTTGTCGAACACGCGCGTGTGCTGGATGTGCTGGCCGGTGTAGACGACAGAGCGCGACGGCGAACACACGCACGCCGCAATCTGATGATTCATGAACGTCACCCCCTCACGGCGCAGCCGTTCGCGGCCCGGCACCGGAAACGGCCACTTGTCGAAATGCCGCTCCTGATCGGTGAGGATGAACAGGATGTTGTAGCCCTTAGGTGCGGTCGCCGGGGCTTGCGTCGGCATGACGTAACCGTCGTCGGCCGCGTGCTGGGTCGGCGATGCCGCTCCCGTGGCCGACATGGCCGACGGCACCAGCCCGGCCGATGCCATCGCGACACCCGCCTGCTTCAGAAAATCGCGTCGCGCATTGCGGTTGGGCGCATCAGGCTGTATCGCGGATGTGGCGTCGGCGGTCGTGGGGGATGAAGGTTTTCGTGTCGTCATGCGTCTCGCTCCTGATGAGGTGCCAGCGTCGTGTCGTGCGCCAGCTACCGGATGGGAGTCTCATTATTCGGTTGAATTCTGAACAAATCGATGAAAAGTCACTTCACATTCATTACCCGCAGAACATCAATAGTGCGGTAACGTATCGGCAACTCATCGATGCATTGCCTCGCCGACATGACCGAAGACTCCCGCGCGCGCCGAGATTCATTGCCTCAGTCTCATTTGCCTCCGTCTCATTTGCCGCCGCCCGAACTCGCCCGTCAGATTCCGGCCGTCCTGCGCAAACTCCGGATCCGCGATCTTGAGACGCTGCGCTGGCTGGGCCGCACGCGCAGTTTCGCCCGCACGGCGGAAGCTGCCGCGATCACCCAGCCCGCGTTGTCGAAGTGGCTGCGTGAGATCGAGGACGCACTGGGCGTGTCGTTGTTCGAGCGCACTACCCGGCGCGTGACCCCGACCCCGTACGGCGACGCCCTGCTCGAACGCGCCGAGCGCATGCTGACGGATCTGGCGGGCGTTGCACCGGCCATGCAGGCGTTACGCGACGGACTTGCGCGGCCGGTCAACGTCGGCGTCCTGCCGGGCATGGCAAGCGTGCTCATGCCGCAAACGCTCGCGCGACTGGAACGCACGGGGCCGACGCTTCGCATCAATCTGTTCGAAGACACGCTCGACCGCCTGCTGCCCCGCGCGCACTGGCATGAGATCGATCTGCTCGTCTGCCGGTTAGACGAAACCGCCATGAACGCGGGCTTCGGCACCGTACCGCTGTATGAAGACGACGTGCGGGTATTCGGCGCGCGAAACCACCCGCTGGCATCGCACCCGTCGCCCGGCTGGCCCGACGTCGCACGCTATCCGTGGATCGTTCCACCGCCCGGCACCCCGATGCGACGAGCCATCGATACCGAATTCGCCCATCACGGGCTGCCGCTGCCACGCGTGGTCATGGAGTCGGTCACGCTCATGACCAATGCGAGCACCGCGCAGGTCATGCCCTGTCTCTTCCTCGCGTCCACGCTGGGCGTGGCGCGATCGCCGCTCGCCCCGACGCTTCATGACTTCGGGCTGCCGTTCTCTCACGTCGCCCCCACCGTCGGCGTCCTGCATGGGCACGCGCCGAGTGCCGCTACCCTTGCACTCATCGACGTCTTGCAGGACGTTTCGCGCACCCTCACGGCATCGTCATCATGAATAGAATTAACGTTATCGAGAAATAAGACCATTTTCATTCATGAATTGAAATCTCTATGATCGATGTCACCGTATCAATTCCTCCAGTGACAAGGGTCGATAGAGAACATGGCAAAGACACACAATCTGGGATTCCCGCGCATTGGCGCGAAGCGTGAGCTGAAGTTCGGTCAGGAAGCGTACTGGAAGGGTCAATCGTCGCGCGACGAACTGAAGGCGCTCGGTGCCTCACTGCGTCTGCGTCATTGGCAGGATCAGGTGGCGCTGGACCTGGCCCCGGTCGGCGACTTTGCGTTCTACGATCACGTACTGGACATGAGCTTCACGCTGGGCAATTTACCCAAGCGCGTACAAGGCTTTCACGGCGACGCACTGGACAACTATTTCCGCGTGGCCCGTGGCCGCTCGGCCCAGAGCGCCGAAGTACACGCCGAAGCCCACGCCGACTGCTGCAGCGGTGTTGCAGCAGGCGAGATGACGAAGTGGTTCGACACGAACTACCACTACATCGTCCCCGAGTTCGCCGCGGACACGACCTTCACACTGGACGCGTCGCGCCTCGTCGAGCAACTCACCGAAGCGCGCGCCGCCGGGGTGAAGGCCAAGCCGGTCATCGTCGGCCCTGTCACGTACCTGTGGCTCGGCAAGTCGAAAGACGACAGCGACAAGCTGGCGCTGCTGCCGCGCCTGTTGCCCGTCTACGTGAAACTGCTGGAGACGCTCGCTGCACGAGGCGTGGAATGGGTGCAGATCGACGAGCCGATCCTCGTCACCGAACTGGATGCCGAATGGCGGACAGCCTTCGAAACCGCCTACGCCGCGCTCGCCGCCGCGCCGGTCAAACGTCTGCTTGCCACGTACTTCGGTGAACTGCAAGAGAACTTGCCACTGGCGTGCAGCCTGCCGGTCGACGGTCTGCACATCGACGCAGTGAATGCGCAACGTGAAGTCGCCGAGGTCATCGCTGCGCTGCCGACGGACAAGGTCGTCTCGGTCGGCGTGGTCAACGGTCGCAACATCTGGAAGTCGGATCTGGCGGCCGTGTTGGACTGGCTGGAGCCGATGGCGAAACGCCTGGGGGAGCGTCTGTGGATCGCGCCGTCGTGCTCGCTGCTGCACGTGCCAGTCGATCTGGACAGCGAACAGAAGCTCGACGCCGAGATCCGGTCGTGGCTCGCCTTCGCCAAACAGAAGCTCACTGAAGTGACGGTGCTGGCCCGCGCCATCAATGAAGGACGCGACGCTGTGGCCGCCGAACTGCGCGCCAATGCCGCCGCCATCGCCAGCCGCCGTGCGTCGCCGCGCGTACACAACCCGGCCGTCAAGACGGCGGTCGAACGGATCGAAGCCGCCTTGGGTCGTCGCAAGCGTCCATATGCCGAACGGGCACCGAAGCAGGCCGCGCGACTGAACCTTCCGCGCTACCCGACCACGACCATCGGCTCGTTCCCGCAAACGGCCGAGATCCGCAACGCCCGCAGCCAGTACAAAGCGGGCGAACTGGATCAAGCGAGTTACGTGGCTGCGATGAAAAAGGAAATCGAGCGCAGCGTGCGTGAGCAGGAAGCGCTCGGGCTGGATGTGCTGGTGCACGGCGAAGCCGAACGCAACGACATGGTCGAGTACTTCGGTGAGCAGCTCGAAGGCTATGCGTTCAGCCAATTTGGCTGGGTGCAGTCGTACGGCTCGCGCTGCGTGAAGCCACCAATCATGTTCGGCGACATCAGCCGTCCGAAGGCCATGACGGTCGAGTGGATCAAGTACGCACAATCCCTGACCAGCAAGCCGATGAAGGGCATGTTGACCGGTCCGGTCACAATTCTGAACTGGTCGTTCGTGCGCGACGACCAGCCGCGCTCGGTCTCGTGCTTCCAGCTCGCACTCGCAATCCGAGAGGAAGTGCTGGATCTGGAGCGTGCCGGTGTGCGCGTGATCCAGATCGACGAAGCGGCGCTGCGCGAAGGCCTGCCGCTGCGACGTTCGCAATGGGCGACCTATCTGCACTGGGCGGTCGAGTCGTTCCGCATCACGGCGAACGGCGTGCAGGACGACACGCAGATCCATACGCATATGTGCTATTCGGAGTTCAACGACATCATCGCAGCCATCGCCGAGATGGATGCCGACGTGATCACCATCGAGACCTCGCGCTCGGATATGGAACTGCTCGACGCGTTCGACTCGTTCCAGTACCCGAACGAGATCGGACCGGGTGTGTACGACATTCACTCGCCCAACATCCCGACGCAGGATCACATGGTCTCGCTCATGAAGAAGGCCGCCGAGCGCATTCCGGCGCAACGTCTGTGGGTCAACCCCGACTGCGGACTGAAGACGCGTCAGTGGGCGGAAGTCATTCCGGCGCTGCAAAACATGGTCGCCGCAGCGAAGACGCTTCGCGCGCAGTAAGTCCCACTCGCTGCCCGCATTCCGACGGATTCGCGCACCAGGAAAATGCCTCCAATGAACGGGCCGACGAAATGTCGGCCCGTTTGCATTGGGGCACGGAAACGGCCCCAGCCATCACGGCACTTGAGGAATCGTCGCTAAGTCATTGATTGATGAAGTGTTTGCATGGCATAGTCGCGCCAACGCACACGCGCACGAGCTAAGTTTCTCCTAAGTTTCGCGCGCTATCGTGCGCCCGTGCCATCCATCCGTGGATGGCACGGATTAGGCGTAGGCTGATCCCAGCACGCCAGAATGCGTTCGGAAACCCATGCGGATATTGCTTGTAGAAGACGACGCCATGATCGGTGAGGCCATGATGCAGGCGCTCAAGGACGCCTCGTACGCCGCCGATTGGTGTCGCGACGGCGACGCCGCGCTCGCCGCCCTCGCCGCTCATGCGTACGACCTCATGCTGCTCGACCTCGGTCTGCCCGGTCGGGACGGCTGGGACGTACTGCGCGCCCATCGCGGCGCTGGCGGGCGCACGCCGATCATCGTCGTTACCGCCCGCGACGGCGCGGAGGACATCATTCAGGGCCTCGATCTCGGGGCAGACGATTTCGTCGTCAAGCCCTTTGAAGTGGGTGAGTTGCTCGCCAGAATGCGCGCGGTCATCCGACGTCACGCAGGGGTGGCCGTGCCGGTGCTGACCAACGGCGCGCTTGCACTCGATCCGGCAACGCATCAGGCGACGTACGGCGAGAACAGTTGCGTTCTGTCCGCGCGCGAATACGCGCTGCTCCACGCGCTGATGCTGCGCCCCGGCACGATCCTCTCGCGCGACGCGCTCGAACATCGCCTGTACGGCTGGGGCGAAGAGATCGAGAGCAATATGATCGACTTCCTGATCCATTCGATTCGCAAGAAGCTTGGCGCCGACGTCATTCGCAACATCCGCGGTGCAGGATGGCTGGTGCCCAAGGCATGATGCGTTCGTTGCAGTCACGGCTCGTCGTTACGCTCTCGGCCTGCGCGCTGGGGCTGGCCATCGTCGCGGGCTTCGTCTCGTACGGTGCGGCCTTTCGCGAAGCCTATCGGTTTCAGGACGACCAACTGCTGCAACTCGCCGCGCTCGTCGACACGCGCAATCTGGCCGGTGCCGATTCGGCCATGCACGGTCTGCCGATTCAGGATCACGACTACCGTCTCACCGTTCAGCGCCTTGGCGGTACCTTTCCCGTGACGCTGTCCGACGGCTTCCACACCGTCAACACCGGCGACCATACCTGGCGCGCCTTCGTGCGCACCATCGAACCGGACCTGCGCATTGTCGTGGCGCAGCCAACGGAAGGCCGCAACGAAATCGCGCGCAATAGCGGACTGCGTACCGCAATGCCCTTCGTCGGATTCCTGCCGCTGCTCATCGCCGCCATTGTGCTGACGGTGCGCCGCGCCTGGCGGCCCGTGCAACAACTGGCCGCCGAAGTGGACAAGCGCCGCGATACCGATCTGCGCGGCCTCGACACGCAAGGCGCACCCACGGAAATCGAGCCGTTCATCGTGTCGATCAACCGTTTGCTGGCGCGGCTGGCCAAGGCGCTCGACGAGCAACGCCGTTTCGTGGCGGACGCCGCGCACGAACTGCGCTCGCCGGTCACCGCGCTGGTGATTCAGTCCGAGAACCTCGACCGGGCACTCGCTCCGGCGGCGCTCGATGCCGAAACGCGTCACCGCCTGACCAAACTCAAGAGCGGGCTGCATCGCACGCGCACGCTGATCGAACAGTTGCTGACGCTGGCCCGGGCCCAGAGCGCGCCGACCGTTCCGGCCAATCCCCTGATGTTGCTCCCTGCTGTGCACGAAGCGCTCGAAGATGTGTTCGTGCTGGCGGATCGCAAGCAGATCATGCTCGATCTGTCGGACGCGTCGACCGGTGTGCCGCGCCGCTCCGGCCTACGCGTTGCAGGGTCGAAGCGCGACATCGTCACGTTGCTGAGCAATATTGTCGGCAACGCCGTACGCTATACGCCTGCCGGTGGCACCGTCACCGTGCAGTTGTCGGCCAAGGGCGCCGATGTCCTGATCGACGTGATCGACTCAGGCCCCGGGATCGACATCGACAAGCGCGAACGCGTGTTCGATGCGTTTTACCGCGCCACCGATCACCGCGAACCACGCGAACACGGTGGCGACGGGACCGGACTGGGGCTGGCGATCGTGCGCGCCATCGTCGACCGCCTCGGCGGGCAGGTGCATCTGACAGACGCGCGCCTGTCGCCGCCGCGTGGGCTGCACGTCCGGGTCACGCTGCCGAATCCCGATGTCGCCGCCTCACCCGATGCGCCCGATGCGCAGGCCGGTGGGTCTGGTCAGCCGCGTCAGTCCTGAACCGAACACCCAACGACCTCAATTCATCCTCAAGACCGGAAGCCTCGTATTCATGTCTACACGTCCTCAACGTGACGCCGGGTTAGAACCCTGGCCGATTTCCCCCGCCGCCCTGCTCTGGCTGATCGCCATGTTCGCGTTGGTCTGGTTCGGTGTCCTGAACCTGCGCCATCTGATTCCCAGCGACGAAGGCCGCTACGCCGAGATGGCGCGCGAAATGCTGGCGACCGGCGACTGGGTCACGCCGCGTTACAACGGCTATCTGTACTTCGAAAAGCCGCCGCTCCAGACCTGGATGAACGCCCTCACGTTCATGGTCTTCGGGCTGGGCGACTGGCAGGCGCGCCTGTGGACGGCGCTGACCGGGTTCGGCGGCGTGCTGCTCGTGGGATACACGGGCCGTCGTGTGTTCAGCGCCCGCGCAGGTCTGTTCGCCGCGCTGGCACTGGCAAGCGCCCCGCTGTGGAGCCTGCTCGGCCACTTCAACGTGCTGGACATGGGCTTGTCGTTCATGATGACGCTGGTCCTGTGCGCGCTGCTGCTGGCACAACGCCCGGGTCTCACCCACACGCAAACCCGCAACTGGATGTGGCTGTGCTGGGCGGCGATGGGCTTGTCGATTCTGAGCAAGGGGCTGATCGGTGTGGTCCTGCCCGGTGCCGTACTCGTCATCTACACGCTGATCGCGCGTGACTGGGCCTTATGGAAGCGCCTGCACATCGTCAGCGGCCTGATCGTGATGCTGGCCATCACGGTGCCGTGGTTTGCTGCGGTGATGTCGCGCAATCCGTCGTTCTTCGATTTCTTCTTCATCAACGAGCACTTCAACCGCTTCCTGAAGCCCGACCACCATCGTCCGGGCGCGCTCTGGTACTTCGTGCCCGTGCTGCTGATCGGTTTCCTGCCCTGGCTCTCGACGATCCCGCGCGCGATTGCCGGTTCGCGCGCCGTGCCGCGTCAGGCGAATGGCTTCCGCCCGGTGCTGATGATCGCCGTGTGGGCCGTCTTCATTTTCTGCTTCTTCTCGCTGTCGCACTCGAAGCTCATTTCGTATGTGCTGCCGATCGTCCCGGCCATCGCGATGCTGTTCGGCCTCGGTCTGGCCACCATGACGCGAGAGTCACTGCGCAAGCACCTCGTCGTCTCTGTCGTGCTGTTCATCGCGACGATCGTCACGTGTCTGGTGTTCTTGTCTCATCACTCGGACAGCCGTAACCCTGTGGAGGCGTACCGTACGTTCTCGTACTACTTGTATGCGGCGAGCATCGTCGGCCTCATCGGCATCGGCATCACCCGCTGGCTGAGCACCCGCAGTACCAAGCAGGCACTCATCGCGTTTGCGGGTACGTGGCTGGCCTTCGTGATGATCGGTGGCTCGGGTCACGAAGCGTTCGGTCGCGGAAGTTCGGGGATCGATCTGGTACCGGCAGTGCGTGCAGAGATGGATCGCCTGGGACCGGACACGCCGTTCTACTCGGTCGGCACGCTCGACCACACCATGCCTTACTACCTGCGTCAGCCGATGATCATGGTTGCCGTGCAAGACGAACTGGAGTTCGGCATTTCGCAGGCCCCGGACAGCTGGGTGCCGACGCTTGAGAAGTTCGTGGATGTCTGGATGGAAGATCCCAAGGCGCTCGCGCTGGTCGATCCGGACAAGTTCGCCGTGCTACAGACGTTGAATCTGCCGATGAAGGTGATTGCGCGCGACAACCGTCGCGTGATCATCGAAAAGCCGATGGCTGGCGAACCGTCGGGCAACAGCACGGCACCGGCGGCACCGCCTACGGCGTCATCGCCTGCCGCCAACTGAGCGATTGCCGCCAGATCCGCGGCATAGAAAAACGGCTGAAAGCGGTGCACCGCCTTCAGCCGTTTTTTATTGCGTCGTCAAAGACTTGGACGCGTTACTTCGACTTTTTCTTAGCGCCGGCAGGCTTGGCGTTACCGACCGAAACGCTGGCCTCGGCCGTCAGCATCAGGAACGTGAACGTCTCTTCCAGATACAGTCGAACCGTGGTGGCTGTATGGTCGAGATAGCCGATCGAGATGTCCTGACCGATGTGCATTTCATAGTCACCACCACGCGTCGAGACGATGCAGCCGCCGTCGATGGCCGGAGCCCAGATGATCTCGCCGCTCACGATGTGGCCGATGTGCTCGAGAATCGGATAGCCCTGATCGTTGGCTTCAGCCACGGCGGTATAGGCGTCGGCGCCCAGCAGCACGCTGTACGGACCGTCGACACCTTCCAGACGCAGTTGTTCGAGCGCCTTGGCAATAACCGTCGGATAATCGGCGATGCTGTCCGGCAGCGGCAGCACCGGGTTCGACGTGCCCTGACGCACGCCCGTGATGCGGGCCGCTTCGTAGCCGTCGAAGATCGCGCGATCTTCGGCGTACGCCAGCTTGATTGCGGCGTCTTTGGCCGGTTGCCAGTCCGAGTCGTTCGCGCCGCGCTCGACGTCGTCGACGGCTTCACGCGAGAGTTCGAACGGTACGCGTAGCGCCACGAGCGACAGGACTTCGCGCTGACGCGCGCTCACGCCGTCAAGCGGTGCATCGATCGCTTTCTGATGGCCAGTGCCCACGCCCGAGAGAGCGAGACCACCCGGCCCCTTTACGTCGACAACACGACGGCCAGCGACGGTGCGCTTGAACGTTCGGGCCACTTCTTCTTCGATCTGCGCCCATGCGGCGCTCGAAATGGGGGCCAGTTCGCGATGCAGGTTATTCATGCCTGAGAAACTCCTTTGAGCGATCCGATTTGCAGCGAGCCGTCCGCAACTGCGGGACTCGCCTGATGAGAAGCGGTAGCGGCGTCGAACACTTGCACGCCCGAAGGCTGTGCGTCGATCAACGTCTTGATAACGTGGCCGGATTCGGTGGCGGCCGCTTGTGGCGCACGGTCGGCAAGTGCTTCCAGCAGCGGGGCCGATGGCACGAAGAACAACCCGCCGGTCACGGCCGTGCTGAAGTCCAGCAAGCGGTCGTAATTACCGGGCGGCTTGCCGACGAACATGTTCTCGAGCATCTGCTCGATGGGCCACGGCGAGCGCGCGTATCCGATGAAAAACGTGCCGAACTCCCCCGATCCCGGGCGACCGAACGGCATGTTGTCGCGCAGGATCTTGACCTCACGGCCGTCGACTTCGAGCGTGGTCAGGGCGCTGTGCGAATTGCTCGGTTTCACGTCCTCATCGAGTTCCACGTCCGAGAACTTGGTTCGCCCGATGATGCGTTCCTGCACTTCCACGGGCAGGGCGTTCCAGCCCGTCATGTCGTGCAGGTACTTCTGCACCAGCACATAGCTGCCGCCCGCGAATTCGGGGTCCTCGTCGCCCATGACCGTGAAGTCGAGCGCCTCCTGGCCTTCCGGGTTCTCGGTGCCGTCGACGAAGCCAATCATCGCGCGCATGTCGAAATAGCGGAAGCCGTGCACTTCGTCGACAACGCTCACCGCGTCGCCCAGCTTGTTCAGCAAGAGCGTGGCGAGGTCGAAGCAGAGGTCCATCTGTTCGGCACGAATGTGCAGCAGCAGATCGCCGGGCGTGGCCGGGGCGTGGCGCTTCCCCGCGCCGAATTCACGGAACGGATGCAGCTCGGCCGGACGCGGATCGCCGAACAGGCGGTCCCATGCGCTGTCGCTGAAACCCGCCACACAGGTCAGATTGCCGCTCGGCACACGCTTGCCCACGGATCGGACATACGCGGCAACATCGGCACACCAGCCCCGCACGGCGGCGTGGGCGGCCTCGTCGTCGCGAATCGTGGCGACGAGGAAGATGGCGCTGCGGGTCACTTTGCCGGAAACCGGCTGCGGTTCGGGAGGAGGAGACGTCGGACGTTCGGTCATTGCTTGCCTGCGTGGGACTGGAGTTCGTGACGCTGTCGCCCGCCAACGCCCGGTCCTCGGGCGGACCATAGGCTATCGGACGGCGACTTTTAGTGTGACAACTTTATAACGCAACACGCCGTAATATGCCACTCTCATCGACATGGCGGTGTGTCGGGCCTTATGGGACGGGGGTTTCCGGGCGGCGTCGCGAATTCTGTCAATTTCGCCATATTCGCGCCATTTTGGCGTTGGGGGTGCACCCATAACATGGCGGCGTTCCTTCCGGTACCGATGGCGCGCCCGCGTGCGCGTTGCTGGCGCCGCCCTTGTCCGTACGCCTGTGACTGCGCCCGAGCGCGTCTGAATCATGTGGATTGTCAACGTTGCGCTCAAACGGCCATACACGTTCATCGTGATGGCCATTCTGATCCTGCTCGCCACGCCGCTCGCGCTGTTGCGCACGCCCGTCGACGTGCTGCCGGAAATCAACATCCCCGTCATCAGCATCATCTGGACCTATAACGGCCTGTCCGCACAGGACATCGCCGATCGGATGATCTCCGGCAACGAACGCGGCCTGACGACCACCGTCAACAACATCGAGCACATCGAGTCGCAATCGCTTCCCGGCATCGGCATCATCAAGATCTTCCTGCAACCGACGGCCAATATTCAGACAGCCATCGCACAGGTCGTTGCGGTCGAGCAGGCACAGGTCAAGCAGATGCCCCCCGGCGCCACGCCGCCACTCGTCATCAGCTATTCGGCCTCGTCGATTCCGGTGATGCAACTGGGCCTGTCGAGCCCCAGCCTGTCGGAACCGGCGCTCAACGATACGGCACTGAACTTCCTGCGCCCGCAACTGGTGACGATTCCGGGAGCCGCCGTGCCGTATCCGTACGGCGGCAAGACGCGACTGATCTCGGTGGACATCGACTCACGCGCCCTGCTCGCCAAGGGCTTGACGGCGCAGGACGTGGTCGCCGCCGTCAACGCACAGAATCTGATCTTGCCGACCGGCACGGCGAAGATCGGGCCCCGCGAGTACACCGTCGACATGAACGGCTCACCGCCAACGGTCGAGGGACTGAACAACATTCCGGTGCGCACCGTGAATGGGGCAACGACCTATCTGCGTGAAGTGGCCCACGTTCGCACGGGCTTCTCGCCACAGACGAACATCGTGCGTCAGAACGGCCAGCGGGGCGTGCTGATGTCGATCATGAAGACGGGCGATGCGTCTACGCTGTCTGTCGTCGACGCCATGAAGGCGCTGCTGCCCGAGGCGCGCGCCGCCCTGCCCGCCGACCTGCACATCGCGGCCCTGTTCGATCAGTCGGTCTTCGTGAAAGCCGCCGTGCAGGGTGTGATTCACGAAGCGCTGATCGCCGCCGCCCTTACGGCAGCCATGATTCTGCTGTTCCTCGGCAACTGGCGAAGCACCTGCATCATCGCGATCTCGATTCCGCTCTCGATCCTGTCATCGCTGCTCGCGCTCCATGCGCTCGGGCAGACCATCAACATCATGACGCTGGGCGGACTGGCGCTAGCCGTGGGGATTCTGGTCGACGATGCGACCGTCACCATCGAGAACATCGAGCGACACCTCCACATGGGGACACCGCTACATCAGGCGATTCTCGACGGCGCCGGGGAAATCGCCGTCCCCGCACTCGTCTCGACGCTGTGTATCTGTATCGTCTTCGTGCCGATGTTCTTCCTGACGGGAGTGGCGCGTTACCTGTTCGTGCCGCTGGCCGAGGCGGTGGTGTTCGCGATGCTCGCCTCGTACGTGCTCTCGCGTACGCTGGTGCCCACGCTCGCCATGCTGCTCATGGGGCACGCGCATCCCACGGATCCGAACGCGAAGCCCGACGTGTTCCGCCGCATCTACCGGCGCTTCGACGCCAGCTTCGAGCGCATGCGCGCGGCATACATCGTCGTGCTGTCCACCCTGCTGGTGCGCCGCCGTGTCTTCGCGACAGGCTTCCTGGCGTTCTGCGTGCTGTCGATGGGACTGGTGTTCGCGCTGGGTGCGGACTTCTTCCCGTCGGTCGACGCGGGCAACATCCGCATGCACATGCGCGCACCGACCGGCACACGCATCGAAGAAACGGCGCGTCTGGCCGATCAGGTCGAGAAGGTCGTGCGCGAGGTCGTGCCAGCCAACGAACTCGAAACGATCCTCGACAACCTGGGTCTGCCGTACAGCGGCATCAACCTCTCGTATAGCAACTCGGGCACGATCGGCACGCTCGACGGCGAGATCCAGATTGCGCTCACGCCCGACCATCGTCCGAGCGCGGAGTACATCGACAAGCTGCGCGCCCTGCTGCCGCAGCGCTTCCCCGGCGTGGAGTTCTTCTTTCAACCGGCGGACATCGTTACGCAGATTCTTAACTTTGGTCTGCCCGCCGCCATCGACATCCAGATCAGCGGCAATCAGCAACTGGCGAACTTCGATGTCGCGACCAAACTGCTCAAGCAGGTGCGTCAGGTGCCCGGCACGGTCGACACCCATATTCAGCAACGGGTCAACGCACCGACGATCCATCTGAATATGGACCGCACGCGCTTGCAGCAACTGAACCTGAACGCCAATGCCGTCGCTCAGAACGTGCTGATCTCGCTCTCGGGCAGTTCGCAGACGTCGCCCGGCTTCTGGTTCAACGAGCAGAACGGCGTGGAGTACAGCCTCGCGGTCCAGTCGCCACAGTACCGCATCAGCTCTATCGACGATCTGTTGCGCCTGCCGGTGGCGGGCACGGGCAACAACGGTCAGCCGCAGTTGCTCGCCAACTTCGTGCACGTGGAGCCGACGCAGCAATTCGCCGTGGTCAGCCACTACAACATTCGCCCGGTCATCGACCTCTACGTGAGCGTGGAAGGCCGGGATCTGGGCAGCGTGGCGAGCGATATCAACAAGCTCGTCGCACAGGCCCGTCAGGATCTGCCGCGCGGCAGCCAGATTGTGGTGCGCGGCCAGGTCAGCACGATGCAAAGCTCGTACATGGGGCTGGGCATCGGGGCGGCCATGGCCATCGTGCTCGTCTACCTGCTTATCGTGGTGAATTTCCAGTCGTGGGTCGATCCGCTGATCATCGTGAGCGCCCTGCCCGCCGCGCTGGCCGGCATCGTCTGGATGCTGTTCCTCACCGGCACGCGCCTGTCGGTGCCCGCGCTCACGGGGGCCATCATGACCATGGGGGTCGCGACCGCCAACAGTATTCTCGTGGTGGCGTTCGCGCGGCAACGGATGGAAGCTGGCATGGCACCGCTCAAGGCGGCGCTCGAAGCCGGGGCGAGCCGGATTCGTCCCGTGCTGATGACGGCGCTCGCGATGATCATCGGTATGGTGCCGATGGCGCTCGGTCTGGGTGAAGGCGCAGAACAGAACGCGCCGCTCGGCCGCGCCGTGATCGGCGGGCTGATGTTTGCCACAGTCTCGACGCTATTTTTCGTGCCCCTGGTCTTCGCAGGCGTGCACACGCGACTCGTGCGCCGCAAGGCGCGTCGCGCAGGGAACACGGCCATGCCGACGCATGGCGACCATAGTGACGACAACGATAACGCCAGCTAGTAAGGCACGGCGACCGACACTTCGCACACCAGATATCAAGATTTGACGGGTTGAACGACATGACCGAGAAACATCACGCCGAACTGGCTATTCCAGAGCACGATCCTGCCGACGGCCGGCAGTTGCCTCCGCGTCACGGCGAGTTCCGTCGCGCGAAGGTCGTGCTGATCATCGTGGCCCTGCTGTTGGTCGCAGGTGCTGCGCGCACCACCATCTCCAACGTCCTGCAACGCCGTGCCGTCGCCAGCGTGACGACACAGAACGCCAGGCAATTCGTGAGCGTGGTGACGCCACAAGCCACCGCCGCCAGCGAGACGCTGCTGCCCGCCACCCTGCGCGGTGCGGTGGAGTCCCCCATCTACGCCCGTGCGACGGGCTATCTGCTGCATCGCTACGTGGACATCGGCGCGAAGGTCAAACAAGGTCAGTTGCTCGCCGACCTCGATACGCCGGAAATCGATCAGGAACTGGCGCAGGCCATCGCCCAGCGCAATCAGATCAACGCCAGCCTTGGCCTGGCCAAGTCATCGCTTGACCGATGGCAGCAACTGCGTCAGCGCGATGCCGTGTCGCAGCAGGAACTGGACGAACGTCAGAGCACCTACACCCAGGGCGTAGCGAATCTCGCTGCGGCCGACGCCAACGTCAAACGACTTCAGCAACTGGAATCGTTCAAGCGTATCGTCGCCCCGTTCGACGGTGTGATCACGCAGCGAAATGTGGACGTCGGCGATCTCATCGCGGCGGGTAGCGGCAGCGCGCAGGCAATGTTCTCGCTGGCGCAGACCGACCCGCTGCGTGTCTATGTGCAAGTGCCGCAGGCCTATGCGCAGAGCGTGTCCGTCGGTCAGCCGGTGGTCGTGACACAAGCCGAACTTCCCGGACAGCACTTCCAGGGCAAGATCACACACGTGTCCGGCGCCATCGACGTGGCGACGCGTTCGCTTCAGATCGAAGCCGCCTTGCCGAATCCGGACGGAAAACTGCGCCCCGGCGCGTATGTGCAACTCGCGCTGCCCGGCGCCGTGCAACCCCATCTGAGCGTGCCATCCAACGCGCTACTGTTCCGCGCCGAAGGCCCGCGTGTGGCGGTCGTGGACGATCAGGGCGTCGTGCATCTGCACAAGATCGTGATCGCGCAGGATCTCGGACAGACGCTGGAACTGGCCGATGGCGTGTCGCCCAACGACCGCGTGATCGTCAATCCGAGCGATTCGGTGGACGACGGTGACCACGTGCAAGCCAAGGCGCTTGAGGCCAAAGGCGGCACCAAACCCGCAGCCAAGGCGCAGGGAGACCAATCGTGAACCGCATGGATCACGACAGCCGGCGTCACCGCCAAAGCGGCATCCGGCTCAGCGCAACGCTGCTCGCCGTCGCCACGGTGCTGAGCGCATGCGCCGTAGGCCCGGACTACCATCGTCCGAAAGTCTCGACCCCGCCCGTCTGGAAAACAGACGGTTACTGGAAGGTCGCGCAACCGTCGCGTGCTGCGATGCAGCCGGACTGGTGGAAAGCGTTCAACGAACCGGCGCTCGACGCCCTCGAAGACAAGGCGCTCGCACAGAGCCAGACGCTCGCCGCCGCCGTCGCACATTACGATCAGGCACAGGCGACGCTGTCCGGCATCTCGGCACAGCGGCTGCCGGAAGTCGATGCCTCGTTCGGGCTGGCGCGTCAGCGCATCTCGGCGAATCGCCCGGTCACGAGCTACTCCTCGAGCAGCATGTCGACGGTGCAGAACAACGTTCAGTTGGGACTGGGCGTGAGCTACGACACCGATCTGTTCGGCCGGATTCGCCGTCAGGTCGAAGGTGCGAAGGCGTCCGCCGAACAAGCGGGCGACGATCTGGCGAATGCGCGGCTGGTCCTCACGACACAGCTCGCCACCAGCTACTTCCAGTTGCGCGCGATCGACGCCGAGATCAAGGTGCTTGACCAGTCTGTCATCTTGCAGAAAAAGGCGCTCGATTACGTGAGCGCGCAACACGACCTCGGCGCGGTCTCCGGGCTGGACGTCCTCCAGCAGCAATCGCAACTCGACACCACGCGCGTACAGGCTCGCCTGCTGCATCAGCAACGCGACCAGTACGAGCATGCCATCGCCGCACTCGTTGGCGTGCCAGCGCCAACGTTCTCAATTCCGGAGGGTGTGCTGCCTGCAACGCTCCCCCAGATTCCGCTCGGGGTGCCGAGCGATGTGCTGCAACGGCGTCCGGACGTGGCCTCGGCCGAGCGCAGCATGGCCGCCGCAAACGCGCAGATCGGCGTGGCGAAAGCGGCCTTCTTTCCTAGCCTGATCCTGAATCCCGGCATCGGCTGGCAAAGCACCGAGTTCGCCAACCTGCTGTCTGCCCCCAGCCTGCTGTGGACGCTGGGCACGTTGGCGTCGCAGGTCGTCTTCGACGGCGGACGGCGTCAGGCGGGTGTCGATTACGCCAGCGCGGGCTATCGCGCCGTGGAAGCGAACTACCGTCAGACCGTGCTCACCGCCTTCCAGCAGGTGCAGGACGGCGTGACCGGCCTGTCGGTCCTCAATGCCGCCGCGCAGGAATCGCACGCGGCCGTGGTCGACGCCGAGCGCCTCCTGAGTCTGGCGAACGACCGGTATTCGGGCGGGTTGACGGCGTATCTGAGCGTGATTACGGCGCAGCAGGCGGCGCTGGCGAGCGAGCGTCAGGACGTGCAGATCCGGGGACAGCAACTCGTGCTGTCGGTGGCGCTGGTCAAAGCACTCGGCGGCGGATGGCAGCCCTCGGAGACATCCTCTGACTCGTATAATGCGCAAAGATGAGGTGACGACATGAAAGTGCTGATCGTTGAAGACGAACAAAAGGTAGTGGACTATCTGCGCTCGGGGCTGACCGAGCAAGGCTGGGTGGTCGATGTTGCGCTCGACGGCGAAGAAGGCACGCACCTCGCGCTGGAGTTCGATTACGACGTCATCGTGCTTGACGTCATGCTGCCTAAGCGCGACGGCTTTGCCGTGCTCGGGTCGCTGCGCGAGCGAAAGTCCACGCCCGTCATCATGCTCACCGCTCGCGACCATGTGAACGACCGGGTACGCGGCCTGCGCGAAGGGGCCGACGACTACCTCACCAAGCCGTTCTCGTTCATCGAACTGGTCGAACGTTTGCATGCACTCGCCCGTCGCACGCGCGTGCAGGAGTCGACGCTGATCTCGGTAGGCGACCTGTTCGTCGATCTGATCGGCCGCCGGGCGACGCGCGACGGGCACCGGCTCGATCTCACCGCGAAAGAATTCCAGTTGTTGTCGGTGCTTGCGCGCCGTCAGGGCGACATTCTCTCGAAGACGGCCATCACCGAACTGGTCTGGGACGTCAACTTCGACAGCCATACGAACGTGGTGGAGACCGCCATCAAACGGCTACGCGCCAAGCTCGACGGCCCCTTCACCACCAAGCTGCTGCACACCGTGCGCGGCATGGGCTACGTGCTGGAAGTGCGCGAGGCCTGAGCGCCCCGCCCTCCACGCCAGCGACGTCACCGTGAAACACTCGATCTCCCGCCGCCTTGCCGCCATGTTCGCCGTCGTGGCGCTGTCGGTGTTTGCGCTCGTCGGTGCGGCGTTGTATCTGGTGTTGCGCGTTCAACTGGAACGGCACCTGCGTGAGTCGCTGGACGACCGCGCGCAGATCGCGCACATCATCGTTTATCACGGCGCCACGCCCGAGAAGTGGCAGATCGTGCGGGAAAAACTGAGCGACATGACCCCGCGCGACGGCACCACGACGTACGCCGTCTCCAGTGACGACCCAAGGTACACGTTCGGCACGCCTGTCAGTGGCATGTTCGTCAAACGGCTATCCAACGGTTATGTGCGCCTGAGCCCGGACGTCGGTGGCGACGACATGCTCACGACCCGTGAGATCCTTCCGCCTTACGGTGCGCGGCCAGCCGTCACACTGCAAGTCGCGGCCAGTTATTCCCCAACGAGCAGACGCTACGCGCATTCGGGCTAAGTCTCGCGGCACTCTCCGGATTGGGCGCGCTGGGCGTGCTGCTGCTCAGCTACTCGGTGACGCGCCTGGGCCTCTCGCCGCTCACGCGACTCACGCGCGAAGCGTCCGAGATCCGGCCGGACAACCGCTCGCAACGGCTCGTGACCCGCTCGCTGCCCGTGGAACTGGACGAGCTCGCGCACTCGTTCAACGGCGCACTGGCCCGGCTCGACGGTGCCTACGAACGCCTGGAATCGTTCAATGCCGACGTTGCACACGAATTGCGCACGCCGGTCACCATCCTGATCGGACAGACGGAAGTGGCCCTTACGCGCGACCGCCCGGTCGAGGAACTGCGCGTGTTGCTGCAATCGAACCTAGAAGAACTCGGCCGCATGCGCACCATCATCAACGACATGCTGTTCCTCTCGCGCGCCGATCAGGGCGAACGCGCGACGGGACTGACCGCCGTGTCGCTGGCGAGCGAAGCCGCGCATACGCTGGAATTTCTGGAGTTTCCGCTGGAAGAAGCGCAAGTCACTGCGCGGCTGCACGGCAGCGCGTTCGCGCAAGTCAACAAGGCGTTGTTCGGCCGCGCGCTGGCCAATCTGGTGATGAACGCCATCGAGCATTGCGCGCCCGGGGCGAATATCGACGTGCGCATTACCACCGGGATCCCCGACACCGCCACCGCCGTCGAGCCGAACCGCACCCGTCACGTGCGCATCGAAGTCGTCAATCCGGGGGCGGAAATTCCGGCGGACGTGCTCAAACATTTGTTCGACCGGTTCTACCGCGCAGAAGCGTCGCGCACCAATAGCCGTGAGAATCACGGCCTTGGGCTGGCCATCGTCAAGGCCATTGCGGAAATGCACGGCGGTACGGTGTGGGCACACAGCGCGAACGGCTTCAACGCGTTCGGCTTTTCGGTGAGCTATCGTGAAGACGCGGGTGCCGCCGGTACGCCACCCGCCACGTCTTCCGCTGCAACGACACCGACTCAACTCGTGCGTCAGACGCCGTGACGCCCCAGGCTGCTCGCCTGCTGCATGACATGCGGCGCAAACACGGTGAGCGTCTCGCCCAGTGCCTCGCGAGCATAGGCGGCGGCCACCGTCATTTGCGCCAGACGCGCGCGTAGCTCCAGATTTTCCCTTTCCAGATGCTGCACGCGGCGCATGGCGTCGGCCACGTCGGCGACACCGTCACCGACCGCGCCGTGGCTTGCGGGCATCGCGTCGAGCAGCGTCATGGCACGTGCCAGATTCTGTTCGAGTTGCTGCGCCCAGACGGCATGCCCTGCGACGGATATTCCCCCAAAGGCCGGGATGACCGGGGCCTCGTACAGCGCGCGGGCGCGCACGATGGCTTTTTGCACGGTACCGGCGCTGGGACGACGCGTGACACCGGCCTGCGCCATGAAACGCAGATAGGTTTGCGCACCGTAGATCCGGCGCGCGGCTTTCCATGCATCCGTCAGGAAGGCATCGAGGAAGGCGGGGTTGTTGTGGGGGTGTGCGGCGTCCGCATCGCGTGCGGCGCCAAGCAAGGCAGCGTAGGTTGCATCGTCGAACTGCAAGGCGGACCGTGCCATGGCGATCTCCGGGTGCTTACCGTATTGGGGGGTATCGCGCCCCGGCGAGCCAACATCGGCTGACCGGGGACACAACGGTCAATGCGACTGCGCGCTGCGCGGCGCAGCCGCCGGGTGAAGCGACTTCAGGGCTTCGGGGCCGAAGCAGGTGCGGGCGGCACCCACTTCTTGGCGCGGCTCTTTGCTGACGGATCCGGCGTCACGGCCACGGCAATCGCTTCGGTGTAGTTCACCGTCACGGAGTCGCCTACCTTCACGCCTTCGAGCAGCTTCGGATCTTCCACATTCACGTCGACGGTGCGGTTCGGGCCGCGCAACGTCACGACATTGGACTTGCGGTCGATACGTTGCACCGTCGCCACGACCTTCAGATTGCGCGCGGCATCGGCGGCGGGCTTTTGACCCGGCGTCGCACGGTCGGCCCCTTCGGTCAGCACGCGGCTGCGAATGCCGTCGCCCGGCGCGACGGAAATGGCGACCGAGCGCTTGAACGCCACAATGATCTTGTCGCCCTTGCGAATCTGATCGAAATTATGAACATCCGGGCCAACGATGAAGGTGACCGGCTTGCCGTTATCGTCGGCCACCTGAATGGTGCGATTCTTGACGTCCACGCCCAGCAACGTCGTGCGGAATTCGACGACGTCGCCCGCAACGATCGGCGCCGGACGCGCCGCATCCTGTGCGTGCGCCAACGTCCCCAACGACAACAGACCGGCCAGAATCATGGCGTTCGTGAGCTTCATGCTGAGTCCTTTTGTTATCGATGTATGCAAATGCCGATCGCAGCTAATGCAATCGGTTTCGCAAATTAGTTAATTATCCAAACTAAAACACCAGGCATTCTGCCGACTGCGTAGAAACCCGGATGTTTCCATCGGATAGTAACAAAATAATTCAAAGCCGCAAGTCTCTTTCGAATTGCATACCAAATTCCATCATCGACTTACGTAATCAAAATTATCGACAAATTCTCACGAAATCCCTTAACACTCCCTGAATATGGGGACTGCAAATATCGTACTTTGATGTAGATCAACCTTTCTTGACGATTCATAGGGTAATAGATTTCGTTTTTGCATCGATTCCGATACAGCTTGTTACAAAATTATTCATGAGATTCAAGTAATTCTTAAGCCGTTTGGATGATGGCTTCGCAGCTTGACAGTTTGCAATCCGAATCACTATTCTGAATTTACATACCTCGCGCCATGCCGCATCGGTATTGCCTGCAATTCATGTTTGCACGCCATCTGGCGTCGCGTCCGCACGTGTTGGTCGTCCCGTTCAATTCCACCATTCGAATGAGGTCACACAGTGCTCTTTTCATTCTCCCGACGAAAAATCCGGCGGCAATCACCCCGTAGTGTCAGGCTGGTCCTTCTGACGGGCGCGCTGCTAGCCGCCGCACCAGTATTGGCACAGGCCCCCGAATCGGACAGTGCTTTGCCAGTACAAGGCATGCCGGAAATGCAGCAAGGCGCTGTCGATGCGTTGACGACAATGAGTCGGTATTTGCGTTCGCTCAAGCGATTTCAGGTACACGCGGATACCGTGACCGATGCCGTGTTGAGTACTGGACAGAATGTCGGTTTTCTTCACCAAACAGAGCTTTCCGTTCAACGCCCCGATAAGGTCCGCGCCGTCGTGACGGGTCAGGCACGCAATCGCGGGTTCGTCTACGACGGCAAAACCTTCACGCTTTACCAAGAGTCGCAAGGCAAGCGGTATTTCAGTCAGGCCAGCGCGCCACCGACCATCGACGAGCTGATTCGCGATATCGACGAGAAATATCAGGTCGGCCTGCCGTTGGCCGATCTTTTCTATTGGGGGATGGACCGGGACGATGCCAGGCAATTGCGTTCGGCCCTATTCATCGGCCTTGACCGCGTGGGCGGCGAGTGGTGCAACCATTACGCGTTCCAGCAGCCCGACGTCGACTGGGAGCTTTGGATTCGGGTCGGTTCGCGCCCGCTGCCATGCCGCTTCGTGATCACGGATACGTCGCAACCGTCACGTCCGCGACATTCCGTGAATTACCGCTGGGATGTGAATCCGACGTTCCCCTCGGGGACCTTCACTTACAAGGCCCCGGCGGGCGCGCAACACATCGAGATGCGGCCGCCGTCTGCCGCAGGAGGTCAGCAATGAAGCGAACGACCTCTTCGGCAATCGCGTCGGCGAAGGCAGGCAAAGCCGGCGTCCTCACTTTGGCTCGTGCCACGTGCGTTGCCACAGCGACGGTGCTTGTCCTGACGTCCACGGCCAGTCATGGCTTCGGTTTTCGGGGCGGCGCGCGCACCAGCCTTCACGGTGGCGGTGGTGGTGGCTTCCACGGAGGTGGCGGGTTCCACGGCGGCGGAGCACAGCAAGGCAACTTGAGTGGTGCCACGCGCGGTGGCGGTCTTGGGGGCGATGGCGCGATGCACGCCAACGCCGGGGGCGGACAACCGCCCGGACCGGGACCTCAGCCGCATCCGAACCCCGGCCCAAATCCGTCGCCCAATCCTAGCCCGCACCCACCTGGCCCTGGACCCGGACCTGGACCTGGACCGCACCCGCCCGGACCTGGCCCCGGACCTGGCCCCGGACCTGGCCCCGGACCTGGACCCGGACCGCACCCGCCCGGGCCACCTCCCGGACCGGGGCCGGGGCCCGGACCACATCCGCCACCGCCTCCACCGCCTCCACCACCTCCACCACCTCCACCGCCCCCGTATTGGGGTTGGGGTGGCGGTTGGTATGACCCGGTAGCGGCCGCTGTCACGATCGGGGTGTCGGCAGCGATCATCGGCTCGACCGTTGCTTCGCTGCCACCGAGTTGCGTGAGCACTGTCGTCAACAACGTTGCCTATCAGCGTTGCGGCTCGACCTGGTATCAGCCGGTCTATTCCGGCACGACCGTCCAGTTCGTCGTCGTGACTGCCCCGCACTGAAGCATTCGTCTCAACGCGTATGTCGGCAGCACCGGATGTCATCTCCGGCGCTGCCGCATCGCTGTTTGCGTGTCGCTTGTGGGCGTCGCATCGCGAACGTTATCCTTGAGCCCATGAACCGTCGCATTCTTATCGCCCCCGAAGACGTCGAACTCACCGCCATGCGCGCGCAAGGCGCTGGCGGCCAGAACGTCAACAAAGTCTCCAGTGCCATCCATTTGCGTTTTGACGTCATGCGCTCGTCGCTGCCCGACGAAGTGAAAGCGCGCCTGCTCGCCCGGCTCGATCACCGCATTACGCAAGACGGTGTCATCATCATCAAGGCACAACAACATCGCTCGCAGGAACTCAACCGCGCCGACGCGCTGGCGCGTCTTCAGGCGCTGGTTGACGCGGCCGCCATCGCACCCCGCCGCCGCGTGCCCACGCGCCCCACGCTCGCGAGTCAGGTACGCCGCCGCGATGCCAAACAGGGGCGCTCTCGCGTCAAAGCATCGAGAGGCAAGGTACATTCCGGACACGAAGGTTAATGCTAACTTTCATTAGCATTAACAATGAAAAGCCAATCTAAATTAGCTTATTTTCACAAACCACCCAGAAAAATGCTAAGATAAATCATCATTTATCCTGAAAAGCACATGATGATGAGCTTCATGGAACCGCTAATTTCTGCCCGCAAGGACGCCGGACTGACCCAGGCCGAGCTAGCGGATCAGGCTGGGCTCTCGCGCATGACCGTGCAAAAAATGGAGTCGGGCGCACTCGATCCACGTATGTCGACCTTGCTGGAGACGGCGCGCGCGCTCGGTCTGGAACCGATGTTCGTGCCCGCCGCACTGCGTCAGGAAGTCGAAGCGTTTCTGCGCTCCGGCGGCAAATATCTCGCGCAGCCGAGCGGCGTGTCGGCCCCGCCGTCCATCGTGGAAACGCTTCGGGGCTAACCGACCCGACAAGCGCCCGCAGCATCAGCGGCACCATCGACGCATGACTGCCCGAACGAGACTCTCGCCATGAATATCAAGTACTTGCGCGCCTATCTGCACCAGCCGGACGGTAGCCGTCGCGCCATCGGCTATCTTTCGCAGTACGGGGACATCCTGCGCATGTCGTTCGACGAGGACTACATTGCGGACGCACGGCGCCCCGTCCTCTCGCTTGCCTATCGCGGGGCCAACGAGACAGCGACCCGCGAAATTCTCGCTTCGCCGCAGGACGTCCGCCTCGTGCGCACCGATGGTCGCTGGCCTGTGTATTTCGAAAATCTGCTCCCCGAAGGCCACAACCGCGAACGCCTCGCCGCCGAGCGTCATTGCAGCCCCGACGACGAGTTCGAACTGCTCGCCGCCGCCGGTCATGACCTGATGGGCGCATTGGAAGTCGAGCCGGTACCACCGCGCGAAGGCGTGCCGGACGTCGTGCACCGCTGGCACACCGCACTCGGACTCGAAATGATCGAGCCCGGCTTCGTCGACACGCCCGTGGAAGATGCAGCGTCGCTGCCCGGCGTCGTGACGAAGTTCTCCGCCATTCGCGACGGGCGCCGCTACATCGTGAAGCGTCAGGGGCGCGCGGGATCGGTCATTCTCAAGCTGCCGACCACGCGCCACCCCGATCTCGTCGAAAACGAATTCACTGGCTATCGGCTGTGCGAAGCCCTCGATCTCGACTGCGCAAAGGCAGAAATCATCTCGCGACACGATGCCGATCTGCCTGAGCAAGTGCCCTTCGAGCACATCCTCGCGGTGCCGCGCTTCGACCGGCTGCCCGATGGTCGGCGCGTCCATATGGAAGAGTTCGCACAGGTGCTGCAATACCCGCCGCGCAGCAAATACGGTCGCGGCCTCGACGTCGACTACACCACGATGCTGCGCGTGCTCGATCAGCTCTCCGGCCAGCCCGTGCGGGACGTGCGCGAGTTCATGCGACGTCTGATCGCGTTCATCCTGCTCGGCAACACGGACGCGCATCTCAAGAACTGGGCGTTGATCTATCCCGACGCGCAAACACCTCAACTCGCCCCCGTCTACGATCCGGTGTGCGTCGCAGCCTTCTTCCACAATGTACCGCTCTCGCACTACGGCGTGAACCGGGCCATCGACAAAACGCTACGCGCCTTCGACTGGCCCGCCCTCGAAGCGCTACTCAAAGGCGCCGGACTGCTGCGCGTGGGACGGCTGATGACGATTGCCCGCGAGACAGTTCATGAAGCGCAGGCCGTCTGGCCCACCTTGCTCGACGATGCACCGGGTGCCGTGAAGGCCACCGTGCTGGAGCGACTAAACGGTGGCGTGGCGCTGACCGCCTGAAACCACGCCTCTGCCGCTGCGCCAATAATATTACCCGGGTGATATTGCAATCCAAATAACATCCGGGTAATATTCGCCACATCGACCATCCGTCATCGTTATCGGAGTCCGTTGTGGCTACTCAATCTCTTGGCTATACCGTCTTTCGCGACAAGCGTCGCATCGCCTCCGGCTCACTTGCCGACGCCGCCATCGCCTATCAGCAGGCGATGCTCGCCGACCCGCACGCGTCGGTCCTCATCTTCGACAACCTGACGGGCGACACGCGCGACGTCGACACACGGGGGAGCGCCGCCGACATCCGTGCGCGCTACCCCGATGCCGCGACCGAGAGCCCCGCCAGTGCCAGCAGCGCATCCGAACCGGACGACGCCCCCAAAGGCCGTGGCCGCCCGAAGCTCGGTGTCGTGGCGCGCGAAGTCACGCTGCTGCCCCGTCATTGGGACTGGCTCTCCGAGCAGCGCGGCGGCGCGTCCGTCGCGCTGCGCAAGCTGATCGACGAAGCTCGCCGCGCGAATGCCGAGCACGATATGCAACGTCGCGCGCAGGAACGTTCGTATAGCTTCATGTCGACGATGGCAGGCGACCTGGCGCACTTCGAAGAGGCGTCCCGCGCGCTCTTCGCCAACGATCTCGACGCACTGGCCCAGCGCATCGTCGAATGGCCCGAAGACGTGCGCACGCATCTGATGCGCCTCACATCCACCGACGATCTGGTCGACGCGTTGGCCTGATCACGCCGTAGTCCTTCGGCGCGAGGGGACCGTCGCACCCCGATACCCCTCGCAGCCCCTCACAGATTTCGCTGATTTCACTGCTCACCGGGCGGACCGCCGTCCCGGATAGGCCTCGCTTTGCCTGTCGCTTTTGCGACATCCCGTTCGACGTCCGCTTTAACGACGTCCTTGTCTGACGTGTCCCGTCCGACGTTTGCGCTCTCATCAAGGAAAACGAACCATGACGCAACAACCCTCCAGACCACCGCAGCCGCCCAGGCCGCTCTGGAAAACCTGGCTCCTCATCGCCGTGCCGATGATGCTGACCAACGCGCTCCAGTCCGTGTCGGGCACCGCCGACGGCATCTATCTCGGGCACCTGATCGGCACCGATGCGATTGCGGCCGTCTCCGCCTTCTTTCCCGTCTTCTTCTTTTTGCTGGCCATCGTGATCGGTCTGTCTGCCGGCGCAACCGTCATGATCGGCCGGGCGTGGGGCGCGCAGGATCGTGCGCTCGTGCGCAACATTGCGGGCACGGCGCTCGTAATGATGTTCGGTGCGGGCCTCGTGATCAGCGTGCTGGGTGGCCTGTTTGCGACGCCGCTGATGCGCGTGTTCGGCACCCCCGCGCCCGTGTTCGATGCCGCGACGCTATACGCCCGCTGGATGCTCATCGGCATGCCCGTCATCTTTATGCTGTGGCTGACAACGTCGATGAGTCGGGGCACTGGCGACGCCGTCTCGCCCCTCATCGCGCTACTGATCGCGACGCTGCTGTCGCTGGGGCTGACACCGGCGTTCATCGACGGCTGGGGACCCTTCCCGGCATTGGGCGTGGCAAGTGCCGTGGCATCGACGATGCTCGCGTTCACCGTCGCCCTGCTCTGGATGGCCGTCCACTGGCGACGCAAGGGACATCCGCTGGCACCGAACGCAGATCTTTGGCGCGCGATTCGATGGAACCCGGCATTGGCGCGGGGCATCCTTCACATCGGCGTGCCGGCAGCGATTCAGATGCTGACGATGGCGATTGCCGAAATGGTGCTGCTGAGCATGGTCAATCGACACGGTGCGAATGCTACCGCCGCTTACGGCGCGGTCACACAGGTGATGAGCTGGTTGCAGATGCCGGTGATGACGCTGGGCATTACGGCGTCGATCCTGTGCGCCCATGCCATCGGCGCAGGACGCAGTGAGCGCATCGGCGCAATCGTGCGTACCGGTCTGTTGTGCAATCTCGGGCTGACCGGCAGCCTGATCATGGTGATCTATCTGATCGCGCCGACGATCCTTCGCGGCTTCCTGACCGATCCCGACGTGCTGTCGCTCGCGACGCACCTGCTCTACATCGTCGCCTGGAGCGTGCTGGTGATGGGAACCACCGCGGTGATGACCGGCGCCATGCGCGCGAGTGGCAAGGTGTGGGTGCCGACGCTACTCGGCATGATCGGGCTGCTGGGCATCGAAGTGCCTGCCGCGTGGATGTTCGAGCGGATCGCCGGACTCACCGGCATCTGGTGGGCGTATCCGCTCGCGTTCATCGCCATGCTGACGATGCAGGGCTTGTGTTACCGGGCTTTCCGGCGGGCATCGTGCCGCGCCCAGAAGAACATCACCATGCCGGCGCAGGAAAGCAAAGCGCCGACCCATCCGGTCGACGTCCAGCCGTAACCCGCAGTGATCGCAACGCCGCCGAGCCATGCGCCGGCGGCGTTGGCCATATTGAAGGCCGAATGATTCAGCGCCGCCGCGAGCGTTTGCGCCTCGCCTGCCACATCCATCAGACGAATCTGCAATGCGGGGCCGATGATGATGATCGTGCCGATCGCCAGCACGTTCACCCCAGCCAGCCAGGGGCTCGACGATGTGAACGTGAAGGCCACGAGCAACAACGCCGACCAGATCAGCGTGCCGCCGATGGCGCGCATCAACGTGGCCGCCGCCACCAGACGCGGGCCGATGATCGTGCCACCGACCATCCCTACGCCGAACAGCGCGAGATAGAACGGCACCCACGACTCAGGCACACCGGCGACTTGCATGAGCGTCGGCTTGATATAGCTGAAGACAGCAAACATGCCGCCGAAGCCAATGGCCCCGATTCCGAGCGTCAGCCAGACCTGCGAGTTGCGCAGCGCACTCAGTTCACGCAGCGGACTTGCACCATGCGGTGCGGGCGCGTCCGGCACCCAACGCCACACGAGCAAGGCCGTCAGTGCGCCGATCACCCCCACCATCACGAACGCCGCACGCCAGCCCAACCATTGGCCGAGGCCTGCGGCAATCGGCACACCGAAGAGTGTCGCGAGGGTGAGTCCGAGCATGACTTGTCCGACGGCATGCACGCGGCGATGCGGCGGCACAAGCGATGCACCGACCAGCGCCGCCACACCGAAATAGGTGCCATGCGGCAGACCACTCAGGAAACGCAACACGATCAGCGAGAGATAGCCCGGAGCGAGCGCACTTGCGAAATTGCCAATAGCGAACATCGCCATCAGGGCGATGAGAAACGCACGACGCGGCAGTCGCACGCCAAGCACCGCAAGCAATGGCGCGCCAATCACGACACCCAGCGCATAGGTGCTGATTGCGTGACCCGCCTGAGGAATGGTGATGTCCAGACCTTGGGCGACGTCGGGCAACAGGCCCATGATCACGAACTCGCCGGTCCCGATACCGAAGCCTCCCATGGCGAGCGCCACGAACGAAAGCCAGACGGGAATGGACGACGGAGGCAACGTTTCAGTCGCCTCGACGGGGAGAATTTGGGGGGAACTCATTGGGATTCGGAGATGACAGCAAGCGTGGATTTTACGCGAAGCTGCCGAAGTCTGCAGACTCACTGCGGCGTTGCAACATCATCAAAACGTCATAAATACGGCCAGATAACCTCTTTTTTGCATGCATCTACCGCATTGCAATATGACGAGCGACAACCATTACTCCAGAGCATCTCGCCACGCTTGCACACGCGTGCAAGGCACAAAAAAAAAGCCGGCCCAGTGGGTGGGCCGGCAAGCTACGAATGCGCTCCGATTGCGGGAATCGGATGCAATCGTATTGGGGGTCAACGGTGAGTGACACGTTGTGCGCGCCGCATGGATTTCGCTGCGCAGCGCTTCAGCTCACTCCCCGGAACAACTGGTCAGTGGTCAGTGATGCTTCGAATGCCACTTCCCGGACTTGTCATCCTTTTCATAAGTCTGTTTCACGGCGCTCCATGCCACTTTGTGCGCCGTCTCTTCACGCGATTCATGACCGCGCCGCTCGCCAGGATCCTTGTACTCATCCCAGGCCGAATTGAACGCCTTGAGATAGATCTCCTGAGCATGTGTCGGCAAGTTGTCTTTCACGCTCGCCGGTAAATCGTGAGTCTGTCGATACGGCATGACGAGTCCTCCTTGAATCGGGCCAATCGTCAGATATGCCCCATCACCACGAGCAACACCACGATCAGAACAATCAGTCCAAGACCGCCGGACGGGTAGTAACCCCATCCCCGGCTATGTGGCCACGCGGGTAATGCACCGACCAACAACAAAATCAGAACAATCAACAAAATAGTGCCAAGCATGACTTTCCTCCCTTGCCGATCTGACGACGACCGTCACCTACCGGTCATCCGGACGATCAGCACGCCGCCCTGTTCACTCCGCGCGATCGCTCGACATACTTGCCGGGCGGGCGCAGCGGGGGTTCTTCTACCGGCGGATCGAGCGGCCGGTCGGGCGGAGGCATCGGCGTCGGCTCGTCCTCGTCAGGGGGCGACTTCGGCGGCGGTGTCCCCGGCGGCGTCCTCGGCGGTTTACCCGGCGGGTTGCCCGGGTCGTACGGCTCAGGCAAATGCCCGTCCAGTCGGGGGGCCTGCGTCAGCCAGCGAATATGATTTAGGCTCGGCATGAGCAAGGACGCGTACGGCTCAATGCCAGTACGGGTCGACGGTGTAATAGGTATGCACCTGCTCGGCCCAATGCATGTCGGCCATACTCGGCCAGTGATCCTTGTCGAACCCCGGTGCCTTCTTGAGGGCCTCTTTGTCGATGTTCAGGATGAAACGCTTGTTCTCCACGTCGAGCTGCAAGGCATGCCACGGAATGGCGAACAGCTTGTCGCCCATGCCGAGGAAGCCGCCAAAGGACAACACGGCGTAAGCGACGGTGCCGCGCTGGACGTCGAGCATAATGTGCTTGACCTTCCCCAGGCTCTCGCCTGCGGTGTTCACGACGTCTTCGGCGTCGAGCGTGTCGGCCGCCATTACGGACGGGCCGGGCCCGTCGGGCAGCTTGTGCGATGCGCCCACGATGCGAGCGCCTGTTTGACTGGTTTGGGGCGTTTGACCCCGGCCGGATTGCATAGTCATGATTCCTCCTTCGCTAATGAAGTCGAGGCGCGCATTTCAGAACAACGGCGAACAAATCAACAGCGTCATCCCCAAAAAGCGTCCTCGACAGGGCGAGAGTGCGGTCTCTTGTACGTTGCGGCAACGCGTGTCGCCGCAACGTCCTGTAATGACTGACGCTTACTTGGCGGATACCTTGATGTCGTTCTTGACATCGACCACGCCGTCTACGCCCTTGACCGTATCCTCGACGAGGGTCTTCTGTGCCGACTCAGGCACCGAACCCGTCAGATGCACCACGCCGTGGCGCGTCGTGACGTGGACCTTGGTCGACGGCACATCCTTCTTGGCGAGCAACTCGGCCTTGACCTTGGCGGTCAGCGCCGAATCGTCGATCTTGCGGCCGGTATCGCTCATCACGCCGCTGGCGCTCGCGTTATCGGCAATCTTGATGATCCCGCCCTGATCGAGCGCGTGGGCTGCGATGCCCGTGGTAGCAAGTGCACCCGCCATGACGAGTTTGAGCAGATTGGCTTGTTTCATTGTGTTGACCTCCCGAAATTGGCCGTCGCAACCTTGGCATTGCTTTGCCTTTGGGCGTCACCTCCTGCACGTCACGCGTGCGGCGCCCATACGACGACCGAGTCTTAGGTGATACATCCCCTCGCCCGGAGATGCCCGGTCTTGCCTCTTGACCGGCGTCTTCGGTGCTTTGCCTGTATCGCTGCACCTCGGATGCCGGTTTGTCCTTTGTTCGTTTGTCTGCGCTAAATCTTGTGGCCTTCCTGGCTCTCGCCCGGGCGGCTCATCGATTTCATACGTCGCTCGTGCAACCGGTTGTCGACGCCCTTTACGCCGTCGACCTTCTCCACTTCCGTCTGCACGACGTGTTGCATCCAGCGTTCGGGCACATACCCAGTCAGCAGTACAAGGCCCGACGTCACGGTCACTTCGACGTGGGAGACGTCGAGGTCGACGGCACCGGACAGCGACTTTCGAATCGCGTCGTGTACCGCGCTATCGGCCCCCACGTCTGCCCTTTCATCACCACGCCCACCGCTACGGCCCCGACTCCCTGCTGCCTGTCCGGCTTCGCCCTCGATATCCTCGACGTTGCTGGCCTTCGCATTACGCTTGAATGCATCCGCGGCATCCATCGGATCGACGCCGACCGTGCCTTCCGGCCAGTCGACCCGTTGCGACTGCGACGGACTTCTTACCTGGGGCACCGATCCGGAGGCATCCCGTCCGGTCCCGGCATAGTCGTCGTGCGGGCCATAGGCGCTTTGCCGTCCGAATCGCGGATGCGCACCCGGCGCTGCATCCGCCGGGCCGTAACCGCTCTCCTCGCCGTGAGCGATCTCCGGGGCATACCCGTGACCGCCCGCCCCACTCGTCGATGTCTGCGCTTCACCTTTGGACGTCGTACGCTTCGGCGACGACGCGCCCAGCCATTCCGGCTCGCTTTGCTTGCCCGCTTGCGCCGTTTGTTCGTCACGCGCTGCGGACTGCCGGGCTTCATGCGGCTGCGGCGTATCCGCGTCGTCCAACGCCTCCATCGGCGCGCCATGCGTCTCGGCATCACCGTCTTCATGCGTCAGGGCGTGTTGCTCGTGCTCCGACGGGTACTTCGTGCCGTCCTGCGTTCCTTCGTTCGCCAACCCACGCTTGTCAGTCTTGCTGGGCGGTGTTGGTGATGGGGGGTTACGCTTCGCCATGACTGGCTCCTTGACTGCCGTCCGTGCTATTGAAGCTCGCACCGGACTTGTTGAAATCGATTGTAGAGAGCGAGTGTCATTCAGCGAATCGGCGGAATCTGAAAGACGTGTAGGCGGGCGCTGGCAAAACGGTTATGGAGGGCGCATCAATACTTCTGGACGTAAATAGTCGCCAAAAGATCAATGGCTTACAGCCGTCTTCTGATCCTCTTGAAGAACGAGAGATTCGGGAGAAAATTTGGACTGTGAAGCGCCGATCCGCACCCGTTTCGGGCGCGGAATCAGACAATTCCTACGAGGAGACGGGGGGACCCTGTCCGAAATCGATAGACCTACGATTCCGATGCCGCCATCGCATCGTCTTCCGACGCGACGATGACGCGATTGCGGCCGGTGGCTTTGGCACGATAAAGCGCCCGGTCGGCCGCCTTGACGAGCATATCGACCGACTCCCCGGCCTGCGGCTGTCGGCAAGCCACACCGATGCTCACTGTCACGTGACCGAAGTCGCTCGACGCGTGGTCGAGATTGAGCCGGTCGACCGCCAGCCGGATACCCTCCGCTACCCGTTGAGCGCCCAGCGCATCGGTGTCCGGCAGAACGGCAATGAATTCCTCCCCGCCGTAACGCCCGGCTGCATCCGACGGGCGTTGCAGCGCCGCACCGATGGCGCTGGCGACCGCCGCAAGTGCAGCGTCACCTGCCTGATGCCCGTGCGTATCGTTGTAGCGCTTGAACCAGTCGATATCGATGAAGGCGACGGCCAGCGAATGTCCGGCGCGACGCATGCGCCGCCACTCCTGGGCAAGGATCTTGTCGAGCGAGCGGCGGTTCGAGAGGCCGGTCAGCCCGTCCGTGCGGGCCAGAAGTCGCAATTCCCGCTCTGCCTTCAGACGTCGCCGCAATTGGGCTGCGAGGAGAAACGACGTCAGCACGAACCCTGCGTTGAGCAGCAGAAACAGTCCACCGAACTCGATGACACGCTTGTGCCACGGGGCCAGCGTTTCGTCGCTGGACGTCACGACGATCAGCGTCAGGGGGGCATTGCTCAGAAACCGTCGCGACATCAGGCTGTCACGCCCCATGAAGCGGATTGGAAAAATGCGGTATTCGTCACGCCCCGGGGGCATCGATTCGTAGCGACCGGTCTGCGCCATCGTCAACCCGATGACGTTTTCGTCGTACGGTTTGCGCATGAGAATTACGCCGTCCTTGCCGAGCAGGAGGATCACCCCCTGACGTCCGACTTCGATGTGATCGAACAAGTGACGGAAATATTCGATGTCCACCGCGAGCGATACGACGCCGCCGAATGAGCCGTCGGCGCGGGCGATGCGTCGGCTCATGACCATGGTCGGCACGTTGTTGCGAAGGCGCGAATGGATAAAGCCGCTCACGTACAGTCCGGCGTCCGGGTTAGCGCGATGAACGCTGAAATAGTCCCGGTCGGCGAAGTTGAACGGTCGCGGCACATCGCTCTCCGCGTCGATGGCGATGTTTCCCTCGGGGTCGAGCACGACGAGCGACCCGATGTAGCGCGATGCACCCGCCCGCTCGAAGATCAGCTCACGGCGAAGTGCGGGCGCCATGGCCTCGACGTCGGGACGCGCCAGCAACTTCACGACCGCATCGAGCGACGCCTCGTACAGTTGGAAGTTGAGCTCGAGATCCCGCTCCATGACTTCCGCGATGTTGCGCTGGTTGTCGGCCGCGCGCGCGAGCACGAGCAACCGCCCCTCGTAGAGCAACGCCACGGCCACCGCCATGACCAGGATGGATATCCCCACACCGCTCCAGACGATGAGCGTTGGCGTGCGCGCGACCCAGCGCACCGCCGTTTCCAACGCGACGACAATGCGTGCCTGTAACCGATGCAGCGGCATACTTCAATGCGCTCCTTGTTCAGGCCATAAAGTCGGCGGCCATATCCGCGTCGGTGCGGGCTTCGAGCCGCCCGTCCCGACACGCCTTGCGGAACACTTCGTAGTCCCGCTCGACCTGATCGGCGTAGTCCGTCGCGTAATGAATCATCGCCTCGCCCAGACGAATCCCCTTGCCGACGTAGCCCACGAGTTCGGGCGCGCATCCTCCCGCTTTGGCATGCGCACGGGCCAGCACCCAGCCGCACAGGCCAGCGTACTCGCGGAAGCCGTCGGCACGGAACAACTCGAATTGCGCGGAGATCTTCATGTCGCGCAACTGGCGGCCGTAGATGGAACGGCCGAACGGCCCTGCCCCCCAGCCGAGGAAGGCGTCAGAGGCCGCCTGCATGAGGCGCTGCCCTTCGACCACACGACGCCCGTCATGCTTGGGCGTGACATTGCGGAAAAAGCGCGAGACGACCGAGCGCGACGCCTCCTTGAACTGAAGAAAAAGGGGCTGGTCGTGGGTATCCATCATCAGCAACACCAAGCAACGCGTACCGACGCTGCCGACGCCCACCACTTTGAAGGCCATGTCCTGCTGCGTATAGCTATCGAGCATTCGGGCACGATCGGGCGGGAGCGAATTGGCGTAACTCTTATAGACGGGGGCAAACAAGGTGCGCCAGTCGCCCAGACCCAGCCAGTCGTCTTCCGGACCGAAGAGCGTGGTCGCACCGTGGACGTGGAACACCGTGGGCGGCGTGTCGCGAATCTGCCAGTGATCGCCGACCTGCTGCGCGAACTTCGGCAGGACGTTCTCATGGGTGCGGCCGGACGCCCGTGCGATGCCACGCTTGACACCCTCGCGCACCCGATCGGTTCTGGCCAGATTGAGCATGCGCTCGAAGGTGATCTGTTCGTGCCAGAGTTCGATGGTCGGCATGTGGGCATACTCGTCCAGCCGCCGGGCGTAGCTGTCCACGGCGGCGCGCACCATCTCGACACCCAGCGTGTCGCCGAAGCCGAACTGCCTTGCGGCGAGCACCAGACTCGCACACAGTCGCTTCAGATCCCACTCCCACGGGCCGGGCGCGGTTTCGTCGAAATCGTTCAGATCGAAGATCAACGTCCGTTCCGGGGTGGCGAAACCGCCAAAGTTCGCCAAATGGCAGTCCCCGCAGATCTGAAGGGTGAGCCCGGTGTTCGGCGTACCGGCCAGATCGTGCGCCTGGACAATCGCACTGCCTCGATAGAACGCGAACGGCGACGCCAGCATCCGTCCGTAACGCAGCGGCACGAGCGCCGCCACCCGCCCCTCGCTGCTCGTTCGCAACAGTTCCACGATATCGCGGTCCGTGTTACCGAGATGCGAATGGCTGCTGCGAGGCGTCTTTTCGCGAAGCTGCCGCCCCGCTGCGACGCGAGCCTCGAATGGCACGCCAGGCACCGTCGGCTGTGAGGTTGATGTAGGCGCGACAGGCGCTGCGGTCGGAGCGGCTGGGGTCGCTTTCGCGGCACTTACCTTTTTCGTCAATGATTTAACGGCCATGACCAGCTCCTTATTCTTTTGATGTCGGCGACGGTGCGGATGTCGACGGCACGCCGCCCGCATCCACAGGCGCGCGCGCCGGGATCGGATACCAGTGTTCCGGCCGGATCGTCAGCGGCGAATGAGGTTGCTCTTCGAAATGCGGCGACATGATTTGCACGCCATAACGGTTGAAGACGTCCTGAATGTTTTCGTGAAGCGCAGAAATCGCAGCGAAACGCGTGGATGGGTCGCGCAAGGTGCCGAAGACTTCATACTCGACGTAGAAGTCCGACAGCGCCCGCTGCAACACGTACGGCGCGGGCTCAGCGGCGATTTGCGGCGTCTGCGTCGCCGCTTCGATCAGCATCGCGTGCACCTGACGCCAGGGCGTGTCGTAGCCGATGGTCAGCGTCGTGCTAATTGCAACGCCACGCCCGCGCCCCTGCGCCGTGAAGTTGCGCACCGTAGAAGCCACGACGACGGCGTTCGGGATGGTCAGTTCTTCCTGCGCGAGATTGCGCAGCTTGACCGAAAGCGCATCGACGCCGACGACCACACCGGTAGCGTCGCCGATCGACACGAGATCGCCCTTCTTTAGCGAGCGGCTGTAGATCACGACCATCCCGCTCATCAACTGATTCACAATGCCGCTCGAGCCCAGCGTGACCATGAGGCCGAGCAGGACAGACAGACCTTTGAAGACGTCGCTCTGCGCCCCCGGCATGTAGGGGTAAGCGAATGTCAGCGCAAGCCCCCAGACCACGACCGCCGCCACGCGCCGCGTCGCGCCGGCGGTCTCGGGGTGCATGCCAGGAATCGACAGACGGCCGCTTTGCACCGCGTCGAAGACATTGTTGACGAGGCTCTGCAGCGCGCGCGTGAGAAGAAAGATGACGATGACGGTGAGGATGCCCGGGATGGCCGCAGCCACCCCGATGCCGAAACGGTCAACAAGCGTCCAGAGGAAGTCCGACAGGCGACCGGCCAGCGGCTGACTGGCCGGGAACTGCATCAGCACGAAGATGAGGTAGAGGTAAGCGAAGGCCAGCGCGAGACACACAGCCCCGATCTGCACGATCTGGTGCACAAGGTGGACAGCCGACCCCGTCCAGTCGAAGGTGCGGGCCGTGCGTTGCAGGACACGCTTTTCGAAGGCAGCCTGAAGACGCGCCTCAAGCCGGGTCCGCATGCGCCCGATGCCGATCACGAACATGGCCAGCACCACGGCACCGAGCGCACTGAGCGCGATGCCGCGCAGAATCGTTGGCCAGTGAAGCTGCTCGCGGCGGGCAGCGAAGGCCGTCTGAAGATTCGCTTGCACCTCGGCCACCACGGCGTCGAGCGGACGCGGGTCGCCCGGCGCGAGGTCGTCGGACGTGAGCGCGAAGAGGATTCGGTCGCGCACGCGGAAGGCCACGCCGGATACGCCGCCGAGCGACGCGTGCAGTACGTCGACGGGCAAATCGAAGGTGCTGCCGGGCAGACTGTCGAGTACCGCCTGCGCCCGCGCCGCCCGAACTTCAGGGGTTGCGCCACCCAGCGTGCCACGGAACGTCGCGACCGGCCGGTCCATGAAGCGAAGCTCGGCCCCGTCGCTCGGGGCGTTGGCGGATGTGTCCGCCGCACCCGAGGATGCCTCCGGCACAGCGGCGACCGCAGATGTTGCCGATACCGCAGCCGTGAGCGGCGCGACGGCTATTCCAACCACCACCAGCACTTGCAACAGCCCCATGCGAATGCGCATATCACGGCTCCTGCGGGCACATTGGCCTCCAAGATTGCACTCAGTGAGAGGAATTCCCAACGAAATCAGGCAAAATCTAGGGCTGCTGTATTTCGCCCCGCGCGGGCGGGTATGGACGGATTATTCACTATGGCATCGGCACTGTCGAGCATCGACGCAGCAGACGGAAATACCCGCGCGCGGGGTGTCGGCAGGCGCAGGTCCCCAGATTCTCGGAAATATTCCACCGCAATCCTCAACTATTGGCGCTGCATGCCGATAACCAGTTAAGCGGGACTTTTCGGTCGGTTTTCATATGTCCAGTTCGTACAGTGGTTGGCTTGTTGCGCTATCGCTCGCAGTGGCAGTACTGGCGTCGTTCACGGCGCTCGACCTTTCCGGTCGCATCTATCTTCTGACCCACCGTGGCATGCGCCACGCGTGGCTTGCCGTGGGCGCGACCGCCATGGGCATCGGCATCTGGTCGATGCACTTCATCGGCATGCTCGCCCTGTCGCTGTCGCCTTCGTGGTCGCCGCTCGACTCGAAAGCCACACTTGCGCTCGGTTACGACCCGGCCATCACGGCGGCCTCGCTCGGTATTGCAATCGCGATTTCGTGGGCGGCGCTCTGGCTCGTCGCCAGCGAACGCTTCACCCGGTGGCGTCTCGGATGCGCGGGCGTCACGCTAGGCATCGGCATCGCCGCCATGCATTACTCAGGCATGGCCGCCATGAAGATGGACCCGGCCATTAGCTACGATCCGATGCTTTTCGCTGCATCGATCGCCATTGCGATTGCGGCCGCCACGGCGGCGCTGTGGATTGCCCGGACGCTGCGCGACGGCAGTCTGCGGTATGTAATGGCCAAGCGCGTGGGCGCCGCTGTCGTCATGGGGCTCGCCATCACGGCGATGCACTACACGGGCATGTCGGCCGCCACGTTCGCCGCGGGTGCCGTCTGCGGCGCTGCCAACGGCGTGAGTTCGCCGTGGCTGGTGACGACCGTGAGCCTGTTCACCTTCCTGATTCTGGTCACCACTCTGCTCGTCTCCCGTCTGGATGCACGCACGAGCTTCCTGGCCAACTCTGTCCTGCAATTGAACACCCAGATCGCCCGCATGGCGACGTACGACGCGCTGACGGATCTGCCCAACCGCCGCGCCCTGCATGACGCGGCCGCACGAATGCTGATCAACTCGCGTCGCGACCAGCGCCGGTTCGCGGTGCTGTTCATGGATCTGGACGGCTTCAAGACCATTAACGATTCGCTGGGTCATAACGTGGGCGACGACGTGCTGCGCGCCTTCGCCAAGCGACTGCGCAAGAACGTGAACGGCGACGACGTGGTGGCCCGGCTGGGCGGCGACGAGTTCGTTGTGCTGCTCGGTTCGCTGTCGTCACCCGAAGTCGCGGGACGCGTGGCGCAGCGACTGCTCGACGACATGCGTGACGGCCTGAAGGTGGGCTCCCAGTCGCTGCACGTCATGCCCAGCATTGGCGTGGCGCTCTTCCCGGACGACGGCGATAGCATCGACCTGCTGCTCAAGCACGCCGACACCGCAATGTACGAAGCCAAGCGCGCGGGCCGGGGCATCTTCCGGTACTTCGAGCCGCGCATGAACGCTGCGGCCCAGCGCACCTGGGAGATCCAGCAAGCACTGCACGACGCCGAGAGCGCGCAGTACTTCTCGCTGCACTTTCAGCCGAAGTATCGAGGCGACACCGAGGCGCTGGCGGGTGCCGAGGCACTGCTGCGCCTCACGCACCCGACCTTCGGCGAGTTGCAGCCGGCCGACTTCATCCCGGTCGCCGAGCGCACCGGTCAGATCGTACAGATCGGTTACTGGGTGGTACGTGCCACCTGCCAGCACATCAAGGAGTGGGATGCGGCCGGGTTGCCGCCGGTGAAGGTTGCGATCAACTTGTCGCCGCGCCAGATGGCGCAGTCGCAATTGGTCGAGAACATCGTGGAAATCGTGAAGGACGCCGGCATCGCCTGCACGCGCCTGATGTTCGAGATCACGGAGACGGTGGCGATGTTCGATGCACAGCACACGATCGACGTGATCCGCGCCTTCCAGGATCACGGCTTCGAGGTGGCGATCGACGACTTTGGGACGGGCTATTCGAGTCTGGCGTACTTGCAGCGCTTTCGCGTCAAGCAGTTGAAGATGGACCGCTTCTTCACCAACGGACTGGATACGTGCGGACGCGAAGGCAGCGCCGTGGTGTCGGCGATCATCGCGCTGGCGCACTCACTCGATATGGACGTGGTTGCCGAAGGCGTCGAGACGGCTTCACAACGCGAGGCGCTCAAGACCCTCGATTGCGACGAGCTGCAAGGCTTCCTGCTGGGCAAACCGCTGACCGGTGACGCCTTTGCGCGCCTGCTTGCATCGCTGCCGGGCATCCCCGGCGCTGCTGTGATGGCCTGAGCGGCCGTCACAATCTCAAACAAAATCAACGATCAGCCGCCGCTTCCTCAGAACCGACTTCCGCTTTTGCTGTTGCTTCTGCGTCCGCCACAGGCTGTCCCGTCGCAAACGCCGCGGCTCGCGCCAGGCGCGCACGCATGCCCTCGTTTGCCACCGGCCCTGCGCTCGGCACGTGCCGCTTCGGGTCCAGACGCAACCCCGTCACTGCATCGACCACGACCGGCTCGACCACTTGCCCCGTCTCCCGGTCCACCAACTGAGCTGCAATGCCTTCCGGCGCAAAGTGCCGATTGCCCCACGCGAGCAATGCCCACAGCACCGGGCGGAAATCCCGGCCGGCGTCGGTCAGCACATATTCGAAGCGCGGCGGGCGGTCGCAGTACTGACGACGCGCCAGCAAGCCTTCCTCCACCAACGCGTTCAGACGTCGGGTCAGCATGTTGGGCGCGATATCCAGGCGACGCTGAAAATCGTCGAAGCGCGTGGTGCCGTAGCCAGCCTCGCGCAAGATCAGGATGCTCCACCATTCGCCTACGCGCTCAAGGCTGCGGGCAATGGGGCACTGCATGTCGCGGAATGTCTTTCGTTGCATAAGGATTCCTCCTGTTCAGCGCCGTCGATGACGACAGCGCTGCCTATTACCATGCAAGTGAGCATAAGCGCGTCGACACCGGCGGGCAAGCCGCCCGTGTCTCGAGAACTTCATATTTCACTTCAACATCGAGGCGCCACCCTGCTGCGCCATTGAAAATCAATCACTTACGAATCATTTGCAATGCAAATAGTTTGAAGTGAATTCTCCGACCGGTATCCTCAATGCGCATCTGCGCTCGGCGCTTTGGGCGGTGCAACCCGTCGCATGAGCGGCACCATCAGCGTCACGCCCAGGAAGATCAGCCCCAACCCGCCGAAGATGTCGCCGAAGGTAATCGTCTGCGCCTCGCGCAATGTCAGCAGCCACAGTTGCCGAAGCGCCGCCGTCTGCGCGTCAACCACATCCAGACCCGTCGCGCCCAGTCGCCCCGCCACGCTCGCCAGCCACTGACCGACCGCCGGATTGCCCTCACCCATGCGCTCGGCGAGCCGGAAGAAGTGCAGATTCGTCCGATCGTTAAGGACCGTCGTACAGACGGCAATCCCAATAGCACCGCCGAGGTTGCGCATCAGATTGAAAAGCCCCGACGCCAGGCGCAATCGCGCAGGCGGAAGGCTGCCCAGCGTCAGCGTGACAATCGGCGCCACCGCGAACTGTTGCGACGCACCGCGCAGCGCCTGCGGCAGCATCAGTTGCAACGATCCCCAATCATGCGTGATGGGCGCGAACTGCCACATCGACAAGGCAAAACCGCCAATCCCAAGCATCATCAAGATGCGCAAATCGATCCGGTTGGCCAGCATTGCGTAGATAGGAATCGACAACAACTGGAAGACCCCCGTCGAGAACACGGCCATCCCGATCTCGAACGCCGAAAATCCGCGCACGCGCCCAAGGAACAGCGGCGTGAGGTAAATCGTCGCGAAGATGCCGATGCCCGTTGCAAACGAGAAGAAGCACCCGAGCGCGAAGTTCCGCTGCTTGAGCGCCCGCAAATCCACGATCGGCTGCGAATACGCCAGACTGCGCCAGATGAACGCCACGCCGCATAGCCCCGCGAGCCACGCCGTCGCACGGATGGTGTCGTCACCGAACCAGTCCCAGCGCGGCCCCTCTTCCAACGTGTATTCAAGACATCCAAGGCTGACCGCCATCAGGACCATGCCGAGATAGTCGGCACCGCGCAGCAGCGAGAAGTCGGGACGGTCGATGCGCACCAACAGCGGCACCATCACCGTCACGAAGATGCCCGGCACGATGTTGATGAAAAACAGCCAGTGCCACGAGTAGTTGTCCGTGATCCACCCACCGATGGTCGGCCCGAGTGTCGGCGCCAATGACGAAAGACCACCGATCACAGCCGCCGCCACCACGCGCTGCGGCCCGCTGAAGAAGGCGAACGCCGTGGTAAAGACCAGGGGAATCATCGAGCCGCCGAGAAACCCTTGCAGCGCTCGGAACGCGATCATGCTCTGGATGTTCCACGCCGCGCCGCACAGCAGGCTCGCCACGGTAAAGCCCGCCGCCGACGCGGCAAAGATCCAGCGCGTCGACATCACGCGAGACAGCCAGCCCGAGAGCGGGATCACGATGATCTCGGCAATCAGGTAACTGGTCTGCACCCAGGCCGTTTCGTCTGCCCCCGCCGAGAGCCCACCGCCGATATCGCGCAACGACGCCGACACGATCTGAATGTCGAGCAGCGCGATAAACATGCCGACGACCATCGTGCCAAAGGCGATGATCTTGGCGGGCGTCGACATGGCGTCGACCGAGAAGCCGCCACCCGCCGGTGCGGGCGCCGCCGCCAGTCGCGGTCGCTCGTCGTTCGCGGAATGCCCCGGCGATCCACCGGCGTCACCACTGGCAGGCAGCGGTTGCGCTGCCCCCGAGTTCGCGGCGCTCATCGCGCGGCCACCTTGGCGGGCGCCGGGGCCGACGACTTGTCGCCGCCACCATCACCACGCGCATCCACCTCGGCCGTCACCGAGAGACCGGGGCGCAGCGTCCCCAGACGTGCGTCCGCATCGTCAAGCTGCACGCGCACCGGCACGCGCTGCACGATCTTGGTGAAGTTACCCGTCGCGTTTTCTGGCGGCAACACGCTGAATTGTGCGCCCGTCGCAGGGGCAAGACTCGCCACACGGCCGTGGAAGACGCGACCGGGCAACACGTCTGCCTCGATCTTCACCGGCATGCCGGGACGCAAATGCGCCACCTGCCCCTCCTTAAAGTTCGCATCGACCCAAAGACCGTGTGCTGGCACGACGGCCAGCAGTTGTGTGCCCGCCTGCGCGTACGCACCCGGACGTGCCCGACGGTTCCCGATCGTGCCGTCGACCGGCGCACGAAGGACCGTGTATTCGACGTTGAGTTTGGCGATGTCGCGCTCGGCGACAGCCTGAGCCAGTGCCGCCTGCGCCTGCTGCTTCTGCGTGGCGATCACGTCCAGTTGACGCTCGGCCGCCACGGCTCCTGCCTCCGCCCGATCACGATTCGCGGCGAGCTGCTTGTAATCGGCGTCCGCCTTCTGTGCGCTCTGCACCGACACCGCCGCCTTAGCGACGAGATCCTGATAGCGCACCTGATCGTCATGTGCGCGCCGCGCGTCGGCAGTGACGGCCACCACGCTGGCGCGCGCCTGTGCAATGACCGCCGCCTGCAATTTCGCCGTCGCATCGAGATTCGCAATCAGCGCCTGCTGCGCGGCAACAGCCCCTTCGGCCTTTGCCAAGGCGGCCCGGTAATCGCGATCGTCCAGCCGTACCAGCACGTCGCCCGCATGCACCGTCTGGTTATCCGTCACCAGCACTTCTGCGATGTAACCCGGCACCTTGGGGCCGAGCACGGTGACGTCGCCACCCACATAGGCGTCGTCAGTCGATTCCAGATAGCGCGCCGTCGTCCACCAGTAAGTCCCGTAGCCAAGCACCGCGATCGCCGCGACGACAATCGCGCCACGCATGGCGAGGCGGCGCGGGAGCTTGCGCTTCTCAGAGGGACCACCCGGTTGGCTGGCTTGTTGGGTGGGAGTGCTCGGGGATGTCATGGGTCGATCCTTCTTCGTGCTTGAGGCAGTGATTAGGCAGTGATGAAACGGAAAACGAGAAATCGCAATCCGGGGGTTGCTTTCATAATGGAAGTGAGTATAGAGTTGCAACTATCATCTTGCAAGTAACTAGTTAAATTCCATGAATGCAACCCTGCTTACGGTGTCCGGCGTTACCCCGTCGATTCTGCGCAATGCCTTACTGGCGCTATCTGTCAGCGCGATGGCCGGCTGCGCGGTCGGCCCCGATTACGTCGCACCGAAGGCCGATTTGCCGACGCACTTCCAGGGCAGCGCAGCCCTTGCGCAACGCGATGCGAGCCGTGGGCTGACGGGGGCACCGCCAGAAAGCGGCGTGGCATTGGATCGATGGTGGACGGAATTTCATGACCCAGTGCTCACGGAGATCGTCGAGCAGGCACTCGCGGAGAACCTCGACTTGCAGGCCGCCATGGCACGTGTCGAGCAAGCCCGGGCGCAAGCGCGCGCGGCCGGGGCACAACGGCTGCCCTCGCTGACACTGGATGGCAGCGTCACGCGCGAGCACCAGTCGCTCGAAAGCCCCCTTGGCGTAGTGGCGCGTAACCTCCCCGGCTACAACCGCAACATGACGATCTACGACATCGGCGCGGGCGCGAGTTGGGAGCTGGATCTGTTTGGTGGACTGCAGCGCTCAGCGCAGGCCGCAGGTGCGTTGGCACAAGCGGCGCAGGCACAGCGAGACGGCGTGCGTGTGAGCATCGTGGCCGAAGCCGCCGATGCCTATTTCCGCGTCAGAGCCGCCCAGCGACGGCTGGCGATTGCTCAGGACCAGATCGACACCGACGCCCGGTTGATGGAAATCGTCCGATTGCGGCTGAAAGATGGCTTGGCGACGGCGCGCGAACTGGCCCAATCGGAAGCGTTGCTGGCACAAGCACGCACGACGCTGCCGCCGCTGCGTATCGAGCGCGAGACACAACTCAATCGGCTCGATGTGTTGATGGGCGCCGCGCCGGGTACGTATGCACGACGCATGAGCGTGGTAACGCAGGATGACGACCTGAAAGCGCGTCCGCTGACGATTCCCGCCATCGGTGACGCCAGCGCCCCCACCGATTTGCTGCGCCGCCGACCGGACGTCATCGCCGCTGAACGCAAACTGGCCGCGTCGAACGAAAGGATTGGCGCATCGCTCGCGGAGTACTACCCGAAGCTGTCACTCTCCGGCGTGCTGGGATTCGACACACTCGCCGGCGGACGAGTGCCGAGCGTCGCGACGTTCCAGCCGCTTGCCGCGCTGGGCCTGCGCTGGCGTCTGTTCGATTTCGGACGCATCGACGCCGAGGTCGCTCAGGCGCGCGGCGCAAACGCACAAGCCTTAGCGGAGTACCGGCTGTCAATGCTGCACGCCACGGAAGATGTCGAAAACGCCATCGTCACACTAGTGGAACTCGAGCAGCAACGTAAGGATCTGGCGAGCGCTGTCGACGCACAGACACGCGCTCGCGACAGCGCGCAGGAGGCTTACACGGGCGGGACCGTCAGTCTTTACGAAGTGCTCGACGCCGACCGCCAGTTATTGACGGTGCGCGACGCCGATGCCCGGGCACAGGCAGACAACGCGCGGGCGGCCGTCGCGACGTTCCGTGCGCTTGGGGGTGGATGGGAGGCAGATGCGCCGACACTGGCGCAGGCGAAGTGAAGGTCGGCGCCACTGCCACCAGTCAAGGACGTCGCGCCCGACGCAACACTGAAGCCGTCGGCGCGACGGCGCTGCTAAGCCGCCGTTTGACGCCCGGCGTTACGCCAGACGTCACACCCCGCCCGGCCGCCGAGACTGGTGGCGCCGCCAACATCGACTGATAGGTCGAGGCCAATGCTTCTTGCGTGCTGACTTGCTCGCGTAGTCGCGCGATCACGGCATCCTGCAACGCTTTGGCCGAACGCATTTCGTGCTGCGCTTCGGTCATCGCAGCGAGACTCGCCTCGGTGTCCTGCAATTGACGTTGCGCGTGCTTGCGCTCCTGCTGCAACGACTTGATGGATTCGCGCGCCGCGTCCAACTCCAGCATCAATCGGCGCTCGTTGGCATCGGCACGCTCGGCCAACTTCGTACGTTCGGCATCCCAGTCGGCACGATGCGAGGCATGCGCGTCCTGCATCGCTTGCGCCGCGTCGCGCGCCGAGGCAAGCGACTGACGCGACGCAACGGCATCCGCCTGCGCATCGATAAGCAACGCCTCGGCGCGACGTGCCTGCGCCTGCGCCTCATCGCGCGCCTGACGCGCATCCGCCGCCGCAGTCTCCGCCGAAGCAATCCGCTCGTGGAGCACGGCGCGGGCTTGCTCCAACGCTTCACGATCCGCCGCCAATTCGGCCTCCCGCGCATCGAGCGCTGCTCGCCGCACGGCGGCCTCCTCGGCCAGCGCCGTACGAGCTTCGCGAACCGCCAACGTCCACATATCCAATGCGGCTCGGGCCACCGGCTCCGGCATGGACATACCTTCCGGCAAACCCGCCAGACCGCCATTGACACCGCCCCCACCGTTCAGACGCGCCCCCAATCCCGCAAACCATGCGTCCAGATACGGACTCACGGTGTTCGGCGATCCGCGCCCCAGTTGCTGGCGAATCCGCTCAATCGTCGGACGCTGCCCTGACATCAATAGCGCATCGGCGGCCGTCCACACATCGTGCTCGGAAATACCGCGACCGCCCTGTCGAGGCGACGGCGCGAGCGTGGCGGATTTGGGGGTTTGGGACGCAGTCATCGCGAACACTCCTTGAAATCGACGGCATTGCCAAATAAGTCACGATAATGGAAGATTATCGATACTTATTTATTACATACGTTATATTTACTACATATTACATATGAATTCATATGTTCAGTAGAAAAATTACGTTTCAAGGCGACTCAATGCGCAAAAGCAACGCTGGCGATCTCGTGAAAATCGTGGACGCAGCTCACCTCCCCGTGCCACTGGACCCGACAACGTTGGATGCCGACGCGCGAGATGCTGCACAGGCGCTCGTTCGTGAAGGCGACTCGGCAAATACGCGTCAGAGTTATCAGTCGGCGATGCGTTACTGGATGGGCTGGTATCGGTTGCGCTACGGTGCGCCGCTGATCCCCCCGCTATCGCCCGCAGCGATCGTGCAGTTCGTCGTCGATCACGCGCAGCGTCAGGCCAGGCATGGGCTGACGACAGAGATGCCCGAAGCACTCGATGCGGCGCTGGTCGCACAAGGTCTCAAAGCGCGCACCGGTCCGCCCGCGCTCGCGACGCTGCTCCACCGGATGAGCGTCATTGCCAAGCTACATACGACGCGCGATCTACCCAATCCCTGCGCCGAACCGGCGGTAAGGGAGTTGCTCGCCAAGACGCGACGTGCCTATGCGAAGCGAGGCGTGCGGACCGCCAAGAAAGATGCCCTCACCCGCGAACCGTTGCGGGCGCTTCTGGCGACCTGCGACGACTCGCTGCGCGGCAAGCGCGATCGGGCGTTACTGCTTTTCGCATGGGCGAGCGGCGGACGCCGACGCTCCGAAGTCGTTCGCGCAACGTGTGAGAACGTGCGGCGCAGCGGACCGGAACATTACGTCTACGCGCTCGGCTGGTCGAAGACGAACCAGCAAGGGGCCGACCGCCCAGAGAATGACAAGCCGGTGACGGGTGCAGCCGCCGCCGCGCTCACGGACTGGCTGGCGGCGTCCGGCATCGAAGACGGTCCGATCTTCAGGCGCGTGCGGCGCGGCGGCCATGTTGGGGAAGCGCTTTCGGAGGCTGCGGTGCGCGATATCGTGCGCGAGCGCTGCGCACTGGCAGGCCTCGACGGCGATTTCTCTGCGCACTCGTTGCGCGCAGGCTTCGTGACGGAAGCGGCACTTCAGCAAGTGCCACTGGCGGAGACGATGTCGATGACCGGACACACCAGCGTGGCCACCGTCGTCGGGTACTTCCGTCGGGCAGACATGCAACGCTCGCGTGCCGCCGATCTGATGGGTACCGACGACGGCGCGCAAGAATAGGCATTACGTGAGCGATGCTCAGTTATTGCCCGTCGAACGCAAGCCGCTGTGAGATGCCCCGACAGCGTCAAGGGTGGTTGGCATAAAGATGCATTTAAGTGGTATCTTTTGTCGCGATGGGCGTATGCCATAGTGAACATACCGCCTGCTTTGACTGCTGCTGTTCCCCATTGAACACTCTTAGGTGCAGATCGTCATGCCTAGCTCCCTTGCATCCCAATCCCGCAATCGTGCGCTCATCGAGCGACTCGGCCTGCTCACGCCAATCATTCAGGCGCCGATGGCGGGCACATCCACACCGGCGCTTGCTGCGGCCGTCTCAAACGCAGGCGGACTCGGCTCCATCGGCGTGGCGGCGGGAAATGCGCAAACGGCTCGCAAAGCCATTCACGACACGCGCGCCCTCACGCGCAAGCCGTTCAACGTCAACGTGTTCTGTCACGCACCGGCCAAACTCGACGCCTCGCGCGATGCCGCCTGGCTGGCCTATCTGGCGCCGGAATTTGCACAATTCGACGCCGCGCCGCCCGTCACGCTCAGCGAGATCTACAAGAGCTTCGTCGCCGACGACGCGATGTACGCGATGCTGCTCGAAGAGCGTCCGGCCGTCGTTAGCTTCCATTTCGGTTTGCCGTCGCAAGAGAAAATCGACGCGCTGCACGCCGCTGGCATCATGCTGTTCGCCACGGCGACAAACCTCTCCGAAGCCCGCGCCATCGAAGCGGCTGGCGTGGACGCCATCGTCGCGCAGGGGTATGAGGCAGGCGGCCATCGCGGACGCTTCGAAGATCTCGGCGACCGCGTGCCGACCGACGACGAACAGCTCGGCACCCTCGCCCTCGTACGGTTGATCGTGACGCACACGTCCGTTCCCGTGATCGCCGCTGGCGGCATCATGGACGGCGCAGGCATCGCTGCGGTGCTCGCGCTCGGCGCGCAGGCTGCACAACTCGGCACGGCCTTCGTCGCATGCCCGGAATCGTCGGCCGACGCTGCCTACCGCGAACGACTCACCGGCCCGAATCCGCCTCGCACCGCCCTCATTCGCGCTATCTCCGGACGCCCCGCTCGTGGCTTCGTCAATCGGCTCTATGCGCTTGAACAGACGGCCGAGCGCCCCGACTTGCCTGCCTATCCTGTGACGTATGACGCAGGAAAGGCCATCAACGCCGCCGCCAAGGCCAAGGGCAACAGCGACTACGCCGCACAATGGGCCGGTCAGGCCGCACCGCTCGCCCGCGCGATGCCAGCCGCTGAGCTTGTTGGCGTGCTGCGCGCGGAAGTGCATGAGACGTTGGACGCGCTGCGCGATCTCGCGGCCGGTTTCTGAGACAGGGCGAGACCATGACGACGAAAGTACCCTCGTCTACCCGCATCACCCGGCGTCTCGGTATGTCGACGCCGATCATTCAGGCACCGATGGCCGTTGCGTCGACACCGGCGCTGGTCGCGGCCGTCTCCAACGCGGGCGGGCTCGGCTCGCTCGCCGTCGGCAATATGGATGCCAACGCCGCGCGCGACGTGATTCGTCAAACCCGCGCGCTCACCTCCCGAGCCTTCAACGTCAACGTTTTCACGCACGTGCCCGCGAAAGCCGACGCGGCGCGCGAAGCCGCATGGCTCGCCTATCTCGCACCGGAATTCGCGCGCTTTGACGCAAAGCCGCCGCAAGCGCTGCGCGAGATCTATCTGAGCTTTGTCGAAGACGTCGCGATGTATGAGATGTTTCTTGAGGAGCGCCCGGCAGTCGTGAGCTTTCATTTCGGCCTTCCGTCACAGGACCGGATCGACGCATTGAAGGCCGCAGGCATCGTGCTGTTCGCTTCGGCTACGAATGAAGCGGAGGCCGATGCCATTGAGGCTGCAGGTATCGACGCCATCGTGGCGCAGGGCTGGGAAGCTGGCGGTCATCGCGGACGCTTCAACGACGAAGGCGACCGCCAGCCGAGCGAAGACGAGCAACTCGGCACGTTCGCACTGGTGCGGCGGCTGGTGGCACGCACGTCGCTGCCAGTGATTGCAGCAGGCGGCATCATGGATGGCGCTGGCATCGCTGCGGTACTCGCCCTTGGCGCACAAGCGGCCCAAATGGGAACGGCCTTCGTCACCTGCCCGGAGTCCGGTGCCGACGCAGCTTATCGCGACGCGCTGCTCAGTGGTCAGCCACCGCGCACGGCGCTCATTCGCGCCATTTCGGGACGCCCGGCACGCGGACTCGCCAATCGTTTCTGGGCATTGGAGCAAGCGGCCGACCGCCCCGCGATTCCCGACTATCCCATCACCTACGACGCGGGTAAAACGCTCAACGCCGCCGCAAAGGCACACAAGGAAAGCGGCTATGCGGCACAATGGGCCGGTCAGGCGGCGCCGCTTGCGCGTGCACTTCCCGCAGCGGAACTGATCGGCGTTCTCTCGCGGGAAACACGCGACGCTATCGCAGCAGCCATCTCCGGCTGAAGCAATCTCTTGGCGACGGTCGTCTCGCATCCGGTGAGGACCGTCGCTGCCGTCTGCCTCCCTACAGATCACCCGCTTCGGAGATTTCAAGGCATGTTCAATGCAATCCTGTTGACACAGTCGGACGGTGGCACCCACGCCCAGGTGACCGAACTGCAAGACGATGCACTGCCTGCCGATGGCGACGTACTCGTCGCCGTCGATTACTCGACCATCAATTACAAGGACGGCCTCGCCATCACAGGCAAAGCGCCCGTCGTACGCTCGTGGCCGATGGTCGCTGGCATCGACGGGGCGGGCACCGTGCTCGAATCGTCGCACCCCGCGTGGCGTAAGGGGGATCGCGTGGTGCTCAATGGCTACGGTGTGGGCGAAACGCACTGGGGATGCCTCGCGCAGAAGGCCCGGCTGCGCGGCGACTGGCTCGTGCGGTTGCCCGAACGCTTCACACCGCGAGACGCCATGATCATCGGCACGGCGGGCTACACGGCCATGCTCTCGGTGATGGCGCTGGAGCACGGCGGAGTGCTGCCGCATCACGGCGATGTACTCGTAACAGGCGCTTCAGGCGGTGTCGGCTCGGTAGCCATCGCGCTCCTCAGCTCGCTCGGTTATCGCGTCGTGGCGTCCACCGGCAAGTTGCATGAGACGGAGTATTTGCAGGCGCTCGGCGCGTCGGAGGTCATCGACCGTCGTCTGTTGTCGGACCCGGGCAAGCCGATGCAGAAGGAGCGTTGGGCGGCGGTGGTCGATTCGGTCGGCTCGCACACGCTGGTCAATGCCATCGCCCAATTGCGTTATGGCGGTGTCGCGACGGCATGTGGTCTCGCGCAAGGCATGGACTTTCCGGCCAACATGGCGCCGTTCATTCTGCGCGGTGTGACGTTGCACGGTATCGACAGCGTGATGGCGCCGCGCGAGTTGCGTGAGCAAGCGTGGCAACGGCTTGCGCGCGATCTCGAACCGCAAAAGCTCGGCGGCATTTCCCATGACGTGGGCCTTGCGGATGCCATCGGCATCGGTCAGCGCATCGTCAAAGGCGAGATCCACGGCCGTGTGGTCGTGAACGTGAATCGGTGACTTCCTGAGTGCACTGACGTTCGCAGTGAAGGCAGCCGCCGGTTTTCCGGCTGCGCTTCCACCCTTTTGGCACGCGTACTGCTCGCCCAACAGGCGCAGATGCGCCAATGTCCGACGATTTTGTACGCGGCGGTATCTGCGACGGCCTCCGCTACATTGAGATACATTTCCGGCGTCATCACTATGATTATCATATTTATACTCAGCCACACCTGATGCGAGGCGGTGGCGTGACAAGCGACGTGTGCTGCGCATCGGGCAGCAGTGAAGTCATTCGTAACGTTGACGAATATCACACGGCACATGCCGTCCGGAGCCTTCATGTCATCCAAATCTCAAGTTCCTTCGACATCACGCCGACAGTTCGTCGGCATGACTGCCGCCACACTCGCGCTAAGCTCGTTGACCCCGTTGTCTTACGCTGACGAGAATGCCAATTCGATTGCGTCCGCCGCCCCCGGCGACAGTACCGCTATTCGTGCGTTTCGTGTTCATGTGCCGGAGGCACCACTGATCGAACTGCGTCGACGACTACGCGCCACGCGCTGGCCCGAGCGCGAAACCGTGCCGGACGACTCGCAAGGTGTGCCGCTCGACCTGATTCAGAACCTGACGCGCCACTGGGCGACAGACTACGACTGGCGAAAGTGTGAAGCGAAGCTCAATGCGTTGCCGAACTTCGTCACCGAGATCGACGGGCTGGATATTCACTTCATCCACGTGCGCTCGAAGCATGCCGACGCCATGCCGCTCATCGTGACGCACGGCTGGCCCGGGTCGATTCTCGAACAGCTCAAACTCATCGATCCGCTGACCAATCCGACGGCCCACGGCGCAAGCGCTTCGGACGCGTTTCATCTGGTCATTCCGTCGCTGCCGGGGTACGGCTTCTCGGCGCGAACCACGACGACAGGCTGGGGCCCCGAGCGCACCGCGAGGGCCTGGGTCACGCTGATGAAGCGTCTGGGATACGAGAAGTTCGCGTCTCAGGGTGGCGATCTCGGAGGCATCGTGACGAACGTGATGGCCACGCAAGCGCCGCCGGAACTACTGGGCATCCATGTGAACTTTCCGGCTGCGGTGCCGCCAGCCATTCAGACGAACATCGCGTTGGGCGGTCCCGTGCCCGTCGACCTCTCGCAAGACGAACGGCAGGCTTACGACCAGTTGGCCGTCGCGTTCAAGAAGCGCCGCGCTTACGTGCAGATGATGGGAACACGTCCGCAGACGCTATACGGACTGGCCGATTCGCCCGTCGGGCTGGCCACGTGGTTGCTCGATCACGGTGACGGCTTCGGCCAACCGGCGGTCACGGTGACGTCAGCAGCAGCCGGTCGCACGACCAATGGCTACTCTGCCGAAGACCTGACGATGACGGACCTGCTCGACAACATCACCCTTTACTGGTTGACGAACACAGGCGTGTCCGCTGCGCGCTTCTACTGGGAACTGGCGCACCTGAACTACCTCGCCACCGCAGACATTTCGGTGCCAGCGGCGGTCAGTGCCTTCCCCGGCGAAGTCTATACCGCGCCCAGGAGCTGGGTCAGCCGCGCCTATCACAACCTGATTTTCTACAACCGTCCGCCGCGTGGCGGGCACTTTGCCGCGTGGGAAGTCCCGAAGCTGCTCGCCGACGATATCCGCAACGGATTGCGGCCGCTTCGCACCTAAACCGGCTAACGGTCGATGAATGACGAACGGCGCATCGGTCGGCCGTCACTCCGAAATGCAAAAACGAACCGGCATCCAATCCCCCTCGTGGATGCCGGTTCGCTAATGTGCGACGTCTGGGGCGTCAGCCTCTCCTTGCGCTTGCGGCGGCGCGTCGTGCCGTGGTGAACGCTTCGGCGCGTGCAGCACGTTCCGTCAACAGCCGTTTGCTGACGACGTTATCCAGATCCTTGCGCTCGACCGGCACGCCACAGTGCTTGCAGAAATTGCCAAGCTCGACGTCGTGACCGCATGCCTTGTGCACAAAGCGCACCGCTAACCCTTCACTCTTCGTCTTGCACCACGTCTCGCCCCAGGCGCGAAGCGCATACATCGCGGGATAAAACGCCTGCCCCTTCTTCGTCAGCACGTATTCGTAGCGTAATGGACGCTCGCTATACGGCTTACGCTCGATCATCTCGTTGGCTTCGAGCGCCTTGAGACGTCCCGCCAGCAACTGCGGATTCGCCTCCGTCTGAATCTGAATCTCTTCGAATCGTGTGTTGCCCATATAGAGCTCGCGCAGGATGAGGATCGTCCACTTGTCGCCCACGATGTCCACCGCGCGTGCCACCGGACATGCGCTGAGCGCGTCGTCTTGTACCTTCGTCATCGTCATTGCTCCCCAGCAACGATGCAATTCATCGAAAAACGCCCTTGAACACGTCGAGATGCCAAGCCGTCACTCGATACTATGATTTTCGTAGTTCTGATGCAATGCGGCATTCGTATTGCGCCGGGAAGCGATTCGATGCTGCCGCTGACGTCACAAGGCGCCCCGCACGCAGTCGGCTCGATGCGGCGTTTATGGTCTCGAGCATTCTGGGAGGTGCCGCAGGTGCCGCGTTGGGCGGGTTGGGTACGCGCAATGGCCGAAGCGCCGCGTGTACTGCGGTGCGCTTCGGCCAGGAGGCAGGGCTTAGTGACTTCCCCCAAGGTAAGCCGCGCGCACCTTGTCGTCGTTGCGCAGGCTTTCCGCCGGGCCATGCACGGAAATGTTGCCGTTCTCCAGCACATAGCCATAGTCGGCCACGGCCAGTGCGGCGGCGGCGAACTGCTCCACGAGCAGCATCGTCACGCCTTCGGCTTTCAGATTGCTGATGATGCGGAAGACCTCGTCGACCAGAATCGGCGCCAGGCCCATCGACGGCTCGTCGAGCAGCACGATGTCCGGGCGTAGCATGACCGCGCGCGCCATCGCCAGCATTTGCTGCTCACCGCCCGAGAGCGTACCTGCCAATTGGTTGCGACGCTCCTTCAGGCGCGGGAACAAGTCCATTGCGCGGTCCAGATCCGCCGCGACATCCCCCCGCGGGCGGCTACCCGTCAGACGCGGAAAAGCGCCCAACCGCAGATTGTCCGTCACCGACATCGTGGCGAACACACGACGTCCCTCCGGCGAATGCGCCAGACCGAGCTTCGCGATACGGTGAGAGTCGAGTCCGTCGATACGCTTCTCGCCGAGCGTGATTTCGCCCGACGACGGTTTGATCATGCCGGACACGGCACGCATGGTGGTCGTCTTGCCCGCGCCGTTCGAGCCGATGAGCGTGACGACCTGACCGCCCGGCACGTCGATGTCGATGCCGTGCAGCACCTGCACCTTGCCGTATCCCGCTTGCAGATTACGAATGGAAAGCATAGTGGTTCCGTTTGTTCGTCTATCCCGGTCAGTGCGCGGTCGATGCGCCGCCCAGATACGCCTCGATCACCTTCTCGTCAGCCTGAATCTGCGCTGGCAGCCCTTCGGCAATCTTCTGCCCGAAGTCCAGTACCGACACCGTCTGACAGGTGCTCATCACGACGTCCATGTGGTGCTCGATCAGAATCACCGTAATGCCGTGATCGCGAATCTTGCGGATGATGGCGAGCAACTCGCGAATATCGGGTGCCGTCAGACCGGCCGCCGGTTCGTCGAGCAACAGCAGACGCGGATCGAGTGCGAGCGCACGGGCGATTTCGAGCAGACGCTGTTTGCCGTACGGCAGGTTGCGGGCCTCTTCGTCGGCTAGCGACGCCAGCCCCACAAACTCCAGCAGACGCATGGCACGCGCACGTGCACCGTCTTCTTCGCGCTTGTATCGCGGCAGACGCAGCGAGACGTCGACCAGCGTCGAGTGGAACGTGTGGTGCAGACCGACCAGCACGTTTTCGAGCGCCGTCATTTCACCGAAAAGCTGCACGTTCTGGAACGTTCGCGCCACGCCCGACAAAGCAATGTCGGAAGACGTGCGTCCGGCCAGCGACTCCCCGGCGAACTCGATACTCCCGGCCGTAGGCACATAGATGCCCGTCAGCACGTTCATCATCGTGCTCTTGCCCGAGCCGTTCGGACCGATCAGGCCGTGAATCGTGCCGCGCTTGACCGTCAGGTCCACCTGGTTGAGCGCCTTCAGGCCATCGAACTGCATCAGCAACTGACGCACCTTCAGCAACTCTTCCGGACCGCTGGCAGCCGCCATGAGCACCGGTTCGTTGCTGTCGGCAGCCGTTTCGTCCACCTGCGTGGCCGACACCGTGAGCGTGCGGCGGCGATGCAAAATGCGCGAGCGCAGGAAACCGATAATGCCGTCCGGCAGGTAGTACACGACGAACAGGATCATCAGACCGAAGATCGTCAGACGCCAGTCGGTGATGCTGTCGCGCCACCAGGTCACACCGGCCAGTGCGATGGTGCCGATCACCGGCACGGCGGCCTTGGCGAGCGTGGTGCGACCTCGTGCGACCGCAGCGACCGCCGCCACCGTCGTGATGGCAGCGATGGCCGACGCGACAATTCGGAAAATGTTGATGTCGTCGAGCAACTGCGGCAGCAACACGATGATCGCCGCGCCCAGCAGCGAACCGCTGCGCGTCTTGCGTCCGCCCATGATGACGGCCAGCAGGAAGAGAATCGTCAGCTCGAAGTTGTACGTGTTCGGCGAGATGTACTGCTCGGAATAGGCATACAGGCTACCGGCCAGACCGGCAAACCCGGCGCTGATCACGAACGCATACACCTTGTAGCGATACACCGACACACCCATACAATCCGACGCCACCGGCGAATCGCGCAATGCTTCGAAAGCGCGACCGAGGTGCGACTTCAAAATGCGGTGTGCGACGAGCATGCTCAACAGCAGTAGTACGGCGACGATCCAGTAGTACTCCGTCTCGTCGATCGGATGACCGCCGATGACCGGCTTCGTGAGCTTGATGCCCATCGGTCCGGACGTCAGGAAGTCCATCTCGTTGATCAGGATCTGGATGATCGTGCCGAAGGCCAGCGTCACCATCGCCAGATACGGCCCGATCACGCGCAACGCTGGCAGTGCGAGGATCGCACCGAAGGCAGCGGTGACCAGAATGGCGGCAGGCAGTGCAAGCCAGAGCGAGAGTCCCAGTTTGGCGAAAAAAACACCCGCAACGTAGGCACCAATGCCGAACAGGCCCGCGTGGCCCAGTGACACCTGCCCCGTATAACCCACGACGATATCCAGCCCGAAGAGCAGGATCGCGTAGATCATGATCGTCTCGATCATGTGAATGTAATACGGGTTGCCGACGGCCAGAGGAAAGCCGAATAGCGCGACGATGCCGAGCACGGCAGCGATCTTGGTCAACGCGCGCGTGCCGCCGAGATCGCCGGCCCCGCGTGCAGTGGAGGTCTGTGCGGTCATGGTTACACCTTCTTGATGGCCGTCTTGCCGAACAAACCTGCAGGCTTCACAGCCAGCACGAGCAGCAGCAGTACGAGACCCGGCACGTCTTTATAGCCGGTCGAAATGTAGAACGCGGTCGTGGTTTCGGCCACGCCGAGGATCACGCCGCCCACGAGCACGCCCATACCGCTCGACAGACCACCGATGATCGCCACGGCGAATGCCTTGAGACCCAGCACAGCCCCCATCGTGGCACCGGTCAGCGTAAGCGGTGCGACCAGCACGCCGGCAAACGCAGCGGCCATCGACGACAGCGCGTACGAGAACGTGATCACCAGACTTGTGTTGATGCCCATGAGCCCTGCGGCGTCGCGATCGTTCGCGGTGGCCACCACGGCCTTGCCGTAGATCGAGCGACGGTTGAAGAACTCGACGGCAGCCATCATGAGCAGCGCGCCCACGACCACGAGCAGTTCCATCGGCAGCACGTTCGCCCCAAGCAGATTGATAGGGGCTTCGGGCAGCGGCGACGGGAATTTGAGGTCGTCGCGGCCCCAGAGGTTTTCCGCAACGTTCTTGAAGATGATGCCCAGCGCAATGGTGGACATGATCCAGCCGAACTCCGACTTGATCCGCAATGCGGGTTTCACGCCGATGCGTTCGACGAACGCGCCTTGCACGAGACCGAACAGGCAGACGATCGGAATCATCAGCCAGTAGTTCAGCCCGAGGGTGTCGACGAGCGTCAGGCCGACGAGTGCGCCGAGCATCAGCGCTTCGCCCTGGCCGAAGTTCAGGGTGCCGGACGTCGCAAACGTCAGTTGGTAACCGAAGGCGATCACGGCGTAGATCATCCCCAGCGCGATACCGCTGTAGATGAGTTGAATCAGGATGGTCATGCGGTCCTCTCTCGCGAGTGCGAGCCTACGAGCGATGCTCGGGAGGCATTCGGTACTTGTGCCGCACACCGGTCCCGAGTGCCGGTGGCAGGCGACAGTTGCGTGAAGACGGCACGCGCGCCTCGCCCGGATGCCCCGAAGCCGTTGGCTCGGGGCAGAGGTGCAAGGGGCGACGCGCGCCGTCGTTCACCCTTCATGGCTGCAACGGCAGCCTTGGGAGGAGGTGCGGCTTACTTGGAGACCGTCGCGCCTGCCTTCTCGCGGACCTTGCTGCCAGCCTTCAGGTCGCTGTCGTAGGCATACACGACACGACCACCCTTCACTTCGCCGAACACCGGAATGTTGGCCGTGATGGCGTCGTGATCGTCATGCGTGAACGGATGATCGTACGTCGTGACCACGCCTTCGACCGGCGTCTTCAGGTCTTCCAGTGCTGCGCGCACCTTCGGGCCGTCCGTGCTGCCGGCTTGCTTGATCGCGGCGGCCAGCAGGTAGATCGAGTCATAGCCTTGCGCAGCTGATACCGCCGAGTCGATGCGGTTGTTCTTCGGCTTGAACATGGCCACGTAGGCGTCGATGAAGGCCTTGCGCTTGGGCGTGTTGGGTTCCTGAATGAACGTCTGCGGCATACGTGCGCCTTCGCCGTTCGCGCCCGAGTTGTCGATGTAGTTCGCCATCGCGAGCGTCCAGCTGCCCACGATCGGCAGCTTCCAGCCGAGCTTGCCCATGCCATTGGCGATCTGCGCCAGTTCCGGGCCGATACCGTACGTGAGGATCACGTCGGCGCCAGCCTGCTTGGCCTTGAGCAACTGGGCCGTCATGTCGACGTCCTTGATGTTGAATTTCTCGACGGCGACCGGCGTGATGCCCTTGGCCTTGAGCGCTTTTTCGAGGTCTTCACGACCGAGCTGACCGTAGTTGGTCGAGTCCGCGAGAATGGCCGGTTTCTTGAAGCCACGGCGCGTAATCGCTTCTTCCACGATCATCGGCGCCTGAATGCTGTCCTTGGCGGCGTTGCGGAAGACGTAGTTGTCCGGATACTGAGGCGGCTTGAACTGGTCGGTAATGACCGTGCCCGTGGCCACGTTGTTGAACACCGGAATTTTGGCATCCTGATAGAAGCGCTGCGACGCGAGCGCCACACCGGTGTTGATGTAACCGACGGTGGCAACCACCTTTTCCTTGTTGATCAGTTCCTGCGCGACTTGCACGCCGCGTTCGTTCTTGGCTTCTTCGTCGCGCTCGACGAGTTGGATCTGACGGCCGAGCACGCCGCCCGACTTGTTGATCTCCGCAGCGGCGAGACGCACGCCGTCGCGCATCGAAACGCCCATCGACGACGAACCGCCGGTGAACGGGCCGGACACGCCGATCTTGATCGGTTCGGCCGCAATGGCCATCGAGGCGGACAGGGCGAACGCGACGGCGCCAGCCATGAGCTTGAATCGGAATTGCATAAGGGTCTCCTTCGGTGCGATGCGTTTCGATATGACGCTTTTTTGCTGCGATTTCCTTGGTGTCGCAGGCCCTGCCGTGGATGCGCGAATCCCGGGATGTCTCCCCCCCGTCGCACCGCCCCGGTCCTTGTAATTCGTGTCAGGGCGATACCGTCAAGCACGCGTCGAACGACCAACCTAGCGCGCCGATTATGTGATCGCTGAGTTTCGCCCGCAAAGGCGGGAATACCCCTACGGGGACGCGGGTTTGCGCCCCGTTATCGCCATTTGGCGCGGGTTTCCAAGGGGTTTTGTGTCACGCGCCCATGTACGGCGCGTGTCAGGAGAACGGCACGGAGTGCCAAAGAGTTCGACTCGTATGACGGGTCGTAAGGGAGTTGTAAGCGAAGGCGATTATTCAGCGTCGGGGGCGACCATGAACGGCGCCCTGACGACATACTGACGACGCGTTATTCGCCCGGCGCGACCACTTCGCGGGTACCGTTGCGTCCCATTGGTGTGACGAGTCCGGCCGCTTCCATCTGCTCGATCAGACGCGCCGCCCGGTTGTATCCGATGCGCAATTGCCGCTGCACGGCGGAAATCGACGCACGCCGCGAATTCAGCACAAAGGCTGCGGCTTCGTCGTACAACGGGTCGGCTTCGGCGTCGCCCGCCGCGTCGCCGAACAGATCGGCGGACGCCGCGTCGGCCGGATCGCCCGCGAGGATGGCCTCGTCGTAATCCGGCTCGCCGTACTGCTGCCAGTGTTGCACGACACGGTGCACCTCGTCATCGGCAACGAACGCGCCGTGCACGCGTTGCGGATACCCCGTGCCCGGCGGCAGGAACAGCATGTCGCCCTGCCCCAGCAACGACTCTGCCCCCATTTGATCGAGGATCGTGCGCGAGTCGATTTTCGACGACACCTGGAAGGCAACCCGCGTTGGAATGTTCGCCTTGATGAGTCCTGTGATGACGTCGACCGACGGGCGCTGCGTCGCCAGAATCAGGTGGATACCGGCAGCCCGCGCCTTCTGGGCAAGACGCGCGATCAGCTCCTCGATCTTCTTGCCCGCCACCATCATGAGATCGGCCAGTTCGTCGATGACCACGACGATAAACGGCAAACGGTCCAGCGGCTCGGGCGCGTCCGGCGTCAGCGAGAACGGGTTGCTGACCTTCTCGCCCGCAGCGTGCGCGGCATCGATTTTTTCGTTGTACCCCGCCAGATTGCGCACGCCAAGCGCCGACATCAACCGGTAGCGTTTCTCCATTTCGCCGACGCACCAATTCAGCGCGTGCGCGGCTTGCTTCATGTCGGTGACGACCGGTGCAAGCAGATGCGGAATGCCGCCGTAGACGGACAGTTCCAGCATCTTCGGATCGATCATGATGAGGCGAACGTCATCCGGTGTCGCCTTGTAGAGCAGCGACAGGATCATGGCATTCACCGCCACCGATTTGCCCGAGCCCGTCGTACCCGCCACGAGCAAGTGCGGCGCACGTGCCAGATCGGCCACGATCGGCTCGCCCGTGATGTCCTTGCCCATCGCCAGTGCGAGACGCGAGCGATGCGTGTCGAAGACCGGCGCGTTCAGAATTTCCGAAAGACGGATCATCTGACGCTGTGCATTCGGCAATTCAAGCCCCATGCACGTCTTGCCGGGAATCGTCTCGACCACGCGGATGGACGTAACGCCCAGCGCGCGCGCCAGATCCTTCATGAGACCCACGACCTGCGCGCCGCGCACACCGACGGCCGGTTCCACCTCGAAGCGCGTGATGACCGGTCCGGCGGATGCACCGACGACCGTCACCGGCACCTTGAATTCGGCAAGGCGCTGCTCGATCAGTTGGCTCACTGCGGCGAGCGCTTCGTCCGAGACAACGTTGGCATGGTCGCTGGCCGTGGCCGGCGCCAGCAGGTCCAGCGCAGGCAGGTCGTAGTCGATGGCGACACGCGGTGGCGGTAGCTCGTAAGGCGTGTCTGCGGTGAAGTTTGCGGTTTGCGATGCCGGGGATGCCGCAGCGAACGACGGGATCACGGGGATCACCGGCGTAGCAGGCGGCAGGTGTTCGGGTGTCGGCTGTGCAAGCGACGTCGTATCGTCCGACGTCAGCGGCAACCCATCCGCCCTCGCCCACGTGCCATCGGCACGCAGAACGTAATGCGGTTTCGCGGAAGGCTCAGGGGCTTCGTCGATGTCCACCGGAACGACGCGCTCAGCGACGTCGAAAGGCGGAAGTGCATCGTCTTCAGCCGACGCCTCAGCAGCATTCTCCACCGACGTGACGGCGTTTTGCACGGTGACGGTTTGCGTTGCAGGTGCCGTGACGGTAGCGTCATACGCTTCGACACTTGCCAGCACGTCGGCGAAGACGAACGGACGCGGCGGCACAGATGAGGGCATCGCTGCCCCGGATGCCGGAGCAACCGGCGGCCGAAGTTGCATCAGCGGCGGTAAATTAAGAACTTCCGCAGGCGTGAGCGGCGCCACGGGCGGCGGCATTTGCGGCTCAGCCTCTGCGACCTCGGGTGACGCCGCTAGCGAAGGAATCTCGGGGATAGCGATGTCGACATCGCTATCGAGCGACTTCGGCATCGCGTCGTACGTCTCAACGGCGACCGCGTCAGACGGTTGCGGCGATGTCGGCGCATCGCTGGCGTCTGACGACACCGGTGACGCCCAATCTCGCAAGTCGCGCAGCAATGCCTCCGCTTCCTGACGCAGCGCAATCATCGCGTCGATCCTTGCCTGCTCGGCCGCGCGCGCGGCTTCTCGCGCAGCTTCCTGTTCAGCCAGCATTTCCGGGCTCGGGCCTTCGGGCACCGGCTCGGTGGACGGTTCAACGACGTCGTTGACCGACCAGTCGATAGGCGAAAACTCTGCCACGTCGGACGCCAGCGGGACAGCAGCATCGGCCGCCGACCATGAGGCGGCACCACGCATGACCGGCGCTGCTTGCGATGCTTGCGTCGCTTGCAATGCTGGCGACGCAGGTGCAGAAAGTGCCGACGCGGCGGCATTCGTCGCACTCTGCGTTGAGGCCTCATCGCCCGCCACAGACGGTGTCTGCGACGTCAGCCCTTGCGGACGCGGCGGTGCGCCGCGCGGCGGAATATCTTCGAGACCCAACTGCGGCTTGCGGAACGGACTGTGCACGACCGTGCCGCGCAGGTGCGCCGGGGCCATACCGACAGGGCGACGATAACCGGTCGCGCCTGGCAGCGAGGTGGCATCCAGCGGTTCGGCGTGCGAAGCGGTATTCGTTGCGGGGGTTGCGTTCGTCGATACCGACGCGGGGCGCTGTACGACGGGCGCCTGCGACGACGCGGCCGGTCGCGGTCCGCGAGGCGTCAGGCCCGGCTCAGCGCGCACGAATTCCGTCGTTCGCAGCGCTTCGCCACGACTCAGTTTTGCGGCATACGCACCACGCGGGAGGACAGCACGCGTCGCCGCAGCCGTTGCTGCTGCAGCGCTACCGGATGACCCGATAGCACCCGCGGCCCCCACCGCTGCCGCGACTACTGGCGTTGTACGTCCGACCGAAGTCCCCTTCCCTGCCGAACGCGTCGCCGCACTCGCGCCAAACGTCGGCTCGGCGCGCGGCGCGCCGCGCACGGTCAGGGGCGGGGGTTGCATGGCATCAAGACGCGCACGTTCTTCGTCCGACAGCTTCCAGCGCGGTTGCGCCGCCAGACCACGACGACGCGGCACCGGCTCTTCGATCAGACTGCCGACGTTGTGGTGACCTTGTCCGACCGTCGGCGTGTAGCTGCGCTCGCCACGCTCACTCGTGTCGAACGACATCTGGGACAAACCACGGACCGGCTCACGCGCGGCGGTGTCGAAACGGGATTCGCGCGATTCCCGTGCATCGCGCGGGTCGAACGCAGGCGCGTCGTCCTCGTCGTCGGCCGATGGGCGACGCGAGACCATGCCCCACCAGGTGGTGCCGAAGACAAGCGGGAGAGAAAAGAGGAGGACGAAGCCGGAGAGACCCATGGCCAGCGTGCCGCCGAGCGCGACGCTCAAACCGTGGGAGAGCGACTGGCCGATGCTGCCACCGGCAGTGTTGCCGTCGCCGCCCGTCAGCGCAGCGAGCGTGGCGCTGGACACCATGGCCAGCGGAACGCCAAGCAGCATACGGAGCGTGCCGGGGCCGAAGATTCGTATCTCACCGCCAAGCAGACCCCGTACGCCAGGCCAGCACAGTGCCAGCAACCAAAACGTCGACAGTCCGAACCAGCCAAACCCCATAATCGCTCATTGCTTCAGGAAAACCCGGAGAGCGATTGTAGCAGGTAGGCCACCGCCCGGCGGCCCTGCGCACGGACTTTTGCGCATCATGTGTGCACAGGGCGTCTGCCGCGTCGCGCGCAGGATGTGCCGGACGGACGTCAGGCGTGACCGTGCGTTCCCGTCGGACGCAGGGACGGCGCTCCATCGGCAGCCACGCTGTCGAGCGTTGCGACCGGCAGCGCCTCGTCGGGTACGACCAGACTCAGATTCCGGCGACGCAGCGAACGCCAGTCGACCTTGGCGAAAATGTCCTCGCCCAGTGCGCTCGTACTCGAGAGGTTCTCGACGCGCACACCACGTGTGCGCAATACATTGGCGGCCAGACGGAACGATGGCTCGATCAGCGTCGAGAATTCGGCGTCCAGACGCGTCGGCGCACGCGTTTGCATCGTCTCGTAAAAGCGCGGAGTCGCTGCGGCGTCGCGCAGGTCCAGCCCGTGCATATACATCTCGGTGAAACCCAGCCACGTCGCGACTTGCAGCGCAAAGTACGCGACCGTGCCGCCGTGGAAAAAGCCGTTGTCGATATCGAAGCTGAAACCCAGTCGGCTCTCGTCCCCGAAGAACGCCGCACTGGCCGAGACCTGCGCGTCTGCGCGCAGCGTCTGCGTCGTACGGGCCGCTTCAAGGCCACGTTTGAAAATGTCGTCGACGAGATAGACGCGGCAGCCGAAGGCGGACATCGGGAACATATCCAGCAAGCGAGCCAGCACCACCGGCGTGACGAACAGCACCAGATCGCGCGCCACGATACGGCGCGCCAGATCGGGACGCTGGCGCACGAAGCCCGCGTCGAGAATGCAGTAGTAGTTGAATTTGACCGGAGCGCGCTCGGTCAGCGCGATGGCCCCGTTCACGCCCATCACGTGATGCATCGGCAGCGCATCGTAGTCGATGTCGGCGACGGAAGGACCGCTGGCGATGATGTGGCAAGGCAGTCGACGCAGACGTTGCAGCTCGGCGCGGCGTGCGAGCGGCACATTGCGTCCGCGCCAGGTGAATCGTTCGATCGCCCCCATCGAATCTCGCGCAATCTGCGCGTGCGGCCACAGGCGTTCGTTGTGCCGCCACTTCGCCGAATGGGTGAAGCGGTAGGCGAGTTTGAGGAATGTCGAAAGCATTGTCGTTGTTCTGGTTAGGTGTTCTGGTTGCGCCGCGCCCACCTCGCAGTGGTACGGTCCTAACCCCGTTCATGTCGCGTGTCGGTCGATTGCCGAGCACCTGTGAGCCGACTGCAACCCCGCGACTCCCCTGTCTCGCGGCATAGCTCACGATGGCATGGAGACCTGACTCCATCACGTCGATGCGCAAATTCTGCCATTCCAGCTTAATGGCGGACAAGATTTATTCCAGTTGGAAATCTTACGTCGGGTTACCTTTGCGCGTCGTTTTCGAACGACAGACTTGACAGCGAAATCCCCTATTTATGAGGGTTTGCGCTGGATGACGTGTGACAAAACAGGGAAGGAAAGGAAATTTGCAGAGAAATAGAGCATTGCGAAAAATGCAGACAATACGCAATGCCGTTCGACGATTAATGCGTCGTCCGTAAGCGTCGTTGCGGGGAATGTCGGAGGCATTGGCGGGCCACTCGCGCGCTCGCGAATGGCCCGGCATTCACCGAACCGATCAGTGCAGCGCCGAGCGGTTAGCCGGGGAGCGATAGAAAGACTGCTCCAGTTCACCAAGCAAAGTCGCCAGTTGCGGATCGCGAATGAAGCTTGCGGCGGAGTCGGCGGCGAGGATCGCTTCGGGCGTTTGCGGCCGGGCGATGAGAAAGCCCTGCACGTAGTCGACGCCAAGCTCGGAGAGCGCTTCCAGCGTTGCGGCGTCTTCGACCCACTCCGCCACGCTGCGAATGCCGAGGTTCTTGGCAAGCGCCACGATGGCCTCGACGATGGCCAGATTGGCCGGGTGCGCTGCCATGCTCTTGACGAACGCGCCGTCGATCTTGATCGCGTCGACCGCGAGGTCCTTGAGATAGGAAAACGAACTGAAGCCCGCGCCGAAGTCGTCGAGCGCGATGCGTCCGCCCAACTGGTGGATGCGATCGACGAAGCGTCGCGTGTTGTCCAGATCGTGCAACGCGACCGTCTCGGTGATTTCGATGCACAGCAGCCCCACCGAACGCTCATGCGCGGCCAGCGTCGCAAAGATATCCCGCACGAAATGCTCGTCGTTGAGCGATGCCCCTGAGAGGTTGACGCAAACGAAGCGCGTCTTGGACAACTGGTTCCGATGCGTATCGATCCACGCCAACGTATTCGTGAGCACCCATTTGTCGATCATGCCGATGGTGCCGTTCTCTTCCGCAGCGCTGATGATGCGCGATGCCGGCACGATATTGCCGTCCGAATCGCGCATGCGCAGCAGCACCTCGAAGTTCAGCGAGTCGCCCGGCGACGCCATCTCCATGATCGGCTGCATTTCCAGGAACAACGTGTTGGGCGTGAGACCGGCGTCGAGCGCGTCGATCAGACGCAACTCCGCCAGACGCTCCCGGAATGCCGCCGCCCCGCGTTCGTAGACAACCAGTTCGCGACGGCTCTTCTTCGCCTCGCGGCAAGCCCGGTCGGCGGACGAAATCGCGTCGGGCACACGCATGTCTGTCGTCAGCTCGATGACACCGGCCGACGCGCGTACCTGAAACGCCCGCTCGCCGATCTGATACGGTTCCCCGGCGATAGCGTCCACCAGACGTCGCGCCACCGCCGCCGCTTCCTTGATAGTGGCGTCGCGAAAGACCACGATGAACTCGTCGCCGCCGGTGCGTCCTACGCTCTGTTCCGTCGACAACCGCGCACGCATCCGGTCGCAGGCCTGACGCAACACCTCGTCGCCCGCCGCATGCCCGAATAAGTCGTTGACGAGTTTGAAGCGGTCCAGATCGAGGTAAGCCAGCGCCGCCGGACGCGCATCAGAGAGCGTGCGGATGGCTTCGCCCAACGATTTTTCGATACCGCGCCGGTTCGAAACGCCCGTGAGCGGGTCGTTCTCCGCCAGATACCGCAGTTGCTCCATCGTGCGGGCGCGTTCCGTAATGTCCTGCAACGAACCCTCGATACGCCCGTCGGAGAAAATCGCCTTCACGAGGTAACGGCTGATACGCCCGTCGTCGCGAGGCAGCGAGAGAATTTCAAGCTCGGACTCGTCGCTGTGCTGGGCGACGTCGAGCAGCATGCGCCACGTGCTCTGACCGAAATACTGGTCCCAGCGGAACGTGCGCCCCTCGGTGTTGGGAATGCCAAGCATGGTGTGCAGCGCTGCATTGCCCCGGACGAACACCCCCTGATCGTTCAATGTGAAGAGGCCGACCGGCGTCACGTCGTAGGCGTTGCGCAATTCGGTCTGGGCTTCAAGCTTGCCTTTGTGTTCCAGTCGCATCTGCTCGGCAATCGCCAGTGCGGCCATCAGGCTCGAGAACAGCGCCGCCGTCACGCTATTAAGCGCCGACGACAACGCGCGCGCATTGAAGGCGGCGGCGATGACCTCGGAGAACGTCGCGAACAGCACGATGGCCAGCGATGCGCTATACCAGACCGCCACGCGAGAGCGCGTGAGCACCAGAATGCGCACGAGCAGCACCAGCACGATCACGATGCCTAAGGCCGCCACGGCCCACAGCACAGGAATGAAATGCGCATACGGCAACGCGATGGCAGCGCAGCACAGCACCACGCCCGCCCATTGCAACACCATCACCATCCAGCGCAGGCCGATCAGACGCAGTTCCTTCTTGAAGAGCTGCGTGAACAGCGAATAGGTCAGCACGTAATAGATGGCGAACGTCGCCTTGCGTACCAGTGCGTCCCACTCCATCGGAATGGCGCGCTCCAGCCACTGTGTATCCGCGCCGAGCGAGTTGGCGGCAAGTCGCAGGTTGCCGATCAGCCAGGCGGCGAACAGTACATACAACCATTCCTTGTTGATGATGGCGGTGACGAGCACGAACGCCGAGAGGGTCAGCAGACCGCCTTCGAGTAGTCCGTTGCTACGATGAAATTCCCTCTCGGATATGCGCAACTCGGGCCCAGGCCAGGCGACGAGCGACAGATGCGCCGGGCCGGAGAACGTGCCCTGACACAACAACGTGACCGGCTCGACCAGATGACCGAGGTCGATCGAGAAGCCCGCCTTCGACGTGCGGATCGCACCGCTGACATCGCCCCGGTCGGCGCGGCCAATGGCGGGCGTGTCGGGGCTTCGCCAGCAGGCAAGCGTCTGCGCGTGTCGCGAGGGAAACTCGATAACGGTTCGCTCCTGCCCGCCCACCGGCGGCACCGAGAAGCGGAACCACACGGGCGCTTCGGACAGATGTGTGCTGAATTGCTGGACCAGCGGCGCACGCTCCAGTGCCCTCTGTGCCATTGGCGGATTGAACGTCGCAGGAAAATCGCCCTGCGCCTGAAAGCTCACCGGGGTGGCACCGCGCACCGCGTACTGACTTTCCTGGAACATGAGCACGATGCCCGAGAGCAGCATGATCGCTGCGGGCACCGCGTAAAGGGAAATGCTGCGAAAGAGTTCGTCGAGCCGGGCCGTGATGCGCCAACGGCGCCGCGTGCCGGTGAGTTCGCTCAACTCATCGGAGAAATCGTTCGTGTTACGGTCGTCGTCGCGCTCGTTGCCGAGTTCCCCCGCCATATGACTTTTGTGCCCTTATCTCGTTGGTCGCCCCCGTGTCGATCTCCGGACGAGGCGAGCATCGAAGCTCGCCTCCCCGGCCGGGCCGGCCCTGTCCCGTGCGGCCCTCCTCCGGCCGACACGGGCAGGTGTCTCTCGCCCGTCCTACGCGTTACCGCCGTCGTGCAAACCACTGACTGTTGCGAACGACGGGATAACGTTATTTCGAATAACGGCATTACACCGCCAGGCTGTAGCCTGCTGCTACGCATCGTACCTCGTCGGCACCAAAAGATAAATCCCGCAAATGCGCGCCAACACTGGCTTCAACCGGCACTGGCCCATCGTCGTGCCGAGCCTGCCCGGCCTCCCCTTCGCCCGGCATGCCGAGACGCAAGTCGGGGTGATGGGTGAGGCACATGTAGGCAAACAAGGGGTGACCTGCCGACTGCCAGCGCGTGCGTGCCTGCGCCACATCCAGCGCCAGCACCCGATGCCCGATGCCGCCGACATGCGCCATCGGGATCAGGCCCTGCGACGGGAAGACGTCCGCGAACATCAGCGCTTCGTATTGGCGATGCAACGGCGGGCGGGCCGTAATCACCATCCAGTCGATACCTGAGACCAGGCAGTACTGATAGAACGCCTTGAAAAGCGCCGTCTTAACGACGCGTCCCACCGGCCCCGCCACCACGCCGAGACGCGTGGCTTCCGCAAGTGCCGCGCTGTCGAGCCATTCGGGCAACGGTGCGGAATCCTCAAGATGCAATGCCTGATAGCGATTGGTCTGGATCCGCATCGTGCCGAGCACTGCGCCGTCGAGCCGGGCGCGCGCCACAAGGACGACGGCGCCCGGTTCCCGGTCGCTGATCTCCGGCTCGCTCAGCGTTGCTGCGAGCTCGGGCAAATGGCGGCCGTAGGCCGCCTGGCGCATCGCAACGGCGTCGCGCAACGACGACTCGTCGCTCGCGATGGTGACGACAAACGGCAGACGTTCTTCGCGCAGCGCGCCAATCCCGGACGTGGCTGACGACGCAGGACGGGGGGCTCCGGTCGCCCGGTCTGCATGGGTCATCGAGAGGACATCCGAAGCTTGTGCAAGGTCAAACATGATTGACACTCCTTAAGGTCAATAAAAGGGCTGGTGCCGTGCACGGGCGCTGACGCCGGTGCATCGCACAATTCCTTTCTTGACCCGCCGAGGCGAAGTGTCAAGTGCTTATTTTCGTTAGGTTTTTCACAGTTTGACGGCACGGCTTCTCCCGCCCGTCGGTTCGTCGTGCCAACCGCCCGGGAACCCCCGTCGCGCCGTATGAAACGCCCCCGAACCCGATATCCCCGCCCTTTTCTTCCCGTCCCTTTGTCACCGATTTGCGACAGTTGCCGTCCAAAGAAAGACTCTGGCAAAATGCTAAACCTGTTTACTAATTTGCCGAACCGACGTGGCACGCAACTGTTCCGTTCGACGTCGGCACGGTCATCGAATACGACATTCCAGGACATGCCGAAAATCGACTGGTCTTCCCGGTTTGGCACGCTGGTGCACGACACGGCACGGGTTTACTCGCGCCTGTTCGACCGCCGCGCCCGGGGCAATTTCGATCTGACACGCGCTCAATGCCGCGTGCTGGTGATGTTGCACCGCTACGGCGTGCAAACGCAGGCCGAACTCGCCGAGCGCATGGAACTCACGCCGATGGCGCTCGTGCGCCTGCTGGACCGTCTACGGGAAAAGGGGCTGGTGCGTCGCGAACGTGATCCCAAGGATAAACGCGCCCATCTGCTCTATCTGACGGACGCCTCCGAAGCCAAGATCGACACCATCGTCGCCTTCGCCAACGTCACGGAACGTGAGGCGCTGGCCGATCTCACACCGGCCGAGCGCGCCGAACTGTCCAGGCTGCTCGGCAAAGTCCTGACCAATCTGACGCGCGCCGAGGCGGAATGCCCGGCATCGGTGCGCCGACGTGAGGAGGCAGATCCGGAGTAACCGTCGGAGAACACGGCAACAAGAGGAGACAAGCGCGATCCGGGGCGGACCCCGGCGGGAGTCATGACGGGAACGCCCCTTCCAGCGCGCAGCGACACATAACAACGTCGGGCACGACCAGAACGACGATCTACCAGAGGAATTACCGTGGCATCCCCCAAATTGGCTGACGATCCGGGCAAACACCGGGCGCTCGTCAGCGTGTCCGTCATGCTGGCAACGGTGTTGCAGACGCTCGACAGCACCATCGCCAACGTTGCGTTGCCCCACATGCAAGGCAGTCTGGCGGCATCGCAGGACTCGATCACCTGGGTTCTGACGTCCTATATCGTGGCCGCCGCCATCGCAACGCCGCTCACGGGCACCCTGTGCGCGCGCTTTGGACGCCGACGCGTCTTCCTGTGGTCGGTTGCAGGCTTCACCATCGCCTCCGCGCTGTGCGGCATGGCCCACTCACTTACCGAGATCGTGGCGGCGCGTCTGTTCCAGGGAATCTGCGGCGCAGCGCTGGTGCCGCTCTCGCAGGCGACCATGCTCGACATCAACCCGCCGAGCAAGCACGGCTCGGCGATGGCCGTCTTCGGCATGGGGGTGATGGTGGGACCGATTCTCGGACCATCGCTCGGCGGCTGGCTCACCGACAGCTATAACTGGCGCTGGGTGTTCTACATCAACCTGCCCATCGGGCTGATTGCCTTCCTCGGCATCGCCGCCTATCTGAAAGAGCCGCAGGAACAGAAAGCGGGCAAGTTCGATGCGCTGGGCTTCGTCACACTGGGTCTTGCCATCGGTCTGCTGCAACTCCTGCTCGACCGGGGCGAACAGCAGGACTGGCTGAATTCGACGGAGATCTGGCTGGAGATGCTGGGCGCAATCATCTGCTTCGCGTACTTCATCGTCCACACATGGACTGCGGGCGAACATTCGTTCTTCAACCGTGCCCTGCTGCGCGACCGGAATTTCAATACGGGCGTCGTCTATATCTTCGTGGTCGGCATCATTCTCTATGCCACACGGGCCTTACTCCCGCCAATGCTGCAAAGCCTGTTCGGCTACCCCGCAATCCTGACCGGGCTCGTCACGGCACCTTCCGGTGCAGGCACGATGGCCGCCATGCTGATCGTCGGGCGACTGGTCGGCAAGGTCGACGTTCGCTATCTGCTGGGTTTCGGCTTCGCGCTGACCGCCTATTCGCTTCACATGATGGCCGGTTACTCGCTGACGCTGAGTCCGTCGGACATTGTCTGGCCGGGCGTGATTCAGGGTTTTGGGCTGGGTTTCGTGTTCGTGCCGCTCACAACCGTCACGTTCGCCACGCTACCCGGCCAGTTCCGTGCGGACGGTGCAGCGATCTACAGTCTCTCGCGCAACATCGGCAGCAGTATCGGCATCTCTGTCGTGCAGACACTCCTCACGCAGAATACGCAGGTCAACCACGCCGTACTTTCCGAGCGCATCACGCCGTTCACACAAGGCGTCGAGACTTACGCGCAGACGTACGGGGCGGCCGCGATGGCTGCGCTCAACGCGGAGGTGACGCGTCAGGCAGCGATGATCGCTTACCTCGACGACTTCCGTCTCATGCTGTTTCTGACGATTATCGTCATGCCGCTATTGCTGTTCATCCGCATGAAGAAAAAGGCACCCGGCGAAACCGAAGAGATGGTTCACGTCGCTGCCGACTAAAGCGACATTGGCAATACCGAAGCGCGCGGTTCATTAATAAATCACTTATAAAATCGACGCGCGCTTCTTTACCGATTGACGTGGTTTTCTAGGCTTTGGCTCAATGCCAATACGTGAATCTCCGGCAAGTATCAATTTCGTTACGCGCTCGACAACCGCCTCGAATTCAATTTCCGATTGCGGGATATAAAGCCATTTCCCGAGAACAGGATGCGGGCGCAACGCAGGCATCTCCTCGATGAGTGACGCATGGTGTTCTTGCGACGTGCACACCAGCAGCCCATCCCACGGTGGATCCCGGTCGATCACGGCAACGCATTGCCGCCCGTTCAGATACGCCGCTTGCGCACCGAACATCCGCTTCTGCATGAAGGTGTCGTCACGTTCGAACGCATCGAAAATCCATAGAAGAGAATTACTAATAGAGGATGGCATACGCTGATTTCCTCAATAACCTTTAGAAAATCGAGATAACGGTAACAACTTATTACAACTCACCAAAATACAACGCCGACATTTGTAATTGTCGAGCGGAACATCTAATTTGAACTCACTCGAATTGCGCACGATGAAATAAAGACTCGCCACCCTCAGGAGTGCGATATGACAATCTCACCACGTGCAGTTGAGTTCGTCCGGCATTCGCCGCACCAGTCGCCGCCCCTGCCCCTCAAACCCCTGATTATCGCCCTGACGCTATGCATCACCGCTCAGGCACGTGCCGCATGCGATAACGTCGCCCCCGCCAGTGGCACAACCGTGACCTGCACAGGTACTGATGGCGTGGTTGCCGCGCAAGCGGGCAGCACAGGCGTCAACGTGAACGTGCAGCAAGGGGCCAATATCAGTTCGGTCCGGACCACAGCCGACGTCGCCACCATCACGGTCGATACATCGAGCACGATCACCAACAGCGGTACCGTCAGCATCACCGGGACCAACGCTCCCCAGCTCGGGCGCGGTGCCGCCATGCTCGGCGCGCACGACAACAATGTGCTGGTCAACACGTCCACCGGCAACATTTCAACGTCGGGCTACGAAAACGACGGCATGGCCATCAACGGCAACCGTGGTTCGCTGACCAACAACGGGACGATTACCGTCAACGGCCCGAACGCCTTCGGCATGACTGCGGCCTGGGGGCAATCGTCCGGCCTCGGCCTGTTCAGCACCTTCGTCAACACGGGCACGATCACCGCCAATGGCGGCGGGAGCCGTGCGATCAGCGTCGTGGGCGGGCAAAGCACCGTGACGAACAGCGGCACGCTTATCACTACGGGCGGCACCGCGTCGAACCGGTCATTCACCGTCTTCATGCAAGGCAACAACAATAACTTCACGAACAGCGGCTACATCGAAGCGCGTGGCGTCAACAGCGACGCCGTCGTGTCGAACACTGCATCGGGCTTCACGTCGTCCATCGTGAACCAGTCGGGCGGTCAGATCATCAGTCGGCAAGGCTTCGGTGTTCGCACGGTCAACGGCACGATCACGATCACCAACGCAGGCCTTATCGAGAGCGATGTCGGCACCGCCATCGCCATGAACGCGGCGGCGAAATCCAATACCCTCACGCTGCAAACCGGTTCGCAGATTATCGGCACGGCAGATGGCGGCAACAGTGCGGTCAGTCGCGTCAACTTACAGGGCACGGGTGCGGCGAGCAACGCCTTCGTGAACTTCGGCACGCTCAACATGCAGGGCGACAACTGGACATGGACCGGAAGCGGCAACTTCACGACCGCGCAGTTTCAAAGCGGTGTGTTCAACCTGAGCAGCACGCTGGGCGGCGCGACGTCTCAAGTCGCCGCAGGGGCCACACTCGCAGGTACCGGGACGCTCTCGGGCGACCTGACCAACGCCGGGACCATACACCCGGGCGACGGCAGCGGCAACGGCACGCTGACCGTTGCTGGCAACTACACCGGCAGCGGCGGCAAGCTCGCCATCGATACCGTGCTGGGCGACGACTCGTCCAAAGTCGCCCCGCTGACCGTGAGCGGCGGCACCATCGGCGGCAGCACGACGATTGCCGTCAACAATATGGGTGGCGCGGGCGGACTCACGACCGGCAACGGCATTCCGATGGTCAACGCAGTGGGCGGCGCGACGTCGAGCGCCAGCGCGTTCGCCCTCGGCGGCACGGTTAGCCAAGGGGCGTACACCTACTACCTGTATCGCGGGGGTACGACCCCCGGTTCGGAAAACAGCTGGTTCCTGCGCTCGACGGTGCCGGTGGCCACTGCCGTGACCTACGTCGACCCGGTGACCGGCCAGACAGTCACCACCGTGCTTTCGCCTGTCGGCGCAGCGGGTAGTCCGCCAACGGCGGCCGTTGGATCTACGCCCATGCCCATCTATCGCGTGGAAGTCCCCGTCTATTCGGCCATGCCGGAAATCGCACGCGTCGCGGGCTTTGCGCAGATGGGCACGTTTCACGAGCGTCAGGGGCAACAGGGCTTGCTGACGGAGAACGGTGCGCTCCCGGCCGGCTGGGCGCGCGTGTGGGGCCAAACAGAACAGTTCCGCGCCAAGGGCGATGTGTCGCCGCAGTTCGACGGCAACATCGGCGGCGTGCAGGTCGGCCACGTTCTCTTCTCGCGCAGCACGGACAGCGGACATCACGACCACATAGGCATCATTGCGGGATGGACGCGCGCCTATGGCGACACGCAGGGCAGCGCACTGGGATCGATGGACACACATACAGGATCGCTGGGACTCGACATGTACAGCGCGGGTCTGTACTGGACCCATGTGATGCCCAACCTCGCCTACGTCGACGCGGTCGTACTCGGCTCAGCGCTCCAATATGAATCGAAGCCTGTCAGCGGTATGAATACGAGCACGCATGGCAAGGCGGTGGCTGCGTCGCTCGAAACCGGCTGGCCGATTCGGCTGACGCCCGGCCTCATGCTCGAACCGCAGGCGCAGATCGTCTACCAGCATCAGTCACTCAACGATTTGACGGATGCGGTCTCGTCTGTGGCATTCGCCAACACCAATAGCTGGCTTGCACGCATCGGCGCGCGTCTGGAAGGCAATTACGACGGCGCACGCGGATTGCTGCGTCCTTACCTGCTGTTCAACCTGATACATACGTTCGGCAACGACGGCCGCGCCATCTTCGGTGGCACCACGCCGATCGTCAGCAGCGCAAACACCACGGCGGCACAGTTTGGCATCGGCGTCGCCGGGCGCTTCAACAAGCACGCGAGCGTGTACGCCACGCTCGCTTACCTTACGCAAATCGACGATACCCGCCAGCAGAGTGTGTCTGCCACGCTCGGATTGCGATGGCGCTGGTGACCGATTGACATCGGTTTGAGAGGCGAGATCGCCATGGCCTGCACTGTGCGTTCAGGCACTGAGCTGAGACTCTCCTCAACTTCCCGCAGCCGCTTGCAACGACGGTGTCGCTACCTCGGCAGGTTCAACACGATCACCACGATCGGCCCGGTGAGCGGACGGATCGACGACGGGCATCGCCGTCTCCGGTGTGTAGCGCACACAGCGATTACGTCCGGCAGCCTTGGCCTGATACAGGGCGCGATCCGCCCGCTGTACGAGCGATGACAGCTCACCGCGTGAGCGTTCGTCGCACGCGATGCCGATGCTCACGGTCGCGGCAACCGCCTCTCCCTGCACCGTCCGTGCCGAGCGCTCAAACGCTTCGCGTACGCGCTCTGCGATGGTCTGCGCTTCGTTGGCGCCCACGCCTGGCAGGAACAACGCAAACTCCTCGCCGCCGTAACGTCCGAAGATATCGTCTGCCCGAAGCTGCTGCGATGCGGTGCGTGCGAACAGCAGCAGCACCGTGTCGCCGAACGGATGGCCGTAAGTGTCGTTGATGCGCTTGAAGTGATCCAGATCGAGGAGCAACAATGCGACGGGGGCACGGGCAGCGCCATGACGTCGCAACTGCTCGCGGGCGAGTCGTGTGAACTCAGGGCGGTTGAACGCCTGCGTCAACCCATCGCGGGTCGCCGCGCGGTGCAGCGCAATTTCCGAGCGCTCCTTACCCAGTGACACCATCAGGAAACTGGCGACGACGATCAGCACGAGCATCTCCGTCGTGGAGACCTGCGGCCCGAACCAAGCGAGAAATTGCGAATCGGTCGGACCGAGCCACACGAGCGCGACGGCCCGCGCCGTATAAAACGACCCATGCAGCACCGCGACGACCGCCAGCACGATGCTGCTCGGCAGCCGTAGCCCCGAGGCCTGCCAGAACTCCCGGGCCGCCATCAGGCTGTAGAGCGCCAGCAGCGAGAAGAACAGCACGCCGCCGCTCCAGGCGTCAAGCGGGCGCGCGAACAACCACGTCCCCCAAAGCAGCACTGCCGGACCGCCAAAGACCGCAACCCACTGGACGCTTTGACCGTAAAAGCGCCGCGCACCGCTCCACACCATGGCGAACGCCAGCGTGGCGACGGCGTTGCCCAGCGGATAGAGCACCGCGAGCTGCGCGCTTCGTGAGGCCAACAAATAGAGCACCGGAGAGAACGTCGCGAGCAGGAAGGCCAGACTCCACCATCGTGGCGATTCGGCCTCATCGCGGCGTAAGGCGTCGAGCATGAACAGGATGCCTGTCGCAATGCTCAACAAGAAGGTCACAAACTGTAGCGTCGGCAGGTCTAGCGCCGGCAGCGACAAACCAAGAGCCATGGCTCCGTCCCCCGTACGCACGGCTGACGGGCGGTCATTACCGCCCCGGGCGCATGCGCAGTTTGAAATACGGGGGATAAAACCTGACTGAATGATCAGCGGTTCGATATTTTGGAGATGGCAAGACGCGGCAGCCGCTTGCGCGCCATATGCGGCGCACCGTCTGGCCGCCCCGGTCCGGCCATCGGTTTCTCTAAGGAGTGTCCGTCGTCGCTGGCGTGTCTCGCGCTTCCCTGAAGCCCACTCGGTTGTGGGCCCGCTGTGTCTTTCGACGCGCGACGCCGGAATTCCCTGAATTCAGCACTGCTCCATATCCATGCGGCGGGATTCTAGCACGCCAAATTGAGACAGCAAGGGGCGCTCAGCCCCGTCAGGCAACGACGTCTCAACCTTCCTTACACTGCCTTTCTTACATTTCCTGACGCCGCCGCGCCGACAATGCGCCTGCCGTCTGAATCACGAGATCGGCAAACCGGCGCTCGTCACGCTCCGCATTCCAGCGCACACGCGGCACGGCAATGTTGATCGCCCCGATGGCCCGGCCATCTTGATTGACGACGGCCGCTGCCGTAGAGATGTCGCCCATGAAGAACTCGTCTTCGGTGTGGGCGTACCCCTGCTTGCGAATGCGGGCGAGCCGCTCCTTGATCTTGCGCGGCTGCGACACCGTGGACGGCGTGAACTGGACGAGGTTGGTGCGCGCCAGAATATCGTCGATCTCGGCGTCGTCGAGCGTGGCGAGCATTGCCAGCCCAGGCGCCGTGCAGTATGCGGGCAGACGTGAGCCGACGATGACGTTGGCATTGAACACACTCCGGCTGACGATACGCAACACGAAAACGATGTCCGTGTCGAGACGCACGGTCAGATTGGTTGCCTCTTCCGTCTCCGCCGCCAACTGCTGCAAATAGGGTGCCGCGCGACTGACCAGTTCATTCGAGACGAGATAGTGATACGTGAAATCCAGCAGCTTCGGCGAGAGTTCGTACTTCTTGCTCTGCGGATCCTTCAGCAGATAACCCAGCGCCGAGAGCGTGAACGTGAAACGCTGTGCGGCGCTGATGTCGAGGCCGGTCGCCACCGCAATTTCGGACAGCGACAGATGACGCTTCGAGCCGTCGAACGCGGTGAGCACCTTCATCGCCTTTTCGACGGAATTGACATACAGCGTAGACTCGGTCGACGACGCTGCCGACGGCGTCTCGGCCGAGGTGGAAGTGACGGCGGTCTTGTCTTTCGCGCGGCTGCGCGGGGTTTTGGTGGTGGCCACAGTCAGATGGGTGTTTTGACGGATTTGGCGGGATTATCGCATAAAAATAGCCTTCTATCTTTATGCGATAACTCTAAATCCACGTTCAGCCCTTACGCACTTGCTGCCTCATTTCGTTGCGACCCACTCCCACGCGCCATGCGTGTCTCGCGACAACAAGTGTTTACGGATTCGCTCCGATGGCGTCGTCTCGAACTGCGCGGTCTCACGATAGTAGCGCGGTCGCTGATAGCTGGCGAGACGCTCCGCCGCCCATGTGGACAACGTCGTCCAGTCGACCGCCGATTCGCGGAACTGTACGTACAGCATGACGTCCTGCTCGCCGATCTCACTCGCCACGCCAATCGCCGCACACGCCGCCACCGCCGGATGCCGTGCAAACACCCGCTCGATTTCCCACGCAGAGACGTTCTCGCCCCGTACACGCATGCTGTCGGTGCGACGTCCGATGAAAACCAGACTGCCGTCGGCACTGCGGCGCGCGCTGTCGCCCGTGTACAGCTTGCCGTCACGCAACGCTTTCGCCGTGGCGTCGGGATTATCGAGATATCCCGGCAGGAACACGCCTTCGACATCGCTCGACAGCACGATCTCCCCCGGCTCCCCATCCGCCACTGGCTCGCCCGCGTCATCGAGCAGTTCCAGCGTCAGCCAGGGCAACGCATGACCGATGGAACCGGGTTGATCGGCGTCGTTGAGCGTGGCGAAGCTTGAGCACTCGGTCATGCCGTAGCACTCGCGCAGCACACAACCCAGACGGTCGCGCGTTGCCTGCCAGGCGCTCGCCGAGACACCCGCGCCCCATGCCACACGCAGGGAATTCGTCGCCGGTTGCGCGTCGCGCGGCAACTGCATGAGGATGTCCAGAATGCCGCCAAGGTAGTGAAGATGCGTGGCCTGAGACTGCTCGCACTGCTGCCAGAAGCGGCTCGCCGAGAAGCGCTCGACCACGTGCATCTCGACATCCACGAGAAACGGGATCAACAACATTTGCGCGCCGCCAATGTGGCACAACGGCTCCCACAGGAACAAGCGGTCGCCCTCACCCGCATCGGCCACGCGCAACGCCGCCTCGCTGGCAATGCGCATCATGCGGTGCGTGAACAGCACCCCCTTGGGCGCCCCCGTCGTCCCCGAGGTGTAGATGATGCAAAGCACCGATGCCGGGGTGACGGCCGCCGCAACCGGCGCCTTTCCCGCATGCGCAGCGGCCTGCGCCATGACGTCCGACAGCCAGTAGCGCACCACCTGTGTGCCGTGATGTCCTGGCTGCCCGGCGGCCAGCGCGACGCCCGCGTCGAGTGCGTCGGCGAACGACGGTTCGGCAATGAGCAGCTTCGGTTTGGCGTGCCCCAGCAGATACTCGATGCCGTCGCCTTTCAGACGCGTATTGACCGGCACCCACACGAGGCCCGAGAGCATGAGCGCATAGATCAGGGCGACTTGCGCGGCGCTGTTGCCCAGCATGACCGCCACGCGATCGCCCGGCACGAGTCCCTGCGCGGCAAACCAGGCCTGCATCGCGCCGACTCGCGCCGCCATCTGTGCACGGTCGATCGCCTCGCCCTCGAACACGACGACCGGCTTCGGTGAAGCCCCCTCACGTTGATTAAGTCCCGCCATGAGCAGCGGCACGACATCGAGCGAGTCGCCTTCGGCCCGCTGCGGGAAGTACTGAAGATAAGAATGAGACGACATGGGTGATGCGTGTGACGATTCCGACGCCGAAGACGTCTGCGCACTCACCGGCGCAACTCGGGCAACGTTAGACATGGACATACGAGAATCCGCAGGTATCAGTAGCTCTTGCGTTTGAAGATGGAAGACAACCAGACGACGAACACCATCAGGAAGACCAGCGACGTGGCGACAGCGGCCAATGTCGGTGTGACAGCCAGTTGGATGTCGTCCCACATCTGCTTGGGCAGCGTGGTGTTGATCCCGCCGGAGACGAAGATGGCAATCGTCAGGTCGTCGAACGACACGATGAAAGCGAACAGGAACGCCGAGCCGAGACTTGCCGCGAGCAACGGCAGCAGCACGGTGCGCACGCGGGTGAAGGCCGACGCGCCGAGCATCTTGGCCGCGTCGTCGAGCCGCCAGTCGAAGCGCTTGAAGCTCGCCGACAAGGTGACGACCACGTACGGAATCGCCAGCACGGTGTGACCGATGACGAGGCCCGCATTGGTGCCCGCCAGTTCCCACCGCGCAAACAGATACAGCAGACCGACGGCGACGACGATGCGCGGCACGATCAGCGGCGCGATGAACACGGCGAACAGCGGCTTGCGCCAGCGCGACGGCAACCGGACAAGCGCCAGACTCGCCCCAAAGCCAAGCACGAGCGCGAGCGCGGCCGTCGCGAAGCCCACACCCAGCGAGCGCCACAACGCCGCCTGCCAGACGCTGGATTCGAGAAATGCCACGAACCACTTGATGGTGAACAGCTCTGGCGGGAACGACACGAACGACTGCTTCGTGAACGCCAGCGGCACGACGAATGCAATCGGCAGCACCAGCGCGAGCACAACCGCCCACGTATAGGCCTTCAGACCCAGACCGCCGCCCGCCCGCTCGCTGCCTCGCGAGAACGACAGCTCGCCCGCGAGACGTCCGACGCTCATCAGCACAGGCAGCATGCGCCCACCCGCCCCTGCGCGTCGTTCCGGCGCCTCTCCGGCCAACGACGACAGACCGACCACCCGGTCGTACACGAAGAACACGACGATGGAACACAGCAGCAGGACCGTCGACAGTGCGCCCGCAAACCGCAGGTCGAACAATTCAAGCACAGACGAAATGACCAGTTGCGCCACCATCGACTCACGCGGCGAGCCCAGCAGTGCGGGCACGATAAAGAAGCCAAGACTGGTAATGAAGACGAGCAACCCGGCCGCCGCAGCACCCGGTCCGGACAACGGCAGAAACACTGTGAAGAAGCCCGTCGAGCGATCCGCGCCGAGCGTTTGCGCTGCCTGCACGAGTTGCATGTTGATGCCGCGCATGATCGGCAGCATCGTCATGACGGCGAGCGGCAGCATCGCGTGCACCATGCCGATCAGCACGCCCGTCATCGACGGCGCGAGCGTGCCCGCGCTATCGAGCAGACCGAGGTGCGTGGCGAGCGTGGTGAGCAGGCCCGTCTTCGAGAGCAGCAACATCCAGGCGTAAGTCTTGACGAGATAGCTCGTCCAGAACGGCAACACGATCCACAACAGCCAGCGCTCACGCGAGCGCGCCGACAGACGCGCCAGCAAATACGCCACCGGATAGCCCAGCAGCACCGACAATGCGGCCGTCAGGAAAGCAATCCAGAAGGTCGAGCCAAGCACCTTGATATAGACGGCCGAGTGCGTCATGCGCGCGAATTGCGCGACGGACAGCACGCCGTCGGCATCGTAAAGGCCGCCCTGCAATATCTCGACGACCGGCACGATGAAGAACACAGCGAGGAACAGCAACGCGGGCAGCGCGGGCAACCACCGGGCCACGTGTTTCGGCCAGGCAATACGGGACCCCGCCTGGGGCAGGCGTTGAACAAGCCACATGGCAAATACTCCTGAAGCGGATGACTTGGGCGAAAGAAGACTCAGCGTGTGAGCAGCGTGGCGCGGCCGTGATCCCACGCGAGCCCGACGCGCTCGCCCACGCGCGGGGTCAGCTCACGCGGACAACGCACGGTGAAATGCGCGTGCTCGGCGTCGGCAGCGGTGGCGGATTCACCGCCCTGCCCCAGCGACACGATGGCGCGCGTGTCCGAGCCGAGAAAGACCACTTCGCGAATCGTCCCGGCAAGCGCGCCGTCTTCCGGCGTCGTCAGCCGGGCCGCCTCCGGGCGCACGAGCAGACTCGCCGCGCCGGCCGCCGGCAAGTCCGGGCTCGGGCCGATGGGCACCAGACGCTCACCCACGCGCAGCGCGACGCGCCCGTCCGCCAGTCGCTCCACCACACCATCGAGTAAATTCGAATGCCCAAGGAAGTCGGCGGCAAAACGCGTGGCCGGACGGTCGTACAACTGCGCCGGTGTGCCGATCTGTTCGATGCGCGCCTGATTCATCAGACAGATGCGGTCGGATAGCGTCAGCGCCTCATCCTGATCGTGCGTCACATAGATGAACGTTGCGCCCAGTTCCTGATGCAGACGCCGGATTTCCAGTTGCATGTGCTCGCGCAACTTCTTGTCGAGCGCACCGAGCGGCTCGTCGAGCAGGATGATCGACGGACGAAACGCGAAGCAGCGTGCCAGTGCGATACGCTGCTGCTGACCGCCCGACAACTCCGAAGGCAGACGTTGCGCAAACGCCTGCATCTTGACCATGGCGAGCGCTGCGTCGACGGCCGGTCCCAACTCGGCGCGCGGCAGCTTGCGCATGCGCAAGCCATACGCCACGTTCTCCCAGACGGTCATGTGCGGAAAGAGCGCATAGCTCTGGAACACCATCCCGATGCCACGTTTGCCCGGTGCATCGTGCGTGGCGTCGCGCCCGTCGATCAGCAACTGGCCCGCACTGGGCTCGACCAGCCCCGAGATCATTTGCAGCAGCGTGGTCTTGCCCGAGCCCGAAGGCCCGAGCAACGTGAGAAATTCCCCTGCCGCGACGCGCAGATCCGTCGGCAGAAGCGCGGGCGTCTCGCGGTACGTCTTGGCAAGACCGATGGTTTCCAGTTTGGTGCTCATATTCGTGCTCATCCTGCTCCGGTATTCACAACACTTGCATCGATGCTTACGACAGCAGCCACGCGTTGAAACGCTCGGTGGCCTTCGTACGGTTCTCGGCCCACCACTGCGGGCTCGGCAGACGCATACCCTTGAGGTTGGCAGGCGCAGTCGGTAGCAGCGGCGCGCGCTCCTTGGGAATACCGTCGAATGCCTTGAGGTTGGTCGGACCGTAAGCGAGGTCTTGCGTGATGAGCGCCTGCCGGGCCGGATCGCCGCAGAAGCGCACGAACTGCTTCGCGAACTCGGCGCGCGGCGTGCCCTTCGGAATCCCCCACCCTTCGATGGAATACAGCCCCTGGTTCCAGACGATCTTCACCGGCGCCTTGTTGTCGATGGCCGCCTGCGCACGCCCGTTCCACGTCGACATCATGTCGACGTCGCCGCTCTGGATCGCCTGCATGGCCTGCGCCCCCGACGTCCACCAGAGGTTGATGTGCGGCTTGATCTTGTCGAGCGACTTGAAGGCACGGTCGAGATCGAGCGGATACAGCTTGTCGATGGGCACGCCGTCAGCCATGAGCGCCTGTTCCAGCGTGTCGAGCGGGCTGCGGCGCAGCGAACGGCGGCCCGGGAAACGCTTCACGTCCCAGAAGTCGGCCCACGTCTGCGGCGCGTCCTTCTGGAACTTGTCGGTGCGATAAGCCAGCACGGTCGAGTAGACGTCGACCCCCAGCCAGTCGGCCGTCACGGCCTCGGGCATGATGCCGGGGAAGTCGGCAGCCTTCATGCCGACCGGCTCGAGAAAGCCCTTCGATTCGAGGTAAGGAATATCGGCCGACAGCGTGAGCGTAGTGACGTCCCACACGAAGTTCTTCGTCTGCACCATCGCCGCGAACTGCGCCACCGGTTGCGAGTCGCGTGCCACGCTCACGACCTTGATGCCGGTCGCCTTCTCGAACGGGTCGTAGAACGCCCGGCGATAAGCGACGGTGTACGGGCCACCCGGATCGGAGACGATCAACTGCTTGGCCTGAGCGAACGCCGTGTGCGACGCCAGCATCGGCACCGAGCCAGCCAGTGCAGTGACACCGGCCATTTGAAGCAGACGGCGGCGGGACGGATTTTGCGGGTCGTGCGAGTGAGACATAAGGAACTCCGCTTGTGCGATGGACAGACGCAACATGCCTGCCCTGTGTGGGTTGCCGCCCGTCGCGCCGTTGTGACTGGGTGCGCGCAGGCAACGACGGGGGGAACGCTTCAATCGATGGCGACCTCTTACGGATCGGCCGGTAGTGGCAGCGTCAGGCCTTTGCCGTTTCGGCCTTTGCGGCACGCTTGGCAAAAAACGCGGCCATCATGCGCGCCGGTTCACCCGACTCGTACGACTCGCGCTGAATGCGCATGCCTGCTTCGATAGCGTCCTGGAACGTGCCTTCGGTCATTTCGCGGAAGCGCTGCTTGTCCAGACGCATCGCCACCGGCGGCTTCTCGGCGAGTTCCGTCGCGATTTCCAGCGCCTTGTCGAATACCTTGTCTTCCGGCACGAGGTGATGGATCAGGCCAAGACGATGGCTCTCGTCCGCATCCATCAGACGGCCGGTGAGCGTCAACTCGATCGTGCGCGACAGCCCCAGCATGTGATTCATGATCCACGGACCGGTTGTGCTCGCGATACCGGCGTTGATCTCCGGCTGCCCCATGCGCACGCCCGGATGGCCGACGCGAATGTCGCCCAGCAGCGACACCTGGAAGGCCGAGCCTGCGGCCGTGCCGTTCAGCGCCATGACCAGCGGCTTCTTCAGACTACGGATCACGTCGTAGTAGTGCTCCCAGCCCTTGATCCACTCGATGGCCGTGTCGCCGTCGAAATGCTTCGCTTCGGCCAGATCCTGTCCGGCCGAGAACGCGCGACCGGCACCGGTCATGATCACGGCCGCCACGTTGTCGTCGGCATTGAAACGCTGGAGCGCGTCGATGATCAGTTCGCGCATGGCAATCGTCCAGGCATTGAGCGCCTGCGGACGATTCAAGGTGATTACCGCCACCTTGCCAACCTGCGTGAAGAGAACTTCCTGCTCCGTTTGCTTTGCTGTCTCGCTCATTTGAACTCCAAGGGCACCGACGCGTGGACATCACGCGTGCATTGAGATGGCGACAATGCGATCATCGCATTTCCCGCTAAACAGTTATCTCACTGCAATAACTATTATCTGAAAGCAATATAGTTATTCCAAAAAAATGGCGCAAGCGGAATCGTTTCAGGGTTTACCTCAAGCGGTTGCACCTTGGGGAGCGACGGCGGAACTCGATATGGAATCGCCGAGTGGCGACTGGAGGTGGCGCACGCCTGCGCTGCGCCATCTGTCGATGGTGCTCAGGCGATGTCCATTGAGGGATCAGCGAGACAAAAGCCAGCGATCGGCCCGATGAGGACCGACTGGCTTTAAGAGGCTGGAGGTCAGCCGGTATGAAGGTCGCCCACGGGCGACCTGAAGACTAACGACGATTAATCGCCTTGCGCGCGCGACTTTTGTTTGCGCAGACGGCGAATGGCTTGCAGTTGCGCCACGGCTTCGGCCAGCTCGGCCTGCGCCTTGGCGTAATCGATGTCGCCGGTCTGTTGTTCCAACAATGCAGCAGCCGCTTCACGGGCACGCTCGGCGCGCGCCTGATCGAGACTGTCGGCACGCATGGCCGTGTCGGCGAGCACCGTCACCCGATCGGGCTGGATCTCGACGAAGCCGCCAGCGATGTACAGGAATGTCTCGGTACCGTCGACACCCTCGATGCGCACCGTCCCGGGACGCACGCCCGAGAGCAGCGGCGTGTGCCCCGGCAACACCCCCAACTCACCTGCCGAGCCGGGGATTTCCACGAAGCGCGCCTCGCCCGAGAAAATCGCGCGTTCGGTACTGACCACATCTACCTTGAGTAATGCCATGTATTTCACTTCTCCCTGCGACACGACTTCCGCCGCCTGAGCCTGCTGCAGCGCTGTCATCGCGCCGTGTCCTTCATAAGTTCCGGCGAACCCGGACGCGAACCCTGTCGCGCCACGAGTCGGCCAAGAACATCACAACGTTTGTGGCGTCGCCACACCGAGTTCCGTCGACATCTTCAATAGCGACTCCCAAATCGGTGTCGTGAGGTCGATGTGGTCATGGTGCTTCTTGCGGTTGTCTGCCTCATATTCGCCGGGATACTGGACGCGGTCGAAGCCAGGCTGCGGCGGGCATGACGTCAGATAGTCGATGAACGCCTCCACCTCGTGCGAGCGCCACGTCGCGGCGAAGTCGACTTGTGGGTTGAGCACGATGGCGAACATGTTGTTCGTCGCCACACCCGCACGCGGGTGCTCCGGCTGTATCGTGCCACCGCCCGAGAGCACACCCGCCAGCAACTCCGTTACGATGCCCAGCGCGTAGCCCTTGTGTCCACCGAACGGCAGTAACGCACCGAACGGCTCGGTGAAGAGCGCATTCGGATCGGTCGACGGATTACCGTAACCGTCGATCAGCGAGCCGGGCGGCGCTTGTTTGCCTTCGGCCGCCAGCACACGTGCCTTGTTGATGGCGATGGCGCTCGTCGCCATGTCCACCACCAGCGGCGGACGGTTGTTCGGTAACGGCCCCGCAAAGCACAATGGATTGGTCGTCAGGCGCGGCTCGCTGCCGCCGTACGGTGCGACCATCGGCTGACGGTTCGTCACATTCGTGAACGCCATGAACACCAGCCCTTGATGCGCCGCCATCTCACCATACTGGCCCATGCGGCCCAGATGGTGGCTGTTGCGCAGCGTCAGAATCGCCACGCCCTTGTCGAAGGCACGCGCAATCGCATGCTCCACCACGAACTTGCCGACGTGTTGCCCGAAACCGCGATTGCCCTCGAACAACAACAGATTGCCGTGATCGGTGAGCACGCTCGGACGTCCGCTCGGATTGACCTGTCCGTCCTCAAGCACTTTGCGATAGGTCGGCAGAATCGACAGGCCGTGACTCGCATAGCCGACACGGTCCGCTTCTACGAGATGCTCAGCGACGTCGAGCGCGATGTCATCCGGCACGCCCTGCGCGAGCAGCAGTTGTTTGCCGAAGTCGACGGCGTCTTTCAGGGGGATTCGCATAGTGACTCCTTATTCATCGAGCGCTGCAGGCGCGCATTACAACCAGCCCAGCCAGCGCCAGTACGTCGCGGCGAACACCAGCAGCAAAGCGTAACCCACGACCGTGACGATGATCCCCACCTTGGCGAATTGTTTGGCGGTGAACGTGTCGGTGCCCAGACACACCATGTTCTGCGGTGCGTTGATCGGCAGGATGAAACCGAAGCTGACCGTGAAGCCGAGCAACATGGTCATGCCCAGCCGGTTAAAGTCGCCCGGCAAGGTTTGCAGCACCGCAATCAGAATCGGCAGCATGGCCGAGGTCAGCGCCGTGGCGCTCGCGAAACCCAGGTGAATGAGAATGAGGAATGCCGCCAGTATCGCGAAGATCGACAACGTCGGCAGCGAATCGAGGCCCGTTGCAGCGACCACGTGATTACCCAGCCACTGTCCCGCCTGCGTCGTGAGCAATGCGGTGCCAAGACTGATACCGACCCCGAACACGATCACGGTACCCCAGGGAATGCGCGACTGCACGTCCTTCCAGGTCATCACGCCAAAGCGCGGCAGCATCAGCACCACCAGACCCACGTAGGTGACCGAGGTCGTATCGAAGCGGTGAAGCTTGCCCTCCGTTGCCCAGAAAAGCAGCAGTCCGATCGACACGGCGAGCAAACGCTTTTGCGCACTCGTCATCGGCCCCATGTCACGCAGTTGCGCCTCGACGGCTTCTTTGCCGCCAGCAATGGCGTCGGCCTCGGGCGGCATCAGCTTGAGTACGAGCACCACAAGCACCACCGACATGATGATCGCCCACGGTGCGCCCGCGACAAGCCACTCAGCCCACGTAATGCGGTCACCCAGCATCTTGTCCATGAAGCCCACGGTCAGCAGGTTCTGTGCAGCCGCCGTCTGAATACCGACGTTCCAGATACTGGTCGCCTGCGCCACGATGATCATGATGCCTGCGGCGATGTTCGAGCGTTTGTCGACGCCGAACGCGGCAATCACGCCCATCATGATCGGCACCACACAGGCGCTACGGGCGGTGGCGCTGGGAACGACAAGCGAAAGCAGGATAGTGACGGCAACGGCGCCGATCATCACGCGGCGCGTGCTGGTTCCGATCCTGGAGAGGGTCACGAGGGCGATGCGACGGTCGAGCCCGGTGAGGGTCATCGCCGCAGCGATGAAGAGCGCACCGGCCACCAGCGCGAGGGCCGAGTTGGAGAACCCGGCAAGCGCCATGCTGATAGCGCGCGACGTGCCGTACTCGACGCTCGGATCCTGCACCGTGGGCGCAGTGCCCACGAGAAACGCCATCAGAGAGGTGATGATGATGGCGCTGGCCTCGTACGAGACGGCCTCGGTAATCCACACCACCACGGCGAAGGCGAGAATGGCCAGCATGCGATGGCCTGCGACCGGCAGATCGTCAGGCATCGGAATAAAGAGCACGGCAATCATCACGATCACACCGGCAATGAGTCCGATGGGTATCGCTTTCTTCTGGGGAGGGCTTTGCACAGAAACGTCAGGCGTGCTCATAAGGGGGCTCCGGAACGGAATGGCATGCCGGCAGTCGGCATGTCTTGAGGAAATGCCACGCTTGAACTGCGGATCAATCCTACCCGCATTGAACTTGGCGAGGCAAGCACAGGACATAGGCGAGCACCATTGGCCGCACGCCATGACGCAGCGTGAGGCAATACGGGCACGGCACAGGCAAGCGTGGCGGGGAATGAACGAAGTACGGCAGTCCCACGTGCTTTCAGACGCACAGGACTGCGATCAACGCGGCGGTGAGTTCGGCACGCAACGCGTTCGGGATGTACCGGCCCATCAAAGGCCCGGGAGGTCCGGACGTCCCGACTGCCCGAAACGCATCGCAAATGAAACGGCGACGCGATCCGCGAAGGCGATATGACTCGCCGCGAAGCGCGAATGCCTAGAAATGCAGTCCGAAGTATTCCGGTGCACCGGCGAACAACTGGGTATTGAGGACGGGATTGGTCAACGCGCGATGCCAGAGCGTCTGATACAGCCCCGTGAGTCCGGCGCGCGGTCCGTTCACCATGCCATCCGCGCCCGACGTCAGCCCGGCATTGCCGAGCGTCCCGCTTAGCGTGCGACCGCTGACGATGACCGGGTCTGCCGCCCACGCACCCGCGTCCGCGAATACGTCGTGCCACGGCGCGGGGGCCGCACCTACAAGCGCTGGCGGCGGCGACCCCGGCGCCGTATGGGGCGACACCCGGGCCGACGCCCGGGCCGCACGCTTCGAACGTGCGGCCCGTGTCGGCCGGACGCCAGACTTGGCCTGCGCCGTTGCGGTCTTCGTCGCCGTCGGCACACCGGTGGGATTCACGGTATGCGACGGATTGGCGGCATGTGCCGATGCCACCATCCAGAAGCAACACAACAACGCCAGCGCCGAGCTGGCGCCCATCAGGCGGGTAAGCGACTTCGTCATGACATCCTCGTGTATCGGCGGTGATTCCCGCCTGTCTTGAGTTAGTCAGAGCAAATTTCGGACCACGAGAGACAACTGTTTGATTCTTATACACTTCTTATTCCACCATTCGCAGATGTCCGAAGAATTCCCGAGATTTGTTTCACTTCAGAAACATCCGGCAACCGCGATTGATCATCGACGATACGTTTTCATCGCCTTGTGGGCCGGTGTCCGCGCTCGCCGGTGAAGCATTGATCTACTTTCGACGCTTCGATTGTCGTCCCACGTTTCGTCTGACGCATTGATGTGGATCAACGAAAGCGCACGACCGTGCGAAAACCCGAATTGACGGACGATGCGTGTTATGGCGAGGCATCTCCACGTTTTAATCACGGTCAATGAGGCGTTGACCGACCCGGGACTCGGATGCCTCCGAAAATGTCGGCGCCCCCCCGATGTAGGGAGCATGTCTCTGGCACAATCGCTCAACGCTAGCAGCACGGGGCCATCGACCGACTGTCCGGTGTGCCCAATGACATAAAGGAGTCAGCAATGTCCCAGTTCGATGTGGATCTGTTCGTGATCGGTGCCGGTTCGGGTGGCGTAAGGGCCGCACGCGTCGCCGCGCAATACGGCGCTCGCGTGAAGGTCGCAGAAGAGTTTCGCGTGGGTGGCACGTGCGTCATTCGCGGTTGCGTGCCGAAGAAGCTGTTGGTCTATGCCAGCCGGTTTGCCGACGAATTCGAAGACGCCGCGGGTTTCGGCTGGGAAGTCCCCTCCCCCAAGTTCGACTGGAAAACGCTGATCGCCCGCAAGGACGCCGAGATTGCGCGACTCGAAGGCATCTATACGACTAACCTCGAACGCGCGGGGGCCGAACTCATCGCCGCGCGCGCCGTGGTCGAAGGCCCGCACACGGTCGTACTGCCCGCCACCGGTGAGCGCGTGACCGCGCGCAACATCCTGATCGCAACGGGCGGACGTCCGGCAGATCAGCCGCACTTCGTCGGACGCGAGCACGCCATTTCGTCAAACGAAGTGTTTCATCTCGAATCGCTCCCCGAGCGGATTACGATCATCGGCGGCGGTTACATTGCACTGGAATTCGCAGGCGTTTTCGCCGGGCTGGGCTCGAAGGTGAGCGTCGTGCATCGTGGGCCGCATTTGCTGCGTGGTTTCGACGAGGAAGTTCGGACGTCGCTTGAAGCCGCGTATCGCGAGCGAGGTATTGAGATCCTGCTTGAGCGTACGATCGAGCGTGCAGAGAAGATTCAGGACGGCTTGCGCATTACGCTGTCGGACGGCAGCGCGCACGAAGCGGACGTGCTGCTGAGCGCTGCGGGGCGTGTGCCGTACACGCAAGGACTCGGGCTGGCGGCAAGCGGCGTGGCACTTAACGACAAGGGGGCGGTGATCGTCGACGAGTTCTCGCGCACGAATGTGCCGTCTATCTTTGCCGTTGGCGACGTCACCGATCGCGTGAACCTCACGCCGATGGCGATTCGCGAAGGTCAGGCGTTCGCGGATACGGTGTTCGGGGAGCGCACCACGCGCGTCGACCACAAACTGATCCCGACAGCCGTTTTCAGCACGCCCGAAATCGGTGTTGTCGGACTGACCGAGAGTGAGGCCCGCGCACAGTACGCACAGCTCAAAGTGTACAAAGCCACCTTCCGCCCGCTCAAGGCAACGCTGTCAGGCCGTCAGGAAAAGATTCTGATGAAGCTGCTCGTCGATGGCGTGACCGACAAGATCGTCGGCGCGCATATGGTCGGGGATCACGCAGGAGAACAGGTGCAGTTGCTGGGCGTCGCGCTGTCGATGGGTGCGACGAAGGCCGACTTCGATCGCACGTTGGCAGTGCACCCGACGGCCGCCGAAGAGTGGGTGACGATGCGCACGCCGGTGCCCTAAAGCGGCGCCAACCGACGCGGGTGCTGACGCCACTTTCTTTTGGTCAGTGCCCGCGTCCGGCGATCCGCGTCGAAGCCTTGGAACGTTTCCTTAGAACGTCTGATACCAGACGCCGAAGATAGCAATCGGCGTGAGCACCAGCAGCAGCGCGCGCCAAATCGGTACAAACCACTTCGCGCGCGAACCTTCCAGCACAGTACGCGCCTTGGGCCAGATGCACGCTCCGACGAAGATCGCGATGCAAAGCCCACCCACCGGCATCAGCAGATTGACGGTGACGTAGTCCATCAGATCGAAGATCGTACGGTCGAACAGTCGCACCTCCGACCAGATGCCGAACGACAGAGCCGCCGGTGCACCGAACAGGAATGTCGCGACGAACACGGCGAGGACTGCCCGACCACGCCGCCATTGATATTCGTCGATCAGAAAGGCCGTGACCGGCTCGAACAGCGAGACGGCCGAGGTCAGCGCAGCGAACAGCAACAGCAAAAAGAACGCGATGGCAATGGCGTGGCCGAACGGCATCTGCGCAAAGATGGCCGGCATGGTGATGAATGTGAGGCCGGGACCGGCGTCGGGCGGTACGCCGAACGCGAACACGGCGGGGAGAATCATCAGACCGGCAAGGCAGCACGCGAGCGTCGCGAGCGTTGCGACCCAGACGGCCGAACCAGCGAGCCGTGCATCGCGCGGCAGATAGGATCCGTAGACCACGATCATGCCCGCCCCCAGCGACAACGAGAAGAACGCCAGTCCCAGTGCTTCGAGCAACGTCTTGCCAGAGATCATCGAAAAGTCGGGCGTAAGGAACCAGGCCACACCCGCCATCGCGCCGGGCAACGTGAGCGCCCGGGCAATGACCAGCAACATCAGCAGGAACAGCGCAGGCATGAGCCACTTGCCTGCCCGCTCGATTCCTTTCTGCACACCGGCCGCTACGATCAACGCCGTCATCCCGAGAAACACCCCCATGCTCGCAAGTGATGCCACCGGATTTGCGGTGAACGCCGAGAACTCCGCGACCAGCCGCTGCGTATCGTTCGCGAGGACCGAACCGGTGAATGCGCGCATCAGGTACGTCACCGTCCAGCCACCGACCACGACGTAGAACGAGAGAATCGCGAATGCATTGAACGTGGCGATGCGGCCGACCCACGCCCAGGCACGACCGCCGAGCGTGCGCAATGCGGTCGTAATGGACTGCCCCGTCAGGCGGCCAACCGTCATCTCTGCCAGCAACAGGGCGACGCCGAGCGTCAGCACACAGGCCAGATAGACGGCGAGGAACGCACCGCCGCCGTGCTGCCCGACGACGTACGGAAATTTCCAGACCGCACCCAGGCCAACGGCAGAGCCGGCGGCGGCGAGCACAAAACCCAGCCGCGATCCCCAGGTGGCACGGCTCGCTTCGCCCGAAGCATCGATAGCAGAGGGCGATGCCGCTGGGGCAGCAGGTGAGATGGGTAAATGGGACACGTGTCTCCTCCGGAAACGGACGTGCAGCCACTCGTTCCACGCGGCTTTGCACCGCGCGGGAGCGACACGTCACTGGTTCATGGAATGGCGTCACGCAGATTACTGGCGCGGCACGGCATCGATATCGGAACGATGCGGCTCACGTGCGTCAGCGCGCGACACCATAAGGGTGGCCGGAGAGTCTACGCGGGAAAAGGTGCCTACCGGTTTAGGAAAGCACCCAAATTGGCATCAGTGGCCGAGTTCGACCTCGCCTGCCGAGGCAGAACGCGTCCCCGGTTTCGGCGGATTGCTCTCGCCCCGGTATGCGAACACGACCGAGAATTTGGTGGTATCGCCCTCATTGCGGCCAGCCGCGTGAAATAGTCCGCTGTGGAACAGCACGACGTCGCCTTGTGCAAGCTCAACCTGCTTGCCGCGCGCCACGAGCGGCCCATTGTCCGGCTCGTCGGGACGCAGGAAGTCCAGCGAATCGAGCTGATGCGGCTGGAGTTGCTCGCGGTGCGAACCGGGAATGAAGCGAAGCGCGCCGTTGTCGCGCGTCTCCGGCCCCAGCGCCAGCCAGACCGAAACCAGTGAGTTCTCGGGGAATGACCAATAGCGAATATCGCGATGCCAGCCGGTCGCCGTACCGAAGTGCGGATGTTTCGTCATGACGCAATTGTGATGCGCGAGCGTCAGCACCACGTCTTCGCCGAAGATCTGGGCAAGCGATTCGATCAGATCCGGGCGCGTGGCCCAGTTGCGAAGTGCATCGCCGCGATCGTAAGCCTTGAGCAGACGGCGAACTGTCTGGCCACCCTCGGCCTCGCGCGATTGCGGCGCCCCCTCATAGCCCACATCGGCTTCGAATTCGAGCGGTAGCGTGGCCGCCGCCAACTGCGCTCGCACATCGGCCAGAATCGCCTCGCAGTCGGCCTGCGCGACGTAGCGCGGAAGGATCAGATAACCGTCGTTACGAAAGGTTTCGAGTTGCGATGCGGTAAGCGCCATGATGGTCGGCGAAGCGGGCAATAAGCTGGCTGTTAATGGGAAATGACGAGGACTTGGGTTTCGCTGTAACCGGATGAATCGGGAGGACTTGCAGGGTCATGGCCGTTGACGTCGTTGCTGCATCACATAGCGTCGTGACGGCAATGGCGCTCAGGCGGCGCGTTTACGTCGTCGGGGCGGCAGATCGCCGGCCGTCTTGCGTTCGAGCTTGGGTTCGGGCTGCGGCACGTCGGTGCCGGGCAACGACGCCTGCGGATTACCGGCGGGACGCGGCGTATCGACCACGCTGCGCAGACGGTCGAGCTCACGCGTGAGCTTTGCCAATTGGTATTCGAGCTGGCAGTTACGGCGATACAGCGTGCGCATTTTCTGGCTGAGCGCCTGCGTCTGTGTCCAGTATTCCGGATACATGACGAAACGCCCATCCGGGCGTTCGACGACGCCAAGCCCGCTCTGTCCCATCACGTCGATGGTTTCCAGCGCGTAGCGTCGAACTTTTTTTACCGTACCTGCCGCCATTTATTTCCTACAGTCCCAGCCTGAGAGAGTCAGGCGCGGCATTTTGCCACGAATTCGCCCCGCCCGGGCGGCAAACCCGCGTCGGACCGGACATTTATTTTTCTGCCGCGGCCCCGCAGGACGGGGCTGCGAGCAAGTTCCCGAAGCATCGGGACGCAATCTCCCGGCATTGCACAGCAATTATTACGGCTTCGGCGTCTTACCGGTGTCGATGGAAACCGGATCGCTTGCCGGGAAGGTTTCCTCCAGCCCCTTGTCGAGACGCTTCGTCTCGCTGGGTCGCGACGCGGGAACCCGCTTCGGTTTGTCGACTTCGATGGACACGGGATCGCTCGCCGGAAACGTCTCCTCAAGCGCTTCGTCGAGGTCGCGTTCCACGGCGTCCTCCTTGTGGGGATGCTGTGGGCCGGGCTTGCGCGTGGGGGTATCGCTCATCAAGTCCTCCGCTGATAGGGCCGCGCCGGTGCGCGACCGTCACGCCTACTATACCGCGAGCAGCGTAGGCTCGCGCGTCGTGTCAGACCGCTGGCATCAGACGCACACGGTGGCGCGTCAACGCTTCGCGCACGAGTGGGTGCATTTCCTCACCGTCCGGGGTCTCGACGAGGGCCAGAATCTGCGAACGCATGCGTGGATCCCAGAATTTATGCAGATGCGTCGCGACCTGATCCAGCGCTTCCTCGCGATCGGGCAACGAGTCGAAGAAGTCTGCAATGCGATTGGCCATACGCACGAGGTTGTTGCCGTCCATCGAAAGTCTCCCGCTCCGTCAGGGTCAAGGCGGTCAGACGCGCTCGTCGAGCGCCGCCCCGCCGGTGTAAATCACGCACTGCTCGCCACGTACGAAGCCCACGAGCGCCACACCAGCCGCCTGCGCCGTCCGCACCGCCAGCGCCGTTGCCGCCGATACGGCCGCCACCATCGGAATGCCGACTTGCGCCGCTTTCTGCACGATCTCGACGCTGGCGCGACTGGTCATCAGCACAAAGCCACTGTCGAACGCACGCCCCTCGCGCGCGAGCGCCCCGATGAGTTTGTCGAGCGCGTTATGACGGCCGACGTCTTCCCGCAGACAAACGATCTCGCCCTGCGGCGAGCACCAGGCCGCGCCGTGCACCGCTCCGGTCACCCCGTTGAGTGCCTGATGCGCGGCGAGCCCCGCATGCGCCGCCGCCAGTGCCGCATGGGTCACGCGCAACGGCTCGCCAGCGGACGGCAACGGCCGCAACACCTGATCCAGACTCTCCGTGCCGCAAAGCCCGCACCCGGTGCGGCCCGTCAGGTTGCGACGCCGCTCCTTGAGCCCGGCAAACGCGCGCGAAGACACTTCGAGGTGCGCGGTAATCCCGAGCGAGGTCGCCGAGACGTCCACCCCGTAACACTCGCGCCGGTCGTTCAGAATGCCTTCCGACAGCGCGAACCCCAGCGCGAAATCTTCGATATCGGCGGGTGTCGCCAGCATCACCACGTGCGAAATGCCGTTGAACTCCAGCGCGACGGGCACTTCTTCGGCGAGTTCGTCGCTCGCCGCCTGCCACGCGCCATGACGGAAACGCCGCACGGCGAACGTCGCGTGCGGCGAGAGGCTTTCGGGGTCGATAGCGGTCGGCGCCACATCGCACACGGGCGCGGCGATGCCATCGATCGCATTGCTGGCATCGCCGGACAATTCACCGGCTTCGCGGCCTTCAGCCACTTCACGTAACGGGTTGGACATCGTCAAACACTGACTCCAGGTCATTCCAGGGTTCGCGCCCCTACTTCGCCGACACCGGTTCGACGGGGTTGCGGGCCGCATCAAGTAATTCGAGCTGCGTGCGGTTGAAGGATGAATACTTGGCCTGCCACGCCGACGGCTGCACCACCGGCAGCACCTGCACAGCCGTCACCTTGTATTCCGGGCAATTCGTTGCCCAGTCCGAGTTATCCGTCGTGATGACGTTCGCGCCCGATTCCGGGAAATGGAACGTCGTATAAACCACGCCCGGTTGCATACGTTCGCTGAGCACCGCGCGCAGCACCGTCTCGCCCGCCCGGCTCCGAATGCCAACCCAGTCGTCATCCTTGATGCCCCGCTCCTGCGCGTCGTGCGGGTGGATTTCGAGCCGATCTTCGTCGTGCCAGTGAACGTTGTGCGTGCGGCGTGTCTGCGCCCCGACATTGTATTGCGAGAGGATGCGCCCCGTGGTGAGCAGCAGCGGGTAGCGCGGCGTGACCTTCTCGTCCGTCGGCACGTAACGCGTGATGATGAAGCGTCCCTTACCGCGCACAAAGGCGTCGACGTGCATGATCGGCGTGCCGTCGGGTGCCTCGTCGTTGCACGGCCATTGCAGACTGCCCGCTTCGTCCAGACGCGCATAACTCACGCCATGGAACGTCGGGGTGAGCCGTGCGATCTCGTCCATGATCTCGGACGGATGCGCGTACGGCATGTCGTAGCCCAGCCGCCTGGCCAGCGCGATGGTGACTTCCCAGTCGGCCATGCCCGGCAAAGGCGCCATCACCCGGCGCACGCGAGAAATGCGTCGCTCGGCGTTCGTGAACGTGCCGTCCTTTTCAAGGAACGTCGTACCCGGCAGCAGCACGTGCGCATACTTGGCGGTCTCGTTCAGGAAGATGTCCTGCACGACGATGCACTCCATTGCCTCCATCGCCGCTGCCACGTGCTGCGTGTTGGGGTCGGACTGCACGATGTCTTCGCCCTGACAGTAAAGTCCCTTGAAGCTGCCGTGGATGGCCGCGTCGAACATGTTCGGGATACGCAGTCCCGGCTCTGACTGCAACGTCACGCCCCACGCGGCTTCGAATTCCTCGCGCACCAGCGTGTCGGACACATGCCGGTAGCCCGGCAACTCGTGCGGGAACGAGCCCATGTCGCATGAGCCCTGCACGTTGTTCTGTCCGCGCAAGGGGTTCACGCCAACCCCTTCGCGCCCGACGTTGCCCGTCGCCATCGCAAGGTTCGCGATGCCCATGACCGTAGTCGAGCCCTGCGCGTGCTCCGTGACGCCCAGCCCGTAGTAGATCGCCGCGTTGCCGCCTGTCGCGTACAGGCGCGCAGCACCGCGAATCTCCTCGGCAGGCACGCCCGTCACCACGGACACCGCCTCGGGCGAATTCTCCGGTAGCGCCACGAAATCGCGCCACTGTGCAAACGCTCTGTCTTCGCAACGCTGGGCTATGAACGCGTCGGCCAGCAGTCCCTCGGTGACGATCACGTGCGCCAGCGCATTGACCATCGCCACGTTGGTGCCGGGACGCAGCGGCAAATGGAACGCCGCCTTCACGTGCGGTCCGTCGACGATATCGATGCGACGTGGATCGATCACGATGAGCTTCGCCCCCTCGCGCACACGACGCTTGAGCCGTGAGGCGAAGACGGGATGCCCGTCCGTCGGGTTCGCGCCCATCACGAGAATCACGTCGGCGTGTTCGATCGACTTGAAGGTCTGCGTACCGGCCGACTCGCCCAGCGTCTGCTTCAGTCCGTAACCCGTCGGCGAATGACAGACGCGCGCGCAAGTATCCACGTTGTTATTGCCGAACGCAGCGCGCACGAGCTTCTGGACGAGATACGTCTCTTCGTTCGTGCAGCGCGACGACGTAATGCCACCAATGGCATCGACACCGTACTTCGCCTGCAAGCGACGGAACTCCGATGCCGCGTAGTCGAGCGCCTCGTCCCACGACACCTCGCGCCACGGATCGGTGATCTTGCTGCGGATCATCGGCTTGGTGATGCGCTCCTTGTGCGTGGCGTAGCCCCAGGCGAAGCGTCCCTTGACGCAGGCATGGCCTTCGTTCGCGAGACCGTCCTTGTACGGGGTCATGCGCACGACCTCGCCGCCCTTCATCTCCGCCTTGAACGCACAGCCGACGCCGCAATACGCGCACGTCGTCACGACCGCGTGCTCGGGCTGTCCCATCTCGACGATGCTCTTTTCCTGCAACGTGGCCGTCGGGCATGCCGCCACGCAAGCGCCACACGATACGCACTCCGAGTCCATGAACGGCTGATCCTGGCCAGCCGAGACGCGCGCCTCGAAGCCACGCCCGGAGATCGTCAGCGCGAAGGTGCCCTGCGTCTCCTCGCAAGCCCGTACGCAACGGTTACACACGATGCATTTCGAAGGGTCGTACGTGAAGTACGGATTGGACTCGTCCTTGGTGCTGTGAATGTGGTTATCGCCGTCGAAGCCGTAGCGAACTTCGCGCAATCCGGTCACACCGGCCATGTCCTGCAACTCGCAATCGCCGTTGGCCGCGCAGGTCAGGCAGTCCAGCGGGTGATCGGAGATGTAAAGCTCCATCACGTTGCGCCGCAGGTCCTGCAACTTAGGTGATTGCGTGCGCACCTTCATGCCCGGCTCGACGGGCGTGGTGCACGAGGCGGGGAATCCGCGCCGCCCCTCGATTTCGACCAGACACAGGCGACACGACCCGAACGGTTCGAGGGAATCCGTCGCACAGAGTTTGGGGATGTTGACGTCGTTGCCCGCTGCCGCGCGCATGATCGAGGTGCCCGCCGGAACCGTTACGCTCAGACCGTCGATCTCCAGCGTGACCTCGACCTCGCTCTCACGCCGCGGCGTGCCCATGTCGGGGCCGTGGCCCGGCGAGACTTGTGCATTCGGATGGATCATGTGTCGTTCTCCCATTCAGACGTGCAGTCTTTGGACGTTGACGTCTTAGATGTGAATACATCAAGCGGCTTCGGCGCATCCGGCGCCGTCGGGCAGACCGAAGTCCGCCGGGAAATGTTCGAGTGCAGAGCGCACGGGGAACGGCGTCATGCCGCCCATCGCGCAGAGCGAGCCGGACACCATCGTGTCGCAAAGGTCATGCAGCAACTGCACCTGGCGCGTGGACGTGTCCCCGCGCCGGATCCGCTCGATCACCTCGACCCCACGCGTCGACCCGATCCGGCACGGCGTGCACTTGCCGCACGATTCGAGCGCGCAGAATTCCATCGCATAGCTCGCCAGTCCGGCCATGTCGGCCGTGTCGTCGTGGACCACAACACCGCCATGCCCCACCACAGCACCCAACGCCGCGTAGGCCTCGTAGTCCATCGGCACGTCCCATTGCGCGTCGGGCAGATAAGCGCCAAGCGGCCCGCCGACCTGGATGGCCTTCGCGGGACGCCCGCTCGCCGTGCCACCACCGAAGTCGTCGAGAAGCGAGCGCAACGTCACGCCGAATGCCAGTTCCACCAGCCCGCCGCGACGGACGTTGCCCGCCAGTTGCACGGGCAGCGTGCCTTGCGACCGGCCCATGCCGTACTCGCGATAGGCCTGTGCCCCATGCGCGAAGATGTACGGCACGCTCGCCAGCGTGATCACGTTGTTGATGAGCGTGGGCTTGCCGAAAAGACCGGACAGCGCGGGGATCGGCGGCTTGGCACGCACCACACCGCGCTTGCCTTCAAGGCTTTCGAGCAGCGCCGTTTCCTCTCCGCAGATATAAGCGCCAGCGGCCTTCGCCACGCGCAATTCGCAGGCCCGCCCGGAACCGAGGACATCCGACCCGAGCCAACCCTCACGACGCGCCACGGCAATCGCCGCCTCCAGTGCCGCGATTGCGTGGGGATATTCGCTGCGCACGTAGACGATGCCTTCGCTCGCGCCAACGCTCAGTGCCGCGATCACCATCCCTTCGATGAGCACGAACGGATCGCTTTCCATGATGAGGCGGTCGGCAAACGTGCCGGAGTCGCCTTCGTCCGCATTGCAGACGACGTACTTCTGCGCGGACTGCGCGCGACTTACCGTGCGCCACTTGATGCCTGCCGGGAATGCCGCACCTCCGCGTCCACGCAGCCCCGAGTCGAGCACCGTCTGACAGGCGGCCTCCGCGTCGAGCGCGAGGCAGGCGCGAAGGCCAGCGAGGCCGCCGTGCGCGAGATAGTCAACCGGGTCCAGCGGGTCGGTCACGCCCACGCGGGCGAACGTCAATCGTTGCTGACGCGCCAGATACGGAATCGTTTCTACACGCCCCACACAGGCGGGCATGTCGGCGTCCCAGCTTCCGTCGGGATCCTCTGACGAGACATCGCGCTCAGCGTCCTTCGCTGCGCACTCGGGCCAACCGCTGTCGAACAGCGCTGCGACCTGCGACGGCTGCACGTTGCTGTATCCCACGCGCCCCGCAGGCGTCGCTACCTCGACGAGAGGCTCCAGCCAGAACAGGCCCCGCGAGCCATTACGAACGATATCGATGGCAACGCCACGCCGGGTCGCTTCGGCGGCCACCGCCGCCGCAACCCTGTCCGCGCCCAGCGCAAGCGCGGCGGAGTCACGCGGAATGTAGATGCGCAAAGACTTCGACGTCTCAGTCATGACGACCCTCCTCGCTGGCGACGGCATCGGCGAGCAACGCGTCGAAGCGTGCAGGACTGACGCGTGCATGCAATTCGCCGTTGATCGTCACCGCGGGCGACAACGCGCATTGACCAAGGCAGTAGACCGATTCGACGCCCACGCCATTGCATGCGTCGCCATCGATGTGCGCACCGGTACAGGCTTCAATATGGGCGACGAGCGCTTCGCCGTCGCGACTGCGGCATGCCTCTGCACGGCAGACCTGTACGACGGTCGACGGCGGCGGTGCGCTGCGAAAGTGGTGGTAGAAGGTAATGACGCCGTAAACTTCGGCGCGAGAGAGATTCAGCGCAGCAGCGATGGCCGGCACATGGGCGGGATCGACGTAGCCGTCGGCGTCCTGCAAAGCATGCAGCAGCGGCAACAACTCGTGTGCGCGGCCGGCGTGGCGAGCCAGCAGCGGCGCGAGCGTCGCGTGAGGTGTGGGCACCATCTCGAATTGTCTCCTGGGGCAAGACCGCGTTTCATATGTTCTTGATTGCATATGATGACAGCAGGTCTTTTGGGGGCTCAGTCCTTAAGACAGTAGACCAAACTCCCCGCCCCAACAAGCCTCGTGCAAATACCGATACCATCACCCGACCATCCGCGCCGCAATGCAGCATGATGCAGACATCCAGCCCATGCGTGCCGGGCGTCGATCATGGAAAAACATCCCGCACCTCATATGCATGCAAATACATATGAAAAATCATCCCAGTGACGGGAATGCCTCGGACAACGGCGTCACTCGCCCCGTCGCCCCTTCGCTGTAGCCCGGGATGGCGTGAACGGCCTGCCGGTATTCGCCACTCTGGAGAATCTCAAGCAAAGCCTGAAGATGCGGGGACTCGCTGCCGCTCTCCGGGAACATCAGGCAATAACGCTCCGTGAGGATGGGAATGAAATCGAGGCCGAACTGACTCGCGGCGGCTTCGATGGCGAGACCGGCATCGGCGCGTCCGCTGGCGATATACGCAGCAACGGCGGCGTGCGTGAATTCAATGTTCTCCGCACCGGCCACCGTCGTGGGATCGATGCCGTCCTGCGCGAGCAGCAGGTCGTAAATGATGCGCGTGCCGGACCCGCGCTCGCGGTTCGCGAAGCGCGCGCCCGTGCGCGGCAGGTCGGCCAGCGTCCGGATGCCGAGCGGGTTACCGCGCGCCACGAGCAGACCGAGACGCCGCGACGCCACGTCCGCCACGCGATACGACTTCCCCTTGAGCAGCGGCATGTACTGATCGAGCACCGGCTCGGCGAGCGCGCCAATTGGCACATGAAAGCTCGCGACTTCGCATTCGTGCTTGGCAAGCGCGGCAATCGCCTCGATGCTGCCGCGATAGCTGACGTCGATAGGCAAACCGGCGCGTCCCGCGAAATCGACCAACGCCGCCACCGCCAGGCCGTGACTCGCAAAGAGCCGCAACTGATCGGTTTCCTGAAGCAGCAAATCGTCGAGTTCGGTCTGCAATTCGGACGCCATCGTCTCCAGCAACGGCCCGAGCCGCGCCTGCAGGCGCTTCTGCCCCCAGAGCAATCGCTGAGCGAGCGGCGTAAGGACAGCGCCGCGCCCACGCGCCATCGTGAGCAACGGCGCCCCCATCAGCGACTCCACTTCCTTCACATGTCCCCATGCGCCACGGTACGACTGTCCCAGCACCTGACTGGCGGCCTGCAAGTTGCCGTGCGTCTGCACTTCCGTAAGCAACGACAACACCTTGTCGAGTGGCAAGTCGCTGCCGTCGTGGCGAAATCGAAGTTGCGGGGCAATGGAGATACGCTTCATGGGACTCACCTTATATGCTATTCATTGCATAAATCAATTTATGCAAAATCCTGATAACATGCCTACAAACGTCGAATTAACAGGCACCTGAAGCTCCACATTCGCTTGAAGTTAGGAGCGAAATGTTTCGCAATTATGCATCAACTTGCCTATTTGACGTCAATCGTTTCCGTTTCCTCTGGACATTGCGCTCCCCCGAAGTTGGCGCAATGCGACAGTCACTCTAGCCAGAACACGCGTCATGTCTGCCCCGAAAATTGCCCCGTACGACCGTCCCGCCGGCGGTTGGGGCGCGCTCAAGAACGTCGCCATCCAACTCGTCACGCAAGGCATCCCGCTTAAAGGCGCGCGAACGCTGCTCAGCGCGAACCAGCCCAGCGGTTTCGATTGCCCTGGCTGCGCCTGGCCGGACCGCGAACACGCGTCGACCTTCGAATTTTGTGAGAACGGCGCGAAGGCTGTCGCGGCCGAGGCGACCAAGCGCCGGGTGACGCCTGAGTTCTTCGCTGAGCGCACCGTGACCGAGCTGCTCGAACTCGACGACTACACGCTCGAAGGTTACGGCCGCCTCACGCACCCGATGCGCTACGATGCCGCCACGGATCGCTATCTGCCCATCGCCTGGGATGCCGCGTTCGCCATGATCGGCGCGCATCTGCGTGCGTTGCCCGACCCCGATCAGGCGGCGTTCTACACCTCGGGACGCACAAGCAACGAAGCCGCCTTCCTCTATCAGCTGTTTGTCCGTCAGTACGGCACGAACAACTTCCCCGATTGCTCGAATATGTGTCACGAGCCGACCAGCGTGGGGTTGCCGCCGGTCGTCGGTCTGGGCAAAGGCACAGTCACGCTCGAAGACTTCGAACAGGCCGACACATTGCTGCTGTTCGGGCAGAACCCAGGCACCAACCATCCCCGAATGCTCGGCGAGTTGCGCGAAGCGGCCAAACGCGGCGCGACCATCGTATCGATCAACCTGCTGCATGAGCGGGGTCTCGAGCGCTTCGCCGACCCGCAGAGTCCGGGCGAAATGCTGAGCATGGGCGGCACGGCCATCAGCGGTCACTATGTCACGCCAGCGAGCGGCGGCGATTTCGCTTTCGTGAAGGGCGTCATCAAACATGTGCTGGAGCGCGACGCCGAGGCCCGCGCCAACGGCGAACCCGCCCTGCTCGACGACGCGTTCATCGCCGAACATACGCACGGATTCGACGACTTCGCCGCCGACGTGCGCGCCGAGCGCTGGGACGATCTGGAGCGCGCGTCCGGCGTGTCGCAGGCCCAGATGTGCCAGATTGCCGACGTCTATCTGCGCGGCGAACGGGTCATCGCAACCTGGGGCATGGGCATCACGCAGCACAAGCAGGCGGTGGCAACGATCCAGATGATCGTCAACCTCATGCTCCTGCGCGGCAACATCGGCCGTCCGGGCGCGGGTTTGTGCCCTGTGCGTGGCCACAGCAACGTGCAGGGCGACCGCACGGTCGGCATCAACGAGAAGCCGACGGCTGCATTCCTCGACCGGATCGGTCAGGTCTTCGACTTCACGCCGCCGCGCCGCGAAGGTCTTGGCGTCGTCGACACGATCTCGGCGATGCTCGCCGGACAGATCCGGGTCTTCATCGGCATGGGCGGTAATTTCGCGATGGCCACGCCCGACACGCCACGCACGTGGGAAGGTCTGCGTCAGTGCGATCTGACCGTGCATGTGGCGACGAAACTCAACCGCAGCCATCTGGTGCACGGCCGCGACGCGCTGATCCTGCCTTGCCTCGGCCGCACGGAAATCGATATGCAGAACGGTGCTGTACAAGGCGTGACCGTCGAAGATTCGATGAGCATGGTGCACCTGTCGTATGGCATCAACGCGCCGGCGTCGGAGCATCTGCGCTCGGAACCCGCCATTGTCGCGGGTATGGCGCAAGCGACAATGGGCCGCGCCGTCGGCGGGCATGACGACTGGCACTGGTACACCGAAGACTACGACCGCATTCGCGACGCCATTGCCGCCACGTTCGACGACTTTGCCGAATTCAACCGCCGCGTGCGCCACCCCGGCGGCTTCCGCCTGCCGGTGCCGCCGTCGGCGCGCCAATGGCTTACCGCCAACGGCCGCGCGAACTTCACCACGCACCCGCTGCCCGCCGAATTGCCCATCGACATCGCCCGCAAACAGGCGGGAGATCGCGGCGCGGACGTATTGCAACTCGCCACGATCCGCTCGCATGATCAGTACAACACCACGATCTACGGGCTGAACGACCGGTATCGCGGCGTGTTCGGTCAGCGGCGCGTCGTCTTCGCAAACATAGAAGATCTGGACGCGCTCGGTCTGCGCGCAGGCGAGCGAATCGACCTCGTCGGTGTGTGGAACGACGGCATCGCCCGTCGCGCGGACGACTTCCTACTGGTCGCCTACGACATTCCGCGCGGCAGCATCGCCGCGTACTATCCGGAGACGAACGGCCTCGTACCGCTCGACGCCATTGCCGACGGCGCAGGCACACCGACATCCAAGTCTGTTCCTGTGTTGCTGGAGCGCCGCCTTGGCTGACCTATCTCCCCCTGCCGACAGCGAACTGGCACAGGCGGAGCAAGAACTCGCCCGCCTGCTGCGAACACTTGGCGACGGGCGTCGTGAAGGCCGCGAGTCGATGTCGCTCGCGCGCCTGGCCAAGCGCAGCGCGTTGCCCATGAGCACGTTGCTGCGATACCTCAGTGTGCTCACCGAGGCTGGATGGGTCTCGCTGGAAGACGGCGAACGCGGCCTGCAACTTGCCCGGCTGACGTCGACGGGGGCCGAACAGCTGGATAGCCTTGGCAGTCCTCAGTAACCGCGCGTCCATTGAAAAACGACGGCGTATGACGGAAATGCGACGAAAGTAAGGCGCTGCAATACGACTGACATATTTCCATCCCGGCGCCCGACATACACTCTCGTCGCTACGGGGCGGAACACCGCCCCGGGCGCTTACGTTGCCCGACGCGACCCGCGTGATCCATGCGAGCGACTCGACATCGGCAACGTCAGGCCACGTCATGTCCGCCATGCCCCGGAGACTTCATGGAGAACGTCGTTGCGCGCCCGGTCGAGATCGACGCCGCCACGCCCTGCGTCAGCGCCACCGTCGAGAGCGTTGCGACGCCTTCGCCAGCACTATGGCGTCACGCCAGACCGTCGCACTGGAACCCCGCGCTGATCGGCCTCACGGCGCTCGCCGGACTTTGGCAATGGCTGGGGCTGGGATGGGCGCTGCGTCACTGGGGTGAGACAGCGTTGCTGACGATGCTGCCCGTGCTGCTGCTCACGCCGATGCATTGGGGGCTGATCCACGAGTCCATCCACGGCCAGTTGCGCCTCAAGCCCCGCGCCAACGAACGCACCGGCCGCTCCCTCTCCTTACTGCTCGGACTGCCCTTCGAGATCATGCGATTCGGGCATCTGATGCATCACCGGTTCACGCGTCAGCCTTACGACCGTCCCGACATCTCAACCTTGCCTGCCGATGCACCGTTCGCCGCGCGCGCCAAACGGTGGCTCGGCTATCAGTCGCGCCTGCTGGGCGGCATGTGGTTCACGGAACTGTTCGCGCCGGTGATCGCCTGGTTGCCGGTCAAGCGCCTGCCCTCGCTGGCCGTGAGCGCACTGGGCGCCGATCCGCAGGACGACGATGTGCGTCGTCGCGTGGTAATGTTCGCCTCCGATCCGGTGCGACGCCGCCGGATTCAGCGCGATTTCCTCCTGATGCTTCTCGCACTCGCTGCCGCAGTGTGGGCGTATGGCCCTTGGTGGCCCGTGTTTGCGATGACGTTCGTCGCGCGCGGCATCTGGCTGTCCATCGCCGACAACCTGCCGCACTACGGCGTGGCGATGGACGAACCCGCACGCGCGCGCAACTTCCGGTCGCCTGCGTGGGGGCGGCTGCTCGTGCTCAATCACCATCTGCACCGCGTTCACCATCAGTACCCCACCGCGCCCTGGCACCTGCTGCCCGAAATCAACGCTGCGCAACCGTCATCCGGCCCGGTCATTCCCTACTGGCAGGCCATCGTCCGCCAGTTCCGCGGACCATTGCCCGCCAGCAGCCTGACAGCCAACGCCCCGGTCGCGCACTAGCGCGTACGCACCTCAACGACAACGACGCCCCGCGCGTCGTTGTCTGCGCGCCACGCAAGACACTCCGCGCACTGTGGATTTCGGACCAATTCTTTCAGGATTTGTCCGAATCGTGATATAAATGCGAATCGTTTTCGTTAACGTTTACATCATCATTCCACTGAATGCCTGATCGTAACGAGCGACCGACACCGTCTGTGGATTTGCGCTGCCAGCCACGTCGCCTCAGGGCGGCGTTTTCGTTTCCGTCGGCGCAGCGCCACAGCAGGCGCAAGGCGCTCGGCTTGACGTCCGTATCCCTGCTTTTTGCGCTCACTTATCAGTCACTCGCGAGCATGTTGATTGCATTGGCCATTGCACTGGCATGGTTAGCAGGCGCTGCCTGCTACCTCACTTCGGAACACCAGCGATTGCGCGCGCAACGTCTGGCGGCACAGCCCGCGCGCGCGATAGCGCTGGTCGCGGCGATTGCGAGCCTCGTTTGCTGGTGGCTCGCCGCCGGCCCGTCGGCAGGTATCGCGTCCACGTTCATGTCGCTGTGCTTTGGCCTGCTGTTCTGGCCGTATGCGGCGGGCGGCTGGCACTGGCTGCGCGGAGACGCTCATGTGGAGTAGAACCTTCGCGGGCCTTGTGCTCGGCTTCTTCGCGGCCATCGCCTTGTGCGGTGCCGTCGCCTTTATGACACCGGCTGGCTGGCAAACTGCCGCGATCCCCGTCATCGCCCTCTTCCCGCTCGTGTGGCTGGGTCTGTTCGCCGTCGTCTATGCGAGCCGCACGGCGGCGCGTGCATGGATCGGCATTGGCGCGACCACTGTCGTCGCGTGGGCCGCGCTGCTGCTGGCGCGCACCGTCTGGTAAGGATCACTCGATGCGCGCCCAAACGCTTCGTCAATACCTCAGTGTCCATACGTGGGCTGGCATCGTGGCCGGTTTCGCGTTGTTCGTCGCCATGCTCGGTGGCGCGTTGACCGTCTTTCATCACGAAATCGAACGCTGGGAGCAACCGGCGACGCGTCACGCGCCACTCTCGCTCGCGCAGACGGAGCAGCTCGCCGAGATGGTTCGTGCGCAGTACCCTGCCGCTCGCGAGCAAATGGGTGTGGTACTGCCCAGCCACTCGCCTATGCCCTTCGCCTACTGGCAACAGCCCGATGGCGAATGGATGCAGGCGCGATTGCGTCTGAATGCTGACGGCACTGCATCGTCGCTCATCACGGGCGATGCGCGCCCCGGTCTGTCGAACACCGTCAATTCGCTGCATTACTCGCTCTCGATTCCAACCTACGGCCTGTATCTGATGGGCGTGGTGTCGCTGTTCTACGGCATGGCGCTGATTTCCGGCGTGATCGTGCACCTGCCGCGCGTGACGCGCGACATCTTCGCGTTGCGACCGGGACGCAATCTGAAACGCTTCTGGCAAGACGCGCACAACGCCATCGGCGTACTGAGCTTGCCGTTTCATATCGTGTTTGCGCTGACGGGTGCGCTACTGTGCCTGAGCCTGCCGCTGATGATGGCGTTCAACGTGCTGACGTTCGAGAACAAGCTCGCCCCGCAGTTCTTGCAGATGACGGGCGCTGTGCCCGCCAAGATCGCACCGGTCGACGGCAAGCCGCTCGATCTTCAGGCGGTGCTGGCGCGCGCCGAACACGCAGCCCCCGATCTGGAGACAACGGCCGTTGCCTGGTCGCGCTACGGAAAATCTGACGCAGTGGCCGAAGTCTATGGCGAGGCGAACGACTCGCTGGGCGTCTTCGGTGCGGTGGCGGTCCGTCTGAACGACGGCGAGATCGTTGGCCAGCACAGCCCCGGCGTGCGCGACACGAATCATGCAGTGCTTAGCATGATCTACGGCGCGCACTTCGGGAATTTCGCGGGCGACGTCATGCGCTGGGTGTATTTCATCCTCGGCCTGATGGGTGCCGTGCTGGTGTATAGCGGCAATCTGCTCTGGCTCGAATCGCGCCGCAAGCGTAATGCCGCCATTCAGCCTGCCAACCTGCGATGGATGGCGAAGGCAACGGCGGGGGTATTCCTTGGCACGTGCCTCGGCATCGCTGTGGCGTTCGTCGCTGCCGTGGTCGCGCCGAGTGCGACGTCGCTGTCGATCTTTGTCGTCACCATCGTGCTATCGATGCTCTTCGCCGCGCTGAGTGCGCCTGCGGTAGCCGCGACCGGCTTGCTCGTAGCGACCGCGTTTGCCTGCCTCGCGATTCCCGCCGTCGATGCCATGTTCACGCCCGACAATCTCGTGCGGACGCTGGCCAATGGCGACTGGGTGCTCGCTGGCGTCGATCTGGTCGCCCTCGCCGGTGCCGCGATCTTCGCGCTGTTCGCACGCGCGACGTGGCGCCGTGCACGACTCGGCGATCCGAATAGCGTCTGGGCACGCCCGGCTGCGACGGACCCAACCACGCCACAAGTCATGCCGCAAACACCCCACAAATAAAAGATCGATTCACGACGCACGCGCTGGCACACGGCGCGTCATCTACAGGGAGATGTACCGATGTTGCAACACCGCCCGCTCGCAGGGCGCGGATTCGCTCGTCCACGCGCCGCGCACGACCTGACGCCTCAACACGTTCCTGCCCCCTCGCCTATCGCACGCGCCGTCGCGGGCGCGTTCGCGATCTGCGCCGCATCGCTGACCTTCGCGTCCGGCACGGCTTACGCACAACAAACGCCGCAGGCTTCGCAAGCGACGGATGCGCAACCCGCCGCGAAAGACACTGCGGCGCTGCCCACGACGACCGTATCGAGCAATCGCGATGAAGACGTTAAAGTCGAACGCGTGACGAGCGGCGCACTCGGCACGCGGCGTGCCGTGAACACGCCGTTCTCCGTCGTCGGCGTGAATAGCGAGCAAATTAAGAATCAGATGGCGCAGACGGCGACGGATGCCTTCAAGTGGGACCCGGCCGTCACTACGCTTTCGGAAAACAAGCGCAACGAAAACTCGTACTTTGCGGTGCGCGGTATGCGTGTCGACATGCTCGACGGCACCAAGATCGACGGTCAGAACTTCGTCTCGTGGCAGGCCGACATTCCGCTCGAACCGTTCGAACAGGTCGAGCTGCTCAAGGGTCTGTCCGGCTTCATGTACGGCTTCGGCGCGCCAGGCGGCATCGTCAACTACGTGTTGAAACGCCCGACGGACGAGCCGCTGCGTCAGTTCTCGGTCGGCTACGAAGCCAACAACGTGTGGAGCCAGAAACTCGATCTGGGCGGACGCTTCGGCCCCGATAACCGCTTCGGCTATCGCCTGAACCTTGTCAACGAGGAAGGCAACACCGCCGAGCCGAACAACCACGTGCGCCGCAAGACGATCTCGTTTGCGACCGACTTCCGTATCACCCCCGATCTGACGTGGTCGGCCGACATCGCTTACTGGAAGCGTCAGACGACGGGCACGTTGTTCGGCATGAGCTTCGGCGGCGCGACGTCGGTCCCCGACGCCAACAAGGTCGCACGCAATCTGGCGCAGCCGTTCACCTACTACGAAACCGATGCGCTGACGGCAGGCACCGCCCTCGACTACCGCATCAACGATCAGTGGAAGGCGAGCTTCAAGTACCGCTTCGCTCGTCAGAATCGTCTGAACGGCGACAGCTTCCTCTACGTGATGAACTCCGCCGGCGACTACAGCGACACGCAGTACAAGTGGAAGACGGCGTACTACTACCAGGCATGGGACGCGATGGTCGAAGGCAAGTTTGCGACCGGTCCGTTCAAGCACAACGTGGTGTTCGGCGTCGCCTACCAAAGCCAGGTAAAGCTCAACGACAATGGACTGGGCGGGAATGGCATTTCGCTGGGCACGGGCAACATCTACAACCCGTCTTTGCTGCCGAATCAGGACATCGGCATGGACTACCAGCCGTATCGCAGCGAGAAGATCTCGCAGCGTGCCATCTACGCGAGCGACACGGTAGACATCACGTCGCGCATCTCCGCGCTGGTCGGCTTGCGTTACACGCAGTTCAACGACGATCTGTATGACATCAATGCACAGACGACGGCCTCGTACAAAGCCAAGCCCGTCACGCCGACGCTGGCGTTGATGTACAAGACGGACAACGATTCGACCGCTTACGCGAGCTACGTCGAGTCGCTGGAACCGGGCGGCTCGGCCGCCATCACCGACAGCAACTATCCGACGACCTACGGGCCGCTCAAGAGCAAGCAATACGAAGTGGGCTGGAAGGCGGACAAGCAGTCGTGGGGCGCGAATCTGGCGCTGTTCCGTGTAGAGCGCGGCTACGCGTACACGAACGCGTCGAACTTCTTCGTGCAGGACGGCACGCAGCGCTTCCAGGGGCTTGACGCCAGCGGCTGGGTCCGGCTTGCACGTGACTGGCGTGTGATGGGCGGCGTGCTGCTGCTCAACACGAAGGCCGTGAACGTCGACGATCCGAACGTGGCGGGCAAGCGCATCTTCGCGGCACCCCGCTATGTCGTGACCGGTCGAGTCGAGTACGACACCCCGTTCGTGCGCGGTCTGACCGTGGCAGCGGGCGTGAAGGTGACGGGACAGCAGGAAGTCGACGCCGCCAACACGTTGTCGATCCCGGCTTACACGACGATCGATGTCTCGGCCAAGTACGCCACGCGCATCGCGGGCAAGTCCGTTGTGTTCCGTGCCGCCATCAACAACCTGACGGACAAGCACTACTGGACGACCACGTACAACGGGTTCGTACTGCCCGGCTCGACCCGCACGTTCCTCGCCAGCGCCACGATGGACTTCTGATTCACAGTGCAGAGGCTCTTCGAATGAAGAAAGGCCGCTCGATGAGCGGCCTTTCTTTTAGCGGTGGGGTGGCTGGCGATGGCTTACGCTACACTCGGCCCATCCCGATTGCCTGCTGCAATCTTCGATTAACCGACGAAGGCGCGCTCGACCAGATAATGACCCGGCGCGTGATTGTGACCTTCCACGAAGCCGCGCTTTTCGAGCAGCTCGCGGGTGTCCTTGAGCATGGCCGGACTGCCGCACAGCATGACGCGGTCGTGTTCCGGCGAAAACTCCGGCAAACCGATGTCCGAGAAGATCTTGCCCGATTCGACCAGCTCCGTAATTCGGCCCTGGTTTTCGAACTCTTCACGCGTGACCGTCGGGTAGTAGATCAGCTTGTCGCGGACATACTCGCCCAGATACTCGTGCTCCGGCAGATGCTGCGTAATCAGATCGCGGTAGGCCAGTTCGCTCGTGAAGCGGCAGCCGTGCACCAGAATGATGTGCTCGTAACGATCGTAGACTTCCGGGTCACGGATGATGCTCATGAACGGCGCGAGACCCGTGCCCGTCGAGAGCAGATACAGGTTCTTGCCCGGCAGGAGGTTGTCGTCGATGAGGGTGCCTGTCGGCTTGCGGCCAACGATCACCTTGTCGCCCGGCTTGATATTTTGCAGACGCGAGGTCAGCGGACCGTCCTGCACCTTGATGCTCAGGAACTCCAGCTCTTCCTCGTAATTGGCGCTCGCCATGCTATAGGCGCGCAGCAGCGGCTTGCCGTCGACTTCCAGGCCGATCATCGTGAACTGGCCATTGACGTAACGGAACGAAGCGTCGCGAGTGGTCTTGAAGCTGAACAACGTGTCGGTCCAGTGGTGGACTTCCAGCACGGTCTGTTGATTCTGAATGCTCATATTGACTTGACGTTTAACGGAGGCGGCGGCACAGCGCTTCGGCACGACTGAACGGGTGATTGCCCCGTACAGCCAGACTTGCCTGAATGACGCTTTCGCAGGCCATCCTTGACGGCCCCGATGCCCGAACTCCAGGCGCATCAGGTGTACGCACTATCGGTTATGGACGGGAAAACCCCACTATTTTACCCCAATTGGGAATAGCTTTCATTTGTCCCCAACGTCATTAAAGACATATCGATATGCCTGAGAGGCATATTGGACGGGGCTGCCCGATCAGCGATAGCCGTTCGGGTTTTGATGCTGCCAGCGCCAGTGGTCGGCGCACATGCGCGCCAGATCGTGCTCGGCACGCCAGCCTAGCAGCGCCTGCGCACGCGCCGGATTGGCGTAGGACATGCCGATATCGCCCGAGCGGCGCCCGACGATCTGGAACGGCACCTCACGGCCGCTGGCGGCCTCGAAGGCGCGCACGACTTCCAGCACGCTGCGCCCTTCCCCCGTGCCCAGATTGACGGTGAACCCGGTATCGAGCTTGCCCAGCCCCGCCAGCGCCGCCAGATGGCCGCGCGCCAGATCCACTACATGGATGTAATCGCGAATACCGGTGCCGTCCGGCGTGGGCCAATCTCCGCCGTAGACCTTGAGGACCGGTTGCTTGCCGACGGCGACTTGCGCCACGAACGGCATCAGGTTATTGGGTGTGCCGCCCGGATCTTCGCCGATCAGTCCGCTTTCGTGCGCGCCAACCGGATTGAAGTACCGCAGCACGCCGATACGCCAGCGCGGATCCGAATGGGCCGTGTCGGTCAGCATCTGTTCGGCCATCAGCTTGGTGTGGCCGTACGGATTGGCCGTGGATAGCGCCGCCGTCTCCTCGACCGGGACGGACACCTGATTGCCGTACACCGCCGCCGACGAGCTGAACACCAGATGTCGCACGTCGTGACGGTCCATCGCCTCGATGAGCGTCAGCAGGCTGCCAAGGTTGTTCTTGTAGTACAGGAATGGCTTCTGAAGCGACTCGCCGATGGACTTGAGCGCCGCGAAGTGAATCACGCCATCGATGCGGTGACGGGTGAATACGTCTTCCATGACGCTCGCCGAGCAGGCGTCGCCCTCGACAAACACGGGCGCACGCCCGGCAATGCGTTCGATGCGCGCCACGGCGTCGCGATGGCTGTTGCACAGGTTATCGAGAATGACGACGTCGTAGCCCGCCGCCAGAAGCTCGACACACGTATGCGAGCCGATGTAACCGGCGCCGCCGGTAACGAGAATGGTGCCCAGATGGTTCATGAAGATGCCTTGGCAACGCCCGTGTGGCGTGGCCGATTCGCACAAATGTGCACGACGATTGCAATCGCGAGACCCGGCATCTTACTCCAGCCGTCCACGCCATGCCACTGGCGGGCGCTGCGCCGGACCCCATAGACGCTCAGACGTTCCGCCCCATGTAAGTATCGTATTCGAGCGCCGCGAGTCGCCGCGTCAGCCGGTGTGCCCCGAGCGCCAGCACGCACAGCAGTGCAAGCGCAAACCCATACCCGTACAGGGCAGGCCCGTAGACCAGACTGATCCCGGTGAACAAGGCGTTCAGACACACCAGCAAAGCCGTCAGCGTCAGCACATCGCGACGCCGGTCGAGGTAGAACAACACGTTGAGAACGCCGAGCAGGAGGACCTGCAATCCGGCCGAGACGACGTCGATGCGCAACAGCGTCTGCCACCCGCTGGGCACACCCACGAGCCGCAGCATATCTTCGCCGAACGCGAAGACGAGCAACGTCACAACGGCCTGCACCTTCAGAATCTCGTACAGACCGGTACGCACTGCACGTACCATCAGCACTCGCGAAGCCGAAATCTGGCGCAGCGTGCCGCCGTGACGCACCGCGTCGAAAAAAGCGGTGTAAGCCTCGGCAAAGTCGGTTTCGATGCGTAGCAGAAACACCGCCATCCCCGGGATCACGCAAAGATAGGACAGGAAGACCGGCAGATCGTAAAGGGGCGCGGCCCGCAACGGGCCGATCACCGTCATGCCGGTTGCGGGCCACGCCCAGAACATCAGCTTGTCGATCCACACGCCCAGCCCGAAACAAACGCCGACGCCAACGAGCGAGAGCCGCAGATTACGCGGCACGAACACCGCCCATGAAAGCCAAGTGGACGTGCGGTAATTGCGCGCGACGATGACAGTGAACCCGAGCAGCAGCGCCGTATGACCGATGACGAAGCCGCCCAGCAGGCCAGTCAGGCCAAACCGTCCCAGCAGCACCGCGCAGACGACCGTCAGACTGTAGCCTGCGCAGAACACGCCGAGAATCGCCCGGTACTGCTTCACGCTCGTCAGAAACAGCACCACGATCCAGAGGTTGCCCAGCAACACGAAACCGATCCACATCAGCCAGCGATAGGTCAGCGGCTGGTCGGCGAAGAGCGTTTGCGACAGGAAAAGGCCGATGCCGCCGAGCACGACTGTCGTCACCAGCGAGACTGCATTGAAAGACGGCATTACCGCCTGCGGTTCTCCCGCGAAGAGCCGGTCGCTCAGATAACGCGTGAACGCGAGCTGGACCAGCCCGGTCGCGATCACGCTCGACGCGATCAGGTAGGTCACCGACACTTGAAAATGCGTGAGGACGACCTGCGGATGCACTTGCGCGAGACTCATCAACCCGACAAGCACCACACCGACCATCGACAGCACCAGCGGCCCCGCACTGATGATCCCGGCGTAGCTATAGGCCGCAAGCGTGCCCGACAGCGTATCGCTGCGCAGCAGACGCCGAAGTTCGAACCCGATCCCGGCCATCAGCGCTCGCCTCCCTGCACGCCCGGCATGTCCGGCATGTCCGGTGTATGGTCTTCGTTCATCCAGCGCCAGTACAGCGTGCGATAGGCATCGCGAACGGTGTCGAGGCGATAGTGCCGTTCCACGCGAGCGATACCGGCAGCGCTTGCGGCCTGCCATGCCGACGGCTCCATCACGTCGACGATGGCGGCGGCCAGCGCTTCGGGGTCGGCCATCGGCACAATGCGCCCCGACCGCCCCAGCGCGCGGTCTTCCGGATCACCGCCCTCGATCAGTTGACGGCATGCGCCGACGTCCGTCGCCACCACCGGCACCCCGGCGGCCGCCGCTTCGAGCATGACAAGGGGTAACGCCTCGGACACCGACGACAGCGCCAGCACGCCGATCTTCGGCAGCACCGACTCGACGGCGCGATAGCCCATAAACCTCACCTGATACTCCATCCCCAGACTCGCCGCGAGGTCGCGGCACTCTTGCGCATACGCCCGGTCTTCGGTGTCCGGGCCGACGATCCAGCCCTGCACGTCGGGCCGCGCACGATAAGCGATGAAGAGCGCGCGCAGGAAGGTCTTGATGTCCTTGACCGGTACCACGCGCCCGATCAGCGCAACGACGGGGGGAATGTCGTCCCCCGCCACGCCACCGACTCCTTTGACACGTTTCTCCCGAAGCGCCGCAAAGCGCGCAATGTCGACGCCGTTGGCGATGCAGCGGGTCTTGTGCGCAGGCGCGCCGTCGCCGATCTGTCTCAGCCGGTTGCCCTCGTATAGCGACACGATCTCGTTCGCCGTGTCGTAGCAGACCCGCCCGATGGCTTCGAAGAACCGCATCCAGAGATTCTGGAAGTACCCCACACGCGAGATGTCGCGCTCGAATGGCCCCCGGTTGTCCCGCAACCACTCGCTTTGCAGCAGGTCGAGCTTGCGCTCCTTCGTATAGCTGCCGTGTTCGGTCACCAGCAATGCGCGCCCGTTCGTCATGCGCAGCATTGCGCCGAGCAACCCCGCGTAGCCCGTCGACACCGTGTGATACATGCGGGCGGGCGGCAATGCGCTGGCGATGCGTGCGAGTTGCCAGATCGGTCGATGCATCGCGCGAACCGTCCAGAAGTAGTCCGTGAACGACGGGTCATGGCAAAACCTTTCGTATCGCTCGGTGATGAATTCCCAGGACCGTTCGCTGTGCAGGAACGCCGAGGGAGACAGCGGCTGGCCGTCGCGCAGCAGCGGCAGAAGGTGCCCGAGCATGCTGCGCAGGCCATCGACTTTCATGTATCCCGCAGCGTCCGGCATCGCTCCGCCACCCGCCGCCCCCGACCGGCTCTCGTAGCGCTGACGAAACAGATCGTGCATCCGGGCGACGCGGGCAAAGGCTTCGGCGTCGCCCGCACGCTTCCGGGATGGAGTGCGCGCATCCTCGACGTCTGTCGGCGTCGCGCACGACGCGTCCGTCTCGTACAGGTAATGCGCTTCGAAATGCGTGACGTTCGCGGGCAACAGGTAGACCGGCGCACCGTAATCTTCACGGCGGCTGCCAATGAACACGACGGAGAACGTCAGGTCGGGAAACGCCCTGATCAGTTGGTCGACCCAGGACGACACGCCGCCACGCACGTAGGGGAAGGTGCCTTCGAGCAAGAGCGCCACATCTGCCATCGCGGGCGTCGTTGCGATGTCAGCCCCAGTGCGGGACGACGGTTCGGGCGACGCTGGGGACGTGGACGAAGCCATGGGATTCAGCGCGTCCAGAAGCGCACGGCGGGTTGAACGACCGGCGAGGCGGTGACATTGGACACGCTCTTCGCCCCGGTCACACCGGCACCCAGCCCACCCAGCAACAGCGAAACGCGGTCGTAGCGGCGCCGCTGGAACGCGGCTTCCGCCAGCCACGGCAACAGGCGTTCGGTCGGAAAGCTGTGGAACTGCGCCTGACGCAAATGCATTTCGGCCACGTCGGGGTTCTCGCGCATCAGCGCACAGCGGCCCAACAGATACCACATGGACGCATCGTCTTCGTGCTGCTCAAGTGCATCGCGCGCGAACTTTTCGACGCGCTCCAGCGTGAAGCGCAGGACCTCACCGCGCACGAGGTTCTGGTAAATCAGTTCCCAGTAGAGTTGCGCGAGACAGACGCAGGCGTGTGCGCGTTCATCGTCGTCCTCGGCCGCCTCGTGCCGGTCGCGCATCACGAAGATCTGCTGCATGATCCGCTTCTCCATTCCGTCGAGAATGCCGTACGCGAGCAGGCGCACCTCCTCCACCGGGTCCGCCAGCAGGTCGCGCGCAATCTCGCTCGAGACCCGCGAGGGCAGCGCCTGCACGGAGATCAGCGCGGCAACGCGATCGTCGCGCTCGCCCTGCACGTTACGCAGCCGGGCGCGCAGACGCATGCCCGCGCCGTGACGCACGCGCGCCACGAGGTGCGAGACGAAACCCGGTGTCTCCACGCGGCCCGCTGGCAGCGACTCGCGCGGTGGCGGGAACAGATACCCCATCAGCAGCACGCCCATCACGACGACCATGCCCGCCACCGGCAGGAAAAATGTCACCAGCGCGATATGCCCGAACACGCCACGACGGTCTCGATAGCTCGCAGGCAGCGCGCACGTCACGAACCCACCGGCAAGCAGTGCAGCGATTGCCTGCCATGCCAGCACGGCGGGCATGGCATCGTGAACAAGGCTTGTGGCGGCCGGTGTGATGAACGGTGTGTCCCACGTTGCCGCTTGCAAAACGAGTCGCAGCACGTGCCACTGCGCCGCGACGGCGAGCACCGCCAAGGCCAGTGTCAGCGCCCAACGGATGACTCGCACACCACGCGCCGCGCCCCGTTGCCGGAGTCGCCAGACGGCGCTTGCGGATCCGCTTGTCGAATGGCGTTCAGGCATGATCGACGCAGCGCTCCATCAGTTTGAGCAGACCGTCGCCCGGGGCGTCGGCATCGACGTGTGCGGTGTGCACGGCAATATGGCCGCTCTGGAAATCGACGTCGTATTGCTGACGCAGCAACGTCTCCACACGCATCAGATAACCGTCGATGCCGTGCTCGTCCGTGATGGGCATAAGCGCGATGGCGATTTGCCGCCGCGGCGTACCGATCGTCCACATGGCGTCGAGTGCCCGGCGTTGGCGCACCGTCTGTTCGAACAACGAGTCGCCTCGCGCACCACGCGGAAACGCCAGCGCGACCAGCGACGACTCGATGCCGCTCGCGCGCTTGAGGCGCGCAAGCCGTCCGAGTTCCAGCGCGAAGTCATACGGGGCTTGTGGCACCAAGGCTCTGACGCTTGCGACGAGCGGCTGATGCGCGACGCCGTCGGCGTAGTACGCGAGCAGCACCAACAACAGTTGCAAGTTGTCGTGATTGAGCGCGAGGAACGGCATGCGCCGCACGATCAGCACACTATTGAGCGCCCCTTCGGCGTCAAGCAATGGCACACAGGCAAGATAGGGACTGCCGTCGCTGGCGGCATCGTCGGCCTTCACGTGAGCCAGCGTGCCTTCGCGCAGACAGTGCCGCACCAATGGGTCGTCGACGTCCGGCTCGAACCCTTCCCCGACCCGCGCAATGGGTGTCGTCGTCAGCCGGTCGCCACGCACCGGAAACAAGGCGGCAACTTCGATCTGGCATGTCAGCGCAGCGAATTCGAGCATCGGTTGTGCGTTGGGCAGGCCGCCGGGTGCGCCATGAACATCGCCCGAACGCCGCACAGTAAGGTCGCGCAGACGCGTCAATGCATCGCGCAACGTGACGGGACGCGCCAGCAGATCACGCTCCAGTCGCTCATGCGACACGCGCAGCAAATAGTGATTGTGGGTAATCGCGACGAGGCGGTCGCTGTAGTAAGCGTTGATGCCTTGCGATCTGAGCGCGCGATGGGACCAGATGTCGCAGAAGTGACCCGCGATGAGCGCCATCGTCATACCCCCCGCAAAGTGCGCCATCGGAAACGGCGCGCCGGAAGGGCCGCACAGAACATGCCACGCTGCCATGAGCATGGCGCCGCTCGCGGCTCCGGCCAGCGAGCCGTAGCGCAGGGCGCCAATGAGCGAAACGAGCCAGAGCCACGGAAATTGCGTGGTGAGCAGCAAAGGATCGTCGGGACGCAGCCGCCAGGCCACGAGCACCGCGATCAGCGTGGTGATCAAAACCTCCAGCAGCGCAAAGGGCCGCGACATGGCCGGTGCAACCCGCCGCCCCCAGCGCCCTAGATTTCCGAGCGGTTGCGATCGGCGTACGCGCGTCGTCGATGACGATGACGACGGTGATGACGTCGATGCGCCGGAAGCCGAAGGAGATGACGAAGCACCGGCGCGATGGGCGCTCGCCGGTTCGGCGTCGGTATGCATGATTCCCCGTTATCAGAAAGCGCCCTGCCCGGCCTTTTCATTCATGCCTGGGTCATGGGCCACGGATCGACAGTTCCTGTGAAAGACCCGTCGCTCCCGTCCCGCGAATCTTGCGCACCGGGACGGCCTTTGACTGCTGATCCGAACTGATCTCGTATGTTTGATGGAGAAGCACTTTACACACGCGCAGTCCTACTTTCGTCCCCTTTTTTTCCCGCTGCCAACCCGCATGAATGCTCAGGATACCGACGCAAGCGCCCCCTTACAGGGGTTCGCCGTCGAACGAAAACGGCCCCTCGTGCGGACCGACGTAAGCGAGATGTGTACGCAAGCCCGCGCCCGGTTGCCACAGGTGCATGGCGAAACCCGGCGGCTCCAGCGTGACCGATCCCGGCGCACCCGTGGCCAGCCCGAGCGTAATCTGATGCGCGGTCGACACACACGTACTCGCCATGATCCCCGGCGCCCCCTCCACACTCGCATGAATGCTCCGATGCAGATGCCCGCAGATCACCCGCTCGATGTGACGATGCTGCGATACCACCTGCGCAAACCCTGCACGCCCCTGCGCAGAAAGGCCGTAGCCGTCCATAAACTCGATGCCCGTATCGAACGGCGGATGGTGCATGGCAATGATCGTCGGGCGTCCCTCGCAGGCGTGGAGCTGCTCGTCGAGCCACGCAAGTCGCGCGTCGCACAAATGGCCGCCCGCGCTCGGCGGGTCTTGCGTATCGAGTGTCAAAACAGTGAGCGGTCCGAGATCGACGCGGTACTGCACGAACGGATCGTTCGAATGCAGATAGGCATGTTCCGGAAAAGCATCGCGCAGCCCTTCGCGATGATCGTGATTGCCGACCACCAGGTAGAGCGGTATTTCGAGGTCCGCCAGGCACTCACGAAGTACTTCGTATTCCGATAGATGCGGCGTGTCGATCAGGTCGCCCGTTGCGATGACCGCGTCAGGCCGTGGCGTCCACCGATTGATGGTGGCGATCGTATTGCGCAAGGCGCGCGCGGTGTCGACGCGTGCGCAGGCGAGCATGCCCGGACGCGTAATGTGGAGGTCGGTGATCTGACAGAGCAGCATGAAGCGGTTCCTCAATGTCGATGGGCGGCGTCACGCTAGCCATCGTAAATGACACCCGAATGACCAACCAAAAGACGCCCGTCGGCGCAAGCCCTAAAACGCTAGGGAAACCCCCAAAGCCCGCCCAGCAAGGGATTGCGCGGAGGCATGACCGGAGATGCCCGCAGATACCGGGGTTTTGCCATCAAGAACAAGAAAGTACGCGGCATTGCACAACAAAATCGCCGCAAACCGTTGTCAGGACTGGCCCACAGCCCACCGAAGGCTCTATAATGCGGCTGCCCGGCCAGTGCCGGCGCCCTCACGATGCGTTACGAAACCAGTCTTCGGATCAGGTTCGCGTGACGTGCCGCGAAGGCGACATTCTGGCGTGCGCCGCGTGCCTTATGGCGCGGATACAACACCGACACTCGTCAAATGGCGAAAGTGTTAGAGTTGTCGCCGGTATTCACCACCTCTCAAGGGAAACACACATGAACAAACAGGAACTAATCGACGCCGTCGCTGGTGTTACGGGTGCAAGCAAGGCTCAAACTGGCGAAACCATCGACGCTCTGCTCGAGACCGTCAAGAAGGCAGTCGCCAAGGGTGACTCGGTTCAGTTGATCGGCTTCGGCTCGTTCGGTTCGGGCAAGCGCGCTGCGCGTACCGGCCGCAACCCGAAGACTGGCGAAGCGATCAAGATCCCGGCAGCCAAGACCGTGAAGTTCACGGCTGGCAAGGCGTTCAAGGACGCTGTGAACAAGAAGTAAAACCAGTTGCGCGCAGGCCGGCCTCCGTGCCGGCCTATCTTTTTTGCTCGCATTCGGCCGTCGATTTCGACAGGATTCCTGCTGGATTCCGCGCTTGAATTCGGATTCGCCATGCGCAGCAATGAGAAAGTGTCACGTCATCCTCTCGCGAGGTCCACGACTGATGTGACGCTGCGTGCCTCGCGGGTGGTCTGCGCCCCGCTCTGCGGCAAAGCAGGCGCCCGCGACAAAGTGCCGCACCCGCTTTGCCGCGTCATGTGCTCAGGCAATATGCTATGTTGCGTAACATGACACGCGCGCCGTTAGCGGCTTCCGCCGCCTCTTCCGACACTATCTCCACTGCCGGCTCTCGTCAGGCAGAGGAAGGCGCATTACCGTCACTCGCTCAAATGCGGCGTATGTCGGCGTCCCGTCTGCTGGTCATGCACGTGGCGTCTGCGTTGACGCAGTGGCCAGCGCTGCCCGATGCAGCCGAAGGTGCGGCCAACGCCGACACCATTCCCCCTGAAGCCGTTCATCAGTTGCGCATTACGATACGCCGTCTTCGTGCGCTGATCGACGTCTATTCACCGTGGCTCAAACCGCGCTGGCACCGTCAACTCGTCGCCGAGCTGCAGTGGCTAGGGCATTCGATGGGCCCCGTGCGCGACGCAGATGTTTTGACCACCGAGACACTCCCGGCCTTACGCCTCGAATATCCGGATGTCGACTGGATTGCGGTCGATGCGCATCTGTCGAAGGTTCGCAGTGACGCTCGGGCGCAAGCCGCCGCAGCGTTGACCAGTGAACGCCAGCGCGCGTTGCATGGGCTGCTGCGCGATGCCTTTGGCGTTCACGACAACGGTCGCGCCGATGCACGCGCAGCCAAAGCCCTGCGACGTCCGTCGCGTACCCCCGGCAAGCGGCCACGCGCACTGGCGAAACACGCGCATAACGTGCTTCGCGAACGATACATTGGGTTATTTCCTGATTGTCGCCAGTTGGCGATGCTCGATACCGAGCAGTTGCACGCGTTGCGCGTACAGATCAAGAAGGCGCGTTACAGCGCCGAGGCGCTCACGCCATGGCTGCGCAAATCGGTTCGCTCGCCGTATCACGAAACGTTGCGCACCGCGCAAACGTTGCTCGGGCATATCAACGATGCTGCCGTCGCGCAGCGGGCGCTGGAAGACATGCCTATCTCGACGGAACATCGCGAGACACTGACGACACGCCTCGACGCGATCATCGTCAACGCCACCAGCCGCGCCGCACACGCGCTATGTCAATTGCCCGATGCCCATCGCCTTGAGCGCGGCATGCGCAAGGCGTAGACATCAGGCAACTCAGCGTCACGCGACTCAGACGACTACACAACTCAGACGATCTTGGTACGAAGCAGACGCATGCCGTTGGCGATCACCAGCAGACTCGCGCCCACGTCCGCAAACACTGCCATCCACAGCGACGCCAGGCCCATCACTGCGAGCGCGAAAAACACGGCCTTGATCCCAAGGGCGACAGCGATGTTTTGCTTGAGCACCGTCGCCGAGCGCTGCGAAAGCGCCAGAAACGCTGGCAATTTGCGCAAATCGTCGTCCATCAGCGTGACATCGGCGGTCTCGAGCGCGCTGTCCGTGCCTGTCACACCCATTGCGAATCCGACATCGGCTGACGCCAGCGCGGGCGCATCGTTGATGCCATCGCCCACCATCCCTACGTGACCGTACTTTTCACGCAGTGACGACACCGCTTGCCATTTGTCTTCCGGCAGCATTTCGGCACGGACGTCGCTCACCCCCGATTGCTCCCCGATAACCTGAGCGGTGGCCCGGTTGTCGCCCGTCAGCATGACAGTGCGCACGCCCATTTTCGTCAATTGAGCAATGGCCTCACGACTTTCCTCCCGCAGCGTATCGGCCACGGCCAGCACAGCCAGCGCCTGTGTTTCGCTTGCCAGCACGATAGCGGTACGCGCCTGCGCTTCGAGACGCGTCAGTTCAGCCTCCACCTCGGCATTGCACACCCCCAGCGATTCGATGAGACGATGATTGCCGAGGTAGTAAAGCGTTTCACCGACACGCCCCTTCACCCCCATGCCCACCAGCGCCTCGAAATCGGTCACGGACGGCAATGTCCCAAGCCCCGCCTGCGCATGACCTTCGACGACGGCGCGTGCGATCGGGTGAGTGGTCTGCGCGTCCAGCGCGGCGGCGAGCGTCAGTGCTTCGTCGCGAGATGTGCCGCGCAACGGCACGACATCGGTCAGGCGCGGTTCGCCACGCGTGAGCGTGCCCGTCTTGTCGAGGGCGACTGCACGGATCAGGCGTCCACTCTCCAGAAACGCCCCGCCTTTGATCAGAATCCCGGCGCGCGCTGCGGCGGTCAGCCCGCTCACGACCGTGACCGGCGTGGAAATCACCAACGCACAGGGGCATGCGATGACCAGCATCACCAGCGCCTTGTAGATCCACGGCGACCAGGCCAATCCAAACGCCAGCGGCGGCACGATGGCAACGAGCAGCGCACAAAGCACCACAGCGGGCGTGTAAATGCGCGAGAACTTATCGACGAAGCGTTGCGTCGGCGAGCGCTGCTGCTGGGCCGTCTCGACAATGCGCACGATGCGTGCGAGCGTCGTATCGCCAGGGGCGACTGTCGTGCGATACACGATCAGGCCGCTTTCGTTAATGCTGCCTGCGTAGACGTCGTCCCCAACCGTCTTGTCGACGGGCACGCTCTCGCCGGTAATCGACGCTTGATTCAGTGCCGACGCACCCTTCTCGATCACGCCGTCGATGGCAATACGCTCACCCGGACGCGCCCGCACCCGTGCTCCCACAGCAAGCGTCGCAGCAGGGACATCCGCCCAGGTGCCATCGGTCTGCTGCACCGACGCCTGATCCGGCGCGAGACGCATCAACGCCTCGACGGCGCGACGCGCTCGGGTCAACGACGCCGCCTCAAGCTTTTCGGACAACGCGAACAGCACGATCACCATCGCCGCTTCGGGCCACTGACCGATGAACATCGCGCCGATCACGGCAAGCGACATCAGGAAGTGGATGTTGAGTGTGAAGTGCCGCAATGCGATCCAGCCTTTCTTGAGGGTTGGCAAGCCGCACGCGAGGATGGCGGCGACAACCATCGCGCCCACCCACGGGCTGTGCTCCGGCACGCCTGACCAGACCGCGACCTCGCTCGCCGCAGCCAGCACACCACCGGCGACGAGCCGGACAGCGTCGCTTGTCCGATTGACGGGCGGCGGTGCGGCTGCACCAGCGTTCTCGTCGGAAAGCGGCACTGGCGTCATCCCCAGTTTGCGCAGCGTGTCCGCCACGCCGTCGCGCTCACGATCGACATCGAACGCAGACGCGCGCTGGTCGAAAACGACCGTCAGTTCACGCTTGAGCAGGTTGAAATACAACGTCTCGACGCCGGGACGACGCTCGAGCTGGTCGCGAATCAGACGCTCCTCCGTCGGACAGTCCATCTGATCGATGCGGAAGCGCGCCTGCGGCGCATCCGTTGCGGGTGCCGGGGCCGATGGTGCAAAACCCGCGCTGCCCGAACAGCAAGACGCTTCGTCATGCGTATGAGCGGCGGTTACGCCATGACTGCCGTGGTCGTGGTCGTGAGCATGACCGTCGTGACGGTGGTCATGACCGTGGGCATGACGATGCGCCCGCGAAGGCGGCGTGTGCTCATGCGAATGCCCATGACAGGCCTCGTGTTCATGCCCGTGCGCTGGATCATTTCCATGGCCGGACATCTCCCGATCCGCCGTCGCCGCAGTCGTCAGACGCGCCAAACGAGCCGATTCCGAAGGGTTGGACATGTGAACTCCTGGTTACATGATTCGTGTTACCCTTCATTCAAAACCCTGTAGTGACTACGGAGTCAAGCATGAAAATCGGAGAATTGGCCCGGGCGGCGGGCACCGATGTCGAAACCGTCCGCTATTACGAGCGCGCAGGCCTACTGCCGCCACCGCCGCGAACCGACGCGGGTTATCGCACCTACGGCGACGAACATCTGGACGCCCTGCGCTTCATCCGTCATTGCCGCTCGCTCGATATGCCACTCGCCGACGCCAAACGACTCGGCGAACTGGCGCACGACACCAACGTGACGTGTGAAGACGCCAATCAACTTCTCGAGGCCCATCTGGCGCGCGTGCACACACGCATCCACGAATTGCAAGCGTTGGAGCAGCAGCTTCTGCATCTGCAAGCGCAATGCCGCAGCCGCCATGACACGAGTGACTGCGGCATCTTGCGCGCGCTCATGCAAGGTGCACAGGGCGAAGCCTGCGCCTGTCACAACGAAACGGACCCCATCGAAGTCGCTTGCGAGCACGACCACCAGCACGGACACGCGCACGCGTAAATCGCACGCGTTCCCGTTTGTTTTCGCGTCGCATGATCGGCGACGCAAATCGACACAGCACATAACGCATATATTCCCGGGCATCCCATACGCGATGCCCGCGTCAACATCCGCCGTTCGTTCCGGCGCTCGCCGCACCCAACCTCGCGCAAGACAAAACACGTCGCACGGTGCTCGTCACAATCTGTGGATGAGCAAACGCAGCGTCTTCACGCAAATGGCGCACACTGAGCGCTCTGCAATTGATCAAAACGTAAAAATTGTGAGAAATCAGCCTGTTTCCCGCGAAATTACGGGCAAGTGAACGTAGAATGTTCCGCACGCTTCGTAACTGCCTCACTCAGCGCGTTACGTGACGCTCGGGATACACATCGATATGTCGTAATCCGTTTCAATTTTTGATCACTTGTCGGAGACCTTATGTCCAGCGATGTATCCGCGACGCAGAGCAACGCCGACATCGTCATCATGGGTGCGGGGGCGGCCGGCATTTCGGTCGCCGCAAGCCTGCGCCGCCGCCGTCCGACGCTCTCGATTACGATCGTAGATCCGGCCGACACGCATTACTATCAGCCCGCCTGGACGCTCGTCGGCGCGGGCGAATTCGACGTCGCCCGCACGGCGCGCCCGATGTCGAGCGTGATCCCGGAAGGCGTGAACTGGATCCAGGCTGCGGTCACAGCTTTCGCGCCGGAGCGCCAGCAAGTGCTGCTCTCGGACGGACGTCGCCTCGACTACCGTTTCCTCATCGTGGCTCCCGGGCTGCAATTGAATTGGGAGGCCATCGACGGCTTGAGTGAGACGCTCGGCCGCAATGGCGTGACCTCCAACTACCGCTTCGACCTCGCCCCTTACACATGGTCGCTGGCTCGCGAATTTAAGGGCGGCAATGCCCTGTTCACGCAGCCGCCGATGCCGATCAAGTGCGCGGGCGCCCCGCAAAAGGCCATGTATCTCTCAGCCGATACGTGGCGTCAACGCGGTCTGCTGGACAAGACGAAGATCGAGTTTCATCTCGTGGCACCCGCCCTGTTCGGCGTCAAAGACTACATCCCGGCGTTGATGGAGTACATCCAGCGATATCGCATCTCGCTCAATCACCTCTCGCATCTGCGTGCGGTGGATGGCGAGCGTCGTGTAGCGCGTTTCGAGATTTTCGACGCCGACGGGCAATCGCAGTTCGTCGACAAGCCGTTCGATTTCCTGCACGTGGTGCCGCCGCAAAGTGCGCCTGACGTCTTGCGAGCGAGTCCGCTGGCCGACGCCGCCGGTTGGTGTGAGGTCGACCCGGCGACGCTGCGCCACGCGCGTTATGCCAACGTCTTCGGTCTCGGCGACGCGATTTCCGCGCCCAACGCCAAAACCGCAGCTGCCGCGCGCAAACAGGCCGTTGTCGTCGCCGAAAACCTGCTCGCGTCAATGGATGGCCGTCCCCTTTCACTGCATTACGACGGGTACGGGGCTTGTCCGCTTACCGTGGAGCACGGCAAGATCGTGCTTGCGGAATTCGGCTATGGAGGGAAACTTCTCCCTACATTCCCCATCGACGGTACGCACGCGAACCGCGTTGCATGGGTCCTGAAAAAATACGTGCTGCCAAAAGTTTATTGGGACTTCATGCTTCGGGGCCGCGAATGGATGGCGCGCCCACGCTGAGCTGACCGTAGGTGAAACCCGCACTCAATTTTCAATTTTGGGTGCCGTTAAAGGTCAAAGGACCCGGTCTCGTGACCGGGAACGAGCTTCTAGTCGGGCCACGCCTTGCGCGCGGTCTGCCGGAACGCGAAGGAAACGCCGCACCGGTCGGTGCGCACGATTCACCCCTCGCACGACGGCCGACACATTTACGCGTCTTATGCAGAACATGATTCAAGGGTTTTCTGGCGGCACGACCTGTTCGACGCGTGGGCTTTTCCTGCTGGATGACCTCGCCAGCATTGAACGCGCCGATGACAATCGCTCAACCGTTCAGGCGATGTTTGCCTGCCTGCCGAGATGAACGATACGAACGCGCTGCGACGGCAAGTCGTCCTCGCCGATTTGCTGCTGGATCGCCAGCGGCTTTTGCGCGCCCTCAGTCTCGAGCTGAGGACCCCGAGTCCGCCCAATAGTCACAGCGCGCTCGTCGTGCTGCACGTAGGTCGGGGCCAGCGTAAGGCGTCCAGTCAACAGGCCATCTCCGACGCGGATCTGCTCGCGACGGTGGCATTTCGCATCGGCTCGCGCATTCGACGCCGCGACCTCATCGGGCGTGTTTCAGATCAGCAGGTGGCGATTCTGCTACGTGATCTGAGCAGCCGCGAGGCCGCCGTTCAGATCACACGCCGTTTCATTCGGGCTGGCGAATCGCCAGTGCCCTGCGGTAATGGACTGCTCTATCCGATTGTCTCGGCGGGCATCACGCATCTGCCGCAGGTTCCCGTATGGCCGGCCACCCTGCTTGAACATACGTCCGACGTCGCCGATCAGGCCATTCGCGAGAGCGCGTCGCGCTTTCTCGTCACCGAAGCCCCTGCCGCGCCGACCGAGGGTATTGCCCCGCCGGACGACGCAGGCAACGAGCATTACTGGCGCAGCGCCATCGGACGCGCACTCTCGGACTCGGAATTCCGCCTGCACTATCAGCCGCAGATCGACATGCGCACGCATCGGTTGACGGGCCTCGAAGCCCTGATCCGCTGGCAACGGGACGACGAACTCATCATGCCGGGCGAGTTCATCCCGGCCGCCGAGCGTTGCGACGTCATCGGTCCCATTGGCGACTGGACACTGCACGAAGCTTGCCGTCAGCTCGACAAGTGGCATACGGACGGCGAAGAGTACCCTCGTGTGGCCGTGAACCTTTCCGCACAGCAAATGCGTGTGCAGACGCTGGAGACAGTGCGCTACGCCCTCAAACACCACCGCGTGCCGCCGGATAAGCTGGAGATCGAGATCACCGAGTCGTCGCTGATCTCGCATCTCGACGAAGCTGCCACGCTGATGAACGAACTCGTCGCCATGGGCGTGCGCTTGTCGCTCGACGATTTCGGCACTGGCTATTCGAGCTTCGTGCGGCTCAAACGCTGGCCGTTCGGCACCGTCAAGATCGACTACCAGTTCGTGGCCGGGGTGTTGCTCGGCGGCTACGACACCGAACTGATCCGCGCGATCATCGCCATCGCCCGCAAGCTCGAAATCGAAACGGTGGCCGAAGGCGTAGAGACCAGTGCGCAACGCGATGCGCTTGCATCGCTGGGCTGTCACGCGTGGCAGGGGTATCATTGCACGCGTCCCTTACCGCCCGGGCACATCGAAACGTTCATTCGAGACTGGCACGGGCGCCTGTAAACGCGTCAGCAACCGCCTTTGCCGTTGGTCAACGCTCCTCTTTCCCGTCGACATGCCGCCTCCGCCTTTCTGTGCGGCGTCGTCGTCCTGCTGTGTGTCCTTGTCGCCTGGGGTCTGGCGCGCTTCGCTGCCGACCAACTCGTGGCGAACCGCGCCGCGCGCCTGCTTTACGAGGAGCGCAGCATCGCCACGCGGCTGGCGCATGGCACCGTTCATACGGTCAATCAGGATCTGATGCTCATTCGCGGCATCCCTCAGGTCCTCGCGCAGATCGAGCAGATTCAGTCCGCAGCGAACACGATTGCCACCCATCCTCTGACAGAGGTTGCGCAGGACAAGGCGCGTCAGATGTTGCTGGCGAATCCCGTCCTGAAGCCCGTGAATGAACTGCTACGCGCCGCGCAACTGTACTTCGGTGCGGATCTCGTCTGGTTAGGAACGCCCGACGGCATCACCATTGCATCCAGCGATTTCAATTCCACGAATCCGCTGATCGCGGACCGCTACGGCGACCGCGACTACTTCAACACGGCGGTCCTCGGCGGTGCGGGGCAACAATACGTCACCGGACGCAAGACCGGAATGCCCGGGATGTACTTCACCGCGCCGGTCTATCAGGAGGGCATTCTGGTCGGCGTCGTTGTCGTCAAGCTTGGCATTCGCCGGCTATCGCACTGGGTCGACAGCGGCGCTTCGTTTATCACGGACAAGAACGGCGTGATCGTGCTCGCCAACGATCCGACCTTCACCGGACTGGCGGTGCCGGGTGCAGCGGTGTTCAATCTCTCACGCCCGGAGCGCCGTCACCTGTATATGCAGGAAGACTTCACTGTCGTCCCCATCGAAAACTACGATCTGACACCCGGCACCCCCAACTTCCTGCAAGTGGGGCCAGACGACGAAGACAACAAACACAGTGCGCGACTGGTGCGCGTGCGCCCTGACAATCAGCCGTATTTGTTGGATGTAGAACCGTCGTCGGACGGCGACATGGTGATCTACACCATGAGCGAAGCACCGACGCTTGGCAGTCTTCTGATCGAACGACGACGCTATGCCTTACTGGTGTTCGCGTTGTTGCTCAGCTCGGCTGGCGCGCTCTACCTGCTCGTGCGCTACCTGCGCCGCGAAAAGCTCCAGTTGACGGACACGCTGGCGAAAAATGCAGCCCTCGAACATGAGGTGAAGTACGACGCACTGACCGGCGCGCTCTCACGCGGACACTTTCTCAAACGCTTGCGTGCCGAAGTCATGCAAGCGGATTCGGCGAACGTGCCGACCAGTGTCATCCTTGTCGACCTGGACCATTTCAAGCAGATCAACGACACCTGGGGACATGCGCTGGGCGACACGGTATTGGCCAGCTTTGTCCGGCTTTGTCACGAATCGTTACGCGAAGATGACATCTGCGGTCGTTTGGGGGGCGAAGAATTCGCTATTATCCTGAGTGGCGCCACCGAGGCACGGGCGTTCGACGCCGCTGAACGCCTGCGTGAAGCCGTTCGCGAATCAAGTATCAACGTCGACGGTCGAACGCTTCAGTTCACTATAAGTGCCGGCGTGGCCCAATGGCACACAGGTGACGACGACAATGCCTGGTTACAACGTGCCGACGCAGCGCTGTACCTTGCCAAATCTCGCGGACGCGATGGCTGCGCCCGCGAATCCGACCTTCGGGTGCTGACCCGAGGCGGTTCTTAACCGACTTCAGGCATTCCGGCCTGAAGTCGCCAACTCAGACCGGACCGATGCTCAAGACGAATTTCGCCACATTCGCCCCATCGCCGCTTCGCGCCATTCAGGTCGGCGCAGCCGCCCTCTGCCTGGCCCTGAGTAGCGCCGCACATGCGGATCTCTCGCTACTGCAACCGCCGCGCGCCCTCACGGGCGGCGCGCCATTGCAGCTTATGCTGTTGGCCACACAGGACTCGCCGGGCCGCAAGACCATCCAGTTACCGGAGGAAATCGTCGTTCGCATCTCTAACGACGACTTCAAACCGACACTACTGCACCTGAAGCGGGCCGCCATCGCCCCCGCTCAGCTCACGCTGTCCAACGGGCAGTTCCGTCGTATCTCTTATTCAGCAGTCCTGCCGAAAGAGTTACGCGGCTCCGTACGCATTGAGCCAGTCGACTGGGACGCCTCGATCACGACCGTCTTGCTGGATCGCGCCGCACCTGCCGAACCGATGGTCGCCGCAGCGCCGATCCCGGTGGAAGGCAGTGCGAACTCAGGCCCTGGTAATGGCACGGCAGCGCCTGCGGCTGGTGCAGTCGCTGCGGCCCCAGCTGCCACATCGTCCGAGGCGATTGCCCCGACAGCCGACGCCGAATTCGCCCGTATTTCGTCGAATGAGCCGATGTACATTGGCTTCGGCAAGAACGGCGACGCCAACGCGCGCTTTCAACTCAGCTTCAAGTTCCACATCCTGAAGCCCGACAACCCCTCGTCGAAATCCTTCCTCGACAATCTGTACTTCGGCTACACCCAGTTGTCGATTTGGGATCTGGAAGCCGAATCCGCGCCGTTCCGAGACTCGAATTACCGTCCGAGCTTCTTCTATTACGTCCCCGACACGGGTGTGCGTGCTGGCTGGTTCTCGTCGCTGGGTGTCGCCGCCGGTATCGAACACGAGTCCAACGGCAAAGCAGGCGACGACTCGCGCAGCATCAACACCGTCTTCGTTAAACCAATCCTCACGTTCGGCAATCCGTCCGAGTATCACTGGACGATCGCACCGAAGCTCTATGCCTATCTGGAAAAGAAGGACAACCCGGATATTCAGAACTATCGCGGGTACATGGACTTGCTCGTGTTGTGGGGCAAGCCCAATGGCTGGCAGATCGGCGCAACGCTTCGCAAGGGCATGAAGCGCAACTACGGCAGTGTGGATGTACAGGTGACCTATCCGCTCGGCAAGCTGATTCCAGGCACCGGCGGCTATATCTGGCTCGGCTACTTCACCGGCTACGGCGAAGACATGCTCGACTACAACCGCCACTCACCGTCGCAGGTGCGCATTGGTTACAGCGTATTCCGCTGGTAAGGCATCACAACACCAGCACAAGGGCACCGGCGACGATCAACGCGCCGCCGAGTGCCTCCTTAAGCGAAAACGGCTCACCAAGCGCCACCCATCCGATCAGCATCGCCATCGCCACGCTGAGCTTGTCGAGCGGCGCGACACCCGACACCGGCCCCAGTTGCAGCGCCCGGAAGTAACAGAGCCAGGATAGCCCCGTGGCCACCCCCGAAAGGACGAGGAAGACCCACGTGTTGGCGCTCAGGCTTGTCGGCCTTTGCCACTCCCCACGCATGCCGACGATGGCCAGCGTCACTCCGAAAATGATGACGGTACGAATCAATGTCGCCATGTTCGAGTTGACCTGCGCCACCCCGAGTTTGCCGAATATTGCCGTCAGCGCAGCGAAGAACGCCGAACCGAGGGCAAAGAGTTGCCAGCTACGCAGCATAACCATCGTCACCTATCAATGAATACACTCGTCAACCTGAAACGGACGCAAATGTCCACCGTCCGCCCCCACCCGTAGGGGAATCGAAACCGGCCCGGCCATCGATGCGATAATGGCAACACCTTGTGTCCCCCCGCCAGATCTGGCCGAATTCTCCCCTATGTCCGAATTGCACGACCGCCCCGACAGCCCTTGCATTGGCGTTTGCTCGACACTTTTCGACGACGTCTGCAAGGGTTGCGGCCGCACCGCCTACGAAGTCTCCAACTGGGTGTTTTTCACCGAGGAAGAGAAGGTAGCGGTGTGGGAGCGCATCACCCGCGAAGGCACGGCGATGCGCTTTTGCGACAGCAGTTCTACGACTTCGCAGACTTGAACTGAAGCGACTTGTATTCGAGGAACTCCTCGAAGCCGTATACACCGTTCTCCCGCCCGTGCCCCGATTGCTTGAACCCGCCGAACGGGGCCTGCACGTTGAACTCCCCTCCGTTGATATCAACCTGTCCGGTGCGAATCTGCCGCGCCACACGCACCGCGCGCGCCTCGTCGCCTGACCACACGCCACCGCCCAACCCGTAGATCGAATCGTTGGCGATGCGCACTGCGTCGGCTTCGTCCTGATACGTGATGATCGACAACACGGGGCCGAAGATCTCTTCCTGCGCCACCGTGGCGTCGGGCGTCACACGTCCCAGCACCGTCGGCTGCACGAAAAAGCCTGTCTCGAAGCCCTCGGGTACCGTGTCCCCGCCCGCAATCAACTCCGCACCTTCCGACAACCCCTTGCGGATGTACGTCTGCACGCGCTCGCGTTGCGCAGACGATGCAAGCGGCCCGAGACGCGTCGTTTCCTCACGCGGATCGCCCAGCGTAAAACGTGCCACCGCCTCCTTCGCCAATGCCTTGACCTCGTCGTAGCGCGACGCTGGCACAAGCATGCGGGTGTGCGCAGAACATGTCTGCCCCGAATTCAGATAACAGGCGTTGAGTGTTCCTTTAACGGCCGCGGCAAGGTCCGCATCGTCGAGCACCACCGAAGCCGACTTCCCACCCAATTCCAGAGCGACACGCTTGACGGTTTGCGACGCCACCTCCGACACGCGTTTGCCCGCGCGCGTCGATCCGGTGAACGACACCATATCCACATCCGGATGCCTTGCGAGCACCTCGCCGACGACCGGCCCGAGGCCTGTCACCAGATTGAACACGCCCGGCGGCAGTCCAGCCTCTTCGATCACTTCGGCCAGAATGAAAGCGTTGAACGGCGCCACTTCCGATGGCTTCAACACCACCGTGCAACCGGCAGCCAGCGCGGGGGCGACCTTGAGCGTGATCTGATTCAGCGGGTAATTCCACGGCGTGATCGCCCCCACAACACCGACCGGCTCGCGCACCACCAGCGAATTGCCGACGCGCGCCTCGAACTCGAACGATTCGGCCAGCTCGGCGTACTTGTTCCAGTGATACACGGGACCGCCGACCTGAATGGCGCGCACGAGTTTGATCGGCATGCCCGTCTCGCCCGTCATGACTTGCGCCAGCTCATCGGTGCGCGCTTTCAGGCCTGCCGCAATCTTGCGCAGATAACCGGCACGCTCGGCAGCCGGTGTGGCCGCCCATGCGTCACGCGCCTCGCGCGCAGCGGCAATCGCAGCTTCCGTGTCTTCCGACGCCCCTTCCGGAATGCGGCCCATGAGCTTCGCGTCGGCGGAATGGAAAACGTCCAGCGTGCCGCGCCCGAGCGGCGTCACCCACTGTCCGTCGATGAAAAACTTGTCGTACGTCTTCATGCATTGCCTCCTGCTGGCGTTGAGCAACGAATGGCCATTGTAGTCCGCCCGCCGTAAACGCAAACAGGGCGCCTGCGATGCAAGCGCCCTGCTCCCGATACGACTGAATGACTGAACGACTGACTTACCTGACGTCGTCGAGCGTCAGACTTCGACGCCCTGGCTGGCCAGATACTCTTCGTAAGTTCCGGCGTAATCGACCAGCGTGCCGTCGTTCTTCACTTCGATGATGCGCGTGGCCAGACCCGACACGAATTCGCGGTCATGCGACACGAAAATCAGCGTGCCCGGATATTTATCGAGCGCGATCTGAAGCGATTCGATCGATTCCATGTCCATGTGGTTGGTCGGCTCGTCCATCATCATGACGTTGTGACGACCCAGCATCAGCTTGCCCCAGATCATGCGGCCCTTTTCACCACCAGACAGCACGCGCACCGACTTGCCCACATCGTCGCCACCGAACAGCAGACGGCCGAGCGAGCCACGGATCACCTGATCGTCGTCGCCTTCCTTGCCCCACTGCGTCATCCAGTCGGTGAGCGTCTGGTCTTCCGGGAATGCTTCGGACGTATCCTGCGGGAAATAGCCGATATTCGCGTTTTCCGCCCACTTCACGTGGCCGCCGTCGACAGGCAGATCGGCCATCAGGCTGCGCAGCAGCGTGGTCTTACCGGCGCCGTTCTCGCCGATGATCGCAACACGTTCGCCCGCGCGCACTGCGCCGGTGAAGTTCTTGAAAATCTGACGGTCGTAGGCTTTCGAAATGCCCTCGAATTCAAACGCGAGGTTGTGCAGCTTCTTCTCGAACTCGAAACGAATGAACGGGTTCTGACGCGACGACGGCTTGATGTCTTCCACCTTGATCTTGTCGATCTGCTTGAGACGGCTCGTTGCCTGACGTGCCTTCGACTTGTTCGCCGAGAAGCGGCGCACGAAGTCTTGCAGGTCGGTGATGCGTTCCTTCGCCTTGGTGTTCGCCGCCATCTGACGCTCACGGGCCTGTGCCGACGCCAGCATATAGTCGTCGTAGTTGCCCGGGTAAATCTTGAGCGTGCCGTAGTCCATGTCGGCCATGTGCGTGCACACGGCGTTCAGGAAGTGGCGATCGTGCGAAATGATGATCATGGTGGAGTTGCGCTCGTTGAGCACGTCTTCCAGCCAGCGGATCGTGTTGATGTCCAGGTTGTTGGTCGGTTCGTCGAGCAGCAGCACGTCCGGATTCGAGAACAGCGCCTGCGCCAGCAGCACACGCAGCTTCCAGCCCGGCGCGACGTTGCTCATCGGGCCCTGATGCTGATCCGTCGGAATGCCCACGCCCAGCAGCAGTTCGCCTGCACGCGCTTCGGCGGTGTAACCGTCGTACTCGGCGAACTTCGCTTCGAGTTCGGCGGCGTGCATGTAGTCGTCGTCGGTCGCTTCCGGATTCGCGTAGATCGCGTCGCGCTCGCTCATGGCCGCCCACATTTCGGTGTGGCCCATCATCACGACGTCGAGCACGCGCATGTCTTCATACGCGAACTGATCCTGCTTGAGCTTACCCAGACGCACATTCGGTTCGAGCATGACGTTGCCGGCGCTCGGCTCCAGGTCGCTGCCGAGGATCTTCATGAACGTCGATTTGCCGCAACCGTTGGCCCCGATCAGGCCATAGCGGTTGCCCCCGCCAAACTTGACGGAGATGTTCTCGAAGAGCGGCTTGGCGCCGAATTGCATCGTGATATTGGCAGTAGACAGCACAGGCGGTATCCGGGGAGATAAGTTGCGGCGGCACGAAATTGCGCCACGAAACCTGACATTTTAACACCGATGCGTGTCACGCGCCCTGTGTAAGGCGTCTCACCTTGTGAAGCCTCCTGAGCAGGGGGGGCCGGGCGACGACCGGCCCGAAGCGCTCCTGCGACAGAAAATCGCATAAATTCCGACCATCCATAAAAAAACCGCCAGCATCGGCTGGCGGCTTCCTTATTGGCCTTGCCACACGCAGCGGCTCAAACCGTTACTGCTTCGGCAGAGAGCCCTCGACGCCTTCCACGAACCAGTTGATCTGATGCTTTTCGTCGTCGTTGAGGGTCTTGCCCGCCGGGACGACTTCCTTGCCGTCCTGCCCCTTGAGCGGGCCGGTGAACGGGTCGTACTTGCCGTCGCGGATCGCATCGTGGCGCGCGGTCACCGCCTTGCGGGCAGCTTCCGGCACGGCCTTGTCGTTGATGGCGACGAGGTTGATTTCGTCTTCCTTGATGCCACCCCAGACCGGCGTGTTCTTCCACGTACCCTGCATGACTTCGTCGACCGTGCGGATGTAGTACTTGCTCCAGTCAATGGCGGCCGATGCCAGATGTGCGTTCGGGCCGAACTTGCTCATGTCCGAATCCCAGCCAAAGGCGTGGATCTTCTTCTCTTCGGCCACTTGCATGACCACGGCCGAGTCGACGTTCTGCATCAGCACGTCGGCGCCCTGACCCACCAGCGATTCCGCAGCCTGACGCTCCTTGCCCGGATCGAACCAGCTGTTGATCCAGACGACCTTCACCTTGACCTTCGGATTGACTTCGCGTGCGGCAATAGTGAACGCGTCGATATTGCGGATCACCTCGGGAATCGGCACCGATGCCACATAGCCGATCACGTTGGACTTCGTGGCGTAACCGCCGACGACGCCTGCCAGATGCGCGCCTTCATACGTGCGCACGTCGTACGTGCCCAGGTTCGGTGCCGACTTGAAGCCCGTGGCGTGCTCGAACGTCACGTCAGGGAAGTCGGCGGCCGTCTTGACCATCGAATCCATGTAACCGAACGACGTGCCGAAGATCAGCTTGTTGCCCTTGCTCGCCAAATCGCGGAACACGCGCTCCGAGTCCGCGCCTTCCGGCACGTTCTCCACGCGGGTCACGGTGACCTTGTCGCCGTACTTGGCTTCGACTGCCTTCGCGCCCTGCTCATGCGCAAAGGTCCAGCCTGCGTCGCCCGGGTTGCCGATGTAGACGAACGCCACACCCATCGGGCCCTTGCCCGCCGGTGCTGCCGATGCCTGCGCATCGGACGCTGCCGCCGGCGCGTTGGCGGTCGTGTTCTCCTGCTTGCCGCAGGCAGAGACCAGCATGGCGGCCGCCAGGCTTGCCATTGTGATCAGGACTTTACGTCGCATCGATTTTCTCCTCGTCATCGATTGTTTCAGTGAATTGCTTGTATCGCTTACTGCGTGCACGCTGTCGTCAACCCGGCATCACGCCGGCATCAGGACCCGGCAAAGAACGGTTTGCCCAGCGACGCCGGTGCGTTCAGCCGAATCGTCTGACGATTGCGGGAAATGATCACCAGCACGACGATGGTCGCCAGATACGGCAGGCTTGCGAGCGCTTGCGAAGGGATACGAATGCCCATCGCCTGAGCCTGAAATTGCAGCGCCATGACCACCCCGAACAGCAGCGCGCCCAGCGCTGTGCGCCCGGGCCGCCATGTGGCGAAGACCACCAGCGCGAGCGCGATCCAGCCGCGTCCGGCCGTCAGATTCTCTTGCCACAGACGCAGATAGCCGACTGAGTAATAGGCACCGGCGAGTCCCGACATGGCGCCGCCGAACAGCGTCGCGAAATAGCGAATCCGCACCACCGGATAGCCGATGGCATGGGCGACCGAAGGCGCTTCACCAATCGAGCGCAACACCAGACCGGCGCGGGTACGGTAAAGGAACCATGCAATCGCCGCGAGCAGTGCGACCGACAAATACCCCAGCGGATTGAGCGAGAAGATCGACGCGCCCAGCACGGGAATCGACGACAGCCCGGGAATCGGCATATCGCGCAGCATCGGAATCGTTGCGTCGGTGTACGGACGACCGACATATGCCGACAGGCCGATGCCGAAGATCGTCAGCGCCAGACCTGTCGCGACCTGATTGGCCATGAGCGAGAGCGTGAGCCACGCGAATACGGCCGACATGACGACGCCCGAGGCAATACCGGCGATGGCGCCCAGCCAGAGGCTACCTGTCTGCACGGTAACCGCGAACGCGCCGATGGCGCCCATGAGCATCGTGCCTTCCACACCGAGATTGAGCACGCCCGATTTCTCGGTGACCAGTTCGCCCAGCGCAGCGAGCATCAGGGGGATGGCGGCGATCACCGCACTTGCGGCCAGCGGCGTCAGCAGATTGATCCAGTCCATGCTGCGCTCCTCACGCGTCGCGCGTCAGCGCACGAGCGCGCCGACGCAGTCGGTAGTTCACAAACACGTCGCAGCCCAGCAAGCTGAACAGCAGCAGCCCCTGGAACACGCCGCTGATGGCTTTGGGCAATTGGAGCGACGTCTGCACCGCTTCGCCGCCGAGATACAGCAGCGCCATGAGCAGACTCGCCAGCACAATGCCTACCGGATGCAACCGGCCGACAAACGCGACGATGATGGCCGTGAAGCCATACCCCGGCGCCCACGTCGCCTGCAGTTGCCCCACCGGCCCCGCCACCTCGCCCGTCCCGGCAAGCCCGGCCGCCGCGCCACCGATCAGCAACGCGAGCCAGACGGCGCGCGGTTCCGAATAACCGGCATAACGTGCAGCGAGCGGTGCGAGCCCTCCGACTTCCATGCGGTATCCCGCGAAGCTCTTTCGCATGAAGAACCACGCAAGCAGCACCGCCGCCACGGCCATGAAGATCGAGGCATTCAGACGTGTACCTCGCCATGTCGCCCAGTGCCAGTCACCGAAAAAACGCGGGAAAAGCGCTTCGCGGCTGAAGTTGATGGACTGTGGGAAGTTCATCCCATGCGGGTCTTGCCACGGTCCGCTGACCAGATAGATCAGCAGTTGCGTAGCGACGTAGGTGAGCATCAGGCTCACAAGAATCTCATTGGCGTTGAAGCGCACGCGCAGCAGCGCCGGGATCGCGGCCCACAGCATGCCGCCGAGCGCACCGGCCAGCATCATCAGCGGCAGCAGCCACGCGCCGCCATGACCGTCGAAATGAATCGCCACGCCGGACGCGAAGATCCCGCCGAGCAACAGTTGCCCTTCTGCGCCGATGTTCCAGACGTTCGCGCGATAGCCGATGGCAAGCCCCAACGCGATCAGGCACAGCGGCGACGCCTTGAGCAGCAACTCCGACCAGCCGTTCAGACTGCTGATCGGCGCGAGGAAGAATGCGGCCATCGCCTGCGCCGGATTCTTGCCGAGAAAGCTGAAGATAAGCACGCCGCCAGCCAACGTGATGAGCGTGGCCACCAGCGGCATCGCGAGTCGCATGGTGCGGGAGGGACTTGGCCGTGGCTCAAGCGTGAAATCGAACATGGTGTCTGATGAATCGATGAAGACATTACGGTGTTTCAGTTAGCGAGCAGTCGTACGTCACGCACCGAAACACGTCGAAAAAGGAAAATGCTGCGTTCGCCCGTGATTGCCCGTGCTTGCCCGTCAGGCTGTCGCTGCAGTGCGTTCTCCCGGGCCACCGGGGAACATCCCCGCCATCCACAGACCGATCTCACGCGCGTCGGTCTGCTCAGGCTTACGCACCGGCGACAAGCGTCCCTGCGCCAGCACGGTAATCCGGTCGCAAATCTCGAACAGCTCGTCGAGTTCTTCGGACAGCACCAGCACGGCCACGCCGCGCGCCGACAGGTCCAGCAATTGCTGCCGGATGAAGGCCGCAGCCCCGACGTCCACGCCCCACGTCGGTTGCGCCACCACCAGCACCCGCGGCTCCTGCAAAATCTCGCGTCCGACGATGAACTTCTGCAAATTGCCGCCCGAGAGGCTTTGCGCGGCAGCGTCCGGGCCACCGGCCTTCACGTTGAAGCGCTCGATGCAAAGCGTGGCGAACTTACGCAACGTGCCACGACGAATCCATCCCCCGCGAAGCAAGCCAAGATGCGCCGTGCCCGACGCGCCCAGCAGGGCGTTATCCGTGAGCGACAGGCTCGGCACTGCCCCGCGCCCAAGACGCTCCTCCGGGACGAAGGCGAGTCCGAGCCGTCGCCGTGTGGCGGCGCCCATGCGGCCGACCGCGCGGTCGTGCAGCGCAATGGCCTCCGCTTGCGGTGCGCGCGCTTCGCCCGAGAGCGCTGCCAGTAGTTCCGCCTGCCCGTTGCCGGACACCCCCGCGATCCCCACGATCTCGCCCGCATGTACATCGAGATTGACGTCATGCAGCGAGGTCCCGAACGGATCTTCACTCGGCATCGAAAGGTTCTTGAGCGACAGCAGCACGTCGCCCGGCTGATGCGCGCGACGTTCGATCTGAGGCAACGCGCGTCCGATCATCATCTGCGCCAGCGTCTCGGCCGTTTCCTCACGCGGCACGGCGTGACCGGAGACGCGCCCGCCGCGCAACACGGTCGCGCGGTCGCAGAGGTCGCGAATTTCGTCGAGTTTGTGACTGATATAGACGATGCTGCATCCCTCGGCGGCGAGGCGGCGCAACGTCGTGAAGAGTTTCTGGACGGCCTGCGGCGTGAGCACCGAGGTCGGCTCATCCATGATGAGCAGACGAGGATTCTGCAACAGGCAGCGCACGATCTCCACGCGCTGACGCTCGCCGACCGACAAGCTATGTACGTGGCGCACCGGATCGACCTCAAGCCCATACTGGGTCGAGACCTCGCGGATGCGATTGGCCAGCGCCTTGAGATCGCGACCGGCGTCGTCGAGCGCAAGCGAAATGTTCTCGGCGACGGTCAGCGTCTCAAACAATGAGAAATGCTGGAAGACCATGCCAATGCCGAGCTTGCGCGCCGCGGCCGGACTGTCGATGCGAACCGGTTGGCCTTCCCACAGGATTTCCCCGGCGTCGGGGCGTACGGCACCGTAGATGATCTTCATCAACGTGCTTTTGCCTGCGCCGTTCTCACCCAGTACAGCGTGGATCTCGCCGGGTAATACGCTCAACGCGATGTCGTCGTTGGCCACCACGCTCGGATAGCGTTTGGTGATGCCGGTCAGCGCCAGACGTGGCGTCGATTGCATGGAAAGGGTCACTGGCGGAGTCTGACTGAGTCTGAGTTCGGGACTTGGGCGGTCCGAAAATACCCAATTCACGGCGAAATGTCGAGTCTGTGTCATTAACAAGGACATCTAAGGCCACCTTACGAACGACGCGCGTCTATTTTAGTGATAGGGACTTTCCGCTATAGAGGCCCCCGGCCTTGTCCTTCATAATGATTTACTTATGCACTACAGGGTCCGACATATTCGGATCGTTATATTTCTCATGAGCCAAAACCGCGAACCGATTGACACTTATTTGCTGCGCGTTCTTCACACTTTGTTGATCGAGCGCAGCGTGACGCGTGCGGCCGTCAAACTGAATCAGTCGCAGCCGGCGATCAGCGCTGCGCTGCGCCGTTTGCGCGACATTACCGGTGATCCGCTGCTGGTTCGAGGCAAATCGGGCATGGTGCCGACCGAGTACGGCCAGTCGTTGCTGGAGCCGACGCAAAACGCATTGCGCGAAATCGAGCGCATTACGGTGCAGCAATCGAATTTCGACCCAGCCACAACGGTGCGCACGTTCCGTATCGGCTCGCCCGACTATCTGAATACGCTGTTCGTGCCGACGGTCGTCGAACGTTTTCGCCAGCAAGCCCCCAACGCGCAACTGGAACTGCACTCGCTCGGCCCCGCCTTCGACTATGAACACGCGCTCGAAGACGGCAAAGTGGATATCGTCATCGGCAACTGGCCGGAACCGCCCGAGCAGCTTCACCTCTCGAATCTGTTCGTCGACCAGATCGTGTGTCTGGTCCGTAATACGCATCCGTACGCCAAGCGCGGGCTCACGCTGGAGCAATACCTCGGCAGCCCGCACCTCGCGCCGACCCCCTACTCCGTCGCCCAGCGCGGTGCGATCGACATGCACCTCGCGCGCGAGCGTCTGAAGCGCAATGTGGTCGTCACGATTCCGTACTTCAATCTGGCGCCGTATGTCCTGCTCAAATCCGATCTGATTTTCACGACGACGCGCCTGTTTGCCGACCACTACGCGGAATTCCTGCCGCTCACGGTGCTGGAAACGCCCATCGATTTCCCGCCGATGCAGTACTACCAGTTGTGGCACGAGCGTACGCACTATTCGGACGAAGTGCGCTGGCTGCGCAGTGTGATTTCCGACGCAACGCGCACTCTGCTGGAATCGCGTACGCCGTCCTGATATCGATTCGCTCTGAGGGGCTGTGCCGTTTTTACCGGCGGAGCGGCCCCCACCGCCCCGCCGAACCGCACGGCAGCGTTCCCCATGCACAGGAACGCCACCCCGACTTCCCGCTTGCCCATCGCCACGCCGGAACCGACTCACCCGAATCTGACGATTAGGGTGAGCAGTCCCGCGACCTCACACCATGAATGTGCGGCCGGTGTGGCAACGCCTTATCGGGAAGCCTCGGCCAGTTGCCGCGCCAGCGCGTTGTGATGCGTCACGAGCGACGGCAGGTCGAGCGTCGTCAGACGCCCTTCGCGCACCACCACCCGTCCGTTCACCACGCTGTACGCGGCTTGTCCAGGATTGCAGAAAACGAGCGCCGCCACGGGGTCGTGCAGACCACCCGCCATGCCGACGCCACGCGTATCGAACGCTACGAAATCCGCCGCCATGCCCGCCGCGAGCACGCCGATGTCGTCGCGCCCCAGCACGCGCGCGCCGCCGAGCGTCGCGATCTCCAGCGCTTCACGCGCCGTCATCGCGCTCGGGCCGAATCCGACCCGTTGCAGCAGCAGCGCCTGACGCGCTTCGTTGATCATGCTCGCCGCATCGTTGGACGCCGAGCCGTCCACACCCAGCCCGACAGGCACCCCGGCGTCGCGCATCCGGCGAATCGGGGCGATGCCCGACGCGAGCCGCATGTTCGAGCACGGGCAATGTGCCACGCCAGTGCCGGTTTTCGCGAAGAGCGCGATCCCCGCGTCGTCGAGCTGAACGCAGTGGGCGTGCCACACATCGTGACCGACCCAGCCGAGATCCTGCGCGTACTCGGCTGGCGTCATGCCGAACTTCTCGCGGCTGTAGGCAATGTCGTTGACGTTCTCGGCCAGATGGGTGTGCAACGACACGCCGTAGTGGCGCGCCATCGTGGCCGACTCGCGCATCAGGTCACGGCTCACCGAGAACGGCGAGCAAGGCGCGACGACCACACGCAACATCGCGTAACGGCCTTCGTCGTGGTACGTCTCGATGAGACGCTGCGTGTCTTTGAGAATGGCATCTTCACGCTCGACCACACGGTCGGGCGGTAGTCCGCCCTGACTCTGACCAACGCTCATGCTGCCCCGGCTTGCGTGAAAGCGCATGCCGATCTCAGCGGCGGCTTCGATGCTGTCGTCGAGCTTGCAACCGTTCGGGTAGATGTAGAGATGGTCGCTCGACGTGGTGCAGCCCGAGAGCAGCAGTTCGGCCATCGCCGTCTTCGTTGAGACGCGAATCATCTCCGGCGTGAGGTTTGCCCACACCGGATAGAGGTTCGTCAGCCAATTGAACAGTTCGCCGTCCTGCGCAGCCGGAATGGCCCGCGTGAGGCTCTGGTACATGTGGTGATGCGTGTTGACCAGACCCGGAATGACGACGTGCCCCGTCAGATCGAGCACCTCATCGGCGCTCGTCGGCAGCGTATCGCTGGTGCCGACGGCCACGATCCGATTGTCTTCGATGTACAACCCGCCGCGCGCGATTTCGCGGCGACCGGCGTCCATCGTGACCAGCACTTCGGCATTCTTGACAAGCAAGGTTTTCATCAATGCGCCTCCAGGCCCATACCCGATCCGTTCTTCTCACCGTGGCCGTTGCCATGCGTCACCGGCGCTTTGAAGCCGTTGAAGTAGGCGTTCAGGATCACGGCGGACAGCGTAGCGAGCAGAATCCCGCTATGCAGCAACGGCGCGAGCTGTTCCGGCATCTTCGCAAAGAACTTGTTCGAGGCGACCGGAATCATCGCCATACCGATGCTGATGGCTACGATATACAGGTTGTAGCGGTTATGCGAGTAGTCGACCTTGGACAGGATCTTGATGCCCGTGGCGAGCACCATGCCGAACATCACAACGCCCGCGCCGCCCAGCACGAACTGGGGAATGGACGCCACGACGACCGACATCTTCGGAATCAGGCCGAACACGAGCAGGATGACGCCGGCCGAGGCACATACCCAGCGGCTCTTCACGCCCGTCACGCCAACGAGACCGATGTTCTGCGAGAACGAGGTATGCGGGAAGGTGTTGAACAGGCCGCCGATGACGGTTGCGACACCGTCGACACGCAAACCAGCGACCAGCGCCTTCTCATCCACCGGCTTGCCGACGATCTCGCCCAGCGCGAGGAACATACCCGTCGACTCGATGAACGTAATCAGAATCACGATCGTGAGCGTCACGATGGCCCACGGATCGAACACCGGCATGCCGAAGTGGAACGGCAGCACGACGTCGAACCATTTCACCTGATCGAGACCGTCGAAGTTCACTTTGTGCAGCAACAGTGCAATGCCGAATCCGAAAAGGATGCCGAGCAGCACGGCGATGTTCGAGAAGAAACCCTTCACGAAGCGCGTGATCAGCAAGATGAAGATCAGCACCGCAAACGACACCCCGAGGTAGACCGGGTCGCCATAGTCCGGGTTGCCCACGCCGCCGGCCGCCCAGTTGATGCCCACGCCGATGATGGTCAGCCCGATGGACGTAATGACGATGCCCGTCACGATCGGCGGGAAGAAGCGCAGCAGCTTGCCAACGAGTGGCGCGATCAGCGTACCGATGATGCCGGAGGCAATGGTCGCCCCGAAGATACCGGGCAAGCCTAGCGAGGGGTTCGTGCCGATGGCGAGCATCGGCCCGACGGCGGCAAACGTGACCGCCATGATGACGGGCATACGGATACCGAAGCGGCCCACACCGACGCTTTGAATCAGCGTGGCGATGCCGCAGCACATCAGATCGGCAGAGATCAGAAACGCAATCTGATCTTTAGGCAGACCCAGCGCGCCGCCGATGATAAGCGGCACGGCGACTGCGCCCGCGTACATCACCAGAACGTGTTGCAGGCCCAGCATGAACAATTTTCCGATCGGCAGTCGCTCGTCGACCGGATCCACGGTATTGGTTGTCACACTCATTGCGTCTCCGTCCCTCGGGGGGCTGTTTAATATCTATTTTTGGGTGACTCAATGGTGCAGGTCGACGCACTTTGCGGCAAGACCACGGGAGGCTATAGTGTTTTTTTCATGGAACGTATGCATGAATGCTTATCTTGCGTCTCGGGTTTTCCCCAAGCATGCACGTAACCATTGGGCTTCCCGGGCGATCCGTCCCCTGTCGCGAAAACGGCTCATACGTGATGCGTTATACGCTGGATAACCGAATCCAATAGTCCTCCAAAAAATCCCAATTCCGGTGCACGCGGCGTACGCTTCAGACGTCGGGATGCCATATTGAAGCGCGTCATCTTTTTGTCCTGCATAACGGGGTATGTGCGCGTTTTTATCTTTGGTATTGCGCGCGTTGCCGAGCCGCCATCTCCCTACAATGCACCCATCCATCACAGGAGACATCATGGGACGACTGACTACCCACGTACTAGATACATCGCACGGCAAGCCGGGCGCGGGCATCCGTGTCGAGCTGTGGCGCGTGGACGGCGAGCGCCGTTCGCTGCGCGACGTGCAAACGAATGCCGACGGCCGCTGCGACAAGCCGCTGCTCGAAGGTGAGGAATTCGCCGCAGGCGAATACGAGTTGGTGTTTCACGCGGGCGACTATTTCGCCGCACAGGGCGTGGAAGTGCCGTCGCCGCGCTTCGTGGATCGTGTGGTGCTGCGTTTTGGCATCGCGGAGCCTTCCCAGCATTACCACGTGCCCCTTCTGGTGTCGCCGTGGAGCTTTTCAACGTATCGCGGTAGCTAAATCGCGAACGTGAACGTCAGGCAGTTGAGGAGAACATAAGATGGAAGCGTTTATTACCGACTGGGTCAATCTGTTGCTGCGCTGGCTGCATGTGGTGGCGGCCATTGCCTGGATTGGCGAGTCGTTCTATTTCGTGATGTTGGACAACGGTCTGAAGCCGCCCAAAGCCGCCGAGGACAAACAGAAAGGCGTGTTCGGCGAAATGTGGTCGGTGCACGGCGGCGGTTTTTACCACGCCCAGAAGTATCTGAATTCGCCGCCGCAGATGCCGGAAGATTTGCACTGGTCCAAGTGGAAGTCGTACACGACGTGGCTCTCCGGCTTCGCCCTGTTCTGCGTGCTGTACCTGCTGCAACCGCAGACGTATCTGATCGACAAGAACGTGATGGATCTGCAACCGGGTCAGGCCGTGGGCCTCGCGGTCGCGTTCCTGATCGGCGGCTGGTTCGTCTATGACTTCCTGTGCCGTGCGCTGGGCAAGAACGAGCGAGTGCTGGGTATTGGTGTGGCACTGTTCGTGGTAGCCGCAACGTATGCAACGACGCACATCTTTGCCGGTCGCGCCGCCTTCCTGATCGTTGGCGCAATGATGGCGACATCGATGTCGGCGAACGTCTTCTTCTGGATCATTCCGGGCCAGCGCAAGAGCGTGGACGCGCTCTCGAAGGGCGAAGTTCCGAACCCGATCTGGGGCAAGCTCGGCAAACAACGTTCGGTGCACAACACGTACTTCACGCTGCCGGTCGTGTTCATCATGATCAGCAACCACTACGCGTTCACGTACAGCAACCCATACAACTGGGTGATCCTCACGGTCATCATGGCCGCAGGCGCAATGATTCGTCAGTTCTTCGTGCTGCGTCACGCAGGCAAGAATCTGTACGCGCTGCCGGTTGCCGGTGCTGCACTGCTCGCAGGCGTTGCCGTGTTTGCCGCCCCGCGCCCCGCCCCGGCACCTGCCGCCGGTGCGCACGGCGAAGCCGCTGCCCCGGCCGTGAAGCTCTCGGAGATTCAGCCGATTCTCACGCAGCGTTGCGCCACCTGCCACTCGGCCAAGCCGACGATGATGGGCAGCGCACCGGCCGGCGTGATGCTCGATACGCCCGCCGAGATCTCGCAGAACGCACAACGCATTTATCAACAATCGGTCGCGCTCAAGTCAATGCCCCTGGGCAACGTGACGCAAATGACCGATGAAGAGCGCCAGAAGATTGCCGCGTGGTTTAACGGCGGCGCACAACAATAACGGCGTTACCGTCTTTCTTGCTGGACCCATGTTGGGGCGCTTCGGCGCCCCTTTTTTTATAGTGACGTTCCCATGATGTCAGCCGCGACTTGACGTCGAGCGAGGGAACTTCGGCGTGACACCGCTTGTCTGTCATACGCGCCCGGCTTTGCGGGCCGAACGACAAACATCATGAATTTCCTCCTCTTCTGTTCCTCCCGGCAAGGCGTCGTCTGGGTGCATCTGCACCAGGCGATGTTCCCTCCGTCCGTCTGACTGCCTCGCTGACGTCCACCCGCCCGGGTGCCACGCAGCGGGGCGGAGCGCTTACGCCATCGCTTGCGCGTGAGCGACTACCCTCTCCATCCCGAAGTCTCTGAAGTTCTGAAGTCTTTGATGTGCAAGCCACGGTGAGCCGCGTCCCGACACGACGCGGTGCGAAGTCATCGGGGGGACCATGTCTCTTTCCACGTCTACCAATCATTGCAATCATTCGCAGGGCGCCAGGACGTCTCTGCTCAAGGAATTTACGTCTCTCGCGGTTCCGACGATCCTCTCCGGCTGGGTCTACACGATCTACACCCTGATCGACGGGATCTTCATCGGCCGCTATGTCGGCCAACAAGCACTCGCCGCGCTGAACCTCGTAGTGCCGCTGCTCTATGTGCCTTATGCGGTCAGCGTGATGGTCGGCGTAGGGGGCGCAACGCTCATTGCTCGTCTGTTGGGCGAGCGGCGCCATGCCGACGCGCGTCGCGCGTTCTCGCAGGTGCTCTGGGTGATGCTCGTCTCGGGCGTCCTGATGAGTGCCGCCGTGCTCATCTTCAGGCACGAGATCGCTGCCGCGCTGGGTGCACAAGGCGCGATCACGGCGGATGTCGTCGCCTACCTGTCCGGCTGGGGTTGGTTCGTGCTGTTTGCGAACGGCCTCTACGCCATGGAGTTGTTCCTGCGCGTCGAAGGTGCGCCCGCCGCCCGTTTCGGTCTGTATGCGATGTTCATGGGCGCGCTCGCGAACGTCGCGCTCGACTATTGGCTCATCGCCGTTCGTGAGATGGGGATGCACGGTGCCGCACTGGCCACCGGGTTGTCGATGATGGTGTCGAGCAGCGTGATGTTCGCGTATCACCTCTTCCTGGCGAAGCGAGTGGTGCCCGCCCGTCGCGCCTTCGGTGGGGGCGAAACACATGTGTGGCGCGCGATGTACAACGGCGCGTCGGAGTTCCTCGGCGCGATCGCACCGGCGGTGACGGTGTTCGTCTTCAACCGCGTGATTCTGGTGAGCTTCGGCGAGCCGGGGCTGGCTGCTTACGCCATCCTCGAATACATGACGCTCGGGGCCACGGTGACGATGGTCGCACTCGTGCAGAGCATGCAGCCGATGATCAGCTTCTATCGCGGTGCGCAGAATGCGAAGGCGCTTCAGGGATCGTTCCGTCTGGGTGTGATCGCGGTGATGGGGTTCTCGCTGCTGGTCGCGGTGGCGATGGCAACGCTGGCGCGTCCGCTGACGTTCCTCTTCCTGCCCGCCGGTGGCGACGCGTGGTCGATTCTGGAACACGCGGTCATCTGGTACGCGCTGGCGTTTCTGCCGGCGGCAGGCAATCTGATCGTGGCGGGCTATCTGACGGCGGTCGAAGCCCCTGGCCCATCGGCAGCCATTGCAATGCTGCGCAGCTGGATTCTGCTGCTGGGCATTCTCTGGCTGCTCGACGCGCTCTTTGGCGGCAGCGCGATCTGGTACACGCTACTCGCGACGGAAGCAGTCACGCTCGCCGTCAGTGCATGGTTGTATCGGAAGCAGCACCGCAGTCTCGGATTGGCGTGATGGCTGCGCAAATGCGCGTCGTGCAAAGGCCGACGCGCGTCTGCGCATTGCGTGTCAGGACGGCATCTTGAGCGATACCGTCTGCGCGAGCGACTGAACGCTCCTCGTTTCATCCGCTCCGGGCATGCCTTCGGGCGGTTCGGCCCGCGGCGGCAGCGACGCGGGCACACTGGCCACGCTGGACGTCGCCCACTGCGGCTCGGGCAGTTCGTCGAACACTTGACGCAGACGCGAGCCCCACGTGTCGTGGATCATCTTGTAATAGACGTTCTCGTCGTCGAGCGACGCGAAGCGCGTCACGCGCAAACTATCTTCTTCGTAGACGAGCAGATCCAGCGGCAACCCGACGGAGACGTTCGAGCGCAGCGTGGAGTCCATCGAGATGAGGGCACATTTCGCGCCGTCGTCGAGCGATGTTGCGGGCGTGATCAACCGGTCGATGATGGGCTTGCCATACTTCGACTCGCCGATCTGGAAGTACGGATTGACGGAGGACGCCTCGATGAAGTTGCCCGCCGAGTACAACTGGAACAGACGGCTGCGCGCACCGGCGATTTGCCCGCCCAGCAGGAAGCTGCAATTGAAGTCGACGCCAAACGCTTCGAGCGACTTGGCGTCGCGCGTATAGACGTCGCGAATGGCCTGCCCGACGACCCGCGCCACGTCGCTCATGGTCTTCGCGGTCCACAGCGTTTCGGTGTCGCGCGCCTCGACCAGTTGCTGGCGCACCGCCTGCGTCAACGCGAGATTCCCCGCCGAGAGCAGCACGATGACGCGCTCGTCCGGACGCTCGAAGACGAGCATCTTGCGGAATGTGCTCACATGATCGACGCCCGCGTTTGTGCGGGTGTCGGAAAGAAAGACCAGCCCGGCATCGAGCTTCATGGCCACGCAATACGTCATGTCGTTCCTGTCTTGCCGTGCAAGGCGCGCTGCCTCGCTACGTTCAAAGCTATTGTTGTTGATCGAGCGGTGCTGTATCGACGCTGACCGATACGTGCAGCTTCTCGGTCGCACCGCCGCTGCGCATTCCTCTGACGGGCGCCGCCGACTCGTAATCGCGCCCCACCGCCAGACGGCAGTAGTTGCCGCTCGCGAAGCAGGCATGCGTGACGTCGATGCTAACCCACCCTGCCCCCTCAACCCACACGTCAACCCAGGCATGGCTGGCCGCGTGCGGTACGTCGCCCGGGTCGATGTACCCGCTGACGTAGCGCGCAGGCACGCCACGTGCGCGGCATACGGCCAGCATGAGGTGCGCGTGGTCCTGACAGACGCCGCGTCCCAGCGCGAGCGCCTGCGCGGCGGTGCTGGTCACGGCGGTGATCCCCGACTCGTAATCGACCTGCTCGCAAATGGCCGCCGCCAGCGCCAGCAACTCTCCCGGCGTGGCAACCCCGGCGTCGCCCGCCAGCGCGTCGATGCCGTCGCTGCGACCCGTGAGGGGCGTAGGGCTGGCGAAGCATAACACTGGTACGGCATGGCTCGTTTCCCCCAGCCTGCCATCGATGAGCGGTGTCGTTTCGACCTCGCCTTCGGCGAGCAAATGAATCTCATCGTGCGGTTGATGCAGCACGAGCGTATGCATGTCGTTGCCAAAGGCGTCCCGCGCGGGCGTGAGCTTGCCCGGCGCGCTCAGTCGCCATTGCACGATGCGCTGCACTTCCGACGCACTCGGCGTGAGCCGGAGCTGCTGGATGGTGTAGCGCACCGGCGTGTCGTAGCGGTAAGTCGTTTCGTGGCGGATAGTCAGGCGCATAGCATCAGGCAGCGAGCGGGATCAGGAAGGTCTGGCTGATCTTGTTGCCGAGCACGTTAACTCGCTCGAGGAATTCGGTCAGCACAGGGTGTAAGCCTTGCTGTCGAATTTGCTGGATGTCGGTGTATTTGAGTTCGGACTGAAGTTTGCCTGCGTAGCGTTCGACGTCGCCGGACTGGGCGTTGGAGAGCGTGGCGAGGTTCTCGCACACACCGGTGAGGGAAGCGAGCAACGAGCGCGGCATGTGTGCGTTGAGCATCAGCAACTCGACCACACGCTCGGGTGTGATGACGTCACGGTACACCTTCCGGTAGATTTCGAAGCCGGAGACACTGCGCAGCACAGCCGACCAGTAGTAGAAGTCGGTCGGATGCGACGCATCCGGCCCCGCCTTGTCGGCACGCACGGCTTCGTGGAAACGGACGTCGAGAATGCGGGCGGTGTTGTCGGCACGCTCAAGGAACAGGCCGAGCCGGGTGAAGTAGAAGGCGTCGTCCTGAAACAAGGTGCCGAAGCTCACGCCTCGTGAGAGGTGCGAGCGCACTTTGACCCATTCGAACAGGTGCGCAGGGTCACGCTCAAGCAGATCGAGGATGCGCGGGAAATCCAGCCAGGTGCTGTTGACGGTCTCCCACAGCTCGGTCGTGAGGGTGCCACGCACGGCACGGGCGTTCTCCCGCGCGGCGGCCAGGCAGCAGGCGATGCTCGACGGGTTCTCGGGGTCGCGCACGACGAAGTCCAGCACGTTGGCCCGCGTCGCGCGCCCGTGTTTCCGATTGAACGCTGGCTCCAGCTCGGAGATGCGCAAGGTGGCGCGCCAGCCCGCTTCATTGTCGATACCGCCAGCGAGGACCTGCGTCATGTCGGTATCGTCTTCGTCATCGATGGCATCCTGCGGAAGCAGGAGGTTTTGCAGGTTGACGTCGAGCAGGCGAGCAGTGTTTTCAGCCCGCTCCATATAGCGGGCCATCCAGAACAAGTGGTCGGCGGTACGGCTAAGCATGATCTCTTCCCGATAATTTTCCGATGTGCGCGGTCAAGTTGACTTATATGCGCGCTTTGACCTTTGCCGCTTACTTTTCCAGTACCCAAGTGTCCTTCGTCCCTCCACCCTGCGAGGAGTTGACGACCAGCGACCCCTCTGTGGGCGCGACTCGCGTCAGGCCACCCGGCACCATCGTCACGCCCTTGCCCGAGGACAATACGAACGGCCGCAGGTCGATGTGTCGTGGCGCGATACCGGCTTCTACAAATGTCGGGCACGCGGAGAGTGCAAGCGTGGGTTGCGCGATGTAGCCGTCGGGTTTCGCAATAAGCCGCTGGCGGAAGGCTTCGATTTCGGCCTTGGTGGACGCCGGACCGACGAGCATGCCGTAGCCGCCCGCACCGTGAACTTCCTTGACGACAAGCTCACCGAGGTTGTCGAGGGTGTACGCAAGGTCGTCGGGCCGACGGCACTGGTAGGTCGGCACGTTGTTCAGGATCGGCTTCTCTCCGAGGTAGAACTCGATCATGTCGGGGACGAACGGGTAGATGGATTTGTCGTCGGCGACGCCCGTACCGATGGCATTGGCCAGCGTCACGCGTCCCGCACGATAGACGCTCAGCAACCCCGGCACGCCTAGCGTCGAGTCGGCACGGAAGGCCAATGGATCAAGGAAGTCGTCGTCGATGCGACGATAGATGACGTCGACACGCTTAGGACCGTTGGTCGTGCGCATGTAGACGAGATTGTCCTCCACGAACAGATCCTGCCCTTCGACCAGCTCGATCCCCATCTGCTGCGCCAGGAACGCATGCTCGAAGTAGGCGGAGTTGTAGATGCCAGGCGTCATGACGACGACGGTCGGGTCGTCCACGCCCATCGGTGCTACGGCGCGCAAGCTGTCGAGCAACAAGTCCGGGTAATGCTCCACGGGTGCGATGCGATTGCGCGCGAACAACTCCGGGAACAATCGCATCATCATCTTGCGATTCTCCAGCATGTACGACACGCCAGATGGCACCCGTAGGTTGTCTTCCAAGACGTAGAAGACACCATCGTCTCCGGATCCCGCTCTGACGACATCGACACCCGCGATGTGCGAGTAGATGTCGCCGGGGACGTCTACACCCTGCATCTCAGGACGGTACTGTGCATTCTTCAACACCTGATCCGCCGGGATAACGCCGGCGCGCAGGATGTTCTGGTCGTGGTAGACGTCGTGGATGAACTTGTTGAGCGCCTCGACTCGCTGACGCAAACCCGCCTGCAAGGTCTGCCACTCATGCGCAGGTATGATCCGAGGGATCAGATCGAAAGGGATCAGACGCTCCGTGCCCGCCTCACTCCCATACACAGCAAACGTGATCCCGACGCGCCGAAACGCCAGATCGGCCTCGGCTCGCTTATGGTGCAAGACATCGTCTGACTGACATTTGAGCCAGTCGTCAAACCGACGGTAGTGCGAACGCGTCGCACCCGTGATGCTCGCCATCTCGTTATAGCTCTCGACCATACGCTTCTCCGCAGATTGCTGTGTCGAGATCGAGCAATATCCATGCCCGAGCTGTTTTTACGCCCTTTTTTCGACCTTCTTCTACCCTTTTCCAACCTTTTCACGCTTTGCGCACGCTTTCGGTGCGCCCACTCTCCTGCTCCGCCGCCCACGCACCACATCGGTGTTTCGAAGTATAGGAGTTGGGTTTCGACTCGGACTGTTGTGTTTACCCCTGCCCCATACCCCCGCCCAATACCTCCGCCCAATAAAAAACGCCGGGCACCGCCCGGCGTCCTTTTGTCCCACTGACTTCATTCCTCACGCAGCCTTCTGCGCTCCCTGCACCGCATCCAACTCAACCTGCGTCAGCAAGTACACACCCGGCAAATCCTGCTCGTCACAGTTGTGGCCGTCACCACCCCGGTCCACCACCACGAAGTCGCTCACCTCATCCAACGCCAACAACGGGTGATGCCACACGCCTCTCGCATAGTTCACGCCCTGCCAGCCATCCGAGACGAACGCACGCATCTTGCTTACGTCCAACTCGCCTGCCGGGGCGACAACCACCAGATACGGCGTCGTCTTCAACGGGATGAACGCCTGACTGCCCAACGGGTGACGCTCCAACATCTTCACCTCGTACGGCAACTGCCTCGGCTGGCCTCGGAAGACGTTCACCAACGTACGCCCCCCCTCCGGACCCAGATCCACCGTCGCCAAATCATGGAATCGCTCGGTCGTCCCGCCATTGATCGCGAAATGCTTCGCACCCTCCAACTCGATCACATCGCCGAACGGCGCGAACGCCTCCCGCGTCAATCGCTCGATCTTCAATGCCGGTCCCACCATGTCACGCTCCTTGTTCTCTCTGTTCGTTTTGCTCTGCGACTTCTAAACCATTACGCCTTCTTGTCGCTCAACCGGCCCCACAGCCGCAGACGCGATACACCACCATCCGGAATGATGTTGAAACGGATGTGCGTGATCGCCCCCAACTTCTGCACCTGCTCTTCAAAGTAGAACTGCTTGTCCATCGCCAACTTCTGCTCCGGCAACAACACCGGCCAGAACATCGATTGCGTAATCAGCGACTGCTCAGTGCCGCCCGTCACATACGCCGCCTGGATGGAGCAGCGGTCCGGGAAGTTGCCCTTGAAGTGCGCCGTATCCACTTCGATCTTGCCAATTTCACCCGGCTGCGCCAACGCAATAATCGCCCAGTCGTTACCCGGCTCACGACGACGGCGCGTCTCCCACCCATCCCCCATGTTCACACCTCGGCCCGGCATCAGCAGGTTCGACGCCAAACCGAAGTGCTGGTTGTTCGCTGCCACGACGTAGCCGCCGTTTTCCATCGCAATCAGATCGATCAGCTCATCTCGCGAACGGCCCGCCCAGTCGCTCTGCGGCAACCCATACAAGCGCAGACGCGCGAGACCACCATCCGGGTACAGGTTCACGCGCACGTGCGTCGCTGCGCGCTGCTGCGTGATGGCATGGTAGTGGTGCGAGTTGCCCTGCAACGTGGTCGACGGCAGCAGTTCGAACCATTCGGCCGACTCGTTCGGTGCGCCGTCCGGGCTGTAGCAGCCCTCAAGCGACGCGGCCGGTGGGAAGTTGCCCGTGAAGTGGCTCGTATCCAGATCGACACCGAACAACACGCCCGGGCGCGCCAGCTTGACGATGCACCAGTCGTAACCGTTCACACGCTTGCGACGCGTCTCCCAACCATCCATCCACTTGCCGTTCTCGTCGTACTTGCCCGGGATGAACACCGCCGGTTCCGGGTTGAGCATGCGCTCTTTGGCCGCGAAGAATTCGTCGGTGGCGACGAGCGCTTCAGCCCCCAGACGCGGGTCGGCCAGATTCACATAACGGCGCACGAAGTCCGGTGCGTTCGGGTCTTGCGGGACGAGGGCCATGCCAACTCCTTGATGCTCGGTAATGTCTGAAACGTGAGATATGACGGTGTCGTGCGCTCAGTCGCGCACGAGGTCTTGCAGCCGGAAACCGGCGATACGGAAAATCTGGCGCAGGCACTCTTCGATTTCGTCCGCGCGGCTGTTCTCCAGACGCGTCGCGAAGTTCTCGATGATGCTGCTGCGGGTATGGCCACGCACGGCCAGAATGTACGGGAAGCCGAATTTGACCTTGTAAGCGTCGTTCAGCTCTGTCAGGCGCGCAAACTCTTCTGCACTGCACTGGCCCAGTCCGGCGCCTGCCTGCTCACGCGTCGATTCGGCCGTCAGTTCGCCACGCACGGCCGCTTTGCCAGCCAGCTCCGGGTGGGCACGGATGAGGTCGAGTTGCGGCGTCTCGCCAGCATCGATCACAGCCTGGCACATGGCGTCATGCAGTGCATTGACGGTTGCGAACGGGCGATCTTCCCACGCAGCTTCGGCCACCCACGGGGAATGCTCAAAAATGCCGTCGAGCGCGGCAATGAACTCGGCACGCGGTAGCGCCGACAGCTCGGCAACGGTACGTTGGGTCATAGGCAACGGGGCGTTCATTAACTGCTCTCCTGGAGAACAAAGGTGGCGCCCCGCCGCACTCCTCGCGCAGCCCGATGACGCCTGTCGGATTCGAATTCGATGTCGGCGGCACGTCCCACGGGACATGACCGCCCTATCAATTACCTGGTCTGCGATTCAATCGCCCGCTCACGCCGCCACGAACGGATGGCGCTCTTGCCAGTGGCGCGCCACGTCGATACGACGGCACACCCACACGCGATCGTGTTTTTCGATGTGATCGAGGAACCGCTGCAACGCCGCGAAACGGCCCGGACGGCCCAGCAACCGGCAGTGCATACCGATCGACAGCATCTTCGGCGCTTCGTCACCCTCTGCGTACAAGACGTCGAACGCGTCGCGCAGGTAATGGAAGAAGTGGTCCGCCGTGTTGAAGCCCTGCGGCGCGGCAAAGCGCATGTCGTTGGTATCGAGCGTGTACGGCACCACAAGGTGCGGCTTGACGTCGCCACTGCTGGTCTGCACCTGCGTCCAGAACGGCAGGTCGTCGCCATAGTTGTCGGAGTCGTACACGAAACCGCCCTGCTCCACGACGAGACGACGCGTATTCGGACTGTCGCGGCCGGTGTACCAACCCAACGGCGCGCTACCCGTCATTTCCTTGAAGATGTCGATGGCGATGCGCATGTGCTCACGCTCGGTCGCCTCGTCCATGTTCTGATAGTGAATCCAGCGCCAGCCGTGACACGCAATCTCGTGCCCAAGCGCCTGGAATGCCGCCGTCACCTCAGGGTGACGCTGCATGGCCATTGCCACGCCAAACACGGTCAGCGGCAAGCCTCGACGCTCGAACTCGCGCAAGATGCGCCACACGCCCGCGCGCGAACCGTATTCATAGATGGATTCCATGCTCATGTGACGGGCCTCGTAGGCGGCCGCGCCAATGATCTCGGACAGGAACTGCTCGGACGCCTTGTCACCGTGCAATACACAGTTCTCGCCGCCCTCTTCGTAATTCAGCACGAACTGGACGGCAATGCGCGCACGTCCCGGCCAGTCGGCAAACGGTACATGTCGGCCGTAGCCGATAAGGTCGCGGGGATAATCCTTGGAATTCGCGTTGCTGCTGGCCATGATGTCTTGGCATCCTTCTGATGGCGGAACGATCGAAGAAGTTTAGCCAAATACATCCGCACGAAACATAGCCATATTCAGATATTCAGGCTGCGCTTAAACATATAGTCGCCCCCGCAACGGCACCGTCAACGCGCCGAACCGCCCTACCAAAAGCACGCGCGGCACGCATTTTCCTGCTACCGCCCCACATGGCAATTCCATTCAAACACCCACCAAATCACTCTCAACGTCAGCAAAATCACGTCATTCTTACGGACAACAAAAAAGCACGCCGGGTGACGAAGTCCTCCCGGCGTGCTTCTGTTTCTCGCGATTGCGCCATTTCCGCATGCCCACGCACACGGCATTCGTGCTTCACCCCGCGATATAGGGATATCCCGTAAGCGTGAGCGTGACCTGTGCCCCCGACGTCGACAATTTGGCCTGCCCACCCACCGGCAAGGTCAGTTTGTCAGGACAATGACCGAACGGCATTCCCGTGACGATCGGGATACCGATGACCCGGCGCATGCTCTCCACCATGGTCGCCATGTCGTAGCCGTTGTCGTAGTCGGTCAGACGATATTGCGAAAAGTCCCCCATCACCAACGCGCGCTGACGCGCCAGAACGCCCGACTGATGCAACTGGTACAACATGCGCTCGACGCGGTACGGCGGTTCGTTCACATCCTCCACGAACAACACGCCACCGTCGATCTGCGGCAGGTATCTCGTGCCGATCAGGCTGCACACCATCGCCAGATTGCCACCCCACAAGGTGCCCGATACATCGATGTCGCCGCTCGCACCGTCCCCTGCCCATTGAACGACGTGGGACCCGGACTGCAACACCGACTGGAATTGGGATACGGTGAACTCGCTCAGCGTCTCTGCGCCGAAGTCGGCCAGTAGCATCGGGCCTGCAAACGTCGTCACATGCGATTGCGACAACAACGCCAGTTGCAATGCCGTGAAATCGCTGTGCCCGACGATCGCCACGCGCTCGCCGCACAACCGGTCATGCAACGCCTTGTAGTCCAACTGGTCGAGCAGATGTACCGCGCCATACCCCCCTCTCATCGCGAGCACGACGTCCGGCAGCGGATGATCGCGCCGCGCAAGCGCGTTGATCTCCGCGACACGCTCGGCGTCGGTGCCCGCAAAACGCAGGAAGCGCCGCGATGTGACATCGCGATTGCCGACGGTGTAGCCGAGTTGCTCCAGCGCCGCAATCCCGCGCGTGGCAACGTCGGAATCCGGGGCGTACCCGGACGGTGCAATCAGTTCGATAAGACGAGTCTGCGTCAATTGGAAGTTTCCGATGGGGGGACGGAAGTATCGCCAGCCACCTCGGCCGCTGGCGACGACTGAGCCAGACGACGCGCTCTCGCTGCCGCGCGACGCTCGCTGAAAAACGTTTGCAGAATGCCGACGCACTCGTCGCGCATAACTCCGCCAATGACTTCGGCATGATGGTTCAGGCGCGGTTCCGCAAACAGATCGACGACGCTGCCACACGCCCCCGTCTTGGGATCGGAGGCACCGAATACAACCCGCTTGATGCGCGCATGCATGATCGCGCCCGCGCACATGACGCACGGCTCAAGCGTCACGTACAACTCGCATTCGGGAAGACGGTAATTGCCCAGCGCCAGCGCCGCAGCACGCAAGGCCTGCATCTCGGCATGGGCCGACGGATCGTGACCGCCCACCGGACAGTTGTGCCCGACGGCAACCACCTGCCCGTCACAAACGACCACGGCGCCAACGGGCACCTCTCCCTGCGCCATCGCAGCGCGGGCCTGCGCAAGCGCCAGTCCCATGTAGGTCTCGTCGGTCGCGGGTAAATCTCGGTTCATGAAACGTTACGAAGTTGCAGAAGTTGCAGAAGTTGCGGAAGTCGGACGCGCTCGCTGCGCATCGCCGATCTCGGAATCATCCCGGCGTCCGCGAAGCCCGGCGCAATCGACCTCAAGGGACAGTGCACCATTCTCGCACAGCGCCCGCTCAGGCAATTCACCGGACGCGCTTTATAGGTGGTCAGCGCATCGACGTCAGAACGACGCACGCGACAGGAAGCTGAGATCTTCGCGGGCGAGCGCCTTGATCTCGTTGCGCGTGGTGAGGATGTGCGCTTCGAGCATCGATACGACGGCCGCCACATCACGTCGACGACAGGCCGCAAGAATCTCGTAATGATCGTGCTGCGGCTTTTCCTTGCCAGTCGCCTGCGACATTGCCAAATGCGAATACCGGTCAGTGTTCAGGCAATACTCTTCGATGAGGATCCGCAAACGGCGATTGTTTGCCGGTGCCGAGAGCGCCAGATGGAAACGGCGGTTGTATTCCGCCCATTCGGAGACGACCTCGGATGCCGAATACTCGGCCAGGATCTGCTCCATCAACTGGAAATCGCGCTCCGCCATATTTGGCACCGCCAGCTTGGCGGCATGGCATTCGAGCGCCACGCGAATATCGAGCATCTCCATAAGCTGTTCGAGATTCATGCTCGCAACCGTCGCGCCACGGTTCAGATGGTGCGTGACCAATCCCTCCGCTTCGAGCTGCCGCAGCGCTTCGCGCACAGGCACCCGGCTTGAACGAAAACGCTCGGCGAGCGCTTCTTGACGCAGTTGAAATCCACCCGGGAGCACGCCACTCAAGATCTCGTCTCGAAGCGTGTCGCGGATGGCCTGATGAAGGGCTTGGGGTCCGGGGGTTCGCATATGGCGCGATTAGAGCATATTTTTTACCCATATTGCGATTCTGGATCCAATCGTCTAGCATTGGATCCAATATATTATTTTGGATCCAAAATAACCCTGTTCCGACAGGTGCAAAAGGGTTCCACCAGGGGAGACAGTTCGAATGACGATGCAGGTCGTCATGCGGCGCTCCCCTGAGCGTCGCCGCCGACATGTGGACGCACGGTCATCGGCCAAACGCGCTTTTTTCTGCAGGCTCAACTGACTTTTTTCGGGGGAAATTCATGTCATTGAAACTTCGTAAGTTGATCGTCCCGGCCGCACTGGCGCTTGCCTTTGCTTCGCATGTCCACGCAGCAGACGATACGGTCCGCATGGGGGCGGTCCTCTCGCTGACCGGCGCGAACGCCACGGTGGGCGAAGATGTGCGCCGCGCCGTCGCACTTGCGGTGGAAAAGGTCAACGCTCAAGGCGGCGTGATGGGTAAGAAGTTCGACGTCGTCGTCGAAGACTCCGGGGGCAATCCGACCACCGCCCTGAATGCCGCGCGCAAGCTCGCCACCGTCGACAAAGTGCCGGTGGTCATCGGCGAATATTCGTCCGGCATTACGCTGCCGATGGCGCAATATCTGGTGAAAGAAGGTGTGACGCACATCAACATCGCCAGCACGAGCGTGAAAGTGAAGGATCTGGGCACGACGTCGTTCAACCTGATCGGTCTGGAGAATCTCGGCAACAAATTCTCCGCGAAGGACGCGTGGGATCTCGGTTATCGCAATATCGCCCTGATCGCCCCCAACAACGCCTATGGTCAAGGCGTGGCGCACGGCTTCCGTGAGGAATTCGAAAAGCTCGGCGGCAAGGTCGCCACGGAACTGCTTTACACCGCTGGCCAATCCACGTATCGCCGTGAACTTCAACAAGCGTCGCGCAGCAATCCGGACGCCTTCATCTACACAGCCTACGGGCAGGAATCTGCCGTCCTCAATCGCGAAGCGTTCGAACTCGGCTTGCGTCAAAAGCCCTGGTACGCGATTTTGCTGTCGATGAGCCTCTCGGATACCCCCGCGAACATCGCCAACGGCCAACTCGGTATGGAAGTCGGCTCAGTACAGGGCGCCGTAGGCAAGCAATACATCGACGCATTCCAGGCGAAGTACGGTCAGGCACCGAAGACGTCGTACACGGGTTACGCCTATGACGCCGTCATGCTCACCGCCGCCGCCATCAACAATGCAAAGTCGACTCAGCCTGCCGCCGTGCAGGCCGCATTGAAGAACGTTGGCAACAACTTTGCCGGGGTCACTGGCCCGATTTCGTTCGACGCGGATCGCCAACGTATCGACCCGCCGTACGCAAAGCTGAAGTACGACGGCAAGGTGGTGCCGCGCTAATCCGCCCCGCCTCTCGTTGGCTTAGTTAGCCACGTCGGTCTGAACGTGATGCACATCGGCAACGCCATGACCGGCGTTGCCGATGCCGTATCCGGTGGCGTCGAATGATCGCCGCCCGTACCAACGCTTCACTGCGAATTCAATTCATGCTCCAACTTCTTGTCGATACGCTCTTACGCGCGTCCGATCTGGCCCTGATCGCCCTCGGGCTGTCCATGGTCTACGGACTCGTCAAGTTTCCGAATATTGCCCACGTGCAGTACGCAATGGCGGGCGCCTACATCACCTACGCGATGGCGACTTTCGGTCTGCCGCTCGGGGCATCGCTCATTCTTGCGGCGCTCGTGACCGGCACGCTCACCCTGGTCATGCACCGGCTCGTCTTTCGCAAACTATTGCGCGGCGGACCGGCCATCGCCATGATCGGCTCGCTCGCCGTGTCGATGCTCGTGATCGCCTTCTGTCAGGGCATCGCAGGCTCGTTCCCCAAAATGTTCAATCTGCCGCTCACACCCCCGATGCTCATCGGCGACGCCCGCATCACCCATTTGCAGCTCTACTCAGTGTCGACCACGGTCGCGTTGCTCGCCGTCTTCGCGCTGATCCTCTTTTACACACGCGCCGGACGCGCCATGCGCGCGCTCGCTACGAACCCGTCGCTCGCCGCCGCGTCGGGCCTGAACGCCGAATGGATCACGCGAGGCGTCACCTTCGCCTCGGGCGCAGTCGCCGGGCTAGGCGGTGGGCTTCTGGCACTGTCAGCCGGTGCGCACGTGCAACTCGGCAACGACATGCTGCTTCCCGTGTTCGCCGCCGCGATTCTCGGCGGCCTGGGTAATCCCCTCGGCGCAGTGGCTGGAGCGGTGCTCATCGCGCTGACGGAAACACTGGTGACGAACCTGAATTTCGGCCCGATGCTGGGCAAGACCGTCGCCTTCCTGCCGGTGGGTTACATCAATGCCGGGGCGTTTCTCATCTTGTTGCTGGCATTGCTCTTCAAGCCCTACGGGCTGTTCGATCGCGAGGTGCGCCGTGTTTGAGTTCATTGTTGCCACACTCACAGTGGCCGGTATTTACGGGATCATGGCGCTCGGCCTGAACCTTCAGGCAGGCTACGCCGGGCTGCTCAACTTCGGTCACATTGCGTTCGCCGGTCTCGGGGCCTACGCCACCGCCATCACGATGCAAGCAGGCGGATCGCCGCTCCTCGGCATGGCAATCGGCGTCGTTGCTGCTGTCGCGCTCGGCGCGGGCATCGCACGTCTTGGACGTCAGCTCGGTGCCGACTATTGGGGCATCGCAACTCTCGCGATTGCGGAAATCCTGCGCACCATTGCCACCAACGAAGGTTGGCTCACGGGGGGCGCGAATGGCATCAGCCCGATTCCGATGCTCTTCGATTCGCTGCCGCGCCCCTACGACACGCTGGCGTTTCTGGCCCTTGTGCTCGCCGTGCTAGCGGCCTTCACATGGCTCACCAAGCGCCTCGCTGACGGTCGTTTCGGTCGCGCCCTGCGCGTGATGCGCGAAGAGCCGAAGCTCGCCGCATGCTTTGGCTACAACCTGCGCTCGCTCAAATCGCGCGCCGTCATGACCAGCGCCGCCGTCACCGCAGTCGCCGGTTCGCTGTACGCGCACTTCATGAGCTTCACCGGCCCCGACTACCTCCTCTCGTCGGAGACGTTCGCGTTGTGGACGATCCTGATGATCGGTGGCATCGGCAACGTCTGGGGCGTACTCGCAGGCACGGCAATCGTACAAGGGGCGTACACGCTGGTCCCGTTTGCCAAGGACTACCTGCATTTCAGCTCAGACAGCGCCGGTGCGCTTCGACTGGGCGTCATCGGTCTGATCCTGCTGGCCTGCCTGATGTGGCGCAGCGAAGGCCTCGTACCGGAAAAACTGAGGAAAATGGCATGACGCATCCCGTGAAACCTCTACTGGAAGTGCAAGCCGTCGCCAAAGCATTCGGCGGCAACAAGGTCCTTCAGGATGTGACGTTCGACGTCATGCCCGGCGAAATCGTTGGACTGCTGGGCCCGAACGGCTCAGGAAAGAGCACGCTGCTCAACACGATTACCGGCTTCGAAAGCCTCGATGCCGGGCGCATTTCGCTCGACGCGCATCGCATCGATACGCTTCGGGCGGACCGCATCGTGGCACAAGGCGTCGCGCGAACGTTCCAGTTGCCGTCCATGCCCGCACGCATGTCGGTGATGGAAGTCGCCATGGCCGCCGCCACGGCGCACCACGGCGTGTTCTCGACACTGCTGGGCGCGCGCGCTGCGCGAGAAGCGGAAGCCGCCGCGCGCGTCAGAGCAACGGCCCTGCTCGACGAACTGTTGCTCACCCATGTCCGTGACTTACCGTCCAGCGCGCTGTCAGGTGGTCAAAAGAAGCTATTGGGTATCGTCTGCGCCCTGATGGGCGGGCCACGCATGCTGATGCTCGACGAACCGACGGCCGGCGTGCATCCGAATCTGAGACGCGACATCGTGGCTGCACTCAAGCGTTTGAATGCCCAGGGCATGACGCTCGTGGTGGTCGAGCACGACATGCACTTCATCCGGGAGCTTTGCACCCGCTGCATCGTGCTTGATCGAGGGCACATCGTCGCCAGTTGCCATCCCGAAGATCTGTCGTCCAACGAACGGGTGCTGCAGACCTATCTTGGGGGTGGCGCTCACACGGCAACGCCAGGCGCACGCATCAGAGAAACGGAGTCCGCATGATTCAGATCGACAATGTCGTCGCGGGATATACCGCAGAAGTCGACATACTTAAAGGGATGACGCTGCATGCGGCGTCGAACGAAATCGTCACGCTGCTCGGCCCGAACGGTTGCGGCAAATCAACGCTCCTGAAGACCATTGCGGGCTTCGTGTTGCCGCGTGAGGGCCGCATCGTTCTGGAAAACGCAGACGTGTCGCAGCTTCCGGTGCATCGCAAGATCCGCCAGTGCGGCGTCGGCTTCGTGCCACAGACGGATAATGTTTTCGGTACGCTGACGATTCGCGAAAATCTTCAGGTCGGCGGACACTATCTGAGCGACAGCGAGCGCAGCCGACGCATCGATGAACTTTGCGAGCTCTACCCCGTGCTCGGCCGCAAGCGCAATGCGCCAGCGGCGTCGATGTCCGGCGGCGAACGCCAGATCCTGGCGCTTGCACGCGCGCTGATGCCCCGCCCGCGCCTGCTGCTGCTCGATGAGCCGTCTGCGGGCCTCTCACCCAAAGTGCTGCACGAAGTATTCGACGCCATCGTCCGTGTGCGGGACCAGGAGCAAGTCACCATTCTGATGGTCGAGCAAAACGCGATGGAGGCGCTCCGAATCTCGGATCGTGCCTACGTGCTGTCGATGGGAACAGTCGCGCTCACGGGCGCAGCGAACGCCCTGCTAGAAGATGAACAGGTACGCGAGCTGTACCTGGGAGGACGCGCCGCCTGACGCAGCGGGCATCGCGACGCGCAGCAGGACGCGCGTTGCGATGCCGATCACCCGAACCTACTTGCCCGCACGCGCTTCAGCCAGCGCGATGGTGAGATGGGCAACCTTTTTCTTGAGCGCATCGCGCTCGGCCGTCATCGCCTTGAGTTCCTTCGACAGCCGCGTCAACTCGTCGGTCGGATCGACACTCGTGTCCCACGGCGGCGTACCGTCATCTTCTTCGACGATCTCTTCCTCTTTCTTCTTGCGCGGCTTGACCGGACGCGCCTCGCGCACGGAGCGCGCCAGCTCACGTAACTCCTGCTTGCCCGCCACCACCGCTGCGACCTGCGCCGCCTGCGGCAAGGTCGACACCGCCGCCGCCGCATTGATCGACACTTCACCACGCTTGACCGCGTCCACCAACTCCGGTGCCGCCGCATTGTGGATCTGCTCGATCTGCCCCAGCGTATTGCTCGACAGGCGGGCCGCGCGTGCCAGCGCTGCACGCGTGAGCGCCATGGTGTGCGCCGGGATCGACGACTTCGCTCCGGCCGCTTCCGATGCCGATGCCGATGCATCACCCGCCGCAGGTGCCGTCGGCTCAGCCCCCGCCACCGGTGCATCCGGGGTATCTCGTCCCTCAAGAATGGTCTTCTTGCGCAGCGCCAGCACACCGCGCTGGTAATCGGATACGCTGCGACGCCCCAGATGGTTGTCGATCATCCACAGATGCACGTCGTCCATCGACTGGAACGTCGAATTCTGGACGGTTCTGAATTCGATGTCGTGCTTGCGGCAGATTTCGTAGCGATTGTGGCCGTCGACCAGCACGTCGCCCCACAGGACAAGCGCGTCGCGGCAACCTTCGGCAAGCAGACTCTGTTCGAGGGCAGCGTATTCATCAGGCGTGAGCGGATCGATGTACGCCTTGAGTTCTTGGTTAATCTGGACTGTCATGAATGTGTGTGACGATGCCGCTGCCCGAGGCAACGGCATGGAAAATCCGGGCAGGCGACATTATCGCCTGTCCGGCCAGGATTGACGAAATCGCCAGACGCGCTCAGGACAGCACGCCGTGGTCCGTCAGAAATGCCTGAATCCGCGCCAGACGCGCCACCGGATCGGCAATGCCCAGCAGCGTCTCCTTCTCATGCGCGGGCAACGGCAGCAGTTCGGCCCATCGGTCAGCCACCCAGCCGCATTCATCCAGACGGTACGGCGGCGCCAGCGGCAGCTTGGCCGCGCGGGCGGGATCGCGCTGCAACCCGGCGATCAGCTTGCCCAGTGTGTCCGCGCTGACTTGCAGCGTGTCGGGAATGGCGACGCTGTCGTCGGCAGGCAACATTTCCGCCTCGCCCGTCCACAACCCATACTTGCCCAGCTCGACAGACGACAGCCGGAACTTGGTCGTGCCCCGACACACCAGTTCGAGCAACGCTGGCATGGGTGCGCGCCAGTCGTCGATGCGCGCCATGGTGCCGATCATCGCGGGCTCCTCGACGCTGTCCGGCAGCCTGACCTCGCTGCCTTGTCGCAGCACCACGACACCGAATTCGGTGCCGTCCGCCAGACATCGCTTAATCATGTCGAGATAGCGCACCTCGAAGATGCGCAAATGCAACACCCCGGAAGGGAACAAGGCGTTGCCGAGCGGGAAGAGCGGGATCTGTGCCATGCCATATGATGACATGAAGTTGTCCTCTGTAAGTGTCATGTGACGCGTCGCCCCGACGCCCCGGAACACCCCGCAACGCCCTGATCTAGCTCCGCCAAGACTTACCGTGCCCCGCACGGCACGATGCCCGCTTCGGCCCCATGGCGCACCAGACAAACATCCGGCAGCGTCGCCGCCTCCTGTGCGAAACGCTCGATCAGGAAGTCGAGCAAGGCACGCACGCGCGGCACCATGTAACGCGTGCGGTGTCGCACCGCATAGACACCGGCCTCCTGCGCAACGAATGTCGGCAGCAATATCTTCAGCCGCCCGGCGCGGACGTCGTCGGCGGCGTCCCACAACGTCTTGCGCACGATTCCCCGGCCATCGAGCGCCCACCGACGCGCGATCGTGCCATCGTTCGTCTCCCACGCCTGCGCCATCGGCACCGAGAACCGCCACGTCGCTTCGTCCTTTTTGAAATGAAATTCGTTGAGCGGCCCCGAGGACGTAACCAGCACGATGAACTGATGCGCCCCCAGCGCGTCCGGGGTTTCCGGCTCGCCGTAGCGCGCCAGATAGTCGGGCGACGCACACAACACACGGCACATCGGCGCGAGACGCCGCGCCACCAGCGTGCCGTCCTCCGGCTCACTGAAGCGAATGGCGATATCCACATCGTCCTGTACGAGATTGGAGATCGAGTCGGTCAGTGCCAGCGATAGCCGAATGTCCGGGTAACGCTCGACGAATGCGTCTAGCCACGGCGAGAGCTTATGGGTGCCGAAATCGGTCGATGCCGACAGCCGGATCTTCCCTCGAATCGCATCGCACCCCGCCTGAAGCGCCGCCTCGCCATCGTCGATGGCCTGCAAGGCGACGAGGCAGTGCGACAAGTAGACGCGCCCCTCCTCCGTGAGCCGAAGCTGACGCGTCGTACGCACGAAAAGACGGGTCTGCAACGACGCCTCCAGCTTCGCCAGCCGCGCACTCGCCGCCGCAGGCGACAGCCCCAGCTTGCGCCCGGCCGCCGAGAGGCTGCCCAGTGTCGCAGCCGTGGTGAAGAGGCGCATGTCGCCCAGTTTGTCCGTCGCCATTTTCTATCTGCTTTTGAGAGTTATTCAAATTGGCGACAGATTATCAAATGCAACGAGCATCGGCAGACTACCTCACATCGTCCCGTCGGGACATTCACGCTCAACGTCCGACCATGCCCGCTTCCTCGCCAGCCGTCCCACCGTCATCCCCCTCGACCGCTCACAAGCATCAGAGCGACGCCACCGTATGGGCTTCGCTCACCGCGCTGATGCTCGCGACATTTGTCGCCGCAGCGAACGAAACCGTCCCCGCCGGATTGCTGCCGCAACTGGCAGACAGCTTTCACATCTCCGAATCGTGGGCCGGTCAGATGGTGACGCTGTGTGCGTTGGGCGCAGGCCTCGGTGCCGTGCCGCTCACCGTGTTGATGCGCAGCCTGTCGCGTCGCACAGTCCTCGTTGTCGCCCTGCTCGGCTTCGCTGTGTGCAACGCCGTCACGGCGTTCTCGTCGGACTTTGTGCTGACGCTCGCCGCACGCTTCGTCGTCGGACTCGCCACGGGGCTCGCGTGGAGTGAAATCGCCACGTTCGCACGACGGCTCGTGAGTCCGTCACGACAAGGTCGCGCCCTCGCGTTCGCCATGCTCGGCGTGCCGCTGGCGCTCGCGCTCGGGGTTCCCGCCGCCACGACCCTCGGCCACCTGATCGGCTGGCGCTGGGTCTTCGGCGGCTTGTCGGCGTGCGCACTGATCCTCGTCGGATGGATGCTGCTGATCGTGCCGGAGGTGACTAATGGAAACGCGACCAGCGCCCCCGCAGCCCGCGCCCGTGCGACGGATGTGTTGCGTTTGCCGGGCGTGCGTCCGGTGCTTGCGGTGGTCATGCTGTGGGTCGTTGCGCATTACACGCTCTACACGTATATCGCGCCGTTTCTTGCGTCGTCCGGCATGAGCGAACGGCTCGCGACGATGCTCTCGACCTTCGGTATCTTCACGCTCGTCGGGCTCTGGGGCGTTGGCCTGTGGGTGGACCGGTGGCTGCGCCGACTCGTGCTGACGGCACTGGCAACGTTTGTCGTCGTCATCGTCGCCTTTGGCTGCTGGCCGACGTCATGGCCGGTGCTGATGGCGGGCGCGGTGCTCTGGGGACTGAGCTTCAGCGGTGCGCCGACGATCTTGCAGACCGCGTTAGGCAACGCTGCAGGCGAGCACGAGAACGTGGCGCAGTCGATGCTCGTGACTGTCTTCAATCTTTCGTTTGCCGCGAGCGGCGTGCTTGGCGGCACCGTGCTGTCGACGTGGGGTGCCGCAGCACTGCCGCATGTGCTCGTGATGCTTGCCCTCGCTGCGTGGGTCGTCGCGTTCGTCGCACGACGCCACGGATTTGCGACGCGCACGCCGCATTAGATCGCAAACACGCAGCAGGCGCCCTCCTCAGCCTGCGGATGCCGTCAAACGCCGTGCGAGGGCCATCGCCTCGTCGCGCGTGGCGACGGCTTCGTGCGGGATACCGAAGGCCTTCACCGCTGTCTCTCCCATCGCGCGGACGGCCGCACGTCGCGTTTCATTCGGCTCGATACTCACCAGCGCTTTGCAGACCTCAGCCAGCGCCGCCTTGTGTTGCTTGAGCCAGATGGCGCGTTGCTTGCGGTCTTCGTGGGTCTCGTCGCGTGTGAGTTGGTCATAGACGACCACGAACGGCTCGCCGTGCTTCAGTAATGCCGTCATCTCAGCCTCCCAGTCACGTGCGTAGCCCGGCTCGGCCGCCTCCTGATTGAAAAGGACGAACGGCAGTTCGCGGACGTCGTGGATCGAAAAGAGATGGGGATCGAGTGTCATGAGGTTCGCTCCTAAGCGATGAGATCAAAGGGAAGCACGGGAAGCAGGTTGAACGGGGACGGTGTCCGGCGCCCACCCCGCGCCCAGTGCCTTGTAAAGCGCGATGGCGTTAAGCACCTCACCGCCCTGACTGATGGCAAGGGCGTCACGTGCACGATTCGCGGCACGTTGCGCCACGAGCACGGGGAGATAGGCACTCAATCCGCGTTGGTACAGACGCGTCGTGCGGACCAGCGCCTGCTGACTGTCGTCGACCGCCGAATGCAGCGCGACTTGTCGCGCACGCTCCCCATGCAGGCCCGTGAGCGCGTCTTCCACGTCGCGCAGTGCGAGCCGGACATCCCGCTCATACGCAAGCCGCGCTGCGTCAGTGGCCGCCTGCGCCACGGTGACACTGGCGCGCGCCCTTCCGCCGTCGTAGAGCGTCTGGCTGCCGATCAAGGCGGCGGACCACGCGACGCTCGCGCTGGAAAACAAGTCGTGGAGCAGACTCGCCGTCGTGCCGAGACTCAACGGGATGCTGAAGTGCGGGAAGCGCTCGGCCTCCGCCACACCGATCTGTGCCGTAGCGGCAGCAAGCCGACGCTCGGCCGCGCGAACGTCCGGGCGCTGACGAATGACGTCGGACGGTAACGACATCGGTAGCGCTGGCATGACCGGCAATACGGCAGACGGCGCGGCCAGCGTATCGCGCCATTGCGCAGGAAATCCACCTGCCAGTACGCCGATCGCGTGACTTAACTGTTCGATGTCGGCCTGCAATCGCGGCGGCTCCGCCTGCGCGAGTTCGCGCTCTGCGCGGGCCTGCGCCACTTCGGCGGAGGTTCCAAGACCTTGCGCGAAGGCGCGTTGCGCCAGACGTTCCCCTTCGAACAGCGTACGGATGTTCTCCTGCGCGATGGACAACCTCGCTTGCGTAGTCCGCAACATGGCGTAGTCGGCCGCCAGTTCGGCCAGCAGGCTCACACGCACAGCCGCTCGGTCGAACGCCACCGCTTCGACGTACGGGTCGGCCGATTCCACCGCCCTTCGCGTACCGCCGAAGACGTCGAGTTCCCAACTCGCGTCGAATCCCAATTGCCATGTGCGCGACTGCCCGATGCCCGGCGGCCAGTCCAGACGCTTGCTGGAGCGCAACGCCTGCGCCGTCCCGCCAGCCGAGATCGTCGGCCCCAGCCCGGAAGCGATCTGGATCCGCTGCGCGCGCGCCTGCACGAGATGCGCCTGAGCAATACCGAGATCGCGGTTGTTTTGCAGCGCTGTGTCGACGAGCTGGTCGAGCAGCGGATCGCCGAACGACCGCCACCACTCGCGCAGCCGCGAGGTATCGGACGTGCCCAACGTATCGAACGCATCTCGCGCCTCATGCCACTGGGCAGGCACGTCGGTCTGGGGCGTGTGGTAGTCAGGGCCTAGCGTCGTGCAGGCGGTGGTTGCGAGCAGCAGGCTTATCCCGCCCAACGAAACCGCTCGACGAAGCGCATGACTCGGCACCTCGTAAGAACCGTTTGACGCAGGCAAAGCCGCCAATGCACCCGGCCATTTCAATGCGAGTTTCATGACGTCACATCCATCGCATCAGCAGGCTGGCGAGATGCCCCTTCGGCATGCCTGTGGCCTCGGATCGGCCGACGTCTACGCTGCACGTCATGCCCGCTGCCAGCACCACCCCGGCAGGCACCCGGTCGATGGCGATGCGCACCGGGATGCGTTGCGCCAGACGCACCCAACTGAAGCTCGCTTCGACGCTTGGCAGACCCTGTGCGTCGGCATGCTCGTTGGCATCGGTGATGCCACGGCCAATGCCCGCGACATGGCCGTCGAGCATCTCGTCGAACCCCATCAACCGGATACGTGCTGGCGCACCGGTGCGGATACCATGAAGCTTGGTCTCCTCGAAGTAGCCCGTCACCCAGAAGCTGTGCGCATCGATCAGCGCGACGTTACCTCGTCCTGCAACGGCGTAGTCTCCCGGACGCAGCCGCAAATGGGTGATGTACCCATCTGCGGGGGCCCGCAATTCGGTGCGCGTCAGATCGAGCCGGGCTACGTCGAGTGCGACCTGCGCGCGACGTTGCTCGGCCTGCGCGATGGCGACCGCGTGGTTCGCGCGCTGAATGTCCTCGCTGGGCACGAGATCGTCCATGCCGCGCCGACGCTTCGCGTCCTGCATCTTTTGCTGCATGACGGCCGTTGCCGCACTCAACTGCGCTTCGGCCTGTGCCACGGCATAACGGAAACGCTCGGGGTCGATGCGATACAGCAACTCGCCGCGCTGAACGCGTTGGTTGTCGACCACGGCCACGTCGCGCACCGTCCCCGATACTTCGGGCGCAATATGCACCACCTCCGCGCTAACGCGAGCGTCACGCGTCCAGGGTGCGACGACATACACCCGCCAGAGCGCCGCGACCAGCGCCACCGCAAGAGCTACTGCCACCAACGTACCCGCAGCCCTCGCCGCGGGACGCAACCACATCATTCGATCAGACATAAATCACCAGCAGAGAGACCAGACAGAGAGAAATGGCGAACTCGAAGAGCGCCGGATGCCAGACGCGGCGCATCACCCCCGCGCGCGTCATGACGAAACGAAGACCCAAGAACACCGGCAAGGCAATGCAGGCGTAGACGAAGAACGGCGGCAAATAAATGCCCGCCACGGCAACTTCACTGAGCATGAGATTCGGGAGCCAGAGGTTGGGGTTGGCAGAAATAGTCGGCGTGCGCGTCGAGCGTCGCGGCGATGTCGACGAGCGCCGCCACGACACGCTTGAGACGGCTAGCATCGACCAGCGATGCGGGTGATGTGGGTGATGTGGGTGACGTCGCCTCAATTCGCACCAGCCGTCGTGCCGCATTGCGTGCATGGCGCGCTGCGAACGCGGGTTTGGGGTGACGCGCCAGCAAGCGGCGTTGCATCCGGTCCAGTGCGACGGCAACGACTCGCCGTACCTCCGCGAACTGGGCATGACACCCCTCACCGGCCATCCAGGCGCGCACCCGCCACACCTCGCGCCCAAGATGGAGACTGACAAGTGCGTCGGCGATGTCTCGATGCATGGCGTCCGGCTGTGATTTTCGGAGCGCCCCCAACGATGCGATGCGGTGTTGCTGACGCCATTTCCATATCTCGGCCGCAGTCAGCAGGCTGCGGGACGACGCAGTCGGCGTGGATGGACGAAACGTACGCAAGGCTTCATCGCGAATTCGCATCCGCAGCCGTGCGATGTCCCACGGCAATACCCGAGGCAGCAGCAAGCGAAACCCCATCCACGCAACGAGCGTCCCCAAGATCCAAGCGGCCGACCCGTTGAGAAACAGCGGCAGGTTGTAGTGCATGGGATTGTCGGCCGCTGTGAGCGTATTGAAACCGACGAGGTACGCCAGCGCCGCCAGGCCATGCTGCGGCAGTGTCGTTGCGTAAATCCCGGGCAGCCAGAACACGGCCAGCACGACAAGCAGCAACGGTAGTCCGTCGATGTGCGGCAGCACGCCGAAGGCGCACACGAACGCGGCAGGCACCGCAAACACCGATCCTTTGACGAACTGCCATGCCCCGGCAGCAGGGTTCGGTGCTGCGGCAAGCAACGCACAGTACGGCGCGACGATCAGCAGCATCATGTCGCCATGCGGCCAGCCCGTGACAATCCAGATGGCCCCTGCGGCGAACAACGTCAGGGCGGAGCGCAGACCGTTCTGCCACGCAGCGCGCGGATCCCTGTGGAAGCTGACGACCGCCGCCGCGCCCGCCGGTCGCGGACGATGCAGCGATGCAAGCCCATCCAGCGCGGCGAGGTAATCGTCGACCTGTTCGATCTGTACGTCGATGGCAATGAACGTTGCCGACGATGTGGCGTCAGTCCACGCGCGCGCATCGATAAGCCGCTGTCTTGCGTCTCGCATCACGCTCTCAGCGCGTTCCAGCCCCTGCGAACCGGTGCCGACGGCCTGTGCAGCTTCGCGCCACGCGGCGGTCAGCATTGACGACAATGTCTTCCCGAGCGGTGCGCGCGAGCCACTGGCCAGTGCTGCAAACAGCGACGCCATTGCGTGCCGTACGGCATGCGCACGATGCGCGAGGTCCACCGACTCCGCCTTGCCGACGGCCAGCAGATCGTCCACGCCGTAGATCTCGGTCATCAACTGACGTTGGGCGTCGGCGGCAGCGGCGTGTGCTTTCTCCTCGTCCGCCACGCTGAGTGCGGCCAATACCTCCGCAGCCCGTGCGGTCATTCGCGTCAGCGCACCCTCCAGCTTCCCCCGCATGCTGCGGGCACTGAACAGCGCAGACACCACCGACAGACACACCACCCCCACCATCACGGTCGAGGCACGTCCGATGACGTGGTCGAACGTGAGCTGCGGGTGTTGCAGTGCGCCGAACGTGGCCAGCCCGACGGTGTACCCCGCGACTACTAGGCCCGACGCCCGGAAGTGCCTCAGCATCGTCATACCGGCAACGCACAGACCCAACCATACGGAGAATCCGAGGAGAAAGAGCCACGGCATCTGTCCGAAAGCGGACATCAGCATGAACGACGCGACCATGCCCGCGAGCGTGCCGAGAACACGCCACGCGCCCTTGCCGATCACAGCCCCCTGCACCGGGTTGATGACGAGCAGTACGGTCGTCGCGGCCGAGAACGGCATCTCCAGTTCGAGGAGATACGCAACGCACAGCGCAAGCCATGCGGCGACGATGGACCGGAAGACATAGGTGGCGCGCGGTGACGTGAAGTCCGTACGCGAGACGATGGCGGTCAGCCAGCCCAGCCGCGATGCTTTAGACGCGCCGGACCCGGTGACCGAAACAGGTGTCGATGACACGATGACCCTTGAACACAGTGACGATGCTCATCACTGTAGGGTCGGCGTCTGTCATGCGAAAAGTGACTTGATTGGAATGAACGATTGCGCCTAACGCATCGATGATCGAATCAGTACGTCTCGCAGATCCTGCGGACGGTGCGGCGCAGCCATTGATGCGCCGGATCGGCCTGAAAGCGCGGGTGCCATGCCTGTGTCAACACCACCGTCTCAAGCGGCACCGGAAAATCGAACTGACGCAGACGCATCCCCGCTTCCAACGCGCTCTGTGCAAGGTGTGACGGCAGCGCGAGCAGCAGGTCACTGCTAAACAACGCGAAAAGCGCGGCGGATGGCGTCGGTACGACCAGAGCCACGTGGCGTCGCAGCCCCAGCGACTCCAGCGCACTGTCGATCGGTCCGGCGAACTTCCCCCGTCGCGACACGCCGATGTGTCCCCATCGGGTGATGCGCTCAGGCGTAATGTCGTCGTCGAAAATCGGATGATCGTGACGTGCCATGCCGACGAAGCTGGTCGTGAACAGCGGCTGTACGCGAATCTCCGGGCCCAACGGTCGAGCCGCACTGATGAACAGATCGATCCGCCCGCTACGCAACGCCTCGTCGTCCATATCGTCTTCTTCCGGCGAGAAGCGCAGCATGGCGCGCGGCATCTCTGCGGCCATCGCCTCAAGCAATCGTCCCGAGTGCAGGCCCACGACGATATCGTTTGCACGCACATTGAAGCGCCGGTCAAGCGTCTTGAGGTCGACGCCATCGCCGGGTGTAAGCACCTGTCGCGCCTGCTCGACCACCAGCCGCACCTGCTCGCGCATCGCCAACGCACGCGGCGTAGGCACCAGCTTGCGGCCCGCCTGCACGAAGACAGGATCGCCCAGCGTTTCACGAATCCGGCTCAGCGTCCGGCTCATGGCAGGCGGGCTCAGATGCATGCGGCGCGCAGCGCCGACAACGCTGCCCTCCTCCAGCAGGATATCGAGCGCGTGAAGCAGGTTGAGATCGGGAAGCGACATGACGGCGTCCGTAGTCATTGCATAAAACGCAATGCTAGCGCGTGTCTCGTGTCTCCCGCAAAAGCCACTCGTGGACGTCGGCGATTTGCGCTGCGTGCCGGGTGCGGCGGGGATACACGATGTAAAAGCCCGCCCCGGTACGCAGTTCGGTATCGAATAGCCGCACAAGACGACCGGCCGCAATATCCGCTGCAACGAAGTCACGATGGGCGAGCGCCAGTCCTTGCCCTGCGACGGCGGCGTCGATGGCAAGCGCCGTCTGGTTGAACCGTACATTCTTCGCTTCCGACATCTGCGCCTTCGGTAACGTGAGATCGAGAAACTGCGGCCAGGCGTTGTGGGCGTCGTGAAGCAAAGCATGACCTCGCAGGCTCCCCGCGCGACCGGCGCCATCCGTTTTGCCAGGATGACCGGCGGCCGCAATCACGGCAGGACTCGCGACCGCGACTTGCGCCTCCTCAAACAATGGCTCAACGACGAGCCCGCCACCAAACGGAGGACGGCCGTAGCGAACGGCCAGATCGACAGCGTCTGCCTGAAAGTGCGACAACCGGTCGGTCGCGAGGATACGCAGATCGATGTCGGGATGCGTTTCAAGGAATGCGGGCAGTCGGGGGATCAGCCATTTCGATGCGAACGTCGGCGTCACGCTGATCGTCAGCCGCAGCGGTTCCGGGCGCAGCGCTTGCGTTGCTTCCGTCAGCATCTCGAAAGCGCGCCGCACACCGCTTGCATAGCGTCGCCCGTTCTCGGTCAGCGACAGCGCGCGCGGATGCCGCTCGAACAACTTCATCCCCAATTCCGCTTCGAGGCTACGCACTTGTTGCGCCACAGCGCCTTGCGTCACACCCAGTTCTTCCGCCGCAAGCCGGAAGTTCAGATGCCGACTCGCCGCTTCGAAAGCACGCAATGCGTTGAGCGACGGTAATCGGCCGACGGCTTCCGTCATGGTGTAGTTTTTCTACTGAATAAAGTGTCGAAATCTGATTCGTCTGACGGGTCGCGCAGTGTTACGCTTTGAACACTTGAGAACAGTGTTCACCCGTCTGACGTGTCCATCGAGCGGCACTCGACGTCATCGGAGGATAACAGCATGACAGTAGAAAAAGTGGCATTGATTACGGCCGGTGGCAGCGGCATGGGTGCAGCGGCGGCGCGACGCCTCGCAGCGGACGGCTTCAAGGTCGGCATTCTGTCGTCGTCCGGCAAGGGCGAGGCGCTGGCGGCTGAACTGGGTGGCGTTGGCGTGACGGGGTCGAATCAGTCCAACGAATCGCTCAAGGAACTTGTCGATCTGGCGGTGCAGCGTTGGGGACGTATCGACGTGCTCGTGAACAGTGCTGGCCATGGCCCGCGCGCCGCCGTCCTGGAGATCAGCGACGAGGACTGGCATCGCGGCATGGACACGTATCTGATGAACGTGATCCGCCCGACGCGTCTGGTCACGCCGATCATGCAAAAGCAAGGTGCAGGCGCGATCATCAATATTTCGACGGCATGGGCGTTCGAGCCGAGCGAGATGTTCCCGACGTCGGCCGTATTCCGTGCGGGGCTGGCATCGTTCACGAAGTTGTTTGCGGACAAATACGCGAAGGACAACGTCCGCATGAACAACATTCTGCCGGGCTGGATCGACAGCCTGCCGCAGCAGGAAGTACGCCGCGAAAGCGTGCCGATGCAGCGTTATGGCAAAGCCGAAGAAATTGCGGCGACGGTGGCCTTCCTGGCGTCCGAGGGTGGCGGTTACATCACGGGCCAGAACATTCGCGTCGATGGCGGCCTTACGCGCTCGGTGTAACGTCGAGCAGGAACGGGAGCGCATCGGCCAGCAGCACGTCCGGCGCTTCTTCCGCAATGTAATGACCGCAAGGCAGCGGGTGCCCGCGCACGTCGGACGCGACGCGTTGCCACTCGTCGAGCGGTCTGAAGCATCGGTGCACGACGCCCTGCTCTCCCCATAACGCCAGCACCGGCATGGACAATCGATGCCCGGCGTCGCGATCCGCGCGGTCGTGATCGAGGTCGATCGTCGCTGCGGCCCGGTAGTCCTCACAGACACCGTGCGCTGCGCCCGGCAGCGACAAGCAACGCTGATACTCCGCCAGAGCGCGCGCATCGAACGGTGCCAATCCAGCGCTCCGACGTCCCATGACATCGCGTAAATACGCGACCGGATCGGCTTCGATCAGGCGCTCAGGCAACGGCGCGGGCTGGATCAGGAAGAACCAATGCCAGTAGGCGCGCGCAAAGGCGTCGCTGGCTTGTTCGTACATCGCGAGGGTTGGCGCGATATCGAGCAGCACCATGCGCCGCACGATATCCGGATGATCCGCCGCCAGTCGATGTGCGACGCGCGCCCCACGGTCGTGCGCCAACACCGAAAACGTCGAATGTCCCAGCGCCTGCATGGCGGACACCATGTCCTGCGCCATGACACGCTTGCTGTAGGCCACATGATCGGCGTCACCCGCCGGTTTCGCCGAATCCCCGTAGCCGCGCAGATCAGCCAGCACCAGCGTGAAATGCCGGGCCAGCGCCGGCGCAACCTTGTGCCAGATCGCGGACGTTTGCGGGTGGCCATGCAGCATCAGCAGCGCCGGGCCACTGCCGCCCGTCAACGCGTGAATGTGCTGCCCGTCAGGCGTCGGCAAACGATAGGCGGTGAAACCGGGGAACAGCGCTTGGGAAGTCATAGACCCTTTTACCTTTTTCTGCGTGCGGGTTCGGTGCGATGCCTGTGCGGTATTCGCGATCAACCACGTGTCATGTACATCCTATATTTGATGCAAAACGACATAAAGTGACTCAGAATCACTTCATTGTTAATTGCAGGACACGAATCGCCATGTCAATCGACGGATTTTCCGATCTGCGCTTTTTCGCGACGCTCATGAAAGAAGGCAGCATGGCGGCCGCTGCACAGCAGATGGGGATTACGCCGCCGGCGGTCAGCCGTCGGCTCGCGCAACTTGAGCATCGTCTTGGCGTGCGATTGCTGCATCGTACGACACGACGCATCAGTCTCACGCCCGAGGGCGACATGTACTTGCAGGACGGCGCACGTATTCTCGGCGAGCTCGAAGCGTTGGAACATGCGGTGACCGGTGCGCAGTCGTCCCCTCGCGGTCTGCTCCGACTGGCGGCAACGCTCGGTTTCGGGCGGACGCACATCGCCCCGGCGCTGTCCGCGTTTGCGCGCGAGTATCCGGAGGTGGAGGTGCAACTGCACCTGACGGACCGTCCGGTGAACCTCGTTGAGCAAGGGTTCGATGCGGCGATCCGTTTTGGCGACTTGCCGGATTCGCGATTGACGGCGCGTCAACTGATGGCTAATGCGCGGGTGTTATGCGCGTCGCCCGCGTATCTCGATGCATCGGGCGAACCAGCACAGCCATCGGACTTGGCGGCGCATCAATGCATCGTGATTCGGGAGAGCGACGAGACCTACGGCACGTGGCACTTCCGTCAGGCGGATCGTCAGGAGACGGTCAAAGTGCGCGGCATGCTCAGCACCAACGACGGTGCAGCGGCAACGACATGGGCGCTGAACGGCCACGGCATGCTGATCCGGTCGATGTGGGATATCCGTCCGTATCTGGCGTCAGGTCAACTTCGCACTGTGATGACTGATTGGACGCTGCCTGCCGCCGATATCAAGCTCGTCTATCCAACGAAAAGCCACCTTTCTGCGAAAACGCGTGCGTTGGCGGATTTTTTGGTGAGGTGGTTTAGGGATATCGCTGCGCGGCCGGAATGCTAGTCGCGACGGGGAAAACGAGGCGACTACCTAAAACGCGGTATCGATTCGGGCGGGATCGTCGTGATACCGTCGTTGCGAACCTCGATGCGCAAGCGACCTGGAGACGCTCTGAGCGCTGCGCGCCTTACCGGCTTTCCTGGCTTCTCTTCCGTTCCGGAGTTCTCTCGCATGACCGCGTTCCAACCTCACCGCAGACGCACACTCAAGCTCGCTGCCGCCTCGCTCGCTGCGCCCGCACTTCTCGCGCAGTCCCCCAACGCAATGTCGGCCAGCCGTCCGACGCTCGACGACGCCGTCCTGCGCTTCGGAAAACACGAACCGGCGACATCGAGTTGTCTGGTCATCGCGGACGTCCCCAATGGGACCGGCTGGACCTCGGCCTACGAACCCAATCGATATCTTTTCGTCGGGAGTGCCGTCAAGACGTTCATCCTGGCGCAATTCCTCATCGACACCGAAGTGGGCCGCAACGGCCTCTCCGGCACGAAACTTTGCGACGTGAACGACACGGTTCGCACGCCGGGCAGCCCTGTGTTGATCGGATTGAGCGGTCAGACGCAATACCGCACGGCGCTTGAAGCGATGATCGCGCACAGCGATAACATCGGTACCGATATTACCCTCGCGGCAGTGGGACCGCAGCGCGTGCGAGAGTTGATCCGTCAGGCTCAACTAAGTACGCCGCACGTTCCCGATTCCACGCGAATCCTCTTCTCATATCTCGCAGGCGCCGCCTCGGGCACCGACCTCGGCTGGGCGGGCATGCAAAAGCTCGAGCATGGCGATAATCTTGGTCTCACGCCGCGTCGGGACGTCATCAACGACAAACAGACCATGACGAGTTCTGCCACCGATCTCGTGAACTGGTATCGCGACACGCTGAATGGCCGCTTCTTCCACAAGCCCGAGACGCTGCTCGAATTCAAGCGCATCTCGGCCATGGCAGATGCGGCATGGATGACGGTGCCCGATGGCCTGCCCGCCTATGGCAAAGGCGGCAGCCTGGATTGGGAGAACTTCCACGCGCTGTGCTTCGCCGCGCAGATGCTCGTGGGCAAGACACGCGTGACATTTTGCTTCACATGGAATTGGCTGGACGGGAAGACCAGTGTCGAGCGTACCGGCGAATTCATCGACAGCGTTCGCGACGTACTCAAAGCCGCAGCCGACGCCGCGCAGACCTGAGACCCGTTCCCGTCGCGCTCATTCACAGGCCCGGACGATCGATCGTCCGGGCCTTTGTCATATCGAGGCCTCGCGGATCAGAAGTGCTTGGCCAAGCGCAATGCAGCGCTTTGTACCGTCTGCGACGGGGCCGTGCGAAGACTGTACTCCGCACGGACTTCGAGGCCTTTGTCCGACAGCAATTCGATGCCCGCCGAGAAATTGCCGTAGGCACGCGGCTGCGACGCGCTGACCGCAAACGACGCACCGGGGAACTGCACGAACGAGACATCGTTACTCAGGCGGCGTGCCGATGCGAAGCTCATGCCTAGCGACAGATACGGACGCAGTGTCGCGCCTCGCAGATCGAACCGCCCACCCACTTCGACGGAAGGGCTGAGGATGGCCGTCGTGTGTCCCTGTCCCGGGACGGCGAGATCGAACACGCCCGCCCCGGTTTCGCGATAGGCACCGCTACGGTCGTACACAACGTCCAGATCCGCATAGGGCTTCACATACCACCCCGAAAGGTTCAACTGATAGGACAGTCGCGATCGCGCGCCGACGAAAAATGCGTTCGGCTGGCTGCTCGCACGCGCGGTGGCTTCCGGGTAATCGATGATTCGGTTCTGCGTGCCGCTCTCATAACCGCCAAGCAACGCGAGCGCGACCTGCCACGGGCCCATCTGCCGCTTGAGCGTGACCCCGGCGCGAAAGCCATCGCTGGAGACATCCAGCGACTGGTCTGACGACCGCGCGTGCGTTACGACGTAACTTGCCGAGCCGCCCAGGAACCAGTCCGGTGCAATCTCCTTTTGTACGCCGAACTGGTAGGTCACCTGCTGGCTGCGAAAACCGACATCGTCGGCCGTATCGTAGCGGTCCGCGCGCGTGCCGATCACGCGTGCCCAAACGCAACTCCCCTCGGACAAACGCGTTCCGCCGCTCACGAACTGCGGGCAACTCATCAGGCGATTCAGGAAATCGAAGTTCTCCTGCCCGCGTGATCCTGCACGCATGAGTGACGCCGCGCCGGACAGCGTGTTGAGCGCGCGTCGGTAGCTCGCCGCGTCTCCCACACTCGCAAAGGGCTGGAACAGCGGACCGGCGTCGACAAGCCCCTGATCCCAAAGCCATTGCAAGTGATTGGCAAACGACGACTGATTACCATTGAGCGCAACGCCTTGCGGTTTGAAGTTGGCGTCGACGGAGATCAAGGGGTCCTGCGTGCCGCCGTAGTGGTCCTTCATCTGATAGCTGAAGACGAGCGCCGTGCTTTTCGCTGTTGCAGACTCGCCCGTTGGCGCACGGTCGAAGTGACCAATTCCGAGCCAGATGTTCTTGACCGGATTGTGCAGCACCGGCACGACGCTGCCACCGAACGTCAACGCACCGGTAGTCACCAGAAAATCGCTGTTGTGACGCGTGAAATCGAGGTCGGGCGCGTACACACCGGTGCCCGTTTGCGAAAACGCGCCGTCGACGGTCGATGCCTGAAACACGCCCGGACCGCCCGGATTGAGCGTGCCGTAGTTCTGCAACAACCCCGTCGTGACGCGGCTGGCCGTGTGCAGTGCACCGCTTTGCTGGTTGACGAACGTGCTGTCGGAAGTAAGCTGTACGTTCCCCTGGACCCGCCCGGTATTGCTCACACTTGCACGGCTCGCCGATTCGATGGCCGTGGCTGCCGTAAGTGTGCCCGCGTTATCGACGCTCACGCCGTCGGTCGTGATCGCCAGCACACCGATCCCGGACGTCGCGTTGGCGGCTACAGTCGCCCCGCTGCCGATGGTCACGCTGATCGGCTTGCCTTGCGTGGTCTCGCTCGCATTACCTCCGGTGCGGCCCGTACTGATTGCAGCGATTGCGGGGGAGCCCGCACCCATCGCCACGACCGTCGCGCCCGGCGCAATCGCGACGCTCACTGTGCCACCACTGTTCCCGCTCGCATTGCCCGAGTTCTTGAGCAGGATGCCACCGTCGCTGAACACCGCCCCGCCCCAAGACTCATGGCGAGGATGGCCGGAGCATTGGCACCGTATGTGGCGACGCCACCCGCAACGTTGACGGTCACTGTGCTTCCCGTGCCCACCGCCCCCGCGATGTCGGCCAGATGGACAACGCTCGTCCCATAAGTGACGGACGCCGCATCGCCAGCAATGCCACCGCCGCCACCGACACTTTGTGCGAGGACGCCGACCGCGCCGTCGCCGGTCGTCTTCACCTTGCCTGCGACCGATACGTCGACGGTGCCGCCATCGTTCACGCCAGCGGTCGTGAGCGTGTTGTTGAGCGACGCAAGCGTCACGCGACCGGGCGCCGTCGAAAGGCCAGCGATGCCACCGCCGCCCCCCACGCTTTGCGCGACGATACCGAACGCGTTGCGCCCCTGCGTCTGAATCGCGGAGCCTGCGTCCGCCATCACACTGACCTGTGCCCCCGCGCCGCCGGTTTGCCCCTGCGCGCCTAACAGCAAACTGGTGATCGGCAACGACGACGGCTGCCCGTCGCTCACCGATGCGGCATAACCGCCGCCCCCGCCAATGCTTTGTGCGAGCACACCGAACGAAAGCGCACCAGCCGTCGCTATCGTTGTCGGAGCGCCGAGGGAGACGGTCACATTGCCAGCCATGCCCAAAAGGCTGTTGGCCCCCGATTGAGACGCGCCGAGTTGCATCACCGGTCCCGCAAGCAACGCCATCGCGCCGCCGCTTGCGACCCACCCGGCGGCGCCCCCGCCGCCCGACACCGATTGCGCGAAGATGCCATGAGAGAGCGCCCCCGTGGTCTCGATGGTCGCGGTATTTGTCACCGTCGCCGTACCGCTGCGAACGAGCGCGGGTGCGGCCATGCCGGTCACCGACGCACCCAGCGACAATGCCGGTGACGTCGCCCCCTGTCCTTGCGCGAGATACGTGCTCGCGTTCCCGGCCAGATTGGCGACGGCAACGCCACCACCGCCCGCAATGTTCTGAGCGAGCACGCCGCTCGAATCGTCCCCGTGGGTGCTGATGGCCCCCCGCTTTTCACGACCACCGGAAACGACGTGCCGCTCACGCTGCTAATCGTCGAGTCATAAGCTGCGCCGAGCGAGAGCGCCAACGCGGGTTGCGTGGCCCCGGCCGTCGCGCCGAATGTGCTCGGTCCGAACGTATAGGCACTTGCGCCAGCGAGCCCCCCTCCACCAGCAATCCCATGCGCAAGGATGCCCGGTGAGTTGTCACCGAGCGTTTGAATCTGGCTCGACGCACTGCTTGCATCTACGGTGACCAACCCCGCATAGCCTGCGCCACCGCCTTTCGCACCAACGCTCACGTTCACGTTGTGTTGGGCGCTCGCCAGATTGGAGCCGAGAAGATCGACGATGCGGGTGATGTCGCTCAGAATGCCGGGGGCGTCCTTCGCGGCCCAGTTGGACAGGAAGACATCAAGATTCTGCGCAGTCGAAACGCCAGCACCGCCCCCGCCACCGATGCTTTGGGCAACGATGCCGGGGGAGGCGAAACCCTTCGTGACGATGGTGCCCGTTTGGGTTACACCGACCGGCCCGCCGTTGCCGCCGCTGCCGCCCGATCCGCCCACAGCAACATTGGTACCAGTGTTCGGTGACACCTGAAAATACTGTCCGATCTTCCCCGTCACCACACCGAGCAAGCTGTCGATGCTCGACATGAGGCTCGACGCGCTTGTCGACGTGGCCGTCCCGCCACTACCGCCCCCGCCGCCGACGCTTTGCGCGACGATGGCCGCTGCGCCGTCTCCCGTGGTCGTGACTTGCCCGTTGTTGAACACGCTGGCGCCAACGCCGTCACCGCCGCTGCCGCCCGAGCCGCCAACGCGCACGTCGACACCGACCTTGAGCGAGCCGAATTTCACGTTCAACGACTGACCGGACGTCTCCAGCCACTGCATGATCGTCTGCAACGTGCCTAGTGCGGATGTCGGCGAACCCAGCGTTGCCGAGAACGACTGGGCGGTCTCCTGCTGCACGCTGCCGCCATTGCCGCCGCCACCGCCGACACTCTGCGCCAGAATGCCGATGGCGTGATCGCCGGATGTCTCGACGATGCCCGTGACGCTATTCGTCACAGTGGCGACGCCGCCTGCGCCTCCGCTCCCCCCGCACCGCCGATAGACACGCCGACGCTCACGTCCAACCGGCTCCCCGGTGCGGACACCGTCTTCGCGCGTAACGGGGCGGCGGCGTTGCCGCCTGCGCCACCGCCGCCGCCAATACTCTGGGCCAGAATGCCGAGACTTCGGTCACCCTGCGTCACGATATTCCCGTCGTTTTCGACCTGCGCAAATCCGCCGTTTCCACCGCCTCCGCCACGTCCCCCGAGGCTGACGTGCGGACTGATCGTGCCCGTCGGGAGATCGGGCCCAAGATCGGGAGCGATGGTGATGCTCGAAGCGCTGGCAAGGCCACCGTAACCGCCACCGCCGCCGATGCTCTGCGCGACCACGGCATCGCTGCTCACGCCTTGTGTGGTGATGCTCGCGTCGTCGTCCACGCTCACGCGGGCCGTGCCGCCCGTGCCGCCCTGTCCCCCGCTACCACCGTGACTGACGGCAACACCAAGTCCGATACCGACCGTGATCGCGGACGACGATCCACCCACCCCACCGCCGCCGCCGATACTCTGCACGACCGCGCCAGCCGCCCCCGCCCCCGCTGTGGAAATCGCGCCCGCCTGATCGAGCGTAGCGGTGCCACCATCGCCGCCCGCCCCACCGCGACCGCCAGTGGCAATGCCTACGATAATGCCCGTGGTATCCGCGTCGCCGCCGTGCCCACCACCGCCACCGATACTCTGCACCACGGCGGCAGGGCTCTGGTCGCCCGTCGTGAAAATCGCGCCGTTGTTCTGGACGTAGACATTGCCGCCTTGTCCGCCGTTGCCGCCCGCGCCGCCGCCAATGTTCATCAAACCCTGACTGATTTCGGCATTCCCAGCACCACCGCCGACGGCGTGCGTGAGGATGCCGATCGCATCGCGTCCGTTCGTGAGAATGTTGCCGTTATTGACGATGTTGACCGCGAGCGCCCCGGTATTGCCGCCAGCACCACCATCGCCGCCGTGCCCCGACCACGGCCCGGACGCTCCGCCGTTACCACCGCTGCCGCCAACGACCACCACGCGAATGCCGGTCGAGCCGAGCCCCTGCGTTGCGATGCTGCCGGAGTTCGTCACGGAAGCGCCGCCCGGTGTGCCACCGTCGCCGCCGGGGAATCCGCTCCCCGAATTGCCATCGCCACCATCACCGCCATCGCCGCCAAGGCTGTAGACGGCGATACCCGGCGCGTTGACACCGTCGGTGGAAATTGCCGCCCCGCTTTGTACGGAGACGTGCCCGGCATTGCCTCCATTCCCGCCTTTCACATCGATGCCCGCTCCTTTCGGGCTGCTGCCTCCGACGGCCCGGGCCAGAATTCCAGCCTCGCCGTTGCCGTGCGCGGTGATCGTGCCGTCGGCAATCGTCACATTGACATTGCCTGCATTGCCGCCCCATCCGGAATCGACATAACCGGCAATGTCGTCGTCGACACCAAGGCCACCCTGACCGCCAAGCGATTCCGCGCGAATCGCAGCGCCCCCCGTACCACTCACCGTGATCACGGCGCCGCCTTTGACCGTGATGTTTGCGTCTCCGGCATTGCCTCCGTACCCTGCGTTCAGGCCGGGAGTCAGGCCGCCCGAGGAAGGAATCGCGCTGTCCTTTCCGTTACCGCCGACGGATTGGGCCGAAAGTCCGTAGCCGATAGCGTTGACCGAGCCGCCGATCAGCGTGAGGGCGGCCAGATGACCGTCACCGCCAATGCCATGACCATCGCTGCGATTGCCCCAGAGGCCGCCATCGCCGCCAGCAGAGAGCACACTGACGCCGATGCCGGTGCTCATCACCGTGCTTTGTGCGAGTGTGAAGTCGATGATGCGGCCGATGCCACCATTGCCACCCCAGTGGTCACGGCCGTCGTCGTCGTCGTGGGGGTTGCCGTTTCCGCCATTACCGCCACTGACATCGACCAGCACGCCCGTGGCGCCGCCCGTCGTCTGAATGTTCAGTCCCGTCACGGACTGCGTGACGTCCTGACGGCCGTTTTCGCCGTTGTATCCGTTGCTGGACGTACAGCAGCCCCCGGTCGCGCCGCGATAGTTGAGTACGTAGGGGCCAGACGACTGTGCTGAGGCGTGACCGGCGAGGACGACGCTGGCCACCCCGCAGAGGGCCTTGAGCCGCAGTGGTGCCGTCAACGCGGCGGATTTGTCTCGCACGCTTCCCCCGAAATACCAGGCTGTGTTGCCGCTACGACAAGCGGTGTACCCGGCATGCAAATATGGCGCGCTTTCGCGGAGCTTCGCCGGGTACGCTGAGTTTCGCAGCAACATACCACCCGTTCGGCACGGCATTCCATCCCCAGAAATGAGTAATACGAAGAATTGACGGTCGATGTCGGTCGGGTGCCCCATCGACCTCCCCTGTTTCGGGGATGGCAGACGCGTTCGCAGGCGTGCTATTTTGCGATACCGATGCTACGCCCCCCGTCTCTCCCTTCTTCCCCTTCGTCAGCCATGTCTGCCAGCACGCTTGCGAATATCGAACCGGTATTGCCCGGTCCGTTGTTGCTCGTAGAAGACGATCCGAGCATGCAAATTCGCATGCGCGCCATTCTCCATTCCCTTGGCTATACCGATGACGCGGTGCAAGTCGCCGGGAGCCTTGCGCAGGCGCGGGCGGTGCTCGCCGACGAACCGTTCGCACTCATATTGATCGACGTCGGCTTGCCCGACGGCAGCGGCATCGACCTGATCGGCGAGTTGCATGCGCGCGACCCCGCCCTGCCGATTCTGGTAATCTCCGCGTGGAGTACGGAACAGATCATCGTTGGGGCCCTGCAACGCGGTGCCACGGGATATCTGCTCAAGGAGCGCGAGGACACAGAGATCGCGCTATCGATTCGCAGTGCGCTGCGCGGGGGCGCACCGATCGATCCGTTCGTGGCACGGCACATTCTGGGGCTGGTTGCACTCGCGCCCGGCGTGTCAGGCACACCGGTGCCGCCTTCCGGTACCGGCAGCGGCCTGGCGGCGGCGCGAATGTCCGATGTTCCGTCGGCGCTAAGCCCGCGCGAAGTCGAGATTCTCGGACTCGTGGCCAAAGGCATGACGAACCGCGAGATTGCAGCATTGCTCTCCATCTCCAGCCTCACGGTCGCATGTCACATCAAGAACATCTACAAGAAGTTGGCGGTCAATTCGCGCACACAGGCCGTGTTCGAAGCCCGCGTCTCCGGCTTGTTGCCCTGACACTGATCAAGCTGATCACACTGATCGCCCTGCTCTGGCTGTTTGCCGCCACTGCGCACGCGCAACGCTCCATCGCCCCACGCCCGGTTTCCGACGCCTCGTTGCCGTTCGAGCACATTGAAGCCGTGCGCGGCGACTGGCAAGCGACGCAGCCACCGAATGCCGGTTGGATTCCTGTAACGCTGCCGGACGTATGGACATCGCACTGGCCGCGTTTCGATGGCGTGGTCTGGTACCGGCTGACATGGCAGGAGCCGTCGCCCGTCAAGGCACGGGGCCTGATGCTGGAATACCTGAATATGGCCGGCATGGTCTATCTGAACGGCAGCCTGATCTCACGTGACGATTCGCTGGTCGAGCCGCTGAGTCGTGCCTGGAACACACCACGCCATTGGGTCGTCGACGCGCCGACGCTTCGTGCCGGATCCAACGTGCTGCTGGTGCGTGTCTCTGGCCTTGCGGCGTATAGTCCGGGACTCGGTCCGGTGCTGCGGGGATCGCCTGACGAAATCCGTTCGGCGTACGACAAGGCACGATGGCTGCGCCACGATCTGCAGCTTTTCAGTCTGGCGATCACCGTCACGCTCGGCGTGGTAGTGCTTACGCTTTGGCTATACCGTCGGCAGGAGACGTCGTATGGGTGGTTCAGCCTCATGTCCTTCGCATGGTGGCTCTACGCCGTCAATCAGATCGTCACGCGACCTTGGCCCTTTGCGACCAACGATGGCTGGCAGTTGTTCGTGTCCATCGCGTTTCTCTTTTACTGCGCGTGCTTCACCATGTTCGTGCTGCGCTTCTGCGGCAGACGCATGCCTCGGATCGAGGCCGCGATGTGGATCACGTTCGGAGTGGGCGCAGCAACGCTGATCGTTGCACCGCGAACCTATACGGAAACGCTGCGCGCGATCTGGGCCGTCGTGCCCGGCATGACGTGGCTGGCAACCTGCGTGCTGCTGTTCGTCCTGACGTGGCGCGAACGGCAGACGGAACAACGAATCGTCTCGCTTTGTGCGCTCGTGTTCGTCGCCGCCGGGTTGCATGACTTTCTCGTGTTCTTCGGCATTCTGGACTCCAACGTCTACTACACCGCACAAACCTCACAGATTCTGATGATCGGCATGGCCGTTGTGCTGGCACGACGATTTGCCAACAACGCCCGACGCATCTCACAGTTCAATGACGAACTCAAGCAGGCGATCGACGACGCCCGAGGCGAACTGTCGTCCACCCTGAATCGTCAGCATGAACTGCAAGTCGCCAACGTCAGGCTTGCCGAGCGGCTCAATCTCGCGCACGACCTGCATGACGGGTTGGGCGGTACGCTGGTGTCGGGCATTGCCGCTATCGAACATGCGCCACACACGCTGCCACCGGAGCGCTTTCTTGCGCTGCTGAAGGAATTACGGGACGAGTTGCGCTTCGTCGTCGACAGCGCAACGGTGCATCAGGCGGGAGAGCAGGCACTGGCCGAGCAGATTGCTTCCTTGCGCCATCGAATGACTGCGCGTTTCGAGATTCAGATGATCGAGTGCGAATGGCGCGTGGAAGGCATCGAGCGATGCGAAATGGGCGCCGCCCGATCTCTGGAAGTGCAACGCATTTTGCAAGAAGCGCTGACCAATGTCCTCAAGCACAGCAAGGCCAGCTGCGTGCGCGTGGATCTGCATGACGTCGACGGCGAATTTACGCTGCGAGTGGAAGACAACGGCGTTGGCTTCGACACTGGTCGGTTTGACGACGCTGGGGAAACCGTCCCTCGCGCGTCACACGAAGGTACCGGCTTGCACAGCATGAAACGGCGCGCGCAAAAACTGGGCGGCACGATGACGATTACGCGGGAAGGAGGTTGCACAGTCTTGTGCGTCAGGATGGGAACCGCTTAGGTGATCTGAGTTTCGTCTCGACCACCGACTAAGGGCGCAAGATTCTTGGTGGCGGCTCAGATTGCCTGAGCCGCCAAACCTCGCTAAACCTTTAGCTAAACTTCTATTTCACTATCGTCTCGTGCGGATTTCGATATATCCCGAAACGGTGTGAAGCGACGCCGGGATTACTCCCACTCAATCGTCGCAGGCGGCTTACCCGAGATGTCATAGACGACACGGTTCAAACCACGCACTTCGTTGATGATGCGGTTCGAGACTTTGCCGAGCAGTTCGTGCGGCAGGTGTGCCCAGTGCGCCGTCATGAAGTCTTGCGTCTGTACGGCGCGCAGCGCCACGACCCACTCGTACGTGCGGCCATCGCCCATCACGCCAACGCTCTTGACCGGCAGGAACACCGCGAACGCCTGGCTCGTCAGTTCGTACCAGGTCTTGCCGCTGTTCGGCTCGACGGTGTTGCGCAGCTCTTCGATGAAGATCGCATCGGCGCGACGCAGCAGGTCCGCGTATTCCTGCTTCACTTCACCCAGAATACGCACCCCCAGACCCGGGCCCGGGAACGGGTGACGGTAGACCATGTCGTGCGGCAGGCCGAGCGCCACGCCCAGTTCGCGCACTTCGTCCTTGAACAGATCGCGCAGCGGTTCCAGCAACTTCAGACCCAGCGTCTCCGGCAGGCCGCCCACGTTGTGGTGGCTCTTGATCGTCGTCGCCTTCTTCGTCTTCGCACCGCCCGATTCGATCACGTCCGGATAAATCGTGCCTTGCGCCAGCCACTTCGCGTTCTTCAGCTTCTTCGCTTCCGCCTGGAACACTTCCACGAACTCGCGACCGATGATCTTGCGCTTTTGCTCCGGATCCGTCACGCCCGTCAGGTGGCCCATGAACTGTGCCGTCGCGTCGACGTGCACAACCTTCGCGTGCAGACGGCCCTCGAACATTTCCATCACCATCTTGCCTTCGTTCAGGCGCAGCAGACCGTGGTCGACGAACACGCACGTCAGCTGATCGCCAATCGCACGATGAATCAGCGCCGCCGCAACGCTCGAATCCACACCGCCCGACAGACCGAGGATCACTTCCTCGTCGCCCACCTGCTCGCGGATCGCCTTGACGGCTTCCTCAATGTGGTCGCGCATGATCCAGTCCGGCTTCGCGCCTGCAATCTCCAGCACGAAGCGCTCAAGCAGTTCGCGGCCCTTCACGGTGTGCGTGACTTCCGGGTGGAACTGCACAGCGTAGTAATGACGCTTGACGTCGGCCATACCGGCGATCGGGCAGCTCGGCGTCGACGCCATCAGCGCAAAGCCTTCCGGCAGTTGCGTGACCTTGTCGCCGTGGCTCATCCACACCTTGAGCATGCCGTGACCGTCGTCGGTACGGAAATCTTCAAGGCCGTCGAGCAGCGGCGTATGGCCATGGGCGCGCACTTCGGCATAACCAAACTCGCGATGGTTGCTGGCTTCGACCTGACCGCCCAACTGGACCGTCATCGCGAACATGCCATAGCAGATGCCCAGTACCGGCACGCCCAGATCCCAGACGGCCTGCGGCGCACGCAGATCCTGATCCTCATACGTGCTCGCGTGGCTACCCGACAGAATGACAGCCTTCGGATTGAATTCGCGGATGAATTCGTCCGTTACGTCGTTCGGGTGGATCTCGCAGTAGACGTGCGCTTCGCGAACGCGGCGTCCAATGAGCTGGGTGACTTGCGAGCCGAAGTCAAGAATGAGGATTTTGTCGTGCATCGTGAGGTACGGATGAAGTGGATTCGTTGGACGTCGGCGCCGTGTCGGAAGGCACGGGCGTGACAATGCCGGTGGCGCCCACAGGCGCGACCGGCGTGCTATTGACTGGTGCGGAGCCGCCGCGAGGCGTCTCCATGCGCGGCTCAGCGCGCGTGCCACGGGCCTCGTCGACGACCCGCGCATCGGCATAATCTCTCGGTGCGTCGCGTCGCGTGTCGCTCACGACACCGCCTCGCACCCGCTCGCCTGCCTGCTGCGCCGCCTGTACGCGCTCTTTCGTGCGCACACTCGACGCGAGCTTGACGAGAATCCCGCCCACGACCAGCAGGACAGCCCCGAGCATGGCAAGCATCCACTTGCCCCCGCTCGACACCACCAGCTGGCCGGAGATCAGCCACCCCAGCACGAACGCACCGCTGATCCAGTTGATATGTCCCGTCACTTTCGCGACGGTTGACGTCAACTGGCCATTCACGGTGGCGTGCCATTGCAGCCAGGCCACGCCAATGAAGGCCACACCAAGTACCTGCGCATACAGCACAGGCGATGGCGCGGGCACATCAATGGCCGCATACAGCGATGACCAGAACGACGCAATCAGCAGCACACCAAGTGCCAGATTCAACGCCGCATCGAGGAACAGTACCGTACGCAACATGGCCTTCATGGGCAATTACTCCACGTGGTAGTTGGGGGCTTCCTTCATGATCTGGACGTCGTGCACGTGCGATTCGCGCATGCCGGCGGCCGTGATTTCGACAAATTCTGCCTTCTCGTGCAAGTCCTTGATCGACGGGCAACCCAGATAACCCATCGACGAGCGGATACCGCCGGTCAACTGGTGCAGGATCGCGTTCACGCTACCCTTATAGGCCACGCGGCCTTCGATGCCTTCCGGCACGAGCTTGTCGGCATTGTTGGCCGGGTCCTGGAAGTAACGGTCTGCTGCACCGTCCTTCATCGCACCCACTGAACCCATGCCACGGTAGCTCTTGTACGAGCGGCCCTGATACAGGAACACTTCGCCCGGCGCTTCTTCCGTGCCGGAGAACATGCTGCCCATCATTACGGTGTGCGCACCGGCGGCCAGCGCCTTGGCCACGTCGCCGGAGTAACGGATACCACCATCGGCGATCAGCGGAACGCCCGTTTCCTTCAGTGCTTCGGCCACATTCGCGATAGCCGTGATCTGCGGAACACCGACACCTGCAACGATACGCGTCGTGCAGATCGAGCCCGGGCCGATACCGACCTTGACGGCGTCTGCGCCGTGCTCGACCAGCGCCAGCGCGGCGCTTGCCGTCGCAATGTTGCCGCCGACGACTTCAATCTGCGGGAAGTGCTTCTTGACCCACTGCACGCGGTCCAGCACGCCCTGGCTGTGACCGTGCGCCGTATCGACCACGATCACGTCGACACCGGCCGCGACCAGCAGCTCGACGCGCTCTTCATTGTCCGCGCCCACGCCAACGGCAGCGCCGACACGCAGCTTGCCGTGTTCGTCCTTGCTTGCCAGCGGGTATTCCGTCGCCTTCGTAATGTCCTTGACCGTCATCAGGCCGCGCAGTTCGAACGCGTCGTTGACGACCAGCACGCGCTCGAGGCGGTGATCGTGCATCAGACGCTCGGCGTCGGCCGGCGATGCGCCTTCACGCACGGTGATGAGCTTTTCCTTCGGCGTCATGATCGCGCGCACCGGCTCGTCCAGGCGGCTCTCGAAACGCAGGTCGCGATTGGTCACGATACCGATGAGCTGCGCGCCCTCGACGACCGGGAAACCGGAAATGCCATGCTGGCGCGACAGCGCGATCACATCGCGCACCTTCATGTGCGGCGGAATCGTGATCGGGTCACGCAGAACGCCCGACTCGAAACGCTTGACCTTCGAGACTTCCCGCGCCTGCTCAGCCGGCTTCAGATTCTTGTGAATGATGCCGATACCGCCCTGTTGCGCCATGGCAATGGCCAGACGCGCTTCGGTCACCGTATCCATGGCGGCCGACAGCAAAGGCATGTTCAGGGTAATGTTGCGCGTAAGCTTGGTTTTCAGGCTGGTGTCGCGCGGAAGAACGGCAGAGTAGGCCGGGACGAGGAGCACGTCATCGAATGTGAGTGCTTTTTGGATCAGACGCATGGCAAATCCTATAGGCGCAAAACCGAATTATACAGAAATCGCGCGTTGCATGGCAGGTCTGCCCCACATGTCAAGGGGCTTTTTCCCCGAGGGACGGATTCGGCACCGCCGCAAGGCAAAACCAGCCGTCGCCCGGTCGAAAGCCGTGACGCGGGCCTTCCCCCGCCAAGTGCCGGATTTCACAATCTGCCTGCACGGAGCGAGTGCTATTCTTGCGCCCTTTCCGGCAGGCATTCGACCGGACGCTTCCTGTATTAACCACCATCCACGAGCTAGATTTCATGGGCAAAGGCATTTCGTACGGACTGGCCGCGGGCGCACTATGGGGACTAGTGTTCCTTGCCCCGCGCCTGCTGCCCGGCTTCTCGCCGCTGGAGTTGTCGGCAGCGCGCTACGTCCTGTACGGATTGGTCTCGGCGGCGTTCCTCGCCCCGCTCTGGCCACGTTTGCGTCATTCCGTCACGAGTAACGACTGGCGGGCGTTATTCCGCCTGAGTCTCGTCGGCAATCTGGTCTATTACCTGTTTGTCGCCGCGTCGGTGCAGATGGCGGGCATCGCGCCGGCGTCGCTGATCGTGGGCGTGCTGCCCGTGACCGTCACGCTGGTCGGCAGCCGCGATCATGGCGCCCTCCCGCTGCGGAAGCTGGCAGGCCCTCTGGCCCTGGTCGTCGCTGGCATCGTCTGTATCAACGTCGACGTCTTCACGCATGCCGCTGCGAGTGGCGGCGACTGGCGGATGACGCTTGCCGGTGTCGTTTGTGCGGTGGGGGCACTCGCGAGCTGGACATGGTATGCCGTCGCGAACGCCCGATATCTCGCGAAATTCGGACATTTCACGAGTCAAGAATGGTCGTTACTGACGGGAGTGGCGACGGGGGTGCTGGCGTGCGCACTGGCGATTGCCGCCTTGCTGCTGCCGCATCCGGTGACAGCGGACGTTCCGCGCGACTGGCAGATGTTTCTGATCGTGAATATCGCCGTGGCCATCGGCGCATCGACCATCGGCAATGCATTCTGGAATGCAGCGAGCCGGACGCTGCCGCTCACGCTGTCAGGGCAACTGATCGTGTTTGAAACGCTGTTCGCGCTCGTCTACGGCTTCATCTATGAGCACCGGCTGCCGCGTCTGCTGGAGATCGCCGCGGTGGTGTTGTTGCTGGCAGGTGTCAGTGCGTCGGTGCGATTGCATTCGCGGGGATCGACGCACTGATTGACGGCCGATTCCGATCGGAATGTCCGGTCCGGCTCGACCTTGCCTCACCGCCCTCAGCCACCCTTGCGGGCGCTGCCCAGCCACTTCTGCCCTTCGCGGCTGCCCTCGTTGCGGACTTTTTCCACGCGTCGCTGGCGCGCCAGCTTCGGATCGGCCTTGAGCGTGCGGTAGATCTCGACACGGTCGCCCGCCTCCACCGCCGCATCCAGCGCGCGCACCTTACCGAATACGCCGACCTTCATGCGGCCGAGATCCAGCTCTGGAAACCGTTGGAGCAGTCCGCTGCCCTCGATTGCATCGCGCATCGTCGCGCCTTGAGCCAGCGTCACCGGGACAATCGTTTGCTCGCCGGGCAGCGCGTAGCAGACTTCGACGTTCAGCTCACTTGGCATAAACCGTCTCCGCACGTTTGACGAAGGCGTCTACGAACGTATTCGCAATGTGACTGAACACCGGACCGATGACCTTTTCGAGCAGGAAATTCGCAAACTCGTAGTGCAGACCGAATTCGATCTTGCAGGCGTTCTCGCGCAGGGCCGTAAACTTCCACGTACCGTGAAAACGTTTGAAAGGCCCCTCGACGAAGGTCATCTGTATGGAGTGCGGACGCTCCTGGAGATTGCGCGTCGCGAACGAATGCTTCAGGCCTTTGAAGTCGATGATCAGCGACGCTTCCATGCTGTGCTCGTCCTGATGCCGAATATCGACACCGCCGCACCAAGGCAGGAATTTGGGGTAATCGGCGACATTGGTCACCAGATCGTACATTTGCTCGTCGGAAAAATGCACGAGAACGGTTTTACTGACTTCGGCCATCGTCTGTCGGGCTGTGAGTGCGAGCGAAACGTGCGCTGTCGATCCGCATGCGTCGCAAGCCGCCTCTTGCCGAGACTCTTTGTTAAAATCGCTATTTTACCCGAGCCCGACTCACCGGGTCCGACCAAGTTACCCCGCCAAGGATCCATGAGCATCATCGACAACAGAAAGGCCTTCTTCGACTACTTCATCGAGGAGCGATTCGAAGCAGGGATCGCGCTCGAAGGGTGGGAAGTCAAGGCAATTCGCGCCGGGCGGGCGCAGATCAAGGAAGGCTATGTCGTCATCAAGAATGGCGAGATCTTTCTGATCGGCGCGCACATCAGCCCGCTGCAATCGGCATCGACACACATCAACCCCGATCCGGTCCGCACCCGAAAACTGCTGCTCAAAGCCGACGAAATCAAGAAACTCATCGGCAAGGTCGAGCAACGCGGCTACACGATCGTCCCGCTTAACTTTCACTACAGCAAGGGCCTCGTGAAATGCGAGATCGGACTGGGCAAGGGCAAGAAGCTGCACGACAAGCGCGAGACGGAAAAGGAACGCGACTGGAATCGCGAGAAAGCACGACTCATGCGCAATCCGACCTGAGATTGACGCTAAACGACAAGTGACGAGCGACAGCGCTCTCGCGCAAAAGAAAACGGCCCGCTCGGGCCGTTTTCATGTCGTCAGTCACCTGTGCAACAGAGAACGCCTTCCGGCCCCTCCTCATCCGCCCGCTTGCACTCAACGGCGCGGCACAGAATTACCGAAGCCACCGGCGCCACCGTCGACGGGTGCATTCGAACCACCTTCGGTGCCACGCACGATCTTGAGCGCCGAGGCGATCATGCCGCTCATGTCCGAAAAGTTGCCCGGCACAATCAGTGTGTTGCTCGTCTTGGCGACCTTGCTGAACGCGTCGACATACTGCTCTGCGACCTTCAGGTTGACGGCTTCCATGCCGCCTTGCGTCTGAATCGCCGTGGCAATCTTGTGGATGGCTTCGGCGTTAGCTTCTGCAACCGCAAGGATGGCCGCCGCCTCACCCTGCGCCTGATTGATCGCCGCCTGACGCTCACCTTCCGACTTCTGAATCGCCGCCTCACGCGCACCGGACGCCAGGTTGATCTGCTCCTGCTTCTTCCCTTCCGATGCTGCGATCAGCGCACGCTTCTCACGCTCCGCCGTGATCTGCGCCTGCATGGCGTGCAGAATTTCCTTCGGCGGGGTCAGATCCTTGATCTCGTAGCGCAGAACCTTCACGCCCCAGTTCGCCGCCGCTTCGTCAAGCGCATTCACCACGCTGTGGTTGATGAACTCCCGCTCCTCGAACGTCTTGTCCAGTTCCAGCTTGCCGACCACGCTACGCAGAGTCGTCTGGGCGAGCTGCGTAATGGCCACGATGAAGTTGCTCGAGCCGTACGACGCCTTCATCGGATCCGTCACCTGGAAGTACAGAATGCCGTCCACTTGCAACTGCGTGTTGTCCTTGGTGATACAGATCTGGCTCGGCACGTCGAGCGGGATTTCCTTGAGTACATGCTTGTAAGCGACACGGTCGACAAACGGCACGACGATCGACAGGCCCGGCGTAAGCGTCCCGTGATACTTACCGAGACGCTCCACCACCCACGCGTGCTGCTGCGGCACGATCTTGATCGACCGAGCCGCGATGATCACCGCAATGATGAAGAGAATGAAAGCGACGTTGGATAACATGTTTTCCCCTGAAGCGCCGACCTTGATGGTCAGCTAGTTCCCCGATGCCCCGCAATGGCGGGACATGTCGTCAGACAGCAACGACGCCGAAGTGTTCTGTACACGCATCGACGTCAGGCGAAAGGCTTCGACGTCGACCATTGAACCGTACGATCTATGCCGTCACATGCGCGACGTACAACCGGCTACCGCGCACCTCGCGGATGACGAACCACCCCGCATCGGGTGCCTCCCCCGGCATCAATTCCACATCCCACTCAGCGCCCCGATACATGGCACGCGCCTGACCATCAGGACGCCATCCGTCGACATGCAAACGCTGGCCGATATCGAGATTGGTGTTGGGGTCGGCCGAGGCATCGACCTTGATGCGACGCTGGCCAAACCGGCTGCGCCGCAACAGCCAGACCGCCACCCCGGCGACGATCGCCGCCACGACCCACTGCAACGGCCCGTCGGCACGCAGCAGCGCCGCAATGCCGCCGGCTGCCACGCCAAGCGCCACCATGAGGAGATAGAACGTCCCGCTCGCCAGCTCCAGCACCACGATCAATCCGGCAACGCCGAACCAAAGCCAAGCCTGCTCCATCGCAACCCCCAGAAACGAAAAAACCCCGGTGTTATACCGGGGTTTATAGCACGAAACCCACCGAGCAGCGCACGCGTCCCAAGGGATTGCGCAGCGTTTCAGTGGCGTCCGAGATGCCGCTCGGACGCTTCCTATTTCAGGTGTTTCTCGCGACGCTTACTTTGCCACCTTGGCGAGTTGCTGCCACGTTTCCACGACCGTGTCCGGGTTGAGGGACATCGAGACGATACCTTCCTTGACCAGCCACTCGGCCAGATCCGGATGGTCCGACGGGCCCTGACCGCAGATGCCAACGTACTTGCCTTGCGCCAGGCAGGCCTTGATGGCACGGCTGAGCATGAACTGCACTGCCGGGTCACGCTCGTCGAAGTCCTTCGCCAGCAATTCCATCCCCGAATCACGGTCCAGACCCAGCGTGAGCTGCGTCAGGTCGTTCGAGCCGATCGAGAAGCCATCGAAGTACTCGAGGAACTGGTCGGCCAGAATCGCATTCGACGGCACTTCGCACATCATGATCAGCTTGAGGCCGTTTTCACCACGCTTCAGACCATAGCCTGCGAGCATGTTGACCACGCGCTCCGCCTGACCCAGCGTGCGCACGAACGGCACCATGATCTCGACGTTCGTCAGACCCATTTCGTCGCGAACGCGCTTGAGCGCACGGCACTCCATCTCGAACGCTTCGGCGAAGTCTTCCGAGATGTAACGCGACGCGCCACGGAAACCCAGCATCGGGTTTTCTTCATCCGGCTCGTAACGCGAGCCGCCGATGAGCTTCTTGTACTCGTTGGACTTGAAGTCCGACAGACGCACGATGACGCTCTTCGGATAGAAAGCTGCCGCAATCGTGGCGATGCCTTCAGCGAGCTTGTCGACGTAAAACGCACGCGGCGACGCATGACCGCGAGCCACCGATTCCACCGCCTTCTTCAGGTCGGCGTCGATATTCGGGTACTCGAGAATCGCGCGCGGGTGCACGCCGATGTTGTTGTTGATGATGAATTCCAGACGCGCCAGACCCACACCGCTGTTCGGGAGTTGCGCGAAGTCGAAGGCCAGTTGCGGATTGCCCACGTTCATCGTGATCTTCACCGGGATCTTCGGCATTTCGCCACGCTGAATCTCGGTCACTTCGGTCTCGAGCAGACCGTCGTAGATCTTGCCTTCGTCGCCTTCTGCGCACGACACGGTCACGAGCGCGCCGTCCTTCAGCAGGTCGGTGGCGTCACCGCAACCGACCACGGCCGGCACACCCAGCTCACGCGCGATGATGGCCGCGTGGCACGTACGACCGCCGCGGTTCGTCACGATGGCTGAAGCGCGCTTCATCACCGGCTCCCAGTTCGGGTCGGTCATGTCGGCAACCAACACGTCGCCCGGCTGAACGCGTTCCATCTCGCTCGGATCCATGATCACGCGCACCGGACCCGCGCCGATCTTCTGGCCGATCGCGCGCCCCGTGGTCAGCACCGGTGCGTCGCCCTTGAGCTTGAAGCGTTGCTCAGCCTTGCCGACGGACTGGCTCTTCACCGTCTCCGGACGCGCCTGAAGAATGTAGATCTTGCCGTCCTTGCCGTCCTTGCCCCACTCGATGTCCATCGGACGACCGTAGTGCTTCTCGATGATCAGCGCGAACTTGGCCAGCTCGACGCAATCGTCGTCGTTGATCGAATAGCGGTTACGCAATTCCATCGGCACGTCGACGGTCTTCACACGGCCCGGTTCGCCCGGTTGCGTGAATTCCATCTTGAGCAGCTTCGAGCCGAGCGTGCGACGGATGATCGGGTACTTGCCGGCGTTGAGCGTCGGCTTAAAGACGTAGAACTCGTCCGGATTCACCGCGCCCTGAACGACCGTTTCACCCAGGCCATAGCTGGCCGTGATGAACACCACGTCCTGGAAGCCCGACTCGGTGTCGATCGTGAACATCACGCCCGATGCGCCGCAGTCCGAGCGCACCATGCGTTGCACACCGGCCGACAACGCCACTTCGGCGTGCGTGAAGCCCTTATGAACGCGATACGAAATGGCACGGTCGTTATACAGCGACGCGAACACGTGCTTCATGCGATCCAGCACGTCATCGATACCGACAACGTTCAGATAGCTTTCCTGCTGACCGGCGAACGAGGCGTCCGGCAGATCTTCGGCGGTTGCCGAGGAACGCACGGCAAACGACGCATCCGGCTGGTCGGCCGTGATGCGTGCGAACTGTTCGCGGATGTCCTTCTCGAGCTGCGGTTGCAGCGGCGCGTCGACGATCCATTGACGGATTTCGGCACCGGCTTCTGCGAGCGCCTTGACGTTATCCACGTCGAGACCCTCGAGACGCTTTGCAACGCGCTCGGTCAGGTTGTTGTGCTGGAGGAACTCGCGGAATGCGAAAGACGTCGTGGCGAAGCCACCCGGCACGCGAACACCTGCGTTGGCCAGTTGGCTGATCATTTCGCCAAGCGATGCATTCTTGCCGCCGACCGACTCGACGTCGGTCATGCGCAGATGCTCAAACGGCACCACGTAGGCGCCGTCGTGTGCTGCGTTAGTCATAAAAGCCCCTAAGGTAAGAAAAAAAATTCTCGGCGGACCGGCTGGGACTGACGTGGGCCGGTCGACCTGTTGGATAAGAAATCGCGCCTTGGCAGCGTCGGGGACCAGGGGCTGAGCGCCCGACGTCCTGCATCGGACCACCGTCATTTCCCGGAGCGCCCCGTCAGACGGGGCTGACATGGAACCGGGCGCGATGGCCGCGCAATTGCTTATCCAACAAGTTGCCGCTATTCTACCGTGCAATGCACCATTTTGCGATTCTGCGCATGAGCGACGCCATCACTCCCGGAAATTCCCCTACACCCGCCCCTGAGGCCCCCGCCGCGCCGGTCAAACCGGTTGCCGCAAGGCCCGTCTTCATCGTCTCCGATGGCACAGGGATTACGGCCGAAACGTTTGCGCATTCGATCCTTGCGCAATTCGAGATGCGTTTCCGTCAGATTCGCGTTCCGTTCGTGGATTCCGTCGATAAAGCCTATGAAACGGCCCAACGCATCAATGAAATGTATCGGACGGAAAACGTTCGTCCGATCATTTTCAGCACGTTGGTGGACGCGAGGGCCAACGAGATCCTGCGCAATTGCCAGGGCGTGATTCTCGACATGTTCCAGACGTTCATCGAGCCGCTGGAGCAGGAACTCAATCTCAAGTCGATGCATGCCATTGGCCGCGTTCACCAGAACGCCGACAGCGAAGCGTACAAGAACCGTATCGAGGCGGTGAACTTCTCGCTCGCCCACGACGACGGGCAGTCCAACAAGAACCTGCAAAGCGCCGACGTGATTCTCGTGGGCGTCTCTCGCAGCGGCAAGACGCCGACGACGCTCTATCTCGCCATGCAGTACGGCGTGAAGGCGGCCAACTATCCGCTGATCCCGGACGATTTCGAGCGCGAGAAACTACCCTCCACGCTTGACCAGTACAAAGAAAAGATTTTCGGACTTTCCATCGATCCGCAACGGCTTTCGGAAATCCGTAACGAGCGTCGTCCGGGCAGCAAGTATGCATCGCTCGAAAACTGCCGCTATGAGGTCAACGAAGCCGAAGCAATGATGCGTCGCGAAGGGATCAAGTGGCTCTCCTCGACGCACAAGTCGATTGAGGAAATCGCGACGACGATCCTTCAGGAAATCAAGCTGGAGCGCGACGTCTACTAACGTCCAACAACGTCGACCGACGCCCGCCTGAGATCTATTTGGCACGATGGCAACGCAAAAGGGACGCATTAGCGTCCCTTTTTCATTCGCACCGGCCGACATCAGACTTACGACAATCGCTGCCGCACGGCTTCAAACAAGCAAATAGCGGCGCACGCTGCGACGTTCAACGACTCCATCCCGCCCGGCTGAGGAATGCGGATCGGCGTCTGCACTCGCTCGAGCCAATGGGGCGACACGCCCGCCCCTTCGTTGCCGAAAACCCACGCCACCGGACTACGCAAATCCTGCTCGTAAAGCGACGTGCTCGCTTGCAAGCTTGTGGCCAGCAATGGCACCGACAGTCGCGGCGCCAGCGAATCCGGCGTGCAATGCTCGACGATGTTCAAAGAAAAATGTGCCCCCATACCCGAGCGCAACACCTTGCTGGACCAGGTAAGCGCAGTGCCTGACATGCAGTAGACGTCGCGCACGCCTGCGGCCGCCGCGCTGCGCAGGATCGAGCCTACGTTACCGGCATCCTGAACGGCATCGAGAATCACGCAATCCGTCGTCTGTGACGCCGGCAGACGCCCCGAAGGCATCTCCACCACGAAGAGCAGCGACACGCCGTTGACCAGCGTCGACAACGGCTCGAACAGCGCCTCGGGCAAACACACGCGCCGATCCGCCTCGACCCGCGCCCAAATCTGCGCGACCTCGTCGTTATCCAACGCCGAGTCTGCCGCCACGCAAACGAGTGGCTGTCCTAGCGCGCCGAGATAGGCGTCAGCAAGATGCACGCCTTCGAGCAGCGTCTGGCCCAGCTTGCGGCGCTGCTGGTTCGACTGCGCGAGTAACTTCAGGCGCTTGTAGAAGGGATTGTCTTTGGAACTGATGAGCTTCATGACGTACGGACCACGCGTGACACCGTCAACGCGCCGAAAATTTCAAACGCTTCGCGCACAGGCGCAAACGACTGGCGGTGATGCGGACTCGGTCCGTGGGTGCGAAGCGCTTCGAGGTGCCTGGGCGTACCGTATCCGACGTGCTCGTCGAAACCATACTGCGGAAACTCCTCGTGAAGTGCCGCCAATTGACGGTCACGTGTAACTTTCGCCAGAATCGACGCCGCCGAAATCGCGGGCACCTTGTCGTCCCCCTTGATCACGGCTTCGGCACGCATCGGCAACACCGGGCACCGATTGCCATCGATAAGCGCCAATGCTGGCACGCGCGAAAGTCCGTTCACCGCACGCTGCATGGCGAGCATCGTCGCATGAAGGATATTCAGAGAATCGATTTCCGCCACGCTCGCCTCGGCGATACAAAATGCCAGCGAGCGCTCGACGATTTCCTCGTAAAGCGCCTCGCGACGAAGCGCGGTGAGCTTCTTCGAGTCAGCCAGCCCTTTGATCGGGCGCGACGGGTCGAGAATCACCGCCGCTGTCACGACCGGACCGGCCAGCGGTCCGCGACCGACTTCGTCGACGCCGCAGGTCAGATCGGCTGCGATATCCGCGAACAGATCGAACGTCATCTGCGCAGTCGTAGCTTTCACCGTACGCGTGCGGGGCTTCACGGCGGGAGACGTTACGCTATCGCTCACGGAAGTTTTACGCGTCGTGCGACGCACTTTCACGTCGTCCGTCATAGCCGTCCCTTTTCGCGCAGTACGCGCTCGATGACCTCTGCCGAGCGTGCCGCCGTGTTCTGACGCAATTCCTCGTGAATCTTCGTGAAACGCGCTTGCAACGATGCGCGCAGCGCCGGATCGGTCAATTGCTGCCAGACGGCATCGGCCAGGGCTTCCGGCGTTGCGAAATGCTGCAAAAGCTCTGGCACGACGAATTCGCCGCACAGAATGTTCGGCAAGCCGACGTAAGGCAAATAGCCCTGACGCTTCATGATCTGCGCCGTCAGCCAGGGCACCTTGTACGAGATCACCATTGGCTTCTTGTACAGCGCGGCCTCCAGCGTTGCTGTACCGCTAGCAAGAAGCACGCTGTCTGCGGCTTCCAATGCCAGCGGTGCGCGTCCGTCGATCACCGTCAGATTGAGGTCGCTGTGGGCATCGAAAATCGGCTGCATCAGCACGCGCAGACGAGGCGTTGCAACCGGCAGGACGAATCGAATCGACGGCTCTCGCTTGGCTAACAAACGCATCGCCGCAAAAAACACCGGCGTGAGACGCTGCACTTCAGACGTACGGCTACCCGGCAGAATCGCAACGACAGGCCCGTCGCCCTGAAGTCCCAATGTGGCGCGCGCCCCCGCGACGTCGGGCACCATCGGAATCTTGTCCGCCATCGGATGACCGACAAACGTGGCGTCAATTCCAGCGCGGTGATAGATCTCTGGCTCGAACGGAAACAGGCACAGCATGTGATCGACGGCGCGCTTGATCTTCTTAATGCGTCCGCCGCGCCACGCCCAGATCGACGGACTCACAAAGTGAATCGTCGGGATGCCCGCTTCACGCAGCTTGATTTCGAGATCGAAGTTGAAATCCGGCGCATCGAAGCCAACGAACGCGACCGGCTTTTCCGCCAGCCAGCGCTCGCGCAATTGCTTTCGAATCGAGAGGATTTCGCGCAGATGCTTGATGACTTCGACGTAGCCCATGACGGAGAGCTTGTCGATCGGCCAATAGGCGTCGAAGCCCTCTTGCGCCATATGCGGACCACCGACACCCGCGTAGGCGATGTCGGCCGGAAGACTCTGCTTGAGTCCGGCAAGCACGTTGCCGGCAATGAGATCGCCTGACAGCTCCCCGGCCACCATCGCCAGGGTTCGCTGGCCGGCGCCGGGAAGGGTCGGCGACATAGGTCAGCGCACGATACCGCGCGTGCTTGCGTTGAGGAAATCGAGCAGTGCGCGCACTGCCTCGAAAACGTCCGGAGCGCCGGCATTGCCGAAGGCTTCGATCTGCACCTTGGCTTCGTCCAACGTCAACCCGCTCTTGTAGAGCAGCTTGTACGCGTGGCGCAGCGCCGTGATTGCATCGGCGGAAAAGCCGCGACGACGCAACCCTTCGACGTTGATGCCGTACGGTACCGCACGATCACCGGAAGCGATCACGAACGACGGCACGTCCTGCACGAGCACCGACGCACCGCCCACCATCGCGTGAGCACCGATACGCACGAACTGATGCACACCGGTCATACCGCCAATGATGGCCCAGTCGTCGACATGGACGTGGCCCGCCAACTGCGCATTGCTCGAAAACACCGTGTGATTACCGACGTGGCAATCGTGCGCGATATGCACATAAGCCATGATCCAGTTATCGTTGCCGACACTCGTCAGGCCACCGTCCTGCACCGTACCGGTGTGGATGGTCGTGAATTCGCGAATCGTATTGCGGTCGCCGATGACGAGCTTGGTCGGCTCGCCCGCGTACTTCATATCCTGCGGACTGCCACCGACCGACGCGAACGGGCCAATCTTGTTGCCCTCGCCCAGCGTCGTATGACCGTCGATCACCGTATGCGCAAGAATCTGTGTACCCGCACCGACCGTCACGTTCGGGCCGACAATCGCGTACGGACCGACAACGACATCGGCCGCCAGTTGCGCCTTCGGATCGACGACGGCTGTGGAATGAATGTTCGTCATGAGCGTCTCAGTTCCGGTTATTCGCCGTTCTTCTTGACCATGCACATGAACTCGGCTTCGGCAGCCAGCTTGCCATCCACCGTTGCCTCACCCTTGAACTTATAAAAGCCGCGCTTGTGGCTGATGAAATCGACCGAGAGAATGAGCTGATCACCCGGTTCGACCGGACGCTTGAAGCGTACGTTCTCGATACCCACGAAATAATAGAGCGTGTTTTCGTCGTGCACCGCCTCTTCCGAGAAAGTGAGCAACGCTGCGGCCTGCGCCAACGCTTCAACGATCAGCACACCCGGCATCACCGGACGCTGCGGGTAATGGCCGGTGAAGTACGGCTCATTGATCGTGACGTTCTTGATGACCTTGATGTTCTTGTGCGGCTCCAGTCCGATCACGCGATCCACCATCAGCATCGGATACCGATGCGGCAGCAGCTTCATGATCTTGTGGATGTCGATAGTAATAGTGGTCTCGCTCATTTATCTTGCAGGTCCTTGACCTTCGCTTCAAGTTGACGCACGCGGTCGCGCATCTTGTCCAGATTGCGCATGATCGCCGCGTTTTTATTCCATTCTGCGTTCGGGATCGCCGGAAACGCGCTGGTGTAAGTGCCCGGGCCGGGAATCGATTTCGATACACCCGACTTTGCCGTCACGATGACCTTGTCTCCAAGCGTCACATGGCCCGCAATGCCGACGTTGCCGCCCAACATGCAGAATTTACCGATCGTGCTGCTCCCGGCAATACCGGTGCATGCTGCAATGACCGTAAAGGCGCCAACGCGCACGTTGTGCGCGATCTGTACCTGATTGTCGATCTTGCAACCGCGCTCGATCACGGTATCCGCCATGGCGCCACGGTCAATGGTCGTCGACGCGCCGATCTCGACGTCATCTTCGATCACCGCACGCCCCACCTGCGGAATCTTCACCCATTCGCCGCCTGTCGCGGAGAAATCGGGCGCAAAACCAAACCCGTCCGAACCGATGACCGTGCCTGCGTGAATCACGCAACGCGCACCGATCACACTCGTGTGATAAAGCGTGGCATTCGGATAGACGAGCACATCGTCGCCCAGCGTCGTGCCCCGGCCGACGAACACATTCGCCATCAGACGGACACGCTCGCCCAGACGCACGCCCGCTTCGATCACGACGTTCGGTCCGATTACGCACGAAGCCGGCACGACGGCGGACGCATCGACGACAGCACTTGGATGGACGCTAGCAGGCGGCACCGGTGTCGCCGCGTCGGCGAACATCTGTGCCACGCGGGCGAAGTACGCGTACGGATTCGGCGCGACGATCCACGCACGGCCTTCATGCGAAGGCAGCTTGTCGAAGTCTGCTTTGGAGAGAATGACAGCAGCCGCGCCCGAGTTGGGCACTTCCGCCAGATAAAGCGGATTGGACAGGAAGGCCAGTTGCTTTGCGCCCGCGCGATCAAGCGGCGCCAGGCCTTCGACGGCAACGTTGCCATCGCCCACCAGCTCGCCGCCAAAGCGTGCGACCAGTTGGGCCAGTGTGACCGATGGCACAGATGGAGTAGACGACGATCCCGACATCGAATGCACGCCCGTCACTTGCCGCTGGTGCCGCCACCCGAACTTGCGTTCAGCGTCTTGAGCACCTTGTCCGTAATGTCGATACGCGGGCTGACGTAGACCGCTTCCTGCACGATCAGATCGTACTTGTCCGCCTCGGCAATCTGCTTGATGACGCGGTTCGCGCGATCGAGCACGGCCGCGAGTTCTTCGTTACGACGCTGGTTCAGGTCTTCACGGAACTCGCGTTGCTTACGCTGAAATTCGGTGTCGGCAGCGGCCAGATCACGCTGACGCTTGGCGCGCTCGGCGTCGCTCAACGTCGGATTGTCCTTGTCGAGCTTGTCCGACATCGCCTTGAGACGTTGAGCCATGTCTTGCAGCGCCTTGTCCCGTGTGGAGAACTCAGCCTCAAGTTTGGCTTGTGCGGCCTTGGCCGGCGTGGAATCGCGCAGAATGCGATCCGAATTCACAGCGGCGATGCGCGCATCCTGAGCCGTGGCAGCAAAGGCCGCACCGGCCAGCAACGCCGCGGCGACGCCGCGAAGGCAATGCTTACGGATACCGTTCAATGTATTACCCCTTACAACGATGAAACGTTCGGAACCGGTCGATCTGCCGTTATTAGAACGACGTACCGACCTGGAACTGGAATTTCTGATACTGGTCGCCCGTCTTCTTGACGAGCGGGAAGCCCATCGAGAGCTTGAGCGGGCCAATCGGTGAAATCCACGACAGACCGAAACCGTAAGAATAGCGCAGGTTATTGAAGGTAATCGCCTGGCCGTTATCGAACACGTTACCGCCGTCGAAGAACGTAAAGATGCGCAGCGTACGATCGTAACCCGTGCCCGGCAGCGGGAACGTCAGTTCGACGTTACCGATCAGCTTCGATGCACCCCCCAGCGGTTCGCCGTTCGTGTCCTTCGGACCCAGCGAGCTCGGCTCATAACCACGCACCGAACCGATACCGCCCGCGAAGTAGTTCTTGAAAATCGGGAACGGCTGACCGCCCATACCGTGGCCGTAGCCCACTTCGCCGTTCAGCGCCAGCGTAAAGCCGCGGCTCACCGGGTAGTAGTACTGGTGCTGATAGTACGCGCGGAAGTACTTGGTCGTTCCGATCGGCGTACCGATTTCGATGTTCGCCTGCTGGTAGTGACCACGGTTCGGGATCAGCGCGCTGTCACGCGAGTCGCGCGACCAGCCCACCGTCAGCGGATAGTTGTTGCTGACGTAACCGAACTGGTTGGCATAGTCGATGTAGCGTTGCGGCGTCGTGCCGTCGCTCGTCAGATGCAGACGCGTCTGTTCGAAGCCCAGACCGAAGAAGACCGTGTCGACTTCCGAGAACGGCACGCCGAACTTCAGGTTGCCGCCCAGCGTATTGATACGGAAATCCGAATCGCTGGTCAGCAGCAGCGGCTGATACGTACGGTAGTAGATGTCGGTAATACGGCTCACACCGTCAACCGTGAAATACGGGTCGACTTGCGTTACGGCCAACGTACGATACGTCTTACCGGTGTTCACGTTCACGGACAGCGACGTACCTGAGCCGAACACGTTGTCCTGGCTGATACCTGCCTGCAACACCACCTTGTCGGTCGAGGAGAAGCCGGCACCGACGTTGATCGTGCCCGTCGGCTTTTCTTCCACCTTCACCTGGAGGTCGACCTGATCGTTCGAACCGGCCACCGGCTCGGTCGTGACGTTCACGTCGGTGAAGTAGCCCAGACGGTTGATACGGTCCTGCGACAGCTTCAGGCGGTCGGCGTCGTACCACGAGCTCTCGAGCTGACGCAGTTCGCGGCGAATCACTTCGTCACGCGTACGCGAGTTGCCGACGATGTTGATCTTGCGCACGTACACACGACGGCCCGGATCGATCGACAGATTGAGCGCGACGGTGTGGTTGTTACGGTCGATGTTCGGTTGGGCGTTCACGTTCGCAAACGCGAAACCATAGTTGCCCAACAAATCGGAGATGGCTTTCGTGCTCGCCTGCAGTTTGGCCGCCGAGAAGGTATCGCCGGCCTTGAGTTGGATGAGCTTCTGGATGTCGTCTTGCTTACCGAGCATTTCGCCCGTCAGCTTGACGTCCGACACCTTGTAGGGCTCGCCTTCGTGAATGTTGATCGTGAGGAACATCTCGTCCTTGTCCGGCGTAATCGAGACGTCGGTGGAGTCGATGTTGAATTCCAGATAACCGCGGTTCAGATAGAACGAACGCAGCTTTTCCAGATCGCCCGTGAGCTTGTCCTTCGAGTACAGGTCGTTCTTCGAATACCACGACAGCCAGTTCGGCGTGCCCAGTTCCATCTCGGCCGTCAGGTCCGACGACGAGAAGGCCTTGTTGCCCACGAAGTTGATCTGCTGAATCGTCGCCTTCGGACCTTCCGTCACGGCGAACTGGATGCCCACGCGATTGCGCTCGAGCGGCGTGATCGTCGTCTTGACCTCGGCAGCGTAGTAACCGCGCGTAAGGTATTGACGCTTAAGTTCTTGCTCAGACTTGTCGAGCAGGTTGCGGTCGAAGGTGCGACCTTCAGTCAGGCCGACCGAGCGCAGTGCCTTCTTCAGACCGTCTTTGTCGAATTCCTTGATGCCGAGGAAGTCGATGGAAGCAATTGCGGGACGCTCGTTGACGTGCACCACCAGCACGCTGCCCTGCGCTTCAACGCTCACGTCCGAGAACAGGCCCGTGGCATAAAGGGCACGAATTGCTTCGGTGCCCTTATCATCGTTGAACTTGTCACCGGGTTTGACCGGCAGGTACGAGAAGACAGTACCGGGTTCAATACGCTGCAAGCCCTCCACTCGGATATCCTTGACCACAAACGGCTCGACGGCCCGTGCCAGGAAACTGTGTGCCGCCAGAACCGCAATCACCAGGGTCTTCGGAACAAGGTGGTATTTATTCGACAACTTGCTTCCCCAAGAAACAATTGAATCGTAAAAACTCGGATTTGCCTGCGACCGGCAGGCACGTGACGCTGTCCTAGTGCAACAACTTCGACAGGTCGTTGAAAAGTGCTACGGCAGAGAGCGCAAGGATGCAAACGATGCCCACTCGTTGCAGCGCGCCCTGCCACCGTTCGGAAACTGCCCGACCGGTAATCGCTTCGACCGCATAATATAACAGATAGCCACCGTCCAAAACCGGAATCGGCAATAGATTCAATACGCCGAGGCTAATGCTGACAAGCGCCAGAAAGGCGATGAAATAATCCAGACCGAGCCGAGCCGAACGCCCTGCGTAATCCGCAATCGTCACCGGACCGCTCAGATTCTTGAGCGATGCCTGCCCAATGATCATCTTCCCAAACATGCGCACGCTGAAGGCTGTCACATCCCACGTGCGCTGCGCCCCGCGGCCAATCGCCTCGAATAGCCCGTAGCGGACGGTCACCGAATCGACCTGACTGGCCAGCGCTGCGCCGATCTTGCCCACACGCTCGCCCCCCGTCGTTGCCGAATCGACTTCCACATTCGGCGTCAGTGTGACGTTTTGAGGGCTGCCGTCCCGGCGCACCGTCAGGGTCATCGGCTTGCCCGGGTGGGCACGAACGGCATCGACGAGCGCCTTGGCGGACGTCACCGGACTGCCATCCACCGCCGTAATCTCGTCGCCCACGCGTAACCCGGCAAGTCCGGCAGCACCGCCTGCGATGATCTGTCCTACCTTGACGCGCGCTGAGGGCACCAGGCCCAGACGCTGCATGAAGTCCTGTTCGCCATCTGCGTCGAAATGCTGCCCGGCCGCGTCCAGCGTGTATTCCGCACGGCCATCGCGCGTGCGCGCCACCAGCGTCACGCGCTGCCCTTCGATCATCGGGTCGACCAGGCGCCAGCGAAGATCTTCCCAGGAACGCACTGCCGCTTCCTCGCCGACGGCCTCATCGGGACTTCGGCCGTTTTCCCGCACCCCGGTGATCAGTTCGCCGCCGGACAACCCTGCACGGGCTGCAAGCGTGCCGGCCGCAGGCGGCGCGATTCGCGCGACAGGCTCCGCCACCCCCGCCAGATTCAGGCTCGCATAGAGGGCAATGGCAAGGAGGAAGTTGGCGACCGGACCGGCCGCCACAATGGCGAAACGCTTGTAGACAGACTTTTGATTGAACGCACGCGCCCGGTCTTCCGGGGCGACGATCTGCGTTTCGTCACGCTCGTCAAGCATGCGGACGTAACCGCCGAGCGGCAATGCGCAGACCGTCCATTCGGTGCGGTCCCGCCCCATCGTCCATTTGAGGAGCGGCGTCCCGAAGCCCACCGAGAATCGCAGAACCTTCACGCCGCAAAGCCTTGCGACCGTGTAGTGGCCCAACTCATGGAACACCACCAGAACACCAATGGCGATGGCGAACGCTAGCAACGTGGTCAGCAGATTCATGAGCGGACGAGCCCCGGGGAAATTACGACATGGGCAGCGGCGTCAGGAACGCGCTGGTGCAGGCAAACCGGCAACGATCTCCGTCGCGAGTTCGCGGGCACGATGGTCGGCTTCAAGCACGACCTCGAGCGAGGTGGCCTCACCCACGGCGACGGTGTCGAGCACGCGCTCGACCACCTGCGCAATCGCGGTGAAACGGATGCGTCCTTCTAGGAACGCCGCCACGGCCACTTCGTTGGATGCATTGAGCAAAGCACCCGCCGTACCGCCGCGATGCAGCGTGTCGAACGCCAGACGCAGACATGGGAAACGGCGCAGATCCGGCGCCTCAAAGGTCAGCTTGCCGATGTCCGCGAGATTAAGTCCGGCAACACCAGACGTCACCCGATCGGGAAACGCCAACGCGTGAGCGATCGGCGTGCGCATATCGGGGTTGCCAAGCTGCGCCAGTGTCGAGCCATCTGTGTACGTGACCATCGAGTGAATCACGCTTTGCGGATGAATCAGTACCTCGATCTTCTCCGGCGGCATATTGAACAGCCAGTGCGCCTCAATGACTTCAAGGCCCTTGTTCATCATGCTCGCCGAGTCCACCGAGATCTTGCGGCCCATCACCCAGTTCGGATGCGCGCATGCTTCGTCGGGCGTCACATTCTCGAGCGACGCCAGCTCGCGCTCACGGAACGGGCCACCCGAAGCGGTCAGCACCAGTTTCTCGACACCACGTGTCGAAATACGGTTCTCCCCGGCGACTTGCGGCAAGCATTGGAAAATGGCGTTGTGTTCGCTATCGAGCGGCAGCAACGTGGCGCCCGCGCGCTCTGCGGTCGCCATGAACAACGCACCGGAAAGCACCAGTGACTCTTTGTTCGCGAGCAGAATGCGCTTGCCTGCGCGTGCAGCAGCGAGCGTCGATTGCAGACCTGCCGCACCCACGATCGCCGCCACAACCATCGTGACCTCGCCGGCCTCGGCGATTTCGATCAGCGCTTGCGGGCCATACGTCACGTCGATCTTCAGGCCCGCCTCGGCCAGACGCGCCGACAGCGCGCGTGCGCCATCTGCATCGGCCACGACCGCCACTTGCGGACGATGAGCGACACACTGCTCAAAAAGACGATCGAGATTACGGTGCGCCGACAGCGCATAGACCGAGAAGCGATCCGGATGACGCCCCACGACATCGAGCGTGCTAACGCCAATGGAGCCAGTGGAGCCGAGAATGGAAAGACGTTGCGACATGATCAGACGAAGAGCATAGCCAGTGGGAGCACCGGGAGCAGCGCATCGATTCGATCGAGCACACCGCCATGACCGGGCAGCAGCGCGCTGGAATCCTTCACGCCGGCTTGCCGCTTGAGTTGAGATTCGAACAGATCGCCTACGACCGAGAAAGCCACCAGCACCGTCAACGCCAATGCGCCGAGTGCGAGGCCCAACGTGCTGGCGAGATGAGAAACGATGGTCGGCGCCTGCAATCCGCTGACGAGCACTGCCGCAGCAATCACGAGGACCAGCAGCCACCCGCCGATAGCACCTTCCCACGACTTTCCGGGACTGATGGACGGCGCGAGCTTGCGTTTGCCGAAAGCTCGTCCGGCGAAATAAGCGCCGGTGTCGGCGAGCCAAACGATGATGAGCACCGACAGCAGGAAGGCGACGCCACGCTCACGCGCGAGACAAAGCGCCTGCCAGGCGGCAATCAGCAATACCGGCCCAGCCACCAGCAACAGACCACGCCACGCGCCTTGCGTCGCGGGCTTACGTGCGAGGGTGTAGGGTCCGGCGAGAATCCAGAAGACAGCGGCCGGTTTGAGCCAGATCGACGACAGCGTCCAGCCCCCTGCCCAGGTCAGCCCGACACCCAACAGGGCCAGCGCGCCATAAAAAACGGCACCCGTGCCGTTCAGTCCGACCAAACGCCCCCACTCCCACCCGGCGGCAGCAACGATAACGGCCGCGAGCAGCGCGAACTGCGCCGGCGTACCGACGAAGATCACGGGCAAAAGGATGGCAAGAAGTACGACAGCGGTAATAACGCGTGTCTTGAGCATCAGGCGGATTGTCCCGAGGGGTTCTGGACTTGCGCGCTGGTACGGCCAAAGCGGCGCTCGCGCTGCTGAAACTCGGCGACCGCCCGCTTAAGCGTATTGGCGTTGAAGTCCGGCCAGAATTCTTCGGTGAAATACAGTTCAGTGTACGCCAGTTGCCAAAGCAGAAAATTACTGACGCGCTGGTCGCCGCCGGTACGGATAAAGAGATCCGGCTCCGGTGCATAAGCCATGCTCAGATAGGGCGCGAGATCGTCTTCCGAAAACGACGTATCGAGCGCTGCAGCCCCCCCCTGCGCGACACGCGCAGCGGCGAGCTTCTGAGCTGCCTGGAGAATATCCCACCGCCCGCCATAATTGGCGGCGATGGTCAAAGTGAGACCTTTGTTGTCCTGCGTACGCTCTTCCGCACGCCTGACGAGTTCCTGAATGCGCGGCTCGAACGCTTCGAGCGCACCAATGACGCGAAGACGGATGCCGTTGCTGTGCAGCTTCCCCACCTCGCGCTCGAGCGCGAGAATGAAAAGCTGCATGAGCGTCGAGACTTCATCCTGCGGACGACGCCAGTTCTCGGAACTGAACGCAAACAGGGTCAGGTACTCGACGCCAAGCTCGGCACATGCCGTCACCGCTTCACGCACGGCGTCAACACCACGCTTGTGCCCCGCAACGCGAGGCAATTTACGACTGGTAGCCCAACGCCCGTTGCCGTCCATGACGATGGCAACGTGGCGCGGAATGCTCGCTGTCTCAGGAGCAGAAAGCGTAGAGCTGAGAAAACCCATTGAGTTACGGCGCGGAGTCGGGCGCGAAAGTCTGCGGAGATTGAGCGGTAAGTGCCGTGAGCACTTAAACCGTCATGATCTCAGCGTCCTTCTGCTTCACCAACTCGTCGATTTCGGCGACGAATTTGTCGGTGAACTTCTGGACATCGTCGCCACCACGGCGCTCGTCGTCTTCAGAAATCTCCTTGTCCTTCACCATCTTCTTGAGCTGCTCGTTCGCGTCGCGGCGCAGGTTGCGCACGGCAACCTTGGCGTTTTCGCCTTCCGACTTGACCAGCTTCGTCATTTCGCGACGGCGCTCTTCGGTCAGTTGGGGCATCGGCACGCGAATCAGATCGCCCTGCGTCGCCGGGTTCAGGCCCAGATCCGACTCGCGGATGGCCTTTTCGACCTTGGGGACCATGTTCTTTTCCCACGCCTGCACACCGATCGTACGGGCGTCGACAAGGCTCACGTTGGCGACTTGAGAGATGGGCACCATCGAACCGTAATAATCGACCTGGACGTGATCGAGCAGGCCAACGTGCGCGCGGCCGGTACGAATCTTCGCCAGGTTGTTCTTGAACGACTCGATCGAGCTCTTCATCTTTTGCTCGACATTTTTCTTGACGTCAGCAACGCTCATGGCAACCTCCAAACCTAAATTGTTACGCAAACATAAATGATACGGCGTCGACGCGCCAATGCGCGTCGACGCCGCAATTTGAACTCAAACGTGGACGAGCGTTCCCTCGTCCTCGCCGAGGATGACGTGCTTGAGCGCGCCCGGCTTCACGATCGAGAAAACGCGCACCGGCATCTTCTGATCGCGACACAGCGCGAAAGCCGTCGCGTCCATGACCTGCAGGTTCTTCGAGATCGCCTCGTCGAAACTGATGGTCGAGTACTTCACTGCGTCCGGAACCTTCTTCGGGTCGGCCGAGTACACGCCGTCGACCTTGGTCGCTTTGAGCACGACTTCGGCGCCAACTTCCGAGCCACGCAGCGCAGCGGCTGTGTCGGTCGTGAAGAACGGGTTGCCCGTGCCAGCGGCGAAGATCACGACTTTACCCTCTTCGAGCTGACGAATCGCGCGGGGGCGGATATACGGTTCGACGACCTGGTCCATACGCAGCGCGGATTGCACACGCGCTTCGATGCCAGCGTGACGCATCGCGTCCTGCAGCGCCAGGGCGTTCATCATCGTGGCGAGCATGCCCATGTAATCGGCCGTCGCGCGGTCCATACCTGCGGCACCGCCTGCCACCCCCCGGAAAATATTGCCACCGCCGATCACGACGGCCAATTGCGTGCCCAGGCGAACGACTTCAGCAATGTCACCAACCATCCGCTCGATGGTTGCGCGGTTGATGCCGAACGAATCGTCACCCATGAGGGCTTCACCAGAGAGCTTGAGAAGTACGCGTTTGTAAGGAGTAGACATGGCGGTCCTTAAGAAGTCTGGTCGGGCACTGTTGGGGTATTCTGGATGAAACAACGGGGACGACACTGTCGCCCCCGGATACTACGGTACTGCTTGAATTACGACTGCTTGGCAGCGGCCACTTGAGCAGCCACTTCAGCAGCGAAGTCGTCTTGCTTCTTCTCGATGCCTTCGCCGACCACGAACATAGTGAAGCCCTTGACCGTGGTGTTGTTGGCCTTGAGCATCTGCTCGACGGTTGCCTTGTCGTCCTTCACGTACGTCTGGTTGAACAGCGAGACTTCCTTCAGGAACTTCTGCACGCTGCCTTCCACCATCTTGGCGACGATCTCGGCCGGCTTGCCCGATTCTGCGGCCTTTTCGGCGGCGACCTTGCGTTCCTTCTCGATCAGATCTGCCGCGACTTGATCGCCCGACACGGCGACCGGCTTCATGGCGGCGATGTGCATCGCGACGTTCTTGCCCACTTCAGCGTCAGCACCTTCGTACTCGACGATCACGCCGATACGCGTGCCGTGCAGGTACGATGCCAGCTTGGCCGACGTTTCGTAACGCTGGAAGCGACGAATCGTCATGTTTTCGCCGATCTTGCCGATCAGGTCGGCACGGACCTGGTCAACGGTCTTGCCGTCGAGCGGCAGAGCCGACAGGGCAGCGACGTCGGCCGGGTTGTTCTCGGCGACCAGCTTGGCCAGGTTTTCTGCGAACTTCAGGAAGTCGTCGTTCTTCGAGACAAAGTCGGTTTCGCAGTTGATTTCAACCACGGCACCCTTGCCACCGTCGATGTAGGCCGAGATCACGCCTTCAGCCGTGATACGGCTTGCAGCCTTGCTGGCCTTGCTACCCAGCTTGACACGCAGGATTTCTTCAGCACGGACCATGTCGCCGTCGGCTTCGGTCAGCGCCTTCTTGCATTCCATCATCGGCGCATCGGTCTTGGCGCGCAGTTCGCCCACCATTGCTGCAGTAATTGCCGGCATATCGTTACTCCTGTATATCGAATCAGTCGGGAGAGGGTTTCACAAGAGCGGCCTCACTGCCCGCCCTTGGCGCCCCACTCACCCGACGCGGGGAAATCGGACTAAAAAAAAGGGGCGCCACAAGCAGCCCCTTTTGTTACGCAGCGGTGGCCGCTTACGCCTCTTCGTTCACTTCGACGAACTCGTCGCCTTCGCCGCGAACGGCTTCGACGACTTCCTTGACGGCGTTTGCACGGCCTTCGAGGATTGCGTCGGCAACGCCTTGCACGTACAGCTCGACAGCCTTGCTCGAGTCGTCGTTACCCGGGATCACGTAATCCACACCTTCCGGCGAGTGGTTCGTATCGACCACGGCGATCACCGGAATGCCCAGCTTGTTGGCTTCGGTGATGGCGATCTTGTGGTAGCCGACGTCGACGACGAAGATGGCGTCGGGCATGCCGCCCATTTCCTTCACGCCACCGATCGACTTTTGCAGCTTGGCCATTTCGCGATCGAACAGCAGCGCTTCCTTCTTGCTCATGCGCTCTTGCTCGCCGGCTTCCAGAGCCTGCTCCATGTCCTTGAGCTTCTTGATCGACGACTTCAGCGTCTTGAAGTTCGTCAGCATGCCGCCCAGCCAACGGTTGTTGACGTAAGGCATGCCGGCACGTGCCGCGGCTTCCGCCACGATGTCACGCGCTTGACGCTTCGTGCCCACGAACAGGATCGTGCCGCGGTTTGCTGCCAGTTGACGCACATACTTCAGCGCGTCCTGGTACATCGGCAACGTCTTTTCGAGGTTGATGATGTGAATCTTGTTGCGATGGCCGAAGATATAGGGGGCCATCTTGGGGTTCCAGAAACGGGTTTGGTGACCAAAGTGGACGCCCGCTTCCAGCATCTGACGCATCGTGACAGACATGTGATTCTCCGTGAGGGTTAGGTCTTAGACCGGCTGCCGTACCCGTTTCGTCAGACTGCCATACAGCTTTGCATGACCCGCCTGCGAAGATCGGGCACCCTGGGTGCGCCGGCCCGCGATTTCAAAATTCCCAAGCCGAGAAGACAGATCGCTGCCCGTCGAATCACCGAATTTGGCGCCTTTCAGCACCAACTTGGGGCCAAACACCCCAAAACTCCGGCGAATCGCGCCAAAAACCAAGGGGAAACCCTTGACCATATTGACAACTCGTCCTCGACTTAGCCCGAGATTATAGCATCGCACCGAGCCATCACTCAAGAGGCTCGTGAACTTGTGGTGACAGACCGCGAATGCCCGATTTGCGCGGCATACCGGCCAGTTCGGGATGGCTTCCGGCGCCCCCATCGGAACTGCGGAAGTTCACCGTCGGAATGCTCCGAAATCCACGCTACACAAGGCCGAAACCCGGCCAAAACCCTCCATTGGTGCGATAATGCGTCACTGTTTCCGCAATTTGCCCGATTCCGCAATGGCCATCACTCTCAAAAATGCCCACGACATTGAAATGATGCGCGTCGCTTGCCGTCTGGCCAGCGAAGTGCTCGATTTCATTACGCCGCACGTGCGCGCCGGCGTCACCACCGGGGAGCTCGACCGCCTCTGCCACGAATTCATGATTAAGGAACAGGGCACCGTCCCTGCCCCGCTGAACTACCAGCCGCCCGGCTACCCGCCCTACCCGAAGGCCACCTGCATCTCGGTCAATGACGTGATCTGCCATGGCATTCCCGGCGACAAGGTACTCAAAAACGGTGACGCGCTGAACATCGACATCACTGTCATCAAGGACGGCTACTTCGGTGACACGAGCCGCATGTTCATCGTCGGCGATGGCACGATTCTGGCCAAACGCCTGGCGCAGGTCACCTATGAGTGCATGTGGCTTGGCATCAACCAGGTGCGTCCGGGCGCGCGTCTCGGCGACATCGGCCAGGCGATCCAGACGCACGCCGAGGCGCAGGGCTACAGCGTTGTGCGCGAGTATTGCGGGCACGGGATCGGCCAGGTGTTCCATGAAGACCCACAAATCCTGCACTATGGACGTCAGGGCACTGGCCTGGAATTGCAGGCCGGCATGATCTTCACCATCGAACCGATGATCAACGCTGGCAAGCGCGAAATTCGGACGATGCCCGATCAGTGGACCGTCAAGACGCGCGACCGCAGCCTGTCGGCTCAGTGGGAACATACCGTGCTGGTGACGGAAACGGGCCACGAGGTGCTGACGCATTCGGCCCAGACGCCTGCACCTCCGCCCGGCTCGTCGTACGTCACGTCGTTCGCAGCAGCAGCTTAACAACGTAAGAACCGTTAGATTCCAACGAAGCAGTAACGTCCGGCCGCCGGCAACTCTGGTGGCCGCCCGGCCCGGCCTCGCCGCATTTCGCAGCGCGTTGCCGGACCTGACTCGTTTATCCACTCCCTGGAAGCCGCCATGCACGCACGTGCACACGCCCCTTCTCCGCTACGTCAGGCCCTCAAGGACCGAAAGGCCGAACTCGTCGAACGATTTGTCGCAAACGGCAAGATCGACGGGCTTCTTCACGGTTTGTGCCACGCCGTCGATCAGGCCATGCGCGATGCGTGGGCCGAGTACCGGATGCCGGACGACTTCGCGCTCGTGGCGGTCGGCGGTTACGGACGCGGCGAGTTGTATCCGTATTCGGACGTGGACATTCTGTTGCTGCACCCGGGCACCGATAGCGAGGCGCTGACGTCGCACGTCGAGCCGTTCATCGGATTTCTCTGGGATATCGGCGTCGAGATCGGTTCATCGGTGCGCACTGTCGACGAGTGCATTTCCGAAGCACAGGCCGACATCACAGTGCAAACGAGCCTGCTGGAAGCGCGTCTACTCACCGGCAATCAAGCGCTGTTCGACGAATTTCAGGCACGTTTCGCCGACGACCTCGACCCGCTCGCGTTCTTTCGGAGCAAGCAACTCGAGATCCGTCAGCGCCACGCCAAGTATCAGGACACGCCATACAGCCTGGAGCCGAACTGCAAGGAAAGCCCGGGCGGCTTACGCGACCTGCAAGTGATTCTGTGGATGACGAAGGCGGCCGGGCTCGGCAATAGCTGGGCAGAGCTGTCCACGCGCGATCTGCTGACCGATCGTGAACTCAAGGAGTTGCGTCGCAACGAGCAATTCCTGAAGGGTTTGCGAGCGCGACTCCATCTGCTGGCACGTCGTCGGCAGGACGTGCTGGTATTCGACCTTCAGACGGCCCTTGCGCAAAGCCTCGGCTTCGACGCCACGACCACGAAGCGCGCCAGCGAGCAACTCATGCGGCGCTATTACTGGGCGGCAAAGGCGGTCTCACAGCTCAATACGGTGTTGCTGCTGAACGTTGAAGCCCGACTGTTCCCGCAGACTAGCGGCGTTACTCGCGTGATCAACGAGCGCTTCGTCGAGAAGCAAGGGATGATCGAGATCGTCGACGACGAACTGTACACACGTCATCCGAATGCGATTCTCGAAACGTTCCTGCTGTACGAGCAGGTCGTCGGGGTAAAAGGATTGTCCGCCCGAACCCTACGTGCGCTCTACAATGCGCGCGAACTCATGAACGGACAGTGGCGTGCGGACCCCGAGAACCGTCGCACGTTCCTCCAGATTTTGCAGCAGCCGCAGGGCATCACTCATGCATTGCGGCTGATGAACCAGACCAGTGTGCTGGGTCGCTACCTGATCAACTTCCGTCGCGTGGTCGGGCAGATGCAGCACGACCTGTATCACGTGTACACCGTCGATCAGCACATTCTGATGGTAGTGCGTAATATTCGCCGTTTCGCGGTCGCGGAGCATACGCACGAGTATCCGTTCTGCAGTCAATTGATCGCGAACTTCGACCGTCCGTGGGTGCTGACGATCGCCGCCCTCTTCCACGATATTGCGAAGGGCCGCGGCGGTGACCACTCGACGCTCGGCATGGTCGATGCGCGCACCTTCTGCACACGCCACGGCATCTCGAAGGAAGACACCGATCTGATCGTCTGGCTGGTTGGTGAACACCTGACGATGAGCACTGTGGCGCAGAAGCAGGACACCACCGATCCGGAAGTCATCCGACGTTTTGCGGAAAAAGTGGAAAACGAGCGTCGCCTGACGGCGCTTTACCTGCTCACCGTGGCGGACATTCGCGGTACCAGCCCGAAAGTCTGGAACGCCTGGAAAGGCAAGCTGCTCGAAGACCTTTATCGTCTGACATTGCAAGTGCTGGGCGGCGCCAACCCGGACCCGCACGCACAATTGAAGGCGCGCAAGGAGGAAGCGCTCGGACTGCTGCGCCTCTATACCGTGCCGGAACGCGCGCAGGAAGCGCTCTGGAACACGCTGGACGTCGCGTACTTTCTGCGCAACGACCCGGCGGACGTGGCGTGGCAAACGCGCCATCTGTGGCGGCATGTCGACAGTGCGTCGCCCATCGTCAAGGCGCGTCCGTCGCCCATCGGCGAAGGGCTGCAGGTGTTGGTTTATGTCCGCGATCAGGTCGATCTGTTTGCGCGTATCTGTGGCTACTTCGAGCGCAAGGGCCTGTCGATTCTTGACGCCAAAGTGCACACCACTAGCCAGGGCTTCGCGCTCGACAGTTTCCTGCTGACCGACCCGGGCCTCGACACCAGTTATCGCGACATCATCAATCTGGTGGAAAGCGAACTGGTGTCGCTGCTCACACGGGAAGAGCCCCTGGCAGAACCGAGCAAGGGGCGTCTGCCGCGCCGTTCGCGCAGCTTTCCGGTCACGCCTCGTGTCGATCTTCGGCCCGATGAGCGCGGCCAGTACTACTTGCTATCGGTGTCGGCCAACGACCGCACCGGTTTGCTTTATGCGGTCGCTCGCGTGCTTGCGCGTCACGGCGTCAGCGTGCGAACCGCCCGCATCAATACCCTCGGCGAACGTGTCGAAGACACGTTTCTGCTCGACGGCAGCCGTTTGCAGGATAGTCGCCTGCAAATTGCCGTCGAGACCGAATTACTCGAAGCATTGGAACCATGAGCGATACCCCGCGCGCCAAACTGAGCGCCAAACACCCCCGCACCCTCGACAAGACGCGCTCCCCTGTGCGCTCGGCTGGCGCATTGCGCCGTCCGACCAAGTCAGTGCCTGCGTCGATGCTCGACGCCAGCGGCGCGAAGAAACCTGCAGGGAAACCGGCGCGTCCGCGTCCGGTGGACGATAACGCGACGCCGGGTGGCGCTCGTCGCCCGGTCGGCAGCGGTGCGGCGCCGCGCAAGCCGGCAGGTGGCGGCGCGCCCTACGAAAAGCGTCCGATGGGTGAACGCCCGCCAGCACGCGGGCAACGCGAGCGCGTTGCCGGGGCACGCCCTGCCCGTTTCGACGACGAATCCCGCGCACGTCGCGACTTCGATGATCGCGCACCGCGTCGCTTCGACGAAGATCGTCCGCGTCGTAGCACCGAAGGTGGTGCACGCGGTGACTTCGCCCGTCCAGTGAAGCGAGACTTCGACAATCGTGCACCGCGTCGCTTTGACGAAGATCGTCCGCGGCGTAATACCGAAGGTGGTGCACGCGGTGACTTCGCCCGTCCGAAGCGTGACTTCGATGACCGTGCACCCCGTCGCTTCGACGAAGAGCGTCCGCGTCGCAACACCGAAGGTGGCGCACGTGGTGACTTCGCCCGTCCGGTGAAGCGAGACTTCGACAATCGTGCACCGCGTCGCTTTGACGAAGACCGCCCCCGTCGCAACACCGAAGGTGGCGCACGTGGCGACTTCGCTCGTCCGGTGAAGCGAGACTTCGACAATCGTGCACCGCGTCGCTTTGAGGAAGATCGTCCGCGTCGTAATACCGAAGGTGGCGCACGTGGTGACTTCGCCCGCCCGGTGAAGCGTGAATTCGATGATCGTGCACCGCGTCGCTTTGACGAAGATCGTCCGCGTCGCAACACCGAAGGTGGCGCACGTGGTGACTTCGCCCGCCCGGTGAAGCGTGACTTCGATGATCGTGCACCGCGTCGCTTTGACGAAGATCGTCCGCGTCGTAATACCGAGGGTGGTGCACGTGGCAGCTTCGACAATCGCGCACCGCGTCGCTCTGACGAAGACCGTCCGCGTCGCACTAATGAAGGGGCCCCGCGTGGTCGCTTCTCGCGCGATGATCGCGACAATCAGGCGAACCGCACCGCACGTCCCTCGCGTGCACCGCGAGTTGAGCGCGACGACGATGACGACGATATCAAGATCCACCACGACGCCGCAGGCTCGCTGCGTTTGTCCAAGCGGATGTCTGAACTCGGCCTGTGCTCGCGTCGCGAAGCGGACGAGTGGATCGCCAAGGGCTGGGTCCGTGTCGACGGCAAGGTGGTGAAGGAACTAGGCACGAAGATCCTGCCGACGCAGGAAATCACCGTCGTGCAAGCCGCGCAGAAGGAACAGGCCGGTCGTGTCACGATCCTGCTGCACAAGCCGGTGGGTTACGTGTCGGGTCAGGCAGAAGACGGCTACGATCCCGCTGTCGTGCTGGTGACCAGCGAACACCACTGGGCCGAAGACGACGCCGGCGTGCGCTTCTCGCCGTCGCATCTGCGCAGCCTGGCACCTGCCGGACGCCTCGACATCGACTCCACGGGTCTGCTCGTTCTCACACAGGACGGCCGCATTGCCAAGCAGTTGATCGGCGAGGATTCGGACATCGAGAAGGAGTATCTCGTGCGCGTGTCGTACAACGAGCACTCGCAAAACGTGCAGGCGCACTTCCCGGCCGATCGCCTGGCGCTGCTGCGTCATGGACTGGAGCTTGACGACCAACCGCTCAAGCCCGCACAGGTGGATTGGCAGAACCCGGAGCAACTTCGCTTTGTGCTCAAGGAAGGCAAGAAGCGTCAGATTCGCCGCATGTGCGAACTGGTCGGTTTGCACGTGACGGGCCTCAAGCGAGTCCGCATGGGACAAATCACCCTGGGCAACCTGCCCGTGGGCGAATGGCGTTACCTGCGCGCCGGCGAAGGGTTCTGATTCGGCGACGATTCCCCCATCGCGACCATGAAAAAGCCCGCCATCTCGGCGGGCTTTTTTTTTTTTGTGTCGTTTCCGGCAAGCGCCGGGTGAAACGTCAATCGCAGATCAGCGACACAGCGATTCCGGCGTCGCACTCAATCGTCACTATTCGGATCGAGCCCCGGGAAGAGGATCTCGGTAAAGCCGAACTTGCTGAAGTCGGTAATCCGCATTGGATAGAGCTTGCCGATCAGATGATCGCACTCGTGCTGCACGACGCGCGCATGAAAGCCTTCCGCCACGCGGTCGATGGCGTGACCGTGCTGGTCAAATCCTTCGTAGCGCAGCATCGAATAGCGGTTGACCATACCGCGAAGCCCCGGCACCGACAGGCAACCTTCCCAGCCCTCTTCCATGTCCTGCGTCAACGGCGTAATGACCGGGTTGATCAGCACGGTTTCAGGCACTTCCGGGGCGTCCGGATAGCGCTCGTTATGCTCGAAGCCGAAGATCACCACTTGCAGATCGACGCCGATCTGCGGTGCGGCAAGCCCGGCGCCGTTGGCATGCTTCATGGTCTCGAACATGTCGGCAATAAGCTCGTCCAACTCGGGCGTGCCGAACTGTTCGACGGGTTTGGCGATGCGCAGCAAGCGCGGATCGCCCATCTTCAGAATATCGCGAATCATCGGTTCGATCCTCACATCAAAGCGCGGCCAACATCGCGCGCATAGCGTCCTCGTCGAGCACGGGCACACCCAGTGCTTCGGCCTTTGCCAACTTGCTGCCCGCCTCTGCGCCCGCGACCACGTAGTCCGTTTTCGCAGACACCGAGCCAGCAACCTTTGCTCCTTGTGCTTCGAGCATCGCCTTCGCTTCGTCTCGCGAGAGCGTCGGCAATGTTCCGGTCAACACAAACGTCTTGCCCGCCAGCGGCAACGGCGCAACGGCCGCCGGTTCCGACTCCGGCCAGGTGACCCCCGCCGCCCGCAGTTGCTCGATCACTTCGACATTATGATCTTCGCAGAAGAAATTGTTGATCGACTCGGCCACAATCGGTCCGACGTCCGGAACGGCCAGCAGTTCCGTCAAATCGGAATCGCGTTTGCACACGGCGATCAGGTTGTCGAGCTTGCCGAAATGCCGCGCGAGATCCTTCGCCGTCGCTTCACCAACGTGACGAATGCCCAGTGCAAAGATAAATCGCGCCAGCGTGGTATGACGCGCCGTCTCCAGCGCCGCGACGAGATTGGAAGCCGACTTGTCGGCCATCCGGTCGAGCGCAGCGAGCTTTGCAACGCCCAGTTTGAACAGGTCGGCCGGGGTCCGAATGATCTGCTGATCGACCAGTTGCTCCACCAGCTTGTCACCGAGCCCCTCGATATCGAGCGCGCGACGCTGCGCGAAGTGCAGCAACGCCTGCTTGCGCTGTGCGGCGCAAATCAGCCCGCCGGTGCATCGTGCGATCGCTTCGTCCGGGAGCTTCTCGATGGCGGAACCACAGACCGGACACTCAGTGGGCATGACGAAAGCGCGCGCGTCGTCCGGACGACGATCCAGCACCGATCCGACCACTTCGGGAATCACATCGCCCGCGCGACGCACAATCACCGTATCGCCGATCATCACGTCCTTGCGACGAATTTCGTCCTCGTTGTGCAGCGTGGCATTCGTCACCGTCGCACCGCCAACGAACACCGGCGCGAGTCGCGCCACCGGCGTGATCGCCCCCGTACGCCCCACTTGCACTTCAATGTCGAGCAATGTCGTCAGCGCTTCCTGCGCCGGAAATTTGTGCGCCAATGCAAAGCGCGGGGCGCGCGAGACGAAGCCGAGACGATCCTGCTCGTCGCGACGGTTGACCTTGTAGACCACGCCGTCGATGTCGTAAGGCAATGAGGCGCGCGCATCACCGACTTCACGGTAAAACTTCAGCAGTCCTTGCGCACCCTGCACGACTTCCCGCTTGTCGTTGACCGGAATACCCAGCGTCACATACCAATCGAGCAAGGCCGAGTGCGTCTCCGGCATCGGCACGCCAACCAGTTCCCCCACGCCATAGGCGAAGAACGACAACGGGCGCTTGGCCGTAATCTTCGAATCGAGCTGGCGCAGACTTCCGGCAGCCGCATTGCGCGGGTTAACGAAAACCTTCTCGCCAGCCGCCTCCTGCGCCTCATTAAGCTTGTCGAAGTCGGCGCGGAACATCAGCACTTCACCGCGCACTTCGAGCACCTCAGGCGGATTCTCGCTCTCGAGCTTGAGGGGGATTTTCTTGATGGTGCGGATGTTGGCGGTGACATCTTCGCCCGTCGTGCCGTCGCCGCGCGTCGCGGCTTGCACGAGCACGCCTTGCTCGTAACGCAACGCGATGGCCAGACCGTCGAACTTCAGCTCGGCGGCATATTCGACCGGCGCACCAAACAGGTCGCCAGACGACGCATTACCCGCCCCGGCAGCACCCACCGCATCGGGACGCAGACCGTCACTCACTCGTCGGTCGAACGCCTCGACGTCCTCATCGGCGAACCCGTTGTTGAGCGAAAGCATCGGCACACGGTGCACCACTGGTGCGAATCCGTCGACTGGCTTACCGCCGACACGCTGGGTGGGCGAATCGGCCCGTTGCAACTCGGGATATGCGTTTTCCAGCGCGACGAGTTCGCCAAAGAGACGGTCATACTCCGCGTCGGGAATGAGCGGCGCGTCGTCTTCGTAATAAGCGCGGTTGTGGCGGGCTAGCTCGTTACGCAACTCGGCTGCACGTTGTGCGGCGGCCGTAACATTGGCTGGCGTAGGGGCGTTCGCGCCCTGACCCGGAACGGAAGTTTGGGACATGCGTGCAAGGCTCGGTATACGAGAAGTCAGAACATTATGCCTTCGACGTACGCCAGTGCGCGTCGTCGATAGGTGCAATCAATCGGAACAAAAACGCCGCTCACCCGACGGTGAACGGCGTGCATCGAACGCGGTGGCAGGCCGAGTGAAGCTCGCCCTGCCCGAACGCAGCAAATCGCGCTGAACTTACTGGCTGAACAGACGGCGCGTGACGGGCGAACCCGCCGGCAGACCGCGCGCTTCAAGGCGTTCGTACAGCTTGAGCAACTGCTTGTCGACGTTTTGCAGCGCAGCATCCGAGAGTGGACGGCGTTGATCGTCCACCACGCGGCCACCGATACGCTGTCCGATCGAACGCGCGTAATCGCACATCAGACGGAACGGCAGGAGGTCTTCGTCGGCCACCGGCACGTCGAGCAGCATGGTGATCAGGTCGCCGCCCTTGTACGTCAGGTCGTCGCGCAAGAAGTTGGTGTCACCGAATTGCAGCATGAACACCGGGTTCTGACGCGAATCGAGTTTGACGAAACGCATGCCATCGCGCGAGAGCAGCAATCCATCCTGCGTGGCGACAGCCTGCACGTAATTGGCCGACCACGGTGCGCCGTCCGACAGCACGTTCACCGACAGCTGAGCGTCGCATTGCGCGGCAAAGCTGTCGAGTTCACGGCCACGGGCGACCGTTTCCATCATGTCGGGCAATTCCGGCAAAGCATCGACGGCATCCGCCAGCGTCTGCACGAGATTCGAGAACTCGGAGAACTCGACTTCGTTGAGGGCGCCCGCGCGATTGGCCAGTTGCACGGCCATGCGCAGTTGGTGATATCGGCCACCCGTGCGAATCGGCTCCCATGCGGACGCTTCGTCGACACGCCCTTCCACGTTCACGGGCTTGCTGCCCGCGCGACGCATGCGCACCGTCAGCGGCATCAGCCGTTCGGCAGCCACCATGTTCGCCAGCGGCAACTCGACGATGCAGTCGATGCGTTCGTCGATGATCGGCGGCGGACCGCTCGGTACTGCCGGACGTGCAGCCGCTACCGGTGCTTCTGGCGCTGCCGGTGCAGGCACCGCCACATCGGTGGATGTGGGTGCCGTATCGACGTGCGCTGCCTGCGCTTCGGCATCGGGTGCCGCTGCGGCGCTAGCGGCAGCGCCCGCCGTGGCAGCGTCTACCGTATCGTCGGCGGCCAGTTCGGCGTCGACGCGTGCGACTGCGCTGGCTGCCGCTGCGTCCTGTGCATCGCGGCGTTGCGCCGCTTCCGCGTCATGCGGCTGGACGGGCGCCGTGTCGGCAACCACGTCCGACTCGCTGCCTTCCGCAGCCCGCGCCGCTGCTTCCTGCGCGGCACGCTTGCGCGCTGCCGGCGGGGCATCCCAGGCATCTTCGTTGATAGCGAAAGCATCTTGCACCGACGTTCCGGCGGCGGCCGGTCCAAGCGTCGGCTCGCGACGCTCGCCCGACTGTGCGGGCACGCGCGGCGGCGACAGCGTCGGTTCGATGAACGGGCGGTCGTCGTCGGCATCGGGCGTACCGGCGGTCGCGTCGATACCCGCACCGTCGACCGGCATGCGACGCGGTATGCGCGCGCGTGCCTTGCTGCCTTGCCAGGCGTTATAGGCCACCACTCCCAGCAGTACCACTACCCCTGCGGCAATCAAGCTCAGCTGCAGTTCATTCATGCGCGGCGTTCCTCTCTCTTCTCCATCGTAGGCGCGGGGTCAGGCGATCTCGGCCAGATTGATCGCAGACTCCATGTCCACCGCCACGATCCGCGACACCCCTTGTTCCTGCATGGTGACGCCGATGAGCTGATTGGCCATTTCCATCGCGATTTTGTTATGCGAAATAAATACGAATTGGGTACGGTCCGACATGCGCGCCACCATCTTGGCGTAGCGCTCGGTGTTGGCGTCGTCGAGCGGCGCGTCCACCTCGTCAAGCAAACAGAACGGCGCAGGATTGAGCTGGAACATCCCGAACACCAGCGCAATGGCCGTGAGCGCCTTCTCTCCTCCTGACAGCAGATGGATCGTGGAGTTCTTCTTGCCCGGCGGTTGCGCCATGACCTGCACACCGGCGTCGAGAATTTCGTCGCCAGTCATGATGAGTTTCGCCTGGCCGCCACCGAACAGCATCGGGAACAGTTCGCCGAAATGCTTGTTCACTTCGTCGAACGTGCCTTGCAGCAGCACACGCGTCTCTTCGTCGATCTTGCGGATGGCGCCTTCTAGGGTCTCGATGGCGTCGTTCAGGTCGGCCGATTGCGCATCGAGGAAGACCTTGCGCTCGCGCGCCGTCTCCAACTCTTCGAGCGCGGCCATGTTGACCGGTCCGAGCGCGTTGATTGCGTTGTTGATGCGTGTGACTTCGCCTTGCAGATACGACGGCTTCATATCCGCCGTCAGCTTTGCGGAGAGCGCCTCTTCGTCCACTTCGGCCGTCGTCAACTGCTCAACAAACTGCTCGCGATTCAGGCGCGCAGCCTGCTCCTTTAACTGCAATTCCGTGATGCGATCGCGCAGGGGCTGCAAACCACGCTCTGCGGCCAGTCGCTCTTCGTCGCTTTGACGCAGCTTTTGCGTCAGCGCGTCGAGTTCGATGCGAGCTGCACCCAGAATCTCTTCCTTCTCGGCGCGCAGTTCGAGTGCGTCCTGCAAACCGTTTTCGGCCGTCTGCTCGGTGATCAGCGCGAGTTCTGCCTGCGCCTGCTCGATCGAGACGACGAGACGCTCAGCCTGTTCGAGTGCCGTCTGAATGCTACGTCGATGCTCGTCGATCTTGCTGGAGATACCCTTCTGGCCGTACGACGCTTCCTGCGCCAGACGTTCCAGTTCACGGGCGCGATTACGCGCATCGGACAACTGGCTGTCGAGGGATTCGAATTCGAGCTGACCGTCTTCGAACGTGGCTTGCAATTCGGCCAGACGCGCGTCGCTTTGCTCGAAGTTTGCCTCCGACTCGGCGCGCATCGCCAGTTGCTCTTCGATCTGCGCGGCGATTTCACGCAGTTCTTCGTCGATCTGCGTACTGCGGGCGTTGTAACGCTCGTAAGCCTGCGTGAGCTTGAGCACGTCCATCTGCAATGCGTGCACGCGTTGCGTGGCGCGCTCGGCACGTCCGCGCACCTCGCTCAGCGACTGCGCTGCCTGACTGTATGCCGCCTCGGCACGCACGGCAGCCGATTTGGCTTCGTCGGAAAGTAATGCCTGCGCACGCAGCTGCTTGCCCAGATTCTCGATTTCCTGCTGACGGGCGAGCAAACCGGCCTGCTCGGAGTCCGCCGCATAAAGCTGGACGCCGACACGCGTAACCTGATGGCCTGCCTTGACGACAATCGATGCGCCTTCGGGCAACTGTGCGCGGGCAACCATCGCCTGCGCGAGATCGTCGGCAACGAACACGTGACCGAGCCATTCCTGCAGCACGGCGCGCAGGCCCGGATCGTCGATGCGCAGCAACGACAACAGCGGACGCAGCGACGCCGGGGCTTCCATCGGACGTGCGGCCGGCGGCGGCGAATAGAACGCCAGCTTGGCCGGCGGCGCATCGCTCGCGAAGGCCTTCACCCAATCGAGATTGCTGATTTCTAGCGCAGCGAGACGTTCGCGCAGCACCGATTCGAGCGCCGGCTCCCAGCCCGGCTCGATATGCAGCTTCTTCCACAGACGCGGCAATTGCGCCAGCTCGTGCTTGTCGAGCCACGGCTGCACCTTGCCCTCCGTCTGGACACTTTCCTGGAGTTGCTTGAGCGCGGTCAGACGTGCCTCAAGCTGAGCGATCGTCGCCGCTTCCGACTGCACGCGCGCCTGCGCTTCAGCACGCTCGGCCTCGAGTCGCGGCAGACGCTCTTCGGCATCGGCCAGTTCGGCCTGCGCATCTTCGAGCATCGCCTGATGTTCGGCGAGGTCGCCGCGTTGCATCTCAAGCTCGGCTTCGTCGGGCTTGTCGAGCCCGCGCGCCTCGCCCTGCAAACGCTCCTGACGCTGCTGCAACTGCTGCAACGCCTGATCGGCATTGCGCTGATGCGCGGCTTCAAGTTTCAGGCTCTGCTCGACCTGCGCGATCTCACTGCGTTGCTCGTTGAGCAGGTTCTGTGCGTCGCGCCAGCCGGATTCGAGCGCGGGCAGCGCCTCGTTCTGATCGGCGGCCTGGTCCTGCGCAGTCGCCGCGCGTTCCTCGGCGATGATGAGCTCTTCTTCGGCGAGTGCGAGCTCTTCTTCCGACTGCGCCGAACGGGCCTGCCACTGCTCGCGCTGCGAGGTCAGCGCCGCCAACTGGGCCTGCACGCGATTGCGCGACTCGACCACGTAACGAATCTCGGCTTCCAGACGGCTGACTTCCGAGTTCGCTTCGTACATGGCGCTTTGCGCGGCCTGTACGGCGTCGGTGGCCGTGTAGTGCGCGGCACGCAGCGTTTCGAGATCGGACTCGGAGCCGCGCAGACGTGACATCTGCGCTTCCAGATCGACCTGCGCCGACTCGATGGCACGCTGCTGGCGCTCTTGCTCGTTCTGCGCTTCGTTCTTGCGAAGCAGCCAGAGCAACTGCTGCTTTTCTTCGCCGTCGCGCTGCAAGTCCTTGAATCGATTGGCGACGACCGCCTGCGATTCAAGCTTTTCGAGGTTGGTTCCGAGTTCGCGAAGAATGTCTTCTACGCGCGTCAGGTTTTCGCGCGTGTCCTGCAAACGGTTCTCGGTCTCGCGGCGGCGTTCCTTGTACTTGGAGACGCCCGCGGCTTCTTCGAGGAACACGCGCAGCTCTTCCGGCTTCGCCTCGATGATTCGCGAAATCATCCCCTGGCCGATGATGGCGTAGGCGCGCGGCCCAAGGCCCGTGCCGAGGAAGATGTCCTGAATATCGCGGCGGCGTGCCGGCAGGTTATTGATGTAATAGCTGGAGGTGCCATCGCGCGTGAGCACGCGCTTGACGGCGATTTCGGCGTACTGGCTCCACTGCCCGGCGGCGCGCCCGGCGCTGTTGTCGAACACCAGTTCGACGCTCGCGCGGCTCGCCTGCTTGCGGGCAGTCGATCCGTTGAAAATCACGTCCTGCATCGATTCGCCGCGCAGCTCGGAAGCGCGCGACTCGCCGAGCACCCAGCGCACGGCATCGATGATGTTGGATTTGCCGCACCCGTTCGGGCCGACGATCCCGACCAGTTGGCCGGGCACCGCGAAGTTCGTCGGGTCGACGAAAGATTTGAAGCCAGCGAGTTTGATGGAAGTCAGACGCACGGCAGGTTCGCTTTATCGGTCATTGAATGATAGGAAAGACGCAGACGCGCTAGCTGGTCCTGTCGGGCCTGCGCACGCTGGCGTGCACGGGCCACTTTTCTTGCTGCTGTCTTGCCGCATTTTTGCCGCTTTAGGCGTGCTTACGACGTTACAACGACGGTACGCATCATACCATCGCATCCCCCGCCGTCGCGGATTTACAACGTCGTGAATCGGGCAATATTCCGGACAGCACGCCCGCCGCCACGATGCACAGCCCACCGGCGATTTCCCGCACCCCCAGGCCTTCGCTGGCCAGCCACCAGGACGATATCGCCGCCACCACGATTTCGAAGAGCATGATGAGCGCCGCCTGATTGGCCGGCACCCGCGCCAGACCGAATTGCACGATGACGTTGGTCACGGCGATGGTGCAACCCAGCGCCAGCGCAACTGCAGCCGTCGCAGCACCAGACGTGAGCGCCGAGACCGCCGCCTGTCCGGCCTGCACCCCGCCGTCGAACGGCAAGACCAGCAAACCGCCCACGACGCAGCCCAAATAGAGCGTCCAACTGCGCATTTCGGCCGGCACGCCGGGCAACGCCTGGCTGACTCGCCGCAACAACACGTTATTAAGCGCAAATGCCGCCCCGGCAATAGCACCGGCCCATTCGCCCGGATTGTTCGGAACAGGCCAACCCAGTTCGGGCGACCAGAGCATCAGGCCCGCCCCGCCCAGCGCCAGCGCTATGAGTCCCACACCACGCAGGCCGACCCGTTCGCCGAGCAACCAGTGGGCAAACAACGCCGTCCAGACCGGGGTCAGATAGAAAAGCAGCAACACGCGCATGACGTGGCCGTGCGTAGTGCCCCAGACGAAGGCGACGTTGGTCGTGCCCCCGGCGAACGCCACGCCGACAAGCAGCCACGACCAGCGCAGCGTGCCGAGCGAGCGTCGGTAGACGAGCGAGAGCAGCAGGATGGCCACGGTGGCCGTGCAGATCTGGGCGGGCACCGCTGCAACGCCCCACTGAGCCAGAATGCGGTACGGGAACCAGGCCAGCCCCCAGACGGACGATCCGATAAGAATGGCCAGGGCGGGCGCTGCCCGGGTGCCAAAGGTAGTGCTGGAGGCGCCGGATGCGGATTCCGGGCCGCCCGCGCCGTTGCCGGCTACGGTCATACGCTTAACTCCTGAAAAACCTGAGATACTCCGCAGACTTGCCCCATTGGCGCCTCGGAATATGCTGAATTACGCGCTGGTCGCGCTTTGTGGGCGCCGTAACGGTATAATTTTCGCTTTGCCGATCTTGCCATTCTTGAACGCGTCCGGGAACCCCTTGGCGTGATGAAGCGGATAAGCGCCAGCCTATGCCCGGCCTGCGATCCGCCGAATCTGAGGCAGGAAAGGTACGGTGTCGCGCAGCGCGCCGGTGCGCCTTCCGCCTCGCCCAGCCGCCCTGTGCGTTCCCGGGTGGCCCGAATCCGCTCGACAACGCCTCGACTGGCGTTGCGAACCCTAGCCCTGAGTCTGTTTGAATCCAAGTGAACCCATTACTCGACAAGCTCCAGCCCTATCCCTTTGAACGCCTGAAGGCACTGGTGGCGGACGTCACGCCCGCCAATACCTACAAGGCCATCAGTTTCGGCATCGGTGAGCCCAAGCATCCGACGCCGCAGTTCATCAAGGAAGCCCTGATCGAAGGGCTGGGCGGTCTCTCGAACTATCCGGCCACGGCCGGCGGCGAGCCGCTGCGCGCGGCCATCGCCCAGTGGCTGGAACGCCGTTACGCGCTGCCCAATGTGAACCCGGCCACCGAAGTGCTGCCGGTCACGGGCTCGCGCGAAGCGCTCTTCTCGTTCGCTCAGGCCGTTGTCGACGGCAGCAAATCAGGCGCGCGCGTGCTTTGCCCGAACCCGTTCTATCAGATCTACGAAGGCGCGACGTTGCTCGCGGGCGCTACGCCCTATTACGCCGACAGCGATCCGGCGCGCAACTTCGCCCCCGACTACGACGCCGTGCCAGCCGACGTCTGGCGCGACGTTCAGCTCGTCTACCTTTGCTCGCCGGGCAACCCGACCGGGGCTGTGCTGAGTCTGGCCGACTGGAAGCGTTTGTTCGAATTGTCGGACGAATACGGCTTCGTGATCGCATCCGACGAGTGTTACTCCGAGATTTACTTCGACGAAGAACGCGCGCCGCTGGGCGGTTTGGCTGCCGCCCATCAACTGGGCCGGAGCTTTGAGCGGCTGGTGGTCTTTTCGAGCCTCTCGAAGCGCTCGAACGTGCCAGGCATGCGCTCGGGCTTCGTGGCGGGCGACGCTGCAATCCTCAAGAAATTCCTGCTGTACCGCACCTACCATGGCTGCGCCATGAGCCCAGCCGTGCAGGCCGCGAGCATCGCCGCCTGGAACGACGAGGCGCACGTGCGCCTGAACCGCAGCAAGTACCTGAAGAAATTCCAGACGGTTACGCCGATGCTCGCCGAAGTGCTCGACGTGCGGCTTCCCGACGCCGGTTTCTATCTGTGGGCCAAGGTCGACACGAAAACCGGCCTGTCGGACACGGAATTCACGCGCCAGTTGCTGGCGCAATACAATGTGGCCGTCTTGCCCGGATCCTATCTGGGACGCGCGGCGCACGGCGCCAATCCGGCAGAGAACTATGTCCGTATCGCCCTCGTGGCCGATGTGGACGAATGCACCGAAGGCGCCCAGCGCATCGTGCAGTTCTGCCAATCCCTTTAATTCCAACTGCAACTGATTCTCGCCATGTCGCAACAACTGCAAACCATCATCGATCAAGCCTGGGAAAACCGTGCCGAGATTTCGGCCAAGGCCGCGCCCGCCGACGTGCGCGAAGCCGTCTCCCACGTCATCGCCGAACTGGACAAGGGCGCGCTGCGCGTCGCCCAGAAGCAAGACGGTCAATGGATCGTCAACCAGTGGATCAAGAAGGCCGTGCTGTTGTCGTTCCGTCTGGAAGATAACGCCGTGATGCCCGCCGGCGGCTTCAGCCAGTTCTACGACAAGGTGCCGAGCAAGTTCGCCAACTACACCGCAGAAGACTTCGCCCGTGGCGGCTTCCGCGTCGTGCCGCCCGCCGTGGCTCGCCGTGGTTCGTTCATCGGCAAGAATGTGGTGCTGATGCCGTCGTACACCAACATCGGCGCATACGTCGACGAAGGCACGATGGTCGACACGTGGGCCACCGTCGGTTCGTGCGCCCAGATCGGCAAGAACGTTCACCTGTCGGGCGGTGTCGGCATCGGCGGCGTGCTCGAGCCGCTGCAAGCCAATCCGGTCATCATCGAAGATAACTGCTTCATCGGTGCCCGCTCGGAAGTCGTGGAAGGCGTGATCGTCGAAGAGAACTCGGTGATCTCGATGGGCGTGTATCTGGGTCAGTCGACCAAGATCTACGACCGCGAAACGGGTGAAGTCCATTACGGCCGCGTGCCGGCCGGTTCGGTCGTCGTGCCGGGCAACCTGCCCTCGAAGGACGGCAAGTACAGCCTGTATTGCGCCGTGATCGTCAAGAAGGTCGACGCGCAAACCCGCGCCAAGACGGCCATCAACGACCTGCTGCGCGGCGAATAATTCCACGCAAGCGCCAAGGAGCCAACGTCGCAGCGGGTGCTGCGGCGCTGGCTTTGACCTTTGCGCGATGAAGTTCACGTCGATGATCGCATCGACGTTGTTGTGCCTATTGTTTTGCAATCGCCATCTCAGGAGTACCGGCAATGACCGCTGTGCTGTACGGCATTCCCAACTGCGATACCGTGAAGAAGGCGCGCACGTGGCTCGACGAGCACGGCGTGGCGTACGACTTCCACGACTTCAAGAAGGCGGGCGTGAACGACGCACTGCTGGGCACGTGGCTCAAACAAGTGCCGCTGTCCACGCTACTCAACCGCAAGGGCACGACGTGGCGAAAGCTCACGCCGGAGCAACAGGCGGCCGCCGCCGACGAGTCCGTCGCTCGCACCCTGATGATCGAAAATCCCTCGCTCATCAAGCGCCCCGTGCTGATGGCCGACGGCAAGGTTTCCGTGGGCTTCACGCCCGACAGTTACGCCTCACGATTCTGATTTCATGACTTCCTCCCAAGGCGCCACGCTGGCGCTTACCGAGCAACTGATCGCCCGCCATTCGGTGACGCCCGAAGACCGAGACTGCCAGGCCATTCTGGCGCGCCGCCTCTCGGCCATCGGCTTTGCCTGCGAAACCATCGCCTCGAACGGCGTGACCAACCTGTGGGCGGTCAAACGCGGCACACGCGGTACCGACGGCAAGCTGCTCGTCTTTGCGGGCCACACCGACGTTGTGCCGACCGGCCCGGTCGAGCAGTGGCATTCCGATCCGTTTGCGCCCACGCATCGCGACGGCATGCTTTACGGTCGCGGCGCTGCCGATATGAAGACTTCGCTGGCCGCGTTCGTCGTCGCCTCGGAGGAATTCGTCGCGCAGCACCCGGATCACGCTGGCGCGATCGGCTTCCTGCTCACGAGCGACGAGGAAGGCCCCGCCACCGACGGCACGGTGAAAGTAGTCGAAGCCCTGACGGCACGTGGCGAGCGCCTGGATTACTGCGTGGTCGGTGAACCGACGTCCAGCCAGCGCCTAGGCGACATGGTGAAGAACGGCCGTCGCGGCTCGATGTCCGGCAAGCTCATCGTCAAAGGCGTGCAAGGCCACATCGCCTATCCGCATCTCGCCAAGAACCCCACACATTTGTTTGCCCCGGCGCTCGCCGAGTTGACGCAGACCGTATGGGACAACGGCAACGAATACTTCCCGCCCACGACGTGGCAAATCTCGAACATTCACGCAGGCACCGGTGCGACCAACGTCATTCCGGGCGAACTGACGGTGATGTTCAACTTCCGCTTCTCGACCGCCAGCACGTCCGATGGCCTTCAGCAGCGCGTACACGAGTTGCTCGACCGCCACGGCCTGACCTACACGCTCGACTGGTCGATCAGCGGCCAGCCGTTCCTCACGCCGCGTGGCGATCTGTCGGACGCGCTGTCGAGCGCCATCCGTGAAGAGACCGGCCTCGAGACGGAACTGTCGACCACGGGTGGCACGTCCGACGGGCGCTTCATCGCACGCATCTGCCCGCAGGTCATCGAATTCGGCCCGTGCAATGCCAGTATCCACAAGATCGACGAGCACATCGCGGTCGCGGACATCGAACCGCTGAAGAACGTCTATCGCGGCGTGTTGAAGCGTCTGGTGGCATAAGACACAGGCACACGAGGCGAATCCATCATGACGACTCAGAAGACCCACCCATTCCAGACGTTGCGCGATCTGCTGCGCTACGCGGTCTCGCGCTTCACCGAGGCCGAGCTGGCTTTCGGGCACGGCACCGCTACGGCGTACGACGAAGCGGCGTACCTGCTGCTGCACACGCTGCACCTGCCCATCGACACGCTCGATCCGTTCCTCGACGCCCGCTTGCTGCCGGACGAAATCGAGCGCGCACTGTCGGTCATCAACCGTCGCGCGGGCGAGCGCGTTCCCGCGTCGTACATCACGAACGAAGCGTGGATGCACGGCCATCGGTTCTATGTAGACGAACGGGTTATCGTGCCGCGCTCGTTCATCGGCGAATTGTTGGAAGACGCATTGCAGCCGTGGGTGAATCATCCGGACGACGTCGCCGACGTGCTCGAACTGTGCACCGGCTCCGGATGCCTTGCGATCCTCGCTGCCGAGACGTTCCCGGCTGCGCAGATCGACGCCGTCGATATTTCGCACGATGCGCTGGACGTGGCAAAGATCAACGTGGCCGACTATGGTCTCGACGACCGCGTCGCGTTGCATCTGGGCGACCTGTACGCGCCGCTGCCGGAGGGCAAGCGCTACGAAGTCATCATCACCAACCCGCCTTACGTCAACGAAGGCTCCATGCAGGTGCTTCCCGCGGAGTATCGCCACGAGCCACGCCTTGCGCTCGCCGGTGGTGACGACGGCATGGACATCGTGCGACGGATCATCGCAGGAGCCCGCGAACGCCTGACGGACGACGGCGTGCTGGTCGTGGAAATCGGTAACGAGCGTCACTTTGTCGAAGCGGCGTTCCCCGAGTTGCCGATCACATGGCTGGCCACCAGCGCCGGCGACGACATGGTCTTCCTGGTGCAAGCTGCCGATCTGCCGTAACAATACGTTTTGCCTCAAGGGCTCGTGCCCCCCCGATGTCGATATTGTCGTCGGTGCCGCGAGCCCTCGCCTAAGTCCACGCACCCCGGTTACACTCAGGGTCCCGAGTCGGCGCGACTCACGGCATGGAGGTATCTGAACCGTCATGGTGCTCAACTGGCTCGACGTCGGCTTTGCCGTCGCCTGTCTCCACGCACTGGGGATCGCCGCCGCGATCCATGCCGTTCTGACGGTGCGCACCTCTCAGGGCGCCGTCGCCTGGGCCGTCTCGCTCGTGACGATGCCCTATCTCACGCTCGTCCCCTATCTGTTCCTCGGACGCTCGAAGTTCATCGGCTACGTGGAAGCACGTCGTGCGCGCAATGAAGTACTGCAATCCCGAATGGGCGAGACGCAGTGGAGCGGCGAGCCACCTGTCGCAATGGAAGCGCACCCGGAGTTTGCAGCGCTCACAGCCATGACAGGAATGTCGTTCGTGGCAGGTAATCGCGTCAGGTTGCTCGTCAACGGACGAGCCACGTTCGACGCCATCTTCGCCGCAATCGACCGCGCACGCGATTACGTCATTGTGCAGTTCTTCATCATCAAGGACGACGCGCTCGGGCGCGCCCTGTCCGCTCGCTTGTTGGCGCGCGCCGCAACGGGTGTGAAGGTCTATCTCCTGTACGACAGCATCGGCAGCCACGACCTGCCGCGCAGTTATTGTCAGAAGCTGCGCGAAGGTGGCGTGCAGGTGCACGAGTTCGCCGCCAAAAAGCGCGGCATCTTCGTCAATCGCTTTCAGTTGAATTTCCGCAATCACCGCAAGATCGTGGTGATCGACGGCAACGAAGCGTTCATTGGGGGGCACAACGTCGGGGTGGAATATCTCGGCGAGAAGCCGCCGCTCGCACCGTGGCGTGACACGCACATTTCCGTGCGTGGACCGGCAGTGGTGGGTATTCAGCGCGCCTTTGCCGAGGACTGGCACTGGTCTACCGGAATGGTGCCGGAGCTCAACCGTCAACCTGTCGCCTCCGGTGAAGACATGCACTGTCAGGTGGTGCCGAGCGGCCCGGCGGATCGTCTTGAGACGTCCTCGCTCTTCTTCGTGACGGCGATCAATGCTGCACAAAAGCGTATTTGGCTCACCACGCCCTACTTCGTCCCTGACGAAGCCGTATTCGCCGCGCTGCGCCTGGCGGTGCTGCGCGGTGTCGACGTGCGCATACTGATTCCGGACCGGGCGGACCATTATGTGGTGTTCGAGGCGACGACATCGTATGCCTACGAGGCGGCGCGTAGTGGCATCAACGTCTATCGCTATCACCACGGCTTCATCCATCAGAAGGTCGTGCTGATCGACGACAACGCGGCGGCGGTCGGCAGCGCAAACCTCGACAACCGGTCGTTCCGCCTGAACTTCGAACTCATGCTACTCACGGTGGACCGCGGTTTCGCCGATGACGTCGCTTTCATGCTCACGCACGACTTCGAACACGCCGGGCTGCTGAACAAAGACGACTTCCGGAAGATGCCGAAATGGCGTCAGATCGTGATGCGCGTCGCAAGGTTGTTTGCACCGATTCTCTAGGCGGCCGGGGGCCTGCCCCCCCTACCCCCCATCATCAATGGTCGAAGCCCAAGGTCGGCGCCCCCCCGCGCGCAAAACTGAGCAAGGATCGACGCAAGCCGTAGCACCCGACGCGCGGCACTGTAAAATGTGCACTTTCGCCGTGCGCGTGCGCTGGCCTCGTTCCATTACGTTTTTCGTCTGCCCCCAATTCCCCTTTCGCTGTGATCCGATTCGAACACCTCAGCCTCGCCCGCGGCACCAAGTCGCTCTTCGAAGACACCTCCGTCACGCTGAACCCGGGCGAGCGCGTCGGCCTCGTCGGCGCGAACGGCGCAGGCAAATCCACGCTCTTCGCGCTGCTGCGCGGCCAGTTACACGCCGATAGCGGCGACGCCTTCGTGCCCAGCAGTTGGCGCGTCGCGCACGTCATGCAGGAGACGCCTGCCGTCGATCGCACAGCGCTCGACTACGTGCTCGATGGCGACACTCGTTTGCGGGAAATCGAAGCGAAGCTCGCCGCCGCCGAAGCCGCCCACGACGGACACGCCCAAGGTGAAGCCCACGCTGCCTTCGCCGACGCCGACGGGTACACCGCCCCCGCACGCGGCGAGGCCCTGCTCCTCGGCCTCGGCTTCACGCTCGCGCAAACGCAGTTGCCGGTTGCCAGCTTCTCCGGCGGCTGGCGCATGCGTCTGAATCTGGCGCAGGCGCTGATGTGCCCGTCCGATCTGCTGCTGCTCGACGAACCGACCAACCACCTGGATCTGGACGCGATTGTCTGGCTCGAAGACTGGCTCAAGCGCTACGCAGGCACGCTGATCGTGATTTCCCACGATCGCGAATTTCTGGACGAGGTCTGTAACGTCACCCTGCATCTCGAGAACCAACAGATCAAGCGCTACGGCGGCAACTACAGCCAATTCGAAATCACGCGCGGCCAGCAACTGGCGCTGCAACAAAACGCCTTTGATAAGCAGCAGAAGACGATTGCTCACCTCGAATCGTTCATCACGCGCTTCAAAGCCAAGGCGACCAAGGCGCGTCAGGCGCAGAGCCGCATGAAGGCGCTCGAAAAGATGGAGCGCATCGCGCCCGCACACGTCGCGTCGCCGTTCACGTTCGAATTCCGACCGGCCGATAGCGCACCGAATCCGATGCTCGTGCTCGAAGGCGTTCGCTGCGGCTATCACCTCGATGATGGCGGCGAAAAGGTGATCTTGCCCCATGTGACGATGTCGGTGCAGAACGAGCAACGCATCGGCCTGCTCGGCGCGAACGGGCAAGGGAAATCGACACTGATCAAGACATTGGCCGGCACGCTTGAAGCACTTGCCGGAGACGTGAAGACCGGCAAGGGATTACAGATCGGCTACTTCGCGCAACATCAGGTCGAAACCTTGCGTCACGACGATTCGCCGTTGCAGCACCTGCAGCGTCTCGCGCCCGACACGCGCGAGCAGGAATTGCGCGACTTCCTCGGCGGATTCAACTTCCGGGGCGATATGGCGACGTCGTCCATCGCGCCCTTCTCCGGCGGTGAAAAGGCGCGTCTCGCGCTCGCACTGATCATCTGGCAAAAGCCGAACCTTCTGCTGCTGGACGAGCCGACCAATCACCTGGATCTGGAAACGCGCCACGCGCTGACGATGGCGCTCGCACAGTTCGACGGCACGCTGATTCTCGTCTCGCACGACCGGCATCTGCTGCGCGCAACGACCGATCAGTTCCTTCTCGTCGCCGGCGGCGAAGTGAAGCCGTTCGACGGTGATCTCGACGATTACCGCGACTGGCTGCTGCAGCACGCGGCCGATCAGCGCGCAGCCGCACGCGAAGCCAGCGCAGGCGCCGGCGATAGCGCGAGTGGCGACGATGGCGTCAATCGCCGCGATCAGAAGCGTGCCGAGGCGCAAGAACGCCAGCGTCTGTCGCAACTGCGCAAGCCGCTCCAGCGCAAGATCGAAAAACTGGAAGCATCGATGAGCCAACTGTCGGACGAGAAGGCCCGGCTCGATGCCATCCTCGCGGACAGTGCCACATACGAAGACGCGAAGAAATCGCTCCTGACCGATAGCCTCAGGCAGCAGGCCGATGTGACCGCCAGGCTCGCCAACGTCGAAGCCGAATGGCTCGAAGCGCAGGAAGCCATGGAGCAGATCGTCTGACAGGTGTCGTGGCGATACCTTCTACCGATCTGAAACCGATTCGAACACGATGTCGACATCAACGATTGATGCACGCATGGATGCGCTGATCGCATCCATGACGACGACTGAGACAGTGCTTAAGACACTTACTCAAACGGACCGCACAGCGCTTGGGCTCGCTCAGGCGGCACTGAGCGCGTCGAAGCCGCAGTCGGTCGGTAAGCCCACCAGCTCGGCCGCATTGGGTGAAATTGCCGGAGAAATGCACTTCCTGTCGCACGTCTCGATGAATGACCTGCTCGACGAGTGGCGTCGCCTTTATGCGGAAGGCCCCATGCAAGCGCCGCAAGCCGCCAACGATATGGACGCAGCGCCACGGCTAGTGGAACATCAGGCGATCTTCCGCACGATGGTCGCGCATTTGAAAACCATGGCGACCGTCAGAAATCGAGAGGCAGACACCTTGCGCACCGCCTTCGCTTCGCTGGCTGAACTGATCGGGCAAAACGCCCCCGTCGAGAAGACGTTGATTGCGCGCATGCGTGCCGTCGGCGCGCAGTTACTGCACAACGAGACGTGGCTGAGCGCTGGCACCAATGCTGGCGCTCAAGCGCGCAACGTGACCTATCAATCGCTGCAGCGCGAGGGGATGACGTCCAATGCACAAGCCGAGCAACTCGTCGAACTGATCCAACTCGATTTGATGCGCCTGAAGTGGGTGAGCGAGTTCGAACCCGCTCTGAAGGCACAGACGGAGGCGCTTGCCTCCGCCAGCGCGGCACTCGGCGACAGTTGATGCCCGCCGGGCCGCTCACGTCGGCACACGATGCGCCGACGCGTCGTTCGACGCTACGACGAACGTGAACTACAGTCCTGCCACCACCGAGATGGCTTGTTCCAGACGGTCGACGGCATGGACCTCCAGCCCGTCGATCGGCTGCTTCGGCGCATTTGCCTTCGGAATGATCGCAATCGAGAAGCCCAGCTTAGCCGCCTCTTTGAGACGATCCTGACCGCGCGGACTCGGCCGGATTTCCCCGGCAAGCCCCACTTCCCCGAACGCCACGATGCCTCGTGGCAGCGGTTTGTTGCGCAATGACGAATGGATCGCGAGCAACACCGCCAGGTCGGCAGCCGGTTCGGTAATCTTCACACCGCCGACGGCATTCAGAAACACGTCCTGATCGAAACAGGCGATGCCCGCATGACGATGCATCACCGCCAGCAACATGGCCAGGCGGTTCTGCTCCAGACCCACGGCCAGACGTCGCGGATTCGGCACCTGCGCAGTATCGACCAGCGCCTGCACTTCGACGAGCAGCGGCCGTGTGCCCTCCTGCGTCACCAGCACACACGAACCAGGCACGCTTTGCTCATGCTGCGAGAGGAAGAGCGCCGACGGGTTGGCCACGCCACGCAACCCCTTTTCCGTCATTGCAAACACGCCCAGCTCATTCACAGCGCCGAAGCGGTTCTTGAACGCGCGCACCAGACGATACGACGAATGCGTATCGCCTTCGAAGTAAAGCACCGTGTCCACAATGTGTTCCAACACGCGTGGCCCGGCGAGACTACCTTCCTTCGTCACGTGGCCGACCATGATGACCGTCACGCCACTCTGCTTGGCGGTGCGCGTCAGTTGCGCTGCGCACTCTCGCACTTGCGCGACCGATCCCGGGGCCGACGTCAGCGCTTCGGAATAGATCGTCTGAATCGAGTCGATGACGACGACGTCGGGTTTTTCCGATTCGATCGCACCGAGAATCTTCTCAAGCTGGATTTCGGCGAGCAGATCGAGTTCGCCACCGCCCTCGCCAGCCGCCCCAAGGCCGAGCCGCTGCGCACGCAACGCAATCTGCGCGCCGGACTCTTCGCCGCTCACATACAACGCCCGACGCTCACGCGCGAGATGCGCGAGCGATTGCAGCAGCAGCGTCGACTTGCCGATCCCCGGGTCACCGCCGATCAACACCACACCGCCCGCGACGAGACCTCCGCCCAGCACGCGATCGAATTCGCTCACGCCGCTGGAAAAACGCGGTACATCAGAGGCTTCGATTTCCGCCAGTTTGCGAATCGGCGTGCTCTTGGCCAGCGATTGATAGCGATGACCGGTAGACGCTTCCGCTACCGATTCGACGAGCGTATTCCAGCCATTGCAATTGGGACACTGGCCAGCCCACTTGGGGGTCTGGCCACCGCACTCGGTACAGATATAGACGGTCTTGGCTTTAGCCATGCAGGCAATCCTGTCGCGCGGTTCAGACGGCGTGGATCGGTACGCGACGCGCCACCGCACACATCAGTTCATAACCCAGCGTACCAGCCGAGGCGGCGACTTCGTCGATGCACAGGCCGCGCCCCCACAAGGTAACGGACGCCCCCACGCGCGCCTGCGGCACCGGGGTGAGATCGACAGACAACATGTCCATCGATACGCGGCCAACGGTGCGCGTGCGCACGCCGTCCACCAGAATCGGCGTACCCGTGGGCGCGACACGCGGATAGCCGTCGGCATAACCACATGCCACGGTGCCTACGCGCATCGGCGTCTGCGCAACGAACGAACTGCCGTAGCCCACTGAGCCACCGGCAGGCACGTCCTGAATGCCGATGAGTTCGGCTTCGAGTGTCTGCGTCGGCTGAAGGTCGAGTTGCGCGGCCGTGACTTCCAACCCCTTCGGCGAAGAACCGTAGAGCATGATGCCGGGGCGCACCCACGCACCATGCGCAGTCGGATGGAACAGCGTGGCGGCCGAGTTAGACAGGCTGCGCTCGCCCGGCACGTCGCAAGCGCCGCGCTCGAACGTCTCCATCTGGTGCGCGATGCCCCGCTCGCCGTCGGCGTCGGAGAAGTGCGTCATCAGCACGATCTGACTCACACCGGGGATGGCACGTGCGCGCTCCCACGCGGCGCGAAAGCGCTCCGGCGCGAAACCGAGGCGGTTCATGCCGGAGTTCATCTTGAGCTGGATATTGAGCGGCTTCGTTAACCGCGTGGTCTCGAGCATGCGCAACTGTTCGTCGCTATGCACCGTGGTCGTCAGACCGTACTTGTCGACGATGGCGAGGTCTTCGGGCTTGAAGAACCCTTCGAGCAGCAGGATCGGACCAGCCCAGCCCAGCTCTCGCAGGCGCACGGCCTCATCGAGGTCGAGCAGGCCGAAACCATCGGTGTCACGCAATCCGGGGTAAGCGTTTTCGATGCCGTGTCCGTAGGCATTGGCCTTGACCACCGCCCAGACTTTGCTGTTGGGGGCGTGACGGCGGGCGACATCGAGATTATGGGCGAGTGCTGCGGTATGAATCGAAGCTTTGATTGGACGAGGCATGGCAGGATCGAATCTTAGGAGAAGCTGCGCCAGCATGGGCCGGCGGCATAACGCATCGGCATATTTTCGTGTTATAAAGCCGTGCGCACAACTTGTTTTGCCGAAATCTTTTTCCCGATAACAATATCGGTCTCAGACCGAGGGCGACCGGGCGCCCGGCACGGGGGCTTCAAGACCGAACATACGGTCCATTAGCGACTTTTGCATGGCCGATGAGCGCAGATACCCCTGTGTTTAAGCCCGGTTTCTTCCCGTATGGGTATCCCTGACGGGATACCGCGGATTCCGACAACCGAGACACGCAAGTTTTACGCCGCACGGGATCGACTCAAGTACCGATGAAGAAAGGCTTTTATACCATCATGGCCGCGCAGTTTTTTTCGTCGCTGGCCGACAATGCATTGCTAATTGCCGCAATCGCACTCCTGAAGGATCTGCATTCCCCGCAGTGGATGACACCACTGCTCAAACTCTTCTTCGTTCTCTCGTACGTCATTCTCGCCGCCTACGTCGGTGCATTCGCCGACTCGATGCCCAAGGGCAAGGTCATGTTCATCAGCAACACGATCAAGGTCGTGGGCTGCATGATGATGCTGTTCGGCTCGCATCCGTTGATTGCGTACGGCGTGGTGGGCTTCGGCGCAGCGGCGTACTCACCTGCGAAGTACGGCATTCTCACGGAGCTATTGCCCGCCGAGAAACTCGTCGCGGCGAACGGCTGGATCGAAGGGTTGACCGTCAGTTCGATCATTCTCGGCACCGTACTCGGCGGTGCGCTTATCAGTCCGCACATATCCGCATGGGTGCTGCATCACACCCCTGAGGTGATCAGCTCGCCGGCGATGGCCGCGATGATCATCATCATGGGCATTTACGTGATTGCCGCGCTGTTCAATCTGCGTATTCCCGATACCGGCGCACGCTATGCGCGTCAGGAACGCAATCCGATCAAGTTGATCTCCGACTTCGCCGATTGCTTCGTCACGCTGTGGCGCGACAAGCTGGGCCAGATCTCGCTCGCCGTCACGACGCTGTTCTGGGGAGCCGGCGCGACGCTCCAGTTCATCGTGCTGCGCTGGGCCGAAAAAGCCCTCGGCATGACGCTTTCCGAAGGCGCGATCCTGCAAGCCGTGTCGGCTGTGGGTGTGGCCATCGGCGCGGTCGTCGCCGCCTCGCGCATTCCGCTCAAGCGCTCGCTGTCAGTGCTACCGGTCGGCATTGCCATGGGGATTGCCGTCATGGCGATGGCGTTCTTCTCGAAGGACCTGCTGCCCTGGGGCACCGAATGGAAGGTGCCGCTGTATCTGATCGTCTCGTATATCTTCCTGATCATCGTCGGCGCGCTCGCGGGTTTCTTCGTGGTGCCGATGAATGCCCTGCTCCAGCACCGTGGCCACGTGCTGCTCTCGGCCGGTCACTCCATCGCCGTGCAGAACTTCAACGAGAACCTGTCGGTGCTGATCATGTTGTGCCTCTACGCACTGCTGATCTGGTTCAATGTGCCGGTCGGGGTCGTGATCATTCTCTTCGGGTTGTTCGTGTCGGGCACGATGTGGCTCGTCATGAAGCGTCATCAGGCCAATCAGCGCGAATTCGATTCGGTCGCGCTCATTGGCGAAGTCAAGCATTGATATGAATTTGCGGCAGCCTTCCCAAGCACGTCAGTCGTCCATTCCCATCGCCCTCACCATCGCCGGTTCTGACTCCGGCGGTGGCGCAGGCATTCAGGCCGACCTCAAGACCTTTTCCGCCCTCGGTGCCTACGGTGCCAGCGTGATTACGGCGCTCACCGCACAGAACACGCAGGGCGTGACAGGTATTCACACGCCGCCCGCAAGTTTTGTGACGGCGCAGATGGACGCCGTCTTTCAGGATCTGGAGGTCGATGCCGTCAAGCTCGGCATGCTCGCTAACGCGGATGTCGTGCGCGCCGTGGCCGCCGGGCTGCGTCAGTACAAGCCGCGCTTCGTCGTGCTCGACACGGTCATGATCTCGAAGAGCGGCCACGCGCTGCTGCAACCGGATGCGGTCGCAGCCTTGCGCGACGAACTGCTGCCGCTGGCCGATCTCATCACGCCGAATCTGCCGGAAGCGGCAGCATTGCTGGGGGTAGAAGCCGCGACGGACGAAGCCGAGATGGAGCGCCAGGCACAGGCACTGCGGGCGCTCGGCGCACGCAACGTGCTGGTCAAAGGGGGGCATCTGGCGGGAGATCTGAGCCCGGACTGGCTCGTGAGTGCGGCTGGCGTCGAGCGGTTCAACGCGCCGCGCATCGCTGCCCATAATACGCACGGCACGGGCTGCACGCTCTCCGCTGCGCTCGCCGCACTCCGCCCGCGTCGCAACGGCTGGTCGGACACCGTGCGCGACGCAAAGGCGTATCTCAACGGCGCGCTTGCCGCCAGCGACGAACTTCAGATCGGCAAAGGCATTGGGCCGGTCCACCACTTCCACGCCGTCTGGCCGAAAGACTGAGCGCAAGATCAAGAAGCGGATGCGGCGCACCCGATGCGCCGTACGGTCGTGTCGCAGTCGCCCGATCCAGCGTCAGAGCGATGGCGCGGCGTCGGCACTCTGCGCCAGTGCGCGTCGCGCAGCGGCGTCTGCCCGCTCACTGAGTTCTTCGATGCGATGCCGTGCACGCGGTGCCCAGAAGTCGGGGACGATGAAACCCCGCTCGCATTCGAACCAGGCCCCGTCAGCCTCCCCGCCAACACCTCTTCTCAACGCAACGAGCAGCAGCGGCTCCGCGACGCCTCGCTCATGCCAGTGCGTCTCGATGCGGGCGCGCATGGCCTCCAGCGAGAGCACCGCCGAAGCTTCGACGCGTGCGGGCGCAAGCCAGCGCGCGCGCGGCAGCATGGCCCACGCCTGATGCGACGACGCCGACTGCGCGTGCGACCACCACGCATCGGGCGTCGCCCACCAGCCTCTGCCATGCCCCTCGGACACCAGTTGCGGCAGCTGCCCCTGCTGCCCGAGCGGATGAAATAGCCATCCCTTGAGATACACCTGAGGCAGCCACGGCCCGTCGGCAGGGAGTGCACTGCGTGCGGCGTCAAGCGTGGTCAGGCGCAATTGATGACCGAGCAACCGCGCCACCTTGTCTGCCAGACTGTCGGCGAGATTGGGGCCCAGCCAACGAAACTGGAGCGCGCGCTCGTCGAGCGTACCCGGCGCGCCCGGCATATCCGCCATATCCGATGATTCCGGCGGAACGAACAGATACAGCTTCACGGCCAGTTCCCAATGCAACAACTGGCGATCGGCGCGACGCGTCAGAAGAAAGTCGCACTCTCCAAGCGTCATGTTGCCGCGCCGGGCGTCGCGAACCTGCAGCCCGGCAGCGTGCAGATCGAATTGCGGGCTATGCAGCAACGCGAAGTGCAGCAATTGCTCTGCATAGCGCCCCAGACGGTGGCTCTCTCCGCGCGCCAGCATCTCATGCAACGGCGCGGGATCGGCATCACAGGCGAGCAGCCAGTCGTGAAGGACTTGAGAGGGGAAGACGGGTTCGGCGTTGAAGTGCGCGAGTGCCGCCGGGAATCGGGCGGCACTGAGCAGATCGGCGGACAGCAATAACCACGCGAGGTCGCGCACCGGCGCCTCGCGCAGCGTTTCGATCAGTTCGCCGTAGGCTTGTGGTCCGGAGTCGATTCGCACACGGCCTCATAGGTAGCCCGCGCCAGGCACCAATCCGTCCAGGCCTTGGCCTTGTCGGGCAGACTGCGTAACAGATAGGCCGGATGGTACGTCACGATCACCGGCACCCCTTCGTACTCATGCACGCGTCCGCGCAAGCTGGCGATGCTCGCCTGCGTGCGCAAAATGCTCTGTGCCGCAAAGCGGCCCATCACCACGATCACGCGCGGCTTGAGCAACGCGACCTGACGCTTCAGATAAGGCTCGCAACTCGCCACTTCCGCCGGTTCCGGATCGCGGTTGTTCGGTGGACGGCACTTGAGCACGTTGGCGATATACACGTTCTCGCCTCGCCGCAACGCCGACGCCCTGAGCATGTTATCGAGCAGCTTACCCGCCTGACCGACGAACGGCTCACCCTGCAAGTCCTCCTGCTGCCCGGGCGCTTCGCCCACCAGCAGCCAGTCGGCCTCGCGGTCGCCAACGCCGAAGACCGTCTGTGTGCGCTTCTCGCACAAACCGCACAAACGGCAACCGGCAACGCGCTCCGTGAGCGCTTCCCAGTCCAGCGTCTCCACGCCCGGCAATGCGGGACGCGACGGCGCGTCCTCGCCCGCATCGCGCACGATCGACCACAGCGCGGCATCGGCGGCGGCATCGCCATCGCCGTTACCTTCGCTGTCAAGCCACATCGGGATGTCGTCGGGCGGCATGTCGGAGGAGGCGCGACGCGAAGTCTCCCGTGCCACCGGCGCCGGCGCGAAGTCGCGCGGCGCGGGGGGTGTGGGAAGTGTGGCAGATGAAGGACGGGCAGGCGCATCGTCGAACGCGGACGGACGAGCAGCGGCAGGACGCGCAACACTCACCGGCGCGCCTGATGGCACCGCCGACGGTGTGACGTCCCACGGCGGCAAGTCGTCACCTTGTGCAGCGCCCGGCGCATCGAGCGTCGCCACGTCGCCATGCTCGGCAGACGCCGCAGCCGCAACACCGGCGGACTGCGCCGTATGAGCTGCATTCGCCACAGCATCATTGGACATCCATACCGGCCACAGCCCGAACTCTTCCAGAATCGCTTTAGGCCACGGCACGATCGGTCTCCCACGACAGGCGCATCACAATGGCGTCTTCACGACGCCCACTCGCCGGATAGTATCCCTTGCGCCGGCCGATCTGCACGAAACCGAAACGCTCGTAAATGCGCAACGCGCGCACATTGGACGGACGCACCTCCAGGAGCACGCCGCCCATGCCCTGCTCACGCGAGACACGCACGATCTCCTGCAACAACTGCACGCCGAGCCCGTTGCCCTGCATTTCGGGCACGACACAGACATTGAGTAGATGCGATTCGTCGACGACCGGCATCAGCAAGAAATAGCCGAGCAACGTACCGTCGACCGCCCGCAGGCAAACGCCCTGATGCCCCGCATCCAGTGAATCCGCGAAGTTCTGGCGCGTCCACGGAAACGGGTACGCGCGCACTTCGACCGCGACGACTTCGTCGAGGTCTGCCGGTGTCATCGGCAAATAGTGGTTCGGTCCAGCCTGCCGCATCAGGACACCCCCTTGCCGCTCGCCTGCGCCGCTGCCTGCTTGATGGCTTCGCGCTCGGCGGTCGTCTGCGCCACTTTGTTACGGATGTAGACGGGCATGGCCTGATCGGCCGGGATGGCCTCGCCGCGAGCGAATGCCCGGGCGGCGAGCTCGGCGACGTGACGGGCGCGCGGCATGGCATCGGCCAGCACGGCCTGCGCCTGCGCGCTCGCCTGCAGACGTTCGCCGAAGGCCGCGACGGCGTTGCCTGCGATGACGAATTCGGCGTCCGGTGCGCGCACCTGTTCGGCGGCATCCAATGACGGTGCCTGCACTTCCCGCCAGTCGCCCGTCGCGTCGTCCCAGACGTAATTGGCCCAGTAGGCTTCATTCATGCGCGCGTCGAGCGCGACGAGCACGCGCTGCGTGCCCACGCGCATGGCGCGCGCCGCTTCGGCACAGGCGACGAGCGTGCCCACGGGGACGACCGGCAACCCGGCACCGAACGCCAGCCCCTGCGCTACACCACAGGCTGTACGCAGCCCGGTAAACGAACCTGGCCCCGCGCCAAAGGCAATCGCGTCGCAATCGGCCAGCGTCAGGCCAGCCTCGCGCAACACCTCGCGGGCGGCGGGAAGAATGTGCGTACTGGAAACCGGGCCAGTGTCGAGATGGCGTTCGGCTATAAGGGCCGGTGCGCCGCTGGCGGGATCATGGCGATACACGGCGACCGAACAGAACTCGGTCGAGGTATCGAGGGCAAGAAGCGTAATCGATGACATGGCGCTATTGTAATCGGCGGCGCGGCGCGCGATCCAGCGCGATGAAGGGATGGCCCGCAAGGAATACCGGGGCATGCCAGCGGACGCCTGACGACGCCCCGGGCCGGTTTGCGGTGCATTTGCCCCGCCGCAGAGCGCCCTTCCACAGACGCCTCACCACTCCGTGCAAATCCGAACGTGCATTTTTTCTGAAATGGGTATATAATCCGCGCTTCGCTTCGCGGGGCACCAAGTGTTACCCCGCCTGGCGACGAAAAACTGCGTTTTGCCCCAATCCTGTGATAAGCCGCTGTAGTTCTTGCCGGTACTGGCGTTCTTAGGAACGACCCGCCACCGTCCCCCGGCTTACGATACGGATTTCGATCCGCTTTCTGCCCCATCCGCGATTTGCTTCCTGCTTGCGACGAATTGGGTTTGCCGATTGGCGCCAACGCCCCGACATAACCCTTAATCCGCAAGAGGATTCATGGAACAGCCTTCCAAGCGGTCTGCCATCGCGCAGACGTATTTCCCGTCGTCCGAAGAAAATGAAAACGGCGCTGCCGCATCTGTTGAAGTCGCTACTGCCGACAACAACGACGGCAAGCCCACGTTCGCCGAACTCGGCCTGAACGAAGCCATTCTCTCCGCCCTGACCACCGCCGGTTACACCCACCCGACGCCTGTCCAGCAGCGTGCGATTCCCGCCGCGCTGGCCGGTCGCGATCTGCTGGTGTCGAGCCCCACGGGTTCGGGCAAGACGGCCGCATTCATGCTGCCGGCCATCCACCGCTTCGCAGAAATGCAAGCCAGCGGCGAGCTGAGCGCCCGCACCGCACCGGCCGCGCATCCGCGCAACCAGCCGGCTGCCCCGGGCGAGAAGCCCCGCAAGGGCCAGCGCGTGCGCCGCGTCGCCGCGCAACCGCTGCTGCTCGTGCTCACGCCGACGCGTGAACTGGCACAACAGGTGTCGACCGCTGCCGATACCTACGGCAAGCAACTGCGCCGCCTGCGCACGGTGAGCATTCTGGGCGGCATGCCCTACCCGCGTCAGCTCGAAATGCTGGCGAAGCAGCCGGAGATCATCGTGGCGACGCCGGGCCGTCTGCTCGACCACATCTCCAGCGGCAAGATCGATCTGTCGCAACTGATGATGCTGGTGCTCGACGAAGCCGACCGCATGCTCGACATGGGCTTCATCGACGACATCCAGACCATCGTCGACGCCACGCCGGAAGCACGTCAAACGTTGCTCTTCTCGGCAACCATCGACGGCCGTATGGGTGAAATCACGCGTCGCCTGCTGCGCGATCCGGAAACCATCGAGATCACGCGCGGTAGCGACCAGCGTACTAACGAAAACATCGAGCAAACGCTGCACTATGTGGACGACCGCGCCCACAAGGACCGTCTGCTCACGCACCTGCTCGGCAACGATTCGCTCGACCAGGCCATCGTGTTTACGTCGACCAAGCGCGACGCCGACCTGCTGGCCGACCAACTCGAACAAGCCGGTTTCGACAGCGCCGCACTGCACGGCGACATGCCGCAAGGCGTGCGTAACCGTACGCTGCGCGCCCTGCGCGAGCGTCGTGTTCGCGTGCTGGTGGCCACGGACGTCGCCGCTCGCGGCATCGACGTGCCGGGTATCACGCACGTGTTCAACTACGATCTGCCGAAGTTCGCAGAAGACTACGTGCACCGAATCGGCCGTACGGGCCGTGCCGGTCGTCGTGGCGTGGCCGTGAGCCTCGCCGCACACGCTGAAATCGGTGCGGTGAAGCGCATTGAACGCTACACGCGTCAGCCGCTGCCGGTGAACGTTGTGGCGGGCTTTGAGCCGCGCCGCTCGCCGCCGAAGGCTGGCGCTGGCGGCAAGCGTCCGGGGGGTCCGGGCCGTGGCGGTCCGCGTCATGGTCAGGGCAACGGTGGCGGCCGCTGGAGCAACAACGGCCCGCGTCAGGGTAATGGCGGCGGCTACGGTGGTGGCAACGGCGGCGGCTATCAGGGCGGTCAACGTTTCGGCGGCAACAAGCCGGCCGGTACGTTCGAGCGTCGCGAGAACACGGGCTACCAAGGTGGCTACCAGCAAGCCGAAGGTGGCAACACGGGTGGCAACGGTTTCTCGAACGGTAGCGCAACGGATCGCTTCGAGCGTCGCTCGCCGCGTCCGTTTGACGGCAACCGTCAGGATCGCGCCCCGCGTTCGTTCGAAGGTGGTCGTCCGTCTGAAGGCGGCTATCGCCAGGACCGTGGCACCCGCAGCTTCGACGGCCAACGTCAGGATCGCGGCTTCGGCGGCAATCGTGGCAACGGCGGTAACGGTGGCTACGGTGGCAACGGCGGCGGCTACAACAAGCGTCGCGGCGACTAAGCCAACGGATATCGGCGAGACGGGATAATCTCCCGTCTTACGCGAATCGACAAAAACCCCGGCATCGACGGCCATCGTCGACGTCGGGGTTTTGTTTTGTTCCTACGATTCGAGGCTGCGCGTCATCAGTCCTCCAAAGCGAACCGATCCGTCGCTTCGATCAACCAATGCAGGATCGTCGGCTCGCTGAAGGCATGTCCGGCATCCGGTGCCCAGTAGAAGTCAGCTTCAGGCCACGCCTTGTGAAGCTCCCACGCGGTGCGGGCGGGCGTCGCCATGTCGTAGCGTCCCTGCACGATCACGCCGGGGACGTCGCGCAACGCATGTGCGCCCCCGATCAGTTGGTTCGGCTTCAGGAAACCGTCGTGCACGAAGTAGTGATTTTCGATGCGCGCAAATGCAATCGCGTAATGCGGATCGCCGAACGCTTCGGCCAACTGATCGTCCGGCAGCAGCGTGATCGTACTGCCCTCCCACATGCTCCATGCGCGCGCCGCTTCGATGCGCACCGACTCGTCGCGATGCGTGAGTCGCTTCTGATACGCGCGCATCAGATCCCCTCGCTCCTCGAGCGGAATCGGTGCGAGAAACTTTTCCCAACGGTCCGGAAACAACCAGGACGCGCCCTTCTGGTAATACCAGTGCAGCTCTTCGCGGCGCACCGTGAAAATCCCGCGAACAACCAGTTCGCTCACACGACTCACATGCGCCTGCGCGTAAGCCAACGCAAGCGTACTGCCCCACGAGCCGCCAAAAACGAGCCATTGCGCGTAACCAAACTTCGTGCGCAAGGCTTCGATGTCGTCGACCAGATCCCATGTCGTGTTGTGGTCGAGACTTGCGTGCGGCAATGAGCGTCCGCAGCCGCGCTGATCGAACAACGTGATGCAGTACTTCGAAGGATCGAACAAGCGACGGTGATCGGGCGAACAGCCGCCACCGGGGCCGCCGTGCAGGAACACCGCCGGCTTGCCCCTGGGATTGCCGCAGCGCTCCCAATAGATGTTGTGCCCGTTGCCGACATCGAGCATGCCGGACTCGAAAGGCTCGATGTGGGGATACAAACGGCGTGGCGACGCCGGGATTTCCTCGACGATCTTGCCGGGTCCGCGAGGCGCGTGCATCGGCGCAGCGGTGTCGGAAGCATTGACGGAAGTCTCCGGAACCTCTGGAATATCGGGCGACATCGGCATCCTCTCAAAACGTGGACGAGTAGGACGAGGACCAGCACCTCAAAGTTCAGTGTAGCGCGGCGACTCAGACAAGACAAAGCACGCGCAAAACAAAATGGGACGATGTCGCCATCGCCCCATTGCGTTGTCTTTCTCCCGTTCCGGCATCTGATCGTCGTACCGTCATGCTGCCCGCGATCCGCTCAGCATGACAGCAAACTCGACCATCAAACCTCTTCGTAAAGCGGCAGCGTGAGGAAGTCGACGAAGCCCTCGCTCGTGCTCATTGTCTCGAAGATCACGGCGGCGCGGTCGTACGTCGGTGCGACCTGCCCCACGAGCTCCTTGACGTTAGCGAGTTCCTGCGGAATCAGTTCGCGCACCAGTTCGGCGGTGACCTTGCGGCCGTCGTCGAGCTTGCCCTTCGGCGAGCGGATCCACTGCCAGACCTGCGAGCGCGAAATCTCGGCGGTGGCAGCGTCCTCCATCAGGTTGTGGATCGGCACGCAACCGTTGCCCGCCAGCCAGGCACCCAGATAGTGGATGCCGACGTTGATGTTGTTACGCAGCCCCGCTTCGGTGATCGGCGCTTCCGGCTTGAACTCCAGCAGATCACGGCCCTTGACGCTCACGTCGTCGCGCTGCTTGTCGATCTGGTTCGGACGCTCGCCCAGCACCTTCACGAACTCTTCCATCGCGACCGGCACCAGCCCCGGGTGCGCGACCCAACCACCGTCGTAACCGTCGGTCGCATCGCGCGCCTTGTCGCTGCGAATACCGGCCATCGCCTTTTCGTTCGCTTCCGGATCACCCTTGATCGGGATCAGCGCGCTCATGCCGCCAATCGCAGGTGCATTGCGACGGTGACACGTCTTGAGCAGCAGCAACGCGTAAGCGCGCATGAACGGCACCGTCATGTTGATGCGGCTGCGGTCGGCGAGGCAGAAGTCGGCGTCGACCTTGAACTTCTTGATGCACGAGAAGATGTAGTCCCACCGGCCCGCGTTCAGGCCCGAGCTATGCTCGCGCAGCTCGTACAGGATTTCGTCCATCTCGAATGCTGCGAGCACCGTCTCGACGAGCACCGTCGCCTTGATGGTCCCTTGCGCCACGCCCAGTTCGTTCTGCGCAAGCACGAACACGTCGTTCCACAGACGCGCTTCAAGATGGCTCTCAAGCTTCGGCAGGTAGTAGTAAGGACCGAAGCCGCGCTCAAGCGACGTCTTGGCATTGTGGAAGAAGTGCAGGCCGAAGTCGAACAGGCTGCCCGACAGGCGCACGCCGTCCACGCTCACGTGCTTTTCGTCGAGGTGCCAACCGCGCGGTCGCACGATCAGCGTCGCGACCTTATCGCCAAGTTGGTAGCGTTTGCCGTTCTGCTCGAGGCTGATGGTGCCGCGCACGGCGTCGCGCACGTTGATCTGCCCTTGCAGCTGGTTATGCCAGTTCGGGGTGTTCGAGTCCTCGAAGTCGGTCATGTAGCTGTCCGCACCCGAGTTCAGCGCGTTGATGATCATCTTGCGCTCGACAGGCCCGGTGATCTCCACGCGCCGGCACTGCAGGGCATCCGGCAGCGGTGCAATACGCCAGTCTGCGTCGCGGATGGCCTGCGTCTCAGGCAGAAAATCGGGCACTTCACCGGCATCCAGACGCGCCACGCGCGCTTCACGGGCGGCGAGCAACGTCTGACGTTGCGACTCGAACGCGCGGTGCAGCTTCGCGACGAACGCCAGCGCTTCGGGGGTCAGAATGGCTTCGTATTCGGGACGGATATCAGTGGCGTCGACATGCAGTTGCATGCCTGGGGGCAGACTCAAAGGCATCAGGGATCTCCAACAGCTTGTTTATGTTCGGAAGCACGCCGCAAGGAAGGGACTTCAGGGGCTTTGCACAGGGCCCTCACACCTCATCGGGCGTGTAGGACGCGCACTTCCGTCAATGCCGGGGGGATCGCGCGATCCGACAGCATTGCCCGCCGATTTTATTATTGATGCCGATCATCATAAAGATGCATAGAAATCACTTTATCTATGACTTTTTAGTACATAATCGCGATCATGGATCGCTTCAAACAAATCGAAACGTTCGTTGCCGTGGCCGCCAGGGGCAGTTTATCCGGGGCTGCGGCGCTGGAAGGCGTGGCCCCGGCCGTGATCGGACGGCGTATCGACGCGCTCGAATACCGGCTGGGCGTGAAGCTACTCGTACGCACCACCCGGCGCGTGACGCTGACCTTCGAAGGCTCCGCCTTTCTGGAGGACTGCCAGCGCATTCTCAACGAGATGCACAACGCCGAAGCGGCCGTGTCGGCCGGAGGCGTGAAAGCCAGCGGGCATTTGCGACTGTCTGCCCCCGCCGGGTTCGGGCGACGCCACGTCGCCCCGCTGCTGCCGGTGTTCATCGCTTCGCATCCGGACGTCACCGTCACCCTCGATCTGTCGGACCGGCTTGTGGATCTGGTCAACGAGGGCTTCGACTGCGCCATCCGGCTCGGTGAGTTGCCCGACTCCAGCCTCGTCTCACTGCGTCTCGGCGACAACCGGCGCGTGTGCGTGGCGTCCCCCGACTATCTCGCTGCGCACGGCCGTCCCGAGTCGCTCGACGACCTCGCCGATCACAATTGCCTCGCGTTCGGCTCGACCGCCAACCAGCAGCGCGGCTGGACCTTTGCGAAAGACGGCAAAGTCGTCACCATTCGCGTGAACGGGACGATGGAATGCACCGATGGTGCGGTGCTGCACGATTGGTGCCTGGAGGGCTACGGACTGGCGTGGCGCTCGTGGTGGGAGGTGGGCGACGACATTCGCGCTGGCCGGCTGACGACGGTGCTCGATGCATTCGCCGCGCCGCCCATCGGCATCCACGCCGTGTTTCCTCAGCGCCGTCACCTGCCGCTGCGTGTGCGCCTGTTCATCGACCATCTCAGGCATCACTACGGCAGCTCGGCGTACTGGCAAGACGACGCGTCTCAAAATTTGCACGAAAGCGTGCACCAAAGCGCGTAGACGCACGCATCCGCGCGCGTCGATTTGACGCATGACGCGAGACGCCCGGCCAGCGGGGGCGCGGACTGCAGGCCAGTCCTCGACGAGATACGTACGAGGAACGTTTGCTGCGGATAGCCCCTCTCAATATCGGGTTTGCCCCCGTTGTTGCGTCGCGCCAAAGCCATAAAATCGAAGCGAAGGGTCCGCAGGCGATGCTCGGCAGGCATCGGAAGCTGCAAGACAGCGGACTGGGTGCAAGACCGTGATACCTGCGCGAGCCTGTGAACGCGTGTTCAGCAACGCCAACTGCGGGAGGTCATATGTTGTTTACCCACATCCTCATTCCGACTGACGGCTCGGAGCTATCCCAAAAGGCTGTGACGGGCGGGCTCGAACTGGCCCGCGCCCTGAACGCCAGAGTCACCGGCTACTGCTGTCTCGCCGAATATCCCTACTCCCCTTTCAGCGAATACGTGCTCGAAGCACCGGCTACGTTCAGCGAACGCATTGCCGAAGAAGCCTGCGCGCATCTCGACAGTCTCGCCCAGGCGGCCGCCGCAGCGGGCGTGCCCTTCGACCGCGACAGCTCGACCTTCCCCGCCCCTTATCTGGGCATCATCGACGCAGCGGAACGTCACGGGTGCGACGTCATTCTGATGGCCTCGCACGGGCGGCGTGGCCTCACCAGTCTGCTGCTCGGCAGCGAGACGCAACGCGTGCTCGTGCACTCGAAGATTCCGGTCCTCGTGTACCGTTGATTGCGTTGATGAAGCGGATGGCCCCGACGCCATCGACATCGTCGACACGATGAAAAAAGGCCCGTGAGCGGGATACGCTCACGAGCCTTTTCTCGTTCAGGCGTGCAGCGCAGTCAGGACGACGACGGGAACGCCGCCCCAACTGCCCCGGCCGGATAAGCCGGACGCGCGGTCCTGACGCGATACTGTTCCGCCAGCGTACGACGTGCCCCCACGCGCATCGTCGCTGACGGGCGCATCGCGCCCTCCCTCAGCCCTGTCAGGCTGCCTTGACCTGCGCCTTCTTTTCGTCGAAGAACTGTTCGTCCTCCGTCGAACCCTTCAGGGCCGTGGTCGATGCGTCGCGCTCGATCGTTTGCGTGACGGCATCGAAGTAGCCCGTACCCACCTCGCGCTGGTGCTTGACCGCCGTGAAGCCCTTGTCGGCAGCGGCGAATTCGGCTTCCTGCAACTCCACGAAGGCGCTCATCTGACGACGGGCGTAACCGTGCGCCAGGTTGAACATCGAGTAGTTCAGGCTGTGGAAGCCGGCCAGCGTGATGAACTGGAACTTGTAGCCCATTGCACCGAGTTCCTTCTGGAACTTGGCAATGGTCGCGTCGTCGAGGTTCTTCTTCCAGTTGAACGACGGCGAGCAGTTATACGAGAGCATCTTGCCCGGGAAGTGCTTGTGGATGCCTTCCGCGAATTGCTTGGCGAATTCGAGATCCGGCTTGCCCGTTTCGCACCACACCAGATCGACGTACGGTGCGTAGGCCAGACCGCGAGCGATGGCCTGATCCAGACCGTTACGCGTGCGGTAGAAGCCTTCGACGGTGCGCTCGCCGGTGCAGAACGGCTGGTCGAGCGGGTCGACGTCGGCCGTGATCAGGTCGGCCGCTTCGGCATCGGTACGAGCGATGAGCACGGTCGGCACGCCGAGCACGTCAGCCGCCAGACGCGCCGCAACGAGCTTCGCGACAGCTTCACGCGTCGGCACGAGCACCTTGCCGCCCATGTGGCCACACTTCTTGACCGAGGCCAACTGGTCTTCGAAGTGAACGCCACCGGCACCGGCTTCGATCATTGCCTTCATCAGTTCGAAGGCGTTAAGTACGCCGCCGAAGCCAGCTTCCGCGTCGGCCACGATCGGTGCGAAGTAATCGATGTAACCTTCATCGCCCGGGTTCTTGCCTTCCGACCATTGAATCTGGTCAGCGCGCGTGAAGGTGTTGTTGATGCGGCGCACGACCTGCGGCACCGAGTTGGCCGGGTACAGCGACTGGTCCGGGTACATCTCACCAGCGAGGTTGGCGTCGCCAGCGACTTGCCAGCCCGACAGATAGATGGCTTCAAGACCCGCCTTGACCTGCTGCATGGCCTGATTGCCGGTGAGCGCGCCGAGCGCGTTCACGAACGGCTTCTCATTGATCATGTTCCACAGACGCTCGGCGCCACGGCGGGCCAGCGTTTGTTCCGGCTGGATCGAACCACGCAGGCGCACCACGTCTTCGGCCGAGTAGCCACGCTTGATGCCCTTCCAGCGCGGGTTGTTCGCCCAGTCCTGTTCGAGTTGCTTCACTTGCTCTTGGCGCGTCGTCATGATGATCTCTCCTGGTTTCTCGATACAAATAAAAGGGGGTGACTCTTTGCTGCCCTGGGATCGCCGGCCCCGCGGTTGACCGCGCTCAGCGTCTCCAAATCGGCAGGTCTTGTATAAGAGTTTAGGGATTTCTCACGCAACGCAACAGAACGAATCTGCGTTCAATCACATCTTTTTTATTTATATAAATCAAATACATAACAAAATAATTTCTTAATATGAAACGCTGTTTTCCTTCCTGAAATCATCATGTTGTGCCAAGCAGCGCAAATTTTTACGCACCGCAAAGACATTCCACATCATGAAAAAAGGCCGATGACACAGGTCATCGGCCTTCGAGAGCGGAATGCGGACAGGACTTATGAGGCAGCGCGGCTCGTCGACGGTAGCGCCTTCGGCGGCTTACATACCAACCAGACGGCCAGCGCGATAAAACATCCGCCGAAGAAGTGAGCCATTGTGACGGCTTCGTTCAGGAACAATGCGCCCCAGAGCACGCCGAACGGCGGAATCAGGAAAGTGACGGTCAGCGAGCGCAACGGTCCGAGATCGGCGATAAGACGGAAGAACAACATATAGGCGACGGCGCTGCACAGGAAGCCGAGCGCTGCCATGGCGGCCCACACGCCACCGGTCACGGGTCCGGGAATGCCTGACGTCGCCGACACGTAGCCAAAGAACGGCAGCAGGACGACGGCCGCGCCGAGTTGGCTGCCGAATGCCACGAGCTTCGCATCGAGACCCCCGCGCTCGGTGATCCAGCGCTTGGTCAGGTAACCGGCAAGGCCGTAGCACGACGTGGCGACGAGACACGCCAGCGCCCCCATCAGAACGGGTCCGGACATCGTGACCGGGCCGGTGCGCGTGAGCACGGCCACGCCGATCAGCCCCAGCAGCACGCCCAGACTCTTGGCACCCGTCAGACGCTCACGGAAAAACAGCGCGCCGATCACAACGCCCATCAGCGGCGTGGTGGCATTGAGAATCGCGGAATATCCGGCGGGAAGCACGCGCGCGGCAAGGCAATACATGACGAACGGAATGCCCGAATTGATAACGCCGAGCACCATCGCGGCCCCGAGCAACCCTTTGAATTCCCAACGAACGCGCATCGCCAGCAGAATGACCGCTAGGCCGATAGCCCCGAGCGTCACGCGAAAGAACGCGGTAGGCAACGGCCCGAGCGCAGGCACGATGATGCGCATGAAAAGAAAGCTGGCTCCCCAGATGGCGGAGAGCGCCAACAAACGGGCGATGTCGGATGAACGCATGGTCGGACTGACGGCCCAAGCGGCCGCCACGAAAGGATCGGAATGCCTGAATCCTCCCACATCGGAACGGGGAGCGCTGGTCATAATCGGACATGGCGACGTCGCCCGACGAAGGTGCTGCGATGGGTCGCCACCATCAAATGGTGAATCACCCCATCCGCTTTTCGGAATCCGCGCATTGAAGGGCCAAAACGTCGTGCGATATGGTCGTGAGTCGAACCTCCGGAGCTTCACACGAAATGACGTATCGAAATTTGCAGGCGCTCTCTCATCGAACGACTCTCCACCCGATTCCCCGATCCCGTTTGCAATATCGCCCCCCCGCAAGCACGAACGTCCCGCGAGGATACGACCTGTGGAATCACTATGAAGTCAGTTGGATGGACATGCACGAGCGCCCCCAGATCGCCGTTGTGGAAATGGTGATTCCGTGCGACTCGCCTTACACACTGGAGATGGCAGATGCACAGCGCTATTTCCTTGCGCTTCGAGAGTGTCGTTTCGAATCGCCGGAAGCACTGGAATCGCATATCGCGTCGGAGTTGTCGCGATCTCTTCAGGCCTATGTCCTCGTGCGTAGCACGCCGGTGCGCCAGGCGGTGCGAACGACCGCCGCATGTGGGCCGGTAGCGCGATCGCTGGATACTGAGCCCGTTGGCGTGATCCGAGGTGGCGTCGATGCCCATCTGTTGCGCATCCATCGCGACGCCACGACCTTGCCAGCGTCACCGGCCCGCGAATGTCTGACCTCGGATCTGTTGAGCGTACGATGCCCGCTTAGCGGGGGCGTCGACTATGGCACGGTATGGTTTGACTACACGGGCCTGCCAATTTGCTCACGTTCGCTTATGGCGTACGTTCTCTCGTTTCGGGATAGCGAGATGTACATCGAGCAATGCGTGGAGACGCTCTTTGCCGATATCCTCACGCAATGCACGCCGTCACGCCTGTCCGTTCGCGCACGCTTTACCCGGCGCTACGGGCTTGACATCAATCCCGTACGCTCAACGCACGGCGTCGCCATCACCAATCAACGCACCGTTCGCCAATGACCGTATGACTGATCTTGCTTCGACGCTGTCTGCCGAGAGCCTCGTTCCGTCGCAACAGGCGACACACATCACACCGGCCGTGATTGTGCTGGCCATCGGCTTTGTCAGTTTTCTCCTGATATCGAATGCGCTGGGCGCGCGCGTGTGTGAAGTCACGCTGCCATGGACCGTCGCGGGCGAGCCGTTCCGGCTCACGTTTTCTGCCGCGCTGATCAGTTTCCCGTTCGCCTATCTCTTCTCGTCGGTACTGACCGAGGTCTACGGTTATCGCATCAGCCGGGTTGTGATCTGGAGCGGCCTTGCCGCAAATCTCGTGATGCTTGTATTCCTGTGGTTGACGGCCATGCTGCCGACCGACCCCACATGGGCCGCCCAAACCGGCTTCACGGACGAGGTACAACGTCACTGGTTCGAGTCGATCGCACACATGTTCCTGGCGTCGGTCTCGGCCTGTCTCGTGGGTGAATTCGCCAACGCAGCAACGCTGGCCCGTATGAAGATCGCGATGCACGGCAGACTGGCGAGCCTTCGATTCATCGTCGGCAGTGCGTTGGCGGCATTGCTCGATTCCGTCGTCTTCGTGGTTGTGGCGTTCGCTTACGTGCTCGACCTCGACGCCATGACGCGCATGGCCGGGCTCGAATTCGTCTTCAAATGTGCCCTGCAATGGCTCGTTTTGCCGATGACGGTCGGCCTCGCCCGATGGCTCAAACGCACAGATGGTATCGATCATTACGACATCGGCACGTCGCTGAACCCGTTCGGCTTTCGCTTGTCACGCACGAAAGCCTCGGGTAGTCGTCAATAGCGGCGGCCTCGCCAACTACGCTGCGTCGGCGTCCCGTGCCCGGCGATAGGCGATCCAGTCGCCGCCCGGGATACGAGGCAACTGGCTGACGGCTGCTGCATCCACCGGATAGACGATGCACGCGTACGTGGCACCGGCGCACGCGACGTCCAGCATCTCTCGCACGAATAGGCCTGCCTCGCCCGGATAGACGGCTTCGATTTCGTCGAGCACGGGGATAAGCGCCGCATCTATCCGGTAGACGTCACCGGTCACGCGCTCGTCCATGCCTACGCCCAACACCATACCCGGATAGCTACCAAAGTCGTAAAGCTGCCCGCCTAGCGTCGAAGTGCCGACGTACGTCGGTGCCGCAATACCGTGACGCTCCGCCGCGCGCATCATGTCGTTGATCTCTCCCGCGCGCAACGTCCCGTAGACGAAGACGTACACGGCATCGGTTCGCGCATCGACCGGCACGGATTCGACAGACACCGCTGGAGCAGAGGGCGTAGCGGGCGTAACAGGCGCATCGGGCGCGAGGTTAGGCATGGCATGCATCCGGTTCGAAAGTGACAGGCAACGAGTTTACACTTACAAAATTCCAATTGTCGCCATCACACGTCATGCCGACCCTCATGTCCGCGCCAGCCGGTCCGATGGATACCGAGGCGCCGGGCCTCGGCCCCCTGCCCGCCGCTCAGGCCGAGTTCGACAACTACGTCGTACCGGACACCTTCATGCCGACACCGTCGCGCCCGGTGCGTTTGCGCGCCCGGCCGTTACGCGATGGCATCCGCGTTCCGAATCATCGCCACGCATGGGCACAGGTCGCTTACACCCCGCGAGGCGTCATCCAGATCGCCGTGGCCGACGCCGCGTGGATCGTGCCGCCCTCACGGGCCATCTGGATTCCCCCCGACATCGAACACAGCCTGCTGGTCAACGAGCCGTCGTATCTGCGCACGCTGTACGTGCATCCCGACGTGATCCCGTCGGGTCTCGATCAGTGTCGCGTGGTGGAAGTGTCCGCGCTGCTGCGGGAGTTGATCGCCGCGATCGATGTGCCCAGCCCGGATCTCGATCCGCCGCGCGAGCAATTGCTCGGCGCGCTGATTCTCGACGAACTGCGACGCGCCTCCCCGCTGCCGCTGGAAGTCCCGCTTCCCCGCGACAAGCGCCTGCTCACGTTATGCACGGCGATGCTCGCCGATCCGGCCCGCGCCTGGACGCTCGATCAATGGGCGCGCTTCGCCGGTGCCAGCCCGCGCACGATCGGACGCCTGTTCCGTCAGGAACTCAATATGAGCTTCGTGCAATGGCGTCAGCAGGCGCTGCTCGCGCAGGCGATTCCGCTGGCGTCCAAAGGCTATCCGCTTTCGCGTATCGCGCGCGAACTCGGCTATCGGAGCCAGAGCGCCTTCTCCGCGATGTTCAAGCGCACCTTCGGACGTACGCCGACCGACTTCTTCGCCACGGCCCCCGACACTACATTTGTCGGAACAGATGAGCGTACTGACGACTGACCGCCACGCGGTCTTTGCGGCGTTTGAGTTTGAGTGTCAGGCGTCCGAGCGGCGTATGCTGCGCGCTCACGACTTCCCCCACATTGACGACCGTACTGCGATGCACCTGCCAGAATCGCGACGGATCGAGCTGCGGCAGTAGCTCGCGCAGACTCGTGCGGATGAGCAGGTCACCTTCGACCGTTGCCACCACGACATACTTGTCCGCCGCTTCGAAAAAGCAAATTTCTTCGACGGGCACAATCCGGATTTCGTCGCGCACCGATGCACGCACGAACTGGAGATATTCGCGGGGCTTCTGTCCATTTTGATTCGCCTGTCCCGCAGGCGCGCTCTCGGATGACGCGGACGGCCGCCCTTCTCCCGCATCCAGATGCGTACGTAATGTCGTCAACAACTTCGATAGCGTATCGCCCGTCGGCGCGGCCAGCCGTTCGCGCACGCGCGCAACCGTGCGCGCCAGGCGCTCAGGCGCCACCGGCTTGAGCAGGTAATCGACGGCCGCCGCGTCGAAGGCCTCCAGCGCGAACCGGTCGAACGCCGTCACGAACACGATCTGAGGCGGTCGGTTCATTCGCGCACACGCCTGCGCAACCTCAATGCCGGTCGCACCCGGCATCGAGATGTCGAGAAACACAACGTCCGGTTGCGATCGGGCGATGGCCGCAATCGCCGACGTGCCATCGGGTGCAATGGGCAGCATCTGCAAGTCGGGCCAGGCCTGCGCGAGCATGGCGCGCAACGCGTCGGCAAGCAATGGTTCGTCTTCGGCGATCAGGGCGACGGGGGATGTCATGCACTCCACTCTCTGCGACTAGAAACCTGTGCCATTTGCGCTGCCCGCCTCGGCTCCCTGCCCGGGCAACGCCACAGGCAAGCGCAGTGTGGCAACGACGCCTCGCGGTACGCCCTCGGTGAGCGTGAGTCGTGCGTCGTCGCCAAAGAGCACCCGCAGGCGCTCCCGGATATTCGTCAGGCCGATGCCGAACGTACGTCCCGCCGCATCGCCGCCAGCATTCGTACCTGCGACGGGAAAGCCTGCACCGTCGTCCGTCACGCGCACCACGATCTGGTCCACGCCGGAGGCCGTCCGTTCGCACCAAGCGCTCACCGCCACGCTTGCGCCACCCGACAGCGGTTCGACGCCGTGCTTCACCGCGTTCTCCACCAGCGGCTGCACGAGCATAGGGGGCACACGCACAGCGCGACATTCGTCAGGCAACTCGAACGTGTAACGCAGACGCTCACCGAAGCGCACCTGCTGAATGGCCAGTAACGCTTCGAGCAACGCAAACTCGTCTGCGAGCGGCGTTGTCTCCGAGCGGGTCGCTGCCAGCGATGCACGCAAGAAACGATTCAGGTGCCCGAGCAGTACTCGCGCCCGGGCCGGGTCGCTCGCGATCAACGAATCGAGATTCGCCAGCACGTTGAACAGGAAGTGCGGCTCCAGTCGCGCCTGAAGCGTCCGCAGTTGCGCGTACACCAGTTGACGGTCGGCCGCGGCCTCGCGCAACGCCTGATGCGCCGTCTCTTCACGCAACTGTGCGATGCGCGCCCGCGACCAGCCGTGATAGGTGCCAATCGCCGTCGCGATCAACGCGATCAGCAGGACGATGGGCATCGAATGGCCGTTGACCGGACGCCACATCGTGATCGGCAGACCGAGCAGCATCGTCCCCGTCGCAATGCCGAGCGCCAGACCAGCGGCGCAACCGAATGCGACGAGCAGCAGGAACCCCGCCATCGACGGCCGCGCATCACGCCAGATCAACCGGCGTCCGCCGTCGATAAACACCGTGATGGCAATGCCGATGCACTGCGCAAACACCAGATTCTGGATGAACGAGCCGCCGAAGCCGATGAACCAGAGCGCCAGCGCGATGGCCGTATTGAAAAGCAGCACACCTACAAGTTCACGCACAAAACGAAGCCACAGGCCACGCGTCTCGATGACGCGGCCCGCCTGAGTGGTCTGAGCGGCTTGCGATGATTTCATTGTCGACGTCATTGTTGTGCGCCTCCGGCTTCGCCCCAGCCCGATCCTGCGATCATGGCGAGCAGGCCCGGCCCGGACTTCGGCCGCGTGGGTGCTATATCGAGTATCTCGTCGTGTGCTTCGGCTAGCGGATTGCTTTGCGCCCGGCGAAACACTGCACTGCGCTCGTCATCCACCGTCTCTCTTTGCGTCTGTTTTAGTGTCCCTATCGGCCGTGCGTCATGTTGCCACATCTGCGCGAACGCGTTGCTGAGCGTGCGCCCGGGCACCCCCACAGCCGCAACGCCCGCGATGACCAGCCCGGTAAAGAGCCCCATCATCTGCCGCCGGTGCGCCATCACGTCGCCGCGTCGAATCGCCAGCACGGCGAGCGCCAGCCCGACCAGCACGTACACCGAAAGCGCATGCAGCCACGAAAAGTTGCCGTGCCCCAATTCGCGGATGCCGAAGCTCGTCGCCGCCGTCGCCGTCATCGCCGACACCCACAGGCGTCCCGCCCACCGGTGCCGGGGCGTGCCGCGTCGCATGAGCAGAATGCCCGCGCCTAACAAGACGGCAGCCGTCGCTACAGCCACGTGGATCGCTACTATCGTCGTCATGACGTCCTCACAGGGTTCGAATCATGACCTGACGATAAGCAAGCACGGCGCGACTCGCAGCCCGCTTGCGACGAACGGTTTGCCGTCGACGCCAACCGCAGCCTCTCCGGCGCGAGCGGTGCCCGGTTTGTCGCGCCAGCACCCGCCCACCTGGAAGGCGATGCGGTGGTCGCGCATTTTCGCCGACGATTGTGACAGGACGACGCATCGCCTCACACACGAAAAAAATCCCCGCGCCTCTTGCGAAACGCGGGGATGGTTCGGCCAGTCAACCGGTAAGGCTTACTCGGCGGCGGCCTCGGTCGCCTTGTTCACCTGCGCGGCGGTTTCGCCATCGAAGGTGAAGCGGCCATTGCGCCAGTCGACCGGGATCGTGTCCTTCGGGCCGAACGTGCCGGCGAGCACCAGCTTGGCGACCGGGTTCTCGATCTCCTGCTGGATCGCGCGCTTGAGCGGTCGTGCCCCGAACACCGGGTCGAAGCCTTCGCGCGCCACATGCGTGAGCGCCGCCTTGCTGACTTCGAGATTCATGTCGAGCTTCGCCAGACGCTGACGCAGGATCTCGATCTGAATCGTGGCAATCGACTCGATATGCTTCTGATCGAGTCCGTGGAACACCACGACTTCGTCGATCCGGTTCAGGAACTCCGGACGGAAGTGATCCTTGATCTCCGTCCACACGGCGTCCTTGATCCGTTCCTGCGGCTCGCCCACCATCGACTGAATCATCGACGAACCGAGGTTCGACGTCATCACGATCACCGTGTTCTTGAAGTCCACGGTGCGCCCCTGACCGTCGGTCATACGGCCATCGTCCAGCACTTGCAGCAGCACGTTGAAGACGTCCGGGTGCGCCTTCTCAACTTCGTCGAGCAGAATCACGCTGTACGGCTTACGACGCACGGCTTCCGTCAGATAACCGCCTTCTTCATACCCGACGTAGCCCGGAGGCGCTCCGATCAGACGCGCCACGCTGTGCTTCTCCATGAACTCGCTCATGTCGATACGGATGAGGTGATCCTCCGAATCGAACAAGAACATCGCGAGCGCCTTGCACAGCTCGGTCTTGCCCACACCGGTCGGCCCGAGGAACAGGAACGAACCGTACGGACGGTTCGGATCCGCCAACCCGGCACGCGAACGACGGATGGCGTCGGCCACGGCCGTAATGGCCTCGTCCTGTCCGATCACGCGCTCGTGCAGCTTGTCTTCCATCTTGAGCAGCTTCTCGCGCTCGCCCTGCATCATCTTCGACACCGGAATGCCCGTGGCACGCGAGACGACGTCCGCAATCTCTTCCGTGCCCACCTGCGTGCGCAACAGACGCGGTTGCGACTGCTGCCCCGCCGCTTCGGCGGCATCGGCATCCTTCAACTGCGCTTCGAGCTGCGGCAGCTTGCCGTATTGCAACTCGGCTACCTTGTCGAGCTTGCCTTCGCGTTGCAGCTTGGCGATCTCGGCACGCACGCGGTCGATCTCTTCCTTGACCTGCGCACTGCCCTGCACCGCCGCCTTTTCAGCCGTCCACACCTCTTCGAGGTCGGCGTATTCACGCTCCAGACGCGAAATTTCTTCCTCGATCAGCGCCAGACGCTTCTGCGACGCCTCGTCCGTTTCCTTCTTGATCGCTTCGCGCTCGATCTTCAACTGGATGAGACGACGGTCGAGCTTGTCCATCACTTCCGGCTTCGAGTCGATTTCCATCTTGATCTTCGACGCAGCTTCGTCGATCAGATCGATGGCCTTGTCCGGCAGGAAACGATCGGTGATGTAGCGCTGGCTGAGTTCAGCCGCCGCGACGATGGCCGGGTCGGTAATCTCCACGCCGTGGTGCAGTTCGTACTTCTCTTGCAAGCCGCGCAGAATCGCAATCGTCGCTTCGACGCTCGGCTCTTCGACCAGCACCTTCTGGAAGCGACGCTCCAGTGCGGCGTCCTTCTCGATGTACTTGCGATATTCGTCGAGCGTGGTGGCCCCGATGCAATGCAACTCGCCGCGCGCAAGCGCCGGCTTGAGCATGTTGCCCGCATCCATCGCACCTTCGGCCTTGCCCGCGCCGACCATCGTGTGAATTTCGTCGATGAACAGGATCGTGCGGCCTTCGTCCTTGGCAATGTCGTTGAGCACGCTCTTCAGGCGCTCTTCGAACTCGCCGCGGAACTTCGCACCGGCCAGCAGCCCGGCCATGTCGAGCGCCAGCACGCGCTTGTTCTTGAGCGACTCCGGCACTTCGCCGTTGACGATACGTTGTGCGAGCCCTTCCACAATGGCCGTCTTACCCACCCCCGGCTCGCCGATGAGCACAGGGTTGTTCTTGGTACGGCGTTGCAGGATCTGGATCGTGCGACGAATTTCGTCGTCGCGGCCGATCACCGGATCGAGCTTGCCGGACGCGGCGCGCTCGGTCAGATCGAGCGTGTATTTCTTGAGGGCTTCGCGCTGGTTCTCGGCATCCTGACTGTCGACGGATGCGCCACCGCGTACGCCTTCGATGGCAGCTTCCAGCGATTTACGGGTGAGGCCACGGCCGCGCGCGAGCTTGCCCGTGTCGCCCTTGTCGTCGGCGAGCGCGAGCAGGAACATTTCGCTGGCGATGTAGCTGTCGCCATGCTTCTGCGCTTCCTTGTCGGCCTGATTGAGCAGGCCCGCGAGTTCGCGGCTGACCTGCACATTGCCGTCGGTGCCTTGCACCTGCGGCAACTTCGCGATGGCCGTTTCGATGTCGTGCGCCAGCGGCTGAACCTGCACGCCTGCGCGCTGCAACAACGAGCGCGCAGCGCCCTCGGGTTGTGCGATCAGCGCGGCGAGAAGGTGCAGCGGCTCGATGTATTGCTGGTCGCGACCGACTGCCATGCTTTGGGCATCAGCCAGCGCTTCCAGGAACTGCGTGGTGAATTTGTCTTGTCGCATCTAGTGCTCCGGTAAGAAATCTCTCTGGATCGGATGTGCGGACAAGCCCCTGTGGTTTCAAGGGGCATTACAGCGCGACGTTTGACATTTCGCGCAATGCCTGACGAGACGCCGGCTTCAGGCTTGCCGGGCGGGGAAGACGACGGAATCGCTCCCCTGCGCCGGACGCGTGGTGCGTTGGAACAACCGCAGGACACGCCCGGGTTTGAGGCTCATAATAGCTACTTTCAGCACGCCGCACCATGCGTCATCCGGGCGCCTAAACATCCCAAATGACGTCGCCGTCGGCCCCCGTACCTGCCGAAATGTCCGCCGAATCCACGCTTCCGACGACCTCGAGATCTGCCAGCCAGGCCGTCATCGACCCACTGGAATGGCCGACGGCCCCTGTCACCCGTATTGCCGATATCGACGAGGATGCCGTACGCCTGCTCGTCCACACGTTCTACGGACGCGTTCGCGACGACGACCTGCTCGGCCCGGTATTCCGGCAGGCTCTTGAAGGCCGCTGGGACATGCATCTGGAAAAGATGGTCGCGTTCTGGTCGAGTATCGTGCTCGGGGCCAAAAGGTATCGCGGCAATGTGACGCAGGCGCATCAGCCATTCGGGCATCTCAGCGGCGAGCACTTCAGCCGCTGGCTCGCGCTCTTCTTCGATACGCTCGACAAGCTGTTCGAACCGCAAGCGGCGTTCGCCTTCGCGGAACCGGCCATCCGCATTGCGGAGAGCCTTCAATTAAACCTATTCGGATGGGAATACACGTTGCCGCCCGCGCAGCGCGCCTTGCTCGACAGCATCAAGCAAAGACGGCCGACTCGGCAGCACGATTGATACGATCGACGAAAATAAGAGCAGTTCGACGACGTTATTTGATGTTCCAGCGCTCGCGGGCAGCCGTGTCGGTCTCACGGGCGTCGACCCAGCGCTCGCCTTGTGGCGTGGATTCCTTCTTCCAGAACGGCGCTTCGGTCTTCAGATAGTCCATGATGAACTCGCAGGCGGCAAAGGCGTCGCCCCGGTGCGCCGACGTGACCGCGACCAGCACGATCTGATCGCCGGGTCCAAGGTCGCCGTAGCGGTGGATGACCAGCGCGTCGAATAGGCGCCAGCGCTCGCGCGCTTGCACGACAATCGCCTCCAGCGCCTTCTCCGTCATGCCCGGGTAGTGTTCGAGCGTCATGCGCGAAACGTCCTTCCCGTCATTCAGATCGCGCACCGTTCCGACGAAGGTCGCCACCGCGCCAACGCGCAGATCGTCTGCACGCAAGCGCCGGACTTCCTCCGACAGGTCGAAATCCTCGGTCTGCACTCGAATCGGCATGGAATGACGTCTCCTTGGCTATGGACCGCGCGCGTGGCTCAGCCGCCCGTTACCGGCGGGAAGAACGCGACTTCGCAACCTTCCGTCAGGCGGGTAGACGCGGGCACCATCGTATGATTGAGCGCCATGCGCAGCGAGCGCTGCGGGCCGAGCGTCTCGGCCCAGACCGGGCCGCGCGCGCACAGCCATTCCCGCACGTCTCCCACCGTGGCAATCCCGGCAGGCAGCGCGTCCACGCGCTCCTCGGCGACGTTGAGCGCCTCACGGACACTGGCGAAAAAGCGAAGATCGATCTGCATAGTCTGTCCGGTGCATGACCCGAGATGTCGCGCCATGCACCTGTCTCTCAATATAGAAGGTCGGAGAACGGCAGGAACGCCACCGTCTGCCCCGCTTCGATGCGATGTCCCGGCGGGTTATCGATGAGGCCGTCGCCCCACACGGTCGACGTGAGGACTGCCGAACTTTGGTTCGCAAAGGCGTCGAGGCCGCCCTGATCGTTCAGGCGCGCCCGCACGAATTCGTTGCGACGATCGGCCTTCTTCTGCGTGAAATCGGCGCGCATCGCGATGCGGCGCGGCGTCACGTCCGTCACCCCCTGTAAACGCAGGATGAACGGGCGCACGAACAGCAGGAACGTCACGAAACTCGACACCGGATTCCCCGGCAGGCCAATGAAGTGCGCCGTGCCACCGCCCATACGGTTGACCTCGCCGTACGCGAGCGGCTTGCCCGGCTTGAGTGCGATCTGCCACAGGTTCAGACGCCCCTCGGCTTCCACCGCCGGCTTGACGTGATCCTCCTCGCCCACCGACACACCGCCGGACGTGATGATCAGATCGTTGCCGCGAGCCGCGTCGCGCAGAATCGCGCGTGTGGCCGCCAGATTGTCGGGCACGATGCCGTAATCGGTCATCTCGCAGCCCAGATTCTCCAGCAGGCTGCGCAGCACGAAGCGGTTGGAGTTATAGATGCTGCCCGCGCGCAACGGTTCACCGGGCATCGTCAGTTCGTCGCCCGTGAAGAACACGGCGACGCGCAAACGCCGGGCCACCTGAAGCTTCGCGATGCCGACGGATGCCGCCAGCCCCAACGATTGCGCGCGCAGCCGGGTACCGGCCGCCAGCACCACGCTGTCGCGACGAATGTCCGCGCCCTGACGGTTCACGAACTCGCCCGCTTCGGGGGCGTGACGAATCACGACCGTCCCATCCTCACGCGCCTCGCACTGCTCCTGCATCACAACGGCGTCAGCCCCCGGAGGCACCGGCGCCCCCGTGAAGATGCGCGCTGCGGTGCCGCTGGCGAGCGGGTCGGGCGCGTGCCCGGCGGGGATACGCTGGGAGACGGGCAACACGGTGGCGTCGCCCGTCAGATCGGCCGTGCGAACGGCGTACCCGTCCATCGCGCTCGTGTCCATCGGCGGGACGTCGAGCGTAGCGACAACGTCGGCCACCAGCACGCGTCCGTTGGCCGCGAGTGTGTCGACCGTCTCACGCGCGTCGAGCGGATGCGCCGCCGCCAGCACGGCGTCAAGGGCTTCTTGTGTACTCAGCATGCAAATGGCCCGGGAGTCAGTAAGCGCAGAATGCGAAGCACCGTCTTACAGGCCGGTATGCTCTGCGATGTAAGCCTTCACGCGTTCCACGTCGTTCGGCACGGTCTCGAAGCGCTGCGGCAGCGATTCCAACTGCTCGAAGCCCGCCGGACGCGGCGGCTCGCGATGCAACGCCTCGCGAATCGTTTCGGCGAACTTCGCCGGCTGCGCCGTCTCAAGCACGACCATCGGCACGCCGGGTTCGAGCGCTTCGCGCGCGACCTTCACGCCGTCTGCGGTGTGCGTATCGATGACCACGTCGTAACGCTTGGCCACGTCCTGAATCGTCGCCAGACGATCCGCGTGCGTGCTGCGGCCCGACACGAAACCGAACTTCGCGACGCGCGCAAACGCCTCGCTGCCCGACAGATCGAAACCGCCTTCGCGCTCGACCTTCTTGAGCAGGTCAGCCGTTGCCGTGGCATCGCGGCCCAGCAGATCGAACAGGAAGCGCTCGAAGTTCGATGCCTTCGAGATGTCCATGCTCGGGCTGCTCGTGTGAAACGTCTCAGCCGACTTGCGCACGCGGTAACGGCCGGTGCGGAAGAACTCGTCGAGCACGTCGTTTTCGTTGGTCGCCACGACCAGCTTGCGAATCGGCAGGCCCATCATGCGCGCGATGTGACCGGCGCAGACGTTGCCGAAGTTGCCGGACGGCACCGTGAACGATACTTCGCCATCCTGCCCGGACTTGCCGCCCGTGGCCGCGAAATAGCCCTTGAAGTAGTACACGACCTGCGCCACAACGCGCGCCCAGTTGATCGAGTTGACCGTGCCGATCTTGTAGCGCGCCTTGTAGGCGTGATCGTTCGAGACGGCTTTGACGATGTCCTGCGCGTCGTCGAACACCCCTTCGACCGCGAGGTTGAAGATGTTCGGGTCTTGCAGGCTGTACATCTGCGCCGTCTGGAATGCGCTCATCTTGCCCGCAGGTGAGAGCATGAAGACGCGAATGCCTTCCTTGCCGCGCATGGCATATTCCGCCGCGCTGCCGGTGTCGCCGGAGGTCGCACCGAGAATGTTGAGCGCGTCGCCGTGCTGCGCCAGCGCGTATTCGAACAAGTTGCCAAGCAGTTGCATGGCCATGTCCTTGAACGCCAGCGTCGGGCCGTTCGAGAGCGCGAGCAGCGACAACTGCGTGTCGCCCTCAACACCCAACGGCAGCAACGGCGTGATGTCCGCCGCGTCTTCGCCCGGACGCACGTTGCGGTACACCTCGGCGGTGTACGTACGCTTCGTAAGATCGGCCAGGATCTCGGCCGGAATGTCGCCCGCGAACTTGGCCAGCACCTTGGCGGCCAGTTCGGCGTACGACAGCTGACGCCAGGCACGCAGCTCGTCGGCCGTCACCTGCGGGTACTCTGTCGGCAGATAAAGACCGCCGTCCGGGGCGAGGCCGCCGAGCAGAATGCTGGAGAACGACTGCGGTTCGCCAGAGGTCAGGCCCGCGCCGCGCGTGGAGATGTATTTCATGGGGATCGTGTCCTGTGGTATCGGTGACCTGTACCGCTCAGCTCAGCGCTTCCATACGGATGCGGGTGACATTGGACAGCACCGTGTCCATCGCCTCGATCTTCGCGATGGCCGCGTTGATGTGCTTCTCGAGCGTCTGGTGCGTCAGGATGATGATGTCGGTCTGGTGCTCGCCTTCGCGCGATTCCTTTTGCAGCAGCGCATCGATGGAGATGTCCAGGTCGGCCAGAATGCGCGTGAGTTCCGCCATCACACCGGCACGGTCCACCACCCGCAGACGCAGGTAGTAGCTCGTCGTGACTTCGTCGATCGGCAGCACCGGCGTGTCGGACAGCGAGTCGTGCTGGAACGCCAGATGCGGCACGCGATGTTCCGGGTCGGCCGTCTGCAGACGGGTCACGTCGACGATGTCGGCCACCACGGCGGAGGCCGTCGGCTCAGCGCCCGCGCCCTTGCCGTAGTAGAGCGTGGCACCCACGGCGTCGCCCTGCACCAGCACGGCGTTCATCGCGCCTTCCACATTGGCGATGAGGCGCTTGGCCGGGATCAGCGTCGGATGCACACGCAGTTCGATGCCGTTTTCCGCGCGGCGCGTGATGCCCAGCAGCTTGATACGGTAGCCGAGTTCCTCGGCGTACTTGATGTCGAGCGCCGACAGCTTGGTGATGCCTTCGACGTAGGCGCGGTCGAACTGCACCGGCACGCCGAATGCGATGGCGCTCATCAGCGTGAGCTTGTGGGCGGCGTCGACGCCTTCGATGTCGAACGTCGGATCGGCTTCCGCGTAGCCCAGACGCTGCGCGTCGGCGAGCGCCACGTCGAAGTCGATGCCCTTGTCGCGCATCTCCGAAAGAATGAAGTTCGTGGTGCCGTTGATGATCCCGGCGATCCACTGAATGCGGTTAGCCGTGAGGCCTTCGCGCAGCGCCTTGATGATGGGGATGCCGCCGGCGACGGCGGCTTCGAACGCCACCATCACATTGGCTTTGCGGGCCGCCGCGAAGATCTCGTTACCGTACACGGCCAGCAACGCCTTGTTGGCGGTGACCACGTGCTTGCCGTTCTCGATCGCCTTCAGGACCAGTTCCTTCGTGAGATCGTAGCCGCCGATGGTTTCGACCACGACGTCGATGGCCGGATCGTTCACAACCTCGAACGGGTCGCCCGTGACGACCGCCGCGTGGCCCACAAGACCCTTGGCCCGCTCGACGTTACGCACCGCGACCTTCGTAATTTCAATACCCCGGCCGGCGCGACGTTGGATTTCTTCCTGGTTGCGAGCCAGTACCTGGAAGGCGCCGTAGCCTACGGTGCCCAGGCCCAGCAGGCCCAATTTGATCGGTTTCATGCAGTTTTACTCAAAAGTCGGAATCGGTTGGCGCGCATCACTTGCCGTGGCGACGGCGATAACCGTCCAGGAAGCGGGCAATGCGACTGATGGCGTCTTCCAGGTCGCCCTCGTGAGGCAGGAACACTACTCGGAAATGGTCGGGGTGCATCCAGTTGAAGCCGCTGCCCTGCACCAGCAGGACCTTTTCTTCGAGCAACAACTGGAGAATGAAGTCCTGGTCGTTGGCGATGGGGTACACCGCCGGATCCAGACGCGGGAACAGATACAGCGCCGCCTTCGGCTTCACGCAGGTCACACCGGGGATGTCGGTGAGCATGCGGTGGGCGATCTCGCGCTGCTCGTACAGGCGTCCGCCCGGCACGATCAGGTCCTTGATGCTCTGGTAGCCGCCCAGCGCCGTCTGAATGGCGTACTGACCGGGCACGTTCGGGCACAGGCGCATCGAGGCGAGAATGTTCAGCCCTTCGATATAGTCGCGCGCCGGACGCTTGTCGCCCGACACGACCATCCAGCCCGCGCGGTAGCCGCACGCACGGTAGCTCTTGGACAGGCCGTTGAAGGTAATCGTGAGCACGTCTTCGGAAAGCGAGCCGATGGAGGTGTGCTCTTCGCCGTCATAGATGATCTTGTCGTAGATCTCGTCGGCGTAAATGATCAGCTTGTGTTCGCGGGCGAGCGAGACGATCTCCTTGAGGAGTTCGTCCGAATACAGCGCGCCGGTCGGATTGTTCGGATTGATGATGACGATCGCGCGGGTGTTGGGCGTGATCTTCTTGCGGATGTCCGCGAGATCCGGCTGCCAGTCTGCCTGCTCGTCGCAGACGTAGTGCACCGGAGTGCCGCCCGAGAGACTGACGGCGGCCGTCCACAGCGGATAGTCGGGCGCGGGCACAAGCACTTCGTCGCCGTCGTTGAGCAGCGCCTGCATGGCCATCACGATCAGCTCGGACGCCCCGTTGCCGAGGTAGATGTCGTCGAGCTGAACGTCTTTGATGCGCTTTTGCTGACAGTAGTGCATGATCGCCTTGCGCGCCGCGAACACCCCCCGCGAGTCCGAGTATCCGGCCGAGTTCGGCAGATTGCGGATCATGTCCTGAACGATCTCGTCAGGCGGTTCGAAGCCGAACGGCGCCAGATTGCCGATGTTCAGTTTGATGATGCGATGACCTTCGTCTTCCATGCGCTTGGCATGTTCGAGCACGGGCCCACGAATGTCGTAGCAGACATTCTGCAATTTCTGCGATTTGAGGATCGGTTTCACGGCGGTTGTGGTCTTGACGGGCGGCGCAGCGATCCGGACGGGCCGGCAACAGGCGGGAACGCACGGCGAACCCGCGGGAATTATCGAGCGCGTACGATCAATCGGTCGATCGGTGCGTCGGTGTGCGATAAATGCGCGTGTAAAACGCACATGACACCGCATTTTTCCTGGATTCGGCGTAACAAATGCCGCACTGCAACGGTTTTGCCGTGCTGCGTACGGCAAAAAGCTATAATTTAGCCAATTATGACAGACTTCGGCAATGCATCATTGACGGTTTGCGGCACGCAGGGCAAGATGCCCGCCCGTTAAACGATCTGCCGATCGCTCAGCCACCACTGGGTAGGGAATCTCCGAAAGTGAAACTGCATCAAGATCCGTCACAAGCGGCATTGAACACGGTCACCGGCTACGGCCCCGGCTATGTTGAAGTCAACAAGGTTCGTTACAACCACAGCGTGATGATTGCCCCCGAGGGCGATGTGACGCCGTGGCCGGTGTCGCGCTTCGAAGCGCTCGACACGTCTCACTTCGACCTGCTGCGCGCGCGCGAACCGGAAGTCGTCATCTTTGGGAGCGGCGAGCGTCTGCGCTTCGCCCACCCGCGTCTGACCACGGCCCTGACGAGCCAGCGGGTCGGCGTCGATTCCATGGACACGCAGGCCGCATGCCGCACGTACAACATTCTGATGACCGAGGGGCGCCGCGTCGTCCTCGCAGTGCTCATCGAAACCGAGGCGACTGAGTGAGCCGCCGCCCGCTCGCTCCCGGCCTGATGGCCGCAGACCCGATCGCGTCGCCTCCCCCGCCTCCTGTGCCCACGCTTTCCGCCGCCGGCACACCGTCCGTTGCCTATCCGCTGTCCCCGGCCGCCTTCTGGCTGCTGCTCCTGGCGTTTGCGCTCGTCTGGTTCGGCGTGCTCGACTATCGTCACCTGATTTCGAGCGACGAAGGCCGCTACGCCGAGATGGCGCGCGAGATGTGGACGACCGGCGACTGGATTACGCCGCGCTACAACGGCTACAAGTACTTCGAGAAACCGCCGCTGCAAACCTGGATGAACGCGCTGACCTTCGCCGCCTTCGGGCTGGGTGAGTGGCAGGCCCGGCTCTGGACCGCACTGACCGGCTTTGCAGGCGTGCTGATGGTCGGTTTCACGGGACGACGCGTATTCAACGCCCGCGTGGGCCTGTTCGCCGCCGCAGCGCTGGCTGCAGCTCCCCTGTGGTCGCTGCTCGGGCACTTCAACGTGCTCGACATGGGCCTGTCCTTCTTCATGGGGCTGTCTTTGTGCGCGCTGTTGCTCGCGCAACGCCCCGGGCTCGAACGCTCCGCCGTGCGGGGCTGGATGTGGCTGTGCTGGGCCGCCATGGCGCTGGCCGTACTGAGTAAAGGCCTCGTCGGCATTGTGCTGCCGGGGGCCGTGCTCGTCCTTTATACGCTCGTCACGCGCGACTGGGCCTTGTGGCGACGTCTTTATCTTGGCAGCGGCCTGATCGTCTTCTTTGCCGTTGCTGCGCCGTGGTTCGTGCTCGTGCAGATGCGCAACCCCGAGTTCTTCGACTTCTTCTTCATCAACGAGCACTTCCGCCGCTTCGCGATGGAGGGCCACAACCGCGACGGCGCGCCGTGGTACTTCGTGCCGGTCTTCATCGTCGGCTTCCTGCCATGGCTGTCGATTCTGCCCGGCACAGTGCGCGCCACGCTACGCATGCCGCGTCAGCCCAACGGATTCGCCCCAACGGCCCTGCTGTGGGTGTGGTCGGTGTTCATCTTCGTGTTCTTCAGTGCGTCGCACTCGAAGCTCATCTCGTATTTGCTGCCGATCGCCCCGGCGATGGCGCTCCTGTTCGGGCTGTATCTGGCGCAATTGCGCCGCGATACGGTGCGCGTTCATATGGCGGGCTATGCCGTCTTCCTGATTGCCGCGCTCGTGATGGTCGCCATCTTTGCCGGTCGCGCTGGCAGCGTGCGCAACCCCAACGAGCTGTACAAGGCCTTCCAGGTCTGGCTGTACTTCGCGGTAGGTGCAGGTCTTGTCGGCACGCTCATTGCATGGCGCCTCGCGCGCCACAGCGCCCGTCGCGCCTTGCTGGCGTTCTCCGCTGGCATGCTGCTGCTCGTGACCATCGGGGGGATGGGACATGAAGTCTTCGGACGCCAGAGCACCGGCGTGCTGCTCGTGCCCGCCGTCAAGGCCGAGATGCAGCGCCTCGGGCCGAACGTGCCGTTCTATTCGGTGAACGTGCTCGATCACACCATGCCCTACTACCTCGGGCAAACGATGATCATGGTGCAACATCCGGACGAACTGGAATTCGGCGTGAAGCAGGAACCACAAAAATGGGTGCCGACGCTCGACGACTTCTATGCACGCTGGCGTGCCGATCCGAAAGCGCTCGCGCTGGTCGATCCGGACACGTTCGGCAAGCTCGAAGCGGCGCATTTGCCGATGCGTATCGTCGCGCGCGACGCCCGCCGTGTCGTAATCTCGAAACCGCAGCCCGAAGACAACGTAAAATAGCGCGCTTGGGGTTTCCCGAGACCATTTGCGGCATCCATAATTATTCACAAACGTTCACAAACGTTCCATGAATCTCGCGACGTTTTCCCTTATTCTCACCGGCGTGCTGCTCAATGCGTGCGCCCAGCTGTTGCTCAAAGCGGGCGCCAATGCCATCGGCGCCCTGGAATTCACGCGCGCCAACATTGTGCCCATCGGTATCAAACTTGCCACGCAGGTGCCGATCATGGGCGGGCTCGTCTGCTATGCCATCAGTGTGGTCGTCTGGATTCTGGCGCTCTCGCGCGTAGAAGTCTCGATTGCCTACCCGATGCTCTCCCTGGGCTATGTCGTGAACGCGTTCGCCGCGTGGTATCTGTTCGGCGAAACGCTGTCCATGCAGCGCGTGGTGGCCATCGGCATCATTCTTGTGGGTGTTTATATTCTGGCGCGCAGCTAAGTCTGCCGTCAGAGGAAATCGCCGTACGCGCGCCCCACAGGGCTTGCGCGCTTTCCATGCACATTCGAGCTAACTTGAGGCTTAGTCATACATCATGAGCGACTCGGCAACCTCCCAACCGAATCAACCGTTCATCCCGTTCACGCGCCCGAGCATCGACGAAGCAACGATCGCCGGCGTGACCGAAGTGCTGCGCTCGGGGTGGATCACCTCGGGGCCGCAAGTACAGGCTTTTGAAAAGGCGCTTTCCGAATATTTCGGCGGACGTCCGGTACGCGTCTTCAATTCGGGCACGGCCACACTCGAAATCGGCCTGCGTATCGCTGGCGTGCAAAGCGGTGACGAAGTCATCACCACGCCGCTGTCGTGGGTCGCCACGTCCAACGTCATTCTGGAAGTGGGCGCCACACCGGTGTTCGTCGACGTCGATCCCGCCACGCGCAATATCGACCTCGACCTGCTTGAGAAGGCGATCACGCCCAAGACCCGCGCGATCATCCCCGTCTACCTCGCCGGCCTGCCGGTCGACATGGACCGTCTGTACGACATCGCGCGCCGCCACAAACTGCGCGTAGTCGAAGACGCCGCTCAGGCCATGGGCGCGAGCTGGAACGGCAAGCGCATCGGATCGATTGGCGATCTCGTCTCGTTCAGCTTCCACCCGAACAAGAACCTCACCTCCATCGAAGGCGGTGCGCTGGTGTTCAACACCGACGACGAAGCGCGTCTTGCCGAGAAGTACCGCCTGCAGGGCGTGACCCGTTTCGGTCTCGACGGCATGGATGTCGACGTGCTGGGCGGCAAGTACAACCTCACGGACGTGGCCGCGCGTGTCGGCCTCGGCCAGATGCCTCACCTGGCGGCATTCAACAACCGCCGCACCGAACTGGCACGCCAGTATTTCGACAAACTCGCGGGCGGCGCCGCCGTCAAGCTGGGAGTGGGTTTGCCGCATGCTGATTTCAAGAACTCGAACTGGCATATGTTCCAGATCGAACTGCCGCTGGCGCAGCTTACGATCGACCGTGCGGGCTTCATGGAACAGTTGAAGGCGCGCGGCATCGGCAGCGGCGTGCACTACCCCGCCATCCACCTGTTTACAATGTATCGTGCGCTGGGTTTCAAGGAAGGCCAGTTCCCGCATACTGAACGTCTGGGCCGTGCCATCCTGACGCTCCCGCTGTACCCCGCCATGACGGATGCCGACGTTGCGCGCGTCTGCGAAGCCGTAAATGCTATTTGCGCTGATCACAAAAAATGAATCGACCACAACTCTCCGTCGTCATCCCGGTATACAACGAAGAGGCTGGCCTCGCCGCCCTCTTCGCACGGCTTTACCCGGCGCTAGATAAGCTGGGTGTGACCTACGAAGTGGTGTTCGTCAACGATGGCAGCCGCGACCGTTCGGCGGCCATGCTTGCCGAACAGTATCGCGCGCGCCCGGACGTCACGCGCGTGGTGCTGTTCAACGGCAACTACGGCCAGCACATGGCCATTCTGGCGGGCTTCGAGCACACACGCGGTGAATGGGTCGTCACGCTCGACGCCGACCTGCAGAACCCGCCGGAAGAAATCGGCAAGCTCGTGGCGCAACTCGCCGCAGGACACGACTACGTGGGCACGGTACGTATGAACCGTCAGGACACGTGGTTCCGTCGTAATGCCTCGCGCGCCATGAACCGTCTGCGCGAACGCATCACGCGCATTCGTATGACCGATCAGGGCTGTATGCTGCGCGGCTACAGCCGCCACATCGTCGACACGGTCAACCAGTGCCGCGAGATCAACACCTTCATTCCGGCGCTGGCTTATACGTTTGCCCAGAATCCGACGGAAGTGGACGTCGCCCACGAAGAGCGTTTTGCCGGGGAGTCGAAATACTCGCTCTATGCGCTTATTCGCCTGAACTTCGATCTTGTCACGGGCTTCTCGGTCGTACCGCTGCAATGGCTCTCGGGCGTGGGCATCACGCTGTCGGCCGCCTCGGGCGTACTGTTTGTCGTGCTGATGGCGCGACGCTTCCTGTTCGGCTCGGAAGTCCAGGGCGTGTTCACCCTGTTCGCCGTGACGTTCTGCCTGCTGGGTGTGATCCTGTTCGGTATGGGCCTGCTCGGCGAGTACATCGGCCGTATTTATCAACAGGTTCGCCAGCGTCCCCGCTATCTGGTGCAAGCGGTGTTGCAGGCCCACGAATCGCATGACGCCCACCCCGTTTCCCATGGCGACAAATCGGGCTCGCAAAGCGCCACACTGAGCACCGGCGCGACCGAGCTGGGGTCGCACACGTCATGAGCAATACGCCCGTAACGTCGGCAGCCAAAGCGGTTGTCTTCGCGTATCACAACGTCGGCGTTCGCTGCCTGCAAGTGCTGCTCGCACGCGGCGTCGACGTCGCACTCGTCGTCACGCATCAGGACAACCCGAACGAGAACATCTGGTTCGGCAGTGTCGCGGGCGTCGCCGCCGAGCACGGTATCCCGGTCGTCACTCCCGACGATCCGACCGATCCCACGCTCGCCGAGCGTATCCGCGCCATCGCGCCGGACTTTATTTTTTCGTTCTACTACCGCCATATGATCCCGGTGGCCGTGCTGGAAATCGCGCCGCGCGGCGCTTTCAACATGCATGGTTCACTGCTGCCGAAGTATCGCGGGCGGGTGCCCGTCAATTGGGCGGTTCTGCGAGGCGAAACAGAAACGGGTGCCACGCTGCACGAAATGGCGCTGAAGCCGGATGCCGGGGCGATCATCGACCAGACGTCGGTGCCGATCCTGCCGGACGACACGGCGGGCGAAGTGTTCGAGAAGGTCACGGTCGCGGCCGAACAGACGCTCTGGCGCTGCCTGCCGGGCCTGATCGCCGGGAGCGCCCCTCGCCTGACCAACGATCTCGCCGCCGGCAGCTACTTCGGAGGGCGCAAGCCCGAAGACGGCCGCATCGACTGGACGCAGTCGGCGCAGAGCGTCTACAACCTGATCCGAGCCGTCGCACCGCCCTATCCGGGGGCCTTTACCGATGTCGGGGAGCGCCGTTTCGTGATCAATCGGGCCCGTCTGTCCCGCTCGCCCGCCCCGGCCGGTTTGCCCTGCGGACTGCAAGTAGTGGATAATGCGCTCCTCGGCATTTGCGGCGACGGAAATGCCATCGTCATTCATGAACTAACGCTGGACGGCAAGCCTCTCGCGCCGGCACAGTTTTCCCAGCTCAATCACTGACCGTAATATGAAAAAAGTCCTGATTCTCGGTGTCAACGGGTTCATCGGCCACCATCTGTCGAAGCGCATCCTGGAGACGACCGACTGGGAAGTTTATGGCATGGACATGCTCACCGATCGCCTCGGCGATCTGGTCAACCACGAGCGCATGCACTTCTTCGAAGGCGACATCACGATCAACAAGGAATGGGTCGAGTACCACATTCGCAAGTGCGACGTGATCCTCCCGCTGGTCGCCATCGCAACGCCGGCCACCTACGTGAAGGCCCCGCTGCGCGTGTTCGAACTCGACTTCGAAGCGAACCTGCCGATCGTGCGCTCGGCCGTGAAGTACGGCAAGCATCTGGTGTTCCCGTCGACCTCCGAGGTCTACGGCATGTGCACCGACGGCGAATTCGATCCGGAAAACTCGCCGCTGATCTACGGCCCGATCAACAAGCCGCGCTGGATCTACGCTTGCTCGAAGCAGCTCATGGACCGTGTGATCTGGGGCTACGGCATGCAGGAAGGCCTGAACTTCTCGCTGTTCCGTCCGTTCAACTGGATCGGTGCCGGCCTCGACTCGATCTATACGCCGAAGGAAGGTTCGTCGCGCGTGGTCACGCAGTTCCTCGGCCACATCGCCCGTGGTGAGAACATCAGCCTGGTCGACGGCGGCAACCAGAAGCGCGCCTTTACCGACATCGACGACGGTATCGACGCGCTGGTTCGCATCATCGACAACAAGAACAATGTTGCGAGCGGCAAGATCTACAACATCGGCAATCCGACGAACAACTTCTCGGTGCGCGAACTCGCCAACATGATGCTCAAGCTGGCAAGCGAGTATCCGGAATACGCCGAAACGGCCAAGAAGGTTCAGCTCATCGAAACGACGTCTGGCGCCTACTACGGCAACGGCTATCAGGACGTGCAGAACCGCGTGCCGAAGATCGAGAACACGATGCAGGAACTCGACTGGAAGCCGACGACGTCGATGGAAGATGCCCTGCGCAAGATTTTCGAAGCGTATCGCGGTCACGTTGCCGAAGCTCGTCGTCTGGTCGAGGGCGAATAACGCCAGTGCCTGCGCCAGTCTGCTGCTGCGACACGCTCGCGACATGGCGGCATGACCGGAACACCGCACGACACGCCCGGTGCGCCCTCGGCGCATCGGGCGTTTTTGACTCAGCAGTTCGACTGTGTAATTTGATTCGACATTCGAGACATCGCGCACCTCGGCGGCGATGGCTTCGATGTACTACTCAAGGGCGGCTATGGCCAAGATTGTCTTGAAGATCGACGTCGACACGCTGCGCGGCACCCGCGAAGGCGTGCCCAATCTACTCGCCGCGCTGGCCGAACACGAGGCAATGGCGACGTTCCTGTTCAGCCTCGGACCCGATCACACCGGCTGGGCGCTCAAGCGTGTCTTCCGTCCCGGCTTTCTGAAGAAGGTCTCGCGTACGTCGGTGGTCGAGCATTACGGCTTCAAGACGCTCATGTACGGCACGCTGTTGCCCGGCCCGGATATCGGCAAGCGTGCAGCGGATGTCATGCGCACCGTGCAAAGCGCTGGCCACGAGACGGGCATCCACACCTGGGATCACACGTACTGGCAGGACAACGTGCGCACGCGCGACGCGGCATGGACGCAGCATCAGATGGCGCAGGCGCATGCACGCTTCGCGCAGATATTCGGTGCGCCCCCGCTCACGCATGGTGCGGCAGGGTGGCAAATGAACAACCACGCTTTCCGTCAGATCGACGCCTGGGGCATGAAGTATTCGTCGGACGGACGCGGTGACGCCCCGCACTACCCGATCGTCGACGGCGTGCGTCTGAACCATGTCCAGATGCCCACCACCCTGCCGACGGTAGACGAGCTGCTGGGCGTCGACGGCCGCGACATCAACGGTGTGGCCGAGCATCTGCTTGCCCTGACCCGCGATCCGGCGCAAGATCACGTGTTCACGCTTCACGCAGAACTCGAAGGTCAGAAGCTGGCGCCGCTGTTCCGTCAGTTGCTTGCCGGTTGGCGTCGACAGGGCCACGATCTGGTCACGATGGGCGACTATTACGCGACGCTGGATCTGGCCGCACTGCCCGCACATCCGGTCGTGTGGGGAGAAATTCCGGGCCGCTCCGGCGATCTGATTCTGGAAGGCCAGGCCGCCTGAACCATCCCCCGTATTCGAAAAACTTTCCGAACCGGCCCTACGAGGCCACCCAAGGAGACCATAGTGACGGTAGCCATCGACACTCCCGTGCCCGATTTCACCGCACCGGCCACCGGCGGCGATTTTTCGCTCAAGGCCCATCGCGGCCAGAAGGTGGTGATCTACTTTTATCCGAAGGACAACACGCCCGGCTGCACGACGGAAGGCATGAACTTCCGCGACAGCTACGACCAGTTTCAGGCGGCCGGCGCACAGATCGTCGGCGTGTCGCGCGACAGCCTGCGGTCACACGAGAACTTCAAGAACAAGCTCGAACTGCCCTTCCCGCTGATCTCCGATGGCGATGAAGCGGTCTGCAAACTGTTCGGTGTCATCAAGCTGAAAAAACTGTATGGCAAAGAACATCTTGGGATCGAACGCAGCACGTTTCTGATCGACGAGAAAGGGGTTCTGCGCAAGGAATGGCGTGGTGTGCGTGTGCCCGATCACGTGGCGGACGTGCTGGCTGCCGTGCAGGCGATCTGAGTCGGCAAGCGCGCGCGACACTCGCATGAGGCGGGTCGTCGGGCGCGCGTACGAGCGCTATTCGGGCCGGTGTTGCGCAGGGGCCGATAGCGACCGCCAGTGAGGGCATTCGACGCTATACAAGCACGGCAAGAGACGTTATAGTCGGCCGTAATGATCAAGCGCATTGAACGAGACTATTGCAGGCGTCGCCACGGCGGCGCCTTCAGCCAAGCCGCCTCTCCGGTGCGTCCGGGCAGGCGGCTTTTTTGTTGCCGGGACGTGATGTATTGCCGTTTGTCCCGGCCGAGTAGTGTTGTGTTTTCTTGAACGGGAAATCTATGCCATTGCCATCGGCGCCGACCAAACCGGGCTCGCTGCTAGCCCCGGAACAATTCCCCACTCGCCTCAAACCTTCGCGCACGGAGGCCAAGAAACCGATCCCCTCGTCTGAACAACAAGCACTGGGCGAAACGTCCGGTGCCTCGGGAGCCGCCAGCGCGACTGAGTTGAAGGTCGTCCCCAAAACCGCTCCGGCGACGCAGACTGCACCACAGCCGTCGCCTGCTGCACGTTCGCCCCAGTCGCCGCCTTCGGCAGACTCCAGCGGCGCCAGCCCGTCCCTCAAGGCCGTGAAGTCGACGGCGACGGGCCAGGGTTCGAAACGTACACGCGGCAAAGATCAGGAACCGGCGAAGCTTTTCGTACTCGACACCAACGTGCTCATGCACGACCCGAGCAGCCTGTTCCGCTTCGAAGAGCACGACGTCTATCTCCCGATGATGACGTTGGAAGAGCTCGACAATCACAAGAAGGGCATGTCGGAAGTGGCGCGCAATGCGCGTCAGGTGAGCCGAACGCTCGACGGGCTGGTCGCGGAAAGCGGCTCGAAGTCGATGGCCGAGGGCATTCCGCTCTCGCGACTCGGCAACAAGGACGCCATCGGGCGTCTGTACTTCCAGACCGATCTGCCCGACGTTCCGCCGCTCGAAGGTCTGCCGCAAGGCAAGGCCGACAACCAGATTCTGGGTGTCGTGCGTGCGCTGCAGGACAAGTTCCGCGATCGTCAGGTCGTGCTGGTGTCGAAAGACATCAACATGCGCGTCAAAGCGCACGCGCTCGGTCTGCCCGCAGAAGATTACTTCAACGACAAGGTGCTCGAGGACAGCGATCTGCTCTACTCGGGTGTGATGGCTCTTCCGCCTGACTTCTGGACGAAGCACGGCAAGGGCATGGAGAGCTGGCAGGACAACCGGACCGGCACCACGTTCTATCGAATCACCGGGCCGCTTTGCGCGAGTTTCCTCATCAATCAGTTCGTCTATCTGGAAACGAACAATGGTGAGGCACCTTTCTACGCACAAGTGCGGGAGATCAACGGCAAGACGGCGTTGCTGCAAACGCTGCGTGACTACGGCCATCACAAGAACAATGTGTGGGGCATTACGGCACGCAACCGCGAGCAGAACTTCGCGCTGAACCTGCTGATGAATCCGGAGGTGGACTTCATCACCCTGCTGGGACAGGCAGGCACCGGCAAAACGCTGCTGGCGCTCGCCGCCGGTCTGGCGCAGACGCTCGACGAGAAGCGTTACAACGAGATCATCATCACGCGCGCGACCGTGCCCGTTGGTGAAGATATCGGCTTCCTGCCGGGCACTGAGGAAGAGAAGATGCAACCGTGGATGGGCGCATTCGACGACAACCTCGAAGTGCTGCAAAAGACCGACGACTCAGCTGGCGAATGGGGCCGTGCGGCCACGCAGGAACTGATTCGCTCCCGACTCAAGGTCAAGAGCATGAACTTCATGCGCGGCCGTACGTTCGTGAACAAGTTCGTCATCATCGACGAGGCGCAGAACCTGACGCCGAAGCAGATGAAGACCCTCGTCACGCGCGCCGGTCCCGGCACCAAGCTGATCTGCCTGGGCAACATCGCGCAGATCGACACGCCGTACCTGACCGAAGGCAGCTCCGGCCTCACCTACGTGGTGGATCGCTTCAAGGGCTGGGGACACAGCGGACACGTTACGCTCGCGCGCGGCGAACGTTCGCGTCTGGCGGACTACGCAGCAGAAATTCTCTGACGCCAGTCCATGCCATCGAGCGCTTCGACGCTCCACGCAACGGCGCCTTCGGGCGCCGTTTTTTATAGCCAGGACACTACGTGCAACACCCCATAATGCATCGGCTCAAGATGGCAAAATCGTCCGGCAAGCGGCGAATTTGTGACGTCGATGCCACAGAACGCCCGGATTTGGGCACTTTTGCGATGCATTCGTGCGCTAAGCGTCGTAAACTCGGCGCATGCGAATCCAGCGCCCTCTGAGCATGTCTCGAACTCCGACTCGTCCGATGGCCCGATGCACGACGCAGCTCGCAACGTCCGCCCAGACTGCATGGGTGCCGTGGCGTTCGGCGGGGGTACTGGCGCTCACGCTGCTGGTCGCCGCATGCTCCTCCGGCCCGACGGTCCGGCAAGGCGGCAACGCGAACTTCGGCAATCGCACGGTCGGCCCCGAGCGCAGCGCAGGTCAGGAGGAGATCACGCTCGAAGCGATGAGCCTCGTTGGCATTCCTTACCGCTACGGCGGCAACACCCCCGACTCCGGATTCGATTGCAGCGGCCTCGTGCGCTATGTGGTGGCGCGCGCAGCTGGCGTCAATCTGCCGCGCACGACCGCCGACATGAGCGGCATCGGCACCGTGCTCGAACGCGACGACCTCGCCTCAGGCGATCTCATCTTCTTCAATACGACGGGACGCGCCCACTCGCATGTGGGCATCTACGTGGGACAGGGGAAATTCGTGCACGCGCCGAATTCGGGCGGCACGGTGCGGCTGGAGAGCATTTTCATCCCGTATTGGGCGAAGCGTATCGACGGTGTACGACGCGTCGCGGCCAACAAGGCGCCGGCGGGCAATACGACCTACGTCAATCGCTCGGCACCCGAGACGGTTGCGGTGACGCCAGCAGCGACCGCGGCACCGACGCTCACGGCGACACCGGTCAGCCCTGCACCGAACCGTCCGCTAACGGCAGCGACGCCCTCACCGCTTGGCGCACCGCAGACGGCATCCCCGAGCAGCACGGCCAATCTCACGTCGCCGCCGTCGCAGGACGACGATCCGATTGCCCGCTTCGCCAACAGCGCGATGTAATCACTTCCGCCCGACGAGATACTGCACGCCCGCCGGACCATAACGTTCGGCATGCGGCTCTCCGGCGGCCAGATGGAAGACGTCTCCCTCGCCATATCGACGCTCGACGTCGCCCACCCGAATCACGATCGCGCCGGACAGAATCAGCGCCTTCGCTTCGAATGGATGCGTATGCGTGTCGAGCCCGCCTGCTTCTCTCGTCACGGTGACGAACGCCGTGAAGCCTTCATTGGCAAGTTCTCGCTCGAATGCGTCGCGTTGCATACGCCCTCCGTTCTGGCGGCTGCGATGCGCCGGGGGATCAGCGCAGATGGCCAAGCAGCGTTGCCGCACCACCGATATTAATGGCAGCGCCCATCAGTATGCTCAGCGGACGGTGGCGCAAGGAGTGGATCAATGTCGTCATGGTAGCCTCCGATGTGATTGAATAAAACACTATGGAAAAATGATAATCAATCGCAATAATCTATTGAAATTGATTCTCCCGATGGCATCGATTGGCGCTTTCAATCCTCCCGGCCAGCACTTGGCACAGACGTAAAAAAAGCGGCCGAAGCCGCTTTTTCTATTCCGTAGCCCGATCCGTCAGAGGATCTGCTTGCCCACCCACCAGGCGATGGCGGCGATAAATGCCGATGCCGGGATCGTCAGCACCCAGGCCCAGACGATGTTGCCTGCCACGCCCCAGCGCACTGCCGACAGCTTGCGGGTCGCGCCCACGCCGACGATGGCACCCGTGATGGTGTGCGTCGTCGAGACCGGCACGCCGAGCCACGATGCGAAGAAGAGCGTGAACGCCCCGCCCGTCTCGGCACAGAAACCACCGACCGGCTTGAGCTTCGTGATCTTCTGCCCCATCGTGCGCACGATACGCCAGCCACCGAACATGGTGCCCAGACCGATCGCCAGATAGCAGCCGATGATCACCCACAGCGGCGGCTCGGCAGCTTCCTGCGGCCACATGCCCGCAGCGATCAGCAGCATCCAGATGATGCCGATGGTTTTCTGCGCGTCGTTGCCGCCGTGGCCGAGGCTATACATACCGGCGGACACCAGTTGCAGGCGACGGAACCAGCGGTCCACGCGCGCAGGCGGCGTGCGGAAGAACAGCCACGACACGAGCAGCATGAAGAACGAACCGAGCACGAAACCGAGCAGCGGCGAGACGAAAATGAATGCCACGGTTTGCAGCAGGCCACTCGCCACGAGCGAGCCCGTGCCCGCCTTTGCCACCGCCGCGCCGACCAGACCACCGATCAGGGCGTGCGACGAACTCGACGGAATACCGTAGTACCAGGTGATGATGTTCCAGGCGATAGCGCCCACGAGCGCGCCAAAGATCACATAGTGATCGACGATCTCGGGGTGCACCGTGCCCTTGCCCACCGTCGCCGCGACTTTCAGGTGAAAGACGAACAGCGCGATGACGTTGAACATGGCGGCGAAAGCCACCGCCTGATGCGGTTTGAGCACGCCCGTCGAGACCACCGTAGCGATCGAGTTGGCGGCGTCGTGAAAACCGTTCATGAAGTCGAACAGGAGCGCCAGTGCGATCAATAGTCCGACCAGCCAAAGGCTGATGTGCAGCGTTGCCATCGAAAGTCTCCGCTCAGGCGTTTTCCAGCACAATGCCTTCGATGATATTGGCAACGTCCTCGCATTTGTCGGTCACCGACTCGAGCAATTCGGACACAGCCTTCTGCTTGATCAGCTCTTTCACGTCAGCCTCTTCACGGAAAAGCTTCGACAGCGATGCGCGCAGCAACCGGTCGGCTTCCGATTCGAGACCGTCGATCTCTTCGCAGAACTTCAGAATTTCGCGGGCACGATCCATGTCGTTGAGCAGTGCGACGGTGCTTTGCACACGTTCGCAGCACTTCACACAGATTTCGCCCAGCATGCGGGCTTCAGCCGGCACGCTCTTGATGTCGTACATCCACACGGCCGTCGCCACGTCTTCCATCAGATCCAGGATGTCGTCCATCGTGCTGATCAGCTTATGGATCTCGTCGCGGTCGAAAGGCGTGATGAACGTCTTGTGCATCAAGTCGATGGTCTCGTGCGTGATGCGATCCGCTTTCTTCTCGTTGTTCTGCACGGCAACGGTGCGTGCCTCGGCGTTTGGCAGGTCGTTGAGCATGGCTGACAGCTCGCGGCTGCCTGCGACCATGCACGCCGCGTGCTGGTTGAACAGGTCAAAGAACTTGCCCTCGGTGGGCATGAAGCGACCGAACATTATGAGGAAACTCCGGGTATTAATAGGGGACGGGTCGACACAAAAACGTCACATTCTACCTCGTCGGAGGCATGCGATGCCGCATGCGCATCCGAACAGATAGAAATCGAGGCGTCAGTATTGCGGACCGGCCAGATTATCGAACTTCGTGTAGGCACCGATGAACGCCAGACGGACGTGGCCGATAGGACCGTTACGCTGCTTCGCGATGATGATTTCGGCCGTGCCTTTGTCTGGGGTGTCGGGGTTATAGACTTCGTCGCGGTAGATGAACAGGATGATGTCCGCATCCTGTTCGATAGCGCCCGATTCGCGCAAATCCGACATGACCGGACGCTTGTTCGGGCGTTGTTCGAGACTTCGGTTGAGCTGCGAGAGCGCGATCACTGGCACGTTCAGCTCTTTGGCAAGGCCCTTGAGCGAACGCGAAATTTCGGAAATTTCGGTCGCACGGTTTTCGCCGCCGCCCGAACCGCTCATCAGCTGCAAGTAATCGATGATGATCAGACCGAGCTTGCCGCACTGACGTGCCAGACGTCGCGCACGCGCACGCAGTTCCATCGGGTTGAGCGCGGGTGTTTCGTCGACGAACAGTTGCGTCTCGTTCATCTTCTGCATCGCGTGCGTGAGCTTGGGCCAGTCTTCGTCGACCAGCTTGCCGGTGCGCAGACGATGCTGATCGAGGCGCCCCACCGAACCCAGCATACGCATGGCCAGCTGCGTCCCCGGCATTTCCATCGAGAACACGGCAACGGGCAAGCCCTCTTCCACCGCGATGTGCTCACCGATGTTCATCGAGAAAGTCGTCTTACCCATCGACGGACGACCGGCCACGATGATCAGATCGCCGCCGTTGAAACCGGACGTCATGCGATCCAGATCGACGAAGCCCGTCGGAATACCGGTAATGTCGCTGCCGCCTTCACGGTGGTATAGCTCGTCGATACGCTCGACCACTTGCGTGAGCAGCGGTTGCAGTTCGAGGAAGCCGTTGGTGCTGCGCGAGCCCTCTTCCGCAATCGCGAAGACTTTCGCCTCAGCCTCGTCGAGCATCTGACGCACTTCCTTGCCCTGCGGATTGAAAGCATCCGAAGCAATTTCGTCGGCGACCGTCACAAGCTTACGCAGCACGGCCCGGTCGCGCACGATTTCCGCATAACGGCGAATGTTCGCCGCACTCGGGGTGTTCTGCGCGAGGGCGTTCAGGTAGGCCAGCCCGCCCACGTCCTCGGCTTTGCCGGCAGAAGTGAGCGATTCGAAGACGGTGATGACGTCGGCAGGTCGGTCGCTGGAGATCAGACGCCCGATGTGCTGATAGATCTGACGATGGTCGTAGCGGTAGAAGTCCGATTCGGACAAGAAGTCGCCGATACGATCCCAGGCGCCGTTATCGAGCAGCAGACCGCCGAGCACGGATTGTTCCGCTTCGATGGAGTGCGGTGGCACCTTGAGCGAATCGAGCTGGGGATCGGGGGCGTTCATGCCGGGCATTATACCGTCCCCGCGATCCCGGTCAGTCCCGGCAAAATCGCGCTTGCGCGACGACTTTTCAGGACGTTGTTTGTTCAGCAGTTTCCCTGGAGGCAGCATAAGGTGGCGCTATCGAACGATGACTTGGATGGAAGGGAGAGCGAGCAACCGGGAGGCGGTCGGCGTACGGCAATGCGAGACCGGCGACCGGATATTCCGGCAGCCAACACAACGGAACGGACAGACATAAAAAAACGGAAGCCGGTACTCCGACTTCCGTCTTTTAATCGCGTCGGGAAGCTGACGCGGGTACGACTTAGGCGTGCTCGCCCAGCACCGACACGGTGACGTCGATCACGACGTCGGTGTGCAGCGCCACTTGAACCGGGAAATCACCCACGGTCTTGAGCGGGCCGTTCGGCAGACGCACTTGCATCTTCTCAACCTTGAAACCTTGGGTACCCAGGGCTTCGGCGATGTCGAAGTTGGTGACCGAACCGAACAGACGGCCGTCAACACCAGCCTTCTGCGAGATTTGCACGGTCAGACCCGACAGCTTTTCGCCTTCGGCTTGAGCAGCAGCCAGCTTGTCGGCGGCAGCCTTTTCCAGTTCGGCGCGGCGAACTTCGAATTCGGCGATCGCGTCCTTGGTGGCGCGGCGAGCCTTCTTCGTCGGGATCAGGAAGTTACGTGCGAAACCATCCTTGACCTTCACGATGTCGCCCAGGTTACCCAGGTTGACGACCTTTTCCAGCAGAATCACTTGCATTATCTATTCTCCTTCGTCGACTGGCGATTAAGCACCGTGCAGATCGGTGTACGGCAGCAGCGCGAGGAAACGCGCGCGCTTGATAGCCGTATCGAGCTGGCGCTGGTAGTGCGCCTTGGTGCCCGTCAGGCGAGCCGGGGTGATCTTGCCGTTGTCGCCGATGAAGTCCTTCAGCGTTTCGACATCCTTGTAATCGATCTGCTCGACACCAGCGACGGTGAAGCGGCAGAACTTCTTGCGCTTGAACAGCGGGTTTTGCTGTTGGCGGCGGCGATCAAACTTCTTGTTTTTACCGTTAGGACGCGGCATGTTCAACAATCCTTTTCAAATGCTTGCAATGCTGTGATGTGAAACACCAGGGTGCGACTATTGCGATGCTTCTTAGCCAGAAACCCTGCCCACTGGGCCGGTTTCTCGAGTCCCAGCGCCATGACTTTGGCACTCATCGGACCGATCGCAACTGCGGGTATCGAGAACTCGACCTGACGGGCCACGCCCGCCTCTTCGGCTGTTCCCTCGTGCGCCAGCGTGACATCGATCACGGGAAGCCCGGCCGGGGTATAGCGCAGCGTGCCGATTTCGACGATGCTGGCCTCGAGCCGTAAGCGATTCACGCGTTCAATGTTTCTGTTGGCACCCTGATGCGTTCCGGTGCGCTAATTACGAAGCGGCAGCTTCGGTCGCGGGCACGGCGGCAGCCTTCTTGGCTTCTTCGCGGGCCACTTCCTTCATCATCGGCGACGGTGCGGTCTCAGCCTTCTTCATCTTGACGACGAGGTGGCGCAGAACGGCGTCGTTGAACTTGAATGCGTGTTCCAGCTCGTCCAGGGTTTCCTGGTCGCATTCGATGTTCATGCAAACGTAATGAGCCTTAGCCAGCTTTTCGATCATGTAGGCCAGTTGACGACGGCCCCAGTCTTCGACGCGGTGGATCTTGCCCTGACGGGTTTCGACCGTGCCACGATAGCGCTCGATCATTGCAGGCACTTGCTCGCTCTGATCGGGGTGAACGATAAATACGATTTCATAATGACGCATAGGGTGCTCCTTATGGACAAAGCTGCCTGGGCGTCAGAACCAGTGCAGCAAGGTTGCAGAACCCGCGATTCTAGCGGATTTCGTGTCGAGCATCAACTCCCTCTCCATCAACCGTTCTCCAGCCAGTAATTCGGGCGCGCATAAATCTGCCGCAACTGTTCGATGAACAGCCGCACCCGCGCGGGCTGGAAGCGCTGTTGCGGATACACGGCGAGGATGTCGTAATCGGGCAGCGCGTATTCGTCCAGCACAGTCTCCAGCTCCCCGGACTGCAACTCGCGCTGGATTTCCCACGTCGAGCGCCAGCCGAGCCCCAGCCCTTCGAGCGCCCATCGGTGCAGCAACTCGCCGTCGTTGCAGTCAAGACTACCGGCTACGCGGATCGTCACGAGCTTGCCCTGCCGCTTGAAGTACCACCCGCGCTGTTGCCCGCCCTGAAGGTTGAACGCCAGACAGTTGTGCTTGGCCAGATCCTCCAGGGTCTTGGGACGGCCGTGACGCGCAAAGTATGCCGGTGTGCCGCACACCACGCGCCGGTTCTGCGCGAGTTTGACGGCCACGAAGTTCGGGTCGACGGAGCCGCCGATACGAATCCCCATGTCGTAGCCCTCGCGCACGATATCCACCACACGATCCGTCAGGTTGAACGAGATCTGCACTTCGGGATGTAAGCGCAGGAACGCCGGTGCGTGCGGGGCGACATGCTTGCGGCCGAACGCCGCCGGGGCTGAAACGATCAGGTGACCGGACACAGCATGTCGGCCTGCGCTGATTTCGTTCTCTGCCATCTCCCAGTCGCCGAGCAACTGCTTGCAGCGCTCCAGAAAAGCGCCGCCCTCTTCCGAGAGCGCCAGTCGGCGCGTCGAACGGTACATGAGCTTGATGCCGAGACGCTTTTCGAGCGCATCGATGCGCCGCCCGAGAATCACCGGCGACACCCCCTCCTTGAGCGCCGCCGCGGCCAGACTGCCGGCTTCGGCCACCTGCACGAAGGTTTCGATCTGTTTGTAGCGGTCCATCACGTCTCCATTCGATACTTTTTGTTCTTAAAAAAACGATCTTTTGTGATCTTATCAAACAAATCGTACCGGCTTAAAGTGACCTCCAACAAGATTCATCCCTATAAGTCCCGTATTCGTCATTACCCATTGGAGGAGTCACATGGCCAAGATGACCGCCGTAGAGGCCGCCGTCCGCGTGCTGGAGAAGGAAGGCATCACTACCGCATTCGGCGTGCCCGGCGCCGCCATTAACCCGTTCTACTCGGCCCTGCGCAAGGCGGGCAGCGTCGAGCACGTGCTCGCCCGCCACGTCGAGGGCGCATCGCACATGGCCGAAGGCTACACCCGTGCCGAGGCCGGCAATATCGGCGTTTGTATCGGAACGTCGGGCCCCGCAGGCACGGACATGATCACCGGCCTGTACTCGGCACAAGCCGACTCCATCCCTATTCTGTGCATTACGGGTCAGGCTCCGCGCGCTCGTCTGTACAAGGAAGATTTCCAGGCCGTCGACATCGAGTCGATCGCCAAGCCGGTCACGAAGTGGGCCGTGACGGTCCGCGAGCCGGCCCTCGTGCCGCGCGTGTTCCAGCAAGCGTTCCACCTGATGCGCTCGGGCCGTCCGGGTCCGGTGCTCATCGATCTGCCGTTCGACGTGCAGGTCGCCGAGATCGAATTCGATCCCGAGACGTACGAACCGCTGCCGGTGTACAAGCCTGCCGCGACGCGCGCTCAGGCCGAGAAAGCCATTCAGATGCTGGTCGCGTCGGAGCGTCCGCTTATCGTGTCGGGTGGCGGTGTGATCAACGCTGACGCCGCCGATCTGCTCGTCGAATTTGCCGAGACGGTGAACGTGCCGGTCGTCCCCACGCTCATGGGCTGGGGCACCATCGCCGACGACCATCCGCTCATGGCCGGCATGGTCGGTCTGCAAACGTCGCACCGCTTCGGCAATGCCACGATGCTCGCGTCCGACTTCGTGATGGGCATCGGCAACCGCTGGGCGAACCGTCACACCGGTAGCGTGGATGTCTTCACGCAGGGTCGCAAGTTCGTGCACGTCGATATCGAACCGACGCAAATCGGCCGCGTGTTCGGCCCCGACTACGGCATCGTCTCCGACGCCAAGGCCGCGCTGACGCTGTTCGTCGAAGTCGCCAGGGAGCTGAAGGCCGCCGGCCGTCTGCCGGACCGCTCGCAATGGGTTACGGACTGCCAGAAGCGCAAGCGCACCATGCTGCGCCGCACGGACTTCGATCAGGTGCCGATCAAGCCGCAACGCGTGTATCAGGAAATGAACGCCTTCTTCGGCCGCGACGTGCGCTACGTCTCGACGATCGGTCTGTCGCAGATCGCCGCCGCACAGTTCCTGCACGTGAACAAGCCGCGTCACTGGATCAACTGCGGTCAGGCAGGCCCGCTGGGCTGGACCGTGCCGGCCGCCATCGGTGCGAAGGTCGCATCGCCGTCGTCGGACGTCGTGGCCATCTCGGGCGACTACGACTTCCAGTTCATGATCGAAGAACTGGCCGTGGCTGCACAGTTCAAGGTGCCGTACATCCACGTCGTGGTGAACAACTCGTACCTGGGCCTGATCCGTCAGGCACAGCGCAACTTCGACATGGACTACTGCGTGCAGCTCGCGTTCGAAAACGTGAACTCGCCGGAAGTGAACGGTTACGGCGTCGATCACGTGAAGGTGGCTGAAGGCCTCGGCGTGAAGGCGATCCGTGTGTTCCAGCCGAACGACATTCAGCCCGCGTTCGCTCAGGCACGCAAGCTGATGGCCGAGTTCTCCGTGCCGGTGATCGTGGAAGTGATTCTCGAGCGTGTGACGAACATCGCGATGGGCACTGAAATCAACAACGTCAACGAGTTCGAAGAAATCGTCGACGTCGTGGAAGAAGACGACGCAGTGTCGGCATAAGCCGGCCAGCACTGTCAACGGTTTGCGGGGCGCATGCGTCCCCTCCGCTTTCGGCTAGACCCCGTGAAACGGCCAAAGCATGCGCTCCGCAACCTTGCAGTACCTCGCATGACCTTAGCTTCACCCAGCATTCACCCTTGCATCGAATCGTCGAAACCACCCCCTAAAAAAGAGAGAGAGGAGTCAGCGCAATGCCGAAATTTGCCGCCAATCTGACCATGCTGTTCAACGAGGTGCCGTTCCTCGACCGCTTCAAGGCGGCCGCCGCAGCGGGCTTTCGCGGCGTGGAGTTCCTGTTCCCGTACGCGTTTCATCGCGACCAGATCGCCGACAAGCTGAATCAGTATCAGCTCGACCTCGTGCTGCACAACCTGCCCGCCGGTAACTGGGACGCAGGCGAGCGCGGCATCGCCATCCTCCCCGATCGCGTGGCCGAATTCCGCGACGGCGTTGGCGAAGCCATCACCTACGCCAAGGCGCTGGGTGTGAAGCAACTGAACTGCCTCGTCGGCAAGCAAGGCGCCGATCTGTCGACGCAAGCCGCCACCGAAACGCTCGTGGGCAACCTGCGCTTCGCCGCCGACGCGCTCAAGGCCGAAGGCATCCGCCTACTGGTCGAGCCGATCAACACATACGACATTCCGGGTTTCTTCCTGAACCGTACGAAGCAGACGCTGGAAGTCTTCGACGCCGTCGGCTCGGACAACCTGTTCCTGCAGTACGACATCTATCACATGCAACGCATGGAAGGTGAACTCGCCAAGACCATCGAGACGAATCTGGCGCGCATCGCTCACGTGCAGCTCGCCGACAATCCGGGCCGCAACGAGCCGGGCACGGGCGAGATCAACTACGCCTACCTGTTCGCGTTCCTCGACCGCATTGGCTACTCGGGCTGGATCGGCTGCGAGTACAAGCCCGCGACGACTACCACCGACGGCCTCGGCTGGTTCAAGGCGGCAGGCCTGCGCGAAGCTGCATAAGTCGGCTTAAGCCGACTTAAGCCGACTTAAGCCGACGCAAGTCAGCGTAACCCTCGCAACAACCGACCGGGTTTCGACGAGGAAGGGCCCCGCCGGCCGCATGCAGGGGGCATGCGGCCGGAGCACGGGGGATGCGTGAACGCTCATTGCCTGTAGCGCTAACGCAGCCATGCCCTGCCCGTCCAACGGTCGGCAACAACAACTTCAAACTTTGGCAATAAGGAGTCTCGAAATGGCACAACTCGGTTTTATTGGTCTGGGCATCATGGGCGCGCCGATGGCGAAGCATCTGCAAAACGCCGGTCACAAGCTGTTCCTGTACGAGCGTCGCACGCCCCCGCAAGACCTGATCGACGGTCAGGCCACCGTTTGCACGTCGGCCAAGGAAGTCGCCAAGCGCGCCGATATCGTGTTCGTGATGGTGCCGGACACCCCTGACGTCGGCGCGGTGCTGTTCGGCCAGGACGGTCTGGCAGAGGGTCTGACGGCGGGCAAGATCGTCGTCGACATGAGCTCGATCTCGCCGATCGAAACGAAAGAATACGCCAAGAAGATCAAGGCACTCGGCTGCGAATACCTCGACGCCCCGGTCTCGGGCGGCGAAGTCGGCGCGAAGGCCGCGTCGCTGTCGATCATGGTCGGTGGCTCACAAGCCGCATTCGACGACGTGAAGCCGTTCTTCGAACTGATGGGCAAGAACATCACGCTCGTGGGCGAAAGCGGTGCGGGCCAGACCTGCAAGGTCGCCAACCAGATCGTGGTGGCACTGACGATCGAAGCCGTGGGCGAAGCCCTGCTGTTCGCGTCGAAGGCCGGTGCAGATCCCGCGAAGGTGCGTGCAGCCCTGATGGGTGGTTTCGCTTCGTCGCGCATTCTGGAAGTGCACGGCGAGCGCATGGTCAAGCGCAACTTCGAACCGGGCTTCCGCATCGCGCTGCACCAGAAGGATCTGAACCTGGCGCTGCAAACGGCGAAAACTCTCGGTGTATCGCTGCCGAATACGGCCACGGCGCAGGAACTGTTCAATGCCTGCGCAGCCAATGGCGGCGCAGCATGGGATCACTCGGGCATGGTCCGCGCGCTGGAAATGCTCGCGAACCACACGGTCGCCTGAGACTGAAGGACAGGCCCCGCCGCGACGTCGTGTCGCGGCGCGAAGCCGCACCGCGTATTTCGCGAGAAGACGAAGAAAGCGGCCACAAGAAAAGCCGCAAGTCATAGCAGGCAGAGGAGAAAGACGGGGCGAGCGCGTCGACAGACGCCACGCCGAGCGTCACGGCGCCAGTCAAGCGAAAGCGGGACTCGCGCCGTATTTTTTTGCCTCGATCAATATTCGTCGAAAAGACTCTGCATGCGCTCACGCGGCACGCCCGCTTGCAGCGCCAGCATCAGCAGTACGCGCGCCTTGTACGGATGCAGGTTGCCGGCGCTCACGAAGCCGTACTGATCGTCCGGCGCAGCGCCGTTATGCATCACGTGACCGCTACCCACGCGCGACGCACGCACCACCGTCACACCGCGTTGTACCGCCTCGGCCAGCGCCTGTTGCAACAGCGAGTGCAGCGAGCCGTTGCCGGTACCTGCGACCACAATGCCCTGCACGCCCGCTTCCACCAGCGCGTCAACCGCGATGCGCGACACGCCCGCGTAGCTCGATACCACTTCCACCGCAGGCAACTCGCCGGACAGCCCGACGAATTCGCTCTCGACAGTGTGGTACTGGAGCGGCTCGCGCTGAAACGCCACGCGCTCGTCCTGCACCCAGCCGATCACGCCGATTTCCGGCGAATGGAAGGCGTCGACCTTGTAAGTGCTCGTCTTGATGACGTCGCGCGCGCAGTGAATCTGATTGTTGATAGCGACCATCACACCGCGTCCGGCCGAAATCGGATCGGTTGCCACCCGCACGGCGTTGAGCAGATTGAGCGGGCCGTCGGCCGAGAGTGCCGTCGCGGGCCGCATGGCTGCCGTCAGGACGACCGGCTTGCGGCTGTTGATCGTGAGATGCAGGTAATACGCCGTCTCTTCGAGCGTATCGGTGCCATGCGTAATCACGGCGCCGGCCACATCGGGCTGCGCCAGCAAAGCGTTCACGCGGGCGGCCAGCTTCTGCCACAGCGAAACGCTGATGTCCTTGCTGTCGATCTGCGCGACCTGTTCGGCGTGAATATGGGCCACGTTACCCAGCGCGGGCACGGCGGCGAGCAGATCCTGAACACCGAGCGCTCCGGCCTGATAACCGGCGGTGCGCGTGGCGTCGGCCGCGCTGCCCGCAATCGTGCCGCCTGTGGCGAGCAGCGCGATGCGCGGCAATTCGCCCGAGGACACCGTGTAATGAGGAATCGGGTTGAATGAGGTCAATGTCATGCCAGCGATTGTATCCAATACTGCCGCGCTTCCCAATCCTCCCGACCCTCCCAATGGCTGAAAACATCGATCCCGCCACCAGGGCGGGATCGGCTCAGCAGCATGCCAACATCCGGCGGGAAACGTCAGGCCGCAAACTCCAGCGCCTCGCGCAACTGCGTCGAGATTTCCTGCTCCTTGAGCGCAGGCGCAAGCATTTCGATGAAACGGTACGCGTACGAGCGCAGGAACGCACCGCGTCGCAGGCCGATGCGCGTCGTGCTCGGCTCGAACGCATTTTCCAGTTCCAGCACGGCCAGATCCTGATCCTTGCGCGGATCGACCGCCATCGCCGCCACAATGCCGATGCCCAGCCCCAGTTCGACGTACGTCTTGATGACGTCCGTATCGAGCGCGGTGAGCACGATATCCGGCACCAGCCCCTGATCGGTGAACGCCTTGTCCACGTGCGAGCGGCCCGTGAAATCGCCGTCATACGTGATGATCGGGTATTCGGCGATGTCGGCGAGCGTCAGGTTCTCGCGTCCGACCAGCGGGTGCTCCTTCGGCACGACAGCCACGTGATGCCATGAATAGCACGGGAACGTGACGATATCGGGAAAGCGGTCGAGCGCCTCGGTCGTAATGCCGATATCCGCTTCGCCGTCGATGACCATCTGCGCGATCTGACGCGGGCTGCCCTGGCGCAACGCCAGATGCACCTTCGGAAAGACGCTCGTGAACTGCTTGATCACCTGCGGCAGCGCGTAGCGCGCCTGCGTGTGCGTGGTGGCGACCACAAGGTGCCCGCTGTCCTGATCGGCGAACTGACGCGCCACGCGGCGCAGGTTCTCGGCATCGAGCAGCATGCGCTCGATCAGTTGCAGCACCGCCTTGCCCGGTTCGGTCAGGCCCGTGAGACGTTTGCCGCGGCGCACAAAGACATCCACGCCGAGCTCGTCCTCCAGATCCTTGATCTGCTTGCTCACGCCCGATTGCGACGTGTACAGCGCACTGGCCGCTTCCGTCAGATTGAGGTTCTGCCGAACCGCTTCGCGCACGTAGCGCAATTGCTGGAAATTCATGATCTAACTCCGCCCTGTTACTTGTCTGTCCGTGACGCCTATGGATGAAGTACCGCTTGTAGTTTTGACGTGTACCGCCTGGACCGCCTGGACTGCACGTACCGCTCGTTATGCCTGCGCCGAAAACACCCGCAACTGACGCGGCACTGCGCGCAGCGTCGTGCCCGCATCCGCGCCGAGGGCCTTCCAGCCCGAGCGCGTGAGTTCGGCTTCCCACACGGCGTCGCCGGGTGCGGCAAGCTCAACGCGCACCGTGCCACCCAGCGGAATCGCGCGGCGCACCGCCACGTCGATGCCCGGGCCGCCAGCGCCTGCCGGGACCAATGCCAGATCGTGCGGACGCACATACGCAATCGCGCGCCCGTCCTGCGGCACGGCAGGCAGATCGTCCTTGTGTACGGTGACGCGATACTTGCCCGCGTCCGCAATGAAATCGTGCGTCTGCAACTCGCCCGACAAGCGGTTCGCCGCGCCGAGAAACTCATACACGAACGCACTCTCCGGGGTGTCATAGACGTCCTGGGGTGCGCCGATCTGTTCAACCTTGCCGCGATTCATCAGCACGATGCGATCGGCCACTTCGAGCGCTTCTTCCTGATCGTGCGTGACGAAAATCGTCGTGATGTGAAGCTCATCGTGGAGACGGCGCAGCCAGCTGCGCAACTCCTTGCGCACCTTGGCATCGAGCGCGCCGAACGGCTCATCGAGCAACAGCACCTTCGGTTCGACAGCCAGTGCACGTGCGAGCGCGATACGTTGACGCTGCCCGCCCGACAGCTCAGCCGGATAGTGATCGGCCAGCCAATCGAGTTGCACGAGGCCCAGCAACTCATGCACCTTGGTGCGAATCTGCGCGTCCGAGAGGCGATCGCGACGCGACTTCACGCGCAGACCGAACGCCACGTTCTCGAACACCGTCATGTGACGGAACAACGCATAGTGCTGGAACACGAAACCGACCTGACGCTCGCGCGTGCCCACCGAAGCGACGTCCTCGCCGTTGAGAACCACGCGCCCCGCGTCAGCAAATTCCAGCCCGGCGACGATACGCAGCAGCGTCGTCTTGCCGCACCCCGACGGCCCGAGCAGCGCGACCAGTTCCCCCGTGGGGAATTCGAGACTGACGTCGTCGAGTGCGGCGAAATCGCCGAAATGTTTGGAAACCTGTTGTACCTGGATGCTCATTTGTCTTGCTCCTCGATGCTGTTCGACGCGACGTGTCTGCTGTGCGTATGTACCCGCTCAGTACCCGCTCAGTTCCCGCTCAGGCCTGCACAGCGTCTTCACGACGCGCAGCCTTGTCCTGCGCCAGCTTGTGCTCCGCCCAGAGCTTCAACCCGAGCGTGGCCAGTGCAAGCAGCGCCAGAATCGACGCCGCCGCGAATGCGCCGACCGTGTGGTAGTCGTTGTATTCAATTTCTACGTGCAACGGCAGCGTGTTCGTCTCGCCGCGAATGTGCCCCGAGACAACCGACACCGCCCCGAACTCGCCCATTGCACGGGCGTTACAGAGGATCACGCCGTACAGCAAACCCCACTTGATCTTCGGCAGCGTGACGCGCGTAAATACCTGCCAACCGCTCGCGCCCAGCACGCGGGCCGCTTCTTCTTCCTCGCTGCCCTGCGCCTGCATCAACGGAATCAGTTCACGCGCCACGAATGGGAACGTGACGAAAACCGTCGCAAGCACCAGTCCCGGCAACGCAAACACGACCTTCAGGTTGTGCGCGTCGAGAAAGTCCCACAGCGGCCCCTGACGGCCAAAAATCAGCAAGAAGGTCAGGCCCGCAACGACCGGCGACACCGAAAACGGCAGGTCGATCAGCGTCGTGAGAATGCTCTTGCCCTTGAACTCGAAACGCGCGATCGCCCACGACGCCGCCACGCCGAATACCAGATTCAGCGGTACGGCAATCACGGCGATCAGCAACGTCAACCGAATCGCCGAAAGCGCATCGTCGTTGGTCAGCCCGTCCCAGTATGCGGCGAAGCCCTTGCCCAGCGCCGTGACGAAGACCGACGCGAGCGGCAGCAGCAGAAACAGCGTAAAGAACAGCAGGGCCACACCGATGAGGATGGCTTTGACGAACGCGGGCTCGTCGGTCGGATCGGATTGGCGGACCTTGGCGACTTGCGGCAAGGCCCGCGACAGTGCGAGTGAATCGGACATGATCGAAACGTTCTCTTCGTTGTTTTCTCGTGCGCCTGGTGGCTTCGTTCTGCTGGCTTCGTAACGTCACGCGCCGCGGGTGCGACGCCCCGAATGACGGCGTTGCAGCCACCATTGCAGCGTATTGATGAGGAGCAGCAGCACGAACGAGATCAGCAGCATCACCACGGCCAGCCCCGCCGCGCCTGCAAAGTCGTACTGTTCGAGCTTGGTGATGATCAGCAGCGACGTGATTTCGGAGACCATCGGAATGTTGCCCGCGATGAAAATCACCGAGCCGTACTCGCCGACTGCACGCGCAAACGCCAGCGCAAACCCGGTCAGCAATGCAGGCAGCACCGCCGGAAGAATCACGTGACGCAACGTCTGCCAGCGCGTCGCGCCGAGGCATGCCGCAGCCTCCTCCTGCTCGCGCTCGAACTCTTCGAGCACCGGTTGCAGGGTGCGCACCACGAACGGCAGGCCGATGAATGTGAGCGCCACGAAAATGCCCAGCGGCGTGAAGGCGATCTTGATGCCGAGCGGCTCGAACCAGCGTCCGATCCAGCCGTTCGGCGCGTAGATGGCGGCCAGCACGATGCCCGCGACCGACGTCGGCAAGGCGAACGGCAGGTCGATCAGCGCGTCGACGAAGCGCTTGCCCGGGAACGTGTAGCGCACCAGCACCCACGCCAGGATGAAGCCGAAAAATGCGTTCAGCGTCGCCGCCGCGAGCGAGATACCGAACGTGAGGCGATACGACGCCAGCACGCGCGGCGAACCCACTGCGGCGACGAAGCTCGCCCAGTCGAGCGAGCTTGCCTTGATGAAGACCATCAGCAACGGCACCAGCACCACAAGGCTCAGGTACGCGACGGTGTAGCCCATCGTCAGGCCAAAGCCCGGCAAGGCACTTGGCTTGCGCCACATTGGAAAGAGTGCGGTACTCATGCGATGGTCCCTGCCCTTACTTCTTGGTGTAGATCTGGTCGAAGATGCCGCCGTCGGCGAAATGCTTCGCCTGCGTCTTCGTCCAGCCGCCCAGATCGGCGTCCACCGTGTAGAGCTTGAGCTTCGGATACTGCGACTCGTACTTCTTAGCGATCTCCGGCGAGCGCGGACGATAGAAGTGCTTCGCCGCGATCTCCTGACCCTGCGGCGAGTACAGCCATTGCAGGTAGGCCTCGGCGGCCTTGCGCGTGCCGTGCTTGTCGACGTTCTTGTCGACGATGGCCACCGGCGGTTCCGTCAGGATCGACGACGACGGCACCACGATGTCGAACTTGTCCGGACCGAGGTCCTTCACCGACAGCAGCGCTTCGTTTTCCCAGGCGATCAGCACGTCGCCGATACCACGTTCCACGAAGGTCGTGGTCGCGCCCCGCGCGCCCGAATCCAGCACGCCGACATTTTTGTAAATGGCCTTCACGAAATCCTGCGCCTTTTGCTCGTTACCGCCCGGTTGCTTGAGCGCGTACAGCCATGCTGCGAGGTAATTCCAGCGCGCGCCCGCCGACGTCTTCGGGTTCGGCGTCACCACGCTGATGCCCGGCTTGGCGAGGTCGTTCCAATCCTTGATGCCCTTGGGGTTGCCCTTGCGCACCAGCAACACGATGGTCGACGTGTACGGCGTGGCGTTGTCCGGCAGACGCTTCTGCCAATCCTTGTTCACGAGACCGGCGGCGGCCAGTTCGTCGATATCGGCGGAGATACCGAGCGTGACGACGTCAGCCGGTGCGCCGTCGAGCACGGTACGGGCTTGCTTGCCCGATCCGCCGTGCGAAGCCTTCACCGTCACCGTGTCGCCAGCGACTTGCTTGTAGTGAGCCTCGAAGGCCTTGTTGTAGTCGGCGTACAGCTCACGCGTCGGGTCATACGACACGTTGAGCAGCGACAGGCTGGCGGCCTGCGCCTGAATCGTCATGCCAGCGGCCAGCGCCAGACCACCCAGCGCGACTGCCAGCTTCTTAGCTTTCCATCCCCGTGCTGCTTTGTTCATGACTTGCACTCCTTGTTTGCTTCTCGTGTGTAGGAGGCCAGTCTATGGGGGCGTCTAAATAATTAAAAATAATATTTTTTCTTTTGTTTATGCCGGAATAAGGATTAGAGAAATTGTGCTGACGGGGTGGCCATCAGACGTACGGAGTGCCGTCCAGTGCAGCGGCAACGCCTGCACACCCCCGGTCTACAAGGCTCAGGAAGGTTTTCTGTGCGGCAGCGGTGTCCTGTGTCAGGCCGAACGTGCGATGGGCGTTGAGGAAGGCGACCGTCCATGCGGCGAGCCATAACGCTGCGGCCAGTTGGGCGTCAACGTCCGGCGCCGGTCGGTCGACCGTATCGGCAAGCGCCTGCGCCACAACCTCGGCCAGTTCGTCCCGGATCGCCCGGGCGCGCGCCTTGAGCGTCTCGCTACCCTCGATCGTCCGGATGAAGTCCTGGCTCTGGGCCGAAAAGTTCACGAAGGGGCTGTTCTGCGCCACCAGACGGTGCGCCAGCCCCCGCAGCGCCTCCACGGGCGAAACACCCGCATCCCGCTCATGGATGGCTTGCCGAAGCGCGTCGCGCCCCTCTTCGTCCCGGTCGAAGAACATGTCTTCCTTACGGGGAAAGTGATTGAAGACGGTCATGCGCCCGACATCGGCGGCCGCCGCGATCTGGTCGACCGTCACATGATCGAAACCGTGTTCGTGGAAAAGCCGTGTCGCGGCGTTGGAAATGCCCTGCCGGGTGGCGAGGCGCTTTCTCGATCTCAAATCGGTTGGCGTTGACATGAGGTTCCTGATGGCCTAGTTTACATGTACTCAGTACATATTTATACGAAGTATATGACAAACTCCATTGATGTTGTAGTGGTCGGTGCCGGTCCCGTCGGGCTGCTCGCCGCCATCGAACTGACGCTCGGCGGGGCATGCGTGCTCGTGCTCGAACGGCTGGCGTCGCCAAGTCAGGCGATGAAGGCGTTGTCCTTCGGGCCACTTGCGGGCGAAGCGCTGTTGCGTCGTGGCATGCGCACCGCCATCGACGACGCACAGCAGCGCAGCGCACAAGCCATGCAGGCGTTCACCCAACAGACGGGTGCGGATCTGCGCGTCCGTGCTTCGAAGTTTAATGGCCATTTCGCCGGGCTTTCCCTCATTCGGCGCGATGCACAGGTCGACCCCGACAGGCGGCCACGTCACGTCGATCAGCCTGCGCTGGAAGCGATGCTGGCTGCGCGGGCGCTGGCGCTCGGCATCGAGGTGCGGCGCGAACATGAGATCACCGGGATTGACGCGGATGACCACGGCGTCGAAGTCTCGTGGATGTCGCCAGACGGACCGGGCCGGGTCAAGGCGGCCTACCTCATCGGCTGTGACGGCGGCCGTAGCACCGTGCGCAAGACGTGCGACTTCGCGTTTCCCGGGACCACGCCAACGCTCACCTTCTATCAGGCGACAGCCGATGTCGATCATCCGGAGCGCTTGTTGCCGATCGGCTGGAATCGCACCGAGCGGGGCGTATTCTGCTACGGCCCCGTGCCCGGACGTCTGTTCATGCTCGACTTTTCCGGGCCGCCTGAGGACCGGCAAGCGCCCGTCACGCGCGAGGAGATCGAAGCGGTTCTGCGCCGCACCAGCGGTCAGGAGGTGCGCTTGAACGCGCTGCATGCCGCCAGTCGCTGGGCGGACAACACGCGCCTCGTCGACACCTACCAGCAGGGACGCGTGTTCCTCGCAGGCGACGCCGCACACGTTCACTCGCCCTTCGGCGGTCAGGGCCTGAGCCTCGGCCTGCTCGACGCCGCCAACCTTGGCTGGAAACTCGCCGCCGTCATTCGCGGCGATATGCCTGAAAGCCTGCTCGCTACTTACACGGCCGAGCGTCGCCCGGTCGCCGAAGCGGTGCTGGCGAACACGCGGGCGCAAGTCGCCATACTGCGGCCGGACCCACAATCGGGTGCGATGCGCGATCTCATCGCGAAGCTGATGGATTTCGATGACGTGAACCGCTACATCGGCGAGATGATGACCGGCGTGTCGACGCGTTATGACCTTGTGGCGTCTGAGGGCTCGCACCCGGATATCGGACGTCTGGCGGCCGATTGGCAACTCCCTGACGGCATGTACCTTTTCGACACTATGCAAGACGGGTGCGGTGTTCTGCTCGACGGATCGAGGGACCGGCGAGCATCGCAGCGCGTGACATCTATGACGCCACGGGTACGCTGCATCCCTGTTGCAGAAGGCCCGTCCTGGTTGTTGCGACCTGACGCTTGCATTGCATGGCGCAGTGAGCCGGATTGCGCCGACGAACTCGTCGGGCTGGAAGACGCGTTGCACCGTTGGTTTGCCGTCTGAATCAGCCCCGTGGATGAACGACGTAGCGATACACGACGACGCACTCGGTGTCTCAATATTGGCGCTATACTCCGCGACGTGAAACTGCTTCGTCTCATTCTCGTGCTGCTGTTGTGTGCCGTGCTTCCCCTTAGCGGGCTGGCGGCGAGCGGTATGGCAGGCGATTGTCCGATGCAAATGACCTCTGCGTCGGACGATGCCCCCGAGATGGCCGCCATGCCAATGACGACGACAGCGGCGCCCTCTACCATGGCGCCATCGGCGACGCCGACACTGACCATGGATCACTGCGACGGCATGCCGATGCCAGCCGGAGGAAAGCTCAAGGGCCCCTTCTGCAAGGTGACGGCGCAATGCAACCTCGGCAGCCTCTACCACCCGGCGATCACGCCTGAAGTCGCGCGTCCGGTGAGCATCGCTCGCAAGACCGGCTTCCACTACACCGACTCCCTGCGTTTGCGCGCTCCCGACGGCCTCTGGCGCCCACCCACCTCGCTGTAACCCTCCGCAGGCGTCTGTCCATCTCGTTCGACCGTGTCACGCACAGCCTCGCCGGCTGACGGCGCGCACGCGCCGACGCCATCGACAGCCCCTGCCCGTCTCCGGGTTCGCCGCTTCAGCGGCGAGATCGTCCTGATGAGGACGCGAATGCCACACGGCATTCGTACGCGTGGGGTTTCACATGCACTCGATTTTCAACGCGCCGGGCTACCGGCGTGTCAGCGCACGCACATGCGCCGTCTTAGTTTTGTTATGCGTCACTGGCACGGCCAGTGCCGCCTCGGCGCAGGAAACGGGGTTATCGCTCGATGCGTCCCTGCAATCCGCGATGGACCATTCCGCCGCGCTGCAAGCAGCGCAGGCATCAGTACGTGCGCGCGCGCAAGCCGCGGCGCGCGTTGGCCAGTTGCCCGATCCGACCCTCAAGGCAGGCATCGACAATCTGCCCATCAATGGCGATCAACGGTTCGCAGTGGGCAGCGACTTCATGACGATGCGGCGCATCGGCATCGAACAGGAATGGGTATCGTCGGATAAACGGCGCTTACGCTCCGATCTGGGCGAGCGCGTCGTCGACCGGCAGCGCTCCGGCTATCTGGCCCAAGTCGCCAATGTTCGTCAGCAAACGGCCATCGCCTGGCTGAACGCCCTCTATGCCAAGAAGTCGGCCGCCGTCGCTCAGGCGCTGGTCGAGCACATGACGCATGAGCTGGACGCGACCACTGCGTCGTATCGCGGCGCGAAGACCACAGCTTCCGATGTCACACAGGCGCGCCTCATGCTCGCGCAGGCACAGGATCAGGCGCTCAAGGCGCAGCAGGCCGAGCGCGCTGCGCTCATCGGCCTGACGCGCTGGACGGTCACGCCGGTGAGCGATGTCTCCGGCGAGCCGCCGTCGCTCGAGAGCACCGTCCCGTCGCTTCCCCCCGATCAGTTGGCGCGCGTACAACCGATGCTCGTGACGGGGGCCGACGACATTGCCATGGCCAACGCGGACACCGCAGTCGCCACCAGCAACCGCTCGTCGAACTGGACCTGGGAAGTGGCGTATCAGCAGCGGGGTCCACAGTTCTCGAACATGGTGTCCATCGGCGTCAGCATTCCCCTGCCGATCAACCGTTCGCAACGTCAGGACCGCGATGTCGCAGAGAAAGCCGAACTCGCCGAGCGTGCACGCCTGAGCTATCAGGACACACAACGCCAGGTGGAAGCCGACATCCGCACGCTCGGCACGTCGCTCACGAACGGACGCGAACGCATTGCGAATCTGCAAGGTTCACTGCTGCCTGCGGCGACACAACGCGTCGCCCTTGCCAACGCAGCCTACCGCAGTGGGACCGGCGCACTCGCCGACGTTTTCGCCGCGCGTCGCAGCCTGCTCGACGCTCAACTGCAAGTCCTCGATCTCCAGCGCGACGTGTCGCTGATCTGGGCGCAGCTTGAGTATCAGGTGCTCCCTCCCTCGCTGGCCGCCCGTTAATTGAGATTCCCCATGACAAAGAAGACTGTGATTTACGCCTGTACGGCATTGTTCTCCGCTTGCGCCTTGCTTGCGCTGGGCTATATCGGCGGACGGTATTTTGTGACGGGAGACGTCGGCACGAGCGCCCCCTCAGCAACAGCTGAAGCTGGCGGCGCCACGGCGGGCGCCACGCGTCGCGTGCTGTACTGGCACGACCCGATGATGCCGAATCAGCACTTCGACAAGCCCGGCAAGTCGCCCTTCATGGACATGCAACTGGTGCCCGTGTATGCCGACGAAGCCAGTACCGACGGTGTCCGGATCGATCCGGGCCTGCAACAGAACCTCGGCATCCGATACACGAAGGTCCGACGCGCTAACGTCTCACCGGGCTTCGATGTCGTCGGTACCACGCAATTCGATGAATCGCTGGCCGATGTCGTGCAATCGCGCGTGACCGGTTACATCGATCGTCTTTACGCAAACGCGCCGATGCAGCACGTCGCGCAAGGTGCGCCGGTTGCGTCTCTGTTCGTGCCCGACTGGCTCGCGCCGCAAGAGGAATATCTCGCGCTCGTGCATAGCCAGATGAGCGGTGCGCTGCTCGACGCCGCACGTGCCCGCATGCGCGCCCTCTCGATACCGGACGCCCTGATTGCCAACCTTGCGCGCACCGGTCAACCGCAAACGCATGTCGTGCTGAGTGCGCCACGCGCGGGTGTGGTGACGGAACTCAACGTGCGCAACGGCTCGATGGTTTCGCCGGGGCAGACACTGGCGAAGGTGGCGGGCCTGTCGAAGCTCTGGCTCGTCGTCGAGATTCCCGAGGCAATGGCGCTACGCGTGCGTGCCGGCATGAAGGTCGAGGCCACGCTCGCCGCAGACGACACGCAGCACATCGTCGGACGCGTGCGCGAAATCCTCCCCGGCATCAATTCCGGCAGCCGGACCTTGCAGGCGCGTCTTGAACTGGACAACACCGGCGAGCGCCTCACGCCGGGCATGCTCGTGCGCGCCCACATGAGCGACGAGAAGGCGGTGTCGCAACTGCTCGTGCCGTCAGAAGCGGTGATCGCCACCGGCAAGCGCAGCGTCGTCATCGTGCGCAATGCAGACGGTGGCCTGCAACCCGTCACGGTGACGACCGGCAACGATGTCGGCGCAGACACGGTAGTCCTTCAGGGATTGACGCAGGATCAGGAAGTCGTCGCGTCGGGACAGTTCCTGATCGATTCAGAGGCCAGTCTGAAATCGGTGTTGCCGAAGATGGGCACCAGCGGAGGCACCCAATGATCGCCCGCCTCATTCGCTGGTCGATACACAACCGGTTGCTGGTGCTGCTCGCATCGTTGCTCCTGGCGGTGTGGGGCGCTTACTCGCTCACACAGACGCCGCTGGACGCCCTGCCGGACCTCTCTGACACGCAAGTCATCATCAAGGCATCGTATCCGGGCAAAGCGCCGCAGGTCATCGAAGATCAGGTGACCTATCCGCTGACCACGACGCTGCTCGGCGTGCCCGGTGCGAAGTCGATCCGCGCGTATTCGTCGTTCGGCGATGCCTTCGTCTATGTGCTGTTCGACGACAAGACCGATCAGTACTGGGCGCGCTCACGCGTGCTCGAATATCTGAATCAGGTGCAGAGCCGTCTGCCGCAAGGCGCGAAGGTCTCACTCGGGCCGGACGCCACGGGGGTCGGCTGGGTCTACGAGTACGCACTCGTCGATCGCACCGGGCGTCACGATCTCGGGCAACTTCGCGCGCTCAACGACTGGTTCCTGAAGTTCGAACTCAAGGCAGTGCCCGACGTCGCAGAAGTCGCATCGATCGGCGGCATGGTGCGTCAGTACCAGGTCGTGCTCGATCCCGACAAACTGCGCGCGTTCGGCATTTCGCAGGCCACCGTCGCCGATGCGCTTTCGAAGGCAAACCAGGCGTCCGGCGGCTCGGTCGTCGAGATGGCGGAATCGGAATACATGGTGCGCTCGACGGCGTATCTGCACTCGCTGGACGACTTCCGTCGCGTGGTCATTCGCACGGATGCCAGTGGCACACCGGTGTTGCTCGGCGACGTTGCCCGCATCCAGATCGGTCCGGAAGCACGCCGCGGCGTGGCGGAACTCAACGGTCAGGGCGAAGTGGCGGGCGGTGTCGTGGTGATGCGCTCGGGCAAGAACGCCCTCACGACCATCGAAGCCGTCAAGGCGAAGCTCGCCGACCTCCAGCGTTCGCTGCCGCCCGGCGTCGAGCTGGTTACGACGTACGACCGCTCGCAGTTGATCGAGCGCGCCGTGGACAACCTGAAGGACAAACTCCTTGAAGAGTTCGTCATCGTCGGGATCGTGTGCGCCATCTTCCTGTTCCATCTGCGCAGTGCGCTGGTCGCCATCTTGTCGCTGCCACTCGGCGTGCTCACCGCGTTCATCGTCATGCGATATCAGGGTGTGAACGCCAACCTCATGTCGCTTGGAGGGATTGCCATTGCCATCGGCGCGATGATCGACGCGGCCATCGTCATGATCGAGAACGCGCATAAACACCTCGAAGCGTTCGCGCACGCGCATCCCGGAGAGACGCCGAGCGCATCGCGGCGTTGGACGCTCATTGCCGAATCGGCGGCGGAGGTCGGCCCGGCCCTGTTCTTCTCGTTGCTCATCATTACGCTGTCGTTCATCCCTGTCTTCTCGCTCGAAGGACAGGAAGGCAAATTGTTTTCTCCGCTCGCCTTCACGAAGACGTACACAATTGCCGCCGCCGCTGGGTTGTCGGTGACATTGGTGCCTGTGCTGATGGGCTACCTGATTCGCGGACGCATCCCGGAAGAAGCGGCCAATCCGATCAACCGCGCGCTGATGGCGATGTACCGCCCGCTGCTCGACGCGACGTTGCGGCGTCCATGGATCGCGCTCGGTGCGGCACTCGTGGTGCTGGGACTCACCGTGATTCCCATCTCACGCCTTGGCGGCGAGTTCATGCCACCGCTCGACGAAGGCGATCTGCTCTACATGCCGACGGCATTGCCGGGGATCTCGGTGGAGAAAGCCTCCGAGCTGTTGCAGCAGACCGACCGGCTCATCAAGACGGTTCCCGAAGTGGAAACGGTGTTCGGCAAGTCGGGACGCGCCGACTCCGCGACCGATCCCGCCCCACTGGAAATGTTCGAGACGACCATCCGGTTCAAGCCGCGCAGTCAGTGGCGCGCAGGGATGACGCCGCAAAAGCTGATCGACGAACTCGATAACCGCGTGAAAGTGCCCGGGCTATCGAACGTCTGGGTGCCGCCTATCCGCAACCGTCTGGACATGCTCTCGACCGGCATTAAGACGCCGGTCGGGGTGAAGATCTCCGGGCCCGATCTTGCGGGCATCGACAAGATCGCATCACAGATCGAGGCGACCGTGAAGCATGCACCGGGCGTGACGTCGGCACTCGCAGAGCGACTGAACGGCGGAAGGTATGTCGACGTCGACATCGACCGGCTTGCCGCGGCACGCTATGGGCTGGCGATTGCCGACATTCAGGCGGTTGTCTCGTCGGCGGTCGGCGGCGACAACGTGGGCGAAGTCATTGCCGGACGCGAACGCTTCCCGATCAGCCTGCGCTATCCACGCGACTTCCGCGACTCGGTGCAGGCACTTCGTGACCTGCCGATCGTGACGGATCGCGGGTCTCAGATTCGCCTTGGAGACGTCGCCACGCTCCACGTCGAAGACGGACCACCAATGATCCGGAGCGAAAACGCTCGTCTATCCGGCTACGTCTACATCGATATCCGCGACACCGACTTGCAAACGGTCGTGACTGGCATGCAACGTCTTGTGGCCGACAAAGTCGTCGTCCCGGCAGGGTATTCGATTGCGTGGTCAGGGCAGTTCGAGTACCTCGAACGCGCAGCGGCAAAGTTGCGCACGGTGATTCCGATCACACTCGCCGTGATCTTCGTGCTGCTCTTCCTGACATTCAACTCGGCGGTCGATGCGCTGATGCTGATGTCGACGATCCCCTTCGCACTCGTTGGGGGCTTCTGGCTGATTTGGGGCCTGGGTCACGCCGTGTCAGTGGCGACTTCGGTAGGCTTCATCGCGCTGGCGGGTGTGGCGGCGGAGTTCGGCGTCGTGATGCTGCTGTATCTGCGTGGCGCGCTGGAAAGGCGATTGGCCGACGGCGAGACGCTCGACGAAGCGCTGATCGTCGACGCGATTCGTGAAGGCGCCGTACTGCGCGTGCGGCCCAAAGCGATGACGGTCGCGGTGATTCTTGCTGGCCTCATCCCGATCATGATCGGTCACGGCGCAGGCTCGGAAGTCATGCAGCGTATCGCCGCGCCGATGGTCGGCGGCATGGTTACCGCGCCCCTACTTTCGATGTTCGTCATTCCCGCCGCCTGGCTGCTGTTGCAGCGGCGGCGTCTCAAGCGCTCGGTGTCGGTCGATCCGGTGGATCTGCCGAATGCCCACGCATCTGCGGTTGTCCCCGCTGTTGTTTCACACGGCACCGATGTGCCATCCACTTCTTTTGGAGAAAAACAATGAAGCAAGTCCTTATCGTTTCCGGCGTTCTTTTGGCTGCCTCGGGTATTGCGGCATCGTCGGCGTTCGCGGCCGGAGACATGAACAATATGGCGATGTCGGGCAAGCCCGCCGCTGACGTCGACGCTAACGCGGCACTGACTGACGCGACGGTCAAAAGCGTCGACACCTCGACCGGCATGGTCATGCTCGCCCACGGCGCGATGAGCAACATCGCCATGCCTGCCATGACGATGGCCTACAAGGCGAAGGACGTTGCCATGGCAAAAAGCGTGCACGCGGGCGACAAGGTCCGGGTACGCGTGGAGAACATGGGCGGAACGCTGACGATCGTTCGTATGGATAAGTAAGCGCGACCGTTGTACTGCGCCGGGCGACAGGCTTCCCGTGACGGAAAGCCGGTCGTCCGGCCCGCGACGGCGGGGACATGTGGCGGAAACTTCACGCAGTACATGAAGTTTTCCCTTGCGTTTTTGCAAACACTGTACAAAAATACAGCCACCTGTGCTTCCATACAGTGATGCCATGATCAAACTTACCGCCCGTCAACAGCAGGTCTACGAACTGGTTCAGCAAGCGATCGAGCGCACCGGCTTTCCGCCGACGCGCGCGGAGATTGCCGCAGAACTGGGCTTCTCCTCCGCCAATGCCGCCGAGGAGCACCTACGGGCACTGGCGCGCAAAGGTGTCATCGAGCTTGCCGCAGGTCAATCGCGTGGCATTCGTCTCAAGCGTCTGGACGACGCGGGCGGCACGCATCAGTTCACGCTGCCGCACATGGGCCTCATGCAGTTGTCGCTGCCGCTCGTCGGCCGTGTCGCTGCAGGCAGCCCGATCCTGGCGCAGGAACATATCGAACGCAACTTCCAGTGCGATCCGAACATGTTTGCGCGTCAGCCCGATTACCTGCTGAAGGTGCGAGGAATGTCGATGCGCGATGCAGGCATTCTCGACGGCGATTTGCTTGCCGTGCAGAAAGCTGCCGACGCGCGCGAAGGTCAGATTGTCGTGGCACGTATTGGCGACGACGTGACCGTCAAACGTTTTCACCGCGTGAAGGGCGGCGTAGAACTGATTGCCGAGAACCCCGACTTCGAGAACATCAATGTCGATGAAGGGAGCGGTGATTTCGCGCTGGAAGGGATTGCAGTCGGTCTGATCCGCAACAATGATCTATGAACGATCTATGAGCGGCCGCTGACGGTCGCCCATCGCGAACCGGGGTAGCGCGACACAGCGACTTGCCCCGACCCCTGAAGATTTGCATTTGATTGCGCCGGGCTGGGTCCGGCGCCCGTGCCCTGCTGCGCCTGCGATTTGTGACATGAACGCCGTTCGCAGCAAGACACGTCCCTCCGACCCGCTTTGAAAGAAGGATCGCATCATGGCTCGACTCTTTGGTTTGCTGCGTACGTCTCTCGGTCAATCGCACGTTCGCGTGTCATCGCAGACGCGACTCTCCGCGGTATACGGTCTCTCGGCGCTCTCTGGACCGTTCGCTTCGGCACCCGCCATCGCCCGCTCCTACACCGTGCCCACCCGCACTCGCACGACCACGCTGCCGCGCACGATTGCAGCCGCCGTCGCTTCGGCGACCCGCCGGGGCTGCCCCGCAGGAAAAGCTGTGAAAGCGTCGCGCAACGTTCGGGAACAACAGGCACGTCGTGACGCGCATGACACGCAGGAGGGTCACGATGTGCGCGTCTATCGAGACAGATCGCACATCGTGATGGTCGGCACGTTTGCCGACATCTGCCGCAAACTCGATCAGGCCGTTGGCGAACATTTCTGCCAGGCGGCGGTTTGATGTTTTGTGCTGGCCCGTCAACGCATTGCGCGAAGACGGGCTGAAACTAGCAGAGCGTGCTGGTTCCTGCGGCTTATTCGCTACGACCGGCATACAGGCTCACTTGCCTTGCAAGGCGCTCGCCGTGAGTCACTGCCCCAGCGCAAGCAGCGGATTATCGGCACTGTGACGCTCACCATCGAAGAAGCGCGCAACGTCTTCCGGCTTCACGGCTTCGATGTTCGCGTGCTGCCAGCGCGGCTTGTGGTCTTTGTCGATCACCATCGCGCGAATACCCTCGACGCCTTCGGCACCGGTGCGGCCGTCGAGGTTGAAGACGCTGCGCATCATTAACCACTCTTCACGCAGTTCGTCCGCGAGAGACAACTTGCGGGCACGACGCACCTGCTCAAGCGCCACGCATGTCATCAGCGGCGACCGCTTGGTGCGCAGCAGGTCTTCCGTCTCCTCTGCCCAGCCCGAGTATTCACAACGCGCTTCGAGTTTGAGGCCCTTCAGAATCGCGGGCATGTCTGCGAGACCGAAGTGCTCATCGATCACGCTGCGCAACGGTGCGAGCTTACCGGGTGCGAGACCACTCGGCGGCAGACTTTCGCGCGCGAACGTACGTGCAGCGTCGAGCACGGCATCGCTATCCTGCCAGTCGCCATTGGCCAGCCGGTCGCACAACGCGGGTAATGACGCGCGCGGCACAACCACGTCCGCCAAGCCGATTTCACACGCGTCGACGGCGCCAAACACGATCCCCGTGGTGCCAAGGTACTCACCGAGATGCCCCGCGAGGTTCGCCAGGAAGAACCCGCCGCCGACATCCGGGAACAGACCGATAGCCGTCTCTGGCATCGCCATGCGCGTCGCCTCGGTGACGATGCGCAACGTCGCGCCTTGCGAGATACCCATGCCGCCGCCCATCACCACGCCGTCCATCAGTGCGATATACGGCTTCGGATAAGACGCGATCGTGTAGTTGAGCCGATACTCGTCGGTGAAGAAATCCATGATGTCGGTGCGGCCTGCACTGATGGCCTCATGGAAGTAGCGAATGTCGCCCCCCGCGCACAGTCCCTTCTCGCCCTCACCTTGCAGCACGACACCCAGCACCTTGGGATCGTCGCGCCACTGATCGAGCGCGGTGGCCATCGCACGAATCATGTCGTGCGACAACGCGTTGAGTGCCTTCGGGCGCGTCAGCGTGATGAAGCCGATACGGCCACGGATTTCGGTTCGAACAAAATCGGTCATGTCAGGCAAGGACTCCGGAAACGTCAACGGATTGGGGGATGAAAGTTCGGGATAACAAATGCAAAAAGCCGGCGCATGGCACCGGCTTTTCTTCCAACAGACAGATCCCGCAGCGCGACGGACTTCTCATCCGTTGCGCCGCGCTTCCATCGCCGGCTTTACTTCTCTTCGCGCGAGGCGCGCTTGCGCTCGTGTTCGATCAGGTGACGCTTGCGCAGGCGAATCGTCTGCGGCGTGACTTCGACCAGTTCGTCGTCGTCGATGAACTCCACGGCGTATTCGAGGCTCATCGCGATCGGCGGCACCAGACGCACGGCTTCGTCGGTACCCGACGCACGCACGTTCGTGAGCTGCTTGCCCTTGATCGGGTTGACCACGAGGTCGTTATCGCGGCTGTGAATACCGATGATCATGCCTTCGTAGAGGGCGTCACCCGGCTTCACGAACATGCGACCACGATCCTGCAACTTCCACAGTGCGTAGGCCACGGCATCACCGTTGTCCTGCGAGATCAACACGCCGTTACGACGCTCACCCAGCGAACCATCCTTGACCGGTGCGTAAGCATCGAAGATGTGGCTCATCAGGCCCGTACCACGCGTCATCGACAGGAAATCGCCCTGGAAGCCGATCAGGCCGCGAGCCGGAATGCGGTATTCAAGACGCGTACGGCCACGGCCGTCCGACACCATGTCCAGCATTTCGCCCTTGCGACGACCGATTTCTTCCATGACGCCGCCCTGGTGTTCGTCTTCCAGGTCGATGGTCAGCATTTCGTACGGCTCGTGCTTCACGCCGTCGATTTCCTTGATCACCACGCGCGGACGCGACACGGCCAGTTCATAGCCTTCGCGACGCATGTTTTCGATCAGAATCGTCAGGTGCAATTCGCCACGGCCCGACACTTCGAAGACCGAGTCGCTGTCGGTGTCCTTCACGCGCAGCGCCACGTTGTGATTCAGTTCCTTGTCCAGACGGTCGCGGATCTGACGGCTCGTCACGAACTTGCCTTCACGGCCGGCCAGCGGCGACGTGTTCACGCAGAAGTTCATCGTGAGCGTCGGCTCGTCGACGGTCAGCAGCGGCAGCGCTTCCGGCGCATCCACGTCGCAGATGGTCACGCCGATACCGACGTCTTCAATACCATTGATCAGCACGATGTCGCCGGCTTCGGCGCCTTCGTCCGACATCACGCGCTCCAGACCCTTGAAGGTCAGGACTTGATTGATCTTGCGCTTGAGAATTTCACCGTCCGGGCCCGAACGCATCACCACTTGCTGGCCCGGCTTGACGCGGCCACGCGTAATACGGCCAATACCGATACGGCCGACGAACGTCGAGTAGTCGAGCGAGCTGATTTGCAGCTGCAGCGGCGCATCCGGATCGGCAGCGCGAACCGGAACGTGTTCCAGAATCGCATCGAACAGCGGCTTCATCGTGCCTTCGCGAACGTTCGAATCGAGGCTCGCAAAACCGTTCAGGGCCGAAGCGTAGACGACCGGGAAGTCGAGCTGCTCGTTGGTGGCGCCGAGTTTGTCCATCAGGTCGAACGTCTGGTCGATGACCCAGTCCGGACGTGCGCCCGGGCGGTCGATCTTGTTGACCACGACGATCGGCTTCAGACCGAGGCCCAGGGCCTTGCGGGTCACGAAGCGCGTTTGCGGCATCGGGCCTTCGACGGCGTCGACCACCAGCAGAACGCTGTCGACCATCGAGAGCACACGCTCCACTTCACCGCCGAAGTCCGCGTGTCCCGGGGTATCGACGATGTTGATGTGCGTGCCTTCGTATTCGACGGCGCAGTTTTTGGCGAGGATCGTGATGCCGCGCTCTTTTTCGATGTCGTTCGAGTCCATCACGCGTTCAGCGACTTGCTGATTTTCGCGGAAGGTGCCCGACTGGCGCAGCAACTGGTCGACGAGCGTGGTTTTGCCGTGGTCGACGTGCGCGATGATGGCGATATTACGGAGAGCGCGGGTCATGAAAGGGGTGCTCGAAAAAGCCTTTGAGGAATCCGCGATTCTACCACTTGCGCATGTCTCGCGTCATGGCCTTTCTGCATTGCAACAACGACATGCACCATTGATTCGCCGATTGACCCACATTCGTCACGAAACAGACCGGCGAATCTCCCCGCTTCCCGTCCCCGCGTTTTCGATGCCACGCACCAAATTAGAGCAATTCGTCTAATTTCCATCGAAATATTTGCCTAGTCAACTATTGCATCGACTTGAATTTAATTAAGTAACCGCTATAATCGTGACAAGTCAACTATTGCAGCTGCACGAAAATGTCCGATCCTTCCGTCACTTTCTCCGCGACCGCGCCGACGTCTCAGCCGGAAGCGCCGCAAGCCGATCCCCCGCGCAACGGTTACAACATCGACGATTCCCTTGGGTATCTCGTGGCGCGTGTGCGTCAGCTGATCCTGGCGGAACTGACGAAGGAAACCTCGCAGTACGGCCTCACCAGCACGCAGGCCACCATGCTTTACAAGGTGGCGACAGGCAAGAGCAAGACGGCAGCGGACCTCGCCCGTGACTACTGTATCGATGCGAGCGCGGTCACCCGCCTGCTCGACCGGCTTGAAGCCCACGGATTGCTCGTTCGCGAGCGCAGCACGAGTGATCGCCGCACCGTGAACCTGAGTGCAACGGAGGCTGGCAATGCAATGGCCGACCGCATGCCCGACATCTTCACCCGCGCAGCCGACCACTTGATGGGCGGCTTCAGCGTCGAGGAAATCGGGTTTCTGAAGAGCCTGCTGCGACGGGTGATCGCCAACGGCGAAGGCGGATGACGGCGCGAGCGCCCGAGAAATCCGCCCTAAATGCCTTGATTCCCGTTCAGAAAAGCTTGTCGAGTCCACTATTGCAAGTCCTCGTCAGCCCTGATTCCCGATTACTGTCAGTACAAGACTTCACTCGTAAAGGTTTTGCGATGAAAGTGGCCTCACCGTTCCTCCCGCACCTGCGGGCCCGCTCAGCGATTTCCGCCCTCTGTCTGGCGGCTGTGACGCTGGGTTTTGCCGGTTGTGCGAACTTCGCCGGCATCCATAGCGACAAGCAGATCACCACGCCTGAGCACTATCAGACCCAGCGCAGCCTGCCCTCCGAGGGCGGCCAGTGGCCGGGCACCGATTGGGCCCAGCGCTTCGGCGATCCGCAACTCGTCTCCCTGATCGACGAAGCCCTCGCCGGCAACCCCGATCTCGCCATGGCCGCCGCCCGTCTGAAGGCCGCGCAGGCGCAGACGGAAGGCGCCGCAGCCGCGCTGCTGCCGTCGGTCAATTTCAACGGCGACGTGTATCGCGAGAAATTCACCGAAAACACCATCTACCCGCCGGGCTACGGTGGCACGTGGTTCACGCAGGGCGATCTGAATGCGTCGCTGTCGTGGGAGCTCGATCTGTGGGGCAAGAATCGTTCGGCACGGGCGCAGGCCACGTCGGCCGAGCGTGCCGAAGAAGCTGAAGACCAGGAAGTGCGCCTCGCGCTGTCCACGGCCGTCGCCCGCTCCTACAACCAGCTCGCCCAGCAATACGCGTTGCACGACGTGCTCGACCGTATCAGCAAGCAGCGCCAGAACCTTGGCAAGCTCACGGCCGATCGCGTGCGCGCCGGTCTCGACACGCAAGTCGAACAGAAGCAGGCCGACAGCAACAGCGCCGACATTCAGACGCAGATCGCACAGCTCGACGGCCAGATTCTGCTCACGCGTCACCAGCTCGGTGTGCTGTTAGGCAAGGGCCCGGATCGCGGTCTGGAAATCGCACCGCCGAAGCTCGCGCAGCTCGCTACGCCGGCCTTGCCGGACAACCTGCCGCTCGCGCTGCTCGCCCGCCGCCCGGACATCGTCTCGGCTCGCTGGAGCGTGGAATCGCAACTGCAAGGCGTAGACGTCGCCAAAGCGCGTTTCTATCCGGACGTGAACCTGAATGCCGCGTTCGGCTTCTCTACCTTCGGGCTGGGCAAGCTGATCGATCCGAGCAGCCAGACCATCCAGGCCGGTCCGGTGATTACATTGCCGATCTTCGACGGTGGTCGTCTGCGCGCCAACCTGAAGGGTCAGTACGCCGCGTATGAAAGCGCCGTAGCGAACTACGACTCGACACTTAACAAGGCGCTCGGCGATATCGCGGACCGCATGTCGTCGATCCGTTCGGCCGACAAGCAGATGGTGTCGCAGCGCGTGGCGCAAGAAGCCGCACAACGCGCCTACGACCTCGCCATCGACCGCTATAAGGCGGGGCTGACGCCGCAACTGACCGTGCTGACGGCCGAGTCGTCGCTGCTGGCGCAGGAACAAGCCCGGGTGAACATCGACAGCGCACGTCGCGACCAGCAAATCGGCCTGATCAAGGCACTGGGCGGCGGATTCGACGCGCAGTCTGCGGGACTGGTCGTGGGCCAGGAGCGCCCGGCAAAGACAGATGCAGACGCGGCCAACGCGCAAACGCACTAAACGTCACGCAAAACAAGACAAACGTCAAAAGCACATTGAGAGATTAGTACGGAGCAAATGATGAGCGACAACCAACAACAAGCGCCTGCCCAACCGGCACCGAACAATGGCAAGCGCCGCCGCATGATGCTGACGCTGACCGCCGTGATCGCCATTGCGGCTATCGGCTACGGCGCCTATTACGCGCTGTATGCGCGCTACTACGAAGACACCGACGACGCGTATGTCGCCGGTAACGTCGTCCAGATCACGCCGCAAGTGGCCGGCACCGTCACCGGCGTGAAGGTCGACGACACGCAGATGGTCAAAGCTGGCCAGCCGCTGGTCACGCTGGATCAGACGGATGCCCGCGTCGCCCTGCTGCAATCCGAGGCCAACCTCGCGCAGACCGTGCGTCAGGTCCGTACGTACTTCGTGAATAACGATGCGTACGCCGCCACGGTCGCCATGCGTCAGTCGGAACTCGCGAAGGCGCAGGCCGACGTAAAGCGCCGTGAAATGGCTATCGCCACGGGCGCAGTGTCACGCGAAGAACTGGCCCACGCACAAGATGCCGTGAAGTCGGCACAGGCCGCGCTCGAACAGGCGCGTGCACAACTGGTGTCGAACAAGGCGCTCACCGACAAGACGTCGGTGACCACGCATCCGAACGTGCAACAGGCGGCCGCGAAGGTGCGTGCGTCGTACCTCGACTACGCCCGTACGTCCATCCCGGCGCCGGTCGACGGCTACGTCGCAAAGCGCTCGGTGCAGGTCGGCCAGCGTGTCGCCACGGGCGCACCGCTCATGGCGCTGGTGCCGCTCAACGAAGTGTGGGTCGACGCCAACTTCAAGGAAGTGCAGATCTCGCACATGCGCGTTGGCCAGCCGGTCACGCTCACGGCAGACGTGTACGGCTCGTCGGTGGAATACAAGGGCACGGTCGCCGGCTTCTCGGCCGGTACGGGCAGCGCCTTCTCGCTGCTGCCGGCACAGAACGCCACGGGCAACTGGATCAAGGTGGTGCAACGTCTGCCGGTGCGTATCGCGCTCGACCCGAAGCAGTTGCAGCAGCATCCGCTGCGCGTGGGTCTGTCGATGCAGGTCAAGGTCAACGTACGTAATACCGACGGCAAGGAACTGGGCGAAGCGCCGACCCTGCCGGTGTATTCGACCGACGTGTACGACAAGGTCGGTCACGACGCCGACGACATCGTCGCCAAGATCATCACCGAGAACGCCGGTGCCGCGGCTGCCAATGCAGGCGCGAACGCAGGCGATGCCAACGACACGCGTAACCAGCCGGCCCGCGCTCGTCCCCTGTAAATCGGAGGGGGGTGCCCCCCACCCCCTTTGACAACTCATGGCAACTCAAAACGCTCCTGCCCCGCTCTCGGGAGGGCAGCTGGTACTCGGCACCATCGCGTTGTCGCTCGCCACGTTCATGAACGTGCTCGACACTTCGATTGCCAACGTATCGATTCCCGCCATCTCCGGCGACCTCGGTGTCTCGTCGAGCCAGGGAACGTGGGTGATTACGTCGTTCGCCGTCGCCAACGCCATTTCGGTGCCGCTCACGGGCTGGCTTACCGAGCGCTTCGGTGCGGTGCGACTGTTCATCACGTCGATCCTGCTCTTCGTGCTGGCCTCGTGGCTGTGCGGCATGGCACCCACGCTCGAAATTCTGCTGGCCGCCCGCGTGTTGCAAGGCGCTGTGGCCGGTCCGATGATTCCGCTGTCGCAGTCGCTGCTGCTCTCGAGCTATCCACCTGCGAAGAGTTCGATGGCCCTCGCTTTATGGGGGATGACGACACTCGTTGCCCCCGTAATGGGCCCGATTCTCGGCGGCTGGATCTCGGACAACTACCACTGGCCGTGGATCTTCTACATCAACATTCCGGTGGGTATCGCGGCCGCTTACGTCACATGGATGATCTACAAGAAGCGTGAAACGCCGACACAGCGCAAGCCTATCGACACCGTCGGTCTGGCCTTGCTCGTGTTGTGGGTCGGCTCGTTGCAGGTGATGCTCGACAAGGGTAAGGAACTCGACTGGTTCAACTCGTCGACGATCGTCATCCTCGCGCTCGTTGCGCTGGTGTCGTTTTGCTTCTTCGTCGTCTGGGAAATCACCGAGAAGCATCCGGTGGTCGATCTCACGCTGTTCAAGCGAGTCAACTTCACCGGTGGCGTGGTCGCCATCTCGGTCGGTTACGGGTTGTTCTTCGGCAACCTTGTGATCCTGCCGCAGTGGTTGCAGATCTATCTCGGCTACACGGCAACGGAAGCCGGTCTCGTGATGGCCCCGGTCGGGTTGTTCGCGATCATCTTGTCGCCGATCATCGGCAAGTTCCTGCCCAAGCTCGACGCCCGCTGGGTCGTGACCGTCTCGTTCCTGTTGTTTGCGCTCGTATTCCTGATGCGCTCGCACTTCAACACGCTCGTCGACACGCGCACGCTGATGATCCCGACATTCCTGCAAGGGGTGCCGATGTCGATGTTCTTCATCCCGCTGACAGCCATCATTCTGTCGGGTCTGCCGGGGCATCGCATTCCGGCGGCGGCGGGGTTATCGAACTTCGTGCGGATTACATGCGGTGCGGTCGGCACCTCGATTGCGACGACCGTGTGGGATAACCGGATTTCACTGCATCACGCACAGCTGACGGAGAATCTGACGCCCTACGATGCCACGTTCAACAGCTCGGTCCAGTCACTCAATCAGCTCGGCATGTCGACCCCGCAGGCTCACGGTTACATCGACCGGCTGGTCACGCAACAGTCGGCGATGCTCGGTGCAAACGATATTTTCTGGATCTCGGCGGTGCTGTTCGTGCTGATGATCGCGATGGTGTGGATCACGCGACCGATTCGAGGTGGCGGTGGCGGCGGCGCAGATGCCGCGGCCGGTGCCCACTGAAGTCAAGGCTTCCCCCCGAGTGCCCGGCCCTGCTCTGTACTACCGGGCACTTCTTGAACCCCGCTGAAGTTAGCGGGGTTTTTTTATGTGCGCTGAACTATTGCGCCGAATTATGTGGGCCGAGAAATGAGCGGCCGTGCAGTTCACAAGGGGAAAGACAGATCGACGCCTAGCCGACGAGATAACGCAATGCCCCTGTCGCCACGATGCTGATGACTACGGTAGGCAATAGCGAAAAGCGCAGCGCGACGAGCAGCGTCACAGCCAGCGCCAGCAGATCGGCTGGGCGGTCCGATACGAAGGATGGCGCAATCACCGAGATAAGCACACAACCCGGCAAGCTCTCCATCACCGAGCGCGTGCGCGGACTCAGCACGCGATCGCGCAACAACAGGAAGCCGACGATACGCGTGGCATACGTCGTGGCCGCCATCAACGCCACCGTTGCAATGGGCAGGAACACTGCGGCATCAATCATGGCGCGGCTCCATCAGCACGGCGGCCAGCAAGCCCGCGACCGCACCGGCGGCCACGTACCACGACCCCGGCACATACAGATACGTCAGCGCAGCGGCGACAAGGCTCACCAGCCACGGCAGACTCTTGCGCATGCCGCGCCACATCCCGCGAAGCAGCACGAGGAAAACGGCGGTAAACGCCATATCTAACCCGTACTGTTCGATGTCGCCGAGCACTGGTCCCAGCACCGCACCGAGCGCCGTGAAGGCAATCCACGCTAGCCAGAGATTGACGGCGACGCCGAGGTAATACGGCAAGCTGATACGGTCGGACCTGCGCGCTTGAGTGTCCGCCAGCGCCATCGCCCATGCTTCGTCGCACATGAGAAACAGCGACGGCAGCGCACGACGCAGCGGCACATGACGCAGCAAAGGCGCGAACGCAGCCCCCATGAGTATGTGACGCGAATTGACCAGGCACGACATGGCGACGATCAGCGCGAGATGCGGCGGCGACGTCCACAAATGGACTGCGGTGAACTCGGAACCACCAGCGAAGTTCATGCCGGTCATGAGCGGCACGAGCCACGCGGGCATACCCTTCTGGGTGGCCTGTGCGCCGAGCACCATCGCGAACGGCACGAACCCCAACATCACCGGCAACGAAGCGCGCATCCCGCGCGCAACTTCGAGTTTGACATCGGACTGCGCTGACGACGCAGCCGAAGAAGACATTCCAGACACAAATACTCCTGCAATAACGACCAATTACGACCAATAGCGACTGTTAACCACTGGCATCGCAGGATAGCGAACCCGGCTTGCCGTCGTCTTGTACGTTCTTGCTGTTTTGAGGTGGATGGCTCGGCGTTTTGGGTTCGTCACTGATCCGGGAGATCACGTGCGTCGACGTAGACACTCTGAAGCGCGTCCGGGTCAATGTCGCCACGCTCGCCCACGTCAACGTCGTCACCACCGCCAGCCTCTGCCTGCGCAGGCTTCACGAGCGACTCGGCGCTGGCCGCCGCCAGCTTTGTCGCGGCCCCCGCCTTCTCCAGCCACGTGTAGAAATCCACCAACCCTGCGGGCAGCGACACCGTGTCGTCGCTGAACGGCAAACGCGCAATCAGAATCACGAACGCCGCAGCAGACGCCTGTCGAATTTGCCTCGCGATGGACTTCTGCCATGCGGGATCGTCGTGATGTGCCAGCGTGTTGCGAAGTTCGTCGCACAGCGCCGATACCGCGCGCTTCGGTAGCGAGATCTTTGCGGGCAATTCGTCTCCTGTGCTCCCATGCGTTCCCGGCCCTAACACATCCAGCACCTTCGCAAATCCGCCACGCGAATTGATCCATGCGATCAGATTCGCCAGACTGTCGCCCTGGAACGGCTGGCTGCCGGGATTCCGGAATTCCTTCCCCCAACAGACCAGGTCGCCTAACGCGAGCACAGCAAAATACGGCGCCACCATCATCCCTGGGGTAAATACCGCGTTACCGACGCGCAGCACCTTGCAACTCGCCTCTCGGGCCACCCGCGTTTTCTCCGGCCGCACCAGTTCGCAGACCATGACGTTTGCCCACCGCGAGAAGAGATCGGGCGCAATGTACGGTGACAGGCAGCTCAGCAGTTGACTCGCCAGATTGGCGACGTGGGTCACCACCACAGTGGTCCCGAGCAGCCTGGAATAGCTGACCGGCGTTGCAACGAGAGCGGGTTCCGATGGCGCGACAGGTGCGGGAGCGTCTGCGGGCGGTGACAACGACGGCAGGGATGCGCCCGAACCCGCGCCCTCGACTTTCGAATTGTTGACGCTGCCCTTGGAATGCAAGGCGGTCGCGGCAAATTGCTGCGACATCACTTCGCGCAGAATTCCCCCCATCCCCGCTTCGATATCCGCCATCGAACAATCGTCGCCAAACTGCGCATAGGACGTTGCAGACGTGCTGGCGTTGCGCGCAAGTTCGAAGTCGTTGAGCAAGGGGACGATCGCAGCGTCCCGCTCATTCGACAGGTCCTCGGACGCAGACGCCTGCCGACACTCGATCGGAATGCAAACGTGTGGCGAACCACCTGGAGTCTGGATCATGACGTAACGCCCTGCTCGTTGGATTCGTCCCTCACAGGCATCGCACCGAATAAAGCCTGCGTTGGCACAACCGCGACACTCTGCGCCGCGCGCCGCACCGAGCGCTTGCGGAATTCGCTCCCGGGCGCTGAGTCGGGAAAACGTGGATCGGGCCGGGCATCGGCAGGTGTCGCGCAATCGCAGTATCATTGCGGATCCCCCGACCCGGCGCCCCCACGGTCAGACACCGTTCGAAGGCCGGGAAAGTACTATCCGTCAGCAAAAACAAAACACCATGAATACCCCGCAGAACCCGATCGAACGCTCCGAAGTCACTTTCCGCTTTCTGGCAGAGCCTGCCGCCGTCAACTTCGGCGGCAAAGTGCACGGGGGCTCGCTGATGAAGTGGATCGACGAAGTGGCCTACGCTTGCGCCGCCACATGGTCGGGCCGCTATTGCGTGACGGTCAGCGTGGGCAATATCCGCTTCCGCCGCCCGATTCTGGTGGGTAATCTGGTGGAACTGCGCGCGCGCATCGTGGCGACGGGCCGCACGAGCATGCATATCCACGTATCGGTTCACGCGGGCGATCCGAAGTGGGGCGAACTGCGTCAGACGACCGACTGCCTGATGGTGTTTGTCGCGGTCGACGAGAGCAACCATCCGGTGGGCGTACCGTCCTTCGAGCCGAAAACCGACGAACAGAAGGCATTGGCGAAATATGCGATGGACGTGAAGGCCGCGCTGGACGCCATCGTCGAACTCAAGCCGGAAAACGTCGCCAGCTGACGCGTCCGATCAGGCCATGCGGACGCCCCATCGTTCGCACGGCAGGTATGCCGACCGTGGTGCGGCAATAGCAGATTCAGGCATCGGGTTTCGATTTGTCGCTTCGAAGGAGAGCAAATCATGCCGCGCGGAACCGTCAAGGATTACTACCCGGAAAAGGGGTATGGATTCATCACGCCGCATGGAGGCGGAGAAATCGTTTTCGTTCATGAAAGCGAGATTTGCACGCCCGGTGCATCAGCGCTTCAGACGGGTCAGATCGTCGAGTATGAAACGACCCGCGGAGACGCCTACCTGCTTGCGACAAACGTTCGCAACGCGTCCAACCCCGACTAAGGCCACCGAGCCGTCTACCTGTCAACGTTGACAGTAACCCGCCACACTCCCCAGTGATCGAATGCCCGTGAGCGCACGCAAGTCGTGCGCGGTGGCCGCTCGTCTCGACAAGGATGTCGACGGTGGGTTCTGTCGCCCCACGCTGAGCGCCACCACACCAGGCTTCACCAGGGCCGGGATCAACGACTTACGAAGGTATCGACTGGTGGCAAGGCGCACGTAGGCTGTCGTGACCTATAGGCGACTTGCAGGCGGTGCGGCTCCGTTGTGCTTCGCCGTCGCACTTTTCCTCAACGCGTGATTGTTTCTGACCGGCTACCGTCGGCAACGCCGTCCGCCCACCGCTCCCGCCTCACCCACCCCGTCGCGCGCAGACTTCATTCTGAGCGACACGATTACCGCTGTTGAACAGGGCAAAACCGATGAATTTCGGCGCAGTTATTGCGTCTTCAGCAACCGTTGCGGTGTGAGCAGCGCTTCGCCGTCCAGTCGGGCGACGCCCAACAGTCGGGCGGTCGCATCGGCGGTGGCTTCGGCGTAGACCTTCACCTCGATGCCGTCATGCGACGCAGCGCACTCGCGCAGCGCTTGCGGGCATCGCACCTCGTCAAGACGCAAACGCTGGCCGTGACTGAACCGCTTAGCTAACGTCTCGTCGAGCGACACCACCGGGAGCGTCTTGAGTAATGCATCGACCGGCGCGAGCTTCTCCACACGTTGTGCATGATCAAGCACGCTCAGGTCATCGAGCGTCACCGCGCCATCGAGCGTCAGCGGGCCGACCGCCGTGCGGCGCAACGCGCGCAGATGGGCGCCACATCCCAACGCTTCGCCGATGTCTTCCGCCAGCGTGCGCACATAAGTGCCCTTGCTGCACGTCACGCGGAAGGTGAATTCGTTCTCGTCCGGCAATGCGCATGCCGTCATCTCCAGCAAGTGGATCGTGACGTTGCGGGCTTCACGTTCGAGCGTCTGCCCAGCACGCGCATATTCGTACAACGGTTTGCCGTCGCGCTTAAGCGCGGAATACATCGGCGGGACCTGCGAAATCGGACCAGTAAAGCGCGGCAGTACCGCACGAATCGCCGCTTCGTCCACCGTCACCGGACGCGCTTGCAGCACCTCCCCTTCCGCGTCGCCCGTCGTCGTCGTCTCACCGAGACGCACGCGCGCTTCGTACGTCTTGTCGGCTTCGAGCAAGTCCTGCGAGAACTTCGTCGCCTCGCCAAAACACAACGGCAGCAATCCCGTCGCGAGCGGATCGAGCGTACCGGTATGCCCCGCCTTCAACGCCTGAAGCAGACGCTTGGCCTTGATCAGGGCATCGTTGGACGACAGGCCCAGCGGCTTGTCGAGCAACAACACGCCGTCGAGCGGGAAACGAGGAAGTTTTTGGCGGGGTGCCTGCGAACGCGGGTCCGTCATGTGCGGGAGTACTTGAGAAATTCTTGTGGGATGTTGCCAGGCCTCCGTCGCGGAGGCGCAGGCATCGCAGGCCTACCGGGCACGCTTCGCGTGGGCCCGGTCGGTCCGGCAGGCGACATCGTGGACGAGCGGCTTACTTGCCTTCGTCCTTGTTGGCGCTGCCATCGTCGCTATCGACGTCGTCACCGCCTTCGCCCGCGGCCGCTTCCGCGTCTTCCTTCGCGCGGGTCGCGTTAGCCGTGTCGATCAGACGCGACATTTCGATGGCACGTTCAATCGACTGATCGAAGTGGAAATGCAACGTCGGCACCGTATGGATGTGCAACCGCTTGAACAGCAGATTGCGCAAATAGCCGGCCGCTTCGTTGAGCGCTTCGCCGGTCGCTTTCGGATCGCCGGTGAGCGTCGTGTAAAACACTTTCGCATGCGCGTAGTCGGGCGTCACTTCCACGCTTTGCAGCGTGACCAGACCAATGCGCGGGTCCTTCACTTCGCGCTGAATCAACTCCGAAAGATCACGCTGGATCTGATCGTTGATGCGAAGATTTCGACCGGGAACGCCACGTTTCTTTGCCATAACAAACTCGCTAATAATGCAATGGCCCACGCCACCGGTTTCCCGGCTTGGTGGGCCATTCCACATCTGTTGTGCAAATCGCGTTACAGCGAGCGCGCAACTTCCGTGATTTCAAACGCTTCCAGTTGGTCGCCTTCCGTAATGTCGTTGAAGTTCTTCACCGACAGACCGCACTCGAAGCCTGACTTGACTTCCTTGACGTCATCCTTGAAGCGCTTGAGCGAATCGAGCTCGCCCGTGAAGATGACCACGTTGTCGCGCAACACACGCACGTGCGACGAACGCTTGACGAAGCCGTCGAGCACCATACAGCCGGCCACCGTACCGACCTTCGGCACCTTGAACGTCTGACGCACTTCGACCATACCCGTGATTTCTTCCTTCTTCTCCGGCGCCAGCATGCCCGACATTGCTGCCTTCACCTCATCCACTGCGTCATAGATGATGTTGTAGTAGCGAATATCGATACCGTTCGACTCGGCCAACTTGCGGGCCAGTGCATCGGCACGCGTGTTGAAGCCGATGATGACCGCCTTCGAAGCCGTCGCCAGGTTGACGTCGCTTTCGCTGATGCCACCGACCGCAGCGTGCACGATCTGCACGCGCACTTCCGGCGTCGAGAGCTTGTTGAGCGACTGAGCCAGTGCTTCCTGCGAACCCTGAACGTCTGCCTTGATGATGAGGGGCAGCGTCTTGACTTCGCCTTCGGCCATCTGCTCGAACATGTTCTCGAGCTTCGCAGCCTGTTGCTTGGCCAGCTTCACGTCGCGGAACTTGCCCTGACGGAACAGCGCGATTTCACGTGCCTTGCGTTCGTCCTGAACCACCAGCACTTCTTCACCGGCGCCCGGCACTTCCGACAGACCCTGGATTTCGACCGGGATCGACGGACCTGCGTCCTTCGTGTTCTTGCCCGTTTCGTCCAGCATGGCGCGAACGCGACCGTAAGCCTGACCTGCCAGCACCATGTCGCCGCGCTTGAGCGTGCCCGACTGAACCAGAATCGTGGCGACCGGACCCTTACCCTTGTCCAGCTTCGCTTCGATCACGATACCCTTGGCCGGGGCTTCCACCGGTGCCTTCAACTCCAGCACTTCGGCTTGCAGCAGCACGTTCTCGAGCAGATCGTCGATACCCGTGCCCGTCTTGGCCGACACAGGCACGAACGGCGAGTCGCCACCGTACTCTTCCGGCACGACACCCTCGGCCACCAGTTCCTGCTTCACGCGGTCCGGGTTGGCTTCCGGCTTGTCGATCTTGTTGATCGCCACCACGATCGGCACACCGGCCGACTTCGCGTGGGCAATCGCTTCCTTCGTCTGCGGCATCACACCGTCGTCCGCCGCGACCACGAGAATCACGATGTCCGTTGCCTGCGCACCGCGAGCACGCATGGCCGTAAAGGCCTCGTGACCCGGCGTGTCGAGGAACGTCACCGTACCGCGCGGCGTGTCGACGTGATACGCACCGATGTGCTGCGTAATGCCGCCGGCTTCGCCCGACGCCACCTTGGCGCGACGGATGTAATCCAGCAGCGAGGTCTTGCCGTGGTCGACGTGACCCATCACGGTCACCACCGGCGGACGCGGCAGCGCTTCGGTTTCCGTCACATCGTTGCCCAGGTCGAGCAGCGTTTCCGGATCGTCCAGCTTGGCGGCGATTGCGCGGTGGCCGAGTTCTTCCACCACGATCATCGCCGTTTCCTGATCGAGCACCTGGTTGATGGTCACCATCTGGCCCATCTTCATCATCAGCTTGATGACTTCAGCGGCCTTGACCGACATCTTGTGCGCCAGATCGGCAACGCTGATCGTTTCCGGCACGTGCACGTCGCGCACCACCGGTTCGGTCGGTGCCTGGAATGCATTGCGATCGTCCTGCGAATGACGGTCGCCACGACGGCCGCCACGGCCACCGCCACGCCAGCCATCCGAACCGCCGCTCGCATCGCCACGCGTCTTCATGCCGCCACGCTTGTTGCGGTTGTCCGTATCCTTCTGCCACGCGCCCGGCTTCTTGTCCTTCTTGTCCGCTGCGCCCGCCGTCGTCGACGCCGGTGCGGCGGCCGGCTTCTTGTCTGCCGGTTTTGCTGCGGCACCTTCCGGCTTGGCCGGCTTGTGCAGCGTGCCCTTGGCGGCGTCCGCCTTGGCCGGTGCGGCCGCAGCAGGTGCCGGCTCCGGTGCCTTAAGCACGCGGCGCGGGGCGTTCATCATTTCGCGAATGGCGCGCGCTTCGGCTTCCGCCGCGGCACGACGCTTGCGAATCGCTTCCTCTTCGGCGCGGGCCTTGTCGGCAGCAGCGCTCGCCTTTTCGGCGGCAGCGCGGGCTTCCTCGCTGGCCTTGCGGGCCTGCTCGCGCTCGGCGTCGGCCTTGGCAGCCGCAGCCTTGTCGGCTTCCGCGGCCTTTTCGGCGTCGGCCTTGGCGACCTTGTCCGCTTCTTCGCGGGTTTGCTGCACCTGCTTCTCGGCTTCGGCGTCGGCCTTGGCTTCCGCCTTGGCCTTCTGCTCTTGCGCCGCCTTCTCAGCGGCTGCAGCGCGCTCAGCTTCCTCACGCGCACGGCGCTCGGCAGCTTCCTTCTCTTCGCGCTCGCGACGCTCGGCTTCTTCGCGCTCCAGTTGTTCCTGGCGACGCTTCAGTTCGGCCGCTTCCGCAGCCAGACGCTCCGCTTCGCGGCGTGCGTCTTCCTCACGCAAACGAAGCGCTTCGTCTTCTGCTGCGGCAGCAGCGTTGTCCGCGCCTTCGGCGACGTCGTCACGCTTGACGAAGGTGCGCTTCTTGCGCACTTCGACCTGAATCGTACGCGCCTTACCGGTCGCGTCGGCCTGCTTGATTTCCGAGGTCTGGCGACGCGTCAGAGTAATCTTCTTTTTGTCGCCGTCGCCAGCGCCGTGCGAACGGCGCAGGTGCTCCAGCAGACGGGCCTTGTCGGCTTCCGTCACGGAATCGTCGGCGCTGAGTTTGTCCACGCCGGCGGCTTTGAGTTGCTCCAGCAACACGCCGGCCGACATTTTCAGTTCTTCAGCAAATTGGGCTACGTTGATGCTCGCCATTCAAACCTCTTCAAGCAAGGCCAGGCGCCTTGCGGTTAACTTCAAAGTTCACTGTTCCATATGCATGCCGGGGCAGGTCATCATTGGAACCAGTGCTCTCGCGCTTTCATGATCAGGGCCTTTGCGGCTTCCTCGTCGACGCCGGTCATTTCGGTCAGTTCGTCGACGGCCAGCTCGGCCAGATCATCGCGCGTCTGAATTTCATGCTCGGCCAGCTTGGCCAGCAACTCGGGCGTCATGCCGTCGAGGCTCTTCAGATCGAGCGCAACGCCCTCAACCCTCTCCTCGGTGGCAATCGCCTGCGTCAGCAATGCGTCGCGTGCACGATTGCGCAGCTCATGGACCGTGTCCTCGTCGAACGCTTCGATTTCAAGCATTTCGTTCAGGGGCACGTAGGCGATCTCTTCCAGGCTCGAGAAACCTTCCTCGATCAGGATGTCCGCCACTTCCTCGTCCACATCGAGACGCTGCATGAACAACGTGCGCAGCGTGCCGCGCTCTTCGTTCTGCTTCTCGGCCGATTCGTCCGGCGTCATGATGTTGATCTGCCAGCCAGTCAGTTCCGACGCGAGACGCACGTTCTGACCGCTGCGACCGATCGCCACCGCCAGTTCGTTCTCGTCGACGACGACGTCCATGCTGTGCTTCTCTTCGTCCACGACGATGGACTGCACCGCCGCCGGCGCCAGCGCGCCGATCACGAATTGCGCGGGGTCTTCCGACCACAGCACGATGTCGACGTTCTCGCCACCGAGTTCGTTACGCACAGCCTGCACACGCGTGCCGCGAATGCCCACACAGGTGCCGATCGGGTCGATACGCTTGTCGTAAGCCACCACAGCGATCTTGGCGCGCATGCCCGGGTCACGAGCCGCCGACTTGATCTCCAGCAGACCTTGCTCGATTTCCGGCACTTCCATGCCGAACAGCTCGATCAGGAATTCCGGCGCGGTACGCGAGAGTTCGATCTGCGGGCCGCGTGCCGTGCGGTCCACCTTCACGATGTACGCGCGAACGCGGTCACCGATACGCAGGTTTTCCTTCGGGATGAGTTGATCGCGACGCAGCAGTGCTTCCACACGGCCCGACTCGACGATCAGGTTGCCCTTGTCGAGACGCTTGACCGTGCCGGTCATGATCTTCTCGCCGCGCTCCAGGAAGTCGGAGAGGATCTGCTCGCGCTCGGCATCGCGAATGCGTTGCAGAATCACTTGCTTGGCCGCCTGAGCACCGATACGGCCGAACTCGACCGATTCCACCGCCTCTTCGACGAAGTCGCCGACTTCGAGGGACGGATCGTCTTCCTTGGCTTCGAACGACAGAATCTGCTTGTCCGGCTCCTGCAGACCCGCTTCGTCCGGCACTACCAACCAGCGACGAAAGCTCTCGTGCTCGCCCGACTCACGGTCGATGTGCACGCGAATGTCGACGTCTTCGCTGTAGCGCTTCTTCGTGGCCGAAGCCAATGCCGCTTCAAGCGCGCCGAACACGACATCCTTGTCGACGTTCTTTTCGCGCGCGAGCGCATCGACCAACAGCAATACTTCGCGACTCATCGTTTGCGACTCCTAAAATCAATCTGCGGCACAAGGCGCGCACGGTCAATATCCGCGAGGGTGAATTCGAGCAGCGCCGGGCCGCCCTTGCCTTCGAACTCAAGGCTCAAGTTTTCGCCTTGCGGTGCCTGCAAAATGCCGCGGAACTGCTTGCGGCCTTCAAGCGGCACACGCAACGTGAGACTTATTTCGACGCCGGCAAAACGCTCGAAGTCACGCAGCTTGCGCAGCGGACGGTCAAGCCCCGGCGACGACACTTCAAGTCGGTCGTAATTGACGTTCTCGACCATCAGGACGTGCGAGAGCTGACGGCTCACCGTCTCGCAGTCATCGATAGAGATGCCTTCCGGCTTATCGATATACACGCGCAGCAGTCCGCCGCCCGCGCGCTCAAGATCGACCAGCTCGTAACCCAGGCCTTCGACCGTGGTCTCGATCAGTTCTGGCAATTGCAACTTTGCTCACCCTAGAAAAACTCGCGCGCATCAGCAGCGCCCGACATGTCTGCGCGCCCCGCATGGGACGTCGCACGATACCTGCCTCGACCGTCCGGGCCGGTGTGCCTGAGTCGACACACCCACTCCCCGACGTGGCGGCATCGGCCGCGCTAAACGCTCGCGGCAAAAAAAAATGGGCGAAACGCCCATTTCTTACAGCCTCATTGCGCATGAGGTGCGCATCGCAGCAGAACGCCCGACACGCAAACCAGCTTATTCGTTGATTTTATATGGTTTTGGGCCGATTTGCAACGCTTGACGCCCGAAATGCCTGAGGAACAGGCCACAGTGTCACATTGCCGCAATGCAAGATCGGCACCCTTTAGCGAGAACGGTTGCCGCCGCGATTGCCACGGTTGCCCTGGCCTCCGCCGCCCGTCCGGCTGCCGCCACGGCTGCGATTGCCGTTAGCGTTGCCACCACCATAACCTCCGCTTCCGCCGTTGCCGCCGCTGTTACCACCGCGCGACTGACCGCCGAAACCGCCCGTGCTGTTGCCACCACCGAAGCGGCGACCTTCGCCACGCGGCGAAGGCGTCTGCCCCGGATAGCCGCCGCTCGGACCGACGAACGCGGTCAGCGGATTGGGGCGCGGACGACGCGACTGCCCCGGCTCGCGAGCGAACACGCCCAGCGCCGTTTGCATCGGATCCGGCTGACGGCGCGGCTCCTTCGCGGCGCCGGCCTTACCGCCACGGCCACCGTTTGCGCCATTGCGCGCACCCTTTTCATCCGAAGCTGCGCCGGGCATCTTCATGCCGACGGCGGCGAACAGCGAACGCACCTGCGCTTCGTCCATCTCTTCATAGCGACCGCGCTTGAGGCCGCGCGGCAGCGTCAACGGGCCGTAACGCGTGCGGATCAGACGGCTCACCATCAAACCGGCCGCATCGAACATGCGACGCACTTCGCGGTTGCGGCCTTCGGCCAGTGCGACGTGATACCAGTGGTTCGAGCCTTCGCCGCCGCCATCTTTCAGGCGCAGGAAGTTGGCTTCGCCGTCGTCCAGCTTGATGCCATGCAACAGTTGCTGGCGCGACGCTTCGGTCAGTTGCCCCACGGTGCGCACGGCGTATTCACGCTCGATTTCGTAACGCGGGTGCATGAAACGGTTGGCCAGATCGCCCGACGTCGTCAGGATCAGCAGACCTTCCGTGTTGAAGTCCAGACGTCCGACGGCGAGCCACTTGGCCGTCTTCATCGGCGGCAGACGGTCGAACACCGAGCTGCGGCCTTCCGGATCGGCATGGCTGACGATTTCACCCGCAGGCTTGTGATAGAGGAGCACGCGCGGCGGCTTGCTGGTGATCCGACGCTTAACGAGCTTGCCGTTGATGCGAACCTGATCGGTCGGCAAAATGCGCTGCCCGATGTGTGCCGGCTCGGAATTCACCGACACGCGACCAGCGAGAATCAGTTCTTCCATCTCGCGACGCGAGCCCATACCCGCCTCGGCCAGCACCTTATGCAGCTTCGGCGCTTCGTCGTCGGGTGAGAGCACGCGACGATCGGCCGGACGGCGACCGCGCTTGGCGGCTGCGTTGTCGCCCTCGGCGTCGTCACCATCGAAACCACCGGAAGTCACGAAGGCGAACAAATCGTTGTCGCCCGCATTCCCTGCGCCACCCTTGCCACCGGCACCGCTGCGAGCCCCGCCGGCCGGGCCCTTGCGGCCACGCCCCTGCGTCGTCTTGTTCGCGGCACCCTGGCCGCCTCGATCACCCTGCGCATTTTGGGCGCCCTGAGCACCGCGTCGCTGACGGCCACCCGGCGCAGCACCGCCGGCCTGTGCCGGTTGCGCAGCCTGCTGGGCGTCGTCACGCTTGCCGCCACGCGGCTTGCGCGTATTGGCACGGCCTCGTGGCTGCGCGGCAGACGGCGCGCCTTCGGCACCTGAAGCCGGGCCTTGCTGAGCCTCGGGGGAAGATTGACCTGACGCGGCGTCCGAGCCAGCGAACTCGCCGGTGTCGTCGCCTTCGCGCTTGGCTTGCTGAGCCGCACGGCGGCGCGCAATCAGACTGCGCGGGCCACGGCGCAAACCGCGGCGCGACGCCTTTTCATCGCCACCCTCGCCTTCCGGCGAACGCGCTTCGGCACCGGCATCGCGTGCGTGCAGGTCCTGGGATTCTTCGTTTTGTTTCAACACAACCTCATTGGAAAACGGGATCGTCGTGGGCAGGCTTAGGTCGCTGCCCTGATCCGTGTTCGCACCATGAATGCGCGGCAAAAGCCTGCCGCGACTTCGTTCTTATCGCTAACGGCCCCGAAGGTGTGCGTGGCGCAGAGCGCCACCGCCTCAGGTACCAGTGACGAGACTCTTGTCGTCCCCGTCGTTCTCGTCGTCATCCATCGCACCGGGCGTCGGCTGCCCGGCGGCGGCTTCGTTCGCTGCCGGGTCGACAGCGTGCGGGGAAACCTCTTGCGCCAACGACGCTGCGGGATCTGCCGACTGCGTCGCACCTTCTTGCGCGCCTTCTTCTATACCGACGCTCTGCACATCTTGCGGCGAATCGTCACCGGTAGGCGCCGCAGATTCCGATACTTCGGAAAATTCCTCGTGTTGCGCATCGACAGACACCGCCGATTCGATGACGATGTCATCGCCCAGCGCTTTGACGGTTACGGCAGTTTCGGCATCACGGGTTGCGAACGATGCATCGTCCTCCCCATCTTCCTTGCTGCGCACCGTCTCATCGGCGTCGCCCTGCTCACTGACGTGCCCCGTGTCCGCGAGTTCCGCCACATCGGACGAAATCTCTGTCGATGCATCGGCGTCGAGCGCCACAACATCGGTGGATGCCTGCACTTCGCCTTCGGCCAGCACGGCATCGAGCAGCGCGTCTTCCGACAGTGCGTCGCCGCCGACCGGTAGCGGGCGCTGGCCTTCCGGCAGCCCCTGCGCGAGCGGCAGATCGTCGGCACGCGATTGCGCCAGACGGGCCAGCGCCTCGGCATCGGCCACCGGCGCGTCGTCCGAGGCTTGCGCTTCGCCTTCTTCGCCCTCGGCACGCTCACCGAACTCGATGTTCTGCTGCGCCAGCAGATCGATCTGCGCCTGCGCGGCCGGGTCTTCCAACGGCGGCAACGCATCGAGCGCGCGCAGGCCGAGGTCGTCAAGGAAGTCCTTGGTCGTCGCGTACAGACCGGGGCGTCCCGGCACGTCGCGATGACCGATCACTTCGATCCAGCCACGATCTTCGAGCTGCTTGATGATCTGCGTATTGACCGTCACGCCGCGAATCTCTTCGATATCGCCACGCGTGACCGGCTGACGGTAAGCAATGATCGCCAGCGTCTCCATCACAGCGCGCGAGTACTTCGGCGGCTTCTCCGGATTGAGGCGGTCAAGGTATTCACGCATGCGCGGACGGCTTTGGAAACGCCAGCCGGTGGCCAACGCCACCAATTCCACACCTCGGCCATCCCATTGCACGCGGATTTCCTCGAGCAGCGCACGCACCGTGTCACCAGACACGGCGTCATTGAAGAGCTTACGCAGATCGCCGACCTTGAGCGGCTCCTGCGCGCAAATCAACGCGGTCTCGAGGACGAGTTTCGCCTCTTGGGTATTCATGTGCGACTATGCAGACCGGGGGCTTGGCAACCCGGTATCAGGAATAAATGGATGCTTGGAACCAGAAAACGGTCGTCGATAGAAGACTACCGTTTCGCATAAGCGCGCGCCCTATTGTGTTCGGTCGTAGTGACGGCGGCGCGACCAGAATGCTTCGAAACGACCTGCCGGGAAAACGCCCAGGCCGATAGTGCGGCAAGACGGACGTCCGGTATGTGCGCAATTATTACTGAAACATCCACGCCCGTAAAGCGCCGTCACAAACCTTGACGTCCCGGCTGCCGAAACGAAGGGTCGACGCCTCATGGTAAACTCTCGAAATAACTTCAGGGGCCTCCATGACCACCGACATCGGTCGCATTCCCGGCAACCCCATCCCGGTTGCCCAGCCTCGTTGTTCCACGTGCTCGCTGGGGCAGTTCTGTCTGCCCGTCGGCATCCCTGAGCCGGAGCTGGAACGACTTGACGCACTCGTGAGCGAGCGCCGCCGCCTCAAAAAGGGCGAAGTGCTTTATCACGCCAACGATGACCTCACCGCCGTCTACGGCATTCGTTTCGGGTCACTCAAAAGCTGTGTCACGGCCCCCGACGGCCGCGAACAGGTCGTCGGCTTCCACCTTCAGGGCGAACTGATCGGCCTCGACGCCGTGGCCGACAACCATCACCCGAGCACCGCTGTGGCGCTCGAAGACAGCGAACTGTGCATCGCCCGCTTCGGCGAGCTTGAGACGCTCTCACGCCAGGTGCCGTCGCTGCAACGCCAGTTGCATCGTCTGATGAGCCAGGAAATCCGCAACGAGCACCAGCAACTGCTCGCCCTGGGGACGATGCGCGCCGAGGAGCGTCTGGCCGTCTTCCTGCTGAACCTCTCCGAGCGCCTGTCCGCACGGGGTTACGCTGCCAACGAATTCGTGCTGCGTATGAGCCGTGAGGAAATCGGCAGCTTCCTGGGTCTCAAACTGGAAACGGTCAGCCGCCTGTTCTCGCGTTTCGCGCAGAATGGGATGATCGAAATCCGTCAACGCCACGTCAAGATCATCGACGGCGCCGCCCTGCGCGAACTCGCCGGCGTGCAGCACTGCTGATCCGGTTGCCGGGGGTGCGGAGCGCCCCCGCTCACACATCCCCACACAACCCCGCACCCTCTGCGCTGCGACTTTCTCGCGTTGCCGATCTGTCGCCAATTCGCTACTGATCCGTTACCGATAAGCTACCGGCCCGGCCCTCCCGGTGCCTTGCGCCAGATCAAAAGGACCGACGTTCGACAAGCATCGGCAAACGCTCCATAATCGGCGCGTTCGCCGCCCCGCCTGTCGGTCGAGGGCGACCACGCATACGACACGCGCTTGTATCCGATGGAGGACGCCGTTATGCCCGCTGCCATATTTCTCAGTCCGGAAGACGCCGAACATGCGTTCTACGAAGCCCTGCGCGCTGGCGATACGGACTTGCTGATGGATGTCTGGTCGGAAGACGAGGAAGTCGTGTGCATTCACCCTGCGGGGCCACGGCACGTCGGCCCGGCGGCGGTCAGAGCAAGCTGGCAAGAGGTCCTCGCCAAAGGCGGCTTGCAAGTGACGGCGAATCAACTTCAAGTGGCCCACAATCCGTTGTGCGCCGTTCACAACGTTCTTGAGCAGATTCAGGTCGAGAGTCGGCCGGAAGCGCGCTTCGCTTTCGTGCTCGCCACGAACGTCTATCTGAAAGAAGCCGACGGTTGGCGATTGGTGCTACATCATGCCAGCCCGGCCATCGGTCACGAAGACACCGGCTCGCAGTTGCCGAGGACGCATCGGCTCCATTGAGCGGGCCTAATGGGCATTCGTCGGCATTCATCAGCCCCCCCGTCAGCCCTCATCGGACCTTAATCCCCCGCCGCAGGCCACTGCGCCTCCCAGTACGGCACCGGACTGAAGCGCGCCTGCAGGAACTCGATCATCGCCTGCGTCTTGGGCGGCACGAACACCCGGCTCGGATAGACGGCCCAGATGGCGACCTCCTCCGCGAGCGGATACGCTGGCAACACTGGCACCAGTTCTCCGCGCTGCAAATGGGCCGCAACATCCCACGTCGACTTCAGCGCAATACCCAACCCTGCCAGCACGGCGTCGCGCAGTACCTCCCCGTTATCCGACACCAGACGCCCGGACACGCGCACGCTCATCGGGCCGCCCGGCGTCACAAACCGCCAGTCGCGCTGGTCGCCGAGCGTCAGACACTCGTGCTGCGCGAGATCGCCGGGATGCTTCGGTGCGCCATGCGCCGCGAGATACGCGGGCGACGCGCAAAGCGTGCGCCGGTTGGCCGCGAGCTTGCGCGCGATCAGCGTCGAATCGCGCAGTGCCCCGACGCGAATCGCCATGTCGACGCCCTCTTCCAACAGATCGACGACACGGTCCGTCAGTCGGAAATCCAGCGAAATACCGGGATAACGGGCCAGAAACTCAGGCAATGCGGGCGAAATATGCTGACGCGCAAACGACGACGAACACGACACCCGCAACAGGCCCTGCGGCGCGGCAAATCCCTGCCCGACGCTCGCCAGCGCCTGCGCCTCTGCGGCGAGCAACGTCTGCGCCTGCGCGAGGAACACCTCCCCCTCCTGCGTCAACGCCACGCGCCGTGTCGTGCGGTGCAGCAGTCGAGCACCCAGCACAGCTTCGAGTTGTACAAGCCGTGTGCTGGCCGTCGCCGGTGACAGCCCCCGCTCGCGCCCGGCCGCCGACACATTCCCCAGCGCGGCAACCCGAACGAACAACGCTACGGTATCGAGGTCCAATGCCATTTGATGGATTTTCCAAAAAATCTTTTCCGCATTATCCGAATTATCAAAGCAATCGACTAGCCGTAATCTCTCGCTATCGCATCCGGTGCGCCGCCCAATGCCCCTACGCGGGCGTTGCACCCCACTTTCAGGAGAAAACGATGAAAGCCATTGCACTGACCCGATATCTGCCGATCGACGACCCGAAGTCGCTCGAAGACGTTGAACTGCCCACGCCGACCCCGGCAGGGCGTGATCTGCTGATCAAAGTCGAGGCCATTTCCGTGAATCCGGTCGACACCAAGGTGCGCGCCCCGAAGGACAAGGTCGAAGCGAGTCCGCGCGTGCTGGGCTGGGACGCCGCAGGCACCGTCGCGGCGGTCGGCCCCGACGTCACACTCTTCAAGGTCGGCGACCCCGTGTACTACGCCGGCAGCATCACGCGCCCCGGCGCGAACAGCGAGTTCCATCTGGTGGACGAACGGATCACTGGCCATATGCCCGCGTCGCTCGACTTCGCGAACGCCGCTGCCCTGCCACTCACGACGATCACCGCGTGGGAAGCCCTGTTCGACCGCCTCGGCGTGGCGCCCGATGGCAGCGACGAAGGCAAGTCGGTCCTGATCGTCGGTGGTGCAGGCGGCGTGGGTTCCATCGCCATTCAGCTCGCACGACGTCTGGCCAAGCTCACCGTCGTCGCCACAGCCTCGCGTCCGGAGTCGGCCGACTGGTGCCGTCAGCTCGGCGCGCAACACGTCATTGACCACTATCAGGACATGCCGACGCAGCTCAAAGCCATCGGCTTGCCACAAGTGGACTTCGCGCTGTGCCTGAACGACACCGATACGCACTTCCCGGCGATGGCCGAGGCCGTCGCACCGCAAGGCAAGATCTGCTCGATTGTGGAGAACGCCGGGCCGCTGGAAATCGGTCTACTCAAGAGCAAGAGCGCCACGTTCGTCTGGGAGTTCATGTTCACGCGCGCCATGTACGAGACGCCGGACATGATTGCGCAGCACACGCTGCTGACCGAAGTCGCCCGTCTGGTGGACGCGGGCACGTTGCGCACGACGGTCGGCCAGGTCATCGGTCCGATCAACGCCACGAACCTGCGTCGCGCCCACGCGCAACTGGAAGGCGGACGCACCATCGGCAAGCTCGTGCTCGCCGGATTCTGACCGGGTTCCGACGCCAGGGCCGGGCAGCGCCTCTTCCGCGCCTGCCCCTTCCCGTCGCGCCACTGCGCAAACGAAAACGGCGCTTGCCCGCAAAGGCAAGCGCCGCTTTGTCGTCGATGAGTCGATGAGGCGTCGACGGGACGTCGGTGGGGCGTCTATGAGGCATTTGTCAGACACCTCAACGCACCGCCATCACTTCGCGGACGGCACCGTCCCCTCCGGCAACGCCACCGCCTGCGCCGGATGGATGATCTCGCCACCGAGCGCCTCTACACCGGCGATCAGTCGCTCGAAAGCCGCGCCCACCAGCGACGGGTCGCCCTTCACGCCGAGATCGATGTGGCGACGCGCATACACCGCGCCGCGCTCGGCATCGCCCACGCTCGGCAGGCTGAACACCTTGATGCCGTCGTACTCGGCTTCGATGGCTTCCATGAGCGGCGTGAGCGTCGATTCGGCCAGTCCGAAGACCAGCACCGAGCGTTCGGTGTGTTTCGTCAGGTGATGCAGATCCGCGTAGTACGTGTCGAGCACCCACGCCATCATCGGCCACGCCATGACCGGGAACCCGGGCATGAAGTGGTGTTGCTCCACGGAGAACCCCGGGATCTTGTTGTACGGATTGGGCAGCACGCGCGCGCCGACCGGAAATTCGCCCATCTTCAGACGATGACGGTTATCGGCCTGCGTCATGTCGGCGCGGCCGTCAGGGCTCGTGTCGGCGATGCGCTCCATGATCAGCGCCTCGGCTTCGGGCGTGAGCACCAGCGGCACATTGAGCGCCGCCGCCGCGCATTGGCGCGTGTGATCGTCCGGCGTGGCCCCGATGCCGCCCGTCACGAAGACGATATCGTCGCTCGCGAACGTACGGCGCAGCGTGGCCGTAATACGCGCCGGATCGTCGCCCACATACTCCGCCCAGCCGAGCTGCATGCCGCGTTCGGTGAGCAATTCGATGAACTTGGGCAGATGCTTGTCGTGACGGCGTCCCGAGAGAATCTCGTCGCCGATGATGATGATGCCGACCGCCATGATGCTTCCTTTTCTCTTGTCGTCAGACCGTGGGGGCCCCGGATGCCCCGGGTGAAATTGCGGCGCTGCCCGACGGCAGCGCGCAGTGTGACGATTGTGCCACTTTCAGGGCGAACCGTTCGGCGACCCCGACGACTCGGAAGGCCCCGGCAGCAGCGGCGGCAAATCCTCGCTCTCCGGCTGCGGCGCACCCGCCTCGGGCAGGACGGTCGCGGCGAAGGTCGGTTCCCGATGCGCGTCCTCAGCACGCATGCGCGACAGTGCGCGCAGGCAATAGTGAGCGAACCACAGTGCCGAGAACACGAAGATCACCACGTAGAGCCAGATCGCGAGCAGCGCAATGACCGGGAACAGCACGATCATGACGACGGACGAGACCCACAACAGGGTCGGCAGCGAGCCGAGCAACCCGGTCGCCACGCCGATCACCAGCAACGGCAGCCGCTTCTCGCGCACCAGTCGACGCCGCTCCTCCGGACTCGCGTGATACGCCAGCGCGTCGTACGTCATTACGCGGTACGTCAGCCAGCCCCACAGCAGTGGCGGCACGATGGCGAAGAACGGCGGCACGAGCCACAGCGGCAGCGTAATGAGGGCCGCAATCAGGAAGACGAGCGTCGCGCCGAGCGATTGCCCGAGGCTGCCCCAGAACGAGCCGCCCTGACGCGCCTCAAGATGAATGAAATGCCGCCGTGAGAGATGGCGCAACACCGCTGGCATCGACCATCCGGCAATGAGTAGCAGTGCGGTGACGACAATCAGTGGAACGAGCAGCGCAACGAGAATGAAAGGCGCGAGCGCCATGCGCACGCTGTCGACGCCAAAATAGCCGAAGAAGCGGTAAATCCACTGCGTGAATTCCCACTGTTCGAGCCAGACGCGAAGGAAATCGGTGAACGGTTCCCATCCGAACCAGATCACAGCGCCCCAGAGAAGACCGGAGACGATGAAGGGCATTGCGGTGAGCCAGAGCATGCGGGGATGCAGCAGACTCACGAGCGCGCGGCCAAGCGCGCGAAGTATATCGTTCATGCAGGTGCGGTACGAACCGGTCCGGGTGTCTGCGCGACGCCCGGACGGTCAGGCCTTGGAAAGTAAGGCCTTGATGTTACAGCACCGGCGCGCGGTCGTAGAAATAGATCCCGTGGGGGAGCGTCCGACCGGAATGGTGTTGATCAGCTTGCGCGACGCCAGATCGATGATGCCGACCTTGCGCGCCCAACGGAACGTCACCCACAGTTGCTTCTTGTCGGCGGTCAGTTCCATATCGTCCGGTCCCGGCAGCAGCCCGGTGATGTTGCCGACATTGGTCAGCGACTCCTGATCGATGATGCTGATCGTGCTCGACACGCGGTTCGAGATCAGCACATGCTTGCCGTCGGCCAGCGAACGGAAGTTGTGCGCGCCCTTGCCCGTCGGAATCGTCTTCACGACCTTCTGGTTACGCCAGTCGACCACGGCCGCGTAGTCCGCACCGGTCATGCCCACGAGCAAATACTTGTCGTTCGGCGTGAGCCACACACCGGCCGGGCTATCGCCGACCTTCATCTTCCAGATCACCTTTTGGGTCGCCAGATCGATGGCAGCGACTTCATTCGATTCCTGCAACGAAATGAAGACAAGCTTGCTGTCCTGCGTGAACACCAGATGGCTCGGCATTTTCTTGATCGGAATGCGCTGCGCCACGCTCAGATTCTTGCCGTCGAAGCGATAGACGTCCACCCGGTCCAGACGCAGCGCGTTCGCCACGAACCACTTCTTGTCCGGCGAAAAACCGATCTGGTATGGATCTTCGATGTTCTCGATCTTGCGCTGGATCTGCCCCGTCTTCGGATCGAGGAAGACGAGATTGTTACCGACCGAGTTGGCAACGATGAGCGACTGGTTGTCCGGCGTGGCCATCAGGTGGTGCGGCTCTTTGCCGACGGGGAACGTCTGAACGACCTTCTGCGTGGCCTTGTCGATCAGGCTGACACTCGCATCGGCCGAATTGAGCACGACCACGACGCTGTCGGGCGCAGGCGTCGCAGCCCGCACGGGACCGGCCAGCGCCGCCAGACCGAAGGAAGCCGCCAGACTGGCAGCGATCAGAAGTTTGCGCATTACGGAGTCTCTCGAAAATCGCTCGGAAAAGTCCCGCTATTGTAGGCCGGGAACGCGCTACCAACCCGCATCCTGCGGACTTTTTTGATCAGGCGAAACACAATTCCAACACTTCATGACGCAACGCAAACGGTCGCGAAGATTGGAGACGAATCAGTGACAAAAATGGCGTCCGGCACGACTGCCAGACGCCACAGAATGTCCACGTCTCACAGCCCTCAGCGCTGCAACGCTTCCCAGACCTTGTGCAAACGTTTCACCGACACCGGCATGGGCGTGCGCAACTCCTGCGCGAAGAGCGACACCCGCAGCTCTTCGAGCAGCCAGCGGAACTCGTCGAGCCGTGCGTCGTGCGAGTCACGGCGTTGAGAGGTCGCCCGTTGCCAGTTCTGAAGCAGCGGCCCGAGTTCGCTCATGGCGCGGGCGTCGCGCGTCGGATCGGCCTTGAGCTTGTCGATGCGCCCCGCCATCGCCTTCAGATAACGCGGGAAGTGCGCCAACTGTGCATAAGGCGTGTCGATGAGAAAACGCTTGCCGATCAGGCGTTGCAACTGCGCCGTCATATCGGCGTGCGCCTGCGCGAACGGTTTGGCCTGCGCCAGCTTCTTCTGGAGCGCAGCGTACTCGGTGAGGATCTGTCCGGCGAGCCGGGCAATTTCCTGTGCGAGCAACGTCAGACGGCCCCGCCCTTCGTCCTTGCGCGCGACGAACGACGCGTTATCGCCCGGCCACGGCAGTTGCAGGCAGGCCCGCTCCAGCGACAGATCGACGATCTGGTCGCGCAGTTCTTCCTGCGTACCCAGCCCCATGTACTGCATCGCCATCTGCTGCAAGCCGGGGATGTTCTTCTCGAGATACTTCACCTGTTCGCGCAGTTGAATGGCGAAAAGACGTCGCAGCCCGGCGCGATGCTGGCGCTGCGCCTCGTCCGGATCGTCGAAGACCTCAAGATCGCAATGGTCGCCACGGTCGACCAACGCCGGGTAGCCGAACAGCGTCTGCCCGCCCCGACGAATCTCCAGCATCTCCGGCAACTCGCCAAAGCTCCAGGTGGTGAGATTGTCGTAGCGACCGGGTTCGACGGCGGCGGCCGGGGCAGCACCTTGCACCGGCGACTTGCCACCCTCCTTGCCTGCCTTGCCCCCTTCGGACGCCTGTCCCCCCTTCGGCACGCCGCCCGCTTGCGACTCGGCGGCGACGTTGCCCGTGGGCGTCGCGCCGCTCCTGGCTGCGATTTGCTGGAACGTGCGTTGCGCCTGCTGGCCGAGTTCGGCCCGCAGTTGCGCCAGATTGCGTCCCATGCCGAGCTGACGGCCGTGCTCGTCGATCACCTTGAAGTTCATCGACAAATGCGCCGGGAGCATTTCGAGCTTGAAGTCGCTCGACTTGAGCATGACGCCGGTCAACTCACGCGCGTCGGCCATCAGCGCATCGAGCAGCGCGCCCTGACCGAACGTCGCCCGGTCGAGGAAGCCCGCAGCGTACTCCGGCAGCGGTACGAAGTGGCGACGCAGCTTCTGCGGCAGCGACTTCATCAGCAGATGCGCCTTTTCCTTGAGCATTCCGGGCACGAGCCACTCGCAACGGCGTGCATCGACCTGATTGAGCGCATAGAGCGGCACAGCGAGCGTCACGCCGTCGCGCGGCGAGCCCGGCTCGAAGTGGTAGGTCAGCGCCATCTCTACGCCTGCGATAACCGTCTTCTTCGGGAACAGATCGGTCGTCACCCCTGCCGCCTCGTGACGCATGAGATCGTCGCGCACGAGGTAGAGCAGCTTGGGCGATCCCTTGGCCGTCTCCCGATACCAATGCTCGAAACTCGCGCCGTCGTACAAATCGGCGGGCACGTGAGCGTCGTAGAACGCGTAGATCAGTTCGTCGTCGACGAGCACGTCCTGACGGCGCGACTTGTGTTCAAGCTGTTCGATGTCCGCAATAAGCTTGCGGTTATGAGCGAAGAACGGGAGCTTCGTCTCCCATTCGCCTTCCACCAGAGCACTGCGCAGGAAGATTTCCCGCGCGCGACGCGGATCGCGCGGACCGAAGTTCATGCGTCGACGCGCGTAGATCGTCAGGCCGTACAACGTGCCACGCTCATAAGCGGTGACCTGCGCGGGCTTCTTCTCCCAGTGCGCGTCGGACAGCGACGTCTTCACCAGATGCTTGCCCACGCGCTCGATCCACTCGGGCTCGATGCGAGCAATGCAGCGCGCGTAAAGACGACTGGTCTCCACCAACTCGCCTGCCATCACCCAGCGTCCAGCCTTCTTCACCAGCGACGAGCCCGGCCAGATGTGAAACTTGATGCCGTGTGCGCCGAGGAAGTGCGGATCGTCGTCGGCCTTGCAGCCGATGTTGCCGAGCAGACCCGCGAGTAGTGCCAGATGCACTTGCTCATAGGTGGCTTCCGATTCGTTCAGACGCCAGCCCTGCTCGCGCACCACGGTGAGCAACTGGCTATGGACGTCGCGCCATTCGCGCAGACGCAACTGCGACAGGAAGTTCTCCCGGCAGGCTTGCGCCAGCAGCCGGTTGGACTTTTTGTGCGCAATCGCCTCTTCGAACCACTTCCAGATCTTGATCCACGACAGGAACTCGGACTTTTCGTCGGCGAACTTCTTGTGCGCGTTGTCGGCGGCGTCCTGCGCTTCGATGGGCCGATCGCGGGGGTCCTGTACCGCCAGACCGCTCGCGATGATGAGCACCTCGCGCAGCGACTGCTGGTCGCGCGCGGCAAGAATCATGCGGCCCACGCGCGGATCGAGCGGCAGACGCGCCAGTTCGCGCCCAAGTGGCGTCAACTGGTTGGTGTCGTCGACCGCACCCAGTTCGTTCAGCAGTTGGTATCCGTCGGCGATGGCGCGCCCCGGCGGCGGTTCGATGAACGGGAATTCCTCGACCTTGGCCAGTCGCAACGACTGCATGCGCAAAATGACCGCAGCCAGCGACGAGCGCAGGATTTCCGGGTCAGTGAAGCGCGCACGCGACTGGAAGTCGGTTTCGTCATAGAGACGGATGCAAATGCCGTCTGCGACACGACCGCATCGCCCGGCCCGTTGGTTGGCCGCCGCCTGCGAGATCGACTCGATCTGCAGTTGCTCGACCTTGTTGCGGTACGAGTAGCGCTTCACGCGCGCGGTACCGGCGTCGACCACATAGCGGATGCCGGGCACGGTCAGCGACGTTTCCGCAACGTTGGTCGCGAGCACGATGCGTCGCGCGTTGGATGGCTTGAACACGCGCTCCTGATCGGTCGCGGACAGACGCGCGAACAGCGGCAGAATTTCGGTGTGCGGCGGATGGTGCTTGCGCAGCGACTCAGCCGCTTCGCGAATCTCGCGCTCACCGGGCAGGAAGACGAGCACGTCGCCCGAGCCTTCGCGACAGAGCTCGTCGACCGCGTCGACGATGCCGTCCATCAGATCGCGCTCCCGGTCTCTCGCGCTGGCGCGGCTGCCCTCGCGGCCTTCGGCGTTGGCAATGCGCACATCGTCCTGAATCGGGCGGTAGCGCACCTCCACCGGATAGAGACGACCGCTCACTTCGATGACCGGCGCGGGACGCAGCGTCTCGCCCTCGCCTGAGCCGAAATGGCGGGCGAAACGGTCGGCGTCGATGGTCGCCGAGGTGATGATGACCTTCAGATCCGGGCGACGCGGCAGCAGTTGCTTGAGGTAGCCGAGCAGAAAGTCGATGTTCAGACTGCGCTCGTGCGCTTCGTCGATGATGAGGGTGTCGTACGCACGCAACAGCGGGTCGGTCTGCGTCTCGGCGAGCAGAATCCCGTCCGTCATCAATTTGACGGACGCGCCGTTGGAAAGCGTGTCGTTGAACCGGACCTTGAAGCCGACGATTTCGCCCAGCGGCGAGTTCAGTTCGTCGGCAATGCGACGCGCGGTGGCCGATGCAGCAATCCTTCGCGGCTGGGTGTGGCCGATGAGACCGGTGCCGCCTGCGCCCAGACCACGCCCGAGTTCGAGACAGATCTTGGGCAACTGGGTCGTTTTCCCCGAGCCGGTTTCCCCACTGACGATCACGACCTGATGGCCAGCAATGGCGCGGGCGATCTCCTCGCGCCGGCCGGAGACCGGCAGCGCTTCGGGGAACTGAATCTCGGGCACGCGGTTGGCGGCGGCCTGTCGGGCGGCAAGCCGCTGCGCGTCAAGCGCGGCGCGCTCAGCGGGCGACAAGCGGCGCGAGGCGTCGCCCCGGCCACCCTGCTCGCCCTGCCCGCCCGGTTGGCGCGCACTGCGTCCACCGCCCTGTGCGGCGTTCGTCGCCGACGTTTGCGGCTTGCGCGGCTCGGCCGGATTGACCGATTTTTTGGGGTTATGAGTTTGCGCGGTGCCCGATGTTTGGGCACGCGTCTGCCCCGGCGCCGTCACTTTCGGCTTCGGGGGCTTAGATTGTCGATTTCGTTCATCACTTGCCATGGGCGCGCATTATATAATCTGCGCATGTTTGCGCACGTACACCCATGCTGACCGAACCCGACCCCGCCCTACAAGACGAAGAGACCGCCCATCAAGCCCAGTTCGTGGACTGGCTGCGCTCGGTCGCTCCTTACATCCATGCCTTCCGTGACAAGACCTTTGTGGTCGCCTTTGGCGGCGAACTGGTCGCGGCCGGTGGACTCGACTCCCTGATTCAGGACGTCGCGCTGCTGTGCGCCATGGGCATGCACATCGTGCTGGTGCACGGCTCGCGACCCCAGGTCGAGGAGCAGATGCGCCTGCGACATATCGAATCGCACTTTGCTCAGCAGTTGCGCATCACGGATGCCGCTGCGCTCGAAGCGGTGAAGGAAGCTGCGGGCGAACTGCGTCTGGATATCGAGGCATCGATCAGCCAGGGGCTGCCAAACACGCCCATGGGCAACGCGCGCATCAGCGTCGTGTCGGGTAACTTCGTGACCGGCCGCCCGGTCGGCATCGTCGACGGCGTGGACTTCCAGCACACGGGCGTGGTCCGCAAGGTCGACGCCGAGTCGATACGCCTGTCGCTCGCGAACGGCAAGATCGTGCTGCTCTCGCCGCTCGGCTTCTCGCCGACCGGCCAGTCGTTCAATCTGACGATGGAAGACGTGGCATCGTCCGCTGCCATCGCTTTGCGCGCGGACAAGCTGATCTTCATCACCGAGACGCCTGGCGTTCTCAACGAATACAACGAGTTGCAGCGCGAACTGACGTTGGAAGACGCCCAGCGCATGCAGTCTCAGGGCACCATCGACCGCGACTCGGCCTTCTATCTGAAGTACGCCACGCGCGCCTGCCGCGCCGGCGTAGGCCGCGCCCACATCGTACCGTTCTCGCTCGACGGCAGCATGCTGCTCGAACTCTTCTCGCACGATGGCGTGGGCACGATGATCTCGTACGAGAATCTGGAAAGCCTGCGCGAAGCGACCATCGACGACGTCGGCGGTATTCTGCAACTCATCGAACCGCTGGAGTCGGACGGCACACTGGTGCGCCGCGGCCGCCATCAGCTCGAACGCGACATCGACCACTTCTCGGTCATCGAGCACGATGGACGCCTCTTCGGTTGCGCAGCGCTCTATCCGTACCCCTCCGAGCGCATCGGCGAGATGGCCTGCCTGACGGTCGATCCGGAAGCGCAAGGCTCTGGCGACGGCGAGCGTCTGCTCAAACACATCGAGCAACGCGCCCGCGCCCGAGGTCTGGAACGCCTGTTCGTGCTTACGACCCGCACGGAACACTGGTTCCTCAAACGCGGTTTCGTCAAAGCAGGTGTCGACGATCTGCCCGCCGACCGCCGCCGCCTCTACAACTGGCAGCGCCGCTCGCTGGTGCTCATCAAGAAACTGTAAACAAGGCGGGCAGGTCCCGCGTGACGCTCGGTCCAATCCCTTGCATCCCGCGCCCCTGCCCCCATATCCGGTTTTCGGCCGCCGCCGTTGGTCCTCGGGACGTGACTTTCGCGAGTTTCCGCTCGCCCCCTCCCGTGAACAACGCGCTGCCCCCATTCACACTACACTCGACGATCACGAAGGAGTTCCCTCATGGCCCGCATGGTTCAATGCATCAAACTCGGCACCGAAGCCGAAGGTCTCGATTTCCCCCCCATGCCCGGTGAACTCGGCAAACGCCTGTGGGAAAGCGTCTCGAAAGAAGCCTGGGCCGGATGGCTCAAGCAACAAACCATGCTCATCAACGAGAACCGCCTGAACATGGCCGATCCCCGCGCCCGTCAGTACCTCGTGAAGCAAACCGAGAAGTACTTCTTCGGGGACGGCGCCGATGTCGCGCAAGGCTACGTGCCGCCGCCCTCCGAGTGAGCCAAAACCTCCCTCCGGGCAGATCGGCACCCTATTCCGGCGCTCAGACATAGACCCAACTCGCTCCAGAACAGGGTACCGATCCGCCCCTCATACGTCCTCAGTGCTTCCTCTCGGGACGTATGGGACAACGACAAAGGGCACATGCCGTCACTCGGCATGTGCCCTTTGTCTATGCCGCTGATCACCCGATGTGCGGGTGTCGGCAGTCCATCTCTGCCATCTCAGCGTTATGCGGGATTCGCCTGCGATTGCGGATCGGCATTCACGCCCGTCGACCGCGCGCCACACTGATGGCAGAAATGCGCAAACGCATTTTTGCGCGTCTTGCACGTGCCGCAATGGTCGAAAAGACAGATGCCGCAGTGCACGCAGTAGTCGCGCGTCGGATCGTCCAGTTTCACCGCCCTCTCACACCCCGGACACACCGACTTCGCCAGCCTTGCCTGCGCCAGATCGTATGACAGTGTCTTGCGACGCTGCTCGTCCGGCAACTGCTCTTCCGCCTTTTGTCGCGCCAGATATCGCTGCAGCGAAACAATGGCGTATCGACCAATCAGCACCGTCAGCACTATCCCGACGAGATACCGCACATAGCCGCCATAGTCCGGCAGGTACGGCACCAACTCGACGAAGAACGCGAACAGCGCGAAGAAGATGAAGCCCCAGACGAATGGCCACCACGTACTCTTGCGCTGACGCACGAATAACCAACCACCAATCGCCAGCAATGGCAGAGTCAGCGCCAGGCGGATACCGAAGACCTTGAGCTCCTGCGAGCGCTGAATCGCCGCCAGTTGCTCACCTGCCGTCACGTCGAGTGCGACGCGCGCTGTACGGGCGGCCTGCACGGCACGCTGAGCATCCAACTGCTTCGATTCGAGCGTGTCGACCTGCGTTTGCGCATCGCGCTCCGCTGTCTTGAGCGCATCGAGGGCACGGGTGCGGGAGACGAGTTCGGCGTCCTGACTGGCCTGCGCCGTCGCGGTTCGCGTTGCCACCCAGTCGTTGAACGACTCGCGCGCATTGCGATAGGCGGTACTGCGCGCCTTGAGCTGCAAACGCGCGGTCTCCAACTGCGCGCCGACGTCTTCCTGCTTCGTCTGCGCCTGTTTGATCGCGGCGTCGGCACGTTCGGCCTGCGCCCGGTCAATGAAGGAATCGAGTGTCGGCGCGGGTGCTACGCCCGGCAATTTGTCGACGACAAGACCGCCCAGCCCGATGAGGAACGCCGCGAACAACACGGCGATCAGCCATAGGCCACGGCGGAACCAGGTTTCGGGGAGACGACGCGATCCAGCCATCCTGCCCTCCCGGGATCAGTTCTTATAGTCGATGGTGCGTACGCCTTCGGGCGTACCCATGAGCGTAATATCCGCGCCGCGTTGCGCAAACAGACCGACCGTCACCACGCCGGGAATCTGGTTGACCTTGGTCTCGAACGCGACCGGGTCGAGAATCTGCAACCCATGCACGTCGAGAATAGCGCAACCGTTGTCGGTCATGTACGGGCTGCCGTCGGCACGCACGCGCGCCTGCGGCTTGCCGCCCAGCGCTTCGAGCGCGCGAGCGACACTTGCCTGCGCCATCGGAATCACTTCGACCGGCAGCGGGAAGACGCCGAGCACGGCGACCTCTTTGGAGGCATCGACCACGCAGACGAATTCCTTCGCCACCGAAGCGACGATCTTCTCGCGCGTAAGTGCGCCGCCACCGCCCTTGACCATGTGGCCGAGCGCATTGATTTCGTCGGCACCGTCGACGTAGACGGGCAGGCTGTCGATCTGGTTGAGATCGAACACTTCGATGCCATGCTTGCGCAGACGCTCGGTGCTCGCTTCGGAACTGGAGACCGCGCCGCGATACCGGCCCTTATGGGCGGCGAGCGCGTCGATGAAGCAATTAGCGGTGGACCCGGTGCCCACGCCGATCACGCTGCCCTCGGGCACGTGTTGATTCACATAGTCGGCAGCAGCCTGGCCGACCAGGCGTTTGAGTTCGTCCTGGGTCATGGGGAATTCCGGCAAAGTTTGGTAAAGTCGGAAGTTTACCGGAGTCGGGCGTGACGCGCCGTTTTTCGTCATCCCGTCGCCGTCTTGCTGTTCCGGCCCCGCGCCGGATGTCATGTCACGCAGTGCTTATCTCGCAAGGCCGCTCTCATGAATCTGCTCGATCAACTCAAGCGTCACACCATCGTCGTTGCCGACACTGGCGACTTCCAGGCGATGGATGCCTACAAGCCCCAAGACGCCACCACCAATCCCTCGCTGATCCTCGGCGCCGTCCAGAAGGACGCCTACCGCCCGATCCTCACGCGAGTGGTCGGCGAGCATCGTGCCGCGTCGATGGACGAGATCATCGACCGTCTGCTGATCGCCTTCGGTAAAGAGATTCTGGATATCGTGCCGGGCCGCGTCTCCACGGAAGTGGACGCCCGCCTGTCGTTCGATACGGCAGGCACCGTCGCGCGCGCCCGCAAGCTCATCGCCATGTACGAAGCCGAAGGCATCGAGCGCGATCGCGTGCTGATCAAGATCGCCTCGACGTGGGAAGGTATTCGCGCCGCCGAAATTCTGGAGCGCGACAAGATTCGCTGCAACATGACGCTGCTGTTCTCGCTGGTGCAGGCCGCCGCGTGCGCTGAAGCCGGGGCCCGGCTGATTTCGCCGTTCGTCGGGCGCATTTACGACTGGTACAAGAAGTCCGCCGGTGCGAACTGGGACGAAGCGGCAAACGCCGGCGTCAACGATCCGGGCGTTCGTTCGGTATCGGCGATCTATCGCTACTACAAGCACTTCGGCCACGACACGGAAGTGATGGGCGCGAGCTTCCGCTCCACCGGCCAGATTCTGGCGCTCTCCGGCTGCGATCTGCTGACGATCAGCCCTGCCCTGCTGGAACAACTGCGTACGACCGAAGGCGAAGTCAAACGTCAGCTCGATGTGAAGGACGCACGCTCGGCCGACATCGCGCGCGTCAAAACGGACGAACCGTCGTTCCGCTTCGCCCTCAACGACGATGCGATGGCGACCGAAAAACTCGCGGAAGGCATTCGCGCGTTTGCGGCCGATGCCATCAAGCTCGAAGGGCTGATCGACGCCGCACGCTAAGATCCGGCGGGCCGCGGTCGACGAACGACAGCGGCCCGTCTTCGACGTCAGTGCGCGTTATGGGGCAGGCAAGACGGTGCGTCCCGATGACGTCACATTGCTGCCGGATTGCGGACTGCGCAAATTTGCAAATCTGCGCTCAATTTGGCTGGTCGACGGTATTCCTCTTAGCGCATCCAGTCTCTCCTGAATTGCCTGATCTGTCGGATTTGCTCTCAAGGCATTCAGCCGCGCATACATGCTCTTGATGTCTCGATCGAACTGAGCGGCCGCCTCTTGTTTGAATTGGTTTCTCGTCATCGCCAGCGCAGATTGCCTCGCCTGTTGCGCCGCCGACTGCCGGGCGCGCGTCGCCGCATCGCGCCGCACCTGCGCAGACACTTCGTGTTTGAGTTGCGTCTCCACTTTCTGCTTCGACGCTTTGCATGCTTCGGTATAAGCCTGAAGCGATGCCGCTCTTGCAGCGTCCAGCGCCATTTGCTTTGCCTGACGTCCGGCGGCGTTTTTTGCCGCGCGACTCGACGCCTGTTCGGCCCGAGATTGCGCGGCTGCCGCCGCCCCGTTTCGGGCCGCGAGCGCCGCATCTTCGGCTTGCTGTCGAATCTTCTGTCTGGCTAGCGTCGTTTTCGCACTTTGCGCCGCCTGACTTGCGGACGCCGTCAAATTTTCCGATGCAGTAGCGCTTGCGCCGGAAAGCACCGCCCGATATGCCTCCCGTGCCGCCTGGACCTGCGCCTCGAACACGTCCCGAAGCGCTTTCTGAGTTGCCGTGGGATTACGCTGTTGGAAATCCGCGTAGGCTGCGGTTCGCTGCGCGATGATGGCGTCAACGGCAGCTTTGCGACTACCGATGAGCGCACTGCCGTACGATGGCCCCAGATCTTCGATCAGAGATTGGGCAATGTGTGACGCTGGCTGAGTGTTGGGCAGGACCTTTTGCCACGCCTCGTTCAGCGTGTCGTGAATCATCTCGCGAAACTCCCGCTGCTCCCCGACCGTGATGGTGGGCATCACCTCCCGCAGTCGATTGGCGAGTCGCTGGTTGTCTGCGGCGTTGAGTGCGGACATGGAAAGCGCATCGCGCGCCTCGACGAGGACCTTCTTGAGCGGGACATGGTTGAACTCAAGGCATTTCGTCGGCTGAATTTGAATGCGCAGACGTGTTGCCAGTGTTAGCGCCCGACGCAAACTGACATAGTGTGACAACTCTTTGATGCCTGGAACGAGGTGGGCCTCTTTGAGCCACGCGACCAGCGGGTCTCGCCCATCGCGCGGCGCATGCGGCGCGCGTAGCAGTTCTACATAGAAGCACCGTGCAGAGCCGGTCGGCTTGCTTAACATGACTTCGAGCAGCGTACCGCGAGGCACCCCGGCTTCCTTGAGTTCATGCAACAGACTGGCCCATGCCTGAGCAAGCATGGGATTGGCGGCGACACGTCTTCCAAGCATCGATACGTAGGCACGACCTTCCGGGGATAGCAGTGCATCGGTGACGTTGTCAGGGCGCACCACTTCCGTTCGCGTCAACACGCCCAACACGCGCAGATAGTGACCATTGCCGAAGATCCCCAATTGCGTCGCATTCATGTAGCTGCCACTCTCCCCAAGAAGACTGTCCGTCAATGCAGCGAGCATCTCCGGTGTCGGCAGGCGGAGGCCGGTTTTGTACATTTGCGCGTAATTGCCCGTAATGAGATGTCCGTGAAGCTCGTTGATCGAGGCGCCGAATTCCTGCATGACGCGCACTACCGGATTCCGGCTGTTTACTGCCGTGACACCATAATCGCTGTGATAAACGACGCGGACCGACTGCTTCGTTTGTGTTTGCAGCATCCCCAGCGTACCGGCGCAGGAATCGCGGGTATCGAGCAGCGTGTTGACGTGGATGCTACCGGTCAGAGGATGCTCGCGCGCTTCGTGCGCGATGATCGCCGCGAGAATCTGCCCCGCGTCGTATCGGCGGTTGATGTTCGTGTTGCACTCGGTGTCCAGCACCGGCAAGTTCGTCTGCACACCGGACCCACTCGATGTGCCTGGCTCACTGCGGGTGTACTTTGCCAGACGGCGCCTGGCATCGATAAATGTGAGATGGCCGATACGGATCTCGTCGGCCTCGCCCATCGAATCGTGTATTGCGAGCTTCAGGCCGTCTGTTCGAGCACCTCCGGACAACGAGAAATAGACTTTACGCCCTGCGGTGGTATCGGCGGTGGCAAATGCAAAGTTGTTTTCGCGCAAACTCGCTTTCAGATCCGCAACCCCTGCGGGGTTCCCGATGTTCCACTCGCCCCCCGTTTCAAACACTCGCTCCGATCCGAGCACCGTTCGATAGACAGTCAGATCGAAGTCGTCGCGCTCGGCGTTGAATAGCTCACGACGCGACAGGCTGGCCTTGCTGCCTTCCACGACGGTTCGCTGCGCTTGCTCCGAGGTGAAAATCCGGCAGGCGTCGTCGCTAACAACGGATAACGGCCTTGTTTTTCCCGAGCGAATTTGTTCAGCCTCGGGTTGATGAACCACGTTACGAACGCTGTTCGTGGGATCGGTTTCGGCGACATCAGCCTCGACCTGATGCCTGATCTCCCGAAACCGGTCGATCAGACGCGCGTCTTCCGGCACGTCGGGATCCAGCCACTCGAAGGTCACCTGCCCGGCAGGGTCATGCCGCAAATGTGAGGCATGAAAGCGATTCGGCTCCACCTGGACAACCACGGTCGACCTCGCACCGGGAATGCGCGCGCCGACGACTTTTTTTTCGAATGGCACACCCTGCACGATGTCGGAAAGGAGAAGCGGCAGCAACAACGACGCGGGACGCCATACCCCTTCCTCTTCCATCGGGCCAAGATCGGTGGGACTCGGCGTAGGTCGCTCGCCAAAAAGCCTCCCCTTGATCGAATCGCTGAAAGCCATTGTTCGCGCAGCACCGTGCGCGCTGGTGTCCACCCAAGGGAATGCGCTAAGACGAGCGCTTGCGGGATCGACCTTGATGTATTGCTGCTTGTGGACAGAAGGACCCATCGGATTCGCATGGCTATCGCCGTTCATTGCGACGCCATGAGATGGGCCAGGTCCTATCTCAGATGTTGACAGCGGGGGAATTACCGGGCTGACACGGAAACGCGACAATGCCGACGCGATGTTGGTCGGGGCGGGCGGCGCAAAGCGCTGATGCGTCGCTGTGGGCAGATTGGGTGGCGTGGATGCTTTTGGCCGGAGACCAAAATCGCTGATCTTTCGCGGCGTCTTATTCGTGCTCAATGTCGGCCACTCGGGCGGGCGGTAGCGCGAGGCGGCATCGGTGGGTGGCCGGACAAACTCACTCAAATCCCGGGTCCCGGTGGATATCCGTGGGGTGTCGTCTTGTGGATGATTGTCGAGCGTGCGGGCGGTCGTCGGCTGCGCCGAGGGCGAGACCACTGCTGAGTTTCGATTAGTGGAAAGCAAAATGTCAGCGCCGCTTTTCGGCTCGTGGGTGGAGGTACTTGTGACACTAGTACCGCTCAAGGGCAGAGCCTTCCATAAATCGCTGTGCGAATTGGTATAAGCGCGGCACGAGAGAAGATGTGAAGCCTTCCGATGCACGATCCGCGGCAGCGCAGACCCGATCGCGAGCTGATCGCGGCCAGGCGTCCGGGCAATTTTTGAAAGTCACCGCTCGGACCGAGGCAGACATTGGCGTTGTTCGCAACTCATCGAGCGCCATGGAACTGCCCGGTGACAGCAAGCTGCTTTCGAGCAAGACTCGAAGCCAGCCTGTCGCGGGGCGCAGGGCGCCAAGCCGTTCATGCGCCCAGGTTTGATCAACAACCGGCTTCCGGCGCCCGTGCGCGAATCGTCTTCAGATGATGTCGACGGCCCACGCCCCCGGACTCGTTCAAGCAGCGACTTCATTGCCGTCGGTAGGTCATGGGACGGCGCGTCCGCCTCGACACGGACCTGGCCGCGCTTGACCGCAAGTAACTCGCACCCGCGTCTGAGCGAGCTTCTTCATGCTTATGACGCCTCCAGCGAACCCGATGTGGCCACCAGCAACGACGACCTTCCCGAGCGTCTGTTCCGCACGCGCTCGTCGATCTCGGAAGTCAGCGTTGTCCCCGCCTCGATACCTGAGCAGACACGTCCTGTGCCGCACAGCGGTATGTCGAGAGCCAAACGCCACACAGCGCGCGCCTTCTTTGCCAGCGAGGGACTGTTCGCCACGGTGTCGGAGGAGGACTTACAGCCAAGCGCATTATCCGCACGCGGTGCGCGACGTTTCGGACTGTCCTCTAAGCCCGATTACCATCCCCACATCATCGGCGTCGTCTCGGCAAGAAACGCTCCGTTGAGCAAAGCGCAAGGCGATGCGGCGCTCGTTCGCGTGGAACTGTCGGATATCGTCGACGGCGTACCGTTTGAAAAATCGGTGGTCGGCGTACAGCTCACGAACACCGGGCACATCGTTGTTTGTGCCGATGCAAACGCCTTTTACGCCACGAGTACGATTCCCCCCAAGGCCACGCAGGTGCGCTTTCGGCGTCTGGACGCGGGCAACCGGGACGACCAGCTAAAAATCGATGAATACCTGGCGCATAAGCGTCAACTCAAGGCCGACGCCATGGTGAACAATCCGCCGCTCACGGCAATGAACGTGGCGCGCACGTTAACGCGACGCGCCGGCAGCCCCGACAAAGAGACCGTCCGCACAGCCTTAGACACACTCATCTCTCCCGTCGAACTGACGAGCTACGTCGAGAACTGCCGTGCACAGCTACGTAGCCGTAAACGCTTTGACGCCCATTTCCACAAACGCGATCTGGAGATCTACAGGACGTTGCTGGGCAACGACCTGGTGTTCAAGGAGAACGGTCAATGGAACATTTCCCACGATGCAGGCATTGCTGACCTACGAATGCATTTGATGTCTGGCAACCTCGCGTTTGCGGTGGTCGGGGCCGAATCCGGCGTCAACGTCTACTTCGCAACCTCGGACAGTGAACGCCTCGAAGGCTTGCGGCTGCATATCCACGAAGCCATGGGCGACGCAGATGCCGTCGATATCGGTGACACCACTTTCATCGATGCGAAGCGGCGACTCGCACGGATCGCGACACTCTCCAACGCGCCGGGCCCCTCGCGGGCACGTGTCAATCTGCCCACCCTCGCGCCGCCCGGCGCCCGGCAACCCGAGCGATGTCGCGACGCCGAGCAGATTCTGGCGGCGGCTATCGAACACGATATGCGAGAGGACCCCATCATCACCGGCATTCACGTGAACAGTCTTCTCGATACTTGCGACTCTTGCGCGGTGGCACTCCCCATACTCGGACAGATCACCGGCCAGGACATCACATTTGTCTATCACCGCGACTACGGCGTCACGAGCGCGATCAGCGAAGATCGCCGAATTCGGATGCTGAAGATGCTGGCGACAACCGGCAACCAGCTGCGCGGTGCACTCGTGAACGGCGATCACCCGACACTGCGCCGTGTGTCGAACGCCCTGCTGGTGCCGGAGATGCTCGGCGTGATTGCGAGCACGCTTCACATCTCGTCAAGGTCGGAAGCACACCCGAAAATCTATCCCATAGCCAATGCGTTGTACCTGCACTTACTCGCCTCGCTCATCCGTGAGGATGCCATCTTCGGCAACGATACCGTTGCCATGCTTCGTTCCAACGAAGGCAAAACCTACGTCGCGCTGATCGGTTATCGGATTCGTAACGACCCATATCTGGCACGCGCCTGGTGCACCTTGATGCGAGAACTGACACTTGCGGGCGTCCCGGCTGAAGCGTTGCGAGCGATTCTGCTCGCCAGAGCGAACCAACACCTTCGCAGCTTCTGGCTCGAGCTGTTGAGCGCGCGCTCGACCACGCGTGAGAATCATTTGGATCAGGTTTACCACCTCCTGAAACAGGACGACCTGAACCCATCGCTCGCGAATTCACGCCGTGAGTGCGGCCTTCTGGATGCACTGCGGATTCGGGCGCTACGTTACCTGAAAATCTCACGTCGGGCGCCCGTCAAAGAAGATCGATCCCAGGGGGTCGGAAGTCCGATTCCCGAAGTGCTCGAAGCGATCCGAACGGTGATCTCCGAGCGTAGCGTGATTGAGTTGGAGCAGGAACGTCTGCAAAACGAGCTGCGCGAGGCAATGCCGACGATGACACTAGGTGAACAGCGCGAGTTGAGAAACATGATCACGAGCCTGGTCAACGAGGCATGGCGGGCTGAGCTTCCTGGAGAATCGCCGCCGTCCGATATCGTGCAAAGCGTGCTCGCGAGCGTTGGGCCAGGACTCGGCAGACATCTAAGCGCATACCGAGGGCCCGCCATTCGTGAAATCATCGATGCGACGATTGAGCGCTACGGAAAGCATTTGTACCGATACGCCGATGCGACGGAAGAAGAGATGGCTGCGGCGTATCGCGAGCACGTGAAATCAGCGAGTACGCAATATGAGGCATTGCTCGCCGACAAGGTGAGTTCCGACACGCAGAGTTCCGGTGGCGTACAGACTGGGATTCAGGCTCAGGTTAGCGCCGAGGCCCGTATCGTCAAGGAAAGGCTGGATCGTAAAGCGGCGAAAACCGCCCAACAGACGGCTGCCAGAGCGCGTAATGAGGCTCAGCGAGCGACGTCTTCCGCATCGAATCGCGCCAGAGCACAGGCACAGTCACGCGCCAGGGAGGAGATCCGCCGGGCCGCGATGTGGGCGACGAGCGACGCAACTCGCACGTTGCTGGAAAACGCCAAAAAGGAGGCGTACCTCAAAAGTCAGCGCGAAGCCCGCGAGGCCGCGGCAAGAATTGCGGGAGATCAGATCCGGGCGGCAACCGCAGCCGCGAAACGAGACGCGCGCATCCGCGCCGAGACGGTTGTCAAACAGAGAATCGCCGAAAGGCGGCAGACCAGCATCGAAGCCACGCAAAGCCGGGGGCGGCCTGCGCATGACAAGTGCGCCGACGCGCGACTTCAGTTCAGGCTGGACGTGCTACGGCTCGAACGACTTCCCGTCGAATCCAGCCCCGTCGGTGAGGCCAACAACGCAGGCGAGTCCTCCAGAGCGCGCTCAAGAGTGACGCAGGCGTCGACACAGTGACGCCAGTCCGCAAGGCAAAGCCGCCCCCGGCTTCACGCTTGCCGGAGGCGTGTACAACGCTTACTTGCCCTTGACCGCGACCTTGCGCTGACGCACGGCCTCGTAAAGACACACGGCGCTCGCGACCGACACGTTCAGGCTTTCGCAGCCGCCGGCCATCGGAATACTCATGAGTTCGTCGCACGTCTCGCCCACGAGGCGGCGCATGCCCTCGCCTTCCGCGCCCATGACGATCGCCATCGGGCCGGTGAGCTTCGTACCGTAGATATCGGCAGGTGCGTCGTCGGACGTGCCGACGACCCAGATACCGCGCTCCTTGAGGTCACGCAACGTGCGGGCGAGATTCGTCACCATGATGTACGGGACCGTCTCAGCCGCACCGCTCGCGACCTTGGCCACAGTGGCGTTCAGACCGACCGCGCGGTCCTTGGGGGCGATCACGGCATGCGCGCCCGCACCGTCGGCCACGCGCAGGCAGGCACCGAGGTTGTGCGGATCTGTTACGCCATCGAGGATCAGCAGCAACGGGTCACCCGAGATGCCGTCGAGCAGCTCATCGAGATTGAGCGCAAGCGAGATTTCCTCCGCCTGTGCCACAACGCCCTGGTGGCGCGACGTGCCGGTCATCCCGTCGAGACGCTTGCCATCCGCCTGAACCAGCTTGATCTTGACGCCCGGTGCATTCTTGTACGACTCCACGGCCTTGAGGAAATCCGTCATGCGACGGTCGCGACGGGTCGGGTCGTAGTAGATCTCTTTGACGCTGGTGGCGTCGTGTCGCAGGCGTGCGGTCACGGCATGGAAGCCGAACAGCATTTTCAATTTACTCATTTCATTTCCTCAAAATAGCGTGTGCCGTGGCGTCTGTTGCCGTGACGGGGGATGTTGCCGCTTGTCACGCACAACTGTCGTCGCCTAAAGCACGACGGCGGCGGGAGCCACATGGGCCACCGCCGCCGCAATCCATCGCGGGTACCGGATGCCGGTGATTTCCGGCAAAGGCGCCCATCTTACTGCAAACCGCTCACTGCGCCGTCGTTCGATGCATCGTGCCGTGCGCAGCGCGGGGGCTGGGCATGGCACGGGCATCGATTAACGACGCGGCTTCTTCGTCTGACCACCGGGGCCGCCCTGACCGCCCTGACCGCCTTGCCCGCCCTGTCGCTTTGCCGGTGCCTTGCCGCCGCCGTGTTTCGCGGGGGCTGCGCCGCGCTCGGCACGCGCGGCTTTCACCTTCGCGGACTTGGGCTTCGCGGGCCGTTTGCCAGCCGGTGCGGGTTGCACGCCGTTGAGCAGTGCGCCGCCCTTGGGCAGTTGACGGATGGTCGGGCCAGCGCTGGCGGAGCCTGCGATGCCGGGCGTGCCGGCGGCGGGCGTCGGCACCGGAGCACCGCCGCGTTCGCTACGGCCGGACGTCTTCGCGAGCGAGCGGGCGTTCGGTTCGCGCACGAGTCGGAAGTCGATCTTGCGGGCGTCCAGATCCACGCGGCTCACTTGCACGCGCACGCGGTCGGTGAGTCGATAGCGGATGCCAGTGCGTTCGCCGCGCAGTTCGTGACGCACTTCGTCGAACTGGAAATAATCGCTGCCCAGTTCCGTGACGTGCACGAGACCTTCGATAAAGAGATCGTCGAGTTGCACGAAGATGCCGAACGATGTGACGGCGCTGACTGTGCCGCCGTACTCTTCGCCAAGCTTGTCGCGCATGAAGTAGCACTTGAGCCAGGCTTCGACGTCGCGCGACGCTTCGTCTGCGCGGCGTTCGTTAGCGGAGCAATGCAGGCCGAGTTCGTCCCAGATGGCGTCGCGCTTTTTCGCGCTCGGCGACTTCTTGTTCTTGTCGTCGTCCTTTTGCAGCTTGCGTGCGTGGGGCGAGAGGCCCGTGGTCAGCTCGACACCGGCGGGAATTTCCGGCTCATACTTCTTGCCCGCGAGAATGGCCTTGATGGCGCGGTGCGTGAGCAGGTCCGGATAGCGGCGAATCGGGCTGGTGAAGTGGGTGTAGGCCGGGTACGCGAGACCGAAGTGGCCGATGTTGTCCGGGCTGTAGACGGCCTGCTGCATCGAGCGCAGGAGCATCGTCTGGAGCATGGGCGCATCGGGCCGGGACTCGATTTGCGTCATCAGTTCCGAGTAATCGGACGTGGCCGGTTCGTCCCCGCCGCCAAGCGTGAGCCCGAGGGTTTTGAGGAACGTGCGCAGTACCTGGAGGCGTTCGCCCGAGGGTCCGGCGTGAATACGATACAGCCCGGGTTGTTTGTGACGCTTGAGGAAGTCGGCCGCACAGACGTTGGCTGTGAGCATGCATTCCTCGATGAGGCGGTGGGCGTCGTTGCGCGTACGAGGAAGGATCTGTTCGATCTTGCCTTGCGCGTTGCAGACGATGTACGTCTCCGTCGAATCGAACTCGATGGCGCCGCGCGACTTGCGCGCCTTGGCGAGGATCTTGTAGAGGTCGTACAGATTCTGCAGGTGCGGCAGCAGCGTTGCGCGGCGTTGTGCTTCGGCGCCCTTCGTATTGCCGAGGACGGCGGCGACTTCCGTGTAGGTCAGGCGCGCGGCGGAGTGGATGACGGCCGGATAGAACTGATAGGCCTTCACTTCGCCATTCGGTGCAACGAGTGCGTCGCAGACGAGTACGCAGCGGTCGACGTCCGGGTTAAGGGAGCACAGGCCGTTTGAGAGCTTTTCCGGGAGCATCGGGATGACGCGTCGCGGGAAGTAGACGGAGGTGCTGCGCGTGAGGGCGTCGGCGTCGAGCGGGCCACCGGCGGCGACGTAATGCGAGACGTCGGCGATGGCGACAAGCAGGCGGAATCCGTTGGTACGACCGACCTTCGCGGGTTCGCAATAGACGGCGTCGTCGAAGTCGCGGGCGTCTTCGCCGTCGATGGTGACGAGGGGGACATCGCGCAAGTCGATGCGGTGTCGCAGATCGGGGGCGCGGACTTCGTCGGGGAGTGCCCCGGCGGCGGCGAGGGCTTCGGCGGAGAACTGATGGGGCACGCCGTACTTGCGCACGGCGATTTCGATTTCCATGCCGGGGTCGTCGATATCGCCGAGGACTTCCGAGACGCGGCCGATGGGCTGGCTATAGCGGCTGGGGTAATCGGTGAGTTCGACGGAGACGACCTGTCCGACCTTCGCTTTACCTTGGGCACGGGGTGGGATCAGGATGTCATGGCTGATGCGTTTGTCTTCGGGCGCGACGACCATGACGCCGTTCTCGTTGAGGAGGCGGCCGATGACATGGGTATTGGCGCGACTGACGACTTCTACGATATGGCCTTCGGGGCGACCGCGGCGATCATAGCCGGCGATACGCAGGAGGACGCGATCGTTGTGCATGACCTTCTTCATTTCCTCGGTGGGGAGGAAGAGGTCATCGCCGTCATCGTCGCGCACGGCGAAGCCGTAGCCATCGCGGTGGCCGATAACACGGCCTGCGATGAAATTGGACGGGTGGGTCAACTGATAGTAACCGCGGCGGTCGAGACGAATTTGATCGTCGCGCTCCATGGCGGCAAGACGTTTGAAGAAGCCTTCGCGTTCCTGCTTTTTAATGGCGAGGGCTTCGGCGATATCGTTGGCGGACAGCGCGGAGTCTGCGGTGCGCAGCACACCGAGGATCTCTTCGCGACTCGGGATCGGATAGGGATATTTGCTCAAAGGTCGGTAGCGTTACTGTGCCGGTTGAGTCCGGCCGAGTGGCGCACCATGCGCCCGACGGTCCGTGGGGTTGTAAGGATGCGCGGATAGCGACGTCTTACAGTCAGGGACAATCATACGGCAAACCTCACGAAAACTGCCACCTGTGCGGAATTTGAGCGTGGTGGTGGAGGTCGGTGAGAGAAACGAAAATTTTTTGTGCGAAAGTGTTGACACTCCCGCGTCGCATCCGCATAATCTCACTTCTTCGCAGCGAGCAAGCAGTAAGCGAGCTGACGGGGCCCAGATGGCGGAATTGGTAGACGCACTAGTTTCAGGTACTAGCGGGTAACACCGTGGAGGTTCGAGTCCTCTTCTGGGCACCAAAAAAATACAAAAAAAGCCGATGATCGAAAGATCATCGGCTTTTTTCATGCTTGCCCAGAAAGCAATGTGCCGGTGCACATTGCGTGGGGACTCGAAAGGCATCGCTTGCAAGCGATGCCGGGGTCGCGGAACGTGACCGAGTCCTCTCGGCGCCGGGGGCGCCGTATGGGAATGCAGGGGCACTGCTGAGGCAGGGCCTCATCGATGTTGTCGACGGTTTACCTCCTCAGCCCTCAGCCCCCCCCTACCCTTCCACAGCTTCTTTCAGCACTCCCTGCAGCCGGATCGCTAGCGGATTCCCCGAGCGTTTGCGGTGCCATCCTATGGCCGTGGTAAACGTCTCCGGCAAAGGATGCAACTGTAGCCTGGTCAGTTGAAACGCATTGGCGATGGCTGAGGGTAAAAACGCGACCACGTCATTGAATTCAAGATACGGTTTAAGCGAGATTTAGAGAGATATAGCGAGCGTTTCAACGGGACGGATCAGTGCGTCATGCGAATAGCTGGCGCCATCTGCGCAATCGACGCGAGGAAACATCGCGACATCGGTGACATTACGAAGCCCGCCGACAATCCCAAACGTCGCAATAAACCTCGGCAATATGAGAAGTTGCGCGTGTTCATTCGCAACAATCCCAACACTCCGCGCCATCGCCGTCGGATCGAAATCCGCGAGTACCACGTCATCCACATCCGAAAGAATCCGCTCAAACTTCGTAGCAATATCGAGCGCGAAGTCCGTGGGTTCGATTCCAGTATTGGGCCGAACAAATATCTCATGCAGCAGTGCTGCCGCGAAGTCTTTTCAAATATCCGCCGATTGGCTGCGGCGACACGCCCAATTCTGTGACAACTATGGATGCGCCTCTTTCACGCACCAAATTCGATGCAGTGGTGAGTGCCAGAGGGCATTGCGGAAGCCACGACGGGTGACGCGATCGATACGTTCGTCAAATGCGTCACGCAAGAATTTCCGCACGGCATTCGCCTTACCGCCGTCAATCCGACGGTCATCGCAGAAGCCTGGTGGGTGTATGGCGAGATGATGCCGAGTTAACAACCGGCGCCTGGTGCGCTAGTTGGCAAGGCATTCGAGCGATGCGTCGACAGCCTCATCATGGGGCAGGTCATTTTCGTGGACGCTAAATCCGTCGTCCATTCCGCCCTTGTTGCACGCCAGAATCCCATCGATCGAAGACACACGCATCGGCGGTGCTGCAGAACGAAACAGCCAAGCCAATGCGTAGTGAGAATGTGTAGCGTTTCCGTCACGACGGCTATGGCGTCGCTCCAGGGCATAGGGAAATCGGTAGAATTTACCTCATAAAAAATTGAATATTGTTCAACGGACACTTAATTCGTTGAGCTTGTCGGGTGTTTTTGGTTTTTGTTGCTTGATACTTGTTGGGAAATACATGCCTGCCTTCACTCGCGGCGAGCTTGCCGATTTGAACGTGTTTGTCACCATCTGCCGCCGGCAGAGTTTCCGGGAGGCCGCCACTGAGTTGGGCGTGACGACCTCTGCCTTGAGTCATGCGATGCGCAATCTTGAGGCGCGTCTGGGCGTGAAGTTATTGAATCGCACGAGTCGTTCCGTGTCGCCGACGGCGGCGGGATCGGCCTTGGCGAAGGAATTGGAGCAGGGCCTTGAGCAGATCGCGTCGGCGATTGGTGCATTGGACCGATATCGCGCATCGCCGGCGGGCCGGTTGCGTCTGAACGTGCCACGCGATGCGGCCCGATTGCTGTTGGATCCTATCCTGCCCCGCTTTGTCTCGTCATATCCGGACATTGAGCTGGATGTCACAGTGGATGACCGGATGCTGGACATTGTGGCGGAGGGGTTCGATGCGGGGATGCGTTACGGCGACACGGTGCCTGGCGACATGATTGCGACGCCGTTGACGCCGGCATTGAAGTGGATCGTGGTGGGTTCGCCGGCGTACATTGCGCGTCATGGCCGACCGAAGGTGCCACAGGATTTGATGTCACACAATTGCATTCGGATGCGGCTGGGCGATAACACGTTGTACAAGTGGGAGTTGGGCAATGGGTCGACGGCGGTGGAATTGGATGTGCCGGGGGCATTGAGCATCAACGAGAGTGACGGCGTGATTGCGGCGGCCGTGGGTGGCTTGGGTTTGGGATATGTGTTGGAGCGCAACGTGGCGGCCGAGTTGGCGAATGGCACGTTGGAGGCGGTGTTGACGGAATGGGCAGTGGATGGGCCACCGTTGTCGATGTATTACCCGAGTCGGCGTCAGACGTTGCCGGGGTTACGGCATCTGATCGACATGATTCGCGCTGAGCATATGGGGCGGGCTGCTTGAGGTTTTTTGGGGGGGGGGTGTTGGGGTGATTCGTGAAAGTTTTTTGAATTTTTTAGCCCCCCAGTATTGACAGCATGTAACACCCTCGGCATAATCTCACTTCTTCGCAGCGAGCAAGCAGTAAGCGAGCTGACGGGGCCCAGATGGCGGAATTGGTAGACGCACTAGTTTCAGGTACTAGCGGGTAACACCGTGGAGGTTCGAGTCCTCTTCTGGGCACCAAAAAAATACAAAAAAAGCCGATGATCGAAAGATCATCGGCTTTTTTCATGCTTGCCCAGAAAGCAATGTGCCGGTGCACATTGCGTGGGGACTCGAAAGGCATCGCTTGCAAGCGATGCCGGGGTCGCGGAACGTGACCGAGTCCTCTCGGCGCCGGGGGCGCCGTATGGGAATGCAGGGGCACTGCTGAGGCAGGGCCTTTTCGATGTTGTCGATGTTGTCGATGTTGTCGATGTTGTCGATGTTGTCGATGTTGTCGATGTTGTCGATGTTGTCGATGTTGTCGATGTTGTCGACGGTTTGCGTTTTCTCTGACGCATCCAATCCCCCGCCTTGCGCCCGACCGACCGTCCCAACCCACCCAGCCCCATCCCCATCCCAGTAATAAGCATCCAACGAAAAAATAGTTGTCTGCGGGAATGTCGGTGGGGAGGATGTTTGTTTTGCCGTTGAGGGCACGACAGCGTGGAGCGGGTTATGTTGCAAGAGGTGTTGGGAGCGAACGAGACCGACCGCGTTGCCGACTGGTTGCTGGCGGGATTGGAATTAAAGAGCACGTTATTCCACGTGGGCGAATACTGCGGTGTTTATCAGGCGTCGACGGGTGGGCATCAGCGGGCGAGCTTCCATGTGGTGCTGGATGGCGGGTGCTATTTGCATGTCGGTGCAGATGGGGGCCGTGAGGCGAGCACGACCGAATTGAATGCAGGGGATGCTGTGTTTCTGCTTTCGGACGTCCCGCACGCGCTGACGCCATCCGCGACACCTCCGGCGGACCTAAGCGTCAGATTGGGCAAGATGACCCCCCTGCCGCCCAAGCCTCGCGCAAGCTCGGCGACCACCGGAGCCGCAAAACCTTCCGTCGCCCTTGCCTGCGGCTTTTTCGAATTTCGCACCGATCTCGACACACTGGTACTTGGCTTGCTGCCGAACCCGATCATTGCGCGTCATGCGAGCGGTAGGCTCGATGGCATGACGCAGGTTTTCGCGCTAATCCAGGCAGAGGCACGTCGCCCCGGCGACACGCCCTCCCCACTACTCGCCCGCCTCACCGACCTGCTCTTCTACTACGCGTTACGTGAGGCGGTACACGCGGAAGATGTCGCCCCGGGGATGTGGCGTCTGATGCGCCGCGACGCCTTCGGTCGGCTGGCCGCAGCGATCATCGAGTCCCCGGGCGAGCGTTGGACGACGGATAGCATGGCGGACTTCGTGAACATGTCGCGCGCGCGATTCTGCAAGCAATTTGCGGAGGTTGGCGGGCAACCACCGGCGCACTTCGTGACGTTGGTCAGAATGAAGACGGCGGCTGCGCTGCTGCGCGCAGGCGTCTCCCTACCCGAGGCGGCCGAGCAGGTGGGCTACCAATCGGAGTCGGCCTTTGCGCAGGCTTTCAAACGTGTGACTGGAATCCAGCCAGGGGCGTGGCGTCGTCAGGCGGCCAGCGCGGGTGCTCAGCCAGCTGCAACCGCCTTGGCCACGTACCCGGTGCACTAACACCAGCGAAGGCCATCACCGGCAAACACTCGCCCACCTTGGCTTTACGTGTAATGGCTTGCCCACCTTCTCATCCGGGACACGCGTACGCTTCGGGAGTGCTCCCCGCCTACCTCGGAAATTTCCGTCCCCCGATGAGACGAATCCGCAGAATTTCCAGACGAGCGCGCATTGAGCAAGCGCCCGGCCTTGCGCACAATGGAGGCTCGACTGTAAGGAGCCCGATATGAGCCGACTGCCATTGCACACTGTTGAGACCGCCCCGGAGGCGAGCCGTCCGTTTTTGGAGAAGTCACTGGCGGCGAATGGTTTTCTGCCGAATCTGGTGGCGTCGCTGGCGAATGCACCGACAGCACTCGAAACGTATCTGACGGTGGGCGCGATCAACGGTCGCGCGAGCCTGACACTGGCCGAGCGCGAGGTCGTACAGATCACGGCGGCCGGGATTCACGGGTGTGGCTTTTGCGTCGCCGGTCATACGGCTGTGGCGCTGAAGAAGGCACAACTTCCCGAAGCCCTCGTGAATGAAATCCGTGATCAGGGCAAACTCTCCGATGCCCGCCTCGACGCCGTTGCCAATTTCACGCGTGCCGTGATCGCCACCCGCGGCGCAGTGTCGGATGCCGAATTCACCGCTTTCAAATCGGCGGGTTTCGACGATGCCGCCGCCCTCGAAGTGGTGCTTGGCGTATCGCTCGCCACGCTGTGCAACTTCGCGAACAATCTTTCGCAAAACGAACTGAACCCGCAACTGGCGGCTTATCGCTGGGAACCGAAGGCGCACGCGGCATGAGCACCACCGCCAGCCAGCAGGGACTCACCGCCCGCGCTCCGGCACTTGCTTCGTGGCTTGACGCCCACGCGGAGACGCTCGATACGGACGCCACGCTTAGCGGCGAGGTCGTACCGCAGCTCGCCAGCGCGGGATTACTGCGCGTTGGCGTTCCGGTTGAGCTGGGCGGTACTGGCGGCACAATCGGCGATGCGATCGACAGCGTTGCCGACGTTGCCGCGCATTCGTTCGCCGCGGCCTTCGTCCTTTGGGGACAGCGCACGTTCATCGAGTACTTGCTGCAAAGCCCGAATCAGGCGTTGCGCGATCGTCTGCTGCCTGCATTGCTCTGCGGTGAACTGGCTGGCGCGACCGGCCTGTCGAACGCGATGAAATACTTGTCGGCCATCGAACCGTTGCAGATCCGGGCGACGGACGTAACCACCTTATCGTCGTCTGGCGTAGGTGGCGGCGACACATCATCGTGGCGCGTGAACGGTGGCCTGCCGTGGATCACGAACCTGCGCAAGCAAGGCTTCGTTGCCGCCGCCGCCGTCGACCACGAGGCAGGGGGGCCGCCGTCGATCTTCGCCATCGCGCACGACGCGCCGGGCGTACACCGCAGCGACGATCTCGATCTGATCGGTCTGCGCGGCACCAACACCGCCGCGCTTCAGATGACCGACACGCCGCTGCGCGAAGACGACCGTATCACCGACAACGCACCGGCGTGGCTCGTGCGCGTGCGACCGGCCTTCCTGGGGCTGCAATGCGGCATGTCGCTGGGCCTTGTGCGGCGTAGCCTCGACGCCACGAACGAAGGCGGCCCGGCAGCCCGTTCCGCAGTGGCAGACGACGTGGCCGCGTTGACCGATCAGCTCGCGTCTCTCACGACGCGTCTGAAGTCTGGCGTCCTGCGAGGCGAATTTGTCGACACGCCCGCAAGCCTGTTCAAACTGCGCATCTCGCTCGCGGAACTCGTTCACGACGCTGCCACGCTGGAAGTGCAGACTGGGGGCGGACGCGGTTACCTGCGGGGACTCTCCGGCGTCGCCCGACGTCAGCGCGAGGCCGCTTTTGTGCCTATCGTGACGCCGAGTCTCGTGCAATTGAAGAACCAACTGGCGGCGCAACGCGAACAGCAACTCAAGACCGGAACGGTTACATGACCCAACCCACGGCGACGCAACGCGCGCACGCATCCGCACCCGAGCACGCCCATTTCGCCGCAGCGCGCGAGGACACCTCGCGCGCCTCGCCATTCCTGACGCTTCGTAACATCGGCCTGTCTTACGGCGAACGGGCAATCCTTCGCGGCGTCGATCTCTCGGTCGCGCCGGGCGAACTCGTCTCGGTTCTCGGCCCGAGCGGCTCGGGCAAATCCACGTTATTGCGCATCGCGGCCGGGCTGCTTGCACCGAACGACGGCACCGTCGATGTGGATGGCACACCGCTCACGGGCCCACGCCCTGACGTGGCCCTCGCCTTTCAGGACCCCTGTCTGCTGCCGTGGCTGTCGGTGGAGCGCAACGTGGCGTTCGGCCTGACGTTCGCGCGCCAGCCCGCACTCTCGCGCGAGACGCGGCGCACGCGCATCGACGCCGCGCTGACCGAAGTCGGCTTGTCCCATGCGCATCATCTGCATCCTCGCCAGCTTTCCGGTGGCATGGCCCAGCGGGTGGCACTCGCGCGCTGTCTCGCGCGTCAGCCGCGCGCGCTGCTCCTCGACGAGCCGTTTGGGGCACTTGACGAAGTCACACGCACCGACATGCAGCGTCTGCTGGTGACCGTGGTGCGAGACACTGGCGCGGCGACGGTCCTCGTCACGCACGATATCGACGAGGCGTTGCTCGTGTCGGACCGGATCGTTCTGCTCGGCAATCAGGGGCGCACGCTTGCACAATGGCAAATCGACGTACCTTCGCCGCGCGAAGCCCAGGTGCAGGCGCTCGGTGCGTTGCGCATCGAAATTCTGCAAGCGCTGCAACTTGCGATGTCCCGCGATAAGACGTCCGCTCACGCAGCACTTCACACCACACCTCACACACGTTAAGCACTACCTTCGGGGATTCTCAGACCATGTGCCAAATTTCCCGCCGCGAATGGCTCAAGCTCGCTTCGATGATGACGGTCGCAGGGGCGGCCCCGTTGCTCGCCTCGGCCGCTGCGCGTGCCGCAGCCGAGCCTGACGCACCGTTGCGCATCGGCTATCTGCCGATTACGGACGCCACGCCGCTGCTCGTCGCGCATAACAACGGCTACTTCGAACAAGCTGGCATCAAGGCGGAAAAGCCGACGTTGTTGCGCAGTTGGGCACAACTGATCGAAGCGTTTCTATCGGGACAGGTCAACGTCGTTCACCTGCTCTCGCCGATGACCGTCTGGGCACGCTACGGCAGTCAGGCACAGGCCAAGGTCGTGGCATGGAATCACGTCAACGGCAGCGCAATTACTGTGGCCAACGACATCAACAAGATTGGCGATCTGGGCGGCAAAACCTTTGCGGTGCCGTTCTGGTACTCGATTCATAACGTGGTGCTGCAAGGGTTGCTTGCCGCGAACGGCCTGACGCCCGTGCTCCAGAAGAGCGGCGCGCCCGCCGCCAACGAAGTCAATCTGATCGTGATGGCGCCGTCGGACATGCCGCCCGCCCTCGCCGCAAAACAGATTGCGGGCTATATCGTCGCCGAGCCGTTCAATGCGGCGGCCGAGAACCTGAAGGTCGGCAAAATTCTGCGATTTACCGGCGACGTCTGGAAGAACCATGCGTGCTGCGTTGTGACGATGCACGAGCGTGACCTGACCTCGCGCCCGGAATGGTCTCAGAAGGTTGTCGACGCTATCGTCAAGGCGCAGGCCTGGACGCGCGAGCACCCCGCAGATGCGGCCCGCCTGCTGTCCAAGGAAGGCCAGAACCGCTACACGCCGCACCCGTTCCAGGTGTTGCAGCGCGTGCTGGCGCCGGACGCTTCCGAGCAGGGTCGCTATCTCGCCGACAAGGCCATCGTGCATGCCGACTGGCACGAGAAGCGTATCGACTTCCAGCCCTACCCCTATCCGAGCTACACCGAGGCGCTTGTACGTCACATGCAGAAGACACAGGTCGAAGGGAATGCGCAGTTCCTCGCGAAGCTCGACCCATCATTTGTCGCACGTGATCTCGTCGACGACCGCTTCGTGAAAAAGAGCATTGCCGCCGCCGGTGGCATGAAGGCTTTCGGCCTGCCGGACGGTTTCACCCGTCAGGAGGTGATCGTTGTCTGATCTCGCGCCCAGCCGCGTGCAACAACCGACCGGTTCGGTGGAGGCTGCCCCCGGCACCGCAACCCCGTCCCCGTCGAACGCGGGCATGGTGACGCCACGCCCTGCGCGCCGTGCGTGGCTCGGCCTTGCGGGGCTTGCAGGCATCGTGCTGATCTGGTGGTTGGGCATTTCGCTATTCACGACGCCCGGCTCTCTTGCGTCGCAGTTCTCGCCTGCGGCAGCACTGAACGCCCTGCCCGACCTGATCCGCGACGAGCAGCTTGGCCTGCACATCCTCGCCAGCTTGCGACGTATTGCGGTCGGGCTGGCGTGGGCCGTTGTGCTGGGCGTGCCGCTGGGCTTTCTGATCGGGCGCGTCCGGTGGCTGGACAAAGCACTCACGCCGTCGCTGCAATTCCTGCGTATGGTGTCGCCGCTGTCATGGATGCCGATTGCCGTCATGTCGCTCGGTGTGGGCGACCCCGCCGTGTATTTTCTGCTGGCCTTCGCCGCCCTGTGGCCGCTGGTGATGAGCACGGCCGCAGGCGTGACGCACATCGATCGACGCTGGGTACAACTCGGCGAGAGTCTGGCGGCGACGCGCTGGGAAATGCTCTGGCACGTCTATGTGCCGGGCATTGCAGCGCATGTCCTCACAGGCGTGCGGCTGGCCATCGGTATCTTGTGGATCGTGCTGGTGCCCGCAGAGATGTTGGGCGTGAATGCGGGTCTGGGGTATCTCATCCTCGACACGCGCGACCGACTGGCGTACTCGGAACTGACCGCCGTAATTCTGGTGATCGGCGTGCTTGGCTTCGCGCTCGACTGGGCAGCACGCTTCATCTACCGGCGCTTCAGCGGCGCGATGCAGGACGAGTAAGCAAGGGACGAGCACGAACGGGCACAACGGGCGTAAACGGGCATACACGGGCGTACACGGGCGTACACAGGCTTATACGGACGTACACGCGGACAGGCCGCTACAATAGCGGCCTGAACCCAGATGCCTGACGGAGACGCATCATCGAGCTAGATCGTTTACTGCAATCGCAGGGCTTCGGCAGTCGCAAGATGTGCCGCAAGCTCATTCAATCCGGTGCTTTCGCCATCGACGGCGTTGTGCACGACAACTTCCGGGAGTCGGTGGACCCGAAAGGCCTTCAGTTCACACTGGACGGCGAGTCCTGGGACTACCGCGAGCACGTCTACATTCTGCTCAACAAGCCCGAAGGTTTCGAGTGCTCCACGAGCCCGACGCATCACGAGGGCGTGCATTCGCTGTTGCCGCTCCCGCTCGCCGTACGTGGCGTGCAACCGGCCGGTCGTCTCGATCAGGACACCACGGGTATGCTGCTGCTCTCCGATGACGGCCCCTTCCTGCACGCCATGATGTCGCCACGCCGCCACGTCCCCAAACGGTATGTCGCGACGACAAAGCATCCCGTGACAGAAGAGATGTTACAGGCCCTGCGCGACGGCGTGCTGTTGCGCGACGAGACTGAGCCGCTCGCGGCAACAGACGTCATGAGCCCGTCATCCCACGAAATCGCACTCACGATCACGCAAGGGAAATACCATCAGGTCAAGCGAATGGTGGCCGCCGCAGGTAATCGCGTGGAAGGTCTGGTGAGAACAGCCATCGGCGGCTTGCCGATGGGCACACTCGAGCTCGGTGAATGGCGTTATCTCTCGCCGGACGAATTGCTGTCGTTGCCGTACGAGATTCCGCAGTCCGCCAGGTGATCGGACTCGGGGATGCGAAGCATCATCCCAGCACGGCCAAACACAAAAAACGCCCAACGTCGGCATTTAAGCCAGCGTTGGGCGTTTCCGTTTGGGTTACCGATATTCGCGCAGATCGCCTCAGCTCTGCTTACCTTCCAGCAAGAACTGCGCGCCCTTGTCCTGTCCGAGCGCCTTGACGAGATACGGCATCGTCGTCTTGAGCGTGTCTTGCAGCATGTACGGCGGATTCACGATGAACATGCCGCTGCCGTGCAAACCCATACCGCCCGGCACCGGATTGCAGACCGTCAGCGAAACGTGCAGCCAGTTCTTGATCGGCTTCTCGTCGATTGTCAGCCGCTTCATGCGCTCCGGCAATTGCGCTGCTTCGCGACGTTGCACGAGCGGATACCAGACGGCGTACATGCCCGTCGGAAAGCGGTCGAGCGCTTCCTGCACCGTCTGCGTCGTGCGCGTGTAATCGCGCTTGTCCTCGTAGGACGGATCGATGAGCGTGAACGCCCGGCGCGGTGCCGGCGGCAGAATCGTCTTGAGTCCGGCAAATCCGTCGGCTCCGAAAATCATCGTGCGACGTGCGACCGCACGCCCCTGCGCTTCGAAGTTCTCACGCAGCACTTCCTGTTCGGTCGGATGCGCCTCGAACAAGCGCAAACGGTCGCGGTCGCCCAGCAGTTGCAGCGCAAAGTACGGCGAGCCGGGGTAGTAGCTCAGCTTGCCGTCCGGGTTGAACTCACGGACCAGCGCAACGTAGTCCGCCAGTGCTGGCGGCAAATCGTTACGTGTCCACAGACGGCCGATGCCCGTCTCGTACTCGCCTGTCTTGTCGGCCCACTTGCCGTCGAGCGCATAGCCGCCCGCGCCGGCATGCGTGTCGATATACCAGAACGCCGTGTCTTTCTGGCGCATGTAATCGATGCATTCAACGGCGATGAAGTGTTTCAGTACGTCGGCATGGTTGCCGGCGTGGAAGGCGTGGCGGTAGCTAAACATTAGGCAGATCCTGATTCGTCAGGCGCGATTGTAGCCGACGACGCCCCTGCCCGGCGTTTCCGGGCCGATGCGCCGCCGCTTTTGACCTCGTTGGTCGCAAGCGCCTTCACCGCTTTATGACGCGGGCACGCGACGAGATGGTCGTTCACCATCCCGGCGGCCTGCATGAACGAATAGCAGATGGTGGAGCCCACGAACGTGAATCCCGCCTTCTTCAGCGCACGACTCATGGCGTCCGACACGGCGGACGTTGCCGGAACTTCGCTCAGCGACGTCCAGCGGTTTTGCAGCGTCTCACCGCCCACGAACTGCCAGACAAAGTCGCTGAAGCGCGTGCCCGATGCCTCCATCGCCAGATATGCCCGCGCCCCTTTGATGACGCCGTTGACCTTCAGGCGATTGCGCACGATGCCGGGATCGGCCATCAGCCGTGCTTCGTCCTCCGGTCCGTACTTCGCAATACGCGCCGGGTCGAAATTGTCGAAGGCCTTGCGGTAGGTATCGCGCTTCTTGAGGATCGTGGACCACGACAACCCGGCCTGTGCCCCTTCGAGCATCAGCAATTCGAACAACTCGCGGGAGTCGCGCAACGGCACGCCCCATTCCTGATCGTGATACTGACGATATTGCTCGAAGCCTTCACTCCACGGACAGCGTTCCATTTGCCCCTCGATAGTTGTGCTCGCGCCCCGATGTGGCCGGGGCATACGGACGAATGGGGCAAGTGTGCCAGCAATTACCGAATAAGCGAACCCGCAACCGCGCATACCGCGCGAAATTGGGCCACCAGGCAATGCCGATGCGGAATTTTCCGAGTCTCCGACGTCGGCCGCACCTGCGTGTTACAGCATGAGTTGTCCGCCATTGACCTCGATGATCTGGCCGGTCACATAGCTCGCCAGCGTCTCCGAAGCGAGATACAGGAACGCCCCCGAACACTCGTCGGGTTCGCCAAGGCGTCCCATCGGAATGCTTTGACGGAAGGCGTCGATCTGCGCCTGCGTGCTGAACTGTTCGTGGAACGGCGTCATGATCACGCCCGGCGAGACGGCATTCACACGAATACGGTCGGGCATCAACTCCTTGGCCATACCTCGCGTGAGCGTGCTCACGAAGCCTTTCGCCGCCGCGTAAATCAGCGCGCCGGGGCCACCGCCGTGACGCGCCGCAATCGACGTTACATTGACGATCGCACCGCCGCCCTGCTTGCGCATGGCGGGTACGACAGCGCGCGAGAACGCAACGACGGAGCGCGCGTTGACCTTGAGGACGTCATCGAAATAGGCGTCCGTCACTTCCGTGAACGGCGTGCGTTTGACGAGACTACCCGCGTTGTTGATCAGTACGTCGATACGGCCAAAGCCGTCGAGCACGTGTGCCACGGCAGCATCGATGGCACCGGTGTCCTGCACGTCGGCCGCGACCGTCATGGCTTTCACGCCATGCGCGCGTACCGCTTCTGCCACCGCTTCCGCCTTGTCGGCCGACCGGTTGTAGTGCACCGCCACGTGTGCGCCCTGTGCGGCGAACGCCGTCGCCGCTGCCGCCCCGATACCGGTACTCGCGCCCGTGATCAGCACGAACTTGCCTTTCAAATCTTGCATGATGAATCGCTCCGAAGAAGGTCGTCGATGGGCTGCGCCTGACGTTGCGAAGCGGCACGTGGCTGCGCGATCGGTGCGCCTGGCGTTGTTCGCGATGTCAGGGGGAGGCAGCTCGCGCCGCCGTCCGTGCCTATCAACTTACTGGATGGATGTGAAATGCTTCGGACACGCACTCAGTCGAGCAGGCTTGCGTCGTACGCGTGCACCTGCTGCGTCTGCTCGCCCAGCCCGTCGATGCCCAGTCGCATGACATCGCCCGGTTTCAGGAAGACCGGTGGCTTCTGCCCGAGGCCCACACCCGGAGGGGTGCCCGTCGTCACGAGATCACCGGGTTTGAGCGTAGTGAACTGGCTGAGGTAATGCACCAGATAGGCCACGCTGAAAATCATGGTCGACGTGTTGCCCGTCTGGCGGCGAACACCGTTGAGGTCGAGCCACAGGCCGAGTTGCTGCGGGTCGCGGATTTCGTCGGTCGTCACCAGCCACGGGCCGACCGGACCGAAGGTGTCGAAACCCTTGCCCTTGTCCCACGTACCACCGCGCTCGATCTGGTACTCGCGCTCGGAGACGTCGTTGACCACACAATACCCGGCGACATAATCGAGCGCGCGCTCCAGCGGCACGTAACGCGCGGTTGTGCCGATCACGAAGCCCAGTTCGACTTCCCAGTCGCCCTTGACCGAGTCCTTGGGCAGCACCACGGGGTCGTTCGGCCCCGTCAGGCAGTTGTCCCATTTGGTGAAGAGCACCGGCTCCGACGGCACAGCGAGGCCCGCCTCTGCCGCGTGATCGCTGTAGTTCAAGCCGACAGCGAGAAACTTACCCAGTCCCGAGAACGGCACGCCCAACCGGCCCGGCGACGCCACTACCGGCAACGCCGTCACATCGAGCGAGCGCAGCGCCGCCAGCCCCTGCGGGCTCAGCGTTTGCGGCGTAATGTCGGCCATCACGCCGGAGAGGTCACGCACCTGGCCATCCGCATCGAGCAGGCCCGGCTTTTCCTGGCCCTTCGGGCCGTAACGCAGCAGTTTCAAAGCAAATCTCCTTGCGAAATCAGTTGGACCAGCCGCCGTCGATCAGATGGATGGCGCCAGTAGTGAACGAGGATTCGTCCGAACCCAGATAGACGGCGAGTGCCGCAATTTCTTCGGGCGCGCCTACACGCCCCATCGGCTGACGCGCCACAAACTGCTCGCGTACGGCCGTCAGACTCGTGCCCGCAGCATCTGCCTGCGTGGCGATGCGTTGACGCAGCGACGGCGACTCGACCGTGCCCGGGCAGATCGCGTTGCAGCGGATGCCGCGCGCGACGAAATCGGCCGCGACCGACTTCGTCAGCCCGATCACGGCCGCCTTGCTCGTGCCGTAGACGCAACGATTAGCTACCCCCTTCACGCTGGATGCCGCCGACGACATATTGATGATCGCCCCGCCGCCTGCGGCCAGCATCGCGGGCAGGAACGCGCGCGTGGTGCGGTACATGCTCTTCACGTTCAGGTCGAACGAGAAATCCCAGGCAGCTTCGTCGCACTCGAGAATCGAGCCGTGATGCACGAAACCCGCGCAGTTGAACAACACATCGATCGCGCCGAGTTCATTCGCAAGCGTGGTCACGGCCGCGCCGTCGGTCACGTCGAGTGTTCGCCGCGTCAGGTTCGGGTGATCGTCCAGTTGCGCAAGCGCGTCTGCGCTCAGATCGGTGGCAATCACGCGCGCGCCTTCACGCAGATAGGCTTCGACGCATGCGCGTCCGATGCCTTGTGCCGCAGCAGTCATGACGGCGGTTTTGCCCGTCAGTCGGCCAGTCATGAGTGTCTCCTCGTGAACCAGTGGGTCGTTAGGGATTTAGGGAGGTGCCGGGGGTGAGCCGACTTAGATGTTCGTGGCAGCGTGCGCGGCTACAGCGGCGTCTTCGTCATTCGCCGTCACGGCGGACTCGGCCGACACGACGGACGCCGCATAGGCGTCGCGCACGCGGCACAGATGCTGACGCATCGCCTGTGCGGCCCGCTCGGGGTCTCGCGCCTCCAGCGCGTCGAGAATATGGCGATGATCCTGCAAGCTGCGTTCGAGCACACCATCCACTTGCGACGTCACACGGCGGCTCTTCTTGCCTAGCAGGTAGAGACTGTTCGCGATACTTTGCAGGAACGGGTTCTCGCAGGCATCAATGATCGTTTCGTGGAAGGCCATATCGGCCGCCGAGAACGTTTCAGGATCGCCCAGCAGCGCCTGTTCGTCATCGACGAGTGCATGCAGACGTACGATGTCCTCGTCGCTGATCTGCGTGGCCGCCAGCGCGGCGACGCCGGGCTCGATGACCAGACGCGCGTCGAACAGCGATTCAAGCGTGCCAGCGTTGAGCTCGATGACCATCTCCAGCGGTTCGAGCAACTCCCGCATTTCGAGCGAACCGACGAACGTCCCCTCACCCTGCCGGATGCGCAGCAATCCAAGCAGCGCCAGCCCGCGAATCGCCTCGCGTACGGCCGGGCGTCCGACGCCCAGCATGCTGGCGAGGTCGCGCTCGGGCGGCAGTTGCTGGCCGGGCTTGAGCAGCCCGGCGCGGATCATCGTGAGCAAGCGCTGCGCGACCTGCTCCGAGACGGAAACCTGCACGATGGGATCGAATGACATGATGCCGTTCAGTGGTAAGACCAATGAACGGCATGTTGCGCCTGTCACCTATCGGGTGTCAACGCAAACTTTTGCGTACTCCATCGACGACATCACCGGCTTTCGATTTTTGACCAGGTCATTGGAATTTATCGAGCGTTTCCGACTCGGAGTCAAACACGCGATCTCGTAAGATCGTTTGTTCATGCGGATCTCCGTAAATTTGCATCGCGAGATTGCACTGCGTCGCAAGTCAACGCCTTCTTGTTGTCTGGGTGTCACTTTTCTGCGACCATGATTCGTCGCTCCGAGGTTCTCATCGGGGCAATGTTCCCGCCGTCGCTTGATCTGCCGTACCCCTGGCTGCACCCGTTCCCCGAAATTCTGGAGTCTCCGACGATGTCCTCCTCAAAGACCGCCAAGCTGGGCCACTGGACGATGTACATGCCAATCGTGGCCCTCATTGCCCTCGGCGTTGCCGCGTTTTTGCCGAACGCTGCGGCGCTCACGTTGTGTGCAGCGGCGCTCGCCGGGGCCGTGTTCTCAGCCGTGCACCACGCCGAGACCGTCGCCCACAAGGTCGGCGAACCATTCGGCACGCTGGTCCTTGCCGTGGCCGTGACCATCATCGAAGTGGCGCTGATCGTCTCGGTGATGCTCTCCGGCGGACCGGACAAAGCGGGGTTGGCGCGCGACACTGTGTTTGCCGCGATCATGATCGTCTCGACGGGGATCGTCGGCTTATGCCTGCTGTTCGGCGGGGTGCGTCACCACACGCAGGGCTTTCACGTGGAAGGCGCGAGCGCAGCGCTCGCCGTGCTCTGCGCGCTGTCCGTGCTCACGCTGGTCCTGCCGAACTACACGAATTCCGTGGTCGGCCCGGGGCTCACGGCGTCGCAACTCGCGTTCGAAGGCGTGATCTCGCTGGTGCTTTATATGGTGTTCGTGTTCGTGCAGACGGTGAGCCATCGCGATTACTTCCTGGCGAAAGCGCCGAGCGAAGAAGTCCACGTGCCGCCGCCCTCGCGCCGTACGGCAGTGTTGAGTCTGGGCTTGCTGGTCGTGGCGCTGGTGGCAGTGGTGGGACTGGCGAAAAAGCTCTCGCCCGCCGTGGAACAGGCGGTGGCCACGGCAGGCGCGCCGAAGGCGGTGGTGGGGATCGTGATTGCTGCGTTGGTGCTGCTGCCCGAGGGGCTGGCCGCGCTGCGCGCCGCTCGTGCCAACAAGCTCCAGACGAGTCTGAATCTGGCACTCGGTTCGGCGCTGGCCAGTATCGGCCTGACAATTCCGACGGTGGCCGCAGTGTCTCTATTGCTCGATCAGCAGATCGAACTGGGACTCGCGCCGAAAGAGACGGTGCTGCTCGCCATCACGCTGCTGGTCAGCGTGCTCACGCTCGGCACCGGACGCACGACCGTGTTGCAAGGTGCCGTCCACCTGGTGCTGTTCGCGGCGTTTCTGTTCCTGGCGATCGTACCGTGATGCGGTGATGCGTTCGTGTCTGAAGCGCAGGCGTTAGTCCACCGGCGCTTCAGCGCTCCGGTTGCATCAGGCCTTGGACGCCTTCTTGTCCGCCGGGGTGGCTTCATCCTTGACGTCATTGGCGTCGGTCGATTCCGTCGCATCCGACGGTGTGCCGAGCAATGCACCCAGCAACTTGCTGCCACCGCCACCGCGCTTGCCCTGCGCGCCTACGCCCTTGCCCGTCGGCGGGCCGCGACGCACACCGGCGTCGATCTTCATGCCGCGACGCTTCTGAATCTCAAATTTAGTCTGTGTCATGGTGTTGTTCGGGTGTTGTTCGTTACTTCAGGGGTCGATGCCCAGATCGCCCTCGGCCGCCAGCGTCTTGGCCAGCGCGTGCGCGGCTTCCAGCGCGTCGCTTGCCCAGCGGTAGGCGTCGGGCGTGGTGTGAGTGAGCGGCGGATCGAGCGATTCGATGACGTCGTCCACGTCTCGCCATCCGGTAAAGTGCACCACCCCGTAGAACTGTCCTTCCGGCGCAGGCGAGGTCTCCGCCCAGTAATAAAAGTCTTCCGCCAGCAGGCAGCCTTCGAAACCCATAGCGATCTGTCGAGATCCCGTGAAAAGGCGGCATCGTAGCACGACGCATGACGAGCGGCATACCGTCCCTACGCAGTAGAATACTGCGGCATAGCAACCCACGACTCTTTATACCGACATCACGATGTTCACCGGAATTGTTCAAGGCACGGCCACGCTGTCGTCCATCGAAGATCGCGACGGCATGCGCACGCTCGAACTGGCGTTTCCCGAAGGCTTCTGCGAAGACCTGACCCTCGGCGCCAGCGTCTCGGTTGACGGCTGCTGCCTGACGGTCACGCAACTGCTCTCGCCCACCGCCGCGTCGTTCGACGTCATCCTCCAAAGCCTGAACGTGACGACGCTCGGCAGCTTCGGCGCCGGCGCACAGGTCAACGTAGAGCGCGCCGCCAAGGATGGCGCGGAGATCGGCGGCCACCCGCTCTCGGGCCACATCGACTTCTCGACCGAAATCCTCAGTGTGCGCACCTCGGATACGAACCGCGTGCTGCGCATCGCGATTCCCGAAGCGTTCCGCAAGTATGTCTTCGCCAAAGGCTACATCGCGATCAACGGCGCGAGCCTGACGGTCTCGGAAGTGAACCGGCAGGAAGGCTGGTTCGAGGTGTGGCTGATTCCGGAAACGCGCCGCATGACGACGTTCGAGGAGAAGGGGGCCGGCTCGCGCGTCAATATCGAAATCGAACGTAGCACGCAGGTGGTCGTCGACACGGTCCGCGAAGCGGTGCAGGAAAGCCTCGGCCGCCTGCAGCCGGTGCTCGAAGCCCTGCTCAAGGAAAAGGGACTCTCGCTCGACGACTTCGTCGCGGTGCCGAAGCTGCCCGCCGACAAGGCATAAAGCGGCTTAGGGGATAAGACCCGAGCCCTGCGTTCATTTTCAAAGGACTTTCATGCAACTTGCCACCTGGAACGTCAACTCGCTCAAAGTTCGCCTCGGACATGTGCAGGACTGGCTGCGCAGCAACCCCGTCGACGTGCTCTGCCTTCAGGAACTGAAGCTCACCGACGAGAACTTTCCGATTACGGAAATTGCCGCGCTCGGCTACACATCGCACTTCACCGGGCAGAAGACGTATAACGGCGTTGCGCTGCTCGTGAATCACGCCAAGGTCGGAGAAGCGACCGATCTCGTCAAGAATCTGCCGAATTTCCCCGATGAGCAACAACGTCTGATCACAGCGACCATCGGCGGCGTACGGGTCGTCTGCGGCTACTTCCCGAACGGTCAGTCGCTCGATTCAGACAAGTTCGTCTACAAGCTGAACTGGCTGGACGCCCTCACCCACTGGCTGTCGGACGAATTGCAGCGTCACCCGCAGCTCGCGCTGCTCGGCGATTACAACATCGCGCCGGAAGACCGCGACGTGCACGATCCGGCGAAATGGGAAGGCTGCAACCTGGTGTCGCCTCAGGAGCGTCAGGCGTTCGCGCGCCTGCAAGGGCTCGGTTTGCGCGACACGTTCCGCATGTTCGAGCAGCCGGAAAAGACGTTCAGTTGGTGGGATTACCGCATGGGCGCGTTCCGACGCAACGCCGGACTGCGCATCGATCACGTGCTCGCTTCCGCCGCACTTGCCGCGCGCTGCACCGGCTGCGAGATCGATCGCGTGCCCCGGACCTGGGAACAGCCGTCGGACCACACGCCGGTCGTTGCCACGTTCAAGGACTGACGCACCGCTTGTCCGCAGTCGGGCAACGGCCCGGCGGCAGCGTCGGCGACAACGAAAAACGGCACCCGTGGGTGCCGTTTTCTTTCGGGCCACGACATTGCGATGGCGTATGCCTGCCGCATCGCAGTTCGCGACGTGTTCACTACTGGCTCGCGCGTGGATCCGTGAGTCTCGACTCGTAGACGAAACAACGAATCGCGGCCTTGTTACGCGTCTCCATCTGCATGAACTCGAGACCATAAGCCCACGTGCCGTCCGCCCGTGGTCCTTCGACGCTGCGCACTGCCGCCATCCCGACGATCGGCACGATATCCGCCCCTATCGGCACCCGGAACTGCACCGCAACGTGAAGGCATCTGTCCGGCAACGGGGCCTTCGCCACGATGCCCGCGCCGTCTGCACTGATGTCGCGCACCAGCACCAGCCACTCCGGAGTGTCCTGCGGGTCGGCCAGCATGCGCGTAAGCGACGCTCGCGACGTCTCGTCGATAGGCGATAGCCGCGCCACGAGTCGTGTGTCGACACGCGGTGTACGACGCACCGGCGTCTCCCGCACTTGCGACGGACGCGACAGCACCACGTAATCGAACGGACCGTGGTGCACGCTATGCACGTCGCACGTGAATTCGTAGAGGTTGTCGCCCGGAAACGTCCACAGCGCCAGTCGATCTCCCGCCACCATCGGCATGCGCGAGTCTCCCGCCGCGGGAGGCGTGATGATCAGCATGCCATTGGGCGCCCGACCGATCAGGCGAGCCCGCACGCGCGTCATCTCGGCGTCCGGTGCCACTCGCACCTGAATCCACGCACCGATCGGTAGCGGAACGGGCAACCCGTGCAAATAGACCGTCGATGCCCCTGCACCGAGCGGCGACGCCGAATTCGCAGCCTCCGTCCGACCAGCGGCCTCACCTGTTGCCGCGCCCTCGGGGAGCGGCCGGTGAGGTGCAAACATCGTGAAAAGCCAGTCGAGATCGGCTTCGGACGGCAGACGCTCGCCCGCCGCCAGCAATGGTGTGCCGTCGGCGTCGAACAGTGGCCAGGAGAGTGGGACGTGAGCGTCAAGCTCGCGACGATTGACCGCCACGAACCCCGGATAACCTGACGCAATACAAGTCGAGTGCATGATGCCTGGAAGGGGTAGACACCCCGGAAAGTCTCGGATTAAGGAGGCGCGACGTACTGAATGCGGCGTCATGAAGCTGGAGAGACGATTCGTGACGTCGTGTGACGAACATCTGGCGTAATGCAACGTAAGGCGCGTACGTATTTTTACCATGAAAGTGCGGTCGCGCTGACGGCGGAATATCAGGCAAAACGCCCCTCAATCTACCGCAACGCTATCCGAGCCTTGCCGGGGTGAGGCACCGGCGCGGGTCGCGTCCGTGATGACGTGGGCCGAAAGCGGGAGTCGGATGGCCCAGAACCATGGGAGCGTCTGACGACAAGCGTCCGCCAGCCCGGGAAGCGCCATGATCTCCGGACAGGTCAGCCATTGGGTCAATCGCTCGGCCAGATGCCGCGACACGACGGTGTCGTCCGACAGGCAGGTTCGTAGCGCTATCGCCTGCGGCAACACGCGCCAAATGGCCTCCCCGGTCATCGTCTCATTGAGCACGGCGAGTGCGTAGCGGCAGCAGGCAACGCGCGCGCCGTCTGCGCTCGAATTGTCCACATCGATCGACGACAGCGAGAGATACCACTCCGGTTGCGTCGCCAGCCAGGCCAGACCGGCAGCGACGGAAACGAGCCGAACTCGGCGCAACGGGGAGAGACGCGACGTCACATCGGTGGCGGACGTCGAGAGAGGATGATCGCGAAACACTTCGTCAATATCGGCGCGGCCTGCGGGCTGCAATCGCACGTGGGCAGGTGACCGGGACGTGTAAACGGTGGCGTCGAGGCGCTCTGCAGGACTCAACTTGGCCAAACCCAATTCGGCGCGCTGCGACAGCGGCACCACCGTTGGCATCGCATTCACCCCACTGGCTAGCGGGCTGACGGCAGGCGGCCATCCGCCCCGGCACGCGGCGCTGGCGCGCACCTCCCCCTCGTCGCCTAGCCACCGGCCAGTCAGACGGACAAACGCATCGAGCGGTCGGTCGACCGGCCATAAACCGGCGAGGCACCCGAACTCCCTCAGCAACCCCTGAAGTTGCCGCATGGTCCCGGGCACATAGTCGCCGGGAAACAGCCGGTCGCGCACGACCCCCAATGTACCCGCCCATTGCCAGCCGGGGAGCGGGTGCCCGGCGAAGCCCACGTCCCCTTCCTTCGGCTGGCTGGCACCCGCCGATCCCCATAGGGCCGCCGTCAACGCTTTCGGCAGACGCACAGCCACCTCGCCGTCGGCCCGGATCCACACAAGGTAGGCGGGATCCCGCGCGTCGATACCGTCCGCCGACAGCGCAACGTGCACCTGCGCCGGCAGCGCGTTAAACCACGCCGCGCGCAGGGCCGCCGTGCGCGAATCGCTGACACCGCCCAGTCCCTGCCCCGCCCAATAGAGCGTCTGACAGATCGCGCCAGCGTGTGCCCAGACTGCCTCGGGAGACCCCGTCAGACACAAGCGGAGCAACGTGACCGTCAGCGCGTCGGTCGCCCACGAAGCCTCTTCGCGCGTCAGACGCACGTCTCTCATCATGTCGAGCTTGCGCGCCAGCCATTGCGCGCGCAAAGTCGAGAACCATTCATGATCCAACAGACCGCCCGCCTCCCCCGGCGCAACCAGCAGACGACCGAGCCAGTCGCTGCGCTGAACGTGTTCAGGCAAGCGATGCAGAGGCGGCGCCATCCCGTCAGGGGTATCGGCGCTGGCCGAAAATGCAGACCGATGACGCAGCGCATTCAGCAATTGCAGGAAGACGTCTGCGCGCGTGTTCGGTTGGTCCACAGGAAAGGTCATCCAGGACCGCACCACCGGCTCCAGTTCGGATGGCGTCAATTGGCGTAACCAAGCCTCATCCAGCCGGAGTCGGGCACCTTGCCATTGCGTCGCGCCCAGATCGCAGTCGCGCCCGATGCACACCCGCTTGAGACTCGCACCGCAAAAGCGCGCGCGACGCATGTCGCACGACTCGAAGAGCGCACCATTGAGCTGCGCACCTCGCGCATCCCACGCCACGAGGTTGCATTGGCGAAATTCGGCACCCCGTAAGTCCGCGCCGGACGCCCTTCCATCGCACATCGTGACCGAGGTCCATCTCGAACGTCTCGCTCGAGTGCCAATGAGCATCACGCGTTGCGCACTGCCGTTCGCGAAACATGCCCCGTCCATTCGCGCCCGATGAAAGGTCGCGTCATCGAGGCGCATCTTCTCGAAAGTCACCCGCTGACAGCGCGTTTCACTCAGATCGGTGCCGTCCATTACGGTATGCAAAAATTCCGCGCCACGAAGATCGGCCCCGACCGCGCGTGCACCGCTCAGCACCGCCGCGCGAAAACATGCCTCACGCAAATCCGCCCGTTCGAAGTTGGCACATACCTGATTGGCGTACGCGAACCCGGCGCGACGCAGCCGTGCGCCCGACCAGACCGTTCCATCGAACTGGCCACCGCAAAACTGTGCACCCGGTGCGTGAACGCCCCGCAGGTCGCTGTTCGGCAGCGAGAGATCCGGCAGCACGCCGTCTCGTAGGTTCGTTAGCGCCAACGCGATGCTCAGGACGTCGGGCGGCCACTCGCGCACCGGCCAATCGGCCAATGCCGCTGCGTCAAAGGCGACGGCGTCCACGGAGGGCAGCCAATGCCACTGCGGTGCGCGTGAACTATCGTCGCGAGACGACGAACACCACGTCACCATGTCTCGTGCGACACCTGCGGCACGCGCGCCGTGCAAAAGATGCGAATAGCGTGTGTTCCACACCCGCGTCAACGCGGCTTTGTCGAAGGGCAAGTCGCCTCGTGCTGCGTCGGCGCGCACACACAAGCGCTCGATGCTGCCGCAGCCCTCTCGCCGGTGTGCAGCCTGCGCAAGTGTGTGTGTCAGCCATGAGACCAGCGATGCGATCGCACGACGCTCAGCAGGATCGGCCCGCAGAATCGCGAAACGCAGTGCCTCGGGGGGCGCTTCGCTAGACGATGCCGGACAGGAAGACGGCAAGCCATCGCTGCCGTTGGCTCCCCCCTCGACGTGTTCCGAAGGAGACGAAGCCGTAGCGCCTGCTTGCGTGTGTTCGCCACGAGTGACAGCGGACTGTGACCACATGATGCGTCGCTCCTCGGCACACGCTGGGGCGCGTGCGCAAAAAGCCACCATGTTGCCGAAAGAACCCGGGGCTGCGCGCTAAGGAATTTCCGAATTAGTCGTACAGCCCCGAGAGGGACGGTCGTGCCTCAGGCGAGGCAGAGTTTGAGGGCGTCGCGCCAGTCGGGCGCACGAACGCCAAAGTTTCGCGCAAGCTTGTCGTTGTCGAGCACGGAAAAGGCAGGGCGTTTGGCTGGCAACGGATAAGCAGATGTCGGAATCGGCACAACGTTCGGACGCTTTTCCGGGGCCGTCAGATCGAGAATAGCTTCGGTGAAACCGTGCCATGTCGTCTGACCGGCGGCCGTCAGATGGTAGAGACCGCCACGCTCACGCCAGAAGTCGGCGTCAATGCCGCCCTCGTCTGCATCACCCAATCCCTGCACCAGCATCTGCGCGGTGAGTTCCGCAATCGTGCGGCACCAGGTCGGCGCGCCGTGCTGATCGTCGACGATACGCAGTTCGTCGCGCTCGCGCGCCAGACGCTGAACCGTCAGCAGAAAGTTCGCACCGCGCGAGCCGTACACCCAACTCGTACGCAACACCAGATGGTTAGCGCCGCTGGCGGCAATAGCCGCTTCACCGGCGAGCTTGGTACGCCCGTAAGCGTTTTGCGGATTGGTCGGTTCGTCTTCACGATACGGCGTGGATGACGTGCCGTCGAATACATAGTCGGTGGAGTAGTGAACGACGAGCGCACCTAAACGCTTCGCCTCTTCCGCCATGATGCCGGGCACCACGGCATTCACCTGATAGGCTGCCGCTTCTTCCGTCTCGGCACGGTCGACGGCCGTGTATGCGGCCGGATTGATGATCAGGTCGGGCGCGAAGTCGCGCACGGTCCGCACCACGCTGTCGGTGTCCAGCAAATCCATTTCGCTGCGTCCGGGGGCGTGCACGTCTCCCATGCCTTGCAGGCAACGTGCCAATTCCCAGCCCACCTGTCCGGTAGCGCCCGTCAACAGGATGCGTCTTGCCATGATACGGCTCCCTTGTCGCGATATGAGGAAACAAGGGAGCCTACCCGGTTTCGCTTCAGGTTTCCAGCCCGAGCTCCTGTATCTTGCGCGTGATCGTGTTGCGCCCGATCCCCAGACGGCTTGCGGCTTCGACCTTGCGCCCGCGCGTGAAGTCCAGCGCTTCGTTGATCAGCGCAGTCTCGAAGCGGCGTGTGAGTTGGTCCATCACGTCCGGCGAGGCCGAACGCAACAATCGCGCGACTTCGCGGCGCAGGATCGGCTCCCAACTCTCCACGCCCTGTGCACCAGGCATGCCCGGCATGCCCGCCGTCTCGCCTGCACTACCGCCCATGCCACTCACTGGCACCGACGGCACCGCACTCACGTTGCCATATCCCGCCGCGCCCTGTGTCGGGTCAGCGCCACCTGGCGTCACGGCGCCGCCATGCGACGCACCGTTCGCGTACGCAGGCATACCGCTTACCACCGCAGCGGGCGCGGTCGTCGTCTGGAATTCCGGCGGCAAATCCTTGATCTCTACTGTCTGCGCCGGTGCCATCACCGTCAGCCAGTTGCTGAGATTTTCCAACTGACGCACGTTGCCCGGGAACGGGAAACGCGTCAGATGCGTAAGCGCCGCCTCGCTGATGCGTTTGGTTTCGACACCCAGTTCGCGTGCGCTCTTCTGCAGAAAGTGACGCACCAGCAGCGGAATATCTTCGCTACGCTCGCGCAACGAAGGCAAGCGCAGCCGGATCACGTTCAGCCGGTGATACAAGTCCTCGCGGAACAGCCCCTGACGCACGCGATCTTCCAGATTCTGGTGGGTGGCCGCGATCACGCGAACGTTCGCCTTGATCGGGCTGTGGCCGCCAACACGGTAGTAGTTGCCGTCAGAGAGTACCCGCAACAGACGCGTCTGCAAATCCAGCGGCATATCGCCGATTTCATCGAGAAACAGCGTGCCGCTCTCCGCTTGCTCGAAGCGTCCGCGACGCGTTGCCTGCGCCCCGGTGAACGCCCCGCGCTCGTGACCGAACAGCTCGGATTCGAGCAAATCTTTCGGAATGGCCGCCGTGTTGAGCGCAATGAACGGCCCCGAAGCGCGCGGCGAATGTCGATGCAATGCGCGTGCGACCAGTTCCTTGCCCGAGCCCGATTCGCCCGTGATGAGCACCGTCGCGCTCGAATGCGACAGACGGCCGATAGCGCGGAACACGTCCTGCATCGCACTCGCCTGTCCGAGAATCTCGGGCTCTTCGGTAATGCGTTCGTCGTCCGTCGCTTCGCGCAGGCTTTCCTCGACGGCGCGCAGAATCAGTTCAACCGCGCGATCCACGTCGAACGGCTTGGCCAGATACTCGAACGCACCGCCCTGAAACGCGGCGACGGCGCTATCCAGATCCGAGAACGCCGTCATGATGATGACGGGCAGACCGGGATGCCGTTGCTTGACCATTTGCAGCAATTCGAGGCCGGAACCGCCCGCCATGCGGATGTCCGACACCAGCACTTGCGGCGAATCGTGTTCGAGCGCGGCGCTGGCTTCGCGCGGGCCGGTGAAGCTGCGCACCGGCAGATTAGCTCGCGAGAGTGCCTTTTCCAGCACCCATCGGATGGATTGGTCGTCGTCTACTATCCAGATCGGCTTCATTGTTCACCGTGTAACGTCTATGCCCGGCCGCAGGTGTTACGGCCGACGGCGTGAGGGCCGCATCAGCCCAGGGGCAGCAGGATTCGGAAATCCGTCCGTCCGGGCCGGCTTTCGCATTCGATCAGACCGTCGTGGCGCTGAACGAACGATTGCGCCAGTGTGAGTCCCAGACCGCTTCCACCCTCTCGCCCGGAGACGAGCGGATAGAAGATGCGATCGCGAATGTCGGCAGGTATGCCTGGCCCGTTGTCGATCACATGCAATTCCAATGCCAGCTTGTGCAACCGCTTGGCAATCGTGATCTTTCGCGCCACTCGCGTGCGCAATACGATGCGTGCATCGCCGCGCGCGATCTGCTCGCGCAGCGCCTCGGCACCGTTGCGCACGATATTGAGTAGCGCTTGAATGAGTTGCTCTTTGTCGCCCCGAAAATCGGGCAGGCTGACGTCGTAGTCCCGCTCGATCGACAAGCCTTGCGGGAATTCGGCGAGTACCACCGAACGCACACGCTCGCAGACTTCGTGGATGTTCACGTCCGTCGCGATATACGGATGGCGATGCGGCTCCAGCAAGCGATCCACCAGCGTCTGAAGTCTGTCGGACTCCTTAATGATCACCTGCGTGTATTCGCGCAATTCGCGCTGATCGAGCTCGAACTCCAGCAACTGTGCCGCACCGCGAATGCCGCCGAGCGGGTTCTTGATTTCGTGCGCCAGGTTGCGGATGAGCTGCTTGTTCATCAACGCCTGATCGATGATCCGCTCTTCGCGCTCGTTCTTGAGCTTCTGCTCGTTCTCGATCAGCTCGACGATCACGAAATCGGGCGCTGCCTCGGGGGCGGCCACAATCGCGTGTGTGTGCAACGGCTCCTGCGCGGTGCGTTCCAGCACCAGATCGAGGCGCGTGGTCTGGAAGTGATTCGCGATGAGCTCTGTCATCGTCGACGACAGCACTTCGCCGTTCGTGAACACATCGTTCCACGTCATCTGCGAAAGCGAGCGACGCGACAAAGCCAGTAACGCCTCGGCGGCCGGGTTTGCGAAGACCACGCGCAACGAGTGCTTTTCCAGCACCAGCAGCACAGTCGGCAACGCTTCCAGCCCGGGCAGAATGCCGGTCGCGGCAAGCTTCACTTCCCACGGGTCGACCAAGGCATGCACCGCAGACAGGGGCGCGGGAATGCCTGCGGCGTCAGCCGTCAATTCGGCAGCAACTTCGGCGGCATCAGCGGAATGCGAGGCCCGCTTCGTCTGCCCTTTCTCACCAGCGCGGACACTTTTCATCAAGGATCTAGGCGTTAGGTTCGTGGCAGGCCGCTGGCGCGATGCACATTGGCGATGCATGGCGCGCGCTGCGGATAAAAAAGGGGGACGGCCGCGGCCATCCCCCGTGCTTGTCGAGCATGACGGTCGGCCGCAGGCGTTCCGTCATGCCGGCGCATTGCTGCGCAGCGACCCGATTACAGCGAGTAGTACAGTTCGAACTCGAGCGGGTGCGTGGTCATGGCCACACGGCGAGCTTCGTCCGTCTTCAGCGCGATGTACGAATCGAGCATGCCGTCGGTGAACACACCGCCACGGGTCAGGAACTCGCGGTCTTCGTTCAGGTATTCCAGCGCCTGTTCGAGGCTCGAGCACACGGTCGGGATCTTTGCGTCCTCTTCCGGCGGCAGGTCGTACAGGTTCTTGTCGGCAGCTTCGCCCGGGTGGATCTTGTTCTGCACGCCATCCAGACCGGCCATCAGCATGGCCGAGAAGGCCAGGTACGGGTTGGCCATCGGGTCCGGGAAGCGCGCTTCGATGCGGCGGCCCTTCGGGTTGGCAACGTACGGAATACGGATCGATGCCGAACGGTTACGGGCCGAGTAGGCCAGCTTCACCGGGGCTTCGAAGTGCGGCACGAGACGCTTGTACGAGTTCGTCGACGGGTTCGTGATCGCGTTCAGGGCACGGGCGTGCTTGATGATGCCGCCGATGTAGTACAGCGCGAATTCCGACAGACCGCCGTAGCCGTTGCCTGCGAACAGGTTCTGACCGTCCTTCCAGACCGACTGGTGGATGTGCATGCCCGAACCGTTGTCGCCAACGATCGGCTTCGGCATGAACGTGGCCGTCTTGCCGTAGCTGTGTGCCACGTTGTGCACGACGTACTTCAGGATCTGCGTCCAGTCGGCGCGCTCGACCAGCGTCGAGAACTTCGTGCCGATTTCGTTCTGGCCCTGGCCAGCCACTTCGTGGTGGTGCACTTCAACCGGCACGCCGAGTTGTTCGAGCAACAGGCACATTTCCGAGCGCATGTCCTGGAACGTGTCGACCGGTGCGACCGGGAAGTAGCCGCCCTTCGTGCCCGGACGATGGCCGGTGTTGCCGCCGTCGAAGTCCTTCGACGAGGACCACGGCGCTTCTTCGGAGTTGATCTTCACGAAGGTGCCCGACATGTCCGTGTTCCACTGGACCGAGTCGAAAATGAAGAATTCCGGCTCCGGACCGAAGAAGGCGGTGTCGCCCAGGCCCGTGCTCTTCAGGTAGGCTTCAGCGCGCTTGGCGATGGAGCGCGGATCGCGGTCGTAGCCCTTGCCATCGGCCGGCTCGATCACGTCGCAGGTCAGGACCAGCGTGTTTTCTTCGTAGAACGGGTCGATGTAAGCGGTGTTGGCGTCCGGCACCAGCAGCATGTCCGAGGCTTCGATGCCCTTCCAGCCAGCGATCGACGAACCGTCGAAAGCGTGACCGCTCTCGAACTTGTCGGCGTCGAAGTGCGACACGGGCACCGAGACGTGTTGCTCTTTGCCGCGCGTGTCCGTAAAGCGGAAGTCGACGAACTTGACGTCTTCTTCCTTAACCAGGTTCATCACATCTGCCACAGATTTGCTCATGCTATCTCCCGAAAGATTCAATCTGGCGCTGCTGGCGCTCATCGCCCGCGTCGCCGCACCCTCTTAACGAACTCCGTGTTCGGATTCGTCAGTGATAAGCAGGAAGCGTGCCAGCGCATCACTTCACTGTCGTGCCTCACCCTCGCCCACTGATTTCTAAGGAAATATTCGATGCTGGTGCGTCCAGTGCCGAATTCCCGCTAGCGGGCTTTAATTCTCCGTTTTGGTGCGCCATGCGTCAAAACATCACTAAATTGGTGCATTTCACGATTATGCACCTTTTGAGTGCCAACGTGCCGCGTCACTGACCCGAAGTTGTGCGTCATACTGCACCGTCGTCGGGCGCGCTGCATTTGGTCCGCAAAATATCCAGACGACTCCCAATGCCGCTGGATGTCACTTAAAGCGCATCTTTGCGTCTGCCGCACGCTAGAATGAAGGACAACCATCGACCAACGAGATCACAGCAATATGACAAGCGCAAAAGCCATTCTCGATCAAGCAACGCAGCGTCGCGCCACGGGTCAGCTCGCCTACGCAGGCGCAGTCACGCCGGAAGAAGCGCTGGCATTGCTCAACGCCGATGCCAACGTTCGTCTGATCGACGTGCGTACGCGCGCTGAACTCGATTGGGTCGGCCGCCCGCAGGTGCCGGATGGGCAGTACGCCAACGTCGAATGGGTGCGCTATCCCGGTGGTGTGCCCAATGAACACTTCCTCGAACAATTGACGTCGCAGACAACGGACAAGACAACGCCGCTGCTGTTCCTGTGCCGCAGCGCCGCCCGCTCGAAGGCAGCCGCAAAGGTCGCTTACGAAGCCGGCTTCACGCAAGCGTTCGACATCCTCGAAGGCTTCGAAGGCGACAAGGACGGCAACGGTCACCGCAAGAATGTGAGCGGCTGGTGCTTCCGCGGCCTGCCCTGGCTCGGCGCATAACATCCGAGACACCGGATTGACTGGCACGGCCGCAAGGCCACGATCGCGACCGGTAACCGGACGGCATCGACTGCGCACCAACGACGTATCGACGAACACCGAAACACATCAACGCGGGGAGACGCCGAGATGGACTGGACTCACTTGCTGACTTTCGCGCTCGCCCTGTTCGTGGGCGCGGGCACACCCGGCCCCGGGATTGCGGCCATCGTCGCGCGCGTCCTCGGTCGTGGCACGCAAGGCGCGATTGCCTTCACTGCTGGCGTCGCGATTGGCGATGTCGTGTGGCTCACACTCGCCGTACTCGGTGTAGCTGCACTGGCACATACGTTCTCCGGCGTGTTCCTCGCGATCAAGTACGCGGGCGCTGCTTACCTTCTCTATCTCGCCTGGAAGATGTGGCACGCTCCGGCCATTGCGCCCACGGAGCCATTGGCCGCCGCACCGCGCGAGAAGTCCTGGCGTCTGTTTCTGGGCGGTCTGTCGGTCACGATGGGCAACCCTAAGGTCGTCGTGTTCTATTTCGCATTGCTGCCCAACTTGCTCGATCTGCAACGCGTGACAGCGCTCGGTTATATCGAAGTCGTCGGCGTCACACTGACGGTGCTTGCCATTGTGTTCGGCAGTTATATCGCGCTGGCGTCCCGCGCGCGGCGACTGCTCAGCTCGGCACGCGCCGTGAAGCGCCTGAATCGCGCGACAGGCACCGTGATGGCCGGTGCGGCCGTAGCCATCGCCACGCGCTGAGCGCATCCTAAATACTTCCGCATCGCCGCCGCAGCTCTACATCAGGAACGCCACCTTCGGGTGGCGTTTTTCATTGATGCCGCGCCACGGAGCGCGTCTCATCGAGTGAGAACGCGTATCGCATTGTTGCGGTTCGCGTAATGATTCATTCGCTTAATTGCCGTTTTTCCGTGATAGCCGGAGGCATAGACTGGCTTCACCGGTCGCGCACAACGCATACCGCGTCGTACTAACAGTCTCTCGGTACCGATGCATTGCGAGCCCCCGCTACACAGAAGAACAGGAATTAACGTCATGAATCGCATCCTCAACCGCAAAGTCATTGCATCCGCACTGATCTCGGCCACCATGGCCACCGCAGCAGGTTCCGCTTTCGCGCAATCGCATCTGTCGAGCGACGCTTACCCCGACGGCTCACCGTTCGGCTGGGTGCCGCAAACGTCACAGCTCACCCGCGCACAGGTGCGCGAGGAACTGGTCGACGCGCGCGCCAAGGGCTTGATTCCGCAGAACGACTACGACTACCCGGCGTTCAACACGATGAATAACGCCAACGTGCCGGGCAAGACGCGCGCGCAGGTCTACGACGAACTCGTGCGTGCACGCCAGAACGGCGAGATGAAGTACTCGAATCCGTAAGCAACCGAACCGGCCCTCGTCATGCTGCCTCCCTCGGGCAGCGTGACTGACGCACGCAGACCGAACGGCATCTTCAGCCTGCGTTGCGTCAACTTATTGCATCACCCCATTGCGTCTTAGTCCCGCCGACAGGCGCGCGCCCCCGCCCAACGACGTTTTGCCGGGCTATTCGTGGTGCGTCGGTCCAGTGCTTCCCCTCTGGCCCGGCAGTCACACACGGCTTCGCACGGGCGCATCTCCTGTCGCCATGCGTTCCCCGTCATCGCATGGGACTTTCGCCCGCGCTCCCGCCCTGGAGCGCGGGCTTTTTTCATGGCGACGTTGGTGGACGGCGGTGGACTGCGCAGGCTGCGTGCTACCATGCAGCCGTTTCAATTTGCATAGACAGGATCATCCGGTGAGTGACATCCAACTAGATATCGAGTGGACCGAGCGCGCAGCGAAGAAGGCCGAACGACTCGTTCCCAAGGACACCCCGCTCGGGTTGCCGCCGCTCGAATGCCTGCCGCAGGAAGGTGACGTGATGTTCCTCGGCAAGGGCGACAAGAAGCAACCGTTCGTTGTGGTGGAACGTCAGTACCACCACGAAGGTGAAGACGCCTGGACGATCATCCTGATCCTGGATCTTCCGGAATAACGAAGACGTCCCCTGAGGGGCATGCATACGTTCGACGCACCGGCTGAGCAACGCTTGCCGCTGATTCGAACGGATCGCAGACCTGTACGGAAAGCTCGGCGCGGCCACTGGGGAAACCCCGGTTGTCGCGCCGCTTTGCTTGAGGGAAGCCGTTTTCTATACTTGAGACGCGACTTAACTCGAGCATCGCCTGGTGGCGACAGGGAGATCCAAAATGATCGCGCCCCACCTTTCCAATGCCCAACTGGTCTGCATGTTTGCGATCGCAGTATTCGGCGCGATCGTTGTCGGCGCAATGCCGTGCAAAGGGACTGTTCGAATGTGCTGGCGATCGCTGCTCGTGGTCGTGGGCGCAGTGCTCGCGGTGCTGGCGTTCGAGATGGTTCCGCTTCTCGCCTGAGACCTTTTTTGCGGATTTTCACCATTAAGGGTTGACCCCATGCGGAAGAGCCGATATTATCTCGGTCTCGTTGGGGCGTTAGCTCAGTTGGTAGAGCAGCGGACTCTTAATCCGTAGGTCGAGTGTTCGAGTCACTCACGCCCCACCAAACGAATTTTTAAAAAAGGCTGCGATGCCGTGCAGCCTTTTTTATTCCCGGTAGCATCGGGGCGTTAGCTCAGTTGGTAGAGCAGCGGACTCTTAATCCGTAGGTCGAGTGTTCGAGTCACTCACGCCCCACCAAAGCATTACAGGAAGGCTGCGACGCTTGCAGCCTTTTTTGTTCCCGGTAGCACCGGGGCGTTAGCTCAGTTGGTAGAGCAGCGGACTCTTAATCCGTAGGTCGAGTGTTCGAGTCACTCACGCCCCACCAAGTATTGATGTAACGAAAAAGGGTCTGCGCATGCAGACCCTTTTTCGTTTCCTCGCGAAACTTCATCATGCATGGTGGCGCCCTTAAGAAGCGCGCACCATGTCATCCAATTCCTACAGCCAATTCAGTCGCTGCCGATAGTGCACAAAACACCCGCGCACTAAGCTGAGATCATGCTGCCGCGCGATGCGCGCCCGGCACTCGCTACAGGAGACGCATCATGAAATTGGCCAAGTCGATTCTCGTTGTCATCACCGCGCTTGCGATGGGTTCATCCATCATCGGGTGCACGCTGGGTGGCGCAGCGGCAGGCGGCGTCATCGGTCACGAAGCCACCGGCGGCAGCACCGCCGGGACCATCGGCGGTGCCGTCGTCGGTGGCGTAATCGGCCACGAACTCGGCAAGTAACTCGAAGAATTCGAAGCAACCCGCCGAATCAATTCACCGCCCCTTCCACCCCGGTCCGAGCACCGGATCGGCTACGCCGTCACCGCCCCACGATGTATAGCGGGCCGTTGGCGGCGTAGCCGTACATGATCAGTACGTCGCCCACCAGTGCATCTCCCGCCGCCCTCGCCTGCACCACGCTGCCATAGCGCTTTGCATGCGCCGTGCAGGGCGCATAGTGACGCACGCCGCCTTTGAGCAGGCCCCGCGAATCGCGCGCTTCACAAGTGTCGCGAGCGTTGTCGTCGCGACCGATGAAGGCCGCCTGTCTCACGCTCCAAACGAAATATCCCTCGCACTTCGCCAATTCGGGCGGACGCCGTACCGTCGGATCTTCTTTGGCCGACGGCTCTCCCTCCTTGTGCAAACGCCATTGACGCCGGGCCGCGTTATCCGACCAACGTCCTATCCCGATGTCCTTTCCTTTCGCTCTCGCCATTGTGTCCTCCTGGTTTCGGTTACGGCACCGCGCTCGCGGGCACTCCGATAATGGTGAAACATAATGGGGTGAATGGGGTTGGGGAGTGTCCGATATGCGATGCCGCACCCTACGATCACGCTTCACGCGCCTCGAAACTCGTCGGCCGTCATGCGAAGGACACCAAATCGCGCCCCGCATGTCGCGCTCGTCCGCAACATGCGTTATTTCCCGACATACATAGCGCGGCGCACACGCAACACTCGTGCGACGAATTTGGAAGGCTCCCGCCGCAGATGATCCTCATTGTCTACACTGAAAGTCGAACTATCGAAGGCGGACAGCCTCGCACGCAAACCTTTCGAACGTTTGTCGGCATCAAGACAACGCACAAGCACAAGCGAGCCACTACTCGCAAAACACGCACAAGCCCAACATGGCGACCGTCACTTTTGCGCCCGCAATACAGCGTCACGTGCCCGTCGACGAGCAACGCGTCGACGGCGCGAACGTGCAAGAAGTGCTGGCGCAATGCGTGGCGCAAACCCCCGCCCTGCGTGGCTATCTGTTCAACGATCAGGGACGGTTGCGCGCGCACGTCGCAGTCTTTGTGGACGGACGACTGATTCGCGATCGCCGCACCCTGGGCGATGCACTGACCGGCGCGAGCAGCGTCTACGTCGCGCAGGCGCTGTCGGGCGGATGAGGAGGAGAGACAACATGGAACACGTCATTGGCGCGACCCTCCTGGTCGCCACGCGCAAGGGTCTGTTCACATGGCAGCGCGACGGCGTCGAATGGCGAATGACGTCGAGCACCCCGGACTTTCCCGGCGAACCGGTCAGCATGGTGTTGCACGACGCCCGCGACGGCACCGACTACGCGGCGCTCAACCTCGGTCACTTCGGCGTGAAGCTGTGGTGCCGCGCGCGTGACGCAAGCACATGGGCGGAACTTGCACCGCCCGCGTTCGCGCAAGCGTCAGATACCGAAGCCCCGCAGTCCGAGTCCGCAGCATCAACGGCGCAAGCGCCCTCGGTGGCGCTTCTCTGGTCCCTCGAGGCTGCAGGCCCCGACGCGCCCGGCGTGCTGTGGGCGGGTACCATTCCCGGCGGGCTGTTTCGCTCCGGCGATCACGGGCAAAGCTGGCAACTGATCGAAAGTTTGTGGAATCGGCCGGAACGTGCCGAATGGATGGGCGGCGGCTACGATCATGCGGGTATTCATTCGATCTGCATCGATCCACACGACAGCCGACAGGTGATGGTCGCCGTGTCGACGGGCGGTGTCTGGCGCACGCGCGACGATGGCAAGACATGGGCGCTCGCTGCGTCGGGCATGGAAGCCGACTACATGCCCCCCGAGCGACGACTCGATCCGAACGCGCAGGACGTTCACCGTCTCGTGCAGTGTCGCGACGCCCCCAACGCGCTGTGGGCCCAGCATCACAACGGCATCTTCCGCACCCTCGACTACGGCGCGACGTGGCGGCGTATTCAGGCCGCACCGTCGAGTTTCGGCTTCGCGGTGGCGGTCGATCCTCATGACCCCGACGTCGCATGGTTTGCCCCTGCGCAGCGCGACGCGTGCCGCATTCCCGTCGACGCGCGTCTCGTCGTCACACGCACGCGCGATGGCGGCGAGTCGTTCACCGCGCTCTCGCATGGTTTGCCCGAGACCCCCTCCTACGATCTCATCTACCGGCACGGACTCGACATCGACGCCACCGGCCGCACGCTCGCGATGGGGTCGACCACCGGCGCGCTATGGATCAGTGACAACGCAGGCGAGCAATGGCAATCGCTGTCGGCGCACTTGCCGCCGATCTATGCCGTGCGTTTTGTCTGAGCGCTCTAACTCGCACGCAGGTGCGCCGAAGCACACGAATTCGCCGGCCACATCGCACCAAACCGCCTGAATCGTTGCATTCGACAACGCCGCGTGCGTCGCGCGCCGCGCGTCCCGATTTTTTGCTCAACTCGTCGTTTACCCCTTCGCGCTAAAAGTAGCCTTCAGTTCGCATATTTCCGGTCGTATACGAAATCAGACGGACTGGCTTCATCGAATCCCCCCGTCACGCGTCGCCGGACATGTCACACGTGTCGCTCCCGGCGCGTGAGCTGCGTCGCGTCGCGCCTGATCCGGGTACCGATGCTTATACGCAGCAGACCGGCGACCACTCCTCGAAAACGCCGACAGTTACACGTCACCCGTGTTGTCCTGGCATCAAATCACTACAAGGAGTTTCTCCCTATGCGAATCGCCGACCTCAAGATCCGAACCCGGCTGGCCATTGGCTTCGGCACCCTGCTGTTGCTGCTACTGACCATGCTGGTCATTGCACTGGTGCGCTTCATCGCCATCGAACGCTCCAACGAAGAGTTGCTCACCCGCGCGTGGGCGAAAGCCGACGCAGCGCACAGTATCGACGCCATGGTGCGGGGCAACGCCCGGCGCTTGCTCGAAGTCGCCACTGCGCAGGATCCCGCGCAACGTAAAGCCTTCAACGAACGCATCGACGCCAATCTCGGCCGCATTGCTGCGGCGCAGGAAGTGCTCGACAAATATGTGACGTCGGGACGCGGCAAGGAATTGATCGCGAGTCTACGTAAGCACAACGATGCATTCCAGGCGTCGCGCAACAAGGTCATCGCCGACCTCAATACCGACCAGCGTGCAGACGCCATCGGTCTCGTGGAACGCGAAGCGCTGCCCGCGCTCGACGCCATGCAGGCCGAAGCCGCCGATCTCGTCTCGTTACAACAGAAGATCGTGGACGAAACAGGTGCCGCCACGGCCGCCGACATCGCCTTCGCCAAATGGTTGCTGGTTGCGCTCGGCGCAGTGGCCGCAGTCGTCGGCATCGGCGCGGCGTACTCGGTTACGCGCAGCATCACGCGCCCGATCGCGCGTGCCGTCGAAGTGGCCGAGCGTGTCGCGCAAGGCGATCTGACGAGCCGCATCGAAGTCACCAGCCGCGACGAAACCGGGCAACTGATGGCAGCCCTCAAACACATGAACGAAAGCCTCGATCAGATCGTGCGACGCGTGCGCAGCGGCACCGCCGCCATCGCCTCGGCCTCGGGCGAACTGCTGGCGGGCAACACCGACCTTTCGTCGCGCACGGAGGAGCAGGCAGCATCGCTCGAAGAAACGGCGTCGTCCATGGAGCAGTTGACGGCGACCGTCAAACAGAACGCGGACAATGCACGGCAGGCGAGCCAGCTCGCGGCGAACGCCTCGGAGATCGCCGGTGAAGGCGGCCGCGTGGTCGAACGCGCAGTAAGCTCGATGCAGGACATCGCGGCCAGCTCGACCAAGATCAACGACATCATCGGCGTGATCGACGGCATCGCTTTCCAGACCAACATCCTTGCGCTGAATGCGGCCGTCGAAGCCGCGCGCGCCGGTGAACAGGGACGCGGTTTCGCCGTCGTCGCCGGTGAAGTGCGCACGCTCGCCCAACGCAGCGCTGCGGCGGCCAAGGAGATCAAGTCGCTCATCGAAACGTCCGTGGGCAAGGTCGAGGACGGCTCGGCGCAAGTGCGCGATGCAGGCCGCACGATGACGGAAATCGTGCAGGCGGTGCAGCGCGTGACGGACATCATGGGCGAAATCTCGGCTGCATCGAGCGAACAGTCGGGCGGTATCGAGCAGGTCAACACAGCCGTGATGCAGATGGATCAGGTCACGCAACAAAACGCCGCATTGGTCGAGGAAGCGACGGCGGCCGCCGGCTCTCTCGAAGATCAGGCGCGCAATCTGCGTGAAGCCGTGGCAGTCTTCCGTCTGCCCGGTGGCGACACGGCAAATGCCGGTTACGAAGACGATACCGGCATCGCGTCCCATGGCCCGCGCGGCGCCGTGCTGGCATTTTCGCGTGAACGCCAGGTCGCGTGATGTCGCGCGCTCTGCGGCGCGTCTCACCACATTAGTGCTCGCTTAGACGTCAACCTGACCGTCAATGTCAAAGCCCCGGCCTCCCCGCCGGGGCTTTGCCTTTTTTGCGCTCGCGCGCCGTGCGACGCATGGCCGCGCCCTCGCCGCAAAGCCCCGTCTGCGCTGGACTTGCGGACGATGTGACCGTCAGCGAGGTATCGGGACATTGGAGTATGATGGCGGCTCCTGTTCTTTTTCCTCACCGTCTGAAAAGAGGTGCACTGTGGCCCGAAAGACCCCCATCGAGCGCTACCGAAATATCGGCATCAGCGCTCACATCGACGCTGGCAAGACAACGACGACCGAGCGGATCCTGTTCTACACGGGCGTCAATCACAAGCTGGGCGAAGTCCACGAAGGCGCTGCCACGATGGACTGGATGGAGCAGGAACAAGAGCGCGGCATCACGATCACGTCCGCCGCGACGACCTGCTTCTGGCGCGGCATGGCCGGCAACTTCCCCGAACACCGCATCAACATCATCGACACGCCGGGACACGTCGACTTCACCATTGAAGTCGAACGCTCGATGCGTGTGCTCGATGGCGCCTGTATGGTCTACGACTCGGTCGGCGGCGTGCAGCCGCAGTCGGAAACGGTCTGGCGTCAGGCCAATAAGTACAAGGTGCCGCGCATCGCGTTCGTCAACAAAATGGACCGCGTGGGCGCCGACTTCTTCCGCGTGCACAAGCAGATTCACGAACGTCTGCGTGGCAATGCCGTGCCGCTTCAGATTCCCATCGGCGCCGAAGACCATTTCCAGGGCGTCGTCGATCTCGTGAAGATGAAAGGCATCGTCTGGGACGAAGAGTCGAAAGGCGTGAAGTTCGAGTACGTCGACATTCCCGACGACCTCAAGGATCTCGCGCAAGAGTGGCACGAGAAGATGATCGAGGCTGCGGCCGAAGCCGATGAGACGTTGCTCGAAAAGTATCTGGGCGGCGAATCACTGACCGAGGACGAGATCAAGGCCGGACTGCGCAAGCGCACGGTCGCCGGTGAGATCGTGCCCATGCTGTGCGGCACGGCCTTCAAGAACAAGGGCGTGCAGGCCATGCTCGACGCCGTGATCGAGTATCTGCCCTCACCGGTCGACGTACCCGCCATCGCCGGTCACGACGAAGACGACAAGGAGATCGAGCGTCATCCGTCGGACGACGAGCCGTTCTCGGCACTCGCCTTCAAGATCATGACGGACCCGTTCGTCGGTCAGTTGATCTTCTTCCGCGTGTATTCCGGCGTGATCGAGTCGGGCAGTACCGTGCTTAACGCTGTCAAGGGCAAAAAGGAGCGTCTGGGCCGCATCTTGCAGATGCATGCAAACACGCGCCAGGAACTCAAGGAAGTGCGCGCGGGCGACATCGCCGCCGCCGTGGGCCTGAAGGAAGCGACGACCGGCGATACGCTGTGCGATCCGGACCACTTCATCATTCTGGAAAAGATGGAGTTTCCGGAGCCCGTGATCTCGCAAGCGGTCGAGCCGAAGACCAAGGCCGATCAGGAAAAGATGGGCCTCGCGCTCAACCGTCTGGCGCAGGAAGATCCGTCGTTCCGCGTGCAGACCGACGAAGAATCGGGCCAGACGATCATCTCCGGCATGGGCGAGCTGCACCTGGAAATTCTGGTCGACCGCATGCGCCGTGAGTTCGGTGTGGAGGCGACCGTCGGTAAGCCGCAGGTCGCGTATCGCGAAACCGTCCGCAAGAAAGTCGAGGACGTGCAGGGCAAGTTCGTCAAGCAGTCGGGCGGGCGCGGCCAATACGGCGACGTGGTCATCACGCTTGAACCGGACAAGGAAAAGCCCTACGAATTCGTCGACGCCATCAAGGGCGGCGTGGTGCCGCGCGAGTACATCCCGGCGGTCGACAAGGGTATTCGCGAGACGCTCAACAACGGTGTCGTCGCTGGCTATCCGGTCGTGAACGTGAAGGTCACGCTGACTTTCGGTTCGTACCACGACGTCGACTCGAACGAAAACGCGTTCCGCATGGCCGGTTCGATGGCCTTCAAGGAAGCCATGCGCCGCGCCGAGCCGGTGCTGCTCGAACCGATGATGGCGGTGGAAGTCGAGACGCCCGAGGAGTTCATGGGCAACGTGATGGGCGACCTCTCCGGGCGTCGCGGCATCATGCAGGGCATGGACGACATCGTGGGCGGCGGCAAGATCGTGCGCGCGGAAGTACCGCTGTCCGAGATGTTCGGCTACTCGACCTCGCTGCGTTCGCTCACGCAGGGACGCGCCACTTACACCATGGAGTTCAAGCACTACGCCGAGGCGCCAAAGAACGTGGCCGAGGCCGTCATGACGTCGAAGAAGTAATCAGTTCGACGAGAGCGTCGACGGAAGCGTCGATGGAAGCGCCGACGGCAGGTGCGATGGCCTCGCGCCGCGCCCCTGCCGCTAGTTGCGTACTCGGCAACGCAATACGTGCCAACGTTTAAACCTCGCCCGCAATGCTCACGCCCCCGATTCTCCTGACTCGGGCCGTGCCGCTTGCGGGCATTGTTCGTTCTACGTAGTTTCCGGGTATTGTTGGCGTACTCTGCGCGCTTCGCTTCGAGTGCCTCCCCCGCTTACCGCACCCCCAACATGAAAAACGTCCTCAGCATCCAGTCCCACGTCGTGTTCGGCCACGCAGGCAACAGCGCCGCCGAGTTTCCTATGCGACGTCTCGGCGTGAACGTCTGGCCGATCAATACCGTTCAGTTCTCGAACCATACGCAATATGGCAAATGGACGGGACAGGCATTGCCGAGCGACGAGATCCTGCGACTCGTCGACGGCATCGCGGACATCGGCGAACTGGGCAACTGCGACGCCGTGCTCTCGGGCTACCTCGGCGCGCCGGAGCAGGCGGGCTTCGTGCGCGCGGCGGTGCAACGCGTCAAGCAGGCCAATCCGGCTGCGATTTATCTCTGCGACCCGGTGATGGGCCATCCGGAGAAGGGCTGTCAGGTCAAGCCGGGCATCGAACAGTTTCTGGTCGAGCACATGCCCGAAATTGCAGACATCATGACGCCCAACCATCTCGAACTCGAAAAGCTCTCGCAGCATCCCATCGATTCGTTCGACGACGCCGTCGCCGCCTGCCGCGCCCTGCTCGCGCGCGGACCGAAGATGGTGCTCGTCAAGCATCTGGAATACACCGGCAAGCCCGAGGATCGCTTCGACATGCTGGTGGTGACGCGCAACGAAGCCTGGCACGGCTCGCGTCCGCTCTACCCGTTCTCACGTCACCCAGTCGGGGTTGGCGATCTGACGTCGGGTGTATTTCTGGCCCGCTTGCTCAAAGGCGATACGGTGCGGGCGGCGTTCGAACATACGCTCGCGGCCGTCGATGCGGTGCTGTCCGTCACGCACCTCGCAGGACGCTACGAACTGGAGATCGTGCGTGCGCAGGACGAGATCGTCACGCCGCCGCGCCATTACGAAGCGCGGGCGGTGTAACGTCGCGTCTGACCTCGCGATACGAAGAAAGGAAGACGGCGGTTCAGTACGCGCGCAGATGCTCGGCGTGATGCGACAGATGATCTGCCATGAACGTCTGGATGAAGTAGTAACCGTGATCGTAGCCGTTGTGACGACGCAGATTCAACGGCTGCCCCGCTTTCTGGCAGGCGCGCTCGAAAATGTCCGGATGCAGTTGCGCTTCGAGGAACTGATCGTTCAACCCTTGATCGATCAGAATGCCGCCCGGAAACACCACCGTTCCCGCCTTCGCGATCAGTTCGCTGGCATCGTACGGACGCCACGTCTCGCGGTCCGTCCCCAGATAGCCGGTGAACGCTTTTTCGCCCCACGGACAATGCATCGGCGCGGCGATCGGTGCGAACGCCGACACCGAGCGGAATTTGTCCGGATTGCGTAGCGCCAGCGTCAGTGCACCATGCCCCCCCATCGAGTGACCGAAGATGCCAATACGCCCGGCATCGATAGGTAGCGACTGCGTGACGAGGCCGTACAGTTCGTCGACGATGTAGCTGTACATCCGGTAGTGCTTCGACCACGGATCCTGCGTAGCGTCGAGATAGAAGCCCGCGCCGACGCCGAAATCCCACGCGTCGGTCTCGCCGGGCACCCCCGCGCCTCGCGGGCTGGTATCAGGGGTAATGAGCGCCACCCCGTGTTCTGCGGCCAGCCACTGCGCCCCGCCCTTGATCATGAACGTTTCTTCCGTACACGTGAGGCCCGCGAGATAGAACAGCGCGGGCACGGCACGCCCGTCACGCGCCTGCGGCGGCACAAACACCGAAAAACGCATCGGCAAACCGATCACGGACGAAGTGTGGCGATAGAAGCGCTGCACGCCACCAAAGCAGCGGTGTTCGGAAATGAGTTCGAGCATGGCGAAATCCAGGAAATGTGACAGCTATCTTACCTCGCGATGTGACGCGTGACATTGCCTAGGCACTCGATGAGCGCATCTCGCCGATCAACGTATCGGACGACGACAGCTATGTCGCGCTTGTCGTCGCTTGTCGTCGCTTGTTGTCTTGCGACAGGTGAATGCGCGTGGCTACGGTGAGCCTCCCGTATTCGATACCAGGAGCACCCCATGCCGATGTCACCGTTCGATCTGGACGACGTCACCAACCTCGTACAACGCAACGGCATCGCCGCGCGCCTGTCGGAGCAGGAAAAGCGTTTGTTGGTCCTGCTTGCCGCCCGGGCAGGCACCGCGCTCGACAAGCACGCGCTGATGTCGGCCCTGTGGGGCAAGCGCGCGCAATGGATCGAAGACGCCGCGCTCGTGCAACTCGTCTCCCGTTTGCGACGCTCGCTCGCCCCGCTCGGCCTGCAACGCGCCATCGTGACGGTGGCGCGCGTCGGCTATCGCTTCGACGTCCCGTCGTCCGTGGCAGCGACCGCCTCGGATATGACTCCCGCGGATGACACAGCGCGCGAAACCTCGCCGGTTTACATAGACAGCCGTGATGACGGCGTGACCGTTGTCGACGCCACAGCGTCCGCATTGCGCGCACCGCCGCTCTCGCACGGTGTCGCATGCGAGGGGCACGGCGAGGTGCGACGACACGGCGTGATCGTCCGGATTCCGCAGATGGAGTACCGGCTGCTGCGCGCATTGCGCTCACCCGCCAATGTCGCGCATGACAAACGTACGCTGATCGCGATGCTGTGGCCGACGCGCCCCAATCAGGACGACACCAATCTGATGCAGGTGGTCTCGCGCCTTCGCCGCAAGCTGATTCCACTCGGACTGCATCGTCACATCGTGACGGTGCCACGCGTCGGCTATCGCTTCGAGTCATGTATCGAGGCTGACACAGCGCCCATGCCCGAGGCACCGGGTACGTCATCACCATCATCGACGTCATTGGCGTCGTCCTCGAAGGACAGGCCCGACCGCCTTCGGGACTGGCTGCCGACGACGCTCCCGCGCGCCCTGCGCACGCTGACACGTCATTTGCGCTGGCGAAGCCGCTGAGCGAACGCGACGCTGGTCACGCCGATGTCGCCGCGAGCCTCATGTTTCATCGCCCGGCAACGGCACCTGTCCATTCACTCTCAGGAGCCACATCATGACTGCACCGCGCAATTCATCTCCCGCTTCCGCGGCTTCCGCCATCGACACCACTGGCACCACCAGCGAACTCGTCTACCCCACAGATCCGCTCGACGGCGCAACGGAAGCCACCTATGCGCAGAACGGGCTCGATTCGGCGACGAGCACGACGCAACTGTCGTACACGTCGGCGCGTGTTGCCAAGCGCGTCTACAACCGTTACGCGAAAAACGCGCTCGAAGTCTCCGGCTATTACACCGATTGGTCGCAATACGATGGACGCCTCGACGGCGACTTCAGCAATGACGCGGCCGGACGCGGCGTCGATCTGATGTTGCTCGATCCGTTTGCCTACGACCGGCTGATCATCGGTTTCGCGGGTATCGTGGGCGACCAGGGAGAGAAGGCGCAAACCGTCGCCCGTGCGGCCGCCGACTTCGTGCGCAAGCCGGATCAGGCCACCTTCGTCGACAGTTGGGGGGACGTGCTCTCCTATCGCAATTGCGGCTTTCCCGGTTGGGTGAGCAACGACGTGATGCCGATGTTTCAGCAGTCGCGGGCACAGGGCATACTCGGCGGATTGCGCCTGCTGCACGCGAAGAACCCGGCACTGAAACTCGCCATCGCCATCGGCGGATGGACGATGAGTCAAGCGTTTCACGGGCTGGCGGGCAGCAGCGCGCGACGCAAGACGTTCTGCGCGAGCGTCGTCGATCTGCTGCGCCGCTTCCCGATGTTCACCGAGATCAACATCGACTGGGAGTATCCCGGCTCGCCGGGTGATGACGGCAACGTCTACGACGACTCGGACGGCCCGAACTACGCAGCGCTCGTGAGCGATCTGAAGCAGGCGCTCGTGGCTGCCGGTCGCAAGGATGTCGAAATCTCGATTGCGGCGTCGGCCAACGTGGCCGACATGCAGAAGGCCAACCTGCCGGGCCTGATCGCTGCAGGCGTGTCACGTCTGAATCTGATGACGTATGACTTCTTCGGCACGCCGTGGGCACCCACGCTCGCCCATCACACGAATCTTCACGACACGGATCCGGCGGCACCCGACGGCTTCTCGATCGATCGCGCAGTCAACTGGCTGCGTCAGGCGGGCGTTCCGCTCGGCAAGGTGCACATCGGTTACGCGGCGTACTCTCGCAACGCACTTCAGGCGCAGATTACACAAGTCGCAGCCCTTTGCGGCACCTACTCTGCGGGCGACGACATCACCACCGGCACGTTCGAATCAGGGACAACGGAGTATTACGACGTGCTGCGCAATTACCTCGATCTGGAGCACGGTACGGCGCGCAACGGCTTCGTTCTGTACACCGATACGGTGGCCGACGCCGATTTCCTGTACCAGCCGTCGACGGGCATGTTCATGTCGCTCGACACGCCACGCACCGTGCGCGCCAAGGGCGACTACGTCAGGCGCAACGGGCTTGGCGGCCTGTTCACCTGGACCATCGATCAGGACAACGGCGTGCTGGCGAATGCGGCGCGTGAGGGGCTTGGGCAGAAAGCGACGGCCTCGCATATCGACATGACGCCGTTCTACTTCAGTGGGAAGACGTCGCTGGACGATGCTTCGACGGGGGACTGACCATGCGCTTCCTCTTGTCCCGGCTGCTTGAACCGTCGACGTGGGCGGGCTTCACGGGCCTCGCTGTCTCGCTCGGCACCTCGCCCGACGTCATGCATGAGCTGGCGCAGGCTGGGGCGGCACTGGCGTCGCTCGCGGCCATGGCGTTGCCGGAGAGTGCGGCGCGAGGCCGCCTGAGCGACGGCATTTCCCGGCAGCCGTAAGCCTTACCTTCCCTGCGCACGACGGGTTTGGCACGGGCTGCAGGCGCATCGCTGACGCGCCATCGGCCCGTGTCGACAAAAAAGTGTCACGATTTCTAAACTTTTCGCTGCGCGTGTCGCTATACGTTTCAAGGCGTGCTGCGCCGCTGCACGCCTCGAGTTTGGGAAGTCCGGGAAAGTTGTCACATTGGCAGACTATGATGCCGTCGATGCGAGACGTCCCGAGGCCCCCGCCCCATCAGGCAGTTGCGGCACCGAAGTCCCTCAGCAGTGCATGACAGAAGCGTCGCGGCAAGATCGTCGGCACGGCTCCCCTTTGAGGCGAGACGGTCAGGACGACGGCAACGACGTAAGACAAACAAAAGACAGACCAGATTCACCAGAGATTGACCGGGGGCCCTATGAAACTGATCCTGCTGGCGCTTGCCGCCTCGTTGTTTACGCTCGTCATGATGGTACAGGCGCGCAGCGAAGCCAACGAAGTTGCCGCCTCCTCATCGCGTTCGCAGCCTGCGGGCATCAACGTCGGCGAACGCATCCGCACCCGTAAGGACATGGCGATGTGGAACGCACGCCGCAAGATGCACGCCGTTCGTCAGGAAGACTGAACACGCGCAGCAACATGCTGCGTTGCACCAAATTTGGGCATCTCCGAAGACCGTCCTATAGTGGAAAGGCACATAGGAGAGGAGATAAGAAAGATGCCCGCAATCCACTTCAATCTCTACGACCTGACTTTGTTCCTGCCGATGGCAGTGGCGGGTGCGCTACTCGTTGGCGGCATCCCCGTGGCCACGCGCTCGACCCGCTATGGTCTGCGCGCCGTCGGTGCGGTGGTTGGGGCGCTCGTTGCGTTCCTTGTGGTGGAAGCGTTGCCCGTGCTCGTGTAGCTCGTGTAGCCGACACACGCTTCAGTCACTCTCGAACGAGTTAGGGTGAAGAACGCGCGTTGCGCGCGGCGGACGGCTTTTCCCCCAAGATTTTCCCAACCTCGCTCCTGGATACCCCTTCGCAGGCCGTCTGTGGTTTGCGATGTAAAACGCGCGCGCTATCGACCGAAAACGCAGGTGCGCCGGTCATGCCATTGTCATCGCCACGATTTAGTCTCAATTACGGCAACTTCGGTTGCGCTGTCACCCTCTCTGTTGCGCCGCCGACCCGCTCGGCGGTTTTTTTATGGGAATGTCCTGGCGAACCGACGCTCTGTTTCCTCAGTGTTTCCACCGTCATCGTTTTGCCCCGACACGCGTCGCCCCATCGCCTACAATCACCGGAAGTGCAACGCCATGTGCGCGCCTCCGACTTACGACGCCGGGGGTGTGCGCAACGCAGACAGAGGAGGTTTCCGAATGTCCGACGCGTTCTCCCGCGCCTTCGCCGTTGTCGTCAACCAGTACCGTTCACCGCGCCAGTACACTGTCTCGGTCGAGCGGGCGAGTGAGATGATCGCCAAGAACATCGGCCTGTTTTCAGATGGCTTCGCCGCCGAACCGCATCTGATCGTGGGCCTGTTCGAGACCGAAGCCGAAGCCTGGGCACTGGCCCGGCGTCTCCAGCGCACCCGCATCACCATGCAGACGTTGCTCCAGACGCCCGCGCGCGCCACTTCCGTCTCCCCGCCGGAACTTGATCCAAGCGAGTGACCCCGTGAGCGCGGCAGCGGACCGCCGTCTCGTCGCGGTCCGACTTCCCGACTCTCCCTGCGTCCCACCTCTCCAACGATAGCCTCCCCCAAACGGACGTCCACGGAAATAAACCGCGTCGACATCCGCCATCAGGCGTAGAATTCGGAATTCCAGATATCACGGATACCGGCAAACGCCGGAATGCCATGTCTCAGCCCGCGCCATCCTCCGCTTCGTCCGCCACAGAGGCCGTCGACGTCGACGGTAATGCCTGTAACGCCTCCCCGACGACCGACGCGATGCCCTCGCCAATGGCTCCGCTGGCTCCGCTGGCGCCGCTTGCCAGCACGCCGGTGCTCATCGATCAGGTGTACTCGCGACTGCGTGACGCCATCGCCGACCTCACGCTCCCGCCCGGCGAGCGCATCCGGCAGGCAGAACTGGCCGACTCGCTGGGCGTCTCGCGTCAACCTGTGAGCCATGCATTGCAGTTACTCAAGCGCGACGGACTGGTGTGCGACAGCGGACGTCAGGGGCTCGAAGTGGCGCCGATCGATGCGGATCATCTGCGTCAGCTCTATCAGGTGCGCACGGCACTCGATAGTCTCGCCGCGCGACTGGCCGCCCTGCGCCGCGCCGCAGGAACACTGCCCGACGATGCGATGCGCCGTCTGGAAAACGCCGTCGCCGCAGGTATGGCGATGACGAAAGGGACGCCGGTGGCACGACAGGTCCGTATCGAAGTCTCCTTCCACACAGCCTTGCACGACGCGTCAGGCAACCCGCTGATTGCACAAACGGTGGCGCCGCAGTGGCCGCACATCATGCGCGCGATGGCCGCCACGCTGGGTGCGATGCCGATGCAGGAAGTGGTCTGGCATGAGCATGGGGAAATCGTCGCGCGCATTGCGGCGGGCGATGCCAATGGCGCCGAAACTGCCGCCCGCGAACACACGGAAGCCGACGGCGGCAATGCGCGTCGCGAATGGTTGATCCGTCTCGCGCAATCGAACTGATGAACTGACGAACTGACGACGCAATCCATGCAAGCCGTTATCTCTGCCGCCCTGCCCGTGTTCGGGCTAATTTTTCTGGGGTATCTCTGCGCTCGCCGGGCCTGGCTTGGCGATGCCGCACTCGATGCGCTCAATCGCTTCGTAGTCTATCTTGCGTTGCCCGCCGTCCTGTTTCAGTCGATGGCGCAGATCACGTGGGCCGAGCTGGTCAACCCCGGCTTTCTGGGCGCGTTCGGCGGCGGGATGGCTGCGACCTTCGCGCTGTCCTTCCTGCTCGACCGGACGGTGCGCGGACGCCTGACCGACGCGAGCATCGAGGGCATGGGCGCGGCGTACCCGAACGCTGGCTTCATGGGGCTGCCGCTGTGCCTCGTAGCATTCGGTCCGGCGAGCGTGCCCGCTGTCGTCGTCGCCATGCTGCTCACGGCGACGGTGCTCTTCGCGATCTCCATCGGGATTATCGAAACGGATCTGCAAGCCACGCCGAACTGGCGTCGCACGGCGGGTTTCGTTGCGCGTGCGCTCATTCGCAATCCGCTGGTCGTCTCGCCGTTCGCCGGTATGGCGTTCGCGGCGTTCGGCATCACACTGCCCGCCCCCGTCCTTCACTTCACGACATTGCTCGGCGGCGCGGCCAGCCCGTGCGCGCTGGTGGCCATCGGCATGTTCCTCGCACAAAGCTCGGGCGCAGCGAAAGAGCCGCGGATCGCACGCGCGGTGGGACGCCTCGTCGGTCTCAAGCTGATCTTCCAACCGGCCATTACCGCGTTTCTGGCGTTTCGCGTGTTCGATCTGCCGACGATCTGGGCGCACAGCGCGTTGCTGCTGTCGGCACTGCCCATCGGCACCGGGCCGTTCATGCTGGCACAGTTGTACGGCCGTGAGGCAGCCGTGGCTTCGCGCGCCATCCTGATTTCGACGGTGCTGTCGGTGGTGACGGTGTCGTTGCTGATCGGCTGGTTTAGCGTTCGATAACAGCCCGGCCTGCCACGATTCTGAACGATGCAGGGTTCGGTCGGCTGGTTCAGTCGACTGGTTCGGTCAACTACCGCAGGCTCGCCGTCGGGGCGACGACCACGCGGTCGCGTCCCGAGCGCTTCGCGGCGTATAGCGCGGCGTCGGCAGCGCCCAGCAGGCGCATGGGCAGCGATTCCGGATCGGCGATGTCACGCGGATCGACGCTGGCCAAACCAATGGAAATGGTGAGCGGCACGAGAATCCCGTCGTCGTCGGGCACCTCAAGGCGCGCGACCGCACGACGCACTCGCTCGGCCACCGTCCCCGCCCAGTTCTGCTCGGTCTGCACCAGGAGTGCGGCGAACTCTTCCCCGCCGTAACGCGCGAGGGTATCCGTCACCCGCAATTGCGCACGCATGCAGACACTTGCGGCACGCAATGCACGATCGCCGGTTGCATGACCGTGACTGTCGTTGACACGCTTGAAATGGTCTATGTCGATGAGCAGGCACGCGAGCGGTGCGCCATAGCGCGCGCCCCGAATCACTTCCTCTCGCAGGCGCTGATCGAAGTAGCGACGGTTGGACAAGCCCGTGAGTGGGTCCGTCAGACCGATACGCTTGAGGCGCTCGCGGTTCCACATGTTCTCGAGACACACAGCGACGACTGCGCCGAACCGTTCGAGGAAGTCGGTGGCCATGTCGGGGGCGAAGCGGCGTGCATCGCGACTGCCCAGTGCGATCACGCCGATGTAGCGTCCATTACGCGCCAGCGGCATGACGACAGCACTCGCCGGTGCACGCGCACCGAATAGCGCCGAGTGACGCTCGCGTGGTGCGCCGATCCAAAGCTGACCGTTGCCGCAGACAGCGGAGAACGTCCCGGTGTCCTGCGCGATGCACAGGCCGCCGTCGAGCGCGCGGATGCCCTCGGCCGTGTCGATCAGATCGCGAAGGGTATCGTCGACCTCGGCCAGCATCAGACGCACACCCGACAGGTCAAAGTCGTGGCGCAGACGATTGAGCACCACTTCCAGGAATTGACCGAAGTCCGGCGCGCCCATAAGCGCCAGCTCGATATCCTGAAAACGTTTTAGCGAGCGCTCGTTGCGCTGGACGGTCGCCAGCAGCGATTGCAAAGAGTCGAGCGTCGGTGCCTGATTGGTTGCCACGTAAGGTCTCGAAAGACACGCGGCACTGCGCGGCCGCCTAGCGTGTTTGCCCCACGATGATGGCCTCGCAAATGCGCGTGTTGCAACGCCGTCGTGAGGCGACCATGAGGCCGTTAACGGCAGGCATTTGCTAAAACTGAGGGTAATGAGAATCTATTTTGACGTCTCGAAAGCGAGCACTGGCGCGCGGTATCTGTCTGACTAGGGAAAATACCTACCTTCTATGACGACCGTGTCGCGATGCACAAGACATGCATTCGATCGACATCGGATTTCCGGGCGGTCGGCCGACCGCTTTGCATTCGATGCCTGTCTGATCGCCACTTATCGGTCGGCTGCGCTGGGGTCAGAGCACGGTGACGACCCGGTGACACGCGACGATGTCGCTCCCCCGTTGTGCCCGCGCCACATACGTGCATATCGGACGGGGTATTCATCGAATGCTTAACGCGTTAAGTGAAACGCAGGCAAACATCGCCCCCTTCTCACTTCACCGTCCCAACTTCCCGGCGAACGGGAAGTCATCCCCGCCGACAATACAAAACGCTTCGACGCGCAACTCAATGATTCGGAATCTGGATTATCGCAAAGCGAGGTGACTTAGCGTGGATCGCAGAGCGATTGGAAGGGACAGCGATCAGGACGACGTCCGGCCGTCCGGCATGACCGATTGCATGTCGCAACGCAGCGAAAATCGGCTGGAAACTGGCGTGGATCAACAATCCCACAGTTTCCCTGCTTGACACCTTCCCACCTTTCCCGTAAAAAAACGGGTGCATGAACGTTGTATGGCGAGTCTTGTGTCATCTAATGTCGCCCTCTGCGTCAACTCGGTTGTACCTGATCAGCTTTAATGTCATGCGCTCGCTGAGCATCTCGCTCGCTCATTTGAAAACTTTAAGGATTTAAGAAATGGCAACTGGTACCGTCAAGTGGTTCAACGACGCCAAGGGTTTTGGTTTTATTACGCCGGACGAAGGCGGTGAAGATCTCTTCGCCCACTTCTCGGAAATCCAAGCGAAGGGCTTCAAGTCGCTGCAAGAAAACCAGAAGGTCAGCTTCGAAGTGAAGATGGGACCGAAGGGCCGTCAAGCCAGCAACATCCAGCCCATCTAAGGTCTGTGATTCGCTGAGCGGTCGCTAACGCGATCGACGCGCCTCGGGCAGTACGCTAAACCCTAGTGACTGCCCGAACTGAAAACCCCGCCAAGGCGGGGTTTTTTCGTTATGGGATGCAACCGGACGGAGGCTCAGACAGCGCGCGGCTTCACCCGGCTCGCCGCTTCCACGGCGTTGCTGCGCGCGACATCCAGATTCTCGTCGTACGCCAGCGCCACCCCCATACGACGCTTCACAAAGCTTTCCGGTTTGCCGAACAGACGAATGTCCGTCTGCGGCACCTGCAAGGCCTGATCGACGCCGTCGAACACGATGCCCTTGGCATCCACGCCACCATAGATCACCGCACTCGCGCCAGGCGTCTTCAGCGTGGTGTTCACCGGCAAACCGAGGATCGCCCGCGCATGCAGCTCGAACTCGTTCTGCCACTGGGTGATCATCGTCACCATGCCCGTGTCGTGCGGACGCGGACTGACTTCGCTGAACCACACGTCGTCACCCTTCACGAACAGCTCGACACCGAAAATGCCCTGCCCGCCCAGGTTGTTCGTCACGTCACGTGCAATGACACGCGCACGTTCAAGTGCGACAGACGACATCGGATGCGGCTGCCAGCTCTCCACGTAATCGCCACTGACCTGCTTGTGGCCGATCGGCGCGCAGAAGTGCGTCTCGACCTGCGCATCGGCGCCGCGTGCGCGCACGGTCAGCAGCGTGATTTCGTAATCGAAGTCGATAAAGCCTTCGACGATGATGCGGCCGTGACTCACGCGTCCGCCTGCCATGGCATAGTCCCATGCGGCTTTCACGTCCGCTGCGCTGTCGATCTTGCTCTGCCCCTTGCCCGAGCTGCTCATCACCGGCTTGACGATGCACGGATAGCCGATGCCACCGTCGATGGCCGCTTGCAATTCTTCGAGCGAATCGCAGAACTGATACGGGCTCGTAGGCAAGCCCAGCGTCTCAGCGGCCAGACGACGAATGCCCTCGCGATCCATCGTCAGACGCGCCGCACGCGCCGTCGGAATGACACGCACCACGCCGTCCGCTTCCAAGGCTTCGAGCATTGGCGTGGCGATAGCTTCGATTTCCGGGACGACGAGATCGGGCTTCTCGGCTTCGATCAGCGCCTTGAGCTGTTCGGGATCGGTCATCGCGATGGTGCGCGAATGATGCGCCACCTGCTGGCCGGGGGCGTTCTCGTAGCGATCGACGGCAATCGTCTCGACACCGAGACGCTGCAAGGCGATCAGCACTTCACGGCCGAGTTCGCCAGCGCCCAACAACATGACCTTCGTCGCGCTCGGCGACAGCGGGGTTCCGATAGTGGTCATTTGCGACCTTTGGAGAGTGAGAAATTAGGGTGGACGACGGGGACGGCGAGTCCTCAGCCGCTTCATAGCTGCTTCACAGCCGTCGTACGCGAAAGCCGTATTGTAGCGAGCCATGCCGTCGCTGCGGCACCTCGCGGCATCGATGGCCGCCTTGCGCGTCGGTCACAGCTGAGCGTCGCGCGACACGTTCACCGGGTCAGCCAGATCGGGCAAATCACATCAGCGCGCCTCGCAGCACGCGACGGCAGCTCGCCACCATGCACGCCTGCGTGTCCTGATAGCCCATGAGGACCCACGCCGTTCCCGCGTTGGTCATTGCGCCCACTAGCGCCAGCCCGACGATTCGGGCCTGTGCCTGCGCGTCGTCATCGGTCGGCGGTGGCGTCTCGGCCATGGCGAGGATCAGTTTCGCGAATTCGAAGATGTAGCCCTGATAGGTCAGGTCCGTCTCCGGGCTCACGCCCATCACTTCAAGCAGCAACACGCGGGCCGCAAGCGGCTGACGCAGGAACGCGAAGAAGGCGTTCAGCCCAGCGTCGAGCCGCGCGTCGAGCGTCGGTGCACTGTCGGAGATGGCAGTCTGCAACCGTTCGAGCAGCGTCTGCGCGTGATGCGCGTACGTCACTCGCAGCAGATGCTCCATGTTGTCGAATGCTGCATAAAAGTACCGGTCGTTGAGCTTGGCCAGACCGCACACGGCGCGCACGGTGGCGCGGCGAAAGCCGACAGTGCCGAACACCTCGGTGGCGGCGGCGATCAGCGCAGTGCGACGCGCCTGCTCCCGCTGCGCATGCGCCACACCGCCATAGCGCCGCCCGCCCTCCCGGGCCGTCGGTGCGACATCCTTCGATTCGAGTCCTTGTTCCATTGCGATATTTGACAACACCTTAACGGAAAACTAAAGTGGTGACACGCAACACCAAATTTGCGTAACCTCATTATAGGCAACGCGAGCGCCGCCGCAAGACGACTTAAGCACCATAAGAGGCGACGCGCGTCAGGCGCCCTCAGGGGAAACAGGGAGACGGCACGATGAAGACGTTCACGGACAAGGTAGCGGCCATCACGGGTGCGGGATCGGGCATGGGACGATCGCTCGCCCTGGAACTGGCGCGCCGGGGCGCGCACCTCGCGCTATCCGACATCGACGAGGCCAGCGTCACGCACACGGCCATCGCCTGTCGTGCGCTCGGCGCGCGCGTGACGTCGCAACGCCTCGACGTCGCCGATCGCGACGCCGTTTTTGCGTGGGCGCGCGACACCGCCGCCGCACACGGCAAGATCAACCTCGTGTTCAACAATGCGGGCGTGTCGTTGTCCGTGCCGGTTGCGACCGCGCGTCTTGAAGACATCGAGTGGCTGATGAACATCAACTTCTGGGGTGTGGTGCACGGCACACAGGCGTTCCTCCCCTACCTCACCGCTTCCGGTGACGGTCATATCGTCAATACATCGAGTCTCTTCGGCATCATCGCCATGCCGACGCAATCGGCCTACAACGCCAGCAAGTTCGCCGTGCGCGGTTTTACCGAAGCGCTGCGTATGGAACTGGAACTGGCGGGCTCCCCCGTGTCGTGCACATGCGTGCATCCGGGGGGCGTTGCCACCAATATCGTGACGGCATCGCGCATCGACGACAGCATTGCCGCGTTCACCGGCATCGACGCGCAAACGCATCGCCGCCGCGCCAACAAGCTCATCGACGTGACGAGCGCCGACGCGGCCGCGCGCCAGATGCTCGCGGGGGTCGAGCGCAATGCGCGGCGCGTACTCGTAGGCCCCGACGCGCGCCGCGTCGACAAGCTTGCCCGCCTGCTCGGCGCAAGCTACCAGGCAATGGTCGTCTGGTTCTACCGGCGCTCGGCCATGTCGGGCAAACGGTCTGCGGACGCCGCAAACGCGCGCACCGCCGCGACCGATTCATCCACGAACTGAAGATTTCCGGCCGGAGGATTTCGTCATGACGGCAAATACAAACGTGTCCGATATTGCGAGCGCGTCCCGCACACGCAGGGATCTGGACGTCATCATTGTGGGCGCAGGACTCTCGGGCATCGCCGCCGCGCACTATCTGCGCGAGCGCTGTCCCGGTACTCGCTTCGCGATGCTCGAAGCCCGTCAGTCGTTGGGCGGCACGTGGGATCTGTTCCGGTACCCCGGCGTGCGCTCCGACTCCGACATGTACACGCTCGGCTTCAGCTTCCGTCCGTGGGCGAGCGATCAGGCCATCGCCGACGGCGGCAAGATTCTCGACTATCTCAAGGAGACGGCCCACGCCGAAGGTCTCGATGAGGTGATCCGTTACGGACACAAGGTGAGCGAAGCGCGCTGGGACTCCGGCATCGCCCGATGGACGCTCGACGTCGAGCGCACGTACGAGGACGGTCGTTGCGACACGGAGACGCTTACGTGCCGCTTCCTCTTCATGTGCAGCGGCTACTACGCCTACGACGCCGGCCACGCCCCCACCTGGCCCGGCATGGAGACGTTCGGCGGCACCGTGGTCCACCCGCAGCATTGGCCCGCCGATCTCGACTATCGTGACAAGCGCGTCGTCGTCATCGGCAGCGGCGCGACGGCCGTCACCCTGCTGCCGAGCCTGGCGACCCGTGCGTCGCACGTCACGATGTTGCAGCGCTCGCCGAGCTACATCCTGTCCATGCCGCAGCGCGACGGCGTCGCCGAACGTCTGCGCAAATGGCTACCTGCAGGGGTCGCGCACCGGCTCGTGCGCACGAAGAACGTACTGATCACACTCGGCTTCTACAATGCAGCGCGACGCTGGCCGAACGCCATCCGCCGCGTATTGATCAAGCGCGCGGCACAACAAGCGCAGGGGCATGCGGACGTCGAGCGCGATCTGACCCCTCGCTACAACCCGTGGGATCAACGGCTGTGCCTCGCACCGAATGGCGACATCTTCAAGGCGTTGCGCAGCGGGCGCGCCGAGATCGTCACCGACGAGATCGCGGCATTCACGCCTGCCGGCCTCACGCTCAAAAGCGGCAAGACGCTCGACGCCGACATCGTGGTGACGGCCACCGGCCTGCGCGTGCAACTGATGGGCGGTGCGCAACTGCGGGTCGACGGCCAGCCCGTGACGCTCGCCGACACGGTCGCCTACAAGGGGATGATGTACAGCGGCGTACCGAATCTTGCGTCGATCTTCGGCTATACGAACGCCTCTTGGACACTTAAGGCGGAGCTGATCGCGCAGTACGTCTGCCGTCTGATCAACCATATGAATGCGCATAACGCCGATACGTGCGTGCCCTATCTGCGTGACGGCGAACACGGCGAGTTGCCCGCTATCGGTCTGACGTCAGGGTACATTCAACGCGCCGCCGGCGTGCTGCCCCGGCAAGGCGGACGCAAGCCTTGGGTGTTCTATCAGAACTATCTGCGCGACTTGCGTTTGATGCGCTGGGGGAGCGTCGACGACGGGGCCATGCATTTCGAGCGTCGCGCAACGTTGCGACGTGCCGTCGCATCGTCGGACCTCGCAACACCTTGATAGGATGCGTTCTTGATGCGTTCTTGACGCCTTCGACTCGCACGTCGCACGTTCTACGCCCCCTCTTTGCCTGCTCTTCGGTCCGACATCATGCTCATCGTCTACTTGCTCGCCTGCCTCGTCATCGCCTTCGCCGCGGTGGTGCTCGTGCTGATGCGTTTTACGCGTCGCGTCGCCAGACGCGCCGAAGCGGCCGTGCCACCGGACGGACAGTTTCTCGATATTGACGGCGAACGACTGCATTACGTCGATTTCGGACACGGCCCCGCCATCGTGTTCATTCACGGGCTCTCGGGGCAATTGCGCAACTTCGCATATTTGCCGCTGGCCGCGCTGGCGCGCACGCATCGCGTGGTGCTCGTCGACCGCCCCGGCTCCGGCTATTCCACACGTGGGCCGCAACACGACGCCGCTATCGCATGGCAGGCGAACGTCGTTGCGCGACTGATCGACACGCTGGCGCTGGAGCGTCCGCTGGTGGTCGGGCATTCGCTGGGCGGTGCGGTATCGCTGGCGCTCGCGCTCGACCATCCGCAACGCGTAGGCGCGCTCGCGCTGATCGCGCCGCTGACGCAACCGGTGTCCGAAGTGCCTGCGGCCTTCCGTGCACTCGCCATTCGGCGTGCCTGGTGGCGTCGCTGGGTTGGACGCACGCTCGCCGTGCCGGTCGGCATGATGACGGGACGCGCGACGCTCACGTATGTCTTCGGCCCTGAAGACGCGCCCAAAGACTTCCTCATTCGCGGCGGCGGCGTGCTGGGCTATCGCCCCGGCAACTTCGAAGCAAGCAGCGTCGACATACTCGCAGCAGAGCGGGACATGCCCGGGCTGGCGGCGAGATACGCCGACCTGGCGGTGCCCGTCGATGTGCTTTACGGCCGCAGCGACCGCGTTCTCGACTACCGTCAGCACGGCGAAACCCTGCCGGTGGCGAGCCCATGTGCGCAACTCACGCTCATCGACGGAGGCCACATGCTCCCCGTCACGCAGCCCGAGTTGACCGCCCAATGGCTGAGTGAGGTCGCTGCGCGCATGCCGTCTGCACAGAACTATCGCCCTCGTCACGATGTGACGATGGTGTCGACCCACGCCGCAAACGATGCCGCCTGATCGTCGCGAAAAGCATCGCGATCCCCGTCCCGCCGTCCCGCCGTCCCGATTTCGCCTGTTCGGTGACGTAACGCACAGCACGCCGCAAGTTGGGGATCGCCCCGCCTGCGGCGTCTTGAATCCGATGGCACACTAGGGACTTTCCGATATCGCGCGCCCCCAGTGCGCACGTCTCATGGCAGATCGTCCCGACGCGCAATCGCCTACGCCTGACGGCCAGCATTCCTCGCTTTCCCAGCCGCCCTCACGGCACTCGCCAGCGTCCTTGCGGATGGCGGCGAGTCTCGTCGTATTACGCGAACGCCCGAGTGGTCTGGAAGTGCTGCTGTTACGGCGTGCCGTGCGGGCCGGTGACTTCAGCTCCGACGCTTACGTCTTTCCCGGCGGCGTCGTCGATGCGGCCGATCGACAAGGACATGCAGTGTGCATCGGGATGGACGACGCCACGGCGAGCGAACGTCTCCAACTGACCGATCATGGCCTCGACTACTACGTCGCGGCCGTGCGCGAATGCTTCGAGGAAACGGGGGTGTTGTTCGCGGTCGATGCTACGGGTGTGCCCATCGGCGCCTCCGCGCTCGACGACATGCGCGCGCAACGTAACGCGCTGCACGACGGCAAGATCGATATTGCATCGTTGTGCCATGCGTCCAACGTTCGGCTAGCGCCCGACCATCTGCATTATCTGAGTCACTGGGTCACGCCGCTCGCGCTGCCGAAGCGTTTCGACACGCGCTTCTTTCTGGCGATGCTCCCCGAGGGTCAATCCGTCGAAGTCGATCAGATCGAGACCGCGGCGCACCGTTGGATGCGTCCGCACTATGCACTGACGCATGCGGACCAACTGCGTCTGTTGCCGCCCACGCGCAAACTGCTCCAGTGGCTCGAAAGCATGGGGACTGCCGAGCGGGCGATGGCGACGGCGTCGACGCTGGCCGCGCGGCACGAAATCCCGCGTATCCAGCCGCGACTCGCCAACGGCAAACGCGGCCGCTGGCCCGTCACGCCGGACGAGCCAGCGTGGGCCGAACTGACACTGACCGATCCACAGGAGCAAGGCATCGGCAGCTACGACATCGTGCCGGGGAACGTCGTGACGCTCATGCCTGGTGTGCTTCGCGTCACCGCATCGAATCCGGGGATGATGACCGGCCCCGGCACCAACACCTATCTGATTGGCGGAGGGCCGCAGAACGAATGGGCGGTTATCGACCCCGGCCCCGACGATCCCGCGCACACCGACACGATCCTGCGTGCAACGCCGGGCGTCATCCGACAGATTTTCGTCACGCACACGCATCGCGATCATTCGCCCGGTGCCCTGTTGTTAAAGGTAAGGACCGGTGCAGTGACGTATGGCATGCAAGCGCGTCACGACGAGGGGCAAGACACGGCATTCGTACCGGACATTGCCCTCTGCGACGACGACGAAGTGACGCTGCCGGATGGACGCACGCTGCGCGCCATCCACACACCGGGGCATGCGGCGAACCATCTGTGTTATTCGCTTGACGACGCAAAGCTGGTCTTCACCGGCGATCACGTGATGCAAGGCTCGACGGTGGTCATCAACCCGCCGGATGGCCATATGGCGACCTATCTGGAGTCGCTGGAAAAGCTGGCGGCGTCAGCGCCACAGTGGCTCGCGCCGGGGCATGGCTTCGTGATAGATCGTCCTGCGCAGCGCATCGCGCGGCTGGTGGCACATCGGCTTGCGCGGGAAGCGAGCACGCTGGCGGCGCTCGCGGACGTCGGTCCCGCGAGCATCGACATGCTCACGCCGGTGGTCTATGCGGACGTGCCAGCAACGCGGCACGGTGTCGCGCGACGTTCGCTGCGCGCGCATCTGGATAAGCTCGCAGAAGACGGGCGCGCCGTCGTCTCGGCGGACGGGATATGGCGCTTGCGTGGCGAGACGGAGGCGGGCTGAAGGCGCGCAAAAGGTCACGCGTCCCCGTCACCCAGCAGTTCGTCGACGATGCGCTCTCCGGCCTTGCGTCCGGCCATTTCGGCGTCGAGCCGGTTGTCGCGATGACCGTCGGGAGAGCGCACTTCCGGCCCTTCCGGCTTGTCGTGCCGCAGCACTTGCACCAAATAGTCCCACGGTCCGGCGTACTCGTTCTGAAACGCTTGAACGCGGATTCGATAGCCTGCGCGATAGTCGTAGACCTGCTCATGCGATGCGTAGCTCATGAAGGACTCCGTGGTTCCGGTTAGCGGGATGCCGCCTGTCTGGCGGCAAGGCACTGCAACGTCCGGTTTGAATCTCAAACGCTCATTGCTTGCCGACTTCGATTGGCTCGACGTTGGCCCCCTGTGCAATCGCCCTGGCGGCAAGGTCGACGATTTCGTCTTCGAAGTCGACGAACTGATCGAACAGCGCTTCGCCCCCGGCATCGACGCCTGACAGGCGATTGAGCGCCACTCGACCGATCTGGCACGTCCAGACCTTGCCGTCGACATGCACATTGAAACGCACGGACTCGCCGTCACTCCCCAAGCCGAGGCCACCGTGCAAAAAAGTACTCATTGCTGTCTCCACGCTGTCCTGAAAGTCGAAAAACGCCCCGCATTGCCAAAAATCGTAGCACGTTCGAATTTCATAGGGGACATCATAGCGTTACGCAAAGCGCACATTTCGGATCATTCGGGGCATAAAAAAAGCCCGCCTGAGGGAGGCGGGCTTCAAAACCGGGACGCATGGGGCACCATGAGCACCGGGAAGACAGGGTCATGAAAACATGACGAGTTCATTATGGACCGCCCTGTGCGGCCCGGCGTACCCCATCGAGCGGGGAATTAGATGTAGATCAAACTTTGGCAGCACCATAAAACGAATAACTGTCAATTATCGACGGGACACTCGGGAATAATGGGAACTTGCACGCCTGCCAGCGCGCCGTCGCCTACGGCCTTAACGTCCCTAACGACCTTATGCGCCGCCCGGTTGCGCCTGCGGCTTAAGCGCTCTTAAATCAGTTGGCGTCATGGCGTACGCGAGGGTGTCACTTTGCGGCGCAATCGATTTGATATCGATCTTCACTTCGTATCGCTTCGCCGGCTTGGGAGGTGCGGCCGCCGCCAGGAATTCGCTATCGACGTCGGCTTGAAAAAATAGCGTACTGTCGGCCTGAGACCAATCCTCATAGTCCGTTTCGTGGTCCTCGACGAGATCGAGTGATTTTGAAAAGTTGAACGTCTTTTTGAGGAGCGATGTCAGTTCGGTCTGAAGTAAGGTCCGCCCCGCTGCGCTATCGAGATAGGTGAAAGGGTCCTGCTTCCAGAAGGTATTGACGGCCTGAATGTCCCACGCGAATGTCGGGAGATAGTGGCGCTTGAAAATATGACTCCATGTCTCGGACGGCACGCTCGCCGTCACCATGACGGGGACGTTGACCAGTGTCGGTCTCGCCCCGACCCGCGTCATGGATTTGACGATGAAGGTGAACTCGAGGTCGGCCCAGTCGTCCTGCTCCTCCACATCATCCTGCCCGATGTCCGCCGCCTCGTCACTTTCGCGGGTGAGCCATGTGGCGCCCCGCTTCTTCACCCAACTTCCGTCGAATTGGTACCAATGCTCCTTCGTATAAGACGAAATGGGTGCGGCATTGAGCTTGACCATTTGCGCGGTGGCCTCTTTCAGCAGCGCGACCAGATGATCTTCCACGCCTGAATCGTGATGCGTCGCTTTTTTTGAGTCAGCCACTTTCGTTGGCAGAAAATCGTGCACCACAAGCTGATTGATCTGACGTATCGCGTCGTCGAGCTTGCGCATCTCCAGCGAGAATGCCGTCTCTTGAACTGTCGCGCCCTTCCCACTCATTTCCGGATCGAAGAAGTTTTTTGCACCTTGCACCTGATTTGCCCGTCCCGGAACAATGTTCTCGGGAATGTTGATCAGGTGTTGCTCACTAAGTACCACGTGCGCTCCGGCGGTCTTGTTCGCCTCCGTTCTGAACGCAGCAAGCGCCGCTCCCAAGTCCGCCCAACGACTGCTCCCGTCCATTGTCATTGGCGCCAGTGTCTTGATTAGCGTTTCACTGAACGTCCGCCAACTTTCTTGCGACACCATGTGGTCGAGCTGTACGTCGTCCTTCTCGATGACTTGCGCCCCCCTGCGTGCGTCGTTCACCGCATCGGGGAAGTTGCCTTGCAGCACGCGGGCCCCGCTGGTGACTTCCCTGAGCGTAGACGATGGCGCTTGCCCCTGCCCCATCGCCAGCGCCCCCATGAGATCTGCTTCACGTTCGAGGGCGGGATCGTCGTTAATCTGCGTGGCGTGCAATTGCATTGTCGGCTGAACACGACCCTGCGCCTGTTGCACGATGTGCCAGGCCTCGTGCGGGAGATGCTGTTCTTGCCCGGGGGCCAGGTGGATGTCGGTGCCTTGCGCGTAAGCATGCGCATCGAGTTGCGCTGGCTGCGATGAGTTGTAGTGCACCTTCACCGCATCCATCGACATGCCGCTGAGGCTTTCGATGCCCGACTTTAGCCCGTCGGGAATACCTGTGTTGTTCGGCCTCGCCTCGCGCTGGGCGGCGGAATCGGCAGATGTGCCGCCCGCCGTCAGCCCCTGAAGCGACTTCAGTTGCACGGCACGGGGACTGTGACGAGCGATCGTCTGGAGTTGACGCAGCGCCGCCGTCGAAGGCCGGTTATCTGTCAACGGTGCGTCGGTCGCCTGCGCTTCATCGCGCCCTTGGCTCGCCGCTTGCGTCCGATGTTCTTCGTCCTTGCCCGAATCCGAATACGTTCTCATGAGTTCGCACTCTCAGGATTTCCGCGGTCAAACTACAAACAATTGTGAAGTACGACGCACTATCGACGCGATGGCCGATCGTGAAAACCATGGAGCGCTTGACGTGATTCATTCCCCGCCTTCGCCGCCTTTTGTGATTCTGATTGGCTGCGCGATATGCCGCGCAGACGGCAGCATAGCAGAGTTACTTGTACGTCCCTTCACTCGAAAACACGGTCAGGGAATCTCTCGGTGTGCTGCAAGATTCATGTCCAAACAGACGCGTCTCGAGCCGCCTGGGCTGGATTTGATGCGCCCGCATCGGGGGCCATCATCCCGACGGACGAGACGCCCCGAATTCCACCCGCGTAACTTCAAAGGTTCTTGCGGTACATCACAAACCCGGGCTTCTCGGCGACATCGTCGTAGAGCCGCATGGCGGTCAGGTTCGTTTCGTGTGTGTGCCAGTACACCCGCGGCGAATTGGATGCCTTCGCGTGTGCATAGACGGCCTCGATCAGCGCGCGCCCCACGCCCTGACCGCGCGCCGCTTCGATGGTAAAGAGATCCTGCAAATAGCAGATCGGCCCGTCCATCGTCGTGCTGCGGTGATAAAGGAAGTGCACGAGACCGAGCATATGTTCACCACGTTTGGCGATGATCGCGTGCATGGGCTCATACCCGTCGAAGAAGCGTGACCAGGTCGTGCGCGTGATGTGTTCCGGGAGAGCGGTTGCGTCGAAGCGCCCGTAGAAACGGTTGTAGCCGTCCCACAGCGGTCGCCATGCATCGAAATCTTCCGGTGTGACGGCGCGGACTTCAAGCGTCGAATCGGTCATGCGTTATCTCCATTTGTCGGCTGATTCAAACCGCCAAGCGTAAGCGACACATGGTTCGCGTGTTAGTCCCAGGCAAACCAAAAACTGTGGGGCCAAGAGTTGGGAGAGCGTATGCGTGGTGGCGACCGATGCGATGAACTCCACGCGCGCGGGACCCGCGACGACGCACAAACACGTGAGCGTCGCTCGAGCAGAGCGCATGTCGACTAGCGACTGAGCAGGAAAACGTTGTTTCTTGGGGAGGATTTCCCGGAGCGGGAAAATGAGGCGCGTCTAATGCCGAGAACTACAACGGCTTTGGTGATGAAGGCGTGCACGTGCGCGGGGCCACGTGCACGCCTTCGTCCAGCACATTGCACGTGTCCCGTCGGTCATTCGAAGGCCTGCCGTGGTGACGGCGTAGTCTCGCTTAAACCGGCTTCGCTCTCGCGTTAGTTAGTTTTAACGATGTCGTCAGGCTTCCACGTCTGATCGAAGAATGCCTTTTGCGGAGAATAGAGCCGGAAGATCACGAAGTATCCCTTGCCGGGTACGGTGCGCAACCAGTTCTTCTCCTTGCCTGCAGGTGCCATTGGCCCGAAGTAGAGATCGAGAGATCCGTCGGCATTCTGTAGCGGCTTATCCATCTGGTTAAGCGATGGGAACGATTGCCCGTTGGCGAGCCCCGAAGCAGTGGTCCCGTCATATACCGTAGCCGACCAGAAGTTCTTCGCCGGAATATTCGGCGGCAGATGCAAAGTGTAAGTATTGCCCCCGTCAAGGAAGTTGCCGTCTTTGTCGCGAAAAGTCACCGGGTACTTGGCGCCCATATCAACGAGATTGACGACCATACCCGGACTTGCCGAGTAGGCACTGGTATAGAAGCCGGTGCGCTGTTCGAGGTTCGTGAACATGCCGCCCGCCTGGAAAGAGGTGTTTTCACCGGCAAACACGTTGATCCACTGACGATCGGGGTAATACTTGCTTCCGGGCTCGTTTGGAACCATGTCCACCATGACGACCTTGCTCATCTTGAACGCGGTTTGAGCTGCCTGGTCGAGCAAGGTACGTCGCTCTGGCGTCGGGTTGAACGGCTTGCCTTTCTCAATACCGATCGTGTGGAGAAAGCCTCGCATATCCAGATCACTCGGATCGACGTATTCGCTTTCGATCAGACGCGACAACATGCCGAAATACGCACCATCTCTCGGGAAAAGCATATTCGCCGGAGTCTGGTTTGCGTCAGGGAATTGCATTGGCTTCGCGCTGCTCTTCTTTCCGAGCGGATAGATGCGCGTCGAGGCGATCTCCGCGTTCGGCTTGGAGAGGTCTTTCGGGTCGGAGAAGAAAGCGCGCCAGAAAAGGAACACGTTGTATGTGCGCGAGCGATAGACAAACGATCCTTTGGGCACATCTTTCGGCTCCCCCTTGAAATCGGGAGGAAGCAGCACATAGATGCCCCCTTTCCCTTTATCGGGTCCGGCAAAGCCGACATCCCCCGTCCACGTATGACTGTTGAGCGTCGGGCCGACTAATGGGCGCTGAAAAAAATCGTCGAAAATGCCTTGCACGCCAGCGGGTACTTCAACGACGAGCGGACCATCTTTATGCAGGTCGAGATACCCCATGGCGTAAACAACGTCGGAATTCGGTGTCGTCACCTGAGTGGTTGCCTTGATGCGCTCCTTCCACACCGGAAGCACGTTGTAGCCCGCCCCAAAAGTCTTCTCCGAGCCTTCCTTCATCGCCCACATATTCACCGCGGGCAGCGACCAGAGATATGTCTGGGTCGCGCGCTGAAAAATCAGTTCATCCTGAAGCGTGCGCGAAGTGCTCGCGCTCGGATAATCCCTTTCGAATGGCAAGTCTGCCAGAGACTGATACCGCGAATTAGACGTTTGCGCATGGCCCGCCGTCGCCAGACAGAGCATGATTGCTGTGATTGCAATTTGAGTGTGCGTGCTTCTTAGCGGCTTCATGAACGTGGCTCCGGAGTGCGAAAGTGAAAACTTTCCTATGACGCTCGACTACCGCCAGCCGTCCGGGTGGTGGCATGACAGAGAGCAGCAGCTTGTCTGTGGGGAATTTAGCGAGCCGTTGGCAAACATGGAAGACGTTTGCCCAAAATTGCACCAAAGGGCAGATGCATTGCCCCAACTCCCTATCGCTACGGAGAAACGCGCCGTTGATACTGCAAATTGTCTTGATTTGTGTTCAGAGCGCACATACCGCGACAGGCGGGAACCACAGTGATATTGCGAGGGTGATATGGCGGATCGTGAAGGCGTTAATCTGGCCCGTAGACTAGTGACAGTACTGGGTGGCATCGCTCCGGTCGTGTACGCATCCACCTTTGCGGGTGTGCGCGACGCAAGCGCAGCTACGCAGGCGAAGCGTACGGAGACGGACGCAACTGAGTCCGCAAGGACTGGTCCGTCCGCCGCGACGCAAGTTCAGCCGCCCAAAGGCATCGACATGCACGCGGGATATGCGCAGGTCGTCGCACGGTTGGCGTATGTCTGGGGCTGGCCGATGGTCAACATGTTGAACCGCTTCGCACGCATTACCCAGGCCCCGCATCCCGGATTACTCAACGGTGTACTTCCGGCCGCGCCACGTGGGCAGATCGCCATGCTGCACGACTACATCGATCCGGCCGAGACGTTCGTTACCTGTCCAAATCAGGATGTGGTGTACGGTCTGGGATTCTTTTCGCTTGATGAAGAGCCGGTGGTGATTCAGGTGCCGGATTTCGGCACTCGCTTCTGGGTCTATGCACTGTATGACGCCCGTACGAATCAGTTCGGACACGTCGGCAAGCCGTACAAATCGCGCCGTGGATTCTACTTACTGGCAGGACCGAACTGGAAAGGAAAAACGCCGACAGGCATCACCGAAGTCGTGCGCTGCCCTACGGCGCTTGCCAACGCGATTCCGCGAGTCTTCATGAACGACACCGAAGAGGACCGCAAGGCGATTCAATCCGTGATCAATCAGGTCGTCGCTTATCCGCTGACGCAATTCGACGGAAAAATGAAAACTATTGCGTGGCGCGACGCCCCTGACATCACGCCGCCAACTCAGGCGAATGCAGAGAAAGCGGAAGCTGGAGAGACAAAATGGGTGATCCCGGAAAAGTTCTTCGATCAGTTCGATCAGGTCCTGAGTACTGTGCCGCCTCTGCCGGGAGAGGAAGCGATGTATGCCCAATTCCGGTCATTGATGGAAGTCGCTGGGCGCGATGCTGAAATCAAGAAAACGATCGTGCAGACTGCCATCGATACGGAGCGCGATGCTATCGATCCGTTTTTCCAATGGCGCCATAACGGTGTGCCGGCAGGCAATGGTTGGAATCGCTCAAAGAACAACGCGCAGAGCGGATTCGACTACTTCGATCGCACAGGCACGGCCAAGTCGAACATGTTCGACAATCGCCCCGAGGAAACACAGTATTTCTACACCGACGTTGACGCCTCGGGCGCGCAATTGGTCGGTGGCAGCACCTACGAGATCGTTTTTGCAAAGGGAGAGGAGCCGCCAGTCAATGGCTTCTGGTCACTCACGCTTTATAACGACAAGCACCTGTTCCATCCCAACGATCTGAAGCGGTATTCGCTTGGAACAAAGAACACCACGCTCAAGCGAAATCAGGACGGCTCGCTGTCGCTATACGCTGGCATTAAGTCTCCAGGCGCGGATAAAGCGGCGAATTGGCTACCGGCTCCCGGCGGGAAATTCTCTTTGTACATCCGTGCGTACTGGGGCAAGTCGCCGATTCTCGACGGCTCGTGGAAGCCGCCCCGAATCAACAAAGTTGGTTGAGGTAGCTTGACCCGCCCCCCAGAAAACAGTGCCGCTGAAAGATAGAAAATCCGACATGATTTTGACCGTTTGAAACGCAAGACACGCCATGAAGACGAGCAAGTTCACGCAAACACAGATCGCGTTTGCCTTGGAGCAGGCGGAGCTGGGTGCGAAGGTCGAAGAGGTGTGTGCCGTAAGCTGGGAATCAGCGAAGCTGACATTCTGCAACTGGAAGTGAATCCGTCGATCGACCGCTGCAGGAAGGAAATGCGAAATCTCGCCACTGCTCTGTGATCCCGCCTACGGACCGTTGAACGCCGGTCTTTATCGCGGCATAGGGGTTAATCCACACCACACAAACACTGTATGCAAATACAGTATTTGTGCTGATTTGCCTCCCGCATTAGCGCCACGAGGGAGGCGACCATGCGAGATCCACACACAGCACGATTCATCGTCATCCCTTTCCGCAAAGGGGGCGGCGGTGATCTGCTGCGCATCGAAGTGTGGCCAGTCGGGAGGTGAACGTGCGTCGCGCAGTCGAAGAACGGGTCTTTCGCAGGCGCGAAGCCGAGCACATGGAGTTGGGTCTGCACGGCATCGAAATCTCGTGTGTGGCAATTCACCAAGCCCGGGAAGAATAGATGGGCGCGACAAAACTCATCGCGCTTGAATGCTTTCTGGGGGGATTTCGGGGAAGTAAGGTGCCGCAGGGATTGTTACCGCAAATGCGAGGCGAGTCAGCGCGATGAGGGCACAGCGACACCGTTACACGAATTGCATTGTGATCAGTGCATAACCCGCGTATAAGTGGAGTATCGAACATCAAGTCTGACTTTTATCGATCCAGCGTCGATCACAGCGATCTTTGCGAGACACTTCCGATCTCTGAATTTCTTGTTTGTCCGCCACTGGCGACCAGTCACGCATCCCGTGATGACAGTTCGTCGGGAAAACCAGGGGTTCACATGAGCACCGGAATTGTTAAGTGGTTCAACGACAGCAAAGGTTTCGGCTTCATCAAGCCGGATGATGGCAGCGAAGATCTGTTCGCGCACTTCTCGGAAATCCAGCCTCAAGGGCGCACGGAATTTCGATCTCTCCAGGAAAATCAGCACGTCTCGTACGACGTCACGCGTGGCCCAAAGGGCTTGCAGGCCTCAAACATCAAGCCCGCGTAACTTCTTCCTTTGCTTTCCCGAATCATCGTGCACGCGCGCGATGATGTGGGTCCGCTCGACCTGCCGGAGGAAATATGTCCCAAGTCACATCGTCATACAGGGGCTTTCGCTTAGTAACGTTGGTGTTTCACGACCCCGCCGGAGATCCCTCTGGGAAGAAGCACGAAAGGTTGCTCGCCGTTTCTGTACGCGTAACCCCGGACGATTCAGATGATCGCGTTCCGTCACCGGAATCGCGCGTATTTCGGCTTGAAAGTGTTCTGTTTGATTCAATCGGTGACGCGCGGCGTGCCGGTGATAAATTTGGGCGCACGTTGGTCGATCAATTAATCGACCAGACGACGGCGCACGCATCATGATGTTCGCCGCCCCCAACTGGTTCCTATACGCCGAATACACTCCTCCAGACAGGACGAGGTTCTGCTCAGTCCTCGCCATTGGCCGCGCAATAGCGATGAGCCGGCGAACCGTAGCCACACGATTTGCGCAACACGGTCGCATAGGCAAGTGGTTCCGTGAGCGGTCCTTGGAAAAGCAATATCAGCCCAACTGAGTTTCGAGTCTAAGCGAAACACCGGGCCCCCTAAAACTCTTATAGGAGCATGAAATGCTCGCCCTTTCAGTGAAGGCCATAACGGCCGCGCTACAACACATCACCGAGAAAAACCCTAAACAGCCGTCCGAGGCAGTCATTAACGCCTTGTTGGCTAGAGAACTGATCCATCGAGTTGGCAGACACTTCGAACCCACCCAGTTTGGCCGAGCGTATTGTCGGCATGCGAATACACTCAGGCCGTCGTGGTAACGCCTGAGCACCAGGTCATTGCGACACTGGCTGTTAGTGCGCCGTGCACAACGGTTGGGGGCGATTCAATGCATGGTCGCCATGTTGAATATCGTCAATGCGGCCCTATTCCGAGAAGGAATGGCAAAGAGAATAGCTGCGGACATCAGCCAACGTGGGGTGTATCGCACGTAGTCTGCATTTGCGCTATTTGAGTCTTACCCGCTATGCCGGTAGAAACAGAGTGTTCATCGACTTCCGTTGATCGACTGCAAAAGTGCCTGGAGACGGTCCCGGCATTTTCTGCGTTCAGGAATGCGTTTCTGAGCGCTCCCCACGCGGCCAAATACTCCCCTTAGATGTGAACGGGACAGCTTGTTTGGCTATGTAGTCGTCATCAGTCATCCATTGGATCGCTATGACGATGTAGTCATGGGCCCGTTGCAACGTATCGGTGGTCTGCTTTTCGCGGGCCGGGAGTCACAGCCGCAAGCCGATCGGCCCAACATCGACATCATCGGCGCATCACCCTCGCGGATCCGTCGTACCGTCAGGAATGATGTCGTCCACGTCAGCTATGCGGACCGTGAAAAGGCTGGTCAGCAGTGCAGTGGTGAGATCATTACCGGTTACGAGCGCAGCCCCATCGAGTACCTAGTCAACTCTGGGTACTCGATTGGGCTGGGTTCAACGTGGCGGGACGCGATGTACACGTACGTCAGCACACGCGACTCGACTATCGCGGTGGAATATCAAACGAACAAGGGTTGGGAAGCCGCATAGCGGCAAAAGAGAACGGCGGAAGGCGATTTCGAAATCACGCGCACGCTGCACGATGCTTATCTCGCGCAGCAACACCTCCGCCCCGCTTCAATTTCCGCGAAGCTGGTCAGCCGCGCCAAAGACGCATACGATTTTGCTGAGCACGCTAACCCTGCGACAACACATAAGCACTATGATCGTCGTCGAGTAGAACGGGCGTCGGCTACCGAATGAGCGGGAAAATTTGATTTTCTGCGGGGAAATTTCCCGGAACGGGAAAATGAGGTGCGTCTAACGCTGAGAACTACAAGGGAATTTTGGGGTGACCGATGGGACTCGAACCCACGACGACTGGAATCACAATCCAGGACTCTACCAACTGAGCTACGGCCACCGCCGTGATCAGCGCTTTGACTTGCTCGCTGAACAGAAACAAGATTATAGCGACGTTTTTATCGCGTTGCCAACTCTTTTTTCATTTCTTCGAAATATTTCTTCTCTCACGTGCACGATCGATGCGCGACATCGTCATCTCACGCGGCGAACGCTCGTCGCCGAACGTCGCCTCTTACACATTGCATGTCACGCGGCAACGATCGATTGCACTTCGTCACGTTCGGAGAATGCGCCTGCACGCAGTTGGGCGCGCGCCTCTTCGAACGCACTCACGCCAGCCTTCAAACGCTTCGGGTCCGACAGCACGCGACGCCATCCGCGCGCGCCCGGCACGCCACGATATAGGCCCAGCGCATGACGCGTGATCGCGCCGAGATACTGCCCCTTCTCCACTTGCGACGCCGCGTATTCGATCAACGCATCTTCCACTTCCTCACGCGACTTCACCGGTGACGCATCGCCATAAAAGCGCGCGTCGACCTCAGCAAGTACATAGGGGTTGTGATAGGCCTCGCGACCCAGCATTACGCCATCGACGTGCTGCAAGTGCAGCTCGACTTCATCGAGTGTTTTGACGCCACCGTTGATCAGAATTTCAAGCTGCGGGAACACTTGCTTGAGACGGTAGGCATAGTCGTACTTCAGCGGGGGAATCTCACGATTTTCTTTCGGACTCAGGCCCTTAAGAATCGCGTTGCGCGCGTGGACGATGAACGTGGAGCATCCGGCTTCCGCGATCTTGCCCACGAAGTCCTCGACGAACGAGAAGGACTCGACGTCATCGATGCCAATGCGATGCTTGACTGTCACCGGCACCTGCACCACGTCGCGCATCGCCTTCACACAATCCGCGACCAACGTCGGTTCAGCCATCAGACACGCACCGAATGCGCCGCGCTGTACGCGTTCCGACGGGCAACCGCAATTCAGGTTGATCTCGTCGTACCCCCACTGCTCGCCCAATTTCGCCGCGCGAGCCAGATCCTGCGGTTCACTCCCGCCCAGTTGCAACGCGACGGGATGCTCCACAGCATCGAAATCGAGATGACGCGCAACGTCGCCATACAACAGGGCACCGGTCGTCACCATCTCGGTATACAGCCACGTGTGACGCGAAAGCTGACGATGAAAGACGCGACAGTGCTTATCCGTCCAATCCATCATCGGTGCGACGCTGACGCGGCGGGGAGGCAAGTTCATGCAAATTCCTTAGATACGGCAAAAACGCCGCCTCGCGCGCGTCAAACATCCTTTGCGCGACTGAGACGGAGTCTCTTAATAAGCAAAACCCAAAGTATACGTCATGACCTCATCGTCCGCCGGGACCGCAGGCACCGAGGACGCACGGCCATCGCCCCACCAGCAAGCCTTCCGACAGGTTTTTCCGCAGGACAGGTCGACGCACCGGGAGTACACTTTCGCCTTCCGTCGATAACAAATTAACTATTCGGCAACAGGAGACGCCAACATGGCACCGAAGGACCTCTTGCAGGCACTGATCGTCGTACTCGCCTGGGGCGTGAACTTCGTTGTCATCAAAGTCGGCCTGCATGGCGTTCCGCCCATGCTGCTGGGTGCACTCCGATTTTTGCTTGCCGCGTTTCCCGCGATCTTCTTCGTCAAACGCCCGCAAGTGTCGCTCGGATGGCTGATCGCCTACGGCGCCACCATCTCATTCGGTCAGTTCGCCCTTCTGTTTACTGCGATGTACGTCGGCATGCCCGCCGGACTCGCGTCGCTCGTGTTGCAAGCGCAGGCCTTCTTCACGCTCGGACTCGCGGCGATTTGCCTCGGCGAACGTTTCCGCGCACAGAACGTCATCGGCCTGTTGATTGCTGCGGCAGGGCTCGCCGTCATCGGCATGCAGGGCGGCGGCGCCATGACACTCGTCGGTTTCGTGCTGACGTTGTGCGCCTCGCTCAGTTGGGCCACCGGCAACATCGTCACGAAGAAAATCGGCAAGGTCGATCTCGTCGGACTCGTCGTCTGGGCCAGCCTGATTCCGCCGATTCCGTTCGCCCTGCTCTCTTACTGGTTCGAAGGTCCGCAGCAGATCGCGCAATCGCTCGAGCACATCTCGGCGTCGTCGATCTTCGCAATCGCCTACCTAGCCTTCATCGCCACACTCGTCGGCTACTCGCTGTGGGGCCGCCTCATGACCCGCTACCCCGCCAGCCAGGTCGCACCGTTCTCGCTGCTGGTGCCAATCATCGGACTGGCGTCGGCAGCATTGCTGCTGGACGAACAATTGACGACGTCGCAAATCGCCGGCGCCGTGCTCGTCATGACAGGCCTCGTGGTGAACGTCTTCGGCGCGAAGATCAAACAGCGTCTGCTGCCGGCGTCGCAGTAGGTGCAGTCGGCGCAACGGGTTCTGCCGTTGCAAGCCGCATGTGAAGAATCGGGAACGGACGCCCCTGACCATCGAGCTCAGAGCGCCCCGTCACCTCGAAGCCCTCGCGACGATAGAACGCCAGCGCCTGCGGATTCTGTTCGTTGACGTCGACATCGACACAGTCCAACTCACGCACGGCATACGCGAGCAAAGTCGCACCGATCCCCTGCCGACGCGCCTCGGGGGCGACGAACAGCATCTCCACATTGCCCGGCGACACCCCGAGAAAACCGCGAATAACGCCGTCATCATCACGAAACACGCGCAACGTCACCGCGCCGAGATACTCGTTGCGAATGCGCGGACGCAACCACGCAATATCCTCGTCGCCTAGGAAATCGTGCGTGGCACGCACAGACGCCTCCCAAAGTTCGGTGATGGCGTCGAATTCGTTTTCATGGGGAGTGAAGATGCCAGACATGGAGACCCGTGGTTGGATTTCGTTAGTGTGACCGTCCGAACTGCGCCGCTTTGCCAATTTGCCAACAATGATCCCTAGCGCAATCGAGGGGCCAATCGCGCACATCACGCAAAGCAGAAGCCGAAACGCAAAAAGCCTGATTTCTTGTGGAAATCAGGCTTTCGAATTTGGTTGCGGGGACAGGATTTGAACCTGTGACCTTCGGGTTATGAGCCCGACGAGCTGCCAGACTGCTCCACCCCGCGTCTGAAGAATTAGATTATATGACAATTGCCATCGCAGTGCAACATAACGCGCCGAATATTTTTCCTGTAATGCGTTCGCCCGTCCCGCGCGCATCGTTGCAATCGGCCCTACATCGCCAATACCGGGGTTATCCCGGCACCCGGTGTGCGTCGCCGCACAGCGCGCGTCGCCGGTGATACACTCGCAGCAACCATGAACCGACGTCCTCCCATCCAATTCTGTTCCGCCTGCGGCCATACGGTCGAGTTGCGCATTCCGCCCGGTGACAACCGCGAGCGGCACGTGTGCACTAATTGCGGCACCATCCACTATCAGAACCCGCGCAACGTGCTCGGCACGGTGCCTGTCTGGGGCGATCAGGTGTTGCTGTGCAAGCGCGCCATCGAGCCACGCCTCGGATACTGGACGCTGCCCGCCGGCTTCATGGAAATCGGAGAGACGACGTCGCAAGCCGCCGCACGCGAAACGCTGGAAGAAGCCGGCGCCGTCGTCGAAGTCGGTGCGCTGTTCTCGCTGCTCAACGTGCCGCACGTCAATCAGGTGCACATCTTCTATCTGGCTCAGATGCGCGAGCCGCAATTTGCCGCCGGCGAAGAAAGCCTGGAAGTCGCTCTCTTCTCGGAAGACGAAATCCCGTGGGACGACATCGCATTTCCAACCGTCGCCAAAACGCTGCGCTTCTTCTTCGAAGATCGTCGCGCGGGTGCCTTCGGTGTGCACGTCGAGGCTTCGTCAGACGCCGCCATCCCAGGCGCGCCGGTCCCCTCGCTGCCCGTGCACACGGCGCACACCGAGGACATTCTCACGCCGATGCTGCGTGTCTGAACGCACCGTCGCCCGCTTCGTCGACATCTGCGTGCGTCCTGTGATGTCGACGAGAACCCCGCTAGGTTGACGTCGTCATGGTCGTCTGGCTAGAAGCAAACGATCCCTTCCCTTCCGTAGACGAAGCGCTCGACGCATCGAGCGACGCGCCGGGATTACTCGCGGCCGGGCTCGACCTCTCACCACAACGCCTGCTTGCCGCGTATCGGCAAGGCATCTTCCCGTGGTATTCGCAAGGCCAACCGGTACTCTGGTGGAGCCCCGATCCGCGTATGGTGCTGCGACCCGAGAACTTCGTCGTTAGTCACAACTTTCGAAAATTGCTGCGCCGCGTGCTGCGTGACGATGCCTGGGAAATTCGCCTTGACGTCGACTTCCCCGCCGTCATGCAGGCGTGCGCCCAAGCGCCACGTCGCGGTCAGGACGGCACGTGGATCACCCCCGCCATCGTCAACGCCTACCGCGCGCTGCACGACGCCGGACTCGCGCACAGCGTAGAGACGTACTACGAAGGCGAGCGCGTCGGCGGCCTCTATGGTGTCGCGCTCGGGCGCATGTTCTATGGCGAATCGATGTTTGCCAAACGCACCGATGCGTCGAAAATCGCGCTGGCCGCGCTCGTCTCGTTTGCACGCAAACACGCAATAGAGGTGATAGACTGCCAGCAAAGTACCGCGCACCTGGCGTCACTTGGCGGTGGTGAAATCCCCCGCCAGGCCTTTCTGGCGCATGTGCAAAAGGCGGTCGTGGCCCCCGCGCCGGTCTGGCGTCTGGACAAACAGATGCTCAGCGCACTGGCCTACGGTAACGCAGCAGACAAGGCTCACGAGGTTTCGCAGTGACCCATCCGAACGAACTGCCGCTCTCCCCGCTGTCCGCCCTTCAGTTCTACGCAACGGCGCCGTATCCCTGCAGCTATCTCGACAATCACACCGCACGCTCGCAGGTCGCCACCCCAAGCCATCTGATCAATTCGGACGTCTATAGCGAACTCGTGCGCTCCGGCTTTCGTCGCAGTGGCGTGTTCACGTACCGCCCGTACTGCGACGGCTGCCGCGCCTGCGTTCCCGTGCGTGTGCCGATCGCCCGCTTCGCCCCCAACCGTACGCAACGTCGTATCTGGAAGCGCCACGCGGCACTTGCCGTCAACGTCTCCTGCCTGCACTACACCGAAGAACACTACCAGCTCTACATGCGCTACCAGTCGCGACGCCACGCGGGTGGCGGCATGGATCACGACAGCCGCGAGCAGTACGAGCAGTTCCTGCTGCAAAGCCGCGTGAATTCGCGTCTGGTGGAATTTCGCGAGCCGCCGGGGCATCAGGGGGCGGGCACGCTGCGCATGATCAGCATGGTCGACATCCTGAGCGACGGCCTGTCGTCGGTCTACACGTTCTTCGATCCGGATGTCGAAGGGGCGTCCTACGGCACGTACAACATCCTGTGGCAGATCGAACAGGCGCGCGCGCTCGGACTACCTCACGTCTACCTCGGCTACTGGATTCAGCAGAGCCGCAAAATGGTCTACAAGGCAAATTTCCGCCCACTCCAAGGCCTGCTCGAGGGGCAATGGCAAGACATGCCCGAGGCTATGCTCGACGCAGCCGGTCAGTCGCCAGGTCAATAGTCCGCCCACCTGTCGCACGGGTCGCATCGCGTCAGTGCGCATCGCGCTCATCCGCCCTCCGCACCTACGCAAAACAGGGGTACGCAGAGCGTAGAAAAAGACGCGCTCCGCACCCGGGATACCGGTAAAATGGCGACTTTCCGATTCTGCCGAACCCGACATCGTGCTTGCGCCTCTCTACCCTCTGGCCCGTCGCGCCCTGTTCTGCCTTGACGCCGAACAAGCCCACCATCTGACGCTGGCTACGCTGCGCGGCGCCGCCTCGCTCGGCCTGGCCGGCCTCGTCGGTCAGACGCTCCCCGAATCGCCGCGCACGGTCATGGGTATCCGCTTCCCGAACCCCGTCGGCCTCGCGGCCGGTCTCGACAAGGACGGCAGTTGCATCGACGGCCTCGCCGCTCTCGGCTTCGGTTTCGTTGAAGTGGGCACGGTGACGCCGCGTCCGCAGGCGGGCAATCCGAAGCCGCGCATCTTCCGTCTGCCGCAAGCCGAAGCCATCATCAACCGCATGGGCTTCAACAACGGTGGCGTCGAGCAATTCCTGCAGAACGTGCAGTCCGCGCGCTACAAGGGGCCGCTGGGCCTGAACATCGGCAAGAACGCCGATACGCCCATCGAGCGCGCCGTCGACGACTATCTGATCTGCCTCGAGAAGGTTTATCCGTACGCCACCTATGTGGCGGTGAACATCTCGTCGCCGAACACCAAGAACCTGCGCCAGCTGCAAGGCGGCGACGAACTCGACGCGCTGCTCGGCAAGCTCAAGGACAAGCAGCGCGCGCTGTCCGACCGTCACGGCAAGTATGTGCCTATCGCCTTGAAGATCGCACCAGATCTCGACGACGAGCAGATCAAAGTGATCGCCGGAACGCTCACGCGCCACGGTTTCGACGGCGTGATCGCAACGAATACCACGCTCTCGCGCGAGGCCGTCGCCGGTCTGCCGTACGCCAACGAGACGGGCGGGTTGTCGGGACGCCCGGTATTCGACGCGTCCAATCGCGTCATCCGCGCGCTCGCCGCCGAGCTGGGCGGCGCACTGCCGATTATCGGTGTCGGCGGCATCCTGTCGGGTGCGGACGCGCAAGCGAAGCTCGATGCCGGTGCCAGTCTGGTTCAGGTGTACAGTGGCCTGATTTACCGCGGCCCCGAGCTGGTGCGAGAATGCGTGCAAGCGCTGCGTACGGTCTGACCGACCGAACGCCAGCGTCCCCCCTTCATTTGACACAGGGATAACCAGACATCATGAAATCCTGGCTCAAGACGCTTTGCCTCGTACCGCTGGCCGCCGCCGCCCTCATCGGCACGTCGCCCGCTCGCGCCGCTGACCTGCTCGACACCGTGAAGTCTGCGGGCGTGCTGAAGATTGGCATCGAAGGCACCTACCCGCCGTTCAACTATCGCGACAAATCCGGTCAGCTCGACGGTTTCGATGTCGACGTCGCCAAAGCCGTTGCCCAGCGCCTCGGCGTAAAGCCACAGTTCGTCACGACCGAGTGGAGCGGCATCATCGGGGGTCTTCAGGCGGGCAAGTTCGACGTCATCGTCAATCAGGTCGCCATCACCGACGAGCGCAAGAAGTCGCTCGACTTCAGCGAGCCCTACACGTACTCGGCGGCGCAACTGATTCGCCGCAAGGACGACAAGCGCGAATTCAAGACGCTTGACGCACTCAAGGGCCACAAGCTCGGTGTGAGTCTCGGCAGCAACTACGACAAGATGGCGAAGGCCGTGCCGGGCATCGACGTGCGCACTTATCCGGGCGCGCCGGAGTATCTCGCCGACCTCGCTGCAGGCCGTGTCGATGCTGCGCTCAACGACCAGTTGATGATGGCGTATCTGCTCCAGAACGCTAAGCTGCCGCTCGAAGCCGGTGCCGTATTGCCGGGCACCAATCAGGCGGTCGGCATTCCGTTCCGCAAGGGCAATCCGGCATTCGCCAAGGCCATCGACGACGCGCTGACCGGCATGAAGCAGGACGGCTCGCTCGCCAAGATTGCGCAAAAGTGGTTCGGCAAGGACACGTCCAAACCGGCGCAGTAATTCGGTAACGACGGCGACAGAGACGACAATCGCGTCGGACTCACGGCCGGCATCACGCCCACGTCGCGGATGCCGGCCGTTGTCTATCCGTCGCAAGACATCCCCTAAGACACTCCCCCATGAATCCATTCGAACTCGCTGCCCAATCCTTGCCAGTGCTGTTGCAGGGCACCGTGCTCACCATCAAGTTCGCATTGATGTCGATGGTGTTCGGTCTGGCGATCGGTATCATCGTGGCGGTCATGGGCATCGGCAAGGTGCGCGTGTTCCGGGCCATCGCGCGTGCTTACGTCAGCATCATGCGCGGCACGCCGCTGTTGGTGCAGATCTTCGTCATCTATTACGGCCTGCCTGGCGTCGGCATCTCGCTCGAACCGACGGCCGCAGGCGTGCTCACGCTCAGCCTGAACGTCGGCGCGTATTTGTCGGAGAGCATGCGCGGCGCGCTCGAAGGCATGCCGCGCGGACAATGGCTCGCGGCGTACAGTCTCGGACTGTCGTACTGGCAAACATTGCGCTACATCATCGGGCCGCAAGCGCTGCGCATCGCAGTGCCGAGTCTCGGTAACAGCCTGATCAGCCTGATCAAGGACACATCGCTCGTCTCCGTAATTACCGTGACGGAGTTGCTGCGCTCGGCACAGGAAGTCATCGCGTCGACGTATCAGCCGTTGCCACTGTACCTCGCGTGCGCCGCGATCTATTGGGTGCTATCGACGGGACTGTCGGCATTGCAACGTCGCATTGAGAAGCGCCTTGCCCTGCCCTCACGTACCTGAGCGGACCTGAGCACAGCCGAACACGATCGACTTCGGTGGGATGTAAAAAAAGCTGGCACTCCGCAGGGAGGCCAGCTTTTTTATTCGGTGTCGACGCGATCAGCGTGGCGCGCGACGCTCGCGATACATCGCACGGAAAGTCTTGCCACTAGGCGCAGGCATCTCGCGCGTATCCGTCCATCCGCCAGCGAAGGGCAGCTTGGAAATACTCCCGCGATCGCGGCCCATACGCTTTAACGCCCACGAACCGAGGCCCGACAAGGTGGCGTACAGACGCGGTCGACGCGCAGTAAAGGCCCACGCCGCCAACGCCGCCCGCTCGCGCCACGGACGCAGCCCCCGATCCACCTGACGCTCGCGCAGCTTACGCAGCAGATCCGAAATCGGAATCCCCACCGGGCAAACGCGATTGCACTCACCGCACAGGGTCGCAGCCTGCGGTAGATCAAGCGTCTTCTCCAGCCCGACGTAGCTCGGGGTGAGCACCGAACCCATCGGCCCCGGATACACCCATCCATACGCGTGGCCGCCGATCTTCTGATACACCGGGCAGTGGTTCATGCACGCACCGCAGCGAATGCAGCGCAGCATCTCCTGGAACGCGCCGCCGATCAGACCGGAGCGGCCACCGTCGACAATCACGAAGTACATGTGATCCGGCCCGTCAACCTCGCCCTCGGCGCGTGTACCGGTGAGCAACGAGAAGTAGTTCGACGTGCCCTGCCCCGTAGCCGAGCGCGGTAACAGGCGCATTGCCGTGGCGAGATCCTCCAGCGTCGGCAGCACCTTCTCGATGCCGGTGACGGCCACGTGCACACGCGGCATGATGGTGCACATGCCTTCGTTGCCCTCGTTGGTCACCACGGCCACCGAACCAGTTTCTGCGACGAGGAAGTTACCGCCCGTCACGCCCATGTCCGCCGACAGGAACTGCGGGCGCAGCATCTCGCGCGCTTCGCGGGTCATTAGCGGGATTTCAGTCAGACGCGGCTTCTGATGCACGCGTGCGAACAGGTCGGCGACCTCGTCCTTATCCTTATGAACGACCGGTGCAATGATGTGCGACGGCGGCTCGTTGTCGTTGATCTGAAGAATGTACTCGCCAAGGTCGGTCTCGACCGACTGCACGCCCATGTCGGCGAGCACCTTGTTGAGTTGCAGTTCTTCGGTGACCATCGATTTCGATTTGATCACCTTCTTGACATCGTGCTTGCGCGCGATCTCCGCAATCAGACGCGCTGCGTCCTGCGTCGATTCGGCGAACAGGACGGTCGCGCCGCGACGGGTGGCTTCGCGCTCGAAGATCTCCAGCCAGACGTCGAGATTCTCGATCCCGCGATTACGACGCTCCTTGAGCGCCTCACGCGTCGCTTCGAAATCGATCTCTTCCATGGCGCTCGCGCGCGCCGTCACAAACTTGGTCGAGAGCTTCTTGAGGTTGGCTTGCAGGCGCTGGTCGGCAAGCTTCTGCCCGGCACGCGCCTTGAATTGCATCGATTGAACTTGCATCGCGACTCACGTGAAGTGATGACGGCCCGCGCGCGCAATGGTGTCGGCGCGCACAAGCCTGATGGTCCGGAACACGGCGGTGCGCTCAGGCATCGCCAGCGAGCACCTGCGCAATGTGCAGCACGCGCGTACGCGTGTCGCCGGTGCGGCGCAGCCGCCCTTCGATGTTGAGCATGCATCCCAGGTCGCCCAGCACGACAGCCGGTGCACCGCTGGCGGCGATGTTGGCGCACTTCTCGTCGACGATTGCCGTCGAGATGTTGCCGTACTTGAGCGCGAACGTACCGCCAAAGCCACAGCACGCCTGACAGTCCTTCATCTCCGTCATCTTCACGCCGGGCATTTTGGCGAGCAGCGCGCGCGGTTGTGTCTTCACGCCAAGTTCGCGCAGACCGGAGCAGGAATCGTGATACGTCACCTCGCCGTTGTAGTCGCCGGGCACGGTGTCGACATGCAGCACATTGACGAGGAAGTCCGTGAGTTCGTATACGCGCGGACGCAAACGCTCATAACGGCCCATGAGTTCGGGATCGTCGGCAAAGAGGTCGCCGTAATGCGCCTTGACCATACCGCCGCACGAGCCGGACGGCACGACGACGTAGTCGAACGATTCGAATTCGTCGAGGAATTTCTGGGCGAGATCGCGGGCGATGGCGCGCTCACCGGAGTTGTAGCCCGGCTGGCCACAACAGGTCTGGGAATCGGGAATCACGACCTCGCAGCCGGCTGTCTCGAGCAGCTTGAGCGTAGAAAAGCCAATCTCCGGCCGCATCATGTCGATCAGACACGTGACAAACAGTCCGACGCGCATTGGGGGAATCCTCTTTTCGGGAATAATGCGCCATTATAAGTCGCCGGGCCGAACCGGCCCAGCGTAGATTCCCGGACGTGAGGCGGGTGCGCGGCGATGCGTCACGCTCTTTGCTGCGGCGAAACCGGGGACGAGCGGAACGTGTCGAGCGATGTTGCACGCGCCATGGATACGCGGGGCACGTCGTCCTCTGCACCGCACGACACCGGCCTTCCCTCCGGCGCCGAGGGTTTGCGCGATGATGTATCAAACAGAATCGTGTTACGCAACTTGTTGAAATCGTCACGCAGCGACTTGGTGGTCTGATCTAGCGAACCGATGTCTTGCTTGAGCTCCCTGACGGCGTCACACGTCGTTTGAAGCCTCTCCGAATTACTTTGGAGCCTCTCCGAATTACTTTGAAGCCTCTCCGTATTACTTTGGAGCCTCTCCGTATTCTTTTCAAGCCGCTCTGAAATCTGATTGACCGCATTCCAGTTTTTTCGCAGTTGCGTCCAAACCAACCGATCCTGGTCGGCCTGCGCCATCGAAATCCCTTGACTCAAAGATAAGTACATAGCGTTCTCCTCTCTATTGATGAAGTCCTTCGTCTGATCGAGAAGGCCCTCTACAGCCTTCCAGCCTTTCTCTCTGTCGAAGCCACGGATACTGCCTAAACTGACACACCGGATCATCATGGTGATGCAAAAGCCGATGATCGCCACGGCCCACGTCGAAACGAGTAGTGCAATACCGGACGCGATGGCCGCAATGGTGTAAAGCCCACCGTTGATCGCCTCACGCTTACCGTGATGCTTCTTCTCCGGCCTGACATTTGAGCGTGCCTCGTCCACTGCGCGTCGCATGTCCTCGATGAGCGATGCCGTCTCAGCGCGGAACAACATATGTCCGCGCTTTCTATCGTCCAGCATCCGCCAATCAGCATCGACATCGTCCGGTGCACTCTCCCGTCGTGCATCAGGTTGCGCCAGCAGCGACTCGTACCCACGCAACATTTCGCGCTGGTGCGAGAGCGCCTCGTTCAGACAGGTCAGAATCTTCAAGAATCGCTTTGCAGACGGCGTCAAGCGCTCCTCACATGCTTCATTGAGTTGCTCAGCGACCATCGAGCATATGAATCCCGGCGAATCCGGTACCAACAGGCATCGCCAAAACGGGTCGCGAAGGCCGCCGCGCCAGTATCCGGCTGTCGCCTTGCTGTACGATTTCTCAAATGCGGCCGACAGGTTGTCGACCGAATAGGTACTGCCTCCCCTCGCCTGCTGCGCGTTTCGAATTTGCGCCAATTGCGCAACGATCTCGTCACGCTTTTGCGCGATCGACGCCCCCCTTTCGTACACCCTCATCGGGATATCCATTCGATCGATCACCATCGGGAAATGGGAATACCCCGGATAATTCAGATATTCGTGGTGCATGCCTCCCCTCACTTTGCTGATGTCGACGCCCCCAATGCGGCACAGGACTCCACATCGTTGCTGAACTGAAGTGCATGGTAGTGAGGCGATCGACGGTTCACTTTAGATTTCTGGCACCGAATGAACGCTACTCGCCACTTAAATGGGTCAGGCGCGCCTTGTTGTCACGCAAATTGCGGTCACAACCTCGGTGATGCACTGGCTTTTTGCAGGATTCATCTAGCCGAAACCTGCGAATTTTTCACAATATGATATAGAATCGACGCTATACGAAACTCGGCCCTACCTCATGAAAGACGACACCAGTCAAGGCGCGGAGTCGCGCACGTCCATTCAGGTGATCGAGCGCATGATGCGTTTGCTCGACGCCCTTGCCGGGCATGCCGATCCCGTGAGTCTCAAAGAGCTGGCGCAAGCCACCGAACTTCATCCGTCGACCGCGCACCGCATCCTGAACGACATGGTGGCGTGCCGCTTCGTCGATCGCTGCGATCCCGGCACCTACCGTCTCGGCATGCGCTTGCTGGAACTCGGCAATCTGGTCAAAGCGCGCCTGTCGGTGCGCGACGCGGCGCTCACGCCCATGCGCGGCCTGCACCGTATTACCGGACAAACGGTCAATCTGTCGGTGCGTCAGGGCGACGAAATCGTCTATATCGAACGCGCTTACAGCGAGCGCTCCGGCATGCAGGTGGTGCGCGCCATCGGCGGCCACGCGCCACTGCACCTCACGTCGGTCGGCAAGCTGTTTTTGGCTGCCGACGAAGCATCGCGCGTGCGCGCCTATGCCACGCGCACCGGACTCTCGGGCCACACGCGTAACAGCATCACCGATTTGCAAAAACTCGAACGCGAGCTCACCCACGTGCGCAAGTCAGGTTATGCGCGCGACAATGAGGAACTTGAGTTAGGCGTGCGATGCATCGCTGCCGGGATCTATGACGACAGCGGCAAGCTCGTGGCAGGCCTCTCGCTCTCCGCCCCGGCAGACCGCCTGCAAGACGCCTGGCTGGCGAATCTGAACGAGACGGCGCTGCAAATCTCGTCGTCGCTCGGCTTTCATTCGCCGAACCCGAATGTCGGTGGCGGCATGTCGCAGGCTGCAACGGCGGAGTGATTCGCCGCAGGGCGTAGGGCGTGATTTGCTTGCGCCCTGTCACGATCGTCCTTCTCGTCGCACAAAACAAAAGGCGCTCCCGAGGGAGCGCCTTTCTTTTACATCTGCCGCGTAACGCGAATTACAGCGGCGAATTACAGCGCGTGTCCGTTGTTGGTCGCCACTTGTGCCGTCGGCGTGGTACCGGCCGTACGTTGCGGCGTAGCGCCGCCGCCTTCCAGCAGCCACTTACGAACGCGCGTGGCGTCGGCGAAACGCGAATACTTGCCAGTCGAATCCAGCAGAATCATGATCACCGGACGGCCTTCGACGTTGGCTTGCATCACGAGGCACTGCCCTGCTTCGTTGATATAGCCCGTCTTCTGCAGGCCGATCTCCCAGCCCGAATGACCGATCAGGTGGTTCGTGCTCACGTAGTGCAGTTCGCGACGACCGGTGTTCACGTCGTAATTGCTATCCGTCGAGAAACGACGAATCATCGGGTACTGATAAGCCGCCTTAACCATCTTCACGAGGTCACGGGCGCTCGACACGTTCTGGCTCGACAGCCCCGTCGGATCATTAAAGTGCGTGTCGTTCATGCCCAGTTGCTTCGCCTTGGCGTTCATCGCGGCGAGGAACGCCGGACGGCCGCCCGGGAAGTAACGCGACAACGCTGCGGCTGCACGGTTCTCCGACGACATCAGCGCGATGTGCAGCATGTCCTCGCGCGACAGACGCGAGCCGACCGACAGGCGCGAACCCGTGCCCTTCTCGTAGTCGCGATCTTCGTCGGTCACTTCCATGACATCGGTCATCGGCACACCGGCGTCGAGCGACACCATCGCCGTCATCAGCTTCGAGATCGAGGCGATCGGCAGCACAGCTTGCGAGTTCTTGTCGAACAACGATTCGCCCGTGCGCTCGTCGACCACGTAGGCGACCGAGGAACGCAGCGCGAGCGCGTCCGGCGTTTCATGCAGACCGAAAGCGCGGCCCGTCGACAGACGCTCCGGGGCTTGCGGTGCAAAGTTGACGGTGCGATACGACGTTACGACACGGCGCTTGCCGTTCTTGTAGACGACGCGTTTGACGGCGACCTTCTTCGCTGCGGGTCCGTCATCCTCGACGGCAGCGAGCTTACGGGCCTTACCGCCAGCCTTCGCGCTCTTCGTTTCACGAGCGGCAGGTGTGGCGGCAGCGCGTTTGGCACCGGATCTGGAAGTGACGACGGCTTTCGTCGCCTTGGGATTCGCGCACGCGCGTTTCTGAGCGGCAGTCTTGGCCGTCTTCGGCGAGCATTCGCTCGTTTTACCGGCGGCGTGAACGACTGCCGGGGCTCCGGCGGCGAGCGAGATCGCCACGACGGCAGCACCCCAGAGACGGGAGCGGCACAGACGCGCAAGGGTGGTGATCGCGTACATAGATTGGGAGTAGCGTAAGGTTGGCAGGCAACGAGTTTGGGAGAAGTTTAGTAACTTCCGAAAAAATAAGCAATATGAACGACTTAGCTGAAATACTTAAACCGGCATCTGGCAGTTTTGTGCAGTGCAACGCGTCAAATTACACATCCGCCAAATTTTGCCAAATAACGCCAACCTCTTGATATACGTTAGGTCAAAAAGTGCGCCCACTCGTCCAGCGGCGCGCGCTCGGTGACGAGGCCGTTTTCCACAGCAGCAGGGTCCGCATAGCCCATCGCCATACCGCACACGACCATGCGACTCTCCGGCAGATGCAGCTCCGCGGCAATGACCTGATGAAACGTGGCAAATGCCGCCTGCGGGCAGGTGTCCAGCCCCCGTGCCCGCGCTGCGACCATCACGCTTTGCAGGAACATGCCGTAATCCAGCCAGCTCCCCTGCTCCAGGTGGCGATCGATTGTGAAGAGCAACCCGACTGGCGCGTCGAAGAACGTGAAGTTGCGGGCGTGCTGTCCATGCATGCGCGCCTTGTCGGCACGACCGATACCCAGCAGGCCGTACAGATCCCAGCCCACCTTGCGACGCCGCGCCTGATACGGTTCGGTCCATTCGCGCGGGTAGTACGCGTACTCCTCCTGATGCATCAACCGCTGCGCCGGATCGTTGAACGCCTCCAGCAGACGTGACGTCAACCGTTTCAATGCCTGTCCGGTGAGCACATAGGTTTGCCACGGCTGGATGTTGCTGCCGGAGGGCGCTCGCGATGCCACCGACAGGATGTCCGCGATCACAGCTTGCGGCACCGGCGTCGGCAAATAGGCCCGGATCGAACGTCGACTACGAATCGCTTCGTCGACATATTTCACGCGCAGCCCGGCGTTCTCGTTGACAGACGAGGGATGCGTACTTTCCCCAGCCAGTTGCGTCGGTGCCGAAGTTGATGTCGCGGCTGGGGCGCCATAGGGGCGCGCAGAGTGATGCTTCATAGCAATACGCTCACAGCAAACTTTGAATGGAAGGCGGCGCCTGCCCGATCCGGGCAAGGCGCGCAAAGTGGATATCGCGCGAGGCTCACGTCCCCGATGACGTCGCGGCGGCTGTCGTCGCCCGCCGTTCGATGACGAGCGCGACGCCAAGGGCTGCGACGACCATGCCGGCAGCGCTCAGTGGCGAGAGCGTCTCGCCGAACAACAGCCACGCCATCACGGCGGTGGTCGGGGGCGTCAGATACATCAGGCTGGAGACCTTGGTCGCCGCGCCGTGACGGATCAGCAAAAAAAGCAGCGAAATCGCGCCGATGGACAGCGCCAGCACCGACCAGGCGAGCGCCCCGATCATCTCGAGATTCCACCGCACCTGCATCGTCTCCAGCGCCCACGCGGCCGGCAGCGTCACCACGAAGGCCGCGCCGAACTGTACGACGGTGCCCACGCGTAAATCGAAATGCGCACAGAAACGCTTCTGGTAGAGCGTACCCGCCGTAATCGCGAACAGGCTTAGCACGCACAGCAGCACGGCACCAGCACCGACGCCGCGAACGCCCACCTTGTTCGACACCACCAGACCAACGCCGATAAAGCCGCAAAGCAACCCCAGCCACTGCCGACGGGACACCGGCTCACCGACGACGCGCGCGAAGATTGCCGTCAGAAGCGGCTGAATGTCGACGATCAGCGCCGCCAATCCTGCGGGTGCCCCGTGTTTGATCGCCGCCCAGACGCCACCGAGATACACGGCCTGAATGAGGATGCCGGAGACGGCCAGGTGGGCGAGCAGTGGCAAGTCGATGCGTTGGTGGTGAGTTGCCGTCGTCGCAGGCGCGCGCGTCACGCCCCCCTCTATCGCGACCGGACGCATCGGCCAGGGGGTGCGCGTGAGCAGCGCAATCGGCAGCATGACGACCAATGTAAAGCCGAAGCGCCACGCGAGGAAGGTCAGCGGTTCGGCGTTCGGCATGCCGTACTTCGCGACGATGAACCCGGTACTCCAAATCAACACGAACCACCACGGCATGGTCGCGCTCCAGATCGCCGCGACCGGACTGGTCGAAGCCATCGGGGATGCCGTCGGCGGTGTCGGCGGCGGTGTCGTCGGCACACGTGCTGAACTTGACGCCGAAGCGGCCGACGGGGGCTGCGCAGGCGGGGCCGTTCGATGCTCGCTCATACGAGAACACCGCCAGCGCTTGCGTGAAATCTACCGCGAACGGTCCGATGGAACCGACTGGCAAGACGAATCGTGGCGAAATGTGCGGCAACCGTCTGGTCGATATCTCGACCGTACCCGCCCGCCATCGCAATCGCCACCGGCAACCCGCGCTCGGCGCAAGCCGTCAGCACATGATGGTCGCGTGCGAGCAGGCCATCGTGCGTCAAAGAGAGACGGCCGAGCCTGTCGTTTTCCAGCGGGTCTGCGCCAGCCAGGTAAATGACGAGCGTTGGCGTGAATTGCGCGAACAGATCCGTCAGCGCATGACCGAGTGCGACGAGATATTCTTCGTCGCCGCAACCGTCGGGCAACGCCACGTCGAGATCGCCGGTCGCCTTATGAAATGGGTAGTTGTGTTCGCCATGCAGCGAGAGCGTGAAGACGCTCGGATCGTGCTCGAAAATGGCTGCGGTGCCGTTGCCCTGATGCACATCGAGATCGATGATCGCCACGCGTGTCCCCGGCCCCACCTCGGCTTGCATCGTTCGAGCTGCAACGGCCGCGTCATTGAAGACACAGAAGCCCTCCCCTCGATCGGCATAGGCGTGGTGCGTACCGCCGGCCAGATTCGCCGCCACGCCGTCGATCAACGCTGCGCGACACGCGGCCACCGTTGCCCCGGCGGAGCGTCGGGAGCGCTCGACCATCTGCGGCGACCATGGAAACCCGATACTGCGCTGCTCTTTCGGATCCAGCTCACCTGCACTTACGCGCTCGACGTACTCCCGCGAGTGGACTCGCCCGAGCATCGCGTCATCTGCGGGCAGCGCCTCGGTCAATTCGACGTGCGGAAGCTCACCGGCGACGCGTTCGCGCAGCCGAGCGTACTTTTCCATCGGGAAACGGTGTCCGGGGGGAAGCGGCAGAACGAAGTGATCGCTGTAAAACGCTTGCATCGATGCGAGAGGCCGACGGAACGGCACGCGAAAAAGCGTTGAATGACAGCGGCACTGGAGAGCGGCAGTCGCGAGGCACTCCTCCAAACGCAGGCATGCCAGACACACGTGACCGCTCCGCCAGTGCCGGAACGAATCGATATTACCATCGGCCGTCGGGGTCCGTCGGGGCGCCAAAGTGGTGCAAAATCCGATGCCGAATACGGTGCAAAGCCGCACCACGACAGGATTTGCGTCTTAATGAAGGTTCGCCGCAACGCGGTGTCATCAATCCGCCACAGGATCCCAAACCACTGATTTTGTAAGCTTTTGTTGAATTTGTGCAACGCACAAAAATGACTTGACAGTCACAGAAATATCTCTAAACTTGCAATTGTGCGATGCACAAAAGAGATCGCACTTAATGAGAAGGCCCCAACCGTGTTTTCACCGGGATAAGGTGAGAACCAACGAGCGAACACGGAGTGGGTCGATATGTTGTGTATGACACCATAGGAGAACGCCATGTCGTTTCTGACCCCGAGCAACTCGCCGCCGCACACAAAGCCAATCTGGAAACCCTGTTCGGTCTGACCAACAAAGCCTTCGAAGGCGTTGAAAAGCTGGTCGAACTGAACCTGCAAGCCGTGAAGGCATCGCTGGCCGAGTCCGCATCGACCGCACAAAAGGCTTTCGCTGTGAAGGACGCGCAAGAGTTGCTCGCCCTGCAAGCCAACCTGGTTCAGCCGGCTGCCGAAAAGGCACTCGCGTATGGCCGTCACCTGTATGAAATCGCTTCGTCGACGCAAGCCGAAGTGACCAAGGTGGCTGAGGCTCAACTGGCCGAAGGCTCGCACAACGTGCAAGCGCTGTTCGACAACCTGGCCAAGAACGCCCCGGCCGGTTCGGAGTCCGCCGTTGCACTGGCCAAGTCGGCCCTGTCCGCCGCCAACAGCGCGTTCGACAGCGTCCAGAAGGCCACCAAGCAAGCCGTCGAAATCGCCGAAACGAACTTCGCTGCTGCGACGAACGTCGCCTCGAAGGCTGCGGCTCAGGCTTCGCGTGCTGCCAGCGCCAAGAAGTAATCGATAGCGTCCTGTCAGTCGTTACTCGGGACGCCAACCGTTTGTCGCTGCACCCCAAGTTGTAGCAACACCCAGTTGTCTCCTCGGTACCGCAGGTACCTTTCGAACCCGGCCCTGAGCCGGGTTTTCTTTTTTATGCCGCATCATTCGCGGAAGTACAAAGCACGCCCACACGCTTGCGACGCCCAACAAAAAAACCGCCACTCCAAGGGGAATGGCGGTTTTTTGTTCCTGTGCGCGCACGCGCACAGGATGCCGAATGCGCAGTCTTACTTCTTGCGCGGCGGAGGAACGTCGGTGCAAACGCCTTCGTAGATTTCGGCGGCCATACCGACCGACTCAGCCAACGTCGGGTGCGGGTGAATGGTCTTGCCGATATCGACAGCGTCCGCGCCCATCTCCACAGCCAGGCAAAGTTCGCCAATCAGATCGCCTGCATGCGTGCCGACGATAGCGCCGCCGAGAATACGGTGAGTCTCTTCGTCGAACAGCAGCTTGGTGAAGCCTTCGTCGCGACCGTTTGCAATCGCACGTCCCGATGCTGCCCACGGGAACACGGCCTTGCCGAACTTGACGCCTTCCGCCTTAAGCTGATCTTCCGTCTTGCCCGCCCACGCCACTTCCGGATCGGTGTATGCCACCGACGGGATCTGGATCGCGTCGAAGTAAGCCTTCTCACCGTTCGCGGCTTCGGCAGCGACATGCGCCTCATGCACAGCCTTGTGCGCCAGCATCGGCTGACCGACGATGTCGCCGATCGCAAAAATGTTCGGCACGTTAGTGCGCATCTGCTTGTCCACGGAGATGAATCCGCGATCGCCCACCACCACACCAGCCTTCTCTGCGCCGATCTTCTTGCCGTTCGGGCTACGACCCACGGCGACCAGAACGAGGTCGTAACGCTGCGGCTCTGCCGGAGCAGCTTCGCCTTCGAACTTCACGTAGATGCCGTCGGCCTTGGCTTCCGCCCCCACCGTCTTGGTCTTGAGCATGACACGACCAAAACGCTTGTCATTCATCTTTTGCCAGACCTTGACCAGATCGCGGTCAGCCCCCTGCATCAGACCGTCGAGCATTTCGACGACATCGATCTCCGCGCCCAGCGCACTGTAGACCGTGGCCATTTCAAGACCAATGATGCCACCACCGATCACCAGCATCTTCTTCGGAATCTGGCGCAGTTCAAGTGCGCCGGTCGAATCGACGATGCGCGGATCTTCCGGCAGGAATGGCAGCTTCACCGCTTGCGAGCCCGCAGCGATGATGGCCTGCGCGAACTTCACGACCGTCTTCTTGCCGTCCTTGTCGACGACTTCGACGTGGTTCGCATCAAGGAACGCACCGACGCCAGTCACGACTTCGACCTTGCGCATCTTCGCCATGCCGGCCAGACCGCCGGTCAGCTTGCCGACGACGCTTTCCTTGTATGCACGCAGCTTGTCGAGATCGACCTCGGGCTTCGCGAACGAAATGCCGTGATGACCCAGCGACTGCGCCTCTTCAAGCACGGCCGCCGTATGCAGCAATGCCTTCGACGGAATGCAACCCACGTTCAGGCACACCCCGCCGAGCGTTGCGTAGCGTTCGACGAGCACCGTCTTGCGCCCCAGGTCCGCGCTGCGGAATGCAGCCGAGTATCCGCCCGGGCCTGCGCCCAGCACGAGCACTTCACATTCGATGTCGGCGCTGCCGCTATGCTTGGCAGCAACCGGGGCCGGTGCGCTCGCTGCAGCAGCGGGTGTGGCGGCAGGTGCCGGCGTTGCCGCAGGTGCGGCTGCGGGCGCGGCAGCCTTCGCGGCGCCGGCATCGTCCGCTTCCACGATGGCGATCAACGTCCCTTCGCTGGCCTTATCGCCCACTTTGATCTTCACTTCCTTGACCGTGCCCGCTACTTCGGAAGGCACTTCCATAGAAGCCTTGTCGGATTCGAGCGTGATCAACGACGCATCCTTGGCAATCTTGTCGCCGGGCTTGATCATCACTTCGATGACGTCTACGCCCTCTGCGCCGATATCCGGCACTTTGACTTCAATGAGACTCATGCGGGGTCTCCCTGTCGCATTTATGACTTGATGGTGGTATCGATCGGAAACTCATGTACCTGAAACGGGCCGGCCGAACTCTTGTCGAATTCCGCCCCCGCCTTCACGCCTGCTTCGGCGATGGCACGTGCGCTCAGATCCTGGTCGTAGAGGGCATACATGGCGCCGAGCGCAAAATTGCGCCCCGAACCGATCCCCCAGAACCGATCGAAAACGAACACTTCCCGGTAGGAATAGACCCCGTAGATCCCTGTCGGATTCGCAATCACACTCGTGATTTGCGACGACTCGTACGGGTCGTCTTCCTCTTCCTTCGTGTTGAGGAAATACTCTTCCTTGAGCTTCTGATGGACCCGGCAGAACGTGCGGAAAACTTCGTCTCGCGAGTGGAGACGGCACTCATCCGCCATACCGGAAAGAATGGCGCGCATGACCGGAAAATGTGCCGTCGTGCCGGCCAAACCGACATAGGAATCCCCTACGAGAAAAACCTTGCGGTTCTCTTCATAGGATTGCGACAGCCGGGTATCGCCGAACGTGACGAGCGAATCGGCGGCAATGGCGATTTCCCCTGCCTTCTTGACGACTACCACGGTGGTCATGATGCCCTCCCCGTCCAGAATCCTGAAGCTTGCGCGAATGCCGCCGGTGCGCTCACGCGCGGCCGGCGGCAAAAACCATTACAGCATCGCGCGACGGAAGTCCGCCAACAGTTGACCCAGGTAGGCGTTGAAGCGAGCGGCTTCTGCGCCATCGATCACACGGTGATCGTAGGACAGCGAAAGCGGCAGCGTCAGTTGCGGCAGGAACTGCTGCTTGCGCTCATCCCACACCGGCTTCTGATACGAACGCGACAGACCCAGAATGGCGACTTCCGGTGCGTTGATGATCGGCGTGAAGGTCGTGCCACCGATGCCGCCAAGCGACGAAATCGAGAAGCAGCCACCTTGCATCTGATCCGGCTTGAGCTTGCCTTCGCGGGCGAGCTTTGCCAGTTCCGACGTTTCGCGAGCGATCTCGAACACACCCTTCTTGTCTGCGTCGCGAACGACCGGCACCACGAGGCCGTTCGGCGTGTCAGCAGCAAAACCGATGTGGAAGTACTGCTTGAAGACCAGATTGTCGCCGTCGAGGCTTGCGTTGAACGTCGGGAATTTCTTCAGGGCCAGCACGCACGCCTTGATGACGAACGCAAGCATCGTGACCTTGATGCCAGCCTTTTCGTTTTCCTTGTTCAACTGCACGCGGAACGCTTCGAGTTCACCGATATCCGCTTCGTCATTGTTCGTGACGTGGGGGATCATGACCCAATTGCGATGCAGGTTCGCGCCGGAGATCTTCTTGATGCGCGAGAGCGCCTTCGGCTCGACCGGACCGTACTTCGCAAAATCGACCTTCGGCCACGGCAGCAGATTCAACTCGCCACCACCTGCCGGCGCAGCGCCTGCAGCGGCCGGACGGTTGCCGGAAAGCGCGCTCTTAACGAAGTTGCGCACATCGTCGATGACCACGCGGCCCTTCGGCCCCGTGCCCTTGACCTGCGTGACATCCACACCCAGTTCGCGCGCGAACTTACGCACCGACGGGCTAGCGTGGCTGATCGGCTGGCTGCCTTGCGCTGCCGTGGGGGCAGCGACCGGTGCCGGTGCTGCCGCAGGAGCCGGTGCCGGTGCGGGCGCTGCGCTTTGGGTGGCGGGTGCCGGTGCGGCGACCGGGGCTTCTGCCTTGGCAGTTGCTGCAGCTGGGGCCGCAGCCGCGCCTTCGAGCACGAGGATCAGCGAACCTTCGGAGACCTTGTCACCGACGTTCACCTTCAGTTCTTTCACCACACCTGCGGCCGGGCTCGGCACGTCCATCGAGGCCTTGTCCGATTCCAGCGTCACGAGCGATTGCTCGGCCGTGACGGTGTCGCCCACCTTCACCAGCACTTCGATTACGGGCACGTCGTCGTAACCGCCGATATCCGGCACTTTGACGTCGATCTTGCTGGTACCGCCACTGGCCGCCGGGGCAGCCGCGGGTGCAGCAGCTTGCGGTGCCGCAGCCGGAGCGGCGGCCGGTGCAGCCGCGCCGTTGGCCTGTGCGCCCGAGCCGTTGGCGGTCTCGAGCGTCAAAATCACAGAACCTTCGGACACTTCATCGCCGACCTTCAGGCTCAGCGCTTTAATGACACCTGCGGCCGGGCTCGGCACGTCCATCGTGGCCTTATCCGACTCCAGCGTGATCAGGGCCTGCTCGGCGTCGATCTTGTCGCCCGCCTTCACCAGCACTTCAATTACGGGCAAGTCCTTGAAGTCACCGATATCCGGGACTTTCACTTCGATCACTTGACTCATTTTCCACAGTCTCCTCGAGGCTGCGCTTGACGTGCAGCTCACGCCGGTCTGTCGCTGGGGGGCGACTGACCGGCACGCTCACCGCACGCAGCGGCCTTTAGACGGTCATCGGGTTGGGTTTGTTCGGATCCAGGTTGTACTTGGCAATCGCCTCGGCAACCTTGCTGGCAGGCAGCGTGCCTTCGTCGGCCAGTGCCTTGAGCGCAGCAACCGTGACCCAGTTACGATCCACCTCGAAGAAGTGACGCAGCTTTTCGCGCGTATCCGAACGACCATAACCGTCGGTGCCAAGCACAACATAACGGCCACGAACGAACGGACGAATCTGCTCGGCATACGTACGAATGTAGTCGGTCGATGCGATGACCGGACCACGCGTATCGTTCAGGCACTTTTCGACGTGCGACAGGCGAGCCGTCTCGGTCGGGTGCAGCAGATTGTGACGTGCCACGTCGTTGCCTTCGCGAGCCAGTTCCGTGAAGCTCGGGCAGCTCCACAGATCCGATTCGACACCCCAGTCGTTCTTGAGCATTTCGGCGGCGGCGATCACTTCGTTGAAGATCGTACCCGAACCCAGCAGTTGCACGCGCGGTGCCTTGCTGTTGTCCGTGCCGCGACGGAACGCGTACATGCCCTTCAGGATGTCGTTCTCCACGCCTTCCGGCATCGCCGGGTGTGCGTAGTTTTCGTTCATCACGGTCAGGTAGTAATACACGTCTTCCTGATCCTGAACCATGCGGCGCAGACCGTCCTGAACGATCACAGCAAGTTCATAGGCGAACGTCGGATCGTACGGCAGGCAGTTCGGAATCGACGACGCCCACAGCAGCGAGTGACCGTCTTCGTGCTGGAGACCTTCGCCGTTAAGCGTCGTACGACCGGCCGTACCACCCACCAGGAAACCGCGCGCACGCATGTCGCCAGCGGCCCAGGCCAGATCGCCGATACGCTGGAAACCGAACATCGAATAGAAGATGTAGAACGGGATCATCGTCTCGCCGTGCGTCGAATACGACGTTGCGGCAGCGATCCAGTCGCACATACCACCGGCTTCGTTGATGCCTTCCTGCAGAATCTGACCGCTTTCAGATTCCTTGTAGAACATCAGTTGATCCTGATCTTGCGGGATGTAGCGCTGGCCGACCTGGCTCCAGATACCGATCTGGCGGAACAAGCCTTCCATACCGAACGTGCGTGACTCATCCGGCACGATAGGCACGATGCGTTGACCCAGCGCCTTGTCCTTGAGCAGCACGTTGAGAATACGCACGAACGCCATCGTCGTCGAAATCTCACGGCCTTCGGCGGTCGCCTTGAGCAGTGCGTCGAATGCGTTCAGCGCAGGCACCGGCAGCGAAGCGGCCTTGGTGCGGCGTTGCGGCAGGTAGCCACCCAGCTCCATGCGGCGAGCGCGCATGTATTCCAGTTCCTTCGAACCTTCCTCGAACTTGATATACGGCACGTCGGCAATCTGATCGTCCGAGATCGGCAGCTTGAACTGGTCGCGGAATTTCTTGAGCGACTCCACCGGCATCTTCTTCTGCTGGTGCGTGATGTTCATGGCCTGACCGGCCTCGCCCATGCCATAACCCTTGATGGTCTTGGCCAGGATGACAGTCGGTTGACCCTTGTGCGTCGTGGCCGAGTGATAGGCCGCGTAGATCTTGTGCGGATCGTGGCCACCACGATTCAGCGCCCAGATGTCCTCATCCGACCAGTCTGCAACCATCGCCTTCAATGCCGGTGTGTTGAAGAAGTTCTCGCGCACGAACGCGCCGTCCTTCGACTTATACGTCTGATATTCGCCGTCCACGCATTCCATCATGCGCTTCATCAGCAAGCCCTGCTTGTCGCGGGCAAGCAGCGAATCCCAACGGCTGCCCCAGACCACCTTGATGACGTTCCAGCCAGCACCACGGAATTCCGATTCGAGTTCCTGGATGATCTTTCCGTTACCGCGCACCGGGCCGTCCAGGCGCTGCAGGTTGCAGTTGATCACGAACACGAGGTTATCGAGCTGTTCACGGCCAGCCATGCCGATCGCGCCAAGCGATTCCGGCTCGTCCGTCTCGCCGTCGCCGAGGAATGCCCAGACTTTGCGGCCTTCGGTCTTCACGATGTTGCGCGACTCGAGGTACTTCATGAAGCGAGCCTGATAGATCGCCATGATCGGGCCCAGACCCATCGAGACCGTCGGGAACTGCCAGAAGTCCGGCATCAGCCACGGGTGCGGGTACGACGACAGACCGCCGCCGTCCACTTCCTGACGGAAATTCTCAAGCTGCGTCATTTCCAGACGACCCAGCAGGAACGCGCGGCTGTACACGCCCGGCGACGAGTGGCCCTGCACGAAGACCAGATCGCCACCGTGCTTGTCGGACGGGGCGTGCCAGAAGTGGTTGAAACCGACGTCATAGAGGGTCGCGGCCGAGGCGAACGAAGCGATGTGACCGCCAACGTTCGTATCCTTACCGGCACGCAGCACCATCGCGATCGCATTCCAGCGGGTGTACGAGCGAATCTTGTGCTCGATGTCCTGATCGCCCGGAATACGGGCCTGCTGGTCGACGGGGATGGTGTTGATGTAGGGGGTATTTGCCGAGAAAGGCAGATGCTCGCCGTTGATGCGGGCGAATTCGATCAGCTTTTCGAGCAGGTAGTGCGCGCGCTCCGGGCCTTCGGCAGCCAGCACGCCTTCGAGCGAGGCCAGCCATTCTTGCGTTTCTTGGGGATCGGCGTCCGCAGGGGATACGATCTTCAGGGCTTCTTCAGGTACGGCGGACATGGTGTCTCCTTGTCTGTCGTTAGCGGGTTGGCGTAATGGTCGTAACCCGCTTCATGGACGGGCCTACCGGCATTTTTACCGGGGCATTGTACGAAGGTTATTCCCGCCTTCGCAAGCGAAATTTCAGATTACGATAGCAATTTTCATAATACGGAAATCTGCTGCACTGCACATAAAATCAATGGGTTGCCGACACCATCAGATCATGATTTTTGAACGTACCGATCGGTCTCAAGAGTGATTTAAGCGGCCGTCTTACCAAAAAAATCGGACGCTTCCGAAAAGCAGTGCCCGACAGACTCGGACAGCGGGAAACCGGTCGGCCTGCGCTACAATCTCGCCATGCTTTCGCCACGCCTCGCAAACTCATCCCCGCCGTCCCGGTCCGCTGCTACGCCAGCCCGCTCCAACCGTTGGTTGCAGGGGTTTGCGGAGTCGCACTACTACTTGCTGGTACCGCTCGTCTCCATTGTGATCTTCCTGGTGGTGATGAGTTTGATTCTGTGGAGCCTGAACCGTCGCGAAACGGAGCAGCAACAGGACACGCTTTATCGAAACGTCGCGTGGGCGCAGCAGCAGATTCGTCTCAATATGCTGGCCATTCAGGACCAGATCAGTTCCCTTGCGCGCGATACGGCGGCCAAACCACAGGACGTTGCGCACTTCCAGAACACGGCAAGCGAGCTGATGCAAAATCATGCAGACATCGTCTTCATGAACTGGCTCGATGCATCGCAACGGCCAAAGTGGGCCGTTCCGGCGGACTCCCCTTTCGCCTCGCGACTACAAGGCTCGGCCCAGCACCCCATGGAGGACGAGCTGTTAGTGGCGTTTCGCGCAGCGCGCGATTCGCGTCGCTCTGCCTACTCCACGTTAATCTACGACGCCTCGGGGGCCAGCTACATCGTCGTTCAGGTACCCGTACTGCGCGAGCGTGAGTTCCTTGGCACGATCAGTGCGGTGTATTCCGTCGAGGGCCTGCTGATTCACGAGTTGCCTCAGGAGCTCGGCGACAAATTCAAGGTGTCGTTCATCGACACGCACAACAACGAACTGGCGACGACGTCCACGCGACCACCGCTGCCACGCGACGTGTCGTACGAGTTGTTACTCGATCCACCCGGCCACAGTCTTGCTGTGCGCATCTACTCGTATCCGGCGGTCGGTAACTTCGTCAACAACACGCTGGTCTGGTTGATCGCCGGGTTGTCCTGCTTCGTGCTCTGGAGTCTCTGGAGTCTGTGGCGCCATACGCGTCAGCGCTTCGAAGCACAGCAAGCGCTGTTTAATGAGACGTCGTTCCGCCGGGCGATGGAGAACTCCATCGTGATCGGCATGCGAGTCCTCGACCTGCAGGGCCACATCACCTATGTGAATCCCGCGTTTTGTCGGATGACGGGCTGGGATGAGCCGGATCTCATGAATCGCGCGCCTCCCTACCCGTACTGGCCGAAGGACGATATTCACGAAATGCAGCGTCGCATCGACATGACGCTGCGCGGCAAAGCCCCTTCGCACGGTTTCGAAATTCGGGTGCAGCGCAAGGACGGCACGATTTTTTACGCGCGGATGTTCGTCTCGCCGCTGGTCGATGCCCATGGCCGCCAGACCGGCTGGATGTCCTCACTAACCGACATCAGTGAGCCCAAACGCGCCCGCGAAGAACTTGCGGCTGCGCACGAACGGTTCACGACGGTGCTCGAAAGCCTTGATGCCTCGGTATCGGTGCTGGCCGTCGACAAGGCAGAGTTGCTCTTCGCCAACCGCTATTACAGGCAATTGTTCGGCACGCGTCCTGAAGGTCACCTCGAGCTGTCGGGCGGGGGCGAGTTGTCGCCGACATCGCTCGACCACATCGACATGGTCGATGCGTTTGCCGGACTGCCCGCCGCGTCGTTAACCGATACGGCGGCGGAAACGCAGGAAATTTACCTGCCGACACACCAGAAATGGTTCGAAGTCCGACGTCAGTACATTCAGTGGGTGGACGGCCATCTGGCGCAATTGCAAGTGGCGACGGACATTACGGCGCGCCGTCACGCGGAAGAACTGGCCCGCCAGGAAGAGGAACGCCTGCAATTCACCGGCCGTCTGACGACGATGGGTGAGATGGCATCGTCGCTGGCTCACGAACTGAATCAGCCGCTCGCGGCCATCAACAACTACTGCATGGGCACGGCCGCCCTGGTGCGCGCTGGCCGCACGTCCCCTGAAACACTGCTGCCGGCGCTCGAAAAGACGTCTCAACAGGCGGTGCGGGCCGGGATGATCATTAAGCGGATTCGCGCCTTCGTGAAACGAAGCGAGCCTAAGCGACAACCGTCATCCATTTATGAGATCGTGGCGGACGCGGTCGGTCTAGCAGAGATCGAAGCTCGTAAGCGTCGGATTCGTATCGTCACAGAGCTTCCGGCAGGACTGCCACAGATCAATGTCGACCCGGTGCTGATCGAGCAGGTTCTCATGAACCTGCTCAAGAATGCCGCCGAAGCGATGCATGGCTATACGCCCCCGCCAGGGCAACGACGCGACCCGACGGTGCGTTTGCATGTGGAGCGGCGGGATAAATCTGTTGAATTCCAGGTGTCCGATCACGGGCCTGGGGTTGACGAAGCGACTATCGAACGATTGTTTGAACCGTTCTTTAGTACCAAGTCGGACGGCATGGGCATGGGCCTGAATATCTGCCGTTCGATCATCGAATCGCACCACGGCCGTCTGTGGGTAGAAAACAATGAAATCGACGGCGTGCGGAATGGTTGTACTTTTTGTATTCTGTTACCGTTAGAAAGCGATACGACATCCGGATCCGGGGGAGGACTATGACGACACCCAATATCAATACCGATCAAGAAACCGTCTTTGTTGTCGATGACGACGAAGCTGTCCGCGACTCGCTTCGCTGGCTTCTCGAAGCCAATGGATATCACGTGCGAGGGTTTGGCAGTGCAGACGATTTTCTGCAGTTTTGCGCAGACGTTACGCAAAGCAACCGCCCGAACAACCTGATTGGCTGCCTGATTCTCGACGTCCGCATGCCGGGCATGAGCGGACTGGAGCTTCAGGACGCCCTGATCGAGCGCGGCATCAACTTGCCGATCATCTTCGTGACGGGACACGGCGATGTGCCGATGGCTGTCGAAACGATGAAGAAAGGTGCTACGGATTTCATCGAAAAGCCTTTCGACGAGGGCGAGCTGCGCAAGCAGGTCGAAAACATGCTGAGAACCGCTCGCGAGGAGGCGGGCCGCCATCGCGAACAGCAAGCTGCGGAAGAATTGCTCAGGAAGCTGACGAGCCGTGAGCACCAGGTGCTCGAGCGCATCATCGCTGGCCGCCTGAACAAGCAGATTGCCGACGATCTGGGCATCAGCATCAAGACGGTCGAAGCGCACCGCGCAAACATCATGGAGAAGCTCAACGTTAACACCGTTGCTGATCTGCTCCGCCTGGCGCTGTCCAAGCGATAAACTGGATCGCCCTGCACCTTAGGGTGCAGGGTATCGAGCCTTCGGGCACTGTGCTGATGCCAAGTTCGGCGCCCTGCCGAGCCCTTCCGCCGAGCGGCCAGTGGCCGCGCCACTCGGGTTACGTATTTCCTTCCCCTCGCCAACGGCACTTGCGCCAACGTGGACGTTAACGCGTTCGCCATGCACCCCGCTCCCGTGAGCCCCAGCGCGTCGGTATAATACGGTCTTTGCGCTTGTCGCCCGCCCGACCCGCGCCGCTGTATACGGCCCCTTGGGCCAGCCCCCTTCCTTCATACGATATCCACGCATCATGACCGCCACCCTCATCGACGGCAACGCCCTCGCCAAACGTATTCGAGCCGAAGTCGCCACGCGCGCCGCCGCACTCACCGCCCGAGGCCATCAACCCGGCCTCGCCGTGGTTCTGGTCGGCGAGGACCCGGCCAGCCAGGTCTACGTTCGCAACAAGGTCAAGGCTTGCGAAGACAATGGCCTGCATTCGTCTCTCGATCGCTACCCGGCGGATCTGAGCGAGAGCGATTTGCTCGCACGAATCGATGAGCTGAATCGCGATCCGAAGATCAACGGCATTCTCGTGCAACTGCCGCTGCCGAAACACATCGACAGCCATAAGGTGCTCGAAGCCATTGCGCCGGAAAAGGATGTCGACGGCTTCCACGTCTCGAACGCCGGGGCACTCATGACGGGCGCACCGCTGTTCCGCCCCTGCACCCCTTATGGCTGCATGAAGATGCTCGAATCCGTGGAATTCCCGCTGCGTGGCGCGGTCGCTGTCGTGATCGGCGCGTCGAACATCGTCGGCAAGCCTATGGCCATGATGCTGCTTCAAGCCGGTGCGACCGTCACGATCTGCAACAGCAAGACGCGCGATCTGGCCGCGCATACACGCAATGCCGATGTGATCGTTGCCGCAGTGGGCAAGCGCAATATCGTCACGGCAGATATGGTCAAACCGGGTGCTGCGGTGATCGACGTCGGCATGAATCGTGACGACGAAGGCAAACTCTGCGGCGACGTCGATTTCCACGGCGTTAAGGAAGTCGCTGGCTTCATCACACCGGTGCCCGGTGGCGTGGGCCCGATGACCATCACGATGTTGCTGGTCAACACGATCGAAGCTGCGGAGCGCGCGCTTGGCTGATCGCCAGGTGGACCGTTGACCAGAAGCAACGGTTTTCCCCGCATCAACGCCTTATGGGGCGCGCACGGCCAACGAGTCGTACGCGCCCTCTTCATTCGTGGACCACTCGCCACGCGATTCCATGAGAAATCCCCTAGCGGGACGTCGGAATCCACCGAAAACCCGGTCTGCACTGAGTGACAAAGTAGATCCTCACATCAACGCTCTGCCTCCGCAAGACTCCGTCAAGCCAATCCCGCTAAGGCTTTGCGCGTAATTCCCGGTTGGCGACGTCAATGACATCAGTTGAAAAAAACGACTGGAAAATTCGACAGGTTGCCCCCACACTCTTCGTAAGCCCCTTCAAGTGGATAACGAACGCATGAATACGCCGAAAAGCAATCCTCTTCTCGACATCGAGGGACTCCCCCGTTTTTCCGAAATTCGCCCTGAGCATGTGACACCTGCCGTCGATGTGCTACTGGAGCAGGCCCGTGCAGCCGTCGAGCGCGCAGCAGACCCAGCAACGCCGGCGACATGGGCCAATATTCTCGACGCGGTCGAAGATGGCACGGAAGGCCTTGGACGCGCCTGGGAAATCATCGGACACCTGAACGCGGTCGCCGACACCCCCGAGCTGCGCGCTGCCTATAGCGAAAATCTGCCGCGGGTCACCGAGTTTTCGGCCAGTGTCGGCCAAAATCTCGCGCTGTTCGACAAGTACAAGGCGATTGCCGCCGGACCGGAATTTGCCGGACTATCCACCGCTCGCAAGAAGATTCTGGACAATGAGATGCGCGGTTTCCGCCTGGGCGGCGCAGAACTTCCAGAAGATCAGAAGCCGCGATTTGCCGAGATTCAGGAAGAACAGGCCAGCCTCGCGAAGAGCTTCTCCGATCACGTCCTTGATGCGACCAACAAATTCTCCCTCGTCGTGACCGATGAAGCGGAGATCGCGGGTCTGCCTGAAGACGACAAGGCGGCCGCGCGCGCCGCCGCCGATCGCGATGGCGTGGAAGGCTGGAAGTTCACGCTGCACTTCCCGTCGTACTTCCCCGTGCTCCAGTACGCCGATAATCGCGCCCTGCGCGAAAAGCTGTATCGGGCGAACGTGACGCGCGCCTCCGAACTCGGACCGAAGTTCGGCGACGGCGACGCGGGTTGGGACAACACCGGTATCGTCGTGGAGCAACTCGCGCTGCGCCGCGAAGAAGCGCAAATGCTGGGCTTCAAGAACTACGCTGAGGTCTCACTCGAGCCGAAGATGGCCGAATCGCCCGCGCAAGTGCTCGAATTCCTCGAAGACCTTGCGCGCCGTGCCCGTCCGTATGCCGAGAAGGACTGGGAAGAGCTTCAGACATTTGCGGCCAAGTCGCTCGGCCTCGACAAGTTGCAGCCCTGGGATACGGCATACGCATCAGAAAAACTGCGTCAGCAACGGTACGCATTTTCCGAAACGGAAGTGCGTCAATATTTCCCGCTCCCGAAGGTACTTGATGGCTTGTTCCGTGTTGCGGGCACATTGTTTGATGTGACAATTCGTCCGCAAGAGGCGGAGACGTGGCACCCCGACGTGCGCTTCTTCCGCATCGAACGCCATGGCGAACTGGTCGCGCAGTTTTACATGGACCTGTTCGCCCGCGAAGGCAAACGCGGAGGTGCATGGATGGATAGCGCGCGCACGCGCAAGCGTCTGCACGACGGCGCACTTCAAACCCCGGTCGCCTACCTCGTCTGCAACTTCCCCGCCCCGGTCGGAGAAAAGCCCGCTCTGCTGCCGCACGACGATGTCATCACGCTGTTCCACGAGTTCGGTCACGGCCTGCATCACATGCTGACGCAAGTCGAAGATGCCGGTGTTGCTGGCATCAATGGCGTCGAATGGGACGCCGTGGAATTGCCGTCGCAGTTCATGGAGAACTTCTGCTGGGAGTGGGATGTCCTTGAGCACATGACAGCGCATGTCGATACGGGGGCCACCCTGCCGCGCTCGCTGTTCGACAAGATGATCGCCGCACGCAATTTCCAGAGCGGCCTGATGATGCTGCGTCAACTGGTCTTCTCGGACTTTGACATGCACCTGCATTACGACTTTGATCCGCGTGGCCCGGAGTCGGTGCTTGAAGTCTCGCGACGCATCAACGATCGTCTGCACGTCACCCCGCAGGTGGATTTCTCGCGCTGGCCGAACACGTTTAGCCATATCTTCGCGGGTGGCTACGCCGCGGGTTACTACAGCTACAAGTGGGCTGAAGTGCTGTCGGCTGACGCCTATGCCGCTTTCGAAGAGGCCGCCAAGGTGAGTGGCACGGTGCTGGATACTGCAACCGGTGCACGCTACCGCGACGAGATTCTTGCCGTGGGTGGCAGCCGCGAGGCGATGGAGTCGTTCATTGCATTCCGAGGGCGCGCACCGCAAGTCGATGCATTGCTGCGCCATAGCGGAATGTCCGCGAGCTGATGCTTTGCATCACATGAGGAGCGGGGGCTGACTGGCGTCGGCCCTCAGCACTCAGCACTCAGCACTCAGCTATCGTCGTCGCAACCATTCGGCCGCCACGTATAGCTGTGTGTCTCCTTATCGAGGCAACGCGCGGCCTGAAAGCGAATGGTGCAGCCGTTCTCATACGTTCGCGTGCACTCACCATTGACGCATTGGGTGCGCATGCGGACCACCTGCCCAGTGGGTATCCGACACTGAGTCGGGGCCGCCTGAGCGGCTTGCGGTGGGGGCAAGCGCTTCCCGGGACGCTGACCGCTGTCGAACCACACCTGCGCACCGTCCGTCGAGCACTGTCCACCACGCTGGCAAACGACAAAGGCATCTTGCAGCGCAGAATTCTGCGTGTCACCTAGCGCCACCCCAACCTCTCCATTGCTGGCATGCACGACCGCCCAGTATGCCGGACCATTTCCCGCCATCAAGACTTCGCAGCGCCCTCCTCGACTTCCCGATGCGAGTTGGGTTCTGCATCGATTCAACGCGGACAATTTGGCCTTCGCCATCGACGTTTGATTGGTGACGTAGACATATCGAAGCCCGCTCGCCGTGTGGACGCCCGCCACAGCTGACGCCGCGAGACTTGACGGGCTCACCGAGGCCAGCAGGCCTGCAAGCACAATCGCGCACATCGCGGGAAAGAAGCGAAACAAGCTGATCATGGCAAGACGGCGAGAGTAGCCCTGCAAGAGATGGTGAGAACCCCATCAGAACACGGGGCGAAACCGACAGAAGCGGCAATCAAAGGGGGAATTGACCGCTTATTGCGTTTGAGGTGGGTTTTTTAGCGCAGAGCCAAGAGACTGAAGGCGGATCAAAGGCAGATACAGCGATCCAAACAAAACAAGCGGTGCATCTTTCGATGTCACCGCCTGTGTCGCCCGAAGTCTCCCTCGGGCGGGGCGTCACCTCACGGTGCGCCAAATGCGCCGGAACGACTTAGGTGCCGCGCTTGATCCAAGCCGCCAGATTGTGCGGGCGCAGTGTGTCGTACTCTTCGAACGGCTGATGAATCCACGGGTTCGTCGGCAGGAAGTCGACTGCGTAATCCGGCGCCACCTTCGAGCAGGCCTTATGCCAAAGCACGGCCGAGCGCACATCCGTCACCTTCGCGAAACGCTCCTTCAGGTGTTTGCCGACGCGCTCGAGCGTCACCCCCGAATCGACCAGATCGTCGACCAGCAGCACACGGCCTTCCAGCTCGCCGCGCGTAATGGTGATGTACTGAGCGATATCGAGGTCGCCACGAATGGTGCCTTCGGCTTCGCGATACGAACTCGTCGCCAGGATCGCAAGCGGCACGTCGTAAATGCGTGCGAGCTGGTCGCCCACACGCAAGCCGCCACGGGCCAGACACAGGATCTTGTCGAACTTCCAGTTGGACTCGTGGACCTTGAGCGCCAGGCGCTCGATCAGTCGATGATATTCATCCCACGAGACCCAGAGGTTCTTGTCGTCGTTTTGGGGCAGATTCATGGTGTGTCTTGCTTGTCGTGCTGTTTTTAGTTCTTGAAGGGGTGGCGCAGCAGGATCGTTTCGTCACGATCCGGGCCGGTCGACACCATATCGATCGGAATACCGCTCACTTCTTCGATACGCTTCAGGTAGTTCTGCGCCTGAGCCGGCAACTGATCCCACGACGTCACGCCAACGGTGCTCTGCGTCCAGCCCGGGAAATCTTCGTAGACCGGCTCGCAACGGGCCACGTCCACAGCACCGCGCGGCAGAATGTCGATCGCCTTGCCGTCGATCTTGTAACCGACGCACAGACGCACCGTTTCGAGACCGTCGAGCACGTCGAGCTTCGTCATGCACAGACCGGTCACACCGTTGATCTGAATCGAACGCTTGAGCGCAGCGGCATCCATCCAACCCGTGCGGCGCGGACGGCCCGTGACCGAACCGAATTCCTTACCCACCGTTGCGAGTTGCAGACCAATGGCTTCCTGACGGGCGGGGTTATCCGCGTCGTACAGTTCGCTCGGGAACGGACCGGCGCCAACACGCGTGCAATACGCCTTGGTGATACCGAGCACATAGTGGAGTTGTTGCGGACCGACACCTGCGCCAGCCGAAGCGGCACCTGCCACGCAGTTGCTGCTGGTGACGAACGGATATGTGCCGTGATCGATGTCGAGCAGTGTGCCTTGCGCACCTTCGAACAGCAGCTTCTTGCCTTCGCGGTTGACGGCGTACAGCTCTTGCGACACGTCGGCAATCATCGGGCGCAGACGCTCGGCGTAGCTGAGCATCTTGTCCAGCGTTTCCTGGAAGTCGACAGCCGGCGCGCCCAGATATTGCGTCAGGACGAAGTTGTGATAGTCGAGGTTTTCGCGCAGACGTTCAGCGAACGCCTTCGGATCGAACAGATCCTGCACACGCAGCGCACGGCGGCCGACCTTGTCTTCGTAGGCCGGGCCAATGCCACGACCGGTCGTGCCGATCTTGCCCGCGCCGCGGCGTGCTTCGCGCGCCTGGTCGATGGCAACGTGGTACGGGAGAATCAGGGTACAGGCTTCGGAAATACGCAGACGGCCGCAAACGTTCAGGCCGGCGCTTTCGAGCTCTTCGATTTCCTTGAACAGGGCTTCGGGCGACAGCACCACACCGTTACCGATGTAGCACGTGACTTCCTTGTGCATGATGCCCGACGGGATCAGGCGCAGGATCGTCTTCTTGCCACCGATGATGAGCGTATGTCCGGCATTGTGGCCACCCTGGAAACGCACCACGCCTTGCGCGTGATCGGTCAGCCAGTCGACGACCTTACCCTTACCTTCGTCGCCCCATTGGGTTCCGATAACGACGACGTTGCGTCCCTGATTCAAAGCATTGCCGGACATAACAATAGTTGGTTTGGTTAAAAACGTATTCTACCCGTGTTGGCGCAGGGGAGTGCCGCTTTTTTCAGCGAATTCACCGGGGCGTCACAACCCACTGGCCATTTTTCTCGACAAGTACGCGGTCTCCCGTGAACTCCTCGAAATCCTGGTCGTGCCCCGGCAGCATGCGGATCACAACCTCACCCGCGTCGCGCAGGCTATCAATCTTGGTGCGCAGGCCCGGCACGTCGTCGGCAGGGGCTAAAATCGCGTTACTGCGCGCTTCCACCGGCGAAATTGCCGCCAGTTCACGCAAATCGAGCGAAAAACCGGTCGCCGGACGGTCTCGCCCGAACGCCTGCCCCACCTTGTCGTAGCGCCCGCCGCGCGCAATCGCGTTGGGAATGCCGTCGACATACGCCGCGAACATCACGCCGCTGTGATACTGGTAGCCACGCAAGTCCGCCAGATCGATCGACAGCACGGCCGGACCGTCCTTGCTTTGCGACGTTGCCAGATAGGCCAGATCGTCCAGCGCAGCCTTCACACCCGGCAGATCCGGCAAGACCTTACGGGCACGCTCCAGCGTATCTGCCGGGTCGCCATACAACGTGGTCAGGCTCAGCAAAGCGTCGCGCACGTGCGCCGGCAGTTCGCGCGTCAATTCCTGCAACTGAGGCACGTCCTTCGTTGCCAGCGCTCCGAACAACTGGCTTTCGATGGCCTCAGCCGCCGGCACGCCTTCCAGCAGCGCCTCAAGCACGCCAGCGTGGCAAAGATCGATACGAATCTGCTTCAGGCCGGCGAGTTGCAGGCAGAACAGCAGCAATTCCTGGATTTCCAGATCCGCCTCGAGACCGCTATGACCGAAGATTTCGGCGCCGATCTGGAACGGCTCACGGGTTGCCAGCAAATTACGCGGACGGGTAAACAGCACGCTCCCCGCATAGCACAGGCGCGTCACGCCCTTGCGGTTGAGCAAGTGGGCGTCGATACGGGCGATCTGCGGGGTGATGTCGGCACGCAGGCCCATCGTGCGCCCCGAGAGCTGATCGACGAGCTTGAACGTGCGCAGGTCGAGGTCGTGTCCGGTGCCGGTCAGCAGCGACTCGACATACTCGAGCATCGGCGGCATGACGAGTTCATAGCCGTACGTACGGAAACGATCGAGCATCAGTCGGCGCAGATCTTCGATCTTGCGCGCCTCGGACGGCAGCACGTCGGCGATATTTTCGGGAAGGAGCCAGTTCGGCATGGGTATTTCGGAATTCAGACGGCGCGTGAAAGCGCCTTTTAGTAATCGGCCAGCAGCATCAGAATCAGCCCCAGCAGGACGGCGGCCAGGCCGAAGAAGCGAATCTGGCCGGACGGCATTTCCGTTATTTTACGAAAACTTTGCCGCCACCGTTCCGGCGCGGCAAACGGAAACAATCCCTCCACGATCAGCATGAGGGCGAAAGCGAGAATTATCGTGCTGCTGGTCACAGGAGGGCTCGGCCAAAATGCCACCGCCCGCGTTGACGCGGGCGGTGGCAGCTACTCGGATGTCAGAAGGGCTATTTTCCCGCTTTTCCGGCCGACGCGCCAGCACCACCGGAACCGCGCATAAATCGGAAGAAGTCGCTGTTCGGGTCGGCGATGATGACGTCCTTCTTGTCACGGAAGGTTGCCTTGTACGCTTCAAGGCTCTGATAGAACTGGGCAAACTGCGGATCGCGGCCAAACGCCTGAGCGTAGATGCCGGCGGCAACGGCGTCGCCCTCGCCCTTGACCTGCTGCGCCTTTGCATACGCCTCGGCGACCACCACATCACGTTGACGATCGGCGTCGGCACGAATCTGCTCGGCTTCGGCCGCGCCCGTCGAACGCAGTTCGTTCGCCACGCGCTTACGCTCGGCGGCCATCCGGCTATACACCGAATCGCTGATACCGGCGGCCAGGTCCACGCGGCGCATGCGCACGTCGACAATCTCGATACCGACTTGCGCGGCTTCGTCGCCCACCTTCTGCTTCACCCATTGCATGACCTGATCACGCTGCGTCGAGACCACTTCGGTCACGGTGCGCTTGGTGAACGCTTCCTGCAACGCCGAGCGAATCTGCTGCGTCAAACGATCCTGTGCGAGGCGGTTATCACCCTTGAAGCTCACATAGAACTTGCGCGGGTCGATGATGCGCCACTTCACATACGAGTCGACGATCAGGTTCTTCTTCTCGGCCGTGATGAAGCGCTCCGGCTCCGGGTTGTCGATGGTCATGATGCGCTTGTCCAGATACAGCACAGTCTGGAGCGGCGGCGGCAACTTGAATTTCAGGCCGGGCTGGTTGTAGACATCCTTGATCTCGCCAAGCGAGAACACCACGGCATAACGGCGCTGGTCCACCACGAACATGGTCGAGGCGAGCACGATCAGCAAAACGATCAGCGCGACGATAACGGTTCCAATACGGTTCATGCGCTTATCCCCTTAGCGTGAATCGCGGTCGCGGTTGCGCAGTGCCGCGCGCGATCGATCATGGTCGACATCACTGCTGTCGCTCGCGGCAGGCGCACCTGCCGCAGCCCCCGTGCCTGCACCGGATGCCGGCGCCGGGGACGATGCGTCGCTACGCGAACGCTCCATGATCTTGTCCAACGGCAGATACAAAAGGCTGTTGTTCTTCGAATCCACCATGATCTTCGTGGTGCGCGAGTAGATCTGCTGCATCGTATCGAGATACATACGCTCGCGGATCACGCCCGGTGCCTTGGCGTAAGCCTCCTGCACCGACTTGAAGCGATCGGCATCGCCTTGCGCCTGTGACACGACACGCGCCTTGTAACCGGCCGCCTCTTCCGTCAGACGCGACGCCGTACCCTTGGCACGCGGAATCACGTCATTGGCATAGGCTTGCGCTTCATTCTTCGCGCGTTCGAGATCCTGCCCGGCCTTCACGGCGTCGTCGAACGCTGCCTGCACCTGCTCGGGCGGCTGAACGCTTTGCATCGTCACACTCGTGACGAGAATGCCCGTCTTGTAGCTATCCAGAATGCGCTGGATCGACGTGACGAGTTCGTTCGCGATTTCTTCACGACCGGCATAGAGCACGAAGTCCATCTTGCTCTTGCCGACGATCTCGCGCACGGCCGTCTGCGCAGCCAGATTCACCGAAGATTCGGCGTCCACGTTATTGAACAGAAATTCGGTCGCGTCCTTGATGCGGTACTGCACAGCGAAGCGAACATCGATGATGTTCTCGTCGCCCGTGAGCATCGACGAATCCTTCAGATCAGTATCGCGAATCGTGTTCGAGCGGCCGATTTCCACCGATCGGATCTGCGACATGTTGACGATCTCGACCGACTGGAACGGATACGGCAAGCGCCATTGAATACCCGAGGTGGTCGTGTACTTGTACTTGCCGAACTGGGTGACGACACCGACCTGACCTTCCTGGACGATGAAGACGCCTGTGGCCAGCCAGATCAGGAATGCCAGCGCGACGACAACGCCCACGCCGATACCCGAGCCACGCGAGCCACCGGAGAAATTGTTCGAGCCGCCATTGTTGCCGCCTCCACCGTTCTTACGGCCGAAGATACGGTTCAGACGGCGATTGAAATCGCGCCACAGTTCGTCGAGATCAGGGGGGCCATCTTGCTGCGGCCCTTGCGGTCCGCGCTGCGGCTCCTTCTGATCCTGCGAATTCGGATTATTCGCCCGATCGGGGCGGTTGGACTCCTGATTGCCGGACGGCGAATCACCGCCGCCGTCCCGCCCCCAGCGCGGGTCGTTCAGGGAGAAAATCAAGCCAACTCGTCGCATCAAAGCTCTTGGAAGCATAGGTAGAAGCGTGGTGACTGAAGCGGGTTGGGCGTTGCGACCGGCGCGCCTCGTATCGGAGCGCGCATGTTGCCGGTTCGCGCGTGTTTCCCGAATCTGGTTTGCCGATCGGCGGCCTTGCCCGGCCTCCGTCTAGTCTCTTGCCAGTTCGTCACCCGAGTCGAAGCGTGCTGCCGGTGTTCCCCGTGGCAACGCGCCCATCACGGTGCGACGTCTCGTGTTATCTGTCTTCTGCGCGCGGCACATCGTCCCAACGGTCGATGAGCCGGACATCGGGCGCTTCGAGCTGCGATTGTAACCCACCAGTGCCAGCCACAACCGCCTCGCTGATGGCCTCACGCAGCAGATCGAGGCCCTGACCGGTGCGCGCGCTCAAAAAGACTCGCGTAATGCGCCCGGCCTCGTCCCGTTCGATTCTCGGCCCTTGTGCAGCCAGTTCCGGCACCGCGTCGATCTTGTTCCAGACGAGAATCTGCGGGATGTCGGCCGCGTCGATCTCCGCCAGCACGGCGTTGACCTCGGCCATCTGCTCCTTGCGCACCTGACTCGACGCGTCCACCACATGCAGCAGCATGTCGGCGTGCACCGTCTCCTCAAGCGTCGCCCGGAATGCCGCCACCAACTGGTGAGGCAACTCGCGGATGAATCCGACAGTATCAGACAGCACGATGTTCCCGACATCGCCAAGATAAACGCGACGCGAGGTCGTATCGAGCGTTGCAAACAGCTGATCGGCGGCGTAGGCGTTGGCCTTCGTCATCGAATTGAACAGCGTGGATTTGCCCGCGTTGGTATAGCCGACGAGCGAGATCGACATCGTCCCGCTACGCTGACGCGCACGACGCTGCGTATCGTGCTGACGCTGCAATTTCTCGAGCCGCACTTTGAGAGACTTCACACGCTCGCCCAGCAAACGACGGTCGGTCTCCAACTGCGTTTCACCCGGACCACGCAAACCGATACCACCCTTCTGACGTTCAAGGTGAGTCCAGGCGCGCACGAGGCGCGTGGACAGGTACTGCAACTGTGCCAGCTCGACCTGCAGCTTGCCTTCGTGACTCTTCGCGCGTTGGGCGAAGATGTCGAGGATCAGGCTGGTACGGTCCACCACGCGGCGTTGCAGCAGGTGTTCGAGGTTACGCTGCTGACCCGGAGTCAGTGCGTGATTGAAAATGACCAGTTCGACGTCGTACTCGGCAATAGCGTCGCGCAATTCTTCAGCCTTGCCGCTGCCGATAAACAGCTTGGCGTCCGGGCTGTGGCGACGGCCGGTAATGGTCACGACAGGCTTGGCGCCTGCGGATTGCGTCAGAAGGTCGAGTTCCTGGAGACTGGCTTCGAAATCGAGTTTACCGAAATCGATGCCGACGAGCGCGGCGTTGATGGTCAAGCTACGCTGAGATTGGGAATTGGGACTGTTGGACAAGAGCGGGCGGCGGGGAAGAGAAATTCGCCCGGCCGGAGACTCCCGGTCGGGCGAGCCTGAATCAGGACTGCTCGGCTTCCGGATGGAAATTCACCGGACGCGCAGGTACGACCGTCGAAATGGCATGCTTGTAAACCATTTGGGTGACCGTGTTGCGCAGCAGGACGACATACTGGTCGAACGACTCGATGTTTCCCTGCAGCTTGATACCGTTGACCAAATAGATCGAGACGGGAACATGCTCCTTACGCAAGGCGTTCAGAAACGGGTCTTGTAGAAGTTGCCCTTTGTTGCTCATAAGTTACTCCATTGTATTTTTAGCAAATGACCGTAAGCCAGGGCGTGTGCGCGCTTCCCACCCTGACTTCCACACTATAGCCGATTTTGCTAGCGTCGCCAGCAAAACCCCGCCCCAGGCGGGCTTTCACTCGCCCTTGGCGTAAGGGTTCGCACTGTTGCGGAACTCTATGCGTAATGGAGTGCCCTTCAACTTAAAAGTTTCGCGGAAACGGTTCTCAAGGTAGCGGCGATAGCTATCGGTCACGCCATCCAGACTGTTCCCGTGAATGACGATGATCGGCGGATTCGAGCCGCCCTGGTGGGCATAGCGCAGTTTCGGGCGCGAGAAGCCCGCACGCCGCGGCTGCTGGTGCTCCACGGCCTCGATCAACGCCTTCGTGAGCTTCGGCGTCGGCAACTTCGTCATCGCTGCGGCGAACGCTTCGTCCACCGAGCGCATCAACGGACCAATGCCCGTCGCCTTCGCGGCAGAAATGAAGTGGAAGTTCGCAAAACCGAGGAATTTGAGCTTTCTCTCCAATTCCTGTTTCGCCTGATCGCGGGTGTATTCGTCCAGCCCGTCCCACTTGTTCACGCCAACGACCACCGCACGGCCCGACTCCAGAATAAAGCCGGCGATATGCGCGTCCTGATCGGAAATATCCTGACGCGCGTCGAGCATGAGAATCACGACGTTAGCATCGGCAATCGATTGCAGCGTTTTCACTACCGAGAACTTCTCGATCGCTTCGAACACTTTGCCCCGACGGCGCAGACCCGCCGTATCGATCAGCGTGTAGTTCTTGCCCTGACGCTCGAAGTCGATGTGAATCGAATCGCGCGTGGTGCCCGGCATGTCGAACGCGATCACGCGCTCCTCACCCAGCAGCGTGTTGACCAACGTCGACTTCCCGACGTTCGGACGCCCAACAATGGCGATCTTCACCCGGCCATCGTGCTTATCGTCGTCTTCGTTCTCGTCAGGATTCGCATAGAACGGCGCGATGGCTTCGTCGATGACTTCCTTCACGCCGTCGCCATGCGCGGCCGAAATCGCAAGCGGGTCACCCAGACCGAGCTCGTAAAAGTCGTTCGCGACCGCGGAGTACTTCATGCCCTCGGCCTTGTTGACCACGAGCATGATCTTGCGCCCCGTCTTGCGCAGATAGTCGGCGATGATCTGGTCTTGCGGCGTGAGGCCCTGACGGCCGTCCACGATGTAGATCACCACATCGGCCTCGACCACGGCCTGACGCGTCTGCTTGGCCATCTCGTGGAAGATGCCTTCCTTGGCCACGGGTTCGAAGCCGCCGGTATCGATCACCAGATACGGATGGTCGCCAACACGCCCCTCGCCATAGTGACGGTCGCGCGTGAGCCCGGGCATATCGGCGACGAGTGCGTCGCGCGAGCGGGTCAAACGGTTGAATAGCGTCGATTTGCCGACGTTGGGGCGCCCTACGAGCGCGATCACGGGTTTCATGAATAAGCCCTAAAAACGAAGACGGCCGGCGCGCTGCCGGCCGTTCCCGGAAAATGCCCGGGTGCTTGCCGGTTACCGGTTATTCCGGACGGAAGCCATAAATGTTGCCGTCGCGGGTTTGCACAACCAGCGTCTGACCGGCGATGACCGGCTGCGCGCTGATGGCTCCGCTCAGCTTGACGCGGGCGAGGAACTCGCCGTTGTCGCGAGACAGGAAATGCAGATAGCCCTGCTTGTCGCCCACGACCACCACACGGCCGAGCGCCAGGGGCGCCGACAGGTCGCGGTACTTGAGCTTGTCGTTCTGCCACAGTGTACTGCCATCGGCAGCGTTGAACGCGTACACGGCGCCATCGGTATTGACCGCAGCCACGACACGCTCGTCCTGCGACACACCGTTCGGCGACGAAAAATCGCGCGCCCACAGACCGTTGCCGGTCTGCACGTCGGCGCAACCCACGCGGCCCTGGAACGTCGCGCCACACACCTGACGACCGAACACGACCGGCGAGCCCGTGACGTCATTCACACGCTCGACTTCCGTCACACCCTTCGGGTACGACAACGGCGTGATCCACTGCGGATTGCCGGTATTGGCGTCGAGTGCCACCAGTTTGCCACCCGGGAAGCCCGTAATGACCGAACGGTCACCCACGAACGCCATGCCGGTGCCGGTACGCAGCGTAAGCGACGTTGCCGGTTGCGAGTACGACCAGCGCACCGAACCCGTGCCCGAATCGAACGCGGTCACACGGTTGTTGATAGCACGCACCACCACCAGGCCACGTCCCACCAGCGGTGCCGTCAGCACTTCGCTGCCGGCGTTCGCCTTCCACGACTGCTTGCCGTCGTGATCGAAGGCAATCACATCGCCCTTATGCGTGGCGACCACCGTCGTCTCGCCGTCGCTGCCCGGACCTGCGGTGATGTTCGTATCTGCCTTGGCCGACCAGGTCGACGCTCCCGTTTCCGCATCCACGCGCACGACGCTGCCATTCGCGCCAGCCGCAAACACGGCATTGCCCACGGCAACCGGCGCAAAGCTGTAAGCGCCGGCCTTGCCAACGCTCGCCGTCCACATCTGCTTGACGGTCAGCGCCTGCTTGATCTCCGTGAGCGGCGTGGGCTCGTGCGCCGGCTTGCTGCCGAACAGCCCGCAACCACCCAGCGTGCCCAACACTGCCAGCGTCAGCACAGCGGTGCTCGCGCGCTTGAAAATGCCACGGCGCGGCGAAACCATCTGGGCGACCTGCTCGGACTGTGACATGGCCATCGTTTGCGGCATCGATCGACGGAAGTCGTTAAGGATCATCATGTACCCGGTTATGCGTTATGGGAGGGTAATACTTGCCAACGGAATGCCGACGCGCGTCAGGCCCCCAGCGCGTCGAGCTTGAACTGCACGAACTGGCGCATGCCCGAATCCTGCTTATCGAGCTTTTCGAGCGCCAGCTTGTAAGCGGTCCGTGCGTCGGCCACCTTGCTCTGGGCGACGAGTACATCGCCCCGGCGATCGGCAAACAACGCAGCGTACGGCGCCGGTGGGTTGTCGAGCATCTTGAGCGCTTCGTCGTAGGCCTTCTCGTCGAGCAGCACACCCGCCAGACGCAGCTTGGCCAGTTGCTTGTACTCGTCGTCCTTGGCGTTCGACGCAGCCCATTGCAGTTGCGCCTTCGCACCGGCCGTATCACCGGCATCGGCCAGCGTTTTGGCGGCGAGCAACGCGGTCATCTGCGCATACGGCGTGCCGCTGAACTTGCTTTCCATATCAGACGCGATACGGGCAACCTTCGCCTTGTCCTTCGCGTCGACAGCCGTTTCCAGTTCGCGGTACAGCACGCCGGCTTCGACCGCCTGCTTGCGCTCGTAATAGCGCCACAGGTTCCAGCCGCCATAGGCAAGCATGATGATGACGAGCGTCCAGATAACGTAATTGCCGTACTGCTTCCACCAGGCCTTTACGTTCTCGATCTGTTCCTGTTCCTCGTGATAGCTGCTCATTCGCCGGGGTTCTCCGTGTCTGGCGTCGTGGATTAATGAAGCGTTTCGTTGCCTGCGCCGCCATCGGCCAGGCTTTCGTTCACGCTCTCGTCAGCACTGGCGACGATCGCGTCGATCAGATACTCGGCAAGGCCGTCGAACGGCACGCTTGTCTGGTTATTCGTCTGCTCGGCGGCACGCAGATGCTTGACTTCGGCAGTACCGGAGGCGACTTCGTTCTCACCAATGATGACGGCGAAGTTGGCACCACTGGCGTTCGCGCGCTTCATTTGCGACTTGAAGCTGCTGCTGTTTCCGTCCGGACTGCAATGGAACACGACGTTCAGACCGGCATCGCGCATGCGCTCTGCCGCAATCAGCGCCGGTGCCACGGCCGATTCGCCCTGATGCACAACGTAGACGTCAGCGCCTTCTGCCTGCGGCACGAGATCATCTTCGCGCAGCAGTTCGAGAATACGTTCGACGCCCATTGCCCAGCCGCACGCCGGCGTAGCATCGCCACCCAGTTGCTCGATCAGCGGGTCGTAGCGACCGCCACCGGCGACCGTGCCCTGCGCACCCAACTTGTCCGTCACCCACTCGAACACGGTCAGATTGTAGTAATCCAGACCACGCACGAGACGCGGATTGATCGTGAACGGGATGTTGTTCGCCTTGAGCAGCGACTGCACGCCCTCGAAGTGCTTGATCGACGCTTCGCCGAGATAGTCGATGAGCTTCGGCGCACCTTCGACCATTTCCTGCATCGCCGGGTTCTTCGTATCGAGCACGCGCAGCGGGTTCGTGTAGAGGCGACGCTTACCGTCTTCATCCAGCAGATCGACGTGCTTTTCGAGATAGGCAATCAGATCGGCACGGTGACGCGCACGCTCTTCGCCCTGCCCCAGCGAGTTCAGCTGAAGATGGATTCCGGTCAGACCGAGATCGTCCCACAGGCGCTGGCACATCAGAATGATTTCGACGTCGGCATCCGGGCCAGCCAGACCGAGCGCTTCCACGCCGACCTGATGGAACTGACGATAGCGGCCGCGCTGCGGCTTCTCGTGACGGAACATCGGGCCGAAGTACCACAAACGCTTCGGGCCACCGTACAGCAGATTGTGTTCGAGCGTTGCGCGAACCGCTGCCGCCGTGCCTTCCGGACGCATCGTGAGTTGTTCGCCATTAAGCGAGTCAGTGAAGCTGTACATCTCTTTCTCGACGATGTCCGTCACTTCACCGATACCGCGCGTGAACAGTTGCGTCTGCTCGAGGATCGGCGTACGGATCTGCTGATAGCCGTAGGCGCGCAACATGGCGCGCACCGATTCCTCGAAAAACTCCCACAGGGCTTCGTCCTGCGGGAGGATGTCGTTCATGCCTTTGACCCCGGCCAGTTTGGCGAGGCGATTCTTCTTTGCGTCAGTCATATTCTCTTGTGTTCTGCCCGCGTCCCTGCGACGCGCTGCTCACCGTGTGTCGGCGCGCTTTGTGCAAGCCCGCGCATGCCGACTTAGGCGGCCACTGCACCTTCCGCCTGACCGTAATGCGTCTTCACATAATCGTCGACGATCTGCTGGAATTCCTCAGCAATGTGATCGCCACGCAGCGTGCGCACCTTTTCGCCGTCGACGAAAACCGGCGCAGCCGGCGATTCGCCCGAACCCGGCAAGCTGATGCCGATGTTCGCATGCTTCGATTCGCCGGGACCATTCACGATGCAACCCATGACCGCGACGTTCATGTTCTCGACGCCCGGATATTGAGCCTTCCACACCGGCATTTGTTCACGCAGGTATGTCTGAATATTCGATGCCAGTTCCTGGAACACCGTGCTCGTCGTACGGCCGCAGCCCGGGCAGGCAATCACCATCGGCGCGAACGCACGCAGGCCCATCGTCTGCAGGATTTCTTGCGCCACGACGACTTCGCCCGTACGCGCGCCGCCGGGTTCCGGCGTCAGCGAAATACGGATCGTGTCGCCGATGCCTTCTTGCAGCAGCACCGACAGCGCGGCCGTCGAGGCGACGATACCCTTCGAGCCCATGCCTGCCTCAGTCAACCCGAGGTGCAGTGCATAGTCGCAACGCTTGGCCAGTTCGCGGTACACCGCGATCAGGTCCTGCACGGCGCTGACCTTGCACGACAGCAGAATCTTGTCGGCCGCGAGACCCACGCGCTGCGCCAGTTCGGCCGATTCGAGCGCCGAAGTGATCAGCGCTTCGTACATCACGCTCTGCGCGTCCCACGGCGTGGCACGTGCGGCGTTTTCGTCCATGATGCGAGCGAGCAACGACTGATCCAGGCTGCCCCAGTTCACACCGATACGCACCGGCTTGTCGTACTTGATCGCCATCTCGATCATTTGCGCGAACTGCGTATCGCGCTTGGCGCCCTGCCCGACGTTGCCCGGGTTGATGCGGTACTTCGACAGCGTCTCAGCGCACTCCGGATAGTCAGCGAGCAGCTTGTGGCCGTTGTAATGGAAGTCGCCCACCAGCGGCACCATCACACCCATGCGATCGAGTTGCTCACGGATATGTGGCACGGCAGCGGCCGCTTCCGGCGTGTTCACCGTGATCCGCACGAGTTCTGAGCCGGCCTGCGCCAGCTCCTTGACCTGAATGGCCGTGCCGATCACGTCCGCCGTGTCGGTGTTGGTCATCGATTGCACGCGAATCGGCGAATCGCCGCCAACCGTCACCAGTTGACCGCCCCAACGAATCCCGACTTTGCGGGACTGACGGCGGGGTGCCGGACCACCGATGATCGGCATGCATTCTACAGAAGCCATGATTACCCTCTTTCGGTCTTACTGGAGCGTCAGACGCGCCACGTTGCCCGCATTGCGGGACTTGATCTCGACCGGTTGACCGTTGAATTCCAGCGACTCGACGCCCGCGACGTTACCCACAACGATCTTGAGCGGCGCATCGCCCGTAATTTCCTGTTCGGCACCCGCACGCATCAGTTGGGAGAACAGCACCTTGCCGTCCTTCGAACGCACTTCCACCCAGCTGTCCGCCTTCAGATGCAACGCAATCTTGCCATTACCCGGCGCACCGGCGCTCGACGCCTTTGTCTCGGCCGACGCCGCGGGTGCGGCCACGCTCGTCGCGGCCGCAGCGCTCGCGATCCCGGCGACCACGTGCGTCGGATCGACCGCTGCGATCAGACCCGGGCCTGCCGCCGCCGCACTGGCCGATGCGTTATTGACCGTGCTTTCCGTATTCCCGTTGTTCGTCGCATTGGCGACGTTCGTGGCGGCACCGCCTTCTGCCCCCGGCGGCGTGCCGTTGGCGTCGGCGACCACCGGCTGGCTTGCCGGCTCAGCAGCATCTGCCGCTCCTTGCGCCGACGCACCGCTTGCCAGGTCAGCCGCCTCGATGCTCCCGCGCCCGGCCTTGTGGCCATTGCCGAAGTACCATGCAGCCCCCGCGATCACAACCAGCGCAGCCAGTGCCCAGGGCCACTTGGCCTGAGACGCTGCGACCGGCGAACGGAAACGCACCGGGCTCTTCGGAATGCTCGGCTGCCCAGACTGCGGTTGCGGAATATCGATCGGGACCGGCGCCGTGCCGCTCACGCGACGCAGCGATTCAATCATCGGCTCGGGGTCACCCCCGACCATGCGCGCGTAGCTACGCACCACACCCTGAATAAACGGCATTTCAGGCAAGGCATCCCACTCGCCGGCTTCGAGACGCTTGAGCTTCTGCACCGAGACCTTCAAACGCGCCGACACGTCCTCGATGGACATGCCACGTTTCTCACGCAAAGCGGCCAGTTGCGCACCCACTTGCGCACCCAGCTCAGCCCATCCGGCAGGTGCTCCCTGCGGCAAGCCCTGGCCTTGAGCCCCGGATTGCCCGCCCGCATCCGCCTGATTCTGGTTATCCATCGATACGCCCCCGTTCGTAAGCAGCCGCCCGCAGCGGCTGAGGATATGCTCGCGACAGTTTCGCTACATCGTCTCCCGTGCGCGCGGCGTGCAGATCTGCGCGGCGCATCGAGCGATTTTGCATGTCACTGACGAAATTGCGCGGAACGCGAAACGCGCCCCGCGCAAGGAATGCTTTAGTGCACGACTGATCCGACGCAAGGCATGGCACGTGCGGAGCCGACGGCCCTCGCCACGGTCCACGCCTGCTCATGCGCAGCCTCATACGCTACGCACCTCGACCGCGATTTTCCCGAATTTGCCGCGCTGTGCAAGCCGCGTACGATCCTGCACTTCGCCGGCCAGCTGACCACAGGCGGCGTCGATGTCGTCACCGCGCGTCTTGCGCACCGTCGTGACGAGGCCTGCGTCGAGCAAAATCTGCGCAAATCGCTTGATTTGCGGATCCTTCGAGCGAAGCAGACCGGATTCGGGGAACGGATTGAAAGGGATCAGATTGAATTTGCACGGCACGTCGCGCGTGAGTGCGACAAGCTCGCGCGCATGCGCTTCGGTGTCATTCACACCGTCGAGCATGCAGTACTCGAACGTGATGAAATCGCGCGGCGCCACTTCCAGGTAACGCTCGCACGCGCCCATCAGTTCGCGTAACGGATATTTTTTGTTGAGCGGCACGAGCACATCGCGCAGCGCATCGTTCGGCGCGTGCAGCGAGACGGCAAGCGCCACAGGCAGTTCCTGACCCAGGCGATCCATCATCGGCACAACGCCGGACGTCGACAAGGTCACGCGGCGACGCGACAACCCGTAGGCGTTGTCGTCGAGCATCAGGCGCATGGCGCCGACCACATTGTCGAAATTGAGCAGCGGCTCGCCCATGCCCATCATCACCACGTTGGTGATCACGCGCTCGTTCTTACCTTCGCGCCCCAGATCGCGGCGCAATGCGAACTCGGCCATCCACAACTGACCGATGATTTCGCCAAGCGACAGATTGCGCGAGAAACCCTGCTTGCCGGTCGAACAGAACCGGCAATTGACAGCGCAGCCCGCTTGCGATGAAACGCAAAGCGTGCCACGCGTCTCCTCAGGGATGTAGACGGTCTCGACGGCATTGCCGTTGCCCACATCCAGCAACCATTTGCGCGTACCGTCCGCCGACAGATGGTCGGTGATTGCGGCAGGCGCGGCGATGTGCGCGCGCGTTTTCAACTTCTCGCGCAGCGACTTGGCCAGATCGGTCATGCCATCGAAATCGGCGGCGCCCATCTGGTGGATCCAACGCTGGAGCTGGCGAGCACGGAACGGTTTTTCACCGAGCGTGCCGCAATAGGCGGCCAGACCGTCCGGATCGTAATCAAGCAGATTCGTAAGGTTGGTCATGGCCCTGGTCCGTCAACATCCCTTCGGTAACTTCCTGCGATTGAGCGACTATACGCGGCTTAGCGCGAGTAGACGTTCATGCCCGGGAAGAAGAAAGCCACTTCAACAGCGGCCGTTTCAGCAGCGTCCGAACCGTGCACGGCGTTGGCGTCGATGCTGTCGGCGAAGTCGGCGCGGATCGTGCCCTTTTCTGCCTTCTTCGGGTCGGTGGCGCCCATCAGTTCGCGATTCTTCGCGATGGCGTTTTCACCTTCCAGAGCCTGGATCATCACCGGACCCGAGATCATGAAGTCGACCAGATCCTTGAAGAACGGACGCTCCTTGTGAACGGCGTAGAACTGCTCGGCCTCGGCGCGCGACAGGTGCACCAGCTTGGCAGCGGCGATCTTCAGGCCGGCGGCTTCGAAGCGGCTGTAAATCTGGCCGATCACGTTCTTAGCAACGGCATCGGGCTTGATAATCGACAAAGTGCGTTCGACTGCCATGAAAAACTCCAAAAAATTAAGCAGTTATATAACCAACATGAACCCATAATTGTAGCACGAAGGCTGTTATGATGGGGATGGAACCTATAGCGCGCGTACCGCTCAAACGCAGGACGGCCGGGACGATCCGGCTTTTCGCGAAGTTGACACAAGGGTGTGATTCCGGCACCTTCCCTCGATAGGAGGGTTGGCGGGCGTAACGGCCGATTGAAATTGGGACTTTTGCCCCGAGATTTCAAGAATCGTCCGAGCGCTTTGCGCGGGAGATTTCGGTATCCTTGCACTTCGACGACAAGCCAGACTAACGGCTGCGGGGGATTCGCCGGCAAGGGTTGCCGGTCATCGTATGCGTCATCAGGCGCCTGCCGGCCCCGCCAACAGGCATAACGACCACGGAGAACACAATATATGAACCAGGATTTCCAACGCTTCGGCTACGGCGGAACGGGGGGCGTCGCGACCGCACAGGTGCGCAACAAGGTGCTGCGTAATACGTATTGGCTGCTCGCACTGTCGATGCTGCCGACGATTGCGGGCGCCTGGCTGGGTGTGACTTACGGCTTCGCGCTGTTCGCGGGCAGCCCGATGGTCAGCGTGATCCTGTTCCTCGCGATTGCTTTTGGCTTCATGTTCGCGATCGAGCGCTTCAAGAATAGCGGCGTCGGTGTGGCACTGCTGCTGGGCTTCACGTTCTTCATGGGCCTGATGCTCACGCGTCTGCTGAGCTTCGTATTGGGCTTTTCGAACGGCGCATCGCTCATCATGCTGGCGTTCGGCGGCACGGCCGTGATCTTTACCGTGATGGCAACGGTGGCCACGGTCAGCAAGCGCGATTTCAGCGGCCTGGGCAAGTGGCTGTTCATGGGCGTGATCGTGATCCTGCTCGCCTCGATCGCCAACATCTGGCTGCATCTTCCGGCACTGATGCTGACGGTTTCGGTTCTCGCCATCGCAATCTTCTCGGCGTACATCCTGTTCGATGTGCAGCGCGTGGTGAATGGCGGCGAAACGAACTACGTCACCGCGACGCTCGCGATCTACCTCGATCTTTACAACATCTTCACCAACCTGCTCGCCATCCTCGGCGTGTTCGGCGGCAACCGCAACTAAGCGGCGAGCCAGCAGCAACAAAAAAAGCCAGTCCTTCGGGACTGGCTTTTTCTTTGGGGGAATCGGATTCGCGGCTAGCCGTCGCCCGCCCGGCGCGGAGTGCCCCGGCCTATCCAGCCGGGCCCTTCCGCGAATACTCAGGTGTTCTCGTGGATCACACCCTCTCCACCGACTGCACCGGCAATCGCTTCGACACCCTCGTCGGCAGCACCCTCGACGACATCCTCCGCCCCGTCCGACATGCGCACGCGCGGCACCCACGGCTGCCCGATGCTCTCGTGCTCGAAAACGGCCATCGATTCCACGTGCGAAGTGTGCGGGAACATGTTGACGACACCCGCAAGCGTCAAACGATATCCAGCCTCATGCACCAGCAAACCGGCGTCGCGCGCGAGGGTTGCCGGGCTGCAAGAGACGTACACGATACGCTTAGGCAGCCCCTCATATCCTTGTTGCGCCAGTTCGGCCAGCGCCTTCGACACCGCCAGCGCTCCCTCGCGCGGCGGATCGATCAGATAGCGGTCGAATGCACCGAGCGCGCGCATATCGTCCGCCGTGATATCGAACAGATTGCGGCACGCGAACTCCGTCCGTTCGGCCACGCCGTTGCGTTGCGCGTTAGCCAGCGCACGCTCGGTCAATGCCGTGCTGCCCTCAATGCCCATCACCGTGCCAGCACGGCGCGCCAGCGGCAACGTAAAGTTGCCCAGCCCACAGAACAGATCGAGCACGCGCTCGTTCGACTGAGGTGCGAGCAGACGCAGGGCACGATGCACGAGCACACGGTTGATCTGATGATTGACCTGCGTGAAGTCCGTCGGCTTGAACGGCATCCGGATCTGGTATTCCGGCAGCGTGTAATGGAGTTCCGGTTCGAGCGGATAGAACGGCACGGCCGTGTCTGGCCCCTTGGACTGAACCCAGAACTGGACGTGATTTGCATCCGCAAAGGCACGAAGAACGTCTTCGTCCGCCGGCGTCAGCGGTTCGAGAATGCGCAGCACGAGTGCCGTGACATCGGCACCGATCGCCAGTTCGATTTGCGGCAGACGCTCACGAATCGACAATGATTCGACCAGGCGACGCAGCGGAACCAGCATGTCCGATACGTGACGCGGCAACACTTCGCACGAATCCATATCGGCGACGTAACTGCTCTTGCGCTCATGGAAACCGATGAGCACACCGCCCTTCTTGGGCACGTAGCGCACCGTCAGGCGAGCGCGGAAGCGGTAGCCCCAGTCCGGGCCCTGAATCGGACGCAGCATCGCCTCGGCTTTAACTTTCCCGAGTCGGGCGAGGTTGTCCTCAAGAACGCGTTGTTTAATGGCGATCTGCGCGCGCGGCTCCAGATGCTGCATCGAGCAGCCGCCGCATTTGCCGAAATGTGGGCATTGCGGTTTGGCGCGCATCGGGCTCGACCGAAGCACGCTCACCGTTTCTGCCTGCTCGAATTTGGGCTTGCGGCGATAGCTCAGATACGTGACGCGCTCACCAGGCAGTGCGCCTTCGACGAAAATAACCTTGCCGGGCTTGAATTCCGGCGTACCCGGCTCGCCCTCAGGGGCGGCGCGGCCAACGCCGCGCGCTTCCATGTCGAGCGATTCGATTTCGATGATGCCGGGCTCGGCACTGGGCCGGCCGCGCGAGGAGTTTCGGGAGGAGCGGGTCACGTCTTTGTTCTCATATGCGACAGCAAACCCGGCATTTTAATCGATTCGTCCGCATGTGAGACACGGCGAATGTTTGCCGCCCCGCCCAATTCGTGTAAGTGGAAGAAAGTGCGACGGATCACCCCCAGGCGCCGAGATACTCCTTCCAGTGTGCAGCAGGCTCCTGCTCGAGCGAGCGTTTCACAAATTCGATCTCCTGCTCGTATTCAGCCTGACGCAGGCCGCCGCGCATTAGCTGATACCGGCAATAGACCAGATACGTATTCACCACGTCGGTCTCGCAATAATTGCGGATCTCTTCGAGTTTACCGTCGCGATACGCCTCCCACACTTTGCTGCCGTCCATGCCGAGCTTGCCCGGGAAACCACACAGTTTGGCGAGATCGTCCAGCGGTGCGTTTGCGCGTGCCTGATACATGGCGAGCACGTCCATCAGGTCCAGATGGCGCTGGTGATAACGGCTGATGTAGTTATTCCATTTGAACTCGCGGTCGTCCTCGCCCAGGTCCCAGTATCGCGGCGCGGAAATCCCATGAATCATGGCGCGATAGTGCAGCACCGGCAGGTCGAAACCGCCGCCATTCCACGACACGAGTTGCGGGGCGTACTTTTCGATGGTGCGGTAGAAACCGGACACCAGCGCCCCCTCCCCGTCCTCCAGCGTGCCCAGCGATTTCACACGAAAGCCGTCGCGGTCGCGAAAGACGCAGGAGATCGCTGCCACGCGCTGCAAATGCAGCGGCAGGAAGTCGTGCCCCACTTTTTCGCGACGAGCAGCAAACGCCGCTTCGGCAACGGCGTCGTCCGACAGCCCGGCGTACGCAGGCTCGAGCCTGCGAAGGCCATCGACATCGGGGATCGTTTCAATATCGAAGACGAGAACGGGAGATGGCATGATGAAAATCAGAAGAAAAAATCAGAAAACGTCGGCATTCGACGCCGATGCATCAGAGGAATGAGCAGCAAGTGACGGCCGCGCGCACAACAGCGACGTACCGAATATCAGAGCACCGCGTCCTTGCGCACGCCGTTCGAGGCGAAATAGCGCTTGAGCTTTACGAGTGCCTCCTGCTGTATCTGGCGCACGCGCTCACGCGTGAGGCCCATTTCGTCGGCCAGTTCTTCCAGTGTCGCAGGCTCGACACGGTTGAGTCCGAAACGGCGTTCGATGACATAGCGATGCTTGGTCGACAGACGCGACAACCATAGCCGCATAAGGTCTTCCAGCTCACGATGCTGGACCTCGTGTTCCGGCGCCTCACTGCGGTCGTCGGAAAGCAGATCGAGCAGACTGCTGCCGGGGTCGATTTCAAGCGGAGCGTCGAGCGACGCCACATGCTCGTTGAGCGCGAGGATGTCGGTGATTTCCTCGGGCGTCTTCCCCGTCAGATCGGCGATGTCTTCGATGCGCGCGTCACGCTGCTCGCCACCATCGACATAAGCGGCACTCTTCTCAAGGTGACGCTTCGCGCGCAACACCTGATTGAGTTCCCGAATGACGTGCACCGGCAAACGCACCGTACGCGCCTGATTCATGATGGCGCGCTCGATGCTTTGACGGATCCACCAGGTAGCGTACGTCGAGAAACGGAATCCACGCCCCGGATCGAACTTTTCGATGGCGTGCATCAGACCGAGGTTGCCCTCTTCGATCAGATCGAGCAACGGTACGCCGCGATTGAGATATCCCTTGGCGATGCTCACGACGAGCCGCAGATTGCGCTCGATCATGACCTGACGCGCCGCGAACTCGCCCGCTTGCGCGCGCGTGGAGTAGTCGAGCTCCTCAGCAGGCGTTAGCAGCGGTTTGACACTGATGCGATTGAGATAGTGCTGAACGGTGTCGGCCGTGAGTTCGGCCTGCAGCACGGTGCCGAAGTCGTCGGCGTCGGCGGACTTGCGTTTGCGCCCGGTGGCGGAAGAGGACGAACCCTCTTCCCCGCCATCGGATGACGAGGCGTCGTCATCCTCCGCCTCGCGCTCGTCGAAAGCGTCGTCCACGTCCTCTTCCTCCCGGGACGGCCGATCGTCTGCTTCCTGATCGGACTCCGGGACAGCGAGGTCTTCCTCTTGCGAAGTGCGACGCTTTCTCTTGAGCATTCGACCCTGCCTTTTTTATCGAGGCGGCAAATACTTCTCCGGATCCACAGGCTTGCCATCTTTACGCACCTCGAAGTGCAGCATCACGCGATCTGCATCCGAGTTACCCATTTCGGCAATTTTCTGACCCCGCGTTACGGAGTCGCCTTCCTTGACCAACAGTTTGCTGTTGTGCGCATACGCCGTCAAGAAGGTGCCGTCGTGTTTAATGATGACGAGATTGCCATAGCCGCGCAGACCCGCCCCCGAATACACGACTTTGCCCGCACCTGCGGCGAAGACGGATTCACCGACCTTGCCGCCGATATTCACACCCTTGTTCTTCGAGTCGTCGAAGTGACCGATCACGGTGCCGTTGGCCGGCCACGACAATTGCAGCGCACCGCTGGAGACCGCGGAAGGCGCGGTCGCGTTCGACGACGTCGCGGGGGGCGGCACCACGGCAGGCGGCACAGCGGCCGGGCTGCTGCCATTGGTTGGTGGCGTACTGGCCACCGGCGGCGGCAGCGGCGTACCGGTGTCGCCGGCAGGCGGCTTCACGCGCAATACCTGACCGACCTCGATCTGATCCGGGTTCTGGATGTTGTTCCAGCGCGCGATATCGCGGTAGTTCTGCCCGTTCTCCAGCGCGATGCGATATAGGCGGTCACCCGGCTTGACGCGGTAGAAACCCGGCGGCACCGGCGTATTGTCGATCACCGGCGCAGTCGCGCCCGGCAAGCTGCTGTCGGTCGTCGTACCGCCTACGGTACGGTCGACGACCGGCGCCCCGACTTGTCGCGATGCGCACGCTGCCAGCATGCTCAGCAACAGGACACTGGCGACGCGTTGTTGGAAACCCGCTCGCAAATTCACTCAATTCCTCCGCAGAATAGACCCGACGGGCTTAAATGATGCCCGATTTTAAGGGGACGAATAACACCCTATCAAGCTGCGTCTCGCGCCACTGGCGCGCACCGATGCGCTCGATGAGGGTCAAAATTTGTTGCTCGCCACCCACTGGGGCGACAAGCCGTGCGCCGACGGCCAACTGATCGACCAGCGCGTCCGGAATTTCCAGACCGGCGGCAGCGATCACAATACCGTCGAACGGCGCTACCGCAGGCAATCCGAGCCGCCCGTCGCCGTAATGCAGGCGAATATTCGGCACGCGCAACGGACGCAGATTGGCTTTGGCACGTTCATGTAACGGACGAACCCGCTCAATGGAGTACACGTCCCGCGCAACACAAGACAATACCGCCGCCTGATATCCACATCCGGTGCCGATTTCCAGCACCTTTTCCAGCGGACGTCCGCCCGCGAGCAGCAGTTCGATCATGCGCCCCACGACCGAGGGCTTCGAGATCGTCTGCCCATGACCGATGGGAAGCGCTGCGTCCTCGTAAGCCTGATTGGCGAGCGCGGCGTCGACGAAACCATGACGTGGCACTGTGGCGAGCGCCGCCAGCACGCCCGGGTGTTTGACGCCCGATGCCGCGACGCGTTCAGCCATGCGTGCACGCACGCGCTCCGACGTCAGTCCGATGCCCTCAGGCGAATTCAGGACCGACGCGGTATTCGTACGCACCATGGCCCCTGCGCCTACGCCCGCTGAAGGCTTGGCCGACCCGATGGGCGCCGTGGCCGCCTTCGTCATTGTCTTGACTGTGGCTTTGCCCACGACGCCACCAACGGCACCGCCCTTCTGGGCGACACCCGCGCCGTGCGCCTTGCCCACCGGCTTCGGTGCGTGCTTAACGGCATGCGAGGCATGCGCGGCATGCGGTGCCGGTTGCGCGTGCGGTGCGACGGCCGGACGCGCCAACCCCTTCGGCACAACCGTGTGCGAGGTCTGTGCACCCGTCGGTCGGGCAGACGCGCCCGCCATAGGCGTCGACGCCACCCGCAAATTGTTACTGTTACCGCCGGTCGGCGCCTTCCCACTTCCCTGATTCGCCTGCGACGTACCACGCGTCATCGCGGCAGGCGGCGCACCGGCCGGGCTCGCGCGCGACGCCTTATCGAGCACCGGCGCTTTGCGCTGCCGGCGGGTCATGACTTCGGCCAGAGGGAGAGGAAAACGCTTCGGCGGTGTCGTCATCGTTGGGCCACCCCTGCGCTGGCCAGCCAATCGTGCACGACACCAAGTCGTGCGGTATGCGTGAGATCCAGTTGCAAGGGGGTGACCGAGACGTAATCGTGCGCCACGGCATGGAAGTCGGTGCCTTCACTGCTGTCGCGCGCGTCGCCAGCCGGACCGATCCAGTAAATCGCTTCGCCGCGCGGATTCACCTGACGGATGACCGGCTGCGATTGATGTCGCTTCCCAAGACGCGTCGACAGCGCGCCTTTGAGGCGCTCGTACGGCAAATTGGGAATATTGACGTTTAACAAGAAGGGCGCGCCCAGCGGCCGCTCCATATAGCGCTCGACCACCTCGCGCGCCACACGGGCTGCGCTGTCGAGATGATCCCAGCCCTTATTGACTTGCGAGAAGGCGAACGAAGGGATCCCGAACAGGAAGCCCTCGGTCGCCGCTGCCACCGTACCGGAGTACAGCGTGTCTTCGCCCATGTTCTGGCCGTTGTTGATGCCGGAGACCACGATATCGGGCCGCTCGTCGAGCAGCCCGGTCAACGCCACGTGGACGCAATCGGTCGGCGTGCCGTTGATGAAAGTGAAGTCATTGGGCGCTTTGAAGACAGAAAGCGGCCGTTGCAGGGTCAGAGAATTAGACGCACCGCTACAGTTCTGTTCGGGCGCCACCACGGTAATGTCGCCAAGCGGCGCCAACGCTTCGTAGAGCGCGGCCAGGCCCGGCGCCTGATACCCATCGTCGTTGCTGAGCAGGATTCGCATGCGGCAATTGTAACCGAGGAAAGGTGCTCGGATATGACGCCATCAAGGCATCGGTGGTATTGCGCCCCGCCCGCCTCATGGCGTCATTCCGTCAAATCCGGTTACATTTTTTCGGTCTCTCCGGCTTGCGGTTGCCAGACCAGCAAACGGCGCTCCACGACACCGACGAGCCCATCGAGCGCCAGCGCAAAGGCCGTAAGAATCAGCACCCCGGCAATCACCGCATTGATATCGAACGTGCCTTCGGCCTGCAAGATCAGGTAGCCGACGCCACGCGACGACCCCAGATACTCGCCCACCACCGCACCGACGAACGCGAGTCCGACCGAGTTATGGAGACTGGAGAACACCCAACTGGTTGCACTGGGCAAATACACACGGCGCAATAACTGACGTTGATTGGCACCGAGCATCCGCGCATTGGCCAGCACCACCGGGCTGACTTCCTTGACGCCCTGATAGACGTTAAAGAAGACGATGAAGAACACCAGCGTCACGCCCAATGCCACCTTCGACCAGATACCGAGCCCGAACCACACGCCGAAGATCGGCGCGAGAATCACGCGGGGCATGGAATTAGCCGCTTTGATGTACGGGTCCAGCAAAGCGCCGGCGCTCGGCGAAAGCGCCAGCCAGAGCCCCACCCCGAGCCCGAACACGGTACCGATGGCGAACGCCAGCACCGTCTCGAGCAACGTGACGCCCAGATGCAGATAGATCTCCCCGCTGGCGAACCACTGCCAGATCTGGAGCAGCACCTTCTGCGGCTCCCCAAAGAAGAAAGCCGCTTTGTCGGGGCTATCGAAATAGAACGCAGGCAGTAGCGTCGGGCTGGTGAGGACATACCAGACGAGAAATGCCACGACCAGCAGCAGCCATTGCCACAGACGCAGGTGCCGCATGATGGAACGATTACGCATGACGAACGAATTCCGGGAATATCAGACGTGCGGCCGGACCGGTCATCAGACCAGCCAGTCGAACAGGCCAAAGCCGTCCGGCAAATCGAACCAGTCCATCCAGTCGAGCCATCCCGGCCAGTTCAGCCAGTTCAGCGAGACCGTGAGAATGCCGGCGATTTGCCACATGGCCACTCAGACCGCCTTTAACTGTTGTGCGTAGCCCTTAAGGACTTCCTCGCGAAGCACATCCCATATCTGGGCGTGCAACTCGGTGAAGCGCGGATGGTTACGAATTTCCGCCACGTCGCGCGGACGCGGCAGATCGATCCGGAACTCCCCGATCGGATGCGTACCCGGTCCTGCGGCCAGCACCACCACCCGGTCGGACAACGCGATCGCCTCATCGAGGTCGTGCGTGATGAACAGCACGGCGCGGCGCTTTGCCGCCCACAGCTCCAGCAACTCGTTTTCCATGAGCTGACGCGTCTGGATGTCGAGCGCCGAAAACGGCTCGTCCATCAGAATGATGTCGGGATCGAGGATCAGCGTCTGCGCCATGGCCACACGCTTGCGCATGCCGCCTGAGAGCTGATGCGGATATCGATCACCGAAACCGCCCAGGCCCACGCGCTTGAGCCATTCGTGTCCACGCGCCTTCGCTTCCTCCGGCGCGACACCGCGAAACTCCAGCCCGGCGGTCACGTTGTCGATTGCGTTGCGCCAGGGCATCAGCGCTTCGGCCTGGAACATGTATCCAGCACGCGAATTGATGCCCTTGAGCGGCTCACCGAAGACCTTGATCGATCCGGAGGACGGGGTGAGCAAACCTGCGGCCACATTAAGCAACGTGGATTTGCCGCACCCGGTCGGCCCGACGACCGAAACGAACTCGCCCGGCGCGATGTCGAGCGACGTGTCTGCCACGGCCGTATAGCGCTTGGCGCGATCGTCGCGGGCGACGAAGGTGCACGTAATGCTGTCGAAACTCAGAGCCGGCGCAGTCATCATTTGTACTTGGCGTCGGCCTTCTTAGTGAACTCGTTCGTGAACGTCTTCGACAGATCGATCGTCTTGCCCTTGACCGTCTCGTCGAACGCTTGCAAGGTACGCAGCGCTGTCGCCGGACCATCCGCCGGGATCAGACCGTCCGGAGAGATTGCCTCTTTCACACGGCTCCAGGCATCGAGATACAACGCGCGGTCGCCCAGCAGATAGGCTTCGGGCACCGTCTTGATCAGGTCGGCCTGTCCAGCCGTCTGCAGCCAGCGCAGCGTACGCACCATCGCGTTGGTCAGGGCTTGCGTCGTATTCGGATTTTTCTGGATGAACGACTCGTTCGTGTAGAGACAACCTGCGGGCATATTGCCGCCGAACACGGAGACGGTCTCCTTGAGCGTGCGCGTATCCGAGATCACGCGGATCTCCTTGTCGCGCTCCAGCATCGTGATGACCGGGTCGAGGTTGACGATGGCGTCGATGTTGCCCGAGCGAATCGCGGCCAGCGCGCCTGACGACGCGCCCACACCGACAAAAGCGACCTCATTGGGCTTGATGCCGCCCTTGGCCAGCACGAAGTTCGCCATGATGTTGGTCGACGACCCCGGTGCCGTCACACCGATCTTCTTGCCCCGCAAGTCGGCAATCGACTTGTAGTTCGGCATCGTCTTGTTTGACACGCCGAACACGATCTGCGGCGCGCGGCCTTGCAGCACGAACGCACGGATGTACTGGTTCTTCGCCTGCAACAAGATCGTGTGCTCATAAGCGCCCGACACTACATCGGCGCTGCCGCCGACCAGCGCCTGCAGCGCTTTGGAGCCACCGGCAAAGTCCGAGATTTCGACGTCGAGCCCTTCGTCCTTGAAATAATTCAGACGTTCGGCAATCGTGAGCGGCAGGTAATAAAACAGGTTCTTGCCGCCGACTGCAATCGCGACCTTGGTCTTCTCAAGCTTGTTTTGCGCGAAGCCGGGGCGAATGCCTGCGCCGATCAGACCGGTCGCGGCCAGTGCCGTGACGAATTGACGTCTTTGCATGATGTTGTTGTCTCCGTGGTTGCAGCGTTCTTTCTTTGTAAGTTCGACGTGCTTGATGACGGGGCGCGGTCGTTGCCGCGCCCGCAGCGCTTTGCGCGTAGTGCTGCGTCAGATGACGCCGTTCTCGCGCAATGCTTTGATTTGCCCGGCATCATAACCCAGTTGCCCAAGCACTTCGTCCGTGTGTGCGCCAAGTTCCGGGCCGAGCCACTGGGTCTGTCCGGGGGTCTCCGAGAGCTTTGGCGAGATGTTTGGCAGATCGATCGGCGTGCCATCCGGGAAGGTATGACGCTGGATCATCTGGCGCGCAATGAACTGCGGATCCTTGAACATGTCGGCCACGGTGTAGATGCGGCTCGCGGGCACGTCTGCGCCCTGTAGCACCGCCAGCGCTTCATCGATGGGACGCGTTTGCGTCCAGCCACCAATGGCGTCGTCGATCTCCTGCGTGCGCGGCACGCGACCGTCGTTATGCGCCAGCCCCGGATCCTCCGCCAGATCGGCACGACCAATGGCATGCATCAGCCGCTTGAAAATCGGATCGCTGTTCCCACCCACGACGATCATGCCGTCAGCGCACGGATAGGTGTTCGAAGGCACGATCCCCGGCAGCGACGCCCCGGTGCGCTCGCGCACCATCCCGGCGACGCTGTACTCGGGCACCACGCTCTCCATCAGGTTGAAGACGGCTTCGTAAAGCGCGACATCGACGACCTGCCCTCGCCCGCCATTCACGTTGCGGTGATGCAGGGCCATCATCGCGCCGATCACCCCATGCAGCGCGGCAATCGAGTCGCCGATGGAAATGCCGATGCGCGGCGGCGGCAACTCCGGATAACCCGTGATATGCCGCAATCCCCCCATCGACTCGGCAATGGCGCCAAACCCCGGCCGGTCGCGATACGGGCCGGTCTGACCGTAACCGGACAGGCGCACCATCACCAGCCCGGGATTGTCGGCAGACAACTGTTCGTAGCCCAATCCGAAGCGCTCCAGCAATCCGGGGCGGAAGTTCTCGACGACGATGTCCGCCTGCGCCGCCAGCTTGCGCACGATGTCCTGACCTTGCGCTGACTTGAGGTTGATCGTCACCGACTTCTTGTTACGTGCCTGCACGGCCCACCACAGCGACGTGCCCCCTGCGTCAGGGTGCAACTTGCGCCACTTGCGCAAGGGATCGCCATGCTGCGGATCTTCGATCTTGATGACCTCCGCACCGAACTCGCCCAGCATGCGTGCGGCGAACGGACCGGCAATGAGCGTGCCGAGTTCGAGCACCTTCACGCCAGCGAGCGCGCCGAAGCCCGGCAGTCCGGTCGACGGCTTGGCCGCGTTGGCCGATTCGGAAGTTTGACGGGAGGCGTCGGAAGACTGGTTGGCGGGTGCCGCGGACGCATTGGCGCCTTGTGGCGAAGTGGATGCGAACGGCGTAGACGACTTGGACAACGCTTGGACTCCTGAGCCTCGTCGACGGCCATCGTCGTCGAGTTCGGGACGCAGCCATGAAGACCGCGTCCGTGCATAAATGAAGTTCGTATAGTAATTCGGCAATCGGCGATCGGCCAATAGCCTCAAGGGGAATCCCGGACGATTCCGATGCAGTTCGTCGTCGATTCCGAAGCTTGCACCGGCTCAGCGACGATTCTGCGACGAGCCCATCGACAAATCGGCGCCGATACAGCGGGTGATGCGCGTCAGCGGTCGATCACGTCTCGAACAGATGACGCGCGCCACGTTGCGCTGCAATATAAATGGCCTCGCCACGATTGCGCGCCCCCAGACGCCGGTAAAGCGCCGAGACGTGCGTCTTAGCAGTGCCTTCCGAGATGACGAGCTGCTGGCAAATGGTCTTGATGGACAGCCCTCGGGAAAGCAGCGCCAGAATTTCGTATTGCCGCTGGGAGATGCCGAGCAACGCAGACTCGGCCAGTTGCGTCGCCTTGTCCCCGCCCAGCGGAAACACCGGCAGACGGGAAAGCGGCAGCGCCTCGCCCAAAGCCTCCTGACGCCACAACACCAGCAACGCCGAGAGCGCCTCTTCCGGCACAAAGCGCCCACCGGAGAACGCCAGATCGAACACCGAACGAATACGCGCCACCGAGTTCGGCCACGGCAGACACGCCGTGACGCCTGCTTGTAGCCAGCGAATGATCTCATCGGGAAAACCCGTCTCGCCGACGACGATGACCGGCACGGGAGGAACACACTCGGCGGCCGCCGAGCACAAGGTGTCGAGCGCCGGCGTGCGCGCCACGGACTCATCGAGTACGAGCGCACGACGCGAAGGCAACTCGCGCAGCCATACCCAGTCCTGCGTCGCCACGCTATCGACGTGACGCAAGACGGGTGGCGTCGCGTTCGCTTCGGTCTGCAACGCGACCTGGAGGCCGCTCAGCCAGGCGGCAGCCTCACCTAGGACCAGCACACGCATGATTTCCCCTGTCATTCCGGTCGGCATCCCCATGCCGCCGCCCCGCTTTCTTCTCGAACGTGCTGCGCCTTTAGCGTTGTTTTTAGCAGGACGAAATTGAAGAAAATCCGAAGAAATCCTCCAACCTTCGTCACGGTTCACACATAAGGCGTCATCTTGCTTTCAAGGCAGTTTATGCGCTAAGCCCGCATGGCGGCGAATCCACCTCTCGCAGAGCCTTATCCCTGTTGCCTCAGCGCGACAATCCGCAATTTGCGTAAATTATTTACTCAAATATCAGAAATTCCGCTATTACTTTTTCCCCTTTCTTTTCTCATCCGACGCAATAGAATACAAAAAGTCTGAGAGGACAGTCAGCGGAGGCCGGGGGGCACGCCATGTTCAAAATTTCCGTCAGCACGACGCGCAGTGCGGTGTTTTGTCTTGCCGCCGCGTGCTTTGCGAGTACCGCGCAGGCCGACGTCATCGGCGTGGGCGGTATGCCGGCGACAGTCAGCGACGCGTTGCTCGCCAGTACTCATGCCGCGAACATATCGCGAAGCCTGGTCACAAGCATCGGCAGCGCCGGTCCGACCACCATCGCCCCCGTCAATTCAACGACCGTCGCCAACAATGTTCGTCTCTGGGACGAAGTGATTCCACCCGCCCCGTCACCCAAACCAACTCAGGCTTCGCTGCCTGCCACTGCGCAGCCGCGCACGACGATGGCCGTTTCCTCGACGCCGCAGACGACCGTCGGCATGATGGCTACGAATCTCAAGGTCAACGCAAGCGGCCGCATGGGATCTGCGGCCGCTCGCTGATTTCTCTTCCCCGATCAAGCCTCAGAACGTGTACGGGAAACGAACGCCGATCACGTAATTCGGTGCGTCCGGCGACATGCCTGCGTTGACGTAACCGTTGACCGTCCAATGCTTGTTGATGGCGTAGTTGATACCGAAGTTGAGCGACGCTGCATTGGTCGTACTTCCTGCCACCGTGGTCCACGGCCCACCCGGCGAAGCCGTCTTCGTTGCGCGGGAGATCGCCGTCGAATACGAGATCGACAGCGCCGTCTTATCGTTGAGCGCCAATGCCATCCCCGCCCCGACCTGCACGATGTCGCCGAGCTTGACCTTGGCTGGCTGCACGACGCCTTCGATGGTCGAGATGTCGTCGAACGTCTTCGCTACGTTGTACGTGTACGCCACGTTCGCGAACAACACGATCGGGTCGTAGGTGCGAAGGAACGACAGGCCAGCTGTGATGGCCCAGATGCCATTACCCGTGGGCAAGCGTGACGGCGTCGTCAGGTTGTTGTTCGTCGGATCGGGCGTACCCAGCTTGATGCCGAACGGCGACGTGCCGGTCGGTGCGGTCACACGCAACGACGCCACAATATCGGGCCAGTTGGCGTTTTCCTTCATGAGCTGGTAGTACAACGACGCGTTCACGTCGCCGATATTCGCCGAGTTCTTGCTGATATCGCTGATGGACGACGCCGCACCGCCGACCCCGCCGGAGATGAAGTCCGAGTTGCGATACAGATACGGCACGTCGAACGCCACGCTCAACCGGTCTGTCACCCCATAACGCGTATTGACGTCAAACGTCCACACGTTGGCCTTGGTCTGGCCGAGGTTCAACTGACCGAGGAAAATGGCGTCAAGAGCGAGAAAGCCGCTCAGCACCAGTTGGCGCCGGTCGTAGTAGCTGTAGCTGATACCGGCATCGATGGTGAGCTTGCGGTCGAACAACGGCGCGTGCTGCGCCTGAACGACAGCCTCTTCCGCAGGCGTGCGTTGCGAGTCGGTCTCGCTCTTCTGCATCTGCTGCGTCTCGCCGATGGGCGTGGCAGAGGTCGGTCCGGCCGCCCCGGCAGCGCCGCCGCCGGGTGTGCCTGCAGAGCCAGCGGCCGAACCATCGCCCGGCGAGACTTGCGCAATCTGCGCGGTATCCCACGCGGTCAGACCGCGACCGCGTTGCGCCATCTCGATATCCGTGAGGCGCTGCTTCAGAGAAGAAATTTCCCGCTGCTGCCGGTCAACCATGTCCATCAACATCTGGAGACGGTTATCCGGCGATGGGTCCGTATGCTCCTGAGCCTGGGCCGATAGCGTGAAAAGCAGTACCCCCAACGGAATAGCGGCAACGGGAAAAAAGCGGTGAGTGTTCATGATCCCCCCCGGGTGAAAAAGCGGACGGGTGTCCGCGCGCAATCCAACAAACACGTGATGCAACAACGGTTGTCCTTGCTGCTCGACTGCGGGGTGATGCGTACGGGACACGAGACAAAGATCGCTGGCGTCAACAGCTCCACCGATGCCCCCTGCCCGGGCCCTGCCGACATCACCTTCTTGTACGCCGCGAGTGTTTTGCGGCGGCGCCCCACGTCTAGTTGTCATGGCGTCCGGCAAAGACCTGCCGGACGTTGCTGCCGGCGTCGCGCCGAATGCATCGACCACGACGCCGTCACTTCGCTTGCTGTGCCTTACCTTTCACTGCCGTTCACTTAAAATGCGTTCACGCGTTAAGTGCTTTAGGTACGTTAGGTGCGCCAGATGCGCCCATGCCATCAATGCCGAATCGCGACCATATTCGCCATCGCGTTCTGAATGCCGAGCTGACGCAGTCCGCCGGACGTCAGCGCCGCCGTCTGCAGGCTCAGTTGCATGGTGTTCATGACTTGCTGCGCATTCCCCGCCACCTGAACGACCTGCATGATCTGGTTCATGGCGCCACCCGCACCGCCGGCAATGCTTTGCCCCAGATTGCCGTTCGGGGTATTGAGCGAGAGCTGCATGCCGGCCGAGCTGATCGCCACACTCGCGCTCAGGTTGCCGACCGTTGTGCTCGAACTACTGGAAGACTGGTTGTGGATCGGCACCAGCAGCGCAAGCGACACGCCCGGACCGTATTGGATGATGGCCTTGTTCAGCGCGTTGTTGGCATCGCCCGCGACCTGCGTAATCTGTGCGACGCCGTTGACCAGTGCATTGGCGGCGCCGGTCACCGCCTGCGTGGTCGGGGCGACGGCATTCACGACGCCCGGGATGATGGCCGTCGACGACCCGGTTTGCACCTGCCCCTGATTCACACCAAGCACACCGGTAGCGAGCAGGCTCGCGCCGGTGGGCATTTGCCACTGCGACTGCATCACGAGCTGAAAGCCCGTGATCATGTTTTGTTGTGCGTACTTGCCGGTCGCGTGCGAGAGCACTTCATCGCTCACAGGCGTCCAGCCCTCAGGCACCACGTTGGATGCGAACGCCGGCACGGCGCTTGCAAACAACGGGATGGCCAGCATCGGGACGTATCGATTCATGATGGTCTGGTCTCAAAACAGGTCCGCCCGGATGATGCCGAAGTCCACCATCGGGGTCGGTGACGTCCCGGTCGCCAGCGCGCCATCGCGCAACTTGGCAGCCAGGGATTCGTTTCCTTTGAGCAGCGGTGAGTCCTCCAGGAACGGCTTGCCGATGACCGCCAGCACCAAGCCATTCCACTGCTTGGCAAAATCGGCCTGCTCGATGATTCGATTGCCCAGCGCCGGGTCGGACACGAACACACGTCCGTCCTTCGCTGCCTTGACGACCACAAAGTGCTGATAGCCGTTAACGTCGATAAGCGCGATGACCGGGATCTTCAGGTCGTAAAGCGCACTCACATCGACTTTGAATCCGCGCCCCTCGAGTCCGAGCGTCTCCACGAATTTCTTCATGTCGAGCATCGAGAACCCGTTCTTGATGACGGTGTCCGGGTTGGAGAACGCCATCATTCGCTGAATCATTTCGGTCTCGGGAATGTTGATCCCGTAGCCATAACGCAGCAGCGTTGACAGTGCTGCGGAACCACAACTGAAGTCGTATTCCTGCTGGACCAGATTCACGTAGTGCATCGATTTGAACGAGCGCATCTTCTTGACCGCCGGTACACCAGTCGAAGACTCCAGGTTCACCGATGCATACTGCGCGTGCCCGGCCACGCTTGCGCACGCCAGAGCGCAAACAGTAGCGATCCTCACAACGGCACGACGCGCATCATTCATGACACACCTCATGAAAAAACCGGTCCGGGAAGACTCCCGGACCGGTTAGCTACATCACTTGATTGCCGAGATCGACAGGCTGTTGGCCTGAACGTTGCCGATACCGGCAGCCACGTTCACACCCACGTTGCCCGTTGCCATCTTGAGAGCACCGGCGCCGAGCGAGGCATTGGCGACGAAGTCACCCGAAGCCTTCATGCTGGCCGACTGGTCGGTTTGAGCCGTTGCGTTAGCTGCACCGCCCTTGTACCAGCCGGTCGACTGCGACACTGCCGCAGCCATGCTGTTGCCCTGCACGTTGCCGATACCCGAAGCCACGTTCACGCCGACGTTGCCGCTGGCGTTGGCCAGTGCGCCGTCACCCACGCTGGCGTTGACCATGAACTGCGAGAGGCTGGCCGAACCCTTCGACGACTGGTTCGCAAACACCTGTGCCGAGGCATACACCGGTTGAGCATTGAGCGAAGCGATCGCGACGTTGTTGGCCTGTGCGTTGTCGGCACCTGCCGCCACGTTCACGCCGACGTTGCCGTTGGCGTTAGCCAATGCGCCGTTGCCGAGCGTTGCACCCATCGTCTGGTATTGCGCCGTGTTGACGTGATACGTGAGTGCGCCCTTCGCCCAGGTGGTCGACTTCGTGAACGTATCGGTGAAGCCCCACAGTGCCGCTGCCGCGACCGAATCGCTTTCGATAGAGCTGCTGCCGTGGTTCACAACTGCGTGGAAAGCGGCATCGAAGCTCTTCTGCGTGTTCAGGAAGCCTGCTGCGAGGAAGCCGGCGGCCTGTTGCGACTGCTGACCGTAGGCATAACCGCCCCACGCTGAGGCCTGACCTGCACCGAAGTTGCCGACCAGGTAGCCGCCGTACAGAGCGAGGCCGCCAGGAATCGGAATCACGCCACCACCGATGATGCCTCCGCCGCCGGCGATGTTCGAGTATTGATACCCGCCACCCGCGATGAAGCCACCCGAGCCGGAGCTCGACTGCCCGGCAACATAGGCTGCGCCGGCCTGGAAGGCTTGACTCGTGTTCAGATGGCCGTTAGCCGACGCGTTGACCCAAGACGTGGTGTTGTCGAAGTGCGTTTCCGTCTTGCCAGCCAGGAAGTACGCGCTACCCTGATTCGACACCGTGGTGGTCTTCGAATCGACGCCGTACGTCACCTTGCCAGTGACATAACTACCAAGCAGCGGTCCCTTCAGGTTGACGTGGTGCACGTCGACGCTCTGGTTGCTCTGCACGACGGCGTTGCCGGTGTTGTCCACCGTGACGCAGCCGCGAATGCCGACCAGACCGAAAATGCCGACCAGGTTCAGAACGTTGGTCTCGTTGCCGATGAACGAGAAGCTATATTGCTGGTGATTGGGGGAAGCCATGGCGGTTCCCGTTGCTACCAGCAGTGCAGCCGCTGCAATTGCTTTCGTTTTCATGACCATCTCCTTGACGAGAGAGTTACCCAGTTAAAAAGATGTGCCCGCCGGGGGACGGAGCACAAAAACATTTGCGGTTACATTGCCTATCCCAGCCGACTGGTTCACTTGCAACACACCGCTCACCCCGCGGAAGGCGTCACCGGAAATCGACGCCGTGCGGAACTGATCGTTGAGGTTGTTGTGGCCAGTCGGGCCACCCTTGGAGATCGCAGCGGATAGTGCCGTATCCGATACGCTCGCCACTCCAGACGCATCGCCAGTCACAATGACGGTCGCGTTGCGTTGAAGATTGCCGGCACCGCTCGCCTGGTTGACTTGCGTCACCCCCGAGGTGCCTGAAAATGCATTGCCCTGAATTGCGGCGCTTGCAGCGCCCGTCGTCGTCGTGACAAGGGCCTGTTGATTCGTGCTCGACGCGCCAGCCGTCAGCCCGCCGCCATTGGAAAGCACGGTGCTGTTCGCCTGTGCGTTATTCACGCCGGCCGCCTGATTCACCCCGAGGGCACCGGCCACACCGACCGCAGCGCCGTTCTCGATGGTGGCGTGCGTGCCGGTCAGCTCACCGTTCGTGATCCAGATGTCCTGTGCGTGAGACGTACCGCTGATGACAGTCAAACCGGTCGTCGCGGCCAGCGCGATGGCGCGCAAGGCATTGCGTTGTGCGCTCATTTCGCCGCTCCTGCTGCACCGATCGTGGAGAGCGGCGCGAGCGCCGAGTTGATCACCGACGGGACGAGCGTGCCGATGCTGCCGATGCCGCCGCCTGCCGATCCGGCCGCGAAACCACCGCCGACGCCGTTGCTGGTATTCAGCGCGTTACCACCGCGAGCGTTTCCGACGAGCACGCCCATCACCGGGTCCATCCCCGAGCGCACAGCACCGGTCACGAGCCCGGCCGAAGCGTGCGCCGTCAGATCGTTATCGGTCACCGCCGTCACCGCACCCAACGCGGTGCCGAACGGTCCCGTAGGAAACGCCGAGACGGCGAGACCGATCTTGTTTTCATCGCGCGGCAGGCCGCGATAAGCGATCCGCGGGCCGATGTTGCGCTCGATCACGATATCGCCCGGCGTCGCCGGTTCGGCCTTGGCCTGGCCGGGGAGCATTGCCGGCGTGAGCGCCACGAGCAAGGCGGCGAACACAGCGGGCGAGAATGAAAGTTGGGTCATGTCGATCACCGCGTGGTGTAGGTCACACGCGTCACCTGGACATTGCCCACGCCGTTCGACAGTTGCTGCGGACGCGGCGTCGGCGTGATGCCGCCGGGCAGTTCGTCCCACAACGTCACACCATTGGCGAGGGCCATGCCGGGCGACTTGACCATCGCGGCGCCCTGCAAATTGCGGCCGCGCTGGCTTCCCAGTTGTTCGTCGTCGATACGGGCAGCGGCGAGCGGCATATTCGACGCGCCGATGGTCTGGCTGTCGTCGTTGCCGGCCACTGCCGGGACTTGCTCCGGCGCCACAGCGGTGGCGTCGGCGACCGGCGCCGCGATGGCGGCATCCACATCGGAAATCAGGGCGGCGGGCACCGACGGCGTCGTGAACGATGCCGGCACCATCGAGCCAGTCAGCATTGCCAGCTGCATGAGCGGCGAGCGCGAGATGTTGTCCTGCGCTTGCGCCGGTGCAGCACACAGTCCGAGTGCCACAACGATGGCAGCACTCAGTGCGCCTGCGCCGTGTCGTACGCGGTACTGCAGATCGGTGGTGAGAATTCGCATCGCTGTGTCCTCCTTGCCCGGACCAATAAAGCGACTTCCGTGCCACCCTGCTTAAGTACTTGAAAACATTGACGTTAAATTTTCGGCCATGCTGGCACACCGGGACGAGTCGTCGAAAACGTTTCAGCATTGATACGTGGGGCCTGCCAGGCGACGCCTGTCATGCGATCGACGCACATCTCAAACATTCCGAACTACGAACGATATCGGCGCGAGCAGCGACGCATTCCGCAAATGCCCTGTTTACAAGGGTCTCGCGTGACAGATTTGCTGCAGTTTGTTGGGGCTGGAACGAAACGACACGGTGCCGTCACAGTGACTCGATTTTTTCAGCGCGGCGTTTTTCACCCCGGATGTTTCATCTTTGATGTGTGCTCGGGACAACCCTCGCACGCGACATTTCGAAACTCAAGGCAACGCAAAGCGTATGAAACGGCGGCGTCGAAAGACATCATGGGAATGCCCGGAATCGCCCGTCGTTATTGGCGATGGCAGCAGTCGCAAAATGCGACGACGGGGCAAAACGAGGGAGGGAAATGCGTTCGACGCGCGATGCTTGCACGCCTTGCGGACGCTTCGGTCGATGCATCGCGCACAGCACTGCACAGCGCATCGACCACACGATATTCAGGAGCCCAAAAAGAAACGACCGCCCTGCTCATCACAGGACGGTCGCCCTCTCTTCGCCAGAAGATATCAGGCCGGCACGCCCGATTCGTCACCGCGCAATCCGTACCGGCACATGAGGCGGTACAGCGTAATGCGCGAGATTCCCAACTCTGCGGCCACTTCCGTCAGACGGTGACAGTGGCGCAGCAACGCTTGCTCGATGGCCGTTTTTTCGGCCTCCGCGCGAATTTCCTCGAGCGTGCGCACCAGCGTCGGCACCCACGGCAAAAGGTCGAGATCCTTGGCCGAAATCATGCGGCTGTCGGCCATCACGATCGCCCGGCGCACGCGGTTGATCAACTCACGCACGTTGCCCGGCCAGTGATATTCGTACATCGCCTGCACCGCGCATTGCGTGAAGCCGCGGATCTTGCGATGGTTGTCGCCTTTGAAACGCTGGAGCACGTGATGGGCCAGAATCTCGATGTCCTGCCCGCGCGCACGCAGCGGCGGTTCGTCCACACGCAGCACGCACAGACGATGGAACAGATCCATCCGGAAGCGCCCTTCTTTCACGGCAGTCTCGAGGTCGACGTGTGTCGCGGAGATGATGCGCACATTGACCGGGATGACTTCGTGGCCGCCCAGACGCTCGATCGCGCCCTGCTGCAGGAAGCGCAGCAGACTCGCCTGACTCTCGATGGGCAGATCGCCGATTTCGTCGAGGAACAGCGTGCCGCCGTTGGCGGACTCGACGCGACCGACTTTACGCGCGTTCGCGCCGGTAAAAGCACCGCGCTCGTATCCAAATAGTTCGGACTGCATCAGATGCGGCGGAATCGCGCCGCAGTTGATGGCGACGAACGGCCCCTTCGCACGTAACGATCGCTCGTGGATCGCTACCGCGCTCAGTTCCTTGCCCGTGCCCGACTCGCCCGAGATGAAGACCGGTGCATCGGTGTTGGCTACCTTGCGAATGGTGCGAAAGAGTTGCTGCATCGCTTCGCACGTGCCGACCATTTCCTGATCGCCGCCGACTTGCGGCGTGATGATCGGCACTTCACACAGCGATGCCATGCCCCACGCATGTCCGATCGAATGCGCGAGCTGGTCGTTCGTGCAAGGCACGTTGACGTAGTCGAAGCAATAGTCGCGAATGAGGCGACGGATCGACGTCGTCGAAAGTTGTTCGGGATTTGTCGCGGCAACCCAGCCGACCGTGGCTGGTTGCATGCAGGACTCGAACGCGCCCATCTCGCGGTCGCTATAACCGCTCGCCAGGTCGATGAGTGCTGCGCTGGTGACCCCCGGATTGAGAATGCGACCGACGTCGCTGGCGCTCTTGGCCGGCACGACTTGCCAGCCCTGCTCTCCCAAAAACGACAGCAAGCCGTCGTTATGCTTTCGGGAAGCGTAAATCAGGGTGCGCCCGGTATCGTTAGCCATACCTTAACTCCCTGCCTAAGCAGTGCCTGCGCGCAAATTATTAGGTCTCAGACCGGGATATGCACGACAGGTTAAACGGCCCCACGCCGCCCGGGAGTTATGTTGTTCCCCGTGTTACTGGGTCCCCAAGTCGGCAGATTCAGCATAGAGGACGGGGATATGACCAGATATAGCGAATAACAACTAATCCGATTGGATGAGAGTGCGAGTACCTACGCGCAAAGGCGGACGGCGTCACGTCCGCGTCATGCTCAGAGCGTATGTCTGTCGAGGACTGCACGGGCGATTGTCCCTGCGTCCACATACTCCAGTTCGCCCCCCACCGGCACGCCTCGCGCGAGCCGGCTGACGCGCAAACCGCGCGCCTTGAGCGTCTGTCCGATGTAGTGGGCGGTGGCTTCGCCTTCGTTGGTGAAGTTGGTGGCGAGCACCACTTCCTTGACCACGCCGTCGGTGGCGCGGCGAATCAGTTGCTCGAAATGGATCTCGCCGGGCCCCACGCCATCGAGCGGCGACAGATGGCCCATCAGGACGAAATACAGCCCCTTGAACGTCATCGTCTGCTCAAGCATGTTCTGATCGGCGGGCGTTTCCACCACGCACAACAGGCTTGTATCGCGCTCGGGATCGAGGCAAGTCTCGCAGATTTCCACTTCGGTAAAGGTATTGCAGCGCGCGCAATGGCGGATCTGCTCGGAGGCATGCACCAGCGCCTCGCCCAGCCGCACCGCGCCTTTGCGGTCACGTTGCAGCAGATGGTAAGCGATACGTTGGGCGGACTTCGGGCCGACACCCGGCAACGCGCGTAAGGCGTCGACGAGTTCCTGAAGGCTCGAGAGCTGGAGCTGAGGCATGCGTCGTCTTTCTATGGAAGCTGACAGTTCAGGCTCAGAACGGCATCTTGAAGCCCGGCGGCAGCGGCAGACCGGCGGTCAGGCCACCCATCTTTTCCTGCGCGGTCGCTTCGGCCTTGCGCACGGCGTCGTTGAACGCGGCGGCCACCAGGTCTTCCAGCATGTCCTTGTCGTCGGCCAGCAGGCTCGGATCGATAGTCACGCGACGCACATCGTTCTTGCAGGTCATCACGACCTTCACCAGTCCCGCGCCCGACTGACCCTCAACTTCGATCTGAGCCAGTTGCTCCTGCGCCTTCTTCATGTTTTCCTGCATTTGCTGAGCCTGTTTCATCAGACCCGCGATGTTTCCTTTCAGCATCTTGACTCCTAGTAAATCGTGTGGGGTGCCTGTTGGGTGCTTTCACGCAGGGCGTTCATGGCCTGTCGGGTCGACAGGAAGTCACCAAACGCGCGTTTAGGGAGATGGATTCGAAAACCCGTCGTCCTTTCGCGAAAGCGAACTTGCTTATTGTACCGGGCGAATGCTTCCCGGAAGGATCTGGGCGTCGAATTCCTCGATCAGCTCACGCATGAGCGGATCGTCGGCAATCGCCTGTTCGGCGGCCCGCTGTCGCGCCGCGGCGGCTTCCGCTGCCAGCGAAGCGGCAGTGGTGCCGACCTGACCCAGTTCGACGTGCAGTTGCACGTCTGCGCCGAAGTGCTCCGAGAGCACCTGACGCAGTTTGTCGGTGGTCGCCGCGTCCGCCAATTGGCGCAGCGGCACGCGCAAGTGCAAGGCGCGCCCCGCCACTTCCGTCAGTTCGCTCTGGAAGGCCAACTGTTGCGCAAGCCCCCGTGCAGGGATTTCTGCAGCCAGTGCCGGCCATTCGCCCGTGAAGACCGGGGCGACGCCATCGGATTCGCGATAGACGCAGGCGCGCGGTGCCGCCGCCGGGGTGGGTGCTGCGACTGACGTCCCCGCAGATGTCGCAGGCTCGGGCTCCGGATCGGCACCGGCCGGTGCTTCGTCCGATGCGCGTGCCGTGCCCGCGCGATTGGCGTTCGTGCTGCCACCAGCGCGCCCTGCCGTGCCCTTGCGTCCTGCGTTCAGCGCAGCGAGCGCGGCACGTGCAGGCGACATCGGTGCACCGTCGGTCGGTGCACTGGTGCGCGCGGCAGGTGCACGGCGCGCTTCCGGTTGTGCTGCCGGTGCCGTCGATGCGGCGGCAGGAGCGGACGGTGCGGCCGATGCGCGTGGCGTCGACTCGCCGCCCATCGGTGCGCGCGAAGGCGCTGGCGCAGCCGACGCGGTGGCAGGCATCGCGCGCGCAGCACCTGCGGCCTGCGGCGTCGGCGGTTCGGCGAGCGTGCCGCCCGCGAGCAGCGGCGTGAATGCCGCCATGCGCAACAGCGCCATCGAGAAACCGGTGTATTCGTCGGGTGCCAGACCGAGTTCGCCGCGCGCACGCGTGGCGATCTGGTAATAGAGTTGAACCGCTTCGGGCGACAACGCTTCGGCCAGACGTCGCACATCTGCCGCCTCGGGCCAGTCGTCGGACACGGCCTGCGGCGCATATTGCGCCAGTGCAATCTTGTGGAGCAGGCTGCCGAGATCCTGCAGCCCCGACGCGAACGAGAAACTGCGCTCGGCCATTTCGTCGGCAATCGCGAGCAGATCGGTGCGCGACTCGTCTTTGAGGGCGTCGAGCAGACGCACCAGCACGCTCTGATCGATTGCACCGAGCATGCCGCGTACAGCCGTCTCGGTCAGCGGTCCGGCCGCGTAGGCGATGGCCTGATCGGTGAGCGACAGCGCATCGCGCATGCTGCCGCCCGCCGCTTTGGCGAGCAGGCGCAACGCTTGCGGTTCGTTATCGATCCCTTCTTCGCCGAGGATGTTCGTGAGGTGCGACACGATATGCCCTGCCGGCATCTGCTTCAGATTGAATTGCAGACAACGGGAAAGCACGGTGACCGGAATCTTCTGAGGATCGGTCGTCGCAAGAATGAATTTGACGTGCGCGGGCGGCTCTTCGAGCGTCTTGAGCATCGCGTTGAAGGCATGCCCGGTGAGCATGTGCACTTCGTCGATCATGTAGACCTTGAAGCGCGCGTCCGCCGGTGCGTAGACCGCCTTCTCGAGCAGCGACGTCATTTCGTCAACGCCACGGTTCGAGGCCGCGTCCATTTCGACGTAATCGACGAAGCGCCCTTCGTCGATGGCCTTGCACGCCTTACAGACGCCGCAAGGTTCCGCCGTAATCCCCGTCTCGCAATTGAGCGCCTTGGCCAGGATGCGCGAAAGCGTCGTTTTGCCGACGCCGCGCGTGCCGGTAAACAGATAGGCGTGATGCAGGCGCTGTTGCTCGAGCGCGTGCGTCAACGCACGCACGACATGCTCCTGGCCCACCAGGGTCGAGAAGCCTTTGGGGCGCCATTTGCGCGCGAGTACTTGATAGGTCATGCCAAATTGTAACAGTTCGGCGTTGGGCTTCCGCACCGATGTCAACGCCCGATCGGACGTCGATCGGACACGATTTTCCTACCGGATTCGGCAGGCTATCGCTGCGATAGAAAAAAATGTTGGGCGATTCTACCAAGCCCGTCCGCCCCACGCGAGGCGCGGAGCCACGTATTCGCATTCACCACGAAATCGAATGCGCAAACGACGGTGAACGCATCGCCGCCCATCGACAATGGGGACGATTCATGCAGGCTTCAAGCGGTGGAGATATTTGCGCAGAACGCGCGAGAACATCGGTAAAACAAGGAATTAGGTGACGAGCCTGACCCTCGGCACTGGTAGAAAACGGCTGTGGCTGCTTCGTTCCCGACCTGACCAGATTGGCCGCGCCACCATGCGAGGAGGCCCGTCAGGAAAAGATTCTACCAGAGTCGACGCGTCAGCAGAAGCCCAACGCGCAAGAAAGTGGGACGGGAGCCCCTCACGGAGGCGTCGCCGAGCATGGGAGCAGCGCGCGCAAGCCTCGGCGATTTCCGCTAAGATGAGCACAAACTGCATTGGCGAGGGCTATTGAAGCCCGCGATTGCAGCCTCCATATGGAGAATGCACGCCCGCGAAAGCCGGGTGACATCTCCAGCGTCGGTGAAAACAAACGGCGTATGGCGCCATTTTCATCGGACGTTTCCGAATAGTCAGACGAGGCAACAATACTCATGAGCGAAACTATCAAGCACATCACCGACGCCAGCTTCGACGCGGACGTTTTGAAATCCGACAAGCCGGTGCTGCTCGACTTCTGGGCAGAATGGTGCGGCCCCTGCAAGATGATCGCCCCGATCCTCGACGAAGTGTCGAAGGAATACGGCGACAAGGTGCAGATCGCCAAGATCAATGTGGACGAGCACCAGGGCGTGCCGGCCAAGTTCGGCATTCGCGGCATCCCGACGCTGATTCTGTTCAAGAACGGCGCTGTCGCCGCTCAAAAGGTCGGTGCCCTGTCGAAGTCGCAACTGACCTCGTTCCTCGACGGCAATCTGTAAAACGTCGATGGCAAGTGCCGGGGCCTTTGTCGCCACAGTGCGACACCCCGGTACGGGCCAAGCGGCTCAGTGCTTGCGCCTGACGCTGCTTGCTATATAATCCGCCCAAAAGCTCCTCAAAGTTCTTCGAGCGTTCGCTCACCTTTCCCTGATCATTCACTTGTCGTCCAACGGACGGCACCTCCGTATGCATTTATCCGAACTAAAGTCCCAGCACGTCTCCGAGCTGCTAGAAATGGCGAACGGTCTCGAAATCGAGAACGCCAACCGCCTTCGCAAGCAGGAGCTGATGTTCGCCATTCTCAAGAAGCGCGCAAAGTCCGGCGAAACCATCTTTGGCGACGGTACGCTCGAAGTGCTGCCGGACGGCTTCGGTTTCCTGCGCTCGCCCGAGACGTCGTATCTGGCCAGCACGGACGATATCTATATCAGCCCGTCGCAGATCCGTCGCTTCAACCTGCATACCGGCGACACGATCGAAGGGGAAGTGCGTACGCCGAAAGATGGCGAGCGTTATTTCGCGCTGGTGAAGGTCGACAAAGTCAACGGTCACCCGCCCGAGGCCTCGAAACATAAGATCATGTTCGAGAACCTCACGCCGCTTCACCCGAACAAGCCGCTGCTGCTTGAGCGCGACATTCGCGGCGAAGAGAACGTGACGGGCCGCATCATCGACATGATCGCCCCGATCGGCAAGGGCCAGCGTGGTCTGCTGGTCGCTTCGCCGAAGTCCGGTAAGACCGTGATGCTCCAGCACATCGCTCACGCGATCACGGCCAACCATCCGGAAGCCAAGCTCTTCGTGCTGCTCATCGACGAGCGCCCTGAAGAAGTGACGGAAATGCAGCGCTCGGTGCGCGGCGAAGTGATCGCATCGACGTTCGACGAGCCGGCCACGCGCCACGTTCAGGTTGCGGAAATGGTTATCGAGAAGGCCAAGCGCCTGATCGAAATGAAAGAAGACGTGGTGATTCTGCTGGACTCGATCACGCGTCTGGCCCGCGCCTACAACACCGTGATCCCGGCGTCGGGCAAGGTGCTGACCGGCGGTGTGGACGCCAACGCCCTGCAACGCCCGAAACGCTTCTTCGGCGCGGCGCGTAACGTCGAAGAAGGTGGCTCGCTCACGATCATCGCCACGGCGCTGATCGAAACCGGCAGCCGCATGGACGACGTGATCTACGAAGAATTCAAGGGCACCGGCAACATGGAAGTGCACCTTGAGCGTCGCCTGGCGGAAAAGCGCGTCTATCCGTCGATCAACCTGAACAAGTCGGGTACGCGTCGCGAAGAGTTGCTGATCAAGCCGGAAATCCTGCAAAAGATCTGGGTGCTGCGCAAGCTCATCTACGATATGGACGAAGCCGAAGCGATGGAATTCCTGCTTGGCAAGATCAAGCAGACGAAGAACAACGCCGAGTTCTTCGACCTGATGCGCCGCGGCGGCTGATCGTTACGATCCCACTCCCGCGCATCACGAAAAAAGCCGCGACACCCCGTCGCGGCTTTTTCATTGCACCGCTACGGCGCGTGCCTCCCCTGCCCCGAACACCCCACCGTGCCGCCCTCACACTACGTCGCGCCGCGACGATGCTGGGTGTCACGATGCCTGTTATATGATGGGACGATACCGTGCGCTGACTGCCGGTACGCCTTCCCCCAAAGCGGTTCCCGAAGGAGAAATTGCAATGTCCGAGAAAGACGAATTGATGGCGGAAGCCTTCGCCCACCTGGAAGCCGGCGATCCCGAAACGGCCCTGGAGATCGGCAAACGGCTTGAGTCGATGCAGTACTCGGGCGCCTATGAGGTGCAGGCGATGGCCTATGCCGACATGGACGAAATGGAACAGGCGGTGACGGTACTCGAAGCCGGTGTCGCCCACGCGCCCGGCGTCTGGCTGCTCTGGCAGTTGCTCGGCAACTATCGATCCGATCTCGGACGCTTCCCCGCCGCCATCGAAGCCTACGAGGCCGCAGGCAATTGCGCGCCGGACGAAGACCTCGTCATCGTCGACTTCAATCACGCCAACGCTCTCACCCGTCAGGGTGATTTCGCAGCCGCACAGACGCGCCTCGACCGCACGCTCGAGAGCCCGTATCTCGCCCAGACCGGACGCGCTTTCATCGAGAACGCCATCGCACTTCGCATGCACCTGTTCAACGCACAGGGCGAACCGAAGGCGGCCATCGCCACTTACGAAGCGCTGCACACGCAGGAGCACGACGAAGAAGGCAGCAACGTCTCGATGGCCGACGTGCTGGCCGAGCTCTCGCACGCTTACAAGCAGTCCGGCGACCACGACAAGGCGCTCGCGACCGCACTGGAAGCCGTGCAACTCTACAAGTGGAGCGACGCCGCCCTGTGGGCCCTGCGCGCCGCCCGCGACGAACAGTCCGACACCGCCCGCGCGATGCATCTGATCGTGGAAGGCCAATGGTACGAGCCGCTGGAAGACGAAGATCCGGATGGCCCCGCCCCTGAGTTCGTGACCACCTACGACGTCGTGGCGGACGACGAAGCCGAGGCACTGCGCCTGATCGCCGAATGCGAGCCGCCGCAGGTCCGCGAGTCGCTTCGCATTGCGGAAACGCATCCGATCGAGACCAATGACGACGAGGATGCCGAAGCCGCATCGTCGACGGCTTACAAGGGTGTCTACGCCACCGGTGATTACCACATGTATCAACCGGGCGAAGAAGGCGACTTGGTGGAAGAGTGAGCCGATATGACGTCGTTGCGCATCGCATGATCGACGTCATTCATGAGCGAGCAACACCCCAAACGAAAACGGGCGCCGGAATCTCTCCGGCGCCCGTTTTTTATGGAAAGGACGTCACGACTTCACAACGCCCTTCCCATCGCTTCATCACTTGTAGCCAGCACGATCCAGAATGCGCTGTGCTTCCGGCAGATTCTTGGCGATCGTGCCGATGGGCACGTCTTCCGCCTTGAACTCGCCGAGGGCTGCGAGCGCCGCGTTGTCGACCTTCGTCGTCGGCACGGCCGGCCATTCGTTATTGCCGTTGGCGAAGTATTGCTGCGCTTCGTCGCTCGCCAGATACTCGAGGAACTTGACCGCATTCGCGTGATTCGGCGCGTGCTTGGCAATGCCCGCCCCCGCTACGTTCACGTGCGTGCCCTTGCCCGCCTGATCCGGCCAGATGAAACCGACCTTCGACATGAGCGCCTTGTCTTCCGGCTTATCCGAGCGCGCCATGCGCACGTAGTAATAGGAGTTGGCAAGCGCTACGCCGCACTCGCCCGTCGCCACAGCCTTGATCTGGTCCGTGTCGCCGCCGCGCGGCGCGCGAGCGAAGTTCGCCACCATGCCTTCTGCCCACTTCTGCGTGGCCTGAGCGCCTTCACGTGCGACGAGTGCGCCCACCAGCGAGAGCATGTACGGGTGCGATCCGGAGCGCGTGCAGACCTGCCCCTTGTGCGACGGATCGGCCAGCGATGCGTACGTCTGCACAGTCTTCGGATCGACCTTGTCCTTGTTGTAGACGATCACGCGCGCACGCGTGGAGAAGCCGTACCAGTCGGTGCCTGCCTTAGAACTTGCTGCGTGCAGCTTGGCCGGAATACGCGCGTCGAGCGTGGCCGACTTGGTCGGCTGGAACAGACCCGCTTCGTCCGCCTTCGCCAGACGTGCCGCGTCGACCATGAGGATGACGTCGGCCGGGCTCTTCGCCCCTTCGCTCTTCAGACGCTCGAGCAGCGCCGCGTCGTCCGCCTCGATGCGATTGATCTTGATACCGGTCTGCTTGGTGAACGTGCCATAAAGCTGCTCGTCGGTCTGATAGTGACGCGCCGAGTACAGATTCAGCACGCCATTGGTGTCCGCTTGCGCGCCGAATGCCGCTGCCAATGCGGTGCCGAGCACCGTCAGTCGCGCCAGTTTGCCGATCGTCTTCGCCTTCATGGGCTATTCCCCTCGCAGTCATGGTTTTACAGAGAGGAACAGGATAATGAAAAATCACTTTCAACGCAAATGATTCCCATTTGCGTTGATTCATATGTTCACTATCGGGAACGGGAAAATCGCAGGCGGGAGGAAAGATGCCGAACGGCGAAGAGACGAGAAACGATGTCACTGGGCGGGACTTGACCGACCACGCGGGTAACGGCAGATAAGACGGGGCACTTCGCCAAAGGTTCCGCGTCAGGTCACCTTCCATTGATGACACCCTCGAAAAGTGAACCGATCGGTGTCTTCGACGCTCCAATCGCCGTAAAATTGCGCGTCGACGCACCCGCCACCCCATCACAACGATTCAAGGTGCCGCGCGCGTCTGTCCTGCCCTGCCGGAGTTTCCCCTTGTTGTCGTTGATTTCTATTTCGCGTCGCGCTGTGAAGTCCACAGCTGCCGATGCCCTCGTTGTGTCTGCCTCTGCCCCTGCTGCCCACCAGGCCAGCGGCACACGTCCGTCAGGTGCCGCACGAACCGCGCGCACCTCGTTCACCGCGCTCGCCGTGGCTGCCCTGATTGCCGGGTGTGCCAGTGCGCCGCCGACGGTTTTACAAGGCACGTCCTCTTCGGCACCACCGACCACGACGGTCCCGCCGGTCGCCCAGACGCCGACGACACCCACCACGCCCGTCGCCCCACCCAAGGTCATCCGTCCGCTGAAGATCGGTCTGGCCCTCGGTGGCGGTGCCGCACGCGGCTTCGCCCACGTCGGCGTCATCAAAGCGCTCGAAGCCCGCGGGATCCATGCTGACATCGTGGTCGGCACCAGTGCCGGGAGCGTCGTGGGGGCGATGTACGCCTCGGGCCTGAACGGCTTCCAGCTGAACCGTCTGGCTTCGACGATGGACGAGGCCTCGATCAGCGACTGGACGATGCCGTTCCGCTCGCGTGGCATGCTGCGCGGCGAGGCGCTCCAGTCGTACGTCAACAAAGTGCTCAAGGACCGCACGATCGAGCAGATGCCTCGTCAGTTGGGCATCGTTGCCACCGATTTGCAGAGCGGCGCACCGATTCTGTTCCGTCGCGGCAATACCGGGCAGGCCGTGCGAGCATCGAGCAGCGTACCGGGCGTGTTCGAGCCGGTGCATATCGGCAATCGAGATTACGTGGACGGCGGCCTGGTCGCACCGGTACCGGCGGAGTATGCGCGTCAGATGGGGGCGGACTTTGTCATTGCCGTCGACATCTCTGCCAATCCGACGGCGCAGGCCACGCAAGGTCAGTTCGACATCCTGATGCAGACGTTCACGATCATGGGTCAGTCGATCAAGCAGTACGAGTTGGAGAAGAACGCGGACGTCGTGATTCGTCCGTCGCTGGCGAAGATGGGTGCCTCGGACTTCCAGGGACGCAACCGTGCGATTCTGGCGGGCGAGGAAGCCGTCGCCAAGATGTGGCCGGAGATCCAGCGCAAACTGGCCGATGCACAGTCGGAAGCGCCTAAAGGTATGCCGCAAGCCTCACGCTAAGCCAGTGCGCCGCTCGGATGAAACAAAAATGCCGCCCAATGGGCGGCATTTTTTTCTGCATCGAACCCCGCACGGTTCGCGGGGATGACGACTTACATCGGGTGGTCGTTCTTGAAGAGCTGCTCAACGCGCGTGAGTTCGGCGCTGGCCTTGAGCGTCTCGACACGGCGAGCGCCGTTGTAGCGGGCCGACCAGTACGATTCGCGCAGGTCTTCCACGCGGATCTTGCCGCCCGTTGCCGGAGCGTGCACGAACTTGTCGCCGCCAATATAGATACCGACGTGGGAGAAGCTGCGACGCATGGTGTTGAAGAACACCAGATCGCCCGGCTTCAGATCGGTCTTGGCAATGCGCTCGCCGACCTGGCTCATTTCTTCCGAGCGACGCGGCAACATGAAGTTGAGCGTGTCCTGGAACACGTAGCGCACAAAACCGCTGCAATCAAGACCGCTGTCCGGCGTGTTGCCACCGTACTTGTAACGAACACCGATGTAATTCAGCGCGCCAAGTACGACGTCCGACGCCTTGTCCGTCACATTCGACAGCAGCTTCTGCGCACGTTGCACACGCGACTCTTCGACAACCGGCTGAGCGGCGTCGGTGGTGACGTTTGCAGTGTTCGGGGAAGCGTTGCTGGCTTGAATGGCCGCTGCGGCAGCGCGGGCTGCAGCGCTCGGGCCATTGTTGTAGTCGTCAGCCTTCGCCGTCAACGAGGCGGTGACGAGGCCAGCGGCAGTGAACGCGAGAAGGAGTGTCTTGCGGATGCGCGTAGGTTTCGTCTGCATTGGTCGCCGGGTTGGATGAGTCGGATGGCCGATGAGTAGCTCGTCAGTTGCAACAGGATGCCGCAGTGTTGATAACCTTCGAGTCACGCCCGGCTGACCCACCGCCGAACTTGTTGTATGAACCGACCTCTGACAAGGCCGGTTAACTCGTTGAATAATCAACTTAATTGGTACGCGATAGTAATGTGAACGTCACATGATGTCAAAAGGTAATAGAAAAAAACAATCAGCGCAATCAGGAAATTTTCATTAACAATCAATCGTTTGCGATTTAGCCGACGTTCTGCGACGTTATGTGACGTTTCACGCCTATGTCACGGACCTACAGCATGGCCGCTGCGACCAGCTCACGGGTGTAGGCGTTCTGCGGATCAAAAAATACCGATTCCGTATCGCCCTGCTCCACCAGATGCCCGTCCTTGAACACCAGAACCCGGTGCGCCATCGCCCGCATGACCGCCAGATCGTGGCTGATGAAGAGGTAACTCAAGTTGTACTTGATCTGCAATTGGGCCAGCAGATGGAGCACCTGCTGCTGAATCGACACGTCGAGCGCACTCGTCGGCTCGTCCAGCACGAGAATTTGCGGATCGACGATGAGCGCCCGGGCAATGGCAATCCGTTGCCGTTGCCCTCCGGAAAACTCATGTGGGTAGCGCGACATGGCGCGCGCGTCGATGCCGACTTCGCGCAGCGTTTCCGCCACCTTGGTCCGCCGCTCGTCCTCGCTCATCTGCGGGCGATGCAGCGCCAACCCCTCGCCTACGATTTCCTCGATCGTCATTCGCGGCGACAACGAGCCGAACGGATCCTGAAACACGATCTGCATGCGTGAGCGCAGGGTGCGCTGTTTCGTGCCGCGGTATGACGCCAGCGGCTCGCCCTGGAACTCGATCTGCCCCGCGCTCGTGTGCTGAAGACCGAGCATGGCCATCGCCAACGTCGTCTTGCCCGAACCCGACTCACCGACCACCCCGAGCGTTTCACCCTGACGCAGCGACAGATCGACCGGATGCACCGCCCGGAAGCGACCGCGCTGGAACCAGCCGCGCACGCCCGGCTGCGCAGTCGCATAGTCCACGGTCACGCCCCGTCCTTCAAGCAACACCGGCGCAATCGGCAGCACCGGATGAATCTCCCGCTGCGGACGGCTGTCGATGAGCTTGCGCGTGTACGGATGCTGCGGATTCGTGAACAGCGTCTCGGTGTCGGCACACTCGACCAGCACGCCCTTTTCCATCACCGCCACGCGCTGTGCGAAGCGGCGCACCAGATTCAGATCGTGGGTGATGAGCAGCACCGCCATACCGCGCTTTTCGGCAGCGTCGCGCTGCAACTCCAGCAGCAATTCGATGATCTGCGCTCGGATGGTGACGTCGAGCGCTGTGGTCGGCTCGTCTGCGAGCAACAGCTTGGGACGGCAGGCAAGCGCCATGGCAATCATGGCGCGCTGACGCTGACCGCCCGACAGCTCATGCGGGAAATGGGACACGCGACGTTCCGGCTCGGGAATGCCCGTGCGGCGCAGCAGTTCGATGGCGCGCGACCTTGCGTCCCTCTTGGAAAGCCCTTCGTGCAGCTCCAGCGCCTCGGCAATCTGTTCACCGATCGGATAGAGCGGATTGAGCGCCGTCATCGGCTCCTGGAAGATCATGGCGACGTCGTTGCCGCGCAGCCCACGCATTTCGCGCTCGCTCACCGAGGCGAGGTCCACGCCGTCGAGCAGAATTCGGCCCTGAATCTGCGCGTCCTGCAACAGCCGCAGAATGGCAAGCGCCGTCACGCTCTTGCCTGAACCCGATTCGCCCACGAGCGCGACCCGCTCGCCGCGCTCGATGGCAAGGCTCACATCCTTCACGGCCTCGGCGTCGCCGAAGCGCACCGAGAGGTTTTCGATACTGAGGAGCGGCGCGTTCACATCGCCCCCCCGGCCGCGGCCTGCTTGTCCGCGACACGCGTGTCGAGCGCATTGCGCAAGGCGTCTCCCATAAACGTGAGCAGCAACAATGTGAGCACGAGCACGACGAACGTCGCCAGCGAAATCCACCACGCGTCGAGGTTCGCCTTGCCCTGATTGAGCAGCTCGCCAAGGCTCGGTGTCGGCGGTGGCACGCCAAGCCCGAGGAAGTCGAGACTGGTGAGCGCCAGAATCGCCCCGCTCATGCGAAACGGTAGGAACGTGATCACCGGCGTCATGCTGTTGGGCAATACGTGACGACGGATGATCTGCCAGTTCGACAGCCCCATCGCCCTTGCCGCGCGCACGTAATCCAACTGACGGTTACGCAGGAATTCGGCCCGCACGTAATCGGACAGACCGATCCAGCCGAACAGCGACAGCAGCACGAACAACAGCCACAAATGCGGCTCGAAGATCGACGCGAAGATGATGAGCAGATACAGCTCCGGCAACGATCCCCAGATTTCGATCAGCCGCTGCAACGTGAGGTCGATGCGGCCGCCGTAAAAGCCCTGCACCGCACCGGCGAGCATGCCAAGCAGCGTGCCCGAGACCGTGAGCGCTAGCGCGAAGATCACCGACAGCCGGAAGCCGTATAGCAGCCGCGCGAAGACGTCGCGGCCACGGTCGTCCGTGCCGAGCCAGTTTTCGGACGACGGCGGCGCCGGGTTCGGCACCTTCGCAAAATAGTTGATGGTGTCGTAGCTATAGCGCACCGGCGGATAGATCGCGAAGTTATCGCCCGCGCGAATGCGGTCCTCGATGAACGGATCGAGATAGTCCGTCGGCGTCGGGAAGTCACCGCCGAAGGTCGCTTCGGGATACGTCTTCACCAGCGGGAAGTACCACTGCCCCTCATAGCGCACGACCCACGGTTTGTCGTTGGCGATGACTTCGGCAAACAGGCTGATGCCGAACAGCACGACGAAGGCGACGAGGCTCCAGTAACCGAGCCGGTGGCTGCGAAAGCGCCGCCAGACACGCCAGCGCGGCGAGCGCGATGCGGCATAGGACGTCGGGCGTTGCGATGGCGTGGCGGATGGGGTCACGTCAGTGCTCCACTCGATCGAATTGAATACGCGGATCGACCAGCACGTAGCAGAGGTCGGAGATGAGCTTGGTCACCAGCCCGATGAGCGTGAACAAATACAGCGAACCGAGCACGACCGGATAATCGCGGCGCTGTACCGATTCGTATGACAGACGGCCGAGCCCGTCGAGCGAGAACAATGTCTCGATCAGCAAACTACCCGCGAAGAACGCACCGATGAACGCCGCCGGGAAGCCGGTGATGAGCGGAATCAACGCATTGCGGAACACGTGCTTGAACAGCACCTTGCGCTCGGACAATCCTTTGGCACGCGCCGTCAGCACGTACTGACGGCGGATTTCGTCGAGGAATGCGTTTTTCGTCAGCATGGTGATGACGGCAAAGCTACCGACCACGGACGCCGTCACCGGCAACGTGATGTGCCACAGATAGTCTGTGATCTTCGCGGGCCACGACAGATCGCTCCAGTTGTCCGAGACGAGCTCACGCAACGGGAACAATTGCCAGAACGTGCCGCCGCCAAACAACACCAGCAGTAACACGCCGAGCACGAAGCCGGGAATGGCGTAGCCCACCAGCACCACGAGACTCGTGAGTGTGTCGAAGCGAGACCCGTTGCGCACCGCCTTGGCGATACCCAACGGCACCGATATCAGGTAAGTGAGGAAGAACGTCCATAGTCCCAGTGAAATCGACACCGGCAGCTTCGAGACGATCAGCGACCACACGCTCTGATGATGGAAATAGCTCTGCCCGAGATCGAAGCGCGCGAAGCGTTTGAGCATGAGCCAGTAGCGCTCCATCGGCGTTTTATCGAAGCCGTAGAGTGCCTTGATCTGGGCCAGTTGCTGGGCATCGATGCCACGACGTCCGCGATAGTCGCTGCCCCCTCCACCACCACTGGCCTCGCCGCCACCGCCACGCCCCTTGAGTTCGAGCATCACCTGCTCGACGGGGCCGCCAGGCACGAACTGAATCACTGCGAAAGTCAGCGTAATCACGCCGAGCAACGTCGGAATCATGATCAGCAGTCGTTTGAGAATGTAGGACCACATGATTAACGGGTCACTCCTTTCGTAGCTGCTGAAGCTGCTGAAGCTGCTGAATCTGCTGAAGTTGCCGGGGCAGACGCGCCTTGCGGTTCACCCTTCGCCGCGTTCGCACCGCCATCCCACCACATCGAGACGAGCCAGCCTTCAGCGGTGAAGTACAACGGCAACTTTTCCGGAAATTGCAGATTGCGTTTGTACGCCATGCGATGCGTCGACGAGAACCAGTGCGGCACGATGTAATACCCGTGCATCAGCACCCGGTCGAGCGCCCGTGCAGCGGCGACGAGATCGTCGTAGGTGTGCGCGCGCACGAGGCTGGCAAGCAGCGAATCGACCGCCGGATCCTTCAGGCCGATCACGTTGTCCGACCCATCCACGTTCGCCGATTGGCTGCCGAAACGGTCAAGTAGCTCCGTGCCGGGAATCTGCGAATCGGGATAGCGCAGTGAGATCATGTCGAAGTCGAACGTCTCGATGCGCTTTTGATAGAGCGCGAAATCGCTTTGGCGGAAATTGAGTGTGATGCCGAGCTTCGCGAGATTGCGGGCGTACGCCGAGGCTACCGGCCCCATCGCCCCGCCATCGTCGAGAAATTCGAAGACGAATGGCTCGCCCTTCGCGTTACGCAGCGCGCCGTCGCGATACGTCCAGCCCGCCTGCGCCAGCAGTTCACGTGCCTCGCGCAGGTTGTCGCGCAGGCTCGCGGGAGGCGTGGTCGTCGGTTGCACGACCATCGGCCCGAACACCGCCGGGTCGAGCTTCTTGCGCAGCGGTTCGAGCAGCTTCAACTCCGCCTCGCTCGGCATGCCGCGCGCGGCGAGGTCGCTGTTCGTGAAGTAGCTGTAGATGCGCTGATACTGGTTGTAGAACAGTTGACGGTTTAGCCACTGATAGTCGAGCGCGAGATCGAGTGCCTTACGTACTCTCACATCTTTGAACAAGTCGCGACGGGTGTTCACAATGAAGCCCTGCATGCCCGCCGCGTTGTGGTGCGAGAACTCGCGCTTGACCAGCTCGCCGTCCTTGAAGCGTTTGCCGACGTAACTGCGCACCCAGCTCCGGGCACGGTATTCGGTGATTGCGTCGAACTCGCCCGCCTTGAAACCTTCGAGCCGCACGATGTCGTCGGAGTACAGCTTGTAGACGATGCGCTCGAAGTTGTAGGTGCCACGCCGCACCGGCAGGTCGTTGCCCCAGTACTTCGGATCGCGCCGGAAAGTGATGCGACGCCCGCCGTCGTACGATTCGATCAGATAAGGACCACTCGCCACCGGACGCTCGAAGGTCAGCGCGTCGAACGCCTTCTTCTTACCGTCCGCCCCCACACTCCACTTGGGCGAGAAGACCGGCACCGACGCTACGAGCAGGGGCAGATCGGGGCTCACACGCTTGAAGTCGAACCGCACACGACGGTTGTCGAGCACGCTCACACCCTTCACGTCGGCCAGCATCACCTTGAAGCCGGGTGCCGACTGCGGGCTCATCAGCGTATCGAAGGAATACTTGACGTCCTGCGCCGTGACCGGGTCGCCATTGTTAAAGCGCGCCGCCGGGTTGAGGTGGAACGTGACGGAGGCGCCGTCGGGCGCGACGGCGATGTCGTCGGCGAGCAGACCGTAGACGGTCGCGGGCTCGTCGGCGCTGCCGATGCCGAGCGTCTCGAACATGAGACCGGACACGCCCGGCGCGGATGTGCCTCGCAACGTGAACGGATTGAATTTATCGAAGCTGGTGCGGCGATCAGGGTTCGCGAGTGTCAACGTGCCGCCGCGCGGCGCATCGGGATTGACGTAATCGAAGTGCGTGAACCCCTGCGGATACTTCGGCTCGCCGTACTGGGCGATGGCATATTTCGCGTGCGCCGGGGACGTTGCCAGCAGTCCGGCAGCCAGTGCCGCCGCGACAGGCGCAATGCGCGAGACCGTGAGCACCCGGGAAATGCGCCGGAAGCCAAAGCGTACGGCGCGAACGGAAGATACGGCTAGATCGGCGCGCGGCGTCGGGAGAAGCGATGACGCCATAGAGGTCACGAAACTGCGGAGCGACCCCCCGGTCGTGTGTGGATGCCGTGTTGTGCGCGCGTTCATGCGTCTCCTGTGTTGGTCGGCCAGCGCCAGCCTGCCCCGGGGTCCGGACGCATCCAGCCCCACCCCTTCGATCCGCGCGAAACATCCCGTAACCACTGCCTCACGCACATTTCCCGCATGAGGCTTGGCGTCACGGCCGGACCGCGCGACAATTGTACCCAAAAGCCCGGCGTTCACCGCACTGAAAGACACAGGCGCGCCGGCCCGGTTCCCTCATTTCCGCCCTGGAGGCCGACGTTGAGTGCCACACGATCGCCCGTGCAGAACCCCAACCGTACCCTGCCTCGCTGGCTCGCCAAATTTTTCTTTCAGTGTGTGGAAGCGGCGCAACGCAGTATTGCCCGTCACTCACTGGTTGGCGACAAGCCCATTTTCGATAACGCCCAGTTCCCCTGGGTCGAAGCGATCGAGGCTCAGGCACCGGCCATCGCCCGCGAACTCGAAGCCGTACTCGCTACACCAGGACGTCTGCCCGCGTTCCACGAGATCTCTCCCGACGTCGCCACCATCACGCAAGACCATCAGTGGCAAACGTTCGTCTTCCTCGGTTACGGTATGCGTGCCGAGCGCAACCTCGCCCGCTGCCCGGCGACTGCCGCGGCCCTCGATGACATTCCGGGCCTTCGCACGGCGTTCTTTTCGATTCTGTCGCCGGGCAAGAAGATTCCTCTGCATCGCGGCCCGTATAACGGTGTACTGCGGTTGCATCTGGCGTTGAAAGTGCCGCGCGAGCGTGAGAAGTGCTGGATCGAGGTCGATGGACAACGCTATGTGTGGCAAGCGGGTCGTGCAGTGATCTTCGACGACGCTTACGAGCATCAGGTGCACAACGACACCGACGAGACGCGTGTCGTGCTGTTCGTCGACTTCGAGCGCCCGTGCAAGGCGCCTGTCTCCTGGCTTAACAAGCTGCTGCTGTCGTTCGCCCCGCTCACACCCGAGTTGCAGCAGGCCAAGACCAATCACGAGAAGTGGGAGCGCGACTACTACGCGACGCCCGCGCCAGCGGCACCGACGTCGACATCGGCGGCCGTGTCGCAATCGGACGTGCCATCCGCCAACGCACCGACCCAGAGCGGCGCAGCGACGCACACGCATGTGGAAACCGTGGCCGACGAGCGCGCGCATGGTTGATCGCGTGCCTTAACGACACATCTGTCACCCATAAAAAAACGCCAGCGAATCGTGTTCGCTGGCGTTTTTCATTGTGACGAATGGAACCGTCGATGCTACGTCGGCGTCACCTCAGCATTACGCTTTTCGCGCGGGCTGCGCGAGCGCGTCCTGCGTGGGCGGCGGGACGAAATTCGCCGCGAGCACGGCCACGAGCGCCGCCGCCAGCATCGCACCGATGCCAAGCGCAGCATCGCCGAAATGCAGGTAAGCGAACTTCATCGCTTCGATTACGGCCACGGCCACGACGATGGTGATCATGCTGAGCATGCCTGCGACCGTCGCCCGGTTGGGACTATCGACGGCGAACAGCGACTGGCGATACACCACGCCGTAGCACATGCCCATACCGAACGCGTGCAGCGTCGTTCCGATGAGCAGCGCCGGATAACCCGGCGCGAGGATGGCCGTGCCGACGAGCGACACCGCCGCGCCAATCAGCATGGCCGCCACGCCAGTCGCCAGCAGACGTCCGTTCGACCAGCGCCCCACCTGACGTGCGAGCAGCACGTTGCCGAGAATCAGCGCAGCGAACACCGGCACTTGCAGCATGGCGTACTGCATCTGCGACAACCCGGCGCGCTCGATCAGGAACACCGGCCCCAGTGCGATCCACGTGAGCAACGGCGTCACTGCCAGCCCCGTGAGCACCGCGCCGCGCCAGAATCGTCCACTGGAAAGTGGCAGCTTGTAGCCCGCCCAAAGTTGCTTAGCGTTCAGCGCATTACGATCGTGACGCGACAGCTCCGGCATCGTGCGATACAGCCCGACGAACGAGAACACTGCGACGATGGCTATCAGCCAGAAGATGCTGCGCCACGGCCAGAACGACACGACGGCAGCACCGGCGAGCGGCCCGAACAGCGGCGAGAGCAGCGACACGTTCGCCATGAGCGCCATCACACGCACGGCGGTCTTCTCCTCGAACGCTTCATGCACCGTCGGGTACCCCACCGTCAGCACGAAGCAGCAGCCCATGCCCTGAAGAAAGCGCAGCGCAATGAACTGCGGCATCGTCTGCACGTAGTGCACCGCCAGACACGCGACGATGAACGTGACGAGGCCGGAGAGCAGTACACGACGGCGACCGAAGCGGTCAGCGAGCGGGCCGAGCAGCCACTGCAGACTCGCGTTGCCGAGCATGGCGGCGGTCAGCGCCAGCGTGGTCATTTCCGCAGACGCGCCGAACTCGCGCGTGACGAGCGGCATACCGGGCATGATCATGTCGTTCGAGATGTAGACCGCGAACTCGAAAAGCACCAGCGAGAAAGGAAACCAGAATCTCGAGACGGGAGACCTGGGGGAATGCGGACTTACAGAGTGAGACACCTCGTAAAGGCTCCTTTGTGCGACCCACGCTCGTGACGTCGGCACACATGTATTTGAACTCCAAAAGACAACACCCCCGGTGCCTGCGAGGCACCGGGGGTGTCTGTTGCTTCGACTGTGCCGCCTCAGTGTGGTTCGGGCGGCGTTTCGATGCTTCAGACGTCCAACAGATCGACCTCGAAGACCAGGGTGGCGTTCGGCGGAATCACGCCGCCTGCGCCGCGTGCACCGTAGCCAAGTTCGGCCGGAATAATGAGTTTGCGCTTGCCGCCAACCTTCATGCCGGCAACACCTTCGTCCCAACCGCGAATGACCATGCCGCCGCCAAGCACGAAGGCGAACGGATCGTTGCGGTCTTTGCTGGAATCGAATTTCTTGCCGTCGGTCAGCCAGCCCGTGTAATGCACGGTTACGGTCTTGCCCGGGGTGGCTTCAGCGCCATCGCCCACTTGCAGGTCTTCGTATTGCAGGCCGGAATCGGTAGTGACAGTCGACATGGTTGTTCTCGCTCGAAGAAGAGAGGATATCGACGCGCGAGGTATCGCCAACGCGCGAACTCGGGAAAGAAAAAACCCCCGGCTCTCCGCGAAGAGCCGGGGGTGTTCCGCCAAGGCGACTTGGCGGAGACGGAGGGATTCGAACCCTCGATCCAGGTTTTGGCCCAGATGCTCCCTTAGCAGGGGAGTGCCTTCGACCTCTCGGCCACGTCTCCCAAACTTGTCGTCGCACCAGGGAGGTGATGCGACGAGACCGTGATACTACCGGCTGTTCTCGATGCCGTCAAACATTATCCGCATCGAAACCCAACTTTTTTTGCGTACCTGTCATGCACCCGACACGTACACGGGAATTTTCCCGCATCGCTGCCCGAAAATTCCGTTACGCGCCGCATGCATCACGCGCACATGCGGCACGTCCTTTTGCCGTCCGAAGCGACGGCGTGCCATCGCTTCGATCGACAACCGTCACTTACGCCTGATCGAGTTCGAAGGCCTTATGCAGCGCGCGCACGGCGAGCTCCATGTACTTCTCGTCGATCAGCACCGAGATCTTGATCTCGGACGTGGAGATCAGCTGGATGTTGATGCCTTCTTCCGACAGCGTGCGGAACGCCTTGCTGGCGATACCCACGTGCGAGCGCATGCCCACACCAACGATCGACACCTTCGACACCTTCGGGTCGCCGATGACTTCGGCTGCACCGATATGACCTTGCACGTCACTTTGCAGCAGCGTCATAGCGCGCTGGTAGTCGCCGCGCGGCACGGTGAACGTGAAGTCGGTCTTCCCTTCGACGCTCAGGTTCTGGATGATCATGTCGACATCGATGTTCGCGTCGGCGATCGGGCCGAGAATCTGGTACGCAATGCCCGGGCGATCCGGCACGCCACGCACGGTGATCTTGGCCTCGTCGCGCTGGAATGCGATACCCGAGATGATGGCCTTTTCCATTTGTTCGTCTTCCTCAAAAGTAATCAGCGTGCCCGAGCGCGCTTCTTCGTCGAGCGCGATCATCGGGTCGGTCAGGCTCGACAACACGCGAGTCTTGACTTGGTACTTGCCGGCGAATTCCACCGAGCGGATCTGCAGCACCTTGGAACCGAGGCTGGCCATTTCCAGCATCTCTTCGAAGGTCACCTTGTCGAGGCGGCGAGCCTCGTCGACCACACGCGGGTCCGTCGTGTACACGCCATCGACGTCGGTGTAGATCAGGCACTCATCGGCCTTGAGCGCAGCAGCGACCGCAACGGCCGAGGTGTCCGAGCCACCGCGACCGAGCGTGGTCACGTTGCCGTTCGGATCGATCCCCTGGAAACCGGTAATGACGACCACGCGGCCAGCATTGAGATCGGCCATGACGCGCTTGTCGTCGATTTCCGAAATGCGAGCTTTGGTGAAAGCGCTGTCGGTCTTGATCGGTACTTGCCAGCCGGCGTAGCTCACGGCATCGACACCAGCCTCTTTGAGGGCCATTGCCAGCAGGCCAACGCTCACTTGCTCGCCCGTAGCGGCAATGGCGTCGAGTTCGCGCGGGTCCGGATTGGCCGAAATCTCTTTGGCCAGGCCCAGCAGACGATTGGTCTCGCCGGACATCGCCGACGGCACCACCACCATCTTGTGACCGGCCTTATGCCACTTGGCCACGCGCTTGGCGACATTCTTGATGCGCTCCACCGAGCCCATCGACGTGCCGCCGTATTTGTGTACGATCAGAGCCATAACATTGCTAACACATTGATTTAAAACCGTTTATGAATCCAGCGCGGATACCCCTTCATGGGTATCGGTGACGTTTTGATTCGCGGAACTTTTGATTATCGCACGAATGTATCGCGTTGGCGTCGGTTTGACGCACATTGCGCTGTGATGAACCCACAAAGCCGCATCTGGCAGCAGGTTATGCTGAATTTCGCGGAAGTTTTAGTCGGCGGTGCTATGCCTCGTCGCGCCACCGCATCGCCCATCGCGCGCCACCCTCGTCCCGCTGCGCTGCGCCGTCGACACCCAGCCTCGGGACAAAGACGATCGCCCCCGCCTGCCACACGATCGGCACGTTTCTCAACCACGCCGCAACACCCCGACTCTGATACCAATGCTTCAGCGACCGCGAATGCCCTTGCGCATGCTCTCGCCAGCGCTCGCCACCCGCCCTCGCCTTTGCCACCAACGCAGATGCGCGCAAGACGTGTTCGTCGATGCTGCCCGACGTCTCTTCATCGTCGCCCACCGGCGTGAAAACGATGCTGCCCTTCCACTGCGGCAAATGCCACGCTCGCTCGCCCGTCCAGCGTAGTACGACGTCGGACGCGACATCATCCGGATCCGCCACCTCGTAGATTGCAGTCCATTGCAATTCATCGCGATATAAGCGCAGCACCGCTTCGCCATGCGGCAATTCGAGCGACGCCTCCGCCTGCGCATCGCGAATCTGACGCACCCACTCATCAAGACGCGCTTCCGGTGGCGTCGCCAGGCCGCGACGTGCCGTCCAGTAACGCAGCAGGTTAGCCAGACGTGCAGCGTCGAGGCCCTGCAACTGCGTTCGCCGCAAACGCTCGTCGTCGCCCACAGTCGGCGCACGCGCCTTCTCGAAATCGAGCTGCGCCAACTGATCGAGCAATGTCTGCGCCTGCGCAGCATGACGCGCAAATCGTGCCAATGTCTCGCGATAAGCAGGTACGTGCGAAGCAATCGCAGGCATCACGTCGTGACGCAGCGCATTGCGCAAATAGTGACGGTCTTCGTTGGACGGATCTTCGACCCACGTCAGCGATCGCGCCTTGGCGTACGCGCGCACCGTCTCACGCGACACGTCGAGCAACGGTCGCAACAAACGCACACGATCCGAGCGATGCCCGACGACTGGCAGCGAACCTTCCACCGCCATCGCGGCCACGCCCGGCAACCCGGCACCGCGCAACATCTGCAATAGCACGGTCTCGGCCTGGTCGTTGGCGTGATGCGCTGTCAGCAGCCAGCCGACGTCATGCGCCAGACAGGTCGACGCCAACGCTTCGTAGCGCGCCGCACGCGCCGCGCCTTCGATGCCTTGTCGCGCATCGCCCGGCACACTCACGCGTCGCGCTTCGAAGGCGAACCCGCGCAGGCGAGCCTCGCGCTCGCACACAGCAAGCCAGTCGTCAGCATGCTTCGAAAGTCCGTGATGAATGTGGATGGCCAGCGGCTGTGGCATCGGCGCGCCCGGCGCCCCGGCTTCGCGGCGCTTTTGCACCCAATGCGCCAGCGCATCGAGCAGCACCATGGAATCGAGGCCGCCACTCAGCGCGAGCGCGAGACGTGGCGTGGGCGATGCGGGGGAATCGCAACGGGGCAGGACGTGCGCCGTTAATGCCAGACGTAAAGCGACGTCTACATGTGCAACTGCCGCGTCACATCGTGCAGATGCGAACGCGGCAGCAGAGGAATCGTGATGAGGCATCGGATTCGGCGTCATCGCCACGACGAGCGACGACGCATCGGCATGCGCTTTACTTCGCGCCGGCTTCCTTGAATTTGCCATAGCTCATCAGGCGCTCGAAACGACGCTCCAGCAGCTCCTTGTGGCTCATGCCCTGGAACTGGCGCAGCGAGTCGGCCAGTGCGCGCTTGAGCATACCGGCCATGCCGAGCGGATCGCGTTGCGCGCCACCCAGCGGCTCGTTGACGATCTTGTCGATCAGACCCAGCGCCTTCAGACGATGTGCCGTCAGGCCCAGCGCCTCGGCGGCCTCAGGGGCCTTCGCTGCGCTCTTCCACAGAATCGACGCACAACCTTCCGGCGAAATCACCGAATACGTCGAGAACTGCAACATCATGACCGTATCGGCGACGGCCACGGCCAACGCGCCGCCCGAACCACCCTCACCGATGATCGTGGTGATGATCGGCGTTTTGAGTTCGGTCATCGCGTACAGGTTGTGACCGATGGCTTCAGACTGCCCACGCTCTTCGGCATCGATACCCGGATAGGCGCCCGGCGTGTCGATGAACGTGAAGAGCGGAAGGCCGAATTTCTCGGCCATCTTCATCAGACGCAAGGCCTTGCGATAGCCTTCCGGACGCGGCATACCGAAGTTGCGCATCGCGCGCTCTTTGGTGTCACGCCCCTTCTGATGACCGATGACCATACAGGCCTGGCCATTAAAGCGTGCCATGCCGCCCACAATGGCGTGATCGTCCGAGAAAGCACGGTCGCCATGAAGCTCATGAAAATCGGTGAAGATGTCGCGGATGTAATCGAGCGTGTAAGGACGCTGCGGATGGCGTGCGATCTGCGAAACCTGCCACGGCGACAGGTTTGCGTAAATGTCCTTGGTGAGCTGCTGGCTCTTCTTGGAGAGGCGCTCGATCTCTTCGGAAATATCGACGGCTGAATCGTCTTGCACGAAGCGCAACTCTTCAATCTTCGCGTCGAGTTCGGCGATCGGCTGTTCAAAATCCAAAAAGGTGTTCTTCATCAGGTTTCCCCGGAAATGCGGCAGCGTATTGTACCGCCGGTAACGTCTACCCGGATGAGATAGGCAACTTTCATCGCCTCTCGATCCGCAATAGCCATCAAAAATGACTGGATGGGACGGAATGGACGCGGATTATACGTCCTCGAGCCTATAGAAACCGTAAATGATCGGCATCGATCAGTATTCGACCGGCACCGGTTCGAGACTCCGCCACATGTACCACGTGGCGACGGAGCGCCAGGGCTCCCAGTTGGCAGCGACTTCGCGTGCTTCGCTTCGCGTGACAGGCTCGCCGCTGAAATAGTTGACGCTGATGGCGTTGATCAGCCCGACATCGTCGAGCGGCAGAACGTCGGGACGCATCAGGTTGAACATCAGGAACATCTCTGCCGTCCACCGGCCGATGCCGCGAATGCCGGTCAGCTCGGCAATGACCGCCTCGTCGTCCATGGTGGCCCACGCATCCACGTGCAGCGCGCCCGACTTGAAATGCGTCGCCAGATCGAGAATGTACTCAGCCTTGCGACGCGACAGCCCACAGCCGGCGAGCGCGTCGTGCCCCGCCTTGATGAACTGCGACGGCGACAGCTTCGGGCAGATCGCCACGACGCGATCCCACACGGCCTGCGCCGCCTTCACGGAAATCTGCTGACCGACGATCGAGCGCGCGAGTGTGACGAACGGCTCGCCGCGCCCGGTCAGATGCGCCGGGCCAAACTGAGGAATCAGTTTCTTGAGAATCCGGTCACGCTTCATGAGATCGGCACACGCCTGATCCCAGAAGTCGGGACGCGTTGCGCCCGGCGCAACCGGCAAGGGCACAACGCCCGTCACCGCCTGCTCGACCACCTCATGGTCGAGACGCGCGATCTCCGGCGTGACGATGCGCGTCTCGCCGTCGCGCTTGGCGATAACGCGGCGCGTGGTGGCCGCACTGGACGCGTCCGGTTTCGCATCCGGTTTCGCGGAGGTCTTGCGCGGCGTCTTCACAGGCGTCTTCGAAACCGCCTTCTTTGCGACGACCGGCCCGGCCTTCTCAACTTTTTCGACCTTATCGACCTTATCGACCTTCGCAACCTTCCCGGCCTTCGACACCGAAGCCTTGCGGGCTGCGCCCACGCCGGACGACTTCGCAGGCGCCTTCGCGGTCTTGCCCGCCGCTGTCTTGCCGGTCGGCTTGATGGCGGGCTTGACGGTCGCCGTTCGCGTCGCGGTAGACTTCAGCGGACTGCGGCGCGCGCCGTCGACCGGTGCCGACACCGGCTTCGCCGTCGTCGCACCTTTTGCCGAACGCTTCGCCGCCGGGGTCCCGGCTGCGACCTTCGCGGCTACGGATTTACGAGTCACCATGAGTGTTTTGCCTCGATGCGTCGCGCTCAGGCACGACGCCATTCGGTGGCGCCTCCGGGACGGTCTTCCAGCACGATCCCCTCGGCCAGCAATTCGGCACGAATGCGATCGGCTTCCGCAAAATTACGATCACGCTTGGCCTGAGCACGCGCTTCGATACGCGCCTCGACCGACGCACGCAGCGCATCACCGTCGCCCGCCTCATCATCGCCCGTCGCCCCTTGCAGGAACGACTGCGGCTCGCGGCCGAGCAGGCCCAGCGTCGCCGCCAATCCCTTCAGTTGACGCACCAGCACAGGATCGCGCTGCTTATTGATTTCACCGGCCAGCTCGAACAACACCGAAATGGCGACCGGCGTGTTGAAATCGTCGTTCATCGCGGCGGCAAATCGCTGCGCGAACGGCTCGCTCCAGTCCAGCGGCGCACCGTCGCCCGCAGCATCCTTGAGCGCCGTGTACAGACGCGTCAGACCACCACGCGCATCGTCCAGATGGGCATCGCTGTAGTTGAGCGGGCTGCGATATTGGGCGCGCAAGATGAAGAAGCGCACAACTTCCGCGTCGAACTTCGCCAGCACTTCACGAATGGTGAAGAAGTTGCCGAGCGACTTGGACATCTTCTCGTTGTCCACGCGCACGAAGCCGTTGTGCATCCAGTAATTGACGAACGTCTCGCCCGTCGCCCCTTCGCTCTGCGCGATCTCGTTCTCGTGATGCGGGAATTGCAGATCCGCGCCGCCACCGTGAATGTCGAAATGGTTGCCGAGCAACTGGCAGCTCATGGCCGAGCACTCGATGTGCCAGCCCGGACGGCCGGCGCCCCACGGCGACGCCCACTTCGACTCTTCCGGCTCGGTGTCCTTCGCGCGCTTCCACAGCACGAAATCGAGCGGATCCTGCTTCGCCGCATTAGCCGCCACGCGCTCACCTGCGCGCAGGTCTTCGATGGACTTGCCCGACAACTGGCCGTACGTCGAGAACTTGCGCACGGCATAGTTCACGTCGCCATCTTCGGCCTGATAGGCGTAGCCGTTGCGTTGCAACGTGCCGATCATATCGACCATCTGCGGAATGAAGTCGGTCGCACGCGGCTCATGGTCGGGACGCTGAACGCCGAGTGCATCGGCGTCTTCGTGCATCGCAGCAATGAAGCGCGTGGTCAGCTCACGCATCGTCTCGCCGTTTTCGACCGCGCGCTTGATGATCTTGTCGTCGATATCGGTGATGTTGCGCACGTACGTCACACGATAGCCGAGCGTGCGCAACCAGCGCTGCACCATGTCGAACACCACCATCACGCGCGCATGACCAATGTGACAGTAGTCGTACACCGTCATCCCACAGACATACATGCGAACTTCGCCGGGAACGAGGGGTGCGAACGACTGTTTTTCTCGCGCGAGCGAGTTGTAGACACGGAGTGAATCCATAGATATGCGCTTGACCGGGCGGCAACAGCGCTGGACGCTGCGACGATATCCCCGTTTGAAACGAGAACGATATCGCGAGGCGGGCTGCGCGCCGTGCGGTAGAAAAAACGAACCTGCGAACCGCCTCCACCGCCACATCGAGAAATGGCGCGGGCCGGGCGCAGGTGTTTTGTTAGAATGCGGCCGAGTATAGCATCTCTTGCGCACCTCTCAGGTATCCCAAGCACCCACTATGACGCAACGAAGCCGGTCACTTTTGTCTCCCCTGACGCACGTTCCTTCGCGCCTTCTTTCCCATGTGCGCCCGCTCGCCGCTGTCACGCGCCGTGCACGCGCACTCACGCTCGCGGCCGCGACACTCGGCGTGGCCAGCGCGCTGTTCGCGCTGCCCGCCGGCGCGCAGGCCATCACCGATCCGCCCCCGCCCGCCCCGCTGCAAACGCCGCAACAAGCGAGCGAATCGGCCATCAACAAGCTGGTCGAAGCGGGCAAGTTCAACGAAGCCCTGACCAAAATCGACGAGCATCTGAAGCAGTACCCGCGCGATGCGCAGGTGCGCTTCACGCGCGGTCGTGTGCTGATGGAAATGGGCCGCAATGCGGAGGCCATCGACGCCTTTACGGCGCTCACACAGGACTTCCCGGAACTGCCCGAGCCGTTCAACAACCTGGCCGCGCTCTACGCGCAGGCCGGCGAGTACGACAAGGCACGTGCCGCACTCGAGAGCGCGATTCGCAACAACCCGAACTTCGCGGTCGCGTATTCGAATCTGGGCGACATCTACGCCAAGCTCGCGCAGCAGGCTTATCAGAAATCTCTGAAGCTCGCGCCGACGGCTCGCGTGTCGAACCGCGAAAAGCTGCTGTCCAATATGCTGAGCCCGCAACGCGCCACGCCTGTCAGCCAGACGCCGACGCCGCAAAAGCCCAGTGAGGACGCCGCCGTGAAAAACATCGGCAAGTCGGGCAACTAAGCCTGCGGCTGCGACTCGAACTCCGTTCCACCTTCCCCCTTCTCATCGATACAGGGAGACACGCATGTCCTTTCCGAATCGCCTGCGTCGCGCCATGCTCGGCGGCGTTGCCACCGTGGCGGCGGCCGCAGCCCTGACGGGCGCAAGCCTGCCCGCCTTTGCGCAGAACGCGCAGCCGCAGGTGCAATTCAAGACGTCGCTCGGCAATTTCGTGGTCGAAGTCAATCCGAAGGCAGCACCGAAGACGGTCGAGAACTTCCTTCAGTACGTCAACGATGGCTTCTACAACGGCACGATCTTCCATCGCGTGATCAACGGCTTCATGATTCAGGGCGGCGGTTTTACGCCGAACATGGACCAGAAGCCCACGCGCGCCGCGATTCCCAGCGAATCGAAGAACGGCCTGAAGAACACCATCGGCACCATCGCCATGGCCCGCACCTCCGATCCGAACTCCGCGACCGCGCAATTCTTTATCAATGTGAAGGATAATGCGTCACTGGATTACCCCAACCCGGATGGCTTCGGCTATACGGTATTCGGCAAGGTGGTGTCCGGCATGGACACCGTCGAGAAGATCAAGGGTGTGGCCACGACCCGCAAGGGCATGTATTCCGACGTGCCCGCCACGACGGTCGTGATCGAATCGGCCAGCGTCGTCAAACGCTGAAAATCCTCCGGCCCGCCGGGATCATTTCATTAGAAGGAAAGCATCATGGTTGAACTGCACACCAATCACGGCGTCATTCGCATCGAACTCGACGCAGCCAAGGCACCGAAGACGGTCGAGAACTTCCTGAACTACGTCAAGAACGGTTTCTACGACGGCACGGTGTTCCACCGCGTCATCAACGGCTTCATGGTCCAGGGTGGTGGTTTCGAAGTCGGCATGAAGCAAAAGCCGACCGAAGCGACCATCGAGAACGAAGCCAACAACGGCCTGAAGAACGACAAATACACGCTGGCCATGGCCCGCACGAACGATCCGCACTCGGCTACGGCCCAGTTCTTCATCAACGTGAACGACAACGACTTCCTGAACCACAGCTCGCCCACGCCGCAAGGCTGGGGTTACGCCGTGTTCGGCAAGGTCGTCGAAGGCCAGGAAGTGGTCGACGCCATCAAGGGCGTGAAGACCGGTTCGAAGGGCTTCCACCAGGACGTGCCGGTTGAAGACGTCGTGATCGAGAAGGCCGTGATCGTCGCGTAAGCGCCCTCACGCGAACTGCGACACTCGATGCCAGTATCGACTGCGCGGTGCCCGCAATGCCCCGTGACACCACGGGGCGACGGGCCCGCGCTTTTCATTTCCGATCTTCACCTCTCGCCGGCTCTGCCGCAGACGGTGCAAGTCTTCGAAGACTTCCTGCGCGGTCCTGCGCGCGAAGCGTCCATCCTTTTCATCCTCGGCGATCTGTTCGAATACTGGATCGGCGACGATATGCTCGACGCTGACCGCGACACCGAACATGCGCCCACGTCGGCCACGCCTGCCAGCGAACCGCTCGGCGTATTCGCACGCCGCATGACGGCTGCGATGGCCGAACTCTCCGCCAGCGGCGTGCCCATCGCGGTGATGCGCGGCAATCGCGACTTCCTGCTCGGCAAGCGCTTCGCGCGGGCGGCGGGCGCGGTCATGCTCGACGATCCCTGCGTATTCTCGTTTCTCGGTCAGGCGCTCGTGCTCAGCCACGGCGACCAGTTGTGCACCGACGACGTGGGCTATCAGCGCTTTCGCCGCGTCGCGCATTCACCGCTCGGCAAAGCCTTTTTCCTGACGTTGCCGCTACGCGTGCGCATGGGGATTGCAGATCGCATCCGCCGACGCAGCGCCGCCAAGGGTGCACATCGAATGGCCTACGCGGATGCCAACGCCAATGCCATCGCGGCGCTGCTCGACGCCGCCGGCGAGCGTACGCTGGTGCACGGCCACACGCATCGTCCGGCGCGTCACGTCGACGGGCGACGCGTACGTTGGGTCCTGCCCGACTGGGAGTTCGATGTGGACCCGCCACGTGGCGGCTATCTGCAATGGGACATGCACGGCTTACGTGCCGTCGACCTTGCACCCTCAGCGACATAGGCATTGCGATGTAAAAACGGCTCGTTGCCAAACGAGCCGTTTTTGCTTGAATCCGTGACGACGAAACGCCCCACTACGTCACATGTCCTGAATTTCCTTGCCGAGCTTGCGCAGTTCTGCGGTGTCGATCTTGCTTGCGCCAAGCGCTTCGAGATGCGCGCCGAGTTGGTTGAGCGCCGCCACCATGACGTCGATTTTGTGCGACTGGTCCGTGGCGTTCTCGATCAGACCGTGAATCGCGAGCGAGACCGGGTCATCCGCGTTGGGCGTAATGCCGTAGGCCGAGAACTCCGGTGTTTCCGGCTTATTCGGCTGGTTCGGCTGGTTCGGCTTACACTCGCCCTCGCCAACCTTTGCGCCTTCGCGCGACGCACCGGGACGCACGACGCGCGCCGGGTTGCCCACCGCCGTGCCACCCGCCGGGACCGGCTTGACGACGACCGCGTTCGAGCCGATCTTGGCGCCCGCACCCACCGTAAAGCCGCCGAGCACCTTCGCCCCCGCCCCGACGATCACCCCCGCCTCCAGTGTCGGATGACGCTTTGCGCCGCGCGCGAGCGACGTGCCCCCGAGCGTCACGCCCTGATAGATCGTGCAGTCGTCGCCGATCACCGCCGTCTCCCCGATCACCACGCCCATGCCGTGATCGATGAAGACGCGTCGGCCAAGCGTCGCGCCCGGATGAATCTCGATGCCGGTCAGAAAGCGAGCGTATTGCGAGATGTAACGTCCGCTCCATTTGAAACCCGACGTCCAGCAGCGGTGAGCCACCCGGTGCAACATCACGGCATGCAGGCCGGGATAGCAAGTGAAGACTTCCCAGTTGCTACGGGCAGCGGGGTCTTTTTGCCGGATGGCGGCGATATCTTCGCGAAGACGAGTGAACATAAGCCTGAGTTCGGTCCTGTCGTGCGGCGTCCGGCCGTCTTGGGGACGGATCGTCGCGTATTAGCGGGTAATGCCGGAAGTGAAGGAATGCGGCGATGTGCAGTGCGGCGGCCGTGGCGGGCGCGGCGGGTGCGCATTGCGAAGCGGTGACACACGCCGACGAGGCAATGCGTCACGCAGGTCAGCGCAGGGCTAACAACAGTGGACGTGGTAAGGCAGAGAGGCGGCGCAACGCTGGCGCAAACGATTCATATCCGCGAAAGGCGTATAAGCATATGACTGCCGATTGTAGGGCGTTTTCGCGATATTTGCAGCAATCAGCGTCGCACTTTGCGTTCCAGAATGTGCTTCGAGATGCCCCGCAGGATGTTGACCTCCTCGCGCTCCAGATGGCTCTTCGCGAAGAGACGCCGCAATCGCGTCATCAACTTCTTGGGATTGTCCGGGTCGAGAAAATCGAGCTCCACGAGCGCGCGCTCCAGATGCGTGAGCATGCCTTCGACGTCGTCGCGTGTCGCCAGCGCATCATGCGAAGCGGCATCGGTGACCGGTGTCGCCACCGTCACGACCTGTGGCGCGTCACCACGCGCCTGCGCCAGGCACGCCATGCGCATTTCCCAGGCGATCAATTGCACGGCCTGCGAAAGGTTGAGCGAGCTATAGACCGGGTTCGCGGGAATGTGCACGAGCGCGTTGCACCGGTCCACGTCTGCATTCGACAAACCGGTGCGCTCGCTGCCGAACACGAACGCCACGGCCTCTGCCTGCCCCGCGTGTTGCACAGCGATGGCCGCACTCTCGCGCGGCTCGGCGTTCGGGGGCCCGTACTCACGTGAGCGCGCAGAGAGCGCCACAGCCCAGCTCACGCCCTGCAAAGCAGTGACGAGATCGGGCACGATCAGCGTGTTGGCGAGCACGTCGTCGGCACCGCTTGCAAGCGCAATCGCTTCAGGGTCGCGCAGCACGTCTGCCCCCGCACGCGGCGCGGCAAGCACCAGTCGGCCAAACCCCATTGTCTTGATTGCACGCGCGGCCGAGCCGACGTTGCCGGGATGACTCGTCTCGTTGAGGACGAAACGCACCTGATCGAACAACGGCAACGGGGAATGGGGAGCGGACGCAGCAGACTGGGACATGAGACGGAGATGGACGGGAATCGAAATCGGGAACGGGAGCAAGCGCGGAAGCGACAGCGCAGCGCTGGAACCTGCGACGGCGCATAACGGCGCTATTTTGCCTGATTCGGCGCTACGGCGGGCCAACGCCGGACGGTAACGCCGCCGAAATGTCCAGCGAACACCCACCGACAGCGCTGCCGACGACGCATCGGATACGGTAAAAACGGCAAAAAGGGTCAGAACACGCAGGTTCCGAAGCGCACCTGCCGCATTTTTGCTAAAATACGCGTTTTCGCCCCTGCAAACGAGCCGCCACATAGTGCGCGGCGCTTGTCGGGGCATCGCTCTTGCTCAATTTGTTCGCTTTGTCTGCCACGCTTGCCGACCGGCCCAATGGGGGTCGCGCGTTACGCCAGCGATGGCCTTAACAGGAATCTGTCATGCAGCATCCCATGCTCAATATCGCGGTGAAGGCCGCGCGCCGCGCCGGCACCATCATCAGCCGAGCCTCCCTCGATATCGATACCGTCAAGGTCAGCAAGAAGCAGCACAACGACTTCGTGACGGAAGTGGACAAAGCGGCAGAGCAAGCGATCATCAGCGTCCTCCTCGAAGCCTATCCCGACCACGCCATCCTCGCCGAAGAATCGGGCGAAGAGCACGGCAATTCCGACTCGGAATTCCAGTGGATCATCGATCCGCTCGACGGCACCACCAACTTCATCCACGGCCTGCCCTACTACTGCACGTCGATTGCCCTCGCGCACAAGGGTGTCGTCTCGCAAGCCGTGATCTACGATCCGACTCGCAACGAACTGTTCACCGCCTCGCGCGGTCGCGGTGCGTTCCTCGACGGCAAGCGTATTCGCGTCTCGCGCCGCGATCGTCTGGCCGACGGTCTGATCGGCACGGGATTCCCGTTCCGTGATCTGCAAGGCGTGGAAAACTACCTGAAGATGTTCGGCACGATGACCGAGCATTGCGCCGGCATCCGTCGCCCGGGCGCCGCCGCGCTGGATCTGGCCAACGTCGCCGCTGGCCGCATGGACGGTTTCTTCGAGCAAGGCCTGAACCCGTGGGACATGGCCGCAGGCAGCCTGCTGATCACCGAAGCCGGTGGTCTGGTCGGCAACTACACGGGCGAATCGGACTTCCTGTTCGAGGGCGAAATCCTCGCAGGCAACCCGAAGATCTACGCACAGATGGTCAAGCTGCTCGAGGGTTATTCGCTCACGAAGCGCCCGGCCCCGTCAGCTAAGTCGGGGACGCTCTCCGTCTCGGTGGAAGGTAGCTCGCAGGCGTAAGCACCTGCAAAGTATCAGGGACGCAGCACTCGCGGCGTCTCCAGTAAAAAACCCCGGCGATGCTCACGCATCTCGGGGTTTTTTGTTTCCGGCGCCGCCGTAGCTGCGCCGGAATCTCTTGCGTTGACGTCGAATCGGTCAGGCGGCCAGACGCGCCAGCACGGCGTCGCGGCCCAGCAGTTCGAGCACGGCGTCGATGGCTGGCGTGTGCGTGGTGCCCACGACAAGCAGACGCACCGGCATCGCGAGTTGCGGCATCTTCATGCCGTGCTGCGCGAGCGTCGCCTTGAACGCCGGTGAAATGGCTTCTTTCTTCCATTCGGTCAGCGCGGCCAACGCAGCCGCCAGATCTTTCACGGCAGCGCGTGCGGCATCGGTCATATGTTGCGTCATGTCTTCAGCCGACGGAGCGGGTGCGCGGTAGAACATCTCGGCGCTCGCTGCGATGTCCTTGATCGTGTTGGCGCGATCCTTGAACAAACCGACGACACCGGCCAGCGACGGGCCACCCTCGATCGACACGCCCGCCTTTTGCAGGAACGGCTCGGTCAGCCCGGCCAGACGGTCGTTGTCCGCCTGCTTCAGGTACTGGTTGTTCAGCCACAGAAGCTTTTCCGGGTTGTGCTGTGCGGGCGACTTGCCAAGATGTTCCAGATCGAACCACGCCACGAACTGCTCGCGCGAGAACACTTCCGCGTCGCCGTGCGCCCAGCCCAGACGCGCCAGATAGTTCACCACGGCTTCCGGCAGGTAGCCTTCTTCGCGGTACTGCACGACGCTCATCGCACCGTTGCGCTTCGACATCTTCTCGCCCTGGTCGTTGAGCACCGTGGGCAAGTGCGCATACACAGGCCACTTCTTGCCCAGCGCTTCGAAGATGTTGATCTGACGCGGCGTGTTGTTCACGTGGTCGTCGCCACGAATCACGTGCGTGATGTCCATGTCGATGTCGTCGACGACCACGCAGAAGTTATACGTCGGGGTGCCGTCGGGGCGCGCGATCACCAGATCGTCGAGTTCTTCGTTCGAGATTTCGATGCGGCCCTTGACCGCGTCTTCCCACACGACGCTGCCGGTCAGCGGGTTCTTGAAGCGCAGCACCGGCTGCACACCGGCCGGCGGCTCGGGCAATACCTTGCCCGGCTCCGGACGCCAGCGGCCGTCGTAACGCGGCTTCTCACCACGCACGCGTTGCTGCTCACGCAGTTCGTCGAGTTCTTCCATGCTCATGTAGCACGGATAGACGTGACCGCCCGCCTTCAGTTGCTCCAGCACTTCACGATAGCGATCCATGCGCTGCATCTGATAGAACGGACCTTCGTCGTAATCGAGGCCGAGCCATTCCATGCCTTCCAGAATGACGTCCACGGCCTGCTGCGAGGAGCGCTCAAGGTCGGTGTCTTCGATGCGCAACACGAACGCGCCGTTGTTGTGACGCGCGAAGGCCCACGGATAGAGAGCGGAACGGATGTTGCCCAGATGGATGAAACCGGTCGGGCTAGGCGCAAAGCGGGTGCGGACAGTGGTCATGGTTTGGCTTCGATGCATCGCGTCGGCGACAAACAAAAACGCCCGCAGCGGAGGGATTCGCGCAGGCGGGTCGCCAACATTTGGAAGCCGTCATTATATCAGCCGAGTGCGTGCATTCGCGGCACAGTCCGAGACGGGACTCGGAATTTCCTGCAACCTGCATCGGACGTCGCCCCCGCGCGCACCCGATGCAGGCCCACTCCACAGGAAAAGCGGGACGGACAGCCCGTCAAAGCTTCGCGAGCGATACCTCGGTGGCCTTGACCAGTGCCACGACCTCGGAACCGATATCCAGACGCAGTTCGTCGATCGAGCGCGTGGTGATGACCGACGTGACGATGCCGCTCGGCGTCTCGACGTCCACTTCCGAAAGCACCGGGCCGCGCAGAATCTCGCGAATACGGCCCTTGAACTGGTTGCGCACGTTGATGGCGGTGATACCCATGATGAACTCCTGTGTTCGAAAAGATGTGACCGGGTAATCGGTCAGAAATGCGTTGCGAAGCGAGTTATGAAGCGAGTTGTGAAGCGCGTTGAGATGCGGTTAGATGGCCCACCGCACCGCGGCCGCGGGCCACAACGGCTCGCCGACCGGCACATGCGACGACGGCGCGACCTCGGTTTGCAGCACACGCGCCAGCACCTGTGCTTCGAGTCCCGCAAATTCGGCACTGCCGCGCGCTCGCGGACGTGCCAGCGACACCGTCTGATCGAGCCCCAGTTGCCCCTGTTCGATGAGCACGACACGATCGGCCAGCGCTACCGCCTCCTGCACGTCGTGCGTGACGAGCAGCGCCGTGAATCCGTGTGCGCGCCACAGGCGCTCGATCAGCGCATGCATTTCGATGCGAGTGAGCGCGTCGAGCGCACCGAGCGGCTCATCGAGCAGCAACAGATCGGGCTGATGCACCAGCGCACGCGCCAGCGCCACCCGCTGACGCTGACCGCCGGAGAGTTGACTCGGCCAGTCGTCGGCGCGCTCGGCCAGCCCCACTTCGCGCAGTACGTCGAGTGCCTTCGCATGCGAAGACTTCGGCAAACCGATGGCGACGTTCTCCAGCACGGTGCGCCACGGCAGCAGACGCGCGTCCTGGAACATGATGCGCGTGGCCACCTTGCCTGAGGCATCGCCCAGCGCGTGCCCGTCGAGCGTGATGCGCCCGGCGTCAGGCGTCTCCAGACCGGCGATCAGACGCAGCAGCGTGGATTTGCCGCAACCGCTACGCCCCACGATGGCCGCAAATCCACCGCGCGGAATCGTCAGCGAGAAGTCCGACAGCACCGAACGTGCGCCGTAGCGCTTACCAACGGCGTCGACACGCAACCCGCCGGAAGTAGCGTCCGCTAATGCTTGCGCGTCACTCGCCGGATGCACTACTTTAAGATTCGTCCCCACCGCGCCACGCTGCGCAGCCACGTTCGCCCCGAGCGGCAAGCGCGTGCCGAACGGATCGACCTGCGGATCGAGCGAGAGTCGGTGTGTATTGCCGGTGGCGCACTGCTCGGCCGTCCATTCGGCTTCGATGTCTGCACCCGCGACCGGTGCCAGTTGTTGTGCGCTCATGCGGCGGCTCCTCGTTGAAAGGCCGGATGCCAGCGCAACCAGCGAAATTCCAGCTCCTTGGCCAGCACGTCGGCCAGCTTGCCCAGCAGCGCGTACAGCAGAATCCCCACGAGCACGATGTCCGTTTGCAGGAACTCGCGAGCGTTCATCGTCAGATAGCCGATGCCCGATTGCGCCGAGATGGTTTCCGCCACGATCAGCGTCACCCACATCAGGCCGAGCGAAAAGCGCACGCCCACCAGAATCGACGGCAACGCTCCAGGCAGAATCACGTCGCGATACAGCGCCCAGCCGCGCAAACCGTAGCTGCGCGCCATCTCAACCAGCGCCGGATCGACGGCACGAATGCCCGCATACGTATTGAGATACATCGGAAAGAACACCCCGATGGAGACGAGGAACAGCTTCGCTTTCTCGTCGATGCCGAACCACAGAATCACCAGCGGAATCAGCGCCAGGTGCGGGATGTTGCGCAGCATCTGGAACGACGAGTCGAGCGCCGTTTCCGCCACACGCGACAGTCCCGTCAGCATGCCCAGCAGCAGCCCGAGACCGCCGCCGATGAGAAAACCGATAACGGCGCGCCCGGTCGACACACCGATGTCGCGCCAGATCTGCCCCGTGATCGCGAGTTGCCACGCGGCTTCCACAACGGCGGACGGCGCGGGCAGCACCCGCGTCGACAGCCAGCCCTGCTCTGCGGCAAGTTGCCAGAGCGCGACGAGCACGACAGGCACGGCCCACGGCGCAAGGCGGCGAGCGGCACTGCGTGCGTAGCGTTGCAACGCGCCGGGTGCCGCAGCACCGGTGGCGGCGTCGGTCGACGAAGTCGTCAGCGTAGATTGGGTCATGCGAATTTCCCCCGGGGCATCGTGGCCCCGATTCCGTTCAATCCAATGAAGTCGATGTGGCGTGCGCGAATCAGCTTTGCGAGGCCTGCGGCACGATGTTGTTGGCCATCACTTCGCCAATCGGCCCGGACAACGGACCGTGACCGTTCCCAAGCTTCTCGCGCACCTCGCGCGGCAGATGCGGGAACACCAGTTCGGCAAAGCGATACGCTTCTTCGAGGTGCGGATAGCCCGACAGAATGAACGTGTCGATCCCAAGATCTGCGTATTCGCGCAAACGCTGGGCCACCGTCGGGCCATCGCCCACGAGTGCCGTGCCAGCGCCGCCGCGCACGAGTCCCACACCGGCCCACAGGTTCGGTGCGACCACGAGCTTGTCGCGGCGTCCGCCATGCAACGCAGCCATGCGTCGCTGTCCTTCCGAATCCATCTTCGCAAACTGTGTCTGCACGCGCGCGATGGTCTCGTCGTCGAGCTTGCTGATGAGCGAGTCGGCGGCGCGCCACGCTTCGTCTTCCGTCTCGCGCACGATCACGTGCAAGCGCAGACCGAAGCGCAACGTGCGCCCGAGTTTGGCGGCGCGCGCACGCACGTCCGCGATTTTCTCGGCAACGTCGGCCAGCGGTTCGCCCCACGTCAGATAGACGTCGAGCTGCTCGGCCGCAATCTGACGCGCTGCCTCCGAAGACCCACCGAAATAGAGCGGCGGATGCGGCCTCTGCACCGGCGGATACAGCAGCTTCGCACCCTTCGCGCGCAGATGCTCGCCATCGAAATCCACGCTCTCGCCGCGATGCGACTTCTCCAGAATCGAACGCCAGATGCGCAGGAATTCGTCCGTCACTTCGTAGCGCTGCGCGTGGTCGGCAAAGAAGCCGTCGCCTTCGAGTTCACCGGCGTCGCCGCCCGTCACAACGTTGATCAATAGCCTGCCGCCCGAGAGGCGATCGAACGTCGCCGCCATGCGTGCGGTGAGCCCAGGCGATGCGATGCCGGGGCGAATGGCGACGAGAAACTTCAGGTGACGCGTCGCGCCGATCAGGCTCGACGCCGTCACCCATGCGTCTTCGCAGGAACGCCCCGTGGGCAGCAGGACGCCTTCGTAACCCAGGGTGTCGACCGCGCTGGCGATCTGTCGCGCGTAGTCGAAATCGAACACGCGCCCGCCGTCGGACGTGCCGAGATAACGGGCGTCGCCATGCGTCGGAATAAACCAGAAGACTTGCATACGGACTCCGGCGCTCAGGCAGCGAGCGTCGCGCCCACGGCGCGCGCACTGCGTGCATTCCGGATGCCTTCGGCGACCTTACCCGGCCACTGACGGATCACCTCGCGCTCGTGCAGCCATTGCGAGAGCTGATCGACGGTCGCGCCCAGACGCTCCGCGATGGCGGCGTCGAGCGTTGCGCCCTCCTCCTTCGGTACTTGCAGATCGACGGCAAACACACCGCGCAGAATGTGCTGCGCACCGAGCGCCGAAAGCACGGGCTTGAGCGCATAGTCGAGCGCGAGCAGATGCGCGGGGCTGCCGCCGGTCGCGAACGGAGCGACGAGTTTGTCCGCGAGGCCGTCTTGCGGCAGCACGTCGAGGAAGGCCTTCAGCAAGCCGCTATAAGCCGCCTTGTAGACGGGCGTGGCGACGACAACCGCCTGCGCCCCGGCCACCTGGGCGAGCGCATGACGCAGATCGTCGTGCGAGGTATCGGCGGCGAGCAGCGCTGCGGGCGAGAGTGCACGGATATCGATGCGGCGGACCTCGATGCCAGCCGAAGCCAGATCGGATTCGACGAAGCGCAGCAACCGGGCACTGCGTGAGGCGGCCGATGGGCTGCCGGAGATCGTGACGGCGTATGTCATACTTCCCTGCCAAAGACGGGCCGCGGCCCTGTGGAATCGAAGCGCACCGCAGACACGTGGGCGATGCCCGCAATGCCCGCGACGCAGACCGCAGGCGTCGATGAGTACGCGCCGTCGGCCACTGGTGAACCAGTGTAGCGAGGCGTCCCGCGTGCCCGAACCAATCAATCCGGGAAAGCTTTGCGCGTTTTTTCATAACCTGAAGTCATGCACCTTCGCCGCCTTATTCCATCTGGCGGTGATAATCGCACCACCTCATTGCCATGTCCGCCCCGATCCTCGAACTTCGCGAGTACCGTCCCACCGATAGCACCGACACACACGACTTCCATCAGGTCGTGATCGGGCTGTCCGGACGCATGTCGCTCTCGCTCGACGGTGTCGCCACCCAGCACGGCCGCGTGGGTGCGCGCAACGGCGTGGTCATTCCTGCGGGCGTACGGCACGGCTATCGGGGCGACGGGCCGAACCGGCAAATCGTGCTGGACGTCCCTGCCGCGATTGCCAACGCCACCGGCACGGCACGCGCCTTCTCGCGCGAAGCGTTCTTCGCGCTGGATGCAGGACTGCTGGCGCTGGTCCATCGGGTGAACGCCAGCGTTGGTGACGGACATCCGCTCGATGCCGACGACCCCGTCGTGCGAGAATGGCTCGCCGCGCTCGCGCCCCGGCTGGCACCGGCACGTCATGCCTCGCGCACTGTGCGGCTGGATTTATCGCAAGTCGACGCGCGTTTGCAAGCCGACCTTGCCACACCGCTCGACACCGCTACGCTCGCGCGGGAGGCGGGCATGAGCGTGCGGCATTTCCACGACTGCTTCGTGGCGATGACCGGCGAGACGCCTCACCGGCATCTCATGCGCCTGCGGCTCGCCCGCGCTGCGTCGCTGCTGCTCGATGAAGACGCACCGCTCGCCGACATCGCGCTGGACGTCGGCTTCAACGATCAAAGCGCCCTCACGCATGCCTTTCGTCAGCATTACGGCCTGACGCCCGCCGCCTGGCGACGCGCCCGGACCGCCAACTGACTGCCGCCTCAAGCCCCTAGCCCCTAGCCCCTAGCCCCTAAAGCCCTTACAGACCCTATTGGCCTTCTGCCGACGCTGTCTGCCGGATTTCACAAGCCATTGCCCCGCACGTCGCGTTACGCTCCTCTGTTCTTTCCCCATCGCATTGCGAACGGAGCAGCAAATGACGGATTCCGAGCACAAGACCGAGACCCCGAACACCATCGAATGGCAGGACTTCGAGAAGATCGAGCTGCGTGTGGGCACGATCGTATCGGCACGCGTCAATGAAAAAGCGAAAAAGCCCGCATACGTGCTGGAAGTCGATCTGGGTGAGTTGGGCGTGAAGACATCGAGCGCGCAGATCACAGTGCACTACACGCCGCAGGCCCTCGTCGGTCGACAGGTACTGTGCGTGTGCAACTTCGGGCCGAAGCGCATCGCGGGCGTCGTGTCCGAGGTGCTGGTGACAGGCTTTGCCGACGCCGACGGGGCCATCGTCCTGGCTGGTGTTGAGCGCAAAGTGCCCAACGGCGCCCGTTTGCACTGAGCCTCAACGACCTTCGCCGCAACAAGTTCCTGAGTCATTTCTGAATACCGAACGGCATTCGTCCCAAAAATAACGTCCCCACGACACCAAATTCGCGAACTGCGGTCGAAGCTGCGATCCAATTGCTGCCGTGCTCGGTCGGGCCACCCAAGGCTCCCGTGGCAGCAATCGACAGACACGCCCTGACGTGTCGGCAGCTTTGGGGGATGACCATCTTGAAATCACTGTTTTATCGCCTCGGACTCGGGCTCGGCGGACTCGCCCTGTTCTGGGTGCTCGGCATGCTCAGCGCGAACGAATTCGGCAAGAGTGCGGCGATCATGGCAACGGCCTTGCCGGGACTCGGTGGCCTGTGCCTTCTGCTGCGTGCGAGACCTGCGTGGCTCAGCGCCACCACGCTGGGCGTCATCGCCGTGTTCTTTCTCGACGCAGCAACCAAAGGATTCCTGCGCGATTATTTCGGTCTGCGTCCGAATCATCTGCTTGTGTTGCAGGCGGTGTTCAACACCAATCCGGCCGAGACGGGCGAGTTCTTTCGCCATAACTGGCGCGACGTGGCCGAAGCCAGCGCGGTCTTCACGATTTTGATGACGGCAGTGGTCGTACTTGAGCGCCGCCTGCCGCGCGCGGCGGCTCACCGTCCGCTGCGACGCCGCAGCAAGGTTGCCGTGGCCACGCTCTTCACTGGCTTCGTCGCGCTGCATCTGAACCCGACGATGGCCAAGGAAAATCCAATCCTCTACTGGCCCCTTCGTTACCTCGACTACAAGGGCCAGTTGGCGCACGCCGACGAATTGCAGCGTCAGCTCGAGCGCAATATGGCGCAGCGCGCCGACTGGCAAGTGCAGTATCGCGGACCAGCGCAAAAAACGGTGGTGTGGGTGATTGGCGAGAGTTCGAACCGCAACAACATGTCGCTCTACGGCTACGCACGCAACACCACGCCGATGCTCGACACGATGCGCGACGACCTCATCGTGTTCCGCGATGTCGTGTCCTCGGAACCGGCGACAATGGCTTCGCTCATGAAGATGCTCACGCCCGCACACCTCGACGACCCCGACGCCTGGACGAGCAAACCCGACCTCGTGATGCTCGCCAAAGAGGCCGGATTCCGCACGTACTGGATCTCGAATCAGATGCCCAACGACGGTTGGCTAGGGCTAGTCGCCAACCGTGCAGACGAGCGAGTCTTCATCAACAAGGGCGCCGGACGCGGCGAGAACAACTTTGACGGCAATTTGCTGCCAGACTTCGAAGCGGCGCTGGCGAGCGAAGCACCACGCAAGCTCATCGTCGTGCATTTGCTGGGCGCGCACCCGACCTACGATATGCGCTACCCCGACGAGTTCGCACGTTTCGACAATACCGACGACAGCGTGATGGCCACGCTTGAAGCGCAGGGGCGCTCGCTCTGGGTGCGTCATGCGCGCAACGACTACGACAACGCTATCGCCTACAACGACTTTGTCGTCTCCAGTCTGATTCGCAAGACGATGGCCGCGACCGGATCGTCGGACGCGAGTCTGCTGTTCAGCTCGGATCACGCGCAAGAGGTCGGTCACACGCGCAATCACTCGGGCCAGTCGGTGGCCGACGCCTCCGGTTACGAGATTCCGATGCTGGTCTGGTCGCGCAACGCCGTCGATGCGAAAGCACGCCTGGCGTTGGAGCAGCGACCGTACCAGACCGACCGTCTGGACCACACGATGCTCGGCCTGCTCGATATCGACACGCCGTACTACAACGCGTCGCACGACATACTGAGCGATGCATTCGTGCCCACGCCCCGCCGCATCAACGGCCGTGCGTATGTGCCATCAGGGCAAGCAGCCTTATCGGCCGACGCGGGCTAACGGCGGGGAACGTCAATTCGTCAATTCAACAGCAAGAACCGGAGCGTCTGCGAGTCGAGATCTGCCTAGACTCCCTTCGTGATATCGATCTCGAAGGGACTTCCATGTCAGACGCTCGCCCGCCGCTCCCGCCCTGCCCGACCACCGCCACAGTCGGGGGGGATCCGTTCATCGCCCCCGACTCCGCGTCGCCCGATGCACGCATCGTGTCGCTCGTCACGTCGCTCTCGCGTGCAAATCTCGCCGCACAGTTCAGCGAACAGATGACGTTGGCCGTCATTCCGATTGTGGCGGTGATTGCATTGCAGGCGTCTGCGCAACAGACGGCCTCGTTGCAAGCCGCCACGACGCTACCCTTCTTGCTGCTCTCCCTGCCTGCGGGTGTGCTCGCCGATCGGTACCGGCGCAAACCGCTGATGATCGCGACCGAACTGCTGCGTGCCGTCGCCTTACTGCTGCTGTTCGCGCTGTTCCAGATGAAGTGGCTGTCGCTCACGGCACTCGGAGTGCTGGGCTTCGCGATGGCCTCGGGGACGGTCGTCTTTGGGGCGGCTGCGCCATCGCTTGTGGCCATGCTCGTCGGCCCGGCGCATCTGCTCGCCGCGAACCGGCGGCTCGAAACCGCGCGCAGCGTCGCCTTCACCGCAGGGCCAGCCATTGGCGGTGCGCTCGCTGGGGTAGCGTCGGGCACGTTTGCGTTTGCGGCAGCCTTCGCGTTATCGCTCGGCAGCGCGTTCTGGCTGTCGCGTCTGCCTGAAGAAGCGCCCCGCGCGCCATCGCATCGCGACTTCAAGCGCGAACTGGCGCAAGGCATTCGCTTCATTGCCACAAATGCCTATCTGCGATCGATCGTCGCAACGGCTTTCGTGTTCAACACGTCGTGGTATCTGCTTCTGGCGATCTTCGCGTACTACGCCATCGACACGCTCGCATTCTCGGCGCAAGCCGTCGGCGCGGCATTGGGTGTGTATGGCTTCGGGATGGTGTGCGGCGCGATAGGTTACACGCGCATCGCGCAACGGCTGCCGTTCGGCCGACAGATCCTTTTGGGACCGGTTTGCGCGGCGGTCGCAGCGCTATTGATGGCGTCGACTTCGATGCTGGCCGTCGGCGATAAGCACGGTACTGCCCACGTGCTGGTCTTCATCGCGTTCTTTCTATTCGGCTTCGGCCCGATTGTGTGGACGATCTCGACGACGTCGCTGCGCCAGGTGGTCACGCCGGGCGGCCTGATCGCACGTGTGTCGGCAGCGACGATGACGGCGACCTTCGGTGCGCGTCCTCTCGGCGCTTTTCTGGGTGCGTGGGTCGCGTCGTCGCTCGGCATCAAAGCGTGCCTGATCGCGATGGCCTTGGGCTTCGCGCTGCAACTCGCGATCATCCTCCGCTCGCCTGCGGCGCGATTGAGATCGCTCACCTCACCCGTCAGCGTTACCAGCGAATCGAATTGACCGTCGTGACGTTTGGCGTGTAGAACGCCAAACAGCAAATGGGGGAAGGAAGCGACATCGCATCCTTCCCCCATCGTTTCGTGCTGACGGCAATTGCATCTTCGAACGGATGCGCGCTTATCGCTTACGCGCCGAGTACTTCCTTCAAGGCATCCGTCAACGCCTGACACTCGCTCTCCGTTCCCACCGTGATCCGCAGGAACTGCGCGATGCGCGCGTGCTTGAAGTGCCGCACGATGATCGAGCGCTCGCGCAGCGCAGCGGCCAGTTGCGCCGCGTCGTGCGCCGGGTGACGCACGAACACGAAGTTCGCCTTCGACGGAAGCACGTCGAAACCGAGCGCCGTCAATCGCGACGTCAAGGCCTCACGACTTTCAATGACGGCCTGACGCGTCTCGTTGAAATACGCTTCGTCTTCGATGGCCGCAACACCCGCCGCTTGCGCAAGCCGGTCGAGCGGATACGAGTTGAAGCTGTTCTTCACGCGCTCCAGCGCTTCGATCAAATCCGGATGACCGATGGCGAAACCCAGACGCAACCCCGCCAGCGAGCGCGACTTCGAAAGCGTTTGCACGACGAGCAGATTCGGATACTTCGCGATCAGCGTCGCCGCCGTCTCGCCACCGAAGTCGATGTAAGCCTCGTCGATCACCACCACCGAATCCGGGTTGCCTGCCAGCAGACGCTCGATCTTGCCCGACGCCAGCGCGCGCCCCGTCGGTGCGTTCGGATTCGGGAAAATGATGCCGCCGTTCGGTTTCAGGTAATCGTTGACGTCGATTTCGAACGTGTCGGTCAGCGGCACGTTCTCGAACGCCACGCCGTACAGCCCGCAGTACACGGGATAGAAGCTATACGTGATGTCCGGATACAAGATCGGCTTATCGTGCTTGAGCAGGCCCTGAAACACGTTGGCCAGCACTTCGTCCGAACCGTTGCCCACGTGAACGTTGGCCACTTCCAGACCGAAGCGCGTCGCGATGGCCTGCTTGAAGCGGCGTGCATCCGGGTCCGGGTACAGCTTCAGCGCATCGGCATCCGCGCCGAGCGCGTCGCGAATGGCGGCCAGCACGCGCGGCGACGGGCCGTACGGATTCTCGTTGGTATTGAGTTTGATGAGCCGCTGCATCTGCGGCTGCTCACCGGGGACATAGGGCGTCAGATCGGCGACGCCCGCACTCCAGAATTTACTCATGACGTATTCGACCCGCTCAGCTCACGAAACCGCGCGCCAGATCGGCCTGAATGTCGGCCGGCGACTCCAGACCGACGGCCAGGCGGATCAGCCCTTCGGTGATGCCCGCTGCGGCACGTGCTTCCGGCGTGATGCGGCCGTGCGTCGTGCTCGCCGGGTGCGTGATGGTCGTGCGCGTATCGCCGAGGTTGCCGGTGATCGAGCACACACGCGTGTTGTCGATCAGACGCCATGCGTTCTCGCGCTGCTCGGCAGGCGTCGCGCCCTTGAGTTCGAAGGCGACAATCGCGCCGCCCGCCTTTTGCTGACGCTTCGCGAGCTCGTATTGCGGATGCGAGGGCAGGCCCGGGTAGTACACGCGGCCGATCTGCGGCTGCTTCTCCAGCCATTGCGCGAGTTCCAACGCGTTGGCCGATTGCTTCTCGACACGCAACGACAGCGTTTCCATGCCCTTGAGCAACACCCACGCGTTGAACGCCGAGAGCGTCGGGCCCGCGCTGCGAACGAACGTGAAGACCTTGCCCATGATGAAGTCCTTCTTGCCGACGATCGCGCCGCCCAGCACACGGCCCTGACCGTCGAGGTACTTCGTTGCCGAGTGCACCACAACGTCTGCACCGTACTCGATCGGACGTTGCAACACCGGCGTGCAGAAACAGTTGTCCACGACGAACAGCGCCCCCGCTTCCTTCGCGATCTTGCCAATCGCTTCGATGTCGGCAATGTCGGTGAGCGGGTTGGACGGCGTCTCGAGGAAGAACATCTTCGTGTTCGGACGGATCGCGGCGCGCCAGGCGTCGAGGTCGGTCGGATCGACAAAGGTCGTCTCGACACCAAAGCGGCTGAAGATCTGCGAGAACACGTTCAGCGTCGAGCCGAAGATGCTCTGCGAGCTAACGAGGTGGTCGCCAGCCGACAGTGCCGTCATCACCACCGAGACGATGGCGCTCATGCCCGACGCCGTCGCCATGCAGGCCTCACCGCCTTCGAGCGCGGCCAGACGGTCCTGGAACATCGATACGGTCGGGTTGGTGAAGCGCGAGTACGTGAACCCTTCTTCCGAATGCGCGAAGCGCTCGGCGGCCTCGGCCGCGCTCTTGAATACGAAGCTCGAGGTCAGGAACAGCGCCTCGGAGTGTTCACCAAACTCGGAGCGTTGCGTGCCCGCGCGCACCGCCAGGGTATCGAAGTCGAAGGAATCCATCGTGTGTCTCGTCATTGGGTCGGCGCCCTCGCCGGCCAAAAAAAGAAAAGCCCGTTTCGCTTGTCAGCAAAACGGGCTCGAAATCCATCTGTCTAGGCCTCGCTTTAGCTGTTTCGGGGATATTCCCCCACGTCCGCAAGCTGAAATCAAATCGACGTGAGAAGCAGTGTAGCACGTTGCCGGAGGAGAAGGAAAAACTCCGCCGACCGCTCCGGTAACCTCGGCAGCCCCGGTCTGACAGGCCTTCCGACGGTGTCAGACCCGGCCGCGCATGGCTCAGAGGCCCAGTTGCGCGCCGCGCGGCTCGCCGTCGTCGCCTTCGCTCGCTTCCACGACCGGCGCCTTCGGTGCCTTGCGTTGCTGCTCCAGACGATTCAGGTACTCAGGCGTGACGTCGCCGGTGATGTAGTTACCGTCGAAGCACGAGGCATCGAAGTCCGACAGTGCCGGGTTGATGTCGCGCACCGCGGCCTTCATGTCCTCGACGTCCTGATAGATCAGTTCGTCTGCACCGATGATGCGGGCCACTTCCTCGTCGCTGCGATCGTGGGCGACCAGTTCGCTGCGCGTGGGCATGTCGATGCCGTACACGTTCGGGAACTTCACGGGCGGCGCAGCCGAGGCGAAGATCACCTTGCGGGCACCGGCGTCGCGCGCCATCTGCACGATTTCCTGGCTGGTCGTGCCGCGCACGATCGAGTCGTCGACGATCAGCACGTTCTTGTCCTTGAACTCGACGCGCATCGCATTGAGCTTCTGACGCACCGACTTCTTGCGCATCGCCTGGCCGGGCATGATGAAGGTACGGCCGACGTAACGGTTCTTGAAGAAGCCTTCGCGATAGTTCAGACCCAGACGCTTGGCGACTTGCATCGCAGCGGGACGGCTGGAATCCGGAATCGGCATGACGACATCGATGTCCTTGTAATCGATCTCGCGGCGGATCTTCTCGGCGAGGTAGTCACCCATGCGCAGACGAGCGTCGTAGACGGGCACGCCGTCGAGCACCGAATCCGGACGGGCGAGATAGACGAGTTCGAAAATACACGGATGCATCGACGATGCCGGCGCGCATTGCTGCGACGTCAGTTCGCCATCGTTGCTGATGAAGATCGCCTCGCCCGGCTTGACGTCGCGCTCGAACGCGAAGCCCATACCTTCGAGGGCCACCGATTCCGATGCAATCATCCACTCCGTGCCGTTCGGGCCGTCGAAGCGGCCGATACACAGCGGACGAATGCCGTGCGGGTCGCGGAAGGCGAGCAAACCGAAGCCGGAGATGATGGAGACGATGGCGTACGAGCCGCGCAGACGGTTGTGCACCTTGCCCACGGCCTGGAACAGCGAGTCCACGGACAGACCGTCGCGCGAGTTTTCCTGCAGTTCGTGTGCGAGCACGTTGAGCAGAACTTCGGAGTCGGACGTGGTGTTGATGTGGCGACGATCGACACGGAACATCTCGTCCTTGAGCTGTTCCCAGTTCGTGAGGTTGCCGTTGTGGGCGAGCACGATGCCGTACGGGGCATTCACGTAGAACGGCTGGGCCTGTGCTGCGCTCGACGAGCCTGCGGTCGGGTAACGCACCTGACCGATGCCCACCGTGCCCGGCAAGTCGCGCATGTTGCGCGTGCGGAACACGTCGCGCACCATGCCGTTGCCCTTGTGCATGTAGAAGGACTGGCCATCCGTCGTCGCGATACCGGCGGCGTCCTGGCCGCGGTGCTGCAGCAGCAGCAGACTATCGTAGATGAACTGGTTGACCGGGGATTTGGAGACTACACCGACGATGCCACACATGGCATGAATCCTTCAAAAAACATCGAAATCTGCATCAAACGGACTGTATTATCCGTCATTCGGAAACCTTGTGCAGGCCGGTCGATGGCGTAGGCGATCCGTTCGATCCGCCACTGCGCATTCCCCACCCCTGCTGCTGGCCATTCGCCGCGTCGCCCGCGCCCTGTGCGCTCAATCCCGTCCCCGCGCCACCCATCAGGTTCGACAATCGGGTCGAGACGGCCTTCGTCGCGCCGGCCTTCACTTCATTCACCACTTCGGTCGCTTCGTTCCCTACGCCGCGCGCTACCTGATCGACGACGCCATTCGACGCACCGCTCTGCCCATTCTGTCCACCCGACGGCTGGCCCGGGGCGCCGGGCCGCCCGCCCTGACCACCCTGCCCGCCCTGCTCACCTGACTCAGGCGCGCCGCGATAAGGTTCCATCTGTGGCAAGGGAAGTGTCTTTCCCAATGGATTGACGCTCGGCACGGCGGCGTCCGGCTTGCGCAGATAGTACTGCACCGGCTCCGGCAGATACGGCATCAGCCGCGCCAGTCCCGCCTCGACCCACGGGCGCGTCACCGAGTGCTGCCAGACCGGTTGTTGCGGCAATGCCGTTAACTTGGCGGCGACCATCAACAACATCAAGAGCAGAATGCCGCGAACTATGCCAAAAAGCATGCCTAACCCGCGATCCGCCGGACGCAGGCCGATCATGTCGGTCATGCGCCCCACGAGCGCGCTGACGATCCCGGCACCGAACACCACGGCCACCAGCACCAGCAGAAAACCCAATGCCCCTTGCGTCAGTTCGCCGCCCGGCAAATCGGCCGGGAGCCAGTGAGCGACGCTCGGACCGAAGGCGCGTGCGACGAAGAACGCCACCACCCAGCCCACGAGGTTGAACAACTCGCGCACCAGACCGCGCAGCATGCCCAGCAACATCGAGCCCACCAGAATGGCGATGGCCGCGTAATCCACCACGGTCAACAGACCGCTATGCACCGTATCGCCCAACTCAGCCTGCCTCGGCGACCTGCGCCGTCAGACCGGCGTCGCGAATCTTCTTGCCAGCCGCTTCGGCCGACATGCGATCCGGGAACGGGCCTGCCCGCAGCAAATACAGTTCACGGCCATCGACCGAACTCTTGACCATGTAGCTCGGCACGTTCACCAGCTTGAGTTTGACGAGCCATGCCTGGGCACGGTCCTGCGTCGAGAACGCGCCGATACGCACCAGGAACTTGCCGTTCGAGGCGGTCTTCTGCGCGGTGTCGTGATTGTCCGGCTTTGCGGCGGGTTTCGCGGCCGTGTTGTTCTGCGCGAACTGAGCGATCGGATCGGCGACGTTATTGTTGGCTTGCGCAGGCTTCGTCTGCGTCTTGGTCGTGTCATGCGAGTCCGACTTGGCCGTCGGCTTCGTGTCGGCGTGCTGCTCCGGCTTCTTGACGTCAGGCCTGGCTTCCGGCTTATGCTCCGGCTTGGCCTGCGCGACCTGCGGCTCAGGCACCACGCTCGGCGCAGGTGACGGGGCCGGTGTCGGCGCGGCGGCAGACGGCGGCACGGCAGTCGGTGCCGGTGCAGGCTTGGCATTATTCGCCAGCGTGCTGCTGTCGACCGCCTCTTCGCCCTTGTCGAGCGACGCGTCGGACTGCGGCACGGCAGCCGCCTGCGGCTTCACGCGCACGGGCGGCGTGTTGGCATCTTTACCGGGAATCTGAATGGCGATGTCGTCGGCCGTCGGCTTCGGCTCGGGTGCGAGCACCATCGGCAAAATGATGACGGCTGCGAGCACCAGCGCCAGCGCGCCCACCAGGCGGCGGCGCGCGCGTTGCTTTTCGGGCAGCAGCGGATCGAGTTGCTCGTGCTCGCTGTACTCGCCCCCTCCTCCCGCCGTACGGGTGCCGGTGCGGCCGCTCCTGCGGCTACCGCGCTTCGGGGGAACGGCTTCGGCGTCTTTCTTGCGGAAGGAAAACAATCCCATAGGCCCTTGGCTCAGGTCGAAACTTGCGTCGTTGGACTGATCATCGCGCATCCGGTGCGTCATGCGCATGACATTTCTCGTAAGCAAATGTCACTGCATACGCGCTTGCGCGCTCAATGGCGTTGCAATTTGCGGTGCGACATCACACCCGCCACCGTAAAGAACGATCCAAAAACCACAATTCTATCATTCTCGCCGCACTGCTCGAGCGCGGCAGCATAGGCTTTCTCAGGGGATTCGAAGGTTTCGACCGAATGATCGGCATCTTCGACAAACCCGACCGCGCGAAGCTTCTCTTCGAGCAGCGCCGGACTCGCGGCTCGCTCCGTCGGCAACGCGCACAAACGCCAGTGATCGACCTTGTCGACCAGATGCCGCAGCACGCCTTCGATATCCTTGTCGCCCATCGCCCCGAACACGGCGTACGTGTACGGAAAGAAACCCATGCCGTCGAGGTTGTGCCCCAGCGCTGCGGCGGCGTGCGGGTTGTGTGCGACATCGAGCACCACGGCCGGACGCCCCGGCAGCACCTGAAAACGTCCCGGCAGTTCGACCGACGCGAGTCCGAGTCGAATGTCCTGCGCCGAGACCGGTAATACGTCGCGCATCGATTCGAGCGCCGCGAGCGCCGCCGATGCATTGAGCAACTGATTCGCGCCGCGAAGCGCCGGATAGGCAAGCGCCGGGCGGCGCATCTGACGTCCGCCATAGCTCCACTGCTGCTTGTCGCCCTGATAGTTGAAGTCGCGACCGAACAGCCATAGATCGGCGCCGATGCGCTCTGCTTCGGCAAGCAGCGTGGCAGGCGGCATCGGATCGCCGCAAACCGCCGGTTTGCCCGCACGGAAGATGCCCGCCTTCTCGATGGCGATCGCTTCGCGCGTGTTACCGAGATACTGCTGGTGATCGATGTCGATGCTTGTGATGACGGCGCAATCCGGATCGACGATGTTCACGGCGTCCAGTCGGCCGCCCAGGCCTACTTCGAGAATGACGGCATCGAGCCCGGCCGTTGCGAACATATGCATGATCGCAAGTGTGGTGAATTCGAAGTACGTAAGCGAGACCGGCTCGTCGAAACTCGTGCGGGCTTTCTCGACGGCTTCGAAATGCGGCAGCAGCGTGGCGTCGTCGACGATCTCGCCATTCAGGCGCGCACGCTCGTTGAACGAAATCAGATGCGGCGACGTATGGCAGCCTACGCGATAACCTGCCGACAGCAGAATGGCTTCGATGATGGCGCAGGTCGAGCCCTTGCCGTTCGTGCCGCCGACCGTGAAGACGGGACACGGAAATTGCAGGCCGAGGGCGTCTTTCACGCGACCAATGCGCGCAAGGCCCATGTCGATGCCCACAGGATGAGCGGTTTCAAGATGGGCGAGCCAGGCGTCGAGAGTGGAGTATGTCGGCATGATGTGCGGGCAGAAAAACAAAAACGCGGACGTCACGAACGTCCGCGCTTCATATCCTGCTAAGTGATGCTTTCAGGCGCCGCGGGTGCAGCGCTTGCGTGGCGTTGCGACATTCTACGCCGTTGCACCGCCCTTTGGGGCACCGCAACCACGCGCATAACGTCATCGCCAGAGTGAGCACGCGCAAGTCATGTGCGACGCGCGCGCGCCGGGCATCGAGTATCAGGCAACGGCGTCTGCCGGCTGACGCTGCATCAGCGCGATCAGACGCGCGATCTCGTCACGCATGTCGCGACGGTTGACGATCATGTCGATCGCGCCCTTTTGCAACAGGAACTCCGAACGCTGGAAGCCTTCCGGCAGCTTTTCGCGCACGGTCTGCTCGATCACGCGCGGGCCGGCGAAGCCGATCAGCGCCTTCGGCTCTGCGATCACCACGTCGCCCAGGAAGGCGAAGCTGGCCGACACACCGCCCATCGTCGGATCGGTCAGCACGGAGATGAACGGCAGCTTGGCGTCGGACAGCTTGGTCAGCATGGCCGTGGTCTTCGCCATCTGCATCAGCGACAGCAAACTTTCCTGCATACGTGCACCGCCCGAAGCGGTCACGCAGATGAACGGCACGCCCTGCTCCAGTGCGTTCTGCGCACCGCGCACGAAGCGCTCGCCGACCACCGAGCCCATCGAGCCGGCCATGAACGAGAACTCGAAGCAGGCGACGACGACCGGCAGCGTGTGAATCGCGCCGCCCATCACCACCATCGCGTCCGTCTCGCCGGTATCGTCCATCGCTTCCTTGATGCGATCCGGGTACTTACGGCTGTCCTTGAACTTCAGTGCGTCGACCGGCACGATTTCCTGGCCCAGCTCATAGCGGCCTTCGGGATCGAGCAGTGAATTCAGACGCGCGCGCGCGCCGATGCGCATGTGATGATCGCACTTCGGGCAGACATGCAGATTCGCTTCCACGTCGGCGCGATACAGCACGGCCTCGCACGAGGGGCATTTGATCCACAGCCCTTCCGGGATGCTCTTGTTGCGCTGCGTCGGATCGGTTTGCTTGATCTTCGGGGGCAGCAGCTTGTCGAGCCAGCTCATAGTTTCTCCTTGCCAAACGCCCGCCCCAACAAGGGACGGGCGTTTCCGGGGCATTTCAAGGCGACCGCGTAATACGGTCGTTTCAATTCAGCGTTTTACCGGACGGATCTGCGTCGTGCAGCGCCATTCGGGCAAATTTCTGCCGCGAATTTACGCCGATTTGGCGCCCGAGTCGAGCGCCTGACGGATACCGCCGATAAATTCAGCCAGCGATTTTACCGCGTTCTGCCCCTCCAGATCACGCGGCGTGTTTTCCAAACGCTGCACGATGGCGCTGCCGATCACGACAGCATCGGCCACACTCGCTACCGCGCGGGCCGTTTCGGCGTCGCGAATACCGAAGCCCACGCCCACCGGCAGGTCGGCGACCGCCTTGATTTGGGGGATCTTCGACGCCACGCTGTCCAGATCCAGACTCGCCGCGCCCGTCACGCCCTTGAGCGAGACGTAATACAGATAGCCGCTGGCCTGACGCGCCACCGCAGCAATACGCGCATCGGTCGACGTCGGCGCGAGCAGGAAGATCGGATCGATGCCCTGCGCGCGCACGGCACCGGCGAAACCTTCGGCCTCCTCGGGCGGGTAATCGACGACCAGCACACCGTCCACGCCCGCTTTAGCGGCACGTTCGGCAAAGGCGTCGAGTCCCATCGCTTCGATCGGATTGGCGTAGCCCATCAGCACGATCGGCGTGCGGTCGTTGGTCTGACGGAAGACGGCAACATAGCCCAGCACCTCAGCCAGGCTCACCCCACGGGCGAGTGCGCGCTCAGAGGCGCGTTGAATGACGGGACCGTCGGCCATCGGATCCGAGAACGGCACGCCGAGTTCGATGACGTCGGCGCCGTTGTCGGCCAGTGCGTGCATTAGCTTGACCGTCCACCCCGGCTCCGGGTCACCGGCGGTAATGAACGGAATGAGGCCCTTTTTACCCTGCGCTTGCAAGGCTTGGAACGTCGCTTGAATGCGGGACATGATCGGAAAGTCTCTGAAGTCGTTGGTTTGCGAGCGCGTGGTAGTGCGCGTTCAGCTCATAGCCGACGAAACGTCGGCCGTGCAGCGCGCAAGCCACGGCAGTCGTGCCGCTGCCCATGAACGGGTCGAGCACGAGACCGCCGGGCGGGCAACTGGCCAGCACCATGCGCTCGATGATATGCAGCGGTTTCTGCGTCGGATGATCGACGCGTTCGGGGTCTTGCCGGTGCAATCGCGAGATCGACCACAGATCCTTGGGGTTATAGCCCAGCTCCAGCCACTTGCTGCCTTCGAAAATACGGCGCGAGCGCGCCTTCTTCGTGGCGGCGTCGTACGGCACGCGCACGGCGTCGAGGTCGAAGTAATAGTCCTTCGAGATCGCAAAAAAGCCGATGTTATCGTGCACGGACGAGAATCGCCGCGTACTGCCGCCCATGCTGGGCACGCGGCGATCCCAGATGATCTCGTTGATCATCAGCATGCGCTGCTTCAGGAAGACAAACAGTTCCGGGGCGTACTGCCACGTGCAGAACAGGTAGAGCGAGCCGCGCGGCGCGAGCTTCGGAATCGCCGCTTCGAGCCAACCGTACGTCCAGCCGAGGAAGTCCTCGCCGGAGCGCTTGTCGGAGTCGTTGCCGTAGTCTTTGCCAAGCCCATAAGGCGGGTCGGCAAGGATCAGGTCGACGCTGCCGTCTTCCAGTTCGTGCAGATGTTGCAGGAAGTCCGCATGACGCAACGTGATGTCGCCCGGCGCCCAACGCGCGCGCAACTCGCCGGCCGCTTCCATGGCCTCGAGACGTGCTGCGGCGGCTTCGGTGGCGTCCACGGGACGCTCGGTCCCGAGGACGTCATTCTGTGCCTTGCGATCAGTCAGATCGGTCATGCTGGTTCTGTTGTCCTTAACCTTAGGATCGATGGAGTCTCGCCGCGCCGCTCAGGTGCCCGAGGGTTCCGGCTTGGTCAGCGCCATCACGGTGTGCATGTCCTTGTCGCCACGCCCCGAGAGATTGACCAGAACGATCTGATCCTTCGGCAGCGTCGGCGCAAGCTTGCACGCGTAGGCGAGCGCATGGCTCGACTCCAGCGCGGGGATGATGCCCTCGATCCGGCAGCAATCGTGAAAGGCTCGCAGGGCTTCGTCGTCGGTAATACCCACGTACTCTGCGCGCTTGATGTCGTGCAACCAGGCGTGCTCGGGGCCGACGCCGGGATAATCCAGACCGGCCGAGATCGAGTGCGTCTCGGTGATCTGGCCGTTGGCGTCCTGCAGAAGATAGGTGCGGTTGCCGTGCAGCACGCCGGGCGTGCCGCCGATGATCGACGCTGCATGGCGGCCGGTCTCGATGCCGTCGCCTGCCGCTTCCACGCCCACGAGCTTCACGTTCGGCACGTCGATGTACGGATAGAAAATCCCCATCGCATTCGAACCGCCGCCCACGCAGGCCAACACGTAGTCCGGCTGGCGCCCGGCGAGTTCGGGCATCTGCACCTTGCACTCTTCGCCGATCACGCTCTGGAAGTCGCGCACGAGCATCGGGTACGGGTGCGGGCCGGCCACGGTGCCGATGATGTAGAACGTGTTTTCGACGTTCGTCACCCAGTCGCGCATGGCTTCGTTCAAGGCATCCTTGAGCGTCTTGGAGCCGGATTCCACAGGCACGACGGTCGCACCCAGCAGTTGCATGCGGTACACGTTGGCGGCCTGACGCTTGACGTCTTCTGCGCCCATGTACACCACACACTCCATGCCGAAGCGTGCCGCGATGGTCGCCGTGGCCACGCCGTGCTGCCCGGCACCGGTCTCGGCGATCACACGGGGCTTGCCCATGCGACGCGCGAGCAGCGCCTGACCGATCACGTTATTCACCTTGTGCGCGCCCGTGTGGTTCAGGTCTTCGCGCTTGAGGTACACCTGTGCGCCGCCCAGTTCCTGGCTCCAGCGCTTGGCGTGATAGATCGGCGACGGACGGCCGACGTAGTGCTTCAGTTCGTAATGGAATTCTTCGAGGAAGGCCGGATCGTGCTGATACTTGGCATAGGCCGCACGCAGTTCATCGAGCGCGTGGATCAGCGTCTCGGCAACAAAGACACCGCCGTATTGGCCGAAATGGCCGCTGGCGTCAGGTAAATCGTACATGGTCGTCACTCATCGGTTGCCGGTGGGCGGGAGACCTGGCCCCTGCGCCTACCCCGGCGGGTTGCTTCACTGTGCGTCGGCAGCGAGAACCGCTTGCACGAACGCCGTCATCCGGGCGTGATCCTTCACGCCCCGCGACGCCTCCACACCGCTCGACACGTCGACGGCGTAAGGCGCCACCCGGCGGATGGCTTCAGCAACGTTGTGTGCGTTCAAGCCACCACTCAAAACGGCCCGACGCGCGATGTCTTTTGGAATAAGTGACCAATCGAAAACCTTTCCTCCACCGCCGTAGCCCTCGACCAGAGCATCGAGCAAGATGCCCTGCGCGGCGGTGTATGCATTGGCGAATTGTAGCAAATCGCCGCTGTCTTTCGTCTCCGGGCCGATACGCATAGCGCGCATGTACGGACGGTTGCCTGCCGCCGCCGCCAACGCCGCGCATTGCCCGGGCGATTCGTCGCCGTGGAATTGCAGCGCGGTGAGCGGAACGGCGTCCACAGTGCGGGCGATCTCGTCGGCACTCGCGTTGACGAACAGTCCCACGAGGCTCACATACGACGGCACCCGGCGGGCCAGTTCCGCCGCACGCGCGAGGTCCAGGTAGCGCGGGCTCGGCGGGTAGAAGACGAAACCGATGGCGTCGACACCCAGCGCCACGGCGTGGTCGATGTCGGCGGCCTGCGACAGGCCGCAGATCTTGATACGCGTACGAGACTTCACAGTATTCGGGGATTTCATGACTTGGCCCACGGCATCGGGAACGGCCACGCAGCCAGGTTGGGCTCGGGCACTTCGAATCGCTCAGGATACCCGACGCGGGCCAAATACAGGCCCTCCGGCATGAAGGTCGGGGCGGCCTGACGGCGATCGCCGCTCGCGAGCACATGCGTCATCCAACTGGCCGGCTGACGGCCACGGCCGATCGCGACCAGGCACCCCATGATGTTGCGCACCATGTGGTGCAGGAAGGCACTCGCGCGAAAGCGGAAGAGGAAGAAGTCGCCGTGCTGCTCGACATCGATGGCGTACAGATGCTTCACAGGTGTCTTGGCCTGACATTCGGACGAACGGAACGCCGAGAAGTCATGCTCGCCGACGAGCGCCTGACTTGCCTCACGCATAGCCTCGAGGTCGAGCGGCGTATGCAGCCAGCCGCAACGGCCTTCGAGCAACGGCGAACGCACCGGATTCGCGTACAGGACGTAAAAATACGTGCGCTCGAAAGCGGCGAACCGTGAGTGGAAATCGTCCGGCATCGCTTTCGCCCACTGCACAGCGACGGTCTTGGGCAGGAAGGCGTTCACGCCGCGCACCCACGAGAACATCGCACGATCCAGATCGGTATCGAAATGCACCACCTGACCGATGCCATGCACGCCGGTGTCGGTGCGGCCCGCGACCGTGGTCGGCAGCGCTACACCGCCGAATTCCCGTAGCGCGGCTTCAAGCGTCTGCTGCACGGTGTTGCCGTGCGGCTGTGATTGCCAGCCGGAGAACGCCGTGCCGTCGTAATGGATGCCCAGTGCGATTCGCATATGAAAAAGAAAAATGGGCGCTCAACCAACGAGCGCCCCAAACTACGGTCAATCAGTCTTGTTCGGGTCAGGCCTTGCGACGCCCCGGCAGGCGCGTTGCGACACCTGGTGAACAGGGATTACTTGCCCAACTCAGCCAGACGCGAGCGCGCGACGGACTGCTGCGCGGCGTCGCCGCCAGCAATCACTTCTTCGAGCAACTCGCGCGCGCCATCGTCGTCGCCAATCGTCTGGTAAGCCGTCGCCAGTTCGAGCTTCGTGTGGAACTCGTCCGGGACACCGGGTTCGGCTGCCGGTGCTGCCGCAGGGGCCACTGCGGCAGCGCTCGGCGCGGTCTCGACCGGATGCGGGACGATCGCCTCAGGCGCATGCGCCACGGCTTCGGGTGCGCCCGCCTGGTGCTGTGGCGCTGCGGGCACTTCGGCGTAAGGCGTCTGCGGTGCCGACGCCTCCAGCGTCTCGTGTTCGACCAGCGCTTCCTCGCCAGTCACGTCCGGAAGCGTCGGGGCGCTGACGAATGCAGGTGTGGCGGGCTGTGCGTCGTCGCCCTTCAAGTCGAGGCTGAAGTCCGACAAGTCGAACGACATCGGACGCAGCGACGGGGCTTCATGCGCCGCGTCGGTATAGCTACGCGGCGCTTCCGTGGCGCTGGCGGCCTGCTGCATCGCGGCGTCGAAGTCTGCGTCGCTCAGCTCATCGTCAAGGTCGGCCATGTCCGTCATATCGCCGGAATCCGCCGTGTGACCGGCTTCCAGACGCGGGTCGCCCGAAGGCGCCATCGTGAACTGTACCGAGCCGATGCCCTTGCTCAGTGACGGCAAAGCGTCACTCGAAATCGTGCCGACATTCGCAGGCTGGCCCGGAATGCCCAAATCGAGATCGCCCAGCATGCCCGCGACACCGCCTTCGGGGGCGGCATGCGGCAGCGTCTCGGCGGCGACACCGCCGGTCACGGCAGCCGCGCCCAGTGCTTCGAGCGACGTCAGGGCATCGTCGGCGTGCGCATCGTGTGAATCCTGCGGGGCAGACGTCTGACCGGCTTCTTCAGCGAATGCCGCATCCCAATCGATCTCCGGCTCGCTGGCGGCTTCTGCCACCGGCGCCGACTCGTGGGTCGGCGCTTCATCCACCACAGGCTCGGCAGGCGCGTCGAAGGCTTCGGACGCGACTTGCTCGGCGTGTGCTGCGTCCTGCAACTCGCCGAGGCCTTCGGCATGCGCCGTTTCAGCCAGTTCGTCGGTCACCGGGGCTTGCTCGGCGTCCCACGCATCCAACTCGTTCGATGCGGCGGCCGTGGAATCCAGAGCGACTTCGTCGTGTGCGACCGCGTCCGTCTCCGGCTCGGTCCACGTTGCGTCAGCTTCCGGATGCAGATGTTCGTCGGCCTCTGCCTGATTCGCGGCGTACAACGCAGCGGCACCGGCGGCACCCGCAGCGGCGACGCCCGCAGCCGTCGCAACGCCGTGCGACGTCGGCTCAAGGGCTTCAGCCGCGTGCGGCTTGTCTTGCAAGGACGAGGGCTCGACGTTGCCGCCCTGTCCGTCACGACCGTCGTCGTACGGTCCCGGCTGGCCGACCGGCGGCTCGGCACGGCGACGGCGCATCAGCCACCACAGGCCCAGCAACACCACCAGCGCGCCAGCGCCCGGCAGCACATACGGATTCTGCGTGAGCGCGCGCCAGTTCATGGCGGCGTTCGGTGTCGGCTTCGATTCGGCCGCCGGTGCGCTGGCCGCTGCCGCAGACGCTGCAGCTGCATCGCTTGCCGAAGCAGCCACCGCCGTTGCCTCCGAGGCGTTCGCGTCAGCCGAAGCCGCCGAAGCGGCATCGTTCGCGGCAGCGCCGGACGCTGCCGCCGCCGTCGCATTGCTCGCAGCGGTATCTGCCGGTTTAGCGTCGGCATTCGCAGCCGCATTCGTCGCCGTTTGAGTGCCTGCGGCAGCAGGTGCGGTTGTCTTGCCATCGGCGGATTTCGCCGTCTTCTCTTGCGCAGACGCCCCGGAAGCGGTGGCGGCCTGCTGCTCCAGATTAGCGACGGCCTGATTCTTCATCGCCAACAGCTTCTGGAGATCTGCTACGTTCTTCTGCAACTCATTCACCCTGCCCTGAGCCTCGGCCTGCGCCTTGCCCTGGGCGATTTGCTCTTCTTCGTTGCCGCCGGCACGGCCCGCCGTGCCTCCCTTACCGGGTCGCGACAACTTCAACTCATCGCGTGTGGCGGGGGTGGCAGCTTCCGGTGCCTTGCCCGCCTCGATCGCGCCCTGTGCACTGCGGCCACCGGCCGGTGCTGCCTGCTGCGCCGTGGAATCGGCCAGCCGCGCGCGATACGCGTCAAACTGTTCCCGCGCAGCGGACACGAACTTGCGTGCCTGCGCAGGCGGAATGCTCTGCACTTGCGCATCGGCGGGACGATTCAACGTCGCCCCCTGGCGCAAACGGTTGGGATCGTTGCCGATAAACGCCGAACGATTCGATTCGAACAGCGCGGTCATCATCTGGGCCAGCGTCGTGCCCCCTTCCCCGCCCGTGTATTCGCGGGCAATCGACGACAGCGAGTCGCCGCGCGTCACCGTGCGGGCGTTCTCGCCCGAGGCCCCAACCCGGTTCTCTGCGCCGTTACCCGCAGGTGCCGCAGCGGCAGGCGCGGGCGTTGCTGAGCGAGACGTGGAAGCCGATGCGTCGGCACCGGCGGCAGAATTGGCCGCAGCGGCAGGCACGACTGCCTGCGGCTGCGCAGCGCTGGCTTCCGGAATGGCCGACAGCGTCACGGCATTCGACTGACGCCCCGTGCGCCATTCGAGCACCAGCAACAAATCGAGGAACGACGTGCTGACCGGCTCGGCCGAATCGACGTGCACGAGATACGTGCCGCTGTACCCCGCGTCGCGACCGCCCGTGGGCGTCACCGATACAGACAGCTTGTCGAGCGTGGGGTCGTAGCGCAGCCCGGCCTGCTTGAAGGCATCGCGCGGCGCGAGCTTCACCGACAAGCCATCGGCCTCGGCCTGCGAGACATTGCCCAGCACGATGACGGCGCGCAACGGCTGGCCCGGACCCGAGCGAACCTGTTGCGGACCGAACTCGGCCGCGCCGGCGTTCAGGAGCCCGAGGCTCCACAAGACAGCTGCCGCCGCACTCAAGCGAAACGAATTGCGGGACGAATTTGCGCGCTTGCCGGTCGAGTATTTCCGCACTGTGTCTTGTCTAGCCTGTCAGTCGTTTGTCATTGGCCACGCGTGCAATACGCGTGGCCTCCCAAAGCGCGGACGGCGGCCTCGCGGGCCGCCGTTCTTCACGCCTTACCGATACGCTGCAACGCTTACGCGTCGAGCAGGATCCGCAGCATGCGGCGCAGCGGTTCTGCCGCGCCCCACAACAGTTGATCACCCACCGTAAATGCCGACAGGTACTCCGGACCCATCGACATCTTGCGCAAGCGACCCACCGGGATCGTCATCGTGCCGGTCACGGCCGCAGGCGTCAAATCGGTCATCGACGCTTCGCGCGTGTTCGGCACCACCTTCACCCAGTCGTTCGCCTGGCCGATGATGTCGGTCAGTTCGTCTAACGGCACATCTTTCGTAAGCTTGATGGTCAGCGCCTGGCTGTGACACCGCATCGCACCGATGCGCACGCACAGGCCGTCGACCGGAATGGCACGCGTGCCCGGGAAGCCGTCGCCCAGACCCAGAATCTTGTTGGTCTCGGCACCGCCCTTCCACTCTTCCTTCGACTGACCGTTGCCCAGATCCTTGTCGATCCAGGGAATCAGGTTACCGCCCAACGGCACGCCGAACTGCTTCGTTTCGTCAGCCGTCAGCGCGTGTTGCTTGGCGAGGACCTTGCGGTCGATCTCGAGAATCGCCGAGTGCGGATCGTCGAGCAGCGCCTTGACTTCGGCGTTGATCGTGCCGAACTGCGTGAGCAGCTCGCGCATGTGCTGTGCACCACCACCCGATGCGGCCTGATACGTCATCGACGTCAGCCAGTCGACCAGGCCGTGCTGGAACAGACCGCCCAGGCCCATCAGCATGCAGCTGACCGTGCAGTTGCCGCCGACGAAGTTCTTCGTGCCCTTGGTGAGCGCGTTCTTGATGACGTCGAGGTTGACCGGATCGAGCACGATGATCGCGTCGTCCTTCATACGCAGCGTCGACGCTGCATCGACCCAGTAACCGTTCCAACCCGCTGCACGCAGCTTCGGGAAGATTTCTGTTGTGTAGTCACCGCCCTGGCAGGTAATGATGATGTCGCATTTTTTCAGCTCGTTGACATCATTGGCGTCTTTCAGCGAAGTTTCGTTCTTCGCCATCGACGGGGCTTTGCCGCCCGCGTTGCTGGTGCTGAAAAACACCGGCTCGATCAAGGCAAAGTCGTTCTCCTGCTGCATACGCTGCATCAGAACCGAACCGACCATGCCCCGCCAACCTACCAGACCTACGGTTTTCATTTATCCACTCTCTTATCGTTGCAATTGCGCCGAGGGGCGTCTCCCGACGCCCCGTCAACGTTATAGCGCAGCAACCACTGCTGCGCCCATTTCGCGCGTACCGACCTTGGTCGCGCCTTCCTGCCAGATGTCAGGCGTGCGCAACCCCTGCGCCAGCACCTTCTTCACGGCGTTTTCGATACGGTCGGCCTGTTCGGCACGACCCAGCGTATAACGCAGCATCATGGCCGCCGACAGGATCGTTGCCAACGGATTGGCCACGCCCTTTCCGGCGATATCGGGGGCCGAACCGTGCGACGGCTCGTACAACCCCTTGTTATTGGCGTCCAGCGAAGCCGACGGGAGCATGCCGATCGACCCCGTAAGCATCGCGGCCTCGTCCGACAGGATATCGCCGAACATGTTACCCGTCACCACCACGTCGAAGTTCTTGGGTGCCTTGACCAGTTGCATCGCGGCATTGTCGACGTACATATGCGACAGCTCGACCTCCGGATACTGCTTCGCGACCTCGATCATCGTGTCGCGCCACAGTTGCGACGTCTCCAGCACGTTGGCCTTGTCCACCGAGCAAAGACGCTTGTCGCGCTTGGCCGCAGCCTGGAAAGCCACGTGCGCGATACGCTCCACTTCGGGCACGCTATAGCGCATGGTATCAAAACCTTCGCGTGCACCTTCGAAAGCCCCATCCGGCGATTGACGGAAGCCCTTGGGCTGACCGAAGTAAATGTCGCCGTTCAGCTCGCGAATGATCAGGATGTCGAGACCTGCGACGATCTCCGGCTTCAGGCTCGACGCGTCGGCCAGTTCCTTGTACAGAATGGCCGGACGGAAGTTGGCGAACAGCTGAAGGTGCTTGCGCAGACCCAGAATCGCCTGCTCGGGACGCAGCGCGCGCTCCAGCGAGTCGTACTTCCAGTCGCCTACCGCACCGAACAGAATGGCGTCGGCTTCCTTGGCCAGCTTGAGCGTGGCGTCCGGCAGCGGATGCCCCGCAGCCTCATAGCCCGCACCACCCACCGGCGCTTCTTCCATTTCGAACTTCTCGCCAAGCGCGTTGAGCACATTGACGGCTTCCGTCACGATTTCCGGACCAATGCCGTCACCCGGCAACACAGCGATTTTCATGCAATCTCCTTGGATGTGCCTTGCCTGCGCGGGACTCAGCCCGGCAAACGCGTTGCGAGCCACGGCTGCTTGGCGAGCCGCTCGGCCTCATAGGCGCGAATCTTGTCGGCATGACGCAGCGTCAGGCCAATGTCGTCGAAACCGTTCAACAGGCAGTACTTGCGGAACGGTGCGATGTCGAACTCATAAGCGCGACCGTCTGCCGTAATGACCGCCTGCTTGTCCAGATCGATGGTCAACTGATAGCCGTTGAACGCGGCCGTCTCGTTGAACAGATGGTCGACCTGCATCTCGGACAGCGCGATCGGCAACAGCCCGTTCTTGTAGCAGTTGTTGAAGAAGATGTCGGCGAAGCTCGGCGCAATCACGGCACGGAAACCGTATTGCTGCAATGCCCACGGGGCGTGCTCACGCGAGCTGCCACAGCCGAAGTTCTTGCGTGCGAGCAACACGGTCGCGCCCTGAAAGCGCGGTTGGTTCAGCACGAAATTCGGGTTGAGCGGACGCGTACTGCAATCCTGGCCCGGCTGACCGACGTCGAGATAACGCCACTCGTCGAACAGGTTCGGGCCGAAACCCGTGCGCTTGATCGACTTCAGGAATTGCTTGGGGATGATCGCGTCGGTATCGACGTTTTCGCGATCCAGCGGTGCCACCAACCCCGTATGGACGGTAAATTTTTCCATCACGAACCACCTGATCAAAACAGTTCGGCCGCGGCCTGTCGCGTGTACAGCGGGCCGTCAAACCGGAAATTTGTAGGTGTGCGTGCGAGGCCTTTGCCCGCGCGACGCACACCGTCGCATCACTTCTTCGCGGCGTTTTCGAGCGCCGAGCCAGCGGCTTGCGTGTCCTTGCCGAGGCCCGCCATCGTGTTGCAACCCGCCACGCCCAACAGCAGCACCGCACCGATCAGCATCCACAGTTTCTTCATGGTCTTGTCTCTATCAAAGAAAATGTCCAACAACGGATAAATCGATGCTTGCCCGTCAAACGAGACGGCGCACGTCGACGAAATGGCCTTCGATCGCAGCAGCCGCCGCCATCGCCGGGCTCACCAGGTGGGTACGCCCACCCGCGCCCTGACGGCCTTCGAAGTTACGGTTCGACGTGGAAGCGCAACGCTCGCCCGATTCCAGACGGTCAGCGTTCATCGCCAGACACATCGAGCAGCCCGGCTCACGCCATTCGAAACCGGCCGCCTTGAAGACCTGATCCAGCCCTTCCTGCTCTGCCTGATGCTTGACCAGCCCCGAGCCCGGCACAACCATCGCCAGACGCACGTTCGACGCCACGCGTCGACCGAGCTTCTTCACGACGTAAGCCGCCGCACGAATGTCTTCGATGCGCGAATTGGTGCACGAGCCGATGAACACCTTGTCGACGTTGATGCTCGACATCGGGGTATCCGGCGTGAGCGCCATGTACTCGAGCGCACGCTCCATGGCGCTGCGCTTGACCGGGTCCTTTTCCTTCTCGGGATCCGGCACGCGATCTTCGATGCTCACGACCATCTCCGGCGACGTCCCCCAGCTCACCTGCGGACGCAGCGTGTTGGCGTCGATCTCGACCACGTGGTCGAACGTTGCACCGGCATCGGTATGGAAGCCGCGCCAGTAGGCTTCGGCTTGCTGGAACTCCACGCCGGTCGGCGCAAACGGACGGCCCTTCACGTAGTTGATGGTCGTATCGTCAACGCCCACCAGACCCGCGCGCGCACCGGCTTCGATCGCCATGTTGCACACCGTCATGCGGCCTTCCATCGTGAGCGAGCGAATCGCCGAGCCCGCAAACTCGATCGTGTAGCCCGTACCGCCGGCCGTACCGATCTTGCCGATGACGGCCAGCACGATGTCCTTCGCCGAGCAGCCGCGCGGCAGCGTGCCTTCGACCTTCACGAGCATGTTCTTGCTCTTCTTCATCAGCAAGGTCTGCGTCGCAAGCGTGTGCTCGACTTCCGACGTACCGATACCGAACGCCAGCGCACCGAAAGCGCCGTGCGTGGAGGTATGCGAGTCGCCGCACACCACCGTCATGCCCGGCAACGTTGCGCCCTGCTCCGGCCCGATCACGTGCACGATGCCCTGACGAACGTCGTTCATCTTGAATTGTGTAATGCCGAAGCTATCGCAGTTCGCGTCGAGCGTATCGACCTGCAAACGCGAGACCGGATCGGCAATGCCGTGCGTGCGGTCGGTGGTCGGCACATTGTGGTCCGACACCGCGAGGTTGGCGGACAAACGCCAGACCGGACGCTGCGCGAGTTTTAGACCCTCAAACGCCTGCGGACTGGTCACCTCATGCAACAGATGACGGTCGATGTAGAGCACGGTCGTGCCATCGTCCTCGGTATGCACGACGTGTGCATCCCACAACTTGTCATACAGCGTCTTGGCCATGATAAAAACGCGGGGGCGAAATATAGTTCTGAGAACGCAAATTACGGTTCTGTGAACTTTTGATTATGCCATAGCGCTTTCGCGCCGGCGGAATACGAAATCCCCGGAAAACCGGGCGGTAAACGCACGATGAACCGGGGATTTGTGCGAATCACGGCAGCTTGTGCCGTGGATTCGAATATAGCGCAACGAGGGCTCGTTGCGGGCCGCACCGCCTTGCCGTTTCGGCAAGGTTGCGGTGCCGGCACGGCAAGCGGGGGCCGTGCCGGACGCCTCGACAGGCTTAGCGCTTGTCGATCGGCGCGACTTCGCGCGGCGTGTGGCCGATGAACAGCTGACGCGGACGACCGATCTTCTGATCCGGTTCGCCGATCATTTCGTTCCACTGCGCGATCCAGCCCACGGTACGGGCCAGCGCGAAGATGCAGGTGAACATCGACGTCGGGATGCCCAGCGCGCGCTGCACGATGCCCGAGTAGAAGTCGACGTTCGGGTACAGCTTGCGCGACACGAAGTATTCGTCTTCCAGGGCGATCTTCTCGAGCTGCATGGCCAGCTTGAACAGCGGGTCGTCGTGCAGGCCGAGTTCGTTGAGCACTTCGTAGCACGTCTCGCGCATCAGCTTGGCACGCGGGTCGTAGTTCTTGTACACGCGGTGACCGAAGCCCATCAGCTTCACGCCCGAGTTCTTGTCCTTCACCTGCTTGATGAATTCGGGGATCTTGTCCGGCGAACCGATCTGCTCGAGCATGTTCAGCGCGGCTTCGTTCGCACCACCGTGCGCCGGGCCCCACAGACATGCGATACCCGCAGCGATACAGGCGAACGGGTTCGCACCCGACGAACCGGCCAGACGGACGGTCGACGTCGAAGCGTTCTGCTCGTGATCGGCGTGCAGGATCAGGATACGGTCGAGGGCGCGCACCAGCACGTCGTTGACCTTGTACTCTTCGCACGGGTTGGCGAACATCATGCGCATGAAGTTCGCGCTGTACGACAGGTCGTTGCTCGGGTACACGAACGGCTGACCGATGCTGTACTTGTACGCCATGGCGACGAGCGTCGGCAGCTTGGCGATCAGACGAATCGCCGAGACTTCGCGGTGATTCGGGTTATTGATGTCGAGCGAGTCGTGGTAGAACGCCGACAGAGCACCCACCGAACCCGTCAGCACGGCCATCGGGTGAGCGTCGCGACGGAAGCCACGGAAGAAGAAGTTCATCTGCTCGTGAACCATCGTGTGACGGGTCACCGTGTCGACGAATTCCTTCTTTTGTTCGGCGTTCGGGAGTTCGCCCTTGAGCAGCAGGTACGAGGTCTCGAGGAAGTCGCAGTTGGTGGCCAACTGCTCGATCGGGTAGCCGCGGTACAGCAGCTCACCCTTGTCGCCATCGATGTAGGTGATGGCCGAATTGCACGACGCCGTCGACATAAAGCCGGGGTCATACGTGAACTTGCCGGTCTGGCCGTACAGCTTGCGGATGTCGATCACATCCGGGCCCATCGTTCCCTGATAAATCGGCAGCTCTACGCTGGGCGAATCGTCGGAGAAAGATAGGGTGGCTTTAACATCAGACGGAGTCATATCGCTTCCTCAAAAAAATTCCAAAACCCCTACACGGCACGCAAAAGCGCCAGCAGGCGCTGCACGTCCGGCCCGTCCAGATCCGCCTCGGGCTCTTTACGCGCTAGCAGCAGATCCATCAAATCGTTGTCGCTCAAATCGAGCAGCTTTGTGAGGGCGCCCACATCCTCGTCAGTCAGCGAAGCCTCGTACTTGGCGAAGAATCGTTCGAGAATGAGGTCGTTTTCCAGCAAACCGCGGCGTGCCCGCCAGCGCAGGCGGGCACGTTTTACCGGATCGGACTGGTGATTGGTATCCGGCATGATCGTTGGGTCAGACGGCGCGACGCACCATCAGCTCCTTGATCTTGCCGATGGCCTTCGTCGGGTTCAGACCCTTCGGGCACACATCCACGCAGTTCATGATCGTGTGGCAGCGGAACAGGCGATACGGATCTTCCAGATTGTCCAGACGCTCGCTGGTCGCCGTGTCGCGGCTGTCCGCGATGAAGCGGTAAGCCTGGAGCAGACCGGCCGGGCCGACGAACTTGTCCGGGTTCCACCAGAAGCTCGGGCACGAGGTCGAGCACGATGCGCACAGAATACACTCGTACAGACCATCGAGCTCATCACGCTGTTCGGGCGACTGCAGACGCTCCTTCTCCGGTGCCGGCTCGGGGTTGATCAGGTACGGCTTGATCGAGTGGTACTGGTTGAAGAAGTGCGTCATGTCGACGATCAGGTCGCGAATGACCGGCAGACCCGGCAACGGCTTGAGCACGATCTTGTTCGGCAGATCGTTCATGTTGGTCAGGCAGGCCAGACCATTCTTGCCGTTGATGTTCATGGCGTCCGAACCGCACACGCCTTCGCGGCACGAGCGGCGGAAAGCGATGCCTTCGTCGATCTTCTTGAGCTTCACCAGTGCGTCGAGCAGCATGCGCTCGTGACCGTCGAGTTCAACCTCGTAGGTCTGCATGTACGGTGCGGCATCCTTGTCCGGATCGTAGCGGTAGACTTCAAAAATGCGTTTCATGATCTTGCGAATCCCTTAGAACGTCCGCGCCTTGGGCGGAACCGAGTCGACGGTCAGCGGCTTCATCTGCACCGGCTTGTAATCCAGACGGTTGCCTTCGCTGAAGAACAGCGAGTGGCGCATCCAGTTGGCGTCGTCGCGCTCCGGGTAGTCGCTGTGTGCGTGTGCACCGCGGCTTTCCTTACGGGCTTCCGCTGCGATCATGGTGGCCTTGGCCACTTCGATCAGGTTGTCGACTTCGAGCGCTTCCATACGCGCCGTGTTGAACACCTTCGACTTGTCCTTCAGGTGGACGTGCGACACGCGCTCGGCCACTTGCTTGATCTCGTCCACGCCTTCCTTGAGCAGGTCCGACGTACGGAACACGCCGGCGTGCTTCTGCATCGTCGCGCGGATGTCGTTGGCGATGTCCTGAGCGTACTCGCCCGAGCTGGAGGCTTCCAGACGGCCGAGGCGCGCCAGCGCGTTGTCGCCGGCATCGGCAGGCAGCGGCTTGTGCTCGCCGTGGTTCTTGACGAAGTCGACGATGTGGTTACCGGCAGCACGGCCGAACACCACGAGGTCGAGCAGCGAGTTCGTACCCAGACGGTTGGCACCGTGGACCGACACGCACGAGCACTCGCCCACAGCGTAGAAGCCGTTGACGGGCACCGACGAGCCGTCCTTCTGCAGCACGACCTGACCGTTGTAGTTCGTCGGAATACCGCCCATCTGATAGTGGATGGTCGGCACGACCGGGATCGGTTCCTTGATCGCGTCGACGTTGGCGAACTTCAGTGCGATTTCGCGAATCGACGGCAGGCGCTTCATGATCGTCTCGGCACCGATGTGCGAGAGGTCAAGCAGCACGTAGTCGCCGTTCGGGCCGCAGCCACGGCCTTCCTTGATTTCCTGGTCCATCGAACGCGACACGAAGTCACGCGGCGCCAGATCCTTCAGCGTCGGAGCGTAACGCTCCATGAAACGCTCGCCGTTCGAGTTACGCAGAATACCGCCTTCGCCGCGCACACCTTCGGTGATCAGCACGCCCGCGCCGGCCACGCCGGTCGGGTGGAATTGCCAGAATTCCATGTCTTCGAGCGGAATGCCTGCGCGTGCAGCCATGCCCAGACCGTCACCGGTGTTGATGAACGCGTTGGTCGAAGCGGCGTACACACGGCCGGCACCGCCGGTCGCGAACAACGTGCACTTGCCTTCGAGCAGGTAGACTTCGCCGGTTTCGAGTTCCAGCGCCGACACGCCGAGGACATCGCCCTCTTCGTTGCGAATCAGGTCGAGCGCCATCCACTCCACGAAGAAGTGGGTCTTGGCAGCGACGTTTTGCTGGTACAGCGTGTGCAGCAGGGCGTGACCGGTACGGTCAGCGGCCGCGCAAGCGCGCTGGACGGGCTTTTCGCCGTAGTTGGCCGTGTGGCCGCCGAACGGGCGCTGGTAAATCGTGCCGTCCGGGTTACGGTCGAACGGCATGCCGAAGTGTTCCAGCTCGTAGACGGCGTTCGGTGCCTGACGGCACATGAACTCGATCGCATCCTGGTCGCCGAGCCAGTCGGAGCCCTTGATGGTGTCGTAGAAGTGGTAATGCCAGTTGTCTTCGCTCATGTTGCCGAGCGAAGCGCCGATGCCGCCCTGAGCGGCCACGGTATGCGAACGGGTGGGGAACACCTTGGACAGCACTGCCACCGACAGACCGGCCTTGGCCAGTTGCAGCGAAGCGCGCATGCCCGAACCACCTGCGCCCACGATGACGACGTCAAAGCGGCGGCGCGGCAGCGAATTTTTAATTGCAGCCATTCTTTACACTCTCCACAAAATCTGCGCGGCATAGCCGGCACAAGCCAGCAGCCAGACGATCGTCAGCGCGTACAGCGCCAGTCGCACACTGACGGGCTTGACGTAGTCCATCCAGATGTCGCGAATGCCGACCCACGCGTGATAGAACAGCGCGAGCAGCGTAACGAACGTGGCCAACTTCATCCATTGATGCGAGAAGATGCCGGCCCAGCCTTCGTAGGAGAAGTTCTTGGCGGTGAAGAACCACACCAGCAGGATCACCGTGTACACGGCCATGATCACTGCGGTCATGCGCTGCGCAATCCAGTCGCGCAGGCCGTAGTGAGCGCCGACAACCAGGCGCTTGGAACCGATATTGTTCTGTGCCATCTTAGAACGCTCCGAACAGCTTGAGGGCGACGGCCAGCGTCAGCACCAGCGACACGGCCAGCACGACCACAGCCGAATTCTTGCCGCCTTCCTTGCTCACTGCGTCGTGATTGAAGTCCATGCGCAGGTGGCGCACGCCAGCACAGAAGTGGTGCAGGAAGCCCCACGACAACGCCAGGATGACGAGTTTGACAAACCAGTTGGAGGCGACGCTTCGAAGAGTTTCGAAGGTCAGTTCCGACGTGAGGCTCTGTTCGAACAGATACAGCGCGAACGGCAACAGAAGGAACAAGATGACACCGCTAATACGGTGCAGAATCGAAACGATACCAGCCGGCGGGAGACGGTACGAGACAATCTGTCCGATACCGATATTCCTGTAGACTGGCCGCTCTTTTTTTACCACTTCAGCCATGCTAGACCCCATGTAGTTACATCAGCCCCGGATTTTAGCGCCGATTCTAGTGCATTGCACCATACCGGTTCTAACGCTCCGGAAATTCCTGCCAACGGCGCACGACACGCCGCCCCCAAGCCTCGACTTTCAGGCACTTGCCGGCCACGACACCGGCGCATCCCTGGGGAAAGTCGCCCTACCCTCTCAACAATTTCACGTCAGACCCGACTTCGTCTTCAACTTAGTTCGTTCTGATAATGATGTTCCGTGGTGACATACCAACCCCGGCGCACTTCTACCGGTTTGTCTCCATAAGTGTAGGAAACGCGCTCCACACTCAGAAGCGGAAAACCCTTCGGCACTTTCAGCAGATCCGCCGTCATGTCGTCTGCGGCCACGGCGCGGACTTTCTCCACGGCGCGGATCATGCGCGTACCGAATTCGTCCTCGAACAGGCCGTACATCGGCCCTTTGTATTCATTGAGCTTTTCCGCCGTCAACCCACGGAACAGCGCCCCGGGCAGCCAGATTTCGTCGAGCACCGTCGGGCGGTCCGAGAAATCCATCATGCGACGAATCAGAATCACGCCGTCGCCTGCACGCAGATCCAGCTGACGTGCGATTTCCGCCGGTGCGCGCATTCGGCGGCACTCGATCAGGCGGCTGGGCGGGTGATGGGGTTCGCCCGAATCGGGCGCGAGACGCAGAAACCGGAATTGCACCCGGTCTTCATGATGGGTGGCCACGAACGTGCCGCGGCCCTGACGACGCACCAGCAGGTTCTCGGCCGCCAGTTCGTCGATGGCTTTACGCACCGTTCCCTGGCTGACCTTATACCGGCCTGCCAGATCGACTTCGCTGGGAATGATTTCGCCGGGCTTCCATTCGCCGGCTTGCAGGCTCTGGGTAATGAGTCCCTTGATCTGCTGGTACAGTGGACTGAAGGTCGGCGACGCTCCGGCGGCCACGCCACCCTGCACAGCCTGAGCAGCCGATGCAGCCGGGGAGACCTGAGCGACATCGCGCGCGCTGTCCGATCGCTGCGGCGCGTCGACAGGCGGCGTGGTGTTGGATGTGTCGCGAACGTTCGCATTCATGGCGGGGATTTGACCACAAATCAAGACCTTCGTCCATCGAATAACAGCAATAATCCTATGTCTTATATAAGACATAAGATAGAGTTGACATTCGTTCTGGCGACTCCTACACTGGCGCGGGCTAACAGGGGCCTGCAGCCGCAGCACGGCTATCTTATAAGATAAGAGAGTCCGGTGCTTCGCACATGTCGACGGCAGCACTCCCCGCGCAGCCCGCAAGCTTCCGTAGGTCAAGGAATTTTAGAAGCTTCATGTGACGCGGCGCTGTCAGCCTGGCAAAAGTTTGCCACCCGGACGGTGAGCCCATCCTGAGCTTCGCAGGATTATTTGTACACGTCTGGAGAGATTCTCATGGCAAAACCCGCAATGCGTGTCGCCGTCACCGGCGCCGCTGGCCAAATCGGCTACTCCCTGCTGTTCCGTATCGCCAATGGCGACATGCTCGGCAAGGATCAGCCCGTCATCCTGCAACTGCTCGACCTCCCGCAAGCTCAAGCCGCCGTCAAGGGCGTCGTGATGGAGCTCGAAGACTGCGCGTTCCCGCTGCTGGCTGGCGTGGTCGTGACCGACGACCCGAAGGTCGCCTTCAAGGATGCCGACGTCGCCCTGCTGGTTGGCGCCCGTCCGCGCTCGAAGGGCATGGAACGTAAGGATCTGCTCGAAGCGAACGGCGCCATCTTCACGGTGCAGGGCAAGGCCCTGGACGAAGTCGCCAGCCGCAACGTCAAGGTGCTGGTCGTCGGCAACCCGGCGAACACCAACGCCTACATCGCCATGAAGTCGGCCCCGAACCTGCCGAAGGAAAACTTCACCGCGATGCTGCGCCTGGATCACAACCGTGCCCTGTCGCAACTCGCCGCCAAGACCGGCAAGCCGGTCGCGAGCATCGAAAAGCTGGCCGTGTGGGGCAACCACTCGCCGACGATGTACGCCGACTACCGCTTCGCCACGATCGACGGCCAGAGCGTGAAGGCCTTGATCAACGACGACGTGTGGAACAATGACGTGTTCCTGCCGACCGTCGGCAAGCGCGGCGCCGCCATCATCGAAGCCCGTGGCCTGTCGTCGGCCGCTTCGGCTGCCAACGCTGCTATCGACCACATCCATGACTGGGTGCTGGGCTCGAACGGCAAGTGGGTCACGATGGGTATCCCGTCGGACGGCTCGTACGGCATCCCGGAAGACGTGATCTACGGCGTGCCGGTGATCTGCGAAAACGGCAAGTACAAGCGCGTGGAAGGCCTCGAGATCGACGCCTACTCGCGTGAAAAGATGGACTTCACGCTCAAGGAGCTCGAAGAAGAGCGCGCTGGCGTGGCCCATCTGTTGGGCTGATTTCCCAGGAATACCCAGGGATCCGGCCCCGCGCGACGCCAAAAGCGTCGCAACGGGCCGAAACTGCGCCGGCGGCTACCCCCAGAGCCGGCGCAACTCCCCCGCATCACCGGCAGCACCCGTACGTTCCTCGAATCCAGAGTGACGACATATCGCACACGTCAGCTTGCCAGCCCGCGACGGCGTTATGATCCCGCCACTCCCTCACGCATCATCGAGCGATTTCTTGGCCAAGCGAATGCAGCGTCCGATTGCCGCAAGCAGCGCACCACCCCGGATCTCCGGCGTGCGCGTAATGCCCGCAGCAAACGTCGTGAACGCCTCGCTGAATGCCGGACTGAACGCCGTCAAGCCCCGGTCCTCGCGTTCGTTTCGCCAAGCACTCCATCCCCAGCGCTTCCCTCATTGTTGTCGGAACGGTCTTCGACCGAAGCGCCGCCAGCCTTGGCGCGTTATCGATATAGTCCCTTTGCGCACCGCAGCACAATCCATTGCGACGCCGGTATTAACCGCCGTCGCTTGTCGCGCTGGCGTGAAAGGAATTGAAAAAATTTGTGTGGTGACGTCGAACGACGCAGACTTCGTACGATAATCTGCGCTTTTGCAAACGTCGGTTCTTACCCTCTGGAGAGACTCACCATGAAGAAGCTTTGTCTGACTGCGCTGGTTGCCCTGTGCTCCGCTGCCCTCGTCCCGACGGCCTTTGCCGCCGACGCGACCTCGAGCAGCAAAACCACGACCAAGAAGGCCGCTCCGAAAAAGAAGGCCCCGGCCAAGAAGAAAGCCGCTGTCGCTGCAGCCCCTGCGCAACCGGACGAAGGCTCGGAACTCTGGAGCTGCAAAGAGAACAATAAGTTGTACATCAAGGGTGACATGAAGCGCGATCAGATCCTGACGATGTTCTGGGAAGGCCGCAACTACCGGCTGCCGCGTCAGCAAACGACGACCGGCGCAGACCGTTTCTATGACGCAGCAAGCGGCATGGATCTGGTCGTGATTCCGACCAAGGCCATGCTCTTCACGCACCGCGATGGCGGCAACCGTCTGGCTGACGAGTGCATGACGCAAGCGATGTCGGAACAGAACAAGGCAGCACCGACGCAATCGAACGAGTTGATCCGGGTGACCAACTGAGCAGGCGCCGGGTTGATACCGGCGCAATTCACGTGATGCGCCAGCCGCTTTCCTGTTGCACTGTTGCACTGCTGCACATTTGGTTTTACCGGAAGTCATCGGAAGTCTTCGCAGTACCCGGCACGCCGGACGCATGACCTACCGGCATCGTAGCGGGCACCCAGGCAAGTGCCTGCGCGATACCGGCCCCCACTAATAGCATCACCACGCTTTGTTTTTCTGTATCACTCAAGGAAAGATCATGGCCCACAACCTCCACAAAACGCTTAAAGAGTTCAAGCTCGGCGGCAACAAGAAAGGCAAGTTCTACTCGCTGCCCCAACTGGGCAAGGCCCTGGGTGTGAATGTCGAACGCCTGCCGGTGTCGATCCGCCTGGTGCTCGAGTCCGTGCTGCGCAACTGCGACGGCAAGAAGGTGACCGAAGAGCACGTCAAACAACTTGCCAACTGGAAACCGAACGCCGAGCGCACGGACGAAATTCCGTTCGTCGTCGCGCGTGTCGTGCTGCAGGATTTCACGGGCGTGCCGCTGCTGGCCGATCTGGCCGCGATGCGTAACGTCGCCGAGCGTCAGGGCGCGAACCCGAAGCGCATCGAGCCGCTGGTGCCGGTGGATCTGGTGGTCGACCACTCGGTCACGATCGATCACTTCCGCGAGAAGAAAGCGCTCGATCTGAACATGAAGCTGGAATTCCAGCGCAACAACGAGCGCTACCAGTTCATGAAGTGGGGCATGCAGGCGTTCGACACGTTCGGCGTCGTGCAACCGGGCTATGGCATCGTCCACCAGGTGAACCTGGAATATCTGGCACGCGGCGTGCACAAGAAGGACGATGTGTTCTATCCGGACACGCTCGTCGGCACGGACAGCCACACGACCATGATCAACGGTATCGGCGTGGTGGGCTGGGGTGTGGGTGGCATTGAAGCCGAAGCCGGCATGCTGGGTCAGCCGGTCTACTTCCTGACGCCGGACGTCGTGGGCGTGGAGCTGACGGGCCGTCTGCGCGAAGGCGTGACCGCCACCGACCTGGTGCTGACGATCACGGAAATGCTGCGTCGCGAGAAGGTCGTGGGCAAGTTCGTCGAATTCTTCGGCGAAGGCACGTCGAGCCTCGCACTGCCGGACCGCGCCACCATCGCCAACATGGCGCCGGAATACGGTGCGACGATGGGCTTCTTCCCGGTCGACGAAAAGACGATCGATTACTTCCAGGGCACGGGTCGCACGAAGGCCGAAATCGACGCGTTCGAATCGTACTTCAAGGCCCAGAACCTCTTCGGCGTACCGAAGACGGACAGCATCGATTACACCAAGACGCTCAAGCTGGACCTCGGCACGGTCGCACCGTCGCTGGCCGGCCCGAAGCGTCCGCAAGACCGTATCGAAATCGGCAACGTGAAGTCGACGTTCAAGGACCTGTTCACGAAGCCGGTCTCCGAGAACGGTTTCAATCTGACGCAAGAGCAACTCGACGCCACGTACAAGACGGCCAGCGGCATCGACGTGAACAACGGCGATGTGCTCATTGCCGCCATCACGTCGTGCACGAACACGTCGAACCCGAGCGTGCTGCTCGCCGCCGGTCTGCTGGCGAAGAAGGCTGTGGAAGCCGGTCTGAAGGTCGCCCCGCACATTAAGACGTCGCTCGCCCCGGGAAGCCGTGTGGTCACCGAGTATCTGCACGCAGCCGGTCTGCTGGGATACCTCGAGAAGCTCGGCTTCGGCGTGACGGCTTATGGCTGCACGACCTGTATCGGTAACGCCGGCGATCTGACGGCCGAACTGAACGAGACGATTACGAAGAACGACATGGTCGCAGCCGCCGTGCTGTCGGGCAATCGTAACTTCGAAGCGCGTATTCACCCGAACATCCGCGCCAACTTCCTCGCCTCGCCTCCGTTGGTCGTGGCTTACGCCATCGCTGGCAACGTCACGCGTGACCTGATGACCGAGCCGGTCGGCAAGGGCAAGGGTGGCCGCGATATCTACCTGGGCGACATCTGGCCGACCAGCGAAGAAATCCACAAGCTGATGAAGTTCGCCATGAACGCGAAGGTGTTCAAGGCCAACTACGACTCGGTGAAGGAACCGAGCCCGCTGTGGGCGAAGGTCAAGGGTTCGAAGGGCCAGGTCTACGATTGGCCGACGTCGACGTACATCGCCGAGCCGCCGTTCTTCGACGGCTTCTCGATGGAGCCGAACGCCGACATCAAGCCGATCCAGGGCGCACGCGCACTGGGCGTGTTCGGTGACTCGGTGACGACGGACCACATCAGCCCGGCAGGCTCGATCAAGGAAACGTCTCCGGCTGGCAAGTGGCTGCTGGAAAACGGCGTGCTCAAGGCCGACTTCAACAGCTACGGCTCGCGCCGCGGTAACCATGAAGTGATGATGCGCGGCACGTTCGCCAACGTCCGTATCAAGAACCTGATGATCCCCGCAAAGGCCGACGGCTCGCGCGTGGAAGGCGGCCTGACGATTCACCAGCCGAGCGGCGAACAGCTCTCGATCTACGACGCCGCAATGAAGTACGTCGGCGAGAACACCCCGACGGTGGTGTTCGGTGGCGAAGAGTACGGCACGGGTTCGTCGCGCGACTGGGCAGCCAAGGGCACGCAGCTGCTGGGCGTGAAGGCGGTCATCACCCGTTCGTTCGAACGCATCCACCGCTCCAACCTGGTCGGCATGGGCGTTCTGCCCCTGCAATTCAAGGGCTCGGACAGCGTGGAATCGCTCGGCATCACGGGCGAAGAAACGTACGACATCGAAGGTCTGACGGCGGACATCAAGCCGCAACAAGACGTCACGCTGGTGATCCATCGCAAGAACGGCGAAACGCAAAAGGTGCAGGTCCTGCTGCGTATCGACACGCCGATCGAAGTGGATTACTACAAGCACGGCGGCATTCTGCCGTTCGTGCTGCGTCAGTTGCTCGCAGCGGCTTAAGTTCGGCCGCTGTCGATGTGACGTAGGGGGCTGGACGGCGACGTTGCTGTCCTCCACGTTGGTGTCCTCCAGTTCCCCGAAAGACGAAACCCGGCCGACGTGCCGGGTTTTTTCTTGGGCTTCGATCTCTGGCGCTCGCCCCTGAAAACCCTCCCGCACTCACCGACCTCACCCTCCCACAACGCAGCGGGACAGACGCAAGCAGGCACTTCCCGGCGCTCCACTGAAAGTCGCTTCGGTAAGCGCCTGCTTGCGTCTGCCTGTATTGCCCAGGGCCTCAAACCTCCTCCCTCATCCCTTTTTCTCCGGTGTGCTGTCATGTCCGAAAATGACTAGCCGGACGTCCGGCGCGCGCGTACAGTGGCACCATGTTTTCCCCTCCCCCGCACACCATGAAGCTCGATCCGGATGTCTGCTACAAAGCAGTCTCAGCACGCGACCGACGCTTCGACGGCTGGTTCTTCGTCGGCGTCTCCTCGACCGGCATTTACTGCCGCCCCGTCTGTAACGTTCGCACGCCCCGCTTCGAGAACTGCTCGTTCTACGGTAGCGCCGCCGCCGCAGAAAAGGCCGGATACCGCCCCTGCCTCAAATGCCGCCCCGAACTTGCACCCGGTGGCGCACGCTTCGACGCCTCCCGCGAACTCGCCGACGCCGCCGCCGCCATGATCGACGAAGGCTTTCTCAATCACGCCCCACTGCCCGATCTCGCCGCCCGCATCGGCATCACGGAGCGCCACCTGCGACGCATCTTCGCCGACGAATTCGGTGTCTCCCCCGTCGAATACGCCCAGACGCAGCGACTGCTGCTCGCCAAACGCCTGCTCACCGATACCGCGCTGCCGGTGACGGAGGTCGCGCTTGCCGCTGGCTTCGGTAGCGTCAGACGCTTCAACGGACTCTTCAAATCACGCTATGGCTTCGCCCCCGGACGCCTGCGCCTGAACGCACACAACGCCCGCATGGCCGCCATTCCCGACGGCGATCTGGTCTTTCAACTCGCCTATCGCCCTCCCCTCGCATGGCACGCCCTCCTCGACTTTCTCGGCGACCGCGCCATCGACGGCGTCGAGTCCCGTGAAGGCGACGTCTATACCCGCACGCTGAGCCTCCAGCGGCAGGACGGACAGACCGTCGCGGGCTGGTGCCGGATCTCGCCACTCACGAATCGCCACGCCCTACAGGTGACGCTTCCCCCCGTCCTCGCAGGCAGCGTGCCGCAAGTGCTCGGCAAACTCCGCCATCTGTTCGATCTCGGAGCTCGCCCCGATGTCATCGATGCCCACCTCGGCCCCCTCGCCCTCGCCACGCCCGGCCTTCGCGTGCCAGGCACCGTGGACGGCTTCGAGATCGCCGTGCGCGCCATCGTCGGCCAGCAAATCACCGTCAAGGGCGCACGCCGCCTGCTCGGACGACTCGCCGAGCGATTCGGCACTCCACTGCCGACACCCGTCCACGGTCTGACGCACACGTTTCCGAGTGCCGCACAAATGCTCGCCGTACCCGTCGATGCCCTCGGGGAAGCCGGTATCATTCGAAGTCGTATCGCCGCAATTCACGGTGTTGCTCAAGCGATTGTGGACGGCAAGCTGCGGCTCGATCCGCTCGCACCGCTGGACGCGACGATGGCGTCGCTCCTCGCCATCAAAGGCGTCGGCCCGTGGACAGCGCAATACATCGCAATGCGCGCCCTCGGCTCGCCGGACGCCATGCCGGTGGACGATCTGGTGCTGCGTCAGGCGCTCGGCGTACCCAACGGCCGCGCCGTCGAGGCTCGCGCCGCCCAGTGGGCACCGTGGCGCGCGTACGCCGCATTGCACGTCTGGCGTGCTGCGGCACAAGGACCGGCTGGCCAGCCGGTCATGAATTTGCAGGAGGTGGTTGCATGACCCGTACGACGACGCATTACGAAGCCTTTTACGACAGCCCGCTGGGTCAAATGCTGCTCGTCGCCAATGGCGACGCGCTGACCGGCGTCTATTTCACCCAGCAAAAGTACTTCCCCGGAGACGGCGAGACGCGTCTCGACGGCGCAGGCATCAAGGTGCTCGACGCCGCAAAGCAACAGCTCGACGAGTATTTCCACGACGGACGCCGTCTGTTCGAACTGGATCTCGCACCGGACGGCACCCCGTTTCAGAAAAGCGTCTGGGACGAACTGCGCCGCATCCCGTTTGGCGAAACACGCAGCTACGGCGATCTCGCCCACTCACTTGGCGATGCGAACAAGTCGCGTGCCGTGGGTGCCGCCAACGGGCGCAATCCGATAACGCTGATCGTGCCCTGCCACCGTGTAATCGGCGCTGACGGCACACTGACGGGCTACGCAGGCGGTGTGGAACGCAAGCTCGCCCTGCTCTCCCTCGAAGGCGCAGCACTCGCCCCCGTCACCGGCGCAAGCGTCGCCACGACGCGTCACACGCGCCTGTCCGCCCCCGCGAATCTCGCGTTTGACTTCTGATCCGGCGCCAAACGCCGTCGTCACACCGCCCGTTTGGCGCCTGCCCGTTGGTGACGAGGCTCGCCTGTCGCCATCGGCGTCGACGTGTTTGGTGACAGCGTCCCATCTATCGCGTTCACGCATGCCGTACAATCGTGAGTTCATGTGTTTCTGCTTTGCACGACTATGCGCTCACGCACCGCCAAACGACTGACCCCCGACGCCGAAAAGCTGGTCGGCCACGCGCTCGCGCTGGCCGCCTCAGGCAGCCGCATCGAAGACCGCTTCTGGGAAGCCCAGCTCGATACGCTGCTCACGCGCGTACTGCGCACCGGCAACCAACCGGCCATCGATGCCGCGCTCGACCATCTCCAGGCCAACCATAGCGAAGCCTACGGCGCGCTCGCCGATCTGATCGAGTCGCAAAGCGAATCCGCCGAACCCGAGGCCGACGGCCAGACGTGGGACGGCCTGCTCGTCGCTATTCCGATCCTCGCCTGGACGCGTTACGCCATTCCGTCCGGCGCGGTGAAGCCGGACGCGCTCATGCCGGTTCGCGCGCATCTGCACGCGCACGTCCTCGCTGAATCGGCACGCGTGGCCATTTCGCCGTACCTCTACAGCATCGACCAGCTCCCGCGTACGCATTGCGAATCGTGGAAGGTGACGCAGCAACTCGTGCAGGCCGCCGTCAGCAACGCCGAAGTCAAGCAGCCCGGCAACGACCTGCCGGAGACAGCCCCGATCCTCGCCGATCCGCGTTTCCTGCTCGCCGCCGTCGCCGTGCCCAAGGGCGCGGCCATGTTCCGCTGGCAGGAAGACGGCGCACGTCACGCAGAGCGCGGCCAGTGCCAGGAAGCCTGGTCGGCGCAAGGCGGGCCGAATCTGAATGCCCTGCTGCCCGGCTGCGAGATCGAGTGCCTCCTGCCCGACGCTTACTACGCCAGTTGCCGCGAAGCCGACGAACGCATTCGTCCGCATACGATCCGTACGGCGCTGCGCTATCTGGAAGATGTCCTCACGCTCACACCGCCGGAATTGCGCGCTGTGGTCGCGGGCTTCGGCGAACAGAATATCGACGAGTACCGCATCGGCTTCACGCAACGCGGCAGCAACGACGTGATCTACGGTGTGGTGTGGCCGCTCTACGGTCGCGAGAACGGTGAGGTCGAAGGCGGTGCGCTCGACGAAGTCACGGACCTGCTGAAGGCCTGCGGCGTGACCGAGATTCGCAAGCATCCGGGCCGCTTCGATCCGGAATATTGCGACGACTGCGGCGTGCCGCTCTATCCGGACCCCGTGGGCGAAGTCGTCCATGCGGAAATGCCGGAAGACGCCGAACCGAGCCGTCCGCACTTCCATTGATCGTGCATCGAAATAAATCGGCCGTAGATGATGAGCGCACGGCCGATTTGCTTTTGCAACGATCAGCGCGGTGGCAGCGTCACCACGCAACGATGCAACGAATGCCCTGACGCCAGATATTTGCGCTCGAACGGCGTCATGGTCGCGGCGCTGTCCTTCGGCACCCACGCTTGCACCTCAGCAGACACGCCGCTCAGCCATTCGACTGCAAGCGCGAATTCCTCGATGTAGATATCCCAGTTGCTGCGGCATTCGAGCACACCACCGAGCGCCACGACCGTCGGAAATACGGCGTGCGCATGCCAGCGGCGCGAGAGCTGTCCGATCTTCGGCCACGGATTCGGATAGAGGATGTAGTGACGCGCGGGGCGAATGCCCGCGTCGTGCAGTTGCCGCCAGAAATCCACGAGATCCGCGCGCACCCACACAAAGTTCTCGGGCCATTCGCCGTCCCACCAATCCTTGCCGCGCACAATACGGCTCTCCGACTGATCGATGCCGATGACGAAGTGATCGGGATACTGCGCCGCGAGTCGCAGCGTGCTCTCACCCACACCACATCCTGCGTCGATGATCAGCGGCACTGCGCCCGCGCTGCGCCACGCAGCGATCGCTGCGTCGAAGGCTGCGGCGCTGTAGGCCGCGAGTGGCTTGCGAAAGGCGGCGTCGCGATGACGGCTCACCAATTCCGCCAATTTGTCGTGTGGACCGGTCTGAGCACTGCCGACCGTGCGTGAATTTGCAAACATGCCGAATAGAAAAATCGCGAATGCCCAGAGGGCGATGCGCGAATGCACAGCGCATACGCTGCACTATCCGCGTGAAAAGCCACGAAATGTGCCGCTGTTCGAGCGATTGCGTCAACGTCTGCGATGACACAATGCGCCCCCTGTTGCCGCATAACCGCGGTAGAAGCTGCAAGAAACCTGCAAAACAAGAAGCGTTTTCCACGCCGACGCTCGCGTCGAAAAATGCTACTACGTAGCGTGGATGGCCCGCATTGTAGCGCGCCGTAACTTTCACGCGCGGCGCAATGACGTCTTCGGGCTTACCCGGCGGGCGTGAGCGGCTTTTTTTCGGTTAAGATGGATGCCGCTTCGCCGCTGTCTTTCAAAATGCGGTCAAGCTTCTTCGCGAGCGGCGCATGCCAGCGACTCATAAGATGAGTTATCGCATGCCCGCATTGCTCTGCAATGCTCAGGGCCGGTTCACACACACGGCTCTTACGCCCCCGAGAATACGTCAAGCAATGTCGAATCGATTTTTCCAACGCGCCGCAGGCGTCGTGATGCGAGCCGTGCGCCAGGTCGCAGGCATCGCATCCATCGCTGCGCCGCTCTGCCTGTCGGCCTTCACGGCCCCGGTACAGGCCTTCACGCTCGAACAGCATCGTGCGCTGGTCGAGCAATTTATTAACACGCGTCACGCCGATCCGATGGTGGCCGACTGCGCTGCGCATGCGAGTTTCGTCGTCGCTACGCTCCCCGGCTACGAGAGTGTCGAGTACGGCGAGACGGCACTTGATCCCGAACACGCGAAAATCGAACCCTGGAATGGACCGTTCGACGATCGCAAGCAACGGGTCGACGTCACGCAGATGGTCGAACTCGATGGTGTCGGCAAACGCACGTCCGGCCAGACCGACAACATCCACATTCGCTGCGGATACGCCGACGGTCGCATGATGGGCTTCGACTACACGTCGCCGCTCTCTCAGGTCGAGCAGCCGGTGAAGCGCGCTGCGCGCGGCAACACGCGCGGCAAGGCCGCTCACGCGAGCGCGAAGTCGGGCAAGAAAAGCACCACGGCCAAGTCGACGGGAAGCAAGTCGTCGGCAAAAGCCCCGTCTTCGAAGTCGAGCAGCGCTAAGAAGAGCACGACGAAAAAGAAGAACTGATCGCTGCGCGCGGGTACCTTAGCGAAGCGGTTTCAGAGCCCGTCGGAACGCGTAGCGCGAGAGATCGCGCTACGCTCCGTCACGCCTGTTTGTGCACATTCGAGAGGGCCGTCACTGTCGCGTCGCGCGCACATTGTGCCGACGTGTTCGACTCAAATCGCGCCAACGTGACGCGCCCCGGCCGTTTCAACTTCCCGCCACACGTGACGCAGTACCTCAGAAGGTGCGGCGCAACGCGTCGGTTGCTCGCCACGGCATCCAGTCCGCCCCCCGACGCGACGCCGTCCTTGCTTAGCGCCTGAATCTCCCTGAGCAACATCGGCGTGACTCTGGTGGTGTGGGACGGATCGGGAGTATGTCCGTTTCCCGCGTCGAATCCGATACGCATGCTGTCCCCTGACAAAACAAAATGGGAACGCGCTGCGTCCCCGTCACCTGTCAGATGCCGTCACGCCAAGGACACGTCCCTGGCGTGACATCATGCGTTTTGGGCCGACGGCTTGTTACGCCTGATCGGCTTGCATCTGCGCCCAGATCGCGGAGAGCATCGACGCGCCGAGGGCCGCACTTCGCGCACCACTCCAACCGACTTGCGAATCGGGTCGGTTGGCGTTGTCCTTGAACGGCATCTCAAGGGTGAGCGACAGGCACCCGAAGCGATGCGCCACCCACTTCGACGCCAGCTTGAGCGACTCCATGCCGTGCTTGCCCGGGGGGTAGCCGAACTTGTCCTGGAAGTCGAGGCTCGCCGCCTTGAAGCGCTCGCTGAACGCCCTCTCGCGTGCCAGCACCGCCTCCGTGCCCCATTCGACACCGTCGTTACCCGCCAGGAAAACGTAGGGCAGCGCTTCGTCGCCGTGGATGTCGAAGAACATGTCGCAACCGGTCGCTTCAATGGCCGCGCGCACGTGATGCACTTCGGGACTACGCACGAGGTCCGGCTCAAGCCATTCGCGGTTGAGGTTCGCGCCCGTCGCATTGGTACGCAGATTGCCGCGCGCCGAACCGTCCGGATTCATGTTCGGCACGACGTGGAACACCGCTTCGTCGAGCAAAGCCGTCGCGAGCGGATCGCCGGCCCAGTCCCCCGCACCGAGCAAACGACGCAGCATACCTTCCACGAACCACTCCGCCATCGTCTCGCCGGGGTGCTGACGCGCAATCACCCAGATATTGCGTTTGCCCGCGCGCGGCTCGCCCACCGTGAGCAACGTCATGTCGCGCCCGTCGACGGTCTGCCCCAGCGAGCGCGAACTCACTCGCGACGAATTCTGAGCGGTGCCGAGCAACGCCAGATGACGCTCCTCCGCATACGGCTCGAAATACGCGAGATAGACGCTGTCGTGTTCGGGTGTGAAGGCCACCGTCATCACTTGCCCGTCGTAAGACGTCGGCACGCGAAACCACGTCACACGGTCGTACGACGCCACCGCGCGATAGTTCTCCCAGCCGCGCGGATAGGACGTTTGCCCCGCGTTGTCGAAAACGATGCGGCACGGCGTCCCCCCCACCCCCTGCACGCGGAAATGGAACCACTGCGCGAACTCGGCCGCGCCATCTTGTGCGATGCGCACATGGATATCGTCGGCGCGCTCGGCGCTCACCACATGGATGGCGCCGCTGTCGAATCGGCTGCTGATTTGGACGGTCATGACGGATCTCGCTGGCGAAAATGAAAAGCCCCGGGATCTTGCCCGGGGCGGGGGACAGGCGGGCGTCAGGCCACGCGACGGCGGAACACCCAGAGCGAATCGTTCGACACGCTGTCGTCGAACGCGTAGCCCTCGGTATCGAACGCCTTGAGTTGCTGCACGTCGGTCACTCCACGCTCGATGGCGTAACGCGCCATCAGTCCGCGCGCGCGCTTGGCGTAAAAGCTGATGATCTTGTACTTACCGCTCTTCCAGTCTTCGAACACGGGCGTAATGACGGGCGCATTGACCAGACGGCGTTTGACGACCTTGAAGTACTCCTCGGACGCCAGATTCACGAGCACACGGCGCGCTTCGCTATGCTCGGCGAGCGACGCATTGATCGTCTGCGTGACACGCTCGCCCCAGAAGGCATACAGATCGCGGCCGCGCTTGTTCACGAAACGCGTACCCATCTCGAGACGGTACGGTTGGAGCAGATCGAGCGGACGCAACACGCCGTACAGACCCGACAGGATACGCAGATGCTTCTGCGCGAAGTCGAGCTGCGTCGCGTCGAGCGTGCGGGCGGAGAGACCTTCGTAGACGTCGCCGTTAAAGGCGAGCACGGCTTGTTTGGCGTTGGACGTATCGAAGCGCGGCGACCATTCGGCGTAGCGCGTCGCGTTAAGCGCGGCGAGCGGGTCGGAAATGCTCATCAGCGAGCCGACCTGCGCCGGGCTCAGTTCGCGCAAGCCCTCGATCAATTCGGCAGCGTCGTCGACGAACTGAGGCACGGTGTGCGTGCTCACGTGCGGCGGCGTTTCGTAGTCGAGCGATTTGGCCGGCGAGAGAACAATTATCATATCGGGTGAGGCGTTCCTGCCTGCGCAGGAAATTAACGTAAAACCGTCATTCTATCCAATGCTTCAAAACGCTGTTGCCACGCCCGCCGAGCGGGCCTTCGCCGAGCATCTCGACACCCTCGCCACACCACCGCGCGTGGTGCTCGACACCAATGTCTGGATCGATCTGCTCGTCTTCGACGACCCGATTGCCCGCCCCGTGCGCGATGCGCTCGTCGAGCACCGTCTCATCGCCCTTATGGCCCAGCGGTGTCGCGACGAACTGGCTGTCGTGCTGACCTACCCTCAATTTGCCTCGCGTGAGATCGACAACGACGCCGCCCTCGCGTGGGTCGATGCGCACACGCACCGAATCGTTGTCCCGGACGATGCCGCACCGCCTGCACAACTGCCACTCTGCCGCGACCGGGACGATCAGAAATTCCTCGAAGCGGCACGCGACGGACACGCGCACTGGCTCGTCAGCAAGGACAAGGCAGTACTGAAGCTGCGTAGCCGGGTGACGCGCCAGTTCGGCTTTCGCATTGTGACGGCAAGCGCATTTACGTCATTGCTCGTAATTGGCGGTTAGGCGGGCGACTGAGCGGGCAGTTAATCGCCCCCACCCGCAGGCAGGGCGCGACGGCGGTAGAATGACGGCCTGATCACTGCCTCGTCCATCGTTAACATGAACGCGCCTCACACTGGATCCACCACGCCTGCGCTGGTTGCCCCGCCGCTCGCGTCGCGTCTGCCGAACGTCGGCACCACCATTTTCACCGTCATGTCGGCGCTCGCTGCCGAGAAGCAAGCGGTGAATCTGGGTCAGGGCTTCCCCGATTTCTCGTGCGATCCGAAGATCGTCGACGCCGTGGCACGCGCCATGCGCGAAGACCACAACCAATACCCGCCGATGGCTGGCGTGCCCGCACTGCGTCAGGCCATCGCGGACAAGATCGGCAAGCTTTACGGACAGCACTACGACTGGAACACCGAAATCACGGTGACGGCCGGTGCGACGCAGGCGTTGCTGACGGCGATTCTCGCCACCGTGCATCCGGGCGACGAAGTGATCGTGTTCGAGCCGACGTACGACAGCTACGTACCGTCGATCGAGCTGGCTGGCGGCAAGCCGGTGTTCATCACACTCGAAGCCCCTGAGTTCCGTATTCCGTTCGACAAGCTGGCTGCGGCCATCACGCCGCGTACGCGTTTGATCCTGTTCAACACGCCGCACAACCCGAGCGGTACGGTGTGGCATGAGCAGGACCTCGTGAAGTTGTCCGAGATCGTGGCGGGCACCGACATTCTGCTGATCTCGGACGAGGTCTACGAACACATGGTGTACGACGGCAAGCGTCACGAGAGCGTGGCACGCCACCCGGAGCTAGCGCGCCGTAGCTTCATCGTGTCGAGCTTCGGCAAGACGTATCACGTCACGGGTTGGAAGGTCGGTTTCGTGGCCGCGCCGGCCGCCTTGTCCGCAGAATTCCGCAAGGTGCATCAGTTCAACGTGTTCACCGTGAACACGCCGATGCAGGTCGGTCTGGCCGACTACATGCGCGATCCGTCGCCGTATCTCGAACTGGCTGGCTTTTATCAGAAGAAGCGCGATCTGTTCCGCGAAGGTCTGGCCGGTACGCGCTTCAAGCTGCTGCCGTGCGAAGGCACCTACTTCCAGTGTGTGGACTACAGCGCGATCAGCGATATGAGTGAAGCCGATTTCGCGCTGTGGCTGACGGGCGAAATCGGTGTGGCCGCCATTCCGGTCTCGGCGTTCTATCACCAGCCGCATGAATCGGGCGTGGTGCGCTTTTGCTTCGCGAAGCAAGACGACACGCTGCGTGAAGCACTCACGCGTCTGGCGAAGATCTGAGCACGACGCCGGGCGCCCGGTCCCACCGGGTCGCCCAAACGAAAACGGCCGACATCCCCTGGATGGCGGCCGTTTCGTTTTTACGGTCGAATCAGCTTACCCGGCCTTCTTCGCCTGCTGATAAGCCTTCTGCTCGGCGCGCACGCGCTGGAACGATTCACGCTCGGCGAGTCGCTTCGTGTACGCCTTCCAGTCGATATCGGCGGCTTGCAGGAAGTCCTCGCCATAGACGGCTTGCGTCGCCATTCCGAGAATCGGCAGATGGATACCGGCTGCGATGTCGGCCATCGTGAACGTGTCGCCCGCGACGTACGGTGCGAATTTCGCGAGGCGCTTGAAGGCGACGATGTTCCGGCGCAGCAGCTTCTCCGTGCGGCTGCGTGTGCCTTCCGACGCCGTGCCGCCAAAGAATGCCTGCCCGTAGACTTCACGCACCACCAGTTCCAGATGCAGTTCCAGCATCGTGAGCAGCTCACGTTCCTTGGCCTGTCGCCACGGATCGCTGGAGAAGAGCGCCGGCGTCGGATGCGTCACCTCAAGGTAATCGCAGATCACCTGCGACTCCGACAGGAAACCTTGTTCCGTTTGCAGATACGGAACCTTGCCGAGCGGCGAGCATTGCAGCAGCGGCTCGTCCTGACACGGGATGGATTCGGACTCTTCGAAGGGCACGCCCTTCTCGTACAGCACAACCTTAACCTTGTTGTAATAGTTGCTTACCGGAAAGCCGTACAGCTTCAACATGATGTCTCCCATGTGAGTGAGCCGGTGGACGCGTCCACCGGTTACCGGAAGTGTACCGGCACGCCCTAGCCATGCGTGAATTGAATTCAACCGCAGACGTCCCGAATTCCGGCGCTCGGCCAGTGCGCATGCCCCTCCCGATCGCAGGACGGGCATCCACGTCATCGACCGCCCAGCGGAACAAGCGCTGGCAACGGCGGCGAGATCAGCGACAATAGCCGCAATGCGTTTTGGGCATCGGTTTGCATCGTCTGTCGATTGGTCAGGAAATTCATTTCCCGACCGACCGGTCGGACGATAGAATGGCAAGTCGCGCGCACTCAGTGCCTGGTTAGCGACTCGATAATGCCTCGATAGCACATGTTTAAACCGGATCAGGGCTCGCGCAGCCCCTGAGCGCTGACAAAATACCGATCGACGACATCGACACCAACTTCGAGACACTCCGAATGACTGCATCCCCCTCGTCTTCCTCGTCCAACGTCCCGGCCGCTGCCAGCCAGGCCATCGACGTTCTGGGCATCGTCGGCGCCGGCGCCATGGGGCGTGGCATCGCTCAGATCGCCGCGCAAGCCGGTCTGACGGTCAAGCTATACGACACCAACGCCGCCGCCGTGCAAGCCGCGCTGGGTGCCCTGCGCGACACGCTGGACAAGCTCGCCTCCAAGGGCAAGATCGACGCGGCGAGCGTCGATGCGACGATGGGACGTCTGCGCGCGTGCAACGCGCTGGAGGATCTGGCGGATTGCCAACTCGTCGTCGAGGCGATCATCGAGAAAATCGAGATCAAGCGCGACCTCTTCCGCGCGCTCGAAGGCATCGTTGCCGCCGATGCGATTCTGGCGTCCAACACGTCGTCGCTGTCGATTACGGCGATTGCGGCGGCGTGCGAGCGTCCCGAGCGCGTGGCGGGCTATCACTTCTTCAACCCGGTGCCGCTCATGAAGGTGGTCGAAGTCATCGACGGCCTGCGCACCGCGCCGGAAGTCGGCGACGCGCTGCTCGCCCTCGGCCAGCGCATGGGCCACACGGCCGTGCGTTGCAAGGACATGCCGGGCTTCATCGTCAACCACGCCGGGCGCGGCATGAACACCGAAGGCCTGCGCGTGGCGAGCGAAGGCGTGGCGAGCTTTGCGGACATCGACCGCATCCTGCGCGAGCAGGCAGGCTTCCGCCTCGGCACGTTCGAACTCCTCGACCTCACGGCGCTCGATGTCTCGCACCCCGTGATGGAGTCGATCTATCACCAGTTCTACGAAGAAGCCCGCTTCCGTCCGTCGCCGATCACCGCTGTACGCTTCGCGGGCGGACTGCTCGGGCGCAAGGTCGGCGAAGGCTTCTATCGCTATGTCGACGGCAAGCAGCAGGTGCCGCCCGAAGCCCCCGCGCCGGATGCGCTGCCCGCGAGCGTGTGGGTAAGCCGCGCGGATACACGCGGCTTCGCGGCGGTCGTCGAGCTGCTGGGTGCGACGGGTGTGACCATCGAAAGCGGTGAGACGCCGTCCGAGACGGCCCTGATCGTCGTCACGCCGCTCGGCTTCGACGCCACGACGTGCGCCGTCGAACAGGGTCTGGACGCGACGCGCACCGTCGCCATCGACACGCTGCTGCCGCTCGCTGGCGCGAAGCGTCACACGCTGATGACCACCCCCGTGACGACCGCCGACGCGCGCAACGCCGCCCATGCGCTGTTCGCCCACGGCGGCACGCCCGTGACGGTGATCCGCGACTCGGCCGGGTTCGTCGCACAACGCGTGATCGCCACCATCGTGAACATCGGTGCCGATATCGCGCAGCAACGCATCGCGACGCCGGGCGACATCGACCGCGCCGTCACGCTGGGTCTCGGTTACGCCAAAGGACCGCTTGCGTTAGGCGACGCCGTCGGCGCGCGTCAGTTGCTCACGGTCCTGCGTAATCTGCAATCGTTCTACGGCGACCAGCGTTATCGTCCGTCGCCGTGGCTCACGCGTCGCGCGCAACTCGGCGTGTCCCTGCTCACCGAAGAAGCGTAATCCGGAGACCGACTCATGGCTGCTGAACTGCTCGCCGAACGCGTCGACCAGACGCTGGTGCTGACGCTGTCCAATCCCGGCGCGCGCAACGCCCTGCATCCGGACATGTACGCGGCTGGCGTCGAAGCGCTGGCCACGGCCGAGCGCGACGCATCCGTGCGCGCCGTCGTGCTCACCGGGGCCGACAACTTCTTTTGCGCGGGCGGGAATCTGAACCGCCTGCTGGAAAATCGTCAGAAAGACCCATCCGTGCAGGCCGCCAGCATCGACGCGCTGGCCGAATGGATCGAGGCGCTGCGTGCGTGCCCGAAGCCGATCATCGCCGCCGTCGAAGGCGCGGCGGCAGGGGCAGGCTTCTCGCTCGCGCTCGCCTGCGATCTGCTCGTCGCCGCCGACAACGCCAAGTTTGTGATGGCGTATGTCAAAGTCGGCCTGACGCCCGACGGCGGCGGTTCGTGGTTCCTCTCACAGGCCCTGCCCCGCCCGCTCGCCACCGAGATCCTGCTCGAAGGCAAGCCGGTGTCGGCCGCGCGACTCGCGAACGCAGGACTCGTCAACCGGGTCGTCGCACCCGGACAGGCCCGCGCCGAAGCACTGAACTGGGCGACGGATCTGGCGCAACTGTCGCCGAACGCCGTCGGCCGCATCAAATCGCTCATCGACAGCGGTGCCAGCGAAACGCTGACCTCGCAACTCGGTGCCGAGCGCGATAATTTCGTCGCCTCGCTGCACCATGCCGACGGCCTGGAAGGAATCAGTGCCTTCCTCGAAAAACGTCCGGCAAAATACCCCTGAAACGCGTACCCGCAGAGGGCGTACCCGAACCACTGGCGTGCGCCCTCTCTCTATGCCCCGGCGCAGCCGCTGGCCACCAAGGCTCGCTAGCCCGCTAGTCCGCTAGTCCGCTGCCCGCATTTGTTCAGGAGAACCCTCGCATGAGTTCACTCGGCCAACTCGGCGCCCAGACCGGTCCGCTGACCTTCACGCCGTCGGCACGCCGCCGCATCTATCTGATGCGTCACGGCGATGTCACGTATTTCGACGACAGCGGTCACCCGATCGATGCCGACACCGTCCCGCTCAATGCGCTGGGACGCACGCAGGCCAGCGCCGCCGGACGCGCCTTCGCCGCCGAGAACATCCGCTTTGACCGGGTCATCGTGAGCGGCCTGCCGCGCACGCGTGAGACCGCCGAGCGCGTGCTCGCAGAAACCGGACAGGACGTCGAAATCGAGACGTGGCCGTGCTGGCAGGAAATCCGTGCAGGCAAGATCTCCGACCTCCCCCCCGCCGAACTGGCACAAGCGTTTCTCAGTGCGTTCGACGGTCTGGTGCCGGAAGACACACGCTTCATGAGCGGCGAATCGGTGCGCGAACTGCTCGACCGCGTCGTGCCGCCGATCGCGGAGCTGCGCGCCGATAAGTCGTGGGACACCGTGCTGCTGGTGTTGCACGGTGGCGTGAATCGCGCGATTCTGTCGCATGCCCTGCATCCGCTGGGACGCCTCTTCCTCGGCCAGCTCGCCCAGACCCCTGCGTGCATCAATGCGCTCGACGTCGGCGACAAACCGCAGGACTGGGTGGTGCGCCTGATGAATTTCGCCCCGCCGCAGCCGCTGCATCGCGATAACCGGCTCACGGTCATGGAGAAGATTTTCGCGTCGTTCGTCCGCACGCGCCAACGCGGCTAAACGACACGCGCCATCGTTATTCGGGGCCGGAGACATCTCTGGCCCATCACGTTCCATAGAACGTCGCCGTACAACAGCAAAAGCCGAACCTACGAATCAGTCTCGATCAACGCAGCACCGGAAATGCAGGAGACAGCATGGCCGAGGAGCTTGTACAGGACTTTTCCGCATTTGCAGGCGAACGAGCGCTGGGCAGTTGTGCGCCGTTCGACACCGACGCGCTGGCGCGCTGGCTGAGCGCCAACGTCGACGGCTTCTCCGGGCCGCTGACGCTCACGCAGTTCAACGGCGGACAGTCCAATCCCACCTACCGTCTCGCCACGCCCTCGGCCGCGTACGTGCTGCGCACCAAACCGGCTCCGGCGGCGAAGCTTCTCCCCTCAGCCCACGCCATCGAACGCGAATACCGCGTGATGGACGCACTCGCCAGCACCGACGTCCCTGTGGCCCGCATGCGGGGCCTGTGCGAGGACGAAAGCGTGATCGGACTGGCGTTCTATGTCATGGATTTCGTGGACGGGCGGGTGCTGTGGGACCCGTCGTTGCCGGGCATGACGGCGAAGCAGCGCGGCGAGATCTACGACGAAATGAATCGCGTCATCGCAGCGCTGCATCGTGTCGATTACCGGGCTGCCGGTCTCGAATCGTATGGCAAGCCGGGGGACTACATCGCGCGGCAGATCGCGCGCTGGAGCAAGCAGTACCGTGCGTCGGAGACGGAACCCATCGATGCGATGGACCGGCTCATCGAGTGGCTGCCCGCCCATCTGCCGGTCAGCACGCCGGACACGCCCGAACGCACGACCATCGTCCACGGCGACTTCCGTCTCGACAACCTGATCTTCCATCCGAGCGAGCCGCGCGTGCTAGCCGTCCTCGATTGGGAACTGTCGACGCTGGGCGACCCGATTGCGGACTTCAGCTATCACTGCATGGCGTGGCACGTGAGCCCCGGCGTGTTTCGCGGCATCGCCGGGCTCGACTGGACAGGACTCGGCATTCCGGATGAAGACGTCTACATCCGTCGATACAGCGAGCGCACGGGCATCGTTCCGCCCGCGCAATGGCACTTCTATCTGGCATACAACATGTTCCGTATCGCAGCGATCCTGCAAGGCATTATGAAGCGCGTAAGCGACGGCACGGCCGCAAGCCAACAGGCGCTGGACGCTGGCAAACGGGCTCGGCCGATGGCCGAACTCGCCTGGACGTATGCGCAGCGTGCAACGAACGCGACGCGCTCGCGCGATGCCTGACCACACGCCGCCACGCCCCGATTCAGCAGACAGTCACCGCCCGGAGACCTCATGAACTTCAGCTACAGCCCGAAAGTCGACGCGTTGCGCTCGCGTCTTTCAGCGTTCTTCGACGAGCACATCTTTCCGAACGAGCAGCGTTATCTCGAAGAGATCGAGATCGCCCGTCGTAACGGTGACGCATGGCAGCCCTCGCAAGTGATCGAGCGTCTCAAACCGCTCGCGCAGCAAGCCGGGCTGTGGAACTTGTTCCTACCCGATTCAGGGCGCGGTGCAGGCCTGACCAACGTCGAATACGCGCCGTTGTGCGAGATCATGGGACAGGTGCCCTGGGCGCCGGAGGTCTTCAACTGCAATGCGCCCGACACCGGCAACATGGAGACGCTCGAGCGCTACGCCACCGACGCCCAGAAAGCGCAATGGCTGGAGCCGCTACTGCGCGGCGAGATCCGTTCGGCGTTTCTGATGACTGAGCCGGACGTCGCATCGAGCGACGCCACCAACGTGCAATGCCGTATCCGTCGTGAAGGGGACGACTATGTCGTCAACGGCCGTAAGTGGTGGTCGACGGGGGCTGGCGATCCACGCTGTGCGCTCTACATCGTGATGGGCAAGACCGACCCCGACGCCCCGAAACACGCCCAGCAGTCGATGATCCTGATTCCGGCCGACGCGAAAGGCGTCTCGCGCGTGCGTCCGCTCTCGGTCTTCGGTTACGACGACGCACCGCATGGCCACATGGAGATCGTGCTCGACGACGTGCGAGTCCCCGCGAGCAATCTGCTGCTCGGCGAAGGGCGCGGCTTCGAGATCGCACAGGGACGGCTCGGGCCGGGCCGCATCCACCACTGCATGCGGCTCATCGGGCTGGCCGAGCGCGCCCTGGCGCTGATGTGCCAGCGCACGCTTTCACGCGTGGCGTTCGGCAAACCGATTGCGGCGCAGGGCGTCACGCGCGAGCGCATTGGCGAGGCGCGTTGCCTGATCGAACAGGCCCGTCTGCTCACGCTCAAGGCGGCCTACATGATGGACACGGTCGGCAACAAGGCCGCGCGCGCGGAGATCGCGATGATCAAGGTCGTCGCACCGAACATGGCGTGTCAGGTCATCGACTGGGCGATTCAGGCGCACGGCGCGGCGGGGCTGTCGGGCGACTTCCCGCTAGCGTATGCCTATGCCAGCGCCCGGACCCTGCGCTTTGCGGACGGGCCGGACGAAGTCCACCGCAATGCCATCGCAAAACTGGAACTGGCGAAATACGCGAGCCCGAACGCCGGGTAAGCGAACCGGCGGGCGCCCGGGCGCCCGGGCGCCTTTATCCCCGCGCCCGGCAGGGAAAAACGTTCTGTGGTGTAATTTCCCGGCAATTTTCCGATCGATGCATCCACGAGGAGCCGCAATTGATTCAGGTCTATTCCTGGGCCACGCCCAATGGCCATAAAGTCCACATCATGCTCGAAGAGTGTGGACTGGCCTATCACGCCCATGCCGTCGATATCGGCGCAGGCGATCAGTTCAAGGACGAATTTCTCGCCATCTCGCCGAACAACAAGATTCCGGCTATCGTCGACGAGGACGGGCCGGACGGCAAGCCGATCTCGCTATTCGAGTCCGGCGCGATTCTGTTGTATCTGGCGGGCAAGACCGGCCGTTTCCTGCCGGAAGACGTGCGCGGCAAGTACGAGACGCTGGAATGGCTAATGTTCCAGATGGGCGGCGTGGGGCCGATGCTCGGTCAGGCGCACCACTTCCGGATCTATGCGCCCGAGAAGATCGACTACGCGATCAAGCGCTACACCAACGAGGCACGACGCCTGTATGGCGTGCTCGACAAGCGTCTTGGCGATCATCCGTACGTCGCGGGCGACATGTACACCGTGGCGGACATTGCCATCTGGCCGTGGCTGCGCTCCTGGAAGAACCAGGGCGTGGAGTTGTCGGACTTCCCGAACGTCCAGAAGTGGTTCGAAGCCATTGAAGCGCGTCCGGCGGTGCAACGCGGCATCAAGGTGCTCGCCGACGCCCGCAAGCCGCTTCAGGACGACAAAGCCCGCGAAATGCTCTTCGGTGCGACCCAATACGCACGCCGCTGAACGTCGCATGACCGTCGAACGGCGGCGTCCCGGGCCGTTCGACGGACTGTCACTCAAAGTGGTTTACACTTCGAAACAAAGTGCGGTTTCGCCAAAGCGCTGGCGGTGCTAATCTAAGCGCATTCTTCGACGCGACACTCTGTCGTCGTCACTTGCAGTTCGCAGTCCCTCGCCGCTGGCCATTGGAAGATCCGGGAGATCCACAAATGTCAGGCAAGTTCGAACTCAAGCGCAGCCCCAATGGTGAATTCCACTTTCACCTGCTGGGCGACAGCGGGCATACCATCCTTTCCTCCGAGACGTACAAGGCGCGCGCTTCAGCGCAGAACGGCATCGAGTCCGTGCGCAAGAATTCCGCGGAAGATCACAGGTTCGAGCGCAAGACGTCGACTTCCGGGCGCCCCTACTTCGTGCTCAAAGCGCGCAATGGCGAGATCATCGGCCAGAGCCAGATGTTCTCGACCGCCGAGCAGATGGAGGACGGCATTACCCAGGTCAAACGCGATGCGCCCGCGGCGTCGGTGAGCGATTTGTCGCATTGACGAGTTGTGCGCCTAACCCGCCTGACGCGTAAGTGCGAGGGAGCGTGACGTCGTAGTCTCGTCGTGCGCCCTGTCAGACGCATCGACGACCGGACCGCGCGTCATTGGGTGTCACGCAAGCTCACCCGCTCCCGGATAAACACTTCGTCATCTGCACCTGAGCAATCTCGCGTGTAGAGCGTAATCGGGGCGACGGCATACACACAGTGGTTTTGGTGTCGCAAGCGTCCATCGCTGCCGAATTCAAGCGGCCTGACCTGCCTGTCCGGCGTGACTCGCACACGTACTACAACGCTATAGTCCATATCCAGGCCAAGTGCCGGAGCAAACGTTTTGGTACGCGCAATCCACGCCGCATAGATTAACGGTGTGCCCGACGAAAGCGTGCTAAAGAAGGCTGCTGTCGGGTGATCGCAATTGCCCAGGTGCACCGTCGTAAAGTTGGTGAGGGATTGGTTGATCACACATTTGTCCGGAATCGTCTTCGAGCGATACCGAAACGGCCCATCGGGCAGCAACTGCCCCACCTTCACGCATGAAACCGCCCCCTGCAAGTTGCTGCTTCCGCGCCAGCCATCCGCCAGAAGATAGGGCTTGCCGTTCCCGTCGATCAGACGCGTACCCTCCGTCTTGCCCTGAGAGAGCTGCACTTCGGTCACGCCGATGTCGCCGATCTGCTGGTCCTGGAACGACACCTTGTAGAACGCATACGACTCGTTGTTCCCGCAATCCGGGTTGTTCTGAATCTCCAGCCACATCCCTTCATGCGCCCCCTGAATGCTGAAGAAGTAGTGCTCGTCGTTCGGACACGACGAACTGTCCTTGAAATTGATCTTCTGTCCGTCGTACAAGCTGAACGAGCACGGCTTGTCGGCGTTCTTCTCCCACATCGTGATCTTCGGCAATGGATGGTCATGCTGCGGCTGCGCACCGCCTGACGTCATCGCATCGGCATCCGCCGCGTCCGCCATGCGCTGATATCCCATTAATAGCGACGCGCCCATCAAAACCGTCGCAACGGCCAGCGACAACCAGGGCCACCGTCTGTCTGGAATTTTCTGCATCACACACCTCCGTGGATAACCCAGTGCTTCCTGCGTTCTAAGACTTACGCAGAGGATTGATCACCTCGAACGACACACGCCACCCGTCCTGTCGCCCCTGATCGTGAAATCCGACCTGATAGTGGACGATCAGACGCGAGCCGTGCATCAGGGGCGCGAGCCACGTCGCCGGAATCCGTTCGTCGAACCCCTCCCGTGCCTCCGTCGCCGTGACCCGATGCCCGTCCTTCAGAAAATGCCGGTAGATCTCGCCAGGCCTATCCTCATGCTCGCCTTCGCACCAGAGCCACAACTGCTGGCGCTCGAATGCGAGATACCACGGCTGAAGCAACACCCGGGCACCGTCCGGCAACTTGTCGGGCTCGATGCGATCGCTACCGGCAAGATCCGGCAATTGCGGCACGCGCATGTCGGTCGGCTTGAAGGGCAACACGCTCAACGACAACACCGGACTCGTCGCATCGCCGCCCGGGCGCGACACCGTGTAGCTCACGGCCGACGATAAGCCGACGTTGGCCGCCACCACCGCCGGAGCAATCTCGAACGAAAGGAAATCAGGTATCGGATCCGACACGGTCTCAAAAGCCGTATCGATGGTGCCGTCGCCACCCGTTCCATGCCAGTGAGCCTGCACGCGGTGCCCGGCTTGCATACCCTGATAGCGCACGTGCACCGTGGCACCGCCCAGCGCGAGCATCGGATTCAGGAAGCCGTCGCCTCCGTTCTCGACCTGCGGGGGGGCCAGCCTGAGCGGCGGCGTGAGATCGATAAGGATCTCCTTGACCCTGGATATCCCGATGATGTCGCTCCCGCGCTCGACCCGATACGTGAACGCATATTCGCCGCTCGCCAATTGCCGCAGGACCTCGCCCGGGAATTCCACTTCGATCTTCGCGCCGACATCGTCGTCGAGCAGGGTGCGGGTCATCGACGCGATGTCGACGCCATTGATCGTGCAGAAAAACGTGTCGCCGGGCGCGGAAAACGGCGGAAAATGCTGCGTATTCGCAGGCAGTACGTCGCCGTTCGCCGCCAGATATTCGTCGGTGACACCGCCCGTATCGACCTCGGTGTCGACTGCGAAGTCAAGGTACGGCAACGGGGCATTCGATGTCATAGGAAGTTCGCTGACGTTCATCTTGTTACCCCTTAATCGGACATTGCGCGAATCGATGACGAAGTGATGGGACGGTCGGTGCAAGGCGTCGAATTATTCGCCGTCACACGCCAGATGCTCACACCTCCGTTTCCGTCGACGGATCAAACACGAGCGCGAAATGAACAGTATTCGTGCTCTGCCCTCTGCCCACCGAACGCTCACGCACAGAACGGTTCAGGTCGACACGCTCGATCCCACCGCGGGGCGGTGACATCGCGCGGTTGACCGCTAACTTGTACATACTGAACACGATGCCTCCGGTAACTGGAGGGCTCAAGGACCGCGAACGGCGGATTGACCCGCTGGTGACGGTTTCCACACTGGGAGACCCCCGCCCTGGAGACGGAGTCCTCAGACGAATGGAAGGGGGAGACACTGAGCGGCCGGGATCGCCTAACGACATACGCCCACTACTACGCGACATTCGGCTCAGAGCAGAATCGGGTCGGACCATGCTCTCTGCTCTCAACATACTCGCCGCCCTCCGCGTCGCAGCGATGGTAAACGCGGCCCCCGTCAGAAGGTCAAATGCGCCGAGTGCGGTGGCAGTCAGACCGAGCGCATTCGCAAGTTCATCACTCCCGGTGCCTGCTGCGATCGAGGCTGCGCTAGCCACGAACATGCTTGTCAAATTCGTGACCGTCGTGGTGACCAACGACGCCTGCGCTACCCCGCCCATCGCAGCGAAGTTCGCGGATATGCTGGCGAGAGAAACGCCCGTTGTGGCCGCAGCAGCTGCCGACGTCCCCGTCGCCGCTGCGGTTGCTCCGGTAGTCGTCGCCACCATCGCTGCGCTTGCCGGTGACAGAAGCCCCGCCGAAAATACGGCGAGCCCGACCGCTGCCAGGCTGGTCAGCGCGGTGATCACCCCGCCAAGCCATGACGGAACGTGCCCCGACGGATCGATCGAGTTGAGCGGATCGATACGTGCGTAGGGGTTGAAACCACCGCCGTCGAACGGGACATAGGTGTCAGGCACCAGAAAGCGACTCAGCACCGGGGAATACAACCGCGCATTACCCAGCCAGAGACCATGCGTCGCCGGATCGACAAGCTCCCCATCCTGACCGGGAACGCTATCGGGGACGTCCGCACGGCGATACCCGCTCGGGGTGTACGCGATGCCTCGTGTCGCCGCCTCGCTCGCATGCACTTCGAGCACGCTCGCCTTGCGATCGGTGGCGTAGGCCAGCAATTGCCCTGTCGAGTCCAGCGTGCCCACACCCTCGTCGAGATAACTGCGCATGACGGTGCCCTGCACCTCCACCGCCAGCTTGTTGCGACGGAAGATGCGCCGACGCGTCGGCTGCCCTGTCTGGACCAGCAGCGCCTGTTCGTCGAGCGGGTTATAGCCATACTCCGTAGGTGCCTGCCCGCTTCGCTGCGCAGACATCATCTGGTCCTGCTCGTTATACGTGTACGTATTGCCCAACCCATCGTCGATGACGCGCCCGGCCGCATCGTAGCCCAGCGTAAAGCGCCCGTCGGCGGCGGCATAACCACTGCGCTCGAACGCCGTGAGTTGCGTGGGATCGTCGTCGTTCTCATAGTGGAACGTCACCGTGGCCGCCGTGCCCAACCCGTCATGCCACGTCATGATCTTCGTCACGTTGTCAAAGGCGTCGTATGCCCACTCTTGCACCGAAATTCTTTGCGAGGGATCGTGCGGATCGGGAGGACTCTCGGGCCCTTCGGTGTAGTAGAGCTCGAGCCGGTCGCGCCGGTCGTAAGCCATCGCCTCCATCAACCGCTGCTGACCGCCCTCGGTGCGCGTGCGGCTGACCAGCAAATCGAGGTCGTTGTAGCCCTGGGTCAACACGAGTGCGGGTCGTCCGGGTGCCACCGTCTCGCGCCGGATCTCGCGGCCGAAGTCGTCATATCCGAATGTCGTCGTCAGGCGCAACGCACCGTCCTGCCGAACGACCTTTTCGCACAACTGGCCGAGCGAGTTCCATGTGTACTCCACCGTAACGTCGCCGCAGGTGTACTCGACCAACTGCCCCGTACTTGGGTGATAGCCATAGCTATGCACCGCACCCGCCGCATCCGAATATGAGACGGGCAGACCGAGCAACGTCCATTCATGAGCCGCCTGATGCTCCCCGGCTTCGTCCGTCCAGGTCTCGATGTGTGCCGCCCCGCTGGCATAGCGCTCGCAGGAATACGTAGCACCGGCCATCGCTCCGCCCGCCGAACCTGCACCCACGAGCAGCCCGGTAATGGGGTCATGCGCATAGTCGATTTGCACGGTTCCGGATACGCGTTGTCGAGGCACGTCGGTCAACGACGGGTTGAGCGTGAACTTCACCGACTGCCCCGCCGAATTGATCTGTTCGGTAGGATGTGTGCGATCGAGCTCGAACAACCAGCACGTTTTACGCCCACCCACTGTCTGGTCGGTCACGCGCATCAGACCGTCGAACGTACGCCCCCCAACCTCAGTGCCGTTCACGCGCACCTTTGCCACGCTGTCGTCCAGCGAATGCGGTGCGTAGGCATAGTCGAGCGTGTCGCCATTGCTAAGACCGATCAGGCTCGTTCGGTCCGCATAGTCGTATGTGTAGGTCGTCTGGCGTCGCGAGGTGTCGAGCGCGCCGACGCGACGGCCCAATCCGTCGTAGGCAAACGTCCACTGACTCACGAGTTTTCCTGCCGTGTCGGTGCGCGTCTCCCGCTCGATCTCGGCGAAGCGGTTGTACGCGCGCGCCGTGACCCCTGAGCGTTCCTGTCCGCCTTCGAGCCAGCGCGTCTCGACTTGCGTCACAGCATTCCACTCATCATGCTCGACGACACCGTCCGGTCGCGTCACCGCATGGCAGCGTCCCCATCCGTCGTAAGCGAAGTGTGTCGTGCACTCCAGCACGACATCGCCCATGCGATCAATCGTCGTCTGCTTCACTTCGCGACCGCGCACGTCGAAGTCGTGCCGCGCAACCTCGAAGATCTCACCGTCGGCCACGTCGGGGTCGCTACGAGTCGCCCGCACGGTCAACCCCGTGCCATCGAAGTAGACGGTCTCCACGATGCCGGAATCGCGCGTCGTCTGCTGCGACGCAACGCCGCCAGCCTCCCCCACGAGCGAGTAGACATATCCCAATGTCGCGGTGTAAGCGGTATCTCCCGACGTGGGCGTCGTTCGCTGTGTGACCGTGCGGCCGAGCACGTCATATTCCGTCGTGACGATCGCGTCCGCGCTCTGCACGAGGGTGTCCAGGCCAGTGTGAATAGACGTATGTGTGGTGGTGACACGATGTGTGTCGTCGAAGTCGGTACTGTGGGTGAGCGTCGTGATCAGTTCGTCGCCCGCCTTGGCATAGGCGTAGTCGCTCGTGACCGTACGCCCGGCCAACGTCTGTGCGCGCTGACTTGCACGGCCATGCAACAGCGGCGATGACGTCTGGTTGAAGTATGCGAACGACAATACGTCGAATGTTTCCCCATCGGACATTTGACGCTGCTCGGTCACCGCCAGAAAATCGGCCGCCCCGGACACGAGCGACGGATAGCGCGCATACCGAAATTGCTGAACCACCGTCGGCGCCACGTTGCTCGGCGTCATGCCGGGCGTGAGCGGGATCGGCGCGCCAGGCAGCACCGTCTGCGACTTCACCGTACGCGGGGTCGCCCACACGGGGTCGGGCGGACATCCCTCTTCACCACCGGGATCGTAGTACTCGGTCCGTTGCGTGACCCCGTCCGGCGTGACGACCTCGGTTGGATTACCCCACTCGTCGTACATGTGCGTCGTGAGCTCGTCGCGCGACACACCGTCGCGACGCCAGCGTACCGTCTCCTGCCGCAGCAGTTGCACGATGGCAGGCTGCTGGTCGTATGGCAGGCCCGTCGTGTCGTGATACACGCTCAACGTGGTCTGCTCGCAGCCGTCCTCTTCGCGCCTCTCCTCCATGAGCAGGTGAAACCGGTTGAACTCGCGATACACCGTGCCCACGACCACCGGCGGCCCATTGGTCTCGTCGACCTGCGATTCGGTCGACGAATAGCGATAATCGGTCCGGACCTTGTAGAGCCCATCGGTGGCATCTTCCCAGTCGACACCAGCGCCGTAGCCGAGAAAGTTGTTTGTCGAGAAGGCATATGTCGTCACCCGTATCGGCTGATTCTCGCCTGGCTCGATCACATGGCGCTCTACGTAGGGGAGATACGTCGGCGGCGTGCCCGGCGCTTCGTTCGAGCGCGCTGGAAACCGATGGCCGTCCGTTCGGTAGAAGATCCGCTCCACACTGCCGGTGGGCGAGCGCACCTCAGTAAGAAACGGGAGATCTGCATCGGTCAGGCGTTCATAGCGGAACCCCCAGCGGGGCTGACCGGGTAGCGGCAAACGAATCGACGACACCAGATCGCCGCTGAGCGCCATCTCGTAGACGATCGGTACCGGACCGCGTACGGTGATGCTCACGGCCAGGCCGGAGCGCGTCACGCTCAGCAACTCGCCACGGTCCTGGTCGCTTATCGCGGCGAGCGCGGGTTCCCCTTCGAAGGCCTGCCACGTCAGATAAACCGAGCGCCCTTGCGGCGAAACAATTTCGACCGGCACCCACGGTGTGAGCGGATCCGAAGGCTGGAAAGGCTTCAGAATCTCGCGTTGGCCCGACCGATAAGTCACCACCACCTGCGTGGCAAACTTCTCGACAATTATCGTAGGCAACTTCTGGTCGGGCAGCGTGATGCTCGCATCGGTCATGATGGCAAGATGCGTCTCGCCGTCCGACAATTGCAAACGCTTGGCCGCCGGTTGCAGTTGCGAAAAGCCCCAGCTCCAGCCGCGACCGCCCCCCCTGTCGACGTTCTGTAACGGATCGAAGCCAAGCGACAACTTCAGTTCCGGACCGGCCAATGCATTCATCGACATGACCGGCAACGCGACGCGTACCGAGTAGACACCGGTTCGCGGGTCCACGCCCTTTTCAAGAAAACTCAGAAAGCTCTGCGCCCCGGAATACAGTGCGTTATGGTCAGCCTGCGAGCGTTCGCGAACGGGCGCGTTCATATCGGCATCCTTACGACTTCAAGCGAAAATTGAGGGGATTCGACGCAGCGCCAGACCGCGTTACGTTGAGATTTGGGGTGTCGGATGTCGCCGCGACATCAGCCCTGCGTCAGATCAATTTGCTTGAGCGACTCCTCGATGTTGAGTCGCATTCGATGCGTCGTGCCGTACTGGTCGCGCAGAACATAGACACAGGGCTGTTTGTTGGCGCCACCCGACCACGGGAGCCCTCCGACACGCGAGACGAGCACCGCCGACGCGCAGCCGGTGCGATAGTAATTGTTGGTCGTCGGGCGATAGTCGCCCATGTACTGGGAATCCGAGTAGACGAAGGGATGCTGCTGCACAAACTCATCGGGTGGCAGCGCGTAGCCGCAAAACGCACCGGTGACAGAATTGGGCGATAGCCACCGAAACATGCTCGCATGGCTGCCCGGCGCGACCTCGATGGTACGGATGTTGTATCGCCCACCGCTATCCACGATCCCAAGGTGGTAAACCGTCACCTTGATGTTGGGGCCGACATCGAATCTGTCCGGGCTCTCCCAATCCGCCATCCATGCAGACAGACCCGGCCGTTGGAATTGCACCGGCACAACATCGACTTCCCCGTCACTGCCGGAAATGTCCATCGAGTACACATCGATGCCGGGGCCACCGCTGCCCGCCAGGGTAATGCGCGCCCCAACGGTCTTTCGAGCATTCGCAAAATCGGCTGTCTGCAAGTATCGGTGAAACGGTTCCGGAGCCACTGTTCCCGAAAATGCCGCCCCGGGTGGGCAAAAGTCGAAAATGTTTTTTTGTTTGGATGTGCCCCAGCCCGTCGTCACGGGGACAGATGAATCGACCGCGGGGATCAACTGCCGAGTCGTGGCATCGACCAACTGCAAGCTATCCTCCTCCTCAGGCGTCAGCGTGCTATCGGCCTCGATCAGGATTTCGATCCGTACCTGACTCAAGCCATTGTTGTACAGACGCTCTGTGCCGGACGTGATCTTCAGCGCGAAGGTCGCGATTTGGGTCGCTCGTGTACTCGCATTCATCTCAGACTCCGTCCAAAGAAGTGTGAACTAAATGTTAGGAGTCGCCCGCGCCACACGCACCTGTCAACGTTGACAGGCGATGTTCACATTGCGCGACGCGGATGATGGATGGCGTCGCGCAATCGGAAAAACAAAAAAAAGGCGGCGCCACGGGGCACCGCCTGTTCACTGCCTGAAGGTTATCGCTCAGACCGGTCTTTTCAGGTACAGCCCGGTCCCTCGGAAGCGACAAACCTCTTCGCCGTGCTGATTGGTTGCCGTCCACAACTGACGCACGATGCCGCGATCCGGACGACTCTTCGACGCGCGTACTTCCAGCGTGCTGCTGGTGACCGTAACGGTATCGCCGGGACGCACCGGCTTGAGCCATTCGATCTGTTCCACCCCCGGCGATCCCATGCTCGACGAGCGCGACAACAACTTGTCGACATTCATCCGCATCATGATGCTGCACGTGTGCCAGCCGCTCGCGACCAGGCCGCCGAAGTGCGATTCGCGTCCAGCCGCTTCGTCAACGTGAAACGGCTGCGGATCGAACTGACGCGCAAAGTGCACGATCTCGTCGGCGGTAAATGTGTATTCGCCCAGATCGAAGGTGTCGCCTACGGCGAAGTCCTCAAAGTAGTACTCCAGTGTTGCCATCCCAACCTCCCGCTGTACGAGTGATTCGAGTCATTCGGGCGAGTCGACGTGCGCTGCCGATGTGCGCTGCAAATCGCCGCGTCCGAGGGACATTATGCATGACGGCACGCATCTTCCCCCGATGCACTTTGCACGCCACGCCGCCGCGTCAGTCCGCAGACAATCGACCAGCGATATCTGATAGTGCCCGCCATGCTGGCGCACCCACCATGAACACCGATGCCGTCGGCGTTCGTGGTCGCGTCTCTTGCGTCGGCATCTCCCTCTCACAGGCAGGAGCCACCACCGAATGATTCGCTCAATTGACTGTCCACCAGGGTCGAATTCAAGCCCCTCCACGTTGGAACACGCATGCACGGGTTGCACCGCCACGGCATGGCGCCTCGACAAAGCGCCCACGCTGCCAACGCTGCTGAGCGCTTCGCCCCACCCCGATGCGCCGTGCTGGAGCGACAGGATGACGCAAATCTGCAACGATCATCCGGCACTGAGCACCAGCCTTCGATGGTTTCTCGGCGAGGTTCCGCTCACCGAGATCGCGCAGTTTCTGGACAGTGGCATCGAGGTACTGGCCGACGCGCTCGATACCTCACCCGAACTGGCACACGGCATCCTGATCTCATGGGAGAGCGCCCTGGCGCAACGACACCCGGCCGAATCTCTGGAAACACTCTGCCTGCGTGTGACGTCGCCCTCGAATCTGCGAGACATCCGACGGTCGATGGTCCGGGCCACCGCGCGTGATGGCGAGTCCGGGAATCGCAACGTACCGGTATGCGGTAAAAGCTGGGCGCAGAGTGTCTCGGACACGTTCCTATGGATGCGAATGGCTGGCAGCGGATTCGATCCCAACCTTGGTGAGGTCGATTACGAGCAACGTGCCCGCAAACTGGCGTACGAGGTGGGTTGTGCGATGCCGACGTTCCGCTTCGACAGACTCGGGGCAATCGGTACGTTGACCGGTTTCCTTTACGCCTACGCGAGTACCTCGCGCAGCGTGAACGACATTGGCATCGCAAGCCAGTTGCCCTCGCCTCACAGCCTCCTGCCCGACGACAGCGGGCGTCCTTCCTTTCGCGAGATCATCGGCGATGTCGTCGACGCCTGTCTGCGTGCGATCTCCGAGGGCACCAACCAACTGACGAACGCCGTGCCAGGTTACGATCCGCTTCGCTTTCCGGAAGCCGTCGGCACAGTGGTATCGACCACGCTCCCGGATACTCTGAATCCTGTGCAGGAGGGTGCGTTTCCCCCTCGTCATGTGCGCCATCCGGCACATCATGCGTCCCGACGTCCGACTGAGAAGCAAGCGCCGAAACTGTCCCCGTTGGATAATTCGCCCGCGATGCGACGCGTCGTCTCGCTCGCCAACGCTCAGGAAAATCGCGCCCTGACCCGGGAAGTCATGATCAACGCGATTTCCCCCATTTTGAATTTTCGGCAATTCATCGACCGCGAACTGATCTCGGCCCTCGCCCGCGTCGGCATCACGCAGAATCCCGATCTTCTCTATCTGAATCGATTCAGATACTTCGGTCGCCCCTCCCAAATGGGGCTGCCGCCGAGCACCCTCGCACGTAGTGGCCTTATCGAATCGCTGACGCTGAGCGAGGCCGCACGACAGTTTGCGACGAAGCAGAACCACATCAAGGAGAGCCCGCTCGCCTACGGCATCTATCTGCATAACAGTACCCAGAGAATTCACTTTGTCCCCGACGATGAGGTCAAGGAGTTGACGGTCCCGGCGTTCGAGAAGATGGTCGACGCTTGCAGGCAGCGCTGGCTTGGCCATCTGGACCGGCTGGAAAACCCGCGCGCCGGGGCCAATGACGCCGGGGCACTTTACGAGCGTGCGCGCACCGCACTCGGGCAGCAGGCCGCCATCGAGTACAACGCCGGACGAATCTCCGGGGACGGTCTGATTCTGGCCCAGATCGTGACGTATGCGCCCCATGCAACGCACCGTCGACTGAACCCCGACGCGTACCTCAGCAACATCCGAGTACACGAGATCATCATCGACGTACCCGGGGCAGGCCACGTCCGACCTGCGGGCGCATTTGCCATTTCGGAGTATCCCGCACGGATGACACGTCATCCGGGAAGGATGCTTGTCGCCGTGCTGGGAAGCGGTTTTCCGTTGAGGGAATACGAGTCGGAACTGAGTCTCGAACGGGATCTGGCCAGAGGTGAAGGCTCTGTCATCTACCGGGAACTGGTCGGTCGGCTTCCCCTCGGGATGCAACCCCGGTGTTCCGGCGACGCCCCATGCCGGGTCATGCTGCCCGCCACGCAAAGCGATGTGATCCGTCTCGCATTGAGCGCGAGCTTCAACGTGATTCACCAGGACTTCGACCACGGCGGCAGCGCGCTGCTCGATGGGCAGCGAAGCGCCGTCTGGACAGCATGGCTGGCCGGGGCGAATGCCACCGACTTCGACACGGGAATGCGCGAAGCCGCGCCCGGCGACACCGGCTTTCCCGCCGGGTTCCCCCCCGATACGCTCCCTCGAGAACGGCGTCTGCACATCGACCGCTGCGCTTTCGAAGCGGTTCACCAGGTCGGCCGACTGCGGGTCCGTGTCGCCGCCGCCCTGCCCGATTTATCGCGCGCGACCGAGGATTACATGACCGCGCTGATCAGGACCTTGAGCGGTCATCTGATCGCCACGTCGCAGACTTACCTTCATGTCTACCGGCAGCGTGTGAGCACCACGCTCGATTTTCCGACCATCGACCGGAGCGGCCCGGACACCCCGATCGAAACGCGGTCGCTGACGCAATACCTGGCGAACCGGGTCTGCGGCGAAAAAACCGAAGCGCTCTCACCCGGCACCCGGGTCATCTTGTCGCCCGATGCGAACCCCGTCAACGCGCGCGAACTGAAGATTCCGAACCTGACACCGGAGGATTTGCTTAAGGCCATCGATACCGAGTCCTTCATCGATCAGCAAACCGACGCTTTCGATGCTTTCTGGCTAGACCACTCACAGAACATGTACGTGTCGCTCAAGGGCGCATTCATCATCGAAGCCTTTGTACAACGGCAGGAAGGCCACCTGCCGGGCGCAGCGGCAGACATCGCCCGGCGCGTCGCCGGATGCGCCAGCATATATACGCTGGATCTGGAACCGATGCACGCACCGTCGATTCCGGATGTCGGCATTCGCATGTCGTGGCTACACATAGGCGGCGCAAAATCGGATATTCAAATCTTCGAAGATGTCGGGACCGGCTGGTTGCTCATTTATGCGCCTCGCGTGCTGTCGGATCATCTGATCGCGTTTCATCGGCATGCAGCGTTGCACGACTGGCTCACCGAGCAGCTTGGTGATACGAGTGCCCGCGAACGGCTGGTGAGCGCGTTTTCCGGCGCCGATCGCGAAAACGCGGTACGCACCGGCCTCATTGGTACGTCAGCCCCTCGCATGGGCATCGTCCCTGCCTTGTCATTCTCGACGTCGCCCATTTCCGGCGACCCGTTCACCGCGTACCTTGACCTATTCCGGACGCGCGTGAAGGAAGAAACGCATCGCCGGACACCGAGGCTTACCGGTAGCGTCATCGCGCCGCTGCTCGACACGCTCGCCGCCACCAACTTTGTCTTTGGTCTGGCGTCCATCGCCGGGGCTGCGTTGCCGACCATCGGCACCACTTCCACCACGCTCTCAGCGATAACCTTCTCGATGGGCGCCACCGCCGTTGCCTTCGGTGACCCACCGGCTCGACGTGCGGGCTGGAACGCCATGCTTTCCGGGGCGGCCGGGATGCCTATCGGCTGGTACACGGATGCCGTCACTGCGGTGCGTGGGCAATTGCGGCCCTTTCTGGCGTCTGTCTCCTCACAGCGGTTGCATGAACTCATGCCTAATCTCTATCGTGGCGAACAGGGCATGGTGGTGCGCTCCGGCGAGCATTATTTCAATGTCGACTATTTTCCCGACCGCAGATCCTGGAACGTGATCGATCACGGCAGGCCCGGCTCGCCCGGCCCCTCGATCTCGCAAACCGCGAATTATGACTGGATTCTCGAAGACATCAGCGCACCGTCCACGCCCGACGGCGCAGTCGGAGCCACGGTGTTCCATGACGATGTGAGTTTGAATTTCCTCGACGTCGAATACCGCTCAAAGCTTTCGGCGCAGCGTCATGCGGCGTCGGCCGAGCATCGGGAAGCCTTCCTGGCGGGTCGAAGTGAAGCGGAGCAAAGCCCATTGAACCTGCCACCGGAAGCGCGGCCATCGGCGCTGCTCAAGCTGGATTTCATCGATCCGGCAACCCGCGATCCCCGACTGCTCGGCATTCTCTCGCGCCGCGTCGAAGAAGTCATGCGCGTCGAAGCCACAGCGCGTGCTGCGGTCAATGCACGGCTCATTGCGGGCGACATTCACGCCGCATCCGGAGAATTCCGCCCCTTGCCGCAAATGGCCTATACGGCGAGCAATGCAGATGGGCGGACCGGATTCTGCTTGCCGCTGGTGCGCATGATGGCGGTCGCCCAACATCGAGGGGAAATCACTGCGTTCATCCGGACGATAGAAGGTGCCGTTCAATGGCCTCAATCCCCTCAGGCGCTTTCACTTCGGGAGCAACTCATACGACTGCATTCCAGCGTGGAAGCCAGCGCTACGGAAACACATCTCGGGCTGTTTGACCTCGAAAGGCTCGAACAGGCGATCGCGGGCGGTCCTGCCAGAGCAACGTATCTCGTCACCACGCGGCGTCATTCCATGTCCATATTGGTCGAGCGTGCCGGCACCGTTGTCTACGATCCGAATTTCGGTGTTGCCGAATTTCGCTCGACCGGCGACGCGCTCAAGGCTTTCGGGGCGTTGATGCGCCGAGGCGATCTGGCGCGTCACTACGGGGCGTTCGACGGCGTAGGCGAGATGCAGTTCGTCCTCAAGCGAGTGGACGTGGAAAGACTCGCCCGCGTCGACGTGGGGGGAGCAAAGGTGGCCGAGATGGCGATTTCGACGTGGGGGTGAGATCAGGGCAAAGCGATGGCCGCCGGAACGGCACCCGGCGAACGGCTACTGGAGGGTTTCCTTCACGCCGTCTGGCAGCGGCAACGACATGATGTCGATACCCTCGTCGGCAAGCGCCTCGGCCTCTTCTCGCGACGTCGTGCCGCGAATATTGCGCTCCGGGGCTTCCTGATAGTGAATCTTGCGAGCTTCCTCGGCGAATTGGTTGCCGACGTCTTCCGTATTCGCGATGACGTGACGCACGGCCTTCATCCACAACGTCTGCAATTGACGCTGCGCTTGTGCAACTTCCGGAGGCAGCGCATCGGTACGTACCGGCGAGCCGCTCGCCTGCGTCGCCGATGTCTCGGCGCGTGACGTCGTCCCCGACAGATTCAGACGCGGTGCGGACGGCATGCGCACGACAGCCGTATCGCCACAGACAGGACAAGCCACCAGCCCCCGGGACTGTTGCGACAGGTAATCGTCCTCCGAGCCGAACCAGCCCTCGAAGGTGTGCTCATGGGCACAACGCAGATCAAAAACCTTCATGATGCAACGGATATGTCTCCGCCCCGCCGTTCGAAGACATCGGCGGGACCGGGATCGAATAATGACCGTAAGACGGCGAATCAGCGCAACGGCGTACGTTCACCGGGCTGCCAGACTCCCGATAATATCTTTTCCAGCCAAAACGCGCCGATAACCGATTTCACGTCCGTGACGCGCCCTTCACGCACCCACTCAAGCAACTCCGTCGCAGGCATCTTGAAGACATCCAGAAACTCGCCTTCGTCCAGCTTCTGCTCGCCCTTCGTCAGATCGCGTGCCAGCCAGATGTCGATGAACTCCGTCGAGTAAGAAATCACCGGGTGAATGCGGGTCAGGTAATCCCAGCGCTCAGCCCGATAGCCCGTCTCTTCCAGCAACTCGCGCTGACCGCACACCAGACCGCCCTCGGCCTGGTCGAGCTTACCGGCGGGCAACTCCGTCATCACGCGCTTCAGGGGATAACGATACTGACGCTCCATGAGCACCTGACCGTCTTCGAACAACGGAATCACCATCACTGCGCCCGGATGGGTCGTGTACTCGCGAATCGCCGTCTTGCCGTCGGGCAGACGCACGCGATCGCGCTTAATGGTGAGGAACGCGCCTTCGTAGACGGTATCGCTCTCGATGCCGGTCTCAATCAGGTGCTGGTCGTCTTGCTGTTGGGTCATAAGCCCTCCACGGCTGAAAATTGGCGAACCCAGAATACAAAACGCCGCCTCAGGGGCGGCGTCTTGCGAAGCATCCATCTCACGCGGCAGCCGCCGGTCGATGGCGCCACAAATACCGGTAGACGAAGCCCGGAAACGCGAACACGACAAACAGGCTCGCCGTCACGGCATAGAACTCCCAGCCCTGCGCGAACACGTTACCGATGCCCGACTCGATCAGGTAACCCAGCGCGCCCACGACGAAGTACGCCACCACCATCTCGATCAGACGAAGCCACAGCGGCTTGACCGCCGACTTGCGTCCGAGAATACCGAACAACCGCTGGTTCACGAACGGCAGGTTCGCGCCCAGCACGGCCAGCAGAATGACTAGCGTACCGCCTGCGGACATCCCCATCGTTCGTCTCCTCTGCTTGCCTTGCTATCTCTGTCAAACGGCAGGGCAGATCGTTCCGATCTGCCCTGAGCGCGTCACATTACTGCGTGAAGTCGTCTCCGGCGAGTTAGCTCGCCAGCGTCAGCTTGATCGTGCGCAGGCACCAGTCCATCAACGAACCCGGCATCAGGCCGAGATACAGCATGGCCAGACCGTTGATCGACAGCACGAAGCGCATCGTACCGCTGCCTTCAAGCGCATTGGTGTCGTCGGCTTTGTCGAAGTACATCAGCTTCACGACACGCAGGTAGTAGAACGCACCGATCAGCGAGGCGACCACCGCGACCACTGCCAGCCACACCATACCGGCGTTCACAACGGCCTGCAGCACGGCCAGCTTGGCGTAGAAGCCTGCCAGCGGCGGAATGCCGGCCAGCGAGAACATCAACATCAGCATGACGAAGGCGAACCACGGGCTGCGCTGGTTCAGGCCCTTCAGATCCGAGAGGTTCTCGGCTTCGAAGCCCTTGCGTGAGAGCAGCAACACGATACCGAACGTACCCAGCGTCGTGAGCAGATAGATCACGCTGTAGAACAGCGACGAACCGTATGCGTCGGCGATGCCGTCGATCTTGCCGCCCACCACACCCGAGAGCATGCCCAGCAGCACGAAGCCCATGTGCGAGATCGTCGAGTAAGCCAGCAGACGCTTGACGTTGGTCTGCACGATAGCCGTCAGGTTACCGATCACCAGCGAGAGCACCGCCAGGATGATCAGCATCTGTTGCCAGTCGATCGCCAGCGGCAGCATGCCTTCCACCAGCAAGCGCAGCAGCAGCGCGAAGGCACCCAGCTTCGGTGCACCGCCGATAAGCAGCGTGACCGGAGTCGGTGCGCCCTGATAGACGTCCGGCACCCACATGTGGAACGGCGCAGCACCCAGCTTGAACGCGAGGCCGGCGACCACGAAGACCACGCCGAACACCAGCACGATCTTGTTCACGGCGCCAGAAGCGATCACTTCGAAGACCTTGGCGAGTTCGAGCGAGCCCGTCGCGCCGTACATCATCGACATACCGTACAGCAAGAAGCCCGAAGCCAGCGCGCCCAGCACGTAGTACTTCATGGCCGACTCGGTCGCGTTAGTCGAATCGCGCCACACGGCGGCGAGCGCATACAGCGACAGCGACATCAGTTCCAGACCCAGATACAGCGTCAGGAAGCTATTGCCCGAGATCATCACCGACAGGCCCAGCAGCGAGAACAGGCTGAGGACATAGAAGTCGCCACGGGCAAGACCGCGGGCTTCCAGATACTTCTGGCCGTAGATGAATGTGACGAACGTTGCCAGACCACCGAAGGCCTTGAGCAGGTTCGACATCGGGTCGGCGACGAACACATTGCCGAACAGGTAATGCGACGCCGGGTCGGCGGCGTTGCAAGCCCACAGCACCGACACGACAGCCGACGTGATGAGCGCCAGCACGTAGTTGAGCTTGCGCGTCTGGCCGAGGAACGCGTCGCACATCATGATCACGAGGATCATGAGCAGCAGGATGGCCTCTGGCAACGCAGGCAGCAGATTAATGTTTTGCATGATCTAGATGTCCTCCCCGATTACGGCAGCTTGGTCTGCGCCACGTGGGCGAGGAGGTTAACCACGGAGGTATGCATCAGGTCCGTAAAAGGCTTCGGATAGATACCCATGAACAACGTGAGCGCTGCCAGCACCGCGAGCATGAAGAACTCGCGCTTGTTGATGTCGACCAGCTCGCGCACATGATCGTTGGCGATCGCGCCGAAAATCACGCGCTTGTACATCCACAGCGAGTAGGCCGCACCAGTGATCAGCGAGGTGGCAGCCAGCAGGCCCACCCAGAAGTTCAGCTTCACAGCGCCCAGAATCACCAGGAACTCACCCACGAAGCCCGACGTTGCCGGCAGACCGCTGTTGGCCATGGCGAACAGCATCAGGAACGCGGCGAACTTCGGCATCGTGTTGACCACACCGCCGTAGTCGGCGATGTTGCGCGAGTGCATGCGGTCATACAGCACACCGATACACAGGAACATGGCGCCCGACACGAAACCGTGCGAGATCATCTGCACCATCGCGCCCTGCATGCCGATTTCGCTGAACATGAAGAAGCCGAGGATTGCGAAGCCCATGTGAGCGATCGACGAGTAAGCCACCAGTTTCTTCATATCCGTCTGCACCAGAGCCACGAGGCCGATGTAGACGATGGCGATGAGCGCAAGCGCGACCATGAAGCCCGACAGATAGTGACTGGCGTCCGGTGCGATCGGCAGCGAGAAGCGCAGGAAACCGTACGCACCGAGCTTCAGCATGATGGCGGCCAGCACGACCGAGCCACCCGTCGGTGCTTCCACGTGGGCGTCCGGCAGCCAGGTGTGCACCGGCCACATCGGCACCTTCACGGCGAAGGCCATGAAGAAGGCCACGAACAGCAGTATCTGCACGTTCATCGGCAGCTTCGCGGCGTACCAGTCGGTCAGCGTGAACGAACCCGTTGCGTTGTACAGATAGATCAGCGCAACCAGCATCAGCAGCGAGCCGAGCAGCGTGTACAGGAAGAACTTGAACGCGGCGTACACGCGATTCGGACCACCCCAGATACCGATGATCAGGTACATCGGGATCAGCGTGGCTTCGAAGAACACGTAGAACAGCAAGCCGTCCTGTGCCGAGAACACGCCGATCATCAGACCGGAGAGGATCAGGAACGCGGCCATGTACTGCGCCACGCGTTCGGTGATCACTTCCCAGCCCGCGATCACCACGATCACCGTGATGAGGGCGGTCAGCACGACGAGCCACAGCGAGATGCCGTCGATGCCGAGGAAGTAGTTGATGTGGAAGCGTTCGATCCAGCTCGATTTCTCGACGAACTGGAACGAAGAGGCCTTGGCGTCGAAGTTCGAGATCAGCGGCAGCGTGACCAGGAAGCTCAGCAGCGAGCCGATAAGCGACAGCGCGCGTGCGACACCCGGATTGCGGTCGTTACCCACCGCGAGGATAACGATCCCCGAGATGATGGGCAGCCAGATGGCCAGACTCAGAAGCGGTAGCGATTGCATTATTATTGGCTCCCCCTATTACTTGCCGTTCAACGTCACAAACAGCGTCAGGAGCCCGAGCATGCCGATGATCATGGCGAACGCGTAGTGATAGATGTAACCGGATTGTGCGAAGCGGATGACGCCAGCGAACCAGCCCACCAGACGCGCGCTGCCATTCACGACGGCGCCGTCGATGAGACCCTGATCGCCCGCCTTCCACAGGCCGCGACCAATCTTGAGCGCGCCCTTGGCGAAGACCACTTCGTTGATCTTGTCCATGTAGTACTTGTTGTCGAGCAAGTTGTAGACGCCCGAGAACCGGTTCTTCAGCGCTTCCGGAATGTCCGGACGCTTGAGGTAGAAGAACGCCGCCAGAATGATGCCCAGTGCCGACAGTGCGATCGGCAGTGTGCCGAACGAGTGCAGCGCCATGGCCACCCAGCCGTGGAACTCGTGGCCGAGCTCTTCCATCGCCGGGTGATTCTCGCCGACGAAGATCACGTCCTTGAACGCCACGCCTTGCTTGAAGAACTCGCCGAAGAGCATCGGAGCAATCGCGATGGCACCGATGATGACCGACGGGATCGCCAGCAGAATCAGCGGAATCGTGACGACAGCCGGCGACTCGTGCGGCTTCTGACCCGGGGCCAGACCGTGGTGCTCGTCGTGCGAATCCTCTTCTTCCTCGTGGTGCGCGTCGTGATGATCATGCGCATGCGCCTGACCGAAACGCTCCTTGCCGTGGAAGACCAGGAAGTACATACGGAACGAGTAGAACGCCGTGACGAACACACTCGCGACCACTGCGAAGTAGGCGAAGCCCGAACCCGGCAGATGCGAGGCGGCAACCGCTTCGATGATCGAGTCCTTCGAGTAGAAGCCTGAGAAGAAAGGCGTGCCGATCAGCGCCAGCGAACCCAGCAGTGACGTGATCCACGTGATCGGCATGTACTTCCACAGACCGCCCATGTTGCGCATGTCCTGATCGTGGTGCATACCCATGATCACCGAACCGGCACCGAGGAACAGCAGCGCCTTGAAGAACGCGTGCGTCATCAGGTGGAAGATGGCGACCGGGTAGGCCGACACGCCAAGCGCGACCGTCATGTAACCGAGTTGCGAGAGCGTCGAGTAGGCCACGACACGCTTGATGTCGTTCTGGATCATGCCCAGGAAGCCCATGAACAACGCCGTAATCGCACCGATGATCGTGATGAACGACAGCGCGGTGTCCGACAGTTCGAACAGCGGCGACATACGGCTCACCATGAAGATACCCGCCGTCACCATCGTAGCCGCGTGAATCAGTGCCGAGATCGGGGTCGGGCCTTCCATCGAGTCCGGCAGCCAGACGTGCAGCGGGAACTGTGCCGACTTACCCATCGCACCGATGAACAGGCAGATACAAGCCACCGTAATCAGACGCCAGTCGGTGCCCGGGAACGACAGGGCTGCAACGTCGTTGGCCTTGGCGAACACTTCGCTGTAGTTCAGCGTGCCGGTGAACGCCAGAATCAGACCGATACCGAGCAGGAAGCCGAAGTCGCCCACGCGGTTGACCAGGAACGCCTTCATGTTGGCGTAGATCGCGGTCGGACGCGTGTACCAGAAACCGATCAGCAAGTACGAGACCAGACCCACCGCTTCCCAGCCGAAGAACAGTTGCAGGAAGTTGTTGCTCATCACGAGCATCAACATCGAGAACGTGAACAGCGAGATGTACGAGAAGAAGCGCTGGTAGCCAGGATCTTCCGCCATATAGCCGATGGTGTAGATGTGCACCATGAGCGAGACGGACGTGACCACGCACATCATCGTGACGGTGAGCGTGTCGACGAGGAAACCGATCTCGAGCTTGAGTTCGCCGATGCGCGCCCATTCGTAGACCGTGGCGTTAAAGCTCGCCCCGTTCAACACGTCGATAAAGGTCATGACCGACAGGACAAACGCGACCAGCACGCCGAGGATCGTGACCGTGTGGGCGCCCGCGCGTCCGACTTGCTTGCCGAACAGGCCGGCAATCATGGAGCCGACGAGCGGCGCCAGCGGAATCGCGAGCAGCAGGTTGGGATTCAATGTGGATGCCATAACAGCGTTCGCTTTAACCCTTGAGGCGGTCGAGATCTTCGACGTTGACCGTTTCGAGCTTACGGAACAGCGTGACCAGAATAGCCAGACCGATCGCAGCTTCTGCGGCGGCCACCGTAAGAATGAAGAACACGAATACCTGGCCGGCAATGTCGCCCAGGTAATGCGAGAACGCGACGAAGTTCAGATTGACCGCGAGCAACATCAGCTCGATGGCCATGAGCAGCACAATCACATTTCTGCGGTTGAGGAAGATACCGGTAATGCTGATCGCGAACAGAATCGCGCCCAACACCAGGTAATGCGCTAGCGACAACGACATCATGCTGTCTCCTTATTCCGCCGCCGGCTTGTCAGTGCCGGTGGATTGCTGCCGGGCTTCGGCGGGCATCGACACCAGACGCACGCGGTCGCGCTTCTTCACGCGCACCTGCTTGCTCGGGTCGGTCTGTTTGTGGTCCTTACGGGTACGCATCGTGAGCGCAACGGCTGCCACGACGGCCACCAGCAGGATCAGACCTGCCACTTCGAAGGCGAAGATGTAGTCGGTGTAGAGCGCAACGCCGAGCGCCTTGGTGTTCGACACGTCCGGTGCCGACACGGCCTTGACCGGAGCACGCGTGGCACCGTAGCCGCGCATCAGCACGAGGGCTGCTTCGACGATCATGATCGCGCCGACGGCACTCGCCAGCGGAATGAACTTACCGAAGCCGCGACGCAGTTCGTCGAGATTGATGTCGATCATCATCACCACGAACAGGAACAGCACCATCACCGCGCCGACGTAGACGAGCACCAGCATGATTGCCAGAAACTCGGCTTCGAGCAGCATCCAGATCGCCGCAGCATTGAAGAAGGCCAGCACCAGGAACAGTGCCGACTGTACGGGGTTGCGCGAGGTCACGACCTTCAGGCCGGAGATCACGAGGATCAGCGCAAACACGTAAAAAAGAAAAGTTGTGAATTCCATAATCACCGGGTGTGCCGAGAATTAGCCAACGTCTGTTGCCGTACCGGGCGCGCTACCCAAGCACCGCGCCCTGCCCTGCTTTAACGGTACGGCGCATCGGCCGCCTTGGCCGCCGCGATTTCGTTTTCGTAACGATCGCCCACCGCGAGCAGCATCTCCTTGGTGAAGTACAGATCGCCACGCTTCTCGCCGTGATACTCGAGAATGTGCGTTTCGACGATCGAGTCCACCGGGCAGCTTTCTTCGCAGAAGCCGCAGAAGATGCACTTGGTCAGATCGATGTCGTAGCGCGTGGTGCGACGGGTATTGTCTTCACGCACATCCGATTCGATCGTGATTGCCATTGCCGGGCACACGGCTTCGCACAACTTGCAAGCGATGCAACGTTCTTCGCCGTTCGGATAACGGCGCAGTGCGTGCAGACCGCGAAAACGCGGCGACAGCGGCGTCTTCTCTTCCGGAAACTGCACCGTCACCTTGCGTGCGAACGTGTAGCGCCCTGTGAGCGCCATGCCCTTGAGCAGTTCCAACAACAGGAAACTGCCGAAAAAGTCCTTGATTGCCCTTACCATGGGATTCCTCTACTCCGTTCGCCTCAGCCCCAGATGTTCCAGGGCGACATGATCCAGCCCCCAACCACGATCACCCAGAGGATCGTCAACGGCAGGAACACCTTCCAGCCCAGACGCATGATCTGGTCGTAGCGGTAGCGCGGGAACGTCGCACGCACCCAGATGAACACCGACAGCAGCAGGAACACCTTGAAAGCCAGCCAGAACACACCCGGGATGAACGACAGGAAGCCGAACGGCGCACTCCAGCCACCCAGGAACAGCACCGAGGCCAGCGCCGAGATGATGATCATGTTGATGTACTCGGCCAGGAAGAACAGGGCGAAGCCCATGCCCGAGTATTCGATCATGTGACCGGCCACGATTTCCGACTCGCCTTCCACCACGTCGAACGGGTGGCGGTTCGTTTCCGCAATGCCCGAGATGAAGTAGACGACGAACATCGGCAGCAGCGGAATCCAGTTCCACGACAGCAGGTTCAGCCCCATGCCCGCGAACATGCCGTGCTCTTGCGAGCGCACGATGTCCGACAGGTTGAGCGAGCCGGCCGTCATCAGCACCGTCACCAGCGCGAAGCCCATGGCGATTTCATACGAAATCATCTGAGCCGATGCACGCATTGCGCCGAGGAAGGCGTACTTCGAGTTCGACGCCCAGCCGGCAAGAATCACGCCGTAGACGCCGATCGACGAAATGGCCATCGCGTAGAGCAGACCAGCGTTCACGTCGGCCAGCACCGCACCCGGCTGGAACGGGATCACCGCCCAGATAGCGAACGCCGGCAACACGGCCATCACCGGAGCAATGGCGTAAATGCCTTTGCTGACTTGCGACGGCGTGATCACTTCCTTGAGCAACAGCTTCAACACGTCGGCGATCGGCTGGAGCAAACCTGCCGGACCCACGCGGTTCGGACCGAGACGCACGTGCATCCAGCCGATGAGCTTACGCTCCCACAGAATCAGATACGCCACGCACAGCAGCAGAATCACGGCCACGACGAGAATGCGGACCAGCGCCCACACCGTCGGCCAGGCAACGCCCAGCAGCTGCGTGCCGTATTGATTGATGACTTCGTTCAGGCTCATTTACGCCTTCTCCACCGAGATTTCACCGAACATCGCGCCAAGCGCGGCGGACGCCGGCGTGGCGGCCGGCACACGCACCACATTGGCGGGCAGCGTTTCCGAGCGAGCGGCCGGCAGCGTGACCACGGCGTCGCCCTGACGCACGCGAACCGCGTCGCCCTTGGCGAGACCCAGGCTGTCGAACAGCGCAGCCGGCAGCGTTGCGCGCAGCGCAGCCTTGGCATCGTTGGTCAGTTGCAGCGACGGTGCGCGGCGCACGAGAGCGTCGGCAGCGTAGATCGGCACATCGGCCAGACGCTCCAGACCTTGACCTGCGGCCTTCGGCGCCACCAGTGCCGCGCGGGCACGGTTGTCAAGCGACGCGGCCGAGAAACCGGCCAGCGCTTCGTCACGCACCTGCTCGGCGGTGTCTTGCTCGAAACCTTGCAGCTTGAGCAGGTTGCCCAGCACGCGCAGCACCTTCCAGCCCGGACGCGTGTCGCCCAGCGCACGCACCACACCGTTGAAGTGTTGCGGCAGACCTTCGGCGTTGACGAACGTACCGGCCGTTTCCGTGAACGGAGCGATCGGCAGCAACACGTCGGCGTATTCGAGGCCGTGCTTGAACGGCGAGAGCGAGACGACCATCTTCGCGGCGGTCAACGCCGTGAGTGCTTGCTTCGCGTCGGCCGAGTCGAACTCCGGCTCGGCGTTGAGCAGCAGGTAAGCCTGACGCGGTTGTGCGAACAGTGCCGCAGCACCCTTCGCGTTCAAAGCCTTCACGGCATAACCGCCCACCGTGTTTGCACCTTCCGTCAGGAAACCCAGCTTCGCACCGGTGATGTCAGCGATCACTTGCGCGATGGCGTGCAGTTGAGCGAATTGCGGATGCTGGACAACGGCGTTACCCAGCAGAATCGCACGACGCTCGCCGTTGACCAGCGAAGCGGCGATCGCCTTGGCGGCGTCGCTGGCGTTCACACCGGCCAGTTCTGCCGGGGCGGCAACGCCCTTGGCAGCCGCAGCGGCGACGGCGATACCTGCCAGTTCGCTCACCCAGGCGCTCGGCGCAGCAATGATCTTGTTGGCGAGCTTCACCAGCAGATCGTCGTCCGAAGCGTGCAGCAGATTCAGTTGACCACCGGCCTTCACAGCCGAACGCAGACGCGAAGCGAACAGCGGATGATCCTTACGCAGGAACGAGCCGACGACCAGCGCGCTTTGCAGCGTATCGAGTTCGGCGATCGGCAGGCCGAGCCACGGGGCACCCTGGGTGCCGCCCGACACATCCGTCTGACGCAGACGGAAGTCGACGTTGTCGCTACCCAGCGCACGCACGAACTTCTGCAGCAGGTGCAGTTCTTCGATCGTGGCGTGCGGCGAAGCCAGCGCGGCAACGGCGTCGGCGCCGAAGTCGCGGATGATGTCCGTCAGACCATGACCGACGTACTCAAGCGCCGTCTGCCAGTCGACTTCGTGCCACTCGCCGCCCTGCTTGAGCATCGGCTTGGTGAGACGTTCGTCGCTGTTCAGGCCTTCGTACGAGAAGCGATCCTTGTCCGAGATCCAGCACTCGTTGACCGCTTCGTTTTCGAGCGGCACAACGCGCATGACCTTGTTGTTCTTCACTTGCACCACGAGGTTCGCGCCCACGCCATCGTGAGGGCTCACCGACTTGCGGCGCGACAGTTCCCACGTACGGGCGCTGTAGCGGAACGGCTTCGAGGTCAGTGCACCGACCGGGCACAGGTCGATCATGTTGCCCGAGAGTTCGGAGTCGACCGTCTTGCCGACGAACGACGTGATTTCCGAGTGCTCGCCGCGACCCAGCATGCCGAATTCCATGACGCCGGCCACTTCCTGGCCGAAACGCACGCAACGGGTGCAGTGAATGCAGCGCGACATCTCTTCCATCGAGATGAGCGGACCCACGTTCTTGTGGAACACCACGCGCTTCTCTTCCTGATAGCGCGAAGCCGACTTACCGTAACCCACTGCCAGATCTTGCAGTTGGCACTCACCACCCTGATCGCAGATCGGGCAGTCGAGCGGGTGGTTGATCAGCAGGAATTCCATCACCGATTGCTGTGCCTTCACAGCCTTCTCGGAGTTCGTACGCACGATCATGCCGTTAGCCACCGGCGTAGCGCATGCCGGCACCGCCTTCGGGGCCTTCTCGACCTCGACCAGGCACATGCGGCAGTTCGCAGCGATGGACAGCTTCTTGTGGTAACAGAAGTGGGGAATATAGGTGCCGTTCTTCTTGGCAGCCTGGATCACCATGCTGCCTTCGGGCACCTCGACCTTTTGGCCGTCAATTTCGATTTCAACCATAGCGGTTCAATGCCAACCGTCAAAAGGGATTAGTGAGCGCCGACCAAGCAATGCTTGTGCTCGACGTGGTAGGCGAACTCGTCCCAGAAGTGTTTGAGCATGCCGCGCACCGGCATCGCTGCGGCATCGCCCAGCGCGCAAATGGTACGGCCCATGATGTTCTCGGCCACCGAGTTGAGCAGGTCCAGATCTTCCTTGCGGCCTTCACCGTGCTCGATACGATTGACCACGCGCCACAGCCAGCCAGTACCTTCACGGCACGGCGTGCACTGACCGCACGATTCTTCGTAGTAGAAGTACGACAAACGCAGCAGCGACTTCACCATGCAACGCGTTTCGTCCATGACGATCACCGCGCCCGAACCCAGCATCGAGCCAGCCTTGGCGATGCTGTCGTAGTCCATCGTGGTTTCCATCATCAGACCGGCAGGCACAACAGGTGCCGACGAACCGCCAGGAATCACTGCCTTGAGCTTCTTGCCACCGCGCATACCACCGGCCAGTTCCAGCAGTTCGCCGAACGGCGTGCCCAGCGGCACTTCGTAGTTACCCGGCAGCTCGACGTCGCCCGACACCGAGAAGATCTTGGTGCCACCGTTGTTCGGCTTGCCCATTTCCAGATATTGCTGCGGGCCCGTGGCCAGCAGGAACGGAACGGCTGCGAACGTTTCGGTGTTGTTGATGGTCGTAGGCTTACCGTACAGACCGAAGCTCGCCGGGAAAGGCGGCTTGAAACGCGGCTGCCCCTTCTTGCCTTCGAGCGATTCGAGCAACGCGGTCTCTTCGCCGCAGATGTACGCACCGTAACCGTGGTGAGCGTGCAACTCGAACGAGAAGTCCGTGCCAAGAATGTTGTTGCCCAGATAACCGGCTGCGCGCGCTTCGTCCAGGGCTTCCTCGAAGCGTTCGTACACTTCGTAGATTTCACCGTGGATGTAGTTGTAGCCGACCGAAATGCCCATGGCGTAGGCACCGATGGCCATCCCTTCGATCAGCGAATGCGGGTTGTAGCGCATGATGTCGCGGTCTTTGAACGTACCCGGCTCGCCTTCGTCCGAATTGCAGACGAGGTACTTCTGTCCCGGGAACGCGCGCGGCATGAAGCTCCACTTCAGACCGGTCGGGAAGCCTGCGCCTCCACGACCACGCAGGCCCGACGCCTTGACGTCGGCGATCACCTGCTCCGGCGTGATGCCTTCTTTCAGAATACGTGCGAGCTGCTGGTAACCACCGCGCTTGACGTAATCTTCGAGGTGCCAGTTCTCGCCGTTCAGATCGGCAAGAATCAGCGGCTTGATGTGACGATTGTGCAGCGACGTCATGCTTTCTCTCCTGCAGCACCCTTGGCCGTCAGCTCGTTGATGAGCGCGTCGACCTTTTCTTCGTTCATGAAGCCGCACATGCGATGGTTATTCACCAGCATGACGGGAGCGTCGCCACAAGCGCCCATGCACTCGCCTTCCTTGACCGTGAAGAGACCGTCGGGCGTGATGTCGCCATACTCGACGCCCAGCTTCTCCTTCAGGTACTTGGCCATTTCTTCGCCACGCGTGAGCTGGCAAGGCAGGTTCGTGCACACGGTCAACTTGAACTTGCCCGTCGGGCTCGTGTTGAACATGGTGTAGAAGGTTGCGACCTCTTGCACCGCGACTGCGGGCATCTCGAGGTAGTCCGCCACGAATTGCATCACTTCGGGCGACAACCAGCCTTTTTCGACCTGCGCTACGGCAAGGGCGTGCATCACTGCCGACTGCTTCTGCTCGGCAGGGTATTTGGCAACGGCACGGTCGATTTTCTTCAGGGCTTCGGGAGAAAGCATTTCCGATCCGACGGTTCTCTAAAACGTTATCCCCGCTCGTGCCAGCGCGGGCGCGTCGATTTTTTTCGACTGCCCACGCACGACTGGCACGGCTACTGGAACGGCAACGGTATCGACCTGCGAAACCCCGCCGAATAAAACTCGCGAACGCGCGAAGCGTCCGCTGCGCACTTAGCGATCGATCTCGCCGAACACGATGTCCTGGGTACCGATGATCGCCACAGCATCGGCAATCATGTGGCCCTTCGCCATCTCGTTGAGCGCCGAAAGGTGGGCAAAGCCCGGCGCACGAATCTTCAGGCGATACGGCTTGTTGGCACCGTCCGACACCAGATAGATACCGAACTCGCCCTTCGGATGCTCGACAGCGGCATACGTCTCGCCGGCGGGCACATGGAAGCCTTCCGTAAAGAGCTTGAAATGGTGAATCAGCTCTTCCATGTTCGACTTCATTTCGACGCGCGACGGCGGAGCCACCTTGTGGTTGTCGGTGATCACCGGACCCGGATTCTCACGCAGCCACTTCACGCACTGGCGGATCAGGCTGGCCGACTGGCGCATTTCTTCCACGCGCACCAGATAACGGTCGTAGCAATCGCCTTCCTTACCCACCGGAATTTCGAAATCGAGGCGGTCGTACACTTCGTACGGCTGCTTCTTGCGCAAGTCCCAGGCAATGCCCGAACCGCGCAGCATCGCGCCGGAGAAGCCGAGCTGCATCGCGCGCTCAGGCGACACCACGCCGATACCCACCAGACGCTGCTTCCAGATACGGTTATCGGTGAGCAGCGTTTCGTACTCGTCGACACACTTCGGGAAACGGATGGCGAAATCTTCGATGAAGTCGAGCAGCGAGCCTTCGCGTGCTTCGTTCATCTTCTTGATCGCGCGTTCGTTGTGAATCTTCGACGCACGATATTTCGGCATCGTGTCCGGCAGGTCGCGATACACGCCGCCCGGACGATAGTAGGCCGCGTGCATACGTGCGCCCGATACGGCTTCGTACACGTCGAACAGATCTTCGCGCTCACGGAAGGCGTACAGGAACACGGCCATCGCGCCAACGTCGAGGGCGTGCGAACCGATCCACATCAAGTGGTTCAGCACGCGCGTGATCTCGTCGAACATCACACGGATGTATTGTGCGCGAATCGGCACGTCGACGCCGAGCAGCTTTTCGATCGCCATGACGTATGCGTGCTCATTGCACATCATCGACACATAATCGAGACGATCCATGTACGGCACGGATTGCAGGAATGTCTTCGATTCGGCGAGTTTTTCGGTCGCACGGTGCAACAGGCCGATGTGCGGATCGGCACGCTGGATGACTTCGCCGTCCAGCTCGAGCACCAGGCGCAGCACGCCGTGCGCGGCCGGGTGCTGCGGACCGAAGTTCAGGGTGTAGTTCTTGATGTCTGCCACAAGGCCACCTTAATGTTTCAGACCGGCGTAATGCTCTTCGCGGATGATGCGCGGCGTAATTTCGCGCGGCTCGATCGTCACCGGCTGATAGATCACTCGCTTCTGCTCCGGGTCGTAACGCATCTCGACATAACCCGACGTCGGGAAGTCCTTGCGGAACGGGTGACCGATGAAGCCGTAATCCGTGAGAATACGGCGCAGGTCCGGGTGACCTTCGAACACGATACCGACCAGATCGAATGCTTCGCGCTCGAACCAGTCGGCCGAGCTCCACAGATCGATCAGCGATGCCACGACCGGCAGATCGTCTTCCGGTGCGAACACGCGCACACGCAGACGCCAGTTATGGGTGAGCGAGAGCAGATGCGACACAGCGGCGTAACGCGGACCATCGTAAGCGCCATCGCCGTAAGCCGAATAGTCGAGACCGGCAAGGTCCATCAGTTGCTCGAACTTCAGCTCGGGATGATCGCGCAGCGTACGCGCCACTTCGAGATAGTCGCTAGCCTTGACGGTGAGCGTGAGCTCGTCGAGGGCTTCCACCAACTGCTCGGCCCGGGGGCCAAGCACGTTTTGCAGGGTGGTCTTGAGTTTTTCTAGTGTAGACATGGGCGGTAGCGGTTATTTACGCGCGATCGTCGCAGTCCGCTTGATCTTCGACTGCAACTGGATGATGCCGTAGACCAGCGCCTCGGCCGTCGGCGGACAGCCCGGCACGTAGACGTCGACCGGCACGATGCGATCGCAACCGCGCACCACCGAGTAGGAATAGTGATAGTAGCCGCCGCCGTTGGCGCACGACCCCATCGAGATCACCCAGCGCGGCTCGGCCATCTGGTCGTAGACCTTGCGCAGCGCGGGCGCCATCTTGTTACACAGCGTACCGGCCACGATCATCACGTCCGACTGACGCGGGCTCGGGCGGAACACCACGCCAAACCGGTCCAGATCGTAACGCGCCGCGCCGGCGTGCATCATTTCAACGGCACAGCACGCGAGACCGAACGTCATCGGCCAAAGCGAACCCGTACGCGTCCAGTTGATGAGTTTGTCAGCCGTGGTGGTGACGAACCCTTCGCGCAAAACCCCTTCGATGCTCATATGCTTACCCTGAATCCTTCTGCAATGCTGCCAGTTACGTTGACGGTCTTATTCCCAGTCGAGCGCACCGCGCTTCCACAGGAAAACGAAACCAACCAGCAGTTCAAGCAGGAAACCCATCATGGAGATAAAGCCCACCCAGCCGATATCGCGCAGGGCGACGCCCCACGGAAACAGAAATGCCGTTTCGAGATCGAACAGGATGAAAAGGATGGCGACGAGATAGTAGCGCACATCGAACTTCATGCGCGCGTCTTCGAAAGCCTCGAAGCCGCACTCGTACGGAGAGAGTTTTTCGCTGTCGGGATTGTTGGGGCCGAGGAATTTACCGACGCCAATCAGGACCGCCCCAAGACCGCCACCTACCAGAAGAAACAGCAGGACGGGATAATAGGTTCCGAGGTTCAACTCTACCCTCTTTCGGTTAGTTCAAAGAACCGCTCTCGTCGATGGTGTGGGGACCGGAAAGCGGATGAACGGTGAGCACAAAATAAAATGCCAGCCAAAGCATAAACGCAAGGCTGGCATCGTAGAACTGTGGTGCCGACGGCGAGACTCGAACTCGCACAGCTTTCGCCACTACCCCCTCAAGATAGCGTGTCTACCAATTTCACCACGTCGGCATTCATAGTCTGCAATCCGCTGTCACTTACGAATCGCTTCAAGACCGCTATATTAGCGCCCTTCGGCATTTTGTTCAATGCACAAATCGATTTTTTTTCAACTTTCTTTACAACGTATTACTTGTCACAAACGCAATGCGAATTACTTCGGCACGTCTTGCGGATTCGCGGCCGAAGCGGGTGCCGGAGCACTTGCTGCAGCAGGTGCGGAGGCCGTTGCCGGCGCCGTCGCTGCAGGCAAATTACCAAGGACACCGATGTTTGATGCCGGCTTGTACGAACCCAAATAAGTCAGGCCCAGCGTGGTCACGAAGAACACGGCAGCCAGTGCAGCGGTGGTGCGCGACAGGAAGTTGGCCGAGCCCGATGCGCCGAAAAGACTGCCCGACGAACCGCTGCCGAATGCCGCACCCATGTCGGCGCCCTTGCCATGTTGCAACAACACAAGACCGATGATGCCCAGCGCGGAAAGCACCTGCACCACGATCAACAACGTTTTCAACAACCCCATCTCACCACCCGTATAGAAGAATCCAATTCATCCGATTCGCAGCGAAATTGATGCACTGCGTCATGACTATTTCATACCGTTACAACAAACGGTATTGGCATCAGCGCGACAGACCTGCCTCGCAAATCGCCAGAAAATCTGCTGCCTTCAATGCCGCACCGCCGATCAACCCCCCATCGACGTCCGCCATCGAGAACAGTTCGGCCGCATTGTCCGGCTTCACACTGCCGCCGTACAACACCGCCACGTCCACAACCGCCTCACCCTTCGCACGCAGCAGCGAACGCAGATGCGCATGCACTTCCTGCGCTTGCGCCGACGTCGCCGTCTTGCCCGTGCCGATCGCCCAGACCGGTTCGTAGGCAACGACAATCTGCGTAGCTTGTTCGGCCGTCAGTGCCGCGAGCACCGTTTCGAGCTGGCGCGTAACGACTGCCGTCGTCTCACCGGCTTCGCGCTCGGCAAGCGTCTCGCCGATGCACACGATCGGCGTCATACCGGCATCGAGCACGCGCAGCGTCTTCGCCGCCACGCTCGCATCCGTCTCGCCGTGATAAGCACGACGCTCCGAGTGACCGACGATCACGAACTTCGCTCCGAATTCGGCGATCATCTGCGCGGCAACTTCGCCCGTGAACGCGCCGTTCACTTGCGCCGATACGTCCTGCGCACCGAAGCCCAGCACCTGCCCCGAGAGGCGGGTCTGGCATTGTGCGAGATAGGGGAACGGCACACAAACGGCCGCAGTCACGCCCGGCGCGCTCAGCACAGGCGACGCCAGCAGGTCGCCCAACAGCGCCTCATTGCCGGCCAGACTGCCATGCAGTTTCCAATTGCCCACGACGAGCTTGCCAGCCTTACGGCTGATGGTGCGAGCCGAAGCTGCGGTACCAGTTGTCACGCCTTATCCCCCAATGCGTATAGACGAAAAACCTCTCATTCTAGTGCGTCTGAGGCACAGGGGTCAATTTCGCCGGCATTCCAACGTGCGAAACCGCATGAAATGGGGCATTCACGCGGATTCACAGCATTGGCCCCGGCGAATCGGACAGAACGCGCTTACCAGGTCAGCACAATCTTGCCGACGTGTGTACTCGTTTCCATCAAAGCATGGGCCTTGTCCGCCTGTTCGGCCGGAAACGTCTGATAAATCACGGGACGGATCTTGCCTGCGGCGAGCAACGGCCAGACCTTGTCGTGCAGGTTCTTCGCAATGGCGGCCTTGAAGGCTACCGAGCGCGGACGCAGCGTCGAGCCCGTCACGGTGAGACGGCGACGCAGCAGCGCCCCCATATCCAGCGTCGCCTTGCTACCGCCCAGCAGCGCGATGATCGCGATACGTCCATCGAACGCCAGCGCCTGCACTTCGCGCGGCAGATAATCGCCGCCCACCATATCGAGGACGACGTCCACGCCGCGGTCCTTGGTGAGTTCCTTCGTCACGGCGACAAAGTCTTCCGTCTTGTAGTTGATGCCGCGCTCTGCGCCGAGCGTCTCGCACGCGCGCGCCTTGTCTTCGGAGCCTGCGGTGGCGAACACGCGATGGCCGAGCGCCACGGCCAGTTGAATCGCCGTCACGCCGATCCCGCTCGTCCCGCCCTGCACCAGCAGCGTTTCCTTTTCACCGGCTTCAGTCTCGCCAAGACGCGCGCGATCGAACACATTGCTCCAGACCGTGAAGAACGTCTCCGGCAGCGATGCCGCCTCGACATCCGACAACCCATCGGGCACCGGCAGCACCTGCGCCAGCGGCGCGGTGCAGTACTCGGCGTAACCGCCGCCCTGCACCAGCGCACACACCCGCGAACCGACCTTCAGGCCCCAGCGGTTGTCCGCGCCTTCAAGCACACCTTGCGCGCCCTCCACGATTTCGCCCGCCACTTCCAGCCCCGGCAGGTCCGATGCGCCCGGCGGGACCGGGTACTGGCCGATGCGCTGAAGCACGTCCGGGCGGTTGACGCCCGAGGCGCTCACCTTGATGAGCACCTCACCCGGCTTGAGTTCTGGACGCGCACGCTCGGTGAGCTTAAGCACCTCCGGTGCGCCGTACTGGGTGATCTCGATGGCCTTCATCGTGTCTGTCCTCGATTCCAAGAGCGGTCTCGCCACGCAAGCAAAGCGCCGCCCCTTCTTGTTGGGATGTCGATGGTGACGCGCAGACATTCGGACCGACGCTTCGCGCGGCTCGTCCGTCATGACACGCACCTTCCGTGAAAATTTTGTTGAGCCTGCACCATATCACCGACTGCGCAATCGCGTCGGCCGCAAATGCACGCGCAGCGCATCGGCAAAGCGATTCCGAATTAATCGGGACGCGGGAAGCGATGTCGGACGAATAGGAGGCCGCGCAAGCGCAAGGGAAGCGCTACGCAGGCTCCGGTTTGACGGGCGCGCCGCAACGCTCATGACGACCGTTCGCGACGCGCCGGGTTGACTTGCCGTGTGAGGACCCGCTTCGCACCGAATACGCCTCAGGCGACGCCCTCGCTCCCCTCATCGATCAGACCGTGCCGGATGGCGTAGCCGATCAGTTCCGCACTGTCGCCGAGCGCGAGCTTATCCAGAATATGGGCGACATGTGATGCGACCGTCCGCTCGCTCAGATGCAGCGCGTGGGCGACCTCGTTGACGGCCAGGCCGTCGACCAGCATATGAAACACTTCGTTTTCACGAACCGACAAACTGCAATGTCTCGCATCGTTGTCCCGCGCATCGGTCTCCGAGCGCGTTCGTGGTCTGCGATGCAAGGCCCGCGGTGGATCATGGCGCGCGCCTTCACCGGACACCTTGCCTATCCGGCCAACGTCGCGCCACCCTGCGTCGGAAACCGCCCGCGTGACTGCACGGCCTCGTCCGCTTACCAGTTTCATGCCCGCCTCCTTTTACGAAGACTTTCGAAACCTCCTGAAGACATCCCCACACCCGACCGGCAGCGGCCGCGCGAACGACCACCGAGCACATCGCCGACAACGGGCGTCGCTCATTGTGCGTCAGACAATCGACGCTCGTAACTTCAGGGAAGATGATCGCTGACGCGCTTTCGATTGCCTGCGCCTAACGCAAGGGAACGGTTGACGCAACGATGCGGCACCCCCAGTGAGCGCCCGCTTACGACATCCAGGCAGGCACCCACCCATTGCACGAGTCCATCGCACCCGCTTATGGCGCGCGTTCGGCGTTGCCGTGGCTGAGGACGAATCGCCCCCGTCCGCCGTGCTTCGCTTCGTAGAGGGCGCGATCGGCCGCTTCGAACAGCATATCGGGCGTTTTGTCTTCGTTGCGCGCGACCATCGCCACACCGACGCAAGCACCCACTGACACTTCACCGACCGAGAGCATCATCGGACGCGACGCTGCATCGAGAATGGCCATCGCCGCGCGTTCGACGTCGAGCAAGTCCTGCACGTCGCGCATGATCACGGCGAATTCGTCGCCCCCGAAGCGGGCAATCACATCCCCCTCGCGCACGCTCGCGAGCAATCGTTTCGCGAGACGCCGAAGCAACTCGTCGCCCAGCGAATGACCCCAGGTATCGTTGACCACCTTGAAGCGATCCAGATCGACGAACAACAGTGCCTGTGCACCCGCCCCTTCGCGCGCGCGACGCACCGCGCCCGACAACGCCTGATCGAAGCCCTTGCGATTGAGCAGGCCCGTCAGATGGTCCGTATGCGACTCGCGACGCCAGCGCCGCTCGTTCGAGCGCTCGACGGTGATATCACGCACGAACACGTGAACGCCGGCCAGCACGTTATGTGTTGCCCACTCCGGCTGATAGCTCACTTCGAAGCATCGATAGGCCGAGTCTTCACCGAAGTCCCAAACAAACGTGGCCACCTCGCCAGCGAAGGCACGCGCGAGATGTGGCGCGAACTCGCGATACAGCGACGGCCCGAGCAACTCACGTGCCGTCACGCCAAGAATGCGGTCTCTCGGACGCCGCAGCCGCACCTCGCACGCGCGGTTCACAAAGGCAAACCGCTCGTCGCCATCCAGAAACGCGACGAGATACGGCACCCGGTCCGCCACTTCCTGCATCCGCCGCACGTGCGCACGCGCCGCCTCACGTGACATTTCAAGTGCTTCCGTGCGTTCGCTCAGTTGCTCCATCATGGTGCGGAACGTGTTCGCGAGCGCCCCGATTTCGTCGGCACGCTGCACGGGCAACGATTGCACCGCGCGCATGTCGCCAGCGCTGCGCTCGACCAGATCGCGCAGCGTGTCGAGCGGACGCAGCAAGCGCCGCGCCACCCACCACATCACGAGTGCCGCAATGCCGATCGCGGCGATGGCCAGCAGCACCACCTGACGCCGAACGCGAGAAATCGGATCGAACGCCTCTGCCCCGGGCAGCACCGCCACGACGTTCCAGCCGGTTGTCGACATCGGGGCGCGTGCCACCAGCGGATGCATATGGACGATGTCGTTCGAACCGGAATCGCGCACGCCGCACATCGTCTGCACCGGGCCGACGGGCGTCAGAATCTTGGTGACGTCCGCCTGAATGACGTAGCGCGGCGGCGTCTCGTTCGTGATCAGGCAGTACCGCCCCGTCTCACCGACACTGTTGCTGGCGAGATCGACGATAAAGTTCTGACGCAACAGATTGACCGCGCCGCCGACAACGGCGATCACCTTGCCCTGCGCGTTTGTCACCGGCACGGCGAGGACGATGCCCGGTGAAGCGGTGATCTTGCCCGCAATCACACTGGACGCCGATTGCGGCGCGCCCGCCAGCAACTGCCGGAAGTAGTCGCGGTCAGCGATATTGATGGGCGTTGCAGCGAAGGTGGAGTCGTAGAACAGATGACCGTCAGGCGCGGCCACGAAGATCGTATTGAACGTCTCCGGCATCGACACCGAGCGCGCCACGAAGGTCTCGAACTGCTCGGGCGTCATGGCGGCGGGGTCGCCGATATTGCGCGCCATGCGGTGCAGCTCGATGAATTTGGCGCGCAGCTTGTCGTCTAGCTGATCGGCCGCGAGCTTGACATGCGTGTCCAGCTGCGCCTGCATCGAGCTTCGCAACTCGCCATAGACGAAAAACTCGATCCCGACGGCCAATCCGACGATCAATATCATCGAGACGAGTGCTGTCGCCGCTGCGACCCGTCCCTTCAACGACTTCACCATGCTGGCCCGTACGAGAGTAGCTTTTGTTTTGCTTTCGCTTATTTTTGCGAGAGATTACCACCCGAAACGGCACATTTTCAGGAAACTTGAGAAATATTCGACGCCCGGTTGACGCCTGCACGTGGCATCCCCATCGGCACCGATGAGTGACATCGATAGCGGATGGATAACGGCGCGACCCGAACCCGTCGTAAAATTGCGCATCCAACGCGCCACGATGGTGCAAACCGGCAAGACCGAAGAAATTTTTCCTGCCGCCTCACCGAGAGCTGCGCCGGGCGGAAATCCCCGCCGGCGTGCTTCGTGACCCGACTTGCCCGACCCGAATTCATTCATGACGAGCACCCAAGCGACTCCCGCGGCACCGGCCGCAGCCACTGCGACACCCGCCATGACGCCGATGATGCAGCAGTACACGCGCATCAAGGCCGAGCATCCGAACATGCTGGTCTTCTACCGCATGGGCGATTTCTACGAACTCTTCCACGACGACGCCGCCAAAGCCGCGCGCCTGCTCGACCTCACACTCACCGCCCGCGGGCAATCCGGCGGCCAGCCGATCCGCATGGCCGGCGTGCCGCATCACGCCGTCGAGCAGTACCTCGGCAAGCTGGTCAAGCTCGGCGAATCCGTCGCCATCTGCGAGCAGATCGGTGATCCGGCGACCTCCAAGGGGCCGGTCGAGCGTAAGGTCGTACGTATCGTCACCCCCGGCACGCTCACGGATGCCGCGCTGCTCAGCGACAAAGTCGATCAATACCTGCTCGCCGTGCAGATGCCGCCCGCGAGACGCGCCAGCGAACGCATGGCGGGGCTGGCATGGCTGTCGCTGGCTAGCGGCGAATTGCGCCTGATGGAAGTCGCCGCCGACAAACTGCCGCGCGAACTCGAACGCATCCGTCCCGCGGAAACGTTGGTACCCGACAGCGCCGTCGAAGCCTTTGGCAGCTTCTCGCTCGGCACCACGACGCGCGTACCCGACTGGCATTTCGATACCGCCGCCGGCACGCAACGACTGCGCGACCAGTTGGGTGTTGCCAGCCTGACGGCGTTCGGTTGCGACGGTCTCGATCCCGCGCTGGGCGCAGCAGGTGCGTTATTGCAGTACGCAGCCGCCACACAAGGTCAATCGCTGCGACATGTGCAAAGTCTGAACGTGGAGCGAGAAGCGGCCTATATTGGTCTTGACGCCGCCACACGCCGTAATCTGGAACTCACGGAGACCCTGCGCGGCACCGAATCGCCCACGCTGCTCTCGCTGCTCGACACCTGCGGTACGACGATGGGCAGCCGCCTGATGCGTCACTGGCTGCACCACCCGATGCGCGATCAGCAAGTGCCGCAGTCGCGTCAGTTGGCGATTGCGACGCTGCTCGAAGGCCCCGGTACGTGGCGCGCCCTCAACAGCGAACTGCGTCACGTCGCCGACGTCGAGCGGATTACCGCGCGTCTGGCGTTGCTGACGGCGCGTCCGCGCGATCTGTCGAGCCTGCGCGATGCGCTGCGACGTCTGCCCGAGCTGCACACCACCTTGCGTGCGGTCGAAGCGCGCTCGCCGCTGCTGGCCATCCTGCACGAAGACCTCGCGATTCCGGACGATGCGCTCGCGCTGCTGACGAGCGCCGTCGCCGAAGAGCCCGCGGCCATGCTGCGCGACGGCGGTGTCATCGCGCGCGGCCACGATGCCGATCTCGACGAACTGCGCGACATTTCCGAGAACTGCGGCCAGTTCCTCGTCGATCTGGAAACGCGCGAACGCGCGCGCACCGGCATCAACAATCTGCGCGTCGAGTTCAATAAAGTGCACGGCTTCTACATCGAAGTCACGCGCGGTCAGACCGACAAGGTGCCGGACGACTATCGCCGCCGTCAGACGCTCAAGAACGCCGAGCGTTACATCACGCCGGAACTGAAGACGTTCGAGGACAAGGCACTGTCGGCGCAGGAGCGCTCGCTCGCGCGCGAGAAGATGCTCTACGACGCACTGCTGCAATCGCTTCTGCCGCACATCACCGAGTTCAAACGTATTGCGCAGGCGCTCGCGCAGCTCGACGTACTGGCGTCGCTCGCCGAGCGCGCCGAAACGCTCGGCTGGGTGAAGCCCGAACTGGTGCAAGACCGTGTGGTCGACATTCGTCAGGGCCGTCATCCTGTCGTCGAACAGCAAGTCGAGCGTTTCATCGCGAACGATTGCTCGCTGGGCGATCCACGTCGGTTGCTGCTGATCACCGGCCCGAACATGGGCGGTAAGTCGACGTTCATGCGTCAGACCGCATTGATCGCGCTGCTGGCGTACGTCGGCTGCTACGTGCCTGCCGAAGCCGTGCGACTCGGGCCGCTCGACGCGATCTTCACGCGTATCGGCGCGTCGGACGACCTCGCGGGCGGTCGCTCGACGTTCATGGTCGAGATGACCGAATCGGCAGCGATTCTGCACACAGCCACCGATCAGAGCCTTGTGCTGATGGATGAAATCGGACGCGGCACGTCGACCTTCGACGGTCTCGCGCTCGCATGGGCCATCGCTCGTCACCTGCTCGGCCACAACCGGTGCTACACCCTCTTCGCCACGCACTATTTCGAACTGACGCAATTGCCCGACGAGTTCCCGCAATGCGCGAACGTGCACCTGTCGGCGGTAGAACACGGCGAAGGGATCGTGTTCCTGCACGCCGTGCAGGATGGCCCCGCAAGCCAGAGTTACGGCTTGCAAGTGGCGCAACTCGCGGGTGTACCGATGCCGGTCATTCGCGCGGCACGCAAGCATCTCGCGCTGCTCGAACAACAGGCACTCGATCCCGCTGCGCCTCAACTCGATCTGTTTGCGCCGCGCGCGGCCGTTGAGCCGATCGAAGAGGATGCGGACGACGACGCCATGACACCGCACGCAAACGGCGCGGGAGCGCAAAGTGCCCCTGCTCTCGACCCCGCGTCGGAAGCGGCGCTGGCACGTCTGGCGGAAATCGATCCGGACGATCTGCGTCCGCGCGAAGCGCTCGATCTTCTGTATGAACTGCGAGGCCTGATACGCGGGCGCACGCACGACTGACGCCACACCCGCACCCGCCCATATGTCGAGCCTTCGTCCTCCACACGTCACGAATGACACCCGTACCGGCCTGCTGATCGCGTGTCTCGTGACGTTGGTGCTGGCGCTTGCCCCGATATCGGCGATAGCGGCGACAACCGCATCCGGCAGTGCAAAGGCGTCGACCCGCACCGCCGCGAAGACACAACCCAAGGCACCGGCCAAGCCGCCGCCTTTCGAGTTCGCGGTGCTCGGCAATACCCCGTTCAACAGCACTGAGGTGCCCATCACGCGCAGTGTGCTAGCGAGCATTGGCGACACCCCGGCGGCGTTCGTCGTGCACGCAGGCAATCTCAAAAGCGTTTCGGAATCGTGCCGCGACGACCTCCTCACGCAGCGTCTGAGCCTGCTGGCCAGCTCACCCAAGCCGATGATCTACGTGCCCGGCGCGAACGACTGGGCCGATTGCGAACGTGCAACGGACGGCAGTTACAACCCGGTGGAGCGGCTCGACTTCCTGCGCGATCACGCCTTCGACGACGACGCGCTACTGGGCCCCGGTCCCGTCGGCTATGCGCAGTTCGACCTCACGCGTCAGAGCGACATGGCGCGCTTTCGGCAGTATCACGAGAACGTGCGATGGTTTTATCGCGGCGTGGTTTTCGTCGGCGTGAATCTTCCGGGCAACAACAATAACTATCGCTCGGCAGGCGGTCGGAATGGTGAGCATGAAGACCGGGTGATTGCGACGCGCATCTGGCTGCAACACGCGCTCGTCTACGCGCAGCAGAAGGACGCGCTCGGCATCGTCGTCATTGCGCAGGCCGACCCGGAGTTCGAGCCAGCGCGCGGCGGCGGACTGGGCGGTCTCTTTTCGGATCGTGCGGGGCGTCGCGGCGTGGACGGTTATAAGGATTTCCGCACGCAGTTGCAACGCCTGGCGGCGCGCTTCAAAGGGCCGATTCTGCTGATCGACAGCGGCAAGACGATGCATCACTCGCAACCCTTGCGCGATGCTCATGGCGCACTGGTGAAGACGTTCACGCAGCTAAGCACCTTCGGGTCTCCTACGAGCAATCGATGGGTGCGCGTACACGTCGATCCCCGAACGTCTCAGCTATTTCGCTTCGAGAGCGCACTCCTGCCGCCGAACAGCACGGCCACGCCAACGGCCAGCAGTCCGCGCAGTAGCGGTGCGACAGCCGCACAAGGTGCCGCCTCGGGGCAGACGCGGCACGGGCGACAACAGGCAGCGGCGTGTATGCACCGGCTGCTGCGGTGCCCGGGACTGCGCCCACAGGCCATGCCACGCCGTCGGCCAACCCTGCATCAACGCCCACCGCAACCCCTGCATCCGTGCCCTACGCGGTGCTCTACCCGGCCTCTGGCCTGACGACCAATACCGCCATCAGTCTGGATCCGAACGAGGGCGTCATGCCGATCGGCCCCGCGATGCTCCCGAGAGCGTCGTCTCGCAGTAGCGCGCACGGCAACTGAGCCGGTTTGCATCATCGATTCGGATCAGGCCCAAGTTTCCGTCCGCCTCACGCGCCTCCGCTGGGCGCAAATACACGTCCTAAAAATGCAAACGCCGGACAGGCGCATCGCATTTCACGATGCACCTGTCCGGCGTTTTTGCTCATGCTGCTCGCAGGCTTCGCGTCACGAGTGACGCTCAGCTTGTACCGCGATTAATGCAGCGTGGGCGCGTCGTCTTCGTCCTCGTCGACGATCTCGAGACCCGACGCGCCATGCGCATGCTGGTGCTCGATTTCCTCTTCGGTGGCCTGACGCACGTCAGTCACCTTCAGTTCGAAGCGCAGTGCCATGCCCGCGAGCGGGTGGTTGCCGTCGAGTACGACCTTGTCGTCGGCCACGTCGGTCACCGTGTAGATCAGCGTGTCGGCCTCTTCGTCACCATCTTCCGGCGTGCCTTCGAACTGCATGCCGACTTCGAGCGGTTCCGGGAAACGGCCGCGCTCTTCGATCTTGATCAGCTCGGAATCGTAGTCGCCGAAGGCGTCCGTCGGTTCCAGTTGCAGTTGGGTCTCAAAGCCGACGTCCTGGCCATCGAGCGCTTCCTCGATCTTGGGGAACGTGCCATCATAGCCGCCGTGCAGATAGACCATCGGCTCGGCGCCGCTTTCTTCGATCAGGTTGCCCTGAGCGTCCGACAACTTGTAAGTCACCGAGACGACGGTATTCTTTTCGATCTTCATCAAACTCTCCGAAAAACAGCCCGCATTATACGCGCAGCCGTATGACAGCGGCCCGGCTCCTACGAATGACGACCTCTCGCTCCCCATTGCCGTTGCTCGGCGACCTCGCTCCCGACGCTTTCATGAAGCGCTATTGGCACAAGCGCCCGTTGCTCATCCGTCAGGCGATCCCCGGCTTTTCCGCACCGCTCTCGCGTGAGGCGCTATTCGCCCTTGCTGCGCAGGACGACGTCGAATCCCGCCTCATCACCCATGCGCGCAAACGCTGGCAACTCGATCACGGCCCGTTCGATATCGACGATCTGCCGCCGCTCACGCGCAAGCAATGGACGCTCCTCGTGCAGGGCGTGAATCTTCACGCGCCCGCCGTCGACGCCCTCATGCAACAGTTTCGCTTCATTCCCGACGCGCGTCTCGACGACGTGATGATCAGCTACGCGACCGATGGCGGCGGCGTCGGCCCGCACCTCGATTCGTACGACGTGTTTCTGCTGCAAGCGCACGGCAAGCGACGCTGGCGCATCGGACCGCAGCGCGACACGACATGGCTGGAAAACGTACCGCTGCGCATTCTGAAAAACTTCGAAGCCGAAGAGGAATGGGTACTGGAGCCAGGCGACATGCTGTATCTGCCCCCGGGCTACGCACACGATGGCGTGGCCGAGGGTGAGTGCATGACGTACTCCATCGGATTCCGCGCGCCCCTCGAACAGGAGATGCTTCAGAACTTCCTGTATTACCTCGCGGAAAATGCTGGCGATCTGCCGTTTGCGCGTCATTTCGCTGGGCGATACGCAGATCCGAAGCAACCCGCCGTCAAACATCCCGCTGCACTGCCCGATGCGATGATCGACACACTCGTCTCGCAGCTTGAACGTGTGCGCTGGGGACAAAAGGAAGTCGAAGATTTCCTTGGACGCTGGCTCAGCGAACCGAAGTCGCATGTGTTCTTCGATCCGCCTGAGAAGCCCCTTTCGACGTCACGCTTCGTGCACGAAGTATCTGCACGAGGTCTGACGCTCTCGCCGAAGACGCAATTGTTGTATCGACGCAACCGCTACTTCATCAACGGCGAACCACTTGAAGTGCCTGTCGCGGCGCTCTCTACGTTACGAATCCTTGCAGACCAGCGCGAGCTGAATGCAGCGAAATGTGCGAATTTCGAGCAAAAAGACCAAGAAATCGTTGAAATTCTGTACGATTGGTATGCTTCGGGATGGCTGCTGCTTGGACCCGACGCGAAAGGCGTGCGAAAGTTGCGCGCCGTAAGGAAAAAAGCGGGGTAAATCCGCGAGATTGACGTGACGCGTTGGGGAAAACCCAATATAATTTCTCGCCAAGCAGCTTGCATGACCAAGGGTAATCCTCAATTGCCAATGTCTCGCAATCGGCTTTGCGCTGGCAAGAGCGTATTACCGTAACTAATATTCAATTCGCTTGTCTTCTACCATAAAAGGACGTGATCATGAAGAAGTCTCTCCTCGTCGCTTCGTTGTTGGCTATCGCCCTGACCGCCTGCGGCAAGAAGGAAGAAGCCGCTGCTCCGGCTGCTGACGCTGCCGCCTCGGCTGCTACGGCTGCTTCGGACGCCGCTTCGGCTGCTGGCGCTGCTGCTGATTCGGCTGCTTCGGCTGCTGGTGCTGCTGCTGACACGGCCGCTTCGGCTGCTGGTGCTGCTGCTGACGCCGTTGCTTCGGCTGCTGACGCTGCTGCCAGCAAGTAAGCTCTCGCTGCCGAAAGGCAGTTGAGCAAAAAAGCCGGTCTTCCGACCGGCTTTTTTACGTCCGTACACTTCGCACGCGTCGCTAGCACATCAGCCAGTCGAATCCGCCCGCTTGCGTCGCCACCAGGATCTCTGTCGCCTCTGTACCGATGACAGCCGTCATCGCCGCCATCGCCAGCTCAGGCGTATTGTTCTGCTCGCTCAAATGCGCACAGATCACCCGCTGAAGTTTTGCCCGGTCGATTGCCCCGAGAATCTCCGCGGCCGCGTCGTTCGCCAGATGGCCATAGGTGCCGCCAATGCGCGCCTTGAGCGAGGGCGGGTACTTGCTGTTGGCCAGCATCTCGCGATCGTGATTGCATTCAAGCACCAACGCGTCGCAGCCGCCCAGCGTGGCAATGACGTGTGCCGTCGGACACCCGGCATCGGTTAGCACCCCCAAGCGGCGAGCACCATCGGAAAACACGAATTGCAGAGGCTCGCGCGCGTCGTGGGGCACGGTGTAGGGATGCAACTCCAGGCCACCCACCGTCAGCCGCTCGTCGGAACGACACCACCGCACGAGCGCGTGGCTGTCTTCGACAGAGAGCGTCGTGGCGACCTTGACGGCCTGCCCCGTTCCCCAACTCATGATGAGCGGGATTCGATACTTGCGGGTGAGGGAAAGTGCACTGCCGATGTGATCGGCGTGTTCATGCGTGATGACGATAGCGTCGAGTGACGCCACGTCGATCGAGCGTGCCGCGAGGCGACGCTCGACCTCTCGCATCGAGAAACCGCAATCGAGGAGAATGCGTGTCGTGGAGGCGCCTTCCGACGCCTCCACCAGCAGGGCATTGCCTTCGCTGCCACTGCCTAAACTGGCGAACCGCACGCCCCGCCTTAACGGAGCTGGTTGCCGATCACGCTGATGATCGTCTGAGCGATCTGCGAGTTGTCGACGTTACCCTTGTCGTCGAGCACCTGCACGCGAGTCTGGCTATCGCCGCGACCCTGCACATTCACGCTGTACTTCTTGGCCTTCTTCTGATCCTGCACTTCCTTCGCATGGAACAGGCTGTAGAAGAAACCGTTGTCCTTCGCCAGCGATGCCGGATCGACATAGCTCACGAAGTACAGGCCCTTCGCGCGGTCACGATCGTCCACGGTGAAGTTACCGCGATCGAGCGCCACGCCCACACGACGCCACGCGCGATCAAACGGCTCGTTGATATCGAGGTACGAAGCATCGGCCGTCTTCACGACCTGGCTGGTCGGTCCGCCCGCCTTCGCGCTTTCGACTTGCGCCTTGGCCTGATCGGCCTGCGCACCGAAGCGCTGCATCAGCTTCGTGAGCATGATGGCTTCGAGACCCGGATCGTTCGGTGCCGGCTCCCACTTGGTCGTGTCCTTCTGCGAGTTCGTGAACACTTCCACCATGCGACGATGCGTGATGTAGATGTCCGTGCCACCGTTCGGATCACGTTCGACACGCGTACGGAAACGATCGCGTTCGCCGGTCGAATACAGACCGTCGAGCACCTTGCCCAGCAGATCGCGGATGATGTCCTGATTCAGCTTGGCGCGGTTCTCTGCCCAGTCGGTTTCCATCACACCGGTGTCGGACGAGTCGATCGTCAGGACGAAGCCGTTTTCCTGCCAGAACTCGCGCAGCGTCGGCCACAGATCACCGGCCGGCTTCTGAATCACGAGCCAACGCTCGTTGCCGTCGCGCACGACCTTCATGCCCGGCACGTCCGGCAGCACCGTATCCGTCGGATTGGCGGCAACGACCTTCTGCTGCGTCTCGTAGGTCGACAGCGTGGCGGTGCCGCCCGGCGTCACGTACTTGCGGTCAGCGGCCTGAACGTTCGTCAGATCCGGCGGGACGTCGAGCGAGGGGCCGGTCTTCGAGCTCTTGTAGTCAACCTTGTCCGAAGACAAGGCGCTCGACAGCGAGCTGCATCCGGCGACGAGGGCCAACGAGGCAATAGCGGCCCATGCCAGCACGGGACGAGCTACGGAATTACTGACGATTCGTTTCATGAGTCGCAAAAAAATGGGTGGGCAATCGAACCCGGGTGCCTGAACGACAGCTTAGACAACGGCGATGTTGGCCGACTTGAGGGCTTCGAGCACCGTGTCCTGATACGGCTGCGCAAGCGGCGTGAGCGGCAGGCGAATGCCCGACGCAATCATGCCCATCTTTTGCAGCGCCCACTTCACGGGGATCGGATTGGCTTCGACGAACATGGCACGATGCAGTTCGAACAACTTGAATTGCAATTCACGTGCCTTGGTCACGTCGCCGGCCAGCGCAGCCACGCACAGATCGTGCATTGCACGCGGTGCCACGTTGGCGGTGACCGAGATATTACCCTGACCGCCCATGAGCATGAGCGCAACAGCCGTCAGGTCGTCGCCGCTATACACGGCGAAGCTATTCGGAGCGCGCCGGATCAGGTCGATGCCGCGATCCAGGTTGCCCGTGGCATCTTTCACGCCAACGATGCCAGGCACTTGCGCCAGACGCAGCAGCGTATCGTTGCTGGCGTCTGCCACGGTACGGCCGGGCACATTATAGAGGATCACCGGAAGCTCAACGGCTTCGGCAATGGCGCGGAAGTGCTGGTACTGGCCTTCCTGCGTAGGCTTGTTGTAGTACGGCACGACTTGCAGCGACGCATCCGCACCGACCTTCTTTGCATGTCGGGTCAATTCGATAGCTTCGGCCGTCGAATTGCCGCCGGTGCCGGCGATCACGGGCACCTTGCGCCCACGCGACTGGCCAGCTTCCGCGGCTTGCTGGACGGCGATCTCGATGAGCTCGCAGTGCTCTTCCACGTTCACCGTCGGGGACTCGCCCGACGTGCCGACGATCACGATACCGTCCGTGCCTTCGTCGACGTGCCAGTTGATCAGGTTACGCAGTGCTTCACGGTCAAGGCTGCCGTCCTCTGCCATCGGGGTGACAATCGCGACGATACTGCCTTGAATCGGAGTTTGGGTAGTCATGGTTGATCGAACAATTCAGCGATAAGGGTGGATTGTAGCGGATTACGCTGCCGCCTCGTACAGAGCGGCGATGCCGGGGTTTTCCCCGGGGACGGTGGCACGCGTCGCGCACAGACGCTGCACACACGCCGCACGTGGCGCGGGCAGCGTGACATCTTCGTAAGCCGCGACACGCAAGCCCGCCGCTTGCGCGACGTCGAGCAACTCGCCCGGCGCCAGCAGAAACAGCGGATTGGACGGTTTCCCGTACCTTTCGTTTCCCTGGGCAAAGGTTTCGTATATCAGCACGCCGCCCGGCCCCACGCTCGCGGCGATCTGCGGATACAGCGGACGATGCAAATAGTTTGTGACGATGACGGCGTCGAACGTCGCGTCCGCCGCCAGCGGCCAGGGCGCCCCTTCCAGATCGGCGCCGAGCGTCGTCACGTTCGCGAGCGTTGCCATCGTGGCAAGCGCTGTTTCGTCGCGATCGACAGCCGTCACGTGCGCACCGCGCCCGGCAAGCCATCGGGTGTGACGCCCATGCCCGCACGCGAGGTCGAGCACACGTGCACCCGGCGCGATGAGATGCGCCCAGCGCACCACCCACGCAGACGGCGCCCCCGTGCCATGCATGGCACCCGAAGCGGCGACATTCACGACGTCATTCGTCATGAATACTGGAGCCCCATGGCTTCACGCACGTCGCGCATGATTTCCTGCGCCGACTTGCGGGCCTTTTCGCAGCCATCAGCCACGATGGCGCGCAGCAGCGACGGATCGTCCATGTACTTTTGTGCGCGCTCGAGCATCGGCTGTTGTTCACGCAAGATGCCTTCGATGACCGGCTGCTTGCATTCGATGCAACCGATGCCCGCACTGCGGCAGCCCTTCTGGACCCACTCGCGCGTGTCGTCGTCGCTATAGACCTGATGCAATTGCCACACGGGGCACTTGTCGGGGTCACCCGGGTCGGTACGACGCACGCGTGCCGGATCCGTCGGCATCGTGCGCACCTTCTTGGTGATCGATTCCGCGTCTTCGCGCATGCCGATGGTGTTGTTATAGGACTTCGACATCTTCTGACCATCGAGCCCCGGCATACGCGACGCCGGCGTCAACAGTGCTTGCGGCTCCACCAGGATCAGCTTGCGCGCGCCTTCGAGGTAACCGAAAAGACGCTCACGATCGCCCATCGACAACGACTGCGATTCGGACAGCATGGCGCGCGCCTGCTCGAGCGCCTCATCGTCGCCCTTCTCCTGATATGCATTGCGCAATTCGAGATAGAGCTTCGAGCGCTTGCCGCCGAGCTTGCGTGCGGCCGCCAGCGCCTTTTCCTCGAAGCCCGCTTCGCGACCATACAGATAGTTAAAGCGCCGTGCGATCTCGCGGGTCATTTCCACGTGCGGCACCTGATCTTCACCCACCGGCACATGCAGCGCGCGATACAGGAGAATGTCCGCCGCCATGAGCACCGGATAGCCAAGGAAGCCGTACGTCGACAGATCCTTTTCCTTGAGCTTTTCGATCTGCTCCTTGTACGTCGGCACACGTTCGAGCCAGCCCAGCGGTGTACTCATGCCGATGAGCAGCGCCAGTTCGGCATGCTCGGGCACCTTGCTCTGAATGAAGAGCGTGGCCTGATTCGGATCAATCCCGGCAGCCAGCCAGTCGATCAGTACGTCCCATACGTTCTGTTCGATGACGTCGGGCGTCTCGTAGTGCGTGGTGAGCGCATGCCAGTCGACCACGCAGAAGTAGCACGGATACTCCGACTGGAGCTGGATCCAGTTCTTGAGCACGCCGTGATAGTGGCCGAGGTGCAGCCGACCGGTCGGTCGCATGCCGGAGAAAACACGTTCGGGGTACATGGTCTAGTTATAAGTCTGCAAAAACTCAGGAAGCCAGCGACAGCAGCGGCGTGAGCATCCACACGATCACAGCACGCCCCCACTGAATCAGCGGCCACAGCCAGACACGGCCGAGCACGCCGCTGACAACCAGCGCCATCACGATGAAAAAGCCATAAGGCTCGACGCGTGAGAGCGCGTAGGCCGCGCGCGCAGGCAGCAGCGATACCAGCACGCGTCCGCCGTCGAGCGGCGGCACCGGAAACAGGTTGAACATGCACATCACAAGGTTCACCACGAGACCGGCCTGCGCCATCATCAGGAAGAACGGTTCGCGAACCTCCGCGATCTGGAGCCCGACGGTGACCAAAGCCCAGAGAATCGCCTGGGCAAAGTTGCACAGCGGGCCGGCCAGCGCCACCCAGATCGTATCGACGCGCGGGTTGCGCAAGCTGCCGAACGCAACCGGCACAGGCTTCGCGTAACCGAACAGGAAAGCCCCGCTCGTCATGAAATAAAGCGCCAGCGGCACGAGGATCGTGCCGATCGGGTCGATGTGCTTCAGGGGATTAAGCGTGACGCGCCCCATCAGAAATGCCGTGGGGTCGCCGAAATGCTTGGCGACGTAGCCGTGCGCAGCCTCGTGCAACGTAATCGCGAAGAGGACGGGGAGCGCGTAGACCGCGATGGTCTGGATCAGGTCTGCATTCATAGCCGACTATTGTAACAAGCAGACCTGCACGCCAGTATTACCCACCCTTACAAAGATTTTGGGGCCACAGCGGGCAGGCACGACACATCGATGCCATCACGACAGACCAAATGGTGTCAGCGATCCGCGTCCGCGGCGTAACACCTCCGGCGGCGTCACCGTCAGATCGACCACCGTCGACGGCTCCTTGGGGCACGCCCCGCCGTCGATCACGAGATCCAGTTGCTTCTCGAGCCGCTCCCGGATTTCCTCCGGGTCGTTCAGCGGCTCGGTTTCATCGGGCAGAATCAGCGTCGTGGCCAGCAGCGGCTGGCCCAGTTCTTCGAGCAGCGCCAGCGTAATGGCATGTTCCGGCACGCGCAGGCCGATCGTCTTTCGCGACGGGTGCGAGAGGCGTCGCGGCACCTCTTTGGTCGCTTCCAGAATGAAGACGTACGGCCCCGGCGTCGTCGCCTTGATCAGCCGGTACTGCCGATTGTCGACGATGGCGAATTCGGCCAACTCGGACAAATCGCGCACGAGCAACGAGAGCATCTGCTTCTCGTCCAGCCCGCGAATACGCCGCAGCCGGTCGACGGCCTGCTTGTCGTCGATATGACAGGCAATCGCGTAGCTCGAATCGGTCGGCAACGCCACGATGCCGCCTTTGTCGATGATCTGTGCCGCTTGCTTGACGAGACGTGGCTGAGGATTTTCCGGGTGAATCTGGAAGAATTGCGACATGTTGGCGGTAAGTTACTGCCAGCGGCTCCAGACCGGGGTGAGATCGTCGGGCAACGGTGGCAGCTTGCCGAGCAGCGCACGGCTCTCGGTCGGTCCATGGAAATCCGAGCCGCGCGACGCCAGAAAACCATACTGACGCGCGACATCGGCATACTCGCGGTACTGATCCGGCGTATGGCTGCCGGTCACCACTTCAATCGCTTCGCCGCCCAGTTCGCGGAACTGATCGAACAGCGCGCCGAATTCCAACTGTGTGAACTTATAGCGTCCGGGGTGAGCAACAACGGCAATACCCCCCGCGCCGCGAATCCACTCGACGGACTCCTCGAGGGTCGCCCATCGATGCGGCACGTAGCCCGGACGCCCCTCCGAAAGATACTTCGCAAACACGTCGGAGACCGACGCGCACTTGCCAATTTCCACCAAAAAGCGCGCGAAGTGTGTGCGGGAGATCAGATCCGGGTTGCCGACGAAGCGCAGCGCGCCTTCGTAGGCGTCGGGAATACCAGCAGCCGCCAGTTGCTCGCTCATCAGTTGCGCCCGTGCGGCACGACCGCCGCGCGTCGCCGCGAGGCCGTCGATGAGCGTCGGATTGTCGGGGTTGATGTTCAGCCCGACGATATGCACCGTGCGGTTCGCCCACGTAATCGAGATTTCGACGCCGCTCACATAACGCATGCCCAGTGCTTCGGCCGCCGCCCGCGCTTCGCGCTGGCCGCCGATTTCATCGTGGTCCGTCAGCGCCCACAGGTCGACGCCGGCCTCGAAAGCGACCTGCGCCACTTCGGACGGCGTCAGCGTGCCGTCCGACACCTTGGAATGACAGTGAAGATCCGCGTTGAGCATGATGAGCCGCAGGGCGATGGGGCGATACCGGATTTCAGGGACTTAGGCAGCCTTGCGGCCCCTTCAGCCCCCTCGCCCCGCGATTGCCCTTCTGACACCGGCGTATGACGTGGTAATGACGCCCTCATTCTACCGCTCAAGTGCACGCGACGCGAGTTGCTGCGAGGGGACCGAACTTGTCCCGCTGCGCTGGCTCGCCCCTAGTTGCGGCAGAAATCCTCAATCAGGCGCGCGACGACTTCCGGCTGGTCGTGATGCAGCATATGCCCCGCATCGTCGACGAATGCTTCCGTCAAATTCGGAAAGACCTCGAACCGGTCGCGAAAGACATCCTTACCCTGCGCCCCGGAGAAATGCTGCAGCACGTCCGAATCCGTCGCTTCGACGTGCAGGACGGGCGCGCTCACGTTGCCCCACACCGCCTTGGCTTCATCCAATCGGTACGGATACGGGTTGGCCATCTTGTGGGCCGCATCGGCAAGCAAATGCCACTGACCGTCGCTCGCCTGGCGCGCCCAGCGCGGCGCAAGCCACGCTGCCCGTTCGGGTGTGAGGCGCGGGTTCGTCTTGCGCAGGCGCGCCGCCACGTCGTCGAGCGACGCATACGGACGCAGCGTCGGCGGCGTCTGCACGTCGTCCAGCCAGCGACTCAATTGACGGATCGCAGCAGCAGGTGGCGACGGCGGCAGGCCGAAGCCTTCGAGATTCACGAGACGCCGCACCCGCGCCGGACGCACGCCCGCGTACAGGCAGGCCACGTTGCCGCCCATGCTGTGGCCGATCAGATTGATGGCTTCGCCGGGTTCCGTGTAGACGTCGACGAGCGCGTCGAGGTCAGCGATGTAGTCGGGGAACCAATAGCTGCCAGCGCGTCCGTCGGCGACGGGCCAGTCGGTCAGACCGAAGCCTCGCCAGTCGGGCGCGAGCACGTGCCAACGCTGCGCGAGCGTCTGCGCGACAAACTGGAACGACGCCGACACGTCCATCCAGCCATGCAGCGCAAATAGCTTCGGCGCGCCGGGGGTGCCCCACTGGCGAACATGGTGGCGCAGGCCGCGCACCGTCAGAAATTCGGATCGGGAATCGGTCATATCGGTCACATCAGTCATGACACCGGCAGAAAGTGAATATCTGAACGAATGAGGAATGTCGAGTATATCGACGGACGTCGTCACCTCGGAAGCAGCGTCAAAAAGCGAAACCCGCATTCACGCGCTCTTACGCCCTCTCACGCCCTCTCACGCCCTCTCACATACTTTCACGCCGCCCTCACTCACCGGCCTGAAGTGCTGCGAGTTCGGCATCGTCGAATCCGGCCGCCCTGCGCGCCTCGAGATTGAACGGTCCGCGCAGGCGTGGCGCGCCGTACTGTGCAGCCAGCCGCGCGTACGTCTCGACCGGCTCGTAGCCCGCTCGCTCGCAGCCCCAGCGATACCAGCGATTGCCGATGGCGACATGTCCGATCTCGTCGCGCAGAATGATGTCGAGAATCGCCGCACCGGCCTTATCGCCTGCGCTGGAAAGCTTGGCCTTGATGGGCGGACTGGCGTCCAGACCGCGTGCTTCCAGCGTTCGCGGCACGAGCGCCAGACGCGCCAGCCAGTCGCCGGACGTGCGTCGCGCCATGTCCCAGAGCCCGTCGTGCGCAGGGAAACAGCCGTAGTCGTACTGATCGCCCAGCGTTCGCAGATGCGAGACGAGCAGCGAGAAGTGATACGCCTCCTCCGCCGCGACCTGAAGCCAGTCGTCGTAATAGGCATGCGGCAGGCCGTCGAAGCGCCACAGCGCGTCCAGTGCGAGATTGATGGCATTGAATTCGATGTGAGCAAGCGCGTGCAACAACGCGGCGCGCCCGTCCACGGATGTCACTGCCCGCTGCTTCAACTCTCTGGGCGAAACCAGTCGCGGCGTCGCCGGACGTCCCGGAATTCCGGCCTCTTGCTCACCGCCCTCAGACAGGAATCGACGCGCCGGATGCCAATGTGCCGCGCCATCGCGAACGGCATCGCGCAGCGTGGTGACGCCCGAGGCCTTCTCGAATGGATCGCAGACGCGCAGCAGATCGAGTGCGCGTTCGCGCGCGCAGCCAGACACATCGGCCGACGACGGCACCAGGGCGGAGGCAGAGGAAATTTCGACGGACTTGCCGGAAACGGCGTGGCGCGCGGCATTGGCGCCGGGTGCAGGAGTGAAATCGGCCATGACGTTACAATAGCGGTTTCGTCGATTTTAACCGCGAACCGAAGCCGCCATGCCGATCTATAAACTTGGAGACAAGACCCCGCAGATCCACGAGAGTGCTTTCGTGGCCGACACCGCCACCATCATCGGCGAGGTGATTCTCGCGGAGAACAGCAGCGTGTGGCCGGGCGTGGCAATTCGCGGCGACAACGAACCGATCAAGGTCGGCGTCGGCACCAACGTGCAGGAAGGCGCTGTGCTGCATGCCGATCCGGGTTACCCGCTCACGCTGGCCGATGGCGTCAGTATCGGCCATCAGGCCATGCTGCACGGCTGCACCGTCGGCGAGAATTCGCTGATCGGCATTCAGGCCGTACTACTCAACGGCGCCGTCATCGGCCGCGACAGCCTGGTGGGCGCAGGCGCGCTGGTGACCGAGCGCAAGACATTTCCGGACCGTTCGCTGATTCTCGGCGTACCCGCCAAGGTCGTGCGCGAACTGACCGATGAAGAAGTCGCCAATCTCAAGCGCAATGCCGACGGCTATGCGACGCGCCGGCAGGTTTTCAAGGAACAGCTGGTGCGCATCGGCTGAAGGCACGTCCGGCAGTGGCGCGCGCAGCCAGGCGGGAGCGCGAGCGTTCGCTGCCGACGTGTTGAAAATGCGGCGCGCGCCCCCAGATATCGCAACATTGACGCGCCAATCGTCGGCGATTGCGCTCTGATGGGTCCTCAGGAACGAGCGAATGCAGGGACACTTGTGCGATTAGTGCACTAAATGGCCCTCGATGTCCGCCAGGCATATCGCGCCCACCGACCCACAGCACCGACCGCCGTTGCCGCATTTTTCAGGAATTCGACCGTGTCCGACCAACTTCAGAAATTCATGTTCGACGCCGCCCCAGTGCGCGGCGAATACGTCAGCCTCGACGCCACCTGGCGCGCTGTGCTGGAGCGTCACGACTACCCCGCCCCCGTACGCAACCTGCTCGGCGAAATGATGGCCGCGGCTGCGCTGCTGACCGCGAACGTCAAATTCGACGGTGCGCTGATCCTGCAACTGCACGGTGACGGCCCGGTCAGCATGGTGGTCGTGGAATGCAATGCCGACCTCACGATGCGCGCCACCGCGAAGTACAGCGGCGAGATCCCGGAAGACGCGTCGCTCAAGTCGATGCTCAACGTGAACGGCCGCGCCAGCTTCGCCATCACGCTCGATCCGCGCGTGAAGCAACCGGGCCAGCAGCCGTATCAGGGCGTGGTGCCGCTGTCGGACGAACACGGCCCGCTGCCCGACATGGCGTCGGTACTTGAGCATTACATGCACCATTCGGAACAGCTCGACACGCGCCTTTGGCTGGCCGCAGACGAAGACCACGCGGTCGGCGTTCTGCTGCAAAAGCTACCGGGCCATGGCGGCACGGCTGGTAGCGGCGCCGAACGCGCGCCCGAGGAAGACGAGGACACGTGGAATCGCGTCTGCCATCTCGGCAATACGCTCAAACGCGACGAAATGCTGAGCACGGACCGCGAGACGATGCTGCATCGCCTGTTCTGGGAAGAAACGGTGCGTGTGTTCGACCCGCTGCCCACGGCGTTTCGCTGCACGTGCTCGCGTGAGCGGGTTTCCAACATGCTGCGCACGTTGGGCGAAGCCGAAGTCATGAGCGTGTTCGACGAACGGCCCAGCCTCGACGTCGCTTGCGAATTCTGCCGTCAGACCTATCATTTCGACAAGGTCGACGCGGCCCAACTCTTCACCGAGCAGTCTCACGCCGCCCCGGCCGGGCAGCACTGAAATACAGATTTCCTGCGGCGCGCGGAACGCCCCGCGCGCCGGGGAATCTGAGTTCACATCCGGCGAGATGCGGAGCCGCCCCGCATCAAATGCCATTGCCCTCCGTCCACGGATAGGACGGGACTACACCGGGTTATTGCGCCACCATGCCCCGAGCCACCTCCGAAGCCTCCCCCGATTTCGCCCCATATGCCGCTCGCCCATGGCAAGCCGCAGCTTGCGCAACGGCATTGCTCGCCCTGACGTTTGCCACCGGCTGCGCGCAGTTGCAATTGCCGCCGCCCGATGCCCCTTCGGCACGGCTGCCGCAATCGCAGGCATCGCAGGAAGGGGCTCCCGCCATGACCGATGCGCAAAAGCAAGAGCTGACACGGCTGAACAAGCACATCTACGACGAGCAGGAATCCACGATCGAGCGTGAGCGTGCCCAACGCGCGCTGAATGATGCCATCCGCAGCTACAACAGCAACGCCTACTTCTATGGCGGCTGGGGCAGCCCTGGTTGGTACGGCCCCGGTTGGTACGGGCCGGGGTACGGGCCAGGATGGTACGGCCCGCGATCCTCGATTGGCGTGGGCATCGGCTTCTGAATAGCGGTTTCCGACGGTCAATAAAAAAGCGCTCCCGAGGGAGCGCCTTTTTTTGTACTACGTCTGCGCCAGACTGCCGGTGACGGCAGCAGCGACAAGTGAGGCTCAGTGATGCTGCGCCTTGTGCGCCGACTGCGTCTTGCCCTTCGTCTGCGACGGTGGGGGCGGCGGCGCAGAGGCGACCGTCTTGTGAGCCGGTTCAGTCGACGAGACGAGCGGCGCGTCGGCACCGGAGGCACCTTGTGGCGCACCCGCCCCATCCGCACCGACGAATTGCACGAACAATTCGCCGTCCTTGACCATCCCCAACTCGAAACGAGCGCGTTCTTCGATCGCCGACGTGCCGTCCTGCAGATCCTGCACTTCGCCGGCAAGGCGATCGTTACGTTCTTTCAACTGCTCGTTCTTTTGCTGTTCGGCGCTCAGCTCGTCGCGCAGTTCGTGCACGTACAACCAACCACCGTGGCCGAACCAGAGCGGATACTGGATGACAACCAACAACGCCACCAGTACCAAGGTCACCATTCGCATGCTTTCGCCTGGCAAGAATTCCGGGAAGGCGGGCCTGACGACCATCAGGCCCTAACTGCCCGGGGAAACGGAATTAGCGCAGATTGTAGAACGTTTCCTTGCCCGGGTACGAAGCGATATCGCCGAGGTCTTCTTCGATGCGCAGAAGCTGGTTGTACTTGGCGATACGATCGCTACGCGAGAGCGAGCCGGTCTTGATCTGACCTGCATTGGTGCCCACGGCGATATCGGCAATCGTCGAGTCTTCGGTTTCACCCGAGCGGTGCGACACAACCGCCGTGTAACCGGCGCGCTTGGCCATTTCGATGGCCGCGAACGTCTCGGTCAGCGTACCAATCTGGTTGATCTTGATGAGGATCGAGTTGGCCACGCCCTGATCGATACCTTGCTTCAGGATCTTCGTGTTAGTCACGAACAGGTCGTCGCCGACCAGTTGCACCTTCTTGCCCAGCTTGTCCGTCAGGATCTTCCAGCCAGCCCAGTCGTCTTCCGACATGCCGTCTTCGATCGAGACGATCGGGAACTTGTCGCACAGGTTGGCGAGGTAGTCGGCGAACTCTTCCGAGGTCAGCGACAGGCCTTCACCGGCCAGTTCGTACTTGCCGTTCTTGTAGAACTCGGTCGAAGCGCAGTCGAGCGCGAGCAGCACGTCGTCGCCCAGGCGATAGCCGGCCTTTTCAACGGCTTCCTGAATGGTGGCGAGGCACTGTTCATTCGATTCGAAGTTCGGCGCGAAGCCGCCTTCGTCGCCCACAGCCGTGCTCCAGCCCTTCTCGGCGATCAGCGACTTGAGTGCGTGGAAGATTTCCGTGCCGCAGCGCAGGGCTTCACGGAAGCTCGACTGACCGACCGGCATCACCATGAATTCCTGGATGTCCAGGCTGTTGTTGGCGTGCGCGCCACCGTTGACGATGTTCATCATCGGCACCGGCATTTGCATCGCGCCCGACCCGCCGAAATAGCGGTACAGCGGCAGGCCGGCTTCTTCGGCAGCCGCCTTCGCGACGGCCATCGACACAGCCAGCATGGCATTCGCACCGAGGCGCGACTTGTTGTCCGTGCCATCGAGTTCGATCAGGGTCTTGTCCAGGAAGGCCTGCTCGGCAGCATCCAGGCCCATGATGGCTTCCGAAATCTCGGTGTTGATGTGCTCAACAGCCTTTTGCACACCCTTGCCGAGATAGCGCGACTTGTCGCCATCACGCAGTTCGATCGCTTCGCGCGAGCCGGTCGATGCACCCGACGGCACTGCCGCACGGCCCATCACGCCCGACTCCAGCAGCACGTCGCACTCGACCGTCGGATTACCGCGCGAGTCCAGCACTTCGCGCCCGATGATATCTACGATTGCACTCATGTATTCCTCGGTATCTATAAGACAAAAACGCTAAAGGGAACCAGCTTCGCACCGCGATCCCGCCTGTCACCTGCCGCTTCCACGCCGGGCGCTGACCGCGAACCGGCAGCGCGCCGAATCCTGACGTGGAGGCCGATGCCGCGCTTGTGCGCGCACCGGTGGGCAATACGTAGACGGGGGAACAACGGCGCCTCGAAATGAGGCACGGCGGCCTGTGGGGTGACTTCGATGTCGACGGTGCACTCGGCGTGCTGCACGCGGACCTCTCCTCCGGGGACTCGCCTTCGCGACGGCCATTGACGACCGCTGCGCGACAAGCTTAACGACTCGACGCCATGCTGCCAAGGCGTCCGGCCGCTATACCCGTCCTGTGGGCGTGCTGATAGTGGCCCCAGGACGGTGTGTCTCATTTCAGTTGAAATTGTTTTCCAGGAACTCGCCCTGCTTCACCGCCGCATCAATCGTCTTGAGCGTGGTGAGCAGTTCGCGCATACGTCCCAGCGGTACGGCATTCGGACCATCCGAGAGTGCGCACGCCGGATCCGGGTGCGTCTCCATGAAGAGGCCCGAGACGCCGACAGCCACGGCGGCACGCGAGAGCACCGGCACGAATTCGCGCTGACCGCCCGAACTGGTGCCTTGTCCGCCCGGCAACTGTACCGAGTGCGTGGCGTCGAACACCACCGGCGCGCCGGTCTCGCGCATGATCGCCAGCGAGCGCATGTCCGAGACCAGGTTGTTGTAGCCGAACGAAACACCCCGCTCGCAGGCCATGAAGACGTCATCGGGAAGACCGGCTTCACGCGCAGCGTCGCGGGCCTTGTCGATGACGTTGATCATGTCGTGCGGCGCAAGAAACTGCCCCTTCTTGATGTTCACCGGCTTGCCCGACTGGGCGCAGGCACGGATGAAATCGGTCTGGCGGCACAGGAAAGCCGGCGTTTGCAGCACGTCGACGATCGGCGCGGCAACGGCCACATCCTCTTCGGTGTGCACATCGGTGAGCACCGGCACGCCGAGCTGGCGGCGCACTTCTTCGAGGATCTTCAGGCCTTGCTCACGGCCCGGGCCGCGATACGACTTCCCCGAGCTACGGTTCGCCTTGTCGAACGACGACTTGTAGATGAACGGAATGCCGAGCGCGCTCGTGATTTCCTTGAGCTGCCCCGCGACGTCGATCGTCATTTGCTCCGACTCGACGACGCAGGTACCTGCGATCAGGAAAAACGGCTTGTCCAGGCCAACATCGAAACCGCACAGTTTCATGGGAACTCCTTGTTTCTCGCTCGCTGCGCGTCTCAGGCGGCCTTCTTGCGCGCTTGCTGACCCGCCAGCGCAGCTTCAACGTAAGCCTTGAAGAGCGGGTGGCCATCGCGCGGCGTCGAGGTGAACTCGGGGTGGAACTGAACGCCCACAAACCACGGGTGCACCTGTTGCGGCAGCTCCATCATTTCCGGCAGATTCTCGGTCGGCGTGCGTGCCGAGATCACCAGACCGGCGGCTTCGAGCTGCGGGACGTAATGATTGTTGACTTCGTAACGGTGGCGGTGACGCTCGTTGACCGTCTCGCCATAAATGCGCGACGCCAGCGTTTCGGCCTTGACCGGCACACGTTGCGAGCCCAGGCGCATCGTGCCGCCCAGATCCGAATCTTCGGTACGCTGCTCGACCTTGCCATCGCGATCCTGCCACTCGGTAATGAGTGCAACCACCGGATGGGGCGTCGCCGGCTCGAATTCCGTGCTGTTGGCGTCGGCCAGATTGGCGACGTCGCGCGCAAATTCGATCACGGCCAGTTGCATACCGAGGCAGATGCCCAGATACGGCACGCGGTTTTCGCGGGCGTATCGGATTGCCTTGATCTTGCCTTCCGTACCCCGACGACCGAAACCGCCCGGCACGAGAATCGCGTCCAGATGCTTGAGCGCATCCGTACCGTCCTTCTCAATCTGCTCGGAATCGATGTACTCGATATTCACGCGCGTTTCCGTGTGGATGGCAGCGTGACGCAGCGCTTCGATCAACGACTTGTACGACTCGGTCAGATCGACATACTTGCCAACCATACCGATCGTGACATCGTGCTTGGGATTCTCGACGGCATGCACCAGACGCGTCCACATGGACAGGTCAGCCGGCTTGGCTTCGATCTTCAGCTCGTCGCAGATGATCTTGTCCATGCCCTGGTCGTGGAGCATTTGCGGAATCTTGTAAATCGTGTCGACGTCCCACACCGAAATCACGGCGTCTTGCGGGATGTTCGCGAACAGCGAAATCTTGGCGCACTCGTCTTCCGGAATCTGACGGTCCGCGCGGCACAGCAGCACGTCCGGCGAGATACCGATTTCGCGCAGCTTCTGAACACTGTGTTGCGTCGGCTTGGTCTTGAGTTCACCGGCCGTCGCAATGTACGGCACGAGCGTCAGGTGCACGAAGGCCACGCTATTGCGGCCCAGGCGCAGGTTCATCTGACGCGCGGCTTCGAGGAACGGCAGCGACTCGATGTCACCGACCGTGCCGCCGATTTCGACGATGGCGACATCGGGATGGCCGTCCCACGTCGAACGCGCACCGCGCTCGACGAAGGCCTGAATTTCATTGGTGATGTGCGGAATGACCTGAACGGTCTTGCCGAGGTACTCGCCACGGCGTTCCTTACGGATCACCGACTCGTAGATCTGGCCCGTCGTGAAGTTGTTTGCACGACGCATCTTAGCGCTGATGAAGCGCTCATAGTGACCCAGATCGAGGTCGGTTTCCGCACCGTCCTCGGTCACAAACACCTCGCCGTGCTGGAACGGGCTCATCGTGCCCGGGTCGACGTTGATGTAAGGGTCAAGCTTGAGGAGGGTGACTTTGAGGCCACGCGATTCGAGAATCGCGGCCAGAGATGCGGCAGCAATTCCCTTACCAAGAGAGGAAACCACGCCGCCCGTGACAAAAACGAATTTGGTCATCGCAGTAATTGCTCGCGGGAAAGCCGGATTATACCCGAAACCCGCCCCGTCCTCGAGGGGCTGCGCGGCAAATTTTGGCCTTGACAGGCACCCGGCGCGGCGTCCCGTCACGCCCGGCGCGCTCCGGCACGAATCTCTACGATCTCAGACCCCGCTCAGCACAAACCACTGCTGGCGCCAACGGCCAAACGTATTGCCCCCTTCGGCATTCATCTGACTCGCATCACGAAACGCACTCCCCCTGGCGGACGGCATGTAACCTCGAGACGCCGGGAACGCCCGGCCTTCAGGCGGCCAGCGGACGGCGATGCTCGCCACGCAATTCCGCGAGCATGTCGCTGATGGCCGCCGCCGTGTCCAGCGGACGCTCCATCGGAAAAAGATGGGTGCCGGAGACATAACGCAGATGCGTGCCGACAATCCGGCGCGTCGCCCCGATCCCGGCCTGACGCAATTCGCGAGACTCGGTCCCCGCGAGGAAGCCGACTGGCACCGGCACGCCTCGCAGTGCGCGCACGGCGAGCAACGGTGGCAGCGTCAGATAGATCCGGTACTCGATCTCGCGCGCAAAGGCGAGACGCCGTGCTTCGCCCTCTCCCGTCGGCAACGTCCCGCAATCGATGTAATCGCGCAGCACGTCCGGATCCCAACTGGCGAACGCAGGTTTGCTCGCAAAATGCTGCCACGCACTTTCCCAGTCCGGCCATTGGTCGCGACGCTTCTTGGTCACCCCTGCGGGCGACATCCGTTCGTAAAGTCCCGTGAGCATGCCAAGACGAAGCATCTGAGTGCGCCAGCCCGGCGTCACAATAGGCGAGTCCACCATCACCACACCACGCACGCATTGAGGGGCTTTGAGTGCCGCCATGAGACTCAGGAAGCCACCAAGCGAATGCCCGACAAGCCAGACCGGCTCGCCCCCATACTGACGCACCAGCGTGTCGACCAGTTCGTTGCGCAGATACCGCCAACCCGGCGTCACCGGATAACGCGGGTCATGCCCGATACGATCGATCGCGCGCACGTCGTACTCGTCGGCCAGCGCACCGAGCATCTTGCGATAGACCCCGGCCGGAAAGCCGTTGCCGTGCGAAAAATGGATGATGTCTCTTGTCATGGAATTCGTTGTCTTGGCGAGCGTGCGTCATGCACCATGGGACGCCAGCGCACGGTGTCGCACGCTTGTGCATCCGGCACGAGGATCAGGCCGCATGACATTCGCCGGTCCATTCTAGCTAACCGCTGCTTGAGTACCCGTAGAGGTTTCCGTCGAATTGCCAGGCGGTGCCATCCGAAAAAGTGGGCACACCTGGCACAAGCCACCGCCACTTTTCAGGACGAATCAGGCGACAACGCGTGCCAGTAACGCCGAAAACTGGCACGGTAAGCCTGAGCCGTCATGCCGTCCGGCGTGCTGGAAAACCGAATCCCCCCGTGCGTCACGCTCTGCCAGATCGTCGCGCCGGCCGATCGATAGCGCGCGACCACGGCCGGTTTCGGATGCCCGAAGCGGTTGCGATACCCCGCCTGAAACACCACGTGGGCTGGCGATACCGCGCTCACGAATGCCGAGGTCGACGATGTCAGGCTGCCGTGATGCGGGGCAAGCAGCAAGTCCGAACGCAGCGCCCGTCCATAGCGGGCCACCATCGTGCGTTCCTGTGCGCTTTCCGCGTCGGCCGCGAGCAGCGCGCTGTGCCGTCCGTTCGCAATTCGCAGCACGCAGCTCACACTATTGGGCCCCGCCCTCCCTCGACGGCCGTCACGCAACGCCGCCTCGTCCGGATGCAAAAAGCGGAAAGTGACACCCTCCCACTGCCACTGCTGCCCGGCAAGACAGGTGCGATGCGTTGCCGATGCGCGCCGAACCCGATGACCATCGGGCAAGGACGACAGGACTTGCGCCTCAGGAAACGCTTGCAACACACTCAACGCTCCGCCGAAATGATCGTCATGTGCGTGGCTGACAACCATCCGATCGAGCCGTGTTATCCCCATCGAGTGCAAGTATGGAACGATGACTCGCCGTCCCGCGTCGCTGCGCCGTCCCAGCGGCGGGCCGCTGTCGAACAGTAGCGTTCGCGTCGCGGTTTCGACCAGCACAGCGTTGCCCTGGCCGATATCGAGCATGGTCACGCGAAACTCGCCCGCTGACGGCCGTTGCGGGGACGCCAGCGCCGCCGGCCCCATAAGCGCCACCCCGGCAAGCCGTACGCCGATCACCCACCTCCTCGTCGCGGGAACCCACTGCGGCAGCGGTACGAGACAAACCACCACGCCGGCGACGGCCACCATCTGCGCGCAAACCGGTGCGACCGGCGCTCGCCAGACCGCCCAAGGCAACGCCGCAAGCGTGCCCAGCCATTCCGCCAGCCAGGCGACCACCGTATGCGCAACAACGAGCGCCCAGTGCGCAAGACCGGGCGGCAACAGCAGGCTTGCGAGTGCGAGCGGCGTCACGATCAATGTCATCACCGGAATGGCGACGGCGTTCGCCAGTGGCCCTAGCAAAGGCACCGCGCCGAACCACGCTAGCGTCAACGGGATCAGGCCGATGGTGACCGCATACTGTGCGCGGGCTGCAGGTGCCATCCTGCGGCATAGGGCAACGCCCAAGCGCCCCACCCAACCTGCGGCTCGCCAACCCGCCGGAGTACTGCTCGCCGCATCGATCTTCAACGCGCCCGCCTTCGGCACCTCCAACGTCTCACCATCGGGCGTTGCGGCGATTGTCTCCAACCGCGTGGCGGCTCCGCGCTTCCCCCGGATGTCATCGCCTTCGGTGGCCCGCGCACCGTCCAAGCGTCCGTTCGACGCCGAGAGCGCCCTGTCGCCTCGCCTCGCGGCCAACACGAGCGCCGCCACCGCACCGAACGACAGCCACAGACCGGGCGTGACGACGGCCCACGGATCCAGCGTAACGACCACCGCCAGGGCCCACGCCAACGCATAAGAGGGTGCTGCGAATCGTCCCGTGAGCAACGCCAGCACAACAATGGCGACCATGCCAACGGCACGTCTCACAGGCACACCCCAGCCCGCAATCGCGCCATAAGCCACCGCTGCCAGCAACCCTGCAACAGCCGCCGACTTCGGCGCTGGCCACCACAACGGCAAGCGCAATCGCGCAAAGCTCGCTCGACGCCACAGCCCGCCAACCATCACAGCGATCGCCCCGGCGACCAGCGAGACATGCAACCCCGAGATGGCCAATAAATGACTCACGCCGGTGTCGGCAAACATTTGCCAGTCGTCATCCGCGATATCGCCGCGCTCTCCCAGCGCCAACGCCATCAGCACGCCGCCATATCTCGCCGACGGGTCGAGGGCGACCCGAAAATCGTCTCGCAATCGCTCACGCCACGCCGCGAATCCATACCCCGGCAACGGCCCCGCATGCAGTCGACGTGGACGAACGGCGCTCGCGAGCGCACCTTTGCCAAACGAGGTCCGCACGTATCCTGATGCCCGAATGCCCCGAGTCAACGCCAACAATTCCGCATCGAAGCCGTGCCAGTTTGCGAAGCCGCGCGGCGCCTTGAGACGAACCGGTATTCGCCATTGCTCACCTGCGCGGGGCAACTGCCGTCCGGCCACCGTGCTCTGCGATGCATCGCCCGAGCCGACGCCGACGCCGACGCCAACGGCGCTGCGCGCCTCGCGTTTCCCGCTGAAGGGCGAGCGCATTGGCCAAACCAACTCGATGCGCTTCGGCACATGCACCGCACCACATGTCAAACCATCACTGCCTAAGCGCTCTGTCGGCGAAAGCGATGCCCCTTCGCCATCGCCATTGCCACACCCCGACGACGCACCACATGCATTGCATTCACCGACGCGCGCATCGCCCGCTGCAATGGCGTGCGCGCTTGCGACATCGAAGACGAACCGCACACCGTCGCCCGTAGTGATGGGCAGCCCCGCCACCACGCCGGTCACCAGCACGTCTTGCCCCTCAAGCGCGGCAGGCAAGCTATCCCCGAGCCGCAAGTCCGCCCGATAGGCCGCCCAGGCGTATCCGCCCACGCCCGCACTCAGCGCGAACACCGTCACCGCAAGCCATCGCGGCCAGCCTTGATTCGCCGACACAGCGCCACACGGCAGTCGGTCATCAACATCACGAACGGCCAGTGCGACCGTGTCTCCGGGACGGCAACGCACGCCCGTCGCCCCCCACGGCTGTCCGTATGACCGGGCGCTCCCTGCCACCCAGATCACGCGCAGCGCACCCGCAACGAATACACACCCGGCAATGCCGAGCGCCACCGAAAATCCCTGTCCCGTGGGCAGCGCCGAGGCTTGTTGCAGCCACCAGACGCCCGCCACCCAGGCGAGCAGCACCATTCTCATGACGTCACCACGTCATGTTTCGACAGTCGCGCGACGCCTCAGCGTCAGCGCGATTGCCCGGGAGTGTTGGGGGAAATCAGAGAGAAGTTCGCGGCAGGACCGTCACCCGGCGTCATCGCCATGGCGCCGGACAAGCGTGGTAGCACGCGCCAGGCGTTGGCGCACGTCGCCTGAGACAACAGCTCAGGTGCTACGCCGCGCAGCTCAGCCAATACCTGTGCGATGCGCGGCAATTCCACGGGGCTATTACGCTGCTTATAACGCCACTCCGGTGCAATGTCGGGCGCATCCGTTTCCAGCACGATGGCGTCCAGCGGCATATCCGCGGCCAGACGACGAATCTGCAAAGCGCGATCAAACGTCATCTGCCCACCGAACCCGAGGCAAAAACCGCGCTCGACGAACATGTCGGCCTGCTGACGACTGCCATTGAATGCGTGGGCGATGCCGCCACGCGGCGTGAAGATCCGAAGCTGTTTGAGCAGGGCGTCCTGAGAGCGACGCACATGAAGAATGACCGGCAGATCGAAATCGCGCGCGATCTTCAGTTGCTCGACGTAGAAGAACTGCTGACGCTCCGGGTCGAGCGTCCGGACGAAGAAATCCAGCCCGATCTCGCCAATGCCGACGAAGCGCGGATCCCCCATGGCAAGCTCGACCGCCCGGCGCAGCGTCGCGATGTCCTCGTCGCGTGCGCGCGGCGTGTAGAGCGGATGAATGCCCAACGCATACGCGCCGCCCGGAATGGCGCGGGCGGCGGCACGAGCCGCGTCGAACGTCGTGCATTCAACCGCGGGCACGACAAGCCCGACCACCCCCGCAGCGACGGTGTCGGTAATCACGGTGGTGCGGTCGGCATCAAACTCGGCCGCATCGAGATGGCAATGGGTATCGATCCACATGGTCAGGTGTCCTTAAGCGTCAATTCTACGGGGCGATGACAAGGCTCGCACGTCGTCGTTGTCGTGACCATCGGACAACACCGCATCATGGTCTAGGACGTTGCCGAAAATAGCGTTCGCGCGCCGACCCGAAAATGCAAAACGCCGGGGAAATCCCCGGCGCTTCTTTATCCGCCATGTCCCGCAACGGTCAGCCTTGCACGACCCCACGCGACGTTACCGACCTTACGCGGACTCCAGAATCCCTTCGCGAAGACGCAAGGCGCGGTCGCAACGACGTGCCAGATCGATATCGTGCGTGACGATCACGAAGCTGGTCCTGAGCGTCTCCGACAACTCCAGCATGAGTTCGAACACCGTCTCGGCCGTGTGCCCGTCAAGGTTACCGGTCGGCTCGTCCGCCAGCACGCATGCCGGTTGCGTGACCAACGCTCGCGCCATCGCCACTCGCTGACGCTCGCCGCCCGACAGCTCCGACGGACGATGCTTCATCCGCGAACCCAGCCCGACACGTTCGAGCATCACCTGCGCCGCGGCCCGTGCCTGCTCGGTCGGCAGACGGCGGATGCGCAGCGGCATGGCCACGTTATCCAGCGCGGAGAACTCGGCCAGCAAATGGTGAAACTGATAGACGAAGCCGAGCGACTGATTGCGCTGCGCGGTCTTGTCGCGCTCGCGCAGCGACGAAAACGGCTTGCCGAGCAACGACACCTCGCCGCGCGAAGGATCGTCGAGCCCGCCCAGCACATGAAGCAAAGTGCTCTTGCCGGAGCCCGATGCGCCGACGATCGCCACCTTCTCGCCCGGCGCAACATCGAGACTCGCCCCGTTAAGCACCGTCACGTTCAACTGACCTTGCCTGAACGTCTTGTGCAGATCGCGAGCCCGCAACACAGGGCCGTCGTAAGCCAGATTCGGCACCGGGGCCATCGATTGATTCGCGTTACTCATAGCGCAGGGCCTCCGCCGGTTTGACGCGCGAGGCACGCCAGCTCGGATAAATCGTCGCAAGCGCCGAGAGGATGAAGGAGATCACCCCGATACGGATCACGTCGGACGATTGCAGATCCGAGGGCAATTCGGAAATGAAGTAAATGTCTTGCGGCAGGAAGTGAATCCCCAGCAAACGCTCGATGAACGGCACGATCGTCCCGATATTCACCGAAATCAGACAACCGAGGCCAACACCGAGCAACGCCCCGGCGAAACCGATCGTCACGCCCTGCACGATGAAGATCTTCATGATCGAACCGGGCTGCGCACCCAGCGTTCGCAGAATGGCGATGTCCGCGTACTTGTCGGTCACCGTCATCACCAGCGACGACACCAGGTTGAACGCAGCCACCGCGATGATGAGCGTCAGGATGATGAACATCATGCGCTTTTCGGTCTGCACCGCCACGAACCAGTTCTTGTTCTGCTGGGTCCAGTCGCGCACCCACATGTTGCCCGAGAGCGTCTTGGCCAGTTCACGCGCCACGAGCGGCGCCTGCTCCATGTCCTGAATCTTCAGACGCACGCCCGTCGGGCCGTCGAGTCTGAATAGCGTTTCCGCGTCATGCAGATCGATGAGCGCCAGCGAACTGTCATATTCGTAATGTCCGGCCGTGAAGATCGCAACCACGGTGAATTGCTTCACGCGCGGTAGCACGCCTGCAGGCGTGATCGTCCCCTGAGGGGCCACCAGCGTGATTTTGTCGCCGATGCTCACGCCCAGCGCCCGCGCCAGCTCCCGCCCGAGCACGATGCCGAAGCTGCCCGGCGTCAGGTTATTCAGAGTGCCGTCCGTAATCTGCTTGCCGAGGTCGGAGACCTTCGCCTCCTCACTCGGGACGATGCCGCGCAACACCACACCGCGCACGTTGTCGTCGCGCGTGAGCATGGCCTGCTCGCCCACATAAGGCGCAGCCGCAATGACGTTCTTGTTTTGCAGCGCCTCTGCGGCCGTACGCTGCCAGTCCGGCAGGTTGCCGTCGACCGCGAAAACCTCGATGTGCGCCAGCACGGAGAGCATGCGGTCCCGAACTTCCTTCTGAAAGCCGTTCATCACAGAGAGCACCACAATGAGCGCCGCCACGCCCAGCGCTATGCCGGCCATGGAGATGAAAGAAATGAAGGAAATGAAACCGTTGCCGGATGATCGCTTGCCGGTGCGCGTATAGCGCCAGCCGATCTGCCATTCGTATGGGAATTTCAAACGGATTCCTGATTCTTGATAAGGATCGATCGGAGCGTACCGACGCCGGTTTGCACCCGCGCGGGTCCAGTACCCAAACTCCGCCCCCGGCCCCTGCCCGGCGCGGTAAATGGTACGTTCCGTACCTGACGTCAGGGTCACCCAACTGCCAGCGCGAAGTTTGCCATACAATTCGCCTCGACATGGATACACCTGCCCTGCACTTTCTCTTGCCGTTCGCGCTCCCCGCGTCGGCCCATTTGCCCGCACTGCTGGCCGAATTGGAGTTGCCCGCGCTCGAAAAGTTGCTCGCGCGCGGCGTTCAGTCGGCGCAGGACGTGCCGAAAGACCCTTTTGTCCCCACGCTGCCGCACGAACGCTGGCTCGCAGACGCTTTCGGGCTGCCCGGCGGCCCCGCGCGCGCGCCGCTCGCACCGTTCATGCTGTTTGACGACAGCGGCACACTCGACACCCGGTTCTGGTACTGCGCGCAACCCGCCCACATTCACATCGCCACCGACCATCTCGTTCTGACGGACCCGGCCGAACTGGAATTGAGCGCGGAGGAATCTGCCGCCCTTTTCGCAACCGCACACGCGCTGTTCGCCGAAGAAGGCGGCGAGTTGATCGCACCACGTCCCGACCGGTGGTATCTGAGTGCCCCCACGCTGGGCGACCTCCTCACGGCTTCACCCGCGCGCGCCGCCGGGCGTAACGTCGACATCTGGCTGCCTCAGGGCAAGGCCGAACTGACGTGGCGGAAGTGGCAAAACGAAGTGCAGATGGCCTGGTACGACCATCCGGCCAATCTGGCCCGCGAAGCGCGTGGCTTGCCGCCCGTGAACGCGATCTGGCTGTTCGGCGGCGGTCAACGCATTGCCGCGCCCCGCATGAATCGTCCATGCGTCACGGTATTGGCCGACGCCCCCGCGACGCGCGGACTGGCGAACCATATGCAGATCGCGCTGCATCCCACGTCGGCAGGCATCGACGCGGCCGACGGGCGCACGCTGGTGCAGATCGACACCCTGACATCGTATTTTCTGGTGGAAGACTGGGCACGCTGGCGCGACGCCCTCGTCGAGCTCGACCGTCGCTGGCTGGCACCGGCGTTGGAGCGCCTGCAAAACGGGCAAGCCCGTGAAGTCGCGCTCACGCTGTGTGGCGACAGCCACTCCGTGACCCTTCGCGCCCGTAGCGGCGACCTGCGCAAGTTCTGGCGTCGCCAGGGGCTCACCGCACGCATGGTGCCGCTGGCCCGGCTGGGTGAGGAAGTGGCATGACCGATATCGTCACCCGTCTCGTCGACGAGACGACCGTCGACACCCTCTCCCGTGACGGTGTCCACCCCGTGCTGGCGCGCCTGTTCGCCTCTCGCGGCGTGGTCGAAAGCACCGAGACCGAAACCGCCCTCGCGCGCCTCATTCCGCCCACGCAACTCAAGGGGGCGCAAGAAGCGGCCGTATTTCTCGCAGACGCTATCGCCGCTGGCAAGCGCATGCTCGTCGTGGCCGACTATGACTGCGATGGGGCGACGGCTTGCGCCGTAGCCGTACGCGGGCTGCGCATGTTTGGCGCGAACGTCGAGTATCTGGTGCCGAACCGCTTCGAATACGGTTACGGACTCACACCGGAAATCGTCACGCTCGCGGCACGCGGCAAACAAGGTCCGCCGGATGTTCTGATTACTGTAGACAACGGCATCGCCAGCCTCGATGGCGTGGCCGCCGCACAACTGCTCGGCATCGAAGTCCTCGTCACCGACCACCACCTGCCGGGTAGCGAACTACCCAACGCACGCTGCATCGTCAACCCGAATCAGCCGGGCTGCGAGTTCCCCAGCAAGAATCTGGCCGGCGTTGGCGTGATGTTTTACGTGCTGCTGGCGTTACGCGCCGAGTTGCGGGGACGCGGCGCTTTCGACACGCGCGAACAACCGCGGCTGGATTCGTTACTGGACCTCGTCGCGCTGGGTACCGTCGCCGACGTGGTCAAGCTCGACGCCAACAACCGCATTCTGGTGGCACAGGGCCTGTCGCGTATGCGCGCAGGTCGAATGCACCCCGGCATCAACGCCCTCTTTCGTGCGGCCGCCCGCAATGCACGGCAGGCCGGGAGTTTCGATCTCGGCTTCGGTCTGGGCCCGCGCCTGAACGCCGCCGGACGCCTCGCGGATATGTCGCTCGGCATCGAATGCCTGCTGACGGACGACGACGCCCGTGCCTGGACCCTTGCACAAGAACTCGACGCGATGAATCGCGAGCGTCGCGAAATCGAAGCGGGCATGCAACAGGAAGCGCTGGCCGATCTGGCGCGTTTCGATCCACGCGCCGCGACCACGCTTTGCGCGTTTAACGAAACGTGGCATCAAGGCGTGATCGGTATCGTGGCAGCCCGCCTCAAAGAGAAGTTCTACCGTCCGACCATCGTGTTTGCGCCAGGGGACGACGGCCAGATCAAAGGGTCCGGGCGCTCGATTCCCGGTTTCCACTTGCGGGACGCACTCGACCTCGTCACCAAACGCGAACCCGGTCTGATTGGCAAGTTCGGTGGTCACGCGATGGCAGCCGGTCTCACGATCGCGGCCGACGCGCTACCGCGTTTTCAGGCCGCGTTCGAAGCTGTCGGACAGGAATGGCTCGACGAGAAGACGCTGTCCCGCGTCATCGAAACCGACGGCGACATCGGTGACGATTGCTTCGTCCCGCCCTTCGTCGCGATGCTCGACGCGCAGGTCTGGGGACAGGGATTTCCGCCCCCCGTGTTCTCCGGCGAGTTCGACGTACTCTCGCAGGCCATCCTGAAAGACAAGCACCTGAAGCTGCAACTCGGACGGGGCCGCATGCGCTTCAATGCGATCTGGTTCAATCACGCAGACACATTGCCGAGCCGTGCGCAATTCGCGTATCGCTTAGCTGCGGACACCTTTAACGGCGTATCGCGTGTGCAGATGATCATCGAGCACGCTCAGGGCTGAACACCAGCTTCGCCGAGACGTGTTTCGGCCCCATCACACGCTGGCCTGTCAGCACGATCGTGCGCATGGCCTGCGCCCAACCCTGCATCGACGCAAGCGCTACCTCGGCATGAACGACACTCGTTCCCGCCGAGCTGGCGCGCTGCGGGGCCTTGCCCGCTGGCCACGCGCGACGCAACTCGTCATCGACCGGCGTGTCGTGGAATCCGCCACTCATTGTCACGTCTAACGCCAGCGTGTCGTTCGCCTTGCCTGTGCAATAGGCCATCCCCGTCACCCCGAATCGATGGTCGCCCTCGGCGATCAGACCGGTGACCTGAAACAGTCGCGACGACGTGCCATCGCGTAACGTCAGCACAAGCTCGATGGGCAACGCCCCCTCCCCCTCCAGTTGGTACGTGCCCCGCAATACGGTGTTCGCGGATGCCTGATGGCACACGTTCTGCACCGCCACCTGCGCTGACTGTGCCGGTACCTGTGCAGATACCTGTGCCGACGCCGTCGGCAAGCCGATTAGCCCTGCACCCGCAGCGAGCGTCGCGGCCCACGTCAAATTGCGGACGGTACGCATCGGGGTTGTCGAGTGACTCATGAAATGCTCCTTAATAGTCGGCACGCAAGGTCAACATGACGCTTCGCGGTGTGCCGTAATGGTTATTCCAACTCGTGTTCGACAGGCTCTGGTAGTAACGGCGATCGAATACGTTGCTCACGTTCAACGCCGCCGAAAGATGCTTGTTGTGGCGATATCCAGCGCGCAGGTTCACGGTGGCGTAGCCGCCCTGCCGCAGACGAATACCGTTGGACGTGGCCGACGTTTCGCTTTGCACATCGACGCCGCCCCCCACGCTCCAGCGACGGCTGTCGAACGGCAGGTCGTAGTTGGTCCACAAACGCAGCAGATGACGCGGCGCGAAATCGGCGAACGACTGGCCTTGCGAGGTGGCGTCGGTCAGATATTTCGTCGTGTTGAAGGTGTAGCCCGCGAATACGTTCCACGCGTCCGTGATCTGGCCGTTCGCCTGCATTTCGACCCCCTGACTCTGCACCTCGCCGGACGCGATGTAGCGACACGTTGTGCCTACGCAAGGAACACTGGGGTCGGTCTGTGCACGGTTCTTCTGACGAATGCGGAAAACGGCGAGCGAGACGTCCATCGCGCCATCGAAAAGTTGGCCCTTGACCCCTGCCTCGTAGCTCGCGCCGGCGATCGGCTTGAGCAGGTTGTTGCCTGCATCGAGCACGGTCTGCGGCTGGAAGATGTCGGCATAACTTGCGTAGAGCGACCATGTGTCGTTCAGGTCGAACACCACGCCACCGTATGGTGTCGCCTTCGCGCTCGTGCGGTAGCTGCTTGCTGGCGCGTGCTGATCCCACCACGAAACGCGTGCGCCCAGCACAAGCGTGAGCGGCTGTGCAAGACGGATGCGCCCCATTGCATAGGCACCGTTTTGCACGGTACGCGTGGGCGTCACATTGGAGAACGGCCCCGTGGCAGGTTCGGCCACGCTGTTGGGGTCCCATCGGAAGATGTTGACGGGCCTGCCATTGATCGACGGGATCAATGCCGCGCTGCGTTGCTGCGTTGTCGCCTCCAGCCGTTGCAAGCCGAACAGCAGATGATGCTCGCGTCCCAGTAGCCGGACGGGTCCGTCGACCTGGAGATCCACGCCCGTCTGCGTGTTGTCGAAGCGGTAAGCGGCCCCGGTCAGTTGACTACCCGCCCCGGTCGCCGGGGTGATCGCCCCGAACGCCACGCCGTACTTCAGATCTCCACCGGCATCGAGATAGTTCGCGGAAAGCTTTGCCGCCCAGCCGCTCCCGATTTGCTGCTCCAACGTGCCGAATACCCGCGTCTCGGACCAGTCGAAGGTGTCCCACGACGAGCCAAGAAACGTAGAACGCGGCAGATGGAGATCGCCGCCCGTCGTCGAGAAAGGCACCCCGGCAAGGTTCGGTGTCGATGTCGTACGTTGATACTGAACGCCGACACGCAGCAACGTCGTCGACGACAGGTCAGCTTCCGTCACGCCATACACAGTCGTCGCATGCTGACGGCCAACGTCGTAGTACATACGTTGCCGGTCATCGGACACCGCAACCCGCGCACGAAGTGATCCGCTCGGATTTAGCGGCCCACCGATATCAGCTTCCTCGCGATACCGATCCCAACTGCCGAGTGTCACCGCGGCGGAAGCCGCGAATGTCTTGCCGGGCCGCTTGTGCACGAGGTTGACCAACCCACCCGGGTTACCCGTGCCATGAAACAGCCCCGTGGAACCACGAATGATCTCCACGCGCTCGTAGGGCGTCATATCTTGCGGGCCCGCCGCCGTGTTGGCCATGAGTACCGGGACACTGTCCTGCTCGAACGCGTCGAGTTTGAAACCACGCGAATAGTAGGCGGTCGTCAGCAGGACATAAGGCTGAACGGTAATGCCGGGCACCTTTTGCAGTACGTCCTCAACGGTGTGCGCACCCTGCTGCGAGATGAGCTTTTCGTCGACCACAGTCACCGTCTGCGGAATGTCGCGCACCGACGGCGCAACGCGCCCTAGCAACGAACCTTGCGTAGCCGCAGCGCGCGCATCACGCTCGGCAGTGTCAGTGACGTGCGTGACCGGCAGCACAGCGGCCTCGTGCGTCCCTCGATCGGACGCTTGCGCCAAGGGTGGCGATGCTGCAGGCGCAGCAGACGCCACTTGCGCATACGCAGGTGCCGCCCCCGCCGCCACGGCAAGCGCCCCAACCGCAACGGCGCGCCTCACCCCGGGCGTCACCGTCAAAGGCGTAGTTGACGGGTAATGCGCCTCATCGGCGCTGAAACGATTTGTTTTTTTGGAAGACATCGGCAACACACCAACGAGACTGAAATTCAATCTCGTTATCGTGCCGACGACCGCACTACGTCACTCGCGTTTGCATCACCATCGGTGCCGATGGCATCACAAAGTGACGCGTGCGTCCTTAGCCGCGCAGCGTTGCGGTTTCGCGCGTCAGGGTGTTGGGCAACATACCGAAACGCGCACGAAAGACTTTGGCGAAGTGCGAGTCCGTGTAACCGCACTGCCACGCAGCTTCGCTCACACTGATGCGCCGCGCGCTCAGCAATTCAAACGCTGTCGCAAGCCGACGCTCACGTACGTAGCCATGCACCGTCGTGCCGAACTGCTGGCGAAAACCCGCACACAACTTGTTGACGTTGATCCCCACTTCGCGAGCCAGCAAGGGCAGCGATGGTGGCGCTTGAAGGCGATCGTTGAGGACGTCGCGGGCAGCGAACACGGCGCGACGCGTGACCCGGTCGCGGTGGGATTCCATGTTCTGCGACATGGGCTGCGACGCGACACGCGCGACGTCAGTTGCGGCGGAAGTGATCGGTACGCACGATGCGCTGAACGCATTCGGCGTATTGGAAATACCTGGCATTCGCGGTGTCTCAGGCGCACCCGAGACACCCGAAGTATAGGCAGCACATCGCGCCAACGCTTCGAACGTCTGTCCGATCAGCGCGAGGCGTTGCCAGCAAGCGTCGTCATCGCTTCCGTCTGCGTGCAGCGACGTCATCGCACTGGCCCAACGCCATTCCTCTGCACTCATCGCACGCGTCAACACGGCGCTCGTCCCACACCAGTCGCCCCGCACGCTGTGCATATCCGACGTGTTGGCGGACAGCCCCGCGCCGCTGTCGGCGCTCTCGCGCCAGCCTCGCGTAAGCGCGTGCGCGTCCAGCCCACAGGCTGCGATGAGATAGCGTTCGGAGAGCCGCAGGCTGAAGTAGCGCAATGCGCTCGATTCGCCGTAGAGGTTATCGATGTCGAGCGGCGAGTCGCCAAAGCAAACATTGACGGTTCCCGCCCCCGCGTCGAGTAGCGACGTGCCCCCGGCGGCCCACTGCAATGCACCGTCGAGCAAGAACACGATCTTGATATCTCCGCCCGCCAGCGACTCTCGCACCGAAGCACCTGCCTGCGCCTGCTGTATGCCACGTACGAGCGACAACCCGTCGAGATCGACGGCATGCCGCCACGGCTGAGAAGTGACCATTTGCGAAATGCCCAAATCAAATGTTAATGAGACACATTATCATTTGAGCGTTCACTTTACGCAATTCGAGTGACCGCACTTCCCATTCGGCGAGAAGTGCGCAAGGTCGCGTATCTACGCGGGCTGCGCCTCTGCAACATATTCACGCATCACGCGCAGGAACGCTTCGCGTGCCGGATGCACGTCGACACCTCGATGGCGAACGAAGAAGTTCGGCACCGCCGCGAGATCTTCCATCGCATGGCCGACGATGTTCGCCTCCTGACGATAACGCAGGTAAATCCCGCGCGGCACTAACGAATAGCCGACACCCGCACCGACACAAGCCACGATGGTTGCGTAGCTGCCATAGCTGAGGATGCGTCCCGGCGTGACCGCATTCGCGGCGAGCCACTGCTCCATCGTGCCGCGATACGGGCACCCCTGCGGCCACATGAGCAACGTAGCGCCCGAGAGATCGGCCGCTTCGTGAACCCGCCCTGCTCGCGCGGGCGCGACGAGCACGATCGGCTCCCGGTAGATCTCGTCGGCTACGACCGACATTTGCGCCTGTGCTTCCAGACACGCGGTGCCAGCAATCAGCGCAGCGTCGACGCGGCCGTGCTGAATTTCGTCGAGCAGATTCAGCGACGTGTCCGTCACCAGATTCAGGCGCACTTTCGGATACGCCGCATGGAAGCGCGCGAGCACGGCGGGCAGCCGCGAGGTGGCCGACGATTCAATCGCGCCCAGCGAGAAGTCGCCGGACGGCTCGTTTGCCGGATTGAGCGCGGCGCTCGCCTCGCGCGACAACGCCAGAATCCGGTCAGCGTAGCCAAGCAGCGTACGTCCGCTTGGCGTGAGTTGCAGACGGCGCCCCTGACGATGGAAGAGCTTCACGCCCACGGTGTGTTCGAGCGAGCGGATGCGGGCCGTCACGTTCGACTGAACGCAGTGCAATGCCTCGGCGGCCCCCAGCACGCTACCTTCGTCGACGATGGCCTTGAAGGTCTGAAGTTGTAGAAAGTCCATGAGGGGGCTCCGGGGGCAAGAAGCAGGCAAGAAGCAGGCAAGAAGCAGACAAGTCGCAGGCGGAAAGCAGGTAGGCATTCCGACAATGCCGGATGTTAAGCGAGTCGCGACATCACTTCAATAATAGTGAACAAAATCAGCTAAACAATTCACTTTTTTAGCGCATGGGAAAGGAATAAGCTTCGGGTTATCCCTAATGCGACGTCTGCCATGACATCCCGTCTCCGGTCAGCACACCGCGCCCTGTGAAGGAAATCACATCATGTACCGCCCTCTGTCCGCCGCAGCCAATCTGAACGCCACCGCACCGGTCGTTGCTGCGCCGGTCACGCCGCTCGGCCTGTTCTTCCGCGCCGTCGACCAATGGCGTCTGCACTACGAGCAAAAACTTCAGGTCGAAGCGCTCGCGACGTTCGACGACACGTCGCTCGCGGACGTCGGCTACGCGCGCGATGCGTTCGGTCTGCGTCAGACGTCACGCTAAGCCACTGTCCGAAAGTCGTTAAAAGCCCCCGAAAAATGGGGGAAACGGGGGCTTCGCTGCGTTATAATTCCGGTTTTCCCGAATTTGCAAACGCCCTAGCTCATGGAAGCCGAACGCCTCAACGCCCTCGAATCCCTGCTCGCCGACCTGCGCACCCGCGTCGGCGAGCTCAGGGGGTATCTTTGACTTCGATGTCAAGCAAGCTCGCCTGACGGAAGTCAACAAGGAACTCGAAGATCCCAACATCTGGAACGATTCCAAGCGTGCCCAGGCACTGGGCAAGGAAAAGAAGGCGCTCGACAGCGTGGTCACGAACCTGACCGAGCTCGACACCGGCCTTTCCGACACGCAGGAATTGTTCGACATGGCCCGCGAAGAGGGCGACGAAGACTCGCTCCTGGCGCTCGAAAGCGACACTCAGGGTCTCGCCGCACGCGTGGGTGACATGGAGTTCCGCCGGATGTTCAACAACCCGGCCGACCCGAATAACTGCTTCATCGACATCCAGGCCGGCGCTGGCGGCACCGAAGCCAACGACTGGGCTGGCATGCTGCTGCGCCAATACCTCCGCTACTGCGAACGCAAGGGCTTCAAGGCCGAAGTGCTCGAAGTGTCGGACGGTGACGTCGCTGGCATCAAGAGCGCCTCGCTCAAGGTCACGGGCGACTACGCCTACGGCTATCTGCGTACCGAGACCGGCGTCCACCGTCTGGTGCGTAAATCGCCGTTCGACTCGTCGGGCGGCCGTCACACCTCGTTTGCCAGCCTGTTCGTCTATCCGGAAGTCGATGACTCGATCGAAATCGACATCAATCCGGCCGACGTGCGTACCGACACGTATCGTGCCTCGGGCGCAGGGGGTCAGCACATCAACAAGACCGACTCCGCCGTGCGTCTGACGCACATTCCAACGGGCATCGTCGTCGCCTGCCAGAACGACCGTTCGCAGCACCGCAACCGCGCCGAAGCGTGGGACATGCTCCGCTCGCGTCTGTTCGAACACGAAATGCGCAAGCGCCGTGCCGAACAGGACAAGCTCGAATCGAGCAAGACCGATGTGGGTTGGGGTCACCAGATTCGCTCGTACGTGCTCGACCAGTCGCGCGTGAAGGATTTGCGTACCAGCGTGGAAACCGGCAACACCGGCAAGGTGCTCGACGGCGACCTGGACGACTTCATCTCGGCGAGCCTCAAGCAGGGAGTGTAAGGAATGGCGTTTGTCCGCACGCTAGCCGTGTGGGTGGTGAGTGCGCTGTGTCTGCAGCGCGCCGCCGTGGCTGCCCCGGCGAGTACGCCGGGTGCACCGGGTGCGAGTCCCGAGACGGGGCCGTATCTGCATGAACTGCTCAAGCGCCCGGATTTTTCGGGCGCTTATGCACGCATCGTTGCACCGCGCAATGTGCCCGCGTGGGTGCGTCAGGGGGGAACCTCGACGCCGTCGCAACGGGTGAGTGTCGCCGGCAAGCCCTGGCTGCTGGTGCAGAGCTGCAAGCCGCACGACTGCCCTAGCGAGTACGTCCACATTTTGTATGAGCCGCGCTCGCAGTCGATCGCGGCGCTGTTTGTGCGGGACCCGAGTGCTGCGGCCAATGCCAGCCCGCATCAGGATCGCACCGAACTGATCTGGCTGGGCGCGCCCGATGGCTCGCTCAAGAATGCGCTGCTCCACACGCTGCGTTTTACCGAATAACTTCATCGTTCGCATCATGACCGATCAAAACACTCCGGCCGACTCGGCCAATCAGGCCAACGACCTGCCGCAGGACGACAACAAGCTCATCGCCGAGCGCCGCGAGAAGCTGACGGCAATCCGCGCGGGCGGCATCGCGTTCCCGAACGACTTCCGTCCCGAACAGCACGCTGGCGATCTGCAAGCCCGCTATCAGGACGTGGAAAACGAAGCGCTCGAGGCCGAGCCCATCGCCGTGTCGGTGGCTGGTCGCATGATGCTCAAGCGCGTGATGGGCAAGGCCGCTTTCGCCACCGTGCAGGATGGCAGCAGTCATATCCAGTTCTTCATCGGTCGCGACGACGTCGGTGCAGAATCGATGACCGCCTTCAAGGGCTGGGACATCGGCGACATCATCGCGGCAACCGGTACGCTGTTCCGCACCCGCACTGGCGAACTGTCGGTCAAGGTCAAGGAACTGCGATTGCTTGCCAAGGCGCTGCGCCCCCTGCCGGACAAGTTCCACGGTCTGGCCGATCAGGAAACGAAGTACCGTCAACGCTACGTCGATCTGATTACGTCGCCAGAAACGCGCAACACCTTCCGCGCCCGCGCGAAGGCCATCGCATCGATTCGTCAGTACATGACGAGCGCCGACTTCATGGAAGTCGAAACGCCGATGCTGCACCCGATCCCGGGGGGCGCGGCAGCCAAGCCGTTCATCACGCATCACAATGCGCTCGACATGCAGATGTATCTGCGTATCGCGCCTGAGCTGTATTTGAAACGCCTGATCGTCGGCGGCTTCGAGCGTGTGTTCGAAATCAACCGTAACTTCCGTAATGAAGGCGTCTCGCCGCGTCACAATCCGGAATTCACGATGATGGAGTTCTACGCGGCCTATACGGATTACCGTTGGCTGATGGACTTCACTGAAGCGCTGATCCGTCGTGCCGCGATTGACGCGCGCGGCACCGCGACGATCGAATATCAGGGCCGCGAACTCGACCTGTCCAAGCCGTTCCATCGCCTGACGATCGTCGAAGCGATCCGCAAGTACGCGCCGGAGTACACCGACGCGCAACTCGCCGATATCGATTTCGTGCGTGGCGCGCTGGGCAAGTACGGCGTGAAGGTCGATGCCCCGCAGTTCAAGAACGCAGGCCTCGGCGCGCTGCAACTGGCGCTGTTCGAAGAGACCGCCGAGAGCCAGCTCTGGGAACCGACGTTCATCGTCGATTACCCGGTGGAAGTTTCGCCGCTGGCGCGCGCCTCGGACACGCTGCCGGGCATCACCGAGCGCTTCGAACTGTTCATCACGGGCCGTGAAATCGCTAACGGTTTCTCGGAGTTGAACGATCCTGAAGATCAGGCCGCACGCTTCCGTGCACAGGTCGAGCAGAAGGACGCTGGCGACGAAGAAGCGATGTACTACGATGCCGACTACATTCGTGCACTCGAGTACGGCATGCCCCCGACGGGCGGCTGCGGCATCGGCATCGATCGCCTGATCATGCTGCTCACCGACAGCCCGAACATTCGCGACGTGCTGCTGTTCCCGCACCTGCGCCGCGAAGACTGATCGGTGCTGATCGTTCGGCGTGGTGTTCCGTGCCGACGATTCGCTAAGACCGCGCAGCAAAGAAAAAGCCGCATCCCTTCCGAGGCTGCGGCTTTTTTCATGGCCCGGCGCGACGTCAGCGGCGCGAGATCCACGACCGCCCGTCGTCTTCAGACACCGGGCTATCCGATTCGCTTGTAGTTTCCCCCTCCGAAGGCATCACCGTCGTTGGCGTTTGCGTCACTGCTTCTGTGCAGGTTTGCCGACGGCGCGTCAGCGCATCCTCCCCTTTCCGGCCAACCAACGATTTTCGCCAATCGGTCCCCGCACATGCGACGAGAAAGTCGTTGATCTCGATCACCGCTACCCTTGCAGCCTCGCCCTCCTTCCCCATGCGCTCGACCGACCGGGTCACATTCGCCAGACAGTCGACGAGCCCACCCGCATGCATGTGAAATGCCACGATGCGCGCGCAGATAGTGTCCGCAACCTCCCCCGCTGCCCGGGTCGCAAGATGCGGCAGCACGGCGCGCCCGACAGCGCAAAAAAGCTCCGTATTCGGATCCGCGGCCCACACGGATTCGTCGATCATCGGCATGACCACACGCCAGGACGGGGCCAACGCACGCCATCCGAGATCGTACTCGAGCGCCGCCATCGTTCCCGGCTCGAACCCCGGCTCACGGATGTACACCGACGGCAGCGATAGCGCCTCGACGGTGGCAAATTCACTGACGTCCACCTTTTGGTCAGCCGCCCGAGGCGACTGCGTGGATGCCGCAGCATTCGCTTCCAAAGACAGGTCGGCGTCGCTCCGCCGCAGCTCTGCCAAGCCGACGCCCAAGCACGACATGCGGGCGGCAATATCCGACGGCACATCCCCCGCGCGAACGTCGGCGGGGCATCCGTGCGCACCACGGGTCGCATCGAGCATCTCCATCCAGAGCACGCCGACCCGATTCTCGTTCAGGAACGCCACGCGATCCGGATCGGAATGCAAATGCATGATGGTGCGCCCGTCGACCTGCACCTCCACGGGCGCTTCACGCGGCAGCAGCGCCCGACACGGCGCGCGCACTACAGGCTCGACGACGGCAGGTAGAACGCGGGCGCCTTCGAAATCGGACGCCAGTGAAATGCTCGACAATCGCTCGGAGGTTATCGGCGAAAGTGCGGGAAGCCCACCTCCGAGTGCGTTGAGAGAGGGGGCAGCAAAGGCGCTTGCAGCGTAGCTCGATACCGATGGCAAGGCTGGCATACGTAGTCTCCAGTGACGGCAGCGAAATGTGCCGTGAATGAGTCTAGGTAACCGTCGATGTCACGTTTTGGGGTCGCGAGCGGCCGCTATGTGAAACGAGTCAATACGAAAGTCCGCTTTTAGAAAGCCGGACTTCCGCGATAAGCGGACGGCCAGTCGCCGTCGAGACGCAACCAGCTACGCGAGATGGGGAGCACCGCACCGTTCGATGCGCCTTCGATCAACTGACGCAGCGCGAGCGACGAAAGCGTCTTCGTGTCGGTGGGAAACGCCACCACGAAAGTCCGGTTCACCGCGATGGCCGCAAATTCCGTCGTCTCGAAGTGCTCCACCATCGACTGGTACAGGTTGCCCAGCACGAGCGCACCGGCGGGCGCCATCCAGTTGCCGCGCGAGCCTCCGACCGTCGTCCCGTCGTCGAGTCGCGCGATCCCAAATTCGAAGTGACGCGCGGTCCATGCCCGCGAGAGATTGGAGGCCGCCTGCGCGAATATCGCTTCAAAGGTCAGGTCAGCCGCCTTCAGATCGTTGCCGTGAAGGCGTCGAAGTCCCGTAGGGCTATCGAGCACGAGCGTGACGAAGACATCGTCGGAAAATGGCTCCGTGACATCACCCTCGGGATCGTGCGCGTCAACCCACGCGCGTTGCACGACGTACGGATAGATATGCGGATGGCAAGCCGCATCGAGCGGCGTTTCAAGAGCAGGTAGCGTATCGATCATGACGGTGGGACAGGTCGATGGGGATGACGTTCACAGACAATGCGTGCCATTATGCGCGCGTCATGTCAGACGCCGATACGTCCATCGACGCGCGCGCATCACGATCAGTAGCATTAACGCTGGCAGTATCCACACGCCCCACTGCCCCATCGGCGTCCACAGCACAGCGAGATACGCCTGTAGCGGCAACCCCCAGGCGACGGTCCGAAGCAAGTCATCCACCGTTTTCCACGGCCCTTGCGGCACATCGGCATGATGCGAACCTGACGGCGCCGGATCTATCGGCACAGCGAGGCATAGCAATGGCACGATCAACCACGCAAGCTCGTAATAGAGCAAGTACGGCTGGATGAGAAGCGTGGCGATCATGGCAGCAGCCACGCGCAGCGGCAGCGGTGCCTGTCTCACCCACAACCACGCCGTGAAGAGCACGGACGGTACTGCTACGAGTCCGTACACCACGTACGCCGTAGGCAGCGTCGCGCCCTGCAATCGCGCCATCGCAAACACCGTAGGCATTGCGTGCCAGATGTCGCCCGCGCCCTGCTGGACGACCGCTGCATTGAACGTTGCCACCGCTGCAAAAAATGCCTCCCACAATGCCCATCCGCCCCACAGCAGCGAGAGGACGCAGCAAACGCCCCCGGTGAGCACCATCGTGCCTAGCGCTCGCCACTGTTTGCCGCATAGCCACCACAACGGCAACAGCAGCGCGAATTGCGGCTTGATGACGAGCAAACCAGCGCATACGCCCGCCAGCAACGGGCGCACACTCGACTGAGTGAGTGCGACGCTCATCAGCAACAGAGTAAGGATGGAGTTCTGACCGACAAGCACAGCCACCCAAAGGCCGGGAAAAGCCATCACCACGGGCCAAGGCCAACCGGCCAATCGTCGCCATTGCATCACCGCCAATGCAAACAACGCGATGCTCACAGCGACGTATATCGCGTAAGTCCACGGATAAGGTAACCACGAGAGGGGTTGGATCAGCCATTGGAAGGTAGGGGGGTAGAGCCAATGCCCAAGTTCGGTGTATGCAGGAAAGAACTGGCGTTGTGCAGCGTCGAACGTGTCCGGGTGAAATGCCGCCATCGCGCCGAGATGCGTCGTCATCCAGGACACTGTCCAATAGACACGCAGATCGTGTCCGAGCGGGGGCATGCTGTTCTCGCCACCGCCATCGCTCGTCAACCAACTAATGGCCCACGCACCCAGTGCAAGCCATTGCACCAGCATGACGACGACGGCTGCGATGACGACCCCGCGTGACAACGTGGCAGCCCCCGAAGCCTTGCTTCGTTGCCTGACTGCTCTACTTGACGTCACCGTCTGTCGATTCACGTCCCGCCTCCCCCACGACTTGTTTCTTTTGTTAAGTGAGCCCCGTCAGTCTTATAGGGCACGCGCTGTCACAAGAAGAAAATATTCATATATTTCATCACCTTAGGACAACCCCGAAGGCCCATCGATACGCGTCGCAGCGATGCACATCTTACATCGCGTTACAAAATGAAACGGATGCCGCGCTTGCCGTGACGGAAACTTTTCTCATGCGACATCGCCCGTGCACGCCAGCACGCAGAAGGGGATTCGCACTTACCGCACGATGGAGAAAACAACATGGATAACGATCTGCAACCGCGCCGCATGCATCCTTTGGTCGCTGCCGCTGCCGGCAGTATCGTCGTAGTCAGCCTGCTGGGCGTCGCCGCCATTACCGGCGTGCTGCCCGTGGCCAAGAGTACGGACGGCCCCGCGACGTCGGGTAATAGTTCGCAATATGCGCTGACGTCGCCGCAACCGCCGTCGCTCTCGGCACAATCGCAATCACAACCGTCCACGACGGCCGCGCAGCAGCAAGCGCAGTACGCGACGCAGCAACAAGCCGCCGAGCGCGCGCCGGCGCCGCAGCCCTCCTATGCGCAACAAACGGCAGCACCGGCACAACAGGCACAACCGACACAACAACAAGCCGCGGCTTGCTCTACGTGCGGTACGGTGCAATCGGTGCAGCCGATCCGCACGGAAGGCCACGCCTCGGGCTTGGGTGCCGTGGGCGGCGCCGTGGCCGGTGGTCTGCTCGGCAATCAATTCGGCGCGGGTAATGGCCGTACGGCAATGACGGTGGTCGGTGCGCTCGGCGGGGGGTTGGCCGGTAACGAAGTCGAAAAGCGTGTGCGCTCCGACACCGTGTATCGCGTCTACGTCCGCATGGATACCGGCAAGACGCGCTACTGGACCTATCAGTCCGCTCCTGGCGTGCAACCGGGTGACCGCGTGCGTCTGGAAAACAACGGACTCGTACGCGCGAGCTAAGGCTTCGGCGGCATGTCGCCGCCCGTACGTGAATTCGTCTCGCAGAAAAACAAAAGCCGCTCTCCTGAGCGGCTTTTGTTTTGGGATGCGATGACTTACTGCGCATCCTTTCGTCTCTCACGACATTCCGACTCAGTCGGCTTCGTCGATCCATGCCAGTTGAATGGCTTCCAGGATCTTCTCGCCGGAACGATCCGGTGCATCGTCGAAACCATCGAGCGCGACCACCCACTTATGCAAGTCGGTGAACCGCACATATTGCGGGTCAACATCGGGATGCGCTTCAGTGAGCGCAATCGCGATTTCCAGGCTGTCGGTCCATTTCATGGGAAGGCTCCTTTGTTATCTCGTCACTGCGCGAGGCCTGACGGCGTCGATCAGTGATTTTCCTTGGCGTGGTTGATCGTGTACTTCGGAATTTCGACGACCAGATCGGTGTCGTCGGGCATCAACGTCTGGCACGACAGGCGTGACGTCGGCTCCAGACCCCAGGCCTTGTCGAGCAGATCTTCCTCTTCGTCTTCCGCAGCTTCCAGCGATTCGAAACCTTCGCGCACGATGACGTGGCACGTCGTACAGGCGCACGACAGCTCGCAGGCATGCTCGATCTCGATGTGGTTATCGAGCAGCGCACGGCACACGGACGTGCCCGGTGCAACCTCCAGCACAGCGCCCTCCGGGCACAACTCGACGTGAGGCAATACAACGATTTGCGGCATGGCTTTGAATTCCGTGTGTGTCTTACAGTTTGTCGATATCCGCGACGCGTCGGCCTGCCAGCGCGGCACGGATACTCTTGTCCATGCGGCGCGCGGCGAACTCGTCGGTGGCGTGCGAAAGCGTTTCGGTGGCCGTCTTGATGGCGACCTGATCGTCGCCGCCAGCCTTCTGACGCAGGTCGGCCAGCAGCCCGTCGATCTGCGTACGCTCCTCGGCATTAAGCAGTTCCGGGTCAGCTTGCAGCGCGCTGTCGATGGCGACCAGAAGACGTTCGGCTTCTACCTGTTGCTCACGCAGCGCGCGTGCACGCATGTCTTGCTCGGCCGAGCCGAAGCTGTCCTGCAACATGCGCGAGATGTCCTCGTCGGCCAGTCCGTAGGACGGCTTGACTTCGATGGATGCCGCCACGCCGGAGTGCATTTCCTGCGCGAAGACAGACAGCAAACCGTCAGCGTCGACCTGATAGGTGACACGAATGCGTGCCGCACCGGCCGTCATCGGCGGAATGCCGCGCAACTCGAAGCGCGCCAGCGAACGGCAGTCCGATACCAACTCACGTTCGCCTTGCAGCACGTGAATGGCCATGGCCGTCTGACCGTCCTTGAACGTCGTGAATTCTTGCGCGCGGGCCACCGGAATCGTGGCGTTACGCGGAATGATCTTTTCGACCAGGCCGCCCATGGTCTCGACACCGAGCGAGAGCGGAATCACGTCGAGCAGCAGCCAGTCGTCGCCTTCGGCCTGGTTGCCGGCCAGCAGATTCGCCTGCACGGCGGCACCCAGTGCAACGACTTGATCCGGGTCGAGGTCGACCAGCGGTTCACGTCCGAAGAAGCTCGCCACAGCCGCCCGCACTTGCGGCATGCGCGTCGCGCCGCCCACAAGGACAACGCCCTTGACGTCTTCCGGTCCCATTCCCGCGTCACGCAGCGCCTTGCGCATCGGGCCGATCGTGCGTTGCACGAGCGGGGCACCCAGCGCAGTGAACTGCTCACGCGTGAGTTCCAACGACATGTTGCGGTCCCCGGACAACGTCACGCTGAGGGTCGCTTGCTCGGCATCCGTGAGCGCTTCCTTCACGGTACGTGCGTGATCCAACAAACTGCGTACGTCTTCAGGCGTCAGCGACGCTGTTTCGATACCAGCGCTCTGCACTGCCCAGCGGTAGATGGCCTGGTCAAAGTCGTCGCCACCCAGCGCCGAATCGCCGCCAGCCGCGAGCACTTCGAACACCCCCTTCGTCAGACGAAGGACCGAGATGTCGAACGTGCCACCACCGAGGTCGTAGACTGCGTACAGTCCTTCCGCTGCGTTGTCCAGACCGTACGCAATCGCAGCCGCCGTCGGTTCGTTGAGCAGGCGCAGGACATTGAGACCGGCCAGACGCGCGGCGTCCTTGGTCGCCTGCCGTTGCGCGTCGTCGAAGTACGCGGGCACCGTGATCACAGCGCCGACGAGATCGTCGCCAAGGGTATCTTCGGCACGCTGACGCAGCGTCGCGAGAATCTCGGCGGACACTTCCACCGGGCTCTTCACGCCACCTGCAGTGTTCATCTGCACCATGCCCGGGGCATCGACGAAATCGTACGGGGCGTTGTCTGCGTGTGCGACGTCCGCGAGACCACGGCCCATGAATCGCTTGACGGAGACAATGGTGTTGCGCGGATCGGTGGCGGCAGCCGTCTTGGCGTCGTACCCGATCTGCGTGCGGTGACCGCCCAGATAACGGACGACGGACGGCAGCAACACGCGGCCCTGATCGTCGGGGAGGACTTCGGCCACGCCGCTGCGCACGGAGGCCACGAGCGAGTGCGTCGTGCCCAGGTCGATGCCCACGGCGAGTCGCCGCTGGTGCGGCGCGGGGGACATGCCGGGTTCGGAAATTTGCAGAAGGGCCATGACTTTGCAATGCGGGCGACGCGTGAGCGCGTCCACCCTGTTCTCAAGCAGTTCTCAATGACATGTGACGGCGCCGCACCGGGCCGTCACGCGTTTTCCAGCATTTCGATGCGCTGCGCGATATCTTCCTCAGCGCGCGCAATGAACATCAATTGCCGCACGGCTTCCGCCGCAGGCTGCCAGGCCGCGCTGTCGAGCCAGTCGCCCAGCTTCGTCAGCCGCACGCGACGATCGTCGCGCAAGGACCTGGCAAGCGCGTCTAGTGCGCCAATATTGCGAGCAGCGACGGCGTCGTCGATCGCTTCGCGCCACTCCATCTGCTGCATCAGGAAATCGGGGGCCATCGCGGTATTGTTCTCCGCGCCCACGTCGATGCCCTGCAACGTCAGCAAATAAGTCGCGCGCTGTAACGGATCACGCAGCGTGCGGTATGCCGCATTCGCCTGCGCGGCCCATTGCATGGCCACGCGACGCTCTGCATCGCTCGCACTTGCGAACCGGTCCGGATGCACGCGCGATTGCACCGCACGATAGGCCGCCTCCAGCGCTTCGGCATCGAGCGCGAAGCCCTGCGGCAGATCGAACAGCGTGAAATAGTTGTCAGTCAATGCACTCATCGCGCTCCGGGCCTACATTCGACCCGTAAAAAAAGCGGCTCGCGCCGCCTTGTTGCCTACGCTACTACGCCCCGCTCGCCAGACCGACCTTGCATCACTCGTCGACTGGCTCGCCACGCTCGCATTTGCGGCACGGCAACTCGCTGCCCAGCATCGCCTCGCGGCCTTCCGGGCTTTGCGTCCATGTCCGGATCTGCCACGGAGGGAGATGCCGGACATGTTGCCCATGCCCGCACGCGAGTCGCGCGACCCACTGGCCTTCGTCGTCTTGCCGAAAACCGGTGATCTTGCGCAGCGGTGCCGCGTCAGACGCGGAACGACTCACCGCAGCCGCACTCGTCCTTGACGTTCGGATTGTTGAAGCGGAATCCTTCGTTCAGGCCTTCGCGCGCGAAGTCCAGCTCGGTGCCATCGATGTACGGCAGACTCTTCGGATCGACGATCACCTTCACGCCGTGGCTTTCGAAGACCGTGTCCTCGCCCGCCACGTCGTCGGCGTACTCCAGCTTGTAGGCCAGGCCCGAGCAGCCGGTCGTCTTCACGCCCAGCCGCAGGCCCACGCCCTTGCCGCGCCGCGTCAAATAACGCGTAACGTGCTGCGCGGCCTTCTCGGTCAATGTAACGGCCATCTTGCCTGTTTCCTTATTCGTCGCGCTGCTTAGGCAGCCTGAGCCGCATCGGCCGACTGGCCGTGCTTCTGCTTGTAGTCGGCCACAGCCGCCTTGATGGCGTCTTCGGCCAGAATCGAGCAGTGAATCTTCACCGGCGGCAGGGCCAGTTCTTGCGCGATTTCGGTGTTCTTGATTTCGAGCGCCTGATCCAGCGTCTTGCCCTTGACCCACTCGGTCACCAGCGACGACGAAGCAATCGCCGAGCCGCAACCGTAGGTTTTGAACTTGGCGTCTTCGATCACGCCGGCTTCGTTCACGCGGATCTGCAGCTTCATCACGTCGCCACAGGCCGGTGCGCCGACCATGCCCGTACCAACGGCGTCGTCGCCCTTCTCGAACGAACCGACGTTACGCGGGTTTTCGTAGTGATCCAGAACTTCCTTGCTGTACGACATGGCTAACTCCTTGAATACTCAGTGTGCGGCCCATTGGATCGAATTGAGATCGACCCCGTCCTTGTACATTTCCCACAGCGGCGAAAGATCGCGCAGCTTGCCGATCTTGCTCTTAAGCAGTTCGACCACGTAGTCGACCTCCTGCTCGGTCGTGAAACGACCCACCGTGAAGCGAATCGAGCTGTGCGCCAGTTCGTCGTTGCGGCCCAGAGCGCGCAGTACGTACGAAGGCTCGAGCGAGGCCGACGTGCACGCCGAACCCGACGACACCGCCACATCCTTGATCGCCATGATCAGCGACTCGCCTTCGACAAAATTGAAGCTGATGTTCAGGTTGTGCGGGACACGTTGTTCCATGTCGCCGTTCACATACACTTCTTCCATCTCCGTCAGGCCCTTCAGCAGACGGTCGCGCAGCATACGCACGCGCTCGTTCTCGACAGCCATCTCTTCACGGGCCAGACGGAACGCCTCGCCCATGCCGACGATCTGGTGCGTAGCGAGCGTACCCGAGCGCATGCCGCGTTCATGACCGCCACCGTGAATCTGTGCTTCGATACGCACGCGCGGCTTGCGACGCACGTACAGTGCGCCGATGCCCTTCGGGCCGTACGTCTTGTGTGCCGAGAACGACATCAGGTCGACCTTCAGTGCCGCCAGATCGATCGGCATCTTGCCAGTCGCTTGCGCAGCGTCGACGTGGAAAATGATCCCCTTCTCGCGGCAGATCTCGCCGAGCGTAGCGATGTCCTGAATCACGCCGATCTCGTTGTTCACGGCCATGATCGACACGAGAATCGTGTCCGGACGCAGCGCCGCCTTGAACACTTCCAGATCCAGCAGGCCGTCGTCCTTGACGTCCAGATAGGTCACTTCGAAGCCTTCGCGCTCCAGCTCACGCATCGTGTCGAGCACAGCCTTGTGCTCGGTCTTCACGGTGATGAGGTGCTTGCCCTTGCCCTGATAGAAGTGTGCCGCGCCCTTGATGGCGAGGTTATTCGACTCGGTCGCGCCCGACGTCCACACGATTTCGCGCGGATCGGCGTTCACCAGCTTGGCGACTTCCTCGCGTGCCTCTTCCACCGCCTGCTCCGCGGCCCAGCCGAACGAGTGGCTGCGCGATGCCGGGTTGCCGAACTGCTCGCGCAGGTAGGGCAACATCTTGTCCACGACGCGCGGGTCAATCGGCGTCGTGGCGCTGTAATCCATGTAGATGGGGAGGTTGAGGGTGTCGTTTTTCATGGGGTGCTCCAGGATCGTGCCGTGGCGCCTGTTATGAACGGGCCATATCAAAGACCGAATTGGGGATACGCGTCGTCATCGTCTGGTTGTTGTTGCCAGACTCACGCGTGTCGCGCAGCACGGCCTGTTGGGCCTGCTTGCTGCGCTGCTGCTCGACGAGGTCACGCAGGGAAACGGAATCGAGATACTCAACCATCTTCTGGTTGAGTGTCGCCCACAGCTCATGCGTCATGCAGTGGCCGCGATGGCCGTCCTGGCCCTTCTCGCAATTGCCTTTGCTTCCGCACTGTGTGGCGTCGAGCGGTTCGTCGACCGCAATGATGATGTCGGCGACCGTCACCTCTTCTGCGCGGCGCGCAAGACTGTAACCACCGCCCGGACCGCGCACGCTCTCCACGATTTCGTGGCGGCGAAGCTTCCCGAACAGTTGCTCCAGATAAGAGAGCGAAATTCGCTGACGCTGACTAATGCCCGCAAGCGTCACGGGACCCGCGTCCTGGCGCATAGCCAGGTCGATCATCGCCGTGACGGCGAAACGGCCTTTCGTGGTAAGTCTCATGATGATGCAGGGGATTAATCTCGACTATTTTCGTCAAGTATAAATTCCCTACGAATTTAGTCAAGTACTTCTGGCCCATTTTTTGCGGAAGTTCCCTCGTCCGCTTGTGAAATTTCTTATTTTTCGGGACAAGCTTCCGACCTGGGCGAGCCCAGAGGAAATAGCAGCACCAGGGGATTGCGCAGCACGGCGCGCCAGATGGCGCGATGGATCTGCCGACGGTCACCCAATCGCAGTGGACGCGATCGAAGCGCCATGTGGAATGCTAACGCAAAACTGACACCGACGTTGAGCAGCCCCATCACCGCCACACCGGCGAACGCCAGCCACAGCGCCGGGTCGTGAAACACCGAACCGCCCAATACGCCGATCGAGGTTGCAATCGCCCCTGTCGACAGCGTCACGTGACGGACCTCGAACGGCAAAGCAAATGCTGTCAGCACGGCCGGCACGAGTCCCAGCATGAAGCCAAGCATGAGATTGCCCAGCACCGGCGCAATGTGGCGTCGACACCAGTCGGCGAGGCGCGCTGCGCCCTGACGTCCAAAAACGAAACGCAGGCGGCGGTTGTACGCAAGGACGTCACCAATGCCATGCAAGGCGAACCAATTGTCAGCCCAGCCGGAAATAAGGCTGGAGCACCACAACAGCACGCCGGTCAGCGCCGCAAAGAACGGCGTCACCCCAAGAATCGAGAACGAATTCAGCGTAGCGTGCGCCTTTTCCGGTGAGATGGTGTTCGCGCCAAGTGCCGCGGACACCGCCCACTGCACCAATAGGCAGAACGGGAAGACCATCGCCAGATTGCCAAAGATGGCTGCCGCCTGGGTACGCACCAGCGCAATCACCTCACCGACGAAAGCATCCATCCCCGCCGGCGTATCGACGTCGTCGAGCTTGCTGGCGATGGCCGGCGCGGTCATGGCCGGTTGCTTGGTCGCCAGCGTGAAGTGGCAAAAGTGCATGAACAGGAAGCACAACGCGTAGTTGGCCCCGGCAAAGAAACCCTCGACAACGGTCGGAAAGTGGGCCCCGGCAATCATGAACTTGATGTAGACGGTCACGACCGTCACCAATCCGCCGCCACAGGCCATCTTCAGCATCGAAAAATACTCGCTGCGATTTCGCGCGATGTAATGCTCGCCGGTCTCCGCACTGCGTTCGACAACCTTGCGCGCCAGCAAGCCGAATGACGTTCGCGCCAGTTCGCCCACGCTTTGGCTCGCGCGGTTGGCTCTCACCAGATCCGCCAGCAACTGCACGCGCGCTACGGCCTTATCACCGCGATCCCCGTGGGTCAGCCACGCCTCCAGCAAGCGCTCGAGACGACGAATCCGGGCCTTGGCTCGCTCGACCTGAAACACGATATCGACGCTGACACCGTTCTCGTCGAGGTGCGCATACACGTCACGCACCGCGCGACCACAGTCGTCCAGCAGCGCGCGAAATAAGTTGATCTGCTGCACGAACAATTGCGACTGCGGCGCACCGTGCGCGAACTCCTGACCTGCATCCTCAAGCGCCTGCATTGCGCGTCCGAGCCGGTAAAACGGCGAATCGGTGGCGCGGGAATACGAAAGTCGCGAGCGCACCGCCTGCGACAGTCCCGTCGATGCGATCTGGTCGACAAGGTGGTGCATCGCGGCGAGCAGATCCTCGGCGAACGGATTCCAGTCAACATCGGCGTCGTCCGCCTCGCCGTGATGAAGCAGCGCAATCAGATCGCCCAGCAACTCGGCGGGCAACGCAGCGATCCAGTCGGCCGCATCTCCGTCGGGAAACATCAGGGAACACAACGCCGAGAGGTCCCGTCGCGTTGGCGGCGGCGGAATCAGAGCTTTTTCGATGCGCTCGGCCAACGCACCCCAAAAACCGGGCCTCACCGGCATACCAGTGTCGCAAAGCAGCGATATGGCGTCGCTCTCGTTGACGACGCTACGCAGCGTGCGTGCAACCGACAGCCGCCACTGTGGATTGCGCTCCAGCATTTGCAGCAAGTAGCGTAGGCGCGTGTGCGGCCGGTATCGAGCGGCCTCCCCTTCCCCGCGCACTTCGTTGACAATCGCGCCGCGCTTTTGCACCCAATGCGCCAACTCGATCAACCATTGATTGCGTACGGCCAGCGGCGCTGCCGGATCCGCGTGCGCGAGCAGTTCGTCGAGTTGATGGCCGGCATGGCGCGAGGCGCGCCACTTGCGCCAGTACAAAGTGAGCGAATTGAACATGGGTCGGAAAGTGCGTAGTCAGCTACAGCGTCAGCGACAGAAGAAGGGGCACGGGAGTCACTGGCACTTCTGGCGTACAACGAATCGCACTGCCCGGCCTCATCCCGTCAAAGAGGGCCGAATGATAGCCTTGTTGGGGCAGCTCGCGAAGCGATCTCATCACCGATCACGACGCATACGCCATTTCCCCACGAGGATACGCGCGCCGACAACCGGTCAGTCGGCCTGTCCCAAACGCACGAGCAGACCGTCGAGACCGTCTTCAATATAGTCGAGCACCGTCTCAAACCCTTGCGCGCCGCCGTAATAGGGATCGGGCACTTCAGTGGCGTCATGATGCGTCGCAAAATCCATCAACCGGACGATCTTGTGACGAAACGCTGCGGGGCTGCGTGCCGTGAGCTCCGCGACGTTCGCGTTGTCCATGGCCACGATCCATTCAAAGCGCTCGAAATCGCTCGCCTCTACGCGACGCGCCCGCAGTGCACTCAGATCGTAGCCGCGCCGCTCGGCCGCCGCCTGCGTGCGTTCGTCCGGGGCGTGACCGATGTGATAACTGTGCGTCCCAGCCGAATCGACCTCAATGAGGTCGGACAATCCCGCTTTGGCGAGTCGATCGCGAAAGATCCCATCGGCACTCGGGGAGCGGCAGATGTTACCCATGCAGACGAACAAGACGGAAGTTTTCTTCATTTGGATTCAATCCATCGCAGGCGCGAGGCATCGATGGGCCTCGCCGCCATCATCTTCAGGCCTTCGGCCCCAATTCCGCTTCGCTGGCACCATCGGTACCGAACACCAGCGCCTTGACGTGCAGCAGTTGGTCCCGCACCTTTGCCGCCTTTTCGAACTCCAGGTTGCGTGCATGTTCCTGCATCTGCTTTTCGAGCTTCTTGATCTCGCGAGCCAGTTGCTTCTCGGACATGTCCTGATAGTGGGCCTGCTCTTTGGCCTCCGCCATTTCCGCCTTGGCGTCTTCCGGATCGTAGACACCGTCGATGATGTCCTTGATGCGCTTCTTCACGCCCTGCGGCACAATCCCATGCGCCTCGTTGTGCGCCATCTGCTTAGCGCGACGACGCTCCGTCTCGCTGATCGCCCGCTTCATCGACTCGGTCATCTTGTCTGCGTACAAGATGGCGGTACCGTTCACGTTACGCGCGGCCCGCCCGATCGTCTGAATCAACGAACGCTCGGCGCGAAGGAAGCCCTCCTTGTCCGCATCCAGAATCGCAACCAGCGACACTTCCGGAATATCCAGCCCCTCGCGCAGCAAGTTGATGCCGACGAGTACGTCGAACGCGCCCAAACGCAGGTCACGGATGATTTCTACGCGTTCAACGGTATCGATATCGCTGTGCAGATAACGGACCTTCACGCCGTTATCCGATAAGTACTCGGTCAATTGCTCGGCCATTCGCTTCGTGAGCGTCGTTACGAGCACGCGCTCGCCCACCGCTACGCGCTTATTGATTTCCGAGAGCACATCATCCACCTGCGTACGGGCGGGACGCACATCGATCGTCGGATCGATCAGCCCGGTCGGACGCACCACCTGCTCCACAATCTGCCCGGTACGCTTGGCCTCGTAATCTGCGGGCGTCGCGGAGACGAAGATGGCCTGACGCATTTTGCGTTCGTACTCGGCAAACTTCAGTGGACGATTATCCAGCGCCGACGGCAAACGGAAGCCGTAGTTGACCAGGTTTTCCTTGCGCGCCCGGTCGCCGTTGTACATGCCGTTGAACTGGCCGATGAGCACGTGGGACTCGTCGAGGAACATCAACGCGTCCGGTGGCAAATAGTCAACGAGCGTAGGCGGCGGCTCGCCGGGCGCTGCGCCCGACAAATGTCGCGAGTAGTTTTCGATGCCTTTGCAGAACCCCAACTCCTGCAACATCTCCAGATCGAAGCGGGTACGCTGTTCGAGGCGTTGCGCTTCGACCAGCTTGCCTTCCTTATAGAAGAAGTCGAGCCGCTCGCGAAGTTCGTCCTTGATCGTTTCGATCGCGCGCAGCACCGTATCTCGCGGGGTCACGTAATGTGAGGACGGATACACCGTGAATCGCGGCACCTTCTGACGCACGCGCCCTGTGAGCGGATCGAAGAGTTGCAGCGAGTCGACTTCGTCGTCGAACAACTCCACGCGCAACGCCAGCTCGGCGTGTTCCGCCGGGAAGATGTCGATGGTGTCGCCGCGCACACGGAAGGTGCCGCGCCCGAAGTCCGTCTCGTTACGCGTGTACTGCATCGCGATCAGTCTTGCGATGATCTCGCGTTGCCCCAGCTTGTCGCCCTGACGCACGGTCAGGATCATCTGGTGGTACTCGCTCGGATTCCCGATACCGTAGATGGCGGACACCGTCGCGACGATCACCACATCGCGGCGTTCCAGCAGGCTTTTCGTCGCCGACAACCGCATCTGCTCAATGTGCTCGTTGACCGACGAGTCCTTCTCGATGAAGAGATCGCGCTGCGGCACATACGCTTCCGGCTGGTAATAGTCGTAGTACGAGACGAAGTACTCCACCGCATTTCGCGGGAAGAATTCACGAAACTCGGAATACAACTGTGCCGCCAGGGTTTTGTTTGGAGCGAACACGATGGCCGGACGTCCCATACGGGCAATCACATTCGCCATAGTGAACGTCTTGCCCGAGCCGGTCACGCCCAGCAGCGTCTGAAACGCGAGCCCGTCGTCGATCCCCTCGGTCAACTGGGTGATGGCTGTGGGCTGATCGCCTGCCGCAGGAAACGGACAATAGAGCTGGTAAGGCGAGTCGGGGAACGTCAGGAACTTGCTTTCGTCGAAATCGGTTTCAGCCGCAGGGGTCATGGCGGGGGCGCGAGCATGAGGGACGTAATCTGGCATTCTAGCGCGTCGGACAATTCCCTGAGTCCGATGGGTGACAGCTATCCCCTATCCCATTGGGCCGCCCCAGGTAACGCAGACGTGGCCTGCAGGACGCACTCACGAGTCGCGTACCCGCCGATTTCGTCAAATTCTGGCATTGCGTGGCAGTTTTCGTGCCGAAAAGGCACGAATTCGTGTGCAGCGGGCCGGTGTTTACCACAAGCGCGGGTAATCTTCGCTAAAATACCCCGCTGGGCCGAACCTGCGTAAGTTGCGGCCGACCCGCTGCATTTTCCTACTACCTGCCTCGAGCCGTCGAAATGACCCTCTTTTCCGCTGTCGAACTCGCCCCGCGCGACCCCATTCTTGGTCTGAACGAAGCCTACAACGCCGATCACCGCACCAATAAGGTGAATCTGGGTGTTGGCGTGTATTTCAATGCAGAAGGCAAACTGCCCCTGCTCAAGGCCGTGAAGGCAGCGGAAGAACAACGTGTGGCGGCCGGCCTGCCGCGCGGCTATCTGCCGATCGAAGGCATTGCTGCGTACGACAAGGCCGTCCAGGAAATGCTGTTCGGCAAGGAATCGCCGGTGCTGGCCGAAGGCCGCGTGATCACCGCTCAGGCACTGGGCGGTACGGGCGCACTGAAGATTGGCGCCGATTTCCTGAAGCAACTGAATCCGAACGCCACGGTCGCCATCAGCGATCCGAGCTGGGAAAACCACCGTGCCCTGTTCACGACGGCTGGCTTTAACGTCGTGTCGTATCCGTACTACGACGCCGAATCGCACGGCGTGAACATCGCTGGCATGCTGGACATGCTCGGCAAGGAACCGGAAGGCACGATCGTTGTGCTGCACGCTTGCTGCCACAACCCGACCGGCGTCGATCTCACGATGGATCAGTGGGCGCAAGTTGTGGAAGTCGTGAAGGCCCGCAAGCTGGTGCCGTTCCTCGATATCGCCTATCAGGGCTTCGGTGACGGCATCGACGCCGACGCCGCCGTGGTGCGCCTGTTCGCCTCCACCGGCCTGAACTTCTTCGTTTCGAGCTCGTTCTCCAAGTCGTTCTCGCTCTACGGCGAACGCGTTGGCGCCCTGTCGATCGTGACGGGCAGCAAGGACGAATCGACCCGCGTGCTCTCGCAGCTCAAGCGCGTGATCCGCACCAACTACTCGAACCCGCCGACGCACGGCGGCTCGGTCGTCGCCGCCGTGCTGGGCAACGCCGAACTGCGTGCCCTGTGGGAAGAAGAGCTCGCCGAAATGCGTGAGCGTATCCGCGCGATGCGTCTGGCGTTGGTCGAAAAGCTGCGTGCCCACGGTGTGGAGCGCGACTTCTCGTTCGTGATCAAGCAGCGCGGCATGTTCTCGTACTCCGGCCTGACGGCCGATCAGGTCGAGCGTCTGCGCGAAGAGTTCGGCATCTACGCCGTGAGCACCGGCCGCATCTGCGTGGCCGCACTCAACGACAAGAACATCGACACTGTGGCGTCCGCCATCGCGCAAGTGCTGCGCTGATCGATTGACGGTTTGCCGCAGTCAATGATTGCGGCCACCGTTGCGAAAGAAAAGCCCGCCTACCAGCGGGCTTTTTTTGCATCTCGAATTGTTGCATTGCAGCAACGATAGTTAATAACAATGACAGGAATAAGCTAAGACTATCGATCTGATGCAGAAATGCCATATATCAGGGTTATGCTGCGTTGCACACCCGCGATAAACGGTTGCATAATTCCCCCATCATCCGCCTCAGGGCACACAACATGCTGTATCAGATTCATGAGTACAACCGCGCGTGGCTGAATCCTCTCACCACGTGGGCAAAGGCGGCGGCGACGACTTTCGTCAACCCGGGCAGCCTGCTTGCCATGATGCCGGGTGCGCCCCGCATTGCCGCCGGATACGAATTGCTCTACCGGCTTGGCAAGGACTACGAAAAGCCCGAATTCAACATCAAGGCAGTCGAAGTGGACGGTCACAACATTCCGGTCGTGGAAATGACCGCGATGGAGAAGCCGTTCTGCCGTCTGCTGCGTTTCAAGCGATACGCGGACGACGCGAGCGCCGTGGGGCAACTCAAGGACGACCCGGTCGTGCTGGTCGTGGCCCCGCTCTCGGGTCACCACGCTACGTTGCTGCGCGACACCGTCTCTACATTGCTTAAGGACCACAAGGTGTACATCACCGACTGGGTCGATGCACGTATGGTGCCGCTCGATGCGGGGTCGTTCCATCTGGACGACTACGTTGCGTACATCCAGGAATTCATCCGCCACATCGGCGCTGAAAACCTGCACGTCATTTCGGTCTGCCAGCCGACGGTACCTGTGCTCGGCGCGATCTCGCTGATGGCGTCGAACGGCGAGAAGACACCCAAGACCATGACGATGATGGGTGGCCCGATCGACGCTCGCAAGAGCCCGACGTCGGTCAACTCGCTCGCGACGAACAAGTCGTACGAATGGTTCGAGAACCACGTGATTCATGCGGTGCCTCCGAACTACCCCGGCGCCGGACGCCTCGTGTATCCGGGCTTCCTGCAGCACGCGGGCTTCGTCGCCATGAATCCGGACCGCCATCTGAAGTCACACTGGGACTTCTATCTGGATCTGATGCGCGGCGACAGCGACGATGCCGACTCGCACCGCCGCTTTTACGATGAGTACAACGCAGTGCTGGATATGGCGGCCGAGTACTATCTCGACACCATCAAGACCGTTTTCCAGGACTTCAGCCTTGCGAGCGGTACGTGGGATGTGGCCGGTCAGCGCGTGCGTCCGCAGGACATCAAGACCACGGCGCTTTTCACCATCGAAGGCGAGTTGGACGACATCTCCGGTAGTGGGCAAACGCAAGCCGCGCATGAGCTTTGCACCGGCATCCCGGCCAAACGCCGCGCGCATTTCACCGCGCCGCAGTGCGGGCACTACGGGATTTTCTCCGGTAGCCGCTGGCGTAACGTGATCTATCCGCAGATTCGCGACTTCATCGCGAAGAACGCCTGACCGTCATTCGCTAATTCCGACGGACATACGAAAACCGCCGCGAGGGCATTGGCTCTCGCGGCGGTTTCGTTTTGTGGCCTTCGGTTCGATTGAACGCCGCAGATCGCGGCCGTCCGCTCAACGCGTGCGAAGCGAATCCAGCAGCATCTGCGTATTGAAGGACGAGTACGTCTTTCTCGACTCGTCGCTCATGACGTCACGCCCCATCACAATGGAAAGCGTATGTCGATTCGACATCACGTAATAGCCCATCGCCGAGATCGTCACGTACAGATCGACCGGATCGACGCCCTGACGAATTTCGCCACTGGCCTGCCCGCGCTTGAGCGTCTGCGCGAGCAGCTCTACGATCGGCGAGACCTGTTGACGAATTTCCGTCGACTGACGCATCGACTTGGCTTCGTGCAGATTTTCGTTATTGATGAGCTGGATCAACTCCGGGTGATCGGCGTAGTAATCCCACACGAAGTGGGCGAGTTCGGCCACAGCGTCGAGCGGCGCAAGCAGATCGAGCTTGAGTGCGTGTTCCGCGCGATTGAATTCGCCATAGACTTCTTCGAGCACGGCCAGATAAAGCTGATCCTTGTTGCCGAAGTAGTAATAGAGCATTCGCTCATTGATGTCGGCTCGGCGCGCGATGCTGTCCACGCGAGCACCACTGGAACCACGTTCCGCAAATTCCTCGATCGCAGCGGCAAGAATTCGCTGGCGGGTGCGTTCCGGGTCACGTTTGATCTTGGTTTCTGATGTTGTCATGATCGGCCGGTCGTTCTCATCGGGCGGAATTATGGCACAACGGTTTCAGTGTTTCTGCAAAATGCAGGATAATTCTAGTTTCCGCCGAATCCCCCACAAAAGACGTGTCCGAAGTCAGCGCGCTCGCTCAGCGCATCGATGCCCTATTGCCCCAGACGCAATGCACCAAATGCGGTTACGCAGGATGCCGTCCGTACGCCGACGCTATCGCGAACGGGCAAGCCAGCTATAACCAATGCCCGCCGGGCGGCGCCGAAGGTGTCGAGCGCCTTGCTAGGCTGCTCGGCCGTCCCGTCATTGCACTCAATCCGGAGAACGGCGTCGAACGCCCGCGCCCCCGGGCATTGATCGACGAATCACTCTGCATCGGCTGCACCTTGTGCATTCAGGCCTGCCCGGTCGACGCCATAGTCGGCGCGGCCAAATTGATGCATACGGTCATCGAAGATCGCTGTACGGGCTGCGATCTCTGCGTCCCCCCCTGCCCCGTCGACTGCATCGACATGGTGCCGGTGACCGGGGAGCGCACCGGATGGGACGCCTGGTCGCAAGCGCAAGCCGACGAGGCTCGCACACACTTTGAGGCCCATCAGGCCCGTCTGGAGAAGGAAAAGGCGCAACGGGAAGCCCGTCTCGCGGCACGCGCTGCGCGCGTTGCACCGGGACCGCAAAGCGCGCCCACCGCTGAGAACGTCCAGCCGCAGGTCGCGGCACCTCACACGGAGGCATCGTCGGTTTCGAATGATGAAACCACAGACGCAGCGCCCGCCGCCGACGCAGCGGCAACGGCTGCGGCGCGCAAACAAGCCATCATTCAAGCGGCGCTCGAACGGGCTCGCCAGAAGAAGGCCGCGTTGGCCGCCGAAGGACTAGGCCCCAAGAACACCGAGAACGTGTCTGCGGCCGTCCAGGCACAGATCGACGAAGCGGAAGCTCGCCGTAAGCGGCTAGGACTTGACGCACGCAGCGCCACTCCCGGCACCGACAACGCCAAAGACAACGATTGATATAGCGCCCATTTGTAAGCACTGCGAAGCCCGGACGCTTCGAACAAACGGCTGACCGGCCACAGATGGGTTTCCCAGCGTCCCCCGATACAAGACAAACGCCACGCCACACGCGCCCCCGCCATGAACGACGCCAAACGCCGTGCCCTGTTCGAGACGCTGCAACAGCTCAATCCCACACCGACGACGGAGTTGGAATACACGTCGCCCTTCGAGTTGTTGATCGCGGTACTACTCTCCGCACAGGCGACCGATGTCTCGGTGAACAAAGCGACCCGCAAGCTTTACGCCGTAGCGAACACGCCCGCAAAAATGATTGCGCTGGGCGAAGCAGGCGTGTCCGATTTCATCAAGACGATCGGGCTGTATCGCACGAAGGCCAAGAACGTCATCGCCACCTGCCAGTTGCTGCTCGACAAGCACGCCGGGGAGGTTCCGCGATCGCGTGAAGCGCTCGAAGCGTTGCCGGGCGTTGGCCGCAAGACCGCGAACGTCGTACTGAATACCGCGTTCGGCGAGGACACGATTGCGGTCGATACGCATATTTTCCGTGTCGCCAATCGCACTGGACTGGCGCCCGGCAAGGACCCGCTGGCCGTCGAACTGGCACTGGAACGCCTGACTCCGCGCGAGTTCAAACACGACGCACATCACTGGCTCATCTTGCACGGTCGCTACGTATGCAAGGCACGCAAACCGGAGTGCTGGCATTGCGCCATCGAACCGCTCTGCGATTTCCGGCCGAAAACACCTGCGCCGAAGGCGTGACACGCCATTAACGCTCACCGACATCAGCCATGGCGGTAGCACAAACGAAACGGGCGGCCCGATATCGGGACCGCCCGTTTTGTTTGTACGTTTCACACTTCGGATGAGGCCGTAAAGCCTCACCGACCTTGCATCAGATGATGCGCGCCGCTTCGTCGAACGACAAACGTGGGTTGCGGGGGAACAGCTTGTCCTGATCGCCGTAGCCCAGATTGCAGATGAAGTTCACACGCCATTCGGTGCCAGCAAAGAACGTATCGTTGACCTTTTGAGCATCGAAACCGGCCATCGGACCGCAATCCAGACCCAACGCGCGTGCGGCCAGAATGAAGTAGCCGCCTTGCAACGAGCTGTTCATATGGGCGGCGCCTGCTGCCTTGGCTGCGTCCCCCGAGAACATCGGCACCATCTTCTCCGCACCGTTCGGGAACAACTTGGGCAGGTGCTCGTAGAACTTCAGGTCATACGCAATGATGGCCGTCACGGGGGCCGTGCGGGTCTTGTCCACGTTACCGGGTGCCATGCATTCGATCAGTTTCGCCTTCGCCTCCGGGCTCTTCACGAAGACAATCCGGGCGGGCGTCGTGTTGGCCGACGTCGGGCCCCACTTCACCAGATCGTAGAGTTCGCGCAGCGTCTCGTCGCTGACCGGCTTGTCGAGCCACACGTTGTGCGTGCGGGCATCGGTGAACAACTGGGCGATGGCTTCTTTGGCAATGATGCTCATGACGAATGACCTCGGGTGTTGAATAGCGAACGAAGGGCGATTGTACCGTTGCCGCCCGGTGGGCGCAGACGCGCCAAAATTGCACGCGGAATCAAGCGCTTGCCGATGCCCCACGCGCAGACAGCCAGAGCACACCCGCCAGAATGAGTGCCCCGCCTGCCCACTGTCCCGCCGTGAGCGTTTCGCCGAGCAGCATGGCCGCGAGCAGCACCGTTACGACGGGCTCCAGCGTCGAGAGCATCGAGGCGCGTCCCGCGCCAAGACGCTGCAAACCGGCGAAGAAGGTCAGAATGGCGATGACCGTAGAACAGACGGCAATCGCGGTGAGCGCCGCCCATCCGCCGATCTCTGCGGGCCAACGCAACGGTAGCCCCTGTGAGCTGCGTACCGCCGCCAAGACGCCGAAGGATACCGTTGCCGCGAGACAAACTAGCGTTGCCGTCGCCCGTGCGTCGACACCCCGCGTCAGCCGCGCGCCCACGATGATGTATCCCGAATAGATCAACGCGGCGGCGACCGCCAGCGCCATGCCCAGCGGCTGCCCCTGACCGCCGCCAACGGTCAGCGCCGTCCCCAGCGAGCAAAGCACCAGGGCACCGAGCTTTACCGGCGTGAGGCGTTCATGCAGAAAAACCGCCGCCAGAAGCGTGACGAATACCGGGTAAAGGTAAAGCAGCAATGCGACGAGCGACGCCTGTGCATACTGCAACGCGCCAAAGAAACACAGCGATTGACCGACGTAGCCGATGCCGCCCATCAGCGCGATATGCAACGACTGTCGACGCGACGGAAAGCGGACCTGCTGCATGCGGCACCAGAGGAGCAGCAGCACGGCTGCGACGAAAAAACGGAACAGCAGCATGGCGAACATGTCGGCGCCGGAAGCCGTGGCCGCGCGCGCGAAAATCGCCATCGCCCCGAACGCCGAGGCCGAGATGGCGATCAATGCAATGCCCCCCCAAGCGGACGGTGGCGTGTGAGGCGCGGTGGGAACGCTGTCCGGTGCTGCGCTTGCAGTGGAGGTACGAGGGCTTTGCGACATAATTACGCGATTTGGGGGACAATACGGCATGTTTTACATGCGTTACTAGCGCGTTCCGTCCATCTCAGGCACGCCCGGCGACTTTCGGCATCATGCGAACGGATTCGCCATTGTAGCCACGGTAAGGCGCGCCACAAGACGCCTCAAAAGAACCCCACGGAGTCCCCATGTTTAATCCGAGCCGTGACGAAGTCCGGCAATTCTTCTGCACCACGTGGCAAAAGCAGCGTGACGGCAATATTCTGACGCCGCTCGAAACGATTGCCGCCGACTGGATCAACGAACACCCCGAGTACCACGATGCGCTCGCCGATACCGAAGACGCCAGCGCCCGCGATTACTCACCGGAAGCAGGCCAGACCAACCCGTTCCTGCATTTGTCCATGCACCTGGCGATCAGCGAGCAGGTCTCCATCGATCAACCGCCCGGTATCCGCGCTGCGTACGAAAAACTGACGAATCGTCTCGACTCGCCGCACGAAGCACAGCATCGCATCATGGAGTGTCTGGGGCAGACGCTTTGGGAAGCCCAGCGCAGCGGGCAGCCACCCGACTCGGACGCCTACCTCCAGCGTATCGAGCAGCAGGCGTCGCGCTAAGCGCCATCCGATCGTTGCGGCGGTACGCAAACGGTGCGCAGCCGCCAGCACTCACCGCTCGCCCACGGCACTAAGCGCACGAAAGCAAACGACGGTTGCCTTGACAGCAACCGTCGTTTTTCCATGCAGACGTCGAAACGCTTACTTTTTCGTCACGAGATCGCCGGGTAGTGACTCGATGTAAGCGGAGATGTCCTTCAGTTCCTGCGACGTGAACGGACGCGGCTTGCCGTCCTTGTCGAGCGTCGCCGGATTCGACATGACCTGCGTCTTCATGATGGCGTTGCTGCGGCCATACACCAGACTGTGTTCGTTCTGGTACGCACGCAACGCGTTATAGACGTAATCCGCGTATTGACCAGCCAGCTTCGGGTATTCCGGGGTGATCGGCGCGTTCAGGTTGGCGCCGTGGCAACTGGCGCACATGCCTTTGTCGACGAGCGCCTTACCGTTGGCGATATTGCCCGCAGCGACTGCGTTACCGCTCGTTGCGGCAAGCATCGCGCCCAGCGTCAGGGACACTGCCGCAGCGGCCTTTGCCATCGAATGCATCGAATGCTTCATCGTGTTCTCCTCAGCCACGCACGTATTATTTCTGGGGATTGACCGGCGTCGACGCCGTCTGCGCCGCGTAGTACGCGGCGATGTCGACGATGTCCTGTTCGGTCAACGTGGCTGCGATGCCATGCATCGTCTGGAACTTGCGATCGCCCTTTGCGTATTCCTTCAGGGCGTTTTCGATGTACTTCGCGTTCTGTCCGCCGATCTTGGGGACGTGATACACCTCGGGGAACGCGGTGCGATAGTCGGCAATGCCGTGGCAGCCAATGCACATGGCCACCTTGCTCTTTGCCGCCTCCATATCAGGCTTGAGTTCGGCCGCATGAAGGGCGCTGACCGACATGAACGACGTGCTGCCAAGCGCCAGCGCCATCATCGTGAGGAACTTTTTCATGGTCTTCTTGGGAACGTTTTTGGTTGGAATACCGGCCCGCAACACGCAGATCGACGTCCCGGCTCCAAGGCGGTCGACCTGTGAAAAAAGCAATCGATTGTAACCCACACCCTCCGAGGCGCAAACTCGGTGCTGACCCGCACAGTTCTCCGAAGTTTTTTCGCAAGCCATTGATGTCAATGCACATTTTCAAGGTGCAAGCGAGCCATATGCGCAATGTCTTATACTGAACTTTTTCCCTGCCCGGCCGGTTGGCCGGCTGTTCGCGGACGGCTCTGACAATGCGCTTTGAAGGCTCTTCCCAATACGTCGCCACCGACGACCTCAAGCTCGCCGTGAACGCGGCGGCCACGCTGCAACGACCGCTGCTCATCAAGGGCGAACCTGGCACCGGCAAAACCATGCTCGCCGAGGAAGTCGCTGCCGCCCTCGATATGCCACTGCTGCAGTGGCACGTGAAGTCCACCACCAAGGCGCAGCAAGGGCTCTACGAATACGACGCGGTCTCGCGGCTGCGCGATTCGCAACTGGGCGACGAGCGCGTTCGCGACATCGCCAACTACATCGTCAAGGGCGTGCTCTGGCAAGCGTTCGAGGCCGACCAGCCGGTCGTGTTGCTGATCGACGAGATCGACAAGGCCGACATCGAATTCCCCAACGACTTGCTGCGTGAGCTCGATCGCATGGAGTTCTACGTCTACGAGACGCGAGAACTGGTGAAGGCCCGCCACCGTCCGCTCGTCATCATCACGTCGAACAACGAGAAGGAACTGCCCGACGCCTTCCTGCGCCGCTGCTTCTTCCACTACATCAAGTTCCCGGAACCGGCGACGATGCAGTCGATCATCGACGTCCACTTCCCGAACATCCGTCGCGAACTGGTCAACGCCGCCATGGCGACGTTCTTCGAAGTGCGCGAAATCCCGGGCCTGAAGAAGAAGCCGTCGACGTCGGAACTGATCGACTGGCTCAAGCTGCTGATGGCCGAGGAAATCGGCCCTGAAGCCCTTCGCAGCGCCGACAACAAACTGGCCATCCCGCCGCTTGCGGGCGCTTTGCTCAAGAACGAGCAGGACATGCACCTGTTCGAGCGTCTCGTCTTCATGAATCGCGCCAACCGATAAGCGCGCCCACGTCATGCTGATCGACTTCTTCTACACCTTGCGCGCGGCAAAGCTGCCGGTCTCGGTCAAGGAATACCTGACGCTGCTCGAAGCGCTTCAGCGTCAGGTGATCGCGCCCTCGCTCGACGAGTTCTACTATCTCGCTCGCCTCTCGCTCATCAAGGACGAGAAGCACTACGACAAGTTCGATCAGGCGTTCGGTGCGTACTTCAAAGGCGTGCAGCAAATCGTCGACGCCTCCGGCGAAGTGCCGCTCGACTGGCTCAAGAAGCGGATGCAACGCGAGTTGTCCCCCGAGGACAAGGCGCGTATTCAGGCGCTGGGCGGAATCGACAAGCTCATGGAACGCCTGAAGCAACTCTTCGACGAGCAGAAGGGGCGGCATGAAGGCGGCAGCAAGTGGATCGGCACGGGCGGCACGTCGCCGTTCGGCAATGGCGGCTTCAATCCCGAAGGCATCCGCATCGGCGGCGAGAGCAACGGCAATCGCACCGCAGTCAAAGTATGGGACCAACGTACGTACCGCGACTACGACGACACCGTAGAACTGGGCACGCGCAACATCAAGGTTGCACTACGCCGTCTGCGTAAGTTCGCGCGCGAAGGGGCCGCCGAGGAACTCGATCTCGACGACACGATTCGCTCCACAGCAGCCAATGCAGGCTGGCTCGATCTGAAGCTGGTGCCCGAGCGTCACAACAACGTGAAGGTGCTGATGCTGCTGGACGTGGGCGGGTCGATGGACGATCACATCGCGCGCACGGAAGAACTCTTCTCGGCCGCGAAATCGGAATTCAAGCATCTCGAGTTCTACTATTTCCACAACTGCGTCTACGACTATCTCTGGCGGCAGAACCGCCGACGTCACAACGAGCGATTCGAGACGTGGGACGTGCTGCGTAAATATCCGGCCGACTACAAGTTGATCTTCGTGGGCGATGCGACGATGAGTCCGTACGAAGTACTGCAACCGGGTGGCTCCGTCGAGTACAACAACAAGGAAGCGGGCGCTGTCTGGCTGCGGCGCTTTATCGACCGATACCCGCATCACGCGTGGCTCAACCCTGAGCCGGAAGCCATTTGGCAATATCGTCAATCGATTTCGGTGATCCGCCAGCTCTTTGCGAATCGTATGTATCCGATTACGCTGGCGGGGCTGGAATCGGCCATGCGGGTACTAAGCAAGTAACCTGGAAATCCCCGCGTCACGGCAGATACTCCGCAGATTCACGGCATGGCGCACGCCGTCCGCACACAACGGCACGCCGCACAATGCGGCAGAACCGCCGCACATCACAACAACAACGCAACCAAAGAGACAGCACGCCATCATGACGTCGAGCACCACTCCCCTGCCCCCGCTGCGCCCGCTGGCGGACACGTCGCCATCGGCCATCGTGGCCGGCTTCGTGGCGATGATGACCGGCTACACCAGTTCGCTCATCCTTATGTTTCAGGCCGGACAGGCCGCCCATCTCTCGCCTGCGCAGATTTCGTCGTGGATCTGGGCGCTGTCCATCGGCATGGGACTGACGACCATCGGACTATCGCTTCGCTACCGCACGCCGGTGGTGATCGCGTGGTCGACGCCAGGCGCCGCCCTGCTGATTACGTCGCTGCCGGGTGTGCCGTACGGTGAGGCCATCGGCGCGTTCATCGTCTGCAATGCGCTCATCGCGATCTGCGGACTGACGGGGGGCTTCGAAACGATCATGCGGCGCGTGCCACCCGCATTGGCGTCTGCGCTGCTGGCGGGCATTCTGTTTCGCATCGGACTGGAGATTTTCGTCGCCGCGCAGCACCAGACGGCACTCGTGCTCTCCATGTTCTTCACGTACCTCATCGTCAAACGACTCGCCTCGCGCTACGCTATTCTGCTGGCGCTGATCGTGGGTACAGCCGTTGCCGGTGGGCTGGGCCTGCTCGATTTCAGTCATTTCAACGTGTCGCTGGCAAAGCCGGTGTGGACCACGCCGTCGTTCTCGTTGTCGGCGACGATCAGCATCGCGATCCCGCTGTTCGTGGTGGCCATGGCGTCGCAGAACGTCCCCGGACTCGCCGTCTTGCGTGCGGATGGTTACAACGTCCCCGCATCGCCGTTGATTTCGACGACCGGTATCGCGTCGGTGCTGCTCGCGCCGTTCGGGTCGCACGGCATCCATCTGGCGGCCATCACCGCGGCGATCTGCACGGGACGCGAAGCGCATGAAGACCCTGCGAAACGCTATACGGCAGCAGTATGGTCGGGCGTCTTTTATCTGATCGCCGGAACATTCGGTGCGACCATCGCAGCGCTGTTTGCGGCGTTTCCGAAGGCCCTCGTCGTCTCCATCGCCGCGCTGGCTCTGTTCGGCTCGATCATGAACGGGCTGGCGAATGCCATGCATGACACGAAGCAACGCGAAGCCGCGCTCATCACGTTCATGGTGACCGCCTCGGGACTGACGCTGCTCTCCATCGGGTCCGCCTTCTGGGGACTGATCGCCGGGGTGGTAACGCTGGCGATTCTGCAATGGCGACGCGCCTGATCCCGCCCGGGCCGGAGTGATAACATTCGGCCCGCAACGATTTCAATTCATCTGACGTAACCGCAGGAGCAGTACAACCATGGCAGTCATCGAACCGACCCCGGTGTTCAAGGAAAACCTCGCCCAGATGGCCTCGATCGGCAGCATCGAAGGCATCGCGCGCATCGACCTGCGCAATGCTGGCGGCGCCGTCGTGGGCACCATCGAAAATGCACCGGGCAAGCAAGGCTCGCTCGCCGTCTACCACTACCTCAAGCAAGCCTTCGGTACGCTCGACGCCAAGGCCGCCGAGCACGCACTGGCGGTTTTCGGTGAGCACACCGCAGACGCGCGCAACCGTCCCGGCGCACACCCGAACGTCGACCGTCTGCTGGCGATCGTTGCCGGTGGCGAAGCGCTGACGATCGACGAAGTCGCCGCCTGAAGCGGGCGCACGGTCCCGGCGCGCCGGGACCGAACATCGCGCAAAAAGAAAAAGCCAGCCTCTCGGCTGGCTTTTTTTGCGTCTGCCGCAAACTGTGGCTTCTGCGATGCAGCGATGCGTAGCTACGCGGACAACGTCAGACCGTCAGGACTGGACCACCGTCGCCATTCTTCTCGCGAAGTTGCTTAACCCAACGCTTTGCAGGCAAGCCGGTCGCGGCTTCCACCACCTTGGCACGTGCTTCCACGTCTTTCCATTCCACCGACAGCAGCGGTCCGTTGAACGCCAGCACGATAACGTTGCCGTCATGGACTTCCGGGAATTCAATCACGCGATTGTCGAAAGCCTGACGCAAACGACGGATGTTCTTCGGATAGCTGTCGTGATCGCCAAAGAGGTTCATCGTCAGCATGCCCGGCTCGCGCAACGTGGCACGGCACGCCTTGTAGAACGCCGGGGTGTCATGGACCGGACCGCGTGCGGTGGCGTCGTACAGGTCGATTTGCAGGACGTCGACAGCACCATGATTTGCGGTGTCGGTGACGTAGTCCCACGCATCCGCTTCCAGCACCTTCAATCGACGCGAATCGCTCGGCAGATCGAACATCGTGCGAGCAGCGACGACCACCGCCGGGTTCAGCTCAACTGCCGTCACTTGCGTGCGCGGGAATTGCTTGGCCGAGAACTTCGTGATCGAGCCGGTGCCAAGGCCCAGTTGCACCACGTGCTTCGGTGCGCGCATGAACAGCAACCAAGCCATCATCTGCTGCGCGTATTCCAGTTCGATACGATCCGGCTTCGACAGACGCATCGCCCCTTGCACCCATTCCGTGCCGAAATGCAGGTAACGCACGCCACCGATTTCAGAGAACGTCACCGGCGCGAAACGCGGCTTGTACGTGGGACGCGGTGAACGGGCGGCACGGTCGTCGGCGACGAACGCTTCGGCTTCGATGGATTTGCGTTTGATGAGGGTCATGTGTCCTTCAGTATTGCTCGGGATATTCCGATGGGTTCGCATTGTACCGGGTTCACGCGCTTCGCCTGTCGGCGGCACGCTTCTCCTCTACGCAAGTGCGACGTTTCACGTCACCTTTAGCGAGCAGATGAGATGTCCGGCGTTCCCAGCCAGTCACGTAGTACAAGCCAGGCGTCGCGTTTGGTCGCGAACGGGATCGTATAGGCGGGGCTGCTCGACGGGAGCAGTACGACCGGCAACGGCACGTTGCCCTGGGCGAGCGCACGCTGGCCGATGCGCGCTGCCGTGCCGCCGTTGAAAGCGACCGCTCGCAGCGACGGCAAGGTGCTGATCAGGCCCGCGAGGTCGCTGCCCGCATGCAAGCGGATGTTGCTATCGAGACTCCCCTCGCGACGCGCCTCTGCCACCACATCCCAAAGCCCCACGCCGTGTGCACGCAGCACATCGAGGCGTGCGTCGTAGGGCAGCGTCGGCAGGGATTCGCCCAGGACCTCGCCCACCAGATGCCAGAAACGATTCTGTGGATGGGCGTAGTACTGCTGGTGCGCGAGCGAGACCTCGCCCGGTAAACTGCCGAGGATCAGGACACGCGTGTGGGCGTCCACCACCGGCGGAAAGTTGCGTTTGAGTTGGGGCGCGGACGGCGTCGGCATGATGCTCAATTGCTCACCGTCTCGCCATGCATGGCTTGCAAACGACGCCAGAAGCGCGGCAGAAACGCTTCGGTGACGAGCAGCGGCGCACCATGACGCACGAACACCGAACGACGCGCCCACAACCGCGCGCGCGGGTTGGCACCCATGAGCGGGTCGCGTGCATCGCGTCGCGCACGACCGTGCAACAGATGGTGTGGGCCGAGCGGACTGGACACCAGAACGGAACGCGTGACCGTGGGATCGTGATAGAGCAGATCGGCGAGCGGACGGGTACGCAGGCGACGCATCGCCTGCCAGATCGAACGGCTATGCGTGAGCGGCGTGACGCTGTGCGCCACGACGACAGGCTCGTCGTCAACTAGCAGGATGACGTCGCGCGCCCACATCGGCGTACGCAACGGCACGCCAATCGCACGGCATTGATCTGCATCGGCGGGCATCACACGTTCGGCCACGACCCGCACGCTCACACGGCCGAGCGTGGACAAATGGCGCGTGAGCGCGCCGCCCCGGGTCAACCAGTCTTTGTGACGACGCGACAGCGCCGGTGCCGGGACAGCCTGCCAGCGCCGCCCGCTTACATCGAATCGGAAAGTCATGGCTCGGCATTATAAGGGGGCAACGTGTCCGCGCGCCGCTCACGCAACCACCGGTCTGCCGCGTGCCGCACCCCTGCAAACAAAGGCCCTGTCGACCTTCGCCGGATTCCGTCAGACAAGAAAAAGCCCCCGCGACATTTCGTCACGGGGGCCTTCATCGCTTCGCGCACAACACTACGCCGACGGCGTTACGTCAAAACCTTCCCGCCGTTTGCGCTACGCAATCAACGTGCAGACAGCAGCAACGCGTTGGTACGCTTCACGAACGCCGCCGGATCTTCCAGATTGCCGCCTTCGGCCAGCAACGCCTGCTCGAACAAGAGTTGCGTCCAGTCGGAGAGGTCGGCGCTCTCGGCCGTGAGACGCTTGATCAGCGCATGTTCCGGGTTGATCTCGAGAATCGGACGGAACTCCGGCATCTTTTGACCGGCCGCCTTCATCAGGCGCTGAAGCGTGCCGCTCATGTCGTTCTCGTCGGACACCAGACACGACGGCGAATCGGTCAGACGGAACGTCACCCGCACATCCTTGGCCTTGTCGGCGAGCACTTCCTTCATCTTTTCGACGAGCGGCTTGAGGTCGTCACTGGTCTTCTCCTGCGCTTCCTTTTCGCTGGCGTCTTCCAGCGAACCCAGGTCGAGATCACCGCGCGCCACGCTCACGAGTGCCTTGCCGTCGAACTCATGGACGTACGAGAGCATCCATTCGTCCACACGGTCGGTCAGCAGCAGCACTTCCACACCCTTCTTGCGGAACACCTCAAGATGCGGGCTGTGACTTGCGGCCACCCAGCTCTCTGCCGTCACGTAGTAAATCTTGTCCTGACCTTCCTTCATGCGGCTCACGTAGTCGGCAAGCGATACCGTCTGCTCGGCCGAATCGTTGTGCGTGCTCGCGAAACGCAGCAGCTTGGCGATGCGCTCGCGGTTGGCCTGGTCTTCGCCCGTGCCTTCCTTGAGTACCTGACCGAATGCACCCCAGAACTGCGTGTACTTATCCTGCTGGTTCTCTGCCAGATCTTCCAGCAAACCGAGCACGCGCTTCGCACACCCTTCGCGGATGGCCTTCACATCGCGGCTTTCCTGAAGAATTTCTCGCGAGACGTTCAGCGGCAGATCTGCCGAATCGACGACCCCGCGCACAAAGCGAAGGTAGTTCGGGAGGAGCTGCTCCGCATCGTCCATGATGAAGACGCGCTTTACGTACAGCTTCAGGCCACCTTGCGAGTTGCGATCCCACAGGTCGTACGGCGCGTGGCCGGGCACATACAGCAGTTGCGTATATTCGCTGCGACCCTCTACGCGGTTATGCGTCCATGCCAGCGGCGCTTGCATGTCGTGCGCGATGTGCTGGTAGAACTGCGTGTACTGCTCGTCGGTGATCTCGCTCTTGCTACGGGTCCAAAGCGCGCTCGCCTGATTGACGGTCTCGTCCGTCTCAGCGGGGACCATCGCCTGCTTTTCTTCGTCCCACGACTCGCCGCGCATCACGATCGGCAGCGAAATATGATCGGAATACTTGCGGATGATCGATTGCAATTGCCAAGACGACAGCAACTCGTCTTCGCCCTCACGCAGATGAAGCGTGATGGCGGTGCCGCGCGGCGCGCGCTCGATGGTCTCGACCGAGAAGTCGCCCTCGCCCGCCGACGACCAGCGCACGCCCTCTGCGGCGGGCAGCCCGGCGCGACGCGATTCGACCGTCATGCGGTCGGCGACGATGAAGCCTGAGTAGAAACCCACACCGAACTGACCGATCAGCGCTGCGTCCTTCTGCTGATCGCCAGACAGGTTCGAGAAGAATTCCTTGGTGCCGGACTTGGCAATGGTGCCGAGGTGCGCAACGGCTTCATCGCGGCTCATGCCGATGCCGTTGTCCTCGATGGTGATGGTGCGGGCGTCCTTGTCGAACGACACGCGAATCTTGAGTTCCGGATCCTGCTCGTACAGCGCTGCGTTGTTGATCGCTTCGAAGCGCAGCTTGTCGGCGGCATCCGAGGCGTTGGAGATCAGCTCGCGCAGGAAGATTTCCTTGTTGCTGTACAGCGAATGAATCATCAGTTGCAGAAGCTGTTTGACTTCTGCCTGAAAGCTCATGGTTTCTTGCGCCATGGTCGGGAACCCTCATGAATCGGTGAGATGAATGGAATGTCCAGCGTGTCAGCCTGGACCGCCGCCGGGCGCCGTTGCGCGCGCGCTGCCGCAACGGCGGTACAGGTCGGAACATAGGGACGGGCGGCGCGCATTTCAAGGCCGCCAACAAGGTTATTTCAGCGCTATTTTGCTGACGAATGGGCGAAGTTAGCGGAAAAAACGGCAAGACCCGGCAAAAACCCAAAGCATGGGCGCGAATACGGGCGTACCCGGCACCGTCGCCACCGGCTCATGCTGCCTCATGCTGCCTCATGCAGGCATGCTGGCTTATGCCGCCAACTCCAATTGCCGCGACAGGAACGACAACATGGACGGATCGCTGCAACAGGCGATATTCATGCGCATCCATGTACTGGGCGCCTGACGCGGTGAGAACAACGCCCCCGGCGCAAACAGAAAACCCGCCTCGTGCCCGGCGGCCGCAATGGCGTTGGTGTCGATGCCGGTGTCGGCCCAGAAGAACATGCCGGAGGTCGGTTCGCCGAACATGCGCAAGCCCATACGCTCCAGATTGCGCCGCGCGCCATCGCGGACCTCGTCAAGACGGGTACGCAACCGCTCCACGTGACGTCGGTAATGCCCTTCGGTCAGCGCCTTGTAGACGATGCGCTCGTTGATCTCCGGCGTGGTCGATCCCGACAGCATTTTGTGATCGACCAACGTCTTCGCCAACTCGGGTGAACAGGCGACGAACGCCACACGCAGATTCGCCGCGAGGGTCTTCGAAAAGCTCCCCAGGTAGATCACGCGCTTGAGTTGATCGAGACTCGCCAGACGCGCCACCTGCTGATGCGGCGGACACAAATCGCAGTAGATATCGTCTTCCAGCACCATGAAGTCGTACTGCTCGGCGAGACGGAGAATCTGGAATGCGCGGGCGGGCGTCAGCGAGGTGCCGGTCGGGTTCTGCAGAATCGAATTCAGAATGAGCAACTTGGGACGGTGCTGCTGCACGAGCCGCTCCAGCGCCTGCATGTCGAGGCCATCCGGCGTATAGGGCACGCCTACGGTATTGGCCCCCTGTGACGCGATGCGGCCGAACACGACGAACCACGCCGGATCGCCGACGAGTACCGTATCACCGGCCCGTACGTACAACCGCAACAAGAAGTCCACAGCCTGCGTAATCCCCGACGTCAACACGATCTGGTCGGGCCGCGCACCGATTTCAAGCTCCGCGAGTTGCGTCTGGAGTTGAACGCGCAGCGGCAGAAAGCCCAGCGGATTGCCTGCCTGGAGCAGATGCGCGCTCGACTGCCGACTCATCGAGCGCATGGCAGAGGTCATCATGTCCGCGTCGAGCCAGCTCGCAGGCAGATACCCCATGCCCGGGCCGCGCTCGGGGGCCACCTGATGCAGCATGCTGCGCACCAGCCAGGCGACGTCGAGCGGCCCCTGCGTGACCATCGGTGCGGCCGCATTTTGCGGCGGCATAACCGGTCGCTCGCGTACGTAGAAACCGGAGCCGCGCCGGGCTTCGAGATACCCCTGTGCCACCAGTCGCTCGTACGCTTCGACAACGGAGAAACGCGAAACGCGTTTGTCTTCCGCCAGCGAGCGGATCGACGGCATACGCATGCCCGGCAGGAAAACCCGCTCCTCGATACGCAGCCTTGCCCAATGCACCAACTGATCGACAAGCGTCATTCGCGCGGTATCCAGCGCGGCGTTGTCCGCCAGAATCAGCGGAGAAATGCGGTTCGTTGTCGTCATCGTCATTCACCTGTATCGCGCTCCGGCAGGCCACGCGAGATGCACATCACGCGCCGGTCATGCCCGCGCGTGCAGTCCTTTGGGGAGCAGCGATCGGCGCTCCCCACCCGGTTGACAGCCCCATTCGCATCGAAGTGTCTGCCCCTGCCGCTCATGGATCGCCACTGTACGCCAGCCAGTTTCCCTGTCAACTCATAACTGTACCGAGAATTACCTCACCATCTGTATCGGTACTGTACCGGAGTTAACCGATAAAGTGTCCTCTCAACTGGAGACCGCTATGCGTGAAATCCGACTCTTCGAACTGGACCGGGAACAGACTGTCGTCTGGCAGAGCCCGGCTGCCGAACCGCCGCAGTCGCTGCAAGTGTTGCAGGGCCTGCTCTGGCTCACCGTGGAAGGCGAGCCGCACGACCATTGGCTGCGTGCAGGCGAGAGCTTCGAGATTCGCGGCGGGCAGCGCGTGTGGCTGGGCACCTGGCAGGAAGGCGCTCGCATGCGTGTGAGTCAGCCTGCGAAGACGCTTTCTGCGTCTGGCAGCCGACGCGTACCGGGCACGGGATTGCGGCTGGTGTGGCGCAACCTTGCATTGCGCCTGGCTAATCGTACGAAGCGGGCCGACGCAACGGTAGTGCGACTCTCGCGCGGGTAACGCAGGCAACACTGGACGCGCAGATCGTGCTGCGGACCGTTCCTGCCGGACTTACCGATGCAGGCCCAGGAAGACGCGGCATCGGCGCGCAGGCAGAGTAAGCTATCGTTTTTTGTCGCCCGTCTTTGCAGCCCGAACCGAACATGACCGCACCTCACGCCCTGAAACTGGACCATCTTGTCGTCGCCGCAGAAACGCTGGAAGCGGGCGAAGCGCACGTCATCGAGCAACTTGGCCTCACGGACGTCGTGCCGCAACGCGGCGGTAAGCACGCGCGCATGGGGACGCACAACAGTTTGCTGGGTCTGTGGGGCGGTGCCTATCTGGAGATCATCGCCATCGATCCGGAAGCCCCCGCACCGGGCCGTGCGCGCTGGTTCGGACTCGACGACGAGACCGTTCGGGAGCGCCTCGCGCGCGGTCCGTACCTTGCGCACTGGGTCGCGCGTGTCGATCGTCCGCGTTCGCTGCCGCGCTGGCAGGCACAGTATCCGCAACGTCTGGCGCCGGTCGTGGCGATGCAGCGCGGCGCACTGACCTGGCAGATCGGCGTGCCCGACGACGGTAGCCTGCCGTCGTGGCAAGGTGTGGGGCAGGGTCTGCTGCCTACGCTGATCCAGTGGGATTCGCCGCAACATCCGGCAGATGCACTGCCGTGCGCGGATTGCGCTGTCACCACGCTGCGTGGATTCCATCCGCAGGCAACGGTGATCGCAGAACAATTGCAGTGGCTGGGTGCCGATGCCCTCGTCAACGTCGAAGCGACGCTGGTCGAGCCGTCGCTCGCCGCAGAAATCGAAACCCCCAACGGTCCGCGCACCTTGCGTTAGGCCATAACCGATCCCAACGCCCGGCACAGAGCATGGCGGGCGGACAACATAGAAACAGAGAACCACGAGGCGACACCATGAATTCGCGCGAATCCCGGGGCATGCTGATCGGATTGATCGGCGTGCTCATCTTCAGTCTGACGTTGCCCATGACGCGCATCGTCGTGGCGGAGGTCAATCCGCTGCTTAACGGACTGGGGCGCGCGCTGGTGGCAGCCGTCTTCGCGGGCGCGCTGCTCTGGTGGCGCAAGGAACCGTGGCCGACGTGGCCGCAGGTCAAGAGTCTGGCTATCACCTCGCTCGGCGTGATCATCGCCTTCCCCGTTTTCTCGGCATGGGCCATGAAAACCATCCCCGCATCTCACGGGGCCGTGGTCAACGGCCTGCAACCGTTCTTCGTCGCGATTTACGCATATTGGCTGGGCGGCGAACGTCCTTCGCGTGGCTTCTGGGTGTTTGCCTTGCTCGGCAGCGCCCTCGTCGTTGCCTTCGCGCTTCGTGCTGGTGGCGGCAGCCTCCATGCGGCGGACGGACTGATGCTGCTTGCCATCGTCATCGGCGCGCTGGGTTATGCAGAGGGCGGCAAGCTCGCGCGCGACATGGGCGGCTGGCAAGTGATCTGCTGGGCACTCGTCGTATCCGCACCGGTGTTGCTGGTGCCGGTCGGCTGGCTTGCGTGGCAGCAACCGTGGCCTGTGAGCGGCAAGGCCTGGGGCGCGTTCGCCTATGTCACCCTCTTCTCGCAGTTCATCGGCTTCTTCGCCTGGTATGCCGGTCTCGCCATGGGCGGAATCGCGCGCGTAGGCCAAGTACAATTGCTTCAGATTTTCTTCACGATTGCGTTGTCCGCGCTCTTTTTCGGCGAACAAGTCGATGCGGTCACCTGGTTGTTTGCCGCCGGTGTCGTACTGACCATCGCACTCGGTAAAAACATGAAGATCGGCGCCTCGCGACTCACGGGCAAACCGGTCTGACGACCCATCGCGGCGCATGCGATCCCTGCGCCGCGATGAGTCAGCCCCCTGACGTTGCGCCTGCCTTCACGCGCCCGGCACCCGCAACGTTCGATACTCGCGGCCGCTCAGAAAAGGCCGCACTCTCACAGCGAGACCATCATGCACGATTGGCAATATTCCGAACGCGCCCGTAATCTGACCAGTTCGGCCATTCGCGAAATTCTCAAGGTAACCGAGCGCCCGGACGTCATTTCCTTTGCTGGCGGCCTGCCCTCGCCCGCCACGTTTCCTGTCGCACAAATGCGTGCTGCCGCTGATCGCGTCCTGACCGAATCGCCGCAAGCGGCGCTGCAATACAGCGCAACGGAAGGCTTCGCGCCCCTGCGCGAATGGGTCGCCAAGCGTTACTCACGCGACGGCCTGACGCTTGCGCCTGAGAACGTACTGATCACCACCGGTTCGCAGCAAGGCCTCGATCTGATCGGCAAGATCTTCATCGACGAAGGCAGCCGCGTCCTTGTTGAAGCACCGAGCTATCTGGGCGCACTGCAATCGTTTTCGCTGTTCGCACCGAAGTACGTGCCGGTGCCGACCGACGATCACGGCCTTCTGCCCGAGGCGCTGACGTCGGCGCTGGTGGCGGGCGCGCGCTTCCTGTACGCGATGCCCAACTTCCAGAATCCGACGGGACGACGCCTGCCGATGGCACGCCGCGAGGCGCTGGCCGCCATCGCCAAACGCGACGGCCTGGCCATCATCGAAGACGATCCTTACGGTGAACTCGACTACGAAGGCCAGCGTTTGCCGAGCCTCATGTCCCTCGCACCGGAGCATGTGCTGTACATGGGGTCGTTCTCCAAGGTGCTCGCACCCGGGTTGCGACTCGGTTTCATCATTGGCCCGAAGGCGGTGATTGCCAAGCTCGTGCAGGCCAAGCAGGCCGCCGATCTGCATACGCCCAGCCTGACGCAACGCATCGCGTACGAAGTGGTCAAGGATGGCTTTCTCGATACGCACATCCCGTCGATTCGCATGCTCTACGCCGCACAAGCGCAGGCCATGCTCGCTTCGCTGAAGAAGCACATGCCGACCGATGCTACGTGGACCACGCCCGCAGGCGGCATGTTCATCTGGTTGACATTGCCCGCGGGCATCGACACCATGCAGTTGCTGGAAAAAGCGATCGCACAGAATGTCGCGTTCGTGCCCGGCGCGCCCTTCTATGTGGGCACGCCGCAATCGAACACGCTTCGACTGTCGTTCGTCACGGTGCCGCCCGAGAAAATCGAAATCGGTGTCGCGCGTCTTGGCGCGCTGATCGCCGACGCGCTCACGCGCCGCGCTGCTTGAGCGACCTGAGCCGCGTGAGCTACCACCGGATTCGATCGATCCGCGATTTGAACCATTAACGAATTTGCAAGGAAGCCGTACATGTCCGTCTACGACAAACTGAAGCAACTGGGTATCGAACTGCCGTCGTCCGCCGCCCCCGCCGCCGCTTACGTGATGGCCGCACAGACCGGCAACACCGTATTCCTCTCGGGCCACTTGCCCAAGAAGGACGGCAAGATCTGGACCGGCAAGCTCGGTCAGGACGTGAGCGTCGAAGACGGCAAGGCTGCGGCGCGCGCCACCGCCATCGAACTGATCGCCACGTTGCACGCCCACACGGGCGACCTGAACAAGGTCAAGCGCATTGTGAAGCTGATGAGCCTCGTGAACTCGACGCAAGAATTCACCGAGCAGCATCTGGTGACGAACGGCGCATCGGAACTGTTCGGCGAAGTCTTCGGCGACGCTGGCAAGCACGCCCGCTCGGCCTTCGGCGTGGCGCAGATTCCGTTGGGCGCGTGTGTCGAAATCGAACTGATCGCCGAACTTGCCTGACGGCGTCACGGCATCACGGCATACGACAACAGCCACCCGAGGGTGGCTGTTGTTTTATGGGGATGCGGGTGCCGGTGACGGTTACGCGATGGCAGCCGGTTTTCCTGTCCCGTACGCACGGCGCATGGCGATCGCAACACCGAGCGACAGCACCACGGCCACCGACAACAACGCGACCACGCCATGCCAGCCATGCGACTTAAGCATGACGCCCGAGAAGCTGCCCAGTAGGCTGGACCCCAGATAGTAGAAGAACAGATACAGCGCGGAAGCAATCGCTCGCCCTTCCGTGGCGCGTCGTCCGACCCAGCTACTGGCCACGGTGTGCGCCCCGAAAAAGCCGAACGTGAAGATCGCCAGACCGATCACCACCCCGGACACCTGCGACGCCAGCATCGTGAAAAGCCCCACCATCGCCAGCGCAACGAGCGCCCACAACAGACGGGGCCGTCCCACGCGATCCGACAGCGGCCCGGCGATGAACGAACCGACAACGCCGATCAGGTACATCGTGAAAATCGCGCCAATGGCCGCATGCGGCAGATGAAACGGCGGTGCCGACAGATAGAACCCGAGATAGTTGTAGACGCTGACGAAGCTGCCCATCATCAGGCCCGCGAACAGGTACAGGCCGAGCAACGCCGGGTCACCCAGATGTCGGCGTGCATGCCCGAGCGCTTCGCGCACCGTCATATGACGCGGGGTGAAGCGACGCGAATGCGGCAGGCTCCTGGCAAATTCAAGGCCCATTGCAAGACACACGAGGCCGATCAGCCCCACCGACACGCGCCACGAGAACATGTCGGCAACAAACGCCGCCATCACTCGCCCCGCCATCCCGCCGAGGATGTTGCCGCCAATATAGAGCCCCATCGACATGCCGAGCGAGCGCTGATCGATTTCTTCGCTCAGATACGCCATGGCGATTGCTGGCAATCCGGACAAGGCCAGCCCCTTGAGCGCCGCCAGAATCACGATAGTCTCGAAGTTCGTCGAGAATGCGCTGGCCAGCGTGAGGACGGAAGAGCTGAGCAATGCAATCGTCATCATCCGCTTGCGGCTCACGCGATCGGCCGCGACACACGTCACGAGCAAACCGAGCGCCATCATCATCGTGGCCGCAGATACGGACCAACTGGCCTGCGCCGGACTAATGCCGAACGTGGTCGTCAGCAAGGGCAGTAGCGATTGCATGCAGTAAAGCTGCGCGAACGTCGAAAAACCGCCGAAGAACAAGGCGCGGCTGATGACAGCATATTCGCGCGTGCCACGCGCAACGCCCGCCGGTAGTTTGAGGGCAGACGCACTACCGGCGGACGCACCGCCGGAAGACAAAGGTAGGGAGTTGGTTGATGCCATGACGCTGGTTCGCCTCGCGCGAACCAAGGATGAAATGTATTAGGACGAATGATAGGTTTGCCCTTACCTCGCGTCCAATATATATTTAAGCCTTATTTCTATATATAAAACAGATCAATCGAGGCCTGATGAATGGAACTGCGTCACCTTCGCTATTTCGTGACCGTCGCAGAGGAACTGCATTTCAGCCGGGCCGCGCAGCGCCTTAACATCGGGCAGCCGCCGCTGTCGATGCAGATCCGGGCGCTTGAGGATGAGTTGGGCGTGCCGCTCTTCGAGCGGTCGCAACGACGCGTCTTCCTCACACCCGCCGGACGCGCGTTTCTTGTGCGTGCGCGCCAGATTCTTGCCGATGCCGAAGCCGCTCGTCTCGAAGTGCAGCAAATTGCCGGGCTCGACGCGGGCGAGTTGCGTATCGCGTTCACGACGTCGGCTCCCATGACGAACCTGATGAAACGCGTACTGACGACCTACCGGCAGCGGTATCCGCGTGTGACGCTAACGCTCAGTGAGGCACCGTCGGAGCGCCAACGGGAAGCCCTCATCGAACGGACGCTGGACATCGGCCTGCTTCGCCAGGCAGAGAACGCGCCCCCCGTGGCAGGGCTCAGTTTCGAGACGTTGATCGACGAAGCGCTGGTCGTCGTCCTGCATCAGGGACATGCGTTGGCAAAGCACGCCAGCGTGTCGATTGCGGATCTGGCCAACGAAGCGTTCATCATGCATCCCAACGGCGTGGGGACAGCGGTCGACGGACAGATTCGGAGGATGTGCGAGCGTGCGGGCTTTACACCGCGCGTGGTTCAGGAGGCGCGCGAGTCGACGACCATCGTCGCCCTCGCGGCAAGTGGACTGGGCGTTGCCGTGCTACCGGCCGCCGTGCGTTGCATTCAGATCGAAGGCGCGCACTTTATGGACTTCAGCGAACCGGATGCGCACTCGGCGCTGTTACTCGGCAAGCGCCGCGACGACAACAGCCCGCTCGTGCAAGCGTTTGTCGCCCTGTGTCATGAAGTGGCCGGGACCGTCGACGACGAAACCCGGCCGAGTTGATTCACTGCGATCGCATCGATCACAGCGATCAGCCGCGAAGCGACGCCGCCAGTCCGATCACGACGATCCCCAGCACGAGATTCAGAATCACGAGGCGACGAATACCGTTGACGGCTGCCGCGCCGTCCGGCCACGACTGCGCCTGCACGGCCCGTTGCAAACGCGGGAACAGTGCGAAGCGAATGTGACCGAAGACGAGCATCATCAGCACACCGACCCCCGCCATGGCATGCACAGGCCAGCGGGCGTGCAAACCGCCCATGCCCATCATCATGTGCCCGCCGGACAGCAGGATCAGCACGATGGCAACGCCCACCCACGTGAAGAACCGAGTGAGCGCCGCCTCCCACAACGGCAGACGCTGCTGCGGCGACAGCTCCGACGACGCTGGCCGCAGACAGGCCAGCGCAAAGAACATCCCACCGATCCAGACGGCCACGCTGACCAGATGCAGGAACAGACTGAAGGCGTAAACGCTCATGCGGGACTCCGTCAGGATGCCTTCGGCGCGGCCGGCAACACCGGCTCGAGCGAACGCGGTTTGAACGTCGCAAACTTCACATTCGGCGAACGGCCCTTGCGCGCACGCTTGCCAATGTTCGGCGCGAGCGAAGCGCCCGAGAGCGTCTCGGACTGAATCTTGCCGCCACGCACTTCGCCATACACGGTCACGCCCGCCTCACTGATCGGCACGGCCGACACCAGCGTCTGCTTGGCTTCAAGACCGATCAAAGTCACGCCTCGCCCACCGCCCGTCAGCGCCTTCATTTCGTCCATGCCGAACACAAGCAAACGCCCGTCGCTCGACAGACATGCGACCGCACTGGCGCCCTGCCAGATCGGCGTCGGTGCGAGCGGCTCAGCCCCGTCGTCGATCGTCATGAACGACTTGCCTGCCTTCACGCGGCTGACCATATCGCCGAGCTTGGTCGTGAAACCGAAGCCGGACGATGTCGCGAGCAGCAGCGGCTGATCGCCGGACGCTGCGTAGTAATGCAGCAAGCGCGAACCCGATTCCAGTTCGATCAGCGACGTCAGCGGCACACCATCGCCACGACCGCCCGGCAACTGCGCCACGGCCACCGAATAAACGCGCCCGTTGCTACCCCACGCGATCAGCGGGTCGACGGTGCGGCATTCGAACGCGCCATACAAAGCGTCGCCTTGCTTGAACGAGAAACCTTGTGCGTCCAGTCCGTGCCCCTTGAGCGCACGTACCCAGCCCTTGGCCGACACCACGACCGTCACCGGCTCATCGACCACGCGGGCTTCTGCAACGGCACGCTTCTCTTCCTGAATAAGCGTGCGACGATCATCGCCGAATTGCTTCGCGTCGGTTTCGATCTCCTTGATGATCAGACGCTTCATCGTGCTTTCGTTGGCGAGCAGATCTTCGAGCTTCGCCTTCTCGTCGCGCAACGACGTCAGTTCCTGCTCGATCTTGATCGCTTCCAGACGCGCCAACTGACGCAGACGAATTTCCAGAATGTCTTCCGCCTGCCGCTCGCTCAGCTTGAACGCGCTCATCAGCGCGGCCTTCGGCTCGTCGGACTCGCGAATGATGCGAATGACTTCGTCGATATTCAGGAAGACGATCATGCGGCCTTCCAGAATATGAATACGGTCGTCGACCTTGCCCAGACGGTGACGCGTGCGACGCGTGACCGTCTCGAATCGGAAACCGATCCACTCGGTGATGATGTCGCGCAGCGACTTCTGGCCCGGACGGCCGTCGGCGCCCACCATTACGAGGTTCACCGATGCGCTCGACTCCAGGCTCGTATGCGCGAGCAACATCGTGATGAATTCCTGCTGATCGATGCGGCTCGACTTCGGCTCGAACACCAGACGCACAGGCGCGTCTTTACCGGACTCGTCGCGCACCGCGTCGAGCATGGCCAGCATCGACTGCTTGAGGTTCTGCTGCTCCGGCGTGAGCGACTTCTTGCCGAGCTTGACCTTCGGGTTGGTCAGTTCTTCGATCTCTTCGAGCACCTTCTGGCCAGACGTATTCGGCGGCAATTCATACACCACCGCCTGCCACTGGCCGCGCGCCATTTCTTCGATCTTCCAGCGCGCGCGCATCTTGAGGCTGCCGCGTCCGCTCTCATACGCGGCGCGAATCTCGGCAGCGCTCGAAATCAACTGACCGCCGCCGGGGAAGTCCGGTCCCTGCACGTGAGTCATCAACTCAGCGTCGTCCATCTTGGGATTGCGGATCAACGCCACGGCCGCAGAGGCCACTTCGCGCAAGTTGTGCGACGGGATTTCGGTCGCGAGACCCACGGCAATGCCCGACGCGCCGTTGAGCAATACGAACGGCAGGCGCGCGGGCAACAGGCGCGGCTCTTCGGTCGAACCATCGTAGTTCGGCACGAAGTCGACGGTGCCTGCATCGATTTCGTCGAGCAACAACTTTGCAATCGGCGTCAGACGGGCTTCCGTGTAACGCATCGCCGCCGCGCCGTCGCCGTCGCGTGAGCCGAAATTGCCCTGACCGTCGATGAGCGGATAGCGCATCGAGAAGTCCTGCGCGAGACGCACCAGCGCGTCATACGCGGACTGGTCGCCGTGCGGGTGGAACTTGCCGAGCACATCGCCGACGACACGCGCCGACTTGACCGGCTTGGCATCGGACGCGAGGCCCATTTCGTTCATCGCGAACAGAATGCGGCGCTGTACCGGCTTCTGGCCGTCGCAGACGTCCGGCAGTGCCCGGCCCTTGACTACGCTAATCGCGTAGTCCAAATAAGCGCGCTCGGCATACGCGCCGAGCGTTAGCGTGTCGTCATCCGACGGTTGCGTAAAGAGATCTTCTACTTGTTCCATAAAACCTGTGGGTTTGCTGCGAACGTTTGACGAGAGTTCGGGTGGACGTTGACCGCGAGATCATACCAAGCTCACCGGCACATTTCGGCAAAAACGCGTCCGAATGGCAAAGCAAGCCGTGATTTCGGAGCGGCGGCCATCGAAATTGCCGACATTCCACGCGGATTTCGGAGAATTCTGAGCCGACCACCGGAAGACACGCGAGCCTTCGAAGGCGATTCAGAAGACGCGGCCAATCGGCGTCAACCGATGCCTCAGTCCGTGGCAGGCGGCGCGGACAGTGTGGATGCAGCCGAATTGCGTGTCGACGCGTTCGGCATAGTAGCAGGCACGACGGGCAGGCCCTGCGGCGCGCCCAGAATGACGTGAATGCGACCGTCGCGCGATCCGTTGACGCGCGCGTTGCCAATTTTCCCGCCGCCCCCGCTCGCACGGATCACGCCATTGCCCGGCGTGACGTCTCCCTCCGGGTTGAAGCGCCGATAGAGTTCAAGCACGGCCGCGACGTAATCGCGCGTCTCTGCATAGGGCGGGATCTGGTCAGCGTGCCGTGCCACGGCCCCCTCACCCGCGTTGTACGACGCGAGCACCAGTTCGAGGCGATCGGGATAACGCGCTTGCAGATCACGCAGATAGCGGGCACCTGTCAGCACATTGGTGCGCGGATCGGTGAGTTTGTCGGCGACGGTGCGGCGCGCATCGGCCCGCAAGCCGTAACGCTCCCCGGTCGTCGGCAGCACCTGCATCAGACCGACGGCTCCTTTGGGCGACACCGCATCGCTATCGAAACCCGACTCGGCCGCGATGACTGCTTTGAGCAAGGCTGCATCGACGTGAAACTTCTGCGCCGCTTGCGCGATCACGGGTGCGAGTTTTTTCAGATTGGGATGCCGGGCCAGCGCATCGTACAGACGCGAACGGTCTGCACCGGTCACGACACCGCCCTGCTGCCGTGCACGCAGATCGACGTTGCCACCATTGCCGACAACGAGTCGATAGCGCGCGTCGAGCTTGCGTGCCGCGAGATGCGCGACACCATTCTCGTCGACGTAACCGTAGAGCTCGGCGTGCGCGAGGGGCGTCGCGATAAGCAGCGTGGCTGCCAGCGCGGGCCCTGCGAGTTGCCGCAGAGAGAACTTTCGGCGCAACGCCTGGAGCCACTGCGCCGTCGAAACCTGCTTATTGCTGACCTTTGACATGCACCTTGATCGTCTGGCTCATGGCCGGACCGTACGAGCGATGTGCACCGTCGGCGAATTGCATCGTCAACGTGTGATCGCCGGGCGTCAGATTGACGCTCGTTTCGGTCTGACCTTTGCCGAAATGCAGGTGGCTGTCGTCGGTAGGAACGACTTGACCCGCCGGAATCGAATCGCCGTCGATGATGAGGTGGTGATGGCCGGTATTGGGCAACACCTCGCCCGCCGGTTTGATCGCCATGCCTTCGACGCCGAACTGAACCTTTACCGGATTGGACACCGTTGCGCCGTCCGCAGGGGCAACGAAGAAGACGCGCGGCTGGGCCGACTGTGCCAATACGGTGGCGCTTGCACTGGCAAGCAACATCGGCACGAACATGCAACGCATAGAACGCAACATAACGCGACTCCCGGAAGGGTGAAGGGTGGATTATCCCACTATGTGAGCACTCACGCTGGTTTGCCCTGCGTGAGTGCGACTTCGCTACGCTTCAAGTGCTGTACCTGCAGTACCGACGCCGCGCCTGCGGTCCTTCCCGTGTTGTCAGGCTCAGATGTCGGCTTCCACTTCATTGCCCTTGGCTTCAAGCCAGCTACGGCGTTGTGCCGCCTCGCCCTTGCCCATGAGCATGTTCATGCGCGCCACGGTCGCGTCGAAATCCAGATGGCCAAGCGCCACCGGGCTCAGACGGCGCGTGTCGGGATTCATCGTCGTTTCCCAAAGCTGTTCGGCACTCATCTCGCCCAGCCCCTTGAAGCGGCTGATGGACCATGCGCTTTCGCGCACACCGTCCTTGCGCAGCTTGTCGAGAATGGCTTCGAGTTCGCCTTCGTCCAGTGCGTAGAGCTTCTGCGCCGGCTTCTTGCCGCGTGCAGGCGCATCGACGCGATACAGCGGCGGACGCGCCACGTACACGTGCCCCGTGGCGATGAGTTGCGGGAAGTGACGGAAGAACAACGTCAGCAGCAGCACCTGAATGTGCGAACCGTCGACGTCGGCATCGGAGAGGATACAGATCTTGCCGTAACGCAGATTGGACAGATCGGGCGTATCGTTCGCACCGTGCGGGTCGACGCCGATCGCCACCGCGATGTCGTGCACTTCATTGTTGGCGAACAGGCGGTCGCGCTCGGTCTCCCACGTATTGAGGACCTTGCCGCGCAGCGGCAGAATCGCCTGAAATTCCTTGTCGCGGCCCATCTTCGCCGAGCCGCCGGCAGAGTCCCCCTCGACCAGAAACAGTTCATTGCGGGTGATGTCTTCCGTCTCGCAATCGGTCAGTTTGCCCGGCAAAACGGCCACACCCGAACTCTTCTTCTTTTCGATCTTCTGGCCTGCACGCGTGCGGGCCTGAGCCTGACGAATCACGAGTTCGGCGAGCTTCTTGCCATGCTCGACATGATGGTTGAGCCACAGCTCCAACGCGGGGCGCGTGAACGACGACACGAGCCGCACGGCGTCGCGACTATTCAGACGTTCCTTGATCTGTCCCTGGAACTGCGGATCGAGCACCTTCGCGGAGAGCACGAACGACACGCGAGAGAACACGTCTTCGGGCAGCAACTTCACGCCCTTGGGCTGAAGGTTGTGCAATTCGATAAAGCCGCGCACCGCCTGGAACAAGCCTTCACGCAACCCCGATTCGTGGGTGCCGCCAGCAGGCGTGGGAATCAGGTTGACGTAGGACTCGCGGACCTGCGCGCCATCTTCCGTCCAGGCCACGACCCATGCAGCGCCTTCGCCTTCCGCAAAGCTGTCTTCGTCACCCTCGGCAAAGCGCTCGCCTTCGAAGAGCGGAATCAGCGGCTCTGCACCGCCCAGCGATTCGACGAGATAGCCACGCAGACCGTGCTCGTAGAACCACGTCTGCTCTTCGCCGTTCTTTTCCTGACGCAGCGTGACGCGCACGCCCGGCAGCAACACTGCCTTCGAGCGCAGCAGACGCTGCAGTTCGCCCAGCGGCAATGCCGGGCTGTCGAAGTACTTGGCATCCGGCCAGACGGTCACGCGCGTACCGCTCTTCTTCTCGCCGCGTTGCGACGCACGCGAGTGAAGCGCAACGCTGACGTTACCGCCGTCTGCGAATTCGAGTTCCGAGACCTGGCCATCGCGCCAGACCGTCACGGCAAGCCGGGTCGCCAGGGCATTGGTCACTGACACGCCAACGCCGTGCAAGCCGCCTGAGAAGGTATAAGCGCCGCCAGCGGCCTTATCGAACTTGCCCCCAGCGTGCAGGCGAGTGAACACGATTTCGACGACCGGCACCCCCTCTTCCGGGTGAATGCCAACAGGAATGCCACGGCCGTCGTCCTCGACGCTGACCGAACCGTCTTTGTTCAGGGTAACGAGAATCTGCTTGCCGTAACCGCCCAGCGCTTCATCCGAAGCATTGTCGATGACTTCCTGAATGATGTGCAGCGGATTCTCGGTGCGGGTGTACATGCCCGGGCGCTGCTTGACCGGCTCAAGGCCCTTCAGGACCTTGATGGACGCTTCGCTGTACTGGGCAGGCGTATTTTTTTTCGACATAGCGTGACTGAATTAGGGTACGACGCCCGGCGCTTATCCACATTTCCTGTGGACAACCACGGGGAAAACCCATTAACACATGACAAAAGTGACGCCGGATCAACGACTTGTGTTGCGGCGCCCACATAATGGGCACTTCAAATGGGCACTTCGGGTGCGCGCGATGCCTGCAGACGGATGGCAGGCTCATCGCGCCCGATGAATCGCGGCCTATTGTACTGTCACTCGGACTGCACTCGAATGACATGGACGATTGGCCCAATGAAACGCGGCCGGAAAACCGGCCGCCAACGATGTTGTTACGACGGGAGCGTGCTCACGTATTCTCGCCGCGCTGCTTGGCTTCAAGCACTTCCCAGCGTTCGAGCGCTTCGAGCAATTCCAGTTCAATCGCTTCGAAACGTTCGGACAGCGCCGCACCCGCAGCCGGATCTTTCACAAAGATCGAACCGTCTTCGATCTTCGCTGCGGCGTCCTTCTGCTCGTTTTCCAGCGAGGCAATACGCTCCGGCAGTCCGTCCAGTTCACGCTGCTCCTTGTAGCTGAGCTTGACGGTGCGGTTCGTGCCGCGCTTGGGCGCTGCCGCCGATTCCTTCGGTGCTTCGTCCACCGGTGCACGCTGCGCAGCGAGCGCCGCCGAGCGCTCGCTCTGCACTTGCCAGTCGGTGAAACCGCCTACGTATTCGCGCCAGTTGCCGTCGCCTTCGGCCGCGATCACCGACGTCACGACATTGTCGAGGAACGTCCGGTCGTGGCTCACGAGGAACACGGTGCCGGAGTATTCCTCCAGCAGTTCTTCGAGCAATTCGAGCGTCGGGATGTCGAGGTCGTTGGTCGGTTCGTCAAGCACCAGCACGTTGGCCGGACGCGCAAACAGACGGGCCAGCAACAGACGATTTCGCTCACCGCCCGACAACGATTTCACCGGAGAGCGGGCACGCTCGGGCGAGAAAAGGAAGTCGCCGAGATAGCTCATGACGTGCTTGCGCGCGCCATTGATTTCGATCCAGTCGCTGCCCGGGCTAATGGTATCGAGCAGGCTGCGTTCGGGATCGAGCTGCGCGCGCATCTGATCGAAGTACGCGACCTGGAGGTTCGTGCCGACGCGAATTTGCCCGCTGTCCGGCGTGATTTCGCCGAGGATCAACTTGAGCATCGTCGTCTTGCCCACACCGTTCGGGCCGACCAGACCGACCTTATCGCCGCGCATGAGCGTCGCCGAGAAGTCACGCACGATGGTGCGTCCACCGTACGCCTTCGTCACGTTAGTGAGTTCAGCCACGATCTTGCCGGACTTCTCGGCCTGCGCCACGTCCATGCGCACGTTGCCCTGCTGCTCACGACGTTCCGCGCGCTCGTTGCGCATCGTCTTCAGACGCTCGATACGTGACACGCTGCGCGTGCGGCGAGCCTCGACGCCCTTGCGGATCCACACTTCTTCCTGCGCGAGCAGCTTGTCGAACTTCGCATTCTCTACGCGCTCGATTTCAAGCTGTTCGGCTTTGCGCTCCTGATACTGCGTGAAGTTGCCGGGATAGGAGAGCAAACGCCCGCGATCGAGTTCGACGATGCGTGTGGCCACGCGGTCGAGGAAGCTCCGATCATGGGTGATGAAGAGCAGCGCGCCGCGATAGCCGACGAGCAACTCCTCAAGCCAGCGGATGGCGTCGAAATCGAGGTGGTTGGTCGGTTCGTCAAGCAGCAGGACGTCCGGTTTGGCAACCCATGCCTGCGCGAGCGAAACGCGTTTTTGCATCCCACCGGACAGCGCCCCCACGCGCGCGTGACCGTCGAGTCCGAGTTGCGCGATCGTCGTCTCCACGCGGGTCTTCAACTGCCACGCATCGGCAGCATCCAGTGACGATTGCAGGCTGTTCAGGCGGGCGAGCAGCGCGTCGTGTTCTGCGCCTTCCGGTGCCACCGACAGCGCTTCCGCGGTGCGGTCGTATTCGGAGAGCAACACGTGCGACTCGCCGAGGCCGAGCGCCACGGCATCGAACACGGACTGCTCGGGATCGAACTCGGGCTCCTGTTGCACGTAGACAGTGTGCAAACCGGCTTGACGAGCCACCAGGCCATCGTCCGGCGCGGTAATGCCCGCCACGATCTTGAGCAGCGAGGACTTACCGGCGCCATTGCGTCCGATAAGTCCGACGCGCTCACCGGCTTCGAGCGAAAAATCGGCATTGTCGAGCAATGCCAGGTGACCGAACGCCAATTGGGCGCCGGTGATGGAATACAAGGCCATGTGTCGGGAAACGCGTGAACTGCGATGGGAGATATTGTAGTGCCGGGCGCGATGACCCGGCCGATATTGCATTCTGCTGCTTCGCTCTGCGTTCGATTGCGCGATCCGCAAACGCGACGGCGACCACTACTGTGGCTTCACTGCGGGGCGCACCATTTCGATGTGCATGATGCCGTCTTCGTCATACGGCTCACTCGCCTTGACGAAGCCGAACCCGCCATAAAACGCCTCCAGATGCGCCTGCGCGCCGATACGCACCGCAGCGGTCGGCCATTGCGCTTCGGCAATCGCCACCGCCCGCGCCAGCAGCTCGCGACCGAGACCGGTGCCGCGATGCGAAGCGGCGGTGATCACGCGTCCGATGGATGCTTCGTCGTAGGCCAGCCCGGGCGGCAGAAGTCGCAAATACGCTGCGATTCTCAGGTCGCTTGCCGGGTTCGCGCTGTCGCGCACTTGTGCGACCAGATGAAGGCTGTACGGATCGCGACCGTCGATGTCCTGATACGGGCACTGCTGCTCGACCACGAATACCGCGTTGCGTGCGGCGAGGATTCGGTAAAGCAGCGCGCTGCCCAGTTCATCGAACGACTTGCACATCCATTCCATTACCGACTCTCCAGCCATTGCAGTGCGAAAGGCCGGACTATAGCACCGTCGCAAAGCGACGATGCCAGCATCGCGCACATCGGATATCGGGGATGAAGCGGGAAGATGCGAGACGAGGTAATGCGGACGCAGGCGTCGACCTTATTGGTAGTAGACGATGCCCTGTTCGATATCCGCGCGAGCGTTGCGTTCGGCGTCGTCGAGGGCATTACCTTGCGTGGCAAAACCGTAGGCGCTCTGAACCTGATAGGCACCCACTTTTTCCATGCCGCGCTGTGTCGGGCGGTGAATCTCGTAGAACGCGTCCCAACGGGCGTTGTCTCGCTCGACTGCACGGACGCTGTACTGGAATTCTTGGTATTGCGATGTTTTCATTTTGTATCCTTCTTTACTGCAAAAAATTTGACTAATAACTATCCCTCTCGAATCGGCTTACGGTGATGAGAGTGCAATTTCGCACAAATGTTTCCGTGAAGTGCACGCAGCCTATCTGCCCAATATGACGGTAATGCGACATAAGCATGACTGACATGCGACAGACGACGCTGCGGAACGTCGCACACGGCAAAAGACCGGGTGCGATCCGTCATGCGCACGCAAGGCGCAATTCGGGTGTTCTGTACGACTTCCTGTTTCGGGGATCGATGGCCAGCCGTTTTGTCGTAACGGCGGCGTGAACGTCCAAGCGTTCAAGATGACATGTGCCAGCACATCGTGCGACACATCTGTAGTGATTTTCGTGCCACACGTTGGCTGATCGTACCGGGCGGGTGGAACACCTGCCGGGCGCTTCATGCCACGGAAGACTGCCTTCAGCACATCCGAAGATGACGGACGCACGATTGCAGTTGGCGCATCATAACAGAAAAATCTGTCATTTGCACCAAAGTGCGTTCAACCGACATATTAACCGGCCCGCAGCAAAACGTGCGGAATGCCGCCGGTCAGGTCATTGCCCCGTCCCGTAAGGGCTTGCGGGGCAATCATGAGGGTTTCAGGCAGTCTCTGCCCGCTCCTCCATCTGCCGCAGCACCCAGTACATATAGCCCGCGAAGGCACCGAAGATGATGTGTCCGGCCAGCATGGTCCAGCCACGCGACTCGGTGAACCACGGGAACATCTGCGTCATGACGTAGAAATTGACGAGGTAGACGACCAGCCCGAAGACGCCACCGGCAATCGACACCGTGACGACATCCGAATCCAGCCGGAATGGCGCGATGATGGCCCCGAGAACCACGCCGAGCACGACACCGATGGCCGCATGCACCATCAGCGCCATGGCCACGATCGACACGTCGAACGTCGCAGGCTGCGACAGGATGCCGGGGCCAAGCACGATGGCGGCCACCATGCGGGGCGGCACCCACGGACTCTGCCCCGAGACGAGCAGCACCATGAGCATTTCGACAGCAGAAAAGAACGCGCAGGCGACAAAACCGGCGACGGCCGCAGCCGCCCAGTCCGGCGAGCGGTGCGTATAGCGATGCGAGCTGAGATGCAGTTCCATGACTTCCTCCCAAGAGGGGGACCGACGCGCGATTGACACAGTTACCGCCATTGGCCCCACCGGCGCGACCGGCAGTGTTTTCAGGATAGGACACAATCCGGGAACCGTTGGGAAGCCGGACAAAGCCCCCTGCCCGTCTGCCTATACTGCCGGTACGCCCTGCAATGGGTGGGGCGCTTCGGGAGACATCTCATGGCTAACTCGTCAGGCTTGCTTGCTCTGCTCGTCAGCATCGTGCTCATCGGCTTCCCCGTTTGGCGGATTCTCACCCGGCTCGGCTTCTCCCCCTGGCTCACGGTGCTGGCATTCATTCCGGTCGTGAACGTCGTCTCTCTGTGGCTTCTGTCGTACGCCAACTGGCCGATCCAGCGCGCCACGGTGCAGACAACCTGATCCGGGCCCCGCGCGGTCCCGGATCCATCGAATGTGAACCACGACGACCGGCATCACGGTGTGATGCCGCGTCGACGCCCGATCAGACGCTCGCCCGTGGTCCAATGCGGTACGGTAGAATATTCGCCAAACTCCGAACACTGGACAGGCATGAGCACAGAGCTGAACGCGGCATCCAATTTCATCCGCAACATCATTGACGAAGACAACCGCTCGGGCAAATGGGGCCAGCGCGTGGAAACGCGCTTCCCGCCGGAGCCCAACGGCTATCTGCACATCGGTCACGCCAAGGCTATCTGCGTGAACTTCGGGATGGCGCGTGATTACGGTGGCGTGTGCCACCTGCGCTTTGACGACACCAACCCCGAGAAGGAAGAGACCGAATACGTCGACTCGATCATCGATATGGTCAAGTGGCTCGGTTTCAGCTACCAGACGCCGCAGAAGGAACATCTCTATTTCGCCAGCGATTACTTCGAGCAGCTTTATCAGGCTGCCGAGATCCTGATCCAGCGTGGCAGCGCCTACGTCGACAGCCAAAGCGCCGACGATATGCGCGCCAACCGCGGCACGCTCGTGGAGCCGGGCAAGGATTCGCCGTTCCGCAATCGCACGGTCGAGGAAAACCTGGACTTGTTCCGTCGCATGCGCGCGGGTGAATTCGCCGATGGCACGCACGTGCTGCGCGCGAAAATTGACATGGCATCGCCGAACATCAACCTGCGCGATCCGGCCATCTACCGTATCCGCCACGCTCATCACCACCGCACGGGCGACGCATGGTGCATCTACCCGATGTACACGTACGCTCACCCGCTCGAAGATGCCATCGAGAACATCACGCACAGTCTCTGTACGCTGGAGTTCGAAGATCAGCGTCCGTTCTACGACTGGGTGCTCGGCGAACTGGCTGACGCGGGCATGTTCTCCCGCCCGACACCGCAGCAGATCGAATTCGCCCGTCTGCAACTGACGTACGCCATCACGAGCAAGCGCAAGCTGCGTCAACTGGTCGACGAAAAATACGTCGATGGTTGGGACGATCCGCGTATGCCGACGCTTGTGGGTCTGCGCCGCCGTGGCTTCACGCCCGAGAGCCTGCAATTGTTCTGCGACCGCATTGGCGTAGCCAAGTCGGCGTCGTGGATCGATATGAGCATCCTCGAACAAGCCCTGCGCGACGACCTCGATCCGAAGGCCCCGCGCGCCACGGCCGTGCTCGATCCGCTCAAGCTCATCATCGATAACTATCCGCAAGGCCAGCAGGAAGACTGCCACGCCCCGGTGCACCCGCACTTTCCGGAGCGCGGCATGCGCACGTTCCCCATCTCGCGCGAGCTGTGGATCGAGCGTGAAGACTTCCAGGCGGAGCCGGTCAAGGGCTTCTTCCGTCTGTTCCCGGGTAACAAGGTGCGCCTGCGTTACGGTTACGTCGTGGAATGCACGGGCTTCGATACGGATGCCGACGGCAACGTCACGGCCGTGCATTGCAATTACTTCGAAGACAGCCGTTCGGGCACGCCAGGCGCAGACACCTACAAGGTCAAGGGCAACATCCACTGGGTGAGCGCATCGCACGCGCTGGCGGCGGAAGTGCGCATCTACGACCGTCTGTTCCTCGATCCGAACCCGGACGCTGGCGAAAAGAACTTCCTCGACGCTCTCAACCCGAACGCCAAGCGCGTGACGCAAGCCTACGTCGAGCCGGGCATGCTGAACTTTGCGCCGGACGATCGCGTGCAGTTCGAGCGCCACGGCTATTTCGTGGCTGATCGTCACGATTCGGCCCCGGGCAAACCGGTGTTCAACCGTATCGTCTCGCTCAAGGACAGCTGGGCAGTGAAGCCAGCCAAGGGCGGCGGCAAGTAAGCAGCTCACCCCTCGTTCGCAAAAGCCCGCGCCATCAAGCGCGGGCTTTTTGCATTTTGGCGGGCGGCTCATCGAAATTTGCAATACCGACTATAACGAGTCGGCGCGCCCGGCCATCGGGGTTCGGCGTAACCTCGCGCCCTAGGCTAAGCGCCGCGCGATGTTCGCCATATTCGCGATGACGCGACAGACCGTGCTCAATTGCGTGCCGGCCATCCGCCTCGCCCGCCCGTCGTCACTCTCATGTCCCTGCCCCGTCCATCGCCCGTTCCGACATCGCCGTCTTCGATGACCGCGCCCTCATCCGTCGCTCAATCACATGGGTGGATCGGCGAACTGCGTGGAACGATGGCCAACTTCGCCCAAATCTATTTCATTCCATCCGCCGGTATCGGTACTTTGCTGCTGGCCGTGCTGGCCCTCTCGGATCTGGCCGCTGCCGTGACCGGACTGGCTGCCAGCGTCACGGCAACCGGGACCGCCGTCGCGATGCGCTTGCCATATGCGCAACGTCGTACGGGGTTGTTCGGCTACAACGGCGCACTGACGGGCATTGCCTTCGGCGCTCTGTGGCAGCCGGACCCGATATTTGCCGCGTGGCTGGCCGTTTGCGTCGCCCTGACGGTCGTGGCAACGGCCGCCCTCGTCCGACGCGAACTTCCCGCGCTGACGGGGCCGTTCGTCGCCGTCATGGCCCTTTCGTGGGGCATGTTGCCGTGGCTTGAACTCACATCACGCGTGAGTTCGGCCACTTGCGACGTGGGTTCGCCGGGCTTCATGTTCTGCTCCGTGGGACAGGTCGTCTTCGTGGCGCCGCTGGTGCTGGGCTTGCTGACGTGGTACTTGCTGGCACTCTGGAATGCCCGCGCGACCGTGTGGGCGCTAGCTGCCGGGCTGGCAGTCTGGGTGATTCTGGTCGTGCTAGCTTCGCGCTGGCCCTCAATGGCGGCTCAGGCGGGCGGTGTCGGCATCAACGCGTTTCTCGCCGCGCTGGGTCTTGGCGTTTTCGGACGCCGCCTCACAATGCGACTCACCGGTGCCGCGCTCGCGGCCGTGATTTGCGTGATTCTGGGCGGTTGGCTAACCCCGCGCGGATGGCCGTACTTCACGTTGCCGTTCAATCTGGCCGTGTGGATCGTTCTGAGTGCGACGGCCAGGGATCGGCAGGGTCCACGCGCAGACGACGCATAAAAAAATACCCGGAACGTTGCCGTTCCGGGCACTCGCTCAACGCGAACCCCGTGGTTCGAAGCTGCCGTCTGTGCGGCGAAGGATTATCTCCAAGCTTCCCCGTGTGGTTTTGGCCTGCCCTTGCTCATTTCAGAGCATTTGGAGCACATCGCTATTGTTTTACTGCTTCCTCCCTGACGTCCACTAACGCCCCCCGACGTTGCGAACCGATACCGAAGCCCAGGCCTCTTGCGTGCCATAACCGTATAAACGGCTGGTAACGAAAAAAGTTGACCGGGGTATACACGTATCGGGGTAAACCGGGGACTTAATCCGCGTCATCGCTGCCGGCAGGCGGGGATGAGACCGCCGGTGCCTTGACGACCGCGTATCTCGCCAGGGTCTCCTTGCGCGCCACGTCGTGAGCTACCACCGGTTGCGGGTAATCGCGTCCGAGCGTCACGTTGGCGTCAGCCAGCGTCTGCGCGTCGGCGCGCCACGGTGCGTGGATGACCTTGTCGGACAAATACGCCAGTTCAGGCACGTACTTCCGGATAAAGCGGCCCTCCGGGTCGAACTTCTCGGACTGGGTAATCGGATTGAAGATGCGGAAGTACGGTTGGGCGTCACACCCGGTGGAAGCGGCCCATTGCCATCCGCCATTGTTCGCAGACAAATCGAAATCGTTCAGTTGACGCGCGAAATACGCTTCGCCACGGCGCCAGTCGATGCCGAGATCCTTGACCAGAAAGCTGGCCGTCACCATGCGCAGCCGGTTGTGCATGTAGCCGGTCTGGTTAATCTGACGCATGGCCGCATCGACCAGCGGATAGCCCGTGCGACCTTCGCACCACGCCTTGAAATTGGCATCCGCCACTTCGCCCGTGGCCCACTCGATGGCATCGTATGCGGGTTTGAATGCGTTGCCGACGACCTCAGGGTGATGATGCAGGATCATGAAATAGAATTCGCGCCAGATCAGCTCGCTCAACCATGTTTTCGCGCCATTGCCTGCGTCCCCGCCCTTGAGCATCGCAGCGTGCGCCTGCCGGGCTAAAGTCCGGATCGACACCGTGCCGAAGCGCAGATGCACGGACAGATAGCTCGGACCGCGGACCGCAGGGTAATCACGCCGTTCGTGATAGTGCGCCATGCGCGGCAGGAAATCGTCCAGCAACTGCTTTGCCCCGGACTCGCCCGTCGCAATGGCCATACGGCGTGCGTCCGGCACGTCAAAACCCAGCGATACCATCGACGGCACCTCTCCAGCCCCATGCGACGGCTTCGCTAACCGGTGCCAATCCGCCTTCCGGCCATGCGGTGCAAGGTCGACCGGACGCACCTGCTTCAGCCACGCGCGCGAGTATGGTGTGAAGACACTGTACGGCTCACCCTGCGCCGTGAGAATCTCGCTCGTGTCGAAAATCACCTGGTCCTTGACCGTCTCGAAGGCGATGTCCAGAGCCTCCAGCGAGCGTGCGACCGAACGGTCCCGTTTGACAGCGTCCGGTTCGTAATCCCGCCCGGTAAAGACAGCCTGCACGCCGAGCGACTTCGCCAGTGCGGGAATCTCCTCGGTCGGGTCGCCGTGCCGAACGATCAGCCCGCCCCCCATATCCGCCAACGTCTGCGCCAATTCGCTCACGCTGTCGTGGATGAACGCGACGCGCCGATCGTCTCGCGGCAATCCGCCGAGAATCGTCGTATCGAAGACGAACACGACGGACACTTCACCGCAGGTCGCAAGCGCCTGTGCCAGCGTCGCGTTGTCGGTACAGCGCAGATCGCGCCGCAGCCATACCAGCCCTTTTTGAAATTCGCTCATGTCTGATTGGCGCCGCAGGGACGCGCCGGATCTATCAAATCCCGTACCATAGCGAGATCGTGGACTTTACGCCATCGGCCTCGATTACCTCATGACTCGGAAGTTTCCGATTTTGGCTTTTCCCCGCCGCACATCCCCGGTGTTGTGTACCCTTGCCATGGTCGCGATGCTCGCTGCTTGCGCCTCCCCCTCGGGCCCTCATGCGAACGCGAACACCTCGTCGGCACAACGCCCGGCGGCGGTCGATCCAGCCACGTTGCGCGAGCGTCATCTGGCCGCTGCAGACGCGGCGGCGGATCAGTACCGCACCTGTTTGTACGGCCACGTCGCGCGCTACGTGAATCTCGTCCCTGACCCGATTCGGCTGGCCGACGAAGCCGCCACCGAATGCGCCCCGATTACGCAGCGATTCCATCGTGAACGTCAGGCGGCCATCGTGACGTACACCTCCCCTGCAGATGCCGCTCAGCAGGCCGACGCTGCGACGCTCTCCCTACAGGCTGACGGGTTGCGAGTGGCCCGTGCCCGGGCGACAGAGTTGCGCGCGCTTCAATGACGCGACGCGCGCGGCTTCACGCTTCAAACACCTGGAAGAAAATTAGTGGCGGGAGCGGCCGTCGATTACGTAGTCACCCGAACGTGCTTTCCCTAATCGGGCAAGCCCCGATTGGCGAAAGATGGTCCGGTGACCAAAATGAAATCGCCCTCTTACGTCCTTTTGGGGGTACTGCGACAACGTCATTTGCCCGCTTCGGCGGGCATTTTTCTTCGGTATCCGCAGGAATTTGCCCATGACGTCGAGGGCGAGGAGGCAGCGATGTGTGTCTTCTGCATCAACTGCGTGGATGTCACTTGCCGTCGTGCCCATGCCGCGCCGACGCGTCCTCGTCCTGCGAGTCCTTCGCCGGTTCGTCGTGCCCAAGCCAGCGGTGCGCGAGCGATTCGATACGCCCGCCGATTGCCAGCACGATAAGTAGCAATACCATCGCGACAAGGGCGATATGCCAGCGGCCCAGCCCACAAATGATGCCAATGCCTGTGGTGCTCCACAGCGCCGCCGCCGTGGTGAAGCCGTGCACGGACGAACCGCGACTCGGCCGGATGATGCACCCGGCCCCAAGGAACCCGATCCCCGCCACAATGCCCTGCACAACCCGGCTCACGGACGAGCCGTCATAAGGCAACGCCGTTCCCGGAAACGGTACGACGGCGAGCACGAACAGCGCGGATCCGAACGACACAATGGCGAGCGTTCGCAAACCGACCGACTTGTGGTGCAAATTGCGATTGAGCCCGACCAGTCCGCCGAGAATCAATGCCGCGGTGAGCCGCAATGTGACTTCGATGATCTCCGCCATCCCTCACCTCGCTCGTCTAAGCGATCTAAGCCTCCGATGGCGCATTATCACCTGATGCAGGCGTTGTGAGCGACGCCCCGTCGTCCCAGTCGTCAAACAGGCGCAACTGACGCGTCGCCTGCGCTTCGAGCAAACGCACCCCGACCCCCATCAATCGCACCGCACGCCGCTTGCGTCCAACGGCTTCTGCCAGCAGCTCACGGCATTGCGCCGGATCGACGCCCAATGCGCCTGCCTCGGCCGTCGTCCGTGAGAAATCGGCAAATCGAATCTTCACGAAGACCTTCGCGATCGCCAACGGCTCGCTGCGGCGCGCGCGTCCGATTCGCTCGGACAACTGATGAAGCAGCGGCTCCAGTGCCGTTTCGCATTCCGCCAACGTGCGCAGGTCGCGCGTGTAAGTCGTCTCGACGCTGATCGATTTTCGCTCGCGATCCGGGCTGACCTCCCGGGTGTCGATACCGCGGCAGCGCTCGAACAGCCGCTGCCCGAACACGCCGAAACGCTCGGTCAGATCGGCCATCGTGTGGCTGCGCAGATCACCGCAGGAATCGACGCCCAGCGCCCTCAACTTTTCCGCCGTTACCTTGCCCACGCCAAACAAACGCTCGACCGGCAGTACGGCGACAAAGGCATCGACCTCGGCGGGCTTCACGACGAACATGCCGTCAGGTTTACGCCAGTCGCTGGCGATTTTGGCAATGAACTTGTTGGGCGCGACACCAGCCGACACGGTCAACCCAACTTCATCTGCGATACGCGCACGGATCTCGCGCGCAATCAAGGTGGCCGAGCCCCCGCAGTGTTCACTGTCGGTTACGTCGAGATACGCCTCGTCGAGCGACAACGGCTCGACCAGATCCGTGTAATCGCGATAGATCGCCATGATCCGCTTCGACGCTTCCTGATACCGATGCATCGACGGCGGGATGATACGCAAGTCGGGACACAGTTTCACGGCCTGCGCGGACGGCATGGCCGAGCGCACCCCAAAGGCACGCGCTTCGTAATTGCACGTTGCCACCACACCCCGCTGATCCGGCTGGCCGCCGACGGCAAGCGGTATCCCGCGCAACGACGGGTCGTCCCGCATCTCGACGGAGGCGTAGAAACAGTCTGCATCGCAGTGGATGATCTTGCGCTGAGAGGAGGTCATGGTGGCGGGCGAAAACACTGTGCAAATATACAGCATTTGCGCATTTTTCGCGCTCTAACCGTCACACGACCGCATCAACGCACCGGCAAAAACTGGAGGAACTGCGCCCCCAGCAAGTTCTGCACGTAGCCGATCCCTGCCCGCCGATACTTCTCGTCCAGCATCTCGGCCAACAGATCCAGTCGTCCGATGATCTTGCCGAACTCTCGTTCGAAGCTCACGTTACGCACGTCAGCCATTTCATTGGCCAGCAGCAACGGCTTGCCTGCCATGTCCCGGCGACTCGCCAGCAGCCACGCGGCGATCTCCACGTTCCGCGCAGCGTTGTAGATACGCTGCGCGTCGAGTCCGTCGCTCAGATAGAACACTGTCGTGCCGCCGTGCGCCGTGATGATCGTGTCCGAGAGGCTAAAGACGAAGGCAGCAACACGGTCGCCGGTGAATGTCGGATCCAGCGACGACGACAGGGCGCGCACATCGCGCAAGTCTTTCAGATCGGCGAGCGTGCGATGCCCCTCAATCGCAGCACGCAACTGCGCCATGGCTTCGGTTTGCGTGGCCGCGCCACCCTTGCGCCACTCCCGGGGATTGCGCTTATAGAGCTTGTCGGCCAGGAGATACAAGCTCTCCAGATTCGCCCGCATGCCCAGCGTCGCCATGCGATTGATATCCGTTTGCGCGAGATCCGCCGTCGTCATCGACGTCGAGCGGACCTTTCCGTGGTCCACGGGGCGTCTTGATACGACACGCATCCGGTAAGGATCGCGATCGTCGGCACGGCACAAAGCGCGGCAGCAGCCGCGAGCCGTCGTCGCACGAGTGGGCGACTCTGAGTCAGTGGTTGGGGCAAGTCGAACCGTCGGGTCATGGGCATGTCGTAATCGATCAGCAACGACTCTACGCGATGGGCCTCCGGACTTCGCGTCTCCCGACGTCGAAAAATTGTGACATTCGGTAACGTGCTCGCAGTCGGCGAGTCATTCGCCTCGCGGCAATCGACGTCATGGAAGCAGCGCCCCGCGCAATTGCGCAAACAGCGGGTGCATCATCGCCTCCTCCAACCGGAGTACCGGTGTCACGCAGCAATCGGCATCGGCGAAACGCGCGACCCAGTCAGCTTGCGTAGCGCCCGCAAACACCGCCATCAGTTCAGCACGCAACGCGAGCGCATCATCTCCGCCGACCTCCTGTCCAAGCGCCCAGTGCCGCGCCTTCCAGTCGTCTCGGCCAAGCACATCGCACAGCGACTCCCAGAACTTCAGCTCGAGCGCACCGACCGCCATGTATCGGCCGTCCTTCGTGCGATAGACCTGATAGCAGGGCACGCCGCCGTTAAGGAGATCCTTTCCGGCCCGCGACACGTGCCCCTGACGATGCATCGCTACCGCCGGCACAATGTTCGAGCGGAACACCTCGTGCGTCATCGAAATGTCCAGCCAGCGCCCGCGCCCGGTGCGTTGCGCCGCGACCAGCGCAGCCAGCACCTCCTGAACCGCAGCCTGGGCGCCGCCGTACAGATCGCCGATCTGAAAGTTGGGAACGATGGGGGCGTCCCCCGCATCGCAAAGCTGATCGAGTACGCCCGCGTACCCGATGTAGTTGATGTCGTGCCCGGCCGCTTGCGCCATCAACCCTTGCTGGCCGTAACCGGAAATCGACGCCATTACCAACGATGGCCGCACACTTGCCAGCACCTCATATCCGAACCCCAGACGCGCCATCACACCCGGGCGAAACCCCTCAAGCAGTACATCGGCATGAGCAACGTGTTCGAGGAAGGCCTTCCGATCCGCGTCGCTTTTGAGATCGAGGCGGTCGACCGTCTTACCGCGATTGAGTAGTCGCCAGAAAGCGCTGGGGGGCGATTCGTCATCGCCCAGCATCATTTCCCGGGCGTAGTCGCCGGCGCCCTTGTCTTCGATCTTGATGACGCGCGCTCCCATTTCCGCAAGACGCAACCCGGCAAGCGGGCCGGGCAGAAGACGCGTGAGATCGAGCACCGTCACGCCCGATAACGGCTTATCAGGCTGCTGGGACTGCGACGACAGTGGCGACGAGGAAGACGAAGCAGACAATACAGACGTTTCGCGTGAGTGGGCAGCGTCGAGCGGTTCAGTCATGACAGTCCGGGTAGCGTGTTGGCGGTAGACGTCCATACCGTACCGCGCCCCGACCGGTGCCCGCAAGCAGACAACACGCCGAACTCTTTCGGAAAACGCTTATTTCAGCGCGTTCCGCGTCGACTTGCGCTGTCCTTCCAAAAAACGGGACCGGCGGTTTCGCCCGCGCCGGATGCATCGTCCGGCGTCGATCCGTCCTCCGGTCCCGCCACCACCCCCTCGTTCAACAGGCGTTCGATCTGGTTATCGGGATACCCCAGATCTCTCAGAATTTCGCTTGTGTGCTCACCCGCCATCGGCAACGCGCGACGCGCGGGCAATCGTTGCCCCGCCATCGTAATCGGTAGCAACGGCACTTTCGTTTGCTCACCCGTTTCCGTCGTCAGGTCGCCCAGGCCGCCGCTAGCGAGCAAATGCGGGTCATCGAACAACGCGGCAGGCTGCACGATCGGTGCAAAAGGCAAACCATGACGCTCGAACGCCGCCGCAAGATAGCTGGCGTCAAAACCCTGCATCATTTCGCGCAACAACGGGAGCAACCAGTCGCGAGCCCTCACGCGGTCATTGTTAGTGGAAAGTCGCGGGTCTTCCGTCAGATCGTGACGGCCAAACACGTCGCAGAAAATGCGCCACTGCGTATCGCTGACGACGGCGAGGAAAATCTGCACGCCGTCGCGCGCGGTAAAGACATCGTAAATACCCCAAGCGGACACACGCGCGGGCATCGGATCGGGCGCTACACCGGTCACTGCATACTGTTGCATGTGCTGCGCCGCGAGCAGTACGCAATTCTCGAAGAGCGCGCCCTGTACTTCCTGCCCGCGTCCCGTGGTCTTTCGCTCGTAGAGTGCGGCCAACGCAGCAAGCGCACCGAACACACCGCCCATGATGTCATTGACCGATGTCCCGGCACGCAACGGTTGGCCTGGAGGTCCCGTCATGTACGCAAGTCCCGCCATCATCTGCACGACCTCGTCCAACGCAGTGCGCGTAGCGTATGGCCCCGGCAGAAAACCCTTCAGCGAGACGTACACCAGCGCCGGATTCAGCCGTGACAACGTGGCGTAATCCAGTCCGATTTGCCTCATCCGCCCGGGCTTGAAATTCTCCGTCACCACATCCGACGTGCTGATGAGCCGCAGTATCAACTCTCGGCCTTCGGGTCGCGTGACATCCACGACCAGACTCCGCTTGTTGCGATTGAAGGCACGGAAAAAGCCAGCGCCAGTGCCCAGCAGATGACGCGTGGCGTCGCCACCGATCGGCTCGACTTTGATGACATCGGCCCCGAGGTCGCCCAGCACCATGCCGCATGCCGGCCCCATGACCATGTGTGAGAATTCCACGACACGAATGCCTTGTAACGGCATCGGTGCCGCAGAAGTGACATCCGGCATCTGCTACCCTCCCCTGCCCGCGTGCGACGCCCCACCGCCCCCTCGCCCCGGCGCTGCAAGCGCTGCAGGGTGAGAGACCGGATGAGACGCAAATCCATCGCGCTGTAATTGATCGAAACCCACGATATAACCCGCCAAAGCGCTCGCGGCCACGGTGGCCGGGCTGCCGAGCCACATCTGCCCAGGCCCCGAACGCCCGGGGAAATTGCGATTCTGGGCGCTGATGACCACCTCCTCGGACGTTGTGGAGACGCCCGGTCCGGCATTGACGCACGCACCGCATCCGGGCGAGAGCATCGTCACACCTGCTGCCTTGAAAACGTCCGCATACCCCTGCGCCTCGCACCATGCGCGCACGTCTTCACTGCCGTATTGCAGGTAGAAGCGCACGCCGTCTGCGACGCGATGCCCTTGCTTCAATCCCCAGGCAAGGACGTCATGACAGGCCCGCAGATCGTCGCGCTTGCTGCCGGTGCACGACCCGCCGTAAGCGATATCGATGGCGACCTCTGCCGACAAATCGGCCAGCGCAATGCCGTTGCCCGGATCTCCGGGACTCGCCACCATCGCGCCCAGCGACGCGCAATCGATCTCGATGACATGGGCGTACGACGCTTGCGGATCGCTTTCCATCCATGCGTCAAGCGTGAAGTCGATGCCGCGCCGCTCACGCAGGTAGCGGACAGTCTCTGCGTCTGGCACCACCAGTCCGGTGAGCCCGCCGATTTCGGCCACCATGTTGGTGAGCGTCGCGCGCTCGTCGGTCGACAGGTGCGCAACGGCTTCGCCTGCGAACTCAATGATCTGCCCGATGGCACGTCCGTCCCGAATATAGGGAAGATGAAGCAGGTGCAACGCCAGATCTTTCGCGCCGACACCCGCAGGCAAGCGCGAGCGCAGATGGACAAGGCAAGTACCGGGCACAGCGAGTCGTGCGTCCCCGGTGAGCCATGCATTGGCCATTTCGGTCGCACCGACGCCGAAGGCGAACGCACCGATGGCACCACAATGTGGCGTGTGAGAATCGGTGCCAACAATCACCTGCCCCGGCAACGCATAGCGCTCGAGCATCAATGCATGGCAGATGCCCTCAGAACCGCCGGCTGCGGCGCGTCCGTGCAGACGCAGCCCATGCTGGGCGCAAAACTCGCGCTGTACCGTGCCAAGACGTTGTGCTGCGTCCACGATCTGCGGGGGCCGACTGCCATCGGCGGAGACGGCATCGAGATGCGTCAGATGGTCTTCAAAGCACAGCACCGACGCGACGTCGCGTAGCGCAGGTATCTCGTCGCCATAGGCGTGGCGCAGGAAACTCACGGCCATTGGCGTCACGTACTCATGAGAGAAGCGCCAGTCTGCGGGGACGAACACTGCATCTCCCGCCCTTACCCGCGGGACGCCCAGCGCTCGCGCAATGATCGATTCTCCGTAAGTCATCGGGCCGGGGCATGCGCAGGCTGCGGCGGTACGATATCTCCGGACAACCTTCTCTGCGTATAGCCGAATAGCCCACCGCTACGCACGATGGCCTCGGCCAGTGGATCGCAATCTTCGAGAAACGCTTCGATGGGGATCGTCTCGCCGTCTTGCAAGCGCTCAGCCAACGTAAGATCCGTCGACATCAGCAGACCGAGGTTCTGACAGTTCTGCGCGTAGATGCGCTCGAAGCTCTCGGCGATCACGATGCGGATACCGGCGCACCGTTCCGCGAACGGGCTGGCTTCACGCGACGATCCCTTGCCACGTCGCAGCCCAGCCACGGACAACGCGAAGCCGCCTTCGCGCACTGCCCTCTGCGTGACAGGAAACACGCCTGCGGCATCGCTCGAATCGTCATGACATCGCAACCCTACGTAGACGTAGTCGCCGAGCGATTCGTCGAACGCCAGGCAAGCGCGCGCCGGTGTCATTTCGTCGGTGGAAATCTGGTCGCGCAGCATGCCGGCTTCGGCACGCGTCAGCGTTTCCCCCGTCAATTGACGGGTCATGGCTTCGGCGCTGGCGCTCAACCACAGCACACGGCCGTTCAGTCGCACGGTGGCTTGCATGAGATCGCTCCTCGAATGTTCCCGCATGGGTTCACCCATTTCGATCGCAAGTTACGTGCCGACGCAGCATGCGGCAGCGTGGAAAAAGTGAAGTCATTTCGTCCAAACGCACGTTCGTCCGATAGCGCTCAGGGATACTGGCGATTCGCCTGCGTGGCGAACGTGTTGGTCCAGGTGTCGCCTAACCGGATCTGCGACGGCTTGACCTCCGGCGAGAACGACGCCAGCGCTTTCAGTGCGGTCGCAGGACCATCGGTGGGCATGATGCCGTCCGGGGAAAAGGCTTCGCGACAGTTCGCGAAGGCCTTCAGATAAAGCGTCTTGTCACCGAGGAGATAAGGCTCCGGAACCGTTTTGAGCAATTGCGCTGCCGTTGCGTGTTGCAGCCATTTGTCCGCACGTACGATCGCGTTGGCCAGTGCCTGCACCGTACGCGGGTTCTTCTGGATGAAGCTCTGCGGTGCGTACATCACCGCCGCAGGCATCGGACCTCCGAACATTGCGCGGGTGCCAGCCTGCGTACGTGTGTCGATGAGCACCTTCACGTCGCCGGACTCCTGCAACAACGTCATCATCGGGTCTACGTTGGAAACGGCATCGATCTGTCCGTTGCGGGCCGCCGCGATCACCGTTGCGTTGCTACCCACGCCGACGATAGAGACGTCGGTGGGTTTGAGACCTGCTTTGGTCAGGGCCACGCTCACCAGCATGTGCGTACTCGATCCCGGCGCGCTGACACCGACACGCATCCCTTTCAGATCCTTCACGGAATTCACTTCGCTTGCCTTGGTCTTGACGACGCCGAGGACCAGTTGCGGCGCAGCGCCCAGCACAACGAACGATTGGTAAATCAGCCCCTTGGTCTGCATGAGCAGCGTGTGTTCGAACGCCCCCGTGCCGACGTCCGCGCTTCCGCCAACGACCGCCTGCAGCGCCTTGGAGCCCCCGGCGAAGTCGTCGATCGTGACGTCGAGGCCTTCGTCTTTGAAGTAGCCTAGTTGTTCGGCAATCGTCAGGGGCAGATAGTAGAGGCCGGGTTTTCCGCCCACGGCGATGGTGATCTTCGGTTTTTCGAGGGGTTGCGCCGGCGCAGCGGAGGCTCCCCCGCTCAGGCTGAGTGCTATGAGGCCCAGCGCCATCAGCGTGAGAACAAGAATCAAACGTCCCACGGCTTCGCGCACACGGCGCGCGTCGGCATGTGTCATCGCGTGTCTCCTCTCGCACAATGCGAGATACGGCGCGCCCCGGCTCGTCGGCCGGAATCGCTATCGGCCCCCAGAGCATCCGTCGGCCCAGAGGCAACGGCAAGAGGTGTTTCGGCATGCCAGACATCGCGGTTCACGATGTTTGCCGCATCAGCGTCCCCTTTGACGCGGTCCGATGAGGGTTTGCACCGACCATCGGGCGCGTCCTCCTCGCGCAGCTGTTCAGGAGCGCTCTGCCCCCTCCTTATTTCCGCAATCATCAGCTAGCCGCGTTCCCCCCGATGTTCCCGTTACGTTACGTGCGCACAGGTGGTCGACCAGCATGCGCGACGCAACGGGCAACGCATCGTACCGGCGGACGCAGACAACCAGCCGCCGCTCCGCCCAGGGATCTGTGAGCGGTACGATACGCAACGCTTCTCCGTCAGGCACCTGCGAATAGATGCCGACGGCCTCGCGCGGCGCAATCGCCAGGCCAAGCTGCGCCCTCACCATGCGGCACACCGCTTCGAACGTTGAGACGTGGATTCGGAATTTGACCGTCTTGCCCTGTTCGGCGGCAAGGCGTCTGAAAACGGTGTACATCGCGCTATCCGGATGCACGCCGATCTGATCGAAGTCGAGGGTTTCGATGAACGCGAGCTGCTCGGCGCAGGCGAGCGGATGATCCCGGTGAAGGACCGTGACGATCTGATCGTGGCGATAAGGGAAGACTTCGACGTCGCGGGTGTCGACCGCATCCCAGCAGATACCGATGTCGGTCGCCCCGTCCGCCACACCGCGCACCACTTGCGCGCTCGTATGTTCTTCGAGGTCGACCTTCACCCCTTCGTGGCGACGCAGGAATGCGCCCAGTTCGTCGGGTAATGTTTCGACAATCGAGGAAACGTTGGCGAAGATGCGGATGTGACCGCGTACGCCACTTGTGTACTCGGACAGGTCTCCCTGCATCTTCTCAAGACTGCGGAGTACGTTGCGTGCGTGATGCAGTAGCGCCTCACCCGCCGGCGTCGCCCGCACCCCCCACTTATGGCGTTGGAGGAGCGCCGATCCGACCAGCGATTCGAGATCGTTGATCCGTTTGCTGACGGCCGAGGGCGCGATGAACTCACGCTCGGCTGCCCGGGCAATGCTGCTCTCTTCACAGACAGCGACAAACAGCCGCAACGAGACAAGATCGATCCGCCATAGCGCCATGCCTGTCTCCCGAAGGCACTGCATTGCCAGCGATTTTGCGGTGCGGGTGACAAAAATGCCACTCGGGGCCGCCCCTGACGACACCGGAAAACAACACTTATCCAGCGACCAACGTCCGCCAATCCACGTCTACCTGCGTCAACCTATGCGCTCGACGCCATCGAGGCGAATGCCGAAGCGTTCGATAGGGTGCGCAGATATCTGGGGGAAAGGATATCGGGCATGCAGCGGTGTGTGACGTCAATGACACAAAACCGACACCGGACCAGAAGGTTGCACGCCACCATCGGACGTCCTGCGTCCGGTGAAATGTCCTCGCGTCGGTCCCTCCCAGGACAACCGCCTAGCGCATCCCTCCGGTCAGTAGCACGGCACTCCAGCCGCCATCAGCCGTATTGAGCGGTGCGACCTCGGGCGGTGGTGCCAACGCCAAGGCCATGAACAGCCAACATTTGCAAATGACGATCGCAATCATTTTTGTTGACGCTCAATCATCCCGGCTTAGTTGCCGAGATGATTTGACTATAGTGCGGCGCTATCGGGGCGGCAACTGTGAAACGTCTCTAGATTTGATAAAACGCAGGGCGGATGATCGTTCCCCCCTGTCTTCGAAGTGGCATTTTGCTTGAAGAAACCGGCAGACCGGTCGCCCCTCAGGCGCGCCGCGCAATGGCCCGGGCCAGCACCAGCACCGGCAGCAAGCCCACCAGCACCAGCGTCAGGGCCGGGACAGCGGCTTCGGCGAGCCGTTCGTCGGCGGCGAGATGGCTGGTCACCACGGCGAGCGTATCCATGTTGAATGGCCGCAACGCGAGCGTGGCCGGCAATTCCTTCATGACGTCGACGAACACCAGCAGGGCTGCCGTCAGTACGCTGCCCCGCAATAGCGGCAAGTGCACGCGACGCAGCATTGACCAGCCGCCCACACCGAGACTGCGCGCGCTGGCGTCCAGATTGGGCGCGATACGGGCAAATCCTGCATCGACGCTTTGCAGCGCCGCAGGCAGAAAGCGCACGAGGTAAGCGTAGATCAGGACGCCGCCCGTACCGGCCAATACCAGCCCGTTTGCCCCGAATACGTTCCCCATCCATGTGTCGAGATGCAGCACAGGGGTGAGAATGCCTAGCGCGATGACCGCCCCGGGAATTGCGTAGCCGACCCCTACGAGGCGTACGGCAATACGTGTGATGCGTCCGGGCGCAAGTCGCTGGGCGTAGCCAAGCACAACGGCGAACGCGCACGCGACCACCGCCGCTACCGCCGCCAACCGCACCGTGTTGTAGACCCACTCGCCATAGCGAGGCCAAGGCACCTGATCCAGTTCCGAGACAGCCAGGCGCAGCATGATGATCGCGGGCAGTGCAAACCCCACGATCAACGGCAGGGCGCAACCGGCGGCAGCCAGCACGCCACGCCACCCGCGCAGTGCCGTTCGGCGTGATGTCGTCGGCGCGCGCCCCGGTGCCCCGTAAAACCGCAATCGCGTACGGCTGCGCGCTTCTGCCATCAGTAGGAGTAAGACAGCGAATAGCAGGCATGCCGACAGTTGGGCCGCCGCGATGCGGTCGCCCATCGACAGCCACGCACGGTAGATGCCCGTTGTGAACGTCGGTACCCCGAAGTAGGCGACTGCGCCATAGTCCGCCAGCGTCTCCATGAGGACGAGTGCGATGCCTGCGACCAGCGCCGGGCGCGCTAGCGGCAGCGCCACTCGGAAGAACGCCTGCAACGGCGTGCACCCCAGCGTACGTGCCGCCTCAAAGAAGCGCTGGCTGTGTTCCGCAAATGCCGTACGCGCCAACAGATAGACGTACGGATAGAACGCTCCCGCGAAGACCCAGGCAGCCCCGTACCACGAACGAATCTCGGGAAACCACGTCACGCGGTCAACGGCCAGCGCGCGACGAAGCGCGCTTTGCACTGGCCCGGCAAATTGAAGGAAATCGGTATATGCGTAGGCCGTAACATAAGCGGGCATCGCCAGCGGCAGAATCAGCGCCCACTCCAGCACGCGACGACCGGGAAATGCGTAGTGAACGACAAGCCACGCGGTACCGACGCCCATTACTAGCACGCCGCCGCTCACAGCCAGCGAGATGCGCAGTGAGTTGAGCGCGTATTCGGGCAGCACTGTGTCGAGCATATGGGCAAGCACGGCGCGTGTGTCGGCATCGCCCACCCCCAGCGCCGCCACGATGCCGAACATGGGCACAAGCACGATCAGCGCAGGAATCCATGCCACGAGCCGCCAGCCGAAGACACCGGCAGAGCGCCAGCCTCGTCTACGTCCGCCAGAATTCGACGATCTGCCGGACGACGCCGTCTGTGAGTGCCCGACGGCGACTTTGGCGACCGTCGTGGCAAATGCCTGCGAATCTCCGAAGCTCCGGTCAGAAGACAAGTCGGGAGGAACAGAATCGGTTGCGGCGCGTGACTGGGGCGTCGATGACATTGGAAGAGGTCGGGATCAGAATGAAGAAATGCGGTGAATGCGTGGAAGATGGAAAGTGAATCTACGTCGTCAGGCGTCGTCCTCAAGCCCCAGGCTACTTAATGTACGTATTGCCTGAGGGAACCGCGAGGTATTCTCCGGTCTAATGCGTTGCCAATGCGTTGTAAATTATACGCATTCGCAACTGCGACTCTGACGCGGCCACTCAAGGAAAGTGCCCGCGCTTTGCGCAAAGCCGCCGTTCGCTTGCCTGAATTTCCCCGCAGCCCCATCTCGACCTACATTCGTTCCGACACCCATGCCACTGCCTTATCTCCTGCTCGACCATATCTGCGTCAGTTACGACACAACAGGCCAGACGCATATAGCTGTCCGGGATCTGTCGCTGTCCTTGGCGCGCGGCGAGATCGGTTGCCTGCTGGGTCCGTCGGGATGCGGGAAGACGACGGTGCTCCGTGCGGTGTGCGGTTTCGAGCCGCTGGCCGGCGGCCGGATCGTGCTTGACGGCCACGAAGTCGCCAACGCGCAGTTGAGCGAGCCGCCTGAGCGGCGTCACGTCGGCGTGGTGTTCCAGGACTACGCGTTATTTCCGCACCTGAACGTCGCGCAAAACATCGGCTTTGGCATTAGCCGCATGGCCCGAGTAGAGCGTCAGACTCGCGTCGAAATGCTGGCCGAGCGGGTCGGTCTGGCGGGCACGTTAAAGAAGTACCCGCATGAACTGTCCGGGGGGCAACAACAACGCGTCGCACTTGCCCGCGCCTTGGCCCCCGCGCCTGCACTGCTTCTCCTCGACGAGCCCTTCTCGAACCTCGACCTCGACCTGCGCGAGCGTCTGGCCGTGGAGGTTCGGGAGATCATTCGAGCCAGCGGTGCGACGGCCATTCTCGTCACGCACGATCAGCACGAAGCCTTCGCGATGGCCGACCGCATTGGCGTCATGCACGCGGGCGCCATCGCGCAGTGGTCTGCGGCACGTGAGCTCTGGCGGTCCCCGGCCAATCGGATCGTCGCAGACTTTATCGGGCGCGGCGCGCTCATTCCCGGCACCTTCCGGGGCAACGCCGAAGGCGGTGGCATCTCGCTCGAAATCGGAGAAATCTCCGTCTCGTCCGCGCTCGCCGACAAACTGATCCGAAGCGCCGCCCGTGACACTTATCCCGTGAGTGTCGACGTCCTGCTTCGCGCAGACGACATTGCCCATGACCCCGCAAGTCCGTTCGAAGGCACGCTCGTGCGTCGCGCATTTCGCGGGGCCGATCAGTTGTACACGCTGCGTCTCGCGTCCGGCATCGAAGTGGTCGCGCGAGTCGATGGCGAATTGGCGCACGAGGCTGGCGACCGTGTTGGACTGCGCCTGACGGTGCAACATCCGGTGGCATTCGCCGCTGCTCAGGCCGCCGTCTGACGGCAGGCAAGTACCACGTCACCCGGAGGCTGGTAAAATCCCGCAAAACGGATGGGCCTATGAAACAGTACCTAGACTTCATGCGCCATGTACTCGAACATGGCACAGACAAAACCGACCGCACGGGCACAGGCACGCGCTCGGTGTTCGGCTATCAGATGCGCTTCGACCTGCAGGAAGGGTTCCCGCTCGTCACCACGAAAAAAGTGCACATCAAATCGATCGTGCACGAACTGCTGTGGTTCCTGCAAGGCAGCACCAACGTGCGCTATTTGCAGGAAAACGGCGTCTCCATCTGGAACGAATGGGCGGATGCCGAAGGTGAACTCGGGCCCGTCTACGGCGCGCAATGGCGCTCGTGGCCAACACCCGATGGCGGTCACATCGACCAGATTACGCAGATCGTGGAGCAGATCCGCTCGACACCGGACTCGCGTCGCCTGATCGTGTCCGCATGGAATGTCGGCGAGATTCCGCGTATGGCGCTGCCCCCGTGCCATGCGTTCTTCCAGTTCTACGTTGCCGACGGCAAGTTGTCCTGCCAGCTTTATCAACGTAGTGCGGACATCTTCCTCGGGGTGCCGTTCAACATCGCCAGCTACGCATTGTTGACGCATATGGTGGCGCAGCAAACCGGCCTGGATGTGGGCGACTTCATCTGGACCGGTGGCGACTGCCATCTGTACAACAATCACCTCGAACAGGTGCAAACGCAGCTCGCGCGCGCGCCGTTCCCGCTGCCGAAGCTTGAGATCGCGCGCAAGCCCGATTCGATCTTCGATTACACGTTCGAGGACTTCCATATCACCGGATACGAAGCGCATCCGCACATCAAGGCGCCGGTGGCCGTATGACGATTCTGACGCTTGTGGTCGCCCGCGCCGAAAATGGCGTGATCGGGCGTGACAATCAATTGCCGTGGCGTCTGCCGGAAGACCTTGCACACTTCAAGCGCACCACGCTGGGCAAGCCCATCGTCATGGGACGTAAGACGTTCGACTCGATTGGACGTCCGCTGCCCGGACGTCGCAACATTGTCGTTTCCCGCAATCCCGACCTGAAAATCGACGGCTGCGAAGTCGCTGGCTCGTTGGTGGATGCGATGCGGCTTTGCGTCGGTGTGGAGGAAATTTGTCTGATCGGCGGTGCACAGCTGTATGCCGAATCGCTTGCCAGTGCAGACAAGGTCGTCGTGACGGAGATCGCCAAAGCGTTCGAGGGCGATGCGCACTTCCCCGACCTCCCCGCCGCCCAATGGCGTGAGACGGCACGCGAAACGCATCACTCCCCTGCGCCGAACGATTTCGATTATTCGTTTGTCACATACGAGCGCGTCTGACGCGACTCGCTGCGGCGTCTGCGCCGATCGGCTCAGGCACCGACCCACGCACTAGCTCACGCACTCAGATTGGCACGCGGCGCATCAGCAGCCGCGCCGCCAACGTTCTCACCATCGGATGGCACCCCCTGCGCAACCTGAATACGATCGCGGCCAAGACGTTTGGCTGCGTAGAGTGCTTCGTCCGCTAGCGCAATCAACCGGTCAGGTGTGTCGCTGGCATTCCCCTGCTGCGGTACGTGGGTTGCGCAGCCGACACTGACGGTGACACGTCCTTGCGGCCCCGGGCAGGGCTTCGCCAACGCGCGCACGCTCTCCGTGACCCGTGTCGCCACGAACATCGCGCCACGCTCGTCCGTATCGGGCAGCACGATAACGAACTCCTCGCCACCGTAGCGGGCGACGAGATCGGCCGGTCGATGCGTCGCCCGCATCAGCGCAAGCGCGACGTGCTCAAGGCACTCGTCGCCTATCGGGTGCCCGTAGGCGTCGTTGTAGCGTTTGAAATGGTCGACGTCGATCATCAGCAGCGAAAGCGGTCGCCCCGCACGGCGCGCCTGCTCGTAATCACCGGGGAACCGGTCATTGAAATACCGGCGATTGTAGATGCCGGTCAGCGCGTCGCGATTGCTGTATTCGATGAGGCGCAGGTGCGCCCGGGTGAGTTCGCGATACAGCCGCGTCACTTCCCACACGAGCACGCAGACCAGCAGCCCCGGTGCCGACATACTGAAAAAGCGCGCGAGATACCACCCCAGCGAGAAGCGAACCGTACTCATCAGACTGAGTACCGTGTCCGTCACACAGGCGAGCACAGCGAGCGCCACCCAGAGGTCGAGTACCGTGCGCAGCCTTCCGATGCCTAGCACGGCCCCCAGCGCAACGAGATTTAGCACCAGCAGCACGATGCCGACACCGCCGCTGGAGAAATCGCCCGGAGACGTGGCAGGCTGGAGCGCGGGCGGGAGGGGGACGGTCAATGCCGCAAGGCAAAGCAGGATGCCGACGGCAAGCGGAATGCCGACGTAGATACCTACGCCTTTACCCGGTGAGGGAAATTGTGTGATGGATTGGGGCGCAAACTGGCGTCGCGAGATCATGGCGATCAGGACGAGCGTAGGGAAACCAGCATGCCAGAAAACCCAGATCCAGCCGGAGGTCGTTGGCCTTGCGCCGAATAGCCCGCCCGGCGCGAAGAGTCCCGGAAAGGTGAGCAACTGCATGGCGACGGTGAGCGCTGTAAAGGCGTAAGCGCCCGCCAGCAAGCCGAAGACGGGCAGACGCGACACCCGGAACTGTCCGCAAAGCAAGTACGCCACAATGGTGGCCGTCGTAAACACCGTCAGCCCGCACATCGGCAGGAACGGTGCCACCGCAGGCAGCACCGAGGTGGCTTGCGGCGCCGCGAGTATCAAGGCAGCGAGGATGGCGATCGCCAGACAGCCGGCAAACGCCCGCTGTCCTCGCGATGCACGCTCCATCAGAAAGCCGTCCATGGAATCCCTCTTGCTTAGCCGAGCAGGATGCCGGTATGGCATAGCCTAAAACGACGCCGCGCAGACATCTCGCACACATCTTGCGGGCAATTAGCGGCAGCATGCACCAATTCCGACTGACTGCCAATCTGTGGACGCGAAAGCACCCGTGCCGTCCGCATTGAGCCAGCGATACACCGCGTCCGCCACCAACAAAATCGGCGTCGACAAGGTATCCGCAGATCCCCCGCCGACGCCGTTAGCGTCACATCGTCTGGTACGCAGACGGCCCCTAATCTCAAACGCGCGTACGGTCGTACGCCCGTTTCAAAGACGCCGTTGCATGGAACTCAACCGCCCAGATACGCCTCCAGCACGCGCGGATTGCCCAGCAGATTCCGGCCAGTGTCGTCGAGCACGACCTTGCCCGTCTCCAGCACATAGCCGTGCTGCGCAATCTTCAGTGCCTGCCGCACGTTCTGCTCGACCAGGAAGATGGTCAGGCCGTCGGCGTTGATTTCTTTGAGCGTAGCGAAAATCCCCTGGACGATGATCGGCGCGAGGCCCATCGAAGGTTCATCGAGCAGCAACAGTTTCGGGCGCGCCATCAACGCCCGACCGATCGCCAGCATCTGCTGCTCGCCACCCGACAGGTTCCCGGCCATCTGGTCGATTCGTTCGGCGAGTCGCGGAAAGCGCTCGAGCACCTTGTCCAGATCGGGCTTCACGTTCTGCTTGTCGCGACGCGTGTAGGCCCCGAGTTCGAGGTTCTCGCGAACGGACATCGTCGTGAGCGTGGCACGTCCCTCGGCCACCTGCACCAGCCCGCGTTGCACGATCTTGTTGGGCGCCAGCCCGCCAATATCCTCGCCTTCGAAGAGAATCGTGCCAGCCTGCTTCTTGATGAGGCCGGACAACGCCAGCAGCGTGGTGGACTTACCGGCGCCGTTCGCGCCCACGAGCGAGGTGATTTCGTGCTCGCGCAATGCAAAATCGACGCCCTTCACAGCCTCGATATGCCCATAGGCCACTTTCAGGCCCTTCACTTCGAGCAGCGCGCTCATGCCTTGTCCTCCGCGCCAGCCGCCAACGCAGCCACATCGTCGTCGTCATCGCGGCCCAGATAGGCTTCGATAACCTGCGGGTTGTTCTTGATCTCGTCCGGCTTGCCCTCGGCGATGATGCGTCCGAAGTTCAGCACCGCGATACGCTCGCACAAGCCCATCACGAAACGCATGTCGTGCTCGATCATAAAGATCGTGTAACCGCGCGCCTTGATGTTCTCAATCTCGCTCATGAGATCGACTTTCTCGCCGGTATTCATGCCCGCGACCGGCTCGTCGAGCAGCAACAGCTTGGGCTCGGTCGCCAGCGCACGCGCCAGTTCGAGCTTGCGCTGATCGCCGTACGAAAGATTGTCGGCAATGTCGTACGCCTTGTGGTCGAGCTTGACCCACGACAGCAGTTCGTGGGCTCGCTCGCGAGAACGTTTCTCCATGTCGCGAAAGCCCGGCAGCGAGAGCAACAAGCCCGCCGGACCATACGAGAGGTGACGGTGCATGCCAACCACCACGTTCTCGATCAGCGTCATCTCTTTAAAGATGCGGATGTTCTGGAACGTGCGAGCAATACCGCGCTGCGTAATTCGGTGCGGCTTTTCGCCGATCAGACTCTCACCGTTGAACGTGATGCTGCCGCCGGTAGGCTGCAACAATCCCGTGATCAGGTTGAAGACGGTCGTCTTGCCCGCACCGTTCGGGCCGATCAGGCCGAAGATGGTGCCTTGCGGCACCTCGATATTGACGTCCTGCAGCACGTGCAGACCGCCGAATCGCTTGGAAATATTGGAAAGCTTAAGCATGTCGTGTTCCCCGTCCGCTTACGTGGAAGACGCCGAACGCGTCTTGCTGGCACGGAACCAACGGCGAAAACGCATCGGATCCCAGATGCCCTTGGGCAGGAACAACACGATCAGCACCAGAATCAGGCCGTTGACCACCAGACGGAAGTCGTTGAATGCGCGCAGCAATTCGGGCAGGAGCGTCAGAATCGTGCTGCCGAGCACCGGACCCACAAGGCCATTGATACCGCCGAGGATCGCCATCGTCAGAATCTCGACGCCGCGATCGAACCCGAACTCATTCGGTCCGATGAAGAACGTCAGATGCGCATTGAGGGCACCGGCAAGACCGGCCAGCACCGCGCCGAGCACGAACGCCAGCATCTTGTAACCCGTCACGTTAATGCCCATCAGCCCGGCGGCCGTCTCGTCTTCCTTGATCGCCTCGAACGCACGGCCAACCTTGGAGCGACGCAGACGCCACAGCACTGCAAGCACGATCACGACGGCAGCAGCCACATGCCACCACTGCGTGAGTTGCGGAATGCCGTTCAGACCGAGCGCACCGCCCGTCAGATCTTCCGTATTGAGGATCAACACACGCACAACTTCGCCGAAACCGAGCGTCGCCATCGCCAGATACACGCCCGACAGGCGCAGCGTCGGCTTGCCGATGATGAACGCGACCAGCGCAGGTGCGGCCATGCCGCCCGCCAACGACACCGCAAACGGCGTGTCGTAGTTCATCGTCAGCAATGCCGCGGTGTACGCACCTATACCCATGAACGCGGCGTTGGCCATCGCCAGCATGCCGCACGAGAGCGTGAGATAAATCGACAGGGCCAGCAGCGCATTGGTGCCGAGAGTCAGCACCAGATTGCTATATACCGCCCAGAAATTATTGAACCAGTCCATTGCGCCCCCGTGATTACGCTTTGCGTTCGAGCACTTTGCCGAACAACCCCTGCGGACGCACCAGCAGGATCAGGAACAAGAGGCCAAACGCCACGGCGTCGCGCATGTTCGAGCCGATGTAAGCCACCGACAACACTTCGGCAAAGCCGAGGAACAAGCCGCCGATCATCGCGCCGCGAATATCGCCCATGCCACCGAGAATGATCACCGCAATGCCCTTGTGCAGCATGGGCTGCCCCATGAGCGGGAACACTGCGTTGGAGTACAGGCCGATCAGCACACCGGCCATGCCCCCCAGACCCGCTGCCGCGAACGACGTGGCGAGGAACAGTCCTTCGACGTTGATGCCGAGCAGGTACGCCGCTTTCGGCGACTCCGCGATCGCGCGCAGCGCGCGTCCCAGTTGCGTCTTCTTGATCGTGGTGATGAGTACGGCCATCAGCGCGAACGAAATGAAGATGATCGCAAGTTCGAGCACGGTCATGTGGACGCCCGCCACGGTCAGGGTGTCCTGCGAGACGAGGTCGTACGGGAAGCGCAGGTTCTCTGCACCGAAGATGCCCTGCACGCCGTTGTTGAGCAAAATGCCCACGCCAATGGTGGCAATCATCGGAATCAGGTGAGGCGCACCGCGCTTGCGCAACGGTTTGAGCACGAGCACGTCGATGACCAGGCCGAGCAGGCCCGAGACGATCACGGCCGTCACAATGGCCGCCCACAGCGGCAGATGCAGATGCACGACGGCTTGCAATGCCGCGTAGGCACCGACCATGAAGACCGCGCCGTGCGAGAGATTGATAACGCCGAGGATGCCGAACACGAGTGTGAACCCGAGCGCGAACAAGGCGTACACGCACCCGAGGGAGAGCGCGTTGACGAGTTGCTGTTCCAGCATGGTGTGTATTCCAGCCTGAGGGACGGAGGCACGCGTCGCAAGGGGGCGCGACGTGTACCAGAAACGCCGATGGGCGTAGCGCCTTTCGGCCCTACGCCCATGCGGACTTCTTCAAGTACTGCCGGGCTTACTTCTCGATGACGTACTTGCCGCCCTTCGTCACGCTGACGATCGGCGCTTGTTGTGCATCGTAGCCCGCCGGCTTGCCGCCCTTGCCCATTGCCTGACGGAACGCGAACTTGCCGGTAGCGCCATCATGCGTGACCTTCGGCAGCGCATCGCGCAGTGCCTTGCGGTCGGCATCGAGGTTGCCGGAGATCTTCACGTTCTTGATCGCGCCGGCAGCGATATACATCGCGTCGTACGACTGTGCGGCGAACTGATCCGGCGCCACGTTGTACTTCGCCTTGTAGGCAGCGATGAACTTCGTGTTGGCCGGCGTGTTGTTCTCGATCGACCACGGGCTACCCACCCACAGGCCATCCGAGCTGCCCTTGGCCAGATCGAAGATCTTGACCGAGTTCATGCCGTTGCCGCCGATGAACGGCACATTGATACCCAGTTGACGGGCTTGCACCATGATCGGTGCGCCTTCGGCGATCAGCGCCGACAGCACGATGGCGTCCGGGTTCGAGGCCTTGATCTTCGTGAGCTGCGCCTTGAAGTCCACGTCGCCCTTGGCAAACGTTTCGGTCGTCGTGACCGGGATCTTCAGGTCTTCGAGCGCCTTCTTGAAGTTGTCGTAGCCGCTCTTGGTGAAGACATCGTCGTTACCGTACAGCACGGCAACCTTCTTGATGCCCGTGTGCTTGGCCGCAACCTTGATGGTCTCCGGCAGCACGTCGGCTTCGGTCACCGAATTGCGGAAGATGAAATCGCCGATGGAGGTAATGCCGTCAGCCGTGTTGGACGTGCCGAACGCGACCGTCTTGCCGGCTTGCGCGATCGGATCGGCGGCCTGGGCCGAGTTCGACAGCGTCGGGCCGAAGACCATGAGCACCTTGTCCTGGAAGATCAGCTTCTTGAAGACGTTGATCGCCTCTTCCTTCTTGCCCTGCTCATCTTCGATCTGAAGCACGAGCTTGTTGCCGTTGATGCCACCTGAGGCATTGATCTCGTCAGCGGCAAGCTGGAAACCGTTCTTGATGGCCGCGCCGTATTGCGCAGCGCCACCCGACAGTGCTTCGGCCACACCGATCTTCAGATCGGCTGCGTGGGCCGCAGCCACCATCCCCGTCGCGACAAGTGCGCTCAGCAACTTGGTCATGGTGCTTTTCATGAGTCCTCTTCCTCCAATACCTAGTCTCTAGTTATGAGAAGGCGCGCCTTATGAGCGCGCCCATTACCCTAACTACCGTGTACGTTCTTAAGCCACGGCTTAAGAAAACTCCTAAGCATATCGCAAACTGCTTGTGACGGACACGATAATCGAGCATTTGCCCCGCAATGGCGCACAAATGCAACGCGTTTGTGGCGCCATAACGGATTTTGGCAGCATCAATGACCGGCGATGGTCATTTGTTCAATCAGGATTGACCCGACCTCCTTCGTGCCGCGCACCAGCGTGTCCGCGCCGATGGCCACGATCTGCCGGAACATGTCGGTCAGGTTGCCTGCGAGCGTGATTTCCTCGACCGCGTACTGAATCTCGCCGTTCTCGACCCAGAAACCGGACGCGCCGCGCGAATAGTCGCCCGTCACATAGTTCACACCCTGCCCCATCAGTTCGGTCACCAGCAGGCCGGTGCCGAGCTTGCGCAGCATGGCGCGGAAGTCGTCCGTCGGCGCCGTGAGCTTGCTGTACATGCGCAGGTTGTGCGATCCGCCCGCGTTACCCGTGGTCTGCATGCCGAGCTTGCGAGCCGAATAGGTCGACAGGAAGTAGCCTTGCACCACGCCGTCGCTGACCACGTCGCGAGCACGCGTTTTCACACCCTCTTCGTCGTATGGCGCGCTGCCCATGGCACGCGGCACGTGCGGATCTTCATGGATACCGACGTGATCGGCAAATACCGGCTTACCCAACGTGTCGACGAGGAACGTCGCCTTGCGGTACAGCGCGCCACCGCTGACGCCCTGCACGAATGCGCCGAGCAGCCCGGCCGCCAGCGGCGCTTCGAACAGCACTGCGCACTTGCGCGTCGACAGCTTGCGGGCGTGCAGGCGCGCCAGTGCGCGTTCCGCAGCGTATCGGCCCACGGCCTCGGGCGACGCCAGGTCGCCAGCCGCGCGCTTCGACGAATACCAGTCGTCGCGCTGCATATGGCTGCCCGAACCCGCAATAGGCGAAACGGAGAGGTAATGGCGCGAATACGGATATCCGGAGAGGAAGCCGCGCGTCGTACCGAGCAGGAATTGGGAATGCTGGGCGGAGACCCCCGCACCTTCGGAATTCTTGATCTTCGGGCTGACGTCAAGCGCCGCTTTCTCGGCGCGACGGGCCAGCTCGACCGCTTCGTCGGCGGTGATATCCCACGGATGGAAGAGCGACAGGTCCTGCGGGTGCATTTCGAGCAGCTCGGACTCCGCAAGCCCTGCGCAGTCGTCTTCCGCCGTGAAACGGGCGATGTTGTAGGCTGCATCGACCGTGTCGTGCAGCGCCTTGCGGGAGAAATCGGACGTGCTTGCGTTACCACGGCGCTGACCGATGAAAACCGTCACGCCGACCAGCTTGTCGCGATTGCGCTCGATGGTCTCGACCTTACCGCGCCGCACCGAGACCGACAGACCGTCGCCCTCGGAGATCTCCGCCGCAGCGTCCGTTGCGCCAAGCGAACGGGCGTACTGCAACACGTCGCTGACGATTTCCTTGAGTTGATCCTGGGTATGCGTGAAGTGCTGGGTCGCTTGGGACATCGGCGCGATTCGGTCAGTGGCTAAATAGGAACCGCCATCTTAGCGCGAGTTGCGCGCCGTCGTGCGGAGGCCGGGCAACTATTTGGACGCCGCGCGTCGCGTTACAATAGCGGCTATGACGCACATTCATCGCTTTAACCGTATCGCCCACAGCGAGCTTTCCGACGAAGGCCCGAGCAAATCCCAGCGCAAGCGCGAGTCGCATGCCCTGCAGGATCTGGGTGAAGAACTGGTCAACCTGGCCAAGGACGCGCTCGCCCGCGTGCCGATGCCCGAAAACCTCGAACGCGCTGTCCGGGACTGTCGCACGATCACCGCCCACGAAGGCCGACGCCGTCAAATGCAGTACGTGGGCAAGCAAATGCGCACGCTGGACGAGCAGGAAATCGAGGCCATTCAACGCGCGCTGGACGTGATCAAGGGCGTATCGAAGGCGGAAACGGCCAAGCTGCACGCCCTGGAACGCTGGCGCGAACGCCTGCTGGCCAAGGACGAGGCACTGACTGAACTGCTCACCCAGCATCCGGATGCCGATGGCCAGCAGCTTCGCACGCTCATTCGCAATGCGCGCCGCGAACAGGCTGCGCAAAAGCCGCCCAAGGCCTTCCGCGAACTCTTCCAGGTGCTCAAGGATCTGCTCGGCACGGGATCCGCAGCGTCCGAAACTTCGGACGATGCCGATAACGATCTGCCGGAATTCCCAACCCGTGAGGATTATTGATGGTCGCCCGCTCACATCCGGACGAACTTCGCGTAGGTCTCGTCTCGATCAGCGATCGGGCGAGCCAGGGCACCTATGAGGATCAGGGCATCCCTGCCCTTGAGGCCTGGCTCGGCAGCGCGCTCACCTCGCCCTGGGTGACGGAAACACGTCTGATCCCCGACGATGCCGACGGCATCACCGCGACGTTGATCGAACTTGTCGACACGATGCAGTGCGATCTGGTCCTCACGACTGGCGGCACGGGTCCGGCACGCCGTGACGTCACGCCGGAAGCGACGCTGCGCGCGGGCACCAAGGAAATGCCCGGATTTGGCGAGCAGATGCGTCAGATCAGCCTGCGCTTCGTGCCGACGGCGATTCTGTCGCGTCAGGTCGCCGTGATTCGTGAGACGGCGGATCACGCCGCACTCATCGTCAATCTCCCCGGCCAGCCAAAGTCGATCAAGGAAACGCTCGAAGGTCTGCGTGATGCCGACGGCAAGTCGATCGTCCCCGGCATTTTTGCTGCCGTGCCGTACTGCGTCGATCTGATCGGCGGCCCCTATATCGAGACGAACGAGACCGTTTGCAAAGCTTTCCGTCCCAAGAACGCGATTCGAGCACCGAAATCCGTCTAATTGGCTAATTAGGCGGCTTGATCCGCCGGGGTGCCCCTTCTTTCTGCGAGTCAAAACAAAACGCCAGCGAATTCGCTGGCGTTTGTGTTTGGATACCGCGTCAATCAGGTCGAAGCGCCGGGCACCGCCGTCTTCAGGAAGTGCTCACGGTAATACACGAGCTCGTCGATCGACTCGTGAATATCTGCCAGCGCCGTATGGGCGGCACGCTTGGTGAAGCCTTTGTACACCGTGGGTTCCCAGCGACGGCACAGTTCCTTGAGCGTGCTGACGTCCAGATTCCGGTAGTGGAAAAACGCTTCAAGCTTGGGCATGTAGCGCGCCATGAAACGACGATCCTGGCAAATCGAATTGCCGCACATCGGCGACTTGTTCGGCGGCACATACTGGTTCAGGAACTCGATCAGTTGCGCCTCGGCGGACGCCTCATCCACAGGCGATGCCTTCACGCGGTCGATCAGTCCCGAGCGGCCATGGGTCGATTTGTTCCAGTCGTCCATGCCGTCGAGCACGGCGTCCGACTGGTGGATCGCGAAAACCGGGCCCTCGATACGACGCGTCAGCGCAGAATCGGTGACGACAACCGCCACTTCGATAATGCGGTCGCTGTCAGGCTGCAAACCCGTCATTTCCATGTCGAGCCAGACCAAATTGAATTCGGCGCGCGCGAGCGTCTTCTCGGCGTCGGCAGGCGTAGGATTTTGGGATGGAATGGAGGACATAATCGGAAGACTCTGGAAAACGCATCGTATGGCGACCGGCTCGGCGCCCCGACGGTCGAAAGAACTTATAATTCTCGCATACTTCAGATTCTTCTTAAGCGCATGTTCACTTATCTCTTCGTGATCTTCCTGCTGGCGATGGTCATGACCAAGCTCTGGCTCGCGGCCCGACAGGTCCGCTACGTGGTCGCCCATCGCGCCGCCGTCCCCGAGCGCTTCGCCGACACGATCACGCTGACCGATCATCAGCGGGCGGCCGATTACACCGTCGCCCGCACCCGCCTCGGCATGGCGGAGATTTTCGCGCAGGCGGTTCTACTGGTCGCATTTACGTTGCTCGGCGGCCTGAATCTGCTGCACATCGGCATCTCCGAATGGCTTGGCGATGGCTACGTCGGGCAAATTGCCCTGATCGCTGCTGTGCTCCTCATCTCGGGCGTCGTCGACCTGCCCTTCACCTACATTCGTCAATTCGTCATCGAGCAACGTTTCGGCTTTAACCGCATGTCGCTCGGGCTGTTCGTTGCGGATATGGTCAAGGGCACCGCAGTGGGTGTGGCGCTGGGATTGCCGCTGCTGTTCGTCGTACTGTGGTTGATGGACCGCGCAGGCCCCCTGTGGTGGGTGTACACGTGGGTCGTGTGGGTCGCGTTCAATTTGTTCGTTCAGTTCATCTTCCCGCATGTGATCGCGCCGATTTTCAACAAATTCGAACCCTTGTCCGATGCCTCACTGGCACAACGTATCGAAGGGCTGATGCAGCGTTGCGGCTTTGCGGCTCGTGGTCTTTTTGTGATGGACGGGTCGAAGCGTTCGGCGCACGGCAACGCCTATTTCAGCGGCTTTGGTCGCGCGAAACGCATCGTCTTCTTCGACACACTGATCGAGCGTCTCTCCCCGGCCGAGATCGAAGCCGTACTGGCGCACGAACTGGGGCACTTCAAGCGTCGTCACATCACCAAGCGCCTGGTCGTCGCCTTCGCACTATCGCTTGCCTTCCTCGCGCTACTTGGCTGGCTTATTGGACGCACATGGTTCTACACCGAACTGGGCGTCATGCCGTCGATGACCGGCAGCAACAATGCGCTCGCGCTTGTGCTCTTCTTCCTTGTGCTGCCCGTATTCGGGTTCTTTGCCAGCCCGCTGAACAGTCTGACGTCGCGCAAGCATGAGTTCGAGGCGGACGCCTTCGCTGCGAGCCAAACGCAAGCAGGCGATCTGGTGAATGCCCTCGTGAAGCTGTATCAGGACAACGCGTCGACGCTCACGCCGGACCCCGTCTACACAGCGTTTTACTACTCGCATCCTCCCGCGTCGCAACGCATCGACCGTTTGCTGGGGCATGCATGAAGCGCGGCGTGAAAGGTAAGGCTGCGCCCGTCGAAACGACCGCGCAGGAACGACGCCACGGCCGTGTTGCCGCAGCGCATGGCCGCCACTACGTCGTAGAAGCCGCCGACGGAGAAACGGTGCTGTGTTTCCCGCGCGGCAAGAAGAGCGAGATCGCCGTCGGCGATGAGGTGGCATGGGCGCGCACAGGCGACCAGGGTGTCATCGAGGAGATTCTGCCGCGTCGCAACCTGCTCTACCGTTCGGACCAGTTCAAGAGCAAGCTGTTTGCCGCCAACATCGACCAGTTGGTGATCATGCTGGCGACGGAGCCCTATTTCAGCGAAGACCTGCTCGGGCGCGCGCTCGTGGCTGCCGAGGCGAACGAATTGCGTCCGCTTATCGTGCTGAACAAGACTGACGTCACAGCGGCACTGCCTGCGGCGCGGGAACGTCTTGCGCCGTATCGCGCGCTGGGCTACGAAGTGCTGGAACTCTCCGTTCGCGCCGACCCCGACGCCGCCACGGCACTTCTGTTACCGCGACTGGCCCATCAGTCGTCGCTGTTGCTCGGTCAGTCCGGCATGGGGAAGTCGAGTCTTGTGAATCTCGTCGTCCCGAATGCCGACGCGGCAACGCGCGAAATCTCCACGGTGTTGAACTCGGGCAAGCACACGACGACGTTCACGCGAATCTTCCATCTGCCCGAAGGCGGATTACTCATCGACTCACCGGGTTTTCAGGAGTTTGGGCTGCATCACCTGAAGGAAGGGGCACTTGAACGTGCGTTTCCCGAGTTTCGTCCACTGCTCACCGGATGCCGGTTCTACAACTGCCATCACTTAAAGGAACCGGGCTGCGCGATTCTCGAGGCCGTGGAGGACGGGCGCATTTCTCGTCAGCGTCACGCCCTCTACGCGCAACTCGTTCACGAGTCGGAGCAGCAGATTCCCTATTGAGACGGCGTGCGCTCGCGCGTCGTATCTGCCAGCAACAAGAAACCCCGCCGAAGCGGGGTTTTCTTTTGCTCTATTGCGATTCGCGCCTCAACGTCAGCGCAATCGGCCCGATCAGCCCAGCCATACAGCAAGCGTCAGCAGAAGCAACAACAGCATCCACAGCAGCACTGCGCGCCAGACGAGTCCGACGGCTGCTTGCAAGGTCCGCGGCGTGCATTCGCTGCCGACCGGCAGAACGGCGTCGTCCCCTTGGTTGAGCGCGTCGACGCTGGAGACCTCGGCAAGCGGGCCAGTCAGACGTGCGCCGAGCGCACCGCTACCTGCCGCCAGCAAAATGCCTTCGTTCTCGTTCGGCCACTGCTTGGCATAGTGACGCCACGCGTAGATGGCATCTTCGAAGTTACCGACAATCGCGAAGCCAATCGCCGTCAGACGCGCCGGCACCCAGTCGATCACGTAGAAAGCCTTGCGCGCAAACGCACCGAAGGCCGGGCTGCGATCGGGTGCCGCTTCCGTCCATCGGCGGGAGAGATACTCAGCGAGACGATACAACACGGCCCCGGCGGGACCCACAGGCATCAGGAACCAGAAAAACACACCGAACACGTGCCGATGCGAGGCAATCACAGCATGCAGCAGCGTGTGACGCACGATCTCGTCCACCGGCATATCGACGGTGTCGATGCCAATCCATTGACGCAGAATTTCGCGCGCTTCGTTGACGTTGTCGTTATTCAGCGCAACGTGGATATCCGTGAAATAGTGGCTGAACTGCCGAAACCCCATCGTCAGGTAGACGATGAGCACGTTCCAGGCAAAGCCAAGAAAAATATTGACCCGCATGAGCAGGTAATAGACGACGCCGACAACCAGGACGAATGGCACCACTACGACCAGCCACGCGAGGACACCATGGCGCGGCTGCCCGGCGTCAAACGATTGCGACGTATGGGTCGCGTGGGAGCGGATCAGGTTGTAGATCGGGTTTTGCGTGGAGAGGGCACGCACCTGCTCAAAGATCAGCGCGAGGAGTACCGAGAAGAATGTCATGCGTGCGATCAGATCACCGGACGGAATGGTGTAACGATAGCACAGCTTCTCGCAAATGCCCGCCCCGCGTGCCTTCGCGACGCACCTGTCTGTCAATTCAAGCAGGCAATTTGCAGAATCTGATCAACTTTCGCATTGCGTCCGCAGCTAGGTCCGCGGTTAGGCCCGCAGAAGTTGATAGAAATTTCTGAGCATGCCCGCCGTCGCACCCCAGATGAAATATTCGCCACCTGCGGCCTTCGGATAGGGCATCGCATAAAAACGACGCTCACCGACCTGATAGTTGAAGACGCGAATCTGATGATGTGCGGGATTCATCAGGAAATCGAGCGGCACCTCGAAGATTTCGTCGACCTCGCCCGTATCCGCGACCAGATCGAACGGCGGCTTGACCAGGCCAACGACCGGCGCGACGCGAAACCCCGTCCCCGTCACATAATCCGGCAAGCTGCCGATGACCTCGACGGCACCGGCGTCCAGTCCGATTTCCTCGCGCGATTCGCGCAACGCGGTCGCAATCGGTGTCGGATCGTCGGGCTCACGGCTCCCGCCCGGGAAACTGACTTGTCCGGCGTGCGTACTCAAATGCTGCGTGCGCTTCGTGAGCAGCACGGTGGTGCCGTTCGGTCGCATCACTAACGGCACCAACACCGCGGCGGCTCGTGGCGTAAACATCGAGGGGGACACCAGATCGCCGACACCCGACTCAGGTGTCCAGATTGGCGGACTGGCAAGACGGTCACGCAACGCCGAGGGGGTCAACCGCTCTGCCGGCACCGGCTCCCCTTCCCCCGTCGAGACGATGGGTAAGGCTTCAGGATGCAGGATGAGAGGTGGCGCCACGTAGACCTTTGGAGATGAAGAATTTTGCTATTTTAGCGAGGATGCGTAAAGCGCGTGCGCGCAAAGAAAATGCCATTCCCCCGGCAATTCGCGGGATACCGTAGTTATGACGCAGCGCCGCATCGCAAGCAACGCGCCGCACTGAAACGAAAAAAGCACCCCGAGGGGTGCTTTTTCCATGCGGCTTTGCTGCGCCCGGCCACGAGGTCGCCAGGCGAAGCGGCGTCCGACTTACTCGGCAGCAGCGACGGTCTTGCTCTTGAACGTGAGCTTTTCCTTGATACGTGCCGACTTGCCCGAACGCTCACGCAGGTAGTACAGCTTAGCGCGACGAACGTCACCACGACGCTTGACTTCGATGCTGGCGATCAGCGGCGAGTACGTCTGGAACGTACGCTCAACGCCTTCACCCGACGAAATCTTACGAACGATGAAGCCCGAGTTCAGACCACGGTTACGCTTGGCGATCACGACACCTTCGTAAGCCTGAACACGCTTGCGGGTACCTTCAACCACGTTCACGTTAACGATCACGGTGTCGCCCGGGGCGAATTCGGGGATCGTCTTGTTCGCGGTCAAACGCGCGATTTCTTCTTGCTCGATCTTAGCGATCAGATTCATTTACTACTCCTTGTGCCATCGTGTCGGCGTTATATACCGGCGGGCCGGCCCCGACAGAGGATGGGTTCAAACCGAATGCCGTCCCCATGACGACATCCGCTGCCTACTTGGCCGAGGTATCGGCCCGCAGGCTTGTCAGCCAAGCCTCGTCGGCACGGCTGAGCAATCCGTTGGCACGCGCACTCTCGATCAGATCGGGACGCTTGTGCCATGTATTGGCCAACGCCTCACGGCGTCGCCACTTTTCAATCTCTGCATGATGCCCACCCAACAGCACATCGGGCACACGCACGCCTTCATATTCTTCAGGCCGCGTGTAGTGAGGGCAATCCAGCAAGCCATTCACGAAGCTGTCTTGCTCCGCCGACTGTTCGTCGTTCAGCGCGCCCGGCAGCAGCCGGATCAGCGAATCCATCAGCGCCATGGCGGGCAACTCCCCACCTGACAGCACAAAATCGCCGACGCTGACTTCTTCGTCGACCACACGATCGATCAAGCGCTGATCGATTGCCTCATAACGGCCGCAAAGCAGAATCAAGCCTTGCTCCTGCTCGCGCAGCTCGACCACCCGGCGATGCGTCAACGGCTTACCTTGCGGCGACATCAGCAACACGCGACCACGCGGGACACCGGCTTGCGCCTGAGCGGCCTTTGCGGCGGCAATCGCATCATCCAGCGGCTTGGCCAGCATCACCATGCCCGGACCACCACCATAGGGACGATCGTCGATCGTGCGGTAATTGTTATGCGTGAAGTCACGCGGATTCCAAAACCGCAGACCGTAGCGCGACTGCTTAAGCGCCCGGCTGGTGACGCCCCAGTCGGTCAGTGCCCGAAACATCTCGGGAAAGAGCGTGACGACGTCAAACTGCATCAGACCGTTTCCGTCCAGAGGTGCCCGGACGCAATAACGGCCAGGCGGTCAATCGGTATCTCAGTAATCGAGACCCCAGTCAGCCACAATGCGTCCCGCCTCGGTGTCGACGGTCTGGACGTACTGGCCAACAAACGGGATCAACCGCTCAGCGGTCTTCGCCGGATTGCCATCGGTAGCCGGTATGTCGTACACCACCCGCAAAACGGTGTGTACGCCGTTGTCCAGCAAACCGACAACCTTGCCGAGCGATTCATCCTGCAAATTCGTCACCTGGGCGCCGATCAGGTCGACCCAGTAAAACTCGTCCTCGCCAGCCGATGGGAATGCACTGCGCGGCACCCAGACCTGAAGGCCCTTGAGCGCCTCGGCAGACGTCCGGTTCTCACTGCCGCGCAATTGTGCGACAACGGTTCCCGAATGCCCCCGACTGTGGAGCACGTTAGCCTTGGTGTAGGCCGATTCGCCTGGACGACGGAAATACCAGCAATCTGCGGATAACAGGCCTTCGCCGTCACCCGTGTGCGGCTGCACCTTTATCCAGCCGCGAATCCCGTAGGCATCGCCGATATAACCGAGCTCGACGAGATCGTCGGGCACCTCGGTTACCGGGGCGAGCACCTGCTCGGCGCGCATGCCGGAGGCGCGACGCGCTTCTGCACCGATTTTCAGCGGCACACGCTCACGTGCGGAACGAACCATGCAATCCAACCTTGTGACGAACACACGGCGATGCTTGCCCCAGATTGCTCTGGAGCATGCACCGCCGTTCAATTCTCATGCCATCGGCAAACCGATAGCAATGCGTACCACTCGACTATCTGAAAGCTTAGGCAGCAGCCTTGGCGCCTTGCTTGATCAGACGAGCCACGGTCGGCGACAGTTGTGCGCCAACGCCTTGCCAGTACGTCAGACGGTCTTGAGCAATGCGCAGACCTTCCGTGCCTTCGGCAGCGACCGGGTTGTAGAAGCCAATACGCTCGATGAAGCGGCCATCGCGACGGTTACGCGAGTCGGTTGCAACGATGTTGTAGAACGGGCGCTTCTTCGCGCCGCCGCGAGCCAGGCGGATAACGACCATATTAAATCCTTGTGAATCCAGAAGTGTTCGGACAGAAAACGCGTGATTATAGCGCAAAACCCTCGTCAAAACAAACACTTCGCCAAAGGCAAAGTACACCCCGTATAGGCACGCCTATATTAGAGGGCTTGTACGCCGGTGCCGCGCCCCGATAACCGCTGGTCTACAATGCACGCATCCTTTGTGTGAAGCGAGTCCTGCATGCGGCGATTTCCCGATGGATACTCATTCTCCTTCCTCCTGCCATGGCCCACGCGGATTGCCGCGCGGGTGGTCATCCTCATCGGCGCCGCGCTGACGTGCGCCCCGCAATTGGCGACGGCGCGTGACGCCCTTCCCATCGAGCGTCTCTCGTTACCTCAGGGCTTCTACGTCGAAGTCCTTTCCGATCAGGTCCCCGGGGCCCGAGGCATGGCATTAGGTCCGAAAGGCACGCTGTTTGTCGGCAGCCGGGCGCAAGGCAACGTCTACGCCATCACGCTCGATCCATCGCGCGCCTATGCCGCCAAGGTCCGCACGGTAGCGTCAGGCCTGAACATGCCCGTCGGAGTCGCGATGCGCAATGGCGCTTTGTATATCTCGGCCGTGTCGCGCATCGTCAGACTCGACGACATCGAAAACCATCTCGACAACCCAGGCAAGCCCACCGTCGTCTACGACAAACTTCCCACCGAAAGCCACCACGGCTGGCGATATATCGCCTTTGGCCCGGACCAGCGTTTGTATGTGGGTGTCGGCGCCCCCTGCAATGTTTGCAAGCGCGACGAAAATCGGTACGCGATGATTGGCAGCATTAAACCCGACGGTACGGACTGGCGAGTCGTTGCCCGAGGCGTACGCAACACCGTGGGATTCGACTGGCAACCCGGCACCAAAACGCTATGGTTCACCGATAACGGGCGCGATCTGCTCGGCGACGATGTTCCCGACGACGAGCTCAACCGTCTGACGCGGATGGGGGAGCATTTTGGGTTCCCGTACTGTCACGCCGGCGATGTCCCCGACCCCGACTTCGGCGGCGAAAAGGCGTGCCGCAATTATTCGCCGCCTATGGCCAAACTGGGTGCCCACGTGGCCGCCCTTGGCATGCGCTTCTATACAGGCAAGCAATTCCCGGACGATTATCGCGGCAGTATCTTTATTGCTGAGCACGGTTCGTGGAACCGCAGCAGCAAAGTGGGATACCGGGTCGTTCGTGTGGTTCTGGATGCGAAAGGCAATGTCAGCAAGCAGGAAGTTTTTGCACAGGGGTGGTTAGGTGACGGCGACGCCGTGTGGGGTCGCCCCGTCGACCTGCTGACCCTGCCGGACGGATCACTCCTGATCAGCGACGACCACGCCGGAGCAATATATCGAATCACGTACCGAAAGCCATGAGGCCCCGCGATGAAACATTTCACGCCAATGGGAAACGTCATCGGGCCTGCGCAGGGAACTGCCCCCAGGCTCGCCCGGTCAACGATGAATGGTACTCACGGCACCGCTGGAACACATCGCCCCACGTTCAGCGCGACGTTTTCGCCGTCCCTGCCCTCTCCGCAACTACTTCCAGACAACATCATGACTCAACGCCTACTCTCGTTCCTGCCCTCCTCGTTGACTTCGTATCTGGTGACGCTCCTCGTGCCTGCCGCCATGCTGGCCGGTTGTGCAGCGCCGTCTGGCGGAGGTGCCAATCCCGCATCGGGCACGTCGGATAACACCGCAGCTGCGACCGCCCCTGCCGACATTCTCGGCACCTGGCAGTTGATGAAATGGGAAGGCACGAGCGACGCGCCAAACCTGCCGGAAGGCCGCGCCATCAATCTGACGTTCAATGACAAGGGGGCTTACTCGGGCACTGGTGGCTGCAATCGCATCTTTGGGCAATACACGATCGGCCCCGGCAAAGGACAACTCAGCATCCAACCCCCTGCCGCCACACGCATGGCCTGCCCGGATTCGATGGCTTTCGAAGATCGCTACCTCAAGACGCTCGCCAGCATGACCCGCTTCGAACGCCGTGACACGCAATTGATTCTGAGCGCACCGAACGGCCCGACACTCACCTATGCGTCCCAAACGTTGCTTAACCGCACGGTGGCAGGCGCGAGCGGGGCAGCGACGACGGAAGATCGAATTCTCGACGTCGATTCCCAGATGGCGGACTGTGTAGGCGTGGCACCGCGCAAGTGCTTGCGTGTGCGCGCCGCCGACGACTCCGGAAAATCGCAATGGGAACTCTGGTATGCCCACATCGATGGCTTCGAGTGGAAGCCCGGCGTAGAATACCGCGTGAAAATTCACGGCGAACCTGTCGCCAATCCGCCCGCTGACGCGTCGAGCATGCGCTGGACGCTCGTCGAAGTCATTCGGGAAACGCCTGCTCGATAACCATTTCAAATGAACGCAGTCGCTTATAAATCCAAGACCCTGACCGCCGGTCTCGCGATGCTGTTCGGCACGCTTGGCCTGCATCGCTTCTATCTGTATGGCATGCGCGACCGCTTCGGCTGGGCCCACATTGTGGGCTCGGCGTGCGGGGTGGCGGGCTGGGGACTTCTGGTCACGAGCGAACTGCATTCCCTCGCCGGTTGGATACTCACGATTCTGGGTGCCATTTCGCTGTTTTCGGCGTTTCTCACGGCGATTGTCTACGGCTTGCGTCCCGACGAGCGCTGGAACGCGCAGTTCAACACCCACGTCTCGAATAAGTCGAAGTCGGGCTGGATCGCGGTCATCATCGTCAGCGTGTCGCTGTTTGTGGGCGCCATGCTGATGATGGTCGGTTTGGCCGTCGCATTTCAGACCTACTTTGAAATCCACGACACACCGAATCGCCTGTCGCAGTAAAAACCGATCGTGACGCCCACTCCCACCGCCCCTTCCCATCGTCCGACGCTGGGCTTCATCGGCGCCGGGCGTGTGGCTCGTGCGCTCGCGCAGGCCGCGACCCGCGCCGGATACGAAGTGACGATCGTTGCTAGCCGGAGTGTCGAAAGTTCGAGGCGCATTGCGACGGCCTTGCCCAATTGCGAGGCCATCGCCATTGAACGTTCGGAGGACATGAGCGACGTCTTTTCGCGAGCCGATCTGGTCTTCCTGACGGTGCCTGACGACGCAATAGCGACTTGTGCTACGTACCTCACGCCGCGAACAGGCCAGGCGCTGGTCCATTGCAGCGGCGCATCCGAGGTTGGGTTGCTCACGCCCGCGACACGTCACGGCGGGCAAATTGGCGGCTTCCATCCACTTTTTCTTTTCGCAGGACTCGACGACGACGCGACCCGCATGCAAGGGTGCGCCATCACCATCGAGGCAGAAGCGCCGCTGAACGACATCCTTCAGCGTCTCACGAGCGATATTGGCTGCCACCCCTTGTCGATTCCGGCGGGCGAACGCATGCGATACCACGCGGGGGCCAACTACGCAGCCAGCTTTCTGCTCTGCCTGCTCGACGAGGCGACTCACCTCTGGAAGTCCATCGGCATGCCCGAGGGCGCTGCGCAAGATGCAATGTGGCCGCTGGTCATGGGCACGCTCAACGCAGCGCGCGAACGCGGGCTCCCCGGTGCGCTTGCCGGACCGGTGTCGCGCGGCGACGCCAATATCGTTGCCCGCCACGTCGAAGCGCTCGCAGCCATGGGGGGCAATCACGCGACGCTTTACTCGCTGCTGACCCTGCGCGCCATTCATCTGGCCCGTCAGCGTTCGAACCCGGACAATGCCTCCCTCGACGACATTGCGCGAGCGATCGCGCCCTTCATCCCTCCGGTCACGCCCGGAAGTCACGGATAGATTCAGCCACGCCTCGTAAAAGGCCCACCCTATCGCCGCGCCCCGGATCGCCAGCGCCGCCGCGCCGACGAGTGCCAGCGGGATGGCGCTCACCCCGCTCCCCTCATTCTTCATATCTCTCCTCCACCCTGATACTGTATAAAAACACAGTATAATGACAAGCATTCCCTGCGGCCGTCCGATGGCCGTGACAGGGACAGCTATTCAGGAGATGAGTCATGGCATCCTCATTCGCGCCGCCCCCGTCGCGCAAGGGCCGAGGCGCCACAGCCAATCTCGAATCGCGCTTTTCAGCGTTTCGTCGCGAGATCGATGAGACCCGTCATGAATCGGACGCTGCCCAAGAATGCGAAGTCAAATTCGTGACACAGGTCGCACTGGAAAATGCGCGAACGATCATCTCGCGCAACACCTCGGCGGACATTCCCTTCGACCGCTCGATCAATCCCTACCGTGGATGTGAGCACGGCTGCACCTATTGCTTCGCGCGCCCCACGCACGCCTACCTGGGACTCTCTCCAGGTCTGGACTTCGAGACACGTTTGTACGCGAAACACAATGCGGCAGAGCGTCTCGACGCCGAATTGCGCAAGCGCGGTTACCAACCTGCACTACTTGCGCTGGGCGCAAACACGGATCCTTATCAGCCAATCGAGCGGGAATACGGGATCACACGCAGTGTCCTGGAAGTGCTGGAGCGTTTTGGGCACCCCGTCGGCATCACCACCAAGTCGGCGCTCGTCACGCGCGATATCGACATTCTTTCGCGCATGGCCGCGCGCGGTCTGGCCCGGGTCTTCATTTCGGTGGGAACGCTCGATGCGGATATCGCCCGCAAGATGGAACCGCGAGCGAATACGCCGTCGCGACGCATCGACGCCATACGCAAGCTCACGGACGCGGGCATTCCGACAGGCGTCATCGTCGCGCCGATCGTGCCTGCGCTGACCGATTTCGATATCGAGCGAGTGTTGACGACCGCAGCCGAGGCTGGCGCAACGTACGCCGCGTACGTGATGTTGCGACTCCCCAGAGAAGTGCATGACGTCTTCGTTGAATGGCTGGAGGCCAATTACCCGTTGCGGGCTCGCCACGTCATGAGTCTGATCGAGCAGGTGCGTGACGGAAAGCACAACAGCTCAGAGTTCGGTACACGGATGAAAGGCACCGGGTTACACGCCGAATTGATTCGGCAGCGCTTTCACCTGGCCGCCCGCAAGTTGGGACTCAATCAGGCCAGGCCCCCATTGAGAAACGATCAGTTCTGCGTCCCGGAATTGCCGCCACAGGCCAGTGATAGGAACGGGCCCAATAGCGGTCACCACGCGCGTCCCGACCGGCAAACCGCGAACAGCGGACCGGCGACTGCGGCAGATCCGCAGATGCATCTTTTTTAGGCAACGCGCTCACTCGTCGACATGAACAGTGAGCGTTTCCTTGATTTCCTCCATGACGACGTAGCTTTTCGACTGCACGGCGCCGGGCAGTTGAAGAAGAATGTCGCCCAGCAATTTCCGGTATTCAGACATCTCGCGGATGCGTGCCTTGATCAGATAGTCGAAATCCCCCGAAATCAGGTGGCATTCCATGACCTCCGGAATACGCAGCACCTCCCTGCGGAACTGGTCGAACATGTTGCCCGACTTGTGGTCGAGCGTGATTTCGACGAACACCAGCAGTGCCGCGCCCAGCGCAGCCGGATTGACGCGGGCGAAGTAGCCCATGATCACGCCGTCCCGCTCCATGCGTTTCACGCGCTCGATGCACGGCGTGATGGACAGACCGACCTGCTCCGATAGGTCCTTCATCGACATCCGACCGTCCTGTTGGAGCAACGTCAGGATGCGTCGATCGAGCCGATCCAGTGTCCGGACGGATTGCTGCTGAACTCTCATGATTTTTTCCTGAATTCAGGCCATATACATTAACTAAACCTACGATTCCGAGAATAGCATGCGAATTATTACTGCATAACTATGGTTTTACAGGAGTCAACGCAATGAAGGTCATCGTTCTCGGCAGCGGCGTCATCGGCGTAACCAGCGCCTACTACCTGGCAAAGGCCGGGCATGACGTCACGGTGCTCGACCGTCAGGCAGGACCGGCGCTCGAAACCAGCTTCGGCAACGCTGGTCAGATTTCGCCCGGATACGCGTCCCCGTGGGCCGCGCCGGGGATTCCGGCGAAGGCCGTCAAGTGGCTGTTCCAGAAACACGCCCCGCTCGCCATTCGTCCGGACGGCACCCTGACGCAACTGAAGTGGCTCTATCAGATGCTGCGCAATTGCACGCCCGAGCGCTATTCCGTCAATAAGGAACGCATGGTGCGGATCGCCGAATACAGCCGCGACTGCTTCCGCGAGCTGCGCGCAGAAACCGGCATCGCCTACGAAGGCCGTCAGGCGGGCACGCTGCAATTGTTCCGCACCGAAGATCAACTCGAGAACGCGGCACGCGATATCGCCGTGCTCGAAGAGGCGGGCGTGCCGTTCGAACTCCTGGACAGCAAGGCGCTCGCGAGCGCAGAACCGGCATTGGCAGCCGTTTCGCACAAGCTGACGGGCGGTCTGCGCCTGCCTAACGACGAGACCGGCGACTGCCAGATGTTTACGACGCGTCTGGCGGCCATGGCTGAAGCGCTGGGCGTGAAATTCCGCTATGACATGCCGATCGACGGCCTGAACGTGGTCGGCGACAAGATCGAGGGCGTGGTTTGCGCCGGGTCGCTGCAACGTGCGGACGCCTATGTCGTTGCGCTTGGTTCGTACTCCACGCCGTTCCTTCGCGGAATCGTCGATATTCCGGTGTATCCGCTCAAGGGCTACTCGATTACCGTACCCATCGTCGACGCATCTCGCGCCCCGGTTTCCACCATCCTGGACGAAACCTACAAGATCGCCGTGACGCGCTTCGACGACCGTATCCGCGTCGGCGGCATGGCAGAAGTCGTGGGTTACAACAAGCGCCTCAACCCGGCGCGTCGCGCCACGCTGGAGATGGTCGTGAACGATCTGTATCCGGGTGCAGGCAACACGGCGGAAGCGTCATTCTGGACGGGCCTGCGTCCGATGACACCGGACGGCACGCCGATCGTCGGCGCGACGGCGTTGCGTAACCTGTTCCTGAATACCGGACACGGCACGCTCGGTTGGACGATGTCCTGTGGTTCGGGTCAGTTGCTGGCCGACCTGATGTCTGGACGCCGCCCGGCCATTCTGGCCGACGATCTATCGGTGGCGCGTTACAGTGGCGCGTCCCATGCGCAGGCCGAACCGGCCTTCGCTTGACCTTCCAGACGGCACCTTCGGGTGCCGTTTTTGTTTGGGCATCACGTGTTGTCGAATTCGCTGTTCGTAGTCACATCACAACAAAGGAGACGCATCATGAAGATCGGTGTACCCAAGGAGATCAAGAACCACGAGTATCGCGTAGGCATGACGCCCGCAGCTGTACGCGAAGTGGTAGCACGCGGGCACGAGGTCTGGATCGAGACCCAAGCCGGTGAAGGCATCGGGATGGACGACACGGCCTATGCCGCTGCGGGCGCCCGTATCGCCGCCAACGCCGTCGACGTCTTCGATCGCGCCGAACTCATCGTCAAGGTCAAAGAGCCGCAGGCTGTCGAGCGCGCCAGATTGCGGCCTCATCACACGCTCTTCACGTATCTCCACCTTGCCCCCGATCCCGAGCAAACCAACGATCTGATCAAAAGCGGCGCCACGTGCATCGCGTACGAAACTGTGACGTCCGCAAATGGGGGCCTTCCGCTGCTCGCGCCCATGTCCGAAGTCGCGGGACGCATGTCCATCCAGGCTGGCGCAACCGCGCTCGAAAAGACGCACGGCGGGCTTGGCTTGCTGCTCTCAGGTGTGCCCGGCGTCGAAGCGGGCAAGGTCGTCATTCTCGGCGGCGGTGTCGTCGGGACGAACGCCGCGACCGTTGCCGTCGGCATCGGGGCACAGGTCACGGTCATCGACAAATCGGTCGACGCGTTGCGACGCCTGAGCGCCCAGTTCGGAGGGCGCGTGCAAACGGTCTATTCGACGCAGCACGCGATCGAAACGCATTTGCGCGATGCCGATCTGGTCATCGGTGGTGTCCTGATCCCGGGCGCCGCCGCACCCAAGCTCATTACACGGGCGATGTTGGGCCTGATGCGCAAGGGTGCCGTCATCGTGGACGTCGCCATCGATCAGGGCGGTTGCTGCGAAACGTCGCATGCGACCACGCACGCCGACCCGGTCTACGTAGTCGAAGGCGTGGTGCACTACTGCGTCGCCAACATGCCGGGGGGCGTGCCGCGCACGTCGACCTTTGCACTGAACAACGTGACACTTCCGTTCATTCTGCAACTGGCCGATCACGGGGCAATCGCCGCCATGCGCGCCGATCCGCATTTGCTGGCCGGACTGAACGTAGCGCGCGGCATGGTGACCAACCGCGGGGTAGCCGACGCGCTCGGACTCGTCTACCACGATCCGCACGCCGTACTGGCGAACCTGCCGGCCGCAGCCTGAGCCAGATGATGAGAGCCATCGGGGTGACACGCGATGCTCGTCATCGGGCGTCACCCCGGCCCGGCTCAAATCCACCGCCACGCCGCTGACCGTCCAGCCCCGCCACGCCTTGCGCTTTGGACATGGGCGCACTCACTTCGTTATACTGCCTCCATCTCGACGGCGCCCGCCGACCAACCGGCATGGAGGGCACGCTCAGCCACTCGGTATTTCGCCTGCCCGAGCCGTCAACGTCTATGAGCAAGTGATGAACGCCGACCCGCAAGAACTCAATAAATTCAGTGAATTGGCCCACCGCTGGTGGGATCCGCACAGCGAATTCAAGCCGCTGCACGAGATCAACCCGTTGCGCCTCGACTGGATAGAACAGCATGTCCAACTGCAAGGCAAGCGCGTGCTCGACATCGGCTGCGGTGGCGGCATTCTGTCGGAATCGATGGCGCGTCAGGGTGCGCGCGTCAAAGGCATCGATCTGTCGAAAAAGGCGCTCGGGGTTGCCGATTTGCATAGCCTTGAAGCGGGCCTTTCCATTGAGTACGAAGAAATCGCCGCCGAAGCGCTCGCTGCGCGTGACGCGGGTACGTATGACGTGGTGACCTGCATGGAAATGCTCGAACACGTGCCGTCGCCGGCTTCGATCGTCGCTGCATGCGCAACGCTCGTGAAACCGGGTGGTCATGTGTTCTTTTCCACGCTCAACCGCAATCCGAAGGCATGGCTGCTCGCCGTGGTCGGTGCAGAGTACGTACTGCGGATGCTGCCGCGCGGCACGCACGATTACGCCAAGTTCATCCGCCCGTCGGAGCTGGCATCGTTCACCCGTGCGAGCGGCCTGACAATCCGCGATATGCGTGGCCTGACCTACAATCCGATCAGCAAACGTTACGCGATCAATCGCGATACCGACGTCAACTACATGGTCGCTTGTACTCGCGACGCCTGATATGTTCGAGCCCCCCGTGCGCGCCCCCTCCTCTCTCGACACCACGTCAACACTGTTGCACGGCGAGATCCGCGCTGTCCTGTTCGATCTGGATGGCACCCTCGCCGACACGGCCCCCGATCTCGTCGCTGCGGTCAACAAGGTGCGTACCGATCGTGGTCTGCCGCCAGGCCCTTACGAGACGCTTCGAATGCAAGCGTCGCACGGTGCGCGCGGATTGATCGGCAGTGCATTCGGCGTAACCCCCGACGATGCCGCTTTCCCGGCGCTGAGAGACGCATTCCTTGCCAACTACGAAGCGGCCTTGTGCGTGCAAAGCCGCTTGTTCGAAGGCATTCCAGGCTTGCTTGCTGCCTTGCGCGAACGTGGCATGCCGTGGGGCATTGTGACGAACAAGGCTGCGCGCCTGACCAATCCGCTCGTCAAGCTGATCGGGCTCGCGGACGGCGCAGCCTGCGTTGTCTCGGGCGACACGACGCCGCATAGCAAGCCGCACCCTGCGCCCCTGCTCTACGCAGCCGAGTGTATTGGCATTGCGCCTGCCCACATCGTGTACGTTGGCGACGACCTTCGCGATGTGCAGGCCGGCAAGGCCGCCGGAATGGCGACGATTGCTGCGGCCTACGGTTATTGCGGCGACTCGCTCGCGCCTGCTCAGTGGCGGGCGGATGCGGTCGTCGAACGCGCGGGCGCGATCGCCCCGCTGGTGATGTCGCTGGCCTAAGCCACCGAACCATCGCCTGCCAGGACGCTGTCGCGACACTCGCGGCGCGTTCTGGGAATGTCCCGCCGCGCCCCAGTGGCGCTGCGTATGCTTCATAGGCTACTTCCGGGAGACCGCATGGCCGAACAAGCGAACGATCGCGAATCCTCAAAAACCTCCTCCGCGGACGGCAACCGCCTGCAGCAAGGCGTCGCCCGCGCACAAGCCCTTGGGCGCGACCCGGAAGTGCGCCGCCGCGCACGCAAGACCGGGCTGTGGGCCGCGGGGATCATTGCCGTGTTTGGCGTGGTCGGCTACTTCACGGTACCGGCCGTGCTCAAGCATTACGCGGTCGACAAACTCTCCGCCTATCTCGAACGACCGGTGAGCGTGGGCGACGTCAGTTTCAACCCATACACGCTGCGTCTCGATCTGCATCAGGTGCATATCGGCGACAAGACACCCGGCCAACCGTTCGTCGATATCGGCGAATTGCGGGTGAACGCCTCGTGGAGTTCGCTATTTCGCTTTGCCCCGGTGATCGGCGAGTTGTACGTCGACACGCCCGTCGTGAACATCGTGCGCACCGCGCCGCAGCGGTTCAATTTCTCGGACATCATCGATCGCGCGACGTCCGGCCCGCCTTCGCCCGAACCATCGAAGCCTGCGCGCTTTGCACTGAACAATGTGCAGATCAAGAACGGCACGATTCGCATCGACGATGCCTATCAGAACGAGAAGCACGTTGTCGACAATCTGCAGGTCGGCGTGCCATTCATTGCCAACCTGCCTGCCGACACCGATATCTTCGTACAACCGCTGCTGCAGGCATCCATCGACGGCTCGCCGCTGCATATCTCCGGACAGACCAAACCGTTTGCCGACTCGCTGGAGTCGACCGTCGACATCAAGCTCGACCGGCTCGACGTGCCGAAGTACCTCGGTTACGCGCCCATGACCGTTCCCGCGCAAATCAAGAGCGGTGCGATCAGCACCGATCTGAAACTGCGCTTTACGCGAGACAAGGACGGGAACCACGTAGTCCTGACGGGAACTGCGGGGTTGGCTGACGCCGTGATCAACGAAGCTAACGGCTCACCGCTCGTTGCGGTTAAACAGATCGACGTCAAGCTGGGCAAGGTCGAGCCGCTGAGCAACATCTATCACGTCGACAGCGTACGGATCGATGGACTCGATCAGCATGTCACGATGGAAAAGGACGGGTCGATCAACGTCGTAAAAGCCCTGCTGCCGCAACGGCCAGTGCTGAAGGCTGTCGGCAAAGCGGTCGACGAAGCGGCGGCATCGCCCAAGGCGAGCGAAGCGGCCAAGTCCGCGCCGAAGGTCGCTGCCGAACAAACGGCACGCCCTGCTACGCCCGCATCGGCTGCTGAAGCCGCGCAGGCGAAGGCTGCGGCCGCGGCGCAACCGTTGCCGCTCGACCTGCTCGTCGGCGAGGTTTCGCTGGTGAACAGCAAGGTGCGTTTCACCGATGAACGCGGCGCAAAGCCCGCGAGCATTGCGCTGGAGAACATGCAGCTCGGTGTCAAACAGTTTTCTACGTTGGGTAAGGACCCCGCAACTTTCGATGCTTCGCTAGGCATTCAAAGCGGTGGGTCGCTCAAGGCCCGCGGTCAGTTCAGCCTGCCTGCGTATAACGCCAGCGGGGAACTGGAAGCACAGTCGATCGCGCTCGCGCCGCTGCTGCCGTTTGCACAAGGCGCGCTCGCAGGCGACCTGAAAAGCGGCACGGTCGGTGCGCAAGCAACGTTCAATGCGGCGTTTGCCCCCGACAAGCAGCCCAACGTGCAGGTCGCACCCGCCACGGCAACACTGGAAAAGATCGAGTGGCTGACCGGTCAGAAGGGCGATGCCCCGGTGAAACTGGCCAAGGCCCAGGCGAAGCTCTCGCACTTCGATCTCGGTGCCCGTCAGGCGGTCGTGGACGAGGTGACGATCAGCGGTCTGGACGTAGCGGCACGCCGCGACAAGGACGGCAAGATCAACCTGCTGGCGCTGACCGGCGACGGCCAGCCGAAGGCGTCCGCAAGCAGCGGCCGTGGGGTCAACACTCGCGTCGGCACCGAACGCGGTCGACGTACTTCTGCCAAAGCCCCTGCATCGAGCACGCAAGCCGCGGGCGGATGGCAGTGGAAGGTCGGCAAGGTCTCGGTCGAGAACGCGAGCATCGGGTTTGAAGATCGCGCGGTCAAAGGCCGTCCTATCAATGCGAAGTTCGCGCCCCTCAACATTAAGGTCCAGGGCGCGTCGCAAGACATGACCAAGCCGCTACAGCTCGAAGTGAACGGCACGCTAAACAAAAAGGGCTCGCTCAACGCGACAGGCAGCGTCACGCCGCAGCCTTTGTCCGGCGATCTTCAGGTCAAAACCCAGCAACTCGATCTGGCTGCGTTCGATTCGTACATGAGCGACGAACTGAACGCGAGCATTGCGAGCGCCCTGCTCTCCAGCAACGGACGCGCCACCTTCGCGATGAAGGGCGACACCCCGCAAGCGACATATCGCGGTGACGCCACGCTCGGCAACGTACGCCTGCTCGACAAGGTGACGACGGACGACTTCGTGCGTTGGAATGCGTTGGCGGTGCAGCAGATCAATCTGGCAGTGGGCTCAGGTAAGCCGAACGTCCAACTGGGCAGCATTGCGCTGTCGCGCTTTTACGCGCGTCTGATCATCAATGCGAACGGCCGCCTGAATCTGGCCGATGTGGTGGGCAATAACCAGGCACCCCGCTCGCTCACGCGCGCCAACGAAGGCATACCGCTGGATGCGGCGTCCGCAGCGAAGCCCCCGCTGGATGCGGCGGCTTCGGCGGTAGAAGCCGGGCAGCCGACGGAGGTCGAGAAGAAGGAGCAATCGCCCGGCAAGACAACGGCCGAACGGGGCCCCGGCTACGGAACGGGCAAGGCGCTACCTGCGGACGTCCACATCGGGCGTATCACCCTGCAAGGCGGCAACATCAACTTCACGGACAACTTCGTCAAGCCGAACTACACGGCCAATCTGACGGATATCGGCGGACGGATCGGCGCTTTTGGCACCGCCACCACCGAGCCTGCCGAAGTGGCGTTGCAGGGCAAGGTGAACCGCAACGCGCCGATCAATATCAACGGCAAGATCAACCCGCTGGCGCCGATGGCGTTCGTGGATCTCGGTGCGAAGGCGGACGGCATCGAACTGACCAACCTCACGCCGTACTCCACGAAATACGCGGGCTATCCCATCGAAAAGGGCAAGCTCACGGTCGACGTGCACTATCTGCTCGATCAGGCGAAGCTCACCGCGAACAACCACATCTTCATCGACCAGTTGACGTTCGGCGACCATGTGGACAGCCCGACGGCGACCAACCTGCCGGTGCGTCTGGCTGTGTCGTTGCTGAAGAATTCGCGCGGTGAAATCGATGTCGACATTCCGATTTCCGGCTCGCTGGACGATCCGCAGTTCAGTCTCGGCGGCGTGATTTTCCGGGCGTTCGTGAATCTGATCGTCAAGGCGGCCACAGCACCGTTCAGCTTATTGGCGTCCGCATTCGGCGGTGGCGAGCAGGAACTGGGGTACGTTGAATTCGCCCCGGGGAGTGCGCGTCTGTCGCCTGCCGACGAAAAGCGTCTCGAAACGCTGGTCAAGGCACTGAACGATCGCGAGGCGCTGAAGCTGGACATCGTAGGCCGCGTAGACCCGGCCAAAGACACCGATGGCCTGCGTAGCGTGGCGGTCGAGCGCGCCATCAAGGCGCAGAAGGTCAAGGCGATGGTCGGCAAAGGCGAGAGCGTCGACGTCGACGGCATGACGGTGACGCCGGAGGAACGTAGCAAATACCTCACTGCTGCCTACAAAGCGGCCGACTTCGCGAAGCCGCGCAACATGATCGGTCTCACCAAGTCGCTGCCGGATGACGAGATGGAGAAGCTCATGGAGACGAACGTCAAGGTGGGCGACGACGATCTGCGGGCGCTGGCCGAGCGCCGTGCTCAGCGGGTGCGGTCCTGGCTGGATGGCAAGATCGCGTCCGACCGGCTATTCGTGGTGGCGCCGAAGCTGAACGCAGACGGCATCAAGGACAAGGGCGCGACAACCCGAGTGGACTTCGCACTGAAGTGAGGCATTTGTGTCATAATCGATCATTCCACTGGGGCCGACATGGTTTCGACGTGGGTATAAAGCGATGCAGGGCATACCGAGGACCCGTCACCTCGTTAATCAATGGGAAAAACGTAACTGCAAACGACGAAACGTTCGCACTGGCAGCCTAAGGGCCGCCGTCCTCTGCCTAGTTCACTGACGGACTAGTGTCGCAAGACCGGTAGCAATACCGCCAGAGGTCATATACGTCAGTTAAGCCTTGGTGGCGTCACGACGCCAAGGTCGAAAATTTAGTGAATCGCTGTTGCGTAGCGTGTTCGTCCGCGACAAAACAGTTAAATCAAATGACAGAACTAAGTATGTAGAACTGGTCGTAGAGTGCTTGCGGACGCGGGTTCGATCCCCGCCGGCTCCACCAATATTCTGATCGTCGACGACAACGAAAGACGTTCAACCCCAAGTAAAAAATGGGCCCTCGGGCCCGTTTTTCATTTCTGCCATCACTTCAGCGGATTTCACCCCGCCTTCCCCGACTTCAACCCAAGAAACGGGAACGGCGGTGCGGCCTTGAAACTAGCGGAAACTTCGCCACTGAAAGTGTTGCGCTGGTCTTTCCCGAGATCGAGACGCAAGACCGGCGCACCGACCGAAAAGTCGACCTTGTTGAGATCCACCCAGAACGTATTCGGTGTGAGCGCCGACTCGAAAAAATAGAGCATGCGCTTGTGATCGACGACGGTTCGCCAGCGCGTCGACGAGATATTCGGCTGCCCCGGGGTCGTAATGCCGAACGGCACCGACGCATTGCGAATCACGCCAAACATGCTCGCCAGCGCCTCCACAGGATCTTCGCTCTTCGGAATTGCGTTGACGTAAAACGACGCCCGCGCAAAACGGTCCGACGCGCGGTTGGTCCCCGGCAGGAACGTCGTGCCGCCGATCTGCGTCCAGTACGCATTGAGCGCAAGCTGCTCGTCGAACGTCGGCGAGTTCGTCATCACCTGATACTGCTTGCCGTGGTGAATCACCTGCCGACCATTGATGTATTCGACGATAGCGCTGTCGCCTGTCTTGTCCGACATCGACAAATGCAGCGTCGTGAGCCGATCCTCGCCCGGCACGTTATCCGTCACGACCGTGAAAGGCTGCTTCTCCAACGCCGAGACGGCCTCGGCGACCGTCGCGAAATTGTCCAGGACGTACTGCGCCCATGCGGCAATCGTCAAACCCGGCTTGGAATCCTTGTCGAACTTCGGATATTGCGACTCCACGAGCCACAACAGTTGCGCGGACAAGCCCTTCTCATTGACGCCATCGGTCGTCGAAACGTCGTAACCGGTCGCCACCACACTGCCGTACTTCGCCGTCCAGCGGATGGAATTGGGCCCAGCCTCGCCCGTGCGCGCAATACCCCGGGGCAGCACATACAGATTGGTCGCGACGTCCTTCTTCCAGTCCATCGAGCGCGCTGTAATGACATCGTCGTTCGCCCCCAGATACACCACGCGAGTGCAGGCTAGCGACGACAGTGGAGAAAAGGCGAGCGTTGCCGCAGCAACGAGACACGGCAATGTCCTGACAAACTTACGGGGCATGGCGACACCTCACATTGGGGGAAGGGTACGCAAGAACCGTCAGTATAACGACTGAATTCCGTCACGCCCCTGCTTCCGTGCCATACCCACCCATACCCACCCATACCCACCCATATCCGCCCATACCACCCCATACCCCCCTACCCGGCCGTGCCAGCCACGTCGGGCGTCACTCGACCAGAATCGGATACAGCGAAGCAACGAGCAGCGCCGCCGCCACACCGTTGAAGATACGCACCGAACGCGCGTCGGTCAGCACGCGGCGCATCGCCACGCCGAATCCAGCCCACAGCCCAATGCACGGCGCGCCGAGCACGCCGTAGATCACAGCGAGCAAAGCGACGTCGGGCAAGTGCGACGCGTTGGGCAGGTACGTGCTGATAGCGCCCACGGCCATCACCCACGCTTTCGGATTCACCCACTGGAATGCCGCCGCGCCGACGAAGCCCATCGGGCGCTCGCGCCCCCGCCGCTCGTCGTCCATCGGCCCCGAGCGCGCCAGATGCCACGCCAGCCACAGCAGATACGCCGCACCAACGTACTTCAGCACCGTGTGGATGACCGGGAAACGCACGAAAACCGTATGCAGGCCAGCACCGGTCAGGAACACCATCAGCGCGAAACCGAAGGCGATACCCGCGAGATGCGGCAGCGTGCGCACGAAGCCGTAATTCAGCCCCGAGGCGAGCACCATCATGTTGTTGGGTCCGGGTGTCACCAGCGTGATGACAGCGAAGGCGCAGAAGGCCAGAAGTTGTTCGGTCGTCATAATCGTCCATCTGAAACGCCGCGCCGGTGTCGCACTCTGCGAACACGCGAAAAAGACGCGGTGTGACAGCATAGTCACGCGTACCAGAGCACACCCGATACACTTCAATGAATCCGCACGGGCCTGTACCGGTCGTACACCATGACAGTTGGGCCACGCCGTGCGTCGCGGCACATCGATCGACGTCAGGCGATACGGTGAATTGTCGGTAGCCGCCCCACGCGCGCCAACGTCGTGCGAAAATCGGCGGCATCCGAACGACCTATCGAAGCCGTCGCCCTACGCTCCAGGTGCGCCAGGGCGCCTATCGAACGCTCGACACTCAATCCATGCCGCCACGTCTGCCACCGTTGTCCGCCCTGCGCCTGTTCGAAGCGGCGGGACGCCATCAGAGTTTCAAACGTGCTGCCGCCGAATTGCATCTCACGCCAAGCGCTGTCAGCCACGGCATTGTCGGACTGGAGCAGACGCTGGGCGTGGCGCTTTTCACGCGCTCGCCGCAAGGACTGACCCTCACGCCGGAAGGCGTGGACTATCTCGCGTACGTGACCGAAGCGTTCTCTCTGCTGCTCACCGGTACGCGACGTCTACCGACCCCGGACGCCTCGCGCGCCATCGCCATCACCTGCGCCCCGACCCTCGCCTCACGCTGGCTGCTGCCGCGTCTGGACATGTTCATGCGTCGCATGCCGGGCGTCGACATCACGGTCGACACCTCGCGCCGCCAGGTCGGCTTTCCCACCGACGGCTTCGACTTCGCCATCCGTCTCTCGCGCGCGCCCGTCGCCAGCGACACGTGGCACCGCCTGTTCGGCGAACGGTTCGTTCCCGTATGCAGCCCCGCCTATCTCGCAATGCACGCGCGCGAGGACGGCACTGTCGATCTGCGCGAAGCGACCCGCATTCATGTGAGCAGTGCCAGCGAAGACTGGCAGGTCTGGGCCGAAGGCGCAGGCATCGACGACTTCGACACCCGGGGCGGGCTGAGTTTCGACAGCATTCAACTGGCCTTCGAGGCCGCCATGGCGGGCCTTGGCATCGTGATCGGACGTCGCCCGCTGGTCGACGAGTATCTCGCGACCGGGACCCTCGTCCCCGCGCACGACGTCACCACGCAATCGCAAGGCGCGTACTGGCTAATCAGCGCCCCCGACATCGAGCCGCACCCAGAATGCGTGGCGTTTCGCAACTGGGTCATCGAACAGGCGGGCACCCACCAAGGTGAATAAAATTCACCTGCACGCTTACACAACTCCTTTGCCAGACGGAGACTTCATTGCGACACTTCGGTGAGGAGGATTCACCATCATGTCGCAAACTACCCCACCCCCATCGGCGTCGCTACAGGGACGCGTCACCCTCATCATTCTCGCCGGCGCGCTCGTACTCAGCGCCGCAATGGGCACGCGCCAGACGTTCGGTCTCTTCATCAATCCGTTTTCCTACGACCGCGGCGTGCCCGTCACGCTGGTCGCGTTCGCCATCGCCCTGCACAACCTCGTGTGGGGCTTCGCGCAGCCGTTTGCGGGGGCGATGGCAGACCGTCATGGTCCTGCACCGGTCGTCGCGTTCGGTGCGTTTGCCTTCGCCGCCGGACTCGCGATGGCCGCCCTCGCACCGTCCGGCATCTGGCTCGTGATCGGGCTAGGCGTGCTCGTCGGTCTCGGCATCAGTTGCACGACGTTCGGTGTGGTGCTGCCTGCCGTGAGCCGGGCCGTCACGCCCGAGCGGCGCACGATGGCCATGGGCCTCGTCAGTGCGGGCGGCTCGCTCGGACAGGTCGCGCTCGTGCCCGTCGCGCAGGGGTTGCGCGAAACCTACGGCGTCTCGACCTCGCTCTTCGTACTCGCTCTGGTGTTGTGCTGCGCAGCGCCGCTCGGCTTGTTCATGACCATGTCACGTCGCAGTAAGCCCATGCACAGCAGCACCGCCCCCGCCCCGACGGCCAAATCGGTTGACGACGAGCACGTGTCCCTTCGCGCAGTCCTTCGGCAAGCCCGTTCGCATCGTGGCTACCAACTGCTCACGCTCGGCTTTTTCACCTGCGGCTTCCAGCTCGCCTTCATCGCAACGCACTTGCCGGGCTATCTGCTGATGTGTCACATGCCAGTCGGGCTTGGCGCGACGGCGCTCGCGCTGATCGGTCTGTTCAACATGCTGGGAAGCTGGGCGTGCGGCTGGCTCGGCGGACGATATCGTCAGCACCATGTGCTCGGCTGGCTCTATCTCGTGCGTGGCGCGGCCATCGCCCTGTTTTTCGTGCTGCCGAAAACCGACACAAGCGTCGTGATCTTTGCCGCCGTGATGGGCCTGACATGGCTGGGCACCGTGCCGCTCACCAGCGGTCTGGTGGCGAAGGTGTTCGGTACGCGGCATCTGGGCACGCTCTTCGGCGTGTGCTTCATGAGCCATCAGGTCGGCTCGTTCCTCGGGGCGTGGTTGGGCGGATTCGTGCTCGATGTCACCGGGTCGTACAACCTGATCTGGGCGGCGACGGCGATTCTCGGCGCGGTAGCCGCTGCGCTTCACTTCCCGATCAATGACGAAAGTGTCGTGCCGCCGCTGCGCCCGCCGATGCCCGCGAACGCATAACCGCCCGCGCGAAGCCTTAGAGCCGGTGCGCGTTCGCGAGGCGGAAAATCTTCGTCCAGCGTTGCGCGAGCGCGCGGCCCGGCATCGGCACACGCCAGCTCGGCTGCGCGTTGTGCGCAAGTTCGAGCGTCAGCGACCAGCGTCCGCCCTCGTTCACCGGATGGGCGGACGTCACGTCCGAAAACACGAAGCGCGTCTCATGACCGTCCACGCGTAGCGTTCCCATCTTGCGGTCTGCGTCGAGCGTAAGTTCACCCCACTCGCCCGACACGCTCACCAGACGCTTGCCGTCACGCCGCACGCCATGCACCGCGCGATAGCGACAGACCGCGTCGACCACCAACCACACCACGATCAGAACGCAGACGACGATCGTCGCCACCGCTGCGAGCGTCCCGAAGCGCAGCGCTACGGCCCCATACAGTCGCACTGCCCCATACACAATGCCCGCCAATACGACGAGCGCCAAAAGAATAAACGGCACGCGTGCCTCCCGGCGTCGATAACCGCATCCAAAACAAAAAGCCCCACCGGCAGATTTGCGCGGTGGGGCTCCATCTCATCACAGGCGCGGTATCGGTGCCGACGTGAATCGGCACATCACCGCAACCGTCACCGTCAACGCTGCGGTTGCGGCGCGGCGGCGACGTCCTTACGCACCTTGGCCACTTGCGCGGCCGTCACCGCCGGGGCCTTGTTGCCCCAGCTCGAACGCACGAACGTGAGCACGTCGGCCACATCCTGATCGGTCAGACGGTCGTCGAAGCCCGGCATCGCGTAGTGCGTCGGTGCCGACTTCGTCGAGGGCATCTCCGCCCCACGCAGCACGATGTGGATGAGCGAGGTCGGATCGACCGAGTTCACCGTCGAGCTGAGCGCCAGCGTCGGGAAGGTCTGCGTGTAGCCCTTGCCCGTACTCCGGTGGCATGCCGCGCAGTTGTCGAGGAACGTGAGCGCCCCGTTGCTCTTGTCCGACCCCACACGCAACGCCTTGGCCGCGGTGTCGTCGTACGCGAGCGCCTTGGCGTTCGGATCGACCGGCTTAAGCGTCTTCAGATACTTCGCAATCGCTGCAAGATCGTCGTCGCTCATGTGCTGCGTGCTGTGCTGCACCACGTCCGTCATACCGCCGAAAACGGCCGAATGGTCGTTACGTCCCGACTTGAGGAACGCCGTGATGTCGCCTTCGCTCCAGTTGCCCAGACCGTCTGTGACATCGCCACGCAGGTTCTTCGCGAGGAAGTTGTCGACCACGCCGCCCGACAGGAACGCCGTGCTGTCGTCGGTCAGCGCCTTCTCCTGCAACGCGAAGCCACGCGGCGTGTGGCAGGCGCTGCAATGCGCGAGGCCTTCGACGAGATAGCGTCCGCGTGAGATCGGATCGTTATCGGTCGATGCCACATCGGCGACCACCGCCGGGGCAAACATCTTGCGCCAGAGCGACAACGGCCAGCGCATCGACATCGGCCACGGGATATCCGTCGCCTTGTTCGCCTGCGCGACCGGTTGCACGCCGTTCATGAAGTACGCATACAACGCCTTCACGTCTGCCGGACGCACCTTCGCATACGACGTGTACGGCATGGCGGGATACAACGTCGAGCCATTCTTCGCGATCCCGTGACGCACCGCTTTGTCGAAGTCTTCGAGGCTATAGTTGCCGATACCCGTGTCTTTGTCCGGCGTGATGTTCGTCGAATAGATCGTGCCGATCGGCGACGCGATCGGCAGACCACCTGCGAACGGCTTGCCTTTGGGTGCCGTGTGACACGCCGCGCAATCTGCTGCGCGCGCGAGATATTCCCCCTGCTTGAGCAATTGCGCCTGCGGATCGTTAGCAGCCGCTGTCTGCGGCGCGCTACCGCCTTCCACCGTCACAGCGGGCACGGCAGGCGTGGGCACCGGCGAGACGGCTGCGCCCGAGGGCGCGGCCGCGTTCTGCGCCCAGACGGCAACGGCCGCGAGCGCCAGCGTACCGGCAGCGAACAAGCCAGCGGAGCGTTTCATCATCGTTTTGCGGATCATGGTTGCGCTCCTCAGGCCTGGACCAGCGGGCCGGCGTTCTTGAGGTACTGCTCGCGAATTGCCTTCGCGGACCAGTACGCCAGCGCCGCCACCACGCCCGTGGGGTTGTAACCCATGTTCTGCGGGAACGCCGAAGCCCCCATCACGAACACGTTGGAGACGTCCCAGCTCTGCAGATACTTGTTGACCACGCTGTTCGAGGGATTCGTGCCCATGATGGCGCCGCCCGTCGTGTGCGTGCTCTGATAGATCCGCGTGTCGTAATGCGTGCCCTTCTTGCGAATGGCGCGGAACACCTTCTCGGGATTCATCGCGCGGCCGACTTCCTCCATCCGGTCGCCCATGTAGCCGAGCATGTTGTATTCGTTGTCGTGCCAGTCGAACGTCATGCGCAGCAGCGGCACGCCATAGGCGTCCTTGTAGGTCGGGTCGAGGTCGAGGCACGCATCGCGATACGACATGACCGAACCGGAAATCCCGATCGTCATGTAACGCTGATATGCGTCGGCAATGCCCGCCTTCCACTTGCTGCCCCATGCCGGTGTGCCCGGCACGGTCGGCGTCATCTTGATCGGACGTCCACCGTAGCGAATGTGACGAATGCTCGCACCGCCGACGAAGCCGAGCGGTCCGTGATCGAACTGGTCGCCGTTCAGGTCGTCCATCGACACGCCGCCTGCGCCCGTGCCGACGAACGGGTTGAGCTGCGTGCCCTTGGGCAGCAGCACGTTCACCGCGCCGTTCATCTGGTAAGCGTAGTTCTTACCGACCACGCCCTCGCCTGTCTTCGGGTCGTATGGCTTACCGATACCCGAGAGCAGCAGCAAACGCACGTTATGCATCTGATATGCCGCCATGATCACGAGATCGGCAGGCTGTTCGACTTCACGGCCCTGCGCGTCGATGTAGGTCACGCCGGTGGCCTTCTTACCGTCGCTGTCGAGATTGACCTTGATGACGTACGAGTGCGTGCGCAATTCGAAATTCGGCTTCTTGAGCAGCACCGGCAGAATGGTCGTCTGCGGCGATGCCTTCGAATACATGTAGCAACCGTAGTTCTCGCAGAAGCCGCAGAAGTTGCACGGCCCGAGGCGTACGCCGTACGGATTCGTATACGGCTCGGACGTGTTCGCTGCCGGTGCGGGGTACGGATTGAAACCCACTTCGCGTGCGGCCTTCTCAAAGAGCTGCGCACCGTAGGTGTTTTGCAGCGGCGGCGTCGGGAACTCGCTCGAGCGCGCACCTTCGCGCGGATTGCCGCCCGGCACGATCTTGCCGTTCAGGTTGCCAGCTTTGCCCGATGTGCCGAACACTTTTTCGGCGAAGTCGAAGTGCGGCTCCAGTTCTTCGTAGCTCACGCCGAAGTCCTGGATCGTCATGCCTTCGGGGATGAACTTCTTGCCGTAGCGCTCTTCGTAATGACTGCGCAGCTTGAGCTCTTCCGGCAAGATCCGGTAGTGCATGCCGTTCCAGTGAAAACCTGCCCCGCCCACACCGTTGCCCAGCAAGAACGAGCCGTTTTGACGGTACGGCACAGCGAGATCGTCGGGTGTGTGGCGAATCGTGACGGTCTCACGCGCAAGCTCCTGAAAGAGCTTGCCGCGCACAGAGTATTCGAGTTCGTCGATGACCTTCGGGTATTGCGCGTCGGTGGGCGTGTCGCGCATCGCGCCACGCTCAAGTGCGACCACATTGAGTCCGGCGTCGGTCAGTTCCTGGCCGAGAATCGCCCCGGTCCAGCCGAAGCCCACGATGACGGCGTCGACCTTATCTTTCTTGATTGCCATGAATTAGCCCCGCTTTCCGGAAATCGACACGGGCCCGTACGGGTATTTGACGTTGGGCTGATCCGCCCAGTCCATGAAGTCGGCGCGTGCGCCCGGGAAACCCACGAGCTTCCAGCCGACCATGTCCTTGTTGCCGCCGTGGATCGGGTCCGAGAGGAACCCTTCCTTCGTGTTGGCCAGCAAGTAGGAGAAGAACGTGCGCGCGGGCACTGCGTCGAATTCGATCTTCGCGTGCTCCAGATCCCCGAGCACGGCTTCCTGCGTCGCGTGGTCGAGATCGGCAAACGCTTTGTTGTACTGCTTCTTGCAGTGAGCGTCGCAGGCAGCAATGCCGTGGCGATAGATGTCGCGCGGCACGAGGCTCAGTTGGTAACCCATCTCGGGTGGCTGATCGGTGTGGAACGGCCCCTGCATGTACCAGAGCTTGCCGTGACCGAACGGCGTTTCCATCTGGCCGTCGATGAACTTCGGCACGTCCGCCTGCAACGCGCCGGGGCCGAGATCGTCAGCGGGAATCAGACGGTCGACGGCTGCGTTGACGAAACGCCATTCGTCGGCAGTGAAGTATTTGGGTTCGTAAGCTTGGCCTGAGGCGGCGGGCGCAGCGGACTGACTGCTGCAGGCGGACTGTGTGAGCGTCGCACCGGTGGCGAGGGTCGTGGCAGGCACGATCGCCAGCACCTGGCGCAAAAAGCGCCGGCGCGGTTCCTTGTCCTGTGACATGGAGTTCTCCGTTTTGTGGGGGACGAATCACGCATGACAGTCAAGCGGGGGCGAGCCATGCGTGAAGAAAACCTGACAGGCTATTCACCTCGCGTAGCGCTATTAACGACGCGGCCATTCTACTGACAAGTTCCCTACATGGCAAAGAAAGAGATTGTTGCGTCAATCGCGCAACTTATTGATTGAAAAGGCTTGCAGATAATTAAAATATTTACTATTACGCGTGCGCGCAGGGTTTCGCCAAGCAAAATATGTGGCGAAATTCGTATGCGATCCGAGAGGATTCACAAGGCCTAAATTTGGTGAATACGATGCGATCGAACAAAAAAAACGCCACCGGAAACCGATGGCGACGAGTCGTCCTTTGACGGCCGGGAGGTGACTTATTCCTGGTCGGGCGGCGGCGTCATGGGCAAGGCAGGCGCTTGCGTATCCGACGGATTCGCAACAGGTGGCAGCGCACCATACGTCTTCGGACGCGCCCCCGTTCGCAATGCCATTTGCTCAGGCGTTTCGTTGATCCAGTCCACCGTGGGACCGGCAGGACGATGGACCGGCCGCGACATCGAACGGCCCACCTCTGCGGAGAGGCGTCGCACGCGTGGATGTGCGCGTTGGGCCTCACGGTCCCGGTCATCCTGCTGCTCGGCCAGCCGCTCGACCGACGGGTTCCCTTCGAGGATGACGCTCAAACGCCCCGCTCGCCCCGAATGGGCACCGATGAACTGCTCGACAAATTGTTCGCGTCGTGAGGTCGGTGGGGCTTTCGGCTGCACGGATTTCGTCATGGGTGCTAGCCCGGACACATCTTGCGATGTTTCGACTTCGTCGAACTGAGCGTCGTCATGCGACGACTCGGACGGCGCACCGATCATCCGCCCGCCATCCGTTTGCCGGAGGTCGTCCCGCAATGCACGCGCAGCGTGCTTCCATTGATCGATCTCCAGCGCACGCGCACCAAGCCACGACGCCGTCGTCCGCGGTGCCGAGGCTTTGGCATCCGCCAACACCGCCGAATACTCATACAAGCCGAGTCCTCTCGCGCGGATGTCGTTCAACGTCACCGGCCGGTCGGCCGGATAGCCGAGCAGCAACGCGAGCCGCGCCGAATCGTTACGGGCGCGAATGTGATTCTTCTGGAAACGCGACTTCGACGTCGCTGGCTTGAGCACGACTTTGCCGCCACGAACCTTCAATCGAAGCGGCACGTCGGCACCGCCCCTGGACATTTCGCGCTGCGCCTCACGCGTCATGTCGTTCAGCGCGATCAGCAGATTTCGCTCGACCGTCAGCTCGTTGAATTTCCGCTCATGGCTGTTGACGGTGAGCGCAAGCATGATATCGCGCATCCTCGTCATGTCGGCGAGGTGTTGCAGTCCCATCGACCTGGCCGGGCCCTTCGGCAGACGGCCGGTCGCATGGCTCATCCGATCAAGTTCGTCGTTCACATGCGCGATTTCGACCAACTGATCGACCACCGGTGTCGAATCGAAGCTACGCACGAACGCCTTGTTTTCCGGTGGAATGCCGTAGCGCACCTGCCGCATGGCTTCGGTTCGTTTGTCTTCGAATGAGATGTCGCGCTCGACGCAGAACTGAAAGAGCGTGTGCCAGTTTTCGACGCGCGTGCGTATGGGGTCGGCAACGAGCGGCTGGGCCATCAGATCGTCGGCCCTCACTCTCTCGATCTCGCGATACGCTTGCCACCGGCCGATCGATATGCCGCCGCTGTCCTCGACCGTTCTAGTGCGCTGCGGATAGGTCTGCCACGCCTTGCTGAGCGAACCCGCCACTGTCGGCGGCGCGGCGCCCAGCCGCGCGAAGTCCGAGCCGAAGCTGTGACCGCATTCGCACGAAAGCGGTTGGCCTGACAGTAGTACGGGCACGGACGATACCGACGGCCCTCGCTGCGAATAGTCCCCGAAAGGTGCTCCCATCATTCATCTCCCGTTCTTAAGGTGAGTAAGGTGACGTGTAAGGTCGGTTGACCTTCGGGCTGGGAGACTAGACAGGATGACTGCGAGCAGATTTCGATTTCGTGGGAAATCTTCGCTTTGTGGCACCTATTGAGAGTGCGCCGGTACGCGACTACCGTCGTTATCGACGCATCATGCGTGATCAGCGTATGAAGCCGACCGTCAGAACCGCGCGAGCAACTGGCCGAGTAATGCGGCCCCTTCCTTGCCCTTGGCGGAATCGGCCCACAGACGGTCGATCATGGCGCGATACATGCCCACGCCGTCGGGCGAAGTAGTGATGGTAGCGATACCCGTGCGTAGATTCGGCAACTCGCCGAGACGGAACGGCGACACCGCGACGTACGCCTCGCCCTGTGCTTCGAAAATCTGAAACGTCTCGTTGGGCATGTTGTCGCTGACGATGCCAATCTGCACACCCGCCGTATCGGCTTCGAGGAATTCGACGATACGTGCCACTTCGCGACGGGCAGCCATCTTGCGCTCCAACTGCACGCCTGGCGGCAACCCCAGCCGCCCGACCAGCCCGTGATGCAGAAACTGCTCGATCTGACGTAGACCGATCAGGCTGGTCACCGCCAGTCGTTGACGCGAGAAGCTCGACTTACGCTCCTGCAAGATGCCCAATACGCGATCGATCGTGTTTTCCCAATGGCGGTCGGCGAGTGTCGGCGGAATGCTCTCATCGAGCATGTGACGCAACCAGACGTCGTAGTCGTCGGACGTCAGCAGAAACGAAATCGGATCGAAGTGCGCGACGATGCGCTCGGAACGGCTTTCCAGTTGACGCATGCGCTCGAAGTAGCTCACGGCCGAGTCGTGATACTCGACTTCCACCCCGAGCAGGTTCGCGAGCGATACGCCCAGCAATGCGGCGAGCCGCTCGAGCGTATCGATCTTGACGATCTCGCCGCGCTCCAGCTTGTAGATGGCGGCGCGCGAGATATCGAGTTGCTCGGCGACATCTTCACTACGTAATTCCGCTGCCAGCCGATAGGCGCGCAAGCGTTCGCCGATGGCGCGGAAATTGAAGCGCGCGCCTCGCGGCGCTCGGGATGTCGTTGCAGCTCGAGTCAAATCGCCCCCTGTTGGATACCTCGTAGAACCGCCCTCGTGCGAGACATTGCGGCACATTGCGAAACATCCAAATGCCGCAGATCGCGTCGTGCCCGTGTGGCAGTGCCGGGATTATACCGGTCGCCTCGCGCGCCTGACGGACTGTGCGTCGACTGTCCAAACGAAATCCTTCCCCGAGCAAGCGGCCCTTGCCGTGCCGCCTACGCCACACATCGGTCAGCCGAATATTTTTCCGATTGTCTAATTTTTTAGATTTACGCACGATTCGGGACACGGCACCCCCATGCCGTGAGAATGCCGTCACTCGCAGACGGCCTGACAGCTTTCGGGGGATGACCCAACGCGCGGGCGGTGATAGCCTGCGCGCCGTCCATAAATTTATACAAACAAAGAGGGAATGATGAAGACCTGGCAAAAGGTGTTTGGGACCACCCGGGCTGCGCGCAAGGCCAGCGCCGTCGCGTTGGGTTCGGTTGCATTGGGTGCTGCGGCACTCGCCAGCACGGCACATGCACAGTCGAGCGTGAGCTTTTACGGCCTGGCAGACGCCTACGTCGGCTCGGTGAAGAATCCCGGCGGCAACGCGGCCGCCGTGCAGCAAGGCGGCGGCATGACCACGTCGTACTGGGGCTTGTCGGGCACGGAAGACCTCGGCGGCGGCAATAGCGCGCTCTTCGTGCTGGAGAGCTACTTTCAGCCGAACAACGGCACCTACGGCCGTTTTGCAGGCGACAGCTTCTTCTCGCGCAATGCCTACGTCGGGTTGTCCAACACACGACTGGGCACCTTCCGTATCGGCCGCATCACCACGCCGATGTACCTGGCGACGATCCAGTTCAATCCGTTCAACAACTCGTACACCTTCTCGCCGATGATCTTCCACACCTACAAGGGTCTGGGGACCCAGGGCGTGGTGGGTGACTCGGCCTGGAACAATGCGGTGGCCTACACCACGCCGTCCTACGCAGGACTGGCGGGCACGTTGCTCTACGCCACCGGCAACAGCGCCACGGACCATAGCGCGAAGAAGTGGGCCGCTGCGCTCACGTACGCCAACGGCCCGTTCGCCGCCGCCGTGAACTACCAGTACGTGAACTTTAGCGCCACGCCGGGCGACTTCGGCGCGCAACTGCCGGGCGTAACCGGGTTAACGAATCAGAACACCGTGCAGGTCGGCCTCTCGTACGATCTGGCCGTGGTGAAGTTCTTCGCGCAGTACATGCTCGTCGCGAGTCAGGCCGCCAGCGGCAACTTCCATGCGAACACGGGGCAGCTCGGCGCGTCGGTGCCGCTCGGTCTGGGCAGCGTGCTGGCGTCCGTGGCCTACACCGGCTCGAACGGGTCCGGCGACAATCAGCGCCGCACCACGTGGGCACTCGGCTACGACTACCCGCTGTCCAAGCGGACCGACATCTACGTCGCGTACAAGTACGACCACATGAGCGATATGTCGACGGGCCAGACGTACGGCGCAGGCATGCGTGTGCGCTTCTGACGCGACGCAGCGAAACTGTCGGCACTGTCGAGCCCCCGCTCGTCAGTGCCGCCCCTCCTCCGCCCGGCGCGCAAACGACTCGCCCGCCGTCGCCGCACCCTCCTTCGCCTCAGGGTTAGCCCCGATTATTTTCGTCTTGCCTGCCTTTTGATGTTCGATTAGTCTAAATATTTAGACGGATGGAGAACACGATGGATCTGCAACTCGCATGCGCCTGGTTACAGCGCGACACGGTCGGTCTGTCCGACATCGAAGATTTCGCAGCACGGTGCCTGAATGCGTCGCGCGCTGCCACGCGCGAATCCGCCGCGTTACTGCTGCTGGCACAAGCCGCTCAGGCTTTCGTAGAAAGGCAGTCCGGTATTGCCACCAACGGCGAAACGTTCCACGCCTTTCTGACCCGCTGTAAAACGTACGCGACGATGTTGCGCGACGCTGCCGCCGCTTCCGACGCCAGCTTTCTCGCTTCGCTCAATCAGTTCGCGGCCCAGCTGACGACCGAGGTCTACGCGTGACGTCACGCGTTTTTTTCACCTGATCGTCTAAAAATATAGACAATTTGACGAATGCGACGGCGCAATCGATCGCCACGGCATTCGCCTCCCACGGGAACCGATCATGGAAGCCAACCTGAATTCATCGCGTAGACAACACGCGAGCACCACGCTCAACGCCGGTGACGACACCGTCACCCCTTATGCATGGAAAGCGTTGGCGGGCTCCGCCATCGGCTATGCGATGGACGGCTTCGACCTGCTGATTCTCGGCTTCATGCTGCCAGCGATCACGATCGGTCTGCACCTCACGGCGGGGCAAGCCGGTGCGCTCGTCACGTGGACGCTGATCGGCGCTGTGGCAGGTGGCATTCTGTTCGGCGCGTTATCGGATCGTTACGGCCGCGTGCGCATGCTGACGTGGACGATTCTGTTGTTCGCGGTCTTCACCGGCCTGTGCGCGCTGGCGCAGGGCTTCTGGGATCTGCTGGTGTATCGCACGATTGCAGGTATCGGCCTTGGCGGCGAGTTCGGCATTGGCATGGCGCTCGCGGCGGAGGCATGGCCCGCGTCCAAACGGGCGCGCGTTTCGTCTTACGTCGCACTTGGCTGGCAGACGGGCGTGCTTGCTGCCGCGTTGCTCACGCCGCTGTTGCTGATGTACATCGGCTGGCGCGGCATGTTCGTCGTGGGTGTTCTGCCTGCGCTTGTCGCCTGGGTGCTGCGCAACAAGCTGCATGAGCCGGAAGTGTTCGTGCGCCGCACGGACAAGACGCAAAAGCATGGCAGCTCGAATGCGTTTCGTCTGCTCGTGAAGGATGCCCGCACCACGCGCGTGAGCCTCGGCATTGTCATTCTGTGTTCGGTTCAGAACTTCGGCTACTACGGCATCATGATCTGGCTGCCGACGTTCCTCTCGCAGAAGCTCGGTTTCTCGCTGACGAAGTCCGGTCTTTGGACCGCCGCGACGGTCATCGGCATGATGTTCGGCGTGTGGGCCTTCGGGCAACTGGCCGACCGCATCGGACGCCGTCCCACGTTCCTGCTATATCAGGCCGGCGCCGTGGTCATGGTGATCGTCTATTCGCAGCTGACCGATCCGGGCGTGATGCTCTTCGCCGGTGCGTTCATGGGGATGTTCGTCAACGGGATGGTCGGCGGCTATGGCACGCTGATGTCCGAGGCGTATCCCACGGCAGCACGCGCGACTGCGCAGAACGTACTGTGGAACATCGGACGCGCCATCGGCGGCCTCGGCCCACTCGTGGTCGGCGCGCTCGCCGCACGTTACTCCTTCCAGATCGCCATCGCGCTGCTCGCGAGCCTGTATGTGCTCGACATGATCGCCACGCGCTTCCTGATTCCCGAACTCAAAGGCACCGAACTCGAATAACGCGTGCCTCGTACTCCATACGCACTCGATACGCACTCGGCAAGCCCTCGCCCCCACTATCCGGAGCCCCCATCCATGTCCGTCGTCTCTCTGACGCCCAACAACGTCGCCCGCCCATTGGCGCGGGTGCCTTCGCCAGCGCGCCATTCGCATGATGGGCACGAAGCGCAGCCGGACGCTGCCGCGTGCGCATCGTCCGCCGGGCACATCGTCGCCACACATCACTGCCGGGTGCTCACGCATCACGCCGTCAACGCACGCTATCGCTATCTGCGGTTGCAGGCGGATGCCCCCGTCGCGCTCACCACGCGCCCCGGGCAGTTCTATCAGTTGAAGTGCCCCGTGACCGAGAGCGAAGCGCCGTTCCTGCTGCGACCGATGAGCGTCTACGGCACCGGCCCCGAGCCGGATACCATCGAGTTTCTCTACAACGTGACGGGCGTCGGTACCCGCGCGCTCGCCACGTTGACCGAAGGCGCATCGCTCGACATCGTCGGCCCGCTTGGCAATACGTTCACGTTGAACACGCAATGGCAGCGCGTAATGGTCGTCGCCCGTGGCGTCGGTCTGGCGACGATGGCCCCGCTGGTGCAACGCGCCGCTGCGGCCGGTCTGCGACTCACGGTCGTGATGTCGGCGCGCAGCGAAGCCGATCTGATGCGCGACGAATTTCTGCGCTCGCCTGACGCTCGCGCGCTGGCTGACGTCCATTGCGTGTTCGACAGCGACGGCTCATCGGCAGTCGCGACGCTTGAGCCGCGCATCCGCGCACTGCTCGCCGCGACACCCCACGATGCGGTGTACACCTGCGGTTCCCATCGTCTGCTGATGCTGCTCCAGCGTGTTCTGGCCGCGCACCCGGAGATCACGGGCGAAGTCGCAATGGAGCAGCGCATGGCCTGCGGCATGGGCGTCTGCCTGTCGTGTGTGCGTCTGTTCGATTGCGACGGCGACAAGCAATTCCTGCGCGTGTGCCGTGAAGGCCCCGTGTTTGCCATTCGCGACGTCGTCGGGGAGGTGGATTTTGGCTGATCTTTCCGTTCGCATCGGTTCGCTCACGCTGCGCAATCCCGTAATGCCCGCGTCAGGCTGCTTCGCTGTCGAGTATGCCGAGGCGCTCGATCTGAATCGTCTTGGCGCGCTCGTCGTCAAGAGCGTGTCGCCCGACGCACGGGCAGGCAACCCGACGCCGCGCGTGGCCGAGACCGCCAGCGGCATGCTCAATTCCATCGGCATTCCGAGCAAGGGGCTCGACGCGTACCGTCGCGACGTGTTGCCCGCCTACACCCGGTTCAACACACCGGTCGTGGTCTCGGTGTCGGCCGACACCGCCGAGTCGTTCGGCGAAGCGTGCGAGACGCTGTCGTTGCCGGAAGTCGCGGCCATCGAAGCCAACATCTCGTGCCCGAATCTCGAAGCGGACGGCATGGCCTTCGCGATGCAGGCCGAGAGCACGTACAAAGCCGTAAGCGCGATCCGGCGCCGCACGTCGCACCCGTTGTGGGTGAAGCTCACACCGAACGCCGGTCAGATAGCGTTGATCGCGCGCGCCGCCGAAGATGCCGGTGCCGACGCCATCGTCATGGGCAACACGGTCCTCGGCATGGCCATCGACGTGCGCACGCGCAAGCCGAAGCTCGGCAACGTGATGGGCGGCCTCTCCGGCCCGGCGATCAAACCGCTCGCCGTGCGGCTCGTGCATCAATGCCACCGCGCCGTGCGCATCCCCATCATCGGCTGTGGTGGCATCGAGACGGCCGACGACGCCGTGGAATTCATGCTTGCCGGGGCGACTGCGGTTCAGGTCGGAACGGCCTCGTTCCGCGATCCGGCGGTCATGGGCCGCATCGTCGACGGCCTGTCCGCCTATTGCGACGCGAACGACATCGAGCGGATCGCAACGCTCACCGGCGCTGTCGCGCTCGACGCACAACTGTCCGACCGTTGGCTGCGCTTTGCACAGCAGTCCGGCTGATTTATCCCGTAACTCCTAGCCCCCTCGCATTGCATTACGCGAAAAGTAGCACACTCATGGAACTGAACGCGCTGGCCCCGCTGGCCGAGCAACTTTTCACCGACCTGCGTCGTCTCGGCAACGACGGCGTCGGCATCACCCGCGACAGTTACGGCGACGGTGAGAACGCCGCCGCAGCATATCTGACGGAATGGGCGGGCCATCAAGGCCTGACCGTCACACGCGACCGCGCCGCCAATCTCGTCTTCGCGTTGCCGGAGGACGACGGCCACACCCCGGCCACGTGGATCGGCTCGCATCTCGACTCTGTCCCGCAAGGTGGAAACTACGACGGTCTGGCCGGTATCGTCGCCGGGCTGCTGTGCCTCGTCGAACAAAAGCGCAGCCAGCGACACACTGCGACACCGGTGCGCGTGCTCGCGCTGCGTGGCGAGGAAAGTGCGTGGTTCGGCCGCGCCTACATGGGATCGAGCGCGCTGTTCGGCAAGCTGACCGACGCCGATCTCGCCATGCCGCATCGCAGCCACGGCCGCGCTTTGGGCGAGTGCATGGCGCAGGCGGGTGCGGACGTCGACGCCATTCGCGAAGGCGAGACGCTCTTCGACGCGTCACGCGCGAAAGCATGGCTTGAGCTTCACATCGAACAAGGTCCGGTGATGATTGCGCGCAGCATGCCCGTGGCGATCGTGCCGGGCATTCGCGGCAATGTGCGTCACAACCGCGTGACGTGCGTCGGCGAGGCCGGGCACTCGGGCGCGGTGCCGCGCTGGCTGCGCCACGACGCGATGTTCGCCGTGGCCGATCTCATCACGCGGCTCGACGAGCACTGGCGTGCGTTGCTGGAGCGCGGTATCGACATGGTGGTCACGACCGGCATCGTCGGCACCGATCCCGCCGAGCACGCGATCTCGCGCATCCCGGGCAAGGTCGATTTCAGTCTGGAAGTGCGCAGCCAGAGCCTCGATACGCTCGACGTTTTCTATGAGCTGATGCGCACCGAATGCCGCGCCATCGAACGCGACCGGGGCGTGACGTTCGTCTTCGACCGACGGTTGGCCTCGGCTCCGGCCGTCATGGACAAGCATGTGTCTTCGTTGCTCGAAGACGCCTGCCGGGCGCTCGGTCTGCCGCAGGAACGCGTACCGAGCGGGGCCGGACACGACGCCGCCATCTTCGCTAACGCAGGTATCCCGAGCGGCATGGTGTTCGTGCGCAACGCCAACGGCTCGCACAATCCCGCCGAGAGCATGGAACTCGACGACTTCATGCGCGGCGTGCAGGTGATGGAAGCGGCAACGCATCGGATCTGACGACGTGTCACATCCACGAAAAACGGGTCGCCTGGTGCGACCCGTTTTGTTTTGCGAGCAAGCGCTGCGAACGACTTACGGCGCCAGTGCGATGACCTCGGCCACGGCCGCCGTCAGCTTCTTCGCATACGGCACGTGCAGGAACTCGTTCGGCCCGTGCGCATTGGACTTCGGCCCGAGTACGCCACACACCATGAACTGCGCCGTCGGGAACCCGGCTTGCAGCGTGTTCATCAGCGGGATCGTGCCACCCTGCCCGATGTAGGCGACATCCTCACCGTAGTGGCGTTGCGACGCCGTGTTCAGCGCCGATGTGAGCCACGGCGCGACATCGGGCGCGTTCCAGCCGGAGGCCGCGCCTGCATCGGACTTGAACGTCACCTTCGCGTTGTACGGCGGATCGACTTCGAGCAATGCCTTGAGTTCTTGCACCGCCTGCGCGGCATCGATGAGCGGCGGCAGGCGCAGCGACAGCTTGAAGGCCGTTCGCGGACGCAGCACGTTACCGGCGTCGGCCAGCGCGGGCAGACCGGCCGCGCCGGTCACCGACAGCGACGGACGCCACGTCGAATTGAGCAGAGCTTCCTTCGGATCGGTTGTGGTCGGCAGCACGGACAGGCCGTCCTGACCGCAAGCCCACGGCATCTTCTTCCAGACGTCGTCGCCGAGAATGTGCGCGGTGGCCTCGGCTTCTTTCAGACGTTGCAGCGGAATCGGGCTGTGGAAACCCTTCGGCAGCACGTTGCCGCTGCCCGCATCTTCGAGCCGTTCGAACAACTGACGCATGATGCGGAAGCTCGACGGTGCAATTCCGCCGTAACCGCCCGAGTGGATGCCCTCGTCGAGCACCTGCACTTCGAGACTGCCGGAGATCAGGCCGCGAAGCGACGTCGTGAGCCACAGTTGGTCGTAATTGCCTGCGCCGGAATCCAGACAGACGACGAGACTCACGCGGCCGAGGCGGTCGCGCAGCGCGTCGACGTAGGGCAGCAAATCGTAGCTGCCCGACTCTTCGCAGGTCTCGATGAGTCCGACACAACGCGGACGCTCCACGCCCTGCGCGTCGAGCGCGGCGAGTGCCGTCACGCTGGAGTAGATGGCGTAGCCGTCGTCCGCACCGCCACGGCCATAGAGCTTGCCGTCTTCGAACTTCGGCGTCCACGGCCCGAGGTCCTTGCGCCAGCCGTCGAACTCGGGCTGCTTGTCGAGGTGACCGTACAGCACGATGGTCTCAGTGCTGCCCGAACGCGTGGCAGGCACTTCGAAAAAGATCACCGGCGTGCGGCCTTCGAGACGAATCACTTCGAGCTTGAGGCCCTTGACCGGCTGACGCTCCGCCCATTGCGCGGCGTCGCGCACCACGCGGTCGATGTAGCCGTTGCGCGCCCAGTCGGCGTCGAAGCCAGGGCTTTTGGCCGGCACAGCAATGTAGTCGGTGAGTGCGTGCAGGATTTCGTCGTTCCATTTACGTTCGACGAATTCACGCAGTGCGGCCGTGTCGAGCGACGGCTGAGTCGGGGTGACGATGTCGTTCATGCGGGAGTCCTTGGGGATGTCGTGTGTCAGTGACGTGCCGCGCCGCACCGCGCATTCCGCGCATTCCGCATGGCCCGGGCGGCCCGTCAGTGCAGCCAGATCCGGCGCCATGGATTCGAGACGACCGAAAATCAGTCGGGCGCGCGCTGGCCGTATGGCGTCATGATAGCCATTCCGCGCCGCTTCGGTAGCCGAAGTTCACGCCATTCAGTTGCCCGAGCCAGGCGGCCCGAACCGGAACACGATCTCGCCCGCCGCACCGCTCGCCTTCACGCATGTGACCGTTTGCTGGCCTCTGCCTGGAACGTCGACCGAATGCTCTGTATCGGCCGCGCTGCAACGCCAGTAATAGGTCAGCCGGCGCTCGCAGCGATTCGTGACTTCGTAGCGGTAGTCTGTGACGTTGGCGGGCAGCGCGCGAATCGCGCCACACGGCTGACCGCTGTTGTCGAGCGGCTCCGTAGGCATTGCCGGTGTTTGCGCGTGCAACGCGCCGCTCGCCGCGAGGGCGAGAAGCGTCAGCAAGCCTGAAATCCCCGAGTGCGGCTTTCCGTGGGTCGACATCAGATCCAGCGCCATGCAATGGCGATGGCGCCAATCGCGACACCAATGGAGATGACCACGCCGAACCATGCCAGCTGCGCACGCCGCGCGCGGCGACGGCTGGATTCCGACGTGTCGTAGAAACGACCCAATCCGCCCGAATACAGCTTTTCCCAGCGAATTTCCATGGCGCACCTCATAAATCGATCAAACCGGCCCGCACTGCTTGTTCTTTTCTTCTTTATCGAAAGTTTTGAGGCGCAAGACAATTCGGATAAATCCGGGCACATTCCATAGCATGAAATACCATGGAATCTTCCTAAAATTCCGACACCACGCCGTCGCTTCAAGATCGCACTATTCTTTAGGAATTGCAATAGCGTGAACTCGCAGAATACGACGCCAAAGCCACGAGAGACCACGTCATCGACGATGGCTATCCACGTCCAAAGCGATCCCAAGTGCGCTTTATCGTGACGCACAGAATAGATTTAACAGGGAATTGCGAAGACTTCGGAGAATTGTGCCGGAACGGCTTTTACGCAGACACTGCGCGCTTGTAACAAAACGTTTCAACGAAGAGACAAGCGGCCGTTCGAATCGGGCGATTGAACGTGCGCGTCAAACCGCAGCGGCGAGCGGTAAAGCGCCGCAGCAACGGTAGAGAAAACCGGAGGCCCTTCAGTCTCGATGGCTGAAGGCAACGTAGCGCGGCGATCCGCCGGAGGCGGCGCCGCGCACGAAAAGGAAGGGGAATGTGACTTTAGCGTCCCAGGAAGGCCGCCCCTACTGACAACAGCACGAATCCGCCGACACTACAGGCGATCGCGATTGCCAACAGGCGTTGAAAGAGTTGCTCGCGCTCACTAGCGCTGCGATGGGAACGGGGTGCATCGTGATGAATCGTTCCCCACCCACTCGAATACACTTTTTTCCAACGGATGTGCATAAGTTACCTCGCGTTGTTTAGTGCTCGTAGCCTTGCCGGTCATCGATTCTCGCTATCGGAATCGACGAGACGCAGGGCTAGTATGCGCTTTGTCTGCGAACGGTAAACCCCTCATCCGTGCTGCGTCGCCGCAAGTCAAACGGTTGATTCGTATGGTTTTCGAGGCGGGAGAGTGCGACACCGAATACCGTCACAATGACGTGATTCGAGATTTTTGGCGGGACGTGTCAATGCGACAGAATGTCGCAGGTGCGACAAGTTGTCGCGCAACCCGCATGAACCATGGAATTCACTGATTTTTGGACTGCGACACCCGCAGAGATGTCGCAGCTCAAAATCGGGCAATCGGTGTCGCAGCGACACACGGCCAGCTAGGGAATAAGTGTCGCGTGCCGTGTTTCGTGCGGCGCAACATCGATTCTTTAAATAAACGACAAATCTGGGGTAAATCCGGGGGCGCGATCTGCCCGGGGCGCGACTCCCCGCCATTTCCGTCAAGATTCAAACGGGTTTTTGACCTGTTTCGCGCTCGTCCCTGCGGATGATTCGGCGTGCGCAGGCAAGTCGGCGTCGGCGAGCTCGTTCACTACGGCATCCAGCACCGCTTTGAGCACCCGCGCGTGACGCAACCCTTCGGCGTCGCGGCGCAACTCCAGATTGCCGAAGATCACCACGTGATCCGTATGGTTTTCGACGTTCAGCTCGCCAAGCGAGAGTGCATCGGCATCGTTGGCGAACGGCGAGAAACGGTCATTAGCGGAAGACGATGACGTCATGAGGACTCCTGAATCGGGGGGAAATCAGTCGTAAAACCGGTTGGGGGGTCAGCGCACGGCAACATCCGGGAACATCCCAAATGCTGCCAGTGAGCTTAACGGATGATCGTACGCAAGAAGTCGAGCACCGTCTGCACTTCGCGGTACGTCGGCACGTCCTGCTCGCGTTTTCGCTTACTGCCACCGCCCGCCGCTTTAGGTTTAGGCAGCGACATCGCCGTGCCTTTGACGCTCGCGGGCATGCCGGGGAAGAAGTCGATGCCAGCAAGCTTTTCGAGTTCGGCCACGCTCACGACCGAATAGTCGCCCGTCGCCTCGTTCGCCACCAGATACGCGCCCGCCTGCTTGCGCTTCGGGTCGTAGACGACCTTGAAGAGCTGCGTGGGCACCATCACCCGGTCGCCCACCTGCGTGATCGTCTTGCCCTTGAATAGCGGCCCGGTGATCACGAACAATTCGCCCCGGTCCTGCGCGAGCTTACGCACGCTCGACTCGATACCCGCCCACAGATAACGATTGTTCTCGCTGTTTTGCGGCACCATGTTCGACAGCGAAAAACTCTCGGACTGTGCCTGCGGGTCCGGCATGTCGGCCGAAGGTGCCATGTGCCCCCGGTCGTAACCCGAGCGAACGTAATCTCGCAACTCGGCGCGCTCGCTCGCAGGCAATTGCGACTCGGCGTGGAAGTTGTTCACGCGCGAGATCTGGCGAGCGTCGCTCAGCCCGGCGCGCGTGAGATGTTCCGCGGACCAGAGCGGCGTGCGCGTCACACCCGAGTGCATCACGCCGAACGCACTGAAGCACACCTCGCGTGCGGCGCGCGTCATGGCGCTGTTGGTGATGTCGGGGGCCGTACCGGACCAGTAGTGATCGCCACAGGCGGATGCCGCAGCATTGGCCGCGTTCGGGAGCGCCACGCCCCCAACGACGGTCCCGACGGCGAGTACGGAAGAAAGGGAAAGAGCGCTTGCCAACTGCCCGGCCATCGCGCGCAAGCGGCTTGCGCGCACTGCGGTGACCGTCCATCGAGACTGCTTCATCGCACTGCTTTGGGGAAGACGTAAGGGGGTGCGATTGTAGCGGATGAACGGCTATTCGGGGACGACGTTCCCCGCGCCGTAAGCGGCGCATTGCAATGTCTGAGCGGGGCCGAGATTGTCACACTCGTCCGCCTGCGCGCTCGGCATCCAGGCCTGCTCAAGGAAGAGCAGGCAGAGCATCAACGCGAGCATGAGAAGCAGCGTCTTCATTGCGGCATCCGGGTTGGGTTGCCGCATTGTATGCGGGGATGTCCGCACAAAGCCCATCCCCGGCACACTGAATTGTTTCGTTTCGTTACCGAACCTGGCGGGACGTCAGCCCGATCAGGCGTCAGGCACCTCGCCACGTTGCGCGACGAGCGCCGCCAATGTCTCGCTGTCCGGCCCCAGTGCACGCAGACCGTTCACCACGCCGACGCGGTCGGGCATCGCGCGGTTCTGCGACATCTTGAACTTGCCTTCGATGCGACGAATCGGAATCTCCACACCCACAATGGCGCGCAGCATGCCGCTGATGAAGTCCTCCGGGGCATCCTCGACCGCCCACGGCGCGCGAAGGCGGTGCTCCTGCGAGTTCGTCAGGTCACCGACCAGACGCCGCAGCCAGGCCGCATCGTCGATCACGCGTGGCTTGCCCCACACGTGCACGGCGGCGTAGTTCCACGTAGGCACGACCTTGCCGTGCTCGGCCTTGGCGGCGTACCACGAGGGGGTGATGTAACCTTGCGGCCCAGTGAACGCGATCAGGCAATCGTCCACATCACGCAACGCCGGTCCATGGGGATTGGCGCGCGCCAGATGCCCGCGCAGCGTCCCGAACTCACCTTCGTCGGCGTACATCAAAAACGGAATCGAATCGGCGATCAGTCCCTGCGCCCCTGCACTCACGAGCAACCCGAGCGGATGCGTACGAATGAGATCGTGCAGGACTTCAGGGCGATCTTCGGAGAAGGCGGCGGGCTGATACATCGATGACTCCGGACATAGCGGTGGGGTTGGAATGACGCTAAGCGTACGTCCGCGCGTGGCTCCGGGCCAAGACCCAATATCGATGATTTTTTTGATGCCACGCTCAAGCGCAGAAAAGCGACCTGACGGAGGGCATTCGCCGCCCGTCAGGCATCCACTCCAACGCTACGTGGCGCGGTCAAAGGAACGACTTGGCCTGATCGAGCACCTTGTCGCAGACCTTGCGGGTGAGTTGTTCCTTGAGGCCACCGCCGTTCAGATCGACGGTCTTGCCGTCGGGCGACGACAGCAGCCCCTTCGCGCCGTCGAGATAGCCGGGGCTGGCGGCTGGCGAGCCGGACTGCGTGCCGATCTTGCCGAGCAGCTTGTCCTTCACGTCCGTCGCCGAATTCAGATTTGCGCCGCCGAGATAATTGTTCTTGATACAGAACTGGAGAACACCGGTCGCGTTGCCGATGCTGCTTGACGTGAGCGAGCCGCCCCCGCCCGACGCCAGGCCACCGAGGCTGCCCGCCAGACCGCCCGTATTGCCGCCGCCCGAGTTCCCGCCGCCAACGGCGTCCATCAGGTTGCCGATTTGCGCATATGCGGCCATCGGCATGCCGACGGCTATCACCAGTGCGACGCTCGCGGCGCCCGCACCGGCCCATCGTTTCAGGCCCGCAGTCGTTACGGGGCTTGCCTTGCATTCCATGCGTCGGGACATACGATCCTCCGGGATGTGAATGACGTGGGGTCAGGTCGAGCCACTATAACAGGCCATCTCCCACGGCCTTTCACACGTCCCGTGCGCCTCAGAACAGCGCCGCAGTCGTATCGACTGTTTCCGGCACGACGACACTGGCTTCGACACCGGCATTTTCCTTGAGCAGGAAGACGAGATGATGTCCGGAGAGCAGCTCGATGCGACGGTCGCGCGCGAACTCCTCCACGCCGTCGTCGAACTCGCCGGTGGTGATCAGCATGCCGCGCGCGGCACCAATCTGTTGCATCTCGGAGAGCATCGCGCGCGCCGCCGTCAGTTCCAGCCGGGCGCTGCGATCCATCTCGCGGAAGATGTGGACGACGACGTCACCGCCGAAAATCGGATGCGGGTCCCATGCGCGGCACGTCAGCATGCCCTCCTGTTCGCCGGGCACCAGCGGCGGCCCTTCGAAACCGTGCGAGCGCAGCAGATGGAACATCACTTGCGTGAAGTCCTTGTCACTGAGCGTCATCAGATTGAAGCGGCGATCGACGGCCACATCGGCATCGGTGATGACTTGCGTCATATCGACACCTGCCACCGGCGTTACCGCTTGCAGCGCGCCGGGTCGTGCCGATACGCGTGCACCGAGCGCCGCCAGATGCGTGGCGGCGTCGCCTTCGGTCAGCACGAGCGCCGCGAAATCGGCGCGGGCTGCATGCACACTCGCGAGACAGACGCGTGCGTCGCCATCATTCGCGTACAGGTTGAGGACAACGGCCCCCACGTGTCGTAGCGGATCTGCGGCGAACAACTCATGCAGCGAACGCAACATGATCTGTTGCAGCGCACCTGCATAGGCCTGTGCGCGGATGGCGTCACCTGCGGGCGTACCTTGCACGGCGTCTTCCGCTGCGTTGTAGTGATAGTCGAGCGCCGTCGGCACGGCGGCGTCGAGCGTTGGCACGTCGTACCCGATAGCCAGCAGCTTGAGGTTCTCGACGTAATGTGCGGCGAGCGTTTGCGCGAACGCTTCCGGATACGGACTGCGGCTGAGCACGATGCGCGCGTACCCCGTCACGGCAGCCGCCTCGCCGCGCAGCAGTGCGCCTTCGAAATCGGCCACGGCCGCGTTGTGACGGGCGCTCTCGGCGCGCGCCGCTTCCGTCGCCTTTTGCTGCGCAATCTGAAGGATCATCGACCCCTGGGTCCGGCGAATCTTCGAGGCTTCGTATTCGCGCTCCGCGTGGACGAACTCGCTGCGCGCCTTGGCGACGGCCTGCTCATAGCGTCCGGACGCGCCAGGCATCGCCAGCGCCAGTCGCCCCGGCTTCTCCGGCGCGAACGTCTCCCACTCGGGCTTCGCCAGAATCTTCGGCAAATGTCGCGTATCAAGCACGGGAGGCGTATTGCGCGCGCGCAGATCGGCCGGAGGAATGCGCAGGTCGCGGGTGAGTCCATCGGCAAGCAGACGCGCCAGTCGCGCCACTTCGAACTTCGCGCGTGCGCCCTGAGCGGCGGCTTCCGCCTGCCGCCATGCCAGGCGCAAGCGCTCGCTCGCAACCGGGTCGGCGGCCGGTGCGTCTTCCCAGGCGCGTTGCGCCTGATCCAGCGCTCGGACTTCCGCCAGCGAGCGTAACTGCGATTGTGCGTGCTGCTGTTCGCGCGTGTGTGCTGCGCGCCAGAACTCGCGCGCCAGCCGATCGATGATGCTCTCGAATCCCCGATTCACTACTGCCCCCGCATGCAATTTTGATTTTGTTTTGACGAGCGAATTGACTGCCATACCTCGGCCATACCTCGGCCATGCCCGGACCATGGCCGAGCTGCGCCGCAACGGTCTGCCCTTCTCTCGGTATCGTCGTGCGGTCAAGCCGTCCACCGCCGACAAATTCCAACCATTTCCAACGCTTACGTAGGGGACGATTGTAGGACGTTGCCCCGGTTCGCCGCAAAAAAATCTTTGATTCTCAAGAGATCGGAGCATGTCACGGTTGCAACGCCAGCACACTGACCGTCATCAAACCGCCATCGCCGCCGGGCAAGCTCCGGGATCAGGCCCCGCCATCGCGGTCTCCCCGGTCAGACGGCCGACGCGTCCGTTGCCAACACCAGCGCCAACGGCCTTCAATGACTTACGTCGGCAGGTCCGCGTGCCGAACGGCGCTCAACGCCGCATGAATACCCCGCTTTTGGGACGAGCCCACCCCCGGGGCACCAATGGCGACTACCATGACGCGATCTCGCCGAACGTCGCCCAGTGTTGCCGGTTCCCGACGTCCGGCAGTTGCCCCCTCTTCTCCGAAATCGCGTCATGACCGAACTCGCTCCGAACGCCGCCCCCGGCACCCCGCCCGCCGCTGCCACTTCGACGCCCTGTCTGCGCACTGCATGGTTCAGCGCGCTGGCCTGCCTGCTGCTCGCCCTCGTCGCAATTCCCTGGATCGACCGCCCAGTTGTCGACTTCGCGCATGCGCACACCCAAGGCACTCGCTGGATTCAGCACATCGCAGAGTTGCCTTCGCCGTTGTTCGTGTTGGCTTGGCCGACGTTTCTAATCGTCGGCGCGGTGTTGTTCTGGCGTCGCAAGCTGCCGTCGTGGGCCGTCACGTTGTGGCTCGCGGCAGGCGCAGTCGGCGTTGGCAGTCTGGCCAAGCAAGCATTGAAATTCGTCTTCGGACGCACCTGGCCTGCCACGTGGATCCATGAGAACCCATCGTATTTGCGCGACGGCGTTTTCGAATTCCGGTTCTTTGGCGGCAACAGCGCGGCCTTCGCATCGTTTCCCTCCGGTCACCTCACCGTGATTCTCGCGTTCACGACCGTACTCGCCCTGCGTCATCGCGTGCTTCGCGCGCCATGCGCCATCGCCATCGGACTGACGGCCTTCGGGCAACTCGCCGCCGCCTATCACTGGACGAGCGACGCGCTCGCCGGGGCCGCCCTTGGCATCGCCGTCGGTTCGCTCTTCGTCATGGCCTGGCAGCACTGGCAGGCAGACCATCGCGCCTGAACCAGACGTACGACAGCGCGCCGAGCGGCGCCTCCCGAATGCCACGATCCCGTGCATCTGCGCACGGGATCGCCGCATAATGTCGGCGGAAAACTAAAAATATGACCGCCGATCCACTGCTTCCCCTCCTCCCGCTCATCGCCGGTGCCTGTATCGGCGGCTTCGTTCAAGGCTTGTCCGGCTTTGCGTTCAGTCTGGTGGCACTGTCCTTCTGGGCGTGGTCGCTCCCTCCCACGCTGGCCGGCCCGCTCGCCGCCTTCTGCTCGCTCGTCGGCCAGATCCTCGCGTTGCGCACAGTACGTCGGGCCGTGCCGCTGGCGCGTCTTGCACCGTTCGTGTTGTGCGGACTGGTGGGTGTTCCGGTTGGCGTGTGGATTCTGCGCTACCTCGACCCGGTGTGGTTTCGGGCGGGCATCGGCGCCATCCTCGTCGTCTATTGTTCGATCCTGTTGCTCGCGGCGCACCTGCCACGCATTGCGCACGGCGGCCGCGCGGCTGACGGCGTCGTCGGTTTCATCGGCGGGGTGATGGGTGGCATCGGGGGGCTCGTCGGCGTAGTGCCCACGCTCTGGTGCACGCTGCGCGGATGGGACAAAGACATGCAGCGCGCCGTCATGCAGATCTTTTTCATCGTGATGCACACACTCACCATCACGCTGTACGCCGTGCAGGGCGTCATCACCGCGCAGACATTGCATGTGTTCGCGATTGCCGTGCCGTCGATGATCCTGCCGACGCTCGCGGGCGCGTGGGCTTACAAGTTCCTTTCCGATCACATGTTCCGACGCATGGTGCTGGCGCTGCTGGCCTGCTCCGGCGTGACGTTGCTCGTCGGCACGGTGCCCGAGCTACTGGCGCGCTAGGGCCGCCTCAGGATCGCCCCAGGATCGCGTCAAGACGGACGTCGCGCAGACAATCTCCGTCATTGCCCGTGAGGGTACGCGCGTTCGGAAACACGTTCGATGCAAACGAGCATCAGGCCCCGGCGTTACGATGGGACGATTCCCGTCGCCTGCCGGGCTCGCCCCCGCGTCCTTGCCATGTCTGCCGTAGCCTCGTTTCTCGATCGTGCCGCCGCAGGCAATGCGCTGGCCGAAGTGCTCGCCACGCACGCGTTGCTGTCGCGCTGCGCACCTCCCCTTGTGCTCGCCATCCCGCGTGGCGGGGTGCCGGTCGCTCTGCCGATCGCACGCCAATTGAATGGCACGCTCGACGTGTTGCTCGCGCACAAGCTGCGAGCGCCCCATCAGGCCGAACTCGCAGTCGGCGCAGTCGACGAATTCGGCGGCATCTTTCTCGCCGACCACGCGCTCTCGCTCGGCGCAACCGGCACGTATCTCTCGCATGAGAGTGCGCGTCAGCGCGCGTTGATTCAGCAGCGGCGTCAGGCCTATACGCCGGGACGCGGCGCACCGCACGTCGCGGGTCGCCCCGTCGTCATCGTTGACGACGGCATTGCGACGGGCGCCACGATGACGGCTGCGTTGCGCGCGATGCGACGACTGGGCGCGACGCCGCTCGTGGCGTGCGCACCGGTCGGCGCACGCGACGCCATCGCGCGTCTGAGCGCGCTGGCCGACGCCGTCGTCTGTCTGGAAACGCCGCAGCCGTTCTATGCGGTCAGCGTGGCGTACAGCGATTTCGTGCAGACGGACGACGCGACCGTCATAGCCTTGCTCGCGATGGCGGCGGATCGTCCTTGATTCGCCGTCCACCTCTGCCCACAAATCACCGTCGCCCCTTCTCCTCGACGACACCCGCACGTCCGGCATTGCCCGCCGTAGCGGCGCACCCCGCGATTGCACTACACTTGAGCCTGCTGCGCGCAACGTAGCGGTCGGCTCACCTTGAATCGCCACGACGTCAGGGATCACGACCGGTACATCCCGAATCACGAGCGCGCGGCATGCGCCGCCTCTTGCCCCTCAGTGTCGATGGAGCCTGTGATGACGACGTCCCTGATTCTCAACGTGATCGGTCCGGATCGCCCGGGTCTGGTCAATGCGATCGCCGATCGCGCCACCGCCGCCGGTGCCAACTGGCTGGAAAGCCGTCTCGCCAATCTTGCCGGCCAGTTCGCCGGCATCATCCATCTTCAGGTCCCCGACGAGCACACGGAAACGCTCACCAAAGCGCTACACGCGCTTCAGACGCACGGCCTGCAAATCTCCGTCACCCGCGCGCAAAGTGCCGCCGCCGATCCGGGCGCGCGCGTGCTTCAGCTCGATCTAGTCGGACAGGACCATCCGGGCATCGTCAAGGAAATCTCGCACGTGTTATTCACGCGCGGCATCTCCATCGACGAACTCGCCACAGAGTGTGTCGAGGGCTCGATGTCCGGCGGCACACTGTTTCGTGCGACAGCGCGCCTGCACGTGCCTGCGAGCGTAAGCACCGATGCATTGCGTGAGGTTCTGGAAAGTCTGGCCGACGACCTGATGGTCGATGTCGAACTCGATTCGCCTCCCGGTGCGTGAGCGCGTGCCGATGAAGCGAGTCTTCCTGTTCCTGCTCGGGGCGGTGGCCATCGTCGCCCTGCTGTCTTTGTTGCCCCTGCCGTTCGAGCGCCAGACGCATGTCGTCACTGTGGTCACGCTGCGTGCCCCGCCGCAAGCCGTCTACGACTACGTGACGACGCCGGCGAACTGGCCGAAATGGCACCCCGCATCGCTCGCCGTGCAAGGCATGACCGATCATCCGCTGACGGTCGGGGAGGAAGTGGCCGAAGAGTTCCGGCTCGCGGGACGTCACGGCATCCTTCACTGGAAGGTCGTGGAGGCGAAGCCGCCGTTCGAGTGGCGCATCGAAGGAGAGGTCAACCGACGGCCCTCGGGTGCAGTGCGTTACACGCTGACGCCGGACGGCACGGGTACGCGCTTCAAGCGCGACTTTATGTATCGCACCCCGAATCTGCTGTTTCTGATTCTCGATCCTGTCTTTATCGGCCCGCGCATGCGTGCCGAGTCCGCGCAGGGGGCCAAGCAGCTTGAGCAGATGTTCGAGGCGCTCGCACCGGGCATACCGTCACCGGCATCTGTGCCGGACGCCGCTAGCAGCGCGGGGCAGTAGGCAGCGCCCTGCCCCTGCGCGCTCTCCGGACGCGGCCGATTACTCGTTGAAGGTCGCCGCCATCGTCTCGGCGGCATTCTGCAACTCGGGCAGGAACGTCATGAGCTTTTCGAGCGTGCAGTGCTGGGCGCTCGCTTGCACGGCGATGGCCGCACACGCGCGGTTGCGGTCGAGCATCACCGGCACCGCGACGGCAATCATGCCCGGCACGTGCTCTTCGTTGTTCGTGCCGACACGACGCTTGCGCGTCTCGACGAGTTCGTGGCGCAAATCTTCCAGATCGGTGATCGTGTTTTCTGCACGGGGACGCAACGGCAGGTGCGCAATCAGCTTCTCGCGCCGCGCTCTGGGCAAGAAAGCCAGCAACAGCTTGCCGCTGGCGGTGCAGTGCAGCGGCACGCGCGAGCCGGGCGAGAGCTTGAGTTGACGCGACCAGTCGGTCTCCACACGATCGAGATAGACAAGGTCGTCGCCCGACAGCATCGACAGATTGCAGGTCTCACCGAGCTTGTCGACCAGTTGCTGAAGCACGGCATGACGCGCCGCCGCCGGCCCCAGGTGCATCAGGGCATTGATGGCCATGGCACGCACACGCGACGACGGCTCGTAGTGACGGCTACCCGCTTCACGGGTCACGAGCCACGCGGCTTCGAGTTGTTTGAGGATGCGATGCACCGTCTGCTTGGGCAGACCGATCGCGGCAACGATCTCCGCGAGTGTCATCGGCGCGCCTGAGGCGCTGAGGATTTCGAGAATACGAAATGCGCGGACGGCCGCGGCGTTCGACTGATTGCTCATGCCGGTTGGGTCTCGGGTTCGAGTTGTGTTCTAGATCGTTATCGCTCGCGGCGGCTCCCTCCAGTCCCACATTGACACGCAACGCCCCAGCCCGCTCCCAAGCCTCCACGCCACCGTGTCGTCGCGCCGCGACGTCCCGTTTTCCGCATTCTAGTGCCAATCATCTATTCAGACGATTGGAGATAAACCCGGAGAGATGTCTGATATTTCATACCAGCGGCCGTGGACCGGAGGATGCCCCCCCCGGGACGGCCTGCGACCGGCGTCACAAACCGTCCGCGCGAGAGCGCTGCGACATCGGACGTCCGAACCCGGACGCCCCGGCCCTCAGACAGTTACGCCTTGCCCGACAACACGCGCAGACGGTGGATCAGGCTGGACGTGTCCCAGCGCGAACCGCCCAGAGCCTGAACGTCACCATAGAACTGGTCGACGAGCGCCGTGACCGGCAGCGAAACGCCGTTGCGCTGCGCTTCGGCCAGACACAGCCCGAGGTCCTTGCGCATCCAGTCCACCGCGAAGCCGTAATCGAACTTACCGTCGATCATCGTCTGACCGCGATTGTCCATCTGCCAACTGGCCGCTGCCCCCTTATTGATGACGTCGAGCACGAGCGGCATGTCCAGCCCGGCGCGCTGACCAAAGTTGATGGCTTCCGACAACCCCTGCACCAGTCCTGCGATACAGATCTGGTTGACCATTTTGGCCAACTGACCGGCCCCGGCTTCGCCGATGCGCGTGACGGCACGGCCATAGGCGCCGAGCGTGGCGGACACGCGATCGAACGCCGGGGCGTCGCCGCCGCACATGATCGTCAGCACACCGTTCTTGGCGCCGGCTTCGCCGCCGGAGACCGGGGCGTCGACGAAATGCAGGCCCTTCTCGCGCGCGACGGCGTACAGCTCGCGCGCCACATCGGCCGAGGCCGTGGTGTGGTCGACGAAGACGGCGTCCGCCTTCATGCCCGCGAATGCGCCGTGCTCACCGAGCACGACGTTGCGCAGGTCGTCGTCGTTGCCCACGCAGGCGGCGACGATGTCGGCATCGCGCACGGCCTCGGCAGGCGTGGCCGCCGCATTGCCGCCATACTCCTTGGCCCATTGCTGCGCCTTGGCCGCCGTACGGTTATAGACCGTCACCGAGTGACCGGCACGTTGCAGATGGCCAGCCATCGGGTATCCCATCACGCCCAGTCCGAGGAAGGCGACGCGAAGGGAGGTCGTGGTGGAGGCGGCGGGAGATTGCGTTGTGGGGGAAGTCAATTCAAGGGCCTCGCAGGTTGGTTCACGATGAGCGACCGGAGGGCACGCAGTGCAAGCGTGCGCACACGGCGGTCTTGTCTGAAATACAGGGGGGCTTGCGAGCCGTCATTATAGAGACGGCCGCCGCCCACACGCCAGCGCCATCCCCCGTCGCACGGGGCATCGCGACGATTTCGCCCCAGTTTGGTGCCCAGCCGGACCGTCCGGACGGCATTCAATAATCGCTCGTAACAATCAGGGGGTCCGGCCTGTTTGAAAAATTGTGTTTCCGTGACTGGCGTTACCGCTCCGTTCCGATACAATGCGCGGCATGGCTGATTTTGATACCTGTTGGTCAATTCGCGTTTACTACGAGGACACGGACGCCGGAGGCGTCGTCTTCTACGCCAACTATCTGAAATTCTTCGAACGGGCCCGAACCGAGTGGCTCCGTTCGCTCGGCATCGAGCAACTTGAACTGGCCCGCAATACCGGAATGATCTTTATTGTGCGCGCCACGGCACTCGATTATCTGAGTCCTGCCCGGCTCGACGATCTCGTCGTCATCAAAAGCCGCATCGAACGTATTGGCGGCGCCTCCGTCGACTTCCTTCAGGAAGCGTGGCGCGACGCCCCCGACGGCAGCAGCGAACTGTTGGCGCGCGGCAGCATCAAAATCGGCTGCGTGGCCGCAGACACGTTGCGCCCAGGCAAGATTCCCGCGCACGTGCGCCTCGCCATGCAATCGGCAGCCAGGACGGCTCAAGCCTTAGCGGATGCAGTTGCCCCATCGGCAGCCGCCTGAAGCCAGGACAATAATTCCGGTCAGTCAATAACCACACCATGCCCGATCAAGACCTTTCCATCATTTCGCTGGTCATGCATGCCAGCGTGCTCGCCCAGGCAGTCATGGGCCTGCTGTTGCTGCTCTCGCTGCTCTCGTGGACGCACATCTTCCGCAAGATCTTCGCGATCCGTCGCGCGCGCGCCCAGACCGAGCGCTTCGAGCGCGACTTCTGGTCCGGCGGCGATCTTCAGGCGCTGTATCAAAGCGCGCTGAACAACCGTCACCAGACCGGTGCGCTGGAACGCATCTTCGAATCGGGCATGCGCGAATACATCAAGGCGAGCGAGAAAGGCCTGAACGATCCGCACGCCATTCTGGACGGTGCGCGGCGCGCCATGCGGGCTTGCTATCAACGTGAAATGGACTCGCTCGAAGCGAATCTGCCGTTCCTCGCGTCGGTCGGTTCGGTCAGCCCGTACATTGGTCTGTTCGGTACGGTGTGGGGTATCATGAACGCTTTCCGCGGCCTCTCGAACGTGCAACAGGCAACGCTCGCCAACGTGGCGCCGGGTATCGCGGAAGCGCTGGTGGCGACTGCCATCGGTCTGTTCGCCGCTATCCCTGCCGTGGTTGCCTACAACCGCTTCGCCACCGACATCGACCGGCTGTCGATCCGCTTCGAGAGTTTCGTCGAAGAATTCTCCAACATCCTGCAACGGCAGATTCACTAAGCATTCCGGGAGCGCCGAGACATGGCAGGTTCTATGCGCAACGCTCGCCGCGGCCGTCGCGCCATGGCGGACATCAACGTCGTACCGTATATCGACGTGATGCTGGTGCTGCTCGTCATCTTCATGGTGGCTGCCCCGCTGGTCGCGCCGTCGATCGTCAATCTGCCGAGCGTCGCCAATGCGAGCCCGCAGCAGCAGACGCCGCCGGTGGTCGTCAACATCGAAGCGGACAATCGCATGCTGGTGCGTTACAAGGATGGTGAAAATACCATCGAGCAACGCATGAGCGGGGGCGATCTGACCGGTTTCCTGCAAGGCCGTCAGGCGGCGAACCCGGATCAGCCGGTCGTCATCGCCGCCGACAAGTCGGTGCGGTATGAAATCGTCATGAACGTGATGTCCGATCTCAAGGCTCAGGGCGTGAAACGCGTGGGCCTGCTCGTCAAGCAGAAATGAGTCGCACTGTAGCTCGCTCCGACCTTCCCATCGGTCCGCGCAAGGATGAGCGCGGCACGGGACGGGCATTCCTTCTGGCGCTGCTCATGCATGCGCTGCTGTTCGCCCTGCTCTTCTACGGCATGCGCTGGCAGAACAGCTCGCCCGCCGGTTCCGAAGCGGAATTGTGGACGCCGACCGAAGTGGCCGAACCCACGCCGCCTGTCGTGACGCCGCCGCCCACACCGGCCCCGCCGGCCGTGGCCGCGCCGACGCCACCAGCCGAAGACGCCGACATCGCCCTCCAGCAGAAAAAGCGCAAGCAGGAACAGCAAGCCGCCGAGCAGGCGCGCCTGCTCGAAGCGCAGCAGGAAAAGGCCCGTCAGGAAGCGCTCAAGCAGAAACAACTTGCCGAGCAGCAGGCTGCGGCCGAACTCGCGCGCAAGAAGGCTGCGGCGGACGAGGCGGCGCGTCAGCAGAAGCTGGCCGATCAGAAGAAAGCTGACGAACAGAAACGTCAGAAGGAAGAAGACGCCAAGAAGGCCGAACAATTGAAGCAGCAACAATTGGCAGACGCGCAGAAGAAAGCGGATGCCGAGAAGAAGGCTGCAGAAGACAAGGCTGCCAAGGCCAAGGCTGCAAAGGAAGCCGCTGCACAAAAGGCTGCGGAGGCGGCGCGAGCCGATCGTCTGGCCTCGTTGCGCGGCATGGCGGGAGGCACTCCGGGCGCGACCGGCAACGGTCTGGGCTCGCAGGCAGGCGGTACCGGCTCGGGCGCCGGCGGCACAGCATCGGCGGGTTACGCCGACCGGGTGCGCGCCAAGGTCAAGCCGAATATCGCTTATGGTGGCGACACCGAGGGCAATCCCACGGCGGTCGTGACGGTACGTCTGGCACCGGATGGCAGCGTACTGTCGATGCAACTGGCCAAGTCGAGCGGCAACCCTGCGTGGGACGCCGCCGTGCAGGCTGCCATCACCAAATCCGATCCGTTGCCGCGCGACACGAACGGCAAAGCCCCCCGACCGTCAACCTGCGCTTCAGTCCAAAAGGCTGAGTATGTTGTCAAACGGGAACGAAAACCGAGCGATGCGAGTCCATTTTCATTCGAATGTGGTAAAAATGGCCCTTGCAACGCGTAACTGACCAATCGAACGCATGCGAATCTCCAGTCAATATGCATGGCGTGCGCTGGTGGCCACCTGGCTCACCGCGGCTTGCACGATCGCCCATGCGCAGACACCGCTGACCGTCGACATTACGGGCGTCGGCTCCAACCGTTACCCGATCGCCGTGTCGACTTTCAAAGGCACGGCGCCGACGGATATCGTCGCCGTCGTCAAGGCCGACCTGAGCAACAGCGGTCGCTTCAATCAGATCGATACGGGTGGCGCCACCGTTGGTGTGGACGATTCGGTCGATCTCGGCACGTGGCGCGCCAAGGGCGCGAACGCTTTCGTCTCCGGCACCATCACGCCGGCAGGCAACGGCAACTTCCAGGTCAGCTTCCGTCTTTACGATGCCGTGAACGGCCAGCCGCTTGGCGGTCTGGCGCTGACGTCGTCGCAAGCCAACCTGCGCCTGACTGCACACAAGATCGCCGACTACATCTACCAGAAGTTGCTGGGCGATCGCGGTGTGTTCGCCACGCGTCTGTCGTACGTGCTGCATAACGGCCCGAACTACCAGTTGCAGATTTCCGACTCCGACGGTCAGGACGCGCGCGTTGCCCTGAACAGCCGCGAGCCGATCATCTCGCCGGCCTGGTCGCCGGACGGCACCAAGGTCGCTTACGTCTCCTTCGAGAAGCGCAAGCCGGTCGTGTACATCCACGATCTGCCGAGCGGCCGTCGTGCCGTGCTGGCCAACGAGCGTGGCAACAACTCGGCACCGTCGTGGTCGCCGGACGGCAGCAAGCTGGCCGTGGCCCTCTCGCGCGACGGCAACACGCAGATCTATCAGGTCAACGCCAATGGCGGTGGCCTCAAACGTCTGTCGCGCAGCGGCGCGATCGACACCGAACCGCAGTATTCCCCGGACGGCAAATGGATTTACTTCACGAGCGATCGTGGCGGTGGTCCGCAAATCTACAAGATGCCGGCCGGTGGCGAGAGCGAAGGCGGCGCGCAGCGCGTGACCTTCAAGGGGAGTTACAACGTCAGCCCGCGAATCAGTCCCGACGGCAAGTTGCTCGCGTTCATCGCGCGTCAGGGTGGCGGATTCAAGCTGAGCGTGCAGGATATGAGCACTGGCGATGTTACGGCTCTGACCGACACCAGCCACGACGAGTCACCGAGTTTTGCCGCGAACGGCAAGTACATTCTTTATGCAACGCAGTCCGGAGGCCGAAAGGTTCTCGCGGCAGTCTCGGTGGACGGGCAAACCCGGCAGATTCTTCAGGTTCGAGGAGGGGAAGTTCGCGAACCCTCCTGGGGCCCTTTCATGCAATAACATCAACAGCAACATCAATCGGAGGCTCATATGAGTTCCCTGCTTCGTAATATCCTCGCCATCTCTTCGCTGGCCGCTCTGGCCGCTTGCTCGTCGGGCGTGAAGCTCGACGACCAGGCTAACGCCAACAAGGGTCAGACCACGACCGACGCACGCGCCGTCGCCCCCGTCGACGCATCGGCTGACGAACTGAACAACCCGAACGGCCCGCTCGCCAAGCGCAGCGTGTACTTCGGTTTCGATTCGTACAGCGTCGATTCGCAATACACCCCGCTGCTCCAGGCTCACTCGGCCTTCCTGTCGAAGTACTCGCAACGTCACGTGCTGCTGCAAGGCAACACCGACCCGCGCGGTACCAGCGAGTACAACCTGGCCCTGGGTCAGAAGCGTGCTGAAGCCGTGCTGAAGACGATGACGGCACTGGGCGCCAACGCCAGCCAGATGGAAGCCGTGTCGCTGGGCAAGGAAAAGGCTACGGGTACCGACGAAGCCACCTGGGCCCAAGACCGTCGCGTCGACCTGGCTTATTGATTGAATCGTCATGACGTCTCGTTTGCTTAAAAACATGATCTGCGCGGTGACGCTCGGCACTTCGGTGCTGAGCCCGCTTGCGCATGCCGGATTGTTCGACGACGACGAGGCGCGCAAAGCGATCCTCGATATCCGCAGCCGCCTGGATTCAGACAAGCAGCGGATCGAGGGGCTCACGCGCAACGTGCTGGATTTGAACAACCAGATCCAGCAGTTGCAACGTGATCTGGCCGATCAACGCGGCCAGAACGAAGATCTGAAGAACCAGCTTGCGAACCTGCAACAGAGTCAAAAGGATTTCTACAACGACCTCGACGGTCGCCTGAAGAAATTCGAACCGCAGCAGATGACCGTCGGCGGCGTGACCGGCACCGTCCAACCGGGCGAGAAGGAAGTTTTCGACGCCGCGCTGACGAAATTCCGCAATGGTGACTACAAGGGTGCGCAAACGGATTTCCGGACCTTCACAGCGAAGTATCCCGCCAGCCCGTATCAACCCGAAGCTCAGTTCTGGCTTGGCAATGCGCAGTACGCCAACAAAGATCTGAAGGGTTCGACTGCGACGCTGCAAGGGATCGTGACGAAGTACCCGACGAGCCCGAAGGCTGCCGAGGCCATGCTGGCAATTGCCAGCAACCAGGCGGAATCCGGGCAGACTGCGGCAGCGAAGAAAACGTTGCAGGATCTGGTGGCCAGGTACCCGGACACCGAATCGGCAGCGGAAGCCAAGAAACGCTCGGCCAAGCTGAAGTAAGACGCCCCCTGGGAGGTTGAGCGAACCAACCTTCCGTGTGAGGTCACTCGTCAAACGAACGACGCCGCCCCTGGGCGGCGTTGTCGTTTCCGGTGTACGCGGCATGACCTCAAGTAGAATACGGACTTTCCAAACGTTCGAGGCGCGGCGTCTCAGGGGATGCGTGTGGACCGTCAGTGTCCCGCACGTCATGGCGACCGTACCCGCGATGTGATCGTGCACAGGTTGCGCATCACGTCTGATAACAACACTGCCGGCCGCGCCCCGTGGCTCGCGTCAACGTATCGAACGGCCAGTCCGGCCGCTATCGTCTTCTCGCCTCATGACCGACGTCGATCTGAACGCCCTCTCCCACACTGTCGTGTGGCTCACCTTTGGCCTGGCCTTCGTGTTTGGCGCCGTACTCCAGCGCACGCACTTCTGCACGATGGGCGCACTCTCAGACATCGTGAACATCGGTGACTGGAATCGTATGCGGATGTGGTGGCTTGCCATCGGCGTCGCGACCATCGGCACGGGCGTACTCGCCTCGCAGGGCATCATCGATCCGGTCAAGGCCATTTACACGACGCCTCGCTTCACCTGGCTCTCGTATCTCGTCGGCGGCTGGTTCTTCGGCTTCGGCATGGTGCTCGCGTCCGGATGCGGCAGCAAGACGCTCGTGCGCATCGGCGGTGGCAATCTGAAATCGTTGCTCGTCTTCGTGATGATCGGCGTGTCGGCATACATGACACTCAAGGGCTTGTTCGCCGTCTTGCGCGTGGCCGCGCTCGATAGCGTGCAGACGACGTTTGCGACGTCACAGGATCTGCCCACGCTCCTTGGCGGTCTGTTCGGCGGCGACGTGCACCGTGCGCAACTCGTGCTCGGCCTGATCGTCGGCGGTGCATTCGTAGTTGCCGCCGTTGTCCGGCGCGAATTCTGGACGTTCGACAATCTGCTCGGCGGACTCGTGGTGGGCGCGATCATCGTGGCGCTCTGGTACGTCTCGGGCAAGATCGGTTACGTCGCAGAGAATCCGAACACGCTTGAAGAGAGTTTCGTTGCGACGAACTCCGGCAAGATGGAAGCGCTGTCGTTCGTCTCGCCGCTGGCTTACACGCTGTATTGGCTGATGATGTGGAGCGACACGAGCAACGTTATCACGCTGGGAATTTCGAGCGTGCTCGGCGTGATCGCCGGTTCGTTCGTGTACGCCCTCGTATCGCGCAACTTCCGCTGGGAAGGTTTCCACGGCACGGAAGACACGGCGAATCACATGGTCGGCGGAGCGTTAATGGGATTCGGTGGCGTGACGGCGCTGGGTTGCACGGTCGGACAGGGGCTCTCGGGTGTGTCGACGCTGGCGGTCGGGTCGTTCGTCGCCATCGCGGCGATTCTGGTGGGCGGCGTCTGTGCGTTCAAGTATCAGATGTGGCGCATTGAGCGCAGCGTTTGAGCGTAATTCGCGCACAACTGCGAGAAATGGCCTCGAAATGGACATATCCGCGTCACAGATGTCTTGACACTATAACGACCACGACGCTATAATCTTTTTCTTCGTTGGGTCGTTAGCTCAGCTGGTAGAGCAGCGGACTTTTAATCCGTTGGTCGCAGGTTCGAATCCCGCACGGCCTACCAAACGAATTCAAGGGGTTGCGAGAAATCGCAACCCCTTTTCTTTTTTGCCTTCGCCGTAATTCTTCCGCACTTCCGCGAGAACCTGCCGCACTCATGATCTGAGCATTCGGCAACGTCACAAACACCCTCCCCCCGCCCCGCCCCGCCCCGCCCCGCAGCATCATGATGGATTGCGTCTTTCAGACGAGGCACGGTCACAGTGTTGGCAGCGCGGCCTCGGCGCTGCTATTTGTGTTGGCGGTATGGGTCTTGTTCTTTCGCGCGTATCGCGCTGGCAGAAGGCTTTCTACACTTCGTTGTCCTCACTGTAGCGAACGATTCTTCTACACGAAGGCAGGCTGGATATTTGGATACGAAAATCTCTGGTCCAACAGGCGCGTACACTGCGGGAACCTGGCCGGGGCGTCGCCGGCGCCTGACATAACCGGCCGGAGATTGAGTGCCCCCATAAGCATGAACGCCGGGAGCCGGCTAATCTGCACAGGTGCGCAACAGGCAATCCCGCAGCCATCGGTGCGCGGGGTCCGGGTCGACCTTCGGATGCCACATCATTGAGACCACGACAGGCTCCGGTTGGACCGGCAATTCGAACGTGTGCATGCCAATGCGACCCGACGCCGTCTGACGAAACGGCACGTTTGCAATAATGATGCCGCCTTGTGCCAGCGCGAGTGCTACCGGAAAACTCGATACCGTTGCTGCAATACGGCGCTTTGCACCAAGCGTGCTCAGCAAAGCATCGATAGGGCCGGCACGACGCCCCCTGCGCGAAACGCTCACGTGCGGGTATCGTGTGTATGCATCGATACTGACGGGTTCATGGCCGGCAAGCGGATGAGACATCGCAACCACACCGACAAAACGGTCTCTTAGTAGCGTCTGCACACGAATCTCCGGTCCACTTTTTCCAAGCACCCCGACTTCGATATCCGCCTTGTCGTCTCGCAGCGCAGTGGCGTCCTTCTCGTCCTGCATGGAAAAACGCAAGTGAACACCCGGGGCTGCCACAGCGACGATGTCGAGCAACTTTGCACCGAATTCCGCAGCAAATCCCTCGTTACAGCGGATGGTGAAGGTTTGCGCAAGGGATGCCGGGTCGACCAGCTCGGCGGGCGTGAGAATGTCCTGCGCCATCGCCAGCATGTCGAGCACGCGAGGTTCTAATGACAACGCGCGAGGCGTTGGAATCAGTTGCCGTCCCGCCCGGATGAGGATAGGGTCCCCGAACGCGTCGCGCACCCGGCTCAAGGTGCGGCTCATGGCGGATTCGCTGAGATGCAGTCGTTTTGCCGCCTTGGCAACGCTGCGCTCTGCGACCAAAACGCTGAATGCCTTGAGCAAGTTGAGATCGGCGGACATCCAAGTCTGACGTTTCATGGCAGGCGTTTGATGCAATATACACTTCGGGATTTTGCACTGGTTAGCGCCAAGAGACCAATCGATACTTGATTCGAGTCGCCGGACCTTTCCATGCTAAGGCCGGGCCGACACATCTCAGTCGCCAGAGGCCAATATGCAAATTGAAAATTCCGTCCAGTCTGCGGGAAGTCACGATGGCTTTCCTGAATTCATCACGCGTTGCTGGCAGGACCATACGCTCCATCCGAAAACCGTCCGCACTGAATTACATCGATTTCTCGCCACCAACGCAAAAATCGAGCATCTCATTGAACTTTCGGCCCTTGCATGCCATATCGACGCCGAGCATCTCGGGGACTGGCAATCGGCCATGGACTACTACGCCAGGTTGCACGCCGCGTTTCCTTCGCTGCCAGAGGGAGTCCGACATCGACTCAAGCGCCAGCGAGAAATCATCACAAAGGCGTTGGACGTACGCGCTGAACTTGCGGAATTCGACGAGAGGAGCGTGTTGTACATAACGGCATTAGCACTGCCTGCGGCTACGCTGCAGATCGATGCTTCGGCAGGACAAGCCCTGCTCTCGCAAGTCATCGCGTTACTCGAGATGATTGGCCCAGAAGCGCCCGAGCGCAGGCTGGTCGCCGTCGTCACAGCCAATCTGACGTGCGACATTGTCCAGAGGTATGAGCTTCCAACGGATATGCGTGCGCTATTGCTCCGTGTTGCGAAGACCAGCCACGAACTCTGGAATGATGTCGGAGACGCGTCAGACAAGTCCCGTTCAGCCTACCGCCTTTCCCTGGCATCTGTGCGCGCCGACGAGCCGGTTGGCAATGGTAGCGGACGCTATCCGCGCTTTCGTCACGTCGAGGCCTAAAAGGGCTGACAAATTGCATCATCGGGGTGCCCACTGAACATATTAATAAAACGTGACGTGGCCGGTCGACCACAGAGACCGGCCACTGAATTTTCTGGACGGCCCGACAACCGACTGTCATACCGCGCGGCGCTCGTGCGATTGCGTTCAAATGTCTCTCAGCGATAACCCCGGCGTTGTGCCGACCAGCTCGACAAGCAGATCGGCAACCAGCCGGACACGGGGTGAGCGTTTGACGTCCGGATGCATCACGAGCCACAACTGCCGAACCGTCGAGCAAGGGTGATCCGATAGCAGGCATAACGCCGGATCATGCGCGGCAAGAAAACGGGGAAGTGCTGCAATCCCGAGTCCTGCTCGGGCGGCATGGAGTAATGCAGCCAGATCATTGCTTCGGAAAACAAAGCGACGGTCCCCCGCGATTTGATCCAGCCAACGCTGCTGAGGCACCTGACTGAGATTCTCGTCATAGCCCAGAAATTCCCATTCTGGCCGAGGTCGATCCGCATACCCGTTGGCAGCATAGAGCCCGTACCCCATCTCGCCTATGCGACGCGCAACCAGGCCTTGCGCGGTTGGCCTGGACATGCGTATCGCCAGATCGGCCTCGCCACGACTCAGATTGGCGTCACGCGATTCTCCAATCACTTCAAGGTCGATGTTCGTCCACTGGGATCGCAGCTCAGCCAGGCGAGGCACCAGCAGATGACTGGCCAGTACGGGCGGCGCGGAAATGCGAACGGTACCGTTCAGGGACGATACGCCCACGGCCGCTCGTGAAAAGGCCTGCACTTCGTCATCGAGACGGCTCGCCTGTCTGGCCAACGTTTCACCTTCCAGCGTGAGCGACCAGCCCTTCGGCAAGCGGTCGAACAGTTTGACCTCCAGTGACTGCTCCAGCGCTTCGACCCGCCGGGCGACGGTGGAATGCTCGACAGACAGATTGCGTGCCGCCCCAGAAAGGCTTCCAACCCGCGCCAGTTCCAGGAAATAGCGGATGTCGTCCCATTGCAGACGCTGGCTTTCCGGCGGGACCTTCCCTGTGAATTTTTGCACAGTCATTGACGATTTATCTGGAATTGTTCGGTGAATTTACCCAGTGCAACATGAGCTTGCCAGATCAATCACCAGGAGAACAACATGAGTTTCAGATCCATGTCCGATACGTCCTCGCTTCAAGCGACCCAGATCGCAATCGAACAATACGGCGACGCTTCGACGTTGAGATTGCGCGAGGCTACAGTTCCTGCCCCGGAGACCGGGGAGGTTAGGATTCGCCAGACGGCTATCGGCGTGAATTTTGTCGACATCTATCACCGTACCGGTGTCTATCACCTGCAGGAGTTCCCCGCAGTCCTGGGCGTCGAGGCCGTCGGCGTCATTGACGCTGTTGGCGCCGGCGTAGAATCACTGCACCCGGGCCAGCGCGTCGCCTACGCTGGCCCGCCTGTCGGCAGTTACGCCAGCGCCCGTAATATTGCCGCCGACCGCGTCCTTCCTCTTCCCGACGACATCGCCGACGACACTGCGGCCAGCATGCTGCTGCGCGGCATCACTGCCCATATGCTTTGCTCATACGTCTATCCCGTCAAAGCCGGCGACACGGTATTGGTCCATGCGGCTGCCGGTGGTCTTGGCCTCGTCGTGACGCAATGGGCGAAAGCGCTGGGCGCCCGCGTCATCGGTACGGTTGGTTCGGCCGCCAAGGCGGAACTGGCGAAAGAGCACGGCCTGGACGAAGCGATTCTTTATCGCGAAGAGGACTTCGTCGCGCAAATAATGGCGCTGACAAAAGGTCAGGGAGTCGACTATGCAATTGACGGTATCGGCGGCAAGACACTCATTGAGACGCTCGGCACGGTTCGTCCCTTCGGAATGGTCGCCAGCATTGGACAGGTCAGTGGAGATCTCTCGCCCATCGACCTGTCTCTGCTTGGACCGGCTCGCTCGATTGCGATTTCGCGCCCCAGCGTATTTCGCTTCGTGGCCGATCCGGCGCGCTATCGGGAGGGGGCAATGGCCACGTTCCAGCAGTTGCGAAGCGGACTGAGAGCGAAGGTTGGAGCAGTGCTTCCTCTGGCACAAGCTGTTGTTGCACATCGCCGACTGGAAACCGGCGAAACAACCGGCTCGATACTATTGCGACCGTGAGTTGGGAGGATACAGAAGGGGGCGACGCGTTAACATGAGCCCACGATAAAGAGTGTCACTTGAACGGCCGGTTTCGCAGGCGTCGGGGCCGCTTAGGGGCGGGAACTGACGCTCACTAACGACAGAATTCGGCCAGAAGCGGACCGTTACTTTCCGATAGGAAAGGGGGCACACGATCCCTCCCTTTTTGTTACAGTCACGTGTCTTTGCTATCTGAAAAATAGATGAATGAGTGAAGACAATGCGGGAGTATTTGTAGCATTGATCGAAATGATTAATTAAGGGGAAAGCGTGCGTCGTCTCTCAATTTTCATTATCTTTCTCACCCTGAATCTCGGCTCAATTGGCAGTGTCCTTGCAGATCCGCTTGACGGCTACATGCAAGCAAGCCAGCAGTTTGATGAATGGATGGAAAAATACAGTGCAATGCCCCGCCTGTCTGACGAACGGGCGGCCACGTTCCTTGCGCCCCTTTCTGATAGTCGCCGCTTTCTTGACGGAAATACGTTTGGCGAGGCACAGATTCCTGTGCTGATGGATCTGTGCGGCCAGGCGAACCGCAAAGCCAAGAATTACCTGCTATTTGATCTGGACAAGGTCGTCGAGGAAAGCATGCCGCTTGATGCCGCACAACAGGCCATTTTCGGGAAGATGCTGCGGAACTCACTGACTTACCAAGACGAATTGGCATTGCTGCAGCCGTTTGAGATTCGATGCATGGCGAAGTTGGTGCCGTTAGTAACGCGGATGCTCGAGCATATGAAGCCGGAGGAAATCACCCCCGTTCGACGCCAAGGCATCGAGATGGTGCGCAAAGGGATGGACTCCTTTTTTCTTGCAACACTGTCCTCTGCAAGCGACCCCTCGCTAAATGATCGCTACCGAACGAATATGCTCATGGCAGCAGCAGAAACCGCTCCCCAGATCGTCACCGCAATGAAGCCGGAAGAACGAGAGAAACTCAAGTTGGCTGCCGAAACGGTAGTCAACACCGCACCGGAAAATCTAAAAGACTACATAGAGAGAATCGCAGACACTTTCGCGCAACCAAATTGCGAAGGATTGTGCCGGTATTGACTGGAACGAGTGCTTCCTAAGTGCAGTGATCGTTCAGGGACGAGGAGCGCGCGTCACGTCAGACGAAAATCGGCCAAGAAGGGACGCTCGACGTCGACACCAAGATCATCGGATGATTAGCGCGTGGGTGACTCATTTCCATTGGTAAGCTGCTGCTCGCACGAACCGCGCTCGGACCTCCTCTGGCAGCCATGAAAACCGATGGTTTAGCCAGCTATCACAAGTGTCGCAGCACTCCGAAATGTCCGTTTTCTGCCAGTTGTCAGAGCGACACGCCTCCATCCAGATCTGCCCGAATAGTGCTCGGCCCTCAGAATCATCTGCGAGTTGCTTTAACACAGCGGAAGCGAATGTCCATGGCTTTTCCCAATCGCGAAACGCAATCGCAGCCTTAATGAGTTCCGATTTGGCCATGATGAGAAAACGAACCATAAATCGTCGACGATATCACGACGGGCGTCTGCACTCAGGGGACTGAAAGACCGTTTTATGTCGAAAACAGCCTTGCATAAATGGCCGAAGTCGGCCAGTCGCGGACACTCGATCGCCGGGGGAACGTCACCGCGAAGCGGACGTTCGCGATAGCTCGCTCCACGTGCTATAAGCGCTCGGGCTCGGCACACGAGCACACGACATCTTCCTTATCCGGCACACGGTTTTCCTAGGCAGTCCACTGGGCGCCGTCACAGCGCAAGAAGCGCCACAGGACGAATGGCACGGCCGTGGTTATTCCATGCCCGGAGGGAGCAACGCCGTTTTGCGCCGCGCGATGCGTAACAACGCGTCCAACTCTGATGAGTGTTGCGCATTCCTGTAGGCGAGGCCGAATCCGATCCAGAATTCCCTTTCCTTGAGCGGCCTGAAAGTCGCACCGGCGCGCCGCACCTTCGTCATCGACTTCGGTATGAAGCCGATGCCTCGTCCGTTCGCCACTTCGGCCAGCAGGAGGTGGTGATCCGCGGGCTCCGTCAGTCTGCGGCTCGGCGCATGCCCGAGCTTCGCGAACACTTCCTCGTAGTGATCGAAGAATCCGGGATTTGTTCGGCGCTGCGGCCAGAACAGGGGTTGGTCATTCAACTGCGCGATCGACAGGACTTTGTGTCGCGCGAGCGGATGCCGTGCGGGAATTACAGCGACCAGCGGCTCTTTGTGCAGCGGTTCAACCACCAGCTCCCCTGTTGTGCTTGGCAGCCCGATCAAGGCGACATCGAGCGCGCCACGCTGCAGGCGCCGGATAAGCTCGACGGAAATGGCGGCAACGAAAACCAGCGCCCCGTCAGGAACCGCTTTCTTGAAGGCAGGCTCGAGGGACGGAAAGACCTCCGGGTCGAAGACCTTGGTATAACCGACCTTGAGCTGCCGGGGCGTTCCCTTTGAATGCCGTCGTGCGGTTTCGACCGCCTTTGCGGCCTGGAGCAGCGTCTTCCTGGCCCCCTTCAGGAATTCGCTGCCCGCTGTCGTAAGTTCCGCGCCCGCCGAATCGCGATTGAGCAATGTCACGCCGAGTTCGCTCTCGAGCTGTTTGATCTGGCGGCTTAGAGGCGGTTGTGACATGTGCAGTCGTTCAGCCGCGGCGCGGAAGGTGCCTTCCTCCGCCACTGCGACGAAGCACTCCAATTGGCGCAGATCGATTCGTATCCTCATGCAGAAAAGGTATCACGAATTTGGTCTTGGCCCATTGCATCTTCCTGCCCGTATGCTCCGTTCCACTGACTTCGAGAAGGAGCAAATCAGACATGGATACGTGCAAGCGCAAGGACTTTCAGCAGAGGGGCATCGCAGCCGAAACGCTGACAGCGGCCGAAGGCAAAACACAGATGAATGGATCTACGGATCAGACAGGCATGACGGCCCTCTTGGGCGCTTCCGCTTCCGGAACCAGTACGGAACGTTATTCTCGGGGTATAGAGGTGCTGAAGCGGATCGGTGGCGCGGGCTACGATATCCCAGTCCACCGTCTGGCGCAGGTTGCCCCGGATTTGGCACGATTCACGGTTGAATTTGCCTACGGAGACATCCTGTCGCGGCCGGGGCTGGATCTGCGCCTTCGCCAGATCGCCACCGTCGCCGCGCTGCTGGCCCATGGCAGCGTGCAGCCGCAACTGAAATATCACATGACCGGCTTCCTCAATGCCGGTGGCGAGCCAGCAGAATTGGTCGAAATGCTGTTCCAGGCGATTGCTATCCTTGGGTTTCCGGTCTCGATCGACGCCGTGGGCATCGTTCGCGAGATCTTTCGGGAGCGCGGTCTAGTTTTCGATCCGATAGCCCCAGCGTCCGACGATGGCACTGCGCGATATCAGCGGGGCCTCGAAGTGCTCGACGCCTTGATGGCCAATCCGGAGGAGTACATGGAAAAACTGGAAAGCACTTCACCCGAACTCGCTCGGTGGTCGGTCGAGTTTGCCTTCGGTGATATCTTCGTTCGCGAAGGACTCCATCCAAAGGCAAGACAGATCGCGATCATCTCGATGCTCGCGGCAGCCGGCAATCGTAGCGATCTGCTCCGCCTTCATATCGAAGCCGGGCTCAAGTCGGGCCTGTCCCGCACCGAGATCACCGAAGCCCTGATGCAACTGGCTGTCTACGCCGGGTTCCCGAGCGCTCTCAATGCCTTTGGAGTTGCGAACGCCGTCTTCACGAAGCCGGAGCAAAAAGAGAAAGAAGGGGCTGGCGGCCGGGTAAGCGCGAATGCAATCGTCTCTGAAACTCGCAATGCTCGCAGCGAACGCGGATTGACGACTCTCGCCAAGACTTCTGCCCAGGCGGGTGAGGCCGTGGTCAACAGCTTTAACGACCTAGCCCCAGATATCGGCCGCGCGATCGTCGAGCACTCCTACGGCGACATCTTCAGCCGTGCCGGGCTCGACGTGAAAACGCGCGAGCTTGCCGCATGCTCGGCGCTCGCCGCTGTGGGAAGCAAAGCGACGGAGACGCCGCTGCGGGTCCATGCGAATGCGGCGCTGACGGCGGGCGCGACGCAGGCGGAAATCGTCGAAACGCTGCTAAACCTTCTTCCCTATCGCGGATATCCCGCAATCGAGGAAAGCATGCGTGTCGTCAGCGAGGAATTCAGAAAGCGCAGCGATTCTGACGTAGGCGCGCTAATTTCCTGAATGTCGGCTTTGCTCCGATTCGACGTCCGGTTCTGGGAGCGGTCTACGTCGGCTTGGGGTCGGAACCGGACGCCAGCGATCGGCCAATTTGAGACGTTCGACGCTGGCATCCATATCATGGACAATGCTCCGCAGTTTTTTGCCCGCATCCCCGACCGTCAAGGTTTCGATAGTTTAGGGGTCAGGAAAAATGCCACAGACGATCTATTGTTGGCACTTCAGGATAGATGTATCGATGCTCGCCGAAGACGAGTGGGAAATTAGCAGTACCGGATGGGCTGGTGCTGCGGACTATTTTCCCAATTCAGTTCCACCGAGCTGAGTGCGCTGCGGCAGTCCCGCGCACCGTGGATTGGAGAGTTGTGCTTCTTGGAATGCAAGCCATATTTTTGGGGGCACTGGTCGGCTAACGGGACGCCTGGTTCAGGACTATGTCGCCACTGCCCGCCCGATCGACAGAATTGGCCCTGTCGGACGGTCGATCGGGGAGCCCTGGGGCGGCTCGAGGGTGATCTCAAACAACTGATTGGGCAGAAGCGGCGGGAGGTTCTCGAGCGACACCTCGACCGGTACGCCCGCCTTTAACAGCCCCAACGAAACTGGACCGGACCATCCATCGGCCTTTGTCCACAGTTGCAGCGTCTTGTTTGCCTCCATCGGCGCTTGTTGTTTCAGTGGGATCAAGCGCAACTTTTTGTCGGTGCCTACCTGCAACAACCAGCCCGGACTCTTATCCTGGGGAGAGGCGAGCACGACGACGAAGCGCGGCGGTGACGGCGGTGTGCCCAGCTTCACCACTAGCGCAATCGAAAGAAACAGGGCGGCGCAGGCGACGGCACCGGACGTGAATCGCCAAAAGCGGATGTCGTCCCAGCAGCGACGCCATACTGAACGCTGTACGCCAGAAAGCGTTCGGTTCAAGCGCTGCCAGAGTTGCGCTGACGGTTCGAGCGGCGCCACGTTATCGGCCAACGGTTGCAAGCGGGCCTCCCATTGGGCGACCTTCGCGGCCAGGATCGGCTCGTGCCGCAGCCTTGACGCCACGGCTTGTCGTTGCTCCCAAGACAGGGTGCCGATGACATATTCGCCAGCGAGGTCGTCGAGCGCGATGAGTTCCTCTGGGGTCATTCCATGCACTCACGAAGGGATTGGAGGCCACGGCGTACCCACGCTTTCACAGTCCCAAGGGGTGACCTAAGACGCTCTGCAATTTCGCTATGCGAGCAGCCATCAAGATACGCGTAAAGAATGCTGGCGCGCCGGGGACCATCCAATCGATCCAGACACCCGGCCAGACGGCCTCGCATCAAGGGGTCGGCGCCCAATGAGAACGACGTCGGGAGCGACGACGTGTCGGCGTGCATATGGGCATCAAGCGTCTCCTCATCCGCATCGACTTCCTTGCTTCGGCGACGGACGGTGTTGAGTGCCTGGTGCCGGACAATGCTGAAGAGCCACCCGCGGCCAGAGCCGCGGGTGGCGTCGAACGTTGCGGCTTGAGTCCAGATACTGACGAACGCATCGTGCAACACGTCTTCGGCCAACTGCCGGTCGCGTACGATGCGTTGCGCAACGCCAAGCAGATAGCCCGCGTCGCGCTCATAGAGTTGCCGCAATGCCTTGGCGTCTTGCCTGCGGCACGCTGCAATCAATGATTCGTAGTCAAACTCATCCGTACTGTCGTGCACAGGCACCCCTCGGAAGCGATAGGCGGCATGTTGGTACATGCCGCCGAGGATCGACTACGCTTTCCGGAACATGCCTTTCGCCTCAGGTCTTGTCAAGATGCCTTCCAGAAAATGTAGTCGGCCTGATACTTGACGGTTTGTTTCGCACCCTTCGACGCCATGCTGCATGGCGAGGTCGGCGCCGTGCCGCCTTGCGTCGCCAGTCGCTGAATGTACGTCACCCCTTGCATCGCACCGGTACCCGTCGCGGGATTTGCCTTGACCAATTGCAGCGGGATGTTGCCGGAGCCTGCGGGCGACACTGCCACCTGTGTCGCCGTCACCTTGGAGCCGTCCATGGACTCCCAGGTCGCGGGCGGACCATAGTATTTCCCGACCACGCTGCCCGACCGGTCGCTCAACGTGGCGTCAGGTCCCACAAAGGTCCATTCGAACTGGCCCGCAGCGTCTTTCTTTTCCCGGCACTCGTAAAGAATTTCCCCTTTACCCGACGTCTGCATGGCGACCCGATGGCCTTCGGGAACCTTCACGGCGTCCGCAACCGGCGCCGACGGGGCATTCATTTGCATACCTCCCGCGCAAGCGCCGAGAACGGCAGGGGCAAGTACGCTGACAAAAACGAAGCGCTTCATGACATGACTCCTGTGTAGGTTGAACGGGCAAGATGTCTCGATTTCGGGAACATCACCCTCTCTACACACGAGATGCCGATTTGGATGCGGTGAATCGAAAATATTTGATTCAGTCTGCTCTGCGGGCAATCGAATGCGGCGGCAGCTTCGATGGACGGCAGTGAGAAGGCGTCATGGCTGGCAGCTGGACAGACGCTCCCCCATGACGGATGGACGATTGATCAGGACTGGTTGAATCTTCTTGAGGCAAAGGACAACTCGGCGCTGCGACTTTGTGGCAGTGGGTTAAACGCAACGTGTAGTCTGAGCCTGAGAAAGAACCTCGAACAAGTCGAGCCGACATTCAGCGGGACTAGCCCAGGATCGCCGCTGGTAGACGTTCGCCAAAGTGCTCCCCAGCCCTCGCCTGCCAAACGACACTCCGGTCGATCTACTTTTTCTTTTCGGGGCGGGGCATGTCGCGACGCCGTCGGCACAGGGAACGAACCCAATGCCCCCTCCGTAAGATGTACTTACTGCAGATGTACTTACTGCGCCGCCCCCGGCGCGGGTGTCGCAGTGCCTGAGATTACCGGACACGACGTCGGTAATGCGCGCCCGAACAACACCGCGAGTCCGCACGCGGAAGTGAACATGCCAAGTCCGTCATGTCCGACGCCGGGCACTTCTACGACCTGCTGCGCGAGACCCTCCGGATGGCGCTTCTTCAGATAGGCGAAATACGCTAGCCCCCGCGCGAGCCGGTACGGGCCCTGCGCCATTCCCGCACATGAGCGGTCAATGAAGTGTGTGTATGGATTCGTGTCGGCCTGCCCGAGCAGGTACACGACATCGCGCGCGACATAATGCGCTTCGAGGTTGCGCACATCCTGCGACGCCACGTAGGGTGGTGCAGACTTCAGGCCGTACTTCCATTGCGTCGCACGCGGGCACGTGCCGTCAGCAATTGCCTGCGCGTTCGGCCGCTCATCGTCGAAATACAAATAGCTCGATGGATTCGCAACCACGTAACGCACCACGATGCCAGCACGCGCGAGTGCATCGCCTTCGCGCCCCGTCACGGCGTAACGCTGCAACAACTGCGCACCGGCCGAGTGTCCCATCATGACGACTGTCGACAACGACGGATACAAGCGACGGTCGGCGAAATGTGCAAGCAACGCGTCGAGTGCCTCGAACGAGCTGATCGGCCCCGGCTTACGTGCAGGCTCCCCGCCCTTCCATCCTTCCTGCGACCACGCTAGCGTCGATGGCGGCAACGAAAACGCCCGTGTATCAGCGGACGTCAGAAACTGCGGCGCAACGACCATCGTGTCCTTACGGGCCTCAGCGGACTTCTCGACAACCTGTAGCCCTGAAGCGTAATAGACATCGGCATTGCGCAATGTACCGTGCATCACGATGAACACACGCGTCACGTCAGGTACCGGCTGATTCAGCGGATGGTCCGCGTAGACAGGCAGCAAAGCGCTGCCGTGCGGTGTGTCGACGGCAATGCGCTGATCGGCAACCGCTTTGACCGGCGCTTCAAAACGGGCCCGCTCGTCTGACGTGGCTGCCTGAACCGAATGGGCGCAGCTCAACACACCGATCAGAACGCTGGCCCCGCTCGCCCTCATGAACGGAACGGAGCGCTTCAATACGCTACGGATCGACGTCGTCAACGACGAACGAAATGGTGCGAAGGCAACAGTAATGGGCGGCATGATGGCAGTGGATAACATCACATGAATACATTCATCGATCGGGCGGGTCACCACGAAACGCCTCTCGTTGATCTTGTAGCGAATGTCCGTCTGCAGAGTATCGCGCACTCGAAGTCGGATCAAAATGACAGATTCGGACAAGCCCCACCCTTTCGGTCGACATCGAAGCATCCGTGCTTGCGATAATCGAGATGGCTCCCCGCCACTCGTTCGACGCATAAAACATGCCGGTCATCTTCTTCAAAAGGCGATCCGCTCTCAGTCGCCTGCTCCGCTTTCTGTATCCGAAAAATCGCCGACGAACCAAGGCCGTACGGGACTTCGACCGCAAGACAGCCTACTACGATCCCAAGCCATTTCGTCGCCGCCGATAGCCCTGATGGCACAAGATTCAATCACTGCACCGTCCGGCTATGTCCTGCAAGCTTCGGCACCATCTGCGCATACACCGCCGGGTTGCCAGCGACGATTTCGCCGAGGCGCAGGAAATCGCCGCCGCCCGCGTAGTCGCCCACACGGCCACCGGCCTCAGTAATCAGCAGACTCCCGGCGGCCATGTCCCATGCGTTCACGCCCTGCTCGAAGAAGCCGTCGAGCCGTCCGGCGGCGACGTTCGCGAGATCCAGCGCGCATGCCCCCGGGCGTCGCAACCCAGCACACGCACCGCTCATCTCGACGAACAGCCGTGTGTAACGCTCTACGTCGTCCGTATCCCTGAACGGGAAGCCGGTGCCGATCAACCCATCGGCCAGTTGGTCTCGCGCCCCCACCCGAATCGGGCGCTCGTTCAGAAACGCCCCGCCGCCACGCGTCGCGGTGAACAGCTCGTTCGCGTTCGGGTCGTAGACCACCGCCTGAACCACCTCGCCCCGATACGCCAGCGCAATCGACACGCAGTAATACGGGAACCCATGGATAAAGTTCGTCGTGCCATCCAGCGGATCGATGATCCACTCGAAGTCGGAACCGCTGACCTCGCGCCCAGACTCTTCCGCCAGAATCGCGTGATCCGGATAGGCTCGCCGAAGCATGTCGATGATCGCCGCCTCCGACGCCCTGTCCACCTCCGTCACGAAATCGTTGTGCTGCTTCTTGCTGACGGTCAGCCTGCTGAGATCGCCCGAGGCGCGATGGATGATCTGGGCCGCGCCCAGCGCAGCATGGATCGCGACATTAAGCATGGGATGCATGGAACGAAATCCTGATGAAGAACGGCGACAACAGCCGCCCAAGGAATAAAACGAAACACAAACGCGTGACGCCGCATCACACCTTCATAGAACGCGGTGCATCGTCGCCATCGGACGCGCCGCGCCGCCAACGCGCGTTGCGCGCCACCAGCTCACGCACCAGCGCCCAATCCGCGTGCTCGCAAAAGTCGAGCATCATCGTGCCGCACGGCCCATCGAACGTGGCGAGCCGCGCGCTCAGCATGTCATTGATGCCGCGTTGATCACGCCTGACACCGCCACACGCCACGCGATACGGATTCGCGCCCATGCCGGTCCCGCTACAAAAGTTGACCACCCAGCGCTCAGCCGCAAATGCATCGCGGCGAGCCAGCAGTGCATCGATCCTCTGCCACTTGAAATCGATGGACGCTTCCACCGGTACACGGTATTCATCCTGAATCGTGAACGACGCACCTGCGTGCTCGATGTCGAACGTCGCGTTATCCGGCCACGCCGTGAGATCGATCCCCATCGGCGCAATCGACATCGGCGCACGCGCAAAGCGCCGCCACAATACAATCGCCCCGCGCACATCCCCCAGTCGAGGAATCGTGTCGGCCAGATACCAGCGGACATGCGCCGCATAGCGCTGGACGTACGACGCAAAGGTCTGCGCGAAGCTCTGCGAGCAGTGCCGGTCGCCACACTCGTCCTTCACCGACATCACGATGCACTCGCCCGGATGGCGCACAAAAAACGCCGCACACGTCGCGATGACGTCGTCGAACATCAGCCCCAACGCAATGCGCTGATGATTGATGTGAAACACATCGTCCTCGTGACGACAGCGAATATCGAGCACCCGCACGCCGTGCGCCAGCTGAACAGCCAGACTTACACGCTGCGTACGGGCGAGCGCGTCGTCCACGGTGTAGGCGCACGTGTCGTGACTGCCAGGCAACGTGAGGCAGTTAAGTGGGATGTCGTCACGCAGATCCGTCATCCAGGCGGTCTTCGCGACACGTGTTACCGTTGCATCTTGTTCGTTCGTCATCTTCTTGCCCTTTTCGTCGTGCACGCTGCGCGAAGCAAGCTTTGCGTCCCCTTACTCGCCACGCCATGCCGAAGAAACAAACGTCCTGGGTCACCGCCGCCGACGTCGCCCGCCACGCGGGCGTGTCGCGCTCCGCCGTCTCGCGCGCGTTCTCGCCGACCGCCAGCATCGCCCCGCAGACCCGGGAACGCGTCATGGAAGCCGCACGCTCGCTCGGCTATCAGGTCAACCTGATCGCCCGCGAAATGATCATGCAGCGCAGCAGCATGGTCGGCGTCGTCACCGCGGGCTTCGAGAACCCATTCCGCGCGAAACTCCTCGCGCAAATCATTGCTGCCCTCGGCCGTCACAAACTCACCCCCATCGTGGTGAACGCGGAAGATCCCGTGCAAATCCAGCAGTCGCTCGACATGCTGCTGAGCTACCGGATCGGCGGCATCATCATGACGTCAGCCTCTCCCCCGCTCGGACTCGCCCGCCAATACCTCGAAGGCGAGATTCCCGTGGTGATGATCAACCGCGCGTCGAACCTGCCCGGCGCAGACGTGGCAGTGAGCGACAACGCCGAAGGCGCCGCACTCGCGGCCCGGCTCCTGATCGACGCCGGCGCGACACGCCTCGCCTTTGTCGGCCCGACCAAACCCAGTTACAACGGTCGCGCCCGCTGCGCCGGCTTCCTTCGTGCGACACAACACATCGCCAAGGAAGACCCGGCACTCGCCCACGCAGTCGAAACCCACAGCACACCTGGCGACACCTACGAATGCGGCGTCGCGGCGGCACACGCCCTGCTCTCGCCACAACACCGACCAGAGCAAGCCCCACGCCCCGATGGCGTGTTCTGCTCGTCCGATTTGCTCGCGCTCGGTTTCATCGACACGGCGCGTCTGCACTTCGGCATGCGCGTGCCGCAGGACATCCGTGTCGTCGGCTTCGACGACATCCCCGCCGCGAACTACGACAACTATCAGCTCACGACCATCGCTCAGGACACGCATGCGCTGTCGGACACCGCCATCGGACTGCTCATCGACCGCATGAACGCTTTCTCGGGTGCCTCGCGAACGCGTATCGTCCCGGTCACGAGCGTCGTGCGCAGAACTTGCGCCTGACGACCCCGACCCTGTCCGTCATTTGAGTCCGCCGGAGAATCCGTGCAGCAAATAGCGTTGCACGTATCCGGCGACGGCTAACGTCGGCAGCGACGCGATCATGCCCACGCTCATCAGATCGCCCCAATCGATGCCGTTCTCCGTGACATAGCCCGCCACTGCGAGCGGCAACGTGAACTTGCTCGGCGACGAGACGAACAGCAGCGCAAGCAGAAACTCGTTCCAGGCGGCGATCAGCACGAAGATCGCCGTCGCAACCAATCCCGGGGCACACAGCGGCAACATGATGTCCACCAGACGACGGAACAGCCCGGCGCCATCGATGCACGCCGCTTCGTCGTAATCGACGGGAATCTCACGCACGAACGACAGCAGCATCCAGATCGACAACGGCAGCGTGTACACCTGATAGGCGAGCATCAGCCCGAGCACCGAGTCGAGCAGATGCAACGTCTTCGCCAGCGAAAACAGCGGCACGGCGACAGTAATCGGCGGCATCAGCTTGACCGCCAGGACAAGCATCAGGAACACCACGTCGAGCCGCCCCGGGAAGCGCAAACGCACGAGTGCGTAGGCCGCCGGAAATGCCAGCGTCAGCGACAGCAGTGTCGTGCCACAGCTCACCAGCAGGGAATTGAGCACCTGACGGCCGATGCCGCTCTCCCATACGGTCAGGAAGTGCTGCAAGGTCGGTGCCTGCGGCCACAACGCGAGCGGATGATCGAGACGCTCCAGCGTCGGCGTGAACGCCGCACCCAGCATCCAGACACACGGCAGCAGCAACATCGCCAGCGCAGCGATGCGCAACGCCCAGAGCAGCGTTTGCTGCCCAGACCGGCGGAACATGGGGGACGACGTGCCTGCACTTATCGCACTCATCGCGCCCCCCGCTTACGAATCGACATCCAGACATTGACCGAGACGAGTATGGATGCGACCAGCAACATCAGCACTGACGCCGCACTCGCGGGCCCCACACTGAAAAAGCGAAATCCGGTGTCGTAGACATAGGTCGACAGTGTCTGCGTCGCGTTGCCGGGACCACCTCCGGTGAGCGCATAGACCTTGTCGAACAGTTTGAACGTGTCGATCGAGCGCAGCAGCATGGCCAGCACGAACTGCGGCACAAGCAGCGGCAGCGTGATGTCGCGCAGACATTGCCACTCGCTCGCGCCGTCGGTGCGCGCCGCTTCGAACAACTCCGGATCGATGGACTGAATACCCGCGAGCACGATCAGGAACGCCATGGGCGTCCATTGCCAGACGTCCACAAGAATCAGCGACCAGATCGCCAGCCCCGGATCGGACAACCATTGCACACCCGGCAAACCGAACTTCGCGAGCAGCGCGTTCAGGAACCCGCCGAAATTCAGCCAGTTGCGCCAGATGGCCGAGCACACCAGCGTGGAGAGCATCATCGGCAGGATCAACAGCGGCATGACGAAGCGCCGCCCGCGAAACGCTCGGGAGAACAGCAACGCCAATGCTGCGCCGAGCACCACCTCGCACACCGACGCCACGACCGTGAAGTGCACCGTGTTGATGAAGCTCGCGGCGAAGTTGTCGTCGGCGAGCACCGCCCGATAGTTCGTCAGCCCGGTGAACGCCCGGTGCCCCGACGCGTAGTCAACCTGGAAGAACGAATCGAACAGCACCTGCAATACCGGATACAACGCCAGCACCGCGATAACAAGGAATGCCGGGCCCACCAGCCAGATCAGGGGCCACCAGCGACGTGCAGCACGCATGGAATCGTCGGGACGTTAGTTGGCAACGGCTGTCAGCACCGGCGCGATCTTCTGGGACGCCTGACGCAGCGCAGCTTCCGGCGTGAGTTGCCCCGTAATTACGAGTTGCAGGGCGTCGCCCAGCAAGCTCTCGATCTGCTCCCAGTTCTTCACGCGCGGACGCGCGCGTCCGGCTTCAAGCGCTTTCAACTGATCCGGATACCAGCGGAATTGCTTCACGAGCGCGGGATCCTCGAACACGCTCTTGCGCGTGGGCGGAATGCCCATCACGGCCAACCGCGTCTGCGTATCGCGCGACGTCAGATACGCCAGGAATTCCTGTGCGAGCGCGCCGTGCTGCGCGTCCTTCGGAATGGCCACCTGCCAGATACCGAGCATCGGTGCCGGCCCCCTGACCTGCCCCGGCGGCGCCTGCAAGGCGACCTCGCCGACCACGCGCGACTGCTTCGGATCGTCCAGCGCAGGCACCCACGCAGGCCACACTTCGATGGCTTGCGCCGCCGCGCCCTTCTGCAAGGCATCGCGCACTTCGGCCGCGCCATAGACCGCAACATCCTTCGGAGCATGCGCCTTGAGCGCGACGAACATCTTCAATGCGGCGAGCGCCTGCGGCGAATCGATGACGGCGCGGCCGTTCGCATCGATCACGTCGCCACCGTACGCCCACAGAATTGGCAGGAACCCCGTGACCACCGGATTGCCCTTGGTGCCGCGAAACACCACGCCGGATACGGTGGCGTCGGTGCCGGTCGTCTGGGCGATCTTCAGCACGTCGTCCCAGTTGCGCGGTGCTTGCAGCTTGTGCTTCGCGAGCAGATCGCGACGATACGCAAACATCTCGACGTTACCGACGACCGGCAACGCGTACAGATTGCCGTTCGGCCCACGGCCGAGCGCCACGGTCGATGCCACCATGTCGGCATCGACCAGCGTCGCAGGCAGCGGCTTGAGCCAGCCATTGGCCATGAATTCGGGCGACCAGGTGTCGTCCATCATCACGAGATCGTAGGCGCCCGTGCCCTCGCGCATCGACAGCTTCAGCTTCTGATAAAGGTTCGCGTTCGGCAACTTCAGCAGCTCGATGTCTGCGGACGGATGCGACTTCTTGAAGCCAGCGACGGCTTCGGCGAGGCCCTTGCCGTAGATATCGTCACGCCCGGCGATCACGAGATCGGCCGCGCTCACGCTCGTCGCCACGACGAACAGGCCAACGGCGGCGGCAACGGCGGCTGACAAAGCGCGCAGACGGATAGACAGTTTCATGCGATCTCTCACTGGGTTGACGATGGCATCGAGCTTTGTTTGCACACGTGTGCAAACTCATCACTGAAAAATGCCACTTGCATGGCATGACCGTCATTCTGGCGAGGGATCGTTAAAGAATTGTGGCAAGCGAGCGGCCCGGCCTCGCTAAAGTTTCCGGCTCACGTGCCGAAGAAAGATTTCATGCCCCGAAAATTTGAGCATTGATGTCGCACCATCAGCGGTTGCGACGAAATGCACGACCCGGGGTGCGCACGGGGAAAGGCAGCGGTATGCCTTGTAAGTCAGATGTCGAGGAGAAAAAACTATATGTTGGTGAAAGTAGTGCTGGGCACACTTGCCGGTGTGGTGATGATGCACGCGGCGCATGCCGAAGACGCAGGGGACTGGATCACGGCAGCGGAAACATCGAAGTTTGTCTGGCAGGGAAAGCGCGGCAGCGGAACGATGACCAATGTCGATGGCAAGAAAAACAACGGCTACAAGTACCTCTATCAAAAGAAGAATAAGACCAACAACACTTACGACTACGGTCAGGCCGTGGTGTTGCTCGAATCGTGCCGCAAAGGTTACGGATTCGTGTACTACAACGGCATGGAAGGCCAGTACGTGAGCAAGGATCAGTTCGTGCGCTTCGGCCCGACGGTCGCAGACAATATCGGCACGTTGGCCTGTCTGAGCTGGGACAACGAGACAGGTCAGATCTCGCTGGCCGAGAAGAAAGACGCGTGGGAGTTCATCGCCTCGGTCAAGGATTCGGGTAACAAGGTTTATCTGAAGAACGATACGGCACGCAAGCGTACGTACAAGGGCAAGCCGTCCGTGTCGATACTGTCGCGCTTCGACAATCTGCGTGAAAACACTTTCGATTACAACGAAGTCATCATTGCCTCGTCGGATTGCGAACGCGGGTACGGAACCCTGTACCAATTGAATTTCGACGGCAGCGTTTCCGACAAGTGGGATATCGCGCTGAATGGCAAGTCGGTCGCATCGGCGATCGGCGATGCAGTTTGTGGCAAGCGATGAGCCATTGATTCGTTAGCGGCGAATAAAAAATGGGCGCTTCATCGCGCCCATTTTCGTTGGATCACACTGCGTCACGCATCCGGACGCGCGCCCTTCACCACCGCCGCCGCATGTCCGGCAGCGTCGCCATGACGACGCCCTGCCATCTCGCTGCTGCCCGGATCACCCGCAGGCAGACGGTGATTTTCGATGTCCTGCACGACCTGAATCGCCGTGGCGTCGATGCCGTCGGTCAGCAGCTTCGGATCGAGGCCGATGCCCAGCACCATCACGGCCATCGCGCCGAGCAGTGCGAACTCGCGACGGCTCACGTCCTTGAGCGACGCCACACGGGCATTGCCCACACGACCGAAGATCACGCGCTTGTACATCCACAGCGTGTAAGCCGCGCTCAGTACCAGCGTGAGCGACGCGAGCGCGCCGATCCAGAAGTTCGCCTTGATCGCAGCCATCAGTACGAGAAACTCGCCGACGAAGCCCGACGTGCCCGGCATGCCGACGTTCGCCATCGAGAAGAGCATGGCGAAGGTCGCAAAGCGCGGCATCGTGGCGGCCACCCCACCATAGGCATCGATGGACGAGCTACCGGTGCGGTCATAGAGCATGCCCGTGCACAGCAGCATGGCGCCCGACACGATGCCGTACGAAATCATCTGCATCACGGCGCCATCGGTCCCCATCTCGGAGAAGAGGAACAGGCCCAGCGTCACCAGCCCCATGTGCGCCACCGCCGAGTACGCCAGCAGCTTGCGCAGATCGGTCTGCACCAGCGCCACAAGGCTCGCGTAGATCACCGCGACCAGCGAGAGCACTACCATGAGCGGGGCGAGGAAATGGCTGGCGTCCGGCAACAGCGGCAAGTTAAAGCGCAGTAGCCCGTATCCGCCCAGCTTCAGCATGCCGAGCATGACGGCCGCACCGGTCGGTCCGTCGAGGTGCACCTCGGGCAGCCACGTGTGGACCGGCCACATCGGCACCTTGACCGAGAATGCCCCGAGAAAGCCGATGAACAGCATCACCTGTATCGCGAGCGGCAGATGCAGTGCCTGCCAGCGTGCAATGCCGAAGCTCTGCGTCTGCATGTACAGATAGAGCATCGAGACCAGCATCATCAGCGAACCGGTCAGCGAAAAGAAGAAGAACTTCACCGCTGCGCGCGTGCTGTTAGCCCGGCCGTAGACACCGATCAGCAAGTACAGCGGCAGCAGCGTGGCTTCGAAGAACACGAAGAAGAGCATGCCGTCCTGCGCCGTGAACACGCCCTGCATCAGACCGGAGAGCACGAGGAAGCTGCCGAAATACGCACTCATGCGCGTGGTCACGGCACGCCACGACGCGAGCACGACGATGATCGTCGTCACACCGGTCAGCGCCACGAGCCACAGCGAGATGCCATCGATGCCCACATGCCACGACGCATCGAACGAGTCTATCCAACGGAAGCGCTCGACGAATTGCAAACTGGAAACACTGGTCCGGAATCCGCGCACGAGCGGCACGAGCGGCGCAGCCGAGATGACGGCGGCGACGAGCGACGCCCAGCGAACGGTATTGGGGAATCGATCCTGGCCGAGCAGCATGACGAGCGCGCCAGCCACAATGGGAAGCCAGATCAGAAGGGACAGGATGGGGAACATTGGGGGGTCCTGGTGTGCCGCAACAAAAAACGAGCGCAAATGCGCTACGTTGACGGCGCCAGGGACGAACCTACCCCGCGCGCATCGCGAGACGCGAAACGCACAAATCAAGGCTGTTCAATGCCTGCGGGAGGGGACGCCGGGCGCAGGGGCGTCAACGAAGGTGGCAAGCATACGCGTCCGAAATAAATTTTGCATCGCAGCAAATTTTACAAATGATTGCGGACGCTTTGTCCGACCGGTCGGTCGGCAATTGTCACGTCGACGAGAACACCGCGCGACAATGAGCCGCAGTCGGGATGCGCACGCGCATGACAAAGTCAATCGATGCGCGCGCCGGTTTCGTCAATAACGCATTGTGAAATTTGAGGACAGTGCGGCGCGTTGCTCAGGCCTTCGGACGTCGCAGATCGAACATCGGACCGATCTCGGCATAATCGCCGAGATAGCCTGCGCGCATGACCGGATGCGCTTTGGCCGTATCGAAGAGACCGTCTTCGCGCAGGAACTCGCGGCGGATGTGCACGCCGACCACCTGCCCCAGCGCAAGCCAGTTGTTCATCGGTTTGCCGTCCAGATCGTGCATGCGCACGATTTGCAGCAGCTTGCATTCGAGCGACGCGGGCGACTCTGCCACGTGCGGCACGTCGACATTGACGCCAGGCGCTTTGGTCAGGCCCGCCAGTTCGAATTCGTCGACCTCATGTGGCACGGGGGCGGACGTCCGGTTCATTTGCTCGACGAGCGACTTGCTCGTCAGATTCCAGACGAACTCGCGCGTGGCTTCGATGTTCGCGAGGGAGTCCTTGTAGCCTTCGCTACAGAAACCGATGATGGCCGGGAACGAGGCGAAGGCGCCGAAGAAGCTGTACGGCGCGAGATTGACGCGGCCTTGCGCGTCACGGCTCGAAATCCAGCCGATCACGCGCGGCGCGACAATCGCCTTGAACGGATCGTGAGACAGGCCGTGGCCTTTGGCCGGGTCGTAGAAGTGAACGTCGTCGGGATGGGACATAGAGGTCAGTCATCAGCTGTGTTGCGGGATTGCGTCGATGCTATCGCACTCTGCGAGGTTGCGTCGGTCGACCGTTAGGCCCATTACCCATTGGCCCCATTAGACCCGTTAGACCCGTTAGACCGCTACACAGACGCGCCACGCCCAAGTCGCGCAATCAGCTCGCCATGCGACGGCCACTGCGCGGCGAGCGCCACCGGGTCGGCCATCTCGAAGTCTTCGAAGGCGAAACCCGGCGCAACGGTGCATCCGACCAGTGCAAAATTTGTCGACGGAGCGGGCTGCGCGGCGAACCAGTGACCAGCAGGCACCACATGCTGCAACTGCTCGCCGTTCTCGACATCGTGCCCGAGACATGTTGTCGTCAGGTGTCCAGAGGGATCGATCTCGTGAATCCAGAGCGTGCCGCCGAGATGAAAGTGCCAGACTTCGTCGCTGCGGATGCGATGAAACGCGGAAAAATCGTTCGCTTCGAGCAAATAGAGAATCGCAGTGGAAAGGCTGCGTGGACCGGAGAAACCGCCCGGCAGCGCGTCGGCGGCGACCATTCCGGTGGCGCGGTACGTCTCGCGATAATGCCCGCCCTCGGGGTGTGGCATCAGCCCCAGCGAGGCGACGAGATCAGCGGCAGACGGCATATCGGACTCCTTGTAGGTCAATCTGGGGGGAAGACAACGGAGGCACGCGCGCATCGATTCATCAGACGAAACAACAATTCCGCCCATCAAAACACGCATCGACATCGCGCAGCTCCGACACCTTAGCCGAAAATGCGCGTCAATCAAGGGTTCCGGACATGGCAGCGGGGGAATCGGCGAGATTTATCGATTTGTGCGACGATTCCCCTGTTGCGTCGCGCAAGGCGACGCGTTTTTCATTGCACGCGCCGCTTTGGCGCCGTCACATCATGCCTGCCACTCTCAAGATTGACTTTGTCTCCGATGTTGCCTGCCCGTGGTGCGCCATCGGTCTTGCTTCATTGAAGACGGCGCTCGCCCGTCTGGGCAACGAGGTCGAAGCCGACCTGCACTTCAGCCCGTTCGAATTGAACCCCGACATGCCGGTCGAGGGCGTGCCGCTTGCCGACTACATGTCGCGCAAGTACGGTCTCTCGCCCGAGCAGATGGCGCAGAACCGGGCGAACATCAGCGCCCGTGCTGCCGCCGAAGGTTTCCCGATGCGCATGGATCTGCGCACGCACGCTTACAACACGTTCGACGCGCATCGACTGCTGCACTGGGCGCAGACGGTTGGCAACGACAAGCAGCTCGCCCTCAAGGAAGCCCTGTTCCGCGCGTACTTCGTCGATGGCAAGCGCACGAGCGATCCCGAAGTGCTCGTCGACGCCGTCCAACAGGCCGGTCTCGACACGACTCGCGCGCGCGAGATTCTGTCGACGAACGAGTATGCCGATCAGGTGCGTGCGCTGGAGCGCCACTATCAGAATCTCGGTATCAGTTCGGTACCGGCGATCATCTTCAACAACCGACATCTCGTGAGCGGCGGTCAGCCACCGGAAGTCTTCGAGCAAGCCATCCGTCAAATTCTGACCGAGGGCTGATCCGTCATGTCGTCGCTGCCTCCGACCGCCGACACATCGGCGGCAAGCGCGCCGCCCGCCCCTGCCGCGGCGCAATTGCACGAACCTCCCGCCGCCGGACGCGGACTCGCCATGACGGCGATTCTGCTCGCTGTCTCGCTCGCCAGTCTCGATACCGCCATTGCCAACACGGCCTTGCCGCAGATGGCGCTCGATCTGAATACGACGCCGTCCGCCTCGGTCTGGATCGTCAACGCCTACCAACTGGCGATGGTCGCAACGCTGCTGCCCTTCGCATCGCTGGGTGAGCGCGTCGGCCACAAACGCGTGTTCATGTGTGGCGTGGCGGTGTTTTTGGCGGCGTCCTTGCTGTGCGCGCTCTCGCCGTCGCTCGGCTTCCTTGCGGGTGCGCGTGTACTGCAAGGCGTAGGGGCTGCGGCGGTGATGAGCGTGAACATTGCGCTGATCCGCTTCCTGTATCCGGCGGCACAGTTGGGACGCGGTGTCGGGCTGAATGCGTTGATCGTCGGCATCTCTTTCGCCATCGGGCCGACGGTCGCGTCGCTCGTGCTGGCATTCGCGAGCTGGCCGTGGCTGTTCCTCATCAACGTGCCGACGGGATTGCTGGCGCTGGCATTCTCGCGTCGCAACCTGCCCGATACGCCGCGCAGCGAGCACAAGCCGGACATGATTGCAGCATTGCTCAACGTGCTGACGTTCTCGCTGCTGATCTTTGCGCTTAGCCAAAGTGCGCAACAGGCCGACTGGCACCTGACGCTGGGCTGCTTCATCGGCGCGCTCGTCTTCGGCTGGGCGCTGATCCGACGCGAACGCGGCCATCGTGCGCCGATGCTGCCGGTCGATCTGATGCGTCTGCCAGCATTCGCGTTGTCGACGCTCACAGCCATCTGCGCATTCGCGACGCAAGGGTTGGGACTGGTCTCACTGCCCTTCTACTTCGAGAACGTGCTGCATCGCAGCCCTATCGAGACGGGCTTCCTGATGACGCCGTGGCCGTTCTTCGTGGCCGCGATTGCGCCGGTGGCCGGACGTCTGTCGGACAAGTATCCGCCGGGTGCATTGGGTGCGATCGGTCTGGCGATGCTGAGTGCAGGCATGGCCTTGCTGGCGATCATGCCCGAGCATGCACAACTGTGGGATATCGGCTGGCGTATGGCCTTGTGCGGGCTGGGCTTCGGCTTCTTCCAGTCGCCGAACCTGAAAGCGTTCATGCATAGCGCACCGCCGGAGCGCAGTGGCGGCGCGAGCGGGATGGTCGGGACGTCGCGCCTGCTGGGTCAGGCGACGGGTGCTGCACTCGTAGCACTCGCGCTAGGCTTGTTCGGCACGCACGGCTCGACGTGGGCGCTGGCATGGGGTGCAGCGTTTTCTGCGGCAGGATGCCTCGCCAGCGGTATGCGACTTGTCGGAAAGCGCGCACACTGACGGGCGTCAGATGCCTGCAAGTGACCTGTCGGCACCTACTCCACCGTCACCGATTTAGCCAGATTCCTCGGCTTGTCCACATCCGTCCCACGCGCCACGGCGGCGTGATATGCGAGCAATTGCATCGGGATGGTGTGGAGAATCGGTGACAGCAAGCCATAGTGTTCGGTGAGACGAATCACCTCGATGTCCGTGCCTGGCGATAATCCGCAATCGCTGTCGGCAAAAACGTAGAGCTTGCCGTTGCGCGCGCTCACTTCGTGCATATTCGATTTCAGCTTCTCCAGCAGACGATCGTTCGGCGCGACCGCGACCACCGGCATCTCGTCGCTGACCAATGCGAGTGGCCCGTGCTTGAGTTCCCCGGCCGGATACGCCTCCGCGTGAATGTACGAGATCTCCTTCATCTTCAGCGCACCTTCCATCGCTACCGGGAAATGCAGGCCGCGCCCGAGAAAGAGAATGTCCTGACGCCGCGTCAGTTGCTCCGCCCACGCGATGATCTGCGGCTCCAGCGCCAACACCTTCGCAATCGCATCCGGCAGGTGACGCAATGCCTTCAGATGCTGCTGTTCGTCCTCGTCCGACAACCGGTTGCGGCTCTGCGCCAGCGTCAGCGCCAGAATGAACAGCGACACCAGTTGCGTCGTGAATGCCTTGGTCGACGCCACACCGATCTCCACGCCCGCCCGCGTGAAGAAGGTCAGCGCACACTCGCGCGCCAGTGCGCTCGTCGCCACGTTGCAGATCGCCAGCGTGTGCAACATCCCGCGTTGCTTGGCGACGTGGACCGCGCCAAGCACGTCCGCCGTCTCCCCGCTCTGTGAGACCGCAACGACCAGCGTCTTCGGATTCGCCACGCTGTCGCGGTAGCGATACTCGCTCGCGATCTCCACATTCACCGGCACCTGCGCGAGACTCTCGATCCAGTACTTCGCCGTGAGCGCCGCGTGGTAGCTACCGCCGCAAGCGAGCAACAACACCGAGTCCACCGCGTTGAACACGCGCCACGCGTTATCGCCAAACAACTCCGGCATGATCGACGTGACGTCCAGCAGCGTATCGGCCACTGCGCGCGGCTGCTCGAAGATCTCCTTCTGCATGTAATAGCGATACGGCCCGAGATCCGCTGCACCGCTGTGCGCCGCCACCCGGTTCACCGCGCGCTCCACGCGTTGCCCCTGAGCATCCACCACCCAGTAGCGGTGCAGTTGCACGTCCGCGACGTCGCCATTCTCCAGATAGACGATCCGGTCGGTCACGTTGGCCAGCGCAATCGCGTCGGACGCGATGAAGTTCTCGCCGTCACCCACACCGAGAATCAAGGGCATGCCGTCACGCGCGCCGACGAGACGATGCGGCTCGTCGCGACAGATCACCGCGATCGCGTAGCTGCCACGCAGTCGGGCTGCCGCCGACTTCACCGCTTCGAACAAGTCGCCGTCGTACAGATGGTCGATCAGATGCGCGATGACCTCGCTATCCGTCTGGCTCGCGAAGACATAGCCTTGCTTCTCTAGCGACGCGCGCAACTCCTCGTGGTTCTCGATGATGCCGTTGTGCGAGAGCGCGATACGCGGCGTCTCGGCATTCGGCGAGAAGTGCGGATGTGCGTTGTCTGTGACCGGCTTGCCGTGCGTTGCCCAACGCGTGTGAGCAATGCCGGTGTAACCCGTCAAGCCAAGACGACCGACCTCCTCCTGGAGATTCGCCACGCGCTCGACACTGCGCGCACGCACCAGATCACGCGCGCGGTACAGCGCGACGCCGCACGAGTCGTACCCGCGATACTCCAAACGCTTCAGACCGTCGACCAGGTTGGGAACAATGTCCCGCTGCGCGACCGCGCCGATGATTCCACACATAACGCTTCTCCGAAATGATTCGTTGCCAGCCAGTGAAGCGATAGTAGAGTTGGCACACTGAAATTAATCATCAATATTATGAAGTTAGTGAAATTTAAATTCACAACGATTGCGATGTGAAATAATATTTCACACTATTAGCATCTGCTCAGAGACCTCATGCCAGGCATCACCCTCGACGATCTGGACTTACGAATCCTCGGCGCGCTACAACGGGACGCATCGATCTCGAACCTCGAACTGTCGCGACGGGTGCACGCCTCCGCCCCAACCTGCTTGCGACGCGTGCGCGCGCTGCGGGAGGCGGGCGTCATCGCCCGTCAGATCGCCATCGTCGACGCCGCGAAGCTCGGCCCGACCCTGACGGCCGTCGTCGAAGTGAGTCTCGACCGACAGACCGCCGAGGATTACGACACCTTCGAGACCTACATCTGCGACGAACCGTCCGTCACGCAGTGCTATCGCGTCTCGCCGGGGCCTGACTTCGTCGTCATTGCCGAAGTCCGCGATATGGCCGCCTATGACGAACTCGCCCGGCGGCTTTTCAAAAGCTCGGCCAACATTCGCAATGTGCGCACCTTCTTTTCCACGCGTTGCGCGAAATTCGAAGCGAACGCACCTGTCACGCCAGCCCATCCGAACCCTTCCCGTTAAATGAAAATGTTCATTTGAACATTCGACATCGTCATTTGAATGTCACTCTCGGCTGTCAAAGTGGCGCCCATTCCAGAACGAATGCGCACATCACGACTGCCCGATGGACCTTTCAGACCGTCAAACCCGCATCGTCGCCCTTTTCCGCCAGCACGGCGAATTGAGTGTCGACGCCCTCGCCGAGCACTTCAGCGTCGCCACGCAGACGATTCGTCGCGACGTGAACGCGCTATGCGACGCGAATGTGCTGCGCCGCTATCACGGCGGTGCGCGTCTGATGACGCCGGGGGCCAACCAGCCCTACGAAGTGCGGCGAGTGCGCAACCTCGAAGGCAAGGTGCGCATCGGTCACGCCGCTGCTGAACGCATTCCGGACGGCGCAACCGTTCTGCTCGGCATCGGCACCACGCCGGAACAGGTGGCCGTAGCGCTCGTGCATCGCAAACGTCTGTGCGTCATCACGAACAATCTGCGTGCCGCGCTGGTGCTGGCGAGCAACTCCGAACATCGCGTGGTCGTTCCCGGCGGCGAACTGCGCTCGCCCAACCCCGAGATTCTGGGCGACGAAGCCGACCGTCTGTTTCGCGCCTATCGTGCCGACGTAGGCGTGTACAGCGTGGGCGGCATCGACGACGACGGCACACTCCTCGATTACGACCGCGTTGAAGCAGCCTCACGCGAAGCGCTGCGCGATGCCAGTCGCTATCGCATTCTCGTTGCGGACGCGTACAAGTTCACCCGCAAGCCCAGCGTACGCGGCGGGCAACTCGACGAGCAGGATCTCGTCATTACAGATGCCCCGCTGCCTGCCCCGCTGAACCATCGCGTTGGCGGGGACTCGCCCGAAATTCTCGTCGTTTGATCAGACCGTTTCGAACGCTCCGACACGCATCGCTCACTCACTCGCCCTCGCCAGAGACCGCACACCATGTCATCCGCTTCGTTTCGCGCTTCCACCGTTCGCCTCGCTGCCATTAGCGTGGCCGCCTTCGCCTGCGTCTTCGGTGCGCTTTCGTCGTCTGCCGCCAGCGCCGCCCCGTTGATCGTCGCGCATCGTGGCGGTACGGGCGACGCCCCCGAAAACACCGTGCAAGCCTTCAACAACGCGCTGCAAAACGGCGCGCAGGCGCTCTGGATGACGGTGCAGGTCACGCGCGACGGTGTGCCCGTGATGTACCGTCCGGCCGATGTCTCGGCACTCACGGATGGTCGCGGCAAGCTGGCCGATCTCGACTACGCCGACGTGAAGAAGCTGAACGCTGGCTACGCCTTCTCCCGCAAGGACGCCAACGGCCAGACCGTCTACCCTTTTCGCGACCACCCGCTGCCGATTCCCACGCTGCGCGAAGCGCTGGCCGCCATGCCCGCCAACGTGCCCGTGCTGCTCGACATGAAGCAGACGCCCGCCGCGCCGCTGGTCGAGGCCGTCATCAAGGTGCTCGACGACACGAACGCCTGGCCGCGCGTGCGCCTCTACTCGACGGAAGCGGAGGCGACTGACCGCATGCGCACCCGTCGCCCGCAAGCACAACTGTTCGAGTCGCGCGACGCCACACGCAACCGTTTGGTTGCCGCCGCCCTCGCGGGCCAGTGCGCCGCGCCGCCCGCCCCGGGCACGTGGGCGGGCATCGAATTTCATCGTCAGGTAGAAGTGGTGGAGCGCTTCACGCTCGGTGAAGGCGTGTCGAAGATCGTCGCGAACTGGTGGACACCGGCCGCCGTGCAGTGCTTCAAGTCGCGTGGCGACGTGCACCTCGTCGCATTCGGCGTCGAGACGCCGCAGGACTTCGAAGCCGCATCGCAACTGGGCTTCGACGCCGTGATGACGGACTCCCCTGCACGTTTGCGCGCCGCGCTGGCGAATCAGGGGAAAGACGTCGCGAAGTAATACGCGCTCTTACGGCAGAACAACGTAATCATGTAGCGCCCGGGACGCGCGTCGGTATCTGACGCGCCCCCCAACCTCCCGCTGATCCTTCGTTCTGCGCATGCGGAAAGTCTAGTTTCATATTTTTAGTATTCCTAATTTCTAACGTGACGCGAAATCCCGGGAAACGACACCGGGACGCGCCTCGCCCTTTAGCCTTACCTCGCTCAGGAAACACGCCATGAAGGTTTTCGTCCACTCGCCCCTCGCCCGTGCCGTCGCACTGGTCATCGGCTGCGGTGCCGCTACGCTCGCGCACGCCCAGTCCAACATTACGCTTTACGGCATTGTCGACGGCGGCGTCGGCTACGCCAGCAATGTCGCCAGCGTGACGCGCGCGGGTGCTGCAGGCCGCCCGGCCACCATGACCGGCGCGTCGAACTACGCGTTCCAGAGCGGAACGTGGCAAGGCAGCCGCTGGGGCATGCAGGGCACGGAAGATCTCGGTGGTGGCCTGAAGGCGTTGTTCCGTCTCGAGAACGGTTTCAACCTCGGCAATGGCACCGCCAGTCAGGGTGGCGCGGAGTTCGGCCGTCATGCGTATGTCGGCTTGCAGGACAAGGCGTACGGCACCGTTACGCTTGGCCGTCAGTACGATCCGCTGATCGATCTCGTCGGCTCCGTCGGCGGCACCGCACTACTCTCGGGCGTTGCCGCACACCCGGGCGACGTCGACAACCTCGACCACAGCTCGCGCGTGAACAACAGTGTCAAGTACCGCTCGCCGACGTGGGGCGGCTTCACATTCGGGGCGATGTACGGCTTCGGCGGGCAGCCCGGCACGATGGGGCGTCAGAACACCTGGGGCCTCGCCGGACAGTACGCGAACGGCCCGCTCACGTGGGGCGTCGGCTTCTCGCACGCCAACAACGACAAGGCGAGCGCCACGGACACGACCATCGGTAGCTGGGCCGGCTCGTCCGAGTCCGCTTTCGCGTCGTCGATCAATGCAGGCTACGCCAGCGCCAAGGCACGCGACGTGATCGCCACGTCGATGACCTACCAGATCGGCGACGCAACGCTGGGCGCGAATTACAGCCACACCGAATACTCGGCGGGCACGTACTCGCGCTTCACGCGCACGGCGAAGTTCGACACGGTCGGCGTGCTGGGGATGTATCGTTTCACGACCGCCTTCCGTCTGGGCGGCGGCTACAGCTTCACGAAGGTGAATGCCCCGGCGGCAAACGTTTCAGGCGCGAAGTACCACCAGTTCAATCTGGCGGCGTTCTATAACCTGTCGAAGCGCACGGAGTTGTATGCGCTCGCGGGCTACCAGAAGGCCTCGGGCAGCACGCTCGACGCCTTCGGCAACGTGATCGACGCGACGGCCTCGGTTGGCGACGCCGCGAACGGCATGTCGTCCGCTACCAACTCGCAGACGGTGGTGCGACTGGGCGTCAGCCACGTATTCTGACGCGGGGAGCGATACGAACAACGGCCCTGCCGGGCCGTTGTTGCCGCTGCCACCCTCGGACGTCGAATTAAGTCGGACTACGCCGCCTGTGCAGGCAGCGCCGGGACAATCTCTACGCGCGGACGCGGCAACGTCGTGACCGCGTGCATCTGCGCACGCAGCCAGTCGCGCGGACTGCTGCCTGTCTTGCGACGGAAGGCGCGCGCGAGCGCCGACGCGCTGTCGTACCCGACCTCCTCCGCCACGCGCGCGATCGGCTGACCGTCACGCAGACGCTTTTGCGCCAGACCAATGCGCCAGTCCAGCAGATAGTCCGCAGGCGACTGACCAACCACTTCACGAAACTGCGCCGCGAAGTTCGCGCGCGACATGTTGGCCGTGCTCGCCAGCGACTCGACCGTCCACGCTTCGCCGGGTTGATTGTGAATGACGTTCAGTGCGCGCGCGAGACGCGGATCGCCCAGCCCGGCCAGCATGCCGAAGCTCACCAGACGATGCTCAAGCACGTGGCGTAGCAACTGAATCACGAGCAACTCGAACAGGCGGTCCATGACGGCCAGACGTCCGCAGTTCTGCCCGAACGCTTCTGCGAAAAGCCAGTTCAGTGTGAGTTCGAGCGTGGAGAGCGATTTCGTCGGTAAGACGAGAAACTCGGGCAATGCGGCGACCAACGGATTGTTGTGGCCACCGTCGAACGATAACGACCCGCACACCAGTTCCGTGCGGTCCGCCTCGCCCGAGAGCAATTGATGATGGTTGCGGCGCGGGAAGAAAATCAGCGACGGCTCGGCGATCTGTTGTCGCGAACCGTCCTCCATCACGAGCGCGACTTCACCCGAACGGAGCAAATGCAGGTGGCCGCCGTCGTGGGCGTCGACACCGTAACTGGCGAGGCCGCAGAGGCCGCCGCTATGAAACACACCGGCGCGAACGCCGAAATTCGAAATCAGGGTGGAGAGCCGGTCCATGGCGCACTCATCTAAATAACCCGGTGCGCCGATTATGGAGGATTTACGCAACCCTTGCTTGGACCGCTCTTCGCCCCTCTCGTTGCTGCTCTCCTTGCCCTTGTTCCGGCTTGGCAGATGCTCAACACGCGCATTCACATCACGCGCGATCAGGCGCGGTTATCGGCGGCAGCAGCGACCGGCGCGGTCGTCCCGATTTCCGAACGCACTTCAGCGCGCGAGCGGCCGACTGACGCACCTTGCTGCAGCAGCGACGGATACGTTTGCAGCGATTGATCCAGCTGGCCCGATGCACGTGCTACACGCAACTCTTCGAGCACTTGGGCACGGCTCACACCCTGCGAAGCAACGGGCTGACCGGCGTCGGCCGTTTGGGTCTCGGCAAAAGCCGAAGCGGAAGCCAGCGATGCGGTGGCGATAAGGGCGGCGGCGAAAATACGAGCGTTCATGATCAAACTCCTTTCGGTCGGCAGCGTTTGCCGTATGTCGTTTTCCCTTGTGCTTCCGTCCGAATCACCGGAGGAGCGCTAGCGGGCATGACTGAAGATTACGAAAGGACAGCGCGGCTTGCACGGCAGGACGTCTGCAAGATGCGACCATTCGTCCAGTTCTGACGAACGTGATTGGTACGCGCTATGACGTCGATAGCGAACGCTGATCGGATGGCCGAAAAAGGGGGGATTGCGGCGGTTTTGCGAGCGCCCGACGCCCGCTTACGCCCCGGCAGTACGCCGCTTCACTTTGATGTCGGCAACCGGGATTACGGCAGCTGCCGCATCCCCAAGAAGACGACGCAACACATTCGGCTGGTCGACGAGATCTGCCAGCGTGTAGCGGTCGAGCACCGCGAAATAGGAACGCAGCGCCTCGCCCAGCACGCCGCGCAGATGGCACGCCGACGTGATGACACAAGCGTTATCGCCCTGATGGAAGCACTCCACCATTGCGAAATCGGGCTCCATCGCACGCACCACTTCCCCGAGTCCGATGCGCTCCGGCGCGCGGCCCAGACGAATCCCACCCGAGCGTCCGCGCACGGTATGCAAAAAACCGAGCTGGCCGAGCTTCTGCACGATCTTCACGAGGTGATTCTTGGGAATGTCGAAGGCGTCCGCCACGGACTGCACGTGCACAAGCTCGTCGGGATGAACCGCGACATAGATCAGGGTGCGCAGACTGTAATCGGTATGGTCGGTAAGTCGCATCGACGGCGGACGTAGGCGAAAAGCGGATGGGAAGCGGGAACGAATCAGGCGGCGCACGGCGCGCCGCCTCTGATGATTTTGCGAGTCAGTTTAACATGGCCCCGGCATACATCTTATGTCCCGCGCATGCCGTACGCCACCCGATTTTTTCAGAATATTCGGGCGCGTACGGCGCGAGAATTCCCCTTTCGCGAGAGGGACTTACCATCAAGCGCTTACCAACGCATCGTCAGCCCGCCCATCCACGAATAGTCGTAGGTCTGCGGGTTCAGACCGCGTCGGTAGCCGACGTCGAGATCCATCCACGACGTCGGGCTATAGATGGCCCCGAGAATCATGAAGGCCGGGTTCGTCTTCTGCGCAAAATCGGGGTTTTGCGACGTGCCGACGTCCAGAATCAGTTGCGTCGACGGCAACACGCGATACAGCACCGCAGCAGACGCCTTCCACACCCCCTGCCGCTGCCCCTGACGGTTCGCCTGATAGGCACCGCCAGCGTTGGCCAGGAAGGTCCAGTCGTCGATCTGATACTGGGCGAGCAGCGTCGCACCGGCATTGACCCGGCCCGTGCCCAGTCCGCGCTGATCGTTGCCCGTCGGAAAGCTCAGATACGGCTTGAGACCGATGCTGAACGCGCCGTCGTCATACATGCGCCACTTGGCCCCCGTCTCCACGTCTCCAACGCCACTGCCTGCGCTCTCGGAGCGGTTCTGGATATTCGTATAAGGCACGTTGACGTACAGATCGAGCGCCTCGCCGATACCGCGCGTGAGCGTGCTGTTCCAGAGCGTCTGACGGCCGATGTCCTCCTGCTTCGACGTGACTTCGCCGTTCGTCTCGAACTGCCAGTTGACGTCGCCCTGCGTGCCCGTGTCGTCGGAGGTCAGAGGGTGTGCTGCGAATGCGCTGAGCGGGCAGAACAGCGCGAGATACATCAGTTGCTTCTTCATGAGTCGTTCTCTTTTTCGTGTGCCGTCCCGGGCGGCACGCCAACGCGTGCGCCAGAACGAAAGTGTGTGGAGGCAGCGCCCCCGCCCCAGCGGGGCGGGTGGCATTGCAACTGCAATGTGTGAGGCAAGCTTTCAGGCTTCGCTCATGAATCAGAACCAGCGGCCGAAGCGGCGGATGTAGACCGTCTTCACCATCTGCGCCAGCGCGATGTACCCAAGCATCGTTGCCACGAGCCAGTAGAAGTACGAGAACGGCAGGCTAACGAAGCCGAGCGCCCCGGCGAACGGCGAGTACGGCAGCCAGCAAGCGATCGCAATAGCAACGGACGTCGAGAGCATGATCGGCAGCGCCGGCGTGCTTTGCAGGAACGGAATCTTCTGCGTGCGCAGCAAGTGCACGACCAGCGTCTGCGAGACGAGACCTTCGATGAACCATCCCGAATTCATGATGACCTGACCGGCGTCGCCACCATGGGCGTGATACAGCGCACCAGCACCGAAGACCGTCCACATCAGCGCATAGGTCGTGATGTCGAACACCGAAGAGGTCGGCCCGATCCACAGCATGAAGCGGCGGATGTTGCTGGCGTCCCACTTGCGGGGCTTCTTCAGGAACTCCGGATCCATGCGGTCCCACGGCAGGAACATCTGCGAGATGTCGTAAATCAGGTTCTGGATAAGCAACTGCATCGCCAGCATCGGCTCCCACGGCAGGAACGCGCTCGCCACCAGCACCGAGAACACGTTGCCGAAGTTCGAGCTGGCCGTCATGTTCAGATACTTGAGGATGTTGCCGAACGTCTCGCGGCCCTTGATCACGCCCGCTTCGAGAACCATCAGGCTCTTTTCCAGCAGGATGATGTCGGCGGTTTCCTTGGCGATGTCCGCGCCGGTGTCCACCGAGATGCCCACGTCGGCATCGCGCAGCGCGGGCGCATCGTTGATGCCGTCGCCGAGGAAGCCCACCGTGTGGCCGTTGGCCTGCAACGCCTTGACCACACGCGCCTTGTGCAGCGGGGCGAGCTTGGCGAACACGGTCGTGCGTCCCACGACTTCGCGCAGCGTGGCGTCGTCCATCGGCTCGATGTCGGTGCCGAGCAGCGGCGTGCCCGGCTCCAGCCCGACCTGACGGCACACCTTGATCGTGACGATGGGGTTGTCGCCCGTGAGCACCTTGACCGTCACGCCATGCTCGCGCAGCGCGGCAATCGCCGGGGCGGCGGAATCCTTGGGCGGATCGAGGAAGGTGAGGAAACCGCATACCGTCAGCTCACGTTCGTCGGACGTCTTGTACTGCGTCTTCGTCTCGCCCGCCGGAATGTCGCGCGTGGCCACGACCAGCACGCGGAAGCCGTCTTCGTTGTAAGCCTCGGCGCGCGCAATCAGCATGGCGCGCGCCGTGTTGTCGAGCGCACGCACACCCTGCGGAGTCTTCACGTGCGTGGCGACCGACAGCATTTCTTCGACGGCCCCCTTGGTGATCATCTGATGCTCACCACGATCGTTCGCGACCACGACGGACAGACGGCGACGCACGAAATCGAACGGCAGTTCGTCGATCTTGGCAAACGCGCGCGGCTGCACCGATTCGCCGATCTCGTTGGCGCGACGGATGATCGCCACGTCGATCAGATTGCGTTGTCCGCTCTGGTGATAGCTGTTGAGCCACCCCAGGCGCAGCACGTCTTCCTGCTCGTCGCCCGCCACATCCAGATGCTGCTCGAGAATGATGCGATCCTGCGTGAGCGTGCCGGTCTTGTCGGTGCACAGCACGTCCATCGCACCGAAGTTCTGCACCGAGTTCAGGCGCTTGACCACCACCTTGCGGCGCGACATCGCCAAAGCACCGCGTGCGAGGTTGGCGCTCACGATCATCGGCAGCATTTCGGGCGTGAGACCCACGGCCACCGCCAGGGCAAACGTCAAGGCACTGACCCAGTCGCCTTTGGTCAGGCCGTTGATCATGAAGACGATCGGCACCATCACCAGCATGAAGCGGATCAGCAGCCAGCTCACGCTGTTCACGCCACGGTCGAAGCTCGTCTCCACACGCTTGTGGCTGACGACGTTTTTCGCCAGCGCGCCGAAATACGTGTCGCCACCGGTGGCGACGACCACGCCCACGGCCGTGCCGCTCACGACGTTCGTCCCCATGAAGCAGACGTTGGACAGGTCGAGCAGGTTGGCATTGGCCCCACCCGCTGCGATGGACGCCGACTTCTGAGCGACAGCGCCGAGCGTGTCGTACTTCTCGACGGGGAGCGCCTCGCCGGTGAGCACCGCCTGGCTGATGAACAGGTCGCGCGATTCGATCAGCCGCAGGTCGGCCGGGATCATGTCCCCTGCCTGAAGCGTCACGATGTCGCCCACGACCAACTCGCGCATGGCGACCTCGTGACGCTCAGACTTGCCCGACGCCGACAGACGGCGACGCACGCTGGCGGTGGTACGCACCATCGCCTTGAGCTTCTCGGCAGCCTGCAGCGACCGGAACTCGGAGAAGAAGCGCAACAGGCCACTGATCGTCACCATCGTCGACAGGATGATGATGCCCTTGTAATCCTGATCGCCCGGATCGGCGAAGTAGACGTCGGTGAAGAAGCTGATCGTGACGAGCGCGAGCAGCACGAAGACAAACGGATTATTGAAGGCGCTGACGAGCTGGCGCGTCCAGTGCGGCGGCTTGTCGTGGGCGATTTCGTTGGGGCCGTAGCGCGTCTGGCGCTGGCCGACGTCGGCGAGCGGCAGGCCGCTGACATCGGTGCCGAGCGTGTGCAGGACCTGGTGCAGCGGTTCGGTCGCGAGACGTGCGACGACTTCGGGGCCCGAGAGCGGCAGGTCGGACGCTTTGGCGTTGTCGACGAAGCCGCGCTGCTTATGGCGGGAGCGGTGGTTATTTGTCATGACGATTTCCTGGCGCGACTGACGCTTGCCCTGATAGACAGTGCGGCCGGCCGGTCTCGTCAGTCGCTACCGAAGATCATCTCTGCGGAAAAAAGCGCGAACGTACCCAGCCGCGCCGCGCAGCGCGCGGTCGGTGAAAGCAAAAATACGTGTATGGGGTTCTGGCATCGGATCGCCCGCCGGGAAGCCATACGTCAAAGGTACGGTCCCGACGGGCCACATTCGACTACTTCCGTCTTCCATTTCGGACTCCTTATGTTCGTTGATTCGGTACGCGGAAGAACGCGCGTTGCGTCATCCGGCAGTGATGGGTTGAACTGGTCAGCCGCGCGGCACTAGGCGTGCGCGGGCATGTCCGTGGTAGCCGCGCGACGCGAGGCGTCGTCGGACCAGAACACGCGGCGCACGCTGTGCTCGCCCGACAGTCGCATGACGAGCGACGTGAGCGAAGCACGCGAACCCTGCGGGCAGTCGAGCGTGACAGTGGCGGACGCCTCGTCGCGGTCGCTCCAGCGGGTGATGCTGACGTGCGTGGCGCGCAGGCCGAGTGCGGTGAGATCGATGAACATCTGCTTGCGCAAGGCCCCGAGGGCCTCGGCCAGGCAAACGATGGTCAGATGCGACACCGGTGTGGTGCGCGTCGGTTGGCTCTGAAAAGCCTGGAAGGTTTGAAAAGCTCGCATGATTTCCTCGCATGGCTGCGAAGTGTCCATACCGCATGTGAGCGCGCGGCACGAACGGTCGGCTCGCGAGAATGCATCGTCGCCGCGCACGGCACAAAACGCACGCGCAAGACGACAACGCCCATCACAGGCACGACAGTGGAAACTTTTGCGGGTATGACGCCGGAAACATGCGCTCAGGGCGAGCGTTCAAGTGGCGCGAGACACCGCATCCTGCATGAGGACGCGGCACAGGGAAGGCTGTGGATCCTCAGGCAATCAATCGATCAAAGATCGAGGACTACTGGCATCGGAATTCACGGACTAACCCCTTAAATTGAAGACAGGGCGGATGGTAACTGAGGCCAAATTGGAGCGTCAAGCAATAAATGCTGCATCGCAAACATCTTCGGAATTCTCCTTAATACAACACCGACACTGACCGCTCATGCCCATCCCACGGCCCTGAGCGACGATGCCCCGAATTCGGCACTCCGACGTATCGTCTACGCCAAAAGCACTTCCGATTGACAGGGATATTTCCCATAAGTTATTAATAATGATTATCATTACCAAATCATTGGTATTCGTCTCACCTGCTGCATGACCGTTGTCGGCGTTCGCGCCGGTCCTGAGCGTCGTGAGTAGACCGAGCATCAGGCTGGATCATGCAAACCCAGGGCACCCTCCCCTCTACCGTCGAGATGTTGTACTGCCATCACCATTCGTGGCTGAGGGGGTGGTTGCATCGACGTCTGGGCAGTGCCGAACAAGCGGCGGACATCGCGCACGACACCTTCGTGCGATTGCTCGGCAGCGAGCGGGGCCCCGCCGCGTTCGACGAACCGCGCGCGTATCTCACGACCGTTGCACAGAATCTCGTCTCGAATCACTGGCGACGTCAGAAGCTCGAACGCGCATATCTCGATGCACTCGCACAGGTGCCGCGCGAAGTTGAATGGTCGCCCGAAACGCGCGCCATCATGCTTGAGACGCTACTGGAACTGGATCGACTCCTGGACGGCCTGCCGACCGTCGTGCGGCAGGCGTTTCTGTATTCGCAGCTCGACGGAAAAACGCACGCCCAGATCGCGGCCACGCTCGGCATCTCGATTCCGACGGTCAAGCGCTATCTCGCGAAAGCCTTGCAGCGCTGCTATTTCGCCGACTTGTCTTTTCTCGACTGATGCCGACACGTCAATCACGGCCGTCCCGGCAACCCGACACCGCCATGCCTGCCATTCGCTCAAGCTGGTACGACGCCACCACCGACGCCGCCAATCTACCGGCAGACGTGGCCGAGCGCGCAGTCGAGTGGCTGATTGAATTGCAAGGTGATGAGGTCTCGCCGCAGACCGTCGCCAACTGGCACGCATGGCGCGGCGCACACCCCGATCACGAACGTGCGTGGCAGCGAATCGAGTCCGTCAAAGGCAGGCTCGCACCGCTCGCCGCCCCGGTGGAAGCGGGCGTCGCACAGGCCGCGCTGGCGCCCCCCGCATCGCCTCAGCGCCGCCGCGCAGTGAAGTCGCTGGCGGTGCTGCTCTTCGCTGGCACGGGCACGTGGGGTGTCTTGCATTCGTCGCCGTGGCGACACTGGTCGGCTGACGTACAAACCGCCGTGGGCGAGCGTCGCGAGTTGCAACTGGATGACGGCACACAACTCGTGCTCAACACCGATAGCGCCATCGACATCGTCTATCGCGACGACGAACGTCGCGTGAGGCTGATCGGCGGCGAAGTGCTGATCACGACCGCGCCGGACAACCGTGCGCCGCCCCGCCCGTTTCTCGTCGAAACCTCGCAGGGCACGGCACGCGCGCTCGGTACGCGATACACCGTGCGTCAGTTCGACGACGGCACGCATGTCAGCGTATTCAAGGGCGCCGTGGAGATTCGTCCGCGCGCCGCGTCCGACAAGTCGCTGATCGTGCAGGCCGGGCACCACGCGCGCTACACAACGCGCAGCATCTCCGGAGCTACAGAAACGCCCGCAGACGACGCGACGTGGGCCGAAGGCTTCATCGTTGCGCGCAGCATGCGGCTCGCCGATTTCGTAGACGAGTTGGCGCGATACAGCAACGCGTCGCTCTCATGCGCCCCCAGCGTCGCCAACTTGCGCGTGTCGGGCACGTTTCCGCTCGACGACGTCGGCAAAGTACTCGACACACTCGGCACCACGCTCGCGGTGCGCACCGAGGCGGTTACCCGCTTCTGGGGCACTCGGGAAATCCGGCTCGTTCCGGCCTGAAGCAACGATCGGGCAAAGATCGGGCGACCGAATCCAGCCGCATTCCAGCCGCACTCATGCGGCTCAACAAATTTTTTAAAAAAGGTGATCCGTTTCTGTTTTTCGCGGGTCATGGAAGTCGAGCACCACCGCTCTACTTCCACACGAAAGGTCAGATCATGGGTCACGTCCGTGGGCAGCAACAGCGCCCCAGCCAACCAAATCGGGTCCATCGCCGCACGCGGATGGCCTGCGCACTGGGCCGCATCGCCCTTGGCGCAGCCGTTGCCGCACCCACGGGCGCGGTCCTTGCAGTCGTCCTCACGCCGCTCGCGGCGCAGGCCCAGAACGCGGCCGCGCCGGGGGCGCGCGCCTTCGACATTCCCGCGGGCTCGCTCGAAGACGCGCTGAGCCGCTTCGGCCGCGACGCGGGCATCATGCTGTCGTTCAAGCCCGAAGTCACGGCCGGACGTCACACCAACGGCCTGAAAGGCACCTACACGCCGCGTAACGGCCTCGACGCCCTCGTCGCAGGCACCGGCGTGGAAGTCGTCCCGCAATCGAACGGCAGTTTTCTGATCGCGCCTGCAAGCAGCGCAGCGAGCACGGACGGCGCAGTCGCCCTGCCGACGACCCACGTCACCGCTACGTACGACAACGGTCTGCAACCGGCCTACGCGGGCGGCCAGATCGCGCGCGGCGGCAGCCTCGGCATGCTCGGCTCGGCCGACGCCATGGACGTGCCGTTCAGTACGATGAACTACACCGGGCAGATGGTGCGCGACCAGCAGGCGCGCACGCTCGCCGACGTCGTCGTCAATGAATCGTCGGTGCGTATGCTGACCTCCAGCGGCGGCTTCGGCGAGGACTTCCAGATTCGCGGCTACACCGTCTCCAGCAGCGACGTGGGCCTGAACGGCCTGTATGGCATGGCGTCCGCAAGCCGGGTGCCTGCGGCCATTGTCGAGCGCATCGAAGTCCTCAAAGGTCCGGGCACGCTGATGAACGGCATCGGGCCGAGTGGCAGTATCGGTGGCGCGATCAACGTGGTGACCAAGCGCGCCACGAGCGAACCGATCACGCGCCTGACGACCACGTTCCAAAGCAAATCGCAACTCGGCGTCGAAGCCGACGTGGGGCGTCGCTTCGGCGAAAACCAGGAATGGGGCGTGCGTCTGAACGGCGTGTTCCGTGGCGGCAACACCACGCTCGACAACGGCCGGCAGAACATCGGCTTCGGCTCGGTCGGTCTCGACTACACCACGCAACGTCTGCGCTGGACGCTCGACGCCTACACGCAACACGAAGGCGACGACAACTTCCGTCCGCAGATCGGCTTCCAGTCCTCCGTCAAGAAAATTCCGGACGCCCCCTCGGGCTACCGCAACTTCTACCCCGGCAGCGAGCTGCATCTGCACGACTCGGCCGTGACCACGCGCCTCGAATACGACGTGCTGCGCAACGTGACGGTCTGGGGCGCTGTGGGCTATCACTACGCCACGGCCTATCAGACGTTCCCGAGCGGCCCCGCCGACGCACTCGGCAACTTCACCGTCATGAATTCGTATTACGACTCATACACACGCTCGCGCACGGGCGAAGTGGGCGCGCGCGTGAACTTCAGGACATTCGACGTCGGCCACACACTGACGGTGCAGGCGTCGCGTCTGGAGCAGGACTCGGGCAATGCCTATGTGCCTGGCTCGACGTTGGTCGCCTCGAATATCTACAATCCGTCGCCGCTGCCGGGCATCGGCGCGGCGCGCACCGAAGCCAGGAAGGCGTCGGAGTCGGCGCTGACCAGTATCGCCGTGACCGACACCCTGTCGCTCTTCAACGACCGCGTACTGCTCACCGGCGGCCTGCGTCACCAGCGCGTTGCGCTCGACAACTACAGCACCGCCACCGGCGCGCTGACCGGAACGTACAACCAGAGCGCCGTCTCGCCGCTCGCGGGCATCGTCGTCAAGCCGCTCCAGAACGTGTCGGTGTACGCGAACTTCACCTCGGGTCTGTCGCGTGGCGGCACTGCGCCCGTCGGCACCGTCAACGCCGGACAAGTGTTCCCGCCTTACAAGTCGAAGCAGTACGAAGCCGGTGTAAAGACCGACTGGGGGCCGGTGACGACGACGGTGTCGGTGTTCCAGGTGCAGCGCCCGAACGCCGTGACGGATCCGTCGACCAACCTCTACAGCTTCGACGGCGAACAGCGGAATCGCGGCATCGAACTGTCGGCGTACGGCGAAGTGGTCAAGGGTCTGCGCCTGATGGCCAGCGCCACGTTCTACGACGCCAAGCTCACCAAGACCGCTGGCGGCACCAACGACGGCAACGATGCGAACGGCGTGCCCAAGCGTGCGTTCAACCTCGGCGTCGACTGGGACACGCCGTGGGTGCCGGGCCTCTCGCTCAACGGTCGCATCATCAATACGTCGCGCATGTACTTCAACGCCGCCAACACGCTCGAATTGCCTGCGTGGACACGCTATGACATCGGCGCACGTTATCGCACGCGTGTCGCGGGCAAGTCGGTCGTGTTCCGCGCCAACATCGAGAACCTGTTCAACTCGAACTACTGGCTCATGAGCGGCACCTACGTCACCGTGGCCGCGCCGCGCACGTTCCTGCTCTCCGCGCAAATCGACTTCTGAAGACGAACGAGATGTCGATGAGCCGCCCCCATTCGCCCTATTCCTTCCGTTCCGCCACCTCTCCAAGGAGACCGCAATGAAGACGACCGCCACCCACCGTTTGAAGCGACTGCCCCAGTTGACCAGGCTCACCGCCGGTGCCCTCATCGCCTTCGCCGGTGCCGCTCAGGCGCACCAGATCTGGATCGAGCAGCCAGCCGGTCAGAACGCCGTGATCCGCTTCGGCGAATTCGGCGAAAACCTGCGTGAAACGTCGCCGGGCCTGCTCGACAAGTTCGTCGCCCCCACCGGCACGCTCAGCTCCGCGCAGGGCGAGAAGACGGCCGCCGCCACCAGGACGGCCAACGGCTTCGCGCTCCCGTTCAAGGCAAACGCCGGTGAATCGCTGATCGCCGAAGAGGCGAAGTACCCGCTTTTCACGTCGAAGCGTGACGGTCAGGAAGTCACGAACTGGTATCGCCCTGCGGCGCGTCTGGCGTCCGACTTCTCGAAGCAGAAGCCGCAACTGACGCTCGACCTCGTGCCCGCAGGCAAGCAGGGTGAGTTCCAGCTGTTCTTCCAGGGCAAGCCGCTGCCCAAGGCGAAGGTCTCACTCGTCACGCAATCGGGTTGGGCCAAGGAAGCGCACACGAACGAGCAGGGACTCGTGACGTTCGATATGCCGTGGAAGGGTGTGTATGTGGCCGAAGTCAGTCACAAGGACATGACGCCGGGTGAGCGCCCGGGTGCCAAGGGTGTCGAGCGCTATCAGGGCGTGAGCTACGTGACGACGACGACCATCATGCAAGCCGATGGCCTCGAACCGCTCCCGGCGGGCCCCGCTGCCACGCCCAACAAGTAAGCGACACGCATCATGGCTCAGGCTCGTCGTGCCCCGTCCGGCAAGGTCGGTAACGCTGGACTCTCCGAACGCATCGTCAACGTCGGCGCGCTCATCTCACGCATCGTGGCGGCCATCGGCGGCGGTTACGCCGTGGCTGCCCTCGCGAGCGTTGCCGCACTCGCACTGCCGATGAACAAGGCGCAGGCGATCATCACCGGCGAGTTGGCGAGCTTCGCCATCTATGCCGGTGCGGTCGTCTGGGTGTTTGCCGTGCGCAGTGCGTGGCGCGCCTGGGCCGGTCTGCTGATCGTTGCGGCACCGCTCGCGCTGGTCGCGTGGGCGGTGGCGTCCGGTCACATGACGAGCCTAGCAATGGGAGGTGCGGCATGACGTTCACGCCTGCAAATAAAGCGAGGCCTCAGGCACGCGGCATCCGTCAGACGATGTCGGACCTGCACACGTGGTCCGGCCTGCTGGTCGGCTGGCTGCTGTACGCCATGTTCCTCACGGGCACCGTGAGTTACTTCAAAGACGAACTGTCGCAATGGATGCGCCCCGAAGTGCCGCATCGGCAGTCGTTGCCCGATCCCGCCATGGTCGCTCAGAACGTCGGCGATCAACTCGTGACGCTCGCTGCGGGCAGCCCGCAGTGGAGCATTTATCTGCCCACCGAGCGCAATCCGGTCGCGGGTGTCTTCTGGCGCAATCCGCCTGCGCCCAAAGGCACTGGCAAAGGTGAGACAAACGCCCCGCGCCGCACCTTCGAAGAAGCGACGTTCGACCCGTCGACCGGTCAGACGCTCAAAGCGCGCGAGACGCTCGGCGGCGACTTCTTCTACCGGTTCCACTTTCAGTTTCACCCGCTGCCTGTCCTGTGGGGACGCTGGCTCGCGGGCTTCTGCGCGATGTTCATGCTGGTGGCCATCGTCAGCGGCGTGATCACGCACAAGAAAATCTTCGTCGATTTCTTCACTTTCCGATGGGGCAAGGGGCAGCGCTCGTGGCTCGACGCACACAATGCGCTCTCGGTCTTCGGCCTGCCTTTCCATCTGATGATCACCTACACCGGCCTCGTCACTTTGATGGCGATGTACATGCCGTGGGGCGCGCAAACGGCAATCAAGACGCCAATGGAACGCGCGCAACTCAGCGCGCAGTTGAGCGCCTTCCCGCCGCCCGGCAAGGCCACGGGCGAGAAAGCCCCGCTTGCCCCTCTCGCCCCGATGGTGCGCGAGGCGCAAGCCCGCTGGGGCGCGAACGACGTCGGCCGCGTGACCGTCACCCATGCGGGCGACGCCGCTGCACGTGTGGCCGTCACACGCGGCGAAAGCACGCGTGTCTCGATGAGCCCGCAGTACCTGCTGTTCGACGGCGCGACCGGCAAGCTGATCGACGTTCACGACGGTGTCGGCCCGGCCGCAGAAACGCGCGGCGTCATGTACGCCCTGCACCTCGGACGCTTCAGCGATCTGCATCTGCGCTGGCTGTACTTCCTCGTCAGTCTGGGCGGCACGGCGATGGTCGGCTCTGGGTTGGTGATGTGGACGGTCAAACGTCGCAGCAAGCTTCCCGACCCGGCACGTCCCCATTTCGGCTTTCACGTGGTCGAGCGTCTGAACATCGCAGCGATTGCGGGGCTCTCGATTGCCATGACGGCGTTCCTCTGGGGCAACCGCCTCATTCCGGCAGATGCGCTCAAACGCAGCGTCACCGAAGTCGATGTGTTCTATTGGGTATGGGCGGCGACGCTGTTGTACGCGCTGGTGCGCCCTGCCAAACGGGCGTGGGTGGAATTGCTGTGGTTCGGCGCTGCCGTGCTCGCGCTGCTACCGGTGCTTAACGCGGTCACGACGTCGCGCGGCCTCTGGCATAGCCTGACGACCGGCGACTGGGTGTATGCAGGCGTGGATCTGATGCTCTGGGCCTTCGCAGCGCTGCATGCGTGGCTCGCGATCCGCACCGCACGGCACAAGCCGAAGACGAAGCCTGTGCGCCCCACGGCATCGGCCCACGCGCCGGTCAATGCACCGGTCAGTGCGTCGATCAATGCCCCGTTGAACGAGGACCGCGCATGAGTCATTTCGTCACTTTCGCGCTCTGCCTCGCAGGCTTTGCGGCGCTGGCGCTGTCGACGGAGCGTCAGCAGGAGACGTTCTTCAAGACCGTTTCACCGACGCGCACGCGCAATGGCCGGATCGTCGGATGGGCGGCACTGGCCGTGGCGCTCGGCGCAACGGTCATGCATCAGGGATGGGGATTCGGACTGGTGAACTACAGCGGACAGACCAGCATGGCTGCGGGTCTGGTGTACCTGACGCTCATTCTGGCCCAGCGCCGCCAGTCTCGCTAGGAGACTGGCCGACCGATTCGGAGAATCGTCGGGAGATCGTCAGACGACGATCACTCGTTCTCTTCGAAGTAGTGCCCGAACTTGACCTGCTTGGTGCGGATATAGCGTTCGTTCTCTTCGCGCAACGGAATGTCGAGCGCCACACGCTCGCTCACGGGGATGCCGTGCTTGATGAGCGTGTCGAACTTCTTCGGATTGTTGCTCATGAGGCGCACCGAACCCACACCGAGAATGCGCAGGATGGCGGCGGCGGAGTCGTATTCGCGCGCATCGTCGGGCAGACCGAGATCGAGGTTGGCTTCGACGGTATCACGCCCCTGCTCTTGCAGCAGATACGCACGAATCTTGTTGCTCAGACCGATGCCGCGCCCTTCATGGCCGCGCAGATACAGCATCACACCGCGCCCTTCCTCGGCGATCTTGCGCATACCGGCGTCCAGCTGCTCGCCGCAATCGCAGCGATAGGAGCCGAAGACGTCCCCCGTCAGACATTCCGAGTGCAGACGCACCAGTGGCGGCAGCGCGCCCCCTTGGTCCGACACGTCGCCCATCACCAGCGCGAGATGCTCGTTGGCGCTGTCTTTGACGCGAAACGCGTGGGAAGTGAAGGTGCCGTAGCGAGTGGGCAGCGTTGCCGTAGCGACAAGCTCGACGCATTCGCCAGCGTCGCAATTGAGCGTGGCAGAGGCAGTACCAGGGGACTTCATGTTGACGTTCGAACGGGCTGAAATTGGAGTTGCGTGCCACCGGACAACGATGGCGTGTGCCCGGAGTTTAACGCCATTTCCGAATTTCAGCCGACAGCGCCATGCAACAGACTGTTGCGCGACGCTGTCCAATCGGCCGGACACGGCGCCGACAGGGGCTGCCGATACCTTCCCGCCAGCCCCGCACGGTCGCTTCCCGCGGCGATCAGTAGTCGGCGCGCAGCGTGAGCATCACGTTACGTCGGTCGCCATAGGTGCCGAAGAATGTCGACGGCACGCGCTCGTAGTAATCGCGATTGAACACGTTGTTCACGTTCAACTGCGCTTCCAGACGGCGATTGAAGCGGAACGCCACCATCGCGTCCCACACCGCGTAACCGCCCTGCGCCGAACCCGCCGTGCGATACGTCGAACTCTGGATGCGCACGCCACCGCCCACGCGCAGACCGTCGAGCCAGCCACCGAGCAGGTTCGGCGAGAACTTATACGTCGTGTACAGCTTGAACAGATGCTGCGGCTCTTCGCCATCGAGCGTCTGACCGCCGAGCGACGGATCGTTGTCGTAGCGCGTATTGAGCAGCGTGTAGCCCGCATAGACGTTCCAGTGGGTCGTCAGTTGGCCGGTCAACTCCGCTTCCCAGCCCTGACTACGCGCCGCCCCCGCCGCGACGGAGCCCAGCGGGTGGAACGGGTCGGCCACTGCGCGGTTGGTGTCCGTCATGCGGAAGGCCGCGACGTTCGCCGTCAGGCGACCATCGAGGAATTCGCCCTTCACGCCGAGTTCGTACTGTTGCCCGTCACGCGGCGGCAAGCCCTGCCCGTCGAACGTGGTCGCCGTTTGCGGCGAGAAGATCTTCGCGTAGTTGAAGTACGCGTTGATCTGCTTCGTCAGCGCCAGAACCACGCCGCCGTACGGAATGAACTTGTGGTTCGCGCTCGACGAAGTGCTCCACGGCGTTGCCGTCGGGAGCGTGTTCTGCGCTTGCTGCTGATACCACGCTTCACGTCCGCCCAGCACGACGGTCAGCGGGTCGAGCACGCGCACGCGCGCCTGTGCGTAGACGCCGAACTGCTGCGTATTCAGGTTATCGCCCGAGGTGAGCGCCAGCGGCGGCTGGATCGAGGGCGGCGAGAAGATATTGAACACGCCCATCGTCTGGCCGCCCGAGAGGCTGCGCTGCTGCGAGAGCTGATAGTTCATGCCGACCATCCACTCATGCTTGCGGCCGAACGCTTCCACCGGACCGGAGACGTGCGAGTCGACACCCAGCATGTTCTGCTCGACGCGCTGAATCTGCGCGAAGTACCGGGCGTTGTAGGTGACCGGATCGATCCCCGGTCCGAGGTAGGCGTAGCGGCTGTTGTTCAGGATGTGGCGATAGTTGACGGTCGTCGACGACACGATCCCGCCATCGAAGCGGTGATCGAGCCGCGCGTTGACCTCCTGCATCGACGTCCACGTATGGTTCCAGTCGGGCGCGAAATTGCTGTTGTTCGGGGCGTTCAGGAACCCGCGATTGAGCAGCAACGACTGGCCGTAGTCGAACCCGTTGAGCGAGTTGACCTGATACGAGCCCGAGAGCGACAGCAGCGTACGCGGCGTGATGTCGAACTCCAGCGCGCCATATGCAAGGAAGTTGCTGTTGTTGGTGCGTGTCACCGAGGCGTTGCTCGTATCGCCGGTCAGCACGGCGCGCCCGCGTATCGTGCCGCTCTGATTAAGCGGTCCGGTCACGTCGATCATCTGACGGTAATGCGCCCACGAGCCGAAGCCCGTTTCGCTGCGCAGCGCAAACGTATCGCCCGGACGCTTGCGCACCAGATTCACGGTGCCGCCCGGCTCACCCGTACCGTCGAGCAAGCCCGCCGGACCACGAAACACTTCCACGCGGTCGTACATCGACAGATCGAACTGCGGCTGGTACTGGATACCGTTCAGGATCGACACGCCATCGAACTCTACGCCAACGGGATAGCCGCGCGCATTGAAGTAATACGAGCCGTCGCCGTACTTCAGCGCGGAAATGCCGGTGGTGTATTTCAACGCGTCGGTGACGGACTGCATGCCCTGATCGTCCATGCGCTGACGCGTGACCACCGACACCGAGTTCGGAATGTCCTTCAACGCCTGAGGGATCTTGCCGATGGTCGTCATGCTTGATCCGTACGAGCCGGAACCTTCGGTTTGCACGATATCGCGCTGACCGGTGACGTTCGCCGCCGGAAGCGCAGCAGCGGGTGCAGTTGCGTTGGCATCCGTCGCGGGTGCGGCGGCCGTCTGGGCATGGACCTCTGCGGCGCTCAGCATCAACATGGCGACGGCAGCCGACGTCAGTGCAAAGTGAAACTTCGGCAACTTCTGCGACTGTACTGCGCTCGGTGCGTCAGACATGCGGCCCCGTGCGGCTTGCGTCCGGCGAGAATTCTGATTCGTTTGCATCGTTGACAACACTTCCCCTTGTTGCCGGGCTCTACCGGCGATCCAAAATTAACGTTCGTATGCTTTGTGCGGCACTTGTGTCGTGCTCGTCGCGGTCCTGCCTTACCGTCCAATTCCCGCTACACTGGCGGAAATATCGCAAATGAGACTCATTACTAAATTTGCGTATGATCCGGCACAACACATTGATAGCTATGGAGAATATCGGGTTCGAAAAAGGTAAGGACGACAATAAATGTCGATTTTTTGACAATCGCCATCCAATTGGCTACATCCTGACGCGAGACCCGCATTACCCCCATGAGTGACTTCCTGCGCAAGCGATTTCCCAATGCCGTACGGCCCTTACCGCGCGATGTCTTTGCGCAGGTCACGCCCTTTCGTCATGGCGAACGGCTGATCTGGCATCGCCATCGACACGGCCAACTGGTGTTCCCGGTGCGCGGCATCGTGCGCGTGCTCACGCCGTCCGCCATCTGGACGTTGCCCCCTCGCGCGCACTCTGGCTGCCGTCGGACATCGAGCACGAACTGCATGCAGTCGGCGACGGGCAGATGGGCAACATCTACATGGAGCCGCGTGCGTTCCCGTGGGACTGGACCAGTCCCACGGTCATCCTCGTCACACCACTGATTCGAGAACTCGCGGTGACCGTTAGCCGCGACGGCGATACCTACGGCCCCACGAGCCGTGCGGCGCTCTCGGTGCCGCCGCTGATGGGTGTGCTGCATGACGCGGCCCCCGTGCCCGAACGGGGCGTGCCGGTGCCAAGGGACGAGCGGTTACAAGCGATCTGCGAGCACCTGATGAACGAGCCTGCCAGCAAGCTGACGCTCGACTTCTGGGGGGAACAGTTCGGAGTCAGCGGACGCACACTCGCGCGTCAGTTCCAGACGGAGACGGGTATGACGTTCGTGACCTGGCGTCAGCATCTGCGCGTGTCCGAAGCGATTTCGACGCTTGCACAAGGCGCATCCGTCGCGGCGACGGCCGACGCCTTCGGCTACGCCAGCCCCAGTGCCTTCATCGCCATGTTCAAGCAGGTCACGGGGCGCTCCCCGCAACGCTATCTCGCGGACGCCTGACCCGGACTCTGGCGTCCGCCTCCGGCGCACTCGGCGCGCCTCATCCAGCGCCTATCATTCAGCGCGCATAGCTCACCGGCATCCCGCCATCGGGATTCGGCAAGACGCCCATCGGCACGCCGTAGATCGTCTGCAACGTGTCGGGCGACATCAGTTCCGCAGGCGTGCCACGCGCAATCGGCATGCCCTGCTTGAGCGCGAGCAGTGTGTCGCAAAAGCGCGCGGCCATGTTGACGTCATGGAGCACGATCACCACGCCAAGGCCATGCGCGTCGGCCAGTTCGCGCACGAGTTTGAGGACATCCAGTTGATGCGCCACATCGAGCGCCGAGGTCGGTTCGTCCAGCAGCAGACACTGCGCCTGCTGGGCCACGAGCATGGCCAGCCACACGCGCTGACGCTCCCCGCCCGAGAGTGACTCCACGAGACGGTCGGCAAAGCCGAGCACGTCCGTCTGCGCCATCGCGTTTTGTACGGCCTCGTGATCATGGGCGTCGAAGCGTCCGAGCGCACCGTGCCACGGGTAACGACCGAGCGCGACCAGTTCGGACACTGTCATTCCGGCAGCGGCGGGCGGCTGCTGGGGCAGATACGCCACACGCCGCGCAAACTCGCGTGCGCCCCACGACGTCAGCGCCCGTCCCTCAAACGCAATGTTGCCGCTCACCGGCTGAAGCTGACGCGCGAGCAGCTTGATCAGGCTCGACTTGCCCGAGCCGTTGTGGCCAATCAGCCCGTGCACCTGTCCGGCTGCGAGTTCCAGCGTCAGCGGTGCGAGCAGCGTGCGCCCTTCCACCGCGAACGAAACGTCTTGCAAAGCGAACATCGGGATATCAGTCATGAGCATTCGGTGAAGCAGGTTCGTTGGAGGCCTGGGCCTCGATGTCGGCTTGCGGTTCGCGTGATTGACGCAGTTGACCGTAGTCGAGACGAATCAGGCGGTCCGCCAGATCGAAATAGCGGTCGTCGTGGGTAATGACCAGCACGCTCTTGCCGCGTGCCCTGAGCGCGGGCAGCATCTGGCGGTAGAACACGTCCTTGAACAGCGGGTCCTGATCCGCCGCCCATTCGTCGAAGACGTAGAACGGCCGGTCTTCCAGATACGCCACCAGCAATGCGAGACGTTTGCGCTGTCCCTGCGACAGATCGAGCGTGGAGAAGCGTCCGTCCGAGATCGTCACCTTGTGGTCGAGTTGCAGCGACTTGAGCAGCGTTTGCGCCTGCGCGTCGAGCCCCTCCGGCGGCAAGCCGAGCAGATGTTCGAACAGGAAAAAGTCGCTGAACACCACGGAGAACAGTTGACGGTAGTGGTCACGCTCGGCGTCGCCCACCGGCACGCCGTCGACCACGATACGACCCTGTTCCGGGGCATACAGGCCGACGATCAGCTTGGCCAGCGTGGTCTTACCGCTCCCGTTGCCGCCGACCAGATAGACGAGTTCGCCGGGACGGAACGTGAGCGTCACCGGTCCCAGCGTGAACACTTCGTTTTCCTGCTCGCGGAAATAGCGATGCGTGACGCCTTCGAGCACGATCTCGTGAAATGCCGACGCCTCGCGCTTGCCCGGCGCAGGTAGCCGTTCGCGCGGCAGTTCGTTCTCGACCTGTGCGATACGCTCTAACGCGACGCGTGCGCTGCCCAGCGACGGCATCGCCGAGAGCACGCCCTCGATCGGCATGATCATGTACAGGAACACGAGCGCGTAGCCGGACACCACCTGCGGTGGCAGGTCGACGTGACGCAGCACCACGAATAGCGTCAGGCCAATGAAAGCGAACAGAATGAAGCTGCCCCAACTGGCCGCCGCCGCGTACAGCACGTAACCGCGCGTGCGCTGTACACGTACCGCCTCGACATTGCTTGCGAGACGGTCTTCGATGAAGGCGTCGCGCCGGGCACGATGCAGCTTGAGCTCCTTCGCACCGTCGAACAATGCGCGGAAGTCCTTCACCAGTGCTTCCTCACGCTTGCGCGAGCTACGCAGATGCAGCAGCGCGCGCTGGTTGGCAAAACGAAATCCCGCTGCGCCGATGAAGATCGTCACCACGGCGAACAGCAGAATCTGCCACGACAGATAGCCGAGATACACGAGGCATCCGGCGATCACCGCGCCCTGCATCGCCAGCACCGGCAGGTTCACGAACAGGACGACGATGGTATCGAGATCCTGCGTGAGCACGGCAATCGCGCGGGCAATGCCGTGCTTCTCAAGACTCGCGTAGGGGGCAGCACCGATGCGACGCACAACCTGCATGCGCAACGTCGCCTTCGCGCGCTGACCGAGCGACATGAAGAGCGTTTGCGACAGCGCGCGCGTGACCAGCACGATCACGCCAAGGCCGAGAAATTGCATGCCGAGCGTGCCCAGATGGTCGCGCGGCGCCGTCAGCGCACGATTGATCAGCGCGACGAGACCGGCGTTGCCGAAACCGCTGATCAGACTACCGGCGAACGCAATGGCCAACGGCCATCGAGACGCACGTACCAATTGCCAGAACAAGGGCATAAGAGATCTCTGTTTTTATGGGGATGTCGGGAATGTCACGCCACCTGTCGACGCAGGTGCCAGAGCAGATACGGCGCGGCGATCAGCATCGCCAGCACACCCGCCGGGAGTTGTTGCGGGAAGAGCAGATTGCGTCCGAGCCAGTCAGCGGCGATCATCAGCAACGCACCGGACACGGCCGACGCGACGGCCTGCGAGCGCGCCTTGCCGAACCCGGCCATGCGTGCCAGATGCGGTGCGAGCAGACCGACGAACGACAGCGGACCGACGACAAGCGTCGCCACGGCGCTGAGCGTCGCGGCCAGACACCACATCCACAGGCGCGCACGCCGCACGTTCACGCCTACGGCGCTCGCCGTTGCGTCGCCCATCGGCAGCAGATCCAGCCAGCGCGATGCCAGGCAAGTCAGCAACAGCCCCACCAACGAGGCGACGACAGCGCCCAAGGCAATGCCGGGACCGACGATGTACGTGAGGCCAAGCGTCAGCGAGCGCAGCAGGAAGGCATTCGCCGTGCCGCTCGCGCTCCCGATGGCCACCAGCGATTGCGCCATGCCGGAGATCGCCACACCCGCGAGCAACATCCGCGTTGGCGAGAAACCGCCTTTGCGCGAGAGCGTGAGCATGACCGCGAGACTGAGCGCAGCGCCTGCGAACGCTGCAACGAACAGTGTCGACGCCGACGCTCCGACCATCGCGAACGTCACGATCAGCACACCCAGCATCGCGCCGCCACTCACGCCCAGCAGTTCGGGACTGGCCATCGGATTGCCGCTGATCCGTTGCAACAGCGTGCCCGCCAGCGCCAGTGCGACACCCGCCGCAGCCGACGCCAGCATGCGCGGCAACCGCCATTGCGAGATCGATACCCATGACGCGTTCGTCGCCCACTCCCAGCCGTCGAACGAACGCCCGAGATGCTGCGTCACCCAGACGAGCGCGACCCCGAACACAAGCGCCAACGCGAGCCATCGGAACGGACGACGCGCGCGCGCGGGCGGCACGGCATCGGCGCTCGCCACTTCTCCGGCTCGGGTGCGGCGCAGGAGCCACAGCAACAGCGGTCCGCCAAACAGCGCAGCGGCAGCACCCGTCGGCAACGACGCACCGTCGAACAGCGGCAGCCACTGCACGAGCTGGTCGGTCAGCATCAGCATGAGAGCACCGATGAACGGCGCCCAGACCAGTTGGTCGCGCAGACGTCGTGCACCGGCGAGACGCACCAGTTGCGGTCCGGCCAGACCGACGAAGCCGATGATGCCGACGACACTGATGATGCAGGCCGAGAGCGCCACGGCCACCACCAGTCCGGCGGTGCGAATCCATGCGACACGCGCGCCGAGCTGAGTCATGCTGCGGTCGTCGAGCGTGAACAGCGTCAACGGTCTGAGCAGCAATGCCGCGGCAACGACGGCCACGATCACGCGGGGCAACAGCCATCCGAAGTCGTGCCATCCGTTTTGCACGAGCGACCCTGCCCCCCATGCGAAGACACCGACAAGCGCGCGTTCGTGCGCCATCGACACCATGATCGACAGGCCGCTGCAATACAGGTTGACGATCATGCCCGCGAGAATCACGGGGATGGGGGCGAAGCGGCTGCGCCACGTCAGTGCCATCACCACAGCGATGGCCGCCGCCGAGCCGAACAACGCGACGCCTGAGCGCCAAGCGAAGGCCACCGCAGGCAGCCAGATCGTGGCCGCCGACAGCGCGAGTGAAGCGCCCGACGCCACGCCGAGCGTCAGCGGCTCGGCGAGCGGATTGCGCAGCACCTTCTGAAACATCACGCCCGCGAGCGCAAGCCCGGCACCGGCCAGCACCGACATCGCCAGTCGCGGCAGCCACGCGTAGTTCACGAGCAGGCCCGACATCGCAGCAGCCGAAGCGGATGCATTCGGGTCCAGCGTCGGATGTGTGATGGCGTGCCAGACGGCGGCGAAGAACGTGCCGCTGTCGACGCCCGCCGGGCGCAGCGACAGCAATGTGACGACGGCCAGCACCAGCGCGGGCACGCCGACAATCGTCGCCAGACGCCAGAGATGACGCACCTCGACGGCCGTCGTGGCCCCGTGCGGCCTGCCCGCCGTCATCGGTTGAAGCGGATTTCCCATGCTCATGCCGCCCCTCCCGTCAGGGCGACGCTCAACGCGTCGGCCAGCTTCACCGCCGTGGGCGTGCCCCCCGTGGGCAACATGACCGGCAACTGGCCGACACGTGCGCCACGCACGAACGGCAGCGCCTGCCACAGCGGGCTTTGCCCGAGCATGCCCAGCAATCCGGGGCGCGCCCCGATCAACATCGCGCGCGCCGAGGCATCCCCCCTGAGCTGCGTGTAATCGATCTGCGCCATGCCCTCCGTATCGCTCGGACGTCGCCAGGCGTTGGTCAGCCCCACAGCGGCGAGCGTCCCGCCGAACACACTCTCACGGCCAAAGACGTTCGTCAGACGCGTGTCGATGGGGCTCATCAGATACACCGGGCGTTGTGTGACGCCGTGCTTCGTCAGGCGGTCCCGAACCTCACCGAGATGCGCGTCGGTCGTAGCCAGCAAGTGCGACGTTTGCGTTGGACGCCCCAGCGCATCGCCCAGTGCCCGCGCACGACGCAACGCGAGCTGGTAGCCGTCTTCATGCGGATGGGGCGATGGCGCGACGAACAGCGGCGCAATACGCGCAAGCGAATCGGCGAGCGCAGCGTGCGCGGGCGTGATGACGATCAGGTCGGGACGCAGCGCCTGCACCACTTCGAAATTCGGTTGAAAGAGGAGACCGACGTCGACGACGTCGTCGGGCATAGCGGGCGTGCCCGAGAGCAGGCGATACCAGAACGGACGCGCCGCACCCACGGGCGTCACGCCCAACGCCAGCACCTGCGCCGCCAGCCCCCAGTCGAGTACCACCACGCGCGGCATGCGGCCCGAAGGCGTGGAAGCCCCCACAGACGGAGCCGCAACAGGCGACGCAAGCACGCCCGCCGCCCCCATGAACGGTGCCATCGCACCAACGCCAAACGCCGCCAGAAGGCGGCGTCGTGCGGCAAACGATTGTCGTTGCATCACCATTGATATCGGGCTGTCCCCAAAACGGTTCGCGTCGCGCCCCAGTAGCACAGCGACGACGATGTGCAATACGAGATGTATTCGCGGTTGAAGAGGTTGCTGACGTTCACGGCGAAGCGCCATTGCTGCCAGTCGTAGTGCACGGCGGCATCCACCAGTGTCCGGCTCGGCACTTCGAACGTGTTAGCGGGACGTCTCGCCCGCGTCCGCCGCCATCGCGGCGTGCGGCCCGAATACCGCTGCGGCGAGCACTGCCGCCATGACCGTCATTCGTCGCCCACCGTCCGAATGGGTCGCCTTCCCCGTGTGATGTCGTTTCACTTTACGTCCGTTTCCCGCGTCAGAGCCATTCCAATGGAATGAAACAAAATAAATGAGACGCATTACCATTATCACTTGTATCTGCCACCTGAACCCCGATGACAGTTGGTAGAATACCGGGGATGCTTTTGCTGTGAATCGCAAAAAATGTTGAGAAAAGGACAATTTTTGTCTTTTTCTCTATGCTTTGGCGTGTCGGGTCCACCTCACAAGGGGTTGCGGGACAAACGGCACGTCATCTGACCGAGTGGATCGGTCCGGTTGGGAAGTCGTCATGAAGGAATTGCTGCTGCGCCGCTATCCGGAAACGCGCCGTCATTTGCCGCGCGACGTCACGCTTGGGGGCATGGAATGTGAGGATGGTGAGCGCCAGCCGTGGCATCAGCATCAACACGGTCACGTGGTGATGGCACTGCGCGGTGTGGTGCGCGTGCTCACGCCTGCGCACACGTGGACACTGCCCGCGTCGCGCGCGCTCTGGCTGCCGCCGAATACGCCGCATGAACTGCATGCGGTCGGACGTATGCAGTTCTGCACGATCAGCATCGAGCCGGGCACGGTGTCGTGGCTGTGGCCGAACGCACTCGTGCTGACCGTCGGCCCGCTTCTGCGCGAACTGGCTGTCGACATGTTGTCCGACGGTTTCCACTACGCACCCGACAGTCGCACCGCCCTCTCCATCCCTTTGCTCCTGCGATTGCTTCGCGAGGCGGCTGCGCCCGGCGAGCACGGCCTGCCGCTGCCCAGTTCCGCGAAGCTGCTGGCGATTTGCGAGCACATGATGATGGCCCCCGCGACCGATTACTCGCTGGAACGCTGGGGAGAAGAACTGGGGGCGAGCGGCAAGACGCTCGCACGCCGCTTCAAAGACGAGACGGGGATGACCTTCGGGCGCTGGTGTCAGCATATGCGGGCGTCCGAGGCGATCACGCGACTGGCGCTCGGGGCGTCGGTCGGCGACGTAGCGCTCGCGCTCGGCTATCAAAGCCCGAGCGCTTTCATCGTGATGTTCAAGCGGCTGTTCGGCCGTGCGCCGCAACAGTATCTGGCGGTGGCCGAACGCTAACGGGAATCAACGCCGGATCAGGCAACACCCAGTGGCGTGGCGCGCGACGCAAACGTATCGCGAATCGACGCGATGGCGGCGATGGTTTCGTCGATATCCTCGTCGCCGATATGGCGATGCGTGACGAGCCGCAGCATCGACGTGCCGCTCGCGCGCGCCAGAATGCCGTACTCCGCCAGCGCAGCCTCCCACGCACGCGGGTTCGCCTCGCGTTGCTCGCCGACACGCAAGCGCACGATGTTGCTCGTAGACGGCACCGCGTCGACCAGTTGCGGATCGATCTGCGCGAGCCCGTCCCACAGACGTTGCGCACGCGCGTTGTCATCGGCCAGTCGCGCAACCATCGTCTCCATCGCCACTTTCCCCGCCGCGGCCATAATGCCCGCCTGACGCAATCCACCGCCCGTCATGCGACGGAACGTGCGCGCCTGCTCGATCATGGCATGCGAGCCGACGAGCATCGCGCCCATCGGTGCGGAAAGCCCTTTCGAGAGGCAGAACGTCAGGCTATCGCAGTGCGCGGTGATCTGAGCGACGTCGACCCCCAGCGCCGCCGCCGCATTGAACACTCGCGCACCGTCCATATGGACCGGCACGCCCGCACGCGACGCGAGCGCGTGAACGTCCGCCAGATACGACAACGACGGTACATAACCACCGGAGTGGTTGTGCGTGGACTCGACCGCGACCATCGCCGTCGGTTGCCCATAGCGCGAAAAGCCGGGACGCAACGCCCCGGCCAGTTGATCGAGATCCATCTCACCGTGTACCGAGCCAATGAGCACCGGGTACAAATGCGCGAGCCGCGACATGCCGCCCGCCTCCGACTTCGCCATGTGCGCCTGCGCGTCGAGCACCGCTTCACCGCCACGCGTGGCGTGGCACAGCGAAGCGATCAGATTGCCCATCGTGCCGGAGACGACGAACATCGCCTCCTCTTTGCCGGTGACGACCGCCGCGAGATGCTCCAGCGCGCGCACGGTCGGATCGCCTTCGAGGGTGTCGTCACCCAGCGACGCGGTTTGCATCGCCTCCCACATCAGTGCGGTGGGCCGGGTGACGGTATCGCTTCGCAGATCGACGAAGCGTTCGGTATTGCCTGAGGTCATGCAAACTCCTGACCGTGGGCATGGCCGCCCGCCCGCGTGGCTTCCGACTCGGCGGCGAGCGCCGCTTGCACGGCCTCGGGCGATTCATACGGAATACCGGCGAGCTTCATGACGAGCTTGATGGCCACGGTGTTGCTGAAAACGTTGATCGCAGTACGGCCCATATCGAGGAAAGCATCGACACCGGCGATGATCGCGAGTGCTTCGATGGGCACGCCGATAGTCGTGAGCACCATCGCAATCGCCACCAGACCGCCCGAGGGCACGTTCGCGCTGCCCTTGCTGGCAAGCGTGGTGACGAGCACGATCGAGAGCAGCGTCGGCATGTCGAGCGGCACGTGGTAGGCATCGGCAAGGAAGCCGACGGCCAGCGCGAAGTACATGATCGAGCCATCGCGATTGAACGCGTAGCCCAGTGGCAGCACAACCGAGGCGATGGCCTTGGGCACCCCCATCGCGATGAGCTTTTCCATGTGCAACGGCAGGGTGGCTTCGGACGAGCGCGTGGCGAACGCGAGAATCACCGGCTCACTGATGGCGCGCGTCGTCGCCCACGGCTTTTCGCCAATCGCCTTGAGCAGAATCCAGAACAGCACCAGCAGCACGCCAAGGCCGAGGTACATCGTGCCGACGAGTTTCACGAGCGCGAGAATCGTGCCGATGCCCTGCGTCGCGAACAGCCACGAGATGATCGCGAAAATCGCCAGCGGCGAGAGCGAGATGATCCAGTCGGTGAGCTTGAACACTGCGCCCATGAGCGCGTCGAGCACGCCGACGAGCGGCTTCGCACGCGCGCCGATAGACGACAGTGCCAGTCCGAGCAGCACGGCAAAGACCAGCACCGGCAGCAGATTGCTGCCGCTCATCGCTGCGAAGATGTTCGACGGAATCATCTCCAGGAAGAACTTGGTCCAGTCCACCGAGGCGGCAATCGGCTTTGCCGACGCGTGCGCCGCCGCGAGATTCGCGCCGAGCCCGGGGTGGAAGATCGCGTTCAGGCCGAGTCCGATCACGATCGAGACGAGCGTCGCGATGAAGAAGTAGATCAGGCTGATGGCTGAGACACGGCCGAGGGCACGCGCGTTGTGGCCCATCTGATAGATGCCGAGCGTGATCGCCGTGAAGACGAGGGGCACGACGATCATCTTCACGGCTTGCACGAACGCGGTGCCCACAGGCATGAGCTTCGTGGCGAGCGCCGGGGCGACCATGCCGCAGCCGATGCCCAGCGCCAGACCGATCAGCATCTGAATGGGTAACGGAAGGAGGCGCTTCTTCTTGCTGGCAGTGCTTGACGACATGACGACTATCTCCGGAAATTACGTGGCGTTGCGGCTCATCTGGGCGGACACGGAATCACGTGTCGCGAGGTATTCAGCGCTTGCGGCCTTTGCTTGCGGGTGGCGCAGCGGGTGCCACCGCCGACAGCGCGGCAGGCACCGTGGACGGCGCCGCAGGAGGAACGAGGGCCTGCAAGCGGGCCTGCATGGCGTGCGTAAGGTGGTCCCATACATGACGCTGAGCCTCCTCGGGACGCCCGGCGGCGATGGCATTGAAGATCGCGAGGTGTTCGCGAACGGCGGTGCGGGTACGCTCGGCGTCGTAATGCGGAATGCGTTGCAGCGCCAGACCGTTCTGGGTGCGCAACGCGTGATAGGTCTCGGTGAGCCGGACGTTGTCGGCCGCAGCGAACATCGCTTCGTGGAACTGCCAGCCAACACGCTGGGTAATGTCGACGTCGAGTTCAATGCCGTCGTCCCCCTGTGCGTCGAGCGCACGCAGGCGCACCGCGACTTCTTCGAGCGCGGGCGTCACGCCCTTTTGCGCCGCAAGCCATGCGGCCATGCCTTCGAGGGCGAGGCGCACTTCGTGGATTTCGCTCAGATCCCGCACCGACAACTGACGCACGAAGGTGCCTCGCATCGGCACGATCTCCAGCAGGCCGTCGTTGGCGAGCGCGCGAATCGCTTCGCGCACGGGCGTGCGGCTGATGCCGAAACGCTCCGAGAGCGCGCGCTCGGACAGCGCCTCGCCCGCGCGGATTTCGCCGGAAACGATGAGGTTGCGAATGGCGCTGTAAGCCGATTCGCTCAGGGCCGGGGTGCGTTGGGTCTGGTTCATGACTGGTATACCAGCAAAAAACAATTTGCCGGTCAATGACAAAAACGGCGAGAGGGGTGTGTTTGCGGGTAAACGATGAGGCGAAGCTGGGCGCTTCGCCTCCGGCTAGACCATTGCCTCAGTTATCGAGGAAATGCGTAATCGCGAAGTTGAACATCTTCGGGTCCTGAATGAACGCGAAGTGGCTGACGCCCGGCAGGATCATCAACTGTGCGCCAGGGATCGTATGCGCCATGTAGATGTTGTGTTCGAGTTTGATGCCTTCGTCGTGCTCACCGTCGAGGATCAGCACCTTCGATTTGATCGTCTTCAGTTGGGCGTCGGTCCAGTTCGGCTGTCCTTCCCACATTTTGCCGATCTGGTTCAGGAAGGCCTCGTACTCCTTCGGTGTGGACGAGAGCTTCGCGTAGTCGTTGGCCGCACGCTTGATGAACTCTGCGAACACCGGGTTCTTGTCGAAGTCCGGCTTCAGGCCGTCCGTGTTGGTGTTCACGCCGAACGCCACGATCTTGCCCACACGGTCCGGATAGCGGATCGCGAGGTCGATGCCCTGAATCGCGCCATCGCTCCAACCCACGACGTCGGCTTTTTTGATGTGGAGTTGATCAAGCAGCGCGATGACGTCGTCGGCCATCAGGTCATAACCGTAAGGACGGTCGTCACGCGTGCTGCGTCCGTGCCCGCGCGTGTCGACGGCGATCACGAGGTGGTGCGCCTTGAGCGCTTCGACCTGTTTGGCGAGATAGTCCGAGTTCGCCAGACCACCGTGCAGCAGCAGCACCGGGCTACCCTTGCCGACCTCGGCGTTGTACAGGCGAATGCCGTTTACATTGGCGAAGCCGGTGCGGTCGAATTTGGCCGGAGCCGGGGTCGGCGGCAACGTCTGCCACAACTCGGCTGCCATGGATGGCGCAGCTTGCAGGGCTGCCACTAAGCCCAGCATGGCCATTAGCGGTTTGAACGACGACTTGATGATGTTCATGGTGATGAAGAGGGGGTGAGATGACCGGTCACTGTATCCCGATTCCTGCTTGCGAAGACGTAAGGAAAGGCCGCGCACGGACGCCTGACATTCAACGCGGCGTTGCGATGGCAATTGAGAGTTGAGCATTCGTCCGAAAACGCTCACGCAAGTCTGAACCGACCACGTGCCGGGTGTTACGATGCCCCTCTATCCGTCCCGTGTGTCCTGGCATGATCGACCTTCACGTACTGCCCTTCTTTCTCGCCACCGTGCTCATCATGGTGGCGATTCCCGGTCCGACGACCATCTACATTTCGACGACGAGCGCCAGTCAGGGCTTTCGCTTCGGCCTCGCGTCTTGCTTCGGCGTGATGCTCGCCACGCTAGTGCACGTGAGCTTCGCCGCGGCCGGTCTCACGGCGCTGCTGCTGGCGTCACCGTGGCTGTTCAATGCCATCAAGTTGCTGGGTGCGGGCTACCTGGTGTATCTGGGCATCAAGGTCATTCGCAGCAAGCCGTCGGCGGCAGGGACGACTGCCACACCGCAGTCACAATCCCGTGCGCTCGGCGAGACGATCAAAAAGGGCTTCCTCGTCAATCTGCTCAATCCGAAGACGGGCCTCTTCATCGCGGCGTTTCTGCCGCAGTTCGTCACGCCATCGCTCGGTCATGTGCCGCTGCAGATCGTCACGCTGGGTCTGTTGCTGGTCCTCGTGGGGGGTGTGAGCGACACGACCTACGCTGCCCTCGCGCGCACCATCGGCCGCGCACTCGCCAACCGCAGCAAGAAGCCCGGGATCGGCAAGTACATCGCGAGCCTGCTGTACATGGGGCTGGGTATCGCGGCGCTGGCGACGTCGAACGGCACGTCGAAGTAGACGCATCGCATGCGGCGATAGGGCCGAAAGCGCTTGTCCATCGCCGCGGGCCCCACATGGTCAGCATGTGGAGATCTGCGACGTCGCGCTACGCTTTGAGTGCGATGCGCGCCAGTGCCTCGAAGACGTCTCGTCCGGCACCGTAGGCCGGGTCGAATTGCAGCGCATCGCGCGCGCATTTCGCCGTGATCTCGGGTGCGATGTCCAGAGACGGTCCCATCATGCTCGTCGCCAGTTGAATCTCGCAGGCGCGGTTCAGCGTCCAGAGATAGGTGAATGCTTCCGGAATGCTGCCGCCCCACGAGAGCAAACCGTGGTTTCTCAGAATCACCGCTTGCCTGTCACCGATGCTACGAAGCAAGCGCGGCCCTTCGTCGGCATGCACCGTCACGCCTTCGAAATCGTGATACGCCACACGTTCCTGCAATTGCGCGCTATAGAAATTGTCGCTGCGCAGACCCGCAGCGGAACATGCGACGGCAACACCCGCTGTGGTGTGCGTGTGCATCACGCAGTGCGCCCCCGGCAACCCCTGATGCAGCGCCGCGTGCACGGTGAATCCAGCCGGATTGATCGGGTAGTCGCTGCCGCCAAGAATATTGCCCTGCCCGTCCACTTTGACGAGATTCAGCGGCGTCACTTCCGAATAATGCAGACCGAACGGGTTGATCAGGAACGCCGCCGGACTCGCGTGCGCCACGCGAAGCGTAATGTGGTTGTAGATCAGCTCAGTCCAGCCGAGATAGTCGAAAATGCGGTAGCAGGCGGCCAGTTCGCATCGCGCCGCCCATTCGGCGTCGCTCATGCCGTCCGGTCGCGTCAGCGATGCAAAGGCGGAATGTGGGGAATATTCGTTTTTCATGATTTTGCGTGTCTCCTGATCACCCAAAGGAGTCTACGCGGCCCCACTGCCCGCTTCGCGATTTCTGCTTAGGAATTCGTTAAGGGCGCTTACGAATGCGCAAATCCGGCGCGTCGATGCACATCTCGGATCACCGTGTCAGTGTCCGATACCAATCATCGACCCAGCGAATGAGGAAGGTGTGGAAACCGGCCGCTGCGGGAGATAGCTCGCGTTCCTTGGCGTGATAGAGACAGATCTGCCGGATCGTTTCCGGTTTTCCGGTGCGCCGCATGACCAGGTCCTGACTGCGGGCAAAGTCCTGCACATAGTCCGGCGCGAGTGTCACCGACAGTCCGGCACGCGCCATGCCGAATGCCGTGGTGACGTTCTCGACGATCTCGACGGGAAATACGCGGTTGTCCTCAGGCTGATCGCTGAGCATGCGCGCGACGCTGTACTCGTGATCGCGTCCGGTGGCGACGATGGCCGTTTCCCGCAACACCTCCCACGGTACGACGTCGTACCGCGCGAGCGCGTGCCGGGGCGAACACCAGACGACCCACGGACTTTCGAACAACGGCGTTGCACTCACGCGATCGCTCAGTGGCTGATTCGGACCAAGCGCAATATCGATTTCCCCGTCGGCAACCGAAGACACGAGATGCTCGACTTCAACGTCCGTTGGTCGAATCGTCACCTTCGGATGGAGTTCGCGATATGCCGCGATGGCGTCGGGCAACACGGCCGCGCAAAGTACCAATGGCGCTCCCACGCGGATGACACCGGATGCACGGTCCCGGATGTTTTTCGCGGACCGCTCTGCCGCGTGGAGCTGCGTCATGGCGGCGGTGGCAGCAGGCAGAAAGTCCGCGCCTGCGACGGTCAGCGTGACGCGGCGAGTCGTCCGGTCAAAGAGCCGAAAGCCGACTTCGCGCTCCAGCTCGCCGAGCAACTGACTCACCGCAGACGGTGTCAGGCACACCCGATCCGCCGCACGCGCGATGCTCCCACAGTCCACGATCGCGAGAAACGTTTCCAATTGACGCGCATTTAGTCGGCTTAGCGGCATAAGAGAAATCGATATCTAAGAATCCTTACTGACAAATGCCGCAAACCAGACCGCAAGACGCAACGGAAAATGGCGGAAAGCAGCCGGAGTCGAACCGACCTGGGAGCGTCTGACGCCCCCAACCGGGTTTGAAGCCCGGCCGCATCACCGGATACGGATGCCTTCCTTCAGACGAAGCAATTTCACTTGCTCGATGATGAGGTTGACGTCCGCGCACCGCGCGAAACCGTCACCTTTGATGCCGCGACCGGCAAACTTCGCTACGCCGCGCCCCACGCCACCCCGGGTCGCCGCACATGCCGGTCACCAACGCGGCGAGTATATCCCGCACGGTCGAAGAACTCCAGAATCTGAATCGCGCGCTTGCGTCCCAGACCCGTCGCATCCCGAAACGCTCCAGCCTCGACCCGACCGTCGCCCTCCGCAACGATGTCCGCGAGCGCCTGCACACACGCGTCGTCATAGAACAGGTCCTTCACGATTTGATGCACCCTCCCCTGACGCGCAAGCTTGCGCAACACGGCACGCACGCGCTCCTCAGGCACGTTCAGGTCGCGCCCCATATCGCGCACCCACGGCGGATCGAACCGGCCCTGCGCCACCTTCGGCAACAACGCCTCGGCCAACGCCGTCTCCTCGGCCGTCATTTCGACGCGATGGGTCGGCAGATGCCACCACGCCCCCGTACGCGTCACCGCACCTTCGCTCAGCAACGCCTGCACGACGATGCGCCAGCGGCTGGCCTCCAGCGACGGCCACGTCATGCGCCCAAGCCGCGCCGCATCGAGCCCCGGCTCGTCGGGCATGCGTGCGTGATAGTCGCCAAGCGACGCCACTACTCGGGCACGCATCGCCTCCCATGCTTGCGGTGAGAAGGCCAGCGATTCGCCCTCACCACCCGACAGCACAACGGCGTCCGACGGCCACGACCATTGCGACGCAGGCAAACCGGTAATCGCCACAACCTGCTGGCTCGTCAGCCCGTACGGTGCCTGCGTCAACAATGCACTCAGACCGTTGCCATCGAGGTACTGCGCTACGGCATCCAGCCACGCCAGACGCCCCGCCGAACGACGCTTGCGCTCAGGTGCCGCAGGATCGAGCACGCGTCCGCCGCCAACGGTTGCCGTCGCCTGCGGATTGCGCACGATGAAGCGATCGCCCGGCATCGTGCACACGGGCGTATCGAAGACCAGTTGCACACGCATCGACGCGCCAGGGGCGAGCGTGTCGCCCCCCAACAGGACGGTGCGTGCCTGCACATGTGTCGTTCCTAAATGCACATGCAACGGAAACCATTGCGTGAGGGGCGCGCTGCCGTCCAGCCAATGCATGTCGACGTCCACATGTGTGGAGGGCGACGACAATCCCGACGCGACGATCCAGTCGCCACGCTTAAGCTGATCACGCTCGATGCCCGCCAGATTCAGCGCACATCGCTCGCCCGCGCGGCCCGCCTTGTCCGCTTCTACCGGCCGGTTCTGCGCATGGATGCTGCGCACTCGCACCGGCAAGCCCTGCGGCATGACCGTGAGGTTGTCGCCCACGCGCACCATGCCAGCGAACGCGGTGCCCGTCACGACCGTGCCGTGCCCTGCCAACGTAAAGACGCGGTCGACGGCCAGACGGAACAACGCATCGTCGCGACGCATCGCATTGCCCGACGCACGCAACGCGTCGGCCGCCTGCGTCAGATGCTCACGCAGCGTCGCCACACCGGCGTCGCCCGGCGTGGTCGCCGATACGGGCACCACGTCGGCCTGCGCGAGCGGCGTATTCGCGAGCCATTGCGAGATCTCTTGCGTCACGGCGTCCAGACGCGCGCCGTCCACACGATCGGCCTTCGACAAGGCCACTACACCGCGCTTCACACCGAGCATCGTCAGAATCGCCAGATGCTCGCGCGTTTGCGGCATGATGCCGTCGTCGGCGGCAATCACCAGCAACGCGAAGTCGATGCCAACCGCCCCCGCCGCCATCGTATGAATCAGTTTCTCGTGCCCGGGAACGTCGATGAAGCCCAGCACCTCGCCATCCGGCAACGGTGTGTAGGCATACCCAAGTTCGATGGAAATGCCGCGCGCCTTCTCTTCCTTGAGACGATCGGTGTCGACACCGGTCAGTGCGCGAACGAGGCTCGTCTTGCCGTGGTCGATGTGACCCGCGGTGCCTACGATCATGCGCGCAACTCCTCAAACTGACGCGAAAGACGCATTTCGTCATGCGCCTCGAGGCAGCGCAGGTCGAGCCAGAGTGTCTGATCGGCAATGCGTCCGATCACCGGATAAGGCAAGCCTCGCAGCGCCGCCTCGAGCTTTGCGAGCGCACGGCCGCTGCCACGCTTGCCGCCGCCCGCAGGGGCAATCGCCAACCCGTAGCTCGGCAACTGCTCGACGGGCAAGGCACCGCTGCCGATCTGGCTGACCATCGGCGCGGCGATCACGGTGTAGGCCTCGCCCAGCGACTTCGTCAGCACCGGCACCAGCCGCTCCGCCTGTGCCGCCATCTCGGCGCGCGTGCGCGTGAGGAGACGCAACGTCGTCAACCGTTCGGGCAGATGGTCAGGATCGCGATACAGACGCAGCACCGGCTCCAGCGCCGCGAGCGTCAGCTTGCCAACGCGAAGCGCGCGTTTTAACGGATGCTTCTTGATCTTTGCGATGAGGTCCTTACGGCCGACAATCATGCCCGCCTGCGGCCCGCCAAGCAGCTTGTCGCCGGAGAACGTGACGAGATCGGCACCGGCCGCAATCGTCTCCTGCACGGTTGTCTCGTGCGGCAATCCCCAGCGCTCCAACGGCGTGAGCGTGCCGCTGCCGAGATCGACGGCCACCGGCACGCCGTGCGGCTTCGCGATCTCCACGACTTCCGACACATCGACGCTCTTGGTAAAGCCCGTCACCTCGTAGTTACTGCAATGCACCTTCATCAGGAGCGCCGTCTTCTCGCTGATGGCATTGCGATAGTCGGCCGCATGCGTGCGGTTCGTCGTGCCGATCTCGACGAGCTTCGCCCCCGCATGCGTCATGATGTCCGGGATGCGAAACGCTCCGCCGATTTCCACCAGTTCTCCGCGCGACACCACCACTTCACGACGCTTCGCCAGCGTCGCCAGCATCAGCAGCACGGCCGCCGCGTTGTTATTGACGACCGTGGCCGCTTCGCCGCCGGTCAGTTCGCAGAGTAACGGGGAGATGAGGTCGTCGCGATCGCCACGCCCGCCCGTCGCCAGATCGAATTCGAGATTGGCCGGTGTCGTGAGCGCCTGCACGACCGATTCGACGGCCGCCTCGGGCAGCAACGCGCGCCCAAGATTCGTATGCAGCACAGTGCCGGTGAAATTGAAGACGGGACGCAGCGTCGCGCGATTGCGCTCGGTCAATCCCGTCTTGATGCGCTCGCCGAATGCCGACGGACTCAACGCGTCGTGCGAGAGCGTGCCCGCAAGCGCTGCTGCACGGCATTCGTCGAGATCGCGACGCAACGCCGCCGTCACCTGAGTGCGTCCAAAGTCGGCCACGGCGGTCTGCAACTCGGACATTCCCAACAGGCGGTCGAGCGACGGCAGATCCGCCGCGCCGGCGCGCATGCGACCCTCGTCGGCCACTGGCATTGCCCCGCTTGCGTCTTTCATCAGGCTTCCTCGGCGTTTTGCCAGAGCAACGGATTGCCGTTGGCGCGCGCGTATCCCGCCTCGCCCATCAGCACGTCGAGCGCAAGGCTTGCGAGATCGTCCGCGACCGGCTCCACGAACGGGTCCTTGTCCTGATAGAAGATCTTGCGGTAGCTATGACAGTCGTCGCACGACTCCGCCCGGATGGGCGACGATGCAACGCGCTTGCCCGCTTCGTCGAGCATCGGCCGCCCATCTTTGCCCTTGAGGAGTCCGCCGTCGGCTGCGGCCACGTCTTCGCCCGAGGCAGCGGCATCGCCCGCCGTGTCGACGACGTGATACGCCACGTGCTCGCTCGCTTCGCAATGCGTGCACTTCACCCGCACCATGTGCCATTCGGTCGAGCACAGGCCACAGGCCAGATAGCGATAGCCCTCGTGCGCGCCGCCAATGCGAACCACGCTCGCCACCGGCAACGTGCCGCACACCGGGCACACATTGGGCACGTCGAGCATCGGCACTTCGCCTGCGTCGAATGTGCTGGCCACGCCTGTCCAGAGCACTTGCAGCGCCGCCATCAGGAACGGCGCGCTCGCCGCATCCACGCCCTTTCCGTGCCCCGCAAGCAACGCCTGCGCGCCCGCTTCGAGCGACGCCGGATCGGCCGCGCGCACGCGATCGATCACCGTCTTTACCGCCGGGGACACGCCGGGCTGCGACGCCACCGCGTCGAGCAACGGCGTGAGCAGCGGCTGCCAGCGACCGGCATCGTAGCCGCCGCTCGCAGGGACGAGCGGCATGCAGTGCTGCTGTGCCTGTTCGATCGATTCGGGGGACGGACGCTCGGCCTGGAAATTGTCGAGCACGCGTTGCTGCGCGTCGACCAGTGCGGCCATCAGTCGCAGGTAATCGCCCAGCGGATGGCCGTCGGCCAGTTGGCGCAGGCGTGCCGCACGGGCCGAAAAGACTTCGGCGCGTTGCGGCATGCGCAGACGGGGGATGGAGGTGCGATCGAGGGACTCGATCTGTCCGGGTTCGAGAATGCGTTGCAAGGTGGCCGGCCTCGTAAGAGCGTCCGACCACCAGCAGGGCCGGACTTATTTGTTGAGTTGCTTGTACCAGGCGCGATGGTGTTTCCACGCCCAGCCGCGGGTGACGGTGCCGCGCGTCATGGCTTGCACGGAACCCTTGATCCAGATCGCCGCGTAGATGTGCGTAATGATGCCGCAAATCAACACGAATGCACACACCGCGTGTACGTCGGAGGCGAGACGGATCACCCAGATCGGGAAGTAGAACGCGAAGTACGCGCGCCAGATCACGATACCCGAGAGCAACAGGCCGATCATGCACAACACCATCACGTAGAACAGCAGCTTCTGCCCGGCGTTGTAACGGCCGACTTCCGGCAGATTCTCTTCGCGATTGTTGAGCACGTCGCCGATGTTCTTCATCCACTCGGTGTCGCGCTGTTCGAACTTGTTGTAGCGTGCAAGCCGCATGGCGAGCCACACAAAAGCCACGAACATCACCAGACCGACGAACGGGTGCAGAATCCGCGTCCACGGTCCACCACCGAACAGATTGGTGAGCCAGAACATCGACGGATGAAACAACGCCAGCCCGGACAGCGCGAGCAGAATGAACGTGCCCGCGACGATCCAGTGGTTGATGCGTTCCGCCGCGTTGTAGCGCTCGATCAGTTCGTCCTTGCCGTGCTTGTGATCACTCGAATCAATCGACATGGTCAGACCTCCTCGTGCGTGACAACGCCCTTCTGGCCGTCGGGACCGTCGCCCTTGCGGGATGCATCGTACCGGCGGGCTTCCTCTTCATCTTCCTCGGTCGTTTCGTTCGGACCGGTCTTGATGTAGTGGAAGAAACCGGCAATTGCCGTGAACGCCATCGCAGCCACGCCCAGCGGTTTGGCGATGCCCTTCCAGAACGTCACCATCGGACTGATGCGCGGGTTGTCCGGCAGACCGTGATACAGCGACGGCTTGTCGGCATGATGCAGCACGTACATCACGTGCGTGCCACCCACGCCCGCCGGATCGTACAGCCCGGCGTTGTCGAAGCCCCGCGACTTCAGGTCTTCGATACGCTCGGCCGCCTGATCCTTCATAGCGTCCTTGGTGCCGAACATGATCGCCCCCGTCGGGCACGTCTTCACGCAGGCCGGCTCCAGCCCCACCGACACGCGGTCGGAGCAAAGCGTGCACTTGTACGCCTTGTGATCCTTCTGCGAGATGCGCGGGATGTTGAACGGGCACCCGGTAATGCAGTACCCGCAGCCGATACAGGCCTCTTCGTGGAAGTCGACGATGCCGTTCGCGTATTGCACGATTGCGCCCGGCGACGGGCACGCCTTCAGGCAGCCCGGGTCCTCGCAATGCATGCAGCCATCCTTGCGGATGAGCCATTCGAGGTCGCCCTTCGGGTTCTCGTACTCGGTAAAACGCATGAGCGTCCAGGAGTCCGCCGTCAGGTCTGCCGGGTTGTCGTACACGCCGACGTTGGTCCCGACCTCGTCGCGCAGGTCGTTCCACTCCATGCACGCCGTCTGGCAGGCCTTGCAGCCGATGCACTTCGAGACGTCGATGAGTTTGGCGACGTCGCCCGTGTGCGCTTCACGCACCGAGGGCGACGGCAAGGTCGTTGCCGAGCGCCGTTTGATATCCAGTGATTGCAATGCCATGGCGCCTCCTTATGCCTTCTCGACCTTCACGAGGAACGACTTCACCTCGGGTGTCTGCGAATTCGCATCGCCCACAATCGGCGTCAGCGTATTCGCGAGGAACCCGGGCTTGGTCAACCCCTTGAAGCCCCAGTGAATCGGAATCCCCACATGGTGAACCGTCTTGCCGTCGATCTTCAGCGCACGCAGGCGCTTCGTAACGACCGCCTTGGCCTTGATGTAGCCCCGGTTGGACGACACCTTGACCATGTCACCCGCGACGACCCCGACTTCCTTCGCCAGCGCTTCGCCGATTTCGACGAACTGCTCGGGCTGGATGATCGAGTTCAGCAACGCGTGCTTGGTCCAGTAGTGGAAATGCTCGGTCAGGCGATAAGTCGTTGCCACATGCGGGAAGTGCTCGGCCGTACCCATCGTCGCCAGATCGTCCGGGAACACCCGGGCACCCGGATTTCGCGTGGCCTTCGGTTGCTTCGGATGGAACGGGTTGTAGCCCAGCGGCGTCTCGAACGGCTCGTAATGCTCAGGGAACGGGCCCTCTGCCATGGCGCCCTTGGCGAAGAAACGCGCTACGCCCTCGGGGTTCATGATGAACGGACTCATGCCACCGGCCGGATCCTCGTCGACCTTGAAGTCCGGCACGTCGGCACCGGTCCACGCCTTACCGTTCCAGTAGACCAGCTTGCGCTTCGGGTTGAACGGCTTGCCTGCGAGGTCGGCCGACGCACGGTTGTACAAAATGCGACGGTTCGCCGGCCACGCCCACGCCCAGTTCAGCGTCTGACCGATGCCGGTCGGGTCGCTGTTGTCGCGTCGTGCCATCTGGTTGCCTGCCTGCGTCCATGCGCCCGCGAAGATCCAGCAACCCGACGAAGTACTGCCATCGTCCTTGAGTTCGGCAAACCCGGACAACTGCTCGCCGGCCTTGCGCGTGACCTTGGTCGGATCCTTCGGATCGACGATGTCCTTGAGCGCCCGGCCGTTGTACTCCTTGGCGAGTTCTTCGGGCGACGGGCTCTCCGGCTGGGCGTACGGCCATGACAGGTTGACGATCGGGTCGGGATACTTACCGCCCTCTGTCTTGTACATCTCGCGAAGGCGCAGGAACAGCGCCGACATGATTTCGATGTCGGTACGCGCCTCGCCTGGCGGCTCGCCCCCTTCCAGTGCCATTGCAGCCAGCGCCCGGAGTTGACCAGTGCGCCGTCCTCTTCGGCGAAGCAGGTCGTCGGCAAGCGGAACACTTCCGTCTGAATCTTGCTGGAGTCGACGTTGTTGTGCTCGCCGAAATTCCGCCAGAACTCCGACGTCTCCGTCGCGAGCGGGTCCATGACGACGAGGAACTTGAGTTGGGCGAGCGCCTTGTCCCACTTGACTTTGGCCGGCGTCGCCGCGATGGGGTTGAAACCCTGCGCGATGTAGCCGGTCATCTTGCCCTTGCTCATCAGTTCCTGCACTTGCAGCATGTCGTACGGCTTGTCGAGCTTGGGCAGATAGTCGTAGCCCCAGTTGTTCTCGGCCGTGGCGGCATCGCCCCACCATGCCTTCATCAGGCTCACGTAGAACTTCGGATAGTTCTGCCAGTAGCTGAGCTGGTTCGGACGCAACGGCTTTTGCGTGCGCGCCGTCAGATATTGCTCGACGGTCTGCTCCGCCTGCTTGGGCAGCGACATATAGCCCGGCAGCAGATCGGTCATCAGCCCCAGATCGGTCAGCCCCTGGATGTTCGAGTGACCGCGCAGCGCGTTCATGCCGCCGCCCACCGCCCCGATATTGCCCAGCAGCAACTGCACCATGGCACCGGTACGAATGATCTGCGAGCCGATCGAGTGCTGCGTCCAGCCGAGCGCATACAGGATCGTCATGGTGCGCGTCGGGGTGGAGCACTCGGCGATCTGCTTGTAGATGTACTCGACCTTGTCGGCCGGCGTGCCGCACACGCGCTCCACCATATCGATGGTGTAACGCGAGTAGTGCTGCTTCATCAACTGGAACACCGTACGCGGGTGTTGCAGCGTCGGGTCGGTGAGAACGTAACCGTCCGCGCCCTTCTGGTAATCCCAGGAGGACTTGTCGTAGGTGTGTTTCTCGTCGTTGTAGCCCGAATAGATGCCGTCTTCGAACGAGAACTCGTCTTTCACCAGGAAGGTGAAGTCGGTGTAGTTCTTGACGTACTCGTGCTGGATCTTGTCGTTCGTGAGCAGGTAGTTGATCAACCCGCCGAGGAACGCAATGTCCGTGCCGGTACGGATCGGGGCGTAATAGTCCGCGACCGATGCCGAACGGTTAAAGCGCGGGTCGACGACGATCAGGCGCGCCTTGTTGTGCGCCTTCGCCTCGGTCACCCATTTGAAACCGCACGGGTGTGCCTCGGCTGCGTTGCCGCCCATGATGAGTACCAGATCCGCGTTCTTGATGTCGACCCAATGGTTCGTCATCGCTCCACGGCCAAACGTCGGGGCAAGACCTGCCACCGTCGGGCCGTGTCAGACACGTGCCTGGTTATCGAATCCCAGCATCCCGGTACTGCGGATGACTTTGTGCGTGATGTACCCGACTTCGTTGCTCGACGCCGACGCGGCCAGCATGCCGGTGGTGAGCCAACGGTTGACCGTGAGACCGTCGTCCGTCTTTTCGACGAAGTTGGCGTCGCGGTCGGCCTTCATCAGCTTGGCGATGCGATCGAGCGCGTCGTCCCACGAAATGCGTTCCCACTTGTCGGACCCCGGCTTGCGGTACTCCGGATGCGTGAGACGGTTCGGGCTGTGGATGAAGTCGATGAGACTGGCGCCCTTCGGGCACAACGTGCCGCGGTTGACCGGGTGGTCGGGATCGCCTTCGATGTGAAAGATGCTCTTCTTAGCATTCTTCGCACCGTCGCCGTAGCTGTACATGAGCAACCCGCAGGCCACAGAACAGTACGGACAGGTATTACGGGTCTCGGTCGCTCGCGCGAGCTTGAACTGACGGACTTCCGCCAGCGCCGCGTCGGGCGCGAACCCGAGCATTGCCAGGCTGGACCCTGCCAGCGTTGCGCCACTCACTTTGAGGAACTGGCGCCTGGACATATTAAGCATGGGGGAATTCTCCTCAAATTTTGGGTAACTTTGCGGGAGTGTGTTGAGTATAGAGCAAACAAGTAATGATTTCCGTGACTTAGCACAAACCATGCCGCATATTGCGTTGAGCGCCATCGCGGCTGATTTCATGGGAACTTCCTTGACATTTTGGTATTCTGAGCGTCACTCTGGTCACCGTCCCCGGTAATGGACACATTGCCCCCTGAAGATGACGTGACGAACCTGATCGCATGTCCGAACTGCGACACGCTCCACCGTCGCATGGACCTGCCGCCGAGCGAGACCGCTCGCTGCGTGCGTTGCCACTCGGTTCTTTACCGCTCCCCCGACCTGCGTCTGTCGCGCGTGCTTGCGCTCACCCTGACGTGCCTGATCGTGTTCGCCATCGCCAACGCGTTCCCCATCGTCGAGATCGAGGTGCAGGGCATCTATACCGAGACGACACTCGTGGGTGCCGCGTGGGCGCTGTATCGCGAGGGCATGTGGCTCGTCGCGCTGCTCGTGTTCGCCACGACCGTACTGTTTCCCCTGTCGCAACTGCTCGCGCTGATCCATTTGGTCACACCGCTCTCGCTTGGCCGACGGCCCTATGCGGTGTTTCAGGTGATGCGCGCCATCGAGTTTTGCCGCCCCTGGGGCATGATCGAGGTGTTCATGCTCGGGGTACTGGTTTCGCTGGTCAAACTCTCGGCCATGGCGAGCGTGCTGCCGGGCATTGCACTGTGGGCCTTCGGCGCGCTGACGATGTTGCTCGCGCTGGTGCTGTCGTACGATCTGCGCAATCTGTGGATCGTGATCGACCGCACGCCTGACCCGGCGGTGGAAGCGCTGAAGGCGCAAAAGGCCACCGACGCCCGGACGGTGACGCGATGAAATACCTCTCGGCCAAAGCGGCGGGACTGGTCGCCTGCCACGTCTGCGGGCGTCTGTCGCGCGAAGTGCAAACCGTCGAAAAGGAGCGTTGCCCGCGATGCGGCACGGTGCTTCATCAGCGCAAGGTCGACAGCCTCACGCGCACCTGGGCCTTGCTCATCGCGGCGGCGATCCTGTACATTCCCGCCAATGTTCTGCCCATGATGCAGACGCGCTCGCTGCTAGGAAACTCCAGCGACACGATCATGAGCGGCGTGATCTATTTCTGGACGAGCGGCGAGTACGATCTGGCCATCGTCGTCTTCACAGCGAGCATTCTCGTCCCGATGCTCAAGCTCATTGCCCTATCGCTGCTGTGCTTTACCGCGCAGCGCGGCACCCGCTGGAAACCGCACCAACGCACCAAGCTGTATCACATGGTCGAGTTCATTGGACGCTGGTCCATGCTCGACGTCTTCGTCGTCGCGCTGATGGTGGCGCTCGTGAACATTCAGTCGCTGGCCGTGATTCAGGCCGGTCCGGGCATCGTGGCTTTCGGCTCCGTGGTCGTGCTCACGATGGTGGCCTCCATGCAGTTCGACCCTCGCCTGATCTGGGATCAGATCCGCGACGACGATACCGAACAGGACGATCATGACTGACCCGAAAGACTCGCAAGACCCGAAAGCCGTGCCACCACCCGGGGCAGACAATCTGCCGACCCCGGCTATCGAACCGCGCAAGCGCTGGGCGCCCTCGCTCGTCTGGCTGATTCCGCTGGTCGCCGCCGTGATCGGGCTGTCGCTGGTGGCTAAAGTGCTCATCGAGCGCGGGCCGAGCGTGACCATCGACTTCAAGTCGGCCGAGGGACTCGAAGCGGGCAAGACCAAGGTCAAGTACAAGGAAGTCGATATCGGCACGGTCAAGAGCATCGAACTGTCGGAAGACCTCTCGCATGTGCGCGTCACCGTCGATCTCACCAAGAACGCGAAGAAGTTCGCCGTGAAGGATTCGCGCTGGTGGGTCGTGCGCCCACGTGTGGCCGGTGGCAGCGTCTCCGGTCTGTCGACGCTCCTCTCCGGCGCCTACATCGGTGCTGACGCAGGTAAGGCCAAGGACTCGGCGAGCCACTTTGTCGGATTGGAGGTGCCGCCGGTCGTCTCAAGCGGCCAGCCGGGCAAGCAGTTCGTGCTACACGCCAGCGATATCGGCTCGCTCGACATCGGCTCGCCGATTTACTATCGCCGCATTCAGGTCGGTCAGGTCGAAGCGTTCGCGCTCGATTCGGACGGCAAGGGCGTGACGCTGCGCGTATTCGTGCAGGCCCCCTACGACCAGTACGTCGGGTCCAATACACGCTTCTGGCACGCCAGCGGCATCGATTTGCGACTCGATTCGAGCGGATTCCAGGTCAATACGCAGTCGCTCGCGTCGGTCGTCATCGGCGGCATCGCCTTCCAGGCCCCGAACGACTCGGGCGCTGGCGTCATGGCCAAGGCCGGGCAGGAATTCCGTCTGGCCGCCGACGAAGCCACCGCCATGAAGGCTCCCGACACGCACCCGGTGCGGGTCGTGTTCCGCTTCCAGCAGTCGCTGCGCGGGCTGGTCGTCGGTGCGCCGGTCGACTTCCGGGGTATCACGCTGGGTGAAGTGACGTCGATCGGCGTGGAGTTCGATCAGGCTACCAAGCAGATCAACATGCCGGTGACCGTCGATGTCTACCCGGATCGCCTGCGCCGTCGCGATCCGAAGAACAGCGTGCCACCGACGGAACTGAACAGTCACCGGATTCTCGACGCACTTGTGCAGCGCGGCCTGCGCGGCCAGTTGCGCACCGGCAATCTGCTGACCGGCCAGCTGTACGTGGCGCTCGACTTCTTCCCGAACGCGAAGCCCGCCAAGGCCGAGATGGTCGACGACATGCTGGCCATGCCGACGGTCCCCAACACGCTCGACCAGTTGCAGCTTCAGATTGCCGATATTGCCAGCAAGCTCGACAAGATTCCGTTCGACAGCATCGGACAGAATCTGGACTCGACGCTGCGCAAGCTCGACAAGACGATGGATAGCGCACAAGGGCTGTTCCGTCAGCTCGACGGCGAGATCGCGCCGGAAGCCAAGGCCACGCTGGGCGAAGCGAAGAAGAGCTTCGGTGCGGCCGAGCGCACGCTCTCCGAAGACGCGCCGGTGCAGCAGGACGTCCGTCAGGCCATGCAGGAACTGACGAAGACGCTGCGCTCCCTCAATACCCTCGCCGACTACTTGCAGCAACATCCCGAAGCGCTGCTGCGCGGCAAACCGAAGGACCCGCAACCATGACGAGGCCGACCGACATGACCCGTAGCCCGCGCCAGCGTGCAATACCGATGGACGGCGACATTGCGGTCCTGCCCGCGATAGCCCGGAAAGCAGGACTCGCCGCTGTGGCAGCCCTCGCGCTGGCGCTTGCTGGCTGTGCCTCGCCGTCGTCCACGTTCTATACGCTCACTGACGCGGGTGCCGGGGCAGGTGGCACCGCCGCGAACGCCACCACGGGCGCAGCAGCGCCGGCAACGCCGTACGCTTTGGAGGTGTCGCCCGTGGCCGTGCCCGAACAGGTCGACCGGCCGCAGATCGTCGTCACCCGTGGTGGCGGACGCGTCGACATTCTCGAGGAATCCCGCTGGGCTGCCCCGCTCAAGACCGAGCTGACGTCGACGATCTCCCGCGACCTGACGCAACGTCTGGGCGCGATGGACGTCTATGGCTTGCCGCGCGCCGACGGGCTTGCGGTCTATCGCGTGTCGACGTCCGTCCAACGGTTCGAATCGACGCCGGGCGAACAAGCGGCGCTCACGGCCGTCTGGAGCGTGCGAAAAGTGCCGGGCGATATCGTGCTGACGTGCCGCTTCTCGGGGACGGAGCCCGCTGCGTCGGGCATCGCCGACGTCGTCGCGGCACAGCGTAAGCTCGTTGACCGTCTGGCCGACGGCATCGGCAACGCCATCGCCACCAGCGCACAGGGCACGACGCCCCGCTGCCAGAACTAAGCCCGAACGCAACCGGCACCGGGTATTTGATTAACGAAATGCCTGCCGGATGCCCAGCGCGATCATGAGCCCGCCACAGGTCAGATCGATCCACGCCTTGGCGCGGCGATACGCGGTTGCAATCGACGCGTGCGACAGCACGAGCGCGACGGCCCCGTACCAACTCGTCGCCGACGCACCGACCGTTGCCAGCATGGCGAAGAACGTCAGCGTGGACACGTGGGTGGGCACCGCCGAAGAAAACACCGCCGCATAAAAGGCGATGGACTTCGGGTTAGCGATATTGGTCGCGATACCTTGCAGGAACGCACCGCGAAACAGAGGCGACTTCGGTGGATGACGCTCAGTCGAAGGAGTCGCCCGCGCCGACATGATGAGCCGCACCCCGAACCAGACCAGGTAGGCCGCGCCAACCAGCCTGACGCCGACAGCGAGCCACGGGAAAACCGCGAACACCGCGCTAAGACCCAACATGGCGCACGTCGCCCAGAACAGATTGACCGTCACGATGCCAGCAACGAGCGCGAGCGCATCGCGGCGCCTGCCGGTGACCGCCTTGTGGGTGATAGCGACGAAGTTTGGCCCGGGGATGACAACCGCAGCCACGTAGACACAAAAGACCGTCACAACAGCAGACCAATCAACCATTTGTCGCCCCCGTGGGTTGTAGTTGTGCAACACGCACACCCGCTTGCACAGTCGGCATTCTGCGGCAATTCGCGGATGACCGCGTCCGACAGCAAAAATTACGCATAGATACCGATCATTACGGATTGCGCAATCGATTACGTGATGTTTAAGATGTTCGAGACCCGCCGCACACGTCCTCCGGCAGAGATGGGCGGCGGCGGGTCGTCATAACTCGAACATTGGAGACAAGCCATGCCCAGCATTACCGGCCTTAGCGGTCACTTGCGCCGTACGATTGCCGTCGCCGCGTCGTTTGCCGTTGGATCCCTTATTGCCCTTTCCTCCCCGGTGCAGGCCGCCACGATCTCCGACGGCGTCGTGAAGATCGGCGTGCTCACCGACCTCTCGGGCGTGTCGAGCGACAACGCGGGCAAGGGCAGCGTGCTCGCCGCCACCATGGCCATCGACGACTTCTCGCACGATCGCAAAGTCCTCGGCGCGCCCATCGAACTGGTGTCCGCCGACTCGCAGGGCAAGACGGACACCGGCGCGACCATCGCCCGCGAATGGTACGACCGGGGCAAAGTCGACATGATCACCGACCTCACGTTCTCGAACGTGGCGCTGGCCGTCGACCGGATTGCCGACGAAAAGAAGAAGATCGCGCTCGTGACCGGTGCGGGGTCATCCGCCATCAGCAACGAGCAATGCACGGCACATAGCGTGCAGTGGATGTACGACACGTATGCGCTCGCGAACTCGACCTCGCAAGCCTTACTGCGTCGCGGACTGAAGTCGTGGTACTTCATCACCGCCGACTACGCGTTCGGGCAGGCGCTGGAGAAAGACGCGAGCGAGATCCTGACGCGTCAGGGCGGCAAGGTCGTCGGCTCGGTGAAGCATCCGGTGAACTCGCCGGACCTGTCGTCCTATCTGCTGCGCGCCCAGACGTCCGGCGCGCAGGTGATCGCGCTGGCCAATTCCGGCACCGACACGCTCAACACCGTCAAACAGGCCTCGCAGTTCAACATCATTCAGGGCGGCAAACAGGTATTCACGCCGCTGCTCTCGCTCATCACCGAAATCCACGGCATGGGCCTGAAGAACGCGCAGGGCATGATCCTCACGAACGGCTTCTATTGGGATCAGGACGACCGCTCGCGCGCCTTTGCGCAACGCTTCTACGCGCAGCACAAGAAGATGCCGACGATGATGCAGGCCGCCGTGTATTCGGCGGTGCTCAATTATCTGAAGGCGGTTCAGGCGGCAGGCACCGACGAAGCGGACGCCGTAATGGCCAAGCTCAAGTCGATGAAGATCGACGACCCGGTGATTCGCAACGGCCAGATTCGCGCCGACGGCAAGCTCGTGCACGACATGCTGCTGGTGCAGGTGAAGACGCCCGCCGAATCGAAATCGGAATGGGATCTGTACAAGATTCTGGAGACGATTCCGGCCGACAAGGCGTTCGCCCCGCTGGCCGATTCGAAGTGCGCGCTGGTGAAGAAGTAAGTCGCGGCTGAGTATCCGCCAGCGTGATGTGGCGGCTTGACGCTCAGCGCTTGAGATCGGTGGCAGACGCGGTCTGCGTCTGACCACCGTCGTGCGATGGTCCCGCCGCAGGATCCTCGACGCGACGGAACACGAGCGCCGAGGCCAGCGTAATCAGTCCGACGCACACGAACGTCATGCGAAAGCCAGCGACGGTGCCGCCCACCCCCATCTCACCTGCCTGCCCGGCCAGATGGCCGAACAGCGCCAGCAACTGGCCGCCGATGGTCACGCCCAGCCCGAGGGCAAGCATCTGCGCCATCGAGAACAGCCCGTTGCCCGCACTCGCGCGACGCGTGCCGAGATCCTTCAGCGTCACACTGTTCATGGCCGCGAACTGCATCGAATTCGCCCCGCCGAACACCGCCAGTTGCGCGAGCCCCAGCCAGATCGGCCAGCCCGGCCCGAACAGCGCGAAGCTCGCAATCGAGCCGCCCACGACCGCCGTATTCACCATCAGAAAACGCGTATAGCCGAAGCGCACCACGAGCGGCGTGACCATACGCTTGACGACAATCCCCGCGAGGGCCACCGGCAGCATCATCAACCCGGAAGCCAGCGGGCTGTAACCCATCGCCACCTGAAGCAGCAGCGGCAACAGGAACGGCACGGCACTGCTGCCGATGCGCGCGACCAGATTGCCCAGCAAGCCGAGACTGAAGCTGCGTGTCTCGAACAGTTCCAGCGGGAACAACGGCGCAGCGCGACGGCGGGCGTACGGCCAGTAACCGAGCGTCGTCGCAACGCAAAGCAGCGCGAGGACAGCAGACGGCGCCCATCCGGCCTCCGAGAACGGATGATCCAACGCGAGCGTGAACGACACCATCGCCACCGACAGCAAGGCGAACCCACACCAGTCGAAACCGGTATCGATGACTTCGTCCTTCGTGGGACGCGGCAGGTAATGACGCACGGCGAGGCTACCGATCAGGCCGATGGGCACATTGATGAGGAAGATCCAGTGCCACGACGCCACCTGCACCAGCCAGCCGCCCAGCACCGGACCGATCATCGGGCCGACCTGCCCCGCAATCGACACAAAGGCGAGCGCCGCCAGATACTCCCCGGCCGGGAATGTGCGCAGCACGGCAAGACGTCCGATGGGCAGCAGCATCGAGCCGCCCGCGCCTTGCAGCACTCGCGCGACCACGAGTTGCGGCAGCGTGTGCGCCATCGCACAGGCAATCGAGCCGAGCACGAACAGCAGAATCGCCACGAAGTACACGCGTCGCGTGCCGAAGCGGTCGGCCAGCCATCCCGACGCGGGCGTCAGCATGGCCATCGTAAGCGAGTAGGAGACGACCACCGGCTGCATGCGCAGCGGGTTCTCGCCAAGACTCGCGGCCATGGCAGGCAGCGCCGTATTGACGATGGTCGTATCGAGCGCCTGCATGAAAAAGCCCGCCGCGACAATCCATAGCAGGGCGGTGAGCGTCTTGTCTTGCTTCATGCGGCACGGGGACGAGGCGCAGCGGTCAGCCGGGCCTCGGAGATGAATTAAGCGAGAGCAGAATTTTAGCGCGCTTCGGGCGCGCGGATCGTTGCACGTTTTGCAGCAATCGATCCGCGCGGCGCATTACTGCGATAAGGACGATGTATAGCGCGAAGATGTACAGCGGGACGATGCACAGCGATCAGGCCAACGAAAGCGGCGATCCGTTTTTCAGGCGGTCGTGTTGACGTTGTTGCCGGTGGGCTTGGCCGGGCCCATCAGCGCGAGGATCTGTGCCTGAATCGACATGGCCTGAGAGGACAGCAGGTTCATTTGCTGCAGCTTGTCTTCGGGCGGGAGACGGTCGTTCGCGCGCACGGCATCCAGTTGCTTCATCACCTTCGCGAGCATTTCCTTCAGCTTCTTGATGGTCTGCGAAACGATCTCGTTGCCGGAACCCGCGCCGTCCGTCTCGCTCATTGCCTGCCCCTGCTGCTTGGCGCTTTGGTTGACTGAGCGCAGGTCCACCAGCGTTTTGTCGCCCAGACGGCTCACGCCGTTGTTCTCGGCGGCGTCGGTGGACGTGGCATCGGTGTTGGCGACGGTCGGTTGGGCCGCGTCGTCTGCACCGGCCGACTTCGTCGAGGCCGCCTGATTGACGGTGCCCGTCGCGGCTGCCGTCCTGGCTGCCGCCTGCGCCTTATCCGCCTGCTGTTGCTGGATATGCGACTGCCAGATCTCGAGCATGCTGGACGTCGCGTTGCCCTTGGTCGGAATAATGGTCGTCATGGAGCGAGGGGTCTCCGTGGAATGGGGGAAATGAAAGAAAGTAAGGATTCGAAAGTATTACGGCATATTTCACGAAACACTTTAATTCCTGACATCCCACCTACATTCCGTCCCTCGCATCGCTGCCATGAGATTCAAACAAGATAGCCGGAGATGCCGTCCCACAGCAGCTTGACCGCCGTGACGACCAGCAGTGCGTAGCAAGCCCGGTAAATCTGACGTTGATCCAGACGCGCGTGCAATCGCCAGCCCGAGAACACGCCCACAGGAATGGCGAAGAGGCAAATCCCCATGAGCGCCCAAACCGACTGTGTCGGACGAACCAGCAGGAGCCACGGCACCGCTTTCGTCGCATTGCCGACGGTGAAGAACAGGCTGGTGGTTCCGGCATACACCTCCTTGCTCAGACCCAGCGGCAGCAGATACATCGCAAGCGGCGGTCCACCGGAGTGCGCAACCATCGTCGTCACCCCAGACGCCACGCCAGCCGTAATCGCCTTCGGCGTCGACCGTTCGCGCACCACCTGCTTCGCACCCGTGATCAGCCAGAGCCCCACGAACGCCAATGTGATAAGCGCCATCACGATGGAGATGGCGCGATGGTCAAGCACCCGGAACAGTAAGTAGCCCATCGCAATCCCCGCGAGCAACCCGGGCACCAGCCGCGCCAGGTCGGGGCGCGACCACGTCGACGGCTTCCAATAGCGCAGTGCAAACAGATCCATCGCGATAAACAATGGCGCGAGCAAGCCACCCGCGCTCACCGGGTCCATCACACACGACAGAAGCGGAATGCCGACGATAGAGAAGCCACCGCCGAAGGCACCCTTCATAAACGAAATCAGGAACACGGCGACGAACGCCACGACGACGGTTGCAAGCGTCAGTTCCGGAACGAACGAGGACAACGCCATCATGCCCTCCGCAGTAACGTCGACGCACCCGTCTTCGGCAACGTCGACAAAGCCGCGCAGCGCGCGAGGAAACACAGCATGGCAAACACGGAGTCTCTCCAAAATGACCAAACCTGCGGCGCGAAGGTTATCGCCGGGGACAGGTGCAATCAGAATGCTCCGATGTTAAATTCGGTGCAATTAAAACATTGTTCTCGGTGCAATATATGACGAAGGCTGAATATCTGACGCTTGCCGACCAGATTGCGACGGACATTGCGCAGGGTGTGCTCAGGCCCGGCGACCGGCTCCCGCCGCAGCGCGACTTTGCCGATCTGCACGGCATTGCTGCTTCGACGGCAAGCCGCGTTTACGCCGAATTGCTCCGGCGCGGCCTGGTCGTCGGCGAGGTCGGCCGGGGAACGTATGTATCCGGCGAAGCAAAACGGGGGGTCGCGGCACCGGGCGAGCCGCGCGGTGTTCGCATCGATCTGGAGTTCAATTTCCCGATTCTCCCGGTGCAATCGGCATTAATCGCGAAGAGTCTCGCCGGGCTGGAGCGGCCGCTCGACCTCGAACTGGCGTTGCGTCCTGCCACCAGTCACGGCACGTCTGCCGTGCGTAACACCGCGGCGGCCTTTCTCGCGACAGGACCGTGGACGCCATCCCCGGATCAACTCGTCTTCACCGGTGCCGGACGGCAAAGCATCGCCGCAGCACTCGCCGCCGTCGTGCCACCGGGCGCACGCTGCGGCGTCGAGATGCTCACTTATCCGTTTATCAAAGGCATTGCGGCGCGATTGGGCATCGCATTGGTGCCGCTGGCGATGGATGAGTCCGGCGTGCGTCCCGAGGCGGTGCAGCGCGCGCATCGTGAGGGCAATCTCTCGGCGATCTACCTTCAGCCGACGATTCAAAGTCCGCTGGGAATGACGATGCCTTCGATGCGGCGCGCCGAGCTGCTGCGCATCGTCGAAAAACTGAACATCACGGTGATCGAAGACAATGTCTATGGCTTTCTCGACGACGCAATGCCGCTTGCCGCAGATGCGCCCGACCATTGCATCGTGGTCGACAGTCTGTCGAAGAAGGTCGCGCCGGGGCTTAATCTGGGATTTCTCGTGACGCCACCGCGACTGCGGGACAGCGTGATGGCCGCCGTGCGCTCAGGGGGATGGACCGCGTCGGGCTACGCCTTCGCCGCCGCGCAACGCATGATGAGCGACGGCACCGTCGATACGCTCGTGCAACTCAAACGACAAGACGCACGCGCTCGCCAGCAAATCGCTGCTGACTGCCTCGCGCAGTTCGACGTGCGCACCAGCGGCAAGAGCTATCACCTCTGGCTGACGCTTCCCGCGCACTGGCGCTCGCAGATGCTGGTGGCCGCGGCCGCCCGACATGACATCGGGCTGACGCCGTCGACCACGTTTGCCGTTTCACACGGTCATGCGCCCAACGCCGTGCGACTCGCGCTGGCGGGACCGTCCCTCGAATTGCTCGACACAGGATTGCGCACGCTCGCCGACATTCTGAACGCGAAGGAAGACGATTTCGACCTGACGGAATGAGGCATCAGGCTCTGACCGCCTTATCCGCCCGGTATCCCACATGCTCGTAGCGCGCTTCGTCGTCGGTCTCTCGCGCATCGGCGTCGTCGACCCGGTCGTCGTCAGCGAGGGCATCCAGACGAATCGCCGCATGCACGAGCGCGATATGCGAAAACGCCTGCGGGAAGTTGCCGACCTGACGCTCATGCGTGGTGTCGTACTCCTCGGCCAGCAGACCGACGTCGTTGCGCAACGACAGCAACCGCTCGAACAACGCCCGGGCATCGCGATGACGCCCGATCATCACGAGGCAATCGACCATCCAGAAGCTGCACGCGAGGAACGCGCCCTCGCCTGCCGGTAACCCGTCGTCCACGCGACTCGTGCGGTAACGCTGCACCAGCCCGTCGCGCATCAGCTCGCGCTCGACCGCCTCGATGGTGCCGATCACGCGCGGATCTTCGGGGGGCAAGAACCCCACGAGCGGAATCATCAGCACGCTTGCGTCCATCTCCGACGAGCCGTACGCCTGCATGAACGCATTGCGCTGCTTGTCGAAGCCGTTGGCGCAAACATCGGCGTGAATCTCCTTGCACAGCCGACGCCAGTGGTCCACCGGCCCCGGCAAACCGAAACGCTCGGCCGACTTGATCGCGCGATCGAATGCGACCCACGCCATCACCTTCGAATACGTGAAGTGCTGACGGCCACCCCGCACTTCCCAAATGCCCTCGTCCGGCTCGCGCCACACGGTTTCGAGATGCGCAACAAGCTTCGTCTGCACCTCCCAGGTGGCGTCGACCGGCGGCAATCCACCGAGACGGGACTGATGCAGCGCGTCCATCACTTCACCGTAGACGTCCAACTGCAACTGGCCCACCGCACCGTTGCCGACCCGCACCGGCTTCGCGCCTTCGTAGCCCGGCAACCAGTCGACTTCCCATTCCGGCAGACGCCGCTCGCCGGACAAGCCGTACATGATCTGCACTTGCGACGGCGCGCCCGCCACCGCACGCACGAGCCAGTGACTCCAGTCGTTCGCCTCGGTGTAATAACCGCCGAGCATGAGCGCCTGCAACGTGAGCGTGGCGTCGCGCAGCCAGCAATAGCGATAGTCCCAGTTACGCTCCCCGCCCAATTGTTCCGGCAGCGATGTCGTAGGTGCCGCAACCACGCCGCCCGTCGGCACGAAGGTGAGCGCCTTGAGCACGATGAGGGAGCGACGAATCGCAGACGACCATCGTCCGTCGAGCTGACAGCGATTGGCCCAGGTGCGCCAGTAGCGTTCGGTGTCCGTGAGCGCGGCCAGCGGATCGATCTCGCGGGGATCGGCGTGATGCGACGGCACGCGCGAGAGCACGAACGGCACCGTCTCGCCCGCCTTCACCTCGAAGCGCGCGCGCAGGCTACCCGGCACATCCTGAATCTCGACGGGCGTGCGCATGACGACCTTATCCGGCCCGGCGATAAGACGCATGCCAGGGCCGGTCGGGTCATCGGCATCGAGCGGACGCGACCACGGCACCGATGCGCCGTAGTCGAAGCGCAGGATCAGCTCCATCGACATCGTCACGGTGCCGTGCACGCCCTTCACCAGACGCACCAGATCGGCCGCACCATCGCGCAACGGCATGAAGTCGATCACGGCGACGCAGCCTTCCACCGTCTCGAAACGCGTCTCGAGAATCAGCGTGTCGTCGTGGTAACGGCGTGTGGAAGTGGCGCGCGGATCTTCGGGAGCGATTCGCCAGCGACCATGCTCGGGGCCGCCGAGCAACGCGGCGAAGCACGCCGGGGAATCGAAGTACGGCCAGCAGAGCCAGTCGATGGAGCCGTCGCGCGCGACCAGCGCGGCGCTTCGGCAGTCGCCAATCATTGCGTAATCTTCAATACGTGCCGGCATGCTCACCTCGCGAACAGGAGAGAACCAACGCCCCCGATGCCGTCACCGTGCGCGACGTCGTCGCCTGTGACCGGGGGAGCGCAAGCGTATGAGGTCCAATGGTACGCGTCTCGCGGACGTAGGACCACCTTGCGGGCGGTGCAATGGGCGAATTGCCAGGGATTCTGCCAAGGGTCATGCCTTCCCTCCTTACGACGTTGCGTCGGGTCGGATTGATCGGGGCGGGCGACCGCTCCACTTCGCGCGCGTCGTCGCGAAATGAAAATGTCGTCGGCCAGTTCAAAAACCGACCGACGACCGGGAAGGAAGTTCGCTGAAATTGCCGCTCGGTGACGTTTCGCGGGTCAACTCGCGGAGAATCCGCATCGCGGCAACGAGACTTACATCATGCCGTCACCGTGGCGCCCTCTTCCAGTGCATGCACCGCTCCTTGCGCGATCAGCTCGCGTACATGAGCGGCGTCGAATCCATATTCGGCCAACACTTCGGACGTGTGTTCACCCAGACGCGGTGCAGGTCCGCCAGTGCACTTCGGCGTCTCCGAGAATCGAATCGGCAGGCCGATGCTGCGCGTGGGGCCATCGAGCGGATGCTGCGTTTGCACCACCATCTCGCGCGCCACGATCTGCGGATGCGACACGGCTTCGGATATTGCCAGCACCGGCCCGACCGGCAGACCGACCGCATCGAGTCGTTCCACCCAGCGCTGCGTCGTATCACGCATGAGGTAGACGGTGAGGCGCTCGACGAGTTCGTCGCGATGGGCGGTACGTCCCGCATTGGTGGCGAAGCGCGGATCCCCTGCGATTTCCGGCGCGTCGAGCACTTGCAGCAAACGCTCGTAATTGGCCTGATTCGCGGCACCGATGTTGATCCAGCCGTCCTGCGTGCGAAACGCCTGATACGGCGTGCTCGTCGGATTAGCGGAGCCGAACTTCGGCGGATTCTCGCCGATGGCGAAGAAGTTCGCAGCGGCCCAGTACATCTGCTGAAATCCCGCTTCGAGCAGCGATGTATCCACGATCTGCCCTTGCCCGGTGCGCAAACGATGTGCGTAGGCGGCCGAGATGCCGAGCGCCGCCAGAATGCCTGCGTTGATGTCGGCAATCGGCGAACCGGCCTTGATCGGCGCTTGCCCCGGTTCACCCGTCACACTCATCAACCCCGACAGGCCCTGCGCGATCAGATCGAATCCGCCTTTGTCGGCGTAAGGCCCCGTGCGTCCGTAGCCCGAGATGGAACAGTAGATCAGCCCCGGGTTGGCTTCGCGCAACGTGTCATAGCCGAGGCCCAGCTTTTCCATCGTGCCCTTGCGATAGTTCTCGGTGACGACGTCGGCACTCGCGAGCATCTTGCGCAACACAGCCTTGCCGCCATCGGTCTTGAGATTGAGCGCGATACCGCGCTTGTTGCGGTTGAGCATCATGAACGACGCCGACTCGCCGTGCGAGAGGATCGGCGCGAATCGGCGTGCATCGTCGCCATCCATCTTTTCTACCTTGACGACGTCGGCGCCCATGTCCGCGAGCATCATCCCGCACACCGGGCCGGACATGATGTGCGACAGCTCGATCACCTTGACGCCCTGCAACGGGCCGCTTTTATTTGCCATGTCGGCTTGCTTGTCGGTCATCTCAGCGGCCCTCGAATACCGGCATCGTCTTCGCAAGGAACGCGCGATAGCCCGCCTGAAAATCGGCAGTGCCGAAGCACGCGAACCCTTCGTCGATCTGCGCGGGCGTGAGAGGCTTGCCGCTCACCAACTCACGCACGAAGCGCTTGTGCCAGCGCGCGACGAGCGGCGCACCGGCGGCGATGCGATCGGCCGTCGCGAGCGCTTCGCGAGTGACGTCGCTATCCGCCACCACACGCGTGACAGCCCCGATGCGCAGCGCTTCCTGCGCGTCGAAAATGCGGCCTTCGAGCAGAATCTCCAGCGCCTTGGTCGGACCGAGCAGGCGCACGAGGCCGGACAGTTCCGCGTGCGCCATCACCAGACCGAGCTTGTTGATCGGCGCGCCGAAGCGACTCGACTCGCCGCAAATGCGGATGTCGCACGACGCGGCAATCTCCATGCCGCCCCCCACGCAGATGCCATGAATCATGGCGACGAGCGGCACCGGGCAGTTCGTCAGCGCATCGAGCGTGCGATGCATGAGCGCGCCATACGTTCGCGCCTGCTCCACGTTGGCGCGATCGGTCTCGAACTCGGCGATGTCGTTGCCCGGTGCGAAGGCCTTTTCACCTGCGCCGCGCAACACGATGCAGCGCACGTCAGGCGACTCGGACAACGTCAGAATCGTGTCGCCCAACGCCTGCCACATCGGCTTGGTCAGCGCATTGAGCTTTTCGGGACGGTTGAGCGTGACCAGCGCAATCGCGCCGTGTCGCTCGGTCAGAACGGTCGATGTCACATTGCCTCCTGGAGTCGCCGACATGTGTGTGACGTCGGCGGATAACGATTTTTGGTATACCAATTTTTCGTTAACGATAGGAGCAGACACCTTCGATTGACAAGTATCAATCGAAAAAATCAGGGTTAACGTTGAAAAGCAGGCGATTGCGGATTGACGCTTTCGGTCATCGACATCAAAATTGGCATTCCAATTTCAATATCCCCGCACATGAGCACCACCGCTTCGCTGAACGCCGCCGCGTACGACGCCCTCAAGGCACGCATCGTGCGTGGTGACCTGCGCCCCGGCGCACCGTTGTCCGAGCGCGCGTTGTGCGACGAGCTCGCGGTGTCGCGCACGCCACTGCGCGAGGCGCTCAAGCGGCTGGCCAACGAAGGACTGGTGGAAATCTCCGAGACACGGCGGGCACGTGTGGCGCGGGTGAGCGTCGATGAAGTCGTGAACCTGCTGGCGGTGATGGCAGTGTTGGAAGGGCTCTCGGGAGAGCAGGCGTGCGAGAAGGCCTCGGAGGCCGACCTCGACGAACTCACCCGGCTACAAGACGAGATGGAGTCAGCGTACGCACGCACCGATCACGCCGCCTACTTCGCACTCAATCAGCAGATCCACCTCAGCATTCTGCGCATGGCGGACAACGGACCGCTGGCCGAGTACTTCCACAATCTCAACGCGCGCTTACGCCATGTACGGGAGCGTCTGACGCCAACGCCCGAGCGGTGGCGCCAGGCCGTGGACGAGCATGCGGAGATGCTGGCGTTGCTGCGCCGACGCGATGCAAAGCGACTGCGCACCTTGATGGAAGCGCACTTGCGCAGCAAGACGGACGCCTATGTGGCAGCCATGCTTAACGAAGGGCTCGTGAGCATGAGTCGCGCCGCCTGAGAGAAGATCAGGCCGCCACGCGCTTGTTGGCAAGCACCGCGGCACACTTCGCCATCAGGTGCACGCGCAGCAGTCGGCCGAGCGTGGCGCCGTCGCGCTGACGCAAAGCATGCAGTATCTCGACGTGCTCTTCGATAGCCCGATCCCACTTCCCCGCATGCAGGTTGGAGCGAAAGCGCAGCGCCTGAAGCCGGTGATTGACCGACTGATACATCTGCGTGAGCGCTGGATTACGCGCCGCGGCGTTGATTCGGTCGTGAATGCGCTGATTGCAGTCGAAGTAGCCCGATAGATCGCCATTGGCATGGCAGGCGTCCATCGCACTATGGAGCTCCTGAATCTCCTCGATCTCCGCTTGCGTGATGCGCTGACACGCCAGCTCACCGGCCAGCGCTTCCAGACCGCTCAGGAGTTCGAAGGCATCGGAAATATCGCTCGCGGACAACGTCACGACGCGCGCCCCGCGATTCGGCAGCAGATCGATCAGACGCTCGACGGCGAGCATCTTCAGCGCCTCGCGCAACGGCGTGCGCGACACGCCCAGTTGCTCGCACAGCGCACGTTCGTTCAGGTGAGAGCCGGGCGGCAGAACGCCCTCGGTAATCATCTTGCGCAGCCTGTCCATCACAGCAAGATGCAGCGCCTGACGGCTGATCGGTTGACTCCCGCCCGTGTCTGGCGGATGAATAGCGGGGTCGCGTACGGCGTTCAATGTCACGGAGTGCATAAGCTTGCCCTGGTCATTCGTTTTAGGAAGAAAGACAGCGACTGCCTGCAAAGCACCTTCTTGGACGACGGCATACCCGACCGAAGCCCCGCCACACGAAATATTTCGGCTTGCGATGAAATATTACGAAATATTACGAAGCCCGATTCTCGCAGATCGATGCAGTTTTGACTACGTTATGTGGTGTTTTCACTGAGTACGCGACATGTTTGCGCCGCACCGCAACATGCCCGGATTTTGGATACGATGTGGACAACTGTCGTTGGCAATTGACTGACGCAGCGCCCTTCCCTCTGGAGATTTGCAAGATGTTCGAGACCCAACCCGCCGTCGAGTCGCTGGCTCGCCTGCTCGCCGACACGCGCCGTGGCGACACGCCTATCGATTCGCCTGCCCCGGCGCTGTTGCCGGTCGACGCCAACGCCGCCTACGCCGTGCAACTGCGCACCCTCGATCTGCTCGGCGATACGATTGCGGCATGGAAAGTAGGCGCGAAAACCCCGACGGACCTGCCCAACTGCGCGCCGATTCCGGCGTCGGTGGTCAGCAATACTGGCGGTGCACTGGCGTTGAACGACTTCTTCCGCCCCGGGCTCGAACTGGAAATCGCCTTCCGTCTTTCGCGCGACATCAAGCCGGGCCGCTATGAAGAACGCGAAGCCATGATGTTCGTGGACGACATGCTAGCCACCATCGAAATCACCGACAGCCGTTTCGCGGAGAAGGGACTCGACAGCCGCTATGCGCTGGCCGACCTTCAGAACAACGGGGCGCTCGTGATCGGCAGCGGTCGCGGATACGAGGCAGGTTTCGATTACTCGCGCCCGAAAGCCGTGTTCTCGCTCGACGGTCGCGACATCACGCCCGCCAAGGTCTTCAACACGGGCGGCGACCCGCGCACGCTCCTCACGTGGCTCGTCAATCACAACGGCAAGCGCGGCATCACGATGCGCGCGGGCGCGATCGTGACCTGCGGCTCGTACGTCGGCATGATTCCCGCCACCGGTCCGGGTGAACTGCGCGGCGTGATCGACGGCGTCGGCGAAGTCGCCGTGACGTTGAAGTAAGGAAAACGGCGCGTCCGAGGCGGGGACCTTCGCGACGCGCCTGCCCTCGCCAGACAACCGGATGCGCGGCCAGCTCAGTGCTTTGCGGCGCGTCCGTCCACCCCGGCCAGCATCTTCGGCGCGAGCAATGCGATAGGCACAATGCACAGCAACCCCGCACCGAGCGCGAATGGCAGGCTGATGCCATGTGCGATGGCACCGATCAGCACCGGGCCGACCAGCAGCCCGAGGTAAGCGAGCTTGGCCATGACGGCAATCGCTTCCGCGCTGGCCATCCCGGCACCACGCGCCACTTCGCCCGACGCCGCAAACATCACCGGCATCACGTTCGACAAGCCGAGGCCCGCGAGCGCAAAGCCCGCCACCACGGCTGCCGGTTCACGCCAGAACAGCGCGAGCAGCACGCCACCGACACACAACAAACTGCTCACGCGCAGCAAACGCGCGCCGCCCATGCGGGCACGTACGGGATCGCCGCCGAATCGACCGACGGCCATGCCGACGGAAAACGCAGCATAGCCCGCGCCGATCCACGCGCCCTGCGCCAGCACCACTTCGCGCATGTACACGGCGGTCCAGTCGTACATTGCGCCCTCCACCACCAGACCGAGGAACGCGAGGATACCGAAGCCCGTCAGTTTGCGATGCAGCTTGCGACGCGACACCTCGTCCAGCGCGGGCGGCGGCGTGTGCTTGTGCGGCCCTTCGCCACCCTCGCCACCCTCGCTCCCCTCGCCTGCGCCCGCTTGCAGCACCGGGGCTTCGCCCGGCATCATGTCTCGCTGCATGAAGCGCGCGCCGACGACGATCACCACCGCGCAGCCGAGCGCCGCCAGTCCGATATGCCACTGCGGCGAGCCGTGATGCGCGAGCCACGCGCCGCCCACGAGCGCACCGGCCATGCCGCCCAGACTGAAGCAACCGTGCAGCGACGCCATGATCGGCCTGCGATAACGCGCTTCGAGCGTTGCGGCCTGCGCATTCACGGCAACGTCGTATGTCGCGTTCGCCGCGCCGTAGAGCGCCAGCCAGCCTACGAGGCCCCAATAACTGGGCATCGACAGAATGAATGCGCTCGTAAGCGCCAGCGCGATGCCGGAATGCAAGCTCGCGCGCTGACTGCCCGCGCGCCCGACCCAGCGCGCCATGCGCGACATGGTGACGATTGCGCCGCCCGCCACGGCGAACATCGCCACCGACAGGCTCGCGTCGTTCAGGGCGAACATCGCCTTGACGGTGGGCACATGCACGCCCCACGTCGCATACAGGAATCCGCTGCAAAACAGCAATGCCATCGTTGCCGCGCGCGCAGGCCAAAAGCCCGTGCGCGGCTTCGCGATTTCAGAAGTCATGGGAATTGAAGAAGTGCGGGAATTCAGGGGTGACAAGGCAGAGAACACCGCCTGGTCGTCATGAACGTTTTGATGCGGCCGACGAGCGTCCGGCGTTGCGGATCTCGCAATCGATGTTGAGAATTCTAACGCACTCTATGTGACAGCACAGTGCACTTTCGGCAACGTCGTCACGAATCCCGCTCAATGGGTGTGCGTGCACGCCGTCGATGCGACGGCGAAAAAAGCTGGCCGCCGCGCCACACCGGTCAAGTATGCGGGCGGCAGCCAGCAGGGGAAATCGATGCCCGGATGCTTCGTTCACCGATCCAGTGAATGCCTCGCGGTCAGTGGACTACGCGTCGATGGCATTGCGGTGCCGTTCGGGCAAGCGATTCCGCTACTGTCGGCGGACGAGGCAGCGCTGACAAGGCAATCTCCCACGTTGTGAGAAGACGACGCGCGCATTCGTCGGCGAACGCACGCCATGCGTCGGTGCGCGCACGACCGCGCACAACTTATCCACCGTTTTTGTTCACAAGGCTGTGGACAACGAACGGAGACAACGTGCCAAGCACTTGATCGGTATGGGGATTTCGACGCAGGCGATCAGTCGGCGGCACCCGCAGGCAAAAGACGCGCAGGCACCGCCGATTTATCCACAGATTTTGTGTTCAAGTCTGTGGACAAGTCCTTGATGAGAGGACCCAAGTGGTTGATTCGACTCAGAGATTCATTCCGCAGCCAGCGTCGAAGCAGCGCTGATCTGCTCCGGCGTCAGTGCGAATCCCTTGTTCCGCTCGCGCACCACGCGATGAATCAACTCCCACACCGTATGTGCGACGGGCGAGAGCGAGCGGTTCTTGCGGCGCACGAGCACGATGTTGCGCTCGAAGGCTGGCAGCAGCGGACGCACGGCGAGTGTGGAATTCTCCGGCAGTGGCAACGCCAGCGGCGGCAGCACGCTCACACCCAGCCCTTCCTGCACCATGCGGAAGATTGTGCTGACATGCCCCAACTCCTGCGTGATGGTCCCCTGCACTTTCTGCGTGGTGAGTGCACGGTCGATCAGCGGACGGCTACCCGAACTCTGGTTGAGCAGCACGAGGTTCTCGCCCGACAACTCCGACCAGTGCACAGCGCCTTGCGATGCCAGCGGATGATCATTGCGGCACACGAGACAGAACGGTTCGCTCATCAGATGCTCGGTCGTCAGATCGTCGGCCCCTTGCGGCGCCACCACGATGCCGAAGTCCACGTCGCCCGCACGCACGCTGTCGAGCACGGCGCGTTGCATCTGGTCGACGAGTGCGAGCGCGATGTCCGGATAGGTGGCTTGCGAAGCGAGCAACACACGCGGCATGAGCGTCGCGGAGATGGTCGGCGCTGCGCCAATGCGTACACGACCGGTGGTGCGCGCCTCCGCCCCGTGGGTCTGGAGCAACGCGATTTCGAGTTCGTCCAGCACCCGATCGAGGTTGCCCGCGAGCGTGACCCCCGCGTCGGTGAGCGCGACTTCCCGCGTCGTGCGGTCGACGAGGCGCAGGCCGAGTTGTCCTTCGAGTTCGTTGATGCAGCGGCTGATGGCCGGTTGTGTCAGGCCGATCTCGGCACCCGCGCGGCTGAAGTTCTTGCTGCGCGCTACGACCATGAAGACCTTGAGTTGTCTCAGCGATACGTTCATAAAGCCTGCCCGTAAGTATTCGAACTAGCCACAAATGACTCAGGCGCGCCGCCCACGGCGGCGCGCCCCCGTACGTGCTTCGATCAGGCTGCTGCCTTGACCATTTCCTCGATCACTTTCTTCGCATCGCCGAAGACCATCATGGTCTTATCGAGATAGAAAAGATCGTTATCCAGCCCGGCATAACCGGCGGCCATCGAGCGCTTGTTGACGATGATCGTCTTGGCCTTGTAAGCCTCGATGATCGGCATCCCGGCAATCGGCGATTGCGGATCGTTCTTCGCGGCGGGGTTCACCACGTCGTTCGCACCGAGCACGAGCACCACGTCCGTCTGACCGAATTCGCCGTTGATTTCGTCCATCTCCAGCACCTGGTCGTACGGCACTTCGGCTTCGGCCAGCAGCACGTTCATGTGACCCGGCATACGGCCCGCGACCGGGTGAATCGCATAACGCACGCTCACGCCCTTCTCGATCAGCTTGTCCGTCAGTTCCTTGAGGGCATGCTGGGCGCGTGCCACGGCCAGGCCGTAACCCGGCACGATCACCAGCGATTCGGCATTGCTCATGAGGAACGCTGCGTCGTCGGGCGAGCCGGACTTCACCGGACGCTGCTGTTGTTCGCCCGCCGCCGCCCCCGCGCCCGGCGTCGCACCGAAGCCACCGAGAATCACGTTGAAGAACGAGCGGTTCATCGCCTTGCACATGATGTACGACAGAATCGCGCCGGACGAGCCGACCAGCGAGCCCGCGATAATCAGCATCGGGTTGTTCAGCGAGAAGCCGATGCCTGCGGCCGCCCAGCCCGAGTACGAGTTCAGCATCGAGACCACGACCGGCATATCCGCACCGCCAATCGGGATGATGATGAGCACGCCGAGTACGAAGGCGATGGCGGTCATGATGACGAACGGCGTCCAGCTCAGCGTCGTGAAGAACGCAATGCCGAAGCCGAGCATCGCAATCGCGAGCGCCAGGTTCACGAAGTGCTGGCCCTTGAACACGACCGGCGCGCCCTGGAACAGACGGAACTTGTACTTGCCCGAGAGCTTGCCGAACGCAATGACCGACCCCGAGAACGTGATCGCGCCGACGAACGTGCCGATGAACAGCTCGATACGGTTGCCCGGCGGCAGCGCCTCGCCTGCGGCGACGATGCCGAACGCAGCGGGTTCCGCCACAGCAGCCACAGCGATACAGACAGCCGCCAGACCGATCAGCGAGTGCATGGCGGCCACGAGTTCCGGCATCTTCGTCATCTCGACCTTGCGGGCGACGTAGGCACCGATGCCGCCACCGACAACGAGACCTGCGAGGATCAGCCCCAGACCGGAGAAGTTGCCGCCCGAGAGCTTGCGCAACTCGAAAATCAGCGCCACGGTCGTCACGGCTGCGATCGTCATGCCGATCATGCCGAAGGCGTTGCCGCGACGCGCCATGCGCGGATTCGACAAGCCCTTGAGCGCCTGAATGAAACAGATCGACGCGACCAGATACAACAGCGTCACAAGATTCATGCTCATGTCAGTGCGCTCCCTTTGCTGCCGATTCGTCGTTGGCCGCCTTCGCAGGGGCCTTATCCTTTTTCTTGAACATCTCCAGCATGCGCTGCGTGACGAGGAAGCCCCCGAACACGTTCACCGCTGCGAGCGCCACCGCCACAACACCCATCGTCTTGCCGAGGTTGCCTTCGGTGAGGCCTGCGGCCAGCATGGCCCCCACGATCACAATGGCCGAGATCGCGTTGGTCACCGCCATGAGCGGCGTGTGCAATGCCGGTGTGACGTTCCACACCACGTGATAGCCGACGTACACCGCCAGCACGAAGATGATCAGGTTGATCACCGTGTGATTAATCAATTCCATGGCAGAGCCTCCCCTTATGCCGCACGCAGCACTTGACCGTCGCGGCACATCAGGCACGCACTGACGATGTCGTCGTTGGTATCGATGACGAACTGACCTTCCTTGTCGATGACGAGCTTCAGGAAGTCGAGCACGTTACGGGCATAAAGCGCGGAAGCATCCGCAGCCACCATACCGGCAAGGTTGGTGTAGCCCGCGATGGTGACGCCGTGGACTTTGACGACTTCGTCGGCGACCGACAGCGGGCAGTTGCCGCCGCCGTTGGCACCGCGTCCGGCGGCCAGATCGATGATCACCGAGCCGGGCTTCATGGCCTTGACGGTGTCTTCGCTGATGAGCGTCGGGGCAGCGCGGCCCGGGATCAGGGCGGTGGAGATGACAATGTCGGCCTGCGTCAGACGCGTGTGCACCAGTTGTGCCTGACGAGCGAGCCATGCTGCGGGCATCGGACGCGCATAGCCACCCACGCCCTTGGCGATCTCGCGTTCTTCGTCGGTCTCGAACGGCACGTCGATGAATTTCGCGCCGAGCGATTCGATCTGCTCACGCACCGCCGGACGCACGTCTGACGCTTCGATCACTGCGCCCAGACGCTTGGCCGTCGCGATGGCTTGCAAGCCCGCAACGCCAGCGCCGAGCACGACCAGACGCGCAGCCTTCACCGTACCGGCCGCCGTCATCAGCATCGGCATGAAGCGCTGATAGAGGTTCGCGGCGAGCATCACGGCCTTGTAGCCTGCGATGTTGGCCTGCGAGGAGAGCACGTCCATGCTTTGCGCACGCGTGGTGCGCGGCGCGGCTTCGAGCGCGAAGCCGATGATGCCGGCCGCCGCCATTCGCGCATTGTTCTCGGCATCGAACGGATTGAGCATGCCGACGACTACCGCGCCACGACGCATCTGTGCGATCTCGGCCACCGACGGCGCACGGACCTTCAGCACCATCTCGGCACCGAACGCCTCGGCAGCGCTGCCGGTCGACGCGCCCGCTGCGACATACGCCGCATCCGGTACGCTCGCCGCCTCGCCTGCGCTCTGCTCCACGGTGACGCGATGTCCTGCGCTCACCAGCTTCTTCACCGTTTCCGGTGTGGCCGCGACGCGGGATTCGCCGTCGGCCGTCTCCTTTGGAATGCCAATATGCATAGTTATTGTCTCGGGGTCTGAGCCCCTGTCGTGTTGTGAAACTCAGGCCGCAGCCATATCTCTATTGCGCGGCGCCTGCATCGAACGACCTTCGTTGGCCGCTTCGAAGCAACGCACCTTGGTGCAGTGAATCAGATCGCACAGGAATTCCGGCTCGTAAGCGCGCAACAAGTGCGGCTGATGTCCGTCGAGGTAAGCCCCGATCATCGTCAGTTCGGCCATGCGCAACGCTTGCGCCGAAGCGCCTTCGAGATAGGCCAGCGGCAGATCCTGATTGCCGGTGGTGTGGAGCAAACGGGTGTAGGTGTGGTTGTCCCAATACCAGTCCAGACCCAGTTCGACGAATGCGTTGTTGAACGCATGCAGATGAGCGTTGGCAACCGGTGCCAGAGCGGCGGGTTTGATATGCGATTCGATGACCGACATGATGGCGTCTCCCAAAATAGTGATCGTCCAAACCCGCGTGCTTCTCTGGCGTGACGCGTCCTCCAACACCTTGCTGTCACACCGCCTTCATGCGGGCTGCCATTGCAGATTACGCAGCCCGACATATAAAAGACAGTTAAAGTTAATTATGCAAACCATCAACGATTACTTATACTTCCCGAAGCACATCATGCTCGTCATGCACATCGATCAAACATGAAACACGCCACACTCCGTCAGTTGAAAGTCTTCGAAGCCGTGGCGCGCCATTTGAGCTTTTCGCGCGCCGCCGAAGAACTTCACCTCACGCAACCGGCCGTCTCGACGCAAGTCAAGCAACTTGAGACACACGCCGGATTGCCGCTCTTCGAGCAGTTGGGCAAGAAGATTTTCCTGACGCCGGCAGGTGCGGAGATGCTGCATTACAGCCGCGCAATCATCGCCCTCTTTCGCGAAACCGAAGAGGCGATGGACCACCTCAAAGGCATTACCGGCGGCAAGCTCAACGTGGCCGTCATCAGCGCGGGCGACTACTTCTTCCCGCGTCTGCTGGCGGCGTTCACCGCTCGCTATCCCGGCGTCACGCTCAACCTCACGGTGCATAACCGCGAGGAACTGCTGCACCAGCTCACCGAAAACCTGACCGATCTGGCGGTGATGGTGCGTCCGCCTCACGAGATCGACACGATCAACGAAGCCTTCGCGCCGCACCCTTACATCATCGTGGCCCCGCCCGGTCATGCGCTGGCCGGTCAGAAACAGATTCCGTTCTCCCGACTGACGCAAGAACCGTTCATCAGCCGGGAGCGCGGCTCCGACACCTGGAACTCCTTGCAGGACGCCTTCGGTCATCGCACACAGCAACTGAAAATTGCGATGGAAATATCCAGCACGGAAACCATCAAGCAGGCGGTGATTGCGGGCATGGGGATCAGCTTCCTGTCCGCGCACACCGTCGGCATGGAGTTGCAGACGGGGCAGTTGACGGTGCTCGACGTGCAGGGCTTTCCGGCATGGCAAAGCTGGTACGTCGTGCATCGCCGTAGCAAACGGCTGCCGCCGGTCGCACTCGCCTTCCGTCAGTTCCTGCTCTCGGAAGGCGCAGCGCTGATCGACGGGATGATGGCCTACAAAAGCACGGTGCCGCCGCCCTCAGGCAGCGACACGAGATAGGCCACCAACGCCCTCATTGCTCCCATGCCCTGGCAGATCGCGAAGATCTGCCGAATGAAAAAGGGCGATCGGCTCAGGCCATTGCCACCCCGGCCGACCACCGTGAAATCGCTTGCGAGGTGCCGGTCAGCCGCCCATGCGGTTGGCCAGCGTGCCGAGTCCGTCGATGCTCACTTCCACCAGCGCGCCCTCTTTCATCGAGCCCACGCCAATCGAGGTGCCCACCGCGATCACATCGCCGGGCAGCAGCGTCATGTCCTGGGACAGACGCGCAACGAGCTGCCACGGATTGAAGATCATGTCGGCAAGCGGGTAGCGCTGGCGCTCCGTGCCGTCGAGCGTCGTGACCAGTTCGGCCTCGCGCCAGTCGAAGTCCTCGGCAATGAACGGGCCGAGGCAGCCGAACGTGTCGAAGCCCTTGGCGCGTGTCCACTGTGCAAAGTTGCCGTCCTGCTCGATGATTTCAGCGGCCGTCACGTCGTTGACCAGCGTATAGCCGAGGATGTAGTCGCGTGCGGCTTCTTCGCTGACGTTGCTCGCCGCCTTGCCGATGACGATGCCCAGCTCGCCCTCGAAGACGATCTTCCCCGCATACGACGCCGGGCGACGAATCACCGCGTCGGGACCGTTGAGCGTGGTCGCAGGCTTGATGAGGAAGAGCGGATGCGAAGGCGCCGCTTTGCCGAGCTTCGCGCCGAGCGCGTGATAGTTGTTCCAGAGCGCCACGATTTTCGACGGCTCGCACGGGCACAGCAGATCGACCGCGTCGCGCGCAATCGTCGCGCCGGTGGCGACCGGCTGATCGTAGAGATCGCCGCGATGTTCGAGAATCTGATCGCCCTGCAGCAGGCCAAAGCCAGTGCGGCCGTGTGCGGTCTTGAAACGGGTCCAGAGCTTCATGCGTTTGCCATTCCTGTAGCGGCCCGGCAGCACGGCAACGTTCGCCATGTGCGCGCCGGGCGCGATGTCTTGAAGTCATTCACATCTGCCTCTTGCAGACACTGGGGCGCCTGCTACATGCATTGCGCCCGTTCAAATTCGTCAGACCGCCCCGACCTCGCGTAGCGCCGCGATCTGTTGCGGGCTGTAGCCGAATTCGCCGAGCACGTCGTCCGTGTGTTCGCCCAGCAGCGGCGAACGCTCCACATGCGTGGGGCTGTCGGAGAGCTTGATCGGGTTGCCGACGGTGAGGTACTTGCCGCGCTTCGGGTGGTCGACTTCGACGATGGTGCCGGTCTCGCGCAGCGACATGTCTTCGGCGATTTCCTTCATCGACAGAATCGGACCGCACGGAATGTCGTACTCGTTGAGAATGCCCATGACCTCGAACTTGCTCTTCGTCATGGTCCATTGCTCGACGGTGTCGAAGATCTCGCGCAGACGCGGCAGACGCGCTCGCGGCGTGGCGTAATCGGGATGCTCGACCCACTCGGGCTTGCCGATCACCTTGCAGATCGAACCCCACACGGGTGCCTGCGTAATGAAGTAGATGTACGCGTTCGGATCCGTTTCCCAGCCCTGGCACTTGAGAATCCAGCCCGGCTGACCGCCACCCGAGGCATTGCCCGCGCGCGGCACCGCATCGCCGAACTGACCGTTCGGGAACTGCGGATACTCTTCCATCACGCGCGCGCGCTCAAGGCGCTGCTGGTCGCGCAGCTTCACGCGGCACAGGTTCAGCACGCCGTCCTGCATGGCGGCCAGCACGCGCTGGCCCTGCCCGGTCATGGTGCGCTGATACAGCGCCGTCACAATGCCCAGCGCCAGATGCAGGCCCGTGCCCGAATCGCCGATCTGCGCGCCCGTGACCATGGGCGGGCCGTCGTCGAAACCGGTGGTGGAGGCCGCGCCGCCCACGCACTGCGCCACGTTCTCATAGACCTTGCAGTCCTGATACGGACCGGGGCCGAAGCCCTTCACAGAGGCCACGATCATGCGCGGGTTCAGCGAATGAATGTGCTCCCAGGTGAAACCCATGCGATCGAGTGCACCGGGTGCGAAGTTCTCCACAAGCACGTCGCAGTCGCGAATCATGCGCTCGAGCACCGCCTTGCCTTCCGGATGCTTCGTATCGAGCGTGATCGAACGCTTATTGCTGTTGAGCATCGTGAAGTAGAGGCTGTCCGCGTCAGGAATGTCGCGCAGCTGATCGCGCGTCACATCACCGTGCCCCGCGCGTTCGATCTTGATAACGTCCGCGCCGAACCAAGCCAGCAATTGCGTACACGTTGGCCCGGACTGCACATGCGTGAAGTCGAGAATGCGCACACCTTCGAGTGCCTTTCCCATGGTTTGTCTCCTCCTGATGCGACGGCGTTTATGTAATGGGTGCGCGAGAGTCCCCCGATAGCCGTTCTGAAAGCAGCCTTACACGTGGGTCTCACCGGATCTGACGACGGCTGTCGCCTCTTCGGGCGCCATCCCATTCGTCGATCGAATCTTGTGATATACGGTATTTCATACACGATATTTTATCAACGGCTTTTTGTTGCCGATGCGATTTGCTGTGTCGCCGCATTTCCTCATTAAGATCGCGCAAATCCCCATAAATAAAGGGTCTCCGCATTGCAACATCGCTCGACTTTTCCTCCCGGAATACGGGTTTACAGGCATGTGTCACAGAGATGAATCGAGGCAAGGGACAAGGTGAATGTGCATCGCGCCCCTTTAAATATATTGAATACAAAATACTTATTAGGTGATGCCCTCGCCTTTTCACTGTCGCTGAAAACAAAAAAGCACCGGTGCGCATCGCGCATCGGTGCTTCGTTCGCAGCTTGGGGAGGTCCGGCGCAGACGTTATGCCAACGACGCCCCTGCAATTGTCAGTCCATCAACCTGCCGTGGCGGCGAGTTTGGCTTCGAGTTCGGTCACGCGCTTGCGCAACTGACGGTCTTCCTGAAAGCGTGCGGTCTCATCGCGTATGACGGCGACGATGCCAGTCACTTCGCCGCCCTCGCCATGCAGCAGCGCGACGGTGAAGGCAATCGACATGGCGCGGCCGTCCTTGTGCGCGGCGGGCACTTTGAGCAGATCGCTGCCGTACTTGGTCTGGCCGGTCTCCATCGTCTTGGCATAGCCTTCGTTGTGACGTGCCCGCAGCCGGTCCGGAATGATGATGTCCAACGGCTGACCGACCGCCTCTTCTGCCGAGAAACCGAACATCTTTTGCGCACCGGAATTCCAGAGCGTGATGATGTTTTGCGGGTCGGCCACGACGATGGCGTCGCCCACCACTTCTACCAACTGCCCGACGTCGACAGATGCGCTCATGATGTCTCCAATAACCTTGTGGGGGAATGCGATTGACATGACTACCAAACATGCCAATAAAGTACATCAATTAGAGGACAACACGGTCCCGAAAATAAAAATGGGTGCCGACTCCGCAGGGAGCCGCACCCATGAACACCTTGCCTGCTTGCGAGATGCCCGCACCGCCGCCGCCCGAAGGCGGCGACGGCACATGCGACATCACGATGTTGCGTGACGGCCTTAGACCGAGCGCGACGTGTGCAGGTTAGCGATCTGGTCCTTGCTGTAGCCCAGCTCGGCCAGGATCTCGTCGGTGTGCTCACCCAGCAGCGGCGACCCCGTGATTTCCGGCTTCAGACCCGAGAACTTGATCGGGCTGCCGACCGTCAGGTACGAACCACGTTCCTTGTGCGGCACTTCCACGATCGTGCCCGATGCGCGCAGCGACGGATCGTTGGCGATTTCCTTCATCGAGAGCACCGGGGCGCAAGGAATGTCGAACTTGCGCAGGATGTCGACCGCTTCGTACTTCGTCTTGTCGGCCAGCCAGGCTTCGATGGTCGCGAAGATGTCGAAGATGTGCGGTTGACGGGCTTGTGCCGTGGCGTAGTTCGGATCGCTGATCCACTCCGGCTTGCCCAGCGCGCGGCAGATCGGCTCCCAGGCGTGACCCTGAATCGTGAAGTAGATGTAAGCGTTCGGGTCGGTTTCCCAGCCCTTGCACTTGAGCACCCAACCCGGCTGACCGCCACCGCCGGCGTTACCGCCACGCGGCACGACATCGCTGAACTCGCCGTGCGGGTACTGCGGATACTCTTCGAGGTAGCCGACACGGTCCAGACGTTGCTGGTCGCGCAGCTTCACGCGGCACAGGTTGATGACCGAATCCTGCATCGAGACAGCGACCTTCTGGCCACGGCCCGTCTGACCACGGCCGATGATGGCCGTCAGAATACCGATCGCGAGGTGCATGCCGGTGTTGCTGTCGCCCAGCGCTGCGGCCGACACCGTGGGGGGGCCGTCCCAGAAACCCGTCGTCGACGCTGCGCCGCCTGCGCACTGCGCCACGTTCTCATACACCTTCAGGTCGTCGTAGTGGTGACCGTCCGAGAAGCCCTTCACCGAGGCCATGATCAGCTTCGGGTTGAGTTCATTCAGACGTTCCCACGAGAAGCCCATGCGGTCGAGGGCGCCCGGGCCGAAGTTCTCCACCAGCACGTCGGATTCACGCACCAGCTTTTCGAGCACTTCCTTGCCTTCTTGCGTCTTCGTGTCCAGCGTCAACGAGCGCTTGTTGCTGTTGAGCATCGTGAAGTACAAGGCATCGGCGTCGGGGATGTCGCGCAGTTGGCTACGCGTGACGTCGCCCGAACCCGGGCGCTCCACCTTGATCACGTCAGCGCCGAACCAGGCCAGCAGCTGGGTACAAGCCGGGCCGGCCTGCACGTGCGTGAAGTCGATGATCTTGATTCCTTCGAGGGGTTTGCTCATGTCATGTCTCCTTGATTGACTCGGCTCTTACTTTTTCATCGCCGCGCTTTGCGGATTCAGGTTCGTCAGACGACCGCTCTCGGTGCCTGCGGATTCATCGATCACGGCGTTGATCAGGACCGGCTTGCCCGAAGCAATGGACTCTTCGAGGGCCTTCGTCAGCTCAGCCGGCGTGGTCACGTTGTAACCAATGCCGCCGAACGCTTCGATCATCTTGTCGTAGCGCGCGCCCTTGACGAACACCGTCGGGGCCACGTCCTTGCCGCCCGTCGGGTTGACGTCGGTGCCGCGATACACACCGTTGTTGTTGAAGATGATGGTGGTGATGGGCAGCTCGTAACGGCAGATGGTTTCGAGCTCCATGCCGCTGAAGCCAAAGGCGCTATCACCTTCGATGGCCACGACCGGCAGGCCGCTCGTAACTGCTGCGCCGATGGCGAAGCCCATACCGATACCCATCACGCCCCACGTACCGGAGTCGAAGCGCTTGCGCGGCTGGTACTGGTCGATGATGCTGCGCGCGTAGTCCAGCGTGTTCGCGCCTTCGTTGACGAGGTTGATGTCCGGATGCTTCTTGAGCACGTCGCGGATCGCGCCGAGTGCGCTGTGGAAGTTCATCGGCGACGGGTTCTGCGCAAGCGTGGCCGCCATCTTCGTCAGGTTCTTGTTCTTGCGCTCGGCGATAGCGCCGGTCCACTCGGCGGACGGCTTGCCGAAGTTGGCATCCACACCGGCGAGCAGTGCCTTCACGCACGAACCAATGTCACCGATCACCGGAGCGGCAATCGCGACGTTGCTGTCGATTTCCGTCGGCGAGATGTCGATCTGCACGAACTTCTTCGGTGCGGCACCCCAGGTCTTGCCCTTGCCGTGTGCGAGCAGCCAGTTCAGGCGTGCGCCGATCAGCACGACGACGTCGGCTTCTTGCAGCACGAACGAACGTGCAGCGGCAGCCGATTGCTCGTGCGTGTCGGGCAGCAGGCCCTTGGCCATCGACATCGGCAGGTACGGAATGCCCGTCTTTTCGACGAGTGCACGGATGTCTTCGTCGGCCTGAGCGTACGAAGCGCCCTTGCCCAGCAGAATCAGCGGACGCTTGGCGCCCTTGATCACGTCGAGTGCGCGCTGGACAGCATCCTGCGCCGGGATCTGACGCGGTGCGGCGTCGATCACGCGAATCAGCGAATCCTTAGCCTTCTGTGCGTCGATGGTCTGCGACAGCAGCTTGGCCGGCAGATCCAGATAGACGCCGCCGGGGCGACCCGACACGGCTGCGCGGATCGCGCGGGCAAGGCCCACGCCGATGTCTTCGGCGTGCAGCACGCGGTAAGCCGCTTTGCAATACGGCTTGGCCGCATTGAGCTGATCCATTTCTTCATAGTCGCCCTGTTGCAGGTCGACGATTTCACGCTCGCTCGAACCGCTGATGAGAATCATCGGGAAGCAGTTCGTGGTGGCGTTGGCGAGTGCCGTCAGGCCGTTCAGGAAGCCAGGTGCCGACACCGTCAGGCAGATGCCCGGCTTTTGCGTCATGTAGCCGGCGATCGCAGCGGCGTGGCCAGCGTGCTGTTCGTGACGGAAGCCGATGAAGCGCAGGCCTTCGGCTTGCGCCAGGCGGGCCAGATCGGTGATGGGAATCCCCACCAGACCGAAGATGGTGTCGATGTCGTTCGCTTTCAGAGCATCGATAACCAGATGGAAGCCATCGGTCGTTGCTCCCTCGGACACGATGTTCGCGTGTCGGCTGTTGTCTTCGAGCGTCTCGTTTTCCGCCTTGCCGACTGGCACGGTCATCGCAATGGACATAATTCTCTCCTCCAATTTTTCCGGTTTCAGTGTTGCGTCGTCTTGTCTGACGATTAGTGGGTATTCCTGTACTGCTTCTCTACTTGCTCACCCGGCCGTGCAACCGAACCCGCGAGGGCCCGGGTTGCACGCCGGTTAAACATGTTGCTAATCAAGCCAGCCAATCTGCCTCTAATTAGTACTGCTCAACGTCTAGATGACGTATCGAACTTGCTTTACGTGGTGCTGCGGCTCAGGTCCGCGGCTTTCACGACCGGCTCGCTCGACTCTGCCTTGTAGTCGCTGGCGTAACGCTGTGCCAGACGGGCACGCATCGGCTTCAAGACAAACAAGGCAAGGAAGGCGGCGAAGGCGTTCATGCCACAGGCGACCATGAAGACAGCCTGCCAGCTACCCGTCATCGAGGTGATGACACTGGAGAACGGCACCAGCAAGGCGGCGGTCCCCTTCGCGGTGTACAACATCCCCGCATTGGTCGCGGCATACTTCGAGCCATACGTATCGGCGCAGGTTGCCGGGAACAAGCTGTAGATCTCACCCCAGGCGAAGAACACCAGGCCGGTCAGCAGCACGAAGGCCACCGGATGCTGGCCGTACTTTGCCAGTGCGTAGATCCCCACGGCTTCCATCGCGAAAGCGATGAACATCGTGTTCTCGCGTCCGATCTTGTCCGATATCCAGCCAAACACCGGACGCGTCACCCCGTTGAGCACACGGTCGATGGCCAGTGCGAAGGTGAGTGCGGGCAGTGTGAGACCGAGAAGCGAGACAGGCGCCTGATCCAGACCGTAGTCCTTGGCGATCGGGCCGAGCTGTGCCGTTGCCATCAGACCGCCGGCGGCCATCAGCACGAACATCAGATACATCAGCCAGAACACCGGGGAGCGCATGACTTCCGTCGGCTTGGCGTTGTAGCGCATTGCGCCCGGCGCCAGCTTCTTGAGCGCTTCGATCGATGCGGGCGGACTGGCGAGCGCCAGACCCAGCACCAGCACGATGATCCCCTGCCCCAGCCCGAAGGTCAGGAAGGTGTTCTCATAGCCGCTGGACTTGATCATGTTAGCGATCGGTACCACGGTCAGCGCCGAGCCGGCGCCGAAACCGGCGGCGGTAATACCTGCGGCAAGACCACGACGGTCCGGGAACCACTTCAGTGCGTTACCCACGCAGGTGCCATACACCGCACCGGCGCCGACCCCGCCCACCGCCGCTGCGAAATACAGCATCGGCAGCGAGGACGCATAGGCATTGAGCACCCATGCGATACCGCACAACAGACCACCACCGACCACTACCGGGCGCGGGCCGAACTTGTCGACCAGATACCCTTCGATCGGCACCAGCCAGGTTTCCGTCACGACGAAAATCGTGAACGCCACCTGAATGGCCGTACGGCCCCAGTGATACTTTTCATCGATCGGGTTGACGAACAGCGTCCACCCATATTGCAAGTTGGCGATCATCGCCATGCAAATCACGCCGAACACGAGCTGAACCCACGGGCTCGCGAACACGGATTGCTTACCGTGTTGATTTGTCGTCTCCACTTGTACCTCCTCCATCGGTTTTCAGTTGTTTGGCAGCTTCACAACAACAACACCTTCCGGATGGGGTCTGTGCCCCCTGGGTATGCTTTACGAGGTCTATGCCTCGTCGACTTGTCTCTGATGCTCACGGGAGTCCATTGCGTTTCCCGTAAATATACCGAACGAAATATACGATATATCAGATATAAGTCAACACTAATTTATCGCGGTCCTCGTTTTCCACCTCGCGTGCCGAAGTCGTTTTCGTCCATTGCATCGAAAACAACTACGGCACGCGAGGCACTGTCCTAAGTGGCGGCTAGATACAGTAACGCAACTGTAGGACGGAGCGGCGCAACAACGCAATGCGAAAACACTAAGGAGTTAACCTGATCCTGGAACCTTACCCAACAAGGCGCTCAGCCCTTTTATATCGGGCTCCTTGCGATTTTTTAAAACGGGCACAAGGCGATATTTTTGCTAATTTTCCTCACAATAAGACATTCCCCTCCTCCCACCTCACCCTCTGTAACACACCGTAATAATTCGCTCGCACGCAGTCTCCGGACATTTCACAAGTGCAGTTCATGACCGCAAAGCTCACACATGCGGAAGCCCTTTTTTCAGGCCTGTGCGGGGAAACCATGAGGGCAAAAGGGCGAGGAAGGCTTGGCGCTATTCTTCTTGTGATATACGATATACAACATTTGGTATTAGAAGAATCAGAAGAATAAAGCGGCCAGTACCAGGCCCGGGTTTCGATTGACCTTTGGAGGGAGAGACTTCATGAAGATTTGCATCTATGGCGCTGGTGCCATCGGTGGCTATCTCGGCGTGCAACTCGCGCGCGCCGGAGCCGATGTCAGTCTGGTGGCACGTGGACCGCACCTCGCGGCCATGCGCGAGCACGGACTCAAGCTGCTCATCGACGGCGAAGAGCGCGTCGCCCACTTGCGTTGCACCGACGATGCGCGCGAACTCGGGCATCAGGATTACGTGATCATCGCCCTGAAAGCGCACTCGGTACCGTCGGTACTCGACGCGATGCAGCCGCTGATCGGCCCGAACACGGCCGTCGTCACGGCCGTGAATGGCATTCCCTACTGGTACTTCTATAAGCACGGCGGCGCGCTCGAAGGCACGACGCTGGAGAGCATCGACCCGGGTGGCCGCCAGTGGCGCGAACTTGGCCCGGAGCGCGCGATCGGCTGCGTGGTTTATCCGGCCACGGAAGTGGTCGCGCCGGGTGTCATTCAACACGTCTACGGCAACAAGTTCCCGTTGGGCGAAGCCAGCGGCGAGCGGACCGAGCGCGTCGAGAAGCTCTCGCAGATCATGATCGCCGGTGGACTCGACGCCCCGATCCGCGAAAACATCCGCGATGAAATCTGGCTCAAGCTCTGGGGCAACCTCTGCTTCAACCCGATTTCAGCGCTCACCCACGGCACGCTCGACATTATCGCCAGCGATCCGGGTACGCGTGCCATTGCGCGCGCCATGATGCTCGAAGCGAAAGCCATCGGCGACAAGTTCGGTGTGCACTTCCGAGTGGACGTCGAACGTCGCATTAACGGGGCCGGCGCGGTGGGCGCACACAAGACGTCGATGCTGCAGGATCTGGAGCGCGACCGCGCGATGGAGATCGACCCGCTCGTCTCCGTCGTTCAGGAGATGGGACGCCTGGCCAACGTGCCGACGCCCACGCTCGATGTCGTGCTCGCACTGATCAAGCAACGTGAATTCATGACGAAGCCGGATGCCGTGGCGGCCGCGCAGGAACGTCTGGCTAAAGCGGCATAAACCAGCGGCATAACCCAGCGGCATAACGCGCAATCGTTGTTTGTTTGAAACACCCGATCGCAGGGCACTTTGGCGTGCCCTGCCCGAATCGGCACTGACTATATATAGAGAGGGCGATGCGACGGGTCTGAAAATCTCGTCGTCAGCCCCACCCCGCAAGTGCTCACCCGTGCCGCCACCGGACCTCCGGTCGCGGCCGATTTTTTGCCGGAAACCTCGGCGCTGTATGGCCGATGCAGGGAATAACGGCTGTGGTTTCGCGGCAACGCAATAACGTCCATTTGACCCACCCTAAAGCAACACCCGAATCACTGAAAACTGCGTGCGCCACTGGCGTCCCGAAATCCACACCATTGCAAGCGAGACGGACATCCGAGGAGGTTCATCGCCATCATCGACCCCACAAGCACTATCGGAAAAAGAGACAAATCCGAGACGTGTGAGAGCAGTGAGACCTAAAGAACGTCCCGAAAAACGATAAATTTTGATATTCGGTATGTGGTATATCTTGAGACTTGTTGCGGCGCGACATACAATGCAAAGCAAGTTCTCCCCCACATTACGACCCGTCAACCTTTATCTGGAGTCTCACCATGTTAGTCGCTGCCCTTACGCTTCTCGCCCTGGCTTCTGCCCTCGCCGCCGGTGTTGCAATGGTTCATCTGTTCGTCGCCCTGCCCGCCAAACTGCTCGAAAAGGCTGAAACCAACGGCCGTTTCGCCTACCTGGCAGAAACCACGCAGGCAAACGAATCGGGTAAACTCGTCACGAAGCCGGCAACCATCGTTGGGCAGCAAGCATTGCGCCTCTGAAGGGGCCGTAATACCTAGGAGACTATTGCATGTCCCTGATCACCCCAACTCCGGTGCGCGTGACGCCACTCGCACTGGAGCCGATCGACACCACCACGAGTTTTCGTAATCAGGCGTATGCGCTTTTGAAAAAAGCCATCGCCGATGCCGATATTTATAACCAGAAGGACGAAATTCGCCTGGACGAGCGTCAGCTCATCCAGGTGCTTGGCGTTTCGCGCACACCGATTCGCGAAGCCATGACCTTGCTGGAACAGGAAGGTTTTCTGCGCACGGTGCCGCGCCGGGGCATCTTCATCATCCGCAAGACCAAGCGTGAAATCGTGGAAATGATTCAGATGTGGGCCGCCCTGGAAGGGATGTCTGCACGGCTGGCCACGCTGAATGCGAGCGACGAAGAGATCGCCAAGTTGCGTCATTTGTTCGACGAGTTCGTGAATGCACCGCCGACGGATCATATTGAAGAGTATTCGGACGCGAACATCGACTTCCACCAGGCGCTGATCAATCTTGGCGGATCGCAAGCGATTGCCAACACGATCAAGAACCTGTTCATTCACGTGCGCGCCATCCGCAAGGTGACGATTGCTCAGAACGACCGGGCAGCCCGCTCGATTGTCGATCACCTGAAGATCATCACCGCGCTCGAAAAGCGCGATACGGAACTCGCCGAGAAGCTCGCGCGCGACCACACCCTCGGTCTGGCCGCGTTCGTCGAAGAGCACTGCGACTTCCTCGAATGAACGCCTGACCCACGTTTGACGTCTCCACGACGCGCTCACCGCGCGTCTGCGAAAAAGCCAGTGATATGGAAGTGTCACTGGCTTTTTTCTACCTCCCCGCCCGCCTGTCACGCCCATCGGCATTGCCTTTCCGGATTCGGGTAAACGATCCCGCGAAACCGCTTGCCTCGGTATTGCACGTATACCGTATATGATATATCGTGTTTCACATACTGACCGAAGGTTGACGAAGTAAGCAACGGGCGAGAGGCCGAGCCCGTGCGGCATATGGTGGGGGCTATGTGTCGCACGCTCATCCGGCGTCACGCTGATCGACTAGACCCGAGAAGCATCGTCGTATGTGACCAATGGGTCTCTCGCCCCGGGGCAGGACAAGAACATATAACCACCCTCAGGCGCACCGTTCCCCACAGTGCGCCAAACAGGAGACATCAGCCATGCGCGAGGCTTATTCCATCGCGACGGTGCAAGCGATTCTGGACCATCATGCAGCTCAGGAAGGCCCCCTTCTGCCGATCCTCCATGATGTTCAGGAAGCTTTCGGCTACGTTCCCCCGGATGCCGTGTCCGTCATTGCCAACGCCCTCAACCTGTCACGCGCCGAAGTGCATGGCGTGATCACGTTCTATCACCATTTCCGCACCACCCCGCCGCCGCGACACGTCATTCAGATCTGTCGCGCTGAGGCATGTCAGAGCATGGGCGCCGATGCGCTCGTGGCGCACGCAGAACGCGCGCTGGGTTGCGCGATGCACAGCCACAGCGGTGACGTCGCGCTCGAACCGGTCTTCTGTCTGGGCCAGTGCGCTACGTCCCCCGCGATCACCATCGACGACAAGCTGCACGCGCGCGTCACCCCCGAGAAATTCGACCGTCTGGTCGCCCGCGCCAAGGAAGCCGTATGAGCCAGTCCACCACGTCCGCCAAGACGGCTGTGCGCCTCTATCTGCCGCGTGACTCTGCCGCACTCGCCCTCGGTGCCGACGAAGTCGCCGACGCCATCGCCACTGAGGCCGCTAAACGCGGCATCGAGATCGAGCTGGTCCGCAATGGCACGCGCGGCATGCTCTGGCTCGAACCGTTGCTCGAAGTCGTCACCCCGGCGGGGCGCGTCGCCTACGGGCCTGTCGAAGTCGAGGACGTCGCCGCCCTGTTCGATGCGAACGTCACCGCAGGCGGCGATCATCCGCTCGCCCTCGGTCTGACCGAAGAGATTCCCTATTTCAAGAAGCAGGAACGTCTGACGTTCGCACGCGTGGGCATCACCGACCCTGTCTCGGTCGACGACTACGTCGCGCACGACGGCTATCGCGGCCTGCGCAACGCCCTCGCGCTGGACGCCGCGACCATCGTCGCGCAAGTGACCGAATCGGGCCTGCGCGGACGCGGTGGCGCAGCGTTCCCGACCGGCATCAAGTGGAAGACAGTTCTGAATACGCCCGCCGCGCAGAAGTACATCGTCTGCAACGCCGACGAAGGCGACTCGGGCACGTTCGCCGACCGCATGCTGATGGAAGGCGACCCGCTCGTGCTCGTCGAAGGTATGACGATTGCTGGCATCGCCGTGGGCGCCACACGCGGCTACATCTACGTGCGCAGCGAGTATCCGCATTCGATCGACGTGCTCAACGAAGCCATCGACAACGCGAACAAAGCGGGCTATCTCGGCGAGAACATTCTCGGCTCGGGTCACGCGTTCCACCTCGAAGTGCGCAAGGCCGCCGGGGCTTACGTCTGCGGCGAAGAAACGGCGCTGCTCGAAAGCCTCGAAGGTAAGCGTGGCGTGGTGCGTGCGAAACCGCCGCTGCCCGCCATTGAAGGTCTCTTCGGCTTGCCGACGGTCATCAACAACGTGATCTCGCTCGCTTCCGTGCCGATCATCATGGACCGTGGCGCGGAGTTCTATAAGAACTTCGGCATGGGACGCTCGCGCGGCACCCTGCCGATCCAACTCGCGGGCAACATCAAGTACGGCGGCCTCATCGAGAAGGCCTTCGGCGTGACGCTGCGCGAGATTCTGTACGACTACGGTGGCGGCGCCATCACCGGCCGCCCGCTGCGCGCGGTGCAGGTCGGTGGCCCGCTCGGCTCGTACCTGCCGGAATCGCAGTGGGACACCCCGCTCGACTACGAAGCGTTCGCCGCGCACTGGGCCGTGCTGGGTCACGGCGGCATCGTGGCGCACGACGACACGGTCGATCTCGCCAAGCTCGCCCGTTACGCGATGGAGTTCTGCACCATCGAATCGTGCGGCAAGTGCACGCCGTGCCGCATCGGTTCGACGCGTGGCGTCGAAGTGATGGACAAGATCATCGACGGTCGCGATCGTCCCAAGCAAATCAAGCTGCTGCGCGACCTGTGCGACACGATGCTCAACGGCTCGCTGTGCGCCATGGGCGGCATGACGCCCTACCCCGTGCTGTCTGCGCTGAATCATTTCCCAGAAGACTTCGGCGCGGCCGAATCGTCGAACTTGCCGACCAAGGCCGCCTAGGAGACCCCCGATCATGATGGATCCGATGTTTGAGAAGGATTACGGCACCCCGCGCCGCGAATCGACGAAGGAAGTCACGCTGGAGATCGACGGCGAACAGGTCACCGTGCCTGCGGGCACGTCGATCATGCGCGCGGCGTCCGAGGGCGGCGTGAACGTACCCAAGCTGTGCGCGACCGACTCGCTGGAGCCGTTCGGCTCGTGCCGTCTGTGTCTGGTGGAAATCGAAGGCCGTCGCGGCTTCCCGGCGTCGTGCACCACGCCGGTCGAACCCGGCATGAAGGTCCGCACGCAGTCGCCGAAGCTGCAAGAGTTGCGCAAGGGCGTGATGGAGCTGTACATCTCCGATCACCCGCTGGACTGCCTGACGTGCGCCGCCAACGGCGACTGCGAGTTGCAGGACATGGCCGGGGTGACGGGCCTGCGCGAAGTGCGTTACGGCTTCGACGGCGCGAACCACTTCGACAGCGAGAAGGACGAGTCGAACCCGTATTTCACTTACGACGCCTCGAAGTGCATCGTCTGCAACCGCTGCGTGCGCGCCTGTGAAGAAACGCAGGGCACGTTTGCGCTGACGATCTCGGGACGCGGCTTCGAAGCACGCGTGTCGGCGGGGCAGGATCAGGCGTTCATGGATTCGGAATGCGTGTCATGCGGCGCCTGCGTGGCTGCCTGCCCGACCGCAACGCTGCAAGAAAAGTCGGTCATCCATCTCGGTCAGGCCGAGCACGCCAAGATCACGACCTGCGCCTATTGCGGCGTAGGCTGCTCGTTCAAGGCCGAGATGAAGGGCAACGAAGTCGTGCGCATGGTGCCGCACAAGGACGGTCAGGCCAACGAAGGTCACGCCTGCGTAAAGGGTCGCTTCGCCTGGGGCTACGCCACGCACAAGGATCGTATCCTCACGCCGAAGATCCGCAAGAAAATCACCGATCCCTGGCAGGAAGTGTCGTGGGACGAGGCGCTCGACTACGCGGCGTCGGAGTTCAAGCGCATTCAGGCCAAGTACGGCCGCGACTCCATCGGCGGCCTGGTGTCCTCGCGCTGCACGAACGAAGAAGACTATCTCGTGCAGAAGCTGGTGCGCGCCGCGTTCGGCAATAACAACGTCGATACCTGCGCCCGCGTGTGCCACTCGCCGACCGGCTATGGTCTGAAGGCGACGCTCGGCGAATCGGCCGGTACGCAGACGTTCAAGTCGGTCGAGCATTCGGACGTCATTCTCGTGATGGGTGCGAACCCGACCGACGGTCACCCGGTGTTCGGCTCGCGTATGAAGAAGCGTCTGCGCGAAGGCGCGAAGCTGATCGTGATCGACCCGCGTCGTATCGATCTGGTCAAGAGCCCGCACATCAAGGCCGACTATCACTTGCAACTGCGTCCGGGCACGAACGTCGCCATGGTCAACGCACTGGCGCACGTGATCGTCACCGAAGGCCTGATGGCCGACGAATTCATCGCCGAGCGTTGCGAAGATCGCGCTTTCCAGCAATGGCGCGACTTCATCTCCCGTGCCGAGAATTCGCCGGAAGCGACCGAAGCCCACACGGGTGTGCCCGCACACCTCGTGCGCGGCGCTGCCCGTATGTACGCGACCGGCGGCAACGCTGCGATCTACTACGGTCTGGGCGTGACCGAACACGCACAAGGCTCGACGACGGTCATCGGCATCGCTAACCTTTCGATGCTTACCGGCAACATCGGCCGCGAAGGCGTGGGCGTGAACCCGCTGCGCGGCCAGAACAACGTGCAGGGCTCCTGCGACATGGGCGCGTTCCCGCACGAACTGCCGGGCTATCGCCACGTGTCGGATTCGAGCGCCCGTGCATTGTTCGAAGCCGAATGGGGCGTCGAGCTGCAAGCCGAGCCGGGCCTGCGCATTCCGAACATGTTCGACGCGGCGCTCGCGGGCACTTTCATGGGCCTGTACTGCCAGGGCGAAGACATCGTCCAGTCGGACCCGAACACGCAACACGTCACGCATGCGCTGGAGCAGATGGAGTGCATCGTGGTGCAGGATATCTTCCTGAACGAAACCGCGAAGTACGCGCACGTGCTGCTGCCGGGCTCGTCGTTCCTGGAGAAGGACGGCACGTTCACCAACGCCGAGCGTCGTATCTCGCGCGTGCGTCAGGTCATGCCGCCGCGCGCCGGTTACGCCGACTGGGAAGTGACGATCCAGCTGGCGAAGCGTCTGGGCTACGAGATGAACTACTCGCACCCGTCGGAAATCATGGACGAAATCGCACGTCTCACGCCGACGTTCACCGGCGTGAGCTACGAGAAGCTCGACCGTATGGGCAGCGTGCAGTGGCCGTGTAACGAAGAAGCGCCGGACGGCACGCCCGTCATGCACATCGACGAGTTCGTCCGCGGTAAGGGCAAGTTCCTCATCACGCAATACGTGCCGACGGACGAAAAGGTCACGCGCCGCTTCCCGCTCATCCTCACGACCGGGCGGATTCTGTCGCAGTACAACGTCGGCGCGCAGACGCGTCGCACGGACAACAACAACTGGCACAGCGAAGATCGTCTGGAGCTTCATCCGCACGATGCCGAAGAGCGTGGCATCAAGGACGGCGACTGGGTGGGCATTCAGAGCCGGGCGGGCGAGACGGTGCTGCGCGCCATTGTCAGCGACCGCATGCAGCCGGGCGTGGTGTACACGACGTTCCACTTCCCGGAGTCGGGCGCGAACGTGATCACCACCGACAACTCGGACTGGGCGACGAACTGCCCCGAGTACAAGGTGACGGCGGTGCAGGTCACGCCGGTGGCGCAACCGTCGGAATGGCAGCGTCAGTACTCGGACTTCAACCGTCAGCAGGAAGCGTTCCTCGGACACGACCAGACGACGGCGGCCAGCGCGAGCTGAGTCGGCAATCAGGCACGCGACGGCGCCGGTCGAACGACCGCACCGCCGTGTGCCGCCACGGACAATCCGCGTCCATCGTCGGCACGCGCACAGTGTCGACGAGCTTCGCCGTCTATTGCCAAGAGACGGCGCGGCGGACGCGAGATTGGCCAAGCGAACCGGTGCAACGCATCGACACAGAACGATCACAGGGGACAAGACAGATCATGGACACCGACAATCTGGTCAAGATGGCCAATCAGATCGGGGATTTCTTCGAGACGATGCCCGATCGCGGCGAAGCGCTCGAGAACATCGCCGGCCATCTGCGTCGCTTCTGGGCGCCGCGCATGCGCATGACGATTCTGGAGCATCTGGAGACGACGGACGGGCATGGCATGCGCGAGATCGTCGTGGCCGCCATCACCACGCATCGCGCCGAACTCTGGCCGCGCGGCTGACATTCATCAAGACTGATCGGCAGGACCCGAGGTCCGGCCATGACATCCGGCGCACTCGTGGAAACGATTGCGCCTGATTTCGTTGGCAGACGCCAATGCCACTTCAAGCCCCCAGCTTGATAAGCACCGCACCGCCGACGACCAGACTGCATGCCACGATACGCCGCGCGTTGAGCTTCTCCCGCATGAACAGCCAGCCCAATAGCACCGCAAAGATGGCGCTCGATTCGCGCAACGCCGACACGACACCCATCGGCAGAAATTGCAGCGCGAAGACCACCATGCCGTAGGCACATTGCGCGACCACGCCGGCCCCCAGCGCTTCCGCCACCCGGCGGCGCGGCGCGAGGAACATGCCGCGCCATCCGCCCCGACACTTCCACACCGCCCCGACCAGCGGCACGCTCGCGAACAGGTACGCCCAGGCGATGTACGCGAACCCGTTCCCGCCACTGCTGTTCGTCAGGCGAATGCCGAAGCCATCCACAATCGTATAGGCCGCAATGAACACGCCGGTGAGCAAGGCGGCAGGCACGCTGTCGCCGGACAGACGCCGCCCACGCAACGCGAGCGTCAGAATGCCGATACAGATGCACGCGATGCCGACCACCGCAATCCAGCGCGGAAGTTCGCCCGCGAGCAGTAGCGCCGCCCCCGAGATCAGCAGCGGCGAGATACCACGCGCAATCGGATAAATCTGTCCGAACTCGCCCACGCGATAAGCGCGGATGAGCGCCGCCGTGTACGCCACCTGCGCGCAGGCCGAAAGCACGATGAGCGGCCAGACCTCGACAGGCGGTATCGGCAGCACCGCAATGCCAACGGCGGCGGTGAGCAACTGCGGCACGGCCATCATGCCGACTTGCCAGAGACGATCGGGACTCGCGTGAAGGAAGGCGTTCCAGGTGGCGTGCATCAGTGCCGAGAGCAGCACGAGGAGCACGATGGGGGTGGTGGTCATGTCAATCGGACGCAGCAGCGGCGTGTCGGAAATGGGATGACAAGGGCTTAAGCGTGGCACGCCGTCGGCAAGCGTGTCCGCGAACAAAAGTTGTCCACACCCTTTGTGGATAACCCACTGGATAACCTGACATCGACTTCTGAGTCGCCCCGTGAACAGGGGCTGTCAAGAGCCTTGCTCAAAAAACGATCAGAGAAGGAACAAATATTCGGCTTGACGGTCTGCCCCCTCCCTGCTCAACGGCCCGCCTCCTCGTTTGCCGACACATGAGACGACATCTCGGCATCCTTCTCAGTTTGGGTCGGCGGGCGCGCTGCGCTTTCAGGCGTCGGGAGCAGGCGACTGCGGCGTAGCACGCAACGCCGCCATCACCTGGCTCTGGCCCATGCCCGCTTCCGGCGACTTCTGCAGTGCCAGCAGATAGCGCTCGCCGAACTCGTCTTCTGCGCCGCCGGTACGACGGAACAGTCGCGCGGCTTCGTCGGCCAGCGCAATGCCCGCTTCAGCCAGTGGCGGCTCCTGTTCCTGCCATTCGTCGAGTGCAACGATCAGGCGCGAGACAGGATCGAGCCAGCGGAACCAGGGGTCTTCGGTGAACAACTGGACGAAGCGGCCAGTCGGCACCGCGCCGAAAACCCCTTCGTATTGCTGACGGTCGTAGTCGATCAGCACCTTGTGCTGGGCAAGCAGTGCGGCGCGCAACGCCTTCAGGGCAGCGATCTGGGCGGCACTGGCCGGTGTGGTTTCGGTCGGTTCGGTCATCTCTGGCACCGGGTTACGTCAGAAAGGATAGGAAACAGAATTGGAAAGCGTCTGACATGCACTTTAGGACTTAGCCCATAGCCAACAGACGTCTGGATCACGATACTACACGGGTCTCGCAAACACCTCGCGAGACCAGGCTTTCACTTCCCCGTGGGAGGCCTGCTTCCTCACCCGCCAACCCGGCGGGTTTTTTTTGTCCGGACGCTTCATCCGCGCACTTCGTTTATCATCGGCGGCGCCCCGACTTCCCCACTTCACGAGGCTCACGTTTCGATATGACCCTTCCCCTGCGTCCCAAGACCATTGGCGTGATGGGGTCCGGCAAACAGCCGTGGCCCGAACTTGCCGTGCCGCTCGGCCGTGCGCTGGCACTCGCGGGGTTTCACTTGCTTACCGGTGGTGGACAGGGGGCGATGACGAGCGTGAGCGAAGCGTTCTGCGCCGTGCCGCAGCGTATCGGTCGTAGCATCGGCATCGTGCCGACGGAGGCGGTCGGTGGCATGGATGATGGTGACGATGGGCAGACGGGCGTGCCCGCTACTTTCCGCGCAATGCCCGGCTATCCGAACCCGTTCGTCGAAGTGCCGATTCTCAGCCCGCTGCCGCGCCATCTGCCCGACGCGCCGCCCGGAACCCTTTCACGCAATCACATCAACGTGTTGTCCAGCGACGCCATCGTCGCCCTGCCCGGCAATCACGGCACGCGCAACGAAGTCGGGCTCGCCGTGCACTACGGCAAGCCCGTGATTCTGTTCGGGGAGAGCGAGCACTTCGCGGACATGCCCGCGTCGCTCGTGAGAACGGTATCGCTCGATACCGTGATGGACTTCGTCAGAACGGTACGGTGAGCTTCGCGTCGATGGACTGGAAGCGGTAGGACCAGCCTGGAGGGCCGCTCGCTGCGGGCATCCAAGGTGCGTTCAACCGCTGCATCACCGACAAGTCGAGCTTCGACGTCCCCAGATAATGGGTGTGACTCAGCCCCACCTCGGCGTAACTGTCGTAGGTGTGGATCGCGTTCGGATCTTCGGTGCGACTGCGGTTGTAGCGCAGCTCGACGCCGGTCGTCCCGTTGGACGTCACATCGAACGCGCGGCGCACGCGCCATTGGAGCGTCTGCGTCTGCGTGGTGCCTGTCGCAATCTGATCGGTGGCGGCGTTGGTGGAGCCCGTGATACCCACCGTCCAGTCGGCATCGATGGGCAACGAATAGTTGGCCGTCAGATCGCGATTAGTCGTGTCACGCCGTGCATTCTGCAAATCCTGGCTGAGCTTCGTGTCGAGCTTGCCGTACATCCCCAGCGGGTTGTTCATCAGCAGATTGGCGGTGCCCTGCATCTTGCCGGTGGTCGTCATGCCGCTGTTGTTCATACCGACGTTGAACTGGTACGGACGATCGTTCAACACCTGAAGCCTGATAGCACCCTCGCCCGGCGTTCGGCTGCGGGTGGCGACGAAAGGCAACTGGTCGTCGCGCACCACGAGTCCGCGGCGCATCAGCATGCGGATGTTGCGGTTCGCCAGACTTTCGTGACGCGGCATGCCGCGCAGGCACGACGCACGTGCGAGGAACGCGTTGGGCGGTGCGACGTCGGGCAATGGCTGCGGCTCGGTGGCAGCAGTCGCGCCCGAGGCCACGGCATCGATATCGACGGCATGGATCGCGGTGCCGTCCGCGCTCAACTCGGGTGCGACGGCGAACTCGCCTGCGGCCAGTGGCGGCGAAGGCGGCGTCGGGGAGACGACCGGCGTCGCATCCACCGTCTCAGTGGTCTCGGCAGATGCGGCAGACGCGGCGCTACCGTCTGCCTCGACGGTTTGCGATGAATCGGAAGACGAGGATGGATCGGCGGCGGGTGTGACCGTGCTGGCCGTTGCAGCGGCAGCCGCATCGGCCGCTCGCTTTGAGGCCTCCCGATCGACGGCCGCAGCGACCGCATTCGGATCGTCGCCTGCGAACAGTGCAATGGGATCGGTGGACACACCCGGGTCCTGCACCACTGGCGGCGCAGGTGGTGGTGGGGGCGGCACGAAATACTGAGGCGCCAGTCCGCGGTCCCACAGTCCGTAGGACACCGCATTCTGCTCAGTGAAACACGGCGGATTGGGATCCGAGAAGAGAGATTGTGCGTGCGCGCCTACCGGTATTCCGGCACTCAGACACGCGGCCAGCAGGAGGCGACTCCGCACGACCGGCTTTACTGACATTCGACACCTGAAAATCCCACCCCGCACCGTTGCCGTCCGCAAGCGTCGTGCACCGCGTTCGACATGAGGGGGTGATGTAGCGACAAGGGGCTATTTTACGTCGATCGGATGACGCTCTGCCAGTCACGAACCACCCAAAATCCCGGGGAACTCTTTCATGGGATTGCCACTCTTATCGCGTGACTTCCCCTGTAGTGATTTTTGCCCGCCTCGTGCGGGCGTTTTATTTTGCGATTCCACATCGCAAAAAAAGCCCGGGAAGTGGGTTCCCGGGCAATGGTCGATCGCCATGGAGGGGCGACCGAGGGGGGGCCAGCCGATGCCGCGCCCCGGTCAGGGCGCAGCACCGTCGTCGTCACTGCAATTACTTCTTCTTCCCGCCTTTTCCGCCCGCGAGGAAGCGCTCGTTGTACTCGTCCATGAGCTTGCGCACCGTCGCACCGATCTGGATGTAGTCCGGTTCGTTGAGGTTCGCGAGCGACACCCGACCCGAGGGGTGCAACGTACCGAAGCCGCGCCCCGGCAACAGCACGACACCGCTTTCCTTGGCCAGACGGAACAGCACCTCCGACGGATCGATGTTCTTCATGAACCAGTCCACGAACGCCTTGCCGTAGATCTTGGTGCCCAACACCTCGAGATCGAGGATGTTGTAGTAGTCGACGGCCGTCGGCCCGGTTTCTTCCGAGATCCCGGCTGCGCGATACATCACGGCCTTGCGGCGGCGGATGATGCGCTTCACGGCGTGCTTGTAGGCATCCGGCTCGTCCATCAGGCAGAACAGCGAGAAGAGCGCCATCTGCACCTGCTGCGGCGTGGACAGGCCCGCCGTGTGGTTGAGCGCCACAGCGCGGCTGTCGGCTACGAGACGGTCGATGAACTTGAGCTTTTCCGGCTCCGTCGTGATCGACGAATAGCGTGCATTGAGTCCTTCACGCTGCGCCTTGGGCAGTTTGGCAATCTTGTCGTCGAAGACATTCTTCTCGTGCGTGGCAATCGCGCCGAGACGCCAGCCCGTCGCCCCGAAATACTTCGAGTACGAATACACGAGGATGGTGTTGTACGGCGCAATCGCGAACAACGAGCGGAAGTCGTCGGCAAACGTGCCATAGACGTCGTCGGTCAGGATGATCAGGTCCGGGCGCTTCTTGACGATGCCAGCGAGATGTTCGAGCGAGGCGTCGTCGAGCTTCACCGACGGCGGATTGCTCGGATTCACAAGGAAGAACGCCTTGATCTTCGGATCGAGCAGCTTGTCGAGTTCCTTCTTCGAGTACTGCCAGCCCAGATCCGGATCGGCATTCAGATTCACTTCGTGAAGCTGGTAGTCGGCCAGTTCCGGGATTTCGATATAGGGCGTGAAGATCGGCATGCCCAGCGCGATCGAATCGCCCGCTTGCAGCAGATGGTTCGTCTTGAGCGTGTTGAACAGATACGTCATGGCTGCGGTGCCGCCTTCGACCGCGAACAGGTCGAAGTTGCCCACGAACGGATGACGTCCGACCATTTCGCGACGCAGGTACTTCGCCGAGATCTTCTCGGTATTGCGCAGCATGCGGTCCGGCACCGGATAGTTACAGCCGAGAATGCCGTGCACCATCTCCGTGAGGAAATCCTCTACGACGAGCCCCATCTGATCACGCACGTACGAGATCGATTTTTCGAGGAACTTCACGCCCGGCGCGTGCTGGTTCTCACGGGCGAAGTCTTGCCAGCGGGCTTCCACGCCCTTGCCCGGTGGAATGCCGCCCACGCCTTCCGGCATGTACGTGAACTGGCGCTCGGCTTCGGACAGCGCGAACAGTCCCAGTTGGAAGAAGCCATGGCGCGGTTCGAGCGCCAGGAAGTTCGGATTGCCGCGACCGGCGTTGAGCATCGAGCGCTGTGCGCCATTTTCCTGAGCGAGTTCGATCAGCGTGTCCTTGAATTCGAACGGGCTGAGTTTGGCGAGTGCGTCGAGTTCCTTCGATTTCATAGCAGTTTCTCCATGAACAACCACTTACAACCCATAGCGACGTCGTCTTGCGGGGGCAGCGACGGACGATCGGGACGAATGCATCAATCAGATAAAAGCAATAAGGGACGGTCGCAGCCTCAGGTCAGCGACACCACCAGCGGTCCGAGCAGCGTGAGCAGCACGTTGGCGATGGCGTAGGTGATGGCGAACGGCACGGTCGGCACGTTGCTCTCGGCCTTGTCCAGAATTTCACCGAATGCCGGGTTCGCACTGCGCGAGCCGGACAGCGCGCCGGCCAGAATCGCGACGTTGTCGTAGCGCAGCACATAGCGTCCGAACAGATACGTGAGCAGCAACGGCACGATGGTGACGATGACCCCGGCGACGAAGATCGAGATACCGCTTTGCTGCAACGTCTGCCAGGCTTGCGCACCGGCGGAGAGCCCCACGCAGGTCACAAACGTCGCAAGTCCCAACTCCTTGAGCAGCGAGCTTGCCGCAAGCGGCATCGCGCCGAATGTCGGATGCTTGCCGCGCAGCCAGCCGAAGACCAGACCCGCGAGCAGCGCACCGCCGCCGCTGCCCAGCGTGAGCGGAATGCCACCGACCTTGACCACGATGTAGCCGATCAGCAAACCGACGACGATGCCGATACCCATGTACACGTAGTCGGTCTTCACCGAGTACGCGACCGGATAACCGGCTTCCTTGGCAGCACGTTGCACGTCGCTGTCGGCACCGTACAGCGTCACCACGTCACCGTGATAAATGATGGTGTCGTCGAGAATCGGCACGGGCTGGCCCATGCGCATGATCTTCGCGATGTACACGCCATGCTTGACGTCGCGCTCCACACCGGCCTTGAGTTCGCCGAGCGTCTTGCCGTTACCGCCCTTGCGCGCGAACACGACTTCCTGCATGCGCAAAGGGATGTCGAGATCGGCTGACGGACGTTGTTCGTCGCCGAGCAGACGCCAGGCCTCCGTGGCTGCTTCACGTCGACCGATGAGCATGACGTCGTCACCCGCTTCGAGCACGAGATCGTCGGTCGCGATGATGATCTTGCCGTTGCGGCGCAGCCGTTCGATGGTCACGCCATCGGTCAGTTGCTTCTCGATCTCGATGACGCGCTTACCCGCACCGGTCGTCACACGATAGACGCGGCCCACGAGCGCCGGCAGCGAGTCGACCTGATCGGCGGAGAGGACCGCGCGGCCACCGGCCATTTCGAGTTCGGCCTTCTTGGAGTCTTCCTTGAGCGTGCGGCCCATGAGCTTCGGCACGAGCGACGCGCACACGATGATCGCGCCCAGACTGCCGAAGATGTACGTCACCGCGTAGCCGATGGCGACTTCGGATTGCAGGCGCTTCACTTCGTCCGCCGGGAGGCCGAGACGCGAAATGGCGTCGCCCGCCGTACCGATGATGGCGGACTGCGTGAGACCACCGCCCGCCACACCGGCCGCGAGACCCTTGTCGAAGCCGAAGATCTTCGCGCAGATCAGCACCGTCACCAGACCCGACGCAGCCAGAAACACGGCCATGCCGATCTCACGCAGCGTTTTGCGCGAGAGCGAACTGAAGAACTGCGGACCGCTTTCGTAACCCACGGCGTAGATGAACAGCGCGAACATGATGCTCTTCACGCCCGCGTCGACCGAAATACCGATTTGCGAGACGACCACGGCCACCAGCAGAGAGCCACCCACCCCCCCTAGCTGGAACGAACCGAATTTGATCGCCCCGATGGCGTACCCGAGGGCCAGCGACAGGAAAATCGCGACCTCCGGGACATGATTAAGAATCGTATGCACCAGTTCCACGGCAGAACCTCCGTCAAATAGATGAATGCGGCCGCTGGCGGGGGAGCCAGCGCCGACTCGCTAACGCGAAAACTGATGGGCGACGAAAACCACCGCCGGTCCCATAAGCGGCAGCAGCACGTTCGACAGGGCGTACGTCACCGTGTACCCCACGACCGGCAATGCGCTGTTCGCGGTTTGCACCACTGCGCTGATGGCAGGCGTGCTTGCCTGCTGGCCTGCGATGGCGCCGATCAGAATCGGGCCATCGATGCGCAGCAACTTGTGGCCCACCCACAGCGACACGAGCGCCGGAATGAGCGAAACGCAGATTCCCACGACCGGCAACGCCATACCGTGTTCGCGCAGCAGCACCGCCGCCTGCGGCCCGGCCGACAGGCCGACGCACACCACGAACACCGCCAGCCCGAGGTCTTTGAGCAATTCGTAAGCCGCCGGCGGGAACGTGCCCCACGTCGGCCGACGCGACAGCAGCCACCCGCTGGCCAGCCCCGAGACCAGCGCACCACCGCCCGAGCCGAGCGTCATTGGCGCGCCGCCGATGTGCACCGACAAGTGCCCGATGCAAAGGCCCACGATCAACGCAAGCCCCAGGAAGATCAGGCTTGTCTTGTTGCCGTACGGCACGGATTTGCCCATCACGGCACCCGCGCGTTCGACGTCTTCCTGCAAGCCTTGCAGCGTCACCACGTCGCCACGCTGCAGCGGAATCTTGTTGAGCGACGGCAACTGCATGCCCATGCGTTTGACGGATTTGACGAACACGCCGTGGCGCAGCTCGACCGGCGCTTCGCGACGCAGATCGGCTACGGTGCGCCCTTCGGCTTCCTTGTTCGTCATGATGAAATCGCGCTCCACGAGCACGATATCGCCCGTCTCGGTGCCCGCAACTTCCGGGCCGATGAGCGCGTGCGCTTCGAGCATGGCGTCGCGACGGCCAACAAGCAGCAGCTCATCGCTCACCTCCAGCGTGAGGTTTTGTGCGACGGCCACTTGCGTCGCGGCGCGGCGTACCCGCTCGACAGCGACACGGCCGTCCAGCGAGGCTTCGAGCGCGGCAATGGTAAGTCCGGGATGCGCCACGCGATAGCTGCGCCCAACCAGATCGGGCGCGGCCGGTGCGCCGAGTTCGTCGCCGTTCTCGTCCTCCATTTCCTTGGCGAGACGTGCGCTGTCGGCTTTCAGATCGATACCGAGCAAACGCGGGGCGATCAGATTGGTGAACAGGACGATGGTAATGAGGCCGAACACGTAGGTCAGCGTATAAGCCGTGACGACGTTGGCCTGCCAGGCCTTGAAGGCTTCGGGATCGAGGCCGAGGCGTCCCAGCGCTTCGATGGCGGTGCCGACCATCGCCGACTCCGTTGCCGCACCGGCTGCCAGGCCACCCGCCGTGCCCGGATCGAGACTGAGGAATTTCACGGCCAGCATCACGATGCCGAACACGAACACCACTTCGATGATGGAGAGAACGCCGAAGCGCAGGCCGCGCAGGTTCAAGTTTTCAACGAACTGCGGACCGGCGGAAAAGCCCATCGCAAAGATGAATAGCGCAAAGGCGAAATCCTTGAGCGAGCCTTCGACCATGCAGCCGGTCTGTCCCACGAGCAATGCGACAAGCAGCGCACCGCACACACCACCGAGCTGAATAGGGCCGAACTTGATTCGCCCGAGCAGTTGGCCCAGGACGACGCAGACGAACACGGTGATCAACGGCACAGCATCGAACAGCGGAACTGAACACTGCATACAGGCTCCTGCCACATGTCGCACTTCGGCGACGGGCTACCGCACTTGGCGGCATACGTCCGGCATACGAGACTTCAGAGAACGACAGATTGTCGCGGCATCAGCCACGGCAATCGGGAGACTGCAGACCATGCTTCGGTCGTACGTTTTGCACCTATGCGGGAACCGCCAGGTAGTTATGTAGGGAAGGCGCACACGGCGCACTTATCACTTGCGCAAATCACGCGATCGTCGCGCAATCAGGTAGCACAAATAATTAAAATTACGCTATCTGCGACTGTTCCGCATTTCGAGGCGACGCGGTGTGGGCATAGTGTTGTTCAACGTTCCGGACGTGTCAACAGGTTTTGCGTAAGGTCTCCACCTTGTGCGCGTCAAGCCCACAATTTCACCCACTATGTCGGAATCCTGACCAATAGTCGACGAACGTCGGCCACTCGGGCGGCACGTCGACGCCGCCCGCGAAACTGCGTGATCGCGCCGTCGGGACTGAGGAAAATCGCAGAGAGGATAGATGAAAATTTTTCAAGTTTCGCGACAGGATGCCGCAGGGGGATACGGCTGCCGAAGCGCCCGAAAGCCGTCGCCATCGCGTGATGGATGGCGCATGACGTCGTAGGACGATGGACGAGGGCGTGACTCGTTACTTCGGTGCGCGGATTTCGTGGATGGTGCCCGGCCCCCAGCCGGTGGCGTCCCACTTGCCGTCGCGCAGCGTCCATTCATGGACACCGGTCTCTTCCCAATGCGGCGGGGTGTAGCGCATGCCGGGGCGCTTGGCTTCCATGTGGCCGTCCACCCAGTCGTAGCGGCCGTCCTTCCATTGCCAGTAGCCCGGCACCCAGAACTCGCCCTTGGGGGCGGCGTGCGGATCTTCGAAGCGCGGCGGCGGCGGGCCGCGTTGCAGCGTCACGTCGGCCAACGCAGGCAGGCTTGCCAGACACAGTGCGACCACAAGCGCATGGCGGCGACGTGCGGCGAGAAAGGTCATGACGGACGTCACAGGCGTGGCGGGTGCGATGATCGAAAGCGACGAAGACGACATTGCGCAGACTTTCAGTGAAGACAGAGAAGTGACACATTGTACCGTCCGCTTACCCGCATCATCGGCCCAGAGCGCGCGCGATGCGTGTCATATCGTCACGAAACCTTATAATCGGCGCACTCACAACCTGCCGCCCCGTGCGGATTCCGACGGCGCCGCCATGAACGGCTGCCGCAACGCTCACTCATGAACCCTGCCCCTGCGGCCGCCGGTCACCGGCAATTGCTTCGTCTGGCGGTGCCGATCGTGCTCGCCAATCTCACCCAGCCCCTGCTCTCGGCCGTGGACACTGCCGTGGCCGGTCATTTGCCAGGCCCGGCTTATCTGGGCGGTGTCGCCCTCGGCGGGCTGCTGCTCAACCTGATCTTCTGGGGATTCTCGTTCCTGCGCATGGGCACGACCGGTCTCGCGGCGCAGGCCTTCGGCGCGCGAGATGCGCAACGGCTGCGCGACACACTCGCCCGTGCGCTGGCGCTGGCCTTCTGCATCGGTGCGGTGTTGCTCGTATTGCGCGTGCCGCTGGTGTCGCTGGGCGTCTCGTGGCTCGGCGGCAGCGGGCAAGTGCAGGCGCTGGCACGGGAGTACGCCAGCATCCGTATCCTCGCCGCGCCCTTCGCGCTCGGCAATTACGTGGTGCTGGGCTATTTGCTTGCGTGTCAGCGCGTGCGTCAGGGTCTGGCAGTGCAAGTGTTCATCAATGTGGTGAACATCGTCGCCGTGCTCGCTTTCGTTAGCGGCTTCGGCTGGGGTGTGGCGGGCATTGCCTGGGCGACGGCGCTGGCCGATCTGCTCGGATTCGCGCTGGGCGCGTGGCTGCTCTGGCTTGCGCGCACGCCCAATCTGCCGCCGCTGCGGGTGGCCACGCTCATCGAGCGCGCAGCGCTCTGGCGTCTGCTGCGCCTGAATCTCGACATCTTCCTGCGCACGCTGTTTCTGCAACTCGCGTTCGCGTGGTTTGCACGCGTGGGAGCGCGTCTGGGCGACACCACGCTTGCCGCCAACGCCCTGCTGCTGAACTTTCAGACGTTCATGGCTTACGGCCTCGACGGCTTCGCGCATGCCGCCGAAGCACTCGTAGGCGCCTACATCGGGGCGCGGCAACGGCAGGCGCTCTTGCATGCAATCCGACTCTCGCTGGGATGGGCGCTCGGATGCGCCGTGGCGTTCGCGCTCGTCTACGCGATGGCGGGCGGCGTCATCATCGACGCGCTCACCGATCAGGCGACACTACGCGAAACCGCACGCGAATTCCTGCCGTGGGCGATCCTCTCGCCCATCGTCGCCGTCTGGTGTTTTCAGCTGGATGGTGTCTTCATCGGCGCGACGCGTACGCGCGAATTGCTCACGTCGTCGCTGATCGGCCTGCTGGTGTTTGGCACCGTCATGCCCTTCACGCTCGCGGCGTGGGGTAATCACGGCTTGTGGGTCGCCCTGATGGCGTTCCTTGCCACACGCGGCATCGTCCTTGGCATGTTGCTGCCCCGCATCTGGCGCGGCATGCCCCGTCAGGCCGCTTGATTCAGACGATCTGAGGGGACGGGCCTGCACGCCCCGTCCATTCACGACGAGGCCTGCAGCGGCCTCAGCCCCGAATACAAGCCAGCGCCGCCGCGTGCAGTTCGGCGTTGGCGGCCGCCAGCACCTGTCCTTGCGAAGTGAGCGTGAGCGGCTTGCCCTCCCAATCGGTAATGACGCCACCGGCCGCCTCGACCACCGGCGCGACCGCCAGATAGTCGTACGTCTGCAAGCCCGCCTCCATCACCAGTTCGATGTGCCCGCTCGCGAGCAGCCCGTAGGCGTAACAATCGCCACCGAAACGGCGACGGCTGACCGCCTTCGTCAGGCGTTCGAATTGGGCATACTCCGCGGCATCGAAAATGTCGGGAGACGTGGCATAGACGGTCGCGTCAGCCAGCGTCGTGACCGGGCTCGTCGCGCACAGCTCGCCACCGAAGCGCGCTTCGCGCACGCCCGCAGCGGCGTCGTTCACCCCCACCCAGCGCTCGCCCGTGGCAGGCATATCGATCACACCGACAACCGGGTTGCCGTTTTGCAGCAGCGCGAGCAACGTGCCCCACAGCGGATGCCCCGTGATGAAGCTGCGCGTGCCGTCGATCGGGTCGACCGACCAGACGAACTCGGCGTCCACGCCGGTTTTGCCGAATTCCTCGCCCCAGATGCCGTGCGACGGGTAACGCTCGGCGATCTTCTCGCGCAGCGCCGTTTCGACTTCGCGGTCGGCAATCGTGACGGGGCTTTCGTCGGCCTTGTCGTCGACCGCAAGACGACGGCGGAACCAGCCCATCGACAGCGGGCGGACGGCGTCGGCAAGCGAGGCGGCGAACGCCGCATATTCGGCAACAGCGGGAACGGACGACATGCACGAATCTCCTGCAAAGGTGCCGCACGGTGCGGCAATGGTGAAATCACTCGGTGAATCGCGATGATACGCGTTCGGTGGTGACGCGACGACGACATTGGGCGCACCAATATACCTCGCGTGCCGTGCGCAGGGAGTGCCCAATACTGGTGCAAATTTGCTATGCTCGCGGCCTGATTTGCCCCCTCTCACAGGACTCCCATGCTTTCCGGTCGCGGCGTGATGCTTTCCGTATCGGCGTCGGTCATGTTTTCCGTCATGCCCGCGCTCGTGGCGCAATTGTCGCCCCTCTCGGGACTGGACGTCTTCGCATGGCGCATCCTGCTCACCCTGCCCGGCACGCTGGTCATCGTCACGGCGCTGCGCCGCTGGGAAATCGTCGGCAGCACGTTCTCGCACGTCTTTCACCGCCCCGCGCTGCTCGGCGCGGTCCTGTTGTGCGCTGCGATGCTGGCCGTTCAGCTCTGGCTGTTCGTCTGGGCGCCGCTGCAACAGCGCATGCTCGACGCCTCGCTCGGTTACTTCTTGTTGCCGCTCACGATGGTGCTGGCGGGTCGCACCGTCTACAAGGAGCGCCTGAGCCCCTTGCAGACAGCCGCTGTCGTGTTCGCCGCGCTCGGGGTCGCGCATGAACTGTGGGCGACGCGGGCGCTGTCCTGGGTGACGGCCGTCATCATGTTCGGCTACCCGCCCTACTTCCTGCTGCGCCGCCGCCTGCATCTGGACGCCCTGAGCGGCTTCATTCTGGAGATGCTCGCGATGGCGCCGGTCGCCGTCTTCCTGATCTGGCACGCGTGGGCGCAAAATGCGCCGGTGCTCGCCGAGCCGCGCTTCTGGTTCTGGCTGCCTGCGCTGGGGCTGCTCAGCGCGAGCGCGCTCGCCAGCACGTTCGCCGCCGCACGCGTGTTGCCTATCGGGCTTTACGGCATTCTTGGCTACGTAGAGCCGGTGCTGCTGTTCGCCGTCTCGATCACGCTGTTGGGTGAGCCCTTCACCGAGCGCGGGCTATGGACGTACGTGCCGATCTGGATCGGCGTGGCGCTCATCGTGTTCGACAGCGTGCGCACGCTGCGCCGCCAGCGGTTGCGCCGTCCCGCAGAAGAGACTGCACCGCTGTAAGGCTCGCGGTGGGGCTGACTGCGAGGTTGGCTGTGGGTTGTTGGGCACTACGTCATGCAAGGCAACATCGGCGCGTTATACTCGCGCAAGCTTGTACGACAACGACTATGAAAAATCTCGCCAGAACCGCCATTCTGCTTTCCTCGGGGCTTCTCACGGTGACGCTGTCCGCCTGCGGCACGTCTGCACCGCTGTTCACTTCCGACGGACGCGCCACGCAGCAAATTCAGTGCTCCGCCACCAATTCGGGCGACTGCGACCAGCGCGCCCGCACACAGTGCGCGCAAAAGGGATACGACATCCTCACGCGCGACGTGAACGGTGGCGTCGCCAATCTCGTGATCGCCTGTCACCCGAGCTAAGCGCACCTCTTACAACGCACCTCTCACTCACGTTTCGACTGCTGGCACCGCACCTCAACCAGGCGCGCGCCGGCTGTTGGCATTCCGATGGGTTATTGCGCGCGGTCAAAGTCCCTCCCCGAGGCTGGGATGACTTTCAGGGCACGCGGTGCGAGAATGGTATGCGTTTTCCCGATTGCCGCACGCATTTTCAGCCCCAAGAGGACACCATCATGTACGAACGCATTCTGGTTTCGATCGACGGCAGCACGCCCTCGAACCGCGCCATCGACGAAGCGGTCAAACTCGTTGCACTCAGCCAGGGCAAGATTCGCCTGGTCTCGGTCGTGCCGTCCCTCGCCAACGCCTACGCCGCCGGTGCCTACAGCGGCTTCGTGCCCCTGGAGAGCCAGGAGTCGTTCGAAAAGGAAACGGACGAGATTCTGGCCAATGCAAAGGCCGAACTGCAAAAGCGCGGTGTCGATGCCGAGACGAAGCGGATCACGCTCGAAGCGGGCACCGACGAGATCGCCGACGCCGTGCTGCGTGAAGCGCAAGAATGGAACGCCGATGTCATCGTGCTCGGCACGCACGGACGTCGCGGCATCAACCGTCTGCTGCTGGGCAGCGTAGCCGAAACGCTGCTGCGCATCACCACGGTACCGGTGCTGCTGGTCAAGGCCGCCGACAAATAACTTCGAAAACGCTTCGCCCCTCTGCCTGACGTCCGCCCTTCCAGCTCGTTGAACGCAGTCCGAAAAGGTCGCTACGTCAGGCGAAGATAAGTCAGACGGCAAAACGGCACGCGCCCCCGCGTGCCGTTTTGCTTTCAGCGAATCCCTGCGCGCATGAACGACTGCACGAACTGACGCTGAAACAGCAGGAATGCGATGAACAGCGGTGCAGCGGTCATAAGCGTCGCAGCGGTAATCAACGACCAGTCGATGCCCTGATCGGTCGCCGCGAAGACCTGCAAACCGACGGTCAGCGGACGCGTCTCCACCGAGTTCGTCACGATCAGCGGCCACAGGAAGTTGTTCCAGTGGTGACTGATCGACACGAGCGCATACGCCACATACACCGGTCGCGCGAGCGGCACGTACACGCGCCACAGCACCTGCCACGCGTTAGCGCCCTCCACGCGGGCCGCATCGTCCAGCTCGCGCGGCACCGTCTTGAACGCTTGCCGCAACAGGAAGATGCCGAATGCCGACGCGAAGTACGGCAGCGCAATGCCCAGAATCGTGTCGCGCAGCCCCATCCATGCGATGGTGCGGTAGTTCTCGACGATCAACACGTCCGGCATGACCATCAATTGCAGCAGCACGATCATGAACGCCACTTCGCTGCCCCGGAACGTGAAGCGTGCGAACGCGTAGGCCGCAAGCGTGGCGAGTACGATTTGCGCCACGAGAATCACCGTTACCAGCACGAACGTATTGATGAGATAGCGTCCGAACGGCGCGGCCTGCCACGCGTGAACGAAGTTCTCCAGCGTGAGCGGCGCGTCGAGCACGAAGCGCGTGGCATAGGCCGACGGATGAATCGCGCTCCAGACACCATAGAGCAGCGGCAGCAGCCACAGCAAGCCGAGCAGCCATGCGCCGGTCACGTCGAGGAGGTTGGCGCGTCCCGTTGCGCAGAAGGCAGGAAGCGACGCAGACGCTTTGCCCGCACCGGCGGATGCGTTCGACGTCCCCGTGGCAGAAGAGGGATTGGCAGAAGTCGTCATTGGTAATGCGTACGTGAGTCGAGCAGACGGAATTTCACGAAAGCGACGATGGCGAGCAGCGTGAGCAGCACCACCGTGAGCGCTGCCGCGTACGATGTATCCCAGAAACTGAAAGCCACCTGGTAGATGTAGTACAGGAGCAATTGTGTGGCGTTGTCGGGACCACCGCGCGTCATTACCACCACGTGATCGACCAGTCGGAACGCATTGATGACCGCATTGATCGCCACGAACACGGTCGTGGGCATCAGCAATGGCCATTGCACGCGACGGAAGAACTGCCAGCGCGACGCCCCTTCGAGCGCCGCCGCTTCGGCGAGCGTCGGCGAGATCTGCTGCAACGCGGCCAGATAGAAGATCATGAAGAAACCGGCCTCTTTCCAGATCGTCACGATCATGAGCGCGGGCAGCGCGGTGCCTGGCTGTCCGAGCCAGTTGTGATCGCCCCAACCGAACGCCTGCGAGATCTGCGCGATGAGACCGTACTGCGGCGTGTAGAAGAAGAGCCAGATGTTCGCCACGGCGATCATCGGCAAGATCGCTGGCGTAAAGTACGCCAGACGTAGCAGCGCGCGCCCGGGTACCTGACGATGCACCCACAGCGCCATGACGATCGACAGCACGATCGCCACGGGCACCGTGATCAGTGCGAACAGCAGGTTATTGCGCAGCGCCTGCCAGAAGACGGGATCGTCGACGAGCGCCTGATAGTTCTCGGCACCGACATACACGGACGATACGCCGGCACGCGCGGTCGAGAACACGCTATGCCATAGCGTCGCAACGGCAGGATAGTGAGTGAAGGCGACCAGCAGCACCAGCGCCGGTAACAACAGCAGCCAGGGCACCCATGAGGCGGAAGAACGGTTCATCGTCGGTCCATCGGTTCAACACCCGGGGCCGGGCCCCGGGCTTCTACAGACTAATGCACTGCAGCAGCTTCAACACAACCATCAGCGAGCATACGGACGCAGGATACGATCCGCTTCACGCTGCGCATCGTCCAACGCCTGCTGGGGCGACTTGGTGCCCGTGAGCGCAGCTTGCAGGCCGTCGCTCAGCGCCTTCGTCACGCGCTGGTTGTCGTGCGTCGAGAACTCGGCAACGCTCACGCCGAGCTGATCGCGCGCCACGGCTGCGGCGGGCACCTTCTGCACGTACGCCTTCATGGCCGGGGTTTCCCACGCGGCCGGCGTCACGGCGACGTAACCCGTGTCGATACCGAACTGCGCGGCACGCTCAGGCGTGGTGGCCCACTTGATGAACGTCATGGCCGCCTGCTTTTCTTCCGGCGTCGACTTCTTGAAGACGTAGAAGTTGCCGCCGCCCGTCGGGCTACCGCCACGCACCTTCGTCGGCATCTTGCCCACGCCGAACGGGAACGAAGCGTTGGTGCGGATATTGGTCAGGTTGCCGGTCGTCGTGTAGATGATCGCGGTCTTCTTCTCGAGGAAGTCCTTCGGCGTGGTACCCCACTCGATTGCGCCGGTGGGCATGACCTTGTATTTGGTCGTGAGGTCGACCCAGTATTGCAGCGACTGCACGGCTTGCGGCGCGTTGAGGAACGTCTTCGTGCCGGCCGGATTCATCAGCTCGATGCCCGCCGGCGTGGTGAATGCCTGGAACAGCCAGTAGGCAAAGCCGACGGACGGCACCTTGATGCCCCACTGCGTCACGTTGCCCGAAGCATCGCGCTTGGTCAGCTTCTGCGCGTAGCTCACGAGTTCGTCCCAGTTCGCCGGGGCGCGGTCCGGATCGAGACCCGCTTCGCGGAAGGCATCCTTGTTCCAGTACATGACGATGGTCGAGCGCTGGAACGGCACGCCCCAGGTGTGACCGTTGATGCGTGAGTTCAGCATCAGCGCCGGGTAGAAGCTGTCGAGCCACTGCTTGTCGGCGGGTGTGTTGGCAATGCTGTCGATGGGCACGACGGCGTCTTCGTCGATCAGCGTGAAGACGTCGGCGGCGGCGAGCACAGCCAGTTGCGGCGGCGTACCGGCCTTCGCAGCGGTCAGGGCTTTGACCACCGAATCCTGATACGAACCGGCGTATACGGGTTTGATCTTGATGGACGGATGGTCCTTCTCGAAGTCCGCCACCAGATCGTTGATGATCTTCGTGACCGGGCCGCCCACGGCGACCGGGTAATAGAACTGGAGCTCAACGGGCTTCTGTTGCGCGATGGCGTGGCTCGTCAGACCGCTCAATGCCAGCGTGGCCAGACTGGCCGCAAACGTTTTCAGAATCGTGCGTCGCATGTTCCTGGGTTCCCCATGAAAGCGTAGTGGTGATGTGACTGGTAGTGAAGTTTTGCCGCCCGGCCGTGTTTCCGGCCGTGTTTCCGGCCGTGTAATCCGGCCGATGCTGGCCCCCGCCCTGATTCAGGCGTGTTGTTCCGGCGTCAACGCCCTGGCCTCCATGGTTTGCGGGGCTTGTGGCGACATGGCGTCCGGCGTCTGCGCCGCGACGGGCGATGCAGGCAACGACGTCGACGGCGCGATCCGTGGGCTCACGTTCAGCGTTGCATCGCTCACGCGCTCGCCAGAGGTCGCGTCGAACACATGCTGATCGGCGGCATCCCACTGCAAGCCGATCGCGTCACCGGGCAGGAACGGCCGATGGCCCGGCACGCGCGTGGCGATCTCGCCCGCGTCGCCGAGCGCACACGCGACAAGCGTGTCCGCGCCCAGATACTCGACTGCGCTTACCGTCGCGAGCACCGCACCCACAGCGGTCGGCGCGACGGCGCGAACGTGTTCCGGACGCAGTCCGAGCAGCGCGGCGTCGCGCGAACCGGCCGGCGCGAGCGCAGGGCCGGTTTGTCCGGCGGGCACGAGCGCATCGCCATGACGCACCAGCTTGAGCAGATGCATCGGCGGCGTGCCGATGAAGCTCGCGGCAAAACGCGTCGACGGCGTGGCGTACAGCGTGTGCGGTGCACCGTGCTGTTCGATCCGGCCGTGACGCAGCAGCACGACCTGATCGGCCATGCTCATCGCTTCGGTCTGATCGTGAGTGACGTAGATGAGCGTCATGCCGAGCTGCTGTTGCAGCGCGCGGATTTCACGACGCATTTCCTGACGCAGCTGCGCGTCGAGATTCGAGAGCGGTTCGTCCATCAGACACACAGACGTCTGCGCGATGACCGCACGCCCCAGCGCCACACGCTGCTGCTGGCCGCCCGAGAGCTGCGACGGCTTACGGTCCAGATACGGCTCCAGCCCGAGCAACGACGCCACGCGGGCGAGGCGTTGCGGGTAATCGCGCGTCGGCTCGCGACGCACGCGCAGGCCAAACAGCAGGTTTTCGCGCACGGAAAGATGCGGGAACAGCGCGTAGGACTGGAACACCATCGAGAGCTTGCGACGCGCTGGCGGCAGTGCCGTAACGTCGTCGCCGCCGAGCAGGATTCGGCCGCTCGTCGGCGTATCGAGACCGGCGATCATGCGCAACAGTGTCGACTTGCCGCAACCCGACGGGCCGAGCAGAACGACCAGCGAGCCCGCGTCGGCCGAGAAACTCACATCCTGGAGCGCGTGTGTGTCGCCCCACTGCTTGCTGACGGATTCGATGACGAGCGATGACATGAGCGGATATGCGCTGGCCGCGCAAAGGCGGCTGGATCGGAAAAACCCGACCTTAACCGGCTATCGATGGCAGTTTGATGACATCGTGTGCACCCGTCCCGGCGCGGCTCTCGCGGGACAGGAATGTCAGGCATCCGATCAGCCTGGCGAAGGCATGTGCAGGCCCGATGCTTCTCTCGTCGCGTGAAAATTCAGCTATCCAAAAGAACGTCGCACACGCTTGCGAAAGCGTGTGCGACTTCATGAACTGCGGGGATGTCGGGCGTCGGGAGACGACGCCCGTGAGATGACGCTCAGGCTGCGGCCTGACGGCGCTTGGCGCGCAACAGCGCCTTGGAGATGATGCGGGTCTCGGACGTCGCGGCACCGGTGCGACGCGCCACCGCGTCGCGGAAGAAACGACGCGTCTCGTCGGCGACGGTCTCGCGCTCGTTGTCCATCGTGAGGATGTGATAGCTCTCGCCAAGCAGGCATTTCTGCTTCACTTCCGACGACACGCCGTTGTACACGATGCGCGCGTTGTGCGGGCTGGCCGTGTCGTCATCCACAGCATGGACGATGAGGCAATCCGCCGTTACACGATCGAGACGGTTGCGCACGTGAGAGGCAAGCCGTCGCGCGTTATACAGATGTTCGATGGGCAGCGACGCCGAGCCGATTTCCGACGCGTCGTGCAGCGACATGGATTTCTCGACACGCGCACGCAGCCGCTCGTTCTTGAGCCCGAACGGTGCTTTTTCGTAGTAGCGGTAGCGATTGCCGAACGGCAAGTGATACAGCAAATCCAGCAGCGGATACGCGAGCGGAATCGTCCAGCCGTCGTACACGAGCGTGACGGCCAGCACCGAGATCGCCGTGACGTCCGGCTCCTCTTCGGCCACGGCCAGACTGAGCGTCGCGCCCATGCTCAGCCCGCAAAGCGAGACGGTTTCGTGCGTGTCGCGCAACTCGCGATACTTCGCGCGCGCGGCAGCGATCCACTCGCGCCAGTGCGTGCACGGAGAGCCGAGGCCGTAGCCTTCGATATGGGGCACCGACACGGTGTACCCGTCGCGATGCAACGCCTTGGCGACCGGACGCATTTCGAGCGGTGTGCTCGAGAGTCCCGGCAACAGCAGCACGGCGTGTGCGCCGCCCTTGTAGAAAATGTCTTCTTGAAACATGGTCAAACCCCGTCGGAGACGACAGGCGTCTCCGAAACTTCACTAACTTCGCGCCGGTCAGGTGTGCCGGTCTTCGGTTCACTCTTATTGCTGGTCGTGCTATCTGAACGGTTGGCCGTGGATGCCTGCGACAGCGTATGAAGTGACGTCACCGGGCGCACCGTCGGCCCCGAGTGCAATCGCAGAATCACATAAGTCCCCACATGCGCGCGGAAATGCTGAAGCTCGCAGTGGATCAGGTCGTAGCCACCGTCGCGCGTACGCACGCGCAAGTTGTAAGCACCGTGCGGCGGCGGCTCGACGTCGAGCGAGAAAAGACCTGCCATGCGCTTCGCGTCGTCCGGATGCAGCAGTGCGCGCAGTCCCTCGCGCTTGGCGACCTCCGGCGTCACGCCCGTCTCGCGCCGGAAGTGCTCATCGATGAAGACGTAATGCGAGGCCGGGTTCGCCAGATAAAAGATCGAGTCCAGGTGCTTCGTCAGGTACGTCATCAGGGCGTTGCCCAGTTGCACCGAATCGGTCAGCACCATGCGCTCGTTCTCGGCGCGCAACAGCATTTCGTATCGCGTCTGCGCCACCTCGGCGATCAGCTCGGCGCGATATTGCGCGCGACGCAGCCGCTCGATCAGCGCCACGGCAAGCGGCGTGATCATCAGGAAGCCGGTGACGATAAGCACATCGCGACGATCCAGTTGGGCAACGTCGCGAAACGGCGGCACGAAGAAAAAATCGAAAATGGGGATGCTGATGACCATCGCCATGATCGCGGGCCCCAGACCCCAGACGAACTCGACGATGATGGCCGCGCAAACAAAAAAGAGGCCTGGCATCGAGTGATCGAGCACCGGATGCAGGAGGCTGCGAACAAGGAACGCAGCGAGTACCACCATTAACGCACCGACATACCGCTTGGCGCCGGGCTCCGCCCAACGTCGGGCGTTTCTGATATCCATGATTCACCGCCGACGTTTGTCGACGCTCAATAATCCGAGGTTGTGCTCTAAAGGGCGGCACACCTGTTACAAAATATTACGGATTATCGCACGTCCGCTCTTGACGTTCGGGGGCATCAAACCCTAATTCAGTCGCGCCTTAACAACATGGAAATGTCCGATCCAGCACTGGCGCGGCTGCGCGGCCAGTGCCGGTTCGGTTGACAGGGAAAAACCGGTGACAAAACTCGACAAAACCCTGCAAATCAAAAGGATACGGGGCCTTTTGGGGGACGTTTTCTGCGGATTTCGATGCCTTCAGCGCAGCATGGAAGACATGGCCGAGAGGCAATTGAGCATGCGAACGGCCGCCTCCACGGTGGGCGCTTCGAACTGCAATGTCACGCCGTCGACGCGCTCCAGCGTCGGCCATTGACAGAAGAGATCGGCCAGCGCCGTGGTCTGTGTTTGCAGACGCACTTCAACCGGCGTTTCCACCTTGAAGGTATGCCACTTGCGCGAGTCGGCCAGCGACACTTTCGCGGCCTCGCGAATCAGGTCGCACGACTGTGCCGGGTTGAGCGTCATGCCGCTACCCTGCCCCCACGCCGACTTCGTCTGCACAAAATGGGCGGACGGGAAAATCGGTTGCGTTTCCTCGACGAACACGTCGTCGCCGCTGGCCATGACCACCGGCACGCCGCGCTCGCCTGCAAGCGCGCCGTAGATCATCGCTTCGCCCGCTTCCACGCCGCCCAGCCACACGCGCGCGAAGGCGAAGCTGTTGATGGTGTGGGCCAGAATGCCAGCGCTCTGCGCCTTGCCGTGAAAACCGATCATGAACATCGCGTCGCACCCGGCTTCCACGCCAGCGGCCATGCTCAGATAACGCGGCTTGCCCATCACCAGACGGGCGCGCGGGTCGAGTTCATCCGGCAGCAGATTGCGGAAGCTCCCATGCGAGTCGTTGACCATCACTTCGGTCGCGCCGCCCGCGAATGCGCCTTCGACGGCGGCATTGGCCTCGCGCGTCATCCAGCGACGGGCAAGTTCGTATTCGCCATTTCCGGCGCGGGTCTGTTCGGCATGAAAGACGCCTGCAACGCCTTCGATGTCGGTGGAGATCAGGATTCGCATAGTGTCATCAATATCTCAGCAATGTCTCGGCAGTGTCATCGATGGGGTTTCCCGGGCTCGCCGGACTGCGCCGGGCTGTATTCAAAGCGTTGCCCAATCGGGCAGTACGTCGGCCAGCGCGCGGCGCACGTGACCATCACGTCCAAGAACCGACTCGGCGGCGAACAACGCGTGCAGGATGGCCTGCTCGGTGGCGTCGGCCGTCGCCTGGAAAATCGGATCGAGTAACGCATCGGGCACCAGCGCTGCGGGCGCGACACGCCCGAGTGCGTCGTGCGGCACCGTGTAACCGGTGGTGAAGGCAAGTGCGACGTCCCCGCTGCCGTGACCGTAGACGGAGCCGGTGCGAGCCAACCCCGCGCCGGTGCGGGTCGCGACGCGGCGCAACTGGCGTGCGTCGAGCGGCGCATCGGTGGCGACGAGCATGATGATCGAGCCACGCTCGGGCGCCGCGCTTTGCTCAGGCTGGGCAAGGCGTTCGTCGAGCACCGGGCCGACGTGGCGCCCGTCAATCGTCAGCTGCGAGGGGCGTCCGAAGTTCGACAGCACCAGCACGCCGACGGTAAACGTCGCCCCTGCCGTCTCCACCACGCGCGACGCAGAACCAATCCCGCCCTTGAGGCCGAAGCTGGACATGCCTCGCCCGGCCCCCACCGCGCCCTGTGCGAACACCGGCGACGCATTCGCCAGTGCCTGTGCGTAGTGCGCGTCCGAAACGGCGAACGCCTGCATATCGTTCAGGTAACCGTCGTTGCACTCGAACACGGTCGGGTTCAGCGACGGACCGCCGCGCCCGATGTCGGGGTTCGCAGCAATGGCAGCGCGCAGTTGCCCCAGAACGACCTGACTGACGGAGAAGGTGTTGGTGAGCGCCAGCGGCGCTTCGATCACGCCAAGCTCCTCGATCTGCATGAGACCGACGCTCTTGCCGAAGCCATTGATCACAGCGGCGGCGGCAGGAATCTTGTTGCGGAACGGGTCCCACCGGACGTGGGGGGCGGAGGCGTCGGGCGCGCCGCCCCTGCCGTTCGTATCGACGGCAGAGGCCGGTGTCGGGCACACGACGGTGACACCGGTCTGCACCGGACCGTCCTCAAGCGTGACGTGTCCGACGAACACGCCGGGCACATCGGTGATCGCATCGCGCGCCCCGGCGGGCAGTTGCCCCACGTGAGGCGCGCCGAACAAGGCTTCGCGAAATTCTGACGGGGGCATGGCTTCGCGCTCCTGCGGGAATATCAGTGCCGGTCGAGCTTCGGATCGAGCGCGTCGCGCAGACCGTCGCCCAGCAAGTTGAAGGCAAGCACGGTCAGGAAGATGGCCAGGCTCGGAAAGATGGCGATATGCGGGGCGTTGACCATGTCGGCGCGCGCTTCGTTGAGCATTGCGCCCCACTCCGGCGTCGGCGGCTGTGCGCCCAGACCGAGGAACGACAGGCTCGCAGCCGTGATGATCGACGTGCCGATACGCATCGAGAAGTACACGACGATGGACGACACCGTTCCGGGGAGAATGTGCCGCATGATGATCGTCCAGTCGGACGCCCCGATGGAGCGCGCCGCTTCGATGTACGTCAGATGCTTGAGCACCAGCGTGTTACCGCGCACGAGGCGGGCGAACGCCGGAATCGAGAAGATGGCCACCGCCACGATCACGTTGATCATGCCGTTACCCAGCACGGCCACCACGCCGATGGCCAGCAGAATGCCCGGGAAGGCGAACAGCACGTCGGAGATACGCATGACGATGCGATCCCACCAACCTTCGTAATAACCGGCCAGCAGGCCGAGCACCGTGCCGATGATCGCGCCGAGCGCGACCGAGCCGAAGCCCGCAGCGAGCGAGATTCGCGAACCGGCGAGCACACGGCTGAAGATGTCGCGGCCGAGCGAGTCGACGCCGAACCAGTGCTTGGCAGACGGTCCCGCATTCAGCGCGTCGTAGTCGAAGAAGTTCTCCGGGTCGAACGGCACCAGATGCGGCGCGAGAATCGCGACGACGACCAGCACCAGCACGAAGGCCCCGGCGACCATGGCGATATGTTGTTTCTTGAACTTGCGCCAGAATTCGCGCCACGGCGTGCGTACGCGGGTGTTGCTGGCGGTCGCCGCGTTCGCGGCCGTTGTCGGTTGGCTTGCGCTCATTGTGCTTGCCTCACTTGTAGCGAATGGTCGGGTTGATGACGGCGTACAGCACGTCGACCACGAGGTTGATCAGAATGAACTCAAGCGAGAACAGCAGCACCAGCGCCTGAATCACCGGGTAGTCGCGCATCTCGACTGAGTCGATCAGAAGGCGTCCCAGTCCGGGCCAGTTGAACACCACCTCGACGACGATCGAGCCGCCGAGCAGAAAACCGAACTGCAACCCCATCATCGTGACGACGGGGATCATGGCGTTACGCAGCGCGTGCTTGAACACGACGCGCATTTCATTGAGGCCCTTCGCACGCGCGGTACGCACGAAGTCTTCATGCAGCACCTCGACGAAGGCCGAGCGCGTGAAGCGTGCCATCACGGCGGCCACGGCCGCGCCCAACGTAATCGAGGGCAGTATGTAGCTCTTCCACGAGTCGGCCCCGATGGTCGGCAACCAGCCGAGCTGCACCGAGAAAATCTGCATCAGCAGCATGCCCAGCGCGAATGCCGGGAACGAGATACCGGAGACGGCAAAGGTCATGCCCAGCCGATCCGGCCAGCGATTACGCCACACCGCCGAGGCCACACCCAGCCCCATACCGATCACCACCGACCACACCATGCTCACCAGCGTGAGCCACAGCGTCGGCAGGAAGCGGCTGGATATCTCTTGCGAGACCGGCTGCTTGCTGCGCATCGACAGACCGAAATCGCCGCGCACGGCGTTCGTGATGAAGGACGTGAACTGCGTAAGCAGCGGCTTATCGAGGCCGAGATCCTGACGCACCAGCGCCACGGTCGCCTCGTCCGCCTGCGGACCGGCGGCCAGACGCGCCGGATCGCCCGGCAGCATGTGCACGAAGGCGAACACCAGCACGGCCACGATCAGCAGCGTGGGGATCAGGCCGAGCAGGCGTTTGAGAAAGTAATTGAGCATCGCAGTCTTGCCGAACGTCTTGCCGAAACCATGTCTTGCGGTAGACCGCGCCGCCAGCGTCGAAGCTGCTTGGCTGGGCCGGGCGGCGCGGGGAACATCACACTCGCATCGCTCGCGCGAAGCCCCGGAACGCCGGGGCCCACACGCGCCACGCGATTACTTCATCGAGATGTCGGTGAAGTTGAACGAACCGTCAGGCATCGTGTACACGCCGGTCAGGTTCTTGTTACGTGCGTACAGCAGCTTTTCCGTCACGAGGAACGCCCAGGGCGCGTCGTTCCAGATCTTTTGTTGTGCGTCCGTGTACAGCTTCGTCTTCTCGGCACGGTCCGTCGTGAGCAGCGCCTTGTTGAAGTCCGCATCGACCGCATCGTTCTTGTAGTACGCCGTGTTGAACAGCTTCGGCGGGAACGATTCCGAGCCCAGCAGCGGGCGCAGCGCCCAGTCGGCTTCACCCGTCGACGACGACCAGCCCACGTAGTACATGCGCACCGGCGCCTTGTCAGGATCCGGTGCGGACTCGACCAGCTCGACACGCTGACCGGCTTCGAGCGCGCGCACTTGCGCCTTGATGCCGACCTGCGCCAGTTGCTGCTGCACGAACTGGATCACCTTCTGCGCCGTCGTGTACGTGTAGGCGGACCACAGCACGGTCTCGAAGCCGTTCGGATAACCGGCTTCCTTGAGCAGTTCCTTGGCCTTGGCCGGGTTGTACGGCCACGGGCCGGTCTTGGCCGCGTAGTCGACGCCGTTCGGCACCACACCGTCGGCCGGCGTGGCATAGCCTGAGAAGGCCACCTTCACCAGCGCTTCCTTGTTGATAGCGTAGTTGATGGCCTGACGCACACGCACGTCGTCAAACGGCTTTTGCTTCGTGTTGAAGCTCACGTAGCGCTGGATGATCGACGGACCGGCGATCACGTCCACCTTGCCGCCCGACTTCAGACCTTCGGCCTGCTCATACGGCACCGGGAAGGCAAAACCGGCTTCGCCCGTCTGCATCACAGCCGCGCGCGTGTTGTTGTCCACCACCGGCTTGAAGGTGATCGTGTCGACCTTCGGATAGCCCTTCTTCCAGTAGCCGTCGAACTTCTTCACCTTCACGTAATCGGTGCGGTTCCATTCGACGAATTCGAACGGGCCGGTGCCGACCGGGTGCGAAGCGATGTCCTTACCGTACTTCTTGAGCGCTTCGGGCGAGATGATCACGGCCGACGGGTGTGCCAGCGTGTTGATGAACGGCGAGAACGGCTCCTTGAGCGTGAACTTCACCGTGTGCGCATCGACGGCTTCCGTCTTCGCGATTTCCTTGTACAGGTTGTAGCGCTTGAGCTTGTTTTCCGGGTTCGTCACGCGGTCGAAGTTCGCCTTCACGGCGGCGGCGTCGAAGGTCGTGCCGTCCTGGAACTTCACACCCGACTTGAGCTTGATCGTGTAGACGAGACCGTCCGGCGAGACCGTGTAGCTATCGGCCAGCACGTTGATGAGTTTCATGTCCTTGTCGAAACCGAACATGCCCTCGTAGAACGACTTGGCGACGGCTTGCGACAGCGTGTCGTTCGCATCGTAAGGATCCATCGTCGTGAAGGTCGATTGCACGGCCATCACGACATCCTTGGCGGCGAACGCAGGGGTTGCACCGAATACGGCGGACGCAACAGCGACGGACGCGAGCGCGGTTTTCCAGCGAGCGCCCAACAAAACGTTTTTCGACATCTGTCTTTCTCCTTCTGGTCTGACGGGGTCGCCCCGGGCGAGTCGCAGGACTGCGCCACTTGGCGGGCATTATGGTGACAACATGAACTGCAAAAGGTACTGCCTGAAACTACCGGGAGCGAAGCCATCGCCCCCGGGGAAAACGGGTTCGGCTTACGACGTGCGCACCATGCGAATCAGTAGGCACCCGCCACGCGATGGCGCGCGACAAAGTGCCCCGCGCCGACTTCGACCAGCGGCTGCACTTGCGGCTCGTCGCCCAGCGCGCGGATCGGGCTCGGAATCTCTTCCGTGAGCAGTTCGCGTTTGGCGTGACGACGCGCAGGATCGGCAATCGGCACTGCCGACATCAGCTTCTTCGTATATGGGTGTTGCGGGTTTTCGAAGATCGCGCGACGCGGGCCGATTTCGACGATCTGGCCGAGGAACATCACCGCCACGCGGTGGCTGATGCGCTCCACGACCGCCATGTCGTGCGAGATGAAAAGGAACGCAATGCCGAACTCCTTTTGCAGGTCGAGCATCAGGTTGATGATCTGGGCCTGCACGGAGACGTCAAGCGCCGAGACGGATTCGTCGGCGATCACGACCTTGGGTTTGAGCGCCAGTGCACGCGCGATGGCGATACGCTGACGCTGACCGCCCGAGAATTCATGCGGATAACGCTGGGCGTACTCGGCGGGCAGACCTACGCGCTCCAGCAATTCCGCCACGCGCTTTTCGGCTTCGGCACCGCTCGCCACACCATGCACCAGCAGCGGTTCCATGATCGAGAAGCCCACCGTCAGACGCGGATCGAGCGAGGCGAACGGGTCCTGGAAGATGAACTGGATATCGCGGCGCAGCGTCTGCAAGGCGCGGCCTGCGAGATCGTGAATCGGCTTGCCGCCGAACTCGATGGAGCCGCCCTGACTCGCGACCAGACGCAGCAGCGCACGGCCGGTCGTCGACTTGCCGCACCCCGATTCGCCCACGAGGCCCAGCGTTTCGCCGGGATACAGATCGAAACTCACTCGCTCGACCGCGTGCACACGTTGCTTCACGCGGCCGAAGAAGCCCGACGGCACGTCGAAGCGCGCCACGAGATCCTTCACGCGCAGGATCGGACCGGCATCGGTCTTGACCGTCGGTTGCGGCGTTTCGGCTGCGGGCTTGGCGTCGGGCGGTGCGTCGTAGCGCAGCAGCGGGAAGCGTGCGGGCAGATCGGTGCCTTGCATCGAACCGAGACGCGGCACGGCCGAGAGCAACGCCTGCGTGTAGCGCTCGCGCGGCGCGGCGAAGATCTCCGCCGACTTGCCTTCTTCGACCTTGTCACCGCGGTGCATGACCAGCACGCGATCGGCCACCTCGGCCACCACCCCCATGTCGTGCGTGATGAACACCACGCCCATGTGCATCTCGTCCTGCAACGCGCGAATCAGTTGCAGGATCTGCGCCTGAATGGTCACGTCGAGGGCGGTGGTCGGTTCGTCCGCGATCAGCAAACCCGGCTTGCACGAGAGCGCCATCGCGATCATCACCCGTTGACGCATACCCCCCGAGAGCTGGTGCGGGAAACGGCCGAGCACCCGGCGCGCTTCGGGGATGCGGACGAGTTCGAGCATGCGCAGGGCTTCGGCACGCGCGGCGGCGGCATCTTTGCCCTGGTGCAGGCGAATCGACTCGGCGATCTGCTCGCCGACCGGGAACACCGGATTGAGCGACGTCATCGGCTCCTGGAAGATCATCGCCATGTCGGCACCCCGGATGCTGCGCATGGTGTGACCGCTTGCACGCGTGAGGTCGACCAGCTTGCCGTTGCGGCGGCGCATGATCATCGTGCCCTGCGTGATGCGTCCGCCGCCGTTTTCCACGAGACGCATGGCGGCCAGCGACGTCACGGACTTGCCGGAGCCGGATTCGCCGACGATGGCGAGCGTCTCGCCCCGGTCGACATGGAAGGACAGGTCGCGCACGGCCGTGACCACGCGCTCGGAGGTCGCGAACTGCACGGAGATGCCGCTCACGTCGAGCACACGCTCGTCGGGCAACGAAATGGTTGGGGTTGTCTTACGCTCAGCCACGCCTGTCCTCGCTAATCTTCACTTGCCGAATCTGTTGCCAAGGGCGTTGCCGTCTCCGGTCCCGCCCTGTCCGGCCCGCCGTCCTGAGACGTCAGGCGATATTCATGGACGTTATTCGTGAATGGCCGTCACCGGCGTCTCGCCGACACGGGCCACGCCGCGATACATCCCTTCCGTGTTGAACGGCAGCGCCACGTTGCCCTGTGCGTCCACGGCAATCAGACCGCCTCGACCGTCCACGCGCGGCAGGCGCTCGCGAATGACGCGCTCGGCGGCATCGGCCAGTGACAGGCCCGCATAGGCCATCAGCGCCCCCACTTCGTAACACGCGACGGCGCGAATGAACGCCTCGCCAGTGCCCGTCGCCGAAACGGCGGCCGTGGCGTCGTTTGCGTAACAGCCCGCGCCGATCAGCGGCGAATCGCCCACACGGCCAATGGCCTTGTTCGTCATGCCGCCGGTCGAGGTCGCCGCCGCCACATGGCCGTGCATGTCACAGGCGACTGCGCCGACCGTGCCGAACTTCGTGTCCGGATCGATGGGCTCTTTCTTGAGTGGCATGTCGTGATCGAGCGACACGGCAGCACTCGCCAGCGCGCGCTGCAACTGGGCGTAGCGCGCCTCGGTAAAGAAGTACTCGGGATCGACCAGTTCTGCCCCGTTCGCCGCAGCGAAGGCTTCTGCCCCCTCGCCCACGAGCAGCACGTGCGGGCTGCGCTCCAGCACCGAGCGGGCAGCCAGAATCGGGTTGCGCACACGGTGAACGCAGGCGATGGCGCCGGCGTCGAGCGTCGTGCCGTTCATGATCGCAGCGTCGAGTTCGTGGGTGCCTTCATGGGTGAAGACTGCACCACGTCCGGCATTGAAGCGCGGGCAATCTTCGAGGTGCTGCACGGCTACGGTGACCGCGTCGAGCGCCGAGCCACCCGCCGCCAGGACGGCCTGACCGGCGCGCAGCACGTCGGCCAGAGCCTCGTGATATGCCTTGAGTTCTTCGGGCGACGTGTCGCGGCTGATCGTTCCGGCACCGCCGTGAATGGCGATGACGGCGCGTTGGGCGTGGCTCATGATGCGTTGTCCTTTCTGTCCAGACTGACGGGCGTCGCGCTGGACGCAGTGCTGGCATGACTCGAATGTCGGGGTGCGGTCTGATGGACGGGATTCGGTGCGCCCTGCGTGCTGGGCGTCGCCGCAGCGGCGGCGTTCGACAGCGACTTCACGGCGACGGTGGCAGTGGTGGCAGCGGTGGCCGTAGCGGCAGTGGTCGCGACGCGTCCCACGACAGGCGACGGCGCTCTGGCCACCGCTCTTGCCACATTGGCGGGCGCGTTCGACGGACTCTGTGACGCCGAGTCGATCCACGGTAGCAGGAAATCTGTCAGCTCGGTGGCTCGGTCCACGGCGTGTTTCGCGCGTTGCGCGACGGCGTCGCAAATGGCATCGATCATCGCCAGCACGCTCGCTTCGGAGTTGCTGGACAGACGCGGCTTGCTACGCACGAAGAGGACGATATCGCCCAGCGGTGCCAGCGGCGACGTCGGACTGTCCGTGAGCACCATCACCGACACACCGCGCCCGCGCAGGCGACGGCACAGTGTCACGGTATCTGAGACGTAGCGCGGGAAGCCGAGCGCGATCACCAGATCGCCCTCGCGCAATTTGAAGAGCTGACGCGCGGCATGCGTCGATCCGCCTGCGCCGACGACCGACTGCACATTTTCACAATAAGGATCGAGACCGTGATGCAGCAGACCGGCGAGATAACCGCTCGCCCCTAGTCCCAGCACGTAAATACGGTGCGCTTGCAGAATCGACTCGATGGCGCGCTCACACGTACCTGCGTCGAGCGCGCGACGGGTCCAGTCCAGATTCTCGATGGCCTGCGCAAGCGATGCTGCCATCACGTCCGCGCTGTCGCTCGCCTGGGCCTTGCTCGTGCGAAGGCTTTCGATGGGGGCCAGCGTCGCCTCGTAGCCGCGAACCATGGCCGCACGGCATTGCGGGTAGCCGTCGAAGCCGAGCGCGCGCGCGAAACGATTGACGGTCGCGAGCGACACGCCAACGGCGTCGGCAAATTCGTCGATGCGCATGGTCGCGGCCCGAAACGTATTGTCGAGCACGAACGCCGCCATGCGCTGCTGCGCGGGCGTCAGTTCGGGCATGGCTCGCACGATGCGCTCAGTGAGCGGCAAGTCGGCGGGCAACGAATCGGCGTCGATCATGAAAATGAATTGCATCCATCCTTCGGAGTGAAGGAAAGTATATTTTCATCGACACCCCGTCAAAAGAAAAAAAATAGTTCAAATGCAGCCAATCGAGCTTCCAACGCTGATGTATTTCCTCTTCTCAGCCCGCAAACCCTGTCAAAACAAGGGGGCACGACCTCCGTCATACGTAAAAAGCGGGCATACTAGGGGAAACCCGAATGCACGAACTTGCCGGCGGCTTTGCAATCCGACGCTGAAGTACGGTTTCACTGCGCACGGCGCTTGAGCGTCGCGCAGCGTCACTCAGATATCGCTTCGATATCACTCAATCGTCAGGTAACAGATTCACAGGACAGTCACTGGACCGCCTGGGGAGGCCAGGTCGGAGGCGAGTCGTAACGTGCGGTAAACATGGCGTAGTCACGGGCTTACATTCGCCCGTTACTGTGATCGAACGAATCGTGCCGATGTCGTTGACGAGGGTGGTGAACGCCTGGGACGCGGGATCGGATCGGTTGGATCGGGCGGATCTGTTGGGACGATCGGGCTGGACGAGAGGATGTCGCGGGGCCGATCGGGTCGGTCGAGTCAGTCGGCCCTTTCGATTCGGGCATCCGGCCAATCACAGATTCACAGCGTCGCAACATCGATTACGCCGACGTGAAAGCTATACGCCTCAAGGAGCATGACCATGCTGAGTCCGCATGAAATCGCTACGCTGTTGCTGGCGGCCGCATCCCTGGGCCCCATCGATGCCGATGCGCTCGAACCACCCGACCTCGCCGCGCTGGAGCAAGCGCGCCTGGTGCATGTGGCGGTGGATGAGGGACAAACGAAAGTGAGCGTGACCGAAGACGGCCACAGAGTGTTGCGTCGTCTTGGATTGGAACGGGTGCCGCAGGCAGCCGCATCGCTGCCTGCGCACACGAACGCGGATGCGTCAGAGCATCGCGAAGAACAGGCTTAAGCGCGCCAGGACGATCAGCAGAATCTGCATCAGCAGGAACAGCGCCAGCGGCGAGAGATCGAAGCCGCCGACCATCGGAATGACGCGGCGAAGCGGGCGCAGCAGCGGATCAAGCAAGTGCTGGAGAATCGGCATCGCCGTGGCACGCGGATTGACCCACGACAGCACGGCCATCAGCAGCGTGAGCCACATCACCAGATTCGCGCCCCACTTGGCGACGAGCACCAGCGCCACCAGCAAGCCACGCGGGAACACCGTGACCGGCGACACCCCCACCACAGCCGTGATCAGCACCAGATAAAGGATCGCCGCGATCCACGCGCCGATCACGCACGCCCAGTCGATCCCCCCAACGCCCGGCACGACACGCCGCAGCGGCAACACGATCCAGTTGGTGAACTGGAACACGCCTTGAGAGAGCGGATTGCGCGGCGGCAACCGCGTCGCCTGCATCCACACACGCAAAAGCAATAAAGCGCCGAATAGCGAGAAAACAAGGTCTAGCAGCAGACGGGCGATTTCGACGAGCATCTGGACTCCAACGGATTGTGCGGTCCCCCGCAAAACCGGCATTGTCGCATGCGTTTGCCCGAGTTCAATCCCTGCCTAACGCATTCAGTGGATGCTGCCCGTCCGGCCACGGTGAAACGAAGAAGGCATCCACCTCGGTCGTCGGCACGTCGTCCAATGTGGCGAAGCGCCAACGGGGTTGCTTGTCCTTGTCGATCAACAGCGCACGGACGCCCTCGACGAAATCGCCGGACGCGAATGCGTGATAGCCGAGCACCAGTTCCGTCCGGAATGCGTCAGCCAGATCGAGACGTCGTCCCTTCTGCAATTGGCGGTCGGTGACGCACAGACTGAGCGGCGAGCGTTGGCGAAGCAACGCCAGTGTCTCCGCCGACCAAGGGTTGTCGGTGTCGGCCGTGAGCGACGCCACGATGCCCGGCACGTCAAGGGCACTGAAATGCCTGTCGAGCGCCGCTCTCGCGCCAGCAAGCGACGCGGCGTCAGACGACGTACGCCCCAGCGGCAAAATGGCGGCGCGCAGACGCGCGAGTAACGCGTCGTTGCCGGAATCTGAGGCGTTCGGGTCGTCCTTGGCCCATTCGAACTTCAGCAGCACCTCGCGCAGTTGCGCCAGGGCATCGCCTTCGAGCCAGACATCGGCGAGTCCACAGTAGAGCGTATCGGCCGCCGCAATGGTCGCACCGGTCAGGCCGAGATAGCGCGCAAGCGTCGGCGCGAGATGCCCGAGGAACCAACTCGCGCCGACGTCCGGGAACAACCCGATGGCCGTCTCCGGCATCGCGAGCTTTGTTCTGTCGGTCACAATGCGCAGCGCCGCCCCCTGCGCGACTCCCATGCCACCGCCCATGACGATGCCGTCGAGCAAGGCGATATATGGCTTCGGATATCGGTGAATCAGATAGTCGAGCTGGTACTCGTCGACGAAGAACGCCTGATGCGCGTCAGCATTGCTCACCCGGCTGTCGTATAGCGCGCGGACATCGCCGCCAGCGCAGAACGCCTTCTCCCCCGCCCCTTCGATCAGCACCGCACGCACCGTGGTGTCGTCTTTCCACGCCATCAGCTGTCGCCACATGGCGCCCACCATACCGTGGGTGATGGCGTTCAGCGCCTTCGGCCGGTTGAGCGTGATCACACCGAACCCGTTGATCACGTCGAACAACACTTCGTCTTGCGCCTCGACAGCGCCATCGTGCAGATTCACTTGCCCTCCTCCTCAATCCAGTGCGCGGGCGATCACCTGCCGCTGAACTTCGCTGGTGCCTTCGTAGATTTGCGTGATGCGGGCATCGCGATAGAAGCGCTCGACCGGATAATCCTCCAGATACCCATAGCCGCCGTGAATCTGAATGGCATGCGTGCACACCCACTCAGCCAGTTCCGATGCGAAGAGCTTTGCCTGCGACGCCTCCGTCAGGCAGGGCAAGCCCTGAGTGCGCAGGGCCGCAGCGTGCAGGATCAGGAAGCGCGCCGCGTTGATGCGTGTCGTCATGTCGGCCAGCATGTTGGCAATACTCTGATGCTCGCGAATCGGCTTGCCAAATTGCTGACGCTCGTTCGCATATTGCAGCGCCGCCTCGAACGCGGCGCGCGCCACGCCCAGCGCCAGCGCCGCGATCCCAATGCGCCCGCCCTCAAGGTTTGACAACGCGATCTTCAGCCCCTGCCCCGGCTCGCCCAGCATGGCGTCCTCGCCGACCTCGCAGTCGACCAGCGTGATCGGGCAGGTGTCCGACGCGCGAATGCCCAGCTTGTGCTCGGGACGCCCGACCTCGAATCCCTTCGTATCGGTCGGCACGATGAAGGCCGAGATGCCACGCTTACCCGCCGCCGGATCGGTGACCGCGAACACGATGGCCACTGCCGCGCGCTTGCCGTTCGTCACGAACTGCTTGTTGCCGTTGAGCACCCACTTGTCGCCCCGACGCTCGGCACGCGTCTTCAGATTGCTCGCGTCCGACCCGGCTTGCGGCTCGGTGAGACAGAACGCCCCGATCTTGCGGCCTGCTGCCAGATCCGGCAGCCAGCGCTCGCGCTGGGCGTCGTTACCGAACTTCAGGATCGGCGCACAGCCGACCGAGTTGTGCACGGACATCATTGTGGCCGTGGAAGCGCAACCCGCCGCAATTTCCTCCATCGCCAGCGCGTACGCCGTGTAATCGGTGTACGACCCGCCGTACTGCTCCGGCACCATCATGCCGAGCAGGCCAAGCTCGCCCATCTGCGCAACCATCGCGTCGGGTAACGCACATTCCCGGTCCCATTGGGCTGCATTCGGCGCAAGTTGCTCACTGGAAAACGCACGCGCCATATCGCGAATCATGCGTTGATCTTCGGTATAGAAATCCATGCTCTGTCTCCTGCGCCGTGACGTTATCGGAACGTTATCGGAACGTAACCGGTGAAAATCGCGTTTAAGAATCGTCGAGGTCTTTCGCCTGTCAATAGGTCCAGTGTAGGGATCGCGCCCCGTTGGCACCATAGCCAAAAACGGCAAATTGGATGAGCGGAATTGCCATCGGAATCGTCTGTATTGGGCTCAGGACAAACCCTCATGGCCGCAAGGATTCGCCGCAAGCCCTGTCGGACAACGACCAGGGTACGCCTGACGCGAGGCGATATCCCCTGTTTGCGGAGTGGATAAATCCCTCACGAACTCTGACCCGATTGGACATTGCCTGCCGCCGACGCCACCCATTACGATGAATTTCCCCTTGCCCGCGAGCGTCGCCCCCGAGAACAGACGGTGCCGCGGGCGGTCGGCGAAGCGCTTAGAGGTCACTGCATCGTATGCGCGCTTGCCGACCGGCATCGGACTTCAGGAGACAACCCATGACTGCGGATTACGCTCAAGCCTATGAGGCGTTCGACCTCGACGCCACCGTGCGCGCCACGCTGGACGGCAACCTCGACGCGATGAATGCCTGTGTCGAATGTTGCGACCGTCACGCCCTTCCCGGGCGCATCGCCTTGTTCTGGGAAGGCAAGGACGGCACGAGCCAGACCTGGACGTTCAAGTTGCTGCAAACCCTGTCGGCGCGCTTCGCCAACTTCCTGCGCGAACAGGGTGTGCAGCCTGGCGACCGCGTTAGCGGCCTGCTGCCTCGCACGCCGGAATTACTCGTCACAATTCTCGGCACGTGGCGCGCAGGCGCGGTGTATCAGCCGCTCTTCACGGCGTTCGGGCCGAAGGCGATCGAACACCGTCTGCAGAGCGCGCAAAGTAAGCTCGTCATTACCGACGCGACCAACCGGGCGAAGCTCGACGAAGTCGCCAACTGCCCGCCGGTCGCAACGGTCGGCGGCCCTCGCGGTCAGGGTGTACGACGTGGCGACTTCAGTTTCTGGCACGAGGTGGAGCACCACGACGAGGTGTTCGAACCGGTCATGCGCCGGGGCGACGATCCGTTCATGATGATGTTCACCTCGGGCACGACGGGCGCGGCCAAGCCGGTGATGGTGCCGCTGCGCGCGATCATGGCGTTCATGGGCTATATGCGTGACGCCGTCGATCTACGTCCGACCGACACCTTCTGGAACATTGCGGACCCGGGATGGGCGTACGGGCTGTATTACGCTGTCACGGGACCGCTCGCGATGGGGATTCCCACGACGTTCTACGATGGGCCATTCACCGTAGAGAGCACGTACCGGATCATCAACAAACTCGGTGTCACCAACCTTGCGGGGTCACCGACAGCGTTCCGTCTGCTCATCGCCGGTGGCGAGAAGGCCGCGGCTCCGGTCAAAGGCCGACTGCGCGCCGTGTCGAGCGCCGGTGAGCCGCTGAACCCGGAAGTCATTCGTTGGTTCGCCGAGCATCTCGGTGTGACCATTCATGATCATTACGGCCAGACGGAACTGGGCATGGTGGTCTGCAACCATCACGCACTCGCGCACCCGGTGCAAGCAGGTACAGCGGGCTTTGCCTCACCGGGGCATCGTGTTGTAGTACTGGACGACGAAGGTCGGGAGTGCCCCGTCGGCCAGCCGGGCGTGCTCGCTCTGGACCGCAAGCAATCGCCGCTGATGTGGTTCGGCGGCTACTGGGAGCGGGAGACGCCAGCGTTCATGGGCGATTACTACCTTTCCGGCGACACCGTCGAGCGCAACGCCGACGGCAGCATCAGCTTCGTCGGACGTAACGACGACGTCATCACCTCGGCGGGCTATCGCATCGGTCCGTTCGACGTGGAAAGCGCGCTGATCGAACATCCGGCTGTGGTCGAAACGGCCGTAGTCGGCAAGCCGGACCCCGAGCGCACGGAGCTGGTCAAGGCATTCGTCGTGCTGCACGCCCAGTTCGCGCCGTCGGACGCCCTCGCCCGCGAATTGCAGGAGCACGTTCGCCACCGGCTGTCGACGCACGCGTACCCGCGCGAAGTCGAATTCGTGACCGAACTGCCCAAGACGCCGAGCGGCAAGCTTCAGCGCTTCATTTTGCGCAATCAGGAAATCGCTAAAGCCGCGCAAGCGTCGGCCAATGTGGCCTGAACGCCACCTCTTACTTATTCGGAATTTGCTATGCAAATCAAGGATCGTGTCTTTCTCGTCACCGGCGCATCGTCGGGGCTCGGTGCAGCAACCGCCCGCATGTTCGTCGACGCAGGCGCCAAAGTCGTGCTCGGCGACATCAACGCCGAAGCCGGCGCCAAGCAGGCCGAAGCGCTCGGCGAGGCCGCGCGCTTCGTCACGACCGACATCACGCGCGAAGACGATGTGCAGCGCCTCGTCGACACGGCGAAAAGTGCCTTCGGCACGCTCAACGGTGTGGTCAACTGCGCGGGCATGGTCATTGGCGAGCGCATTCTCGGCAAGCAGGGGCCGCACCGGCTCGAGAGCTTCGCGCGCGTCATCAATGTGAACCTGATCGGCACATTCAATGTGCTGCGTATTGCGGCTGCGACGATGGCCGAGAGCGAAGCGGATACCGAAGGCGAACGCGGCGTCGTCGTGAACACGGCATCGGTCGCAGCGTTCGACGGGCAGATCGGTCAGGCGGCATATGCGGCGTCCAAGGGAGGGGTTGCCGCGCTGACCTTGCCCGCCGCGCGTGAGCTGGCGCGACTGGGCGTACGTGTCGTGACCGTCGCGCCGGGGATTTTCGAAACGCCGATGATGGCTGGCATGACGCCCGAGGTGCAGGCTGCGCTCGGTGCGTCGGTACCTTTTCCGCCGCGCCTGGGACGTCCATCGGAGTACGCCGCACTGGTGCGACACATCGTTGAGAACACGATGATCAACGGTGAGGTCATTCGTCTTGACGGCGCATTGCGCATGGCACCGAAGTAAGCCGAAGGGAGTCTCGACGTCTCACTCCGCCATCGAAAAGCTAAGTCCACCCGCCACGCCAAATCTACGATTTCGGAATACTCCGATCAGCGTTTCGGACGGCGACGGAAGCGCCGACAGGGGCCGCACTGCTAGAATTCCTGCGTCCCCCTGCTACGGCATTCCGCCGGCACCGATTCGCGACGCATGGAAAAAGGCAGCATTTCGATTCATTTTGTGATCAACGCATTGGCGCACGTCGAACGACTCGGCGGCGATCCGATGGCGTTGCTGCGGGCCGCAGACATCGCCCCGTCGTTGCTCGCGCATCCACAGGGGCGTGTCTCGGCGGATCGATACGCGCATCTGTGGCGGCTGATCAGTCTCGCACTGGACGACGAGTTCTTCGGACAGGATTCGCGGCGCATGAAGGTCGGCAGTTTTGCGATGCTGTGTCACAGCGTCGTCGCCTGCCACACGCTGGAGCAGGCGTTGCAGCGTGCCTGCCGCTTCATGGGGCTGTTGCTCGACGATCTCGAAATGCATCTGGTGCGCGACGGCGCCCTTGCCCGGCTCGAAGTCCATGAGCGGCCGGATGCGAAAGCGCCGCGCATCTTCGGACACGAGACGCTGCTGATCCTCTTCTACGCACTCACCTGCTGGCTGATCGCGCGGCGCGTAACGTTGGGAACGGCGTACTTCGCCTTTGACGAACCGGTCTACAGCGATGAGTACCGAACCATGTATTCGGCGCGGCTGGTTTTCGGTGCTCCGCATACCGCGATCGAATTCGACGCTGTCTGTCTGGACTTGCCGGTCGTGCAAAACGAAGTCACGGTGAAGGATTTTCTGAGGGCCGCGCCGGGCAACATCATCCTCAAGTACAAGAACACCAAGGGGATGGTGGCGCGGGTCCGGCGGCGACTGAAAGCCATGCCGACGGATAGCTGGCCGGCGTTCGAAGCGTTGGCTGGCGAGTTTCATACAACGCCGTCGACGTTGCGCCGACGGTTGGAAGACGAGGGGCAGTCGTACCAGTCGATCAAGGATCAGCTGCGACGCGATCTTGCGATTCACGCGCTTTGCCACACGTCCAAGCCGATGCTGGAGATTGCGCTGTCATTGGGCTTCGCCGATCCCAGCGCATTCTTCCGGGCATTCCGGAAATGGACCGGCGCGCGTCCGGGAGATTACCGGCGTCAGGCGGTGGAAGCCTGACGTGGCCTAAACCGTTCGATCCCGGTTCGCTACCCCATCAGGCGGTGCTGTCCGTCATCCGCCAGGTGGACGACGGTAGCGATCTCAGGCCGTGCGGGCCTTCCCGGTCACCGCAGCACTTTGCCCCTCCTTGCCGTCATCGTCATCGTCGTCCAGTTCGATGCGTTTGACTTCGCCGAGCAGCAGCAGGTAGCACAGCACGCCAGCGATGGCGAAGATGCTGATGAGGCCGAGTGCCCAGCCGAACGAGCCCGTCGCTTTGACGATGAAGCCAATTGCGATGGGCGTGATGATGCCCGAGAGGTTACCGGCGAAGTTCACCGCACCACCCGTGATGCCGACCATGCCCTTCGGAGCGATGTCTGCTACGAGCGACCACGACGCCGACGCCACGCCCTGCGCGAAGAACGCGAACGACATGATGGCGATGACGAGCCAGTTGGCGTCCGTGAGAACCGTGAGCGACATCGTCGGCACCAGCAGCAGACCGGTGACGATGGGCGTCTTTCGCGCCGTGCCGACCGCCACGCCTCGACGCAGCAGCCAGTCCGAGAGCAGACCACCGCACACCACACCGATGGACGCCGCCACGAACGGCACCGACGTCATGCCGCCCGCCTTGAGCACCGTCATGTGACGTTCGGTAATCAGGTACGTCGGGAACCACGTCAGGAAGAAGTACAGCGACGAGAGCGACGCGAACTTGCCCACGCAGATCGCGATGATCTGGCGATTGCGAAACAGCGCCATCAGCTTGCGCCACGGGAATTTCTGCGCCGTTGCAGGTTCCGCCGATTTCACTTCGACCAGCGCCCCACCGCTACGAATATGTTCGAGTTCTGCGGCGTTGACCCACGAGCACTTGTCCGGATCGCGATATCCGACGAACCAGACACCAGCCCACACAATGCCCAGCAGCCCAGTCGCATAGAATATCTCGCGCCAGCCCCACGTATGAGCAATCCAGAACAGCACCGGGGTGAGGGCCGCCATGCCGATGTACTGCCCGACGAGGTAGACGCTCGTGGCCACACCTCGTTCACGTTGTGCGAACCAGATCGAGACCACGCGATTGTTCACCGGAAACGTCGGCGCTTCGGCAATGCCCACGCCCAGACGCATACCGAAGAGCGTGGCGAAGCGCGACGTGAAACCTTGCATGAACGTCAGCACCGACCAACTGAGAATGGCCACGCCGTAGATCGCACGTGTGCCGAAACGGTCGATGACCCAACCGCCGGGAATGTTGGCGATCACATACGTCCATGCGTACGCCGAAAAAATGAAGCCGAGTTCGACCGGTCCGAGACCAAACTCCTGCTTGAGCATTGGGGCGGCGACCGACAGATTGGCGCGGTCGACGTAATTAATGACCGTGCCGACGAAGACCAGAAAGAGCATCCAGTAGCGCACGCGCGAGGGGCGCTGGGAGGATGCGGGGGGCAGAGAACCTGACATGTTGAATCTCGCGAATCTCGAAATAGGCGGCAACGTTATACGGACGCCGCAGAAAACCCTGCAATCACCAACATCGTCGGTATCGAACGAATTCGACGCCGACGATACCGAGACTTAGACGCTTCCTCAGAAGCTGTGATACATCCCGACGCGCACCAGCATCTGATCGTGATTGCTCGATGCGCCGATCGGATACGACGCGGCGTGGTTATTCCCCGTCGCGCCGATGTACGTCACTTGCGCCTGCAACTGCGTACGCTTCGAGAACGAATACAGGTCGCCCGCTTCGATCTGGTTGTAGTGCGTGTGGTTGAACGACGAGTACGAATAACCCAGCGTCAGCGCGTTCGCTTCCGTGACGCGGTATTCCGTGCCCACGTCGTAGTTGAACATGTTGCCCGAGCCGCCCGGCGCGCGAACTTCGCTGCGCGTGTAGAGGGCGTGCACGTTCCAGCGCGACGAAATGCGGTACGAAGCGCCGATACCGGTGTTGTTCACGGCGTCCGACTGGAACAACTTCGTGGCGGAGAGGGCCGACTGACCGAAGATCGACGAAATGCCGAGACGTGACGAGAAATCGAACGTCCGCTTGTTGATGCTGACGTAAGTTGCAGCCATCGACAGCGCGCCGTTGTCGTACTTCACGTAGGCACCGGCCGTGCGTCCCTGGGCGTTGCCGCCAGCGAAGCCATACATCAGACCGCCCGTCAGTCCGTGGAAGCTCGTGCTGTTCCACTTCACGGCGTTATCGATCTGTGATGAATTCGCCAGATTGTCGAGGTTGCCGGGGTGATAGGCGTACAGATTGTGCTGCCAGAAGCCGTTCGAGAAGCGGATCGAGACGTCTTGCATGAAGTCTGTCTGGTGCCCGATCGATACCGTACCGAAACGATCGCTGGCGAGTCCGACCCATGCCTGACGATTCCACTCGACGCCGCTATTGATCAGCGCACCGGAGCTTGTATTGAAGCCCTGTTCGAGTTGGAAGACAGCGGCGAGACCGCCCCCGAGATCCTCACGTCCTTTAATGCCGAAACGGTCGGGTTGACCGATACCGGCGTCCATTTTGAACAGACGTCCGCCGCCCTGATTGCTCACATAAGTGAGGCCGTCGTCGACCGTCCCGTAAATCTGCAACGAATTGCCAGCGGCATGTGCCGCGCCAACGCATGCCAAAAGGCAGGCTGCGCCGATACTGCGTCTCTTCACCATCCACTCCTGTTTGCCTCTGATGCCCGGGGCTGTTGACGCCCTTTGCCAGCACGCTCGACGTCATTCCCAACGTCCCGACCGCCGCACCAAAATTGTCTTACCTATGAAACAATGATTAATAGGTGAGACAATTATGTCGAAGTGGTTACTGTGAGACAAGCAGAAAATAAGTAAGCATTTATTGATGTTGTGCAAATGCTAATGACAAAGGTGACGCGCGTCTGCGGGAAAAAATAGGGGAATGGCACGACTGGGGCCGTTTAGGCGTGGCCGATCGGCAGAAGGCGAGACGAGCGCAACAAAGTGCGCAACGAGGTGGGGCGGAGAAAAGTGGGGGGCGCAGGAGTGGCGGCGATCGCCGGCCCCCTGACGCAGTGACTTAAAGGTAGTGGAACGGAGTCAGGGGGCCGGTGATTGGCGCTGCCCGGAGGGTATATAGAGCGGCGAGGATTTGGGACCGCGGGGGGTGGTAACGGTCGACGTTAAATCACGGATGCCCGCTCAGAGGCACAACGCCGGAACGTTCCGAACGGTAATTCAGCTTATGCGAGAGTTCATCGGCAGCGGAAACCACCTTCTCGACGATGCCGTTCTCGAGCAAGTCGGCTTCGACACGTGCCTGCGGGATAGTCACGCTGATAACGGCGGCGATTTGCCCGCGATGATTACGCACCGGCGCGGCGATCGTCGAAATGTTCTGTTCGAAGAAGGCTTGGCTCATGCTGTAGCCGCGAGCGATGTCTTCCTGCACCACGCGGTGGAGCGCTTCGACCGTAGTGGGCGTATGCGCCGTATAAGCTTCGAGCTTGCGTTCGGGATAGAGCTGCTTGAGCGACGGCAACGAATAGTCGCCGAGCAGAATGTGCCCGACGGCGGTCGCGTGAGCGGGCAGACGCGTACCGACGCGCACCGTACCGAACACCAGTTCGCGGCTGGCCGCCTTCGCAACGAACACTGCGTCGCGCTGATCGAGAATCAGGATGTGACTGGAGAAGCCCGTTGCGTCGCGCAGCTTCTCGATAACCGGTGTCCCGAGATCCGTCAGCTCCAGCGAGTTCAGATACTCAAACCCGAGGCGCAGCACTGCCACACCGAGCCGGTAATGACGGTCGTCGCCCGCCTTCTCGATAAAGCCTTCGGCTTCCAGCGTCTGCAACAGACGGAACACCGTCGAGCGAGGAATGTCCAGCCGGCGGGCAAGGTCCGCCCCTGCCAGCACCGGCTCGCGCGCCGAAAAAGTCATGAGGATCCGCAGACCGCGCTCCAGGCCCGGGACCGAATATTTGTTATCGCTGTCGTTGCTCATGCCGTTTGCGCACAATGGCGCCGACCGGTGTGCGGCGGTTCCGCGCAGCCGATAGACGATATTCATGGAAGGCGCACATTATAGGCTACGGTCCGGCCACCCGACCATGACGGAAGACCATGAGTCGACCGGGCCACTTTCTCACTGTGCGAGACGGAGTTGCGCCGATGGCATCGCGACGGTTGCGCTTGGTTGCGCCCGTTCTCGAGACACCATGCCCTATGCAAGCGCAGGCTGGCACTCATCCAGGGCAAGCGGGGCGGGCTTTCGGCCGATTTGGGGTCAGACACCCTCGTCCGACGGCATGCACCGCAATGGGGGTAATTCCGAAGCGCGTCGACTCGCGGTTTTTGTCATGATTGCGGCTGCAAGCTTGACAAGCTGGCGCATGTGGAGCGAGACACCGTGGCCCGAGCCGAGAACAATAAACGATCCGGACTGGCCAAAAGGCACGTATTCCTTTTCTCCTGACGCTTTTGCGATTGCCTATCCCAATAGCCACCCAGGAGCTGCGCCCACCTGCCAAGTGGGCGTTTTTTTGCTGGTCAAACGCTCCCTTCGCAGTGTGGTTCGACCCGCCCGCGGCGTTCTTCAAAAGAGAACCCGATGTCCTGGCATGCTTGTTGCTTGTATTTCCAGCATCGGGGATCGACGCCGCCTTGGCCGAGTTTTGACGATAAGTACGCACCAAACTGCACCGGTTCGTACCAGATCGCGAAACCCGGACTCGCCCCCTGCGGCGCCTCCGTTTGTTTTGGGTCGAGGTGTTATGTTTAATGAACTGAGCGACGTTGAATGGCACGCCCTGCGTGATCTGATTTGCGACCGACCGGTCCGTACGGAACGACGCGGCCGCCCTCAAGTCGAGCAGCGCACGCTGACCAATGCTGTCTTGTGGGTGCTGTTCACTGGCGAGAGCTGGTCCAAGCTGCCCATGCAGTACCCCTCCGTGCCGACCTGCCGTCGCAAACTGAACGAATGGCGCGAATCGGGCATGCTCGATACGATTCTGAAACGCCTGCAACAATCGGGCCGCGATATCAGCGCCTGTGCAGGCCAGATCAGCAAACCTGCTCGCAGCACGCCGTGCGGCGACACCGATCGCCTACGTGGCGTGTTCTGGACGAACCCCGCTTCGTGGAAGCCGCCGGTCGCCGTGCGGTAATGGATGTCGAGTGGCGCTGATGGGGCGGCGAGATGTGACCGGGCGGTCCATCTCGCGATTTGCCGCCTGACTTTTTCAGCCGACTTTTTCGCCTGACGTCTCCCGTCAGGAAAGCGCGGCGCGCACTGCTTCGGCAATCGCCAGCGACGCCGTCAGGCCCGGCGATTCGATGCCGAACAGATTGACGAGTCCCGCCACGCCATGCACCGCAGGCCCATCGATCCTGAAGTCCGCTGCCGGCTCGCCCGGTCCGCTGATCTTCGGTCGAATTCCCGCATAGCCCGGTTGTAACGCGCCATCCGCCAGCGTCGGCCAATAACGTCGCACTGCCGCGTAGAAGCCATCGCCATCGGACGGATTCACCGTGTAATCGATCTCGTCCACCCACTGCACGTTCGGGCCGAAACGCGCCTGACCGCCGAGGTCGAGCGTCAGGTGAACGCCTAGTCCGCCCGGCTCGGGTACCGGATAAATCAGATGGGTGAACGGCGCACGCTGCGCACAGGTGAAGTAGCTGCCCTTCGCGTAGTACCGCTGCGGAATGTGTTCCGACGCCAGCCCGTCGAAGCGGCGAGCGATATCGACAGCGTGCAGGCCCGCGCTATTGACGACCGTGTTGGCAAGCAATGTCGACGTGACGCCTTCGGTCTCGACATCGAGTTCGATGCCCTCGGCACGCCCCACGCGCGCGCCTGTCACGCGCGCCTCGAAAGCCAGCATCGCCCCCGCGTTCTCCGCGTCGCCCTGTAAAGCGAGCATGAGCCCATGACTGTCGACGATGCCCGTCGACGGTGAGAGCAATGCACCAAACGTGTGCAGCGCCGGCTCTCGTTGCGCTACTTCCGCCGCGCTTAGCCACTGAAGATCGTCGACCCCGCTCGCGCGGGCGTTGGCAGCGATCGCTTCGAGCTCAGCGACCTGATGGTCAGTCGTCGCGACGATCAGTTTGCCGCAGCGACGATGCTCCACGCCGTGCGAGGCGCAAAATTCGTACAGACGGTGTTTGCCTTCGACACACAGCGTCGCCTTGCGCGACCCGGGCGGATAGTAGATGCCGCCGTGGATGACTTCGCTGTTACGCGAACTCGTGCCGGTGCCGATGGCGCGCTCGGACTCCAGCACGACGACTTCGCGTCCGGCCATGGCCATCGTTCGCGCGACGGCCAGTCCCACCACGCCCGCGCCGATCACGACGCAATCGACTTTGTCCATCGCTGTTCCCTGTTTGCCGTTCGAGATTTCCGATTCGGATGAAGACGTACTTGCACACGTCTTCATCCGAATCGGCTGCGGGATCGATTCCCGCAGCCGAACGCGTTACAGCGCGGCCGTCAGTTCCGGCACGACGGTGAACAGGTCGCCCACCAGACCGTAGTCCGCCACCGAGAAGATCGGTGCTTCCGGATCCTTGTTGATCGCCACGATCACCTTCGAATCCTTCATGCCCGCCAAGTGCTGGATCGCACCCGAGATACCCACAGCCACATACAGCTGGGGCGCGACGATCTTGCCCGTCTGACCGACCTGATAGTCGTTCGGCACGTAACCGGCATCGACCGCTGCGCGCGATGCGCCCAGCGCTGCACCCAGCTTGTCCGCCAGCGGCTCCAGCACCTTCGTGTAGTTCTCGCCGCTACCCAGGCCCCGACCACCCGAGACGATGATCTTCGCCGAGGTCAGTTCCGGACGGTCCAGCTTCGTCACTTCACGGCCCACAAACTGCGACACACCGGCGTCCGGCGTGGCTGCCACGCTTTCCACTGCGGCGCTGCCACCGGTCGCCGCCGCCGGGTCGAAGCCCGTCGAGCGCACCGTGATCACCTTCACCTTATCGGCGCTTTGCACCGTCGCAATCGCATTACCTGCGTAGATCGGGCGCTCGAACGTGTCCGCGCTGTCGACCTTCGTGATGTCCGAAATCTGCGCCACGTCGAGCAACGCCGCGACGCGCGGGGCGATGTTCTTGCCGTACGCCGTGGCCGGGGCCAGGATGTGCGAGTAGTTGCCCGCAATCGACACCACTTCGTCGGCGATGTTCTCAGCCAGACCGTCGCCGAAGTACGCCGCGTCGGCGAGCAGCACCTTCTTCACGCCAGCGATCTGCGCAGCCGCGTCAGCCGCTGCCTTCGCGTTGCTGCCTGCGACCAGCACGTGCACGTCGTCGCCGCATTGCAGCGCTGCCGTCACTGTATTGAGGGTGGCCGATTTGATGGTTTGGTTGTCGTGTTCTGCAATGACCAGAATGCTCATCTCGTCGTCTCCCTTAGATAACCTTGGCTTCGGTCTTGAGCTTGTCGACGAGCGCTGCCACGTCCGCCACCTTCACCCCTGCGCTGCGCTTGGGCGGCTCCGCCACCTTCAGCGTCTTCAGACGCGGGCTCACATCCACGCCCAGATCCGCAGGCTTCACGGTCTCCAGCGGCTTCTTCTTCGCCTTCATGATGTTGGGCAGCGTCACGTAACGCGGCTCGTTCAGGCGCAGGTCCGTCGTGATCACCGCCGGCAGCGACAGCGACACGGTCTCAAGACCCCCGTCCACTTCGCGCGTCACTTGTGCACGGTTATCCGCCACCGACACCTTCGAGGCGAACGTCGCCTGCGGCAACTTGGCGAGTGCCGCGAGCATCTGACCCGTTTGGTTGGAATCGTCGTCGATCGCTTGCTTGCCGAGGATCACCAGTTGCGGTTGCTCCTTGTCCACCAGCGCCTTGAGCAGCTTGGCCACAGCCAGCGGCTGCAACTCTTCGTCAGACTCGATCAGGATCGCGCGATCCGCACCGATCGCCAGCGCCGTGCGCAGCGTCTCCTGCGACTGGGCCACGCCCGCCGACACCGCGATCACTTCCGTCGCCACGCCCGCTTCCTTCAGACGCACCGCCTCTTCCACTGCGATTTCGTCGAACGGATTCATCGACATCTTCACGTTCGCAATGTCGACGCCACTGCCGTCGCTCTTCACGCGAACCTTTACGTTGTAATCCACTACCCGTTTGACCGGTACCAGGATCTTCATGCGGAACTCCCTTGAATCAAAAAAACCGGACGGCCTGCCGATACCACGGCAACGGCCGTCCTCGAACATACGAAAACTGTCTTGCGAATTCTGCCAACTGAGCTGCCAACTGCGCTGCTAACTGACTCGCGAACTTACTCGATCTCGCGCCCTTTCGTCTCAGGCAACATGAACGCGGTGATCAGCACGACGAGGTACGCGCCACCGGCAAACATCCCAATCGCCGAGCCAAGACCGCTCGTCTTGGCGAGATAGCCCACCAGACTCGGGAACAGCGCCCCGATGCCGCGCCCGAAGTTATACGCGAAGCCCTGCGCATTCGCACGCACCGCCGACGGAAACAGTTCCGTCAGATACGCGCCCATGCCGCTGAAAATGCCCGACGCTGCAAATCCCAGCGGGAATCCGAGAATCAGCATCTGGTCGTTGCTCAACTGAATCTGCGTGTAGACGTAAATGCTCACGCCCGAGAGCACGGCAAAAATCAGCAGGTTCGCGCGACGCCCCAGACGGTCGGTCAGATACGCCCCCGTCAGATAGCCGATGAACGAACCGAGAATGATCACCAGCAGATAGCCGCCCGTGCCGATCACCGACAGGTGGCGCTCCGTCTTCAGGAACGTGGGCAACCACGTCGTCACGGCATAGTACCCGCCCTGCACGCCCGTGCACAGCAGCGCCGAGAGTGCCGTTGTCTTGATCAGTGCCGGCGAGAAGATCGCCCACGCCGACGTGCGCTTTTCTGCGGCATCTTCGCGCTTGCGCGTGCGCTGGAACAGTTCGGGCTCAGGCACGTTCTTCCGGATGAAAAGCACGAACAATGCCGGAATCACACCGATCCAGAACAGCACGCGCCACGCATACTCTTCCGGCAGAAACGAGAACGACGCCGTATAACAAAGCGCCGCCACCGCCCAGCCGATGGACCAGCCGCTTTGCACCGTTCCCACGGCGCGGCCGCGATACTCGGTGCGCACGATCTCACCCATGAGCACCGAACCCACGGCCCACTCACCGCCGAAGCCCAGGCCCTGCAACGCGCGCAGCACGAAAATCTGTTCGAAGTTCTGTGCGAAGCCGATCAGCACCGTGCACACGGAGAACCACAGAATCGTCACTTGCAGAATGCGCACCCGTCCGTAACGGTCTGCCAGCACCCCGGCAAGCCAGCCACCAATCGCCGAGAACAGCAGCGTCACGGTCGCCAGCATGCCGGCCTGACCCTTGTCGATGCTGAACACGGTGATCAGCGTCGAGATCACGAAGGTGAACACCATGAAGTCGAGCGCATCGAGCGCCCACCCGCCGAACGCGGCAATAAACGTGTGCCGCTCGGTCTTGTTCATCTGGCGATACCAATCCATCTTGTCTCCTCCTGAACCTCTTAGGCTGCATGAGCGCTAGGCGCGCCGGGAATGGTTAATGCAATCAACTAGGCAATCAAATCGGCAATCAAATCGAAAATCAGATCGTTTTCGGAAAGCCGTACAGACGTGCCGGGTTGTCCACCAGAATGCGCCGACGTGTCTCGGCGTCGGGCGCCCACTGCGGCAGCAGATTACGCAACGCACCGGTGTTCGGCATGCGCGTGAGCGACACGTGCGGCCAGTCGCTGCCCCACACCATGCGATCGGGGGCATCGTCGATGAGTGCCTGTGCGAACGGCGTCACGTCGTCGAACGTCGGGAAACGCTCGCTGATCCGGTACGCGCCCGAGAGCTTCACCCAGTAACCGTGGTCGCGCACCAGCGAACGCAGCGCCGAGAATCCCGGCGAATTCAGCCCTTGCGCCACGGGCGTATGGCCCATGTGATCCACGATGCCGGGCACTGGCAGCGACGTCATGCGCGGCATGAGTTCAGGCAGCGCATTCACGTCCATCAGGAACTGCATATGCCAGCCCAGATCCTTGATGCGATGCGCGAGCGTTTCCATCGCCGTGAAGCCGATGCCGCCCCCGAACAGTACGTTGATGCGCAGTCCGCGCACCCCCGCTGCGTGCATCGCTTCCAGCTCTGCATCGGTGACGTCCGGCGACACCACCGCAATGCCGCGAAGGCGATCCGGATGACGGCGCAGCGTTTCGAGCATGTACCGGTTGTCGGTGCCGTAGACGCTGATCTGCACCAGCACGCCATAGGTCATACCCGTCGCATCGAGCATCGCGAGGTACTTGTCCTCGGGCGCGGGCGGCGGCGTGTAGCTGCGCTCGGGCACCATCGGGTACGCATCGCTTGCGGCGACCACGTGTGCGTGTGTGTCGACAGCGCCAAACGGCACTTCGAACGTGGGCGGATCGATCTCCGGCAGCGGGCCCAGACACAGCGGCGCACCGGCGGCGGAAGTTGCGGTCATGTCGACTCCTCAGGGAAAACGTCATCGGACGCCGATGTCCGGCGTGCGCGATGCGGAAAACCTTTACAGCAGCTTGCCCGGATTCATGATGCCGGCCGGATCGAACACGGCCTTGATCTCACGCATCAGGCGCAGTTCGAGCGGTGATTTGTACTTGGCGAAGTAGTCGCGCTTGAGCTGTCCGATACCGTGCTCGGCGCTGATACTGCCGCCGAAGCGCGCGACTTCGTCGAGCACTTCGGCAGTGATCGCCTCACCGTGCCTGGCCATGAAATCCGCCGCTTCGCCCGCCGGACGCGAGAGGTTGTAGTGCAGATTGCCGTCGCCGAAATGGCCGAAGATGAACGGACGCACTTGCGGACAAACACGTCTTACCCGCGCCTCGGCGCTGGTCATGAACTCAGGAATCGATTCGATGGGCAGCGAGACGTCGTGCTTCAGGTGCGGGCCGTCGGCACGTTGCGCCTCGGAGATTTCCTCGCGCAGCTTCCACATCTCTTCGACCTGGCCCAGCGTGGACGACACCACGGCGTCGGCACACAGATCGCGCTCGATAGCGGCCTCGATCACCCGTTCGAGCAATGCTCCGAGGGCCTGTTCGTCGGCCGTGTCGGCCAGTTCGACCAGCACATAGCCCGGGTGACGTTCACCAAACGGCGCTCGCACACCCGGTACATGCGCCATCACCAGATCGACGCACTCGCCGGTGAAGAACTCGAACGCCTGCATGCGAGGGCCGCATTCGGCGAACAGCAGCTCGTAAAGTTCGAGCGCCTGACGCGGCGACGTCACGGCGGCGATGACCACCTGACGCACCGGCGTGGGAGCGTACAGACGCAGCGCCGCCGCCGTAATCACGCCGAGCGTGCCTTCCGAGCCGATGAGCAACTGCTTGAGGTCGTAACCGGTATTGTCCTTACGCAGCGTACGAAGACCGTGAAGGATCTCGCCGTTCGGCAACACGGCTTCCACACCGAGCACCAGATCGCGCGTCATGCCATAGCGCACCACGTTCACGCCACCGGCGTTCGTCGCGAGATTGCCGCCCAGCTGGCACGACCCTTCGGCCGCGAGACTCAACGGCAGCAGACGATTCGCGTCGCGCGCGGTGCGTTGCAGGTCTTCGAGAATGCACCCCGCTTCGGCCACGAGCGTATTGGCGATGGTGTCGAGGCTGCGCACCGCGTTCATGCGGTCGAGACTCAGCACCACGTTTTGCTCGGACTTGTCCGGGGTCGCGCCACCACACAGTCCGGTGTTGCCGCCGCGCGGTACGACCGGGGTACCCGTGCTCTGGCACAGCGACAGAATTTTGGCGACATCCTGCGTCGAGCGCGGACGCACGACGGCCTGCGCGTGCCCTCGATACATGCCACGCCAGTCGGCGAGCCACGGCGCGACGTCTTCAGTAGAAGTGAAAACGCTGTCGGCGCCGACGGCGTCGATCAGACGTTGAGCGAAAGCGGTGATGGTCATAAGGTCACGCGTCGGGGGTTACGGTGTGGGGGATAGCATCTGACGATATGGCTCGGCCGCTCGCAGATCAATGGCGCTTCGGCGCAACCGCGCCGGTAATGATGTCGCGCCCGGGGAGCGTCAGGCCAAGACGCCCCGAAGCACGCAACAGATGCGAGAGCGACGCCTCACGCGCGCGCATCGGATCGCGCGCCTTGATGGCGTCGAACACGGCGACGTGCTCTTGATGCACCTGCGCCGCGAGGCCCTCGTGGCGCAACGTGTTCGTGCGCGCGGCCTGCACGACCTGCCGGATCTGCAGATTCAGGTACTGCAACAGGTCGGCGTAATAGCGGTTGTGCGTCGCGCGCGCGATGGCGGCATGAAACGCGGTATCGAACTCGACGCCGTTCTCCGGGTGATACAGATGCGTTTCGAGGTTGCCGAGAATCGCTTCGAGTTGCCGGAGGTCCTCGTCGGTATGCCGAACGGCGGCGAGCGCGGCGGCCGTGCTCTCCAGATCCAGACGCAATTCGTAGACGCTCGCGAGATCGGCCGCATCCTGCCCGACGGGCACCTGAAAGCCGCTTTGCGGCGTACGCGCCTTCACCGTCACGCCTGCACCCTGACGACTGTCGATCAAACCCTGCGCACGCAGACGCTCCGTCACTTCGCGGATCACCGCCGGACTCACGCCATACGATTCGGAGAGTTGCTTGCCGGTCGGCAGCCGGGCGCCGACGGGATAGACGCCCTGTCGGATCGCTTCCTGTAATTGCTGTGCGACCTGCTCGGTCAGGGTTCTGGGCTTGGTGGTCATCCGTTACTGTGGCCTGATGCTTTTCTGGTTTGCATGTTATCTGAAAACTTTTATTGCCTCATATCGCGTAAACCCTAGTCGTCCCGCTAAAAAGAAAAAGCGGTGATGGAGACTGGCTCCATCACCGCTTTGTCGACTGCGCCCCGATTGGACCGGACGCAGAACCGGTCCTGCCTTAGAAGCCGATCAGCGCTTCCGTCACGTGGCCGACGTTCGGCGGCGCGGCGAAGCAATCGCTCACAAGCGCGCGCCATTGCTGGAAAGCTTCCGAGTTACGGAAATGGACGGTATGGTCTTCGAGCGTTTCCCAGGTCACGACGAGGCTGTAATGCGTCGGTTGCTCGATGGACTTGAGCAGACGCATGCCGTGGCAGCCTTTCGATCCCTTGAACAGCGGCGCGGCCTTGGCGACACCTTGTTCGAACTCGGCTTCCTTGCCGGGCTTCACTTCGATCTGGGCGATTTCAAAAATCATGGGGTTCCTCAGAGATGGGTCCGTGGTTTTGCTGATGGATTCTATACCGCGTGCCGGTGACACGCATCGCGTGTGACGTCCCCTCGCCTTTCACGGCTTTTCCACAATCCGCCATGTCCGCATGCACGAAGAACGCCCGCGACGTCGGTTTGCGGCACCACGACCGTGCACCCCGAAGCACCGAATGTCACATCACCAGATAAAACTCGCCTAAATATCAAGGCACTAGTTATTTCTGGCATCGCTCTTGCGTATCTTCATTTCTTCCCACGTTTGCACCAAAAGAGCACATTCATGCCCAATTCCAATACACCCGGCGACGTGCTGTTCCTGCTGCTCGGCGCGATCCTGGTGCTTGCCATGCACGCCGGTTTCGCGTTTCTCGAGCTCGGCACCGTCCGCAAGAAGAATCAGGTCAATGCCCTGGTCAAGATCCTCACGGACTTTGCCGTCTCGGGACTCGCGTATTTCTTCATCGGTTATCCGCTCGCCTATGGGGTCGACTTCTGGTCGAGCGCCACGGTGCTGTCCGAGCACAACGGCTACGCGCTGATCAAGTTCTTCTTCCTGCTGACGTTCGCGGCGGCCATCCCGGCCATCGTGTCGGGCGGTATTGCCGAGCGCGCCAAGTTTCATCCGCAGTCGGTGGCCACGTTCTTCCTCGTGGGCGTGATCTACCCCTTCTTCGAAGGCATCGCGTGGAATGGGCATCTGGGCATTCAGGACTGGCTCACCCAGACGCTCGGCGCACCCTTCCACGATTTCGCGGGTTCGGTGGTCGTGCATGCGGTGGGTGGATGGATTGGTCTTGCGGCGGTGTTGCATCTGGGCGCGCGACGCGGGCGCTACAACGGTCAGGGTCAGGTGGCCGCGCATCCGCCGTCGTCGATTCCGTTCCTCGCCCTCGGCGCATGGATTCTGATCGTCGGCTGGTTCGGCTTTAACGTGATGAGCGCGCAGCGCGTCGGTGGCATCTCGGGGCTCGTTGCCGTGAACTCGCTCATGGCGATGGTCGGCGGCACACTGGTCGCCATGTGGGTGGGACGCGACGACCCCGGCTTCATCCACAATGGACCGCTTGCGGGCCTCGTTGCGGTGTGTGCCGGGTCGGACGTGATGCACCCGCTCGGCGCGCTGGTCGTGGGCGCGGTTGCGGGCGGTCTGTTCGTGTGGCTGTTCACGGTGACGCAGAACCGTCTGCGTATCGACGACGTACTCGGCGTGTGGCCGCTGCACGGCGTGTGCGGCATCTGGGGCGGACTGGCGGCTGGCATCTTCGGACAGAAGGCGCTCGGCGGACTCGGCGGTGTGAGCTTCGTCGCGCAGATGGTCGGCACGGTGATGGGTGTAGCGATCGCCTTCGCCGGTGGCTACCTCGTGTATGGCGTCATCAAACGCGTCTCAGGCTTGCGGCTCGACGACGAACAGGAGTACTACGGCGCGGACCTCTCGATCCACAAGATCACGGCCACACCGGAGCGGGAAACGAATTGGTAGGCGGTAACGCTTGATCGAATCCCCGTACGCGACGCGGCGCCCCAAGAGGTCCGTCGCGTCCCATGCATTCCTTCATGGCGCTGCCCGCCGGGCCGGTCTTTCCGGGCGCTTTGCGCCACTCGGTTGACGGCAAGCTCGACACGCCCTCGCGGGATCGGCGCCTATTAAGACGAGTTGCTTCGCACTCGGACGGGAGAACTCAGCAACCGGCCTCAGGCGGAGGATCTGGCGCAGGAATCGCTGCTGCGAGTGCCTGAGATGGAAACGCCGCCGGAGCAGGCCCGCGCGTTTCCGTTGTCGGCAGCTAACGGCTGAGCGATTGAGGCCTTCACCCGGGCTGCCGGTCGACCTCGCAAACGGAGCCGACGGCAATCGCCCCCGGCCCCGTCCATCGGATTACCCTCCCGCATCGGTGATGCGGCCTCAGTGACTCTGCGCCGCCACGGGTTGCATCCGCTTACGCTCGGCGTCGCTCAGGCTACGCCACAGCGCGGGATCGACCTTGCCGCCCATGCCGAGAATCTGCACCGGGCTTGCTGCATCGTAACGATAGCCCGCACCGTAGCGCGCTGCATCGCCGTTCGCCGCCGACGGCTTGCCTTGCGCCTCGCCCTCCGAACCCTGCACCGACGCGCCCAGCATCCGCACCGTGAAGATCGATGACTGTCCTGCGCGTTGGCTGGCCCGGTCGCGCGACACGGCGTCCTGCGCCGCCGCAGCGGCTTGTGCGGCCGTCGCGCTCGCGTTCGTCAACGCCCCCACATTCACCGCCGCGATGGTCGGAATGCCCACCGACTTACCCTGCACCTGAATGTTGTCGGCGTTCAGCACGCGTAGCGCCGCGATGTTGACGTTGCCGGACACGCGAATGCCCGCTTCGCCCGCATCGATCGTGCCGAGCGGCGCGATCAGGTCGATGTCGCCCGGCGGAATCTCCGGAATCGGATTGAGCGTTGCGATACCGGCTCCGGTGTTCGGCGTCGTCGGCGACAGCGAAACCATGCCCATCTCGTCGTACACACGACGCTGCGGCGTGTAGACCACCGTCGACTTCGAACCGCGCCCGGCGTTGATGTCGCCTTGCGCCGACCACGCCAGCACATTGCCGCCGAACGTCGTGAAGATACGGCTCTGGCCCAACAGGATGCTGTCTCGCGAATACAGATCCACGTTACCGCGCCCCTGCGTGAGGACACCCGACCCTTCTCCCGGCACGAAGCCACCGTCCACGCCGATCAGCGTGCGCCCGCCCGGGGTGAGTATGCTCACGCCGCCGCCGAAGTCGGTGTGAATACCAGCGTCCTTGACCTCGTAGTGCGCCACGTCGTACTGCGGGCTGCCGCGCGCAATCCACTGCGCCTCCGTCAGATACTTCACCCCCGGCAAGGGGCGCGTCGTCGACTGATCGCGATAGAGGTTCTCAAGGTAATACGTCGCGCTGCTGTACATCGTCAGGCTGCCGTCGTACGAGCGCGCCGTGCCGCTTTCGTCGTGCGAGGGGAAAAGCGTGGCGATGGCTTCGCGGCCGCGCAGATAGCTTCCCGCGCGCGGACCGTTCGCGTCGTTGTACTCGCGCCCGGATGCACGCAACTCTGCGAAATACACGTCCCGCAGGTACGCTCGCTGCTGCTCGGGCGGCAAGCCGTCGAAGAACTTCGCAGCATCCATCGACGCCGCATCGAAATGCAGCCCGAGGCCGTTGCGTGCGCCAAAGCGCGTGCTCAACCAGTTCACGAGATGCAACTGACTCTGCTGCGCGAACTCAGTGCGCAAGTCACGCCTGGCGACGCCGCCCGCCGCCCCTGCCGACCGGGTGGCGGCATCCAGTTCCGCCTGCTTGGTGACAAGGAAGGCGTCGGCGCCAGCCGCATCGCCCTGATAACCGAACTCCTGACGCAACCATCCGGGGAGCGTCAGCTCGCCACCGTAGACGACCACCGCCTTGCCCGGTTGACCCGCGAACGGTCGGCCAGCGTCCGCGAGATTGGCGGCGTCGAGGTAGCGTGCGGCGAAGCGTTTGAAATCTACGCCATCGAGGCCCTTCGTGCCCACGCCCGCAGCCACGGCAATCGCGGCGCCGTTGCTGCGATCCCCCGGTTTGACGTTGGCCAGCGCGCCCAGACTGCGCAACTCCGCGCGGTCGCCCATCAGGACATCGCGTCCCGCGGTAACTTCCAGCGCGCCCGGACCCGCGACGTAGAACGTGCTGTAGCGAATATCACGCCCGGCCGACACAATGGAAATGTCGTCGGCGAAGTTGTGCACGATCAGATTGCCTTTCGACACGACGGCCCCTGCCGGCTTCGGTTGTCCCGGATTGTTAACCGGGTCAAGGTAATCCGGCTGCGTCGTCCAGCCTGCGAAGTCGCCGCTGGTCGCCACCGCACCTGTGAGCGGCGTGCCGGAATCCACGATGTCGCGCCCTGCACGAATGACGACCGCGCCGTTGCCTTCGTACCAGGTCGGCTGTGTGCCCTGTCGCGGCTGGATCGATCCACGATAATCGATCGCTCCCGTCTGCAAGCCGACGATGTCCCCCGTGACCGAGTAGAAGCGTCCTGGCGACACGCGGTCGTAGACGTATCCTGAGACGGTCGCAGGCGTCAGGCTGAACAGCGGAAACGTGTTCGCAGCCTCAGGACCGTAAAACTCGAAGATCGACGGCGCAAGCGCATCCTGACGCACATTCGTGAGATAGGCGCGTCCCCAGACCATGGTGCGGGTCCCTCCTGCGAACGCGGGCGACTGCGGCGTGGGCAATGCGCTCGGGTCCGCCGCAGAGCGGCTCATCTGGAAGCCGGAACCGTAGATCGAACGCGCCGCGAGCATCTCCAGTGCGCCACCGTCACTGGGCACCGCGAACAGCGAACTGACAGGTGTCGGCGCCAGCAACATCGGCCAGAAACCTGAGGACGGCCCGCCGTCCTGCGCAGTAATGCCGGTGGCCGAATATCCGTTGTAGACATTGCCGCCGCCCGTCGCCACCCGAAGCACGGATGGCAGGACGAAACGACCGTCGCTGGGCGAGTAATTCGTGGTGTCGCGCTGCGCGTCGGCGATAGCCGTGAGCGGTGCGACGTTGCCACCCGCGCTCAGCAGATCGATCGCCGTCGACGGCGTCCATAGCGTGAACCAGCTATAGCCTTCGCCGCTGTAATTCACGCCGTGGTACGAGAACGGCGTGCCGTTGGTGCGTTGCGACGTGCGCGTTGCATCGCCGTAGCCACCAATCACCAGATCGCCACGTGTCTCGATGCGCGCAGCGGAATCGCCCAGCACGAGCGTAGGGCCGCCCGTGGCGTGTGCGAACTCCGCGACGAAAGGATCGATGGCACGCGACTCTCGCAGGTCCGGCGCACCGAACCACGTGTCGACCCCGCCGAGTGCACCCGCCGCGATGCGGGTCGCACCGCGCAGGTTGGTAAACGTGCCGTTCAGGCCGATGTTGCCGTTTCTCCATGCCGAGGTATCGGTGACGACACTGCCGACTGACGTCAGGGCGCGTACCTCACGAACCGGATTCAGTCCACCGCCGATGCGAATGTCGAGGTCGCCGCCACCCGTCAGTTCGATCTGGGTACCATCCGCAGAGATGCGACCGGTGCTGGCCACTGCGAGGTTCAACCCTTCACTGCGCGACGTGGCAGAGGTGCCAAAACCTCCTCCCGGTCCCATGCGCGACTCCAGCATGCCGACGTTGCCGCTCGCTTCGAGCACCAGATTGCCCCCGCCGAGAGTGCCGATACCCGTGAAGCCGAGCAGGAAAGGGGACGTCGAGTACGACGAATAGCCCTCCGACGGACCCGTGGCGTAGGTGCCGAAGTTGATCCACCACGCGCTCGGCACACCGCCCTGCGCGATCGCCGAGCCTGAACCCTGACGCCAGACCCAGTTGCCGACGATGGACGTATCGTTCCCTTCACGGGGCTGTCCGAATGGAAGCGAGCGCTGATAGTTGTTGCGCACGCCCACAGTATCGCCGCGGATATCGCCCTGCGCGCGCACGAGCACGTTACCCCCATGCTCCGGGTACCACGCCGAGTAGAGACTCTGCGCACCGCCATCGACGAATTTTTCAAGCGTGCCGCCCTTCTCGCCGAGGACGTTCGCGTCCTTCACTTTGGCGCGCGCCATGTTGTATTGGCTCGCAACGTTGCGCGATTGCGTGCCCGCCGTGTAGACGCCATAGAGCGAATTCATCGTCAGGTTGCCGCCAGCGAGCAGATCGAGATCGCCGGTGCCGGTACGCAGCACGCTGAAGATCGGCTCGCGCGCAGGCTTGACCTCGACGACATAATCAGGCGGTGTTCCCGGCGTCACGAGCTTGAAATAGTCACCCCAACCGTTCCACATCGCAACATCGTCTTCGGTGAAGATCGCCCAGTCGGCCAGTTCCTGCGGCGTGACGATCTCGCCCGGCGCGTTGCCGTCTGCGCCCCAGCGATACACGCCGAGCGAACCGGTGCCCGGCACGATGTTACGCTCCTCACCCATGCCGTAGTGCGTGTCCGAGAGCACAAGATGACCGTCGCTTGCGAACGGGCGCAGTGCGCGCGGGTCGGCCGCCGTGGTATCCGCACCGGCGACCAGCCGCATCGACCATGACGCCGATCCCGGCGCGAGCATGGGTGCCAGCGCCAGCGTCTGGCCTTGCGCGCCGGTGGTATCCGCCGGACGCAAGTTGACCGATATCGCGCCTCCCGGCAGCTTCACGTCGGTCTCCGCCGGAATGATCGCGCCCTTGCGCAACGCGATATTGCTCGCGAGCACGAAAGACACCGGCATGACAGCGCCCGAGGGCCACGTCATCGCGCGTACCGGTGCGACGGATGGCAGCACGATACCGGCGTCGAGTTGCGCGCCGCTGCGCAGCGTGATCGCCGACGACAGCACCGCACCGGCGGCGTACACGACGTTGCCCGATGCATCGCGCACGGCACCGGCGAGTACCGTCCCGGCGGGCAGCGTAAGGTCTGCCGACAACGTGACGCGCGTCGGCAGACGTGTGCCTGCTGGCAGCGTGACGGCCGCCACAGGGATGTCGTAGTTAAGCGCGCGCTCGGCAGGGAATACCGTGCCCTTGACGAGCGTGACGAGTCCCCCCGCAGGCACGACGGCGTCGCCACCCCAGCCTGCCGTGCCACTGGTCAGAATCCAGCCCTTGTCGTCCGGCGAACTGGTCAGTTTTGTCGTGTCGAAGCCATCCGTCACGCTGCCATAGATGTTCAGATTGCCGCCTGCGCGAATCGTCAACGCGCCCGCCTCGCCACTGCCGTATACGCCAGTCTTCTGTGTGTTCGGATTCAGGCTGACGTAGCGATACTTCGACAAGTCGATGTCGCCGTCGATATGGATGTCGCCGTTGGGTGTCGCACTCACGATCTCGACACCGGGGCGCAGATGGAAAGCATCCGTATAGCGACGCAACCCGGCCAGACGCGTCAGCAATGCCTGATTCGCGACGGCATTGTTCATGAACGTCTCGCTCTGCGCGTGCAACGTGTCGAGATAGTCCTTATCGACGATCTGATACTGGCGTCCATCGACCGACACGTCGGTGCCCGGGCGTGCATTGGCGTCGCGCTGCATGCCATTGACGGTAATCGAGCGTGCCCCATCGATGACGATGTGGCCGCCCGCATCGATGGCGATGTCGTTGCCCGTCGCGTTGCCCGCGCCGTTCGACCCCAATCGCCTGGCGCTGATCTCGACAGTGCCCACGACAACCGACGCGCCGCGCGCGTCGCCGGTCCCGGCACGCACGTCCATGCGTGCACCGTCGGCGAGCACCACGCGGCCATCGTTGCCGTTGATCTCGATAACGGCCCGGTTGGACGCTTCGATTGGCTTGCCGTAGCTGTCCACGCGCAGCGTGGTGCTGTGTGCATCGAGCACGGCGTTGCCGCCGATGCCCACACCGTCGCGCGCCGACAGGCGAATGACACCGGCCTGCTCGCCGCTCGCGTCCACCCAGCCGAGCACATCGAGACGTCCGCCGTCGACCGACAGCGTCACCTCACGCGCCTTGAGTTCGTTGGTGACAACGAGATCGCCCTGTTTGATCTGGAAACTGCGGCTGCCGAACACGCCACCCTGGCCGAGCCGCGCATTGAGTCCTGCGAAGTCATCGATGCGCTGTGCACGCACGTCGAGGCCACCGGCCGCAAACGGCACCCACGTGCCCCCTGCGTCATATTTACCGCTCGCACCGCCGAGCAACTGACCGGCAAGCGACACCGATCCGGCAGTACCGCCCAGCGCCACCACCGACAGCTTGCCTGCCCGGTTCTCCTTTGCCGACAGGTCGATGCGCGAGGCCGCTGCCTGACGGACGTTACCGTCCACGCTGGAGAGAATGACGTCACCGCCCCAGCTGAATTTGCTGACGTCGAAGAAATCGAGCTTGCGTCCGGCGAGGTCGAGCTGTGCGCCGTCGGCGAGCGTGACGTCGCCTTGCGCCGAGACCGTGAGCTTGCCGCTGGGCAGCACGATGTTCGTATCGACGCGCGCCGCACCGCCCGCGCTCAACCCGACTTCCGCACCCAGCGCCGATACCAGCAATCCGTTGTCGAGTACCGGTTTCTGACGGGCGCTGGCGTTGCCCACGCTCAGATTGCCGCCCGCGACGAACCGGTTCACAGACCCCGCAGCGCCCGTGAGCATCGGCGTATCGATCACCAGATCGCCGCCGCTGTAATCGTAGTTCTGCGTCTGCGGGTTCCAGCCGCCCTGCGCGCGGTAGACCGAGAACGATCCCTTGTGGTTTGCCGTTACACGCTCGGCGGCATTGAGTTCGACCATAGAGAAGCCGACGGCCACGCGGTTCATGTCATGGTTGACGTCGGGCAATGTGCCAGGTCCGTCTCCGAATTCGATATTGCGTGCCTCGATGACCAATCGTCCACTGCCAGTGCCCGCGCCGCCAGCCGTCACGGCACCGGTCGGCGCGCGCGCCCCGGACCACACCAGATGATCCGTACGAATCCGGGCGACGGCGTCGCTGGCGCCGTAGCCGAAGATCGCGGGCGTGCCGAGCACTAGCGTATCGATGGTCGATTTGCCGGTCACGGCATCGATGGTGGACAGATCCACCGAATTGAAAAAGTTGATCGAGTCGCGCGCGATCAGCGACAGGTTCTCTAGCGCAGGTGCGCCGTACGCCGTATCGCCCTTCATGAGACGCGTGAGCACCTGCTGGTTGAGTGTCAGGCCGTCGGCGAGGCGGCCGACGGCCCTCAGGGCATTGAGCGTCGATTGATCCGCGACGTTGACGCGCCCGACCGCCAGCGAGAGATTGCGCGTTCCGTAGCGAACAGCATCGGTGATGGTGAAACGCTTGTCCGTCGCCACTGCAATCGTGCCCTCCGACAACAGCAGCGTCTCGCCCGAACAGATCGCTGTCGATGCGCATGCCCCCAGGTCAATGTAACCCGCCCCGGACGTTTCTGTGCCCGCCGAGGGTGGCCGCACCGCCAGACGGCCGTTCGACACGGCCAGCACCCCCGCGGCCCCCGGAGAGTAGACGTATCCCAACGTCGAATCCCACATCGGCATCCCGTATCCGAGCGTACTGATGCCACTGCCCTGCTCGATTCGAATACCGCCAGTCGCGGAACTCGTCACCAGGAACACGTCACTGCCGCGCAGCACCGCGCCACCGCGCAGTTCGATGTCGCCCACGGACGTGCTGCCGAAGGTCGCGCTAGTCGCCGAGCGGATCGAGCCAGTTGCGTCGAACGCCACCGACGGCAATGCGCCGATCCCGACGCGTGCCGCACCGACCGCGTTGATGTCGCGCGCGCCCACCGAAACCAAGCGGCGGTTCGGGGATGACGGCGTTGCGCCGGGGCCGAGAATCTCCAGCTTCCCGCTACCCGCGAGCCCTACGAGCAGGCTCGAACCGTACCCCCCCGTCGACGGGGCAACCCGTGCCGTGCCGTCGAACGTGAACGCAGGACCGTCGCCGATCTTGCCTTCGTAGGTGCCATCGAGGAAACGGAAGTCGAGGCGTTTCGCATCGGCTTCGATGAGCGCGCGAGGCACGCCCTCGCGCTTGGCCAGCGCCCGCGCGAAATCCGAATAGCTCATCTCGTTGTACTGCGAGTACGTGCGCAATACGTCGGCCGACGTCAGCACCGCCTGTGTCGGCGACGCCTGACGAATGCCCGTGTTGTTCACGCTCAACTGCACAGGCAGCGTGAGCGAACCGTTGCGCATCGCCACCGGCGCCTGCCCCGCCTGCGTGCTCGCCTGCGTCTGCAACTCAACGCGGTACGCCCCAGGCATCAGCGCGAATGTCGACGGCAACAGCGTGTAGGTGCCCGCAGGCAAGCCCGGCACGCCGTCGCCAATCGTGATCTGCTGTCCCACGCCCGGCGCACCGGCACCGACATCCTTGAGCACCGGGGCGTAGGCTGCCTGCGCGCCCGGTACGATGGCGTAGACGAGGTTCGACGACCCGCTCGGCAGGCGGAAGGTCGCCTTGCCGCCCGACTGCACAACCTGCATCAGCGGTGCGAGGCGCGCATCGACCGAACCGCCGCGTCCCGTCAGAAACGCCGCGCCGAGAATCCGGCCACCGCCGGAGAGATCGACGACAGCGCCGGGCTGCACGTCGATGGCATGACTGTTGATGACGATCGAGGGCCCGTTGCCTGCCGCCCCGTAGAGGGCGTCGGCACCGGCGTTCAGATAGCTCAGGCCGTCGAGCGTGCCGCCGTACGGCATCGTGAGCCCGTTGGCGCTCACTGACGTCTCGCTGCCGGGCAGCAGTTGCAGTCGCGAGTTGATCTCGTAAGCGAGTTGCGAGCCGACGTTGATCTGTCCCATCGGTGCACGCAGGACACCCCCTTGCCGGATCGTGGGCGCCATCAGGGATAACGTGCCAAAGAGCGAGAACGGCTGAGCAGGCGAGCCGTCGCCCGCGCGTTCGATCCGCAGCACGCGATCCGTGTCGAGACGCGTTTCCACGCAGCAATCGCCCATAAAGCTGCGCTGTCCAACCACGATTCTGGCGATGGCATCCGTCGTCGGGTAGATCTGCGCGGCGGCCAGCGTCAGGTCGCCAGCCGAGTAAAACGCCGTCTTGTCCTTAAGACGCAGGTCGCCTGCGCTACGTAACGCCACGTCGCCGAACGCCAGACGTTCTACGCGCAATGGCGTGCCCGCGTTGGTGACGATGGTCCCTGCCGTGCCGAACTGGAGCATGCCCGCCAGGTCGATCAGCGCGGCGTCGATCTCGAATTTCGCACCTGACGCGAGCCGCGCCGCGCCCAGTGTGCCTGTGCCAGAGCCGGTGTTCTTCGAGCCGATGATGGCGTTCGGCATGATGAAGTTGTCTTCCTGACGGCGTGTCGCACCGTCGAGCAGGACGTAGGGCGCGCTCAGCCGCACTTGCGTCGTATCCGGCGCGCTCCTGGCCAGACCGAGCGCGTTCGTCGTCAGACGCAGACTCTGCCCCAGTGACAGGTTCACGTTCCCGTCGAAGTCGATCATGCCGTTCGCGAGCAGCGACAGGTTGTCGAAGCCGCCCGACGTCACACGGTCGACGCCGATGCGAGCGGTGCCCAACGTAAGACCGTTCTGAGCAGCACCCGGCAGGCTCATCTGACCGGCACGCAGGTCTTTGGACAGCACACTTTCGCCTTGTGTCTGCGTGACGATCAGCTCGCGCGGCACGCGAACCGCGTCGTCGACGTTCGCGCCGACCAGCGTCACGCGGTCGACCTTCCCGTAGACCGGTGTCTCCAGTACGACATTCAGCGTGCCACCCGCAGCGCCTGCCCCGCCTGAGGCTGCCTTCATGTCGCCGTCGAGATACAGCCCACGGCCGGACGCGAGCGAGATCACGCCGCCGTTGCTGCTCACGCGGGTGCGCCCCTGCCCGGGGACGTCGATATCGGCGGCGGTGCCCGATGCGTCGAGCGTCGCGCCCGGGCGCACGATCACAAAGGCGTCGGCCGCGTCGACCTGCGTCGCACCCGGCGTGTACTTCGCGCCGATCTGAATCGTCCCGCCCGCCAGTACCTTGCCGGTCGCCGCCCCGGACGCCGACTGCGCCGTGAAGGGTCGCGCGGCCACATCGATCACGGCGTCGCCGCCGATCCAGATCGAGCGCGGCGTGAGCACACCCTCCGGCAGATTTCGCGCGTCGCCCGTTCCGAAATCGCCTGCGAGCAGGCTCACCGTACCCGACGACGCGCGAAGTCCGCCGAGCATCGTCATCTGGTCATTGGACGTGAGCGTGATGCTGCGCCCCGGATCGACCTCGATCAGTGCGCCGTTGCCGACGCTTATCGGCCCACGTTTGGCTTGCGAACCCGCCGTGAGGGCAAAGTCGGCGCCGCCACGCTGCGAGACTGCGCCCGAGACAGCGTTGCTTTGCCAGACGGGCGGTAGCCAGGCGCTCAGCACACGCGACGGATCGCTGCCGCTGAGGGCGTCGCGCGCGGCCTGCATGTCTACGTTGAGCACCGGCATGTGGACGTCGAGGCGCGCATTGTCCGAGATCACCGCCCCCATTTGGCCCGTCACGTCGTATCGGGAGAAGCCAGTGGAGAAATAGCCCGGCGCGACGACGGTCGGTGACGCCACTTTCACCGCTTCGCCGGGCGTGAAGCCAATGGGCAGGAACGCGCCACGGTCGAGCACCATATCGACAGTCGTCGGCACGCCCGCTTTGGCTACAACATCGAAGGGCACGACAGGCATGCCGTTCGGGAACACGTTTGCCGGCAGTACGTAGTTGGTTGCGAGCGTGCCTGACGAACGCGAGAGCTTGCGTCCCGCCGGGACGACCTGCCCCGAGGAGAAAGAGAAATTGAGTTCGTCGTAGACGGTGTACACCGTGCCGCCTGCGCCGCTCGGTACGGTCCATGGGGCGGCGAGAACCGTCAGTTGCGTCATGCTGAACGCGAGCTGCGCCTGAATCGGCTGACCGGGCTTCGCGCGCGAAATGCTCAGCTTGTAATCGATGGGCAGCACCGTGCCCGCTTTGATCGTGTAATCCTGTAGCAACGTCAGCCCGACGGGCATCGTCTCGCCGGGTGCAAGCCATCCGTCCTGCGCAAGACCCTTGCCACCGATGATGACGCCAGTGCCCGTGTCCAGCTTCAACGTGCCGCCGCCGCTCACGCCATTGGCGCGCAGCGCGCCGTCGAGCCGCAATGTTCCGGTGCGCGTGCCGACGTTGTCGTACTGACTGGCCAGCAGCGAGACATTGCCGCCCTTGCCGCCGCGAACAGTGCCGTTCGAGAGCAACGCAGCGCCTGACGACACGTCGATGGCCGATCCAGCCGTCAGGCGCACGTCGCCCGTGCTCGACAACACCACGTTGCCACCATTCACGAACGGCATGCCACGCAAGCCATCCTCGCCATCGTCGGCGCGACTCCACAGACCACGAGCGTCGAGCGTGACACCGTTCGCCACCTTCACGTACTGCTCGCTGCCGACGCTCGCCGGGTCGGCAATGGGGATGTCCAGCCAGGTGCCGGTCGAGTTGTCCGCCACGCGTGTCAGGATGTTGCCCGCATTGATCGCCCCACCGCGCGCCGTCAGATCTGCACCGATGTCGACGCGTGTCGCATGCAGCCCGATGTCGCCACCGTCCGCCACTTGCAGGTGACGTGTCACGGCGACGCTCTCGCTCGCCAGCAGTTTGACGCCGCCAAAGTGTTGGCGATTCAACCAACCGGCGTCGAGCGAGAGTTTGCCAGCGCGTTGCGTATCGAACGCCGACCCGAGTCCAATGGAGGCCACCAGTGCCTGCACATCGCCCACGTCGATGGTGCGTACCACCGCAGACGGACTGTCGCGCAATGTGAGTGCGGTGTCGTCGTAATACGGCGTGAGCTTGCCGACGATCAGTTGCCCGCTACGCGGTGCAGCGAGTTGCGATTGCAGATAGCCGTCGTACACGCCCCGGTCGGCGGCCTGCGTCTGACGCGGTCCCTGATAGACCGTTGTGTCCACATCACCTTCGAGTACCGCCGATACCCCCGCGATGATCAGACGTCCCGCATCGCGGCCTACCGTGTACCCGTTCTCCAACCGCTGTCCGGGCGCAATAAAGGGCGTTTCATAGGCTTCGGTCGTCCCCTTGCCCCAGCGCGCATGCGTAACCTCAAAGCCGCGATACACGCCGAGCATGCGCAGATCGCCCGGCGCATTGTCGACGCGATACATCTGCCCGTCTTCGCCGCGCAGCCAGCTCTGACGGATCATGCCGGTCTGCACGTCAAGCGTGCCGCCCGCCAGATTGATGAGCGAACCGGCGCGCGTCACGACTTGCGCGCCGCCCAGTTGCACCGTGCCCCCCTGCGCTGCCCATTCGCCGACGCTGTGTTGTGCGGTGTTCAGATAGCCGCTGACTTCGAGCAGGCCGCCCGGGGTATACCAACGGTCCGTCGTATAGCCTTGCGTGCCTGCTGGCACTCGTACCAGATAGCGGCGGTCGATGAAGACGGTCAGGTTGTTGAGTCGCTGCGTGTCGCGATTGGTCGGTGCGTCGCGTTGCTCGTTGCCCTGAATGTTGACTTCGAGATTGTTCGCGCTCATCGCGACTTGTACGCCAACGGCGCCCGACACGTCGAGCCTGGCGCGCTCCATCGCGAGCATGCGCCGGGTGGCGGCGACATTGATCTGCCCGCCGGTGGCGAGCGTGAGCGTGTCGCTGTCGAGCAAAACATCGCCCGACGAGACGATCTGCACGAGTGACTGATCGCGACGGTTGTACAACCCGGATTCCGCCACCTTCGCCGTGTCGGCAAGTAACGTGGAGCGCTGCACGTCGAGCGCCGTGTCTCCGGACGTATCGAGCACGATGGCATTCAGTGCTCCCGGTGCCACGCGCACCAGCGCATTCGTGTCGCCGCTCGCCGTCAAGTGAATCGTGCCGCGCGTGTTGACGGACGTCGTGGTGACCAGCACGCCGCTTTGCTCGACCTGACGCCCCACCAGCGAGATGTCGCCCAGCGGGGCCTGAATCAAACCGCTGTTGCTCACGCGTCCGGCCGTCGATCCCGCGAGGAGGCTCGGCGTGACTTCGTTGCCACGTGTGCTGGAGTTCGGATTGCCGTCCGTGCCCATGCCGCGACGGATGACGAACGCGTCACCGCCTGCGATCACGGTCTGGCCCGAGGGCGTGACGATCGTGCCCCGGTTATGCGCTTCGCGACCCAGCAGCAGCACGTAACCGCCGCCTTCCGTCACCGATTGCGGCTTGCGCGTGTTGATGCGCGCCCCCGCATCGACGACCACATTGGCCGTCGCCCCGGTGTGCGAGAACCCCGAGCCGGTGACGTTCAGGTCATTGGCGAATGTCGGCACCGTCGCACCTGCGAGCGCCGTACCGTAGATGCCGCGATTGAACTGATCGTTCGTCATGCCCACGGCAGCGGCCACCAGATTGCGCGTATCGACCTGCGCCGTGCCCGTGAACTGAATGCCGTTGCGATTGACGATCACGACCGTGCCATCCGCCTTGATCTGTCCTTGAATCTGGCTGGGGCGCGCATTCGGATCGTTCACGCGGTTAAGCACCGCCCAGCCCGGCTGCTGCGCGAACTCCACCGTCGTACGACGCCCGACGTTAAACGTCTCCCAGTTCAGAATGGCCTTCTCGCCCGTCTGCTCGAGCTTGACGTTGGTGTTGCCTGCGGTGTCGCGCGATTGCGCGATGTCCTTCTTCGCATTGATCCAGCCCGCAGTGAGACTGTTCGTGTCGACCTTCAGGCCACCTTCGGCAAGCCCATCGGGAATCGTTTCGGGAGACGCGGCAGCGGCCTGACGCGCCGCCGTCTGCGCGGCCTGCATCGCGGCGATGCCTTGCGCTGCGGTCGCGAGATTGGCGATGGAGTTCTGCAACGCCTGATTGGCGCGTTGCTGCTGCTCGCCCGGGTTTTGCAGTGACGAGACGGGCATGCCGTTGGGCAAGCGTCCCGTTTGCGCCGCCGTGCTCTGCGCAGCGCCGCGTGCGGCAAACCATGCACTGCTGAACGCCTGTTGCGCGTGGGCTTCGCTCCAGAAGCTGCCGGTGGCGAGCACCAGTGCGACGGCGTGCGTCATTGGCGAGAGGCGCAAACGTCGCGCGCCTGCTGTCGAATGTCGTGACTGAACCGTCTTGCCCGTCTGTGCGCGTGTGACCATCTGGAACTCTCGCCTCATTCTGCGCCACCCCCGCAACGCCACATTCCCGATGCGTGCGAATCGGCTTTTCCCGTAGATTTGTGCGTACTACGACCCGAGTGACGGTGTCGCAGAAACGTCGTGACGAGCTAAGACGAACCCGGAGAATGGAGTCCGCAAAAATTTTTGCAGACGACTACGGCAGCGCGTTTTCGACGGCATGCGAAGCGCACCGGCCACATAGCCGAGGCGCTTCACCTCAAGGGAGACAACCGGGTCAGGTGAGAACGAGCAGGCCGCCCGGCAACTGGCGGGCGTGCAGATCGAAGCTGTATTGCAGCTGGGCGATGGCGCGATCGAGCGATGCGATGTAAAAGCTGCCGCTCACGGGCTGGTTGCGCACCTTGTCGTTCATCAGCACGATGCGGCCCGGACGATACCGATTGATCTCGTCGAGCACGACCGCGAGACGCGTCTGACGAAACACCAGTTCGCCATTGCGCCATGCGGACACATTGGCGGCATCCGCCAGCGTCACACCGGCGAGTTGGTGGCGGTCGTACGCCGTCTGCTGCGCCGCGTGCAGCACGCGCTGCCCCATCGGGTGATCGACACGCACCGCACCGGACAGGCAGGTAACGCACACGCGGCCGTCGAGATACCGCACCTCGAACCGTCCCGACGTGGACGAACTCGTGCCGCCTGCAGCCGCCACGACAAACGCGTTGCCCGTACCGTTCCCCCGGCCACCGGGCAGATCTACGGCCGCTTCGCCGCTCAGCAGTTCAATGCCGGGTACGCTGGCGGACACCTCCGTACGAATGCGGGTCTGGGTGTTGAGCGTGACGTCAACTTGCCCAGCCAACCGGATGGCACGCTGTTCGCCGGTCGCGGTGCTATAGTCCGCCTCCCATTGATCGGGGGACGGCCACAGCCCGGCGGGGGGATGAACGATAGCGGCCACCGCCAACGCGGCGCCACCCGCGACCATCGTGCCGAGAAAGGCGCGGCGGCCCGTGCGAACGGCGACCCGTACCGGTGGTGTGCGTCGTCCGAGTGTCTGGCCGAGCGCCGCCGCTGCGGGACTGTAACTGTCCCACTGCGCGCGGGCGGCATTGAACGCCGCCTTGTGCGCGGGGCTTGCGTCGAGCCAATGTCTGAATCGCTCGGCGTCCCATTGCCTGACGGTGTCCGACTTGAGCAGGCGCAACCAGACCCAGGCTTGCCGATGCAGCTCGTCCGGGGTGTTGGCGTGGTCGTCAGGAATGGAAGTCATGTCTGTCTTGTTATTCGATGGTGCGCAGCGCCGGGGCACGCACCGTCGTGTCGAAGCCCCACCGATGAGGCCCGCACGCGGTTTTGCCACGTCCGCCAGTAGGTAGACGGATGGCGAGCGCGGAATCCGCAAACTTTTCGCGGATCGAATTCTTACGCTGCATTACGTGTCGCGCTCCAGTTTGCGCGCCAGATAGTCGTGCGCATGCTTGAGTTCATACTCCACGGTACGTTTGGAGCACCCCAAACGCTGCGCGACATCCGACTGAAGCAGGTTCTCAAAGTGCACGAGCACGAAGATCTCCCGACGGCGCTCGGGCATGCGCTCCAGCCACTGCATCATCGACTGCATCTCCATGCGCGCCTGCACCGTCTGTGCCGGACCGGGTGCGGGGTCGGCCAGTTCGATGAGCGCGTCCACTTCGTCGAGCGGTAAGGCGCGGCTATTGCGGCGCAATGTGTCCACCGCAATGTTGATCGCCATGCGCACCAGATAGCTGCCGGGACTGCGCACCGACGTGGGCAGGGCGTGGGCCGCTTCGCTGGCTTCACCGGGTTCCCCAGGGTGGCTCGCGTCATCCGACGGCGGTGCCGGTTCGGCGTTCACCCGCAGCCATGCGTCATGCAAGGCGTCGCTGGCCAGATCGCTGCTGCCGAGCAGATGCGTCACCCGACGCTTGAGCGCGCCGTAGTGGCGGATCAGATATTCGGAGAGGGCCGGTTGAGAATCGTGCGCCATGCCTAGCGTTCCCGGCGTGCAGTCATGCATGGGGTCGTCGCACCGGTCGCGCGCGCCGTGTTCGGTATGATCAACAGCGTGAGCGGTTGATGCAGGTCGGCGGGCGGTGCGATGTCCAATACAACACGCTGCAAGCTGGCGAGGATGGCGCGGTCGCGCCGTGCGTCGCCCGTGCGACTCAACAGCTCGACGTTTTCAAGCGCACCGCCCGGCCTGACACCAAAGCGCAGCAGTGCCCGATACGCGCCGGGCGCGGTGTCGGCACTCGCGCACAGGGCCGACATCACGCGCGCCTGAACAAACGCCGGATAGCCCGCAAGGTTGCCAAGCCCTCCGCGCTCGGCCGCCCCCGAAGTTGCACCATCGGCTGCGCGCAACACGAACGCCGGTCCGGTATCGCTGGCAATGCGTTGCGCCACGAGCCCCGTACTTTCCAGCAATTGTGCGAGCGCCGTTTGCGCCGTCAGAAACCCATGAACCGGAGATGACTCCAGCCCGTCGACCAGTTCGCTTCTATATAGCGTGGGCAACCGGGTGACGCGGGCGAACTCGCGCAAGGCGTCGGACAGGGGTTGTGCGGGGATATCGAAGGACAGAAAGGCGTCGCCGCTGCGTAGCGCAGGCTGCGCGATGGCGAGCGTACCGCCGCAAAACACGAAGCCGGCAAGCGCGAACGCGCGCAGCGGCGCGAAGCTGCCTGTCATGTCGTCAAGAGTGGCGTTGGCTGGGAAGGCTGGATCTGCTGAACCTGCGCGACGTGAGTTGGCGCGCGTCGCCTTCGGGTGAGCACAGAACCTGAATCGGCTTGAAAGTTACCGTTCGCGCATGACAGACGCATGACAGTTAGCAGTGCTGCGCTTAGCCATTGGCGTCTGGTCGTATGAGATTAAAACGGTCATTTGAAATAAATAAGCTAAGCCGTGACGGTTCGTCACTCGCATGACACAAATACGGGCGCGCGATATACACTGTGCGCTAAGTAGTGCGACGTACTTTGCGTATCAACGTAGTTTGCGGCGAGGGCAGTTGCATTGCCTTGCGCCGCTAGGTCCTTCCGACGTTTTTTCGAGAAACCGACGATGAATAAACCAGCTGCGCGCATTACCGCCCTCCTGGCAAGCCTCTTGCTTGTTCCGCCGCTGCCTGCGGTCGCTGCGGTCTACAGCAACGGCACCGCCACCAGCACCTTTACCGTCACGCTGCTCATTCAGGCCGGTTGTTCGATCACGTCCACGCCGATGAACTTCGGGCAGGTCTCCAACCTGTCGACTGCACCGACGGCGACGACGACCCTGACGGTGACGTGCACGAATACCACGCCCTACAACGTCGGCCTGAGCGCAGGCACCACCACGGGTTCGACGACCTCCGCACGGTTGCTGGCAGGGACTAGCGGCAATACGGCGACGGTCGGGTTCGGGCTCTTTCAGGACACGCTGCACACCGTCAACTGGGGCACGGCGCAGGGCACCGATACGGTGGGCGGCACCGGTACCGGCACTGCACAAAACCTGACCGTCTACGGTCAAGTCCCGACATCGGCTGGCGCGATTCCCCGGCCCGATACGTATTCGACGACGATCACCGCGACCGTTTACTTCTAGCGGGGCGCCAACGATGACACTTTTCCGCCTCGGGGCGGAGCGACGCGCCATGACCGGCGCGGCGGGATATGTTCGCCACATTGCTTTGCGCTCCCCTCTTATCCTCGTTCTTGCCGCGACGCTCGTCAGTCTGCCCGCTGCGGCCGCCACGCTTCAGATTTCCCCCGTCAATGCCGAATTCGCAGCCAAACAGAACGCCATCGGCATGACGTTGAGCAATCCGGGAGACACCATCGTCTACGGGCAGGTCCGCATCTACACATGGACGCAGGCGGATGGCGAGGACAAGCTCACGCCGACCGACGCCATTGCGGCCAGCCCGCCGATCCTGCGCATCGAACCGGGCAGTTCACAGATCATCCGGCTCGTGCGGGTGACGAACACGCCGCCCGCCACCGAACAAAGTTTTCGCCTGCTCGTCGACGAACTGCCTGAACCCGGCCAGCCCGCGCAGAGCGGCATCACCATTAATATGCGCTATTCGATTCCCGTGTTCGTCGCACCGCCGACCGCGCCCGCGAAGCCCGACCTGCGATTCACGCTCAAACGTATCGACGGTGCGTGGCACCTCGAAGCCGACAACCTCGGCGGCACTCGCGCGCAGATCGGGGCGAGCAGTCTCGTCGACGCCGCGGGGAAGACGCACCCGCTGACCAGCGGTCTGCTCGGCTATGCGCTCGCAGGGCAACGACGTGCGTTCAAGGTGTCGTGGCCGGTCGGCAAACCGCCTGCCTCGCCGCTCACCCTCGACGCCGCGATCAACACGGTGCCCACACGCTTCGTCGTCAATATCGATGGCGGCGGGTGAGCGCGCGCGTCTCCGTGCGAACGCCCTCACCTCTGCGCCCGCCTTATCCTTCGCGCCGCCCATCCCGCGCAGCGCGCGGAAAAAAAGCCCGCCTCGGCAACGACAGGCGGTCATATGGCTGGCGAGGATGGCGAGTGCGTTCGCGGGTGCGCTCACGCCTGTGCCGGACGCAGCCGCCGCCGAAGCCACGCCCGCCGATTACTATCTCGATGTCTCCGTCAACGGTGCGGCGACCGGCGCCATCGCCCACTTCATCCTGCGCGACGGACGCTTCAGCGCCGCAGCCGATGACCTGCAATCGCTCGGTATCGACGTCAGTCAGCTCAGCGTCTCGGGCGACGCACAGGTCCCGCTCGACAGGATCGGTGGCGTGCAATACCGCTACGACGCTGCGCGGCAGAGCATCGACATCGACGTGCCCGATGCACTGCGCGTACCGTTCCAGATCGGCCGTGTCGCACCGCGCGCGGCGAACGCCATGACATCGCGCGGCTTCGTGTTCAACTACGACGCGCTGATCGAGCGCGACCGGACGACGCGCGCCTCCAGCTGGACCGAGTTCCGATACTTTCATCCGGGCGGCGTGTTCAGTCAGACGGGCGTGTTCGACACGTATTCGGGGAGTCAGGCCTATCTGCGCTACGACACGTTCTGGCGTCACGACAATCCTGTGGAGATGACGAGTCTGCAACTAGGCGACACGATCTCCGGTTCGCTGGCGTGGTCGCGCTCGATTCGCATGGCGGGTGTGCAGTGGCGCAAGAACTTTGCCCTGCGGCCCGACCTCGTCACGTTCCCCGTGCCCACGCTCGGCGGCTCGGCGGCAGTCCCTTCGTCCGTCGACGTCTATCTCGACGGCATACGGCGCTTTGGCGGCAGTGTGCCCGCCGGTACGTTCGTGATTCGGGAAACGCCGGGGCTGATCGGCAATCTCCAGGCGACGGTTGTCACGCGCGATGCGCTCGGGCGCGAGAGCGTCCTCAACGTGCCGCTATACATCGACACCCGCATGTTGGCGGCGGGATTGTCGAGTTATTCGTTCGAAGCAGGCGTGCCGCGCGCCGATTACGGATTCCGTTCGTGGGGCTACGAGCATCGCGTGGCCGCCTCTGCAGCGTACCGCTATGGCGTGTCCGACCGGCTGACGACCGAATATCACGCAGAAGGCTCGTCAGGACTGGTGAACGCGGGCGTGGGTGCGCTGGTGTCGATGTCCGGCTATGGGGTTGTGAGCGGGTCGCTGTCCGGCGCTACAGGCAAGCGCAACGGCGCGCAGATCGGCGTGGGCTACCAATACCTGTCGCGCGGCTTCTCGTTCGATTCACTGTTTCAGCGGACCATCGGCGATTTCCGCGATCTCGCCACGCTCGGCGGCTCGGGCGTGCCAACGGCCATGGACCGTGTCACCATTTCCACGCCGTTCTGGGAAAACCGAACGCTGTCGTTGAGCTACATCGGCATGCGCGGGCCCGACTTCCCGACGTCGCGCGTGCTGTCGGCCAACGTCTCCTGGCCGGTGCGTGTCTTAGGCTCGCTTAACGTCGGGGCTTTTCAGGACCTGGCGAATCGGCGCAGCTACGGGGTGTTCGCAATGCTCAGCTTTACCCTCGGTCCGAATACCGTCGGGTCGGTGTCGCTGGCCAGACAACAAGGCGCGACGCAGGCCCTCGCCGGGGCCACGCGCACGCCGGACTACGGCGGCGGATGGGGATGGAATGTGCTGGGCGGCGTGAACGACAGCGTGCGCATCGGTCAGGCGCAGGCGCAGTATCTGGGGCGATACGGACAGGCGTCGGCACAGGCGCAGACGTACGATGGGCAGACACGTGTCGGACTCGGACTGTCGGGGGCGGTCGTCGCCATGGATGGCGGCCTGTATCCGGCACGACGCATCTACGACAGCTTCGCGCTGGTCAAGACAGACGACGACGCCAGCGTGCCCGTGCTGCGCGAACAACTCCCGGTCGGACGCACCAACGGCATGGGCAATCTCGTCATCCCCGATCTCAACGGGTATCAGATCAACCGTCTCAGCGTCGACCCGACGGAGCTGCCCGCCGACATGCGCATCTCGCCCGCCGCGCGCACGGTCATTCCCGAATCCGGGGCCGGGGTGCTCGTTGCGTTCCCCGTGCATCGCTATCGCGCCGCGCTCATCACGCTGGTCACGCCGGACGGCGCACCGTTGCAGGTCGGTGCAAGCGTCACCCATCGTGAGACGGGCGCGCAGACGATTGTCGGCTACGACGGTCAGACGTTCGTCGACGCCCTGCAACCCGATAATTCGCTTGTGATTTCGCAGGACAGCGGCACATGCGTCGTGACGTTTGCCTACGATCCGGTCGTGCAGGGCGCGATGGCGCGTATCGGACCACTGGTCTGCGCGCCGCAGGGCAAACCCGCCTCAGCGAGACCGCCGGGGAGAAATCGATGAAACGCTTCGTCCTGCTCTCGATCCTTTTTGTGATGGGCTTGTTTGCCGCCCCCACGGTGCAGGCACAGACCTGCTCGCTGGGTGCGCCGACCATCGCCCTGCCCGCCTTCAGCCCGATCACAGGCACTGCACTGACGACGACTGGCACTGTCAAGGTCACTTGCACCTGGGGCGCGATCAATCTGGTGCCGAACGTGAAGATCTGCGTGACCTTTTCGGGGACGACACCGCGCACGCTGGCGAATGGCAGCAACACGATTGCGTACAACATGTACACCGACAGCGGATACGCAACGCCGTGGGGATCTACGGCCGCCACCGCCCTCTCGACCACGTTCAGCAACTCGATCCTTGGTGGCACGGACAGCAAGAACATCGACATTTACACGCAGATCGCGGCGAACCAGACCACCGTGCCGAGTACCAACAACGGCGACACCCTCTACTCTGCGACGTACGCGGCAAGCACCGTTACGCTGTCCTATCAGTTCTATTTGCTGGTCGCCCCCGCGTGCGGCACATCGGGCTTTTCGAACGGCACCACGAACGGGTTTACCGTGAATGTCACGGTCATCAACAGGTGCACGATCAACGCGACAGGCCTCACATTCGGACCGTCGACCACGCTGAGCAATACATTGACTGCACAAGGCTCGCTTTCCGTGCAATGCACGAACAACGACGCGTATCAGATTCTCCTGAGCAGCGGCGTAAGCGGGCAAGTGGGGGCGCGTACGCTGAAGGGCCAGAACTTTGGCGCAACGATTCCGTATCAGCTCTATACCAATTCGAACTATGCCACCGCGTGGGGCGACGGCACGGGCGGCACATCGACCTATCTCGGCACCGGCACGGGGCTCGTGGTACCGATCACGATCTACGGCCGCATTCTTCCGCAGCCGTCCACCCCGGCACCGGACACCTATCAGGACTCCATCACGGCAACGATTCAGTTCTGAGGACGGCGAGCCGGTGGCGATGGCGATGACATTGTGCGCATCGCCATCACTTCAACCGCTTAGAGCCATGTCGACGCCAAGTCGACGTGTGTCTCGCCCGCGTGTGGCGACGCACCTGCCCCCCGCTCGCTGACGGCGGTCTCCCCGTCGCGGCGACACGACGACGCACCCACGACCCGCTCCAGTAGCGCCGCGCTCCAGTGCTGATACAGCAGCAACAGGCGATACGCGGCGCGCGCCGGAGTCGCACCACCGCTTTCCCATCCGTCGCCTGTCCAACGCCGGCCCCACGGATTCTCTGCGGGACTCAGGCTTAGGTAGTTCAGGCCGTCGACGCACGACGCATGACACGGCACGTCGAACTCGCTGCACGCCACCGTGATCTGGCTGGCCGACAAGTCTCGTTCAGACGCGAGTAAGCACTCGCATAAAGTTGGATGTGATGCAATCTTCGCCAGCAATGGCGTGTCGCAGTGCCGGGCCAGTTGTGTCACATGCGCGGCACGGCGACGTACCGTAGCCACGTCGTCTGATGCGACGTCCGCCAATCGTGTGGACAGCGCCTCCCAACGCTGCGTGAGCGTTCGGGCGTCGATCGTGAACGATTCGGTCCGCGCCCACGTGCCCAGCAGACTCGTCACCGCGCGGCAGGAATCGAGCATCAGCCCGGCCACGCGCAGGATGCCGCGATACTCGTCGGTCGTGGATGATGACCCGGAGAACCACGATGGCACCCACAGACCCAAACGCGCGGGCGGCACCGCCGAGTTGGCGAACGTGAAGAGTGTGGCGACGTCGCGCGCACGCGTCAGGTTGCTCAGCGTGCCACGCCACGATGTCGGCGGACTCGCCGGTAGCAACACGCACGCTTCGAGCAAGCGGCAACCGGCATCCATGCGTTTGAGGATTTCGTCCACCGCGTGATGACGGATCAGCGTCGGGGAACCGAGCGACTGTGTGAGTGCCCCCTTCACCCCTTCGAAGGCCAGCAGCGACCAGTCGGCCCACGGCACGCCAAATGGCGTGTTGGCCGTCGTGATGTCACGAGCGGCGTGCTGCGACGTGTCATCATCGGCGTCTCGCTCTCGATACAGGCACGCGGCAATCACGGCGAGCAACGACAGATTGCCCACGAGCGACATGGCATCACGTGCTGCGCGAAAGTGCCATCCTCTGCGCCCGGTCGCGGCGACGCTCTCCAGCCAGGCAGTGATGTCGGCACCGGTGCGTTCGATGTTCGCGTCAGCCGCAGCAGAGACATCATCATCGTTAGCCTCGTGAGTGGGCGCCAACATCGCATCGACCTGCTGCGTGCTCTGCGCGAGACGCGCGTCGCGTGCGTGCGCCAGATAGAACTCCTTGCGATAGAAGTGCTGACACGGTCCGGTCGTCAGCCAGAGTCCGGCCCACGCGTGCGCAAACGCCTTTGACAGGTGTGGATCGACGCGACGCGTTGCGGAGTGCCCGCTAACGTGTCCATGCAGCTGCGCGTTCAGCCGTTCATGACGCGCCGCGTTCGACGCCCGCGTGAGCCGCGTGCCAAAGTCGGCCCGTTCGGCACGACGGTGCGCCGCGTCCTCGCGCATGCCCGCTGGCGCGATCCCCGCTTCGGCGCGCTCGCTCATTCCCCAACCCGCCCCCCAATCCGGCCCCCGCCCGCTAACCCCGGAACACTGCTGGTACCACATCGCATCCCCCTGCCAGAACGTCGCCGGTCACCCCGGCAAACCGTCGACTATAGGCAGACGACAACGAACGCGCGGCGTCCTGTCGGACGGATACGCGGGAAAGCCCCGGAGTTTCGGCGATGTCACGCGTCGTACGATGCCCGCCATCGACACCCCAGCGAGCACCCACTTACGCAGTTTGCGCATGTCAGGCGGGACAAGCTGACCGCGTCCCCTCTCGCCAAGTGCCAATGCGGCGCGGTAGACTTTCGCCACACTGACGTCTGCGGTCGTCCCGGGCACTCCGGCGAGCGCCCACTTCGCTGAATCGATATGTCTACCAATACACCTGCTCAACCGTCCGTCGCCTCGACTTCGGTGCCTGCCTCGTCTCCCGTGCCTGCTTCGACCGCGCAGGGGCTCCCGCTTGTTGCGCTGACGCCCGACGAGATCCCGCTGGGCGAAGCCCTGCCGTGGGCCATCGTCGACCGCAATGGCGAGCCGCTGCTGGCCGAAGGCGACATCGTGCCGACGCAAGCTGGCCGCGACTGGCTGTTCTCGTCGTTCGCACCGCATCGCGTGGCTACGCTCGGGGAGGACGACGCGGCAGCCATCGCCCCCACCGATGCGGCGCCGACGACGCAAGTGCCCACTGACAACGCAGCCACGGCCAGCGGCGCAGCGTCACCGCAGTTCGGACTGACCGACATCAATCTGCGCCCCGGCGACTGGCTGCAAATTCAGTTGCCGCCCGGTGCGGGATCGCAACGGGTGCGCACGCGCGTGATCGGCCATGCGCCGAATCAGATGCTGTTCGTCACAGCCCCCACGGGTCGCGCCGCCCCGCCAACGCTACAAGCCAGCGAGCGCCTCGAATTGTGGACGTTCTCCGGCGAAGACATCTATCACTTCGTTTGCACGGTCGAGCGCGTCGAGCGCACGCCGTTCGATTACGTGGTGCTGTCGGCACCGGCACAAATCCGTCGTAAGGTACTGCGCCGCTCGCAACGGGTGCCCGCCAAACTGGTCGTTTCCGTGAGCGCAGGCGAGGACCGGCATCTGGCACTGCTTCAGGACGTGAGCGCCGAAGGCGTTTCGCTGCTCGCAGACACACCGCTGGGTGCGCCCGGCGACAGCGTGCAACTGGCGTTCCGCGTGCGCGTGGGTGACATCGATATGCCCATTGAAGCGACCGGTACGATTCGCGGCGTGCAGCAGGGCGACGACGGTCATCTGCACGGCATCGAACTGCCGGTGCTCGAACCTTCGCATTATGTAGCGCTCAAGTGCTACGTGTACGAGCGCCTGCTGGCGCTCGGAGGCGCGTGATGGCCAAGCCGAAGGCACCGGAGGCCGAACGCCCGCGCACGCTCGCCAGTCAGACACTCTTTCGCGGTCTCGACATCGTGGAAGCGGTCGCCGCAGGCATCGACACCGTGCCCGCGCTCTCGGCGCACACCGGCATTACACCGTCGACCACGCATCGCATTGCGTCGGCACTGGTGCATGCGGGGTATTTGCGTTTCGAGCCGCGTCGCGGTTATCGGCTAGGCAACAAGCTCATCGAACTGGGCTTTCTCGCCTATCGACAGATCGATTTGCCGCGTGTTGCACGACCGACGCTTGAAGGACTCGCCAGCGAGACGCAGGACACGGTGCACCTCGCGGTCGCCGACGGCTGGGAAGTCATGTACCTCGACAAGCTACCCGGCCAGCGTGCAGTAGAAATCAGCTCGCGTATCGGCGGACGCAAGCCGATTTGCGTCACGGGCGTCGGTAAGGCGTTGTTGCTCGATCAGGACGAGGCCGAGTGGCAAGCACAGCTAGAGCACTATCAATCGAAGGTGCCGTCGCATCCGGTCGATACTGCGGCATGGCTCGCGCGTATGCACGACTATGCACGTCTGGGTTATGCCTTCGATCTCGAAGACGACACACCGCAAATCCGTTGTGTCGCCGCCCCTGTCTACGACGCGAGCCAGCGCATCGTCGCGGCCATCAGCGTGTCGAGCACGACCAAGTACATGAGCCGTGAGCGCATGCAGGAACTCGTGCCGAGTGTGAAGAACGCTGCGGCGCAGATCAGCCGTCAGTTGGGCTGGTCGGGGAATACGCGTGGATAAGAGCGAGGATAAGCTCGACTAAAAGCTCGCCGATAAGCGCGGGCATAAAAAAACCGGCCCCGTCTGACGAGGGGCCGGCATTGGCACGGAGATGCCACAAACGAATTACGCGGCGCGACGCTTGATCAAGTCGAGCGCGACGTCGACGATCATGTCTTCCTGACCGCCTACCATCCGACGCTGGCCCAGTTCCACCAGAATGTCGACGGTCTTCAGGTCATAATGCGACGCTGCGGCTTCCGCGTGACGCAGGAAGCTCGAATACACGCCGGCGTAGCCGAGTGCCAGCGTCTCGCGATCCACGCGCACGGCGCGGTCCTGCAACGGACGCACGATGTCGTCAGCCGCATCCATCAGCGTGTACAGATCGCAACCGTGGTTCCAGCCCAGACGCGACGCCGCCGCGATGAACACTTCCAGCGGCGCATTCCCTGCTCCCGCCCCCATGCCCGCCAGACTCGCGTCGATGCGGTCGCAACCCTCTTCCACCGCAACGATGGAGTTCGCCACGCCGAGGCTCAGGTTGTGGTGCGCGTGCATGCCGGTCAGCGTTTCGGGCTTGAGCACGTCCTTGAATGCGCGGAAACGATCACGCACGTCGCTCATGCCGAGCGCGCCGCCCGAGTCCACCACGTAGATGCACTCCGCACCGTACGACTCCATCAGCTTGGCCTGCTCGGCCAGATGCTGCGGCGTGGTCATGTGGCTCATCATCAGGAAGCCGACAGTGTCCATGCCCAGTTCGCGCGCGTAGGCAATGTGCTGACGGGAGACGTCTGCCTCCGTGCAGTGCGTGGCGATACGCACCACGCGCGCACCGGCGTCATAGGCTTCGCGCAGATCGTGCACGGTGCCCACGCCCGGCAGCAACAGCGTCGCGACCTTGGCGTGCGTGACGGTCTCGGCCACGGCGGCGATCCATTCGAGATCGGTGTGCGCGCCGAAGCCATAGTTGAAGCTCGACCCGGCGAGGCCGTCGCCGTGGGCCACTTCGATGGAATCGACCTTGGCCTTGTCGAGCGCTGCGGCAATCGCCTTCACGTTGGCGATGCTGTACTGGTGACGAATCGCGTGGCTACCATCGCGCAGCGTCACGTCAGAGATATAGAGCTTTTTCTGGGTCATGATGAGGTGTGTCTCCTGATAGCGCGTGCGACGTTCAGGCCGCGAGCGCCAGGCGGGTGGCGGCGATGCGATCGGCACAGGCCAGCGCGGCGCTGGTCATGATGTCGAGGTTGCCCGCGTAGGCCGGCAGATAGTGCGCGGCGCCTTCCACTTCGAGGAATACCGAGGTCTTCAGACCCGTGAGCTTGCCCAGCCCCGGCACGTTGAGCGGACGCGAAGCGTCGAACAGCTCGAACTGCACCTTCTGCTTGAGACGGTAGCCCGGCACGTAAGCGTGCACCTTGTCGACCATTGCCTGAATGCTGGCTTCGATGGCCGCCTGATCGCCCGGCTCCGACAGCACGAACACCGTGTCGCGCATGATGAGCGGCGGCTCGGCCGGATTCAGCACGATGATCGCCTTGCCGCGCGACGCGCCGCCCAACACTTCAATCGCCTTGGATGTCGTTTCCGTGAACTCGTCGATGTTGGCGCGCGTGCCCGGTCCGGCTGACTTGCTGGAGATCGAAGCCACGATTTCCGCATAGTGGACCTTTGCCACCTGCGAGATTGCCGCGACCATCGGGATCGTGGCCTGACCGCCGCACGTCACCATGTTGATGTTACGGGCGTCCAGATGCGCGTCGAGGTTGATCGACGGAATCACGTACGGGCCAATCGCCGCCGGCGTCAGATCGATCACCTGCACGCCGCGCGCTTGCAGCAACTCGTTGTGATGCGCGTGCGCTTTCGCCGATGTCGCGTCGAATGCGATGCGAATGTCCTCGAAGCCGGGCATGGCCAGCAGGCCGTCGATGCCGCCTGCGGTCACGGGTACGCCAAGGCGCTCAGCGCGCGCCAGACCGTCCGAGGCCGGGTCGATACCGACCATCGCGCCCATTTCCAGATGCTCACTGTTGCGCATCACCTTGATCATCAGGTCGGTGCCGATATTGCCCGAGCCAATGATCGCTACTTTCTGTTTGCGTCGTTCCGTCACTGTCGTCTCCTGAACGTGTCCGTCCACCGGTATGAGGCGAATCGTAATTCCGCTCGAACCAAAATGTCAATATGTAAACATTGATCTCATATTTTGAGATTTGATGCGTCGATGGCTTATCCACATTTTTTGTTCACAAGCCCGTTGATAACTTGCGGAAAAGCATCGCAAGTGACTGATCCGACAGGGAAGATTTCCCGCGCGCGAAAGTTGTGCCACTTGCTGTAAAACAAGGCGTGGCGCGGGTTTCAAGCCCACTTCGTTATCCACAGAATCTGTTTGCAAGCCAGTGGACAACTCGCGGATAGCTTGCTCAAGTGCTTGATCGGAAGGAAAAAAAATGTCGCGCGCAATTGCTGCGCCGTGACGTGAGCGCGCCGGGAAATTTCCCATGCCGAATGCGACGTCTTCGGGTCCCAGGCATGCGTCGTCGCGTTATCCACAGAAAATGTTCACAACCCGGTGAATAACGCGTCGATATCCGCGTTATCTCGTTGACGTAAAAGGTTTTCTTTCTCGCGCAGCAGGTTCGATCAACACCTGCTTGCGCGATCGGCAGTCGTGTGAGATTCGATGAAAAGGCGTGAGAGGACGAACTTTCGCGTTTTCGGCCCTGTCTAGAGAATAGTTTCCAGGGAACACCGGACTCACGCTCCGGTGACGCACGCGACTTCGATTCGCGGCCGCCCCAGACGCTCACTCGACGCCGACGCTCGCGACCGGCACGTTTTTTCGCAACACATTCACTCAACCATGACTACGACCCCCAAGTCACCGGGCGGCTCGCGCCATCGATTTCACTCGCACCGCTTGCCCCACTTCCCCGGACGTTTCACCACCGCACGCTCGGCCTGAGTTCGCGTCTTCATTCACTGCCTGGTTCGCTCGCCTCGCAGCCGTCGCGTTCGCTGCAGGCGACGCGCTTTGCCCGCGTCTTTTCAATGTCGTCGCTCTGCGTCGCGTCTGCGGTCGCCTCGCTCATGCCACTCACCGCGCATGCCGACGATTCCCCCGGCGTCATCTCGACGTGGACGGGCGCCATTGCCGATGAGTTTCGGGAGATCGCCACCGAAGGGGCGAGCGAGCTGTACGTACCTCTGCACACCCATCATCTGCGGTTCGCATACACGCGCGAGAAGATCGCGCAGTACAACGAGAACCCGTGGGGCCTGGGCTATGGACGCGTACTCTCCGACGGCAAGAACGGTTCGCGCATGCTGTACGCGATGGCCTTCAAGGACTCGCACAACGACTGGTCGCCGATGGCGGGATATGGACGAATCTGGAACGTCGCGAACGCGGGGCCTGTGCGATTCGGGCTGGGCTATACCGTCTTCCTGATGTCGCGCTCCGACACGCTCGGGGGTGTGCCCTTTCCCGCCGCGCTGCCGCTGGCCGAAGTAGGCATCGGACGCGCCGCCGTCGCCACTGCCTACGTTCCCGGCGGCAAAGGCAACGGCAACGTGCTGTTCATCTTCGGACGCTACACGTTCGGCAAACCGGGCTGATTTTCAGCCGCCCCATCTCCCGATACGTTCAACTCAGGCATGGTGCGCGCGCACCATGCCCCGAAGCCTGCGATGTAGCAGTACGCCAGTGCAGGCACCAGAAACGACAACACGATCCCGACGCCATCGGCCAGAGCGCCTTGCAGATAAGGCAGGATCGCGCCACCCACAATGGCCATGCAAATCAGGCCGCCGCCCTCGCTCACGCGCGCACCAAGCCCGCCAACCGATAACGAGAAGATCGTCGGGAACATGATGGCGTTGCCCAGACCGCATGCGAGCAGCAACCACATGGCAATCGCCCCCGGCAGCGTCAGCGACGCGAGGATCAGCATCAGGTTGTAGAGCGCGCACAGACCGAGCAGCTTGCCCGGCGACACCTTGCGCAGCAGCCACGCACCAGCGAAGCGCCCCACCATCGCCCCGCCCCAATAGAACGCCAGATAGCGGCTCGCATGGGCGTGATCGACGATGCCCGTCCCCGTATGCGTCAGATAGACGATCAGAAAACTTCCGATACTCACTTCCGCGCCGACATAAAGAAATAGCGCCACGATGCCGTAACGCAAGGGACGGTGCGATAACAGGCTGCGAACGTTACCGAACAACCCGGGCGACGCGGCGGTGTCCGCACGTTGCTCCGGCAACGTCAGACGCCACAGCACAACACCGCCGAGCGCCAGCACTGTCGCAAGCAAGCCATACGGGGCGCGTACGCTGTCCACTGCGTGACCGGTCGCCCCCGAAACCTGCGGCGCGAGTATCCAGAGCGCCGCGAGTGGGGGGCCAACGGTCGTGCCCAGTGAGTTGAACGCCTGCACCAGCGTGAGGCGGCTGGCTGCTTCGCCACGCGAGCCGAGTGTCTCGACGTAGGCGTTCACGGCGACCTGAAGCAACGTGATGCCGCTCGCGAGCACAAAGAGCGCTGCGAGAAAGCACGTGTACGAGACGAGCGCCGCCGCCGGGAAAAACAGGGCGCAGCCGAGGCCCGCCAGCCAGAGCGACGTGGCCAGCGCGCGCCGGTAGCCCACACGCGCGGTGTACTGCCCCGCCGGGTAAGACACCACGAAGTACGCTGCAAAAAAGCTCGATTGGATGAGCGCCGCATCCCGGTACGTCAGATCGAAGGCTGCCTTGAAATGCGGCACCAGAATATCGTTGAGCGACGTAATGAGCCCCATTGCGAAGAAGAGCGCCGCCAGCATCGCGAGCACGCGATTCGCGCAAGGCATGGGGGAAACAGAGGAAGAAGCAGAGAAAGCAGAATCGGAAACAGGTAAAGACGTTCGGGAAGCGGGAGCAGAATCGCCGGGGTCACGCGTGCGGTCGACAGGCATACAGGGTCTCCAGTGGACAACGGCAGAGCACGTTGAAAACACCATGAAGGGGGCCGGTCTGCGCAGTGTAGACCGCACTATTGATGCCGGGATACGAGAGGAATCCGAATTTTGCGTGACGCCACGATGTTGCGCGGCCCCTCGTCATTCATCGAACAGGGCCCTTTCTTGCTTGTTTTTCGCCGCTTTCGGCTATTGTCAGCCGACGTCTTTTGATTGACTATCCGCAGCATAGGATATGCCGCGACATTGGGGAAACAACATGCGGGGTTTGAAGTTTTTTGGATTGGCGACGGGTTGGCTCGTCGCGGGCGCACTCGGCATGGCCGGTCACGCTCAGGCGCAGACCACCGGCACCTCGCGTGCGCCGGTCGCCGCGTGTAATTGCGCGCAGATCATCGCCGACTGTTCGGCGTCGGTATCGGTACTTCCGACGCGCGCCCTCAATGGCGTATTTTCCGCCGACGTCACGCTGATGACGGACGCGCCCTCCTGCGCCAAGGTCGATTACCAGCTCGACGACACGCCGTACGTCACGATTCTGCGAGACGGCACGCAAGGCAGTCAGCGTCTGTACGCTACGCGAGCGCTAACCCGCAACAGTCTTTCGCACATATCGTGCCACGTGTGTGCGGCTGCCGCAGCGCCCGTGCCGAACGACGGCCTGAGCGCCGACATGGCACGCGTCGACGGCGCATCGGGTACGTTCAGCGTTGCGCCCGCACCAGCCGCCCCGGCCGGCTCAGTGCCTGTGGCCCCCGCTGCACCGGCAGTGAGCACCTATGCGCCGTCGGCGAGCGCCGCGCAAAACGCGAGCATCGCCGCGACGACGCCGCAGGACACGCCGCTACCGAGCACCATCGGCGACACCGCAGGACTGAACGCCGTGAACGCTGCAGGCACATCCGAATCTCCGGAAGTCGCGCGCGATGTGGCGGCGATCAATGCCCCCGTACCTGCGGGTACGACGCTTGTGACGCCACCGATTCCGCCGGGCACCGTCGTCGTGCAGACCAGTGCACCGGCGCCGTTGCGCCTGGTAAATCCCTCGGGACGCTGGCGCGGTCTGTGCACGAACGCACCGCCGTGGTGGGGACTTTTCGGCAAGCCGATGACGCGTCTGATGGCGCTTGCACTTAATGGTTCGCAAGTGACGGGCAGCGTCGACGATGTCGAACCCAATGTTCACACCACGGTGCAGGGCACGCTCGCGGGCGATCGTCTGCAACTCGCAGGCAGTTACGGCGCGAAGCACGACATCACTTTCGGCCCCGACGGCACCACACTCACCGACGCCTGGTGCAACGACGACGGGCGCTGCGAAACCTGCGAAATGCAGCGTTTCTGAGGGTTTCGGGACCATTGAGCCTTCGCGCGAAGCGGCGTTTGCATCGAAGCATCCGGCAAACGCCGCGCAAAAATCACGTAAAAATTCGCGTTGGAAAATGCGCTGAAAGACGGGCAAAAACCGGACAAGCGATTCGCCGTCGCGAGAAGAAATTCCCGGCACGTGAAAGCAGCGAATCGAAATGTCGCGATTTTCGCCGCTCAGCCTTGTGCGGCAAGCGCGCAACATAATGCGCGCACTACTCGCACAAAGCGATTTCTTAGGTAGAATCGTCGGCGCAGCAAGACGTATCATTCGGGTGGCCGTTCTCCGACGGCACTTTCTTATTCTCATCGATTGGATCGATATGGCAACGGCAAAGAAAGCAGCAGCAAAGAAGGCCCCTGCGGCGAAGAAGGCTCCGGTAGCAAAGAAGGCTCCGGCAGCGAAAAAGGCAGCAGCACCGAAGGCAGCCCCGAAGGCTGCACCGAAGGCAGCCGCTAAGGTTTCGCCGATCAAGGAAGCACTCAACAAGACCCAGCTCGCAGCACACATCGCCGAAACCTCGGCTGTCGCCGTCAAGGACGTCAAGGCTGTGCTCGCCGCTCTCGAAACCACCATCGTCAGCGCACTGCACAAGAAGGGCGCAGGCGAATTCACGCTGCACGGCCTGTTCAAGGTCACGTCGCAACAAATCGCTGCCAAGGCGAAGCGTTTCGGCAAGGACCCGTTCACGGGTGAAGAGCGTTGGTTCCCGGCAAAGCCGGCTTCGGTGCGCGTGAAGGTTCGCCCGCTGAAGAAGGTGAAGGACGCCGCTCAGTAAATCTTGCCATCGCGTTGCCGTGAGCTTCACGGCGGTGCGAATCGACAGGATCTGACAGTAGTCCCGGAAGACGGTGCCGATACTTCGGCACCGTTTTTTTTGCCCTGACGACTGACTTCGTCGTCCTCAGCAATGCGCGCAGCATGCGTCGGCCCTCTTGCGCGAAGGGTTTTCTCTGGGGTTTTTGCTGAGTGGACGCATCCGGAACCGACCGCTAACATCGCTCGGGACACGACGCGTCGCGACACGGCACCGCACGCCCCCTCGCTCGCCGACAGCGTCCTCGCGAACTCAGGAGATCCGTTCATGACCCGCAAGTTTTCGCGTCACCCGGAAAGTCCACGGCCACCACTATCGCGTTCATCGCATCCGGCCGATCACCCAAATTCTTCCAGCGCTGCCAACGTCAGGTCGCGCCGCAATTTCCTCACCACACTCGGCGTCGCTGCGATGCCAGCCGGTTTTGTCGGCTCGCTGGGCGGCACGCTCGGCAGTGTGCTCACGGGCACCGCCTCGTTTTTCGTGACACCCGCGCACGCGCAAACCGTGGCCGACATCAAGAAGAAAGGCACGATCAACGTCGGCATGCTGATCGACTTTCCGCCGTATGGCACGACCAACGCGCAGGCACAGCCCGATGGCTACGACGCCGACGTGGCCAAGTTGCTCGCCCACGATCTCGGCGTGAAGGTGAATATCGTGCCGGTGACAGGGCCGAACCGTATTCCGTATCTGCTCTCGGGAAAAGTGGACGTGCTCGTCGCATCGCTCGCGATCACGCCCGAGCGTGCCAAACAAGTGCAGTTCTCGAAACCGTACGCGGCCGCGACGATCCTGCTGCTCGGCAAAAAAGGCACCTCGATCAAGTCCGCCGCCGATCTGAAAGGGCTGCGAGTGAGCGTGGCGCGCGCGAGTACGCAAGACACTGCCGTCACGAAGACAGCGCCGCCGGGCACCGAGATCCGCCGCTTCGACGATGACGCCGCTGCCATGCAAGCGCTGCTCTCCGGTCAGGTCGATGCCATCGGTTGCTCGGTGACGGTCGCAAACGTCATCAACACGCGTGCGCCAGACCAATTCGAGCCGAAGTTCAATTTGCTGCAACAGGCGATGGGCATCGCACTGCGTCCGAATCAGCCGGAACTGCTCGCCAGCGTCAACGACTTCGTCACGCGCAATACCGCCAACGGCGAACTGAACAAGCTCTATCGGAAGTGGCTTCAGACAGATTTGCCGCCCTTGCAGTAAGTCCCGCTTCGCCGACTCGACCACTTTCATCGCCCGTCGCCCGACACCCTGGCGACGGGCGGTGCGCCCCCTCCGCCCGCCCCCACTGTCGAAATAGCTATTTCGATATAGTTTTCGTGCAGTGCCGACGCCCAGTGCGCTGATGAAAAATCGACTGAATCCTTATCCCACAAGGCTTTTGAGCACTCCCCTCGCGCATCGCCGAAAAAATAATTTTGCTTTCGATGCAATTTAGATATATCGTAAACATGTCTTAACTACATCGATAAGGAGTCGCATCATGCGTGGATCACGTGGCGATTTCATGGGCCGAGGCCCTATGGACCTGGACAGAATGGATTTTGGCGACGAACGACGCGGTGGGCGTCATGGACGGCGCGGCGGTGGTGACGGATTTGGCGCACGTGAGGGGGAAGGCCGTGGTGAGCGCTCGGAGCGCGGCGGTCGTGGGGGACGTGGCGGTGGCCGTCTGTTCAGCCACGGCGGTCTGCGTCTCGTGCTGCTGCACCTGATTTCGCAGCAACCGCGTCACGGGTACGAACTGATCAAAGCCATCGAAGAAAGCGTGAACGGCACCTACAGCCCCAGCGCGGGCGTGGTCTACCCGACGCTCACGTTGCTTGAAGAAATGGGCTACATCCGGGTGCAGGAAAACACCGGCGACAGTCAGCGCAAGTCGTATGAGATCACCGACACCGGCCGCGAATATCTGGCCGAGAACGAGGACTCCGTCACCGAACTGCTGGCACGACTGGCCACCCGTCGCGAGCGCTCGGAGGACATGCCTCCCCAAGTCATGCGCGCGCTGCACAACTTCAAATATGCCGTGCATTTGCGTCTGGGCGCCGAGCCGCTCACGACCGAACAGGCCAACGCGTTTGCCGCGATTCTCGACGCGGCCGCACAACAACTGGAGCGACTCTGATGCAAGACAACGCTGCACCGAACGTCACCCTTGATCGCACGCCGCAGCGCTTGCGCCATGAACTCCGATTCCGTCTGCTGGAAGTGCGCAGCGTCGAAGCACTCACGCCGCACATGGTGCGCGTGACGCTCGGTGGCGACGATCTGGAAGGTTTCAACAGCCCGGGCTTCGACGATCACGTCAAACTGTTCTTCCCGAACCCGGAAACCGGCGAACTGGCCGTGCCGCAGATCGGCCCCGAAGGCATGGCGAAGCCCGCGCCGGGCGATGCGCCGCGTCTCATGCGCGATTACACGCCGCGTCAGTACGACGCCGTATCGAAAACGCTCGTGATCGATTTCGCGATGCACGAATCGGGCCCGGCCACGCAATGGGCGCGCTCCGCCAAACCGGGTGACAAGCTCGGTGTCGGTGGCCCGCGTGGCTCGTTCGTCATTCCGATGAACTTCGATGGTTACGTGCTGATTGGCGACGACACGGCGCTGCCCGCGATCTCACGGCGTCTGGCCGAGTTGCCCGCTGGCGCCTTGGTTTTCGTCTTCGCGGAAATCGACGGCCCGGCCGACCGCCTGCGCTTCACGAGCGAAGCCGACGTCGTCGTGGAATGGATCTATCGCGAGGGTGCCCCTGCCGGTCAGAGCACTGCACTGATCGACGCCCTTGAGGTCGCCAGCCTGCCCGCAGGCGATCTGCATGTGTGGGTGGCGGCCGAAGCAGGCGTGGCGAAAGCAGTACGTCGTCACTTGGTCGAAGCGCGCGGGCTCAATCCGAAATGGGTGAAGGCCGCGGCCTACTGGCGGCGCGGCGACGCGGCCGTCCACGAAAATCTGGACGACTGACGTCACGCTGGTTGTCCGACCCTACGCCCCCCACGCGCACCGTTAGTTGCGGACTCCCGCTGGTTCCTTTGGAGAAATTCCCTGCCGTCTTTCGGAATTGCCTGATAGAAATGCCAGGAACAAATTCCGACTATGAAAACGCGCCCGGGGATGTCGAATTTCGGCACCCGGAGGGCGGTTCACCCATAGGGGGTACGACGACATGGAGCAACGCAAACGACACGACGGTTTCGAACGTTGGGCGGCGGGCGCGACGGCGCGTCAGGCCGGACGGGACGACGCCCGCTGGCGTGTCTTTCGCGCGCCGGAGCAGGCGGACTTTCACGGGTTCGTCGTCTGGTGCTACACGCAGGGCGTGTTTCTTGGGCAGGAATTCGATCGGCGCACCGACACCATCACGCACTGTTATGTGCGCAATGGCGCATGGGCCGTGCAGTTCGATTCGTTCAGCGAAGCCTGCGAACGCGCCTTCGACATTCACGCGCCCACGCTGATTCTCTATGCGCCGGAGCGCAACGGCAGTGTCTTCGTCACCAGCACGGAGCAATAGGCTGTCCCCGGCGTAATGCGTCATGCGCATCCCGCGCTGAACGCTCAGAACTCACATTACGCCCGGTCAACCCGTACTGCGCTGAAACGACACCGGCCAGCCGAATCGCTGACCGGTTTTTTTTACGCGTAGTTGCGGATGTCGTCGATTTCGGTCTGACCGAAGTCGTCGCGTTCGGTCAGCGCCAGAATGCGACGGGCGACGTCTTCCGGCGACGACAGCTTGCCGCTCGCCTTGAGATCCTGAAAACGTGCCAACGCAGGGAAGCTTTCGACGCTGCTGCTGCGAATCGTCTCCTGCATGCCTGTGTCCACGACGCCCGGGGCCAGCGAAATCGCCTGGACGCCGTGCTCGCGATGCTCCGCATTGACCACGCGCGTATACATATCTAGCGCGGCCTTCGTAGAACAGTAGACAGCCCACCCGGCATTCGGATTGCGGCCCGCGCCCGAGGAGATGTTCACGATCTGGCGCTTGGCCGTCAGCCCTTGCGTGCTGGCGAGAAAGCGCGACGTCAGCAACATGACCGACGTTACGTTCAGCGCGAACGCCGCCCCGATGGCCGCCGGGTCATTGAGCGCCGCCGAGTTGGCGACCGGGTGCACCGTACCGGCATTATTAATTAGCAGGTACCGTCCGGCGTCGCGTGGCAGCGAAGCGAAGATGCGCTCGGCCGTCTGGGCGGCAGCAGCGGTGTCGGCGAGATCGACCGCGATCTGTTCGAGCTTGACGCCCTTTTCGGTGGCCAGCGCGGCGAGTTCGTCGTCCGTGCGACGTGCCAGCGTCACGAGTTGGGTGCCGGGCGCGAGCAAACCGCGCGCGAGCGATGCGCCGAGACCACGGGAAGCACCGGTAAGAATGGCAATCGTTTGGGACATTGGGAGAAGTGCGGTCGGAAGACACCGCAAAATAGCGACGGGATCGCCATTATCCGCGCATCGCCTGAATGCCGCTATACCGAACAAAAGTCGTTTTTTACGGCAAAACGGCCGGGATTACCGCGATCCGGCGCAACACGGTGCGTCAAAAGGACGCCGGATGGCTCTAAAGCGAAATACAGTATTGCGGAATATAATCGCGAACTCGGAACGCCCATCGCCTAACGTAGTAATTAGGGGTATTTGCAGACCCTTCGGAACACTCAGCCCGCACTGCAGCGCAAGGTTTATCGCGCGTCAATGCCCTGAATTGCCAAGGTTGTCGCGGTAGGTACAGGTGTTTTAAGTGCACTGCACATTACCGCTTTATGGGTATATATTCCCCCCTCATGGAAACGATACCGAAAATCATTTCGGCGCCTGCTGCTGCGCCGGCCACAAGCGAAACCGCACGTCCCGTGCCGCCGCGCCCGCGTCAGTACGACGCCCGCCTCGCGCGCTGGCTGGTCACGCCGCTCGTGAATACAGCGGTTACGCCGAATCACCTCACGACGGTTCGTCTGATCGTGGGCCTCGCTTGCGCCTGGGCGTTCGCCAGGGGCGGCTATGCGATGGCCAATCTCGGCGCGCTGCTGCTTGTGCTCTCGAACTTCATCGACCACACGGATGGCGAGCTTGCCCGTATCAGCGGCAAGACCAGCCGGATCGGTCACTTTTACGACCTCGCGTCCGACGCTTTCGTCACGGTGCTGTTGTTTGGCGGCATCGGCATGGGTGTCGACGCGATGGCCCCCGGTCACTTCCCGCTGCCCGTCCCGCTGTCGGCCTCGGCGCTCGGCTGGATCGCTGGCTTCGCCGTCGCGCTGATCTTCTTTCTGCGCATGCGTATCGAGGAGCGTGTGGGCAAGGCCGGGACCAAGCAGGCCTCCGTCGGTGGCTTCGAAACCGAAGACGTGCTGTATCTGATGCCGCTCGTCACGCTGTTCGACGGCACACGCGGCTTCCTGATCGCCGCCGCCATCGGAGCACCGCTCTTCGCACTGCTGGTCGTGGCCGATTACGTGCGCGTGATGCGCCGTCCGCTGCCGGTGAAGGCTGACGAATCAGCTAGCGCAGCATCCGCCTCGGCCGCACCGATGGCCCCGATCGCCCCATTGGCGCCCGCCGCGTTTGCCGCAGACGCAGAGATCGAGCACGCCCTCGATGCCGTGGACCTCGACGGCGTCACGCGTGAGTTCAAGTCGCAGGACGCCTTCGTCTATATGGAGAAGTTCCTGCCGCAATCGGTCACGGAGCAACTGATCGCCGCCGCGCGCGCCGTCACGCCCAACGTCAACCGCAACTATTTGCCCGGCCACAAGCAGGGCGGCAGCGTGAGCCGTCATACGCTCGACGAGCTGGCCCCGTTCGTGGCCGAGCTGTACCGCTCGCCTGCCCTGATCGGCTTCCTTGAGCGTCTGGCGGGCGAGAAGCTCCTGCCGTCGCCGCAGGAAGATCCGCACGCGTATGCGCTGTATTACTACACGCGTCCGGGCGATCACATCGGCTGGCACTATGACACCTCCTACTACAAGGGTCGCCGCTACACGCTGCTGCTCGGCGTAGTGGACCAATCGAGCTGCAAGCTCGAATACCGTCTGCACACGCGCAATCCGGGCGTGACGCAAGTCGACGGCGCTGTGGCGTATCCGCCGGGCGCGCTGGTGTTCTTCGACGGGGACAAGCTGCATCACCGGATCACGCCGCTCGGCGATAACGAAGAGCGTATTTCGCTCACGTTCGAGTATGTGACCGACCCGCGCATGGGCGCCTGGCAGCGCTTCATCTCCAATATGAAGGACGCTGTTGCCTACTTTGGTTTCCGGCAAGTGTTTCGTCAGATTTTTGGACGGACGAAACGCTAAATGAACCGGACCGCCATCGTCTCACTCACCCTCGGTTTCGCCCTTTTCGTCGCCCTGCTGATCTGGCAGGGCACGGGATCGGTGATGTCCACGCTGGCCGCCGCTGGCTGGGGCCTGCTGCCTATCGCCGCCTTCCACCTCGTGCCGCTGGTGCTCGACGCCGCCGCCATTCAGGTGCTGGTATCGAAGTCGTGCACGCTCGGCCGCGCCACGCTCACGCGCTGGGTCGGCGAATCGGTCAACAGCCTGCTGCCCGCCGGGCAGATCGGCGGTCCGATCGCGATGGTGCGTCAAATGAAACAACGCGGCATGGCCGGTCGCGAAGCGGCTGCCGCCATTACCGTCAGCACCACGCTGCAAGCCGTGGCGCAAATCGTGTTTGCCCTGCTGGGACTGGCCGTGTTCGGCATCAGCGCCACGCAGAGCACCAGCGACAGCCTGTGGCTGCCGATGTTGCTCGCGACGGCACTCGTCTCAGCCCTCCTCTACGCGTTCTATGTCGCTCAGCGTCGCGGCATCTTCGGCTGGGCGTTCCGCATGCTCTCGAAGATGTCGTCCAAGCGCGACTGGTCGTCGTTGCTCGACCGTGCGGATGCCGTCGACGAAATCGTGCAGCGCATGTACGGTCATCGCCGTCAGGTGCTCGCCAGCTTTCTGCTCAGCCTTGTGGGCTGGATCGTCGGCACCGTCGAAGTCTGGCTGATTCTGCAATTCATCGGGCATCCGGTGAGCTGGGTCGACGCGCTGCTGCTTGAAAGTCTCGGGCAGGCGATTCGCGGTGCTGCCTTCTTCGTGCCGGGTTCGCTCGGCGTGCAGGAAGGCGGTTACCTGCTGCTCGCCCCGCTCGTGGGTCTGCCGGCCGACGCCGCGCTGGCCCTGTCGCTGGCCAAACGTACGCGCGAGCTGCTGCTCGGCGTACCTGGCCTCGTCTATCTGCATTTCTCCGAACGTGGCTGGCGTCGTCAGCGCGCTGCGCAGCAAAGCGTGCCGCTGCCCACCGCCACGGATACTGCACCGCTCTAAAGAAGGATATCGACCATGCGGGCCATTATTCTCGCAGCAGGCATGGGCCTGCGTTTGCTCCAGCCCGAAGACAAGCAGTCGCCCAAGTGCCTGCTGAAGTTCGACGGCATGTCGCTGCTGGAGCGTCACCTTCGCATGCTGGCAGCGGCCGGCATTACGGACGTCGTGCTCGCGCTCGGGTTCCATCACGAGCAAGTGAGCGAGGAACTGGAGCGTCTGAACTGGACGCCGCGTCCCAAGATTTACCTCAACCCGGAATTCAATCTGGGCAGCGTGCTCACGCTGCACACCACGGCCGAAGCCATGACCGCCGGTGGCGATGTGCTCGTCATGGATGCGGACGTGCTCTACGACCAACGCATTTTCAACGCGCTCGTGGCGGGTAAGACGGCCAACCGTCTGCTCATCGACCGCGACTTCGAAGTCGGCGACGAGCCGGTCAAGCTGTGCCTGCGCGACGGCGTGCCGGTCGAGCTGCGCAAGCAGGTCATGGTCGGCCTCGAATACGATACCGTCGGCGAGTCCGTCGGTTTCTTCCGTTTCAACGAAGCGACGGCAACGCGTCTGGCGGAAATCACGCGCGATTACGTCGAATCGGGCCGCGCCAAGATGCCGCACGAAGAAGCCGTGCGCGATCTGCTGCTGGAGCGCGGCGCGCAATTCGAAACCGCCGACGTCACGGGCTTCCCGTGGATCGAAATCGACTACCCTGAAGATGTGAAGCGCGCCGCCGATCAGGTGCTGCCGCAACTCGAACCGCTCACGATGGTGTCCGAATGAACGCTCCCGACGCATTTACCCTTCCGCCGACGGCCACGCGTGCAGCACAACTGCGCGCCATGCTGCTCAGCAATCAGCTCGAATTCCTGATGGAAGCCCACAACGGCATTTCCGCGCGTATCGTGCGCGAAGCCGGATTCAAGGGCATCTGGGCGTCCGGTCTGACCATTTCGGCGCAGTTCGGCGTTCGCGACAACAACGAAGCCAGCTGGACGCAGGTTGTCGACAACCTCGAATTCATGGCAGACGCCAGCGATCTGCCGATCCTGCTCGACGGCGACACCGGTTACGGCAACTTCAACAACATGCGACGTCTCGTGCGCAAGCTCGAACAGCGTGGCATCGCTGGCGTGTGCATCGAAGACAAGGTCTTCCCGAAGACCAACAGCTTCATCGGCGGCGAACGTCAGCCGCTGGCCGACATCGACGAGTTCTGCGGCAAGATCAAGGCCGGTAAGGACTCGCAGGCCGACGACGATTTCTCCATCGTGGCGCGGGTCGAAGCGCTGATTGCAGGCTGGGGCATGGAAGAGGCCCTGCGTCGTGCCGAGGCCTACCATCAGGCCGGGGCGGACGCCATCCTGATCCACAGCAAGCTCAAGCGCGCCGATGAAATCGTGCAATTCGCGCGTGAGTGGGGCAACCGCTGCCCGCTGGTGATCGTGCCGACGAAGTACTACAGCACGCCGACCGACGTGTTCCGCGAAGCCGGGATCAGCCTCGTGATCTGGGCGAACCATCTGCTGCGCGCCGCGACCTCGGCCATGCAGTCGGTGGCCGCTGAGATTCACCGCAACGAAACGCTCATCAACGTCGAAGACCGCGTGGCCACCGTGGACGAGATTTTCCGTCTGCAAGACGCCGACGAGTACACACAGGCCGAAGACCGCTACCTGTCCGCCGCCAATGCACCGCGCTCGGCCATCGTGCTGGCCGCCAGCCGCGGCAAGAACCTGGAAAGCGTGACGACCGACCGTCCGAAGGTCATGCTGCCAGTCGCGGGCAAGCCGCTGCTGCGCTGGCTGGTCGACGGCTTCAAGAAGCAGAACGTGAACGACATTACGGTCGTGGGCGGCTATCGTGCCGACGCGATCGACACCGCCGGGATCACGCTCGCCGTCAACGAACGTCACGCCGAGACGGGCGAACTGGCTTCGCTCGCCCGCGTTGCCAACGCCTTCACGCAAGACACCGTGGTGTCATACGGCGACCTGCTGTTCCGCAGCTACATCGTGCGCGATCTGGTCGAGAGCGCTGCGGACTTCACCGTCGTGGTCGACTCCACGGCGGCGGCCACTGCCAACGCGGCTAACGCCAGCGTGCGCGACTTCGCGTATTGCTCGGCAGGTGACGACCGTGGCCTGTTCGGTCAGCAAGTGCTGCTCGAAAAGATCAGCGGCGACGCCTCGGACGCGGGCCGCACGCCCAACGGCCGCTGGATCGGTCTGCTCGGTGTGCGTGGCGACGAAGGCCGCGCGCAACTCCAACGCGTTTTCGCCGCGCTTCAGACGCGCGCCGATTTCGACCAGCTCGGCATGCCCGAACTAATCAATGCGCTGGCCGCCGATGGCGCCAAGATCGAGGTGCAATACGTGCACGGCCACTGGCGCGGTGTGAACGACATGGAAGAATTCCGCCGCGCGGCCGATTTCGCCCATGGTCAGACGCCGTTCAGCGGCACCGCTCCGGAGACGCAAGGTGATTGAGGCAGGTCAGTTCGTCGAAGCCGCGCGCAAGCACGGCTTCACCTGGTACACCGGTGTGCCGTGTTCGTTCCTCACGCCGTTCATCAATTACGTGCTGCAAGACCCGACGCTGCACTACCTGTCGGCGGCCAACGAGGGCGACGCGGTCGCCATCGCAGCAGGCGCGACGCTCGGTGAAGGCCGTGGCGCGCGCTCGGTCACGATGATGCAGAACTCGGGCCTCGGCAACGCCGTCAGCCCGCTCACGTCGCTCACCTGGACGTTCCGCCTGCCACAGTTGCTGATCGTGACGTGGCGCGGCCAACCGGGCATTACCGATGAGCCGCAACACGCGCTCATGGGCCCGATCACGCCGGCCATGCTCGACCTGATGGAAGTGCCCTGGGAGTTGTTCCCGACCGAGCCCGATGCGATTGCACCGGCGCTGGAGCGCGCGGTGCGTCATATGGACGAGACCGGCCGCCCCTATGCGCTGGTGATGCAAAAGGGCAGCGTGGCGCCGTTCCCGCTGCAACCGTCGGAGCGTCCCGCACGTCCGGCACAACCGGCACCGGTGTCGGTCATGCGCGGTGTTGCGCCGTCGGACATGCCGACGCGTCGCGACGCCCTCGCCCGCGTCATCGCACACACGCCGCTCGAAGGCACCGTCGTGCTGGCATCGACCGGCTTCTGCGGGCGCGAACTCTACGCCCTCGACGACCGTGCCAACCAGCTCTATATGGTCGGCTCGATGGGATGTGTGACGACGCTGGCGCTGGGTCTCGCGCTCGCGCGGCCGGACCTGCGCGTGGTCGCGCTCGACGGCGACGGTGCGGCACTCATGCGCATGGGCGCATTTGCGACACTGGGCGCTTACGGCCCGTCGAACCTTATCCATCTGCTGCTCGATAACGCCTCGCACGACTCGACCGGCGCACAGGCGACGGTCTCGCCGACGGTGTCGTTCGCCGGTGTCGCCGCGGCCAGCGGCTACGCGCTGGCGCTCGAGGGCGATACGCTCGACGTCATCGAGCAGTTGTTCGACGGTCGTAGCCATAGCCTGAACGACGGCCCGCGCTTCGCATGTCTGACGACGCGCCCTGGCACGCCGGACGGCCTGCCGCGTCCGAAGGTGACGCCGGAAGCCGTGAAGTCGCGACTGATGGACCATATTGCACAACGCGCACAGGCTTCGGCCTGAGCGATCCCCCTTTACGATATCTGCCGAGGAAGCTTCGCCATGCTGTTACTGAATCCGGGCCCCGTTACCCTGACCGAGCGTGTTCGCAAGAGTCTGCTGCAACCCGATCTGTGCCACCGCGAGCCTGAATTCTTCGACTTGCAGGACGAAGCCCGCGCACGTCTGACGGCCGTCTACGGCCTCGACCCGGCCGAGTGGACGCCGGTGCTGATGACCGGTTCGGGCACGGCGGCCGTCGAGAGCATGACGGCTGGCCTCGTGCCGGAAGGCGGCCGCCTGCTGATCGTCGAGAACGGCGTGTATGGCGAGCGCATCTCGCAGATCGCGAAGCAATATCGCATCGATCACGACGTCATCCATTTCGAATGGATGCAAGCGCCGGAGCTGGCGCAGATCGTCGCCAAGCTGGACGCCGCAGGCGAGCGTCCGTACACGAATGTCGCGATCATTCACCACGAGACGACCACCGGCCGTCTGAACGATCTGACGGGCATCTCGCGTGTGTGCCGTGAGCGCGGTATCGACCTGCTGGTCGACGGCGTGAGCAGCTTCGCTGCCGAAGCCATCGACTTCAACGACTCCGCCATCGTCGCCGTCGCCGCGACCGCGAACAAGTGCGTGCACGGCGTGCCGGGCGTGTCGTTCGTGCTCGTGCGCAAGGCAGCCCTCGCGAAGGCGTTCGCCCGCACCTACTATCTGGATATCGCGCGCCTCGCCAAGCTGCAGGCCGAGCGCAATACGCCGTTCACGCCGTCCGTGCAGGCTTACTACGCGCTCGTCGAAGCCCTGCGCGAACTGGACGATGCGGGCGGTTGGAAAAAGCGTCACGCGCACTACGGCGCACTCGCCGAGCAAGCGCGCGCCGGTCTGGCCGCGCTGGGGATCGACAGCGTGCTGCCTCCGGGCGAATCGTCGGTAGTGCTGCGCGCCTACAAGCTGCCAGCTGGCGTCGACTATCCGCGTCTGCACGACTGGCTCAAAGCCGACGGCTTCGTCATTTACGCCGGTCAGGGCGGTCTGTCGAAGGAACTGTTCCGTATCTCGACGATGGGCAACCTCACGGCTGCCGACATCGATCGCCTGCTGGCCTCCTTCGCCCGACTGGTGAAGTAAGCCGGGGACGGACGTTCAGCCATGACAGACCTGCTAGCCAGCCTCCGCTCCCCTGCCGAACTGCGCGCGCTCTCGCGCCCCGAATTGCGCCGCGTGGCCGACGAACTGCGCGCCTGCGTGCTCGAGAACGTCTCGCGCACCGGCGGGCACCTGTCGTCGAATCTGGGCACCGTCGAGCTGACGATCGCCCTGCACTATGTCTTCGATACGCCGAACGACCGGATCGTGTGGGACGTGGGTCATCAGACCTACCCGCACAAGATCCTGACGGGTCGACGCGAAGCCATGCCGACGCTGCGTCAGTGGCAAGGGCTGTCGGGCTTTCCGAAGCGCGACGAATCGCCGTACGACACGTTCGGTACGGCGCATTCGAGCACGTCGATTTCGGCAGCGCTGGGCATGGCGCTGGCCAGCAAGGTCAAGGGTGAAAAGCGTCACGCCATTGCCGTGATTGGCGATGGCGCGATGACTGCGGGCGAAGCGTTCGAAGCGCTGAACAATGCCGGTGTGTACGACGATCTGCCGTTTCTCGTCGTGCTCAACGACAACGATATGTCGATCTCGCCGCCGGTCGGCGCGCTCAATCAGTACCTCACGCGCCTGATGTCCGGTCAGTTTTACTCGGCGGGTAAGGAAAGCGTGCGCAATCTGCTGCGCAACGCGCCCGCGCCGATGCGCGAACTCGCTCACAAGCTCGAAGAACACGCCAAGGCCATCGTCTCGCCCACAGGCACGATGTTCGAGGAATTCGGCTTCAACTATCTCGGTCCCATCGACGGCCACGATCTCGACGCGCTGATCCCGGCGCTCGAGAACATCAAGGCGCTCAAGGGGCCGCAGTTCCTGCATGTGGTCACACGCAAAGGCCGTGGCTACAAGCTGGCCGAAGCCGATCCCGTGCTGTACCACGGGCCGGGCAAGTTCAATCCGAGCGAAGGCATTCGTCCGGCCGCACCGGGCACCGTTTCGGCCAAAACCTACACGCAGGTGTTCGGGGAATGGCTGTGCGATGCGGCAGCGGCAGACAAGCGCGTTGTCGGCGTGACGCCAGCCATGCGCGAAGGCTCCGGTCTTGTCGAATTCGAGAAGCGTTTTCCGGACCGCTATTACGACGTCGGCATTGCCGAGCAGCACGCCGTCACGTTTGCGGGCGGGCTGGCGACGGAAGGTCTGCGGCCGGTCGTCGCGATCTACTCGACGTTCCTGCAACGCGGCTACGACCAGTTGATTCATGACGTCGCCTTGCAAAATCTGCCGGTCCTCTTCGCTATCGACCGTGGCGGTCTGGTGGGTGCGGACGGTGCGACCCACGCGGGTGCGTACGACATCGCCTATCTGCGCTGCATCCCGAATATGGTGGTAATGGCCCCGGCCGACGAGAACGAATGCCGTCAGATGTTGCAGACGGCACTTGGCATCGATGGGCCGAGCGCGGTGCGCTATCCGCGCGGCACCGGCCCCGGCGTGAAGACCGAAGCGGGTTTGTCGACGCTGCCGGTCGGCCGTGCGCAGGTGCGCCGTCAGAGCGCCGCCCCCGCAGGCAAGCGTGTTGCGATCCTGGCCTTCGGGTCGATGGTCGCGTTGGCCGAAAACGTGGCGCAAGCCTTCGACGCCAGCGTGGTCAACATGCGCTTTGTCAAACCGCTGGACGAAGCGACGGTACTGGAGATGGCGCGAACGCACGACCTCGTGGTGACGCTCGAAGAAGCTGCGGTGATGGGCGGTGCAGGCACGGCCTGCGTGGAAGCACTCAATGCCAACGGCGTGTTGGTGCCTGTGCTTCAACTGGGTCTGCCCGACACGTACATCGATCAGGGCACGCCCGCGCAGCAACTGGCCTCCGTTGGCCTCGATGTGCCGGGCATCACGGCCTCGATTCGTCGCGCGATGGCTGAGCGTCTCGGTGGGTCGGTCGAGGCGGTGTAGTGCGCATTTGACGGCGTACACGAGCATCCACCGCTCAATCGTCGCACCTGAGACACTAAGAAAAACGGCACCTTTCGGTGCCGTTTCTCATTGTCTTTCAGCTGTCGCGTGGTCAGGGCTGCTTCGGCGGCACGGCTTTCTCGCGCGGCTTACCCATTAGCACCGGCTGGAAGAACACAGCGCCGATGAGCGTACACACCAGCGACAGCGCCAGCAGCTTGCCCATGCTCGACGTGCCCGGGTGGTGCGACAGCCAGAGGCTGCCGAACGCGATGCCCGTGGTCGCCGCAGACAGCACGATTGCCTGCGTAAGACCGGACGCCAGCAAGCGGTACTGCCCGTGACGCCATGCGATCACGTAGTAGATCTTGAACGCCACACCGACCCCCAGCAGCAACGGCAGCGCAATGATGTTTGCAAAGTTCAGCGGCAACCCGATCAGCACCGTCACCTCGAGCGTGACCGCCGCCGAGACCAGCAGCGGGACCAGCGTGCGCAGCACGTCACCGAAGCTGCGCAGCGCCAGCCACAGCAGCACCGTGATCGACAGCAGCGCCCACGCGCCTGCCTCGATAAACGCGCGAATGATCGTGTTGGCCGAACGCAGAATCGAGATCGGGCCGCCGACGGCGTCCGGCGTCGTACGCAGCACGGCCTCGGTGAACTTGCGCAGCATCACGTCGTCGCTCGGGTCCGCGCCCTTCTCCACGCGCGGCGAGATGTTGACGAGAGCACGTCCGTCAGCAGCCACCCATTGGGACGCGATGTCCTTCGGCAGCGATTCACGCGTCACCAACTTCGGCTGCAGGGCATCGCGCAGTTGACCGAGCGCCAACTTCAGCGGGTCGGCAATCGCGCGATCCGCACGGTCACGCGTTGCCGGATCAGCCGCGGCAAGCTTGCGCATCGCCGCCGCCAGCCGCTGTGCTTCCTTCGCACCCTCGCCCGGGTAATCGAGTGCGGCGTCTTCCAACTGGCCTGCGGCCGTCTTGAGCGCCGAGACGCGCGTGGCATCCGGCACAGCGGCCAGCGGCGTTTGCGTGAGCACCGGCAGCAGCGACTTCGCCGCCGTACCAATCATCGCCAGCTTGGCGGGCTGGTCGGACGGCAGGAACGTGGTGAGCGTTACCACGCGACCGATCTCCGGCACGGCGCGCAGCTTCGCGGCTTCGGCGTCGGCATCCGCGAGGTTCGGCGCGAGCAACTGCACATCGTTGACACCTGCTTCCGGAGAATTCGAAAGATCGATGAGCGTCGCCATCGACTCCGTATGCGGATCTTTCAGATGCAGCGGATTGAAGTCGAAATGCAGATGCGCGAGCAACGGCAATCCGGCAATGACCAGTGCGAGCGTGCCGTAAAGCAACGGCTTGCGGTGCTTCTCGGTGAAATCATCCACCGGCCCGAGGCTGCGGAACCCGGGCGGGCTCGGCTCGCCCTTGGGTTTGAACACGCTGATGAGCGCAGGCAGCAACGTAATCGCCGACGGGAAGGCAACGCACAGAATGCCGACACCCGCGATCAGGCCCAGTTCGGACACGCCGCGATAGTCCGTCGGCAGGAACGAGAAGAAGCTTGCCGCCGTGGCCGCTGCGGCCAGCGTGAGCGGCATCGCAATCTGCTTGCCTGCGCCACTCAATGCGCCGCGCAGGACTTCGTCGCCCGATTTGCCTTCGTCGTGCTCCAGACGATGGCGCTCTTCCCGATAGCGCACGCCGAACTGAATGCCGAAGTCCACACCGATGCCGACGAACAGCACCGCGAACGCCACGGAAATCATGTTGAGCGCGCCGACCATCATCAGACCGAGCGCAAACGTGACGGCCAGCCCGGCGAGCAAGGTGATGAAGACCGCGAGAATCATCTTGCCCGAGCGCACGGCCAGCCACAGCACCACGAGCACGGCAAGCAGCGTGATGACGGCGTTCGGCCCTGCGTCCTGACGCACCGAAGCGAACTCTTCGTCCGACAGCGGACGCGGGCCGGTGAGACGCACCGTCGCGCCGTAGCGCTCGCCAAGCTTGAGGTCGGCGACGGCATCGCGAATACGCGTGGCCGCGTTGGCCCCCGCTTCGAGCGCGCCGTAATCCAGTACCGGCTGCACCTGCACGTAGCTGCGTGCGACGGTATCGGGCGCGACCAGCGCGCGCCATGACATGGCGGCCGGACGATTGGCGAGCACGGCCTCCGAGGCGTCTGCCGCGTTGCCCAGCAGGCGCGACATATCGGAAAGCTTCACCTGACCGGTCAGCAACGGCGTCTGCAACGTCACCGACAGCAGGTTCGACAGACCGGCAAGGCTAGGATCCTGCGCAAGACGGTTGAGTAACGGTTTGGCGTCTTCAAGCTTGCCGGTGAGCGACTTGACGTCGTCCGTCGACGCGAACAGCAAAGCATTGTGCGCGAAGAAGTCGCCCGCGCCGGGACGACTCACCGCGCGGAACACGTCCGTCTCGCTTTCCAGCTTGGCCGCCAATTCGGCCGCAGCCTTGTCGGCGAACTCGGCGGCGGGTGCCTGCACGACGGCCAGCGTCAGATCGGTCTTCTGCGGGAACGCGCGGTCGATTTCACGACCGCGTTCGGCGGCCGGGGTATTCAGATCGATCAGGCTGGAGACGTCGGTGTTGATCGCGAAATGCTTGGCGACGTACACGCAACTGGCCACCACGAGCAGCAGCGAAGCGAAGATGACCGGGTACGCGTGCTTCGCCGAAAAACGGACGATGCGCACGACGAGCGAAGTCAGCATGAAGCGGTTCCGGAAGAAAGTGGAAGTCTCACTGTGACGTCCCACGCATTGCCCGACGCCACCCAACACGTAACGAAAGGTTAAACATTGGCGGGAATCAGGAACCAATTGCGGAGAAGTTCCGTCGATCAGCCAGAGAATGCGCAGTGAACAGTGAATTTACAAAATCGCAGCAGTATACAGGGGCCGCGTGTGCGTCACGTGCACTACACTACGGCCTACCCCCGAATCCAACCTATTCAGACAAGCTGGCATGAATAAATTCCTGATGACGGTGGCTGCCGTCGCATTGAGCGGTATCGGCAGCGTAGCGACCGTATCCAGTGCCTGGGCGCAAGCAAGCGCCAATCCGAACGACATGGTGAAGACGGCCGTCGAGACGGTCGTCAAGGGCGTGAAGGCCGATCCGGCGGCGAAGACCGGTGACGTCACCGCCACGGCGCGCGTCGTCGCCCGCGACTTCCTGCCGTATGCCGACTTTCTGCGCACCACGCGCTTTGCCGTCGGCCCGAAGGCGTTCGACACCGCCACCCCCACCCAACAACAGCAGGTCTTCGAACAGTTCCAGCAACTGCTCGTGAACACCTTTGCGCTGCAACTCTCGCAAGTGCGCGGCAACGACCTGACGTTCAAGTTCGATCCGGCGAAACTCACCGCGAACAGCAGTGACGTCGTGGTGGGCGCGACCGTCAGCGGCACGGGCGACAACCTGTCGGTCGCTTACCGTCTTACTAAGACCGACAAGGGCTGGAAGATCTACGACATCAACATGATGGGCGAAAACGTGGCCAACGCCTGGCTCATCCAGTTGTACCAGCCGCAGTTCAAGGCGCGCATCGCCCAAGGCGGCATCGACAGCCTGATCGCCTACCTGCGCGAGAAGAACGAGCGTTTCGGCAAGTAAAATCAACGACTTAGAGAAGCCTTCGGCTTCCGGCCGTACGCATTGAAATACCGTTCTCCGAAGTTTCCGGGGAATGGCGGCAGGATCGGCGCAGAACTCATCCAGATCAGCGCCGATTCGTCAACATTTATGCAACACTTGCCGACGCCTTCCTACCGGGGGTCGTCAGCAATATTTGGCGGCCGCGGTTACAATCGTCGCTTGTCAAACGACCGGACGGCGGTCCCCCCGCGGGTGCGTACGATTTGCCATCGAAACTGGCCTCGTACCCTCCATCGCGCCTTGATCCCAGGCGCATGGAAACCTGATAGAAACCGCCATCCCGGCCGACCTGAGCCGGAGAGCTGAATGCAAGTCTTACTTGCCCAACCCCGCGGGTTTTGTGCGGGTGTCATACGTGCCATCGAGATCGTAGAACGTGCGCTGGAAAAATACGGTGCACCGGTCTACGTTCGCCATGAGATCGTCCATAACAAACACGTGGTCGATTCGCTCAAGGCGAAGGGTGCGCGCTTTATCGCCGAGTTGTCCGAAGCCCCTGCGGGCGCTGTCACCATTTTCAGCGCCCATGGCGTCGCACGCGTCGTCGAGCAGGAAGCGGAGATTCGCGGCCTGAAGGTGCTCAATGCCACCTGCCCGCTCGTCACCAAGGTGCACATTCAAGGCAAGAACTACGTGTCTGCCGGCCGCGAAGTCATTCTGATCGGTCACGCCGGACACCCGGAAGTCGAGGGGACGATGGGCCAGATCGACGGTCCGGTTCACCTCGTGCAGACCGAGGACGATGTCGATGCCCTGCCGCTCGCCATCGACACACCGGTCTCGTACGTGACGCAGACCACGCTGTCGGTCGACGAGACTCGCGGTATCATTGCTGCGCTGCAACGTCGCTTTACCAATATCGTCGGCCCGAACACCAAAGACATCTGCTACGCCACGCAAAATCGCCAGACCGCCGTGCGCGAGCTGTGCGAGCGTGTGGACGTGCTGCTCGTGGTCGGGGCGACGAATAGCTCGAACTCGAACCGCCTGCGCGAAATCGGCTCCGAAATGGGGCTGCCGAGCTATCTCGTGGCCGACGGCTCCGAGGTAAATCCGGAATGGGTGCGCGGCAAAGCCCGCATCGGTATTACCGCAGGGGCGTCCGCGCCCGAGCGCATGGTCGAAGACGTGATCGACGCGCTGCGTCGCATCGACACGGTCGAAGTGACTCTCATGGACGGCATCGAGGAAACTATCCAGTTCCGCTTGCCGTCGGAATTGACCAAAGACGAGCCGGTCGCCGCACGCCACGCGGTCGCTGGCTAACGCTATACGAACAGGAGCCGAACTTGGCCATCCCCTTCCTGCAACAGGCGTATGTTGGCGCCTATCTGATGAAGCAACGCTTCAAGGGCAACAAGCGCTACCCGCTGGTGCTGATGCTCGAACCGCTCTTCCGCTGCAACCTGGCCTGCTCGGGCTGCGGCAAGATCGACTATCCGGATCCCATCCTGAACCAGCGCGTCTCACTCAAGGACTCCCTTGACGCCGTGGACGAGTGCGGCGCACCGGTCGTCTCGATCGCCGGCGGCGAGCCGCTGCTGCACAAAGAGATGCCGGAGATCGTCAAGGGCATCATCGCGCGCAAGAAGTTCGTGTACCTGTGCACGAACGCCCTGCTGCTCGAAAAGAAGATCGACGACTACGAGCCGAGCCCGTTCTTCGTGTGGTCGATCCACCTCGACGGCGACCGTGAAATGCACGACGCCGCGGTGTCGCAGGAAGGCGTGTACGACCGCGCCGTGGCCGCCATCAAGCTGGCGAAGTCGCGCGGTTTCCGTGTGAACATCAACTGCACGCTGTTCAACAACGCCGATCCGGAAAAGGTCGCCAAGTTCTTCGATTCGACGAAGGATCTGGGCCTTGACGGCATCACCGTGTCGCCGGGCTACGCTTACGAGCGCGCTCCGGACCAGCAGCACTTCCTGAACCGTTCGAAGACCAAGCAACTGTTCCGCGACATTCTCAAGCGCGGCAACGGCGGCAAGAACTGGACGTTCAGCCAGTCGAGCCTGTTCCTGGACTTCCTCGCCGGCAACCGTTCGTACCACTGCACGCCGTGGGGCAACCCGACGCGTACGGTGTTCGGCTGGCAGCGTCCGTGCTACCTGCTCGGCGAAGGCTATGCCAAGACGTACACGGAACTGATGAACACCACCGACTGGGACAAGTACGGTGTGGGCAACTACGAGAAGTGCGCGGACTGCATGGTGCACAGCGGCTTTGAAGCGACGGCCGTGAACGAAACCATCTCGCACCCGCTGCGTGCTCTGGGTGTCGCGCTCAAGGGCGTGCGTACCGAAGGCAAGATGGCGGATGACATCTCGTTCGCCAAGCAGCGTCCGGCCGAGTTCGTGTTCTCGAAACACGTCGAGATCAAGCTCGACGAACTGCGCCGGGCCAAGGCGTAAATGCCGTCGCGAGTGCTGGTCACCGGCGCCTCCGGGTTCGTCGGTTCTGCGGTAGCACGTACGGCGCTCGCGCGCGGTCATGAGGTTCGCCTGCTGGTGCGTGGCACCAGCCCCCGGGCGAACCTCGCCGACCTGCCTGTCGAGGTCGTGGAAGGCGATATGCGCGACGCGGCATCGATGCAGCGCGCGCTGACCGGCGTGGACGCTCTGCTCCACGTGGCCGCCGACTACCGCCTCTGGGCGAAAGATCCCAACGACATCATGCGGGCCAATATCGACGGCACGCGCACGGTGATGGAAGCCGCGCTGCGTGCAGGCGTCGAACGTGTGGTGTACACCAGCAGCGTTGCTACGCTGCGTGTGCACGACGCCACCGGCCCTGTCGACGAAACCTCCCCGAACGACGAAGCCACGACCATCGGCGTGTACAAACGCAGCAAGGTCGCGGCCGAACGTCTGGTCGAGCGCATGATTGCGAATGACGGCCTGCCCGCCGTGATCGTCAATCCGTCCACGCCCATCGGGCCGCGCGACATCAAGCCCACGCCCACCGGGCGCATCATCGTCGAAGCCGCGCAAGGCAAAATTCCGGCGTTCGTCGATACGGGACTCAATCTCGTGCACGTTGACGACTGCGCCGAAGGCCACTTGCTGGCGCTCGAACGTGGGCGCATCGGCGAGCGCTACATCCTCGGCGGCGACGACGTGCTGCTGCGCGACATGCTCGCGAGCATCGCCGGTATGGTCGGACGCAAAGCACCGAAGGTCGCCCTGCCGCGCTGGCCGCTGTACCCGCTCGCGATGGCCGCACAAGGTGTGGCGCGCTTCACCGGCAAGGAGCCGTTCGTGACGGTCGACGGCCTGAAGATGTCGCGTTATCACATGTTCTTCTCTTCGGAGAAGGCCAAACGCGAGCTGGGCTACACCGCCCGCGCGTATCCCGAAGGCCTGCGCGACGCGCTCGCCTGGTTTGGTTCTGCCGGATATCTCTCATGACTGTTTTGGCCTGGATCGCCGCGTTGTCGCTGGCCATCTGGATCTACCTGCTGATCTCGCAAGGCGATTTCTGGCGTGCGCGTGAGCGCGACGATCTCAACGAAGACCGTCTGCCCGAACCGGCTGTGTGGCCTGCCGTAGCCGTCGTCATCCCGGCGCGCAATGAGGCCGAATCGATCGGCCAGGTGGTCGAGTCGCTTTGCCGTCAGGATTACGCGGGACGCCTGCGCATCGTCGTCGTCGACGATCAGAGCAGTGACGGTACTGCGGACCTCGCGCGCGAAGCCGCAGCCCGCGCCGCCGCCGACGGCCTGACGCGTCGCGTGGATGTCCTCTCGGGTCAACCACTGCCCGGCGGCTGGACCGGCAAGATGTGGGCCGTGCGTCAGGGCGTAGCGTTCGCGAGCGATCCGGCGACCAACGACGACGGCATCCGCCCCGAATACCTGCTGCACACCGACGCCGACATCGCGCATTCGCCCGACAACGTGCGCCGTCTGGTAACGCGCGCGACGGGCGATAACCGCGTGCTCGTCTCGCTCATGGCGAAGCTGCGTTGCACGGCATGGTTCGAGCGCACGCTGATTCCGGCGTTCGTGCTGTTCTTCCAGATGCTGTACCCGTTCGCCTGGGTCAACGACCCGAAGAAGAAGATGGCGGCCGCCGCCGGTGGCTGCATGCTGATCCATCGACCGTCGCTCGAAGCCGGTGGCGGCATCGAAGCGATTCGCGACGAGATCATCGACGACTGCGCGATGGGGCGCATGCTCAAGAAGCAAGGTCCGATCTGGCTGGGACTGACGGAGCGCGCCGTGAGCGTGCGTCCGTACGACAACCTCGGCGAGATTCGCAAGATGGTGTCGCGCACGGCTTACGCGCAGTTGCAGTACTCGCCGGTGCTGCTGGCAGGCACAATCGTGTCGTTGCTGCTGACGTTCATCGTGCCGCCACTCATGACGATCTTCGGTTCGGGCATTGGTCAGTGGCTGGGGCTCTTTGCGTGGATCGCGATGACGATTTCGTATCTGCCGATGCTGCGCTTCTACCGTCAGCCGTCGAGCTTCGGTCCGATGCTGCCGCTCGTCGCCGCGCTCTACACCGTCTTCACGTTCGACTCCGCGCTGCAACACTGGCGTGGTCGTGGCGGCATGTGGAAGGGCCGCGCGCAGGCGCGCGGACAACAGTCGTCGGACGTTTGAGTCGTTGACAAGTAGCGTCTGTCGACAAAAAAATGCCAGCCTGTCTGAGAAGACACGCTGGCATTTTTGTTGGGGGCTGCGGTTTGTCGGAACAGGCCATGCAAAGCACCAGGCGAGTTGGCGAGATGCCTCAGATCCCGGCCGCCCTCGCCCCGAACCCCTCACCGAGCTTTAGCGCAACGATCTGCCGTCCATACTGCATCGCCTTCTTCGCACGGCCTGCGTCCTGTCCCACGCGAAGCAACGCTGGCAACTGAAGCGGATTCCCCGCGAGCGAGCGCAGCACCCCGAGGATGTCCGTCGAGCCATCGGCCCGCATACCGGCGAGCGCCGCCGGGGGCAACGAGCGTTCTGCCGGATCGATCACCACACGGGCCACGACGAACGGCAACCCGTGCGCTTGTGCCACGCGCGCGACGATATGCGACTCCATGTCGGCCGCCGCCGCCCCGCTCTCGCGAAACAGCGCCGCTTTGTCTCGCGCCGTCACAACCGGTGCCGTCACCCCGGCGAGATCGGCCCGTAGCGCGGCAGGCATCGCGCGACGCAGCGCATCGGCCCACGGGATCGACGTGACGGACTCACGCGCCTGCTGCGGCATGTCCAGCACCTTATGCGCGATGATCCACTGCCCGGGCTTCACGCCGGGAATCAGGCCACCCGCCGTGCCGAAGCTCACCAGCCCGCGCGCGCCTTCTTTGGCGATGGCAGCCTCCAGCGCCGCCGCGAGCGTGGCGTTCTGTGCGCAGACCACACGCACGCCTTCCCCCTGGCGATGCGGGCCTCGAACGGCATACCGGTCACGACGATGATGGGCTGGCTCATGCACTTCCTTATGCGATGGGGATGACAACAATACGAATCGCCCCGACGATCAACGCAAAAACGGTCGATGTCGGGGCGACGATACCTGAAGCAGGCGCGGTGCGTCGATGTGACGTGCTTACATCCCGCAAGGCACCGGGCAATCGTTGCGCACCGTCAGATTACGGAAGCGTGCGAGCGCCCACAGCGGGAAGAACTTGCGATAGCCGTGGTAGCGGAGATAGAACACGCGCGGGAAACCGGTCGCCGTGTAGAGTTCTTCGTCCCACAGCCCTTCGTCGTTCTGCGTGTTCAGCAGATAGTCGACGCCGCGCTTGACCGCCGGGTGATCAGCCTTGCCCGCCGCCATCAGACCGAGCAGGGCCCAGGCCGTTTGCGACGACGTACTCGGCGCGGCTTCATAGCCCTTGTATTCGAGCTTGTAGCTGTCGCCGTCCTCGCCCCAGCCGCCGTCGGCGTTCTGGATCGAGAGAAGCCACTGCGCAGCACGGGCCATCGCCGGGTGCTCCGGCAGAATACCTGCCGCAGCCAGACCACACATCGCCGACCACGTGCCGTAGACGAAATTCATGCCCCAGCGGCCGTACCAGCTACCGTCGGCTTCCTGATCGTCCAGGATGTACTTCAGCGCAAGATCGGCCGACGCGCGGCGCTCGGGCGACTGCGGCAGTTGCGCGAGCATCGACAGACAGCGTGCCGAGACGTCCACCGTCGGCGGATCGAGCAGCGCGCCGTGATCCGAGAACGGAATGTTGTTCAGGTACAGATGCGTGTTTTCCGGCTCGAATGCGCCCCAGCCGCCGTTGCTGCTCTGCATGCCGATGACCCACTCGGTGCCGCGATCGATCGCATGACGCATCGGACGCGCGCTCGCATCGACCTTGTCGTTCTCGAAAGTGCCAGCGAGCTTCTCGTAGCGATCCATGGCCATCGCGACCACCGCCGTGTCGTCCACATCCGGATAATGCGGATTCGCGAACTGGAACGCCCAGCCGCCCGGACGCACGTTCGGACGACGCGAGATCCAGTCGCCGCGCACGTCGAGAATCTGCAACGGGATGAGCCATTCCAGCCCCTTGCCCGCCAGTTCGATAGCGCGCTTGTCGCCGGTTTCCAGCAACGCATGGGCCGACAGCGCGGTGTCCCACACCGGCGACAGACACGGCTGCACGTACGTCTCGTGATCGGCTGGCGTCACCAGCTTCTCGACCGACTTGCGGGCAATCGCGCGACTCGGATGATCTTCGGGATAGCCGAGCACGTCGTACATCATGACGGCGTTGGCCATCGCCGGATAAATCGCACCGAGGCCGTCCTCGCCGTTCAGACGCTCTTCCACGAACTCGACCGCACGCTTGACCGACTTCTCGCGCAGCTTCTTCGGGAAGAACGGATCGAGCGCACGCAGCACGTGATCGACACCCGAGAAGAACGTGAACCAGAAACGGCTCTGATGCGGTGCGCGCTTGGGCGGACCGACATCCTTCGGGCTGCCGATGAACAGTTCGTCGATGGTCACGCCCTTCGGGTTGCGCGCAAGCGGACGCTTGGCCTGCAACACGAGCAACGGCACGATCACCGTACGCGCCCAGTACGAGACCTTCGACAAATGGAAAGGGAACCACTGCGGCAGCAGCATGATTTCGACGGGCATCATCGGCACCGCCTTCCATTCGAGCACGCCGTAGAGCGCCAGCAAAATGCGCGTGAAGACGTTCGAATTCTGTGCGCCGCCACGCGAAATGATGGCTTCGCGCGCGCGCACCATATGCGGTGCATCGATCGGCTCGCCGATCATCTTGAGCGCGAAATACGCCTTCACGCTCGCGCTCATGTCGAATTTGCCGTTGTGGAACAGCGGCCAGCCGCCGTGCTCTCCCTGAATGCGACGCAGATACGCGGCAACCTTCGCTTCGAGGTCGGCGTCGACCTTCTCGCCCAGATGGTGACGCAGCAGCACATACTCCGCCGGAATCGTCGCATCGGCTTCCAGTTCGAACAGCCAGTGACCGTCTTCCTGTTGCAGATCGAGCAGCGCCGTGATCGAGCGGTCGATACCGGTTTCCAGCGTCTGCGTCGCCATCGCCGTACTCACCTTTTGAGCGAGTTCGGTGTGCAGTTTAAGGTCCACGGCCGTGGCAGCGGCCGTGCGTCGCGCTTCCTTTTCGGAAGCATCGCGTATCGTATCCATGACGTTCTTGCCTATTCAAAGGCGATAGAGCGGCGCGCGTTAAGCGCCGGTTAAACATTGACAGTCGCGGTGACGATTGCAATCGGTCAGGCGCGGTGCAGCAGATCTGCCGCCAGATTCCCGCTGCGCAGCGCACCCTCGATGGTCGCGGGCAGGCCGGTAGCCGTCCAGTCGCCAGCCAGCAGCAGATTGCGCCAGCGCGTCTTCGCACCGGGGCGACGCTTGTCCTGCGCGGGCGTCGCCGCAAACGTGGCGCGCTTCTCGCGCACCAGTTGCCACACCGGTATCGGTGTGGACGAAATCTTGCAAGCCTTGGCGACCTCTTCCCAGATGCGAAGCGCGAGCGATTCGCGCGACTCGTCGAGCAGATGGTCGGCCCCGCTGATCGTGACCGAGAGACGGCCATCGAACGCGAAAATCCAGTCGCTCACACCGTTCACCACACCGATCATCGGCGGGCAGCCCGGTGGCGGTGGCACCTGGTAATGCGCATTGACGATGGCCCGGTACTCGTCCGGCGTCGTCAACGACGGCACCAGCGACGCCGCCACGTTCGGCGGTACCGCGAGCACCACGGCATCGTCGGCGGCCAGCGGCTCAGGCCCGTCGCCGAAATCGATCGCTTCGACGCGGCTGCCGTCGGCGGCAAAGTGCAATTCGCGTACACGGTGCTGCATCATCACCTGCGCGCCCTTGGCTTCCAGATACGCCAGCGCTGGTGTCACGAACGAGACGTCCAACCCGTCCGTAGCGATCAGCGGATGGCAGGACTTGCCGCCCGGCACCAGCGTCTCGCGCAGCACCGCCCCGGCCATCTGTGCCGAGCCCTCCGCCGGATCGGCGTTGAGCACCGCGAGGAACAGCGGATGAATCAGCCGCTTGTAAAGCATCGGCGGGCAATTCATGGCGTCGGTCATGGTGGCGTCCGGCCCCGCGCGCAGCAGCGGCGCGAGCGACAGATAGTCCGACCACTTCGTGCCGGGCACGCGCGCGTGCTTGTCGAAGATCCACCACGGCAGGCGCCCTTCGGAGAGCCGCACCGTCCAGCGTTCGTCGCTTTCGAGATCGACGAACGCGAACTCGGCGCGATCCGGACCGGTCAGCGTGTGTTCGGAACCGATGGTGCGCGTGAACTCGCGCATCGTCGTGTTGCCCGAGAGCACCAGATGGTTGCCGTTGTCGATCACAGCGTTCAGTTGCTTGTCGAAGTACGAACGGCAACGTCCACCGGCCTGCGGTGCGGCTTCGTGCAGCACCACGGCAACGCCGCGCGTGGCGAGTCTGACGGCGGCGGCCAGCCCCGCCAGGCCAGCGCCAATGACGTGAACGGTACCCGGCATCAGAAAACCATCTGCCGCACGAGCATCAGAATGAGACGCCAGCGCGGCACACGCACGCGCTCGCGGGGCACGGCGAAGCCGCGCGCAATGAGTTTGTCGAGAATCGCGCCGTACGCTTTCGCCATGACGGCCGGTGCCACCACGACACGTCGCGGATGGCGCGCCATGATCGTGCGGGCGCGGGCGTAATGCTCACGCGCCTGTGCGACGAGCGGCGCACAGGCCTTATCGAGACGGGCCGCGACGACCATGTCGGGCGTCGCACCGACGATACCGGCGTCCGCCAGCGTTTCGCGCGGCAGATAGACGCGGCCAATGCCTGCATCTTCGTCGATATCGCGCAGAATATTCGTCAACTGGAGCGCACGGCCGAGGTGATACGACAGATCGATGCCGTCCTGCTCGGGCATGCCGAACACCTTGACCGACAGACGGCCGACAGCGCTCGCCACACGGTCGCAATACAGGTCGAGCGTGGGCAGATCGGGGGCGACGATGGGACCGCAGGCGTCCATTTCCATGCCGTCGATGACCGCGAGGAAGTCTTCGTGCTTCAGACCGAATTGCTTGACGACGCGCGCGAGGTTGTTCAGCGAAGGCGTCGGACGGCCGTCGTAAAGATCGGCCAGATCGCGCCGCCACACGGCCAGACGCGCCATCCGGTTCGCCGACGTGTCGTCGCCGTCGTCGGCGATATCGTCCACGGCACGGCAAAAGGCGTAGATCTCGAACATGCCTTCACGTTGCGCGGGCGGCAAAATGCGCATGGCAGCGTAAAAACTGCTGCCCGACGCCACGCGTGCACTGCTTTGCTCTGGCGAAATTTCGATCGGTTCGGCGACGCTCACGAGGCTCCTCGTCGTACAGGGGAACAGGGTGACACTGCTATAAGACCCAGAGAAATCTGGCAAAGGGTGAAGTATACCGGGGATTGGCACGACTTTCCCGACAGGATGAGGGGCGATGACATAGAATCTCGGGGCATTGCGCGCCGCCCCGGGGTTTTGTCCTTCGAAACCAACCGTCGATGCGGCATGGCCCTCATTCGCTTCCCATTCGCCTCACACGCATCACCCGATGACTTCCGACGCCAAGATCGAGCATTACGAGAACTTCCCGGTTGCCAGTGTCCTGCTGCCGCGCGAAATGCGCGCGCCGGTGGGCGTGATCTACAACTTCGCCCGCACGGCCGACGACATCGCCGACGAAGGGGACGCCACCGACGCACAGCGCCACGCCGGTCTGGCCGCCTATCAGGCCGAACTCGACAAGATTGCCGCCGGACAGCCGACGTCGCCCGACATGCCGCTGTTCGCTGCCCTGGCCCGCGTGATCGCCGAGCACCGCCTGTCGGTACAACCGTTCTCCGATCTGCTCTCAGCCTTCGATCAGGACATCGAGACCAAGCGCTACGCCACCTTTGCCGACCTGCGCGACTACACGCGCCGCTCTGCCGATCCCGTCGGTCGCATCATGCTCGGCCTGTTCAAGCTCGACACCCCGGAGAACATCGCCTGCTCCGACGACATCTGTTCGGCGCTGCAACTGATCAACTTCTGGCAGGACGTGGAGGTCGACTGGCGCAAGGCACGCGTGTATCTGCCGCAGGACGACATGGCCCGCTTTGGCGTCACCGACGCCGACATCGGCGCGCACCAGTACGACGACAAGTTCCGCGCGCTGATGCGCTACGAAGTCGACTTCGCCCGCAAGATGATGCTGCGTGGCGCACCGCTGGCGAACCGCGTGCCGGGTCGCTTCGGGCTGGAACTGTGCTGCGTGGTGCATGGGGGTCTGCGCATTCTCGACATGATCGAAGCCGTCGATTACGACGTCTTCCGTCACCGCCCTCAACTGGGCAAGAGCGACGGCATCCGTGTCTTCCTGCGCGGCCTTGGCATGAAGCTGAGCGGCAGGCCGCCTAAGGCCTGAACGCGCAGGCACCTCAGCGACGTGGCACCATCGAATACCTCGGTGCTGGCGCTTCTCTACCCTCCACGCCTACCTTAACGTGATGGGATAGCGCGGTCTGCCTGCCGGGCGCGTCGAAGGTCGCATTCAGATCCCCGGCCGCAGAACGCCCGTCCATCCCTCACGGAGTCCGGGCACGTGAACCTGCCGGCCAGTCTTCAACGTCTCGCCTCGAACCGTTCGCCGGTGCGCTCGCACGCCGGGGTGCTGTTCGCCATCGTCATCGTGACCTGGGGCGTGAACTGGCCGGTCAGCAAGGCACTTCTCGCCCACGTCTCGCCGTGGTGGAGCACCGCGCTTCGCTCGGCCATCGGCATGGCGACGCTGTTCGTCATCTGCGCGCTGAGCCGTCGTCTCGTACTTCCGCGCCAGGGCGATTTGCCGGTGATCCTGAGCGTCGGTCTGCTGCACATGACAGCATTCTCACTGCTCGTCGCGCTGAGCCTGCAATACGTCAGCGCCGGACGCTCCGCCGTACTCGCCTACACCACGCCACTCTGGGTGATGCCCGCCGCGCGCCTGTGGCTGGGCGAGGCACTCACCCCGCGACGCCTGCTCGGGCTGGCGTGCGGCCTGCTCGGTCTGCTGGTGATGTTCAACCCCATCGCCTTCGACTGGCACGACCACAACGCCGTTTTCGGCAATGCCCTCGTGCTGCTGTCCGCGTTCGTGTGGGCAATCGCCATCGTGCATATGCGTGCGCACCGATGGGTCAATGGCCCGTTCGAACTGAGCCCGTGGCAGTTGCTGCTGGCAAGCGTCATGCTGTGCTCGCTGGCGTTCGTCGTCGACGGTGCACCGCGCGTGACCGGCTGGGCCGGATTCTCGGCCTTGCTGACGTACGGCGGCGTGGTCGGCGGGGGCATTGCATACTGGCTGGCGGGCACGGTCACGCGTCAGTTGCCTGCTGGCGTCACATCGCTCGGCTTGCTTGGCGTGCCCGTGGTCGGCACGCTGGCGTCGGCGCTGATCCTTCGCGAGTCGCTCGGGCTGGACGTCTGGATCGCGCTCGCGCTGATCGTCGGCGGCATCGCGCTGGGCACGGTGCCGCGTACTGCGACGCCATGCCGCACCGAAGACCCTGCCTGAGCGCACCCGCGCTTGACCCATCGCAAGAACCGTTCGCGAAGCGAATGCCAGACTGCCGGAACTGCTGCGCCGCATGCCTTCGTGCGCCAGCACTTTTCGACGAACGGATCTGACATGAACGAGCAATGGCTGACGCTGGCCGGCCGCCGGCTGGTGCCGGTGGTGCAAGGCGGCATGGGTATCGGCATCTCCGCGCACCGGTTGGCGGGCACCGTGGCGAAGCACAACGGCATGGGGACGATTGCGAGCATCGACCTGCGCCACCATCACCCCGATCTGCTCGCTCAGGTGGACGGCACACGTGACAAGACCGCCATCGAAGCCGTCAACCTGATCGCCCTCGACCGCGAAATCCGCGCAGCCAAGGCGATTGCCGATGGCAATGGTCTTGTGGCGGTCAACGTCATGAAGGCGGTGAGCGCGCATGCATCGCTCGTGCGTCAGGCATGCGAGAGCGGCGCGGACGCCATCGTCATGGGTGCCGGTCTCCCGCTCGATCTGCCCGAACTCACCGCCGCGCATCCGCACGTCGCGCTGATCCCGATTCTGTCGGACTCGCGTGGCGTCAGTCTTGTGCTGCGCAAGTGGATGAAGAAGGGCCGTCTGCCGGACGCCATCGTCATCGAGCACCCGGCGCACGCGGGCGGCCACCTCGGCGCGTCGCGCATCGAGGATCTGGGCGACGCACGCTTCTCGTTCGACCGCGTGTTGACGGAATGCCGCGAGATCTACGCATCGCTAGGCATCGAATGGACGCAGGTGCCGCTGATCGTGGCGGGCGGCATCCATCGTCACGAACAGGTACGGCACTGGCTCGCGCAAGGCGCAGCGGGCGTGCAGCTTGGGACGGCCTTCGCCGTGACCCAGGAATCCGACGCACATCCCGACTTCAAGCAAGTGCTGGCGAGTGCGCGCCCGGAAGACATCGCCGAGTTCACCAGCGTCGCAGGATTACCCGCGCGGGCGGTACTGACGCCGTGGTTGAAAAAGTATCTCTCACGCGAGACGGCCCTGCAAGCAAAGGCGAAAGCGCGTCAGTGTCTGGAGGGATTCGATTGCTTGCAGGCGTGCGGCTTACGCGATGGCGTTGCGCGCATCGGTCAGTTCTGTATCGACCTGAAGCTCGCGCAGGCCGTGCGTGGCGACGTGGCGCGCGGTCTCTTCTTCCGTGGCCGCGACCCGCTGCCGTTCGGCGAACGTATTCGTCCCGTGGCGGACCTGATGCGCTACTTGCTCACGGGCGAGCGTCCCACAGACGCGGACGCCGCACCGGCCGCCGGATAGGCCTACTCAGCAGGGGCCGACGGCTTCGAGACCGGCGCGGACACCGGGGGCTGTGTCGCAGACGAAGTGGGCGGCGCAGTGGGTGGCGAGGTGAGCGGCGCAGACAACACCCCGGACGCGGGCACGCCCGCTGCTTCCCGCACGGCACCGATGCGCCCGGTCGGCTCGGCGGGCACCGGAACCCGCTCCGTCGTGCGTTCGGCCATGCGCTTGTCGAAAAACGCCGCGAGTGCCGGGTCGTTCACCTTGAGATCGAACTGACGCTCATCCACCGCATTGAAATAGCCGTCGCATATCTCCGCTTTGGCGGATTGCGTCGGCTGATCGTCGATGGTGTTCGAGTACACGACGAACTGGCGTTCGACGAGCTTCGGAAACTGGTTGGTGAGGAGATCGTCGAAGCGCTGACGTGCTTCGGGGTCGGTGTAGACGGCGCGCAGTTCGTCGCGCACGCGCTGACCTTCGGCGAGATAGTCGCGATGCCGCGCCTGCCATGCACGCAACACCGTATTCCCGTGCGCCTTGGTCGCCTCGCTATACAGCCCGCACTTCTGCACAAGCCGGTCGAGCACCTCACCGACGCCCTCGGGCGACGCAATCGCCGCGCCCATCAACTCTGCGTCGTTCTTGTATCGGGGCGGTTGCGCGAGCGCCGCCGTCGTCCAGACAAGCGCCGTGCCCGCGAAGGTGCAGGCGAACAGGCGTCGCAATGCTTTGCCAGATAGCATGATTGCCGGATCAAAGGGATGGCGGGCTCGGAAGGCCCCGCTCTTGGAGATATCGCATCGGCCACGACGTCGATGGCTGCATCTTAGCCGAAGTTTGTGAGTGCGGGACCAGACCTGCATCTAGCCGCCATCACGTCGCCATCACGCCCCCATCAAGCCGATCAAGCCACCGGACAGGCGTCCGGCCCGAGCTTGGCGACCATGTAGCGCACGAAGTCGTCGAGCTTGGACGACACGTAGCGCCCCGCCAGATGCACGAGATGCATCGGCTCGCTCAATTGCGCCTGCGCTTCGAGCACGCGCACCAGACGCCCCGCCTCCACCTCAGGTGCGAGCAGATACTCAGGCAGCAGCGCGATGCCCATGCCATACACCGCCGCCTGAAGCTGCGCGAGCGGATTGTGCGCGATGAGACGCGCATCGCCCGACGCCCCCGTCGACGCAAACTCCCAGCGCCCGAGCACCTCGTCGTAACGAAAACCAAGGCAATCGTGCCCGGCCAGATCGGCGGGCTGACGGGGCACACCGCGTCGCGCGAGATAGCCGGGCGATGCGCACGCCACGCGCGTCACGCCGCGCAACGTGTGCGCGACCAGTCCCGGTTCGGGATTGCCGCCCGCCTGAAACGCGGCGTGAATGCCCTCTTCCTCCAGATCGACGGCCCGGTCCTTGAGCGCGAGGTCGAGCGCCACGTCCGGATGCGTCTGCAAGTACTCCGCGAAGATCGGCATGAGCAGATGCGAGCCGACCGTAGTGGGTGCGCTCACACGAATCTGGCCGACAGGCCGCGAGATCGCCGACGCGAGCAGCGCCCCCGCAGGACTCCCGTCGCCCAACGCGTCAGCCGTCTCGACCCGCGCGAGCACTTCGGCACACTCGGTGTAGTAGCGCTCGCCGAGTTCGGTGGGCACCTGACGCCGTCCGCTACGGCGCAGCAACGGCTGGCCGAGCCGGGTTTCGAGCGCCTGCACGTGGCGCGTGGCCGTGACGGCCGACATGCCACAAGCGGACGCACCGGCAGACAGACTACCGGCGCGCACCACCTGCACAAACACCTCCATGCATTTGAGGCGGTCCATGGTCAGTCGCGCAGCTTCGCCCGGTCGATCGACATGTGCGTCGGCATCATGTTCTCGTTGGCGTTATGCATCACCCACAACGAACCCGCAACGATGATCGCAATCAGCCCGGCCGTACACAGGAAGATGGCCGAGTTCTGACGCTGGCTGCGCTTCGCACCGATGTGCAGGAAGTACACCAATTGCACCACCAACTGCGCCACACACAGCACGACGATGGTCGCCAACCCCCAGCCGCTCGGCACGAGCTTGAGCATGACGGCGCCGAACGACGCGAACGTCAGCACCAGCGACAGGAAGAACCCGACGATGTAATCGCGCAGATGGCTCTGCGAGGCGTAAGCGCCGTGGTCGTGAACTTGCGCGCGCGTCATACGAACTCCCGCAGATAGACGAAGGTGAAGACACAGATCCAGACGAGATCCAGAAAGTGCCAGAACAGGCTCAGGCATTGCAGACGGCGACGCACGACCGGATCGAAGCCGAAGCGTCCGATCTGATGGATCATCACAACGAGCCACAGCAGGCCGCACGTCACGTGCAGGCCGTGCGTGCCCACCAGCGTGAAGAATGCCGAGAGGAACGCGCTGCGCCCCGGGCCTGCGCCTTCGTGCAGCAACGCCGAGAACTCATAGATCTCCATCGAGACGAACGCCGCACCGAGGGCGAACGTGATCCAGAGCCAGCGCTGGACGACGCCCTCGTTGCCCGGACGCATCGACAGCGATGCCAGCCCGAACGTGAAGCTCGAGAGCAGCAGCAGCATCGTCTCGCCGAGCACGAACGGCAGCTCGAACAGTTCGCGACCGGTCGGCCCACCGGCCGTGTTCGCGGCGAGCACGCCGAACGTCGCGAACAACACGCAGAAGATGAGACAGTCGCTCATCAGGTAGATCCAGAAGCCGAGCGTCGTCGTAGCGCCTGCGTCGTGGTGCCCGTGAGCAAGGGCGTCAGCCCCGGCGGCGGCGCCGTGACCGTGTGAGGTATGAAGGGATGCCGAGGACATCAGGCGGCCTTTTGCAGAGATTGATGCGCGCGATGCGCGGCACGCAGGTCGGCAAAGCGGGCGTTTTCGATACGCTCCACTTCAGCCGCCGGCACGTAGTAATCGACGTCGCGGTCGTAGGTGCGCCACAGGAACGTGGCAATCGTCGCGATCAGGCTCGCACCGGCCAGCCACCAGATGTGCCAGATCAGCGCAAAGCACATCACGAAGCTGAACGCCGAGACGATGAACCCGGTGCCGGTATTACGCGGCATGTGGATCTCTTCGTAGTGCGTGGGTTGCACATAGGCCAGACCACGTTCCTTGTCGTCCCAATGCTGCTCCAGCGAGTCGATGTGCGGCACGTGCGCGAAGTTGTAGAACGGCGCGGGCGAAGACGTCGCCCATTCCAGGCTGCGCGCGTCCCACGGATCGCCCGTCAGATCGCGGTTGGCGTTGCGCTCGCGAATGCTCACGACGAGTTGCACGCCGAAGGACAGAATGCCCAGACCGATCAATGCGGCACCGACCGCCGCCACGATGAGGTACGGCTGCCAGTCCGCCTGCACGTAGTGGTTCATGCGGCGCGTCATGCCCTTGAAACCGAGCACGTACAGCGGCATGAACGCGAGGTAGAAGCCGATCAGCCAGCAGGCGAACGAGAACTTGCCCCAACGTTCGTTGAGCGTGAAGCCGAAGACCTTCGGGAACCAGAACGTAATGCCCGCGAGGCAGCCGAACACCACGCCACCGATGATCACATTGTGGAAGTGCGCCACGAGGAACAACGAGTTGTGCAGCACGAAGTCCGCACCCGGCACGGCCAGGAGCACGCCGGTCATGCCGCCGATGGCGAACGTCACCATGAAGCCGATGGTCCAGAGCGTGGCCGAGTGGTAGCGGATACGACCCTGATACATCGTGAACAGCCAGTTGAACAGCTTCACGCCGGTCGGGATCGAGATGATCGTCGTCATGATGCCGAAGAACGCATTGACGTTCGCGCCCGACCCCATCGTGAAGAAGTGGTGCAGCCAGACGAAGAACGACAGAATGCCGATCGACGACGTGGCGTAGACCATCGACTTGTAGCCGAACAGCGGTTTGCGCGAGAACGTGGCGATGATTTCCGAGAACGCACCGAACGCGGGCAGGATCAGGATGTACACCTCCGGGTGGCCCCAGATCCAGATCAGGTTCACGTACATCATGGCGTTGCCGCCGAGTTCGTTCGTGAAGAAGTGCATGCCGAGGTAACGGTCGGCGGTGAGTAGCGCGAGCGTGGCGGTCAGCACCGGGAACACGGCGACGATCAGGATGTTGGTGATCAGCGCGGTCCACGTGAACACCGGCATCTTCATCAGGTTCATGCCCGGCGCACGCATGCGCAGAATCGTGACGATGAAGTTGATGCCGGTCAGCGTGGTGCCCAGCCCCGATATCTGTAGCGACCAGATGTAGTAATCCACCCCGACCGTCGGGCTATATCCCAGCTCCGAGAGTGGCGGATACGCGACCCAGCCCGTCGCGGCGAAATCGCCGACGAACATCGACATCATGACGAGTACCGCGCCCATGGCCGAGAGCCAGAACGACAGCGAGTTCACGAACGGGAACGCGACGTCGCGTGCACCGATCTGCAACGGCACGATCACGTTCATCAGGCCCAGCACCAGCGGCGTGGCCACGAAGAAGATCATGATGACGCCGTGCGCCGTGAAGATCTGATCGTAGTGATGTGGCGGCAGATAGCCCGCCTCACCACCGGCAGCGATGGCTTGCTGCGCGCGCATCATGATCGCGTCGGCAAAGCCGCGCAGCATCATGACGAGCGCGAGGATGATGTACATCACACCAATGCGCTTGTGGTCGACGGAGGTAATCCACTCCGTCCACAGATAGCCCCACTTCCTGAAGTACGTAATAGCGCCGAGCAGCGCCGCGCCGCCCAGCAGCACGACAACGAGCGTGCCCATGATGATGGGCTCGTGCAGCGGGATGGCGTCGAGATCGAGTTTTCCGAACATGACTTACTCCGTGAGCGCGCGCTGCGATGCGGGTTGTGCACCGGCCTCGCGCTCGGGACGCTGCGCGAGGAGCGCGCGGCTGTCCAGTTGGCCGTCCACGCGGCAATTGGCGGCGGCGATGATGTCGTCGATGGCACTGCTGCCCGAAACACGCATGCCTTGCGTACCTTGTGTGCCACCGTCCATCGGCCCCATGTACTTGCCGACGACCGCGTCGAACAGGCCCGGCATGACATTGGCGTAAATGGCGACCGGCGCAGCAGTGCCCGGCTGTTCGAGCTTCACGTAGGTCGGCGCATCGAGCGTGTCGGGCACGCCCTGCGCTTGCCTGATCCACTTGTCGAAGTCGCCCTGCGACGTGACATGCGCCTTGAAGTGCATGTCCGAGAAGCCCGGGCCGCTATAGGCGGACGACATCCCCGCGTAAGTGCCGGTCTCGTTCGCGATCAGGTGCAGCTTGGTCTGCATGCCCGACATCGCGTAGACCATGCTGCCCAGTTGCGGGATGAAGAACGCATTCATCAGCGACTCGGCCGTGATCTTGAATTCCACGGGCGTGTCGACCGGCAGCACAAGCTTGTTGACGGTCGCAACCTTGTAGTCCGGGTAGATAAACAGCCACTTCCAGTTCAGCGCCACGACCTCCACGCGCACCGGCGGCTTGTCGGCAGCGATGGGTTCGATGGGCTGGTAGGGATCGAGTTTGTGCGTCGTCTCCCAGATCATCACGGCAAGCGCCACGACGATGATCACGGGAATCGTCCACACGACGACTTCGATCTTGGTGGAGTGGGACCACTTCGGCGAGTAGGTCGCCGCGGTGTTGGTCTCGCGGTAGCGCCAGAAGAACACAAGCGTGAGCACGATGACCGGGATCACGACAAGCAGCATGACGCCCAACGCGATCAGGATCAGGTGTTTTTCCTGCTCACCGACACTGCCTTTGGGGTCAAACAGCTCCATCGTGCAGCCGCTCATGGGCACCATCGCCATCGCAGCGGCGACGCGCGCACACCACGTGCGCCAACGCGCGCCGGGTGTCGTGTCTGCCCTTCCTCTGCGGGTGAGCGAGACGTTATGCATGGACATCTTAAGCCTCTATGTATGGATACACTATTTGCTTGACGAATGCTACGCATGCACATATTCCATACATCGCGACATAATGACGCACTCGGGAACTGAAGGTTCGCGCATTGAAACCGAGATTGCGCAATACCACATCAGATGAAAAAACGCCAGGAATTGGCAATTCCTGGCGTTCTTCAGTCTTATCTTTGTTTAGCGCTTTGACGCAATCATATTTACATACATCAGAACCTCCACGTTGCCGACACTGACCCCGCTATGTCGGCATTTCCAGCTTTGTAGACGTTGCTCGACACGGCAGCACCGAGCACGATCTTGCGAGCCATGCGATACGACACACCGGCTTGCAGGCCGAGGCTGTCGCGACCGACGACCTCGCTACGTGTCGTGAACGAAGCTCCCGGATAACCCGCGAAGCTGGCCGTCTGGTTGATCGCGCCACTCGTCAGTTCGTGGTTCCATGTCGCTTGCAGATTGGCGGTCAGCGCGTTGCCCGAGACCATCGGCAGGTCGAAGCGCAACTCACCGCCCACGCGGGTGCGCAGCGAGTTGAACGTCTTGCCGTCGAGATGCAGGCTTGCACCGCCGTCCTCCGTGAGGCTCGGACGATACAGTGCGGTGTAGTCGAGCGCCGCCACCGGACCAGCACTCGTCGTGCTGTTCAACTGCCAGCGCCAGCCGCCGCCGACGCTCGCGGACGCCGTCGCGCCGGTCCATGTGCCGCGCGGCGTGGCCGAGTACCCGTTCACGGCAATGGTCCGGTCGACACGGCCGTCCTCGACACCGAAACGCGCCAGGGCGAACGCGTGCGGACCAGCGCTGACCGACGGGGCGTAGCGCGCATGCACACCAATGTCGAACGCCGTCGTCTTGCCCGAGCCGGGCGTCTGCCCGTCCAGACGCGTCGACTGGCCGCTGACAGCGCCGTGCGCGCCGATCGTCCAGTCGCGCCCCTCTCCCGCCACCTTCTCGACGCCGAACACCACGCCGTACGTATTGCCACTGGCGCCCGCCATGTCGCCGCTGCGCCCACGCCAGTAGCCGCTACCGAACGGCATGGCAAACCCGCGCCAATTGCCCGTGAGCGCACCGTTGCCGGTGTTCTGGCTGCCGTCCGCACCGATGGCGGTGGCCACCATGTCCGTCAACTGACGCTCGCGCAGCAAACCACCGGTGAACATTGCGCCGTAAGCGGCTGGCGTCAGTTGCGGCAATGCGCGGGCGACGTCGCTACCGTCTGCGGCCGAGAAGTCGAGCGCTGTGACGAGCGGTTGCAGGTCCTTGCCTGCGACGCCCGCGATGCGGTCGAGCGCGGCGCCCACACGACGGCTATTACCGTCGATGCCGTATTGCGAATAGGCGTTGCCTGCGCGGGCGATCTGCACCCGGTATGTGTTGTTGCCGAGCGAACTCGCAGTGGCAAGCAATGTCGGTGAGGACAGCAGCGTCGTCACGTTGGCGAACGCCCCGCCAATGCTCGACGCGTTCAGCCATTGGTCCGACGTCACCGTCATACCGCTTGCGTACCAGCCGCGTTGCGGCGCAATGGCGAGCGTGCCGTCGAGCGCCGCGTGGCCGGTCACCATCAACCTGGTGAACGTCCCGTTATCCGACAGTGAGGCAACGAGACGGCCCGTGCTCGTCTGCGAGTAGTCGCCGCCAATGCTGATGAAGCTGCCCGCCACCGATGGCGCGACCGTGCCCGCGTTCACGAAAGCGCCTGCCGGGTCGAGCACGTAGCGGCTGTTGCCGGTGAGCGTCGCGCCGCTGAGCACAGCCACGTCGTGCACCGTGTGGTCGCCGTTAATCTGAGTGGTGCCGCCCGCCATCGTCAGCGCCAGATTGCCGCCAACGATATTGCCGTCGTAGCGCAGATTGAACGTGGGGTCTGCTACGGTCGTCGCCAGGCCGTTGGCGTCCGGCGTCAGACCGAAGTTCAGTTGTGTGAGACGCAGCGCCCCCAGGGCGTCCCGCTCGGCGTACCTGGAAATGATGTCGCCGGACAGCGCCGCCCCGCGCATGATGTTGATCTCGCCGACGTAGCCGTTCTCCGACATTTACAGCGACGCATACGTGCCCGCGAGACGTCCGGTAATGTCGGCGCGGGTCACGAGCGGACCGTCGAGTTCGTCGGGCAGCGGCAAGGTCAGCTTGGTGACGGGGTCGACTTTCGTGGAGATGTAGGACCCACGGTAGTCGCTGGCGTCGCCCAGCGCGTTGTGGCCGAAGTCGAAACTCGCCGCCATGCCATTGGCCCCGAGTGCCTGAACGTCGCCACGCTGCACGAACGAATGATTCTTGCCGTAGGTGAACATCACGCCACGCCCATTGCTGCCGTCCGCATAAATGCGTGTGCCCGGCAGCACGGTCACGTTGTTGCCCACACCGTCCACCCGAATGCCCGCCCCGCCTGCGCCGATAGTCAGGAGGTCGGCGCGCTGCGCGACCGTGTTGCCGCTGCCATAGATGTGCAGGCCAAGCCCGAGCGTCGCCGTGTTGTATGTGTTCGGGACGTAAGCTGTGCCGTCGGCATTGCGGCCGAAGAACGGGTTATCGTTGGTCAGCGTCAGGTTGTCATCGTAGATCGAGCGACCGAAGAAGTTGCGCCGGTCGATGTCGTAGCCGATGTCTTGCAGCGCGGCCAGCTCCGCCTCCATGAACGCCGTGTAGTTGCGGTACGTCTGGTGGCTCATGAGGCTGTTCTTGAGCTCGATGTGCGAGAAGATCGGCGAATCGTACGTATCCGTGTCGAACATCACCTTCACGGGGATGCCCTTCATCGAATTCCCAAGCACTTCCCTGACGTGATCACCGGCGAAATACGCCGTGTCATTGCGGGCATCGAATGCGTTAGGGTCCGCCACCGTGCCTGCGTCTTCCGGCGTGAGAATCATTTGTCCGGCCTTCGCCTGACGACCGTTGTCGTCGTACAGGTGCGCGGACCACGAGTCGAGGATCGTCGCAAACTGGTTCGTGTGTTTGCCCGACGGCAACTCGGTCTCGACGATGTTCGTCCCCACACCCAGCGCGTGCGCTACTTCATGCAGCATGACCGCCGGAAGGTCGGCGTTGCTATTGAGCGGGATTTGCGACGCCGCAGGCGCTGCCGCAGAAAACGCCATCTGGCCCAGCGTGATCTCGCCGTTCGCATTGTGATAGCTATCACGCACAAGCGGGTTGTTCTGCAGCGCGGCCTGTACGAGCGTCGGGTTCTGCCCGCCGGTGGCCGTCGTATCGCTCGCGTCGAACGCGTAAGGGCTGTACGCGTGCGCGCCTTTCTCGGTGCCCATCCCCACGTTGATGATTGCCGGTGAGCGGCCAGGCTTGACCTTAATGACTTCCGCCCAGTAGTTCAGGGCGCTGCGTATCTGATCGGTTTGCAATGGCGAGAGCGTGCCTGTCGAATACTGGTCCTGATTGCTGGTGTCGGTGGCGTAAGGGCCTTCCCCCTGGGAAAACAGCCGCGCCTGTATGAACGGCGTGCCGTAGCGGTCGGCGATGTCGATCGTTGTGTAGGCCTGCGCGGCCGACGTGATTGTGCAAAGCGCCGCGAATGCGACGCAGGTCATCCGAATCGTCCTCATTCAGTACTCCATTGTTCTATTTCGCTTCTGTAAGGCTTTGTAATGCGAAGCGAATGGTACGGAGCACCCTGAACGACGTCACTGCGATTTATACGGGGTTTTGCGGCGAACGCCCGTAACCCCCTATGAAATAAGCACTTTTTCTCTCAGACAATCGCGAATCCCTCCGAAATCGGGCCGACCTGTATTAATCGCAGTTTCGCGGCGCGGGGGCGATGACGATACTTCACTCACCGGCTAACGCAACACCGCAACAGCCGCCAAACCCAACAAACCGACTTAAGGAGAAACACCATGCCCGCACTCGTCACCTACGGCTTCGCCTCGATCCTCGGCCTCATCGGCACCATCGTCTCGGCCTTCGGCTGATCGGCAACGTTGACTTAAATCGCACCCAGCACCGGAGAAATCACCATGAGCCTCATCCTCAACCTCGTCGACAGCCTCTTCTACAACGAAACCTGCATCGAAACCGGCATGCAATGCGCCATCCACGTCGGGCATGTGTTCGGCTACTAAGCCACTTCACCGGCCTCTCAGCCCCCTAACCTCACTCACACCGGAGAGCACGTCATGATCGAAAACCTCCAAAACATGGCATTGATCGGCATGCGAATCGCATTTGAGATCTGCCCGGGCCTCTTCGCCTGATCGGGCACTCATGGAAGATCTCCCGCCCAGGAAGGACCGCCCGTGCGGTCCTTTTCTTATTGTGCGAGAACGAATTAACCGGATTTGGCGAGACGTGTCATATGCGTTTATTTCGGCGAAATTTCGTCGTCCAGTGATTTTTTAGTACGATTTGCCTATTCCATAAAAAAACCGGGGCCAGCGGGATGTCATCTCCCACCAAAGTTTTCTGCATTGAGGACGACGTAGATTCGGCAGATCTGATTCGAGAAGATCTGACGGACCGCGGTTATGTCGTCAAAGTTGCACACGATTTTTCGGCCGCGCTGGCCACGCTTGCCGCGTTCATGCCGGACATCATCGTGTGCGACGTCAACGTGCCGGGCATGACCGGCTTCGAGTTTCTGGAAAGCGCCCGCGGCATCATTCAGGGCGAACGCAAGATTCCGTTCATCTTCCTGACCGGCAACGCCGACAAGGAATCGATCATGCGCGGGCACAGCACCGGTGCGGACGAGTACATGCTTAAACCGGTGGATTTCGACGTGCTCGACACCGTCATTCGCAAGTACACCGAGCATGACGAGCCGGAGGAAGGTACGCCGCTGCCCTTCGGCCTCTCGAAGCGAGAAGTCGAAGTGCTGCAATGGTCGGCGAAGGGCAAGACGTCGGCCGAAATCGCGATCATTCTCGATCTGGGCAAGCGCACGGTCGACTTTCACATCGACAACGCCCGCGAGAAGCTGAACGTCGCCACGCGCACGGAAGCCGTGGTGCGTGCCGCCCTGCTCAATATCATTGCGCTCTGAGCGCGCCACCGCGCCGGGCCACACCTGCTGATTACTGCTGACATCGCATGTCGAAAGCGTCTTCCACACCGTCCAAGTCGCTCCCGATCCGGGGGCGGATGTATCTCCTGCTCGCACTGTGTCTTGTGGCGATGATCGCCGTGGGCGTCGCCGTGCACCACCAGGTCGATTCGTCCCAGCAGCGCGCCATCGCGGCCGAGCGCACGCAGATCGAGAATCTGAGCCTGCTCGAAGAGATCAACGACTACATCTCCGACTTCCGGACGGTGGAGTCCGAAGCCCTCGCACCGATGTCGCCCAAGGCGCTTGCGGACATCCGCACGGCGGCGGGCGAGTTCGACGACAAGATCAAGTCCGCGTCGGAGCGTTATCAGAAGGTGCTGGTCCACGACGAATTCCGTCTCGCATTCTCGAAGTTTCAGTCGCAATGGGCGCAGTACCGTCGTGCGTCGAACCAGGTGTTTCAGCTTGCGCAGACCGGCAAGCTGAGCGATGCCGCCAAGCTCTATCGCGGCGACTCGAACAATAAGTACACGCAGGCGAACAGCACGTTCGGCTCGCTGGTGTTTCGCAGCACCGAGTCGCTGATCAGGGAAGTCGAGGTGAAGAACAGCGCTGCACGCAAGCATCTGCTGCAGATCGATGCGCTGATTGCCGCGATGATCGTCGTCACCCTGTTGTGCCTGATTTACGTGGATACCGTGATTCTCAGCCCGCTGACGCGTCTGATCCGGATGGCGGGCAACACGATGTCGGGCAAGGACAAGCTGCGTCTGCCGTGGCTTTCGCGCGGCGACGAAATCGGCACACTGTCGCGCACGCTGTCGAAGATTCAGGAAAGCACAGCGTCGCTGGTGCGTAACCAGAAACTCGCGACGGCGAAGAACACGATTTTGCAGCGGGCGCTGGCGAATGAGGAGCGGCTCAACAACTTCCAGAAGACGTTCCGCTCGATGGCCACGCACGAGTTCCGTACGTTGCTGAGCGTGATCGATGGACACGCACAACGGCTGTTGAATCCGCGTAACGAAGAAACGGATTCGACGCCGCGCTATACGAAGATTCGCGAAGCGGTGGCAAAGCTGAATAATCTGATTCAGAACTGGCTGGACGCGGCGCAAAGCGCCTCGCTGGACGATCCGAAGTTCGGCAAGCGCGCGGAGTTGTCGCTCGTGGCGCTGCTGGAGGATGTGCGCGGCGTCGGTTCGGACATGTTCCCCAACGCGACGATCACGGTGCAAGCACCGTCGGGCATGGACAGTCGGATGATCGGCGACAGCAACGTGCTGTTCCACGCGTTCATCAACCTCATCAGCAACGCGACGAAGTACACGATGGCGCAGCCTGCCATCGATATGAGCGTGACGGATATGGGGGAAGCGTTCCAGGTCGTGCTGCGCGACAACGGCACCGGTATTCCGGCGGACGAGTTGAAGGAGATCTTCCAGATGTCCTTCCGCTCACGCAGTAATGCGGTGCTAGAAGATGGCTCGGGTGTCGGACTGGCGGTGGTCTACGCCGCCATCGAATTCCATAAAGGGACGATTGACGTCGCAAGTCAGGTGGGCGTTGGGACGACGTTCACGATTACGTTGCCGAAGACGGCAGCCGTGGAAGCTACGCCAGCCTGATCGAGAAGGAAGTCCGGCCCCCAACCGGGGCAGTCGTGACCCAAGACGTCCCGCCGACCTCGCCCTTCGGCGGACATTTTGCGAAGGACATACCTTCGATCTCGGATTGGCAGAACGTCCAACGGACGTCCGCAAGAAAGCTGGCACCAGATGAAAATGACAGCCCCGCGCGCCCGGTCGGCTATCATGCCAGTCTTCTTAGCGGTAGCTCCTTATGATTTCCGTCCGTAATCTCACGCTGCGTCGCGGCGTCAACGTCGTGCTCGACAGCGCGTCCGTCACCTTCACTCCAGGCGAAAAGATTGGCCTTGTCGGGCGCAATGGCGCTGGCAAGTCGTCCTTTTTCGCCCTTCTTAACGGCACGCTGCACGAAGATAGCGGCGAATTCTCGATTCCGGCGGCGTGGAAGATGGGCCAGGTCGCGCAGGACATGCCGGAGACCGAGCAGGGAGCGACCGACTTCGTGGTCGAAGGTGACACCGTACTGATGGCTGCGCATGCGGAAGTCGCTGCGGCCGAAGCCAGCGACGACGGTATGCGCATGGCGCACGCTTACATGAACCTGCACGACGCCGGCGCACACGACGCCCCCGCCCGCGCGCAGGCACTGATTCAGGGTCTCGGCTTCAGTGCCGAGCAACTGAATCAGCCGGTCAACAGTTTCTCGGGTGGCTGGCGCATGCGACTGCAACTGGCGCGCGCGCTCATGTGTCCGTCCGACCTGCTGTTGCTCGACGAACCGACGAACCACCTGGATATCGACGCACTGGTCTGGCTGGAAGCATGGCTCAAGCGCTATCAGGGAACGCTGGTCGTGATCAGCCACGACCGCGAGTTTCTCGACGCGGTGACGCAGGTCACCGTGCACGTCGACAATGCCAAGCTCGTGCGTTACGGCGGTAACTACAGCAAGTTCGAAGACATGCGCGCCGAGCAGCTTGTCCTGCAACAGGCCGCGATGGCCAGGCAAGTGGAGAAGATCGCTCACTTGCAGAAGTTCATCGACCGATTCAAGGCGCAGGCATCGAAGGCGAAGCAGGCGCAGAGCCGGGTCAAGGCGCTCGAACGCATGGAGAAGGTTGCGCCAGTGCTTGCCGAGGCGGAATTCAACTTCGAGTTCAAGGAGCCGCTTAGCGTTCCGAACCCGCTGTTGTCCATGCTGGATGCGAGTTTCGGCTACCCTGCCCCGCTGACGCGCCTGTGGGCACGCCGCCCACCGTCATCGTGCGGGGCATCAGCCGTTCCGTGCTGGCCGGGCAGCGCATCGGCATTCTCGGTGCCAACGGTCAGGGCAAGTCGACGCTGGTGAAGACGGTCGCGCATGCGCTCGCGCCGATTGAAGGTGAAATCAGCGAAGGCAAGGGGCTGAACATCGGCTACTTCGCCCAGCAGGAGCTTGACGTGCTGCGCCCGCTCGACACGCCGATGGAACACATGATCCGCCTCGCCCGGGATACGCCGCCCCAGATGCGCGCGCCCGGCCAGAGTGGCACGGAGCAATCGCTGCGCACGTTCCTCGGGACGTTCAACTTTAGTGGCGACATGGTCCACCAGGCGGTTGGCACAATGAGCGGCGGTGAAAAGGCGCGGCTCGTGTTGTGCATGATCGTGTGGCAGCGCCCTAACCTGCTGTTGCTCGACGAACCGACCAACCACCTCGATTTGGCCACGCGTGAGGCGTTGGCGGTGGCGCTCAACGAGTTTGAGGGCACAGTGATGCTGGTGAGCCACGACCGCGCGCTGCTGCGTGCTGTCTGTGATGAGTTCTGGCTGGTCACCAACGGCGGCGTCGAGCCCTTCGACGGCGATCTGGACGACTATCAGCAGTTCCTGCGCGACGAAGCACGACGGTTGCGCGAGCAGGCGGCGGCCTGAGTGGCATCCTGACGGTCGGCGTCACACGCCGACCGTCGTCGGTCTGCCATGATCGGCCTTGATCGGCCTCGACCGACCTTAGGTCGACAGGACCTTCTTCATGGACGGCGCGGGGTGTAGCACATAGCTCTCCCGCTCGTAGAACGCGATAGCGTCGGGCCGCGCATCAAGAAATATCGCGGTCATGCCGCGAGCACGCGCGTCGGCTTCGGCGTACGCCATCAAGGCTCGGCCAACCCCTGTTCCACGACCTGCCGCATCGACCACAAGATCGTCGATATGAAGGTGTGCCCCGCGCGCCAGGGTATGGACAGGTCTCATCCCCATCACCCCGATGATCGTTCCGCGATCGAAGGCCGCTACGAGTTCATAGCCCGAATGCGATTGTCGGCGGATCCGCTCCAGGAAGACGGGGGCGTCAAGCGACCGGAGTTGCGCGATCACAGGATAGGCCAGCATCCATTCCTGTGGCGACAGTCTTCTAATTTCCAACGTGCTGCTTCGATGTTCGGTCATCTCTCAGGTCGATAGCACTTTAAGAGCTCAGATTGTTGCACGGAGCGACCGACGTTTCAGCACACTCTGAGAACAGCCCGCGACAACGCTTTCGCCCATTCATTTCCGGGGTGGAGAGCGAATGATCGCGCCGGGAGTCCGGAAGGCATTTCGTTGATACCCCTTGGAATGGGTTGAATGGAATGGCGGGGAAATCACGACCTTCACAGCCGCTCGTGAGGGCGGTAGCATCGGCTGTCCCCGCAATCTCGCGGCCCCGTTCCTTCGCCTCATATTCCCCGCTCTATGCCAGGTCCTCAAGCGGCGTCCGCCGTCGATAGAGAATTCGTCCCCATGCTGCAGGGCAGCGGCGCGCATCTCGACGACTTGCTGCTCTTTACCCTCGTGGTAGACGCCGGCGGATTCAGCGCGGCCGAGAGGCAGACCGGCATCGCCAAGTCGCGGCTGTCCCGCCGGGTGGCGGCACTCGAGCGCGCGCTCGGCGTGCGACTGTTGCACCGATCAGGTCAAGTCTTCGGCCTCACGCCCGTTGGCGAAGCCGTGCTCGCGCACGCACGTGAGGCCGCCAGGCACGTTGACAAGATCGGCGCGCTCACGCGCAACGCCGTGGCAGAGCCATCGGGCGTGATCCACCTCCATACCTCTGTGCTGATCGGCGAGACCACGCTCCCGCCAATTCTGGCTGAATTTGCGCGCACGCACCCTCACGTGCAGGTGCAGTTGACGCTATCGAATCGCTTTGTCGACCTGGCCGAGGAACGACTGGACCTGGTCATCCGCGCGGCGGTTGTGCCCCTCGCATCAGAAGACGTGATCGCCATGCCGATCGCTACGTCGGCATCGATCGTCGTGGCCCATCCGTCGTTGCTGAAATCCGACGGTCCGCCCGCGCACCTCGATGAGTTGTCCTGCTATCCCTGTCTCGCGCAGGGCACGTTAGCAAATCCGCGGCCATGGCAGTTCGTCGGTGTGGACGATAAACCGATCGATATCGCTATCACGCCGGGCATTGCCGTGGATAACCTACTGGTCATTCGCGAACTCGCGCTGCGCGGCGCCGGATTAGCTCAGTTGCCGACCTATCTTTGCCAGGACGCTATCGACGACGGCAGACTGGTGCCCGTGCTCCAAACCGTGCGCTCGCGCCCAGCCACGCTTTACGCTATGTACCCGAGCCGGCGCGGCATGACGTCCGCCGTGCGAGTGTTCCTCGAGTTGTTGCGCGCAAGATGGCCGTCCGATCCGGCCACCGGCTGACCCCGTGTTTCCTGCAGGACCGTTCCAATTTCGAAACGCCTCGTTGCAAACCACCGGCTTTCCACCATTGTGGCGAGCCGGTATGGTTCTCTGGATCGACGAATCCGGCAGCTATAGCAATCTCCTGACGGCCCTCGTCGATAGCCAACGTTCGCCTATCGCTCAAGCTTAGGAAGCCAGATCATGAACAAGCAGATTTTCATCAACCTGCCGGTGACAAACCTGCCGCAATCGAAGGCCTTTTATGAGGCCATTGGGGCGGTCAACAACCCCGCGTTTACCGATGCGAGCGCAGCATGCATGGTGATCTCCGATGCGATCTACGTCATGCTGCTTAACCACGATAAATGGCGGCAGTTCACTGGGAAGCGAATCGTCGATGCGCACGCTGAAGCACAGGTATTACTGTGTCTTTCGGCGGGCGGACGGGAAGATGTGTCCGAACTCGTGCAGAAGGCCACCGACGCCGGCGGCAAGGCGGACCCCACACCCGTTCAGGATTTGGGCTTCATGTACGGCCGCAGCTTCGAGGATCCGGACGGCCATATCTGGGAGGTGATGTGGATGGACCCGGAAGCCGTTCCGCCACACGGTTAAAGCGCTCATGATTCGCCCGCATAGGCTTTTCGCGGGCGCATCTTCGATGCGCCACCGGGTGTTGCTCCGGACAAGCTATGCCAGTCGTCAGACACCCAAACCGGACGCGTACGTTCCTGCAACCACAGCATCGATCGTTTCCCAAATTTACCGGTTCAGGCGTGAATCGTTTCCCCACGACTCAACATCCCCACAAACTCTTCAATCTTTCGCGCACGCGTCTCGGCCTTTTTGACGTTTTGAATTCGGAACAAGATGGCGTAGCGATTCCGGCCATTAAGCGTCGCAAAGAATTCGCGGGCTCTGGGGTTCGCGTCTAACGCTGCTTGCAAATCGTCAGGGACGGCTGCGTTGCTCGGGGAGTCGTAAGCGGCTTGCCACCGCCCATCCGCTTTGGCTTTTTCGATCTCTCGCATCCCGGACGGACGCATTCTGCCTGCGGCGATCAGCGCTTCCGCCCGCTCAGTATTCAGCTTGGCCCAGATGCTTTTCGCCGTACGGGGCGTGAAGCGCTGCAACCAGTGTTCATCGCTTTCCTTCTTCTTCTGCCCGTCGATCCAGCCGTGACAAAGCGCGCTTTCCACCGCCTGTGCGTAGCTCAGCGTCGGCTGCGCCGCACCCTTCTTCGCCAGACGCAGCCATACCCCGGCGGATGTGCCACCGTTTTGCGTCAACCAGTTTTCCCATTCACTCTGGTCAGGGAGTGTCAGACAAGGCTCTGTCATAGTGCGATTCAGATCGAAATATCCGGGCGGTGGCGCTTTTGCGCCGCAACGATGCGGCATATCGTAACGCGCTCAAGACGCCCCTGCGAATATCCGGTTCAAATCCACTGATCGTTCGCCACCGTCCGATCCCCGGCCTCACCGTCTCCTGTATTCACCACGCCTCGCGGCTCGATGAGCAGCAGCTTGGCTTCGGACTCGGCAAACGGCTTGTGTTCGATGCCCTTCGGCACCACGGCCATTTCACCAGCGCGCAGCGCAATGGAACCGTCTCCGGTCGTCGCATCACGGAAGTCGATCCGCAACTCGCCTTCCAGGACGATGAACGTTTCGTCGGTATCGGCATGCTGATGCCATTGGAATTCGCCGATGACCTTCACGACCTTGAACTGGTAGTCGTTCATCTCGGCAACCACGCGAGGTTGCCAGTGACCGTCGATCAGCGCGATCTTGCGGACCGGGTCGATGGCCTTGCACTGGCCGCGATCCGTCGGGGCGTTGGGATGCGTGGGGAATTGGGACATCGTTCTCTCCGTTCTTGGGGGGGTGATGCGTCGAGGATACGCACGCCCTTCACGGCCGTATTGAACGATTGTGCGTGGTGGTTCTAGCCCGGCAGAATGCCGCTCGCGACCTGAAGCCAGCGGCCCGGCGTCAGTCCGAAGGTCTTCGAGAAATGGCGCGTCATATGACTCTGATCGGCGAAGCCCGCCGTCGCCGCGGCATCCACGAGAGATGTCCCCGCTAGCAACTGATGACGCACGTCATCCAGACGCCGCATCGTCAGATACCGATACGGACTCGTGCCGTAGAACGTGCGAAAGTCGCGCGACAGACTCCACCGGTCCCGGCCCGTCGCCGCTTCGAGTTCGTCCAGTGTGACGACCCGTGCGCTGTGCGTATGCAGATAATCACGCGCACGTCGCGCCGCCAGATAGTCGCCCTTCGTCTTGCGCGCAGGGGCGCCGGAGACGGCCGCAAGCGCGTGGGCCAGTTCCGTCAGCGCGTCGCTCTGTTCCAGCGGCTCCAGCGTGTGGCTGACGTGTTGCAGCAACGTCTCGGTCGCCGCCGCCAGACGCGGATCCGTCGTCACACCGCCTTCGACGAACGGCAGCGCTTGCCCGCCAAGCACGTCCTGAAACAACGACGGATGCACGTAGATCATGCGATACCGGAAGCCTTCGTCGGTGCCCGCCTGACCGTCGTGCGGTTCGTCGGGATGCAAAACCATGGTGTTGCCGGGCAGACTGTTTCGCTGCCCCCGCCGATAGCTGAAACTCTGAACGCCCGCGAGCGTTCGGCCAATCGCGTAGGTGTCGTGGCGATGCATCGAATAGGCGTTACCGCGAAACCACGCTTCGAAGCGCTCCACGCCCTCGATCGGCTGTGCATGCTTAACCCAGTCGGGTGTCAAAACGGATGTCCGTCGATTCATGATGTACCGCCTCGGATGACCTCACGCGTCAGGATACAGGTCGCAGATTCAAACCACGCCCGATATGGCTCACTCAGGCTGGCGGATTCACATCCGACGCATTCCCTGCTCCGCCCAGTGCCTTGTACAACACCATGCGGTTGTTCAATCGGTTCAACCGGACTTGCGCGTCGGCCGTCTGCGCGTTGCGCAACAACTGCAACTGCTCAAGCCACTGCTGCACCCCGATAGCCCCCGCCTGATAGCGCGAGCGCAGCACGGTCTCGGCACGCTGTGCCTGCACCAGCGACAGCGCGCGTTGCTCGCCCTCGCGCGTCAGTTGCTCGCGGGCCGACAGTGCGTTCTCGACTTCGCTCAGCGCCGTAAAAAGGCTCTTGCGGAAATTCACCACCGCTTCCTCATACTGCGTCTGCGACACCTTGATCTGCAACTGCATCGTATTCCACTGGATGAACGGCAGGGCCAGCCCCGCCCCCAGCGAACCGATCGGGTTCTGCAACACGCGTTCCAGCGAAGCGCTAGTCGTCCCCACCTGCCCCGTCAGCGTGAACGTCGGGTAAAAGCTCGTGCGGGTGATGTCGACGTTAGCGAGCGTCCCACGCAAGCGCAACTCCGCCGCGCGCAGGTCCGGGCGACGACCCAGCAACTCCGCAGGCAATCCCGCCGGTACGACAGGCAACGCCTGCGTCGGCAGCATCGACGGTTCGGCCGCTGCCTGCTCCGGCGGACGGTCGAACAGAATCGCCAGCGCATTGCGGTTCTCCGTGCGCTGCTGCACCAACTGCGTGAGCGCCGCGCGCTGATCGGCCAGATTGCCCTCCGTCTGCGCCACATCCAGCCCCGACACCGCCCCCGCCGCATAGCGCGAGCGCACCAGCGCCAGAATCCGCTCGCTATAAGCGATATTGCCTTCGGTGTTGGCGATCTGCTGATTCAGGAAGCCAATTGTCCAGTACAACTGCGCCGTCGTTCCGATGATCGCCAGACGCGCGGACTCGCGGTCGGCGTCGGTCGCCTCATACTCCCAGCGTGCCGCATCGCGTTGCGCAGCCAGCTTGCCCCACAGGTCCAGTTCATACGATGCCTGCGCCGACAGGGTGCTCTTGCGCCCCATCACATGGGTGTCCAGCGTGCGCTGAACGGTCGCATTGCCGCCAACGGTCACGGACGGCGTGAGGTTCGTATCCGCCAACCCCGCCTGCAATTGCGCGCGATAGACCCGAATCCCTGCCGCCGCCAGATCGTTGTTGACGGCCAGCACATCGGTGATCAGACGGTCCAGCACCGGGTCGCCGAACGCACGCCAGAAGTCGGGGGCAATCGTTGCGGTGTCGCCAGCGACGGCGGGCGATGTCGCGGAAGCCCCCGATGCCCCCGTCAAACCCGCCCACTGCGCGGGCACCGGCACCGCTGGCAGCGGATCGTGACGCACCCCGGCGCAGCCCGTGAGCAGCACCGCAGCGCTCGCCAGCGCGAGGACCGTACGGCGCAGCACCGTCGACGTGCCGCACGGATCGGCCGACGCTGACGAGGCTGAATAGGCTGACGAAGCGAAAGCATGGCAAGTTGTAGATTTCATTCTGGTCATCTGGCAATACCTCAATCGCGTGCAAGCGCTTCGACCGGATCCAGCCTCGCGGCATTGCGCGCTGGCATGAACCCGAACACCACGCCGATGAGCGTCGAACACAGGAATGCCGTGACGACCGAGCCCATCGAGAACACCATCTTCCACTTCTCGACGAACAGAGAGAACAGGAAGCTCGCCCCGAACGAAAGCGCAATCCCGATCGCGCCGCCCATCAGACACACCATGACGGCCTCCACCAGAAACTGCTGCATGATGTCGCTCTGACGCGCCCCGACCGCCATGCGGATACCGATCTCCCGCGTACGCTCCGTCACCGACACGATCATGATGTTCATCACGCCGATACCGCCCACGACCAGCGAAATCACGGCGATCAACGACAGCAACAGCGTGAGCGACTGACTCGTCTTCTCGACCGTCTTCACCACGCTGTCCATGTTGTACGTAAAGAAGTCCTTGCGGCCGTGACGCTGTGTCATGAGCGTCTCCAGACTCTTCTCGGCGGCCTTGCTCGGCTGACCGTCACGCACACGCACCGTAATGCTGTCGACGTTGCGCTGACCGAACAGACGCCCCGCCGCCGTGGTGTACGGCACCCAGATGTTCAGGCTCTTGGTGTCGCCGAACGCACTCTTCTTCTCCACGGTCACGCCGATCACCACGCACGGAAGATTGCCCACGAAGATCACTTCGCCCAGCGGATTGGGGTTCGCACCGAACAGCTTGCGACGCGTGTTCTGGTCGATCACGGCAACCTGCGCCTGCCGCCGCACCTCGTCCGCACCGAACGCAATGCCCTGCCCGATCTTCATGCCGCGCACCTGGAAGAAGTGCTCGCCCACGCCCGTCACCATCGCGCTCGCGTCGACATTGCGGTAGCGCAGCAGCAGACTGCGAGCCGTCTCGGGCGTCGCGCTGTCCACATAAATCTGCTCCGAAAGCGCGTGCACGTCCTCGGGCACGAGCGTCTGAATCGCTGTCGCGCGGTTGTCGCCCCAGTCCTTGCCCGGATAGATGTTGATTGTGTTCGTGCCAATGCTGCCGATCTCGGCCAGCATGTAGCGCTTCGCCCCTTCGCCAATGGCCACGATGGAGACGACCGACGTAATGCCGATGATGATCCCGAGCATCGTCAGGAACGTGCGCAGCCGGTGCGAGATCAGCGCGATCCACGCCATACGAAACGCCTCGGCGAAGCGGTCGATGCCCCCCGTCCAGCGACGCGGGGGAATCGCCCCGCCGTGGCTGGCATTCACCGAAGCGGGATCGGTTGCCGGGGCCGTCGAAGCCACCACGGCTTCCTCGGCGGCCTCCTCCGGCGAAGGAGCATCCGGCTCGATCTCCACCGGCGTGTTCTCACGGTCGGCCACGATCTCGCCGTCGCGAATCTCGATGATGCGGCGCGCATGCGCGGCGACCTTCTCGTCGTGGGTCACGATGATGACCGTGTGCCCCAGCGCGTTGAGTTCCTTCAGAATGCGGATGACTTCGCGACCGCTGCGCGTGTCGAGTGCACCGGTCGGTTCGTCGGCCAGAATCACATCGCCGCCATTCATCAGCGCACGCGCAATACTCACGCGCTGCTGCTGGCCACCCGACAACTGGCTCGGACGATGTTCCGTGCGATCAGCCAGTCCAAGCCGCTCCAGCAGCATCACGGAGCGCGCACGACGCGCCGCATGCGGCGTGCCGGTGTACACCGACGGCATCTCCACGTTCGACGCCGCGTCGAGGTGCGGCAGCAGGTGGTAGCGCTGGAAAATGAAGCCGAAGTGCTCACGACGCAGTTGCGCGAGCGCGTCCGCATCGAGATCGCGCGTCTCGCGCCCGGCAACGCGGTAGCTGCCGTCGCTCGGATGATCGAGACAGCCGAGAATGTTCATCAGCGTCGACTTGCCCGAGCCGGACGCCCCCATGATCGCGACGATCTCGCCTTCTTCGATGGTGAGATTGACGTCGCGCAACACGGTCACGTCACGCTCACCGGCAGGAAACCGCCGGGTGATGCCCGTGAGTTCCAGCATCGGGTGCGGACGGACGTCGGGAGCCTGCGCAGCAGCTTGCGACGCTTGTGACACAGAAGACGTACCGGCGGCTTGAGTCATGGCGCTCGCCTTCCTTTATTGGGACGCACCGGGCGAGGCGTCCGTCGAGACCTGCGTGCTGTCGCCCGCCTCGCCGATCACGACGCGATCGTCAGCCGTGAGACCCTCTTTCACCTCGACTCGCACGTTGTTGTTCAGTCCGGTGACGATCTGACGCGTCACCGCCTTGCCATCGCCCGTGCCCTGCGCGGGCAGAACGCGCACTTCGTAACGGTCCGGGCCGACCTTCTTGCCCAGCGCCGCCACCGGCACGCTCAGCGCCTGCTTGGCCGTACCGAGCAGCACATTGACCTGCGCCGTCATCGAAATACGCAGGCGATGGTCAGGGTTCGGCACTTCGAACAGCGCGTTGTAGAACACCGCCGTGTTGTTGCGCGTCGCGCCCCCGCCGAGCGTGCTTTGTGTATCGAGGAAGTTCTGCGGCGCCGGTTCGATAGCGCGCAACTTGCCGTAGTAACGCTTGTCGGGGTCGCCCAGGATGGTGAAGTAAGCGGTCTGTCCCGGCGAGATACGGATGACGTCGGCTTCCGAGACCTGCGCCTTGACGGTAATGGTGTCCAGATCGGCGAGCTTCAGAATCACCGGCGCTTGCTGCTGCGCGATCACGGTCTGGCCTTCCTGCGTGACGATGGCGACGACCTGACCGTCCATGGGGGCATCGATGCGCGTATAGCCCACGTTCGCCTTCGCCGATTCGATGGCCACGCCCGCCTTGCGAATCTGGGCGTCGAGTCCGTTCAGCGAGGCGCGCTGCACGTCCAGATTGGCTTGCGCCGATTCGAAGTCCTGACGGGACGTTGCGTCGTCCGGCAGCATCTGACGCTGACGGGCAAACGCCAGCTCGGCCTGCTTGAGTTGCGCCGCCGTCGAGCGCTTTTGCGCCTGAAGGTTCTGTTCCTCAGCCTCGGCCTGACGCAGGCTGTTCTGCGCGAGCACCGGATCGATCTGCGCGAGCCACTGCCCCTTCTTCACCTTGTCGCCCAGCTTGACCTTGAGCGACTTCAACTGTCCGCTGACCTGTGCGCCGACGTCCACCTGCTGGAACGCACCCAGCGTACCCGTGGCAAGCACCGTGTTCTCGAGGTCGACACGCTCGACCTTGGCGCTGAGGTACTGCGGCGCCTTTGGGGTCGCGAGACTGCGCAGTCCGAGCGCCACGAGAACGGCAAGTACGACGAGGCTGGTAACCAGATAGGGCCGACGGCGAATGAACTGGATCATGGAACGAAGTTGGCGATCAAAAAGACACGTCCGGGACACGTCAAAAGGGCTTCACTCGTAGCGCATTCGGGCCGGTGGGCCGGTCGGTCCGCCGACCGGAAGATCGGACGATCTACCTGCCAGTTCGCCGCGCCGGGCGCGACGGGCACGCTTCGGAGCACAAAAGGATGAGATTTTAAGGGGTTTGCATGACGGGTGGGGCGGCTTTCCCGCGTCTGTCGTTTCGTTGCAGGCAGTGTCGCACCCGCGACAGACGCTGAAAACTTGTACAAATCACAGTTTCAGGCGTGCCGATGCACCAAAACACGGGAAAAAGCACCTGAAGTGATATATTCGCCCGGCATTGCAAGGGACATCATGAAAACAGAAATCTTCTACGCCCTGTACCTCATCGCCATCGTCACGGAAGCGATGTCGGGGGCCATCATGGGGATGCAGCGCGGCATGGACCGCTTCGGGCTCGCTTTCGTCGGCATGGTGACGGCGCTCGGCGGCGGCACCATTCGCGATGTGCTGTTCGGCCGCCATCCGCTCGTCTGGATCGCGCATCCGGAGTACCTGCTGCTCACCCTCGGCGCCGCGACGCTCGCGTCCATCGTCGCTCGCCACATTCATCGGCTGCGCATGACGTTCATTACGGTCGATGCCATCGGCCTCGCCGCGTTCACGATTCTGGGGTGCGATATTGGCATGACCGTGAGCACAAGCCCGGTCATCGTAGTGCTCGCCGGGGTGCTGACGGGGATTGGCGGGGGCATGCTTCGCGACCTGCTGTGCGGACAGGTGCCGCTGGTGCTGCGCCGCGAGATGTACGCGAGCGTGGCGTGCATCGCAGGTGCGATGTACGTGGCGATGCTGCATTTCGGGGTGCCGAACGGCGTGGCAACAGGCGTAGGCTTCGTCGCGGGTTTCGTCATCCGCATGCTGGCCGTGTGGTTCGGCTGGCGCTTTCGCACGTTCGAGGACGAAGCGCCGTCCGAGCCGTTGCATTGAGGCCTCACCCCGCGCAGCGGCGCGCACCGGACATCCATCGTGGGACGCTCAGGGCTTGATCGCTTCCGATGCGTCGGGTAGCCGCGCCGGACGACGCGACGCCGTAATCCCGCCAGCGGCCTGACGGCCGGTCTGCTCGGCGCAGTAGTCGAGCGTCTGACGCAGTAGCGTGTCCACCTTGCGCAGCGACAGACCATGACGCGCGGCGACTTCCTCACGCGTCAGATCGTCGATGCGCAATTCGACCAGCACGCGGCGATGGTGTCCCGACATCTCGCCCAGGGCACGGGCGAGCGCCGCCAGCTCCGAACGTGCGCCCGCGACCGCTTCGGGGCCGGGGCCGCGGTCGGGCAGCACGTCGAACACCTCGTTCTCGTCCGCCAGCGACGCCCACATCCGTCTTCCTCGCATCTGATCGACGGCGAGGTTGTAAGCCATCCGAAATACATACGTCTCTCCCTTGTGCACGGCCTCGGGCAACGTGGCGCTGCCCAGGCGCACCCACGCTTCGTGCAGGCTGTCGCTGGCCGTGTCCTGACAACCAATGCTGCGCGACAGACGGCGCAGCAACCGGTCGTAGTTCGCCTCCAGACATTCCCTCAACACCTGCGTGGCCGTGCCCACGCTGTTTTCCTGCGCCTGTGCGGCACGCACCGCCGCTTCGACGCTGACATTGGTCAGATCCACGTCGCCGCTCCCGGTGCCTTGCCGCACGCCGCATTCCTGCCTTCCCCGTCATGCCACTGCGCGAACATCGTGTGCCCCCCGATACCCATGAACGCTTGCGTCGGCCGTCGCTGCAATCGCGGGCCTCATTGACATGACGGATGTCGGAGGGCAAATCCGCAGACTATTTTTTTGTAACGGGCAAACGGGTGTCACAGATGTGCCTTTTCCTCCCGCGTGAGCTGCACCTTCTGGGCACAGTGTTGTGATGGCATCGCGTCCGTGCAGATAGCTGGCGTAGCGCGGGCTGCCTGCGTCGTTGTATTCCCTGCCACCGGCGAGTCGCTCCTTGAAGTACACCTGTCGCACGCGTGCGCCTTGCCGTGACGACGGCAGCGCCAGGAAGTCCGACAAGCGGCGTCGATCACCGGGTGACCGGCGGCTCGAACGCCCCGAACGACTCGAAGGTTTCGGCACTCACCGGTCCGCCGAAGCCGTACTTCGCGCGCGGTCGCAGCATGAACGCCTGCGTGCGCTGCTCCATGACGTGCGCCACCCAGCCCGCCGAACGGCCGATGATCCACATCGCCGTCGACGTGCCGTCCGGCAGTCCCAACGCACGCGCGAGTGCGACCAGTCCCGTCGCCAACCCCGCATGCGCGTTCACTTCGGTGCGCATACGTTCGAGAAAGTCGAGCGTCAGACGTGTGTTGGTGCGCAATGTGTCGTCGATGGTGGCGTCGTCCGCCTCACGCATCAACTCGCCCGCCATCTGCATCATCAGATCGGCGCGTGCATCGCCGCCGGGATACAGCGGATGATTGAAGCCGAGCAGGCTCGCGCCGTATTCGCGCACCCGGCCGACGCGCGAGTCGAGTGCATCGAACGGCTCGCACAACAGCATCGTCTCGATCTTTTCGGTGCTGGTGCCAGTGGTGAAGCCGATATGCGAGCCGATGGCCGCCGCGACGCAGCCGAACAGATCCGCATTGGTCGACGCCGCCACGCGCGCCGAAAACGTCGCCGGTGCAAGTTCGTTGTCGGCCACCACGACCAGTGCGGCATTCATCGCCCGCAGTCGCGCCGGTGTCACCGCGCTGCCCGCTGCGCGTAGCACGTGCGACGCGACGCTCTCATCGGTCTCACGTGCGACGAACCGTTGCTTCGGCCCGAGAAACCCCACACATCCGACCATGCAATGCAGCATCGCGCGGGCCGCCTGCACGGCGGTGCCATCGGCCAGCTCGCGTGCGCCGCGTCCGTGCATCGCGAGCGCGAATGGCACCATGCCGAGCAGATTGCCGATGTCGGCGCTCGCCACTTCGCCGTCGTACGTCGACAAAAAGCGCAGCACGTCGGACGGCGTTTCCTGCATCGGCCATTCGGCAATGCCGTCCTGCCAGATCCCCGTCATCAGCAAATGCACGACCGACTCGAACGACGCCCCGCCGCTCGCCAGATCGATCGCGAGACGGTTGCGATAGCGCGGACCGTGCGGCGTGATCTGGGTGATGGCCGAATGCAGCACGGGATCGCCGAAGCGCATCGTAGATTCGGCCACCGCGCCGGTCGGGGCGCGCCCGCGCTTGCGCGTGGCCAGACGCTCGACGTCGCGACGCAGATACAGGCTCTTGCGACCGTCCTCATGCGGACGCGCCCGGATCAATCCCCGGCTCACGTAGGCGTACAAGGTGGCCGGTTTGATATCGAGTAGCGCCAGGACTTCTTCGCGCGTCATCAGGTCGGTTTGCTGCGTCATCGGTGTCTGCGACTCCCTCGGTATCACTGCGTCGCCCCGTGGCAACGCGTTTGCGGCCCATCATGCCACATTCATATTGACTTTAAAAATCAATATTGATAAACAAAAAATCACTCAGTAAAGTCGTCTCCGGAACACAGACAAAGACACTGCGAACCGGCGCTCGCCGGTATTCGACAGGTCGCCCATCCGGAGACAACGCATGGCCCATGACCTTCCGCCGCGACACGCCGGGCGCATCGACGTTCGCGAAGCGCTACAGTCCGCCCCGCTAGGGGCCTTTCACTATCGGCTCGCCACCCTGCTGGCGCTGATCCTGCTGTTCGACGGCTTCGATCTATACAACGCCGCGTACATCGTTCACGACGTCACCAGGCTGTGGCTTCTGTCGCCGAGTCAGATCGGCGTGCTGCTCTCGTGCGGGCTGGCTGGCTTTGCCGCTGGCTCGGCCGTCTCGGGTCCGTTCAGCGATCGCATCGGACGCCGCCGCGTACTGCTCACCGGCATCTGGTTGTCGGGTGTGATGAGTCTCGCCATCGCGCTCTTTGCGCACGACCTGCGCACGTTCATCGCGCTGCGTTTCGTGATGGGCATCTCGCTGGGTTTGCTGATGCCGGTGGCCGTCACGTACATCAACGAAATCGCACCCAAGCGCAGCGCCAACGTCTTCACCATCGTGTTCTTCTCGTGCGGCTGGATCGGAGGCGCGACGGCGTCGGGCTTCATCGCGGCGTGGCTGATTCCGCAATACGGCTGGCAGAGCATGTACTACGTCGGTGCGCTCTCAGTCGTGCTCGCGCTCGCGTTGCAATTCGTGTTGCCCGAATCGGTGTCGTTCCTCGCGAGTCGTGGCCGTCAGGACGAAGTGCGCGCACAACTGACCCGCCTGTGGCCCGCGCGTGCCGCCGAATTCGCGACGGCGACGTTCACGTCTCCCGATGCCGGTGTGAAAGCCGGTTCTGTCGCCGCGCTTTTCTCGCCCGAATTCCGCCGTCAGACGATCTGCCTCTGGTCGATGGGCGCGCTGTCGCTGTTCTCGTCGTACGGTCTGTCGGGCTGGCTGCCAACGATCATGCTCAAGCGCGGCGAGAATCTCTCGACGAGCTTCGCCTACGGGTCACTGCTGGTGTTCGCGTCGGCCTTCGGCAGCCTGCTCACGGGCGTGGTCGCGGACCGCATCGGCAATCGCCGTCTCGCCATGTCGCTCGCGTGGTTGTGCGGTGCTGCGGCCATCGGCGTGCTCGCGACGATCAGCGGCGGCTCGGTGACGTTCGTGGGCATTGTGGTGGCGGGCATGTTCGTCATCGGCACACAGACGGTGCTCAACAACCTCGTCGCCGTGAGCTATCCGACCGAGATTCGCAGCACCGGCGTGGGGCTGTATCTCGGCATCGCCCGCGTGGGTGCCATGTGCGGACCGGCCATCGCCGGTGTGCTGCAACAGGCGACGGGCGGCGCGGGCACGATGTTCTTCGTGCTCGGCGCAGCGCTCGTGACGGCGGCCGCACTCGTGTTCCTCGTCGCACGCCCCGAAAACCTGCCCAAAGCACCGGCCTTCGGTCACTGACAGTCTCTTCCGAACGTTCCATGTCCAGAATCTCGCTGTCCCTCGCCATCAACGACTACGACCACGTGCGCGATCTGCTCGACGCTCGCATCGCTGTCACCGGCATCGATCTCGTGCCGTCGGTCTTGCCGGTTGAAGAGATCTTCTATCGCACCACGCATTTTCAGGAGTGGGACCTCTCGGAGATGTCGCTCGCAAAGTATGCGTCGCTGCGCTCGCAGGGCGACGACCGGTTGATCGGCCTGCCGGTGTTTCCGTCGCGCGTCTTTCGCCTGTCGTCGCTCTATGTGAAGGCAGACGGCGGCGTGGTGTCGCCCGGTGACTTGCGCGGCAAGCGCATCGGTGTGCCCGAGTGGGCGCAGACGGCGTCGGTCTACTCGCGCGGCTGGCTCGCCCACGATCAGGGCGTTGCGCTCACGGAGGTCGAGTGGGTGCAGGGCGGCGTGAATCAGGCGGGACGCCGCGAGAAAGTCGCCGTGCGTGTGCCGGAAGGCGTGCGCTATCGCCCCTCGCCCGACAAATCGCTCACCGCCATGCTGCTCGACGGCGAGGTCGACGCCATTCTCAGCGCACGTCCGCCTTCACCGCCCGCCGGACGCGAGCACGAGATCGTGCGTCTGCTACCTGACTTCGAGACGGCCGAGCGCGCCTATTTCGAGCGCAGCGGCATCTTCCCGATCATGCATCTGATCGTCATGCGACGCGATGTCTTCACGGCGAATCGCTGGATCGCCAACAACCTCGTCAAAGCGTTCACGCAGGCGAAGGACGCCAGCATCGCCCGTCTCGAAGACATCACCTGCTCGCACTTCCCGCTCCCATGGATGAGCCAGCGTGCCGCCGAAGCGCGCGCGATGTTCGGGGGCGATCCGTGGCCTTATGGCGTCGCCCCCAATCGCATCACGCTCGACGCCTTTCTGCGATTCGCCTTCGAACAAGGCGTCTGTCATCGCCCGATGCAGGCCGACGATCTGTTTCCTCCCGAGGTGAGCGCCGCCGTGCGGGTTTGACACCCGCCCGGCACGTCGCGTCACCGTCCGACTATCGACACTCATTGCAAAACACCACTATGCAGGCCACCCCCCCTACACACCGGCGATCACCGAACACGACGCCGCCTCCATTGCGCAGCTGCGCGAAGACCTTGCCGCCGCCAACCACATCCTTGCGCATCACGAAGTGCTCGACGGCTTCGGGCATGTAAGCGTGCGCGACCCGCGCAACGCGGCGCACTTTCTGATCGCGCAATCGATGGCCCCCGAGCTGGTCACGCCGGACGACATTCTTACGCTCGACCTCGATTGCCAGCCGGTCGACGGCGACACGCGCAAGCGCTATCTGGAGACGTGGATTCACAGCGAGATCTATCGTGCGCGTCCGGACGTCAAGGCCATCGTGCACAGTCATTCACCGTCGGTGATTCCGTTTGCAGCGTCGTCGGTGCGACTGCGTCCCGTCTACCACATGGCCGGTTTTCTCGGCAGCGGCGCGCCGGTGTTCGACATCCGTCATTGCTTCGGCTGTACGGACATGCTCGTGCGCAACGGCGAGCAAGGTAAAGCGCTGGCCGACACGCTGGGCGACTCGGACGTCGCGCTCATGCGCGGACATGGCTTCGTGGCGACCGCGCCCACGCTGCCCGCCGCCGTCTATCGCGCGATCTACACCGAACTGAACGCCGGTATGCAATCGACCGCCATCGCGCTCGGCGGCGAGGTGACCTATCTCAGCGAAGAGGAAGGCAAACGCTCCACGGAAACCAACCTCGGCGTAATGGAGCGTCCGTGGACGTTGTGGAAACGTCAGGCGGCGGCCTTGCGCCGCGACTGATCGCCTTCATGGATCTCATGGGTCTGACGCGCCCGCGTGCGCCATTGCGCGGGCGTCACGCCAACGACCTTCTTGAACACGCGCTGAAACGCAGCGTCGGACTGATAGCCGACCGACTCGCCGATGTCCGCCACCGACGCCGTCGTGCTCGCGAGCTTTCGCCCCGCGATGGCCATGCGGATCTCGGCGAGGAAGTCGTGGGCTGAACAGCCTGCGGCCTCGTCGAAGCGTCTGGAAAACGTGGCGCGCGACATATGACACAGCGCCGCCAGATCGGGTAAAGACCATGGCCGTGCCGGGGCATCGAACATCGCCGCGAGCGCCGGTTGCAAGCGCGGCTCGCGAGCGAGCGCCAGCAATCCGCGCGACGAACTCTCCCCCTCACTCGCCGCGCGCAGCGTCATCGCAAACAACGCACCGGAGAGATTCCCGACGAGTGCTTCGCAACCCGGCTCTTGCGCCATCGTCTCGTCCCGCATGAGCGCAATCAGACGCGCCAGCCGATCCCCGATGCTCCCGGGCGCGGGGGCTTCATCCCCGTTCACCCCCTGACGTCCGCCACGCACGACCATGCGTGCAGGCAAATACGTCTGAAGCAGACCGTAAGGCACCGTACCGAAAAAGAAGCGGCCGCAAAGCACATCAGCGGCATCGGCCGCTTCGTCGTCCCCCTGCCGCACGATGGTGAAGCCAGCCCCCGGCTCGAAGCGCGGTGGCTCGGTCGGGCCGCCCTCTCCCTCGCTCAATGAGTGCGCATCCCCCGTCGGAAACATGACGATGTCGCCCGCCGTCATGACGACCGGCGGCCCATCGCCGGACGCAACCGTCGCGGTGCCGCTCAGCAGCAAGTGCCACGCGATCTGACTGTCGGCCGAGCGCCCCTCGTCAATGCGCCACGGCGCGCCGAAGTGACAACGAAAATCAAGCTGCCCAGTCACGGGAATCAGCGTCAGCAGACGATCCAGCAAATTCATATGATCTCGATCACCCAGTCAAATTGAGACGATTGAGCATGATACAGTCAAAATCAGGCATTAAAGATATCACCAATCCTCCCTAAGATGTGATCCATGCCGTCGCCACTGTGACGCGGTATCTCAACCCCTTAAGGAGCAAGCCATGAGCCGTATTTCTGCCATCTCGCCGCAAGACGCCACCGGTCAAACTGCCGAACTGTTCGCCAGGATCGAGGCGGGCGTGGGCAAGGTGCCGAACCTGTACGCCACCATCGGCGCTCACGCGCCGGACGTGCTCGCCAACGTCCTCGCCCTCGACGCCGTCATCGCCAAGACCAGCCTCGCGAAAAAGGACATCGAAACGATCCGTCTCGTCGTGAGCGAAGTCGGCGGTTGCGACTACTGCGTGGCAGCCCACACACTGATCGGCAAGATGTCGGGACTCGCACCGCAAGCCATGCGTGCAGTGCGTGCGGGTGTCGTGTCGGGCGACGACCATCGCGACGCTCTCGCTCACTTCGTGCGCAATCTGGTGACCACGAACGGCACCATCGACAAGAGCGAATATCAGCGCATTCGCGACGCTGGCTTCACGGAGCGTCAGGTCATCGAGATCGCGCTGGTGATGTCGGGCATCACGTTCACGAATCTGGTCAATCGCATCAACGACACGGATCTCGATTTCCCGCGTGCCGACTGATTCTTGACGAACGATCACGGACGATGAAAAAACAAAGCGCCTCCCGATATCGGCGGGAGGCGCTTTGGCGTCTGAACGCGTGTTCGCAGATCGTTAGGGCATGACCGGCGGGTGATACGTCAGCGTCTGCGCCAGCAACCAGAGCATGACGATGACCACCGGGAAGTGCACCAGCAACTGCGTGAACGTGTAGCCCACCACATCGCGGGCACGCAGTCCGAGCACGCCCAGCAGCGGCAACATCCAGAACGGGTTGATCAGATTCGGCAACGCTTCGGCCGCGTTATATACCGTCACGGCCCAGCCGAGGTGCACGTGCAGATCGTTGGCGGCCTGCATGACGTAGGGCGCTTCGATGATCCACTTGCCGCCGCCCGACGGCACGAAGAAGCCCAGCACGGCCGAGTACACCCCCATCACGCCCGGAAACGACTCCTGCGACGAGATTGCCACGAAGAAACTCGACAGATGGTGCGAGAGCGTCTGCCCGTCCAGCCCGGGCGCCTTCGTCAGCAGGTAAGCGATGCCGCCGTACAGCGGGAACTGAATCAGCACGCCCGCCACCGATGGCACCGACTTCGCGATGGCGTCGAGGAACCGGCGCGGACGCCAGTTCAGCAACATCCCCAGCATCAGAAACAGAAAGTTGTACGTGTTCAGGTTCGAGATGGCGAGCAGCGGGTCTTTGGTCGTGAACTCATGTCCGATCCACAGCGCACCGAGCGCCACGATCAGCACCGTCACGAGCGGGCTGTACTCGAGCCAGTCGCCAGGACGCTGCGGGCGCACGTACGGCTTCGACGCATCGTCGAGCGACACGCCGAGATCGGCGGCCACCTTCGCACGCGCATCACGCGGCGCGGAGTAGTAAGCGAGGATCACGGAGACGACCGTCAGCACGGCGGCAATCGCCATCGACTGCGGCAGGAAAATGGTGTCGGAGAACGGGATGACGCCGGTGATCTCGATGAGCGCCTTGGGCAGACTCGCCGGATTCGCCTGCAACTGCGCGGCCGACGAACTCAGGCCTAGCGCCCACGTCGCGCCCATGCCCAGATACGCCGCTGCGCCACCCGCACGGTAATCCATGCGGATATCGTCGCGTCGCGCAATCGCGCGCACCAGCAGGCCGCTGAACACGAGACTGATGGCCCAGTTGAACAGGGAGAGCAAGATACTCACGAACGCCACATACGCGACGGCGCTGCGACCGCTGCGCGGCACGGCGGCCATCTTGCGAATCAGCACGGCCGCCGGGGGCGAGACCGCCACCACATAGCCCGAGATAGCGACGATCGCCATCTGCATCGTGAACGGGATCAGGCTCCAGAAGCCGTCGCCGAACGCGACGCCGACCTTGACCGCAGGCACCCCGATGGCGAGCGCCCCGCCCGCACACACGATGACGGCGAGTGCGGCGAACAGATAGGCGTCAGGAAACCAGCGCTCGGACCAGCGTGTGACCGATGCCGCCAGACGTTCGAGGAGCCCGCCGTCGTGCGGCGCCTCCGTCGTGCTCGATAGTGAAGTTCCCGGTTTCATTTCCTGCGTTCCCCTTGCTTGATGTGGCTTGAATTGGATGGGTCAGGTGCCCTGCGTCGCTCGCCAGACCAGCATGGCGGCAGCAAGGTCTTCTAGTGCGGTGCCCACGGCCTTGAACACCGTGCGCTCGTCCTGTGTGCTGCGGCGAATGCGTCCGTCGCGGCACAGATCGGCCAGCGTGCCGCGCACGTCCTCTTTCGTGAAAACGCCGCGCGACATCGGCCCGAGCAACTCGCCGGACTTCGCCAGCGCTTCCGCCGTGTCGACGAACAGCGTTGCACTCGCAAAGCAAGCGTCGTCGGCTTCGCGCATCTGCGGCGTGAAGCTGCCGATCAGATCCAGATGCACGCCCGGCTTGAGCCATTCGGCCTGCACGACCGGCTCGGTCGCGAGCGTGGCGCACGTCACCACGTCGGCATTCGCCACAGCCTCTTTAGCCGTTGCGCTGACCTGCGCCTCGAAGCCCTGCTCGCGCAGGCCATCGACCACGCGGGCAGCGGCTTGCGCATCGCGGTCCCACACGCTCACGTGTGTAATGGGGCGCACTGCACGATGCGCGGGCGGCACCAGTGAGCCGACGCGTCCGGCGCCCAGCAGCGCGAGATGCGACGCGTCTTCGCGTGCCAGATAGGCCGCCCCCAGCGCCGAAGCAGCCGCCGTGCGGCGCGACGTGATCTCGTTGCCGTCCATCTGCGCGAGCGGCACACCGGTCGCGGCGTCGTACAGCAAATAGGTTGAATGCAGTCCCGGCACGTTCCTCTGGGCGTTCGCCGGCGCGATGTTGACGGTCTTGATGCCAAGGAAACCGCCCGGCTGCCAGGCAGGCATGATCAGCACGGTCACAGACGCGCCCGTCGCCGGATCGGGAATCACGTGCGTATGGCGCAGCGGCACTTCGCATCCTTGCACGAACATGGCGTTCAGCGCGTCGAGCAGCGGGCCAACCGCGAGGGCGTTGCGGGTGGCGGCGGCGTCGATGATTTTCATGGATTGCGTCCTCTTCAGAATTGGGGGATGAAATTCGGATAAATCTGATGTCGATCTCAGGCGTTGCGGGCTTCAGGCGTCGATCACGACCGCTTCGCGCGGAATGGCCTGACACGCCAGACACATGCCCGGCTCGTCGAGCGCAACGTCGCCCATGTGATCGATCTCACCTTCCAGCACACGCACGGCGCAGCTTTCGCACTGCCCGACGCGACACCCGCTCGGCAGCGACAAGCCCAGCGACTCGGCGAACGACAGCAGGCTGCCGTGCGACGGTGTCCACACCGCCTGACGGCCTGAGCGGGCGAACGTGACGGGCCACGCCGCGTCGGCATCGACGCGCGGAGCGGCCGGTGAGCGGAACGCTTCCTTGAACATGTCGAACGCCGGAACGCCACGCGCAGCCAGCCCGCCCATCACCGCCACCATCATCGGCTCAGGACCGCAGAGATAAACGCGGGCGCGGCGGGCGATCAGGTCGTCGGACACCACCGCCGCCGACAATCGTTCGGCCGACGCGTAGTCGCGCCCAAGCACATCGACGTCGCGCGGGGCGTCGTAGTAGTTGACGATGTGCACGTTGGGCAACTGCTGCGCCAGCGCCGCCAGACGATCGCGAAACGCGTGCGTCGCGCCGTTCCGGTTGGCGTAGTGCAGCCAGACTTCCGGCGTCTGCGTCAGGCCGCAACCGACTTGTTCCGCCAGCGACTCCAGATAGCAGAGGAATGGTGTGATGCCGATACCACCAGCGAAGCAGATCACCGGATGACGGCTTTGCAGCGGCATGACGAAGCGTCCCGACGGTGCGCCGAGTTCGATCACGTCGCCCACGCGCGCGCCGGTGTTCAGCCAACCGGAGACAACGCCCGCGAACGGCTCGCCGCTGGCGGTGCGCCCCTGCTGATGTCGCACGGCAATGCGATAGCCGCGTCGCGCGGACTCATTGGCAGGGCCGGTCAGCGAGTAAGCGCGTGTGACCGGTGTCAAGTGACCGGGGATGGGGACGCGCACGGTGACATGCTGTCCGGCGAGATAGTCCGGCAGACCCACGTCGTCCAGCGGTTCGAACGCGATGGCGCGCACGCCGTCGGCAGCCGCATCGAGTTCGCTGACGCGAAAGCGCGCCAGTCCTTCCCACGGACGACGTGCGGGATCGCTCGCGGGATCGCGCGCCACGTCGCAGCGGAACGAGCGCAACGGCGACGAGCCGCTGATCGGGTCGATGTCCTGCGTCGTCACCAGTGCGTTGTAATTGCTCGACTGCTCGCCCGTCATCGTGAAGCCGCGACGTCCGACGCTGTCGCACGCTTGCCACCAACCGTACTCGGCGAGCAGCACGTCTTCTCCGACACCCGCGTCGAATGCCGCACGAAAACGCGCGACACCGGCAGGCGTCGTCACGCGAACCCAGTCGCCTTCGGCGATCTGCTTGCGCTGCGCCAGCGCGGGATGCAGATGCACCACCGGATCCGGCGCGCGCATGCGCAGACTGGCCAGTCCGCGATGCTGGCTATGGCAGTAGTAACCGTTCTTCGTCGAGCCGAGCACCAGCGGGAAACGACACGCTTCGTCATCGGTGAGTGCATGCGAAGCGACGTGCATCGGCACCGGCGCATAGCCGTGGCGCAGCAGAAGCTCGGAATACAGTTCGATACGTCGCGTCTGAGTCGCGAAGCCGCGTACGCCGCCGGATTCGCCGCGCGCGTATTTGCGTTCGTATTGCGGTTGCGGACGCGAGATACCCTCGGGATGCGCGCGCAGCGTCTGCACATCCAGTCCCGTCGGCGCGAGTTGATGATTCCACCCCGCTTCCAGGCTGCCGCCGAAGAATGCGTCGCCCATGCCCAGCCGCACGGCAAGATCGAACACGATGTCGTTGTCGCTGCGCGACTCGCCACGCGGCGACACCATGCGCTGACGCAACTGAATCAGGGCGTCCGCCTGATCGTCGATCTCGAAGCCGGGACGCAGGCCTTCGCGCTCCCACGGCGTATTCACCGGCAGCACGATATCGGCGTAGCGCGACGACGGCGTTTCGAACAAATCGCAATGCACGTGAAATTCGAGCGTTTCGAGCGCAGCACGCGCCATCTCGTAATCGGCCTGCGACGCCAGCACGTTGGTGCCGAAGCAGAACAGCGCGCGCACGCGATACGGGTCGCCTTCGAGGATGGCGCGATAGGTGTCGCGTGCCGTCACCCAGCCGCGTGCGGGCGGCCCCAGCGGACGCTCGTCGATGCCCAGCGCTTTTGCCTGTTGTTCGGGACTCAGAAGTTCGTGCTGCGCGACTGCGTTCACTGGCTGACGCGTCATCACCCGGTTGCCGCCCCGTCGATCGACGCTGCCGGTAAGCGCGTAGAGCACAGCGATGGCGCGCTCGATCTGCGTGGCATTCGCGTGCTGAGCGACGCCCGACCATGCGTGATACGCGACGCGTTGCGTGCCGTCGAAGAGCGCAGCGGCCGCATCGAGTTGTTCGGGCGACACGCCGCACAGTTCGCTGACGGTCGTCGGATCGTACGGGGCAAGGCCTTCGCAAAGCAGATCGAAAGCCGGACGGCAGACGATGCGCGCGCCGTCGCACCCATCGACGGTGAATTCGCCGCGCAGGGCCGCGCGATTGGCGGCGTCGCGCGTCAGTGCATGGGTCGTGTCGTAGATTTGGGCAGCGGAGGCAGCGTCATCCCAGATGACGAAGGCGTCCGGCGCAGCGCCCGAATCGGGCGTCGCCAAATCTTGCGCGCGCAGAAAGTGTCCGTTGTCATTGCGTACGAGCAAGGGTGCGTTGGTCCAGCGACGCACGAAGGTCTCGTCGAAACGGTTGTCGTCGATCAGACGGCGCGCGAGCCCGAGCGCCAGCGCCGCGTCTGTGCCGGGACGCACCGGTAACCAGGCATCGGCCGCAGCGGCCAGCGGCGTCTTGCGCGGATCGACGACGAGCAGACGCGCGCCACGCGTGCGGCCGCGTCCGATCGCGTTCGCTTGGCTCAGCCACGTGCTCGTCGGGTTATGGCCCCAGAGCATGATGACGTCAGCCTGCGAATAGTCCGCCGTCGGCATGCCGCAGCCGAACGTGAACGCGTGCGCGAAGTCCTTGTGCCAGTTGCAGATTTCCGTCGCGTAGACGGTGTTGGGGCTGCCGAAGACCCGGATGAAGCGCTCGATCCAGTCGATGCTGTCCGACAGCGGCGTGCCGCTCGGCGTGGTGACGCCGAACGCCACAGCATGCGCCCCGCTCTCACGACGGATATCGCCCAGACGCGCGGCAATCTCGGTCAGCGCTTCGTCCCACGAAATGCGCTTCCAGCGCGGATCGTCGGCCCCTTTGGGTGCGGTGCGGCGCAACGGCGTGGTCAGGCGATCCGGATGATGCACCAGTTCCGGCGCGGCGCGGCCCTTGCGGCACATGGCTGCGCCGTTCGGGTGCGACGGATCGGCCTCGACCGCGATCAGCGCATCGTTTTCCACGCGATTGAGTGTGCCGCAGCGGGATCTGCAAAGCGTGCAGAACCCGGGCTTGACCTCCTGAACCATATCCCGTGCATCTCATATATGAAGCGATGTTTCGATGCTATACAGGCGACAGTTTTATTACTAATATAAAAAATATAGTTTGCAATATTGATCTTTTAAATGAAGCCTACCCTGCGTCAGATCGAGTATTTCGTGGCCGTGGCCGAGACCGGGCAAGTGATGCGGGCCGCCGAGCGGTGCAGCGCGTCGCAGTCGTCGCTGACGATTGCTTTGCAGAACCTGGAGGTGATTGTCGGCACGCCACTGTTCGTGCGACACGCGAAGGGATTACGTCCCACGGAAGCGGGCGAACGGTTCCTGCGGCACGCCTATCGCATCCTCAACGCGACGGACGACGCCTTGCATGAAGCCCGCACGCTGCCCGACGACGCGGGCGGGCGGCTGCGGCTGGCCGTCACGGAGACGATTTCCGCCTATTTGCTGCCGTCGGTGGCGAGCACCTTGTCCAAGCGCTTTCCCAACGTCGAACTCACGCTGATCGAGGGCGACCGTCGCGAGCTGGAAACGGCCGTGCTTGCGGGCGACGTCGATCTCGCCTTGCTGCTGGTGTCCAACGTCGTCGCCGACGGTCTCGTCTCGCACACGTTGTTGCGCTCCACGCGGCGGCTCTGGACGAACCCGGGGCATCCGCTGCTGGACAAGCCGACGGTCACGCTAGACGACGTGCGTGGGCAGCGCTTTTTGCTGCTAGACATGGACGAGCATGTGCAGACGGTCGAGCGTTACTGGCATGCGGCGCATGTCGAGCCGGTCGTGCATTTCCGCACGCGCTCGATCGAATCGATTCGCAGCCTGGTGGCGCAGGGGTATGGGGTTTCGATTCTGTCGGATCTCGTCTACCGGCCATGGTCGATCGATGGCGGACGCATTCTACGACGGGATCTCGGCACGGGCGTGCCGTCGATGGATGTGGGATTGGTGTGGGCGGAGCGACGTCCGCCGCAGGGGCTGACCGAGCGTATCGTCGGCGCGCTACGCACGCTCATCCGCGAAATCAACGATCGCGGTCATATGGGGGTGGCGTGATCGAAGACGCGGGTCGCTGACAGTCGTCAACGCCCCACGCCGTCCAAATGCATCAGCCGCGACGCGTCGCCAGCTCAGCCCCCTGACGCAGCGCTTCGAGCAGGCTGCCTTCGTCGGCAATGCCCTTGCCTGCGATGTCGAACGCCGTGCCGTGATCGACCGACGTGCGCACGACTTGCAGACCGACGGTCACGTTCACGCCTGCTTCGAGGCCCAGCACCTTGACCGGGCCGTGGCCCTGATCGTGGTACATGGCGACGACCAGATCGAAGTCGCCACGGCCTGCGCGGAAGAACAGCGTGTCGGCCGGAAGCGGGCCTTCGATGTCCCAACCGCGCTCGCGCAGCAGTTGCACGGCGGGTACGATCTTCTCTTCCTCTTCGCCATAACCGAACAGCCCGTTCTCGCCCGCATGCGGGTTGATGCCGCACACGGCAATGCGCGGATTCGCAATGCCCGCCTTCACCAGCGTGGCGTGACCGCGCTCGATCGTGCGCTGCACCAGCCCCGGCTCGATCTTGCGAATCGCGTCGATGATGCCGATGTGCGTCGTCACGTGGATCACGCGCAGTTGCGGCGCGACCAGCATCATCGACACTTCTTCCACGCCCGTCAGATGCGCCAGCATCTCGGTGTGACCCGGGAACTTGTGACCGCCAGCGTGCAGCGCTTCCTTGTTGAGCGGTGCGGTGCAGATCGCGTCGATTTCCCCGGCTTCGGCCAGCTTCGCAGCGTGCGCGATGTACTGATACGCCGCGTCGCCCGCAATCGCCGACAGTTCGCCGAACGGCAGGTCTTCCGGGATCAGACCGAGGTCGATGCATTCGATCACACCGCGCGCGAACGTCGCCTCACTGACCGTCTTGATACGACGTACGGTGAGCGGCTGCTTCACGATGGCGATGGCTTGCTCCAGACGACGTGCGTCGCCGATCACCACCGGACGGCACTGCTGATAAACGCTCTCATGCGCCAGACTCTTGACGATGATTTCGGGGCCAACGCCCGCCGCATCACCCATGGTGATGCCGATAACAGGGAGGTAAGGGTTCATGGCGTTTGCGTTCATATCCGTTTTGTTGGGTTGCCCGGCGCTCAGGCCGGGGCGATTTCCAGGTGTTTCGTTGGCGGTCGGCGTCCGGGACGGCATCAACCGCCCTTCCCGACGCTCGCGTGCGCCGCGGCGCGCAAGTGACGATAGGCGCTGTGCAGCGCCGCTTCGCCACCGAATGCGCCAGCCTTCGTGACAATGCGCATGGGTGCACCGTTGGCGGGACGTCCGACGGCCACGCCCGGCTCCACTTCCGACAGCAGTTCCAGCGCGCCGATGTCCGCCGCGCTCAACATGGCACGGGCCGTTTCACCGCCCGTGACGATCAGTCCCGATAGCTTCGTGAAGTGCGGCGCAATCAATGCCGCCAATGCGGCCGAGAGTTGCGCGCCTTCGGCGGGATCGAACGCATCGTCGCGTCCGATACGCACGAGCAGGTCGGTGCCTTCCCCGATGGCTTCGCCGATGCGTTCGCACCACACAGCGCTCTGCGGATGCGCAGCACCTGCACGCAATACGGCAGGCGGCACGACCCACTCCACGACCGCATTGTCTTCGCACAGTCGCGCACATTGCTGCCGTGAGACGGCCGACAAGCTGCCGACGAGCGTCAACACGCGGCCGTTGCCGTTATCGGTGTCCATGTTGCTCGCCGCTTCTGCCGATTGCGTTGCACCCTCCGGCACCTCGAACAATTCCGGCAATTCGGCCAGTTCACGAGCGAGACCGCCCGATCCGACCCAGAAGATCTCCGTGAGCGATGTGCTGGCGCGCGCAAGCATAGCAAGGTCGTCGTCGGTCTGCGCATCGACGATCAGCGCCGTCACGCCCGCCGCACGCGCCTGCGCGACGATGCTGGCCAACGCCGATGTCACCTGCGCGAGTTCGTCTCGCAGCGTCTCGGCGGACACCGTCTGCGTGACCATCCCGGCCGCGCTCAGCATGGGTGCGAGACGCGCTTCCTGCCCTTCATGCTCCAACTGCCACGTGTCGGTCTCGGCCAGCGGCACACCGCGCACGAAGACTTCGCCGTTGCGCACGGTGCGTCCTGTCGCGGGAAACGCGGGCGCTACGACCGCCAGTCCCGCGAGCGGCTGTAAGGCCGCCACTTCGGCGACCCAGTTACCACGCAACGTCGAGTCGATTTTCTTGTACAGACGACGGCCCGGCGCCGCGAGTCGCTGCCAGGCTGCGACCGCGCGTGCAGCCGCTTCACCCGGTGTGAGACGCCGCGTGTCGGTGTCGATGGCGACGACTTGTGCCGAGGCATTGAAGCCGTCGACGTCCAGCGACACCACACTGCGCCGTCCGGCATTGGTAAAGCCAATGGCACAGTCGGCAGCGCCGGACAAATCGTCGGCGACAATCAGAACACTCACTGCACCGCTCCCTTACCCGAGCCCGCTGCGTTTGCCGTGTTGCGCGCCATCGCACGCTTGGCGACGGCCGCCGTCAGAATCGGCGAGACGATGGCGGTCACCACCACGCATGCTGCCACGAGCAGCGTCGCGCTCTTGGCGGCTTCTTCGTAGACGGGGTTCGCGGCCGCGATCAGCGCAGGCACCGCCGCCGCATTCCCTGCCGTGTTGGCAGCGGCCGTACCGGCCACGCCCGTGCCGCCCGTCAGGCGGTCGACGATATAGAGCGGAATGCCCGTTACGACAACGACGGCGAAACCGAGCAGGATGCCCAGCAGACCCGCTTGCCAGACCTTGTGCAGATCGAGGCCAGCGCCGAGCGCCAGCGCGAAGAACGGAATCATGACGGGGACAGCGCGGCCCAGGAAGTCGCGCATTTCGCGATCGAGGTTACCGAGCAGCATGCCCACGGCCAGCGGCAGAATGCTGCCGACCAGCGTCGGCCACGGGAACGCGGACAAACCGGCGACGCCCAGCGTGACCATCGTCAGGAACGGACCCGATTCGAGCGACATGATCGTGTACGCGCCCACGTCTTCCGAACGGCCGTACTGGCCCATCAGCGCCATGTACAGGCCACCGTTGGTGTCGTTCATCGCAGCGACCACGGCCAGCGTGGAGATGCCCGCGAACATGCCCGACGTCACCGGCGCTTCGCCCAGGAAGTGACCCAGCACGATGCCCACGACAATCGCCGCGCCCACCTTGGCGGCGAACAGCGCGCCCCCCTTCTTGACGAGGTACAGCGTGGCCTTCACGTCGATGCTCGCGCCCATGCAGACGTAGAACACCGCGAGAATCGGCAGCGCGCCCGTGAACAGCGCATTCGTGAACGAGCCGAAGAACTTCGGCATGCCCGGCATGAACGTGGCAATCAACGAGCCGATCAGCAGGGGGACAATCATCATCCCGCCCGGTACGCGTTCGATGCCGCGCTTGATACGAATTTGAGCCATTGTTGTCTCCCGACTGATATCGATATTGATTAATCAATCATTATTTTGATCGATTTGAGCAGACGGAAGTCTAATCGCTGCCAGAAAAATGTGCAAACTTTGTGACTAGGGGTTTATCCTTGGGTGAAATCGGTCAAAACAGAGGCATCCGGATCGTCAAAATGATCGAATCGATCATTTTTGATAAATGACACGCTGGATGTCCCCGCTCCCGCCCGTTTGCCAACGTGCGCGCCGGATTGCGGGCATCGCAAGCTACACTATGCGCGCCGTGCGGCGAACCTGCTGTCAGCCCTGACGGCGTTGCGCTAGCCCGCGAGATTTCGTCATTCGTATCACTGAGCGATCCCTCCATGAAAGTTGCTAACCGCCGCGAGGCGATTTTCAAAGCTGTCCTGTCGGGCATGACCGATGTGGCTGCGCTATGTGCGCACTTCGGCATGTCGGAGGCGACCGTGCGGCGCGACCTGCGCGCGCTGGCCGATGAACGCCGCATCGTGCGCACTTACGGTGGCGCGGCAGCGCCCGTACGCATGCACGAACCGGAGGAATCTCTGGAATTGCGTCGCGAGAGTTTTCGCGAACAGAAGGACGCCATCGCCCGCGCTGCCGTCGCGCACGTCGCCGACGGCGACACGATCTTCCTCGATGGCGGTACGACGACCGAAGCGATGGCGCGTTTCCTCGCGGGACGCGAGAGCGTGCAGGTCGTCACGAACAATTTGCTCGCCGTCGGTGCGCTGGCCGCCAACAAGGTGCCGGTGACGCTTATTGGCGGCGACGTGCGCCCGTCGAGTATGAGTGTGCTCGGGCCGCTGGCACAGCTAGCGCTCTCGCGGGTCTCCGTCGACAAGGCGTTTCTCGGCGCGGATGGTGTCGTCGCCGGACGCGGACTGTGCGAAGCGTCCGCCGAACAGGCGTGGCTCAAGGAATGCATCATCCGCCAGTCCGCCAGCGTCTATGTATTAGTGACGGCGAACAAACTCGATCGCGCGAGTCAGCAGCACTGGACACCGCTTGAGCGCGCATGGACGCTCGTCACCGACGCACGCCCGGACGACGGCGCGCTCGCCAGCTTCCACAAGCATCCGGAAATCGCCGTCGAATCGGTGAATGGCTGAAGGTGTGACGCGAGGCGTCGTTCGCCTCGCGTGCATCGATTTGCACCGACCGATCACATATCGCGAGTGCGCGGAATAACGACGGCCTGCCCATGCAGCTTGCCGTCGTCGTCGATCAATTGCCACAGCGTGGCCTCTTCGATCATGAAGCGCTCACCGGTCTTGGTGATGCGCACTCCTTTGTAGCCAGTCTCGTAGCCCAGACGCTGAACGCGTTCGAGGAACCGCTGACGCTCCTCGCGGTTCGGCGCTTCGGCCGACAGGCGCGACGGCAGACGGGTGATCTCATCCCAGGCGTAACCAAAGCGGCGCTGCGCCGTCTTGTTGCCGTACATGAACACCGGATCGGCGGCCGTGTCGTGCGCGAGCACGGCAAACGGTGCATGCTCGTAAAGCCATTCGGCCGCGTCTTCGGAGGAAATGTCTTGCGGGACGAGCGGGCGGCCAAGCAGTCGTGCGTAGCTATCCGCCAGAAGTTGAAAAAACGCAGGATCAGAGTGAAGCGGCATCATTAGGGAATCGTCGACGACAAAATGCGGGAGCCCTGACCATACAGCACCCGCGCGATGCTCCGAGGGCAGGTCCCCGGCAAAACAACGGCATCCGAGGACGCCGTTTGCTTGCCACGGCCGTCAGTGCTACTGAGTGAGCATCAGGTCCAGATTCTGAATCGCCGCCCCAGACGCGCCCTTGCCGAGGTTGTCGAGTACCGCTGCCAGCAGGATCTGACCGTTTTCCGGGTGCGCGAACACGCTCAGTTGCATGACGTTCGTGCCGTTCATCGCCTCAGGATTGAGATGTTTCACAACGCCGGGCGCGTCCATCGGCATCACTTCGACGAATTTTTCATCGGCGTAATGAGCCGACAAAGCGTTGTGCAACGCGCGGCCGTCGACGCCCGGTGCCAGCAAGCGCGCCTGAAGCGGAATCGTCAGCACGATGCCTTGCCGGTACGCGCCGTACGACGGCAGGAACAGGGGACGAAACGCAAGACCCGAGCGCTGCTCGATCTCCGGCGCGTGCTTGTGCGACAACTCCAGCCCATACACAAGGTACGTCGACCGCGGCGACGCGTTCGGGCCTTCGTGCTCCTCGACCCCGGCACGCCCGCGACCGGAATACCCCGACACGGCATTGATGCTGATCGGGTAGTCGCGCGGGATCAGCCCGGCGTCGACCAACGGCCGCAGCAGACCCACCGCACCAGTCGGATAGCAACCGGGGTTCGACACGCGTTTGGCGCTCGCCACACGCGCCGCGTGCCCTTTCGCCATTTCGGGAAAGCCGTACACCCAGTCGGCGTGCGTGCGATGCGCGGAGCTTGCATCGATCACGCGCACATGCGGATTGACGATGGACGCGGCGGCTTCGCGCGCGGCGGCGTCCGGCAGACAAAGAATGGCGATGTCGCAGCTGTTGATCGCCTCGGCGCGATGCTGCGGATCCTTGCGATGGGCGTCCGGCAACGTGAGCAGTCGAATATCGGTGCGTCCACGCAGTTGTTCGTGGATCTGCAATCCCGTGGTGCCCTGGTCACCATCGATAAAGACAAGCGGAGAAGACATATCGGATACCCCATCAGTGGATCGTGAACCTCATCGAAGTGGTATCTTCTCGCCACGAGCGAAATAAAAAAAGTTGAATTTCGTGAATCTGAAATTCTAATTTTCTGAATTACACCTGACGAGATGACGGTGACGATATGAGAGAGATCAGTCTCGACCGATTGAAGACGCTGGTGGCCGTCGCCGACAGCGGCTCGTTTGCCGACGCGGCGCAGGCGCTGCACCTCTCGCCACCGACCGTCAGCCTGCATATCTCGGATCTGGAAGCACGTGTTGGCGCACAGTTGTTATCGCGCAAGCGCGGACATGTTCGGCCGACGTCGGTCGGCGAAGCACTGGTCGAACGCGCCCGGCGGCTGCTAGCCGATGCGGAGCGCACGCTGGAGGACATCGAGCGGCATGCGCAGGGACTGGCGGGACGGGTGAGGATCGGCGCGTCGACGGGGGCCATCGCGCATTTGCTGCCGCAGGCGCTTGAAACGTTGCGCCTGGATCATCCGGATATCGACGTGCAGGTCGCCATCCTCACGTCGCAGGAGACGCTCAGCCGCCTGCATCGCGGCGCACTCGATCTCGGGCTGGTGGCGTTGCCGCAATCGCAGGTCAAAGGGCTCACGCTACGGCAATGGCGTCGCGATCCGGTGATGGCCTTCCTGCCTGCGCATTGGGAGATGCCCAAACGCGTGACGCCGGACTGGCTCGCCACCCAGCCGCTCATCCTGAACGACAGCACGACACGCTTGTCGCGTCAGACGGCCGAATGGTTCGCCGCCGCCGGGCATCATCCAACGCCACGCATCGAACTCAACTACAACGACGCCATCAAGAGCCTCGTAGCCGCCGGGTACGGCGCAGCGCTTCTGCCGCACGAAGCCACGACACCCCACACGGACGAGCGCATCGCCATGCGTGCGCTGCGTCCTGCGCTGTGGCGCGATCTGGGCATCGCGCATCACACGGGGCCACTGGAGCGCTCAACCCAGCATGTGCTTGACGCACTGTGGGGACTGCGGCTGCGATAGCGCTCAACCCCTGGCGACAGGGTTAAGCACGAAGTCGTAATGCAGTGCGTAGCTGCCATCCTCACGGCGGACCCACGGTGCGATCAGTGACTGACGCACACCGAATACCGCGTCCGAATCGAGCCATTTGTCGTCTTCGCGAAAGACATGCGTGACCAGCGTCTCGTATCCCGGCGCTTCGATACGGAAGTGCAGATGCGCGGGACGCCACGGATGCCGCGCGGTGGCCGTCAGCAACTCGCCGACCGGCCCGTCGGTCGGGATCGGATAGGCTTGCGCCAACACTGTGCGGAACCGGTACATGCCCGCCTCGTCGGCATGGAGCACGCCGCGCCCCTGCGCGGTGTCGAGGTCGTCGCGTTGCACGTCGTACAAGCCCTGCGCGTCGGCCTGCCACACGTCGATCCGTGCGCCTGCAACGGGACGTCCGTCCAGCCCGCGAATGCTGCCGCTGACTTCGCACGGCTCGCCCGATGCACCGTTCGCCACGTCGTCGCCGTTCTCGTAATGCGGTGCACCGTCGACAAAGAACGGCCCGAACACCGTCGCCTCGGTGCATTCCGGCGGCTTCGCATTATTCATCGCGACAGTGAGCATCGACAGGCCCAGCACGTCGCTTAACAGGATGAATTCCTGACGCTTGTCGTTGCACTTCTGGCCTGTCGCCGTCAGAAACGCGATCCCCCGGGCCCACTCGTCTTCCGTCAGATTCACCTCGCGCGCAAAGTCGTGCAGGTGGCGGATGAGGCTCGTGAGCACTTCGCGCACGCGTGGGTCCGGCGTGCCCGCCAGGCGGTCGATCGCTTCCTGCGTGATCGTGTGTTGATCGAGATTGCGCATCGCGTGTCCTTGATGTCTTGGGGCGGCCGGTCGATTCGAAACAGGGGCCCGATGTTTGGGTGCAAGCTCGGGTGCAGGCATTGTTGCGCAAAACGCGGCCGAACGCCTTGCAGACTGGCGACGGCTCAGGGCGTCTTGTCGTCGAATGCCTTGCGCGCCTCGCGAAAATCGTCAGCGTTGTCCATCACCCAGCGCCACAGCGGCACCATGCCGACAAGCAACCCGCGCCCCAGTTCGGTCAGCCGGTAATCGACACGCGGGGGCACTTCGTCGTAGTCGTGGCGCGCAATCAGCCCGTCGCGCTCCAGCTGGCGCAGTGTGCGGGTGAGCATGCGTTGCGTCACGCCATTGAGCCGACGGGAAATCTCGGCATGCCGCAACGTACCGCCCACGCCCAACGCATGCACGACGCCTAGCGACCAGCGGTTACCGGCATGTGCCAGGAGCTCGCGCTTGAGGCCGTCGTCATCTGCGCTGAGCGCGTCGCACGCCGCTTGCGATTCCTGAAGGAGCGCTTCGAATGAGGAGATGCCGGGAGGCAGTATCACGCGTGTACCTTCTTATCAAAGAGCTGGAACGTCCCTATTATTCGCAACTTCACAGGAGTTGCAAATGACCACTCGAAATCCTTCGGAAAGCCGTGTGCTGGTGCTGGGCGCGGGAGAACTCGGCGAATGCGTGCTGCGCGAGATGAGCGCGATGCGTGATGCCGGGCGCGTCGCATCCCTCTGCGTATTGCTGCGACCTGCGGCCGCCGATTCGGCACAGCGCGCGGCACTCGTTACGCGGCTGAGCGACCTCCGGATCGACATCGTCGAAGCCGACCTCGCGAGCGTGTCGGAAGAGGCGCTCGCCACCCTCTTCCAACCGTACGACCAGATCATCTGCTGCACCGGATTCGTCGGTGGTTCCGGCACGCAGCGCAAAATCACGGCGGCCGTGCTCAAGGCCCGCGTCGCGCATTACATTCCGTGGCAGTTCGGTGTCGATTACGACGTCGTCGGCCGGGGCAGCGGTCAGGACGTCTGGGACGAACAGCTCGACGTGCGCGACATGCTGCGCGCACAGAACGACGTGCGCTGGACCATCGTTTCCACCGGTATGTTCATGAGCTTCGTGGTACTGCCCGATTTTGGACTGGTAGACGTTGAGCAAGGCGTTGTGCACGCGTTGGGTGACCCCGACTTCGCGCTTACCGTCACGACACCGGAGGACATCGGCCGTCTCACCGCGCAGATCGCCGTGTCGCGGCCGTCGTTCGACGATCAGGTCGTACACGTCGCGGGCGACACGTTCACCTACCGCGAACTGGCGAGCACGCTGACGACCGAACTCGGACGTCCGTTCTCGGTGGAGTGCTGGGAAGTGCCGCAATTGAAGGCCGACGCCACAGCGCACCCGGAGGACACGATGCGCAAATACCGCCTGTCGTTTGCACGTAAGGACGGCGTGGCGTGGCCGAAAGACGAGACGTTCAACGCGAAGGCAGGAATTCCTGTCACCGGCCTCGCGGCGTGGCTGAGCGAGTGGCACGCACACGGGTTCGATAAAGTCCGATGACACGAAAAAGGCGCCGCATGTCCGGGAATGATCCCGGCAGGCGGCGCCCTTATGCGGCGCACTCATGCGACGCACTATGCCACGCGCACTGCGCGTGGCAACCGCTCAGCGATTACGTCGCACTACGCAGCGCCGGGCGCGACCCCTTGCCCAGCACCAGATTGGCGACCACCGCCACGACGACGTTCAGCGCCAGCGCGATCAGGCCAGTGTACATCGCGTACTGGTCACCGCCCACCGTGAACGAGTGCACCGGTTTGATGCCGTCGGCGAACGCCATCCAGCTTCCACACACGATCCCGACGGCCCAGCCGCACAGCAACGCACGCGCGCCGAACCAGCCTACGAACAGGCCGAACACGAGCGCCGGGAACGTTTGCAGAATCCACACGCCCCCCAGCAATTGCAGGTCGAGTGCGAACTTCGTCGGCAGGAACAGGATGAACACCAGCGCACCCAGCTTCACGACCAGCGACACCACCTTGGCCACCTTCGCTTCACCCTCGTTCGAAATCCCCGGGTTGACGTACGGCTTCCAGAAGTTGCGCGTGAACAGGTTCGATGCGCCAATCGACATCACGGCTGCGGGCACCAATGCACCAATGGCAATCGCGGCGAACGCAAAGCCTGCGAACCAGCTCGGGAACAAACCGTTGAACAACGCCGGTACGACGTCGTTGTTGGTCTGCACCTTCACACCGGCGGCGTAAGCCATGAAGCCAAGCAGCGCGATCAGGCCAAGCAAAACGGTGTAGGCGGGCAGGAAGACAGCGTTCTTGCGAATCGTGTTCGCATCCTTCGCGGCGAAAATGCCCGTGAGGGTATGCGGGTACATGAAAGCAGCCATCGCCGAGCCAAGCGCCAGCGTGGCGAACGGCAGGAACTGCGATGGCTTGAGCGTCAGGCCGGTCGCCCCGCCCTTGTTCGCGAACACCTCGCGCGCCGAGTCGAACACGACACCGTAGCCGCCGAGCTTCGCGGGCACGACGACCACCGCCACCAGCACCACGATGTAGATCATCAGGTCCTTGACGAAGGCGATCAGCGCCGGTGCGCGCAACCCTGCCGAGTATGTGTACAACGCAAGAATCACGAACGCGGCGAGCAGCGGCAGCTCACCCGTCAGTCCCAGCGCCTTGATCACGACTTCCATACCGATCAGTTGCAGCGCGATGTAGGGCATCGTCGCCACCACGCCGGTAAGCGCGATCGCAAACTCCAGCGGACGCGACTGATAGCGACCGTAGACCACGTCGGCCGCCGTCACGTGACCGGCCTTGTGCGCGGCATGCCACAGCTTGGGCATGATCAGGAAAACGATCGGGTAGACGAGAATCGTGTACGGCAGTGCAAAGAAGCCGTACGCGCCGACGGCATAGACCAGCGCCGGGACGGCGATCACGGTATAAGCGGTGTAAAAATCGCCGCCCACGAGGAACCACGTAATCCACGCGCCAAAGTTACGGCCACCGAGGCCCCACTCGTCCAGATGCGCGCCTTTGTTGGACGGTCCCGCCATCCAGCGCGACGCCCAGAACCCCATGACGGTGACGAGGATGAAGAAAAATACGAAGACCGCTAGCGCAGTCCAGTTGATACCGGCATCCATTTATTCTTCCCCTTTCTTCAGACCATCGCGAAACACGATCCAGATCAGCAGCGAGGTCAGCGGCACCCAGGCAAACTGGTACCAGTAAAAGAAAGGGAATCCCCAAAGGGCCGGCAATTCTTTGTTGTAGAAAGGCACCCACAACAAGCCGATAAACGGCAGCAATAGCAATAACCGCATCTCAGCAGTCTCCTCTTGTTCTAGTTCGATCAAAGCGCATGTAAATCACGCTTAAATGCACTCTAGCCGATGGAATGTGCTTTTGCCGATGCGCCGCAAAGCCCCATGAACAGTGGGGTTTCAGGGTAAGCAGAAGACGTTGCGCGTGACGAAACATTTAAGCCCGATGCGCAAGTTCAACGTTCGTTTTGTTCGGTGAAATCGACGTGCTTTAACGTCGATTTCACCGGGACTTACGTTGAAATATCAGGCATGGATAATGCCCGAAACGATAAGTACAACGCCCCTGCATTGTGGATAAAAATACGCAGGCTCGTTGAATTCTCCGCATTAAAAAATCTTGACTTCGGGTGATTATCGTCTACGTGATCCTACGTAGTGGGCCTGCACATGCGTAACCAATACCGCACGTCGCCGCGAATCATGCCGTCGTGTCGCGCATGACTTACTCGCACAGCGTGACCTCGTTCGCTGCATCGACGGTCGCCGGGTAGTATTAGAGGAATTTGGTCGCGATCGCCGCATCACAGGTCACTGCCAGGTCGTCGCCAATGCGGCGGCAAGTCTTCTTCACCGAACAAGGAATATTCATGCGCACTATCGGCCTGATCGGCGGCATGAGCTGGCAATCCAGCGTGGAGTACTACCGCATCGTCAACGAGGCGGTGCAGGCGAAACTCGGCCCGCTGCGCTCAGCGCAGACACTGATGTTCAGCGTGGATTTCGGCCCGATCGAGCGTGCCCAGCATGAAGGACGCTGGGATGACGCCGGTGTGATGTTGCGCGAGGCGGCGAAGCGTCTGGAAGCGGGCGGTGCGGACTGTGTGGTGTTGTGCACGAATACGATGCACAAGCTCGCGAACTACATCGAAGACGCCGTCTCGATCCCGCTCATCCACGTGGCAGATCCGGTCGGACATGCCGCAAAGGCACGCGAGATTACCTGCGTCGGCCTGTTAGGGACGGCGTTCACGATGGAGCAGGATTTCATCAAATCACGACTGCATCAGAAGTTCGGACTCGACGTGCTCGTGCCGGACAGCGACGACCGCGCCGCCGTGCATCGTGTGATTTACGACGAGCTTTGTGTCGGCGTCGTCAGCGACGCGTCGCGCGCCGTCTACCTGGATGTGATGCAACGGCTCGCCGCACGCGGCGCACAAGCCATCGTCCTCGGCTGCACCGAGATTTCGCTTCTGGTGAAGCCGGAACACACCGACCTGCTGCTGTTCGACACCACCGAATTGCACGCGATGGCAGCGGTCGACTTCGCGCTCGACGGCGTCGTCTGATACTGCATCGAAGCGGGAGGGGTAAGAGCGTCGAATCATCTCGACGCCCTCCCGCACATTCGCTCACACCGTCTTTTGCGCGCGGCTACGTTGCGAACGAAGCCACAGGAATTGCACGATCGAGCCGAGTACGAAGATGCCCAACCACGTGCCGAGCGCGCCGCGCACGAGCGGCGACTCCGGACCGCTCGCGAGCGGATGGCTCGCAGGCAAGCGCGTCAGCGTCTCGTTGATCCCCGGTACTAGCAGCAGAAAGAAGCTGAATCCGAAAGCGAACTGGGAGAGGTACGGGCGCACACGTCCCAGAAAATCGATCTTCGGGATCAGCAAGCCACCCAGCGTGGCGAGCAACGCCAGAATGCCAAGCGCATGACCAACGTTGAACCCGCCGGTACTCGACAGCCCGAACGACGTGAGCACCGAAACCAACATTCCGACCAGATAGAGTCGGCCGGAACGACTGCCTGGATCGATCTTTCGATAGCGGACGAAGCTGGCGATACCCGCCGCGAACGTCACAACACTGATGGCGGTATGCACCGCGCCCAAGGTGGAAATAGGATGAGGCATGGAGGGGACTCCTTCGACCGACTAGTTGGTTGGTTTCATACTTCAAAAAGTGGGCGCAATTGCGCCCTTTCGTGCCTGCTCGTCCGAACGACGATCAGTGCGTCGACGTCAGTGCATCGACGTCATTTCCTCAGACGCCTTTCGCGTCATTCAAACGGCTGATCGCCACTTGCGAAATCGCCTGAAACGAATCCGCGTTGCCCAATGCCCGTGCCGTCAGCATGGCGCCGTGCACCGTAGACATGAACGCCTGCGCCTCGACCAGCGCGCTGCCGTTCAACCGGAACTGCCCCTGCGCCACACCGACTTCGAGCACCGATGCGAGCCATGCCGTCAGATCGTCGAAATAGCGACGCACCTCGTCGGCAATTTCCGCCGGGATCATCGGTAATTCAGCCGCCAGCATGGCGCAGATGCACATAGGCATCGAGCCGTCGCGAATGCACTCCGCCCAGTAATTCGTGTAGGCGGTGAGGCGTGCCGTCGGATCGGCCACGTGGCGATCAAGCGCCGCCAGCCCGTCGCGCGCCTGCTCGCGATGCCGCTTGACCACCGTCAGCACCAGATCCGCTTTGCTCGGAAAGTGATGATGAATGCTGGCCTTGCCAATGTTCACCCGCTCGGACAGATCGGCGTAGCTGAACCCGTGATAACCGCCCGCCGCCAGTAGTTGCTTCGTGTGATCTGCGATTTCGGTCGCTCGGGGAGACAGCTCGACGCTCATAGTCCTTAACTCGATTAGACGAAATGGCGCGTGAAGCCCGACCTCACGCGCGGGTTCGACGCCGATGACAGCGTCCAATGTCAGCCAATCTACTAGTTGGTTGGTTGCGCGTCAAGTGCCCTTCGGCGATGAACCTCAATACCTTAGGCCAACGCCGACACCGCCGACGCATTGGCCCGCAATTGCTCGACCAGCATCGCCAGAACGGGTTTGTCCAACGCCTGCACGGCGTAGCAAAGGCCCACGCGGCGCGACATTTCAAATCCGTCGATTGACCGAACGGCAATCCCGGCACCGCCCCGCGCCAACGACTCCGGCGCGACGCAGGCCCCCAACCCGGCCGCCACCAGACTCAGCGCCAGCCCAAGCGTTTCCGCATGCGCGGCCGGTGTGCCCGCCGCCGCGCCGTAGTAGGGCAGCAAGCGCTGGTGTGTCGGATGCGTCGGGCAGACGATCCACTGCAGAGCATCGGCATCGCGCCCCTCGGGAATCGCCAGCACGTAAGGCTCGACGAAGAGCGGCAAGAACAGTTCATCCTCACAGCGCGCGTCCTCGGTGGACAGGCGCGCATCGCCCTTGCAGCCGTCGAGCAGACTTACGAACAGCGCGGGCACCGCTTGCTGCGCCAGACCAAGAAATCGTGCGACATCCTGCGCAGCAATATCAGCCTCAATTCCGATATCGATACCCGAAACATGCCCACTTTGACGGAATTGTCTCGTCATGGATTCGGTCTGAGACAGAATCCGACGCGCTTGCGGATACAGTATGCGAGCGGCTTCGGTCACGGCGACGCCGCGCGCTTCGCGTAGAAAGAGTTGCGTGCCCAGCAAGTCCTCAAGACTCTTGATCGTGCCGGACAACGCGGGCTGACTAAGATGAAGACGGCGCGCGGCCCCCGTGATGTTGCGCTCTTCAAAGACGGCGATAAACGCCTTTAGCTGACGACCATCCATAAGTTTCTCCGATTCCTGCGAAAAGAATAATGCATTTTTCGCCGTCGGCATTTGTGTCTAGACTTTGATTCAACGCTTACACATAAATCGCACCGATACCCGGAGGTCTCTCATGAGTGCATCGCAAAAGCCCCTCGTCGTCATCACCGGTGGTAGTTCCGGCATTGGCGTCGCGACCGCCCGCCTCTTCTCGTCGCACGGCCATGCGCTGCTGTTGCTCGCGCGCCGACTGGACAAAATGCAGTCGCTGGATCTGCCGAACACGCTCGCACGATCGGTCGACGTCACCGACAGAAACGCGCTCGACGCTGCCGTGCGCGAAGCCGAAGAGCGTTTCGGTCCGGCGGACGCCATCGTCAACAACGCCGGTGTGATGCTGCTGGGTGACGTGACGCGTCAGGATCCGCAGGAATGGGACGGCATGATCGACGTGAACGTCAAAGGGGTGCTCAACGGCGTGCATGCCGTCGCTTCGGGCATGGTCGCGCGCAAGCACGGCACTATCATCAACATCAGCTCGGTGGCGGGTCGCAAGACGTTCCCCAATCACGTCGCGTACGTCGGCACGAAGTTCGCCGTGCATGGACTGTCGGAGAACCTGCGCGAGGAGTTGTCGGCACATAACGTGCGTGTCGTGACCATCGCCCCGGGGGCGGTGGACACCGACCTGCTCAGCCACACCACCGACGACGCCATCAAGACAGGCTACGAAGCGTGGAAAGCGGACATGGGCGGTAAGGTGCTGTCGGCGGAAGATGTGGCCAACGCCATCTACTTCGCATACTCGCAGCCGGACGGGGTGTGCATTCGGGAGATCGTGCTGGCAGCGACGCGTCAGCAGGCGTGATGGCACTCAGGCCACGTATCGCGTTGCCAAGCCATGCGATGCGCGGCCGATGTCCGACTCACGTGCCGTGCACCAACCGCTCGAAGATGCTTCCACGGGCGGGTCGGACTAACGCTCCGACTAACGCCCCGACTAACTCTCCGCTTGTGCGCGCACGTCGAGCATGTAGCCTTCGCCGCGAATCGTGCGCAGCAAGCGCGGCTCCTTGATGTCTTCGCGCAGTTTGTGCCGCAGCCTCGATATCTGGACGTCGATGCTGCGGTCGAACGCATCGATGGACTTCCCCCGCGCCGTATCCATCAGGTACTCGCGACTGAGCACGCGCCCCGGTGCGGAAAGAAACGCATTGAGCAGCCGGAACTCCGCATTGGACAGCGGGATGACCGTGTTATCCGGGGCAATGAGATGTCGGCCGATCAGGCTCAGACGCCATCCCGCAAATTTCCGCTCGTCTTTCTGCTCGGTCGCCGATCTCGCCTGCGCTTTCGTGCGACGCAAAATCGTCTGGATTCGCGCCACCAGTTCGCGCGGCTCGAACGGCTTCACGACATAGTCGTCTGCGCCAAGCTCAAGCCCCACGATCCGGTCGGTCATCTCGCCGCGCGCCGTGAGCATGATGATCGGGATGTCCGACGTCGTGCGCAACTCCCGGCAAAGCGTCAGGCCATCGCTGTCCGGCAACATCAGGTCGAGCACGACGATGTCGATGTCGCTGTGCGCCAGCACCCGGTGCATCTCCTCGCCGTTGGCCGCCTGCATGCAGGTCATGCCGAAGTCGGCAAGGCAATCGCAAAGCAGACTGCGGATCTGCGCATCGTCGTCGACGACAAGTACATGCGTTGCCATGATGGTTTTCCTTTTCTAGTCTCCGACACGTCGGGGCGTTCTTCCCCTTCCCTTCCCCACGCCCGGCGTCTCCATGCCCTGATTATCCGCGAGGAACGTGCTGGCATTCTTGCTGCATTGTTGCAGTCCTGAAACATTTGCCGGGTAGGCCCATTGGTCGACTGCATGTCGACTGCATGTCGACTGCGCGTCGTGTTGGCATCGTCTGCGCTATGTATCAAACCCGATACAAAGTCGAGATGAACCAGAAATACCCACACCGTAACGTGGCTCCACACAAGACATAAGCAGGCAGGAGACACGTAGTCCATGAATTACGCCCAACCCAAACCGCCCGCCCGGAGACTGTTCGGTATCGGTGTTGCACTGCTGCTGCACGCCCTGATTCTGTACGCCTTGCTCAGTGGCCTCGCCACCCGGGTCGCGACGATCATTCAGGCGCCCATTGAGACACGAATCATCGAGGAGATCAAACCGCCTCCTCCGCCGCCCCCGCCACCGCCGGTGAAGAAGATCGCACCGGCACCGCGCCCCGTCGTGCAGCCCAAGGCTTACGTACCGCCGCCCGAAGTGCAGGTGCAGAGTGCGCCACAGCCGAACGCCATCGCCGCGCAGGCCGACAAGCCCGTCGAGACGGCCCCGGTCGCGCCGCCCGCACCGCCCGTAAGCAAGCCCGTGCCCGCCAACGTCGGCGTCGTCTGCCCTAACTCAGCACAAGTGCGCGCCGCGATCCGTTATCCGCGAGAAGCCCAGCGCGACAACATCACGGGCAGTGTGCTCGTCGAGTTCGTGGTCGGCACCGACGGACAGATCAAACAGCTTCGCGTCGCCCGTTCTGCCGCGCCGGTGCTGGACCGTGCCGCCGAGAACGCCGTACGCCAGTTCCAGTGCGTCGCACAAGGACAGGAGGTCCGCGTGCAAGTCCCGTTCGATTTCCAACTCAATTGAGGCTGTGCGCAGCAGCCCATTTTCCACCCTGATCTACGTCGAGGAGACAACCATGTTTCAGTTCCAATCTCGCGTCACGCCGCGTGCACGCGGTCTCGCGGCCCCCATGGCCGTGGTATCGATGATGACGGCGTTTGCGTCGCTCAGCGCACATGCCGCCACCACGGTGACGAACCCCTACGGTCTGGAAGCCCTCTGGGAAGGCGGCGACATGATCGCTCGCGGGACCCTGCTAATCCTCGTGATCATGTCGATGGGGAGCTGGTACATCATCGTTGCCAAGCTGCTCGAACAGGCCAAGGTGCTGCGCCGGGCGCGCGCGGCGGAGCAGAAATTCTGGAGTGCGTCGTCGCTCTCCGAAGGCGTGCGCTCGCTCGATGAGGGCAGCCCGTTTCGCTTCATCGCCGAGACCGGCTTGTCGGCACGCGACCATCACCACGGTGCGCTGCTCGAACAGGTCGATCTGAATACCTGGGTCGCCACCGCTATCGAACGCTCGATGACAGGCGTCTCGAATCGCCTCCAGGACGGGCTGTCGTTCCTGGGCACGGTCGGCTCGACCGCACCGTTCGTCGGCCTCTTCGGCACGGTGTGGGGCATCTATCACGCGCTCACCGCCATCGGCATTGCCGGTCAGGCGTCCATCGACAAGGTGGCGGGGCCGGTCGGCGAAGCGCTGATCATGACGGCCATCGGTCTGGCTGTGGCCGTGCCCGCGGTGCTGGGCTACAACTGGCTCGTACGCCGCAACAAGGCCGTCATGGAACGCGTGCGCGAGTTCGGCAGCGAAGTGCACAACGTGTTGCTTACGGGCAAGACGACCGCGTCGGCCATCGTCGCGACGCGCACCTCGCAAGTCGCTCGCGTGGGGTGATGTCATGGCGATGACCGTATCCAGTGGGGAGGGTGGCGCAGAGCACGACGAGGTCATGGCGACGATCAACACGACGCCGCTCGTCGACGTGATGCTGGTGTTGCTCATCATCTTCCTGATCACCATTCCCGTGGTCTCGCACACCGTGCCCGTCACGCTGCCGAAGGAAGCGGTTCAACCGCTGCAGACCACGCCCCAGAACATTGTCCTCGCCGTCACCCACGATGGCGAGGTGTATTGGGACGAGCGACGCATTCCCGACGCCGCGACGCTGCTGGACAAACTCAAGGCGGTCGCCGTGCTGACCCCACAGCCCGAAGTCCATATTCGCGGCGACCTCGATGCGCGTTACGCCGCGATTGGACGCGTTGTCCTGGCGTGCCAGCGTGCGGGCATCGCCAAGGTCGACTTCATCACCGAAGCGCCGCCGCGCCAATAGCGCGGGGCGCGCACCACCCCAGGAGACTGCCATGGCCATGACCATGCCATCGGGCGCTGGCGAGAACAGCGACATCATGGTGGAAATCAACACGACGCCGCTCATCGACGTCATGCTGGTGCTGCTGATCATGCTGATCCTCACCATCCCGATCCAGACGCATGCCGTCAAACTCGACATGCCCACGCCTTCCAATGCCGCACCGCCAGCGCCGCCGCTCGTCGTGCAGGTCGACGTCGACGCAAGCGGTGTCGTGGCGTGGGACGGCTCGCCGCTTGCCGACCGCGCGCAACTGGAAACCCATCTCACCGACGCTGCGACTTCCACGCCGCCCACCGAGCTGCACTTGCGGGCCGATGCACAGGCCCCCTACCGGGCGGTTGCGATGGTTATGGCGTCCGCGCAAAAGCTGGGCGTGACGCGCATCGGCCTGGTCGGCAACGAGCGGTTCGCGCAATGACCGCCCGCCCCTTCGCCACCCACCCCGCCAGCAACCTCGCGCGCTGACGCGTCAGACGCTCCACTCGCCCTACTACTGGACTTCAAATGCTGGAAACGAACACCGATACACCGGACATGCCGGACATGCCGGGCACGCCGGGGTATGCCGCCAGGGCGCACCGCGCGCGATACGCTGGGGTCGGCGCGTGGCTCGGGCTCCTTGCCCTCGTCGTCGTGACCTTCTTTGCCAACGTGGACCGCCAGATGCTGGTACTTCTGGCCGAACTCATCCGCGCCGAATTCGGCCTTGCCGACATTCAGGTCGGGTTGTTGCAGGGGGCCGGTATCGCGCTCTTCGCCGGTGCGGCCGCCCTCCCCATCGGATGGCTGGCGGACCGGATGGACCGACGTGCCGTGCTGGCGCTTTGCATCCTGCTCTGGAGTGCGGCAACGGCCGCGTGCGGTCTCGCGACCGGCTTCTGGACACTCTTTATCGCCTCCATTGGGCTGGGCATCGGCGAAGCGGGACTCATGCCGATCATTTACGGCTTGCTGCCCGACCTCTTTCCCGCACGACAGCGCATCCTCGCCAACTCCGTCTTTGCGATGGTCAATCTGTTGAGCGCAGGTGCGGGCATGGCGCTCGGCGGGCTGCTGATTCAGGGGATCGATACGCTGCATGGCACGCTGCCCTTCGGGCTGGCGGGTACGTCGGCGTGGCGGATTGCGTTCTTCGCCGTTGCTGTGCCTGCACCGCTGCTGGTGCTGATCGTCGCGATGATTCGTCCTCGTTACGCGCACTCGGACGCCGCATCCCCGACCGGGGAGACGGCAGCGCCGGGGCTGGCCGCCGGTGAGTACTTCCGTCGCGAGATGCCGATGATGCTTCGCTTCTTCGGGGCCATCGCACTGATCAACATGGCTTTCGCCGGTATTACAAGCTGGATGCCGGTCGTGGCCGTGCGCTTCTTCGGTGCAACGCCCGCGAGTGCCGGTGCCGGTCTCGGCAGCGCCGCGATGGTGGGCAGCGTGATCGGATGCGTGCTCGGCTGGCTCGTGGCACGTCGCCTCACCGCCCGACTCGGTGTGCTCGCGCCGCTGCGCGTGTGCGAATGGGGCGCGCTCGGGGCCTGCGTCGTCAGCCTCGGTTATCTGATTGCACCGTCCGCGTCGTATGTCTACCTCCTCTTCGGCGCGCAATTCATGTGCGTCGTGGCCGGAATGATCATGTTTCCGGGTCTGATGCAGAGCATCTGTCCGCCGTATCTGCGCTCACGCGTGGCGGCCATCGGCGTGCTGACGACGGTGCTGATGCAGTCCGGCAGCCCCGTCGCTATCGGTCTGATGTCGGATCACCTGCATGGCACCGCTACCGGTCTGATCTGGGCCATCGTTGCCATATCGCTGTCCGGCTTCATCATCGCCTGCCTCCTGATGCGCAACGCGGCAAGCGCCGTGCGCCTCGCCATCGAACGTTATGCATGAGTTATTCATGCGTCGAGCCTGAACGCCTATGACGATTCCCTGCACCCTCTCCGTTCGCATCGAACGGTGGCCGCTGGCCACGCCTTTTCACATCTCGGGTCACACGGTCGATGCGGCCGAAGTCCTCGTCGTCTCACTGAGGTCGGGACAGTGCCGTGGCCGGGGGGAAGCCGCTGGCGTCTACTACCGGAGCGAGACGCCGGAAAGCATGGCCGAACAAATTGCCGTCGTGCGTGCCGACATCGAGCGCGGCATCTCCCGCGAAGACCTCATCTCGCTGTTACCTGCCGGTGGCGCGCGAAATGCCGTCGATGCCGCGCTGTGGTCGCTGGCCGCCCAGCGGTGCGGCATGACTGTCGCGCGACTGTCCGGACGCGCACGCCTGCGTCCGCTGCGCACCTCGCTCACGGTCGGCGTCGACACAGCTGAAGCGATGGCCGATGCGGCCCGTCGCTATGTCGGCGCGAAGACGTTGAAGATCAAGCTGGACGGGAACGCGCTCGACGCAGAGCGCCTCGTTGCGATTCGCAACGCTTGCCCCGACGTCGCACTGGCCGTGGACGCCAATCAGGGCTGGACGCAAGACCACATGCACCGGATGCTGCCGGTCTTGCAGCAAGTCGGCGTCGACCTGCTCGAACAGCCCTTGCCCGTGGGCGAGGACGCATGCCTCGAATCGATGTCGTACCCGATTCGCCTCGCGGCCGACGAATCGTTTCAGGATCTGGCCGACCTCACCGATGTCGCTCACCGGTACGACGTCGTCAACATCAAGCTCGATAAATGTGGCGGTCTCACGCGCGCGCTTTCGCTCGTCGCCCCGATTCGCGATCTCGGTCTGTCGGTCATGGTCGGATGCATGCCCTGCACCTCGCTCGGCCTGGCACCGGCCTACCTCCTCGGACAGGTCTGCGACCGCGTCGATCTCGACGGCCCCTGCTTTCTGGCCGAGGATCGGGCGCCCTCGTTCCAGTACCGGAACGGCTATGTCCTCGGGACTGACAGCTTGTGGGGCGTCGACGATGTCGAGCGAATCGCAACGTGACTCAGGAGGATTGCCGTGTCAGCACCGGTACCGTTTGACGACGATGCGCTCATCGCGCTTTTTGGTCCTTTCAATCGAAGCGACGCGCCCGGCGTCGTCGTCGGTGTGGCGATCGACGGGAAGGTCGTACTGCGTCGCGCCTTCGGGATGGCGAACGTCGAACTGGGCATTGCCCTCGACGCGCGGACCCGACTGCGCATCGGTTCGACCACGAAGCACATGGCCTGCCTTGCCGCCCTGCTGCTTCAGGAGGCAGGAGCGCTCGATATAGACGCGCCCGTGCGCCGGTATTTGCCGGAACTGACTGGCGTCGCGGGTGAGCCAACGCTGCGCTCGCTCATGAACCACACCAGCGGCCAGCGCTGCGCGCTCGACATCTCGCTGCTCACGAACGGATTGGCGGTACCCCAGGCGGGCTATCTGCTGGACATTCAGCGTCGGCAGACCCATGTCAACTTCCCGGCAGGGGAGCGGATGATGTACTGCAACGGCGGATATCACCTGGTGTCGCTCGCCATCGAACGTGCCAGCGGACAATCGTTCGGGTCGTTGCTCGCATCGGAAATCTTCGAACCGCTGGGGATGAGCGACACGTTCTGCCTGTCCGACGACTTTCAGATTCGAAACCGCATGGCCGCATGCCATGTGAAACGCAGCGACGGGGCTTACGAGCGAGGTCTGTTTCCCTCGCGAGAAATACTGGGCGAAGGCTGCGTCGTATCCTGCGTGGACGACATGCTGCGATGGTGCGCCCATCTACGCGCAGAGAAGTCTGTCGGCAGTCGCGCCACGTGGGATGCGATGTTCTCGTCGCCAACCTTCTCCAGCGGACTGCGAAGCGATTACATGATGGGTCTGAAGCGTACTCACTATCGCGGGTGTGAGCTGATTCACCATGCGGGGGGTGTCGTAGGAGGGACGTGTCAGATGTTGTACGTGCCCGAGTATGGTGTCGACATCGTGTTGTTGAGTAACGGCGCCATCCCGGCACCTGCCGCACTTTCGCTGCGCATGCTCGACGTACTGCTGGCGGACCGGATGCGGGCGTACCCCTTGCCTCCCCCCGCGCCAATGCTCGCCTCTTCTGCTTACGCCGGCACCTATCGTGACACTAGCGGAGATGTCGTCTACGACGTCGTCGAGCGCGATGGCGGCATGACGCTTAGCGGGCCGCTGGCACCAGGTATCCCCACGCTCTATGAACGCGATGCGCCGGAAGGCGGCACACGCGAATTTGCGTCGGAGTCGAGTGGCGACGGAACATTCCGGTTGCAATGGGGAACCGCCATCGATCCGGATGACAACGGACATTTGCGCATTGTGCATTGCGGTCACCCGGCATCCTTTCGCCGTGTGGTGTCGCAGGCGTCGCCAGACGTCGAAACGATCGAAGAACTGAGCGGCATCTATTTCAGCGAAGAAGCGGACGCTCGCGCCACGTTGCGACCGCTCGGGCAGGCACAGCCTCAGGGTGACGGCCGCGCCGTCATGTCGCTGGTGATGACGGGCAACGCAGGGGAATGCTGCTACGAGGTCTTTGAGGTCGAAAGCGATCTGCTTCGCTTTTCACCGGGCGGTCCGAACGCAATGCTCACAGGAACGCTGGCTATCGTCAGGCACCCGGACACCGGGCTTGTGGAGGGAATTTCCGTCAACACCGCCCGGACCCGAAACCTTCGGTTTACAAAGTCCTGACGGGAAGGGAGGGAACCTGCGTTCCCTCCCGACTTCCTCATTACCCGATCCGAGAGAACGCCAGCCCGCGCGTGCGGGACGTGTACAGCGAAAACCGCGTGGCCTTATCTTCACCGCGCTCGACAAGCACTACACCGGCGCTGAGTGCAGACGCATCGGCGGGCCCGAACGTCCAGACGTCGCGGGTGAGCGCGTTGAGGTGATAACGCGCGCCACCTGTCGCACCACGAATGGACAGCACCAGAACACCGTCTTCCTTCGAAATCAGCGCATGGGCATCGGCATCGTGACTGAAGTAACGACCGCAGACTCCCTCCTTCTGCAACACCTCGGCCGATGGCGCGCCTTCGTAACGCCGGAGCGTGACAACGTGGCCGTTTTCGATGAAATCGATGGCAGGCACGTCACCCGACGCTGCCCGCTCGTGCGGGATGACGCGTATCCGCGCGCCCGCGCCATCCTCGATACGGTACCCACGCTCGTCTGCGATCAGCGCTTGCGCAGGGTGCATCGCGTTGTTCGTCGCCGCGTAAAGTCCCCCGTCTCGTTCTACGATCTCCACGAGTTGAACCGGATCGGCGCTCAGGTACTGACCGAGAAGCCCCGGATTCTCCGACATCGGCTCTGCCATCTGTCGCGGCGGCCCAAGCACGTCGTCGCCTAATACGATATCCACGATCTCGGTCGCCAGCGCGGCGGGATCGATGGGCGCTCCGTTGCTCATCAGAACGATGTCCAGTGCGTGCGACGGCACCGTGAGCATCTGGCACGTGCCGCCGAAGACGCCGCCCGCATGATGAACGGTTTCGACGTTGCGATACTTTGTGCGCATCAGGCCCAGCGCGTATATGCCGGTCTCGCCGCTCGAATACGTCGGCATGGTCAGCATCTCGCGCCACGTTTCGGCGCTTCCCAGTCGGCTCGGATGACGCAAATGCGCGGCCCATCTCAGCATGTCGTCGATGGTGGAGACGATGCCGCCCTCCCCAAGTACATCGAAGCTAGGGAACAGCCCGCGCAAATATCCCCCCTCGCCGTCGGGCACATGCTGCGTAGCCATGCGCGGGCGAATGCGCAGGTCGTCGCTGACGGACTCCGTATCGCTCATCCCCATCACGCGAAAGATGCGTTCGTCCAGAAATTGCTCGAATGGCATGCCCCCGACACGCGCGATGATCTGCGACAGTAAGTGGTATCCGCCGTTGCAATACATCATGCGCTCGCCGGGCGGGAAATTGACGTCTTGCTGACGCAGTTCGATTTCCAGCGGCATGCCGCGCCCGATCGGCGACACCCCCTGCGTAATGACGGACAAATCCAGATAGCAACGATAACCGCTGGTGTGCGTCATCAGTTGACGCAGCGTCGGCTCGCCTGCGGGCACAGGGACTTCGGGCAGATAGGTGCGAATGCCCGCGTCGATATCCAGCTTGCCCTCCTCCGCGAGCAGCAGCGCGGCAAGACAGGCAAAGTGTTTGCTGGTCGAGCCGATTCGCATGCGGGTGGCCGGTGTATTGGCCACACCGTGTTCGAGGCTCGTCATGCCGAACCCCTTGCGATAGAGCGCGCGCCCGTCGCGAGCGACGCCGACGACGAGCCCCGGCGCATCGCTTCGGTTGAATCGGGCGAGATGCGCGTCAAGGCGGGCGTGCAGATCTTGTTGTTGCAAAGTCATTGGATAACCTCCAAAGATTAGAACGGCACCGTCAGTACGGCACCGAACGTGCGCGGACGCTCCACGCTGACCAGCGCCGGACCACCCATCGGCATCAGTGCAGTGCCCGCGGCCAGCAACGCGCGACGGTCGAACAGGTTGCGCAAGTAGAAGTTCAGGCTCGCCTTGCCGAAGTCGATCCCCGCCAGCAGGTCGGTGACGGCGTAGCCCGGGAGTTGGTAATCGGGGCGACCGGAGCTATTGCTGAAGCCCGAATGGCGACGGCCGACAAAGCGTTCCGCAATACCGACGTACGAGGCGTACGAGCCGAGCGAGAAGTGGTACGTGCCCGTCAGCGTCGCGGAGAACTTCGCCGAGTTCGGCAGCGGGTCACCCGACTGCGTGCCTGTCGTCGCATTGCCCTGCGTCAGCTTGGCGTCGATGTACGAGAAGCCGACACCGAAATTCCAGTGCCGGTCGGGACGGAAGCTGCTGGCCAGCTCGAACCCCTTGATGCGCGCATTACCGGCATTGAGCACTTGATTGACACCCTCGATTGCGCCGAGCTGCTGAATGTTCTTCCACTCGATGTCGTAGACCGTGGCCGACAGCGACAGACGCTTATCGAACAGGTCGGCCTTGTAGCCCGCTTCGTAAGTCCACAGCGTGTCCGGCTGGAACGTGGCGTTGCCGTTACCGGGTAACCCTGTGATCGGGCTGACGAGTTGCGCGTTCGGCCCCCCGGGGCGATAACCGCTGGCCGCACGAACGTAGACGTTGCTGTTCTCGGTGAGACCGTAGCTCGCCGTCAGCATGTAGGTCTTGCTGGTGTCCGACGAGGGGGCGGAAATCGTCTGTGCCAGTCCGCCCAGCAGACCACCGGTGGTCTGAGTGAAGTTCTGATTATTGTGGGCAATCCGCATACCGCCGGTGAGCGCCAATCTCGGCGTCACGTGGTACGTCAGGTCTCCATACGCCGCGTATTCGGTGTAGGTACTCGGTGCCGTGAGCGAGGAAAGGTTTGCCGAAGATCCGTTAGCAAACGCCGCGACAATCCCCTGATCCGATTCGCTGCGCTCACGCGTGAAGAAGAGTCCCGCAATCCATTCGAGTTGACGATTGCCGGGCGACGTCAGACGAAACTCTTGCGTCACCTTGTTCGTCGACGCGATGTTCGCCGCCACGACCGAGTTCAGATTCAACCCCAGCGCGGCCAGCGCTGGCACGTAGACGACCGACAGATCCTGCGGCGCATTCGTCTTCACCGACTGATACGACGTGATCGAGTTGAAACGCGACCATCCGAAGTCATACTCCAGGCCGAGCGAGTAAAGCTGCACGTTCTGATGGAACGGCTCGGGTGCATAGATGCTCGTGGTCAGATCGCCGTCGACAGGCTTGCCGCTGTTGTCGTAAGCGACGTAGTTCGGTGCGTTGCGATTGATGTTCTGGGTAATCGCACTCAGGCGCACGGTGAACTGACTCGTGGGCGTCAGCAGCAGCGAGGCGCGTGCGCCGTACGTATCGCCCCGGTCGACCCGCGTGCCCGCCTGCGGCCCAACGGCGTCGATATAACCGGCATCGTGCTGACTGAACGCGGACACGCGGACTGCCGCCACATCGTTCTTGATGGGGATATTGAGGACTGCGCTGGCGGTATTGCCGATGCCGCCATGCTTGGTCGTCGACAACCCCGCGCTCGCCTGCCCCGAGAACGTGTTCGTATCCGGCTCGTTGGTGACGTACTTCAGCAATCCGCCCATCGCGCCCGCGCCGTAAAGCGTGCCCTGCGGCCCGCGCAGCACTTCGATGTGGTTCAGGTCAAGCAGACTCATGTCCAGCGCGAACGTCGCGCCTTGCGAGAACAGCGTGCTCCCGCCGAAGGCGACGTCATCGACATAGACGCCCACGGTCGGACCCGTTTGCTCGCCGGTCGTCACGCCACGCATGCTGATCTGTCCCGAACCACTGCCGCCCTGCGTATTGAGGTCGACGCCTGGCTCCGACGAGAGAAAATCCGACATCGTCTTCGCACCGCTCTTTTGCAACTCTTCGGCCGAGATGACGTTGATCTGCATCGGCACTTCGCGTGCCGGTTCGCGACGGCGCGTTGCCGTCACCACGACGGTGTTGAGCGTCGCGCCGTCCTTTGCCGTGGCCGGGGTCACGGTTTGCGCCGCGCCGGGCGCCACGGCATTCGCGTCGGCTGACGGATTGGCGTTCTCCGCTTCAGCGCTGACCGCGGACGCGGCACCGGGCGGTGTCACGGTCTGCGCATGACCATAGGCCGATGCCAGCCCCAGCAGTGAACCGACCAGCCAGGTGCCACCGTTGGGCCGAAGTCTGAATCGGTGCAAAGTGTCTGCACTGCGCCTGCGATGCTGTCTGATTGCCACTGTCGTCTCCTCGGGGGTTTCCGCGCTTCGGTCATCGCCGATGCCTTCGCGGTATGGATCGTGTTGCGCGGTGTGCCCACGCTCATCGGAGTCTTAGCTCCGGCATGAACGTTATTTGTGCGATATTTCTGGTTCATGTGGACTTTGTATCGCGCGTGAAACATAGATCCCCTGAGTGCGGCGTCCCGCCCATGCGGGATTCAGACGGACGGTGCGTGCTCCCGGATGTTTCCGTCCTGAAACAATCTGTTGACGAAGCTGCTACATGCGCGCGGGATAATGGCGCGCATGTTCGAATCCTCATCTACCGCGCCGGCCGGAACTTCCATGCAAAAGCCATCGTTCGATTCCGCGTTCTATCGACTGCTGTTCGTCATGCTCGTGATGGTGGCGTTGACGCAAGCCGGCACCGCGGTGCTGCTTTACACGTTCTATTCGTCTGCCGCCTTCAGAGCGCCTCCCGGCATGTCGACCGGGCTGCAATTGAGTCTGGCGGCCACAGTTCAGATCGTGCCGCTGCTTTTCTCATCGTGGATCGGAGCGCGCATGCTGTCGGTGCCGTTCCGGTCGCTCGCCGCTGGCGCGGCAGAGTTGTCGCGCAATATGGACGCACCGCCGATTCCCGAAGCGGGGCCCATCGAAGCGCGTCAGGCGGCGCGCGTCTTCAACTCGATGCAGGCGGCCATCCGGCGTCAGGTCAACGACCGCAATCGCTTTCTGGCGGCGGTGTCGCATGACTTACGCACGCCGCTCACACGTATGCGCCTGCGCGTACGCACGCTCGAAGGCTCGGAGTTCAACGACCGGATGATTGCCGACATCGACGAAATGACGCAGTTGCTCGATGCGACGCTCTCGTTTCTTCGTAACGAGGCGGTCACCGAAGAATTCAGCCCCATCGATATCGATGCGCTGATGGACGCCATTGCGGAAGATGCGCTGGAAAGCGGTCAGAAAGTCACGGTGCACGGCGCTATCGCGCCACTCCCCGCGCAACCGCTGGCGTTGAAGCGCTGCCTGACCAATCTGGTCGCGAATGCCATCCGCTACGGCGGCGAGGCGCGCATCGAACTGATCGACGGCGAAGACGAAGTGCAGATCGATATCGTGGATCGTGGCCCCGGCATTCCGGAGCGCGATCTCGAACGGGTGCTGGAGCCGTTCTTCCGGCTTGAGGGGTCTCGCAGCCGGGACACCGGCGGCACCGGACTCGGGCTGGCCATCGCGAACGATGTCGTCAAACGTCACGCGGGTTCGCTGACGTTGCTCAATGCGCGAGATGGCGGGCTGATCGCCCGTGTGGTGCTACCGAGGCAATAGGCGTCGCACGAACGTGTACGGGTGCGCCGTCGTGTGTGTCAATGTCGATACACACTGCTCACAATCAGGCAATGCGGTCCTCATAGAGTGTGTGAAACGACCTCCTTCACACCTCTGGACTCGCAATGAAGATCTTCGCGGCAAACCTTTCCACCGAAACGAACACATTCGCGCCGTGCCCCACGGGATGGGGTGGATTTCAGGAGAACGGGATCTACCGGGGCGACGCCAGCATCCGTGCGTCCGATAGCGTGGGCTACATGATGGCCGAGCTTCGTCGTCTCGCCGAAGCGGACGGTCACGAACTGGCCGAAGGCCTGAGTGCCGAGGCACAGCCGTCTGGCCCGGTGATTCGCGAAGTGTATGAAACATTGCGCGACGAAATCGTCGCCGGTGTGCGCGCCGCCCTGCCGCTGGACGCCGTCGTCCTCACGCTGCACGGCGCGATGGTTGCGCAAAACCACGACGACTGCGAAGGCGATCTCCTCGCTTGCATTCGCGAAGTGGTCGGCCCGGATGTGCCCATTGCCGCGACGCTCGATCCGCACTGCCACTTCACCGAGCTGATGCAGTACGCGGCCAATATTCTCATCGCCTACAAAGAGTATCCGCACACCGACGGCATCGAGCGACTGCATGAAGTCTATCGACTCGTGACGCAGACGGCCGAACGAAAAGTCTCGCCGGTCACTGCCGTGCACGATTGCCGGATGGTCGGCGCATGGCACACCACGACGGAACCGATGGCCGGCTTCGTTCGCCGGATGAAGTCGTTCGAGGGGCATGACGGCATTTTGTCCGTCTCGTTGGGTCACGGCTTTCCGTGGGGCGATGTGCCCGAAGCCGGTGCGAAGCTCTGGGTCGTTGCGGATGGCGACCCGCAGCGCGCCGCCGCACTCGCACATCAGTTGGGCAACGAGTTCTGGGCGTTGCGCCACGAAGTCCAGCCCAAATGGCTCGATCTCGATCATGGCCTCGACGCGGCACTCGCCGTCGGCACCGGTCCGGTGGTCGTAGCGGATGTGGCGGACAACCCGGGCGGGGGTGCGCCGGGTGACAGCACCTTCATCCTTCGACGGATTGTCGAGCGGGACATCCCCAACGTCGCACTGGGTTGCTTCTGGGATCTGGGGGCCATTCAGATCTGTGCGGACGCCGGTGTCGGAGCCACGCTCGATCTTCGGATCGGCGGGAAGTGCGGCACCGCCTCAGGCGACCCCATCGATCTACGGGTCACGATACGCGCTGTGCACGATACGCACTCGCAGAGTATTCGCGGCATGTCGATTCCTCTCGGCCGCTCGGTCTGGGTCGAAGGGCCGAACGGTCTGGACATCGTGCTCGTTTCCATACGAACACAAGTCATTGGGGTCGACGCGTTCACCGGTCTCGGCATTGCGATGGACGCCAAGCGTCTGGTGATCGTGAAATCGACACAGCACTTCCAGGCGGAATTTGCGCCGCGCGCGAAGGCCGTTGTGCATCTTGCGGCACCGGGCGCACTGACGCCTGACTTCGCAGCACTTCCCTATCGCCACCGCAGCCTCAACTACTGGCCTCGCGTTGAGAATCCCTTTGTTTGACTCGCCGCATCTCGCGCTCAACCGAACGCTTGATCAGAATTTCGCCCGCCAAGTGCGGGCCAGTCTGACGATTTGCCGGGCTTCGCCAAAACTCCGGCAAATTTTTGCCCTTCCTCGCGAAGGGCATTTTTTCAGAACCTGTCGGCTCGAAACGGCGTCGGGTCAACCAGCGTCCGCTCACCCGAAATCATCTCTGCGATCAGACGGCCCGTCACCGGTCCGAGCGTCAGCCCGTGATGCGCGTGACCGAACGCGAACCAAAGATCGCGATGCCGCAGCGCCGGGCCGATGATCGGCAACATATCGGGCGTGCAAGGACGACTGCCCATCCACGGTTGCGCTTCGACCGGCGTGCCGAGCGGGAACACGCGTCTGGCCAACGGCTCCACTGCCGCGAGTTGAACCGGCGTGCGAGGGGCGTCACGCAACGCAAGTTCAACGCCAGTCGTCAGACGGATGCCCTGATTCATTGGTGCCATCACAAAGCCGCGCTCCGCATCCAGGACCGTTTGGTTCAACGTTGCACCGTTCTCGGGGCGGAAATGCCGGTGATAGCCGCGCTTGGCGACTAACGGCAGCCGGTAGCCCAGCGCTTTCGTGACGGTGTCGGACCATGGCCCCATCGCAACGACCGCATGCCGACCTTCGATCTCGCCGTCTTCGGTTTGCACGCGCCAGTGAGGCTTCAATGTGGTGGCGTCTCCCCGAACGATGCGTCCTCCGAGCGACGTGAAGTGTTGCGCATAGCGACTCACCAGTTCGCCTGGATCGCGTATCGAGCCGGAGGCCGTGTAGCGAATCGCGCCTGCCAGCGTTGTCGCGAGCGACGGTTCGTCGCGCTGAAGCTGCGCGGCGTCTAGCGGCTCGAACGGTACTTCGTACTCGCTTCGCCAGCGCCCGGCTTCGCGGTACGCTGCGTCGAACGCGCCTGCCGTGTGGAAGATCTTCAGCCAGCCGCCTTCGCGCAGCAGATCCCGCGCGCCCGCGCGTTCGATCAGGGCGTTGTGCTCCGTCAGACAATGCTCGATGAGGGTGCTGTAATGGCGGGCGATCTGCACGTGACGCTGCGCTGCGGAGTGGTGCCAGTAGCGCGCGAGAAATGGCGCGATGCCCGGCAGTGCCGCCAGGTGATAGCGCACGTCCGTCGACCGATTACGCGCATAACGAAGCAGCGTTCCGATGTCTCTGGCGAACGCGTACGGATACACGCCTTCGCGCTGTATCAGTCCGGCGTTCCCGTAGGACGTCTCGCGTCCGGGCGCGGCACGGTCGACGAGGACCGTGTTCAGCCCCCGACGCTGAAGATGGATCGCGGTGGAGGTGCCGACAATACCAGCACCGAGCACAAGCACGTCGACCGTCATGCCAGCGCCGTGACGGAAACTTCCACGTCGAAACCAGCGCGCATCAGCAGCGATTGAACACACGCACGCGTGGGGGCGTGCCCATCCGGCACCCAGACGTCCCACACGCGATTGAATTCGTCGAAATGACGTGCGTCGGACAGCCAGATGTTCGCAGTGAGCAGACGCGTCTTTTCGATCCCCGCCTCGGCCAGCAGCGCGTCGATGTGTTTGAGCACTTCGATGGTCTGATCGGTAATCGTCGCGCCCGCAGTGTCCGGTACCTGACCCGCAAGATATACAACCCCGTTAGCCACGACCACCTGACTCATGCGGCCGTTGGTTTGCATGCGCGTGATGTCTTTCTTCATGGTGCGAACTCGAAAAAGAGAAGTGAATGAACGGCCGCTAACGTAGACTCGACGGATTCGCGGCGAAGTGAATTATCATATATGAGAATTATGATTCTCGTATACGAGAAAATACCGACACCGTAACGAGATCAACGACGCCGTGTTTTGTTCGGAGGATATGAACGGGACATGGTCAGTGAAGTGCTATGACGCCACCTACACGAAAGAAGACGCCGACGTCGGCCAAGCGGAAGCAGACCCGGAGCGAGAGCGGGCAGATCAGCCAGATCAGCCAGATCAGCCATCAGACAGTGGGCGCACGGCTGCGCAGTGCGCGCAGCGCCCTTGGACTAACGCTCAAGGCGCTGAGCGAGCGCTCAGGCGTGGCGGTCTCCACCATCTCGAAGGCGGAGCGCGGCGATATCGCGCTGACGTACGACAAATTCGGTGCGTTGGCGCGCGCGTTGAACCTGGACTATTCCGCGATCTTCGGCGACGAAGAGTCGACACCCGGCGGCGCGATGACTCCGTCGTTCACCGCCGCCGGAAAGCAGGCGATCTACGAGACGCCGAACTATCGCTACGGCATGATCGCCTCCGATCTGCACGACAAGCGCATGGTGCCGATGCGCGCGCACATCCGCGCGCGGAAGCTGGAAGACTTTCCCGACTACATTCGCCACGCTGGTGAGGAGTTTGTTTTCGTCTTATCGGGCAACTTGTTGTTGCAGTTCGAGAACGGCACGGCGTTCCGGCTGGCACCAGGCGACAGCCTCTACTTCGACAGCGGCGTGGGGCATGTGTATCTGAGTGAGCACGAGGACGGCGTCGACGCTGTCGTCTGTTGTGTGGACATGAATGTCCCGCACCCGGTGCTGTGAGAGCGGGCCACTATCCACGTAGCGCCGAACGCGACCGGAGAATGGCGTTGGCGAATTCCACAAAACCGGCGCCCCCTGGGCCACGCGTGATCCATCGCGGGGGAACCGGTAAATGCGGTAGGTAATCCGTCACCGTGCTCACGCCCGCCGTGTGTTTGAAAAACTCGAACATCGGCGCGTCGTTGGTGGAGTCACCGGAATAGGCGACTACCTCGTAGGCGGATTCGGCGTCAATGCCATATGCATCGGCGAGAACTCGCAGTGACATCGTCAACTTGTCGTAGCCGCCGACCCAGCCGAGCACCCACAGGTTGTTTATCGTCGCATCCGCGCCCGCCTGTCTAAGCGCCTTGACGATACGGGTATCGGTATCCGTTCCAGTACGGCGATAGGCAAGGCTCGTGAGCCGAAACACCTGATCGTCGGCCTGTTGTGCCTCAGGCACTGCTGCCTCGACGGACCGTGCAATGGACTTCAGTTGTTCACGCACCTGTTCGACGTGATCGGGCGCATGCCAGAAATGCCGTTCGACCTGGTGCCCGTCCGAACTACGCTGCAAGAACAAACCGCCGTTTTCGGCAATGACACCGTCAACGGGCCACATGCGCGCCATCTGATCGCACCACCCGGCCGGTGCCGCAGTGACGGGCACCACGCGAATGCCACCCGCTTCCAGTTGCGCCAGTGCGGTGTATGTTTCGGCGGGCAGACGGCCCCGATAGGTCAACGTCTCGTCCATATCCGTAAGCACGAATCGGACGGTCGAGAATTGATCTGCTGCTGCCAGGGAAAGGGGTTGCATGGTGAGCGCTTGGCAATGGAAGGCAGCAAATTATGCGCGGCTCTCCGATAACCGCTTGCGTGAATTATGAAAATGCTTATCGCGATTTGTTGTTAGCAAGCCAATCGGTTGCGCACGTCAGCGCATCATTGCCCGCGCCAGGGGACGAGACGCTTTTCCAACGCTCGCATGCCCAGGTCGAAACACCATGCGATAACGCCGATAAGCACGATGCCCATGACAACCACGTCCGTGCGCAGAAAGCTCGACCCGTTGAGCACCATCTGCCCGAGGCCCGCAGTGGCCGCTACCATCTCGGCGGCGACCAGTGTGGTCCACCCGAACCCGACGGCGATGCGTAAGCCCGTCAGAATTTCGGGCAGCGCCGCCGGTAGGATGACGTGGCGAACCACTTGCAGATGCCGTCCCCCAAGCGAGTAGGCCGCGTGGATTTGTTCGGTGGTTGCGCTACGCGCGCCCGCCCGGGCCGCCATCGCTATCGGCGCAAAGCAGGCAAGGTAAATGACGACGATCTTCGCGGCCTCATCGATGCCGAACCAGATGACGACTAGCGGGAGATAGGCCAACGGCGGGAGCGGTCGATAGAACTCAAGTACCGGATCGAGTACCCCCCGGGCGATGCGGCTGACCCCCATGAGAATCCCCACCGGCACAGCCGTCACTGCGGCGAGTGCGAAGGCACCAAAGACCCGCAATGCACTCCACGCGAGATGCTCCGACAAGGGCCTGCCGCCTTGAATACGACCGTGGATCGCATCGAGAAAGGCGCTCCATACGGCTTCCGGCGTCGGCAGAAACAAGGGCGGCAGCCACTGCAAATGGGTCGATATCCACCATAGCGCCCCAATCGACAGCGCTGCCAGGAAACTGAGCCGCGCAGTAGGCCCCTCACCCGGCATGCGCCACGCGCCGGTACGTTTCGTCTGGCTGACATTGGGCGCTTGCGACGCCGACGCTGCCCGTGGGGCCTTCACTGCGGAAATTTCGGATGACATGAGACTTAAACCGTCAATGCATGAGAAGGCGACTCGCGCAGTCGATGGACGAGCCGCTCGCGCCACTCGATAAAGTCGGCCGACGACTTGACGGCGCGGGCGTCGCGAGACTCGAGAAACCGCCGCGAAAACGGCAGTTCGTGGCTCTCGGCGATACGCCCCGGGCTGGGCGTCATGACAATGACGCGCGTCCCGAGGAAAAGGGCTTCCTCCACGCTATGTGTGATGAAGAAAATCGTTTTGTGGGTGCGCTCCCAGATATCCAGAACGAGTTCCTGCATCGACTCTCTTGTCATGGCGTCCAGCGCCCCCATCGGTTCATCCATCAGGAGCACACGCGGATCGTTGGCCAGCGCTCGCGCAATGCCGACCCGCTGCTGCATGCCCCCCGATAGCGAGTACACCCGCGACTCCGCAAAGCGTTCGAGGCCGACCAACGCCAACGTGCGACGCGCGCTCGCCTGGCGTTGCGCCTTCGAAATCCCCTGGAACCGCAGCCCGAGTGCGACGTTGTCGAGTACATTCAGCCACGGCAATAGCGCGTATCGCTGGAAGACCACGCCACGCTCGGCGCCAGGGCCCGTCACCGGTACCCCGTCGAGGCTCACATCCCCCTCGGTCGCCGACAGGAACCCGGCAATGCAATTGAGCAACGTCGTCTTCCCGCAACCCGAAGCACCAAGGGCAACGACAAACTCCCCGGTGCCGATATGCAGGTTCACGTTCTCGAGCGCTATGGTGGGCGCAGTACCGCGCGCGCCCTCATAGGCGACATGCAGCCGCCGGATGTCCAGTCCACTCATTGGATTACGCTCACTCAACGCGCTGCGGCACGCTGGGCGAATTGAGGATCGACGCCGACTGAGTAGTCCGGCAGCACGGCCTGAATCGTGCCCTGCTCTTTCAGAAACGCCGCGGTCGCCGCGAGGGATTTGGCGGCCCCCGATTGCTTGCCGCCCCCGAGCCACACGTTGGAGGCCTGCTGAGCGGCGGTGGGGAATGCGTACAGCGCCAGACTTGCCGGGACATCCGCCGCGTTCGCGCCCGACTCCTTGGCCACCGCTGCGACCTGCGGCGAACCGACAGCCCACGTCTGCGGGTTGTCCCGATAGCTCGCGTCGGTTGCCGCAAGCACCTTCACGAAATGGTCGAGGAATTCCTTGTTCGCGGTGGCAAATTTGCGGTCGGCCACGAATCCGTCAAACGTCGCCTTGCCGGTGGCCTTCGCCACTTCGCCGGAAGTGATCAATACCTTGCCGTTCTTCTTGGCTTTCGCCAGCACCGGGTCCCACACGTAGGTGGCGTCGATGTCGCCGCGCTCCCATGCGGCCGCGATCTCAGGCGGTCTCAGATTGACGATCTTGACGTCGGACGGATTGACGCCCGCAGACTGCAACGCCACGAGCGTGTGAAAGTGCGAAGTCGAGACGAAGGTGACGCCGACCTTCTTGCCGGTCAGTTGTTTGACGGATGTCACACCGGAGCCGTCCCGCGCGACCAGCGCTTCGGCGTCGTTGATGTTGTCCAGAATCCAGAACAGCGACAGATCCACACCTTGCGACAATCCCGCGGCAATCGGACTCGATCCTGCCTCTCCGAGCTGCACCGATCCGGAAGCCAACGCGCGAATCACATCGGCACCGCTACCAAGCTTGCGATAAGTCACCTTGTAACCGGTGGCGCGCTCCACCTCGCCCGTGACCTGTGCGTAGCGCCAGGGCACGACCATGTCCTGATACGCGATGACGACTTCCTTCGCCTGTGCTTGTGCATGCGGCGTGTACGCCGTTGAAAATGCCAATGCACTGAATGCACTCAGAACGATCAACCTGCGCTTCATTGTGCTCATGTTCATATCAGGATTCCCCGTATTGCTGAAAAAGTTCGGCGTGCGATGACGTTAGTGCATCGCGCAGGAAATCCCAACCAACCAATCCTGATATGCCCATCGCTGCGACGGAGATATCGAAATGCACTTTTTCGGTAGTGGCCGATGTGACCGTGTCTAACCCCGGCATGGCCAACATGACCCAGTTCCCTGGACGACTCCCCTCCATCCCGCCATCATGCGCTTTGCATCCCCCAGCGCCGCACCGTCCATCGGGCGAGCGTATCGAAGACGAGATGCTCCACGAGCAGGCCGATCAGGATGACCGTCAGTAGACCAGCGAATACACGGTCGGTGTATAGCTCGTTGCGGTTCTGATAGATGTACCAGCCCAGTCCGCCTGCACCGGTGTTCGCCCCGAAAACGAGTTCGGCGGCGATCAGCGTCCGCCAGGCGAAGGCCCAGCCCACACGCAGCCCGGAGAGTACCGACGGCAGCGCAGCGGGCGTCAGAATCCAGGCGACTTGCCGCAATCCCGACAGTCCGTAATTTCGTCCGATCATGCGCAGTGTGGGCGAAACCGACTCGAAACCTGTGTAGATGCTCAACGACAAGGGCCACAACACGGCATGCACCAGCACGAACAGCAGGCTGCCCGTGCCAAGCCCGAACCAAAGCAGCGCGAGCGGCAGCAATGCAATCGAAGGCAGCGGGTTAAACATGCCCGTGAGCAACGAGAGCAGATCGCGCCCGACGGCGTTTGACATGGCCAGCGACGTCAGGGCGAATGCGCACAGCACACCGAGGCCGTAACCTCGGAGCAACATCCAGAGCGATGTGCCTGTGCGTGCGAACAACTCACCGCTTACCGCACTCTCCCACCAGGCACGCGCGGTGGCGCTGGCGCCCGGTAGCAGCAGATCGTTATCGACCCATCGGGCCGCGATTTCCCACAATACGAGCAACACAATGCCGATGATCAGCTTTCGCCAGACACTCGGACTCACCGCCCGCCAACGAACCGGCCTGCCCACACCTTCGTTGCCCATTCCGTCAATCGGAAGCTCGGCCGCACTTACCCGACCGTCATCGGATGCGCGTGGTGCTCTCGGAAAAATTCGTTCGGGACGGCGCGGCGCGCGAATTCGGACTGTCTTGGGCGAAAGCGAGCTCATGCTATCTCTCCTGCGCTTTGTGAAAGCAGTCGTTCGCCGAAGAGCAGATCGTGAATACGTGCACTCGCACGCCGGAAGTCCGGGGATGCCACCTCGTCGAGCCCGAATGTTCCGGCGTCGAGTTCGGCGCGCAGACGTCCCGGTTGACCGTCGAGCAGCACGATCCGGGTGCCCACGACAAGCGCTTCTTCTATGGAGTGCGTCACGAACAGGAGCGTGACACGCGTGTCCTCCCACAAACGCAGTAGTTCTTCCTGCATGCGTGTACGCGTTAGCGCGTCAAGGGCGGCGAAAGGTTCGTCCATGAGCAACACACGTGGTCGTACCGCCAGTGCGCGAGCAATGGCGACGCGCTGCTTCATCCCCCCCGAGAGCGTGTGCGGGGATGCGTCGGCAAATCGGGAGAGTCCGACTTTCTCCAAAGTATCGAGGGCAAGCTCGCGTGCTTCGCGACGCGAAAGCCCTTTGCCGACGCGCAGCGGAAACATCACGTTCTGCGCTACCGTTTTCCACGGCGCGAGTTGGTCGAACTCCTGAAACACCACCATCCGGTCGATGCCTGGTTTCGCGACGGATCGCCCGTCAAGCACGATCTCACCGCGCGTCGGTTTGACGAAACCGCCGATGGCCTTGAGCAACGTCGATTTGCCGCAGCCCGACGGGCCGAGAAGCACGAGACGGTCGGCGTCATAGACATCGAACGATATGTTGCTTACACCCGCGACATGGCGACCCCGCGTACGAAACTCGATATCGAGCTCGCACACCTCGAGAACACGCTCGCTGAGGACTTCTCCTGGGGTATAGGCAACGTCGGCATTACCGTGCGCTGGCCGCAGGGGTTGTAGAGCGCTTGTCGCTCCCATCTCAACTGCCCTGCCCCAGCGCGGGATCGTCGAAGAAGTAGTCCTTCCAGGACGTGGGTTTGTGACGCACCGCCCCGACGCGCTGCATGAACTGCGCGAGGCCGAGCGTGTTCTGGGGCGTAATCGAGAAGTTGACCTTCGGGTCAGTGATGAGGCTCACCAGCAGCTTCTTGTCGGTTTTCGACTGATTCACACGCAAATAGGTGTCGGCCGCGGCGTCCGGCTGCCGCTTGACGAAATCCGCCGCGCGGGCAAGCGCGAGAACGAATGCCCGGTACGTCTTCGGGTTATCGTTGCGAAATTTTTCCGTGGCGTAGAGCACTGTGGCCGAACTGGGGCCGCCGAGGACTTCATAGGAATCGAGCACGATGTGCGCGCGCGGATTGGCAGCCAGTTCCTGTTCCTGGAACGGTGGCGTGCCGAAGTGTCCCGTAATCTCCGTGCCACCGGCGATGATCGCCGCAGCAGCATCGGGGTGCGACATCGTCTGTGTCCATTTGTCCAGCCGGTCGAAGGCGCTATCGCCCCACAGTCTGGCCGACGCGTACTGAAGCACTCGCGATTGCACGGAGACCCCCACGGCGGGCAGCGCGATGCGGTCTTTCTCCGTAAAGTCGGCGATGGTCCGGATCTTCGGATCGTTGCTCACCAGGTAATACGGCAAGCTGCCCAGCGACGCCACGCCACGTACGTTCTGCCGTCCATAGGTCCGATCCCACACGGTAATCAGCGGCCCCACACCCGCACCGGCAACGTCGATAGCGCCGGAGAGCAAGGCATCGTTGATGGCCGCGCCACCGGACAACCTCGCCCAGTCGACCTTGACGTCGACGCCCAGCTTGCGGCCTTCCTGTTCGATGAGTTGCTGATCGCGAACGACATTGAGCAGCAGATACACAATGCCGAACTGTTCGGCGATACGGATGCGCCCTTCGGCATGCGCGGCAGGTGCCGCCAATATGCAGGACAGACCCATCAACGCAACGCGTGTCAGACGCGTGGGATGGCGAAGCAATGAAGCCAGAGCAAAGCGCATGAGCGACGTCGACCTAAGAGGAGCCGGATAAACGCTCAACATAGCGGTGGCGCCCGGCGCAGGTCAACGAAGCGAATCACACAAGGTTATGGCGCTTCGGCATAAGCCCGCAGACTCGCGGGCTGATTCGTTCACAGCAACCTCTTACAGGAACTTTGTCGGCCAGATGATGGTGCGCCACATATGCGCCGAGGGCGAACCGTCGAAACCGAGGCCTTCCTTCGGTTGCTTGAAATGGCGCCCGATGATGTCGATGAAGGGGTCCCAGCTCACCTGCGCGTTCGGATCGAACGAGTAAATGTCGTTGAGCGTGATGAGGCGGCTCGTCATGTACCACTTGTGATTACGCGCGTACTCCCAGTCGGCCGTGACGTATGGCTCCGGCGCGTAATCCGCACCGAAGTAGCGGATGTACGCTTCGGGATAGTCGTAGCCGACGGAGGCATCCGGGAAGAAGCGCAGCGCCTGGTGGTAGCGAATGGCCCAGCTCACCTCTTCGTCGACGTACGGTGCGATCAGTTGCGCGCCCCAGTAGCCGTGATCGGCACGAATGAAGCCCGACACGCTGATGTCGTGCAACAGACAGGCCAGAATCGTCTTCTCGTCGTGGCCCGCCTTGAGCGCATGCGTGGCGCTTTGCAGCAAATGGTTCGCGGGCGCGAACCGGTGCCTGAAAAAGTCGAGCAGCGTCGGGCGCTCCGGCATCTTCTGCAGGCGCGGATCGTCGCCCATGAGGAAGTGACGCGGATCGGGCTTGCCGCCCGGCGGTGGCATGATCGGCGACGTCGGATCGCGATCGCCGGACGTGAACAGCACCGAGCGCACGATCTTGCGGTCGAGCTCCTCGATCATCTGATGTTCGAGCGCGTCGGCGCGCGCCGACAGACTCATACCGGCGTGCCCCGGCACTTCCTGTATTTTGGTGGTGGACATACGTCTCTCCGAAACGATTCGTGGGCGATGAATGTGGGATGAATGCGAGATGAACGCGATGTGCGACTCAGCGCTTCGCCGCACCGGCGGGCTGCACCATCGGCGGCATCGGCGGCAACACCGGCACGCTCACGGCGCGAATCTCCGTGTAGTGCTTGAGACCCTGCGCTCCGTACTCGCGTCCGATGCCGGATTCCTTTGTGCCGCCGAACGGCACGTCGTACTCGACGCCCACGTGGTGATTGATCCAGGCGGTGCCGACTTCGAGCCGCTGGGCGATCTCGCGGGCGCGCGCCGGGTCGGCGCTCCATACCGATCCCGACAGTCCGAAGCGGCTGTCGTTGGCTCGACGCACCGCGTCGTCCACATCGCTGAAGCGGATCACCGGCAGCACCGGCCCAAACGGCTCTTCGTCGACGAGACGGGTCCCTTCCGCGATATCGGCCACGATGGTCGGCGCGATGAAATAACCCGGACGCGCGAGCGCTTCGCCGCCGCACAGAATGCGTGCGTTCTGGCGACGCGTGTCGTCGATGAGTTCCAGCACCCGCTCGTATTGCATGCGGTTCTGCACCGGCCCCATCAGCACGCCCTCCTCGAAGCCCTCACCGACCTTGACCTTGTTCGCGATCTCGACAAGTGCGTCGCACAGTGCGTCGTAGACCTTCTCATGCACATACAGGCGCTTGATCGCCATGCAGATCTGACCGCTGTTGCCGAAGCACGCCCAGAACAGGCGCGGTGCGAGGGCCTTCACGTCGATGTCGTCGAGCACGATGGCCGCATCGTTGCCGCCGAGTTCGAGCGTCACACGCTTGAGCGTGCTGGCGGCACTGGCCATCACCCGCTTGCCCGTGGCGACCGAACCGGTAAACGAAATCTTGTCGATGCCGGGATGGCCCGTCATCCACGCGCCGAGATCATTCCCGCCTGCGACGACGTTCACCACGCCCGGCGGAAAGTGCTCACGTGCAATTTCACCGATAAGCAGTGTCGTCAGCGGCGTATAGGGCGACGGCTTGAGCACGATGGTATTGCCCGTGTACAGCGACTGCGTGATCTTCGGTAACGCGAGCAATACCGGCACGTTCCAGGGGGTAATCGCGCCCACGACGCCAAGCGGGTGGTATTGCAGCTCGACATGCCCGCGCTCGTTATCACGCAGGAGTTCGGGCTTCAGCTCGATGGCCAGCAGCCCTTCGAGATTGGCGAACGCCCGGTTGAGTTCGTCCTGCGCACGCGCGAACGGCTTGCCCTGCTCGCGTGTGAGCAGCGTGGCGATTTCCTTGCTGCGCGCTTTCAGTGCCTGCGCAAAGCTGCGCAGCCGCTCGCGGCGGTGCGCCGGGGTTGTCTCGCGCCACGCCGTGAATGCACGACGGGCGGCCTCCACAGCGCGATCGAGCTGATCTTGCGAGGCGTCCGGGCAAACGGCGAACGGTGCGCCCGTGCCCGGATTGATGACGTCGAACGAGGCATCGCTGGACTCGCCGCGACCGTCGATAGTGTGGGTATAACCGCTTTGTTGCATGTCGTCTCCTCCAGCGCTCTGTGCCGAGCGCATTGATAGTGTCTGGGCGTGGCGCACGTGATGCACGTGATGCACGTGCTACACATGGCTACAGGTCGAGCACCAGCCGGTCGCCGCGACAGCCTGAGCAGCAGATCATGACGGTGCGGCCGCTGGCCCGCTCGTCCTGACTCAACACGAGGTCGCGATGCTCCGGCGTGCCGTCGAGCACCGCGACTTCGCACGTGCCGCACACACCTTCGCGACAAGAATACGGGGCGTCCACGCCAGCGTCGAGCAATGCGTCGAGCATCGTCTGCCCGGCCGCCACATGGACCGTTCTGCCACTGCGTGCGAGGACCACGTCGTATTGCCCCGTGGAACCTTGAGGTGTGCCCACCCCGCCGAAATACTCCACATGTCCATGGCAATCGGCGCGACGCGCCACCGCCGCTTCGAACGCCTGCAACATCGGCGCGGGTCCGCAGCAGTAGAGGTGTGTGCCAGGTGCTACGACATCGACGAGGCGCACGAGGTCGAGCGAGCCACGCCCCGGCGCGCTGTCGAAGTGCCACTGCACGCTGCCGTGGGTGAAGAACGCCGCGTTCAGACGATCGGCAAACGCCGCTGTCTCGGCGCTTCGTGCGCAGTAGTGCAGCGTCCACGGGTGGCCCAGCGTTTCGAGGCGCGCCGCCATCGACAGCAACGGCGTGACGCCGATCCCGCCCGCGACGAGCACGGTGTGTCCGGTGCGCGCCGCGTCCTCGTCGAGCGCGAAGTGATTGCGCGGCGTGCTGATCTTGAACGCCGAGCCCTCGGTGAGATGCTCGTGAACGAAGGCCGATCCGCCCCGGCTCGCCGCGTCGCGATGCACGCCGATGACATAGCGATGCCGCTCGGCCGGATCGTTGAGCAACGAATAGCAGCGTGACAGGCCGTCGCGCAGATACAACTCGACGTGGGCGCCCGCGGTGAAGGGTGGCAGCGGGCCGTCGTCGGGCGCGCGCAGCTCGAAGACGGCAATCGTCTGCGTCTGCCGCTCTCGCCGCGCAACATTGACGAGCAGCGTATCGGTGAAATCGGACATGTTCATGAGTCGTCACACAGTCAGGTGGACCGGCCGGGCCGTCGCTTATGCCGCCTTGGCGGGCAGACGGAAGACATGACGCGCGTTGTCTTCGAAGATCTTCTGGCGGTCCTGCGCGCTCAGCCAGTCGAGGTTGTCGATGAGCGAACGCACATCGTCCATCGAGCGGCCCGTCTTCGGATTCACCGCAGACCCCACGCCCGGGCACTCGGTGCCGAACAGGCAGCGATCCACGCCGACCGTCTTGATGAGCAGCGACAGCGCCTCTTCGGTGTAGAGCACCGTATCGAAGTACAGATTGCGCAGGCGATCGGAGAATCGCTGGCCGTTCGGGCGGCGCAGCGACGGGGCGTCGAAGCGGCCGATCTGATACGGAATCGCCCCGCCGCCGTGGCTCACCACGATCTTCAGGTCCGGGAAGTCCTTGAAGACGTCCGAGTTCACGAGGCCGAACACGGCAATGGTTTCCTCGTTGATGAAGTGCAGCGAGTACGGCACACGCTCCGAGCGCGAGCCCGTGCCGTGAATGTGCGCTGGCACGTCGAGCTCGCACAGCTTTTCGTAGAGCGGATACCAGTAGCGATCACCCAGCGGCGGCGCCTCGGCCACACCGTTCTCGAACGGGTCCGGGTTGAGCAGGCAGCCCGAGAAGCCCAGCTCGTTAATGCAGCGTTCGAGCTCCGGCAGCGCCTGCTCGATCGGGTCCCCGGCGGTTTGCGGCAAACCCGCGACACCCGCGAACGTCTCAGGGAAAAGCTGCGTCTGGCGGTAGATGATGTTGTTGCACTCTTCGGTGAACCAATGCACCAGTTTCGACGGCTTTTCCGACTGCATCAGTTGGAACGGTCTCGGCGAGACCAGTTGCAGGTCGGTGCCGTGTTCGCGGATGTAGTCCAGGTGGCCCTTGGGCCACGTTTCTGCGCGATTGGCGGCGGCGCGGATTTCGTCGTCGGATACATTAATGCGTCCGCGCCCGTGCGAGCCGCGGCTGGCCAGCAGGCTGGCCTTATAGGCCCACAGTTCGGTCGGTGCGCTCACGTGGGCATGGCAATCGATGATCATGCTGGACTCCGGTTTCAGGTTGATTCGGGTTTGATGAAATGAGATGAGGACATGCGTGGCTTTGCTGCGGTATCAATGCCCGGGTGCCGATGCGCCGCGTAGCAGCGCCGCCGCGCCGTCGAGCACGGGCGTGTCTTGCGGTAGCAGCATCGAGACGGGACGCACGTTGTAGAGCGTCGCGTCGTTGGCGCACGCAGGCACCCGCCCCTGCGCCAGATCGCGGGCGAGCTTGAGCATCAGCCGACGAAAGCGCACGATGCCGCGATCCGAAGCGCCCAGACGTTCCTGCGTGCGGTCGACGAGCGGCCCCATGCTCTCCTGCACAGCGGCGTCCTGATTCGGAATGCCCTCGATACCGGTGAAGTTGGAGGTGCGCTGACGTGCGCGGTCGATGCCGTAGTCATTGCCACGATGCAGCAGCGGCTGATAACCCTCGTCCACCGGCCCCCAGAAGCCCTTGCGTCCGCCCCGGAACGCGATCTCTTCATCGCGATACGTGCGCGCAGGACTCGCGCTGAACGACCATGTCCACGTGGTCTCGTCGTCGATGGGTACCCACGCGTGACCGTCGTAGGGCTCCTGACTAGATTCGTCGAAATTTCCAACGGGCGGAATCATGGTGTAACAAGGCAGCAGGAACTGCGTGACACGCCAGTAATACGTGCCCGGTCTGGCATGACGCCGCGCAGCGATCACCAGCCCGTAATCCGCATCGCTCACCTCGAATACAGGATGACGATCCGATGCGTGATACGGATTGCTCGGCGCGCCAGCGACCGATTCCGTGCGGCTGTGCAGGAACGAGATATGGCTCGAATCGATGCCGCCCTCGACCGCCTGCGCCCAGTTGCACGATTGCAGTCGCTTGGTCGCCGTGTGCTGACGCTCGGGCAGCCGCGACCATTCGAAGTCGGGCAACGCTGGCACCGATTCGCGCGGCCCCATGTAGACCCACACGACACCGTTGCGCTCGGCAGTGAGATAGGCCTTGATGCGCACGTTATGCGTCTGCGGATTTTCGTGCGGCTCGGACGGCATCTCCACACATTGGCCGTTCACGTCGAACTTCCAGCCGTGATAGACGCAGCGCAAGCCGCATTCCTCATTGCGTCCGAAGAAGAGTCCGGCACGACGATGCGCGCAGTAGGCGTCCACGATGCCGACGCGTCCCTGCGTGTCGCGAAACGCGACGAGGTCTTCGCAGAGCAGGCGCAGCCTGACCGGTGCACCGTCACGCTCGGCAATCTCCTCCGAGAGCAGCGCGGGCAACCAGAAGCGGCGGAACAGGTCGCCCATGGGCGTGCCCGGTCCAACGCGCGTGAGTGTTTCGTTGTCTTGCCTGGAAAGCATGCCTGCCTCCTTGCAGGTGGGGCCGGCGCGTCGTCCTCTGCGGGACGTGCGCGGCCGGTGTAGGGTCCGATATATGAACGGACCCTACTTCGTCGGATGCCAGAGCACGAAGCCCATGGCGTTGCCCGTGCCCGCCGCCGAGCGGTAGCACGGCACGTAGTCGACCAACTGCATGGTCATCTGCCCGGCATTGGCCGCCGCAATGACAGGCAGCCAGTTCTTCACTTCCGAGGTGCCCGATTGCAGCAGCGATTCGTCGATCTCGCGCAGGTACGCGGTGTCGCGACGCCTAATGGCGTCGAGCAGTGCGTGGTCGAACGCCTCGTCGATGACGAAGTGGCTCAGTCCGCCCGAAGCGATTACGGCAACGCGCACGTCGTCTGGCCAGGCCGCGAGGGCGTCGCGCAACGCCAGCCCGAGATCGACGCAACGCGTCGCACGCGGCTGGTTGGGCGGATAGAACGTGTTGAGCATGATCGGCACATGCGGCGGCACGTTGCCGTGCATGAGCCGCTGGTAGACGAAGCCGAACGCGTGCGGCATACCGGTCGGACCGTCGTTGCCGCGCTGCGGGACTTCCGTCGAGATCGTGATGTCGTGCCCGCTACCGGTGAACGCCGTCGCCAGATGGCGTGCGAGCGGCGCGTGCGCCGGGTACTCCGTGCGCGTGCCCGGCTTGATCGCGGCCGACGAGATCGAGATGCCCGGCGGCATCTTCGCGAGTCGCGCGGCGCTGACCGGTTCGTCGAACACTGTCTCGCCGCCGAAGAGCCACAGGGCCGGTGTGATCGCTGGGCCGAACACTTCACGCTGATCGTTGCCCACGATCACGACGACGTCCGGTGCCGCGTCGGCGAGCGCTTTCGCCATCACGCCGAGCGCCGCCGCACAGCGCGCGGCATGCGCCTCACGTGCGGGCAACGTCACTTTCGCCTCAATGTCTTCGGCGGCGCGCAACGCAGTCAGTTCGTCGAAACTGTAAGTCGCACCGCGATACGGATGCGCCGGTTCGGCACGGTCGGCACGTACGCGCAGATCCCAGTCTGCGGGCGGGGTCGAGAGCATCGGCCCGTGCGAGGTTCCCATGCACAGCACGATCTCAGCCATGCTGCGCGCTCCCGAGCGGCGCATTCACCACGTTGCCGTGCTCGTCGATCTGCACCCCCATCGCGTCGTGGAACGCACGCTTCACCGCTTCCGGTTGCCCGTACTGGAACGCGTATTCCTTGAGATGCTTCCCGATGATCGGATGCGCCTTGAGTTCCTCTCGGGTCAAACCGTCGACAAAGAGACGCCGGGCGGCGACAGGCAAATCGATGCACTCGTTCGTGGCTTCGTCACGCACAAGCCCCTTCGGATCGCGGCCTTGCGCAACCGCATCGAGCTCGTCGAAGAAGTGACGACGCAGCATGGCAATACCGCGATCGCTCGCCCCCAGATTCTCCTGCGTGCGATCGGCAATGCGTCCCTGGCCAACCCACGCGACGAAGTCCTGGTTCATCACGTGGCTGGAGATCCATTGCCCCGTCGCCTCGTCCTTGACCGGGCCATACCAGGCAGGAATCGTCGCCTGCACGTAGGGCTCGCGCTCGCGCGGTACACGGTTGAATGCCCACGTGATCGAGAGCGTGTTCTCGTCGTCGATAGGCACGCGCCATTCGAAGTGATCGCCGAGACAAAACACGTTCGGCCACAGCGCGAGACGACCGACGGCCCACAGTGGATGCTTCTCGTCGGTGTCTTCACGCACGCGCTTGTAGATCAGCCCGTACTCGAATTCCTCGAAACCAAGCTTCGTATGCGTGGGCGCGTAGGGGCCGGTGTCGCCGCGCAAGCGCACGCTCCAGTTCGAGTGCATCCACTCGAAGTGCACCGGATCGATGGAATTCTCCTGACACTGAAACCAGTTGCACGGTACCTCCGAGATGACGACCTGACGGAAACCGTTCGCCCACGTGAACGGCTCCCATGTCGGCACGAGCGGCGCGGGCAACGGGCCCATGTAGGCCCAGAGCATGCCAGCCTTGGCCTGCACCGGATACGACTTGATCTTGATCCGGTCCTTCAGGCGCACCTGCGGGTTCGCGATGTCCTCATACGGCTGCTCGGTGCATTGACCCTTCTCGTCGTAAAGCCAGCCGTGATAGTTACAGCGCAGTCCGCACTTCTCCACGAAGCCATACGCGAGATCGGCACGACGGTGCGGACATTGACGATCCACTAACCCGTAGTTGCCGGACAGATCCTTGTAAAGCACCAGGTCTTCGCCGAACAGACGCGCCGGTCGCACCGAGATCTCGTCGAACTCGCTCTCGGCACCGATCGGATGCCAATAGCGCCTCAGCAATTCCCCCATCGGCGTGCCTGGTCCGACCTGCGTCAACAACTGGTTCTTTGCCTCGCTGAGCATGGATGTCTCCGTCCGTTTCTTGTGGGATGCGCACTGCTTTCAACAGTGCATTTGCGCATACTGAATGCGTGTTTATTTTGCGTGTCAACGCCCTTTATCGGACGATCGATGGTGTCTCCACCCAGCCCCAGGTATTTGAAAATCTCTGCCAAAGCCCCACCCACCAAGGGAATCGCAGAGATTTAGGCACTTTCGCCTATTGACGAGACACGCTTACAAACATACTGTATGCGCATTCTACTACGATGCGTGCGTTGCTTGATCAGCGTCAAGGTCAGCCGACAGCGCGTGCCCTACGCTGCGACGACCATGTTCCGAACGTCCGACTTTCTTCCCGACACCTCGTGTACCGAATCCGACCAGCCCGCCATGACAGCGCAGCCTCACCTGCCCCGTCGCATGCCGATTACGCTCCTCACGGGATTTCTCGGGAGCGGCAAGACCACGCTGCTGCGCGCGCTGCTCGCGCATCCGGGGATGAGCGATACGGCAGTGATCGTCAATGAGTTCGGGGAAGTCGGTCTCGACCATCTGCTGGTGCAGACCCTTGATGCGCACACCGTCCTGCTCGAAAGTGGCTGCGTGTGTTGTGCCGTGCGCGACGAATTGAGCGAAACCCTGCTGTCGCTGCAAGCACAGCTTCATGCGGGTACGATCGTGCCCTTCTCACGCGTGGTGATCGAGACCAGCGGCCTGGCCGACCCGAGTGCGGTTGTCGCAACGTTGCTGCGCGATCCGGCGCTCTGCGCGCGATTCACACTGGACGCAGTCATCGTGACGGTCGACGCCGCACATGCGCCTCTACAGCTCGCACAGCAGCCCGAGGCGCAGCGTCAGGTGATGCTGGCGGATCGGTTGCTGATCACCAAGGCAGACCTTGTGGACGAGGCCGCCCTCGACCACTTGCGCACTGCCCTGAGCGCGCGCAACCCCGCGGCGACGCAGCACACGTGCGATCATGGCCACATCTCGCCAGCGGAAGTGTTCGGGCTCGGCATGCACGCGGCGCAAAACGTCGCTGATGTGACACTGCGCTGGCACGACGCCGATGCGCCGTCCCCGGGCCGTCCGGAGCGAACATCGCGCCCGTACCGACCGATCTGCACCACGCACGGCGCGCAAGGTTGCGCCGACTGCGGACCACTCACGTTACTGCCCGGCCATGAAACCGCTCACCGCAGCGATGTCACCGCGCATTGCATCACATTAGAGGCGCCATTCGAATGGGATGTCCTGAGCAGTTGGCTCGGCGCGGTGACATTCCATCACGGCGACGATCTGCTGCGTCTGAAGGCGCTGGTGGACGTTGCCGGGGAATCCGGCCCGGTGGTCATACATGGCGTGCAGCACCGGCTGCATCCGCCCGAGACGCTGTCGTCATGGCCCGCACAAGCGGCCGACGCCATTCCCGAACGATGCTCACGCTTCGTCTTCATCATGCGCAGCGTGCCCCGCGACGTCTTGCTCGCGCATCTTCACGAAGCGCAGCGCGTACCCACATAGGCTATGCGCAATGTAGTATCTTGTTGCCGATTAAACGACCAGGATTCCCATGTCACGCGAAAAAGCAGAAACACCCGTCTGGAAACTCGGCCGCGCCGAATCGACCGCCATGCGCGTCGAACGTCAGATCAAGGAGGCATTGCTCGACGGGCACTTCGCCCCGGGTGATTTCCTTGGCTCGGAGAACGACCTCGCCACGCAGTTCGGCGTGAGCCGTCTGCCGATTCGCGAAGCGTTGGGGCGTCTGCAGGCGCTGGGGGTCGTCGACATTCGCACGGGCGCCGGTGGCGGCGCACGCATCGCGCAAGGCAATCCTGCGCTCTTCTCGGAAGCACTCGCCATTCAGCTCAAGCTGGTTGGGATGTCCGCCGAAGAGATCTTCGACGCGCAGTACACGATAGAAGTCGCCGTCGCCGGACTGGCCGCGCAAGCCGCGACCGCCGAAGACATCGAGACGCTTGAAGTCGCGCTCGAGAACGCGCAGGCGCTGGTCGGCACGCAGCATGAATTCACGCAAGCGTCGATGGCGTTCCGCAATGCCGTGGCCCGCGCGTCGCACAACCATTTCCTCGAAGCGATGATGCAGGCGATCGTGCACGTGTTGTATCGCTCGCTCACCCCGTACACGACGGAGACCGTCGCCAAGGGCGTGATCAAGCGTCACCGCGAACTGCTCAACGCCATTCGCGCACGCAACGACGACGCCGCACGTCAGGTCGTGTCGCAAAACCTCAACGTGCTGCGCGAGAAGTATCTCGCCGCACGCGACGCCGCCGCCAAGACCGCTGCCAAGCGCTAAGGCAAAAAAAGAACCGCGTCCCCCGACGCGGTTCGCAAAAGCCGGTCCCCCCCCAAGCGAACCGGCACTGCCTCACATCAGGCGCGGTGGCGGCGCACCTGATTCGATAGCGCGTCGTCAAACCTCCCGACGCGCACAACCCTTCAGCGATATCAGCGATTCCAGCCGTAAATGTCCAGTGAGGCTTCGCCCGCCTCCAGACGACGGATGATGTCCGCCTCCTTGGCTTCGCGTTCATGGGCAGCCCCCACGATTGCGTCGATCGACGCCTGCGGCAGCGCCACCACACCATCGGCATCGCCGACGATCACGTCGCCCGGTTGAATGACGATGTCTTCGATGCGCACCGGATAGCCGATCCACCCACGCGCCGCGAAATCCTTGCCAGTGCCGCGAATGCACAGCCCTCGCGCGAATACCGGGAAGCCGAAGCGTTCCAGAATCGCGCCGTCGCGCACGCAGCCGTCGATCACCAGGCCGCCCAGCTTGCGTGCGCGGCCCATCGTCGACATCACTTCGCCCCAGTAACCGGCGTCGTAGTGCTCGGCGACGCGGACCACCAGCACGTCGTCCGGCCGCGCGAGTGCCAGCGCCCGATGCAGCCAGAGGTTGTCGGCCGGGGGCGCATCGACCGTCAGCGCCGGCCCGCAGATACGAAAGGACGGCGCCATCGGCTTGATCGCTGCGGGCAGCGCGCCGATCTTGCCGGCGGCCTCGTGCAGCGTGGCCACGGGCAGTTCGGCCACGCGCGCGATGAGCGCCGGGTCCGGCCGCACGAAGTCGACGTCGACGGTCGGCAAACCGGCGAATGGAAACTGCGTTGCCAGCGATGTGTTGCGGGGAGTGGCGTCCATGACTCGGCTCCTTATCGCGTGCGCGTCTGCAACTGGTGATAGCCCAGATCCTTGCGCGCGTCGTCGAGGCGTTTGCCACCGCGCACGGCCTCGCGGATGTGGCGCTCTGCGGCGTCGATCGCTTCGGCCGCATCGAGCACGGCCGCTTCGTGTTCTGCGGGAATCACGATCACGCCGTCGGCGTCGCCGCGCAGAATGTCGCCGGGATTCACGCGTGCATTGCCGATGTTGACCGGCACGCCCACCGACTCGACCTGCACCCGATCCTTGCCGGTGCGCATCCAGTTGCCGCGGCTGAAGAGCGGATAGCCCAGCTCGAGGGCAAGCGACACGTCGCGGCAGATGCCATCGATCACCGTGCCTGCGATGCCTCGGCGATGGGCGATTTCCGTGAGGATGTCGCCCCACACCGTGCAGTCTTCGCGGCCACCGTTATCGAGTACGAGCACCGTGCCCGGTGGAATGTCGTCGATGTAGTCGCCCACGGTACCCGGCGGCGTGCTTGCCGGACCGTACTGCAGGGTGTAGGCACGCCCTGTCATGCGGTATGCGCTGTCGCGCGGCTTGACGAGATGGCATTGCCCGGCGATGCCGAGACGATCCAGGGCATCGCTGAGTGTGGCGGTATCGAGCGCGGCCGCGCGCTCGACGTTCTTATCTTGTTGTGTCATGACGTGTCTCCTGATGATTGGTTCGTTGGGTGGCGGCGGTCGTAGTGCCCGTGCCGCTTATGCCGCTTATGCTGCTTATGCCGCGCCGTCGTGCAGCATGTGCTCGTAGTTCGCCCCCATGACATCGGTCACGGGCTGCCCGGCGAGCAGCGCCTTCGCCATCGCGGCCTCACGTGCCGCGATCTGCTCGGCAGCGGCCAGCACGCGCTCGATCTCGCTCGCCGTCACGAAGACCACAGCGCTGTTGTCCGCGATCACGTAGTCGCCCGGATGGACATCCACGCCATCCACGCATATGGGCACGTTGGTCCCCGCCTCGGCCACGCGAGCGCGCGCTGTGCGTGCCGTCAGTGCCCGACAGAACACCGGCAGGTCGTAGTCGCGCGCCTCGTCGATATCGCGCACCGGACCATCGGCAACCACACCGGCCACGCCGCGCTGCACGGCCGCCAGCGAGAGAATGCCGCCCCAACTCCCTGCGTCGAGTCCGGTGCGTTGCTCCACGACGATGATGTCGTCCGAGCCAGCCTGCATGACCGCCGTCGTGCCCAGGTGGCGCGGTGCGCCGGTCGTCGGCGGCGCATCGGCGGCCGCCACCAGCTTCACCGTCACCGCGCGCCCGGCAATGCGTCTTGCGCCCGAGCGTTGCGGCAGATGGCAGACGGTACTGGGCAGACCGAGTTTGTCGAGGGCATCCGATACCGCACAGGCATCGAGTTTTCGCAGTCGGGAGACGGCGTCGGCAGAAGCGTTCATGGCAAGTCCCTTGCAGAGTGATGTGTGATGCGGCAATGCGCGAGTCATCGAATGCGCGCTATTTCGCGGGTGCCCAGTAGGCGAATGCCATCGCGTTACCTGTTCCGGCTTCGGTGCGATAGCACGGCACGTAGTCCACGAGGGTCATGCGCCAGTCGATGTCGTGCATTGCGGCGGCGAGCGGATACCAGCTCTTGATCTCCGCAGTGTTGCCGTTGAAGTACGGCTCCGAAATGTCGGCCAGTGCCGCTTCGTCGTATTCTGCGAAGGCATTCAGTACATGTCGGTCGAGCGCTTCGTCGATGACGAAATGCGTCATGCCGCCAGACGCCAGCACCGCCACGCGCAAGTCGTCCGGCAACTGCTCGATCGCGGCGCGCAATGCATGGCCGAACGCCAGGCATCTCGCCGCGCGGGGCTGGTTGGGTGCGACGCCCACGTTGAGGAAGATGGGAACACTCGGCGGCGGCGTGTCACGCATGATCCGGCGATACAGAAAGCCGAACGCGTGCGGTATGCCGTGCTGACGGTCTTCGCCACCGGGCAGCCGCACCGATCTCGCCACATCGAAATGCCCGTCGCACAAAGACCTGACAAGCGCGTCGGCCACGTCGGGCGCACCGGGATACGTGGCACCTTCGGGCGGGCAATGCCCCTCCTCCGCGATGGCGACGCCGGGCGGAAGACGTGCGACCTGTGCTTCGGTGAGCGGAATGTTCTCGATGCGCTCGCCCGCATAGACGGTGATCGACGGCGTGAGATCTTCCTTGAAGACTTCGCGCTGATCGTTGCCGAGCAGGATCACCACGTCGGCGCGCGCCTCGTTGAAGCGCTCGGCCAACGTGTCGAGGGCGCGCTGGCAAGCGTCGAAGCGCTCCTGCATGGCCTCGGGCGCGATGGCCTCTGCGAAACGCGACGACTCGTCGGCACGAGCAGCCAGCAACGCGTCGAAGGCCATGGCCTCGCCGCGGAACCAATGCTGCTGATTCTTGCGATCTGCGCCAGCGCGCAAATGCCACATCTGGGGCGGCGTCGCGAGCATCGGCCCGTGCGAACAGCCCATCGCGAAAACGATTCGCGCCATCAGCGTCTCCTCCGAATATTCAGTATTACTGTATGCGTGTTTTGACGAAGAATAGGCGTGATGCATTTCGGTTGTCAACGACTCGCCGCATTTTTTTCGTCGTGTTTGACACTCGTCACAACAGACATATAGTATGCGTGTTATGTCGCGCTGTTCTGCGGGCAGGCACCAGTTCACGAGCCGCATGTCGCGCGTAACACTCTTACGATAACGATACTGGAGGCAGGCATGACCCAACACGCGATGGACGCCCGAGCGGCGAACGCGCCCCCGCATAACCCCGCATCGGACAGTCCGGCCGCGTCGCCGGAGGCATCCGCCACCGAGACACCCGCAGCCACGAACGAGACGCGCCGCGTCGGCATTCGCGACTGGTACATGTTGATCGTGCTCACAGCGATCTTCGTACTGTCGTTCATCGACCGCTCGTCGCTCTCGCTCGTGGTCGTGCCGCTCAAGAAGGAGTTGGGCGTGAGCGACTTTCAGATGAGCCTGCTGCTCGGTCTCTCGTTCGTGGTGCTCTACAGCACCTTCAGCATTCCGGCCGGTTATCTGGCCGACCGCTTCAGCCGACGCGGCATCATCGGCTGGGCCGTGTTCGTCTGGTCGTCGATGACGGTGCTCTGCGGCTTCGCCACCAACTACATCCAGCTCTTTCTCGGACGGACCGGCATCGGGATCGGTGAAGGTGCGCTGCAACCGGCCGCGTACTCGATGATCCGCGATACGTTCCCGCCCGACCGGCGCGGACGGGCGTTCGGCATCTATCACATGGGACCCATGCTCGGCGTGGGCTTCTCGCTGTTCGTCGGGGGCACACTGCTCAGCCTCTCGCAGAGCGGCAACGTGGCGCACTGGCCAATTCTCGGCGCGCTCAAGCCCTGGCAGTTCGTGATCGTCGTGCCGGGGCTCGTCGGCATTCCACTCGCCTTGCTGATGCTGACACTGCGCGAACCGAAGCGCGCAGCCAAACAAAAGAGTGCCGACGCGCCCGGCTATCGCGACGCGCTGCGCTTCATCCGCAGCGAATGGAAGCTCTACGTGCCGCTGTGGATTGCCGCTACGCTCTACGCAATGGCGATCTCCGGCTTCAACGCGTGGCTCCCGACCGTCATCTCACGTGCCTGGGATCTGCCCTTGCCGAGCATCGGCCGCATGCTCGGGCCATTGATGATGGCATCGGTGCCCGCCGGTCTCGTGATTCTCGGTGCGGTCATGGACCGGCTCTCGCGCCGCGGACGACGTGCGGCACCGCTGGAAGTCGCGATGGTGTCGACGTTCGTGTCCTGTCTGGCGACGCTCCTGCTGGCGTTCACCGACAACCATGCGCTGGCCATCGTGCTGTATGTCTGCCACACGTTCTTCGCGAGTCCGATTCCGTCGTCCGCTGGCGCAACGATGGCGCAGATCACGCCGGGGCGCATGATGGGCAAGCTTTCGTCGCTGTTCTTCCTCGTGCAAAACCTGCTCGGTCTGGCGCTCGGACCGACGGTGGCAGCCACGATCGCCCACGTGTTCTATAGCGGTCCGATGGCAATGGGATACGCCATCGTCACGACGTTCTGCGTTTGCACCGCCATTGCTGCCGTCATGTACGGGCTGGTTGCCGCACAGGTGCGCCGCCGCAACTTCGAGTAAGCGCCCCACCGAATTCGATCTCACCCGCTTCACCACGCGCCGCCAGCCTTCGGGCTCGCGGCGCGTTTGCTTTTTTGCGGGGGCGTCTGCCGAGCGTCTGCTCAGCGTCGACTAAGTGTCGACTGAGCATCCATAAAAAAACCACCGCAACATTCGCGGTGGTCAAAGTACGACGCATGAAGCCTTCAGGGGATACTGTCAGAACCTGTGACGCAGACCGATACCGACACCGGTCTGGTCGCGGCCGTTCGGGAACTCGGCACGTTGCGCGCCGTGACCGACGCTGTAGTCGACCGTGCCGTAGAGCGTGGTGCGGCGCGAGAAGCCGTACTCGGCGAGCAGCACGTAGGTCTCGCGCGACCCGTCGCCTGCATCGCCCGACACACCGTTCACATTGCTTGCGCGATCGTAGTACACGGCTGCGGTAATCGTCAGCGGTTTCGACACCTGATACGCCACACCGCCATAGAACGCATTGTCCTTACGCGGATTCGCGCCCCCTGTCACACCGCGTCCCGAAAGGAAGCCGTCGACGAAACCGGTCTTGTCGTTGCTGTTGTAGTAGCCAAGCGTTGCCGTCACCGGACCCCACTCGTACTTGACGCCCAGGTTGTAGATCATCTGGGTATTGGCGTTGATGTCGCGGTTCTGGAGCACGTTGGCCATCACGCCGAACGGCTTGCCCACATAGGCTACCGACAGCACATAGCCCGAGTTGCGCGCCGTGCTGCCGGCCACGCCGCCAACGATGTACTCGAGGCCGACCTGTATGTCCTGATACCGCTTCATGTACTTCACGGCGTTATTGGCCCCGTTCGGACCGTTGGCGCCGAACACGACCGGCATCCACTCGTTCTGATCGTAGTTGCCCACGGTGAGCGGATCCCAGCCTTCGATCAGCAGTTCCCACGCGGGGTTGTCCTGCGTACCGATGGTGAGCTTGCCGTAATCGCCGTCGAGACCGACGTAGGCCTTGCGATTGAAGATCTTGCCGCTACGTTGCGACGTGCCGTTGTTCAGGTGATAACCACCTTCGAGCATGAAGATTGCCTTCATGCCCTGCCCCAGATCTTCCTTACCGTAGATACCCCAACGGCTCTGCGAAATGGCGCCGTCGGTGAGCGCGAAGGAACTCTTGTTGTCACTGGTGGCGCCGGACAGATAGCGAAGGCTCGCATCCGCCACGCCAAACATCGTCACGCTCGATTGCGCGAACGCCGGCGAGGCGATCAGCGCCCCGGCGGCCAGAGGAAATGCCCATGTCTTCATTTAATGCCTTCCCCAATGCGCCAACCGCCCTGCAGCGGCTGGCCATGATAGCACCGCCGCGACGCACATCACCGTCGTTCATTCCGCAAATTCTGATCGTATATTTCGCACACCTAACAAATTGACATGAGTTTGCGGACACACCTCTTCCTCGCCCAGCCTCCAAGCATTGGCGAAGCCACTGACGAACGATGACGCTCTCCAAACCACGCGGCGCTACAGCGCACCGACGGTCTCCCGTGTCGCGACTAGAAATTTGTATACCTAACTATTTTGATGTATTATTTTCGTCGCAGTCCCCTCCCGAATGGCAAAGCGTCTTGCACGCCGTTGAAGTTGTCCGGAGGCGCGGCGCTCCCTGGACGGAGCGCCGCATTTTCCCGAACTCTCGCGAAGTGAGAAGTGCCCTACGCACTCCCTCCCACCTTTCCCGCCTGACAGACTCAGCGCGTAATGTTTATCTGGCGCCCGCCGGTTTGACGGCAACCACTTCGATTTCTACCATCCAGCCCGGGTCGACCAGACGTGCCGCCTGCAGCACCGAGCGCGCAGGCAGGTTCGGACCGTTCTTGTCGAAGAACTGGTAGTAGCCGTTCATGAAGCCACCGAAGTCCATGACGTTGTTCTTGGCCGGATCACCCACGAGAAAAACCTGCATCTTCACCACGTCCTTCATGGTGAGATTCATCGTGGCGAGGAGCGCCTGTATACGCTTGAGTACGCTCACCGTTTGCTGCTCGGTATTGCCATAGCCACCGCCTTCGAGCTTTTCCGGTACCTGCCCGCTCAGATAGACGGTCGTGGCGCTGGCAGGCACTTCGACGGCAAGGGCCAGCGGACCCGGTTGCTTCGGCAGATGGCGCACCACTTCCTGCGCCCCGGCGGCATGCGCGAAGCACATGGCCGCCCCGAGGGCTGCGAGTTTCCACCATCCTTTCGTTGACTTCGTCATCTCGTTTTCCTGAAGGTTGTTGAAATCGAGGCGCGCGCGTGCCCACGCGCGCCGGTCTTGCCGACGCGTGACTGTCGTTCCTGCCTTGTGCGGCCGCTCAGACCGGACGCGCCCGCGCGGCATTGATCCGCAGCGACGCGCCCGTCGCGCTCAGTTGCCCTTGGTGCCGCCCTCGTTTTCCTTCGCGGCGATCGTCTTTCGAATCGACGCGACCTGCTCGGTCGTCACCGGTGCGGCGTTGTTACCCCACTCGCCACGAATGAAGGTCACGACATCCGCGATCTGCTTGTCGTTGAGCGACGAGTTGAACGTCGGCATGCCACCGCGTCCGCCGATCACCGTTTCAACGACCTTGGTGGCGTCCCCCAGCACGAACTTGTCGCCCTTGAGCGCAGGAAATGCGCCGGGAATGCCCTGCCCGCCTGCCTGGTGACACGCTGCGCAGTTATTGCCAAAGATGGTTTTGCCCGAAGGCGTCTGCGCGTGCGAGACACCGGCCACCAGACCGAGCAACGCGATCGACCACAACTTTTTCATTGCTTTACTCCTCTACCGTTCTACTGGCTGCGACTGACGATGATGCTGAATTTCGCGAGACTCACGCGCTCAGGCGTGCATGAAGCTGCTCGATCTGGTGCCAGGCCGATTCGATGGCTCCGGCTTGCCAGCCGTTGAGATGGCTCATGTGTTCACCGGCGAGCAGTGTGCGGCCCTCGCCCTTGAGCAGACGCGGATACGCCGTACGGCGTCCCGCTTCGCTCCAGTCGGCCCAACCGCCGAGGTTGTACTTCACGCGGTGCCACGCCACCGAGAACGACGACTCGGCCGAATCGCGGTACTGCCCCGGGAACACCTTCTCGCCAGCGGCGAGGCCGAAGTCGGTGCGCTCCTTGAGCGACATTGCGCTCACCTGCGCAGCCATCGCGCCGAAGTTGTAATAGGACAGCAGCGTGCCCTTCTGCCCTTGCCAGTTGGTCGACGGCAGCGAGATCAGCGTGGCGCCCTTGATGTCCGTCTGGATGTGACCGCCGTAGATGAAGTGATCCTCTTCCCAGAAGCGACGCTTCATCTGCACACCGAGCTTGCCGACCGGCTCGTAGGCGACCTGCATCGCATCCTTGAAATCGTCGGAGAAGTCGGTGTCGATCTGCTTGAGCACCGACAGCGGGATCGTGCAAAGACAGAAGTCGCCCTTGACCGTGCGACCGGCGCCGGTGCGCGTGTCCTTGCATTGCAGCACCACACCGCTATCCGTGTTGCGCAGGCTCACGACTTCGGTGTTGTAGCGAATCATCTTCTTGGTGCGACGCTCGAAGGCCTTCGCCACGTGATCCATGCCGCCCACGGCTTGCAACATCGTCTTCTGCTGTTCGATGTCGTTCGTCGAGCGATAGATGTTGCCGAGCTTCGACTTGAGCAGATCGCCGAATTGCAGCGGATCGGTCTGCACGCCTGACTGCACGCCGGGATAGGTCTTGTAGCCGCGTGCCGTCGTGCCTTTGTAGTCGAGGTCCTTTTTGTTCAGGTACCCCTCATGCACGAGGTAGTCGAGCAACAGTGCCCTGTCGCCTTCGCTCAGTTGGTCGTTGAGCTTGCCCGCACGCAGCGTCTTGGCGAACAGTTCGTCGGTGTAGCCGCGCATGTCGGCCTTGATTTCGAACTGGCGCAGGCGCTTGCCCGCGAGGGGGCCGTCGATGTTTTCCTTGTAGACGTAAGCCGCGTCGTTATCGTTGTTGAAGAGTTCGAGCGGCACGCCGAATTCGCGCGTGTAATGCAGCGTGGACTGCTGGCAGAACGGAATGCGCCACGGGCCGTGGTTGATGTACTGGCCTTCGTCGAAATTGCAGACCTGTCGTTCGCCACCGAGCTCTGTGAGCTCAAAGCCGCGACGCGCAGTCTGGCATCGGCCACCCGCGAAACCGCGTGCCTCGACGATTTCGCACGCGTAGCCGAGTTTCGACAGCTCGTAGGCCGCCGTCATACCGGCCAGCCCTGCGCCGAGAATGACCACACGCTTGCCGCGGCCGCTGCCCGACAGGCGCGGCGGCGAGGTGCGCACCGAGGCGAGATCCACGCCCCAGGCCTTCATCGTCGCCAGCATGAGACCGCTACCACCGATGGCGAGCGTGCGCATCAGGAAATCGCGGCGGCGCAGTCCGCCTCCGACGCTCGCAGAATCCAAAGAACCCAATGACTTGCCCGTGGTGTGTTGCACGTCTGACATGACTCTCCTCACTCTTGAATGATGAAACGTGTCGCGAATGCCAACGCCGTGCGCGCAATGTGCAAGGGTGTGACCCGACCTTGCGGACGAGCGCAACCCTTGAGCGCATTTAGCGCTTCAGCGAACGAATACGGGGGAATGTGAGAAGGCTCAGGGCGAGTGGCCAGAGGACCGCATGATGTCTCCTTAAGCGCGAATTCCGGGGCAGTGCGACAGTCTTGCGCCGTCGTGATGCCGGGTTCTTGTCTTCTCGTGAAACGTCACCCTCCGAGCCGGACCGACAACGTGCTCCGGGGGGAGGTGCGTCCGGTCATATACATCGCGCGCCGGTACTGCACTGCGGAGCCAAATCCTGCTCAGGGGAATCGGGTAAGCTTGCTCGCCTGTACTGATAGGTTTGCCCGCCACCATAACGACCATACTATATGCGTGTTATGGCTTCGAATATTAGCGTTACTACTTAGCGTGCGTACGCGACGAGGTTTAGGGGAAACGCGGGGTAGCCGCAAGTGCGAGCGCCGCGACATGCGCGGCGCTTTTCAGACAGCGGCGAACAGACCAATGGGCCAATGGCGCCGCACCGCGAGCGAGTCACTCAGGCGTTGCTGGCGTGTGCGAGTTCGCGAAAATTCATCCAGTGGGAGCTGACGAGCCAGCCAGCATCGACAGGCAGGCTCACGCCGGTGATCGCGCTTGATTCGTCGCTCATCAGGAAACTTACGGCCGCCGCGATTTCGTCCGTCCCGACCAGACGCCCGAGCGCCGAGTGCGATTCGATAGCCGTCGCGCTGCGCTTTCCGGTAGCCAGTTTGTCTTCGAAGATCGGCGTGAGCGTAAAGCCGGGGGCGACCGAATTCACCCGGATGCCCGACGCGCCGAGTTCACCGGCGGCGAGTTGGGTGAGCGCGCCCAAAGCCACTTTCGCCGGGGAATAGGCGTGCAGCGGCAATGGGCGCAGCTCGTTGATCGACGTAATGTTCACGACCGCACCAGCCCCGGCCTCGGTCATGAGCGGTGTGAAAGCGCGCAGGCAGTGCTGTGCGCCAAAGTAGTTCACTTCCCACACGCGACGCTGCATGTCGTCGGTCATGTCGAGCATCGGCATCACATCCTGCAACACCCCCGCCACGTTCACCAGGCCAGCCACGCCCGGATTGCGCAGCGATGCCGCCAAAGCATTCACCGCCGCGTGGTCGGTCACGTCGAGCGCCGCCAGTTGCATTCGCGCATCGTCCGCACGCTCACCGAAAACACTCCGCAGTCGCGCAAGGTCCAGGTCCGTGGCCACCACATGCCAGCCGTCGTCGTGCAGACGATTGGCCACCGCCAATCCGATACCACCGTTCGCACCGGTGACCACGACAGCCTTGCCCGCATCGCGTAACACGTTCAGCGAGCGGCGCTTTGCGCGATGGGAGGATGTGTTCATTCGGGGCGTCTCCGTCGGATAGTGTTGTCGTTTTATTTTCTAAACTATTCGTTTAGTTTATCCACAACCCCATCGGCGACGTCAAGCTTTTTTTGCCAATGCCCTCGCGCGTGTCGTTTTGTTCGCACCGGATGTCGCGCTGCCTGAGCGCGACCGGGTCAGTGCGGGCACCGTTCCGTTAGGGCCGAGCAGACCTTGCATGACGAGGTCGACGTGCTCGCGCACGAACGCCCGGGTCAGCGGCTTATGACCGACGAGCAACCGGTAGTAAAGCGGCGCGTAGAGAATGTCGAGAACGACATCGGGATCGCCCGGCTTGATGAGCCCCCGAGCGATCGCATCGCGTACGATTTCGACGCCCTGCTCGCGTCGCGCGGAAACATAGCCGTCGCGAAACGCTTGCGCAATCTCCGGGTCGGACTGCCCCTCGGCAATCAGCGCGCTGATCATCGTGCCCATCGGGCCGCAGAACTCCTCGGCCATTTTGAGCAGACGCGAGAAGATGCTGTCGAGCTGCAACTCCTCCGGGTACGGCAGCGCCTGCCCGGCTTCGCGCAGGAACGCCGTCATGATCACGGACGCGCGATTCGGCCACCACTTGTAGATCGTGGCCTTGCTCACCCCCGCCGCCGTGGCGATGGCTTCCATCGTCGTAGCGTGCAGCCCCTGTTCGAGCAGAAGACGATAGGCGGCGTCGAGCACGGCACGCTCGACCTCGGCACTGCGCTTGCGACCGCGACGGCCTGGCGTGGGAGATTCGGGATTCGACTGACTTGACATTCGTTGTGTCCGGACAAATACTAAACTGAACGTTTAGTTTATAAATAACGACACCGTATTGAAACACACTGGCAGACGACTCTGCCAACGGTGCGTCGGATCGGAGAACGGGATGCTGAAGTCTGACACAGTTTTTTCTTCCTTTGACCTGCCTGTCGGCGAGACGATTGCCGACACCGGCATCACGCCGGACGAGCAACGCGTACGCGAGGATCTCGCGGCAGCGTATCGGCTTTGTGCGATCAACGGATGGGACGATCTCGTCTACACACATTTGTCGGCACGTGTGCCCGGCCCGTCGCATCACTTTCTCGTCAACCCGCTTGGCCTGTCGTTTCACGAGATCACCGCGTCGAACCTGGTGAAGATCGATCTGGACGGACGTGTCGTGGGGCACTCACCGTATCGCCCCAATGCCGCGGGCTTCGTGATTCACGGGTGCATTCATGCCGCACGAGAAGACGCCGCCTGCGTGATGCACTTGCACACCGAAGCGGGCATGGCGTTGTCCGCGCTCGAAGACGGACTGCTGCCGATCACGCAGCACGCCATGCGCTTTGTCGGACGGCTCGGATACCACGATTACGAGGGCATCGCCCTCACCATCGACGAACGGGATCGTCTGCTCGCCGACCTTGGCAACCATGCGGCCCTTATCCTGCGCAATCACGGCACGCTGACGGTCGGCCGCTCGGTAGGGCATGCCTTCGTCGAGATGTTCTATCTGGAAAAGGCCGCGCGCGCGCAATTGCTGGCGCAGAGTACCGGGGCTCGACTGCGCATTCCGCCGCATCACGTAGCGGTGCTGACCGCGCAGCAGTGGGTGACGGACATGCGCGGTTCGGGCGATCGCGAATGGCCGTCGCTGCTGCGAAAACTGGCCCGCGACGGACACGATTACAAACAGTAGGCCCCGGTCGCATCTGCGGCAGCGGGATAGATTTGCGAAGTGGCGTCAGGTAGTACGTATCAGGCAGTTGGTAGTCATCAGCACCCAAAAACAGAACCATGACGGAGACACCCCTTGAACCCGACCATCGCATCAACGGCGAGTCAACCCGTGGCGGGCAGCGATAACGCTGCTGCACTGGACTCGCGCATCGCGCAGGAAACCATCGGCCAGCTATTTCGCCGCATCCTGCCCTTCCTGATTCTCTGCTATATCGTCGCCTTCCTCGATCGTGTGAATGTCGGCTTCGCGGCGTTGCACATGAACGGCGACCTCGGGTTCACCGCCACCGTCTACGGCTTCGGTGCGGGCATCTTCTCCATCGGCTACTTCGTCTTCGAGGTGCCGAGCAACCTGATCCTCCACCGCGTGGGCGCACGCATCTGGATTGCGCGGATCATGGTGACGTGGGGCATCGTCTCGGCGGGCTTCGCGTTCGTCTCGGGCGAGACATCCTTCTATGTCATGCGCTTTCTGCTCGGCGTTGCCGAAGCGGGTTTCTTTCCCGGCATCGTGCTGTATCTGAGTCTGTGGTTCCCCGGACGCGCGATGGCGCGCGCCACCGCGATCTTCATTCTCGGGTTGCCGCTGGCCGTGCTGATCGGCGCCCCGCTCTCGACGTGGATCCTCACCTCGTTCCACGAATTTGCCGGGCTGCGCGGCTGGCAATGGATGTTCCTGCTCGAAGGCGGGCTCGCCGTGTTGGTAGGCGTTGTGGCTTACTTCGTGCTGGGTAATGCCCCGGACAAGGCGACATGGCTCAACGCGTCGCAGCGTGAGTGGCTCGTTCGCACGCTGGCGCAGGAGAAGGCGGCCAAAGAGCGCGCGCGCCAGTATGGTGTGATGGAGACGCTGCTCTCGGGCAAGGTGCTGCTGCTCGCATTCGCCATCTTCTGCAATATCACGGCGCTGTTCGGCATCGCGTTGTGGATGCCACAGATCATCAAGGGCATTGGTGGGCTGGACAACACGCAGGCCGGTTTGCTGAGCGCCGTGCCGTACGTGTGCGCAGGCGTGGCGATGGTCGTGAACGCGCGGCACTCGGACAAGACGGGTGAGCGCCGTTGGCACATTCTGCTACCGGCGGCCATCGGCGCCATCGGGTTGGTGATGGCAGGGAATGCCGCGTCGCCCTACGTCGGGATTCTCGGGTTGTGCATCGCGGCGGCCGGGATTCTGGCGTCGAACATTCTGTTCTGGCCGATGGTGCCAATGTTCCTGACGGGGGCAGCCGCTGCCGCCGGGATCGGGTTGGTGAACTCCGTGGGCAACCTCGGCGGGTTCGTCGGCCCGTATCTGACCGGTTGGGCCAAGGACACCTTTGGCGGATACGGCGCGAGCATGACCACGCTGGGCGCGATGGTGCTGGCCTACGGCGTGTTGCTGTTCGTTTTCCTTACCGTGAGTGCACGGCGCACCGGTGGCGTCGATGGTGTCGATGCGGGCACCACGGGTATTGCGAGGTCGTCATGAACATTGCCAGTACGCTGGCCCGGGCGGCGCAGCGCCACCCCGGGCATGTTGCCACCTATGTGGGTGACGCGCCGCAGCACGACTACGCGACGCTCGCACGACGGTGTGCCGCCATCGCGGCCGGGTTGCGCTCGATGGGTCTGCCCGTCGGCGCACGCGTCGCGCTCTGGATGCGAAACCGTCCGGAGTATCTCGAATGGCTCTACGCGATCTGGTGGGCCGGGCTGGTGGCCGTGCCCATCAACGCGAAATTGCATCCGCGCGAGGCCGCATTCATCGTCAACGACGCCGAGGCCGGGGTATTGCTTGCGGAGGCGGAAGACCTGCTAGCGATTCGAGACCATATCGACAGCCCGGTGACGGGCTTCGCGCCGGAAGACGCGCAGATTGCCCAATGGCTGACAGGCGATGCAACCGTCGGGGTGGCGTCCCGCGAGAATACCGATCTGGCGTGGATCTTTTATACGTCGGGGACGACCGGGCGTCCGAAGGGAGTGATGCTCTCGCATCGCAATCTCTGGTCGATGGCGGCCTGCTATATGACGGATGTCGACGCCGTCGGGCGCGACGACCGCACGCTATATGCCGCGCCCATGTCGCACGGCGCCGGGCTCTACAGCGTCGTGTTCATGATGCAGGCGGCGGGGCACATCTTCCCCGCGTCGGGTGGCTTCGATGCGCAGGAAATGTTTTCGCTGGCTGAGACACTTGGCAACGTCTCCTGCTTCGCCGCGCCGACAATGGTCAATCGTCTGGTGCGACATGCGCAGGCCTGCGGTGCTTCTTCGGCGGGATTCAAGACCCTCGTCTATGGCGGCGGCCCGATGTATTCGGCCGACATCGAGCGTGCGTTGTCGGTGATGGGTTCGCGGTTCGTGCAGATCTACGGTCAGGGGGAGTCGCCGATGACGATCACGGTGTTGCCACGCGACGAAATCGCGGCGACGGCACACCCCCGATGGTCGCAACGTCTGGCGTCGGTCGGCCATGCGCATGCCATGGTGGAAGTGGCGGTGGTCGATGACAACGGCGTACCGGTAGCCCCCGGTTCACCGGGCGAAGTCGTGGTGCGTGGCGATGTCGTGATGCAAGGCTACTGGCGCAATCCTGAAGCGACAGCCAAGACGTTACGCGACGGCTGGCTGTGGACAGGCGACATCGGTGTGCTGGATGACGACGGCTTTCTCACGCTCAAGGACCGCTCGAAGGATGTGATCATTTCTGGCGGCACGAACATCTACCCGCGCGAGGTTGAAGAGGTGCTGCTCCGTGCAGACGGCGTAGCCGAGGTGGCCGTGATCGGCGAAGTCGACGCAGAATGGGGCGAGGTGGTCGTGGCGTATGTGGTCTGCGCGCCCGGCGTGACGCTCGATAGTGCGATGCTGGATGCGTATTGCCTCGAACACATCGCGCGGTTCAAACGCCCCAAACGCTATGTCGCCGTGGACGCCCTACCGAAGAACCACTACGGCAAGGTGTTGAAAACAGCGTTGCGAACGCTCTGAGTGGAACGAGCGCATGATCGGCTGACACACCAAACAAAAAAGCCCGCTAGTTAGCGGGCTGATTCGTTCAAAGCAAGATGCTTGGCGGAGAGGGTGGGATTCGAACCCACGGTACGGTATAACCGTACACCGGATTTCGAGTCCGGCGCATTCGACCACTCTGCCACCTCTCCAAGCGTTCTTTCTGCTTTGGTTCGCTGCCTGAGTGGCCTCAAGCAGCGAGAAAGAGATTATAGCCGAATTTCTTTTTCCGACAACCCCTTTTTCAAAGTTTTTTACGCTGCGGGCTCAAGGCGCTCGATGCCGCCCATGTACGGACGCAGCACGTCCGGCACCGTCACCGAACCATCGGCATTCTGATAGTTCTCCAGCACTGCCACCAACGCGCGTCCCACGGCAAGCCCCGAACCGTTCAACGTGTGCACCAGCTCCGGCTTGTTCTGCGCATTGCGAAAACGTGCCTGCATCCGGCGCGCCTGGAAGCTCTCCATGTTCGAGCACGACGAAATCTCGCGATACGTGTTCTGCGCCGGAATCCACACTTCCATGTCGTACGTCTTCGCGCTGCCGAAGCCCATGTCGCCCGTGCACAGCACCAGCGTGCGGTACGGCAATCCAAGCTTCTGCAGAATCGTTTCCGCATGACCCACCAGCGTCTCGAGCGCGTCGTACGACTCTTCCGGACGCACCACATGCACCAACTCGACCTTGTCGAACTGATGCTGACGAATCATGCCGCGCGTGTCCTTGCCATAGCTGCCCGCCTCCGAGCGGAAGCACGGCGTATGCGCCACCATGCGCATCGGCAATGCGTCGTTCGGCAGCAGTTCGTCACGCACCAGATTCGTCAGCGATACTTCCGCCGTCGGAATCAGATAGAAGTTCTCGATGCGCTCGCCCTCTTCACCGCCGACCTTGCGCGGCACCTTGAACAGGTCGTCCTCGAACTTCGGCAACTGGCCCGTACCACGCATCGACGCAGCATTCACGATGTACGGCACGTACGTTTCCGTATAGCCGTGCTCGCTCGTATGCGTGTCGAGCATGAACTGCGCCAGCGCACGATGCAGACGCGCGATGCCGCCCTTCATCACCGAAAAACGGGCTCCGGCAAGCTTGGCCGCTGCGTCGAAATCCAGACCCAGCGCTGCGCCGAGATCGACGTGATCGCGCGGCGTGAAGTCGAACTCTCGCGGCGTGCCCCAGCGACGCACCTCCACGTTCTGTGTTTCGTCCTTTCCGACGGGCACGCTCTCGTGCGGCAGGTTCGGCACGCCCAGCAGCAAATCCGACAGACGCGTCTGAATCTCCTCCAGACGCACCGACGATGCCTTGAGCGTGTCAGCGATGCCGCCGACTTCGGCGATCTCGGCCGAAGCGTCCTCGCCCTTGCCCTTCTTCATACCGACCTGCTTCGACAACGCATTGCGACGCGCCTGAAGCTCCTCGGTTTGCGTCTGAATCTGCTTGCGCTCCGCCTCGAGCGCAGCGAATGCCGCCACGTCCAGCGTGTAGCCGCGCGCCTTGAGTCGCGCAGCAACGCCGTCGAGATCCTTGCGAAGAAGTTGAATGTCGAGCATGGTGGGAAATCTATTGTGAGCGGCCCACATCAATGGGCCGTGAATTGGTTATTGGCCGACGCCAAGGCCATTTTTCGTTGCGCGCAACGGCAATTTCGAGATTTTACCAAACGCGCGGCGCTGTGACGCGATTTGACGCGTCGCCAAGCGCCGAGACGCAGCAGCGGCGCGTTACGGCCGCCCGACCCGCACGGCAGCGCGCAGACTCACGCGGACTCGTCGTCCCCGGATTCGGCAGGCGGCGCTTTCTCGGAAGAGGAGGATGGAGAGGACGGAGACGACGCAGACGTCGTTTTCCCAGCCATCGGCGTCTTCGCGGGAGCATCGGTTTTGCGTCCCTTGGCATTCGCACGACGCCACTCGGCATCGAGCGACTTCAGCCAGTTCAGCTTCTCCCCGATCTTGCCTTCCAGACCGCGCGGCACCGGACGATACCAGTTCTGCGCACGCAGATCGTCGGGGAAATACGTCTCACCGGCAGCGTAGGCATCCGGCTCGTCGTGCGCATAGCGATACTCGTGACCGTAGCCGAGTTCTTTCATCAGCTTGGTCGGCGCATTGCGCAAATGGATAGGCACCGCGCGCGACTTGTCCTTGCCGACGAACGCGCGCGCCTGGTTGTACGCGTTGTAGCCCGCATTCGACTTCGGGGCCGACGCTAGATACAGAATCGCCTGCGCCAACGCCAGTTCGCCCTCAGGCGTGCCGAGACGTTCGTACGTCTCCGCCGCATCCAGCGCGATACGCGCCGCGCGCGGGTCGGCCAGCCCGATGTCTTCCCACGCCATGCGCACGATCCGGCGCGCCAGATAACGCGGATCGGCACCCCCGTCGAGCATGCGGCAGAACCAGTACAGCGCGCCGTCCGGCGAACTGCCACGCACCGACTTGTGCAACGCGCTGATCTGATCGTAGAACGCGTCGCCGCCTTTGTCGAAGCGACGCAGATTCTCGGCGAGCACGCTGGCCAGCAGCGCCTCGTCGATCGTATCCATACCTTGCGAGGTCGCGGCCTGCGCGACGATTTCGACGTTGTTCAACAGCTTGCGGCCATCGCCATCCGCCGAATCGATCAGCCCCTGACGCGCTTCGTCGGTGAATCCGATATCGCCCAGCTCATGCGCTGCGCGCGTGACCATCTCGCCGAGTTCTTCGTCGTTCAGGCTCTTGAGCACATACACAGCCGCACGCGAGAGCAATGCGCCATTCACTTCGAACGACGGGTTTTCCGTCGTCGCACCGACGAAGATGAACAAACCGGATTCGACGTGCGGCAGGAACGCGTCCTGCTGTGCTTTGTTGAAGCGATGCACTTCATCGACGAACACGACCGTCTGTTTGCCCTGCGCGCGCTGAATCTGCGCGGCCTCGACGGCGTCGCGAATGTCCTTCACACCGGAAAGCACGGCCGACAACGCAATGAAGTAGGCCTTGAAGGCATCTGCCATCAGACGCGCGAGCGTCGTCTTGCCGACACCCGGCGGCCCCCAGAGAATCATCGAATGGGGACGGCCCGCTTCGAATGCCACGCGCAAAGGCTTCCCCTTGCCCAGCAGGTGACGCTGGCCAATCACATCGTCGATGGTATGGGGGCGAAGGCGCTCGGCCAAAGGCACCGAAGCCGACAGAGGGGCGTCGTTTGGCATGTTCTCAAGCAGCACGGCCGGGGATGTCCCCGGCCGCAGTCAGATAATCAGATGTCCCCATTATGCCAGCCCGATGACCGGCTCGCCCGCAAAGCGCTTCTGAGGCAACGCTCAGACGCTACTCAGGCAACGCCGAGCGGCGGGGACAAAGGTTGGCGCAAGCTTAACCCTTGATCACGTCCGCCCCTTTGGGCACCGTGAACTTGAAGTTACCTGCCGGTAGCGGCGGGTTCTTCTGCATGTTGCTGAACGTGAGCAAGGTCACGTTACCGAAGGCGTCGTACAGTTCCATCGCGGCGAGATTGCCATCGCGAAAACCGATGCCCACGCGCTGAAACTGCGTATCCTGCGCCTTCGGCTTGAGCTCGACCCAGTCGATGCCGTTCTTCACACCGGCATCCTTGAGCGTGAAACTCTTTTCGATGTCGTTGCTACCGAACAGAATCGCCGCCGGGCTCGCGCCCAGCGAGTCGCCCAGCTTGCGCTCGGTGACCTGATTCAGATCCTTGTCGTAGACGTAGAGCGTCGTACCGTCTGCCTGCAACAACTGATCGTAAGGCTTGGTGTAGTGCCAGACGAACTGGCCGGGACGCGAGAATTCGAACGTGCCCGACGCATTGTTCGTCACCTTCATCTCGCCGTTCTGCTGCCCCTTAACCTGCTTCTGCTCGAACTCGCCGCGCGCCGACTTTACCTGCGCCGCGAACGCCTTGAGTTGTGCCGTACCGCTCGCATAAGCCGGCGCGACCAGCGCCGCCAGCGTCACACCGACGGCACCCACCATGAGCGGCAAGCCGCGCTTGAATCCCAGCATATTCCTTATTCTCCCTCGCGATTCGGCACCAGAATTTCCCGGTTGCCGTTGCTCGCCATCGCCGACACGACGCCGGACTGTTCCATCTGTTCGAGCAGGCGCGCCGCCCGGTTGTAGCCGATGCGCAAGTGGCGCTGCACCAGCGAGATCGACGCACGACGCTGCTTGAGCACCACGGCCACGGCCTGATCGTAAAGAGGATCGGACTCGCCGCCCCCCTCGCCGGTTCCACCGCCTCCGCCGCCCATACCGTCGATACCGCCTTCCTCGCCTTCGACCGCACCGTCGAGAAGACCTTCGACGTAGTTGGCCTCGCCCTGCTCCTTGAGCCGCTCGACCACACGATGCACTTCGTCATCGGCCACGAACGCACCGTGCACACGCAACGGCAATCCGGTGCCCGGCGGCATGTACAGCATGTCGCCCATGCCCAGCAGCGTCTCGGCGCCCTGCTGGTCCAGAATCGTGCGCGAATCGATCTTCGACGACACCTGGAACGCCACCCGCGTGGGCACGTTGGCCTTGATCAGACCGGTAATGACGTCGACCGACGGACGCTGCGTCGCCAGAATCAGGTGAATGCCCGCCGCGCGCGCCTTCTGTGCAATCCGGGCGATCAGCTCTTCGACCTTCTTGCCGACGACCATCATCAGGTCGGCCAGTTCGTCGATCACGACCACGATGTACGGCAGACGCTGCAACGGCTCGGGCTCTTCAGGCGTCAGCGAGAAAGGATTCGGAATATGTTCTTCGCGCTTGGCCGCGTCGTCGATCTTGTTGTTGTAGCCCGCCAGATTGCGAACGCCCAGCTTGCTCATCAGCTTGTAGCGCCGCTCCATCTCGGCCACCACCCAGTTCAGCGCATGACCGGCCTGACGCATATCTGTCACCACCGGGCACAACAGATGCTGGATGCCCTCGTACATGCTCATTTCGAGCATCTTCGGATCGATCAGGATGAGCCGGACCTGCTCGGCCGTCGCCTTGTACAGCAACGACAGAATCATCGCGTTGATCCCCACCGACTTGCCCGAACCGGTCGTACCGGCCACAAGCAAGTGAGGCATCTTCGCCAGATCGGCTACGACCGGCTTGCCGCCGATGTCCTTACCGAGGGCGAGTGTGAGCAGCGACGACGAACTGTTGTAGACCTCAGAGCCGAGAATCTCCGTCATCCGCACCGTCTGACGACGCGGATTCGGCAACTCCAGCCCCATGAAATTCTTACCGGGGATGGTTTCGACCACACGGATCGACACCAGCGAAAGCGAACGCGCCAGATCCTTCGCGAGATTCACGATCTGGCTGCCCTTCACGCCCGTGGCCGGCTCGATTTCGTAACGCGTGATGACGGGGCCGGGATAAGCGGCCACGACGCTCACTTCCACGCCGAAATCCTTGAGCTTCTTCTCAATCAGGCGCGACGTGAATTCCAGCGTCTCGCCCGACACGGTTTCCTGCGCGACCGGTGCCGGATCGAGCAGCGCCAGCGGCGGCAGGATCGAATCCGGCAGGTCGGCGAACAGCGGCGCCTGCTTTTCCTTTTCAACCCGCTCGCTCTTGGGCACCACCTTGACCGGCGGCACGATCTGCACCGGCTCGTGGACTTCTGCCCGCACGCGGTTCTGCACGACGGCGCCTTCACGCGCAATCGCCGCTTCCTCGCCCATCCGACGGTCCTGACGCGCCTCGCGGCGACGGCGGATCACGGTACCGGTATCGAGAATCAGCGCACCGACCTTTTCGGCGGCGGACAACCAGGAGAAGTGGAACAGCAGCGACAGGCCGAAGGCGAAGATCAGCAGCAAGGCCAGCGTGCCGCCAGTGAAGCCGAGTGCGTGCTGGAAGAAGCCACCGACGGTCTCGCCGATGACACCGCCCGACGCACGGGGCAACTGAGCCTTGAGACGGTACAGACGCAGGGATTCGATACCGGCGCTCGAGAGCAGCACCATGAGCGAAGAGACGATCTCCACCCAGCCGCCGCTCGCAAGACGTTCGCGCAGCGGAGGCGCTTCACGTTTGGCGGAGATGCGGCGGTAGCCGGAGATCACGCGGCGGGCGATGAACACCACCAGCCAGTAGGCGGACAGACCGAGCATGAGCAGCAGCATATCGGCGACCCACGCACCGACGCGTCCCGCCCAGTTGGCGATACGCTCCACATGCGCCGCATGCGTCCAGCTGGGGTCCAGACGGCTGTAGGAGAACAACGCCATCAACAGGAACACCATCAGCGCGACCTGCGCCATCCAGCGGATTTCATGGAAGAGGTGCGTCACCCGATTGGGCAACGACGATCCGGCACCAGCAGAGTAGGAAGATTTCGTCGTCATCAAGCCATGCAGTTGGGCGGGCAGACGGGCGGCCTGCCGCGCAGCGATGCTCCATTGTAAACAACTATTACATCGATTAACGCATGACCGCCCCAGGAAAGCGTGACAAGCCGTAACGGAGCGGCTTCCAAAGGATTCGCCGGACGCGGGAAGACCCAGCGGCAAGGCAGCTCAGTCGCTCATGTCCTACGCGCTTGCATCCGGCGCATCTGCCCCCAAATTTGAGAGGCGTCCCGGTGCGGTGGCTTCGGATGCCCCCTGGGACCGTCGTCAGGCCGCCAAAGACCGCCCGAAGGCTATCGCCTCGATTGTGAGGCTCCATCAACGAAACATCGTCGGCCCCTTATAATGTCGGTTTGCGCCGGAGCCCCGGTCGCGCCCCAAGGCGGTGCGCGTTCGGGAGTCCGACGCCAGCACCCAACCCCTTTCCGGTGAGTTCCATGTCTGCTGCCAAGCACGCCAAAGTCCTGATTCTCGGTTCCGGCCCTGCCGGCTATAGCGCCGCCGTGTACGCCGCGCGCGCCAACCTCAACCCGGTGCTGATCACCGGTATCGCCCAGGGCGGTCAGTTGATGACCACCACGGACGTCGAGAACTGGCCCGGCGACCCGACCGGCGTGCAAGGCCCGGAACTGATGGCGCGCATGCAGGCACACGCTGAGCACTTCAACACCGAGATGATTTTCGATCACATTCATACGGTGCATCTGAACGAGCGCCCGCTGCGTCTGATCGGCGACGCCGGCGAATACACGGCCGACGCCCTGATCATCGCGACCGGTGCCTCGGCGCAGTACCTCGGCCTGCCGTCGGAAGAAGCCTTCTCGGGACGCGGCGTCTCGGCCTGCGCCACGTGCGACGGCTTCTTCTATCGCGGCAAGGAAGTCTGCGTGGTCGGCGGCGGCAACACCGCTGTCGAGGAAGCGCTGTACCTCTCGAACATCGCCAGCAAGGTCACCGTGATCCACCGCCGCGACAAGTTCCGCGCCGAGCCGATCCTGATCGACCGTCTGCTGGAAAAGGCCAAGCAAGGCGTGGTCGAACTGAAGTATGACAGCGTGCTCGACGAAGTCACGGGCGACGACAGCGGCGTGACCGGCGTTCGTATCAAGAACACCAAGACGGGCGCGCATGAAGACATCTCGCTGCACGGCGTGTTCATCGCCATCGGCCACAAGCCGAATACGGATATCTTCGACGGTCAGCTCGAAATGAAGAACGGCTACATCGTCACGCACAGCGGTCTGAACGGCAACGCCACGGCCACCAGCGTGCCGGGCGTGTTTGCCGCTGGCGACGTGCAGGACCACATCTACCGTCAGGCCATCACCAGCGCAGGCACGGGGTGCATGGCCGCGCTCGACGCCCAGCGTTACCTCGAAAACCTCGACCAGTAATCGCTTTCGCGCGTATTTCGCCAGACGGCGGCGCCCCGGCTGCGTGATCGTTCATGCAGCCGGGGCGCCGTCTTCGCTTGCGTCGTCGCTTTCGTCGGTGCCATCATCTTCGTTCCGTGGCGTCACGAGCCGTTATGATTCGGAAACGCGCCTTCGCCACCGCGCAGACGCAACGCGCCGTTTGCCCTCCCTTAGAACGTCCTTGTTCGCACGATCATGAGCAAGAAACCACCGAAACTCAGCCTCAGCGACCTCTCCAACTTCCGTGACGCACTCGCGACCGAGAGCGCCGCGCGCGAAGCCGAGCGCATCGCCGCCGCCAAGCGCGCCGCGCAGGCCAAACGCGATGCCAACGTGTTCCGCGACAGCATCGGCGAGATCGCCCCGCTTGCCAGCAAAGGCTCGACCAATCGCGTCGAGCACCCGCGCTTCCCGCCCGAGCCGGTGGCGCGTCAGACCGAGGAAGACGAAGCCGCAGTGCTTCACGAATCCCTGTCCGACGAGTTCGACCCCGAAGCGCTGCTCGATACGGACGACCGCCTGTCGTACCGCCGTCCCGGCATCAGCCACGATGCCGTGCTGAAGCTGCAACGCGGCGACTGGGTGGTGCAGGCGCAGATCGACCTGCATGGCATGCGTCGCGACGAAGCCCGCGAAGCGCTCTCCGCCTTCCTGCACGACGCCGTCAAGCGCGGCCTGCGCTGCATTCGCGTGATTCACGGCAAGGGCCTGGGCTCGGTGAACCGTGAACCGGTCCTCAAGGACAAGGTGCGCGGCTGGCTCGCCCAGAAGAACGAAGTGCTGGCATGGGCGCAAGCGCAAGGACGCGACGGCGGGGGCGGTGCGCTGGTAGTATTGCTCCAGGCTTCGCAGGCCCGGGGGGCGCGCGCAGCAGACTGACGCGCACATCGGCTCCTGCACCGGATGCCGATCCCCGCCAGCCACCGCTGGCACCGACGATTTCACCGCCGATCACGACGTATTGACGAGGGACTGTCTACCGTCCCCAACAGGATTCGCCGATGATTCACGAGATGAGCGCTCAACTGCATACGATCCTGGCCGTCATGGAGGCCATCGCCGTATTGTCGTGCGCCATCTCCGGCTTCGCCGAAGCCCGCAAGCAGCATCTCGATCCGGTCGGCGCGTTCGTGCTGGCCTTCGCGACCGCCTTCGGCGGCGGCACATTGCGCGACGTCCTGCTCGACCACCGCCCCTTCTACTGGGTCCAGCATCAGTGGTACTCGGTCATCATCCTCGTGCTGTCGTTGTCCACAGGCGTCGTGCTGAAACTCGTCTCGCGTGTGGCGACAGAGCGTGTACTGCTCATTACGGACGCCATCGGTCTTGGGTTTTTTAGCGCGTCCGGCACATCGCTCGCGTTGCAGACCGATATGTCGGCGTTCATGTCGGTGATGATGGGCGTGATTACCGGCGTGGGTGGCGGCGTGATCCGCGACATCCTCTGTAATGAGGTACCGCTGGTGTTGCGCGACACGCGACCCTACGCCGTGTGTGCGTTCATTGGCGGATGGATATACATCGCGCTCACTTACGCCGACCTCGATCCCGTCTACACCTTGTCGATCAGCGCGTTTTCCGTGATTTTCGTGCGACTGATCACCGTCGCATTCGACGTGCGCCTCAAGTCCTGAAGCGATTCGGCTTCAGTGCCTCACAAACGCCAAAGGGCGACGCCGCTCACGCAGCCGTCGCCCTTCGTTTTTCCAAGGCAATCACCCCAGCATTGCTGCGGCGATCACCCCGCCATCAGACCGCCTGTTCGCCCTCTTCGCCCGTGCGAATGCGAATCACGCGTTCGACATCGGTCACGAAGATCTTGCCGTCACCGATCTTGCCGGTGCGGGCCGCGCCCAGCACGGCATCGATGACCTGCTCGGCCTGCGCCGCGCTCACCACGACTTCGATCTTGATCTTCGGCAGGAAGTCGACGACATATTCCGCACCGCGATACAGCTCGGTGTGGCCCTTCTGGCGGCCGAAGCCCTTCACTTCCGTGACGGTCAGCCCGGTCACGCCGACTTCGGCCAGCGCTTCACGGACTTCGTCGAGCTTGAAGGGTTTGATGATGGCAGTTACGCGTTTCATTGTCGCCTCGATATCTTGATTGGAATGTTCTGCAATTTCGCCCGGCTATTGTACCGGGCCGGGAACGGCACGCCGATGACAGCGCGCCCCGCCCGCCCCGCTTACCGAATTACGCGTGCGGATCGTCAGGCACCGTGTCCAGATCCGCCAGCCACACGACCGACTCCGAATCGCTCGGCGCACGCCAGTCGCCTCGCGGCGAGAGCGAACCGCCCGTGCCGACCTTCGGCGCATTCGGAATGCACGAACGCTTGAACTGGCTCGTACGGAAGAACCGGTCCAGGAAGATGCGCAGGTTGCGCTTGATAGCAACCAGATCGTAGGCGTTGCGCGACGCGTGCCCCTCGTCCGGCCAGCGCCCCTGCGACGCATCGTGCCACGCGCTCCATGACAGAAACGCCACCTTGCGCGGCGCATAGCCGAAGCGCAACGTGTAGTAGAGGTTAAAGTCCTGCAACTCGTACGGGCCGATGAAATGCTCGGTGCGCTGCTCGGGCGCGCCGTTGGCCTTGCCCGGCACGAGTTCCGGGCTGATTTCCGTCTCGAGAATATCGATGAGAACGTTGCGGCGCTGTCCTTCCTTGCTGCCCTTTGCATCCTTGGCGTCCTTCTGCGCTTTGGCCGACGCCGCGCCCCCCAGTTGCCCCGTCTCCGCGACCCAGCGCACGAGGTGCATGATGAGCGTCTTGGGCACGCTGGCGTTCACGTTGTAGTGCGACATATGATCGCCCACACCGTACGTGCACCAGCCCAGCGCCAGCTCGCTCAGGTCACCCGTGCCGATCACAATCGCCCCGAGATGGTTCGCCAAACGGAACAGGTGATTGGTCCGCTCGCCCGCCTGCACGTTCTCGAACGTGACGTCGTAGACTTCCTCGCCCTTCGCGAACGGATGATCGAGGTCCTTCAGCATCTGCATGCAACTCGGACGAATATCGATCTCGCGCGCCGTGCATCCCACGGCTTCCATCAATTCACGCGCCTGACGCAGCGTACGCTCGCTCGTCGCGAAACCCGGCATCGTGTACGCCAGAATATTCGTACGCGGCAGGCCGAGCCGGTCCATGACCTTGGCGCAGACGAGCAACGCATGCGTCGAGTCCAGCCCGCCGGACACACCGATCACGACCTTCTGAATCTTCGACGACGCGAGACGCTGCATCAGCGCCTGCACCTGAATGTTGTAGACCTCGTGGCAGCGCTCGTCGCGACGCACCGCATCGGACGGCACATAAGGGAAGCGCGCAATGGCGCGCGCAAGCGGCAGTTCGGCGTCGCGCGGCAGGGTGACGTCGAGCTTGATCGTGCGAAAGCGTGCCACTTCGTCGGCATGACGGCGCACCGACACACCGAACGTCGTCTGATGCATGCGCTCGCGAGCGAGGCGCTCGAGATCGACGTCGGCGAAGATCAGATGCGACTCGCTGGCGAAACGCGCCGACTCGGCGAGCATGTCGCCGTTCTCGTAGATGAGCGCCTGTCCGTCCCACGCGAGGTCGGTCGTCGATTCGCCCTGCCCGGCCGAGGTGTACAGATATGCCGCGAGGCAACGGGCCGACTGCTGGGCCACCAGTTGATGACGATAGGCCGACTTGCCCACGACCACGTTCGATGCCGACAGGTTGACGAGCACCGTTGCGCCCGCGAGCGCCGCAAACGACGACGGCGGCACCGGCACCCAGACGTCTTCGCAGATCTCGCAGTGAAAGCGCAGCAGCGGCTGATCGGCGGCTTCGAAGATGAGCGCGCCGAACGGCACGTCGTTGCCCAGCAGGGTGACGGTATCGACGCCTGCGTCATCCGCTGCATTGAACTGGCGCGCTTCGTAGAACTCGCTGTAGTTCGGGAGATACGTCTTGGGGACAACGCCGTGAATGCGACCGCGCGCCACTACGACGGCGCAGTTGAACAGGCGCTGCTGCACGCGCACCGGCATGCCGACGATCATCGCGATGCCCAGCTCCCGGCTCGCGGCTACGATCTCGGCCAGCGCAGCGTCGCAGGCATCCTGCAAGGCGCGCTGCTGGAACAGGTCTTCGCAGCTGTAGGCAGGAATGCCAAGTTCAGGGAAGGCGACGAGTACCGCGCCCTCGGCGTCGGCCTGGCGGGCCAGCGCGATGGTCTGAGCGGCGTTGAAAGCGGGATCGGCGACGCGGCACTGCGGCACTCCGACGGCCACACGCGCGAAATCGTGATTGTAGAGATTGAGAAATCGGTTGGTCATGTCGGCGGCTACCATGCATCGCCCTTGTGCCGTGACGTCGGCAGGCATACCTGCAGGCGTTTGCAGCGATGAAGCGGGGCGTAAGAATCGTCAGTATATTACGCGAGGCCCCGCAGTGCCGGGGCCTGCCTTCGACGGCACGATGTCCGGAATACGTCTCGATATGCCCCGAAATCTCTCAGGACGTCGGTCGCTTGAACGGCGTATGCGCTTCCAGCTCACCGATGTGCTCGTCCATCGCAGACGTCTCCCGGTCGAGAAAATCTTCGATGGCCTGCGCGAATCGTTCGTCGGCAATCCAATGAGCCGACCACGTAGGCGTGGGTAACAGACCGCGCGACATCTTGTGCACGCCTTGCGCGCCACCTTCGAAACTGCGCAGCCCGTGCGCGATGCAGTACTCGATGCCCTGCGCATAGCAGGTCTCGAAATGCATGCCGGAGACGAAGTCCGTCGTCCCCCAGTAGCGACCATACATGGTGTCGCCGCTCACGACATTGAGTGCGCACGCGAGCGGCTGGCCATCACGCTCCGCCATGACGAGCAGCAGCGCGTCGGGCATCGTCGCGTGCACCTGCCCGAAGAACGCACGACTCAGATACGGTGAATTCCAGTGCTCACGATAGGTGTTTTCGTAGCACCGATAAAAGAAGTCGAGCGCTGCGTCGTCGATCTGCTCGCCGCGCAGCCAGCGGTAGGTCACTCCGGCCTCGCGCACGCGCCGACGGTCCTGTTTCAGCTTCTTGCGCTTCTCCTGATTCATCTGCGCGAGAAAGTCGTCGAACGTGGCGAAGCCCGGATTTTCCCAATGAAATTGCACGCCCTCGCGCAGCATGTACCCGGCTTCGGTCAGCGCGGCCAGATCGTCGTCGTGCGTGAACAGCACGTGGATGGACGACAGCTCAAGTTGCCGGGCGAACGCAATTGCCCCGCGCGCCAGCGCCACGCGATCCGCCTGTGTGCGCGCAAGCAGGCGCGGCCCGGTCACGGGCGAGAACGGCACGGCGCACAACAGCTTGGGGTAGTACTCGAGACCGTGACGTGCGAAGGCGTCGGCCCATGCGTGGTCGAAGACGTATTCACCACGGGAGTGCGACTTGACGTAGAGCGGCATCGCGCCGACAAGGACATCCTCCGCATGCATGAGCAGATAGGCTGGCTGCCAGCCCGTACGCTTGGCAGCGCATCCCGTCTCGTGCATCGCGTGGAGGAACGCGTGCTGCACGAACGGGTTGTCGCCCGCGAGCGCGTTCCACGCGTCGGCCGGCACGTCTTCAATCGATTGCACTACACGGATGACTGCGTCGCTGCTCACTTCACACCTCGTCTGCGAACCGGCGGCTTGCGTGCGGCCTGCGTGCCGCTTGCTTCCTGCCACTCAGCATTGTCGCCGAACTTGCCATTGGCTTCAGGACGAAGATGTGATGAAAACATAACCTACCAAAAGTAAGTTACCATTGGTAAGTTATTTTTTGAGGAGGAATCAGTCATGCATGCACTCGTTGTCGTCGCCCATCCCGACCCGCACTCGCTCACCCACGCCATCGCCCGACGCGTCGCCGAGACGATTGCGTCTTCGCCTGCCACCAACGGCATCTCACACACTGCCGAGATCGCCGATCTGGCCGCCGAAGGCTTCGATCCTCGCTTTAACGCGGCAGACCTGGCGTTGTTCAACAAGACGCTCGCGGCCCCCGCCGACGTGGCCGCCGAGCACGCCCGTCTGAACCGCGCCGACGCGCTGGTGCTCGTCTACCCGATCTACTGGTGGTCGTTCCCCGCGCTGCTCAAGGGATGGATCGACCGTGTGTTCTCGCAGGGTTGGGCGTACGAAGACGTGGCGCTCGGCAAGTCGGTGAAGAAGCTGCAACGTCTGCGCGTTCATCTAGTCGCCATCGGGGGCGCAGACCAGCGCACGATGGCCCGCCACGGCTACTTCGGCGCAATGAAAACACAGATCGATCACGGGATCTTCGACTATTGCGGTGCCCAGGTGGTCACGTCGGAGTTGCTCCTTGCCTCCGACACGGGCTACCCTGAAGCACATCTCGAGACGGCGAGGACCATCGGACAGAAGGTCTTCCCGTCTCCCACGTGATAACGATGTCTCCGCCCGCGCCCCGGCCCTCAGGTCCGGGGCATTAGCCATTTCGTACGACGACCATGACCCCAACCGCAGACGCCTCGTCGCGCCGACGCATGCCCCGTGAAGCCCGCACCCGACAACTGCTCGACGTCGCGTGGACGCTGATCGGCAACGAGGGCACGGATGCGCTCACGCTCGGACGTCTGGCGGAGGATGCCGGGGTCACGAAGCCGGTTGTGTACGACCACTTCGGTTCGCGCAATGGGTTGCTCGCAGCGCTGTATCAGGACTTCGACGCCCGTCAGACCGTCATCTTCGACGCGGCCGTTGCGGCGGCAAAGCCGACGTTGCAGGACAAGGCCCGCGTGATCGCATCGAGCTATGTGACGTGCGTGGTGACGCAGGGCCGCGAAATACCGGGGGTTCTCGCGGCGCTCGGCGGCTCGGCTGAACTGGCCGCTGTGAAGCGCGAGTACCAGCAATCGTTCATCGCCAAATGCGCGGCGATCTTCGCGCCGTTCGCCAGCCCCGACGGCATCCCGGCCCCCGCCTTGTGGGCGATGCTGGGGGCGGCCGACGCGCTGTCCGATGCCGCTGTCACCGGTGAGATCACCGCCGACGACGCGCAGATGGAATTACATCAGGTCATTCTGACGATGGTGAAGCGCCACAAGCCGTGATGCCAATGCCGCGCTCGTCCCCATAAAAAAACCCGGCACACGGCCGGGTTTTCTTTGCGTCGACGAACGACGCGGCAAGCTTGGCGAAGGGGCAATTACTTCTTCGCGTTCGCAACGCCTTCAGTGATTTCCTTGTGGGCGGCTTCGATGCCTTCCCAGCCTTCGACCTTGACCCACTTGCCCTTCTCGAGCGCCTTGTATTGCTCGAAGAAGTGCTTGATCTGGTCCTTCAGGTAGCCCGGGACGTCGTCGATCGACTTCATGTGTGCCGTCATCGGGCAGATCTTGTCGACCGGCACGACCACGAGCTTGGCGTCCACGCCCGACTCGTCGGTCATGTTGAGCATGCCGAGTGCGCGGCAGCGAACGACCGAGCCAGCCAGCAGCGGGAACGGCGTGACGACCAGCGCGTCGACGGGGTCGCCGTCGCCAGCCAGCGTTTGCGGAATGAAGCCGTAGTTGGCCGGGTAACGCATGCCCGTGCCGATGAAGCGGTCAACGACCAGCAGACCCAGATCCTTGTCGGCTTCGTACTTCACCGGGTCGCTTTGCGCCGGGATCTCGATGATGACGTTGAAATCGTTGGGGAGGTCCTTACCGGCAGGCACGTGGTTGAAGCTCATGATGGCATTCCTGTGAATGAAAATTGGCATGCTGCCGCGCGGCGCGCATGCCCCGCCAACCGGCCGGATGCCACGCCGCCCGACGGCAATCGGGCGCGGAACATTATAGCGGGTTTGCCTGAATCGCCCCGCCGGATCGGTTCTCGTGCAACGACGGCAGCCGGGCCAGCCGTTCAGCCGTCAACGTGCCCACGTTTGCGCAGCCGAGCAGCTGCATCGTCGTGCGCAATTCGTTCAGCAGCAAGGCCAGCACCCCATCCACACCCTGAGCGCCGCGCGCGGCCACGCCATACAGCGGCGCGCGTCCCAGGAGCACGCCCTTCGCGCCCAGCGCGACGGCCTTGGCGACGTCGGCCCCGCGCCGCACGCCACCGTCCATGAACACGGAGATTGCGGGACCGCCCGAACCTGACGCGCCAACGGCGTCGACGATCATCGGCAACGCTTCGACCGGGGCGAGCGTGCTGCCCAACTGGCGTCCGCCGTGATTGGAGACGATGATGCCGTCCGCGCCATGGGCCTGCGCCTGACGGGCGTCGTCCACCGTCAGAATGCCCTTGACCAGCACTTCACCCGGCCAGTGCTTGCGCACCCACGCCAGGTCGTGCCAGCCGAGCGACAAGTCCATCTGACGACTCAGCATCGCCGCGTGACGCGCCAGATCCGCCCGCTCGCCTACGCTCTGGGCGATGTTGCGAAGCTGCGGCGCCCCGCCCACCAGCATCTGCCAACTCCAGTGCGGATGCCGCATGCAGTCCGCCACAAGTCGCGGCGTAAAGCGCAGCGGCAGCTTGAAGCCGTTGCGCGTGTCGTGATCGCGCTTTCCGTGCACCGGGGTATCGACGGTCAGCATGAGCGTTCGAAACCCGGCCTCGCGCGCCCGGCGCATCATGCTCTCGGCAATGCGCCGATCCTGCTGCACATAGAGTTGCAGCCAAAGCTCGCCGTCAGGCACCGCAGCGCGCACGTCTTCGAGCAACGAGGTCGATGCCGTCGACAGCACAAACGGCAGTCCGGCATCGGCGGCTGCACGCGCGAGCAGTTCGTCTGCGCGCGGCCAGAACAGGCCGTTCAGGCCGGTCGGGCCGACGACCATCGGGGCGGCGGCCGACCGTCCCCAGAAATTCGTCTCGCTCGATGTGGCGGAGATGTCCGTCATGACGCGCGGCGCGAAGCCCCACTGCCCGAACGCGTCCCGATTGCGCCGCAGCGCCTCCCCGTCCTCTGCACCGCCTTCCAGATAATCGAAAGCCAGCTTCGTCAGACGGCGCCTGGCCGCCTGGCGGTAATCCTCCACGCAGGAAAACGCGTGCATTGCTCCCCCTGTCTTGATGTTCCGGCGTGCCCCACCGCATGCCCTTGCGCATGCCCTGAAATTGGGCAAAGTTCGCTACTTGGGCACAAACAATTGCATTACAATCACAATCATTACAATCCGAACAACCCGCACACCCATGCCGCGTTCATCCGCCGGGTCGTCGCGCTCTGCCACAGACGCCACCCAATCCACCAGCGACACCGCTTCGAGCACCGCCGCCCCGCGTTCCTCGCTCTTCGTCGGCTCGACCGAGAAGACGTTTCAGGTGCTGCACGCCTTCGACGGTCCTGCGCGGTACATGACGCTGGGCGACATCGCCAAAGCGGCGGATCTGGATCGCAGCGCCACGCAGCGGCTCGTGCATACGCTCGAAGCGCTCGGCTATCTCTTTCGCGTGCCGGAGACGCGTACCTACGGGCTGACGACCAAGGTGTTGCAGTTCTCGTACAACTACATCCGCGCCAACGAACTGGTCGACAAGGCGTCGCCGTATTTGCTCGACATCAGCCGCCGTGTGGGCGAGACGACCAACCTGCAAGAGCTGGACGGTCACGAGATCGTGTTCGTCGCACGCTTTCCCGGACAGCATCTGGTGAACATCGATATCGTGGTCGGCGCGCGTCTGCCCGCGATGTTCACGGCGTCGGGCATTGCAATCCTGTCGCGTCTGCCCGAAGCACGCGTGCGTGAAATACTCTCGGGCACGGCGCTCGAACCGATGACGCCGTACACCCTCATCGACGAGAAAAAGCTGCTCGAACGGATTGCGCAGACCACGCGTCGTGGCTACGCCATCGTCGAAAACGAAACCGTGATGGGCGACATCTCGGTCGCGGCCCCGATCACCGATCACGACGGTCACGCCGTCGCGGCCATCAATATCTCGGTGCCGACCTCGCGCTGGACGCGTGAGCGCGCAGAAGCCGAACTCGCCCCGCACATTCAGGTCGCCGCAACCTCGATCTCGAAGTCACGGCTGTCGACGTTCCGACGCTAAGCGCGCTCAGGTGCTATCAGTTGCCATCAATTGCAATCGGGCGGTGACACGCGTCACCGCCGTCACACTTCAACGTCCTTCAAAAATCGCCAGCTGACGCGCCAGTTCCTCGCGCAGTTCGGCCGACAGCGCCGGTGCAGGCGGCACCAGCGGTGCGAGCATCGCCGGTGCGTTCACCCCGATCAGATCCATCACCGACTTCATCGGCCCCGGGTTCGTCTCGGCGAACGCCAGATTCATCAGCGGAATCAGCGAGCGGTGCAGCGCCAGCGCGTCGGCCGTCTTGCCTTCGGACGCGAGCGAGAAGATGCGTTGCCACGCCGTCGGCAGCAGCGACGCCGTCACCACGATCCCGCCGCGTGCCCCTGCGGCCACATGCAGCGGGAACAGCGTGTCTTCGCCGCTCAGTACGGCAAACGACTCGTCGACACCGGCGATGGTGCGCAGGAAATGCCACATGTCGGTGTTGCAGGCCTTCATGCCGATGATGTTCTCGTGGCGCGACAGCTCATGCAGCACTTCCGGTGCAATCGCGATACGCGTGCGATACGGGATTTCGTAGATGAGGATCGGCAGCGGCGACTCGTCCGCGTAGCGCAGGAAGTAGTCGCGAATACCGGCTTGCGTCGGGTTCGTGTAGTACGGCGTGAGAACCAGCAGACCGTCGGCACCGGCAGCGGCGAAGTCGCGGCCCGCTTCGATGGCGTCGTGATAACCGGGATCGAGCACACCGGCGATCACCGGCACGTCGCGGCCGTGTTCACGCACTTCCTGCGCCGTGAGTTCAGCCATGCGCACGCGCTCGGCGCGCGACAGTGCACCGTACTCGCCCGTGCCGCCCAGCGGCACCACGCCGTCGATACCCTGCGCCAGCAGGTAACGCATGAGCGCGCGTGCGCCTTCGATGTGGATCGTGTCGTCGGTGTGTACCGGCGTGGGGATGGCCGGGAAAATGCCCTTCAGTTGTGCGGAGCGAAGCATGAGTTAAACGTCCGTGAATCGTGAGTTTGTTGGGGCGGATACCGCATCCGGGCTTCAGGTCGCGAGGCTGCGCCGACGCAGTCGCTCGGCCACCCAGATCAGTGCGGCGATAAAAAGGAACAGGCACGTGGAGACAGCGGCGATCACCGGCGAGATCTGCATCGTGATCTCATCCCAGAACTGCTTGGGCAAGGTGGTCGACAGGCCACCCGACGTGAACAGCGCAATCGTGAGTTCGTCGAACGACGTCGCGAACGCGAACAGGAACGACGACAGCAGACCTGCACCGAGAATCGGGAACGTCACCCGGCGCAGCGTCGCCCACGGGCGAGCGCCCAGGCTGTACGCCGCCAGATCGAGACGCGTGTCGTAGTTGCGCAGCACCGCCATCATCGTAATGACGACGTACGGCACCGCCACCACGGTGTGCGCGAGCGTCAGCCCTACGCTGGAGCCGACCAGACCGACCTTCGCGAAGAAATAGAACACCCCGACGGCGAGGATCATGCGCGGCACAACAATCGGTGCGAGCACGAAGGCGAGCATCGCCGACTTGCCTCGCATGCCACCGCGTACCAGCAGGAATGCCGCCGGTGTGCCGATCAGCATCGACAGCAAGCCTGCACCGATGCCCACGAGCATCGAGCGCGTGACCGCCTGCATCCACAACGGCGAATCCCAGATCTGCTGATACCACTGCAACGAGAAGCCCTTCGGCGGCCATGCCAGACCCGAGGCCGAATCGAACGACATCGGAATCATCAGCAACGCGGGCGCCGCGAGAAACACGACCAGCAGGAAGACGACCACGCGCAACACAACACCGTCGCCTTGTTCCGCTTGCGCTGCGCGCCCTTTCGGGAATGCGCGCAGCAACAGATCGGTCGCGGTGCCGAGCGTCGCAAGCACCTTCTCGCCGAGCGTGCGTGTCCAGCCGCCACGGCGCTTGCCTGCCTTCACATCCCCAGCGCCACCGGCCATCGTCGACAGACCGACCATGCGGTCGTAGACGAAGAACACCACCAGCACCACCGCGAGCAACAGCACCGAGATCGCACCGGCGAAGCCCCAGTTCAGCGCCTGCATCACCTGATCGATGATGAGCTGCGTGATCATGGTTTCGTGACGGCCGCCCAGCAGCGTCGGCGTAATGAAGAAGCCGATGGACGTGACGAACACCATCAGCGCACCGGCGGCCACGCCCGGCAGCGACAACGGGAAGTACACGCGCCAGAACACCGTGCCGGGACGCGCACCCAACGTCGAGGCCGCGCTCGGCAGACGCCGGTCGATGTTCTCCATGACGGAGAGCATCGTGAGCACAGCCAGCGGCATGAGCGCATGCACCATCCCCAACACCACGGCAGGGAAGCTGTAGAGCAGCGACAGCGGCTGATCGATTAGCCCGAGATCGAGCAAGGTGCGGTTCACGACGCCGTTACGGCCGAGCAGTACGACCCAGGCGAACGTGCGCACGAGAAAGCTCGTCCAGAACGAGAGCAGCAGCCAGAACAGCAGGCGTTGCTTGCGCGCGCCACTGAGCGTGGAGAGCCGGTAGGCAATCGGATACCCGGTGAGTACCGCGAAGAAGGTCGTGTAGAGCGAGACCTTGAGCGTGATGAGCAACACCTCGACATACACCGACGAGGCGAACAGCCGCTGATATTCGGCAAGCGTGAAGCCGCTCTCACCGCGAATGCTCAGCAGCAGCAACTGGCCGACCGGATAGATCAGCATGACGGCCAGCAGAATGACGATCGGTGCTGCCATCAGCAGCGGACGCATGCGCGCGCGCCAGCGCGCCCGGCGCGGGGCCGGTTGAGCGGGTTGTGAGGACGAAGGACGGACCACGGCAGATGCACTCATGGCTTACCCCGCAATCGCCACGGCGTCGTCGGCACGCCACGCGAGGCCGAGCGTCTGACCGATTTCGAAACGGTTGCCCTGGCGGCGCGTCGGGAACGCGGCCACGAGCGACTTGCTCGCGTCGCCGCCCGTCACCGTCGATTGCAGATACAGCTTCGTCATGCCGCCCGTGACCATGATGTCGGTCAGCTTCGCCGAGATCGTCGCCATGCCTTCACCGGCAGCGTCCGTATCGTGCAGATGCAGGTTCTGCGGACGCAGCATCAGCTTGACCGTGCGGCCCTGCTCGACTTGCGGATCGTAGACCATCGCGCCTGCGCCGTTCGCGGCCGTCACGCCCGGCATGGCCACGCGCACCTGATCGCCGGTGCGCGTGAGCACCGTCGCATCGAGCAGGTTCGACTCGCCGAGGAAGTCGGCCACGAACACGCTCTTCGGACGGAAGTACAGATCGTCGGGCGTACCGAGTTGTGCGATCTCGCCCGCGTTCATCAGGCAGATGCGATCGGACATCGTCATCGCTTCTTCCTGATCGTGCGTGACGTAGACGATGGTGGTGCCCAACTCCCGGTGGATGCGCTTGATTTCGAGCTGCATGTGATCGCGCAGCTTCTTGTCGAGCGCGCCCAGCGGCTCGTCCATCAGAATGATCGACGGCCGATAGACCATGCAGCGCGCGAGTGCAATGCGCTGCTGCTGACCACCGGAGAGTTCGCGCGGATAGCGCTCCGCCACATGCGGCAGATGCACCATTTCCAGCGCGTTCATGACCATCTTGCGAGCCTGGGCGGCATCGGTGCGACGCATCTGCAACGGGAACGCGATGTTCTCCGCCACCGTCATGTGGGGGAACAGCGCGTAGTTCTGGAACACCATGCCGATGTCGCGCTCGTACGGCGCGCCGTACGTGACATCGGTCCCATTGATGCGGATGGCGCCCGCATCGGGCTGCGACAAACCGGCGATGAGCGAGAGCAAAGTGGTCTTGCCCGAGCCGCTGGGGCCGAGCAAGGTCAGGAATTCGCCCTGGGCGACATCGAGGTCGGTCGGCGCGAGAGCGACGAAATCGCCGTAACGCTTGGACAGGCCCGAAACTTGAAGATTGGCAACGGTCATGAGATCAGCACCCCAAAAAACATGAAACGGAACGGCAGGTGAGGATCAGGTCAGGATCCAGCGGTTAAAACGTTCGAGCGCAACGCTCTGGTTCTGTTGCCAGAACTGGGCGTTGATGTGCACACCGCTCTTCATGTTGTCCGGGAAGGTCGGGCAGTTCTTCGCGATTTCCGGCTTCACGTAGTTGAACGCTTCCGGTTGCGTCATGCCAGCCGGGAAGAACTTGACCAGTTCCGCCTGATGCTTCGGATCGCTCGCGAACTTGATGAACTCACGGCAAGCGGCGGCGTTGGGCGTGCCCTTGAGAATCGACCAGTTGTCGACACCCCAGATGTTCTGGTTCCACACGATCTCGACCGGCACGCCATTGGCCTGTGCCGACTGCGCACGCGAGGCCCACGTAGCGACCATGTCTACTTCGCCCGAGCCGAGCATCTGCTCGACCTGCGCACCGGTCGTCCACCACACGGCGACCTGCTTGGCGATCTTGTCCAGGCTCTTGAAAGCGCGGTCGAAGTCGCACGGATATACCGAGCCCGGCGCAACGCCGTCGGCGAGCAGGGCTTGCTCGATGGTGTCGAACGGATACTTGCGAATCGAACGGCGGCCCGGGAAGTCTTTCACGTTCCACAGGTCGGCCCATGACGTCGGCGCCTTGCGGCCCTTGAACGCGTCGGTGCGATAGGCGAGCACCGTCGAGTAGACGTTGGTTCCCACGCCGAACGGCGACATGTATTGCTTCGGAATCTTCGCGATGGTCGGGTCCGATTCCAGACCGTGACGCTCCAGATACTCCTTGCCGCCCGACGTGAGCAGCAGAATCGCGGGCTGGCTGATCTTCGCCATATCCCACGTATAGCTGCCCGCTTCGACCATGCTCTTGATCTGCGCGGTCGGCTCCGCATTGGCCTGCACGCCGACGACCTGGATGCCCGTCGCCTCGGCGAAGGGCTTGTAGTACACGGCGTCGTACGCCTTGGTGTAGATACCGCCGTCGTCACGCACTACGATGCGCTTGGAGGCGGCGCGCGAAGGCGTCCACACGAACGGGAAGGCGACGGCAGCCGCGCCGACGATGGCCGTCTTCATGGCCGTGCGACGGCCCGGTTGTGCGAGCGTCGCTTCGCCTTTCTTGGTGGTATCGAGCGGGCTTGCGGAGGTCTTGCGTTTCATCATGGTCTCCGGACTTGACTGGGAGGGTGGGCGCGGCGACGGACAGCGGGCTTGAAGAGACAGCCGCCGCCGCGCGCGCAGTTATGGCAAAACAAACAGCAAAACTTGAAAAACGTGTGTGTGTGAATTCGTGCGCGATGCTTACGGAACGAGACGCCCCGGATTGAACAGCTGGTTCGGATCGAGCGCCGCCTTTACCGTGCGCATCAGCGCCAGTTCGGCGGGCGCCTTGTAGCGCTGCATCAGCGGCAGGCCCGTTTGCCCGACGCCATGCTCGGCGCTGAACGTGCCCGACAGACGCGCCGCGACATCGTTGACCGCAGCGCGCATCGCGTCGCCCATGGCCGCGCTGTCGGTCAGCGCCGCCCACGCATCGAACGAGAACATCGGAATGAAGTGGACGTTGCCGTCACCCATGTGGCCGACGATGGCGATGTCGAGCCCCGGCACGATGGCGTGCACGGCGCGCGTCGACGCGTCGATGAATTCGGGCACGCTCGACACCGGCACGGCACAGTCGGTGGTGAGACCGATGGCAGCCTTCTTGTTCGCCTCGCTCACGCTGTGGCGCACTTCCCAGAGATCGGCGCGCTGCGTTTCGTTCGCGGCGATGACGGCGTCTTCGACCAGCCCTTGTTCGATGGCTTCGCCCAGCGTTTCGGTAAGCACCGCTTCGAGGCCCTCGGCATCGCGCGTGTCGCCCAGTTCGACAAGCACATGCCAGGCATGGGCACCGCTAAGCGGATTGCGGCGGTTCGGCACATTCGCCAGCACCAGATCGAGCTGGTGACGGTTCATGATTTCGAACGCGGACAGACGTGAGCCGCAGGTGTTCTGGAACATGCCCAGGATCTGTTGCGCGGCGGCCGGATCGCGCGGCGCGAACCACGCGAGCGAGTGATGCGTAGGCAGCGGATGGAGCTTGAGCGCGGCCGCCGTGACGATGCCGAGCGTGCCTTCCGCGCCGATGAACAGATGCTTGAGATCGATGCCGGTGTTGTCCTTGCGCAGCGCGCGCAGACCGTCCCAGATCGTGCCGTCGGCCAGCACGACTTCGAGACCCAGCACGTTCTCGCGCGTGTTGCCGTAACGCAGCACGCTCGTGCCGCCCGCATTCGTCGAGAGCGTGCCGCCGATCTGGCACGACCCTTCCGCCCCGAGACTCACGGGATACAGACGTCCGACGTCGGCCGCAGCATCCTGCACGGTTTTCAGAATGCACCCAGCCTCGACAACCATCGAGCCGTTGGCCGCGTCGACCTGACGGATATGGCGCATGCGCGCCAGATTCAGAATGACCGGTGCCGGGCCGTGGGTCGGCGGCACTGCGCCACCGCACAGGCTGGTATTCCCGCCCTGCGGGAGGATCGATACACCGGCTGCGGCGCACAGCTTCACAATGTCGCTGACCTGTTCGGTGGACGAAGGCAGCACGACACACAGCGCCTCGCCCCGATAACGGCCGCGCCAGTCTTCCGTGTAGCCCGCGGTATCCGACTCGCTCGTGAGCACGGCGTCCGCGCCAAGCGTGTCCAGCAATCGGGTCAACAGCGTCTCTTGGGTCACAGCGTCGTTCATCACCTGCCTGCTCCTGAATGCTTCGGTTCGACTGTGTCGCCGGGTCTGTCCGTGATTGAACCGACGCGCCGCAGCGAGCTGTACTGCCATGCCAGACGCCCGTCTGGCGATTCGATGTGATCAAGGATAGGCGAGAAAAAATTGCAATAAAATATCTTTAATTGCAATGCGCTCATTTTAGGTGTTTATGCGGATGCGACCGATACGACGGTCAATGGCCTCGTGAGTTAAGTGATAATGGCCCCACCCTTTACACGAGGTGCAGTCGACATGCCCGAAGCCACACACTTCATCGGCAATCGCTGGGTCGCCCCCGCCAAGCGCGGCGGTACTTCCGCGATGTCTCCGCTATCCCCGCTATCCCCGCTGTCGGCCAATACGGCCAATACCGTCATTGCCGTCATCGATCCCTCCGACGGCCTGCCCTTCACCGAAATCGCCCGCGGCGACGCCGAAGACATCGACCGTGCCGTGAGTGCGGCGCGCGCCGCCTTCAACGGCGACTGGGGTCGTACCGCCGCCGCCGAGCGCGGGCGCACGCTCTACGCATTCGCCAGCCTGCTCGCCCGCCATCAGGAAGCACTCGCCCAACTCGAAGCCCGCGACACCGGCAAGCCGCTGAAACAGGCCCGCGCCGACGCCGCCGCCATCGTGCGTTACTTCGAGTTCTACGCCGGAGCCGCCGACAAGCTCCACGGCGAGACGATTCCCTATCAGCAGGGATTCACCGTCTTCACGGTGCGTGAGCCGCACGGCGTGACCGGTCACATCATTCCGTGGAATTACCCGTTGCAGATCTTCGGACGCAGCGTGGCCGCCGCGCTCGCGACAGGCAACGCCTGTGTGGTCAAACCGGCGGAAGACGCATGTCTCTCGCTGCTGCGCGTGGCGGATCTGTCGCTCGAGGCCGGGTTGCCGCCGGGCGCGCTCAATATCGTGACGGGCTACGGGGCCGAAGCCGGTGCAGCGCTGGCACGGCATCCGGGCATCGATCACATCTCGTTTACCGGCTCGCCCGCCACCGGCACGCTGATCTCGCAGATGGCCGCAGAGAACCACACGCCGGTGACGCTCGAACTCGGTGGCAAGTCGCCGCAGATCATCTTCGCCGACGCCGATCTGGACGCCGTGATGCCGGTCGTCGTGAACGCCATCGTGCAGAATGCAGGGCAAACCTGCTCGGCGGGCAGCCGCCTGCTGGTGGAGCGCGATGCGTACGAGGTCGTCCTCGCACGACTGGCCGAAGCGTTCGCGCATCTTCGCGTCGGGCCGTCGCATGACGATCTCGACCTCGGTCCGCTCATCAACGCGAAACAACAACAACGCGTGTGGGACTTCCTCTCCGAAGCACAGCACGACGGGATTGCCGTGATGTCGCAGGGTGAAGTCGTGGGCAGCGCGCCGGAGGCGGGCTTCTATCAGGCCCCGACGCTGCTGCGCGACGTCCCCGACACGCACCGCCTCGCACGCGAGGAAGTCTTCGGTCCGGTGCTCGCGGCGATGCCGTTTGCCGATGAAGCGGACGCCGTGCGACTCGCCAACGGCACGCTCTACGGACTCGCGGCCGGTGTCTGGACGCGCGACGGCGCACGTCAGATGCGCCTCGCCCGCGACATTCGCGCCGGTCAGGTGTTCATCAACAATTACGGCGCAGGCGGCGGTGTGGAACTGCCCTTCGGCGGCATGAAGCACTCCGGCCACGGCCGCGAAAAAGGATTCGAAGCCCTTTACGGATTCACCACGCTCAAGACCGTCGCCATCCGGCACGGGTAATTTGCTTCCTTTGCGCTTACTTCGCACTCACTTCGCACTCACTTCGCACTTCGGAGACAAGGCATGCGTTTGCAACAGAAAGTGGCTATCGTGACGGGCGCCGGATCGGGATTCGGCGAAGGCATTGCCAGGACGTTTGCGCGCGAAGGCGCGGCGGTCATCGTGAACGATCTGAATCGTGAAGCGGGCGAGCGTGTGGCCGGAGAGATCGTCGAGGCGGGCGGACGGGCGGTTTTCGTCTACGGCGACGTGTCGCGCGAGGAAGATCACGTCACACTGCTTACCGAGGCGGTGGCGCGCTTCGGCAAACTCGATGTCGTTGTGAACAATGCGGGCACCACGCACCGCAACAAGCCACTGCTCGAAGTCACCGAAGCCGAGTTCGACCGCGTCTATGCGGTCAACGTCAAAAGCATTTTCTGGAGCGCACGCGCCGTCATCCCCTACTTCCAGCAACACGGCGGCGGCGTGATGATCAACATTGCCTCGACGGCGGGCGTGCGTCCTCGCCCGGGCCTCGTCTGGTACAACGGCAGCAAAGGCGCGGTGATCACCGCAAGCAAGGCGATGGCCGCCGAGTTCGGCCCGCAGAACATTCGTGTCAATTGCGTCAATCCGGTCATCGGCGACACGGGTCTGACCGCCGAATTCATGGGCGTGCCGAATACGCCCGAGAATCGCGCCAAATTCCTCGCAGGCATTCCGCTCGGCCGCTTCTCCACGCCGCAGGACATCGCCAACGCGTGCCTCTATCTCGCCAGCGACGACGCCGCCTTCATCACCGGCGTGTGTCTCGAAGTCGACGGCGGCCGCTGCATCTAGCGCAGCTGCATCAATCTGCGCGCATACCGTTTCCAGCAGTCCGTAGCACCCGTAGTTGTCGCACCACAACATAACGACAGACAACACAACGTCAAACCGGAGGAGATCCGTATGAACAGCGTTCCGACGCCCCCCTCGCCCATGGCCGACATGGCCTCGGCGGACTTTGAAGCGGCCACCTACCGCAAGGTCGGCTGGCGGCTGATTCCGTTTCTGCTGCTCTGCTATGTCGTCGCTTATCTCGATCGCGTGAACGTGGGCTTCGCCAAGTTGCAGATGGTGGGCGACCTGCAATTCTCGGAGACCGTGTTCGGTCTCGGCGCGGGCATCTTCTTCATCGGTTACTTCATCTTCGAAGTGCCGAGCAACGTGATCCTGCATCGCGTCGGCGCGCGCGTGTGGATCGCGCGCATCATGATCTCGTGGGGCATCATCTCCGGCGCGACGATGTTCGTCACCACGCCGTCGATGTTCTACGTCATGCGCTTCCTGCTCGGCGTGGCCGAAGCGGGCTTCTTCCCCGGCATCATCCTTTACATCACCTACTGGTACCCGGCTTCGCGGCGCGGACGCATGACGGCATGGTTCATGACGGCCGTGGCGCTCTCGGGTCTTATCGGTGGTCCGCTCTCGGGCTGGATCCTGAAGGACATGAGCGGCGTGAGCGGCCTCGCGGGCTGGCAGTGGATGTTCCTGATCGAAGCGATTCCGTCGGTGATCATCGGTATTGCGGTGCTGTTCGTGCTCGATGACCGGATTCGCGACGCCAAGTGGCTGAACGACGCCGAGAAGTCGATGCTTGAGCGCAACATCGCGAGCGACGTGCTCACCAAGGAAGACCTGCCGCTGCGTCAGGTGTTCTCGAGCCCACGCGTGTGGATGATGAGCCTGATCTACTTTTCGTTCGTCATCGGTCTCTACGGTGTGGGCTTCTGGCTGCCCACGATCATCAAGAGCACCGGCGTGACCGATCCGTTGCAGATCGGTTTGCTGACGGCGATCCCGTACTTCTTCGCAGTCATCGCAATGGTCGTGGTGGGCCGCCGTTCGGATCTGAAGGGCGAGCGTCGCTGGCACATCGCGATTCCGGCGTTCCTCGGCGCAATCGGCCTGTTCCTGTCGACGGTGTGGAGCCACAACACGCAACTCGCCATGGTCGCGCTCACGCTCGCTACGATGGGGATCATGATCGTGCTGCCGCTGTTCTGGAGTCTGCCGACGGCATTCCTCGGTGGCACGGCAGCGGCCGCCGGGATTGCGATGATCAACTCGCTGGGCAATCTGGCGGGCTTCGTCGGCCCGTATCTGATCGGCTTCCTTAAGGACGCCACGCAGAGCACCAACAGTGGCATGTTCCTGCTCACCGTCTTCATGATTCTGGGCGGATTGCTGACGCTGGCAGTGCCTGCGCGGCTGGTGAACAAGTAGCAGGCGTGGCCGATAAGGCGGTGGCGAACGGGACAGATCACCTGACAAAACGTCGTCTCAATCGTCGAGACCGAGGCGCCGAGGGGCTTCTGGCCGCGTGGCGCTTGCGGGAGTAACATACTTGGCACATTTAGCGTGAATCAGGCCGTCCCTACCGGGGCGGCTTGTTTTTTGCTCCCCCAAGCATTCGTCATTCTCCGCTCGTATGTCCGCCAACGACTCACAGACGACGCCGGCCGGCGTCTCGCTCACGCCCGCCGAGGTCAAATCGATCCTCACCGGTCTGCTGCTGATCATGTTTCTGGGTTCGCTCGACCAGACCATCGTCGCGCCCGCACTGCCGACCATCGCGCGAGACCTCGGCAGTTTCGACGCCGTGTCGTGGGTCGTCACCGCCTACCTGCTCTCGTCCACGGCGATTACGCCCATCGTGGGCAAGCTCTCGGATTTGTTCGGACGCCGTGTCGTCATCGCCGCGAGCGTGACCGTCTTTCTGGTCGGATCGGTGTTGTGCGCACTCGCCCCCTCGATGCTCGCGCTGATCGTCGCGCGCGGCGTGCAAGGGCTGGGCGGCGGCGGATTGATCGCCCTGTCGAACACGGTGATCGCCGATATCGTCTCGCCGCGCGAGCGCGGTCGCTATCAGGGCTATATCTCGGGGATGTTCGCGGTCTCCGGTGTGGCCGGGCCTGTCACCGGCGGGGTGTTCGCCCAGTACCTCAACTGGACGCTCATCTTCTGGATCAACATCCCGCTCGGTCTGCTCGCGATCTATCTGAGCGATCGTGCACTGCGACGCCTGCCGCGACGCGAAGGCAAACCGAGCATCGACTATCTCGGCTCGCTCCTGCTGATCGTGTCGACAGTCTGTCTGCTGCTTGCACTCACATGGGGTGGACACCGCTACGCATGGCTGTCGGCGGAAATCGGCGGTCTGGTCGCCGCGACGGTGATCGTGGGCGCGGTGTTCCTACGTCATCAACGTACGGTGCGCGAGCCGCTGCTGCCGGTCGCACTGCTCGCCAACCCGGTGTTTCGTATGACGTCGACCATGGCCGTGCTGGTGATGATGGTCAACATCAGCATCGGCATTTACGTGCCGCTGTATCTGCAATTGCAGCGGGGCGAGTCGGCCAGCAGCTCGGGGCTGATGTTGATTCTGCCGTTGCTGGGCATCGTTGTCGGTGCGCTGAGTTCCGGGCACTACATGCGTCAGACGGGGCATTACAAGCGTCCGCCGCAGATCGGTTTGCCAGTGGCGTTCGCCGGGCTCGCGATCATCGCACTCGGTGTGCAGTCGCTGCCGCTCACGGTGATCGGCATTTGCCTCGGCCTCGTGGGCATCGGCTTCGGCTCGGCGATGCCGGTCATGACCGTGGCGACGCAAAACGCCGTCGCGCCGCGCGACATCGGCATTGCAACCGCCGCGCATGCGTTCTTCCGTGCCTTGGGCGGGATGATCGGCGTGGCGATGTTCGGCGCGCTGATCGTTGGCCTGCTGGTCGCGGGCGACAACGGCAGCGCACCGCGTGAGTTGACCGACTTCCTGCGCCCCGGCGGCGCCCCCGCCGGGATGGAAGACCATCTGCGGCTGGCGTTCGGTGCGTTCTTCGGCGGCAGTGCCGTGATCGCCGCACTCGCCATCGTCGCCCTCGCACGACTGCCGGAACTGCCGCTGCGCCAAAGCTCGGGCAACGAAGCGACCGCCATCGAGTAAGTCGCCCGCCCGCGATTGCCGATACAAACTGTCGGTACAAACCGTCGATACAAACGACAACGCCCGCTGTACGCGGGCGCTGAGGCAACTCCTTTGCAAACCGGGCCGTTGCAGGCCCGACAACATTCACGCCGTGGCACACGCCCGGTAGTGACGATTCGCCTGATCCATCTGACCCAGCCCTTCGAAAAGCTGTGCGAGCGCCAGATGCAGACGCTGTTGCAGGTGTCGGTCGTCCGTATGACGCAGCGCCCCTTCGAGGAACGTTTGCGCCTTGCCCCACAGACGCTGATGCTGGCACAGCTTGCCCAGCGCGTAGAGCAGATCGGGATCGTTCGGATGACGCTGCTGCCACGCCTCCGCCTTCTGGATGAGCGGCAAGGCGTCGGCACCGGCGCACTCGGCATAGCGGCGCAGCAGACGACCATCCCAATGCTCGGCCAGCGCAGCTTCGACGATGTCGCGTGCTTCGCGCGGACGATCCAAAGAAATCAGCAGTTCAGCGGCAACGTCGGCGGTCCGCGACGAGGTACGCGCGTCGGCAGGCAGTTCTTGCCAGCATTTGAGCAATGCATCCGCATCATGGCGATGGTCGCGCAGAATGCCTTCGCTGGCCGTCTGCTTGAGCTTCGCCGCCAATGCCGGGTGCAGCGCCTCGCGCTTTTCCAGCACCTTGAGCAGATTGAGCACCTCGGGCCAGTGCTTGAGATGCTGATGGGCACGCAGGGCGACGAGCTGCGCCTGCATGCGACGTGCGCCCTGCGCACGCATTTCCGTCAGCGCTTCGAGCGCGCCCTCGGCATCGCGCGTGTCGACGCGCAATTCGGCCGTCTGCAACAGGCGTGCCTCTTCGAGATTCGCCCCTTGCGCTTCCGTCAGCCACGCATCGCGTCGTGCGAACTCGCGCATGCGATGCGCCGCACGTGCGCCGATGATCGCGGCCACGCCACGATTGTCGTCCTGTTCGGCCGCTTCGCGTGCCGCCTTCTCTGCGCGCGTATAACGTCCCGCAAAGAGGTTCGCCACGGCATCGCGCAGCGCAATGTTCGCGCGACGACTGCGTTGGCGATTGCGATACGCGGCCACGCGCTCCGGCATCTTGTAGATGTTGCGCAGCACGCGAATGATCACGTACAGCGCCACGAACAAGGCCAGCAACGCCAGCACGAACAGGTTCAGCGACACGTCGATACGGTACGGCGGCACCAGCATGACCACCTGTCCGTGATTGAACGTGGCCAGCACCGCGAAGCCGGCCGCTACCGCAAACAGGAGCGTCAACCAGATCAGTCCTCGCATGCCCGGCTCCTTACGGCTTTTCCTTGACGTCCTTGACCTGACCGATGGCGGTCAGGCTGGCGTCAAGGGTCGGCAGTTCGATGGTGCGCGAGCCCGAGTCGACCTGATCGAGCAGCGTTTTGACGGCGGCGATGCGGCGCGACTTGGCATCGAAATACTTGTCGAGCGCAGCCTCCGCGACCTGCACGTCGCTATGCACAGCCGACGCGTTGCGTGCGAGCAGCGCCAGACGGGCGTTGAGCAGACGCAGCTTCAGGTTCGCACGCAGGAACGCGCCCTGCTCAGGCGCCACGAGCATCACGTCCGGATCGTCCAGACGGCGCACCTGCACCAGTTGCTTCAGGCTGCCGAGCATTTCGCCGCTCAGGCGGAGCCACGTCGCTGTCCAGCCGGTCTCGCCCGCGCCGCTGGGGCCGGTGCCGTCCGCCTTCGGTGCCACACGCTGCTCCTCGGCCTGCAACGGCAGCGTGTCGATCATGGCGATGGCCTGATCGAGCTTGCCCGTGAGTTGCGGCAGATCGGCGGCCGGTACGGCCTTCAGGCGGTCGATGTCCTTCTTCAACGCATCACGCACACCGGCGAGTTGCGGTGCCCCCGTGCGGGCCAGACGCGCGTCCGCTCCTTCGAGCGCAATCAGCGCCCCGCGCACGTTGCCCGTCAGTTGAAGCTGTTGATTCGCACTCGTGACGATCTGCTCGGTCTCGGCCAGCACCCATTCGTCGCGGTTGTGCGCGAGTTCCTGATAAAGCTGTTCGAGCGCCGCCTGCTGGCCACGTGCGTCGGACACGCGTCCCTCCAGCGCGGTGAGCCGGTTCTGAAGATCGCGCTGATTGTCGAGCGCCTGCGCGGTGCGTACCTGCGCCTGCATGACTTGCGAGTCGCCCGCTTGCTGACGACGTGCCATCTCCTGTTGCACGCGGTCGAGCTTTTGGTTGAGCGACCAGCCGCCGATACCGGCCCCCGCCGCGACGAGCACGAAGAGCAGCCAGGGCAACGCCGCCCCGGAACCTCGACGCTTCTGCGGCGGCTCGGGTGGCTGCCACGCAGGCGGGCTGCCGGCCGTGCTGTACGTCGCACCGCCGGTCGCTGTGGAATGTGCCGTCGGGCCGGTCGACGCCGACGGGTTCTGGGAAGACTCTGGAACGCGATTATCTGTCGTCATGCTTGACTTGAATGGGATCCGCCCATGTTTTGAGTGCGGCCAGCAAGTTGTCGTCGCCGGGCGCGCACTGCGTAATCCTATCAAACCCCGCGGAACGCGCGGCATCCGCGATGCGGGTATGTGATGTAAAGCACGGTGCACTAAGGATCTGCGCGAGCACCTGCGGGGTGCCCGGCGTATGCACGCCGTCGCGGGTGCCGTAGCGTGCAGCCAACAGTGTGCTCAGATGCCGGACCGCTTCGGAGCTGGTCAGCACCCACGCGCACCGCTGTGGCGAGACGAGCCGGGCTTCGAGTGCGGCCCACGTGGTGGCGTCCGGTTCGGGGGCTCGACGCGTGTACGCGCTCACGATATCGACCTGCGTACCATTGGCCCGCAGCGTGTCGGCCAGCAACTCGCGCCCGCCGTCGCCGCGCACCAGCAGCACGCGGCGACCGGCCAACGCCGGCAGATCCAGCTGTTCGAGCAACGCTTCCGAGTCGAAGCGTGCCTCCGGACCGCCCGGCGGGACGATCACGCGATGCATCGGGGCCGCAATACCCGCTTCGGCCAGTGCCTGCGCACTGCCAGGGCCGACGACGGCCACCGGCAGCGTCTCGGGCCAGCGCACGGCGGTCTCGCTATTGTCTGCCCCACCGCCAGGGGATTGCAGTTGCACTCGTCGCGCCAGCGCGTGCGACACGGCGTTAGGTGAGACGAAGACGGCCAACGCGTACGACGCCAGCGAGCGCAGCGCATCGTCCAGCGCTGCAAGCGCCGCCGGATCGGCCTGCGCCGCAATGTGCAACAGGGGAAATTCGAGCGTATCGATGCCCTCGGCGTGCAGCCGTGCGGCCAGCGACTGCGCTTGTCCGTCCGGCCGCGTCAGGATCGCGCACGGCGCGACCGGCGATGCGACGGCCCGAAGGTCGGTGCCAGCAGCATCGACGTTGGAGGACGGAGCCGGCGCACGCGGCGCTCGCGACGTCAAACGGCTGCGTCCTTCGGCTCGGACGGCGGCACCAGCGCCAACCCGCCCGCGTCGATCAGTTCCTGCGCCACGCGCTGCCCCAACGCCTCGGCACCCGCCACGTCACCCTGTGCGATGCGCCCGGCGCCTTGCGCGCGAAGCACGGTCGCCCCGTCCGTCGACGCAATGAAGGCACGCAGCGCCAGTTCGCCCTGCGGCGAGAACTCGGCGTAGGCGCCCAGCGGCACCTGACACGAGCCGCCCAGCGCTCGCGAGACGGCGCGCTCGGCACTGACCGCCAGCGTAGTGTTGGCATCATGCAACGGTGCGAGCCATTGCAAGATTTCGGGACGTCCGGCGCGCACCTCGATGCCCAGCGCCCCCTGACCGGCGGCTGGCAGGCTCGCTTCGGTCGGGATGATGGCGCGGATGCGGCCGCCCAGCCCAAGGCGCTTCAGGCCTGCCGCCGCAAGGATGATCGCCGCGAAGTCGCCCCGATCCAGCTTGCCCAGACGGGTGTCCAGATTGCCGCGCAACGGCGCGACCTGGAGATGCGGATAGCGGGCGCGCAGGCTCACCTCACGGCGCAGGCTCGACGTGCCGACCACCGCCCCGGCGGGCAATGCATCAAGGCTGTCGTAATCGTTGCTGACGAAGGCGTCGCACGGGTCTTCGCGCTCAAGCACAGCAGCCAGCGTGAAGCCGTCCGGCAGTTGCATCGGCACATCTTTGAGGGAGTGGACGGCGAGATCTGCGCGACCATCGGCCAGCGCCAATTCGAGTTCCTTGACGAATAGCCCCTTGCCGCCGACCTTTGCGAGCGAACGGTCGAGAATTTGGTCACCGCGAGTGGTCATTCCGAGAATACTCACGTGACACTGCGGATATAATTTGTGCAGCGCGTCACGCACGTGTTCGGCTTGCCACATGGCAAGACGGCTCTCGCGCGATGCGATCACCAGGGTTTCAGGAGCAGCGAAGTTCATTCAGCAACCGCGTGAAGACCAAAAGAAAAAATGGTAACACGCTTGACCGGCCCGAACGGCTGGTCTCGAGAGGAGCGACATGAAGAGCAGCGCAAAGGCGAAAGCCCCGAAAGAGGGCCTGGCCAAGTCGGTCGGCAAGACGTCCCCCGCGAAGGCAGTAGCCGCGGTTTCATCCCCCCCATCCAAGCGCTCGGGCCAGAAGGCCAACGGGCAGGACAAGTCCATCTCCACCGCTGCTGCGCCCAAAGCGCGCCGCTCGCGTGAGGACAAGGACGCGCCGCTGCGTGAGGACATCCGCTTTCTCGGCCGCCTGCTGGGCGACGTGCTGCGCGAGCAACAGGGCAGCGATGCCTTCGATCTGGTCGAAACCATCCGCCAGAACGCGGTGCGCTTTCACCGCGAAGGCGACCGCAGCGCCGCCAAAGCGCTTGATTCGCTGCTCAACGGGCTGACCAACGAGCAGGCCATTCAGGTCGTGCGCGCCTTCAGCTACTTCTCGCACCTCGCGAACATCGCCGAAGACCGCCACCACAACCGCCGCCGCCGCGTGCACGCGCTCGCGGGCAGCCGTGCCCAGCAAGGCAGCCTGAGCGCCGCGCTGCAAAGCCTGAAGGACGCCGGGCGCGACGACCCCGCCACGCTGCAAGCCTTCTTCGCCAGCGCGCTCATCGTGCCGGTGCTCACCGCTCACCCGACCGAAGTTCAGCGCAAGAGCATTCTCGACGCCGAGCGCGAAATCGCCCGTCTGCTCGAACATCGCGACGACGCCCTCACGGAGCGCGAGTCGTCACGCAACACCGATTCGATGCGCGCGTACGTCACGACGCTGTGGCAGACCCGCATGCTGCGTAGCTCTCGTCTGACGGTGGCCGACGAAATCGAAAACGCGCTGTCGTATTACCGCAGCACGTTCCTGTCCGAAATCCCGGCGCTGTACGACGACGTTGCCGCAGAGCTGCACGATGCCGTACCGAGCGTGCGCTCCGAGGGGCTGGGCCGCTTCCTGCAAATGGGTAGCTGGATCGGCGGAGACCGCGACGGCAATCCGAACGTGACGGCGCAGACGCTGCAGTTGGCGATCACGCGTCAGGCGACGGAAATCTTCGCGCATTACCTCGAAGAGGTGCACTTGCTGGGGGCGGAGTTGTCCGTCTCGCAATTGCTTGCAGGTGCGAGCGATGCACTGCTCACGCTGGCCCGCCGCTCGCCGGACGACTCGCCGCACCGCACCGACGAACCTTATCGACGCGCCCTCATCGGCGTGTACGCGCGACTGGCAGCGACTGCGCGCGACTGGGTCGGCCACGTGCCACATCGCGGCGCCGTCGGCAACGCCAGTCCGTATCACGACGCCAGCGAGTTCATCTCCGACCTGAATACGGTCGTCGCCTCGCTCATGGCGCACCACGGCAGCGCGCTGGTCTCGCAGCGCCTCGGGCCGCTCGTGCGCGCCGCCGAAGTGTTCGGCTTCCATCTCGCGAGCATCGACCTGCGTCAAAGCTCCGACATTCACGAAGCGGTCATTGCCGAGTTGTTCGCGAAGGCCGGCGTCCAGGCGAATTACGCCAAACTCGACGAGAACGAAAAGCTTGCGCTGCTGCTGCGCGAACTGCGCGAGGCGCGTCCGCTTTTCTCGCCGTACCTCGACTACTCGCAACGCACCCGCGACGAACTTGCCGTCTTCTCGGCGGCGCGCGACATCCGCGCCCGCTTCGGCGCGCGGGCGGTTCGCAACTACATCATCTCGCATACGGAAACCGTAAGCGATCTGGTCGAAGTGATGCTGCTGCAAAAGGAGACGGGACTCTTTCAGGGCGCGCTCGACAGCGACGGCGGCGACGGTGCGAAAGCCATCGCGTCGAAGGTCGGCCCGATGGTCATCCCGCTGTTCGAGACGATTGCCGACTTGCGCAACGCGCCCGTCATCATGCGGGAGTTCTTCGATATCCCCGGCATGTCGAACGTCGTAACCCAGCAAGGCGGCGAGCAGGAAGTGATGCTCGGCTACTCCGACAGCAACAAGGATGGCGGCTTCCTCACGTCCAACTGGGAGCTGTACAAGGCCGAACTGGCGCTGGTGCATCTGTTCGAGGAAAAAGGCATTCGTCTGCGTCTCTTCCACGGCCGGGGCGGTACCGTCGGCCGTGGCGGTGGCCCGACCTATCAGGCCATTCTCTCGCAGCCGCCGGGCACCGTGAACGGCCAGATCCGCCTGACGGAGCAAGGCGAGATCATCGCCAGCAAGTTCGCGAACCCGGAGATCGGACGCCGCAATCTCGAGACCATCGTCGCCGCCACGCTCGAAGCCACGCTGCTGCCAAGTCTGAACCAGCCGCCGCGTCTGGCCGCGTACGAGCAAGTCATGCAGACGCTCTCCGACACGGCCTTCAAAGCGTATCGCGATCTGGTCTACGAAACGCCGGGCTTCACCGACTACTTCTTCTCGGCCACGCCGATTGCCGAAATCGCCGAGCTGAACATCGGTTCGCGTCCGGCGTCGCGCAAATTCTCCGATCCGAAGAACCGTCGCATCGAAGACCTGCGTGCGATCCCGTGGGGCTTCTCGTGGGGGCAGTGCCGCTTGCTGCTCACCGGTTGGTACGGCTTCGGCAGCGCCGTGAGCGCGTATCTGGACGGCGACGGCAGCAAGGCAGACGCCGCCGGTCGCGACAAACGTCTCGACACGCTGCGTCAGATGGTCAAGCGCTGGCCGTTCTTCGCGAACCTGCTTTCCAACATGGACATGGTGCTCGCCAAGACGGATCTGGCCGTGGCATCCCGCTATGCCGAGCTCGTGGCCGACGAAAAGCTGCGCAAGCGCGTGTTCAACCGGATCGTCGGCGAGTGGCAGAGCACGTCGCAGGCACTGGCGCTGATCACCGGGCACGACGAGCGCCTGGCGGACAACCCGATGCTCGCGCGCTCGATCAAGAACCGTTTCCCGTATCTCGACCCGCTCAATCACTTGCAGGTCGAGCTGCTGCGGCGTCACCGCGCCGGAGAGTCGGACGAGCGCGCGCGTCGCGGCATCCATCTGTCGATCAACGGCATCGCAGCGGGCCTTCGCAATACAGGCTGATCCGACGTCGATCTCCCCTGCACCGGCCCCGCCTGCGAGGCCGGTGCAGGCAGTTTGCATGGGGGCGCACGGCCGGTGGACCTGCCGCTCCTTGGGAATCTCCCCAACGACAGGCGTCCGATAGGACGTTATATTTCGACCCATTCGACCAGATTGCCGGGGGGCAACCATCATGCATACCGATTCGATCGGGCGATCCAAACACGTAACCTTCACACGACGGGCAACGTTGTTCGTCACTTCTACCTTGCTGGGACTGGGTGTGGCTACGCACGTGGCGTATGCGAACCCGGCCTTAGTTGTCACCCCAGCCGTCACCCCAGCCGAAACGTCAGCGCCATCGCTCACTGAGTCGAACGCCAGCGCCCCGCCTTCGCATACGCTGGCGGCCGCGCCGCATGGCGTACGCGGCTTCGCAGTGCGTCTGGTGTCGCAGGCGATGGCGGGTGCGCCCGCTCATCCGTCACGCGAAGCAAAGCCGCGCCCTGTCGTCGACCCGGTGCTCGATCCGCTGATGAACGGCATTCTCAAGCGACTGGCGATCGGCGAGGCCGTGGCACGTAACAAATTCGGCACGGGCAAAGCCGTGCAGGACACAGCGCGCGAACAGGCGCTGCTCGACAGCATGGCCGAGCAGGCCCCCCAGTACGGCCTCACACCTGCGCAGGCCCGCACCTTCTTCCGTCTCCAGATCGACGCGGGCAAGCTCGTGCAGACGGCGTTGCTGGCCCGCTGGGCGCGTGACGGCCATGCGCCGGGCGAGCCGGTGGACCTTGGCACGCGCCTGCGTCCGGCGCTCGACAAGCTGGGCACCTCGTTGCTGCACGACCTCGGCCGTCTGTGCGCCCTGCCCGACGACCCGACGCGTCTGGCGCGCATCCATCAGGCCCGCGAACGCATCGCCCGCGCGGCGAAGCTCGAAGCGCTGCAACGGGCGGCGTTCGACGAAGCGACGTCCGGCCTGTGTCTATCGGCCCCGCCGCGTCTCTGGACGCTCTCGATGGTAGCCACGTCCCACTAGACCGAACGGACAAGATCGCCGCGCCCGCCAGTCGTGGCCCGGGCGCGGCGGCTGTATAATCGCGGTTTGCCGTGCTTTGCCACGGTTCCGCTACGTTCCACGTTTGGCCACGCTACGACAATGACCTCCCAACTCCACAAGAAAGGCGAAGCCTGGTCGGCACGCTTTTCCGAACCCGTTTCCGATCTCGTCAAGCGCTACACCGCGTCGGTGTTCTTCGACAAGCGCCTCGCGCTGTTCGACATCGAAGGCTCGCTCGCCCACGCCGACATGCTGGCGGCGCAAGGCATCATCAGCGCACAGGATCTGGCCGACATTCAGCGCGGCATGACGCAGATTCGCGGCGAGATCGAAGGTGGTCAATTCGAGTGGCAACTGGATCTCGAAGACGTCCACCTCAATATCGAAGCACGCCTGACGGCCCTGATCGGCGACGCTGGAAAGCGCCTGCACACGGGCCGCTCGCGTAACGATCAGGTCGCGACCGACATCCGTCTGTGGCTGCGCAGCGAGATCGACAACATCGGCACGCACCTCGGCGACCTGCGCCGCGCGCTGCTGGATCTGGCCGAACAGCACAGCGCCACGATCCTGCCAGGCTTCACCCACCTGCAAGTCGCACAGCCGGTGACGTTCGGTCATCATCTGATGGCCTATTTCGAGATGTTCAGCCGCGATGCCGAGCGCATGCTCGACGTGCGTCGTCGCGTAAACCGTCTGCCGCTGGGCGCGGCGGCGCTGGCCGGCACGAGCTACCCGATCGATCGTGAGCGCGTGGCTGCAACGCTGGGCTTCGAAGAGGTCTGCACGAACTCGCTGGACGCCGTGTCGGATCGCGATTTCGCCATCGAATTCACCGCCGCCGCCGCGCTCGTGATGACGCACGTCTCGCGCTTCTCGGAAGAACTGGTGCTGTGGATGAGCCCGCGCGTGGGCTTCATCGATCTGGCCGACCGTTTCTGTACGGGCAGCTCGATCATGCCGCAGAAGAAGAACCCGGATGTGCCGGAACTGGCGCGTGGCAAGACCGGCCGCGTCAACGGCCATCTGATCGCCCTGCTTACGCTGATGAAGGGCCAGCCCCTCGCGTACAACAAGGACAATCAGGAAGACAAGGAGCCGCTGTTCGATACGGTCGACACCGTGATCGACACGCTGCGTATCTTTGCGGACATGGTGCCGGGCATCAAGGTGCGCGAAGCCAATATGCGTAACGCAGCGCTGCAAGGCTTCTCGACGGCAACCGATCTGGCCGACTACCTCGTGAAGAAGGGTCTGCCGTTCCGCGACGCCCACGAGATCGTCGCTCACGCCGTGAAGATCTGCTCGGACCGCGACATCGATCTGGCCGATCTCTCGCTCGCCGAATTGCAGAAGTTCTCGCCGCTCGTCGGGGAAGACGTCTTCGAATACCTCACGCTCGAAGGCTCCGTCGCCAGCCGCAACCACATCGGCGGCACCGCCCCGGCGCAGGTGCAGCGGGCGATTGCTGCCGCACGCGCGAAGCTCGCGAAGTAAGCGGAATTACAGCAGCTTCAGCGTCTATCGGCGCTCAGCAATGAAAATGCCACCCTCGGGTGGCATTTTTTTATGGGCCGGACGACACGCCTCTTCAGAATAACGGTAACGACAGGAAGCCCTTGATGATGAGCGCGTTCAGGATGTCAATGAAGAACGCCCCCACCATCGGCACGATCAGGAACGCGAGGTGCGACGGGCCGAACCGCTCCGTCACCGCCTGCATATTGGCAATCGCCGTCGGCGTCGCGCCCAGCCCGAAGCCGCAGTGCCCCGCGGCGAGCACGGCCGCGTCGTAGTTGCTACCCATCACCCGGAACGTGACGAAGATGGCATACGCCGCCATCGCCACCGCCTGCGTCACGAGAATGACGATCATCGGCACAGCCAGCGTCGACAGGTCCCACAGTCGCAGGGCCATGAGCGCCATCGCAAGGAACAACGACAGACTCACGTTCCCCAGCACGGACAGCGAACGGTCGAAGACCTCGTAGCGCACGAGCGACAACAGGTTGCGCACGACCACGCCCGTAAAGAGCACACAGACGAACGTCGGTAATTCGAACGGTGTATCCGAGAGCCATGCCGCGATCAACTCGCCACCGAGCAGACAGATCGCGATCATCGCCACCGTCTCGACCAATGCCTGCGCCGTGATCAGGCGCACCGTATGCGGTCGCTCGAAACCCTCCGGTGCTGCATCCTTCGTCGCATCAAGGCCAGGGACATTGCCGCCAAGGCGGCGTCCGACCAGATAGCGCGCGACCGGCCCGCCCAACAAACCCCCCATCACCAGCCCGAACGTGGCGCACGCCATCGCAATTTCGAGTGCCGACTGGACGCCGTAGCGCGTGGTGAGCGTCTCGCCCCAGGCGGCGCCCGTGCCATGCCCACCGGCGAGCGTGATAGAGCCTCCCAGCAACCCGATGCCCGGCGCCAGTCCCATCGAGACAGCCAGCCCGACACCGATGGCGTTCTGCATGATCAGCATGCCCGCCACAACGCCCACGAATAGCACCAGTTGCTTGCCGCCCGCACGCAAACTCGCGAGATTCGCCGACAAGCCGATGGTCGCGAAGAACGCCAGCATCAGCGGGCCTTGCAGGGAGGTGTCGAAACGCAGTTCGAAGTGTCCGAACTGACGCATCGCCAGCGTGCCGAGCGCAACCAGCAGGCCAGCCGCGACCGGCTCAGGGATGCTGTACGTGCGCAGCGGCGCGATCCATTCGACAAGCTTGCGCCCCAGCAGCAACACCAACGTGGCGCACACGAGTGTGCCGTAGGTGCTGAACACCAGTTCCCTCGTGACGTCCATGACCTCTCCCCCCACTCGAAAAATGCGACGAGTGTAGCAATGACATCCCAAGAAGATGATGGGAAAAATCCCAAAAATGACGCGTTCGAGTGCAACCACTAAATTACCGTTTTAGGCCATGACACGGACGTTTGCGAGGTTTTCGCGGGAATTCACAGATGTTTATGGAGATTTGCGGCGATTGAAGTTGTGACGGCAGCACCTATGAGCGGATTACGCAAGTTGCACGCCGCCAATCGGCGTATGCGACGGCACCGCCTCAACGTTGCTCGCCGGGCTCATAAAAAAACGGCCCCATGTTTTCACATGGGGCCGTCTCATTTTGACGCTTGTCGACCGAAGGATCCGGCATGTGGCAAATGGACTTACTGCCGCACGCAATCCACGAAGTACTCGGGACGGCCGTCGACCTCCTCGACCACCAGACCGTGAATGTCGGTGTGGAAGCCGGGGAAGCGCTCGTTGAAGTCGCGCGCGAAACGCAGGTATTCGATGATCGCGGCGTTGAAGCGCTCGCCCGGGATCAACAGTGGAATGCCCGGCGGATACGGCGTGAGCAGCACGCTCGTGACACGGCCTTCGAGTTCGTCGATAGGCACCCGGTCGATCTGGCGGTGCGCCAGCTTCGAGAAGGCATCCGTCGGCTTCATCGCGGGCTGCATGTCCGAGAGGTACATCTCGGTCGTCACACGCGCCACGTCGTTCGCCTTGTACACGCTGTGGATCTGATCGCACAGATCACGCAGACCGATGCGCTCGTAGCGCGGGAACTGCGCCACGAACTCCGGCAACACACGCCACAGCGGACGGTTGTGATCGTAGTCGTCCTTGAACTGCTGCAACTCGGTCAGCATCGAGTTCCAGCGGCCCTTGGTGATACCGATCGTGAACATGATGAAGAACGAGTACAGGCCGGTCTTCTCCACGATGATGCCGTGCTCGGCCAGATACTTCGTCACGATGGCGGCCGGAATGCCGCTCTCGCCGAACTCGCCGCCCACGTCCAACCCCGGCGTGATGATCGTCGCCTTGATCGGGTCGAGCATGTTGAAACCGTCGGCCAGATCGCCGAAGCCGTGCCAGCGGTCGTTCGCCCGCAGCACCCAGTCCTCGCGCTGGATCGGGCCCTCGTCGCCCAGATTCTCAGGGCCCCAGACCGAGAACCACCACGAATCGCCGTACTCCAGGTCCACCTTGCGCATGGCGCGGCGGAAATCGAGCGCTTCGACAATCGACTCCTCGACCAGCGCCGTGCCGCCCGGCGGCTCCATCATGGCAGCAGCCACGTCGCACGACGCGATGATCGCGTATTGCGGCGAGGTCGACGTGTGCATCAGATACGCTTCGTTGAATCGATACGTATCGAACGTGCGCGCTTCCGAATCCTGCACCACGATCTGCGACGCCTGCGAAATCCCCGCCAGCAGCTTGTGCGTGGAGTGCGTGGCGTAGATGGTCGCCTCCGACGAGCGCGGCCGGCCTTCACCGATGGCGTGCATGTCGCGGTAGAACTCATGGAACGCCGCATGCGGCAGCCAGGCTTCGTCGAAGTGCAGCGTGTCGATGTTGTTGCCCAGCACGTCCTTGATCATTTCGACGTTGTAGATCACACCGTCGTACGTGCTTTGCGTGATCGTCAGAATGCGCGGCTTGGCGTTCGGGTCTCGCTCCAGCACTTCGCGGGCGAACGGATTGGCTTCGATCTTGGCGCGAATGACGTCCGGCTCGAATTCCGACTTCGGGATCGGGCCGATGATGCCGAGGTGGTTCCGCGTAGGCGTGAGGAACACCGGCACGGCCCCCGTCATGGTGATCGCGTGCAGGATCGACTTGTGGCAGTTGCGGTCGACCACGACGATGTCGCCCGGCGCCACCGTGGCGTGCCAGACGATCTTGTTCGACGTCGACGTACCGTTCGTCACGAAGAAGAGGTGATCGGCGTTGAAGATGCGCGCAGCATTGCGCTCGGACGCCCCGACCGGACCGTTGTGGTCGAGCAACTGGCCGAGTTCTTCCACGGCGTTGCAGACGTCGGCGCGCAGCATGTTCTCGCCGAAAAACTGGTGGAACATCTGACCGACCGGGCTCTTCAGGAACGCCACGCCGCCCGAGTGTCCCGGGCAGTGCCACGAGTACGAACCATCGGCCGCGTAGTGCGTGAGCGAGCGGAAGAACGGCGGCGGCAGCGAGTCGAGGTACGACTTCGCTTCACGGATGATGTGACGCGCCACAAACTCCGGCGTGTCTTCGAACATGTGAATGAAGCCGTGCAGCTCGCGCAGGATGTCGTTCGGAATGTGACGCGACGTGCGCGTCTCGCCGTACAGGAAAATCGGAATGACTGGATTGCGACGGCGCACTTCCTGCACGAAGGCACGCAGGTTGATGATGGCCAGCGCGAGTTCGCCTTCGCCTTCACCGCCCGCTTCGCTGGAGAACGTGCCGAACTCGTCGTCGTCGATGGACAGGATGAAGCTCGACGCGCGGCTCGCTTGCTGCGCAAACGAGGTCAGGTCGCCGTAGCTGGTGAGGCCGTTGACCTCCATGCCCTCGGCTTCGATAGCCTCCGCCAAAGAGCGAATCCCGGACCCGGAGATGTTTTCGGAGCGGAAGTCCTCGTCGATGATGACGATCGGAAAACGGAATTTCATTGGCGTTCCTTCGACAAAAGAACGAGCCACGGTCCGACATGCCCGTGGCTCTGGGGCATTGCGATGTATGGGGTGCTCACCGGCGGGCGAGTCGCTAGCCTAGCAGGCTAGGTTTTCGGCAGCGTGACACCACGCTGTCCCTGATACTTACCGCCGCGATCCTTATACGACGTCTCACAGACTTCGTCGGATTCGAAGAACAGCACCTGAGCCACGCCTTCGTTGGCGTAGATCTTGGCCGGCAGCGGCGTCGTGTTCGAGAATTCCAGGGTCACGTAGCCCTCCCATTCGGGTTCGAACGGCGTTACGTTCACGATGATGCCGCAGCGGGCATACGTCGACTTGCCCAGACACACGGTCAGTACGCTGCGCGGGATGCGGAAGTACTCGACGGTGCGCGCGAGCGCGAACGAGTTCGGCGGAATGATGCAGACATCGCTCTCGACGTCGACAAAGGACTTCTCGTCGAAGTTCTTCGGATCGACGATCGTCGAGTTGATGTTCGTGAAGACCTTGAATTCAGGCGCACAGCGAATGTCGTAGCCGTAGCTCGACGTGCCGTAGCTGACGATCTTTTGCCCGTCCTGGGAATACCGGATCTGCGACGGCTCGAAGGGCTCGATCATGCCGTGCTCCTCGGCCATACGACGGATCCATTTGTCGGACTTGATGCTCATGTGTGGGCCTGAATTGGGGTAGTACGTAAAAAGTGGGCATATTTTACGCGAATGTTGCGGTGCGGTGATGTTTTCACTCGCGGCGCCCCGTGCCGGGCCTTCCAGCCCGGCACGACGGGCTTTGTGAGGTGCCTACCCCTCCTTCATACCGTTCTCGTGCGTTCTTACGTGTTCTGCACGACGATCGACGGGAATTTGCTCGTCATGTCCTTCTGGCGCGCCGCAATCTTCACCGCGACCTTGCGGGCGATAGCCTTGTACAGCTCGGCCACACGTCCGTCCGGGTCGCCCACCACGCTCGGCATACCTGCGTCTGCGTGCACACGGATGCTCATCTCCAGCGGCAGCTTGCCCAGCAGATCGACGTCGAAATCATGGCTCATGCGCTCGCCACCGCCCACGCCGAAGATCGGCTCCTCGTGGCCGCAGTTCGAGCAGATGTGCAGGCTCATGTTCTCGATCAGCCCCAGAATCGGCACGCCGACCTTCTCGAACATCTTGAGACCCTTGCGTGCGTCGAGCAGCGCCAGATCCTGCGGCGTGGTCACGATCACCGCGCCCGTGACCGGCACCTTCTGCGCGAGCGTAAGCTGAATGTCGCCGGTGCCCGGCGGCATATCGACGATCAGATAGTCGAGGTCGTGCCAGTTGGTCTGATTAAGCAGTTGTTCGAGCGCCTGCGTGACCATCGGGCCGCGCCAAACCATGGGATTGTCCGGTTCGATCAGGAAACCGATGGAACTCGCCTGCAGGCCGTGACCGTTCATCGGTTCGAGGGTCTTGCCGTCCTTCGATTCCGGCTTGCCGTGAATGCCCAGCAGGGTCGGCAGCGACGGGCCGTAGATGTCTGCATCGAGAATGCCGACATTCGCGCCTTCGGCCGCCAGCGCGAGCGCAAGGTTCACAGCCGTGGTGCTCTTGCCCACGCCGCCCTTGCCCGAAGCCACGGCCACGATGTTCTTGACATTGGGAAGAAGCTTCACCCCGCGTTGTACGGTGTGCGCTACGATCTTTTGGCCGATTTCGACGGCCACGCGCTCGACCCCGGGCAGCTTGCCGACGGCCTCGGTGATGCGCGTGCGCATGGCTTCGAACTGGCTTTTGGCGGGATAACCGAACTCGATCTGAATGCCGACGTGGCCGTGCTCGGCGGCGACTTGCTTCACATACTTTCCGGCGATCAGGTCCAGGCCGGTATCCGGGTCGACGATACCACGCAGCACTTCATTGATTTGGGCGACTTCCATATGGGTCTCTCGCTCTGTCGGGGCGCACCGGGACAGCCCGGCGTAGCGCTAACAACTTGTAACAACCGTGGCGCACGCTCTCGACTAGCATTCGAGGCGCGCGTGTTATGGGGAACCAGCCGTCGCGGCAAGATGTCCTTGCCTGCGGTTGAAGCTCAGCGCTATTGTAAAAGACGTCGCGCCGTCAGGCTCAAAACCCCTGCGGCGCGCGCGTGCTTCAACGAAGTGCTTACGCGTGTTTCATCACAGCTAGCTAATCGATAAGGAGCCTCAAATGAACAAGAACACTCTGCGCGTTTCCGCGCTCGTCCTGGTCTCGGCCGCTATGCTGGCCGGATGCCAGACGCAGCAAGGCACCAACACTGCCGTAGGCACCGGTGTCGGCGCAGCGGTCGGGGCGGGGCTGGGCAACCTCATCGGCGGCAACACCACCGGCACCCTGATCGGCGCGGCGGTCGGCGCAGCCGCGGGCGGTGCCACGGGGTACAACTGGCAGTCCATCAAGAACACGCTGGGCGGTCACACGGCCGGCACCGGCACTCAGATCTCCGAGCGTCCGGACGGTCAGCTCCAGGTCAACGTACCGAGCGACGTGACGTTCGACACGAACCAGTACGCCATCAAGCCGAACTTCGCCGCCGTGCTCACCGATCTGGCGAACTCGCTTAACCAGAATCCGGGCATTACGGCCCGTGTGATCGGCCACACCGACAGCACCGGTGGTGATCGCATCAACATCCCCCTCTCGCAAAATCGTGCCAATGCGGTCATTCAGTATCTGACCTCGCGCGGCGTCGATGCCCGCCGTCTGCAAGGTGTAGGCGTGGGCTCCAGCCAGCCCGTCGCCTCGGACGCCACGGCAGAAGGCCGCGCACAGAACCGTCGCGTGGAAATTCTCCTGCAGGCGCCGCAGCAGCAAGCGCCGCGCTAAGCGGCTCGCCGCGCCCGATCGGACTGACATTCGTTCAGTCCGTCCAAACGCATGCCCGGTCCGCCGGGCATGCGCGCTTCTGAGCTTCTGCATTTCTGCGCTTCGGCCGAGCTGTATGTTGCGACGCAGCATCGAAAGTCGGCACATCGGTTGAACTAATCCCCTACCCCGTCGCTCAGACCCTTCGGAAGTGCCTACCGTGGGCGCTTTCATCTCCTCTTTGTTATTGACGTTACGTGTGCCTAGTTATGCCGGAACCTCGTTCCGGCTTTTTTTTGGCCGCGCGCTTTTCCACGACACACCCCTGCCCGGACGTCCGTTTGGGCGCGGGCGGCGCCCGCCTGCTAGAATCGTCCTTTCCCGCAACCCTCAACCCACATAGTCAAACCACATGTCCCGCCGCATTCTTGTCACATCCGCACTGCCGTACGCCAATGGCCAGATTCACATCGGCCACCTGGTGGAATACATCCAGACCGATATCTGGGTACGGTTCATGCGAATGCAGGGCCATGAGGTCTACTACGTTGGCGCGGACGATACGCACGGCACGCCGGTCATGCTGCGCGCCGAGAAGGAAGGCCTCACGCCCAAGCAACTGATCGAGCGCGTGTGGACGGAACATAAGCGCGACTTCGACAGCTTCAACATTTCGTTCGACAACTACTATTCGACGGACTCTGAAGAGAACCGCGAATTGTCCGAAAACGTCTATCTCGCCCTGAAGGAACAGGGCCTGATCGAGGCGCGCGACATCGAACAGGCCTACGACCCGGTCAAGGAGATGTTCCTGCCGGACCGCTTCATCAAGGGCGAATGCCCGAAGTGCGGCGCGAAAGATCAGTACGGCGATTCGTGCGAAGTCTGTGGCTCGACCTACGCACCGACCGACCTGCTCAATCCGTACTCGGTCGTCTCGGGCGCCACGCCGATTCGCAAGACATCGACGCACTACTTCTTCAAGCTCTCGGACAAGCGCTGCGAGCAGTTCCTGCGCCAGTGGGTGTCGGGCCTCGCCCAGCCCGAAGCCGCGAACAAGATGAAAGAGTGGCTCGGTGAAGATGGCGAGTCGACGCTCGCCGACTGGGACATCTCGCGCGATGCGCCCTACTTTGGCTTCGAGATTCCGGGCGCGCCGGGCAAGTATTTCTACGTGTGGCTCGACGCACCGGTCGGCTATTACGCCAGCTTCAAGAACCTGTGCGCCAAGCGCGGTCTGAACTTCGACGAGTGGGTCAAGCCCGGTTCCACGACCGAGCAGTACCACTTCATCGGCAAGGACATCATGTACTTCCACACGCTGTTCTGGCCGGCGATGCTCGAATTCTCGGGCCATCGCACGCCGACCAACGTGTATGCCCACGGCTTCCTGACCGTGGACGGCCAGAAGATGTCGAAGTCGCGCGGCACGTTCATCACGGCCCAGAGCTTCATCGATACGGGGCTGAATCCGGAATGGCTGCGCTATTACATCGGCGCCAAGCTCGGCAACACGATGGAAGACCTCGACCTGAACCTCGATGACTTCATCGCCCGGGTGAACAGCGATCTGGTCGGCAAGTACGTGAACATCGCCAGCCGTGCCGCCGGCTTCCTGATCAAGCGTTTCGACGGCCGCGTCTCGGCGCACGCCATGAACGCACCGCTGCTCGCGCAGGTGCGCGCCGCCGCCCCGCAGATCGCCACGTATTACGAAGGTCGCGAGTTCGGCAAGGCGCTGCGTCTGGTGATGGAACAGGCCGACGCGATCAACGGTTACGTCGATACCGTCAAGCCGTGGGATCTGGCGAAGGATCCGGCGCAGGCCGCGGCGCTTCACGAGGCGTGCTCGGTGTGTCTGGAAGCCTTCCGCTTGCTGACGCTGTACCTCAAGCCGGTGCTGCCGACTACATCGCAGGCGGTGGAGCAGTTCCTGAACATCGCCCCGCAGACGTGGCAGGACGTGAACCGTCCGCTCACCGCCGATGCCGCCATCAATGCGTACAAGCATCTGATGACGCGCGTCGAAGGCAAGCAGGTCGAAGCGCTGCTCGCCGCCAACCGCGACTCGCTGCAAGCGACGGCTCCAGTAGCCGACGCCGCAGCGGCGAAGGGGAAGGACAAGGCAGCCAAGGCAGAGAAAGCTGAGAAAGCGACCGAGAAGGCCGACGACGGCATCATCACCATCGACGACTTCGCCAAGATCGATCTGCGTATTGCGCGCATCGTCGATTGCAAGGCGGTAGACGGTTCGGACAAGCTGCTGCAACTCACGCTCGACGTGGGCGAAGCGCAAACGCGCAACGTCTTCTCCGGCATCAAGTCGGCGTATCCGCAACCGGAAGTGCTCGTGGGCAAGCTCACGGTGATGGTCGCGAATCTCGCACCGCGCAAGATGAAGTTCGGTCTGTCGGAGGGCATGGTGCTTGCCGCTTCGGCCGCCGACGAGAAGGCAGAACCGGGCATCTACATTCTTGAGCCGCACAACGGCGCGAAACCCGGCATGCGTGTGAAGTAAAACGCGTAGTCCCGAAAGCGAAACACCCCGAGCGCCGGCGATCCGGCCTCGGGGTGTTTTGTTTTTGAACGTCGGCGGACTTGCTTACCGCAAGTGGTCCACCGGCAACGCGGTGGTGAACTTCACCGTTTCCATCGAAAAGCTGGCGCTGATGTCCTGAAGATCGGCCACGCGGATGAGCTTTTTGTAGAAACGGTCGTAGGCCGCAATGTCGGGCAAATAGACCTTGAGCAGATAGTCGATTTCGCCCGCCATGCGATGAATTTCGACGATTTCGGGCAATTCCCGCGCCCCCGCGACGAAACGGACCATCCAGTCCTCACTGTGCGTTGCCGCCTTGATGAAGACGAACGCTGTAACGCGCAGGTCGAGTTGCTGCGGATCGCACAGCGTCACCTGTCCGGTGATCACGCCGCTTTCGCGCAGACGCTGCACGCGCCGCCAGCAAGGCGTAGGCGACAGATGCACCGCTTCGGCCAGTTCACCAAGTGAGCGCGAGGCATCGGATTGCAGATTTTCAAGAATTGCGAGATCGGTTTTGTCCACGATGGCCGCCTGGGAGGAAAATTTTTCCAAATCCTACTCCATTCGAGGGAAGATTTGGAAGCCTTTACCTGGCAACGGCAAGTAGACTTCAGAAACATTCCGAAAACAACGCTCGCCATGAAAATCTTCACTCAACATCCTGCTTCAGTCGGCGAAAACTATCTCCAGCATCTGGGGACGTCGCTGTCGTTCGCCCTGCCCCTGCTCGGCGCATGCCTTGCGTGTCTCGTCCATGCGGTGCTGCCGTTCATGTTCGAGAAGACCGGTAGCCGGATCATCACGCGGCTGCACGACCGGATGGTGACGCATCGCGATCGCCGCGCGGGTCGTCAGACGCAATCGCCGCACGCCGCGCAGTAACGCTGAACCGTCACGGCCGCTCCGACGCCGGGTCCGGCGAGCGCGACGTCACCGTGACGCGGCCATCCGGGCCGAAATGGGCGTTGAACATGCCCGGCGTGTTCACGCCGTCCTCAAGCCAGCGCCAACTCCACACCGTCTCCTTCTTCAGACGATATTCCGCGACGGTGGTCGGCTTGCCGAGCAGGCGCCGCACGTCGTCCTGCGACATGCCCGGCTGCACCTGCTGGAAGTTCTCCGCCGAGAGCGCCTGCGTCACGCTGCGCAGCTTGCCATCGGCGGCGATGTCGACCATATAGGTCCGCAACCCTCCCGGTGAACGCGGATATTCGAGACGGCGCGAACCATCGTCGTTCTCCCACACGATCTCGGGCTTGCCCATCTGATCGCGGACCTGCGCCTCGGTCGTGACGCCCGGTTTGAGGTCGCGCAGCATCAGATCGTCCGGCTTGACCGCGTTGAATGTGTCCCGCGCCTTTTCACGCACCTTGTCGATTTGCTGCTGATCGCAGCCGAACAGTCCCAACAGACTCGCAAGCAATCCCATAGCGACTCCCCAACGAAGGCCCCGGCGCACACCTGATTCGCGCGCCTCAAGTTCGAAATCGAGCGACGTTTTCATCGTTACCCTCCTTGTCTCTGTTGTCGGCCGTGCGCCCGCATCACCGGCGCTGCGACGTCACTGCATCAGTCGAAGCGTCGGTTGAACAGCACATCGAAACCGGACAGCGAACCGGTGCGCAGCGCCAGTTGCCAGCGGCGCGACACCTGCCACGTGATTTTCACGATACTCGCGGCGCTTGTCAGACTTTGTTCGTATCCCAACGAGAAGTTGTCCGAGATCGCCTTGCCGAGCTTGACCACCTGCTCATCATCGGCCAAACCGGAATCGCTGGTGCCGATGCTGAATTCGTCGATCCCCAGATCCTTGATGATGCGCTTACCGCCCGAGGCACCGAGCAGTGCAGTGGCTGCACCCGCCATCGCCTGACGCTGGCCGAGACCCGCACCATCCGGGCCATGTCCGAACATCAGCCACGACAGCTTCTCTTCATCGGACACGTTCGGCTCGGAGACGAGCGTCACACGCGGCTGACGCACCGTGCCCGTGACCAGCACCCCGGCGGCCACCTCCTGATTGCGACGCATGGCCTGAATGTAGATGTTCGGGTTGCCCAGCGGGCCGACGAAGTTGATTTCCCCACGCTCGATGGCGAGCTTGCGGTCAAACGCTTCGTACGTGCCCTCCGCCACCGTGATCGTGCCCGTGCCGCGCATCGGTGTGAGCGGATCGCTTTGCACGCGCATACTGCCGCGCAGCAGCAGATCGGCCCCCGCCCCAATGAAGCGGAAATCGCGTCCCAGATTCACTTCGACGTTGATGTGCGGCGAGAACTGACTGGTCGGCTTCTCGCTGATGCGCGCCGCTTCCTCCTTCGGATCGAGCGGCTTAGCCCGTGCCTGAGCGCCGCCGCGCACCACCACGACGTCGTCGCCCAGCTTCGGCGCGGTCGTGGGCGGCAACGCGAAGCGCGCGCGGTCCACAGTGAAACTACCGTTCACGGCGATCGCTTCACCGCTGCCCGTGGCCTTGGCCTCGCCCGTGAGCGACAACTGACGGTCAGGTGCGGCGAACAACTGCAACTTGTCTGCGGCAAGCGTGATGGCGAGCGTCGGCTCCGGCGTGTCGAGACGAATATTGCCCGTCGCACGCGCCGTGCCGCCGCCACCGCCGGTCACAACCACGTCGCGCAGCACGATCTCGGTCGGCGTGAGCGCGATGCGCATCTTGCCGTCCTTCACCCTGACGCCCGTGTCGAACATCTGCACCGAAAGGTCGTCGGCCGTCAGCTCCCCGGTCGGACGCGGCTTCGCCACCGTGCCCGCCAGTGCCACCTGCAAGTTGGCGCGCCCCCTGAAGGCGAACTGTGCCCCGGCGAGGGCTTCGAACTTGGAGAGGTTCGGAATCGAGACGGCGATGCGACCGGTGAGCGGCGCATCGTCGGGCACTTCCGGAATGCCACCCTGCACGCGCAACCCGGTTTGTACGTCGGCGTCGACCGTCCCTACCAGCGAGGACACCGCTTTGAGCGTGGTGCGCGCCGTCTGGCCAGACAGGTCGATACGCGTGCGCAACTCCGAGATGCCTAGCGGCACGCGTGCGCCCACGCCGCCTTTCTCTGCACTCAGGCCGGGAATACCGGTCACCGTCACCTTGACGTGATCGTTCACGCCACCGCGACGCAGCGTGACGTCACCACTACGACGCACGACTTCCACGAAGCCGTCCGCGCGCTGACCGGCGCTCACATTCCACTTGCCGTCGAGCACGAGGTCGCTGGCAATCGACGACACCTCGCCAGTGAATGTTTGTACGACACGCAGCACCTGCGCGACGTCAAGCGTGTCGATCGTGCCAGCCGTCTTCAGTTGGCCGCCACCGTAATCGAAGTTCGCAAGCGAGAGCGAACCGGCCCCCGTCACGAGTTTCGCTGCCCCCAGATGCACGCGCTGCGCGCTCGCTTCGATCTGCCAGGGCGACGCGAGCGTCAGCTTCGGCACGCCGCGATTTTCGAGCGTCTGGATCGTACCCTTCCAACCCGGCTTGCCGCCTGCGTTGGTTACTGCACCCGATGCGTCGAGATTCATGTCGAGCGGTGCTTCGCGCAACTTGCCCGCAGCCTTCAGATGCAGGGTGTGTGCGCCACGCGTGCCCGCCAACGCCAGCGACAGTTTGTCGAGTCGTGCGACGTTGCTGGCGAAACCCTGCCCGTCGAGCGTGACATTCAGACGATCGCTCGCGACGCCCGGGAAACCGCCGCTGACATCCACCTTACCGCTCAGATGCTCGAGCTTTTGCGCGCCGAACACGAGTTTGTCGGCGGCCAGTGTTGCGACAACCACCGGACGCTCCATCGTGCCCGAGACCTGACCGTCCAGTTGCAGGCGGCCTGCCAGACCGAAGCCCAGCTTGTCGAGCGACGGTGCGTCGACATTCACTGCCATTCTGTCGCCCGGCGCACCGAAGCTGCCGCGCAGCACGACCTTGTTCCCTGCGACGAGCAGGTTCGCATCGCTCGGCAACATGCGCGTGCCCGCCAGTCTCACCGTGCCCTCACCGCTCATCGGCAAGTCGGCGTAGACACTGTCCTGCAACGCGAACTTCAGCGCCAGACCGAAATCGGGACGCAGCGCGCCCTGTGCATCGAACTGACCGGTGACACTGGCGACCGGCGTCTTCGCGCCGGGCTTTTGCGGGCCGTAGAGGTCGTACCATGCGGCGGGATCGAAACGCGTCAGTTTGATCTGCGCCTTGTAAGCGCCGGTGTCGCCGTTCTCCAGCACGCCGGTTGCCGTGACCTTGCCGTTGCCCGCATCGAGCGACAGCGCGTGAATCGTGGTGCCCTTTGCGTCGAGACCGACGTCCGCGAGCACGCGGCGAGCTGCGTCGCGCCAGTCGAGCACGATGCGCTGTCCGGTCGCGTCGAGCTTGACGTCGAGCGGGCCGCCGAGCTTCGTCGCGGGCAGCTTGCCGTGCAACGCGCGCAGGTCGAGGTCACGCATCGTGAAAGCAAAACCGCCGACGGTCGCTTCGGCATCGGCCGTAGTTTCGTTCGCGGCCATCGCAGCGCTTGCGGCACTGGCCACGCCTGCGGAAGACGTCGCCGGAGCAGCCGGTGCGGGCGCGCTTGCCGTCGACGCCACCTTCTCCCGTCGCAACTCACCGCTGCCGGTCAGCACGGCCCGGCCTGCGAGTTTCAACTCGATGCCGGTCAACGCCTGACGCGTCGCATCAAGCAACACTTGCGTGCGCAGACTCTCCACCGGCAGCCAACCGGCATCGATCGCGCCGGGTTTCGCATTGGTCACCGACACCGGCCCCAGCACGCGGAATTCCTTTGCCCCCGGTTGCGGCCGCAAGTCGGCCTGCACGGAGAGATCCGCCTGCGGCGCCCCCGATGCGAAATCGCGCGGATTGAGGTGGTCGAGCGCAATCTGCGCGCGAGAGAGCGGCACCGGACCGAACGGCGACGCCGCGATGTGCGCCGTCCCGTTCAGCTTCTCGCCGCTGGCCGTCAGGTCGACGACAAGGGCGTCGAGCGAACCGGACAAATCGGCCTTGAGCGCGACGGGAATGTCACCCGCCTTCGCCTGCAATCCGACGTTGCCGTTCAGCGCAAACGGCCGCCGCCCGTTCAGTTGCAAGCTGGCCTGCGCTTCACCATACGGTGTGCCAAGATGTTCGATCTGCAACGTGTGCTGCGTGCCATCGCTACGACCTGCGACGCGAATGTCTTCGAGCACGAGTGCAGGCGAGTGCAGCGTGAGCTTCGCCACGCGCACGTCGTTCAGCGTCAATCCCAACGGCAGACGCAGGCTTGTCGGCATCGTCGTCGGCGTGTTCGACGGCGGGGACGGCGCGAAGGCCAGATCCACCTCCCCCGCATGGAGCTTGTCGACGGTGAAATGCAGCGGACGCAGGCTGAGATCCCAACGGCTTTCGAGTCGGCTGACCGTGATGCGGGTCGCACCGTCCACGTAGCGCATGTCGTTGAGCGTGAAGCCGTGCAACACGCTGCCGCTGCGCCATTCGCCGGAGAGCTTGCCGCCGAGCGTCGAGACGGCCGTCTGCCATAGCCAGCGGCTGCCGCGTTCGTTCGACATGGCCCACACCAGCGCGCCGATGGCGAGTACGACGATCAGCAGCAGCGCGAGGACGATGGCCGCGAGTGCGCGTCCCCAGCGTCGGCGCCGTGGCGGCGGTGGCGGTGGTGTCGAGGCATTATCTGGCGGTGGATTCCCGCTACCGTCTGCGCCTTGCGCACCGTGGCGCGTCAATGTGGGCTCCGTGGTCGTTTCGCGTCCGGCATCCGGTGCGCCGTGGCCGCGTTGACCCGCACTGCGAACATCGGTCATGGCGGTCGTCGGCATCAACGTATCGAGCAGCATCTTCATCATCAGAAGGCCACTCCCAGCGAGATCGACGGACGGAAGCGCCGGTCACGCACGCCATATCCGAGATCGAGGTTCACCGGGCCGACAGGGCTGCGCCAGCGCACCCCCAAACCGACACCGTGATAGAGCGGTGTGGGATGTCGGTAGTCGTCGGTCGCCGTCCCCACGTCCCAGAACACCGCGCCGCCCCAATCGCGCGTGACCCAGCGCTGATATTCGAGACTTGCTGTCGCAAGGTACTTCGTCGGGAAGGTCGTGCCGTTCTGCTGACGACCGATACTCTGATAGGTGTAGCCGCGAATCGACGAGGTGCCCCCCGCGAAAAACAGCAGCGACGACGGAATGCGGTTGCTGTTGCCGTTCGTCAGCACTGCGCCCAGCTCCAGGCGCGCCAACACGAGATCGCGCTGTCCGACCGGGAAGTACTGGCGAATACGGCCGTATAGCCGCGCGAAACTCTGATCGGTCAGCAGGGGCTTTGCGGCGAAGCCGAGCTGCGTGTTGATGATGTTGCCCTTGCGCGGAAAGATCAGGTCGTCGACATCGCGACGGTTCCACGAAAACGCGGGCACAAGGGCCTTGTTGAGGAAACGCTCGCCACCGTCCGGACGCTCGTCCGTACGATAGAAGTCCAGCGTGTAAGCCCAGTCGTAACGCTCGCGCGAACGCGCACGCTTGATGCCGACCTGCGTCGAGCGCTGGTCAAGACCGTTCAGATACGTCCGGTCGAACGACCCGCGCAGGCTGTTGGTGTACGCGCTCTCGTCCGGTGGCATGCCGATTTCGGCGTAGCCGCCCTGCCGGTACTGTTCGAGACGCGCTTGTGAGTCGAACGTCCATGCCTTGCCGAACAAGTTGTAGTGCGAGTAGCGCCCGTTGATGCTCGCGCCCGTGTCCGTTGTGTAGCCGACACCGGTTTGCACGCGCTGCTGGGGAAATTCGCGCACTTTCACTTCCACCGGCGCGAGTTCGGCCTTCGACGGGTCTTCCGTCACCGAGATGATCACGTTGGAAAAGTACGGCGTGGCCTGAATCTGGCGTTGCAGCTCCTGCAAGCGGTCGGCGTCGAAGGCCTCGCCCTCGGACAGCGGATTGACATTGCGGATGATCTGCTCGGGATAGCGGCGCGTGCCGGTGATCACCAGCGGCCCGAGCGTGAACGGCGGACCGCTCTCGTAGGTCGCGGCGAGCGAGGCGGCATCGTTATCGGCGTCGACCACGGCACGCGAGAACGTCATCTTGGCGGCGTGGTAGCGCTTCTGTCCCAGTTGGAACAAGGTGTCGTTCTTCGCCTTGTCCCAGTCGGACTGGCGAAAAGGTGCGTCTGCCGGTAGTTCCCAGGCGTTGCGCAACTGCTCGACGCGCTGCGGATCCTGCTCGGCAACCGGACCCGTGAACTTGAGATCGACGTCCTTGATATGGGTGCGAGGGCCAGCCTCGACCTTGATGTCGACGTCACGCTTGCCGTTGATGGTCGCCACATCCACATGGGTGACGGGCGAGAAATAGCCTTCCGTGGACGTCAGTTCCTGCACCTGCTCACCAATGGTGGCCACGATGTGCTCGAACTGGGCCTCGCCGATGTCGTCGCGCGAGGCGAAGCGCACCACGTCGAGGTTGTCCTTCAGGAGCTTGGCGATGTCTTTGGGCGCGTCGACACGCACCCGATAGTCGGCTTGGGCCAGACCGGGTGCGCACAGGCCGCAAGCCAGCGCCGCCAGGCTCACCAGCCGGGTGGGCAGGGAATACGGAAATGGACGTGCTAATGGACGTACTAATGAGCGAACAAACGGGCGTACTGAAATGCGCACGCCAAAGCGACGGCCAACGTCGTGTCCGGATTTGATCTGCGAGACGGTCAAAACCTTCCTTGGAAATATCGCCGCCGGTGGTCCGGCGTGCCGTAAGGAGTGCTCAAACGCACGATGCCCGCCAGCATGGCACAACGAGACACCGCGCATTGCGTATGTGACGCGTATTTGAACATATCCGGGAGTGCGGTTCACCCATAAGGGCTAAATTCGAGCAAATGGCCCAAAACGCCAAAACACCGAACGGCGACGTGTTTGCGGTAGAATCTGCGTCGATTGGCACCGTCGCGACGGTGCCGCTTTTGCCTATTTTTCAAGCAATCGACCATGTACGAGTCCGACATTACCCAATTCATCAAGCAACTCAAGACCGAGAAGCCGACGCTGGAAGCGGAGCAACGCAAGGGTCGCTCGCTGCTCTGGGACAAGCAACCGATTGATATGGACGAGCGCAGCCGCGCCCAGCAATCGCGTGTAGCCCAGCAGCCGTACGTCTACCAAAGCGAGTAAATCGCCGTTCTCCGGCGAGTTCCGCATTGAATCCGAGTACGCCCGACGATCCGTCGCTCACACCCGACCCGATCCCCGAGATCGCGCCGGTGCCTGAGCACGTCGATCCGGTGGCGAGCGGTGCTGTCGATGCGACGCCGGACGATGGCCGAAACGACGGTTCGCAGGAGATTCCGGCCCAAAGCGGGTCTGTAGACCCCATCGGCCCTGTCGAGACGGATGCCATCGCCCCCGAAAGCGCAACCGGTGAAGCCGCACCCGCCGCAACGTCGCGCTCGGGAGGTGCGAGTGGTTCCGCTGGATCGACCACTGAGCTGCCAGCGCCGCACGACGGGCAGGACTCCACGCCCGATACGGTTGACGGTGTGGCGCGCGCACGTCTGTACGGCGAGCCGTTGTTTGCGCTGCCCAACGATCTCTACATCCCGCCGGACGCCCTCGAGATCTTCCTCGAAGCCTTCGAAGGCCCGCTCGACTTGTTGCTGTATCTGATCCGCAAGCAGAACTTCAACGTGCTCGACATTCCGATGGCGCAGGTCACGAAGCAGTACCTGCTCTATGTGGAACAGATCCGCCGGACCAATCTGGAACTGGCGTCCGAGTATCTGCTGATGGCGGCGATGCTCATCGAGATCAAGTCGCGCATGCTGCTGCCGGTGAAGAAGGCAGACACCGGCGAGGAAGCCGAAGATCCGCGCGCCGAACTGGTGCGTCGTCTGCTGGAGTACGAGCAGATGAAGCTCGCCGCGCAAAAGCTCGATACGCTGCCGGTGCTCGGCCGCGACTTCCTGCGCTCGCAGGTCTACATCGAGCAAAGCCTTCAGCCGCGCTTTCCCGATGTGGACGCCGAAGATCTGCGCGCCGCGTGGGCCGAGGTGCTGCGTCGCGCCAAGCTGGTTCAGCATCACAAGATTTCCCGTGAAGAATTGTCGGTGCGCGAGCACATGAGCCAGATTCTGCGACGCCTGCAAGGCGCGCGTTTCATGGAGTTCACCGAACTCTTCGACGTCACGCGCGGCGTGCCGGTCGTGGTAGTCAACTTCATCGCCATGCTCGAACTCACGCGCGAGTCGCTGCTCGAGATCACGCAGGCCGAGCCGTTTGCGCCGATCTACGTCCGCCTGACTTACACCCCAAACTGAGCGCCCCATGAAAGTCATCCCCTCGATTCACGAACTGCGCGACCAACTGCGCGGACAGAATCGCGTCGCCTTCGTGCCCACGATGGGCAATCTGCACGAAGGCCACCTCTCGCTCATGCGACTCGCACGCCAGCACGGCGATCCGGTCGTGGCCAGCATCTTCGTGAACCGTCTGCAATTCGGGCCGAACGAGGACTTCGACAAGTACCCGCGCACGATGTTGGACGACATCGAGAAGCTCACGCGCGAGAACGTCTACGTGCTGTTTGCGCCTGACGAGAAGGAGATGTACCCGGAGCCGCAGGAATACCGCGTCGAGCCGCCGCACGATCTGGGCGACATTCTCGAAGGCGAGTTCCGCCCCGGCTTCTTCAAGGGCGTGTGCACGGTCGTGACCAAGCTGTTCTCGTGTGTGCAGCCGCGCGTGGCCGTGTTCGGCAAGAAGGACTACCAGCAACTGATGATCGTGCGCAGCATGTGCCGTCAGTTCGCACTGCCCATCGAAATCATTGCCGCTGAGACGGTACGTGCCGACGACGGCCTCGCCCTGTCCTCGCGCAACCGCTATCTGTCGGACGCCGAGCGCTCGGAAGCCCCGCAGTTGTATCGTCTGCTGAACGAAATCCGCGACACTGTGAACGGTGGCAACACCGATTACGCAGCACTCGAAGCGTCGGCGATGAAGACACTGACCGAACGTGGCTGGAAGCCTGACTACGTCTCGATCCGCCAGCGCGCCAATCTGCGCGTGCCCGCCCCCGGCGCGGCACCAGCAGAGAGCCTGGTGGTGCTCGCCGCGGCCAAGCTGGGCGCGACACGTCTGATCGACAACCTCGAAATTTGAGCGCCGGGCCCGCCGCGCACGGTGCAACGACCGGCGCGAACGGCTCCAGGCGCAAGCCGTGCGCGTGTCGGCGCTTCGCCGATTCCGCGCGCACATTCTTCGTCGCGCAGTGTGCGCGGCATCGCAACACATCGCAACACAAGAGGCACGCCATGTACCGCACCATGCTCAAGTCGAAGATCCACCGCGCCACCGTAACGCATTGCGAATTGCATTACGAAGGCTCGTGCGCGATCGACGAGAACCTGCTCGAAGCCTCGGGCCTTGTCGAAAATGAGCAAATCGACATCTTCAACGTCAACAACGGTGAACGTTTCACGACCTACGCCATTCGCGGCGAGCGCGGCAGCGGCATGATCTCGCTCAACGGCGCGGCCGCACGTCGCGCGCAGCTTGGCGACATCGTGATCATCGTGTCGTACGCACAAGTCGAGGAAAAGGAAGTGCTGGCAGGCTTCAAGCCCAAGCTGGTGTTCGTCGACGAGAAGAACGTGCAAAAGGGCGAGCGCGATCACGTTCCGCTGCAAGCGTGGGAAGAAACCCGCGCCTTCGAAGCCGCTGAGGCTGCGAAGTAAGGCGACGCGCCGGACACTGGCGCAGCCAAAAGAAAAAGGGACCTGCGGGTCCCTTTTTTTGTCTCTGCACGCGCTGTACGTGCTGCACGATCACGCAGACTTCGTCACTTCGCCACGAACTCGGTGATGCCGTCCCACTGCGGCAGGTCGCGCTCGACGCGTCCTGGTGCCACATCCCACAACGTCAGCCCATGCGCGGCGAGTTGCACGTAGTTCTGCGTGTTGCGAAGCATGCCGAGCACCGGCAGGCCCGCCTCCTCGCAGTAGCGCGAGAGCTGATCGGCCGCCCGGGTGCGGGCGTCCACTCGCATCCCGACCACACCGATGCGCACGTCGCCCTGACGCACTGCCTTTTCTTCGCCCAGCTTCTGAAGAAAATCGCGCGTGGCGAGAATATCGAAGATCGACGGCTGCAGCGGCACCAGAATGTGATCCGCGAGCTTGAGGATCGAGTCGAGACGCTTGCCATGCAAACCCGCAGGCGTGTCGAGCACGGCATGCGTGGTGCCCTTAGGCGGACGTGCCACCTCGTTGTGGTCGACATCCCAGGTGGCGATCGGACGCAGCGCCGGTGGACGCAGCCCCAACCAGGCGCGCGAGGACTGCTGACGATCCGTGTCGCCCAGCATGACGGCTTGGCCCTGCGCGGCGAGATAGCCCGCCAGATTCGTCGCCAGCGTGCTCTTGCCCACGCCACCCTTTGGATTCGCCACCACAATCACCGGCATTGCAGACTCCCCGAGGTCGATTTTCGCCAATATTACAACGGGTCGATGACGGCCCCCCTTCCGACCGATCCCGGCAACGCCTCAGCCCGGCGTCGAGACGAAGGCAGACGCACGCGGACCCGCCTCCCCGCTAGCGCAGGCACGCCCACACGCGCGGCAAATCCAGATGCTCGGCAAACGCGTCGGCCAACCGGTCGAGCGACGCCTCGCGCAGCGCGTTGTAGTCCTGCGCCACCAGATCGCGTGCGCCCGCCCACGCGAGCAGCGCTTGCAGCGCATCAGGGGTGTCGAACAGACCATGCAGATACGTCCCCATGACCTGGTCGTCGACAGAGCGGGCGCCATCGGCGACAGGGTCATGTGCGTCTGCGTCCAGCCAGACCGCGGGACGCTCAAGCGCCGCCCCGCGCGTCACCCCCATATGGATCTCGTAGCCGTTCACCGGCGCGTCGCCAGCGGTGAGACGTCCGGTCACCACGCGCAGCTGCTTCTGGGCTTCCATTGTGGTTTCGATCTCCAGCCAGCCGAGGCCCGGGGTCGTGCCCGCATCGCCTTCTAACCCAAGCGGATCGTGAATCGCGGCGCCGAGCATCTGCAAGCCACCGCAGATGCCCAGCACTTTGCCGCCATAGCGTAGATGCCGCGCGATCGCCGACTCCCAGCCTTGTGCGCGCAACCACGCAAGATCGGCGCGCACGTGCTTGCTCCCGGGCAAGATCACGAGATCGCTGGGAGGCCACGCCTCCCCCGCACCGACATAACGGAAATCGACTTGCGGATGCGCACGCAAGGCGTCGAAATCGGTGTGATTGCTGATGCGCGGCAAGGCGGGCACGGTGACGCGCAGACGTGTCTCGCCGCTCGCGGCCTTGTGACGCTCGCCGGGCAGCATGTCCTCGCCGTCGAGATGCAGCCCGTGCAAGTAAGGCAACACGCCCAGCACGGGGATGCCCGTCTTCGTCTCCAGCCATTCCAGCCCGCCCGTGAGCAGCGACGGATCGCCGCGAAAGCGATTGATGACGAAGCCCTTGATACGCACACGTTCGCTGTCCGACAGACACGCCAGCGTGCCGATCAATTGCGCGAAAACCCCTCCCCGGTCGATGTCGGCGACGAGCAGCACCGGGGCGTCGACCGCCTCGGCGAAGCCCATGTTTGCGATGTCGCGCGAGCGCAGGTTCACCTCGGCCGGGCTGCCCGCGCCCTCGACCAGCACCGCGTCGTACCTCGTGCGCAGACGCTCGTACGCGGCCAGCACCGCCGCCATCGCGCGCGGCTTGTACTCGTGATACGCACGCGCATCGAGATCGGCCACGACCTTGCCGCCGATGATGACCTGTGCGCCCCGGTCGCTGCTCGGCTTGAGCAGCACGGGATTGAAGTCGGTATGCGGGGCGATGCCTGCCGCTTGCGCCTGCAACGCTTGTGCGCGCCCGATCTCGCCGCCGTCTGCCGTCACGGCACTGTTGAGCGCCATGTTCTGCGGCTTGAAGGGGGCGACGCGCACGCCCTCGCGCAACAGCAGACGACAAAGACCGGCAACGACCGTGCTCTTGCCAGCATCCGACGACGTCCCCTGAATCATCAGGGTGCCACGACGCGGGTTGGCGGGCGCTTCGAAATTGACAGGGATTTCACTCATGACGCGGATTATCGCATCGGGCGCTCGTACAATATCCGCCATGACCGACCTCGTTCCGAACTCCCCCGATCTCACCTTCATCCTCGGCGGTGCGCGCTCCGGCAAGAGTGCATTTGCCGAACGCCTTGCCACGCAGAGCGGCCTGCCCGTGACCTATGTCGCGACGGCCGCCGTGACCGGCGAGCCCGAGATGGAAGCACGCATTGCGCATCACCGGGCGAGCCGTCCGGGGCATTGGGAGACGGTGGAGGCCGGACGCGAACTGGCGCGCACGCTGAGGGAAGTCGCAAGGGACGGCCATTGTGTGCTCGTCGACTGTCTGCCGCTGTGGCTGGCCGGCTGGCTATGCCCGCCGGACGATCATCCCGACGGACCGGCGACGCAGGCGCAGTGGCAGAGCGTCGTCGACACGCTCGCACAGACGCTGCTGTCGCTGCCCGGCAAGATCATCGTCGTCAGCAATGAAATCGGTCTGGGCGTGATCCCGATGGGTGCGCTCACGCGGCGTTATGTCGATGAGCTCGGACGTCTCAACCAGCGTGTCGCTGCGCTGGCACCGCACGTGCGTTTCGTCGTCGCCGGGCTGCCGATGGCCGTCAAGGGATAAGAGAAAAAGGAGTCACTCGCCGATGCTCACAGGACTCGCGCCCGAATCGCTCTGGCTCGCCGCATTGATCGGCGTGTTGCTCGACGCCTGGCTCGGCGAGCCGCGACGCTGGCACCCGCTGGTCGGCTTCGGCTATGTCGCCAACGGTGTGGAGGCATGGCTCAACGATCCCGAGGTGCGCGACAAGCCGTTCAGCGCCACGACGCGTGGCGCGTGGGCGTGGTGCATCATGCTCGTGATTCCCGTACTGATCGCGTGGGCGCTGACGTTCCTGCCCGGCTGGGGCAGCATCGTCTGGCAAGCGCTGGCGTTGTATGCGGCGCTCGGTGCCCGAAGTTTGCGCGAACACGTCATGCCCATCGCTCACGCCCTGCGCGACGGCGATCTGACACAGGCACGCGCACTCACGGCGCGCATCGTCTCGCGCGATACGGAAGACGCTAACGCCTCCGATCTCGCGCGCGCCGCCGTCGAATCCACGCTGGAGAACGGCAACGACGCCATCTTCGGCGCGCTCTTCTGGTTCGCGATTGCCGGTGCACCTGGCGTCGTGCTGTTCCGTCTGGCCAATACGCTCGACGCGATGTGGGGCTATCGCACCGACAAGTTTCTGTACTTCGGCCGACCGGCGGCGCGCATCGACGACATCCTGAACTGGATTCCCGCACGATTGACGGCAGCGAGCTACGCGATCTTCGGCGACGTGGCACGTGCCATCGATTGCTGGCGCACGCAGGCCAGCGCCTGGTCCAGCCCCAATGCAGGTCCCGTGATGGCCGCCGGCGCGGGTAGCCTGGGCGTTCAGCTCGGCGGCCCCGCGCGATATCACGGTGAGTGGGAGACGCGTCCGCCGCTCGGCTGCGGCACGGAACCCTCCGCACAACACATCAAGGCCGCGTGGCGGCTGATCTCCCGTTCCATGTGGATGTGGCTGATCGTTACTGGCGCGCTGGCGTTGTTCGCCGCGTCGCAAGCCGATGCCATGCCCACCACATTGCTGTAATCCGCTTTCCGATCGTCATGTCTGCGTCATCCGCTGCACCCGCACCGTCACCCTCAGCGTCTACCTCGAACGCCCCGCGCCACGGTGGCAATCTCGGCGAAGCCATCCGCAGGTTTGGACGTCCTCGCGAAGACTGGCTGGATCTGTCGACCGGCATCAATCCCGTGGGGTATCCGGTGCCGATGCCACCCCCAAGTGTCTGGCGCGATCTCCCCGACACCTTCGACGACCTGCGCGATGTCGCCGCCCGCTATTACGGCGTGCCGGTCGAAACCGTCGTGCCCTGCTCCGGTTCGCAGGCGGTCATCCGCACGCTGCCCGCGCTGCTTCGACCGGGACGCGTCGCCGTCGCATCGCTCACGTACAGCGAGTACGCACCGGCATTCGCGCGCGCCGGACACACACTCGTCTCGTGGCTCGGACCGGAAGCTGGCTTGCCGGATGTCGACTACCTCGTCTGGGTCAATCCCGACAATCCCACCACGCGATCCGTCTCGCGCGAGACGCTCGCTCAATGGCAAGCACAACTGACGGCGCGCGGCGGCATGCTGATCGTCGACGAAGCCTTTGCGGACCTATCCCCCGCCACGTCGATGACGCCTCACGCGGGCGAAGACGGCCTCGTCATCCTGCGCTCGATCGGCAAGTTCTTCGGACTGGCGGGAATCCGCGCGGGCTTCGCGTTATGCCCGGAAGAGCTTGGCAAACGTCTGACCGAACGGCTCGGTGCATGGACGGTCAGTGGCCCGGCAAGATTCGCAGTGCGAACGGCCCTGTGCGACAGCGCATGGCAACGTGCGGCGCGGGAACGTTTGTTGCAGGAAGGTGAACGACTGTTGTCGCTGTTGCGCGATCAGGGCTGGCCAACGGTTGGCACACCGCTATTTGCCTGGACGCCGCATGCACTTGCGCCGCAATGGCACGCGCGACTGGCTGAACAAGGCGTATGGACGCGTCTGTTCGATGCGCGTCCGATCTCATCGGCGGATACCATCCAAACGCTGCCAAGCCTGCGTCTGGGCCTGCCCGCGACCGAGGACGAATGGCAGCGACTTGCGGGCGCGCTGACGGCACTGCGGCCCGGATTCCGTCCTGAATAACGTTTTCGGGAACTGACGCAGACCGGACCCATCCAATTTCCCCGTTATGCTTCAGAACGGGTGTACGTTGCCCGGGGACATCCAAAGCACTGCCGAGAGACTGCTTACGCAGTATTAAATAACGGGTGTTCCTGCCATTTTCGTTACAAATTGAAGCATTTCTGCAACAAATGCACACAGTCATCGCCGAAGGGCGCCGCTAGACTGAAGGTTCTTTCGCAAGGGCTTTCCCAATCAAAAGGACGACCAAATGAAAAAACTGCCTCTGTTGCTCGCCACGCTTCTGACCGCCACTGTCGTGACGGTGGGTTGCTCCAAAAAAGAAGACCAATCGGCCGCTCCGGCAGCTGACACGACAACGACCGCACCGGCTGCGGCCAGCGATGCAGGCGGCGGCGCAATGAGCGCTCCGGCATCGGACGCAGGCGCCACGGCCCCCGCTCCGGCATCGAACTAACGCAGCACCGCGTTAGACACTGCGCCCCCTGAACGCTCCGGCGTCAGGGGGCGCAGTCGCTTTGGTACGTTGGCACGTTGGCGCGTTACCGCACCACGGCCACACCGGCGTCGAGCACGCCGTAGGCCTGCACTTTGCTAGTGCTCGTTGCACTGGTTCCCGAGCCAGCCCCGCCGCCCGGCGCAGCGCATCCGGCGAGCATCGCGACTACCACCAGCGCCGCAGCGCCCACTATTCCCATGTTTCGTTTCACGACATCGACTCCTTCAGTTCTATCCGGCACGGCTGACATGCCGCCAAATGCCACGCATCATTCGACAGCCCTTGCGTGACATCGGTTCGCAGGACGGTCTTTCAAATGCTTGTCGTCGCGCCCCAACCCGCAGAAAATGGCGAGTCCGTGGCGGGAATGATCTCATTTTTCGACGTTTCCTTTGTTGACGCGTCTCACACCCGCCAGCCCTTACACCCGCCTCGCTTCGCGCTCATCGAACGCATCGTCCCATGTCGCTGATATCGCTGCCCCGCCCGGCCATGCTCACCCGCCTGCGCACTCAAACGCTTGCCCTCGCCTTCGCTTGCTTCGCAGGCGCGCCTCTGTCGGGCGCGCACGCCGCTGTCTCCGTGAAGGACGACTCCGGCGCGACTGTCACGCTGCCCGCCCCGGCGCAGCGCGTGGTGAGTCTGTCGCCGCACGCCACGGAGTTGCTGTTCGCCGCCGGTGCGGGCGACAAGGTCGTAGGCGTGGTGAAGTACTCCGACTATCCGGAGGCGGCGCAGCGCTTGCCGCACGTGGGCGACAACAGCGCACTCGATCTCGAACGCATTCTCGCGCTCAAGCCCGATCTGCTCGTCGTGTGGATGCACGGCAATTCGCAGCGTCAGGTCGAGGCGTTGCGCCAGTTGAAGTTGCCCGTGTTCTATTCGGAGCCGAAGCATCTGACGGATCTGCCTGCGGCCATTGAAACGCTCGGCACGCTGATGGGCACGCCTGCCAAGGCGAAGGTATCGGCCGAGGCCTTCCGCGCGCGCTATGAGACGTTGCGCAAGCAATATGCGTCGCGCGCGCCGGTGCCGGTGTTCTATCAGGTGTGGACGCAGCCGCTCATGACGCTGAACGGCACGCATATGGTGAGCGACGTCATCCGCCTGTGCGGCGGCGTGAATGTCTTCGCGGACGAACCGGCGCTGGTGCCGCGCGTGTCCATCGAAGCGGTGTTGGCCAAAGCGCCGGAAGCGATGTTCACCGCGACGCCCGGGGCAACGAAGTCCGACAAGCCGCTGGCTACGCTGGATAACTGGCGCAAGTGGCCGCAACTCCCCGCCGTCGCGCGCAACAATCTATTCGGTATCGACGGCGACCTCATCAACCGTCCCAGCCCGCGCATTCTCGATGGCGCACGCACTATGTGCGAAGACCTCGATATCGCACGCTCGCGTCGCACGGCAGTTGCGAAGTAAAGGGAGCAGCGGTGAAGTAATGCGAGCAGCAGCGTGCGGTTACACGTTCGTTTGCACGTTCCAGTGAATCAGGCGCGCGTTGCCGTCGTCTGCAATATGCAGATGACAGATGCCGCCGAAGTCGAGTGCCCAGGATAGACATGTGGCCGTCGGCAGACGCAATGCCGTGGCGATGTGCAGACGGATCGGCCCGGCGTGGCCGATCACAACGTGCACCTCGTCTTTGTCCGATGCTTGCGAGCGCAACTCGCGCGCCCACGCGTCCACGCGCAGCACAACGTCGCGGGCCGACTCACCGCCGGGCGGCGCAAAGCCACCGACGTTTTGTGCCCATGCATCGAGCACACTGCGATCGATCTCGTCCCACGCACGCATTTCCCACTCGCCGAAGTGCATTTCGGCGAGGCGGGTGTCCACGTAATGCGGCGCATGGAACATCGACGACAACCAACGTGCCGGGATTCGCGCGCGCGCCAGATGACTGCTGTGCACTGCGCTCAGCGGCCGGTCGCCGATGGCACTGCGAATTCGCGCGACCAGCGTCCCATGCTGGATGGGTTCGATCAGCGGCACATCCGTCTGACCGTAGCAGACACCAGACGCCACATCCGGCTGCGGATGACGCACCAGAATCAAATCCATGCGCACACCGTGAGATAGAGCGCCAGCTCGCCGAGTTGCTGTGCGAAGCCGAGCGTGTCGCCGGTGTAGCCACCGAGGCGGCGGCGCAGATAGCGGATGAACGCCGCGCGCAATGCGATCAGGACCACCACGCCCGTCACACCGGCGCGCCAGTCCGGCCACACCCACCAAGGCGCGCTGCAAAGTACGCCGAACATCAGTCCTGAGAGACTCAGCCGTTGCGCCACCGGCTTCGCCTTGCCTTCGGGACGCACGTAGTCGAGTGCCCGCAACAGACTGATCGCCATGCTGCGACTCGCCGCATGCGCGCCGATCAGCACCACGGCAAAGCCACTCCATCCGTGCGACGCCTGAATGTCGACGAGCGCCTGCCACTTGAGCGCCAGCGCCAGCCACAACGCCACAGCACCGTAAGTCCCGATGCGCGAATCGTGCATGATCTCCAGCAAGCGCTCGCGCTCGAACGCCCCGCCGAAAGCGTCGACGGAATCGGCCAGACCGTCTTCGTGAAATGCGCCCGTGAGCAGTACGCTCACGCCAAGCCCCAGCGCAATGGCGAGATGCGGTGACCAGACGTGTCCCATCGCCACCGTCAGCGTTGCCACCAGCGCGCCGACGAACACGCCGACGAGCGGGAAATAACGCGTCGCGGCGTTCAGTTGCTCAGGCGAGTAACCGACCCACTGTGGGATCGGCACACGCGTGAAGAATCCGAGCGCGGTCAGGAACAGACGCAACTGCCCCTGGAATCCGCCGAACGACACCCGTGCGGGATCCTGCACCACAGGCACATGCGTGCGCGGTACGGTGTCGTCGGAGGGATCAGGGGCGGAGGTCGTCATTCGTTGGTTGTCTCGTACTCAATCGATGTCAATTGCGATCGCTCGCGATCACTCACGATCACTCACGCCCGCGCCTTCGAACGTCGCCATCTCGCGCAGGAACGCCGCAGCCGCCTGAATCAACGGCATCGCGAGCGCCGCGCCCGTGCCTTCTCCGAGACGCAGCCCCAATTGCAGCAGTGGCTCAGCACCCAGTGCGTCGAGCATGGCGCGATGCCCGGTTTCGTCCGACGCGTGCGCGAACACGCAGTAATCGAGCACCGCAGGTGCAACGCGCGCGGCGACCAGCAGTGCCGATGTGCTGATGAAGCCGTCCACCACGATCACAAGGCCGAGCTTCGCGGCAGCGAGATACGCGCCGGTCATCATCGCAATTTCGAAGCCGCCGAAGGTCGCAAGCGTGTCGAGCGGGTCAGGCGTGTCACCGGTTGCCGGATGCGTCGCCAGCGCGCGCTCGAGCACGGCCGTCTTGCGGGCGAGCCCAGCGTCGTCGACACCTGTGCCACGACCGACGCAGTCCGCGAGCGGCAACCCCGTCAGACGCTGCATCAGACAGGCTGCGGCCGACGTGTTACCAATGCCCATCTCGCCGAAGCCGATCATGCGCGTGCCGCGCGACGCATGCGCCACCACACGCGCGGCCCCGGCGGCAAGCGCCGTCTCCAGTTGCTCGCGCGTCATCGCGGGCATGTCGACGAAGTTCTGCGTGCCGCGCGCGACGGGAATGTCCACGAGCGACGCATGGGCCGGAAAGTCCGCCGCCACGCCCGCATTGATCACTTCCATCTCGATGCCGCCAGCGCGGCAGAAGACATTGATGGCTGCGCCGCCGCGCAGGAAGTTGAGCACCATCTGCGCCGTCACGGCCTGCGGATAGGGGCTCACGCCAGCGGCCACAACGCCGTGATCGCCTGCGAACACCAGCATGGCGGGACGCGTGAGTTCCGGCGTCGCGCTCTGCTGAATGCGACCGATCCGGTGCGCCACGCGCTCCAGTGCGCCGAGACTGCCGGGCGGCTTCGTCTTGATGTCGATGGCATGCTGGAGCGCGGCATCCATGGCCGTGGATGACGCAGCGATGTCGAAGAGTTCTGCCAGCAAGGGGCTGAATGCGGTCATACGGGAACGTCCTGAAACGATGAGCAGTGAGACTGGAATTACATTTCGACGCCAGGCTGCGCGCGGATGCCGTCGGCAAACGCATGCTTTACGGGCGTCATGTCGGTCACGGTGTTGGCCGCATCGATGAGCGCCTGCGGCGCGCCACGCCCGGTGATCACCACGTGCTGCATGTCGGGACGCGCCTGCAAGTCCGCGATCACAGTGTTCACGTCGAGATAGCCGAGTTTGAGGGCGATGTTCAACTCGTCGAACAACACCAGACCGAAGGACGCATCCTGCAACATGCGGCGCGCCTGCTCCCACGCCGCTTCGGCCTTGGCGATATCGCGCGCGCGATCCTGCGTCTCCCACGTGTAGCCTTCGCCCATCACGTGAAACTCGCATTCTTCGGGGAAGCGACGCAGGAATTTCTCCTCGCCCGTGGGGATAGCGCCCTTGATGAACTGCACGACGCCGGTCTTCATGCCGTGCCCCATCGCCCGCACGACCATGCCGAAGCCCGAACTGGATTTACCCTTCCCGTTGCCGGTCGTAATGACGATCACGCCGCAGTCGCGCTGCGCTTTCTCGATCTTCTCGTCGATGACCGCTTTCTTGCGCACCATGCGCGTGCGATGGCGTTCATTGCGGCCATCGTCGGCATTTGCATCGACGCCGGTGTCAGCGCAAAGCGCGTCGGATTTCGGAGTTTCCTGGGTCATGGACAGCACCTGTCAATCAAGTCGAATACGGAAATGAGGGGACGTGCCCCACTACGTCAATCATGTGCGCCGCACCGGCACGAGCGCCTCGTCGTCGCCATCGCGAATCAAACGCAGCGCATAGCCGAACGCGTCGCTGCAATACTCAGCCGATAGCACTTCCTGCACCGGACCGGCACGCCAGCCGCCACGGCCGTCGAGCAAGAGAGCATGCGTGGCAAAGCGACGCGCGAGGTTGAGATCGTGACACGAAAAAACCACGGCGCAATCGTCACGCTGCGCATGGCGAGCGAGCAGTTCGAGCGCGTCGATCTGATGATGCAGATCGAGATGCGATACGGGTTCGTCGAGCAACAGCAACGGCGTGGCCTGCGCAATCACCGCAGCGAGCGAGACACGCTGACGCTCGCCGCCCGAGAGCGTCGTGACGTCGCGCGACGCGAAGTCTTCCAGCCCAACCTGCGCGAGTGCTTCGATGGCCAGCGCGACGTCGTCGTCGGACTCCCATGCGCCCCAGCGGCCCTGTGCGAGATACGGATGACGGCCCGCCAGCACGACCTCCAGCGCGGTCGCGCCGAACGCGTCGCGACTCTGCTGAGGCATGAGCGCGCGCACTTTCGCCAGCGGCGCCGGACGCCATTGCGCGAGCGACTTGCCTGCGATGTCCACACGTCCGCTGGCGGTGATGGTGGCGTCACGCTGTGGCTTGTCGTCAATGGGACGCAGCCCCGCCAGCGTGCCGAGCAGCGTCGTCTTGCCCGCGCCGTTCGGTCCGGCCAGACACCAGCACTCGCCCGGCGCAATCGCCAGATCCAGCCAGTCGACGAGCACGCGCTCGCCCGCACGCAGCGTCAGCGCGTGCGTTTGCAACATCGCTGCGTTCGCCGTTGGGTTCGTTATCGGGTTCGCTGTCGGCATGGATGTCATCGAATCACCCGTCGCGAGAGCAGCCACAGGAACACGGGCACGCCGATCATCGCCGTGATGACGCCGACCGGGAGTTGCGTCGGTGCGATTACGGTGCGTGCGACCAGATCGGCGAGCATCAGCAACGCGCCGCCGCCGAGCGCGGCCGCCGGAATCAACATGCGCTGATCGTTGCCGAAGCGCAGTCGCAGAATGTGCGGCACCACAAGCCCGACAAAGCCGATGCTGCCTGCGGTCGTCACAGCGACAGCCGTCGCAAGCGACGCTGCCAGATAGATGCGTGCGCGCAACGGGCCGACGGCGACACCGACGGCCTGAGCCACGGCCTCGCCGCGCAGCAGCACGTTCAGCCGATGGGCGACCGGGCACACGATGAGCAAGGTCACGGCCAGTGCGATTAGCGGCAGCGACGCGCGATCCACGCCATTCAGATCGCCCGTCAGCCAGAACAGCATGCCGCGCAGACTCGCGTCGGGCGCGAGCGTGAGAATCAGGGTGGAAAGTGCGCCGAAACCGGCGGCCATCATCACGCCGGTGAGCAACAGTTTGGTACTGCTGTCCTGATCGCCAGGGTGCAAAAAACTGCGGTGCGAGAGGCCCATCACAATCGCGATGGCGGCGAGTGCACCGAGGAACGCGCTCGTCTGCACCCAGAAAAACGGCAGCATGAGCGCCAGCGACGCCAGCGCCGCGACACCTGCGCCACCGGAGATACCGAGCACGTACGGGTCGGCGAGCGGGTTGCGCAGCAGCGTTTGCATGAGCGTGCCAGCCACCGCCAGCGAGCCACCGCAGGCGAATGCGGCGAGCGCGCGCGGCAGACGCAGCCGCCAGACCACGTCGCCAGCGAGACCGGCGTCGTGGCCGAGCGCGAGCGCACCGATCTCACGCAACGAAACCGGCACGCTCCCGAGCATGAGCGACGCAACGAGCGCGGCCAGCGCGATGCCCGCCAGTCCCGTCCAGATGGCGAGGGCGCGACGCAGCGTCATGCGGCGTCACGTCCCGCCGGGACGTCGTCAGAACTGCTTCCAGCCAAGCGAGACGTAAATTGCGCGTCCGAGGGTGTTGTAGCCATAGACCGTCTGGTAGTTCTTGTTGAAAACGTTGTCCAGATGCGCCGAGACGTACCAGGATTTGTCGATATCGTAGCGTGCCTGCAAGTTCACGAGCGTGTATGCGCCGAGATGCTGGCCGCCCGTATCGTAACGCTCGCCACTGTAATAGACATCGCCACCGACCGAGTACTTGCCGAGGAATTTCTGCGTCACACCGAACGACGCGTATTGCCTTGCGCGGCGGGCAAGCACCTTGTTGGCATCGAGATCGGTCGGGTTCTGACGCGTGAACGATGCGCGAACGTCGGTGCCCGTCCACTGAATCTTGCCCTGATAGGTCAGCTCAAGCCCTTCGACGCGCGCGTTCGCCACGTTCGCAGCCGTGTACGGGAATACGGACAGCGACTGGATCAGGTTCGTGTAGCTCGTGCGGAACAGCGCCAGTTTCGCGAGACCGAAGGCCGGGTCGTAGAACTGGACGGCGAGTTCCTTCGAGATCGAACGCTCCGGTTGCAGGTTCGGATTGCCGTAGCCCGGGTAGAACAGTTCGTTGAAGGTCGGCGCACGGAAACCGTCCGACGCGTTGGCCATCAGCCTCCACTGCTCGGTCAGCTTGTAGCCGTAACCGACCCAGTAGCTGTTCGCCCCGCCGAAGTCCGAATAGATGTCGCGGCGCACGGTGGCCTGCACTTCGTGCTTCTGCGCGAAGACCCCTTCATAACCGACGTAGAACGAGTCGAGATGGCGATTGTTGTGGTTGTAGGTCGTGCTGCCTTCGACCGTCTGTTCCTGACGCGTATAACCGGCGATCAGCTTGTGATCCGGCATGAAGGCATATTCGTTGGCCCAGTCGATCTGGTTGTTCGACGTATGGAAGTTGCCGTTGCCCTTGCCGTTCAGGTAGTTGTAGCTGTAGTCGTCGCCCTGCGTGACGGTGAAACGCGTGTTCCACTTGTCCGTGATGTTGCCCTTGGCATACGCCGAGATCTGACGCACGCGTGCGTCGGTGTCGTTCAGATCGGAGGGCTTGCCGAAGGCGTTGTCGTAGCTGCTGCTGCCGTCGCTCTGGAACAGGCGCGCACCGACTTCCCATGTGTCGCCGAACTTGCGCGAGAGCGAGGCCGTCACGCTGGTGTTGTCGTCGCCGTTGCGGTTCGGGTTGACCTTCGGTGCGAAGCGCGGATCCTGTGCCGAGATGCCGTTGGTGTGAAAACGGGACACATCCAGCGAGAAGCGCGTCTTGCCGTCTTCGAACGACCCGGCGATACCGGCGTTGGCCTGTGTGGTGTTATTCGTGCCGTAGCCGACTTCGGCGTAAGCCTTGGGCTGGCCGCCGTCGCCCTTACGGGTGAAGATCTGGATCACGCCGCCAACGGCTTGCGAGCCGTACAGGGCCGACACGTTGCCGCGCACGATTTCGATGTGGTCGATTTGCGACACCGGAATCTGGGCGATGTTGGTCACACCGGTCGTGGCTGAGTTGACGGGCACGCCGTCGATCAGCACCAGCGACGAGTTCGAGTTCGCACCACGCATGAAGATGCTGGCCGACGTGCCGAAGCCGCCGTTCTGCGTAATTTCCACGCCTGCCTGACCGCGCAGCAGCGACGGGAGGTCCTGCGCCTGGCTTTGCTCGATCTGCTCGCGCGTGATGACCGAGGTGGAGGCGAGCGTGTCCGCCAGCTTTTGCTCGGTGCGCGAAGCCGTCACGACGGTCGTGTTGAGCGACGCATCGCTCGACTGCGCGTGTGCACCAAGGCTTGCGGCCAGCAAGGCGGCAGCCATGGCGAGACGATGTGGAGCGGGAATGCTAGTGGAAATGCGGGCGGCGGGCGCCGAAGCGAGACGTGCAAAAGCAGGCGCGTGCGGCGCCATCGCGCGAACGTGGGTGCGCATGGTCGGGTGTGACTTCCGTAGTTTTCTTATAGCCTAGACCCGTTCCCCCGCGGGCCGCCGGCGCAAGGGGAGCGCCGGTGACACGTCACGGATGCGAAGCATCGACACATGAAAACGACGTCAGGCCGCTTGCGGCTCGAGGCCGGGCGGCATGGATGATTCCCCACTCACTTGGGCCGGTATCCGGGCTGGTCATCATGGCGCCTGACCGGCCTTCCCGCATGCGGATAGCACACAGTGGCAATGGAGGCGAGGCGCGTTTTCGGAAACCTTTCGGGCCGAAAGAATGACTTACCGTTGCGGGGGCAGCACAGGTTGGCCAGCCCGTGTGGGGACGCGGCTCCCTGTTTCCCGTTTAACTGCGCATGCCGGGGGGCGTGCGCGAGCACCGAAGTGCCGCAAGTGTAGGGGCCATTGGAACGAGCGTCAATGCTCGTTCGTCGGGCACTGGCCGCCGATTCCGTTAGAATGTAGGGCAATCAAGAGGACGCAGCCCGATGCTCACCGATCTCGACAATCTCACCGACAAAATGGAACAGCTGGTTGTTATCAGCCAGCGTTTTCACCAACACAATCAAGCGCTGCTCGCGGAACTCGACCGCGCGCGTGCCGAATGCGACGAAACCCGCGCTGCCATTGAGCAATTGCGCACGGAGCGCGACGCCTTGCGTCTGCAACGCGATCAGCTTGCCGCCAAGATCGACGAGGCACAGGTTCGCCTGAACGCCATCCTTGAAAAGCTTCCCACGCAGAACCCCGCTGAGGGTCAGATGGATCTGCTCGGTGCCCCCGGTGGAGAAAACGCATGACGATCAAGCAGCTCGAAGTTCATATCCTGGAACAGTCGTACCGGCTCGCCTGCCCGCCGGAACACGAAGCCGACCTGCTCGCTTCGGTGTCGCGCGTCGATGCCGAAATGAGCAAAGTCCGCGCGCAAAGCAGCGTGCGCGGAACCGACCGGATTGCCGTCATGGCAGCGTTGAGCCTGGCATCCGAATTGCTTGCACTGGAAAAAAGTATTGCTGCTGGACAAGCATTCCCCGCCGAAGAAATTCAGCGTAGAATGCAGCTCATGGACGAACGACTGAGCGCAGTGATCGATCAGTATCAGAACTGAAAGACACCCGCAAACGTCCGGTCCGAAAGGTTAGTTTTCCCTGCCTGGTTCGCGAAAGTCATAGATTCCTTGAACCAATGATCTGTTGCAGGTTGCGGAAGTTTGTAGTGCTGGCGTGAGCGTCACTCTGTCTGATGAACCCAAAGCGCTACTAACCGCGACCACCTTGAACCTTCGGTTCAGGATGCCGGCTTAGCGGCTGAGGCGGGGACCCAATGCAAGGCACTGCGTGATTCACGCAGTGCCTTTTTTTTCGTCCAACGATGTTTGTGCACAAAAGAAAAGGCGACCCGCAGGCCGCCTTTTCTTTTGTGCACGACGCTGCGCGTCAGAACTGCGCGTCGCTCAGTGACAAGGCCGAGTCAGCCCCTTCAGTGATCGACTGCGCCAGACCTGGCGCCTGCGTCAGAATGTGATCCGCGAAGAAGCGTGCGGTGCCGATCTTGGCATCGAAGAACGACGGATCCTGATCGCGCAGCTTCTGCGCTGCCAGCAACGCACGTCCCATCTGCCAGCCGCCCAGCACGATGCCCGCAAGCTTCAGATACGGCACGCTGCCAGCGAACACGGCGTTGGCGTTGTCTTGCGTGTTCGCCACGATATAGTCGATCACGATCGACAGCGCTTCACGTCCCTTGGCGAGTCGCTCCGCCACCGATGCCGCCACACCGCCCGCTGCGCGCAGCTCGTTCTCAGTTGCTTCGACCATCTCGCACAGCGTGCGCGCCACCGCACCGCCGTCGCGCAGCGTCTTGCGACCGATCAGATCGTTCGCCTGAATCGCGGTCGTGCCTTCGTAGATCGGGAGAATGCGTGCGTCGCGATAGTACTGCGCAGCACCGGTTTCTTCGATGAAGCCCATGCCGCCGTGCACCTGTACGCCAAGGCTCGTGACCTCCAGCGACATCTCCGTGCTCCAGCCCTTCACGATCGGCACGAGGAATTCGTAGATCGCCTGCGCGCGCTTGCGCTCGGCAGCGTCTGCGGCGTGATGGCCGATATCGGCCTGCGCCGCCGCCACGTAGGCGAGCGTGCGAGCGCCTTCGGTCAGCGCGCGCATCGTCATCAGCATGCGCTTGACGTCGGGGTGATGAATGATCGTGACGGCGTCGCGCGACGAGCCATCCACCGGACGGCTTTGCAGACGATCGCGCGCATACGCCACCGCGTGCTGATAGGCACGCTCGGCGACGGCCACGCCCTGCATGCCGACGGCGAAACGCGCGGCGTTCATCATGATGAACATGTACTCGAGACCGCGGTTTTCTTCGCCGACGAGATACCCCGTCGCACCACCGTTGTCACCGAATTGCAGCACGGCCGTCGGGCTCGCTTTGATGCCGAGCTTGTGCTCGATGGACACGCAGTGCACATCGTTACGCGCGCCGAGCTTGCCCTCGGCGTCGACGTTGAACTTCGGCACGATGAACAGCGAGATGCCCTTCACGCCCGGGGGCGCATCGGGTGTGCGCGCGAGCACGAGGTGGACGATGTTCTGCGCCATGTCGTGTTCGCCGAACGTGATGAAAATCTTGGTGCCGAAAATGCGATAGGTACCGTCCCCTTCCCGCTCTGCGCGCGTGCGCACCATCGCGAGATCGGAACCCGCTTGCGGCTCGGTCAGATTCATCGTGCCGGTCCACTCGCCCGAGAGCAACTTCGGGACGTAGAGGGCACGCTGTGCATCGGTACCCGCCGTAAGCAACGCTTCGACGGCGCCATCGGTCAGCAGCGGGCACAGAGCGAACGACAGGTTCGCTGCATTGAGCATTTCCGTGCACGGCGTGGCGACGAGTTTGGGCAACCCCTGACCGCCGAACTCCTGCGGATGCACCACGCCCTGCCAGCCCGCTTCGGAAAACTGACGGAACGCTTCCTTGAAGCCGGGCGTGGTCGTGACAACGCCATCCTTCCACGTGCTCGGCTGTTGATCGCCGATCACGTTTAGCGGTGCGAGCACTTCCTGATTGAAGCGGGCCGCTTCTTCGAGCACGGCCTGTGCGAGTTCGGGCGAGGCGTCCTCATAACCCGGCAGCGCAGCGATGCGGTTCAGGTCCGCCAGTTCGTTCATCACGAACTGCATGTCCTTGATCGGGGCCTGATAACTCATGTCGTTCCTCCAAGGGATTCCGATTGCCTTCGGTTGGTGGCGATTACCGGGATGCTTATTGTTTTGTTCGTTCTGTTTTCACTGCAGATGATGCTCGACCGATTCGCATGAAGACGCACTTGCACGCCTCCCCATGCGAATCGGCTGCGAGAGATGAATCTCGCAGCCGCACAACTTCACTTCGATGCTACGTCAGACGCTTACAGCGCGCCCGTCAGTTCCGGTACGACGGTGAACAGATCGCCCACCAGACCGTAGTCCGCCACCGAGAAGATCGGTGCTTCCGGATCCTTGTTGATCGCCACGATCACCTTCGAATCCTTCATGCCCGCCAAGTGCTGGATCGCACCCGAGATACCCACAGCCACATACAGCTGGGGCGCGACGATCTTGCCCGTCTGACCGACCTGATAGTCGTTCGGCACGTAACCGGCATCGACCGCTGCGCGCGATGCGCCCAGCGCTGCACCCAGCTTGTCCGCCAGCGGCTCCAGCACCTTCGTGTAGTTCTCGCCGCTACCCAGGCCCCGACCACCCGAGACGATGATCTTCGCCGAGGTCAGTTCCGGACGGTCCAGCTTCGTCACTTCACGGCCCACAAACTGCGACACACCGGCGTCCGGCGTGGCTGCCACGCTTTCCACTGCGGCGCTGCCACCGGTCGCGGCCGCCGGATCGAAGCCCGTCGAGCGCACCGTGATCACCTTCACCTTATCGGCGCTTTGCACCGTCGCAATCGCATTACCTGCGTAGATCGGGCGCTCGAACGTGTCCGCGCTGTCGACCTTCGTGATGTCCGAGATCTGCGCCACGTCGAGCAACGCCGCGACGCGCGGGGCGATGTTCTTGCCGTACGCCGTGGCCGGGGCCAGGATGTGCGAGTAGTTGCCCGCAATCGACACCACTTCGTCGGCGATGTTCTCAGCCAGACCGTCGCCGAAGTACGCCGCGTCGGCGAGCAGCACCTTCTTCACGCCAGCGATCTGCGCAGCCGCGTCAGCCGCTGCCTTCGCGTTGCTGCCTGCGACCAGCACGTGCACGTCGTCGCCGCATTGCAGCGCTGCCGTCACCGTATTGAGGGTGGCCGATTTGATGGTTTGGTTGTCGTGTTCTGCAATGACCAGAATGCTCATCTCGTCGTCTCCCTTAGATAACCTTGGCTTCGGTCTTGAGCTTGTCGACGAGCGCTGCTACGTCCGCCACCTTCACCCCTGCGCTGCGCTTGGGCGGCTCCGCCACCTTCAGCGTCTTCAGACGCGGGCTCACATCCACGCCCAGATCCGCAGGCTTCACGGTCTCCAGCGGCTTCTTCTTCGCCTTCATGATGTTGGGCAGCGTCACGTAACGCGGCTCGTTCAGGCGCAGGTCCGTCGTGATCACCGCCGGCAGCGACAGCGATACGGTCTCAAGACCCCCGTCCACTTCGCGCGTCACTTGTGCACGGTTATCCGCCACCGACACCTTCGAGGCGAACGTCGCCTGCGGCAACTTGGCGAGTGCCGCGAGCATCTGACCCGTTTGGTTGGAATCGTCGTCGATCGCTTGCTTGCCGAGGATCACCAGTTGCGGTTGCTCCTTGTCCACCAGCGCCTTGAGCAGCTTGGCCACAGCCAGCGGCTGCAACTCTTCGTCAGACTCGATCAGGATCGCGCGATCCGCACCGATCGCCAGCGCCGTGCGCAGCGTCTCCTGCGACTGGGCCACGCCCGCCGACACCGCGATCACTTCCGTCGCCACGCCCGCTTCCTTCAGACGCACCGCCTCTTCCACTGCGATTTCGTCGAACGGATTCATCGACATCTTCACGTTCGCAATGTCGACGCCACTGCCGTCGCTCTTCACGCGAACCTTTACGTTGTAATCCACTACCCGTTTGACCGGTACCAGGATCTTCATGAACTCGCTCCAAAGTTACGTTTACGTCAATCCGCTGCCATTATAACCACTCGGCCAATGACGCATTATGTGCATATTTGCGGCATTTTGTTGCGATCGTTCATGTGTCGCTTTCAATAAGCCACGGATACACGATCCTTACGATCACGGCGTCGGAGGCAGGCCGGGCGCGCTTACCCAGCGTCCCGCCAGCCCGAACGATCGTGCTATTTTTATGCAAATCGTGACGCACAGCCAGTTTCCTCGTGGTGCGTTTCCTCTAGAGAATTCCCCCCGGCGCAGGACGGCCTATGATCGAATGGCGCACCCGATCATCAATGTGCCGTCGCACGTACGACGGTCACCCGGCCAACGCGCCAGGAGGAGACATGACAACGCATTCGGAATCGCGCCTGCAAGCCAGTGACGGACTGATGCTCCACGTCCATAGCTGGTACCCGGACACCGACGGCGACACGGACACTCCGCTGCGCGCCGTGGTCGCCATCGTGCACGGTATGGGGGAACACGGCGGACGGTACGCGCGTCTGGCGGCGCATTTCGCGTCGCTCGGTATCGCGACCGTCACCTACGATCTGCGCGGTCATGGACGCTCGGAAGGCTCGCGTGTCTACGTCAATCATTTCGACGAATACCTTAACGACACCGAGATCTTCCTCACACACGTGCGCACGACCTTTGGGCCGACGCCGCTCTTTCTGCTCGGGCATAGCATGGGGGGCGCCATCGCGGCGCTCTACACGATCACGCGCGCGCCCGCGAACGTGAGCGGCCTGATGCTCAGCAGCCCCGCCCTCGCCCCGGGCGAACCGGTCGCGCCGTGGATGGTGAAGGCCGGTCGCTGGGTATCGCGCTGGCTACCTAAGGTGCCGGTCTTCAAGATCGATCCCGCTGCCATCGCCCGCGACAAGACCGTGGTCGATGCAGCGAAGAAAGACCCGCTTAACGCGTATCGCGGCACCCCGGCACGCACCGCCGCCGAATTGCTCGACGCCATGGCGCGCATTCACGCCAACGCCGACGCGCTGCATTTACCGCTCTACATCTTCCACGGCACCGCCGACCGGCTCACCGCGCCGTGGGCGAGCGAGCAGTTTCACGGCAACGCCGGGTCGCAGGACAAGACGCTTCGGCTGTATCCCGGTCACTTTCATGAAACGCTCAACGACCTCGACCGCGAGAAGGTTATCGACGAGTTGACTTATTGGTTGCTGGCGCACGTGCCGGAGACTGCCGCCGCCAAGCGCAAGCGCCCCCAGCCCATGACGCATGAAACGCTCATGGGCGAGAAATCGCCGGTCAAGCCCGTGCTCGGGACGCACCACAGCCACTGACAAACGCCTTCGCGCGGCGGCCCCGGAACCCGCCTCGCGAACAGGGTCTCGTCACGCAATACCTCGCTGCGCGTTACACTGAAGCTGTGTGGAATTGCGAGGAGCCTCCGGCATGCAAGCGCAGACGACGCATACGAAATACTCGCCGCAAACGGTCACCGGCATGCATTTCTGGACGCCGACGATCTTCAGCATCAAGACCACGCGCCCGCCTGGCCTGCAATTCACCGCCGGGCAGTTCGTGCGTCTCGGATTACCGGGCGACGATGGCGAACTCATCTGGCGCGCCTATTCCTTCGTAAACTCGCCCGCCGAAGATACATTGGAGTTCTACGTAATTACGATCCCCGAGGGCCAGCTCACGCCCCGGCTGTCGGAACTCAAAGTCGGCGACGAACTATTCGTCGATCACACCGCGTACGGCTTCCTCACGCTCGACCGTTTCACAGGCGGCGACGACCTGTGGCTGCTCGCCACCGGCACCGGCTTAGCACCCTTTGTATCGATTCTCCGAGACCCGGAAGTCTGGCACCGCTTCAAACGCATCTTCGTCGTGCACAGTGTGCGATGGGAGCGCGACCTCGCTTATTACGAGCAACTCCGTCACTTCTCGCATCCGGACATCGATCCGGCGCTCGTCGACAAGCTGCACTTCGCGGTGAGCGTCACGCGCGAGCAAACTCCCGGCGCGCTCTATGGACGCATCACGTCGTTGCTGGCTTCAGGGGAACTGGAAAAGGCGGTCGGCGCGACGCTCGATCCCGCCACGTCGCGCATCATGGTCTGCGGCAATCCTGACATGATCAAGGAACTGCGCGCCTGGTTCACCGGCAATGGTTATGCGGTGAGCCGCACGGCGACACCCGGGCCGCTCGTGCTGGAAAAGCAGTGGTGACGATTGCTGGCATGCGCAGGTCTATCGACGGCTGAGCTCGCTCAGTCCTTCGGATTCGTCCACTCCGGCGGACGCTTCTCGATGAATGCCTGCACGCCTTCGAGCGCGCACGCGTCCATCATGTTGCAAGCCATCGTCTGCCCCGCCATCTGATAAGCCGCTTCGATACCCGTCTCCGCCTGACGGTAGAACAGCCCTTTGCCCGCCGCCACGGCAGCCGCAGGCTTGGCAAGAATCGAGCGGCACAGCGCCGCCACTTCGCCGTCGAGACGCTCCATCGGCGCGACACGATTGACGAGACCGCGCTCGCAAGCCGTCTGCGCATCGATGAAATCGCCCGTCAGCAACATCTCCATCGCCTGCTTGCGCGTGAGATTGCGCGAGAGTGCCACACCCGGCGTTGCGCAAAACAGACCGACGTTGATGCCCGACACCGCGAAGCGTGCCGCCGACGCCGCGACCGCGAGATCGCACATCGCCACCAACTGACACCCTGCCGCCGTCGCGATACCGTGCACGCGAGCGATGACCGGCTGCGGCATGCGCTGGATCGTCAGCATCACACGCGTGCATTGGTTGAACAGCGTGCGGTAGTAGTCAAGCGACGGCTCGGCGCGCATCTCCTTGAGATCGTGACCGGCGCAAAATGCCGCCCCCGCAGCGCCGAGCACCACGACGCGCGCCGTGGCGTCGCGTGCGACGTCGTCCAGCGCATGTTGCAGCGCATCGAGCATCGCTTCGGAGAGGGCATTGAACTGACGCGGGCGATTCAGCGTGAGCGTGACCACACCAGCCAGATCGCCTTCCCCACGCGTGACGAGTACCAGCGGCCCGTTGGCCACAGTCGCTTCTGATGACGTCATGTCGTCTCCTGTGCCGCCTCTAGGCCGCCGCTAACCCTTAGCCCGATAGATCGGGAGACGGGCGGCATCTCGCATTCGTCGCACACGTGCCTCGCACCGCCCTGCCGTCAGACGTCGGCAAGCACCTTCAGATGGGCCACAACGCTGCGCCCGAGCGCCGAGAGGTTGTAGCCGCCTTCGAGACAGCTCACGATGCGTCCCTTTGCGTGACGATCGGCAATGGCCTTGACCTCCTTCGTGATCCACGCGAAGTCCGCTTCGGTCAGCCCGAGGCCGCCGAGATCGTCTTCGCGATGCGCGTCGAAGCCTGCCGAGAAGAAGATCATTTCCGGGCGGAACGCATTGAGGCGTCCCAACCAGCCGTACTCGATGGCTTCGCGTGCGGCCATGCCGGACGTGCGCGCTTCGAGCGGAATGTTGAGCATGTTCGGCGCAGGATCGTTCGCCCCGGAGAACGGATAGAACGGGTGCTGGAAGATGCCGCACATCAACACGCGCTCGTCGTTGCCGAACGCGGCTTCGGTGCCGTTGCCGTGGTGCACGTCGAAGTCGACGATCGCCACACGCGACAGCCCATGCACTTCGAGCGCGTGTGCCGCCGCAATCGCCACGCTGTTAAACAGGCAGAAGCCCATCGCACGTGTGGGCGTGGCGTGGTGACCAGGCGGGCGCACGCTGCAAAAGGCGTTGTCGAGTTCGCCACGAATGACCGCATCCGTCGCCGCAATCGCCGCGCCCGCCGCGCGCGTTGCCGCGCGCCACGAGTACGGGTTGAGCAGCGTATCGGGATCGATGGGGAAGTACCCGGATTCGGGAATGTTGTCGCGAATGAAGTCGATATGGTCTTGCGTGTGCACGAGCCGCAGACTGGCTTCGTCGGCCGCCGGGGCTTCACGGCGTTCGAGCAGGCCGTCGATGCGTCCCGCGATCAACTGGTCTTCGATGGCGCGCAGTCGTTCGGGGCATTCCGGATGCCACTCGCCCATTTCGTGACGCACGCAATCGGGGTGCGTATAAAACCCGGTAGCCATTCGTTGTGTCGCCTATCGCTTCGAATCGTTATATTGGGACGGGCGGGGGATGCCCGCCTCGCCGTGGTCTCCACGTCCGGTAGCGGCCGGGCGCAAAGCCTGGCTCGCGTCGCGAAAATGTGCCGCAACATCACACGACATCACCTGCAAACGCGTGCCGATAGCCGGCATCCCCCATGAACACTGTCACGGACAGTGCACAGGCCTTAAGGTATCACAGGTGCACTCGGTTATACTGCCAAGCAGTCTCCCAGCAGACCCGTGTCAGCCGGTAAGGGCCGATCTCCCGAAATTCGGGACGGCAGGAACTGGCATGAATGGTTGACGCTCTAGATGGCATCTCGCTTTGAGTGAGCACTTTGCGTCACTCGAAAGTGCGCCCATCGGCATCGATCGCTATCGATGAGAGCGCCAACGCGACTAACGTGATTGCGGCCCAACCGTCGCATCGCATTCGGACTTCATACAGGCCTGACAGACAGCATGACATCACCGGTACGGATGTACGATTCTCTCCCGTTGGCGCAAGTGCGCCACGCTCGACCGGACACTGCGCGCCCTCTCACTGCGGCGTCGCTCCGGCAATTTTCCCGTTCGTCTCGCGTGGCTCGCTCATTCGGCTCGCTCGGCATCGCGCTGTGCCTGAGTGCATCGTTCGCGATGACGGCGCTCACGAGTGTCGACGCACATGCGCAGGCACGCCCCAAAGCGCTCGCGCAGTCGTCGCAGTCGTCGCAGACGGAGTTCGAGGAAGAAGTGGTACCGCAACGCTACGCGGCGAACCCGGAAGTCGACGCGTTCATCAACGACCTCGTCGCGCGCAACGGCTTCAATCGTGGCGAGCTTCAGAAGATCTTCTCGCGCGTCGTGTTCTCGCAGACGGCCGCCCGCCTTGTCGCGCCGCCCGCCACACCGGGCCAGAAGAACTGGACGAAGTACGAAAAGAACTTCCTCGACAACACCCGCATCAACGGCGGCGTGCGCTTCTGGAATCAGAATGCTGCAGCACTCTCCCGCGCTGCACGCGAGTATGGTGTGCCTGAAGAGATCATCGTCTCCATCATCGGCGTCGAGACGATCTACGGGCGCAACATGGGCAACTTCCGCACCATCGACGCACTCACCACGCTGGCGTTCGATTACCCGCCCGCCCGCAACCGTTCCGAGCGCATGGCGCTGTTCCGCAAGGAGCTCGAGAACCTGCTGCTGTACGCACGCGAGCGCAGCGTCGATCCGTTCAGCATCTACGGATCGTATGCCGGCGCCATCGGCATTCCGCAATTCATGCCGTCGTCGATCCGCAACTACGCAGTGGATTACAGCGGCGACGGCAAGATCAATCTGACGACCGACGTGGCGGACGCCATCGGTAGCGTCGCCAACTTCCTCAAGCAGCACGGATGGCAGGCGGGTCAGCCAGTGGTCTGGAACATTGCCGGGGATCGCGGCAGTCAGGGGCTCGCCGAAGCCGGTGCCGACGGACAACCCGAACCGCATTGGAAGCTCGGCGACTTCATCAAGGCTGGCATGCTGATGAACGAGCCGAAGCTCGATGTGGGCGGGGCGCTGGACACGCCGGTGCTGATCGTCGATCTGCCGACACCGGGGCAAGCCACCCAGTACCGCATGGGCCTCACGAATTTCTACGTGCTCACGCGCTACAACCGAAGCTTCTTCTACGCCATGGCGGTGTACGATCTGGCCGACGCGATCAAGGCGGCGCGCGCGCCGTAATCTCGGCCACGTCGCAGGTTGCGGCGACTTGGCGTCAGCACGAAAAACGGGACCCTCGGGTCCCGTTTTCGTTGGCTGTGCCGCGGTTCGACGGCGGCCGCGACGACTCAAGCCGGGAACACGCCCGTCGACAGGTAGCGGTCGCCCCGGTCGCAGACGACGAACACGATGGTCGCATTCTCGACCTCATGCGCGAGATTCAGCGCGATCTGGCAAGCGCCCGCTGCCGAGATGCCGCAGAAGATGCCCTCCTCCGCCGCGAGACGGCGCGCCATGATTTCGGCTTCGGCTTGCGTCACGGAGACGGTACGGTCCACACGCGCGCGGTCGAATATCTTCGGCAGATACGCTTCCGGCCACTTACGAATGCCCGGAATGCGCGACCCTTCAGCCGGCTCGGCACCGATGATCTGCACAGCCTCGCTCTGCTCTTTCAGATATTGCGAGACGCCCATGATGGTGCCCGTCGTCCCCATCGCGGAGACGAAGTGCGTGATGCGTCCTTCGGTGTCGCGCCAGATTTCCGGACCGGTGGTTTCGTAATGCGCCAGCGGGTTGTCCGGATTAGCGAACTGATCGAGGATGATGCCGCGTCCGTCGCGTTGCATCTGTTCGGCGAGGTCGCGCGCGTATTCCATGCCGCCCTTGACCGGCGTCAGGATGATCTCGGCACCGTAGGCGCCCATGCTCTGACGACGCTCGATGGAGAGATCTTCCGGCATGATCAGTACCATCTTGTAGCCACGGATGGCGGCAGCCATGGCCAGCGCGATACCGGTGTTGCCCGACGTGGCTTCGATCAGCGTATCGCCCGGCTTGATGCGCCCGCGCAGTTCCGCGTGTTTGATCATCGACAGCGCCGGACGATCCTTCACCGATCCCGCCGGGTTGTTGCCCTCGAGCTTGCCGAGAATCACGTTGTTGCGGCGGCGGATTTCGTCGTCGGGCAAACGCACCAGTTGCACCAGCGGTGTATTGCCGATGGTGTCTTCGATAGTCTTGTAGGCCATTGCGCTAAGCTTTTTCGGTCGGGAATCGAAACATTCTAATCCACCGGCCATGACCGCGCTCAGGGTAAGGTCTCGCGGCCGGGTGACGCGTCAACGCGCACCCGGCCATTGGCAACGTCAGAGCTTTGGTGCGCTTGCCGGTGCCGGTGCCTTGGCCTTCTTCGACTTGGACGGCTTGGCCGTGCTGGCGTCACCGCTTGCAGCGGCCGAGCCCGATGCCGGGGACGGTGCGGTGGCCGCCGTGCCCTTGGCGCTGTCAGCCTTCGCATCCTTCGATTTCTTCGACTTGCTGGCCTTGGTGTCCGCCTTGATGTCCGCCTTGGAGCCGGATGCGCCCGTAGTCCCCGCCGCGGCTGCCGCACCGGTTGCTGCCGGAAGCGGTGCCCCCGGCGACGCAGGCTTCATCGTCGTACCGGCGGCCGGGGTCGGCGTCGGTGTCTTTTGCGTGGCGGTGGCAGGCACCGGCGTTGCAGGGGTCACGGGCTTGGCGGGCGTGGCCGGTGCCGGGGCAGCAGGCTGAGCGGCGGACGGAGCGGGTTTGGCAGGCGGCTGTGCTACGGACGGTGCAGGCTTTGCCGGTGTGGGCGTCGGTGCAGCGGTCGCAGGGGCTTGCGCGACCGGCTTGGCCGGTGCGGCTGCCGGTGCAGCACCACCACCGCCCTGTCCGTTGATCGTCATACCCTCGGATTGCAGCGATGTCACCGACTTGGTGCCGAGGCCCTTGACCCGCTTGGCCACATCAGCCGCATCCTTGTAGGGCCCGTGGGCGTTGCGCTCGTCAATGATCGCCTTGGACTTGACCGGTCCGATGCCCTTGAGCGTCTCAAGCTGCGATTGGTCGGCGGTGTTGATGTCGACGGCCGCCATTGCCAGGCCGCACAGGGTGAAGAAGGTAACAACCGCCAGCAAGAGTTTGCGAAGCATGATCTGTTCCTTGTAAGGTCACTCGGGCCAATGCCGTGGCGCACCAACACATCGGACATCCCAGGCATCCCCGATACCCAATTAACGCCTCAGCGCCCGCGCGGATGACACGGGAGCATCAAACGACAACGGGGAGCCGTCTGGCTCCCCGTCGGTGCTGCTTAATTACCTGTCGGCGCTTAGGTTGGCACTTACTGCGCCAGCAACCACCGCACGTAGCGCGAAACACCTTCACCCACCGTATAGAACGGCTGCTGATAGCCACCAGCCTGACGCAGATGGTCGATGTTCGCCTGCGTGAAGCACTGATACTTGCCGCGCAGGGCATCCGGGAACGGGATGTACTCCACGAGGCCCTGCTTGACCATGTCCTCAAGCGACAGCGCCGCTTCGCCGGTTTCCGCGCGCAGCGTGTTGATCACGGCGACCGCAATGTCGTTGAACGGCTGCGCCCGGCCCGTGCCGAGGTTGAAGATACCGCTGCGCTCCGGGTGATCGAAGAAGTGCAGGTTGACCTTCACGACGTCCTCGACCGAGACGAAGTCGCGGCTTTGCGTACCGGCGGCATAGCCGTTGTACTCGCCGAAGAGCTTCACACGGCCGTTTGCGCGGAATTCGTTGAAGTTGTGGAACGCCACCGAGGCCATGCGCCCCTTGTGCGCTTCACGTGCCCCGTAGACGTTGAAGTACCGGAAGCCCGCCACCTGGCTCGGCAGCTTGCCACCCGCATCGCGCATGGCACGGCGCACGATCTGGTCGAACAGGAACTTCGAATAGCCGTAGACGTTGAGCGGCTTCTCGTACTCGCGCGTCTCCACGAAGGTTTCGGACGCACCGTACGTTGCCGCCGACGAGGCGTAAAGGAACGGCACGGTCTGCGCCTGGCACGCCTCGAACAGCGCCCGCGTATAGCGGAAGTTGTTCTCCATCATGTAGCGGCCGTCCGACTCCATCGTGTCGGAACAGGCCCCTTCATGGAAGATCGCGCGCACACGGCCGAATTCGCGGCGCTGAAAGCGCGCGACGAAATCCGTCTTATCGAGGTAATCGCTGATTTCGCAATCGACCAGATTACGGAATTTGTCGGCACGCGTGAGATTGTCGACCGCCACGATGTCGGTCTCTCCGCGCTCATTGAGGGCTTTGACAATGTTGGCGCCGATGAAGCCCGCGGCGCCCGTCACGATGATGGTCATGTCAGTTCGGAAAAAAGTTCGTTGTAATCGACGGTCGCCGTCCCCAGCTTGCCGACGACGATGCTGCCCGCACGGTTTGCGAGCACCACCGCCTGCGGCAGCGGCAGCCCGGCCGACAGCGACGTGGCCAGCGTGGCGATCACGGTGTCGCCCGCGCCCGAGACGTCGTACACCTCGCGCGCCTGCGCCGGCACGTGGAGCGCACCGCTTTCGGTAAAGAGCGTCATGCCCTCTTCCGAGCGCGTGAGCAGCAGCGCTTCGAGGCCGAGCGATTCGCGCAGATTCTGAGCGCGCGACGTCAGATCGTCCTCCGAATGCCAGACGCCGACAACCTGCTGCAATTCGGCGCGGTTCGGCGTGAGGATCGTCGCACCGCGATAGCGTTCGTAATCGCTGCCCTTCGGGTCGACGAGCACCGCCTTGCCAGCCGCACGCGCGGCTTCGATCATCGGCTGTACATGCGTCAGACCGCCCTTGGCGTAGTCCGAGAGCAGCACGACATCGTAGCTGGCGAGCAGTTGACGATACTGATCGAGCACCGCCAGCAACACTTCGTGCGCGGGCTGATTCTCGAAGTCGATGCGCAGCAGTTGTTGCTGACGTGAGACGATGCGCAGCTTGATGGTCGTAGCGAGATCGGCGTCGCGCGTGACGAATGCCGTCACGCCGCTGGCGTCCAGCATATCGACGATGCGCTCGGCAGGTTCGTCCTCACCGAGCACGCACAGCAGCCCGGCTTGTGCGCCAAGTGACGTTGCACCCAGCGCCACGTTCGCTGCGCCACCCAGGCGCTCTTCGTTGCGCTTGACATGCACCACCGGCACTGGTGCTTCCGGCGAAATGCGATTGACGTCGCCGAACCAGTAGCGATCGAGCATCACGTCACCCACGATCAGCACGCGTGCGCGACTGAAGGCCTCGCGTGGCACGTTGGGTGCACCCGGCGCCTGAATCGTGCGCGTGAGCAAAGTTGCCGTCGAAGTCATCCTTTGTTCCTTCAAATTGAGGCCGACTGGCCCAGGCCACGACCGATGGCGTGGTACTCAATGCCCAGCTCTTCCATCGCCTCCGGCGCGTACAGATTACGACCGTCGAAGATCAGTGGCAGCGAGAGTGCTGTCTTCACCTTCGTGAAGTCCGGGCTGCGGAACGCCTTCCACTCGGTGACGATCACGAGCGCGTCCGAACCGGTCAGCGCGTCGTTTTGCGTCGCACAGAATTCGATGCGGGCATGCGCGTCGGCATCGTCGGCAAAATCCAGCGCAATCACACGGCGTGCCTCATCGAGCGCCACCGGGTCGTACGCCCGCACCCGTGCGCCTCGACGCACCAGCTCGGAAATCACGCGACGGCTCGGGGCCTCGCGCATATCGTCCGTGTTCGGCTTGAACGCCAGGCCCCACAGCGCGAACGTCTTGTCCTTCAGATCGTCGCCGAAGCGGGTCACGATCTTGTCGATCAGCACCGTCTTCTGCGTTTCGTTGACGGCTTCCACCGCGTTCAGAATGCGCAGCGGCAGACCGTAGTCTTCGGCGGTGCGCACGAGCGCCTGCACGTCCTTCGGGAAGCAAGAACCGCCGTAGCCGCAGCCGGCGTAGAGGAAGTGATAACCGATACGCGGGTCGGAGCCGATACCCTGACGCACGTCTTCGATATCCACACCGACGCGATCGGCCAGATTGGCCAGCTCGTTCATGAACGAGATGCGTGTGGCCAGCATGGCGTTGGCGGCGTACTTGGTGAACTCGGCGGAGCGCACATCCATGTACAGCGTGCGTTCGTGGTTGCGATTGAACGGCGAATACAGGCGCTTCATCATCGCACGCGCCTGCTGGCCGTCGGCATCGTCGTCCACACCGATCACGATACGGTCCGGACGCATGAAATCGTCCACTGCCGCGCCTTCTTTCAGGAATTCCGGATTCGAGACGACGGAGAACTTCACGTCGGCGTTGCGCTTGGCAAGTTCTTCCGCGACCGCCGCGCGCACCTTGTCCGCCGTGCCGACGGGCACCGTCGATTTGTCGACGATCACCTTGAAGCTCTTGGCGTAGCGGCCGATGTTGCGCGCTGCTGCCACGACGTATTGCAGGTCGGCCGAGCCGTCTTCATCGGGGGGCGTACCCACGGCGATGAATTGCACGTCGCCGTGCGCGACGGACGCCTCGACGTCCGTTGAAAACTGCAGACGACCGGCTTCGCGGTTACGCGCGATGACTTCTTGCAAGCCCGGCTCGTGAATCGGTACGCCGCCGTTGTTCAGGATCTCGATCTTGCGGGGATCGACATCGAGACAGAACACGTCATTGCCGACGTCAGCCAGACAAGCACCCGTGACTAAGCCGACGTAGCCGGAACCGATGATGGTGATCTTCATGATATTGGGGTGTGATAAATCTTACGAAGCCGCCGGCACGTCGGCGCGGCGCGGCGTATAGGTCTCCCAGCCGTTACAGCCGGGGCATTGCCAATAGAAAAGGCGTGCACGGAATCCACACTGGTCGCAGACGTAGCGTGGCAACGACTTGGTGCGTTGCGTGATGAGCTTGCCCATCAGTTGCAGGTCGGACTGCGTGTCGCCATGCGCAGTGGCGGCGTGCGCTTCGAGCAGGCGTGCCATGCCAGGTGCGCTCGGGGCGCGATGCATTTGCTCGCGCATCAGGGTGAGCGCGGCCTCCGGACCTTCTAGCGAAACCGTCTTTTCATAGACGATTTCCAGCAGGTCGTCCGACGGATTCTTGCGCAGCGCCTCGCGCAACATGGCCAACCCTTCTGGGGCGCGTCCCAGCGCTTCATACGCCTTCATCACGCGCTTGGCGGCCAGACCGAGATACATCGGGTTCTGTTCTTCGATGGTGCGCAGCACGCGCAACGCGCCTTCTGCGTCACCGGCGGCGAGCAACATGTCGCCGCGCAACAACGGGGCACGCACATTCGCCGGGTTGACCGCCAGCGCGGCGTCCAGCTCGTGGCCGACGGCGTCGACATCCTTGCGTTGCAGCGCTTCTTGCGCCAATTCGCAATGGAATTGCGCAATTTCCTTGCGATACGAGACGGCCGGATCGAGATCGCTCAGCGTCTCGGCCTCCGCCAGCGCTTTGCGCCACTCCTTCTCGATCTGATAGATCGTCAGCTTCGCGTGTTGTGCCGCTTTCGCGTATGCGCCGGTGTGCAGACGGCTGAACGCGTCTTCGGCGCGGTCGAGCAGACCGGCCTTGAGGAAGTCGTGACCGAGCTCGTAAAGCGCGTGCTCCTGATCGGCTTGCGGCAGATCGTCTCGCGAAAGCAAATTCTGATGCACGCGAATGGCGCGCTCCGTCTCACCGCGACGGCGGAACAGACTACCCAGCGCGAAGTGCAGTTCGGTCGTCTCGGGATCGAGCTTGGCGACTTCGATGAAAGCGTCGATCGCCTTGTCCGGCTGTTCGTTCAGCAGAAAATTCAGACCGCGGAAATAGGATGCCGGGAGATTGCGGCTTTCCGAGAGCAGGCTGCGCAAATCCAGTCGCGCGGCGACCCAGCCACAGCCGAAGATCACGGGGATGGCAAGTAGCCACCAGACCTCGAATTCCATGAATACGTGTTGTCGTTGAAACAGTCGATGAGGATGGCGAGCGTCGCCTGCCGCGGCTTCGCCTTAGACAGGCGGCAGCATTGGCGGCTGATCGCTCGCTTCGGGTTCCCGCTGAGCACGGGCCAGATCGCGTCGCGTGCGGCGTAACTCGAGGCGCTGACGCATCAGACTCGGCAACGTGGCGAGCACACCGATCACGCCACCGACCACGAAAAACGCCAGGCCGATCATGATGAGCGGCGCCGTCCACGTATGACCCAGGAACAGGTTCAACGTGACCTCGCCCGTGTTGGCGAGCGCGAGACACAGCAACACCACGAATACGATCAGGCGAACGATCCAAACAATCAGCTTCATGCCGAAAGGCTCCTGCGGCAGGATTGCCGTATGTTTTGCGACTTGGGCCGGCCAAACGTAACAAGGCGAAACGACGACAGCGTCGAGCCTCTCCTCGCGTACCGGGCCGGCACGTGGGCGTATTGTACCGGATGTGCCCTGTGAGGCGTCGTTCCTGCAAATGCCTTCACATTTCCGGCGCTTGTCCGCACTCGCGGAGCATCGCCGAACGCCGGAGACAAAAAAAGCGCCCGAAGGCGCTTTTTTTGCGTAGTAGATCCCAAAGGGCCTTATTGGTCCGACGCCTTGTGATCAACCCGCTCTCGCAACTCCTTGCCCGGCTTGAAGTGCGGCACGAATTTCTCCGGCACCATCACCTTCTCGCCCGACTTCGGGTTGCGGCCGACGCGCGGTGGCCGACGGTTGAGCCCAAAACTACCAAATCCGCGGATTTCGATTCGATGACCGCGCGCTAGCGCATCGGCCATCGCGTCGAGAATCGTCTTCACCGCGAAATCGGCATCCTTGAGCACCAACTGGGGAAACCGCGCCGCCAACTGGTTGACCAATTCAGACTTGGTCATAGGCCTTGGACCTTACTGATTCTGGCTGTCCAGCTTGGCCTTGAGCAGGGCACCGAGATTCGTGGTGCCGCTCGCTGCCGAGCTATCCGACGACATCTTGCTGATCGCTTCTTGCTGCTCGGCCGAATCCTTGGCCTTGATCGACAGGTTGATGTTGCGCGACTTGCGATCGATGTTGACGATCATTGCGTTGACGGCTTCGCCTTCCTTCAGCACGTTACGGGCATCTTCCACACGGTCGTGCGAGATTTCCGATGCGCGCAGGTAGCCTTCGACGTCGTCGCCCAGCGAAACGACAGCACCCTTCGGATCGACAGCCTTGATGGTGCCGTCAACGATCGAGCCCTTGTCGTGGATCGCCACGAACGTGTTGAACGGGTCGCCTTCGAGCTGCTTGATACCCAGCGAGATGCGTTCCTTCTCGACGTCGATGCCCAGAACCACGGCTTCGACTTCGTCGCCCTTCTTGTACTTGCGAACGGCTTCTTCGCCGGCTTCGCTCCACGACAGATCCGAAAGGTGGACCAGGCCGTCGATGCCGCCAGGCAGACCGATGAACACGCCGAAGTCGGTGATCGACTTGATTGCGCCCTTGATCTTGTCGCCCTTCTTGAAGTTGCGCGAGAAGTCATCCCACGGGTTCGGCTTGCACTGCTTCATGCCGAGGCTGATACGACGACGGTCTTCGTCGATCTCGAGCACCATGACTTCGACTTCGTCGCCCAGCTGGACAACCTTGGTCGGCGCAACGTTCTTGTTGGTCCAGTCCATTTCCGACACGTGAACCAGGCCTTCGATGCCCGATTCCACTTCGACGAATGCGCCGTAGTCGGTGATGTTGGTGACCTTGCCGAACAGGCGGGTGCCTTGCGGGTAACGGCGAGCAATGCCTTCCCACGGATCTTCGCCGAGCTGCTTAACGCCCAGCGAGACGCGGCCCTTCTCTTGATCGAACTTGAGGATCTTGGCGGTGACTTCCTGGCCAACCGACAGAACTTCGCTCGGGTGACGCACACGACGCCATGCGATGTCGGTGATGTGCAGCAGGCCATCGATGCCGCCGAGGTCGACGAATGCGCCGTAGTCGGTGATGTTCTTGACCACGCCCTTGACGATCGCGCCTTCCTTGAGCGTTTCGAGCAGCTTGGCGCGCTCTTCACCCTGGGTGGCTTCGATCACGGCGCGGCGCGACAGCACGACGTTGTTACGCTTGCGGTCGAGCTTGATAACCTTGAATTCGAGGGTCTTGCCTTCGTACGGGGTCGTGTCCTTGACCGGACGCGTGTCAACCAGCGAACCCGGCAGGAATGCACGGATGCCGTTGACCATCACGGTCAGGCCGCCCTTGACCTTGCCGGTAATCGTACCGGTCACGAGGTCGCCCGATTCGAGGGCCTTTTCCAGTTGCAGCCACGAGGCCAGACGCTTGGCCTTGTCGCGCGACAGCACGGTGTCGCCGTAGCCGTTTTCCAGGGCGTCGATCGCCACGGAAACGAAATCGCCGGCCTGAACTTCGACCTCGCCCTGATCATTCAGGAATTCTTCGATGGGGATGTACGCTTCGGACTTGAGGCCGGCGTTGACGACCACGAAGTTGTGGTCAACCCGAACGACTTCTGCGCTGATGACTTCACCAGCACGCATGTCTTGACGGGAGAGCGACTCTTCGAAAAGCGCCGCGAAAGATTCGTTGGTCGAGGTTTGCAGGTCGGACATAAAAGTGGATTACGCCGCTGACGTCCGTCTACCGAGGGGGTTGACGCTAACGTACAACGGTTGGGTTAAAGGTTAGACAAAGCCAGGCCAGATGACTGCATGAAACATCCGGTCAGGCGCCTTGCGGGTACTGCACTTGCGCGAACCATTCGAGCACCTGAGCCACCGCCTGATCGACGTTGAGCCCCGATGTGTCGAGTACCCGCGCACCCTCTGCCGGCCTTAGTGGCGCTTCCGCACGGGTACGATCCCGCGCATCACGCGCCTCAAGATCCAGCATGAGACTGTCTATGTTAGCAGAAAATCCTTTTTCTATCAATTGCTTATACCGCCTCTCGGCACGAGCCTGTGACGTTGCGGTCAAAAACACCTTCAGATCGGCTTCCGGGAAGATCACCGTGCCCATGTCGCGGCCGTCTGCCACAAGACCCGGCGCGGTCTTGAAGCCCCGCTGGAGCGCCATGAGCGCCTGGCGCACCGCCTTGTGCACCGCAATACTCGACGCCCGATTGCCGATCGCCTCCGCACGAATCGCGTCGGTCACGTCCTCGCCGGCCAGCCAGATCCGCTGATCGCGAAAACGCACGTCGAGTGTCTCGGCGAGCACCGCCAACGCGCTGACGTCGTCCGGATCGATCCCGTGGCGCGCGCTCGCCAGCGCAGTCAGCCGGTAAAGCGCCCCACTGTCGAGGTAATGAAAGCCCAGCTCGTCGGCCACACGGTGTGCCACCGTGCCCTTGCCGGATGCCGTCGGGCCATCCACCGTAATGACCGGAATCGAGTCGTCCACCACCGTCAAATCAGGCATCCCTTCGTCTCTATCTATTCAACACATTAAAAAATAATACTTCCCATCCAAATAATAATGATTATCATTTAGATATAGGCGCTATTTTGCGCCGCCGGAAGACGTCACTGCCATGCAAAGCCGCGATTATCCCTTAGCTGGACCCGAATGGGTGCCGCCGCCCGATCAGCAAAATCGTACGCCGCGTCGCGCGCAGCGGTGGATGGGGTTTGCCGGGGCGGGAACACTGATCGCCGTCGGCTATATGGATCCGGGTAACTGGGCCACGGCCATCGCCGGTGGCGCTCGCTATGGCTACACGCTGCTGAGCGTAGTGTTGCTCTCGAGCGTCATGGCATTGTTGTTGCAGTGGCTGGCCGCGCGCGTCGGTCTGGTGACCGGACGCGATCTCGCGCAACTCTCACGTAGCCAGTATAGCCGTCGCACCTCGCTGGCGTTATGGGGGCTTTGCGAGATCGCGATCATCGCCTGCGATCTTGCCGAGATCATCGGCAGCGCGGTGGCGCTGCAACTGCTGTTCGGCCTGTCGCTGCCGGTGGGCGTAGTGCTCGCCGGGGCTCTCGCTTTCGCGATGCTCGGGTTGCAAGGCTTTGGGCAGCGACGCCTCGAAGGCGTCGTCGCCGCATTGATTCTGCTGACGGCGGGTTGTTTCGCTGCGCAACTCGCCCTCGCGAATCCCGACTGGGGCGCGGCCGCTGCGGGCCTGCGTCCGCGCAGCGAGATCGTGGCGCAGGCTGGCATGCTCTGGCTCGCCACCGGCATTCTCGGCGCGACCGTCATGCCCCACAACCTCTACCTGCACTCGGCGCTGCTTCGCATGCGAGGCGAGGCCATGCCAGAACGCACGCCTGCGGCCATGCAGCGTGCGCTACGGACGACTCAATGGGACACCACACTCTCGCTCGGTTTCGCGTTCCTGATTAACGCCGCGCTGCTGATCCTGGCCGCAGCCGTCTTTCATGCTAGCGGGAACACGTCGGTGGAGTCCCTCGGTGACGCGCACAAGTTGCTCGCGCCGCTGCTCGGCAACCAATGGGCCGGAGTGATGTTCGCGGTCGCGTTGCTCGCCTGCGGCCTGAATTCGACCGTGACGGCAACGCTCGCCGGTCAGGTCACGATGGAGGGCTTTCTGAATCTGCGCATGAAGCCGTGGCAACGCGCGCTCATCACGCGGGCGCTGGCCCTTGTTCCTGCCCTGTTGATCGTCGGCCAAGGCGGAGACGCGCAGACGACGAACCTGCTGATCTTCAGTCAGGTCGTTCTGAGTCTGCAATTGCCGTTCGCCGTCATCCCACTTGTGCGGTTCGCAGGGAACCCAAAGCTCATGGGGCAATGGCGAGTGCGCGGGGCGCTACTTGCGACGGCCTGGCTGATCGCCGGCGCGATCGTCGCCCTCAATGGCGTACTGCTCTGGCAGACGGTGACGGGTCAAGGGTGAGGGAACGAATGAAGCAAACATCGCTGAAGCGATCACATCTCAGCGATGATTCAACGCTCGACCGTCGTTGACGCCCCACACGACTTTCAGGACGCGACTCGTGCAAACTCGGCGAAATACGTCGGGAATGTCTTGGCGACGCATTTCGGATCGTTGATGGTGACCGGCACACCCCCCAGGCTCACAAGCGAGAAGCACATCGCCATCCGGTGATCGTCGTAGGTGTCGATCGCGGCATTAGCAATGAGCGTAGCTGGTGGCGTTACGCGCAGATAATCGGCCCCTTCTTCCACCGTCGCACCGACTTTGCGAAGCTCGATCGCCATCGCTGCCAGCCGATCCGTTTCCTTCACTCGCCAACTCGCCACATTGCGCAGCGTCGTCGTACCGTCGGCGAACAAGGCCGCGACGGCAATCGTCATGGCGGCATCGGGAATGTGGTTGAAGTCCATGTCCACGGCGCGCAGCTTGCCGGAGGGTGTATCGATGCCGTGCACCTCAATGGCGTCGTCGAACATCTTGACGCGTGCGCCCATTGCCGCCAGCGCGTCGACGAAACGCACGTCGCCCTGCATGCTGTCGCGCCCCACACCTTCGACGCGCAACGGCCCGCCACCGATAGCGCCGGCGGCGAGGAAGTACGACGCCGACGACGCATCGCCCTCAACTCGCACCTCCCCCGGACTCCGATACTTCGCACCATCGGCATCCGCAGCAGGCAGCGTGAATCGCGACCAGCCATCCTGACGCACGTCAATACCGAATCGACGCAGCAGACGCAACGTGATGTCGATATACGGTTTCGAAATCAGCTCGCCCTCGACCTCCACAACGATCTCCCCCGTCGCGGACGGCAACAGTGGCAACGTCAGCAGCAGCGCCGTCAGAAACTGGCTGGACACGTCGCCGCGCACGCGAATCGGTGCGGCAGGCGCAATCACCTCACCCGGCTTGATATGCAGCGGCGGGTACCCGGCATTACCGAGGTAATCGATCTGCGCGCCCAGCTGACGCAACCCGTCCACCAGATCGCCAATGGGACGCTCGTGCATCCGCGCCACCCCCGAGACATCATAGTCGCCGTGGCTCAGCGACAACGCAGCCGTCAACGGACGAATCGCCGTACCCGCATTCCCCATGAAGAGCTTTGCGGCCTTCACCGGGAACACGCCGCCGCAACCCTCGACGATGAAATCTCGCGAGTCGCCAACCTGCGTCCACTTGACGCCCAGCGCGGCCAGCGCGTCGAGCATGACCTGCGTGTCGTCCGACGCCAACAGCTCACGCACGTGCGTCGTACCGCGCGAGAGCGCCGCGAGCAGCAGTACGCGGTTCGAGATACTTTTCGAGCCGGGCAAGCGAAGCGTGCCTTCGGCATGGCCGTAAGGGCCGAGATCGAGCGTTTCCATTACTTTTCCTGTTGCTTGGCCCAATCCGTTCGCGCCTGACTGGTGCGAGCGAACACGGCCTCGAGACCGGCACCGTCCCCGGCATCGATCAATTGACGCAATGAGCCGAGCGTGGCGAGATACCCGTCCAGTTCGGCGAGCAGCGCGTCGCGGTTGGCGACACAGATGTCGCGCCACATTTCCGGGTTCGACGCCGCAATACGCGTGAAATCCCGAAAACCACCGCCGGCGAATCCGAACTTCAGCGCAGCATCCGGCGCGTCGAGAATCTGCGCGATCAACGCGTACGACAGCACGTGCGGCAAATGGCTGACCGACGCGAACACGCGATCGTGCTGTCGCTCCGTCATCTCCGAGACACGCGCTCCGGTCGCTTCCCACATCCCCCGCACGCGTGCGACATCTTCGGCACGATTGGCCGGTTGCGGGCACAACACGACCCGACGGTCGCGGTAGAGATCGACCTTCGCAGCGTCGACACCGGACAGTTCCGCGCCGGCAATCGGATGCCCGGGCACGAAACGCCAGGCTTCGTCGCCCAGCGCTTCGTGCGCAGCAGCGACGGCATCCGTCTTGGTGCTGCCAGCATCGGTCACGATTGTCTCGCCGCTCAAATGCGGACGAATGGTCGCCAGCAGCGCGGGCGTCTGCGCGACGGGTGCGGCGAGCAGCACAATGTCCGCCCCCGAGACCGCGTCTGCAATCGACGTAGCAGCCCGATCGATCACACCAAGTTCGCAAGCCCGGGCGAGCGAGGCTTCGGTCCGGCCAACGCCCACGACTTCGTTCACCGCGCCAGCGGCTTTAAGCGCACGTGCCAGCGAACCGCCGATCAATCCGACGCCGCAGATAACGAGTTTATTAAGACGCATGGTGGCCCGCCCGTCGTTCACGCGGAACGCGGGTACGACCCGAGCACCTTGCAGTAAGCCGCATTCTGGCGAAGCGCTTCGAGCGCCTTCGCCACGTTCTCGTCGTCGCGATGCCCTTCGAAGTCGACGTAGAAGTAATACTCCCACGTACCACTTTTCGCGGGACGCGATTCGAAACGCGTCATCGACACGCCGTTGTTCGCCAGCGGTTCGAGCAACGCCACCACTGCGCCCGCACGATTTGGCACGGAGAGAATCAGCGACGTCTGATCGCGACCGCTCGGTGCGGGGTCCTGCGTACCGACGACGACGAAGCGCGTGCGATTATGCGGGTCGTCCTGCACGTGCGAGAAAGCGATTTGCAGTCCGTACTGCGTCGCCGCCGACTCGCCGGCAATCGCCGCGATAGTCGGGTCGGCTGCGGCCATGCGGGCGGCTTCGGCATTGCTCGACACGGCCTGACGCTCAAGCTGAGGAAAGTGCGCCGTGAGCCAATGCTGGCATTGCGCCAGCGACTGCGCATGCGAGCAAATACGCGTCACGCCGTCGAGCGTGCCGGTGCGCGACATCAGGTTGTGATGAATTGGCAGCGCCACTTCACCCCCGATGGTGAGGGGACTTTGCAGCAGCAGGTCCAGCGTGCGCGACACGACGCCTTCGGTCGAGTTCTCGACGGGGACGACACCGAAATCGGCACTGCCCGCCTCGACAGCACGGAACACCTCGTCGAGCGACGGGCACGGCAGGCCCTTCACGCTCTGGCCGAAATAGGACAAGGCCGCTTGCTCACTGTAGGTTCCCGCCGGGCCGAGATAGGCCACGGTCATCACCTTTTCCAGCGCACGGCTGGCCGACATGATTTCGCGCCAGATAGACGCGAGATTGTCGCCATAAAGCGGGCCGTCGTTAGCTTGTTGCAGACGCGAAATCACCTGCAGTTCGCGCTCGGGCCGAAACACCGCTGCGCCGAAACGCTTTTTGACCTCACCCACTTCCAGGGCGACGGCCGCACGTTGATTCAACAGCTTGAGCAGCTGCGCGTCGATAGCATCGATTTTCTCGCGCAAGGGGCGCAGCGATGCGTTCAGATCGTCTTCCATGGAGCGTATTGTCTTCTTGCTATGTGACATGGTCAGGCAACTCCCAGCGCGACACTCCCAATCAAGTTGAGGAACACGCGTCGCACTGGCGATGTGCCCTCGTCAGCCGTGGCTGCGCTCGAATTCGCGCAGGTAGTCGACCAGTGCCTCGACGCCGGCAAGCGGCATTGCGTTATAGATCGAGGCGCGCATGCCTCCCACGGACTTGTGGCCCTTGAGCTGCAGCAGGCCGCGCTCGCGAGCGCCGGCCAGGAAAGTTTCGTTCAGTGCGTCGTCGTTCAGGAAGAACGGCACGTTCATACGCGAGCGGCAATCCGGCGCGACCGACGTGCGATAGAAGCCGCTGCCGTCGAGATACCCATACAGCAATTCGGCTTTCGCCTTGTTCGCCGCCTCCATTGCCGCCAGACCGCCCTGACGCTTGAGCCACTGGAACACCAGACCAGCGATATAGATGGCATACGTCGGAGGCGTGTTGAACATCGAATCGTTCTCGGCCACGATCTTCCAGTCGAAAGCGCTCGGTGTGAACGGCAGCGCGCGGCCCAGCAGATCGTCACGAACGATGACGACCGTCAGCCCCGACGGGCCGATATTCTTCTGGGCACCGCCGTACATCACACCAAACTTCGACACGTCCATCGGACGCGAAAGAATGTGCGAGGAAACATCGGCAACCAGCGGCACGTCCGGCAAACCGGCAGCCGCCAGATCGGGCGTCCAGAAATACTCGACGCCGTGAATGGTCTCATTCGTACAGATGTGCACATACGTCGGATCTTTCGAAAGCTTCCACTCGTCGACTTTCGGCAAGCGAGTGAACTTCTCGGCCTCGGTACTCACGGCAATGTTGACGTCGCAATACTTGCGCGCTTCCTTCTCCGATTTGACGGACCATGAGCCGGTCACCACGTAATCGGCTGTGCGGCGCTCATTGGCACGCGCACCGCCCAGCAAATTCATCGGGACGATGGCGTTCTCGGCGAGCGCGCCACCCTGCATGAACAGAATGCGGTAATTGTCCGGGACGGCCAGCAGCTCGCGCAGATCGGCTTGCGCCTGCGCCAGAATGCTCATGAACTCACGACCGCGATGGCTCATCTCCATCACGCCCATACCGGCACCGTGCCAGTCGAGCATCTCCTCGGCCGCCTGGGTGAGGACCTCGGCCGGCAATGCAGCCGGGCCGGCGGAAAAATTGAAAGCGCGCGTCATATTGAATTTGCTGCTGTAAAAGTGAAACGCAAGCCGGCGGAATTTGACCCGTGCGGCTTGCGTTTCACGTCTTGATTCGTTTAGCGGCTGCGGCAAAGACTCACTATACCGCCAGTTAGCCATTAGGTGCGGGCACCCGCCCCAATTCAGACGCCAACCGACCGCCTTTCGGAATGATCCGATCAGACGTCTGCGTTGGCCGCGGCATTGCATCCTCCAACGCAAAATGGCCGTTTGCGATCTCTCGCAAACGGCCATTATCCGGCAATCCCCGAGGGGACTCGCCGAAATTTACTTCTTGGCCGGAGCCTTCGGTGCCGACTTGGCAGCCGCTGCGATTTCGGCGTCAGCTTGCTTGCTGGTCGCGTCGATCGATTGCGGCATGTACTTCTGCATCAGACCGCCAACGACTTCCTGGCCAACCTGATCCTGCACCTTGATGTACTTCTGGCCGACTGCGCTCTTGTAGAAAGCGGTCAGACCCTTGATTTCGTCGGTGGTGTAGAACTTGCCGTAAGCGTTGTACTGCGCTTGCACAGCGTCGTTCTTGAAGGCGTCGGTCGTGAAGACCTTACCAGCGCCGTCAACCAGCTTTTGCACCGAGTTTTGTTGCAGCGTCGGCACGATGGCCTGCTTCTGCGCGTCGCTCAACGTCTTGTTCTCGACCAGTTGGCGCTCGAGCACTTGCGGGGCCAGTTGCTTGGCTTGACCTTGTGCACCTTCGCCGATAGCGCTGACGAGCTTGTTCGAGTCGATGGCCTCAAGCAGTTCCTTGATGGCTGCCTTCTTGTCCGCGTCAAGCGGAGCGCTCTGCTGAGCCATTGCCATTGCCGGTGCTGCGAGCAGCAGCCACATCCACTTCTTGACGTTGTGTTGCATAGTAATAGTCACTCCAAAGTTCGTCCGCCTTCGCTGACGATAAATAGATGCATCCTCGCCTGGGCACTTCACTGCATCGGGCCAGATTTTACTGACTTTTCGGGGCAATGCACCCCTAAATTACATCGAGTTACGCCGGAATTACTCCGTGACATCCGCTTCGGGCGCCTCGTCGTCGCCTTGCGCGTCGCCATTTTCGGCAACTTCAGCGTCGGTCTCAACGATGCGTTGCAGACCAGAGAGCGTCGTACCTTCGTCCAGGCTGATCAGCGTCACCCCTTGCGTCGCACGACCCATTTCGCGAATCTCCGAGACGCGCGTACGGATCAGCACCCCGCCGGTCGTGATCAGCATGATCTCGTCATCCGGCTCGACCAGCGTCGCCGCAACCACACGGCCGTTTCGCTCGCTCGTCTGGATCGCAATCATACCCTTAGTGCCACGGCCATGGCGGGTATATTCCGTGATCGACGTGCGCTTGCCGTACCCGTTCACAGTAGCCGTCAGCACCGACTGCTGCTCGTTCTCGGCGACCAGCAGCGCAATGACAGTCTGACCGTCTTCGAGCTGCATCCCGCGAACGCCACGCGCCTCGCGCCCCATCGGACGCACATCGTTCTCGTCAAAGCGCACGGCCTTGCCTGCGTCGGAGAACAACATGACGTCGTGGGCGCCGTCGGTAATCGCTGCGCCGATCAGCACGTCGCCGTCGTCAAGATTCACGGCGATGATGCCCTTCTTGAGCGGACGGCTGAAGGCCGCGAGCGGCGTCTTCTTGACCGTGCCCAAGCTCGTTGCCATGAACACGAAGCGATCTTCCGTGTACTCCTTGACCGGCAGCACCACGTTGATCTTCTCGCCATCCTGCAACGGGAACATATTGACGATCGGACGGCCACGAGAGTTCCGCGAACCCTGCGGCACTTCATAAACCTTGATCCAGTAGACACGGCCACGGTTCGAGAAGCACAGGATCGTGTCGTGCGTGTTCGCAATGAACAGCGTGTCGATCCAGTCGTCGTCCTTCGTGGCTGCCGCCTGCTTGCCGCGACCACCCCGCTTCTGCGCACGATATTCGGACAGCGGCATCGACTTGATGTAACCCGAATGCGACAGTGTCACGACCATGTCCTGCGGCGTGATGAGGTCTTCGGTATCGAGTTCGGTCGCGTTGTGTTCGATGGTCGAGCGGCGTGCGTCGCCAAACTCGGCGCGCACGGCCGTCAGCTCTTCGCTGATGATGGCCGTCACACGCGGCGGGCTGGCCAGAATGTCGAGCAGGTCGGCGATCTGCGCCATCACTTCCTTGTACTCGGAAACGATCTTGTCCTGTTCCAGACCGGTCAGGCGTTGCAGACGCATCTGCAGAATTTCCTGCGCCTGCGTTTCCGACAAACGGTACAACCCGTCCGGCTGCACCCCCACGGCAACGTCGAGCCCTTCCGGACGGTAGGCCGCCAGGCCACCCTGCGTCTCGGTCTCGGCCCGCGCCAGCATCTCGCGCACGACCGACGAATCCCACGACTTCTCCATCAACGCCGCCTTCGCAATCGGCGGCGTCGGCGCTGCCTTGATGATCGCGATGAAGTCGTCGATGTTAGCGAGTGCTACCGCCAGACCTTCGAGCACGTGGCCGCGCTCGCGGGCACGACGCAGCTCATAGACAGTGCGGCGAGTAATCACTTCGCGGCGGTGCGCCAGGAAGTGCACCAGCATTTCGCGCAGATTGAGCAGCTTAGGCTGGCCGTCGACCAGCGCCACCATGTTCATGCCGAACGTGTCTTGCAGCTGCGTGTGCTTATACAGGTTGTTCAGGACAACCTCAGGCACTTCGCCGCGCTTGAGTTCGATCACGACACGCATGCCGCTCTTGTCCGACTCGTCGCGAATGTCGGAAATACCTTCCAGACGCTTTTCGTTGACGAGTTCGGCAATCCGCTCGAGCAGTGAGCGCTTGTTAACCTGGTAGGGCAGTTCGTCGACGATGATCGCTACGCGCTGGCCGCGATCGATGTCTTCGAAGTGCGTCTTCGCACGCATCACTACACGGCCACGGCCGGTGCGATAACCTTCGCGCACGCCGGAGATGCCATAGATGATGCCGGCGGTCGGGAAGTCCGGCGCAGGAATGATCTCGATCAGTTCGTCGACGGTCGCTTCCGGGTTCTTCAATACATACAGGCAACCCTCGACGACTTCGTTGAGGTTGTGCGGCGGGATATTGGTCGCCATGCCCACGGCGATGCCCGACGAACCGTTGAGCAGCAGGTTCGGGATACGCGCGGGCAGGATCAGCGGTTCCTTTTCGCTGCCGTCGTAGTTCGGTCCGAAGTCGACGGTTTCCTTGTCGATGTCGGCAAGCAGCTCGTGGCCGATCTTGGCCATGCGAACTTCGGTGTACCGCATGGCGGCGGCGTTGTCGCCGTCGACCGAACCGAAGTTGCCCTGGCCGTCGACCAGCATGTAGCGCAGCGAGAACGGCTGCGCCATGCGAACGATGGTGTCGTATACGGAGGCGTCGCCGTGCGGGTGGTACTTACCGATGACGTCACCGACGATACGCGCGGACTTCTTGTAAGCGCGGTTCCAGTCGTTGTTCAGTTCGTGCATGGCGAACAACGCGCGGCGGTGAACTGGCTTCAGGCCGTCACGCACATCCGGCAAAGCGCGGCCGACGATTACGCTCATGGCGTAATCGAGGTACGACCGCCGCATTTCTTCTTCGAGCGAAATCGGGAGAGTTTCTTTGGCGAACTGATCCATTATCCGTGTCTATCAAGCCCTAATCGCGATAGGCGGCTGCCGGCGATATGATCGTACGATTCTAACATGCCCGTCATAGGCATCCGAAACGAGCGTGATGCGATGCACAAGAGACGTCTGGCACGCCAAAACGTCAAACAAGGGAAAGAAATGAAACGGTTGGCGAGGGGCCTCAAAAGGTGTTGCGCTCAAACCACAACTGCGCCACGACGGGCGGCAAAGCTGGGGTTTTTCTCGCGAGCGTCCGAATCGCTATGGCAAAATGCCGTGGCATAAGTTAGACATTATTCGAAGTGCATGGGCCATGCTTTCGCGCATTTGCCGATGTTATACTTCGAGCGATGTAAGACTTTGGTTCCGTCGTCTAGGCTCGCAGTAAACCTGCGGTAATCTCATTTCGAGAGGAGAAATATGAATAAATTCGCTAAGCTCGCGATCGTTGCAGCTACCGCAGTGATGGCTGCTTCGGCTATGGCCCAAAACTACGTCCAGACCGCTCCGGGCCCGATCGCGGCCTCGAAGCAAGCCGTCAACGACAACTGGGTGAACGGCAGCGGCGAGTGGGTTTGGAAGAACGGCTCGGACGAACTGTGCTGGCGCGATGCGTACTGGACCCCGGCCACGGCCAACGCCAAGTGCGACGGTTCGATCATCGCTCAAGTCGCAGCTCCGGCACCGACCCCGGTCGCTCCGGTCGCTCCGGTTTCGCAAAAGGTCACGTACCAGGCTGACGCACTGTTCGACTTCGACAAGGCTGTCCTGAAGCCGGCCGGCAAGCAGAAGCTGGACGACCTGGCTGGCAAGGTTCAGGCTCTGAACCTGGAAGTCGTGGTTGCTACGGGCTACACGGACCGCATCGGTTCGGACAAGTACAACGACCGTCTGTCGCTGCGCCGTGCTCAAGCTGTGAAGGCTTACCTGGTCAGCAAGGGCGTCGAAGCCAACCGCGTGTACACGGAAGGCAAGGGCAAGCGTAACCCGGTTACGACCGATTGCAAGGGCCCGGTTAACGCCAAGCTCAAGGCTTGCCTCGCCCCGGATCGTCGCGTGGAAGTCGAAGTCGTCGGCACGAGCAAGTAATACGCTCTACCGGCAACGAAAAAACCCCGCCTCGGCGGGGTTTTTTTTCGTCCATCGACAATGATCAGGTGGCCGGATCAAACGATTCGCCGCGCGCCGGTGCGCCAACGACATCAGGCCTCGCTTCCCAACTGTGGGTATTGGCGCCTGACCATGAAAGCCATCAGCGCCTTGACCGGACGGTCGCGCCACCACGATCCGGTCTCCAGCGGCTTGAACATCATGCGCGTGGCGGCCTCCACCGGCATGTATTGCTTCATGACGTCGCCCGACATCTCCAGGAAGGCATCCCATGTCATCGTCTCGAACGGCGGCGGCGTGCGCCAGAATCGGTTGAGCGGCTCGAAGGCAAACGCGATGTCTTCGTCGCGCACCAGTTCGCTGCGCGCTACCATCGTGCGCAAACGGCTGATGACCCCGTGCTGCTCCACCGCGTTGTACCGGTCGAAGGTCTTGCGGAAATAGCGGTAATGGCCGACTTCTTCACTGCTCAGCTTATGCATCATCTGCTTGAGCTCGTCGACCGGCATATATGATTCGAGGCAGCGGTAGATCATGGCCGTCTGCGTCTCAGTGACGCACCGCGACAGCGCTTCGAGTGCCAGCGACGGACGCATGTACTGCACGTCGCAGCGTGGCTTGTAACGCGCCAGAAACGCCTCGTAAGCCTCGGACCAGTCGAATTCCGGCCACACACGGGCGATATAGTCTTTGGCGAGCCGCCCGTGCTCGACTTCCTCGGGTAGCCAGGTATCTTGCAGCCATGTGCGCATCTCGTCGTCGTCGCCATACATCTGGTTGAGCGTGGAGACAAACTCGGGGACACTGGTCTCGATGAACGACACCGTGGCAAGGGAATAGAAGATGAACGCGTTGCTACGAACAGACGGCTCTGCTGCCATGACTCACGCTCCTATCGGCATAGGCGGTTGAACATGTACATGAAACGTCACGCAAAGGTCACAAAAGCATAGTATAGGAATTGGCCCAATATCGCAGTGCGGCAAACATTCGATGACAGATGCATCGTCTTCGTGCGCGATGTCCTCACAATGCCCACCGTACCGCACCACCCCAACACCGACACCTCATGACCCAACGCTACTGGTTGATGAAGTCAGAACCCGAAGAGGCGAGCATCGACGATCTCGCCAACGCCCGGCAGCAGACCCTTCCTTGGACCGGTGTACGCAACTATCAGGCGCGCAACTTCATGCGCGACGACATGCAAGTGGGCGACGGCGTGCTCTTCTACCATTCGAGCTGCGCAGTACCTGGCATTGCCGGACTCGCCACGGTCGCCTCGAAAGCGTATCCCGATCCCACGCAATTCGACCCAAAGAGCCCCTACTTCGATCCCAAATCACAGCCCGACGCACCGCGCTGGCTACTTGTCGACGTCAAGCTCGATCGCAAGACACGGCTCGTGCCGCTGACGGAAATGCGTGAGACGCCTGAACTCGACGGCATGCTCGTGCTCGCACGCGGCAACCGTCTCTCGATCACCCCCGTGTCACCCGAGCATTGGAAATACATTAGCAAGCACTTACTTAGAGCATGATTTGGGAAAAGTATCCCAAGGGAACCAAAATTGTTGCGATAGCGTCTGTATAACGTTGCCGCCACACGCATAGTGCGTACCCACTTGCTAGCGTTGTGGCATCAACCGGTCAAACGTTCGCCGCCAAGATGCGAACTCACATTCGAAAAAGGACAACAACTATGCGCAAGTCTCTCGCTGCCGCTCTTCTGATTGCGACTGCCGCCAACGCCGCGTATGCCCAGTCGGGCGACGAATCCGCGCGTCAGGTTTCCGGCGTGCTGGGTCTGGAAGCGAACGCCACGAAGGAAGTCGAACAGGACACCGTGCACATCACCATGTCGGCGCAGGAGCAAGGTCCCGACGCGGCCACCGTCTCGCGCAACCTCACTCAGAAGGCAAACAAGGCGATGTCCGTCGCCAAGAGCCAGAGCGCTGTCGACGTGCAAACCGGCAACGTCTCGTTGTATCCGACGACCAACCGCGACGGCAAGATCACGGCCTGGCGCGGTCGCACCGAACTGCAAATGACGTCGAAGGATTTCGGCGCGGCGTCGCGTCTCGCGAGCCAGATTTCGGACCAGATGCAGATGGACGGCGTATCGTTCTCGCTCTCGCGAGAAGCGCAGGAGAAGACGCAGGCTGAGCTGACGAATCAGGCGATTCAGGCGTTCCGTAATCAGGCGCAGAACAACGTGAAGGCGTTCGGTTACAGCGGCTACACGATCCGTCAGGTGCAGGTCGGCTCGAACGCGCCGATGATGCCGCGCCCGTACGCGATGAAGGCGATGGCCGTGAGCGCCAGCGCCGACGCGGCCCCGCCGATGCAATTCGAAGGCGGTAAGACGCAAGTGACCGTCACGGTCTCGGGTACGGTGCAGATGAAGTAAGTGCGCCGTCCCGCAGACCTGCGGACAGTGCAAAAGACAATGCCGCCTCTGAAGATCAGAGGCGGCATTTTTTTCTACGAATGTGTCCGTTCACAACGTCACATCGCAACTCACTTGAAGCGCTCGCGCAGCAGATTCTTTTGCACCTTGCCCATCGTATTGCGCGGCAACTCCGCGACGACGTGCACGCGTTTGGGCACCTTGAAGTTGGCAATACGCTGCTTGAGGGCATCGATCACAGCGCGCTCATCGGGTGCCTGCGCGCCGGCGCGCGGCACGATCACCGCGACCACCGCCTCACCGAAATCCGGGTGCGGCACGCCGATCACGGCCGACTCGGCCACCCCATCCATCTCGTCGATGAAACCCTCGATTTCCTTCGGGTAGACGTTGTATCCGCCGGAGATGATGAGATCCTTCGAGCGACCGACGATGTGCACGTAGCCGTCCTCATCGAACTTACCCACATCGCCTGTCTTGAAGAAGCCGTCACCGGTGAATTCCTCGGCCGTCTTCTCCGGCATGCGCCAGTAGCCAGCGAAGACGTTCGGCCCCTTCACCTGAATATGCCCGATGTCGCCCTGCGCACTGGGCTGGCCGTCGTCGCCGACCACACGCACACTCACGTCCGGCAGCGGCACGCCGACGGTGCCTGCACGGCGCACCTTCGCAGCGTCGCCGTGATACGGATTCGAGACGAGCATTACTGTCTCCGACATGCCGTAACGCTCCAGAATCGTGTGCCCCGTGCGCTCGCTGAACGCATCGAACGTCTCACGCAGCAGCGGCGCCGAGCCCGAGACGAACAAGCGCATATGGCGACACACTTCCCGATTCAGTCCCGGCTCGGCAAGCAGACGCACGTAATACGTCGGCACGCCCATGAACACAGTGGCCCTCGGCAGTTGATGCAACACTTCGCGCGCGTCGAACTTCGACAGCCAGATCATCTTGCTGCCGGAATAGAGCGCCGCGTGACTGGCGACGAACAATCCGTGCACGTGGAAGATCGGTAACGCGTGCAACAGAACGTCTCCACCTTCGCGCTCCCCCCAACCCCAGAACGCATGCAGCACCCGCGTGTTGCTCGCGAGGTTGCCGTGCGAGAGCATCGCGCCCTTGCTGCGCCCTGTTGTCCCCGAGGTATAGAGAATGGCGGCCAGATCATCCGGTGCACGCGGCACCGTCTCGAACGTGTCGCCAAACCAGGCCGCGCGCTCAAGCAGCGAGCCGGTCCGGTCGTCACCCAGCGTGAAGACGTGTTTCGCGCCGTTCGTGAAGGCAATCTTCGAAACCCAGCCAAAGTTCGACGGACTGCACACCACCACATCCGGCTCGGCATTCTCGACGAAATAGGCGATCTCACCCTCGCGATAGGCCGTATTGAGCGGCAGATAGACGTACCCGGCACGCAGCGTGGCGAGATACAGCAACAGCGCTTCGGGAGACTTCTCGACCTGCACGGCAACGCGCGCCCCCGGCGTCAGATCCAGACTCGCGAGCAGGTTCGCGATACGTGCGCTGGCGTGCTCAAGGTCGCCCCAACTGTAGTAAAGCCCTTCGGGAGTCTCGATGGCGCACGCCGATTTGTCCGCAGGGAAGCGTTCGGCGAAGAGTCGATAGAGGTTGGCGTCTTGCGTCATAAACAGAACCGGAAATCAATCAGAACGGGAAATGCGTCGATAAACATTGCACAAAGAAGGCGAAGCGCAAACGGCACACAAGGCGCTCAACGGCCTCGGAAATCGGGCGGTCGCTTTTCGAGAAACGCGGCCACGCCTTCGCGGTGATCGTGAGAGTCCCAGTAGGAGAATGCCCGTTGCCACTCCGCTTCGGACAGCGGCGGCACGGGCGGCGCGAGCCGGGCGATCAGCCACTTATTCAACTGCGCGGCGAGGGGCGCGCCGGCCGCGATGCGCCGAGCGCAAGTGTAGCCTGCCTCCTCGAGCGCCTCGTCGTCGACTACGCGGGTCAGCAGGCCTTTCTCGCGCGCCTCACTCGCGCCGAACACCCGCCCTTCGAGCAGGATTTCGAGCGTCGCCGCACGACCGGCCAATGCCAGCACGCCGCGCAACTCGCCCGGCGCCATCGGGAACCCAAGTTTGTTGATGGGCACGCCGAATCGCGCGCCCTGCGCCGCAATGCGCAAATCGCAGTGCGTGGCGATCTCCATACCGCCGCCCACACAAACGCCCTCGATCAAAGCGACGCTCGGGTGACGGCAACGCGCCAGCGCATCGAGCGTCGGCCCGATGATCTCGCCGTGATAGCGACGCAACGTGTCATAGCTGCCGCGCTCGACCGGAAACTCCTCGATATCCGCCCCGGCGGCAAAGTTACCCTGCGCCCCGCGAACGACGATGGCACGCACGCGCGAGTCCTCGTCGAGCGCCTGCACATGCCCGCGCAGCGCGCGCCACATCGCCACCGAGATGGCGTTGAGTTTGGTGGGATTGGAGAGCGTAAGCGTCACCAATCCTTCGTCGAGCAGACTGTCGTCGCGCAGCACTTCGCCCACTACTTCGTTCACACGAGTCTCCATGAGGTTATCCGTCGTCACAGAAGACGCGACACCGCGCGCCCCAGCGCAGGCTCGCCATCGATGAGCCGTTGCAGGTTCGCGTCGAGTTCATCGGGTTCGTAAAGATAATTCACCATCATCCCGCATGACTGCTTCGCGCCTTTCTTCGAGAGATCGGCATGCCAGTTGATACGCTCCACACGCGCGCCATTCCCGAGATGGAACCGCGCGACAGGGTCTCGCGGCTGCCCGTGCACGGTCTCTCTAGCGAGATAGTGCGCCGCCAGCGCTTCGCCCAGCGCGCGCTGCAACGCCTGCCCGCTCTTGCGATCGGGAGACGCCTGCAACCACGCCATCATTTGCGTCCCCGACGCTTGCTTCGCCAGCGACGGCTCCTGCGCAAGCAACTTCACGCGCTTAGGCCCGAGGGCCTCGGCAAGCGCTTGCGCCGAGAGCTGCCGCAGCCAGTCGTTGAAGCCGGGAATCGGTGAGAGCGTTGCGAAGTTGCGCAGCTTCGGGAAGTCGACATGCAACTCGTCGATCACACGCTTGAGCAGGAAGTTGCCGAAGCTCACGCCGCGAAGGCCCGGCTGCGTGTTCGAGATCGAATAGAAGATGGCCCATCGCACGCGTCGCAGGTCTTCGAGCGGTGCTTTTTCGTCGAGCAGCGAATGGACGTCCGCCGCCATCTCCGGCACGAATGCCACTTCGACGAAGATCAACGGCTCGCGCGACATACGGGGATGGAAGAACGCGTAGCAGCGGCGGTCGGAATCGAGCCGGTTGCGCAAATCGGCCCACGACGAAATCTCGTGCACGGCCTCGTAGCGCATGAGCTTTTCGAGCAGCGACGCAGGCGAATCCCACGTGATCGGATGCAGCTCCAGCAGACCCACGTCGAACCAGGTCGAGAACAGGCTGCCCAGATCTTCTTCGAGCGCCGCCAATCCGGGCAGCGCCGCGCGATGACGCAGCATGTCGGCGCGCCAGCCGACGAGGAACGGGAGACCGTCCGGCAGCGCGTTGAAGCGCTTGAGGAACCGCACGCGCGCGCTCCCCAACGCCCCGGCAAGACCGGTCGCCGCGTTGACAGCGCGACGAGCGTCCTTCGCAGCGTCCTTCGCAGCGTCCTTAGCGGCGTCCTTAGCGGCGTCCTTGCTGCTGTCCTTGATCGCGCCCTTGCCTTCGCCCCCAACCTCGCCATCGCTCGCGCAGATGTCAGCCACAACGGTGAGCAACGCCAGTTGTTCTTCGGCGGACGCCGCGCCGTAGCGCGCCATGAACTCACGCGCAGCCTCGTTGGCGGAAGAGTCCGTCAGACGCGCCGAAAAGCACTGGGCCAACTGTCGGCGCAACGCGTTCTCCGCCCGCGCCGACAGCGGTGCGGCAACGACCTTGCCGTCGCCCTTACCGTCCCTGCCGTCCTTGCCGTCTTTCGGCGCACCGCCCTGCCCGCCCGATTTACCGCGCCCGAACCACTGCCCGAGCCGCTCCCCGAGCGTCGGCTTGGGCGACGGCACCGGTGCGCTCACTTCCGGCGCACTCTCCGACGCACCGCGACCAGGCCCGGATGACGAGGCCAGCGAAGACGAAGACGACGAAGACGATGAGGGCGATGAGGGCGATGAGGGCGATGAAGACGCCGCCGCCATCGACGGACTCAGCGCTACGGGCACAGACATTGCGGACATGATCGGCTCATCCTTCATGGTTTCCTCTCAAGGCACGGGGCTCGGTTAGGCTGCCGCCATTTCACGTGATCTCACGTCATCCCATCAGCCGGTCCGGCAGCCACAACGACAGACCGGGCATCAGACAGATGAGCACGACAGCCACCACCATCAACACGACGAAAGGCATCACACCCCAGACGATGTCGCGCAGTGCGATATCGGGCGCGGTGTTCTTGATCACAAAGATGTTGAGTCCGACCGGCGGGTGAATCAATCCCAGTTCCATGACAATTGTCATGACCACCCCGAACCACACCAGATCGAACCCGGCTGCGCGCAGCGGCGGCAAAATGATCGGCGCGGTCATGAGGATGATGCTCACCGGCGGCAGAAAAAAGCCTAGCACGACCACCATCACCAGAATGGCGGCGAGCAGTACCCAGCGCGACAGTTGCAGCCCCACGATCCATTGCGCGGCCGACTGGCTGATGTGCAGATAGCTCATGACGTACGAGTAGAGCAGCGACATGCCGATGATGAACATGAGCATGGTCGACTCGCGCAACGTCCCTGTGAGAATCGGTGCGAGCTGACGCGGCTTCCACATCCGGTAGATCACGGCGATAAGCGCGAGCGCCAGCAGCCCGCCCAGCCCAGCCGTCTCCGATGGCGTTGCGTACCCGCCGTAGAGCGCCGCCATCACACCGATGAGCAGCGTGACGAACGGCAGCACGCGCGGCAGCAGCGCCAGCTTCTCGCGCATCGTGGCGGGCGGCTCGCTCGGGAACGGCGACGGCGTGCCGTCGCGTGCGAGCGCCAACTGCGCGTTGGCGTATTCCTTTCGATAGCGCCATGCCGCGTAGCACGAGAACAGCCCCACGAGCAGCAGCGCAGGCACGATGCCCGCGAGGAACAGACGTCCGAGCGATTGCTCGGCGGCTACGGCATAGAGAATCATCGTGATCGACGGCGGCAGCAGAATCCCCAGCGTGCCGCCCGCCGCGATGATGCCCGCCGCAAACCCCGGCGAGTAACCGCGCTGACGCATCTCCGGAATCCCTGCGCTGCCGATGGCAGAACACGTCGCCGGACTCGACCCTGCCATGGCGGCAAATAACCCGCACGCAAAGACGTTAGCGATGCCGAGTCCGCCCGGAATGCGTCGCATCCATGCGTGCAGCGCAAGGTACAGATCCTGCCCCGCGCGCGACTTGCCGATGGCCGCGCCCTTGAGGATGAACAACGGAATCGACAGCAACGTGATGCTCGCCATCTCCTCGTAGACGTTCTGCGTCACCGTATCGAGCGACGACGCTGGCATGAAGCCGAACATGAACGCCACCGCGACAGCCCCCAGCGCGAACGCGATGGGCATCCCCGAAAACATGACGACGAGCGTTGTGCCGCCATAAAGCAATCCGATCGTGAGCTCGCTCATGCGTGCCCTCCCGTGCCGTGCTGCGTAGTGCCTCTCATCTCACACGCCCCGATGGCCACTTGCAACAGCAACTGAACGGTGAGCAACGTCATGCCGAACGCCATCAGGCCGTAGGGAATCGCCAGCGGGGGCCCCCATGTCGAGCTGCTGGTCTGGCCGTCGACGTAAGCCTCCCAGAAAAGCGTCCACGACTTCCACGCGAAGAAGGCGCAGAACAGGAGCGTCAGGATGTCGACGAACCAACGTCGCACGCGATTCACGCGCGGCGAGAGCAGCGTCGTGATCGCCTCGATGCCGATGTGCCCGCGCAGATGCTGGACGTGCGCGGCCGACACGAAGGTCGCGCCGACCAGCAGGAACACAGCGGCCTCGTCCTGCCAGTCGGTCGCGAGCTTGAGCACGTGCCGCGCGAACACGCTGTAGCTGAGCACCAGCGCGGCCCCCACGAGCGCGAACATGCACACGACCATGAGCAGACGGCTCACGCCCTGCAAGAGGGCGTCGAGCCGTCGCAACGCACGCGAACGGGCGACTGCCGGCTCCGCGCTCGCGACGGCCCCGCTCATGCAGGCACCTTCTCGGCCAGCGCGAGCAGCTTCGCGCACGTATCCGACTTGCTCGCGTAATCCTTCCACGCGGTGCGCCGGGCAATGTCGCGCCACTTCATCACGGTCGCCTCGTCGAGGTCATAGACCTTCGCGCCCGCCTTCGTGTAGACGCTCGCGATCTGCGCGTCGTCGGCCTTCGCCGCTTCCGTGCCGAACGCTTCAAGATCGGCCCCGACTTGCAGAATGACCTGTTGCTGATCTTTGGGCAGCTTGTCGAAGACCTGCTTCGACATGAGCAGCGGTTCCAGCATGAACCAGTACGACTTGTTGCGCCCGGTGGTCAGATGCTTCGAGACTTCTTCAAGACGGAACGACATCAGGCTGGTCGAGGACGTCATCGCGGCATCCATCGCGCCGGTCTGCATGGCCGCATACAACTCGTTCGACGGCAGCGAGATGACCGCAGCCCCCGCCTCCTTGAGCATCATGTCCATCTCGCGGCTGCCGCCGCGCATCTTCAGGCCCTTGGCATCCTCAGGCGCAACAAGCGGCTTAGACCGGCTGGCCACCCCCCGGCCTGCCAGACCCAACTCACGATCACGATGTCTTTCGCGGCGAGCACGTCGGTCAGCACCTTGCCGATCTCGCCGTTGCGCCAGGCGTTGCCCTGCGCGTACGAGGTCACGAGACCCGGCATCAACCCGATGTTCAGTTCCCGGACTTCGCCGCCCGCGTACGGCAGCGGATACAGAGAGAGGTCGAGCGCCCCGCGACGCAACGCCGAGAACTGCGCGTTAGTCTTCATGAGCGAGCTGCCCGGATAGATCTGGAACTTCAGCGCGCCGTTGGTCCGCTTTTCGACTTCCTGAGCGAACTTGCGGCACAAACGGTCGCGAAAATCGCCTTCGGTCAGCGTGCCGCCGGGGAATTGATGGGAAATCTTGAGTGGGCCGGTCTGCGCGAATGCGCCGCCCCAAGGGCTGGCCAGACCACCGGTGACCAGCGCCGATGCGGCACCGAGCATGAGTTGCCGCCGCAGCGGGGAAGGTGTTGTCTCCATGGCGTCTCCTGTCACTTTTGTCAGCGATGAACCTGCGAAGTCCGGTGCGTGACATCGCCCGAAGCCCGCTTCGCCAACCGCCGAAGACGGACGCCGGGTGCACCACCGGATCGCCGGCACTGCATGTACGGATGACTGCTTTGTTTTTGAAGTTTCGAGTGCGCGAGTTGCCGCTCTCGGAATGAAATCGTATAGTTAAACAATCACGGTGTATACAAATCGACCCATTAAAAAATACACTTTTGGCGTTTACCCCGATCTTCAATGGGGAATTCGCGCGCTACTTTGGTAACCATGAATCCCCTACGACCCCCGATCACGGGATCGAAACCCGACCGAGCGAGAGCGTCATGACCGTAAAACCGAAACGATCGGAAGCGCTGCGACAGGCCATCGAGGAAAAGATTGCTGTGGGCGAGTACCCGCCCGGCATGCGACTCGACGAGGTCGAGCTGGCCACTGCGTTCGGTGTGTCGCGCACGCCATTGCGTGAAGCGCTGATTCAGTTGGCGTCGTCAGGTGTGATCGAGATCCGGCCGCGCCGGGGCGCGGTCGTCGCGCAAATCGACCCGCAGCGGCTGTGCGAGATGTTCGAAGTGATGGCGGAGCTGGAGTCGATGTGCGGACGGCTGGCGGCGCGCCGCATTACCGAAGATGAACTGGCCGAGCTGCGGCAGACGCACGAAGCCAGCCGCGCGGCGGCCGAGGCCCGCGACATCGACACATATTACGAAGTCAACGCGCACTTCCACGCGCTCATCTATCAGGCGAGTCACAACGCCTATCTTCAGGAGACGGCGCTGCAACTACACCGGCGTTTGCGTGTGTACCGCCGTTTGCAACTGCGCGTGCGCGACCGGCCGCATCAGTCGTTCTCGGAACACGACGCCGTTTTTCGTGCGATCGAGGCAGGCGACGCGGACGCCGCGTCGGAGCATCTGCGCGGCCACGTCACGGTGCAAGGCGAGCGATTTGCAGACCTGATGGCGTCGCTGCATGCGCTGTCGCGCAAGGCAGGCTGAGTGCGGCGTACGTGGAGATTGTGGAAATCGACCGAGGCTAAGCCGGACCTTCACTGCCTCGACAGACGAAAAAACGGGCCGCCGACGCAATGTCCGGTGGCCCGTTTTGATTCGAAAAACCGATGGGCGCGAGCGCGCCGCAAGTCACTACGCGCTTACGCCGCCGACGTCACCTGCGCCCGACGATACGACCACACCAGCATGATCACGCCAGCGACGATCATCGGCAGCGACAGCCACTGCCCCATCGACAGACCGAACGACAGCAAGCCCAGGAAAGCATCCGGTTCGCGCGTGAATTCGGCGAGGAAGCGGAACAGCCCGTAGCCCACGAGGAACATACCCGACACCGCCCCTACCGGACGCGCACGCCGCGCGAAGAACCACAGCAGCAGGAACAGCGCCACGCCTTCCAGCGCAAATTCGAACAACTGCGACGGGTAACGCGGCAGGCCGTGGAACTGCGCGAACACCGTCGCCAGCGCCTGATCGGCCATCGCTTGCGGATGCGAGAGCATCCACTGCGCGTCTTCCCCGGCCGCTTGCGGGAACAGCATCGCGAAGCGCGAATCGGGCGACGTCACACGGCCCCACAACTCACCGTTGATGAAGTTGCCCAGACGCCCGGCAGCCAGCCCCAACGGGATCATCGGTGCGATGAGATCGGTGCCTTCGAGCAGCGAATGTCCGCGACGGCGCGTGAACAACCACATCGCCACCAGCACTCCGAGGAAGCCACCGTGGAACGACATACCGCCTTCCCACACCTTGAAGATGTCGAGCGGATTGGCCAGATAGAACGACAGCTTGTAGAAGATCACATAGCCCAGACGTCCGCCAAAAATCACGCCGAGCACGCCGTAAAACAGCATGTCGTCGAGATCCTGCGCCTTCCAGCCTTGCGCCGCGATGGACGGCTGGCGCACGCGCAAGCGTCCTACCAGCAGGAAGAGAATGAAGCCGACCAGATACATCAGGCCGTACCAGCGGATAGCGAGCGGGCCGAGATGAATCGCGACCGGGTCGAATTGAGGATGAATCAGCATGGATCAGAAGAATCGATTCGTGAACAAAAGTTCCGCAAGGGGGCGCGGGGACTGCCTTCGCAAAGCGGCTGCCGTCTCCTGCGTCTCCTTGTTAGCACCATGCGCTGTGCCGCTCGGTGAAACGGCCCACCGGCACGCCGCAGGATGGGCTGCACGATACCACGAGCGCACGGCTGCGCGACACGTGCGCGCGCCCGCACGTGCCACTTCCATGGTCCAGAGAACCCGAAAGACGGGAAAGACGGCTCAGGTCGAGAGCGTCGCACCCGGCGGGGTATGCGCCACGCCGCGCGCCGTCTCCAGAAACCCTTCGAGCACAGGCGTGACTTCGGCCGTGCGCCACAGCAGTCCGGTCTCGATCAGCGCACTTGTCTCGCGCAGCGCCCGGTAGGTCACGCCTGTGCGTCGCAAGTGGCACAGCGATTGCGGCACTAGCGCCACGCCCATGCCCGCCGACACCAGACTGACAATCGTCTGCATCTGAATCGCTTCCTGTCCCACGCGCGGCGTGAGGCCGAGCGCGGCGTAGCATCCCATGATGATGTCGTAGAACGCCGGGGCCACGCGGCGGGGGAAGATGACGAGCGGCTCATCGGCGAAATCCGCCAGACTCACCGGCGCGCCGGGCTGGCCGTCGTTGCGCGACGCTGGCGCATTGTCGGCATCGTCCACACCGTCCACATTGCCTGCGCCGCCGTGGCGTCCCGCAGGCAGCGCCAGCATCAGCGGCTCTCGCACGATGGGCAGATAGGACAGTTCGTTGGCATAGCGCGCAGGTACCGGCGGAATGAAGAGACCGGCGTCGATACGCCCGTCCATCAGCGCCTCGACCTGCACGTCGCTGGTCGCTTCGAGTAATTGCAGTCGCACGCGCGGATAGCGCTCGCCGAACTCGCGCAACAGCGGGGGCAGGATGCCGTAGTCCGCCGTCGACACGAAGCCCAGCGAGAGCGTGCCGACCTCGCCATGCGCCAGCCCTTGCGCGAGGGCAGGCAGCGCGTCGGCATCGGCAAGAATGCGGCGCACTTCCGGCAGCAGTTGCCGCCCCACCGCCGTCAGCTCGACGGAGCGGTTGGTGCGCACAAACAGCGGTGCGCCCAGCGACGCCTCCAGCGCCCGGATTTGCTGCGAAAGCGGTGGCTGGGTCATCGAGAGCCGCTGTGCGGCGCGGCCGAAATGCCGTTCTTCGGCTACGGCGACGAAGTATCGAAACTGACGCAGATCCATGATATGTTTTTCGACTCAATCCGAGTCAAATAATATATTTGACAAGCATCCAAGGAAAGACGAATCTTGACGTCCTCCCCATAAGACAAGCTGTAGTTTCACGGAAGACGACCATGCCTCATTACCGTTCCCGCACCTCCACGCACGGCCGCAACATGGCCGGCGCCCGCGCCCTGTGGCGCGCCACAGGCATGACCGACAACGACTTCGGCAAGCCGATCATCGCCGTGGTGAACTCCTTCACGCAGTTCGTGCCGGGTCACGTGCACCTGCGCGATCTGGGCGCCATCGTCGCCAAGGAAATCGAGGCGGCGGGCGGTGTGGCCAAGGAATTCAACACCATCGCCGTGGACGACGGCATCGCCATGGGTCACGGCGGCATGCTGTACTCGTTGCCGTCGCGCGAACTGATCGCCGACTCCGTGGAATACATGGTCAACGCGCACTGCGCCGACGCCATGGTCTGCATCTCCAACTGCGACAAGATCACCCCGGGCATGCTCATGGCCGCTATGCGCCTGAACATTCCGGTCGTGTTCGTCTCGGGTGGCCCGATGGAAGCGGGCAAGGTCAAGTCGGGCGACGGCCAGGTCATCGCCAAGATCGACCTGATCGACGCCATGATCAAGGCAGCCGACCCGAAGATCAGCGACGCCGAAGTCGCCGAAGTCGAGCGCAGCGCCTGCCCGACGTGCGGTTCGTGCTCGGGCATGTTCACCGCGAATTCGATGAACTGTCTGACGGAAGCCATCGGCCTTGCCCTGCCGGGTAACGGCACCATCGTGGCCACGCACGCCTGGCGTCGCGGGCTGTTCGAGCAGGCCGGCCGTCTCGTGGTCGATCTGTGCCGCCGCTACTATCAGGAAGAGGACGCCTCGGTCCTGCCGCGCAACATCGCCACCAAGGCCGCGTTCGAAAACGCCATGACGCTCGACGTCGCCATGGGCGGCTCGACCAACACCGTGCTGCACTTGCTCGCCGCAGCACAAGAAGCGGGCGTCGACTTCAAGATGGCCGACATCGACCGCATTTCGCGCAACGTGCCGTGCCTGTGCAAGGCCGCCCCGGCGACTGACAAGTACCACATCGAAGACGTGCACCGTGCTGGCGGCATTATCGGCATTCTGGGCGAACTCGCCCGTGGCGGCCTGCTCGACACGTCGTGCGGCAATGTCCACAGCGGCACGCTTGGCAACGCAATTGCACAGTGGGACGTGACGAACAGCGCCAACGACAAGGCGCAAACGTTCTACAGCGCCGCCCCGGGTGGCGTGCCCACGACCATCGCCTTCAGCCAGTCGTCGACGTATCCGTCGCTCGACCTGAACCGCGAAGTGGGCTGCATCCGCGACAAGGAACACGCTTACACGAAGGATGGCGGTCTGGCTGTGCTGTACGGCAACCTCGCCGACAAGGGCTGCATCGTGAAGACGGCTGGCGTCGACGAATCGCAATGGGTCTTCACCGGCCGCGCACGCGTGTTCGAAAGCCAGGACGACGCCGTGGATGCGATTCTCGGCGACAAGGTGCAGGCGGGCGACGTGGTCGTGATTCGCTACGAAGGTCCGAAGGGCGGCCCGGGCATGCAGGAAATGCTGTACCCGACGTCGTACCTGAAGTCCAAGGGTCTGGGCAAGACTTGCGCCCTGTTCACGGACGGTCGTTTCTCGGGCGGCTCGTCGGGTCTCGTGATCGGCCACGCCTCGCCGGAAGCGGCCGAAGGCGGCACCATCGGTCTGGTGGAAGACGGTGACGTGATCGAGATCGACATCACCCAGCGCAAGATGCATCTGGCCGTGTCGGACGAAGAACTCGCCCGCCGTCGCGCCGCGATGGAAGCGCGTGGCGACGACGCATGGCAACCGGTCGGCCGTGAGCGTGTCGTCTCGCAAGCCCTGCAAGCCTATGCAGCACTCGCCACCTCCGCCGACCGTGGCGCAGTGCGCGATCTGTCGCAATTGAAGCTGGCAAAGCGCGGCTAATCGCGTGAACGGTTGAAACGTGAGCGGCGGCGGCCTCGGTGGACAAAGGCGCCCCGCTCACGCGCAGTAGCACAGCAACATCGCATCAAGTGGCGTTCCGTACCTAACGGGATGCCATCGTCAGCACAGCGTGATACAACAACGCCTATGTGCGACGCTGCGACGGCTCGTGGCGTGGCGCATCCCCTCAGGAGAGAGACGTCATGGCATTCAACCGTCGTTCGCGCAATGTCACGCAAGGCGTGGCACGCTCGCCTAACCGCTCGATGTACTACGCGCTGGGCTACAAGGAAGAAGACTTCGACAATCCGATGATCGGCGTGGCCAACGGCCATTCGACGATCACCCCGTGCAACGCGGGGTTGCAGCGTCTGACGGACGCTGCAGTGGAAGCGATCAAAACCCATCAGGCCAACCCCCAGACCTTCGGCACCCCCACCATCTCCGACGGCATGTCGATGGGCACCGAGGGCATGAAGTATTCGCTCGTCTCGCGTGAAGTCATCGCCGATTGTATCGAGACAGCCGTGCAGGGCCAGTGGATGGACGGCGTGGTCGTCATCGGCGGCTGCGACAAGAACATGCCGGGCGGCATGATCGCGCTCGCACGCATCAATGTGCCCGGCATTTACGTCTATGGCGGCACGATCAAGCCGGGCAACTGGAAGGGCAAGGATCTCACCATCGTCTCCTCGTTCGAAGCCGTGGGCGAATTCACCGCCGGGCGCATGACCGAGGCCGATTTCAAGGGCATCGAAAAGAACGCATGTCCGACGACCGGCTCCTGTGGCGGCATGTACACCGCCAATACGATGAGCTCGTCGTTCGAAGCGCTGGGTATGTCGTTGCTCTACTCCTCGACGATGGCCAACCCCGATCAGGAGAAGGTCGACTCGGCCGCTGAATCGGCACGGGTTCTGATCGAAGCGGTCAAGCAAGACCTCAAGCCGCGCGACATCATCACGCGCAAATCCATCGAGAATGCCGTTGCGCTGATCATGGCCACGGGCGGCTCGACCAACGCCGTGCTGCACTATCTGGCGATTGCCCACGCCGCGGATGTCGAGTGGAGCATCGAGGACTTCGAACGCATTCGTGCACGCGTGCCGGTCATCTGCGATTTGAAGCCGTCGGGCAAGTACGTGGCAACCGATCTGCACAAAGCCGGCGGCATTCCGCAAGTCCTCAAGATTCTGCTCGACGCCGGCCTGCTGCACGGCGACTGCATGACGATCACCGGCCGCACTATTGCGGAAGAACTGAAGGACGTGCCGTCGGTGCCGCGCGCCGATCAGCATGTGATCTTCCCCGTCGATCAGGCACTTTACAAAGAGGGGCACCTCGCCATCCTCAAGGGCAATCTGGCCGAAGACGGCGCCGTCGCCAAGATCACCGGCCTGAAGAACCCGGTAATCACCGGCCCGGCGCGCGTGTTCGACGACGAACAGAGCGCCATGGAGGCGATACTGAGCGACAAGATTCAGGCGGGCGACATTCTGGTGCTGCGCTATCTCGGACCGAAGGGCGGACCGGGGATGCCGGAGATGCTGGCACCGACTTCGGCGATCATCGGCAAGGGGCTCGGCGAGTCGGTCGGCTTCATCACCGACGGCCGGTTCTCGGGCGGCACCTGGGGCATGGTGGTCGGACACGTGGCACCGGAGGCGTTCGTGGGCGGCACCATCGCGCTCGTGCAGGAAGGCGATTCGATCACCATCGACGCACACAAACTGCTCCTCCAGTTGAACGTGACCGACGAAGAACTCGCCAAGCGCCGCGCCGTGTGGAAAGCCCCTGCCCCGCGCTACACACGCGGTGTGCTCGCCAAGTACGCCGCGCTGGCACAACCGGCGAACAAGGGCGGTGCGACGGGCTGATCCGCAGGGATTGCGCGTCGCAGTTGCGACGAAGCACATCGGCCTGAAGCAACGGCACGTTCCGCTACATGGCGGGCGTGCCGTTTTTCATGCGTCGTCGTGCCGCGCAGGATGGCGCGATTGCCGCCGTATAATGGCGCGTCGATGCATCTGCCCAAAGTCGTCGCCCACAGACGTCCCTGGCATGCAGCCTCGCATCGGATTCCGTCAACACGGTCGGGGAGTATCGAATGAAGGGATTTGCCGGCGCTCGCGCCGGGACGATGATGAGCTTGTGGCTGATGGCCGCCGCTACCGCCTATGCACAGTCAGGCGCGAGCGCTGCACCGCAGTCCGATGTGCCCGACCACCGCGCCATGGAGAAACTGGCCAGGGCACGGAACTGTATGACGTGTCACGCCACCGACCGCACGCTGCTCGCGCCGTCCTATCGCGACATCGCAAAACGTTATGCCGGGCAACCCGGTGCCACGGACGAACTGACGCGCTCCATCGCGGACGGGAGTCAGGGGAAGTGGGGCAAAATTCCGATGCCCGCGGGCTTGCAACTCGCGCCGGGCGAGGCGAACGATCTCGCACGCTGGATTCTCGGGATGACGCCGGGGTATCGCCCCTGATCGAAACGCAGGCCTCCCGCGTCACCCGTCTATTCGATCATCCCTGCGAGCGCACCTGCTTCGCCACCTCTTCGATGACGGCCTGCCGGATACGATCCGGCAGTTGCGCCTGCAAGGCGTCCGCCACCTGTTTGCCGATCAGTTGCACCAGCCAGGACGTCTGATCGATCAGCGCGTCGTGACAGCGCCGCTCCACCATCGTCGTGATCTCGTCGGCCAGTTGCAGCGTGAGCCGCGCGCTCACACGCTCGGCAAACACCGCGACATCGGCCGGGACGCCCTGCTCCGCCACCGGCGCGGCAGCCAACGCGTCGCCCGCAGCGCCTGCAGCGCCCGAAGGCACCGTTTCACCCTCAGCAAGCACTTCGGTCAGCGTGGGAATGCCGGGGTCGTTGCGCTCGGGCTCGTTCGTCACGGTCAACCTCGCTGGTCGTAGTTGTTCAGGGTGTAGCCACGATCACGGTAGAAGCGATAGCGCTCGCGCGCACCGGACAGGTCGTCGGGCGTGTCGCCGATGATTTCCACCACCCGTTCGAAGCGCGCGAAGTGCGTAGGCACGCGATTCGCCAGATTGAGCATGACCTGATGATGCTGCGCTTGCTCGTCAGGTCCGGCCAGCACGACCGGCGTCTGGGCCGCGACGGGGTCGGCCGTGAAGCAATGCGGGACGAACTCCAGCGGCGAGAACGTCCACAAGGTCTGATCGAACGCCCGCAGCACGTCGGGCTCACCGACGACCACGAGCGTCTGCCCGGCCCCGTAGACCTTGCGCGCGAACCGGCACGCGTATTCGAGCCGGTCCGCCACGTGCGTGTGAAAGTCGACGCGGGTCACCGGGCTTCGCGATCGAGCAGGAACTGCGTGAGCAACGGCACCGGACGGCCCGTCGCCCCCTTCGCCGCGCCGCTCTTCCAGGCCGTACCGGCGATGTCCAGGTGCGCCCACTCGTACTTTTCAGTGAAGCGCGCCAGGAAGCAGGCCGCCGTCACGCTACCGGCCGGACGCCCGCCGATGTTCGCCACGTCGGCGAAGTTCGACTTGAGCTGCTCCTGATATTCGTCTTCGACCGGCAGACGCCAGGCCGTGTCGCCCGTCGTGCGGCCAGCGGCCAGCAGTTCGTCGGCGAGCGCGTCGCTCTTCGAGAAGAGGCCCGAATTCACATGGCCCAGCGCAATGATGCAGGCGCCCGTGAGCGTGGCGACGTCGATCACCGCCGCCGGGTTGAAGCGTTCCGCGTAGGTGAGTGCATCGCACAGAATCAGACGGCCTTCGGCGTCGGTATTGAGCACTTCGATGGTCTGACCGGACATGCTGGTGACCACGTCGCCCGGCTTCGTCGCCTGACCGCTCGGCATATTCTCCGTGGCGGGCACGATGGCGATGACGTTGAGCTTGAGGCCCATCTCGGCGACCGCGCGGATCGTACCGAGCACGGAACCCGCGCCACACATGTCGTACTTCATCTCGTCCATGCTCTCACCCGGCTTGAGCGAGATGCCACCCGTGTCGAACGTCACGCCCTTGCCGACCAGAACGATCGGGGCCTGCTTGGCGCTACCGCCTTCATATTTAAGGACGATGAACTGCGGCGGTTCGACCGAACCACGGGCGACCGACAGGAACGACCCCATCTTGAGCGCCTCGATCTGCTTCGGTCCGAGGATTTCCGACTTGAGCTTGAACTCGCGCGCGAGCTTGCGGGCGGTATCGGCCAAATACGTCGGCGTGCACACATTGCCCGGCAGATTGCCGAGGTCCTTGGTGAGCGCCATGCCGTTGGCGATGGCCTCGCCTTGCTTGGCGGCCAGCTTGGCGGCCTTCAGATCGTCCGGGGCGACCGAGAACACAACCTTGCGCAGCACGGTGTTGGCGGCTTCGACCTTGCTCTTCATGCGCGTGAAGCGATAGGTCGCCTCGCGCAGGGCGAGCACCGAGGCGCGCACGGCCCAGGCGGTATCCTGACCCACGACCTTGGCCTGCGGCAACGTCCAGAGGGCGTCCGTGGCGCGCGAGGCGAGCACGGCACGCACGGCGGCACGCGTGGCTTCGTTGAAACCTTTCTGCGAGAGCTGGTCTTCGCGGCCCAGACCGACGAACAGCACACGCGCCGGGCTCCAGCCGGCGACTTCGTGCAGCATCAGCGTGCTGCCGAGCTTGCCGTCGATTTCGGCACGCTTGACCATGCGGGCGAGCAAACCTTTGCTCGCGGCGTCGAGCGCCTTGGCCAGCCCTGCGAGCGGCTGCTGCTCGAACACGCCAACCACCAGACATTCGGTCTTTGCATTGGCGAGACCGGCTTGGCCCGCCTTGGTCGAATCGAAGGCTTTTGTGCTAAAGTCCATCGCGCTTTCCTCGGGTAAAATTCGTACGAGCCGCAATTATCCGCTTTTTTCCGCGCTCGCCCAACCGCGAGAGCACCCAACCGTCATCACATGATTTTTCAGCGTTCCCTGCAGCGCGAGCTGAACTACACCGCCGGGGCCGTCTTCATGGTGCTGATCACCGTCATGCTAACGACGATGATGATCCGCATCCTGGGCTTCGCCGCGTCCGGGAAAGCCGATCCGCGCGACGTTCTCGTGCTTATCGGTCTGGCCGTCATCGGCTACCTCGCCGTCATTCTGATCGTGACGCTCTTCGTCTCGATCCTGTTCGTCCTGACCCGGTGGTACCGCGACTCCGAAATGGTCGTGTGGTTTGCTTCCGGATTGTCCATCACCGACTTCATCAAGCCGGTGCTGCGCTTTGCCACGCCCTATCTGGCCGTCATCACCTTCTGCGCGCTGGTTGCCTGGCCCTGGGCAAACCAGCAGATCTCTGCGCTCGAAGCCCGCTTCGCCCAGCGCGACGATGTCTCCATGATCTCGCCGGGCCAGTTCCGCGAGAGCGCAGCGAGCCATCGCGTGTTCTTCGTCGAGACGGTCTCGCCGGACGCCACCAAAGTCCACAACGTCTTCGTCTCGGGCACGGAAAACGGCAAGGTGAACGTCGTGGTGTCGAAAGACGGTCACATCGAGACGGCCAAGGACGGCAATCGCTACATCGTGCTGGAAAAGGGCCGTCGCTACGACGGCGTGCCCGGTCAGCCCGACTACCGCGTGATGGAGTTCGAGCGCTACGGCGTGAAGATCGACAACCCGGCAAGCGCGAGCACCGACAACACGCCGACCAAGGGCGTGCCGACCGCGCGCCTGTTCCGTGAAATCCAGAATCCGATCTTCCGTGGCGAAATCGTCTGGCGCGTGGGTTTGCCGTTGCTCGCACTGGCGCTCGTGCTGCTCGCCGTGCCGCTGGCCTATCAGAACCCGCGTCACGGGCGCACCGTCAACCTCGTCATGGCCGTGCTGATCTATCTGGGCTATACCAACCTGCTGAGCCTGTCGCAGGCGTGGGTCGCGCAGGAACGTCTGCCGCTGGCCATCGGCGTGTGGCTGCTGCATGTCCTGGCATTGGGTGTCATCGTGCTGCTTTACGTGCGACGCGTGCGTTTTCGCGGGCTGTTGGGCCGACGCCGTAACAACGGCGCCAGCGCAGTGCGTGCATCGGGAGGGGCTCGCTGATGCGCGTCTATGAGAAATATTTCGCGCGCCAGATCTATCTGGCGTTCCTGTTCGTGCTGCTCGCGTTCGTCGGCCTGTTCGTCTTCTTCGATCTGGTGAGCGAACTGGGCGACGTGGGCCGGGGCGGCTATCGCTTCCAGCACGCGCTGGCCTACGTGCTGCTGTTCGCGCCGCAGCGCATGTACGAAATCATTCCGGTCGCGTCGCTGATCGCGGCCATTTACGTGTGCGCCCAACTGGCCGGGAACTCGGAGTTCACGATCTTCCGTGTCTCGGGTCTGTCCACGGGACAGGCGCTGCGCTCGCTGCTGAAGATCGGTTTCCCGATTGTGCTGATCACGTTCGTCATCGGCGAGTACATCGCCCCGAGCGCCGAACAGCTTGCGCAGAAGATCCGCCTCGAAGCCCTCGGCAGTTCGGTCTCGGCAGGCTTTCGATCTGGCGTATGGGTGAAGGACACCGTCGATCAGGACGGCAACCGCGTCACCCGCTTCATCAACGTCGGCACGCTCAACCCGGATAACACCATTGCCGACGTTCGCATCTACGAGTTCGACGCGAAGCTGCACCTCGACAGCGTACGGCTGGCCAAGCTCGGAGAGTTCGCGGCTCCCAACTTCTGGAAGCTCACGGACGTGTCGGAAACGGTCTTTAGCGCCGTCGGCGACACCCCGGGCGACAACGATCCGTTGCGTGCGCTGGTGCAGAGCAAGCAGGTGCACATCGACTCGGTGCAGATGCGCTCGGAACTCACCCCGCAAATTCTGTCCGTGCTGATGGTCTCGCCCGACAACATGGCGATCGGCAGCCTGTACAAGTACATCGGCCACCTGAAGGAAAACCAGCAGAACACCGACCGCTACAACCTCGCGCTCTGGCAAAAGCTGCTGTATCCGTTCGCCGTCTTCGTGATGATGGCCCTGGCCCTGCCGTTCGCCTATCTGCACGCCCGCGCCGGGGCCATCGGCCTGAAAGTGTTCGGCGGCATCATGCTCGGCATGAGCTTCCAGTTGCTCAACAATCTGTTCTCGCATCTGGGCCTGCTCAACACCTGGCCGGCGTGGTTCACGGCGGCGTTACCGTCCCTGCTCTATCTGGTGCTCGCCATCGGGGCGTTGCGCTGGGTGGACAAGCACTGAGGACGTAATCGATGTACGGCAAACCCGGTGTCGTTCTCTTTGCTCACGGCTCGCGCGACCCGCGCTGGGCCGAACCGTTCGAGCGTCTGCGCGACAAGTTGGTCGCGCAGCGCCCGGACGCCAGCGTCCGGCTCGCGTTTCTCGAGTTGATGACGCCGAACCTGGCCGACGCCGTCGCCGATCTCGTCTCGCAAGGCTGTCAGGATGTCACCGTCGTTCCGGTGTTTCTGGGCCAGGGCGGTCACGTCCGGCGCGATCTCCCGGTGCTCGCCGACGCCTGTCGCAGCGCGCACCCCGGTGTCGCTTTACGTCTGAGCGCCGCCGTGGGCGAAGACGATGCGGTGCTTCAGGCACTCGCCGCGTACTGCGCCAACGAAGTGCCGCACGCCTGAGCGTCAGCCTCGCCTTCCCCCCGCCTCACCTCCCCCGCACGCCGTTCCGGCTGCTTCCGACTTCGGGGCTTTGAACGCAATCTGCAAGCCGTTGCAGGCGCTGTGCCGCCAAACTGATGTCTCGTGACTGGTGCGCCGCGTCAATCTGATTTCAGTCTCATTTCGATCTCACCCTAAGCTTTCACGCCTGGCGCCGGTTCCCTATCACTGCACGGTAGTCCCTATTCGACGGGAGTCCTGGCATGTATTCAAGAGCCGCCGACACATCGGGCGCATCGGTTGTCCTTCCCTGTCGGGACCACGCGATAGTCGGCGCTGCGCATGCCAACGTCCTGAGAAGCGTCACCCACTTCGACAGTCTGGCGACCGGCGCCCGGACAATTCTCGACGAATCCCCGGAGGCACAACCGGCGCTCGGTTTTATGCTCCGGCTTGCGCAAGAAGCTGTCTGCCGGGCCGATCTGGCGGCACTGACGGACGGCCTCCTCGACCGCTTTGCGCACGCGTTCGACACGCGTCCGTGGCTCACGACCTACCTGCTGGACACGTTGCCGGGTCGACTTGCACGGCGCGCCCCGTGGGAAAGTGTCGAAGACGTCTGCCATTCGCTCCTCGGTGCGCCTGCCTTACGCGACCTCGAACGGTCGGTGGCGCGCTCGGAGGGTGACGGGGCATTACCTGAGACGTGTCGTTACGGCAGTGCATGGCACCGACACTTTTGCCAGTGGCGTCAGTCGATTGTCGACGCATGGCAGGACTTCCTGTTACTCGGCAGCGGCGCGCGTGCGCCGGACGACAGCGTTCGGATGACGCTCACCTCGCCACCACCCGCCGGCGTGCTCACATTGGATTTCGGCTGCGCCGGGGCAACCGGATACGCGTTGGGAATTCTCTATGCCTCGTCGGTTTGCCATGCCATCTGTCCCGACTTGCCGCCCTCGCTACCCTTTCAGCGCCGATATCGTTCGCCGACGCTCGATATCGACGTTGCACACCCGGCAGCGAGGACATGCGCGTTTGAACCCAACGTTTGCGTCGCGCAACCGCCGCAGCCAATCCTCAGTCGGTTGGAAGACATCGTCGGCAAGGTCGAACACTTCGTCATGGAGACGGCCGTCCCCGTCATCGGGCATCTTCCCTACGCGCTTGATCGGCTCCTGTTCCCGCCTCCGCTGATGTTCCCGACGGCCGCTGCCGACTTGCCCGCGACGTCCGTACCGAATCGAGTGAGAAGCGCGGCACTCACGCCGCCATCGGCGTTCCCCGCCATGTCGGCCTCCCCCGAATTGGAACGCCTGATCAACACAGCGCAATTCTGGCGACATCGCACAGCGACACACCACGCGCTTTACGACGTATTTTCTCCGTTGTTGATGTTTTCACCCTCGCCAAGCGAAGCAGAATTGCTGCGCAGGCAACTTGCCAACGTCACGGAGTTCGTCGGCTTCGAGCTGAATGACCTTCGGCTAAGACGCCACGCACCGGCGGATCACTGGCGAATCAAGCAGGTGACATATTGGTCGCTCCATGACGGCGCCGAGCGCGTTCGCGATCGCCGACTGAACATCGGGCAGCCGCCTGAGGGGGTGAGTTTCGACATCAGCCCGCAGACCCGCCCGGGTGCGGTGTACGAATCTCCCACAGTCATGACGGCAGACCGGTTCGAGCGCATCGTTGCACTTTGGGACTCGGCATGCCGCGCACGGGCCGCCCGGACATGGCAACCACCTGCCGATTTCGAAACGATCGCGACGTCTCACCTCACTAACGTCACAGTCACCACGCTTGCCCTCAGCGATCTGGCGCTGACCTACATCAACGGGCAGATCTCGAACGAGGCGTTTTATCTCGCGCACGCGGCGCTCTCCAACACAACGCTCTCGAAAGATCCGTCGGCGCCGACATTTCTGGCGCGCCGACTCGAATTGACGATTCGCAGGGACGGTCGGGAATACGTCGCCGCCCCCGCCGGGACGTGCGTGATCGGCAAGCCGTCCGAAAACGACATCACATTGCTGTACCTCCAGGGCGACGCACCGGCATGGCGCGCTTACTCGTCGCATAAGGCCTTTATCGACGCTATCGACAGCGACACGCTGGCGTTGCGCACCACGCTCAGCGAAAGACTGCCGATGCCGTTGCGCGAACAGGCGGCGAAAGGCGTAGCACGGGTGACGTTGCGCGAAACGAAAATCGAACAGCCACTTCAGATCGCAACCCAGGCGACCCTCGACACCATCAAAGCAGACGGTGCACTCCAGGCCATAAGCCCTGACACCGCGCCCCGCATTGCGCAATACGACAAATGGTTGTCCGGGGCGAGCTCGGACGGCATGGAACAGGGACTGCACACATTTCGACACGACTGTCACCAAGCCGGTATCGCGCTACCGGGCCGTCCGATCGACATCACGCTCGACGATGTCAGGAGAATTGCGCGTTTGGAGGCATTGCGATTCAACCTGTCGATGGCCGTCCCGCAGATGAAGCGGATCACGCGGCGCCATCTTATGGACCGACTCGGGCGAGCAGGCTTCCAGCCCGACGATCCCGATCAGATCTACGTCAAACTGGCCCATCGCGAAGCCGTGCCCCTCACCGATGCTGTATTGCGCTCGACTTCGTTCGACGCGCTCTGGTGGGAATTGCCACTGCTCGTGCGCGATGCCGGAGGACGATACAGAACGATCGTCCCGCTGAACTCGCCGCAGGCTTCGCCGACCATGGCGAGCGACGTGATCGACAACACACTGACAGAAGGTCTGCACCGCTCGTTCAACGACGCCGCCGCCCAGTTCTGGGAGACATCGCGCGCCAACGTGCGCAAGGTGCTCAAGTCGGAGTTCATTGCGCAGGTGTGGCTATTGCGTGCGCTGCGCAAGATGCCCGTCGATCAGGTACATATCGCAGCGCGAGTCGCGGGGCCGATTGAACTCGCTCGTCTCGATGGCGATGAACTTGCACATGAGATCGTCGACCCGAAAGTCGAGCGGGAATGGCTGAGCATCAACGGCATGACGACGAGCCTGATGCGAGTCTCCATCGCCGGTCGCTCTCCATGCCTGCTGATCGCGCCCTTCGAAGAGGGCTTGCGTGTCTACGGCTTCGACGATCGCGGTCGAATGGCGTCCTGGGTTCGCGAGCAATTGCGCAACGAGACCTCGCGTGCGCGCTTCGTTGGCACGTTCGTCGGTCAACGCCCGGTCTCCTCCTCATGGCATGAGAAGGTCGAGCTCGGCGCGCAGCGCGTGAGCGATGCGCGGTCCGTCGACACGTTCACCGTCGTGGCGTCGGCCTACGAGGCGCGCCAACAACAAGCCAACGCAACACCCGGCGCCCCCCCTACCCCACACCCCTTGTTAGCCTTCATGGACACGTTCTCGAAAGTCGATATCGCTTTCGGTCTGGGTACGTGGTTTCTCCCGTTTGCTCGCCCGGCAAGCACGGTCTACTCCATGACGGACGCCGGTTTCGGCCTCATCGGCATCGGTGTCGGCGCAGTCCTCCACGACAAGGACCTTTTCTGGCAGGGGTGGCAGTGCATTTTGTCTGCGATCGGTGCACAGGGTCTGTCCGCCGCGAATTTCAGGGCCAAGCTGCTGATCACCGGAGACCAGCGCTACAAGTACTTCGTCTCGGACGCACCGGTCGCGGCGCAAGCGACGATTGCCGGACTGCATCGGGTGGGCGACAGATTCTATGCCGCCATCGACACGGAGACCCGGGCCTATGTCGGGTTCGATGAGGCAACGGGCTTCTTCCGCATGACGCGGGGTGCATCGTCGGACGTCGAGGATGCAGATGCTCCACTGATGCGCATGTCTGCGTCGGGGAAATGGCACCTCGTCTCGCCATCCGAATCTGCCGCGCCTGTTCTCGACGATCCGCATACCGCCTGGCGGATCGACCAGGCGTTTCGCTCGCGCTACGCCAGGTTGCGCGACGCCCGCACCGCGGACTTCGACATCGCCCGTCGCTCGGTGACTGTCGTGGACACGTCGAAGACCACCATGCCGTTGTCGTGGCAATTGCGCTTGCTCAAGCTCGACTTTCTGAACCCTGCGCAGTCCAACCCCGAGGTGCTGGGCAGGCTCGCCGGGCGCATCGCCTATTTGCAAAACGCCGTGGACGCGGCAGAGACGGTCGCGCTTAGCCCAATGGCCGAGGACGCACGTCGCCTGGGTGCCACCTACCTCGGCGTCACACAAAGTCCCCGCATGTACGTGGGACATGTTCGCATGGGCCTGCTACGCGCCTGTGCGCTCGTTCCCTACCGATATTCGATCGAGTCGATGGTGATGCTGTTCAATCAGCAGGCACGACTGGTTCCGGAGATGTCGGCGTGGCTGGTGGCTGATCTGAGCCAATTGGGACGACTCGAAATCCAATATCTGGATCCGCCACCGACGGGCCCAGACGTCTGGACGCTCGACACCGTCTTTGCGGAGCAGCAGGACACCTCACGTGCTTTCGAAGTGAGGGCGGACGCACGAACGCTATTGCTGGGCCGCCATATTGGCCGTGGAGGTGTCGCCGCCTACTACTTTTTCGATCCGGCGAGTGCCATCGTGATACACCCCGATCCTGCCGTGGTGCTTGGCCTGATGCGCGACCACCTGAGCGCCATCTTCGAAGGTGTCACGCCTGCCGTCTCCCTCCGGGAAATCGATCTGGAATGGCTGGCCGACGTTCGCGTAGTCCGCCCATTCACCGGCCCCGTTCCCATCCGCATCGCACTTCACATTTGAGGGGTGCATTTTCATAGGAGTCGCTTGCATGTTGTCCACAGCATTGACTGTCCCGACGTCCGCCAATATGTGCAGCCCCATCGATCAACTGCCGCCGCACCCAATGTGTCCGATGCGCACGGAAATGTCGCAGGATTTCTCAGCACTTCAACAAACCGTGAGCAGCGCACTGCAACCTTGGGAACCGACTCAATCGATTTGTACGTGCGCGTGGTTCACCGACCGCATTACGCAAATGCGGAAGAACGAGGCCGCATTTCACGCCGCAACCAGTGAGCTGACGCGCAAAGACGACGCCAGGGCGCTCAGGGCGCGTGATTTGCGGGAATTCTTACTGGTGCATCTCGTCTCGATGCCCACCGATGCCGAAGTCGACCGCGCACTTCGCGGACTCATTCACGACATCAATCACCGCTCCTCCGCGGCATCGGTCGATGACGTTTGCGAACGTCATTTCGGCCGATCGCTGATGCGGGACATCCAGCAGTGGCTCGCGCGCAACGAACAGATCTGCGAGGAACGACGTCAGCGCGAAACGACGAGGCAATTTGTGGCGGGCCTGGTCGCCGTGGTCGTCCTTGGGCGCGAACGCGTCGCCGCAGCGATCCGATTCACCGTGGGGGCACTCCAGGCCTTCCGGTGGGCTGGCACCGGTCGCGATCCGCAAAACGCGATTGCACGGCACGACCCGGGCGCGCCACGTCCGGGGGCTGGCGACTGAGTGCCCTGAACACTCGACGTATGCCATTGCGCGGTCGCCTGAACCGGTGGCTGCGCTCTCTTCCCCCTTCGTCCCCCTTCGCCCACAGGCCCCACTGGCCGCACTGACGTTACGCGCGGGAGTGCCCGACACATGTATTCGATCTCTGCTAGCCCCTCTTCAGTGCCGGGCGCGGCTGCGCAACCCGAGTTGCCTGCCGCGTCGGACCTCCCACCGGACACCTTCGTACGCCTCTCGGAATTCCAGCAAATCGCCGATGTCACGCCCGACTGGCTAGGCGAATCGCCGGAATCCGCACCGGCGCTCGGCCTGCTTTTCTCGCTCGCCAATCAGCGTGTGTCGTTCGACGATCTGAGCGCGCTTGACGACGACATCGTCAACCGGTTCGCCCACCTCTTCGACGACCACCCCCTGCTCGGCAGTTGCATGCTGGCCTGTCTGCCCAAGCAAATCCGGGACCGTCCCCCCTGGGAGTCCGTGGAAGCGGTCGCCGAACGCGCGCTGAGCGAATCGTCGCTGCGCAGCCTGTCCCGATCGCTGAATCGCGCAGACGTCGGAACCCCGGAGCATGCGCGACACGGCAGCGCATGGGGCAAGTACTTCACCCTATGGCGCGACCAGATCATCGGCTGGGCACATGCGTTCCGCTGGGCAGGCTCGGGACATACCTGCGCAGCACCGGGTGCCCGAACGGAGGTGCGAGCGATGCAAGCGTACGCAACGGCGCCCTCCCCCCGAACGCTCGACATGAACTTTGGGCGAAGCGGCTGGACCGGCTACGCAATCGCGATGCTTTATGGCTCGGCCATTGGCCACTCGCTCAGTGGCATCCCGCCTATCGGACCGAGGTCCATTCGCGACATGCCGATCATGCCCTTCGTTCCGGCAGCACGCATCGGTTCGTGCGCGAGTCGGGCCCCAAATGCTGCCGCGGCGTGCAACAACCTCGACATCTCTGCCTCGGATGCCTTCGGTGTCAACGGCCTGAGCCGCGCCGTTCAAGAGATATGGCAATGGCTGTCGCTCACGACGATGGACGTGACCGAGCGTTCGTTCAACGCATTCAACACGCTCGAGGCACGGATGCCCCGCGATCCGCTCCGCTTTACCGGTGCCCTCGCAGCGCCACTCGATCCGCCCGAACTATTAGTCACGACAGATCCTCCGGCGCCAGCCGATCGCTTAGCGGAGTTTTCCATTGCGACGTGGCGCGCACCGCAGCCTGCCGCTTCGACTCAACACCGCGATTTATTTTCCACGTCACCGGGACTCGACCAGCTCACCATTGCGGCCAATAGCTGGCACACCCGCGGTTCGGAGCATCGGGCGTTACACGTCAAGTTCGATCGATTGATGCGCTTCTCTGCGCCGCCGACCGAGGCTGAATTGTTCAACGCCACAATGTCGGCCGAACCGGATTTCGCGAGCCTCGATCAGCCCGATATCGTGCTCAGACGCCACAAGCCGGTACCGGGAAGTACTCGCTTTCTGGATGTGACTTACTGGAAGCTTTTCGATGCTGCGCGAAGCATACGTGCGGGATTACTCGACATCGTTAACCCGCCCGAGGGCGTGTATTTCGATGTGTGCCGGCGAACCCCGCACGGCGCGATACAAGGAAATCCCACGCTCGTGAGCGCGCAACGCTTTCGGGCGGTCGTCACCCGCTGGATCGAGAAATGCGATACACAGGCAAAGCAGACCTGGTCGATTCCCGAAGCCTTGCCGGGTCAGCTCTACGCCACAACGACGGTCGAGTCGCAAGGCGCACTGGCGTTGAGCGATCTGACACTCGGCTATCGACAAGGGCTGATTTCGTATCGCGCGCTTGCTCTGGCGCAAGACGTTATTTCCCATCCGGACGCATTCCACCTCGTCGGGTCGCAGCCGACATCACACCGGCTTGTCGTCAAACTCACGCACGGCGGCCGCGAACAGACATGGGTCCCCGCCGGAACTTTCGTCATTTTCGAGCGGCCATAGAGCGGCCTGGCCCTGCTCTATCTGATGGGCGACGCTCAAGCATGGCGTGCCTTTGCATCGCCGGAGAAGTTGACGGAGGCCATCGAAGAAAACGCGGGAGGGCTGCGAGACATGCTTCTCGAACGGCTGCCACAATCCGTCGTCGGAGCGGGACCGGCAGACGCCCCTCCCGTGGTGTTAAGCCCCATCGGTGACGACAATCCTATTCGGATGGCAAACCTCGCCACGCTTGACGTCATGCGCGCCGATAGCCTGCTGATAGCCGAGGTTGACGAAACCACCCACAGGGTGAGGCAGTACACAAACTGGTTGAGTGGTGCTTCGGCCTCGGCCGTGGAAGAGGCACTCGAAACGGCGAGACGCGAGCGTGTCGACGCAGGCCTGTCGGCGTCGCGGCACAGTGCCGTGATCTCACTGACCCAGATCGACAGCATCCGCCACATTCAGACGCTTCGCGCGCAACTGTCGACGGCCATGCCCGACGTCCATCGCATGGCGCAGGATTTCGCAAGAAGCGTGCTGGCTCGCTCCGGTCTCAGCAACACCGATCCCGACACGTTGTACGTGCGCATGGAAGACTCACCCGCCCCGATTCCACTGACGGACGCCATGCTCTACAAAATGCGGGTGCCCGACGCCGTCGCTACAGGCCCACTGCTACGACGCTCCCCGAAGGGACACTGCGCCCCGAAACGCAGGACTGGACTTCGCACAGACAATTTCCCAACGCTGCAGCCATCGTGAACGAACTCGCCGATGGCCCCCCGGAGAAGACCATTCACGATGTCCTTAGCCAATTCTGGTCGACATCGCGCAACACGGTGCGTCAAGTGCTCAAAAGTGAGTTCATCGCGCAGATCTGGCTGCAACACTCAAGCGGCGCGCTCTCGGTCGACGTGCGGCATTTGGCCTCGCGCATCGCGGGCCCGATCGACCTGAATCGCTTCTACGAAACACAGCTGTCTCATGAAATCGTTTCTCCGAAAGTCAAACGAGAATGGCTGCTGGTGAAGGGCCACAATTCCACGCTGATGGCCGTCACCGCCGAAGGTCATTCATCGGTACTGCTGATTGCCGCTTACCCCGACGGACCGCGCGTTCACGGTTTTGAAAGCCGGGCGAAGCTTGAGGACTGGTTTGAGCGCCAAACCACCGACGACGGGGCACGTCGCCAGCTTGCCAGCGGCTTCAGTCCGCCGTCGCTCGACGACGAATGGCTTGTTGGCGCGAAGCTCGCCCCGATAGGACTCGCGGTGCCGAGCGAGCCCGACACCTTCACCGTGCTCACCTCCGCGTACGAGGCGCAATCGCCGCATGGGGCGTGGACGCCCGAGAGTGCCTCCCGTCATCGGACATTTCTCAAGATGATGGACTACCTGTCGAAACTGGATCTGGCGGTGGGCTTTGCATCGTGGGCATTTCCACGCACTCAACCGGTCGGCGCCGCGATTTCCATGGTCGACTTGAGTGTCGGCGTCGTCGGCGAGGGCGTAGCACTTCTGACAGGAGATCGAAAGCTGCACTCGCAGGCCTGGCAATCCATGGTCTCCGCAGTCGTGGCACAAGGCGCGGTGGCTTCACGTTTTCCGGCGCTCGCCTTCATCACGGGCTCACCCCGATTCAACTACTACGTGTCGCAGGCGCCCGTCGTCGGTGAAGAACTTATCCTGGGGTTGCATCGCACCAACGGACGTCTGTACGCGGCCATCGATTCGGCCACGCGCGCTTACGTCGAGTTCGACACCACGGTCGGACACTTTCGCCTGATTCCGTCCGGCGGCTCGTCTGCTGCTGCGTCAGCCGCCACGTCTGACGCTCCCATTATGCGGCTGGGATCCGAGGGACGGTGGCACGTGGCGACATCGGCCGACTTGCTGCAACCGGCGCTGGAGGAGCCGACAGTTGCATGGCGTATCGATCAAAATTTTCTCGAGCGTTACGACGTCTGGCGCAATCAAAACGACCCTCTGTTCGAGAACGCGCTACGTGCGTATTCGGACGCCGCGCTGCAGCGTAAAAGCCCCATTGAGGCTACCGTTTCGGACCTCCGTCTGCTCAAGCTCCAATTCATCGATCGCGCGACACGAACGCCAGAAGCGTTGGGCACACTTGCCGGTCGGATCAACGAACTGCAGAATGCCGTCGATGCCGCGACGACGATCACCCTCGCCCGGCTGCCGGCACAGGCAAGAGAGTTCGGCGCTCTCTATGTACCGATCACACAGCGCTTTCGCCACTATCTCAGCCATCTGCGCACCGGTCTGCTGCGAGCATCCGCAGTTGCGTCCTATTACGGTCGCGCCGAATACGTCACCGATCAATTCAATGCGTATGCGCAACTGTCCCCGGCGGCTTCCGAAGTCTTCGCCGAGGATCTCGCCGTCCTGGGTATGGGCGAGATTCCATACCTTCCCGGGCCACGCTATCCCGTCAGGGGTGCAGGCATCGAGACCCTGCTCGAAGGGGCACAGGACACCACGCGCCTGTTCGAGATCACGGCGGGGACCCGCACGCTTTTGCTTGGCCGGAGACTGCCATCTGCCGACAATCCCGAGTACCTATTTATGGATCCGGCCGCAGGACTGGTGAGCCACTCGAACCGTGAAGAAATCACAAGTCTGGTGAACGCCCACCTGCGTGATGTGGCGTCGGAATACGGAATACCGCTGGAGGACACCGGCCACTACGCGATAGACGTCGCTGAGATCGATGCCCGGACGTTAGGCGACATGCCGTTGTTCCGAGACATCGATCACTATGTCACAGTGCGCCAGGCGTTCAGGATCTAGCCACAACACCCGGCCGTTGCTCGCGTGGACTCAGGCGGCTTCGCGCGAAGCGACCGCCGACGGCGACAGATGAATTGGTGCGGTAAGGGATTCGGCATTGGCATCGGCAAACACCTCGCCGACGAGCAGCACACTGGGTTGGGAAGCGTCGAACCACGCCGCAGCAAGGCCCTGCGCCAACGCATCGAGACGGAGTACCACACGACGCTCGCGCACCGTGGTTGCGGCTTCGACGATGGCCACAGGCGTAGTGGCGGGTTTGCCTGCTGCGATCAGCTCCGCTGCGATGCGTTGTGCGGCGTCGCGGCCCATGTAATACACGAGCGAATCGGCCGACGCCTGTGTCGCAATCTCGGCCGAATCGGGCGCACGGCTTTGCGTGACGAACGCCACACTGCGCGAGACACCGCGCAACGTGAGCGAGCGGCCGAGCGTCGCGGCACTCGCAAGCGCCGCCGTAATACCCGGCACCACTTCCACGTCGATCCCCGCCGCTTCAAGCGCGCGCAGTTCTTCGTCCGCGCGACCGAACAGCATCGGGTCGCCGCCCTTCAGGCGGACAACCAGCCCATGCGCACGTGCGTGATCGATCAGCTGCTTGTTGATGAATTGCTGGGCGCTGGAGAGTTTTCCGCAGCGTTTGCCCACCGCGACGAGCTTCGCCTGCGGGCACAGCGCGAGCATGTCCGGCTCGACCAGCGCGTCGTGAAGCACCACATCTGCCTGAGCCAGCAGACGAGCACCGCGCACGGTGATCAGGTCCGCAGCGCCAGGACCGGCACCGACCAGATACACCTTGCCCGGGCGCTGGGCGGATTTCGATTGCGTCGTCGTCATGATGCTGCCGTTGTTCAGTGGGCCGGCACCGGCGCGGTCTGCGCGCGCCATGTGCCTGCAATGCGAGAAAGAGTGTGAGACGTGTGTTGTCGAGCGTCTGCGCGTCAGGCCGCCAGTGCGCGAATCATGCCTGCCGCAACGGTGTGATGCGTCGCCTCGTCGATCAGCACGAACGCGCCCGTCGCCGGGTTAGCGTCGTATGTGTCGGCAGCCACCGGCTTTTGCAGACTCAGTTGCACGCGCCCGATGTCGTTCATGGCAAGCGTCGTCTTGTCCGTGCCGTGCGAGAGTGTGCTCACGTCGAGCACTGTGTCCACGCTACCGACCTTCACATACACCGTGCTGGTCGCTTGCTTGAGCAGATACTTGCGCTGCGGCGCGAGTGCGTCTTCGTCGAACCAGCAGATGTCGGCCGCCAGCTTGCGCGACGGTTCCAGCGCCGAATCCGCGCTCACAAACGTATCGCCACGCGACACGTCCACGTCTTCCGTCAGACGAATCGTGACGCACTGACCGGCAAATGCTTCTTCGAGCAGCCCACGCGGGCCGACGATCTCGGCAACCGTCGCACTACGACCTGTGGGCAACACGCGCAGCGTCTGCCCCAGACGCACCACGCCCGATTCCACGCGGCCCATATAGCCACGGAAGTCGTCGGCATGCGAGCCGTCCTGACGCGCCACCAGTTGCACCGGGAAGCGCAGTTCGCCCCCCGTTTGTGCGACCGGCAGCGATTCGAGCACGTCGAGCAGCGGCTCGTCCTGATACCACGGCATGCGCTCGCTCGCGTAGACGATGTTGTCGCCCTTGAGCGCCGATACCGGCACGAAGCGCACGTCCTGCAACCCGAGACGCTGCGCCAGTTCCAGATAGGCCGCGCGAATCGCGTTGAACGCCGTTTCGCTGTAGTCGATCAGATCCATCTTGTTGATGGCGACGATCACATGCTGCAAACCCAGCAGCTTCACGATGGCGCTGTGACGCTTGGTTTGCGCGAGCAGTTCGGTCTTGCCGTCGACCTCGCTCACACGCGTGGCGTCGACCAGAATGATGGCGGCGTGCGCCGTCGATGCGCCCGTGACCATGTTGCGGGTGTACTGCTCGTGGCCCGGCGTGTCGGCGATGATGAATTTGCGGCGCGCGGTCGTGAAATAGCGATAGGCGACGTCGATGGTGATGCCCTGCTCACGTTCGGCTTCGAGGCCGTCAGTCAACAGCGAGAAATCGATGTCTTCGCCTGCGGTGCGCTTGTGCTTGGCGCGGGCGAGCGCGGAGAGCTGGTCGGTCAGCACCGATTTGCTGTCGTACAGCAGGCGGCCAATCAGCGTGCTCTTGCCGTCGTCGACGCTGCCCGCGGTGATGAAACGCAGCACGCCGAGGTCTTCCTGATGCGGGGTGAGGCTCATGATCTCTTCAACTCGATTGCTTGGCCCCTGAGCGACACGTAGGTCGAGGTTCGCTCAGGTGGGCCGGTGTTCTTTCGATAGGGTCTGATAAGGTCTGACGGTCGCGACAACCAATGCGTGCGCCTTAGAAATAACCCTGCTTCTTGCGTTGCTCCATGGCCGCTTCCGATGCCTGATCGTCCATGCGCGTGGCGCCACGCTCGGTGATGTCGGTCACGGCCGTCTCGGCGATGATCTCCACCGGGCTCGACGCGACGCTCGCCACCGGGCACGTGCAGCTGATGTCGCCGACCGTGCGGAAGCGCACCGACGCCAGTTCGCTCGACTCGCCGTCCTGCTTCGGCGTGAGCGGCGTGACTGGCACGAGCAGGCCGTTGCGGCGCACGATCTCGCGCTCGTGCGAGTAGTAGATCGACGGCAGATCGAGGTTTTCGCGGGCGATGTATTGCCACACGTCCAGTTCCGTCCAGTTCGAAATCGGGAACACGCGCAGATGTTCGCCCTTGTGCAGACGGGCATTGAACAGGTGCCACAGTTCCGGACGCTGAGCCTTCGGGTCCCACTGACCGAACTCGTCGCGGAACGAGAAGATGCGCTCCTTCGCACGGGCCTTCTCTTCGTCACGGCGCGCACCACCAATCATGGCGTCGTAACCGTACTCGTCGATGGTCTCGAGCAGCGTGACCGCCTGGGCGGCGTTGCGCGAATCCGTTTCGCGACGCAGACGCACCGTGCCACGCGCAATCGAATCTTCCACATGACCGACGACCAGCTCAGCGCCGAGCGCCTTGGCGTGGCGATCGCGGAATTCGATCACTTCCGGAAAGTTGTGGCCGGTGTCGATGTGCACGAGCGGGAACGGCAGTTGCGTCTTGCGTCCCGGGCCGAGGCCGAAGGCCTTGAGCGCGAGATGCAGCACCACGACCGAATCCTTGCCGCCCGAGAACAGCAGCGCGGGCTTGCGGCACTCCGCCACGACCTCACGCAGGATGTACATCGATTCGGCTTCGAGCCAGTCCAGATGATCCATTCGCGAGCCATTGGCCTGCGCGACTTCGTGCATCGCACCCATAGTGTTTCCTTCCTTGACGATTCCGAGTTTTCCGAGATTCGGTCTATTCCAGTGTTCCGCTGCGCCCGTTGGCGTTTTTACTTGATCGCGTCGCACCGTCTTCATTCTTGCTGTCTGATGGCCCTGCCGATCAGTTCGACTGCACCGACACCGGGATCTTGCTCAGGTTGCCCGCATGCAGCCCGCATTCCTTGCTGTCGCGCGACTCCCACCACCAGCGCCCTGCCCGGCTGTCTTCGCCCGGGCGGATGGCGCGCGTACACGGCTCGCAACCGATGCTCGGGTAACCGCGTGCGTGCAGCGGGTTGACCGGCACGTCGCGCGCGGTGAGGTAGGCCCACACCTGCGCTTCCGTCCAGTCGAACAACGGGTTGTACTTGGCGATGCCGCGAGCGTCGTCCTGTTCCGCGAAGGCCAGTTCGCCACGCGTCACCGACTGTTCGCGACGCTGACCGGTGAGCCATGCATCGGCGTCGGCGAGCGCACGGCCGAGCGGTTCGACCTTGCGGATCTGGCAGCAGGCTTTACGCAAGTCCACGCTTTCGTAAAAGGCGTTCGCGCCATGATCGGCGACGTACTTTTCGACCGCTTCGGCTTGCGGCGCGTACTGCGCAACGTCATAGCCGTAACGTGCCTTGATCTTGTCGATCATGCCGACGGTCTCGTCGTGCAAGCGTCCGGTATTGAGCGTGAAGACGGTGATCGGCAGTTGCTGACGCAGAATCACGTGCGTGATGAGCATATCTTCGGCGGCAAGGCTGCTCGCGAACTTCACGTTGCGATGCGCGCTTGCAATGCGGGCGAGGCGCTCGGCCAGCACGGCTTCCATTTCGTCGAGCAGCGCCATGTCCTGATGCTCCGCATCGGACACTGTCGACGGCACTGCAGCCGGGGCCGGTTCCCAGCGGGATTCGTTTCGCATATCGCGAACTCCTTGTTTTGTGTGGGGTGTCAGCCGACCAGCTTCACTGCCGCGAGCGTGAGCGTCGCCGCCAGCGCCCCGCGCACAATGCGCTCGGGCAGATGACGGGTCAGCTTCGCGCCGAGCCAGATCCCGGGCAGGGAGCCGATCAACAGACTGCCGAGCAGTGCCCAGTGCACCGTCTCGAGCCAGATATGGCCCAGCGCGGCGATGGCCGTGAGCGGCACCGCATAGGCGATATCCGTACCGGCGACTTCGGCCGGTTCCAACTGCGGGTACAGCATCAGGATCAGCGTCGCGCCAACCGCGCCCGCGCCAATCGAGGAAATCGTCACAAGTATTCCGAGCGCCGCGCCCACAGCGACGGTGGCGACCGCTTGCGTGCGGCCCGTCAGTTGCCAGTTGGGGTGCGCGCGCAGTGCAGCCAGCAATTTGGCGCGGAACAGCAGCGAGAGCACGGTCAGCAGCACCGAGGCGGCAATCGTCAGCTTGATGACGTGCAGCGTGGACTCGTCGATGCCGCCAAGGCGTTTGAGGAACAGGATCGTGACCAGCGCCGCAGGCAACGCGCCCAGTGTGAGCCGGCGCACGATATGCCACTTCACATGGCCGTGCGACCGGTGCGCCACCGTCCCGAAGCTCTTGGTGATGGCGGCAAACGCGAGGTCCGTGCCCACGGCGACGGGGGCCGCGTAACCCAGCAGCAACGTCAGCAACGGCGTCATCAGCGAACCGCCGCCTACACCGGTCAGGCCGACCAGCAGGCCGACGCCAAATCCGGAAAGGGGTTCGAGCCACAGCGACATGGATGACGTTCCTGGTGGGTCCTAAATGCCTGTAGGGAATAACGTTATCGAAACAGTGGCACCCACTGTAATGAAAAGGCTATATACTTCAAACGAATTAAAAATTGTTTGTATATTTTCTAAAGTTATACAAATGAACCTGCATCAGTTCCGTTTCGTGCGCGAAGCCGTCCGCCAGAATTTCAACCTGACGGAAGCCGCCAAAGCACTATTTACCTCCCAGCCGGGCGTCTCCAAAGCCATCATCGAGCTTGAAGAAGAGCTCGGTGTGGACATCTTTGCCCGTCATGGGAAGCGCATCCGTAACCTGACCGAGCCCGGTCGCATCATCTTCGAGTCTGTCGAGCGGATCCTGATGGAGGTGGAGAGCCTCAAGCGCATCGGCAAGGACTACGCCGCTCAGGATCAGGGCAGCCTGACCATCGCCACGACCCACACGCAGGCGCGCTACTCGCTGCCGCACGCCGTGGCAGAGTTCAAGCGGCGCTATCCGAAGGTGCGTCTGTCGATCCTGCAAGGCAGCCCGACGCAGATCGCCGAAATGGTGCTGCACGATCAGGCCGATCTGGCCATCGCCACGGAAGCCATCGCAGGTTATAAGGATCTGGTGTCGCTGCCGTGCTATCAGTGGCAGCACGTGGCCGTCGTGCCGCCCGATCACCCGTTGTTGCAACTGCCGTCGGTGGGCATCGAGGATCTGGCGAAATACCCGCTGATTACTTATGACCCCCAATTCGCCGGTCGCGCCAAGATCGACCAGGCGTTTGCGCTGCGGCACGTAGAGCCGGACATCGTGCTCGAAGCCATCGACGCCGACGTCATCAAGACATACGTCGAACTCGGACTGGGCGTGGGGATTCTGGCGGGTGTGGCGTTCGACCCCGAGCGCGACCGCAATCTCCGGGCGATTCAGGTCGGGCATCTGTTCGGGACGAACGTGACGCGTGTTGCCCTCAAGCAAGGCGCTTATCTGCGCGGATATGTTTTCACGATGGTTGAGCTTCTTTCACCGATTCTGACCCGCAAGCTGGTCGAACAGGCGCTGCGCGGCGAGCACGAAAGCTACGAGCTTTAATGGCTCAGAGGGCTTCGTTGATCTGAAAGCGTGCGCCGTGCTTCGAGCAGCGCACGACACAAATCGTGGGAGTATTTTTCCTTGCTGGTCTGACGCGGACGGTGCGGTATGCTTACGCGATTCGACCAAAAGGAGACCTCATGCGCTCACCTCTTCGCGGCATCCGCCTGTCGGGTGTTTTGCTTGCTCTGACGTTGTCCGGCGTGGTGACGGCGGCCCGAGCCGACCTGACCGTTGGCATCGACCTGTCATCGACGGGGCCGGCGGCCGCTATCGGTATTGCCAGCAAGAACGCCATGCAGCTTTGGCCTGATCAGATTGGCGGCCAGAAGGTGCATTACATCTTCCTGGACGACGCCTCCGATCCCGGCACGGCGGTGAAAAACGCACGCAAGCTCATTAGCGAAAACAAGGTGGACGTGATCGTCGGCCCGAACATCACGCCGAGCGCGCTGGCCATGCTCGACCCGATCTCCGAAGCGGAAACGCCGATGATCACGTTGATCGGTTCGGCAGTGGCGGTCGAGCCGCAGGACGCCAAACGTCGCTGGGCCTTCAAGATGGCCGCCAACGATTCGGCCATGGCTGACGTGATGACGCGTTATATGGCCAACCATGGCGTGAAGACGGTCGGATTCATCGGCTTTGCAGACGCTTACGGCGATAGCTGGCTGAAGGAATTCTCGAAGTTCGCCGCACTGCGCAAGTTGCAGATCGTAGCGCAGGAACGCTTTAACCGGACCGACACGAGCGTCACCGGGCAGGCGCTGAAGCTGATGTCGGCGAAGCCGGACGCCATTCTGGTGGCAGGTTCGGGCACACCCGCTGCACTGCCGCAGCGCACGCTCCAGGAGCGCGGCTACACCGGCAAGATTTATCAGACGCACGGCATTGCGACGTACGACTTCGTTCGTGTCGGCGGCAAGGATGTCGAGGGCACCTTGTTCCCGACGCAACCGGGCGTCGTCGCCAAGACACTCCCGGACGGGCATCCCGCCCGGAAGGCGGCACTCGCGTTCACGAAGAAGTACGAAGCGAAGTACGGCGCGGACACGGTGACCCAGTTCGCAGCGGATGCTTACGGCGTATGGGATCTGCTCAACGACGCCGTGCCGCGCGCCGCCAAGGTCGCGGCACCGGGTACGCCCGCGTTCCGTGTGGCTTTGCGCGATGCGCTTGAGTCGACGCATAACCTTGCGATTCCCAACGGCATCATGAATCTGAGCCCGCAGGACCACGTCGGTCTGGATCAGCGCGCAGGGGTGATGGGACAGATCAAGAACGGCAAGTTCGTCTACGTCTCCGACTGATATCGGGCAACAGCATGATCGTCGGCGGTGCCAAGCCTGAGGTTTGGCACCGCCAGAGACGCAAAGCTGTCGAAGCGGGCTTGTGGCGGGAGAAAATTTCGGTCATAATCTCGCCTTCGTCCGGTGAGCCATCAGGTTTGTCGAACGACTCACACTGCGACACCGTTCGGTGCCCGCACACCCGCCCAGGTGGTGAAATTGGTAGACGCAGGGGACTCAAAATCCCCCGCCGCAAGGCGTGCCGGTTCGATTCCGGCCCTGGGCACCACAGCTTTTCCAAGCCATCTGGCGATTCCGCCACGCTCCGCAAATCATTTTTTGCTCCGCAATTCGGTTATTTCGTCGGCTCGACTTTGTCGCCGAGGCGGTCGCGCACGTAATGCTCGGTCATTACCAAAGAGCGATGGCCAAGTTGCTTTTGGGCTTTGCGAATATCACCGGTTGCCTCGGCTTTGTCCGTACCGGCTTTGGCCCGAAGATCGCGAAACTGGAATGCATCCTTAGCAATCCCGGCTGCTTCGCGAGCCGCGTCGAATCGAGTTCGCAATCCTCGTTGCGTCAACCTCCGCCCCGACGCGTCAAAGACTAACGCCGACGTGATCGTTGCTTGCCGCTTGCGACGCGAGCGAATTCGCTCAAGTACTTCCCCAAGCTTCCCCTGTATCGAAATGCGAATGCGCATGCCCGTCTTACCTTGCTGGATACACAATAGGCCGTCGCGGATGTTCTTCTCGTCAAACCGCAGCGTATCGGCAGGCCGCTGCCCTGTGAGATAAGCCAGATCCATCGCGTCGCGCAAAGCCTCATCTCCGGCGCGCCACACCGCGTCATATGCCGAGTCCTCCACGTAGGTATTGCGTCCCCTCTCCCGATACTTCGAGACGCCTGCACAAGGATTCGCGTGATCCGTCATCCCCCACTCTCTCGCCTTATTGAAAATGTGTGAAAACAACGCGAGTTCGCGATTAGCGCGCGTTTGTCCAGCGCCTACGGTGATGGCCAGCCCCTTCGCGGTTGCTAGACGTTTGGACTCGTCCACACGCCACTGAAGGTATTGCCGAATGTTCATTGGTTTGATTTCGGACAGCGGCGCAGGTGGGTTGTCGAAGAACTGATACAAGCGCTCCAACTCCCTGAGGTTTCCGCGTTGCGTCTGAGGTGCTTTCAATGGAAGAACCTCGCGCAGATATCGCTGCGCTGCATGTCGAAAGGTAATCAGCGGAGCCACCGATTCCGGTGGGGCCATCTCCAGTTCCGCCCATTTCTGAACAGCAGAGACGAAATCCGGACCGAGCGGAATTTCTCGCCTCGGCTTACCGCCCGTATCGAAGTAGTAGTAGCACTTCCCGCTTCTCTGCACCCGTGCCCGCATACCTGGCGGAAGATTCAGGTTCTTCGTCGGCTTCCGTCCCATTCAGCCACCCATTACCTTCGGCTTCCAGCCTTTGACGACCGGCAGCGGTGCGGCACGCCCTTCGATCGCGGCCCGGGCGACAATCGCAGCGCCACGGGCGTTCACGAAAAATGGGATACCCATTTTTCGGAGAGCATCCACCTGCTTCGCCTTCAGCTGCCGCCCCGTGAGGTAGCTAACCTCCTCCGGCGATAAAAACGTGTCCATCTTCAGTTCTCCCTTGTCGCTAACCATAAACACCCAAGATCCTGATTCCAGTACACCTGACAGTGATCAAGGCTTGCGCCTGCGGTCTCAGCCGCTTCGAAAGCGGTCACGATGGCTTTCACAGGGTCATCGCTCAGGATGTGAGCGATGGGTTGGCGCTCCGGCACCGTGATGCCCTTGCTGGTCCAGTAGCGCTTCTCGTTCATCTCGTGCTCGGCAAAGTCCTTCGTGATGTACTTGCTCAGATAGCCCGCAAGCTTGTGGCGAAGCCCCTTCTGGCGAAACGGGTTGCGTACGTCGACGTTGCCGTTATCCGCGCCGACGATGGAATGCCAGATCGCGCGAAGTATCCGATAGTTCTGCCGCCCCCTCACGGCGATGTGTATATGCCACGCGCCGCGCTTTTGCCGTTCGGGGACGGCAATGTACTTGAAGTCCAGAAACCTTCCCAAACGGCGACGTAGGGCGTCGAAATCGCGCTTAAGGCGACCCTTGTCCTCCATGTTCTCGCGGTATGTCAGCGTGATCATCCGGTCTGCCTGCATGGCTTTGCAACGCAATCTGACTTGCCGACGGGCGCGCTTGGCTGACGAAAGCCGGTTGTCCTCCTTCTTCTCGGATTCCCCACGCTTTGCTTTCGGTATGCGGTGGAGCGATTGGGCACGCATATAGCGGTCGAATCGGGTCGCGTTGATCTCATGCAGGCCTTCCCCAAAGTCCCTGCCACCAATGACCCATTCGCGGCGAAAGGGATAGTCGTCTACACTGTTCTCAAGCATGGCAACTCCTCATTGTCGTGTTGATGCACTGGCCCCGTTCGTTGCAGCGTTCGGGGCCTTCTCTTTTTCGGGGGGAGTGTTCTTGCCTTTGCTGGCGGGCCTTGCCGTGTGTTTGTACGTTAAGTGTTACTGATATAAATCTAGGGGCGCGCTTCGCGCGCCCCCGCCGTCCTCGCCCCTCCGGGCGGCGGGGGCGGCGCGACGCATCGCCCTTTCTGGCATCAGTGCCACTTCACGCATCGGGCTGACGGCAAGGCGGTTTTCAGTGAGGGGATGTGTGGTCGACGTTGGCGCTTCGGCGGACGTCGGCAGTGCTACCCGCTGCTCGGTCGCGCGGGTCGCGCTGGGCCGCGCGTCATCGGCCCCGACTTCGCGGCTCGGCTTGTGGGCACCCTCAGCTTCGGCATCGGCGCCGACACTCCCGACGCTAGTCATCCTCACGCGCTCGACCTGGAGCATGAGGAGGATTTCGGTGTTGGACGAAGCGTCGCTATGGCTGTCGAGAAAGCGAGGTAGGAAGGCTAGTCCTGTGCGGTTGTCGGTGCTCTTGTTCGTCGTCAGACCGCCCATGAGGATCACGTCACCGTCACGCAGGCTGATTTCGGTGCTGACCTCTCGCGTATTCAACGTCGGAGAGTTGTTGACGCCGGTTGTTGTCTTCACGAAGTCGCTGATTTGCTGCGTGACGCTCAAGTCGATAATTCGGTCTTTTACAGTTGGCGCAAGCTCGAAGATGACACCGGACGAGTGATATTCGACAGATTGCACTGGATCACCGCCGCCACGTGGGTAGCTCACAGACTTCAGGACAGGCACCTTCTGGCCGACCGTGAGTCGACCTTTCGCCCCCGAGCGTATGCGCAGGTTTGGGCTGTTGATCACCTGAAAGCGCGAGTCCTTTGCCAAGGCCGAGACGACGGCGGAGAAGTCTCCCGCTTTCAGGCGGATGGAGTTGCCAAATTTGTCGCCGTCTATCGCTACCTCAATCCCAAGTCCCTTTGAAAGCAGATCTAGCGCAAGCTGGAAAGCTGAGCCTCGTTCTGTGCTATTGACGACTTCGTAGGCGGCAGCGCGCACGCTGACTTCGCCCACGGGTGTGTCAATCTGTGGGAGGAGGCGCGCGAGCGCCGCTACCTCGTCGGACGTTCCGTGAAAGAGTAGCGTGTCTCCTCGCTGGTCAATCAGAGAGGCTGCAGAGCCTTCCGGTACTTTGCCGCCTACGCGCGCTTCTGGCGGGGCCGAAACAGGTCGGTTGACGGTGAATCTTCCTTGAAACAGCGGACTTACAAGACGTGCGAGATAGGCTGTGTCGCGATAGCGGGGGCGATAAATGAACGCATCTCGACTCGGCAGTTCCTGTTCTTCCGGTTCTCGACGCTTGAATACGAAATCGACGCCAGCTCGTTGCTCAACCCCAAAGCCGAGAGAGTCGAGAAACAGCACAAGAAACGCTTTCAATTCCCCGTGCTTGGTGTTGTATCTGAAGGAAACCCGTCGCTGGTCGTCCAACACCTCTGGCGCGATCACGTAAGGTGTCTTGACCGCCTCTCCGTACATTAGCGTCACTAGTTGCGAGACGGTGACCAGTTGAAAGTCAAAGGCCCCGTTACTCGGCTTTTTCAGTCGTGCAGTTGTGTGTTTTTCAGCAGACTTGCCTCGCAACTCGGCTTCAAGCATTGGGTGACTTGAGTGGTCCAGTGGTGAGTACTCTTCTTGCGGGACGAATCCATTGAAGTCTATAGGCGCGGGAGTTTGCTTCACATCGTTGGCAAATACCGCAAAGCTCGCACTCCATAGGAGAAGCGGAAGAAAGCGGTTCATGGTGCGTCTCCGATGAAACCGCCGCTAGACCTACTGCCAGTCCATGCGGTAACTCTCTGCCCGTCGATTGTGCCGACGGCGGCTATGCCGACGTTTTGAAACATCGATGGAGACTCCACACGAAGTCGCCCCGCGTTATCCATGACTACAACGAAATGCTCGTTACCCACGTTGTAGCGACCAGCTATGCGCCAGTCGTTGCTCAGGGCTGGATCGACTCGGGGGAGTGGATCTTGCGAGGTCAATGAGGCTTGCGCGGAGGGGGGCGGCTGCTTGTTCGCCTTTAAGTGATCCCCTCGAAAGAAGCCAGTGATGTACCAACCACTAACGCCCACAATGACGAGCATGAAAAGAAAGATGAACCAGATGCGCAAGTTCGTAAGCTTGTTTTGCCGTTTGTCGATGGCACGCTCGTTCCCCTTGGCACCTGCATAGGATTGATACAAGGGGAAAATCGCCTTGCTGTACATTTTTGAAAAGGTGTCGATGCGATTCGCTTTCGTTACCTTGCCTCCTTCGTACATCTCCACCCGGTAGCTTCGATTGAGGCCGAGTTCTTTCAGCTTCTTCGTCACAAAGGTCATTTCTACGACCGAACGCAATTGCCGGTGCAAGTCGCCAATTGATTGGATCATCAAAGCAACGTCGCAGGCCACACCGGTCTCAGGATGCACGTAATGCCGGTGCATACGGAAGAATCGCATATGCTCCGGTGAAAGTTTGTTGCCGATGGACCAGAAATTCCATGCCTCATCGATAGCGACAAGATCGCCAGCGAGCACGATTGACTTTGCTTCGGGCTTGGTTTCGTCTGGGAAGAAGCCTTCGCGCGTCACATCGTCGTTGGTGACGGGGACCACGCTACCTAGCGCCTCCAGATTCGCCTTCTTTACGTCGACGCAGTAGTCGCGAATGGCGTCGGGTTGGATGCCATCAATGTTCGTGATGACTCTGCGGCCTGCGATGACTGCGGGCACGATGACGCTGCTAACGACTTCATAACTCTTGCCCGATCCCATCAAGCCTGTGTATGCATTGATCGCCATTCGTCACCCCATCATCGGGATGCGGCGCAACACGAATCGGTTCGCCATCGCCGCTAGCACAATCGGCATTCCTTCAGGGAACGCCAGAAGTTCAAGCCAGTACCAGACCGACGCAGGAATGCCGGTGAACGCGCTCGACAGCGATTCCGCATTTGGTAAGATGCCCGCCGTTTTGAGTACTTCAACGAAGCCAGTGGTGATGTACCACAGCGAAAAAAAAGTACCGAACTTGATGACGATGGAGCGAAAGACAAACTGAAGCGCCCCTCTTATTGCAAAGGTGAATACGTCGAATATCGAGTACATCGTGACCTCACGCTGCGAGAAGGATCGTTAGTGCGATCAGGGCAAAGACTGCGAGCATTACCATGTGGATTGTCTTGCGATGGCGTTCCGCGATTTCGCACATCGCGTCCATCGTGATGCGTTTGTCGAATACGTCGAATACCGGCTTGGGACATGTCGCCGTATGCCGGGGCGTTTTCCATTTCTTGAAATCGGGAAGCAAGTTCAGGATTGGCGAAAGGATTGCGCTGGGCGTAGGTGGAGATTCGAGGCTTGGTTCTCCTATGGCGCTGGCTTGACCTGCATCGACTTGCACGGGATTCACTACGTGAACGCCTGGCGTATTGACGACATTGACGTCTTTTGACAGTGGGTCACGAGGGCGTTCGCGATCAGGGTCAACGGGGCGGTTCCTGTCGTTCGGGTCTGGACGATCCTCTGGCCGCCTGCGATCAGGGACAATCAAAACGTTGATCGGAACAACGCGCTCGTAATCTCCCAAGGGCCGAGAGAATACATCTACTACTGCAGGCATCGCACCACGCCCTTTCTCGTCCGACCACGCTTTAACATCCTGCGGTGTAATCGGTGACGTCATGCGATGTGGCACGCCTCTGTACCCCTCTAGCTGGCTTGCCTTGGCGAAAAGCGAATTGGTGACGTCTGCGACAAACTTTGGGGCTAGTTCGAGTTTGAGTTCGTCATCTGATAAGGCGTCATAAGCCTTATCCAGTGAGTCGAAAGTTCTATGGCGAACTTGTCGGCCGTAATTGTCCTTATTGAAGGGGGGCACTACCTTGTGGTTAACGAACGGTGCACCCAAACTGAATCCACTTGCTTCCACCGATTTCCATGTGCAAATCTCCTTCTCGATCTCCTTTGTGCACTTACCCGACCAATGGGCAGCGGACGCGACATTCTCGGCGGGACAACCCGGCAATGTGACGTCTATCACCTTTTCTTTCTTGATCTCGCACGTTTCTTTCTCATACGTTCCCGATGTCTCGAATCCTGCGCTCTCCCCGCTAACTCTAAATTCCTCCTCGATCCGAATGCGCAGGTTGCGCGCTTTTACGTTGGCTAACTTGAAACCCTCCTCAACGTAAGCTTGGATATAGCTTTTAATCTGCGCGAGACTACGCCCAAGTACGATCACGCCGTCCTTATCGGCGGCGTACCATCCTTGGGGACCCCATACGTCGTCCCAGGGAACAGGCGGGAAATGCGCACAGACCCAGCCTTGTCTGCACTGCGATTGGCGATAGACTTGACCTCCCATCGCCGCGATGGCGTCCCATGGACTATCTGAGCGTCCGACTGTATGCCGCGGGTAACGGGGCGGGACATACGGTTTCAGGTCATCTGGTATAGGAACGTACCTCTCAGACTTCGCTTCTATTTCGCCAGACGGAAGCGCGCTGATCGTGATATCTGTATCCCCGATTTTTCCGACGGCCAACTCCCCCAGTTGTTCGCCGAGCAACACCGCCGCAAGTCCAAACCATGTGGGGCCGTTGGCAGCCATTAGATATCGTTCGTTAAGGCTAAGCCGCGCATGCTCCGTTGCGACCAATGACATCGCTTTTTGGGTTTCTTCGATTCGTGGGTCGTCAGGCTTTACGCCATCGCGTTGAATCGTCTTTTGAGTAACAAGGGCGACGACCTGATTTATTACAAAAGTTGTGAAAGCACGTGCGAGGGGATTGGCGTACGCGTCATTTGTGCTGCTCGTCACGAGAGAGAGGCAAAGCGCGATGAAAAGGAGCCTCTTCATCACATGCTCCGTAGACCTTGCACGACGGCCCATCCGCAAGCGATTCCCCACACGAAACACATCAGATTCCAAAATTCTTGCGATGGCATGGCGTGTCCTTTTCACACGAGAAATTGGGCAAATTCGATAAGCTGAGGGTCGAATCGAAAACTAGCCGACGTCTTCTCTTGTAGGTTGCTTTCGCTGTTTGTCGGAATAGCTCTTAAGCACGTCGACAAGCGTGGCGCCAACCATTGCGCCGCCAATGGAGCCAGCCAAGCACAACACGCCGAATGTCCATATCAATTGGCTAAGGTTTGCAAATTCCACCTGCATAGGAGCCTCCAGAAGTGATTGATCTTTCTCCGATCGTAGATAGCGCCCGCATTGTGTTCTTTGCGGTGATGGCCGCCATTTGCTGTGTGACCTGCTTAATCGGATGGTTCTACCGTCCGGGTAGCTGGTTTCTGCCAATGGCTGCTGTAGTGTTTGCGTTGATCGGCATTGCCGTTGCGTCGCAGGCTAAGACGACCGGTTCGGAGTTCGTTGCCGGGAAGCGTCCGGATCGCCTCCCGGAGTCACATCAGGCTCAGGCTCCGCGAATCATCCCGAGAATCACCTTGGCGCTTTTGATTGCGACATAAACACCCGCAAGCAGGCCTGCGATAGCAATTACGCCTGCTGCGACGCTCGCGAAGCTGATTTGCCCCGTAATGGCAGACACATCGAAACTCGTAGCGGTGCTGGCCTCTGCAAAGGCCAGTGCGGGTGCGGTAACAAGCGCCAGACCGGCGACAGCACGAGTGCCAATGCGCTTAAGTCGTGCAAATTTCGTATTCATACGATTTCCTCACTTGATGAATACCGGAGTGCGTCCGGCGCGCTGGCTTATCCCCGACGTATGAAGCCGAGGATTGCGCCTACATGGGCACTCACGACGTACAGCCCAACGACCGTCGTGAATGCCAATGTCCAGAAACTCGCCATCTGTTGGACGTCGAGCAGTGATTCGGATGCTGTGGGAGCGAGAGCAACAACCGCGAATTGTTGGCCGTCCTCGGTCGGGCACAATTGACGATCCATTGGTGTGGACGGCATCGCGTTCGGAACGGGCTTGCAGGTCAACACGCGCATCGCTGGATTCACCACCGTTAGCCCCCGCGATTGATGTTCTTCAGAATCTGCCACGCAAACTTCGAGCAGGCCGGTTGCGCCAGTTCGTGCGCCTCGTAGGCGAGATCAAGTGCACCAGCAAGCACCTGCACGGTTTCGTACAGCAGCGCGGATGCTTCGAGCATGCGGGCGAAGCGTTCGGTATCCGGGACGTTGAGTCCACCGACGCGCGCAATGCACATGCACGTTCCGTCAGTGGCGGTCACGGTGCGGTTAATGAGTTCGGTCGTGGGGGCTGTCATATCGGGACCTATGCGGTTGCGGCAATCACCGGCACGTGCGCGACTTGTTCATCGCAGCGCGGATGCTTGCGGGGATCAAATGGCCGTCGTAATCCATGATTCGCGCGATGAGCGAGCGCAAGGTTTTGCATACGAATTGGATGCCGTCGGGACGCGTCCAGATGAAGCCCTTACTGGCTTTGATGAGACGCCGCAGGTGCAGCTTGAGACGGAGTTGTCTCCACGGGCGTTGTGGAGCTAGGAGAGGGCGCGGGATACGCCGTTGCTTAGTTCGTGCGGGGCAAAAGCCGCCGAACAGATCAAGAGACAGTTGGTGAAGCATCGCAACCCCCAATCCCATCACGGCATTCCTGCGGTGACGGTGCAAAGAATCTGGCGGGGGGCCGGATTTAACTACAGGTGGTCGTCGCTCAAGTGGACAACGTGAGATGACGCAAATTACACGGCAGCAGCGGCCGCAGCTTTCGGTGTGGCCGTCGGACGTGTATTAGTTACGTAGGGCTGCAACGCTACAATGCGCGGGACTAGAGCGCCGTCCATCGATTGCGCCATGGCCATCTCTGCGAAGTACTCGCCTTTGCCGGTTTCTTTAGCGATTTCAGGCAGTGGGACGGTGCCAACAACGGCGCGGTCGCCGTCGGGCGTCGCTTGCCAGAGGACGCATTGTGCGGTGCGCATGTCGTAGGGGCGACCCGTCTTGCTGGAGATGCCTTCACGACGGACGACGCTAAGGATGGTGAGCTTCTGCTTCTTGACCGGTGCGGACGGGCGGGTGCCGTCGCCGTATGGCTGCAATGCGACGATGCGGGGAACAAGCTGACCCTCCATCGACCGAGTGAGGATGAAGTCCGCAAGGTATTCGCCTTTGCCTGCATCTTTGACTGCATCGGGAAGGGTGATGGTGCCGACTACGGCGTCTTCACCTTCACTCGTGTTCTGCCAGAGGACGCATTCCGCGATGCGCATGTCGTAGTGACGTCCGGTCTTGCTGGATATGCCCTCGCGTCGGGTGACGTCGAGGATTGTGAGCTTTTGTTTGCTGGACATTCGCCAAACTCCTAGTGGAAACGGACGTGTCGGTCGGCAGACAAAGTACGGATTACATATCAATGTGCCGACGACTAAATGTTAGTCGACAGCGCAAAATTTGGGATTGGGATGAGTCCGAAATGCGAGGGCGAATTAAGGAGTTAGCAGACGTCGAGCTTGACCCCCGACGACCGTGGGTCGACATGGAGGCTCGCACGGGGATCAACGGACGACGTTGGCAAAACGTGGTTCGGGGGCAGCAGCGAGCGAGCGACGACATGCTTGAAGCCTTAGGCAGCGTGTGGCCTCAGTATGCCTATTGGCTGATGACCGGGAAAACCGATGAAGCGAACGGCCACACATCGCCCACGCTGGCACGCATAGCTCGGGACTTGCAGACACTAAGGAAGGCTGGATAAAAGCAGGGAAGGTCTGCAGAAGATGGTGGGGGCGCGTGAAAAACTACTCTGATTAAAAAAAGGTTAATCGGAAATCCGCTGTTTTTAATTTTCGATATTGATTATTTTTTAATAAAAAATGGGCGAGATGCTTCATCTCGCCTCGAGTTCTGTAATATCGATTCGGATTATAGCCAATCAATAAGTTTGTTTTTTCGCAAGATTCCCGCCACGAATGTGAAGGCAAAGCAGATTGCCGTCGCGATTCCAGAAAGTATTGTTGCTTTAATTGCTGTGTCAATTCTTTCCCATCTTGTCATGTTTAGGCGCGCTTGACCTCGATATGCTGTTTTTGCATTGCCATAAATGTGAATTTGCCCATTTTGGGCAAAAGAGCCTTTTATGGAGCCGCCGGCAATGGTGATTGATTCTAGTGGAAATAACTCAATTTTTTCATTGTTAATTCGAATTGATTTTATTCCGTCTTGAGTGATCCTCGCGCCATCGATTTCTCCATTTTTTGACGATTTCAACAAATTCCGATAGGAAATTTTGTCGAAATATATATTCCCTCCGGAATTTATTACTTCTATTGCATTTTTACCGTCGACATAATAAATGTTAGGGCTCGTCTCCGGAGTGATAGAAATAAGAATATCGGAAATGCTCAGCGGGTTGTCAACGCGATAGTTTTGGGGGGTGGAAATTTTAGTAAGTCTGGCGGGGGTGCATGATTTTAATTCTCCTTTTTTTGCTGAGGACGTTAGATCGAAGTTGTACGTCTCTCCATTTATGACGAATGCGATTTTCTTGCTCTCGGACTGATAATTTCCTGCATCGTTTGCATTTAGTAGTATTGATCGAAGAATGAAATCGATTCTATCCTTGGTGTCCGTTAGAGTCAGTCTTGATCCGTCAGGAGCTCCAATTGTCAAGGATGTTGTTTCTCTGTCCTCTTCATTGTTCTTGAGCCATGCCAAAATTCCATCTTTTCCCGGAGATATCTTTATGTTATTTGATTCATCTTTCGAGAAGTAGATGCTAGACCATTTCTCAATGGGATGAATTTTCAGAGATTCTATGTTTTTTACTGTAAATGAATTCTTGTTTGATGACTGTTTTTTTGCTTTTTCCGTGTCATCGCAACCCATAAGGAATGTTAGGGATAGATTGTAGTTTTCTTGGCGATCCTGTTTGTTCCAAACTATTAATGGATTGGTGTCGTACAGCGTCGAAGAGATTCGACCCTCTGTAGATGCGGGATCGAGTAGAAAACCAAATGATTCCGCATTACCATCAATTTCTGATTTCTTGTTTTCGGTGTTTTCTTTTTGCCAATAAAAAAGCGAAACCTTTCCGTCAGCTACGATGTCGATTTTTGTGTAAGTAGGTTTGTAAAAAATTGTTAGTGCATAAGATACAATCGCAACGGACGATGCTCCAAATGCGCATGGAACCATCAGTGCAATCGCACTCATTGCGGTTTTCCAATTTTCGCTGAAATTTTTTACGGAAGATTGAATCTGAAGGATTATGATTATGCACCCGGATAGGGCAACTGATCCTACTAAATTGGCTACGAGACACTCAAGCAAGTTGGTGTTTTTGTGGCTGGAGAAATTTATCGAATAAAGAAAAATATCAATAGCCATTAACAGGGTGAAAAAATAAACGCTAGAGGAAATAAATATCTCTCTTGCATTGTTATTTTTTCTCGCGAACAAAAAATACACTATCGATGCGATAAAAAATACTGAAATTAGGCTTGTTGGGATCCAATCTGCGATGTCTGGGATTTTGGCGATGTCATCGCCGTAGATAGACGAGTAGATGGATGCTTCTCCACTGTTGAGAAGCCCAAATGAATAGGTTTGAAGAAGTGGTCCGTTGCATAGGATGAGGCTTATTCCTATGGCAAGGGATGCTGCATTGAGTGTGGTTTTTATTAATTGTTTGTTTTTTATCGTATCGAGAATAATATTTTTTAATTTTATAAAAAAATATTTATTGATTATTCTGGTCATCAGTTTTTGGGGATTGTTTGCGTGTTTTCTGATTTTAGCAGATGGTGCGCGTCGAGGGTGTGGATTTGTTTGGTGATACTAACGTCATTCACAGGGCAGTAAAAATTGCTGACCGACCTGTGAATGATTCAAAATTTTATGTGCGATGTTAGTGGGGATTATCGAACTAATTTAGGTCTGTCGTCCGCCTTCGAGGAGTGCAAAATGTGAAAGGGATCGTTCAATGGTTCCGTAGCCACAATTGCCTCGGCAAATGTGGCGAAGTAGATCGCATGATGTGGGTCAACCACAATTGCTCGCCTTATTTCTCTCCTTTCTTCGTCCCATGCATAGCCCAGAAACTGGTTGTGTATGTGGAGCCACACGACGTAGCCTTTGCGGGGTAATGACAGGGGCGGTGTGGGCTGAAATCCTTCACCTCCGCTTTGTCCGCAACCTCCTGTTCTGCTGCCACCCTGTGGTCGAACGCGCTCCTCATTTGTCTTTCGCATATCTCGTCCATGAAACCGTTAAGTTGGGGGGGGGCACATCCATCATGGCAGCCGCTCTGGCACCTGCGTATCAGATACTTCCGAGAAATTTCTCGTCTGACGGGCCGCAGCGCTGGAACTCCAAAAGTGGAGACTCGTTTCGTAAGGTCTGGCGCCTTTTTTGATAACTATTGATAAACGTGCTAGAGTGACCGCCAACCCAGCCAACTCCAACCGGAGGAAAACCATGATCAGTGCTGAACTCGGCCGCTCGCTTGAGGAGTACGTCGCCGAACTCGTGAAGAGGGGCCGTTATGGATCGAAGAGTGAGGTGTTGCGTGAGGGGGTCCGTCTGATTCAGGATCGCGAGTCGCAGCTTGCTGCGCTCGATGCGATGGTTGAGAAGGGCATCGCAGATGCAGCAGCAGGAAAGGGCCAACCGGCCGCCGATGTGTTCGACCGCCTTGAGAAGAAGTATCAGGCAAAGGTGGACGAAGAGGGATGATCGTTCACTTATTACCCGAAGCCATCGTAGACCTCGAGAACGTCGGTGATTACATCGCGCTGGACAATCCGCGTCGTGCCGTAACATTCATTCAGGAACTGCGGGACAAGTGTTTGAGCCTCGCAGACATGCCGTACGCGTTCCCCATCGTGCCGCGCTATGAGCGATTCGGCATTCGCCATCGCATCTACGGCAACTACCAAATTTTCTATCGCGTGGTCGAGTCGGACGAGCGCATCGACATCGTTCACATCCTGCACAGTGCACGAAATTACGCGGCGATTCTGTTTCCCTGATGGCATTCGTTGGAGTGCCGAGGACGGCTAAGTGGCGCGGCGAGTGCCTTCAACCGCTCCCTAAACATTCCCCAACAATCCGTCTGAATCACACCGCCCCGAGCCGCATTCCCACGTAAATCTGCACGCGGACGACGATTAGGGCGCTGACGTCCGGGAGCCTAGTCAATCAAGGCTCCGGACCCGACCTCAAACGATGATTTAGGATCAGGGAATCGCGGGTGTGTCATGCTAAAACACTGGTTACACCGCTCCGCAAACGGGCTCGTCACCTAGAAACCATAAGGGTTCCCGAGGGATGGTTAGTTACCGTTTGCGAAGCGCCACGAGATCGTAACTTTCTGATTTTTAGACAGTTCGTCGCATCCTCAAAATCCCCCGCCGCAAGGCGTGCCGGTTCGATTCCGGCCCTGGGCACCACAAGACTTGTCTCCAGCGGTGCTTTCCCTCGGTTTGGCGTAATTCTGGCGTAATGGCGCAGTCATTCGGCCCGTCTGACGGCTCAGTCCCGTTCCCGCGCTACATTCACCGAACCCGACATCTCGTCGACCACGACAATCTTCTCCAGCGCATGCCGGTCCCGGGACATGTGGTAGTACCGCTTCATCCTGCCGTGAATGTCGCGAGCCGACAGAACGTGCGTTCCGTCGATGGCGACGTCCTTTGCTTTGCGGATGTCCGGTGCTTTTGCATAGAAGTCCCGTCTCACCCCATCGATGACCGGCATGGCATTTGTGAGTACGCGACGCGTTTCCGGCGTCATCTCCGATTGCAACGTCGTATCCACTTCACGGGGAGAGGGGCCGAGCGCGTGAGACGGCAATTGTCCGGCCGTCGGACGCGCGCGCATCAGCCCGCTTGCCATCCCCAAGGTTGCGCGTCGCGCTGACGGCAGTACCAGATTCAGCTTGTTCAGCGTACTGATCCATTTTTGCCCTTCACCGGAATTCCCCGCGGGGTTTAAGTCGGCGTGGTGCGTCGCCACGACAAGATTCGCATGCCGGTAAAGACTGCCGAAAATGCCTCCGTCGACGCCCGTCTTTCCACCGAACGCGTTTTTCCTGAACTGCGCCTCCGACTCTTCGTAACTGCCGCTGATGTCGTTCGAGCATCGAACATAGTCTGCGACTAAGGCAGGCAAGATTTGCTTGCGTGTACCGTGGATCGCATCCACCTGCAGGCCACCGCTGCGAAACACTGCAGCAACATTCGCCATGTCCTCCGTGTTCACCATCACCGCGCAGGCCCTGCAATAGCTAAGAAAGGCGTCCTCGGAAAGCGCTCGCCTGCATGACACGGAGAACTCGGGCGTCAGTCCACCGGCACGTGTCGAGTTGGCATCGACGACGGCCTTGCCGTGTTTGCGCATCGCATAGGTCGTCAGACTATCGTCATCCACAAAGCCCGAGGCATCCAGCGTCGCCAGCAATCGCCGGTTGCAACTCTGCGCCTGGTCAGGCGGACAGAAGTCGAACTCTCCGATAGCCATGGCTTCATTGACGGTCAGCCCCGGATTTCTCGTCAACGACTTCATCATCTCCAGGAAACCATCGAACGGATCGCTGCCCGGCGGTGTGTGAATCTCAATCAGCATCCACGTTGCCAACGCGCCGATGTTCACACTCGAATTGAACGGACGGCCGTCAGGTGCAAGCGTGGCATCGTTATAGGGAAGCGCCGATGCTTGCATACCGACGTATCGACCGTAGCGCTCAGGCTGACCGCCCATCAACTGAATCGCCAGCGCCATCGCCACCGGCTTCGACATGCTCTGCTGCGAAAATCGGTGATGCATATCGCCAACACTGACGATCTTTCCGGTGCGCGTGTCCATCACAGAAATAGCGCGCTTCTCGGTGCGCGGATTCGTGCCGGGAATACCCTGAACGGGACGCCCTTTGCCGACGGGCGAAGCGCGCGAACGAATGACTTCGCCCAGCAGCGCGGCATCCACGACATACGGTTTCCGATAGACCGCCGAAGGCGAGATGCCCTTTCGCGCCCCCTCACTCACGTTCCGAATGTGCAACAGGTCAGCGGCCATCACGCGACCGACAGCATCCGCCTGACAGGGTTGAGGATGCGCAGAAACAACTTCATCCACGGAAATACGTGGGGAAAAAGACAGAATTTTCATGATGCGACGACTTTCGTGAACTCGGAGATATCTGGTCTCAACCTGTTCGATGACCCTATTTCTCTCAGAGCTTCGCCTTGCGGCAAGATCGCCGTGTGTCCCCGCCGTCATTGCAACGGCTTCGGCATTTCGAGAAGAGCATCCCTAAACGATGTTTTATTTCCTCTAGGCTATACGCACAACGAGGAAAGCCGATTCTATGATTCGCTCATTGCACACCTCAGGTGACACCTCATCGGGTCCGTTCGTTACGGCTCGGCAATCAGACCGCGATCTCCTTAACATCGCGTAATTTCCGAATCGGTTGATGCCGCAGAAAACTCGCGTCGAACTCTGCTCAGTGCCCGTCGGATCCCTCGCGCCGCGCGGAATACCGCGTAGCACATGGATCGACGCGCTCACTACGTTTTCACATTCAATTGGGAAAAGCGCCGAAGTCCTACGCGTGACAGCGATCGGGCAGAAGGATTCGGACGATGCTGAAACTCACGTCACTTCACGCCTGCCATCATGAAAACACCCTAACCGTACATTTATGGGAGACCTTCATGAACGCTTCTAAAGACGCGAAGACCGAGAAGAGCTGCGACGTCGTTAAGAAGAATCGCAAGCGCTGCAAAACACTGAGCGTGCCGAAATCGTTAGCTCGGCAAGGTTACGTAGTTTGGTTTTACGAGCACGGGGAATACTTGGGATTGGCGTGGAACGAAACGGCTTCGGAAATTGAAAAAGCGCACGTCACCGACGACGATCACGCGATCTACTTCGAAACGTTCGCGCAAGCCGCAGTGGCGTGCGACAAGTTCGTCAGTCCCTGCCGCGTGCTCCATTCGCTCGGCCCCGGCAAGCGGCCGAAACTCATGGGTTAATCGCCGCGGACGGCCCACCGTTCGTGGCGGGCCGCCCGAGTCGGCAGACGATCTGAAAAACGTTGCGCGGACGACCGCCTCAGCATCGGCGAGCACACCGTTTCGGCGACAATCTCGCTGTTTGGGTGCGCGTCCGCTCGGCGACTACGTAGGGCTGATCTTCGAGAGAAAGTGCGTCGCAGCGACAAGCGCTGTGCCGACCGTCACGATGGTGCCGATCAGTCGCCAGGTGAGCGCGTGTAGTTCGCGGTGTAACCCGGCGCCCAGCGCATGCATGTCCGATCTGACCGACGCGATCTCACCTGCAATTTCGCTGCGCACTTTGCCGAACTCCTGATGCATCTCTCGGCGCAATTCCCCAAACCCCTGATGCATCTCCTGACGCACCTTTCCGAACTCCTGACGCACATTTCCGAACTCCTGATGCATCTCCTGACGCACATTTCCGAACTCCTGATGCATCTCCTGACGCACCTTTCCGAACTCCTGATGCATCTCACTTCTGAGCCCGCCAACTTCACGATGCGTTTCGGCACGAACCGTGCCGAACTCCCTCGCGAGATCTTCCTTGGTTGCCAAGGTCGGTAGCACCGCCTCGACAGACGCAATTCTTTCATGCAACCGCATCTCATCGTGCTTATGCCGGGCATCCGCGTGCCCTACTTTGAACCGTGTAATACGTGAATCAATTTTCCGGAGTGTTCCCATCTTCATCTGCACCCTCTGCCGCATCGACGCCCTCACCTCGCAGGCGTCGACACGTTGGATAAACGATGTGCAGTGAAGGCGCTTTCGTGCGAAATATGCGGCTTTTTTGCGATCGTCCGGCTTCGCTGCGCTCGCGCCCGTCACTGCATGAGAACCACTCTATCCCGCAGCGCTGTGCTTTCGGTTCTACGTAGTCTCCGACACAGGTGCAGCGAGATGAGCGACGATCTCCTGCGCCGTCGCCCGCGCGCTGCGCATGACGCCGATTAGCGTCGCCGACGCATACCCCGTCCACTCGCCGTAGCCAACCAGCCATAGTCTGGGTTCATCGACGCTCCTCGTCCCGGCGACGCGAATCCGCCCGTCAGCCTGCGCAATGCCCAAGCCGCGCAAATGACCCAGCGAAGGCCGAAATCCGGTGCACCAGATGACGACATCGACCGGCGTATGCGTCCCATCTTCCCAGACGACACCGTCCTCGACGAATCTTGCGAACGGACGCACGGCGCGCAGCACCCCACGCGAGCGCGCCTCAAGCACCGACGGGACCATGACGATGTGTCCGAGCCCGCTATCGGGATACGGGTCCGGCAAGCCTTGCTGCACAGCCTGCCAGCGTGCCGTTGCGCGTTCGAACAGCACGCGTCCGTCGACGTCGTCCGGCAAGTAAGACGGCGGACTTAGCGTGACCCAGGTCGCGTCGCTCACCCGCGACACTTCGGCATAGATCTGCGCGCCCGAATTGCCACCACCGACGACCAGCACGCGCCGCCCGTGCAGCCCCTGCGCCCCCGCGTATTCGGCCGAATGCATCTGAAGCCCGCCGAACGCATCCTGCCCCGGATAGGACGGCACGTACGGCGAACGCCACGACCCCGTCGCGCTGATGACCGTACGGGCCAGCCAGTCGCCGCGATCGGTACTCACCCGCAATCCGTCTGCCTGTGCGACAACGTCCTTCACACTTACGGGACGCATCACCGGCACCTCATAACGCGCTTCGTACTCACGTAAATACGTCACGACCGCGTCGCGCGACGGGTAATGCGTCTCGCCGCCGCGCATCGGCCACCCCGGCAATGATGACCATTGTGCAGGCGAAAAAAGTTGCAGCGACGGCCACGCCCGTTGCCATGCGCCACCCGCAGTCGGCTGATCGTCCAGCACCTGATAGTTCACGCGCCATCGACGCAGGAAATACGCCGTCGCCAGCGCCGATTGCCCGCCACCGATCACAAGCGTATCGACGTGTCTCGTTGAGGATGACGAAGGCAAGGACGACGAAGGCGGCGATGCCGTGTCTTGCACGCTCATGCCCCCTCCTCGTCGTCCGCCTGCACACGCGGCCCCACCTGACGGAAGTAGCGTCCTGGCGATTCTCCGAAGGCGCGCCGGAACATGGCGATGAAATTGCTGGGGGTCGAGTACCCGAGCGAGTCGGCAATCGTACCGACGGGCTCACCGTTTGCCAGTCGCTCCAGCGCACTCACCAGACGCGCCTGTTGCCGCCACTGCGTGAATCCCATCCCCGTTTCGGCCACGAACAGACGCCGCGCCGTGCGCGAAGACACACCGGCACGCTGGGCCAGCGCCTCCAGCGAGGCCTGCCCGCCAAGATCGTCAAGCACGGCACGCGCCACGCGCACCACGCGTGCGTCAGTCGGCATCGGTAGCCCGAGAGGCTCGGCAGGCGCGCGCGCGATCTCGTCGACCAGCACCTGCGCCAGGCGCGTTTCCTCCTCCGTCAACACCTCGCGAGTCGCCCACGACACCGCACGCTTGACGAGCGCCGCCAGCAATTCCGACACGCCCACGACACAGGGCGTAGACGGCAACGCCGTGGCAGCCGATGGTGCGACCAGCACGATCCACCCGCTCACGACACCGGATAACGACACGCGGTGCGTCACGCTGGGGGGAATCCAGCCTGCACGGTAGGGTGGCAACACCCATGCACCGAATGGCGTATGCGCCTGGACCAGTCCCGAGTGAATACAGAACAGTTGACCCCGGACATGCGAATGCCAGTCCAGCTCCCGCGTGCCGATCCTGAACAGGCTCCGATCCTGATCGCTCCCACCGAAGGCCCACACGGGCGGGCCGTCGGGCCGGTCGTTCGGCTTGTAGCGCGCGAGCGGGGAGTCGTCGAGCCGCAGCAGCGCCTCATCAGGTCTTGCCCGAGACAGGTCGGAATAGTGACTGCCCATACGTTTGTCCGATTCGCATTATTTAATGACCAAACGATGTTATCAGGTCACAGTGCAGCGCGCAGACAATGAGCGAAGTGCCACTGTCGGCCGTCTCATGACGGCCCATCGAAATCATGTCAGTCTTGCATGTCAACATCATCGGCGCGGGTCTGGGCGGCCTGTGCCTGGCGCAGGGCCTGCGCCGCGCGGGCATTTCGTTCGATGTCTACGAGCGAGATCCCGCCCCCGACGCCCGCTTCCAGGGTTATCGCCTGCGCATCGACGCCAACGGCCTCGATGCTCTGACCGAATGCCTGCCTGACGGCGGGATCGACCGCGTTCGCGAGCGAGCGGCCGTCGCGCGTGTCGGCGGGCGATTCGTGACCCCGCAACTCGAAGACGCCAAGGTCGTCTTGCCGCCTAGCTGGCACGACGCGCACACGGATTCGGCCGTGACCGACCATCGCCAGCGCACCACGACCGCCGCCGCACGCCCGACACCGCATGCCCCCGACATCCCGGGCGACGTCAGCGTCCATCGCCAGACGCTTCGCGAAATTCTGCTCGACGGCATTCTCGATCGCGTGCATTTCGGCAAATCGTTCTCGCGCACGACCACGATTGCCGACGGCCGGCGTGTTGCCCATTTCGACGACGGCACCCACAGTTTGCCGGGGCTCGTGATCGCGGCAGACGGCACCCAATCCCGTGTTCGCGAATACCTGTTGCCGGGCATGACCCCTCGGGAGACGGGCGACATCTGCATCTACGGCCTCACGCCGCTGTCGACCGCCCTGCTCGTGCTGATGGACGCCCACGGCGAGGCGACCATGATGGAAGGCAGCACCGTCGTGTTTGCCGACGGGTTTGCCGTCATTGTCGAGGCGATGCTGTTTCGCCGCCCGCCGCGTGGCGACATGGCACCGGTGGCACAGGCGTCGCCATCGACAGCGGGTACGCCCGGCGCAATGCCGCTCACTCCGGTCTCCGATTACTTGTACTGGGCGTTCATCGGTCCGTCGCAAACACTGCTCGGCCCTGCGTACACGTGCGCAGAAATGCCGGACGCCATGCCGCTCGCGCGCATCGAGTCGATGACACAGTCATGGCACCCGCATCTCGGTTCGCTGTTCTCGCACGCGGTCCCCGAGACGGTCCGCGTATCGCCCGTGCGCAGCACCGCCAGCCCGCTACCCTGGCAGATCGACGGGGTGACCGGGCTGGGCGATGCGGTCCACGCGATGAGCCCCGCCGGGGGACTTGGCGCAAACACAGCGTTGCGCGACGCCGCGCAATTGACCCGGCATCTGCGCACGGTCGCCGATGGCCACGTGCCCCTCTGGCAAGCCATCACCGCCTATGAGCGCGACATGTGCGAGCGCGCACGCGAGGCCGTTCGTCTGGCGGATGCCGGTGCAGCGCTGCTCAATGCACGTCGCAGCACATCGCCCGCGTCGACGCGAGAATCCGCCGACCTGATGCATTTGTGAGACGATCGCAATCCCGTGTTACTTTTACGGCAACGTTACTGCGCGTGAGGAGTGACTATGTACACCGTAATGGGTATCACGGGTCGCGTTGGCGGCGTGATCGGACACGATCTGCTCACGGCTGGCCTGCCACTGCGGGCCATCGTTCAGGACCCCGTCAAGTCGAGCCGATGGGCCACGCTCGGCGGCGAGATTGCCGTTGCAGAGAATGGTGATACCGACGCGCTGACCAACGCCTTTCGCGGCAGCGAAGCTGTCTTCGTCATGCTTCCGCCGAACGCCGACCCGGAACTCGACTTCTCGCACGCCCGGCACCTGATCGACGCCATCGTCAAAGCGCTGAACGCCACGAACCCCAAACGCGTGGTGTGCTTGTCGAGCATCGGCGCCGATTGCGACACCCCCAGCCTGATCACTGCGCTGCGTCTGTTCGAAGAGGCGGTGCGCGGCGTCCATGCATCGGTGACCTTCCTGCGCCCCGCATGGCTGATGGAGAACTTTGCGTGGGACATTGCGCCCACCCGTGAGCGCGGCGAGCTGCCGAGTTATCTGGCACCGGTGGACCGGGCCATTCCGATGGTGTCGACAAACGACGTGGGCCATTTCGCCGCACGTGCGATGCAGGAGGATTTCGACGGCGAACGTATTTGGGAAATCGAGGGCCCGGAGCGTTACTCGCCGGACGACATCGCCGCTGCGTTGGCGCGCGCTCTGGTGCGAGACGTGCGCGCAGAGGCCGTACCGCCCGCAGGGTGGGACCCGCTGTTTCGGGCGCAAGGCATGCGCAACCCGCTGCCGCGCATCCAGATGCTCGACGGGTTCAACGACGGCACGTTCAAATTTCGCGACAACGGCCAGCATGTCATGCGCGGAGACGTCACGCTGCTCGACGCGATTACCGCACTGGTTCGGGAAACCTGAAGTCGAAAGCGAGCGGCTACGGCTTCATGGTCTGCACCTGACACTTTCAGCCTGCTCACTGCGCCGCGTCACACGCGGGCGTCTGTGCGAGCAACGCAGGCCATCGTGCGGCCCACTCGCCGTCGTGCGAGAGACCGGTGACCACAACCGTCTTTACGCACTTCCCACCGACAGCCGCCGCATAGCGCTTCTCGACGTCCGGCGGCACCACAGTGTCTTGTTCGCTGCTGAAGTGAATCTGAGGTATCGTCGCGACGCGCGTTGCGGCGTCGATGGGATTAAGCGACGCTGGCATCGCCGACACGTTATGCATGCGGTTCACATACTCGACATCGAGATTACCGGCGACCGTCCGAAGCGACGCGACGTCCTGTCGTCGGGCTGCAATCAGCGCGGCAATCGCACCACCGCCTGAGTAACCGACGAGCGCCAACCGCTGCCCGGGAACGCGCGCCCCAATCTTTCCAACGGCCTCGTTCATTGCGTCGACGACGTCGGGCGCGAAGCGCTTGCCGGTCCAATACTGCACCCCACATGCCGGATTCTGTGCCATTGGCGTGAACTGGCAGGGACGCGCGAGATATACCACGTTGGGCGACTTATCGGCCGCCGCAAGGGCGAGCCCCGTCGCGGCGACGGGCGTCGGATCGAGCGACGGCTCCGTTCGCGACAGCCACGCCAATCCGTCGCCTTCGACGTAGACATTCACCGGCGCATCGGTCTTTGTGATGCGAGAGAACACCGTCAGCACGAACGGCCCACCCGTCACCGTCTCACGACGCAAACCCGCCGGGTCGGCCAACGCCTGAGCGTGAGCGTCGCGATCAAGGCTCGCGCAGCCGGACGTCAGCACGGTAGCAACCGAATACGCGAACGCACCGAGCAGGGCTTTAAGTTGCATGCTGCGACTCCACCCCACGTCGTTCCGCGACGAAGGCGGCGAGCGCCTTCCCCATCCTATCGATCACGGGTCCCCACGCCGCACGCTCGGATTGACGGAAAAGCCGCATCCCCGGATACCAGGGCGAATCGTCGCGACCGAGCAACCAACGCCAGTCCGGAACGAACGGCAGCAGCACCCAGACCGGGCGCCCCATTCCACCGGCCAGATGCACGGGAGACGAATCGACCGAAATCAGCAAGTCTGCGAGGTGCAAAATGGCCGCGGTGTCCTCGAAGTCACGGATTTCGTCGCTCAGCGACACCATCTTCATGCCTTGCGGCGGCGTTGTCGCCTGCGACGAAGCGGGTCCCTTCTGGATCGAGAGGAACGTTGCGCCGCTCGCACCGAGCGGCGCAAGCTGCTCGAGCGACACAGACCGGTTGCTGTCGTTCACATGCTCCGGGCGTCCTGCCCATACCGTAGCGACCCACGGGCGGGGAACGTCGGCCAGTCGAGCACGCCAGTGGGCGACTCGCTCGGGATCTGCGCTGAGATATCCGACATCGCCCGGCAAGTCGGCGACTTTGAGGCCCATCGCCATCGGCAAGCTCATCAGTTCGCAATGCTGGTCGAAGGTGACGGGCAGCGTGCCGCGTCCGACGATGTCCGCATCGCCCCACATCCGGCGGGCAATCGACAACGTTTCGGGATTCACTTCGAAGATCACACGCGCCTGACTGCGCTCGCGCGCCCACCGAGCCATACGCATGAACTGGAACGTATCGCCATAGCCTTGCTCGTCGTGAATCAGTAACGTTTGCCCCGGAATCGGCTGACCGTCCCAACGCGGGCGCTGGACTTTGCGCTCAATCGATTGCGTATGTTCGAGGCTGTAGCGATAGCGGTATTCCTGCCAGCCCCGCTCGAAATCGCCCAGCAGAAGCAGCGATTCGGCCAGATCGAACCGGTTGGACAAATCGCCGGGGACCTGACGCGCGAGCATTGCCAGTACGTCGCGACCAGCCTCGGCTTTACCCTGTGCACGCAGGGCCATCGCGAGCAGACGCCACATCGACATGGGTGCGGCGCCTGCCGCCACGGCATCGCGCAGCAGCGCCTCTGCACCTTCGAAATCCCGCGCCGCAATGCGCTCGGATGCCGCTTGATGCACGGATGCGTGATCGTGCGACGCACTTGACTGCGACACCTGCGACACCTGCGCGCCAGTTGCACCGACGGCGTCACGCCTCGCAATATCCGATTCCACGGCTACCAGCGCCGCCTGCACGTTGGCGCTTTGTGGCAGTTGCTCTGCAGCGGCTCGCGCGCTGACGAGCGCTTCGTCGAGGCGTCCGACCAGACGCAGCACGCTGGCGCGCGCCACCAATGTCGATGGGTGCTGCGCAGCGAATGCCGACATCACTTCCACAACTTGCAACGCCGCCGCGACATTGCCGCGCGAGAGTTCGATATCAGCCAGATTCCGATAGGCGTCGACAAATTCGGGTGCCAGATCAATGGCCCGACGTGCCAGTTCTCCGGCTTCGTCGAAACGTTTCCGCAAGCTCAACAGCGACGCCAGATTGCTATGGGTATCGGCACGCCGAGGATCGATGTCCAACGCGCGGCGATAGTGCGCTTCGGACACCTCGAATCGCCCCAGCAGTCGTGCGGTATTGCCCAGATTATTCTGCGCATCCGCCGATCCCGGCTGAAGCTCCCCCACGCGCGTAAGACACGTCATGCTCTGTTCGAGCTGACCGGATTCCTGCAACGCGATGCCCAGATTGTTCCATCCGGGCGCGAACGCCGGATCGATCTCGACGGCACGACGCCCCGCCGCTACGGCATCCGTCAGCCGCCCCGCCTGGCGGTACATCTCCGCGAGATCGGACCAGCACGCCGCATGCGCCCCCGGCGCCCGGCAAGTGGCTCGCAAATGCTCGATCGCCATCTCGCGCTTGCCGTAGGCGTGCGCCATCAGGCCAAGCAGATAGTGCGCGTCGGGGTGTTCGGGAGAGGCATCCAGGACACGTCGGCACAGCATTTCGGCCTGTGCCGCCTGTCCGGCCTGCCAATGGGAATTCGCCAGCGCGACCGCTTGCGCAAAAGTGAGCGTCCCGGCGACACCGGGCGACGACGAAGCACCGCCAGGCGACGGGGAGGAGGGAGCGGAGGACATCGAGTGACGTTCGGGAAATTCGGTAAGCCGTGGACACTGCGCGATACTTCCACGGCGGTCGCAGCTATGTCAATAACTGCGACCGCCGATCCCGTCTGAAGGGGCAGACGAGCGCGCCCCGGTTCGCTACGCGCCGAACTGCTGCCTGCACTGCCAAACGACAAGGCCGCACCGTTGCCACCCGCTTCAGTGTAGCCGCGCTGACTCAGATGGCGGCATGTGGTGCCCGCCACAATTCCACACATTAGCTTCGCATACCGATTTACCTTACATACGGCTTACATCTTCCCCGGAATAAACTGATTTGTATAAAGCGACTCTATCGGTTGTGCGGCGCGCACCACCTTTTTATCGACGTACGAATTCTGAACGTGGGACACAATCGCCGGATCGAACTCGCCCGGCCTCAATCGACTGGGGAACACATATTTGGCGTAGTAAGTCAGCACCTTCGTCACGAAATCGAGCTTATCGGCATACGACGGCACAGCCACCACATACGCTTTGGAGGCGGCCACCGGATCGGCCTCGATCTCCGTCATCGCCTTCATCGTTGCTCTGACGAATTTTGCGATAGTCTCGGGATCCGACGCGATTTTCTTGTCCGATGCAATGATCGCCTGCCCCATCCCCGGCGTCAGTTGATCCGTCGGTCGATAGTGCACCTTCACGCCCGCCGCCTCAACGCGAGCGCCCCACTCGGGCGTACCGACGAGGCCGTCGGACCGACCGTTGGCCACGTCCTGCCAGACACCGTTCGGCCCGCCGGCGTATATCGTCACATCGCTCTTCGTAAGCTTTCCCGCCGCGAGGATGCCGAGCGTGACGTAATACGACGTATCCTCGTACGACATGACGGACAGCGTCTTGCCCTTGAGATCGCTGGCCTGCGCGATATTGCGGTCGGCACGCGTGATGAACTGATGCAGCGGGTGGCCGCCCAGCAACGCAACCGCTTTGACGTTCACGCCGTTGTTGCGCAACAGGATGGGCGTGTCCCCGAGCGCATCTCCAATGTCACCGTTACCCGCCGCAAGTTGCTTGCCGACCGCCGCACCGCCATGCACGGCAATCCAGCGGATCTTCAACCCCTCCTGCGCGTAATATCCCTTGCTCTGTGCAAGCATGAACGGCGCAAAGGCGAGCTCGCCCGGCGGTGCGGCCAGCAAGAATGTCACCTCTTTTTCCGGCGCACCGGCCTGCGCGTGCGCCGAACACACCATCCCCCAACGATCCCCGCTGCGGCTATTTTGCGCAGTGCCCGAAAGGCACTGACCGTCCAAACGTTTCGTTTCACGTTCACCTTTTCCTCACATTGTTGAAGTCTTGTTTCGGATGAACCACATCAGACACATCAACCGCAGCGATATCGACGCGCACTACGCTTGCCGCACGTCGCTACTTCGCATCTACTTCGCCTCAGCCTCACCGCTATGACGTCTCGGCCTCTCCGGCCCCGTGGACCGTAAAGAATTTCGCCCCGCGCATCTTCTGGCCGACGGCTTGCTCATACGCTTCACGAACCTCGTCGGGCTGCCCCGCCTGTCCAAAGAAGTCATGCAAGTAGGGGCCCAATAGCGGATGCGCGGTGAGTGCCTCGCGCGTCAATCCTGTGAGCATTTCCTCCCGGCAAGCCGAGGGCAGAAACACGCGCTCATTCTTCGCAGGATCCGTAATCAAGCCCTTCGGCACGGCACCACCGGCAACGGCTTCGAGTTCTTCGAAGAATTTCCGACGCATCATCACGATGCCGCGATCGCTCGCGCCCAACGTCTCCTTCGAGCGGTCCGTAATGCGCCCTTGCCCCACCCATGCGGCGAAGTCCTGATTCGCAACGTGCGACGTGATCCAGTCGCCGTTCTCGTCGTATAGCGGGCCGTACCACGTCGGGATACGTGGCTGGACATACGGCTCCTGCTCCTTAGGCACACGATTGAAAACCCAGAACACCGACAGCGTGTTTTCGTCGTCGATGGGCACACGCCACTCGAAGTGGTGGCCGAGATAGAAGCCGTTCGGCCACAGCGTGACGCGTCCGACGGTCCACATCACGTTCTCCTCGGTCTCCGCCGCGCGCAAACGCTTGTAGACGAAGCCGTGCTCGAACTCCTCATACGCGGCCTTCAAGTGCGTGGGCACATAGGCGGCCCCGGCGTCTTGCTGACGCGCCGTCCAGTTGTTATGCGTCCACTCGAAATGCACCGGATCGATGGAGTTTTCCTGACACTGGAACCAGTTGCAGGGAATCTCGGCCATGACCACCTGCGCAAAACCGTGCTCGTAGCTGAACGGCTCCCAATCGGGCAACTGCGGGGCGGGAAGCGGCCCCATGTAGGCCCACAACAGTCCGGCCTTCGCGCGCACTTCATACGCAGTGATCCGCGTCTTCTGACGCAGGCGGGCCTGCGGATCGACGATTTCTTCAAACGGTTGATGCGTGCACGCGCCGTCGCGTCCGAACTCCCAGCCGTGATACGCGCAGCGCAAGCCGCATTGCTCCACGATGCCGAATGCCAGATCGGCGTTGCGATGCGGGCAGCGTCGCTGCACCAGTCCGTAGTGGCCGGACAAGTCCTTGTAAAGGACCAGGTCCTCACCGAACAGACGAATCGGGCGCACCGCCTTGTCGTCGAATTCCGAGACACCGGCGACCGGATGCCAGTAACGGCGCAGATAGTCGCCCATCGCGGTACCGGGGCCGACTTCGGTGAGAAGTTTGTTCTTTTCTGGACTAAGCATGATCGAGTCGCAAGTAGCGGGAGATGCAATGATTTTTGATCGCAAGACGCGCGCAAGGAACTACCGCAAAATCCAATTGAGTTGCCGTTCGTCTCAACCGTACGAATTCCCGTCGATTCGGTCCCGACGCGCATGGCCGCCCCACAAAAAGATAAGCGAGACGTCATGGATCAACTGAGCGAAGTTCTGGCAGATGTACACGCCACCGCCGTCGTGACCGGCCATTTCACATTGCATGCCCCCTGGGCGTTCGATAAGGAGCCTGTACAGGGCATCCCGTTCCGGATCTGCCGCGGGGAGTCGTGCTGGCTTCACGTCGACGGCGAAAGCCCGGTGCTGGTTCGCGAAGGCGACGTCGTGTTGCTGCCCCAAGGCAGCGCGCACCGTATGTCGAGCACGCCGGACGTCCCTGCCGTGCCGTTCAACGATCTGCTTGCCGAGCGCGGCATTACGCCACGCTCCGATACACCGCTGGCAATGGTCGTCGGCGCCGAGGGCCCCGCGTGTGAGTTGCACACGGCCATCGTTGGATTCGCCTCAGCACACCGGCATCCGATCTTCGCCATCCTTCCGCCCGTGATTCATATCCGGCACGACGACCCGGCCGTCGCCCCGTGGTTGAAAGCGACGCTGCAGAACTTCATCGAAGAGTCGATGGCGTGCAAGCCGGGCTGGATGATCGCGGCGGCACGGCTGTCCGACGTGCTGTGCGTGCAGATGGTGCGCGCGCATGTCCTGCAGAATGAACGGGTGGGTGCTCACTGGCTCAAGGGTTTGCTGGACAAGCAGGTCGGCCGCGCGGTGCTGGCCATCCACCGCGAGCCGTCGGTGCACTGGGATGTGCGCAAGCTGGCCGAACTGGCCGGTATGTCGCGCTCCCGCTTCGTGGCACGCTTTACCGCCCTTGTCGGCACGGCGCCAATGGCGCATCTGACCGGGGTGCGCATGCATCTCGCCGCCGAGGCGCTTGCCACGCGCACGCTGCGCGTGGCTGAGGTTGCCGACAAGGTCGGCTACATCTCCGAGAAGGCATTCTCGCGCGCGTTCAAGCGCTGGGCGGGCGACACACCGCGCGCGTTCGGTCAACGCACACGAGACTTGCTCGACAACAAGATCCATTAACGTCGGCGCGACGCTCAGCGCGCCGACCGGGCTTACGCTACACTCGGCAAATTGCCCCGAAAGCCATTCACGGGTCGCATATGCACCACTCAAAGGACAGAAAATTCTCATGAGCACGAACATCGAAACCATCGCCGTCAGTCGCAACGACGGTGCCGCCGCCTCGCTGGGCGATTACGCAGGCAAGGTGCGTCTGGTTGTGAACGTCGCATCGAAGTGCGGCCTGACGCCGCAATACGAAGGGCTGGAGCGTCTGTACGAAGACAAACGCGCCGCAGGTCTGGAAGTGCTGGCGTTCCCCGCCAACAATTTCAAGGGTCAGGAACCGGGCACCGACGCCGAGATCCTCGACTTCTGCACCACGCAATACAACGTCACGTTCCCGCTGTTCGCCAAGATCTCTGTGCTGGGCGACGACCGTCACCCGCTGTACAGCGCGCTGGTCGAAGCAAAACCGGAAGCCACCGGCGAAGGCCCGTTCCGCGAGCGTCTGAAAGGCTTCGGTGTCGAGCGCGACAACCCCGCCGACGTCCTGTGGAACTTCGAGAAGTTCCTGATCGGCCGCAACGGTCAGGTCGTGGGCCGCTTCTCGCCGGACGTCAAGGCCGACGACCCGCGTCTGGTCGCCGCCATCGACGCCGAACTCGCGAAGTAACTGCGAATCGGCTGAAAATGCAAAAGGGGGCGATGCGTTGTGCATGCCCCCTCGTGCCGCGTCGTTTCCCCCCGGATTCGACGCGCTGCTACAACACTGTGCCCGTACTCAGCGCTTGGCCGTATCAGTCATGAACTTGCCGGTCGGCGCGTCACCGCCCTTCTTCTGACGACGCGTATTTCCGTCCAGTCCGCCATCCACCGCCCACTCTGCGAACACCGTCGGCCCCGGCTCGAAATCCCGCGGTTGCCATTCCGGCGTCAGGATGTCCTCGTCCGCGTAATACTCGATGAGCGCCCCGCACGGATTTTTGAAGTACCAGAAATACGCCGACGAAATCGGATGACGGCCCGGCCCCAACTGCGTTTCCCAGCCGCAACGATCGATGTGCATGCCGCCGCCGAATACCTCGTGGATGTCGCGCACCGTGAACGCCACGTGATTCAGTCCGCGCTTGCCGTTCGGTAGCGCCAGCAGGAACAGGTCGTGGTGTCCGCCGTGCGGTGCACAACGCATGAACGCGCCGCGATCCGGGTAGCGGTCGGACAATTCAAAACCGAGCTTGTCTTCGTAGAACTTCTGTGTGGCCGCCAGCGCGTTCGTAAAGAACACGACATGGCCGACCTCGATCGGCTGTGCGCGCTCGTACACCGGGCTCGGTGTATTGACTCGCTGCGCAGGCAGTCCCCACGGATTGGTCGGCGCGCCCTGCACATCCAGCGCACGCTTGGCCGTCACTTCAACGCGCACTGCCAGACCGTTCGGGTCGATGCAACCTGCCGCGCCGTCCTTGAAGAAATAGCCCGGCTGATCTGCGAGACGGTCTGCGATGGCCGCGACCTCATCGGCCGTTGCCACGCCCCAGGTCACTTCGCGCAACGTCGGCCCGTCTTCCATTGCGGGCGGCAGCGACGGATCGTCGTGACGCACGGCCAGCACGCGGCAACCGTTGAGCGTCTCAAAACGCGCGCCGCTGGCGTCGGCGGCGACTTCGCTCAGGCCCCAATCGGCCAGAAACCGGCGACAGGTATCGAGGTCGGTGACCCCGTAGGTAATTTGTTCGATGCCAAGAATCGTCATGACAGTCTCGGAGTATGTTCTGAATCAGGGGATGGGAGATTCACAGATCCAGCGTCAGACGGTCGCCCTTGCAACCCGACACGCAGATCATCATGACCTTGTTCGATGCGCGCTCGGATGCACTCAGCACCGAGTCGCGATGGTCGGGGCAGCCGTCGAGCACGCGCGTCTCGCAAGCCCCGCAAACGCCTTCCATGCAGCTATGTTCGGCGTCGATACCTGCGGCAATCAGCGTGTCGAGCAACGTCGCGCCCGCCGGGACGGTGACTTCCTTGCCTGACTTCGCAAGCGTCACGACGTAACCCTGCGACGTTGCAGGCGGCGGCGCATCCGGTGCAGCGGCGAAGCGCTCGATGTGAACGTTGGCGATACCGGCTTCGGCGCACGCCGCCTCGAAGGCGTCGAGCATCACGCCCGGGCCGCAGCAGTAGGCATGTGTGCCCGCCGGTTGGTCCGCCAGATACGCCGCGAGCGACGCAGGTTTGCCGTCGTTCTGGTCGTCGAAGTGATACGTCACGTCACCCCCCAGTGCGCGCAATTCTTCGACGAATGCGGCCTGCGGCGCCGTGCGGGCGCAATACATCAGCTTGACGCTGCGACCGAGCGAGCGCAGGCGGCGGTACATGCACAGAATCGGGGTCACACCGATACCGCCCGCCACCAACACCGTATGACCGGCCGTCTCGTCCAGCTCGAAGTGATTACGTGGCGCCGAAATATCCAGCGTCATGCCGACGCGGAAATTGTCGTGGATGAAGCGCGAGCCGCCCCGGCTCTTCGGGTCGGCCAGAATACCGAGCACGTAGCGGTTTTCTTCCCCGGGCGCATTGACGAGCGAATAGCTGCGCACGAGCCCGCTCGGCAGATGCAGATCGATGTGCGCGCCCGGCGTGAAGCCCGGAAACGTATCGTTGCTGCCCGCTGCGGGCACGAGTTCGATGCTCATGATGCCCGCCGCCTCGTAACGAAGCGTGCGCACCATCGCCGACAGGTTTGACTTGCTCATGATGCCGTTCTCTGATGTTGCTGATGACTCGGTGTCTGCGCGGGTCAGCCCGCCACGGACAAATCGATGTCGAGGCGCGCGAACGCCTCGATCTCCACGCGTAGCTCCGGAAACACCAAAGCGCTGACCTGCACGAGCGTGGAACACGGATACGCACCGCCGTCGGCCGCCACATGTGCGAAGAATTCGCGTCGCGCACGACCGACTTCATCCTTGTCGGCAATGTCGGTCACGTAGACCACGAGCTTGTAGACGTTGGCGAGACTGCCCCCGCCTGCCTCGACCAGCGCACGGATCTTGCCCAGTACGACGAGCGTCTGCTCGTAGGCACTCAGCGGCTTCGCCGCATCGCGCGTGGCCGGATGCGCGGTCATGCCCGACATCAGGATTTCGTTGCCGAAGCGAATGCCGTTGCTCCACGTCGCCGTGCCCTGGTCGGGCACAGCGACGGCGCGAATGCGTTCGGCCTTGAGGGGTTGATCGATCTGCATCGGATATTCCGTCTCGCGCGGCTTACGCCTTGCCCTGTTGCATACGTTCGAGCTCCGCCTTCGCCAGATTCTTCAGGTGACGGCGCAGACGCACGATGCCCATGTCGTGCTGATACAGATGTTCGTTCTGGTTGGCGTCAGGCTCCATGTCTTCGAGCATCACACGATCCTGCTCCAGCACGTTCCAGTGACGCGCTTCCAGACGATTGCGATACAGGAAGCGCCACGTGTCGCGCTGCCATCCGTCGAGCTTACGGCAGCGCCAGTGGAACACGGCGGCCAGCGTCGGGGAGATCGGCGTGTAGCTGCCCACGATCACGAAGTTGCCGCCGGGGCCGCCCGTCTTCGGGTACGGAATCTCCAGACGCATCCAGTGCGTGCCGGTGTCGGCCCACTCGGTCCAGTCGAAATTCACGTCGCGCTGGCCTTCCTTCTCGAACACGAAGCCACGGTCGGTATCGCGAATGCGGAACGCCGCCGTGTTGTCGCCCTCGGCCATCGAGTGCGACTGCTTGTGCAGATACGTGCCGTGCATCGGGTCCATCACGTTATCGAGCACGTAACGGTAATCGCCCTTCCATTCGGTGTAGCAGAGGAACGACGAGAATGCGCCGTCGGCGTCGAGTTCTTCCGGCAGTACCAGCGGCGGCGGCGTCTCGATGTTTTCGGTGGCGTTGTACAACCAGATCGCGTCGTTGCGCTCGACGATGTGATACGCCTGCGTCGGACGCGAGCCTTCGAGCTTGCAGCCCGGGCTGCCCGGCACACGCATGACGGTGCCGTCGCAGCGCACCTGCACGCCGTGATAGCCGCAGGCGATGCGGTCGCCCATCACGATGCCCTTCGAGAGGGGCGCGCCGCGATGCGGGCAGTGATCGTCAAGGGCATGCACCTTGTTGTCCTGATCGCGCCAGAACACGAGCTTCTTGCCCAGACGGCGCAGCGAGACCGGCTCGCGGCCGACCATGTGCGCCGGACAAATCGGGTACCAGAGATTCTTCAGGCCGCGCTCGAGCAAAGCGTCGGCGGTGAGGATAGGTTGTTGCGTAGTCATGGGGGACCTCCATCGCGAGCGCCGCCCGAGCGGCCATCGCGCTATGTGATGTTTTTACTCTTCGGCCAGTCGTGCGATCTGCGCTTTGTAGACGTCTTCCGTCCACACGTCACCTTCCTGCGGGCCGGGGCCAGTGCGATTCAGGTAGGCCACGAGACCCGCCAGATCGTGCGTGCCCGACGCGTAGGCGCGCTCGATGGCGTCTCCCAGCAGGCTTTCGTATTGCGTCGGCTCATGGCGACGCGCTTGATGCGGTTCCAGATAACGGTCCATCACTTCCCTCCATTGCGCACCCGCTCGCGAATACGCGCGTGCACGGGTACAAAGTCATACGTCGGATAGCATTCGGTGCGAAACACACCCCAGGCCGAGCGCTCCAGTTCCACATTCACGACCGGTAACAAATGCGGCGGCAGTTCCAGCGTGACGATCTGGCCGAAGCCCATCGCCACCGTCCACGACACCACCTTGACGCCAGCGGGCGGGAATCGCTCCCACCATTCGGCGGCTTTCAAACGCTCCTGAAAATCGTCGAGATTGTTCGACTGATCGTGACGCAGGAACACCGTCAGCATCATGGTCTCGGGTTGGGCTGCGCCCGGTGCGGTTTCGCTCATCACTTTCTCGCCTGTCGCGTCGCTCACTGCACGAACTGGTTGGTGAACAGGTCTTCCGGCTTGGACTTCTCGCGGATGACCTTCTCTTGCGCGTAGAAGTCCTGCAACTTCGTCACACGCGCCGGATCGAACGCGCCCAGACGTTGCTGACCCGGATACACATTGCGGGCGTAGTACGTGAGGATCTTTTCGATCTCGGCTTCCTTGCCCTTGTAAGCTGGCACGGCAACGCAGTATTCCTTCGCAGCACCCGCCGGATCGCGCATGATTTCCGCGACCGACTTGATCGTCGCGCGCACGAACTTGCGAATCATCTCCGGCTTCTCGGCGATGGTCTTGTCCGACGCCAGAATCGCCTGCGCCATGCCCGGGAAATACTTGTCGGTCGACGTCATCGTGATCTTCACGCCAGCGTCTTCGATGTTCTGCGCCCACTCGGGCGTGCCGACCATCACTTCCGCCTTGCCCGTCGCGACCTGCTGCCAGACGCCCGCCGGACCTGCGCCCTGAATGCGTGCATCGTTACGCGTGAGACCGGCCGAGGCGAGCAGACCGAGCGTCGCGTAGAAGCCGGTGTCCTGATAGGCCAGCACGGTGATCGTCTTGCCCTTCAGATCGGCGGGCGACTTGATGTTGGCATCGTCGCGCACCACCAACTGGTGCAGCGTGCGGCCGCCGAGCAGCGCCACGCCCTTGATGGGGATGCCGTTCGGACGCAGCACAATCGGCGTGTCGCCCAGACCACCGCCCAGATCGCCGTTACCGGACGCAAGCTGCTTGCCCACGTCTGCACCGCCCTGTACGGTCAGCCAGCGCACCGACAATCCTTCTGCCGCGTAGTAGCCCTTCTTCTCGGCCAGCATCAACGGCGCGAAGGCTGGCAGGTTCGCCGGGGCCGGGAGCAGATAGGTGATCTGCTGCGTCGCAGGCTGCTGCGCCATCACCGGTGCGGCCACGCCGCTGAGTCCCGCCACGGCACACAGACCCGCCGTCAGAAAGGCGCGACGCGCCAACGATGCACGGAAAATCGACAACATATCTTTGCCTCGCTCAAGTTTCGAATGTCCGCGATGCCCCGTGCATCGCGGCTTGCCACTGTCCACTGTCATTACTCGCTGCCCACTTCTGCCACCGACGTCAGACCCGGCCCGCCCAGGCGAGCGGGTTCTCGTTCAGGCCCCAGTAAAGGCTCTTCTGATTCGTGTACTCAAGCAGTCCCAGACGCCCCTTCTCGCGGCCCATGCCGCTCTCCTTCCAGCCGCCGAACGGCGTCGAGATGGAGAACTGCTTGTAGGTATTGATCCAGACGGTGCCCGTCTCCAGCGCCCGGCCCACGCGCCAGGCGCGCTTGAAGTCGCGCGTCCAGATACCGGCGGCCAGTCCGTAGACGCTGTCGTTGGCCTCGGCCAGCAGATCGGCTTCGTTCTCGAACGGCAGCACGGCCAGCACCGGCCCGAAGATCTCTTCCTGCACCATGCGTGCCTGATTCGTCAGGCCCGCGATGATCGTCGGCTGATAGAAGTAGCCCTTCTCCCGACCGTCGCCCGCAGGACGCTCGCCGCCGCACAGCAGTCGACCGCCCTCTTCCAGCCCGATGGCGACGTAGCGCTCGATGGAGTCACGATGCGACGACGTCACGAGCGGCCCCATCTGCGTGTCCTCGCGCAGCGGATCCCCCACGCGCAATTGCTTCGCACCGGCGACCAGACGCTCGACGAACGTGTCGAAGATCGCTTTATGGACGAACAGGCGCGAGCCTGCGATACACGACTCGCCCGACGAACTGAAGATGCCGTAGAGCACACCGGCCACGGCGTGATCGATGTCGGCGTCTTCGAACACGATGGTCGGCGACTTGCCGCCGAGTTCGAGCGATACCGGCATCAGCTTTTCTGCGGCGAGTCGCGCAATGCCGCGACCGACTTCCGTACCGCCGGTGAACGCCACCTTCTTGACCTTCGGATGACGCACGAGAATGTCGCCGATGACCGAACCCTTGCCCGGCAGCACCGACAGCACCCCGCGCGGCACGCCTGCGGCTTCGCAGATGCGGCCGAGTTCGAGCGATGCGAGCGGCGTGACTTCCGCCGGTTTGAGCACCACGGCGTTGCCTGCGGCGAGTGCCGGGGCGAGCTTCTGGGCGTCCGACGCAATCGGCGAGTTCCACGGCGTGATGGCAGCCACCACACCCAACGGCTCATGCACGCTCATCGTCAGATAGTCGCCGCGCGACGGCGTGAGCGTCTCTTCGAGCGTCTCCAGGCAGGAGGCGAAGTAGCGGAACGTACCCGCCGCACTCGCGACGAGCGCGCGCGTCTCGCTGATCGGCTTGCCGTTATCGCGTCGTTGCAGGTGCGCGAGCGCTTCGGCGCGTTGCGTGATGCCGTCGGCTACGCGATGCAGCACGGCAGCACGCTGATGCGGCTTCAGGCCCGCCCAATCGGCGCGACGCCATGCGGCGTCTGCGGCTTCGACCGCTTCAACAGCATCGTCCGCACCCGCAGCGGCGATCTCGGCATTCACGCTTTCGTCGGCCGGGTACAGGCTTTGATAGCGTTTGCCGGTTCCGGCACGCCATTCGCCGCCGACCAGAATGTCGCTCGAAAACCCTTGCAGCAAATCTTGATGGCTCATGACTCTCTTCCTGCTAGATCACACAGTTCGCGACGCGATTGCGCAGTGCGCGAATGGCCGAGTACGCGGTAAGTGCCGACGTCTTGGGATTGTCCGGCAACGGCTTGCCGCACATCTCCAGCGACATTTCGCCGAACGCACCGCGCGCCGCGATGTGATGCACGTTGCGCGTGCTCGTCGGGTCGGCGATCAGACGCACACGCGTCGCATCGAGCCCCAACCCGGCAATGGCGACAGTCGCCGCGACGTTAGCGTTCTTCGGGTACAGACGCGCAGCATCCCGGGCGCTGCCTTCGAAGATCACGGTCGCCGTGGTGAGCGTGGCGAGATCGCAGACCTGCTCGGCGGGCGTGCCGTGCCAGCCCATGGGCGGTTTGCGACCCGTATACAGCACCTCGTCCAGCCCGCCTTCACGGGCGGCAGAGATGGCATCGATGCCGCCAATCGCACCGGAGAGCAACGTGACGGTCGATGCGCCATCCTTCGCGGCCTGTTCCAGCGCTGCGAGCAGATCGGTATCGGAGAGCGCACCAATGGAGGCCACCGCGCAGTCGACACCCGACTTGAGCAGCGGCACGACGTGCCCCGAGAGTGCACTGTGTCCGGCGCACTCCAGAACGAAGTCCGGACGGCTCGAGAGCGCCTGCGCCGACGAAACCACTTCGGTACCCGCACGCACGCTGCCGCGCACACGCTCGGCGGCGTCTTCCGGCACGATCACATGGCCTACGCGCAGATACGGGTCGCTCGCGCACGCTTCGTACACTTTCGAGCCGATCGCGCCGAAGCCGATGAGTGCGACGTCAACGGGACGATGATTCAATTCATGCATTCGCAGGCTCCCGGACCGGCGGACCGGCGAAGTGCGACGCGAAGTTACCGACCGACAGCATGTCTACTTCGAGCAGCACCGGACCGTCGTAAGCGACGGCGCGGGCCACAGCCCCCTCCGCCTGATCGATAGACGTAATGCGCTCGTGCTTGAGTTGCAGGCTCGCGCAGAACGCGGCGAAGTCCGGTTGATGCAGTTGTACGTAGTGACGACGGCCACCGTACTGCGCATCCTGAATATTGCGGATCACGCCATAGCACTGATCGTTCATCAGCAGAATCACGACGGGCGCCTTTTCCTGCACGGCAGTCGCGAGTTCGCCGACGTTCACCATCAGGCCACCGTCGCCGCAGAGTGCGACCGTCTTCTTCGCATTACCCGCGAGCGCCGCGCCAATGCCCATCTGCATGCCCTGACCGATGCCGCCACCGAGCGCGTGCACCCCTGCGCGCGGCGAGAAGATCTTCAGCAGACGGTTGCCCCACGTGCTGTTCGAGATCGTGACGTCGCGCACCCAGTTGAAGTCGCGACCGAGCGCGCCTTGCAGCGCCGCCACGAGTTGACGATACGGACCGAGGCCTTCGGCAACTTGCTTCACAGCAGCATCGCGCGCGGCAGCGAGGTCGGCGTGGAATGCCGGATCGACCGAGAGACGACCTTGCAGGCGGTCGGCGAGTGCGTTCAGCACGCTGGCGGCATCGCCCTGAATGAACAGGTCGTTGCGATAGCCACGGTTGTCGGCCAGTCCGTCGGCATCGACGCGATACAGCGGACGCGGCAGCGCCAGCTTGTACTTGAGCGTTTCGTTGCCGCGCAGACGCGAGCCGACCACGAGGACCGCGTCACACGTCTTGTAGAACTTCTCGACCGTCGGGTGGATGTTGAATGCGCCCAGCGTCGCGGCGTGGTCTTCCGGCACGATGCCGCGACCCTGCACGCTCGTCACCACGCCGAAGCCCATGTCGACCAGACGCTTGACGGCAGCTTCTGCGCCGCGTGCACCACCACCGAGCCACAGCAGCGGACGATGCGCCGACGCCAGCTTGTCGGCCAGCGCGGCGACGCGTGCCTCGTCGTGCGTCGGCACCGGAATGTGCGGTGCGGACAGATCGCTCGGCCATTCGATTTCAGCCGCCTGAATGTCGATGGGGATCTCGACGCTCACCGGCCCGGTCGGTGCGCTGAGCGCAGCGCGCACCGCTTCGCGCACCGTCGCGAGCGCCGTGTCGACGCAACGCACGCGGTAAGCCGCCTTCGAGATCGAGTTGAGCATGCTCAGCTGATCCGGGGCTTCGTGGATGTAGGCGAGATCGCGGTCGAGGAATTCGGTTTCGATCTGGCCAGTGATGTGGAGCACCGGCGTGCCTGCCGTGAGCGCTTCGACCATCGCACCGGCCGCGTTACCGGCGGCCGTGCCCGTGCTGGTGAAGGCCACGCCCAGTCCGCCGGACACGCGCGACAGGCCGTCGGCCATGTTCAGGGCACCGGCTTCGCCGCGTGCGCCGACGTAACGGATCTTTTCGCGACGCGCGATGGCGTCGAGGATCGGCATGTTGTGAATCGAGATAACGCCGAATGCGGTCTGCACGCCGCACTGTTCGAGAAACGCCGCGATGACTTCGCCGACGGTGGTTTTGTTAGACATGTCTTGCCAAGCCTCCGGAAACATCGATGTGGCTGCCCGTCGTATAGGACGACTGCGGGCTAGCCAGGAAAAAGATCGCTGCGGCCGCCTCTTCAGGCTTGCCCAGACGTTGCAACTGGATTTGCTTCTTGCGCGCGAGTTCACCGGTCCACTCCGACCAGGTCTTGCTGTCGCCTGCCTCTTGCGCAGCGGCGTAACGACGACGCCACTGTCCCGACTCGACCAGCCCGATCAGAATCGAGTTGACGCGCACGCCGTCGGGGGCGAATTCGCCCGCCATCGAACGCACGAGGTTCTGCACCCCTGCGCGCGCCGACGACGTCGCCACCATGTGCGGCTCCGGTTGCAGCGCGAGCAGCGAGTTGACGCAGACGATGGCAGCGTCCCCCGTCTCGCGTGCGGCGTCGCGCAGCATCGGCAAGCAGGCGCGCGTGGTGCGGATCACGCTGAAGTACTTCAGTTCGAGTTCTTCGCGCCAGGCGTCGTCGGTCGTGTCGGCAAACGTCGACACACGACCCTGTCCCGCGTTGTTCACGAGCATGTCGAGACGACCGAATTCGCCACGGACGCGCTCGACCAGTGCAGTGACGTCGCCCTCGTCGAGCACGTTGCACTGCGCGGCGATGAGACGCGCCTGAGGATGGCGCTCGCGCAGATGCGCTTCGGCTTGCGCCAGCCGCTCGGGGTTGCGCCCGCAGATGGCGACGGCGGCCCCGGCGTCGAGCAGGCGCTCGGCGGTTGCCAGCCCGATGCCGGACGTGCCGCCCGTGACCAGCGCTGCGCGCGAGGAAAGGTCGATCTTGATCATTTGAGTCCCAGTGACTTCATGTAGGGGGTGGACTTGCCGTCGCTGCCAGGGCGGTAGTTCAGACGGTGCGAGAGCGCATCGGCGGCTTCGCGCACCTGACCGATCAGGCCCGCGTCGAGCATCGATGCGTCGATGTTCGCGCGCGGAATCGTGACCGTGATGGCGGCGCAGATGCGACCCACGTCGTTGCGCACCGGCGCGCTCACCACGCTGATGCCGCGCTCGAACGACGAGGCCGACACGGCATAGCCGCGTTCGGCGTCTTCGCGCACACGCTCGAACAGTTCGGTGAGCGACTCTGGCGTCTGCGGCGTGAATTTCTCCAGCGTCTTCTCGGGATACAGCGCGCGCAGTTCGGTGAGCGTCAGATCGCCCATCAGCACGTGACCGTGCACCGTGGCGTGCGCGGGCAGACGCGTGCCGACGTTGACCTTGATCGAGTTGAAGACGCCGGCGACGCTTTGCGCCTTCGCGACGAACACGATGTCGCGGCCGTCGCGAATCACGATGTGCGACGTCAGTTGCGTGGCGTCGCGCAGGCGCTCGATGATCGGAATGCCCAGGTCGGTCAGTTCCAGCGAGCTGAGGTATTCGAAGCCCAGACGCAGCACGGCCACGCCCAGACGGAAGTTCTTTTCGCTTCCCGCACGCTCAAGAAAGCCCATGGCTTCGAGCGTCTGCAGCAGACGGAAGACGGTCGTGCGCGGAATGCCCAGCCGTTGCGACAGTTCCGGTGCACTGAACACCGGTTCGCGCGGCGAGAATTGGGTGAGGATGCGCAGGCCGCGCTCTAGGCCCGGCACGAGATAGCGGGACTCGGCAGGGCCCTCGACGACAGCGTCGCCGTCGGGCGAGACGTTTCGATCGTCCTGCATATTGTCGTCTTCGGTGAGCGCTTCGCGCTTCGGTGTGGCCGGTGCCATCTCAGCGCTCCCCTGCCGCGACACGTTCGAGCCACGCGGCGAGCGCAGCATTCAGAACGTCCGGCGTTTCGATGTACGACGCGTGGCCTGCGCCGTCGATGATTTGCAGTGGCACGCCCGCCACTTTCGCGATGACCTCGCACGCAGCAGGCGGCGTGATGCCGTCCTGCGCGCCCACGGCGACCGCAACGGGACCGGCCTTGGCACTCACGTACTGTGCAAGGTCGCCCGCGACATCGCCATTCGAGAGCAGGTGCGTCGCCTGACGGTAACCGACCGGCAGCACCCGCGACATGTTCCATTTCACCCACGCGCGTGGCAGATCGGCGGCGCCGGGCGCAACGAGGTTGTCGCTGCGCTCACGCGCCATGCCCGCAGGGCCGAGCTTGTCGAGCATCGCCAGACGGCTGTCGCGCTTGGACACGCGCACCTCGGCATCGGCGCGGCCATAGCCGTTGGCGGGAGAGCACAGAAAGAGACCGCGTACGCGTTGCGGCGCGCGGCTCGCAAACCTCGTTGCCATGATTGCGCCCAGCGAATGACCGGCCAGCGCCACACGATCCAGACCGAGGGCATCGAGCCACGCTTCGAGAGCGTCGGCATAGGCGTCGGGATGAGGTTGCGCAGCAGCGACATTCGACGTCTCGCCGTAGCCGGGCGCATCCCATGCGTAAAGCTTCGCGTCGAGGCCCGTGGCCTCGAACTGCGCCAGCCAGGACGCTGCGCCGGAGCCGATGCCGTGCAGCATCACGACCGGCACGCCGACGTCGTTCCCGGTGCCCGAACAGCGATAGCCGACAGTGCCCGCACGCGTTGCGACGGTGCGGTACGGAAAGGCGTCCAGCCGTGCGCGCAAGGGCGCAACGACATCGTCTTCTGGCACTTCGTGTTGATGGGCTTCGGCTTGCATGGCGGCTTTCGTCTAACTGTTGCGGACTTGATGCAGACTTCCGACTGCGTGAATTTCTGCCGATGCCGTGTGCGCATTCGACACACGGGCACCGGACTTTTCCTTGCCGACTTACTTCATTTCGCGCTTGATCTTCGCAAGCGGCGAATCCGGCGGATACGTCGGCGTGACCGGCTTTTGCGAGCCGAGCATCACGCACATCAGTGCGTCTTCGTCGCCGATGTTGATTTCCGTGCGGTACACGCCCGGCGGCACCGAGATCAGATCGCGCTCGCCGAGAATCGCTTCCCACGTTTCACCGTCGCGCTCGCAGATCACCTTCATCTTTCCGCGCATGACGAAGAAGATTTCCTCGACGTCCATGTGGATGTGGCTCGGGCCGATGTTGCCGGCCGGAATCACCATCGTGGAGAACGTGAAGTGACCGGCAGGCACAGTGTTGACGTCCTTGGCCACACCGGTGCCGCCCGTGCCGACATAGCGCATCTGTGCGCGGCGGTACTTCGGGTCGTAGTCGGCCTGGAACTTGAGGGCGTCCCAGTCGTATTTTCGCGTCGAGAAACGGGCAACGCGGGTCTCCAGCCAATCGCCGAATGCCTGACCTTCGGTCTGCGTCCAGCTCTCGACGGCCTGCGGCGTCGCGGTGTTTTTAGCGTCGGCTTGCGCCATGATCTAACTCCTGAAAGGCGTTGCGAATGAGAGTGGCTCGTCAGGGCATGACGAAGCCGCCGTTGACCGGCAGAACCTGCCCGGTCACGAAACGGGAAGCGTCGGAGAGCAGGAACAGCACCGGGCCGACGACGTCGTCCGGCACTTGCGCGCGCGGTAGCGCACGTCCCTCCAGATAGTGGCGATGGCGCGCCGCCGGCACATACGCCGTGGCTTCGACTTCGACGAGCCCCGGTGCGATCGCGTTGACGGTGATGCCGTCCGGACCCAGTTCGCGCGCGAGCGAGCGCGTCATCGACATGACCGCGCCCTTGCTGGCCGTGTAGGCGAGCAAGCGCGGGGCGCCCCACAGCGCCGTGTCGGACGCGATGTTCACGACGCGGCCCTGCCCCGAGGCGCGCAGGAACGGCAGCGCAGCCATCGTCATGAGCCACGTGCCGCGCACATTGACGTTCATCACGGCGTCCCACGTCTCGACGCTCAGCTCGGTAGCCATCTTGCCGCCCGAGTTGGTGATCGCGCCGTTGTTGACGAGTCCGTCGATGCCGCCCATCTGCTGGCCAGCCGCTTGCGCAGCCGCTTCCACCGATGCGGGGTCCGACAGATCGACACGGACGAACGACACCGCGTGTCCAGCGTCCTGCAATTCGGCAGCCAGCGCTTCACCGGCATGTGCGGCGATGTCGGCAATCGTCACTTGTGCGCCACGTGCTACGGCGGCACGCACGAAGCCTTCGCCAAGGCCACGCGCGCCGCCGGTGATCAGCAGCTTCTTGCCGTCGAGCGGCGGCAGTGCGTCGATATCGAGCGGCATCACCGGGAGGGTCGACAGTTCGTTCACGATTCGATTCCTTGTGAAGTCCGGCGCTCAGGCGATGTTCATGGCCGCACGCGGCACGTAGTGCAGTGCACGACGCTCCAGCCACACCACCGCCGCGTAGGCTGCGATACCGATGACGGTCAGCCCGGCAATCGCAACGAACACCATCGCGGTATTGCCCTGCCCTTCGCCGTACACCAGCAGATAGCCCAGACCACGGTCGCCACCGACCAGTTCGCCGACAGTCACGCCGATCACGGCCAGCGTCGACGCGATGCGCAGCCCCGCGAACAACGCCTGCATGGCCGACGGGAATTCCACGAAGCGGAAGATCTGCCAGCGGCGGCCACACAGCGCGCGCACCAGATTGACCATGTCGGGATCGACCGAGCGCACCGCGCCCAGCACGTTGATCATCACCGGGAAGAAGACGATCAGCACCGCGACGAGAATCTTCGGGTAGATCGTGTAGCCCATCCACATCACGAACAGCGGCGCGAAGGCGACCTTCGGTGCGATCTGCAACGCGAGGATGTACGGCGAGAGCATGGCTTCGGTCGACGGCGACAAACCGAGGATCACGCCGATCAGCACGCCCAGCGCCGAGCCGATCACGAAACCGGCGATCACTTCGAGCGCCGTCACACCGATGTGCAGCCACAGGTTTTCCACCTGGAACATGCGCACGCCTTCGACCAGCGTCGACGACAGCTTGGGCAACACGAATTCGGGCACGCCGAACGCGCTCGGGCCCCATTGCCACACGGCCGCGAAGATCAGCAGCAGCACAAAGCTACCGGCGGTCAGTTGCGTTTTGGAAAGGGATTTCATAGCGGAGATTCCAGTGTCTTGTGCGAGGGCGAACCGTTTCGGATCGATGCGGATCGATGGCGATCAACCGAGGTGATCGTCGCGACCGACCTTGAGCAGTTCCATCAGATGCGCGACGTACTCGTTCATGCCCGCTTGCTTGCGGCGCTCGATGGGGTTGTCGCGATGCGGCAGATCGACGGTGATCTCTTCGATGATCGTGCCGGGACGCTCGCTCATCACGAACACGCGGTCCGACAGCGCAATCGCTTCTGCGAGATCGTGGGTGATCATCAGCGCCGTCTTGCCTTCGCTGGCAAGCATCTGCGCGAGATCCTGCTGAAGCACCATCTTGGTTTGCGCATCGAGTGCCGAGAACGGCTCGTCCATGAGCAGCACATCCGGCTCCACAGCCAGCGTGCGGGCGAGTGCCGCACGTTGACGCATGCCGCCCGAGAGCTGATGCGGGTAGTGATTCTCGAATCCCTTGAGGTGGCAGCGCGCGAGCAGCGCCTTCGCGACTTCTGCGCGCTCGGCCTTGCTACGGCCGCGAATCTGCATGCCGAGTTCGACGTTCTTCTGAATCGAACGCCACGGCATGAGCAAGTCCTTTTGCAGCATGAACGCGACTTGTTGCGACGGGCCGCGCACTGGCTTACCCGCCAGCGTCACCTGTCCTTCGCTGGGCGCGTACAGACCGGCGCCCATGTTGAGCAGCGTGCTCTTGCCGCAGCCGCTCGGGCCGATCAGCGAGACGAACTCACCGGCCTTGATGCCGATGGATACGTCCGAGACGGCAGTCATCTCGCCCTTGCCCTGGCGATTTTTGAAACGACGCGTGACGCCGCGATATTCGATAGCGAACGGCAACGGCGCCGCTGCCGGCTGCGCGTGGCGCGCGTCGGCATACGCCTCGGCTACGTTTGCGTCCTTCAACTGAATCGACCTGAGCATGGGAAACCACCGTGTTTCGGGATGTTCAACTTGCCTTGGGCAGCCTGCGGCGACTGTTCGCGTGCATGGCCTGCCAGCCTGTCTTTCACTTTCACGTCACGTTTCATATGTGAAACGTTGATTTACTTATGGATCAATTATAGGGAGTGATGGCCGCAGTCAAAATTGTTTTTTGACTAGGGGAAACCCGAATTCATGGGCTTTTCGGGGCGGCATGCGATGTATTGGGCAAAAAAAGCGCCGACGGGCAAGAGCCGGCCGGCGCATCAAGAGAGACCACTGGGTGAAAAAGATAAAACCGCCGGGAAGCGTCAGAACGAGTGGTGCACGCCCGACATGATCACGAGCTGGTTCGACGTCGACGACGGGCTGATCGTATTGATCGCCGTCACCGCACCATTGCCGCTCGCGTGTTGGTACGCACCGCTCACGTAGACCTGCGTACGCTTGGAGAACGCGTAGACATCACCAAGGCTGACCTGTGTCCAGCGCTTGCCCGACATATTGGTCGTGGCCGCGCCGAAGGTGATCGTGTTCGGCACGCTCGTCGCGAAGTTCACACCGGCGTCGAACGATTGATAGGTGTCGTTGTAGCCCGGGGACTGAAGCTTCACGCGCGTGTAGAGCGCGTGCAGCAGCCACGGCCCGAAGCCATAGGACACGCCCGCGCCCATGTTCTCGACGTTCGATGCCGCGTAGGTCGCCACCGGCTGGCCCTGGAACGTGGCGCCGCCGAGCGCCGCGACGTTCGGCGTGCGGTTGTTCTCGTTCGAGTAGACGGCCGATGCCTTGAAGCCGCCGTTCGTATAGTTCGCGGCAGCGCTCCACTTGCGACCGTTCGCGAAGTTCGAGTTGTTGCCGAACGAGAGCATCGCGCCCGCCTTGAAGCCCATGTAATCCGGCGTGACGTAGCGCACCGAGTTATCCACTTGCACGACGGACGTGTTGGCGAGTTCGTCAAGGTTGCCCGGGTGGAACATGTACCAGTTCATGCCCAGATAGGCGGTGCTGAACGGGCCCAGCCAGTCGAAGTTGAACGTGGTCATGTGGCCGATGGTGAGCGTACCCATCTTGTCCGACTGCAAGCCGACCCACGACTGACGGTTGAACATTGAACCCGCCTTGATCGTGTTGCCCGTGAGTGTCGAGAAGCCGTTTTCCAGCAGGAAGATGGCGCGATTGCCGCCGCCCAGATCTTCCACGCCACGCAGACCCCAGCGGTCCGGCTGCGAGCCGCCCTGCTGCGCAATCCAGTTCGAACTGCCGCCCTGGTTATTCACGAATGCCACCCCGGCATCCATGCTGCCGTACAGCGTGACGTTGCTCTGTGCGTGTGCTGCGACCGGCACACCGAGCGCCAGCAGCGTTGCCGCCGCGACCGTCGTCATGCCCGGGATCCGCCCCATCGGAAACCGCTTCATCTGTGAACTCCTGTCGTTCGATGATTCGAGAACGATGGATACGTCCGCCAAATGCGCAGCCAGGCACGGATCAGCCCGCACCCAGTACGCTCGCTTTGCGACGTTCCACCTGTGAAACGTTGGATTACTTATGAAACCAACTGAGCGAAGCTTAGGCCAGGAGACTCTCGGCGCTTGCAGCGGAGATGCACGAATTGATGGCGGCAAATTGGCGTGATAACGCGCGTGTGTAGAGCGAGGAATGCCCGCTGTATGAGGCGATTGTTATGTCACCGAACGTCCCGCCAGCGTTGCCGGAAGTCCCGTTAGGACGGTGCTCGATGTCAACGCGCAAACTCAGGATTTACCCGAGGAAGGCTTGCGGTCGATCGAATCAAAAACAATAATATTTGAACATCATGTTCATATTTGAACGTTTTATTTTTTCCGAATCATCGAGACACTCGTCAAAAAGGATGTCCCCCATGCAAGCTCCCCTCATTGGCATCAACGGTGCCGGCATCGGCGGTCTGGCCGCCGCCATCGGATTGCTCCGCGCAGGTTTTCGGGTGCGTGTGTATGAGCAGGCCTCGCAGTTCGCGCGCGTCGGTGCGGACATCAACCTGACGCCGAATGCGGTGCGCGCACTCGACGGGCTGGGCGTGGGCGACCAACTTCGCAAGACCGCCGCACAGCCAAGCCATCGCATCAGCCGCATGTGGGACTCGGGTGAAACGACGTCGAGTCTGGAAATGGCACAGACCGCGCAGACGAAGTACGGTGCGCCGCAACTCACGATGCATCGCGCCGATTTGCTGCAAGCGCTGGAGCAAGCCGTTCCGGCGCAAGCGCTTGCACTCGGCAAAAAGCTCGTATCGTTCGAAGCGCCGGACGCAGGACAAACGGGCAGCATCCGCCTGACGTTCGCCGATGGCACGCATGACGACGTCGACGTGCTTATCGGCGCCGACGGCATCCACTCGGTCGTGCGCCGCGGCCTGTTCGGGCAGGAGTCGCCGGAGTTCACCGGCGTGGTGGCGTACCGTGCCGTCGTCCCCGCAGAGAAGCTCAGCGGCGTGCCGAATCTCGGTGCGTTCACCAAGTGGTGGGGACCGAATCCGTCGAGCCAGATCGTGACGTTCCCGCTCAACCTCGGCCGTGACATCTTCGTGTTCGCCACGACCCCGCAAGACAGCTGGACGCTCGAATCCTGGACCGCACCGGGCGACGTGCACGAGCTGCGCGCCATGTACGCCGACTATCACAGCGAAGCGCGCGCCCTGCTCGACGCATGCGACAGCGTGCTCAAGTCGGCGCTCTACGTACGCGATCCGCTGCCGCAATGGTCACGTGATCGTGTGTCGCTGCTGGGCGATGCGAGCCATCCGATGATGCCGTTCATGGCGCAAGGCGCAGGTATGGCCATCGAAGACGCTGTGGTACTGTCTCGCCACCTCGCGGACGCCGGTACGGGCGCCGATGCGGCTACGCTGGCGAATGCACTGGCACGATACGAAGCCGCGCGTCGCGAGCGCACCGCACGCGTGCAGATCGGCTCGCGCGGCAATCAGTGGCTCAAGGAGGGCGGCAACGCCGACTGGGTCTACGAATACGACGCCTGGCAAGTGCCGCTCGCCGCCTGAGTCCGCCAGGATTTCCGAGCATCGCCGTCCGATTTTGACGAAGGGATTCGAACGCATGACGAAAGCAACGTCCGCCAACACGCCAGCCGCAGGCGCTCCTGAGACTGAGGCACACGACACCGCGCAAACGGGTCTCGTGACGCCGGTCATGCGCGCACTCAAGCTGCTGCGCTACGTGGCGGACGGCGGCTCGACGGCGAACCTCAGCGACGTCGGACGTCGCATCGGCGTGAACCGGGTGACGGTCATGCGTCTGGTGGAGACGTTGCAATACGAGGGCGTGCTGGAACCGCTGCCGCACGGTGGACATCGGCTCGGTCTCGGGTTTCTGACGTTGGCCGCCAGCGCCCTCGCGGGCGAAGACCATCTCGCCACGGCACGACGCGTACTCACCCGCGTGACGAGCGAGACCGGGCTGTCGAGCTATCTCACGGTGCTCGACGGCGCGCAGGTGCGCTACCTCCTGTGTGAAACACCTGCCCTGCCGCTGGTGAGCAACATCCGTGCAGGCAGTCGCGTCACCGCGCATCTGACGGCACCGGGCCGGTCGTTGTTGGCGCATCTGAACACCGAGCGCCGCCGGGCCTTGCTCGGACCTGAGCCGTTGGCGGCCGCGACGGCACAGAGCGCGCGGACATACGCGGCGCTCGATGCGCAGTTGTCCCGAGACCGCGAAGCCGGTTGCGCATGGAGTCAGGACGGGTTCGAAGCGGGTATCGACGCCTGCGCCGCCGCTGTGCTCGACGCTCATGGTCGGCCGTTGGCAGCCCTGAGCGTTGCCGGTCCCCGGGCACTCGTCGGCACCGATGCCGTCACACGCGAGCGTACGGCTCGCGTCGTGAAGTCGGGCGCTGCCGATCTCGCCGTATTACTGTCAGACGCGCCAGCGTTCCTCGCAGCGGCGGAACGGGCCTGATACGTCGGTTGTAGTGTGATTTTGAACTCAGCCGGGCACATCTTGTAGCGCCGTGCCGTCATCGGCAATGACCGCGACGGCTTTCTGGCGTGTGTCGGATACAAATTCCGACTCGCTGCGACATCCTGTCGCACTCCTTTTAATTAACATCTTCATTAGAGTCTTCGCTCGACATGATCTTTGAATGTCGGGTGCCTTGAAATCCTTATATGACGGGGGTTTCGAGGCGATTCGTTCTTCGCAATTCATTGTTGCGCCGCATGCGGTTACTCCTGCGACGTGGTCGTCCTACCTTAGAGGCGTAGGCGGTGCCGGACTCGAAAGCGAGCTGGCCGACCACCCAAGAAAAGCAATGACAGGAGAATAATCATGACCCGCACTCTTTCTCATCTGATGATCGCCGCAACCGTCGCTGTAGCCGCTGCCCCGGCAGCGTTCGCAGGCACCGGCGGCAATGGTTATCCGAACGAAAACTTCTTCTGGCAATCGAGCGTGTATAGCGAACAACTCGCCGTGCCTCGCGCCCAGGTCAAGCAAGAACTGATCGACGCACAAGGCTCGCTGACCCAGACCGATAGCCAGTACCCGGTCCTCAAGACCTACGGCAACCCGGTAGGCGCTCACGTGCAAGGCTCGACCGCGCTGATGAACTCGACTTATCGGGGGAATTGATCGGCCCTGGTGAGCTAAGCGTTGGAGGTATCTCGATTGAATCTGCGAAGATGCCCGACGGTTAGCTCAGTTGAAAAGAAACACCCCGCGCAATTTGGCGGGGTGTTTCTTTTTGTCCACGAGCATCAGACGGCAATGGCCGACAGTTTGCGTTCGCCGAGCGGCGTGACGCGCAGCGCCCGCGCCTCGCGCGTGGGTTCGAGCCACTTGGCATCGAGATAAGTGCTGAGCAGTGCAGCCCCCAAAGCGCCGCCGAGATGCGGCTTGCGCTCGCTCCAGTCCGGGCAGGTACAAGCGAAGCGACGGCGTCGCGCATGCGCCTGAGTGAGATCGACGCCGAGGGCGGTCAGTCCTTCGGTGCCTGCATCGGTAAGTGACACGTCGCTGCCATCGATACGAATCCACCGACGCGCGTGCATCCGCGCAAACAGATCGACAGCGATCTCCCCGGCGAGATGGTCGTAGCAGGTTCGAGCGTGACGAAGCGGGATGGGTGTCGCACGACTAACCGGCACCGGACGCGGCCGAAGTTCGCGCGTGGCAAGGACAGCACTAGCAAGCGCCTCGATGGCCGCTGCCGTCTCCGGTGTGGCGATGCGGAAATACCGATGCCGTCCCCGCGCTTCCTGCGCAAGCACGCCACCGTCGACAAGTCGGGCAAGGTGCCCGCTTGCGCTGGAGGGCGATAACCCCGCCACCAACGCCAACTCGCCCGCAGGACGGGCAGAGCCATCCATCAACGCCCAAAGCATGGTCATGCGGCCGGCGTCGGCGAGGAGCGCGGCGAGGGAACTGACGCCCGGTGCGGCATCTCGTGCGGTGTCCATGTCAGGACTCCTTTGAAGAATATGTCCGCAGTATAGGTCCGACGGTGCGTTCAACAGTTCAGGACAGGATGAAACATGGCAGACGTTTCATGGCGCATCCTTGACACCATCGAGACACGTTTTCTGAGGCTCTTCGCCATGTCAGTCGCCACGCTTGTATCGCCCACGCAGCCGCACAACCGCTTTCCCGCGAGTGCGACGGAAGCCGTCACGCACCCCGATCCCTATCCGTACTACGCGTCGCTGGCCACGCGACGCCCCTTTGGCTTCGACGCCGCGCTCGGCCTGTGGGTCGCTGCCGGACCGCAAGCGCTGGCGGAGGTATTGGGACATCCTGCTTGCGGGGTGCGCCCGGCGGGGGCTGTGGTGCCTGCCGCGTTGGCGGACGGCCCTGCGGGTGAGTGGTTCGGGGCGCTCGTTCGAATGAACGACGGGCCCGCTCACACGGCGATGAAGCGCTGGCTCAACGCTCAGCTTGCGACGTTGCATGCCGACCGGGACACACTGGTTCGTCTGCACGATGCCAGTCAGGCCGCCTGCGCCGACGCCTACCTCGCGCGTGGCGACGCGCCCGCCGCCCGCCTGGACGACTTCGTCTTTCGTCAGCCCATCTATGGCCTCGCGGCATGGCTGGGCGTTCCCGCAGCGCAATGGACCGAAGTCCATGAAGATGTCCGGTCGTTGGTCGCGGCAATGGCGGAAGCTGGCAAACCATCGCCACGCGCCGATGTGCTGGCTCATGGACACAGCGCCGCTGCGGCACTGCGTCAGCGTGCCGTTCGCTGGCTCGACAACGACGCCGCCTCCGACACCTGGCTGCGAGACGTCGCCCGACGCGCAGCAGGCAACGACAGTGTGGACTTCGACGCCCTTACGGCGAACGTCGTCGGCCTCTTCACGCAAACCCACGACGCCTGCGCCGGTCTCGTCGCCAACAGTATCCGACGGCTTGCACGAAGTGCCGATGTCACCCCTGCGTCGGCAAATCCGGCAGACCTCAGTGTCGCCATCAAGGCCGTCAGCGACGTCATCCGATTCGATCCGCCGGTACAGAACACGCGACGCTTTCTGCACGCGCCCGCTGTCATCTGCGAACAGGCGCTAGCGCCGGGCGACGCTATTCTTGCCGTGCTGGCGTCTGCGCCACCGAGCGCAACGCCGGACGGCGTGGCATGGACCTTCGGGACCGGCGCTCACGCCTGTCCGGGACGCTCCCCCGCCAGCACGATTGCCGCCGTCGGCGTTCACGCGATACGCCAAGGGGGCGAAGACCTGGCGTCGCTGGCGAGCGGCACCGCGTACCACCCGCTCGGCAATATCCGCATCGCCCGGTTTTCCGTGTAGGCGTGGTGTTTTGAGACGGCTGACGCCGATCCTCCGTCATCGTTTTGTCTGACGAAATACGAATTTCATCTGATAAAACACGGTTCCTTGACAGAGCCTCCTTTACCCACAAGGCTTTGCGCGACGTCCCGCCGTCCGAGCGGGAATTCAGGCAGCATGACACTTTCCTCTTCGCCACCTTCGTCCATCATCCTCTCCGGTCGCGGCACCCCTGCGCGACGGACCGCGGACAGGCGATCGATGTTCCTGCTGCTCTCATGTCCAACACACTTTCCGACGGCATGCCCATGCCTGCACGGCTCTGGGCCGTGGCGACCGTCATGCTCGCAATCGCGTTGTCGGTGCTCGACAGCGCCATCGCCAACGTGGCACTGCCGACCATCGCACGCGATCTGAACGCCAGCCCTGCCACCTCGATCTGGATCGTCAACGCGTATCAGCTCGCCATCACCATTTCGCTGCTGCCGCTCGCCGCGCTCGGCGAAATCGTGAGCTACCGGCGCGTCTACACGGTGGGGCTCGCGCTCTTCACGGTTGCATCTCTCGCCTGCGCACTCTCCGACTCGCTCATCACGCTGACGCTCGCACGCGTGGCGCAAGGCTTCGGGGCGGCCGGGATCATGAGCGTGAACACGGCGCTCGTGAAGACGATCTACCCGTCGCGCTGGCTCGGACGCGGCGTCGCCCTCAACTCGCTGATCGTAGCCGTCTCCTCAGCTGCGGGGCCGACGATTGCTGCGGGCGTGCTGTCTATCGCCCACTGGCCGTGGCTCTTCGCGATCAACGTGCCGCTGGGCATCATCGCGTTCGCCATCGCCGTGCGCTCGCTACCGGACAGCACGCGCTCGTCGCATCCGTTCGACTGGACGGGCGCGCTGTTGAGTGCGCTGACGTTCGGGCTGCTGATCTCCGGCATCGATTCGTTCGGCCACGGTCAGGAGCGCTGGCTTGTCGCCGTCGAGATCGCGGCGGCCGTCGTCATTGGGACGGTCTTCGAACGCCGCCAACGCAGTCAGCCAGTGCCGCTGCTCCCCGTCGATCTGCTGCGCATCCCGATTTTCGGACTGTCGATCTGCACGTCGATGGCGTCGTTCTGCGCGCAGATGCTCGCGTTCGTCTCGCTGCCCTTCTTCCTTCAGGACACCCTTGGCTTCGATCATGTGCAAACGGGCCTGCTGATGACGGCGTGGCCGCTCACCATCGTGGTTGTCGCCCCCTTGGCGGGACGGCTGCTGGAGTACTACAAGCCGTGTCTGCTCGGCGCGATCGGGCTGGCCGCATTCGCCCTCGGGCTGCTCGCGCTCGGCTTGCTGCCCGATCAGCCAGGCATGCTCGATATCGTGTGGCGCATGGCGTTGTGCGGCTTCGGTTTCGGGCTGTTCCAGTCGCCCAACAATTACGCGATGCTGATGTCCGCCCCGAGCCATCGCAGCGGCGGCGCAAGCGGCATGCTGGGCACCGCGCGGCTGACCGGACAGACGACCGGCGCAGCGCTCGTGGCGCTTGTCTTCAGCGTCGCGCCGCAGGGCTACGGTACGCGGGCGTCGCTTTACGTGGCGGCCGCATTCGCGGCGGTGGCAGCGGTCGTGAGCAGTCTGCGCACGCTGCCGTCCGCGCAACCGGCAGTGAAATGACGACACGTCAGACGCCGCGGCCGACATCCCTTCCCGGGCCGCGCAAGCGGGTTCACCCGGCCGACCGTCCGGCCGTGCTACACTGCCGACCTTTTACGGCTCGCCAGCGCGGGCCGCAAATGCCATGAGTTTCTGCGCCATCGATTTCGGCACTTCGAATTCTGCCGTCGCCGTGAAAGGCGACAGCGCCATGCGTCTGGTCGAACTTGAGGCCGGGTACGGCACGCTGCCTACCGCCGTGTTCTTCAACGCCGACGAAGGCGGCCGCGCCTCGTTCGGGCGTCAGGCCGTCGCCGATTACGTCGATGGCTACGACGGGCGCCTCATGCGCTCGCTCAAAAGCCTGCTCGGCTCCTCCCTGATCGAAAGCACCACCGACCTCGGTAACGGCTCGGCGATGCGCTACATCGACATCATCGCCACGTTCCTGCGTCACCTTCGCACTCATGCGCTGAAGGCCGATGGCGGCGATCTGCGCCAGGTGGTCATGGGGCGTCCGGTGTTCTTCGTCGACGACGATCCGAAGGCGGACGCTGCCGCCCAGCGCTCGCTCGAACAATGCGCACGCGACGTCGGCTTCAAGGACGTGCATTTCCAGTTCGAACCGATCGCCGCCGCATTCGATTACGAATCGCGCCTGACGGAAGAACAGCAAGTGCTGGTCGTCGACATCGGTGGCGGTACGTCCGACTTCTCGCTCGTGCGTGTCGGCCCGGATCGCGCCCGTCATCTGGATCGTAAGGACGACGTGCTCGCGCACCACGGCGTGCATATCGCCGGGACCGACTTCGACCGCCGCATCGAGCTGGCGACCATCCTGCGCGAACTCGGCTACAAGGCACTCGGCCCGGACGGCAAGGAAGTCCCCAACCGGATCTACTTCGATCTGGCGACGTGGCACCTGATCAACACCGTCTACACGCCCAAGCGCGTGGGCGAACTGGCGCTCACGGCACATCTGTATGCCGACGCCGCCCATCACCGTCGCCTCATGCGCACGGTCGAGCAACGCCTCGGTCACGCGCTGGTCGGTCATGCGGAAGAGGCCAAGATCGACGTGTCCGCTGGCGGCGAAACACGCATCGACCTCTCGGTCATCGAACGAGAACTGGGCGTGGCCTTCTCGGAAGCCGGTCTGGTGGAAGCCGTGAGTGACGAAATCGCCAGCATCACGGCGGGCGCCGTGCATACGGCGTCGCTCGCCGGGCTGCGCGCCGAGGATGTCGACGCGCTGTACTTTACCGGTGGCTCGACGGGCCTGCGTTGTCTGTCCAGCGCAATGTGCGCCGCCTTCCCGAAAGCGACGCCGGTCTTCGGCGACCGCCTCGCCAGCGTGGCACTGGGTCTGGGCATTCACGCAAAGCGGGTGTTTTCCTGATCGCACCCAGACGTCCGCCCCACCACGAAAAAAGCGCGCGACCGAAAGGTCAGCGCGCTTTTTTTATGCCGACGGACGAAGCGAGTCGAAACGGATCACACGAGGAATTGCCAGAGCAGCAACGTCATCACCAGTCCGACCAGCGACACGATGGTCTGCAACACCGACCACACCCACAGCGTCTCCTTGAGCTTGAGGCCGAAGTACTCACGCACCATCCAGAAGCCCGCGTCATTGACGTGGCAGAAGAACACCGACCCCGCCCCGATCGCCAGCGCGATAAGCGAGCCCTGCACCGGCGGCAGATGCATCACGAGCGGCGCGACGATACCGGCCGTCGTCGTCGTGGCGACCGTTGCCGAGCCCGTCGCCTGACGCAACGCCACAGCGATCAGCCACGCCAGCAGAATCAGCGGCATATGCGTGCCGACCGCTACCTTGCCGATGGTCGTCGCAATGCCCGCCGTTACCAGCGCCTGCTTCAGCCCGCCGCCCGCACCGATGGTGAGCAACAGCCCGGCAATCGGCGGAAGCGCGCGACGCAGTGTCTCGCCCACGCGAGCGCGCGGCAGCCCGCGTCCCCACCCGAGCACGACGATGGCGACGATAACCGTCAGCGCCAGCGCGATGATTGGCTCGCCGAGAAAGTTGAGCGCGTCGAACAGCGGTGTTTCCGGCGTAAGCGCCACCTTCGCAAGCGTGCGGCCCAGCATCAGCACGACCGGCAGCAGAATCACCAGCAGCGCCGCTGCGAATGGCGGCTGCGAAGCGTCGTCGTCACGCTTGGTGAATAGCTCGCCCATTTGCTGCGGCGCCTGTACCTGCAAACGCGGCGCAAGCCACATGCCGTACAGCGGCCCTGCGAGAATCACGGCCGGGATCGCGATGAGCAGCCCGAGCCCCATCGTCATGCCCAGATCCGCGTGCAGCGCCGACACAGCGATGAGCGGTCCCGGGTGCGGCGGCACGAGCGCATGCAGCGTCGTCATGCCCGCAAGCGCCGGGATCGCCACGCGCAAAATCGGCGTGTTCGCACGACGCGCCATCACGAAGATGATCGGCACCATCATGACCAGACCGACTTCGAAGAACAGCGGCAGGCCGATGATCATGGCGACGAGCGCCATCATCCACGGCAACGCCGCGCCTTTCGCGAACTTCAGCAGCACCGTGACGATACGGTCGGCCGCCCCAGTGTCGGCCATCAACGCCCCGAGCATGGCCCCGAGCGCGATGATCATGCCAGCGTCGCCCAGCAGACTGCCTGCGCCCTTGCTGAACGAACTGGCGACCGCCTCGAGCGGTAGCCCTGCGCCCAGACCCGCGATGAACGTGCCGATGAGAATCGACAGGAACGGCGATAGCTTGAGTGCGCTGATGAAAACGATGATGGCCACTAGGCCGACGAGACAGGACAGCAGAAGGCGAGTGTCGTGCGCTGCCCAAGGCACGACGTGGTTGACTATCTCCACGATGATCCTTGATGACGAGAAACGAAAACACCGGCGCGCAGCGCGCAGCCGGTGTGTGCAGGGATTGTGCTACTGGAGACGGCGGCATGCACGCATGGGCCGCAACGCCCCGTGATACGGGGCAGGCGGGAGGCAGCGGCAAGTTTCGATCGACAAAACATCGCCGCTGCAGGGCGCGTTACTGGAACGCGACTTCGTTGAAACTGCGCAGCTTGCGACTGTGCAGACGGTCCAGACCGTTGTCGCGCAGCAGCTCCATGGCCTTCACGCCGATCTTCAGGTGCTGGTCGACGCGCTCGCGATAGAAGCGGTCCGCCATGCCCGGCAACTTCAGTTCGCCATGCAGCGGCTTGTCGCTCACGCACAGCAAGGTGCCGTACGGCACGCGGAAACGGAAACCGTTGGCGGCAATCGTCGCACTCTCCATATCGAGCGCAATCGCCCGGCTCTGACTCATGCGCTGCACCGGCTCACGATGGTCGCGCAATTCCCAGTTCCGGTTATCGACCGTCACCACCGTGCCCGTGCGCATTACACGCTTGAGCTCGAAGTCGTCCAGTTGCGTGACATCGGCCACCGCACGCTCCAGCGCCACCTGCACCTCGGCCAGCGGCGGCACCGGCACCCACAGCGGCAAGTCGTCGTCGAGCACGTGGTCTTCACGCACGTAACCATGCGCGAGGCAGTAATCGCCCAACCGTTGCGAATTGCGCAAGCCCGCGCAGTGTCCCAGCATGATCCACGCGTGCGGACGCAGCACGGCAATGTGATCGGTGATGGTCTTGGCGTTCGACGGCCCCACGCCGATGTTCACCATCGTGATGCCGGTGTTGTCCGGGCGCACAAGGTGATACGCGGGCATCTGCGGCAGGCGCGGGGGCGACGTACCCTCCTCGCTGCGCGATTCGATGTTCTGGTTCCAGTGGGTAACGTTGCCCGGCTCGACGAACGCCGTGTACTGGCTGCGGTACTCGCGCAGCGCGGGGTCGTCCGTCGCGCTCATCAACTCGCGTCCCAGCTCGACGAACTCGTCGATGTAGAACTGGTAGTTGGTGAACAGCACGTAGTTCTGGAAGTTCTCGGGCGACGTCGCCGTGTAGTGACGCAACCGGTGCAGCGAATAGTCGACGCGCGGCGCAGTGAACAGCGCCAGCGGCAGAATCTCGCCCGGCAGCGGATCGCGCGTGCCATTGACGATGCTGTCGTCCATCTTCGCAAGGTCGGGCACGTCGAACACGGTGCGCATGGCGCGCAGGTGCGTCTGATCGAGATCGCCTTCGAGGTACACGCCGTCCTGATAGGCGAAGTGCACGGGTATCGGTTCGTCCGAGACGCCGACTTCGAACGCAGCGCCGTGGTTGTGCGCCAGTCGACGTAACTGCTCGATGTAGTAGTTCTCGAACAGATCGGGACGGGTGACGGTGGTCTGATAGCTGCCCGGGCCCGAGACAAAACCGTAGGACAGGCGCTTGTCGAGCTGGGTGATGTCTTCCGTGGTGATACGGATGAACGGGTAGTGGGCGCTTACGCGGCGCGCCTGATCTTTCTGCTTCGAGAAGCGCTCGAATGCCGCGCGCAGATAGGCCGTATTGGCGTCGTAAATCGTCTTCAGATAGGCGACGGCTTCCACCGGATCTGCGATCGATCGGGTGGCATGGACCGGTTCTTGTTCGGACATGCGCAAACCTCTTCTGTCTTCTTCGTGATCTCGAATATGCGCCTATTGTGACACGACTGTACGACATCTGCGGGACAGTGAAGCCAGTCGATTCCCATTCGGCAAAAGGGGCGGACAGCAGGGTTTCGAGGGGATTCAGCGGGGATTCAGCAGGGATGTGGAGGAGATTTGGTGCGACGTCGGCCGGGGACGTTCATCCCCGGCCGAGCGTGTTCTTGCGGATGCTACCGGATGATGCCGGATGGTGCGCTCAGTCTTCGAGCCGCATGCCGACCTTGAGCGTGACTTGCCAGTGCGCGACCTTGCCGTCTTCGATGTGGCCGCGTGTTTCGATGATCTCGAACCAGTTCAGATTCCGCAGCGTCTTGCTCGCGCGTTCGATGGCGCATTTGACCGCGTCCTCGATGGACTTGGTTGACGAGCCGGTCAGCTCGATTTGCTTGTACACGTGATTCGTCATGTCAGCCTCCGGGTGGGTTTGGAGACTTCCCATGCTAGGCGTGTGCTACTGAGGCCGCAAGTCGGTGCATTCCGACAGGTCGTCGCCAGCATCGTCTAGCAAGTCGACGGTCGCCGCGTGCTCGCTGACGTTCGCCGCATTTTCCGCCTGCGCACGGCGCAGCACAGCGGGCACGACGGTGTCGAGCGGCGTGGGAACGACGTGCGTGAGATTCCGACGCACTTTTTGCAGCAACTGCGTGAGCTGCACCGCTTCGAACGCGGTCAGGCCGTGCAGCGCTTCATCGCGCACTTCGTCGGAAAGGCGGCGCGCGACCTGCAATTGCGCAACCGCCGCCCGGGTGACGAACAGGCGTTCGATGCGAGGATCGCGCGCGTCGGGTCGGCGTCGCACCCAACCCGCCTCTTCCATGCGCTCCAGCGTGCCGGCGAGCGTCTGTACCGGCGTTTCCAGAATGTCGGCCAGCACCGTCGGACTCACGCCGCGATTGACGCTGAGATAGGCGAGCAAGCGGCATTGCGCGCGCGTCATCGGCAGCGTGCGCTGTGCAAACTGCTCGAAGCGGCGCCCGAAGAGACGTTGGATGTCTGCGACGAGAAAGCCGAAACGTTGGGCGGAATCGGTTACTTTCATATGCCGCATTATGCTAAACATGTTTAGGGATATCAAGCCGACGACACTTCGGCGTCCGGTGCATCTCCGGCCAACGGCCCGACGTTCCCCGCACGACGCCGCCCAGCGCCGCCTGATGCCGCATCAAGTCACTTCAGGCCGCCGCTGGTGTGCCGTCGCCCTGTCCGCTACCGTGCCCCAACCAGTCGAGCGCGCCCTCGCCTGCGGTTTCGCCTCCCGGACCGGCACGCCGAATCGCCACGCCCACGGCCAGCACGTCGATGGCGGCGAGATGCAATATCCGCGCAATCATCGTGACGTGTGCGCCCATCGTCTCCACATGATCGTTGGGCAGCACCAGCGTCGCCTTGCGGGCGAGCGGTGAATTGCGCGCGGTAAGCGCAATGACCTTGGCACCGCGCGTGAGTGCGATATCGACGGCGCGGTTCAGGTCCGTCGAGCGTCCCGATGCGGAAATCGCGACGACCACATCGCCATCCCCCAACAACCCGGCCGACGCCTGCAACAGGTACGGATCGCCATACGCGATAGTCGGCTTGCCGAAACGGAAAAACTTGTAGTGCGCGTCCTGCGCGATCACGCCTGAATTGCCCAGACCGTAGAACTCGATGCGACGCGCGCCGTCGAGCAGCGTCACGGCCGCCTCGACGGTGCGGGCATCGAGATGCTCTCGCATTTGCAGAATCGACGACACCGTGTTGTCGAGCACCTTGGCGCTGAACTCGGCGGCCGTGTCGCCCACGTGCACCTGCCCGTGACGCACCGGCAACGTGCCCGTCAGTGCGCTCGCCAGCTTGAGCTTGAAATCCGACAACCCCTGACAGCCGAGCTTGCGGCAGAAGCGAATCACCGTCGGCTGACTCACACGCGCCAGACGCGCGATCTCCGCCACCGGCTCGGCCAGCAGCGCACGCGGTTGCTTCAACGTGAGTTCCGCGACGCGCTGCTCGGCAGGACTCAGACGATCACGCAGACGATGCAGACGGTCGATGAGCGCTCCCGCCCCGGCCGCGTGCGTGCCCAACTGCTCAGCGAGAATTGCGGATGTGCCCAGAAACGCCGGATGATCGGCCGTGATGACGTAGGTCGGGATCTTCTTCAGATACGCTTCGAAGCGTCCCTTCGCCTCGAAGCGCTGACGAAATGGCGACGCTTCGAACAGCTTGCCGAGCTTCGGAATCACCCCTCCGCCAAGGTACACGCCCCCGACCGCGCCGAGCGACACCGCCACGTTGCCTGCGAGCGTGCCCAGCATCGCGCAGAAGCAATCGACGGTCTCGCGCGCGAGCGCGTCGCCCGATTCCGCGAGCTTGACGATGACCGGGGTCTCAAGCGATTCCACACGACGTCCCGCCCGCTCCGCCAGCGCCTGATAAACCAGCGCCATGCCTGGGCCCGCGACCAGCCGCTCGAACGACACGTGCGGGAAGTGCTTCCACGCATAGCGCAGCACGTCGATCTCACGCTCGTCCGCCGGAGAAAACGTCGTGTGGCCGCCCTCGCTGCCCAGCGCGATCCATCGGTCTCCCGCTGGAATGAGGCCCGACACGCCCACGCCGGTACCCGGCCCAAGCAAACCCAGCACACCATTCGGACGTGGTTCGCCACCGCCGATCTTGTGCTTCTGCGCGTCCGTCAGATACGGCAACGCCATCGCCAGCGCGGTGAAATCGTTGACGACCAACAGCGTCTCGAAACGCAGCGCACGGCGCGTCGCTTCGATGGAAAAGTGCCAGTCGCGGTTGGTCATCTGAATCTCATCGCCTTCGATGGGATTGGCGATGGCGATGGCCGCGTGCTGCACCGGCTCGGCGTGATCCGCCTCGTCGAGATAAGCGCGAATGACTTCGGGCACCCCCGCGTAGTCGTCGCAGGCGTAGTCGCGGATTTCAACGAGATCGCCCGGCGAGATCTCCAGCGCAAAGCGGGCGTTGGTGCCACCGATGTCGGCCAGCAGTCGCGGGCCGCTCAGGTGGGGCGGGTTATTCCTCACTCCAGAAGACATCGAGCTTGACTCCTTCACGGTGGATCAGCCGGGAGATGGCGTTGTCCTGTTCGTTCGCCTGCGCGGCTTCGAGCACGGCGCGTTTGGCCGGGCCCTGTATTTGCAGGATGAGCCGGTCGCTGGCGGCGAGTGCGGCGAGCGACCACGACACGCGCTGATACGGCGCGTGCTGCGGCTGCACGAAGACGAACTTGTCGTGGGTGGTGGCGGCGTAGGGCCATTGCGGGGCGTCGGCGAAGAGCGATGCGGTGTGCCCGTCCTCGCCCATGCCCAGTACGCAGACTTGCGGCACGCCGTGCGTCCACGTGTCGTTGAGCGTGCGCACGTGCAACGCCGTGGCCGTCGCGGTGTCGACGATCGGCAGCCAGCGCGCGCCGGTCGCACCGGGCAACAGCGTCTCGGTCACGAGTCGCGCATTGCTGTCGGCGTGATCGGGCGGCAGCCAGCGATCGTCCACCAAGGTGATATCGACGTCGCGCCACGCCACGGGCAGTCGCGCAAGCTGTGTGAGAAACGCCCGGGGGCTGGTGCCGCCGGAGACGGCCAGCAACGCACGCTTGCGAATCGTCAGCGCTTCGTCGATGCCCGCTACGACGGCGTTAGCCAGCGCATGTGCCTGCGCGTCGCGCGTGGGAAAGGTTCGCCAATGGATCATGCGGTCCGCCGTCAGTTGTCTTCTTCCATCCAGCTCGATCCGTACTGCGTGAGCAGCGCGCTGGCGGCGGGCGGTCCCCACGTGCCAGCGGCGTAACGTTTCGGGCCCTTGTGCTGGCGCGACCAGTACGCCTGAATCGGTGCGACCCAGCGCCACGCCTGCTCCTGCTCGTCGCGTCGGACGAACAGCGCCAGCCGACCATTGATGACGTCGAGCAACAGACGCTCGTACGCATCCATCCGGTGTCCCTTGAAGAACTGGTCGAACGCCAGATCGAGGTGAACGGATTGCAGATTCATGCCCTCGCCCGGCTGCTTCGCGAGACAGTACAGACGAATCGATTCGTTCGGCTGAAGGCGAATGACGAGACGGTTGACACCCGGTTGTGCAGTCGCGTCGCCCAGCAGCGGATACGGCGTCGCGCGGTAATTGACGACGATCTCCGCCACGCGCTCGCCGAGCCGCTTGCCCGTGCGCAGGAAGAACGGCACACCGGCCCAGCGCCAGTTGTCGATGTCGGCCTTGAGCGCGACGAAGGTCTCCGTCTGGCTGTCCGGCGGCACGCCCGGCTCGTCGGTGTACCCGGGTACCGCCGAATTGCGGATGGCCCCGCCGCCGTACTGCCCGCGCACGACGTTGCGCGACACACTCTCGTCGTCCAGTTGACGCAGCGAGCGCAGCACGCGCAGTTTTTCGTCGCGCACGGCGTCAGCATCCATCGACAGCGGCGGCTCCATCGCGACGATGGCCAGCAGTTGCAGCAAATGGTTCTGCACCATGTCTCGTAGCGCGCCGGTCTGCTCGTAGAACTCGCCGCGCCCCTCGACGCCGATTTCCTCGGCAATCGTGATCTGGATGTTGTCGATCAGCTCGCGCCGCCACAGCGGCTCGAAGATCGCGTTGCCGAAGCGCAGGGCCAGCAGGTTCTGCACCGCCTCTTTTCCAAGGTAGTGGTCGATGCGGTAAATCTGGTCTTCTCGGAAGATCGCGCCGACAGCGTCGTTGATTGCCTCCGACGACGCCAGATCGTGACCCAGCGGCTTTTCGAGCACGATGCGGCTGTTCTCGTTGAGCTTCGCGCTGCGAAGCCCTTCGCAAATGGGGATGAACAACGACGGCCCGGTCGCCAGATAGAAGATGCGCACGCCGGGGCGCTTCGACAGTCGCTCGGCCAGTACGCCGAACTCGTCTTCGCGGCCCAGATCGAGCGGCATGTAGTCGATGGTATCGAGAAAGCGCTTCCAGGCGCTCTCGTCCCACACGTCGGGCTTGATGTGTCCGCGCACATGCTGCTCGCACCACGCGTGGTACGCGGGCGCGTCCATCGGTTTTCGGGCGATGGCGAGGATGCGGCCCGCATCGGTGGCACCTGCCCCGCTGTCCTTCGCATCGTCCGCGCCGAGTTGGCCAGTGCGGAACGCGCGGAACAGCGCGGGAAGGACTTTGCGCAGCGACAAATCGCCGGTAGCGCCGAACAACACAAAGGTATAGGGTGAAGGCGTGTTCATGACAAGACGTCCACGTGTCACTGGGAAAGCGCAACTTTTGACACTGCATTGTAGTTTAACTACACTGCAATTCAACAAAATATCGTGCTTTAACTACACGCCTTCGTGGCGTGGGTTATGAAAGTTTGCACGCATTACGCGCCGCCTCCCGCCCCACAACGTCCGTCCCGGGATCCCCCATGACCCAGTCTTCGCATAACGTGTCGCTGCATCCGGTGGTACAACGCGTGACCGAGCGCCTGATCGAGCGCAGCCGGTCGTCCCGTCAGGCCTATCTCGACGGCGTCGCGCGCGCCACGCAGGGGCAACCCGGGCGTGAGAAGATCGGATGCGCGAATCTGGCCCACGCACTGGCCGCCGCCCCCGCCGACGACCGTTTGAAAATCCGCTCCGAGCGAACGCCAAACATCGGCATCGTCACCGCATACAACGACATGCTCTCGGCGCACGCGCCCTTCGCCGAATTCCCCGACATCATCAAATCTGCCGCACGCGCGCACGGCGCGAGCGCACAGGTCGCCGGTGGCGTACCCGCCATGTGCGATGGCGTGACGCAAGGCTATGCGGGCATGGAGCTGTCGCTGTTCTCGCGCGACGTGATCGCGCTGGCCTCCATCGTCGCGCTCTCGCATCAGATGTTCGACGCCGCCATGTTCCTCGGCGTGTGTGACAAGATCGTGCCGGGGCTGGTGATCGCCGCGCAGGCGTTTGGCCATCTGCCCGCCGTGTTCAGTCCCGCAGGCCCGATGCCCTCGGGGTTGCCGAACGACGAGAAGTCTCGCATCCGACAGGAATATGCAGCGGGCCGCGTCACGCGCACCGCTCTGCTCGACGCCGAACTCGCCGCCTATCACGCCGAAGGCACGTGCACGTTCTACGGCACGGCGAACAGCAACCAGATGCTCATGGAATTCATGGGCCTGCATCTGCCCGGGTCGTCGTTCGTCAATCCGCATACGCCGTTGCGACACGCGCTCACGCAAGCCGCCACGGCGCGTGCGGTAGCGCTCGCGAAGTCGGGCATCAATACGTCGCAGATTCTGGACGAGCGCGCGTTCATCAACGGCGTCGTCGGTCTGCTCGCCACCGGCGGGTCGACGAATCACACGTTGCATCTGGTCGCAATGGCCCACGCAGGCGGCATTCTGCTCGACTGGCAGGACTTCGCCGAGCTGTCGGACGTCACGCCGCTGCTCGCGCACGTCTATCCGAGCGGCAAGGCCGACGTGAACCAGTTCCATGCGGCCGGTGGCCTGAGCTTTCTCATTCGCGAACTGCTCGATGCGGGCTTCTTGCACAATGACGTGACGACCGTCATGGGGCACGGTCTGCGGGCCTACACGCAGGAGGCCTTTCTGCGCGACGACGTGCTGTCGTGGCAGGAAGCGCCGACCGAAAGCCTCGACGAGAACATCGTGCGCCCGGCGTCGCGACCGTTTGCGCCCGAAGGCGGCCTGCGCATGCTCGCAGGCAATCTGGGGCGCGCCGTCATCAAGTCGTCCGCCGTCAAGCCCGAACACCAGAAGGTACGTGCACCGGCGCGCGTGTTCTCCGATCAGGAGTCGGCACAAGCGGCCTTCAAGGCAGGCGAGCTGACGCGCGACGTGATCGTCGTGGTGCGCTTCCAGGGGCCACGTGCCAACGGCATGCCCGAACTGCACAAGCTCATGCCGATGCTGGGACTCTTGCAGGATGAGGGGCACCACGTCGCGCTGGTCACGGACGGTCGCATGTCCGGGGCATCGGGCAAGGTGCCTGCCGCCATCCATCTGTCACCGGAAGCGGAGGAAGGCGGCATGCTCGCGCGCGTGCAGGACGGCGACATCATCGAGATCGATTGCGAGACGAATACCCTGCACTGCGAAGTCGATGACGCCACACTCGCCGCGCGCACGCCCGAGCCGGTGCCGCAACGGCCGTTCGACCCGTGGCGCAACATGTTCGCGCTGTTCCGCAACAATGTCGGCACCGCGCCGCACGGCGCAAGCGTACTGTTTAACGACGCGCAGTACCCAAAGCACGACTGATGCAAGACTGATCTCACCGCTCAACGTCAGGCAAGCAAGGCGTCAAAATCTTGACGCCTTTTTTACCTGCGCCTCCCTAGACTGGCCTCGTTGTCACTTCAGTCGTTAAAACGACACGTCGCCATGCCCTCAATCGCCCAACGCGTCAGCCTTGAACCCCCTGGTGCGAACGCCACCCCGGCCGATGCCTCGCGCGCGCTCAGCGCAACACCGGCCGCCGCCCGCGCATCACTCAGATCACTCAGCTCTGCGCAGTCGGCCAACAGTGCCGTCGCCGCAACGCCTGCCAGCACGCTGACGACGCCAGGCACGCCGCCCGCCGAGACCGTCCCGGTGGCGCGTCAACGCAATCGATACAACCCACGCGCCCGCCTTGACGCGACGCTCGACATCACCCTCAGCCGCGCCGCGGTCTCCTCGCTGGCCGTCACGCTGGCGATGAGCTTGCCGCTGCCGTGGCGTGTCGAGACGATTCGTCCGATCCGGCGCGATACGGCGGCTGTCGTGTCGATTGCCTTGCCGCGCGTCGAAGCGGCGCGTGCGATGGACGTCGTCATGCAATCGCTGCCGGAAGCCGAGTTCGGCGCACTGCGCCTGCGTCCGGCCGTCTGAGACTCTCCCGGCGATCTTCGCCAATACCGATGCTTCAGGTTATGAACACAGCCATCTTCGAAGGCGTGTGGGTTCCGCTCGTCACGCCCATGTCAGGCGCCAATGGCGCCCAGATCGACTACAACGCGTTTGCACGTCTGGTCGACTATTACCTCGCGGCGGGCGTGAACGGCCTCGTAGTCGCGGGTACTACCGGCGAGGGCACGCTGCTCACCGATGAGGAGCGCCGCCGGCTCGCCGAGACCGCCTGTTACCTCGCCCACGGACACGCGCCGGTGCTCGCCGGTGTCGGTGCGGCCGACACGACGAATGCCGCACGTCAGATCCGCAGTCTCGACGACCTGCCGCTCGCCGGTTATCTCGTCCCGCCGCCGTACTACCTGCGTCCCTCGCAGGAAGGCATTCTCTGGCACTACCGCACGCTTGCCGCCGGTACGCGCAAGCCGCTCGTGCTCTATAACGTGCCGCTGCGCACCGGTGTCACGCTCGGCGTGGAGACGATCCGCGAGCTGGCATCGCACGAGTCGTTCGCCGCCATCAAGGAGTGTGACGCGCACCCGCTCACGCATCTGCCCTCGCAAGTGACGATGCGCGTGCTGTGCGGTGACGACATGCAGATCCTTCCCGCGCTGCGCGCCGGAGCCGTCGGATGTATCTCGGCGGCAGCGCATGTGCGCCCGGACCTCTACCTCAAGCTGATGCGCTACGTGCGCGAAGGCGACATGGATCACGCGAACACACTGTTCAACGGCATGAAGCCGCTGATCCGACGACTGTTCTCCGAGCCGAATCCAGTAGCGATCAAAGCCGCACTTGCGTCGCTGGGCTTCTGTCAGGACACGGTGCGCCGCCCGCTCATGCCCTGCACCGCCGCGCTTCGCAAGGACATCGACACACAACTGGAAGTCACGATGGCGTTCTGATATCGACAGCATGCCGCCCCCGACGTGGTCCATGACCGCACCTGACAGGACACTCGCAATGGATGAAATCGAACGGCGTCACCGCACCGTCGCCCGTCTGCTGATCAAGCTCTCGGGCACCACGCAGGCAAGGCTCGCTTACGCGACCGGCATCACCGGCAACACGATATCGCGCTGGGTGCATGGCGATCCCTGCGCGCTCGGCACACAGGGAAGAGACAAGCTGTTCGCCGCATTAGGCGTGCGCAGCGATGGCGTGAACATCCGCTTTGCGTCTCGCTCGACAGGCGCGGCGCAACCGGTCTTCCAGATCAGCGGTCTGGTGCAGGCCGAGCGATTCGCCACGCTCGCCGCGCTCACGTCGACGCAATTCGTCGCTGCACGCGAGACGTCTCAGGGGAAAACGCTGGTGAGCGTCGTCACGGACATCAGCGGACAGACGACGGCGTTGCTCATCGGCACCCGCGAAGCGTTCGATGAGCTGTACGCCGAGCTTGGCATCGCGCTCTCGCCCAATCGCCGTTTGGAGGCGGGCCTCCGTCCTTATGGGGTGACGGACAAGGCGATGCGTCTACACTCGAACTGACAGCAGATTGCGTAGCAAAGCGCCGATGCCCCCGTCGGCGATCCATTCTTGGCCCCCCGTCAACTATGGAGCGTTGTCATGACGACAGATCGCATCAACAAGCGCATGAAGGTGTACGCCACCGAGGGCTGGCAGGACACGGGATACAAGATCGGAGCGCAGAGCGCGCCGAAGGTCATTCTGCGAGCGTCCGGTGAATGGTGCACGCGCACGGACGACCGCAAGTTCGGCCGCCGCGACGCCAACGGCCGCACCCCGAATTCCGGTGCGACGTATCTGCACAAAGTCTCCGGCGACGACGAGTATCCCTATCACGGTCACGACGCCCTGATGGGCCAACTCATCGGGCGCTTCGGCGAGAGCGGCGAACCGTTCCTCGTCGGCAATCACAAGTCGTTCCGCGTCGAAGGCATGCCCAAGGATGTGTCGCTGTGGCTATGCTGCAACGATCCTCTCGGCAGCGCGAAGAAGGACAACGATGGCGCGCTCGACGTCACCCTCGAACTCGACGACGCACGCGACGTCTTCGCACCGCGTCCGCAGCACTTCGACCGGCCGTCGGGCACCTGGGTCGACGACTGAGCGTCGGACTGAGCCTCGGGTTCAACCTCATACCGAAGCCCCATGAAAAAAGCCAGCGGTGAACGACTCGCCGCTGGCTTTTGGTTTGGACGGCTACCGCAGCCGCGTTACTGCCACCCGAACCGTCGCGCGAACACGCCCTTCATCAACTGCGTGAGCACGGCGTACGCCAGCAAAATTGCGGCGAGCATCGGGAAGTACGCCAGCGGCAGCGCCTGCATCTTAAAGGTCTCGGCGAACGGCGACAGCGGCAGCATGATGCCGATCAGCATCACCGCGCCCGTCATCAGCAGCAGCGGCCATGCGGCGCGGCTCTGAATGAATGGCAGACGGCGCGTGCGGATCAGGTGCACGATCAGCGTCTGCGACAGCAGACCTTCGACGAACCAGCCAGACTGGAACAACGTCTGATGCTCGGCACTGTTCGCACCGAACAGATGCCACATGGCGACGAACGTCAGCACGTCGAAAATCGAACTGATCGGGCCGAAGAACACCATGAAACGCGACAGATCCGACGGATTCCACTGCTGTGGCTTCGTCAGTTGTTCGGCGTCGACGTTATCGAACGGAATCGTCGTCTGCGACAGATCGTAGAGCAGATTCTGCGTGAGCAACTGCAACGGCAGCATGGGCAGGAACGGCAGGAAGGCGCTCGCAATCAGCACCGAGAAGACATTGCCGAAATTCGAGCTGGCCGTCATCTTGATGTACTTGAGCATGTTCGCGAACGTACGACGCCCCTCCATCACGCCCTGCTCCAGCACCATCAGGCTCTTTTCCAGCAGGATCAGATCGGCCGCCTCCTTGGCGATGTCGACCGCCGTATCCACCGAAATGCCGACGTCGGCCGCGCGCAGTGCCGGGGCGTCGTTGATGCCGTCGCCCATGAAACCCACGACGTGACCGTTCGCGCGCAGCATGCGCACGAGACGCTCCTTGTGCGCTGGCGTGAGCTTCGCAAAGACGTTGGCGCGCTCGACGGTCCGGGCAAGTTCGGCGTCGCTCATCGTTTCGATGTCGTCGCCCAGCACGCAGGCCGTCACCGGCAAGCCGACTTCGCGACAGACTTTCGCCGTCACGAGATCGTTGTCGCCCGTGAGCACCTTCACGTCCACGCCTGCGGCCGCCAACGCTTTGAGGGCCGGGGCTGTCGACTCCTTGGGCGGATCGAGGAAAGCGATGTAGCCAACGAGCACGAGTTCGCTTTCATCCGCGATGCTGTAGCTCTCGCGTACGGGCGGCAGATGACGCGTCGCCACCGCCACCACACGCAGCCCTTCGGCGTTCAGGTGGGCCGTGACGCGACGCAGTTGGGCGAGCACGTCCGGCGTGAGCGGTTCGACGTTTGCGCCGTGCTGCACGCGGTTGCACACCGCCATCACTTCTTCCACTGCCCCCTTGCAGATCAGTTCGTGGTGATCGCCGTTTTCACTCACGACCACCGACATGCGACGGCGCTGGAAATCGAACGGGATTTCGTCAATCTTGCGATAACGATTGACCACGTCCAGCCGCTGATGCAACTCGGCGTGATTGAGCACAGCGACATCGAGCAGGTTCTTCAGACCGGTCTGATAGAAGCTGTTGAGATACGCGTATTCGAGGACGTCTTCGGAGAAATTGCCCCACACGTCGGTGTGACGTTCCAGACATATCTTGTCCTGCGTGAGCGTGCCCGTCTTGTCGGTGCAGAGCACGTCCATCGCGCCGAAGTTCTGGATCGCGTCGAGCCGTTTGACGATCACCTTCTTGCGCGAGAGCACGACCGCGCCCTTTGCAAGCGTGGCCGTCACGATCATCGGCAGCATTTCAGGCGTGAGGCCGACGGCCACCGACAGCGCGAAGAGCGACGCTTCGAGCCAGTCGTGCTTCGTGAAACCGTTGATGAGCAGGACGATAGGCGTCATGACCAGCATGAAGCGGATGAGCACCCACGACACACGGTTCACGCCTTGCTGGAATGACGTGACGGTCGGTTGCTGCGCGCTCACGCGCTGCGCAAGCGAGCCGAAGAAGGTGCGACCGCCCGTAGCAACGACGACGGCCGTGGCCGAGCCGCTCACTACGTTCGTGCCCATGAACGCGAGGTTGTCGTAAGCGAGCGGGTTGCTGCCGCCACTACCACCGCTACCACCTGTCTGGCACGGATGCGCAAACTTCTCGACGGGCAACGCTTCTCCCGTGAGCGCGGACTGCGAGACGAACAAGTCCTTGGCGACGAGGATGCGCACGTCGGCCGGAATCATATCACCCGCGGCGAGCAGCACGATATCGCCCGGCACGAGGTCGGCGAGGGCGATTTCACGGCCCATGCGTCCGAGGCGGCGCACGTTCTCCGGCTCGGTAGCGCCATCGATCAGCGGCTCACGGCGCAGCACGGTGGCCGTAGTGCTCACCATCGCCTTGAGCTTCTCCGCTGCCTTGTTGGAGCGGGCCTCCTGCACAAATCGCAACACCGTGGAAATGATCACCATCGACGCGATGATGATCGTTCCCTCGGTGTCGTCGGTCGCGTAAGACACAGCGGCCAGTGCAGTGAGCAGCAGGTTGAACGGGTTGCGGTAGCAGTTAAAGAGATGACGCCACCAGGGCAGCGGCTTTTCGTGTTCGACCTCGTTGGGGCCGACATGCGCGCGCACGGTGGCGGCTTCGTCGTCGGACAGCCCGTCGCGGGTGGTGCGCAGACGCGCAAGCAGGTCCGGCCCGGCGTCGCGAGCAGCTTCGAGCAGACCCGGTGGTGCCTCGTGGCCATGCGCTGGCGCGTCGAGGGTTTCGAGCATGTCGCGGCGCCGGAAGAAGCGCAGGCCGAGGCGCGCGCCAAGCACCGCAATCAGTCGCTCGCTAAGCGTGAGAGCTTGTTGCATGGATACATCCTGAAATGGCTTGTGAGGCGCCGGAGAATCCCCGGCGCCTCACGTAACAACGGAAAGACGCGGGGGGTCAGCCTTGCTTGACGCTCTCGCGATGGCGTACGAACGAGGCCAGCCATTGCCCGGCACGCGTCAGCACACCGGAACGCGCCACATCATGGGTGACATCATGGGGGACGTCGGGGTGCGGATCGACGTGATAGTGATGCAGGCACTGGGACGGCAGCATCAGGGCTTGCGGATTGCCTCCGCGCAGGGTCATGGAATAACGGAACACGATGAATCTCCCGGCCGCACGGCATCCGTCCGGCGTGGGAAGCGGGTTCGCGTTTCATGCAAAACACGCGAACGCACGCGCACGACGGGACAGCCCGAACGGCAGACGTAAAACTTAATAAGGGAGCGTGCTACGAGAGACGGACGCTATCGGTACGACCCAGCAAAACCCTTCGTCGCGCGAGTGCTGCGGCTAAAGGGTGAAGGTATTCGACAGGTACATCTGAGGTGCGCGCCAACCCGACTATGCGAGTTAGCGGCTGGGAAGATCCCGGGGACTAACTCGCGGTGATGGTGTCGACTTCGGTCGACCGGCAACTACCACTAGAACTACTGTCCACGGAAGGACCTCCTGAGAGCTATGACGGCGCGATTCTACCTCCGAGAGCGTCGAAAGAAAAGTGACAATTCAAGGTGTTACAAAATGATGACAAATGGCACTTTCCTCGCGGCGACGGGTCATTCAGAATCTGTCACGCAATCGTCACAAACCGTCGGCCGGCGGCCGTTGAGGCGCCGGCACCGCTAAAGCGCCCCGGTCGCACGTTCAACCTCCGGCAGGCATTCGTCCCCCCGGAGTTCATGGATTCGCTCAACCGCGCCCTCTTTCTCGCGATCAACGCCTCGCCCAATGTTAGCGATGGCGAACTGGCCATCGCCGTCTTCATTGCCAAATACCTGATCCTGCTGCTGCCGGTGGGCCTCGTCACGTTGTGGCTTGCAGGCGGACGCGACCGCGAAGGCGCGGTGCACGGCCTGCTAGGCGTGGGGCTCGTGCTGCTGATCAACTTCGTCATCGGATTCGCCTGGTTCGAGCCGCGACCGTTCGTCGTCGGCCTTGGTACGAATCTGCTCGCCCACGCGCCGACGAGCGCCTTCCCGAGCAACCATGGCTCGATCATGTTCACGTCGGCGTTCGTGCTGATGGGTACGGTGGCCCGCACGCCGCGTCTGCTCGGCAAGCTCCTTCTGATTTGCGCGCTGCCGGTGTGCTGGGCGCGCATCTACCTCGGCGTGCACTGGCCGGTCGACATGCTCGGCGCGCTGGTGGTGTCGCTGGTCGTCGCGCTCATCATGCGCACGGCGAGCGCACGCGAGACGAGCCGTATCCTCGCGGCGATTCTCGAAGGCATCTATCGTCGCCTGCTGGCATGGCCGATTTCGCGCGGCTGGCTACGTCGTTGAGCGGGGAGTTGCGGGAATTACAGGAATTGCAGGGGAGATGACTGGGAGACTCGGGAGATCCGAATCTCCCATTGGTGCTGCGGAGAAGGGAATTAACGGTGGTATTCGCCAGCGGCTTCCGGCTGGTAGTCGAGGCCGAGCAATTCCAGCTCGATGAGATGACCGCCCGGCACTTGCCAGTGAATCGACTGGCCTACGCGCAGACCCAGCAGCGCGCTACCCACCGGCGCCAATACCGAAATGCCGTTTTCCGTGGTGGCGAGATGCTGCGGATACACGAGCGTCACGCGGTGCTCCTGCTGCGTGCTCAGGTCGCGATAGCGCACCACCGAATTCATCGTGGCGACATCGGCCGGCATTTGCTCCGGCTCGACGACGCTCGCCCGGGCGAGCTCTGTTTCGAGTGCCTCCACATACGGCAGGGCCGTGCGCGGCGCATTCTCGATGACCGAATAAAGACGATCGAGGTCGAGAGACGAGACAGTGATCGAAGGACGTTGTGCGTTGACGGTGGACATGTCGAAGGGCCTTGAATTTCCTTAGCGTTGAGAAAGTTGCCTTCAATCTAACAGAAGCCCCCGGCCGCGAGAAGTCCCGGACTTTGACGCCATCCGCTAGAATCGACGCATTAAGGTGAATAGGCCTATGCGCCGCAAAGCTGAAGTCATGTCCGAAAACACTACGAATGTCGCGCTGTTCGAGCGCGCCCAGCAAACCATTCCCGGCGGTGTGAACTCGCCCGTGCGTGCCTTCCGCTCGGTCGGCGGCACGCCGCGCTTCATCGCCCGCGCACAAGGCCCCTACATGTGGGACGCCGAAGGCGTTCGCTACATCGACTACATCGGCTCATGGGGCCCGATGATCGTCGGCCACCTGCATCCGGAAGTCGTCGCCGCCGTGCAAACGGCCATGTCGCAAGGCTTCAGCTTCGGCGCACCGACGCAAGCCGAAGTCCTGATGGCCGAAGAAATCTGCCGGCTCGTTCCGTCCATCGAGCAAGTGCGTCTGGTGTCCTCGGGCACCGAAGCGACGATGAGCGCATTGCGTCTGGCGCGCGGCTTTACGGGTCGCAACAAGATCGTCAAGTTCGAAGGCTGCTACCACGGTCACGCCGACAGCCTGCTGGTGAAGGCCGGTTCGGGTCTGCTGACGTTTGCCGACTCGACGCGCAACGCGCCCTCCTCGGCCGGCGTGCCGCCCGAAGTCACGCGCGACACGCTGGTTCTCGAATACAACAACGTCGAACAACTGCGCGAACTGTTCGCCGGTCAGGGCAGCGAGATCGCGGCCGTGATCGTCGAGCCGGTCGCGGGCAACATGAATCTCGTGCGCGGCTCGCGTCACTTTCTCCAGACGCTGCGCGAGCTGTGCACCGCGCACGGCGCCGTGCTGATCTTTGACGAAGTGATGTGCGGTTTTCGCGTCGGTCTGGGCGGCGCGCAGGCGCTTTACGGCATTACGGCCGACCTGACGTGTCTGGGCAAGGTGATCGGCGGCGGCATGCCCGCTGCAGCATTTGGCGGACGCCGCGACATCATGTCGCATCTCGCACCGCTCGGTGGCGTCTATCAGGCGGGCACGCTCTCGGGTAACCCGCTGGCTGTTGCCGCCGGGCTCGCCACGCTCAAGTTGATTCAGGCGCCCGGCTTCTACGAAGATCTTGCCAAACGCACGTCGAAGCTCGTGAGCGGTCTTGTCGATGCCGCGCAGGCCGCCGGTGTGCCGTTCTCCGGCGACAGCGTCGGCGGCATGTTCGGTTTGTACTTCCGCGCCAACGTGCCGCAGAGCTTTGCCGAAGTGACGACGTCGGACGTCGCTCGCTTCAACAAGTTCTTCCACGCCATGCTCGATCGCGGCGTCTACCTCGCCCCGAGCGCGTTCGAGGCCGGGTTCGTGTCGGCCACGCACGACGACACGATCATCGATGCAACGATCGACGCGGCGCGCGACGCGTTTGGGACGATTGCATGATCGCGTCCGAAAGCCCGCCTACCATTTGCACTGTGGTTCGTGCCACGTTTTGCGCAGTCTGCCGGATGTCCGTCCGGTCATAACAAGGGGAAAACGTCATGCAAATGCTACTGCCGATCCTTCGTCGTCAATCCTGGGTGCGATGGCTCGCGCTGGGACTTCTCGCGTCGTTACTGTCCTCCTGCGGATACAACGAAATTCAGGTCAAGGACGAAGCGGTCAAGGCGTCCTGGAGCGAGGTCGTCAACCAGTACCAGCGACGTGCCGATCTGGTGCCGAACCTGGTGAACACGGTCAAGGGCTACGCGTCGCACGAGCAGGCCACGCTCACCGAGGTGATCAACGCGCGCGCCAAGGCGACGAGCATCACCGTCACGCCGGAGACGCTCAACGATCCGGAAGCGTTCAAGCGCTTCCAGCAAGCGCAGGGTGAGCTGTCGGGCGCACTCTCGCGCCTGATGGCCGTCTCGGAGAACTATCCGAACCTGAAGGCCGACGGCCTGTTCCGCGACCTGCAATCGCAGCTCGAAGGCACGGAAAACCGCATCACGGTCGCGCGCAATCGTTACATCCAGTCCGTGCAGGACTACAACGTGTATGTGCGTCAGTTCCCGAACAATCTGACGGCCAAGATGTTCGGCTACGGTACGAAGCCGAACTTCACCGTGGATAACGAGAAGGCTATCTCCACGGCGCCGGCCGTCAAGTTCTGAGGCCGCGGCAATGACAGCGCTCATGCAACCGAAGCGCTTTTTGAGGGCGTTGTCGGCGTTGTTGGCGCTGTGGGCACTCGCGCTGGCCAGTCTGTGCTGGCTGGCGCTGCCCGCGAGCGCGCAAGCGCTGGTGGCGGTGCCCGCACTGACGGCGCGCGTGACCGATCTGACCGGCACGCTCACCACCGAGCAGCGCAACGCCCTTGAGGCGCAGCTCGCGCAATACGAGCAGCAACGCGGCAGCCAGATCTTCGTGCTGATGCTGCCGAGCACCGCGCCCGAGACCATCGATCAGTACAGCATCCGTGTCGCCGACGCCTGGAAGGCAGGCCGCAAGGGCGTGGACGATGGCGTCATCATGCTGATCGCGAAGGACAACCCGAACGACTTGCGCAAGATGCGCATCGAGGTCGGACGTGGTGTGCAAGGCTCGCTCACCGACGCCATTTCGGGCCGCATTCTGCGCGACGTCATGGCACCGTACTTCCGCAATGGCGACTTCTTCGGCGGCATCGCGGCGGGAACGGCGGCCGTGCAGGCGGCCATGAACAACGAGGCGTTGCCCGCACCGAATCTGCCGTCCACGCGCGCGCCGCACTCCGATTTGTCCGATTTTCTGCCGCTGCTCTTCATCGTCTTCATCATCGCGATGGTGGTGATCATGGAAGGCCGCCGGCGCTTCAGCGGTCCCGGCTTGCCGAGCGATCCCAACGACCCGCGCTCGCGCGTGCTCACCGGTCAGCGCGGACGCATCGGCCCGGGGGGTTCGGCGGGATCGGTGGTATTGGCGGAGGCATCGGGGGCGGACTCGGCGGTGGCTGGGGACGTAACGACGGCGGTGGTGGCGGTGGTGGTGGCTTTGGCGGCGGAGGCGGCGGCGGTTTCGACGGCGGCGGCTCGTCCGGCAACTGGTGAAGACGATGACGACAGCACACGAACCGGCAGTTGCAATGCAACCGAAACCGCACGACGTGTCCCGCTGGTTGCGTCACGCGGGCACGTGGCGGGCGCATGCCCGCTGGCTATTCCCCGACAACGCACTCGACACGCTGGAAGCCTCGATCCGCGAATCCGAATCGGAGCATCGTTGTGAAATCCGGCTGGTGATCGAAGCGGCCATGCCGCTCGCCAATGTGTGGCGCGGGCAAACGTGCCGTCAACGCGCCGTTCAACTGTTTCACCATCTGGGTGTCGCGCACACCAGCGAGCGCACAGGCATACTGCTGTACATCAACATCGCCGATCACGATATCGAGCTGATCGCAGACAAAGGCATCAATGCGCTGGTGGACGATGTCAGGTGGGAAGCCGTCGTGAAGCAGATGAGCGCCGGGTTTCGCGATGAACGCTACGTCCAGAGCGTGCTCGACGCACTGAACACCCTGCGCGGCATTGCGCGCGAATCCCTGCCAGCCCATGCTGGCGCAGCCCCGGACAATGCGTTGACCGACCGGCCGCTGATGCTCTGACGATCTTACGTCTCATGTTTTCCGATCAGGATTTTGACTACATGCGCCGCGCGCTGGCATTGGCCGAGCGCGCGATGTTTACTACGACGCCGAACCCGCGCGTGGGCTGCGTCATCGTGCAGGACGGCCGTGTCATCGGCGAAGGCTTCACCCAGCCCGCCGGGCAGGATCACGCCGAAGTGCAGGCCATGAAGGACGCGCGCGTGCGCGGCGAATCGGTGCGCGGCGCAACGGCCTACGTCACATTGGAACCGTGTAGCCATTACGGCCGCACGCCGCCGTGCGCCAAAGGGCTCATCGAAGCGGGCGTGAAGCGCGTGATCGCCGCGATGGAAGATCCCAACCCGCTCGTCGCAGGGCGCGGTCTGAGCATGCTGCGTGATGCCGGTATCGAGGTGCGCTGCGGTTTGCTGGAAAACGAAGCGCGCGAGATGAACATCGGCTTCATCGCCCGCATGACGCGCGGCACGCCGTGGGTGCGCATGAAAGTGGCGGCGAGTCTCGACGGCAAGACGGCGCTGCACAACGGCGTGAGTCAGTGGCTGACCGGCCCGGCGGCACGCGCCGACGGCCATGCATGGCGCGCGCGCGCCTGCGCGATTCTCACGGGCATCGGCACCGTGCGCGAAGACGATCCGTCGCTGACAGTGCGCGAGGTGGAAACGACGCGCCAGCCGCTGCGTATCGTCGTCGACTCTCGCCTGGACATCGCCCCGACGGCAAAGGTGCTTGCAGGCGGCAATGCGCTCATTGTCTGCGCCAACGGCGATGCGGATCGCGTGGCCCGACTGCGCGATCTGGGCGTCGACGTGCTCGATCTGCCGAACCCCAACGGCAAGGTCGAATTGCCTGCGCTACTGCGTGCGCTGGGCGAGCGTCAATTCAACGAAATCCACGTGGAAGCCGGTTACAAGCTCAACGGTTCGCTGCTGCGCGAAGGCTGCGTGGACGAACTGCTGACGTACTTCGCGCCGAGCATCGTCGGCGATGCGCAAGGCATGTTCAACCTGCCCGCCCTCACTTCGCTCGACGACAAGCTCGCACTGACGTTCACCGACGTGCGCATGATCGAGACCGATCTGCGTGTGATGGCCCGGGTGAAGCGGGACTGACGTGCCGCCGAAACTCGCCGGGTAGTAAAAACAAAAACGGGGCGTGCCGTGTGGCGCGCCCCGTTTTGCATGGCCCGGCGAGACGATGAAACGGCCTGCCGTGCCCGTCGTTCTGTGTCCTACACGTGGAAACCCACGCGACCGAGCGATTCCATCTCGACCGACACGTACTGGCCCGGCTGGATGTACTCGGCCGGTGTCGCGCCGCCCGCCATCACGATCCAGCCCGCCTGCAACGGCTCGCCCGCCGCCGCCGACAGACGCGCCGCCGCCACGAGCGAGCGCAGCGGATGACCCAGCAGCGCCGCCGTCGAACCCACTTGCACGGTGCGGCCATTGATCGACATCGCCAGCCCCAGATTCGAGAAGTCGACGTGCGGGCTATGCCACGCACCGATCACGAAACCGCTGGACGACGCGTTGTCGGCAATCACTTCCGGCAACGTGAACTTGAAGTCCTTGTAGCGCGAGTCGATGATCTCGATAGCCGGTGCGATTGCCTCGACCGCCGCCAGCGCCTGCGGCCCGGTGACGTTGCCTTCGAGCGGCTTCTTCAGAATGAAGGCGATTTCCGGCTCGACACGAGGATGCACGTAACGCTTGAAGTCGATGGACGTGCCCTCTTCGATCTGCATGCCGGACGTCAAACGCCCCCAGATCACATCGGACAGCCCCATCTGAATCATCTTCGCGCGGCTGGTGAAGCCCATCTTCACGCCGACGCGCGTCTCGCCACGCTCGGCACGGCGCGCCAGCGAGGCGGCCTGAATGGCGTAGGCGTCGTCGAGCGACAGGCGGTTATCAGTGTCGAACTGTTCGACTTCGTGGGCGAAATGCGCTGCGTCGTCGAGCAGCTTGGCGTAATCGTGGATGTGGCTCATCGTGCAGCCTCGCTGGCAGGTTCAAAGACGGCGCGGACCGAGCCCAGGCCATTGATGCGGGTCTCGAAGATGTCGCCCGGGGTGACGGCGGCCATCGGACCAAGAGCGCCCGAAAGCACCAGATCGCCCGCCTTGAGCGGCGTGCCCACCGCAGCCATCGTGCGCGCGAGCCACACCACGGCGTTGATCGGGCTGCCCAGACAGGCCGCGCCTGCGCCGACCGAGACCGGCTCGCCGCGACGCTCGAGCACCATGCCGCACATGCGGACGTCGAATTCCGAGAGCTTCTTCGGCGTGTTGCCGATCACATAAGCCGATGACGAAGCGTTATCGGCAATCGTGTCGGTGATACGGATATTCCAGTCGGCCACGCGGCTGCCGACGATTTCCAGCGCAGGCAACGCGTACTCGATGGCATTCAGAACATCCAGCTGGCCCGGATGCTCGACGTTCAGATCGCGGCCGATCACGAACGCAATCTCGGCTTCGATCTTCGGTTGCGTGAGGATCGAGGCAGGAATCGGTTCGCCGTCGCCATAGCCCATGTCGTCGAACAACAGGCCGAAGTCAGGCTGATCGACGCCGAGCTGCTTCTGCACGGCGACCGACGTCAGACCGATCTTGCAGCCCACGATACGGCGACCGGCCGCGAGGCGTCGCTCGGTGTTGATGCGCTGAATGGCGTAAGCGTCGTCGATGGTGAGCGGTGCGAACGTGTCGCGCAGCGGGGCGATGAAACGGTGCGAGCGTTCGGCTTCGAGCAGCGCATCGGCAGCCTGCTGGAGACGCGCCTGTGTGGCCGCGTCGCGTTGGATGGCGTTGCTCATTACGCGCCCGCCTTGGCCGGCGCTGCCGGCTCGTCCTTCGTGCGCTCGCCCACGGCCCAGTGGGCGGCCGGCACTTGCGTCGCGAAAACGCGAATCGATTCGAGCGGCGCGCCGAGCGTTTCGTGTACGGTGCGCGCCACGGCCTTCACACAGGCCTTGACGGCAGCGTCATCGCGGCCCTCGATCAGATTGATATGTACGATTGGCATGATGCGGTCTCCTGAAATGCTCGATAGAGCGGCTTCGTGCAGGCATGATGCGCGCGCGCAAAGATACCGTCCAATACCAAATTTCCAGATTCCGATACTATTTCGGTATTGAGTTGAAACACTGAATCATGGATATCAAGCAAATGCGGTACTTCCTCGCGGTGGCGCAGGAAGGCCATTTCGGGCGCGCCGCCGAACGGCTGAACATGGCGCAGCCGCCACTCACCCGTCACATCCACGCACTGGAGGCGCAACTCGGCACGGCGCTCTTCGTGCGCACGCCCAAAGGCGCGACACTGACCGCCGCCGGGCAGACGCTGCTCTCCGAGGTGCCGAACATCCTGTCGCTCACGCGCCGCGCGGAAGAGCAAACCCGGCTCGCAGGCGACGGTTACATCGGGCGGCTCGACGTCGGCATTTTCAGTTCCGGCATTCTCAATGTGATTCCGCGACTGCTCGCGGACTTCCATACCGAACGTCCCGAAGTGAAGATCGGCCTGCATAACCTGTCGAAGACGGAACAGATCGCGGCGCTGCGCGAGCGGCGTATCGCCATCGGCTTCAACCGTCTGATTCCGGACGAACCGGATCTGGTCGTCGACTGGATTCACCGCGAGCCGTTTCTCGTCGCGCTGTACGAAGGGCACCCGCTATGCAAGCGCGCGTCGCTCACGCTCGCCGATCTCGATAACGAGCGGATGATTCTCTACCCGAACGCACCGGTGCCCGGACTCGCAGAAGAGGTGGCCGCCGCGTTTCGCGCCGAAGGTGTGACGCTGCGTGTGGAGCAGGAGGTGGAAGACGTGGTGACGTCGATTGCGCTCGTGGCGAGTCGCTTCGGCGTGTGTGTCACGACCGAATCGGCCGCGAATCTGCGATTGCCCGGTGTGGTGTATCGGCCGTTGAGATCGCAGCGACTGCGCTCCATCGAACTGAACTGCATGTACCGGCGCGACGACGATTCGCCGATTCTCGCCGCGTTTCTTGCGCTGATCCGCGCATCGCGCACCCGGCGTCACCCACTGCCGATGTAAGGCTGACGCCTATTCATCGATGTATGCGCACGGATACGACAACACAGATGTCGTCATGGATGCGATCCGGTGCATCGCTGCGACTGAATGCAAAGCACCCACGATTGGATTTCAATTAGCCACGGATTGTATCCAAAATGTCCTGATGCCTATTTCGTCGCATCCATTCAACATGGCCCTCATTTGCCGATTCAAGTGATATTCGCCGATTTTCCAATCTGCGTAGTACTACGGAGAATCGCTGTGACGACTCTTATTTTTTTCTTATGACCCTTTTGAAACCCTTTATCCATGCGGGTTTCCGGGGGACTCAGGATACCTGTTTCTATTAAAGAGCGTATTACGCTACTATGGCGCATCGTTCAGGCCGCCAGCGGTTTGAAGGATCCAATACCGACCAGGTTTAGCAGTCGATTAAGGCTACCGCACCACGAGGTAGTCAAAAAATACAAATCAAGGAGATGTCCACAATGCAGTTTCGTCACAAATCCCTGTTCGTTGCCGCTGCTCTCGCCCTCCTCGGAACGGCTGCCAATGCAGAGACCGTCAAGATCGCCATCGCCGGCCCGTTCAGCGGCTCGGTTGCCCAGTACGGCGACATGGTCAAGGCCGGTGCGCTGACCGCAATCGAAGAAGTCAACGCAGCTGGCGGCGCGAACGGTAACAAGCTCGAAGCCGTGTTCATGGATGACGCATGCGAGCCGAAGCAGGCTGTCGCCGTCGCCAACAAGATCGTCAGCCAGAAGATCAAGTATGTGATCGGTCACGTGTGCTCGGGCTCGACGATCCCGGCATCGGACATCTACGAAAACGAAGGCGTCGTGATGATCACGCCGTCGGCCACCGCACCGCAACTGACCGAAGGCAAGAAGCGCCACTTCATCTTCCGTACGATCGGCCGTGACGACCAGCAAGGTCCGGCAGCCGCTCAATACATCATCAACAAGGTCAAGCCGAAGAAGGTTGCCGTGCTGCACGACAAGCAGTCGTACGGTCAGGGTATCGCCACCTCGGTGAAGAAGGACCTCGACGCCGCCAAGGTGCCGGTCGTGCTGTTCGAAGGCATCAACGCTGGCGATTCGGACTACTCGGCTGTCATTACCAAGCTCAAGGCGCAAGGCGTGGACTTCGTCTACTTCGGCGGCTACCACCCGGAAATGGGTCTGCTGCTGCGTCAGGCACGTGAGCAAGGCGTGAAGGCCACGTTCATGGGACCGGAAGGCGTGGGTAACAAGGACGTGACGGCTATCGCCGGCCCGGCTTCGGAAGGCATGCTCGTGACGCTGCCGGCCGACTTCGCTGCCGACCCGGCCAACGCCAAGCTGGTGAAGGCCTTCGCCGACGCCAAGCGCGATCCGAACGGTCCGTTCCAGATGCCGGCCTACACGGGCGTGCAACTGATCGCCAAGAGCATCGCTGGCGCGAAGAGCACCGACTCGGAAAAGGTGGCGAAGTACCTCCACGCCAACACGTTCGACACGCCGATCGGCAAGGTGGCGTATGACGCCGCCGGCGATCTGAAGTCGTTCAAGTTCGTGGTCTTCACCTGGCACAAGGACGCCACCAAGACCGCAGCCAACTGATTCCCTGACGCTTTACCGGCCAGCGAATCACCCCCAGCCGCCCGCCGACCCCGGCGGGCGGCTCGCATTCGCGCTCGGCCCCCGCTAGTCGCGAGGCTTCCCGCATGAACGAATTTTTCCCACAGCTTGCCCAGCAACTGGTCAATGGCCTGACGCTGGGCGCGATCTACGCGCTGATTGCCATTGGCTACACAATGGTCTACGGCATCATCGGCATGATCAACTTTGCCCACGGCGAGATCTACATGATCGGCGCCTATGTCGGGCTTGTCACACTGACTGCAATCGGAACGGCGGCGGGCTACCCCTTGCCGCTCGTGCTGGGTGCAGCGCTGCTGGTATCGGTGCTGGTCACGGGCCTTTATGGCTTCGCGATCGAGCGGGTGGCGTATCGCCCGCTGCGCGGCGGACCTCGTCTCGGACCGCTGATCTCCGCGATCGGTATGTCCATCTTCCTGCAGAACTACGTGCAGATCGGTCAGGGCGCACGCGATGTTTCCGTGCCGATGCTGATCTCCGGCGCCATCGATGTTCCGATGGGCGACTTCACCGTGACGATTCCCTACGCTCGCATGCTGATCGTCGGCGTGACGGTGGCCCTGATGATTCTGCTCACGCTGTTCATCGCTAACTCGCGCATGGGCCGCGCCTGCCGTGCCTGCGCCGAGGACATGCGCATGGCCAACCTGCTCGGCATCGATACGAATCGCGTGATCTCTTTCACGTTCATTCTCGGTGCCATGCTCGCGGCTGTGGGCGGCGTACTGATCGGCCTGACCATCGGCAAGCTCAATCCGTACATCGGCTTCATCGCAGGCATCAAGGCCTTCACGGCAGCGGTGCTGGGCGGTATCGGCAGCATTCCCGGCGCCATGCTGGGCGGCGTGCTGCTGGGCCTGGCGGAGACGCTCGCCTCGGGCTACATGCCCTCCGAGTACAAAGACATCGTGGCGTTCTGCCTGCTGGTGCTGGTGCTGCTGTTCCGCCCGACCGGCCTGCTGGGCAAGCCCGACGTCGAGAAAGTCTGAGGTCGACCATGACACAACAACTCACCATGAAGTCCGGCGCCGCCAACCGCGCGCCGGCAGGAGAGACGCTCAAGGGTGCGGTCATCGCCGCAATCGTGACGATCATCCTTACGGCCCCCATCCTGGGCCTGCAACTGAAGCTCGACGGCTACAAGGTTGTGCTGGAACAGCATTGGCGTCCGGTCTGGATCGCGACGGCCATCGTGTTCGTGTTCCAACTGATCAAGCCGTTCCTGTTGCGCACCAAGCGCGCGGTGAAGCTGCCGACGATGCCCACGATGGGACGCCGTCAGCAACTGACCGCCATGTGGGTGCTGCTCGCCGTCGGTCTCGTGTGGCCGTTCGTCGGCTCGCGCGGCGCAGTGGACGTGGCAACGCTCGCACTCATCTACTGCGTGCTGGGTCTCGGCCTGAACATCGTCGTGGGCTTCGCCGGTCTGCTCGATCTGGGCTACGTCGGCTTCTATGCCGTCGGCGGGTACACGTACGCGCTGCTCAATCAGTACTTCGGCCTGACCTTCTGGGAATGCCTGCCGCTCGCCGCGCTGATGTCGGCAACGTTCGGCTTCCTGCTGGGCTTCCCGGTGCTGCGTCTGCGCGGCGACTATCTCGCGATCGTGACGTTGGGCTTCGGCGAAATCATTCGTCTGCTGCTCAACAACCTGACGAGCCTGACGGGCGGCCCGGACGGCGTGTCCGGCATTCCGAAGCCCAGCGTGTTCGGCTTTGAAATGGCCCGCTCGTCGAGTGTGGAAGGCGCGAAGACATTCCATGAACTGATCGGGCTGGATTACAGCGGCGGTCACATGGTGATCTGGCTGTATCTGCTCGCGTTCGCGCTGGTCGGCTTCACGCTTTTCGTCACGAGCCGCCTGATTCGCATGCCGATCGGTCGCGCATGGGAAGCCCTGCGCGAAGACGAAATCGCCTGCCGCTCGCTCGGGCTGAACCCCACGCGCATCAAGCTCTCGGCATTCACGCTGGGCGCATCGTTCGCGGGTCTGGCCGGGGCGTTCTTCGCTGCGCGTCAGGGGCTGGTCACGCCGGAGTCGTTCACGTTCATCGAGTCGGCGCTGATTCTCGCCGTGGTGGTGCTCGGCGGCATGGGCTCGCAGATCGGTGTGATTCTCGCGGCCATCCTGCTGACGATTCTGCCAGAAGTGGCACGCGACTTTGCCGAGTACCGCATGCTGATCTTCGGTCTGGTGATGGTGCTGATGATGATGTGGCGTCCGCAAGGTCTGCTGCCCGCCACCCGCCCGCATGTGGAGTTGCCGCAATGAGTGCAGAACTGTTGAAACTCTCTGGCCTTCAGATGCGCTTCGGCGGTCTGCTGGCTGTCGACGGCGTCGAGTTCGACGTCCGCAAGAACGAAGTCTTCGCGATCATCGGGCCGAACGGCGCAGGCAAGACGACCGTCTTCAATTGCGTGGGCGGCTTCTACCGTCCCACGGGCGGATCGATCGTGCTCGACGGCAACGACATCACCGGCTTGCCGAGCCATATGGTGGCGCGTCGCGGTCTGGTGCGCACGTTCCAGAACATCCGTCTGTTCCGTCAGTTGACGGTGGTGGAGAACCTGCTCGTCGCGCAGCACATGACCGTGCACACCGGCTTTCTGCAAGGGCTGCTCTCGACGGGCGCGTTCCGTTGCTCGGAGCGCACGGCGCTCGAGCGCGCAAAGATGTGGCTCGATCGTCTGGGTCTCACGCCGGTCGCTAACCGTGAAGCCGGCACGCTGTCATATGGCCACCAGCGCCGCCTCGAGATCGCGCGATGCATGATCACCGAGCCGCGTCTGCTGATGCTCGACGAACCGGCTGCCGGTCTGAACCCGCAAGAGAAGGTCGAGTTGCAGCAACTCGTGGACAACCTGCGTAACGAGTTCGGCATTTCGGTGCTGCTCATCGAGCACGACATGAGTCTCGTAATGGGGGTCTCCGACCGGATTCTCGTGATGGAACACGGCAAGCCGATCATGACCGGCAAGCCCGACGAGGTGCGCAACGATCCGCGCGTCATCAAGGCCTACCTCGGGGAGGAATAATGCTCAAGCTGGAACAGATCCACACCCACTACGGGGCCGTCGAGGCGCTCTCGGGCGTGTCTATCGAAGTGAACAAAGGCGAGATTGTCACGCTCATCGGCAGTAACGGCGCAGGCAAGACCACGCTGATGATGACCGTGTGTGGCACGCCCCGCGCATCGAGCGGTCGCGTGATGTTCGAGGGCAACGACATCACCAACCGCCCGACGCACGAAATCATGCGCATGGGCATGGCGATTTCACCGGAAGGCCGTCGCGTGTTTCCGAGCCTGACCGTCATCGAGAACCTGAAGATGGGCGGCTTCTTCGCGTCCAAAGACGAAATCGATGCCGGCATGGATCACGTCTTCAAGTTGTTCCCCCGGCTCGCACAGCGTGGCAAACAGCGCGCAGGCACGATGTCCGGCGGCGAACAGCAGATGCTCGCTATCGGTCGTGCGTTGATGAGCCGTCCGCGTCTGTTGCTGCTCGATGAACCGACGCTCGGCCTCGCACCGCTCGTGATCGCGCAGATCTTCGACATCATTCGTGCGATTCGCGAAGAAGGCGTGACGGTGTTTCTGGTGGAGCAAAACGCGAACAAGGCGCTGCATGTGGCCGACCGCGGTTATGTGCTCGAAACCGGGCGCGTCGTGCTCGCCGATTCGGCTGACAACCTGCTCGCAAACGACGACATCAAGCGCGCTTATCTGGGCGCTTGAGTCTGTGGTCACGCGGCCATCGATCAGGCCGACATGACGGGAAACGGAAAAGGGGATGTGCTTTCGGGCACATCCCCTTTTTTCATACATCTGCGGCCAATGACTTCGGCTGAGTTACTTCATCAGATCGACCAGTTGATCCAGTGCCTTGCCCCAACCGTCGTGGAAGCCCATGGCTTCGTGCTGCGCGCGCGTGGCTTCGTTGCCGTGCATGGCGATCGCCGTGTAGCGCGTGCCCTTACCTTGCGTCTCCATCAGCACGGCGGCTGTGAACTGAAAGCCCCCGTGTTCGGCCACCGGCGCAGGCGCAGGACGAAAGCCGGGCAGCACCGCGTTCGTCCACACGAGTCGCGAATTCTCGACCACCTCCAGATAGCAGCCGACGTTCGGAAACTGCTGGCCTTCCGGCGAACGCATGACAGTGTGAAACAGACCGCCCGGGCGCAGATCGATTTCGCACTCGACCGTTTGCCAGGGCGCCGGCGTGAACCACTTCTTGAGATGCTCAGGCTGCGTCCACGCAGCCCAGACACGCTCGCACGGCACGTCGACATAGCGCTCCAGCACCAGGTCCAGCTTCGGATCCACCGAAAACAGGTTGGGTCGGCTCATCTTCACGTCTCCTTCATCTGCCATAGATAGTTGTCGAGTTGGTCGAGGCGGCGCGTCCACTTGTCGCGCTGCAACTGGAGCCAATCCTGTGCGCCCGCCAGCGTTTCGGTCTCCAGCGCGTAGGTCCGCACACGCCCAGTTTTACGCGAGACGACCAGCCCGCTCTCCTCCAGCACGCTCAGATGCTGCGAGAAGGACGGCAACGCCATTGAAAACGGACGCGCGAGTTCACTCACCGACGCCGGGCCCAACGTCAGGCGTTCGACGACCGCACGACGTGTCGGATCGGATAACGCCTGAAAGATTCGATCGAGAGGGATGGATTGGTTAGCCATGTGCCTAACTATAGTCATCGCAGTTACTTAGGTCAAGACCTTTGTATTGACGCTTTTCCGTTGTCCGATGTGCCAGATCGGACGCAGCCGCGCACCGGCTTGGCGTAGAATAGAGCCTTTCCAAATCGAGCCCCGCGTTGCCGCTATGCCGTTGGCCACTACAGAAGAAATCATTGCCGAGCTCAAGGCCGGCCGCATGGTTGTCCTCGTTGACGAGGAAGATCGTGAAAACGAAGGCGACCTGGTCATGGCAGCCGAATTCGCAACGCCCGAAGCCATCAACTTCATGGCGAAGTACGGTCGCGGCCTGATCTGCCTCACGCTCACGCAAGCGCGCTGCAAGCAACTCAACCTGCCGCTGATGACGTATCGCAACGGCACGCAATACGGCACGGCGTTCACGCTGTCGATCGAAGCGGCCGAAGGCGTGACCACGGGCATCTCCGCCGCCGACCGCGCCCATACGGTGCAGACGGCGATTTCGCGCGACGCCCGTCCCGAAGATATCGTCCAGCCGGGTCACGTGTTCCCGATCATGGCGCAACCTGGCGGCGTGCTGGTGCGCGCCGGTCACACCGAAGCCGGTTGCGACCTGACGGCGATGGCCGGTCTCACGCCTGCGGCCGTCATCTGCGAAATCATGAATGACGACGGCACGATGGCGCGTCTGCCGCAGTTGCTGGAGTTCGCCGAGCAGCACAACATCAAGATCGGCACCATCGTCGATCTCATCCACTATCGCAGCCGTACCGAATCGATGATCGAGACGGTGTCGTCGCGCGAGATGCAGACGGCATGGGGCCCCTTCCAGGCCACGCTCTATCGCGACAAACCGAGCGGCAATCCGCATCTGGCGCTGGTGCGCGGCGTGCCATCGCCCGACGAAGAGACGCTGGTGCGCGTGCACGAGCCGCTGTCGGTGATGGACCTGCTGGAGACCGGCGTGTCGACCCACTCGTGGACGCTGGCCGGTGCGATGAAGGCAATTGCCGAAGAGGGCAAAGGCGTGGTCGTGCTGCTGAACTGCGTCGAGACGCCCGAGCATCTCTTCAATCAATTCGAAGCGCTCGACGAAACCGAGAAGGCGGCACGCGCTAAGCGCCGCCCGGTGGACTTCCGTACGCACGGCGTCGGCGCGCAGATCCTGCGTGAGCTGGGTGTCGGTAAAATGCGAGTCCTGTCGAGCCCGCGCAAGATTCCCAACATGGCAGGTTATGGCCTTGAGGTCACCGGTTTCCAACCGATGCCCGGCGCCGTGACTGCCTGAGTTACCTTGTATCGGCGTCCTGTCTTTGGCGGGACGTCATCTTGCCGAGCCTTGCCTGTCTCGGGCATGCCGGCATAACGTTGGCCGCACCGCCTGGACGGTACTTTTTTGAGGAAGCCCATTATGGAAATCGGACAATACCAGCCGGAACTCGACGGTGAAGGCCTGCGCGTGGGCATCGTGCAAGCACGATTCAATGACGCGGTCTGCACCGCACTGCGCACCGCAGCCGTGGCCGAACTCGACCGCCTGGGCGTCGACGGCGAAGACGTGCTGCTTGTGACCGTGCCCGGCGCGCTGGAAATTCCGCTGGCATTGCAGAAGATGGCCGAAAGCGGCCAGTTCGACGCGCTTATCGCGCTTGGCGCGGTGATCCGCGGCGAGACGTATCACTTTGAGCTGGTGTCGAACGAAAGCGGCGCCGGCATTACGCGCATCGGTCTCGATTTCGGTATTCCCATCGCTAACGCGGTGCTGACGACCGAGAACGACGAACAGGCCGAAGTGCGCGCCGCCGAGAAGGGCCGCGATGCGGCTCGCGTGGCGGTGGAAATGGCCAATCTGCTCGAAGCCATCGACATGTTGAGTGGCGACGATGCAGAGGATGAAGACGAAGACGAAGAAGAGGAAGATCGGTAATGAAGAGTGCACGGCGCCGCGCGCGCGAATTTGCGCTGCAAGGAGTGTATCAATGGCTGATTTCGCGCGGCCACGCGAGTGAGATCGATGCTCACCTGCGCTCCACCCCTGGCTACGACAAGGCGGATCAGGCCCTGCTGGAAGCTGTCCTGTATGGCAGCATCCGCGAGGCCGACGCCCTGTCGGAGCAACTCCAGCCGCATCTGGACCGTCCGGCAGCGCAACTGTCGCCGATCGAACATGCCGCGCTCATCGCGGGTGCGTACGAACTGATTCATCTTCAGGACGTGCCGTACCGTGTGGTGATCAACGAGGCGGTCGAAGTCGTGAAGACCTTCGGCGGACCGGACGGTCACCGTTTCGTGAACGGCGTACTCGACAAGTTCGCCGCCGAGGTTCGCCCGGCGGAAGTCGCGGCGAACCGCAATGGCGGTCGCGGCAAGAGCGCCTGACGTTCCAACGTAAGTAAGCCCCCCGTCCTCCCCCCGATATGGACCGCATGCCCAACCTTGCCTCCGCGCTGACACTGGCGCAACGTGTCGACGACATCGCCCCTTTTCACGTGATGGAGTTGGCCAAGCAGGCCGCGTTGCGTGAGAAGGCGGGGCACCATGTGATCCACATGGGCATCGGGGAGCCGGATTTCACGGCCCCCGAAGCGGTCATCGAGGCTGCGGCGAAAGCCATGCGCGACGGCCGGACGCAATACACCAGCGCGATGGGCGTTCCCGCGCTGCGCGAAGCCATCTCCGGCTACTACCGTAGGTTTTACGGGGTGGACGTCGATCCGTCGCGCATCGTCGTGACGGCCGGCGCATCGGCTGCGCTGGTCCTGGCCTGTGCAGCGCTCGTAGGTGTGGGCGACGAAGTGCTGATGCCGGATCCCTGCTATCCGTGCAACCGTCACTTCGTCTCAACGTTCGACGGCAAGCCGGTGCTGATTCCGTCGGGTCCGGCGGAGCGTTTCCAGCTTACGGCAGAGCGCATCGAATCCCATTGGGGGCCGAAGACGAAGGGCGTACTGCTCGCGTCGCCGTCGAACCCGACGGGCACATCCATCGAGACCGACGAACTTGCACGCATTGTGAAGACGGTGCGCGCGCGTGGCGGCTTCACGCTCGTCGACGAGATTTATCAGGGCCTGTCGTACGACGGCAAGCCGACGACCGCGCTGAGCTTCGGCGACGACGTGCTGGTCGTGAGCAGCTTCTCGAAGTACTTCAACATGACGGGCTGGCGTCTTGGCTGGCTGGTGGTGCCACCGTCTCTCGTGCCGACGTTCGAGAAGCTTTCGCAGAATCTGTTCATCTGCCCGTCGGCGGTGGCGCAGCATGCTGCAACGGCATGTTTCCTCCCCGAAACGCTGGCGATTTACGAAACTCGCAAGGAAGCGTTCCGCCAACGGCGCGATTACGTTGTGCCCGCGCTGGAGCGTCTGGGCTTCAAGGTACCGGTGATGCCGGACGGCGCGTTCTACGTCTACGCCGACTGCACGGGTGTCCCGCACGCGGATGCTGGCGATAGCGACCGTCTCACGCAGGCGCTGCTTCAGCAGGCCGACGTCGTGCTGGTGCCCGGCCTCGACTTCGGGTTTGCCGAGCCGCGTCAGTACATCCGCTTGTCGTACGCGACGTCGCTTGAACAGTTGCACGAGGCGATGGACCGGATCGGCAGAGTCTTCGCATCAGGCTGAACGGTTTTCCTCACGCCAAAACAAAAAACCCATCGAAGCGATTCGATGGGTTTTTTGTTGGCTGCGCAATGCGTCTCTATATAGATAGCCTTGCTGGCCGATGGATGCGCCGGCCGTGGCGCATCGCGAGGTCGTCGGCAGGTGCCGATCGTTCAGGCTGCCGTGCTGTCGTCCGCTTCGAGCGGCTTGGCAGCCGCGGCCGCCTTGCCGTTCGAGTTCGACGCTGCGGGCGCGGGGGCCGATTCCGTCGTGTCGGCCGACTTGCCGGTCGAAACCGGCTTCGCGACCGGCTTGGCCGAGCTGACGATCACCGGCGCTTGCGGCTCGTTCGGCGAGACCTTGCGTCCCATGGTCACGCCACGGAGGCGATCGCGCTCGGCGAGCACCTTGGCACCGTAGCCACCGTCACCGGCGCTGGTCGATCCGACATACAGACGCAGACCGCCTGTCAGCGAACCGCCGCGTGCGATGCATTCCTTCAGGATCAAGGCACCGACCTTGATATTGGCCAGCGGATGCAGCGCAGCTTCCGGACCGCCGAAGTATTCGAGCTTGTCCTGATGCACTTTCGACATGACCTGCATGAGGCCCTGTGCGCCGACAGTGCTCTCGGCGTACGGGTTGAAACCCGATTCGATGGCCATCACGGCGAGCAGCAGCAGCGGATCGAGTCCGACTTCCTTGCCCGTCGAGTAAGCCGCGCGCACGAGGTTACCCGTCACGTCGCCCGCCACGCGATAGCGGCGTGCGAGATAGTCGGCAACGGCGATCTGCTCGCGCGTATCGAGCACCTTGGTGGCGCGCGCGTCGGCTGCCACTCGCTGGTTCGGAATATACGCTGCGAGGACAGCGGCCGACGGCACGTGCTGCGCCGCTTGCGCCATCATCGTCGAATCCGACGCCGTACCTTGTGCAACGATGCCGCCATTGGCGCCCTGGCCGGCCGCGTTGGCCGTACCGGTGGCTGCCTCAAGCAGCGGACCCACGCGCGACGCCATATCGGCGCGCCACGTCGGTCTGACCCACAGCGCCAACGTGCCAACCACGGCAACCAGACCGACCGCGCTGGACGTATACAGTCCAACACGACCGCCGTGCCAGGCAAGGCGACGCCAATCGCGGCGAGCCACGGCTACCGTTGCCGCGCCGCGCGCACGAAGCGCACCGAACACGGCCAGTAGCCAGGGTGATAAACCAGACTTCTTCATACTACGTACTCCGGTTACGCCGTCACCACGGGGTGGCCCCGGGGCGTAAGGAAGTAAGCCAGTATGCCCGCCAGGCATCCCGTTAAGCGCTTACTTACGGCATATGGAAAGAGGCGGTGCATCGTGTTGTCATGGACGATGCCGCTACCGCCGCAGCGCGCCGACCTGTTCAGGTCTCTGGCGCTGACGAGCTATCGCTCGCGCTGCTTCCTAAAACACTGGTTTCCCGACCTCGGTGAGAAAACCAGCCACTGAAAATCCACGTCGATGTTGTAGTTGTCGCTAAGCTCGAGCGGGTCGGCCTACCCGTCATCGAAGCCGCCTTTCTGGATTCAACGGGCGGATTGTAGCAGTGATATATAAACCGTCAATACTATTAATAGCCAAAATCATTACCAAAAGTAATTTGTAACACCTGTTTTGCCGTGACGTTTTACTGCCTTGGCCGGTAAAATGCCCTGCCCCACCCCGCGTTTACAAGGGTGTCACCCCGACTTTCGCGTGATTCAAACGCCCGTTCGATCCGGACGTATGAATTTCGTAAAAATTTTTGGTAACCGTTTGTTTCATGAAATATCTCGATCTTCGTGACTTCACCGCGCAACTGGAGCGATCCGGCCAGCTTCGTCGCGTAGACGTGCCGGTCTCGCCGGTGCTTGAGATGACAGCGCTGGCCGATCGCGTGCTCAAAGCCGGCGGCCCGGCCCTGTGGTTCGAGCGGCCGACCGGCCATGACATGCCCGTGCTTGCCAACTTGTTTGGCACCCCTGAACGAGTGGCACTGGGGATGGGTGTCGAGAACGGCGAGAACGCGCTCGGCTCGCTGCGCGATATCGGCCGTCTTCTCTCGACGCTCAAGGAACCCGAGCCGCCGCGCGGGCTGAAGGACGCAGGCAAGTTGCTCGGCATGGCCAAGGCCGTGTGGGACATGGCCCCGAAAGAAGTCGGCAGTCCGGTGTGTCAGGAGATCGTCTGGGAGGGCGACGACGTCGACCTCTCGCGTCTGCCGATCCAGACCTGCTGGCCCGGCGATGCAGCGCCGCTGATTACGTGGGGACTGGTCATCACCAAAGGCCCGCATCGCAAACGCCAGAACCTCGGCATCTATCGTCAGCAGGTCATCAGCCGCAACGAAGTCATCATGCGCTGGCTTGCGCATCGCGGCGGCGCGCTGGATTTCCGCGAGTTCGCGCAGGCGAATCCGGGCAAGCCGTTCCCGATTGCCGTTGCCCTCGGCGCCGATCCGGCGACCATGCTCGGCGCGGTCACCCCCGTTCCCGACACGCTCTCCGAGTATCAGTTTGCTGGTTTGCTGCGCGGCAGCCGCACGGAATTGGCCAAGTGCGTGACGCCCGGACTGGAGTCGCTACGCGTGCCCGCCCGCGCCGAGATCGTGCTGGAAGGCTTTATTTACCCGTCCGAACAACCGCCTGTCGTGCCCGAAGGCGCACCGCCGCCGCCCTCGCGGGGTGCGACCGCCGGTTACGAACACGCGCTCGAAGGCCCCTACGGCGATCACACCGGCTACTACAACGAGCAGGAATGGTTCCCCGTGTTCAAGATCGAGCGTATTACGATGCGCCGCAACGCCGTCTATCACTCGACCTACACGGGCAAACCGCCCGACGAGCCGGCTGTCCTCGGTGTGGCCTTGAATGAAGTCTTCGTGCCGCTGCTGCAAAAGCAATTCCCGGAAATCACCGACTTCTACCTGCCGCCCGAGGGTTGCAGCTACCGGATGGCCATCGTCCAGATGAAGAAGGCTTATCCGGGGCATGCCAAGCGCGTGATGTTCGGCGTGTGGAGCTTCCTGCGCCAGTTCATGTATACGAAGTTCATCGTCGTGGTGGACGAAGACGTCGATATCCGCGACTGGAAAGAGGTCATCTGGGCGATCACGACACGCGTCGACCCGACACGCGACACGACGCTCGTCGACCAGACCCCCATCGACTATCTCGATTTCGCCTCGCCCAAGGCTGGGCTGGGCTCGAAGATGGGGATCGACGCGACCAACAAGTGGCCGGGTGAAACTTCGCGCGAGTGGGGGCGTCCGATCGAAATGACCGCCGACGTCGACGCGCGCATGGCTGCTCTATATAAGGATCTCGGCCTGTAAAACGGGCCACCGATCCTGCGTCATGCCCAACGCCGGCGGCCATCAGGCTGTCGGCGTTTGTGTTTGCGCGCAATGCACGCTGCGCGCCACGAGCCTTCTCCATCAATAGAGTAAGCTGGCACCCGAAAGACAGATAAGCCGTATCCATTTCCATCCCCCGGGTCGGCGCGACCTCCCCCGAGCGCACCGGCCGGTCATCGAAAGGAGCTAATCGTGTCCTCGTCCCGCAATTCGCATGCCGCCCACGCATCAGCCAGGTCGCATCCCGCGCTGGCCCGCCTCAAAGATCCCGACCTGCTCAAGACCAGCGCCTATATCGACGGCGACTGGACGCAAGCCGACTCCCACGCCACCTTCGCAGTCAACGATCCGGCCACCGATGCCGAAATTGCGCAAGTCGCCGATCTCGGCGCGAAGGAAACCGAGCGCGCGCTCGTCGCCGCCGAGACCGCGCTGCCCGAGTGGCGCGGCAAGACGGGCAAGGAACGCGCCCGCATCATGCGTCACTGGTTCGATCTGATCATGGCGGCGCAGGACGACCTCGGCGCCATCATGACGGCCGAACAAGGCAAGCCGCTGGCCGAAGCCAAGGGTGAGGTGGCGTATGGCGCGTCGTTCATCGAGTGGTTCGCCGAGGAAGCCAAACGTATCGACGGCGACGTGCTCGCCTCGCCCGAAGGCGGCAAGCGCCTGCTGGTGCTCAAACAACCCATCGGCGTCTGTGCGTCGATCACGCCGTGGAACTTCCCCATCGCGATGATCACGCGCAAGATCGCGCCAGCCATCGCCGCGGGCTGCACCATCGTGGTCAAACCGGCCCGTCTCACTCCGCTATCTGCGTTGGCTCTGGCCGAACTGGCCGACCGCGCCGGTCTGCCCAAGGGCGTGTTCAATGTCGTGACGTCGAAAAACTCGTCGGACGTGGGCAACGTGCTGACGTCCAGCCCGCGCGTGCGCCATCTCTCCTTCACTGGCTCGACGCCGGTCGGTGCGAAGTTGATGGAGCAATGCGCGTCCACCATCAAGAAGGTGGCGCTCGAACTCGGCGGCCTCGCGCCGTTTCTTGTGTTCGACGACGCCGACGTCGACGCCGCCGTCGAAGGCTGCATCGCATCCAAATTCCGCAATGCAGGGCAAACGTGCGTCTGCGCCAACCGCATCTACGCGCAAGACGGAATTTACGACGCCTTCGTCGAAAAGCTCACTGCTGCGGTGAGCCGCCTGCGCGTGGGCAATGGCTTTGAGCCAGGCGTGGCGATCGGCCCGCTCATCGAGGATGCCGCCATCACCAAGGTCGAGCGTCACGTCGAGGACGCTGTGGCCAAGGGCGGACGCGTCACCGTCGGCGGCAAGGTGCTGCACGGCCGCTTCTTCGAGCCGACCGTCGTGGCCGACGCCAGCGCCGATATGCTCGTAGCCCAGGAGGAGACGTTCGGCCCGGTCGCGCCCGTCTTCCGCTTCAAGGACGAAGCCGACGGCATCCGGCTGGCGAACGCGTCCGACTTCGGACTGGCGTCGTATTTCTTCGCTCGCGACGTAGGCCGCGTATGGCGCGTAGCCGAAGGCATCGAGGCCGGTATGGTCGGTATCAACACCGGCCTCATCTCGAACGAAGTCGCACCATTCGGTGGGGTCAAGCAATCTGGACTGGGCCGCGAAGGGTCGAAATACGGCATCGACGAGTACCTTGAGATGAAGTATCTCTGTCTCGCCGGGATGTGAAACTCATCTGACCCTTTAACAATTTGTAATAGTGGCTTTCCCACAGCGTGAGCCGCGCCGCGACTGGGTTGCGCGCATTTCGACCTAACGTCGCCGAACCGGGTGCCATCGTGGAAGCGTTACAAAGTCCCACAGAGGCGGCACGGCTCGGGTAGAATCGCGCTTTTTTTCGCGAACCACGACTCCGACCCCAATTCGACCGGCACAAAGGCGAATTGCGGTGTGACGTCGGAAGTCGGTGCGGTGTCGCGAAGCCGATCAACAGAAGTCGCGTCCGTCAGCGCCGCCCCCGCGCCGTCATGCTCCTTGTGATGGCGACGGCCTGACTGCCGTGTCCGCCCTCGCGCAATGCGTCGCCCGCTCCCTGCGGGCGTCCGCTTGTCACCCCCCGGGCGTGGAGTAGACATCTATGGATAACAATCAATCCCTCATGCGCAACATCGGGCCGTTCGCCCTGATGTTGACCGGTCTCGGCTCGATCATCGGCTCCGGCTGGCTGTTCGGCGCCTGGAAAGCCGCCAAGATCGCCGGACCGGCGGCCCTTTTCGCCTGGCTTATCGGCGCTGTCGTGATTCTCGCCATTGCCCTGACGTACGCCGAACTCGGCGCGATGTTCCCCGAATCGGGCGGCATGGTGCGCTACTCCCGTTACTCGCATGGCAGTCTCGTCGGCTTCATCGCCGCCTGGGCCAACTGGATCGCCATCGTGTCGGTCATTCCGATCGAAGCCGAAGCGTCGATCCAGTACATGAGCACGTGGCCGTACGACTGGGCGCACGCCTTGTTCGTGGACGGCACGCTCACAACGAGCGGGTTAGTGCTGTCCGCCTTGCTCGTGATCGTCTACTTCATGCTGAACTACTGGGGCGTGAAGCTGTTCGCACGCGCCAACACGGCGATCACGCTCTTCAAGTTCGCGATTCCCGCGCTGACCATCGCCGGTCTGATGATTGCCGGTTTCCATCCCGGCAACTTCAACATCGCCGAGCATGGCGGCTTCGCGCCGAACGGCATGTCGGCGGTGCTGACCGCCGTCGCCACCTCCGGCATCGTGTTCGCCTTCAATGGCTTCCAAAGCCCCGTGAATCTCGCGGGTGAAGCGCGTGATCCGGGCCGCAGCATTCCGTTTGCAGTCGTCGGCTCGATCCTGCTTGCGACCGTCATCTACCTGTTGCTGCAAGTCGCGTACATCGGCGCGCTCTCGCCTGAGCAGCTCGCGGGCGGCTGGCACATGGTGAGCTTCAGTTCGCCGTTCGCCGAACTGGCGATTGCGCTGGGCCTGAACTGGCTGGCGATCGTGCTGTACTTCGACGCGTTCCTGAGCCCGAGCGGCACGGGCACGACGTACATGGCCACCACGAGCCGCATGATTTACGCGATGGAGCGCAACCGCACGTTGCCCGCCATCTTCGGTCGTGTGCACCCGCTGTACGGTGTGCCGCGTCAGGCGATGTGGTTCAACCTCGCGATCTCGTTCATCTTCATGTTCTTCTTCCGCGGCTGGGATTCGCTGGCCGCCGTGATCTCGGTGGCGACCGTGATTTCGTACCTCACCGGCCCGATCAGCGTGATGTCGCTGCGTCGTTCGGCGCCGGAGATGCACCGGCCGCTGCGCCTGCCGGGTCTATCGCTGATCGCGCCGTTTGCTTTCGTTTGCGCCTCGCTGATCCTGTACTGGGCCCGTTGGCCGCTGACCGGCCAGATAATCGTGCTGGTGGTCGTGGCGCTGCCGGTGTACTTCTACTACCAGGCAAAGGACAACTGGCAAGGGTTCGGTCGCGACCTCAAGGCCTCGTGGTGGCTGATCGGTTACCTGCCGTGCATGGCGCTTTGCTCGTACATCGGCAGCAAGGAGTTCGGCGGGCTCGGCGTGCTGCCTTATGGCTGGGACATGGTCATCGTAGCGGTGCTGTCGCTCGCGTTCTATCACTGGGGCGTGAAGGCTGGCTGGCGCACCCCGTACCTGTCGGAAGAGCGTGAAAACGACGCCGCGAGCATGGAAGGTATGCCAGCGCTGTCGCACTGAGTCTTAATCTGATTCAAAGGAAAAGCCCGCCGATTGGCGGGCTTTTTCTATGTGACGAAGCACCGCCGAGCGGCTCACCGATGCGCCCGACGCCGCTCGATGAACAGACTGTTACCGAGCGCGCGCTTGGCCATCTTCTTGGCATCGGCAGCCGCCGCCGAGACTTCCACGTGTGACGGAAAGCTCTCCGGCGTCACCGCGACCACACCAATCGACAGACTCGTGATCGGATGGAAGATGACCATGCCGCGACGATCCTCGGCCTCGAACCCGCCAGCAGCGATCTGATCCGGGTGGAAGTACTCCGTCACCGCTTCCCCGAAACGCGTGAGCGCTTCGCGGCACCGTGCCTCCCAATCGGGGCTACGGAATAGAATCAGGAAGTCGTCGCCGCCGATGTGTCCGAGGAAATCGCGCTCGGGATTGCGTACCGCCATCAGCACGCGCGCGACCAGTTGAATCAGGTCGTCGCCACGGCGATAGCCAAACACGTCGTTAAACGGCTTAAAGTTGTCCAGATCGACGTAACAGGCGTGGAACGACTGACGCTCCCCGATCATGCGATCCATGTAGTCGTCGATGGGCACGTTGCCCGGCAGTAGCGTCAGCGGGTTGGCATAGCGCGCCGCATCCAGTTGCATATCGGTGATGTGACGCATCAGCGCGTGTCCCTGCGCCACACCGAAGTAACGCCCCTGATCCGTGACGATGAAACCGGCCGCGATCTGACGGCTCGCCCCTTCGGCAATCATCCGGCTCAGATCCTCGACGCGTGCCGCCTTGTCGAACGTGAGCGGTCGCGGCTCCATCACGGCCGAGCATGGCTTGCGTCCGTACAACTCACGCGTGAACGGTCGTGCGAAGCGCCCGATCAGCGACGCCCGTCCAATCAGCCCGACGGCGCGCTCGCGCTCCACCACCGGTAGCACTTCCAGCGCGGGATCGCTCTCGAAGCGCGCCACCACATCCTCGCTGCGCGTGTCCGGCGAGACGGGCGCGACGTAGGAGGCAATGCGCTCGAGCGTCACGTTTCCCGCTCCCAACTGACTCGGTTGCTGGTGGACATAAGCACGGCGCTCGTTCACCACTTCCTGCACGTTCGCCGTGATGGCCCGCTGCGGCTGCGCTTCGGGTCGCGCAATGAAATACCCCTGCCCAAGAAAGATGCCCAGATCGCGCACGACCTGAAGCTCCTCGGCATGCTCGATGCCCTCGGCAATGACGCGCGTGCCGCTCGTCTCCGCAATTTGACGCATCGAGCGCACGAATTGAAGTTTGACGGTGTCGGTGTCGATACCGTCGACGAAATGCCGGTCGATCTTGACGTAATCGGGCCGCAGTTCCGACCAAAGGCGCAGACTCGCATAGCCCTCGCCCATGTCGTCGAGCGCCACTTCGAAGCCCAGCGCACGGTAGGCGGCAAGCGATGCGCGTGTGCTCGCCAGGTCCAGCGTGGGCGCTTGTTCGGTAAGCTCCAGCACGACGCGCTCAGGCGCGAGTCGGAACGACTGAAGCATGGCGAACGTCTCGTCCAGACCGAGCGATTCGCTCACGCCACCGCCGGGGTGCGCGCGCGTGACCGGACCGATGTTCAGGAACAGACGTTCAGGCAAGTCCTGCTCGACGAAGCCGCGCAGCACCGTGCGACGACAGGCGAGTTCGAGCGGTCCGCTCACGCCGTGACGCCGCGCCGCCGCGAACAACGCCATCGGCGAATGAATCGATGTCCCGGCAGGCCCGCGCACAAGGCCTTCGTAGCCCGCGATCTCAGAAGTGCGGAAATCGACGATGGGCTGGAACACACAGGTCAGGCCGATGCCTTCACAAAGATCGGCGAGCAGCGACGCTTCGTCGGGTTCGACGTACGGGCTGGCAGCGGGGGGCGAAGTAGAGAGAGCGGAAGCTGGCTGCGCATCGCGCGCTGTCGCGGGAGCGCCAAAGCGATCCTGCGGACGTATCCCGGCAACTGCGGCAGGCGGGAGAGGGTTCAACTGAGACTCCGTAAGTCGGTGCGGCGCGCCGGCATCATGCAAACAGCTGTACGTTATACGGACATGTGGCGGGCACACTCATGCGCACCGGGGGCATCTTGACTTCGATGTGCCCCGATCAAGTCTCACCCATTCCCCGTGTTTCACGTGCGGTCGTTGCTCTTTGGCCCATACCCGCGTCTTGTGACGGTGCCCGTGGGCACCCTCTTTTACTTGGCACTCAGGCTATCGCTGTTATTTGACAAAACCGTGACAGCACCGGAATTGCAACAAACGTCGACGCAGCGCCCGCCCCGTCTCCCGCCACGCGGGAATCCTTAGCCCAATGGAGAGATTCGCCTCGCACACGGACGAAAAAAAACGGCAACGCCGCAAAGCGTTGCCGTCTTTCGTCAGGTGTATCCGAGCGGTACCCCGCCGAATAATCCCGAAACTTACCAGGCCGTTACGACCGAGCCGCCGAACTTCTGCTCGATGAATGCCTTCACTTCCGGCGAGTGGTAGGCCTTGATCAGCTTGGCGACCCACGGCTTGTTCTTATCGGCCGAACGGATGACCAGCACGTTGGCGTACGGACCGTTCGCGTCTTCGATGGCGATCGAATCCTTCTTCGGGTTCAGACCGGCTTCCATCGCGAAGTTGGTGTTGATGACGGCCACGGCCACGTCGTCGAGCGAGCGCGGCAGTTGCGCGGCGTCCAGTTCCACGAACTTCAGCTTCTTCGGGTTCTCAGCCACGTCGATGGGCGTTGCCTTCAGTCCGGCGTCGGCGCGCAGCTTGATCAGGCCCTGCTTTTGCAGCAACAGCAGCGCACGGCCGCCATTGGTCGGATCGTTCGGCAGCGAAACCTTGTCGCCCGTCTTCAGATCGGCCAGCGACTTGATCTTCTTCGAGTAGATACCCATCGGGAAGATCACCGTCTTGGCGATCGATTCGAGCTTGTAGCCACGGTCCTTCACCTGCGCGTCGAGGTACGGCTGATGCTGGTAGCTGTTCACGTCGAGATCGCCCGACGACAAGGCGGCGTTCGGCTGCACGTAATCGCTGAACTCGATGACCTTGAGGTTCAGGCCGTCCTTGGCTGCGACCTTCTTCACTTCGTCGAAGATCTGCGCGTGCGGACCGCCCGTCACGCCGACCTTCAGGTTGATGGCGTCAGCGGCTACCGCAGGAGCCGAGAATTGCGTGGCGAAAACCGTGGCGGCGCCAACACCGGCCAGCAGCTTGAAAATCGTACGACGTTGCATGAAAAACCTCGCGTGTGTGAGTGAAGTGCCGGTTCGACCGGCAACCGTTGTTATGTGGGAATTACTTGTGGCTCAGACGCCGCACCAGCCAATCGCCGAACGTCTGCACCAGTTGCACGAAAACGATCAGAATCAGCACCACGGTGATCATGACTTCCGGCAGGAAGCGCTGATAGCCGTAGCGGATGCCGAGGTCGCCCAGCCCGCCGCCGCCAATCGCACCGGCCATGGCCGAGTAACCGACCAGGCTCACGAACGTGATCGTCAGACCGGCGACGATGCCGGGCAACGCCTCGGGCAGCAGCACCTTCATGACGATCTGACCGGTCGTCGCGCCCATCGACTGGGCGGCCTCGATCAGGCCACGGTCCACTTCACGCAACGCGGTCTCCACCAGACGCGCTACGAACGGTGCAGCAGCGATGGTAAGCGGGACCACGGCGGCCATCGTGCCGATGGACGACCCGACGATCAGTCGCGTGAACGGAATCACCGCGACGAGCAGAATGATGAACGGCGTCGAGCGCACAGCGTTGACGAGAATGCCGACGATCCGGTTGGTCGGCAGGTTCTGCAAGACGCCGTTGCGGTCCGTCAGGTACAGCAGTACGCCCAGCGGCACACCGACGACTGCGCCGATCAGGCCGGAGATGCCAACCATGATCAGCGTCTCCCAGAACGACGAGACGAACAGATCGAACATTTCACTCCACATGGCTCAGCTCCTCAACGACAACGCCTTGACTGGCGAGGAACGCCATGGCTTCGGCCACGCGGGCCGGGGTGCCGCCCGCCATCACGGCGAGCGATCCGAACGCCTGCCCCTGGATCTCGTCGATCTGGCCATGCAGGATGTTGAAATCGAGTTCGTAGCGGCGAATGGCCTCGGAGAGCAGCGGCTGGTCCACGCCCGCCCCGGAAAACGCGAGACGATACAGATGGTCGTGGCCATTGCCGATGCGCGACGCCACACGCTGGCGCACGCCCTCAGGGAGTTCCTGCGCAATCACGTCGCCGATCAGCGCGCGGGTGACTTCGTGGCGCGGACGCAGGAACACGTCGATCACGGCGCCCTGCTCGACCACGCGGCCAGCGTCGAGCACTGCCACACGGTCGCAGACCTGCTTGATGACTTCCATCTGGTGCGTGATGAGCACGACCGTCAGACCGAGTTCGCGATTAATACGCTTGAGCAGTTCGAGAATCGAGCGCGTGGTTTCGGGGTCGAGCGCCGAGGTGGCTTCGTCCGAGAGCAGCACTTGCGGCTCGCTTGCGAGCGCCCGGGCGATGCCCACGCGCTGCTTCTGACCGCCGGAAATCTGCGACGGATAGCGATCCTTCTGTGCGGTGAGGCCCACGAGTTCGAGCAGCGGCAGCACCTTCGCGCGAATGTCTGCGGCCGTCATACCCGCGAGTTCCAGCGGCAGCGCCACGTTCTGGTAGACGGTGCGCGAGCTGAGCAGGTTGAAGTGCTGGAAGATCATGCCGATGCGACGGCGCGCCTGACGCAGTTCGTCGGACGACAGCGAGGTCAGATCCTGACCGTCGACCCGCACCGAGCCGTCGCTGGGACGGTTAAGCAGGTTGATCACACGCACGAGCGTGCTCTTACCGGCGCCGCTTCGGCCGATGATGCCGAAAACTTCGCCGCGCTCGATCGACAGGCTGATATTGGAAAGCGCGTCGATCGGCCCCTTGGGTCCAGCGAAGCGCTGGGTAATGTTCTGGAGTTCGATCATGCAAAAAAATAGCAGCCCCACTGCCGAAACTTCCCGGACAGTGCCGCCGCCAACACTCTATTTAGCGCAAAGGCAATATTCTAGCCCATGCGCCTAAATAGTTGAAAATAATAAAATTTGATCTCTTTATACTGAATTTCGCAGATAGAGAGCGCAGGCCTCAGGCCTGCCGCTCGTTGGCAAAATCGTCGAGCACTCTGATGACTTCGTCGAACTCCAGCGACTTGTCGAAAAAGTGTCGCACGCCCAGTTGCTGGCAGCGCTTGCGGTAGGTCGCGAGCGCATAGTTGGTCAGCACGATCGCCATCAGCTTTTCCAGCATGCCTCTGCTGTGCAGGTACGACAGCACGTCCATGCCAGAGCCGCGCCGCAACTGGATATCGACGATGACCGCGTCGAAGGAATCGTTTTCAAGGGTACGGACCGCGTCGTCGGCCGTCTCCGCCACGCCTGTCACTTCCAGCATGCCACTCGAGCCGAGCGCTTCGGACAGGCTCTCGCGAATCACCGCCGAATCTTCGATCAGCAGCACCTTGAGGGGCGCACGCGTCCCTGTAAGCGTGGCTGAGTTCCCAGTTGACATGAAAAGCCTCTCTCAACTGATCAGGCCGTTCTTGAGCGCGTAAAGCGTCAGGTCGGCATTGGTTTTCAAATGCATCTTTTCCAGCACACGCGCGCGATAGGTGCTGACGGTCTTCACCGACAGATGCAGCTCGTCGGCGATCTCGGTCGGCGTGCGGCCCTGCGCCAGCTTGCAGAAGACCTGAAATTCACGCTCCGAGAGTTGTTCGTGCATGGGCTCATCGACCGGCTTGTCGAGCTTCTGCGCCAGCAAATCCGCCGTCACCTCGCTCACGTAGCGATGCCCCCGCGCCACCGTACGGATCGCCCGAATGATCTCTTCGGGTGCGGCGTCCTTCATCAGATAACCGTCGGCACCGGCGCGCAGCAGATTGACCGCGTATTGCGCTTCGGGATACGTGGACAGGAACAGCACCCCCTGCTCGGGTCGCAACTGCTTGATCACGCGCAGAGTGTCGATGCCGTTCTTGTCAGGCATGGCGATATCCAGCAGCACGACATCGAATTCGGTTTCGCGCACGGCACGAATCACCTCGTCGCCGCTCGCCGCCTCGCCCAGCACCTCCATGTCCGACTCGTCGGCAATGAATTGCTTGAAGCCGGTACGAACGATGGCGTGGTCGTCGGCAATGAGGATTTTTATTGTCAGTGACATCTAAGCTCCAGAGACTGTCCCCGTCGGCCTCCTGGCCGCGCTTGAGTGAATTCGATGCGCGCGCCATGGCCGTCACTCCCGGTCGAGCAGATCCCGCATATCGTCGGCATGCTCTTCCTCGACGGCGAGGATTTCTTCGAGCAAGCGACGGGTTGTGGTATCCCGGTCGCCCAAATAATGAATCATCTCGCGGTAACTCTCAATCGCAATACGCTCGGCGACGAGGTTTTCGCGAATCATGTCGCGCAGGGTCTTACATGTAACGTACTCGGCGTGGCTGCGTGAGGAAAGGCTGTCCGGCGAGAAATCCGGCTCGCCGCCCAGTTGCACGATACGCGCCGCGATGCGATCCGCATGATCCTGCTCCTGCGCAGCGTGTTCGGCGAATTCGGCGGCCACCGGCTCGGCATGAATCCCCGTGGCCATGAAATGGTGGCGCTTGTAACGCAGCACGCAGACCAATTCGGTGGCGAGCGCATCGTTGAGCATGTGCACGACCGCGTCGCGATCGGCCCGGTAGTCTTCCGTGACGGCACCTTCGTCGAGGTGCTCTCGGGCACGCTCGCGCAGGGCGCGAACGTCGATCTCGAAATCCTCTCCCGCGTGCTGGCTATGACCATTACCGGTCATCGCGTGCTTGGCCTGCTTGGCGTGCTGTTTAGCTTGCTTGGCGGTATGCATCTGCGAATTCTCCTGTAGCGGTTTGGCGAGTTTGCCGGGGTTGGGGAATGTCATTGCGTCATTGCCCCATCTGACGCCAGATAGGGCGAAGGGCGGCTCAGGCCGCCCCGCGTTCCCTGACGGTATCTATCGTCGGACCACCCCGAAGAGCAGCGTGACCAGAAAGATCACCAGGAAGATGAAGAACAGAATCTTCGCGATTTCAGCCGCACCGGCGGCGATTCCCGTGAAACCGAAAACCGCGGCGATCAACGCGATCACGAAGAAAACAACGGCATAGTGAAGCATCGCAACCTCCTTGAATGTCGATGGCCCGTTAGCGCATGTGTCAAGCGCTGCGCGAACCGCTTGCCGCGAGCCACATGGCTATGCTGCGGCGCAAAACGCGCCGCAGCGCACTTCTAGTCGACGATTTTCTTGGCGACGGTCAGGCCAAGCAGCAAGAAAACCACGAACAGCACCAGGAACAGAACGAAGAGAATCTTCGCAATCCCGGCCGCGCCGGCGGCAATCCCGGTAAAGCCCAACAGGCCTGCCACGATCGATATCAGCGCGAACAACAAAGCCCACTTCAGCATGGCGTTCTCCTTGGTTTCATATCTAATTTCCCGGAGACTTTCTGGCTCCCTGCGGCTGGCGCCTGCCTTGTCAGACGGCACGCCAACCCGAGGGCGCTGAATGAATAGTAGAAAAACGCCGCTCGCGGGACTGCCCGCGCGGCGCTGGTTTTTGCGTAGGAATTTGCTGACAATTTCGCGGATGTGGCGATTTTCGCCGTATGATCAAAGCACTCCCCGCTATCAACGGCCACCTGGCGGCCCGGTATCGGCGCGTTTTTGGGTCGCTTTTGGGCTGTTTCAGCGCTGTTTTAGCGCTGTTTTCGCAGTCATCGCCGCGGCCACGCGCCTTTCCAGGCCGCTGCCACGCCACTCACAACTTTCACGCCATTCACGGCTCACAACGCCCAATGCCCCGATTTACGTCCTGGTTGCGTCGCCGAAGCTGGATCATCGCCATGATCGCTGCGATCGTCATCACGGTCGGCAGTCTGATCGGACTCGAATCGGCACACCGTCGTCTCGCCTCCACCTACGAAGCGGCGCTGCAAAACATGACCGCCGCCAATGAACTCAACGAGATCATTGCGCGCACCTCGACGGTGGTGGCAAGCCAGCGCGGCTATCTGCTCACAAACGATGTGGGCTATCTGGATCCCTATCTGTCGGCCGTGCGACGCATTCGCGATCTCTCAGCGCTCGTCATCCAGCACTACAAGGACGTGGGCGACGATCAGGCCACGCGCGATTTCGCGCGCGTCATGACCCTGTTCTCTGAGCGCATCACGGCGATGGACACGGCGCGATCTGCTGTAACGCAGGGGCAAATGACGATGGAGGAAGCGTTGTCCCCGGCCCATCTCGGCCTCGGGACGATGGAGCCGGTGCAGACCGGCATTACCGATCTCTATAACCGCGAGCTGGCCCGCGCCCGCACAGCGCAGGACAACGGTCGCTTCGATCAGGCGATCTCGGCGGTCAGCGCTGGCGCACTGTCGGTGCTGACAATTCTGCTCTTCATCTTGTTATTCCGCGTGCTCGGCAAGCAGATGCGACAGGAACAACTCGCCCGCGACCAGTTGCACGAGCAGCAGGCTCACCTCGACAGGCTCGTGCGTGAGCGCACCGAACAGCTCGACGAACTGGCCACCCACTTGCAAAACGTGAGCGAAGACGAAAAGACGCGTCTGTCGCGCGAACTGCACGACGAACTCGGCGCGATTCTCACGGCGTGCAAGATGGATGTCACGTGGGCACATCACAAGCTGCGCAACGTCGAGCCGGTGATTTCCGAGAAACTCGCGCGTGCGCAACGCAATCTCGACTCCGGCATTCAGACCAAGCGCCGCATCATCGAGAACCTGCGCCCGACCGTGCTGATCAACTTCGGCCTCGTCACCGCGCTGCGCTCGCTCGCGGAAGAAACGGCCGACCAGCAACACTGGCAGCTCGATCTCGATCTGCCTGAGGAAGACTTCGCATTGCCCGAGTCGACCGCCATCGTGCTGTTCCGGGTGGCGCAGGAAGCGTTGACGAACGCAGGCAAGTACGCGCGCGCCACGACTGTGCGCATCGCCCTCGCCTGCGACGACCAGCGCGTGCGCCTCGAAGTGATCGACAACGGCATCGGCCTCACGCAGGATCAGTTCAACAAGCCCAAAACGCACGGCCTGTTCGGCATGCGTCAGCGCGTCTCGGCCAAGGGCGGCCGCATCGACATCCACTCGTTGCCGCAGCGCCTGGGAACTGAGATTCAGGTGGTACTCCCCTTGTGCAATCCGGCCGACGCGCTGGATATCGCGACCGAAGTCACGGAAAGCACCGTCTCCGCGCAATCGGGTGAAGCGTCTTCCGACGGCAAGGTCACCGAATCGCCGAACGCGACACCTTCGCGCGACGGCGCCGACACCACCGGCACGACAGACGCCACGCAGCCTCCCCGCCCCCCGGTCGGAATGCACTGACAGCGCAACCCGACTCCGCCTACACCGCGTTGACGTCGCGGCTGACAGCACAAACACTTCGCACTCCCTACCATGGAATCACCTGCCGACGCCCTGACGGGCGCGGAAAATGGTTTCCGTGCGCACGCCGCGCTATGTGCGTCCCATGTGCGCCAAATGACGGAATCGCGGACTCCCCCGCAGAAGCACCTGAACTAACCCAACACTGAGGAGTGATTTATGAACTCGGATCTGATCAAGGGCAAGTGGAACCAGCTCAAGGGCGAAGCGAAGAAGCAGTGGGGCAATCTGACCGACGACGATCTGCTGAAGATCGAAGGCAATCGCGACAAGTTCGTCGGTGTGATTCAGGAACGTTACGGCAAGGCCAAGGCCGACGCCGAGAAGGAAGTCGACACCTGGAACAACCAGCACAAGCTCTGGTAAGCCAGCGTCACTCGCGTGAGCCATGTCAGCCGGGAGGCTGGCGTGGCCCTTCTCCCCTCGCGCGTCCTATGCGCTTCGGACGACATCATCTCTCCAAGGAGAAATCAAAATGAAACGATTGATCGCCATCGCACTGCTTTCGGGCTTCGCACTGGGCCTGGCCGGATGCAACACCATCCACGGCGCAGGCAAGGACGTTGAAAAGGGCGGCGAAGCCATTCAGGGCGCGGCCGACCGCAACAAGTAACGCGGCATCGACCGGTGTCTGACCACGCCGGAGCGCAGCACCCGAAGCATCGACATTCCCCAGATTCGCGACGCACGGCGCATGATGCATTCCCATGTCGTCCGGGCGTCGCCCCGCCCCCCATGCTCGCCCAATCCCCAGACTAGGAGGACTCCAAGATGTCACATCGAATCGCTATGAACGTCCTGACCTGCGCCTGCATCGCGGCGGCAGGCATGCTCGGCACCACGGCGGCCAGCGCTGCAGATGCCGCAGCCAAAGACCGTTACGAAGCGGCCCAGAAATCGGCCGAAGCCGACTACAAGGCCTCCGCTGCGCGTTGCGATGACATGAAGGACAACGCGAAGAAGATTTGTGTGGAAGACGCGAAGGGTAAGGAGAAGATCGCCAAGGCCAACGCGGAAGCCGACTACAAGCAAACGCCGAAGGCCCGCTACGATGCCGCCGTCGCTAAGGCAGACGCCGACTACAGCGTTGCCAAGCTGCGTTGCGACGACAAGAAGGGCAACGACAAGGACGTCTGCGTGAAGGATGCCGACGCTGCCAAGACCAAGGCCTACGGCGACGCCAAGGTCATGCGTACGAGCCGCGAATCGTCCAAGGACACCATGGCGGCACGTCAGGACGCCAACGCCGATGCGAACAAGGCCCAATACAAGGCCGCGATGGAGCGCTGCGACAGCCTGACGGGCAGTAGCAAGGACAGCTGTGAGGCCGACGCCAAGTCGCGCTACCACCAGTAAGCGCAAGTGATCACCGCCTAGAACGACAGCAGGTTTAGCAGGGAGGAGAAGGCGTCACGGACCGCCACCATGGGTGAGCGCCGGACGTCGGCACCGGGCGAATGTTGCGCAAGCGGCATTCGCCCGGTGTTTTTGCGCCACAGGCCGGGCGCGCCATGTAAATGAATGTAACAAGTGTCGCGCGCCGCAGGCGGTGGCCCCCCCGCGGACTCGGAGGGGCGATGTCAACCGAAACGAGCGCAAAGCGTTGATTCTGAATAGAATAGAGGCCTGATTTTTACGTTTGGCGGCCGCTTTTCTACGCCCGAACGTTCCCCACACCGGATGGCTTCGCATACTTTGCAACAATTGCGTTGCGCCCGCGTTTCGGAACTTCAGTAAAGTAAAGCCAGGGAATCTGACGAACCAGGGTGCCGGCGGGCACCGGGCGCGTCGAACGGCATGGTGCCGTTCGGGTGCCGTCATCAGTACGCTGCCAAGTCCGCAGGAGAAATGTCATGAAAACCAAGTTTGCCGCCCTTGCCATCGCCGGGGTCGCGCTCACAGCGGGTGCGATCGGGACGGCGCAGGCACACGTCTCGGTCGGTATCGGTATTGGTGTACCGCTGATCGCACCGGCTCCGGTTTATGCGCCGGCACCGGTCTACGTTGCGCCGCCTCCGCCGGTCTATGTGGCGCCGCCGCCCGTCTATGTCGCCCCGGCCCCGGTCTACTATGGCCCGCCGCCGGCATACTACGGTCGTCCGTACGGTTACGGCGGCTACGGCCGCGGTTACTGGCGTCATGGCCGCTGGCACGGCTATTGATCGACGGCCGAACCGGCTGATCGCTGAAACGAAACGCGCCGCCGACTTCTCAGTTGGCGGCGCGTTTTGCTTATGAAAGAGGGAAATCTGCGGCGTTGCTCAGCGTGCCACCCGGTACGCAATGCGGAAGCCACCCCAGTGACGTCCGTTCACATAGATCGGGGCGGATGCGTCCTTCATCACCACGAACTCCCCGCCGCCCATATCTCGCCGATACGTTTGCAGCAACAGCGGCTTGGTGTTGCGCCCGGCTGCGGCCCCCGTGCGATCGTTGAACAAACGTCGATTGCGACAGTGCGCCGCGTTCCACACGGGATCGTTCGTCGGCGCTTGCGAGAACTTGCGGTTGTGCGTCGGCAGATAGCCGTTTTCGTCGACCGCCGCACAGAACGTGATGCGCTCGTTCATGCCGAGCAACGGTTCCTGAATCGCCGGCAGCGTCTCGTCCGTGAAGCGCGTAAAGCGCGCCATCAGTTGCTGCGGATTCGAGCCCGGAATCGGTTCGTAGCGGCGGTCGAACAATTCCTGCTCGCTGATCTTGCCCTTCGCAAGGGCCGCTTCGAAGCTTTCACCGACTTGCTTTGCCGCGCGACGCACGGCCCGAATGAACGGTGTGTCCTCTGTCTCGACATCCGCCTCGGCAATCAGACCGATCAGATGCTCTGACACCGACAGCAAACCATTGATCCGCTCGCGCGCACTCTCGACGTGATCGGCGGAATGCGTCACGCCATCGGCCATTTCGTCGACGTGTGCGGCGAGCGTGTTGCATTCGTTTTCGATGGCTTCGCTGGCTTGTGCGATCTGTCCGGCCTGACGGTCGAACGTATCGAGCGCTGTGCCAGCCGTCTCGATCACGCTGGCGATGGCGCGGGTGCCTTCGCGCGCGTCGTTGGCGCGCGCAACGTTGGCGTTGCTCTCGCGCATGAGACGCTCTGTGCGCTCGCTGAGCGCCGCCAGCGTGTGTTCGATCTGCTGCGTGGCCTCGGCCGTCTTGCTCGCAAGCAGCTTGACCTCGGTCGCCACGACGGCGAAGCTGCGTCCGGCAGCGCCGGCCCGCGCGGCTTCGATGGCGGCATTCAGGGCGAGCAGATTCGTCTGACGCGCGATGACAGAGATGCCTTCGGCGACCTTGCCGACGTGATCGAGCGCTTCGCGCAGGCCGGAGATTTCGTCCGCCATGCCGGAGACGCCTTCGACAAGCCCGTGAATCGACGCGAGCGACGCGTCGGCCGTGCTACGCGATGCTGAAATTTCCGCACTGGCCCGATCAGCCACGTCGCGGGCTTCGCGCGCCGCTTCGGCGATCCTCTGATTCCCTTCGCTGGTATCGGTCGCGGCGCGGCGAAGCTCCTGAAACACTTCGGCCTGACGCTTGATGCGAACGGCGATTTCATCGACGTTGCCCGCGATATCGCACAACTCCACACCGAGGGTACCGGCGTTGTCCGCCACCTCGTTCATGATGTTGACGCTCTGCCCCGCTCCCCTTGAGCGCGTGAATAGCCCCATCGTCAGTCTCCTCGCATCTCTGATCTGCTTGTTATGACGAGGGCGAGACGGTCGCCGGAACTGCCAAAAACGTAAAACGCCGGATAGACGTCTGCGCCACACGTATGGGTATCTTTTTTACCCGGTGTCGAAAAGTATAACGGGAGAAAAAACGGCGGACTTGAGGGGTTCTTCGCATGATTGGTCCCCGTTTTCTCTATTTTTCGACGTTTCTAAGGGCACCCTCTCACGCAAGGCTTACGCGGGACTTACTGTCGGGCCTGACGCCTCCGTCAAGGCCCCATTCGAGGCCCGCTCGAAGCGCGTTCAAAGCGCGTTCAAAGCGCATTCAAAGCCCTTTCAACGCCCCCGCCAGCGCATCGGCTAGCGCCACGACCAGCCCGCCCGCGTCGCGGCGTCGCAGCAACGCGACTTCGCTGTCGGCATTCGCGTCCTCGAGCGCCACCCGGCGTACGTCCGGCCCGGCGAGCGCGGCAAGGCTCTCCGGCACAATCGCCACACCAAAACCGGCTGCGACCAGATTGACGAGGGTCGCCTTGCGCGAAGTGGCGGCCGCCGCCGTTGGAAAGAAGCCGTGCTGCTGGCACAGCTGCGCGACCCGGTAGCTCAGTCCGCCGCGCTCACGGTGCGGCAACGACACGAACGGCTCGCCCGCCAGCGTCGCCACACTCACAGACGCCACGTCTGCCAGCGCATGATCGCTGGCCACCAGCAGCAACAAGCGCTCGCGGGCAATCGTCTCGCAAACGAGCGACGGCGCGGGGCGCAGCACCGGCAATCGCACCAACCCCAGGTCGATGCGCCCGGCTTCGATCTCGTCCTGTTGTTGTTCTGACGACAGCGTCGAGACATCGACGGTGACGCCCGGGTTCGCCTGCAGATGGGCACGCAACGCCACCGGCAGTCCCCCGGCGAACGGCACGGAACTGGAATGCGCGAGTCGCACGGTGCCTTGCTCGCCGCGCGCCACACTGCGCGTGAGCGCGACGGAGCCTTCGAGCTCGGTCAGCACGCGGCGCGCCTCGGCGACGAACGTCCGCCCGGCCGGGGTGAGCGTCACGCCTTTCGACGAGCGTTCGAGCAACACCGCCTGCAACTCCTTTTCAAGCTCGGAGATCTGGCGGCTCAACGCAGACTGCGCGACGAACAGACGCTCGGCCGCCGCGCTGAACCCGCCCGCATCGACCACTTCCAGGAAATAACGCAACTGCCGCAGCGACACCATGACTATGCCGTTTCGAGATCGAACATCGCCACATTCTATATTGGCGCGACGCCTGCACGCGGCCCTATGCTGACGCAAAACCCACGTGTTCTCAGGCCTATGCGCCAGCGCGCTTCGCATCGAATCCCAACGCCGTCACCATGCTCACAACGCCAGCCACCTCTGCGATCGACTCACTCGGCTCAATCACTGCCGCCCTTCCCACGCCCGGCCACTGGCTGCTGATGAGCGCAGCGCTCGTCGTCGCGTATGTGATTTTCGGCATCGCGGGCTTCGGCACGGCGCTCGTCGCCAGTCCCATCCTGGCTTACGCAATGCCTGTCGCGCAGATCGTGCCGATGCTTGCACTGCTCGACTTCAGCGCGGCATCGGGCAATGTCCTGCGCAATGCCCGCGCCGCCGACATGAGCGAGTTGCGACGTCTGCTGCCCGCCATCGTGCTCGGCAGCCTCGCGGGCGGGGCGCTGCTGTTGCGGCTGCAACCGGAAGTGCTGCTTAAGGCGCTGGCGTGGTTCGTGTGCGCGTATGCGGTGTTTTCGCTGATCGGGCCGCGTGCGAAATCGCGTCTGTCACAGGCCTGGGCGATTCCGTTCGGGGCGGTGGGCGGAATGTTCGGCGCCATGTTCGGCAGTGGGGGCTTCGTCTTCGCCATCTATCTGACGAGTCGTCTGGAGCGCGTGGAGGCGATGCGCGTGACGCAGGCGACGCTCATCGGCTTCAGCACGCTCGCACGCGCCGTGCTGTTCCTGCTGGCAGGTGTCTACGCCAACGTGTCGATGCTGGTGACGGCTGTCTCGCTGGTCCCCGCGATGATCGTCGGCATGTGGCTCGGCAAACACATCACGTTGCGTCTCTCGCGCCAGCAGTTCGTGCGTGCGGTGAATTTCGTGGTGTTGGCCGCAGGCATCGCATTGTTGATACGCAGCCGGTAAACATCGCGCCCGCAAGCGGGTATGCTGACGGCCATTCTTACGCGACGCGCCGCTCATGTCCCTGCCCGCCCTGCTCGTCTTTGGCGAAGCCCTCACCGATCTGATCCGTCAACCGCAGGGCGACGCCCGCCAATGGATCAGCCGTGCGGGCGGCGCGTGCTGGAACGTCGCCCGGGTAACGGCGGCCATGGGCGTGGCGACGGGCTATGGCGGCGCCATCAGCACGCATGCCCCGTTCGGCACCGAACTAATCACACTTTCCCGCGAGGCCGGACTGGACGAGCGCTACTGGCAAGCCGTCGATGCGCCACCGCTCGTGGCCGTCGTGCACCGACACGATCCGCCCGCCTACTTCTTTCTCGGTGAAGGCGCGGCCGATCTGGCATTCGATCCGGCGGCCTTGCCCGTCGGCTGGCAGGATGCCGCACGCGTTGCGCATTTCGGTTGCATCAGTCTCGTTCGGGAGCCGCTGGCGAGTACGCTGCTCACCATCGCGCAGACATTGCACGACGCCGGTGTCGCGATCAGCTTCGATCCGAATCTGCGCAATCTGATGGGGCCTGCGTACTTCGCCACGTTCAGTCACATGGCGAAACTCTCGACGTGGCTCAAACTCTCGGTGGAAGACTTGCGCGGCCTCTACCCGACACATACCGACGACGACGCCCTCGCCGACGTGCGCCGCCTCACCCCGCAAGCCCAGATTCTGTTGACGGATGGGGCGCGCGGCATGCGCTTGCTGCTGCCGAACGGCACTGTCCTTGTCCAACCGGCGTTCAACGTCGAAGTGGCAGACACCGTAGGCGCAGGCGACGCCGCTATCGGTGGCTGGCTGGCCAGCCTGTCCCGCATGCCGGACGCACCGCTCGCCGTCCATTTGCGCCGTGCCGCAGCCGCCGCCGCGCTGGCCTGTACCCGCACCGGCGCTCACGCGCCGGGCTGGGACGACGTTCAGGCGCTCGCTCAGACCTGATTTCCAACGTGATCGCCAGGCCAATCATCCGAATAATGGCTATGATGAGAGCCAATCATCACCACGGCCGATACATTCGACGATATGACCCCCGACCAATTGCTGACCTTCGCGACGGTGGCCGAACTGGGCAACATCAGCCATGCGGCGCAGGCGTTGCACCTGTCGCAGCCTGCCGTTTCCGGGCAATTGCGACTGTTGCAGGAGTCGTTCGGCGAGCCGCTCTACCGGCGTGACGGACGTGGCATCCGCCTGACCGCCGTCGGTGAGCAGGTGGCTGTCTACGCGAACAAGTTGCGTCAGGACTACCGTCAGGCGATGGCACTGCGCGACGGCTTGAGGGGAATGGAGACGGGCGCGCTGCGCATTGGCGCAAGTACGACGCCTGCGAGCTATTTGTTGCCCTACGTTATCGCCGAATTCCATCAGCGCTACCCGGCGGTCGCGCTGCATATCGTCGACGGCAACACGAGCGAGATCGTGGCGCAGCTCGACCGGCTTGACGTCGCCTTCATCGAGGGTGCGGTGCCGCCTGGGTTGTCGCCGGAGATTGCGGTGCGTCCGTGGCGCGACGACGAGATCGTGGCGATTGCGCGCGCCGATCATCCGCTCGCGCAGCATCCCGAGGGCGCGTCGTTGCAAAGCATCGCCGCCTATCCCCTGATCATGCGCGAACCCGGCTCCGGGGTGCGAGCGCTGGTGGCGCGTGCCTTCTCGGTATCGGGACTGGAGCCGCGCGTGGCGCTCGAACTCGCGGGGGTGGAAAGTATCAAGGAGGCCGTTCGCGCCGGTATGGGCGTGGGCTTCGTGTCGGCCATGTCGATGCGTCATGAAGACGCCGCGCTTGCCACGGTGCGCATCGATCCGCCGCACGGCCTCAAGCGTCTGCTCACCGCGCTCGTGCCCCATGCCGACGCATTGTCGCGTCCCACCGAGCGCTTTCTCGCCCAGTGTTTTGCTGGGGACGCCACCGATCCGGCCCCGATGCGGTGACACGTGACAACGACCCCATCGTGCGCCGCACGGCACTCGTCGCATCGCGAACCGGATCAGCGCGTCAGGCCCTACGGCCTTATTTGAAATCCCACGCCATTTGTTCCGCCACTGATGTCGCCTCGGACGACCGCACACACACGTCCAGATAGTCAGTCACGGCAGGCGGCGGAGGCGTGCCCTCGCCGAGCAGACGACGGTTGTCGAACACGTAGTCGAGCGCAGCGAACGCGCCGTAGCGACGCAACGCTTTCGCCATCAGACGGCTATTACCATGTCCCAACTGACGCGCCAGTGCGGGCGTCAGCCGGTCGATCTCCGCTTCGCCGATGTGACGGAAGCGCTCGCCAAGCGGTGCCACGCCGCGCGCTCTGGCCAGCGCCGCCTCGATTTCGCGAATCGTGCGCGCACTGCCCTCACCCGCCGACACGTGATACAGGTCGTGACGCAGTCGGGGCAGGAACGCGAGATCGATGAGCGCATCGGCACAGTAATCGACCGGCACGACGTCGAGACGGTCGTCCAGACCGCACGTGAACGCGCCCAGCAACTGCACCATCCGGAACATCCAGAAAATGCTGCCCGACGGCTCGCAGCCAAGGCGCGTATGCCCCACCACGATAGACGGCCGCGCGATCACCAGCGGCAGGCCCGGCCACTCGCTGCGCAAACGCCGTTCGGCCTCCGCCTTCGACGCCGTGTAGGCCACCACCTGATGGTCGGCAAGCGCCAGCTCGTGCGACTCCTTCACCAGGCCCGACATAGCGTCGCCGCATGCCATGGCGGTGCCGACGTGCACGAAGCGCTCCAGCACCGGCGACGCCGCGACTGCACGTGCCAGCGCCAACGTACCGGTCACGTTGACGGTATCGAGTTGCGGATGTGCCGAGAAGCTCGCAATCGCCCCGGCGTGAATCACATGCGTGACGCGACGCATGCGCGGGTCGTCGTCGAACGTCACCGGCTGCGCTAGATCGCCGCAAACGATGTTCGCTTCGGTGAGCGTCAGCCGATGCACCGGTGCCACGCGAAAACGGTCCATTGCGGCGCGGACACGGGCAAGACCGTCGCTGCTGGTGCGCGCACGCACGAGCAGCAATAACGACGGACCGAAGCCGTCCTTCAGGAGTTGGGCGACAACGGCGCCGCCCACAAAACCGGTACTGCCGGTGACGAGAATGCGCATGGCGATGGCCTCACAGAACGATATGCGTCGCAGATCGCCCGATCAAACGTGATCAGAACGTGTAATCGAGCGTTGCTGCGGCCTGATAGTTGGTCTTGTTAAAGACGATGGGGCTCTTGGCCGCGTTGCCGGTGTATCGCATCACGCCACCCGCGACCGTCGTGCTCCAGTGCTTCGTGAATTTGTGCGTCCAGTTCGCCGTCAGGCTCACGCCGTAAAGGCCGCCGCCGGGGGCGTACTGACCGAAGCCGGAGTTCAGGCTCTGGTTGGCCGTCACACCGAAATAGGTCTGGGCGTACTTGCCGCTGGCGAAGTGCGCGGTTGCGCCGATGCCGACGGAATCGGCCGCCGACTTGTAGACCACGCTGTCGACCGAGAAGCGATAGATGTTGCCGCGGTCGCGGTTGGTCAGCGGGATGTCAGTCGCGACACTCACAACGGCCAGATCGCTGATCGTGTAGCCAGCTTGCAGCGTGGTGAAGAGCGAGCCCTTGATGTTGCCCATGCCACGCAGCTTCTTCGAACCGGAGTCGAGCCCTTTGGGGTCGTCCTTACGGCCGCCGTCGTACGAAAGTGCGGCAGATACGAAGAAACCCGCGGGCAGCGAGAGACGATAGCCAATGCCGCTCAGGCCGATGAACACGCCGATAGGCGTTTGCAGCGCAAGGTTCAACGCGGGCGTCGCACGGTATTCGTCGCTCCCCATGTAGCGCGGCGAAACACCCACGCCACCGCCAAGGGTGAATTCGTAGCCGCTTTCAGGCGCGTTCGTGGGCAGGCTCTGGTCCTGCTGAATGCCGCTGTATCGCGCCGGTTCGACAGCGAACGCGGGCGAGGCAACGCCCGCGAAAAGCACGCTCGCCGCCCCTGCGGCCGCAAGGCGGTACAAATGGCGATTGCCGCAATGGCTTCGATTGGCGCGAAGGCGACGGAGGGGGCTGGCGAGACGGCTTTTCATGGCACTCCTACAAAATTCGATGAGTTTCGGTGGTGAGGAAATCCGGTCTTGGCAAAGACCTGGCATTGCGATCTGCGGATGGATCGCAAGTTGAACGCATGGTAAGCATGAAGCCTTCGCGTGGCTGTTATCCGATTTAGGAGAGTTGTGAACAAATGTTTTCATTTGTTCGCAGGTTTGAAACGCCCGCCGGGCGGGCCTTCGGGGCAGTAAAATGCGCCTCACGGGAGTGCTGCCGGCCGTCGGACGGCTGAGCGCCGGACGAGGAAAACCGGGTGGCACAGAAAAATTGACAGGAATAACGACCATGTATCGAGTCTTGCTGGTCGAAGACGATGCACGCCTTGCCGCGCTCGTTACCGAGTATCTGCATGCTTATCGCTTCGAAGTAATGGTCGTGGGCGACGGCTCGCGCGCGCTGGAGCGGTTTCGCGCGTTCTCGCCGGACATCGTGATCCTTGATCTGATGTTGCCGGGGATGGACGGCATGGAAATCTGCCGCCAGTTGCGCGCTGTGAGCACCACGCCGATCCTGATTCTCACTGCACGCGAAGACACCTACGATCAGGTGGCGGGGCTGGAAGTCGGGGCCGACGACTATGTCGTCAAGCCGGTCGAGCCGCGTTTGCTACTGGCGCGACTCCGGGCGCTGTTACGGCGTGTCGTGCCGAGTACCGAGCTGGAACCCGAGAACGACGACGGACTCGCGTTCGGTCAGTTGCGCATCGTGCCACGCGACCGCATGGTGTTCTGGCGCGGGGCAACCGTCGAGCTCAAGTCCAATGAGTTCAGCCTGCTCCTGATATTGGCGCGCGGCGCGGGGCGAGTGGTCACGCGCGACGAGATCCTTCAGCAGTTGCGCGGCATCGAATTCGACGGCATCGATCGCACGGTGGATGTGGGCATTTACCGGTTGCGCAAACGCTTCGAAGACACCGACGGAGAACCGCAGCGCATCAAGACCGTTTGGGGCCGGGGCTATCTGTTCAGTCCCTCGGCCTGGGAAGGCTGAAAGGCATTGAAGAGAATGAAAGGGACTTAAAGAGACTTAAGGGGGGAATCGGGACATGTTTCGCGTCCTATTGAAGCTGTATGCGCTGGTAGGCATCTCTATCGTTGCGTCGATTTTGCTCATCACCTACACGTTCGGCCATCTGTTTCTGGACACCATGAACCGGTCTGCGCAAACGCAACTCGGCGGTTATGCGTGGCTGATCAACGAGAAGCTTGGCGACATTCCGGAATCCGAGTGGCCGAAATTCGTGAGCGAATTCGCCTCGAAGACGCAGGACACCCTGACCCTCGAACCGCTCAAGGACTTCCCGGTAGAACGCGAATACCTTCGCAAAGATCTGGAAGCAGGGCTGCCGATCGTAAACGGCACCGACGGCGAGCACTACGCCATGCGCCTGCGAAATTCGCAGTGGGTTCTGACGTCGGCGAGCGGTACCGATCTGAGCATGAAGCAGATCAACTACCTTGCCTATGCCGTATTGGCCATCCTCATGCTGATCTCCGTATTGACCTGGGTGCGTTGGTACTGGTCCGATCTGAAATCGCTCAATCGTGCGGCAATTCGCTTCGGCGAAGGCGACTTCAGCTCACGTGCCAAGGTGTCGCGCTTTTCGAATCTGAGCGCGCTGGTGCGCGTATTCAACACCATGGCCGACCGTATCGAGCGCTCCATCAAAGCGCAGAAAGACATGATCAATGCCGTGTCGCACGAATTGCGCACGCCGATTGCGCGACTGGATTTCGGGCTGGAGATCTTGCAGCAACGGCGTCAGGAACCGGACGCAGACGACCGAATCAACGCGCTCAAGGGCGACATCCGCGAGCTGGACGAACTGGTGACGGAATTGCTTTCGCTGGCGCGACTCGACCAGATCACCGCACCACCGACGCGTCAGACAGTGTCGTTGCGCCTGATGTTCGACAGTCTTGCGGCGAATTGCACGGAGGTGCTGGCGACGCGCTCGATTGCGCTGGACATCGCGGCCGAGCCGGGCGCGGATCGTGTGGAGGTGGAACCGAAGCTGATGGCCCGCGCGGTACAGAACCTGCTCAACAATGCGATGCGGCACACGTCGCGACGCATCGTCTGCGGCGCTCGGGCATGCGAGAACGGCGAGGTGATGATTTACGTGGACGACGACGGCGAGGGGGTCCCGCCTGCCGAGCGGGCCCGCATCTTCGAGCCGTTCCACCGCCTGGACAGCAGCCGCAACCGCGCGACGGGCGGCTTCGGCCTGGGCCTGGCTATCGTGCGTCGCATCGCGCTGCTCCACGGCGGGCGCGTGCGCGTCGACACCTCGCCACTCGGCGGCGCCCGCTTCACGATCACGTTGCCAGCACCGCCCGCCTGAAAGCGCACAGCCCTCGTATCGCCAGCCTGCCCCCTCCTCCACCGTTGAGCATCTAGCAAGCCTCCCTCTTTCGGACGACGACGCATTGTCATGTTCGCGACATGTTGGCCGCTTACATTGGCGGCTCAATTTAATCCCAAAGAGGACCTTGAAATGAAACCCAACCTCCGCATCGCGGCGGCAGGGTGCTGTCTGGCGCTCGCCAGCAGCCTGCCCATGCCCGCTCTGGCCCAGTCAAACGTTCAGCTCTACGGCTTGATCGACTCGGGCGTCGAATTCCTCACCAACGCCGATAAGAACACCGCTGGCAGCGCCGTGAACCTCACGCGCGTCACGTCGGGCAATCTCGCCGGTTCGCGCTGGGGCCTGAAGGGCACCGAAGACCTCGGCGGCGGCAACAAGGCGTTGTTCCTGCTCGAAAACGGCTTCAACCTCGGTAACGGCCAATCGCTTCAGGGCGGCCGCGAGTTCGGTCGTCTGGCCTACGTCGGCCTGTCGAACAAGTCATTCGGCACCGTCACGATCGGCCGTCAGGGCGGTGTGTTCCTCGACTGGGTCAGCAAGTTCAACCCGCTCAACAACGCCGTGTACGCCATCAAGATGCAGGACACGGCGTTCTCCGACCGTCTCGACAACAGCCTTCGCTACAGCGCCAAGCTCGGCGACTTCGAGGCGATGGTCCAGTACTCGAAGGGCTACGACGACGTGAGCTTCGGCGCGGCCAGCACCACGCCGGGCGACAACCGTCGCGCGCAGGTCGTCGACGCCGGTGTGCGCTACGCCAACGGTCCGCTCTCCTTCGTGATCGCTTACGACCAGAAGAACGGCGGCTCGACCCTGCCCAACGCAGCCATGACATCGAAGGTCGGTGGCTATGAAGGCAACATGGACCGCCGTATCGCGGCGGCCGTGCAGTACTCGCTGCAAAGCGTCGATCTGTACGTAGGCTATCGTTACCTGAACGCCAAGGCCATCCACCTCTCGGCCCTGAACAAGAGCCCGGTGGAAGCGTCGAGCTACTACTGGATCGGCTCCACCTGGCACGCCACGCCGGCGCTCGACCTGTCGGCCACGGCCATGTATCAGGACTTCTACGGCACGAACCGCGACCCGCTGTCGTTCCAGGTCAGCGCCGACTACAGCTTCTCGAAACGTACCGACGTCTACGTCAACATGGGCTACGTCGTGAACCGCAACGGCTCCGACCTCGGTCTGAACGGCTTCGGCACCAACGTCATCGCTGGCAAGAACCAGTTCGGTACGATGGCCGGTATCAAGCACACGTTCTGATGACGCGCGACGTTCTGCCTGCGCCGCAAGGCGTCGCAGTGTCGCTGCGCGCGCTGCACCAGACTTTCGGTGCGGCGCGCGTGCTCGACGGCATCGACATCGATGTCCCGGCCGGCACCACGACCGCTTTGCTCGGCCCCTCCGGATGCGGCAAGAGCACGCTGCTCAAACTGCTCGCCGGTCTGCTCGCTCCAACTGGAGGCGAAATCCGTTTCGACGACACCGTTGTCGCCAGCGCGAGCGTCTGCCACGCCCCCGAGCTGCGCTCGCTCGGCATGGTCTTTCAGGACTACGCCCTGTGGCCGCACATGAGCGTGGCCGCCAACGTGGCGTTCCCGCTGGAGATGCGCGGGGTGAGACGCACGGAGCGCGCCGAGCGCGTAGAAGAGGCGCTCACGCTCGTCGGCCTGGCCGGTCTGGGCGCCCGCCGCCCGCAGGCGCTCTCCGGCGGCCAGCAGCAGCGCGTTGCGCTCGCGCGCGCCATCGTCTCGGCCCCGCGTCTGCTGCTGTTCGACGAACCGCTATCCAACCTCGACCGCGATCTGCGCACGCGTTTGTGCGCCGATATCGGCGCGCTGCTCTCGCGTCTTGGCACCACCGCCGTCTATGTCACCCATGACCGCGAAGAAGCCGAGGCGCTGGCCGACCAGATCGTGATCCTCGCCCACGGGCGCGTTGACAAACGTATTACGAGGTAGCCCATAATGCTCCACCGCAAAATTATCGCGACACTCACCATGGCCTTTGCTGCAAGCGTTGGCGTTCAACACGCGCACGCGCTGACCGTCTATACCGCCGGCCCCGGCAACCTCAGCAAGAAGCTCGCTGCAGGTTTCGAGAAGAAGACCGGCATCAAAGTCGATGTGTTTCAAGCCACGACCGGCAAGGTGATGGCGCGCATCGAAGCCGAACAGGCCAACCCGCGTGCCGACGTGCTCATCTCGGCCTCGTGGGACACCGCGCAGGATCTCGAAAAGCGCGGCTGGCTCGCCCCGTTCCAGAGTGCCAACGCCTCGCGCGTGCCTGCCCCGTTCAAGACGACGCATTACGTCGCGCAGGGCCTCTCCGCGCTCGGCATCGTCTGGAACGCCAAATCGGGCACGCCGGAACCGCACGACTGGCGCGATCTGACCAAGCCCGCCTATCGCAATCTCTTGACGATGCCTGACCCGGCCCTCTCGGGGGCGTCCGCCGACCTGTTGCTGGGTCTGCAAGCGCGTCTGGGCAGCGAAGCGTGGAAGCTCTTCGACGATCTGAAGCAAAACGGCATGGTCGTGTCCGGGCCGAACGCTCAGGCGCTCAACCCGGTGCTGCAAGGCGCGAAGGCCGCCGTGTTCGGCGCGGTCGACTATGTCGCTTATGCCGCCGCCGCACAGGGCGAAGCCGTGAAGGTGATTTTCCCGACGAGCGGCACGGTCATCGCACCGCGTCCGATGATGATTCTGAACACGTCGAAGCAGCAGAACGAAGCGCGTCAGTTCATCGATTACGTGCTCTCCGAAGAAGGCCAGCAACTGGTGGCTGAAGCCTGGTTGATTCCGGCGCGCGAAGACATCGCTATCAAGCGCGCGTCGTTCAAGGAGCTGCGTCTGTTGCCGCAAGGCGACGCGCAATCGTCGAGCACCTCGCGCGCCGACGTCCTGGCACGTTTCGCCAAACTCAACGGCCAGCACTAACGGTGAAATCGCTCCGACTACTGCCGACGGCGACCGTTGTAGCGCTCGCCGTCGTGGTGGCGTTGCCGGTCGCGTTCGTTCTGTTACAGGCTGTTTTTCCGCATCTCGCGCAGGGATCTTTCGCTGATCCCTTCTCCGCTGTCTGGCCAACGCTGTCACACGACAGCACGCTGCCGCTCGTCACCAATACGCTGAGACTCGGCGTGTCGGTGGCGCTCGGCACGGCGCTGGTCGGTGGGGCGCTCGGTGCGGTGCGCGGCCTGTTTCATGTACCGGGTGCGCGGCTCTGGGATCTGTGCTTCCTCCTGCCGTTTCTGGTGCCGCCGTATCTCGCGGCACTCGGCTGGATGTTGTTGCTGCAAACGGGCGGCTACGCTCAGCAGCTCACCGGCATGGACGCCGGACAGTTCCTGTTCTCGCTGCCGGGCCTCGTCTTCGTGATGACGCTCAACATCTTTCCTGTCGTCTACTTCGCGGTGTCCCGCGCGCTCGCGACCACCGGCTCGCGACTGGCAGACGTTGCCCGCGTGCATGGTGCGTCCGCGTGGCGCGCGTTCGCACGAGTGACGCTGCCGCTCGCACTGCCAGCGTTCGCGGCCAGCTTGCTGCTCGCGTTCACGATGGCCATCGAAGAATTCGGCGCACCCGCCGCCCTCGGCGCGCGCGCTGGTTTCTCCGTGCTCGTCACGTCCATCGAAGGCCGCTTCGCCGACTGGCCGATAGACTTGCCGGGCGCGTCGATTCTGTCGGTCGTGCTGGCGGTGCTCGCGCTCTTCGCCTTCGTGTTGCAACACCGGCTCGCGGCGGGCAAGGATTTCGAGACGCAGACGGGCAAGCCCATCGCATCGCCTCCACGCGAACTGGGCCGCTGGAAAGGTCTCGCGCTCTTCGGCTTCGCCTTCGTCGCGCTGCTGGCCACCGTGGCACCGCTGTTCTCGATTCTCGCCACAGCGTTCTCGGGCACGCTCTCGGGTGGCCTGTCGCTCGCCAACCTGACGACGGCGCACTTCTCGGCGTTGCTCGGTCAGGGCGCGGAAGGACTTGAGGCGTTGGCGACGAGTCTGTCGCTGGCACTGGGTACGTCGCTCGTCACGGGCGTGCTGGGATTGCTGTGCGCGTGGTGTGTCGTGAAGTCGACGATGCGAGGCCGCGTGCTGATCGACGGCCTGTCGCTGCTGCCGCATGCCTTGCCGGGTATCGTCGTCGGCGTGGGCCTGATCCTCGCGTGGAATCTGCCGTTCTGGCCCGTCACCCCGTACAACACCTGGGGCATTCTGCTGCTGTCATACAGCTGCCTGCTGCTGCCGTATCCGGTGCGCTACACGAGCGCTGCGCTGCGGCAGACGGCGGCGTCGCTTGAAGCCGCTGCGCGCGTGCACGGTGCACCGGCGGGCGTCGCGCTGCGACGCATCACGCTACCGCTGGTGATGCCCGCGCTCGGCGCGTCGTTGATGATCGTGTTTGCGATTGCGTCACGCGAACTCGTGACCTCGTTGTTGCTCGCGCCTAGCGGCGTGCAAACGGTCTCGATCTTCGTATGGCGTCAGTTCGAGCAGGGTTCCATCGGTCAGGGCATGGCGATGGGCGTCGTCTCGATGGCCGTGAGCGGTACGTTGCTCATGCTGGCGTCGCGTCTGGGGAGCAGGCGCGAGAGTACCGCCTGATCCTGACACGGCAGGGACGAAGGGCGCGCTACCGGTATCCGGTCAGCGCGCCCTTTTCACTTCACACGAAACAAGCCGCTATCGGCTTAACGACGCCAGCGCAGCGGCCGACGCAACGGGTGCCGTTGCGGCCCCGTCGCCATCCACACCTGCCCGGCGCCGACCATTGACGCAGGGGCCGCGGACATCGCGGCCGCCTCGTCCGCTTCGTCCGCTTCGTCCTTGTCGACGGTCTTACTCGTATCGATGAACAACGCCGCGATGACACCCGTACCCAACAGCGCCGCCGAGATGGCGAACGGCACGTTGTAGCTGCCGCTCGTCTCGATCAGATAGCCGAACGCCACCGGCGAGATCATGCCCGCCAGCCCGAAGCCGGTGTTCATCATGCCACCCGCCGTGCCCGCGTACTTGCCCGCGATATCGAGCGGCAAGGTCCAGAGCACCGGGTTCGTGATCTCGAGGAAGAAGAACGACGCCGAGAGCAGGAACACCGCCACCATCGGGTCGGACACCATCGTCATCGGCAACAAGAACGCCAGCGATCCGCCCATGCCGACGACCAGCACCGACACACGAGCGAAACGCAGGCGTCCCGTCGCCTTGTAGAGCTTGTCGGACACCACACCGCCCAACGTATCCCCGACCACCCCGGCGAGCAGCGGCAGCGCCGTGAACAAGGCCAGTTGCTTGAGATCGAAGCCCTGCGATTCACGCAGATATGACGGCATCCACGTCAGATACACCCACAGCAGCCAGCCGTAGCAGAAGTCGACGAACGTCACGAGCCACATGCGGCGAATGAGCTTGCGCCACGGCGTCGACGCACGCTTGGCCCGTTCGCAATCTCCCGGCCGATAGCCGATCTCTGCGGCCTCTTCGGGCGTCACGCGACGATGTTGCTCGGGCGTATTGGTGAACACCTTCATGTAGAGCGCAGTCCAGATCAGGCTCACCACACCCAGCACGATGAAGGCCTCGCGCCAGCCGAACGCCACCACGATGGCGAGCACGACCGGCGGCGTAATCGCCCCGCCCAGACGCGCGAAGCTGTGCGTAATGCCCTGCGCAAAGCCGCGCTCACCGACGGGCATCCAGTAGGTGAAAGCGCGCGTTGCCGTCGGGAACGCGCCGCCCTCCCCGATACCCAGCAGAAAGCGCAACGCAACGAGTGCCGCAATGCTGCCCGCAAAGCCTGTCGCTAGCGTCGCCACGCCCCAGATGAGCGAAAGCACCGTCAGTACGAGCTTGGGGCCGTACCGGTCCGCCAGCCATCCGCCGAAGATCTGCATCGCGGCGTACGGATAGGCGAAAGCGGAGAACACGAGTCCCAGTTGCACCGTCGTCAGCCCCATCTCCTGTCGGATGAAGGGACCTGCGACGGCAATATTGACGCGATCGATGTACGAGATGAAATACATCAGGCACATGACTGCAAGAATGATGTGGCGCGTTTTCACGCGACCGGTACGCTTGTCCATGTTGTCTCCTATGTATTTACGTCGCACACGTCATGCGCATGCGATCGTGTCCTGCCCCCGGGGAGCGACGGCCCCTCGGGTTTTTACTGTTGCAGCAGCTTGAGTCGTTGCACCTTGCCCGACGGGCCACGCGGCAATTCGCTCACGAAGCGGAACTCCTTCGGGGTCTTGTAGCGGCCCAGCGTTTGCAAACAGTGTTCGCGCAATGCCTGCATGTCGGCAGACGCGCGCTCGGGGTCGCCCGGATTGCCCGGCTCGCGCAGCACGACAAACGCCACGATCTCCTGTCCGTAAGCCGGGTCCGGCACGCCGACGGCAGCCGCCTCCAGTACATCGGGATGCCGCAGCAGCGCCTCGTCGATCTCGCGCGGCGCGATGTTCTCGCCGCCTTTGATGATGAGTTCCTTGGCTCGTCCGGTGATGTAGAAGTACCCGTCGCTGTCGCGGTGGCCGAGATCGCCGGTGCGCAACCAGCCATCGGCCGTGAAAGCGTCGGCGGTCTCGTCCGGGCGCTTGTAGTAGCCGCGCATGATCTGCGCGCCACGCAGCACCAGTTCGCCGGTCTCGCCTGCGTCGGCTTGCGAGCCGTCGCGGCGTATGACTCTCGCCTCGCCTCCCGAAGGCAACCCGACGCTGCCGATGCGGCGCATGTGCGCATCGAAAGGATTGCTGAAGACAGGTGCCGCGGTCTCCGTCATCCCCATCGTCTCGATGATGCCGATGCCGAAGCGCGCTTCGAACGCCCGGTGATGGTCGGCGGGTAACGCCGCCGATGCACTGCGGCAAAAGCGCAGCCCGGCCAGCGCTGCGCGCGCCGGGGCGTCGCCTTCGAGCAGGTAAGCAACGATGGTCGGCACGACGTTGATCCACGAGCACCGCGTTGCTGTCACGTCGCGCCAGAAGGTGCTCGCGGAGAAGCGCGGGGCCATCACGACCGAGCCGCCGTGAAACAGTGGCGTGAGCAACGTCACCACCAGGCCGTTGATGTGATAAAGCGGCAGCGAGGCCAACACACGATCCTCATGCGTGAGCCGATGCTCGGCGCTGATGAACGAGGCGTTCGCGAGCAGGCTCCCGTGCGTAAGCAACACGCCCTTGGGCACCCCCGTCGTTCCCGACGTGTACATGAGCAACGCCACGTCGGCGAACACTTGCGAGGCCAGCGACGGCACCGCCGCCATCGCCGGGATCTCGGGCAGTGCGGTGGCATCGGGCGACGTGCACACCAGCGCCACCGCGCGCGTCATCCCCTGTTCACGTGCGGCGTCCACCGCTTGCGTGAGCGCTGGCAACATCGCCTCGGAGACGAAGATCAGCCGCGTGTCCGAGTGCTCGACGATGTATTGCAGCTGTGTTGGCTGACAAAGCAAATTGATGGGATTGACGATCAGGCCGCTGTACATCGCAGCGAGGATCACTCGTGCCGACTGCGGACCGTTGCCCATGCACACGGACACGATATCGCCCGCTCGCAGTCCGGCTGCCGCAAATCGTCGCGACAGTTCCCGGCAATCGTCGCGCAACGCACGGAAGGTCAGCGCAACGGCATGGCCGCTTTCATCGTCATCGTTCAGTGCCAGCAGGTACGGACGCTCGCCATGCTTGTCCGCCTGCCGATCGATCAGATCTCGCAACGTACTCACGTTCGCAGCGAGCGATTCATGCGCTGCAGCAAGGGCGGCGGAGACCGGGTTCATGGGCGCGTTCATCGTCCGAATCTCCCGAAATAGTCGGCGAAGAGATCGTCCGCCTCGGGCACGTCGGCGGCGATGGGATAGGCCACGCGCGTGACGTTGAGGTACTGACGGTAGCCGAGGTTGTCGGTAAAGTTGTTCCGCCCCCACGTGCCGCAGCCCATCGACAGGGAGAACGGCAGACCGTTGTCGAAATTCCCGCCTGTCGCGAAGCAATGCGCCTGATTCACGATCACGCGCGCCACCGGCAACGTCTCGCCCAGTTGCAGGGCCTGTGCCTTGTCAGCGCCATGCAGACCGACCGAGTGACCGGCGCCCATGTAGTGATAGATGTTCGAGACAAGCGACACGGCGTCGTCGAAGTCGCGGGCACGATAGACCGTCAGAACTGGCGAGAGCTTTTCGCCCGAGAACGGGTAATCCGAGCCGGTGCCCGACTCCTCGACCATCAGGAATTTGGGATGCTGAGCCGCGATATCGTCGAGTCCGGCCAGACGCGCAATCCGCTGCGCCGACTTGGCCGTACAAGCGCCGGAGAGCTTGCCGTCCACCCACATCACTCGCGCCAGTGCCTGCTTCTGGTCGGCATTCAGCAAGACGCCACCGGCGACGTGCAACGCATCGATCATCGCGTCGTAGACCCGGCTCTCGATCACGACGCTGTTCTCCGACGAACAACTTGTCGCGTTGTCGAACGTCTTCGAACGGGCGATCTTTACGGCGGCATCCGGTAGATCGGCGCTGTGCGTGACGATCGACGCGACATTGCCCGCGCCGACGCCGAACGCGGGTGTGCCGCTTGTGTAAGCCATGCGCACGTTCGCCTGCGAGCCGGTCGCCACGATCAGATCTGCCTGACGCATGAGCGCCGCTGTAGCGGCCTTGCTGATCGGTTCCGGCAGCATTTGTACGAGATCCGGCGAGAGGCCCGCTTTGACGAGTTCCGCATGCACGAAGCGAAGCAACAAGGCGCACGCGCTGTAGCCCTTGGGCGACGGCGCAACAATCACCGCATTGCCGCACTTGAGGGCGTTGACGATCTTGTTCGCCGGCGTCGCCGCAGGATTGGTCGACGGTGTGATCGCAGCCACCACGCCCACCGGACGTGCGATCTCGACGATCCCCTTGCCCACATCTTCGGCAATCACGCCATGCGTCTTGCGGCCGTGCAGATCGCGCAGCAGGCCGAGCGTCTTGCGGAAGTTCTTCTGAATCTTGTCGTCGACATTGCCCAGCCCCGTGTCGTGCACCGCCAGTTCAGCGAGTTGACGGTTGCGTGCGGGTTCCATGATCGCCCACGCCGCTGCGCTCGCCGCCGTGTCCAGCGCCTGCTGTCCGGCAGCGGCGAAGTCGCGTTGCGCTGCCCTTGCCCGCGCGATGAGCTGCGCGACCTGTGCCTCGACGTCGGCCGTATCGTTGCTCGCGTGCGGCGCTAACGTGCGAGCGTCCGATGGCGCAACGACAGCTCCGAGAGCCCGTGAATTCATGAGACGCCTCCTGATGGTTTTCGAGTGAGTTCGCGTAACCAATCTAGCCAACACACGACGCGTCGCCGGTCTCAAATTCCCGGTCAAGCCGGACACCTTCGGAGGGTGTAAAGGGTGGGTCGAAATTCGGGACCGCTGAAGTCCGCAAAAGTAATCAAACCGATGCAGAATTGCGGTAACGGTCGAAGGAATAAGCGCGCAACGACAAAACTTCGCCACAGGCAACGTCAGATTGCCGAGGGGGACATAGCAACACTCAGGAGACGACATGGCCGCATCGAATCAATCGAACGCCGCCGCAGTGCGTGCGTTTCGCGTGCTCGAAACCCTCGCCGACGCCGGCGGTCCGCTATCGATGATGGATCTCGTGAACGCGCTTGGACTGCCCAAGCAAACCGTGCATCGCATCCTCACGCAGTTAAAGGATGCATGGCTGATCACCCGCAGCGACGACGACCGGCGCTACGAATGCTCGCCACGCGTGCGCGCGCTGGCCATCAATGTGTTGATGCAGACAGGCCCTGCTGCGGCGCGTCATGGCTTGCTGGAGCAACTCGTCGCGCGCATCGGCGAGACGTGCAACCTGACGATGCTCTCGGGCAACGATGTGATCTACGTGGACCGTGTCGAGACGGAGTGGCCGCTACGCATGCATTTGCAGCCCGGCTCGCATGTCCCGCTGCACTGTTCGGCGAGCGGCAAACTGCTGCTGAGTTTCCTGCCGAAGGAACGTCGCGAACATCTGATCGACACACTGCCGCTGCGCCGTTTTTCGGATCAGACGTTCACCGACCGCAGCGCCTTGCGCGTCGAGCTGCAACAGACGCGGCGCCGCAAGATGGGCATCAACAATCAGGAGCATTTGCAGGGGCTGATCGCGATCGCCGTGCCCGTCATGCTCAATCGCAACCGCGCGTGCGCCGCGATTGCCGTGCAAGCCCCCATCGGGCGGCTGACGCTCGACGACCTGCTGGCATTCGAGCCCGAACTGCGCTTCGCTGCCGAAGAAACCGCACGCACTTTCAAGCACTGAGCTGCCCTCGCCCATCGCTTGTCACCGCGTGTCACCACATGTCACCGCCCCGCCCTGCGCGGGGCGTGCTTCCCCCGCCCTTTCGCGACACCCGCGCGCACACCTGTCCATTATCTGAACAGGTGTCATGCCTGCAAACGCCCGTTCGCCCCCTGAAAAATCCCCTCAATCGTCTAGATTCTTGCGTTTCGAGACGCTGGCATCGAACTTGCTGATCCCTGTGGGCGACGACTTGAAAGTCGCGCCGCATTCCCCCTCGCACAGGTTGATTTCAACATCGTTATCACAAGGATGCCTATCGTGGACAAGATCGAACATCTCGAACGTCAGATCAAGGAACATCACGCGACGCTTGCACATCACCCGGTGTTCCACTCCATCGAATCGATGCAAGGTTTGCAGACGTTCATGGAGTGGCACGTGTTTGCCGTCTGGGACTTCATGTCGCTGGTCAAGCGCCTGCAGGCCGACCTCACGACGATCACGCTGCCGTGGATCGCACCGCGCAATATTCATGCCGCCCGTCTGATCAACGAGATCGTGCTCGGCGAGGAGTGCGACGAGACGCCGCAAGGCCCGATGAGCCACTTCGACCTGTACCTCGCCGCCATGCGCGACGTCGGCGCCGATACGCGCCAGATCGAGAAGCTGATCGACCTGCTCGTCAAGGGCCATAGCGTGAGCGCCGCGCTCGCCGCCGTCGACGCCCCCGCGCCGGTACTGCGCTTCGTCAACTCGACGTTTGCGACCTGCTACGAAGGCAAGACGCATCAGGTACTCGGCAACTTCTTCTACGGCCGCGAAAACGTGATTCCCGACATGTTCCGCACGCTGCTCGACGGCTGGCAGATCGATCCGAAGAGCGTGCCGCTGCTCACTTTCTACCTGGAGCGCCACATCGAAGTGGACTCCGGCGAACACGGCCCCGCCGCGCGCGCCATGATCGTCGAGGCCGCCAATAACGACGAACGCCTGATGGTCGAAGCGCTGGAAGCTGGCCTGCGCGCCATCGACGAACGCCTGCGTCTGTGGGACGGCCTGCACGAACACATCGTGGCGTCGCAGAAGGAAGCCGTCGCTGCCTGAGTCGTTTGCGTAAGTCGTTTGTGCGACTCGTTTGTGCGATTCGTTTGCGAGCACCGCGCTATTTGCGCCTTTTTCATGAGGCAGGACGGTCGGGGGACCGGAGGGGCGCGGCCGACAGCACACGCTGTTGGCCGCACACGCCCCGTTTCGCCCCTCGCCCGGTGCTGCATACGCTCCCATTCGAATTCTGAACCGCAGGTCCTCTGCCGTCCCCCATATTCCGAGGCAACGCCATGTCATTGCAGAGTTACGTCAGCCACGCTGACCAATGGGAACAACGCGCTACGATCCGTTCCCGTCCGCGCCGCATCGTCGAAGACGACGACCTGAGCTACTACCCCGTCGAGCGTCAGCCGCTGTACGCGCACCCCGCCGTGATCGACGCCGGCCGCGAGGTGCAGGACTACATCCTGCTGCAAAGCTTCTACAAGTACATCAACGACGTCATCATCTTCGAGACGGAAATCGTGAACCGCACGGCGCTGGCCATCGCCAAGTCGCGCTTCCCGTTCGAGTTTCCGTTCGCGTGCCGCAGCGACGCCATGTCGGTCGTCATCGACGAGAACTACCACGCCTACGTGGCGATGGACTACCTCGACCAGGTCGAGCGCAGCACCGGTATCGGCCCCATCGAGCAAAACCGCGAGATCGAACTCTCGCGCGCCATTCCCCGCGCCATGGAATACGTGCCGCCGCAATACGCCGCCGGTATGGAACTGCTCGGCGTCGCCATCTCGGAAAACACGGTAACAGCCGAGGTTGCCGCCTTCTCGCGCGACACCACGCTCAAGCGTTCGGTCAAGGGTGTCATGGCCGACCATCTGGCCGACGAAGGCCGCCACTCGGTCTTCTGGATCAATCTGGTCAAGCTGTACTGGTCGGAGATCGACGAGACGGCACGCATCGAACTCGGACGCGGTCTGCCGTTCTTCCTGCGCGAGTACCTCACGAACGAGTTGCAACTCGAATTCGACCGCCGCCTGATCGGCACGCTCGATCTGCCCGCCGCCACACGCGAACAGATTGCAAACGACATGGTGGGCGCGTACCCGATCACCAACCAGCACCCGATGATCGTCAACATCCGCAAGTTCTTGAAGATGGCGGGGCTGCTCGAGCACGAACCCACTCGCGCGGCCATCGCGCAATACCTGTGAGGAACGAGTCATGAGAGCGATTTCCTTCGCCATCGCGGGCAACAACCGCCTCGGCGCACGTCTGTTCGCCGCGCTCCACGACATGGGGCACGACGTGGTGCCGTTGTCGTACAGCAGCGGCCCGCTGACCGAAGCAGCGGTGCAGCTGGGCGCGAGCCTGCCTACGCCGGACAGTGGTCCTCAGCGCGTCGAGTGGCGTATCGACTGCGGCGATGCCGCTCCGGAAACCGCCTGCGCCGCCACGCACATCATGACGTTTCGCGCCAGCGCCCCGGCACTCCCGCCGGTCACGTCCACCCTCGCGTGGCAGTGGCATGGCCCGCGTGGCAACGTTGACGTCGCTACCACGGTCTGCGCGTTCGAGAGCCTGCGCTGCGGCGCGGACATGGTCGCGCAGATCGATGCTGAAGCCGAAGCTATGCTTGTCGACATCGTCAGCCAGCTCGGTCGCGACGTGCTGACCACCGATGGACTCGCATCGCGTCCCGTGGCAGAGGCCGCGCCAGGGAGCGTGGTGCTCGACTTGCAGCGCCTGTCCGGCTGGCATGCGACGAACGAGACGGCACGCGAGATGGCGTTGGAGCCGTCGCTGCCTGAAATGATTTCTCGGCGCGCGCTCGAGACTCCGTCGGCCGTCGCGCTGCGCGATGCCAACGGCGACGTCAACTACCGCACCTTCGTCGCCGCATCGATGAAGCTCGCCCTCGACATCGCCGCGATGCTGCCCGTGCAATCGCCCGACGATCGCACGCCGCAGGTCGTTGCGGTACGGCTGCCCAAGTCGCGACTGCTGTACACCGCGATCCTCGGTGCGATTGGCGCGGGTGCGGCCTATGCGCCGCTCGACCCGTCGTTTCCTGCGGAACGCGTGCGCCAGATCGTCGAACAGAGCCGTGCGACGTGCCTGATCACCGATGACGATTTCGACGCGAGCGCGCTTGACGGGCTGAACGTCAGAATCATTCGTCTGCGCTCGCTCAATGTGGCGGACGTGAACATCGGCGTGACGGCGTGGCCCGTGTCGCGACTTCCCGACCGCGCGAGCCGCTGCGCCATCACGATCTTCACCTCCGGTTCGACGGGCGTACCCAAGGGCGTCATGCTCACGCACCGCAACATCGTGCACTTCTGCCACTCGTATCGCGACTACATCGGGTTAGACGCCAGCTCGCGCGCATTGCAGTTCTGCACGGTGGCGTTCGACGTCTCGCTGCTCGACATTTTCCCGACGTTCCTCGCCGGAGCGATGCTGGTGATCCCGACCGAAGCCCAGCGACACGCGCTCGACGATCTGAGCGCGCTCATCGAGCGCGAAGCTGTCACGCACGCTTTCCTGCCGCCCGCGCTGCTCGGCGTGATGCCGGATGCGCAGTGGCCTGCGCTGCGGCATCTGCTGACCGGCGGTGACGTCTGTTTTCCCGAGACGATTGCCCGCTGGAGTCAGGGCCGTGAGTTTCACAACATCTTCGGCCCGGCGGAATGCACGGTATTCGTCACCGTCGCGCGCCTGAAGGCGGGCGACAGCAACCGGTTGATCGGGCGGCCGCTCGCGAACGTGCGCTGCTACGTGCTCACGGAGACCGGCGAGCCGGCGCGCACGGGTGAGGCGGGCGAACTGTGCGTGGCCGGTGCCGGTGTGGCGGATGGCTATCTGCATCGTCCCGATCTGACAGAGCGCAGCTTCGTCCCCAACCCGTTTGCCGATCCGGATGGTCAGTGGCCGTCGGCGCACGACGAACTGCTGTATCGCACGGGCGACATCGTACAGTGGGACGAGTACGGCGCACTGCACTTCGTCGGACGCCGTGACGCGCAGGTCAAGATTCGAGGCTTTCGCGTCGAACTCGGCGAGATCGAATCGGCCGCGCTCGCCACCGGCCAGTTCGGTCAGTGCGCATGCGTGGTCGACGACCGCAAGCGCATTCGTGGCTTCGTCGCCCGCCCACTGGCGGCATCCGTGACAGGCGACACGCTGCGCGACCTGCTCGTTGCCCGTCTGCCGGACTACATGGTGCCTTACGAAATCGTCGTGCTCGACGCGCTGCCTGCCACCAACAACGGCAAGATCGACCGCAACGCGCTTGGCCGCATTCCGGCGCAGCGCGCCCGCACGGAAGACGACACCGCGCAGGCACCGCTCACCGAGACGGAAACGAATCTGCGTGCCCTGTGGGCACGGCTGCTCGATCTAGAGCCGTTCGAAATCGGCCGCGACGATTCGTTCTTCAACCTGGGCGGCCACTCGCTGCTGGTCTCGCGGCTCATGCTGGCAGTCAAAAAGGAGTTCGGCGGCAATGCACCGCTCGCCCGCTTCATGGAGCGTCCGACCATCGGTGCGCTGGCGTCGCTGCTCTCGAACGACGACGTCAACAAGGGCGAACGCATTCCGCAGCGTGTCTTCGACGACATGGTGCTGCCCGACGACATTCGTCCGGTCGACGGTCTGCGCCCCATTGCAGACGGCGCAAGCGCGATTCTGCTCACGGGTGCGAACGGCTTCCTCGGCACCTTCATCGCGGCCGAGCTGATCGCGCAAACGTCCGCCACGATCCATTGCATGGTGCGCGCGGCGAGTCAGAAGGAAGGCGAAGCGCGTCTCGCGCAGGCATTGCAGGCCAATGGACTGGCTGCGCTCGCAGGCCATCCGCGTCTGAAAGTTGTGCTCGGCGATCTGGCGAAACCGCGACTCGGTGTATCGCCGGAAACGTGGCGAACGCTGGCGCACGACATCGATGCGATCTATCACAACGGAGCACACGTCAATCACGTCTACGACTATCCGTATCTGTACGACGCGAACGTCGGCGCAACGCTCGAACTGTTGCGCCTCGCCTGCGAGTTCCGCAACAAGTCGATGCACTTCGTCTCGACGTTGTCCGCCGCGAGTGCTGTGAACGCCGACGGTCACGTTCTTGAGGAGGGTCCTGCCCGCAACGCGCCCGCCTTCGTGAACAACGGCTACAACGTGACGAAATGGGTCGCGGAGCATCTGGTGTGGGAGGCCGCCGAGCGCGGCGTCGACGCCACCATTCTGCGCCCGGGCAACATCACCGGGGTGTCCGGCACGGGGCTGTGTCAGCCGACGCGTAACCGGATCCTGCTGCTCGTCAAAGGCTCGCTGCAACTGGGCGCAGCCCCTGCCGGGGATACGGATTTCGACTTCACCCCGGTCGACTTCCTGGCGCGCGCGATGGTCCGCTGCACGACCGACCCCCAGCGCGAGTTGCGCGTCTTCCACCTCCAGAACCCGCAACCGCTGACGTGGGAAGACTACCTCGGCGCACTCGCCCGATGCGGTTATTCGCTCGCCCTCGAAGAACCGGCGGACTGGCGCAATCGCCTGACCTCCATCGACGAGACCAACGCATTGTTCGATGTGGTCGCGTTCTATCTGGATGACAGTCAGGAGGACATCGGCGACATGGCGCGCATTGCGCACCAGCAGACGGCGCAAGCACTCGCGCGTCTGGGGCTGGCGTATCCGCGTAAGGACGACGCCCTGCTCATGCATCACTTCGGCTATCTGATCGAAAGCGGTTTCCTGCCCGAGCCGGGTGGCAGCAGTGCCCGGCGTACCGATCCTAAGGCGAGCAAGGCGAATCAGACGAGTCAGGCGGGTAAGTCGGGTAAGTCCGACGAGAAGGAGACGGCCTCCGTCGCCTGATCGGCGTGTGGAGTCTCTCAGTCATTTGTTGCACCTTTTTTCGCGCAGTCCATTTTCATCATCGAGGAGTTCATCATGCTGCAAAAAGTCCGCACCGAACTGCAACCCGACACGCTGATCCACAACCTCACGACGACTGTGCACGCCGGGGTGGCCGACCTGAATGCGTCTGCACGCGATGTGTGGAACATCGTTGGCCGCTTCGACGGCTACAACCGTTTCGTGACCGGTCTCGAATACATTCAGATGACCGGCACGGCGACCGGCCCGCGCTCGCTGCGTCACAAGCACTTCACGGGTGGCGATCTCGTCGTCGAGCAACTCAACACGCGCGACGACGACGCCATGACCATGAGCTGGACGCTGATTTACACGACGTTCGACATCGGCAACATGTGGGCGTCGATGGAAGTGGTGCCGCGTGGCGACAAGGCGTGTACGGCGACGTATCGCATCGTCGGTGAAGCGCGCTCCGGCAACCCGAAGGACCAGCCTGCGTTCGACGACTTCGCCGTCGGCTTCCTGAAGATGGCGATGGGTAACCTGCGCAAGATGTTCAACGAGTAAAGCACGCGTTGCCCGACATCGATGTCATCGATGGCATTGATGGCTTTGCGCCCTCGCGGCTTGCGTCGTGAGGGCGTCCCACTTCTTCGTTGCGGACCGCACAATGGACAGACATCTCCCGCCCGCCGGCCGCTGGCAACTCGCGGCGCGCGCGCAACGCATGCAGCCGTCGGCGCTGCGTGAACTGCTCAAGGTCGCCGAGCGGCCTGACATCATCTCGTTCGCGGGCGGCCTGCCCTCGCCCTATGCGTTGCCGGTCGAACGGCTTCAGGCGTCGGTCGACCGGATCTTGCGACGCGACGCCGTCGGGGCGCTGCAATACGGGCCGTCCGAGGGCTACCTGCCGCTACGTGAGGCCATCGCCGCACGGCTGACTCGGCAGGGCGCAGCAGTCAGTCCGTCTCAAGTGCTCATCACGACCGGCTCACAGCAGGCGCTCGACCTCGTCGCACGCGTGCTCGTCGATCCCGGCTCGCGTGTGCTGATCGAGACGCCGACCTATCTCGGCGCGGTGCAGGCGCTCGCGCAATACGAACCCGTGTTCGAAGAAGTCTCGACAGATGCTGCAGGTCTGTTGCCCGAACGGCTCAACGAGACGTCGATGCGCAATGCGCGCATGCTCTATACGCAACCGAACTTCCAGAATCCCACGGGACGCACGCTCCCCCTCGACCGGCGCATGGCCCTGGCGTCGCTGGCCATCCGCCATGGCTTACCGATCGTGGAGGACGACCCTTACGGCGAACTCGTCTACACCGGCGTGACTCCGCCTTCACTACTGTCGATGGCGCCCGACAATGTCGTGCATCTCGGCTCGTTCTCGAAGGTCATTGCACCGGGCCTGCGCGTGGGATATGTCGTCGCGCCGGAAGAACTCATGATCAAGCTGTTGCAGGCGAAGCAGGCGAGCGACCTGCACACGACCGGCATCACCCAGCGGCTGGCGCATGCCCTGCTCACCGACGGCGAGTACGACACGCACCTCGAAGCCATTCGTCTGCGGTATCGGGCGCAATGTGCGCTTATGCTCAAGTGCCTCTCCGAGCATATGCCCGAGGGCGTGAGCTGGACACGCCCGGCAGGCGGTATGTTTCTATGGGTGACGCTGCCGCCCGACATCGACGGCGCGAGTCTGTTCGAAGATGCGTTGGCGCGCGGCGTGGCGTTCGTTCCGGGCGCGTCGTTCCATGCCGTCTCGCCTAAAGCGAACACGATGCGCCTGACGTTCACGACCGCCACACCCTCACAGATCGAAACCGGGATTGCACGCCTGGCGCAGGCTATCGAGGCGCGGCTTCGCAAGACAGAAACCCGCGAAACCAGCCTCACCGTCTCCTAGGTTCAGCTACACCGACAGCGGCACTTCAGGCGCAGACCTGAAGTGCCGCGTCCGACGGCTCGAACAGTCCGATGTTCTGCGCCGTCTGCACAAAACGCTGTACGCACGGGTTACTGCTAGTCGCACTCCATACCAACGCCACATCGATATGCGGCGCGTGCAGCAACGGCACGAACTGAACGTTCTCTGCGCGCGTGCTGCGCATCGAGCTGTGCACCAGCGCGACCCCGAGGCGCTGTCCGACCAGATTCACGATCGTCTGCTGGAAGTTCGTCTCCAGTCGGACACGCGGTGAAAAGCCCGCCTGACGACAGTGGTCGGTGATGGTGTTGTGGATGAATGGCGACGCTTCGCGCGGCGAAATGATGAAGGGATCGTCACGCAGTTCGGCTACCGAAATGGCTGAGCGCGCTGCTAGCCGATGACCCGCAGGCAGCGCCGCCACCAGCGGTTCGCGGAAGATGGTTTCCGTGCATAGTTCGACCGACGCATCGGAGGAATACATGATGCCTACGTCCACCTTGCCGCAGCGAAGTTCGGCGGCGAGGTCTGTCGGAATCGATTCTTTGAGTTTGACCTCGATACGCGGAAACGCCGCAGCAAAAGCGCGCGTAAGCACGGGAAGCACGCTGCATGCGACCGCGAACATGAAACCGGCGCACAGCATGCCTGAGTCACCGACTTCAGCCGCGCGTGCGTGGGAGCGCGCCTGATCGAGCGTAGCAAGCACGGAGCGTGCGTCTCGATAGAAACGCTGTCCTGCCGCAGTGAGCGCCACGCTGCGCTGTGTGCGTTGAAACAACACGACCCCCAACTCCTCTTCGAGCATCGCGATCTGTCGCGACAAAGGCGGTTGTGAAATGTGCAGCAAATTCGCTGCGCGCCCGAAGTGGAGTGTTTCAGCCAGTACTACGAAATAGCGAAGTTGCCTCAGTTCCATGGAGCCTTCCCCCCTTAAAAGAACATCGGTTTCTATTCATAGCGAACCGGTATCAGTCATCGCATCATATGGTATTGGAGACCGCTCGCGAATCGAACTATGCTTGGTCTTGCTTTATGGAGCACCCCCCAACGGCATTCGCCATGATGCGATACCGCGCCGCCAAACGCAGCGCCCGCCAATTCCAATAAAGTCAATGAGAGACGCTATGTACGCCCACGATCCGCTGGACCGTTCAAACGCAAACTTTCAGTACTCCTCCCGGCCAACGCTTGACCGGCTCTGCGGCAGCGATCCCACCATGCTGGCCACCCTCGCGCGTGCCAGACTGCTCATCGATCGCCAGCTTCCCATTCTGATTCTCGGAGAAACCGGTACCGGAAAGGAGTACCTCTCACGCGCTCTGCATGACTACAGCGCACGCCGTCAGGCGAACATGGTGTCGGTCAACTGCGGCTCGATTCCCGAAAACCTCATCGAAAGCGAACTGTTCGGATACCAACGCGGCGCTTTCTCCGGCGCCCTCAACACCGGCATGAAGGGCAAGGTCGTACAGGCCGATGGCGGCACGTTGTTCCTCGACGAAATCGGCGATATGCCTTTCGCCCAGCAGACACGTTTGCTGCGCGTACTCTCCGAGCGGGAGGTCACGCCCATTGGCGCATCCGCCCCGGTTCCCGTCGACCTGCAACTCATTTGTGCGACGCACCAGAATCTCGAATCCCGCGTGCAGACGGGGGCGTTTCGCGAAGACCTCTATTACCGTGTGGCCGTCGGCATCGTGCATCTGCCGCCACTGCGTCTGCGCCAGGACCGCGCCTGGCTGCTCGATGCGATGATCGTCGCCGAGTCTCACGGCAATGCCAGTTTCGAATCGCTCGATCGCGAGACGCGTGAGCTACTGCTGTCGTATGCGTGGCCGGGCAATCTGCGTCAGATGCGTGCGGCCGTTCAGTACGCGTGTGCGGTCAGGAGCGGCGACACGATCCGTGTGTCCGACCTGCCTGCGAATCTGCTGCAAAGTGCAATGGCTCCCGCTATTGCACCGGCGATGCCAGCGGCCGTCTCGCCGGGCGCTTGCGTGGCGTCCGGGCCCGCAGGCAACATCCAGATCGCACCGCTCGCGTCGCTATCGGCCATCGCCAACGGCGAGCGCGAGATCATTATTCGAGTGCTATCGTCGCGACGCTGGAATATCTCCGCCGCGTCACGCGAACTCGGCATTTGCCGCACGTCGCTCTATCGCAAACTGCGTGAACTGCATATTCCTCATGTGCGCGATATGGGCAGCGACGTGCTGCTCGGACCGGATCGCTGATATCGACGCAAGAAGCGAACGATCGGACGATGGGGCATCGTACGCTTCGCGCCCTTCGTCCATCGTTCGCTTCAATTCACTTTAATCCCCTTACATCGCTACACCGCTACACCGCTACGCCGGATCCGCCAGCAACGCCATCATGGCGGTCGGCTTGTAGCGGTTCCCGGAAGTCGCGTTCGCGCCGAAATGCGCTTCGAGCACGCGCACCATGCCCGGGTCGAGATGCACATTCGCCGCCGCAAGGTTTTCCTCAAGACGGTTAATACGGCGCGTGCCCGGAATCGGCACGATGTCGTCGCCGCGAGAGAGCAGCCAGGCGAGTGCCAGTTGTGCGGGCGTCACGCCGATTTGCGCCGCATAGCCCGCGAGCGTCTGCGCCAGCTTCACGTTGGCGTCGAAATGCTCGCCTTGCAGACGCGGGTCCGACGTGCGACGCGAGTCGCCTTCCGGAAACTCTTCGGCGCGCCGCGCGGTCCCCGTCAAAAAGCCACGTCCGAGCGGTCCGAACGGCACGAGTCCGATGCCCAGCTCGCGCAGACAGGGCAGAATCGACGCTTCGATATCGCGATGCCAGAGCGAGTATTCGCTTTGCAACGCACTGACCGGATGCACGGCATGCGCGCGACGGATGGTACGCTCGCTGGCTTCCGAAAGCCCGAAGTAACGCACCTTGCCCGACTTGACGAGTTCGCCGACGGCGCCCGCCACGTCTTCGATCGGCACATTGGGATCGACGCGGTGCTGATACAGCAGATCGATGTAGTCCGTGCCGAGTCGCGACAGACTGGCGTCGACCACTTCCCGGATATGCTCGGGTCGGCTGTCGGCCCCCGTGACTGCTCCGTTTTCGAAGCGAAATCCGAACTTCGTCGCAATGATCGCCTTGTCGCGACGGCCCTTGAGGACACGACCGAGAAAACGCTCGTTTTCGAACGGGCCATACACTTCCGCCGTATCGAAGAAGTTGCAGCCGAGCGCTATCGCCCGTTCCAGCACGCGAACCGATTCAGCTTCGTCGGAAGGCCCATAGGCATAGTGCATGCCCATGCAACCCAGTCCAATGGCGGGGACTTCCAGCCCCCGTTTCCCCAACCGGCGTGTTGGCAGCATTGTCGAACTCCTGTGAAGTGGTCGTAGGCCCGGCGTCTGTCGGTCGACACCGGTAAGTCGTCTTCTCTATGCAAGTTTCGATCCATTGCTTTGTCTGCGACGTCGGCATTTCATTCAAATCGCCTCGCTGAGCTAAGCCCCCCTCACGTAACCCGCATGTCTGCTCGGAATACGACGGATGATCGTGCCCATGGCGACGCGCGACATGGCGGTCGGAACGCGTGTTCAACATCGCACACCTGCGCAAACAGCTGTCCGAAGCTGCGACACCTGTCGCAGCCTGCGACAGGTGTCTGCGCACGTGACGCAGCGCCAAAAGTAGCAGCGCATGGATGAAACACGTGGCTTTCGATATGGCATCCAAATTGCTTGGAGTCCGTCATTTGTCTTCGCCACCCACAGGCGCACGGCACACGATGAACAACGACAAGAACGACGTGCAAGCGGGCACGGGACTGGCGCTTTACGGGGCTTCGGCAGACGTATTGGCCCGCTTCAGGGGATGGGCCGCGCATCTGAGCCCGGACGAACGCAGGCGGGCGGACGCGTTTTCCCAACCGTCCGATCGGGAGGATTATGTTGCGGCGCACATTCTGGCGCGGGTCGCTGCGGCGCGCATTACCGGCCGTCCGGACACGCCCGGCCCCGCTGCGCGCACGTATGTGCTCGTGCAGCGTTGCGAGCAATGTGGCGGCGCGCATGGGCGCCCACGTCTGCCCGCGCATCCGGGCTTGCATGTAAGTCTGAGCCACACCCGGGGCGCGGTCGCTGCGGCGTGCGCGATCGCGCCTGTCGGCATCGACGTCGAACACTGGGACGAAGCACTTGCCCCGGACGCCGACCTCCCTGGTCTGAACGAGCGTGAGCGCAAGCGCCTCGGCGCGTTCGCCAGCTTTGCTTGCACGCATCATGCACCGTCGCCACGCGCACTGGCCTGGTTGCGTCTCTGGACGCGCAAAGAGAGCCTGATCAAAGTCGGCGGCACAACGCTGGACGAGATGAGCGGCATCGACCTGTCGGCCCTGCCGATGAGCGAAGCGCCTCTGCGTGCCTGGCAACGTCGCGTGGCGCATGGCGTCTGGGCGATGACCGACTGGCTGGACCCGGCGTTGCGCGTCACGGGCACCGTCTCCAGTGCGGGGGGAGTGAGCGTCGAGCGCATCGACGCATGACGTCGATCACGCGTGCGCCCCATAAAAATAAGCCGCCCGAGGGCGGCTTATTTCATGGCAACGGCATTGACGCGATGGGCGTTCAGGCCACAGCGGCTTCGTTCCGCTCGGCGTCCACTTCGTCGTCGACCGAGCTGAGCATCAGGTGTTCGAACGCGCCGAGCGACGCCTTCGCACCTTCTCCGACGGCGATCACGATTTGCTTGAACGGCACCGTCGTCACATCGCCTGCGGCGAACACGCCCGGCACCGAGGTCGTGCCCTTGGCATCGACTTCGATCTCTCCATGACGCGAGAGCGACACCGTGCCCTTGAGCCATTCGGTGTTCGGCACCAGACCGATCTGGACGAACACTCCTTCGAGCGCAATCGTCGAACGCTCGCCCGTGGCCCGGTTGAGGTAGGTCAGGCCGTTCACCTTCTGACCGTCACCGACGATCTCGGTCGTTTGCGCATTCATCAGCACACGTACGTTGGGCAGGCTGCGCAGCTTGCGCTGGAGCACCTCGTCGGCGCGCAACTGGGTACCGTATTCGATCAGCGTGACGTCCTTGACGATGCCCGCCAGATCGATGGCGGCTTCTACGCCCGAGTTACCACCGCCAACGACCGCAACGCGCTTGCCCTTGAAGAGCGGGCCGTCACAGTGCGGGCAGTAGGCCACGCCGCGATTGCGGTATTCGCGCTCGCCCGGCGCGCCGATTTCGCGCCAGCGTGCACCGGTGGCCAGCACCACGGCGCGCGCCTTGAGCACCGCGCCGCTGGCCAGATGCACTTCGTGAATCTTGCCCGGGATGAGCGCTTCGGCACGTTGCGTGTCGATCACGTCGACGTCGTACGTCTTCACGTGCTGTTCGAGCGCAGTGGCGAACTTCGGCCCTTCCGTGTGCGTGACGGAGACGAAGTTCTCGATGGCCATCGTGTCGAGCACCTGACCGCCGAAACGCTCAGCGACGACACCCGTCGCAATGCCCTTGCGAGCAGCGTAAATCGCGGCCGCCGCGCCTGCCGGGCCGCCGCCCACGATCAGCATGTCGTAGACCGGCTTGTTTTCCAGCGCCTTCGCTGCACGCGCCGTCGCGCCCGTGTCGAGCTTCGCCAGCAGTTCCTTCACGCTGGTACGGCCTTGCGTGAACGATTCACCGTTGAGGAACACCGTCGGCACAGCCATCACCTGACGCGCTTCCACTTCGCTCTGGAACAGCGCACCGTCAATGGTGACTTGCTGGATACGCGGGTTGATCAGCGCCATCACATTCAGCGCCTGCACGACCTCCGGGCAGTTCTGGCACGACAGCGAAATATACGTCTCGAAGCGGAAGTCGCCATCGAGCGCGCGAACCTGTTCGATGGTGTCGTCGTCGAGCTTGAGCGGGTGACCGCCGACTTGCAGCAATGCCAGCACCAGCGACGTGAACTCATGGCCCATCGGCAACCCGGCAAAACGAATACGCGGTGCCTCGCCCGGCGTGCCGATCGCGAACGACGGCCGACGCTCGTCGGCATCGGTGCGAGCTACGACGGCGATCTTGTCCGACAGCGGGGCGATCTCTTCGACCAGCGCCTTCATTTCTGCAGACTTGGGGCTATCGTCGAGCCACACGGCGATTTCGATGGGGCGCGTGACTTTCTGGAGATACGTTTGCAACTGGGCTTTGAGGTTCGCGTCCAACATGGCTGTTTTTCCGTCTCGATAGGGTGAGCGAGGTCCACCGCGTCGGCCGGGGGCTGGCGCAGGTAAGCGTCGGGAATTCGGGGTTGGGTGCCGGCGCAGCGGGCTTTAGGGGGACCCGCGCGCCGGCAGGTAACGCCGCTCCGTGACAAGAGCGGCGCTTGCTGCGGTACTACCGGTGAAACTCTGGGTGGTGCTTAGATCTTGCCGATCAGGTCGAGCGACGGGCTCAGCGTTTCTGCGCCCGGCGTCCACTTGGCGGGGCAGACTTCGCCCGGGTGCGCGGCGATGTACTGAGCGGCCTGCACCTTGCGCAGCAGTTCCTTGGCGTCGCGGCCAATGCCGTTGTCATGGATTTCGCACAGCTTGATCTCACCTTCGGGGTTGATCACGAACGTGCCACGCAGCGCCAGACCTTCTTCTTCGATCAGCACGTCGAAGTTGCGCGAGATCGCCAGCGTCGGGTCGGCCACCATCGGGTACTGGATCTTCTGGATCGTGTTCGACGTGTCGTGCCAGGCCTTGTGCGTGAAGTGGGTGTCGGTCGACACGCTGTAGATCTCAACGCCCAGCTTCTTGAATTCTTCGTAATGGTCGGCCAGATCGCCAAGTTCGGTCGGGCACACGAAGGTGAAGTCGGCCGGGTAGAACACCACCACCGACCACTTGCCCTTCAGGGTTTCGTCGGTCACGGTGATGAAGTCGCCGTTTTGGTAGGCGTTGGCTTTGAACGGCTTGATCTGGGTGTTGATGATCGGCATGTCGTAGTCTCTTGGACGGGGTGGAAAGTGTTGCCAGTATGCCGAATGCTATCGATAGATAGAAATTGATTATTGAAATCTATACGATTAAGCCAGGCTATCGGGGCCGATAGCCTGGCTGCTATGACGGCCGTCCCGTCCGGACGGCCACGGGATTCGGGCGTCCTTAGCGGTTCGAGCCCTTCGGGTAACGCACGGCGCGCACCTTACCGCTGGCAGCACCGCCACAGTAGAACGTGCCGTTACCGTCGTACTCCAGCCCGCTCACGACAAGACCGTCCGGCATCTGGACGCGCGTCAGGACTTCGCCGCTGACGGCATCGATCTGACGCAGCTCGCTCTCGTCGTTCTCCCACGTGCCGTGCCACAGTTCGTCGTTCGCCCACGTCACGCCGGTCACGAAGCGATCGGACTCGATGGTGCGCAGCACGCGTCCATCGGTCGGGTCGACTTGCAGAATGCGTCGGTCCCGATACTGTCCGACCCACAAACTGCCTTCGGCCCACGTCAAACCGGAATTACTGCCGCGATCTGCCGGTGCAGGAATCGAGTGCACCACGCGCCCGGTAGACGGTTCGATCTTATCGATGCGCGACTCTGCGATCTGGTACAGATGCTTGCCGTCGAAGGCGGTGCCTGCATCGCTAGGGGCATCGACGGTGCGGCTGACCTTGCCGTTCGCGGGGTCGAACGCGACGAGCGCCTCCCCTGTCGCGGCCCATACCTGCTGTCCGTCGAACGTCACGCCATGAATGCGCTCAATGCCAGGGAAAGGACCATATTCGCTGATGATGTCGGCTGCGCTCACGGCGGCCGTGCGGGAGTTTCGTTGCGGTGTGCTCGTCATGTCAGGCTCCGGTTGTTACGCCACGTTCGGCGTGCAAGTCCACTCTAGCCAAACGACCATCCGGCAGGGAGTAACAAAATTGTCGTGAATTCGGTGAGCGGCGGTGCGATCCAGCGCCGCGCCCGCGCGAGGCCCACGGCACGCACGCGCCCTTGCGCCTCGAGTTCGCCGAGTGCGCGCTGGACCGAGCGCTGGCTCGCGTTCAATGCGAGTGCGAGCGCCGACGTCGACCACGCCGCGCCGTCTGCGAGCAACGCGATGAGCGAGGCGCGCTCGCCGTCGATGGGCGGTAGCAGGACGGTGACGGCAGGTCTGGCGCTTTCAGGATCGGCGGCTGTCGTGGCTCGCTCGCTTGCGTGAGTGCCCAGATGAGCGTCGAGAGAGCGCAAGGCAAAGCCGCGCGATGTTGCATCGATCTCTGCGATACCTTTGAGCACAGTGCGCAAGCGTCCGATTTCGACACGCAGGCGCGCCCGATGCGTCTCGTCGGGGCGATGCAGGCGGAACGCCTCGGCAATCAACGTCTCTCTGTCGATATCCCCTGGCCACGCACGCGCCAGATGCAGCGCAAGCGTGAACAGCACCGGCCGTCTGGCCAGCGGACGCCACACGTTGCCTGTCCCGATGCCTCGACGGCAGGCATCGACCACGAGGGTGTCCGAGTGCAGCAGTGTGGCGGCCTCCGCGAGCGACAGCATCTGCTCGCCATCGCGATGCCACCGTCTCGCCGCCGGACGCCCCATCGTCTCGCGAAGACTCCGAACTTCGGCGCTCAGCGCCGGAACGTCGGCCGTTGCCGCCGCGGTCTGTGCCTGGTCGAGCGCGATCTGAGCGTCGGCGATGCGTAGCGTTCGTAAGGCAAGTTCTGCCGACGTCAATGCATGGACGGCCGTCAGTCGTGCGGGGACATGGGGCAACGGCGCCTCTTGGAGGGCCAGTGCTGCGGCATCGAGTTTGCCCAGCAGCAACAGACGCCGCGCGACGATCAGCCGCGCGAGCATAGCGTTGGGGAAATCGGCGCGTTCGGCAAGCAGCGATGCGGCGGCCTGGAGCGACCGGTGGGTGCCTCCGAGGTCTCTCATGGCGAGCGCGACCTCGGCATCCGCAACGACACACCGTGCGCGGGCGACCGACTCATGCGTGCCGAAGCCACGTGCAGCGCGTTTTAGCAGATCCCGGGCGCGAGCGAAATCCCCGAGCTGCGCCATCGCAATCCCACGCAGCGCGAGGGCCGGCGGGTCATCGCGAAGCGCCACACGACGCAGTGCGCCGAGCGGATCGCCCGACGCCAGCGCGCGGGCCGAAGCGGCAATGAGGGAGTCCATCGCGGGATATTACCGCGCGTGACAATGAAGTCCGGTATCGGGTCCCGTCGAACGGTCGCGCGACGGATGCAAAGTCCTGGGCCCGGTAACCGTTAAAATTGGGGTTTTCGTCCGGAATACGTCCATGTCTTTTGACTCGCTGGGTCTGATCGATCCGTTGCTGCGCAATTTGCAGGATCTCAACTACGAGACACCGACGCCGGTGCAGGCGAAGGCGATTCCTGCCGTCCTCGCGGGCAAGGACGTCATGGCGGCCGCGCAGACCGGTACGGGCAAGACGGCGGGTTTCGCACTGCCGCTGTTGCAGCGTCTCGTGCAACTCGGACCGCAAGTGGCCAGCAACCGGGCGCGCGTGCTGGTGCTGGTGCCCACGCGCGAACTGGCGGAACAAGTGCTGCAAAGCTTCGTCGCGTACGGCAAGGGGCTTGGCTTGCGATTTCTTGCAGCCTACGGCGGCGTGAGTATCAATCCGCAAATGATGAAACTGCGCAAGGGCGTGGATGTGCTGGTGGCAACACCGGGTCGTCTGCTGGACCTTAATCGTCAGAACGCCGTGCAGTTCGATCAGGTGCAGACACTGGTGCTCGACGAAGCCGATCGCATGTTGGATCTCGGCTTCGCACGCGAACTCAACGCGGTATTCGCGGCGCTCCCGGCCCAGCGTCAGACACTGTTGTTCTCCGCGACGTTTACCGACGACATTCGCACAATGGCCGCGAACATTCTGCGCGAGCCGGTCGATATCAGCGTGAGTCCGCGCAACGCCACGGCCAGCAAGATCAAGCAGTGGGTCATCCCGGTAGACAAGCGTAACAAGCCGGATCTCTTCATGCATCTGGTCGCCGAGAATGACTGGAAACATGCACTGGTGTTCGTGAAGACGCGCAATGGCGTGGACTATCTGGCGGGCGTTCTGGACGAAGCGGGCTATTCGGTCGACACCATCCACGGCGACAAGCCGCAGCCAGCACGACTGCGTGCGCTGGAGCGCTTCAAGACAGGGGAAGTGCAGATGCTGGTGGCGACCGACGTCGCCGCGCGCGGGCTGGACATCGACGACCTGCCGCTCGTCATCAACGTCGATCTGCCGATCGTGGCGCAGGACTACGTGCACCGAATCGGCCGCACCGGTCGCGCGGGGGCGAGCGGCGTGGCCGTATCGCTCGTGTGCGCCGACGAAGCGCCACAACTGGCCGCCATCGAAGCACTGATCCAGCAAACACTGCGTCGCGAGGAAGAACCCGGCTTCGAAGCCGAGCACCGTGTGCCGGAGACCAGCGCGACGGGGCAAATCATCAAGAAGCCGAAAAAGCCGAAGAAGCCGAAGGTGCAGAGCCTTCCGCAAGGCGAGCTCGGCAAGCAACCCGCGTCCGGCAAGAAGGCGGCGCCGCAACACGGCGAGAAGAAGCGCAAACCCGCGACACAACGCCCGGCGTCGACGGGCAACAGCCCGAAGCCCGCCAGCGGCAACCCGTTCAGCGGACAAAAGGCACGCAGCAAACCGGCAAAAGACTCCGTCGCGAATTTGCTTAGGCCCGCCGGTAAAACGGCAAGTGGTCGCGGCAAACGTTGATCCGGTTCTGCGCAGGAGCGACCATTCCGCGATCGGCCTTGCCCGGAATATCGTGCGTCTGACTGATTTCGCTTACGATTTTGCTTAGCACTTCAAACACGGTATCCGGGGACACCTGGGCAGGTAGTTCCTTGTTGGTGTTCCTGTGCGCGATCCAATCTCGGTATCTTTTGATCTGCTTCGCGCGACCGATCAGATTTGCGTCCAACTCCGGTTTGAATAGGTCGAGAATCTCGTCGAATCGCCAGTACTCGACTTCTGACTTGAACTTCTCGGCAAGCTTGCTCGAATATCCCGAGGGATGTCCAGATGCCAGCAATTCATTTGCCGTCTGCAACCGTTCGATGACGTATCGTTCAAACGTGGCGAAAAGCGCGAAAACCGCGAGATCAGCTGCTTGCTTTTCCGCGTCAACCAAGGCAGTTTCAACGTCATCGCGCGCAGCATTTAAGAGTCCAGCCCGCGGCATGAGTACCTCATCGAAATGCTCACGCGCAATGTGCTCCACAACGACAAGACTCTCATGCGAGACGCGATATGCCTTGTAGACGACCTCCAGTGGATTATTGAATGTCATGGCCACAAACGTCTGCAAGCAAATCCATGAATAACGCTTCATCGAGCAGCACCGCGCGGCGCACCCTCGACTCGATCCAATACCATCCGTCCTCTTCCACTCTTCGTACGAGCCGCGCTCTCAGCGGATTCCCGGGTCGGCGAATAACAATCGTCGCTGATTTGAACCCGGGGTCGTACTCTCCGTAGAACACCAGATTGTGGAATGTGTACGAACCAACGATATCCACAAGGCCATCTGCCGCGATGGCGTCCGACGCTCTCGGAACGAGTTTGGCCAGCAGCTTGCCGTCTTTTGAAATGTACAAGGCAGGCGCTTCGTACCTCCCCTCTCGTTCCTCGCTCAAAAACTGAAGTCGGGTTTCGACCTCCAGCTTGTGTTGCCGGCACCACCGCGTCGCGTCTTGTAGCAAGGCGTCTACGCGCTCGAGATATTGCTCAAGGAGAGGCGATTTTTCCGGACGTATTTCGCTCATTTCATGACTCGCTGGACTCGGCGGACTCCGCAGCGAAGTGTTCGCGCGCGGCACCATCACCGAGGGGTTGAAGAAGTCATGAGCGTACTGGACACACTAACGTGTGCGACGAGAGCATTTGCTCTGGGAGACGTAAAGCCGTACGCCTCCGGCTTGAAACTACGGCGTGAGGCGCATACGGCAGGCTTCCGACAGGCCCGTTCCTTTGAAACGAAAATCGGAAATTGCCGGGCTTTTCGCAAAGCCCTACGCAAGCCGTTCAGTACCCCGTCAACACCGCAAACGCGAGTGCACCGCCCGAGAGCAACAGCAGCACGATGAACAACGGCAGGATGAACTTGATCCACTGACCGAACCCCACGCGTGCCGTGGCAAGATAGGCGAGCAGCATGCCCGAGGTCGGGGTAATCATGTTCGTCAGTCCGCCACCGAGCAGGAACGCCAGCACCGACGTTTGCGGACTGACGCCCGAAAGCTGCGCAATCGGTCCGATGATCGGCATGCTCACCGCCGCCTTGCCCGACACCGACGGAATAAAGACGTCGAGCGCCATCTGCACGCCCATCAGCCCGTTGGCCACCGCCACTGCCGACTGTCCACGCACCGTGCGCGTGAAGTCATTGATCAGCGTATCGAGCACGTAGCTGCCATGCAGGATGATCTCGACGGACGCCGCGAGCCCGATGAGCAACCCGGCGAGCATCATGCCCTTGAGTCCCTCGACGAACGCGTCCGCTGCCGTGCGTGAATCGAGACGACCGACGACAGCCGTCACAAGACTCGTCAGCACGTAAAATGCCGACAACTCCAGATTGCCCCACTTCAGTTCGCGCGTGCCGTAGACGAGCATCGCAGCCGCCACAGCCAGCACAAGCAACGTCGCCTTGTGACGCCCCGACAACCGCGCATGCAGATGCGCCACCGTCGCCATCTGCGCGCGTGCCTCGCTTAGCCGGTACTCACTGCGATACACGTGCCACAGGAAGTACGCGATGCCCAGTGCCAGAAAAACCACGAACACCGCGATACGCAAACCAATCCCGGAAAACAGTGGCAAGCCGACGAGCGGCTGCGCCACGGCCAGCGCCAGCGGGTTCGTCACCGACGCGATGTAACCGATCTTTGCCGCAATCGCCACGAGCGCGACGGCAAACAGATTCGACAGTCCAAGTCGGCGCGTAAGCACCATCACCATCGGAATGACGACGAGATACTCGGAGATGAACCCGAGCAGCGTGCTGCCCAGCGCGATCAGCACCATCAGCAGCGGCGCGAGCACGTACATGTTGCCGGACGTGAGTTGCAAGAGCCGGTCGATGCCAGCGTCGATGGCCCCCGTCCTGCGCATCACGCCGAACATGCCGCCGACGAACATCACCATGAAGATGAGCGGTGCGTTCTTCACCAGTCCTTGCGGCACCGAAAGAAACGCGGAAACGACGTTCGCCGGTTGCGCCTGTTCGGGCGTGCTGTGTGTGGCTTTGGGCGCGATCAGCATGCCGATGTCGTGCGTCTTCGGCACCACCTCGTAGGTGCCCGGCACCACGAGCTTGCCGTCGCGCTCGAAGCGTCCGGCATCGACCCACCACGTCATCGCCACTGCCATCACGAGCACCCACAGCATCATGACGACGGGGTGCAACATCTTGCCGTGCGGCTTCTCGGTAGGCCCCGCGGGCGGGTCCGGCAATTCGGATTGTGAGGATGCGGAGTGCCCGTCGACGGGCGTCGGCGCGAGTGCTGTCATGTCTGTCCTGCCTGTTGTCTCTTGTTGTATTCGTGAAATGACGTCGCACCGCGCCTGAGGCAGCCGACTACGCCACCTTATTGGCTTGCGCCTGGAACGGGGCCGGTGCGCCAGCGCCGCCCGTGTAACCCAGTTCAGCGGAAATCTGACGGCTGCACGCCTGCAAACGCTCCAGATAGTCCGGGATCTCGATACGGCTGATGCGCGCTTCGGGTCCGGAAATCGAGAGGGCTGCCACAACCTCACCTGACACGTCGCGCACCGGCACCGCAATGGCGACGGCGCCACTCGTGACTTCGCCCGCACTCATCGCATAGCCCTTGCGGGCGACGGCCGAGAGTTCATCCGCGAATGCCATCGCGTCGGCCGCAACCGGCACGTGCTTCATCCGGGCAAAAAACTCGTTGCGAATGGCGTCCTGCGAAAACGCGAGCAGCAATTTGCCCGACGCTCCCGAGCTGAGCGGCCGACGATTACCGACCGAGCCGACCGAGCGCACCTGATGCGTGGTCTCGCAACGTGCGACGCACACCGTTTCCAACCCTTCGGGCACGCGCAGCACGACGGTCTCGTTGATCGCCTGATTGAGCGTCAGCATGTGCTTCTGCGCCGCTCGCACAAGAATGTTCTGCTGCGACGCAGCCACCCCGATCACGAACGCCTGCGGGCCGAGCGCGTAGGTCGTCGTACGCTCGTCCTGCAGCACGAAGCGGTTGTGCTCCAGCGTGCACAGCATGCGATAGGTGCGTGACTTATTAATGCCCAGGCGGTTGGACAACTCGGTCACGCCAAGCCCCGGATGCTCCGCGACGAGCGAGAGCAATTTCAGGGCGCTGTCGACGGAATCGACGATGTAGTTCATGGGATTTCCTTCGGGCTTGACTGCGAGCGGACCCACCGGGCGAGCGCAGCCGTGAACGTTTCCAGATGGCGCCCGAGCGTATCAAATCCTGCGTGCTTCACAAAGCGCGCCTCGTCCATGTACAACGCGCGATTGATTTCGATTTGCAGGCTCGAACGGCGAAGGGCCGGATCGCTCACCGCCGTGAGCAGATCGCCTCCCTGATATGGCGTATTGACCTGCACCCGATAACCCAGTTCGCGCAACTGGTCGGCGACCCACTGCGTGAACACGGGATCGGACGTCGTGCCCAGCCGGTCGCTCACGACCATGTCGGGGCGTGCCGCACCGTCGTCCACATTCATGGCGTTACCGCGCGACTTCATCGAATGACAGTCGACGTGCCACAACGCGCCATGACGCGCATAAGCGTCCTGCGCCGCATCGATCAGCGCCTGACGGTACGGCTGGTAATACGCGTCGATGCGATGACGCACCTCGGCCACCGTCAGCTTCCGGTCGTACATCGGCATGCCCGGCAAGGCGTAGCGGCGCAGCAGCCCCATGCCGCGCGCCGAGTACTTCTCCGGCGCAATCGGGCCGGGCCAGGGCGCGTCGAGCATATCGGCGTCGATGTCGGTCACGGCTCGATTGGCGTCGATGTACATGCGCGGAAAGTTCGCGGCGATCAGCGTGCCGCCGTGGCGCGGTACACATGCCCAAAGCTCGTCGACGAAGGCGTCCCAGCCGGTAAGGAGCGCCTCATGCGGCACCGACGTGTGGAAGTCGTCCGGCATGACGACGCCGCTGTGCGGCGAGTCGAACACGATAGGTAATGACACGCGGGACAAGTCCGCCGCCCCCTAGCCGGACGCATGACGACGCACGCTTTGCTGCGCGACACGCAAATGCCTGCCGACGAATCCGTTGTGCGGTTCGCGACTTCAGCCTTGTTGTTTTCTGGCGTCACCATCAAAAATTTTTTCCGCGTTCGCATGACCGCTGACCGGTCGAAATCGCTGCCATCGAAGCTCACGAATCCTTGTTGTTTTATTTATTAAAACAACGTATTAAAAATTAAACATCAAAAATTTGAGCTGGTCAATTGAGGAATCTGTCATCGACGCAAGAGATGACAAATGCCCCATTGGCAATCACGGCAAAAACCAATGTCACAAAGCATGTTTTAGTGATTGAAATACAAAAATCGGCAATCCCCTCTCCTACCGTCTGTCGAATTTTTTTCTCGACGGTTGACGTGTTCGAAGCATCGACTCGATAATTTTCAAAACATTGTTTTAATTATTAAAACATTTGTAACAAGCCAAATTTCACACAAACACCCGGAGGGGGGATATGAAGCACAAGGCCTGGCCAATCGCTCGCGTGGCCGTTATGGGGATGGGAATGGTACTGACGGGGCTCAGCACGTCGGCGCTCGCGCAATCCAATGTCACGCTTTACGGCCTGATCGACAGCGGAGTGACCTATGTCAGCAAAGTCGCGGGGCCGACCGGGACCGCCACGGGCAGCCGCTTCAGCGTGGACAGCGGCGATCTCCAGCAATCGCGCTGGGGCATGAAGGGGACGGAAGATCTCGGCGGCGGCCTGAAGGCGCTGTTCATTCTCGAGGGCGGCTTTTCAGTAGCCAACGGCACGTCCGGCCAGGGCAATCTGCCGCTCGGACGCACGTCCGTCGTCGGCCTGTCCAGCCCGTACGGGACGGTGCAAATCGGCCGTCGCAAGGATTACATCGACGAGATCGCCACCTGGTATTCGAGCGTCTACAACTTCGGCGTCTTCATCAACGGTGTGCACGACAACAACCTCGACCGTGTTGGCGGCAATCGCGCCAACAACTCCATCCGTTATGACACGCCGGACTTCCGCGGGCTGACCGCTAACGTGACGTACGGCTTCGGCGGCACCGCCGGGTCGATGGCCACGGGGCAATCGCTGGGCTTCGGCGCGAACTACAAGTACGGTGGTTTCGGTGTGGGCTTCGGCTACTGGCAGTCCCGTCTGGGCACAGGCACGGCGAGCACGAACACGTCGAGCGACGTCGGTGCGTCATCCGGCGCAGGCTGCGATCCGGCCTACGGCAACGCAGGCGCGGTATGTATTCGCACGTGGATGGTCGGCACGAGCTACAAGTGGGATAAGGCGCGCGTCTATGCATCGTGGTCGCGCACTTTGCAGCCGCTCGCACGCTTCGGCGGCACCGCCGCCCCGTTCGCCACGACGTTTACGAGCACTGCAAGCAGTGGCGCGTTTGCGGCCGCAGGGTCGAACAACAACGCAACGAATGTCTTCGACGTCGGTGTCAACTACTGGGTGCTGCCGAATCTTGAGCTGATCGGCGCAGTGCTGCACTCGCGCTATTCATTCGTCGGCGCACCGGCGACGGGTCGTCTGCTGCAATTCAACGTAGGCCTGGACTACTTCCTGTCCAAACGCACTGACATCTACACGTACTTCGCCAATTTGCGCGCGACGCACATGTATAACCCGGGCATCACGGGCGGCGCACCGGGACGCGACGCGACCCAAAACGCCATGACCATCGGCATGCGTCATACGTTCTGACGCGGCCCTAACTCAAGGTAGGAAAGCCGCACCCTGCAACGGGGTGCGGCGGTGCTTTGCCGAACGTCAGCGGGGAGGCGACTCCCCGTCGTCCCGGCAATCGCTCCCGGAACAGCGCGACGGCGCACCGCGCGCATGCGCGGCGTGGCCGGACGACGTGCCCTGACGTCCGAAGCCAATCTGCTGAAAGACGCCGCCACCGATCTCGAATCCGGTAGCGTAGTGATAAGCGGCAACGGTCGAACCAAGTGCCACCGACAGCAACAACAACGTACCCGTACGCCAGCGGCGTCGGACCGTGGAAGCCATGTCTCCTCCCTGTCAGAGGTCGGCCCGCTCGGAAGACGTCTGTCGCCGGTTCCCGGTGAACAGCATTCCGGCACTGCTACGTCTTGGCGGGGATCGAGTTTCCAGTCACTACTGAGTCTCGTTTTTTCGCGATTCTGCACGCATCAGCCGCGAATTGTCACCCCGGCTATCCCTAAGACAGAACCTATATATCGCAATGTGATATATTTTTTGCTTTTCGGAAACATCCCATTTCCCTGACGGCCGACTTATGACTGCACCGACTCCGCCGAACGCACCGATCACAGGTGACGCGCTGACCAAGAGCGATTTCGAAGCGCTCTCCGAGTTTCGCTATCGCCTGCGCCGCTTCCTCAATTTCAGCGAGACGGCGGCACGCGAAGGGGGCATCACCCCGCAGCAATATCTGTTGTTGCTGCATGTCAAAGGTATCCCGGGACGCGAATGGGCGTCCATCAGTGAATTGGCGGAGCGCCTGCAAGCGGTGCACCACAGCGTAGTAGCCCTCGTCGCCCGATGCGAAAAGGCTGGCCTCGTAACTCGACGCCAGAACGAAAGCGACCGGCGCGTGGTCGAGGTGCATCTCTCGCCTAGCGGCGAAGCGTGCCTGGCGAATCTCGCCGCGCAGCACCGTAACGAATTGAGCACGTTTGCGGACATCTTCCACATTCGTGGCGTTCATCTGTAATTCCCAGGACTGTCATGGCATCGGCTTCTCAATCGACGCACGCGTCGAACGCCCAGCACTCACCGCTCGCGCCCATGGCCTTACCGGAACACGCCCGCGACTTCGCGCGTGCGCCGGGACTGCCCCGCCTCATCGCACTGGCCGCCGTTATCGGCTTGTGCGGTGTGCCCGCCGCCTGGTTGCTGCTGAATCTGATTCAGGGCTTCACCAACCTCTTTTTCTATCAGACGCTCTCGTTCGCCCCGCACTCCCCTGCGGGCAACACGCTTGGTGCCGTGGTGATCGTGCTACCGGTCATCGGCGGTCTGATCGTGGGCGCAATGGCGCGCTTCGGCAGCGAGAAGATTCGCGGCCACGGCATTCCGGAAGCGATCGAAGCGATTCTCTTTGGTAAGAGCAAGATGTCACCGCGCGTGGCCGTGCTCAAACCGCTGTCGTCGGGCATCGTGATCGGCAGCGGCGGACCGTTCGGCGCGGAAGGTCCGATCATCATGACGGGTGGGGCCATCGGCTCGCTCATCGCGCAGTACTTTCACTTGAGCGCTGCCGAACGCAAGACGCTGCTCGTAGCCGGTGCCACTGCGGGCATGACGGCCGTGTTCGGCACGCCGGTCGCGGCCGTGCTGCTTGCTGTCGAACTGTTGCTGTTCGAATGGCGTCCGCGCAGTCTGCTGCCGGTGATCGTGGCCTGTGCCGTCGCCGGTTTTGCGCGTCCGCTGCTGCTCGAAGCCGGACCGCTCTTCCCCATGACGACGCCCGCCGTCTCTCCGAGTGCGCTGGTGTCGTGCGTGATCGCGGGTGTGTGCGCCGGGCTGCTGTCCGCCGGGATGTCGCGCGCGCTTTACGCCATCGAAGACGCCTTCCACAAGCTCCCCCTGCACTGGATGTGGTGGCCAGCCATCGGTGGTCTCGCCGTGGGCATCGGCGGCTATCTTGAACCGCGCGCGTTGGGTGTTGGGTATGACGTGATCGCCGACCTGCTCGCCGGTCATTTCACACTGCATGCGGCAGCGGCGCTGCTACTCGTCAAGGCGCTGATCTGGGCGATTGCGCTCGGCTCGTGCACCTCCGGCGGCGTGCTCGCCCCGCTGCTCATGATCGGTGCCGGTCTGGGCACGTTGCTCGCACCGATTCTGCCTGGCGGCGACATCACCCTGTGGGCGCTCGTGTGTATGGCCGCCACCCTCGCGGGCGTGCTCGGTACCCCGCTCACGGCCATTGTCTTCGCGTTGGGCCTCACACACGACGTCAATGCCCTGCTGCCGTTGCTGCTGACCTGTGGCGTGTCGTATGGCGTGACCATCTGGATCATGCCGCGCTCGATCATGACGGAGAAGATTGCGCGGCGCGGACGTCACATTCACCGTGAATATGGCGTCGATCCGCTAGAACGTCTTCACGTCGGCGAGTTGATGACGCGTGAGCCGCAAGCACTTGTCGCCGACATGACCATCGACGAAGCGGCGCAACGCGCCTTTGGGGCGACGCAACGTCACCGCGCTTATCCGGTGATCGACGCCTCACGTGCCGTGCTGGGCATGATCGACCGTCAGGCGCTCACGCGGGCACAGGAACAGGGTCTGCAAACGCTGGGCCAGCTATACGGCGTGAATCCGCCACTCGTCGCCCTGCCGTCCGAAACCGGACGCATCGTGTCGGCCCGCTTCGCGGCGCACCATCTGGAGCGTCTGCCGGTGGTGAGCGACGCCACCTCGCGCGAGCTGATCGGCATCATCAGCCGTAGCGACCTCGTCAAACCGGCCGAACACTGGCGCTCGGAAGAGGAAGTGCGCGAGCGCATGCTGCACCTCGGACGCAAACGTGGGTAAGCATCGCTGAGCGTCGCTGAGCGTCACCGGGCGCACGTCGACACCATTGACGCGCGCCCGGCCGTTGATTCACCATCGGGGCTTCCTCCCACCGAATGCGCACCGGCGCGTGCGCCTCTACCCGATGGCGACGACCCGCTCCACCAAAGCTTCGTCCTACGCAACAACGCCGTCCAAAGTCCCCGACACGCGCATTCGCATCGGCGTCGGTGGCTGGAACTTCGCGCCGTGGCAAGACACGTTCTATCCCGAGAAGTGGCCCAAGCGACGCGAACTCGAATACGCGAGCCGTCACCTCACGTCCATCGAAATCAACAGCACCTTCTACGGCTCGCAAAAGCCCGCAACATTTCGCCACTGGTTCGACGAAACGCCGGACGATTTCGTGTTCTCGGTCAAGGCGTCGCGCTATGCCACGCACCGGCGCGTGCTGGGCGAAGCTGGCGAATCCGTGGCGCGTTTCTTCGACAGCGGTGTGCTGGAACTCGGCAGGAAGCTCGGTCCGGTGAACTGGCAGTTCGCGCCGACGAAACAGTTCGACGCCGAAGACTTCGAGCATTTCCTGAGCCTGTTGCCCACGTCCGCGAACGGGCACACGATTCGCCATGCCCTTGAGGTCCGCCACGAGACCTTCGACGTGCCCGAGTTCGTCGCGCTCGCACGCAAGTACAAGATGGCCATCGTGCTCGCCGGCGATGCCAAATTCCCGTGCATCGCCGACGTCACCGCACCCTTCGTCTATGCACGCCTGATGGGCACCGAGGAACGCTACAAACTCGGCTACGCCCCCAAAGCCATGGCGCAATGGATCGAGCGCGCGACCACGTTCGCGAACGGCGGCGTTCCCGACGATCTCGACACGGTAGCCAAAGCCCCGCCGAAGGCTAAACATCGCGAAGTCTTTCTGTATGTCATCAGCGGCTTCAAGGAACGCAACCCGGCTGCTGCAATGGCGATGATCGAGGCACTATCCAAGCAAAAATAAGCGGCCTATAAAAAACGCGGCGCACAAGGCGCCGCGTCGCTACAGCCACTGCTACGGTCAATCGATGAACCGCATACGCTTCGCACGTCAGTGCATCGCGGCCGAGTTGCGTGCCTCGCTGGCGTTCTGTACCGGTCGGTTGCCGCTCGAACGTTCCCATGCGTTCTTGGCGAGCAACGCGACGGTCGCAATCACAGCCGGAATCGCCAGCAACGAGAACGTAGCCGAAAAGCCCAGGTGACGACGCACCAACTCTGCACCGAGCAAGGCCCCGGCAATGCCTCCGAAGCGGCCGATGCCGAGCATCCAGGCGACCCCAGTCGCACGACCGTTCGTCGGGTAAAACATCGCCGCCAGCGACGGCATGGACGATTGCGCACCGTTCATTGCCGTGCCCGCGAGGAAGATCAGCGTCACCAGCATGCCGATGTTGCCGATTGCCTGTCCGACGGCGTAGACCAGCACAGCGGTCAGCGCATAGCCCGCAGCCACGACCTTCTGCGCGTTGAACTTGTCCATCAGCCAACCCGACAGGATCGTGCCGATGCCCCCGCCGAGCGGGAACAATGCCGTGATCAGCGCAGCGCGCTCGATGGTGAAGCCCGCATCCTTGAACAGAATCGGCATCCAGCTCGTGAGCAGATAGAAGATCACCAGCCCCATGAAGTAGGTGACCCACAGCATCAGCGATCCGAAACCGTATTGCTTCGACAGCACCACGCCCATCGCCGACCCGGCGCGCTTCGGTGCGGCTTCCACCACGGTGAATGCGCCAACGTCATCGAGCGATTCGCCGGAAATGCGCGACAAGATGCGGCGCACACGCTCCACCGGCTTCTGCTTCACCACAAGGAACTTCACCGACTCCGGCAGGCAAACGATCAGCAGCACCGACAGCACTAGCGGCAGTACGCCACCGAGCACCAGCACGCTATGCCATCCGAAGTGCGGAATCAGCCAGGAAGCGACGAATCCGCCAAGCGATGCGCCCAGTGGGAAGCCGCAGAACATAGTGTTGACGATCACCGCACGGCGCGCCTGCGGCGCGTACTCGGAAATCAGCGTCACGGCGTTGGGCATGGCCGCGCCCAGACCGAGACCCGTGAGAAAGCGCAGCACGGTCAACGTCTGGAGATCCTGCGCGAACGCCGTCGCGAGACTGGCGACCCCGAAGAACACCACCGACAGCACGAGCATCGTCTTGCGACCGACCTTGTCGGCGAGCGGCCCGGCGAAGATCGCGCCACCCGCCAGACCGAAGAGCGCCGCCGAGAGCACCGGACCGAGCGAACCCTTGTCGATGTGCCACTGCTGCACCAGCGACGGCGCGATGTAACCGATGGCCGCCGTGTCGAATCCGTCGATGGCCACGATGAAGAAACACAGAATCAGCACCAGCCACTGATAGCCGGAAAATCGCTGTGCATTGATGTAGGCGGGCACGTCCACCGTGCGCGGTTGATTCATGACGCTGTCTCCTCGGGGCGATGCCGCCCCGTTGTTCATTCCATTATTTTTTTTTGAAATCGTCACCGGCGGTGCGCCCCCGGATGTCGAGGGGGTGAGCATAACAATGCTAGGGGTGTCCGGCCCAGTGGCTGCCCGCCGTCTTCATGCGGCATTGCAGCGAAGCAGATTTCTGCCGCTAATGTACGTCCTTACCTTGCCTACCGAAATGATCTTTCGTCAAGCCATCCATAACCGGCAGTTATGGATGACCTGACACCCGTAACGCTCAGGCCAGCGGCAACCCGACGTAATTCTCCGCCAGCATGAGCGACGCGGCGCGCGAGCTGACCACGTACTCCAGCTCCGAGCGCTGCATCTGCTGTTCGAACGGCGTGGCATCGTCGATCCGGTGCAGCATGCGCGTCATCCAGTACGAGAAATGCTCCGCGCGCCAGATGCGCTTGAGCGCCGCCTCGGAATAGCCTTGCAGTGCGGTTTCACTGTCGCGATGAAAGAAGTCGTCGAGCGCACGCGCCAGACGCCACACGTCCGCCACCGCCAGATTCATCCCCTTCGCGCCGGTCGGCGGCACGATGTGGGCCGCGTCGCCCGCCAGGAACAAACGCCCGTACTGCATCGGCGTCGCCACGAAGCTGCGCATTGCAACCACGTTCTTCTGGAAGATTGGCCCTTCCTTGAGACGCCAGCCATCGTCGCTCTCGGTACGCGCATGCAGTTCTTCCCAGATGCGCGCGTCGCTCCACTCCTGCGCGCGTTCGTTCGGATCGCATTGGAAGTACATGCGCTGCACCGTGGGCGAGCGCGTGCTGATCAGCGCGAAGCCACGGTCGTGCGCGGCATAGATCAGTTCGTCCGATGACGGCGGGGCCTCCACCAGTACGCCAAACCAGCCGAACGGATACACGCGCTGGTACTCCTTGCGCACCGACGCAGGCATGGCCGGGCGGCAGACGCCGTGAAAGCCGTCGCAGCCTGCGATGAAGTCGCACGTGAGTCGACGCGACTGACCATCCACCGTGAACTGCACGCTCGGTTGTGTGCTATCGATGTCGTGCACCGAGACGTCGGACACGTCGAACAGAATCTCGCCCTGCGCCGCTTCTCGTGCCGCAATCAGATCCTTGATGACCTCGTGCTGCGCATAGACGGTGATCGCACGGCCAGTCAGCTCCGTGAGTGCAATGCGGTGACGCTGCCCGCCGAACGCCAGCTCGACACCGTGGTGCACCGCGCCTTCGCGACGCATGCGCTCACCCACGCCGGTCTCGTTCAGGATATCCATCGTGCCCTGCTCCAGCACTCCGGCACGAATGGTCGATTCGACGGCTTCACGCGAGCGCGATTCGAGCACGATGGACTCAATGCCTTGCAAATGCAGCAGATGGGACAGCAGTAGACCGGCAGGGCCGGCACCGACGATGACGACAGGGTAATGGGTGCGCATAAGTTGTCTCCTTTCATTGCACCGCCCGCGTCCGGCGCACCTGCGCCGGACATCTCGTGACAGGAAAACTGCCTGTCGGCGGATTGCATTTCTTGGATGCTTCACGCCAACCGCCCCAACTTAGGACTGCGCGTAAACGAGCATGTCCGAAGTCATTTTGATGCCTTGTCACGAGGGGCGAATGCGTCATATCTTATGGAGCGCGCACGTCGCGTTGAATGGATGAATCGACGACTTTCTTGTACTTTTTTGACAACTTCGACCAAGGGAAAACCAGTATGTCAGGCGCGTCATCCCGGCTGCGCGCGGCGCGCGAGACGATTCCGGAATTCTCCTTGTATGGCGAGTTGACGGAAACCGACAGCGGCGACTTCGTCCATATCGAATGGATCGAGACACGTAGCCGCCTTTACGACTGGCATATCGATACGCATCGCCATCTGGGGTTGTTTCAGGTGCTCGCGATTTTCGAGGGCACGGTGGAAGCGAACGTCGACGACGCGACGTGGGAAGTCGAAGGCCCGGCCGTCATCACGGTGCACCCGTCGGCCGTGCACAACTTCCGTTTCTCACGCGGGGCACACGGCTTCGTGCTCACGATGGCGCAGAGCGTGCCGTTCGATGCCGCCCTCGGGGCGGATGCCGATATGGCGTCGCTGCTGCGAAAACCGTGGCTATTCCCGCTGGCCGATGTGCCGCAGACACGCGACCGTCTCTACACGCTGCTGGGCCTCATCATGGACGAGTTCTCGCGCCCGCAACTCGGGCACGCGGAGATGGTCGGATGGCTCACGCGCAGCGTTCTGTTGTTGCTCGCCCGTCTGCATGCGCATCACGATTCGGCCACGCGCACGGGGCGTACCGAACTGGATCTGTTCGCGCGCTTTCGGGCGCTGGTGGAGGCGCACTACACCGAGGCGTGGGCCGTCCCGGCATACGCGGAGCGACTGCATGTGACGGAGAGCAAGCTCAACCGTCTTTGTCGTCGCATCTCAGGAAAATCGGCTTTCGATCTGGTGCAGGACCGGCTGATGCTGGAGGCACGGCGCAAGCTGATCTACATTCCCGCACCGGTCTCCCATGTCGCCTACGAACTGGGGTTTCAGGATCCTGCCTACTTCTGCCGCGTGTTCAAGCGGCACGTCGGCGTCACGCCGTCGGCCTTCCGACGAACGGCGCAACACGCGCATCTGGGCGACGAATCCGATCTTGCATCGGATCTCGTCGCTGCCATCACCGAATAATCACGCGCGCAGGAAGCTCAGCAACGCCTCGGTGACCGCCGGTGCACACTCGATGTTCGAGAGGTGTGCGCCTGGCACGATGACCTGCTTCGCCCCCGGAATGCGCTCGACCATCGCCGTGGACATCGCAGGCGGCGTCGCCAGATCGCCCGAGCCGGTAATGACCAGCGTCGGCGCAGTGATCGCGGCGATCTCGTCCAACTGATTCATGTCGCGCACCGCCGCGCAAGCGGCTGCATACCCGGCGGGGGTGAGCGAGCGGAACATCGCCTTCATACGCTCGACGGTCGCGGCCTCGCGCTCGGCGAACTCGGGCGTGAACCAGCGCGAGACCACGGCGTCCGTCACGGCGCTCATGCCGTCGGCCTGCACAGCGCGAATGCGGCCGTTCCAAACGTCCTGCGCACCGATGTGCGCCGACGAGCAGACGATGGCGAGACGATTCAGGCGCTGCGGCGCGTGAATGCCCAGCCACATGCCCGTCATGCCGCCCATCGACACACCCGCGAGGCTCGCACGCCCGATGTCCAGCGCGTCGAGCAACGCGACGACATCGCGCCCCAACTGGTCGATGACGTACGGTCCCGGCGTGACGGACGAGCCACCATGCCCGCGCGTGTCATAACGAATCACACGGAACTCGCGCGCGAGCGCGGGCACTTGCGGCGCCCACATGTCGAGCGTCGTGCCCAGCGAGTTAGACAGCACCAGCGCAGGTGCGTGGTCGTCGCCATCGATGGCGATGCGCAACTGGGCGTCGCCCACGTCGATCAGACGTTCTACCGTCATTTGCTTCGTCTCCTCAGGCGGTCTTCTCGTCATCCACATTGCGCACGCGCGTGGTCGATCCCGGCTCGGCGGCTTCCATCTCTGCGAAGACCTTCTCGGCATCGTGAATCGCCTGATTGGCGGCGGGCAGCCCGGCGTACAGCGCAGCGTGCATGAACAGTTCCTTCATCTCCTCGCGCGTCACGCCATTATTGAACGCCGCGCGCACGTGCATGCGGAATTCGTCGCCGCGATTGAGCGCGATGAGCAGCGACAGCGTGATCATGCTGCGCATGTGGCGCGTCAGTCCCGGGCGCGTCCAGATATCGCCCCAGGCGAAGCGCGTGATGAAGTTCTGAAAGTCGTCGTTGAAGTCGTTACGGCGCGTGAGCGTGCGGTCGACGTGCGCGTCCCCGAGCACACCGCGTCGCACTTGCATGCCGTTGTCGTAGCGTTCCTGATCGTTCATTTGGATGTCCTGCCGTGTTGGGTTGACGGCACCGCCGCGTCCGCGAGCGCAAGCACCTGACTCACGAACGTATCGGCAGCGCCAAGATAGTGCTGTGGGTCCGTCAGGCGTTCGAGCGCCTCGACGGACAGCACGCGGGTGATCTCGGTGTCTTCGCGCAGGACGTCGAGCAGGTGACGGTGCTGCGCGAGCGCGTCGCGGCAGCGTGCTTCCACGCGACGATGTGCTTCGAGCCGTCCCATCGATTCGCCCAGCGCCATCGTCACGGCCTCGGCCATGATGAGCCCGTGCGTGACGTCGAGATTGGCGCGCATGCGTGCGGTGTCGACCGTCCAGTCGCTCACGAGGGCGCGCGCCGTCGCCAGCGCGCCACCGCAAAGCATGAGCAGCTCGGGCAGCGTTTCCCACTCGGCGTGCCAGGTGCCCAGCCCGCGCTCGTGGTCCTGCTGCATGGCCGAGAACAACGTCGCGACAAGTTGCGGCGTGCGCGCGGCCGCTGCAAGGATAGCCGCACAGCCGACCGGGTTGCGCTTGTGCGGCATGGTGGATGAGCCGCCCCGCCCCGCGCCGGAGGCTTCGGCGATCTCGCCGACTTCCGTTTGCGTCAGCAGCGCCGTGTCGCGCGCAAACTTGCCTAGCGAGCCGGTCAGCGTCGCCGCCCAGCTTCCCACTCTCACGATGCGATCGCGCTGGCCATGCCAAGGCGTCGCGCCTTCGGACAGACCGAGATGACGTGAGAGCGCCGCCGCGACCGCCGGGCCTTGCGTGCCAAGCGACGCCAGCGTGCCCGCTGCGCCGCCGAACTGCACGCAAAGCACCTGTTCGCGCACGCTGGCGAGGTCGTCACGCGCGCGCAACAAAACGTCGAGCGTACCGGCAAGTTTCAGTCCGAAGGTGATCGGCAACGCGTGCTGAAGCCACGTACGGCCGATCATGACCGTCGCGCGATGTTGCCTGACCTGCTCGGCGAGCGTAGCGACTAGCGCATCGAGATCCGCACCGAGGTCGTCGAGCGCACCGCGCACTTGCAGGATGAGACCGGTATCGATGGCGTCCTGACTGGTCGCGCCCCAATGGACAAAGCGGGCGGCATCGGCGTCGTGCGTCTTCACGCGCGCCGTCAGTTGCTTGACCAGCGGAATGGCGAGGTTACCCGCGCAGGCGGCGGCGTCGCGCAACGCCATCCAGTCGAGATCGCCCGCACGGGCGGCCGCAGTGATCGGCGCGACGGCGGCGGCCGGGATCAGGCCGACTTCGGCTTCGGCGACAGCGAGCGCCACTTCGAAGTCGAGCATGCCCTGCAGCGTGGCGTCGCGGGAGAATCGCGCCGACACGGCAGCGCCGCGCAGTAGAGAGTCAAGCAGTTCCGTCATCAGAGAATTCGATGCGTTGCAACAATGCGGATACGGCCACGGGCTGCCGGCATTCGCATGCCGGCAGCCCGAAGCCGCGCCAGATTCAGCGTGACATGACAGACGTCAGAGGTCGAGGAACACCGTCTCCTCGTCGCCCTGCATGCGAATGTCGAACCGGTACGACACACGCCCGCCGTTCACCTCACGACGCGCAATCAGCGTGTGACGGCGCTCGGCCGGCACTTGTTGCAGCACGGGGTCAGCCGCATTGGCCGCTGCCTCATCGTCGAAATAGATACGCGTAAACAGGTGATTGAGCAAGCCCCGCATCGTGAGAATCACGTCGATGCGCGGTGCGTCGCCCCGCGCGGCCGCGCCAGGCTTGACCGTCTCGATGATGAAGCGGTTCTCGGCGTCTGTGCCCGTGCCGCAACGGGCCGCGCCTGCGAAGCCAGTGCGTTCGATGTCTTCGGCGGTTTCGACGTAGCGGCCATGGGCGTCCGCCTGCACGATTTCGATGAGGGCGTCGTTGACCGGATTGCCCGCACCGTCGAGCACCTGCCCGATCAGACGGATGTGCTCACCTTCTGCGCGCTCGGTCGCGACCACGGGCGTAAAGGCGCTCTTGAAGTCGTACAGGTACTGTTCCGGCGACAGGCCATAAGCGAAGTACGGGCCGACGGTCTGCGACGGCGTTTGCTTGAATTCGGGAGTAGTGGACATGGCTCAGGACTCCATCGGCGTTTGGTCGGCACCGCGCAGGACGATGTCGAATTCGTAACCCAGTGCGTACTCCGGCTCGGTGATGTCCAGCGAGAAGCGCGCGATCAGGCGGTCGCGGGCATGCGCCGGCGTCGCCTCGAAGATCGGGTCGTAGGCGAGCAGCGGATCGCCCGGAAAGTACATCTGCGTGACCAGACGGGTCGCAAAGTAATGGCCGAACACCGAGAAGTGCAGATGCTGGGGACGCCACGCGTTGTGGTGGTTCTTCCACGGATACGCGCCCGGCTTGATCGTCAGGAATTTGTAGCGGCCTTCGGCGTCGGTCATGGCGCGCCCGGCACCGAGGAAGTTCGGGTCGAGCGGCGCGTCGTGCTGGTCGACCTTGTGGACGTAGCGCCCACACGCGTTTGCCTGCCACAACTCCACGAGCGTGTTCGGCACCGGACGCCCGCCTTCGTCGAGCACGCGGCCCGTGACGATCATGCGCTCGCCCAACGGCTCGCCGTTTCGCACCGCGTTACGTGTGAGGTCGTTGTCGAGCGCACCGATGATGCCGTTGCCATAGACCGGCGAGCGCAGGTCGGCCAGGTTCTGCTTGACCGGTACGAGCAATTGTTTGGGGCCGCGCAGCGCCGTGGACTTGTACCCGCTGTCGATGAGCTTGGGATGCGAATCCCAGTCGCGGGGGCGCAGGACGGTTGTCGTCTTCGACATGGTCTCACTCCATTTTATGTTGACTGATCTGGCAGGCACATTGGCCGGTCGCCAGCTTGTTTTCGACACTATATCCATAATCAACGGATATATTTATTGACATTTTCTTAGGCTTTTCATAACTTTCCGGCATGGAAAGACACCTACTCGACGGACGCATCAAGCTGCGTCATCTGCAATGCCTGCTGGCCGTCGCCCAGCACGGCAGCTTGCAGCGCGCAGCGGAAGCGCTGTCCATTACCCAGCCCGCCGTCAGCAAGACCATTGCCGAGCTCGAAGGGCTGCTGGGTGTGCGCCTGTTCGACCGGGGGCGCAACGGGGCCCGACCCACGGCACAGGCGGAGCTGTTCTTGCGCCATGCGGGCGCGAGCGTCAGTGCGCTGCGTCAGGGCATCGACGTGTTGTCGCGTGCCGTCGGCCAGACCGGCGGCGTGATCGAGATCGCCGTGCTGCCCACGCTCGCGGCCGCGATGATGCCTGGCGTGCTCGAAGCGTTCCGGCGCGAATGGCCGGGCATCGTCGTGCAGGTGCATACCGGCGCCAACCAGCAACTCCTCACGCAACTGAAGTCCGGTCAGGTCACGTTGGCGCTGGGGCGGATGTCCGACCCCGAAGGCATGGCAGGACTCACGTTCGAACATCTGTGCGCCACGCCGCTTTGCGTCGTCGTGCGTCCCGAGCATCCACTGGCGCAGCAGCGCAGCGTGTCGATGGCGGACATCGCCCACCACCACGTGATCCTGCCGCCGCACGGCACGATCCTGCGTCACACGGCGGACAGCTTTCTGCGTGCGCATGGCGTCGGCACGCTCGACGACTATTCCGAACTGCTCTCGATGTCGCTCGCCCGCGCGATGACTTTGCGTGACGACGTCGTCTGGATCGCCTCGGAGATCACCGTGCAGGACGACCTCGCCGACGGCGCACTGTGCGCGCTGCCCTTCGCGACGAAAGGCACCGAGGAGTCCATCGGCATTCTGTGGCGCAACGACACGGTGCCGACGCCGCCCGAGCAGACGCTCATCAGCGCCATGCGCGAAGCCGCGCGCGTGCGTTACGGGATGCCGGGGTTGCGCTGACGACATCCCGGCTCACGCTACGACGGTGGCCATTGCATCCGACGCGGCCGCCAGCCCGAGCATACGCACGGCGTTGTCCTTGAGCAGCAACGGTTTGACCTCGTCGCGAAAGCCCGCGGTCTCGAAGTCCTTCAGCCAGCGGTCCGGCGCAATGAGCGGGAAATCCGAGCCGAACAACATCTTCTCGCGCAGCAGCGAATTCGCGTACTGAATCAGTTCGGGCGAGAAGTACTTGGGCGACCATCCCGACAGATCGATGTAGACGTTCGGCTTGTGCAGCGCGATGGAGAGCGCCTGCGATTGCCACGGCCACGACGGATGCGCGATCACGATGTTCATATCCGGGAAGTCGGTCGCCACGTCGTCGAGGTGAATCGGCTCCGAGTACTTGAGCCGCAAGCCGCCGCCGCCCGGCATGCCCGAGCCGATCCCCGAATGCCCGCTGTGGAACACCGCCGTGAGTTTGTGCTCGGCGATGAGTTCGTACATCGGGTACGCCATGCGGTCGTTGGCGAAGAAGCCCTGCATCGTCGGATGGAACTTGAACCCGCGCACACCGAATTCCTCCACTAGCCGACGCGCCTCACGCACGCCCATCTGGCCCTTATGCGGATCGATGCTCGCGAACGCGATCATGATGTCGGCGTTCTCCTGTGCAAAGCCCGCGATCTCCTCGTTCGGAATACGGCGTCGGCCGATGTTCGCCTCGCAGTCGACGGTGAACATCACAAAGCCGATATTGCGCTCGCGGTAATGCGCGATGGTCTCTGGAATCGTGGGGCGGCGATTCTGCTTGAGCACCGTGCCGAAATACTTGTCGGCGGCGTCGTCGAACGCCTTGCCGAACAGGTCCGGCGGCTGACAGCAGGACACCTCCGCGTGCACGTGTGTGTCGATGGCGACGAGATTGTCGAGGTTCATTCGGCGGTCTCCGGATCGTGAATCTGCGACGCAACGATCGCCATGGCGCGGTGCGTCTGCGGCAGTTCGAACTTCAGCCAATAGCGTGCGGCACGGCGTTTGGTGTCGGAAGGAGTGCCCGACGCGGCCTCCGCCAGCGATGCCTGCGCCCAAAGCCCCGCCATCGACAAGCCGTGAACCGCCTGCATGACTTCCCCGGCGACGCACAGCGCGGCACGAGGCGTCGCGCGCGCCACTGCGATGAGCAAGGGCATCAGGTCGGTCCACGTATTGAAGCCGTGAAGTGCATCGTCGAAGCCGCTCATTCGTTCCAGCGCCCTCGCCTCTCGTACCATCGCCTGCCCCCACGCCAGCCAACGCGACAGCGTCACGCCGTCGTCTTTGACGATCTTGCGCATCAACAAGTCGATGGCCTGGATTTCGTTGGTGCCCTCGTAGATCATCGGAATGCGCGCATCGCGCACGAACTGCGAGATGCCTGTCTCTTCGACGTAGCCATAACCGCCGAAGACTTGCAACGCGTCGCTACTGCCAGCGAATGCCTGCGCCGTCGCGGTGGCTTTGACGACGGGCGTGAGCAGCGCCACCAGTGCATCGGCATCGGCGCGCATAGCCAGTGTGGGCGCGTGATGGGCTTCGTCGATGGCGAGTGCGGCGCGATACAACAACAAGCGCGCGCCCTCCACACCGACACGCTGACCTTCGAGCAGACGCCAGACGGCTGGATGTGCGGCAATCGGCGTTCCCGCGTCCGCGCCCGGCACGCGCGACTGGACACGCTCGTGCGCATGACGCACCGACATCTCGTAAGCGCCTTGCGCCAGCCCCACCGCCGACGCACCGACATGCAAACGTGCCGAGTTCATCATCGCGAACATCGCTTCCAGACCACGGTGCGCTTCGCCGACGAGATACCCCGTCGCACCTTCGAACGCCATCGAACAGGTCGCGCTGCCGCGAATCCCCATCTTGTGTTCGATGCCGGTGCAGCGCACCTCGTTGCGCTCGGCGTTCGCGAGAATCTTCGGTACCAGAAAGAGCGACAAACCGGCGCTGCCTGCGGGCGCATCAGGTGTGCGCGCCAGCACCAGATGCACGATGTTCTGCGTCAGATCTTGCTCACCGCCGGAGATGAAGATCTTCTCTCCCGTGACACGCACGGTCTCCTGTCGCTCGTCAGTCCAGACCGCGCGCGTACGAATCTGCCCCAGATCGCTACCCGCGCCCGGCTCCGTCAGACACATCGTCGCCAGCCACTCGCCGCTGACCAGCGGCGCGAGCCAGGCGTCGCGCAACGCCGCGCTGCCGAAGCGATGCACGCACTCGTACGCCCCGTGCAGAATGCCGGGATACATCGTCCAGGCGAGATTCGCGCCCGCCGTCAGTTCTTGCACGGCAATCTGCGCGACAAGCGGTAGTCCTTGCCCGCCCAGAGACGGATCGCATGGCAACGATGGCCATCCTGCGTCGCGATACTGACGATAAGCGTCGGCGAACCCGACAGGCGTGCTCACCTCGCCGTCGCGCCACGTGCAACCCTCGCGGTCGCCGACAGCGTTCAGTGGGGCAAGCACCTCTCGCGAGAAGCGAGCCGCCTCGTCGACGATCTGCACGAGCGTGGCGGTATCGAATTCCTGGAACGGTGCGAGGCGCATCAGCGCTTCGCCCACCCCGAGCGTCTCCAGCACGAACGCGATGTCCTCGGCCGCGCTGCGCAATTGCGGTGGATGCATGACAGCGTCCTATCGACGTGCGGGCGCAAAGATCACGCGCGGGTCGCCTGCGGTGGCGGCGTGCAGCGATTCGACCGTTGCGGATCGATGGTCCTGCACCGCGCGCTGATTGATCGAGCCTTTGTCCGTTACCTCGCCCCGGTCGAGCGACGGCGGCGTGTCGAGCAGCAGCAGACGGGCAACGCTCGTGGCGCTGCCGCTCGCGCTGGCATTGAGCCGAGTGAGGAGCGACGCGAACATCTCGCGCACCGGCGTGGATGCCAGCACGTCGGCCAGCGACGCATCCTTCGGCAGACCGCTCAACCGGCGACAATCGTCCACGCGCGGGAAGATCATCAGACCGATATCGTCGCGATTGATGCCGGTGATCACGGCGTCCTGCACGTAGGGCGCACCTTCGGAGATCACGCGCGCCCGCAGCGGTCCGACGCTGACGAAGGTGCCCGAGCTGAGCTTGAAATCCTCGGTGATGCGGCCGTCGAACTGAAGACCGGCTTCGGGGTCTTGCGTATCGACGAAAGTCGCGGCGTCACCCGTGCAGTAGTAGCCCTCTTCGTCGAACACCGGGTCCGACGCTTCGTGACGCCAGTACCCCGCCATGACGTTCGGGCCGCGAAAGCGCACTTCGAGCTTGCCGCCCACGGGCGCCAGCTTCACCTCGCACCCCGGTGCGGGCAGACCGATGTAGCCCGCGCGCATGACCGGCCCCGTGGTGAACATGCAACTCGGCGACGTCTCTGTCATCCCGAGACCGGACATGATACGAATCCGCTCGCCGCAATGCGTTTCGGTCACGCGCTCCAGACGGTCCCACGCCGCTTGTGACAGTCCCGCACCGCCGAAGAAGTAAAGATTCACACGAGCGAAGAAGCGCTCGCGCAGGGCCGCGTCGCGCTCCAGCGCAATCGCCAGGTCTTCCCAGCCCTTGGGCACATTGAAGTAGACGGTCGGAGAGATCTCGCGCAGATTGCGCAATGTCTCCTCGAACTTGCCAGCGACGGGCTTGCCGTCGTCGATGTACAGCGTGCCACCGTTGTAGAGCGCGATGCCCACGTTGTGACTGCCGCCATACGTGTGATTCCACGGCAACCAGTCGACGAGCACGGGCGGTGCCTCGCCGAACGTCGGGAAAGTTTGCAGCAACATCTGCTGGTTGCTGCAAAGCATGCGCTGCGTCGTCGGCACGGCCTTCGGCTGCCGTGTCGATCCCGACGTGAACAGAATCTTGGCGACGGTATCGCCGTTCACCTTTGCGTGCACGGCGTCGATGTCGCGTGGCACCACGTCCACGAGCGTGTCGAACGACATGGCGCGGGAATCGCCGTGTGCCGTGACGCGAATCACCTCGTCGCTCAGCACAGCGTCCATCGCACGCCCGTAAGCCGTCACGTCGCTCGCATACACAAGGCCCGGCTTCAGCAGACCCAGCGTATGACGCAGCTTGCCGTAGTCCGTCGACACGATGGAGTACGCGGGCGAAATCGGAGCAAACGGCACGCCTGCGTACATCGCGCCCAGCGCGAGCTGAAAGTGTTCGAGATCGTTGCCCGACAGAATGGCGATGGGGCGCTCCGGCGACAGCCCCCGGTCGCGCAATGCCTGTCCGATGGCGCGCACGCGCAGCAACATCTGCGCATAGGTAATGCCGACCCACTCGCCCTGTGCGTCACGGCGAGCAACGAGCCATCGCGTCGGATGCTTCGCGGCGCCCGACACGAGCCGGTCGGTCAGACGCTCGGGAAAATCGCCCAGCGCCTCACGCGAGCGCAGATACCAGAACTCGCCGTCGCGCTGCACTTCGACACCGGGATTGCCGATTGCGACGTGCCGGTAGCGGTGCCCGGCCATGTTGTTGCCTTGATTCAACACACTGTCTCCTGCTGGGTCATGCATTCACCCGGCACGACGCGCTTTTTATTCTCTGGGCGGCGTTCGTGCACGGGGACATTGTCGTCTCCCGCGTTGCGGGGTTCAGATCGGATAGTGACGCGGTGACGTCTGCACGGTGATCCAGCGCAGCTCTGTGAATTCGCCGATGGAGGCCTTACTACCGAAACGTCCGTAACCGCTCGCCTTCACGCCACCGAACGGCATCTGCGCTTCGTCGTGCACGGTCGGGCCGTTGATATGGCAGATGCCCGATTCGATACGTTTGGCCAGTTGCAGCGCGCGGGAGACATCGCGGCTGAAGATCGCCGCCGACAGGCCGAACTCGCTGTCGTTCGCGACACGCACCGCCTCGTCGTCGTCGCTCACACGCTGAATCGTCACCACCGGACCGAACGACTCCTCGCCATACAGACGCATCGCCGGGGTGATGCCGTCGACAATCGTCGCCTGCATGATTGCGCCGTCGACGCGGCACCCGAGCGGCAGACGCGCACCGTGTTCACGCGCATCCTCGACCAACGCCGCGACACGCGACGCCGCCTGCGCGCTCACCATCGCACCGAGCACGCTGTCGGGCGACGTCGGCGAACCGGCATGCAGCTTCGCGGCCTTCGCCGTCAGCTTTTCCACGAACGCATCGGCAATACGCGCATCGACGATCACGCGCTCGGTCGACATGCAGATCTGCCCCTGGTTGAAGAAGGCACCGAAAGCGACGCCATCGACGGCGGCATCGAGATCGGCATCGTCCAGCACCAGCACGGGTGCTTTGCCGCCCAACTCCAGCAACGCAGGCTTGAGATGCTCGGCCGCGAGACGCGCGATGATGCGACCGACGTGCGTCGAGCCGGTGAAGTTCACGCGGCGCACTGCCGGATGCGCAATCAGACGCGCCACGATGTCACCCGCATCCTGAGGTGCATTCGTCACGACGTTGACGACACCGTCGCCAAGCCCCGCTTCGTGCAAGCAAGCACCGATCAGGGCATGCACGCCGGGACATTGTTCCGACGCCTTGAGTACCACGGTATTGCCGCACGCGAGCGGCATGGCGAGTGCGCGCGTCGCCAGAATCACCGGCGCATTCCACGGGGCGATGCCAAGCACCACACCGACCGGCGAACGCACGGCCATTGCGAGACTGCCGGGCACGTCGCTAGGAATGACGCTGCCGTCGATCTGCGTGGTCATTGCCGCCGCTTCGCGCAGCATGTTGGCAGCGAGCATGACATTGAAGCCGTACCAGTTCGCCATCGCACCGGTCTCGGCTGCGCCAATCGCGATGAACTCCGCAGCACGGGCGTCCATGCGCTCGGCCGCGGCAAGCAGACGCTGACGGCGCGCCGTCGGAGAGAGCGCCGCCCACGCGGGGAACGCGGCCTGCGCGGCATCGACGGCCGCGTCGGCGTCGGCCAGCGTAGCCGCCGGGGCGCGCGTCGCCACATCGCCGGTCACCGGATCGATTCGCTCGAACGTCGCCTCGCTTTGCGCGCCGCGCCACTGGCCGCCAATCAGCATCTGCACTTCATGCATCGCAGTCTTCCTCAATGTTCAACGCTTGTAGGCTTGCAGGCCCGGCTTGATCGACTTGTCGTCGAGGAATTGCTTCAAGCCCTGCTCGCGGCCATGCTCCGGGTCGCGCAGTTGCGCCTGATCGAGCTTGGCGTACAGGTAGTCTTCGCACTGCTCCCACGTGAGTTCGCGCGAACGCTTGAAGCCGTGCTTCGCCGCACGCAGCACCACGGGGTTCTTTTCGAGCAGCTTGGCGGCGAGCGCAAGCGTAGCGGCGCGCAATTCGGCGAGCGGCACGCTCTGATTGACGAGGCCCATGTCGGCGGCTTCGCGGCCGGTGAAGGTGTCGCCCGTCATGATGTAATGCAGCGCGCGACGATGGCCCACGGTGTCGGCCATGGCCTTGCTCACCAGATTGCCCGGCGGAATGCCCCAGTTGATTTCCGACAGACCGAACACGGCGTCGTCGGCGGCAATCGCCAGATCGCAGGCCACCAGCGGCGAGAAGCCACCGCCGAAGCACCAGCCGTTGACCATCGCGATGGTCGGCTTGGCGTACATGCGCAGACGACGCCACTGCCAATCGGACGCGTCGCGGCGAATGCGCTCCTGCACGATTTCCGGTCCGCCGTCGATCTCGCGGAAGTATTCCTTCAGGTCCATCCCCGCCGTCCACGCTGCACCAGCACCGGTGAGCACAACAACGCGGGCATCGTTGTCGAGTTCAAGCGCGTCGAGCACCTGATTCATCTCGGTGTTCAGCGTCGGGCTCATGGCGTTGCGCTTGTCTGGACGATTGAAGGTCACCCAGCCAATGCCACCCTCCACCTTCACGTCGACCGTCTTCCAGCGTCCTTCGTATGCATTCATTTTGCGTAATTCCCATATGTCCAGGGCAACCGGACCGCGCGCCGGGAGTGGTGCGCGGCGTTGCCGACAGACACAATTTAATATCAGGTTACCTTACATTGCAAGCATGGCGACTTCAGGGGAAACCCTGAAGATCGGTCCGCGCTTGCGATCAGAACGTGTGACGCATGCCGAGCATGACGCCTGCTTGCCCCTCGCCTGCGGGCGGCGTGGTACCCCCACCCCCGCCGCTGACCGAATAGGCTGCGCGGGGGCTGTTGAAGAGGTAGGCGGCCTGTGCATAGACGGCGGTGCGCACGGAGAGCGAGTACGTGGCGCGCAGCGTAGTCATCGTGCCGCGCGTGTCGTGGTCGCTGTTAATGATGCGATAGACCTCGGCGTCGACCAGCCAGGCGGGCGTGACGCTGTACGCCGCACCGAGATAGAACAGATTCGAATGCGTGTTGACGGCAGACGTCGACACACGGCGTCCCAGCCAGCCGCCACCGACCTTGAAGGCACCGTACTTGTAGTACGCGCCGAGGGTGGTGCGCGTGTCCTTGTCGCCGCTGCTGGTGAAGGCGGATGTGGCTTGCCCATCGAAGAAGTTGGCAGCCGCGTTTGTACCGCCGCGCTGCTCTTCGTACGACGCCGCCACGCCGAAGTTGCTCGCGTCGTACTTGAGCATGACTGACCAGTCGCGACACTGCACCGACTGACCCGGCACTTGCCCGGCGCAGGTGCCCTGGCCCGGCGAATTACCGGTGCCTGCCGAGTCGCGGCCGAAGGAATAGCCTGCGCCGAACGTCAGCCCCTGCCAGCCGACCTGATACGTCACCGAGTTGTCGGTGCGGGCGTTAGGGATGTAGGCGTCGAACGACCCCATGCCGTAGATGTCCGGGCCGAGAATGTCGGAGCCCAGCAGCGCGTAGTACGTCATGGTGTACTGGCGGCCGAACGACAGCGTGCCATACGGCCCTTTCACACCGACGAACGCCTGACGGCCGAATAATCGACCGCCCTGACCGAGATCGCCGCCACGAATGTTGAAACCGCTTTCGAGTTGAAAGATGGCTGCGAGTCCACCGCCGAGGTCTTCGCTGCCACGCAGCCCCCAGCGCGACGGCAGTTCGCCGGTCACGCCCGGCATGCGCACGACCGAACCGTTCGGGCTCGCATGCGAGACGTATTCGATGCCGGTGTCGACGATGCCGTACAGCGTGACGCTCGACTGCGCGCTGGCAAGAGACGGAACCGCCAATGCGGCGACCGCCGCCAATGGCGCAAGCGTGTGACGTGAAATGCGAAAAGCCATGAAAGTCTCCAGATTATTGATGTCGTTATATGTGCTACGTGAATCAGGCGATGCGTCTGGCGGTGCGCCAGAAAAAACGCGACGGCGGCCTTTGCATGCCGTCCGTCGCGCACAAGCGAGGCCGAGTCGAGTCAACCTTTCCAGCCGACTCGTGAGGCGAACTCAGTCGGCCGCGCGGGGACGACGGATCAGCGTGAGCGCCGCAAGCGCGGCCACGATCGTCACGGGAATGCTTGCACCGATCACCACCGCAGCGCTGCTGCCCACCGCGAGCAACATGCCGGCAGCGAGCGGGCCAACCACGGAGCCGATGCGACCGATGGCAACCGCTGCGCCTACGCCGGTGCCACGCATGGCCGTCGGGTAATAGGCGGCAGCGAGGGCATAGAGCACCGACTGGCCGCCGATGATGAACATGCCTGCGAAGAACGCTGCCGCAGCAAGCACACCGAAGCCGTGCGCGGCGGCCAGACCGACGAGCGACGCGATCATGCCGAGATACATGCCACCAATCACGAACGACATGCGCGCGCGGTCCATCAGATAGCCCAGTCCCAGCACGCCGACGGCGCTTCCCAGGTTGAAGAGAATCTGCACCCAACCGATTTCGCCACGTGCAAGGCCACGCGCCCCCATCAGCGACGGCAGCCAGTTGAGCAGGAAATACAGCACGATCAGCGTGCAGAAGTAGGACAGCCAGAGCTGCACTGTCGAGAGGCCTCGCCCTTCGGAGAACAGCACCGACGTCATCGGCGCAGGCGTCGCGCGTTGCCCTTGCGATGTCGCCGCGGCGAATGCACGCGACTCCGGCAGGAACCAGGCGAGCAACGGCAGCAGCAGGATCGGGCCCAGGCCGCCCACATAGAAAATGTGCCGCCAGTCGGCATCGCTCACCGCCAGCATGCCGATGGTCGCCGCAATGCCGCCGCCCAGCGGAATGCCGCAATACATGATGCTCACGGCCGTGCCGCGCAGACGCGGCGCCACCGCCTCCGACGACAGTGCAATCAGATTCGGCATCGCGCCACCCAACCCGACGCCCGTGAGCATACGCACGATCACCAGCATCCAGAAGTCCGACACGAACGCGGTGGCGATCGACAACACGCCGAACAGCGCGGCACTCAGCATCAGCACGCGCTTGCGGCCGATGCTGTCGGCGAGACGGCCACCCACCATCGCGCCCGGCAACAGACCGAACGTGCCCGCAGAGAACGCAATGCCCATCTGCGCCACGCTCAGGCCGAATTCCTTCGCCATGCCGCGCGCCGCCACCCCGACCGACTGCAAGTCGAGTCCTTCGAGCAACGCCACCGCGAAGCACAGCGCGAGTGTCAGCGCAGCGGAATTCGCCGCACTGCCGACCCCGCCGGTCCCGTCATCTCCCAACGGCAACGCCTGCGCGCCGCCCTCCCGATTCGATTTCATGGTGTCTCCTGTCATCTTCTTTATGGATGTCGGTTGCCACCCCGCACGGTCCATCGACATCGGTAACGAGTGCGTATTACACAACCATTTAATCAGGTAACCTGATATTAAAGGCGCATATACGACGGACGTGACAACGCCGCGAGAGCGTTGCATCGCTTTCGTCTTACCGGGTCACTGGGATTCGGTCGCGCACGCTTTATTTACGCTTGTCTGTCGTCGGCTGACTGCCGACGACGGGGCGCGATCCGGTTTGCCGCCGGTGGGCACACAACGATGCCTACCGGGGTGACGGACTCCATTTAATATCAAGCAACCTGACAATACAAGCTATTGTCCGGTCGGGACAAACCCGGAGTCAGTCGCGCAGATTGCGCACGAACAGTTCGAGATGACGCTGCACGGCGGCGGCGTCGTCGCGCGTCACGCCCGCACGCATGCGCGTGTCGATTTCCTTGGCGACGGCTTCGCATTGCGCGAGCACACGCCGTCCTTCGTCGGTCAGTTGCAGCAGTACGATCCGGCCGTGATTCGGATCCGGTTCGCGGGTGATCCACTGACGCGAGGCCATGATGCTCACCACCTCATTGGCGGACTGCGGTGTGATGAACGAGCGTTGCGCGAGTTGCGCGTTGGAGAGCTTGCCGCGCGCATCGAGCACGGAAAGCGCGGTGAATTGCGCGAGCGTGAGGCCCAGCGGGGCGAGCGCCTCCGACATGTGTCGGCGCAGCAAACGGTCGAGACTGGCGATGACGTAGGTCAGGCGCAGCTTCGAGCGGCGCGGGCGGGCGTCGGCACCTGCCGCATCGGCGGAGGCCACGGGTTGCGCGTCGCCGTCGGCCGCGAGCGCGACGTTCTCCGGCGTGTCGTGCGAACGTGAGTCGCTGGCGGCAACCGCAGCGGCAGTCTTCTTCTTCGAGGGTACGACGCTCATGATGACTCAGCGAGAATGCGCAGATTTTCGCGTAATGCGGGAAAGTCAGCAGTGTAACGCCGCCACCGGGGCGGTGGCGACGGTCTGCCCGCGATTCATCCCGACGATGAGCGGCGTTCGCCGCCTGACCGGCTCGCCGGAAGCCCCCTCAGACCTCCGACGCAGCCAGCAAGCGGTATCAGCTGGCGAGCTTGCGAAACGTTTCCAGCACGGCGTCGCCCTTGAACGGCTTGACGATCCAGCCCTTCACGCCAGCGGCCTTGCCGCGTTCCTTCATGGCCGGGCTGCTTTCGGTGGTGAGCATCACGACATTGACGGATGCGTTCGCGAGTTCGCCGCGAATCTTCTCGACCATCGTCAGGCCATCCATATTCGGCATGTTCACGTCGCTGATGACGAGACGTACGCCGGGGCTGGCCTTGATCTTGGCGAGGCCGTCCTTTCCGTCGACCGCAGTGTCCACGTCCAGGCCGTTCTTGCGCAGAAAGCCGGCGACTTCGTCGCGCACAGTGCTCGAATCGTCGACCACGAGAATCTTCGACATGGTGTTGTCCTTTGTGTGTAAGAAAGAGTGAATTGGCGAGCCGGGATCTCAGAACATTTCCAGCGCCCCGGTCTCGACGGGCTCAGCCGCGCTCTGTGACGCTTCGCGAAACGCTTCGGGCGACCAGTTCAGGCTGAATACAAAGTGCTGATGCAGCGTGACGATCTGACCATTGACCGGATCGGTCAGACGGTAGACGAAACACAGCTGCGGGTTATCGGTGCCGAAGGTGATGTACTTTTGCTTGTGGTTGATGAGCAGCGGCACTTGCACCTGCGTGCGGTCCACGGCGAGCGGATCGCCCATGTAGCGGTTCTTGAATGCGCCCCAGACGAGGTTCGTCAGTTCGCCCAGCATACCGTTGAGTTCACGAAAACCGGCCTGCCCTTCGCAGCGGCCCGTGTGTTCGAGCAGTTGCATGAACGGCACCTGCTCGGCCTGCATCATCATGTAGCCACGGCACCAGGCGCTCTCGAGCGGAATCAGGCTGAACACTTCGCCGAAGATGATGCGCTCGCGCACCACGCTGGGGGATTCGCAGGTCACTTCGATGTCGCCGAACAGGCCACGGAACACGCCGTCGGTGATGTCGATCATGCCGCGGACCAGCGCGTCCGGATACTCATGCTCGACGCTGTCTTCGAGGATCAAGAACTGGCTGACCGACTCGCGGGGGATGCTTCGGTTCATTGTGGTGGTTTCCTAAAGCGTAATTCGTGAGAGGCGATGGGGTGCGACCTGAAGCGATTTCCGGTGCACGAGCCGCGTCAAAACAATTCGAGTTCGCCGCCGCTGTCCTGCGTCACGCCGACATCGGCGTTGAAGTCCAGCGGTGCATGCGCACACACGCACAACGTGGCCACGAGACTGACCGAACCGTCGAGCGTGATGTCCCACGACGCCAGATGGTTCGGCTTGAGCTGCATGAGGTGAGGCACGCAGCGCGCGCTGAGCACGTAGGGCGTGGACATGCCCAGATCGGGGAAGTACCCCAGCAACTCCTGGTTAATCGCTCCGCAGCACAGATTGCTGATTTCGAGGAAGGCTTCGCGAAACGACTTCTCCTGATCGTCGCCCACGAAGTACGCGCGGGTGGCGTCGTCTTCATCGAAATGCAGTACGAGCAGCATGCGAAAGTCGATGCCCGAGATCGTGAGCACGACCACGTTGGCGTGGCGTACCTTCAGCTCGATGCTCATGGTCGTATCCGATGCGTCGACCTGCTGCACGGCGAGCGGTGCAATCTCGCACAGTGCGTCGGCCGAGCGGGCGAGCCGCGTGCGCGCCGCCTTGTGAAGGATGCGTTCGAAACTGTCGCGTGCGTGAGCGCTGATCACAACGAAACCTGCCTGCTGAGTGCTTAGTGGAGACGGGAATGCAACTGCTGCGCCAGCGATTCGACGCTGGAGAGCGACGCCGCAATCATCTTGCCGCCGGCCTGAATGTCCTGGAACGTCGCCGTGGTCGTGACGTCGTTGCGATGCAGGCTATCGCGGTAGCTCTTCGAGAGTTCTTCCGAGCGCGTCGCCAGCGCGCGCACTTCGCTCGCGACGATGCCGAAGCCGCGACCGGCCGTGCCCGCGCGCGCCGCTTCGATGGACGCGTTAAGCGACACGATCAGCACATGACGCACGATCGACGCGAGTTCGTGGTTCTTCGCGTGCATGTCCTGGTTCTGCGTCATCAGTGAAATCATCTGCTCGTGCCAGCGCTCGAACGTGGCTGCCAGTCCGCGCAGGCGAGCCGCTTCGCCCGCGATGCGCTGCGCTTCGCTCTGCCACATCGCCTTGTCTTCCAGCACCGACGCTTCCGACTTCTGCGCACTCTGCAAGTCCTGCTCGGCTTGCGTCAGGCGCGCCTGCAACTCGGCGATAGCATCGTCGTGCGACTGTACAAGTGCGTCCCTGCCTGCGACGGCGACACGCTCGCGCTCAAGCGCCTGCTCCAGCGCTTCGTCGTGCGTTTTGGTCAGCGCGCGCCAATGCGCCGTGGCCTGCGCCATGCGCCAGCGATGCACGACGTACCCCGCGACGCCCGCACCGACGAGGCCCGCCGCCGCACCCGCGAATAGCCATTGAACTGCTTCCATACTCGATCCATCTCCGAAAACGGCACGGCGGCCGCAGACACGCCAGGTCTGCGCCGCCTTGCCGATCGTCCTGACGCCGGGAGCCCGACGCTGCTGTCCTCGCCTCAGATCAGACCTTGCCGGCTTGCGACAGGTCGTCGCGCGACGTGTCCCGTGCCGCCGTCAGGCTGTTCGATCCGGCTTGCGCGGCACCGCCTTCCAGCGCGGGCAGGTCGACGGCATCGGCCGCCACGCTATTCAGGTCGAAGCCGTCGACTACGAGGTTGTCGGGCAGGCATACCACCGTCTGGAACTGACGGAATTCCGCGCCCTTGCGCTCATCCGTGAAGCGCAGTTCGATGCGGCCGTGTTCGCGGCGCACGAAATCCTGCACCGCGTCCATGCCAACGCCACGTCCCGACACCTCGGTGACGCTCGACGCCGTCGAGAAGCCCGGGCGGAAGATGAACTGCGCGATCTGTTCGTCGGTCACATACGTCTCGGCCGTGATCCAGCCGCGCTCCACAGCGATGCTGCGGATGCGATGCAAAGCAAGGCCACGACCGTCGTCGGTGAGCGTGACTTGCAGCATGTTGTGATCGAGACCCACTTCGATATCGATGGTGCCTGCCGCTGGCTTACCTTTCGCACGACGCTCGTCCGCCCCTTCCAGACCGTGGTCCATCGAGTTGCGCAGCAGGTGCATGAAGACGTCGCGCAGAATGCGCACGGCCGGGGCGCGCAGACGGTAGCCGTTGTCGTCGATGCGCACGGCCGGGGCCGGTTTGCCGAGTTCGCCCGCGAGCGACGGCAGCGAATCGAGCACGCCGCCCAACGCTTCGCCCACGCCTTCGGTACCCAGCAGTCGCAGCGTCTGGTGAACGGCGTCGCGCATGGCGACCAGTTGATGCAAATCGTTCGGGTCGGCGGCTTCGAGCATGCGCAGGCTGGCGCGGATGTGCGCGCGGTCCACCACCATCGACTGTTCGTCAGCGGTGCGGCCCGGGCCCTTGCGACCGAGGCTCATCTCGTTGATGTGTGCGTACGTGTCGACGGCGTCGCGCACGCGTTCGAGTTCGCGCATCAGGCCGTCCTGATCCCACAGACGCGCTTCGTCCGGTGCACGCAGCTCGTGATAGCGCTGCTCGGTCTCGTGCACGACGTTCGTCAGGTATTGCAGGTTGTACGTGCGCGCATTGCCCTTGATCGTATGCATGTTGCGGAACAGTTCGGCAATGGCTGCGCTGTCGGCTTGGGAGTGCTTGCGGATGATGCGTTCGTTCTCGCGAATGAAGCCCGTCGAGCTTTCGATGAAGTGATGGAACTTCTCCTGGCTCACGGCCAGAATCTCGCCGATCATCTCCAGACGCTGCTTCTGCTCGTTCGCTTCGGCCGCGAGTTCGCGCAGTTCGGTCACGTCGCGCACGCACAGCATCAGTCGCAGGATCGTGTCGGTCTCGTCGGTGATGGCCGACCACGTCAGATCGAGCTGCTTGACGCGGCCGTCCGGCATGCGCTTGCCGATCTCGCCGACCAGCAGGTGTTCGTTGAACGCGAAGTTGATGGCGTCCTGACCGATGCAGGCGTCGATGGCCGCTTCGACTTGCGAGACGGTGTCGGACCCCAGATCGCTGTCGGCGAACACCAGATCCATGACGCCGCGACCGGCAATGTCCTGCGTCTCGAAGATCGCTTCAAGGTAGGCCGAGTACTCGCCGTGCACTTTCGAGCCGTCGACGACCGTCAGAATGCCCTGCTGCATGTTCTGCAACATCGCCTGAATGTCGGCCGTCTTCTGCTTGAGCTGGGCGGAGCGCTCCTGAATCTTCTCGATCATCCCGTTGAAAGCGACGATGGAGTGCCCGATTTCATCCATGCGCCCCACCGGCACGCGACGGGTGAAGTCCTGGCTGTTCGCGATCTCGCTCATCATGGCCTGCATGCGCGAGAGCGGACGCGTAATTTGGCGGTACAGCAGCGCACCGATGGCCGTGAGCAGCACAATGGCCAGCCCCGTCACGATGCCGATGGCAGTCGTGGTCGTCGAGAGCGTGTCGTTGAGCGTGGCGATGGCCGAGTCTTTCTGGCGGTTCTTCTCGACGCGCAGCGTGTTGACCACGCCTTCGAGCTCGTCGCGGTACTGCGCGACCATCGCGAAGAGGAACGCCTGTGCCATCTCGGTCTTGCCCGCCTGCTTGAGCTTGGCGGTGTCGTTGATAGCGTTGAAGTAGTTGTCGACACTCTCGCGCGCCTGCGTTACCAGCCCCTTCTGAGCGTCGCTTGCGGCGCTTTCGGCCTGACGGGCGAGCGACTGGTCGATGTCGCCGCGCAGCTTCTTGAGATTGTCGAGCGCCTGTTCGACGACGGTTTCGTCGGGCGCGTAGACCAGCGTCATCGTGGCGATCTGCACCGCCTTGACTTGCGAGACGAGATCGGCGGAAGCGAGCGCGCTGGGCACCACACCTTCCGTTACCTGCCGTACTTTCTGAGCACTGGCGCGTGTCTGATAGACCGCGTAGCCACCAATGATCGAGAGCGCGACAAACGTCAGGATCACCAATAGCGTTATTCGATGACGGATGGTCATTGCGTCATTTCCCCGGGTCGCACCGGCGCCCGGTGCCACGCGTGATTTGACGCAGTAGATCGGCCGCCGAATTAGTTTGTGAGTTCCTCGTGCGCCGTGATTATTGCGGGTGAACTGTGACGATTCGATGAATCAACAGAAGCTTCACGTTACCTCGATGCCGTAGTGCCGTGTAGGAATCCAAGATGAGTGAGCGCGTACTGACGATATCGCCATCCCTCGACCATCAAGATTTCGGTCCTCACAACGTCCCCCATCCTTCGCGTTGGCACAGCCACCCAGTCAGTACTAACTTCTGCGCTCGTCCGCGATGGCATCGATGCGTTGCAGCGACTCGACGACCAGCTCGGTGAACTGGCGCCACAGTTCAGGCTTCGCGCGCCCGCGCTTCACGATACGATGAAAGCCCAGTGTGACTTCCGGGTCAGTGAGCACCTCCCAACGTACCGCGCGATGACGACACGCAGGTAGCGCGAACGTCGGCATGATCGCGGTGCCGATACCGGCTTCGGCCATGCCGATCAGTGTCTCGAAGCGACGAAACGCCGTACGTGGCTCGTCGGCGCGGTCGATGCGCGCGAGATGTGTCTCGACGAGTTGCTGAATCGGATTGTCCGACGGCAGACCGATGAGTGTTTCGTCCCGCAGGGCGTGCCATGTCGTATCGCCCGCCTCCGCTTTGGCGCTTCCCGTTTTGCGCGCAGGCCGCTTCGTCGCCGTCACGCGCATCAGACGAAACGATTGCAGCAGCGTTCGCTCGATGCCGTGCGACGCCTTGGTGAAAAAGCCGAATCCCATGTCCGCTTCCCCCTGCTCGACGAGCGCATGCACCTGTGCGAGTTCGGTTTCATGCAGCCGCAGGTCCACGTCGGGATTCGCCCGTTGAAACGTGCCGAACCACTCGGGCATCAGATGCGACGACACGAGTGGCGTGGCCGCAATGCGCAGCGTCTTGCGCGACACCTGCCCGAACGTTGCAATCTGTCCCGCGACGGCATCGAGCTGGCTGACGGCCGCGCTCGCGACCGGGAGCAACGCATGACCCGCGTCGGTCAGCGTCACGCTGCGCGTCGTGCGGTCGAACAGACGGCTGCCAAGTTGCGTCTCGATCTCGCGCATCATCACCGACAAACCCGCCTGCGTGATGTGCAGCCGCTCGGCCGCACGCGTGAAGTTGCCCAGCGTGGCCACGAGTACGAACGCTTTCAGTTGACGCAGGGAGATGTTCATCGGCAACTCATAACTGATTCATATTAATTCATATGATAGTCAAAATTCCCTGATGACTAACGACGCGCTTTAATGGTCGTCATTCCAGAACCATCTGCGCAGTCGCGCTCAGGAGACTTTCCCATGCCCCCATCGATCGACGTGGCCATCGTCGGCGCAGGTATCGGCGGTTTGACGCTCGCGCTCAATCTGCATGAAGCCGGTATCGCTTGCCGCGTGTTTGAGGCCGTCCCCGAAATTCGTCCGCTGGGTGTCGGCGTGAACATCCTGCCGCACGCTGCACGCGTGCTCGACGGGCTGGGCCTGACGCCTGCGCTGCGCGACGTCGCCGTGACGACGCGCGAGTCGGCATTCTTCAACCGCTTCGGCCAGTTCGTCTACAGCGAACCCGCCGGAGAACATGCCGGATACGCGTGGCCGCAGTTCTCGATTCACCGGGGCGATCTTCAGGGCGTGTTGCTTGCCGCCGTGCGTGAGCGCCTTGGCGAAGACGCGGTCGTCGTAGGGCATCGCTGCACCGGCTTTCTCCAGGACGACGACGAGATCACGATCTCGTTCGAGTCGCCGCAGGGCGACACGCTGCCGCCGGTGACGGCACGCCTGCTGGTCGCCGCGGACGGCATCCATTCGGTCGTGCGCAAGCAGTTCTATCCGACCGAGGGCGCGCCGCGATACTCCGGCGTGAACATGTGGCGCGGCAGCGTCGTGATGCCGCCGTTCCTGAGCGGCGCGTCGATGGTGCGCGCGGGCTGGCTGTCGGTGGGCAAGATGGTGATCTACCCGATTCGTAACAACGTCGACGGCCATGGCAACCAGTTGGTGAACTGGGTCGCGGAGATCGAAGCGCCACGTCCGGCGCGTCGTGACTGGAACGGCGTGGGGCGTCTGGAAGACTTTTTCCCCGCATTCGCCGACTGGCACTTCGACTGGCTCGACGTGGCAGGCATGATCGAGGCGACCGAGACGATTCTCGAATATCCGATGGTCGATCAGGACCCGTTGCCGCGCTGGAGCTTCGGGCGTGTCACGTTGCTGGGCGACGCCGCGCATCCGATGGTGCCGCGCGGCTCGAACGGCGCAGGGCAAGCGATTCTCGACGCACCGTGCCTGGCCGCGCAATTGCGCGAGCATGGCCTCACACCTACGGCGCTGGACGCCTACGAGCGCCTTCGGGGCAAGGCGACCGCCGAGGTCGTGCTGATGAACCGCAAAGCGCCGCCGGACGCGATCCTGCAAACGGTGCACGAACTGAGCGGCGACAAGCCCTTCACCCATATCGACGATGTCATCAGCGCCGCAGATCTCGCGGAGATTTCGAATCGGTATAAGAACGTCGCAGGTCTGAACCGGGAAGCACTTAATGCAGCTCAGGCGGCTCAGACGGCTCGGACCGGTCGTTGAGTCACCCGGCAGCCGACTGCCAATGACGCGTGCGCGCCTCCGGGTGCGCACGCTTTTGCCTATTCGACAGAGCCTCGCCAAAGAGGCCAATCATGGAGACAGTGCCATGCCCCAACCTAGCATCGATCTGCGGTCGCTCATCGACGAGCGGCCCTTCAGCCGTTATCAGATATTCGTCACAGCACTCTGCGGGCTGATCGTCTTTCTCGATGGCTTCGACACACAAGCCATCGGCTATGTGGCCCCCGCCATCGTGCATGCGCTGGGCATCGAGCGCTCGGCGCTCAGCCCTGTCTTTTCGGCCAGTCTGGTCGGCCTCACGCTCGGCGCGCTCGTCGGCGGACCGATGTCCGATCGCGTGGGGCGGCGGCCGGTGCTGATCGTGGGCATGCTGATCTTCGGAGCGATGTCGCTCGCGACGGCGTTCGCGTCGTCCGTCACGTCGCTGCTGGTGCTGCGCCTGCTGACCGGCATCGGGCTGGGCTGCGTGATGCCCAACGCGATTGCGCTGACCGGCGAGTTCGCCCCCGAGCGCGTGCGCTCTACCGCCATCATGGTGATGTTCTGCGGATTCTCGCTGGGCGCGGCGCTCGGCGGACTCGCTGCGGCTGGCCTGATTCGCGACTACGGCTGGCCGTCGGTGTTCATCGTGGGCGGTTTGCTGCCACTCGCCGCTGCACTGCTCGCCTGGCGGCACCTGCCTGAATCGCCCCGTTTCCTCATCGTGCAGGCAAAGCATCCGGCGCGCCTGCTTGCCGTCCTGCGGAAACTCGCCCCCGATCTACCAGCAGACGCTCGCGTCGACAGCGGTGCCGATGTGCACGCCAGGGCGCATGCCAGCGTGTCTGCCCTCTTCGCGGACAAGCGTGCGCGGATCACCGTGCTGCTGTGGGTGATCTTCTTCATGAGCCTGATGGATCTGTACTTCCTGTCGAGCTGGCTGCCGACGGTGATTCACGATGCAGGCATCGCACTCGATACCGCCGCGATCATCACCTCCATGCTGCAAATCGGGGGCACGCTCGGCACGCTCACGCTCGGACGAGTATTCGACCGCGTGCCGCCGTTCAAGGCGCTCGGCGTGGTGTATCTGGGCGCAGCGGTGTGCGTCGTGCTGGTGGGACTGGCGGGCACATCGGTCGCGGTGCTCGTTGCGACGATCTTCGGGGCAGGGTTCTGCGTCGTCGGCGGCCAGATCGGCGCGAACGCGCTGGCCGCACGCACCTATCCCACGACGATCCGCGGCACGGGCGTGGGCTGGGCTTTGGGGATCGGGCGCATCGGCTCCATCGTCGGACCGATCGTGGGCGGTGTGCTGCTGGCCCTGCATTGGGACCCGCAGCACCTGTTCATGATGGCCGCCGTGCCGGTGACCATCGCCAGTGCAGCGGCCTTCACGATCAGCGCTGTCATGCAGCGTGAAGCACGGCTTGCAGCCCGTCGCGTCGCCCGCACTGCGAGCGACGCTATCTGACGAAGACGTGACTCAGCGAACTCAGTAGCCCGCAGCGAGGCCGTCGCGACGGCTGTCGCTCGCGGCCACGTAGCCGCGCTCCGGATCGTTGCGATCCAGACGCCAGATGTACTGGCCGGAGCCGAAGTCCATGTACGGGTCGTCGATGGACTTGAGCTTGTGGCCCAGCGCCACGAGCCCTGCCACCGTTTCGCGATCCATCGTCGATTCGATATCGACGGTGAAGTCGCGATTGACCTTCCAGCGCGGTGCGTCGCAGGCAGCCTGCGGTTGCTGACCGTAGTCGAGCATGCGCACGACCGACTGCAAATGGCCTTGCGGCTGCATGTCCCCGCCCATCACCCCGAAGCTCATCACGGCTTCGTGCTGACCGTTGACCTTCTGCGTGAGGAATGCCGGAATGATCGTGTGGAACGGGCGCTTGCCACCCTCGACCACGTTCGCCGACTTCGGGTCCATCGAGAAGCCGCAACCACGGTTTTGCAGCGCGATGCCGTAGTCCGGCACCACGACGCCCGAGCCGAAGCCCATGTAGTTCGACTGGATGAAACTGACCATCATGCCCTGCTCGTCGGCGGCGGTCAGATAGATGGTGCCGCCGGACTTCGGCATGCCGAAGTCGAAGTGCGTCGCCTTGTCCGGATCGATGAGCTTCGCGCGTTCGGTCAGGTAAGCGTCGTCGAGCATCTGCTCCGGCGTCACCTCCATCGAGCGCGGATCGGCCACGTACTTGTAGAGATCGGCGAAGGCCAGCTTCATCGCTTCGATCTGCAAGTGTTGCGAATGCACGCGGTCCACCGCCAGGCTGGAGACGTCGAATTTGTCCAGAATGCCCAGCGCGATCAGGGCTGCAATGCCCTGGCCGTTCGGCGGAATTTCGTGCACGGTGTAACCGCGATAGTCCTTCTCGATGGGCTTGACCCAGTCGGCGCGATAGTTGCGCAGATCGTCGGTCGTCATCGCGCCGCCATGCTCGGTGCTCCAGGCTGCGATGCGCTCGGCGATCTCGCCTTCGTAGTACGCGCGCGGGCCTTCCTTCGCCAGCAGACGCAGCGTACGGGCGTGGCCCGGCATGCGCATCATCTCGCTGGTCGTCGGTGCGCGGCCGTTCGGCATGAACGTTTGCGCGTATCCCGGCTGATTCTTGAGTTCGGGCACCGCTGCGGCCCACTTGCGCGCGACGATGTTCGCCACAGCGTGACCCCGCTCGGCGATCTCGATGGCCGGGGCCATCAGGTCCGCAAACGGCAACTTGCCGAACTTCGCGTGCAAGGCTTCCCAACCGGCGATCACGCCGGGAATGCTCACAGAGTCGACGCCGCGAATCGGCTGTTTGGCGATGCCGTGCTCCTCGCCGTACTTCTTGCGGAAGTAGTCGACGTTCCATGCACCGGGCGCGGTGCCCGAGGCGTTCAGGCCATGCACCTGCTTGCCGTCCCATACCAGCGCGAAGCAATCCCCGCCCAGACCGTTGGAGACCGGCTCGACGATGGTCATGCAGGCGGCTGCGGCAATCGCTGCGTCGACGGCATTACCGCCCTGCCAGAGAATGCGCAGACCGGCTTGCGCGGCGAGCGGATGCGACGTCGACACGATGTTGCGGGCGAACACCGGCAGGCGCGGCGTCGGGTACGGGTTTTGCCAGTTGAAGTGCGTCATGGAATTACGGATGACCTCTGTCTCGATTGGTTGGAATACGTCTGCCGGAGCGTGATGCTGCTTTGGTTAAGTGACGGTTATTGCTCGCGAGGATCCAGCGCGTCGCGCAGTCCGTCACCCAGCAGGTTGAAGCCGAGTACCGTCAGGAAAATGGCGATACCGGGAAAAATGGACATCCAGGGCGCCTGCTCGACGAAGTCCTTGGCCGTGTTGAGCATCGAGCCCCACGACGGCAGCGGCGGCAGTTGCCCCAGTCCGAGGAACGACAGGCTCGCCTCGGCGATGATCGCGGTCGCGACCGTGAGACTGGCCTGAACGATGATCGGCGGCAGCACGTTCGGCAGGATGTAGCGCACGATGATGCGCGTATCCGTGAGGCCGATGGCACGGGCCCCCTCGACATACTCTTCCGCTTTCACGGTGAGCGCCTGCGCGCGTGCCAGCCGGACGAAACGTGGCATGGCGGACACGCCGATGGCAATCATCGCGTTGGTCAGGCTCGCCCCGAGAAACGCCGCCATCGCAATGGCCAGGATCAGGAACGGAATGGACAGCAGCGCGTCGGCCAGCCGCGAGACGATGGCGTCGACCCAGCGGCCAAAGTAGCCCGCCAGCAGCCCGAGCGGCACGCCCACGATCACCGCGATACCGACCGACACCACACCGGCGGCCAGCGACGCCTGCGCGCCGTAGATCATGCGCGCGAGAATGTCGCGGCCCAGTTCGTCGGTGCCGAACCAGTGCAGCGCACTAGGGGCCTGACGCACCGCCATGAAACTAGTGGCAATCGGGTCGTAGGGCGAGATCCACGGCGCGAGCATTGCGACAAGCACCGCGAACGCGACGATGATCGCCCCGGCAACCGCCGCCTTGTTGCGCGCAAACTTGCGCAGCCCGCGATAGCGACGGCGCGGCAGGCGCTCCGCGCTCGCGGCGACGGCCACCGGCGCGACGGCAGGGTTCGCGTCCGGCGCTGGCGAAGAGGATGACGTCTGTGTCGTCTGGATAGCAGCCATGTTCTTGAATTCTCAGGCGCGACGCAGGCGCGGGTTAAGCAGGACGTAAAGCACGTCGGCCAGCAGGTTCAACACGATGAAACTCACGGCGGTCACCAGCACGACACCCTGCACCACCGCATAGTCGCGGTTGAACACGGCGTCGACGACCAGCTTGCCGAAACCCGGAATCGTGAAGACCTGCTCCGTCAGCACCGCCCCCGCGAGCAACTCGCCGAACAGCAGCGCCAGCACCGTCACAATCGGTATCAGCGCATTGCGAAACGCATGCTTGAGCACCACCGTACCGCGCAGCAAGCCCTTCGCACGCGCCGTACGGATGTAGTCGGTGCGCAGCACGCCGAGCATGGCGCTGCGCGTGTGACGCATCAGTTGCGCGCCCAGCGCCGCCCCGAGCACGAACGCGGGCATCACCATCGTCTTGAAGCTCATCCACAAATCTTCGCCCGGCGGCACGTAGCCCGACGACGGCAGCAACTGCCAGCGCACCGAGATGAGGAAAATCAGCAGAATGCCGAGCCAGAAGTTCGGAATCGACATGCCTGAGAGCGCCAGCACGTTGGATCCGTAATCGATCGCTTTGCCACGATTGGCCGCCGAGAGAATACCCAGCGGAATACCGATCCCAATGGCGATCACGAGACCGAACATGGCCAGTTGCAACGTGACCGGCAACTTCTGCGCGATGAGTTTCGTCACCGGCTCGCCGGTGCGCAACGAGTTGCCGAGATCGCCGCGCAGCACGCTGCCAATCCACAGCGCGTACTGCGTGGGCAGCGGCTTGTCGAGGTGATACTTCTCGCGCAGGGCGGCGATGACCTGCGGGTTCTGATCCTCGCCAGCCATCGCGAGCACGGGATCGCCGGGCAGCATCTTCTGCAACCCGAAGATCATCATCGACACGATGATGAGCGTGGGAATGGCAACCAGCGCACGATGGACGACGAGGCGCAGCATGGCGGCAGTCCCCTTAGCCCTTGATGGTCACGCCGCGCAGACGGATCAGACCGTCCGGGTAGGCCACAAAGCCCTGCACCTTCTTCGTGAGCACATACGGCCACGGCTGCACGTACAGATAGAGGATCGGGTCTTCGTCGGACAGGATCTTGTTCGCGGCGTCATACAGCGGCTTGCGCTCGGCGACGGTCGACTTCACGCGCGCGTCGTTCAACAATTTGTCGACCTCGGCGTTGCAGTACTGACCGTAGTTCAGATTGCCCTTGCACGAGACGAACTGGTGCAGGTTGCCGTCCGGATCGACACGTCCCGACCAGCCGTTGTAGAGCACATCGAAGTCGCCACGGTGCGCGGCGTCGAGTGCCGCCGCGTAGTCCATCGGGCGCAACTTGAGCGTGATACCGGCTTCCGCGAGCATCGCCTGCAACATCTGCGCCATCTGATTGGAGACGGTGCTATTGCCGAAGCTCAGCGTCACATTGACCTTCTCGAAACCGGCCGACTTCAGCAAAGCCTTCGCCTTCGCAACGTCGCGCTTCGTGGTCTTGATCGACGTGTCGTAATACTGCCCGGAGCGCGGCAATGCCTGATTGGCTGGCGTGAAGATGCCGCCGCCGATTACCTGATTGATCGCGTCGCGGTCGATAGCCAGATCGAACGCCTGGCGCACGCGCTTGTCACGCAACGCCTTGTTCGCGTTCGGGGCGACGTTAAACGTCAGACCATAGTAGCCGAGCCCGTCCATCGAGATGAAGGTCAGGTTTGCATCGCGCTGAACCGACTTCACGTCCGACGGCGAGAGACGCTCCAGCATGTCGAGCGAGCCGGAACGCACGTTCGCAAGACGCACCGTCGTATCCGGAATCGGCAGGAAGATGACCTTCTGGATGGGGTATTTGTCGGCTTCCCAGAAGCCCGGGAATTTCTCCAGCACCACGCGATCGTTCTGCACGCGCTGCACGAACTTGTACGGACCGGAGCACACCGGCTTCGATTGCACGCTCGCATCGTCGGCCAGCGTCTTGGGCGCGAGCATCATTCCCGCGCGGTCGGACAGCGTGGCGAGCAGTGCCGAGTCCGGGGCCTTGAGCACGATGTTGACGGTCGAGTCGTCCACCACGTCGACATGGTCGATGGACGAGAGCTCGCTCTTGCGGTTGCTTGCCTGCATCGTGCGCGCGCGGTCGAGATTGGCCTTCACGGCGGCGGCGTTGAACGGCTCGTCGTCGTGGAACTTCACGCCTTTGCGCAGTTTGAACGTCCAGGTCTTGCCGTCGGCACTCACATTCCATGCGGTGGCCAGCATCGGCACGAACTTCAGATCGGTGCCGATATCGACCAGCGAGCTGCACAGCGAGCGCAGCACCATGCGGTCGACCACCTGCGAACTGCGCGCAGGATCGAGCGAACCGATGTCTTCCTGCAAACCAATCCGGATAGTCGATTGCGCCATGGCCGAAGCCGCGCCGGTCGTCAGAGCCGCCGCCAATACAAGATCGAGCAGAACGTTGCGCATGCGTGTGATCCCTTGTCTGTGTGATGGTGTCGTGAAGGTGTTGTTATGTACTCGTGCGGGCTGCGCTCGCGTCGGTCTGCGACTGTCGCGCCCGATACAGCGCGAGTCGCTCGCCCAGCTTCTCGCTCGGTGCCGCCGCCCGCGCCGGGCTTGCTCCGGCGTTCTGAATCTCGCGCCAGAAGTGGCAGGCGACCTGTCGGCCGTCCGGCAGCACTTCGTCGACCGGCTTGTGCTCCCGACAAGCGTCGCGCGCATGCGGGCAGCGCGGGTGAAAGCGACACCCCGGCGGTGGTGCAGTCGGACTCGGCAGCTCGCCACCCAGCGGTGCGCGCTCACGTCGCAGATGCGGTCGGCTCGCCGGAATCGCCTGAAGCAGCGCCTGTGTATAGGGATGCAGCGGGTTGTCGAAGAGCGCGTCGGCGCTCGCCAGCTCGACGATCTCACCGAGGTACATCACCGCCACCCGGTCGCTCATGTGGCGAATCACCGCCAGATCGTGGGCGACCATGACGAGCGTGAGGCCGAAGTCGTGCTTCAGCCGTTCGAGCAGGTTGATGACCTGCGCCTGCACGGAGACGTCGAGCGCCGAAACCGGTTCGTCGCCGATGATCACGCGCGGCTCACCGGCCAGTGCGCGTGCGATACCGATGCGCTGGCGCTGCCCGCCGGAAAACTCATGCGGGAAGCGTTGCGCATAGTCCGGTTGCAGGCCGACGGTACGCAGCAGTTCGGCGACGCGCTCGTCGCGGGCACGTCCGTGTGCGAGGCCGTGTAATGCAATCGGCTCACCGATCAGACCGCCCACGGTCATGCTCGGATTGAGCGATGCGAACGGGTCCTGGAAGATGATCTGGAGTTCGCGCCGCAGACGCCGCATCGCGCCCGCCCCCAGCGTCATGATGTCTTCGCCCTGATAGCGCACTTCGCCGCGCGTTGCGTCGAGCAGGCGCAGCAGCAAACGTCCCAGCGTAGATTTTCCGCAGCCCGATTCGCCGACGATGGCGAACGTCTCGCCCGCCTGCACTGCGAACGATACCCCGTTGACGGCATACACCGTGGGGGCGCGTGAAAAGCCCACGCGATGGCCGCCGAAGTGCTTGGTCAGATCACGGGCTTCGAGCAGCGGCGTCATTGTCGATGGTGCGTTCATGCCACGGCCTCCTCTCGCAACGACGGCGGCGGAGTGAGTGACTCGACCGGCGCGAGCCAGCACGCCACGCGGTGCGCGCCGGTCAATGTCCGCTCGGGCGGCGCCTCACGAGTGCAACGCGCCTCGGCGAACGGGCAACGCGGCGCAAAACGGCATCCGGCAGGCATGCGCTCCGGCGAGGGCACTGCGCCGCGAATCGTCGCCAGCGTGCCTTCGCGTTTGCCGATGGACGGAATCGCGCCCATCAGCCCGATGGTGTAAGGGTGCTGCGGATCGTCGAAGATCTCGCTCACCGTGCCGTACTCGACGATGCGCCCGGCGTACATCACGGCCACGTCGTCCGCGACCTCGGCCACCACGCCCAGATCGTGCGTGATGAGCACGACGGCGGTGCCGGTTTCGCGCTGCAACGTCTGAATGAGTGTGAGCACCTGCGCCTGAATCGTGACGTCGAGCGCCGTCGTGGGCTCGTCGGCGATGAGTAGCGCGGGCCGGTTGGCGAGCGCCATCGCGATCATCACGCGCTGGCGCATGCCGCCGGAGAGCTCGTGCGGATAGTTGTCGAGCCGGGTTTCGGGCGCGGGAATGCGCACGAGCTTGAGCATGTCGAGCGCTTCGGCACGCGCGGCGCGTCGGTCCAGTCCGCGATGTCGCCGAATGCCCTCCTCGATCTGATGGCCGATCGTGAACGACGGATTGAGCGACGTCATCGGCTCCTGAAAGATCATCGCCAGACGGTTGCCACGCAGGTCCGCGAAATCGCGTTCGTCCAGCGCCAGCAGGTCGCGGCCTTCGAAGACGGCGCGTCCTGCTACGAGGTTCGCCGGCGGGCTGGGCAACAAACCCATGAGGGCCAGCGACGTCACGCTCTTGCCGCATCCCGATTCGCCGACGATGCACAAAGTCTTGCCGGGGTGCACGGCGAAAGAGACGCCATCGATCAGATTCGGCGCGTCGGGTGCCTTGGAGAATTTCAGCGACAGTCCGGTGACTTCAAGCACCGGCCCAGCATCTGCGGGCATGGTCATGGGGCGCGTTGTGTGGGTCGGCCACCCGCTCATGCGGGATGTGCATGACACGATTATGTCTTCCCCGCACGCAAAGGAAATATTAATATTTCTTTTTCATGCTTAAGTTATTTTTACTTTCCAAATGCTCACGCTGCGCATGTTGAAGACGTTTCGTCTGGTGGCGCAAACCGGCTCGTTCGCGGCGGCGGCTGAGCGCGCCGCATTGACGCAGGCGGCCGTCAGTTTGCAGATGCGCGGATTGGAGGACGCCGTCGGCCAGCGGCTGTTCGACCGGCGCGGGCGTCAGATCACGCTCACGCGTCAGGGGCGCGACCTGTTTCCCCGCGTCGAGCAGATTCTGGCGCTCACGGCCGAGCTGACCACCTCGCCCGTCGATGCGATGCAAGGCCCGGTGACCATCGGCGCGGTGGTGTCGGTCATCGGCGCGCTCTCGCTCGTGGTCGCCGAACTGAAGACCGCGCATCCGCAGCTCGATGTGCGGCTGACGTCCGCCCGCTCGGACGAATTGACCGACCTCGTGGAGCAAGGCGAAGTGGACATCGCCGCCGTGGTCGCACGTGCGGACGACGCCCGCGCCGACGGACTGGTGTGGACGCCGCTCTACACCGAGCCGATGGTGATGGTCGTCAATCGCGATATCGCCGAGTCCGATCCGCAGCAGATACTCGATGCACACGCATTCCTGCGGTTCGACCGTCGCGTGCGAACCGGTCTCGTCGTCGAGCAGGCGTTGCGCGCAGCAAAACTCAGCGTAACGGAGTATCTGGAGCTGAACTCCATCGAGACGATCGTCGCGCTCGTGCGCAAGAACGTCGGCGTGTCGGTATTACCGTTGCTGCACCGGGGCGATTGGCACGCAGACCCTCTGCTGCGCATTGTCCCCATTGCCGAGCCGCCGCTGCTTCGCACCGTCGGCATGATTCATCGCGAACACGACTCACGCACGCACAACATTACCGCCGCGATTGCGGGCATGCTGTATGACGTTTGAACGGGTTTGACATGCACGAACATGTCGCACAAATGTCAACGGCGCGAACTTTATCGCGCCGTTGGCGGGAGACAACGTGAGGTGAAATTGTTGAGCGGCGTTTGGCGTTCAGTCTTTCGTTTCGAGCGCCTTGTTGATACGCAGTGCGAGCAGCGTGCAGACCGTGCCGGAGAGCAGATAGCCGCTCACGGCGATCAGCCCGAACTCGGCCGATAATCCGAGTGCCACAAGCGGTGCGAACGCCGCGCCAAACAGCCACGCGAAGTCCGTCGTAAGCGCCGCCCCGGTGTAGCGAAAGCGTTGCTCGAAGTTGGACGTCACCGTGCCGGCCGCCTGTCCGTAAGACAGGCCGAGCAGGCCAAAGCCGACCAGAATGAAGATGTCCTGCCCCACCGAGCTGCCGCCCATCAGGAACGGTGCAAACAGGGCGAAGACGCCGATGAAGAGAGCGAAAAGGCCCAATGTCGTGCGTCGGCCGATGCGGTCGGCAATGCGTCCGGAAATCACCGTGCAGATGATCGCGATGACCGCACCGCAGAGCTGCACAATCAGCACGCTGTTCAGATCCTGTGTGTTTTGCAGCGAAACCCACGAGAGCGGGAACACCGTGACCAGATGGAAGAGCGCATAACTTGCCAGCGCCGCGAACGCGCCGAGGAAGATGTTGTAGCCCTGCGAGCGCACCATCTCTCGCGTGCTGATCGGCTCCAGTTGCCCCTCTTCGAGCATGGCCGTGTATTCGTTCGTCACGACCAGACGCAGCCGCGCGAATAGCGCCACCACGTTCACGGCGAACGCGACGTAGAAGGGATAACGCCAGCCCCAGGTGAGGAAGTCGTCCGGATCGAGGCTCCAGTGCAGGAACAGGAACAACGACGCAGCGATGATGAAGCCGATCGGCGCGCCCAGTTGCCCCATCATCGAATACCAGCCGCGCCTTTGCGGCGGGGCGTTCATCGCCAGCAGCGACGGCAAGCCGTCCCACGAGCCGCCGAAGCCGATGCCCTGTACCAGACGGAAGAAGGCGAGTAACCAGATGGCCTTGTCGCCGATCACGGCATGCCCGGGCAGGAAGGCCATGCCCGCCGTGGCCGTACCGAGCACGAACAGCGCCGCCGTGAGCTTGACGCTGCGTCCCCAGCGGCGCTGCACGTTCATGAAGAGCGCAGTGCCGAACGGGCGCGAGATGAAGGCGAAGGAGAAGATCGTGAACGAGTACAGTAGCCCGTGAAGGCCGTCCGCAAACGGGAAAAAAACGTGTGGAAACACGAGGACGGCAGCAATGCCGAACACAAAGAAGTCGAAGTACTCGGAAGCGCGTCCGACAACCACGCCGACCGCGATTTCCTCAGGCGCGATGCGAGATTTGCTCCCGTGATCGTGCGCTGTCGGCGCGCCGGGTACCCCCGGTGGCGTCGGCGATTGATGAGCACTGCTTGACATTATCGGACCCCCTCGCGGATCGGGATGACGATGACACTCGTGCCAGAAAAGCATCGCAGGTATCTCGAATTGCCGCTATAGGGTTTACCCTAAATTGATGCATCAGGGAGGGCGGTCCATGATGGGTACGGTCTAAGGCTACGGTTCCATCGATCGCAGCATGACTTCCCCCAAGTTCCTCCGCGGGGTACTTTTACTCCCCGCCTTCGCGCTGCTGTCCGGCTGCAATACCGTATTGATGTCGCCTTCGGGGGATCTCGCGGTAAGGCAGCGGGACATCATCATCGTTTCCACTGTTCTGATGTTGCTGATCATCGTGCCGGTGATCGTGCTGACATTGCTGTTCGCCTGGCGATACCGGGCATCGAACAAGAACGCCGTCTACACCCCCGAATGGGATCACTCCACGCTGCTCGAACTGCTGATCTGGGCCGCGCCGCTGCTGATCATCATCGCGCTGGGGGCGCTCACGTGGGTCAGCACCCACAAGCTCGATCCATACCGGCCGCTTGAGCGCATCGATGCGAAACGGGAGATTCCGCCCGACACGCGTCCGCTCACGGTGCAGGTCGTGGCGATGGACTGGAAGTGGCTGTTCTTCTATCCCGACCAGGGCATCGCGACCGTGAACGAACTGGCTGCGCCGGTCGACCGTCCGATCCGCTTCGAAATCACGTCGACCACAATGATGAATTCGTTCTTCGTCCCCGCGCTCGCCGGTCAGATCTACGCGATGCCGGGCATGGAGACGAAGCTGCACGCGGTCATCAACAAGCCCGGCGTGTACGACGGCTTCTCTGCGAACTACAGCGGCGCGGGCTTCTCCGGCATGCGCTTCAAGTTCCACGGCATGACGGCGGACGAATTCGACGCGTGGGTGAAACAGGTCAAGACGAAGGGCGAAAACCTGTCGCGCGACAAGTACGAGGCGCTCGCGAAACCGAGCGAGTGGGTGCCGGTCAAGTATTACGCCGACGTAGCGCCCGACCTCTACGACGCGATTCTGAACCGTTGCGTTCAGCAGGGACAGACCTGCCTGAAGGACATGATGGATCAACCGAATCACGCGCACGCCAGCCGGGCCGGTTCGCGCAAGACCGATGCGTTGCTCGCCGATGCGATGTGTACCGCACAGAACACCGTGCAGTTCGCCGCCGACGCGCAACGTGCCCCGGGGACTGCGCTCGCGCAGTGACTTCGTGAAGCCGACTCGCGACGACCTACCCGTGACGCGCACTGCGCCTAACCGTCGACAATGATGCGCCTCGCGCGCGAATGATCCCAGGTTCGAGCTTATGGACATCGTCAAGCTGATCTTCGGTCGCCTCACGCTAGAGGCGATCCCGTACCACGAACCGATCCTCCTCGCGACCTTTGCGGGGGTGGCGATCGGCGGCGTCGTGGTACTGGGCGCCATCACCTACTTCAAGCTGTGGGGCTACCTGTGGCGAGAGTGGTTCACGAGCATCGATCACAAGAAGATCGGCATCATGTACGTGATCCTCGGCATCATCATGCTGCTGCGCGGCTTCGCAGACGCCGCGATGATGCGCCTGCAACAGGCGGTCTCGTTCGGCGACAACATGGGCTATCTGCCACCGCACCACTACGATCAGATCTTCACCGCGCACGGCGTGATCATGATCTTCTTCGTGGCGATGCCGCTCGTGACCGGACTCATGAACTTCGTGGTGCCACTCCAGATCGGCGCGCGCGACGTGGCCTTCCCGTTCCTCAATAACTTCAGCTTCTGGATGACGACCAGCGGCGCGGTGCTCGTGATGATGTCGCTGTTCGTGGGCGAATTCGCGCGCACCGGCTGGCTCGCGTATCCACCGCTCTCGGGCGTGCTGCAAAGCCCGGACGTGGGCGTCGATTACTACATATGGGCCTTGCAGATCGCAGGCGTCGGCACCTTGCTCTCGGGGATCAACCTGCTCGTGACCATCGTGAAGATGCGCGCACCGGGCATGACGATGATGCGCATGCCGGTGTTCACGTGGACGTCGCTGTGCACCAACGTGCTGATCGTGGCCGCCTTCCCGGTGCTCACCGCCGTGCTCGCCCTGCTCGCCCTCGACCGCTACGCCGGGACCAACTTCTTCACGAACGATCTCGGCGGCAACGCCATGATGTACGTGAACCTGATCTGGATTTGGGGTCACCCCGAGGTCTACATTCTCGTGCTGCCGGTGTTCGGCGTTTTCTCGGAAGTGGTGGCGACGTTCTCGGGCAAGCGACTGTTCGGTTACGCGTCGATGGTCTACGCCACGGTCGTGATTACGGTGCTGTCGTACCTCGTGTGGCTGCACCACTTCTTCACGATGGGCTCGGGCGCGAGCGTGAACTCGTTCTTCGGGATCACGACGATGATCATCTCGATACCGACCGGGGCCAAGATTTTCAACTGGCTCTTCACGATGTATCGCGGACGCATCCACTTCGAAGTGCCCATGCTCTGGACGATCGGCTTCATGGTGACGTTCGTGATCGGCGGCATGACCGGTGTGCTGCTCGCCGTACCGCCTGCGGACTTCTCGCTGCATAACGGCCTGTTCCTGATTGCCCACTTCCACAACGTGATCATCGGCGGGGTCGTGTTCGGCGTGTTCGCCGCCATCAGCTACTGGTTCCCGAAGGCCTTCGGCTACAAGCTCGATCCGTTCTGGGGCAAATGCTCCTTCTGGTTCTGGTTCATCGGCTTTTACGTGGCGTTCATGCCGCTCTACCTGCTCGGTCTGATGGGCGTGACGCGACGCGTGAGCCACTTCGACGATATGTCGTTGCAGATCTGGTTCCAGGTCGCCGCCGTGGGCGCGCTGCTCATCGCCATCGGTATCGGTTGCTTCATCATCCAACTGGTGGTGAGCTACATGCGTCGCGATCAACTGCGCGACGAGACGGGCGATCCGTGGGGCGGGCGCACGCTGGAATGGTCGACGTCGTCGCCGCCGCCGGTCTACAACTTCGCCTTCACGCCGCTCATTCACGACAACGACGCCTGGTGGCAGATGAAGCAACACGGCTTCAAGCGCCCGCTGGATGGCTTCATACCAATTCACATGCCAAAGAACACCGGCGCGGGCATCATCCTCGCGGGGCTCGCCACGGTGTGCGGCTTCGGGCTGATCTGGCATATGTGGCTGGTGGTAATCGTCGCCTTCGTCGCACTGATCGCGACGGCCATCGGACACACGTTCAACTATCACCGCGACTACTACATCCCGGCCGATCAGGTCGAACACACGGAGGCAGCGCGCACGCGACTGCTCGCCCAGCATGTCTGACACGACCGCACCGCTGCCTGTCGGAGGCGTGCCGCTCGGCGGCGGCGCCCACGCCCCCTCCCCACCGCGCGAGGGTGACCTGAAGTTCATGATGTCGACGGATTACCACCCGCCGGGTGGCACGTTGCTCGGCTTCTGGATTTATCTGATGAGCGACTGTCTCGTCTTCGCCTGTCTGTTCGCGGCGTATGGCGTGCTCGGTCGCAACTACGCGGGCGGGCCGACCGGCGCGGAGCTGTTCGAACTGCCGCTCGTGGCGGTCAACACCACGTTCCTGCTGCTCTCGTCGATCACCTACGGCTTCGCGATGCTGGAGATGCAAAAGCGCCGCCAGAGCGCTGTGACCGGCTGGCTGATCGTGACGGGGCTGCTCGGTGCGGCGTTCCTTTCGCTCGAACTGTACGAATTCGCCACGCTGATTCATGAGGGCGCCGGGCCGTGGCGCAGCGCGTTCCTGTCGTCGTTCTTCACGCTGGTGGGCACGCACGGGTTGCACGTCACGTTCGGCATCATCTGGCTCATCACGCTGCTGGTGCAGATCGGCAAGCACGGTCTGAACGCACCGAACCGTCGGCGGCTGATGTGCCTGTCGATGTTCTGGCACTTTCTGGACGTCGTGTGGATCGGCGTCTTCACGTTCGTCTATCTGATGGGAGTGCTGCCGTGAGCACCCATGACTCGACTTTGCACGATGCCCACGGGCATGACCATGATGACGATCATGGCAATGAGGGGCCGCACAGCACGCTGCGCGGCTACGCGACCGGTTTCATTCTGTCGGTGGTGCTCACCGCGATTCCCTTCTGGTTCGTCATGGGTGGCGTGTTCGAGAAATCGAGCACGACCGCGATCATGATCCTGTTCCTCGCGGCGATCCAGATCGTGGTGCACATGATCTACTTCCTGCATATGAACGCGAAGTCCGAGGGCGGCTGGAACATGCTGTCGCTGATCTTCACGATCGTGCTGGTCGTCATCACGCTCTCAGGCTCGCTGTGGGTGATGTATCACCTGAACCAAAACATGATGCCGGGTATGATGCAGGATACGAAAAACCTCCCTTGAACGGCATTTCCCTTGAGTAGCGATCGACTTCACGATTCGGGGGACGCACAGCGTCCCCCGCGCGCTTCCGGCGCCCCCTCCCGCACATCTCCCCTTCGCGTGGTGATTCTCGGCGTCATCACGCTGGTGCTGATTTCCCTCTTCGTCTCGCTCGGCACGTGGCAGCTGCAACGCCGCGCGTGGAAACTCGATCTGATCGAACGCGTGAATTCGCGCGTGCACGCGCCTCCGTCGGCCGCGCCCGCGCGCGCACAATGGGCCGACGTCAGCGCAGAGAAGGACGAGTATCGCCATGTCACCCTGACCGGCACCTACCAGTTCGATAAGGACACGCTCGTGCAGGCCGTCACGGATCTGGGCGGCGGTTACTGGGTGCTCACGCCGCTGCGCACGGCAGAGGGTGGCGAAGTATTGGTCAATCGAGGCTTCGTGCCGCCGGGCTGGAAAGAGTCGGTGCCGCCCGCCCCGGCAGGTGAAGTCACGGTGACGGGTCTGCTGCGCATGCCCGAGCCCATCGGTGGCTTCCTGCGCAAGAATGCCCCGGCGGAGAACCTCTGGTATTCGCGTGACGTGGTCGCGATTGCGGCGGCGCGGGGTCTCAACGCGTCCGACGTCGCCCCGTATTTCGTGGACGCCGACGGCAAACCGGGCGCGAACGCGGGTGCCGGTGCAAACGCGATCACCAACGATGCGGAAGCTATGACCAGCAAGGTTCAGTCGCAAGCTCGCGACTATCCCGTGGGCGGTCTGACCGTGGTGCAGTTCCCGAACAACCACATGAGCTATCTGCTGACGTGGTACGCACTCGCCATCATGTCGGCCGTCGCAGGCTGGTTCGTCATTCGGCTCGAACTTCGCAAGCGCGGCGAATAGACGTCGCGATACACGTCGCAATACAGGTCGCAATTTCCGGCAGCCGCGCATCGTCGAGCGCGGCGTAGCCGAGCACCAGAGCCGGGGGCACCGTCTGCGCCCGGGTGAACTCCCGGGTGAACTCCTTGAGTCCTTCCACGAACACGCCTTGCGCGCGCAGCGTCTCGACAAGCGCCGCCTCGTCCACCTGCGACGGCAGCCACAGCACGCAGTGAAAACCTGCGTGATCGCCGGTGATGCGACACGGTGCCGTCATCCTCGCGCGTAACGTCTCCAGCAGCAGATTCCGACGTCGGAGATACACGCTGCGCGAGGCGCGCAAATGTCGCGCGAAATCCCCGCCATCGATATAGCTCGCGAGCGCCATCTGCTCGATGAGGCTGTTCGAACGTCCCGACGCCGAGCGCTGCCCCGCGATTCGCGCGAGCAGCACTGGCGGCGCCAGCAAATAGCCAATGCGCAGCGACGGAAACAGCGACTTGTTGAAGCTGCTGCAATGAATCACGCGCGCCTGCGTGTCGATGGCCTTGAGCGCAGGTAAAGGCGCACTGCCGTAGCTGAACTCGCTGTCGTAGTCGTCTTCGACGATCCAGATGTCGCGCGCGCTTGCCCACTCCAGCAGTTGCATGCGGCGATTGATCGACATCGTGGTGCCAAGCGGCGCCTGATGCGCAGGCGTCACGTAGGCGATGCCGGGACGCCCCGCCCCCGCATGGTCGGCGGCCTCCACGACAAAGCCCTCGTCGTCGACAGGCACGCTCACGCAACGCTGCGACGGCGCACGCACCAGCGTCGACAGATTCTTGTAACCGGGGTCTTCGAGATAGAACACCGTGGCGTCGTTCGCGAGGACTTCCGTGACGAGATCGATGGCATGGCGAATGCCGGTCGTCACCACGATTTCGTCTGCTTCGCAGGCGATGCCCCGCGTCATGCGCACATAGCGAGCGATGCTCTCGCGCAGCGGCAAATAGCCGCGCGGGTCCGTGTCCGCCAACAATTCGGGGGTGACCGCCCGCAGCGCGCGGTTCATATGCTTGCGCCAGACGGGCAGCGAGAACAACGCGGCATCGGGCGAACGGCCGGTTTTCGACGCGAGCGACGCAGCGCTTTCGGGTAGCGGTTGCGTCGAGCGCTTTGCTTGACCGGAGGCAGCCGGTGTCGCCACCGCCCCGGAGAAGTCCGCGACCACTTCCGTGCCCGCCCCAACGCGACTCGCCACATAGCCTTCGAGCGTCAGTTGCTCGAACGCCAGCTCGACGATGCCGCGCGACACCCCCCACCGCTCCGCCAGCGTTCGTGTAGAGGGCAGACGATCACCGCGGCGCAACTCGCCCGCGACGATGCGCTCGCGCACGCAACGGTAGACCCATGCCTGACGCGTCTCCTTCTCGTGACGAGCGGAGAGCGGCAGTTCCAGCGGCTGGCTGAGGTGGCGTCGGCGCATGAGGCGGCTGCAAAAAGGGATGGAAGCGCGTCGGTGTCACTGCGGTCGAATCGTCGATCCGAGGCAAAGTGGCCCAATCCACTGCGCAACAAATGGCGCTTCGAATTATACAAGTTAGGCTTTATCCTAAACACCATGACGTCTGTTCCGCAGGTTGCAACGCGACTGGCGTTCCCCCCGATCAGAATAATCAGTGGAGAAATTCGATGGAGTTGACGGAGTTAGCCCGGCGCGAAGCGGTCGGAACCAAGTACAGCGTCGAAGCCATGCAACGTGCACAGGCGCTCACGTGGGAAGCCACCGAGAAAATCGCCGCCCTGATCAAGCCTGGCATGCGCGAGTCGGAAGCCATTGCCGCCAGCAAGACGCTGCTTGGCACGCTCGGCATGGACCGCATCTGGCACCCGGTCCTGATCCGCTTCGGCGAAAACACGTTGCGCACGTTCAGCGAGCGCAGCGATAGCGACCCGGTGCTCGGCGACGACGACATCTATTTCATCGACATCGGCGTGGTGTTCGGCGCGCACGAAGGCGATTGCGGGTTCACGCGCACGACCGGCAGCGACCCCGAGATGCAGCGTTGCGCGGACGACGCCAAGCGTCTGTTCGACATCGTCCACCAGCATTGGCGCACCGAAGGGGTGAACGGTCAGGCCCTGTACGAATTCGCGAAGGCACAGGCCGAGGCAATGGGCTGGGTGCTCAATCTCGACATCAAGGGTCATCGCGTGAGCGACTTCCCGCACGCCATCTATAAGGGTGGCAAGCTCGGTGATTTTGAAGGTACGCCCAACGGCGGCCTGTGGATTCTCGAGATTCAGATCGCGCATCCGACGCGTGCGTTCGGCGCTTTCTACGAAGACCTGTTGATTTAATCGGCAGCGAAGACGCGAGCGCCGCCAGGGATGCTCGCGTCATTCATCGCGCATCAAAACTCAACACGCAGTTCAATCCTGCTCAACACGGCATTATTTGCCCGTTATCTGCCCGTTATCCGTGCAAGTCGCGCTTGCCTTCCAACTTCGATTCGCTAATACTCGGGTCACATGACAGCGTGGTGATCGCGCAACAACAACGAGTGGATTCCGAACTTTTCGCGCCGTTTCGCTTCGTGATCCCCTCCGTTTCGACGGACAAACCTCCATCGATATCTGACCCCATATCGTGTGAAATGCGCGTCGTCCAAGGCCTGTGAGGGCGAGCGCACGATTTTGCGAATTGTCCAGAGCCACCCGAAGTCGCGTTGTGGCCCGTCGCCCGGACTTTTGGCGCATCTTTCCCCAATTACCCGTTATGCGTTAACGTTCGATGGTCGACGGGATTGTTCCCGCACGTCGCAACGTCGGTATAGGCAGCGGAGACATCACCCCGCAACCGTGTCGCCCGCTGAGGCACATGGGCGAGGGCGAGCTGCCCGTCGTGTGTCCGTCGCTAGCGCAGTTGAAGCTCCAGCAGTTGCAGCTACCTCCATCTCGCTCACCATAAGAACCACAGAAAGACGATGAAAAACCCAACCTTCACTAAAGCGCTCTTAGCGACAGCTCTGAGCTGCGCGCTGTTCAACGTTCACGCGGCATCGCAGGCACCGGTCGGCGCGCAGAACGGCATGGTCGTGACGGCCCAGCACCTCGCCTCGAAAGTCGGCGTCGACGTGCTCAAGGCCGGCGGCAATGCCGTCGACGCAGCGGTCGCGGTCGGTTACGCGCTCGCCGTGGTGTACCCCGCAGCGGGCAACATCGGCGGCGGCGGCTTCATGACGATCCAGCTCGCAGACGGCCGCAAGACCTTCCTCGACTTCCGTGAAAAGGCCCCGCTCGCTGCAACGGCCAACATGTACCTCGACAAGGACGGCAACGTCATCAAGGGCGCCTCGACGACCGGTTATCTGGCCGTCGGCGTCCCGGGCAGCGTGTCCGGTATGGAATACGCGCGCGAGAAGTACGGTACGAAGACGCGTCAGCAACTGCTCGCACCGGCCATCACGCTCGCCGACAAGGGTTTCGTGCTCGATCAGGGCGACGTCGACATGCTGTGGACGTCCACCAAGGACTTCGAGAAAGACCGCGCCAACTCGGGCGCCATCTTCCTGAACAAGGGCCAACCTTTCCAGCCGGGCGAACGCCTCGTGCAGAAGGACCTCGCCCGCACGCTCAAGCTGATCAGCGCCAAGGGCACCGACGGCTTCTACAAGGGTGAAGTTGCCGACAAGCTGGTGGCATCGATGAAGGCAGGCGGCGGCATCATCACGCAGGCCGACCTCGATCAGTACAAGACGCGCGAATTGGCCCCGGTCGAGTGCGACTATCGCGGCTATCACGTGGTGTCGGCACCGCCCCCGAGCTCGGGTGGCGTGGTGATCTGCGAGATCATGAACATTCTCGAAGGCTACCCGATGAAGGAGCTGGGCTATCACTCGGCTCAGGGCGTGCACTACACCATCGAAGCCATGCGTCACGCGTACGTCGACCGCAACAGCTATCTGGGCGACCCGGACTTCGTGAAGAACCCGATCGCACAGTTGCTCGACAAAAACTACGCAGCGAAGATTCGTGCCGCGATCAACCCGCAAAAGGCTGGCATCTCGCAGGAGATCAAGCCGGGTGTGCCGCCGCATGAAGGCAGCAACACGACGCACTACTCCATCATCGACAAGGACGGCAACGCCGTATCCGTGACCTACACGCTCAACGACTGGTTCGGTGCGAAGGTCATGGCCAACGGCACGGGCGTGCTGCTCAACGACGAAATGGACGACTTCACCTCGAAGGTGGGCGTGCCGAACATGTACGGTCTGATTCAGGGTGAGGCGAACGCCATCGGCCCGGGCCGTCGTCCGCTGTCGTCGATGAGCCCGACCATCGTCACGAAGGACGGCAAGCCGGTGATGGTTGTCGGCACGCCGGGTGGCAGCCGCATCATCACGGCCACGCTGCTGACGATGCTCAACGTGATCGACTACGGCATGACGTTGCAGGAAGCCGTCGATGCGCCGCGTTTCCACCAGCAATGGATGCCGGAAGCGACCAACATCGAAGCGTTCGCATTGAGCCCGGACACGCAGAAGATCCTGGAAAGCTGGGGCCAGAAGTTCGCGGGCCCGCAACCGGCTAACCACATCGCGGCGATTCTCGTCGGCGCACCGTCGCTCGGCGGCAAGCCGGTCGGCAAGAACCGCTTCTACGGTGCGAACGACCCGCGTCGCAACACGGGTCTCGCACTCGGGTATTGATGACTGAATGGATTCGGCACCGCGCCGGATCCGGGTAACGAATGAAAAGAGGCCGCAGATGCGGCCTCTTTTTTTGTCGGATGCTGTGCGTCTTCAGTGTTCAGCGGCGATGATCCACACGACGCGCGAGACGCTCCCCCGCAAACTGCACCAACGTCACGAGCGCCACGAGAATCACAATCACGTTGAACATCACACTCGTCTCGTAACGCTCATAGCCATACCGTACGGCGAGATCACCAAGACCGCCCGCCCCGACCGCGCCCGCCATTGCCGAAGCGCCGACCATCGCAATCACCGTCACCGTCGCACCGCCGAGAATGGCGGGCAACGCTTCGGGCAATAGCACGTGACGCACGATATGCCACCGACGGCAGCCCATCGCGCGCGCCGCTTCGATCAGTCCCGGATCGATCTCGCGCAAGCCGACTTGCGTCACCCGCGCGAAGAATGGAATCAGATGAACGGCAAGCGGCACCACGGCGGCCCATGTGCCCATCGTCGTGCCGACAATCCAGCGCGTGACCGGCAACAACGCCACCAGCAGGATGATGAACGGGACCGCGCGGAACAGATTCACGACGACCGACAACGCACGGTTGAAGCGCGGACGCGGGACCAACCCGCCCGGTGCGGTGATCACCAGCACAATGGCGATCAGCATGCCCACCGCAAAGACGATGGCGCACGCGCTCGTGACCATTAGCAACGTTTCGCCGAAGGCGCGCAGATATTTGTCGAGCATAGCGATTCCGTAGGAATTAGACGGCCTGGGCCTGATGGCGCTGCGCACTTTGCGCGAGGCGTCCCTGCCAGGCGTGTTGCAACGGGCGTAGCAGCGCACGCGTCGCTTCGGCCAGCGGGTTCGCGAAGACTTCGTCGACCGGACCGAGCTCGGCGATGCATCCCTGATCGAGCACCAGTACGCGGTCGCAAGCCTGATGGATTACCCCCATGTCGTGCGTGATGAGGACAACCGTCAGGCCAAATTCGCGCTGGACGTCGCGCAACAACGAGAGAATCGAATCGGTCGTCTCGGGGTCGAGTGCAGACGTCGCTTCGTCGCACAGCAGAATTTCGGGGCGATGCACCAGCGCACGCGCGATCCCCACGCGTTGCTTTTGTCCGCCGGAGAGCATGGCGGGATAGGCGTCGGCCTTGCCCGACAGTCCCACGAGCGCTAATAGCTCATTCACGCGCGGCGCGATTTGTGCTTTCGGCACGCCCGCAACACGCAGCGGCAGCGCCACGTTTTCGAAGACAGTCTTCGCCGACAACAAGTTGAAGTGCTGGAAGATCATGCCGATGCGTCGACGCAGGCCGACCAGCGCCGCTTCGTCGAGCGACGCCACGTCGACGCCATCCACCTTGACGTGTCCCGTGCTCGGCAACTCCAGCGCGTTGATCGTGCGCAGCAGCGTAGACTTGCCTGCGCCGCTGCGTCCGATGATGCCGAAGCTCTCACCACGATGCACGGCGAACGCGATGTCCTGCAACGCCGCACTCGACGCCCCGGGGTAAATCTTGCCGAGTCCGTCGAAGGTGATGTGTGCGACTTCGCGCGCTGCCGCCGTGGGCAAGCGGGTCACCGTGGTCGTGGGCGCGGTGGAAGTGTGCCGGGTTGTCATCGACGGGGTCCTCGAAAATGAGACTGGAGAGTGGGGGATCAGAACGCCGGGACGACCGAACCCTGATACTTCGCCTCGATGAACTTGCGCACTTCTTCCGATTGATAGGCCTTCACGAGGGGCGCGACCCACGGCGCGTTCTTGTCCTTTTCGCGCACGGCAATGATGTTGACGTAAGGATTGTTCTCGCGCTTCTCGACCGCGATGCCATCGCGCGTCGCGATCAGCCCTGCCTGATACGCGAAGCTGTTGACGATGGCCGACGCGTCGACGTCCGGCAGCGAGCGCGCCAGCACGACCGATGCGCTTTCGATGAACTGAAGCTTGCGCGGGTTGGCCGTAACGTCCGAGAGCGTGGCCGTGCCGGTGTACGGGTCGAAGCCGTCGCGCAGCTTGATGAGACCGTGATCGCGCAGGATCACGAGCGCGCGGGTCTGATTGCTCGGGTCGTTCGGCAGGCCGATCTTCGCGCCTTCGGGCAGCGATTCGAGCGACTTGTACTTCTTCGAATAGAACGCGATGGGCGAGATCAGCGTGTCGCCGACCGACACAAGCTTGTAGCCGCGTTGCTTGATCTGGTCGCGCAGGAACGGAATGTGCTGGAACGAATTGGCGTCGAGATCGCCGTTGTTCAGCGCTTCGTTCGGACTGGCCGTGCCGCTCACCACCACGGATTCGACGTTCAGGCCGCGCGATTTCGCGACCTTCGTGACCACTTCCCAAATCTCTTCGTCGACACCGCCGCGCACGCCGACCTTAAGCGGTTTGTCGGCAGCAAAGGCGCTCGCCGAGCCCAACGTGCCGAGCGAGCCGATGGCCAGTGCGAGCGAGAGACTACCGAGCAGACGAAACAATTGACGGCGTTGCATGACGAATTCCCCTTGGATAGTCGATATAGGTGAGGCCGATTCAGGCGAGCGCTCAGTCTAGGAAGTGGGGGCCAGCAGCGTCCAATAACCAATTGCGCAAAGCTAAGTCGCCAGGGGGCGCAGAGCATTCGTATGCTGAAGGTTCTGCACTTGTAACTTTTTGTAATACGTCGCCGACAAACTCAGGAACTCCTCCTCTGACCGCCGTCCAACAGGTTTCCCCGTGGATTGCGTCTATCTCTCGTGTGGCGGTTGCCGTCGCGCGCGCAGAGCATTTTTTGTTCGACGCACATCGCTTTCTCGTCCCTTCTCTCTACGGAACCGCGCGAAGATGTCTGCCCTGTGGTACCCGCTGCTCAGCCCGTCCCTGCCCCGCCTTTACCGTATGCCACCACGTGCGATTGCCATTGCGCGCCTCGTGCTGTTCGGCGTCATTCTGCTCATCGCGGGACTGCCGGTGAGCGACGCCCTCGCCGCGAACGCGCATCAGACGAGCACAGGCAAGCGTCGGCATGACGCCGTCAAGAAGAAGAAAACGGTGGCGAAAAAGGCGAAGGCCGCACCGCAGCGCAAGGCGACGGCAGCGAGCACGTCGCGCAAGCGTGCGGCGACTCACGCGGCAAAGGGCCGCACAAGTCGTACCGCGAAAAAGGCGACACCGCCGCGTCGCGCCAAGGTGACGAAGTCCACGGCGAAGCGATCGCCGACGGTCGCGCGGCGCAAGGCCGTGCCGAAGGCTGCTGTGGCGATGGGGGCCTCGGCAGGCGCTACGGCCGCAACTGCGACGAAACCAGGAGAAACGGCGGTGGTATCAGCCCAAGTGAGCACTGACGCCAAACCCAGGCTGCTTGCCCGTTGCGGCTTCACGTCGGCATCGCGCAAACGACTGTTCTCGAAGGCGGTGTACATCGTCGACGAGAAAACGCATACGCCGCTGTTTGCCCTGAATGCGGATCAGGTGCGCCCCATCGCGTCACTCTCGAAGCTGATGACGGCCGTTGTCTGGCTCGACAGCGGCCCGGCCATGCGCGCGCCGCTCACGGTCACGAATGCGGATCTCGACACGCTGAAGTTCACGCATTCACGTCTGGCCGTGGGCTCTACGCTCTCTCGCGCCAACATGCTGCACATCTCGCTGATGGCCTCCGAGAACCGTGCGGCCGCCGCACTGAGTCGTGACTATCCGGGCGGGCGGCCCGCGTTTATCTCGGCAATGAACGCCAAGGCACGTTTGCTCAACATGCCCAATACGCGTTTTGAAAACGCCACGGGGCTTTCGCCGCGCAATGTGTCGACAGCGCGTGAACTAGCGCGGTTGGTGCGCGCGTCGAACGGCTATCCGCTGATTCGCCGCTACTCGATCGATCATCAGCAGTTGGTGCCCACTGGCAAGGGACAGTTGCAATACGTCAATACCAACCGATTGGTACGCTACGGCAAGGTGCACGCCAGTGTGCAGAAGACGGGCTTCATCAACGAGTCCGGGCACAACATGGTGATGCGAGTGATGGTGCACAAGACGCGTCCAGTAATTGTGACGATGCTCGGCAGCGACACCCCCGAAGGGTCACGCCTCGATGGCGTTCGCATCGCGCATTGGTTGTCGTGCTCGCTGCGTTGAGCTCACATCGCGCCGCGAGAAAAAACGCGCGCTCACCCGTGGGTGAGCGCGCGCTTCGGTAACGATGCATGCAGGGGCAGTTAGTGCTTACGTGCGTGCCAGCGTCCCCAGATGGCCGTGGCGAAGAGCAGGAACGCGCCTGCGCCGATCACGGCGTCGAACCCATGATTGAACGCGGTGTTAGAGAGCGTCGCCAGCGCATCGGCGGCCATCGGCGGCAAGTGCTCAGCCACGATCTGCGCTTCGTCGAGGCTGTCGCGCACGGTGTCCGGAAGCGTCGCGACTTGCGGCACATCCATCGAACGGCCGTAGACGAACGTCAGCAGGCTCCCCATGAAGGTCACGCCCAGCGCACCGCCGAGTTCGTACGAAACCTCTTCGACCGACGCTGCCATCCCGGCGCGCTCAGGCGGTGCGCTCTGCATGATCGTGCTCGACGCCGCCGTCATGGTCGCACCGACGCCAACACCGAGCGTCGCCAGTGCCAGTGCCGACAACAGCAGGCCCGAGTCACGCAGGATCAGATAACCGGCCATGCCCACGGCCGACGTCAGCAAAGAGATGAACAGCATCCGCGCGCTGCCCGTGCGGGGGAGCATGCGTCCGGCAATCGGTCCCGCGACGAAGGCGGCGATCGATAACGGCATGCCCGCCCATCCGGCTTCCAGCGGCGAGTAGCCCAGCGTCAGTTGCAGACGCTGACTGAACACCAGTTGCATGCCGATCAGAGCCGCCGCAGCCATCAGTGCCGCCGCCACCGCACCGGCGAACACCGGATTACGGAACAACGTGAAGTCGAGCAACGGATGCGCGCTGCGCTGCTGGCGTTTGACGAACGCCCACAAGAACGCGACGCCCACGACAACTGCAATGGCGACCGTCGCCCAGTCGGGGGACAGCTTGCCCGCGCTCTTGATCGCGTACGTCACGCCGATCAGACCGACCATGAAGAGCAACGAGCCGAACCAGTCCCACGGTTGCGACGACGTCGCACCGCCCTTCGGAATCAGCCACCAGGCCACAGGCAAAGCGATCAGCACGATCGGGACGTTGATCAGGAAAACCGAGCCCCACCAGAAGTGTTCGAGCAGTGCGCCACCGACAATCGGGCCGAACGCCGCTCCACCTGACGCCACCGACGCCCAGATACCGATAGCGAGCGCCTGCTCACGGGGATCAGCAAACGTCAGGCGAATCAGCGACAGCGTGGCGGGCATCATCATGGCCGCACCGACCCCGAGGAAACCTCGGGCGACGATCAGGACGTTGGCGCTCGGTGCAAAGGCGGCGGCGAGCGACGCCACGCCGAAGACGACCAGACCGGCGAGAAACAGTTGCTTGTGGCCCAGACGGTCGCCGAGCGTGCCCATGCCGAGCAACAGGCCCGAGACCACAAGGGCGTAGGCGTTGACGATCCACAGCTTGGCGGAGGCCGTCGCTGCCAGATCGTGGGTCAGACGCGGCAGTGCCGTATAGAGCACCGTCATGTCGATCACGATGAGCAGCAGCGCCACCGACACGACGGCCAGCACCAGCCAACGGCGTGCACCGCTCGCATGAGGTACCGGATGTGTTGAGGTGTGCAGACTGGACATCGGAAAAGCTCCTTTCCTTTTTGGTGCGTAACTTCCGTTGGGTCCATTTGGTCCATTTGGTCCGACGGGGTTACGTACTGGCTTTATTTCTAGGGAAAACCCGCATCATCCATCAATAAATCGATTGAGAAAAGTTGGATTCCATCTGATAAGTGGATGGATTTGAAAGGTTTTTCCGTTTAACGACCATCCGACGCGGATGCTGACGATCTGGCGGGTGATAGGGTCAGATTCGAACGGTCGTTCTAGTGCGCTCGTCAAGACTGGCGGTGCACCACGCAGGCGCATACAATCTGCGCCACATTCCCATTGGGCGAAAATCCCCCCTATTCGTACATGGCATCTCATCCGACCCGAATTCCCGACGCCGTCTCGCTCCCCGAGTTGACGGTACGCGGCATGATCCTGGGCGCACTGATCACCGTAGTGTTCACCGCCTCCAACGTTTACCTCGGCCTAAAGGTCGGTCTCACGTTCTCGTCCTCCATTCCTGCTGCCGTGATTTCGATGGCGGTACTCCGCGCGCTGCGTGGCGGCAACATCCTCGAGAACAACATGGTGCAGACGCAGGCGTCTGCGGCCGGCACGCTCTCATCGATCATCTTTGTGCTGCCCGGCTTGCTGATGATCGGACACTGGCAGGGCTTTCCGTTTGGCCTGACGTTGGCGATCTGTGCGTCCGGCGGCATTCTTGGCGTGCTGTTCACGATTCCGCTGCGTCGCGCGATGGTCGTCGACAGTGACTTGCCGTATCCGGAAGGCGTGGCGGCGGCGGAGATCCTGCGCGTCGGCAGTGAAGGGGACGAGGGCACGTCGTCTACCAATGCAAAAGCATCGACGGGTAACGAAGCGAGCGGTGTGCGAGAGATTGCCTTCGGCGGGATCGTCTCGGCGCTGTTCGCGTTTGCAACGGCGGGCCTGAAGATCCTAGGCGAGAGCATTACCGCGTGGATCCCGGCGGGCGCTGCGGTCTTTCGTCTGACGACCGGCTTCTCGCTCGCGTTGATCGGTGCCGGTTATCTCATCGGCATCGTGTCGGGGCTGGCGATTTTGCTGGGTGCAGTGCTTACATGGGGCGTTGCGGTACCGGTGCTCACCGCTATCACGCCGAATCCCGATGGGCTGGCGATGGCTGCTTTCGCGAATGGGCTGTGGCAACACAAGGTCCGATTCATCGGGGCAGGTGTGATCGGCGTGGCGGCTATCTGGACACTGATCACGCTGGCAAAGCCGATGGTCGATGGCGTGAAGACGTCGTTCGCGGCGTTGGGCAAGGCGCGTGGCGCGCGGGGTAAGTCGGGTAATGGACAGGCGCCAGGTCGCACGGAGCAGGATCTGTCCCCGTACTGGGTGATCGGTCTCACGTTGCTGTGCGTGGCGGTGTGGGTCGTGACGTTCGGTGTGTTCCTCGCGGATGCGCCGCTCTCGTTCGGCGGTATCGCGACGTTGGTGATTTGCAGCGTGGTGTTCGCCGTGGTCTTCGGCTTTCTGGTCGCGGCGGCATGTGGCTACATGGCGGGACTGGTGGGATCGTCTGCCAGTCCGATTTCGGGTATCGGCATCGTGGCGGTGGTGTTGGTGTCACTGCTGATTCTGAGCGTCAGTCAGGCGAGCGGGCTACTCGATACGGCTGGCGGCAGCAAGCTCGCGATTGCGTTGGCGCTCTTCACGACGGCTGCGGTCATCGCCATTGCCACGATTTCCAACGACAACCTGCAGGATCTGAAGACGGGTTGGCTGGTGGGCGCGACGCCGTGGCGTCAGCAGGTGGCGCTGTTGGTGGGTTGTGTCGTGGGTGCAGCGGTGATTCCGCCGGTGCTGAACCTGCTGTACAACGCATATGGGTTCACCGATGCGCTGCCGCGCGCCGGGATGGACCCGTCTCAGGCGCTATCGGCGCCGCAGGCGATTCTCATGACGGCGATTGCCAAGGGCATCTTCACGCACCAGCTCGACTGGTCGATGCTCGGCATCGGCGCGGTGCTGGGGCTAGCGTTGATTGCGATTGATGCAGCGTTGGCCAAGCGTGGTGGTGTTGCGCGTGTCCCGGTCATTGCGGTGGGCATCGGTATCTATCTCCCCCCGACGATTGGTTCCGTACTGGTGATCGGTGCGGTGCTGGGTTGGATTGCACAGCGTGTGTTGAAGGCACGCGCTAAGGCGCAAGGGAAGGACTTCGGACCGTATGCGGAAGCGGCTGAACGACGCGGCGTGTTGCTGGCATCGGGCCTGATCGTAGGTGAGAGTCTGGTGGGCGTTGCGATGGCGATGGTCGTTGGCTTCACTGGATCCGACGCCCCCCTGGCCATCGTCGGCAGCAGCTTTGCCCCGACGTCGGAATGGCTTGCCTTGCTGGTCTTCGCAGGCATCTGCATCGTCATCGTCCGCCGAGTCCTGTCGACAACTCGTTCGGCATGATCCGCGCGATTGGGACGTTTGGCGTAGTGTGCTATTCCCACGCTACTGCGCTTAACGTCGTATAAATTCCAGCGTCCTCCTGTGAGTCGATAAGCGTGATCCCGCGCACATCGACTCACAACATCCCCTCAGCCAATCCCTCTCCTCCCTGTCAGACCACTCGCCAGAGCGTCCAAACGTTGGTCATGGGCGTGACACGTCGCGGAACACACGACCTAGTATCCGCGCTCCTGAAAATGCGCATAAAGGGTGGCCAAACCCGCTCATACTGAACACGTCCACGTTAAGGCTGGGATTTCCTGTCATCCGGTGAAGATGCCGATGGGCGTCGTAGTTGATGGGAGTGCAGGCGGTACCGCTGATCGTAGCCAACGTGTTCTGGTCGAATCACGTCCCCCACGGGAATGATCGACGCCAGTTGCACGCTTGGGGAATACGGCGTCAGGCAGCCAGGCAGGCGTTGATACCAATCGTTGATACGTGACCAGGCGATTGAGCAAGTCTCGGAAGGAGCGCAATCGTTGGGGAGACGAAGAAAGTGCTTTGGCCTCAAGCGAGCCAGGCGGAGCATCAGCAAGAGACCGAAGATTTGCTGTCGCAATCAGAGCGCTACTTAGCGGTCATCGCCGTGTCGCCTGACGCAGACGCCATAGGATTTGCCGAGGCGCCCATGCGACGAGATTACGCCAACGGCTGCGACAAATCCCCTGTGGTCTTTCTCGAAGGCATTTACGTTAGCCCTCTGTCGCGACGTATGGGTGTCTCGCGCGCCTTGTGTACGTCGATCGAGCAGCGCGGCGTCTTGCAGGGATGTGAGGAATTTGCGCAGGACTAACGCTGCCCAAAGGCTGGATGAGTTGTTCAAATCACTTCGATGAACCCGGCGTGCTTGGCCGGACGACAGCGACGCGTCCGAGCGGTTGATCGAGAGAGGGCTTCGATCGGTGGGGGGGGATCCGCGCGTCATTCAACGAACAAATCTTCAGCGAGCATCGTTCGCCAGTCGACGTTCAGTTGCCAAGCGCCCACGTCTAGGCAAAACAAAGTGCTCAACAACGTCAGGAATCTGACGGATTGCGAGAGAGCGTTGATCGCTGGACCTGTCTTAACGAAAACCGAACGCGTCGTTTTCTTCAGGAAGCGTTGCCGCACTCGCAATACATGAGTGGGATAGATTAAGAGCGGTGGATGCCCGAGTGCGCTCAAAGCGAGTGCTACAAAGCGAGCGCTACAAAGCAAAAACCCCTTGCTACTGCTGTAGCAAGGGGTTTTTAAGGGGAGCCTGACGATTACCTACTTTCACACGGGTATCCGCACTATCATCGGCGTGGAGTCGTTTCACGGTCCTGTTCGGGATGGGAAGGGGTGGTTCCAACTCGCTATGGTCATCAGGCTTAACTTGTATGTTCTGCTGACCTGAGGTCAACAAAACCAATTCGGAAGAAGCGTAGTACAACAAATATTGTGGGTTGTGAGTTGTATCGGCACAGCGATACTCACACCAGGAAAAACACACTGGTTATAGGATCAAGCCTTACGGGCAATTAGTATCAGTTAGCTTAACGCATTACTGCGCTTCCACACCTGACCTATCAACGTCCTGGTCTTGAACGACCCTTCAAAGGAATCGAGTTCCTAGGGAAGTCTCATCTTAAGGCGAGTTTCCCGCTTAGATGCTTTCAGCGGTTATCTCTTCCGAACATAGCTACCCGGCGATGCCACTGGCGTGACAACCGGTACACCAGAGGTTCGTCCACTCCGGTCCTCTCGTACTAGGAGCAGCCCCCTTCAAACTTCCAACGCCCACGGCAGATAGGGACCAAACTGTCTCACGACGTTTTAAACCCAGCTCACGTACCTCTTTAAATGGCGAACAGCCATACCCTTGGGACCGGCTACAGCCCCAGGATGAGATGAGCCGACATCGAGGTGCCAAACACCGCCGTCGATATGAACTCTTGGGCGGTATCAGCCTGTTATCCCCAGAGTACCTTTTATCCGTTGAGCGATGGCCCTTCCATACAGAACCACCGGATCACTATGACCTGCTTTCGCACCTGCTCGACTTGTCAGTCTCGCAGTTAAGCACGCTTTTGCCATTGCACTATCAGCACGATTTCCGACCGTACCTAGCGTACCTTCGTACTCCTCCGTTACACTTTGGGAGGAGACCGCCCCAGTCAAACTGCCTACCATGCACTGTCCCCGATCCGGATTACGGACCTAGGTTAGAACCTCAAACAAGCCAGGGTGGTATTTCAAGGACGGCTCCACAGAAACTAGCGTTCCTGCTTCAAAGCCTCCCACCTATCCTACACAGACCGGTTCAAAGTCCAATGCAAAGCTACAGTAAAGGTTCATGGGGTCTTTCCGTCTAGCCGCGGGTAGATTGCATCATCACAAACACTTCAACTTCGCTGAGTCTCGGGAGGAGACAGTGTGGCCATCGTTACGCCATTCGTGCAGGTCGGAACTTACCCGACAAGGAATTTCGCTACCTTAGGACCGTTATAGTTACGGCCGCCGTTTACCGGGACTTCAATCAAGAGCTTGCACCCCATCATTTAATCTTCCGGCACCGGGCAGGCGTCACACCCTATACGTCCACTTTCGTGTTTGCAGAGTGCTGTGTTTTTATTAAACAGTCGCAGCCACCAGTTTATTGCAACCCCTTCACCCTTCTGGCGCAGGCCAGTTAAGCTACAAGGGCGTACCTTATCCCGAAGTTACGGTACCAATTTGCCGAGTTCCTTCTCCCGAGTTCTCTCAAGCGCCTTAGAATACTCATCTCGCCCACCTGTGTCGGTTTGCGGTACGGTCTCGTATGACTGAAGCTTAGAGGCTTTTCTTGGAACCACTTCCAATTGCTTCGCGAACAAGTTCGCTCGCCCCACAGCCTTGAATTACGCGCCCGGATTTGCCTAAGCGCCTTCTCCACTGCAGGGACCGGGACTTCCAACACCCGGACAACCTTCCGCGATCCGTCCCCCCATCGCATCATACGACGGTGCAGGAATATTAACCTGCTTCCCATCAGCTACGCATCTCTGCCTCGCCTTAGGGGCCGACTCACCCTACGCCGATGAACGTTGCGTAGGAAACCTTGGGCTTACGGCGAGGGGGCCTTTCACCCCCTTTATCGCTACTCATGTCAGCATTCGCACTTCTGATACCTCCAGCATCCTTTACAAGACACCTTCACAGGCTTACAGAACGCTCTCCTACCATGCGAGCAAGCTCGCATCCGCAGCTTCGGTATATTGCTTAGCCCCGTTACATCTTCCGCGCAGGACGACTCGATCAGTGAGCTATTACGCTTTCTTTAAAGGGTGGCTGCTTCTAAGCCAACCTCCTGACTGTTTTAGCCTTCCCACTTCGTTTCCCACTTAGCAATATTTAGGGACCTTAGCTGGCGGTCTGGGTTGTTTCCCTCTTGACACCGGACGTTAGCACCCGATGTCTGTCTCCCGTGATTGCACTCTTCGGTATTCGGAGTTTGCTATGGCGAGGTAATCCGCAATGGACCCCTCAACCATGACAGTGCTCTACCCCCGAAGGTGATACACGAGGCACTACCTAAATAGTTTTCGGAGAGAACCAGCTATTTCCAAGTTTGTTTAGCCTTTCACCCCTATCCACAGCTCATCCCCTAACTTTTCAACGTTAGTGGGTTCGGTCCTCCAGTACGTGTTACCGCACCTTCAACCTGGCCATGGATAGATCACTTGGTTTCGGGTCTACACCCAGCGACTGAACGCCCTATTCGGACTCGCTTTCGCTACGCCTTCCCTATTCGGTTAAGCTCGCCACTGAATGTAAGTCGCTGACCCATTATACAAAAGGTACGCCGTCACCCCTTACGAGGCTCCGACTGTTTGTATGCATGCGGTTTCAGGATCTATTTCACTCCCCTCCCGGGGTTCTTTTCGCCTTTCCCTCACGGTACTGGTTCACTATCGGTCGATTACGAGTATTTAGCCTTGGAGGATGGTCCCCCCATCTTCAGACAGGATTTCACGTGTCCCGCCCTACTTTTCTCAAGCTTAGTTCCACACCAGGGTTTTCTCATACGGGGCTATCACCCACTATGGCCGGACTTTCCATTCCGTTTTGATAACACCGGTGCTAAATCTTGAAGGCTGGTCCCATTTCGCTCGCCACTACTTTGGGAATCTCGGTTGATTTCTTTTCCTGCAGCTACTTAGATGTTTCAGTTCGCCGCGTTCGCTTCGCTAGACCTATGTATTCAGTCTAGGATGACCTAAAAGGCCGGGTTTCCCCATTCGGACATTTGTGGATCAATGCTTATTTGCCAGCTCCCCACAACTTTTCGCAGGCTATCGCGTCCTTCATCGCCTGTAATCGCCAAGGCATCCACCACATGCACTTATTCGCTTGACCCTATAACGAGTGCGTCTTTCGACACATTCTTCATAGGTTGAGTATTAGCGTTGTGCCGTATTCCAAGTCATCTTTCGATCACTTAAATACTGGTTGATACAATCACAACCCGTACAATTTCCACGCGCCATCTCTAACGCGCTTCCGTTGTACTACTTCTTCTTCCAAATTGTTAAAGAACATAAACTGCATGACATTGCTGTCATTCAAAAGCACTCACTTAGCTTGTAATTCATCACAGGGGATTTACTACAGACGTAAAGCGCTTTTGACTGACATCGATGTGATCTAAGGTTTTTGGTGGAGGATGACGGGATCGAACCGACGACCCCCTGCTTGCAAAGCAGGTGCTCTCCCAGCTGAGCTAATCCCCCAATCAAGCCGACTTACCACCACTTGAGTCTGTCACGCAGTGGTTAAAAGCTTGGTGGGTCTAGATGGACTCGAACCATCGACCCCCGCCTTATCAAGACGGTGCTCTAACCAACTGAGCTATAGACCCGACTTAGATCTACGCAGTCAACAACCGATAAGCGTGAACACTCAACTTCCAGTGCATGCTCTAGAAAGGAGGTGATCCAGCCGCAGGTTCCCCTACGGCTACCTTGTTACGACTTCACCCCAGTCATGAATCCTGCCGTGGTAAGCGCCCTCCTTACGGTTAGGCTACCTACTTCTGGCAAAACCCACTCCCATGGTGTGACGGGCGGTGTGTACAAGACCCGGGAACGTATTCACCGCGACATGCTGATCCGCGATTACTAGCGATTCCAGCTTCACGCAGTCGAGTTGCAGACTGCGATCCGGACTACGATCGGTTTTCTGGGGTTAGCTCCACCTCGCGGTTTGGCAGCCCTCTGTACCGACCATTGTATGACGTGTGAAGCCCTACCCATAAGGGCCATGAGGACTTGACGTCATCCCCACCTTCCTCCGGTTTGTCACCGGCAGTCTCCTTAGAGTGCTCTTGCGTAGCAACTAAGGACAAGGGTTGCGCTCGTTGCGGGACTTAACCCAACATCTCACGACACGAGCTGACGACAGCCATGCAGCACCTGTGTTACGGTTCTCTTTCGAGCACATCCGCCTCTCAGCAGACTTCCGTACATGTCAAGGGTAGGTAAGGTTTTTCGCGTTGCATCGAATTAATCCACATCATCCACCGCTTGTGCGGGTCCCCGTCAATTCCTTTGAGTTTTAATCTTGCGACCGTACTCCCCAGGCGGTCAACTTCACGCGTTAGCTACGTTACTAAGGAAATGAATCCCCAACAACTAGTTGACATCGTTTAGGGCGTGGACTACCAGGGTATCTAATCCTGTTTGCTCCCCACGCTTTCGTGCATGAGCGTCAGTATTGGCCCAGGGGGCTGCCTTCGCCATCGGTATTCCTCCACATCTCTACGCATTTCACTGCTACACGTGGAATTCTACCCCCCTCTGCCATACTCTAGCCTTGCAGTCACGAATGCAGTTCCCAGGTTGAGCCCGGGGATTTCACATCCGTCTTACAAAACCGCCTGCGCACGCTTTACGCCCAGTAATTCCGATTAACGCTCGCACCCTACGTATTACCGCGGCTGCTGGCACGTAGTTAGCCGGTGCTTATTCTTCCGGTACCGTCATCCCCCCGAGGTATTAACCCAGAGGATTTCTTTCCGGACAAAAGTGCTTTACAACCCGAAGGCCTTCTTCACACACGCGGCATTGCTGGATCAGGCTTTCGCCCATTGTCCAAAATTCCCCACTGCTGCCTCCCGTAGGAGTCTGGGCCGTGTCTCAGTCCCAGTGTGGCTGGTCGTCCTCTCAGACCAGCTACAGATCGTCGCCTTGGTAAGCTTTTACCCCACCAACTAGCTAATCTGATATCGGCCGCTCTTGTAGCGCGAGGCCCGAAGGTCCCCCGCTTTCCTCCTCAGAGCGTATGCGGTATTAATCCGGCTTTCGCCGAGCTATCCCCCACTACAAGGTACGTTCCGATATATTACTCACCCGTTCGCCACTCGCCACCAGGTGCAAGCACCCGTGCTGCCGTTCGACTTGCATGTGTAAGGCATGCCGCCAGCGTTCAATCTGAGCCAGGATCAAACTCTTCAGTTTAAACCTGTTACTGTTTTCGGTTTTTCGTGATAAATCACTAGAACCGGTCGCTCTCAAAGTATGCTGACAAGTTAATTACTTAACTTACCTATTACTATGTGAGCCTCAATAAATTTAAAGCTTATCTGCCGAAGCAGACGCACTATTCATCGAGTGCCCACACTTATCGGTTGTTTAATTTTTAAAGATCAATCGCATCTGACTTGGCTTCGTCGCTTAATTACCGCGCCGTCGCTTCGTTTTCTGCGTCGCTGCATCAGCAACAGAGAAGTGAGATTATGTCGCAGCTTCTCGTCGTCGTCAACAGTTTTTTTCGCTTTCTTCGTTCGTCGCCGCAGCGACTCGCAAGCTCCAAAACCACTAACCACCGGGCTTTGCGGCCCGTCGCTCCAACCTCGTCGCTGCTTTCGCTGCGTCGCTGTCGTTGCGAGAGACGAGATATTAATGACGTTCGTGGGTGAGCGCAAGCCCTTTGTGAAACAATTTTTACGAAGGCGCATTTTCCTCGGTCTGTCTCGCATCGCATGCGTCGTCGCTCTCTATATAGGGACCGCTCGACGCGCCCTCACATGCGCCCTCACCTTTGGGCACAATAGGCGCATGAACACCGATCTCCCCCAAGGCGCCGATGCGCCCCAGCACCCGTTCGCCGCACTGCTCCCCGACACGGTCATTACCGCCGTGGAACAACTTGGGAGTTTTAGCGACGGGCGTCTGCTCGCCCTCAATAGCTACGAGAACCGCGTTTATCAGGTGGGAATGGAAGACGGCCCGCCGCTCATCGCGAAGTTCTACCGCCCGCTGCGTTGGACCGACGACGCCATCCTCGAAGAGCACGCCTTCACCCTGACGCTCGCGCAGCAAGAAATTCCTGTCGTCGCCCCGCTCGAGATTCACGGCGCGACCCTGCATCACTTCGACGGCTTCCGCTTCGCTCTCTTCCCGCGACGCGGCGGCCGCGCGCCCGAGCTCCAGGATCCAGACACGCTCAACTGGCTCGGGCGCTTTCTCGGACGTATCCACGCCCAAGGCGCAACGCAACCGTACCAACACCGCCTCACGCTGGACATCGACACCTACGGCCGCGCCCCCGTCGACTATCTGTGGACGAACGACTTCATCCCGTCCGACTTGCGCGACGCCTGGCGCACCATCGTCGACCTGGCGCTCGACAGCATCGCCCGCGCCTATGAGCGAGCGGGAGACGTAAAACTGCTACGGGTGCACGGCGACTGCCACGGCGGCAATGTCCTGTGGACGGACGCAGGCCCGCACTTCGTCGATTTCGACGACACGTGCATGGCCCCGGCAATGCAGGACTTGTGGACGCTGCTCTCCGGCACGCGCGCGGAGATGACCGCCCAGTTGGACGAAGTCCTCTCCGGCTACGAAGACTTCGCGGACTTCAATCCCCGTGAGCTGCATCTGACCGAAGCTTTGCGTACGTTGCGCCTACTACATTACAGCGCCTGGCTCGCCCGACGTTGGAACGACCCCGCATTTCCCGCCGCGTTCCCGTGGTTCAACACGCAACGTTACTGGCAGGACCGAATCCTTGAGCTTCGTGAACAAGTGGCATTGATGGATGAACCGCCGTTGACCTGGCGCTAACCATCATCACCTCACGCTGACAGGCGCTCAGTCAGTCCAATCACTCAACCTTCGCCGTCCGACACCCACGCCCGACGAACGACATCGCCGAACGCGTGCCGCCGGGTGCACTACCACCACCGCCACATCGCAAACGCCAGCGCCGCCGCGACGCACCACTCCGCACCCGAGCCCGTTGTTACATACAGCGGGGACCGAAAGCGCGTTCGAAGCGGCCAGCAAAGCGGCACACCGGAGGGCGTCAACCAGTCGGCCAGCAGATGCGAGAGATATCCCGCACATAACGCGAGCATCCACGGCGGCACATGTCCCCAACTAAAAATACATGCCGCGATGGCGAGCGCCGGCAGCAACAAAGAGTGCGTCATACCGCGATGTCCGAACACCCCGGAGATCACCATCGACAACGGGGCAATGCGCCGCCCTAACATACTCTTTGGATGATCGATGTCGGGCAACAAAGCGCCGACGAGCGTAAGCGGCCACGCATGAACGCTGGCGGCCCAACCGGTGCGATGCATCAGCCACGTAGCGCCGACACCGAAAATGAGATGACTTCTGGCTTGCATGAAGAACGAGTGGATAGGTGACGGCCCGCGAAAACCGCATGCGATTCCGCACTTAAAAGGGGCCGAAGTCTATCACCGCGCATCGACCACGGCTTGCAGAATTTCGCTGCTCGTCACCACACCGAAAACCAACGCGCAAGGCCCTCGCCCTCACAAACCGGAAACATCGGCAAATACGACACGTTCGCCGTTTTTTCAGCGCAATCCGATTGACGGTGTCATATACGGACATTACGATCCCGCCGACCGATTGCGCAATCCATCGCGCTCCCGGCAAATCGACAGTCGGATTCACAGCAAATCCACAGCAGATTCACAGCAAGACCACGCCGTACACAGAGAACAGGTCCCGCCGGAGTTTTCGATGAAGAAGTTTCTGATCCTCGCTGCGACACTCGCTCCGCTGGCAGCACACGCGGCGAACCCGCTCGTCACGGACGACACCGGTACGCAAGATACTGGCAACTGGCAGCTGGAACTCAACAGTGAATGGCTGACGCAACCGACGTCGCGTCAACAGCAGTGGAACAACACACTGACCTACGGCGTGCTCTCGAATCTCGACGTCGCCATTCAAGCGCCCTATCAGCGCACGCGCCCCGATGGCGACGGCTGGACCAGCGGCTTCACCGATCTTCAACTACAAGCCAAATGGCGCTTCCTTGAAGGGGAACAATGGAGTCTCGGCTTCAAACCCTTCATCACACTCCCGACGGCCAGTCAGGACCGCGGCCTCGGCAACGGCCGCGCGACGACCGGAGCGAATCTGTTGATGCAGTACAACCTCGATCGCTGGACATTCCTCGCGAACGTCGGCTACACGTGGAATAACAACGGTCTGGGCAATCGCACGAGCTTGTGGAACGCGTCGACGGCCGTACTCTTCAATGTGACGGAGGAGGTGCGGCTCGTCGGCGACATCGGTCTGGCGACCAATCCCGACAGCTCGACGTCGACCAAACCGGCCTACGCACTGGTCGGCGTTATCTATAGCCCGACGAAGGATCTCGATCTGGATGTGGGATACAAACGCGGCCTGAATCCCGCCTCCCTCAGCCATTCCGTACAGGCGGGCGTTACGATCCGGTGGTGAACGGGGAATGCGCAGGATGCCTAAAAAACGCACACCTCGCGCATGAATTTCGGGAGCGCCTTAAATTTAATGTCATAAATGCTTGACACAATGCGCAGAATACCCGTATTATTCTTCTTCTCAGACGCGGGGTGGAGCAGTCTGGCAGCTCGTCGGGCTCATAACCCGAAGGTCACAGGTTCAAATCCTGTCCCCGCAACCAAACGCTGTAAAAAGCCTTGATTTCGCGAAGAAATCAAGGCTTTTTGCTTTTCAGGTCCCTGCGACGCGTTCTCAAACGTACCGCCAGCCCCCACCTTGTCGCCAAGCGTCTACGTGACTCCCACGGCGAAACTCAGTCTTCAGCAAAATACCCACATCGCAGCGTCCGATTTCCGATCACTCATGGCGATGGGCATCGTCACATCAAGCAAACATATTGGCGCCTTCTGGTAAAGTCGTCGCGTCACGCGCCATCCCTCTGCGTCACACTCTCTCTCGAGACATCCGATGACGTCACCTGTCGAACGCAAGTCCGCCGATCCGGCGTCGCAGAACCCCGACGCCTTCAGCAAGACCCTGATCCCGACGAAGACGGCACTGATCGTCATGCACTATCAGACGGACATCCTCGCGCTGTTCCCCACCGTCGCGCCAACGCTGCTCGCCAACACACGTGCGTTATGTGACGCAGCGCGCGCCCGGGGGATCGCCGTCTACTTCGTCAAATTCCACTTCAGCCCCGGCTATCCGGAAGTCAGCCCGATGAACCGCAACGGGCAAGGCGTGAAACGACTGGGATTGTTCGTCGACGACAGAATTTCGCCTGAACTGGCGCAACGCGACGACGAGCCGCTCGTCATCGCGCACCGCGCCAGCGCTTTCTACGGCACCGATCTTCAGTTACGACTGAGCGCGAGCGGCGTAGACACCCTGATGATGGTCGGCATCGCCTCGACCGGGGTCATGCTGTCTTCCGTGGCCTACGCGAGCGACGCCGATTACCGACTTTTCACTGTCAAGGACTGTTGCTACGACCCCGATACGATCGTTCACGATCATCTTTTCGCAACGGCTTTCGATTCGAGAACGACGGTGCTGTCGCTTGGCGATGCCCTGACACTTCTTACGTAAGTCGTGACCGCTCACGCCTTGCGACGCGCCTTGCGACGATTAAACCGCTGCTCGACGACGCGGCTTCCCCATTGCTCACCCTCCGCTTCCTCGGCAAGACGAAAACCGAACGATTCATAAAGATGACGCGCAGCGTCGAGCCCTTTGAACGTCCACAGGTAGGTCTCGTCGAATCGCGCGTCGACATACGTCATGGCCGCCGACATGAGGCGCCGCCCAACGCCCGAGCCCCGCAGCGCGTCGTCCACGATGAACCAACGCAAGTGGGCGACGCCCGTCTCGAGATTCCCATCGATGGCGAGCGAGGCCAGCGTGCGTCCGTTCTCGACGTACAACCATAGCGCTTTGCCGTCCGCTGGCAACGCCCCGGCAAACTCCGCCAGCCCCGTCGCCACTTTCTTCTCGAAGTAAGCGCCGAAGCCCCAGTGCTCTGCGTAGTAGCGTGCGTGCAGGCTCGCGATATCGCCGATACATCCGGGCTGATATCCCTGCGCAATCTGCGCATCGATCCCGACCTCGTCCACCCGCTTCGCCGAATTGTCCTGGGCAAGCGCATCGGCATATAACGCGAGTGAGCGGACCAGCGCCTCCTGATCTGCGGGCACGATACGTCGCAGTGCACTCGACACCTGATCCGTCGCGAAGCGGTCGATCTTGCGCCGCAGCTTTTGCCCGGCCTCGGTCAGCGAGAGTTCGGAGGTTCGCGCGTCGTCGTTGGCTGTCGCACGACGCACGAGGCCGCTGGCCTCCAGCTTCGCCACTTGCCGACTCGTGTTCGATTTGTCGAGACGCAGAATATTGCCGAGATCTTTGGCGCTGATGCCGGGCGTCGCGCCGATTTCGATGATGGCATGGACGGCCGATGGCGAGAGATCGCTGTCGGCGAGCGTGGTTCGCATGAACCCCAGCTCGCGCACCAGTTTTCGGGAGAAATCGCGGAGTTCGAGAATCTCCGCTTCGCGGGGCTTACCGGGCAGATCGACGAGGTCCATAGGGCATCTCACACAGATCGGAAATAACGTCAGACGTGACGGCGGCGCAAAAAAGTTGCGCCTCGCAACCAATGTAGTTGCGAGGCGCAACTTATGCAAGGTAGTGAAATCCCGTGATGCGAGAGATCCGCTGCCGCCCATCACAACGGCATCCGCTCGATGACCTCGCGCACCTCGGCGAGCACCGGCGCGACCTGCGCCTCGCTCATCGAACTCAACCCCAGCCGAAGGGCATGAGGCGCGTGGCGTGTGGTGGCGTACGCCTGCGCCTTCGATACGGCGATACCGCGGGCAGCCAGCGCGGACGCCACCCGATCCATGCGCACCCCCTCGGGCAACGGCAGCCAGAGAAACAATGACGACGGATGCGCGACCACATCCATGCCGTGCAACGCCTCACACGCAACCGTCTGACGCCACTTCGCCTGTGCGCGCTGACGTTCCTCCTGACGCTCGACATCGCCGCTCGCCAGCCAGCGGGTCGCGATGGCTGTGACCACACTCGACAGACTCCAGTACGACGCCCGCATTACACGTTTGACCTGCGCTGCGCAGGCTTCAGGCGCAACGACATACCCGAAGCGCAACCCCGTCGCCACACTCTTCGAGAGACTCGAAACGTAAAACGTCCGCTCGGGCGCGAGCGTGACGATAGACGGTCCCGCGTTATCGACGAGATGCGCATAAGTCGCATCTTCAATGATCACGCAATCGTAACGTCGCGCAATCTCCACCAAGCGCCGACGCTGTGCCGCACTCAACACCCAGCCCAGCGGGTTATGCAACGTCGGCATCGTGTAGATGGCGCGCACGGCATGGCGACGGCACACCGCTTCCAACGCGTCGAGATCGGGGACCACATGCCCTCTTCGCGCGTCACGACCGCTGTGCCCCGACGCGACGGGCTTCAACGCCAGTCCCGCTAGCGATGCCGTCATCTTGAATCCTGGATACGTCAACGCGTCGACGGCCACAGCGTCGCCGGGGCGCAACGCCGTTCGCACCACGACGTCGAGACCTTGTTGCGCGCCACCGACGAGAAAGACGCGTTCGCCCGGCACGTCGATCCCCCGCGCGCGACGCAGATACGCCGCCACCGTCTCGCGCTCATGTTGCCGGCCACCGGGCGGCTGCTGATGCATCAGCGCACGGAGATCGCCAGCGGTCGCCAACTCGCGCAACGTCGCGCGCAACAACTCGCTCTGGTCCGGCCATGACGGATGATTGAACGAAAGATCCACGGCACTAGAACTCAGCCGTGCCTCGTCGTCGACGTCCCACTCGCGCTGCATCGGACGATCCCGTACGAATGTCCCCCGCCCCACCTCGCCGACGACCAGTCCCAGATCTCGCAGCTTCGCGTAGACCTTGGTCGCGGACGCAATCGCAATCCCGTACTGCGACGCGAGCTTTCGATGCGTCGGCAGTGCAGCGCCGGGTGGCAGCACACCGCTGCGGATATCGTCCGACAGGCGCTCGACGAGCGCGGATACCGGGGAAACGGGGGAAACAAGGGAATCGGTCATGACTGTACGTAGGACAATTTCTTGATTGTCCGATTTTAGGCGGCGACACTTCAGATCGCAAACGCCAAAAGAGACCCCCATGCCCCAGACGACCGACATTCCCCAAGATGCGCAATACCCCGTGCTGACCTACTTGCAGCGACTGCTCGACGGCACGCTCAACGGCGACGATGCCATCCACATGCGCTACCCGACGGCGATCTCGCAATTCCTCGGCTTTCGGATCGTGGAAGTCGGCGAGGCGCTCGCCGTCATCGAACTCAATACCCATCCCGAGATCCACGGCAACCAGCAAGGCACCGTACACGGCGGCCTGCTGTGCGAGCTGGCGGACGCGGCCATCGGCACCGCACACTCGACGCTCATGGGCGAAGGCGAGACGTTCACGAGCATCGATCTGAAGGCGACGTTCCTGCGCCCGGTGTGGAACGCACGACTTCTGGCACGCGCGTGGGCGACGCATCGCGGACGCACCGTCTCGCACTATCAATGCGACATCCAACGTGAGGACGGCAAGGTCGTCGCGCGCGTGGACAGCGCGGTGATGACCCTGCGCGGCGAGCACGCCAGGGGGCGATGACAGAATGTAAAAGGCCCGCCGATCCAATGATCGGCGGGCCCTTTTAACCTCTGACGACGACGCTCAGAACGGTGCGGTGAACGTCAGCCGGAAGCCCTGCTGCAATCCGCCCATCCCTGTCGTTACGCTGTAGTCCAGCCCGAAGACGAGCGTGCCCGTACGCAGTTTCGTTCCCGCACCGACTTGCACGCGATCGCTGCCATACGGACTGCCTGGCACGAAGTACACCGGCCCGCTCGACGCGATATCTGCATAGGCCAGCCCGGCAAGACTCTGCCCGTTGAAATCGTGCTGCAACTCCACACGCACATAGGGTGAGAACGTGCCGATGCGCGTCGCTTTCGCGAAGCCGGCGCGCACACCGAGCGTGCCCGACAACGTGTTGACGTTTTGTTTGAAGTACGTCAGCGCATTCAACCCCGCACCGGATTCGCTGTACTGATCAAGCGTGGAGCGCGATGCCGTCAGACGCCCGTACGGAGAGAACAGCCAATCGTCGGTGCGGTATTCATAACCCGCCGATAACGAGCCAAAGAACTGCTGCCCTTTGCGCTTGCCGGTGGCGAAGTCGTTCGCATCGACGACCCAGCGACGCGAGTCGAAACTGAGCGTGCCGTAGCCCGCGACGGCGTCGACGAACAACGTCGGCATCGGACGGAAGCTCGCGTAAATCGCGCCGCTGTAGCTGTCGCCCGTGCTTCGCGTGCCCGAACTGCCGATATCCGTGGCGTCATGGCCATAACCCACGCCCGCGCCGAGTGAGAACTGGTCCGAGAAGCGATAGTCCGCCCCCATCGTCACGCCACCGGTCGTGAACTTGAAGCCCGAGCGCTGGGCCGCCGTGTTGGCGAAACCGAAGTCCACCGTACCGGCCGTCCAGTAGGCGAAGCGCTGGTCGTCTCCCGCGCCGACGCCGGGCAGGTTCGGACCGTCTCCCGACTCGCCGGTCGCCACGCCGCTCGCACCCACGCTCTTGTCGCGCACGTCGAGACTCTTGGCCTTGCTCAGTGCCGTCGGGCTGACTTCGCCGCGCAGACAGGCGTCGCGATCGGTAATGCCTGCGATGTCCTGGCAACGCGACAGATCACGGCTGCTGCCGCGATCCGAAGACGGCAGCACCACGTTCAGTCCATTGCTGGACGGCGCGCGTCCCTTGCCGTGCAGCGCTTCGAGACGCTGGTTGTAGTTGCCGATCTGCGTCGTGGCGAAGCGCCGCGCCGCTTCGACCTGCGCACCGATAAGGCCAGTGACGTCCGGGTCCGTGCTCGGATCCTTACGCGGGGCGACGGTGACCTTCACGGTGCCCGGCGCGGATGTCGCATTGGCATTCGAGATCGTGTACGTGATCACCGCCATGCCGGCAAACGCCGCAGCAGGCACGAAGCGCAACGTGTACGTGTTGCCCGTCGGCAAAGTAGCCGCTCGTGTCACGCCAGCGGCCGCCGGCGTCGCCGCGGCCGTCGAGATGATCGTGACGGTTCCCGCATTCGGCGGGGAAATCGATATGAGGTTGGCCCCGGTGAATGGACCACCGGTCGCACCGGACGTAATGTCCAGATCGGCCGTCCCGTTCGCCGCCACCGAGGCTTCGAGCGAGGCCGCCGTGACCGGCACGGCTTTCACCGACACCGTCACACTGATCGGTGCAGACGTGCCCACGGCGTTCGTCAGCGTGTACGTAAAGGCCACGTCGCCGTTGGTGTTCGCCGTCGGCGTGTAGACAATGTCCTCCCCTTCCACGACCGCCGTACCGCTTTGCGGCGGCGTGGCGATGGCAATACGCGTGAATGGTGCACCTACGGCATTGGCCGTCGCACGAATGCGCAACGGTGCGTTCGACAGCGTTTGTGTCTGCACCGCCGGGGCCGAAGCGACCTGGCCGGTAATGTTGAACGCGAACGCCTTCGCTACCGTGAGCGGCGTGCCGGGACCGGTGCTGGAATCCGTCGCGGTGACGGTGAAGTTGCTGGCACCGGTCGATGTAGGCGTGCCGCTCAGAATCCCCGTGGCCGGATCGAGCGTCAGCCCTGTCGGCAGCGTCCCGCTCGTGACGGCGTAGCGATACGGCGCCGTGCCCCCCGAGGCTGATAGCGTCTGCGTATAGCCTTGTCCGGCAATTGGCGTGGTCAGCGTCGACGGTGAGAGCGTCATCGGCGACGCATTCACCGTCAGCGACAGCGTCTTGTCGACGAAGTACGGTGCGCCGACCCCTGCCGTGCTGTCCGTCATGCGGACCACCACCGTGAACGTGCCCGTCTGCGTCGGTGTGCCGGAGATCGCGTTGCCCGTCACGCTCAGACCGGACGGCAATCCTGTCGCCGTGAAGGTGTAGGGCGTGACGCCGCCCGAGGCGGTGAGTGTCTGGGTGTAAGACGTCCCGACGGCCGCATCGGTCAGCGCGGTCGTGGTGACCGCCAGCACCGGTGCCGTGACCTGAAGGGTCAGTACGACCTGCGCGGGGAACTGATTCGCATCCTTCGCTTGCAGCGTGAACGTGAAGCTGCCGACATTCTTCAGATCACCCGTGATTGCCCCCGTCGCGGTGTTCATACTGACACCCGGCGGCAGACTCCCTCCGACGATCGAGTAGCTATAGGGAGCGGTACCGCCCGATGCCGTGACCGACCGGTTGTATGCTGTGCCGCTGGGCACCGCCGTCAGCGACGTGGTGCTGAACGCAATCGTCGGCGCAACCGTGGTAATCCGGATCGTGCCGCTCGTCGCCGAGTAAGGACCGCCGGGCGTTGCGTTATCAGTGGCCGTCACCGTGATGTCCTGCACATCGACCGAAGTGGGCGTGCCATGCAGCGTACCGTTCGAATCGAGCGTCAGACCCTGCGGCAGGTGTCCGGTGGTGATGGAGTAGCTATACGGTGTCGAGCCGCCGCTGGCGACAGCGAGTGCCGTCGACGAATACAACGCCCCCACGCTCGCCTGCAACGTGGTTGGCGGGGAGTACGTGATGGTCGGCGTTCCGACGGTGACCGTCACCGTACCGGCGGTGGACGTGCCACCGACGTTCGTCAGCGTGTACGTGAACGAGTCACCTCCCGAGTACCCGGCCGTGGGCCGGTAAGTGAGTGAGGTGTTGCTGCTGACGGTTGCCTGTCCGTGCAACGGACCTGTGCCGACGCTCACCAGCGTCACGGCGCTCGCCCCGCTCGACAGGTCGACGTTGACGGGTGCGGCAGCGCTGTTGAACGGCACCGACACCGAGACAGGGGCAGCCGTCGGCGCAGCGACATACGTGAACCGATCGCCAGCGCCCGTGGCACTCGTTCCGCCCGGTGTGGTGACCGTCACATCCAGCACACCGGCCGCGCCAGCAGGCGAAATGGCGGTAAGTTGCGTCCCCGTACCGCCGCTGAACGAAATTGCGTTGGTTGCGCCGAACTTCACGCCCGACACGTTGGATAGATTAGTGCCGTTGATGGTCACGGTCGTTCCCCCGGCCGTCGGGCCTGCGGCCGGCGAAATCGACGTCACGGTCGGCGCGTCGACGTAGGTGAACTGGTCGGCAGCGCTCATCGCGGTCGTGCCGCCCGGCGTCGTCACACGAATGTCGACCGTGCCCGTACCTGCGGGCGCTTGCGCCGTCATCGACGTGCTGCTGGTCACATTGAACGTCGTGGCGGCCGTCCCCCCGAAGGTCACCGCCGTAGCGCCCGTGAAGCCCGTACCGTTGATCGTCACGTTCGTGCCGCCCCCGCCCGGACCGTTCGTTGGCGAGATTGACGTGATGGTGGGTGCCCCGATGTAGGTGAATACGTCGCCCGACACGATTGGCGAGGTACCGTTGGCGGTCGTCACGCGGACATCGGCCGTGCCGGTCCCTGCGGGGGCCGTGGCGTTGAGCGTGGTCGAGTTCATGAAGGTGACACTCGTTGCCGCCGTGGAACCGAACGCCACCGTCGAGGCCGCCGTGAAATTCGCACCGGTGATCGTCACGCTGGTACCGCCCGCTGCGGGACCGGTTGTCGGCGAAATCGACGAGACGGTCGGCCCCGGGATATACGTGAACTGATCGGCCGCGCCTGTGGCGCTAGTACCGCCCGGCGACGTCACTGTGATATCCACGGTCCCGGTCCCGCCGGGTGACGTCGTGGTAATCGAGCCGGGGCCGGTGACCGTGAACGCGGCGCTCGTCGCGCCAAACCTGACATCCGTGACATCGCTCAGGTTGGTGCCGTTGATCGTCACGGGCGTGCCGCCCGACGCCGACCCCGTGGGCGGGAGGACGCCGGTCACCGTCGGCGCGGCTACATATTTGTAGCTGGAGGGGAGCGTAACACTGCCGCCCCCCGTGCTCACCACGACATCGACACTGCCCGCAGCGTGCGCGGGCGCGTTGACGCTCGCCGACGTCGCACTGTTCACGACGAGGCCGGATGCCGACGTGCCGCCGAACGTCACGGTCATGCCCGCGGTAAATCCTGTGCCAGTCAATGCCACCGACGTCGAACCGCCAGTCGGCCCGGCGCTCGGAGAGACGGCCGACAGCGTCGGCGTCGCGAGATAGGTATAGCGGTCGCCCGGCACGGGCGGGCTGGTACCCGCAGCGGTCGTGACGGAAACGTCGACGGTGCCCGCCGCGCCTGCCGGAACGGTGGCCGTCAGCGACGTGGTGCTGTTCACGACGACGCCTGTCGCCGGGGTACTACCGAAGCTGACCGTGGTCGAACCGACCACGAAGTTAGTGCCCGTGATGGTGACCGTGTTGCCACCGCCGAGCGGCCCCTCGTTCTGCGTCACCGAGGCCACCGTCGGTGTACTGACATATGTGTACTTTGCCGAAGCACTGATGGCGCTCTGGCCGCCATTCGTCGTCACCAGAACGTCGACCGTCCCAGCACTTCCCCCCGGCGCGGTGACCGTGATCTGCGACGCCGTGTTCGAGGTGATCGCTGCCGCGTTGCCGCCGATGGTCACGCCCGTCGCCCCGCCGAGATCGGTGCCGTTGATCGTCACGCTGTTGCCACCGCCTGTCGATCCTTGCGTTGGCGACACGGATGTCACGACGGGTAACGGGAGAAAGGTAAACGCGCTGGTCGCCGTTGCCGAACCGCCGGAGGTGGTCAAGACAACGTCAACGGTGCCGACGGCGTGCGGCGGCGCGGTCACATTGACCTGCGTGGGGCTGACGACCGTCACCCCGGTGCCCGCCGTTCCACCGAACGTCACCGTTGCGTTGTTGACGAAGTTGTTACCGGTGATGGTTACCGAACCGCCTGTGGCAGAAGGCCGGGAGGAGGGAGAAATGCCCGAGATTGCCGGACCACCGCGCTCACGGTTGATGACCAGATCTCTGGAACTTCCGTCGCTGCCAAACAGCTTGAAAGTCCACTGCGTCTGGGTCGTCGTCGAGCTCGGTGTGAAAACCACGACGTCCTCGGGAAGTACAGCGTTGGTATCGATCGTTAGCTTGGAACCGTCTCCGGTTGACGAAGGAATATCGGACGTCCCCTGACTCGCGTCCGAATAAATGCCGCCGGCGTCGAAGTCCCCATAAAAAGGGTCGCAGTTCTGGAACCCTGCCGTGGTTTGTGTCGACAGCGTGTAAGAACTTGCACCGGCCGGGCCTGCATTCCACACGTAGCACACCGCAGCCATAGCCGACGACGCAAAGCCGAACAGCAACAGCGCGACCAGCACGCGCAAGCAATGGAACCAAACGGCACACAGACCTGAGCGCACATGGGAGAAGCGCGAGGCCGCGCCGGGGGCATTCATACCTGGGAACATGACGTGAACGGGGAAAAAGCGAGAACAGACCACCGACCGTGTCGCGCGCCACGCGCGCGACCGCACCTGCGTCGACAACGGGAGTCGCACGCGCGTAATCGCGGTGCATCAGCGACGTCTACGAAAAGGAAAACTCAGGAAGTTTCCACGCGCATCGGGCGTGGTAGTGACCGTGGCGGGTCGATGAATGTCCGGCTACCCAACTGCCGCATCGTTGCGGAATTACCCCGTAAGTACTCGCGCTTCATGTCTATGGCCCCCGAACCCCGACCGAACGATCGGCCGGAACTCCATTGTTATTTTCACCATTTCAACCACCGAAATAGCCAGCAGCACTCGCCTACCATATTTTTCGGTATTTTTTATAATGCTTTTTTGTACTAACCAACTGGATTTGCTTTGTTGGCGAAGGTTAAAAGAACCATGAAATATACGTCAAGCAATGTTCCTCCCACCCCACCTTCAAGCGACATTTCCTAGGGTTAATCCGTAGAGATATTGGCATTCAAATCACCGGCAATCCGACTTCAAACGATCGTTTTATAAAAATCTCAAACCCAAAGGACTTCAAAATAAATTTGAAAGTTTGGTTTGAGATGGCACAATTCGCGCCAATAAGAATTCAAAGATCGTGGCGTCGCCACTTAACGAGGAAAGACCAGTGGAAGAAGCATATCTCGGGGAAATACGATTGTTCTCGTTCGCCATGTCTCCACGCGATTGGTTGCCGTGCGACGGGCGCTACATGAACGTTAATGTCAATCAGGCGCTGTATTCGTTGCTTGGCGTGCAATACGGAGGAGACGGCCGGACGACGTTCCGGCTACCAGACTTGCGTGGGCGCGTCGCGATGCACCGCCAGCCCGGCAAATATGAGCAAGGGGTCCCGAACGGCACAGAGACCGTCACCCTGACTGCGCAACAGATTCCGGCGCACACGCACGAATTCCACACTGCCGCGATCGGCGCCACGCAACCGGTGGTGGGGCCGGACAAGAACCGGGTGCTCGCCAAGAGCGTGAATGTGAAGGACGGCCAAACGACCGACGGTCCGTTGCTCTACGGTCCGGTCACGTCGAGCACGCTGTCAGCGGAATCCCCGGAAGCCTGCGGCACGACGAGCGACGCTCTCGGCCATAACAACATGCAGCCATCGCTGGTCATGAACTACATGATCTGCGTCAATGGCATCTACCCTTCGCGCAGCTAGGAGTTCGACATGACACCGTACATTGGCGAAATTCGCCTGTTCGCCGGCACCTACGCGCCCGTTGGCTGGATGCTTTGCAACGGACAGAAGGTCAACATTTCCGACTTCGAAGTGCTCTACTCCCTGATCGGTACGACCTACGGCGGCGATGGGCGGTCGGACTTTGCGCTCCCGGACCTGCGCGCTCAGGTGCCGATTGGCATGGGCCAGGCGCCTGGATTGACGCCGCGCACGATGGGTCAAAAGATCGGCAGCGCGAGCGTCACGCTCAAGCCAGAGGAAATGCCCGGACACACGCATGTGATCAACGCCACGTCGAGCGATGCGACATCGGTGACGCCCGCCAGCGATCTCCTGCTGGCGGTGACGAAGGAGAACTTTTACGACAACGGCACCCGTAACCCCACGGGCAAAGCAGCGTTATCTCCCCAGGCCATCGCGCCATCCGGCAGTGCCGCCCCTGCTGCCCACGCCAACATCATGCCAACCGTGACGATGAACTACATCATCGCGATGGATGGCCTTTATCCGTCGCAAGGCTGACCCGAGCAAATCATGGACGAATACTATATTGGCGAAGTGCGTATCTTCGCCTGCAACTATGCGCCGAACGGCTGGGCATTCTGTGACGGCTCGATACTCCAGATCCGATCGTTTCCGACGCTGTTCGCCGTGATCGGCAATCTGTATGGTGGTGACGGCAAACTCACGTTCGCAGTCCCCGATCTGCGCGGCCAGATCGTACAAGGCATGACGGCACCGACCGATATGTACAAGCGACAGGGCTCCGAGACCGTGACCCTGGACGACACCCAAGTCCCGATGCATACGCATACGGCCTACGTGAACGGTGGTCGTCCATCGTCGCTGACGCCGGGCGACCGTCTGCCAATGCGATTCTTCGCGGGGGGCAACAATACCTATCTCGAAGACACGGCGTTGCAGTCGCCCGTCTCTCTCTCGCCGCAGGCGATTAGCGTCGTCGGCAACGGCGGCTCGCACAACAACATGCAGCCGTTCCTGCCGATGAATTTCTGCATCGCGGTGCAATACGGGGAGTTTCCGCCGCGTCCGTAAGTCCGATGCGGACGGTCGTGACGTTCAGTTGCCGAACAGATCGTGGGCGTTCAGGATTTCGTAGGCGATTTCCGGACGCTCCTTGAGACATCGGCGCACGGCCGCAGGAATGGCGGCCCGGGTTTTGCGACACAGACCCGGGCATTCCTCAAGATGAATATCGAAACCGCTCACCGTGCGGACTTCGTTCGGGCCGGGACCGATCTGCAACTGAATGCCCAGTTGCTCGTGGATCCGTTTCGCCAGATGCCTGAGATCAGCATAGCTCGTCGCCGCCTCGATGCGGGCCACCAGTCGCTTCTCCTCGGCCTGCGTGAGCATCAGAATGCGCCGGTCGCCATTCGGGTCCTGCAACAGGACCTCCCGCTCGCAGGTGCAGGCACCGGGCGGGCACTCCGTACGAATGGGAATCTGAATCTCGGCGGCCATGACAGGGGACAGCGCAATAAAGGGAATGGTGGGCGTGGCGCCCATTATCGTCCCAACCAGTATCGCCGGTGTGACGCCACCGATCCATTAGGGATTTCGACGGCGGTGAGCCCCGACCATCAGGCTATCCCGATGACGAAGCGGCTCAGACGGCTGTCCGATAGCCATGATCGACAAGATGCTGCTGCAACCACGCACCTCCCGACCGGGCGACAACGATGTTCTTCGCAAAAAACAAGCTGCTCCCCGCCAACATCGCCGCCGGATGGCCGATTGACCAAAGCAGTCCTGCTGCGCAATCGACGGCGATTAATCGCCCGCCCCGACGGACCAATCCCTCGGCGTACGCCCACAGCGATCCGAACAGTAGCGCAGCCCAGTTGAAACCTGTCTTCACTCGTCGCTCAGACTTGGTTGGGTGAATCATCAAGAGTGATGGCATGGCAAAACCAAGAAAGTGGGACACACGCGGGTTATCGTACCGATCTCTTGATTCTTTAGGATTTTCGACACGGATGATAGGGGCAATAGCGACGTCCGCAGGTCCTCCCGGTTACAGAATTCGGCTTGCGTGCCGTAATCAGGACAAGGTCCTCGTCGACCACGCCGCACTGACGATGACGTCATCGTCGATTTAGCTCTCCACGCGCAACATGCAAAGACCCGCTCTAGTTACCGTCATTGGCTACTTGCAGTTCATCGCAGCCATCACATCCGTACAGATGTTTCAGGAGCCGCTCGTTGGCAAGGTGGCCATATTTCCGGGTTCATGGCTTTCGGTACATGCGCAATGGAACTACCTCGCGTATTCCGTGCTGCTGAACCTGATCACGGGATTCTCGATTCTCCGCGGATACCGCTTTGCTCCGTGGCTGCTGGCAATGGCCAACTTCGCGGGATTTTCACTGATGATTCCCTCGTTCTCGCAGACCACGTCACTGTCCCTTCTCTCTGCCGCTTACTCGGTAGTGACAGTCGCGCCGCTGTTTCTGGCGCCAAGCGCAAAACAGTACTTCAGGGTACGCCGCACCGTGAGGGCAAAATTTTCCGTAAGAGACATCCTCTCGACGCTACTCCAGATTCTTGCCGCGTTTACGATTCATCGTCAGTTGATCGGGGGATTCACGCACGTCTTTGAACCATGGGCGGCTGGCGTGGCGATCGTGTTCGTTTCCGGATTTGCCATCCTGATCGGCTCATTGATCCGGTGGCGCTTTTGGCACGCATGTAGCGACTTCGCGATAACACTTGTTACCGCCGGCATTTTTTCAGGTTATATGCTTCTGGTCAGTGCATCAGTATGGCCCGCAAATCCTGACGGCCAACTCTTCGAACGTCTGCAGATCGTCGCCATCAACTTTTTGCTTTTGGTGGCAGGCATTGGGCTGGCCCGCTTGTCCACACGCCGTATCGGCGTTGCACGCGCAGCCATGCCGACAAATTAAGCATTTCAGTGGAGATGGCAGTTCCGCATTCAAAGGCTGGCTGCGGGAGTCTTATCCCGGCATTTGAGCCAGCGCAAACGGGCTCGACCTAACGGACGCTATACTCTCGCGCTCTTATCGCCTTCGCATCACTTCAGGGAAATACCAAATGAGCGCTCTGCCCCCGTGCCCGAAATGCAACTCCGAATTCACGTATGAAGACGGCGGGATGTGCATCTGCCCGGAATGCGGCAACGAATGGTCCATGCAGGCCGAAGCTGCCACTGAGACCGCCGAGCGCATCTATCGCGACGCGACCGGCGCGACGCTGCAAAACGGCGATACCGTCACCGTCATCAAAGATCTAAAGCTCAAAGGCGGCGGTGGCACGATCAAGATCGGCACAAAAGTGAAGAACATCCGCCTTGTCGATGGCGATCACGACATCGACTGCAAGATCGACGGCTTCGGTGCAATGAGCCTGAAATCGGAGTTCGTGAAGAAGGTGTAAGGCCACGGTCTCAGGCCACCGTTTAAGGCTATTCCTGCGGCAACCCATCCTCAATCTCGTACCACGACGCTTTCGACGCCACGTGGAGATGCCGCTGTCCAGGCGCGGCAAACGGGGTGTCGATCGTTCCCAGCGCCACCGAGATCCAGTCGGCCAGGTCAGGCGTGTTGCTCGACCAGAAAAGAGAAGTCCCGCAGTCTGCGCAGAACTCCCGGCGGACCGATTCGGACGAGGCGTACGCTTTGATGCGCTCATTACCCGACAGGATATAAAGGTCTTTACGCTTCGTCCGTCCATAGCTAGCGAATGCCGCGCCGTGACCCTTGCGGCATTGTGTGCAGTGGCAGTGACTGAATTTGACCATCGGCGCACGAATCTCGAAGCGGATGGCACCGCACAGGCAGCGTCCCTCAAGCACCGTCGACATACGATTCCCTCCTAAACGTCATTCGGCGATTCCCCTCACTTTACGCAAGAGAGGCTTTCATTTTCGCGCGTTTATCGAAATGAGGCCGCTCCCTACACTGTCACACATGCTGTGATGCAGTGAGACGGGAGGAGACGCCCGCCAAAAATGGAAAAACCGGCGCACATCGGTGCGCCGGTTTCCGTTAAGAACCCAACCGTCTCCAGCAGGTGCGTCCTCACAACGCCCTCACCACACACGACGGCCATGAAAAAGAAGATTGCTTTAGCGGCGTTTCTCGCAGTGCCCGGATCTTTCGCGATCCTCGCCCTCGCTTGTCTCCACCCTGTCCTGCGCCGTGAACTGGCCCGCGCAGCCGGGCTCGGCCCCGTCTTCGCCAACGTGTCGCGACAAGTCGTCCTGCTCGCGCTCGTGTATCACCTGAACATGCATCACCGTCACCGCGAACGCGCCATGCGCGCCTGCCTCGCACGTGGTGGCGTCGATTGCGACGTCTTCGCACAGTAAGACGTCCCCTCAGCGCGCCCGAATGGCGAACCCGTCGATGTAAGCCATCAGATCGGCGGCACTCGCCGCATCCCACCGGCGACCATCGCACAGCACTTCGCCGGTAGCCTCGGACACCGCTGGCACCGCCTCGGCGCGCGCCGCCGCTGCGAACAGTTCGGTCTGATTCACTTCCGCCGCCGTTTGCGCGGCATGAACGACCGCATCGTCTCCCACCATCCCCCAACGTCGGTACTGCGAGACGAACCACATCCCGTCCGACGGATGGGGGTAATTCACCACGCCACCGTCGAAGAAACTCACCGGTAACAGCGCGTGCCGCCCGGACAGCCGTCCGAAATCCCCAAGCAAACGCGCCGCGATCAGATCCCGCGGTGCCCCCACCCACGCCGGTTCGGCCAGCCAGCCCGCAGCTTCCGCCCGGTGTCCCGGCTCGTCCAGCCACCGGCACGCGCTCAGCAGCGTGCGCACCAGCGCGTGCGCCGTCTTCGGATAACGGGTGACGAAGTCCCGCCGACTGGCGAGCACCTTTTCCGGATGATTCGGCCAGATATCGCTCGACACCGCGACGGTCCGCCCCAACCCACGCGCCTGCGCCACCGCATGCCACGGCTCGCCGCAACAGAAACCGTCCAGCCCGCCCTCCTCCATCGCCGCGACCATGTGCGCGGGTGGAATCACCATGCTCGCAATGTCGCGCAACGGATCGATGCCCTGCGCGGCGAACCAGTAATTCATGAACATCGCGTGCGTGCCCGTCGGGAACGTCTGTGCGAATACGGGCTTGCGACCGAGCGACGCCAATGCCTCACGCAAGTCGCCCGTCTCGGCGAGCGCATCGGCCAGCGACGGCGTCACCGTCACCGCCTGCCCGTTGCGGTTAAGCACCATCAGCACGGCCATGTCCTCACGCGGTCCGCCAATGCCCAGTTGCACGCCGTAGACCAGCCCATAAAGCGAATGCGCCGCGTCCAGTTCACCGGTGAGCAGCTTGTCGCGGATCGCCGCCCAGGACGCCTCCCGGCTCAACTCCAGCGTGAGCCCATGCTCGTGCCCCAGTTCCAGACGCTTCGCCACGACCAGCGGCGCGGCATCCGACAGCGCGACGAACCCCACGCGTAAATGACGCTTCTCGGGCGCCCCATCCGAACCCCGGTCCGGCGATGGCCCATCGGAGGCCAACCATGATGACGTCGACATGTGCAGTGTCTATCCCAATAATTCGGCAATCGAGACGAGCTGGCGCGCCACTTCGACGAGCTTCTCGCCCTGATCCATCGCCCGTTTGCGCAGGATGGCGTAGGCCTCCTGCTCTGAAATCCGTCGCCGGTCCATGAGCAGCCGCTTGGCGCGGTCGATCAGCTTTCGGTCGGCCAGTTCGCTTTCCGCCTTGGCCAGCCGCGCGCGCAACTTCTCCTCGTGCGCAAAGCGCGCGAGCGCGACTTCGAGAATCGGTGCGAGACGGTCCGCCGCCAGCCCTTCGACGGAATACGCCGTCACCCCGGCGTCGACGGCCGCGCGGATGAGCGACTGATTGCCGTCAGCGGAAAACATCAGCACCGGACGCGGTGCGGCCGCATTCATGACCGCCAGTTGCTCGAGCGTGTCGCGCGACGGCGACTCGGTATCGATGATGACCACATCCGGCCGCTCGCTCTCCACCACGCGCGGCAACGCCTGCGGCTTGGCGACCTCGGCCAGCATCTCGCATCCCAGACGCGCGAGCGCCGCCCGCAACTCGCCAATCGGCTTGTCGGTGTCGGTCACGAGCAGCACGCGCAGCATGCCGTGCTCGCTCTTGGTGACGGGAACGTCAGGCGGCACGAGCGACAACTTCCTCAACGACCCCGCCCATCACCCCCATCCCACCCATCGCTACCGACGCCTCACCCACGGCGCCGCCGACGAGCAAAATGGTCGGACTGGCGAAGCCCTGCGCGCGCACGTCGGCCGCCAGTTGCCCCAGCGTCGTCACCATGCGGCGCTCCTGCGGTGTGCCCGCCCACTGGACCGCGCCCGCCGGTGTGCCTGCATCGAGATGCGACAGCAACGTCGCGCTCAGTTCCTCCACCCGGTGCAGTCCCATGTATATCGCCAGCGTGGTGCCCGCCGCGGCGAGCGCCGCCCAGTTCGGTGCACTGCCGTCCTGCCGATGCGCGGTGACGAAGGTCACGCCCGCGCAGTGATCGCGGTGCGTGAGCGACATGCCGAGACCGGCCGCCGCCGCGAACGCCGACGAGATGCCGTTGACGATCTCGACCGGCACGCCCGCACGCCGCAACGCCGTCATCTCCTCGCCCGCGCGGCCGAACATCAACGCGTCGCCGCCCTTGACCCGCACGACATGCGCGCCGCGCTTCGCGAAACGGCACATCATTCGTTCGATGAACGCCTGCGGCGTCGAGCGGCAACCGCCGCGCTTGCCCACGGCAATCACGCGCGCCTGCGGTGCGAGCGTGGCGATCTCGGGATTGGCCAGATCGTCCACGAGCAAAACGTCGGCCTCGCCGAGCACGCGTGCCGCGCGCATCGTCAGCAGATCGAGCGCGCCAGGCCCGGCGCTGAGCAGAGTGACTTTGCCGTTCTTCATGATCGTTCTCCCTTGAATCCTTCACATCCTCGATGTCGTGCATGGGTGCTCGGCGCTCACCAAACTCAGGCCGCGCTCGTCGTCACCGCCGACGAGATCCCGACTGACGCCACACACATGCGCTGCAACTCGGGCACGCACGAACCGCAAACGGTGCCGCAGCCGAGCTTCGCCTTGAGTTGCGCGACGTCGGCACCGGCGGCAATCGCCGCGTCGATGCTCGACGCCGTCACCGACTTGCACTGACAGACGGTGCGATCTCGCGGCACCGCCGGTCCGCTATCTGCCACGAACACCGCGTGACGTGCGCGGGTCCACGGCGACGCGCCTTTCACGCGCGCCAGCAACGTTGTCGATCCAGCGACATCCGCCTCACTGCCCGCGACCAGCACGCCGTCGATGAGCGTGTCGCGCCACGCGACGCGCTTGGTCATCGCCCGGCGCGCGTCGCGATACTCCAGCAGCGATTCGTCTCGCGGCAGGGCCAACGCCGTATGCAGACGCTCCAGCCAATCGGCATCCGGCTCGGCATCCGCGGCCGTCACTACCAGCCGGTCGTCGCCCTCCAGGCGCACCGTCGCAAACCGACGCTGCGCGAGCAACGGCTGCACGGCCGCATGCAGTTGCAGCGCATCGCCACGACGCACCGCCGCCACGCGCCACGGCAACGTCACGGGTTCGACACGCACCGCTGCATGCTTCAATTCCGGTTGCTTCGAGTATTTGTCGACGGCACCGATCGTAGTGTCGTTCACGCCACCGCCGCCGAGAAACTGACCGCTCCAGTGCATCGGGACGAACACCGTGCCCGAGGCCACGTCCTCGCTCACCGTCAGCATCAGCACCCGCTCGCCGCGACGGCTCGACATGCGCACGAAATCGCCCGCCCGCAGGCTGCGACGCGCCGCATCCGCCGGATGCATCGTCAGCGCCGGTTCAGGCGCATGCTCGAACAACTGCCCCACGCGTCCCGTGCGGCTCATGCCGTGCCACTGATCGCGCAACCGTCCCGTAATCAGACGCAGCGGATGTCGCGCATTGATCGGCTCAGCCACCGGCCGATACTCGAACGCGTGAAAGCGCGCACGGCCGTCGCCGGTCGCGTACACGCCGTCCTCATAGCGCCGCGCCGCGCCGCGCGCTGCGCCCGCCGGATACGGCCACTGCTGCGGACCGTCGCGCTCCAGCAAGGCGTAATCGATGCCGCCGATATCGAGATCACGGCCGAGCGTGAGCGCGCGATGCTCGTCAAAGATCGTCTCGATGGACGAAAACGCGAACGGCTCGGGTAACGCGTCGAGCTTCGGTGCGAGACGCCTCGCCACTTCGCTCGCAATCCACCAGTCGGCACGCGCATCGCCCGGTGCGGAGATCGCCGCACGCACACGAGAAATTCGGCGCTCGGAATTCGTGACGGTACCGGACTTCTCGCCCCAACTCGCAGCGGGCAGCAGCACATCCGCGTAGGGCACCGTATCCGTCTGATGAAACGCTTCCTGCACGACGACGAACTCCGCCGTTGCCAGCGCTTCACGCACGCGAGCGCTGTCCGGCATCGAATGCACAGGGTTCGTACAGGCAATCCAGATCGCCTTGATGCGCCCGTCGCGCACCGCGTCGAACATCTCCACGGCGGGCAGACCCGGCGTATCGGAGAGTCCCTGCACGCCCCAGAGCTGTTCGACTTCGGCGCGATGGGCCGCATTGCCGATATCGCGATGCGCGGCGAGCATGGTGGCCAGTCCGCCGACTTCGCGTCCGCCCATGGCGTTGGGCTGACCGGTCAGCGAGAACGGCCCGGCACCGGCGCGTCCGATCTGCCCGGTCGCCAGATGCAGATGAATGAGCGCGAGGTTCTTCTCCGTGCCGTGGCTCGATTGGTTGAGTCCCATGCAATACAGCGAGAGCGCCGCCGGACTCTCTCCGAACCAGTCTGCTGCCTGACGCAACGCCGACTCTTCGATGCCGCAGATGTCCGCGACCAACTGCGGCGGGTAAGCACGCAACACTTGCTTCAGAGCGTCGAACCCTTCCGTATGCGCATCGATATAACGACGGTCGATGCGTCCTTCCCAGATAAGGTGGTGCAGCATGCCGTGAAACAGGGCGACGTCGGTGCCCGGCACGATCGCCAGATGCAAATCCGCCATCGCCGCCGTATCGGTGCGGCGCGGATCGACCACGATCCAGCGAATCGACGGGTCGCGCGCCTTCGCCGCTTCCAGACGCCGGAACAGCACCGGATGCGCATACGCCATGTTGCTGCCCGCGAAGATCACCGTGCGCGCGGCTTCGAGATCGTCGTAGCACGTGGGCGGGCCGTCGGCACCGAGCGCCATCTTGTACGCGCTCACGGCGCTCGACATGCAAAGTCGCGAGTTCGTATCGATGTTGTTGGTGCGCACCAGCCCTTTCGCAAGCTTGTTGAAGACGTAATAGTCCTCGGTCAGCAGTTGCCCCGAGACGTAGAACGCCACCGAGTCCGGTCCGTGACGACGGATGACGTCGGCAAAGCGCGACGCCACGGTTTCCAGCGCGGCGTCCCACGTCGCGGGGACACGCCCGGCATCGCGCGTGGCGCGCATCTCGGGCATCAGCACACGTCCGGCGAGCGATTGTGCTGTCAGCGGCAGCGTCATGCCCTTGCTGCACAGCCGCCCGTAGTTCGCCGGATGGTCCGGGTCGCCCTGCACACCGACGATGCGCTCGCCGTCGCTCTCGACGAGCATGCCGCAACCGACGCCGCAGTAGCAGCAGGTGGTTTGCGTGAGGGTTGTCATGGGAACTCCGGCGCTTGTGGGTGGGTGTCGTGGGTGATACGAGGGACGGAAGCGAGAGGCGGTAAAAAGGCGGCGACCGTCAGGCCGCGACCGTCTCGGCCGCGGAGGTGCTTACCGTCTCGTCAATCGACAGATACACCTCGCCCGCGTCGACCCTCACCGGGAAGCGCTGCGCGCAGCCGACGTCCGGTGCGCAGGCTTCGCCCGTCGTCAGATCGATGTTCCAGGCGTGCAGCGGACACGTCACCTTCTCGCCGTGCACGATGCCCTGCGACAACGCGCCGCCTTTGTGCGGGCACTTGTCGCGCAGGGCGAAGACGTTGTCGCTCTCGGTGCGAAACAGCGCGATGTTGCCGCTTGCGTGGTTCAGCACGCGCGTGCCCAGACGCGGGATCGCGTTCACGTCGCAGACATGCAGCCAGATCGGTTGGGATGGCGTCGTCATGGAAACTCCTCAGACAGTCGTGGTTTCGGTTGCGACATCGGCTGACGTCGTACTCTGCGCCGTCGCCATCGCTGTAAGCGGCCGGTACTCGTTGGCCTGCGCGCCGTTGATACGCGCCTGCCACGGGTCGGGCAGTCCGTCGAGCGCGAACAACAGACGCTCGTACAGTGCCCGGCGATTGGCGGCGTCCGCCACCACGCGCTGCTTCACGTAATCGAGGCCCACCCGGTCGAGGTAATGCACCGTGCGGTCGAGGTAGTAAGCTTCCTCGCGATACAACTGAAGGAACGCGCCGGTGTACTCCTTGACCTCCTCGGCCGTCTTCACCTTCACGAGGAACTGCGCCACTTCCGTCTTGATGCCGCCGTTGCCCCCCACATACAACTCCCAGCCCGAGTCGACGGCGATCACACCCACGTCCTTGATCCCGGCTTCGGCGCAGTTGCGCGGGCAGCCCGACACGGCCAGCTTCACCTTGTGCGGTGACCACATGTTCGCGAGCATCGTCTCCAGATCGATGCCCATCTGCGTGCTGTTCTGCGTGCCGAAGCGGCAGAACTCGCTGCCCACACACGTCTTCACCGTGCGGATCGACTTGCCGTAAGCGTGCCCAGAGGGCATGCCCAGATCGCGCCACACATTCACCAGATCGTCCTTCTTCACGCCGAGCAAGTCGATGCGCTGACCGCCCGTGACCTTGACCATCGGAATCTGATACTTGTCCGCCACGTCGGCAATGCGGCGCAGTTCGCTCGCATTCGTCACGCCGCCCTTCATCTGCGGGATGACGGAGAACGTGTTGTCTTTCTGGATGTTGGCATGCACGCGTTCGTTGACGAAGCGGCTTTGCGGATCGTCCACCGCTTCCTTCGGCCATGTGCTGAGCATGTAGTAGTTCAGCGCCGGACGACACGTTGCGCAGCCGTTGGGCGTGCGCCATTCGAGGAAGTCGAAGGCGGCGCGGTGCGTGGTCAGGCGATGCTCGCGCACCGCGCGACGCACATCCGCATGCGACAGGTCGGTGCAGCCGCACACGGCCTTCTCCTTCGGCGCGGCGTCGTAGGTCGAGCCGAGCGTGCTCATCAGCATCTGTTCGCACAGACCCGCACACGAGCCGCAGGAACTGGCGGCCTTGGTGTGCTTCTTCACTTCGTCGAGCGTGAACAGGCCCTTCTCCGTGATGGCCTTCACGATGGTGCCTTTGCAAACGCCATTGCAGCCGCAGACTTCATCGGTGTCGGCCATGGCCGACGCGCGGTTCTGCCCTTGCGTGCCGACGTCGCCCACACTCGACTCGCCGAACATGATGCGCTCGCGCAACTCCCCCAGCGTGCGCCCTTCGCGCAGCAGCTTGAAGTACCACGCGCCGTCGGCCGTGTCGCCATACAGACACGCGCCGACGAGCTTGTCGTCGCGAATCACAAGCTTCTTGTAGACGCCGCTCGCCGGGTCCGACAGCACGATTTCCTCCGTGCCTTCGCCGCCCAGAAAGTCGCCCGCCGAGAACAGATCGATGCCCGTGACCTTGAGCTTGGTGGAGAGCACCGAGCCGCGATAGCTGCCGATGCCCATCAACGCGAGGTGATTTGCGCAGACCTTGGCCTGCTCGAACAACGGCGCAACGAGACCGTACGCCACGCCGCGATGGCTCACGCATTCGCCCACGGCGTAGATGCGCGGATCGTAAGTTTGCAGCGTGTCCGACACCACGATGCCGCGTGCGCAGTGCAAACCGGCCGCTTCCGCCAGCGTGGTATTCGGACGAATACCGGCGGCCATCACCACGAGATCCGCCGCGATTTCGTCGCCGTTGCTGAACCGCACGGCGCGCACGCAGCGGTTGTCGTCACCGAGAATCTCCGTCGTCTGATGCGACAGACGGAACGCAAGGCCGCGCGCTTCGAGCGACTGTTGCAGCAGCTTGCCCGCCGTGCTGTCGAGCTGACGCTCGAGCAGCGTGTCGGCCAGGTGCACGACCGTGACGTCCATGCCGCGCAGTTTCAGGCCATTGGCCGCTTCGAGCCCGAGCAATCCACCCCCGATCACCACCGCGTGACGCTTCACTTTGGCCGTCTCGATCATGATTTCGGTGTCGCGAATGTCGCGATAGCTGATCACGCCATCGAGATCCTTGCCCGGCACCGGCAGAATGAACGGGCTGGAGCCGGTCGCGATAAGCAGACGGTCGTAGGGCGCTTCTGTGCCGTCGGCACAGCGCACCACGCGGCAACGCCGGTCGATTTGGCTGACCTCGCGGCCGAGGTGCAGCGTGATGCCCTTCTCCGCATACCAGTTGAGCGGATTGAGCACGATGTCCTTGAACGCCTGCTCGCCAGCGAGCACCGGCGAGAGCAGGATGCGGTTGTAGTTCGGATGCGGCTCGGCGCCGAACACGGTGATGTCGTATTGGTTCGGTGCAATCTCAAGCAGCTCTTCGAGCGTGCGGATGCCGGCCATGCCGTTGCCAATGACGACCAGACGAGGTTTGCGCATGCTGTCTTCTCCTGTTGCGCCTGCAGCGCCCGAAAAACAAAACGGCGTCCGTCCGTGCCGAAGCACAGAGGGACGCCGTTGTCCTGTGGGTACGTCGCAGGCTGTCCCGCCCGACGTCGCACCTGAATTCGTTGCCGGCGACGCCTTTGCCGCTGGCACTAACGCTTACGCAACAAGCGTGCCAGGCCGCACTAGATCATCGGCAATGCCACATCGGGCAAGGAAAAGAAGTCAGACTGTCTATGGGAATCGTCCGATAAATCTGCGCTACATCACCCAACTTCAGCACCGCATCAGTGCATGACGCGGGACATTCGCTTCGCGCGCACCAACATGAAGCCCTCAGGCGACATGGGGGTTGCCGCGAGACCGGACGCTCCCTCCTCGACGCGCTGCGGTCTCCATCTTGCGCCTCACCTCACGGATACGGCGTCACGGGCGGGATGCCGGCAAACAAAGCGCCCGCGCTATCGTAGGTCGCCTCCCCCAGGAACGCGTGCTGTGTCACGACCAGCGAGTCTCGCATGATCCACTGCAGTCGATTGTCGTTGTAAATCGCCGCCGTTCCAGCCAAACGGTAGGCTTTCTGCACGACATCGGCGCAGATCTGGGCAGCGTGCGTCGCGCTCAGGCGTAACAGGTTCGCCTGCTCAGACGTCACCGGATGTCCCGCCAGAATCGAATTCCACGCGGCCTCGGGCGCCTCATAGAAGAACGCCCGGGCGCTGCGCAACATGGCTTCCGCCTTGCCGAGCTCGATTCGGTAATAGGCGCGATCCCCGAGGCGCGGCGCCCCCGTCACGGTTTTCGTGCCGCCCGCCATCTCCGTGACCATATCGAGTGCTGCGCGTGCAAGTCCCAGATTCACGGCGGCGTGGACCTGCGCCTGGTAGGACACTGCAGGATAGCGGTACAACGGCTCGTCAACCGTCGGTGCCGTGCCGCGCGTGAATGTCCATGCCGTATCCACCCGCTTTTTGTGCAAGCGCAAGTCATGACTGCCCGTGGCTTGCATTCCCACCACGTCCCAGTTGTCCACGATCTCGACTTCCGACGCCGGAAACACAGCGGTCAGCGGTTTGCCAGCAGCAGCGCCACCGCCATTCGCTGGCGTGCCGCCAATGCCCACGCCGAGCCACGAAGCCCCTTTGCAGCCGCTGGCAAAACGCCATTGCCCCGTGACCTCCCATCCGCCTTCGACGGCGACCGCAGGTTGCAACGGATATAACCCGCCGCCGAAGACCTGATCAGGGCCGCTCGCATAGATCACTGCCTGAGTCTCAAGTGGCAACGACGCGAGGTAGATGTTGCCGGAACCGAAGGCAGCGACCCATCCCGTGGACCCGTCGACCTCCGAAATGCGCTCCACGACGCGCAGGAATTCCGCGGGTGCAAGCGCATCGCCACCAAAACGCTTCGGCGTGCTCGCGCGGAAGATGCCAACGGCTTTCATCTTTTCCACCATGTCGCGCGGTACATGCGACAGACGGTTGAATTCCTCTCGACGGTTTTTCACCTCCGCAAGCAACGCGTCGAGCGCTGCCACCGTTACCGGTTCACGTTCACGCGAGGTAAGCAGCACTTCACTGGGTTCGATCTTCATTGGCATCTCCAGGACGGAATCAAGCGCCGAACGGAAAAAATTTCCGTTCATCGCTCAAATGATTAATGCAATGCAGGATCTCGTCAGACTAATGAATGGTCAAATTACCAATTCGAATACACAAAATAAGCAGAATTAATTTCTCAAGAAAAAACTTTCAAAGAAATAATCACCGCTAATAGCGCCAATTATTTAATTGAATTTGCTTGCCGCATCCCCTGCAAACTATGCTTTACGCATTCATTGCTACCGATGGCACCGACATGCAAATCAACGAATTGAAGGCGAAGGAATTCCGACAGGCGATGTCCCAATTGTCTGCAGCGGTGAACGTCGTGAGCACCGATGGTCCCAACGGTCGCTACGGCGTAACGGCAAGCGCCGTTTGCTCGGTGACCGACTCCCCGCCAACCGTTCTGGTCTGCCTCAACAGAAAAGGCGCCGCTCACGATGCACTGCTCAGTAACGGCAGGGTGTGCATCAACATTCTTTCCGGTCATCACGAGGCCCTTGCCATGCAATTTGCAGGCATGACGAACGTTCCTCATGCGGAGCGCTTTGCTTCGGAAACATGGGAAGACGGACCGTCCGGCCTGCCGGTGTTGCGCGACGCGCTTGCCAGTCTGGAAGGGGTCATCGTCTACACGAAAACCGTCGGCTCGCACACGGTGATTTTCGTCGAGATCGCCAACATTCGGATGGGCGATAGCGGCGAAAGCCTGACCTACTTCAGCCGAGGCTTTCACCGTTTGCCCTACGTCGCCACGGCATAACGCTGCCGCAGGTCAATCCACGAACCGCCGAAACATCCGACCGACCATGTCCCTGTGTGTATTCCTGACGGCGACCGCCGACGATCGTCATCCCAAACACGCCGCTCCCGTTAGCGCCACTGCGATTCGCGAAAGACTGCACCGCATTTCCGGGCTGCAAAAGCTCGCCGTTCATCTCCCCGACACTGCTAAAGCGGACGATCCCTTCATCGCAGCGGAGCGTCCGCCGACGTGCGCGATGCAGTTGTACTTCGGTGGGATCGAAGTGCTGGAAGCCGCGCTGGCGAAAGACGGCGCGTTGCAATCGCTGCTCGACCCTCGCTCGTTTCCTTCGCTCGTCGATTGCGACTGGACATTACAAGCCATGCTCACGCGCCGTTTTTCGGTGCCCGGGCTCAGTCCGCAAAGCCCGCCTCCCCATGTCGATGGCCGTGAGAAATGCACGTATCTGGTTGCCTACGAGGGTCCGGCAGACGACGAGAACGCCTGGCACGATCACTACATCCGCCACCATTCCCCCCTCCTCGCACAACTTCCCGGAGTGCGCGAAATCGAGATCTATACCCGGATCGACTATCGCAGCAGCCTGCCCGTTAAGCGTGTGAACCATATGCAACGAAACAAGGCGGTCTTCGACTCACAGCCCGACTTGACGCAAGCGTTGGCCTCCCCCGTCCGGCATCGGCTTCGCGAAGACTTTCTGTCCTTGCCTGCGTTTTCCGGCGCAAGCCCTCACTACCCCATGCGAACTTTCGAATACCGCATTGCCTAGGCTTTCAGGCATCGTTTCTCCAGACTCGATGCCGTTACCGTGTCCAAGCGCATCCCGGGAGGTCTTTGCGTTGACCAGGGATTCTCGGGACTCGATGAAAATAGCTCGATCAGCACGGCGCGCAGCCAGTCGATACCGTCGTCTTCGGCAAACTGATCGTGGCTATAAACGCCCACCGTTATCGGTGGCAGCGCTAGCGGAAGTCGTAACAACCGGTAGGTGCCATTGCGATTCACCTGTTCGGCAATCGCCTGCGGGAGAATGAACGCCAGGTCCGTCGTTGCGACAACCTGCGGTGCAATCGTAAATTGCGGAACCTGCAACGCAATATTCAGTTGAATCCCCGCGTTACGGAACGCAGCTTCCATGGCCGAATGGTGACCGGTGGTATTCGTGCATGAATGCACAAACTGCAGGCGATTCACATCGTCGGTCGTCAGCTCGCTCGCCCCGAACGGGTGCTCCGCTCGCAGCATGCAGACAAACTCGTCCTCACGCAGTCGGTCAAACCGACATTCCTGACCGGGTTCAGCGAGATATCCGAGCGCGAGATCGATGTCGCCTTTGCGCAAAGCCGTCGTAATCAGATCGACCGGCAACTGTTGCACTTGCACGGCGACGTTAGGCGCACGGGCAGAGAGCACGTGCATCAGCGCTGGCAGCACGTGCAACTGCGCCATGTCGGACATCGCCAGCCGAAAGGTTCGCATTGCGCTAACAGGTTCGAATCTCACATGCTTGACCAGCGCACCACGAATGAGGGCGAATGCCTCCTGGATGGGGGAATGCAGCCGCATTGCGGCAGGCGTGGGTTCCATCGACAACGCGGTTCGAACGAAGAGCGGATCGTCGAACACTTCTCGAAGGCGACGCAAGGCATGACTCACTGCGGGTTGGCTCACATGAAGCCGGTCCGCAGCGACTGTCAAACTGCGCACATCCCAAATGACAAGAAATGTCCTGAGCAGATTCAGATCGACCGTGGTCATGTTGACTTGCTTCATTCGGCCTGTCCTACCGTAACGCGCGCTGAAAATGCGTGGGCAGGTGTCCTGTTTCATCGATTCGGTGCTGCATTTCTGCGTTTCCGATCGCTGACTGACAGGCCACCGGCCCGACGGCTGATTCTGCTTCTCGACAGCCTTACGCCAATCGGTCACGCATCCGTGCGTCTCTTGGGTAGGTTTCCGGCGCGATCAACGTCGCGACCACCGTCACCATCCCTAGCGCCGCGAGATACAAGGCGATCGGGCCGATAGTTCGATAGTGCGCGAGAAGTGCCGTCGCGATCACCGGCGCGAATCCCGCGCCCAGCACCGAAGACAATTCCCGACCGATGCCGAGCCCCGAATAGCGAAGTCGCGGCGGAAGCAATTCACTGATGAATGCTGGTTGCGCGCCCTGCAGCGTGCCCAATACCAGGCTATTGGCCAGGATCAGTGCAGTCATCACGGCGCTCGTGGTGCCTGTCTGAAAAAGGGCGAAGAACGGATAGGCCAGCGCGACGATGCCCACGGCGCCAACCAAATACACAGGCTTGCGCCCCACGATGTCGCTGACATAACCGGAAAACAACGACACCGGGATCGACAGCAACATCGAAATGATCAATCCGCTGTAGACCAATTGATCAGAAATACCGCTGAATTTTCCAAACGCGATCGAGAAGGCAAAGAAGATCCACGACGCAGTCCCCTCGCCCAGGCGCAGTCCGAACACCATGAGCACACGTCCCGGGCATGTTCGTAACACGTCGACCAGCGGTGCATGCGCGATCTTGCCCTCTTTGCTGATCTTCGCGAAGTCCGCACTCTCCGCGATATGTGACCGGAGATAGACGCCGATTCCGATCATGACGAGGCTGAGCAGAAACGGAACCCGCCAGCCCCACGTGAGAAAGTTCTCTCCCGAAAAACGTTGCGCGAGCATGAACGCGCCGGTCGAAAGCGCAAATCCGATCACTGCGCCGGACGGGCTCCATGCCGACAGGCGGGCGCGTTTATGCTGCGGCGCGTTCTCGCTGATCAGCAGAATGCTCCCGCTCCACTCCCCGCCTGCCGCCAGCCCCTGCACCAACCGAAGCGCGACCAGAAGCACCGGCGCTGCCAGACCGATTTGCGCGTATGACGGAATGAGCCCCATGAGAAAGGTACTGCTCCCCATCGCGCCCAATGTCAGCATCATCACGGCGCGGCGGCCATATTTATCGCCAAAGTGCCCGCATAGAATGCCGCCGAGCGGGCGCGCCACGAACCCTGCGGCCAGTCCACCAAAGGCTGCGATGGTGCCGGTTAGCGGATCGACGCCAATGGGAAAAAAGATCGTCCCGAAGACTGACGCCGCCGCCGTTCCATACAAGAAAAAGTCGTACCACTCCAGTATCTGACCGATGACCGAGGTCAAGACCGCCCGACGGATGCGCTTCTTATCGCTGTCCGTTGCCCCGACGCGCATGTCGTCTGAAATTTCCGCCGCAACGCTCATAGCCTCATGCCTCATAAAATGTGAACTGCCATTTCACGGATTTCCGTTGATGCAACATCGGGATCTCGTCCCTCCCGATGAACCGGCGTCGGTCGATCACCTGATATCGGTCGAGTTTCAGATCACGATCGTGCGATCGTTCCAACCCAACGAGAACGCACAATGCAGTTCATTCGGAAGGTTGTCCTCCAAAGCCGCATTTCCAACACTGAGGAAACACCGCGTTTCCGATTCGAGAATCGGCTGAATCACACGTTTCTCGTGTCACGTATCGGTGAGTAAATTCTGGTGTCTGCCCGCTGATTCAACAAATTCATCTAAAATCGCAGCGTCATCAGCCAGACGAATAATTCGTTGAGCATCGGCGGGGGCGTGTCGAAGCGTCAGGAAGCGCGATCTGCGCATCGTCTCGCTTGCGGGAAAATCCCGAGGCCGTTGCTGCGCAAAGGTTTCTGCTTGAGAATCCATGGCGCGAGGTAGGTGGTACCCATGAAATCCCAACGCTAATTGCACGGCATCGCCATGACGACCGTTGACAGTATCGATTTGAATCTGCTGCGCGTTTTTGATGCGATTGCGAAGGAGCGCAGCCTTACCCGGGCCGGAGAGCGACTCGCTTTATCACAGCCCGCGATCAGCTACTCGTTGGGCCGCTTGCGCCTCTTGTTTGGCGACACGCTTTTCGTACGGACACGCACCGGCATGCAGCCGACGCCGTTGGCCGTCGCCCTGGAGTCCCCGATTTCGCGCGCGCTCATGACCTTGCGCGAAGCGCTGCGCTACGGCGAATCCTTCGACGCCGAACGAAGCAAGCGCGCATTCAGACTTTCGCTGTCGGACGCCGGCGAGCTGGTCTACCTTCCCCCGATCTGCAGCGCGCTCAATCGCCTGGCCCCGAACGTCAAAATCACGGTCGACCCGCTGCCTTACGATTCGGTCGAGGAGGGACTGCGCTCCAATCGCATCGATTTTGCGATCGGGAATCTGCCCGGCCTGCGATTGAAGACCCGCGCGGAAGTATTGTTTGAAGAGTCGTATGTGTGCATCACCCGAGCGCGCGCCAACCTGCCCTCCGGCCATGTCATCGATATCGACTATTTTTTGTCGGCCTCTCACGTCCATATCCCGTCGCAGGATCGTTACCGCCAGTCGGTCGATTCCGCGTACCGTCTACAGGGTGTGGATCGGAATATCGCACTCGAAGTACCGCATTTCTCGGCCTTGCCGAAGATTCTGGCCGTAAGGGACATTGTTGCGACCGTGCCGCGACGATTGGCCAGCGCGCTGGCGGCGAGAGATGGGCGGCTCAGGATCTACGAACCGCCCGTCCCCCTTCCCAAGGCAGAGATCTCGCTGCACTGGCATGAGAACTTCGACGCCGAGGGTGGCAACATCTGGCTTCGCGGACTGTTATCCGACGTGATCCGCAAGTCGTGTCAGCCAGGCATCGGGACGCCGGTCATTGCAGATATCTGATAAGCATTCCTAATTTTTTCTTGCAGATATCATGAACTCGATCGAAGGCATAGACCTCAATCTATTGCGCGTTTTCAAGGCAATTGTCGAGGAGAGGAGCCTGACGCGCGCAGGGGAACGCCTTTCGCTTTCCCAGCCAGCGGTCAGCCACTGTCTCGGCAAACTCCGCACGCTGTTCGACGATCCGCTATTTGTTCGCACACGCACCGGGATGCAACCCACAACTGCGGCGCTGGAGATCGCGGCCATCGTCTCGAAAGCACTGGACTCGGTTCAGTTTGCGCTGCGCTATGCGCAACGGTTCGAACCTTTGGTCAGTGCCCGCACGTTTCGGCTTTCGGTCTCGGATGCCGGTGAACTTGCTTATCTCCCGGCAATATGGAGCGCTTTGCAGCAGGCCGCGCCGAACGTCCGTCTCGGCGTTTCCCCGCTGCCAGTCGACGAAATCGAAGAAGCATTACGCTGCAGCAATATCGACTTCGCCGTCGGCAATTTGCCGACACTGAAACCCCGCACGCGCAACTTGCCTCTGTTCGACGAAACCTACGTTTGCATCACTCGAAAGCGCAAGGGTCTGCCCGTCGGCAGAACGATAAGTCTTCCTGCCTTGCAGAAAGCGCGCCACGTACAGGTCTCGTCGGCAGAGCACAGTCATCACGCCATCGACGCCGCGTTCGTGCAAGAAGGCGTGAAGCGTCATGTCGTACTCGAAGTGCCGCATTTCGTAGCATTGCCCGACGTTTTGGCTGCCACCGATTGGTATGCCACCGTTCCCCATCATCTTGCCGCAGTGTTCGCGCAGGACTACCCGCTGCGGATCTACGAATTCCCCGTGGACCTCCCCCGTGCCGCCGTGACCCTGCATTGGCACGAGAACTTCGAATCGGACGAGGCGAACGTGTGGATGCGACAGTTGTTGACCGACGTCATTCAGGGATTCGATAAAAGGTGGGCCTGACGACGTGTGCGCTGGCGTGAGAATCCGCGCGGTCAATCCCCCTGCATCAACGCGCGACCAATGATGAGTTGCTGAATCTGCGTAGTGCCTTCGTACAGGCGCAGCAGACGCACGTCGCGATAGAAACGCTCGACCTTGTACTCGTTGATGTAGCCCGCCCCGCCGTGCACTTGCACGCCGCGATCCGCCACGCGCCCGACCATTTCCGTGCAGAACAGCTTGGCGCACGAGGCTCGCGTACTGACGTCGGCGTCGCGCTTGCCCACGGGCTTGGCGTCGTATCGCGCGGCACAGTCCTGCACCATCGACCACCCGGCGTAGAGTTCGGACTGACTGTCAGCGAGCATCGCCTGCACTAACTGGAAGTCGCCGATGCGCTCGCCGAACTGCTTGCGCTCACGCGCATAGGCCACGGATTCGTCGAGAATGCGCTGCGCCATCCCGCAAGCGAGCGCCGCCACGTGCAAACGCCCCCGGTCGAGGACCTTCATGGCCGTCTTGAAGCCCTTGCCCACCTCGCCGCCAATGATGTTCGACGCCGGGACACGTGCGCCTTGCAGCACGACGTCGCAGGTCTTCGTGCCGCGCTGCCCCATCTTCTTGTCCGGCTTGCCCAGCGACAGGCCCGGCGTATCGGCGGGGACGATGAACGCCGAAATGCCGCCCGCCCCTTCGCCGCCGGTACGCGCCATCAGCGTGAACGCCCCGGCGCGCGGCGCATTGGTGATGAAGCGCTTCACGCCGTCGAGCACATAGACGTCGCCGTCACGCACCGCACGGGTCTTGAGCGCGGCCGCGTCCGAACCCACGTCAGGCTCGGTGAGTGCGAACGACATGATCAGATCGCCGCACGCCACGCGCGGCAACAGATCGCGCTTCTGCGCGTCGGTGCCGTCCATCAGAATGCCCTGCGAGCCGATGCCGACGTTCGTGCCGAATACCGACCGGAACGCGAGCGACGTTTGCCCGAACTCGTAGGCCACGCGCACTTCCTGCACCATCGACAGACCGATCCCGCCGAACTCCTCGGGAATCGACAGGCCGAACAGCCCCATCTCCTTCATCTCCTCGACGATGGCCGCTGGCACTTCGTCGTGCTCCTCGACGTCGTTCTCGGCAGGCACGAGCCGCTCGCGGATGAAGCGTTGCACGGCAGCGAGCAACAGCTCGAACGATTCGCTATCGAGTCCCTTCGATGTCATTGGGCGTCCCCTGAAATATGTCGTAACACTTGGCGACGGACGTAAAACCCGCGCGCCGGATGCCGCTATCTTACCCGCCGACATCGCCGAAAGGCACGCCACATCTACCTTCGCGACGATAAGGGATGCGCGCCCAACAAGGCTTCCCACGATTCCCGCGGATTTCGCAACAGCCCATTAGCTAGCATCCTAATTATTAGTTAACATATAATCTTTCGCCATGACCTCCCTAGAATCGCTGCGCTTTGTCTTCACCAGCCATCTGCTGCTGGCAGGCAAGCAATGGCGCCAGTTATCGCAGGGCGCGATCGTCGAATATGGCATTTCCGCGGCGAGCGCTGGCCCCTTGCTGTTCATCCGCCGTCTTGGCCAGGGTGTGCGTCAGGTCGAGCTAGCCGAATACGTCGGGCTCGAAGGCGCGTCGCTCGTGCGCCTGCTCGATCAGTTGTGCGCGGCCGGTCTGGTCGTTCGCGAGGTCGATGCGAGCGACCGTCGCGCCAATGCACTGCGACTCACCGAAGCGGGTGAAGCGCTCGCTGAAAAGCTCGAAGTCGAACTCAGTCAGTTGCGTGCCAAGGTCTTCGCGAATATCCCCCGGGAAGATTTCGATGCCGTGCTGCGCGTGTTCGAGACGCTCAACCGTGCGGCGGACCCGGACGGTTCCATCCTCGCGATGGAACTCCCCAAGAAGTAGTCAAAGACGTCGACCGTGCTTACCTGGCCTTCCTCCCGCGACTGGATTTTCTCGATCAAGGCGTTCGTCGCCTCGATGCTGGCGCTCTACATCGCGCTCGCGCTCGGCCTGCCACGTCCCTACTGGGCGATGGCCACCGTCTACATCGTCTCGCACCCGCTCACCGGCGCAACCCGCTCCAAGGCGCTGTACCGCGTGCTCGGCACGCTGCTGGGCGCTGCGGCGTCCATTGCGTTCGTGCCTGCGCTCGTCAACACGCCAGAATTGCTGATGGCCGCCGTCGGTCTGTGGACCGGCACGCTGCTCTATATCTCGCTGTTGCATCGCTCGCCTCGCAGTTACGTGTTCTTGCTGGCGTCGTACACACTGCCGCTCATCGCCCTGCCCGCCGTGAACACTCCGTCGGGCATTTTCGACATTGCCATCGCGCGTTCGGAAGAGATCATTCTCGGCATCGTTTGCGCCAGCGTCGTGGGCGCGGTGATTCTGCCGACGAGCGTGGCGAAAGTGTTGCACGACCGCTCGACCCGCTGGCTCACCGACGCTGCGCGCTGGACCACCGATATGTTGTCGGCCGACCCCGAGGGCAAGGCCACGCGTCACATGAGCCGTCACCGCATGGCGGCCGACATTCTCGCGCTCGACCAGTTGATCAGCCAACTGTCGTATGACGCCGATACGTCCGCGCGCGTGCGCGACGCACAGGAGCTGCGCGGGCGCATGTCGATGATGATGCCGGTGCTCTCGACGGTGGCGTCGCTGGTGCAGACGTTACGTTTGCATCCGAACGGTGCCCCCGAAGCGCTCGAAGCGAAGATGGCGGAAATCGTGGCGTGGTTGCGCCGGGGCGCACCGTCGCCCGCGCCCGCCCATCTGCTCAAGCCGCCACAATCCGCCGGTGAAGCGTCGGACTGGTACGGCGCGCTTGTGTCCGCGACGGAAGATCGTCTACGCTCGCTCGTGCAGTTGTGGCAGGACTGTGCCTCGCTGCAACGCCGTTTCGGGCAGCATGAAGACGCTCCCGAATGGACGCCAGCCTTCCCGCACTGGGAACTGGGCGGCGCGCGTCACTACGATCACGGCCTGCTGCTGTTCTCGACGATCTCGGCGGCACTCTGCACGTTCCTGATGGGCATGGCGTGGATCTATACGGGCTGGAACGACGGCGCGGCCGGCGTCTCGCTCGGCGCGGTGGCCTGCTGCTTCTTCGCGGCGATGGACGAGCCCGCGCCGTTCATCCGCTCGTTCTTCTGGGCGACGGCCGTGTGCGTGATATTCGCCGCCGTCTACGTGTTCTTCATCCTGACGAACGCGCACGACTTCGGTCTGCTCGTTGCGCTCTTTGCCATACCGTTCGTGTTGCTCGGCACGCTGATCCCGCAACCGCGCTTTACGATGGTGGCCATGCTCGTAGCGGTGAACACGGCGACTTTCGTGGGAATTCAGGGCGGATACAACGCCGACTTCCAGAGCTTCCTGAACAACAACATCGCCGGTCTGGCCGGGGTGCTGTTCGCACTGTTGTGGACCTTGCAGACGCGCCCGTTCGGCACCCGCGTCGCCATGCGTCGACTGATTCATTCGAGCTGGCGCGATATCGCAAAGAACGCGATGGGCCGCTCGGTGAGCGAACACAACCGGCTGCGGGCGCGGTTGCTCGACCGGCTCGGCCAGCTGGTGCCGCGTCTGGCGGCGAGCGAGAGTGAAACGTCGAGCGACGGCTTTACCGAAGTGCGCGTCGAACTCTCTGCGCTCGCCCTGCAACGCGAATTGCCGAATCTGAATCCATCGCAGCGCAATGCCGTCGAGGCCGCGCTGTCCGACGTAGCGCGCTTCTACCAGTCGCGACTCGACGCACAGGTGAGCCAGCCCGACGCCACGCTGCGAGACAAACTGCTGGGCGCCGTGCGCTCGCTGGTAGCCCATAGCGATCAGGCCTCGCGCAGTGCGCGCGCCTCGCTCATGGACATCCACGTCGCACTCTTCCCGCCTGCGTCCCCCACCCCTGCTTCGACCCGGAGTGCCCAATGAGCGGCGAGATCGACATCTACGGTGTATTCGTGCCGACGCTGCTGGCCCTGATGGTCGTGGCGTTCGTGCTGACGGGCGCGCTGCGCTTCGTGCTCGCGCGCATCGGCTTTTACAAGCTCGTCTGGCACCGCTCCTTATTCAACCTCGCTGTGTACATCATCGCGCTGGGCGGCATCGTCGCCATTGCGCACGCCTGCCAACCATGAAACTGAAACTTCGCTCTCTTGGCCCCGTCGTTCTGACGCTCGCGGTCTCCTGCGTGGCGGTCTACGTGCTGCTGCATCTCTGGGACTACTACACCGTCGCCCCGTGGACGCGCGACGGCCGTATTCGCGCCGACATCGTGCAGATCGCCCCCGACGTCTCCGGTCTGATCACCGACGTCGAGGTCAAGGACAACCAGCCGGTGCACCGTGGCGATCTGCTTTTCGTGATCGACCGCGATCGATACACGCTCGCGTTGCAGCAGGCCGAGGCGAGCGCCGCCGCGCAGCGCGCCTCGCTCGCGCAGGCGCGTCGCGAGAACGCACGCAATCGTCAGTTGACGGAAGTGGTGGCCAAGGAAGTCGTCGAAGCCGGTCAGGCCAAGGTCGAATCCGGTGAAGCGGCAGTGGCTCAGGCCGACGCTGCGGCGCGTCTCGCGAAGCTCAACCTGGAACGCACTCGCGTGGTTGCGCCCGCCGATGGCTACCTGAACGACCGTCTGCCGCGCGTGGGCGACTACGTGACGACGGGCCGTCCGGTCCTCTCGATGGTCGACGCAGGCTCGCTGCATGTCGAAGGCTATTTCGAAGAAACCAAGATGCGCGGCATCCATATCGGCGACAAGGTGGAAATTCGCCTGATGGGCGAGCGTCACGTGCTGCATGGGCATGTGCAGAGCATCGTCGCCGGTATCGAGGATCGCGACCGCACCAGCGGCGCGTCGATGCTGCCGAACATCAACCCCACATTCAACTGGGTCCGTCTCGCACAGCGCATTCCCGTGCGCATCGCGCTCGACGACGTGCCCGCCGACATGCGTCTCGTCGCCGGTCGCACCGCTACGGTGACGGTCGTCGAAGGTCAGGACAAAGCCGCCCAGCCGAAGCACGCAGCGCAGTCTGACGGCGCAGCACCGACGGCGATGGCCGCCGTCACGCGAAGCGACGCACCGGCGGGAGTGCGCAAGTGAGCGCGACCAGAACGACCAGAGCAACGAAGGCGACGAGAGCAGTCTTGAAGACCACTCGACCCCGCCTCCTTCTGCTGAGCGCCGTGGCCATCGCCGCCGTGCTTGTCGCAGGGTGCACGACGGTCGGGCCGGACTACCACCTGCCCGAAAACTCGGTCATGCGCTCGTCCGAGGCGAATGGCGCGCTCGCGAATGTCGCGAAGCCGGGCGCCGTCTCCATCGAAGCGGTGCCGGATGACTGGTGGCAACTGTACGACGATCCGAAGCTCGACGCGCTCGTGAAAGAGGCGCTCGCCGCCAACACGAACGTGCGCGTGGCGCTGGCCAACGTGCAGCGCGCGGTCGCGCTGTATCACGAAGTGGAGTCCGAGAATCTGCCGCAGGGCGGTGTGCAGGCCGAAGCGGCCCGCGCACAGATTTCGGGCGAGAGTCTGCTCAAGGAAGAAAAGCTGCCGGTGGTGAACATTGCCGTCGCCACGCTCGGCATCTCCTATCAGATCGACTTCTTCGGCAAGCTCGCCCGTGCGGACGAAGCCGCACTCGCCGCCGCCGAAGCGAGTCAGGCGGCACTGGATGTCGCGCGTGTCAGCGTGGCGGCCGAGACCGTGCGCGCGTACGTGCAAAGCTGCGCGGCCAATCACGAGTACGACATTGCCAATGAGCAACTGAAGTTGCAGGAACGCAGCGTAGCGATCACCCGCAAGCTGGTGGACGCCGGTCGCGATCAGCCGACCGATCTGCTTCGCGCGCAGGCGCAGGCCGACACGTTGCGTGCCGGGCTGCCGCATTATCTGGCGCAGAACGAAGCCGCCAACTACCGGCTGGCCGTGATGCTCGGCAAGGTGCCGGGCACGCTCGACGCGAGCCTCACGCAATGCCGTCGGATTCCGCAACTCACGCAGGCGCTGCCCGTCGGCGACGGCACGGCGCTGCTCAAGCGCCGCCCGGACGTGCGTCAGGCAGAGCGCGAACTGGCATCGGCCACGGCGAAGATCGGTGTGGCGACGGCGGACCTCTATCCGACGATTCGCTTCGGCGCATCGATTGGTGCGAATGGCGTGCTGGAACACTTCGGTCAGGGACGCACCGAACAATGGACGGTCGGTCCGATGATCTCCTGGTCGCTGCCGACCAACGGCGTGCGCTCGCACATCAAGGGCATGGAAGCTGGCGCGAACGCCGCGCTCGCGCACTTCGACGGTGTGGTGCTCAAGGCGATACAGGAAACGCGGACATCGCTCTCGGCGTACACCCGCGAATTGCAACGCGACGATGCGCTGCGCGACGCGCGCGACAAATCCCGCGCCGCTGCGCAACAGAACCACAAGCTCTATCAGGCGGGCCGCGCGCCTTACCTCACGAGTCTCGATGCCGAGCGCACGCACGCGAGCGCCGAAGCAGCACTCGCTGCGTCTGAAACGCAGGTCGCCATGGATCAGGTCAATCTGTTCCTGGCGCTGGGCGGCGGATGGCAATCGAGCGTCGCAAAGGACAAGGCCGCCATGGCCGAATCTCCTTCGTCCGAAACATCCACGCATTGAATCGAGGTGGCTGGCGCGTATTTCACGATACGCCGCCGGACCTCCAGAAACACACAAGCCCCGTCGGGACCGAGGTCCTCTGGCGGGGCTGTGGCAAGTGACGCGCTACGGCGTCGTGAGGAAGATTCGCGCGGCGCGGGCGGGACTCGTAATGGTCGAATGGTCGATGCGATCAAACGAATCAGGCGGGCCGTCGGCGAATCGGGTGCAGCTTCAGAAACTCAGTACATCTCGGGACTGACTGTCCCCCTTCCACACATCGAGACTTCAGTTGACTGCCGGGGCTTGCGGGGCAGCGCTGTGTTGCGCCGCTTCGATTTCGGCGGTGCGCTTTTGCAACTGGACCGATTGCTCGAAGGTGTACGGGAAGTTGAATTCCGTCACCGGCGACAGACCGAGTTCGCGTGCAGCTTGCAATTCGGCACGCACATGTTCACGGGTCACACCGGTCGATTGATCGGCAGCGAAAGCCGAGCCGGCGGCTACGGTCAGGCTGACCAGCGCAATGGCGCTCAGCAGGTTCTTTTTCATGGAAAACTCCTTTTATCGTTCGTATGTCGTTCAAAGTGACGAAAACCGCTAACCAATCAGTTTTCGCCATGAGTAAATTATAGTTTTCCCTAGGAATTGAACTAGCCTCAAAGCGACAACACACCGTTTCGGAAAAGGTGTGAAATCGGCTGAATTCAGGGGGGGAATGTCTCGAAAATGGAGGGAATATGTCGCGCGACGGGCAAAGGCGACAGAGGTGAAATCCACAAAGCAAAGCGGTTTCGTGAGCACCTGGAAATAGCGCTCACGAATCTCGCTTGAAAGTGGATAATTTCAGGGGGAAATCAGACCGGTGCTGATCGCCGCTGCAATCGCCTGATGCCGGTTGACCGCGCCAAGTTTGCGCTTGGCGTTATTGATGTGAAACGTAACGGTGTGCTCGGAGATCTTCAGGATCAGCCCGATTTCCCAGGCGGTCTTTCCGCGCGCCGCCCACAGCAGACTTTCGATCTCGCGCGGACTGAGCTTGCCGGTGCAACGGCTCGCCACCCACTGCATGTCGAGTTGCTGAATCGCCTGATGGAAATACAACGCCGTCAGATAAATCTCACCGACCATGCGTGCTTCGAGTTCGGCCGATTCTTCCGGCGATTTTGCGGTCGCTGCGCTGAAGATCGCCCGCTCACCCGCAGCGCCGTAGATGGGGATAGATACGCCGCTGCCCAGACCGTGCGCTCTCGCGTCGGCAAAGATCGGATGCGGCCGCTTTTGCATGAGGAACGTGCGCCAGAGAATCGGCAGCGGCGAGAGATTCGCCGCCACCAGCACCGGATCGACTTCGGCATATCCCGCGCTCTGATAGCGCTCGATCCAGGCAGGCGGGAACGTCGTAAAGATGTGACGACTCGGCATGCCCTGCGCAGAAATGATCTGATCTTCCATCTGGAATGCGGCGGCTTCTCGCTCGCGACGCGGCAACAACGGCGCATAAAACAGCGCGTCGTATTCCAGCGTTTGCGTCAGCTTCCGAAACTCGGCGTCCAGCGCCTCGACCGAGCGGGCTCCCAGCAGCCCCTCATATCGATAAAGGTTGTGATGCATTGCGAGTTACACGTTCTCAATAATTGCCGGTTTGGATGCCGTTATTCGCGCATTGTAGTCCGAGCCTTGTGTTTTGCGGGGGTAATTTTGCCCAATAAAACAACGACACCTTTTCACGTGGAGTGCGAATCATTTTCTCATTGAATTTCACAACACGCTGCCCAACCCCTCCAATGCCGACAAGACTTTTCGCAATCCCGGCGTAAGCGGTTTATCCTGCCTGACGACAATCGCCAACGTTCTCGTTAATTCCGGCGTGAGCGTCGATATACGCAATCCGCGTCGATGATGAACGGCATTCACCGACATTTTCGGCACGATGCTGTAACCGAGTCCCGCCGCCACCATCTCCTTGATGGCTTCGATGCTGCCCAGCGCCATGACCGGACGCATGCGAAGCCCCGCTTGCAGAAACCAATCGTCGATCAGCAAGCGGGTGCTGCTGCCCGATTCGAACGCGACCATGGGGGCTGCGGCCAGCGTGTGCGGCGTGACTTCGTCTCCCCACGTGTTGTCGTTCGCCGGTGCGATGGCGACGAATTCGTCGCGCAATACCGGCGTGACGTGCAGGCTGCGCCCCGCTGCGGGCAACGTCACGAGGCCGATATCGAGCCGGTTTTCTGTGACGGCCGCAACAACGTCGTCGGTGTTGCCCGTGCTCACCCGGATGTCCAGTTGCGGATGCCGTTTGCGCATCGCGCGCAGCATGGGCGGCAGCAGATGGATGCAGGCCGTCGCCCCGGTGCCGATGGCCACTTCCCCGGCCACGCCCCGCGCGTGGCTCGACAACACCTGCATCGCCTCTTCGACGGCAGCGTCGATGCGGCGCGCGTGTTCGAGCAGCGTCAGACCGGCCGACGTCGGCTTGAGCCGCTTCCCCACTCGCTCGATAAGCCGCACGTTCAGGCGTTGTTCCAGTTGACGCACCTGAAGGCTGACGGCCGGTTGCGACAGATCGAGACGCACGGCTGCCGCCGAGAAACTCCCGGCATCGACGACTTCGGCGAAGGTGTTCAACTGATCCAGATTCAGGCGTCGCATCTCAAAGTTTTCCTTATGAACCGGATAAGATGCCAAGACTTTACCAAGAGATGAGGCAGGCGCACCATGCAGAGCGTGGCGTCGGTCCGGGCGTGCGAACGCTCCGAAGTCTCGTCGACGATTCGCGCTGACGTCTGAATCCGGCGTGAATCCGGCGTGAATCCGGCCTGAATCCGGCCTCAATCCGGCCTTTTTGCCCTGCACATCGTCATGCCTCTCGTCCTCCGGCTCGGCCTCGCACAACTCATCAACTGGGGCGTGAGCTTCTATCTGCCCGGCGCCTTTGCGTGGCGCATCGCACGCGACACCGGCTGGGCGCAGACATGGGTCTTCGCCGGTCCCTCGCTCGCCATGCTGGTGATGGCCGCCGTGTCGCCACTCTCGGGCCGCTGGCTCGAACGCATGGGGGGCCGCCGCGTGATGTGCTTCGGCACGCTGATTTGTGTTGCCGGATGCGCCACTCTGGCCACGAGCACCACGCTCGCGCAGTTCTACGCCGCGTGGTGCCTGCTCGGCGTGGGCATGCGGCTGTCACTGTACGACGCCGCCTTCGCCACGCTTGCCGCGCTCTACGGCGCCACCGCTCGTCGGCCGATGACGCAGATCACGCTGATCGGCGGCCTCGCCACGACCGTCTTCTGGCCGGTGGGCAACTGGCTCGGCGCCGCATGGGGATGGCGACCGGGGGTGCTCGTGTATGGCGCGTTCGGCCTGCTGGCGTGGGCGTTGCTGCGCAGCCTGCCGCCAACGCCGCCGCGCGCAACAGCCGCCGACGCCAGCAGCAAGACACGCGCCCCGCTACCGTGGCGGCCCGCCCTGCTCTACGGCGTAATCATGGCGCTGGTCTCGATCCTGTCGTCGGGGCTGGCGGCGCACCTGACGTCGCTGTTGAGCGTGCAAGGGCTGCCGGTCGGGCTCGCCGCGCTCTGGGGGCTGGGTCAGGTATGTGCGCGAACGCTGGAGTGGCTTCAGCCGCGTCAGTCGAGCGCGGTGAATCTCAACGTCGTGGTCGGCTGCGGGCTGCCGCTGTGCTTCGCGTTGGGATTGGCAGGGATGTCGTCCGTCATCGCCGCCGGGGTCTTCATCTTCTTCTACGGCGCGCTGAACGGACTCGCAACGTTGCTACGTGCGAGCCTCCCGCTCGAACTGTTCTCGCACGAAGCCTACGCGCGGGCGCTCGGCACCTTGCTCACGCCCGCCTTCGCGGTCTCGGCCGTCGCCCCCTGGGGCTACTCGGTGGCCCGCGCACACTGGGGCGACGCGGCCATCCTCTGGGTGTCGCTGGTCATCGGCCTGCTGATCGCAGGGGCTGCGCTATTGCTGCGGCGTCTGGGGCAGACAGCGCCTGCTCCACAAATGTCCGAAGAAACTCGATCCATGTCTTGACCTTCGCGTCGAGGTACAGCCGCGACGCGTAGACCGCGTAGACGTTCGTTCCCTGCAACTCGTACTCGGGCAGCACGCGCACCAGCGAACCGCTGCGCAGCGCCGAGAGTGCCGAGAGCAACGGCACCGGCCCCACGCCACAGCCGCTGATGAGCGCCGCCGCCAGCGAGTCGGCGGTGTTCACGCGTAGCCGCCCCGACGGCACCGGCAGCTTCACGCTGCCGTCCGGGCCTTCGAAAAGCCAGTGATCCACGGAGTAATGCGGCGCATTGAGACGGACCTGCGTGTGCTGCGCCAGTTCGTCCAGCGAGCGCGGGGCGCCATACCTGGCGAGATACTGGGGGGCTGCGCATAGCACCGACGCCATCCGGCAAATCCGCGCCGACACCAGCCCCGAATCGGGCAATTGCGCCGTCGCGAGCCGCAGCGACACGTCGATGTTCTCTTCCAGTAGATCGGGCACGCGCGAGGACAGCAATAAGTCGGCCTCGACGTCCGGGTACTGCTCAAGGAAGCGCGCCAGTGCGGGCACCACGAACACTTGCCCGAAGCTGGCTGGCGCGTGCAGACGCAGCGTGCCGCTGGGCGCGGCGCTCGCGGCCCCGGCTTCGGCCTCCGAGACATCGACCAGCGCAATGATGTCGCGGCAACGATCAAGGTAGCGCTTGCCTGCGTCAGTCAGGGCAAGCTTACGCGTCGTGCGATGCAGCAGCCGCGTACGCAGGTGCGCTTCGAGCTCGGAGATCGCCTTGGACACTTGAGGCGTGGTCATGTCGAGCGCGCGCGCCGCACCGGCAAAGCTCGCGACGTCGGCCACGCGTACGAAGATCCGCATGTTCTTTAAGGTGTTCATGGAAGGCGATGATATCGCGGGACGGGGATAGCACAGACGATGAAGCCACTGCGAGGACAAAGGCGTACCCGGCGAGATAACCGTCAGTCATATGCACGTGCGGCGATATTGGTTGGGATTGGCCTTCGCGCGAGGTATCCTAGCGGCCCGATCAGATGTATCTGAGCGCAATGAGCGCACTGATGGCCCTTTCGCCGACGAGACTATTCGCATGACCGATATCACCACCCGCCAAGCCGATCATCCTATCGACCCGCAATTCGTGGCCCGCTGGTCGCCGCGCGCGTTCAAGGATGAAACGATTCCCGAAGCCACCCTGCTGTCGTTCTTCGAAGCCGCCCGCTGGGCGCCGTCGGCCTACAATGCGCAACCGTGGCGCTTTGTCTTCGCCCGCCGCGGCACGCCGCACTGGGAGCAGTTCGTCGGCTTCCTCAACGAGTTCAACCAGACGTGGGCCAAGAACGCCGCCGCCATCGTCCTCGTGATCTCGAAGTCGACGCTCACGCCTCCGGGCAGCGACAAGGAAGTCCCGGCCCCGACCCACAGCTTCGACGCAGGTGCCGCATGGGGCTACCTCGCGCTGCAAGCCTCGCTCTCGGGCTGGGCGACGCACGGTCTGGCCGGTATCGAACACGACAAAATCCGTAACGAACTCGATCTGTCGCCGAAGTACAAGATCGAAGCGGCCATCGCCATCGGTCGTCCGGGCGGCGACGTGAACGCACTGCCCGAAGGCCTGCGCGCCCGTGAAGTGCCGAGCCCGCGCGAGCCGATCGCCAAGATCGCTTCGGAAGGCCGCTTCGCGTTCTGACGCTTCGCGCCTGTCGTCGCCACGTGGCTGACGGCGACGCATGAAAAAACCCCGCCGGATCGCAAGACCCGGCGGGGTTTCTGTTTGACGACGATCTATGCGATCACGCTACGATCACGTCACGACGCGTCATCCTCAGGCTTCCATCCGCCACCGAGCGCACGATATAACGCCACGTGATTGACGAGCACTCGCTGCTTCACATCGATCAGCTGCTGCGCCGCGTGGAATTCGCTGCGCTGGGCGTCGAGCAATTCGAGATAGCTCGCGACCCCGTTCACGTAACGACGCTTGGCCAGCCGCAGTCGCTCGCGTTCGCCATCGGACACACGCTTCTGCGCCTGATACTGGCGCGCGAGCAGTTGCTGCGCTGTGAGCGCATCGTCGACTTCCGCGAACGCCGTCTGGATCGTGCGCTCGTACGAGACGACCGCCATCTCTTTGCGGACGTTCGCCAGATTGAGGCCCTGAATGTTGCGCCCGCCGCTGAAGATCGGCACGGTGATCTGCGGCATGAAGGACCACACGCCGGTGCCCGCCCCGAACAAATCCGAGAAGCTGGCGCTGGCGGTGCCGATGTCGGTCGTCAGTCTGACCGACGGGAAAAACGCCGCACGCGCCGCACCGATATTCGCGTTGGCTCCGCGCAACTTCGCTTCGGCCTGACGAATGTCGGGACGACGCATCAGCAACGACGACGGCAAGCCCGCCGCGACCGGCACCACGAAAGCACCGTCGAGCGACGATGCCGCCGCAGGCTTCGCGCCAACGTCACCGGTGAGCACCTGCAACGCGTGCACGATCTCGCTACGCTGACGTTCGCGTTCGGCGAGCGCCGCCCGCGCCACTTCGACCTGCGTCGTCTCCGTGTTCAGGTCGAGGTCGTCGACCAGCCCACGCTCGGCACGCAGACGAATGACGCGAATGCCGTCCTCACGTGCCGCCAGCACATCGCGGGCGTAAGCAATCTGCTCGTTCGCGGCGACCAGCCCGATATAGGACGTCGCCACCTCCGCCACCAGACTGACCTGCGCCGCGCGTTGCGCTTCCTCGCTCGACAGATACTCCTGAAGCGCGGCGTCGCGCAGACTACGCACGCGCCCGAAGAAGTCCAGCTCGAACGCACTCACGCCCACCGTCGCACGCACGTCGTTGGCGACATAACCGCCCGGCATATTGCTTGCGCCATCGGGTTGCCCGGCCGAGCCGGAGTAGCGCTGACGGGAGAACGCGCCGCCTGCCTGAACGCTCGGCAGCAGATTGGCCGACTCGATGCCGTACAACGCGCGCGCTTCCTGCACGCGCAACGACGCCAGTCGCAAGTCGCGATTCTGCGCGAGCGCACGGCGAATCAGCGTCTGCAAGTCCGCGTCCGTGAAAACGTCGGCCCAATCGGCGTCGGCGGAGAGCGGATCGGCGAGTGCAAGATGCACACCGCTGCCCGTCGGCGCTTCGTACGTCGTCGGCATCGGCGCAGCGGGACGCTCATACGTGGGCGCCATCGTGCATCCGGCCAGCAGCGCGAACAGGCACACACCGGCCACGGTTATCCCGCGCATGCGGGGGCGAAACATCGTCATACCTTCCCCTCAACGGCCGGTGCAGCGTCATGTGCATCGTGCGGCGCATCCTTACCCGGATGCGAGCGGCGCACAAAGCGGCCCACCAGCAGGAAAAACAGTGGCACCAGGAAGATCGCCAGCACCGTGGCCGTCACGATCCCGCCCAGCACGGCCACACCGATCGCGCGCTGCGCACCCGACGCCGGGCCGGTCGCAATCGCAAGCGGTACCACGCCGAAGCCGAACGCCAGCGATGTCATCACGATCGGACGCAAGCGTAGTCGCGCAGCTTCCACCGCCGCGTCGAACCACGTCATGCCCTGCCTGGCGAGATCGTTGGCCACTTCCACAATCAGAATCGCGTTCTTCGCCGAGAGGCCGATGGTCGCAATCAGGCCCACCTTGAAGTAGATGTCGTTGGGCATGCCCATCAGACTCACCGCACCGAGTGCGCCGATCACGCCGAGCGGCACCACCATGATGACCGCCGCCGGAATCGCCCAACTCTCGTAAAGCGCCGCGAGCGCGAGGAAAACCACAAGCACCGACAACGCAAACAGGATCGGTGCCTGCGCGCCCGACGCCCGCTCTTCGAGCGACTGACCGCTCCACTCGTGCCCGATGCCCGCAGGCATCTCCGACATCAATTGCTCCATGCGCGCCATGGCCTCGCCGCTGCTCTTGCCCGGGGCCGATTCGCCCTGCAACGTGAACGACGGATAGCCGTTGTAACGCTTCAACTGCGGCGAGCCAAGCTTCCACTTGAGCGTGACGAACGAGGACAGCGGCACCATCTCGCCACTGGCGTTGCGCACGCGCAGATTGCCGATGTCTTCCGGCGACACACGCTGACGCCCGTCCGACTGCACGACCACGCGGCGATTCTCCGCACCCAGCATGAAGTCGCCCACATACTCCGAGCCGAACATGGTGGCGAGCGTGGTGTTCACGTCGTCCATGCTGACCTTGAGCGCTTCCATCTTGCGACGGTCGATGGCGATGTCGATCTGCGGCACATCGCCCTGCCCGGCAAAGATCACGTTTTTGAGCACCGGATCCTTAGCCGCCTTTTGCAGCAACTCGTCGCGCGCGGCGGTGAACACTTCCGCGCCCACGCCAGCACGATCCTGCAACCGAAGATTGAAGCCGTTCGACGAACCGAGTTCGGGCAGTGCCGGGCTGTTCATCGCGATCATCATGCGGTCCGGCTGGCCGGTGAACTTCGCGTTCACCCGCTCGACGATGGCGTTCACGCCGTCATGCTTTGACGTGCGCTCGTGCCAGTCCTTGAGCGTGACGTACAACATGCCGCCGCCGGGGCCCGCACCGAACTCGTTCCAGCCGCCCAGCACGAACACGTGCTTGACCGGCTCGTTCTGCATCAGATAGCGCTCGATACGCTTGAGCGCCGTCATCGCTTCGGGCAACGTCGCGCCCTGTGGCTCGGAGGCCATCACCATGAAGCTGCCGGTATCTTCCTCCGGCACGAAGGCCGACGGCAGACGCATGAACGCCAGCGGCACCGCGATCAGAATCGCGCCGTACACCAGCATCGAGCGCCACGGATGACGAAGCGTCTTGTCGACCCGGCGTCTGTAGCGCTCGGTGCCCATCGCGAAGGTACGGTTGAACCAGCCGAAGAAGCCGCGCTTCTCGTGATGGTCGTGCGCCACCGGACGCAGCAACGTCGCGCAGAGCGCCGGGGTCAGCGAGAGCGCGAGGAATGCGGAGAAGCTGATCGAGACCGCAAGCGTGACCGCGAACTGCCGGTAGATGTTGCCCACCGCGCCCGAGAAGAACGCCATCGGAATGAACACCATCACCAGCACCACCGTAATGCCGATGATGGCGCCACTGATCTGCTTCATCGCCTTGACCGTCGCCGCGTAAGGGGACAGCCCCTCCTCGACCATGATCCGCTCGGTGTTTTCCACCACGACGATGGCATCGTCCACCAGAATGCCGATGGCTAGCACCATGCCGAACATCGTAAGTGTGTTGACGGAGTACCCGAGGCCCAGCAATACGCCGAACGTGCCCAGCAAAGCGACCGGCACGACGAGCGTCGGGATCAGCGTCGCACGCAGGTTCTGCATGAACAGGTACATCACGATGAACACGAGCACGATGGCTTCGAGCAGCGTCTTCACGACCTTCTGGATCGATACCTTCACGAACGACGCCGTCTCATAGGGCATCTGATATTCGACGCCCGCCGGGAACAGCTTCGCCTGTTCGTCCATCACGGCGCGCACGGCCTTCATCACCTCGACGGCGTTCGAGCCTGCCGCGAGCTTGATACCCATCGCGGTGGCCGGAAGCCCGTCGACGCGCGCCGAATAGTTGTAGTCCGACGCGCCCAGTTCCACACGCGCAACGTCGCCCAGCCGGATGGCCGAACCGTCGGCACGCACGCGCAACGGAATGCTGGCGAACTGTTCCGGCGTCGAATAGGTGGTGTCGGAGACGACGTTGGCGTTGATCGGCGCGGACGTCGGAGTCGAGCCAGCACCGAGATCGCCGACCGTCACGCGCGCGTTATAGGCGCGCACCTTGGACACGATGTCCGAGGCCGTGAGATCGAGCGCGACGAGTCTGGCCGGGTCGGGCCAGATGCGAATGGCTTTCTCCGTCCCCCAGAACTGCACCTGACCGACGCCCGGCACCCGCTTGAGCTGGTTGACGACTTGCGACGCCGCCAACTCACCCAGATCGAACTCGCCGATGGCCGGATTGCGCGACGACAGCGTGACCACCATGTGGATGTTGTCGGCCGCACGTTCGACCTTCACGCCATAGCGACGCACGACTTCCGGCAAGCGCGACTCGACCGTCTTTAGCCGGTTCTGCACTTCCACGGCGGCCAGATCGAGGCTGGTGCCCTGACGGAACGTGAGGTTGACCGACGACTCGCCGTTACCGCTCGTGGCCGACGTGTACATCAGCCCCGGCGCGCCGTTCATCTGACGTTCGATGATAGCCGTGACCGAGTCTTCGACGACCTTCGCCGAAGCGCCCGGGTAGCTGCTGTACACGCTGACCATCGGCGCAGCAATGTCAGGGTACTGCGCGACGGGTAGCGCCCGAATGGCCAGCAGGCCGACGAGCGTAATCATCAGAGAGATCACCCAGGCAAAGACCGGGCGATCGATAAAGAAACGAGCCATTTGGATTACGTCTCCGCTTTGGAGGCCGGACTGCCGTTGCCCTGAGGCCTGGCGTCGGTGGACTTGGCGGTGTCTTCGCCAGCGCGCTTCACGTCTTTGGCGTCATTGCCCGCGACCTTGGTCTTGACCTTCATGCCATCGGAGAACTGCGTCAGGTTCTGAACGATGACCTGCTCGCCGCCCTTGAGACCGTCCGTCACCAGCCAGTCATGACCTTCGATGGTGTCGGCGTGGACTTTGCGGTCGTGCACGCGGCCGTCGGCGTCGACCACACGGACGATGGCGCCCGCCGTCGTGCGCGTGAGCGCCTCGCGCGGCACACGCACCACGTTCGGATTCACCGCGCCCTGCATGCGCACTTGTACGAACGCGCCGGGTAACAGCACGCCGTCCGGGTTCGGCAGCAAGGCGCGCATGGCGATGGTGTCCGTGCCGGGGTCGACGGCCAGATCCGTGAAGAGCAGCTTGCCTGGCAAGGTGTACTCGCGCCCGTCCGGCAGCGTGACGTGCACCTGCGGCGCAGCCGCCTCATTGCCATGCTCCAGCTTGCCCGCCCGAAGGTCGCGCGTCATCGCGTAGACCTGTGCGGCGGGCTGCGAGAAGTTCACGTAGATCGGATCGATCTGTTCTACACGCGTGAGCAGTGTGGGCGAGTCGAGACCGACCAGCGCGCCTTCGGTGACTTCGGCACGACGCACGCGTCCCGCGATCGGCGAGACCACGCTCGTGTAGCCAAGGTTGAGTTCCGCTTTGCGCACTTCGGCGCGGGCGGCCAGCACTTCGGCTCGCGTACGCGCTTCGGCGGCACGAGACTCGGCGTCTTCACGGGCGCTAATGGCGCGCTCTTCAAGCAGGCCACGATAGCGCTCGATCTTGTCTTTCGCGGAATCGTGCTCGGCTTGCGCCTTGGCGAGCGCACCGCGTGCGGCATCGAGCGCAGCGGACAGCGGCTGCGGGTCGATGCGGAACAGCACGTCGCCCTTGGCGACCTTCTGGCCTTCCTGATATTTACGTTCCATGACGACGCCACCCGCCCGGGCGCGCACGTCGGCACTGCGGTAGGCCTCGAGCCGGCCGGGCTGCTCCGTCGTGAGCGGCTCGGCGCGACGCTCGACCGTGCGCACGACGGCCTCCGGTGTGGCGTCGGCTTCTTCCTTTTTGTCACGACCAGAGCACGCGGCGAGAAGCAACACGCTGGCGATCAGGGTGGTGGAGACACCCGTCAGGACTCCGAAACGGGTACGGAGAGTTCGGTTATCGATTTTCGATGACATGTAAGCACGTTGGATTTACGACATCCGGTCAAGGGTGTCGCAACCGCGTTCGGTGCGCGGCGTCGAGCGACAGGCTGGCTGCAAGCGAGCCAGCGATGAGGGGAGGACCGGGGGCCCCGCATCGCTCCAGAGACACCATGGACGGCAGGTACGCGTTGCGCGAAGGAGGTCTATGCCCGAGACCACCGGACCGGGGGGATCCGGTCGTCTGCCGCCAAGCCTATGTTGGCATTTCAATCTGGCGTTTCATATTGGAGCTGCGCGATTCTGCCGCGAAATTGTTGTTAGAAAAAGTTGGAACCTATCTATAAAATGAATGGATGAACTGGACAATAGAACAATTGCGCTACTTTGTGGCGGCAGCGGAAGACGGCTCGATATCCGCTGCCGCCCGTCGTATGGGGAAAGCCCAGTCGGCAGTGAGTACGGCGATTTCGCTGCTCGAAGCGGATTTGGGATTTGAACTATTCGACCGCAGCCGCCGAAACGCGCGCCTCACCGATCAGGGCGAGGTGATGCTGCTCGAAGCCAAGGAATTGTTGCGGCAGGCCGAGGGGCTGAACCATCGGGCGAACGCGCTGGCGTTTGGCGAACAGCCCCAGTTGTCGCTGGCGCTCGACGAAGCGTTGCCGTATCAGGCCGTCAGCGAACTGGTGCGCGATCTCGCCTATCAGTTCGCCTACCTCGAATTGACGCTGCTCAACGGCACCTCGACGGAAGTCGCCGAGTACGTGGAGAAGCAGCGCGCGGATATTGGCTTTCACGTCGACCGTGGCGCGCTCTCGTCGGCGCTGGGCCATAAGTACATCGGCTCGGCCGTGCAGGGCGTGTTCGTGGCGGGCGACCATCCGCTGGCGTATCGCGATCAGGTCACGCGCGGGGATCTCGCGAAATACCGTCAGCTTCTGTTGCAAATGGACGACATCACGCCGTTGCAACTGAGTCCATCGATCTGGCGCGCGGACAGCTCGTACGTCATCGCCAGCATGGTCGTGGATAAGCTGGGCTGGGCGGTGCTGCCCATCGATATTGCGGAATACGAAGATCTGCACGAACTTCGCTGCGACGATCTGGGACTTCCGCAATTGCCGGTGCGCATGCTGTGGCGGTTCGGTCGCGAACCCAACGATGTCATGCGCTGGTGCGAAGCGCGTTTCGCCGAATTGCTGCGCGCGAGTGCGCCACAAGCGTGAGTTTGCGTGACAAGCGATGCACGACTCAGAGAATCACCGATTGCCACACGGTGCACACACAGTGCCGTTACCGTAGGTAACGGTTATGGAACCGCGCATCGCAGACGCCCTCAAGGAGAGCCAGCAATGGCGAAACCGTCGAAAACAGCGCTATTCAATGCAGCCCGGAAGTGGGATTGCGTCACGGTGGCGGAATTGCTGACCGAGGCCCCGGACCTCGTTTACGCCATGGATCCGAAGCACCGGACGGCGCTGCATCTCGCCTGCTCGATCCGCCCCTCGGAGACGGCGGGACTGGCCGAGCCGAACGGCCTGAAGACGGTCGAGACGTTGCTGGAAACGGGCGCGGTGCTGGAGCAAGTCGTCCCGATGGATGAGGATGAGGGCGATTTTCAGGCGACGGCCCTCTGGTACGCCGTGGCGCGTGGCGAAAACCGTCCGCTCGTGGAATTCTTGCTGCGTCGCGGCGCGAACCCTAGCTATTCGCTGTGGGCGACCGTCTGGCGCGACGACGATGCCATGTGTCGCGCGCTCCTCGCCCACCGGCCGTTGCTCAATCTGCGCGCCCACGGCGAAACACCGATGTTCTACGCCGCACGACTGCAACGGCTCGCCACGCTGCGTCTGCTGATCGATGCGGGTGCAGACCCTGCGATTGCCGACGATCGTGGCCGGGATTGTGTGGACATCGCCCGCGAACGAAAGCTGCCGAGCGATATTGTTGAGATGTTGGTGGCGCTCAAGGCGCGCATGCCTTGCGCAGAGGGCTGAGGAAGCCTAACGAGGTGACTTGCGTTGACGTGCCAGAAAGCGGTCCAGCTCACCGGCAAACGCCTTGCTGTCGCGCGGACTGAACGGGGCGGGACCGCCGGTCTCGATTCCGGCGGTGCGCAACTGGTCCATCATGTCGCGCACGGACAGGCGCTCTTTGATGTTCTCGTGCGTGAACCAGCTGCCACGCGGGTCGAGCGCACGCCCGCCCTTCTCGATTACCGCCGCCGCTAGCGGAATGTCGGCGGTAATCACCAGATCCCCGGCTTCGACCATCTCGACGATACGCGCGTCCGCCACGTCGAACCCCGACGGCACCTGAATCGATCTGACGAACGGCGACGGCGGCGTGCGCAGGAACTGGTTCGCCACCAGCGTCACCATCATTTCTTCACGCTTGGCCGCGCGGAACAGGATGTCCTTGATGACTGCGGGGCAGGCGTCGGCGTCGACGAGGACTTGCATTTCAGGACTTTTTCGGGAGAGAGGCCGTCATGATACGGCAAGGCGAGCACGGTGCCGTCGCGACGAATGCTAGACTCTGGCGCGGCGCGACTTCGCGACACTAGTTCGCAGTACGAATTCGTTCCCCCAACATGATTGTCGACATCATCTTAGCGAGAGCCTCATGTCACTGAACGTCACGTGCTTGTGCGGAAATACGTCACTGAGCTTGCAAGGAAGTCCCGCCGCGCGGGCGAACTGTCACTGTTCGTCATGCCGGGACTTTTACGGCACGTCCGTCTTTTCCGCGACGGCGTGGGCATCCGAGGCAGTCACCGTTGGCGAACGCGCCGGATGCACGTTCAAACATCCTGAAAAGCAGATGACGAAGACGTTCTGCGACGTCTGCGGCGAGGTTGTCTTCGGCACCAATCGCCTTGGCAAGCGCGTGGTGCCGAACGCCCTCACTGCCCGCGCGACAGGCGGAAAACTCGACGCGGCATTCGCACCGACCATGCACCTGTTCTACCGGGAGCGCGTTGTGGATGTCGTCGACGACTTGCCGAAATACCTCGACGGTTGGGACGGCCCGACTTACGTTGCCGCGTAAGCTCCCCCCGACGACGACACCACGCGTAGCCCTCAGCGCACTGAATAAGCGCGGCAGGGGATCGTAAGGCGGAAGATCTGACCGATGTTGTGAGATCGTCGGTGAGCTGGCCTGCCCAGAGGGATTCGAACCCCCGACCGTCGGCTTAGAAGGCCGATGCTCTATCCAACTGAGCTATGGGCAGTGCGTGACGGCGGCGATCGGATATCGCTGCCGGAGAGACTCGGGGGGCTGAGTGCACGTGAAACGTGCGCCACATCCGAGTAATCGGCAATTATAGCGCACGTACAGGCCAGTTTCATGCGCGGCACTTGGGGACTTGTCCCCTTTGCGTGCCATCGCGTTCACATCTAGACTTCAAGTGTGGAGGAACGCGCTCATGAACGAGATCGAACGCGAACAACGCTTTGGTGCGCACAACTACTCACCCCTGCCCGTCGTGCTCTCGCATGCCAAGGGCGTCTGGGTCTGGGACGTCGAAGGCAATCGCTATCTCGACATGATGAGCGCCTATTCCGCCGTCAGTCACGGGCACGCGCATCCGCGTCTCGTCGCCGCGCTCACCGCGCAGGCCCAGCGCCTCGCCGTCGTCTCCCGCGCCTTCTACACCGACCGTCTCGGCGCTTTTCTCGAACGCCTCTGCGATCTCACCACGCTCGGCGGCGCCCTGCCCATGAACACCGGCGCAGAAGCTGTCGAGACCGCCATCAAGGCGGCGCGCCGCTGGGGTTACAGCGTCAAGCGGATTCCCGCCGATCGCGCCGAAATCATCGTCGCGGACGGCAACTTCCACGGCCGCACCACCACCATCGTCGGGTTCTCCTCCGAGCCCGCCTACCGCGCCGACTTCGGGCCGTTCGCGCCCGGATTCATCCGCGTGCCGTATGGCGACATCGACGCCGTGCGCGCCGCTATCACGCCCAACACCTGCGCCGTCCTGTTCGAAACCATTCAGGGCGAAGGCGGCATCGTCGTGCCGCCGGACGGCTTTCTTCGCGGGCTACGTCAACTGTGCACCGAGCAGAACGTCCTCATGCTGCTCGACGAAATTCAATCCGGTCTGGGACGCACCGGCCGCTGGTTTGCCTATCAGCACGAAGGCATCGTGCCGGACGGCATCATGCTCGGCAAAGCCCTCGGGGGCGGCTTGCTGCCGGTGTCCGCCTTCGTCGCGCGACGCGACATCATCGACCTGTTCGAGCCGGGCAGCCACGGCTCGACGTTCGGTGGCAACGCGCTGGCGGCCACCGTCGCGCTCGAAGCGCTCGACGTCATGGCCGACGAAGACCTGCCAGGCAGAAGTGCGGAGATGGGCGAATACCTGCTGTCGCGCTTGCACGCGATTCATTCGCCGCTGATTCGGGAAGTGCGCGGACGCGGCCTGTGGGCTGGCATCGAAATCGATCCCGCGCGGGCCGACGCGCACGACCTCTCGATGCGAATGCTAAGACGGCGCGTGCTCGCCAAGGAAACCCGCTCGACGGTGCTGCGTCTCGCGCCGCCACTCGTCATCGAACGTGCGGAAATCGATAGTTGTATCGGCGCGCTCAAGGCGGTGCTCGCCGAAGCCGAAGGGGATCGCTGAGCTGCATCTCAATGTCATCGATGACATCAATGACCTCAACGACCTCAATGCGCCGACGACTTCGACCAGAGATTCATCACCAGTACCCCGGCGATGATGAGCGCCATGCCGAGCAATGCCGGTGCGTCGAGCTTCTGGCCGAAGAGCACGCGTGACGCAATCGAGATAAGGACAATACCCAGTCCCGACCACATCGCGTAGGCAATGCCCACGGGAATCGTGCGCAGCGTGAGCGAGAGCATGTAGAACGCGATGCCGTACCCGGCGACGACCAGCGCCACCGGACCGACGCGCGAGAATCCATCGGATGCCTTCAGTGCCGACGTCGCAATGACCTCTGCGACGATTGCCACCAACAGGTACACATAAGCCATCGACACTCCTTTCGCTTTCGCGCTGCCCGGTTCAAGGCCGGTCATCTTAACCGACGGACTAGCCCGACCGCTCACGTCGAGCGGCCTCCTTCGCATCACCTTGTGATCGATGGCGTGTTCGCTCATCGCAAGAATCGCTTGCAAGAATTCCTTGCCAAAGCGCCCGACGCCGCGCTACAGTCGCCATCACGGTGTGGCCAGCACACCGGCGTCGCTCGGACGGTTCCGGGCGCTTACGTTCCAGGGTTCAACATGTCCAGCTCACAGGGCTCGCGCAGCTTTGCGCGCATCAATCGCCTTCCCCCGTACGTTTTCAACATCACAGCCGAACTGAAGATGGCCGCGCGCCGTCGTGGCGAGGACATCATCGATCTGTCGATGGGCAACCCCGATGGGGCCACGCCGCCGCATATCGTCAGCAAGCTCGTCGAAGTCGCGCAACGTCCCGATACGCACGGCTATTCGACCTCGCGCGGTATTCCGCGTCTGCGTCGGGCCATCACGCACTGGTACAAGGATCGCTACGACGTCGAACTCGACCCGGAGCGCGAAGCCATCGTCACCATCGGTTCGAAGGAAGGCCTTGCCCACCTGATGCTCGCCACGCTGGATCAGGGCGACACGGTGCTTGTGCCGAATCCGTCCTACCCGATTCACATCTACGGCGCAGTCATCGCCGGTGCGAACATCCGCTCCGTGCCGATGACGCCCGGCATCGACTTCTTCACCGAACTCGAACGCGGCATTCGCGAAAGCCATCCGAAGCCGAAGATGGTGATCCTCGGCTTCCCGTCGAATCCCACGGCGCAATGCGTCGAACTGGAATTCTTCGAACGCGTCGTCGATCTTGCTCGCAAGCACGACATTCTCGTGGTGCACGATCTGGCCTATGCCGACATCGTCTATGACGGCTACAAAGCGCCGTCGATCATGCAGGTACCCGGCGCGCAGGATGTCGCCGTCGAATTCTTCACGCTGTCCAAGAGCTACAACATGGCCGGCTGGCGCATCGGCTTCATGGTCGGTAACGCGGAACTGGTCGCGGCGCTCGCGCGTATCAAGAGCTATCACGACTACGGCACGTTCACGCCGGTTCAGGTCGCCGCCATCGCCGCACTCGAAGGCGATCAGACGTGCGTCGAGGAAATTCGCGAACAGTACCAGCGCCGCCGCGACGTGCTCTACAAAGGACTGACGGAAGCGGGCTGGTCGGTCGATCTGCCAAAAGCGTCGATGTACATCTGGGCACGTATTCCCGAACCGTATCGTGCGCTCGGCTCCCTTGAATTCGCCAAGAAGCTGCTCGCGCAGGCGAAGGTATCGGTCTCACCGGGCATCGGCTTCGGCGAGTATGGCGATGAATACGTGCGCTTCGCGCTGATCGAAAACGAATCGCGCATCCGTCAGGCCGTGCGCGGCATCAAGCACATGTTCCGTGAAGACGGACTGGTGCAGCCGACGATCGCGTAAGCGTCATCAATAACGTTGCAAAGTACATCGGGGCGCACTCGCAAGGGGCGCCTCGATGTATTTCTGGCGTCAGGACGACTGACGGCAATCGTGCCAGTGGTCGCGTCGGTAAGAACGGCGGTCACAGCACCAAAAACGACGAAGACGGCAGCGACTAAGGGAGGTCTGTCAGATACCGGCTCGGCGCATCTCCCAACACCCGCCGAAATGCTGCGGTGAATGCGCTGGGACTGCCGTACCCGAGATCGAGCGCTACACGCGTCACCGACTGCCCGTCACTCAAGCGCTCGAGCGCCGCCATCAGACACACCTGATGACGCCACTGCGCAAAACTCACCCCCGCCTCCTCACGAAAGTGTCGCGTGAATGTGCGGCGACTCATCGACGCCATCGCCGCGACTGCATCGAGATCCAGCGCCATCGACGGCGACGCAAACACCTTGCGGCAGACCTTCGCGAGCCTCGCATCGGCAGGCAACGGCGCATGGAGCATCAGGCGCGGCATCGCCGAGATCTCCGCCAGCAGCAACGCCATGAGCTTGCCCTCGCGCGTGTCTTCGTCATACATCGGCGGCAGGTCGATGGCGTCGTCCAGCAATTGCCTGAGCAACGCAGACACCGCGTACACACAGCACTCGGTCGGGAGTCCCGCGGACGCTGACGCCTCGGGAGTCACGAAGGTGTTGAGCATCCTCACTGGCCCGCTCATCGTCATCTCGTGCGTGACGCCAGCAGGTACCCAGCACGCCCGCTGCGGCGGCACGAACCAGCGGCCCTCCGGCGTCGACACGGTAATCATGCCGCGTGACGCCAACGCAAACTGGCCGCGCGCGTGAGCATGCGCGCGGAATGTGAGTCCCGCCGGGTAGTCGTTGGTGACAACCACCACACTGCGCGGCAGATGCTCGTATTGATCGATTGAAACGTTTCTCATGGCCCGAATTCTACAGTGAATGACCCACTGTCGATGGCGGGCAGCTTTTCGTGTCGTTAGGATGAGCGCGTCCCACTCTGATTCCGCAAGCAAGATGCCCAATACCTTTCAACGCGTCGGCCACGGCCCGCACGCCGTGCTCGTTCTACACGGCTGGTTCGGCGACGCCCGCTCCTTCCACGATTGCGAACCCTGGCTTTCGCGCGATGTTTTCAGCTATGTCTTCATGGACTATCGCGGTTATGGCGGCATGCGTGACGCCCGAGGCGCTTACACCATCGACGAAATCGCTCAGGACGCCCTCGGGCTGGCCGATGCCATGGATCTCACCACGTTCAGTCTGATCGGGCACTCGATGGGCGGCATGGCCATCGAAAAGATTGCGGCCGTTGCGCCGCAACGCGTGCGCAAACTGATCCCTGTCGCGCCCGTGCCTTGCGGCGGCATATCGTTCGATCCAGCGCGTCGCGCATTGTTCGAGAACGCCGCAGCCTCGCTCGAAGATCGTATGGCGATCATCGCCCGCAGCACGGGCCACCGACTGCCAGCGTCGTGGATCAACTGGAAGGCCGCCTACTCGGCAACGCATTCGTCAATGGGGGCCTTCGCAGCCTATTTCCAAGCGTGGGCGGACACGGATTTCAGCGACCAGCTCCATGTCGACGCGCCTATCAGAGTGCTCGTCGGCGAGCACGACCCGGTGTTCGATATCGATCTGATGCGGCGCACCTATCTGCAACGTTATGCGAACGCGAGCGTCGAGGTCATCGCCAACGCAGGGCACTACCCCATGAACGAGACGCCGCTTGCACTGGTGAGCGCCATCGAATCGTTCCTTTGCGAGTAGCGCCGATATCGCCGCACCGTCTCAAAAAACGATGGGGAGTCCGCAGACTCCCCATCGACGCGCCAACCGCGCCTTTCACTCCGCGCTCAATCAAACCTTCACTCAGGCAGGCAACCACTCCTGCAACGTCACCTCGATGGTAATGAACGAGAGATTGCCGCCGCGCACGAAGCGTCCCGCGAACATGCGCCCCTCGGTGTCCGCCACCATGCCGTGCAGCATCGGCATGGCACTCGCCGCCCCCGGGCGTGCATCGACCTCACCGAACACGTTGAGGATCTCCACCCCGGGACCGTTCACCACCCTCTCGCGCCAGCCGTCGCCCGCGCGAAACGCCAGCCTTGCATCGATCAGACTCCCGACCGCGCCACGCACGATCGCGCGCGCAATCGCATGTTCGGCGCACAGCGCCTCGATGCTTTCCGTCAGATCCTGATTCGGCTTCAGACGCGCCACCACCAACCTGCCTAATGTGCCATTCTCGATGGCGACCGGAACATCCAGCGCGACGCTCATGACAGTTCTCCCGCCACCGGACGCAACAGATGGAACCGCGTCTCCTCGTCGTCGCCCGTCACGTAACCGCCGTGCGCAAAGAGACACAGACGAATCACCACCGGTTCGTCTCCGGCCCACGTGTGATCGAGAATCAGATGCCCGCCGTGTGGCTCGCCCGACGGATCGGAGAAGCCCGCATGGCAATGCATCAACGTCGCGCCATCGGCCGTTCGGCCCACGGTAATCGCGCCGCCGATCAGATCGACTTCGCGCATCTCGTCGACCGGCTGACCATAGCCGAAGGGACGATCCGCATCCGTCGTGTTCTCGATCATGTGGTACCGCAGACCTCGCGCGGTCCCCGCACAGAAACGCCCGACGCCGCCGCCGTACGCATAGCGGGATAACGCCGCGCGCAAAGCCTCGCCGAGATTGGCACCAGTCCGGATCGTCACGCGCAGTTCGTGCTGCCCGCTCAACACGCAGTCTTCCACACGGGGTAACGTGGGGGCGCCTGCATGTTGAAAGACCCGTGAAAGCGCAGGTTTCATAGTCGATAGTCTCCTTGCTCTTCGAGCATCGTCTTGATTTGCTTCTTCACGATCTTGCCGTAGCCCGATTTGGGCATGGCACTCCAGAACACGAAGCGACGCGGCCACTTGTAGCGGGCAATACGCGCTTCGAGATGTCCGAGCAGTTCATCGGCCTGAGCGGCCATGCCTTCCCGGGCGACCACTACCGCAAGCCCACTCTCCCCCCACTTGGGGTCGGGCACGCCAAGCACCGCACACTCCGACACGCAAGGATGCGTGAGCAGCGCTTCCTCGATCTCGCGCGGATAAACGTTCGAGCCACCCGAGATGTACATGTCCGACGCCCGGCCCGTGATGTACAGGAACCCCTGCGCATCCACATGACCAAGGTCGCCGGTGTGGAACCAGTCGTCCTTGAACGCCTTGGCGTTGGCGTCCGGATTGTTGTGATACCCCATGAAGACGGCCGGACCGCGCACGCAGATTTCACCCGACGCGAACGCCGGTTGGCGTTGCCCCTGCTCGTCCAGAATCGCCACTTCCATGCCGGTGCGCGGCAACCCGCATGTGCCGACGCGTGCATCGGGCGCATCGTCGTCATCGCTATGCAACCACGGCGGCAGCACCGTGATGTTGCCCGTCACCTCGCCCAGTCCGTAGTACTGCACCAGCACGCGCCCCAGCTTATGTAACGCGTACTTCTGATCGGCGCGGTACATCGGCGCGCCCGCATAGATCACGAAACGCAGCGAGCTATGGTCGTAGCGGTCCACCGCCGGATCTTCCACCAGCATCTTGACGATGGTCGGCACCGTGAACATGTTGTCGACCCGATGACGCTCGATTGCCTGCCAGACCTGTTCCGCATCCATCTTCTCGCCCGGCAACAACACGCTGGCCGCGCCGCGCGCGGTGTTGACGATGGCGTGAATGCCCGCGCCATGCGAAAGAGGGGCGACGACCATCGAGCGGCTGCGATACGTGATGCCAGGCATCAGATCGGCCAGGTGGTTGGTGACGACGAACGCCATCTGCCCGTGCGAGAGCACGCCTGCCTTCGGATGGCCGGTTGTGCCCGAGGTGTAGAAGAACCACAACGGATCTTCGTACTCCACCTCCTCCTCGTACCCCTGTGCACCCATGTGTTCGGCGACGAGCGTCTCGTAGTGCAGCTCGCCCGCACGCGGCGCACCGAGGGCGATGACGTGGCGCAATGCGGGCGACGCCGCACGTACCGCATCGACGTGGCCTTCGAAACCCGCGTCGTAAATCATCACGCAGGCGCCGCTCGACTGCCCCAGATACGCCGCTTCGGGCGCGGTGATACGGAAGTTCGTCGGCACCCACACGGCCCCGAGGCGAAACGCAATCCACGCGCTCTCGAAAATCGGCAGGTTGTTGCGCGAATGCACGAGCAACTTGTCGCCCTTCTTCACGCCGAGCTTGCGCAGCGCGTCGACGGCAGCATTCACGCGGGCGTCGATCTCGCCCCACGTCGCTACGTTGTCGCCGACGATCAGACCAGCTTCGTCCGGGTGCCGCCGCGCGACGTCGGCCAACAACCGGCCGAGGTTCATGACCTTCTTGAGCATTTCTCGTCTCCTTGATCGCCCGGCACGCTTAGCGCGCTTCGAGAATGCTCACGTAGTTCGCCACGGCCGCGCCGCCCATGTTGAAGACACCCGCCAGCTTCGCATCGGGAATCTGCATGTCGCCCGCCGTACCCGTCAGTTGCATCGCCGCCATCACGTGCATCGAGACACCGGTAGCCCCCACCGGATGCCCCTTCGCTTTCAGACCGCCCGACGGATTGACCGGCAGCAGCCCGTTCTTTTCCGTCAACCCTTCCGCAAGAACACTCGCGCCCTGCCCCGGCTTGGCCAGCCCCATCGCTTCGTATTCGATGAGTTCGGCGATGGTGAAGCAGTCATGCGTCTCGACCAGCGACAAGTCCTTCAGCGACACCCCGGCCACGCCCAGCGCCTGACGCCACGCATGCTGACCGCCTTCGAATGCCAGCGGATCGCGTCGCGAGAGCGGCAGATAGTCGTTGACCTGCACGGCGGCGCGAAAGCCGACCGCCTTGGGCATGCTGCGTGCGACGTCCGCCTTGGAGATGACGAGTGCAGCCGCACCGTCCGACACCATCGAGCAGTCGGTGCGCTTGAGCGGACCGGCCACGAACGGGTTCTTCTCCGAGACATTGCGGCAGAAGTCGTAGCCGAAGTCGCGACGCATATGGGCGTACGGATTCACCGAGCCGTTGCGGTGGTTCTTCGCGGCAATGCGCGCGAGCGCGTCGGACTGATCGCCGTAGCGGTCGAAATAGGCCTGCGCGATGGTGCCGAACACGCCTGCGAAGCCGCCGGGAATCCCGGCCTCCTCACGCGCATACGAGCATTTGAGCAGCACTTCACCGACCTGCGGCGTGGCGAGTTCGGTCATCTTCTCGAAGCCGATCACGAGCACATGTGTGGCTTTGCCCGCTTCGATGGATTGCAGCCCGCCGTGCACGGCGGCCGAACCGGTCGCGCACGCATTTTCGTAGCGCGTGGCGGGTTTGAAACGCAGGCCGGGAATGCGGTTGAAGATGAGCGACGAAGGGAAGTCCTGATACAGGAAACCGCCGTTAAAGGTACCGACGTGAATGGAATCGATCTGTTCGGGCGAGAGGCCCGCATCGTCGAGGGCGGCCTGGGCGACGTCGGCCAGCAGAACCTCGGCGTCGACGTTATCGAGTTTGCCGAACTGGGAGTGGGCCCAGCCGGTAAGGCATGCAGCAACCATGAAGTGTCTCCGGAAAATTGGGGTCATCCAGACTCCGGTGAGCAATTTCGATGCCAGATCCCTGCAAGGCGTCTACGTACGGTCGACGTGGGCAGCGTAACGCCTGATCTGTCACATCGACGGCTCGGTCAGTCGTCGTTGCGAGGTCGTTCTCTTGCCGCGCTTGTGGCGCATGCGGTGCTTGTGGCACCTGTGCAATTGACGCAAGCGTAAAGCGGGAGCCACCGGCCCATCAAGTGAATTCTTAAGCACGCCGGATGAAGAAAATTTGCTGTGCCGCAGCAATGTCCGACATGCCGAAATGCGTGCGACACCTGTCGCACCGGGCGTGGCGACATTTGCGACAGGTGTCGCAAGGCGTCGACGAAATGCGACAGGTGTCACACCCGCATGTTTGCTGGGTTCGGCCGAGCCTCGCTCGCGCAGCAAATCGCACCATACCCGCGACACGCTCGCGAAGGCTTGTTGCGCCTGATGAAAGGCGCGCGGCCGACACGCGGCACCGCCCCCGGGATTTCACTAATGCTTAACAACGTAAGGGTTTTCCCGTTCGGATGCCGAACTGGCATTCGATTTGCGTAAGATTAGCCAGCCACTTTTCCGAGTTGGCCGGGTCGTTGCATGGCAGCACGTGTGCACGGCCCGCGCTTCAGACGCAGTCACCAAACCAATAAACAGGAGACAGCAGTATGAGCACCATGGACCGCCGCCACTTCATCAAGGTTGTGGCCGCCACATCGGCCGCCGCCGCTACGGGGTTGTATCAGACGCAGGCGCACGCTGCCGAATTCACATTGAAGTTCGCCAATAACCTGCCGGTCAGCCATCCGATGAACATCCGCGCCAAGGAGATGGCGCAGAAGATCGCCGAACAATCAAAAGGCCGCATCGACTTTCAGATCTATCCGAACAATCAGCTCGGATCCGACAGCGATATGCTGAGCCAGATTCGCTCGGGCGCAATCGACTACTTCACGCTCTCGCCGCTGATTCTCGGCACGCTCGTGCCGGCCGCGCAGATTTCGGGCGTGGGCTTCGCGTTCAAGGACTACAGCCAGGTGTGGGCCGCCATGGACGGCGATCTCGGTGCGCACGTGCGCGGCCAGATCGCAAAGACGACCGTGTTCGCGTTCGACAAGATCTGGGAGAACGGTTATCGCCAGATCACCACGAGCAGCCGTCCGATCAACTCGCCGACCGACCTTAAAGGCCTGAAGATCCGCGTGCCGACGAGCCCGCTGTGGACGTCGATGTTCAAGGCGTTCGATTCGTCGCCCACGTCGATCAACTTCGCCGAAGTCTATTCGGCCCTGCAAACGCACATCGTCGAAGCGCAGGAAAACCCGCTGGCGCTGCTGACCACGGCCAAGCTCTACGAAGTTCAGAAGTACGTCTCGATGACGAACCACATGTGGGACGGCTTCTGGTTCCTCGCCAACAAGCAGAAGTGGGACAAGCTGCCGAAGGATCTTCAGGAGATTGTCACCGCCAACGTGAACGCCGCCGCCGTGGCGCAACGCGACGACGTGCGCAAACTCAACGAAGGTGTGACGGCCGAGCTCAAGCAGAAGGGTCTTGTGTTCAACGCCCCGAACAACGAGCAGTTCCGCGACAAACTTCGCGCCGCTGGTTTCTACGCGGAATGGCACAAGAAGTTTGGCGATGAAGCATGGGCCATGTTGGAAAAGTACACTGGGAAGCTCGCGTAAATGGAAACGTTGACGATGACGGCCGAGCCGACGCACGCGCTCGCCCGCCTCTTCTGCCACGTCAACCGCGCGGTGATGAAAGTCACCGAGGCGGTTGCCGTGCTGCTGGTGGTGGCGGAAACTCTCATCCTGCTCGCGGGCGTGGTCTCGCGTTACGGGTTCGACAATCCGCTCACCTGGTCGGATGAGCTCGCGCAGATGCTGTTCATCTGGCTCTCGATGCTCGGCGCGGTGCTTGCCCTCGACCGGGGCGAGCACATGCGCTTGTCCGCCATCGTCAACAAACTTCCCGCTGCCTGGCGCGACTGGTTTCAGACCATGGCCGCGCTGACGGTGTGCGTGTTCGTTGCGCTCATCATCATGCCCGCGTACACGCATGCCATCGAACAGATGGACATCACCACGCCGGCGCTGGAAATCCCCGACGGGCTGCGCGCAGCCGCTCTGCCGGTGGGCGCGGCGCTCATGCTCATTGCCGCGATCTCGCGCATGGCGCGCTGCTCCAGTGCGCGTCAGTTCGGCCTCGGCGTGCTGTTCGTCGCCGCCCTCGGTGCGGCGCTCTGGCTCGGCCGTCCCGCGCTGATCGCGATGGGCAACTACAACTTGCTGATCTTCTTCGTGCTGATCGTCGGCGCATGCGTGGCCGGTGGCATTCCGATTGCGTTTGCCTTCGGGACCGCCACGCTCGCCTATCTGGCGCTCGTGACGGACGCACCGCTGCAAATCGTCGTCAGCCGCATGGACGAAGGCATGTCCGGCCTCGTGCTGCTGTCGGTGCCGCTGTTCGTGCTGCTGGGCGCGCTCATCGAGATGAGCGGTCTGGCGCGTAGTCTGATCGAGTTCATGGCGTCGCTGCTCGGCCACGTGCGCGGCGGCCTGCAATACGTGCTGCTCGGTGCGATGTTCCTCGTCTCGGGCATTTCCGGCTCGAAGGCGGCCGACATGGCTGCCGTTGCTCCGGCACTCTTCCCCGAAATGCAACGGCGCGGCTCGAAGCAGGAAGACCTGGTGGCGCTGCTGTCCGCCACGGGTGCCATGACCGAGACGATTCCGCCGAGCCTCGTGCTCATCACCATCGGTGCGGTGTGCGGCGTGTCGATCACTGCGCTCTTCGTCGGCGGCCTGCTACCCGCCGTGATCGCCACGCTTGCCATCGTCGTCGTGTGCTTTGCCCGCTCGCGCAAGGAAGCGCCGAGCGCAGCACGCCGCGCACCGTGGGGCGTCATCGGCAAGACGTTTATCGTGGCCCTGCCTGCCCTCGCGCTGCCGATCCTGATCCGTACGGCGGTGATCGAAGGCGCGGCTACGGCGACGGAAGTCTCGACCATCGGTATCGCGTACACGATCGTGATCGGGCTGATCGTCCACGCCTTCAAGAAGCACCTGAACTTCAAACGCCTCTATCCGCTGCTCACGGAAACGGCCGCACTCTCCGGCGCGATTCTGCTGATCATCGGCATGGCGACGGCCATGGCCTGGGCGCTCACACAATCGGGTTTCTCCGCGAAGCTCGTCGGCCTGATGCATGGTGTGCCGGGCGGACAAGTCGGCTTCCTGCTCATCTCGATGGTCGTGTTCATCGTGCTCGGCAGCGTGCTCGAAGGCATTCCGGCCATCGTGCTGTTCGGCCCGTTGCTGTTCCCGGTCGCCCGCTCGCTCGGCATTCACGACGTGCACTACGCGATGGTCGTCATCCTTTCGATGGGGATGGGCCTGTTCGCACCGCCGCTGGGCGTGGGTTTCTACGCTGCGTGCGCCATCGGCAAGACGTCACCCGACAAGGTGTTCAATCGGATGTGGACCTACATGGGCGCACTGCTCGTCGCCCTGCTCATCGTGGTCTTCATCCCCTGGATCTCGATCGGTTTCCTGAAATAACGCTAACCCCTTAACGGTTTCGCGGTATCACCGACGGGCTCCGCCGCGCAGCTGGCGGCGGGGCCCGTGCTGTAGCCATCAGTACATTTAGGAGTCCATAGCATGACGGAGAAGGTAGCAGTAGTCACGGGCGGTGGAATGGGTATCGGCGCCGCCATTTGCGAACGTCTGGTCAAGGACGGCATGACGGTTGTCGTGGCCGATCTGAACGAAGGCGCGGCGACCGAGACGGCCGCAGCGCTGAGTGCATCAGGTGGCCGCGCGTGGGCGCTGGGCATGAACGTGGGTGAGGAGGCGTCGATTGCCGACGGCTTCGCGCAGATCGCCAAGCGGCATGGGCGCTGCGACGTGCTGGTGAACAATGCGGGCGTCGCCAAGACGTTCCCGTTTCTCGACTACCCGCTCGATCACTGGCATCAGGTCATGGCCGTCAATCTGACGGGCACCCTGCTGTGCGGACAGCATGCCGCGCGGCTCATGCGCGAGCAGCGCTGGGGACGGATCGTCAATCTGGCGTCGGTCGCGGGCATTCTCGCCAGTGCCGGACGCACGGCTTACGGCACGTCGAAGGCCGCGGTCATCGGTTTGACGCGCCAGATGGCCATCGAACTCGCCCCCTTCGGTATCACCGCCAATGGGATCGCTCCCGGCCCCATCGACACGCCGCTGACCAAAGTGCTGCACTCGGACGTTTCGCGCCGTCACTACACGGAGACGACGCCGCTCGGACGCTATGGACAGCCGCATGAAATCGCTGGTGCGGTGAGCTTTCTCGCGTCGGACGACGCGTCGTATATCACCGGCCATATCCTGCCGGTCGACGGCGGCTTCGTTGCCGCCGGGATTCTGGAAATCTGACGAAGGCTGGCGCGACGGGATCGTCGCGCACAACGCCTCTTGGCCTCAAAGCACGCTGGTGTCCGGCAGATCGGGCACCAGCCGCGCGCCGGGCGCACGCTGCATCTCGCGCCACACGCTGCGCGCATTCTCCACGAACGTCGCCACGCACGGATTGTGATTGTCCCGGCTCCATAGCAGCGCCACCTCGGCCACCGGTGCGTTGCGCAGCGGTTTGAACACCGCATTGCCCGACGCACTCGCGCTGCTCATCGACATCGGCACCATCGCCACACCCAGCCCTTCCCCCACGAGGTTGATGATCGTTTGCTGAAGGTTCGTTTCGAGCCGGATGTGCGGCGAAAAACCGGAGCGGCGGCAGTGAGTTACGACCAGATCGTAGACGAGCGGCGCGATCTCGCGCGGAATGCTCACGAACGACTCCTCGGCAAGCTGTGCGGCGTCGAGCACGCGCACCTTCGCCAGCGGGTGCGTGCGCGGAATCACCGCCACCATCTCTTCGCGAAACACCGTTGCCGTGTCGAGGCCGGTCAGATCCTCAGGGCGATACATGATGCCGACGTCGGTCTGGCCAGCGCGCACCGCCTCTGCCAGCAGGTTCGGCAGCGTCTCCGCAAGCTTCATGTCGACGCGCGAGAACGCCGCTGCGTAGGTCCGCGTGAGCGCGGGCAGGATGTTGTACGCCGAAGACATCATGAAGCCGACCGTAATCGCGCCATCTTCCCCACGGCTTGCCGCCACCACGTTGCGACGCGCCCGATCGACGGCGTTGAGGATTTCCACTGCGTCCTGATAGAAGCGATTACCCGCCCGCGTGAGCCGCACGCTGCGGTTCGTCCGTTCGAACAACTGCACGCCCAGTTCCGCTTCCATCAACGCAATCTGACGCGAGAGCGGCGGCTGGGAGATGTGCAACTGCTGGGCTGCGCGGCCAAAGTGCAGTGTCTGCGCGAGTACCACGAAGTACTGGAAATGGCGCAACTCGATCATTTGATACCCCTGAGGTATTAATAGCGCATCAATATTGTATTGGATGTTATGACTGCGCGGTCGTATCCTGCTTTGGCGGTAGGTCACCCGAGCCGGCCGCGACATAAAGAGACGTCAGGAATCGCCAGGCCACAAGCCACCGACGGCGCCCTTTCGTACCAATACGAGAAGGAGACAAGTCATGCCCGCTCACCTCGCTGTAGCGTCCGCCCCCGCTCGACCTGTCGGCCACGCCGCCCCCCTCGGCGCAGCCAGTGCCCATAGTGCCAATACCGCATTCAACAACATTGCCGCGCTTGCCGAGCGTGTCGTACGCGTGCCAGCCGCTCCAGCCCCGGCCCAGGCCTCCCATCAACTCAGGCCCGATTACCTCGCCATCGACGATCTGTGCGGCACCGACGCCCGCATGCGCGATTTGCTCGCGCGCGGCAAACGCTTCGTCGACCGTGGCCTGCCCGTATTGATTCTCGGTGAGACGGGCACGGGCAAAGAGTTTCTTGCCCGCGCGTTGCACGAGTACAGCGAGCGACGCAGACAGTCGTTCGTCGCCATCAATACGGCGTCGCTGCCGGAGCATCTCATCGAGAGCGAACTGTTCGGCTATCAGCGCGGTGCGTTCTCCGGCGCGTTGCCCGGGGGGATGAAAGGGAAGATGCAGCAAGCCGATGGCGGCACGCTGTTCCTCGACGAAATCGGTGACATGCCGTACGCGATGCAAACGCGTTTGCTGCGCGTGCTATCGGAACGTGAGGTCACACCCCTAGGGGCAAGTCAGCCGGTGCCGGTGGACGTCCAACTGATCTGCGCTACGCATCAGGATCTGGCAAGCGCCGTCGCACAAGGCACGTTCCGTGAAGACCTCTACTACCGGATTGCCGTCGGCGTGCTGACGCTGCCCACCTTGCGTGAGCGCGGCGACAAGTGCGAACTCATCGCGCGCATGTTGTGCGACGAATGGCCGGAGATGCGTGTCGACCAGGCGCTCGCGCGCGTGACGCCCGACGCGCTCTCGTGCCTGCTCACGCATGCGTGGCCGGGGAATTTGCGTCAGATGCGCGCGGCATTGCGATACGCGTGTGCCGTGATGAGCGGGGAAAGAGTGTGTGTGGACGATCTGCCGCCGGAACTTGCGTCGTCGCGTACATTGCATTCGACACCTCCGGTGAATCGCCACGAAGAGGCGCGCGACGCTCGGATCGAGGAAACGGCCCATACCGTCAGCATTGCTTCGCACACGCAATATCGTGCACATGACGCGTCACACGAATCACACGATCAGGAACGCGAACGCATTCTGCAAGCACTCGCACAGCATCGCTGGAACATTTCAGCGGCCGCGCGCACGTTGGGATTTTGTCGTGCATCGCTATATCGCAAGCTCAAGCAGTTGAGCATTCCGCATGTTCGAGACTGCGGCGAAGCCCTCAGCACAAGGCATTACGCCTAGTTTTTCCCACAAGAAAATTGCAGGCAAAAAAAAGCGCGGCCAATGAGGCCGCGCCAAGGTTTGGAGACTTTTCACTCAACGCAAAAGTCTACTTCTCGCGGAACGTAGTATAGGTGCGCATGCGAAAATCATTGTCATCATTCGACGCAATGAATTATTCGGAGACTCGCAATAGTCCGTAAAACCCCATAAATAAAGGCCTTTTTGGCACGCAACGATTTCATGCGCTTGCCAACATCTCGGAAATGGCTCAATGCGCGCGAGTAAGTGAGCCCGATGACAGCCAGATGGCAGCCACCTGACATGACGATGAATCGCTCTCTATATAGCGACGTCGCACATCGCAGCAACGCACTCAACTCTTCATACAAATTCACATCGCACTTTTCATGCGACGCATCGGGCGCGCGAGACGTCACCGCCGCATGCATTCACCGCGATGGAACTTAACGCGAACATGCATGTCGCGCGCAAAACCCGTGCTGGCAACGCTTCGCGCGCGCTTTCACTTGCACACCACACTGTGTCCCGAGCGCAACACACATCACTTGCATCGCGATTTCTCGCCTACGCTTAATCAAGCCAATCCCTTGTCCGACAACGCTTTAGGACGCGTCTCACAGATTCTTTTCATATCTGAAATAGATTCTTGCGGATTCTGAAATAGGCGGGAGTAGCGGTGACTCATACACTGCCCCCTGTCAACAGAGCAGTGCCGATAGCTGTACGGGTCCGCGAGTGATGAAGCGTGATGAATCGTCACCTCGACATGTTCTGTTTCGCCGCGTTCTGTTTACACGCGAATTCTGCGATTCGTGTCACGTTACTGGAGCTTAAACCATGAAAAAAACTCTTCTTGCCGCTGCCGTCGTCGGCGCGTTCTCGATGACCGCGCACGCTCAAAGCAGCGTCACCCTGTACGGCTTGATCGACGCTGGCGTCGCTTACACGAGCAACTCGACGACGTCGTCGGCTTCGGGTTCGAAGAACTTCCGTGCAACGAGCGGCCTGATCAACGGCAGCCGTTGGGGCCTGAAGGGCTCGGAAGACCTGGGTGGCGGTAACAAGGCCATCTTCGTGCTGGAAAACGGTTTCTCGATCAACAACGGCACGTCGGGCCAAAACGGCCGCATGTTCGGTCGTCAAGCCTTCGTTGGTCTGCAAAACGACCGCTTCGGCGCTGTGACGATCGGTCGTCAGTACGACTCGCTGGTCGACTACCTGGCACCGCTGACCCTGAACGGTTCGTCGTTCGGCGGCACGATCGCTTCGCACCCGTATGACAACGACAACACGAACAACTCGTTCCGTGTGAACAACTCGGTCAAGTACTCGAGCGCCAACTACAACGGCCTGACGTTCGGCGGCCTGTATGGCTTCTCGAACAAGGCTGGCGACTTCGCCAACAACCGTGCATTCAGCGCCGGCGTGAACTACGCAAACGGCCCGCTGACGGTTGCTGCTGCTTACTTGGAGCGTCAAGGCAATCCGGGTAACAACAACGGCACGGGCGCTGTCGACACGTCGGCAGGCGGTGATTCGGTGTTCCAGTCGTCGAAGCAACGCGTCTGGGGTATCGGTGGTAACTACGCCTTCGGCCCGGCAACGGTCGGCCTGGTGTACACCCACACCCAACTGCAAGGTCTGACGGGTCTGAACTACAACAGCACCGCAGTTGCTTTCGGCAACGACGGCCTGAAGTTCGACAACTTCGAAGTCAACGGTCGCTACATGCTGACCCCGGCAGTCTCGCTGTCGGCCGCGTACACGTACACGATGGCCAAGCAAGATTCGACGGACAAGAAGCCGAAGTTCCACACCGTTACGCTGCAAGCTGACTACCGTCTGTCGAAGCGCACCGATGTGTACCTGACGGGTTCGTACCAGCACATCTCCGACAACGAAGGCACGGGCCTCCAAGCCGGTGTCGGCGCTGCCGGCGGTATGTCGTCGACCAGCTCGCAAACCGTTGTGGGCACGGGCATCCGTCATCGCTTCTAAGCATCGAAGTGGCGTGAGCACCGACAGTCGTATCGCGGTGCTCCTGACATGAAAATGGCAGCCTCCGGGCTGCCATTTTTTATTGCGCCGACGAATTAGCGTATTGCCGGGACACTACGGCGCTGCGTCGAACAGCGCCGCCCGTCGGCTCATCACATCAGAAACGCGTCTCGCGTGCGGCACGCAGGAAGTTGTCCAGCACCGGCGTGCAATCCAGAAACTCCGGACCGCCTGCGCGGTGAAATTCCGGGTGCCACTGCAAGCCCATCACGAACGGCGCCTTGCGGTAGCGAATCGCCTCCACCACACCGTCTTCCGCACACACCGCCTCCACGCTCAGATCTCGCCCCAGCGTCTTGACCGACTGATGGTGAATCGAGTTGACGATCGGCACATCGACCGGCGCAAGCATTTGCGCGAGCGATGAACCCTCCGGGAACGTCAGCGTGTGACGATTATGCTCGTACGTTTCCGTGACGTGCGGGATCGCTTCGGGTAAATCCGTCGCAATGTCCTGATGCAACGTGCCTCCGAACGCCACGTTGATCAGTTGGCAGCCACGGCAGACGCCGAGAATCGGCTTGCCCTGTTCGACGAACTCATGGAGCAGTTCGAGTTCGTACATGTCGCGCATGCGGTCGCCCTGCCATTCGTGACGCGTCGCCACTTCCGAATAGGTGAGCGGCGAAACGTCGGCCCCGCCCTGCAAGACCAGCCCGTCGAGGTGCTTCGCGTAATCGTGCAGACGAATGTGGCTCGGGTGAAGCAAGCCTTGCGTGTCCACCGTGGGAATCATGAAGACAAGCACATCGCGCGACATCACCCAGTGCGCAATCGACTCTTCGAGGTATTGCAGCGTTTTGCTACGCAATCCCTTCGAACCGGGTTCCGGGTGGAAGATACGGGCCGAGATGCCGATCTTCAGCGTGCGTTGCGTGATGCGCTGACCGGCGCGGTCGTACCAGGCACGAAAGCGCGCGGACATGATCCGGCGCAACACCGACCACGGCGAGTCGCCCGCCTGCAAGTACGACGGCTGACCGCCCATCGACGCCGGGCTGCCCGGACGCGGCCCGGTCGCGCCGAACGACGGTTGATGCGGTGGCTCGCCACCGCCCGAACCGCCTCCCGCACCACCAGCAGCACCGCCCCCCGTCTCGCCGATGTTGCCCCCGGCACTCCCCACACCGGCCGCTTTCACGTCGTCACCGGATTTCGGAACGGGTGAGCCGATCGGATTGCGGTCGGACGCCACTTCAGCCGCCAAGGCAGGCGAGACGGGCTTGGTGGCAGGCGCGCCCGACGTCGGCGTCTCGGCCTTCGAATCGTCCGATCCATCGGATCGCGCAGCGCTGCTTTGCTCGGCAGGCGGCGCAGGACGTGTCAGCGTGTCGGGATTGGGCGGCATATCGCCAGAACCTTCGGCCGTACCGGCCACCGGCTTTCCCGTGGCCCGCAGCGTGGCGGGCGACGCGGGCTCCACGTACTCGGACGAACGCGTCGCAGGCGAGTCCGCGGGTGAGGCACTGTGTTTTGAAGATTCGTGTGCCGGGGCGGCCGGAGCCGTCGGCGAGGTTGCGCTCTTACTCGTATCGGATTCGGGCTTGGACGGCTGCTGCGGCGATTTCGGATCTTGAGCGTCGGTCATGATGGCGTTTGGATGCGTCCAAAAAAGGTGGACGAAGGGGGAAAGTAGGATTGACCACGTCGGCCCGGGAATTATCCCGCCGCCACAATCCCGCCGCAACCGCTATCCCGGACGTCCCTTTTTGCAAGCCCCGGCGACTTCAGCCCTGCCATCGCCCGCCCTCCCGTTTTCCTGCATCGATGAAACCGTCCCGGCCGGGCGATGTCTTAATTCATTGTTACGCATGGGACGCATGCCAGCGGCGGCTGAGCACGGGTCGGCACACAGCACGTCGATTGCGTATAATCGAGACAAATTGCACGATATTCAATCGATGTTGAGCGACGTTCGTGTCGATTGAGTGAAATCGTCTTTTGGCGTCCAACATTGCCCGGCCCTGACCGGGGCCGCCTGGCGGACGCATTGGTACCAGGAGTCTGCAAGTGAAGCGCTTTCTTCGTCTGTGGCAAATCGCCCGTCATGATTTCCGCGTTCTCTGGCATGCGGCCCGTGACCCGCGCCGTCCGCGCTGGCTGTTGCCTGCGGTGGTGTTGCTCGCCGTCTATCTGCTCAGCCCCATCGATCTGATCCCGGATTTCGTGCCGGTGTTCGGTTTGCTCGACGACGTGGTCGTGATCGGCATGGTGGTCCACTGGCTCATCAGGCGCCTGCCGGTCGATGTGCGCGAGGACGCACGCGCGCATGTGTTCACCCAGCGTGCCTGATCGTCGCTGACGCGCGCCTCGCAGGAAACGAAAAAGGACGCCGAGGCGTCCTTTTTCATTGGCGTCGCACCAAGGCGCAAAACGTACGCGCGTCGCTCAGGGCATCAGCAACGTCGACCCCGTGGTCTTGCGCGCTTCGAGATCGCGATGCGCCTGTGCAACGTCGGCCAGTGCATAACGCTGATTGACCTCGATCTTGACCGTGCCCTTGCCCACGACATCGAACAACTCGTTGGCCGTGGCGTCCAGATCGGCGCGCTTGGCGGTGTAGTTGAACAGCGTAGGACGCGTGAAGAACAACGAGCCGCGCGACACCAGGTCCGCCGTGTTGATTTGCGTGACGGGGCCGGACGCATTGCCGAAGTTCACCATCGTGCCCAGCGCACGCAGACAGTCGAGCGAACCGATGAAGGTGTCTTTGCCGATGGAGTCGTACACGACCGGCACGCCTTCGCCGCCCGTAATCTCCTTCACACGCTCGACGAAGTTCTCACGGGTGTAGACAATCGGGTGATCGCACCCGTGCTGACGCACCAGCGCGGCCTTCTCATCCGAGCCTACGGTGCCGATCACCGTTGCGCCCAACGCCTTCGCCCACTGACACACGATCAGGCCCACGCCACCGGCGGCGGCGTGAATCAGAATGGTGTCCCCGGCCTTGACCGGATACGTGCGACGCAGCAGGTACTGCGCCGTCATGCCTTGCAGCATCATGGCGGCGGCCTGATCGTCGCTAATGTTATCGGGCACGCGCACCAACGGTGCGGCGGGCATCACACGCGCCTGCGAGTATGCGCCGCACGGGCGGCTCGCGTAGGCCACGCGGTCGCCGGGCTTCACATGCGTCACGCCCTCGCCCACCGCCTCGACCACGCCGGCGGCTTCCATGCCGAGACCCGCAGGCAGCGGCTGCGGGTACAACCCGGTGCGGAAATAGACGTCGATATAGTTCAGCCCCACGGCGTTATGGCGCACGCGCGCCTCGCCCGGACCGGGTTCACCGACTTCGACATCGACCCACTTCATCACTTCGGGGCCGCCGTTCTGTTCGATGCGAATGGCTTTCGTCATGGTTGTCTTCCTCGCTCCCTTCTGTCTCGGTAGTGTTTTGCTGCGGCGTTGCCGTCGAACGTGTCGACGCTCAAGCCGAGGGTTGTGCTGCCAGTCGCACGATCAACTGTTCGAGCAGCAGACGCGCCGTCGAGCTGTTGGTCGCACACGGTACGTTGTGCACGTCGCAAGCGCGCACCAATGCGTTGATGTCGGGTTCGTGGGGCTGCGGCGTCATGGGGTCACGCAGGAACAGCACCATGTCCACGCGTCCCTCGGCCAGTTGCGCGCCGATCTGCAAGTCGCCACCGTGCGGGCCGGAGAGCATGCGCTCGACGTCAAGACCGAGCTCCGTTGCGATGCGCCCGCCGGTCGTGCCCGTCGCAACGATCTGGCACTGACGCAACACCTCGACGTAGTCGCGTGCGACCGCGAGGATCTCGTCCTTCTTCTTGTCGTGCGCGATCAGCGCAATTCTTACCTGGGGTACCGTCGAAACCGTCATGAATGCGAGTCCTGAGTGCAGTGAGTGCGATAGATGAATGCGTCGTGGTGCGACTCAGAACGTGCCGGGGTAAGCCCCGCCGTCGATCAGCACGTTTTGTCCGGCAATGTAGCCTGCGTGCGCGCTGCACAGGAAAGCGCAGGTCGCGCCAAACTCCTCGGGCTGACCGAAGCGACGCGCCGGAATCGCAGCGGCGCGCTTGCTGCGCGTGTCCTCGACACTCTGACCGCTCTTGGCGGCCGACGCCTGCATCGTCGCCGTCAGACGATCGGTGTCGAACGCGCCCGGCAGCAGATTGTTGATGGTGACGTTGTGCGACACGGTGGTGCGCGCCAACCCGGCCACAAAGCCCGTCAGCCCGGAGCGCGCGCCGTTCGACAGCCCGAGAATATCGATGGGCGCTTTCACGGCGGAAGACGTGATGTTCACAATGCGCCCGAAGCCCCGCGCGATCATGCCGTCGACCGTGGCCTTGATCAGTTCGATGGGGGTGAGCATGTTGGCGTCGAGGGCGCGAATCCAGTCGTCGCGCTGCCAGTCGCGGAAGTCGCCCGGGGGCGGACCGCCAGCGTTCGTCACGAGGATGTCGGGCTGTGGGCAGGCAGCGAGCGCCTGCGCACGGCCTTCCGGCGAGGTGATGTCGCAGGCCACGGCGGTCACGGTCACGCCCGTGGTCGCACGGATGTCCGCAGCGGTGGCGTTCAGCGCGTCGGCCGTGCGCGCGACGATCACGACATTGACACCGGCTTCGGCCAGCGCTTGCGCGCAAGCGCGCCCCAGTCCCTTGCTCGCGCCGCACACCAGCGCGGTGCGGCCTTTGATTCCCAGATCCATGTTCTGCCTTCAAGACAAGTGATGCGTTGGTCGTTGGCCGCTGTGCGGCCGTCTTGCAGCGATTCTAAGTCGAAACCCGGACCGGCATCGTCCGCATCGGCTAAAATCGCGGCCATGCGGGCCGAACCCAGTCATACCGATTCGGCGGCCCAGCCCCAAATTGCCTGCCATGAAACAAGACACCCGATTCCCGAACCTCTTCATCTGCGATCACCCGCTGATCCAGCACAAGCTTTCGCACATGCGCGACAAGGAAACGTCGACGCGCACGTTCCGCGGTCTGCTGCGCGAGATCACGCTGCTCATGGGTTACGAAATCACGCGTGACCTGCCGCTCACCACCGAGCGCATCGACACACCGATGGTCGAGATGGACGCCCCGGTCATCGCAGGCAAGAAGCTCGCCATCGTGCCCGTGCTGCGCGCCGGCGTCGGCATGAGCGACGGGCTGCTCGATCTGGTGCCGTCCGCACGCGTCGGCCATATCGGCGTGTATCGCGACGAGCAGCATCGTCCGGTCGAGTATCTCGTGCGCCTGCCCGACGTGGCCGACCGCCGCTTCATCCTGTGCGATCCGATGGTCGCCACCGGCTACTCGGCCGTGCACGCCGTCGACGTGCTAATCAAGCGCGGCGTATCGCCCGAGAACATTGCGTTCCTCGCACTCGTGGCCGCGCCCGAAGGCGTGAAGGTGCTGCTCGACGCGCATCCGGGCGTGAAGCTCTACGTCGCTTCGCTCGACGAACGTCTGGACGATCATGCGTACATCATTCCGGGCCTTGGCGACGCAGGTGACCGCCTGTTCGGCACCAAGAACTGATGAAACGATGAAACGATGAAAAAAGCCCCGGTCCTGCCGGGGCTTTTGCTTTTGGGCGGTGCGTCCTGCTTTGCCTGCCTACCTTATGCGGCCTTGCGTCGCGTAGCCATCGCCACGCCGATGGCTGCCAGCACCATCCCCGCCCACGCCAGCGGCGGCATATGTTCCCCGACCATGAGCCATGCCGCGAGCGCCGCCGAGGGCGGCACGAGGAAGAACAGCGCCGACACGCGCGACGCCTCGCCGCGCCGGATCATCGCCAGCAGCAACGAGATCGCGATGATCGAGTTGCCGATCACCAGGTAGACCAGCGTCAGGCCGAGTTGCCACGTCCATGCGACGTGCATCGGTTCGAGCCACCATGCAAGCGGCAGCGTCGCCGCGAATCCGACGAAGTACTGCACCAGATTCGAGGTCACCGGGTGCTGCCCCACGCCGAAGCGCTTTTCGTATAGCGTGCCGCACGTAATCGCGCCGAGCGCCACGAACGTCAATAGCAGCCCGACGGCCGACGTCGCCTCCACCGCCGAGCGCGCCACGATCACCAGCGCCGCCCCCGCCAGTCCCAGACCGAGTCCGATCCAGTTCAGCCCGCTCACGCGCTCGCCCACCAGATGCGGCACTGCCAGTGCCACCAGAATCGGTTGCAGCGACGTGATCAGCGCCACACTCCCCGCCGACACGCCGAGTCGCAGCGCCAGATACGTCATGCTGAAATACAGCGCCTGAATCAGCAGGCCGATGACGATGAGATGACCCCACGCCGCCGCCGTCTTCGGCAAAGGCGGGCGCATGACGACCGCCAACGGTGCCAGCACCACGAGCACCAGCCCGTAACGCAACGCCAGGAAGGTCAGCGGATCGGCGTACTCCAGACCGATCTTGGCGACGGTGAAACCGACGGACCACAGAAACAGGAAGATGAGCGGCGCGGCGCGCAGCCACAACGGATCGTGTGCCACACCGGTTCGCACCGGCTCCAGCGAAGATTTGAGGGACATCAGCGAGTGAGCGACCTTTTATTGTTTGACGGGAACCGGATCTGCAGCACGGGCAAAGAAGACGCGAGAAGCGAGAGAAGATGAAAACGCGGGCGTGCGTTGCGAGCCCGCATCAGCCTCAGTATCCGCCTTACCGGCGCTTGTTGCCGCCCAGGATGCTGCCCAGCACGCCGCGCACGATTTCGCGTCCGAGCTGACTGCCGACGGTGCGCATCGTGCTCTTGACCATTGCTTCGACAGGCGAGTCCTTGCTGCGCGACCCACTACCGCCCAGCAAGCCGCCAAGGGAGTCGAGCCAGCCGCCACCGCCACTCGCCCCACCTGCCCCGGCGGGTGTGCCGCCCGCTGGCACAGGCGCGCCGTCCGGCTGCCGCGACTCCGTGCGCCCCACAAGCTTCTCGTACGCCGATTCACGGTCGACGGCTTTCTCATACACGCCCGCGACTAGCGAGCTGGCCATCAATGCCGCGCGCTCCTGCGGCGTGATCGGCCCGATACGCGATGCAGGCGGCGAAATGTAGGCGCGCTCGGTAATGGCCGGACGTCCCTTTTCGTCGAGCAGCGACACGAGTGCCTCACCGACACCCAATTCACCGATCACCGTCTCGATGTCGAGCGACGGATTGGCGCGCATCGTCTGCGCAGCGACCTTGACCGCTTTCTGATCACGCGGGGAATAGGCGCGCAACGCGTGCTGCACGCGGTTACCCAACTGGCCGAGCACCGTGTCCGGCACGTCGACCGGATTCTGCGTCACGAAATACACGCCGACGCCCTTCGAACGAATCAACCGGACCATCTGTTCGATGCGTTCGAGCAAGGGCTTCGGCGCTTCGTTGAACAGCAGATGCGCCTCGTCGAAGAAGAAAACGAGTTTGGGTTTATCGGGGTCGCCCACTTCCGGCAGGCGCTCGAACAGCTCCGCGAGCAGCCACAACAGGAACGTGGCGTAGATGCGCGGGGCGGCCAGCAGCTTGTCCGCCGCGAGAATGTTGACGATGCCGCGTCCCTGCGCGTCCGTCTGCATGAAGTCTTCGATGTTGAGCATGGGCTCGCCGAAGAACTTGTCCGCGCCCTGCTGCTCCAGCGTGAGCAGCCCGCGTTGGATGGCGCCGACCGACGCGGCCGAGATATTGCCGTACTGCGTGGTGAAGTTCGACGCGTTATCGCCCACGTGCTGGAGCATGGCGCGCAGGTCCTTGCTGTCGAGCAGCAGCAGACCGTTATCGTCGGCGATTTTGAAAACGAGGTTGAGCACGCCGGTCTGCGTCTCGTTCAGGCCCAGCAGCCGGGAGAGCAGGAGCGGTCCCAAATCGGAGATGGTGGCGCGCACCGGGTGGCCCTGCTCGCCGAAGACGTCCCACAGCGTGGCGGGGCTGCCGTGCCAGTCGGGGGTGTCGAAGCCGAGGTTGGCGATGCGCTCCTTGAGCTTGGGCGTCTCGACGCCGGGCTGCGTGATCCCGGTGAGGTCGCCTTTGACGTCCGCCAGAAAGACGGGCACGCCAATGTCCGAAAACGCTTGGGCGATGACTTGCAGGGTCACGGTCTTGCCGGTGCCGGTCGCGCCGGTGATGAGCCCGTGGCGGTTGCCCATCGCGGGCAGCAGGCCGAGCAGGTGCTGCGCGTTGCGCGCAATCACCAGCCCTTCACTGGACTCGTGAGCGGCGCTCGTTGAAGCAGCGGATGTTGCGGGAGTGACGGGAACGGCTGGGGTCGCGGTGGACGACGCTTGCGACGGCACGGGCTTCTTGGGCATGAGCGACCTCTGCGGTAGACGCGGCGTGGCTCGTGACACGGCGCAGCAAACACCCGTGGCACGGTGCGGCGGCATGATAAAATTGCCTCCGATTATAGCGGCACAGGTTGCCGCTCGGACTGCACCGCCCCGAAATGCCCCACGCGACCGACAGGATCCGTGCGAGACGACGGGGCGGCGAGGCAATCGGCGCCCGCGACCCCTACGGTGGCGGGCGCTCCCGTTTCAACGGTTGGCCGCGCCGGACTGCGCAGGCCGGCAGAGCATACTTCGCCGCTCAGCGCGGCACGACGGAGAAATTCATGGCGGGTCATAGCAAATGGGCCAACATCAAGCACAAGAAGGCTGCGGCAGATGCCAAGCGCGGTAAAGTCTGGACACGTCTGATCAAGGAAATCACGGTCGCAGCCCGTCTGGGCGGCGGTGACGCCGACAGCAATCCGCGCCTGCGTCTGGCCGTCGAAAAAGCTGCCGATGCGAACATGCCCAAGGACAACGTCAAGCGCGCGATCGATCGCGGCGTGGGCGGTCTGGACGGCGCGAACTACGAAGAAATCCGCTACGAAGGCTATGGCATCAACGGCGCGGCCGTGATCGTCGACACCATGACGGATAACCGTGTGCGCACGGTGGCCGAAGTGCGTCACGCCTTCTCGAAGTTCGGCGGCAACATGGGCACCGACGGCTCGGTTGCCTTCCTCTTCACGCACTGCGGTCAGTTCCTGTTCTCACCGGAAACCCCGGAAGACAAGCTCATGGAAGTGGCGCTCGACGCCGGTGCGGACGACGTCATCACCAATGAAGACGGCAGTTTCGAAGTGATTTGCCCGCCCAACGACTTCCAGTCCGTCAAGGACAAGCTCGAAGCCGCAGGCCTGAAGGCAGAAGTCGCCGAAGTGACGATGAAGCCGCAAACCGAAGTGGAATTCACCGGCGACGACGCCGTGAAGATGCAAAAGCTGCTCGACGCGCTCGAAAACCTCGACGACGTGCAGGAAGTGTTCACCAACGCCGTCATCGGGGAATAAGCATGAAGATCATGGTTGTCGGCTCGGGTGGCCGCGAACACGCGCTCGCCTGGAAGCTTGCCCAATCGCCGCGTATTCAACTGGTCTATGTCGCACCGGGTAACGGCGGCACGGCGCTCGACGAACGTCTGCGCAACGTGCCGATCAGCGATCCGAACGTGCTGGCCGAATTCGCCGCGCGCGAAGGCATCGCGCTCACGGTCGTCGGCCCGGAAACGCCGCTCGCCGCCGGTATCGTCAACATCTTCCGCGCCCGTGGCCTGAAGATCTTCGGACCGACCAAGGAAGCCGCGCAGCTCGAATCGTCGAAGGACTTCGCCAAGGCGTTCATGAAGCGTCACGGCATTCCGACCGCCGATTACGAAACGTTCGCCGACGCAGCCGCCGCTCACGCTTACATCGACGCCAAGGGTGCGCCGATCGTCATCAAGGCCGACGGTCTGGCTGCCGGTAAGGGCGTGGTCGTGGCGATGTCGCTGGAAGAAGCGCACAACGCCGTCGACATGATGCTCGCGGACAACAAGCTCGGCGACGCCGGTGCGCGCGTGGTGATCGAGGAATTCCTGCAAGGCGAAGAAGCCAGCTTCATCGTGATGGTCGACGGCAAGAACGTGCTGCCGCTGGCCACGTCGCAGGATCACAAGCGTCTGCTGGATAACGATCAGGGCCCGAACACGGGCGGCATGGGCGCATACTCGCCCGCGCCGATCGTCACGCCGCAGATTCACGCGAAGGTGATGCGCGAGATCATCATGCCGACGGTGCGCGGCATGGAGACCGACGGCATTCGCTTCACGGGCTTCCTCTACGCCGGCCTGATGATCGACGCCGACGGTAACGTCAAGACGCTCGAATTCAACTGCCGCATGGGAGACCCCGAAACGCAGCCGATCATGGCGCGTCTGAAGGGTGACTTCTCGGTGGTGGTCGAGCACGCGATTGCGGGCACGCTCGACAAGATCGAACTCGACTGGGATCGCCGTTATGCGCTGGGCGTAGTGCTCGCCGCTCACGGCTACCCGGACACGCCGCGCAAGGGCGACCGCATCTCGGAAGTCCCGGCAGAGACCGACGAATGCGTGACGTTCCACGCAGGCACGCAGCTCGAAGATAACGTGCTCAAGGTCACGGGCGGACGTGTGCTGTGCGTGGTCGGCCTGTCCGACACCGTGCGCGGCGCGCAGAGCGTGGCGTACCAGACCGTCAATCAGATCAACTTCGACGGCATGCAGTATCGCCACGACATCGGCAACCGCGCACTCGCACGCAAGCCGGAATAAGTCGCCAGCTTCCGGCCGTTAGCTGACTCACGCCGGATCGCTTCGCCACGGCCCGGGGAATCTCGCGTTCCCCGGGCCGTTGTCTTTTGACGCAGGCATTTGCGTCGCCCGCCTCCCCTCCTTCCTCGCCCCGCGAAATGGGCCACCTCACATCTTCATTCCCCCGCGATTGACAAGCGCGGTCCAAATTGGCACGCTGGCGTCGCGTGACATCGAAGGTTTACCCCGAGAGCGCGCAGCCGGCCAGCCCCGGCGGCATTCATGCAGTTTTCCCGACAGACCCTCGCTCGACGGAGACTTACATGTTCGACCTCGATACGCTGGTCAACGATTATCTGGTGCCGTTCGGCCTGAAAATCGTGATGGCCGTCGTCATCTGGATCGTCGGTGGCATCGTCATCAATCTGCTGGCGCGGCTCGTTCGCAGCGCGATGAATCGCCGCCACATCGATCCCACCCTCGTTCGCTACACCGAATCGACGATGCGCATTGCCTTGCGTATCGCGCTGATCCTTTCCATTCTGAGTGTCTGCGGCATCGAAACGACATCGTTCGCTGCCCTGCTCGCCGCCGCCGGTATCGCCATCGGGGCCGCCTGGTCCGGGCTGCTGTCGAATTTCGCGTCAGGCATCTTCCTCATCGTGCTGCGTCCGTTCAAGTCGGGCGACATGATCAGCGCAGGCGGGGTGACGGGCGTGGTCGACGAGATCGGCCTGTTCGTCACCACGCTTACGACGCCGGACAACCTGCGCGTGTACGTCGGCAACACGAAGGTTTTCGGCGACAACATCACCGTGTACGACGCCAACGCCTTCCGACGCGTAGACCTCACCGCACAACTTGCGCACACGGTGGACCTGAAGGACGCCGTGGCCCGCCTGAAGGCACGCGTCGCACAGATTCCCAACGTGGTCGAGAAGCCTGCCGTGGACGTCGAGATTCTCGAGTTCAACCCGTCCGGGCCGGTGCTCGCGGTGCGCCCTTACTGCCACAACCGTGACTACTGGCAGGTCTACTTCGACACCAACCAGGCGATTGCCGAAGTCGGCGGCTCAGCCCACTGGCCGGTGCCCGCCACGCGGCAGATCCTCATGCCCCCGCCCGGCGTACCGGGATCGGTTGCCGGCGGCACCAGCGCCGTGCCGCCAATCGTGCCGGGTGCAGGAGGCACGGCCCCCGCCGGGACACTTCCGAACGCACCGGCGCCCTGAAACGCCAGCGCACCCTCCTTTGATTCAGGTCATTCGGGCGGCACCGGCACGCGGTGCCGCCCGCCCGCGTCTGCCCTCGTGCCGGTACAATCGCGGATAAAACCGCAATTTGCATACACAGACCACGCAAGGGACGTCACAGAATGACAGCGCAAGACACCGCACCGGCGCCGGACACGGGCGCGGTACGCACGTATCTTCTCGGGCTTCAGGACCGCATTGTCGAGACGCTGGAGCGCCAGGACGGCAAACGCTTCTTCGTTGACGACTGGCAGCGACCCGCCGATGGCGCGCTGCGTGGCGACGGGCGCACCCGGGTGCTCGACGATGGCGACTTCTTCGAGCGTGGCGGCGTCAACTTCTCCCATGTGATCGGCGACAAGCTGCCCGCGTCTGCCAGTGCCTCGCGGCCTGAGCTGGCCGGACGTGGCTTCGAAGCGCTTGGCGTCTCGCTCGTTTTGCATCCGCGCAATCCGTATTGCCCCACGGTGCACTTCAACGTGCGTATTCTGATTGCCACCGCGCCCGGCGAGTTGCCCGCGTTCTGGTTCGGCGGCGGCATGGATCTCACGCCGTACTACGCGCATGAAGAAGACTGCCAACACTTCCATCAGACGTGCAAGAACGCGCTCGATCCGTTCGACACCACCTGGTATCCGCGCTTCAAGACGTGGTGCGACGAGTACTTCTATCTGAAGCATCGTCAGGAGCCGCGTGGCATCGGCGGGATCTTCTTCGACGACTTCTCCGGTGGTGGCTTCGAGACCGGCTTTGCCGTCATGCAAAGCGTGGGCGATGCGTTCCTCGACGCGTACGTGCCCATCGTCGAACGCCGTCGCGGCATGCCATATGGCGAACGCGAGCGCGATTTTCAGGCGCATCGCCGTGGCCGCTACGTCGAATTCAATCTGGTATGGGACCGTGGCACGCACTTCGGCTTGCAATCGGGCGGGCGTACCGAGTCGATTCTGATGTCGATGCCGCCGATCGTGAAATGGCACTACGACTGGAAGCCGGAGCCGGGCACGCCCGAAGAAAAGCTCTACACCGACTTCCTCGTGCGCCGCGAGTGGGTGTAAAGGCTCTGCGCGCATGACCGTCACTTCCTCTGCACAGCAAGCCAGCGCGGGCAACCCGGCCAGCCCGACGCGCAAGCGTATCGGCGTGCTTGGCGGCACGTTCGACCCGATCCATACCGGTCATCTCGCGCTCGGCGCGCTGTTCGCACGCACGCTGGCGCTTGACGAACTGGTGCTGATGCCCGCCGGGCAGCAGCCGCAGAAGCAAGGCAGCACGGCCGCCGGGCATCGGTTGGCCATGACCCGGCTCGCCGCACAGGGGCTGGCGGCCGAGTTGGCCGTCACCCATCCGTCCACGCAGGTGATCGTCAGCGCGCGCGAGATCGAGCGCGCCGGGCCGAGCTACACCGTCGATACCTTGCGGGACATGCGGCAGGACGCCGGGCCCGACGCGTCGCTCTCGCTGCTCATCGGCTCGGACCAGTTGGTGCGGCTCGACACCTGGCACGCGTGGCGCGAACTGTTCGATTACGCTCATGTCTGTGCGGCGGCGCGCCCCGGTTTCAGTCGCGAAACGGCGTCCCCGGAACTGCGTCAGGTCTTCGATCAACGGGAAAAGTCCGCGCTCGGGGTACAATCCACGCCATGCGGCGGCATCCTGATCGACGACTCACTGGCCGTCGACATCTCCGCCACCGAGTTGCGCGCCATGCTGGCGCACGCGCGAGACACCGTCACACCCCCGGCAAACCTGCCCGAACCCGTGTGGCAGTACATCCGCACGCAACACCTGTACCGCGCCTGACGGCCCCACGGCAATTGCCGGGCCGCTATCTCGCACCCCTGTTTCACCAAATAGACGCACTATGGAAATTCGTAAACTTCAGCGCCTGATCGTCGACGCCCTCGAAGACGTCAAGGCCCAGGACATCAAGGTGTTCAACACCGAACACCTCACCGCCCTGTTCGAGCGCGTGATCATCGCGAGCGGCACGTCCAACCGCCAGACCAAGGCACTGGCCGCGAGCGTACGCGACAAGGTCAAGGCCGCCGGCGGCGACATCGTCAGCATGGAAGGCGAAGACGTGGGCGAATGGGTGCTGGTCGATACGGGCGACGCCATCGTGCACATCATGCAACCGGCCCTGCGCCAGTACTACAACCTCGAAGAAATCTGGGGCGAGAAGCCCGTCCGCCTGAAGGCCGCTGGCACCAAGGCCGGTGCGAAGGCCAGTGCGGAAGACGAAGACGAGGAAGACGCGCCCGCTGCCCCGGCACCAGCCCGTCGCAAGACCAGCAAGTAAGACGCCGTACGCGATCCTGCCGACATGCGTCTGTTCATTATCGCAGTCGGGCACAAGATGCCCGGCTGGATCGAGACCGCCTTCGCCGAGTACGCCAAGCGCATGCCGCCCGAGCTGCGCATCGAACTCAAGGAAATCAAGCCGGAGCAGCGCTCCAACTCCCGCACCGCCGAGACGGTCATGGCCGCCGAAGCGCAGCGCATTGAGGCGGCGCTACCGCGCGGCTGTCGTCTCGTCTGTCTGGACGAGCGCGGGCAGGATCTCACCACCATGCGTCTGGCCCAGTCGCTCACCGTCTGGCAACAGGACGGGCGCGACGTGGCCTTCGTGATCGGCGGTGCCGACGGGCTCGACCCGACCCTCAAGTCGCGCGCCGACACCCTCATCCGCCTGTCTAGCCTCACTCTGCCCCACGGCATGGTGCGCGTGCTGCTCGCTGAGCAGCTCTACCGCGCGTGGAGCATCAACGCCAATCACCCCTACCATCGGGTCTGACGGCATTGTGTCGACGGGACGGCCCGACATCTGACGTTATGTCCGCCGTCCTTGTATGACAAAAAAATAAGTCATCCATAAGTCACAAAGGTCTTTTGCGGTGCAACGCAACGTTGCGCCGGACCCTCGACGCCGCGCCAGGCCTTACTGGATGTGGGACTTCACGACGTGTCAATCCCCCCGTTGCACTCGCGTGCAACACGCATTGTGCAGTGCGAATGGAAATAACACGGTGACGTGTTAGTCTACGCGGCGCTACAGTTCGCACCGCGAACAAGTAGGGTCCACTCACATAATCAGACCCTTGACTTCTCGTGAACCCCCGGAGATTGGCATGAAGCAACCTTCCCTGCGCAAGTTCGCCCTCGCTGGCGTTGGCGCCGCACTGGCACTCGGCATGAGCACGTCGGCCCTGGCCGCCACGGAAATCCAATTCTGGCATTCGATGGAATCGGCCCTCGGCGATCGCGTCAACCAGATCGCTGCCGACTTCAACGCATCGCAAAGCGACTACAAGATTGTCCCGATCTACAAGGGCAACTACGAGCAGGGGCTGGCCGCAGGGATCGCCGCCTTCCGCGCGGGCAATGCACCGGCCATTCTTCAGGTGTACGAAGTGGGCACCGCCACGATGATCGGCGCCAAGAAGGCCGTGAAGCCCGTGTGGCAAGTCATGAAGGACGCTGGTGAGCCGTTCGACGAAAAGGCCTTCGTGCCGGCCATCGCCGGTTACTACGCCGACAGCAAGACCAATCACCTGATCTCGATGCCGTTCAACAGCTCGACGCCGGTGCTGTACTACAACAAGGACGCCTTTAAGAAGGCCGGTCTCGATCCGAACACTCCGCCGAAGACCTGGGCCGACGTGAACGCCGCCGCCACGAAGCTGAAAGCTTCGGGCATGTCGTGCGGTTTCACGATGGGCTGGCAAGGCTGGACGCAGCTCGAGAACTACAGCGCCTGGCACGCCCTGCCGTATGCCACGAAGGATAACGGCTTCGGCGGTCTTGACGCCAAGCTTGAGTTCAACGGCCCGCAACAGGTCAAGCACATCCAGTTCCTGGCCGACATGGCAAAGAACGGTACGTTCACGTACGTGGGCCGCAAGGATGAAGTGACCTCGAAGTTCTACAGCGGCGACTGCGGTATCGCCATGACGACGTCGGGCGCGCTCGCCAACATCGGCAAGTACGCCAAGTTCAGCTACGGCGTGGGCATGATGCCGTACGACGCCGACGTGAAGGGCGCACCGCAAAACGCCATCATCGGCGGCGCCAGCCTGTGGGTGCTCGCCGGCAAGTCGGCCGCCGAATACAAGGGCGTGGCCAAGTTCCTGAACTACCTCGCCTCCCCGGCCGTGGCCGCCAAATGGCACCAGGACACCGGCTACCTGCCGGTCACCAAGGCCGCTTACGAGCTGACCGAGAAGCAAGGCTTCTACGCGAAGAATCCGGGTGCCGATACGGCCATCAAGCAGATGCTCAACAAGGACCCGCTGCCGTACACGCGCGGCCTGCGTCTGGGCAACATGCCGCAGATCCGTACGGTGGTCGACGAGGAACTCGAAGGCGTGTGGAGCGGCAAGCAAACGCCTAAAGCCGCGCTCGACAAGGCAGTGGAACGTGGCAACGACCTTCTGGCTCGCTTCGCGAAGCAAGGCAGCTAAGTCGCCCTCAACGTTTGGTGAACGCACGATGACGCACGCAATGCGGGGGCTATTCCTGCATTTGCGGGGGAAATCGTGACGTTACAATGACGCCACCCCGGCTCGCGTGATACGCGGGCCGGTTTGGTTTTTTTCGGTCACTACGTTATGGCGCATACCTCCAGAGAACGTCCCCGCTTCGGCACCGGCTGGCTGCCCTACGCGCTTGTCGCGCCGCAGCTCATCATCACCGCCCTGTTCTTCCTCTGGCCTGCGGGCGAGGCCCTGTGGCAATCGACATCGACGCAAGACGCCTTCGGCCTGTCGAGCGAGTTCGTCGGACTCGACAACTTCACCTCGCTGTGGGGCGATTCGCTCTACCTCGCGTCGTTTCGCACGACGATGATTTTCAGCGGGCTGGTCACCGTCTGCGGACTGCTCATCTCGCTGTTGCTCGCGGCGATGGCCGACCGAGTCACGCGCGGCAAACGCCTCTACCAGACGCTGCTGATCTGGCCGTACGCCGTGGCACCGGCCATTGCCGCCGTGCTGTGGGCGTTCCTCTTCAACCCGAGTATCGGTCTGGTCACGTACGGCCTGGCGAAAGTCGGCATCGAGTGGAACCACGCGCTCAACGGCGGGCAGGCGATGTTCCTCGTGGTGCTCGCCTCGATCTGGAAGCAGGTCAGCTACAACTTCCTGTTCTTCTACGCCGGGTTGCAGGCGATTCCGCGCTCGCTCGTGGAAGCCGCCGCGATTGACGGTGCAGGCCCGATCCGGCGCTTTTTCGGGCTGGTGCTGCCGCTGATTTCGCCGACGACGTTCTTCCTGCTCGTGGTCAACCTCGTGTACTCGTTCTTCGACACCTTCCCGGTGATCGATGCGGCCACCGGCGGCGGTCCGGGCCAGTCGACCATGACGCTGATCTACAAGATCTACTCGGAAGGCTTCAAGGGGCTCGACCTCGGCAGCTCGGCTGCCCAGTCGGTGGTGCTGATGGTTATCGTCATCGTGCTCACGGTCGTGCAGTTCCGCTTCATCGAACGCAAGGTGCAATACGCATGATCGAGAACCGTCGCGGCCTGGATATCTTCTGCCACGTCATGCTGATAATCGGCGTGCTGCTGGTGGTCTTCCCGCTCTACGTGGCGTTCGTCGCCGCCACCATGAACGAGAGCGAAGTCTTCAACGTTCCCCTGTCGCTCATTCCGAGCACGCACCTGCTCGAGAACTTCTCGACGGTGTGGAGCGCGGGCACCGGCAACGCCGCCATGCCCTTCGGACTGATGCTCGGCAACAGTCTGTTCATGGCACTGGTCGTCACGATCGGCAAGATTTCGGTGTCGATCCTGTCGGCCTTCGCCATCGTGTATTTCCGTTTCCCGCTGCGTAATCTGTTCTTCTGGCTCATCTTCGTCACGCTGATGCTGCCGGTCGAAGTGCGGATTTTCCCGACGGTGCAGGTGATTTCGAGCCTCGGGCTCATCAACAGCTACGCCGGTCTGACGATCCCGCTGATCGCCTCGGCCACGGCCACGTTCCTGTTCCGTCAGTTCTTCATGACGCTACCGGACGAACTCGTCGAAGCCGCGCGCATCGACGGCGCAGGGCCGATGCGCTTCTTCTTCGACGTGGTGCTGCCGCTGTCGAAGACGAACATTGCGGCGCTGTTCGTCATCACCTTCATCTATGGCTGGAATCAGTATCTGTGGCCGATTCTGGTGACCAACGCGCCGGAAATGACCACGGCGGTCGTGGGTATCAAGAGCATGATCGGCAGCGGCGACACCGCTACCCAGTGGCAACTCGTCATGAGTGCTACGTTGCTCGCCATGCTACCGCCGCTCGCGGTAGTGCTGCTGATGCAACGCTGGTTCGTGCGCGGTCTGGTCGATTCGGAAAAGTAATCATGGCAAATCTCAAACTTCATAGCGTCAAGAAAACCTACGACCAGAACAACTACGTGCTTCACGGCGTCGATATCGACATCGAAGACGGCGAGTTCGTGGTCATCGTCGGCCCCTCGGGCTGCGGCAAATCGACGTTGCTGCGCATGGTCGCCGGCCTCGAATCGGTGAGCGAAGGCAGCATTCTGATCGGCTCGCAGGTCGTCAATCAGCTGGAGCCGAAGGATCGCAACATTGCGATGGTGTTCCAGAACTACGCGTTGTATCCGCACATGGACGTGCGTCAGAACATGTCGTACGGCCTGAAGATTCGCGGCATCGACAAGAAGGCCATCGAAGAGCGCGTGCTCGCGGCAGCGCGCATTCTCGAACTCGAACCCCTGCTCGCGCGCAAGCCACGCGAGCTCTCGGGCGGTCAGCGTCAGCGCGTAGCGATGGGCCGCGCCATCGTGCGCGAACCGGCCGTGTTCCTGTTCGACGAACCGCTCTCGAACCTCGACGCCAAGCTGCGTGTGCAAATGCGTCTGGAAATTCAGCGTCTGCACAAACGTCTGAAGACGACGAGCCTGTACGTCACGCACGATCAGGTCGAAGCCATGACGCTGGCCGATCGCGTGATCGTCATGAACAAGGGCTACGCCGAGCAGATCGGCACGCCGACCGACGTCTACGAGCGTCCGGCGTCGCTGTTCGTAGCGAGCTTCATGGGCTCGCCCGCGATGAACCTGCTCAAGGGCCGGGTCGATGCGGAAGGTCGTACGTTCGAAGTCGATGGTGGTCCGGCGCTGCGTCTGCCGCCGACGAGCATGGCCCACGCAGGGCGCGAACTGGTGCTTGGCGTGCGTCCGGAGCATCTGGTGCCTGCCGAACAGCAGAACGGGCTGGGCGCGTTCGCCGCACAAACCAGCATCACCGTCGATCAGCTCGAACTGCTCGGTGCGGACAACCTGCTGCACGGCCGCTGGGGCGAGCAAAACGTGACGGTGCGTCTGCCGCACGAGTTACGTCCGGCGGCGGGTTCCGTCATGCCGCTGGCGATTTCCGCCAAGGCGCTGCACCTGTTCGATCCGTCGACGGGCAAGCGGGTGGAAGCATGAGCAGCGCGAACTCAGACCCGGCTACCGCTCATTTGTGGCGCGACTGGCCGTATCCGCGCATCGTCTCGCATCGTGGCGGCGGCAAGCTCGCGCCGGAGAACACGCTGGCCGCCTTCGAGACGGGCGCGTCGCTCGGCCTGCGCATGGTCGAATTCGACGCCAAGCTCTCGGCGGATAACGTCGTCTTCCTGCTGCACGACGACACCGTCGATCGCACCAGCAACGGTCACGGCGCGGCAGCGCAAATGACGTACGCCGAGATCGAGAAGCTCGACGCCGGAAGCTGGTTTGGCGCCGACGGCCGCTTTGCAGGCCAGACGATGCCGACGCTGGCGCAGGTGGCCGAGCGTTGTCAGGCGCTGGGACTCGCCGCGAACGTCGAGATCAAGCCGTGCCCGGGGCGTGAAGCCGAGACGGGCACGCTGGTGGCGCAGGCCGTCAAGGCACTGTGGGCCGGTCAGGCCCAGCCGCCGCTGCTCTCGTCGTTCTCGTATGAGGCGCTCGAAGCGGCGGCCGCTGCCGTGCCGGAACTGCCGCGCGGCATGTTGTATGAGGCCGTACCGGCGCACTGGCGCGACGACGCCCGCAAGTTGGGCACCGTCACGCTGCATGCCAGCCATAAGCATCTCGACGGCCCGCAGGTCGCCGAGATCAAAGCCGCCGGACTGCATATGCTGGTCTACACGGTCAACGAGCCGGCGCGTGCGCGCGAACTGGCTGCGTGGGGCGTGGACGCCATCTGTACAGACCGCATCGACCTGATCGGCGCGGACTTCCTAGCCGACCTCTGAGCGTTAGCGGGGGATGGGGGGATGGGGGACGTCGCGGACGTCCCCGTGCCCTGCACGGCCCCGCTCCGCCGGTTCCGCCTGATCGGCGCTTTGGCTCCACGGTCCCAACCGCCTCCGAAAGCCCGCCGTCGCACACGATTCCCTTGAAAAACGGCACCCGCTTGCTGCCGCCGCATGGTGGCGGGCGGGGTCGCAAGGCGGCATAATAGGGCGTTCCCCTCGCCCAGCCCATCCAGCGGCCCGGTGCGCGCGCTGCAATTTTCTGCAAAGCCGTGTGCCGGGCTGGACGAATTCAAGCCAAGCCGCCATGCCGTACATCTATCTCGCTTCGCAAAGCCCCCGCCGTCAGGAATTGCTGCAACAGCTCGGCGTTCGTTTCGAGTTACTGCTGCCCCATGCCGACGAGGACGCCGAAGCACTCGAAGCCGTGCTGCCAGGGGAGCCGCCCGACGACTATGTGCAGCGCGTCACGCGTGCCAAGGCCGAAGCGGCGATGGCCCGTCTGGCGCGTGCCGGACTACCTGGCGCGCCGATCCTGACGGCCGACACGACGGTCTGTCTCGACGGCACCATCCTCGGCAAGCCGTTCGACGACGCCGACGCCTGCGCCGTACTTGCCCGTCTGTCGGGCACCCGTCACCGTGTGCTCACCGCCGTAGCGGTCTGTGCCAACGGACAGATCCATCAGGCGGTCAACATCTCGCACGTGTGGTTCCGGCCGTTGCGCCGCGAGGAGATCGAGCGCTACGTCGCCTCGGGAGAACCGAAAGGCAAGGCGGGCGCTTATGGTATTCAAGGGAAGGCCGCCGAGTTTGTGATGCGTATCGACGGCAGCTACTCCGGCATCATGGGACTTCCGCTTTGCGAAACCGCCGCGCTGCTGCGTCAGGCGGGCGTCGACTTCTAACGCTATTTGGCCCCGCGCATTTCGAGTCTGGTCGACAATCTATGAACGAAGACATTCTGGTCAATATCACGCCACAGGAAACCCGTGTGGCGCTTATGCAGCTCGGCGCTGTGCAGGAACTGCACATCGAGCGCACGCTCTCGCGCGGTCTGGTCGGCAACATTTATCTTGGCCGCGTCGTACGCGTGCTTCCGGGCATGCAGTCGGCCTTCATCGATATCGGACTGGAGCGCGCGGCGTTCTTGCATGTGGCCGATATCTGGCATCCGCGCACCAATAACGACACGTCCGTGCCGCATCCGCAGCCGCCCATCGAGAAGACGGTTTTCGAAGGGCAGACGCTGATGGTGCAGGTCATCAAGGACCCGATCGGCACGAAGGGCGCGCGCCTGTCGACGCAAATCAGCATTGCCGGACGCACGCTCGTCTATTTGCCGCAGGAGCCGCATATCGGCATCTCCCAGCGCATCGAGAGCGAAGCCGAGCGCGAGGCGCTGCGCAGCAAGATTCAGGCGCTCGTGCCGGCCGACGAAAAGGGCGGCTTCATCGTGCGCACCATTGCGGAAGATGCGGCCGACGCCGAACTTGCCAACGACGTCGCCTATCTGCGCAAGTCATGGCAGACGATTGGCGAGCAAAGCACGCGAGTGCCCGCCCCTGCGCTGCTGTATCAGGATCTGAATCTGGCCCAGCGCGTGCTGCGCGACTTCGTGCATGAAGAGACGGGGAAGATCCTCGTCGACTCGCGCGAGACGTATCAGAAGCTGGCCGAGTTTGCCGCGACTTACACGCCTGCCGTGCTCGGCAAGCTCACGCACTACACGGGCGAGCGTCCGCTGTTCGATCTGTACAACGTCGAGACGGAAATCGAGCGTGCGTTGTCGCGTCGCGTCGATCTGAAGTCTGGCGGATATCTGATGATCGATCAGACCGAAGCGATGACGACCATCGACGTGAACACCGGTGGCTACGTCGGTGCGCGTAACTTCGACGACACGATCTTCAAGACCAACCTGGAAGCGGCACTGATGATCGCGCGCCAGTTGCGGCTTCGTAATCTGGGCGGGATCATCATCATCGACTTCATCGACATGGAAAGCGCCGACCATCGCGACTCCGTGCTCGCGGAGTTGAAGAAGGCGCTCGCACGCGACCGCACGCGCATCACGGTGAACGGCTTCTCGCAGTTGGGGCTGGTGGAGATGACCCGCAAGCGCACGCGCGAGTCGCTCGCACACGTACTGTGCGAGCCGTGTGCCGTGTGTCAGGGCAAGGGACAGGTCAAGACGCCGCGCACGCTGTGTTACGACATCCTGCGCGAGATTCTGCGCGAATCGCGCCAGTTCAACCCGCGCGAGTTCCGTCTGATCGCCTCGCAGGAAGTCGTCGATCTGTTCCTCGAAGAAGAGTCGCAGCACCTCGCGATGCTGATCGACTTCATCGGTAAACCGATCTCGCTGCAAGTGGAATCGTCGTTCCATCAGGAGCAGTACGACATTATTCTGATGTAACCCGGCGGCACCCAAGGCACCGGGGCACGTTCACGCTCCCGGTGCGCGCCGGCACCGTCCTTGGGCACAAGCCCCTCTCGCAGTTCCCCCCTTTCCTCGCTTGTCACCGTCCCCAATGCACCATGACCGGTCGTGATCGCCACATGGCCCGGTTCTTGCGTTTAAACGCTTAAATAAAACGATGAAAGGGGCAAACGAATGGCGAATCCGAAAGCAATCGTCGACCTGACCCACGCGGTGAGGAAGTTGGCTGTCAGCAAAATCGGGGACATCAACGAGATCAACCGGGAGACGACATTTCTCGCATTGAACGCGTTGATCGAAGCCGCCCGAGCGGGCAACGCAGGCAAGGGTTTCGCCGTGGTGGCCAATCAGGTCAAACACGTTTCGAAGCGTATCGGCGAGGTCACCGATTCGCTCAACAAGGAACTGACCGGTTCGCTCAAGGAGCTCACGGAACTCGGTGATCTCATGATCGAGCGAATGGGCGGACACGCAGGCCAGCGCTGTGCCGATCTCGCGCTCAACATGATCGACGTCATCGACCGCAACCTGTACGAGCGATCGTGCGATGTGCGCTGGTGGGCCACGGACTCTGCCGTGGTGGGTTGCCTGAGCGACCCGCGTCCCGAGACGAGCGCGCACGCGTCGGCGCGCCTCGGCGTCATATTAGACAGCTACACCGTGTACAAGGACCTCTGGGTCGTCGATGCGCAGGGCATCGTCGTAGCGAATGGCCGCCGCTCGACTTATCCCGTGATCGGCAGCGACGTGTCGGATGCGAGTTGGTTCAAAGCCGCACTTAAAACGCGCAGCGGCGCCGATTACGTCGCCAGCGATGTCCAGACGCTCGCGCACCTCCAGCATGCTCAGGTGGCCACGTATTCGACCGCCATTCGTGAGCACGGCTTGCCGGACGGCCGCGCGCTGGGCGCACTGGTCATCTTCTTCGACTGGGCGCCACAGGCGGAAGCGGTCGTCAAAGGCGTTCGCCTCAGTGAAGACGAATGGGCGCGCACACGCTGCATGATCGTGGACGCCTCGTTCCGTGTGATTGCCAGCTCCGATGGGCAAGGCGTACTCGGTGAGACCTTCGCACTGCGCACCGACGGCAAACCGGCTGGCTTCTACACCGACGTGGTCAATCGTGCGACGATCGCGTTCGCCGCGACGCCCGGCTACGAAACGTACAAGGGCCTGGGATGGTACGGCGTGGTCCGGCAACAGCACGTGTGAGTTTCTGTGCATGTCGGGGCGAGATTGGCTGCACATTCGGGTAACCGCAATACAATACGAGATCGTTCCGATTTCGTCGCGCCCGAAGCGCGCTCCGGCCATGCCTTACTCCAACTACGACAATCTGGCAGCATCGAGCGAGGCGCTCGACAAACACGCCGTCGCACGCCATTCGACCTGGGTCAGCATCTGGGTCAACGTCGTGCTGACGACCGCGCAGATCGTCATTGGCGTTTTCGCACGGTCACAGGCGTTGATCGCCGACGGCATTCACTCCCTCTCCGATATCGTCTCCGACTTCGTGGTGCTCGCCGCCGCACGCGGCAGCGCCCGAGCGCCGGACGCCGATCACCCTTACGGTCACAACCGCTACGAAAACGCCGCGTCGCTATTTCTGGGTGTGATCCTGCTCGTCGTGGGGGCCGGGATGCTCTGGCGTGGCGTGGAGCGCTTGCTGCACCCCGAGGACATTCCCGAGGTGCACACCATCGCGCTGGTCGTGGCGGTAGTCGTGCTCGTCAGCAAGGAAGGACTCTTTCGCTACATGCTGCGCGCGGCGCAACGGGTGCGCTCGGCGATGCTCGTCGCCAACGCGTGGCATGCGCGCTCGGACGCCCTGTCGTCGCTCGTGGTGGCTTTCGGGATTCTCGGCAACCTCGCAGGCTACCGCATTCTCGATCCGCTCGCGGCAGCGCTCGTCGGGCTGATGATCGGACGCACAGGGTGGAAATTCGCCTGGAACGCCTTGCAGGATCTGATCGATCGTGGCGTGGACGACGACACCACCGTCACGATTCGCCAGCGTCTGCTCGACACACCGGGTGTACGTGGCATCGACATGCTGCGCACGCGACGCATGGGCGATGAGATCGTCGTCGACGTCCACATTCTCGTGGACGCACGTCTGTCGGTCTCGGAGGGGCACTACCTGGCCGAACAGGCCCGGGCCGCAGTCATGAACGAACCGCAGATCCTCGACGTGCTGGTGCACGTCGACCCGGAAAGCGACACCAAGGGCACCGCACTGCAACAGTGGCCGGCGCGCGCCGTGGTGGTCGGTGCGGCCGAACTGCTGTGCCGGGCCAATGCGCTGGCCCTGCACGACGTCAAGCTTCACTATCTGAACAACGGGCTGGAAGCCGATGTGATCGTCGAAGGGCTAAACGGTCCAAACCGTTCGAACGGTTCGAACGGTTTGGCGGCGGGTGACGGTGGCATCGAGGGGCCGTCGCAGACCGTCGCCGATGCCCTGACCGCCCGCTTCGCCCCGCTAGGATTGCGGTATGTGCGAGTGCTCAGGGTCACGGGCGAAACTCAGTCTTCGTGAGTGTAGTCGGCGAACAGCATGCCCTGCTTGTCCTTGTCCGAGACGATCGGCGTGATGCCGTCCAGCGGCCAGGGAATCGCCAGCGTCGGATCGTCCCAGCGAATGCAGCGCTCGAATTGCGGCGCCCAGTAATCGGTGGTCTTGTACAGCACCTCGGCCGTCTCCGACGTCACCACAAACCCGTGGGCGAAGCCCGCCGGAATCCACAGTTGTCGCTTGTTCTCGGCGCTCAGCACTTCGGCGACCCACTTGCCGAACGTCGGCGATCCTTCTCGAATATCGACGGCGACGTCATAAATCTCACCTTGCAGCACACGGACCAGCTTGCCCTGCGGCTGCTTGACCTGATAGTGCAGACCGCGCAGCACGCCGCGCGCAGAGCGCGACTGATTGTCCTGCACGAACGTGAGCGTCTCGCCAAGACCGTCGTTGAAATTACGCTGGTTGAAGCTTTCGAAGAAATGACCGCGCGAGTCGCCGAACACCTTGGGTTCGATCACGCGAACGGCCGGAATGGCGGTGGGAATCACTTGCATATTGAGGTACCGGTAAAAATCTGAGACGGGGAACTGGGACAGAAGCGCGCCGAGCTTAGAACACGCGCTCGCGCAGCATGGATAGGAGGTACTGGCCGTAGCCCGTCTTCGCCAGCGGTTGCGCCAGCTTTTCGATGGCCGCCGCATCGATCCAGCCCCGGCGGTACGCGATCTCCTCCGGACAGGCCACCTTGAGCCCCTGACGCGATTCGATCGTTTGAATGAACGTGCTCGCTTCGAGCATCGACTCGTGGGTCCCGGTGTCGAGCCAGGCGTAGCCGCGTCCCATGATCTGCACGTTCAGCTTGCCGCGCTTCAGGTACTCGTTATTCACGTCGGTAATTTCCAGCTCGCCTCGTTTCGACGGCTTGATCGAGCGCGCGATATCGACGACGTCGTTGTCGCAGAAGTACAGCCCGGTCACGGCATAGCGCGACTTCGGCTCCGTCGGCTTCTCGACGAGTTCGATCGCCTTGCCGTGTTCGTCAAACGTGACCACACCGTAGCGTTCGGGATCGTGCACCGGATAGGCAAACACCGATGCGCCGTCCGTTTGCGCGTTGGCGGCCGAAAGCAGTGCAGCGAAATCGTGTCCGTAGAACAGGTTATCGCCGAGCACGAGCGCGCACGGATCGTTGCCGATGAAGTCGGCACCGATCAGAAAGGCCTGAGCCAGACCGTCCGGCGAGGGCTGAACCGCATACTGGAGATTCAGGCCCCACTGGCTGCCGTCGCCCAGCAGTTGCTCGAAACGCGGCGTGTCCTGCGGCGTCGAAATGATCAGCACGTCCCGGATCCCCGCGAGCATCAGCGTGGTCAGCGGGTAATAGATCATCGGCTTGTCGTAGACCGGAAGCAGTTGCTTCGAGACAGCCAGCGTCGCCGGATACAGGCGCGTGCCGGACCCGCCTGCCAGAATGATGCCCTTACGTTTGATACTCATACGTTGCCTCAGTCGTTCTTCTGATAATGCGTTTCGATCCAGCGCTGGTACTCGCCCGATTGCACCTGACGCACCCACTCGCCGTTGGCCAGATACCACTGCACCGTCTTGCGCATGCCGGTCTCGAACGTTTCCGCCGGACGCCAGCCCAGTTCGCGCTCAAGCTTGCGGGCATCGATGGCGTAACGGCGATCGTGTCCCGGGCGATCCGTCACGAACGTGATCTGATCGACATACGACTTGCCGTCGGCGCGCGGCGACAACTCGTCGAGCAACGTGCAAAGATGCTTTACGACCGACAAGTTGTTCTGCTCGTTCCAGCCGCCCACGTTGTAGACCTCACCCAGCACGCCCTTGGCAAGCACTTCGCGAATGGCCGAGCAATGGTCACCAACGTACAGCCAGTCGCGCACATTGCTGCCGTCGCCATAGATCGGCAGCGGCTTACCGGCGAGCGCATTGGCGATCACCAGCGGAATCAGTTTCTCGGGGAATTGGTACGGACCGTAGTTGTTCGAGCAGTTGGTCGTGAGGACCGGCAGACCGTACGTGTGGTGATACGCGCGCACCAGATGGTCGGAGCCTGCCTTCGAGGCCGAATACGGGCTGTTCGGGGCGTAGGGCGTGGTCTCGGTGAACGCCGGATCCGTCGGGCTCAGCGAACCGTAGACCTCATCCGTCGACACATGCAGGAAACGGAAGTTATCGCGCGCTTCGCCGTCGAGCGCTCCCCAATAGGCACGGGCCGCTTCGAGCATCGTGAAAGTGCCAACGATGTTCGTCTGCACGAAGTCGCCCGGGCCGTGAATGGAGCGGTCGACATGGCTTTCTGCCGCGAAATGCAGCACAGCACGCGGACGGTGTTCAGCGTACAGCTTGTCGAGCGCTGCGCGATCGCAGATGTCGACTTGCGCGAAATGGTGACGGGGGTCGCGCTCAAGGCTCGCCAGATTCGCCAGATTGCCTGCGTAGGTGAGCTTGTCGATCGTCACGACCGGTTCATCGTGTTGCGCGAGCCAGTCGAGAACGAAGTTTGCGCCGATGAATCCGGCGCCGCCAGTCACGAAGATCATAGGTATCGAAGTTTTGTGAGAAGTAGGTTTAACGGGTGCGAGGCACGCGCCCCATCAAGAAGAATTCGTCGTTAGGCCGCATCGAAATGGCATTGGCGATCCGGTTGGACATGCCGAAGAACGCCGTAATGGACGCAATGTCCCAGACATCTTCGTCGTTCAGCCCGTGGCGGCGCAGCGTAGCGTAGTCCTCGTCGCTCACTTCATGCGAGCGCTCACAGACCTTCATCGCGTACGCCAGAATCGCCTTTTGCCGTTCGGTCAGGTCCGCCTTGAGATAGTTGACAGCCACCTGATCGGCCAGCAACGGCTGCTTTTCGTAGATGCGCACCAGCGCACCATGCGCGACCACACAATACAGACATTGATTCGCCGCACTGGTTGCGACCACGACCATCTCGCGCTCACCCTGGCTCAAATTGCCATCTTTGAGCATCAAGGCATCGTGATATGCAAAAAATGCGCGAAATTCGTCCGGACGGTGCGCAAGCGTGAGGAAGACGTTGGGGATGAAGCCAGCCTTTTCATGGACCGCGTCGATGCGCGCACGAATATCGTCCGGCAACGCGGCGAGGTCCGGCACGGGAAAACGACTGATCGGCGGCTGGCTCATCATAGTCTCCTCAAATCCTCAAATGCAGGGGTATGCGATGTGGGGCATGACGTTGCGCCACCGCAGTGGCGCGCGTCAGGTCACGCTTCCTGCTGCTGTGCGTACTGAATGCGGTGCAAATGGGCGTAAAGGCCATTATGCGCCACGAGTGCCTGGTGAGATCCCTGCTCCGCTATGCGGCCGTGCTCGAGCACGACGATACGGTCGGCGCGTTCGATGGTCGACAGGCGGTGCGCGATCACCAGCGTGGTACGGCCTTCCATCAGCACTTCGAGCGCCGCCTGCACATGACGCTCGGATTCCGAATCCAGTGCCGACGTCGCTTCGTCCAGAATCAGGATCGGCGCGTCCTTGTAGATCGCGCGGGCAATCGCCAGACGCTGACGCTGGCCACCCGACAGGCGCATGCCGTTGTCACCCACCAGCGTGTTCACGCCATCGGGCATGGCAGCGACCGCATCGGCCAGATTGGCAGCACGCAGCGCTGCCTGCACGCGCTCGGCGTCGACTTCCTGACCGTAGGCGACGTTTGCCGCAATGGTGTCGTTGAACAGCACGACGTCCTGACTCACGAACGCAATCTGACGACGCAGGTCAGCCAGACGGAGATCATTGAGTGGAATGTCGTCGAGCAGAATGCGCCCGCCGGTCGGATCGAAGAAGCGCGGCACCAGATTGACCATCGTCGTCTTGCCGCTGCCTGAGGGGCCAACCAGCGCGATCATCTCACCCGGTGCAACCTCCAGCGAAATCTTGTCGAGCGTCGGACGCTCGCTCGCGCCGTAGTTGAAACTCACCTGATCGAACGTCACACGGCCCTTCGCACGCTCAAGCCTGCGCTCGCCACCGACCGGCTCGACTTCGACGTCCATCACTTCGAAGATCAGCTCGGCGGCCGTCACGCCGCGTTGCAACGGCTGATTGACGTCCATCAGATGCTTGAGCGGCGACACAACCAGCAGCAGTGCCGTGACGAACGCCGTGAAACCGCCCACGGTCATCTCGCCCGACGACGACTCGATCATCGCGACGGTAATCACGATGGCCAACGCCAGCGAGGCCAGCGCCTGCGTGACCGGCTGCGCGAGACCGCCCGAGACCGTCACGCGCATTGCGTAGCCGCGCAGCGTGCTGGTCATCTTGTCGAAGCGGTTCTTCTCGTACTCTTCGCCGTTGTGGATCTTCACGACCTTGTAGCCACCGACCGCCTCTTCGACCACGTACGACAGCGCGTTGGTCAGCGTCTGCTGCTCACGATTGAGGCGGCGCAAGCGGCGGTTGATCTTGCCGACCAGCCAGCCGATCAGCGGCAGAATGACGGCCACGACCAGCGTCAGACGCCAGTTCAGATAGAACAGATAGCCCAGCAGGCCGACGACGGTAAGCGAATCGCGCACAAGCGTGATCAGCACCGTAGTGAGCACGCCGAGCACCTGATTGACTTCGTAGACGATCGCATTGATGAGCGTGCTGGTCGTCTCGCGCTGGTAGTAAGCGGCCGGGGCGTGCAGCAGGCGCTCGAACATCTTCACGCGCAGGTCGAGCAGCACGCGGTTCGAGACCCACGACAGCATGTAGTTGGCCGAATATTGCGCCAGCCCCCGGATCACGGCCAGGCCGATCACGGCGGCCGGGACATACCAGAGCTTCCACGGATCTCCGCCCGAAAAGCCCTTGTCGAGCACCGGCTTGAGGACTGCCGGGATGGCCGCTTCGGTGGCCGCCACCAGCGCCATGGCGAGAACGGCCAGCAGGCCCATGTGCCAATATGGCTGGAGATAGCCCAGCAGACGTCGCAGAATCGGTCCGGTGGGCTTGTGCGGTGCGCTCATGTAAGTCGGGGACAGCGGGAAAACCGCTATTCTAACGTACCGGCCGGTCCCGTCGGGACGTGTCCGACGCGGACTCGGACCGCGCCCCAAAAATCGCCCTAACGCCGGATTTCCGGGGCTGTTGGCACGCCGGACGCCGGGTGGAACCGGTATACTCCGGCGCATGGCAAGCGCACTCGAAGTTCTCCGTACCGTATTCGGCTATAACGCATTCCGTGGCGATCAGGCCGCCATCGTCGACCATGTGGCCGACGGGGGCGATGCACTCGTGCTCATGCCCACGGGCGGCGGCAAGTCACTGTGCTACCAGATCCCTGCGCTGTTGCGCCCGGGCATCGGCATCGTCGTCTCCCCGCTCATTGCTCTCATGCAGGATCAGGTCGACGCTTTGCTGCAAGCCGGGGTCCGCGCCGCCTATCTGAATTCCAGTCTCGCCTTCGACGAAGCGGTCGATATCGAACGCCGCGCCGCGCGAGGCGAACTCGATCTGCTGTACGTCGCGCCCGAACGGCTGCTGACCGACCGCTTCCTCAATCTGCTCGACCGGCTCGACGAACGCGGGCAACTGGCGTTGTTCGCCATCGACGAGGCCCACTGCGTCTCGCAATGGGGGCATGACTTCCGTCCCGAGTACATCCAGCTCTCGGCGCTGCATGAGCGTTATCCGCGTGTGCCCCGCATTGCGCTCACGGCCACGGCAGACGCCGCGACGCGCGAGGAAATACAGACGCGGCTCGGCCTGACCGACGCGCGCTTATTTGTCTCCAGCTTCGACCGACCGAATATCCGGTACGAAATCGTCGACCGCGACAACCCGCGCAAGCAGTTGCTGGCCTTTCTGAGTCGGCATCGCGGCGAAGCGGGCATTGTCTACTGCCTGTCGCGCAAGAAGGTGGAAGAAACGGCCGCGTGGCTGGAAACGCAAGGCATTCCGGCGCTGCCGTATCACGCGGGGCTGGACGCCGAGGTGCGCCGCACGCACCAGCAGCGTTTCCTGCGAGAGGAAGGGCTGGTCATGGCCGCGACCGTCGCCTTCGGCATGGGCATCGACAAGCCGGACGTGCGCTTCGTCGCCCATCTGGACTTGCCCAAGAGCCTCGAAGCCTATTATCAGGAGACAGGACGCGCCGGGCGCGACGGCGAACCGGCCGAAGCCTGGATGACCTACGGCCTGAACGACGTGGTGGTCCACCGCAGCCGGATCGACGAGTCGAACGCGCCGGACCTTCAGAAGCGCATCGAGCGCCAGAAGCTAGACGCCCTGCTCGGCTACTGCGAAGCCCCGCGCTGCCGCCGCACGGTGCTCCTGTCGTACTTCGGCGAGTCGAGCGAGCCATGCGGCAACTGCGACGTCTGCCTGAATCCCCCGGAAGTCTTCGACGGTACGATCGCGGCGCAAAAGGCGCTGTCGGCGATCTTGCGTACGGGCCAGCGCTTTGGCGCAGGCCATCTGGTCGACCTGCTGCGCGGACGCAGCACGGACAAGATTCGTCAGTTCGGCCACGAAAGCTTGCCGACCTTCGGGGTGGGCGGCGAGATGGACGATCAGGGCTGGCGGGCGGTGTTCCGTCAATTGATCGCCCACGGCATCATCGAACCGGACAGCAGTCAGTACGGAGCGCTCACGCTTAATGCGGCGGCGCGTCCGGTGCTCAAGGGCGAGACGGTCGTGTCGCTGCGACGCCAGCGTCCCACGGCGGGCAAGAAGAGCCGGTTTGCCGGATATGCGTCGTCGCAGGCCATCGAACTGGATACGGCCGATCAGCAGTTGTTCGAGAAGCTTCGCACATGGCGTCAGGAAATGGCGAAGACGCAGGCCGTCCCGGCCTACGTTATCCTGCACGACCGTACGCTGCGAGAGCTCGCTCAGCGCCGCCCGCGTCACCGCGAAGGACTGGTCGATATCACCGGACTCGGAGAAGCGAAGATCGAGCGTTACGGCGAAGCGCTCGTCGAACTGTTGAACGCCTGAGGCCCACGCTCGCTTATGCCTACATTACCGCTGACCGTCACGATCCTCACACGCAACGAGCGTCACAACATTGCCGACTGCATTGCATCGGTGAAAGCGCTCTCCTCGCAAATCGTGGTGGTCGATAACGCGAGTACGGACGGCACCGCCGATATCGCGCGCGCCGCCGGAGCGGAGGTCCACGTCACGCCCGACTGGCCGGGCTTTGGGCCGCAGAAGAATCGCGCGCTGTCGTTCGCGACCCAACCCTGGGTGCTGTCGCTCGATGCGGATGAGCGCGTCACGCCGGAACTGGCCACCGAGATCGCGACGGCGATTGGAAGTGCATCCCACACCGGCTATCGCATGCCGCGCCTGTCGCAGTTTCTGGGGCACTGGGTGAAGCACTGCGGCTGGTATCCCGATTACGTGCTGCGACTGTTTCGCCGCGAAGCCGGACGCTTCTCCGACAATCTCGTGCACGAGCGCGTGATCGTCGACGGCGAGATCGGCACCCTCACCCACCACCTGCTCCATTACAGCTACACGGAAGTCCGTCAGGTCGAGGACAAGGTGCAGCGATACGCACGCGCCGGCGCCAGGGAAATGTCGTTGCGCGGCAAACGCGTCTCTGCGCTCAAGCCGTGGATCAATGGCGGTTGGGCGTTCGTTCGGACCTACGTATTGCGCCGAGGCTTTCTCGACGGCGCAGCCGGTGCCGCGATTGCCCGCATGAACGCTCGCAGCGCGTTCCTGAAGTACGCGCTGCTACGACGCGGCGAAGTCTGACAACCGCCCCAAAGCAAAACGGACGCCTTGACGTCCGTTTCTCATTCGGCGCTTACTTCGCCAGTGCCCGTTTGATACGCGAGCGGAACAACTGCCAGCGCAGTTTGCTGTCGTCGACCGGCTCGGCGAGACGACCGTCGCTGCCCGACGGCACCGGCGTGCCGCGACGCAGATAGTAACGATCGAAGATCGACTGTGTCATGCCCCACTTGCGCAGGAATTGCGTGCGCCCGTCGTTCTTGACCACCTTGCCGGTGCTCTTGCACTGGAAGTGATAGACGAGACTTGCGCCCACGCCGACGAAGCGGCGCGCGCCTGCGCTCCACATCTTCATCGAGAAATCGTTGTCGCTGCTCATGCCAGGACTCAGTTCCGTGCTGTAGCCGCCGACAAGGAACCACCAGTCGCGATGCACGAGCGTCGGCGGCCACGTCGCGCCGAACCAGTCGGGCTTCTTGTACGTCGGCACAGCGGCAAGCAGCGCCGCCTCGTCGAACGTATCGACGTCACGGCCGAAGTCCTGCACCAGCACACAAGGATTGCCGGTATCCACCGGCTCGATCATCGTGCCCGACAGCATGAAAGCCTTGTCCGGTTGCGCCTCGGCCCGCTCGATTAGCGTCGTGTCCCAACCGGGGCAGCAATACATGTCGTCATTCAGATAGACGATGTACTTCTCACGCGCCAACGCTGCCGCCTGATTCACGGCGTAGCAGATGCCGATGTTATCGGGCGACGCCGTATGCTCGATCCCTTCGGCCCGGACCCAGTCGAGCGAACCGTCGGAACCGTCGTTGATGTGCACGATGATCTGATGCGGGTAGCGCGAGTTCTGTCGGATGCTGCGCACGCACAGTTGCAGCAAGGCGAGGTTGTTCCAGGTCGGAACGATGATGGAGAACATCCGGATTTCCTTGTGATATCGAACGGCAGGCGATGGGCGCAATGAGGCAATGCGCCACTACACCAACGCGCCGGTTAGCGAAAGGCAGCCAACCGGTGCCGCCTTGCGCGCACCGATGCATCAATAGACGACTTGTACCGAGTCGGTGGTGAGCCACTGACGGAGCTCGCCCAGCAACTCGTCGCCAGGCTGTACCTTCCACTCCTCGCCGAGACGCGACTCGCACTCGGCGTCCGTGCGGCGATAGACGATATGCACCGGCAGGCCGTTTTGCTTATCCGCGTCGCCATCGCCGTTGCCGTTGCGTCGGCCGAAGCCTCCACCTCCTCCACCATTAAACCCACCGCCACCATTGAAGCCGCCACCACCGCCCGCGCCCGCCGTGGCGGCCACGCGGTACATCGTGCAGTGCGGTTGCAACGTGGCGCGAAGACGCGTCCAGTCGGCGTTGCCGTTGAACGACAGCTTAAGCGCCCGGGCGAAGCGCGCACGCGCGCGGCCGAGGTCCATCAGGCTTTCGACGGTGAAACGCAGGCCGCCCGTAAAGCTGTCCGGTCGCGCATTGCCGTGCACGATCAGCAGTTCGTCTTCCTTGAACAGGTGCTTGTTCGCTTCGAACTGCTCGTTGAAGATCGTGACTTCGAGCGTGGCCGTACCGTCGTCGAGTTGCACGATCAGCATCTTGCCGCGCTGCGTCATCATGGTGCGCATGCTGGAGATCACGCCTGCAACGAGGCGATCACGCCCTTCGGACAGATCACGAATGCGCGTGCGCACGAAGCGGCGCACTTCGTCCGAATACGAATCGAACATGTGACCCGACAGGTAGAAGCCGAGTGCCTGCTTCTCTTCCTGCAACTTGCGTTTGTCGGTCCACGCCGGTTCGTCGGCCAGTTCCAGCGGTGCTTGCAGGCTTTCGTCGCCCAGATCGAACAAGCTGACCTGATTGGCGGCAGCACTCGCCTGTTCGGCCGCTTCCATCGCCATCGGCACCGACGCCATCAACTGCGCCCGGTTGTCGTGGATCGAATCGAACGCGCCTGCGCGAATGAGCGCTTCAATCGTGCGACGGTTCACCACGCGACGGTCGATCCGTGCGCAGAAGTCGAAGAGGTCGGTGAACGGCTTGCCCTCGCGGGCGCGCAGAATTTCCTCGATGGCCGACTGACCGCTGCCCTTGATGGCACCCAGACCGTAGCGCACGGTCTTCGAGTCCGCCGGTTCGAAGCGATACGCCGAGACGTTGACGTCCGGCGGCAACACGCCCAGCCCGTTGGCCGTGGCCAGACAATCTTCGTAAAGGATCTTGACCTTGTCCGTGTCGTCCATGGCCAAGCTCATGTTGGCGGCCATGAACTCGGCGGGGTGATGGGCCTTCAGCCACGCGGTGTAATAGGCCAGCAGCGCATACGCTGCGGCGTGCGACTTGTTGAAGCCGTAGCCCGCGAACTTCTCCATCAAGTCGAAGATTTCGTCCGACTTTTCGCGCGTCAGGCCATTCTCGGCAGCACCCTTGGCGAAAATCTCACGGTGCTCGGCCATTTCCTCGGCCTTCTTCTTACCCATCGCGCGGCGCAGCAAGTCGGCGCCACCGAGCGAGTATCCGCCGATGATCTGCGCCATCTGCATCACCTGCTCCTGGTAGACCATGATGCCGTAGGTCTCCTGAAGCACCGGCTCCACGCGCGGATCCGGATATTCCGTTTTCTCTCGACCGTGCTTACGTGCGCAGAAGCTCGGGATCAGATCCATCGGGCCCGGACGATACAACGCCACCAGCGCGATGATGTCCTCGAAGCGGTCAGGCTGGGCGTCTTTCAGCATGCCCTGCATGCCGCGACTTTCCAGCTGGAACACGGCGACCGTGTTGGCCTTCTTGAGAATGCTGAACGCGGCCGGGTCCGTGAGTGAGACCTGTTCGAGCGACCAGTCCGCCATCTCCGGATGCAAGCGCTTGATGTAGCGCTCAGCCCAATTCAGGATCGTGAGCGTGGTCAGGCCCAAGAAGTCGAACTTCACCAGACCGACGGCTTCCACGTCGTCCTTGTCGTACTGACTCACCACACCGCTGGCGTCTTCGCCACTGCCCTGCGTGTAGAGCGGGCAGAAATCGGTGAGCTTGCCTGGGGCGATCAACACACCACCCGCGTGCATGCCGACGTTACGCGTGAGCCCTTCCACCCGCTGCGCCAGTTCGATCAGCTGCTTGACTTCGTCTTCCGTCTGGAAACGTTCGGCGAGTTGGGGTTCTTCCTTGAGCGCGTCGTCGATGGTGACGTGTTTGCCCGGCTTGAACGGGATCAGCTTCGAGATGCCGTCAACAAAGTTGTAGCCGAGATCGAGCACGCGGCCCACGTCCCGCACTGCTGCCTTGGCGGCCATCGAGCCGAAGGTGGCGATCTGCGAGACGGCGTCCGCGCCGTACTTTTCCTTCACGTACTGAATGACGCGGTCGCGGCCGTCCTGACAGAAGTCGATGTCGAAGTCGGGCATCGACACACGTTCCGGGTTCAGGAAGCGCTCGAACAGCAGGTTGTACTTGAGCGGGTCGAGATCGGTAATGCCCAGCGCATAGGCGACGAGCGAACCGGCCCCCGAACCACGGCCAGGTCCTACCGGCACACCGTTGTTCTTCGCCCACTGGATGAAGTCGGCCACGATCAGGAAGTAGCCCGGGAAGCCCATCTTGATGATGGTGCCGGTCTCGAAATCGAGCCGCTTGTAATATTCGGGCCGCTGCTTGTCGCGCTCCGCTTCGTCCGGGAACAACTGCGCGAGACGCGTCTCCAGCCCTTCCTTGGACAACTGGACGAGATAGTCGTCGAGCGACATGCCGTCCGGCGTGGGGAACAGCGGCAGTTTCGGCTTGCCGAGTTCGAGCGTCAGGTTACAGCGCTTGGCGATCTCGACGGTGTTCGCCAGCGCGGAAGGCACATCCTCGAACGCGGCAAGCATCTCCTCTTGCGTACGGAAACACTGGTCCTGCGTGAAACGGCGCACCCGGCGGGCGTTGCCCAGCATCTCGCCTTCCGAGATACACACGCGCGCCTCGTGCGCCGTGAAATCGTCGGAGGTCATGAACTGGATGGGATGCGTTGCGACGACCGGGAGCCCGGCCTTCGCCGCCAGTTGCACCGCCTGCTGCACGTACGTCTCCATGCCCTGCTGGCCAGTGCGTTGCAGTTCGATGTAGAAAGCGCCCGGGAAAACGCTCTCCCAGTGTTTCGCACATTGCAACGCCAGATCAGGGTTGCCTGCGGCCAGCGCTGCACCCACGTCGCCCATCTGCGCGCCGGAAAGCGCCAGCAGGCCACGGGCAAGACCGTCGGGCTGTAACCACGAAGGTTCGATCTCCGCACGTCCCCGGTACTGGTTGCCGAGCCAGGCCTTGGACAGCAACTGGCACAGGTTCAGATAGCCTTCCCGGTCGCGCGCGAGCAGCAGCAGGCGCGAGGGCTTGTCGCGGTCGGCCGGATTCGTGATCCAGGCGTCGCAGCCGATGATCGGCTTGACGCCCTTGCCACGGGCTTCCTTGTAGAAACGGATGGCTCCAAACATGTTCGCGAGGTCGGTGAGCGCGAGCGCGCCCTGACCATCCTTGGCGGCGGCCTTGACGACGTCGTCGAGCCGCACGATGCCATCGGCGATCGAATATTCGGAGTGGAGACGGAGGTGGACGAAGCGAGGTTCTGACATGGGCCGTATTGTAACGCGGCGTCGCCGGATTTCGCCGCGCGCGCGGGCTGTCTCGCGGCGTCCCGCGCGCGGAGCCTGCGTCACACCTCATTTGCCCGGCTTTGTCCTGAATCAAGCGCGAACTTGCACCGAATCGGCGATAATGGCGGTTTATTGCTTCACGCTTTTGCGGAATTTCGTTGCCATGTCTATCGTCAACATCGCTGCGTACAAGTTCGTCACGCTCGACGACATCGCGACCCTGCGCCCGGCCCTGCTTGAGCGCTGCAATGCGCTCGACCTGAGGGGCACCATCCTGCTCGCGCCCGAAGGCATCAACCTGTTCCTCGCGGGTTCGCGCGAGTCGATCGACGCCTTCCTCGCGGGCCTGCGCGCCGACGCCCGGTTCGCCGATCTGGAAGTCAAGGAAAGCCTCTCGGACGATCAGCCGTTCCGCCGGATGCTGGTGCGCCAGAAGAAAGAAATCATCACCATGAAGATGCCGGTCATCAAGCCGGCAGACGGACGTGCGCCGGGCGTCGATCCCGCCACGCTCAAGCGCTGGCTCGACGCCGGACAGGACGACGAAGGCCGTCCGGTGGTGATGCTCGACACGCGCAACGACTTCGAAGTGGACGTGGGTACGTTCGACAACGCCGTCGACTACCGTCTCACGAAATTCTCGGAATTCCCTGACGTCATCGCCGCACATCGCGCAGACTTCGAGGGCAAAACCATCGTGTCGTTCTGCACCGGCGGTATCCGCTGCGAGAAGGCCGCCATCTACATGCGCGACATCGGGCTTGAGCACACCTATCAGCTCGACGGCGGGATTCTCAAGTACTTCGAAGACGTGGGCGGCGCGCATTATCAGGGCGACTGCTTCGTGTTCGACTACCGCACGGCACTCACGCCGGACCTCGCCCCGTCGACGACCAGACAGTGCTTCGCCTGCCGCGCCGTGGTGACGGCCGAGGACCAGCGCAGCCCCGATTACATCGAGGGCGAGCAGTGCCCGGCGTGCGTGGGTGACAAGGCAGGTGCCATCGCCGCTGATACCGCTCATACCGCTGCGGCTGTCACGGCAACGTCGGCCTGAGCCCCCGGGTGACGCAGGCTTCGGCGCACGGCGCCAACGGACCCACCGACGCGCCGACATCGTCGGCTCGCCCACGCGTTGGCGGCTACCGCGGACGCTTCGCTCCTTCCCCGACCGGGCCGCTGCATCGCGGCTCACTCGTCACGGCACTGGCCAGTTGGCTCGACGCCCGCGCGCACGGCGGCGTCTGGATCGTCCGCATGGAAGACCTCGACGAACCGCGCAGCGTGCCCGGTGCGGCAGACGACATTCTCGACACGCTAGCGCGTCTCGGCCTGCATTCGGACGAACCGATCGTCTGGCAAAGCCGTCGTCATGCGCTTTACGAGCAGGCGCTCGCGGCGCTGACGGCAAGCGCACACGTCTATCCGTGCGGATGTACCCGCCGCGAAATCGCGGACTCGCTCACGCGCGTGCATGCGCGTCACAGCACACTGGCTTACCCGGGTACCTGCCGCGACGGCCTGCACGGCAAGACGGCCCGCGCATGGCGGCTTCGCGTGCCGGATGGCGACGCCGCGTGCATACATTTCGAAGACCGCTGGATGGGATCGCAGACGCAGGATCTGGCGACGGAAGTCGGGGATTTCGTGCTCAAGCGTGCCGATGGACAGTGGGCCTACCAGTTGGCGGTCGTCGTTGACGATCAGTTGCAGGGCATCACGGACATCGTGCGCGGGTCCGACCTGCTCGACTCGACCGCGCGTCAGATCTACCTGCAAGCCTGCCTCGGCGCACCCACGCCTCGCTATCTGCACGTGCCGCTCGTCATGGCCGACGACGGCCAGAAACTGAGCAAGCAGAACGGTGCTGCGCCGCTGTCGCTCGATACACCCGACGCGGTCCTCGCATCCCTCAAGGACGCGGCCTCGCACCTCGGGCTGCCAGCGGCACTCGCCGACATCTCCCATCGCGACGACTTCTACGCGGCGGCCACGCTCGCGTGGCAAGCGCAACACGCAGGCTGACATTGTCGGCTGACTGTCCTGCGCGATCTGAATATGGCCGCCCAATGAAAAAAAGCCAGCGTGTGTACGCTGGCTTTTTTACGACCACTGCAGGGTACCTGAGACTACCGCACCCGGCACTTGGCTTTAGATTAGCGGTCCTGTGCCTTGCGCGGGAAGCCTGCGAGCAGTGCCGCGACCTGACGCTTAGGGGCCTTCTCCGACGGCGCACCGAAGGTCGTCGGTGCAGCAACGTCGTGCGACGCAAGATGGTCGCGCTGCGACTCACCGGCCGACGGCGACGGCTCGTACGGCTTGTAGAAGAATTCATCTTCCGGACGCACGCGACGCGGCGTGCTGCCACCGCTACGGCCAGCGCGCAGGCCGTCGTGACGGCTATGGCGCTCACCACGATCACCACGCTCCGCACGCTCACCGCGGTCGCTGCGCTCATAGCGATCACCACGGTCGTCACGCGACCGATTGCGGCGCTCCATTACCAATTCGCCACGCTTGAGTTCGCGCTTGATCAGCTTCTCGATTTCCACGAGTTGCTTGCGCTCGTCCGGTGCACACAGCGAGATCGCTTCCCCCGACGCGCCGGCACGACCCGTACGGCCGATGCGGTGCACGTAGTCCTCCGGGTTGTACGGCAGGTCGTAGTTGATGACGCCCGGCAGATCGGTGATGTCCAGACCGCGTGCGGCGACATCGGTCGCCACGAGCGCGCGGATGCCGCCCTGCTTGAACGCCTCGAGCGCCTGCATGCGCTCGTTCTGCGATTTGTCGCCGTGAATGGCGGCCGTCACGATGCCGTCGCGCTCAAGCTGGCGCGCCAGGCGGCTCGCGCCGATCTTGCTGTTCACGAACACGATGACCTGCTTCAGGTCGCGTTCGTTAAGAATCTGGACCACGGCCGCGCGCTTGTCGTCTTCATCCACTTCGTAGACGACTTGCTCGACCGTATCGGCCGTCGCATTGCGACGCGCCACTTCGATCGTGACCGGGTTCGTAAGGTAGCTCGATGCGAGCCGCTTGATGTCGTTCGAGAACGTGGCCGAGAAAAGCAGCGTCTGGCGCTGCTTCGGCAGCAAATTCAGAATGCGCTGGAGATCCGGCAAGAAGCCCATGTCGAGCATGCGGTCGGCTTCGTCGAGCACCAGCATCTTCACCTGGCTCAGGTTCACCGTTTTCTGTTCGACGTGGTCGAGCAGACGGCCCGGCGTAGCGATGAGAATTTCGACGCCGCGGCGCAGCGCGTCTTTCTGCGGATTCATGTCGACGCCGCCGAACACCACCGTATTGCGCAGCGCCGTGTGAGCGGCGTACAAACGGACGTTGTCAGCCACCTGATCGGCGAGTTCGCGCGTCGGCGTGAGGATCAGCGCGCGCACCGGGTGACGGGCGGGCGATGCACTCGTATTGGCCTCGGGCAGCAAACGCTGGATGATCGGCAGCGAGAAGCTGGCGGTCTTGCCGGTCCCCGTTTGTGCCGCACCCATGACGTCGCGACCGGACAGCACGACCGGAATGGCCTGTGCCTGAATCGGGGTCGGTTGGGTGTAGCCCTGCTCGGCGATGGCCCGCAAGATGTCCGCATGCAGCCCAAAGCTATCGAAGCCGGGGGTCGGAACAGCATTTACATCAGCCATGATGAAGGGACATCTCTTTTAAAAAAACGGGGGCCGCCACGCGGAAGGGTTTCCGCATCAAAGCTCACTCGCGAAGATTCAAGGGGCGCTGCGCGCCATGCTCAAGGCTGGCGCGAGAGGGGTCTGTCATGTAACAGATGCGTCGGGCGCCGCCGGACCGGGGTGGTCGTCAAGAAGCGAAACAGACGCAATTCTAGCACTTGCGCACGACCAACGTGTGACAACGGCCCTTGCCGGGCCGTGTTCGTCGAATAACGCGAGAGGTTACACGCAGGCGAATGCGCCGAAGAACGCGCAGTTCGGGCGCTTTGGGCGTTCAGCGGCCCGCACCTGCATTCGCGCTGCCGCTCTCCGGCTTGCCGGGATTGGCACCGGGCGCGGCCTTACCGGCCACGGCTTTCGCGGCCTGAGCGGCACGTTGACGATTGGCATAACGTGTCGCCAGCACGGCACACACCATCAGTTGCATCTGATGGAACAACATGAGCGGCAGGACAATCGCGCCGAGCGGGCCAGTCGCAAACAGCACCTTGGCCATCGGAATGCCGCTCGCGAGACTCTTTTTCGAGCCGCAGAAGACGATGGTGATCTCGTCTTCGCGCGAAAATCCGAGCCAGCGTGCCGAATACGTCGTGATTGCGAGCATGATCGCCAGAATGACTGCGCAGCAGCCCAGCAGCCCCAGCAGCGCCAGCGGGGGAATCTGATGCCACAGCCCCGTGTTCACGGCTTCGCTGAACGCGGTATAGACAACCAGCAGAATCGAGCCCTGATCCACGATCTTGAGCAGCCCGCGGTTGCGCTCCACCCATTTGCCGATGGCCTTGCGCGACAACTGCCCGGCAATGAACGGCACGAGCAGTTGCAGCATGATGTTGCCAATGGAGTCGAACGGCGACGCGCCGCTGTTGCCATCGTGATGGATCACCACCAGACCAACCAGCAGCGGCGTAATGAAGATGCCGAACAAGCTGGACGCCGACGCGCTGCACACCGCGGCGGGCACGTTACCGCGCGCTATCGACGTAAAGGCAATGGCCGACTGGACGGTGGCGGGCAGCGTGCATAGGAAGAGGATGCCCAGATACAGCTCGGGGTCACCATCCACGACAGCACGGGCTTGAGCGCCACGCCAACGATCGGGAAGATAACAAACGTGCTGGCGAACACCAGCAGATGCAAACGCCAGTGGGTCGCACCGGCAAGCACGGCTTCGCGCGACAGCTTCGCGCCGTGCAGGAAGAACAATGCGGCAATCGCCACGTTGGTCAGCAAATTGAAGGCGACTTCGCCCTCGCCGTGCGCAGGCAGAAAACTGGCCAGCGCAACGGTAGCAACCAGCATCAACGTGAAATTGTCGGGAAGGAAACGCGGTCTGGCCATCGTTGCTCTTGAATACTCTCTCGGATACGTCTGAAATGACAAAGCCCGTTCCGCCCGAACACGGGACGCGACGGCCTTGACGGGCCGTCGCGAGGTCGACTGTCGATCCTGAGGCCCCAGGCGTCAAAAAGTGACAGGAAAGTGACCGGAAGTGTGCGCTCGCGCTACGGGTTTTTACGTATTAGAGCGCAAGGGTAGTTAAAATACAAATTCATTTAAAAATTTTATTCATACCAAAGACGCATGAATATCTCGCTGCGCCAGCTCAAAGTGTTCCTCGCAGTGGCCGAACACGGCAGTTTCAGCCGCGCGGGCGAGGATATTGGCCTGACGCAACCGGCCGTGAGCCGCTGCATCCGGGAATTGGAGCAAGAACTCGGGCTCAAGCTGGTGGACCGCACCACGCGGGAGGTCACGCTGACCGAAGTGGGCGCTAGCCTCTCTGCCACCCTCGCCCGGGTGCTCGACGAACTGGAGAGCGCTCTGCGCGATACGCACGGGTTGGCGGAAGAGCGTCGCGGCCGCGTACGCGTGGCCAGCGCGCCGACCATTTCCGCGAATCTCATGCCCGAGTGCATCTCGGCGTGTGCCGCCCGTTATCCCGATATCACCCTGATGCTGCGCGATCAGGTTCAGACGCTCGCCACAGACAGCGTGCGACATGGTGAAGTCGACTTTGGCGTGATTGTCGCCTCGGAGGGCACGGACGATCTGGTGGGCGAGCCCATCATGGTCGAGCCGTTCCTCGTAGTGTGCGACCGTTCACATCGCTTTGCGAAGCAAACCGAGGTGACGTGGAACGAACTCAATGGCGAGAAGCTGGTGTTGCTTGACTACGCGTCCGGCAGCCGACCGCTGATCGACCGCGCATTGGCCGAACATGGCGCCTACTGCCAGGTGGCACAGGAAGTCGGGCATGCGATCACCGTCTTCCGGATGGTCGAAGCGGGTATTGGCATCAGCATCATGCCTGCGCTGGCGTTGCCCGCCATGCCCGGACTGTCGGCGAACGGCCCGGAAGCGGACAGCCGCCTCGTGGCCTTGCCGCTCACGCCGCAGATCGACCGGACCATCATGCTGGTGCGCCGCAAGAACCGAACGCTCTCCCCCGCCGCGCAATCCGTCTGGGAATTGATCCAGCAGATCACGGCCAATACGCCGCACTCGCTCGCGTCGGGCAAGCCACGCAAGTGACACGCCAGGCCACCGGCCCTGACATGATGGGAATAACCAACGGATACCAGGCTTTTGTGCACCATTGAGCGAAATTCAGCAAAAAACCGCCTGATCGGGATGGGTCTCGACACATCAAAGTAAGTGAGCGCCTGCTACAATGCGGGTGCGTCGACTCCCCCCAAGTGCGTGACTGTGCCATCGGGCGTCTGCCCCGCCATCGTGCCTCGACGACATGCCCGCGCCCTGCGGGCATTGTGCTTCCGGTACGGCGTCATGGACTTGTTCATCAAATACTTCAGCCCGCTGTGGCTCTTCCACGCGGCAGCCGATCTGTCTTTCTGGCAGCGGCATCAACTCGACGCGCGCATGCAGATCGTGAGTCGCTTCATGTGGCGCTATGTCATGCGCTGGTGCGTCGTAAGCGCCACGCTGCTCGTGCCTGCCGCCGTGATGGCGCATGGGCTCGCGGCCACAGGACTCGCTCTGGCTGGCGGTGTTTCGGCGAGCGTGACGGTGCTCATGGCCGCGCTGGCGCTGGGCTGCCTTATCGGATCGCGACTGCGCTGAAAGGGTCGCGGTTGCGCTGAAGCGTGCCACGTCTGCGCTAAAGCGTCATCCGCGTCGACTATGATGGAACGGCTCGCCTCGCGCGGCCGACGGTCCGCGACGCCGGCATCTTTCGACCCCAAAGGAGAATCCCATGGCCAACGCCAAGATCCTGGTGGTGTTCTATAGCATGTACGGGCACATCTACAAGATGGCCGAAGCGGTCGCCGAAGGCGCGCGCAGCGTCGCCAGCGCCGACGTCACTGTGATGCAGGTCCCTGAACTCGTCCCCGACGATGTGCTGGAAAAAAGCGGCGCAAAGGCCGCACGCGCTGCCTTTGCCAGCGTGCCCGTCGCGCGCGTCGACCAGTTGCCCGAGTACGACGCGATCATCTTCGGCACCCCGACGCGCTTCGGCAACATGACCGCGCAGATGCGCAACTTCCTCGACCAGACCGGAGGCCTTTGGGCCAAGGGGGCGCTTGCAGGTAAAGTCGGCAGCGTGTTCGCAAGCACCGCGACGCAGCACGGCGGGCAGGAAACGACCATCACGAGCTTCCACACCACGCTGCTTCACCACGGCATGATCATCGTCGGCGTGCCATACACCGAGCCTGCGCTCACCAACATGAAAGAGATCACCGGCGGCTCGCCCTACGGCGCCACGACACTCGCCGCCGCCGACGGCTCACGTCAGCCGAGCGAGAACGAGTTGACGATTGCACGGACGCAAGGCCGTCACGTCGCGGAAATCGCCGCAGCGCTTAAGCACGGACGCGCTCTGTAAAACACGTCGGCAAATTACCGGCAACACGCGCGACGCGACGTCATTCGACGTTCGCGTCGCACGGTATCGCGTTCAGATCAACTTCAGGTTCTTCAGCACCTCACGCACGATACGCGCGCGCTTCGGGCCGTCGGCGTCGCCGTTCATGTCGATGTTCAGCGCGATCATCGTCAGATTGCCGTCACGCTCCAGCCAGCCCACCCACCAGCCGATATCCGGCTTCTTGTCGACGAACCAGCCGGTCTTGCCGTGCAGCACATAGTCGGCGTTCGCTTCGACGATGGAAATCTGCCGGACGATGTCCTGCGAACGCGCGGAGAACGGCAACGTGCCACGCGCCAGACGCTGCAGGAAGTCGACTTGCTCGCGCGCTGAGATCTGCAAACTGTCGTCCACCCAATAGGTGTCGTTCACCCGACCGATGGTCCGGTTACCGTACCCGACGGCGTCGAGCTTCGCCTGCGCATACGCACGCGGAATCTTGTGCGAAACGACCTGATAGCACGGGTAGCAAGACACGCGAAACGCGTCGCGCAGATTCAATTCTGCATTCCACGCCTTAATCCGGCGCGGTTTGCCGTCCCACGGAATCGTCTCGCGCTCGTTGTCCAGCGCACCCGATTCCAGCGCCAGCAGACTGTTGAAAATCTTGTACGTCGACGCCGGGGACATGCGCCGCTCGGCGCGCGCCGAGTCGTACGCCTGATACGTCTGTGTCTTGCCGTCGAGCACGACGACCGTGCCCTTCACGTTTTCCGCCGCAAAGAACTTGCCCCAGTCGGCACGCTCGGTCACGTGGACGGGCGCTGCCACGGAAGGTGCTGCCGCGGCTGACGCGCGCGACAATTCCAGCGCGTGTGCTGGCGAGGGCAGCAGACCATGCGCGACGACCGCCGACGCCAGACGCAGCACGACAGCCGCGCGACACCAGTGAGAGAGAATTCGTTTCATTTCGTTATCCTTATTTTTAAGAAGATAGTGGGTGACATGGGGATGACACGCCGGGTGTGGCGGCGACGTCGAAACGTCGTCGCTGCCGATACGAGTCGCGCTGGCCAGGCACTCTTTTTTTCGAAAGCGTTTGCAGCTTAGTGTGCGTTTCGGCAGCTGCAAAGCAAAGCTACCGTAACCGACGTAACCGCCGTATCATCGGCTCGCCCCTTGCGCAAGTTCGTGGAACGTGCGCACGCCGTTCGCGCCACAACGTGCGCCTCCGGTCCCTGCCAAGCTTGCTGCCCGAGTCACTCAGTCAACATGAACGACACCACCGAATCGTCGCTCGCTCCCGCACTCGTTGTGCGACTCGACGCGCCGCAGAAAATCGACGGTCAACCGGTGCGATACCAAAGCCTGTGGTTGCTGATGCGCGTCTATTACGCGGCGCATTTCGAGGCATCGCCGGTGACGCTTGCGTCGCTGAAGGTCCGGTTCGGTCAGGCAGGCCTCGGGGTGACCTGCGCATGCTCATCAGCCGCGCATTTTCGGACTTTGCGCGATGGGACGTCGCGGTCGGCTGGGGCGATGACCGCCATGCCGATGTGCGTCTGCTGCCGACGCGCGGACGTGGCAAAGGCCCCTTCTGGCTCGCCGCGCACGAGATGTCGCGCATCAAAGTCGTCATCGGCGACACGACGCCCGCCGATCCGCGCCGCGCAATCGCTGCCTTTCTCGGTTTGCCGCAGGACAGCACGCCCGACGCTCAGTCACCCGCACTCGATTACGTCATGCAGGACATTGCGTTCTGGCATCACCTGACGCTCGGCAAGCGCGACATGCAGGACGGCGTGTTCTTCGCGCCGTCGCCGCCTACGACGCACAGCGAAGCCAGACGCCAGCGCACGGGCGCGATCCCGTCGTTCCATGCGGCGCAGGTGTGCGCCGTGGACGACGTACAGCGTGGCATTGCGCTGCTCGCCGAGACCATCGTGTGGCGTCGCATGGGAGACGCCGCGCGCACGAAGCAGACTTTGGCCACACTCGCGGCCACCTTCGGCGCGAGCCAGCCCGGCTCACCGACGTTACGCGCCATGCACTGGATCGTGCAGGCATGGCAGGCCTACGCATTGCGTGACGAGCCAGGGGCGTTCGCGCATCTGCAACGTATCAGCGACGACGCATCGCTCGCCCCGTGCCTCATCTACAACCCGCGTATTCGCTTCGAGAGCCGCAATCTCCAGGCGTTGCTGCACAAATCGCACGCCGCGCGCAATGGCCCAATGCCTGCCCGCGCGCAATCCGCCGCCGACGCGCTGGCCGCCTTCTCGGACGCCCTGCAAGCGGCGTTCGAAGCCGACTCCATCGAGCTGGCGCAGCACGTCGCCGCCAACATCGGCCTGTCGCTCTGGCTGTTCTGGCAAGGGGCGCTGATCGATCCGGGCAGAAGACTCGCCGCGGCCGAGGTTCAGCGCCAGGCATTGCGGTGGATCGGTTTGTCGGAGTGGATTTGCGATCGCTTCGGCGTCGGCGGGAATTCCGTCTGGAATACGGTGTTCCTGCTGCGCATTGCGCGCGGTGCCGTTCCCGTTCGACGCGATCCCGATCTGGAAACGCTGCGCGCGAGTACGCCCCTCGCGGTCGATGCGTTTCTCGATGCCGTCCAGCCGTTTGGAGCCCCCTTCTCGCGCGCCAAGGGTTTCCTGCGCTGGACCGATGTCGTGGCCACCACGCTCGCCGACCACGAGGAGGGACGCGTTCGCTTCGAGCCGCTGCAGCTTGCCAACCTGTGGTTCGAAATGCTCTGGTTCGCGCTGCATCAGGACGGCGACTCGCCGCAGGCATTCCACGCCGCGCAATCGCTCGGTCGTGTACTGCCGATGCTGCCACCGCCCGACCGGCGCTTTTTCCGCGATGCGCTACGTCTGATGCCGCGCGACTTTCAACGCGAGGTGCGGATAGCGCAGGACGGTTGAAGCGCCCGTCGGAATGTCGCACCGCACCATTTTCAGTTCACGTTTTTCGGGACACATCGTGCTTGTTTTGCCCGGCAGGTCGGTGTATCGTTGCCGCAAAGCTAAGCGCAGGGGTCCTGCAACGTGAGTTGTGGGTGAGAAATACCCTTAGAACCTGATCTGGATAATGCCAGCGCAGGGAGCGTAGAAATTCCTCGCCCCCGTTCATGCTCCTGAGCCGCTTTGCGCCGAAATTGTCGGCGTCAACACGTGCCCCGCCAGGAGACATTGCATGAACGCCAATCCGAAGTTCCTCTCAGCCAACGCGCGCGTGGACGAAGCTGCGATCGCACCGCTGCCCAATTCCCGCAAGATCTACGTCGAAGGCTCGCGCCCGGACATTCAGGTCCCGATGCGCGAAATCTCGCAAGCCGACACGCCGACGAGCTTCGGCGGCGAGAAGAATCCGCCGATCTACGTCTACGACTGCTCGGGCCCGTACACCGATCCGAACGCAACCATCGACATCCGCTCCGGCCTGCCCGCGCTGCGCGCGAAGTGGATCGAAGAGCGCGGCGACACCGAAGCCCTGCCGGGTCTGAGCTCCGCCTATGGCCTTGAGCGCGCGAACGACAGCGCTACCGCCGACCTGCGTTTCCCGGGCCTGCATCGCACGCCGCGCCGTGCCAAGGCGGGCAAGAACGTGACGCAGATGCACTACGCACGTCAGGGCATCATCACGCCCGAAATGGAATACATCGCGATTCGTGAAAACCTGCGCCGTCAGGAATACATCGAAAGCGTACGTGCCGCTGGCCCGCAAGGCGAGCGTCTCGCGAAGTTGCTCACGCGTCAGCACCCGGGTCAGCATTTCGGCGCCAGCATTCCCGCCGAAATCACGCCGGAATTCGTGCGCGAAGAGATCGCACGTGGCCGCGCCATCATCCCGAACAACATCAACCACCCGGAATCCGAGCCGATGATCATCGGCCGTAACTTCCTCGTGAAGATCAACGCGAACATCGGCAACTCGGCCGTGACGTCGTCGATCGGCGAAGAAGTGGACAAGATGACGTGGGCGATCCGCTGGGGCGGCGACACGGTCATGGATCTGTCGACCGGCAAGCACATTCACGAAACGCGCGAATGGATTCTGCGTAACAGCCCGGTGCCGATCGGCACGGTGCCGATTTATCAGGCGCTCGAAAAGGTCAACGGCAAGGCCGAAGATCTGACGTGGGAAATGTTCCGCGACACGCTCATCGAGCAGGCCGAGCAAGGCGTCGACTACTTCACGATCCACGCCGGCGTGCGTCTCGCGTATGTGCCGATGACGGCTAACCGCATGACGGGTATCGTCAGCCGCGGCGGCTCGATCATGGCCAAGTGGTGTCTCGCACACCACAAGGAAAGCTTCCTGTACACGCACTTCGAAGAGATCTGCGAAATCATGAAGGCCTATGACGTCGCGTTCTCGCTGGGCGACGGTCTGCGTCCCGGCTCGATCTACGACGCCAACGACGAAGCGCAACTCTCCGAACTCAAGACGCTGGGCGAACTGACGCAAATCGCGTGGAAGCACGACGTGCAGGTCATGATCGAAGGCCCGGGCCACGTGCCGATGCAGCTCATCAAGGAGAACATGGATCTCCAGCTCGAGTACTGCGACGAAGCCCCGTTCTACACGCTCGGACCGCTGACCACGGACATCGCCCCGGGTTACGACCACATCACGTCGGGGATCGGCGCAGCCACCATCGGCTGGTACGGCACGGCCATGCTGTGCTACGTCACGCCGAAGGAACACCTTGGCTTGCCGAACAAGGACGACGTGAAGGAAGGCATCATCACGTACAAGCTCGCAGCCCACGCGGCTGACCTCGCCAAGGGTCACCCGGGCTCGCAGATTCGTGACAATGCGCTGTCGAAGGCACGTTTCGAATTCCGTTGGGAAGACCAGTTCAACCTCGGTCTCGATCCGGACAAGGCGCGTGAATTCCACGATGAGACGCTGCCGAAGGATTCGGCCAAGGTCGCTCACTTCTGCTCGATGTGCGGACCGCATTTCTGCTCGATGAAGATCACGCAGGACGTGCGCGATTACGCCGCCAAGCAAGGGCTCACCGACGAAGCCGCCCTCAAGCAAGGAATGGAGGTCAAGGCCGTCGAGTTCGTAAAGAGCGGTGCCGAAATCTATCGTCGCACCTGATTAGCGCGTGCACGATGGCAGCATCAACGCCGCTGTCGTGTACGGCAAATCGTCGCTTAGCAAGCAGAACGCGCCCGGGTAAAACCGGGCGCGTTTTTTGTTGCGCTGGCGTCTCGACTGCTGTTGCCCAAGTCAGGCTGACGGCATTGTCGACAGGTTTGACACCGTCGTTATGCGACGGAAGGCGACTCGCTGGAGATGGCGGCCGGCGCCGTGGGCACGCCACGCTGCGTCAGATAGTTGCGCAACCGCTCTGTGGCGATGTGCTTGGCCACCGAAGACATCGACGTTGCGAGCGCCGTGAACGCTTCCGTGTTGGTCGCGGGCATGGCTGCGGCATCCATCACTTCGGTGTGACGCATCTCCCAGTGGCGCTCGCCCAGTTGTTCGACGCCGAGCGCGAGCTTCGCCCATTCGTCCGTCCCCAATCCGATGGACGCGGGCAGATCGCCGCGCACGATCGCCTGATGCATCGGCAAACCGGCGGCAAAGCCCACACGAAGCATCCACTCAGTGCTTTCGCTCGCAGGCATGGGACGCGCGCCGGCGTGCAGGCGCGCGTTCAGCTTGCCGATGAATTTGTCCGGCGTCTCGCGCACGAGACATGCCGTCGACCACTCCTTCTTGCCTGCCAGTGCGGGCTTGCCGGTCCATCGACGCGCCGTGTCCGCCACCGTCTTAGTCACGTCGGCACGCGTCGGCTCGAACGGTACCGTACCGTTGCGACCGTCCGTGCCGAGCAACGAACCGTTGACGATATCGCGACAGACTTGCGCGCGCTCGCTGCGTCCATCCGGCATGACAACCGGGTGATTGCGCCCGTCCAGCGAGGCAACATGGGTGCTCACCTGACGCGAACTGGCGCAGATATGCAGCGTTGCCAGCGCTGCCGGTGGGAGGACAGGTTGCGCGACACGCGGCGCAAGTAAGGACGCCAACGATTCGCCGGTCATGGGTGCTTCGAAAACATCCCCATCGTCGACGCCCACGAATCCAGCCCGGAGCGCGCCGCCCCAGGCTTCATCGGATCGATCCTCTTGCGACGATACGCTCGCGAAATCGGCCTCGAAGCGAATACGCCCCTGATCGCGATTGGCGTGCCCCGACGATTGCGCTACAACGCTTGCCGGTGAATCACGCGGGGTCCGGGGAGGGGCCGGGAGAGCGCTTCGTACGTTTGCGATGCGCATGAGCGGCATGTCTACGGGATGATTGCGTCCGACGGGATGAAGTGTGACGGGTATTGCGGCAAGGTCGCCCGTGACGGGTGCGTGATTCGCGAACTGCATACCGAACATCATCGATAAGTCCTCACATAAGGGAAAAGGGAGAAGCGTGGTGTGCACCACAGTCTCGACGTCGCCTGCGCCGTGCCCCACAGCCTCCCGACAAAGCTCGGATGTCGCCATGGGGTGTCGTCAAGACGGCGTCCACGATGCCCGAACGGTCGTTCGGTAATTTTCGATTCTGCACGCGGACTCTCGCAGCTCGTGCAAGCGACCGCCTCGGAGTGGACAGCCGGGCCGCCTGAATGCGTCCGGTATGCATCGGGTACGCGGGGATCGCGCTGTCGGAGTGCCCCGAACTTATGGCATGCTATCGGACAGCGGTACAGCCGACGCGGCTGACGCGGCCCGCCCTGCGGGTACGCTGCTCCTGCGCTCCAGCCCGAAGGCATCTCAAAATGATGGCCCGCCGGCCTTGTTTTGAAATGTCTCCCTGCTCCCGGACCCACTCCCGTGCGAACCGGTCCGGCCTGCGTCGCGGCTATGTATCCGCACTCGCACTTACAGGGACAACAATATGAGTGGTTACGGTTTTCTTTTCAGTATTCTTTTGCTGGTGCTGGCAAGCGCCTTCTTTTCCGCTGCCGAAATCTCGCTCACTGCGGCCAAGCGCACCAAACTCCAGGTGCTCATGGAAAAGGGCGACGAACAGGCGGTCAAAGTGCTCGCGCTCAAGGAGCAGCCGGGCAACTTCTTCACTGTCGTGCAGATCGGCGTGAATGCCGTCGCCGTGCTCGGCGGCGTGCTCGGCGAGAGCTTCCTCACCGGCTACATCTTCGATTGGCTCTCGCCATTCACCGACGAGGCGCTCGCGCTGCGACTGGCCGGTATCGGATCGTTCCTGTTCATCACGATCGCCTTTATCCAGTTCGCCGATCTGATTCCGAAGCGTCTCGCCATGGTCAATCCGGAGCGCGTCGCGATGGCCATCATCGATCCGATGCTGCTTTGCCTGAAAATCCTGCGTCCTTTGGTCTACATCTTCAACGGCGTAGCGAACCTGTTTCTGCGCATGTTCAAGCTGCCCACCCATGCGATCGACAACATCACGTCGGAGGACATTGCTGCGATGGTCGGTGCCGGCGCGCAGGCCGGTGTGCTACGCAAGCAGGAACTGCATCTGATCGAGAACGTGTTCGAACTGGAGTCGCGCACCGTTGGCTCGGTCATGACCTTCCGCGACGACGTGGTGTACTTCACCATCGCCGAAGACGAACGCAGCATCCGTCAGAAAATCACGGAAAGTCCGCATTCGAAGTATCTCGTGTGCCGCGACGAAATCGACAACGTGCTCGGTTACGTCGACTCGAAAGACCTGCTTCAGCGCATTGCAAGCGAGGATCTTTCCAGCGTGATCCGCAATCTGGATCGTCTCTACGCGAAGAAACTGCTGGTGATTCCGGACACGCTCAACCTGTCCGAAGCGCTGGCACGCTTCAAGGAAACCCGCGAAGGCTTCGCCGTCATCATCAACGAGTACGGTCTGGTGGTCGGTGTAGTGACGCTTAACGACATCGTTGGCGCCCTCATGGGCGATGTCGTCCACCCGGCCGACGAAGACCAGATCGTGCAGCGTGACGAGCACTCGTGGCTCGTTGACGGCGTCACGTCGGTCGAGGACGTGAAAAAGGCGCTCGACATCGACGAACTCCCCGGTGAGGGTGAGTTCGAGACCATCGCCGGATTCATGATCTATCAGCTCAAGCGTATTCCGAAGAAGTCGGAAGCCACCGAAGCGGCGGGCTACAAGTTCGAAGTGGTCGACATCGACAACTACAAGATCGACCAGTTGCTTGTCACTCGCATCGGCGCTGTTGCCGAAGCCGCTATTGCAGCGGCAAAGCTGAACGCGAATTCGTCGGCAGATCGGACATCGTAGTCAGCACCTCCTTCAGACGGTCGGTCAGACCGCCATCGCGCTGCGTCGGGCGCGCGATGGCCGAGGCGATCACCGGCCACGGCGCATATAGCCACGCCTCCCGGCGCGCACGCGTAACCCCCGTATAGATCAGTTCTCGCGATAGCACCCGGCTCGCCTGCTCGGGTAGCACTATTGCCACACGCTCGAATTCCGATCCCTGCGACTTGTGAATCGTCATCGCGAACGCCGTTTCGTGCGCGGGCAAGCTCGCAGGCGAATAGAGGCGATAGCCGCCGTCCGGCGTAGCAAACGTCACACGCAACGTGCCGGATGGCCCCAGCGGCAACGCAATGCCGATATCGCCATTGAAGAGGTTCAGCGCGTATTCGTTCTGCGTCACAAGCACCGGACGCCCCGCAAACCATGCGCCGCCCCCCGCGCCCAACGCCACACCGGCACGACGCGCCAGCAGCGCCGTCAGTTGTGCGCCCAGAAACTCGACGCCTCGTCGCCCGCCCCGCGTCGCGCACAGCACGCGGAACTTGCCAAAAGCAGCAAAGACAGGCTGAGCGACCATCGCAATGTCTGCCGTCGTGGCCGCAGCGGGATCGCCTAACTGTTCTATCGTCGTAAAAGCCTGAGCGAGCGCATCGAGGTATTCGCCGTAACCGTCGGCCAGCGCGTTTAGGGTGGCTGGCGACAACTGGATTCCGCCATCTTCGCTTAACAGCACGCGGTCCACGGGGTTGGCTTCGGAAGATGCGCTGCCCGCCTCACCTCTGGTAGTCATGCGGCCGGACTCGCTCTCGGCAACAGTGAACTCCTTGCGCGCATCGATGACCTTTCCTGTCTTGATGGCCGTGGCCAGACGGCCAATCGCCGAGTTCGCGCCAAAGCGATAGGTGCGTTCCAGCCAGACGACGGCGTCCTCCAGGCCACGTGACGCTCGAGCCTGCGTCGTCTGCGCAGCACTCGCTTTCGACACGCTGGCGCTGCTCACGGCCAGCGGGCCCGAGGTAGGTAAGTCGCTTGACGGCCAGCCGAGTGCCGACAGCAATTGCATGCGCATCGATGGCGAAAACACCCGTTGGGCGCTCAGTTCGCCGAACACCGCCCCCGCCTCGACGGCCGCCAACTGGTCCTTGTCGCCCAGCAATACCAGACGCGCGCCCTCCGGCACCGCTTCAAGCAATTGCGTCGCCATCGACAAATCGATCATGGACGCTTCGTCCACCACGATCAGGTCATAGGGCAGCGGGTTGCCTGCGTGATGACGAAAGCGTCGCCCGACCTGCTCCGCCGATTCCGGCAATACACCGAGCAGTCGATGCAACGTCACCGCCGCTTCGGGGAGCGCGAGTCGCACGGCTTCCGGCAAGTCCTGACGTGCCGTCAGGGCCTCCTGCATACGCTGTGCCGCTTTGCCGGTGGGTGCCGCCAGCGCAACGCGCAGGTTGGCATCGCGCTCCAGCAGACACGCGATCAGACCGACGACCGTGGTCGTCTTCCCCGTCCCCGGGCCGCCGCTGAGCACGACCAGCGAGCGTTGCAATGCGAGCGCCGCCGCCGCCATCTGCCAGTTAGGCTCGCGCTGGCCTTCGGGCGAGAGCAGCACGCCATCGCGGAAGTAGCGTTGCAAGCGCTTACGGTCGTCCTCCGTGATCGCAGAAGTCGGTGCAGTCGATGCCGACATTGCCGTGCCGCTCAGGGTCAGTTTTCGCCCAAGCGCGAGGGCAAGGCGCGCTTCATAGTGATAGTAGCGAGCCAGATACAGACGGTCCTGATCGTCTAGCAAGAGCGGGTAGGCGCCTGCCTGTCCATCGCCCGCGAGTACGTGCGCGAGGCTCGCCGGTGCACACAAGCCGCTTGCGAAGAGCGCCTCTCGCCAGACCGACAACGCAGGCGCGTCACCGGGAAACAGCTCGCCGCTGGCCTGTGCGTCGAGCAGGTTGTCGAGCGGCACGCAAACGTGACCTTCCGACGTGGCCAGGCTCACTTCGAGCGCCGCCCGTCGAACGTAGCGGCAAGTGACCTCATCCGCACCGTTGCCTCGCGCGAGCAATCCCATGCGACGCGCGAAACCTTGCGCAAGTCGCACCACGCCGCTGTCCGCCAGTGGTGCACCGGACGCATCGCCCATATGGCGTCTGTCGCTCATGCGCCCTCCTCGCGTGCCCCGACCGAAGCACTACTCGTGTCCAGCGAGAGCGCCTGAGCCAGTGCCGCGTTTTCACCTGCGGCGAACAGTCCATCGAGCGCGTCGACCATTTCGCGCGAAGGCTTGTCGAAGAAAACCCCCGGAACTTCATCCCCGGCAAGATGCGCGCTGGCCCAATCCGGGCGCACGCCTCGCACAAACAAATAGAGGCTGCCACCCATATCGCGGTCGTAATCGTAATCGGGTAAGCGACGCCGCAAATAGCGATGCAGCGCCAGCGTGTAAAGCAAGTACTGGAGGTGATATCCGTGTTCGGCCATGGCCTCGCGCAAGCCGTCGCCACCGTAATTCTCGGGGGCGGTCCCAAGGTAGTTCGACTTCCAGTCGAGAATCCACCACTGGCCGCTGTGTCGGAACACAAGATCGATGAAGCCTTTGAGATAGCCCCGCAGGACCGTCGCATCCAGCGGCAAATCGGGATATCCGAATTGGCGCAACAGGCCGCGCAGCGCGTCGAGCGACACCGCATCCGCCGGGTACGTGAACTCCATCTCGGTAAGACGCTCAGCCAGCGAGACATCCGCCAGTTGCATGCCTGGGCGCAACGGCGTGGCGAGCGTGTCGCTCAACATGTTCGTCATCATGGCGCGCCATGCGTCGTTTTGCTCCGCTCCGCGTCCCGGTGGACGCTCGCGCAGCGCCCGCGACACGGCATGCGACCACTGTGCACGCGACTGGAAGTCGGCCAGCTCGAATACTCGGTGCAAGCTCTCCCCCGCGGCCGGGCCACGCGGAAAGCGAAGAATGTCGTCGGCAGGCGGCCAGGTGTCGTCGCCTTGCGGCGGCAGCGCAAACGTCGGTCCCGCATTGGCTTGCGCGTCGTAATCGGGACGCGTGCGTTCCGGTGCACTCAACTGCCCGCCGCCGAGTTGCGGTCCGGTGTGCATGCCTGCAAGCAACCCGGAGAAGCTGCCGATGCGCCATGCTTCGCGCAAGGCTCGCGTACTCACGCGCGTGGTCAGTTCCGGTGCCGCATCATGCAAGACGCGCGTGTCGCCGTCGAGCGCATCGCCCACGGGCAACGGCACGACGTCGAGCGGTCCGCCAACGAGCGCCCTCCACGCCGAGCGAATGGACTCGACGCGCTCATCGGCATCGATGGTCGAAGCAATCCAAACGTCGAATGTCGTCCCTTGCCCGGCCGCTAGCCAGTTGAGCATGCCGCCGCACGCCTCCTTCACACTACGACGCGACGAATAGATGCCCGCCGCGAGATAGCAACGGTACACCGCGCGCGTCAGCGCGACGTAAAGCAGGCGCACCTGCTCCGCCGATTGTTCCTGCCGCAACGCGGCAACAGCAGGCGAGCCCTTGCCAGCCGCGTCGGTAAAGTCGATGACGGCCGTCGCACCGTCGTGGTACTCCAGACCTTCGAGACCGCCGCCGTCGCGCACGGATCCGTCCCAAAGAAACGGGCAGAACACCACGCCGTACTCAAGGCCCTTCGATTTGTGAACGGTCACGATCTGGACCAGATTCTGATCCGACTCCAGGCGCAGTTGCGCCTCCTCGCCGCCGCTCGCATTGCGCTGCGACGCCAGCCAGCGCAGCAGCGCAGGCATGCCCGGCTGTTCTGCCCATCGCGCTTGTGCAAGCTCGGCCAGATGCATGAAGTTCGTCAGACGACGCTCTCCACCGGACTGCGCAACCAACCGTGCCGCAAGTCCAAGCTCGCGCATAAGCGTGCGCCACATCGCCGAGAACCCGCGATCCGTCCACAACTGACGATACCGTTGCAGGCGCTCGATCCACGCGATCGCCTCCGCATCCGAGGCATCGCTTGTCTGCATGCGATATAGCGCCGTGGCATCGAGTCCGAACAACTCTGTCGCGAGCGCGGCGCGAAGGGCTCGAACGTCACCCGGCGCCTCCACCGCGCGAAGCACACGCAGCAAGGTTTCCGCCTCTTCGCTCGCAAATACCGAGTCTTGCGTCAGCTCCACGCTCCCTACCGAATGCTCGGCGAGCATCGACTTCATCAGCGCGCCCTGACGGTGCGTCTGCACGATCACGGCAATATCGCCAGGTGCGAGCGGCTCGTCGCCGACAAGGACTTCGCCGCGCGACGCCCCTGCCAGCAAGCGCGCCACTTCGGCCGCCGTTGCGCGGGCGCACGCTTGTTGGGCCTCGTCCTTGGGCAACGGTTCGTCGGCGTCGGGCAGCCACCAGACGGTAAAGTCAGCCACGTCCCGAACGTCCGACAGCGGAGGACGCCGACGTGTGCCCGGACGCACCGGCGGGTACTCCAGCCCGTTCAGCACGAACGCGCGATCGTTGGCACCGAACAAGCGGTTGCCCGCGTCGATGATGGCTGGCGTCGAGCGCTGATTGACAGCAAGCGTGTACGCCGCGTCGGCGTTCGCGCGCGCGGCCAGATAAGTGTGCAGATCCGCCGCACGGAAACTGTAGATGGCCTGCTTGGGATCACCAACCATGAACATCGGACCGCGCCCGCTCGCCGCCAGCATTTGTTCCGTTGCTTCGTCCGAGGGGCCCTCCGAAGCGTCCTCCGACGCCGCAGACCGATGTCCGTACACGGCACTAAAAATGGCGAATTGCAGCGGATCGGTATCCTGGAATTCGTCGATCAGTGCGCACGGATAGCGCTCGCGCAACGCGTCCGCCAGATCGGGATGTTGATGCAGCGCGCGCGCAATATTTCCAAGCAAGTCGTCGAACGACACCACGCGCAGTTCGCGTTTGCGCAGCGCCAGCTGTTCCGGCGCCTGGATCAACCACTCACGCAGGATTCGCAGCCACTGCATCGCATAGCGCTCGTCAGCATCGGCGCGCGCACGAACGAGTACGTCCGCCATCTCGAAGAAGCGGTGGTCCGGGGGTGTCTCCCCCTTCTTGATGTCCTTGGCGAGCCGCGTCGTCGTCAGCAACTCTGCCTTCGGCCCCAGCAATGCTCCGGCATCGCGTGCGCCAAGATATCGCTGCCACGCCGAGACAGCCTGCGGGAGAGACGTCTCGTTGTAGATATTCTTCTTGTAGGAAGGCAGTACTGCGCGCATCAGGTCGGCAATCACCGATGCCTCGGCTTCCCAGCAATCGCATGCCGCCAAATATGTCGCTAGCAACGCCGAGTCCGGCGACGCCTGCACATCGCTTTGCACGGCATCCGGCCAACGCAACTCGGACATCGGCTTCTTCAGACGGCGCGCCAATTGATCCGTGAGCGTGCCCGGTGAACGCTTGCGGTCCACCAGCCATGCGGCGAAGCTGTCATCCTGCGCCGCCATCGGTTCAACAACGCGACGCCAGAACTCCACCGCCAGATCGTGACGCACGCCGTTATCGTCCGGCACCAGCTCATAAGCGAATGGTAGCCCGGCAGCAAACGGCACTTCGGCGAGTGCCCGCTGGCAAAAGCCGTGGATGGTGTGAATCGACGCCTGATCGAAACCGCGTAACGCGCGCTGGAGGCATTCGCGAATGGCCTTCGGCGACATCTCTGCGCGCTCGATCAGCCCGGCGATCATCACGTTGAACAGGGGATCGTCGCTGGCGTCCGGGTCGAAGTCGGGGAAGTCGTCTCCGTCATCATCGCCCCCTTCGCCGTCGTCCTCATCGAAGACCGGGGCCATCGCTGCGACCAGTCCGGCGAGTCGTCCACGAATCCGCTCACGCAATTCTGCCGTCGCGGCATTCGTGAACGTCACGACAAGAATCTGCTCGACGGTCAGTTGCTTCTCAAGCAACAACCGTACATAGAGCGCGCAGATGTTCCACGTCTTGCCCGTACCAGCCGAGGCCTCGATCAAGCAGACGCCATCGAGATCGCAACCGAAAACATCGAGGTCGATGAGCTGCGTCATGCGCCCTCCACGATTTCAAGGTGTTGCACCATCGGTCCGAACATCGTGTTCGCCAACAAGTCGAACGGCGACGCCAGCGGGTCTTCCACACCCCGCCAGATCAGCTTGGTATAGGGATCATCGGCATCGCCGCGAGCGAATGCAGAGCCGGACCATGCGCTTTCGGTATCTGTCATTTTCCCAGTGCTCGCCAGCTTCCATGCGCTCCGCACAAAGAACGGTAACGGCCGGGTCTGCCCCAGGCGATACAACGCCACCCATTGCGCGAGCAGTGCCGCCGCATCGTCCACGGGACGCAGCGCAAATGTCTCGTCCTCTCCATACCAGAGTGTTCGTGGCGCGACCTCAAGCCCCGCATGTTCCGGTTGCTGCAAATGTGCACATAGCGCGAGGTGGGCGAGCCAGGCCGCAAGCAGATCGCTCGGACGCATGCTGCCATAGCGATACATGACGAGTCCGTGGCGCGAAACCGGCGCCAGACGCCCTTGCAGCAAGCAGTCTGCGCACAGCGTCGCATCGCCGTGCCAGATCGCATCCGTCGATCCCGTCCACGACGGTGGGAGCGCGGGCTTGAGCGGCAAGGTCACCAGCAATTCCTGTGTGCCATCTGCCTGCGCTTGTCTCACTTGCGTGGCCAGTGCGCGCAGTCCACCGAGTTCACGTCGACGCCATACCGCACCCGTCGCACCTCCTGGCAGCTCATGACTGACGTTCGCAATGCGCTCGATCGCCGCCGCCTGAGCCTGAGGATCCCGACCGTCATCGCGCAACAGTCGCGGCAGCAACCGCGCGGCGAGCGCGTCGCGCCCCGACCAGTCGAGTACGAACGGCTCTTCGTCTTCGACTTCGGTGAGCATGTCACCGAGCGACAAGCCCAGCCGGTCGCGTGCCCACGCCCGCCCCGGGTGACGCCAGAAGCGTAGCAAGTCGTCCAGCGTCAGATGCGTCTGCGCAATGGCGGGCAATGGCTCATGGACGAACGGCAATTCGGCTGCGTCCGGTGCAGGCGATGCCAATTGGCCAACCAGTTGCTGAGCCGCCTCGCCGTTAGCAACGTCATAGCTGTACAGCGACGGCTTACGCCCGTCAAAGTACGCGGGCGAGAACGGTTGAAGCGGATGCAGTACGACAAGCGTCTCACGGGCTTTGCGTTGCTCATCGAGGTCGAATCCCTGCGATGCCGGCGCGAGCAATTGCCCCGTGAAGTCCAGCAATTCGTCCACGACCGTAGACGGCGGCAACGGCGCGTTATCGCGAACGCTTCGCCCCGTATAGGTGATGAGAAAGCGGTCCTGCGCACTCAGCATCAGATCGAGGAACAGATTGCGCTCGTCATCGCGACGCTGACGGTCGCCACGTTGTGGCAGCGCACGCATGAGATCGAACTCGTCGGCGCGCACGCGCCCGGGCAACACGCCATCGTCCATGCCGATCATGCAGACCACGCGGTACGGCAACAGACGCAAGCTTGGAATCGCGGCAAACGTCACGCGTCCCGACGGCACCCCACCGCGCGTCGGATCGTCGAGCGCGTCGGCCAGCACGCGCGCCACCACTTCCACCGGCACGCGCACCTCAGGCGCGCCGTCGGCAATGGCCGTACCGATCTGTTCAATGGCCATACGCACTTCGGCGACGTCATCGGCGAAACGCGGCTCATCCGAGAAGAACAGTTCCAGCATTGCCAGCAACTGATCGCGCCACGCGAGGCCAGTACGCTCAGTCTGGAGTGACACCGCCGTCATATCGAGATCGTCGATCAGCCGCGCCAGTTGCCCCAGCAACTCGGCCCTGCCGCCTTCGATCCCGCCGACAGGCAACCAGTCGTCGACCGGCATGGCGTCGTCCGGCAAGGCGTAGCCGAGGAACAGGCGCATCATGGCGTCGCCCAGCGTGTGGCGCTCCAACGCAGGCGGTATGTCCGCACCGGCGCGGGTCATCGTGCGATCGCTTGACTTCTGTCCAGTGCCGTCAAGCCGCAGCAAGGCGTCTCCGCGCCAGCCCCGGCGTGCGCCAGCACTGTGCAACCAGTTCTGAATGGCGTCGAGCACATTGCCGCCCAGGTCGTAACGCTGGGCTACCGCCTCTGTACGCGCGAGTTCGACAAGGCTCGACGCCGCCACCCGCTGCTGCGGCAATGCAAGAATCGACGCGAAGGCACGTGCGACAGGGTTGGTCCGCGTCGGCGGCAAGCCGGTTACCAGATAAGGAATACGAGGCGTTGCGGTGCCGAACACTGCATCGATGAGCGGTGCCGCACGACCAAGGTCCGGCACGGTAATCAGCACATCGTCCGGACGCAGATCGGGAATTTCGTCGAAGCACGCCAGCAGGCGGTCGTGCAGCACCTCGATCTGACGCGCAAGGCTATGGCAGACGTGCACCTGCACCGAGCCATCGGCCGCGACGCCGTCGGGTGCGCCATGACGACCATCGTCCAGGGAAAGAATGCCGTTCTGCAAGGCGGCCAGCAGTGTGGGCTCCGGATTCGGCTGAAACAGCGCCCGGTCTTCCACCGCTTGCGGCGCAAGGTCCGCGTACAGCGCATCGATGTGCGACTGCGTCTGCCGTCCCCATTCCGCCAGTAAGGGGTGCCCCACCTCGCGGTGTGCCTTGCCGTCGCGTTGGGTCAGATACGACAGCCGCGACGGCGGCACGATGTCGAACCAGTAGCTCTCGCAGGGATTGAGGACATAAAGATGCACGTCGATCAGGCGAGACATGGCCTTGAGCAACGCCATCGAAAGTGGCGGCATCGACGACAGCGCGAACACGCAAACCCGGGACGGCCAGCCGACCGGAACCGTCTCCGGAGTGAGCTGTTCGATTCGGTCGATGGCCCGCAGCGTCGGGTGGCGCTCGCGAATCTCCAGATGCGCCAGTACCTGCCGCCACAAGGCGCTTTGCCAAGCCTCGTCGGCACGCTGGACTTCGCCCCAGGTCGTCGACGCCCCCGGCGAAATGAATTCACCGGATTGCCACCGCTCCAGCCAGTCCGGCCGGTAAGTCAGGTATTGATCGTAGATGTGGGCCAGTCGATCGGCCAACTCGAATCGCATGACGTCGTCTGCCCCGGCCAGATAACCCGCCAGCCGCGGCGACGACTCCCCCCACGGCTGCGCGAGACACTGGTACAGCGGCCAGACCAGCCGGTCGGGCGCGAACGGCGAACTTTCCGGCACGGTGAGCAGTTTGCCTGCCATGTCCCAAAGCCATTGCGCCAGATACGTCAGGCGGACGTTTGCACAAACGCCGAAGACGTCCGCATAGTCCAGCTCGAGTCGGCGGCGCACCGCCACGCTGGGCACAACAATGGTTTCCGTCTCAAAGGGATTCCCTGCCCCCGGCGACGCATCAGGGGCCTGTGCGATGTCGCGCAACAGGGCGGCTTCGAGCGTGGTGAACCGGTTGGAGAAGAATAGATGGAGCATGCGGGCGTGGCGGCTTAGCGAGACTGTTCGCAAGCATAACAAATGCCCTGCGCCAAAGCCCATCGGACAGATCCGAAAGCTCACCCCGTCATAGGTAACGGCAGGGGGGCGGTGACCCGACACCATGCCTGGCGCGCATGCCTGGCCCACATCGGCGCCCCGCGTGTAACCGGCGGTATCCCCACTTCGCGGCACGCCGGGCATCGGCTAGACTCTCACTGCGCCGCGCCCCACCCCATCGCGCGGCCAGCTTTGCCGCGGAACCCTCGCACCCGACGCATGGACTACCAGACCGATATCAAGAAGTTTCTCTATAGCCACTACTTTTTCAGCGGCACCCGGCAGGCGGTCGGCGTCATCCTGCCTGCGCTCGTCCTGTTCTGGGGGATGGATCAGCACCTGCTCGGCATCGAGGTCGCCTCCGGCGCGCTCTGCGCGAGCGTGGTCGACATCAACGGGCCGCTGCGTCACAAGCACACCGAACTGCTGAGCTGCACACTCCTCGGTGCGCTGACGGTCCTGATCACTGGCATGGCGACGGCCGCACAGCCGTGGCAACTCTGGATCACCTCGCTGATTCTGACGTTCGGCCTGTCGATGCTCGTGGTCTATGGGCTGCGCGCGTCGCTCGTCAGCTTCGCCTGTCTCATGATGATGGTCCTCAACGTCGAAGCGGACCTCACACGTCATCAAGCGGTGCTCGATGCCGGGGCCGTGCTCGCCGGGGGGCTTTGGTACACCTATTTCAGTCTGTTCGTCTGTCGTATCTGGTGGTTTCGCATCGAGCAGCAAACGCTGGCGGAGTGCTTCTTCGTCACGTCCGAGTATCTGGAAGCCAAAGCGGCCTTCTACGATACGTCGACCGATATCGACGACTGCTACCGCCGTCTGATTGCTGCACAGGTCAATGTGGTGGAAAAGCAGCAGGCAGCGCGCGAGATCATTCTGCGTAACTTGCCCCGGCTGCGCATCGGTGCGCTGGAACCGCGCCGCACCATGCTGTTCAATCTGTTCATCAACATCGTCGATCTGCATGAGACGGTGGTGTCGGTGCATACCGACTATCCGATGTTGCGCCGCGAGTTCGCCAACAACGACGTGCTGCTGTTCTTCCGCGACATGATCCGCAAGATCGCCATCGAGGTGGACGCGATTGGCTATGCCATTGCGACCAACGAGCCCTCGCGGGCACAACGCAGCTGGCGCGCAGAATTTCGTGCCATCGAGTACGAAATCGAACTGATGCGCAAGCAGTCGCTGCAACAGAAATCCCCGGAGGCCTATCAGGCGCTCACCAGCACGTTCCGCCGCGTGTGGAGCACCACGCGTATCGTCGAGCGTATGCACCGCAACACCGACGTGAGCACCGCAGGCAACGCGACCGAAGTGCAGATCGACCAGGCCCTGCAACGCTTTACCTCGCGCCAGAGCTTTTCTCCGAAACTCCTCTGGAAGAATCTGACTTTTTCGTCGCCGAGTTTCCGTCACGCATTGCGGGTGACGATCGCCATCGCGGCCGGGCTGCTCATCTGCGAAAACTGGTCGTTGCTCGCCGGGCAGGATCACAGCTACTGGGTACTGCTCACGATCATCGTGATTTTAAAGCCGGGGTTCAGCCTGACGAAGCAGAAGAACGCGCAGCGTCTGACCGGCACGTTGATCGGCTGTGTGAGCGTACTGGTGATTCTCTCCTTCGTTCACAAGGCCTGGGTTCTGCTCGCGCTCATGTTCTTCTGCATGGTCATGGGCAACAGCCTGTCGTTGTTCAACTACGGCTTGTCGGTTGTCTTTATGTCGTCGTACGTGCTGCTGCTGTTCCATTTCCTGTTGCCAGGCTCTCTCTCGGTGATCGGCGAGCGCGCCATCGACACACTGATCGGATCGGCCATTGCGCTGGTGTGTTCGTATCTGTTCCCGTATTGGGAATACCGGTTGATGGGGCCGCTGATCCGCAATGCAGTGCAGTCCACGCGCACCTATCTCGAATCGAGCGCCGCGCTGGACGGCAAACGCGACGACTTCGCCTATCGCATGGCGCGCAAGGACATGCATATTGCCTTCGGGAATTTCGGGGCCGCCTTCAAGCGGATGATGCTGGAACCGAAGTCCAAGCAGGTCGCTGTTGCAGAGCTGAACGATTTGCTGGTGCAAAACCACGTGATGGCGTCGTACATTACGGGCCTGTCGGATGTGCTACCGCGGCAGATCGCGGCAGACAAGAGCGGGGAGTTAGGGCAGGTGGTTGCCGCGATCAGCGACCTGCTGTCGCAAGCGGTCGCCGCACCGGCGGCATCCGTGCCGACGGACACACAAGCCGCCACCGAGGCGATGCGCGATTATACGAAGCGTCTTGATGCGCTGGTCGTCGCGCAGGAACAGCAACCCGACGCTGTCGACGCGCACGTGCAGGAGATCAAGCAGGTCGTGCATCAGCTCAAACAGATGTTGCGCGCGGGTGAGCTGATCCTGCGTGATATGCGGGCGATTCGTCTGCCCGCTTGAACCCGTGCCGGTCCCCGTGCTTGAACTCGTCATCCTGCGCGCCGGACCGGCTTGCCTGTGCTTCAGGTAATGCCCGTTCGCGTCGCGTAGTGATAGAGATCGACATCCCGATCCAATCCCAACTTGCGCATAGCGTTGGTCTTCTGAGAGCTCACGGTCTTGACGCTGCGACTCAACTGGAATGCGATCTCGCTGATGGTCAGCCCGGAGACGAACAGGCGCACCACTTCGACTTCGCGCCCCGAGAGCTTCGACGCGTCGATTTCGAGGTCGTCGATCGCGGAGTCGTGCAAGCGCGTTGCCAGGCCAGCGGGAATGTAACGACTGCCATCGGCCACCACACACACGATGTCTGCAATCGAACTCTGTTCATCGAGCTTCGAGAGAATCGAGTGCACGCCAAGCTTGAGCATGCCGCGCAGAATGGCGAGATTCTCCAGCATCGTGACGACGATGATCTTGATGTTGGGGAAGTAGCGGCGCACATAGCCGATGAGAAAGAGTCCGTCCTTGAAGTTGCCCCCGGGCATGGAGAAGTCGGTAACGAGGATGTCGCACGGCGCCTTGGCCAGCAGATTGACCAGCTCCGACGAATTCCCCGCCTCCCCGACCATGTGGATCATGTCCCGCTCTTCGAGCAGACGACGTATTCCAAATCGCACAATCGGATGGTCGTCAGCGACCACGACATTGATCGTCATGTTGTCCCCTCTTCTCTTCGTTTGGCAGACCGTGGTGACCGCGCGACGCACGCGGTGCTTCGCGTCGGCCGTCACAACGAAGCGGGTCCATTCTGGCAAAAAGGGAACGAGGCGACAGGATGGGAAACGTCACATAGTCATATCGAACACAGCGGCATGCCACGCGGTGTGCGCCATCCACAAGAAGCCCGCATGCAGCCTGATAGAGCGGGTACTGCATGCTAACTACTTGAAGTGGCTCGCACGGACGTGAAATTGCACAGCCACATAACGCAGGAGTTTGTGCTACTCGCGTCACCGGAATGCGGAGGATTCGCAGCGCGGGTTTCCGGCATTCCGGTTGCGAAAGTCGGAATTACCTTAAACACCTGCGCTGAATTTGATGGTCGGCGCGTTGCGCACCTCCCGAGATGCGTAGTTATTCCTGCGCAGAAGGCGCCGACGCGTTGCCGCCGTTCGGCGCATCGGTCCCGCTGCTGGCCGCGCCGCTCGCTGCCGCACCGTCATTCGGCAGTCCATGCCAGCCACCGCCGAGTGCCGTCACGAGCAACACGTTCGCCGTGAACTGTCGGCCGAGAATGGTCAGGGCTGTACGCTCCGTGGTGTATGCAGTCGCTTGCGCCGTCAGCACATTCTGGAATCCTACGGTCCCTGCCTTGTACTGGTTGAGGATCAGTTGCGCCGCTTCCTGAGCAGACTGCACCGCCTGATTCTGTACGGCCGCCTCGCGGCCCAGATAGTTAAGCGCCGCCAGATTGTCCTCGACGGCCTGGAATGCCGTGAGCACGGTCTGGCGGTACGTCGCGACTTGCGCGTCGTAGGCGGCAATCGCCGCGTCGGTCTGTGCGCGACGCAAGCCGCCATCGAACAATGTGGCCGCCAGCGCCGGGCCGACCGACCAGAAACGGCTCGGCAATGTCAGCCAGTCGGCAAAGCTGTTGCTCTGGAAGCCCCCCGTTGCCGAGAGGGAAAGCGTCGGGAAAAATGCAGCCTTCGCCACACCGATCTTCGCGTTTGCCGCGACCACAGAACGTTCCGCAGACGCAATGTCGGGACGACGCTCCAACAGTTTCGACGGCAAGCTGACCGGCACAGGCGGCAAAGCGGCACGCAACGGTGCAGGCGTCAGAGAGAACACCGCCGGGGCCTTGCCGACGAGCAACGCGATGGCGTGCTCCAGTTGGGCGCGCGTCACTTCGATATCGAGCGCGGACGCCTGTGCCTGTTGCAGTTGTGTCTGCGCCTGAATGACGTCCGAGCGTTGCGCGACGCCCACGGCATATTGATTCTGCGTGAGTTTCAGCGTCTGCTCATAGGCTGCGACGGTGCGCCCAAGCAGCGCCTTTTGGGCATCCGTCACGCGCAGATCGAAGTAGTTTTGCGCGAGCAACGCCTGCGCCGACAGACGTGCGTTCGCCAGGTCCGCCGCACTGGCCTCGGCGCTCGCATTCCCGGCTTCCACCGACCGGCGCACGCTGCCCCAGATATCGAGTTCCCAGCTTGCCGTCCCCGACAAGCTGTAGCTGTTGGAAATCCCACCCACGCCCGATCCGCTAACGGCCGTATTGCTCACGCGCGAACTGCTGCGCGTCACACCGGCATTAGCACCGATCGTCGGGAAGAAGGCCGCGCGTGCCTGTCCCGCCACCGCCAGCGCCTGACGATAGTTCGCCTCGGCCAGCTTGATGTTCTGGTTGTTGATGTCGACCTGTGACATCAGATTGGCCAGCACCGGATCCTGATAGATGGCCCACCAATCGCCCTTGTCGGCCGCATCGTTCGGCTCGGCCAACTTCCAGTCACCGGTTTCCTTGAACGCTGCGGGCGTGTCGATTTCCGGGCGAACATAGTCGGGTCCGAGCGCGCAGCCCGCAAGCCACAATACCGCGCTCGCCGCGAGGAACGTTGCCGAACGACGCACGCGCGGCGACATTCTCCCGCCACGCCCTTGTCCGCTCGCAACGCTCACGGCAGCGGCGTGGAAACGAACGTTGGAAACTTGACGATTCACGATACGGAGCATGGCAGACATCGGCCCTTCGGCCGCAACAGAGGTCACTGAATTAACGGGGGCAGCAGAGGCTTCAATCGGTGAGGAGGCCCCGCGAGACACGGCAGCCTTCGGCGAGCGCCCATCGCGCATTGCATCAGCCATGGCCAACCTCCCCAACATCGCTGTGGCCCGTCTGACCACGTGCACGCCAGCGCATCCAGCGTAGCCGCACACGATCGAGATACAGGTACACCACCGGCGTCGTATAGAGCGTCAGTACCTGACTCACCAACAGGCCACCCACAATGGAAATGCCGAGCGGCTGGCGCAGTTCAGCCCCGTCGCCTGTGCCCAGCGCCAGCGGAATCGCGCCAAGCATGGCGGCCATCGTCGTCATCATGATCGGACGGAAGCGCAGCACGCACGCCTTGAAGATCGCCTCGCGCGGCGGCAGATTCTGACGCCGCTCCGCATCGAGCGCGAAGTCGATCATCATGATGGCGTTCTTCTTCACGATGCCGATCAGCAGAATCACACCGATGAGCGCGATGATGCTGAACTCGGTATTGAACAGCAGTAGCGCCAGCAAGGCGCCAACGCCCGCCGACGGCAACGTCGACAGAATCGTGAGCGGGTGGATGTAGCTCTCGTAGAGTACGCCCAGCACGATATACACCGTCAACAGCGCGGTCAGAATCAGGATGGGCTGCGAGGACAATGCGGACTGGAACGCCTGCGCCGTACCCTGGAAGCTGCCCTGCACCGACGTCGGCATGCCAAGACGTGCCACCGCATCGTTGATCGACGCCTGCGCCTGCGAAAGCGAGACGCCCGCCGGCAGGTTGAACGAAATCGTACTCGCGGCGAACTGGCCCTGATGCGAGACGCCCAATGCCGTATTCGTCGGACGATAACGTGCGAAGGCCGAAAGCGGCACCTGAGCCCCCGCCGACGTCACCACGTAGATGTCCTTGAGCGACTCCGGACTCTGCCACCATTGCGGGGCCACTTCCATTACGACCTTGTACTGATTGAGCGGATTGTAGATGGTCGAGACCTGGCGCTGACCGAACGCGTCGTTGAGCACGTTGTCGATCTGACTCATCGTCAGACCGAGCCGCGACGCCTGATCGCGATCGACGTCGAGCGTGGTCTGCAGGCCCTTGTCCTGCTGGTCAGTGTTCACGTCGGTGAGATTCGGCAGACGCGAAATCGCGTTGCGCACCTTCGGCTCCCACTCCCGCAACTGCTGAAGGTCGTCCGCCTGTAGGGTGTACTGATACTGCGCATTACTCGAACGCCCGCCCACGCGGATGTCCTGCACGGATTGCAGGTACAGCATCGCCCCCGGCTCCTTGGCCAGTTTGCCCCGCAGACGCGCAATCACCTGATCGGCCGTAATCTTGCGCTCGCCCAGCGGCTTGAGCGTGACGAACATCGAACCGCCGTTGCGATTCGAACCGCCGGTGAAGCCCGTGACCGTTGCGACATCGGGATCGGCCTGCACGATCTTGATGAAGTCTGCGAGCTTCTTCTCCATGGCCTGGAACGAGATCGCCTGGTCGGCCTGAATGAAGCCGATCATGCGCCCGGTGTCCTGCTGCGGGAAGAAGCCTTTCGGCACCACCATGTAGAGCCAGACGTTCAGACAAATCGTCGCCAGCAGAATTAGCAACATGAGCGGACCGTGGCGCAGCGCCCAAGCGAGCGAGCGCTCGTACTCGCGCAGCATCACCTCGAACATGCGCTCGGTCCAGTTGCCCATGCGCATCCAGACGGACGGTGGTTTGGGCGGTTCAGGCGCAAGCGGCGCGGTGCCAGCAGGCACACCCGGCGCGGCCCGCCCCTTGAGCAGCCGTGCGCACATCATTGGTGTGGTCGTGAGCGAAACGACGAGCGAGACCATGATCGCCGCCGACAGCGTGACGGCAAACTCGCGGAACAGGCGGCCGACGATGCCCCCCATGAGCAGCAGCGGGATGAACACCGCCACCAGCGAAATGCTCATCGAGAGCACGGTAAAGCCGACTTCACGCGTCCCTTTGAGCGCCGCCGCGAACGGACTTAAGCCCTCTTCGATATGCCGGGAGATATTCTCCAGCACCACGATGGCGTCATCGACAACAAAGCCGGTCGCAATCGTGAGCGCCATAAGCGACAGATTGTCGAGACTGAAACCGCACAGATACATGATCCCGAACGTGCCGATCAGCGAGACCGGCACGGCCACGCTCGGAATCAGCGTGGCGCGCCAGTTCCGCAGAAACAGGAATACGACCATGATCACAAGCGCAATCGAGATCAGCAGCGTGCGCTCGACTTCCTTGAGCGACGCCCGGATCGTCGGCGTCCTGTCCATCACAACGTCGAGATTGATCGCCGCCGGAATCGAAGCGCGCAGGTTCGGCAGGATCTTGTTGATGCCGTCGACCGTCTGAATGATGTTCGCACCGGGCTGCGTCGTGATGATGAGCAGCACCGATGGTTTGCCGTTGGCGGAACCGGCATTGCGCACATCCTGCACCGAGTCGACTACATCCGCGATATCGGAGAGTCGAACCGGACGCCCGTCCTGATAGGCAACGATGACCGGCAGGTATTCCTTGGCCGTCTTCGCCTGATCGTTGGCAAGAATCTGCCAGCGGCGGTCGCCGTCTTCAAGTGCACCCTTTGGTCGGTTCGCATTCACTGCCTGAATCGCCGTACGCACCGTTTCAAGCGGGATCTGATACTTGTTGAGCGCCGTGGGATTGAGTTCGACGCGCACTGCCGGCAGCGAGCTGCCGCCCACCGTCACATCGCCCACCCCTTCGAGTTGCGAGATCTTCTGCGCGAGGATGGTCGATGCCGCGTCGTACATCTGGCCACGCGTCATGCTCTCGGACGTCAGCGCGATGATCATCACCGGCGCACTCGCCGGGTTCACCTTGCGGTAGGTCGGATTGCTCGGCAATCCCGTCGGCAGCAAGCTGCGCGCCGCATTGATGGCCGCCTGCACGTCGCGTGCCGCGCCGTTGATATCGCGCGAAAGGTCGAACTGCAGAGTGATGCGAGTTGAGCCGAGCGAGCTGTTCGACGTCATTTCCGTCACACCGGCGATGCGTCCGAGCGAACGCTCCAGCGGCGTGGCCACGCTGGCCGCCATCGTTTCCGGACTCGCGCCGGGGAGCGACGCCGACACCGATATCGTCGGAAAGTCCACTTGCGGCAACGGCGAGACCGGCAACAACCCGAAGGCAACGATGCCCGCCAGCGTCACCCCGATGGTGAGCAGAACGGTCGCGACCGAGCGCTTGATGAAGACAGCCGACAGGTTCATCGTGCCGGGCCGTCCGTTGTCACCGCACCAGCGGGACCGGAATCACCCGGGCCGCCATGACCATCTTGACCGTCGTGATTCTCGCTATCCGACGGTCCGAAGCGGCGCTCGCGCCACGCCCGCGCCCGCATCGCCCAACGGTCGAACCACAGGTAGATCACCGGCGTAGTAAAGAGCGTGAGCACCTGACTGACCATGAGACCGCCGACCATCGTGATACCGAGCGGCTGACGCAACTCGGAGCCGACACCGGAGCCGAGCATCAGCGGCAGCGCGCCCAGCACGGCGGCCATCGTCGTCATCAGAATCGGCCGGAAACGCAGCAGGCACGCCTGATAAATTGCCTCGCGCGGTGCTATGCCGTGTTCGCGCTCCGCTTCGAGCGCGAAGTCGATCATCATGATGGCGTTCTTCTTCACGATACCGATCAGCAGAATGATGCCGATGATCGCGATGATGCTGATGTCGTTGCCCGAGACCATCAGCGCAAGCAGCGCGCCCACGCCGGCCGACGGCAGCGTCGACAAGATGGTAATCGGGTGGATGTAGCTCTCGTAGAGCACGCCCAGCACGATATACATCGTGACAACCGCCGCGAGAATCAGCCACAGCGTATTCGAGAGGGACGCCTGGAACGCCTGCGCAGCCCCCTGGAACGTCGTCTGCGTGCTCACCGGCAAGCCGATGGACTGTTCCGCTTCGGTAATCGCTTTCACCGCTTCACCAAGCGATGCCCCCTTGGCCAGATTGAACGAGATCGTCGCCGCCGGGAATTGCGCCTGATGGTTGATCGCCAGCGGCGTGGGTTTCTCGATAATTTTCGCGAAAGACGTGAGCGGCACCTGCACGCCAGTCGTCGACGCGACGTAAATGCCCTTGAGCGCATCCGGCCCGCGCTGGAAGTCGTTGGCTACTTCCAGCACCACGCGATACTGCGACGCCTGCGTATAGATCGTGGAAATCAGACGCTGACCGAAAGCGCTGTATAGCGTCTGATCGACGGCCGCAGGTTTCACGCCCAGACGACTCGCCGTATCGCGATCGATCTCCACATACGCCTGCAAGCCATTGACCTGCAAGTCGCTCGTCACATCGGCCAGTTGCGGCACGTGTTGCAGCTTGTCGACGAGCTTCGGCACCCAGACGCTCAGCGTATCCAGACTCGGATCCTGCAACGTGAACTGATACTGCGTGCGGCTGATACGGTCTTCAATCGTCAGATCCTGCACCGGCTGCATATAGAGCGCGATGCCGGGAACCTTCGCGACTTCGGGCTGAATGCGGCGAATCACCTCGGAGGCGTCGATCCCGCGCGTTGCCTTGTCTTTCAGGTTGATGAGCAGACGCCCGCTGTTGAGCGTTGCGTTCACACCATCCACGCCGATGAACGACGAGACCGACTCGACTGCGGGATCCTTGATCACCTCCGCGACCAGCGCCTGCTGACGCTCGCCCATCGCCGCAAACGAGATGGACTGTGGCGCTTCGGAAATGCCCTGAATCACACCGGTGTCCTGCACCGGGAAGAAGCCCTTGGGCACCCACATATAGAGCAGCACCGTCAGCACCAGCGTGCCGAGCGCGACGAGCAGTGTGGCCGGCTGACGGTCGAGTACCCACGTGAGCCATTCGCCGTACTTCGCAATAATGCGGTCGAACAACTCGCCGGTCTTGCGATAGAACTTGCCCTGCTTCTCATCAGGCACGTGACGCAGCAACTTCGCGCACATCATTGGCGTGAGCGTCAACGACACCACGGCCGAAATCAGAATCGATACCGCCAACGTCACCGCGAACTCGCGGAATAGGCGTCCCACCACGTCGCCCATGAACAGCAGCGGAATCAGCACCGCGATCAGCGAGAACGTGAGCGAAATGATAGTGAAGCCGATCTGCTCGGCCCCCTTGAGCGCCGCCTGCAACGGTTTCTCACCCTGCTCCATATATCGGGCGATGTTCTCGATCATCACGATGGCGTCATCGACCACGAAACCGGTCGCAATGGTCAGCGCCATGAGCGTCAGGTTATTGATCGAGAAGCCAGCGAGATACATGACGCCGAAGGTACCGATCAGCGAGAGCGGCACGGCGACACTCGGAATAATGGTGGCCGATACGTTGCGCAGGAAGACGAAAATCACCATCACTACCAGAGCGACGGCAAGAATCAGCTCAAACTGAACGTCTGAAACCGACGCACGGATCGTCGTGGTGCGATCGGTCAGCAGTTGCACGTCGATGCTGCCCGGCAGCGCCGCCTGCAATTGCGGGAGCAATGCTTTGACCCTATTGACGGTCTCGATCACGTTCGCGCCCGGCTGGCGTTGCACGTTCAGCACGATGGCCGGGGTGGTGTCTGCCCACGCGGCGAGCTTGGTGTTCTCCGCGCCGTCGATCACATCGGCAATGTCGGACAGCCGAATCGGCCCGCCATTCTTATAGGCGATGACGAGATTTCGGTATTCGTCTGCCGACGCCAACTGGTCGTTTGCGTCGATGGTCGACGCGCGCAGCGGACCGTCGAAACTCCCCTTCGCCTGATTGACGTTGGCGGCCGCAATCGAGGTACGAACGTCTTCGATGTTCAGCCCATAGGAGGTGATGGCGCGCGGGTTGACCTGAATGCGCACGGCCGGGCGCTGCCCGCCAGAAATACTCACCAGACCGATGCCCGGCAACTGTGAAATCTTCTGCGCCACGCGCGTGTCGACCAGGTCCTGCAGCTTCGGCAGCGGCATGGTCTTGGACATGATCGCCAGCGTCAGGATCGGGGTGTCCGCCGGATTGACCTTGTTGTAGATCGGCGGCATCGGCAGATCGCTCGGCAGCAGATTGCTGGCGCTGTTGATCGCGGCCTGCACCTCCTGCTCGGCCACGTCGAGGCCGAGGTCGAGCGAGAACTGCAGCGTAATCACCGACGCACCGCCCGAGCTGGTCGACGACATCTGGTTCAGCCCCGGCATTTGCCCGAACTGCCGCTCCAACGGCGCGGTCACCGATGAGGTCATCACATCGGGGCTCGCGCCCGGATAAAGCGTGACGACCTGAATGGTCGGATAGTCGACTTCCGGCAGTGCCGAGAGCGGCAACAGCCGGTAAGCGACGAAACCGGCGAGCAGAATCGCCAGCATCAGCAACGATGTGGCGACCGGTCGGAGAATAAACTGACGTGACGGATTCATTAGCGACGTTAATCTAGCTCACTGCGCCTGACGGCGATGTCCGCCGCCGTTGCCGTTACGCTTCTCGCCCGAGGCGCGCGGCGCCACCGCAGCGGCTCGGCTCTCTGCCGTGATCACTTCGACCTTCGCGCCATCGCGCAGCTTGTCCATACCGTCGATCACGAGCTTCTCGCCAGGATCGATCCCGGACTCCACCGCCGTGTTCGTGCCGTCGGTCGGTCCGAGCTTCACCGTCTTGAGCTTGACCGTCTGATCCGGCTGGACGGTGTAGACAAAGCTGCCCTGCGTGCCGCGCTGAACTGCCGCGCTCGGGATGAGCGTCACGCCCTTGAGCGTGTCCACCAGCATCTTCACGTTGACGAACTGATTCGGGAACAGCGTGCCGTCGGCGTTGGCGAACTCAGCCTTGAGCTTGACCGTGCCCGTCGTCGTATCGATCTGGTTGTCGATGGAGGCGAGCTTGCCGTCGGCCAGCTTGGTCTTGCCTGCCCGGTCGAACGCCTCGACGGGTAGCGTCTCGCCGCCGCGTGAGCGCTTGACGACTTTCGGCAGATTGTCTTCCGGAATGGTGTAGACGACGGTGATCGGCGTGACTTCGTTGATGATCACGATCCCGTTGGTATCCGAAGCGTGGATGATGTTGCCCGGATCGACCTGACGCAGGCCTGCGAGGCCGGAGACCGGTGCCGTCACACTTGCATAGTTCAGTTGCAGGCGGGCATTGTCGAGCTGCCCCTGATCGGACTTGACGGTCCCTTCGTACTGCTTGACGAGCGCGCGCTGCGTGTCGACCGTCTGCGTGGCAATCGAATCCTGCTTGAGCAGCGTTTCGTATCGTGCGAGGTCGAGCTGCGCGTTCTTGAGCAGCGCCTGATCGCGCGCCAGTTGGCCTTCCATCTGGGTGACCTGCACCTGGAACGGACGCGGATCGATCTCGGCGAGCAATTGGCCCGCCTTGACGAGATCGCCTTCTTTGAAATGCACCTTCATGAGCTGGCCGTCCACGCGCGAGTGCACAGTGACGCTGCGTGTCGGCGTAACAGTGCCCAGCCCGTTGAGGAATACCGGAAGATCGCCGGTCTTCGCCGCGACTGCCGTGACCGGTGTAGCCGGTGCACCCGCGCCTGCCATGCCTGCTGGCGGACCGCCCCGGCGTCCACCGGCCTGTGCCGGTCCCTGCGCGTTCTGCGAGTGCAGACGGTAGTAGACACCCCCGGCGATAAGCACGACGATCAGTCCGAGGATGCCCGGCACAAACCAGCGGCGCTTACGCGACGGCTCGGTGGATGTCGGCGAAACCGGTGGTGTCTGCGGCACCTGCGGGGCAGGCGAGCGCTCAGAACCGTTCGGTTTTTCGGAACCGTGGGGACCGTGCTCGGTCATGACTTCCTCGTAACAGCGGAGTAGTTAGCGGATTCGTCCAATGCGGACGACGTTCTTTTCTTTGGTTTGCTGCGGCGCGGCAAACTGCCCGGGAAGCCCCGAAACAGCGGCATGCACCTCATTGGCTGACCAGCATAGCAGACGGTTGTAACAGCTCGATGGGATGGCTTGTTACAAGAGTTTTCTCTGTGCCGTCGATCAGAATTGTCCGACGCTGCTAAATGACCGGCCGGATGAACGATGGTTCGCACCTGCGCGCCGATCGTGTCCGCCGATGCCTTGCATCGCCTTACCCTGCATCGCTTTGCAGTGCCTTGGCGCAGCGTCCCGTGAGGTGAGACGTGCGATTGGGTGTGCGATTTGCTGCCAGACCGACCGCCTGGTAAGGATGACGCGATGACGCGCGACGAATCACTGTCAAAACCGATTCCGTCACGGCTAATCAGGCAGTCTGATTAAGAGACCGAAGCTTACTCGACGCGGGTGAAATTCGTGCGTGTTTCCTGCGTTATTGCGGCTCGCACTATTATTACGCATCGTTACAGGCGACCAAGACTGTAATTTCCGGAAACAAAACACGTGCAAAGCCGCGCAGCGAGGCCACTATCATGACGACACAACCTGTCCGAGCGAATATGAAGATTCTTGTTGTCGACGACGATCCCGATCTGCGTGACCTGCTGCGCGAGTATTTGAGCCGCCACGGCTTCTCCGTTGCAGTCATGCACGACGGCGAGGGGCTGGCCGCACGCCTTGAGCGCGAGCGCCCCGCCCTGATCGTGCTTGATCTGATGATGCCCAAGGTCGATGGCCTGACCGCACTGCGCGACCTGCGCGCGCGCAACGACGACGTGCCGGTGATTCTGCTCACCGCACGCAGCGACGAAATCGACCGTATCGTCGGGCTGGAAATCGGGGCCGACGACTATCTGGGCAAGCCCTTCAGTCCGCGCGAACTGCTCGCCCGTATCAACGCCGTGCTGCGCCGTCGCAAGACGCCCGACGCCGCAGTGCCTGAGCAGCGCGAAAATTACGCGTTCGGCCCGTTCATGCTCGACTTCCGTAGCCGCACGCTGACCCGCGATTCGCAGTTGCTCACGCTCTCGGATGGGGAATACGGCCTGCTGCGGCTGCTGGTGAATCACGCGATGCAAGTTCTGTCGCGCGAACGCATCATCGAATTGCTTTACGGCGCCGACAGCGACGTGAACGATCGCGGCATCGACGTGCAGATCTGGCGCCTGCGCCGTCTGCTCGACGAGGACGCGCAAAGCCCGCGGTTTATTCAGACCGTGCGCGGGCGCGGCTATATCTTTGTTCCCGACGGCCAACGCGCCGACATGGCCACCGCATGAAAGGCCGTTTTGACACGCTGTTCGGCCGGCTCGCGGTGCTTATCATCGCGGCGCTGGTCATCAGTCACTTCTCGTATCTCACGATCCTTCGCAGCGATCACGACGAGATGCGCGTGCAAAACGCCGCCGAACAGATGGCGTTCATCATCAAGGCGGCGTCCGAAGTCCACGAAGGCAATTCGACGCTCACGCTGCCCGATCTCGTTCAGGTCGTGCCCGTCTCGTTCGCGCATGGCGATGTCTTCGAGCCGGCCAGCAAGAGCGCGCGCCTGACGACCGAACTCGCCCGCCGTCTGCCCGCCGGTACGCAATTACGCGTGGAGCGCACGCCGCCGCCACGGATCTGGGCGCGTCTGCCGGGCCGTGACTACTGGATCGCAACGCCCGTATTGTCCGTACGAAATCCGCCGGGGACGGCGACGATTCTGCCGGGCCTGGCTGCCGTGCTGGGGATTACCGTCATCTTCGCGTTGTTCGCAGCGTGGCAATTGCAGCGCCCGGTGCGGGACATGGCGGCCGCCGCCGAACAACTGGCGACCCACCGTGTTCGAACACAGGTCAAAGAGCGCGGCCCGCTGGAGCTGCGGCAATTGACGGAGCGTTTTAATCGCATGAGTCAGGACATCGTGCAGACCGACCGTGAGCGCAATACGATGCTCGCCGGTATTGCACACGATCTGAAAACGCCGCTCGCACGGCTACGTCTGCGCGCGGAGATGCTTGACGACGTGCAGATGAGCGAAGGCATCACCCGCGACGCCGAATCGATGACGCGCATCGTCGACCAGTTCCTGCTGTTCGCGCGTGGCGTCGAGCTCGACAGTGCCGCCTCGCCGGTCGAAGCGCGTATCCCGTCGCTGATCGCGCCGTTCCTCGATCTGGGATACACCATCGACCTGGACTTGCAGGCGGGCCCTGGCTTCAAACTGCGCCAGACGTATCTGGAGCGCATCGTGAACAATCTGCTCGATAACGCCGTGACGTACGGTCGCGCGCCATTGACGATCCGCACGTCGCAAGACGCAAGCGGCTGGCGTCTCGTGATCGAGGACAGCGGCCCGGGCATTCCCAACGAAGACATCAATCGCATCGTGCGCCCGTTCGTGCGCCTCGATCCGGCGCGCGGTGGCAATGCCCATTGCGGCCTCGGTCTCGCCATCGTCGATAAGCTTACCCAGCAACTCGGCGGACGCGTCTCCTTCGCCAACCGCGCCTCCGGTGGCTTGCAAGTCACGTTGATGTTCCCGCCGGACGATCGCAGCGCTGAGGGATAAGAGGACAAGGGACAGGGGACAAAGCGCTTTGAATTGCGCTACGCCCGCGCCAATTCCCAGCCAATGAAAAAACCCGCCGTCGATTAACGAACGGCGGGTTTTGACTTTTACGGCACTGCATCACATCAAGCCACAGCCAGGCGATCCGGGTTGGGGGGCAATGCGACTACTGGGCTGCGCTTTACTGCTCACAGGGACACGATGGAGATGGCAAAGACTGTGCGAGTGAGGCACAGCCCTATTGACTCCCCAACCTCCCTGGCATGTGACCCGCAATGCCAGTCCGGCTAACGCCGGCGAATTACTTCGCGATCAGGAATTTCTCGCGGCTCTTGCCAATCCACTTCGGCGCGCGACCACGGCCCGACCAAACTTCGCCGGTCTCGGGGTTGCGGTACTTCGGAGCGATGGGTGCACGGGCCGGGCGGCGGCGGCCGTCCGTCGTAGCAAGACCGAGATCCTTCGCGGTGAGCTCGTATTCCTCGATCTTCTGTTTGACTGCGGCAATGACCTGAGCCACTTCACGGGCGCGGGCCTCTTCGATCTGCTTTTCGATTTTGTCGCGTTGCGCGACGAGTTCCTTATAGCTTGCCATCTGGCGTGTCCTTACCTTGTTAAAAATGGATCGCCACTTAAAATAGCACGAGTTTTAATAATTTGAAAACCGCATTTCCATCAAATGAGTCTGTGCGCGCAGAAATTGCATTGAATTGTCCGAGGGACACTTCAGAAAATGCACAGAATCGGGGCATATATCCGGGATTTCCGTCACAGTCCTTCGCCCCATAATCCCTCCGAAAACAAGTTGGGGTCACCGTCAATTCCCTCGGAATATGAGATGAATCCTCTGACCAGTGATGAGGACTCCACACAGCACTATTGGTTCACGCTTCATGCTGCAAGGGTTAGAAAGCTTTCCCCGCGCATCCCCTCGACTCACCCGGCGTATCGCGTTTTCACATAAATCGACGCATCGAAATATACGATCACAAATATTTAAGCGCAATCCGATCATTCTGTTATCCGAAGCACTGTAATCATTCGGACAATTCTCAACCGGCTGCCGCAATTTACGGATAAGTTGAGTTGAGGATTTAGCAAAATACGTCCACTCATTGGCCGCACTTCAGGCGAAGAGCGTCCACAAGTCGGCATAGGGATAAATTGCGACGTGAGGCAAACTGTCATTTTTTTGTTGACGTATACGTCAAACCCATACGGGAATCTGATTTCACGAATCCGGGAAGTTTTCGTAAGATAAGCTAATTCGACAGCATCCCGATGCCCGCCAAAGCCAGTTCTGTCGGGCCAGTCGGACGAAATGCCATAACCCCAACGGTCAAATTAAGCTTTTGCTGATTAACCGAAATCGCCAATTCCCGAATTGAATTGGCGTCGACTTCCTACGGATTGGGACGCATGAAGGAACGCATGACGACATCGACGACGACCTCGGATTCACGCTCGCCTTTCGACACCGAGGCAACCACGATCACGACCGGCCGCACGATTCTGCGCCAGTGGCGCACCAGCGACCTGCCGCTGTTCGCCGCGCTCAACGCCGATCGGGAAGTCATGCGGCACTTTCCGACGACACTCGATCGAGCACAGAGCGACGCAGTCGCGCTCCGGCTGGCACAGCATCTGGACACCCACGGCTATGGCCCTTGGGCGCTGGAGATCCCTGGCGTCACGCCTTTCGCCGGATTCGTCGGGCTGATGCGCGTCGGGTTCGACGCGCCCTTCGTCCCGGCCGTCGAAATCGGCTGGCGGCTCGCCCGTGCCTGGTGGTCGGAGGGATATGCGACGGAAGCGGCCAACGCCGCAGCCCACTATGCCTTCGAGACGCTGGGCATGGACGACCTCGTCTCCTTCACGGTGCCGGGCAACATTCGCTCACGCGCCGTGATGCAACGTATCGGCATGCGCCACTGCCCCGACGAAGACTTTCTGCACCCGCTGATCCCGCCCGGCCACCGGCTGCGCCGCCACGTGCTTTACCGGCTGGACGCCGCCGATTGGCGGCAAACAAGGGATGAACGTCGCTTGCGAGATTGAAGCAAACGCTTAAATCGTGGGAGAATCCGACTCTTTGCGCCAGCCGTTCCCCCCATCGTGTCGCGCGCCGTCATTATCCCGCTCATCATCGCCTGCGCTTTGTTCATGGAGAACATCGACGCCACGGTGATTACCACTTCGCTGCCAGCCATGGCGCGCGACCTCCATCAGGATCCGATTTCACTGAAGATGGCGCTCACGGCATACGTGGTCGGCCTGGGCATCTTCATTCCGATCTGCGGATGGGTCTCCGACCGCTTCGGCGCGCGTAATGTGTTCCGCACCGCCATCGGCATCTTCATGGCCGGTTCGATTCTCTGCGCGGTGTCGTTTTCGCTGCCGACGTTCGTCTTCGCCCGCTTCCTGCAAGGCGTGGGTGGCGCGATGATGGTGCCGGTCGGTCGGCTCGTGATCTTCCGGGCGGTGCCCAAGCACGATCTGGTGAAAGCCATCGGGTATCTGACCATGCCCGCCCTGCTCGGCCCGGTCATCGGGCCGCCGCTCGGGGGCGCCATCACCGCCTATCTGCACTGGCGCTGGATCTTCTTCGTCAATATTCCGGTGAGTCTGCTCGGCATCTATCTCGCGGGGAAGTACATCGATAACGAGCGTGGTGGCGATGCAGGTCCTCTGGACGCGATCGGCTTTATCCTCTCGGCGCTCGGCAGCGGTCTGCTGATGCTGGGGTTGGCAATGATCGGCGAGCATCAGGTCAGCGACACGGTCGTGATCGCCATGTGTGTGCTGGGCGGCGTATTCGTCTACGCATACTGGCGACACGCTAATCGTGTCGAAACACCGCTGCTGGACTTCCGTCTGATGCGCATTCCCACGTTCCATGCGAGCGTGGTCGGCGGTTCGCTCTTTCGCATCGGCCTGGGGGCGGTGCCCTTCCTGTTGCCGCTGGCGTTGCAGGAAGGTCTGCACATGGACCCGTTCGAGTCCGGCATGATCACCTGCGCCTCGGCGTTCGGCGCGATTTTCATGAAGGCGATTGCCCAGCGGGTGCTGGCGCGATTCGGCTTCCGTCAGGTGCTTATCGTGAACGCCGCGCTGGCCGGGCTGGCGCTCGCCTCATACGGCCTCTTCACGCACAACACGCCAGTCATCGTCATGCTCGGCGTCGTGGCGTTCGGCGGCTTCTTCCCCTCGCTGCAATTCACCTGCCTGAACTCCATCGTCTACGCCGACATCGCGAGCGAGGATGCGAGTCGCGCCACCAGTCTCGCCAGCGTCGTTCAGCAACTGTCGCTGGGGCTTGGGGTGACGATTTCCGGGATGGTGCTTCAGGCGAGCAGCCGACTGGCCGGCCACACCGAACTGGTGGCCAGCGACTTCCTCCCGGCCTTCCTCGTGATCGGCCTGTTTTCGTGGCTATCCATTCCCGTCACGCGGCAACTGCCGGCAGACGCCGGGACGGAACTCGCACGCAAGCACTGAACGCGGGGGACGTTACTTCGCAGCTTTCTCGCTGGCAGAAGCGGCCGAATGGCCTGACGTGACCACGGCATGCACCGCCATGCCGACGACCATCGCCACGACAAACACCAGTGCCTTGCCCGATCCCGCGCCAAGCAGCACGAGCGCGGGACCGGGACAAATCCCGGCAATCCCCCAGCCGACGCCGAACAGCAACGCGCCCCCCACCAGCCGCTTGTCGAGCCCCTTCAAGGCAGGCCAGACGCGAGGCTCGCCGGTCCACGCCAGCGCCTGGGAGTGCGCAAGCCGAAACCCCACGAGCCCCACCGCGACCGCGCCGCCCATCACGAAGGCGAGCGACGGGTCCCACTTGCCTGCGATGTCCAGAAACCCGAGCACCTTCGCGGGATTCGCCATGCCCGCGAGGATCAGTCCCACCCCGAACACCAGTCCGCCGATGAGGGCAAAGAGAATCTTCTTCATGCGGCACCTCCGATGTGAAGCACATGACGCACGACGTACACCGTCAGGAATCCCGTCGCCATGAAGCACAGCGTTGCGACGAGCGAGCGCCACGACAGACGTGACAGCCCGCACACACCGTGTCCGCTGGTACAGCCCGAGCCGAGCCGGGTGCCGAAGCCGACCAGCAGCCCCGCAGCGACGAGCGTCGCCGCGCTCGCCTCCACCTGCACCTCGGGCACGATCGCCACGGCGCGGTACACCCATGGCGCAGCCATCAGGCCGACGATGAATGCGACGCGCCAGGCCACGTCGCCTGCACGCGGCCGCAACAACCCGCCTGCGATGCCGGAGATGCCAGCAATTCGTCCGGCAGACAACATCAGCCAGACGGCCGCAATGCCGATCAGCACGCCTCCCGCGAGCGATGCCCACGGCGTGAAATGAAGGGAGTCGAGTGTCATGAGGAGAGGCTCCGTCGTGGAATCAGGATTTCGGACAGAACTGATCGTAGAGGCACGCCAGCACGGCCAGCACCGCGCCGTCGGCCACGGCGTAATAGATGCGCTTGCCGTCGCGCCGGGTCGTCACCAGTGCTTCGCTGCGTAGAACGGCGAGTTGCTGAGAGAGCGTTGGCTGCCGGATATCGAGCTGCGCTTCAAGTTCGCCCACCGATAACTCGCCCTGCGTGAGCTGACACAGGATGAGTAGACGGTCCTCGTTGGCGAGGGCTCGCAACAGTGCCGTCGCGTCGTGCGCCGCGGCACGCAGGCGCGCGAGATCGAGCGAAGCCGCCGGGGCGACAGGCGCAACAGGGGATAGCGCAGTGACTCGTGGCATGGCAGGATCGATGCAAATCAGGAAACCGGACCGCGACGAGATGCCGCGCCCATTCGAAAGATGTCACGCGTAGCGCGTACACTTTACTGATTTATAATATATGAATCGATAAATTTTTGCAGGAGCCGGTCATGTCAGCCACGCCAGCACACATCGAAGCCTTTTTCGACACGGCCACCTCCACGGTGACTTACGTCGTGTTCGATGCGCCCGGTGGTCGCGCGGCGATCATCGACCCGGTGCTCGATTACGACCCGAAGGCGGGCCGCACGCACACCGGTTCGGCCGAGCGCGTGCTCGACTTCGTCGCCGCGCAGAAGCTGAGCGTCGACTGGATTCTGGAGACGCATGCGCACGCCGACCATCTGTCGTCGGCCCGCTGGCTCAAGGAACGCGTGGGCGGGCGTATTGCGATCGGTGCACACATCCGCGACGTGCAACACGTGTTCAAGAAGCTCTTCCATCTGGGCGCGGACGTGCCGCCCGACGGCTCGCAATTCGACCATCTTTTCGAAGATGGGGAGACGTTCGCCATCGGCACATTGCAGGCCGAGGCGATGTTCGTACCGGGCCACACACCGGCGGACATGGCGTACCGGGTGGGCGATGCCGTCTTCGTGGGCGACACCCTGTTCATGCCCGACGTGGGCACCGCACGATGCGACTTCCCCGGCGGCAACGCGCACACGTTGTTCCGCTCGATCCGACGCTTGCTGACCCTCCCCGAATCGACACGTCTGTACATGTGTCACGACTATCCGCCCGCCGGGCGCACGGCGCATTGGCAGACGACCGTAGGCGAGCAGCGGCGCGCGAACATCCATGTGCATGACGGCATCGACGAGGACGCCTTCGTCGCCATGCGCGAAGCGCGCGACCGCACGCTCGACATGCCGACGCTGATCCTGCCCGCCGTGCAGGTCAACATCCGCGCAGGCGACATGCCCGCGCCGGAGGCGAACGGCACGCGCTATCTGAAGATTCCGCTCAACGCGTTGTAACCGAAGTAGCTGACGGAGCCGAAGTCAGCGACGCAGACGTCGTCAGATGTTCGGCCAGTGCGTCGCGGGCCTGCGTCACCCACTCGGGCTCGCCACGCCGCGCCGGTAGCAGATGAAACTCGGCTTCCGGCAGCGGCGGCAAGCGCCGCCCCGGCATCAGCTTGTCGACGCGCGCGAGCGACGGCCCCGCCGCCGACGTATTCAGACACGCCACGCCCAACCCCGCACTCAACGCCAACTGCAACCCCGCCACGCCCGACGCCACATGCGCGATCGTGTACGGTACCTGCTGCTCGTCGAGCCATTGCGTCGTGAAGCGATGCAGCGCGCACGTGTCGGGCAGCACCAGCAGCGGTAGCGGCGCATCCGCGTCCAGCACGAAATCCGAAGACGCCACCCAATCGAGCGACTCGCGGCCGAGCGCACGGGTGCCTGCGACGGCGTCGCGCCCCAGCGACTTGCCAAGAATGCGCATCGACAAGCCGATGTCGAAATCACCCGTGTCGTAACCGCTCTCGATCACGCCGCTCTTCAGAATCGTCACGTGGATGCGCAACGACGGATACGCCACACCGAGATGCCGGAGCATGCGCGCCACATCGCCAGGACGAAAGTAGTCGGTGATCGCCAGCCGCAACTCTCCCGAGAGCGAGAAACCGCGCACGTCGTGCCAGGCACTTTCCGACTGCGCGAGCAGATGTCTCGCATGCCCGAGCAACCGCTCGCCGGCCGGCGTCGTGGCCACGCCCTGCTTGCCGCGCGTGAACAACGTCACGCCGATACGCTCTTCGAGCTTGCGCATCTGTTCACTGACAGAGGATTGCGACAGAAACACGCGAGGGGCTGCGGCCGACAGACTGCCAGCCTCGGCAACGGCGACAAAGGTACGCAACTGATCGAAATCGAAACCGGGGGCCATGATCTCACCCATTGAAGAAACCGATGGATAAAATCGTATATTCCCGCTTTTCCGATGTCAAACATCTCCCTAGACTGAAGTCGTTGTCACTGCACCGACTCTCACTCTCAAGGAGCTTCACCATGCCGCACATCGTCCTGCAACTCTCCGGCACGCCCGACGACACGCTCTCGCGCAATGCTGTTCGCATCGTCTCGCAACTGACTGTCGACACCTTGCACAAGGCACCGGAAGTCATCGCCGTGACCGTCGATTACATTCCGCACGAACGCTGGTTCATCGGCGGCGCACCGCTCTCGGAGCAAGGCAAGAACGCGTTCCATCTGGATATCAGCGTGACGGACGAAACGAATACGAAAGCCGAAAAGGCGCGGTTCATCGCACAGGTATTCGAATCGCTGTCCGGCCTGCTCGGCAACGTGCACGAATGCTCGTACATCCATGTGATCGACGCGCGTGCTGCGGCGTATGGTTACGGCGGTCGCACGCAGGAGTACCGGCATCAGCGTGCGCCCTCACTGTAAGGTGGATGTGCGCAAAGCCGACCGACGGTCAATGCCACCGAAGCTAATGTTCACGCGGCTTCTCGCGGGACGAAACGAAACAATTTCAACATTTTCTTACGACTATTAGCTTCGTAACCGACGCGCCCCCTCGTACGATGAAGGTGTACCAAGACATCGCTTGCAAGGGGGCGAAAATGAAAAAACTGACGTTGACCATCGCGCTCGTTACTGCCACGCTCGGCGGCTTTGCCGTAGCACCGGCTCACGCTCAGGTGGGCGTGTCCATTAGCATCGGCGCGCCGCCGCCGCCGCGTTATGAACCGGTCCCGCCGCCGCGTGCGGGTTACGTCTGGGCCCCGGGCTTCTGGGACTGGGACGGCCATCGTCACGACTGGCGCGCCGGTCACTGGGAACGTGCGCGCCCGGGGTATGCCTACCGTGCACCGGCCTGGCATCAGGGTCCGCGTGGCTGGGAGTTGAACCGTGGCGGATGGGATCATGGTGGCGGCCCGAACCGACATGACGATCGTGGCCACGGCGGTCATGGCGACCATGGCGATCACGACCACGACCATGACCGCTATCACGGGTAATCGTTTCTGATTCAAGACGTGGTATCGAAACGCCGGCGCTTATCAGCGCCGGCGTTTTGCTAAGGAAAATCGGTTGGTTGGGCACGAGCGCTCGCGCCGTTATCGTAGACATCCGCTCGCTGCTATCCGCAACGATCTACGAAAATCGGAGCCCAACAGGCCATGCAAAACAATATTCGCCAGCCACGCACACGTCTTGCCGTTTCCTCAATTGCTGCGGCAATCATGTCCATCGCAGCCCTCGTGCCGCTCGCCGCACACGCCGACAAGCTCGACGACATCAAGAAGGCGGGTGTGCTGCGCGTCGCGACCTTCGACAGCAATCCGCCGTTCGGCTACGTCGACGCGAAGTCGCACAAGATTGTCGGCCTCGATGTCGATTACGCGAAGGCACTGGCCGACAAGCTCGGCGTGAAGCTCGAACTGCAACCGACGAACCCTGCCAACCGAATTCCGTTCCTCACGTCCAAGAAGGTCGATCTCGTACTGGCCAACTTCACGATCACGGACGAGCGCGCCAAGCAAGTCGACTTCAGCATTCCCTATTTCTCCTCGGGCCAGCAGTTCCTCGCGAAGAAGGGCACGTTGTCGTCGCCGGATCAGTTGAGTGCGCTGCGCATCGGTGCAGACAAGGGCACGACGAACGAAATCACGCTTCGTGAGAAATTCCCGAAAGCGACCATCGTCGCGTTCGACGACACTCCGTTCGCTTTCGCAGCGCTGCGTACGGGCACCGTGCAAGCCATCACGCAGGACGGGCCGAAGCTCGTCGGCCTGCTCGCCAATGTGCCGGACAAGCAGAACTACGAGATTCCTGCCTTCACGATTTCGAACGACTACATGGGGGTGGGCGTACCCAAGGGTGAGGCGCGGCTGACGGCGTTCGTGAACGACACGCTGCGCGATCTGGAAAAGGACGGCACCGCCGCCAACATCTACGACCGCTGGTTCGGTCCGAAGTCGGCCCAGCCGTTGCCGCGTCTGTTCAAGATCGGCGACAAGGCGTGACGGACTGGCTCGCTCCCAAGTATCTCGACTGGCTGTTCACGGGCTTCGGCGTCACCGTCGCACTGGCTGTCGCGGCCAGCGCGACGGCGACGCTGCTCGGCTTCGCGCTGGCCGTGGCGCGCAACTCGCACAGCGCGTTGTTCGCCCGCCCTGCGACCGCGTACGTTGCGCTCATGCGCAACACGCCGCTGCTCGTCCAGCTCTTCTTCTGGTACTTCGGCGTCGCCGCGTTGCTGCCTGCGAGCGCCGTGCAATGGCTCTCGCAGGCGCATGTCTGGCATGTTGTGGTGTTCGACATTCGCTGGCCCACGCTGGAGACGCTCGCCGGTTTCATCGGCCTCACGCTTTACACAACGGCGTTCATCGGCGAAGAGATTCGCGCGGGCCTGCGAGGGGTGCCTGCCGGACAAACGCACGCGGGCGCTGCGCTAGGCCTGAGCCGCTTCGCGATCTTCCGTCATGTCGTGCTGCCGCAGGCGGTGCGCATCGCGATGCCACCATTGTTCGGGCAATACATGAACGTGGTGAAGAACTCTTCGCTGACGATGGCGATCGGCCTCGCGGAACTCTCATATGCCTCGCGTCAGGTCGAGACCGAAACGTTCAAGACGTTTCAGGCGTTCGGCATTGCCACGCTGCTTTATGTCGGCGCGATTGCACTGATCGAAGCCGTCAGCATGGCCACGACGCATCGTCACGCCGCGGCCCCTTCACGCTGAGTTAGCTGAGTTAGCTGAGTCAACTGAGTTAGCTGTCCCTACCGCACCCGACGCCAGCGCCCTCCCCTCTAACGTCCTCATGAATTTCTCCGCCGTCTTCGACAACCTGCCCTACCTGCTCTGGGGCGACTTTCCCGACGGCCCGCTCTCCGGCGCCGCGCTCACGCTGGTGCTCGCCACGGTGAGCGCAGTGGCGTCCGGCGTACTGGGTCTGGCAGGCGGCATCGCCCTCGCGATGCTCGGCGGCCCGGCGCGCTGGGTACTGACTTTCGTGATCGGCTTCTTTCGCGCCATTCCGGTGCTGATGCTGATCTTCTGGACGTACTTTCTGCTGCCGATCCTGTTCGGCGTCGACGTGCCGGGACTCGCCACGGTGGCGTGCGCGCTCGCGCTGATCGGCGGCGCATACCTCTCGCACACGGTCTACGCGGGGATTCGTGGTGTGGGCACGGCGCAATGGCAGGCGGGCATGTCGCTCGGCCTGACACGCGTGCAGACTTTGCGCCACGTCGTGCTGCCGCAGGCGCTGCGCATCATGACACCGTCGTTCGTCAATCAGTGGATATCGCTGGTGAAGGACACCTCGCTCGCGTACATCGTCGGCGTGGCGGAGTTGTCGTTCGTCGCCACACAGGTGAACAGCCGACTGATGGTCTACCCGGCGGAAGTGTTCGCGTTCGTCGCGCTGATCTACTTTGTGATGTGCACCGCGCTCGAATGGCTTTGCACGACGCTGCTCGGCAAACCTCTGCAACCGCAAGCCAGCGCTCCGGACGACGCAAAAGCAAAGCCCCGGCGGGGCTGGCAACGCATCGTATCGATACGGTTGCCGAACTCGCCGGGGCTTGCAAGATTCACTCGATGGCTAAGCCGTCTGGCACATCGCGACCGACGTCGCGCCCCGGAACAACTGCCGGAGCATCGACGCCGGGTGGACTTCAGTCGCGATTGGCCTGGATGACGGTCAGGGCCGTCATGTTGATGATGCGTCGCACGGTCGAGCTGGACGTCAGCACGTTGACCGGTGCGCCCACGCCCAACAGGAACGGTCCGACGGCGACGTTGCTGCCCGCGCCCGTCTTCAACAGGTTGTAGGCGATGTTGCCGGAGTCGACGTTCGGGCACACCAGCAGGTTGGCGGCACCCTTCAGACGCGAATGCGGCAGGATACGGCTGCGCAGACCTTCGTCGAGCGCGCAGTCGCCGTGCATTTCGCCGTCGATCTCCAGATCCGGCGCTTGCGCCGTCACCATCTCCAGCACACGGCGCATCTTCGTGCCCGACGCTGCACTGCCCGAGCCGAAGTTCGAGCGCGAGAGCAGCGCGACCTTCGGGTTGAGGTTCAGACGCGTCATCTGCTTGGCGGCCGCCAGCGTGAACTCGGTAATTTGCTCAGCCGTCGGATCGTCGTTCACGTGCGTGTCGACCAGTGCCACCGTGCGCTTGTCGAGCAGCAGGATATTCATCGCGGCGTAGGTGTTCGCGCCCGGCTGCTTGCCGATGACTTCATCGACGAAGCGCAGGTGGTCGTGATACGCACCGACCGTGCCGCAGATCATGCCGTCGGCGTCACCCAGACGCACCATCATCGCGCCGATCAGCGTGAGACGGCGACGCATCTCGACACGCGCCATTTCCTTGGTGATGCCGTCGCGGCAACGCAGTTCCCAGTAGCTGGTCCAGTACTGATGGAAGCGCTCGTCGTAGTACGGGTTGGTGACTTCGACGTCTTCGCCCAGACGCAGACGCAGACCGAACTTCTCGATGCGGGCGAGCAGCACTTCCGGACGACCGACCAGAATCGGGCGCGCCAGCTTCTCGTCAACGATCACCTGCACGGCACGCAGCACGCGCTCTTCTTCGCCTTCGGCGAACACGATGCGCGACTTGCCGCCATCACGCACGAGTTGCTTTGCGGCCGAGAAGATCGGCTTCATGAACGCGCCCGAGTGGTACACGAACTGCTGCAACTGGTCGGCGTAAGCGTCGAAGTCGGCGATCGGACGCGTGGCCACGCCGTCTTCCATCGCAGCGCGCGCCACTGCCGGGGCGATGCGCACGATCAGGCGCGAGTCGAAAGGCTTCGGAATCAGGTATTCCGGCCCGAACGACAGGTCGTATGCGCCATAAGCATTGGCGACGGAGTCGTTCAGTTCTTCCTGTGCCAGACCGGCAATTGCGTGCACGGCCGCGATTTCCATATTGCGCGTGATGGTGGTCGCACCCACGTCGAGCGCACCGCGGAAGATGTACGGGAAGCACAGCACGTTGTTGACCTGGTTCGGGAAGTCCGAACGGCCGGTGGCGAGCACCACGTCTTCACGGGCGGCGCGGGCGTCTTCCGGGAAGATTTCCGGGGTCGGGTTGGCCAGGGCCAGAATCAGCGGACGGGCTGCCATGTTCTTGAGCATTTCCGGCTTGAGCACGCCGCCGGCGGACAGACCGAGGAACACGTCGGCGCCGTCGATCACTTCGGCGAGCGTGCGCTTGTCGGTCTTCTGGGCAAAGCGCGCCTTGTCCGGGTCCATGCCGACCGTGCGGCCTTCGAACACCACACCGTCGATATCCGTCGCCCAGATGTTCTCGAGGGGCAGGCCGAGGTCGATCATGAGGTCCAGACAGGCGAGAGCCGCCGCCCCCGCGCCCGAGGTCACGACCTTCACTTCGCGGATGTCCTTACCCACGACCTTCAGGCCGTTGATGAACGCGGCGCTCACGGTGATGGCGGTGCCGTGCTGGTCGTCGTGGAAGACCGGAATCTTCATGCGCTCGCGCAGCTTGCGCTCGACCGTGAAGCACTCCGGCGCCTTGATGTCTTCAAGGTTGATGCCGCCGAACGTGGCTTCGAGGCTGGCGATGATGTCGACCAGCTTGTCGGGGTCGCTCTCGGTCACTTCGATGTCGAACACATCGATGCCAGCGAATTTCTTGAAGAGAACGGCCTTGCCTTCCATGACGGGCTTGGAGGCGAGCGCGCCGATGTTGCCCAGACCCAGCACGGCGGAGCCGTTGGTGATCACGCCGACGAGATTGCCACGGCCGGTGTACTTGAACGAAGCCGACGGGTCAGCCGCGATTTCCTGACACGGGATAGCGACGCCCGGGGTGTAGGCGAGCGCCAGATCGCGCTGGGTGACGAGCGGCTTGCTGGCCGTCACGGAGATCTTGCCCGGGGTCGGGAACTGGTGATACTCCAGGGCGGCCTGGTGATCGTTGCTGTTGCTCATGGCAATGTCGTCCTCGTAGGTTCTCTGAACTTGTGTCTCGCTCTGTTTTGCGCGGCGAACCGTTCTGGTGACGGCTGTCGACCCTGACGCATAGAGGTGAGGCCATTCTAGGGAGCCGCCAGCGGGGGGCGATTCTGAATTACTATGGGGGCATCATGTTTTCGATATAAGCCCCGAGCATCGGGGGTTTCAGGGGATTCAGGACAGATGGTGGCGATGCCTTTCGATACCGGGGAAGTGGTCCGGCGGCTGACGACCCGGCTCAAGATGCGTCATCTCGTGCTGTTGTTGCAGATTCAGCAGCACGGCTCGCTCACGCGCGTGGCCGAGCATATGGCGACGAGCCAGCCAGCCGTGACCAGCGCGCTGGCCGAGCTGGAAAGCATGCTGGGCGGCCCGCTATTCGACCGCACCCCGCGTGGCATGACGCCGACACCGCTTGGCGACGTGGTGCTGGCCCGCGCGCAGGCGATGGTCCACGATCTCGATCACCTGACCCGCGATATCGAAGCCGTCATGGCCGGGCATGCTGCCCGCCTTCAGGTCGGTGTGATCCCGTATATCTCCGGCAAGACCCTCTCCGCCGCCATCCAGCAGACGCTGGCCCAGATTCCCCAACGCCTGACCGTCACGTTGCATGAAGGCACGAGCGAATCGCTGATGGCGCAATTGCGCGATCACACGCTGGACGTGGTGATCGCCCGCGCGGCGGCGAACGTCGACGTCACGCAGGTGCAGTTCGAAGTCCTGCACCACCAGGCCCCGCGCGTGGTGGCGAGCCGTCGTCTGGCCGCCCGACTGGGGCGCGGTGCCCCGGTGTGGGCGCAACTGGCAGAACTCGACTGGGTGATGGGCGCACCGAATACGCCGATGCGCGACCAGCTCTCCGACCTCTTCCTGCATGCCGGGGTGGTGCCGCCGGTGCCGGTGGTGGAGAGTTTTTCGTCCCGGTTGACGGGCGAATTGCTGGCCAGCAGCGAGCGCGCGGTGTCGCTGCTACCGGCGGATATCGCCGAGGAACTGGTACGCATCGCGGGCGTGGCCATCGTGCCGTGGTCGCTCACGTGGACACTGCCGCCGGTGGCCATGTTCACCCGCCGCGAGAACCCTCGCGAGACGCACCGACTCTTTACGCAGGCGCTGCGCGCGCAGTATCAGTTGGTGGCTGGAACGTCCTGAGCCGGCACCGGAAAGGCGCTGAAAGTCCCTTTGCCGTCAAAACCGGCGAATTTCGGGAAATGAGGCCTTTTCAGCTCGTTTCCCGCACGATTGCCCGATTTGTGTCCGTCGTATCGTGTGGCCCATGAACGACGCCGTCTCCCTCCCCCCTCAGAACACCACGACATCGGACGCCCCTGCATCGGCCGGGACGCCGCCTGTCACGCCACCTGTCACGCCGCCCATCACGCCATTCGTCGCATCTCCGCACCAGATCTTTCTGGCTCCGGCGTTGCTACCTACGCAGGTCGGCCCTGCCGGGCTGCGCTTCGACTTCAACGACGGCGCGCGCGTGGTCATCCCCGACTTCGGTCAACCGCTGCCTTGGCGCGTGCGCATCAGCGATTTGCGCGACGAGAGCACGCTCACGGAAGTCTCGCTGTCGTCAGGCGTGGTGCGCAGCCCGGCGAAGTACTACGTGCCGTATGGCATCACGATCTGGCTGAACGACGTGGTGGTCTTCGAGCATCGCTTCGACCTCCGCGATCAGGACGTGCTGATCCAGATTCCGCTGGCGGCCCTGGGCGATGTGCTGGGATGGATACCGTACGCCCTGCGCTTCAAGGACGTGCATGGCTGCCGTCTGGCGTGCGTGGTCACGCCAGCGGTGGCCGCGCTGTTCCGCGACGCGCATCCCGACGTCGAATTCGTTGAACAGGAGAAGGTGGAGCGACGCAAGTACTACGCGACGTACAACATCGGCCTGTTCTTCGACGATAAGGAATTCGTCCAGCAACCACGCGACTTTCGCGAGACGGGACTGCACCGTACGGCTGCGCACATTCTCGGCGTCGACGAGACGGAAGCACGGGCGAAGACGGCGTTGCCGGATGTGTCTCGTCCGATGGCCGAGCCTTATGTGTGTATCGCCGTGCAGAGTACGGCGCAGTGTAAATACTGGAACCACCCCGGGGGATGGGACGCCGTCGTGGCAGGCTTGCGCGAGCGCGGCTTCCAGGTGGTCTGTGTCGATCAGAAGCCGCGCTACGGCAAAAACGATTTCTGGCAGTCGATCCCCGTAGGGGCCATCGATGCGACGGGTGACCTGCCGCTGACCGAACGCGCGCGCTGGCTGACGCATGCGAGCGCCTTCATCGGCTTGTCGAGCGGCCTGTCGTGGCTGGCATGGACGATGGACACACCGACGGTCCTGATCTCAGGCTTCACCTTGCCGCACAACGAGTTCGCGACCCCGTACCGCGTGATCAACCCCGACGTCTGCACCGGCTGCTGGCACGACCCCGCCATCCGCTACAACCACGACGACTTCCACTTCTGCCCGCGCCACAAGGGCACGGAACGCGCGTTCGAATGCACTACGTCGATTACGCCGGAAGCGGTGTTGTCGGCGGTGGATCGGGTACCGGGGATGCGTCGAACACCGGACGCCTCGTGTTCGTGAAATCGAGCCTTGGCTGCACAAAGATCGATTTCACGAACATGTGCGGAGTGAACCTACGCTCACGTTAGCGGCCGCTCGGACGGCATGACGCGTGTTGGGCCTAAACTACCCACACCTTCCCTGCGCCGTCAGCCCTCATGCCCGCTAAAGCACGCAGCCGCGTCATCGCTACGCCTACCGAGCCGCCTGCGGCCGCCCCCGTGCAATCGCCTGCGCTGCTGCGCCGCTTGCTGCGCGCCAAAGACCGCATGGACGCCGCCTCGCACGAGGCATGGCCCGTCAAGCGGCTAGCGGACGTCAGCGGCACGTCCGAAGCGCACTTCTCCCGTTCGTTCAAACAGGCTTTCGGACTCCCCCCGCATCGCTATCTGCTGACCCGGCGCATCGAACAGGCCAGCACCCTCCTGCGTGACACCGACTTCAGCGTTACGGAAATCGCTTTCGCAACCGGCTGGGAGAGCATCGGCACCTTCGGACGGATCTTTCGCGACATCACAGGGCAGAGTCCCGGCGAATTTCGCGAGCAGGCCCGGGTCAACGGCACGCCGTTCGATCAGGTACCAGGCTGCGTCCTGAAGGCCGCCCAACGTCCCGATCTCAATATCGCAGTTTTGGAGAAGCGCCGCCGGATGGCCAACGGTAAAGTCCCTCCATCAACCAACGAGGAGGTCTTATGAACGAAGGAATTGGCGTGGTGGGGCTGTATGTCGACGATCAGGACGAAGCACTGGCGTTCTATGTCGACAAGCTCGGTTTTCGCGTGCACACCGATGTGCGCAACGGCCCGTACCGTTGGCTGACGGTGCAGCATCCCGATCAGCCCGCGTTCCAGCTCGGCCTGTTCGCACCCGGCGCACCGATTCACGACGACGCCACCGCGCAAACGCTACGTGCCATGGTCGCCAAGGGCGCCATGCCGCCACTCGTGCTCTACGTGGCCGATTGCCGCGCGCACTACGCGCGCCTGAAGGAGAAAGGCGTGGAATTCACGCAGGAGCCGGTGGATCGCTACGGCAGCGTCGACGCCGGTTTCCGGGATCCGGCAGGCAACGGCTGGAAGATGATTCAGCCGCCGAAAGAAGCGAAGTAAGGAAGTCACGCAAGCCCAGTGAAATGGATGCGCCGCTATACCCGTCGGGGTAAGCGGCGCATCGCTACGTCGCACTCACGCTTGATTCAACTGCCGTCCCACGTCGAACATCTCACCGAATTCGACGGCAGGCATGGGCATGCCGAACAGGTATCCCTGCCCCTCGTCGCAGCCGAGGCGACGCAGGTTGTCGCGCTGCTGCTCCGTCTCCACACCCTCGGCGATCGTGCGTAGATCGAAGCTGCGCGTCATGTCCACCAGTGCACGCACCACGGACGCATCGCGCTCCGACTCCATCATCCCCTGGACGAACGACCGATCGATCTTGATACGACTTAACGGATAGCGTCGCAGCATGCTGATCGACGCGTAGCCGGTGCCGAAGTCGTCGAAGGCGATACTCACACCGTACGCATGCAAACGCTGCAACGCTTCGAGCACGACGTCGTCATCCAGCACGATGCTCTCCGTCACCTCAAGCTCAAGCGCCTGCGGCGGCAGCCCGTGCCGGCTAAGCACCGCGACCACCTCGTCGAAGATGCTGCCGATGCGAAATTGCAGTCCGAACAAGTTGACGCCGATCCGGAAACACGGCGCCCCATTGCGTCGCCAATACGCGGCCTGTGCGCACGCCTCGTCAAGCACCCACGCACCCACCGACGCCGCCAGCGGCCCGCGTTCGAGCGCCGGTAGAAACGCGGCGGGCGACAGCAGTCCACGTTGCGGATGCCGCCAGCGAATCAGCGCCTCGGCCCCCGTCAGCGAGCCATCGGCGAAATCCACCTGCGGTTGATAGAAGAGCACGAACTCGCCGTCGTTCACCGCACGATGCAGCTCGATGTTGTAGACGCGCCGCGCCGCCGCTTCGATGCGCAGCGCGTCGACGAAAACGAACGTTTGCCCGGCCCCATGCTGTTTCGCCCGCGACAGCGCCAGATCGGCGTTGCTGATCAGACTCAACGCCTCCTCCGCCTGCTGCGGAACGACAGCAATGCCGCAGCAAGCGCTCACGCGCACATCGAACCCGCCGATCACCATCGGTTCGGCAATCGCCAACAGCGCCGCATCGGCGCGGCGACGGGCCTCCACCGCATCCGTCACGCCCCAAAGCAGCAATGCGAGTTCGTCCGCGCCGATGCGCGCCACCGTGTCGACCGTGCGCACGAGACGCGTCAAACGTCGCGCCACTTCACACAGAATGCCGTCGCCGACCGCATGGCCCAGCGTATCGTTGATGTCCTTGAACCCATCGAGATCGAATATCGCGACGGCTGCGCCGCGCAGACAGACCGACGCCACCTCCGCGTCGCGATAGAAGCTCGCGCGATTCGCGATGCCCGTCAGCACGTCGGTGTTCGCGAGCCGCCGCAACACGTCCCCGCCCTCACGCAGCGTGCTGAGGTCATGCAGGTGCGCGTTGAACGTCTGCACATCGTTCTCGACCCAGCAGAATAGCGAGAGACTCATCGGAAACTCGCGACCGTCGCGACGCAGGCCATAGACCTCCGAGGGCATCGTCATACCATCGACCGAGCCAGCGCTCACCGCCTGTGTGATCTGATCGCGAAGCGCCGAGCGGCTACGCCCGGCGAGCAGCGTCTCCAGCGAACGCCCCGGGCCGTCGGCCATCGCGTAGCCGAACATCGTCAATGCCGCATGGTTCCAGTCGAGGATCTCGCCGAAGGCGTCGAAGCGGATCATCGCCGTGGGCGAATAGCGCTCCGGCTCGGCAAAGGTGCGCCGTTCGCGTTCGATGAACAGCTCCACGCGACGTAATTCCAGCCGGTCGGACGCCATGCGTCCCAGCTCGCGCAAGCGCTCACGATCCACTTCGGAGAATGTGTGATTCGGCTTGTTGTCGATGACGCACAGCGCACCGAGTGCGTGACCGTCCACCGACACAAGCGGCACGCCCGCGTAAAAGCGCACTTGTGCGTTGCCCGTCACGAGCGGGTTGTCGTGAAAACGCTCGTCTGCCGTGGCGTCGGGCACCACCATCACACCGTCGCCATTGATCGCGTGCGCGCAGAAAGATGCGTCGCGGCTCATGTCGACATCGGTATTGGTGCAGGAAAAGCCCGTGGCCGCCGCGAAAAATACGTGATCGTTGCCCACCATGTTGACGGCCGCGACCGGCACGCCAAACATGTGCGCGGCAATATGCACAACGGCATCGAGGCTCGGAAGCGGACGTTCACTGCCCAGGCCGTACTCCGCCAGTGCAGCTAGCCTCTGCGTTTCCATGGGCAATACAGCGGGACACTTCATCGTCGGTCTCCTCGCCTGAAAGCGGCTTGATGGACAACTTCGGATGCCGTGGTGAGGACGCGCGAAACACGGGCACTCCCCCGTGTCATTACGCGTCATTTAAACCGGCGATTGATGCGCGCAACGCCATGCACCCCGTGATGACTTCGCAGGTTTGCGCGCAACCGCCCGGATATTCGACGCCCGATTCAGCGGATTATAAGGGGAAGACCGGAATTCATGCCTCCGAATTGTTCGTTATGCAAACCTTATTTCAATTCGAACCGAGTACCCGTTCGTTAACATCTGAGGCGCCGTGCCCAATGGCGGCAAGCGCCGCCGCCGCGCGCACAAAGCCTCTTCGTCACATATTCACACGACTGTTTGGAATTTATATTTGAACATTGAAATTGCATGCAAATCGCAATGCACGACGCACACGATTTTCGCAATCGATATCAGCGAATACATTTAATTCATTGGGCGGTTTCGCCGACATCCCTATTCAATTCACGCGCCAGATAGCGCTCCATAAACTCGACAAATAGCCGTACCTTGGCCGAGAGATTGAGCCGCTCCGGATAGATCGCGTAGATATCGGCGGCCGGTAATGCCCAGTCGCTTAGCAATTGCGTCAGTGCATTCGAAGCCAATGCGGATTGCACATCCCATTCCGATCTCACGAGTACGCCATGGCCGTCGAGCGCCCAGCGCAGTGTCGCTTCGCCGTCGTTGCTGCTCATCGCCCCGTGCACTTTCACCAGTTCGTGACGTTTGCCCTTGGTGAAATGCCATGTCCCGTACGCCGTATCGTTCTCGCGCAGCACGATGCACAGGTGATTGCGCAGATCGTCGGGCACCTTCGGCACACCGTGGCGCGCGAGGTATTTGGGGGAAGCACACACCAACCGCCGGTTCGCCGCGATGCGGCGTCCTACGACGCGCTGGTCGGGTAGTTCGCCGAAGCGAATGCCGACGTCGAACGCGAACTCGGCCAGATTCATCGGGCGATCCGTCAGATCGAGCTGCACTTCGACCTCGGGGTACTGCTCGCGAAATTCGGATAGCGCAGGCACGACATGGCGGCGTCCGAAGCCGAATGTCGCATTCACCTTCAGCAGACCGCGCGGCAGATCGCGGCTGCTCGACACCATGCGCTCCAGCTCCTGCACCTGTTCGATGATCTTCGAGCCGGTACCGAGATACAGCTCCCCCTCGTGCGTCATCGCCAGACGCCGGGTGGTGCGGTTCAGCAGCTTGACGCCGAGTCGTCGCTCCAGTTGGCTTAGCCGTGCGCTGATCGCAGGCGGTGTCACGCCAAGATCACGCGCTAGCGCCGACAGGCTGCCCAACGTCACCAGACGGGCGAAGAATTCCAGATCGGCGATGGCGTCCATTATTAAATTTAACTTAAAAATAGGTTAAGCGAATATGCATTTTGCGATTCTATGAACGAATTAGACTGCACGCAAGGTTGCGAGACAGAGCAAAACGACGACCGCCCCCTTCGTGGAGTACCTCATGGGACAAACGCTTTACCAAAAGATCGTGCGAAGCCACACGGCCTTCGACGTCGATGCGCAGCACGTCGCGCTCTATGCCGACCTGCACATCATGAACGAGTACACGAGCCCGCAAGCGTTCGCGGGACTGGCTGAGAAAGGCCTGCCGGTGCGCTGCCCGCAGAAGCAGATGGGGATCGTGGATCACGTCATTCCCACGCACCCGGTGCCGGTCGACAAACGCACCATCGTGATCGACGCCGCCGCCCATCAGGCCGCCAACTTCACCCGCAACTGCCACAAGCACGGCATTCATCTGTTCGACGTGACGGACCCGGAGCAAGGCATCGAACACGTGGTGGCCCCGGAACTGGGGCTGATTCGTCCCGGCATGGTGGTACTTTGCGGCGACAGCCACACGACCACCTACGGCGCACTCGGCGCGCTGGGGTTCGGTATCGGCACATCGGAAGTCGAGCACGTGCTGGCGACGCAAACGCTCATTTACCGCGTGGCACGCGACATGCGAATCCACGTCGACGGCGCGCTGGCGAGCGGCACCACGTCGAAAGACCTCGTGCTGTACATCATTGCCCGTATCGGTGCGCAAGGCGCGCGCGGCTTCGTCGTCGAGTACACGGGCGCGGCCATCGAGGCGCTGTCCGCCGAAGCTCGCATGACGTTGTGCAACATGACCGTCGAAGCGGGCGCGCGCGGTGCGCTCATCGCGCCAGACACCACCACGCTGCAATACGTCGGCGACCACATTCGCGATCTGTCCGGCGACGCGCTGGAAGAGGCCAAGCACCGCTGGCTCGCGCTGCGCTCCGACGAGGATGCGACGTTCGACGTCACGCACCGCTTCGATGCCACCGACGTCGCGCCCTTCGTGACGTGGGGCACGAGCCCCGATCAGGCGATTGCGATCAACGCGCGGATTCCCTCGTTGTCGGAAGACGAGGGGGAGCGGCACAACGCATTGAAGGCGCTGGGCTACATGGGGCTCGACGCCGGTCAGTCGCTCGACGGTCTGCCCATCGATCACGTTTTCATCGGGTCCTGCACCAACGCGCGTATCGAAGACCTGCGCGCGATTGCGGAGATCGTACGGGGTCACAAGATGGCCGACGGCGTGCGTGCCATGGTCGTGCCGGGTTCGGGTCGCGTACGCGATCAGGCCGAGCGTGAAGGCATTGCGGATGCACTGAAAGACGCCGGTTTCGAATGGCGTCAGCCGGGCTGCTCGATGTGCCTCGCCATGAACGACGACATTCTCAAGCCCGCTCAGCGATGCGCGTCGACCACCAACCGCAATTTCGAGGGACGTCAGGGGCGTGGCGCACGCACGCACCTGATGAGCCCCGCCATGGCCGCCGCCGCCGCCATCGCTGGCCGCATCGTCGATATTCGCAAGGAGACCGCTCATGGCTGAGCATACGATCGTGACCGGCACAGCCGCACCGCTGCCGCTGAACAATCTGGATACGGACCAGATCATGCCCAAGCAATTTCTGCTCGGCATCGACAAGTCCGGCCTCGCGCGCGGTGTGCTGTACGACCTGCGCACGAATGCCGACGGCACGCCCAACGACGCGTTCGTTCTGAACCGTCCCGCCTATCGCGACGCCCGCATTCTGGTGGCCGGGGCCAACTTCGGTTGCGGGTCGAGCCGTGAGCACGCGGTGTGGGGTTTGCAGCAATCGGGGATTGAAGCGGTCATCGCACCGAGCTTCGGCGAGATCTTCTACTTCAACGCGCAGAACAACCGTCTGCTATTGATCGTGCTCACCCCGGAGGACATCGCAAAGCTGACCGAGACAGTAAGCGATCCCGCGCAGAACGCGCTGACCATCGACGTCGAGCGCCAGTGCGTGGTGACGGCAAACGGAGACGCATTCGCGTTCGATCTGCCGGCGCGTCAGAAGCGCATGTTCGTGGAAGGTCTCGACATGATCCGCATGACGCTCAAGGACGGCGATGCCATCGGCGCATTCGAAGCCCGCCATCGCATCGATTTCCCCTGGATGCAAATCGATCTGCCCAGACAACAACGTACCGCCTGAGTGACAAGAGGCGCACGGCATTGAGTCAGTGCCGCGAGCGCCCTCACTCGCAACAGGTATTCCACCCTTTCAGGAGACACCATGAAAAGCCAGGCCGCTCAGGCGAGCGCGACGCCGCTCGCCACCCCCTCTCTGATGTCGAAATTCACCATCGGCGGCGCACCGCTGCCGATGTTCGTCGCCATTGCCGTCATCACTGGCCTTGCGGCTGTCACCGGACGCCTGCCTGCCGACATGATCGGCGGCTTCGCGGTGCTGATGATCGCAGGCATGTTGCTCGGCGAGATCGGCGGCGCGATTCCGGTCTTCAAGCACATCGGCGGCCCTGCGATCCTCTGCCTGTTCGTACCGGCCGCCTTGCTCGGCAACGGGCTGATGGACGACGCGATCCTCAAGGCCATCACCGTCACGATGAAGACGGCCAATCTGCAATATCTCTATATCGCGTGTCTGGTCGCGGGCAGCATGCTCGGCATGAATCGAAAGATCCTGATTCAGGGCTTTCTGAAGATGTTCGTGCCGCTGCTGATCGGCACGCTCGCGGCCATTGCCGCCGGATGTCTCGCAGGATTGCTGTTCGGCTTCAGCCCGCGTCACACGTTCTTCTTCATCGTGATGCCGATTCTCGGCGGCGGTATCGGCGAGGGCATTCTGCCGTTGTCGATCGGCTATTCGGAGATTACGGGCGAGGCGCAGGGGCATCTGATTGCGACGATGGTCCCCGCCGCGCTCATCGGCAACGTCGTGGCGATTCTTTCGGCGGGGCTGCTCAAGCGCTTCGGCGAGAAGCGTCCGCATTACAACGGCAACGGCATGCTGGTGCGCAGTGGCGAAGATCGCGCACTGCTCGAAGGGCAGAACGTAGAACACGCGCTGGATCTGCGTTTGATGGGACACGGTTTGCTGCTGGCCTGCACGCTGTTCATTCTTGGTGCATTGCTTGCGCCTGTGACCGGCATTCCGGGGCCGGTGCTGATGATCGTCGCAGCGGCGGTGCTGAAGGTCTCGCGCCTGATTCCGGAAAGCATGGAGACCGGTGCGTATCAGATGTACAAGTTCATGTCGACGAATCTGACGTTCGCGATTCTGGTCGGACTCGGGACGTTGTTCGTGTCGTGGGACAAACTCGTCGGCGCGTTTTCGACGGCCTACTTCGTGATCTGCGCGTCGACGGTGATCGCGATGGTCGTCTCCGGATTCTTCGTCGGCATGTGGCTGAAGATGTTCCCGGTCGAGTCTGCCATCGTCACCGCCTGTCATAGCGGTCTTGGCGGCACGGGCGACGTGGCAATTCTGTCGTCATCGAATCGCATGGGACTGATGCCGTTCGCGCAGATTTCAACGCGTATCGGCGGTGCCGGGATGGTGGTGATCGCAACGCTGCTGATGAAGTTCTGGCATTGATGCGACAGCGCAATTAGTCCCCGAAGTCCCCCATCCCCTCGGGCAGCGGCGGTCCGGACCTCAGTCCGGCCGCCGCCGGAACGCCCACCAGCCTGCGGCCGCAGTGCCTGTCGCCACAATAAACACGAGCACCCAGAAGCCATGCGGATGATCCGAGAGCGGAATGCCGCCGACGTTCATCCCGAAAAAGCCCGCCACGATGTTGATGGGCAACGCGAGTACGGTCACGACCGTCAGCGTGTAAATGGTGCGGTCGGTGCGCTCGCTGACCATCGCCGCAATTTCTTCCTGAAGCAACTTGATGCGCTCCAGCAACGCCGACAGGTCGTTCAGGACGACGGCGAATTCTTCGGTTGCCTGGCGGAATTCCTGAACGTCGTCGGCATGGCCCCATATCGGCGGGCGACTTAGCAGACGAAAAAGCGCCGCCGGCTCCGGGGCGAGCAGACGTTGCAGACGAACGAGCACCCGGCGCAATGACCCGAGGTCGGCTCGGTTGCTCTCGATGCGCTGCTGCAACAGGCGATCTTCGACGGTGTCCACGCGGCGGCTCGTCTCGCGTACGATGCGCTCAAGTACGTCCGCCTGATCGCGCAGCAGGTGCACGAGTAAAGCGAGCGGCGAGCGGAAGGCGTCGCCACGTTTGACGGATGCGCGCAGCTTGTCGATGGAGCGCAGCGGTTTTACGCGTCCGGTCACGAGCAGGCGGGCGTTGGCCGCCACACGCAGCGTCGAGATCTCGGACTGCGCGATGTCGAACGCGAAAATCACGTCGTTGATGACGGCCAGCAGCCAATCGTCGGAATGTTCGATGCGCGTGGAGCGCGACCCTTCGCTCAGGCTCTCGTAGAACTCTTCGGGCAGGTGCATCTGCTGCTTGAGCCACTTCTCGCACGCGGCGTGCGCGAAATTGAAATGCAGCCAGAGGAAGCCGTCGGCGTGCTCGCCTTTTGCCAGCCACGCCAATGCCTCGGTCGAATCGACCGGTTGCGGGGGCGCGCCGTCAGTGAAACGATAGCCGTAGATCAGACCCGCCTGATCGCAGCCATATGCGTTGTGAGCTAATTCGGCGAACATGCGCGCGGTATCTGTGACGAGGCGTGGGGGACGGACGTGAACCGCCCCGTAGCACGGTGGGACTTGCCATCATGACAATGTCATATTTCATTTTTGTGACAATTTCGGCGTGCTCGCGAATCCCAGGCAATACGGTGGCGGCACCGCCGGGCGGGGCACGCGAGGGAACTACGTCACACGGTATTCGTCAACGCCATGTTGGTGTCATAAAATCGTCGCATACTGAAACGCATCATCGGGCGCGCATTTTGTCCGTCCGCCGTCACCCGGGGCAGTACGGGGTGCCTTTTGTGTTTGCTGGCCGTAAGAGATCGTCGCCATGACTAAATTCGATTCCGACGCCGACCACGACGCAATGCTTGCGCGTCGTCTCCAAGATGACCTGATCGACAGCTACGACGAAGAGATCGAGATGGAAATCGACGATCTGCGTCTGCCCGGTCTGAACGATCTCAGCGCCGAGGCGCGCGACGACCGTCTTCACTATTTCCGCGAACTGTTCCGCCTTCAGGGCGAGCTGGTGAAGTTGCAGGACTGGGTCATCCGCAGCCGTCACCGTCTTGTGGTGATCTTCGAAGGCCGCGACGCCGCCGGCAAGGGCGGCGCGATCAAGCGCATCACGCAGCGCCTGAATCCTCGCGTGTGCCGTGTGGCCGCACTACCCGCGCCTAACGACCGCGAACGCACCCAGTGGTACTTCCAGCGCTATGTCCAGCATCTGCCTGCGGCTGGCGAGATCGTGCTGTTCGACCGAAGCTGGTACAACCGCGCCGGAGTCGAGCATGTGATGGGCTTTTGCACGGAGAACGAGTACGAGGAGTTCTTCCGCTCGGTGCCGGAGTTCGAAAAAATGCTGGTGCGCAGCGGCATCCAGATCGTCAAATACTGGTTCTCGATTTCGGACGAAGAGCAGGAAGCGCGCTTTATGGCCCGCATTCAGGATCCGCTCAAGCAGTGGAAGTTGAGCCCGATGGATCTGGAGAGCCGCACGCGTTGGGAGAAGTACACGGTCGCAAAGGAAGTCATGCTCGAGCGCACGCACATTCCGGAAGCGCCGTGGTGGGTAGTGCAGGCCGACGACAAGAAGCGCGCGCGTCTGAACTGCATTCACCACCTGCTCAACCAGGTGCCGTATCACGACGTGGAGCGCTCGCAGGTGGTGTTGCCCGAGCGTGCCCGCAGCGAAAGCTACATGCGCCACCCGGTGCCGCCGGAGATCATAGTGCCGGAGATTTATTGAACATCGGCAGTTTGAGCGTCACACGCAATCCCCCGCCGGGCGATCGGTCGAGACGCACCGCACCGCCCAGCCCTTCCACGAGCCGTACGACGAGCGACAGCCCGAGTCCGCAGTGGCCTTCGCCACCCCGCGAGGCATCGAGTCGAACGAACGGACGCATCGCGAGCGCCACCTGATCGTCCGGGATGCCTTTGCCGCAGTCACTGACTTCGATGTATCCCATCGCCTCGTCGCGCCATGTCGCCAGACGCACGGTTGGCTCACCGTGCTCAAGCGCATTGTCGACGAGGTTCGACATCACGCGATTGAGCAGCGTGCGCGGCAGCATGAATTCAGGCCCTGCGCGCAAGTTGCTGACGAATAGCGAAGCATCGTCGACGGCTTCGGCGGTTCGATCGATGGGGCCCGTGACAGCGCCGGAAACAGCGCCGGAAGCGGACGATTCTTCGTCTGCCGGAAATTGTTCGCGTAGGAACGCGTCGACGCCGATCAACGGGCTGGTGTCCGCTTCGTCTCTCGCATAGGCGAGAAATTGCTGAACGATGTGGTCGATGGACGCGATATCGCGCACGAAGCCATCGCGTGAAGTCTCACTATCGATGAGATCGGCGCGCAGGCGCAAACGCGTGAGCGGCGACTTGAGATCGTGCGCGATGCCCGCGAGCATGATGGCCTGATTGTCTTCGGCTTCGGCAAGCCGCTTGGCCATCTCGTTGAACGCGTGGGTCAGGTCACGCAGCTCGTGCGGTCCTTGCTCGGGCAACAATGCGGGACGCCGTCCGCGGGCGATCACCCGGGCGGCATGCGCAAGCCGGGCGATGGGTCGTTGCATCTGCCATGCCACGAGCAGCGCGAGCAGCACGGCACCGATAAGAATACCGACGGTCTCGCGCACGAACGGCGGCATCGGCGGAAGATCGAGTTCGATGACGATCCACTCGTCGCGCTGCGGCAACAGCACCCAGATATTGCTGCGTTTGCGATCGTTGACGATATGGAGTTGGGTGTCTGGCGGCAGACGCGAGAGCAGTTCGTGACGAAGACGCGTGCCGCGCTCGTCGTCGACTTCGTGGGTGAATGTCGGCGTTTGCGCCACAGGAACGCGACGCACGGCATGCGGTGGCGCGAGGCTGCCGGGGTCGACAGCCCGCTGATCGACGCTTTGAATGGCCACCAGCAAGCCTCGGGCGAAACCGTCGACTTGCTGGCGCGGGCGCTGGTAGAACACCAGCGCGCTCCACACGAGATGCATCACCAACAGGACGGCAATGCCCAGCCATGCCATGCGCGCGAACAGCGAGTCGCGCAGCAACCAACGCAAATTCACGCAGCGGACTCCCGCCAGCCGCGCACGGTGCGCTTGCCTGCCGACGCCGTGGTAGCGAGCGACATACCGTCGTCGCCGACACTGCCGATATCACCGGCGTCGCCCATGCCATCGGCGCGCTCACGGGCCTCAGACGTCGCGCCCTCGGTCAGCTCACCGCCCGGCACGAACACATAACCTTTGCCGCGAATGGTCTGGATATAGCGCGGCTCCGACGGGTCGGTTTCGATGAGTCTGCGCAGACGCCACACCGGCACGTCGAGGCTACGGTCGCGGAAGGCGATACCGTCGCCATACAGCATGGCGTGCAGTTTGACGCGCGGCAGCACCTGCATGGGATGCTGAGTGAATGCCTTGAGCATGGCGAATTCGGTATCGCGCAGCGGCAGGCGCTCGCCCTCGCGCTGAAGGGTGCGCAGCGTGTAATCGAGCTCGAACGGGCCGAATCGGTACGGTGCACGAGCGTCCGGCGCGCTGGCCGCGACCGGACCACGGCGGCGCAGCACCGCGTGGATACGCGCCAGCAACTCGCGCGGATCGAACGGCTTGGCAAGATAATCGTCGGCGCCCAGCTCAAGGCCCAGGGCACGATCGAGCGGGCCGCCACGCGCCGACAACATGATGACGGGGATATCCTCGCCCGCCGCACGCAAGTCCTGCAATGCCCGCAGGCCGTCGCGCTCCGGCATCATGATGTCGAGCAAAATGACGGACGGTCGTTCGAGCTCCAACCGGCGCAGCAACGACGCGCCGTTGTGAAGTACCGAGACCTGCATGCCATTGGCGTGCAGCAATTCGCGCAATAGGTCGCGAACGACGGGATCGTCATCGACCAGAAGAACATGCAGACTCATGAATATTTCTCGGTAAATTAAGTTGCGCGCGGTGCCGTCGCGTTTTGCGACAGTTTCACTGCATCGTCTTGCGTGACGGACACGGGCTCCGGCGTACTGGAGAGCGCCCGCAGCGCATTGGCATATCGATCTGCTCCCGACGCCGCACGATGTGTGCCGACCGTCGAAGCCGCCCCTTGTCCCGGCAAGCGCCAGGCACGATGCACCGCCGCATCCGGCGAACCAATGGCAATGGCCATGCTTTGTACCCCTCCTTGACGAGATACACCGCAGTTTGCGCGCCCGTCCAGTGAAGCGTTGACCGAAGCATCCAACAGAATGGCGTCCAATCCTTATTTCAGAAAGGATTGGTAAGGCAGGCTGAGACCATTTCACGGCCCCACGGCGACACCCAAGGCCAAATAATCAAAATTTCGCCGACGTTGAGCGAATTAAGGCGAAATTATAGCGAATTTAGCGATCCCTCGTCGCAGCGCTTGCCTTACACGATGCTCCTCGGATCGACGCCGTACGCCGACGACGATCCGCAATCTTCACACTGTGCAGACCTTCCGTCGCCCCACCGTCAGCCCGTTCGAAATCCCTCTCGCCCTTACGGAATAAGGCGTTCACGCCCTTACTCACACCAAAACCACAACCCGCAGCGCCCCTTTCCGGCTCTCCACATTTCCCCTTCCCGCCGCCCCTACCACCTCCTCCCCTCGTAACGGACCGCCCCTCCTTTGCGCCGCTCGTCCTCCCGATCATTTGTTTCTTTTTGTCTCCATTGATCGCGTCTCTTTGTTTTTTCTTTCTCGTTATCTCTGTTCACAAAGTCCCAACAACTTAAAACAGTTTGTCCCCCCACCTTTGTTTAGCATCCCCTCACGTTCGCCCCACCCAGCGACGGCTTTCGCCATTTCTTTCCATCAATGACGCGCCTCCTTTCTCGCTTCTCTTCTTTTCGCTTTACCCGACGTCGCAAGATCGGCGGCGCCGTCGTCGTCCTGTTCGCAACCCTCGTCGCATGGCAATGGCCCCGGCCCACGCCGCCCGCCTATCTTTTCGCTAAGGTCACCCGCGCCGATCTCGAAGACGCCGTCCTCGCCACCGGCGTCCTTCAACCCATTAAGCAAGTCGAAGTCGGCTCGCAAGCCAACGGACAACTTCGGTCGCTCAAGGTAGTGCTCGGCGATGCCGTCTCGAAGGGGCAACTGCTCGCTGAAATCGATCCGACGTCCAGCGATAACGACCTGCGCGAAGCCAACGCCGGACTCACCACACTCGCTGCCGACCGACGCGCTAAAACCATTCGCCACGCCCAAGCCGCTCGCGAACTCGCCCGTCAACAACAACTCGCCCACGACGACGCCACTTCGCCCCGTGACCTCGAAAAGGCCCGCACGGAAGCCGATGCCCTCTCGGCCGAACTCGCCTCCCTGGACTCCCAGATCAGTCAGCAAAAGGTGAAGGTCGATAAGGCACGCACGAATTTGTCCTATACGCGTATTACCGCGCCCATTAGCGGCACGGTCACCGCCATCACCACCCAGGAAGGCCAGACGGTCACCGCCATCTATCAAATCCCGACGATCCTGAAGGTCGCCGACCTCTCGATGATGACGATTCGCGCGCAGGTTTCCGAAGCCGACGTCGTGCGCATCCGTGCAGGTCAACCCGTCTACTTCACGATCCTCGGCGCCCCCGAACAGCGCTACGAAGGCAAGCTCCGCGTCATTCAACCCTCGCCCGAGAAGATCAATAACGCCATCTTCTTTAACGCCCTCTTCGATGTGCCCAATCCGGCGGGTGTCCTCCGTCCCGATATGACCGCGCAAGTGTCGATCGTGCGTGCGCGTATCGCGAATGCGCTGACGTTTCCTTCCGTCGCCCTCGGCGAGAAGCGCACCGACGGCCGTTATCGCGTCCGTGTGCTCGACGCCAAGGGCGTCGCCCACCCACGCTGGGTGAAGGTCGGACTCGACAACCGCCTGAGCGCGCAGGCCCTCGACGGACTCGCCGAAGGGGATCGTGTCGTGACGGCCGACCCCACCGACGCGCCGCCGTCCGGTAGCAACGACGCAGGAACCCTCCTGTGACGAACGCCTCCACCCCGCTCCTGCGACTCTCCGGCATCTCGCGCTCTTTCGGCGAGGGTGACGGCGCCGTCACGGTCCTGCGTGAGGTCGAACTTGTCATCGAGCGCGGCGAGATGGTCGCGATCATGGGCCCCTCCGGCTCCGGTAAGTCGACACTCATGAACGTGCTCGGCTGCCTCGACCGGGCCACCCGCGGACGCTACGAAATCGACGGGCACGATGTCGCTTCACTCTCGGACGACGCGCTCGCACAGCTGCGCCGCGAGTACTTCGGCTTCATCTTCCAGCGCTATCACCTGATGGGCCATCTCTCGGCCCAGGGCAACGTGGAAGTGCCCGCCGTCTACGCCAGCATTGCGCGCTCGCAACGATCGATGCGCTCCGCCGCGCTGCTCGAACGCCTCGGACTCGGCAAGCACCTCTCGCACCGGCCTTCGCAAATGTCCGGCGGCCAACAACAACGCGTCAGTATTGCCCGCGCGCTCATGAACGGCGGCGACATCATCCTCGCCGACGAACCGACCGGCGCACTCGACAGTCACAGCGGGCTGGAAGTGATGCACATCCTGCGCGAACTCCACGCGCGCGGGCACACGATCATCCTCGTCACGCACGATCCGAACGTCGCCGCATGGGCGCAACGCGTGATTGAAATCGCCGACGGACGCATCAAGTGCGATCGCCTGAACGACACACCCCATGCGGTCGAAACTTCGGTGCCGGGCGAGACGCGCAGCGTGGCGTCCGGTCTCGGAAGATCGACGGACTCGTCGACGGACTCGTCGACAGATTCGTCGACGGATTCGCGGGTCGCCGATGCGCCGGAAATGTCGCGCGGCAATTCGCTGACTCGCTGGATGAGTGGCTGGCCGACATTTGCGGAAAGCCTGTCGATGGCATGGCACGCGCTTGCCTCGCACCGCCTGCGCACTGGTCTCACGATGCTCGGCATCATCATCGGCATCACGTCGGTGGTCTCACTGTCGGCCATCGGCGAAGGGACGAAGCGGCGCGTGCTCAACGATATCGGCAACATCGCCCCGAATACGATCACGGTGCTGCGCGGCAAGGACTTCAACGACGACAAGGCCGCAGAGATTCGTACGCTCCTGCCCCGCGACGCCGATCTGCTCGCCGCCCAGCCCTACACGGACAGCGTGACGGCACAAGTCGGCCCGCGCACGGCCCGCATGCGCTTCGGTCGCATCGACACGGACGCGCAAGTGCACGGCGAGGGTGCCGACTTCATGCGTGCCAACGGTCTGAAACTCGCCCGTGGACGCAGCTTCGACGCCAGTGAAGTGGAACGTCAGGCACAAGTTGCCCTGCTCGGTGAAAACACGCTGCGCAAGCTCTTGCCGAACGGCGGTGACCCCATCGGTCAAATCGTGCTCGCGGGTTCGCTCCCGCTGCGCGTGATCGGCGTTGTGCGCGATCGCTCGTCGATGTTCGTCAGCCGCTCGCTCAATGTCTACGTCCCCTGGACAACCGTCGCGAGCCGACTCGCCGGTCAACAACATCTGGAATCGATCACAGTCCGCATTCTCGACGGCCACCCGCCCGCCGCCGCCGAAGCCGGGATCATTCGCCTGCTCACGCGCGCCCACGGCAAGAAGGATTTCTTCACGTTCAACATGGACACGATCGTGAAGTCCATCTCACGCACGAGCCAGATGCTCACGTTGCTGCTCTCGTTCGTCGCCCTCATCTCGCTCGTGGTCGGTGGCATCGGCGTGATGAACATCATGCTGGTCTCGGTGACGGAGCGCACGCGAGAGATCGGCATCCGTCGCGCGATCGGCGCACGCCGACAGGACATCCTCCGGCAGTTCCTCATCGAAGCGGTTCTCGTCTGCCTGATGGGCGGCGCGGTCGGCGTGGTGCTGTCTTACGCCATCGGCTGGCTGGTTGCGACGTTCGTGCCGCAGGTCTCGGTGGTCTTTTCGACGAATACGTTTGCCGCAGCCGTGGCTTGCGCCTGCGCCATCGGCATGCTCAGTGGCTGGCTCCCGGCGCGCAGTGCCGCACGTCTCGATCCGGTGGATGCCCTGGCCCGTGAATGATTGCCCCCGCCGTCCCGCTGCATCCCCCCTCAGGCTCGGGATGGCTTTTATACCCCGCGCGCGATTCGGTGTCGCGCGCGGGGGTCTTTTTGACAGATTCGATGAATTGCCTTTCAGGATTTTTCCGGCCACGCCCGGGCATCGCGCCGTCGCTGGTGGCGCTCGCCGTTTGCATGATGTTCAGCGCTTGCAGCCTGACCCGCACAGACTATGAACGCCCGACGTTGCACGTCCCGTCGCAATACCGCACGCCCATCGACGGCGCTCAGCCAGGTGCAGCACAAGGGGAAAGCACACGCCCGGCAGACGACGCCGAGATTTCACCTTGGTGGCGCGCGTTTCGCGAACCGCAGCTCGACTCGCTCATCGCTCAGGCGCTCGCCGCCAACCCCGCACTCGCCCTCAAAGCCCTGCAAGCGGATCGCGACGCGCTCCAGGCCGGACTGACGCACGCCAATCGCTGGCCACAATTTTCCGCCAGCATCACCGGCTCGAAGGCGCGCGCGCTCGACGGCGGACAAGCCGCGCAGCGCATGAACGGACAGACACAGACGACCTCCGGCGCAAGCGTCGGCATCAGCTACGAGGTCGATCTCTGGAACAAGCTCGCCGCGCAACGCGACGCCGCCAACTGGCAGGCCGCCGCCAGTGCATGGGACCGCCGCGCCGCCGCCCTCTCGCTCTCGAGCCAGGTCGCCTCGCTCTACTGGCGCGTCGCTTATCTGAACGAGAATGTGCGCAGCGCGACGGAAGACCTCGCCGCAGCCGAGCGTGCCGTTGCTCTGGTCGCGGCGCGTCGGCGCGCCGGATCAGTGTCGGCCCTTGACCCCGTGCAGGCACAGCAAGATCGCGACGCCGTCGCAGGCGCACTCGCTGAATGGGAACGGTTGCGCGATGCCGCCCGGCACTCACTGGCGAACGCGCTGGGACGTCCTGCGCAGACACGCTTCACTGAGCGCGATTCACTCGTCGTCGCGCAGTTGCCCGAGGTCGCGCCCGGTCTGCCTGCATCGCTTCTCGCACAGCGCCCGGACCTCGCGGCCGCCGAGACGCGTGTTCGCGCGCGTCTGGCAGATGTGGACGCCGCGCGTCTGTCGTTCTATCCATCGCTCACGCTCACCGGCACCGCGCAAACCACCAGCGAGTCGCTCTCGCGTCTGCTCGCGAATCCGGTCGGCACCCTCGCCGCTTCGATCGCGATGCCGTTCGTTCAGGTGCAAACGGCACGCTTTACGACAGCACTCGCGCGCAATGACTACGAGCAATCGGTTGCGACGTTTCGCAACACGTTACTCACCGCGCTGACGGAAGTCGAAGATGCCCTCTCGGCGCGCGAGCGAACGTCGTCGCAGTACGCGTCGCTCGCCAGCGCCGCTGCCCTGGCGCAACGAGCGGCCGAACTCTCGGAAGCACGCTATCGCGCAGGCGACATCGACCTGCAATCGTGGCTCGACGCTCAACGCCTCGCACGCCAGGCCCGCCGCAACGCCGCGCAGTCCCGCCTCGCGCAGATCGACGCAACACTCTCGCTCGTCAAAGCGCTTGGTGGGACGTTGGGCAACGATGGTTAGGTGATCTAGGGTGATGCAAACGTCGACAACAGCGCCGCCACGTCGGGATACTTCAACGTGTACCCGAGTTCGCGCTTGAGCCGCGTGTTTGCAAGGCGTCGCGACTCTGACATAAAGGAGAGCAACGTCGGCTCCAGTACCCGTTGTGCCTCTTCACGAGACACACGCGGCGGCCGGGGCAAGCCCAGCGCATCCGCGACCCGGTCGAAGTACTCGCCCATGCGCCACTCGGTGTCGTCGCTCGCATGCACGACCCGCTGCGCCTTGCCACGCCACATGGCGCGAATCAGGATCGCCGCGAGGTCGTCGGCGTGGATATGGTTGGTGAAGACGTCGTCCGACGCCACTAACGCGGGCGTGCCCTTCTGCAAACGCGCCAGCGGCAGACGCTCAGCCGCATAGATCCCCGGAATCCGCACGACAGACGCCCGCCACGACACCCGTGCATGCACCGTCCGGCGCCACGACGCCTTCGTACCGGACATCGACGCCATACGTGCTCGCGCAGCCCCCGTCGTCAACACACGTCTCGGATCGCGGCCATGAAAGGACGGACGGCCCAGCGTGCGCACCGTGCGCTCGGCATCGACACGACGCTGCCCACGAGGCGAACGCGGGACCGGCGTACGGGTCTCGTCCACCAACGCGCCGCCACAGTCGCCATAGACGCCACTGGTGCTCGCGTAGACGAGAATCCGGCGCGGCGAGGGTGCCAGGTGAGCTAGGCCCGACACGGCGTGAAGCCCCCCTCGGGTACAATATTGCGTTTCGACGGCCGGTTCAGCGCAGCGCGCAAACGGCGTGTACGCAGGTCCTGCGTACCGCTACCCGCGACCCCGGCAGGCGGTGCGAGATGCAACACCCGTGAGGCCAGACGACCCAAGCGGTGCAAGCTCGCAGCGTCATCCAGATTGGCAACGACGGGCACCGCGCCCGCCGCACGCAACGCCGCATGGCGCGCGTCGCTGGACGTCACGGCAAAGACACGAAAACGTTCGACGAGAGCCGGCAGTGCGCGCATGCCGACGTCGCCGCAGCCCACGATCAGCAGGCGCGGACGACCGAGAGGTTTGGACGGTTTTTTCATTTTTCGGATTGTAGTATGGCTTACAACGTTACCCTCGTGCCGAGCGGGCGCGAGTTCCAGATCGAAGATGGCGAGGCCGTCCTTTCCGCCGCACTGCGCCAGGGCATCGGCCTGCCTTACGGTTGCAAAAACGGCGGTTGCGGCTCGTGCAAAGCCAAACTGGTCGAAGGCACCGTCGAACACGGCGCACACGCCAGCTCGGCCCTCTCCAAGGACGAGGAAACCCGTGGCTTCGCCTTGCTCTGCTGCGCCCACACGAAAGGCGACCTCGTCATCGAGTCGCGTGAGGTCAAGGGCATCGGCGACATCCCGGTCAAGCGCCTGCCGTGCCGTGTGAATGCGCTGGAACGCCGCGCCGACGACGTCATCGTCATGCGCCTCCAACTGCCCGCCAACGAGCGCTTCCAGTACCTCGCCGGTCAATACATCGAATTCATCCTGAAAGACGGCAAACGTCGCAGCTATTCGATGGCCACCGCGCCCCACGAAGAAGGCTTCCTCGAACTCCATCTGCGCCACATGCCCGGCGGCGTCTTCACCGACCATGTGTTCAACAACATGAAGGAGCGAGAGATCCTGCGCTTCGAAGGTCCGCTCGGCACGTTCTTCCTGCGGGAAGACTCCGACAAGCCGATCGTGCTGCTCGCCTCGGGCACCGGCTTCGCGCCGATCAAGGCCATCGTCGAACACGCCGCACACAAGGGCCTTGACCGCCCGATGACGCTCTATTGGGGCGCGCGTCAGCTCAAAGACATCTACCTGCGCGAACTTGCCGAGCAATGGGCCCGTGAGATTCCCGGCTTCAAGTTCGTGCCGGTCCTCTCCGAAGCCGCGCCCGAAGACGCCTGGCAGGGCCGCACGGGCTTCGTGCACCGCGCCGTCGCCGAAGACCTGCCGGATATGTCGGGCTACGAGGTCTACGCCTGCGGTGCGCCCGTGATGGTGGAATCGGCCCGTCGCGACTTCATCGCTCATCACCAGTTGCCGGAAGACGCTTTCTTCGCCGATGCCTTCACCACCGAAGCCGATAACCCCGGCGGCGGCCAATGACCCCGTGACCATCAGGCCGTGACGTCCGGCGGCGCATCGAAGGGATGCGCAAAAGATGCATGCAAACCACACCGCATGCATTCCCTTTGACAAGCGCCGCGTCACCGCCTTATTCTTGCCGACATGAACCTGATTGCCATCGCCTCGATCCGACGTCGCCGTACGCTGCCCCAACCGGGATGCCGCGCGGCACGCTATCGACTGCGATAACACGCAAGTTCTCAAGCACAGCGAAGCCACGGGCACCCCCGTGGCTTTTTTTATTCCTCCAGTCTCTTCTCACCTACCTTCGGAGACCGTCATGTCGCTTGCTCAACCGTCCGCCGCCGCATCGTCAACCTCGCCCACCACGCCTAAGGCGGCACGTCACGCCAAGTTCGCGGATTTGCCCACACAGGCGCTGCTGCCGATTACCACGCGTCCCGAACTCGTGTTCACGCACGGCAAGGGCGGCTGGCTGTACGACCACGAAGGCAAGCGATATCTCGATTTCATCCAGGGCTGGGCCGTGAACAGCCTCGGCCATTGCCACCCGGTCATGCGCGACGCCCTCGCCACGCAAGGCTCGTTGCTGCTCAACCCGAGCCCCGCCTACTACAATCTGCCGATGATCGAGCTGGCCGACCTGCTCGCCAATCTCTCCGGCCTCGGCAAGGTTTTCTTCGCCAACAGCGGCGCGGAAGCCAACGAAAGCGCTATCAAACTTGCCCGGAAGTGGGGGCAACTGCACCCGAACAGCGCAGGCAAGGCTCGTTTCGAAATCATCACGTTCAAGAACGCCTTCCACGGCCGTACGCTCGCGACGATGTCTGCAAGCGGCAAGCCCGGCTGGGACACGATCTTCGCGCCGCAGGTGCCCGGCTTTCCGAAGGCCGAGCTGAACGACATCGCATCGGTCGAAGCCCTCATCGGGCCGGAGACGGTGGCCGTGATGCTCGAACCGATTCAGGGCGAAGCCGGTGTCGTGCCCGCAACGCCTGAGTTCATGAAAGCGTTGCGCGAACTGACGACGGCGCGCGGGCTTCTGCTGATCGTGGACGAAGTGCAGACCGGCTGCGGACGCACCGGCACGCTCTTCCAGTATCAGCAGTCGGGCATCGTGCCCGACATCATGACGCTGGGCAAAGGCATCGGTGGCGGTGTGCCGCTGGCCGCCATGCTGTGCGGCGACGAGTTCGCCGTCTTCCAACCGGGCGATCAGGGCGGCACGTACAACGGCAACCCGCTGATGTGCGCCGTCGGCCTCGCCGTGATGCGCACGGTCAGCTCCCCGGGCTTCCTCGAATTCGTGCGCGCGCAAGCGGATTATCTGAGCGCCGGATTGCAGCATCTGTCGTCGCGCTACGGCGGTCAGGGGGAACGCGGCGCGGGTCTGCTGCGCGCGTTGCTGCTCGGTCGTGACATCGGCCCGCAACTGGTCGAAGCTGCACGCGACATGACACCGGACGGGCTGCTCCTCAACTCGGCGCGCCCGAACCTGCTGCGCTTCATGCCCGCACTGAACGTGAGTCGCGAAGAGATCGATCAGATGCTCTCGATGCTCGACACGCTGCTCGCGAAGCACGTCTGAATGCACGTCTGAACTCAGCGTTTCGCATGACGACACTCGCCCGAATGTGATTCGGGCGAGTCAGAACGTCACCTCATTGGAGACTCCATCGATGAACGACATGAGCCAGGGCCACCCGACACCGCCCGCCGACGCCATCGTCGAGATTTCGGCCGATCCGGCGCGGCTCGACATCGGCTTCATCCACAATGCCTTGTCGACGCAAACGGCGTGGGCGCAAGGCATTCCGCGCCACACGCTCGTGCGCGCGATCACGCACTCGCTTTGCTTCGGCGCGTACGCAACGCAGGTCGAAGGCGGTCCGGCACGTCAGGTCGGCTTCGCCCGCGTGATCACCGACCACGCCACGTTCGCCTATCTCGCCGACGTGTTCGTCGATCCGTCCATGCGCGGCCTGGGGATCGGCAAGCGCCTGTGCGAGGATGTGCTCGCGCATCCGGCACTGCAAGGGCTGCGCCGCTTCCTGCTCGCCACGACCGATGCCGCCAGTCTTTACTCGCGTTATGGCTTCGAACCGCTCGGCGCAGTGAACAAGATGATGCAGATTCACCGGCCCGACATCTACACAGGCCAACAGGAAGCGCCATGAACCGCATGCCCACCGACATCCATATCCGCACGTTCGACGACGCGGATACCGACGCCGTTATCGCGCTCTGGCGTGAAGCCTTTCCGGAGTACAACCGCGCCGACAAACCGCATCGCGAACCGCGACGCTCGATTGCCAACAAAGTGGCCATGAAGGATGACCTGTTCTTCGTCGCCGTGCGCGAACGCAAGATCGTCGGCACCGTCATGGCCGGTTATGACGGACATCGCGGCTGGGTCTATTCGCTGGCCGTCGCGCATGCGCTGCGACGTCGCGGTGTGGCAAGCGCGCTGCTGCATCACGCCGAAATCGCGCTGGCCGCGCGCGGCTGCCTCAAGCTCAATCTGCAAGTGCTCACGCAGTCGCGCGAAGCCCTCGCGTTCTATAACGCACACGGCTACGCCGCCGACGATGTCGTAAGCCTCGGCAAGCGGCTGCCGCTGACGGCGGTGGCGCAATAGGCGCTGCGTCGCGCAGTCTTCGAATGTCGTGAAAACACAAAGGGCGCCGGAAGTTGCCTTCGGCGCCCTTTGCTCATTCACCGACCGACTGACGACGGATCGCCGTCGGTCGGTCACGCGAGTTCGACACTTACTCCCCGAGATACGCTGCACGCACCTTCGGATCGTCGAGCATGTCTTTCGCGTCACCCGTCATGGTCACAAGGCCGCTGTCCATCACATAGCCCCGGTGCGCCGCTTGCAGCGCCAGACGTGCGTTCTGCTCCACGAGCAGCACCGTCACGCCTTCGCCCGAGACCGTACGCACCACTTCGAAGATCTTCTCCACCATGATCGGCGAGAGACCCATCGACGGTTCGTCGAGCAGCAACAGCTTGGGCTGGCTCATCAGCGCACGCGCCATCGCAAGCATCTGCTGCTCGCCGCCCGAGAGCGTGCCTGCGAGCTGATCTTTGCGCTCCTTCAGACGCGGGAAAATGCCGAACATCTTGTCGATGTCCTGCTTGATGCCCGCGGTGTCGTTGCGCAGATATGCCCCCATCTGCATGTTCTCGAGGATGGTCATGCGCGTGAAGATGCCGCGACCTTCGGGCACCATCGCCAACCCCTGCTTGAGCAGGTCGAACGCCTTCACGCCGCGAATCGACTTGCCCAGATACTCGATGTCACCATCGGCCCACGGCAACAAGCCCGTGATCGCCTTCATGGTGGTCGTCTTGCCTGCACCGTTCGCGCCGATGAGCGTGACCAGCTCGCCCGGCTCAATGTTCAGGTCGATGCCCTTGACCGCCTTGATCCCGCCGTAAGCGACTTTCAGGCCCTTGATCGTCAACATTGCGCTCATCAATGGCCTCCCGAACCCAGATACGCTTCAATCACCGCCGGATTCTTCTGCACATCCTGCGGCAAACCTTCGGCAATCACCTTGCCGTAATCGAGCACCGTCATGCGGTTGCACAAACCCATCACCAGCTTCACGTCGTGCTCGATGAGCAGAATCGTCTTGCCGTCGCTACGGATCTTGTCGAGCAAACCACGCAACTCGACCTTCTCCGTGGCGTTCATGCCAGCAGCCGGTTCGTCCAGCGCCAGCAACTTCGGATCGGTCGCCAATGCGCGTGCAATCTCCAGACGACGCTGGTGGCCGTACGAGAGGTTCGCTGCCGTGTAGTTGGCGTACTTCGCTACGCCCACGTATTCGAGCAACTCCATCGCACGATCGCGGATGGCGCGCTCCTCGGCCTTCGCCCCCGGATACCGGACGATGGCGCCGATCACGCCCATCTTCGTACGCACGTGACGGCCCACCATCACGTTCTCGATGACGGTCATGCCGCCAAACAGACGAATGTTCTGGAACGTACGCGCGATACCGGCCTTGGCCACTTCGTGCACGGCGGTCGGCTTGTAAGCCGCGCCGTCGAGCTTGAATTCGCCGGAGTCCGGGGTGTAGAGACCGGTGATCACGTTGAAGAACGTGGTCTTGCCGGCGCCGTTCGGGCCGATCAGCCCGTAGATCTGCCCCGGCTTGATCTCCAGGCCCACGTCGGTGAGGGCCTGCAGACCGCCGAAGCGCTTGTTCACGCCCTTGACGGACAGAAGAATTTGTTCGCTCATATTCAGGTCATCTCCCTCGACTTACAGAGTCCGCTCTTCCGGACGCGGCGACGGCCACAGGCCGGCCGGACGGTACAGCATGATCAGAATCATGGCCAGACCGTACAGCAACTGCCGGATCACTTCGGGATCGACGATGACGCTACCGAACAACTTCATCTGCAACGGGCCCATGGTCGAGCGCAGGATCTCGGGGAACGCCGAGAGCAGCACACCGCCCAGAATCACGCCCGGAATGTGGCCCATGCCGCCGAGCACCACCATCGAGAGCACAACGATCGACTCCCAGAAAGTGAACGACTCGGGCGAGACGAAGCCCTGGAACGCGGAGAACATGCCACCTGCCACGCCGCCGAACGACGCCCCCATCGCGAACGCGAGCAGCTTGATGTTGCGCGTGTTGATGCCCATCGCCTTGGCGGCGATTTCGTCTTCACGGATGGCCACCCAGGCGCGTCCGATGCGCGAGTGCTGCAAGCGCACGCAAATGAAGGCGATCAGCAACGCGAGGAACACGAACAGGTAGTAGTACATGTACACCGAGCTGACCTGGAACCCGAAGAAGTTGTGCGCCTTCGAGAAATCGAAGCCGAACAACGACGCGGGCTGGATGCCGGTGATCCCCTTCGGGCCGTTGGTGATGTTGATCGGCCGGTCGAGGTTGTTCATGAAGATACGGATGATCTCCCCGAAACCCAGCGTCACGATGGCCAGATAGTCCCCGCGCAGACGCAGCGTGGGCGCACCGAGCAAGATGCCGAAGATCGCCGCGACCGCAGCGCCGATCGGAATCGTGAACCACACGGGCACATGCAGCCCGCCGGGGAACATCGCACCGATCCACTCGAACTGCGTGCTCAGGTGAGGAGAACTCAGGAAGGCCGTGACGTACGCCCCCACGGCATAGAACGCGATGTAACCCAAATCGAGCAGGCCAGCAAAGCCCACCACGATGTTCAGGCCCAGCGCGAGCATGATGTAGAGCAGCGCGAAGTCGAGCACCCGCACCCAGTAGTTACCGCCGGCATAGCCGACGAGCACGGGCGCGAGAATGGCGGCCAGCAGGAAAAATGCGAGGCCTCGATAAGCCTTGCGGGTCGCAGCGGCGGCAGAAATCTGCGTCACCGGCGACGTTTGCACGGGTTGATTCATGATGTCGATCCTCCCCGCTTATGCACGATCTGCCACGCGCTCGCCGAGCAGACCGCTCGGACGGAACACCAGCACCACAATCAGCACGACAAACGCAAAGACGTCCTGATAGTTACTCCCGAACACGCCACCGGTCAGATCGCCGATGTAGCCCGCGCCCAATGCTTCGATCAGGCCCAGCAGCACGCCGCCGACCATGGCGCCCTGCAAGTTGCCGATACCGCCGAGCACCGCAGCGGTGAACGCCTTCATGCCGGGAATAAAGCCCATGTAGAAGTGCGCGTTGCCGTAGTTCGAGGCCATCATCACGCCCGCGAGCGCGGCGAGCGCGCCACCGAGGGCGAACGTCGCGGAGATCACGAAGTTCGGGTTCACGCCCATGAGACCGGCGACGTTGCGGTTTTCCGCCGTCGCACGCATGGCACGCCCGAGCTTGGTGCGGTTCACGAGCTGGGTCAGACCGAACATGACGAGGAACGCCACGACAACGATCACGATGCCGGTGCCGTTTGTGACCGCGCCGGGATGGTCGCCGCGCGGCGGAATGACGTTCATGGCGTCGGTCGGCAGCAGTTGCGGGAACGAGAGGGGGTTACGCGACCAGATCAGCATGGCGATCGTCTGCAGAAGCAGCGAGACGCCGATGGCGGTGATCAGAGGGGCCAGGCGCGGCGCATTGCGCAACGGCCGGTAGGCCACACGCTCGATCACGAAGTTGGCTATCGCACACACGGGCATACACACGAGCGTGGCAATCGCCAGCATGAGCGCCGGGTTCATGTCCGGCGCGATCTTCAAAAGCAGGTTGATGGTGGACAGCGCGACCATCGCGCCGATCATCATCACATCGGCGTGGGCAAAGTTGATGATGCCCAGAATGCCGTAGACCATCGTATAGCCCAGTGCAATGATCGCGTAGACGCTGCCAAGCACGAGGCCGTTCAAGATTTGTTGGATAAAAATATCCATGAAGCTAACTCCTTGTCCCGGAAACGGGCTCTCGACACGCTTGCCCGATAGGGCGCGCGAGGGGGCCGAGAGAACTGCGGGTTATGAGGCGTAATCCTGTGTCAGGAGGAGAGCCGTGCCCGTCATGCAGGCACGGCGTCTTTCCGCAGATAGTGATACGGCACCGAACGGGTAGGCAGCGGTGCCGTTTCATGGCGCGAACGCCCGGGACTTACATCTTCACCACGTCAAGCACGCTCTTCTTCTTATCCTTGTAGTTGTAGAGCGTGATCACCGGCTCCTTCATGTCGCCCTTGCTGTCGAAGGCGATGTGGCCGATGACACCCTTGTAGTCCGTGGCCGGCATAGCCGCCAGGATCTTGGCCGGGTCTGCCGAGTTGGCACGCTTCATCGCGTCGACGATCACGTTCACAGCGTCATACGTGAACGGGGCGTAGATCTGGATCGGCTGCTTGAAGCGGTCTTCGTAACGCTTCGAGAAGTCCGCACCGCCTTCCATCTTCGACAGCGCCATACCCGCTTCCGAGCAGACGATGTTGTCGATGGCGTCGCCAGCGAGTTCGGCCACCTTATCGGTACACACGCCGTCACCGGCCAGCACCTTGGCGCCAATACCCAGTTCCTTCGATTGCTTGGCGAACGGGCCGCCGGTGGCATCCATACCGCCGTACATGATGATGTCCGGCTTCTCACCCTTGATCTTGGTCAGAATGGCGCGGAAGTCCGTGGCCTTGTCGTTGGTCGCGTCGTGCGAGAGCACCTTCAGGCCGTTGGCCTTGGCGGTCTTCTCGAACTCGTCGGCCAGACCCTTGCCGTACGCCGTGGCGTCGTCGACGATGGCGACCGACTTGGCATTAAGCGACTTGGTCGCATAGTTAGCCAGTGCCGGGCCTTGCTGCGCGTCGGTAGCGACCACGCGGTAGGTCGTCTTGAAGCCCTGCAGCGTGTAAGCCGGGTTGGTCGCCGACGGCGAGATCTGCACGATGCCCGCATCGCTGTAGATCTTCGAGGCCGGGATCGTCGTGCCCGAATTCAAGTGGCCCACCACGGCGACGACCTTCTCGTCGACCAGTTTCTGAGCCACCTGCGTTGCGGTCTTCGGATCGGCGGCGTCGTCTTCTGCCACGAGCTCAAGCTTGACCGGCTTGCCATCGATGGTCAGACCCGCCTTGTTGGCCTCTTCAATGGCCAGGCGTGCACCATTTTCGTTATCTTTGCCCAAGTGAGCAATTTGGCCCGTCAACGGTGCAACGTGACCGATCTTAATGACAACCGCATCGCCGCCCCCGCTGGCGGCCGTCGTCGCGGCAGGTGCAGAAGCGGCACCCGAATCGGCCTGCTTTTCTTCCTTCTTGCCGCAAGCCACCAGCAGCGTCACTGCGGCGACTACGGGCAGTACCTTCGCGAACTTGAGTTGCATGTGATTATCTCCAGATTGTCGGCGATTTAATAACGCCAAATCGATGTTTCGTATGCGAAACGCGCGCATTGTAACTCCATTCTTTGCGGCTGCGACGCCGGTAGCCACAGGGTTTTCCATAATGGAGGACTAAGGTTTTATACCGACTTGTGCAACCCTATCTTTTCAAAAGCGCAACCCCGAATTTGTGAATGGTTTTACGCGCCCGTGCGCGACTCCCCGGGCGGCCTTATGGTGCAACCGGTGCACCATTCAAGGGCCCGGATGCCATACCAATCTAATAAGCAATTAGCATGCCCATTTGATTTGGAGTGTTCTTTCTAATTAAGCAAGCATATAAATAATTAGATTCCGGAAATCCAGACGGTTTTTATTTTCTTTAATTCTATATCCGTTGAATTACGAATAACGTCATTCGGTTTTGACTGGCGAGACGTTAAAACTTCCAATTTCGGACGTGCGGGGGTTGTGCGAAATATAGGGTGATGATGCGAAAACACCGCAACGGGTTTTTGCCGAGGACTGCGGGCGGATGGGCGAACGGCGCTCGGTAACGTCAGGTGGCCTGATGCGACCGATAACGGAACAGGGGCGGGGGAGCAGGAAGCGCGCAGGGGGCGGCAGACGCGGCGCGGACTGGCGTAAAAAAACCGGGGCCGTGAGGTACGGCACCCGGTTTATCGGCCATGCGATGTAAGCACGGGCCGTGAGTCTTGCTGCTGGGTGGTCGGTGCGCCGCTGGCGCCGCAATCCAACCCGGCGTGCTGCTTAGCTCGCCATTTGGGTCAAGCCCTTGGGCAGCGGGAACGCGATGTTCTCTTCCACGCCGTCGAGCACCTTGACCTGATTGACGCCCAGTTCGCGCAGACGCGACACGATCGACTGCGCCAGCACCTCGGGTGCCGATGCGCCGGCCGTCACACCGATGCGACGCTTGCCGTCGAACCACTCCGGCTTGAGCTGATCCGGCGAGTCCACCATATAGGCCGGCACGCCCATCTTTTCGGCCACTTCACGCAGACGGTTCGAGTTGGAACTGTTCGGGCTGCCGACGACCACGACCACGTCGCACTGCGGTGCCATGAACTTCACGGCGTCCTGACGGTTCTGCGTGGCGTAGCAAATGTCCTGCTTCTTCGGCTCGGTGATCAGCGGGAAGCGCTTCTTGAGCGCGTTGATGACTTCGGCGGCGTCATCGACCGACAACGTCGTCTGCGTCACGAATGCCAACTTGCTTTCATCCGCCACTTGCAGCGCAAGCACATCTTCGATCGTCTCGACGAGGAACATGCCCTCGCCCGACTGGCCCATCGTGCCTTCCACTTCGGGGTGCCCCTTGTGGCCGATCATGATGATTTCGAGACCTTGTCCGCGCATCTTGGCGACTTCGACGTGAACCTTCGTCACGAGCGGGCAGGTCGCATCGAAAATGCGCAGACCGCGCGATTCCGCCTCGGCACGCACCGCCTGAGAGACGCCGTGCGCGCTGAAGATCAGCGTGTTGCCCGAAGGCACGTCGGACAATTCTTCGATGAAGATCGCGCCCTTCTTGCGAAGGTTCTCGACGACATACACGTTGTGCACGATTTCGTGACGCACGTAGATCGGTGCGCCATACATCGCCAGCGCGCGCTCGACAATCTCGATCGCGCGGTCGACACCCGCGCAAAAGCCGCGCGGCTGAGCCAGCAGGATTTCTGCATCCGACAGCGTCGGTGCTACGACTTGGGTGGCGCTCATTTCGATTCCTACAGAATGCCGATAATCTGGACTTCGAACACGATCGGCTGGCCCGCCAGCGGATGGTTGAAGTCGAACAATGCCCAGCCGTCGCCCAGTTCGCGCAGGATGCCCGCATAGCGGCCACCGCTCGGCGCGTTGAACTCGACCAGATCGCCAACGCTATATTCTTCCCCAAAGTTGCTGTTCTCCTGCAACGTCTTCATCGAGACGCGTTGCAGCAGATCCGGATTGCGCGGGCCGAAGGCCTGCTCCGGTGCCAGTTCAACGCGGCGTCGCTCCCCCACTGTCATGCCCAGCATTGCCTGCTCCAGCGTCGGCGCCATCTGGCCGCCGCCCAGTTGCATCGTCGCAGGGGTGCCTTCGAAAGTGTTGACAATGTCCGCGCCGTCGGGCGCGCCAATCCGGTAGTGGAGCGTCAGATAGGAATTGTCTTGAACCACGGGGGTTGCAACAGAACTCATGGGGGTCTCACAGCAAGGTCAAGCTATTATTGTAAGCGACGACGCGTTGCGCGTCCGGCTCCCCATCAAAGCCGCCCCGAAATTTTCCCGTGGCGGCTTCCCGGTTTTGTCTTTCCCCTGTCATCAGTGACACCCGCGATCATGCGCGTGGCCGTGTCCGATCATCGGTCCCCGATCATGGAGTCGTCATGTCCATCGCCCACTGGCCGCTCGCTGAGCGCCCCCGTGAAAAAATGCTGGCCCACGGGCCGAATGCCCTGTCCGACGCCGAGTTACTCGCCATCCTGCTGCGCACCGGGTCGCAAGGCCGTAATGCCGTCGAACTCGGGCGCGAGCTGTTGACCCGCACCGGCTCGCTTGCCCGCCTGCTTGCCACCCCGTTCGAGACGCTGTGTCAGATACCGGGCCTCGGCCAGACGAAATCGCTTCAATTTCAGGCGGCCCTCGAAGTCGCGCGCCGCATGTTGCGCGAGGGGATGCAATCGGGCTGTCTGCTCGATTCGCCCACCCGCGTGCGCGACTATCTACGTCTTACATTGCGGGATATGTCTCGCGAGCGCTTCGTCTGCCTCTTTCTGGATGCAGCCCACCGGCTGATCGGCACGCGCATCATGTTCGAGGGCACACTCACCCAGACATGCGCCTACCCGCGGGAGATCGTGCGTGCGGCGCTGGACCTTCATGCGGCTGCCATCATCGTGGCGCACAATCACCCTTCCGGTATCCCGACGCCCAGTGCGGCCGATGTTGCGCTCACTCGCCAGTTGGGCGATGCGCTGGCCCTGCTGGAGATCCGTCTGCTCGATCATTTCATCGTGGCGGGAGACACCGTCTACTCAATGGCCGAGGGTGGTGAACTGTGACGCGGAACAACACCCTGCACATAAATTTGGCACCCGGGTCGCATTCGTGCCCGGCTTACGCTATACTCCGTCCCTTCCCCGAATCTCCGACAGACGTTTCCCGCCAGGGACTCACGTCCTACATCGACTAAAGCGATTGATTTGTCTGGGATTTTTGTGGTATTATCGCGGTCTGTCTTTTCGACTCACCTTTTTTTACACAGAATTCTGGGTTAGGAGTGCTTCATGGCACGCGTATGTCAAGTGACCGGGAAAGCGCCGATGGTCGGCAACAACGTTTCCCACGCCAATAACAAAACCAAGCGTCGTTTCCTCCCGAACTTGCAAAATCGCCGGTTCTGGGTTGAGAGCGAAAACCGCTTTGTGCGTCTGCGTCTTTCGAACGCCGGCTTGCGCCTGATCGATAAGGTCGGCATCGATGCCGTTCTCGCGGACCTGCGTTCGCGTAACGCCATCTAAGTTTAGGAGCTCATCATGGCAAAAGGCGCTCGCGACAAGATCAAACTGGAATCGACCGCAGGTACGGGTCATTTCTACACGACCACCAAGAACAAGCGTACCCATCCGGAAAAGATGGCTATCAGCAAGTTCGACCCGGTGGCTCGTAAGCACGTCGAATACAAAGAAACCAAGATCAAATAAGATCAACAGGTTTCATCGCGGTAGCTTGCTACTGCGTTCAATACCCCGCCTCTGGCGGGGTATTTTCGTTTGGGCGTCCCGAAAACTGCGCCGCTACGCTATGCGTAGTCTTTCCAGGCGCAATTTCCCCGATGTGCGCATAGGGTCATATGCCAAGCGCGTATTGACTCGCTATACTGGCTCCTCTCCCATTACGAGGATCGCGCGAGTGTCGCTGCGTCGATCCCAGACACCGCGCGTATCATGAATTTCGATGTCGTCATCGTCGGCAGCGGGCTTGCCGGCCAGTCCGTCGCCCTGCATCTGGCCAATACCTGCCGCGTGGCGCTCGTCGCCAAACGTCCGATGCCCGAAGGTGCGAGCGACTGGGCACAGGGCGGCATCGCCGCCGTACTGGATTCGACTGACAGTGTCGACGAGCATGTCTCCGATACGCTGATCGCCGGCGCAGGACTTTGCGACGAAGCGGCCACGCGATTCATCGTCGAACACAGCCGGGAAGCCATTGAATGGCTCATCGAACAGGGCGTGCCTTTCACCCGCGACGCCGACGCTGAGCTCGGCTTTCACCTGACGCGCGAAGGCGGACATAGCCACCGCCGCATCATCCACGCCGCCGACGCCACCGGGCACGCCGTCATCGCGACGCTCACCGAGCGCGTGCGCAAGCATCCGAACATCACCCTCTTCGAAAACCATTTCGCCGTCGATCTGATCACCTCCGATCGCACCGACGACGCGCCCACAGTCGGCCGTCACTGCCAGGGGTTGTACGTTCAGGATCTCGGCACCGGCGAGGTGCACGCCATGACAGCCCGACACACGGTGCTGGCCACCGGTGGTGCAGGCAAGGTCTATCTCTATACGACGAACCCCGATACGGCGACCGGCGACGGCATTGCCATGGCGTCGCGCGCAGGTTGTCGCATTGCGAACATGGAGTTCATCCAGTTCCACCCGACGTGCCTCTACCATCCGTACGCCAAGTCGTTCCTGATCACGGAAGCCGTGCGTGGCGAAGGCGGCCGCCTGGTGCTACCCGACGGCACCCGCTTCATGCTGCAACACGACCCGCGCGCCGAACTGGCACCGCGCGACATCGTCGCCCGCGCCATCGACTTCGAGATGAAAAAGCACGGCCTCGACTGTGTGTATCTCGACATCAGCCACCAAAGCCCCGAGTTCCTGCGCGAGCATTTCCCGACGATTCTGGCGCGCTGCGCAGAGCTGGGCATCGACATCACGAAGCAACCGATTCCGGTCGTGCCCGCAGCGCACTACACCTGCGGTGGGGTGGTGACCGATATGCGCGGCCGAACCGATCTGCCGGGGCTTTACGCCGTCGGCGAAGCGACGTACACGGGCCTGCACGGTGCGAACCGGCTCGCCAGTAACTCTCTGTTGGAGTGCATTGTGCTCGGGAAGGCGGCAGCAGAAGATATTCAGCGGGACGAAGCCAAACATCCGCCCACCACCGACGCGCCCGCATGGGACGAAAGCCGCGTCTCGGATGCGGATGAAGAAGTCGTCGTCGCCCACAATTGGGACGAACTGCGCCGCATGATGTGGAACTACGTCGGCATCGTGCGCACGACCAAACGACTGGAGCGCGCGCAGCATCGCATCGCCCTGCTGCGTGAAGAGATCGCCGAGTACTACGCGAATTTCCGCGTCAGCCGGGATTTGCTTGAGCTTCGGAATCTAGTGGACGTCGCGTCACTGATCGTCGATAGCGCGTTGTCGCGTCGCGAAAGCCGGGGGCTGCACTTCTCGCGCGACTTCCCCGATACGCTGCCGAAGGCGCTGCCGACCGTGATTTCGCCACCGCTGCCACGCCGCAAACGCTAAGTCGGGCGCTCGACCGAGCAGGCAAACAAAAAGGCCGCAGGGTGAAACCTGCGGCCTTTTTGCTTGCCACCCTATTTCAGCGCGGTGGAACGAATTGCGACAATTACCCCACCGTCTCGATAATCCGCATGGAGAAGTCGGTCGCACGGACATCCTTCGTCAACCCACCGATGGAAATACGGTCGACGCCCGTCTCCGCAATCGCACGCACCGTTTCAAGATTGATGCCGCCCGACGCTTCCAGCACAGCACGTCCATCCGAGATGCGGGCCGCCTCACGCATCATTTCCAACGTGAAGTTGTCGAGCAGGATCGACGTTGCGCCGCATTCGAGCGCCGTCGCCAACTCTTCCAGCGACTCCACTTCAATCTGGACGGACGCTCCGTCAGCCAGACGATCGGCGTTTGCCAGCACCTGACGAATACCGCCAGCGGCCGCGATGTGATTCTCTTTGATCAGAATGCCGTCGTAGAGCGCGAGACGTTGATTCGCCCCACCACCAACGAGCACCGCGAACTTCTGCGCGAGGCGCAGGCCGGGCAACGTCTTGCGGGTATCGAGGACGCGCGCCTTGGTACCTTCCACGATATCCGCATACCGGCGCACGGAGGTCGCAACGCCTGAGAGCATCTGAAGGAAGTTCATCGACGTGCGCTCACCCGTAAGCAACGCGCGCGCCGGACCCTGTATGTCGCAAACTACCGAATCGGGTGCCATGCGCTCACCTTCGCGGTAGTGCCACTGCACGCGTACGGACGGGTCCACGCTCTGCATGCACAGATCGAACCAGCGCACACCGCAAAGCACGGCCGACTCACGCACGATGATGCGCGCATGCGCCATTTCGTCCGCCGGCACCAACAGGCCCGTCAGGTCACCGCTGCCGATGTCTTCGTCCAGCGCGTCACGCACATTGCGCGTCATTGCCGCTTCGATCGGCGCGCCGAAAATGGCGAATTCAGGAGAGAGTGCCTCGGCAGTGCTCAACGTTTTCGATTGCGTCATTATGCGGGGCCCACACCGGAAAAGAGTGCGCCGTCGCGCGCGAAATCACCGCTGGCGCGCACGTTCTGTTTGCGCGCTTCAGCGAACGTCAGCATGCGGTCGATACAGGTATGGGCGCGACGGCCGATCTCCGGATCGACGTGAATTTCGTTCGCCCCGGTCTCCAGCACGTCGGCCAGATTTTGCAGGCTGTTCATCGCCATCCACGGGCAGTGTGCACAGCTCTTGCACGTGGCGCTGTTGCCCGCCGTCGGCGCTTCGATAAAGCGCTTGCCCGGTGCTGCGGCGCGCATCTTGTGCAAAATACCGTTGTCGGTGGCCACGATGAACTCGGTGGCGTCCATGGTCTGCGCCGCCGCGATCATCTGCGACGTCGAACCGACCACGTCCGCCAGTTCGACAACCGCCGCAGGCGACTCCGGGTGCACCAGCACCTTGGCGTTCGGGTATTCGCGGCGCAGCAGTCCAAGTTCGGTGCCCTTGAACTCATCGTGTACGAGACAAGCGCCCTGCCACAACAACATGTCGGCCCCGGTCTGCTTCTGGACGTAGCTGCCCAGATGTCGGTCCGGTGCCCAGAGAATCTTCTTACCCTGCGCGTGCAGATGCGCCACGATTTCGAGGCCGATGGACGACGTCACCATCCAGTCTGCACGCGCCTTCACGGCTGCACTCGTATTCGCGTAGACGACGACCGTGCGATCCGGATGCGCATCGCAGAATGCGGCGAACTCGTCTGCCGGACAACCCAGATCGAGCGAACATGTCGCGTCGAGATCAGGCATCAAAATGCGTTTTTCGGGACTCAGAATCTTCGACGTCTCGCCCATGAAACGCACACCGGCGACCACGAGCGTCTTGGCGGCATGATTCCGGCCGAAACGCGCCATTTCGAGCGAATCGGCCACGCAGCCGCCGGTCTCTTCGGCGAGATCCTGCAGGTCGGAATCGACGTAATAGTGCGCCACCAATACGGCGTCCCGCTCGACGAGCAAACGCTTGATCTTGGCCTTGAGCGCCGCGCGTTCCTCCTGCGACGGCGCCTCCGGGACACGTGCCCAGGCGTGGGCTACGCACGTGGCGCCGCTCGATGCGGGGCGCTCGAATTCTACGGATTTAAGTGAGGCATTCATTTTCGCGTGGCCCGAGGAGGGACCGGGAATGACAAAACCCCGCCGTGGCGGGGTTTCGATTATGCGTCAAAAACAGATTTCTGGCTGAACCCGTTCACGCGTAGCGGCGCAGACGCGTCGCGAATTCCTGCAATGCGTGAATACCGCTCTGCTCGGCGCGATGGCACCAGCTCTGCAACTGACCCAGCAACTGCTCGCGCGACGCGTTCGAACGATCCCAGATACCGGCCAGTTCGCGACGCAGTTCGTAGTACGTCTTCACAGCGTTGCTGTGCGCGAAGATCTCGCCCAGTTGCTGCTTCTGCGGCTCTTGCAGCGAGGCTTCGTCGTGATGCAGCCACTTGCGCGCGCCGCGGAACAACTGATATTCGCCATGCTGACGCTTGTCCTTGAAGCGCGCCAGTTCTTCGCCATAGGCACGCTTGAAGGTCTTGGCGTAACGCGCCATCACTTCATAGCGGTTCGAGAGCACAGCCTGCAACGTATCGTCGTCGCATGCCGCCTTGATCTTGGCGAGCTTCGGCGTCGGCGCAACCTTCTTCACCTTGGCCAGACCCACAAACGACAGCGTACGGATGTACAACCAGCCGATGTCGAATTCGTACCACTTGTTCGACAGCTTGGCCGACGTGGCGTACGTGTGGTGGTTGTTGTGCAGTTCTTCGCCGCCGATGATGATGCCCCACGGCAGCAGGTTCGTCGACGCATCGGCGCAATTGAAGTTGCGGTAGCCCCAATAGTGGCCCAGACCGTTGATCACGCCAGCGGCCCAGAACGGGATCCACACCATCTGCACAGCCCACACGGTCAGACCGATGGCACCGAACAGCGCGATGTTGATGATCATCATCATGCTGATGCCCAGAATCGGGTAACGCTTGTAGACGTTGTTCTCGATCCAGTCGTTCGGCGTGCCGTGGCTGAACTTGCGCAGCGTTTCTTCGTTCTTCGCTTCGGCGCGATAGAGTTCGGCACCTTCGGCCAGCACCTTCCACAGGCCGCGCGTTTGCGGGCTATGCGGGTCTTCCGGCGTTTCGCACTTGGCGTGGTGCTTGCGGTGAATTGCAGCCCACTCGCTCGTGATCATGCCCGTGGTCATCCACAGCCAGAAACGGAAGAAATGGGCGACGATCGGATGCACGTCGAGCGCGCGGTGCGCCTGGCAACGATGCAGATAGATGGTCACACCGGCGATCGTCACATGGGTGACGGCCAACGTGTAGAAGAAGATCTTCCAGCCGCTCCAGTCGAGCAGGCCGGTCGAGAGAAATCCAAGGAGACTGTCCAGCAAAATATCACTCCAAACTAATCAATACGGTAGCCATCACGGCAAAGCATCGAAATGTGCCGTGTCTTGTCTTGTCGGGCCGAAGCGGCCGATGTGGACATAGGCCGTCGCGTCAGGTCTCGTTCTTGCGCTCGCTTGACGCTTCGATTCGCTGGAGGACGGCAAGTTGCGTATGCCGGTGCGATATGGGCGGAAAACGTGCCAGTGAACGTCTGGTTTTATGGTTTGCGACGCATTTTACCCGACGGACCGTTGCCCGTGTGTCGCCTTGCAGCCACGCAATTTGTCGCAGGTCAACCCGTCGGCTTAGGTGAAAGGGTCTATCGGGCCGTCTTTCCAGCGTCACCCGCCTGTGGCAAGGGCGTTTGGGGCGTTGCATTGGCCGAATCCGGCAAATCGCGCGCGCCCTCCGGCGAAACGGGGCCATCGACCGGCAGATGAGGGGCTTGCGCAGGAATCCCATCCGCCCAGTCGTTCAGGATACGTATTTCGCGCTGAGCATACGGAATTTCAATACCGTGTTCACGAAATGTGCGCCAAATCCGCAAATTAATGGCGGAACGGATGCCGCCGCTCCCTTGTGCCGGATCCTGCACCCAAAATCCCATTTCCAGATCCATCCCATCGGCACCGAAGTTCAGCAGCAGCGCCGAGGGCGGCGGATCCGTCAGCACGCGGGGAATGTCTTCGGCCGCCTTGAGCATCAGCGACATCGCCAGTTCAACGTCCGCGCTATATGCGACCTGCACATTCACTTTGGCGCGCCCCCGGGTCTCGGTGAACGAATGGTTCTGCACCACGTTCGTCACCAGTTGCTCGTTCGGCACCAGCGCTTCGACGCCGTCCAGCCCGCGCACAACCGAGTACCGCGTGTTGATTTGCGAGACGGTGCCGTGATACGTCGACACCGTGATCAGGTCGCCGATGCGCACGGAGCGGTCCAGCAGGATGATGAAGCCCGACACGAGGTTCGAGGCGATCTTCTGCAAGCCGAATCCCAACCCCACGCCAAGCGCACCGCCGAACACGCCCAGCACGGTGATGTCGATGCCAACGAACGACAGCGTCGCGAGCACGGCGATCAGCGTCAGCAGGCCCTTGACCACACGCGAGAGCACCACCTTCAGGTTGCCGTCGAGCGTGGTCGTGCGCATGATCCGGTCTTCGATCAGCGAGCCGACCCACATCGCCAGCACCAGCGTCACGCCGATCCAGAGCAGGCCGGACAGCATCGAGAGCAACGTCAGATGGCTCGAGCCGACAGCAAACTTCACGCTGGCGAGCCACTTGAGGATGTCGTCGTGCACGCCCAGCACGTAGGCGAGCATCGAGAACCAGGCGAGCGTCGTGAACACCCGCTCGAACACCTTGAGCAGCCCCGAAGCATGGGGCGACGAGGCAAACAGGCGACGGGCGAAGTAGAACGCGAGATAGATGAGCGCGGTGCCGAACAGCGGGACTTCCGCGAGCATCAGCAGCGAGACGTGCGTGTATTCCTGAAGCACCACGCGCGTGAGCGCCACGCACATCCAGCCGAACATCGGGAAGAACGAGCGGCGCAGGCTCGACGAGCCCGCGCGGCGTGCGGGTGCAACGCGCTCGAAATGGCGGTCGAGGCGTCCGATCATCCAGCGACGCAGCACGAGGGCGACGGCGAGCGCGCCCACGAGTGCCACGATCTGCCAGATGATCTGCGGATCGCCGAAGTCGCGAACGACATCGCGCACCAACCTCGCGAAAGCCGGACTTTCCTGCATCGCCATATCCCTTTATCTCTTCTTGTTATTCGTCGATCTTCGCTGACGACACGACGGAGGCCTTGGCAGCCGGACGACGCTCGAATACGGCGGCGAAAAAGCCGTCGGTCCCGTTGCGATGCGGCAGCAGTTCAAGGTACTTGCCCGTGTCGAGTCCGATTTTCTGCGCCGCCAGCAATTCGTTCGCAGGCAGCAGCACAAAGTCCGGATGTGCAGCGAGGAACGCCTCCGCAATCGCGCCGTTCTCTTCGGTCAGCACACTGCACGTCGCGTACACGAGGCGGCCGCCCGGCTTCACGAGGCGCGCGGCGCTCGCGAGGATGGACGTCTGCTTCTGCGTGAGTTCTTCGACCGACTGCGGCGACTGACGCCACTTCAGGTCCGGATTGCGACGCAGCGTGCCGAGCCCGCTGCACGGCGCATCGACCAGCACGCGGTCGATCTTGCCCGCCAGACGCTTGATCTTGCTGTCGTTCTCACTGTCGATCATCACCGGATAGACGTTCGACAGGCCGCTGCGCGCCAGACGCGGCTTGAGCTTGGCCAGACGCTTCTCCGACACGTCGAACGCATACAGACGCCCGGTCGAGCGCATGGCCGCACCGATCGCGAGGGTCTTGCCGCCCGCCCCTGCGCAGAAGTCGACGATCATCTCACCACGACGCGGTGCGACCAGTTGGCACAGCAGCTGGCTGCCTTCGTCCTGCACTTCGATTGCGCCGGACATGAACAACGGGTGCTTCTGCAACGCCGGCTTGCCCGCCAGACGAATGCCATTAGGCGCCATGGGCGTCGGCTCGGCCGAGAACCCGCTTTCGCGCAGGCCAGCCAGCACGTCGTCGCGGTTCGCCTTGATCAGGTTCACGCGGCAGTCCAGCGGCGCCGGCTGGTTCAGCGCGGCGGCGAGGGCTTCCAGTTCGGTCGCATCGAAACGCGCGGCCAGACGGTCGTACAGCCACGCAGGCAAGTTAGTACGCACTCGCGGCGCAAGGCTGGCCGGATCGATCTGACCCACGTGCTCAAGCCACGTGGCTTCTTCGGGGGTGGCGACCAGTTCTACCGACGCGATGCCGCGCGTGAAGGCCAGTCCGAGCAGCGCGAGACGGCGCTCCTGCGAGCCCGTGCCGCTCACGGCATGCTGACCGAACTCGAGCTTGCGACGCAGGATAGCGAAGACCGTCTCCGCCAGCACACCGCGCTCGCGGTGCCCCAGCTTGTCGTTGGCGCGGAAGTACGTGCTAACCAGCGTGTCGGCCGGGCCGGTGAACGTCAGCACGCTGCCGAGCAGGCGCTGCGTATGTTCGAACAACGCCGGGGGCAGACGCTCGCCACGCATGCCGGTGCCACCGACCGGGGCGTCCGGACGGCGCTCGTAGCGCGTGCGGTCGTACTTATCGGGACGGACGTAGCGCTCCTGGCGCTCGCCATTACCGCCATTACCACCATTGCCGCCCTTGGACGACTGACGGTTATCGGAGGAACGGCCGCCGGAGCGGTGACCGGATTGTTTGGCGCCATCGCGGCGCTGGGTCGGGCGGGTGCTCATACGTCCTCACCAAAAAGCCATTGCGAATCTTGTGAATCGGAAGTGCCGTCAGCACGCGGCGTCAGGGTCACGCGCCCCTCGGCGATGACCAGACGGTCTTCCACGAACCAGCGCACAGCGCGCGGGTAAATGATGTGTTCCAGGGGCAGAATGCGCTCCGCCAGTGTCTCGGGCGTGTCGCCGTCGCGCACAGGCAAGGCCGTTTGCACCACGTACGGGCCATGGTCCAGCTCGGCCGTCACGAAATGCACCGTTGCGCCGACGATCTTGCAGCCGGCTTCCAGTGCACGGGCGTGCGTTTGCAGCCCCGGGAACGCGGGCAACAGCGACGGATGGATGTTGATGAGACGTCCGGCGTAGCGGCCGGTGAATTCCGGCGTGAGAATGCGCATGAACCCGGCAAGCACGACCAGATCGGGCTGATGGCGGTCGATCTCGGCGGCAAGCTCGGCGTCGAAATCTTCGCGGGTCTTGCCGCGACTCGGAATCACGGCCGTGGGGATGCCGTTTTCCTGGGCAAATGCCAGGCCTTCGGCGTCGGGACGATTGGCGATGATGGCGGCCACGCGGGCCGGCCAGCCTTCTGCGGTACAGGCCCGGACGATGGCCTGCATGTTGCTGCCTCGTCCGGAAATCAGGATGACAATGTTCTTCATCGCCGGATTTTATCATTGGCGCGGCGCACCAGACAGCGCGATCCACGCCGCGATGGCCCCGAAGCGTTTATAATTCAACGTTCTGCGGCGCCGCAATGTCGGTTGGAGCGCCCTGTGTCGACCGGTTGTGCCCGGGCGCGACAGGCCGCCAGACCCTCCCAGCCACGCCGCGCGGCTATTTCATCACTCAACGTCCTGTAGACGCTTCTTTATCGTGCGAGTCTTCCGGGGTCTACCCAACGCGCAAAGCAAAGCGCCCTGCGTGCTGACGATCGGCAATTTCGACGGCGTGCATCTGGGCCACCAGGCACTGCTCGCGCGCGTGCGCGCGGCGGCGGCTGCGCGCGGCTTGCCGGTGTGCGTGATGACGTTCGAGCCGCATCCCCGCGAATACTTCACGCCCGACCGGGCGCCTGCCCGCATCTCCAATTTGCGCGACAAGTTCGAAGCGCTGCGCTCGCACGGCGTCGACCGTCTCGTGGTGGAGCACTTCAACGCCCATTTCGCCGGACAGTCGCCCGAAGACTTCGTGCGCAACATCATTGTCGATGGCCTGCATACGCGCTGGCTGCTGGTGGGTGACGATTTCCGCTTCGGCGCGAAGCGCGCGGGCGACATCGAATATCTGCGCGACGCCGGCCGTCGCTTCGACTTCGTCGTCGAGCAGATGCCGACCATCGCACACGACGGCGTGCGTATTTCCAGTTCGGAAGTGCGTACGGCGCTCGCCGACGGCAACTTCGAGCGCGCTCACGCGCTGCTCGGGCGTCCGTACGCCATCACCGGTCACGTCGTGCACGGCATGAAGCTCGGCCGCAAGCTGGGCTTCCCGACGCTCAATCTGCGCATCGCGCACAAGCACCCGGCCCTCTCGGGCATCTTCGTCGTTCAGGTGCACGGTCTGGCGGACAAACCGCTACCCGCCGTGGCAAGCCTGGGCCTGCGCCCGACTGTGGACGATTCCGGTCGCGTGCTGCTCGAAGTGCATCTGCTCGACTTCGTCGGCGATTGCTACGGCAAACTGGTGCGCGTGGAATTTTTGCAGAAGCTGCGTGACGAAGTGAAATACGACGGACTGGCCGAACTCGAAGCTGCGATCGCGCAGGACACGCGCGAAGCCCGCGCCTATTTCGCCCATGCGCTCGACGCCAACGGCCCGAGCGCACGACGCGACTTCGCCACCACGGCGACCGACCGAATTAGTTGATCTTCGCCCGCGTGCGTCGGCGCCCTGCGCCTCGCGCGCGGCCCGCAGCCGTCTCTGGCACCTGCCCGGACGCCGCCCTTCACGGCCCACAAGGCCAACAAGGCTCCGGCAACGCCACCGGCGCGAGCGCCCCACACCCGATACCCAAAATTCGATAGCGTTGCATCCATGAGCGAAAAGAAAGCCCCGAGCAAATACCCTGTCAACCTGCTGGACACGCCGTTCCCGATGCGTGGCGACCTGCCCAAGCGCGAGCCGCTGTGGGTCAAGCAATGGCAGGAAAAGAAGATCTACGACAAGATCCGCAAAGCCAGCAAAGGCCGTCCGAAGTTCATCCTGCACGACGGCCCGCCGTATGCGAACGGCGACATCCACATCGGTCACGCGGTCAACAAGATCCTCAAGGACATGATCGTCAAGGCGCGCAGCCTCGCGGGCTTCGACGCCGCCTACGTGCCGGGCTGGGACTGCCACGGCATGCCCATCGAAATCCAGATCGAAAAGCAGTTCGGCAAGCACCTGCCGGTGCGCGAAGTGCAGGAAAAGGCGCGCGCCTACGCTGCAGTGCAGATCGAGCGCCAGAAGGCCGACTTCGAGCGCCTGGGCGTGCTCGGCGACTGGGACAATCCGTACAAGACCATGAACTTTGCGAACGAGGCCGGTGAGCTTCGTGCGCTCGCGAAGATCCTGGAGAACGGCTACGTGTATCGTGGTCTGAAGCCGGTGAACTGGTGCTTCGATTGCGGCTCGGCGCTGGCCGAAGCGGAAGTCGAATACAAGGACAAGACCGATCTGGCCATCGACGTGGGCTTCGCCTTCGCGGAACCGGAAAAGGTCGCCAAGGCCTTCGGTCTGCCGAAGCTGCCGCGCGAAGACGGGTTCATCGTCATCTGGACGACGACCCCGTGGACCATCCCGTCGAACCAGGCGCTCAATGTCCATCCGGAAATCGAGTACGCCCTCGTTTCGACCGAGCGCGGCCTGCTGATTCTGGCGACCGATCGCGTCGAAGAGTGCCTGAAGACTTACGGCCTGCACGGCGAGATCGTCGCGCGCACGAAGGGTGAAGCGCTCTCGCTGATCCGCTTCCGTCACCCGCTCGCCACCGCCGACGAGGGTTACAACCGCACCTCGCCGGTCTACCTCGGCGACTATGTGACGACCGATACCGGTACCGGTATCGTCCACTCGGCCCCGGCCTACGGCGTGGAAGACTTCGTGTCGTGCAAGGCGCACGGCATGGTGGACGCCGACATCCGCATGCCGGTGCTGGGCGACGGCCGCTATCAGGACAGCCTGCCGCTGTTCGGCGGCCAGTCGATCTGGGACGCCAACCCGCAGATCGTCGACACGCTGCGCGACGCGGGCACGCTGTTCCATTCGTTCAAGTACACGCACAGCTACATGCACTGCTGGCGTCACAAGTCGCCGATCATCTATCGCGCGACGAACCAGTGGTTTGCAGGCATGGACGTGAAGCCGGTCGACGGCGCACCGGGCAACGGCCAGACACTGCGCGAGATCGCGCTCGCCGGTATCGAAGCGACGGAGTTCTTCCCGTCGTGGGGCAAGCAACGTCTGCACAACATGATCGCGCATCGCCCGGACTGGACGCTCTCGCGTCAGCGCCAATGGGGCGTGCCGATGGCGTTCTTCGTCCACAAGGAAACCGGTGCCCTGCACCCGCGCACGCCCGAGCTGCTCGAAGCCGTGGCCAAGCGTGTGGAAACCGAAGGCATCGAAGCCTGGCAGACGCTCGACCCGGTCGAGCTGCTCGGCGACGAGGCCAAGGATTACGTGAAGAACCGCGACACGCTCGACGTGTGGTTCGACTCGGGCACCACGCACTGGCACGTGCTGCGCGGCTCGCATGCGCATGAGTTGGGCTTCCCGGCCGATCTGTATCTGGAAGGCTCGGACCAGCACCGCGGCTGGTTCCATTCGTCGCTGCTGACCGCATCGATGCTCGACGGCCGCCCGCCCTACAAGGCGCTGCTCACACACGGCTTCACCGTCGACGGTCAGGGCCGCAAGATGTCGAAGTCGATCGGCAACACGATCGTGCCGCAGGAAGTTGCCGACAAGCTTGGCGCGGAAATCATCCGTCTGTGGGTGGCCTCGACCGACTACTCGGGCGAGCTGTCTATCTCGGACGAGATCCTCAAGCGCGTGACGGAAGGCTACCGCCGCATCCGCAACACGCTGCGCTTCCTGCTCGCGAACCTGGCCGACTACGACCACGCGAAGCACGCCATGCCCGCGGATCAGTGGCTGGAAATCGACCGTTACGCCGTGGCGCTGTCGCAATCGCTGCAAACCGAAGTCCTCGGCCATTACGATCGTTACGAGTTCCACCCGGTCGTGTCCAAGCTCCAGACGTTCTGCTCGGAAGACCTCGGCGGCTTCTACCTCGACATCCTCAAGGATCGTCTGTACACGAGCGCGCCGGACGCCCCGGCACGCCGCGCCGCGCAGAACGCGCTGTATCACATCACGCAGGGCCTGCTGAAGATGATGGCGCCGTTCCTGTCGTTCACGGCGGAAGAAGCGTGGCAGGTGTTCCAGCCGGGCAACGACACGATCTTCACGGAAACTTACTACGCCTATCCGGAAGTCGCGGAAGGTTCGCGTCTGCTTGAGAAGTGGCATCTGCTGCGCACCGTGCGCGGCGACGTCACCAAGGCGCTGGAAGAAGCGCGCGCCGCCGAGCAAATCGGCTCGTCGCTGCAAGCCGAAGTGGACGTGCGCGTCTCGGGTCGCAAGTATGACGTGCTGGCCAGCCTTGGCGACGACCTGCGTTTCGTGCTGATCACGTCGGCCGCGAAGGTCTCGCAGGTTGCTTCGGAAGCCGAGGAAGGCGTGGTCGTCACGCCGTCGACGCATCAAAAGTGCGAGCGCTGCTGGCACTATCGTGAAGACGTGGGCGCAGACGCCGCTCACCCCACCCTTTGCGGACGTTGCGTGTCGAATCTGTTCGGCAGCGGCGAACACCGGAGCGCGGCATAATGGCAAGCAAAGCAGGCGCCCGTACGGGCGCGAAACGTGGTGGTGGCAGCAATGCCCGTAGCGGCGCGTCCCTCGGGCTGGCGCCGTGGCTGGGCATCGCGGTCATTGCGATCCTGATCGATCAGGTCACCAAACTTACGATTCTGAAGACGTTCCAGTATGGCGAATTCCGTCCGCTGACCTCGTTCTTCAATCTCGTGCTGGTGTACAACAAGGGCGCAGCGTTCAACTTCCTGGCCGCCGCCGGGGGCTGGCAACGCTGGTTCTTCACGCTGCTCGGCATCGTGGCTGCGACGGTCATCGTGGTGTTGCTCAAGCGTCATAACGGTCAGAAGATGTTCTGCCTGTCGCTGTCGCTGATTCTCGGTGGCGCGCTGGGCAACGTGATCGATCGGGTGGTCTACGGCCATGTGATCGACTTTCTGGACTTTCACGTCGGCGGCTGGCACTGGCCGGCGTTCAATGTGGCCGACTCGGCCATTTGCGTGGGCGCAGTGCTGCTGGTGATCGACGAGTTGCGACGCGTGCGGCGCGGCAAGTAGCGCAGCAGAACGGGGTCGCAGCGATCTGCGGCACGATGCGTCCACGGCGTGCAGTCGGTGTGACGAATCGGTCAGCAGCAAACACCGTCGCGGCGCCCTGGAGGCGCCGCGCGGCACTTTGGAGGAGGCATTTCCTATGGAACGTGGTGAACTGGCTGGCAAGACCATCGTGCTCGGCCTGACGGGCGGCATCGCCTGCTACAAGTCGGCAGAACTCACGCGGCTGCTCATCAAGGCCGGTGCCACGGTGCAGGTCGTGATGACCGAGGCCGCCACGCAATTCATCACCCCGCTCACGATGCAGGCGCTCTCGGGCCGCCCTGTATTCACGAGTCAATGGGACAACCGCATCGACAACAACATGGCGCACATCGACCTCTCGCGTGAGGCCGACGCCATTCTCATCGCCCCCGCCTCGACCGACTTCCTCGCCAAGCTCGCACACGGCATGGCCGACGATCTGCTCTCCACATTGTGTGTGGCACGCGATTGCCCGCTCCTGGTCGCGCCTGCGATGAACCGTCAGATGTGGGCCAATCCGGCCACGCAACGCAACGCGGCGACGCTGCGCGGCGACGGCATCGCAATTCTCGGCCCGGGCAGTGGCGATCAGGCCTGCGGCGAAATCGGCGACGGGCGCATGCTCGAACCGGAAGACCTGTACGAAGCACTCGCTGGCTTCTTCCAGCCGAAGCGGCTCGCGGGACGCCGCGTGCTCATCACCGCTGGCCCGACCTTCGAGCCGATCGATCCGGTGCGCGGACTCACGAATCTCTCCAGCGGCAAGATGGGGTTCGCCCTCGCACGCGCTGCCGCACAGGCGGGTGCCGAAGTGCATCTCGTGGCCGGACCGACTTCGCTGGCGACGCCCTACGGCGTGACGCGCAGCAACGTCCAGACGGCACAGCAAATGTATGACGCCGTGATGGCCGACGTTTCGCGTAACGACATCTTCATCGCGGTGGCCGCCGTGGCCGACTGGCGCGTGCGCGACATCGCGCACGACAAGATCAAGAAGACGGGCGACGCCGATGTCCCGACGCTCGAATTCGTCCAGAACCCGGACATTCTCGCCGCCGTGGCGCAGTTGCCGAAGCCGCCGTTTTGCGTGGGCTTTGCTGCCGAGTCGGGCGATCTCGAAAAGCACGGCGCGCAAAAGCGTCAGCGCAAACAGGTGCCATTGCTTGTGGGCAATCTCGGCCCGGCCACGTTCGGGCAGGATGACAACGAAGTCATTCTGTTCGACGAAGCGGGACAGAAGCGTTTACCGCGCGCCGACAAGCAAGCGCTCGCTCGCAGCCTGATCATCGAAATCGCCGCACGGCTACCGTCGCGGCACTGATCCCCCGTCCCAATACCCCTACAGCCAGTCCGTCTGTCATTGTCGTTGTCCGGCGACACTGACAGACTGGCAGGCGCGGCGGCAACTACCGGCACCCTGCGACGACCTGCGACGACGCTACGGCCCCAACGACCCGCCGCGATCAGTACCCGGGCCTTCGGGCCATCGCACACCATAACCACCAGATGACGCAACCTCCTACCTCCGCGCGGCCAGCCGTCAGTGTCTACGGGACACTGAGCATGCTCGCCGCGATCATGTTCTTCGGCTTCATGACCATTGGCATGCCGTTGCCCGTGCTGCCGGTGTACGTCCACGAGACGCTGGGCTTCGGCTCGTTCATGGTCGGCGTGACGATCGGTATCCAGTCGGTCGTCACGCTCCTGCTGCGCTCCTATGCCGGCCGCACCGTCGACACGCGCGGCCCACGCAATGCTGTGCTGACCGGCCTGTGCGGCTGCGCGGCAGCCGGTGTGCTGTACCTTGTCGCCTCGATGATGCCGACCCCCTCGCTGGCGCTGGGCGTGCTGCTGCTCGGACGCGTCGTGCTCGGCTTCGGTGAAAGCCTGCTGCTCACGGGCGGCATGTCGTGGGGCATCGGCCTGCTCGGCGCAGCTCACGCGAGCAAGGCGATTTCGTGGCAAGGCGTGTCGATGTACACCGCGCTGGCCGTGGGTGCGCCGTTCGGTGCGTATTTGCTGCAAACGGCGGGCTTCACTGTCGTTTCGCTCGTCAACATCGGCCTGCCAGCCGTGGCGTTCGCCATTGCGCTGCGTCTGCCCGCTGCGGCGCCAGTCGGTGGGACCCGTCTGTCGTTCTTCAAGGTGGTCGGGCTGGTGTGGCGTCCTGGTCTCGCGATGACCCTCGGGAGCATCGGCTATGCCGTCATCGCAGCCTTCATTACGCTCTTCTACGCGAGCCACGGTTGGTCGGGCGCAGCGTTTGCACTCACGCTCTACAGCGGGACGTTCATCGCGATGCGAATTCTGCTCTCGCACGCAGTCGACCGTTTCGGCGGACGCCGCGTCGCCATGTGCTCGCTCGTCTTCAGCGCCATCGGTCAGTTCCTGCTGTGGGGCGCCGTCAATCCGCATATGGCGCTCGCGGGCGCAGCGCTCACGGGGATGGGCTTCTCGCTGGTGTTTCCTGCACTCGGCGTGGAGGCGTTGCGTTCGGTGCCGCCGCAGAACCGCGGCGCGGCGCTGGCCGCCTACTCGGCGTTTTTCGATCTCGCGCTCGGCCTGATCGGACCGATGGCCGGTCTCGTCGCCAACTTCTTCGGCTACGCCTCGATCTTCCTTTGCGGTGCCGTTGGCGGCATCGTCGCCATTCTGATGATTGCGCGCCTGCCGCATGCAGGCCCCGGTGCCGCCCCGGTGGATTCGTCCGCCGGCAGCGGTCACTGATCGGGAGTGACCCAGTCATGACGCAACCCGCTGCACGTATCAAACTGTCGGTGCTCGATCAGACACCGGTCATCCACGGCCACAGCGTGGCCGACGCCATCGCCGCCACCGTCGAACTGGCGCAAGCCGCCGACGATCTCGGCTATACGCGCTACTGGTGCGCAGAGCACCATGGACTGCGCGGCGTGGCCAACCCCGCGCCGGAAGTCATGATCGCCCGGCTGGCGAGCGTGACGAAGCGCCTGCGCGTGGGCTCGGGTGGCGTGATGCTGCCCTACTACAGCCCCTTCAAGCTGGCCGAACAATTTCTGATGCTCGAAGCGCTGTTTCCGAATCGCATCGACCTCGGGGTGGGTCGCGCGCCGGGGGGCGACATGCGCACTGCGCGCGCCGTCGCCAAGGGGCCGTACGACGCAGGCGAGCACTTCCCGCAACAAGTCGCCGAACTGGCGGGACTCTTCGGCGACACGCTGGCCGACGATCACCCGTACCGTGGCGTGCTCCTGCAACCGGCCGTGCAAACGCGCCCCGAGTTGTGGGTACTCGGCTCCAGCGAGTTCGGCGGATTGCTCGCCGCACAACTCGGTCTGCGCTACTGCTTCGCGCACTTCATCAATGCGCATTACGGCCATCGCGTGACGCAGGCCTATCGCGAGCGCTTCACGCCGGGCCAGCTCGACAAGCCCTACTGCTCGGTCGCGTTGTTCATCATCTGCGCGGATACGGATGCGCAAGCCGAGGCGCTGGAAGCAGGCGTGGATTTGCGTCGCGTGCAGATGGCATATGGCATGAACGAACCCATCCCGAGCCTCGAGCAGGGCGCGCAGGCCAAGCAGCAGTATCGCGAGCGAGAACTGTCCGTGATCGCCCGGGAGAAGCCGCGTAGTATCATCGGCACCCCGGAGCGGGTGACCGAACGTGTGCTGGAATTGCAAGAGCAGTTCGAAGCCGACGAGATCACCGTGCTGACGGTCGCTGGCAGCTATCGCGCCCGTCTGCGTTCGCATGAACTGCTGGCGCAAGCGTTTTCGCTGCGCACCGATGACTGATCAGGCCTGACGATCCGCGCTATCCCGGCCTGGAAATTTTTCGATTCACTCGCCTTAATTCACCGCCATACGCCATGAAACTCGACGTCAAGATCCTCGACGAACGCCTGCGCACGCAGTTGCCCGCCTATGCCACGCCGGGCAGCGCCGGCCTCGATTTGCGTGCGTGCCTCGACGCACCCATGACCATCGCCGCGGGCCAGACCGTGCTCGTGCCGACGGGTCTGGCCGTCCATCTGGCCGATCCGGGCTACGCCGCGCTGATTCTCCCGCGCTCCGGGCTCGGCCATAAGCACGGCATCGTGCTGGGCAATCTGGTCGGCCTGATCGACTCGGACTATCAGGGGCAGTTGATGGTCTCGACGTGGAATCGCGGCAACGAACCGTTCGTGCTGAACCCGTTCGAGCGTCTGGCACAACTGGTGATCGTGCCGGTCGTGCAAGCCGAGTTCAACATCGTCGACGAATTCCCGGAAAGCGATCGCGGCGCCGGTGGCTTCGGTAGTACCGGCAAGCAGTAAGGGTGGCTGTCACTCGCCCACACATCACGCGATGGAGGGGCAAGAAGGACGCACAAAAGAAAAGCGCCGCATTTCGCGGCGCTTTTTCTTTGCGACAGTCTCAAGTCGATTACTCGACTTCGGCAGCTTCCGGTTGAGCCTTGGTGTTGCCGTCTTCCGGGAAGGACAGTTGCACCTGATCGTTCTCGTCGAGATCGACAGTCACACGGCCCCCGCTCGTCAGACGCCCGAACAGCAACTCGTCCGCCAGCGCACGACGGATCGTGTCCTGAATCAGACGCTGCATCGGACGCGCACCCATGAGCGGATCAAAGCCCTTCTTCGACAGATACGCGCGCAGCTTGTCGGTGAAGACAACCTCGACCTTCTTCTCGTGCAGCTGATCTTCCAGCTGGATGAGGAACTTGTCGACCACACGCAGGATGATCTGCTCGTCGAGCGGCTTGAAGCTGATGATCGAGTCCAGACGGTTGCGGAACTCCGGCGTGAACATGCGCTTGATGTCGGCCATCTCGTCGCCAGCCTGACGCTCGTTCGTAAAGCCGATGCTCGCACGATTGATCGTCTCGGCCCCCGCGTTCGTCGTCATGATGATGATGACGTTGCGGAAGTCGGCCTTGCGACCGTTGTTATCCGTCAGCGTGCCGTGGTCCATGACCTGGAGCAGCACGTTGAAGATGTCCGGATGCGCCTTCTCGATTTCATCGAGCAACAGCACGCAATGCGGCTTCTTCGTGACGGCTTCCGTCAGCAAACCGCCTTGATCAAAACCTACGTATCCCGGCGGCGCGCCAATCAGACGGCTCACTGCGTGACGTTCCATGTACTCCGACATGTCGAAGCGGATCAGCTCGATGCCCAGCGTGAACGCGAGTTGCTTGGCGACTTCCGTCTTGCCGACACCGGTCGGACCGGAGAACAGGAACGCGCCAATCGGCTTGTCCGTCTTGCCCAGACCGGCGCGCGACATCTTGATCGCAGCGGACAGCGCATCGATGGCCGGGTCTTGCCCGAACACCACGCTCTTCAAATCGCGATCGAGCGTCTGAAGCTTGCCGCGGTCGTCTGCCGACACGCTTTGCGCCGGAATCCGCGCAATCTTCGAGACGATTTCCTCGATCTCGCCCTTGCCGATGGTCTTCTTCTGCTTCGACTTCGGCAGGATCCGCTGCGCAGCGCCTGCTTCGTCGATCACGTCGATGGCCTTGTCCGGCAGGTGACGGTCGGTAATGAACTTGGCAGACAACTCAGCGGCGGCCGACAGCGCGCTCGACGAATACTTCACGCCGTGGTGCTCTTCGAAGCGCGACTTCAGGCCGCGCAGAATCTGCACTGTCTGCTCGACGGTCGGCTCGTTCACGTCGATCTTCTGGAAACGACGCGAGAGCGCAGCGTCTTTTTCGAAGATGCCGCGATACTCGGTAAAGGTCGTCGCACCAATGCACTTGAGCTGGCCCGAAGAAAGCGCAGGCTTGAGCAGGTTTGACGCATCGAGCGTGCCGCCCGACGCAGCACCTGCCCCAATCAGCGTATGAATTTCGTCGATGAACAGGATCGCGTTGTTGCGCTCCTTGAGTTCCTTGAGCACCGCCTTCAGACGTTGCTCAAAATCGCCGCGATACTTGGTGCCTGCGAGCAGCGCGCCCATGTCCAGCGAGTAGACGGTGGCGTCCTGCAGAATCTCGGGCACTTCGCCGCGCGTGACGCGCCAGGCGAGGCCTTCGGCGATCGCCGTCTTGCCCACACCGGCTTCACCCACGAGCAGCGGATTGTTCTTGCGACGGCGGCACAGCACCTGCACCACGCGCTCGACTTCCGATTCCCGGCCGATGAGCGGATCGATCTTGCCGTCGCGCGCCATCTGGTTCAGGTTCTGGGTGTACTGAGCGAGCGGGCTTTCCTTGGCGTTGGCACCCTCTTCCCCTTCGGCACTCCCTTCGCCAGCCTTGGCCGACTCGCCGGACGCGCCGGTCTTGGTAATGCCGTGAGAGATAAAGTTGACGACGTCCAGACGGGTCACGCCCTGCTGTTGCAGGTAGTAGACCGCGTGGGAGTCCTTCTCACCGAAAATGGCGACCAGCACATTCGCGCCCGTGACTTCCTTCTTGCCGTTGGAAGTGGACTGAACGTGCATGATGGCGCGTTGAATCACGCGCTGGAAACCGAGCGTGGGCTGTGTGTCGACCTCGTCGCTGCCCGGCACCGTCGGCGTGTTATCTGCGATGAAGTTGCGCAGGTTCTGTCGCAAATCGTCGAGATTGGCCGCGCAGGCGCGCAACACTTCGGCTGCAGTCGGGTTATCCAACAGGGCGAGCAACAGGTGCTCGACCGTGATGAATTCGTGTCGTGCCTGGCGCGCTTCCATAAACGCCATGTGCAGGCTGACTTCCAATTCCTGGGCAATCATGCTTCCTCCATCACGCACTGCAGCGGGTGCCCGGACTGCCTTGCATGGCTAACAACTTGCTCAACTTTGGTCGCCGCGACGTCGCGCGTAAAGACCCCACAAACTCCCCTGCCCTCGCGGTGAACCTTGAGCATAATCTGCGTGGCAGATTCCCGGTCCTTATTAAAATATTCCTGAATGACCATCACCACGAACTCCATCGGGGTGAAATCGTCGTTCAACAGTACCACCTTGTACATGGACGGCGGCTTGAGCTGTTGCTCTTGCCGCTCCTGTACGGTGTCGTCATGCGTTGTCGGTAAGGTTGCCATACGTGGATTCTAAACAACTCTCGGGTGCAGGAAGCCATCGGATCCCCAATGCCGCCTGCCGTCCGGTCGTCCACCGGCATGCCAACACTCGTCGATCAGCGCGTGCGTTGTCCAGCAAGGCGCTGCAGCCCCGACCACCGGGGGTGCCACACCCATATGAGTCAGCTTAACCCAAATTTCAAGGGCGTGTCTCCGCACGCCTTATACCCTCCGAGATATAAGGGTAAAACCTGATCGAACGTAAGTTCTATCGTTCAAAAAGGGCTTGACACTATTGGTAGTTAGCGAAAACAATCGAACTGGCGCTTTTCCTCTATAAGTGGTTTAAAAGAAAAGATGCCTGGGTGAGCCTAAGAAGCCGCCGCCAGCCGGCGGGTTTTTCAGATGTGCTCGTTGTTGCGGTGATATGTAGTAGTCGTAATTGTTTAGGGGAAGTTTGTATGGCAACCGGTACGGTCAAATGGTTTAACGATGCCAAGGGTTTTGGTTTCATCACGCCGGACGAAGGTGGCGAAGATTTGTTCGCTCACTTCTCGGCGATCCAGATGAATGGATTCAAGACCCTGAAGGAAGGTCAGAAGGTTCAGTTCGAGGTCGTCCAAGGCCCGAAGGGCAAGCAGGCTTCGAACATCACGGCTCCGAACTGAGCCAGACAGTTCGCAGCATTAGAAACCCGGCTTCGGCCGGGTTTTTTATTGCACCGCAGCAATGCACGCGAAACGTTCATATATTTTGGATCCGTTTTTGCATGCAAATCACACGCAACTTTCCGCTCCAGCTGTGAATCTTTACGGTATTAAGCTGCGTTTAATCACTTATAAAACTATATTCATCGCAACATTCCACTCCGTTATTAAAATACTCCTTGCCTATCTCGAGTTGCGGAAATCAATTACGCAATTACCTGAATTGACTAAGTAATCCTACGCAGTCGTCTGTGCCGGTGACGCACAGAAATGACGCACGTTAAGTGTCGAAAACAAATAGTTTTTTAACGAATTCCAAAGCGCCGCTTGCGACAAAAGCACTATTCGTCCGATGCATCGCCCGGCACATCGTTGAATTTTTTGAATCGACCGATTCGTTTATTTCGTGCCTCAGCCTGGCGGCGGCCAACACCTGCCAGCGCCCACCGGCCAGGGCGATCTGCGTCCCACAAATGCCACGGGCCGCCCTATAGGCGGCCCGTTTGGACTCTTTCCCCTAAAGTCGGCTCCCGAAGCGATCGGACACCGGGGACGTCAACTCAGATCGACGTAGACCTTTCCGGCCTCGATGCGGATCGGGTAGGTTCTGACCGCTTCGGTCAGCGGCGCGCACATGGCTGCGCCCGTACGCACGTCGAATTTTCCCTGATGCAACGGGCACTCGATCTCATGCCCCTCAAGGAAACCGTCGCACAATCGAGCATTGCCGTGCGTGCAAAAGTTGTCCGTGGCGAACACGTCGCCGTCCACGCCATACAGTGCGATGTCCCGTCCGCCAACGACCACGCCGACGACATCGTCCTCGGGAATCGCGTCGCGCGACGCCGCCTCAATCCAGTTGCTGCTCATGATGTCCTCTTGTTAGCCCTGTCAGTCGTATCAAATCGGGTAAATGAGCGAGTTGGGAATCATCTCGCTGTCGAAAATGCATTGCCGCGACGCAAACTTCCAGCCGTCGTCCGTGCGTTTCACGATGTCCAGATACCTGCCGACCGACAGGATGTCCGTGAGCTGATCGGGCTTCGTGCGAAACACCGCATAGTTCGCCTCGACGTGCAGCGTGTCGACGTCCTGCGCACGAATCGACGGCAGCCCGATCACGTGGCGCTGGTAGTACGGGTCGTGAAACAGCGTGTCGCGAATGCCGTAGATCCGGTCGCGCAGCATGCCTTTGCTCTCGAACGAGAGCGTGGCGAGCGGCAAGCCCATGTCGAAGTTCTCGCGCGGCTGAATGCGATAGACGCATTCGTCCAGAAAGAACTCGGGCCAGGCGTCCCACTGCTGCGCGTCGAGCGCCGCCGCGTAGGCCGCATTGAGTTCGACCACGGCCTGAAACGTTGCAAAATCCACCATCGAATCGTCCCCCCAGATATCGTTCAGACGCCCATCACGCGACGCCAGTAGGCGTACATGCCGCGAATCAGCGTTTCCGTGACCATGTGCTCGGTGTTTTCCACCCCAGTGCCACCCAACTCCGCCAGCACCCGATGCCACGGCTTCTGGGCGAAGCCCTCCTGCGAGCACTCGATGGCCTCGCCGTCGTCGGCGGACACAAACCCCGCCGGGCCGAACAGATTGGCCTGGCGCAGACGTCGCTGGGTCATTTCCTCGGTGTCGTCTTCAAATCCGAAGTGCGTCCACACAAAGTCGAACGCGTTATGGCCGCGCGGCTGGATATGTCGTGTGGACACCGAATTGACCTGTTGCTGAAGGATGACGCTGGGAAACAGTGTCATGAGGACCGCCGTCGGCCCCTTCCACCAGTCCTCCTGCACGATGTCGAGAAAGCGCATGTCGTTGAGCGCCATCGACTCCTTGAAGCTCGACACTCCGGACGTCACCTCGCCGCCCCCGCCCTGTCCGCGCGTGGAAACCATCGCCGCGTGACGTCCATGCGCGTCCATCACCAGCCGCGACTTGTTGTCGGCGCGCCAGAGGCCGAAGGTGACGAACCACGTATGCAGCAACCCCGGGTGATACGGATCCTTGATGTTCTCCTGCATCAGCTTCCAGTTACCCGGAATGCGTTGCTTGTTGTAGCCGAGAATTTTGAGCTTGCGTCCGTCGAACAGCCGGTCGAAGTACGCACAGATGTCCGGCCCCAGGAAGTCCTCCAGCAATTCGACATCGTGATCGAACGACGCGAAGATCACCCCGCCGCGCGTGGCGACCTTCAGTTTCGTGAGTCCGTGATCCTCCGGCCGAAAGTCCTTCGGCATGCCGCCGTTGACCTTGCCGTCCTGCTTCACGCCGCGCCGGAACGGCACACCTTGCAGGTTGCCCTTCAGGTCGTAGTTCCACTGGTGGTACGGGCAGTGAAAATCGGTGCGGTTACCGCGCTTCTCCCGGCAGAACTTCATGCCTCGATGCGCACATACGTTTTCAACCACATTGATCTCGCCGCTCGCGTCGCGCGTCACGATGACGGAGCGCTCGCCGATCACCGTGCGTTTGAAGTCGCCCGGATTCGGCACTTCGGCCTCAAGTCCGACGTAGTTCCAGTGCTGGCGATAAAAGCACTGCTCCAGTTCTCGACGGTGCAGTTGCTCGTCCGTGTAGACACGAAACGGGATGCGGCTGGAGCCCTCGGCGGGCCAGATGTCCGAGTTAGCCGACGCGTGCCCGGCGGCATCATGATCGGCACAGGGCGCCGGATCGAATCCGGTCTGGGGTGTTGTCGTCACGTTCGTCTCCTGAGGGATGCGGGGAATGCAGAAATCACGCGGCCTTTGCGTAAAACGCGTCGGCGTAGATGTGTGCGCTGTCGATGCCACGCTGGCGAAGCAGGCGCGTCGCGGCGTCGACCATCGGCGGGGCGCCGCACAGATAGGCGCGCCAGCCGACAAAGGATTCGGGGGCGGCAAAATCGGCGGCAAGCGCGTCGGTCACGTGGCCGGTGCGGTATTGCGACTCGGTGCTCACATGCGTGCCTGGCGCAGATGAGGCCGCCACCGTCGTCACGAAGTGCAAGCGAATGCCTTCGTGACGCGCCGCGAGTTCACGCAACCACGCGAGTCCATAGACGTCCTCGGCAGAACGCGCGCCGACGTAGATTTCGATGCGATTGGTCATGCCTCTGGCCAACGCGCCGCGCACGATCGACAACACAGGTGCCAGACCAGTGCCACCCGCGACGCAGAGCATCGGGCCGTCGTGACGCGTACGCAGATACGACGTACCCAGCGGCCCGGAGACTCGCACAGCGTCGCCCACCTTCAATTGCTCTTCGACGTAACCGGTGACAGCGCCGCCGGGCACGCGGCGAATGTGGAATTCGAGCGTGTCGTCGGCGTCGAGTCCCGCCATCGAATAGGGTCGGATATGTGCCGGTGTGAATTGCAGCGTGGCGTATTGCCCCGGCGAGAAGCTGAGCGGTTTGGAGGGCTTGAGCACCAGACGCTTGATATCGTGGGTCAACGACTCGATGGCCAGCACCGTCGCCTTGAGAATTTTCGCCGGATGCACCACGACTTCGTCCAGCGCAGGTAACTCGATTTCGCAATCGCCGTGGACAGTCGACTGGCAGGCGAGTACGTAACGTTCGTCTGAAAGCCCTTCGTCATGGTGACGATACTCGACGCCCTCCGCCTCACGCACGTCCCCCGAGACCACACGGCACCGACACGTCCCGCAACGGCCGGACAGGCAACTGTACGACACCGGAATGTGGCGATCGGTCAGGACTTTGAGAAGGTTGTCGCCCGAGGCGACGTCAAGTCGCTCTCCGAGCGGCTGCACGTGAACTTGCATGGGGATTGTCTCCGTTCTGACGGTGCCCTCCGGGCACCGCTGATGGCGTTAAGACGCCGTTTGCAAGAAGCATCGCGCAACGAACGATATAAACCAATAGAATCTCGTTTATATGCCCTATAAATTTCATTGATTTTGCTCAAATTAGCGCCCCGCGTCGAGACGACACATATGGACTCGCTATGGACTTGCATGCCGTCGATCTGAACCTGCTGGTGGTTTTCCAGCACCTCTACAACGCACGACGCGTATCCCGCGTCGCCGAAGCTCTCGGCGTGACGCAACCAGCCGTCAGCAATTCGCTCGCCCGTCTGCGTAAGTTGTTCAATGACGAGCTTTTCATCCGCACATCGCGGGGCATGCTACCCACGCCGATGGCCACCGAGCTGGCCGAACCGGTCGCGACGGCCCTCGACGCGCTGCACGGTGTGTTCAACCGCCAACTGGCATTCGATCCGGCCACGAGCCAGCGTGCGTTTCAGATTGCGATGACGGATATCGGCGAGGTGCATTTCCTGCCGAAGCTGATGCACGCCTTAGGGGAGCGCGCGCCGGGCATTACGGTCAGCACGGTGCGCAATACGGCAGTGAACCTGCGCGAGGAGATGGCGGCGGGGCAGGTGGATCTGGCCGTCGGGCATCTGCCGGATCTCTCGGCGGAGTTCTTTCAGCGGCGTCTGTTCCGGCAGAAGTACGTGTGCATGTTTCGCCCCGGACATCCGCTCGATCGCGTGACGACGTCTGCACGATCGAAGAAGACGTCGACGGCACGCATGACGCGGGAAGACTTCGAGCGATCCGAACAAGTGATGGTGGTGGCCGCAGGCACCGGCCATGGACAGGTCGACGAGTTCATGGCGCGCGCTCACGTGCAACGCAACATACGTTTGCGCGTGCCCCACTTCGTCGCGCTGGCCGACATCCTCCATGCCACGGACCTCATCGCGACCGTGACGGAGAAGTTCGCGCAGCGCAGCGCGCAGCACTTCGGTTTGCGTTACGTCGACCATCCCCTCGACATTCCCGACGTGCAGATCAATCTGTTCTGGCACGCGCGATATCACCGCGAGCCAGCAAGTCAGTGGATGCGTACGCTGCTGTTCGAATTGTTCTCGGAGTGACGAAGAAGCGACGAAGCCGTCCGTCGTCAGTCGTCAGTGACGCTCAGCGCCCGTGCCACGTTTCCCATAGCCCGCGCCAGAACGCATTGGCATTGCGGCGCGCGCGCCAGCGAAGATTCGGCAGTGAGACGCCGAGCCATTGCGCAGCATCGTCGATGCGGCGCTCGCCGAAGCGCCCGGGGGCTTCGAACAGATCGACATAGGCCTGACGGTAGTGCCCGACCAGGGTGGCGTCGTGATAGTAGGTTTCCATCCATTTGCGCGACGCCGCACCGATCTCCGCGCGCAACGCCGCGTTCGTCAGCAACTCCACCAGCGGTGCCTCGGCCGCTTCGAGCGGCACGTCGACCCAGGGCAAATCGCATGCGCCCGTGAGACGCCGCAATTGCGATTGCACGCGATTGTCGAGATGTCCCAGCGTGGGCTTGCCTTGCGATAACGCCTCAAGCCCGGAGAGGTGATAGTTGCCCGTCACGCATTCGTCGAGCGCGATCGCAGCACGTTGCTTGATTCGCAAACACTCGTCGTGCGGTGTACCGGTGATGAGTCGAACCTCGCACAGCCCGCGACGTTCCAGTTTTCGCAGCAGACGCAATGTCTGCGGCGCCCCCTTCGTCTCCCAGCGCTTGCGCCATCCAGACGAGCGCCCGCTTGGCGAGAACACGACCACCGGGCGCCCAGTCTCGCCCGCACATTCGGGATGCGGCAGATAGCGTGCGTCGTCGAGCGGCACGATGTTGGGCACGACGCGCGCGAACGGATAGAAGCGCTCCGGCCCCTGCGCGATCACGAGTTGGGGAAGCGGATCGTTGACGATGCGCTCGCGCATCACTGCGTCGTCGCGAGACCAGAGTTCGGGCGCGGAGTGGAACTGACGGATCAGCTTCTTGTGGCCGAAACGCGTGAGCAGATCCGCGCCGAACGTCGTTTCCATCGGGAAAATCTGATGGATGTGGATGACGTCCGCTTCGGCAATGACATCGAGCGCCTCCTCACGCTGACGCTGCCAGTCGAGATCGACAGCGAACGTGCGCGACGCGTACGCCGCAGCGTTGTAGACAACATGCCGCGCCGCGATATCGGTGTGCCGGTTCAGTGCCGCGACGATATTGCCCGGACTACCCGCCACCGGCGTGTGGGAGAGGTGAACGACCTTCATGCGCGCAGTCTAGATCGACGTTCGGCGCGTGAGTTTACGTGGGACGTTGAGCCAGCTTACGTCGCGTTACGTCACGTTACGGCGGTAATACGTTGACGTCGACATTCCAGCGATGGCCGACCTGAGGGTCATATTCGCCGAAGCCCGCAGTGACGCGGCGTTCGAAGCGACTTCCCTTCAGGACAACATGTCTTCGCGGTCCTTACAACCGCCTCCGAAGCCCCTAAGTCAGTTGCATTTCTTACGCTCACGACGCGCCTACGGGAGACGTGAAAATCCGACGTCTCCCAGTTGGCATGTCCCCGCGTGACCCAGTCTTCAGGCGTTGAAACCGCCGTCGATGGTCAGGCTCGCGCCCGTCACGAAACCGGCGTCTTCGCTGGCGACATACGCCACCATCGCTGCGATCTCTGCCGGGTGTGCATGACGCTTGATCGCCATCACGTCGTGCATGCCACCGGCATGCTCACCGGCAGCCGGGTTCATGTCGGTGTTGGTCGGCCCCGGTTGTACGTTGTTGACGGTAATTCCACGCGGACCGAGGTCACGCGCCATGCCCTTCACGAGACCGACCAGTGCCGACTTGCTCATTGCATACGTCGCGAAACCGGGGAACGGAATACGTTCGGCGTTGCACGAGCCAATGTTGATGATGCGGCCGCCGTCGCCCATGTGCGCGAGCGCTGCCTTCGACGCGACGAACACTGCACGCACGTTGATGTTAAGCATGCGATCGAACTCGTCGAGCGCCAGGTCGGCGATGTTGCCCATCGAGAAGACACCAGCATTGTTCACCAGAATGTCGATCTTGCCGAGTTGACGTGCCGCTTCGTTCACCGCACGCGTGAGCGCTTCGGGGTTTGCGACGTCCGCTTGCAGGGCAATCGCCCGGCCGCCGGAGGCCTGAATGCGCGCTGCCAGCACCTCGGCAGCTTCCTTCGAGCCGTGATACGTAAAGGCGACCGCAGCGCCGTCGTCGGCGAGTCGCTGCACGACAGCCGCGCCGATACCGCGCGAGCCGCCCGTCACGAAAGCCACCTTGCCTTGAAAGTTCGTTGCCATGATGTTGCTCCACTGGGTTAGGAAGTGAACGCAGTATCGGCTTCGAATTACCTTCAAACTAGACCATAATGTCTATCATCACTTTCAACCCAATGGAACAAGTGAAAGATGGACGCCCTGCATCTGATCGAATCGTTCGTGCTTAGCGCCCGCGCCGGAAGTTTCTCGGCGGCCGCGCGTCGACTGGGTATGACGCCTGCCGCCGTCAGCAAGAACGTAGCGCGCCTTGAAGCGCAGCTTGGTCTGCGACTGTTCCATCGGAGCACCCGCAGTCTTACGCTGACAGCGGGCGGCGAACGATTCCTGCTTGATGTCGATAGCCCGTTCGCGGCGCTGACCGACGCGTTTTCGCGTGCGGCCGAGCGCGAGAGTGCACCGTCCGGAACGCTGAAAGTGAGCGTGGCGCACTCGTTCGGGCGCGAGTATCTCGTCCCGATGCTCGGCGACTTTCTCACCCGCTATCCGGACATCGTGCCCGACTGGCGTTTCGACAATCGCAGCGTGGACGTTGTCGGCGAGGGATTCGATGCAGCCATCGGCGGTGGCATCGAACTCACGCCAGGGGTCATCGCGCGACGTCTCGCGCCGACCTATGCGGTCATGTGTGCGTCTGCCACTTATATGGCGGGACGTGCGGCGCCGGCGCACCCGTCCGAGCTGAGCTCGTTCGATGCAGTGATCCGCCGCTCCGGCATGTCGGGACGCTTGCGCGCGTGGGACTTGCGCAACGTCGATGGTGAGCGCGTCACCGTCGAAGCCCGAACGCGGATGATCTTCGACGATCCCGAGGCGATGGCGCATGCCGTTGCGCTGGGCTATGGCGTGGCGCTCCTGCCCATGCCGCATGCCGCCCCGATGCTCGCCGATGGCCGCATTCAGCGGCTACTGCCGGGATGGTTCGACGAGTACGGCGGCGTATCCATCTACTACTCGAACAAGAAGCTGCTGCCGCTGCGCACGCGCGTGTTTGTCGATCACGTGGCGCAGGCGTTCGAAGCACAACAACTCGCAGCACGCTTCGACTGGCGATGGACTGCGACGGCGGGAAAGTCAAAGTGAAGCGGTGGCCCCGTGAGCCACGCCAACGCGCTATGCGTCCGGCGTCCCCGGTGATGCGAGCGCCATTTAGCGATGCGCGAGGATGTTGAGCAGACGTCCGAGCGGATCGCGGACGTAGAAACGCCGAACGCCCCACGGTTCGTCGGCGGGGCCGTATTCGATGGCGACGCCGGCTTCGCGCATACGTGCAAGCGCTTCGTCGACATCGTCCACTTCGATGGACAGATCCGGCACCGGTGTGCCGTTGCCGCCTTCGGTAGCGACGCTCATCTGCACGGACATCTTCGACGCATTGCCATACGTCGCAATCCAGCCGTGGTCCATCAGCAAATCTAGTCCCAGCAGTTCGCCGTAAAAGCGCTGCGCCGCTTGCAGCGCCTGTGGCGACGGCGCGGCAAGATTCGCAACAATGCGGTTGACCTTCATCTTCGTCCTCCCAGAGATAGTGCGGATTTCGGTGCCCGTCGTCGTCGGGTCAATGCTTGGCTGCTTGTCTTTGACAACGTTAAAAGCGTAGCACGCGACCTAGGATTGACCGCACCTTGCGTTGTCGCCGTCCGTGCACTGTAATGAAAGCGTCTGCCGACGCGGTTTTCGGGGAGGAGAACGCCCCTGCGCCGGCTGCCACGGGGGGTGGGAGATCCATGATGGACACCACCGGCAGGGCATTGCGTACATTGGGTACGTCGCGTGCGTCGCACATTCCGCACATTCGGCATATGCGACCGACGCGGCGCGGTCTGCACTGGCTGTGGAAAGCCGTGTGGATGACGTGTGCCCTTGGGGCGAGTGCGGCGAACGCCGAACCACCGAATTCCCCCTTTCCGCCGCCAACGCTGGAGGTGGAAGCTGCCGTCGGTCAGAAGGTCATGATCTGGGAGCAGACCAATCACAGCGTGCTGTGCCGCGACCTTGGCTCGCCGACCTTCGAACTCGACTCACGTCCCACGCTCGGCGAGGTCGCGCCCGAGTGGATCAGTTACGTCGTCCCGAAGGGTCAGCGATGCGAGGACATGAAGTTCTCGGGCATGATCGTCTGGTATCAGGCGGGCAACGTGCCGGGCACCGATGTCGTGACATGGCGCGTCGGCTTCCCCCGGGAATTTGGCAGTCACACACCCAACACAGGCGACCACCTCGTCACAACGCGCATCGTCATACGGTGATGCAGTCACCCACTTCGGGATTATTCGGATTTGCCAGGCGATTTGTAACGAATCGCTTGCACTCGACGTATTGGGCCGAAATAGAATTTCCTCCGTGCCCCCTGTCCTGTGCTCGCCCAGAAATCCCGATGATCAGACTCCCCTCCGAAACCCGAAAGAAACTCAAACATATTGCGAACTTTGCGCTGATTGGCGCCACGCTGACCGGCGTCGCCGTTGGCCGTACCGATCTTCCCTACGACCCACGCGACATCGTCGGCCTCATGACTGCGACACTCGCCGCGATCTGGATTTTCCGCCGACGGTGAGGCGATATGTGGCTGGATATTAAGTTCGACGCCAACTGGGTTGATTGCGGTGCCGCAATCAGTGGCATTTCTTATGTTGCGTGGCAAACGTGGCGAACTCGGCAACACGGCGTTCGCAGACCGATTGCGATTTCCCATGACTTCGCTTTTGGCGTCGCGTTTTTCCCCCAATTGCTCCTGCTGATCTGTGTGATGTCGTCGACCATCGTCGACGGACTCGTCAACGCGAGTCGTATCAGTTTGTGCGTCGCGGGGAGTTATGCGCTCGGAGCAATGTGGGACGCCCAATTTGTTGGCCGGTCCTGCCGCGATAGAAGAAGTGGCTAGCCACGCTCCCATCCTGCCGCCGCCTCCGACTTCATCCCGTAAAAAAACCCCTGACGCGCACCGCTGCGCCGGGGTTTGCGGAATTCATTGCAGGGCGACTCGCCCTCGCGATGGCGTCGTTACATGTTCTCGATCATCACTTCGCCGAATCCGGAGCACGACACCTGCGTGGCGCCTTCCATCAAGCGTGCAAAGTCGTACGTCACCTTCTTCGACAAAATCGATTTTTCCATCGACGCGATGATGCGGTCCGCAGCCTCCGTCCAGCCCATATGACGCAGCATCATTTCCGCCGACAGAATCTCCGAGCCAGGATTCACGTAATCCTTGCCCGCATACTTTGGCGCGGTACCGTGCGTCGCTTCGAACATCGCAACCGAATCGGAGAGGTTCGCGCCCGGCGCGATACCGATGCCACCGACCTGTGCGGCGAGTGCGTCGGAAATGTAATCGCCATTCAGGTTCAACGTGGCAATCACGTCGTACTCAGCGGGACGCAGCAGAATCTGTTGCAGGAAAGCGTCCGCAATCGAGTCCTTGATGGTGATCTCCTTGCCCGTCTTCGGATTCTTCACTTTGCACCACGGACCACCGTCGATCTCCGTCGCCGCAAACTCCTTTTTCGCGAGTTCGTATCCCCAGTCGCGGAACGCGCCTTCAGTGAACTTCATGATGTTGCCCTTGTGCACGAGCGTCACCGTGTCGCGGTTATTGTCGATCGCGTACTGAATCGCCTTGCGCACCAGACGTTCGGTGCCCTCGCGCGACACCGGCTTCACACCAATGCCCGACGTCTGCGGAAAGCGAATCTTGCTCACGCCCATCTCGTTCTGCAAGAACGCGATCAACTTCTTCGCGCCCGCCGATTCGGCTTCCCACTCGATGCCCGCATAGATGTCTTCCGAGTTCTCGCGGAAGATCACCATGTTGATCTTCTCCGGCTGACGCACTGGCGACGGCACGCCCTTGAAGTACTGCACCGGACGCAAACATACGTACAGATCGAGTTGCTGGCGCAGCGCCACATTGAGCGAGCGAATGCCGCCACCCACCGGCGTTGTCAACGGTCCCTTGATCGACACGACGTAGTCCTTCACGACCTGGAGCGTTTCGTCGGGCAGCCACACGTCCGGACCATAGATGCGTGTCGACTTCTCGCCCGCGTAGATCTCCATCCAACTGATCTTGCGCTTGCCGCCATAAGCCTTTTCCACCGCTGCGTCGACGACCTTGAGCATCACAGGCGTAATGTCCACGCCGGTGCCGTCACCTTCGATGTACGGGATGATCGGATTGTCCGGCACGTTCAGGGAGAAATCCTTGTTGACGGTGATCTTCTCGCCTGCCGGGACCTTGATGTGCTGATACGACATGGTGGTGCTCCAATTGGATGGATCGGAATGCGTGCATCAGATGGCTTGCGTCGGACAGCATGAGCGGCCGGTACGTACGCACCACGAACTGCATTGTGGTCGATACGTGAGCGCCCCTACGCAGCGCTGCCTTATTTTAGTCATAGCGCTCCGAAATGCGTGTGACACAAATCAAGTCTTATATAAGACATAAGAGTAGCGTTTTCGATTATGCATTAACATGTCGCCGCTGACCAGCTTCCTCAGGCATCACCCTCGCCATCACCCGGTATGACACTTCTCGCTCTCAATAAGCCCTTCGGTACGATCTGCCAGTTTTCGCCGCATCCGACGCGCCCGACGCTCGCCGAGTGCATCAATCTCCCGGACGTCTATCCGGCGGGCCGTCTCGACGCCGACAGCGAAGGCTTACTGCTGCTCACCGACGACGGCCGCTTGCAGGCACGTATCGCAGAGCCCGAGCGAAAGCTGCCCAAGACCTATTGGGCGCAGGTCGAAGGTGCGTACGACGAAGCGGCCGTGGCTCGCCTTCGTGGCGGCCTCGATCTGGGCGACTTCGTCACGCTGCCGTGCGAGGCGCGTGAAATCCCCGAGCCCGGGCACCTCTGGGCGCGCAATCCGCCGATCCGCTACCGCGCCAGCATTCCAACGCACTGGCTCGAAATCAAACTCGTCGAAGGCAAGAATCGTCAGGTCCGACGCATGACGGCGGCCGTCGGAAAACCGACACTTCGGCTCGTGCGCGTGGCCATCGGTCCGGTCGACGTCTTTTCGTTAAACCTCGCGCCCGGTCAGTGGTGCGAACTGCCGCAACAAATACTTACACTTTCCGGTCAACGCAGCCGTCGTTCTTCTCGTTGAGGGAACAGGTGCGCAACATACGCACCACTTACCGAAACGAGGAAACCAAGTCATGAACAAACTGCTGCTCGCACTGACCGCCGGCCTGATCGTGTCCGGTGCCGCGATGGCCCAACAATCGGCGCCTGCGACGGCGCCTGTCGCTCCGGCGGCGCCCGCAGCAGCAGCGCCTGCTACGGCGGCTCCGGCGGCTGACCATGCCACGCCGGCGAAGAAGACCACCAAGCACAAGAAGCATCACCACAAGAAGCACGCGAAGAAGCCGATGAGCCAACCGCCGGTCGGTAACAAGCCGTAATACTTGTCGTCGAAAAAATCCGCGAGTGGGTTGTCAACCAATGTCCCGACGGGACGTTAAAGGAGATGACTCACTTCGCGGGTCAACGAGTACACCATCCAAACATCGAGCTCCAACGAGGAATCTCATGAAAAAACTGATCGCTGCCCTGGTCGCTGGCCTGTTCGCAACGGGCGTGTTCGCCCAAGCTGCTGCTCCGGCTGCTGCCGACACGGCTGCTCCGGCTGCTGCTAGCAAGCCGGCTGCCAAGAAGAAGTCGTCGACCCACAAGAAGCACGCCAAGAAGTCGTCGAAGAAGGCTGCTGCTGCCGAAGCTCCGGCCGCTGCAAGCAAGTAAGTACCGCGTCGCGCAGCACGCCTGCGCAACGGACGGTAACAAGCAGGTTGCTCTTGCAACCTGCTTTTTTTTCGTCCGGCAGATACAATGAGCCGCTATCCGCTTGAGGCAAATTCGCCGGATTCCCGACGAATTTGCTGCGGAATTTCGACTGTCGTCCGACCGTATTCTTGACGTCCCCCCGATCTTCTCAGGAGTCTTTTGTGATCCGGATTTCGCGTCAACTGGCCGCGCTCGCCGCCAGCGCCACGTTCACCAGCATCGCCGCCGTCATGGCGCTCGCCCCGGCCAGCGCCGTCGCACAAATCAAGCAGCCCGGGGAATTCCCGACCGTGCAACTCTCGGCGGGCATGTATCTCATCAAGGCCGAAGTCGCTGCGAACGAGAAAGACCGCGAACAAGGCCTGATGTATCGCAAAGCCATGGCCGACAATGCGGGCATGCTCTTCGTGTTCGAGCAAAGCGCGGGGCATTGCTTCTGGATGAAGAACACCGATCTGCCGCTGTCCATCGCATTTCTTGCGGACGACGGCACGATCGTAAACATCGAAGACATGGAACCGCAGACGGAAGACAACCATTGCCCGCGTGCTGCTGTGCGATACGCGCTCGAGATGAACAAGGGCTGGTTTGCGAAGAAGAACATCAAAGCAGGTTCGAAGATCTCCAACCTGCCGCGCTGACCACTTCCATGCGAATACTTCATGCGGCGCGCCGGTAGTCGCTATCGCGCGCCGCTCGATATTTCCAGCGCCGCGTCGAGCGATTGCTCGAGGAATCGGTCCAGCAACCACGGATCGAAGTGACGTCCACGCTCGGCGAGCATCGCACTAACGATCTGCGCAGGACTTAACGCCGCACGATACGGACGATGACTGGCGAGTGCATCGAAAACATCGACCAGCGCCACAATGCGTCCGGCCAACGGAATGCGGTTGCCCGAAAGGCCGTAGGGATAGCCGGTGCCGTCGTAACGTTCGTGATGCGTGCACGCCACCGTGGCCGCCAACTCGCATGCGGCACCGCCGATGGCATTGAGCATCTCGGCCCCCAATTGCGGATGCATACGCATCGCCGACATCTCGTCGGGCGACAGCCTGCCCGGCTTCTCCAGAATCGAATTCGGAATGCAAAGCTTGCCGGTGTCATGCAGCGCCGCCGCCAACCCCAACGCCTGCGCCTTGACGGCGGACATCCCTAGCGCCTGAGCGAATCGCCATGTCAGCGCGCCGACGCGCCACATGTGTGTGGCCGTCCCGCCACGTTTGTGTTCGGCCAGACGAAAGAGCGTCCAGGCGGCGGGGGGCAGGCTGCGCATCAGATGCGGATCGGCGAGCCAGAAACGGGGCGGTGTGTCTTGAAACGCGTCGGCACATCGGGTGGCGATCGCGAAATGCGCAATGGCCGTGGCGGCCTCGCGCGATGGCGCAGGGTCTGGCATACGTTGTCCATTCGGATTGAAGGGTTCACTCTAACGAGGTGCCCGCGTACGAATGTTGACGTCGATCAAGCGCCGCGCAAAAACGTGTAATCCGGCGACCGTTGAAAACGAAGGGGGATATCTCGCGTGACGTCCGAAGGTCCGCGCATCGGCAGGGCAAGCGGGGGAGTTACGACGAGGAGACGACACTCACCGGCACAGCATCGCACAGCGAACGATGTGGCGCGTCAGCTACGTGAGACACCTGTGGCGTCTTGAATCGGCGAGAGACTGCGGAGTGAAACGACGGCAACCTGCGGCGGATCCGCCGAAGTCATGCTTTGATGTTGCAGATAGCGAGTTGAGGTTTGCCGGCGACGCCAGACGCTCGGGTTGGGCGTCTGACGTGCCCTTCAGCGAAGGCTCACTGAAGTCGACTCTGTGTCGGCCGGCAAATTCCGGGAACGTCGATTACGCGAAGTTCTTCGCGGCGAATTCCCAGTTGACGAGGTTCCAGAATGCCTCGACGAACTTCGGACGGGCATTGCGGTAGTCGATGTAGTAGGCGTGTTCCCACACGTCGATCGTGATCAGCGGCTTGTCGGCGCCGGTCAGCGGCGTGGCAGCGTTGCTGGTGTTCACGATGTCGACCGAACCGTCGGCCTTCTTCACGAGCCACGTCCAGCCCGAGCCGAAGTTGCCCACGGCCGACTTCGAGAACGTTTCCTTGAATGCGTCGAACGAGCCGAACTTGGCGTCGATGGCCTTGGCCAGATCGCCGGTCGGCGCACCGCCGCCGTTCGGCGACAGCGTGTTCCAGAAGAAGGTGTGGTTCCACACCTGCGCTGCGTTGTTGAACACGCCGCCCGACGACTTCTTGATGATGTCTTCGAGGCTGGCGTTTTCGAATTCGGTGCCCTTGATCAGGTTGTTCAAGTTGGTCACATAGGCTTGGTGGTGCTTGCCGTAGTGATACTCCATCGTTTCCTTGGAGATGGTCGGCGCCAGTGCATCGATGGCGTACGGCAGTTCAGGGAGCTTGTGTTCCATGGCAATTGTCCTTTGTGCTCTGAGGGGAACCCGATTTTGCGTTATCCGGAGCCATCGATTCTAGGGCAGATGCGAAAACCCCGCAAACCCAACGGGTACTTGGTTTGCCGCACTGTGACTTATCAATGTGACGATTGTTTGCCGATCCCGGCTAATCGACGCACGATGCCTGCGATTGGCCAGCTTTGCAGAACCGCGCCAACTAAAAAGTATCGTCTAGCCTGACCTGGACATCACCAATGCCCACGTCGGCCGCCCCGTCTGCAAGATGCATGGTCACTTGCTGACCCCGCTGGAGTTTTCGAGGGTCCCGCAACGGCAGGCCCTTCGCATCGAGGACTGCGGCATATCCGCGTTGCAAGGTGCGGCGCGGATTGAGCAGCTCAAGTTGCGCAGTGGCGTCGGCCAGGCGTTGCGTCGAGCGCTCGGCACGGCGCGACATGGCCGTCTGAAGACGTTGTTCGAGCAATGCCACACGCTCATGTTGCGACGCGACATCCGGCACAGCCCGCGCATGGCGCAGACGCAACATCTCGAATCGGCTGCGACGCTGGGCCAGCGGGCGCTCGAGGGCGTGGCGCATACGATCGGCCAGATGCGCCAGTTCCCCGCGCTGGCGCGCCAGGCGCTCGCGCGGCGAGACCATCGCACGCGACAGGCTGTCGAGTTGCTGGGCGCGCTGCTCGAGCGTGCGACGCATTGCACGACTCAGGCGCTGGCGCTCCCGATCAACCTCGCGCAGGCACTCGTCGCGCGCCGCCGAGATCAGTTCGGCCGCCGCCGTGGGCGTGGGCGCACGCACGTCCGCCACAAAGTCGGCAATCGTGAAATCGGTTTCGTGCCCGACGCCGGAGACCACCGGCAGTTCGCTGCGCGCGATAGCGTGCGCCAGCACTTCTTCGTTGAACGCCCAAAGATCCTCGATGGAACCGCCGCCCCGGCACAACAGCAGGGTGTCGACTTCGCGGCGCGCATTGGCCGTATCGAGCGCCGCTGCGAGCTTTGTGGCGGCGTCCGCCCCCTGTACGGGCGCGGGATAAATGACGACGCTCACGTGCGGGGCGCGACGTGCAAGCGTTGTCAGCACGTCACGCAGCGCGGCCGCCTGCAACGACGTGACGACGCCCACGCGACGGGCATAACGCGGCAATTCACGCTTGCGCCCGGCGTCGAACAACCCGGCAGCGGCGAGTTTTTCCTTCAGCCGCAGGAACGCCTCATAGAGATTGCCCTGCCCCGCGCGCCGGATCGCTTCGACGTTGAGTTGCACCTCGCCGCGCGGCACATACATGGAGAGCAAGGCACGCACCTCGACGCGATCGCCCTCCTTCGGTGAGAAATCCGCATGCTGCGCGCGACCGCGGAACATCACACAGCGCATTTGCGCCTGTGCGTCCTTGATCGAGAAATACCAATGGCCACTAGCGGCACGCGTGAAGTTGGAAATCTCGCCGCTGACCCACGCCAACGGGAAACTCCGCTCCAGCACGCCGGCAACGGCCTTGTTCAAATCCGAAACACTGAGTACGCGATCCGCACCACCGGTGGGCCTGGCGTCGTCGAAAGATAGGTTCATGCGTGTGCGCTGACGAAAAACTGTCCACAGGCCCGCTAATTTAAGGGTTTTCTCGCCCGGATGCCCGACAATTCCTACGCACCGGGCGCAAACCCTTGATTTATCGGGCTTTGCGGGGGGCTTCCCCGGCGTAAAAAGGCATGTTTGCGTGACACACGACAAGATATATCTTCAGAGGCCGACATGTACACATAGTTATCCACAGGCTGACGAGGAAATCTTGGGATTTGTGAACTTGCGGAGGTGTTCATTTCTGAAACAGCTCATTGCCCATTTTTTCATCACGAACTAAAAAGTTCCACCGCGTCAAAGAGTTGCTGAGAGTATCCAAAGGTTGTCCACATCCTTGTGCTCGTCCGGTGTGGAAAACGGTGCTTGCCCATCCCCCCCCTGCACGCTACAGTTCGGACTCGTTTGCCCATCCCCCGCAACAAGCAAGAGGTCTCTTTGTTCGCCGTCATCCAGGCCGCCGGCTGGCCCATCTGGCCACTTCTCATCGCTTCCGTCATTGCCCTCGCCCTGATCGTCGAGCGCGCCCTGTCGCTTCGCCGCGCACGCGTGCTGCCGACCGGCGTACTCGAAAACGCGATTACGCTCGCGCGCCGTGGCGCTGCCAAGCAAGACGCCACCGAAGCACTGGCGCGCGGCTCCATGCTGGGTCGAGTGCTCGCGACCGGCGTGCGTTACGTCGCCCACAATCCGCAGGGCCCGCGCGAGGGCGCAAAAGAGGCGCTGGAAGAAACGGGACGTGCCGTCGCCCATGAACTGGAGCGCTTTCTGCCCGCGCTGGGCACCATTGCCTCGGTCGCCCCGCTCATGGGTCTGTTCGGCACGGTGATCGGCATGATCGAAATCTTCGGTGCGCAGGACGCAACGGGCACCGATCCGGCTCAACTGGCGCACGGCATCTCCGTTGCGCTCTACAACACCGGCTTCGGGCTGATGATCGCGATTCCGGCGATGATCTTCTATCGGTACTACCGCACCCGCGTCGACGCCTTCCTCGTCGAACTCGAAACGCAGGCGGTCCATTTTCTCGATGCCACGCTGCCGCGGCACTGATTCGAGAGACATGCGATGAATTTCCGTCGAGGTCTCTCCACGCGCGATGAACCGGAGATCAATCTGATCCCGCTCATTGATGTGCTGCTCGTCATCCTGATTTTTCTGATGGTCACGACGACCTACACGCGCTACACCGCGCTCAAGGTCAATCTGCCCACGGCGGATGCGGAAAAAGCGGTCGTGCCGCCGCGTCAGATTGTCGTTTCGGTAGGTGCCGACGGCAGCTACGCGATCGACCGGCATGCGCTGGCACAACGCGACGTTGCCAGTCTGACGGCCGCGCTGCGTCAGGCCGCCGGTCCCGCCAATACCGGCGCGGAGCCACCGGTAATCATCATCAACGCCGACGCGAAGAGCGCGCATCAGTCCGTCATCAATGTGATGGAGGCCGCGCGAGAGGCCGGATTGTCGCGTCTGACCTTCGCCGCCCGTTCGACGACGGCGCACGGCGCAACTGCGCAACCGTCCCGATGACACGACAAACGTCGCGACAGACGGACTCCACGAAGGGTGCACGCGCACGCGCCCTCGTACCTCGCCTGTCTGGCTCACTGGTCCATTGGGTCACGGCCCAGTGGCAACGCCGGGGGCTCGTCGCCTGGCTACTGTGGCCATTCTCATGGATCTTCGGCGGCATCGCGGCGTGGCGGCGCATCGGCTTTCGCCGCGGCTGGAAAACGTCGACACGACTTCCAGTCCCGGTCGTCGTGGTCGGCAATCTGACGGTAGGCGGTACCGGCAAAACGCCGACCGTCATCGCACTGGTCGGCGCGTTGCGTGAACACGGTTACAGGCCCGGCGTGCTTTCGCGAGGTTACGGGGCAAAACTGACCCGGCCGACGGAAGTCGCGCAGACGGCACGCCCGGAAGCCGTAGGTGACGAACCACTGCTGATCGCGAAACGGACCGGCGCGCCCGTGTGGGTCTGGCCGTCGCGCGTGGAAGGCGGTCAGGCCTTACTGGCGGCGCATCCCGAATGCGACGTCATCGTCTGCGACGATGGTCTTCAGCATTACGCCCTCGCACGCGACATCGAAATCGCTGTCTTCGATCATCGGCTCGGTGGCAACGGCTTTCTGCTGCCAGCGGGGCCGCTGCGCGAACCGTTGTCGCGGCAACGCGACGTGAACCTCATTAACGATCCGTATGGCCGAACGCTGCCGGACTGGCCTCATACGTGGCGCCTGACGTTGACGTTGGGCGACGCGTGGTGCGTGAGCCAGCCGTCGCTCACCCGCGCGCTGTCTCACTTTGCGGGCAAGCGCGTGCTGGCAGCCGCCGGCATCGGTGCACCGGAGCGGTTCTTCGCGGCATTGCGCGCAGCGGGGTTGCAGATCGAGACGCTGGCGCTGCCCGATCATTACGACTTTGCGACTAATCCGTTCGACGGCGTGGCTGCGGACGCCATCCTGATCACCGAAAAGGATGCAGTAAAATGCGTCACCTGGTCCGACCCGCGTGTGTGGGCCGTACCTGCCGAGGCAGCGCTCGATGCGCGCCTCGTATCACTGGTAGTGGAGAAATTGCGTGGACAACCGACTGTTTGAGATTCTCGTCTGCCCGTTGTGCAAGGGCCCGCTGGAGCTGGATAAAAAGGCCCAGGAGCTGATTTGCCATGCAGACAAGCTCGCTTATCCGATTCGTGACGGCATTCCCGTCATGCTGGCCGACGAAGCGCGTCAGTCCGTCGAAGGCACGCCCGTTCCGATGAACGACGACAAGTCCGCATCGTGAGCGAAATGACGTTGCGCCCCGGCACCCAGGGCGTCGCTGCCGCCGCCACCGACTTTGTCGCCGTGGTGCCCGCACGCCTTGCGTCGACGCGTCTGCCCAATAAGCCGCTCGCCGATATCGGCGGCAAGCCGATGGTCGTGCGCGTTGCCGAACGTGCGCGCGAATCGGGCGCGCGTCAGGTCGTCGTGGCGACCGACGCACAGAGCGTCGTCGATGCGGTATCTGCCCACGGTTTCGACGTGGTGCTCACGCGTGCGGACCACCCGACGGGCACAGACCGTCTGGCCGAGGTCGCTGTGGCGCAGGGCTGGCCGGACGACACCATCGTCGTCAACGTGCAGGGCGACGAGCCGCTGATCGATCCGCGTCTGGTGCACGCCGTCGCGGCCCATCTGGCCGAACACCCCGAATGCGCGCTGTCTACCGCCGCGCATCCGATTACCGACAACGCGGAGATCTTCTCGCCGAACGTCGTCAAGGTCGTGCTCGATGCACATGGCCGCGCGCTCTATTTCTCACGTGCGCCGATTCCGTGGTCGCGTGACGCTTGGTCCGCCGGACTCACGAGCGTCGCAACGTTGCCCGCCGCCACGACGTCGGTCTTTCGTCACATCGGCCTGTACGCCTATCGCGCCAAGTTCTTGCGCAGCTACCCGAGCTTGCCGCAAGCCCCCATCGAGACGGCTGAATCGCTGGAGCAGTTGCGTGCGCTCTGGCATGGCGAGCGTATTGCCGTACTCGTGACGGACGACGCGCCGCTGCCGGGCGTCGACACGGCAGAAGACCTCGAACGCGTACGCGCATTGCTGAAAAACTGACGTCGACACGCGTCCCGGAAATCGCACCGACGCGACACCGGGCCGTCTGCAAAACGCCGACGGGCGGGCATGACGTGGCATAATCGCTCTGATTCTCGCGAGCAGACCCCCCGGTCGCGCGCGTCGCGCACTGCCGGGCGCGATGTCTGCGCGTAGCGCGGTTTGCCGGTCACAGGACCCGCAACCGCCGCAGAGCACCGGAGACGCACCTGCCTGCCGCACGCACAGCATTCACAAATCACAAACTTTCAGGAGTCATCGATGCGTCTGATTTTGTTGGGGGCACCCGGGGCCGGCAAAGGCACCCAAGCCACTTTCATCAAAGAAAAATTCGGCATCCCGCAAATCTCGACCGGCGACATGCTGCGCGCCGCGATCAAGGAAGGCACGCAACTCGGCCTTGAAGCCAAGCGCTTCATGGATGCAGGCGATCTGGTGCCGGACGGCGTCATCATCGGCATGGTCAAGGAACGTCTGACAGCCGACGATTGCAAGAACGGTTATCTGTTCGACGGTTTCCCGCGCACCATCGCGCAAGCGGAAGCCATGAAGGAAGCCGGCGTCGCCATCGACTTCGTCCTCGAAATCGACGTGCCGTTCGAGGAAATCATCACCCGCATGAGCGGTCGTCGTACGCACCCGGCATCGGGCCGCACGTACCACGTCAAGTTCAATCCGCCGAAGGTCGAAGGCGTCGACGACGTGACCGGCGAGCCGCTCGTCCAGCGTGACGACGACAAGGAAGAAACGGTCAAGAAGCGCCTCGCAGTGTATGAGTCGCAGACCAAGCCGCTGGTCGCCTACTATTCGGACTGGGCCAAGCACGGCAGCCCCGGTGCGATCGTCGACGCACCGCAGTACCGCAAGATCTCGGGCCAGGGCAGCGTGGATGAAATCCGCGAGCGCGCGTTCGACGCACTGAAGTAAGGCGACCGGGTCCATCGGTCGATGCCGCCCCGCGATTCCGTGTTGTTCGCAACGCGCGCGGTCCGGCAAGGGGTTATGCCCCGTCAGTAACGCCACAGAAGAAGGCGGCCAGTTCAGACTGCGCCGCCTTTTTTGCCAATGGAGGATGACGCATGGAAATTCAGGGCAATGTGTTTCTGATCACCGGTGGCGCCTCAGGGCTCGGCGCGGCAGCGGCGCGCTGGCTTGCAGGGCTTGGTGCGAAAGTCGTACTCGCCGATGTGAATGTCGACGAAGGCGAAGCGCTCGCCGAGAAGCTCGGGGGCAAGTTCGTGAAATGCGACGTCACCCGGGAAGACGACGGCAAGGCCGCTGTGGCAGCCGCGCAGGCACTTGGCACGTTGCGCGGGCTCGTCAATTGCGCGGGCATCGCCATCGGCAGCAAGACGGTCGGGCGCGATGGCCCCCATCCGCTCGACGCCTTTTCGCGCGTCATCCAGATCAATCTGATCGGCACCTTCAACATGATTCGGCTCGCGGCTACCGCTATGAGTCAGGAAGAGCCGAACGGCGAAGGCGAGCGCGGCGTGATCGTCAATACGGCGTCGGTTGCCGCTTACGATGGTCAGATGGGACAGGCCGCCTACGCGGCATCGAAAGGCGGCGTGGCAAGCCTGACGCTGCCGGTCGCGCGGGATCTCTCGCGCAGCGGCATTCGCGTGATGACCATCGCGCCGGGCATTTTCGAAACGCCGATGATGCTCGCCATGCCCGCCGAAGTGCAGGCGTCTCTCGGACAGATGGTGCCGTTTCCGCCACGACTCGGCCGACCTGCCGAATACGCGATGCTGGTCGAACAGATCGTGCGCAACCCGATGCTGAACGGCGAAGTGATTCGCCTGGACGGCGCGATTCGCATGCAGCCGAAATAGCGCGTCAGCGGCCGACAACACGCAGGCAATGGTGCGAACGGCGCGCTACGGGCACTTTGTCGCAGCGCACCAAAAAGTCGTTCGGACTATGACTACAATGGAATGCCGGACGCAGAGTGCGGTCGGCTCAAGACACCGGCTTTCATGCTCCAGCCGGTGCTCAGATGTTCCCCCGTCGTCCCCCGAGGCAGGAGGCTGGCATGAAATCACTGGCGCAACAGATGTCGTTCTATCAGCGCTATCACCGCAGTCCCAAGAATCGTCTCACGCATTTCTTCGGCGTTCCCATGATCATCCTCGCGGTGATGCAGGCGTTCTCGTGGGTGCCACTTGGCCCCAGCGGCCTGAACGCGACGCATGTGATCGTGCTGGTCCTGCTGATGTACTACTTCCTGCTCGATGTTCCGCTCGCCCTTGCCATGACGGCGTTCTTCGCCGTGTTGCTGGCGCTCACGCAACATCTGGCGAAGCTGCCATGGCCGTGGGCGCTGGCCGTCTTCGGCGTGCTGTTCGTCGGCGGCTGGATCGTGCAACTGATCGGCCACCATTACGAAGGCCGCAAGCCCGCCCTGCTCGATAACATCTTCCAGATTTTTATCGCCCCGATGTTCCTCATGGCCGAAGTGTTCTTCCATTTCGGGTACAAGTCGGGGCTCAAGCGCGAAGTGCAGGAGCTGTCGATGCAGTCGGTGTAATCGGTGTAGTCGGTGTAGTGGGTCCACGCCGCGCACAGGGCGACGCCCGATGTCAAAACGCCAGCCGGTGAATGCGGCTGGCGTTTTTTTGTGGCTGACGCTGTGGGGCGAAACTTACCCGTGGCTGCCCGGACGGCGACTCAGGTCGTCGAGCACCTGACGAATCGCATCGGCGTCATCCGCTTCGGGACGCTTGCCCAGATACCACTCCAGATCGTCCTGCGCCGGACGAACCAGACCCAGACGCGCATACGCCAGCCCGCGATCACGCTTCTCGATAGGCTGGTCGGGTAGCACGAGCACCATACGCTCCTGCACCGCCAGCAACCGCTCCCACCGCTCGTTCTGGGTATAGATGGCCCGCAGATTGCGAAGCATGCGCGCCAGAATTTCGCGCGGCGTCGCTGGCTCCAGGAACGGGTGCAGCAACGCCCACAATGCCAGTTCCTGAATCGGCTCGGCGCTTTCGTCGCGATAGTGCTTCAGATACGGCTCGACCATTTCGAGCAGGCGTTGCGGCGAAAGAGAATTGCCCGAAATGGGGTCGATGACAACGTCGCCTGCGGGGACCGCGAGACGCAGCAAGAAGTGCCCCGGGAACGAGAGACCGCGCAACGGCAGCCCGATCTGATGACCGATCTCCATGCACAGCACAGCGAGCGAAATCGGAATGCCGCGACGTCGATCCAGCACCACATGCAGGTGGCTGTTATCCGGATCGTAATAGTCGTTCTGATTGACGGTGAAACCGAGTTCGCGGAAGAAGAAGTGATCGAGCAGTTGCAGCTTTTGCAACGGCCCGGCGTCCGGCGGCAGACGCTTGGCCAGACGTGCGGCCAGCGCATCGATCTGGGTGAGCGTGTCCTGCACGTCGAGATCGGGATAGACGTCCTGCGCGATGGCGATGGCCGCTTCGGTCAACGGCAGGCCGTCGTCGGACGCAACCAGCGCAGCAAAATACTCCAGAATTCGATTCGCCATGCGGTATCCGTGAGTTCCGCCGCGACCGGCCCGTCAGTGGATCACGAACGGGTGCGTCGACGGAAGAACGAGAAGTTGAAACCCATGAGGAATAATGCCCCGAAATACACCACGGCGCATAGCACCAGACTCGCACCGAGCAAGGCAATGCGCGCCAGCGGACGTGCCCCCAGGGCGACCCAGTCGAAACTCTGCGTGAACCACAGCAGCACGCCCGCCAGGATCAGACACGCCGCCAGAAGCTGGACGAAGAACAGACGCCACCCCGCCGCTGGCCGGTAAATGCCACGCTTATAGAGTCCCGCGAAAAGCAGCGCGGCGTTCATGCATGCGCCAACGCCGATCGACAGCGACAACCCTGCATGGGCGAACCAACGCACGAAAAGTACGTTCGAGAGCTGCGTGGCAATCAGTACCACGATGGCAATCTTCACCGGCGTCTTGATGTCCTGCTTGGCGTAGAAGCCCGGCGCGAGAATCTTGATGAGGATCAGACCGACGAGGCCGACGCCGTAGGCGGTGAGCGCGTGCGCCGTCATCACGACGTCGGTCGCATCGAAGCGTCCGTACTGATACAGGGTCGCGGTGAGCGGCTCGGCGTAGACGAACAGGCCAACGGCGCTGGGCATTGCCAGCAAGAAGGTCAGACGCAGCCCCCAGTCCAGCAATGCGGAATACTCGGCGGGATCGTCATCGGCATGCGCGCGTGCCAGGCTCGGCAACAGAATCGTGCCCAGCGCTACGCCCAGCAGCGCCGTCGGAAACTCCATCAGACGGTCGGCGTACGCCAGCCACGACACGCTGCCCTGCGCCAGTCGCGAGGCAATGTTCGTATTGATGATCAGGCTGACCTGAGCGACCGACACGGCGAGCGTGGCTGGCACCATCTTCGCGAGCACCCGCTTGACGCCCGCGTTGCGAAGCGCCGCCACAATATTGATCGTAATGCGGGGCAACATGCCGATGCGAGCGAGTGCGGGGAGCTGGATGACCAGTTGCAGCACGCCGCCCACGATCACGGCATACGCGAGTGCGTAGACGGGGGTCTCCAGATGCGGCGCCACCCAAAGCGACGCCACGATCGAGCTGACGTTGAGCAGCACCGGCGCAAACGCGGGCATCGAGAACTGACGCCACGTATTGAGCACGCCCGCAGCGAGCGTCGTGATCGAGATCAGGGTGATATAGGGGAACATCACGCGCGTCATGAAGACGGCGGCGTCGAACGTGCCGTTTTCGCGCGACAGACCCGTTGCCACGGCGTAGACCACGCCTGACGCGCCGAGTACCCCGGCAATCGTGATGGACAGGAGCACCCAGAAAAGCACCGTCGTCACGGAATCGACGAGCGTTTTCGTCTCTTCTTCGCTACGTTGCGATTTGAATTCGGCCAGAATTGGGACGAATGCCTGCGAAAACGCCCCTTCAGCGGACAGGCGGCGCAGCAGATTGGGAATGCGGAACGCCACGTTGTAGGCGTCGGTCATGGGACCGGCGCCAAACATGCGCGCGATAAGAATTTCACGAATCAGTCCGGTGATGCGCGAAAGCATCGTAAAACCGCTGACCGTAGCGAGAGCTTTGAGCAAATTCATGTTGCGCGTATTATACGCACAGCATTGCAGCAAAGAAGTTGCAATTTCCGTTGGGCTTCGGCTATAATCGTCGGTTTCGAAGTCAATGGATTGCTTCCTGGCCACCGTGTCTCCCAGGGAGCCGAGCCAAACTGCATAGAAGCCGCATCAGGCGGAGCAATTCAAGGAATTCACAGAACATGGCAAATACCGCACAAGCACGCAAGCGCGCGCGTCAAACCGTTAAGATCAACGCCCACAACTCGGCGCTGCGTTCGCGTCTGCGCACGGCTGTGAAGGCTGTTCGCAAGGCTATCGCCGCTGGCGATCAAGCCGCTGCCAAGGAAGTGCTGCGCACTTCGGCAAAGACGATCGACATCATCGCTGACAAGAAGATCGTTCACAAGAACACCGCTGCTCGTCAAAAGAGCCGCCTGTCGGCCGCCATCAAGGCGATGTCGGCTGCTGCCTAAGCTAGATATCAGCTAGACCGACGCTAGACGTTGGTCAGCGATAAAACAGCTTAGCTGCAAAGCACTACAAGTTGCTTGCCGGTTCCGACTACGGTCGGAACACTAAAAAGCCCGCTTTATGCGGGCTTTTTTCTATTCTGCGCTTATCAGCCCCCCGTTACGCGATACAAAACACGCAACACTGCCGAGCGCATCGAGCACCACACGCGACAAACAGAAGACAACCGGGAAGGGAACGTACCGGAACAGCGGAGATGTGACGAAGCGACGGTGAGTAGGGCCAAAGGCCCGGCACTCACGTCTGGCCGACAACGGCCAAGGGGGATTTATTTGACGTCGGGAACGAAGCAGGCTTCCGTCATTTGCAGCCCGTTGTCACGCGCAAAACTCATCACGAAATCGAACATTCGCGGCTCGATATCGCGCAGTCGCTCATCGACAACGACGCACTTGACGTCACCCACCATCGTCGGACGCACGTAGGGGGAGTACTGCATGTATGCGTTCGGGCCAGAATTGCTTCGGCCGCAGAACGACACGGCGCCGCACAGACGCTCCGCCCAGTCACTCGGACGAAACTTCTTGCCATCCAGAGTCAGCCCCTGAATGAAATACTCGCGCGCGGAAACCTGGTCGGTCATATCGCTCAATCACCTCAAAAAACACCTGGACAGCCGTACGCGGGTAGCGTGGCCGACAGAGTCAGTATTATATCTTATATAAGACTGGAACCTGTCCCCCCACCATTGCTGCGGATGTTTTTTTCGGTCTTGCCAGCCGTTTTTGGCTGTGCAGCAGCGGGCTTGATCATACGCTTTTCGTGTGACGACAAAACGATTTGGTAGACTACGGGCTGTCCGCCCTAAAGCCAGTACCGGTAGAGCACCTTCACGGGCCTGACCGGGGGGACAGGCCTCAAGGCTTGTTCGTCGTGCCGAACGCGTTCGAGTTCCCAGCAAATCCGCGGTGAACGCACGCGGGATCGGCCTCCAGCAGAACATCCAAATGACCACCGCCAAACCCATCAAGCATTACCTTCAGTTTTCGGATCTGACGCTCGACGAGTATGACTACGTGCTCGAGCGCACCCGCATCCTCAAGAAGAAATTCAAAAACTACGAGACTTACCATCCGCTGCACGACCGCACGCTGGCGATGATCTTCGAGAAGAGCTCGACCCGCACGCGTCTGTCGTTCGAGGCCGGTATTCACCAGCTGGGCGGTCACGCCGTGTTTCTGAACACCCGCGATACGCAGCTCGGTCGCGGCGAGCCGATCGAAGACGCCGCCCAGGTGATCTCGCGCATGACCGACATCATCATGATCCGCACGTTCGGTCAGGAGATCATCGAGCGCTTCGCCCAGCATTCGCGTGTTCCGGTCATCAACGGCCTGACCAACGAATACCACCCGTGTCAGGTGCTGGCGGACATCTTCACGTATTACGAGCATCGCGGCCCGATCAAGGGCAAGACGGTCACGTGGATCGGCGACGCCAACAACATGTCCTACACGTGGATTCAGGCCGCCGAGATCTTCGGCTTCCAGTTCAATATCTCGACGCCGCCGGGCTACCGCCTCGATCAGGCGATGGTGGCCGAATCGAGCCGCCCGTTCGTGCGTGAGTTCGACGATCCGCGCGCCGCTTGCGAAGGGGCCGACCTCGTGTCGACGGACGTATGGACGAGCATGGGTTACGAAGCGGAAAACGAGGCACGCAAGGCCGCGTTCGCTCAATGGTGCGTGAACGCCGACCTGATGCAGCGCGCAAAGTCCGATGCCCTCTTCATGCACTGCCTGCCCGCCCATCGTGGCGAAGAAGTCTCGGCGGATGTCATTGACGGTGCGCAAAGCGTTGTCTGGGACGAAGCTGAGAACCGTCTGCACGTGCAGAAGGCGCTTATGGAGTTCCTGATGCTGGGCCGCGTCTGACGCCTATAGCGCATCTGACGTACCGAATGCAGATCAGCCGGGGCACCCTGCCCGGCCACGCCGCCCGGACTGGCGCAATGCCGTCCGGGCGGTTTTCGTTACACCGCCGCGACTAACGTTCCGCTATCATCGCTGACGCGCGCCGTCAGCCATTCTCGTGACGCCACGCGCTTCATCGCGGCACGGCACAGCGCGCCCCGCCCATCGGATCATTTCGGAATTTGCACTGACCTGCACTACATCGGTGCAATTCCGTTGTGCATCGCACAAAATGCAGCCGGGTGGACGCTCGAAACGTGCTAGCATGAATTCACGCCTGGCCCTGACCGGCCTGGCATATTGACTCTCCATCGCGGCATTCGCTCGCATTCGACACAGCATTCGGTCATGACGCAAATTGCAACTCAGTTCGACAACGTTTCCGTAATCAAGCGTGCCAACACGTACTTCGACGGCAAGTGCGTTTCGCACACCGTCCTGTTCCCGGACGGCACGCGCAAGACGCTGGGTGTGATTTTCCCGGCCACGCTCCAGTTCGGTACCGATGCGCCTGAGATCATGGAAGTCACGGGCGGCCGCTGCCGCATCCGTCTGGCAGGTCAGACCGAGTGGCAAGAATACGCTGCAGGTCAGGAATTCTCCGTGCCAGGCAATAGCAAGTTCGATATCGAGGTCGTGGAGACACTCGATTACGTTTGCCATTACGGCTAACCGTCCGGCCAGCATCGCGACGGCGCGGACTCTCCCGCGCCATCGCCCTCTCGGCCGGTTCAGCGCGGCCCGGCGCCGCTTCCCACTATGTCGCGACTGCCTCCCGAATCGGCCGACCACGCTGCCGGCCAAGCGTCCGATGTGCCTGAATCGTCTGACGCGCACGCTCCCCACACGCCCTCGTCCGCACTCGATACGTCTGCAGCGTCACCCCTGACGTCGGCAGAAGCGTTACACACGCCGTCCAACCCATCGGACACGTCCGATTTGTCCGATACTCACCCGGACCTCGAACCGACGGATGTCCCTTTGCTTCCCCGTGACGGCCAACGCGCCAGCGCAAAAGCGAAGTCCTCACGCGCGCGACGCAACAACGGTGGACGCAAAGGCATCGACCTCGGCCTGCAAGGCGGAGGCGCGCACGGTGCGTACACGTGGGGGGTGCTCGACAAGCTGCTGGAAGACGGACGTCTGGAGTTCGAAGGCATCAGTGGCGCTTCCGCAGGCACGATGAACGCCGTGGTGCTCGCGCATGGCCTGCTCGATCGTCCCAACGTCGACCCGCGCGAGAAGGCTCGTGAGGCGTTGCACAGCTTCTGGCTAGGTGTTTCGCAAGCCGGTTCGTCGGCCACCGCGTGGGCGCAAACCGTCTTTAGCTGGCTCAACGGGCGTCCGACCGAGTATCCCGTCTGGCATGACTGGATGCAGAGCATGCAGCAATGGATGATGCCGTTCGCGCAACCGCCCGCCGAGATCAATCCGCTGCGCACCGTGCTCGAAGCGCAAGTCGATTTCGAGCGTCTGCGCGAGAGCACTGCGACACATCTGTTCGTCTCTGCGACGAACATCCGCACCGGCAACATCCGCATCTTCCGCACGCACGAAATCACGCTCGACGTGGCGATGGCGTCCGCCTGTCTGCCGTGGCTGTTCAAACCAGTGAAGATCGAAGAGGATTTTTTCTGGGACGGCGGCTATCTCGGCAACCCGCCGCTCTACCCGTTCTATTACGAGACGCTCACGAGCGACATCCTGATCGTGCACATCAACCCGATCGAGCGTAAAGAGAAGCCGGTGCTGCCGGGCCAGATCATGAACCGCGTGAACGAGATTACGTTCAACGCGTCGCTACAACGGGAATTTCGGGCGATCTCGTTCGTGCACAAGCTGCTCGACGAAGGATGGCTGAAGCCGGAGTTCCGCGATCGGCTGAAGTACCCGCTGATCCACTCGATTCGCGCGGACAAGGAGCTCTACGACTTGTCCTCGTCGACGAAATTCGTCACGGACTGGCACTTCCTCACGACGCTGCGCGACCGGGGCCGCGAAGCCGCCGAGCGCTGGCTGGCGGCGCACTTCGACGACGTCGGCGTGCGTTCGACAGTGGATCTGAAGCGCGATTATCTGCAACGTCTGCCGGACGCCACCGCCATCAGAGCATGAGCGGTTCGGGGTCGAGCGCGATGCCGAAGCGCTCCTGAACGCTGGTCTGCACGGCGCGGGCCAGCGCCACGATATCGGCCCCCGTGGCCCCGCCGCGATTGACGAGCACCAGCGCCTGACGCTCATGCACGCCCGCATTTCCGACGGTCTTGCCACGCCAGCCGCACTGGTCGATCAGCCAACCGGCGGCGACCTTCCACGAGCCGTCGGGCTGTGCATAGCCCACCGCCTGCGGGAAACGCGCGCGAAGCGCCTCAAACGTGGCGCCGTCCACAACGGGATTCTTGAAGAAGCTTCCGGCGTTGCCGAGTTGCGCGGGATCCGGCAGCTTGCGGCGGCGAATGTCGACGACCGCATCGAAAATCTGACGCGCATCGGGTTCTGCAATACCCGCCTCGGCCAGCGTACGCGACACGTCGGCATACCCGGTCACGGCCTGCCAGGGCTGCGGCAGGCGCAGCGTCACAGCCACGATGATGTAACGGCCCGGTTCGCGCTTGAACAGCGAATCCCGATAGCCGAAAGCGCAATCGTCGCGCGAGAGTGTGACGAACGCCCCGGTCGTCGTATCGAGTGCACGCACTTCATGGAAGCGTTCGGCGAGTTCCAGCCCGTAGGCGCCGATGTTCTGGATCGGCGCGGCACCCAGCGTGCCGGGAATCAGCGCCAGGTTTTCCAGGCCGGGACAGTCTTGCGAAAGCGTCCAGTCGACGAAATCGTGCCAGACTTCGCCCGCGCCGCCGCGAACATAGCGTGCGCACGGATCCGCAGGATTGTCCGGAAGGCATTCGCGGTGGCGAATGGCCATGCGCAGCACCACACCGTCGAAGTCACGCGTGAGCACGAGGTTGCTGCCACCGCCGAGCACGAGACGCGGCAGTCCTGCCAATTCGGGCAAGGCGAGCGCATCGAGCAGCGCCGCTTCGCTGTCGACGGTCACGACATAGCGGGCGGTGGCGGGCAGACCGAAAGTATTAAATTCACGCAGGCTGACGTCGCGTTGCAACTGAAGCATGGAATATGGGCTTGCCAGTGGGGTGTCGCCGTGCCGGACAGCGTCCGGAGGGGGACGCGGGACCGACGGCTGAATTACAATGTCGGGCGAAAGAATTTTGCGCATCATTATACCGACCGCGCCGGCCGCCCCGCCGCCCGCCGGACTTACACGGCACGCTCTGCGTGCCATTTCACGAACCCTTAGAAATTCAGGAGAGCCAGATGCCATCGTTTGACGTGGTTAGCGAAGCCAACATGGTAGAGGTCAAGAACGCCATCGAGCAGGCCAACAAGGAAATCTCGACGCGCTTCGACTTCAAGGGATCGGACTCGCGTGTCGAGCACAAGGAGCAGGAACTCACGCTCTACGCCGACGACAACTTCAAGCTCGATCAGGTCACGCAGGTGCTCGTCGCCAAGATGGCCAAGCGTAACGTCGACGTGCGTTTTCTCGACTACGGCAAAGTCGAGAAAATCAGCGGCGACAAGGTCAAGCAGGTCGTGAAGGTCAAGAAGGGCGTCGAAGGCGACCTGGCCAAGAAAATCGTGCGCATCATCAAGGACAGCAAGATGAAGGTGCAGGCAAGCATTCAGGGCGACAGCGTTCGCGTCGCGGGCGCCAAGCGCGACGACCTGCAAAGCGCGATGGCGCTGCTGCGCAAGGATGTCACCGACACGCCGCTCGACTTCAACAACTTCCGCGACTAAGCGTTACCGCGTTCGTTGAAGAAACAAAAAACCCGCAGAATCGCTGCGGGTTTTTTGATGGGGCCGCCGGGCAATGCCTTCGCCCGTCTTCACGCTTACTTCTTCTGCCCGATGCGGCTTTCCTTGCCTGCGATCAGCTTGGCGATGTTCGCGCGATGGCGATAGATCAGCAGGATTGCCATGACGATCACCGCCGGGGAGTAAGGCCCGAAGCCGTACATGAAGATGTAGTAAAGGGGTGCAAACACCGCAGCAACCAGCGCGGCGAGCGACGAATAACGGAAAAAGATCGCAATGATCAGCCACGTCGCCATCACCGCCAGTCCCAGAATCGGGCTGATGGCAAACAGCACGCCCGCGGCCGTCGCCACGCCCTTGCCACCGGCGAAGCGCAGGAACACCGGGTACAAATGGCCCAGGAACACGGCGAGCGCTACTGCCGCCAGTCCGAAATCGCCCACCCCCCAAGCGTCGGCGAAGCGTTCCGCCAGATAAACTGCAAGCCAGCCCTTCAGTGCGTCACCAATCAACGTCAGGACGGCGGCCTTCTTGTTGCCCGAACGCAGCACGTTCGTGGCGCCTGGGTTGCCCGAGCCGTAACTGCGCGGATCCGCGAGGCCCATCGTGCGGCTGACAATCACCGCAAACGGCACCGAGCCGATCAGATACGCGAGAACGATAAAAACCAGTGTGGCCATGAACTTCGTGCGAGTGGAGGACTTGTAATGGCCGCCATTCTACTTGAGACGCCGAGTCGCCCCATTCTGGCAAACACGGGGTTGCACATTTGCACCGCCAGTTTTGGGAAATAGCACCAAGTGCGCTTGCGCAACGTAGATTGCGGAACCGCCCTTCGAACGCAGCGGTCCCTCAAACATGCGCACTATGCGTTCACGTGCTTAGGGGAGGTTCAAGAATGACACGGATCCGCGTTGCCATTGCTGACCACCATCCTGTCGTTGTAGCCGGGCTCGAACACGAGTTGGGTAAGCGGCCCTCACTGGAGGTGTTGGGCACTGCGCGTCATGTGGCCGAAATCGTCGATGTCCTCAATCGCACCTCGTGCGACGTACTGGTGATCGACCACACCATGCCTGGCGGAAAGTACGGCGAAGGTCTGTCGCTGCTCGCCACGTTGCGTCGCATGTTTCCCTGCGTTCGGATACTCGTCTTCGCAATGGAAAACGCCGCGATCTCGCAACAGATTACCGATCTCGGTGTCGCATCCACGCTATGCAAGTCGCGTGAAATCGACGATGTCATCACAGCCATCCACGCCACTCACAACGGCCTGCGTCTCATGCGTCGCACCACCGCCAGACGACCACCGGCAGATTGCCGCGCAACCTTACTGAGCCAACGCGAAGTCCAGGTCCTTCGACTGTATGTTTCGGGAATGTCGATCACCGAGATCGCCGCGAAACTGCATCGCACGAAGCAGACCATCAGCGCGCAAAAGCGCAATGCCATGCGTAAGCTCGGCATCGACAGCGACGCACAACTCTATCAATGCGCGCTGCACGCCGAGCTGCCCAATCCTGACGCGCACGCCGATGCCGATGCGCCAGACGACACGAACCGTACGGGTCACGGCCATGACGCACCGTCTACAGTCCTCTTCGGCTAAGCCACCGGCCACCGCCCCCCGCCGTCGGCGCTCGTTTGCCATCTCTGCAGACTCACCGCCCGTTCAGATCCCGGCGGCATCGACAAACATTTCTATCCGGATTCGCCCGTCGTAACGCCCCGCGTCCTTTTCGCTTTCCAGAAACGGGACGATCTCGAAGGCCAGTGCCGCCGGGGTACACGCGACCGCCACGGGCATACCGGGCAGCCGCACGATCCGGATCGGCGCCTGCGACACCGCCCCGAACGCAGTCCCTCCGGCATCGCCGATGCGTAGCCACTGATAAGCGCCCGCATAGTTCATGCCCAGCCGATACTCGATTCTTTGCTGTGGCTGCGAGCCGTTCGTGTCCTGACGGATAAGCACCCCGTTTCCGGTCGATGGCGGCGGAAACACCTCGCGCTCCGACGCAGCGCGAACGCGTAGCGCGCCGGTGGAGTTCGAGCCAAATCCGTCGTAGTAACAGATGTCCACCGACCGGCCACCAAACACGAGTGGCCGAAACCCCACTCCCGGTCGCCTCTGCAAATCCATCGCCACGCGCGGGGCCGTGTTCGACAATGTCGGGAAGTAGATCTGCGCATTCTGGGTATCCGTCACATTCAGTTCGATGTCGTAGCTATGCGTCGCACTCGCACCGGTGCTCCCCACCTCACGAAGATCGAACTCGAAACGCCCCCGCCAGATGCCGCCGACCGGAAGACGGGCCAGCTCGGCCGCCGGTATCGTCAGCAGGTATCGTGAGACATCATAGGGACGACCGGCGCATCGATTGAGATTCCGGTCCGTATTGAACGGCAGCAGGCGGTGCGTGCAAGTGCTTCCCGACACGGTGACAACCTTTCTCGCTGTCAGCCCCAGGTCCACCGTGTGTTTGGAGCGCTGCTCGGTGAAGCGCAGCATGACCACAGTGGGTGGCCCATCGGGAAGGTTCTCCGGCACCGTCGCACACGCCCCGACGGTCGTATCCACGGCGGAACGGCAAACAAACGACGTCCGCGACCCGTGAATGTCGCCCGGCGTGTAATGCGCCTGCTGTTGGGGACGAAAAATCCAATCGCCCCGCGACTGCGACAGGTCGTACGTCAGCGACACACCTTCATGCCTGTCCACCGGTACGCTCTGCGCGAAGGCGCTCAAGGCCCCGAACATCATGCCGACGAGGATGCCACCCCGCACCGCCACGCTTCTCACCCAGCCGCGCGGCTGCCGATGTTCGTGTTGGGTCATATCGAAGTCCTTGCTCATCCGCCCTCCTCGCCCGTCACCATGGTTGCCACCGCCGCCTGCGGCGTCTGGCCGTGCGGCGCGGCGCTTAGCATCCGCCGCACCCGGGATTGCGCCTGAAGCGGTGCGGGCAACGCGTCCTGAGCCACCACATCGCATTGCGTGACGCCACTCAAATAGATAACGTCGCGCCGCTCGGCGTTACGAATGTCGCAACGCATCGCCTGTCCGCCATCGAGCAAGTAGAGTTCGGTCAGCGGATGCGGCGACTCGATCATGAACTCCCCCCGATCGTCGAGCGGCGTAGCGGCCACACTCAGGACACGCGCGTTGGCGAGCGAGAAGCCATCGGGCCCTAACGCGCGCCCAACATACGTATAGCTGCGCCCGGCCGTCACCCGATGCACCTTCATGCGTCCCGGCGTCAGGAAGTACTCTTGCGATCCGGCACCGCGCAGCAGCCCCACGGAATGGTCGCCTGCCCCCGAACGCGACTCGGAGACTTCCCCATGATGTGCCCGGTAACCACTGACGGGAACGAGCGCCGACGCCCCGAAATCGACCGTCACCGGACGTCCGCCCACTTCCAGGGTCGCCGCAGCCCCGCCGGATTCCTGACCAGCGCCTTCCCCGGCATCGACCGCGAGACCGACGCCCGCGGGCGGCTCGCCCGCGAGCATGGCCGGACCGAACCAGACGCCATCGCCCGACACGGCGAAGCTCGATGCGTAGCCCGCCGTCAGGGAGCCCGTCGAGCGGCCCGCACCTGCGTGACCGAAGCTTCGGGAGATCATGGCGTTGACGTCGCCGTAACGACCGTCCATCGCACCGCGCAGGCTTGCCGTCCCCATTCGCCCATCGGTGCCGGTGGCCCCCACAGTCAACTCCCGACGTGAGGTGTCGTCCCACGTCCACGAATGCGACGCGTGGTAGTCCGTCGTTACGCGTCGATCTGCGCCGCTGCCCGTGCGCACATCGACACCCGCTGCCGAGAATGTCGACATCGTGCTGTCGGCCTTCGCAGGTCGATGAGCACTCAGCGACAGATTTACGAAGCCGCCGATGTCGGCGCGGGCCATGTCCGGGTGACGCCGGTGAAATCCGCCGAATCGCGCGCTGATCGAATATTTGTCCCAGCGAAACGAGCGGCTCAATGTCGCCTGCAGCGTCTTCGATACGCCCGCACGTTCTCGCCCGCCTTGCCAGAATTCGTCTTCCTGCGGCCACGCGACGTTTGTCGAGCCTCGCCCATAGGTTCGACTCTCGCTGTAGCCTGCGCTGCCCTGCCATTTGTTCAGCGGCAACGAAACACTCGCATTGAGCGAGTCATAACACCCAAAGCCGACATCGCCGAGCGTCGATGACCTCGCACCGCGACGGCAGGTTGCGTCGCGCATCTGATAGCGGAAGATGCTGAGCCCGATGCCATTGGCAAACGAGACGGATTGCGTATTGCCACGCGCACCATCGGTGCCCGTCAGCAGTGAGGCCGTCGTTGTCAATCGCCCCAGAGCGAATGCATGCTGCCAGCCGACCTGTGTTTCGTTGTAGCCGCGCGAAGGCAGCCACACCAACCCCGTCGCGAATGTCAGCCCCGGGCCGAAGGACGTGCGCACCCCCGACTGTACAGTCGCCTGAGCGCCTGGCCCGGTGTTGCCGGACTGACGGCGATTGACCGCTTTCCCACCTTGCACGAACCATTGCGTGCCCGCGCCGTATGCGCCGCCACCGACCTTCGTGTACGGTTCGCTCTGCGTGCGCACCAACGTGTCGCCCTCGAAGATTCGCAACGTGACGAGATACGCGCCCTCAGGGAAATAGCGTGTGTCGAACTGCTGCACCCCGGCCGCCAGGTAGGCGCTCCCAAGCAGTTCGCTGCCGCGATACGCATCGACACGCGCTTCGCGCGTGAGCAGCACGGTCAGCGCCGAGCCTTGCGCCACGGCGGCGTCGTTCACATACGCGCGCGACGTACCGAAACGCGCACCGTCGAAACGCTCGACAGGCAACAGGGTGAAACCGAAACTCCCCCCTTGCGCGCTGAAGAGATTGCGCTGATCCATCCGACCGATCTGTGCGTAGTACGTCGGGCCAAGGTCGTGACGGTAGTAGAGGCTGTCGACCGACGCCAGTATGCGGTTCGATGTCGATGCCGTCCGATCTGCGGAACGCTGCCCGGCATGCACCAGCGACCATGCGAATCCCGCGTAGCTTGCAGGCGATATTCCCAACGCACCGTTACCCATCAAGGTGAGATTGCGGTATCGATCGGATGTCGATGCATTTACGATTTGCGAGTGAATCAATGCAGGTTCGCTGCCTGGCGAATTCGCGTGATGCAAGCCATCTCCCGCCGTTTGCGAAGGTATCCATGCTTTCGCGACGAAAAGATCGAGCACACCCTGACTTTCGTCGAAGATGACATCGGTCGACGCCGTTTCGAGATACCGGCACCCCGTCTTCGCAGCCGCCGCGCTGCAGGCGAGATGGCCGTTACGCGACATGGGGCGGGCAAGCGCGTCGACAAGCGTCGCGCCCGACACCACGTCGGCATCGACCCCGAAGCGGGACTCGATGGCGTGTGCGAGCGCTTCCGGCGTTTCGAGGCGCACGTCGTCTGGACGCACGAACACGGGAAACACCCCCAGCGACGCGCCCAACAAACGAATGTCGAGATGCTCGACCTGTCCGAGCGCAATGTCCTCGAAGCCGGGAGGCACGTTCGACGCAGTCCTCTCGGTCGTCGCTAACACCGTCTCGCTCACCGCCAGTAGCAGCGGCAAACAGATCGGGACGATGCGATAACGCTTTCGCATGACGATTGGCGAGCGGCGAAGACACGCCACATCGCATGTCTTCGCGCGTTGCTGATTAAGACAGGATCCGACTTACTCGGAGGCCGCCGCGGCCACGAGGAGCATCTCCATACGCCCCACGTAACGGCCGGCGATCGGCGGATTCTGCCCTGCTGCGCGTCCCGTGATGGTCAGCGGCATCGCTCGCGACTCGCCGGTCCCCGTTCCCGTCCAGATCTCTGAGGCGCTCAGCGACGTGTTCGCCGTGGTAATCACCTGACCGCCGAATTGCACGGTCAACGGAATCGCCGGCGCCGTCGCGTTCGTCGCATGAAGCAGTGTCGAAGCGGCGCCGAGGCGCACGTTCACGCTCTGCGTCACGTCGTTCGTGTAAAGACGTGTCTGGATAGTCTGGCTCGTCAGTTCACGCGTCGCTGCGTTGTACGCCAGATCGAGGTTCTGCGGCATAGGGCTGCCGTTCGCCTGCAGGACCGACAGGGTGGGATCGATGTTGGCGGTCAGATCGATGACGACTTCTGCCGCGTTGGCGGCTGCCATCGGAACCAGCATTGCCGTGACGGCAGCCAGAGACTTGAACGTTTTCACTTTTGGTTTCCTTGCAGTTGTTAAGGGGGATGGAAGTCTGCGAAAAGACTCGAGGGGTGTGAGGCTCTGCGGCCTCATCGAATCTGTCTACTGCGAGAGAGGCAGGTCTTTGACCTGCGGCTGCGACTCGCCGTCGACCAGATACTTCACGCGCACGGAAGCGGTGCCCAGGCCGTCGGGAATACGTTGCGACTGACCGGGGTAGACGCTGCGCCCGACCTGGCGCCAGTCGCAAGTGTTCTGCGCACCTGCAGCGCACACGCCCATTTCCCGCACATGCACCCTGACATTGCCGGTGTTTTTCACATGCAGGTTGTCGTCGGAGCGCGCCAGTCCAACCGACGCGTTGGCAGGCGCCACCCGTACCAGCGCGCCCCAAACGAAGCTCACATGGACATCGGGTTCGATGCTGCCGCTGTCGCCGCTATCGCCACTGTTACCGCCTGCACCGCCGTCTTGATCCACGTCCCCGCGCGACGCGACAGGCCGGAAGTAGACGCGATAGGCGGTCTCGATGTCGGGCCGTCCCAGCGAGACCACTCGCACGAGCCGCGTCGTGCCGCCCGCCAATACAAATTTGGCAGGCGATGCAACGAGGCCGGCACCGTCGACGAGACTGACCGGAACCTCTTGTTCGCTCTCGGTAGCGGGGTCGACGATGCGCCTGACGCTAACGTCGACGTACTGGGTCTGAGGGGACTGAGAGGTGACGCGAATGACGCTCACCTGTGGCTGATCGGCCGAGATCACGCTGGCAATCGGTGAGATCGTGACGTTGGCTATCGCCTGGGTCGACACCATCGAGAGTGTCGCCAGCGAGACCCGCATGGCGGTGGCTGTCCGTCCGATGCGTGCTGTGTGTGATGCGAGCCACGTATGCTTCGCGCGGCTTATCGCCTCGCCCATGTCCGTTCCTCTGTGTTCGTTGTCGCATGAAGGCAACCGCAGACACGTCAGACTTCACATGTCGCCATCACCTGATGAATGAGCACATGGTAGGGACGACAAAGCGCAAGCGAAATCTGACAAGTCAGATTTCGCCTATCGGCGTGGAAATGAGCCTTTTCTTAAAGACGAATTCGATTGATTGAGGTAATAGCGGCGCGATCAGGCGCACGAAGCCGTCGGGCAGACGGATGCTCAGTCGATCAGCGCGACATTCACAAGCGTGGGTGCGAGCACCCGCACGATTTCCGAGGGCGCCATCGAGACGAGATAGCCGCGACGTCCACCGTTGATGTAGATCTCCGGCAATTCGAGAATCGACGCCTCCATGAAGATCGGCATGCGCTTGCGTGTACCGAAGGGACTCGTGCCGCCGACCAGAAAGCCGGAATGACGATTGGCGACTTCCGGTTTGCACGTCTCGATGCGCTTGCGTCCGGCTTGCCGCGCCAGCGCCTTGGTCGACACCTGACAATCGCCGTGCATGAGCACGATCAGCGGATGGGCGTCCTCGTCTTCCATGATCAACGTCTTGACCACCGCGTGCTCAGGCCCCCCCAACGCCTCCGACGAGACGCGCGTGCCGCCATGCTCCTGGTACTCGTAGAAATGGTTCTGAAACGCGACCTTGGCTTCGCGAAGCTGTTTGGTTGCAGGGGTTTCAGCGGTGGCCTTGGATTTCATATCGTAAAAGATGCAGTCGGTTCTCGGATCGCGTCGCAGGCGTTCGGGCACGCACGCAGCGGGACCCCCTAGGATTCGATAATTACGGATTGTAAGCAATCGCTTCATCGGGCATTACAATGCCGCCATGTCCGCCTCACATTTATCGCCCTTGCTTGCGTTACCGACCGACGCCGACGCGGTGTCTTCGGCCTCGTCCTTGGCTTCGTCCTTGGCTTCGTCCTTGAGCGCGTTCCTCGCCGACTTGCCAGCGCGCATCGATAATCTTCCCGCGCGCATCGCCGCGCAAACACCGTCGCGCATCGCACTGATCGACGACTTCGGCCGGATGACGTACGGTGAACTGACGCATGCCGTGAGCACGTGTGCAACGCGCCTGCGCGAGCATGGCGTCAGAGGTGGTGATCGAGTGATGATCGTCGGCGAGAACGGCATCGCGTATGTCGTGCTGCTGCTTGCCGTCGCCTCGCTCGACGCATGGCCTCTGCTCTGCAACGCCCGCCTCTCTGCCGCCGAGTTGCGGGTGATTCGCGAGCACGCGCAACCACGTTGTGCCGTCTACGCCATCGACGCATCTCCGGACGCTGCCGCGCACGCGCGCACCGACGCCGCCAAGGTCGCCTGGACCGAACTGGCGCTGGGCGCGCTGGCGGTGTCCGACGTCGATCCCGCGAGCGTGGCCGAACCAGTGCAAAGCGATCCGTCCGAACAGTGCGCGGCGCTGATTTACACAACAGGCACGACCGGTGCGCCCAAGGGCGTGCGGTTATCGCATCGCAATCTGATGTTCATTGCGGCGGTGTCGAGCACGTTGCGACGCGTCGGCCCGCACGACATCGCCTATGGCGTACTACCCATCTCGCACGTCTACGGATTGACTTCCGTGTGTCTCGGGACGTTATACGCGGGTGGCACGTTGCGTCTCGCCGCGCGCTTTACCCCGGAGGCGGTGCTGGACTCACTCGCGCACGACGGACTGACGATTCTGCAAGGTGTGCCCGCCATGCATGCGCGCCTGATGGCGTATGTGGCCACGCAAGGCACGACGCTCGTCGCGCCGCGTCTGCGCTTTGTCTACTCCGGCGGGTCACCGCTCGACGCTGCGCTCAAGGCGCGTGTCGAAGCGTTCTACGGTCTGCCCATCCACAACGGTTATGGCCTTACCGAGAGCAGTCCGACCGTCTCTCAGACCTTGCTGGACGCGCCACGCGACGACTGCTCCGTCGGCCCCGTCATTCCGGGCGTCGCGGTGCGCATCGTGGGACTCGACGGCAAGGATGTGACCGAGGGTGACGTCGGTGAACTGTGGGTACGCGGACCGAACGTCATGCTCGGCTATTACCGCGCGCCGGAACTGACGGCCGCGACCGTGACGGAAGACGGCTGGCTGCGCACTGGCGATCTCGCCCGGCGTGCCGCAGACGGCGCGTTGTTTCTCGCCGGACGCGCGAAAGAACTCATCATCCACTCGGGCTTTAACGTCTATCCGATTGAAGTCGAGCAAGCGCTGGCGAGTCATCCCGACGTGCTTCAGGTGGCCGTGCTCGGACGTGCTGTCGACGGCAACGAACAAGTGATTGCATTTGTGGAAGCGCGTCCGGGACATGAGATCGACGTCGAAGCGCTTGCAGGATGGGCCGCACAGCGACTCGCGCCGTACAAGCGTCCCGCGCAGATTCGCGTGCTCGACGCCTTGCCTGCCGCATCGACCGGCAAAGTGCTCAAGCACAAGCTCAAGGCGATGCTCTGACGTTGCGCGACGCGGTTCGCGAACGTCAGCCGCGCGGGTGATGCTGCGCGTGCAGCGACTTGAGACGCTCGCGCGCGACGTGCGTGTAGATCTGCGTCGTCGAGATGTCCGCGTGGCCGAGCAACAACTGCACCACGCGCAAATCCGCACCGTGATTGATCAGGTGCGTGGCGAACGCGTGGCGCAGCGTGTGCGGTGAGAGCGGCGCACGAATATCGGCTTGCAGCGCGTACCGCTTGATCAGATACCAGAACGCCTGACGCGTCATCCCATCGCCGCGTTGCGTCACAAACAGCGTGTCGCACGCGCGTCCCGCGAGCAACACACCACGACTGTGCGCCAGATAGCGCGTGAGCCAGCCGTTCGCCTCTTCGCCGAACGGCACCAGACGCTCCTTCGCGCCCTTGCCGAAGATCCGCAGCACGCCTTCGTTCAGTCCCACTTCGATGGTCTTGAGCGCGACCAGCTCCGACACGCGCAAGCCGCTCGCATACATCAGCTCCAGCATGGCGCGGTCGCGCAAACCGAGCGGCTGCGCGAGATCCGGCGCGGCGAGCAGCGCCTCGACCTGCGCTTCCGACAAGGTCGATGGCAAGCGCTGCGCCCGTTTGGCCGACGCAATCCGCAAGCACGGGTCCTGCTGCACGAGGTGCTCGCGCAGCGCCCATTGATAGAACCGCTTGAAGACGGACAAACGCCGGTTCACGCTACTCGCCAGACTCTCCCGGCGCCATGCGAGATAGGCCGAGAGCGCCGCCTCGTCCACGGTGTCGAGGGACATTGCGGGCGGGCTGTCGTGCGAGGTCTTGTGCGGGATGTTGTGCAATTTGTCCGCGCCATTCGCTGCGTCCGACGCTTTCGCATCGTCCGCCAGCCACTCCGCGAACAGACGCAGATCGCGACGATAGGCGTCGAGCGTGTTGCGCGACAGGCCGTCTTCGAGCCAGATCGTGTCGCAGAACTGGTCGATGAGCGACGTGCTGCGCGTGAGCATCGGCTCGGAAACTTGCGTGCGCTCAGACGTGCTCAAACCGGAACTCCTTCCTGGGCAAGCGCCCACTCGACATGTTCGCGCACCAGCGCGGAGGGGTGATCGCGACGCGCCAGCAACGCGTCGCGCATGGGAATGCGGGCATCGGCATCGGGCGTCTCGCGCAGCGCATTGCCCAGGCCGACGGCGAGATTGCGCAGCCATCGCTCGTGGCCGATACGACGAATCGGGCTGCCCGCAAGCCGGTCCATGAATTCCGTCTCAGTCCAGGCAAACAGCTCGACCAGCGACGCGCCGTCGAGCTTGTTACGCGGTGCGAAATCGGGCAGCGGCGACGGCTGCGCAAACTTGTTCCAGGGACAGTAGAGCTGGCAGTCGTCGCACCCGTAAATGCGGTTACCCATCCTGGCGCGCAGCGGCTCGGGAATCGCGCCCTTGTGTTCGATCGTCAGATACGACACGCACAGACGTGCATCGACGCGAAACGCTTCGGTGATCGCGCCTGTCGGGCAGACGTCGAGGCAGCGTCGACATTGGCCGCAGTGCTCGCCGCGATCCATGCGGGTGCTTGGGCTGGCGCTGTCGTCTTCGTCGTCGCTTTCATCAACGTCGACCGGCAGGGGAACGTCGACGAAGATTTCACCGAGGAAGAACAGCGAGCCCGCGTCGCGCGAGAGCAACAACGTGTGTTTGCCGCGCCAGCCGAGCCCCGCCTTCTGCGCGAGTTCGACTTCAAGCACCGGCGCGGAATCGGTGAACGCGCGATAACCGAACGGCCCGATGGCCTGCGTGATGCGATCCGCCAGTTGCTGCAGACGATTGCGCAGCACCTTGTGATAGTCGCGTCCACGGGCATAGAGCGACACGACCGCCTCGCCGGGCATTCCGGTGCGCGCCATCTCGCGCTTGCGCCAATGGGTGAGGTCGGTGTCGCTGGGAAGATAGTTCATACGGGCGCTGATCACGCGCACCGTGCCGGGGACCAGCTCGGCGGGCCGCGCACGCTTCATACCGTGGGCCGCCATGTAGTCCATGTCGCCATGACAGCCGTCGTCGAGCCACTGTTGCAGACCCGCTTCGGCATGTGAGAGGTCGATGTCCGTGATGCCCACGTGACCGAAGCCAAGCTCACGCGCCCACCCTCGAATTTGCACCGCGAGCGCGGCCAGACCCTGCTGATCGAGGGTCGAAGCGAGGGCCGACGACGTCGCAATGTCGCGCGAGGGCGACACTTCCTTTGCATTCGGAGGTGCCGATGGCTCGACTTGTGCGGCGGTAGCGGGGAAAATCACGGAAGCTTTCATCGACTCCATTTTACGCAATGCCCGCCATGCCCGACTCCTCTGCGCCGCCGCCGCTGGGCGAACGCATCTTCGCGCTGCCGGACGAAGCCGCCACCGAGGCCTTCGCCGCGGCATTCGCGCGCGCTGTCGTTGAGCGCATGGCGCATACCGACGCCGCGCACGCGGGCCTGCACGTACAGCTCTCGGGCGACCTCGGCGCGGGCAAAACCACCTTCGTACGAGCGCTGTTGCGCGCGCTGGGCCACACGGGACGCGTCAAAAGCCCCACCTACGCGCTGTGTGAACCATACAACATCGACACACCACAAGGCGTGTTGCCGGTCTATCATTTCGATCTGTACCGCTTTGCCGATCCGGCCGAATGGCACGACACGGGCTTTCGCGAGCATTTTGCGGGCGACGCCCTGTGCCTGGTCGAGTGGCCGGAAAAAGCCGAAGGACTCCTTGGCACCCCTGATTTGCGCCTTTGGCTGGAACCAGTTGGCGATGCCCGCCGTCTCACCACGAGCGCCTACACGCCGGCCGGTCTTGCTTGCCTGAACTCATGCTGATCAAACGCTTCGCCCGTACCGACGACGCCTCATCGCCCAACGCCGGCCGCCGCCGCGCTTTGCGCGCAGGCGCTTCGACCCTGATTCTCGCCCTCACCGGCCCCCGATTCGCGTTCGCCAACGCCATCGTGGCGGTGCGCGTCTGGCCGGCGAGGGACTACACACGTGTCACGCTGGAGACCGACAACCCTGTCAAATTCCAGCAGCAGCTGATGGAAAGTCCGAATCGCTTCGTCATCGATCTCGACGAAGTGGATCTGAGTCCGGCGCTGCGCGACCTCGTCGCCAAGATCCAACCGAACGATCCACAGATCGCCCAGGTGCGCGTGGGGCAGTTCAAGCCCGGCGTCGTGCGCATGGTGTTCGATCTGAAGGCGGGCGTGAAGCCACAGTCGTTCACGCTGCCGCCGGTGGCGGGCTACAAGTACCGCACCGTGTTCGATCTGTACCCGGCTGTCGAGCCCGATCCGCTCATGGAGCTGCTCGCGCAAACCGCCAACAAGGCGCAAGCGCTCGCACAGAATTCGCGTCCGCCACAGACCTCGGGCAACGCCAGCACGCCAAGCACGGAAGAGAGCGAAGCGTTCTTCCAGCGGTATGCGCAGCAAGGTCAGACGTCGCGCCCTGCGCGCCCCGGTCCGACTCCCTCTACCCCATCTACGCCTGCCGCTCCGGACAAGACACCGCAGCTTGCCCAGCGCAACGACGACGACACCGACGATCTGCCCCCGCCGCCGCGCGGTCAGAAGACGGCGCGTCTGCTCACCATCGCCCTCGATCCCGGCCACGGCGGGGAAGACCCGGGGGCGATCGGCAGCAGCGGCACGTATGAGAAGGTTGTGGTGTTGCAGATTGCCAAACGGTTGCGCGACAAGATCAATGCGCAGCCGAACATGCGCGCCATGATGACGCGCGACGCCGACTTCTTCGTGCCGCTCGGTGTGCGCGTGCAGAAGGCGCGTCGTGTGGACGCCGATCTCTTCATGTCGATTCACGCCGACGCCTTCACGTCGCCCTCCGCCAACGGCGCGTCCGTGTTCGCGCTGTCCGAACGGGGTGCGACGAGCGCGACCGCCCGGCTGCTCGAAAAAACGCAGAACGCCTCGGATCTGATTGGCGGCGTCAACATCAAGACCAACGACCGGACGGTGGCGCACGCGCTGCTCGATATGTCGACGACGGCACAGATTCGCGACAGCAAGGTGTTCGGCACCGCGCTGCTTGCCGAGATCGGCACGGTGGCGGATCGTCTGCACAGCAAGAACGTCGAACAAGCGTCGTTCGCAGTGCTCAAGGCACCGGATATTCCGTCGGTGCTGGTCGAGACGGCCTTCATCAGCAACCCCAAGGAAGAGCAGTATCTGAACGATCCGGCCTATCAGGAACGGCTCGCGAACGCGCTGCTCAAGGGGATCCGGACCTACTTCTCGAAGAATCCGCCCCTCGCGAAGAACCGCACAGCCTGAAAATCCGCAGCCTTTGCCCCCCAACAAAAAATGGCGCGTCCGAAACCGGACGCGCCATTTTTCTTATCCACTTGTACTGCTTCAGACCGAGCAGGACGCAACGGACGTCCGCCGCTCCCTCGCCAATCGACTGGCTTACTTGCTCTGCCCTTGCGCCGTATCGCTACGACGACCGCGCGTGAACAGCTTCCACACAGCGCCCAGCGCGATGGGCACGACGGCGGCCGAGATGCCGACCAGCACGATCACGTTCAGGTACTGCTTGACCAGCGGCAGGTTGCCGAACAGGTAGCCGCCGCCCACGAGCAGCACCACCCAGATCGCTGCACCCAGCACGTTATAGAGCTGGAAGCGCGTCCACGGCATGGCCGAGACACCCGCCACGAACGGGGCGAACGTGCGCACGACCGGCACAAAACGCGCCATCACGATGGTCTTGCCGCCGTGGTGTTCGTAGAAATCGTGCGTCTTGCGCAGCGCGTCGCGATCGAGAAAACGCCAGTTCTTCTCGTACACGCGCGGCCCGATCTTCGAGCCGATCCAGTAGTTGAGGGTGTTGCCCGTCACCGCAGCGATGAACAGCAGCACGCCGAGCAGCCACGGATCCATGGCTCCGGTGGCCGCGAAAGCGCCGCCGATGAACAGCAGGGAATCGCCCGGCAGGAACGGGAACAGCACCAGCCCCGTTTCCACGAATACGATCATGAACAGGAACAGGTACACCCAATTTCCGTACTGATCGATAAACACACCAAGATGTTTATCGATATGGAGCACCATCTCCAGCAATTGCACCAAAGTATCCAAGTCGATTCCTCAAGATAAAGGACGCCGGCCCGTCCCTGCGGGCGCGCGACGAGTCGCATCATACCAGCATCCCACAGTCGAATTAGTTGCCAATTAAAGACGAAAAAATGACAAGAAATGCGCCGATGGGCTACGCCAGAACGCATTAAATCACGTGTCATCCACTGAAACGACGCCGGGCCTATGTCTTTGAGGGCAGCCTTTATAATGGTTCCCATGTCTGCCACCCCGACCCCCGCCCCTGAAGCGCAAGACCCGGCCGCCGATGCGGCCGCCAACGCGCCCGAACGCCGTCCCGGCCCAATGCCAGCGGGCCTCGCGCCCGCACGCGCCATCCGCGTGCTGCCCGACCAGCTCATCAGCCAGATCGCCGCGGGCGAGGTGGTCGAGCGTCCGGCGTCCGTGGTTAAGGAACTGCTGGAAAACGCCCTCGACGCCGGTGCCCGTGCGCTCCAGGTCAAGCTCGAAGAAGGCGGCGTGCGCCGTATCGCCATTACCGACGATGGCGGCGGCATGTCCGCCGAACAACTCCCGCTGGCGCTGACCCGCCACGCGACGAGCAAGATTCGCACGCTGGACGAGCTAGAGTCGGTACTGACGCTCGGATTCCGGGGAGAAGCGCTCGCATCCATTGCCTCGGTCGCGCAGCTCACGCTCTCCAGCCGTCAGATCGACGCGCCGCACGCGACTGCTATCGACGGTAACACCGGGGCACTCACCCCGGCGGCCGGTCCGGTGGGCACGACGGTCGACGTGCGTGACCTGTACTTCAACACCCCCGCGCGCCGCAAATTCCTGAAGACCGAGCAAACCGAGTTCGGTCATTGCATGGACGTCATTCGCCGTAGCGCCCTCGCGCGCCCGGACGTCGGTTTCTCGATCCTGCACAACAACCGGGCCGTGGAGCATTGGAACGCGTCGGATGCCGCCACACGGGTCTCGCGCGTGCTGGGCAACGACTTTGCCGACGCCCACCTCGCACTGGACGAAGGCGCGGCAGAACTGCGTCTGTCGGGCTTCGTCGGCCTGCCCACCGCGAGCCGTGGCCGCGCCGACCAGCAATTCTTCTTCGTGAACGGTCGCTTCGTGCGCGACAAACTGCTCACGCACGCCGTGCGCGCTGCCTATGAAGACGTGCTGCACGGCGACCGCTACCCGGCGTACGTGCTGTACTTCGAACTGCCGCCGCAGTTGGTGGACGTCAACGTTCACCCCTCGAAGATCGAAGTCCGTTTTCGCGATGCGCGCAGCGTTCACCAGTTCGTGTTCCACGCGGTGCAACGTGCGCTCGCACGCGCGGCGGGCAGCGGTGGCGCAACGCACTCGGCGCATCTGACGGAAGGCGGCGGTCTGGCTGCCGGTCCGGGTGCGGCAGGTGGGTTGGGCGGGCTCAGCGGTGGCCCTGGCGGTGGATTCGGCGCACGTCCGACGGGCGGCTTTGGCACGCCGGGCGGCAGCAGCTGGAACGCGCGCGCGCAGCAAGGTTCGTTGCCGGTGCCGCAGCCGATGTCCGTCTACGACAATCTTTTCGGACGCACGGCGCCGCCAGCGGCACGTCCCTACGGACAGCCGGGGGTGACGGATGCACCGTCACCGGCTTACGGTAGTTCAGGGGGTTTGGGTACTACGGACGGCGCAGCGCTCACCGGCGGTCTTGCCGATGCGTTGTCGGCCTCCAACGCCAACACCGCCGCCGACGCCGCAGCCGCCATGCAGCTCGAACAGCCGCTGGGATTCGCGCTCGGCCAGTTGCACGGCATCTATATCCTCGCGCAAAACGCCTACGGTCTCGTGCTGGTCGACATGCACGCCGCGCACGAGCGCATTCTGTACGAGCGCTTCAAGCAGGCGCTGGTCGAGCGCAGCGTCCCCGTTCAGCCGCTACTCATCCCGGTGACGTTCTTCGCCGACCCGGTGGAAATCGGCACGACGGAAGAGCATCAGGAGACGCTGACGGCCCTCGGCTTCGACCTCGCCGCCATGTCCCCGACGACGCTCGCCGTGCGCGCCATCCCTGCACTACTCGACGGTGCCGACGCACAGGCGCTGGCCCGCGCGGTGCTGGCCGATCTGCGTCAGTACGGCGGCTCGCGCGTGCTCACCGAGCGTCAGCACGAGTTGCTCGGCACGCTCGCCTGCCACACGGCGGTGCGTGCGAACCGGCGTCTCACGCACGAGGAAATGAACGCGTTGCTTCGTCAGATGGAAGCGACCGAGCGTGCCGACCAGTGCAACCACGGACGTCCCACCTGGTACCAGCTCACGCTCGGCGACCTCGACAAATTGTTCATGCGCGGACGTTGAGCGGTTCATGAAGGCAAACACCCCGATCGTCTGCTTGCTGGGCCCGACGGCTTCCGGCAAGACCGCTGCCGCGCTGGCACTCGCGCAGGACACCCCGCTGGAGATCATCAGCGTCGACTCCGCACTCGTCTATCGCGAGATGGATATCGGCACGGCCAAGCCGAGCGCCGACGAACTCGCAGCCGTGCCGCATCACCTGATCGACATCATCGATCCGCGCGACACCTACTCGGCGGCGCAGTTCTGCGAAGACACGCTGCGTCTGGTCGACGAGATCACCGCACGCGGACGTCGTCCGTTGCTCGTTGGCGGCACGATGCTGTACTACAAAGCGCTCACGCAAGGCCTCTCGCCATTGCCGTCTGCCGATGCCGACGTGCGTGCAAAACTCGATGAGGACGCAGCCCGCGACGGATGGCCAGCCATGCATGCGCGGCTCGCGAGCGTCGATCCGGTGACGGCCGCACGCCTCGCGCCGAACGACGCGCAGCGCGTTCAGCGCGCACTGGAAATCTTCGAGTTGTCCGGCAAACCAATGTCGCAGTGGCTGGCCGAACAGGCGCAGGCACCCGACACACCCTCGCCGCATTCATTCGTGCCGGTGGCGCTGGAGCCGGGCGACCGCTCGGTGTTACACGCGCGCATCGCGGAGCGTTTCCGGTTGATGCTCGCCGCAGGCTTCGTCGAAGAAGTCAAGCGCCTGCGTGCGCGCGGCGACCTCGATCCTGGGCTGCCATCGATGCGCTGCGTCGGCTACCGTCAGGTATGGGAATACCTCGACGGCGAGACCGACTACGACACCATGCGTGACAAGGGCGTCTTCGCCACGCGCCAGTTGTGCAAGCGTCAGCTCACGTGGCTGCGCTCGATGCCTGAGCGTCACATCGTCGACTGCACTGCTGCCGACGCGCCGCAACGCGCCCTCGAGACTGTGCGCGCGCTCTGGGGCGACTGAACGCCGCATACCTGACGCTTCGCTGGCCATCGCCGCGAAGCGTTTCTACCTCCCGCTCAGCCCCCGCGTTGCGCCGTCCGAACCCCATCTCCCCCGCCCGTCGAATCGCCCCGCAGCATCCGTTGAAACCCTGACAGCTTTCCGGTTTGCATGTCGATTTTGATATGCTAATTTGCATATCAACGTTTCGAGCAATGCAAATTTGCATCGAATCCACGATACCGGGAAGGGTGCCAATGACGCAGACTTCGATGGAGCCGAGTGGTGTGACGGGCGATGTGCTGAGGCTGCCGACAGGCAGCCCGAGGCGTGTGCCCTTCGCAAAGTGGTCGAAATGGGCGGTGCGTGCAGGGATCGCGTTGATCTACCTGTTCATGCTGAGTCCGCTGATCTTCGTCGTCTGGCTGAGCTTCTTCAAAGACGCCATCATCACGTTCCCGCCGAGCGGTTACACCGTGTCGTGGTACGTCAACGCGTGGCGCAACGCTGCGTTCGCCAACGGTTTCCTGCTTTCCCTGCAACTCGCTGCGTGCGCGGCCATCGGCGGCGTCATTCTCGGCGTGGCCGCATCGCTCGCGCTCGCCCGCTACCGTTTCCCCGGGCGCCGCACGCTCGGCAACGTTCTGCTGCTGCCACTCGTGGTGCCGGGCATCGTCGCAGGCATTGCCACCTATCTGTTCTATCTGCGCGCAGAGAACGCGTTCGACGTGGACATCGTCGGCACGTTCGGCGGTCTCGTGATCGCCCACATCTGCCTGACGATTCCGTGGACGATGCGCCTCGTGGGTGCAAGCCTCGCGCAGATCGACGGCACCATCGAAGAAGCCGCCCGCAACCTCGGCGCGGGCCCCTGGCGTACGCTCTGGCGCGTGACGCTGCCGATGTTGCGCCCTGCCATCGTCGCGGCCGCGCTGTTCAGCTTCATCGTGTCGTTCGAGAACCTCGAACTCACGCTGCCGCTCGTGGGGCCGGGCAAGACCACGCTGCCCATCGCGATCATGCAGTACCTCGAATTCAACCTCGATCCGACGATCGCCGCCGTGTCTGCGGCGCAGATCGTGCTGCTCGGCATCGTCATGCTGATCACCGATCGCTTCGTCAAACTCAGCCAGGTGATCTGACATGGCCAACGTTTCGCTTCGCTCGCTGCGCAAGCAGTATGGCAACGCCGCTGCCGTCGCCGACTTCTCACTCGACATCGCCGAAGGCGAACTCGTGGCCTTCCTCGGCCCCAGCGGCTGCGGCAAGACCACCACGCTGCGCATGGTTGCAGGCTTCGTCGAGCCGACGGCCGGCGAAATCTGGATCGGCGGCAAAGAGGTGTCGCGTCTGCCGCCGCACCGTCGCAACACCGGCATGGTGTTTCAGCGCTACGCCCTGTTCCCGCACATGACGGTCGCCGAAAACGTAGCGTTCGGGCTGGAGATGCGACGTGTGTCCGCCGCTGATCGCGCCACACGCATTCGCGAAGCGCTCGACATGGTGCGTCTCACGTCGCTCGCCGACCGCTATCCGCGCCAGCTCTCCGGCGGTCAGCAGCAACGCGTGGCCATCGCCCGCGCGCTCGCCATTCGCCCCGACGTCTTCCTGCTCGACGAACCGCTCTCGAACCTCGACGCGAAGCTGCGCACCGAAGTGCGCGAAGAAATCCGCGCGCTGCAACGCCGTCTTGGCCTCACGACGATCTTCGTCACACACGATCAGGAAGAAGCCCTCGCGATTGCCGACCGTCTGGCCGTGATGCATGACGGCTGCGTGCAGCAGATCGGCACCGCCGACGCGCTCTACGAACGCCCGGCGAATCCCTTCGTCGCCAACTTCCTCGGCAAGATGAATTTCCTCGCCGGACAAATGGACGCAGGTCAGTTCGTCACCGCCAAAGGTGAGCGTCTTGCGCTGGCGGGCGCGACCCCCGACGCGAAGACGCTCGGCATTCGCCCCGAGCGTCTACGCCTGACCGACGCACCGGCGCAACACGAAACCGCCCTGCCCGTCACCGTCGATCAGACGATCTATCTCGGCTCGACGCTGGAGCTTCGGCTCAAGAGCCCGCAAGGCGAAATGCTCGTGGCGCATGTGCCGAACACGGCGCGTGACGACGCGCGTCTTTACGCGCCTGGCAGCGCACTCAAGGCGTGCTTCGCGAGCACCGACTGCCTGTTTTTCAACGCCTGAATTCGCAATCCAAGCCCTCACCCCACGCATATTTCACGCACGCTCTGACCCACGCCAAGGCCCTCGATGGCCGACGTTTAGAAGGATGACGACATGACGCACGCCCTGAACCGCCGCACGTTCCTGAAGACCGCTTCCGGTCTGGTGATTGCCCCCGCGCTCGGACTCGATGCCCTCTCGGCACACGCCGCCGAGGCGTGTCCGAACGTGGTTGTCGGCACCTGGGGCGGCGACTATCTGAATCTGCTCGAGCAGAACATCGGCAAGCCGATCATCGAGGCCGCTGGCGGCAAAGTGACGTACGACTCCGCCGATCAGGTCGGACGCATGACGAAGCTGCGCGCCGAGAAGGCATCGCGTCGCGGCTCGCTCGACGTTGCGTGTCTCGCCGATCTCGACATGTACGACATCAATCGCTCGGGGATCCTCGAGACCGTCGACGCAAAGCTCGTGCCGAATCTCGCCAACACGCTCGAAGCGCTGCGCCGTCCGTACTCGATCCCGCACATCTTCAGCGCGATGGTGATCGTCTACAACCCGGAAAAGCTCGGCACGAAGCCCGATTCGTTCACCGCCGCACTCGACCCCAAGCTCAAGGGCAAGGTCGGCTTCTCCGACATTCTTTACAACTTCAACGTGGTGAGCAGTTCGCTCGCGGCCGGTCATAAAGACGGCGATATGGCCGGTGGCGTGCAGTTCCTGCGCGAGTTGCGCAAGACGCAGCAGCCCAAGGTCTATCCGTCGAATGAAGCGGTGGCCTCGGCGCTCAAGAGCGGCGACATCTGGTTCACGTGCATGTGGAAGGCGCGCGCGCTTCAATGGAAGAAAGCGGGCGTGCCCATCGACTACGTGGTGCCGAAGGAAGGCGCGGTGCCGGTGACATTCGAAGCCGCTGTGCCGAAGAACTCCCAATCCAAGCCGTGCGGCTTCAACTATCTGAACGCGATGCTCGACCCGCGTGCGCAGATCGGTTTTGCCGAGACGATGGGCTACGCGCCGACCGTGAAGAACGCGAACCTGCCGCCGTCGCTGCAACAAAGCGTGGGCTTCACGAGTGGGGAACTCGACCGCATGGTGAAGCTCGACTATGCGCGCTTCACCGCCGATAAGCCCGCGCTGCTCGACTTCTGGAACAAGGAATTCAAGGTGGGGCTGTGAACGTCGCCGACACACCGGACGCCGCCATGCCGTCGCCCCGCCCGTCCACCCAAGCCTCCCGGGCCGCCACCGCACGCGCGGTGCGCGGCGCGTTCACCGGCGGCTCGCTCGCGGCACCGGCCACGCTCGTCGTGCTGCTGGTGATCGTGCTGCCGGGCTTGCAACTGGTGCGCTACAGCTTCAACCGGTTCGACCCCGTCGACATGATGCAGGCGGCCCTCACGGGGGCGAACTACATCAAGTTCTTTACCGATCCGTACTACCTGTCGGTGCTGTGGACGACGATCAAAGTTGCGTCGCTGTGCACGGTGCTCGCACTCGTCTTCGGCTTCCCCGTCGCGTATGTGCTCGCGCGCACGCAAAGCCGTTTCAAGAGCCTGCTCGTCATGCTGCTGGTATTCCCGTTGCTCGTGGGCAACGTGGTGCGCGCCGCCGGTTGGATGGTGATGCTCGGCAACGCCGGTTTCGTCAACTCGCTGCTCGTGTCGCTGGGTATCGTGCCGCAGCCGATTCGTCTGCTGTACACGCCATTCGCAGTCGTTATCGGCACCACGGCAGTCGTGCTGCCCTACATGATTCTGACGTTGCAGAGTGTGCTCGAAGGCATGGACTTCTCCGTCGAGGAAGCCGCGCGCAATCTCGGCGCCACCTTCCGGCAGACACTTACCCGCGTGATCCTCCCAATGGCTGCACCGGGTATCGCCGCGGGCACGATGCTCGTCTTCATTCTTTGCATGAACGCGTATGCCACCCCCGTGCTGCTCGGCGGCACCGGCATCACGATGATGACGCCCTCGATCTACGACCAGATCGCCAAGGCGAACAACTGGCCGTTCGGCGCGGTGCTCTCCATCGTGTCGATGGTCGTGACGTTCGCACTCGCCATCGCCTCTCACTGGGTCATTCACCGCCGTTACGCAAAGACGATGATGACCTGACTTCGCTCATGCGCGCCGGCTTGCGTGGCGCGCATGTCTCTGACACTTCGCCTCTCGTTTGCAGACAAAGGTTTCCCGATGCCGACTCTCTCCGATGCCACACGTCAGTACCGTCGCGGGCTAATGAACGATCTGATGGACCGCACGCGTGTCGATGCGCTCGTGTTCACCGCCGCCGACTTCTTCCAGTGGGCGACCAACTTTCACGTCGACGTGCAGACGTGGGAGCGCCCCATCGCCGTTTGCGTGCCGCGTAATGGCGAACCGTTCGCCGTAATGAACGAACTGTCCACGCATCATCTGATGATGGCGCGTGAGCGTCATCACCTGTGGCTCGACCTGGAGCGCGTCACGCTCTACGCTGAGCATCCGCGCGTCACGCAACGTCAGCCGCTGCTCGCAGAAGTGCCCGCGCTCATCGCAGATACGCTGCGCGCCGCCGGACTGGCAGCATCGCGTATCGGAGTCGATGCCGCAGGCGGCCCGCTCGCGCGAGCGGGCGCCATGCTGCCAGACGCTAAGTTCGTGCCGATGCTCGCGGACATGCGTGGCCTGCGCTGGGTGAAGCACGACGAAGAGATCGCCATCATGCGCGCGGCTGCCGAGTTGGCTGACTGGGTGCAGGACCGGTATCGCGAGAACATCCGCCCCGGGCGCCTGGTGCAGGAACTCGACTACTCGATGGCTGCGTTGATGGTCACCGAGGGCGCAAAGCGCTTCCCTGGCGAGAATCTCGAAGTGATGCGCTGCTGGACGCTTTCCGGCCCTGCGTCTGCCTCGCCGCATGGCGACGGCGCGTCGTGCGGCGCGCGTATCAGCGAAGGCGACGGCATGGTGAATATCGTGATCCCGCGTCTGAACGGTCTCGTCATCGAGAACGAACGCACGTGGTTCTGCGGCAAGCCGTCGAGCGAACAGGCGCGCTTCTACGAAGTCGCGCGCGCGGCGAACGAAGCCGCCGTCGGGGCCGCTATCACCGGCAAGCCCGTGTCCGGCATCGACGCCGCTGCGCAGGCCGTCATCGAGAAAGCCGGTTGCGGGGAGTACATCCGCCATCGCACCGGTCATGGCATGGGCATCATCGGTCACGAGTATCCGGACGACATGGCGTTCAACCATCGCCCGCTGCTCGCGAACGAAGTGTATTCGGCCGAGCCGGGCATCTATGTCTACGGGCTGGGCGGGTTCCGTCTGGACGACTCGGTCGTCACCGGCGACACCCCGATCATGCTCACCCGGACCCCGCGAACGCTCGCGCACGCGACCATCGATTGAGAACGCAAGGCAGATGCCGACGTACAGGCGTCCGCTCAGAAAAACATCCTGGAGGAGAAGTCATGGAGTCGATTCTGCTGTCGAACTGCGCGCTGCTGGACCCAGTCAAGGGCGAGCTTTGCGAAGACCACGCTGTGCTGATTGAAAACGGACGCATCAAGGAAGTCTCGGACAAACCGATTCGCGCGACGTCGGCGCGCGAGATCGACGCGCACGGTCGTACCGTCATGCCGGGTCTCATCGATCTGCACGTGCACGTGCACGCCACGCAACTCAATCTTTCGGCGCAGGCCCATCTGCCGAACGTGCTTGTCACGCTTAAATCGGTGCCGATTCTGCAAGGCATGCTCAGACGCGGCTTCACCACGGTGCGCGACGCAGGCGGCGCAGGTCACGCCATCAAGCATGCGGTCGAGAGTGGACTGGCCGAAGGCCCGCGTCTGTTCGTGTCGGGCCGCGCGATCAGCCAGACCGGCGGACACGGTGACGGACGCCCGCGCACCGACTACATCGGCACCGACGGCCCGTGCCCGTGCTGCGTGCGCGTCGGCGCACTCTCACGTGTGGCCGACGGCGTGGACGAAGTGCGCCGCGCCGTGCGCGAAGAGCTGCAAATGGGCGCGGACCAGATCAAGATCATGGCGTCGGGCGGCGTGGCGTCGCCGACCGATCCCGTCGGCGCATGGGGTTATTCGGAAGACGAAATTCGCGCCATCGTCGCCGAGGCGCGCGGGCGTGGCACCTACGTGCTCGCGCATGCATACACGGCGGCCGCCATCGAACGCGCCGTGCGTTGCGGTGTGCGCACCGTCGAGCACGGCAACCTTGTCGACGCCCCGACCGCACGCTTCATGGCGGAGCAAGGCGCGTACGCCGTGCCTACGCTGGTGACTTATGACGCGCTCGCCAACGAAGGCAAATCGCTTGGCCTGCCCGACGACAGCGTCGCGAAGATTGCCGACGTGCACGCGGCCGGTCTTCGCTCGCTGGAGATCTTCCGCGAAGCCGGTGTGAAGATGGGTTACGGCTCGGACCTGCTCGGCGAGTCACAGCGCCTGCAAAGCGACGAATTCCGTCTGCGTGCGGAAGTGCTGTCGCCCGCGGAGATTCTGCGCAGTGCGACGGTCGTCGGTGCGGAAGTGCTCGGACAGTCGGGGCAACTGGGTGAGATCGTGCCCGGCGCGCATGCCGATGTGCTGATCGTCGACGGTAATCCGCTCGCGTCGCTCGACTGCCTGCTCGGGCAGGGGGAGCGAATTCCGATGGTGATGAAGGGCGGTAAAATCCACGCTTTCGCGCTGTAAGGCAGCGGCTGCACCGGATGGGGAGGCGACGCGCCTCAAGGGTTCGCGCGTCGTCGCTCACGCCCGAGTCTGCGGTCTGACACGTCTGCCCACACGCCAACCTTCCGTGGAGAATCGATGGATTTCCGGCACATCGACGCCTTTCGGGCGCTGATGCTCACGCGCACGACCACCAAAGCGGCACAGGTGCTCGGCACGTCGCAGTCTGCGGTGAGCCGTCTCGTCGCCGATCTCGAACGCTCGACACGGCTCACACTGTTCGACCGTGCGCGGGGCCGTCTTGAGCCGACGGCAGAAGCGTTCGCCCTGTTCGAGGAAGTCGAGCGCCGTTATGCGGGGCTCGACAATATCCGCGAATTTGCGCTGAATCTGCGCAACCCCGACCGGGCCGTGATTCGTGTCGGGTCGGTCGTATCGTTCGGGCTGGGATTCTCCGCGCGCGTGATGGCGGGTTATCGTGCGTTGTATCCGAGCGTGCAACTGGCGTTGACGACGGGCGCGTCGGACCTGATTCGCGATCAGGTCGTCACGCATCAGTTAGCGCTGGGGTTGGTGACCGACACCATCGACGTGGCGGCAACCGACGCCGTCTCCTTTGCCAAACTCGACGCGATCTGTGCGTTACCGGCGGGTCATGCGCTCGCGCGAAAGAAGGTGATTCGTCTGGCCGACCTCAAGGGACAGCCGATTCTCTCGTACGAGCCGACGGACATGATTCGCTGGGGCATGGATCAGTTGTTCGCCGACGGCCAGTTGCACGAGCAGGTCGTCGCAACGGCGCGCTATTCGATCAACATCGGCACGATGGTCAAGGAGAACGTCGGGATCGGATTGCTGCACCCGGTGTCGGCTTACGACTTCCTCGATTCGGATCTCGTATTGCGACGCTTCGAGCCGTCGATGCCCTTTCATACCCTGCGCATTACGCCGCGCGCTGCGGCGCCAAGCACCCAGCTCGATGACCTCGTGCGGGTGATGGAAACGACACTGGACGATGTGATGGCGGCGGTGCAAGCGCGGATGAAGCTGTGATGCTTCGCGGCGCCCGGCTATGGCCGTCCAAAAAACAAAAGCCCGCCGGTGCTCCGGCGGGCTTTTTGCATTCCTGACGACGCGTGTCTTACGACACGATCGTTTGCGCTTCGCCTTCCTTGCGCTCGCGGATCGTGCCCAGACGGTAGACCGTCTCGCCCGACGCTTCGAGGTGCTTGAGCGCAGCGTCCGCGTCGGCAGCCGACACGATCACGGCCATGCCGATACCGCAGTTGAACACGCGGTGCATTTCGGCGTCGGCCACCTTGCCGTGCTCCTGCAGCCACTGGAACAGCGGCGGGAGCGTCCAGGCGTCCTGCTTGATGTCGGCCGTCAGATGATCCTGCAACACACGCGGGATGTTCTCCACAATGCCGCCACCCGTGATGTGGGCCATGCCCTTGACCGTCAGCGTTTCCATCAGCGCGAGCAGCGGCTTGACGTAAATACGCGTCGGGGCCATCAGCACGTCACGCAGCGGCTGGCCGTGGAAGTCGGCGTCCAGATCCGGCTTGGCGACTTCGATGATCTTGCGGACCAGCGAGTAACCGTTCGAATGCGCACCCGACGAGGCCAGACCCAGCACCACGTCGCCCGGGACGATCGACTTGCCGTCGATGATCTTGCTCTTCTCGACTGCACCGACCGCGAAACCGGCCAGATCGTACTCGCCGTCCGGGTACATGCTCGGCATTTCCGCCGTCTCGCCACCGATCAGCGCGCAACCGGACAGCTCGCAACCCTGAGCGATGCCCTTGACGACCGTCGCGGCCGTGGCCACGTCCAGCTTGCCGCAGGCGAAGTAGTCGAGGAAGAACAGCGGCTCGGCGCCCTGCACCAGAATGTCGTTCACGCTCATGGCGACCAGATCCTGGCCGACCGTGTCGTGTTTGTTCAGCGTGAAGGCCAGCTTAAGCTTGGTGCCCACGCCGTCGGTCCCCGAAACGAGCACCGGCTCCTTGTAGCGCTTGGGCACTTCGAACAGTGCGCCAAAGCCGCCAATGCCGCCCAGCACGCCGTCGCGCAGGGTTTTCTTGGCAAACGGCTTGATCGCTTCGACCAATGCGTCGCCCGCTTCGATGTCGACGCCAGCGTCGCGATAGGAAAGGCCGGAAGTTTCGTTAGGGTGTGACATGACGGGAATGCATCAAGGTTCGGTAAAATGCGATTTTACCCGATGCGCGTGTCCTTTCGGAACGCAAAGCGGATATCGGACGCCAGGAATGCCCGGCGTGCCCTGTAAACCGTACTCTGCCGGCCTTTAGCCGGCTTTCTTCGTTCGTGATTCAGCAACTGTATCTCGACCTCGGCACCCCGCCGCCCGCGACGTTCGACAATTTTATTGTCGGGCCCAACCGCGAGGCGGCGCAGACGCTTGCCGACCTCCCCGCCGAACTCTCGTCGGGCACGGCGCGCGACCGCGGCATCTACCTCTGGGGAGCTGTCGGGTCCGGCCGCACCCATCTGATGGAGGCCCTGTGCCACGCCATGGGGCCGAGCGCGCGTTATTTGCGTCCCAACAGCCCGCTGGCCGCTTTCACGTTCGACGACGCCAGCACGGTCTACTGCGTGGACGACAGCGACAATCTCTCGCCCACCCAACAAATCGCCGCCTTCAATCTGTTCAACGAGACCCGCGCCCGTCCGCACTGCGCGTTCGTGGCCGCCGGCTCACAGCCGCCCGTCGACATGCCGCTGCGCGAAGACCTGCGCACCCGCCTCGGTTGGGGTCTCGTATTTCACATTGTGGGATTGGACGATGACGGCAAGAAGCAGGCCCTGCAAAACGCTGCACGCGAGCGTGGGTTGCAACTGGCGACCGATGTCCCGGCCTATCTGCTCACGCATTTCGAGCGCGATATGTCGAGCCTGATGGCCCTGCTCGACCGGCTCGACCGGTTTTCGATGGAGCAAAAGCGGGCGGTGACGCTGCCGCTGCTGCGCCAGATGCTCACCCATACCGACCCGGCTCCACCGGACGGCAAACCCTGAGCAGTGGCCGATCGGACACATCACCGGATACATCACATGAGGTACCTCTCGGTAACATTCGATACCCGTTCCGCGCAGGTGCCAGCCCCCTCAATCACCGAACGACATTAGACGGCCCTTCGCTTCAGGTAAAATTCGCGCAATGACCAATTTAGCTCTCTTCGATCTCGATCACACCCTGCTGCCGACCGACAGCGACAAGGAATGGGGCCGTTTCCTCGTGCGCCAGGGCGCGGTCGAGCGCGACTCCTACGCGCAGGCCAACGAGGCCTTCTATCAGGACTACCGTGCAGGCCGGCTCGACATGCCGGCCTATCTGCGTTTCTGCCTCGCCCCGCTCGCGCGCTATCCGCGTGACCAGCTCGACGCCTGGCATGCGCAGTACATGGAAGAATCGATCCTGCCGCACGTGCGTCCGGAAGCGCTCGAACTGCTCGACATGCACCGCAAGGCGGGCGATCTGTGCGCCATCGTGACGGCGACGAACACGTTCGTCACCCGCCCCATCGCCAAGGCCTTCGGCGTCGACCATCTGATCGGCACCGAACCGGCGACCGTCGGCAACGACCCGAACGCGCGCTACACCGGCGAGTACGTGGGCACGCCGAGCTTCCGTGAAGGCAAGATCACCCGCACCGAAGCGTGGCTCGCCAGCCTCGGCAAGACCTGGGGCGACTTCAACCACGCCTTTTTCTACAGCGATTCCGCCAACGACGTCCCCCTGATGGAGAAGGTGAACCATCCGGTGGCAACGAACCCCGATGAGGCGCTGCGCGAAATCGCACTGGCGCGTCGCTGGCCCATTCTCGAGTTGTTCCAGTGATCCGCAAACTCATCAAGAAGCTGCTCGGCAAAGACGGCCAGACCGAAGGCGGCGCAGGTAGTCTGCCGCCCGGCACGCCGGTCGTCATCCCCGTTTCCGTGCACGGCATCGATCCGACGCTGCTGTCGAAGAACGCCGTGCGCGTGACCGACACGTTGCAGCAAGCCGGGTTCAAGGCCTTCGTCGTCGGCGGCGCGGTGCGCGATCTGCTGCTCGGCATCGCCCCCAAAGACTTCGACGTCGCCACGAGCGCCACGCCCGAACAGGTCCAGCGCCTGTTCCGCCGCGCGCGCATTATCGGCCGCCGCTTCCAGATCGTTCACGTGCAATTCGGACAGGAGATCATCGAGACCTCTACGTTCCGGGCGTTGGTCGAAGCGGTCGATAGCGAGCAAATCGGTGCGCGTCGTCCGAAAAAGGGTGAACTCGACCGCAAAACGCACGTCACCGACGAATCGGGCCGCGTGTTGCGCGACAACGTGTGGGGCGAGCAGGACGAAGACGCCGCCCGCCGCGATTTCACCGTCAACGCCATGTATTACGATCCGGCGACGCAGACGGTGCACGACTATCACCGCGGGTTTGAAGACATTCAGAAGCGCGTGCTGCGCATGATCGGCGATCCGGCCACGCGTTATCGCGAAGACCCGGTGCGGATGCTGCGCGTGGTGCGCTTCGCGGCCAAGCTCGGTTTCAAGATCGACGCAGCGACGGCCGAGCCGATTACGCAACTCGCGCCGCTGATCGACAACGTGCCTGCGGCGCGCTTGTTCGACGAAATGCTCAAGCTGTTGCTTTCGGGTCACGCGTGGGCGTGTGTGCAGCAACTGCGCTCGCAAGGTCTGCATCACGGTCTGCTGCCGTTGCTCGACGTGGTGCTGGAACAGCCGCTCGGCGAGAAATTCGTCACGCTCGCGCTCGCCAATACCGACGCACGCATTCGTGCTGGCAAGCCGGTGTCGCCGGGCTTCCTGTTCGCGGCGCTGCTCTGGCATCTGGTGCTTGAGAAGTGGCAGGCCTATCAGAGCGCTGGCGAATATCCGATTCCGGCGTTGCATCTCGCCATGGACGACGTGCTCGACGCACAAACCGGCAAGCTGGCCATCCAGCGCCGTTTCGTCGCCGACATGAAGGAAATCTGGGGCTTGCAGGTGCGTCTGGACAAGCGCGTCGGCCGCACGCCGTTGCGTCTGCTCGAACACCCCCGCCTGCGTGCCGGTTACGACTTCCTGTTGCTGCGTTGCGAGTCGGGTGAAGTTCCGGCAGAAGCCGGTCAATGGTGGACGGACTTCCTCGAAGGCGACTCGGTCAAGCGCGACGAACTGCTGGCGCAAGGCAGCGGATCGTCGGGGTCGACACCTGCAGCGAAGCGTCGCCGTCGTCGTCGCAAGCCCTCTGGCGGACGTGGCGGTGAAGGTGGCGAAGGCGGTGGCAGTGAGGGTGGCGGCGGTAGTGAGAACGCTACCAGCGAGAATCATGGCAAGCGGGTATCATCGCGACAGCATGGTTCCGAAGGTGCTTAATGACTGTTGCCTATATCGGGCTCGGCGCGAATCTCGGCGACGCCCGCCAAGCGATTAAGGACGCCATCGTCTGCCTGGCGCAGCAGATCGGCGTCACGATCATCGGCAAATCCGACCTGTATCGCACCGCCCCCATCGAGTCGAGCGGCGACGACTATCTCAACTGCGCTGTCGCCGTCGAGACGAGTCTGAGCGCCCGCCAGCTACTCACCCTGTGCTTGAAGATCGAGTTGCATTTCGGACGTGAGCGGCCGTACAAGAATGCGCCGCGCACGCTCGATCTCGATCTGCTGGTCTACGGCGACGAACGCATCGCCGAACCCGATCTGATCGTGCCGCACCCGCGTCTCGCGTTGCGTGCCTTTGTACTGCATCCGCTCGCGGATATCGCCCCCGAACTCGACATTCCCGGCGTGGGACGCGTCAGCGCCCTGTTGCCCGACGTTGCCGATCAACGCATCGAACGTGTTGCTCAGGGTTGCTGCCCGACCAAGCGGGTGTGCACATCATGAGATCACCGGTGCTCGGGCGATTTCGCTATCTCGCCGTCGAAGGCCCGATCGGGGTTGGCAAGACGTCGCTCGCGCAGCGTCTGGCCGACGCAGCCGGTGCCGACCTGATGCTCGAACAGCCCGCGCTCAATCCCTTTCTCGAACGTTTCTATCGCGACAGCGCGCGTTACGCGCTGCCCGCGCAGTTGTCGTTCTGTCTGCAACGTGTGGACGAGGCGACGGAGATTGCGCGTCGCGAGATCGATGGCAAGCCGATCTTCACCGACTTCCTGCCGGAGAAGGACGGCCTGTTCGCGCGTCTCACGCTGTCTGCCGACGAGATTGAGCTGTACCGCAAGCTCGTTGCACACATCGAGCGTCCGCACCGTGCGCCGGACCTCGTGATCCATCTGCAAGCCAGTCCCGAAGCGCTGTTCTCTCGCATCCAGAAGCGTGCGATTCCGATGGAGCAGCAGATTCCGGACACGTATCTGCGCGCGCTGTGCGACATCTATGGCGAATTCTTCTATCATTACGCCGCTGCGCCGGTGTTGACAGTCGACACAGAACAATTCGACCCGGCGCACGACGACAGCGACTTCGCCCTGCTGGTCGAACGCATCGATCAGATGCGCGGGCGCAAGGAAGTCTTCGTCAAGGGCGCTCGCCTCTGACCTCTGACCTCTGAAGCTCCGCCTGCCGCTGCGCCCATAGCGCACCCGTCGCATCTGTGCTGCCCGCGAACCCTCCTGAACCGAGGCTGACATGAGTTATCTGCAAGAATCCAACCGCAAGGCCGTGACCGTTCCCGGACTTGCCCAGATGCGCGCACGTGGCGAGAAGATCGCCATGCTCACCGCTTACGATGCAAGCTTCGCCGCGCTGCTGGACCGCGTTGGCGTCGACGCCATTCTGATCGGCGACTCGCTGGGCAACGTGATTCAGGGTCAGCGCACGACGCTGCCCGTCACGCTGCGCGACATCTGTTATCACACGGAATGTGTGGCGCGCAGCGTCGAGAAGGCGCTCGTGCTGGCCGATCTGCCCTTCGGCACGTTCGGTACGAAGGAGCAGGCGTATCAGAGCGCCGTGGCCGTCATGCAGGCCGGTGCGCAGATGGTGAAGATCGAAGGCGGTGCATGGCTTGCCGAGACGGTACGCTTTCTGGTCGAGCGCAGCATTCCGGTGTGCGCCCACCTGGGCCTGACGCCGCAATCGGTGCACGCGTTCGGCGGCTTCAAGGTGCAAGGTCGTGAAGACGCGGCGCAGGCGCAGTTGCTTGAAGACGCACGCGCATTGCAAGCGGCCGGTGCTCAACTCGTGGTGCTCGAAGCGATTCCCGCCGCGCTCGCCGCGCGCGTGACGCCGGAAGTGCCGACGATGCCGACCATCGGCATTGGCGCCGGTGTCGATTGCGATGGTCAGGTGCTTGTGCTTCAGGACATGCTTGGCGTGTTCCCCGGCAAGTCGCCGAAGTTCTCGAAGAACTTCATGGACGGCCAGCCGAGCATCGCGGCCGCCATCGAAGCTTACGTACAAGCCGTGAAGCACAGCACGTTCCCGACGTTGGAACATAGCTTCTGAGATCGGACGCAGGTAACGTCCGCGAGGACGAAAAAAAAGCGGCTCAGCGATGAGCCGCTTTTTTTATGCCGCGACCGGCAGCGTCAGCACGACCGCAAAGCCCTCACCCTCCACCCGTTCGAAGCTCATATGGCCGCCGTGGGCACGCACAACCTCAGCGACCATCGCCAGACCCAGGCTTGCGCCTTCGCGTCCGTCGGCGCGCAATGAGAACGGGGTGCGTACGCGTTGCCATTCCTGCTCGGGGATGCCCGGCCCGTCGTCGAAAAAGCGCAAGCGCCACTGATCGCCGACACGTGTCACGTCCACATGAAGACGATGCGGTGCGCCATAAGCCACTGCGTTGACCAGCACGTTCTTGATCGCTTCACGCAAACTCAACTCGTCGCCGACGATCATGCACGGCTCGTCCTGCGCATGCAGCGCGACGTCGATATCGCGCGTGACATACGACAGCGTTTCGCGCATCGCCGTCTGCAACAACTCGTTCAGATCGACCGGGGTCCGTGCGACGCTCTCCGCCCGATGCTGCACCATCGCGTGATTGATCAGCTGATGGATCAGTCCTCCCAGCCCGCGTGCCTGCTTCTGAATGCGGGCGATGTGCGTCTGGCGCGCAGCCTCGTCCTGCGTCTGCGTCAGCATTTCCGCTTGTGCCGTGAGCGCAGTCACCGGCGTTCGCAGTTGATGCGCAGCGTCGCCGATGACGCGACGCATTAACGCACGCGACGTGGCCAGCCGCTGCATGAAGTCGTTGATCGCACCCACGAGCGCCAGCGTTTCCGCAGGCACAGTCACCGCAAGGGGCGCGAGGTCGTTCGGATCACGTGCGCGTATCGCACCCTCGATTTGCTTGAGCGGTGCGAGCGCCTGACGTAGCGTCCACAACGCGGCGAGCATCGTCAGCACACCGGTCGCTATCGTGATGAGCAACGTGTTGTCGGCCAGCCCGCGCGTGAAGCGTTCGCGCGCATTCTGCGTGTGTGCCAGCGCGACCACCGCCCACGGATGGGGTGACGTCACCGGCATACGCCGTCCCACGATGGCGATGCGGATCGGCATCTCCTGATACGTGCCGTCGACCACGAGAGGACCGTCGGCCAGCTTATCCCACGGAATCGGCGGACGGAACTCCGAATCGCCCGCCACGGACCGGCCGTTCGGATCGAGCACGGTGTAGAAGATCTGATCGCCGGGCGCGAGCGCAGAAAAGGCCGCGAGCGGTACATCGACGTTTACTTCGCCGTTCTGGTACCAGGTGTTCTCCGCCACCTGCAAGGCACTGCCGAGCAACCAACGGTCGTAGGCCCGGTCGACGGCGGCGCGTGTCGAGAACCAGATGCCCAGCAGCACCGCGACGACGGCGAACGCCAGCACCGCGCCCATGCGGATCACCAGACGCAGGTAGAGAGATCGGCCGGGGACGATCATGACAGCACGAGTTGATAGCCCAGCCCGCGCAGCGTGCGAATCTGGAATTGCGCGCCGGCCAGCTTCTTGCGCAGACGAGCGACGTATTGTTCGATGGCGTTCGCGTTCGGTGCTGGCTCGTCGCCGTACAGACGATCCATCAATTCGTCTTTGCCGAAGATGCGCCCCGGGCGTCCTGCGAGGATTTCCAGCAGCGTGACTTCACGGCGCGTGAGTTCGATGGGCTGGCCATCCACTTCGACGCCGCGACTCTTGCGATCGAGCGTGAGATTGGCGCAGGTCAGACGATTGGTCGCGTCCTGCCCGGTGCGGCGCATCAACGCGCGCACACGCGCTTCGAGCTCGCGGAAATCGAAGGGCTTGGTGAGGTAATCGTCTGCACCGAGATCGAGCGCACGCACGCGCTCTTCGATCTCCGCACATGCGGTGAGCATCAGCACGCGCGTGGACAGGCCGCGCTCGCGCACGCGCCTGAGCAACTCGAATCCGTCGACGTGCGGCAGCATGACGTCGAGGATCAGCAGGTCGTAATCGTCGCCGATGCGGCCGGCGGCAACCGCCCCGTCCGTCTCGCAATCGAGCGCGTGGCCGAGCCTGCGCAACTGCGTGGCGATCGCTTCGGCGACATCGGCGGTGTCTTCCACCAGCATGATGCGCATGGTCTTCTCGTCTCCTAATCTTCCTGAGGCTTTCGTCTTCTGAGCGCGATTGTCTCGGAAATCCCAGTAGGCCACCTCAGTGTTTCCCCTGAATTCGGGCCGTGGCGCGGCGCGATGTCAGGTTCGCTACAGCTTCGCTACTTAGTATCGAGCCGACTACAAAAAAAGCACTATCGCATTCTTCAGGAGACACGCAATGCACAACGCCCCCCATGCGGGCGCTGCGGGGACGACTTCGCCCGCAGTGCCGCCATTGCTCGAAATCGACGCCGTCACGCTGCAATACAAGACCGACGACTATCTCGTCACCGCCGCCCAGCAAGTGAGCTTCAACGTCTACCCGGGCGACCGCTTTGTGCTGCTCGGCCCGTCCGGCTGCGGCAAATCGACGTTGCTCAAGGCCATCGGCGGCTATCTGCCGCCGGTTCACGGCGAAATCCGCCTCAAAGGCCGCACGATCACCGAACCCGGCCCGGACCGCATGATGGTGTTCCAGGAGTTCGATCAACTCCTGCCGTGGAAAACCGTGCGCCAGAACGTGGAGTTCGCGCTCACGGCCAGCGGCCGACTCAAGGGACGCGACGCCGCCGAGCGCGCCGCCCATTACATCGAGAAAGTCGGTCTGGCGAAGTTTATCGACAGCTATCCGCACACGCTCTCGGGCGGCATGAAGCAGCGCGTGTCCATTGCGCGTGGCATGGCAATGGAGCCGGACGTCCTGCTCATGGACGAACCGTTCGCCGCGCTCGACGCCCTCACCCGCCGCAAGATGCAGGACGAACTGCTGCGTCTGTGGGACGACACACGTTTTACGGTGCTGTTCGTCACGCACGGTATCGACGAAGCCATCCGCATCGGCACGCGCATTTTGCTGCTCTCGCCGCATCCGGGTCAGGTCAAGGCAGAGCTCAACAGTATCGCCCCCGAACAACTCGGCACGGCGCATCAGAGCGAGCTTGAGACCCGCATCGATCAACTGCTGTTCGCGACCCACTGAGGATGACGGCCATGAATGCTATCCCTTCGCAATCCGCCACGTCGGCATCCCCCGCCCCGATCGAACCCGTCTATCGTCCGGAGTTCGTGCTCGAACCGGTGCAGGCCGAACTGTCGTCGATCCAGCGCCCGCTCTCCACCTTCGAGACCCTTTATCGCCTGAGCTGGCTGCGCAAGACCGTGATTCTGTGCGTGCTGGCCATCATCTGGGAAATCTACGGACGCTGGCTCGACAACGCCTTACTGTTCCCGAGCTTCTCCGACACGGTCGCCGCGTTCGCGAGCGGTCTGACGAGCGGCGTGTTGCTGCTGCGCGCCGTCGTCTCGCTCAAGACGCTGCTCATCGGCTACGGCATCGGGATCGCACTCGCTGCGGTGCTCACCACCGTCGCCATCAGTTCGAAGATCGGCAACGATCTGCTGGAGACGCTCACCGCCATGTTCAACCCGTTGCCCGCCATCGCCTTGCTGCCGCTGGCGCTGATCTGGTTCGGATTGGGCAACGGCAGCGTGATCTTCGTGCTCGTGCACTCGGTGCTGTGGGCCGTGGCGCTCAACACGCACAGCGGGTTCCGGGGGGTGTCGAAAACGCTGCGCATGGTGGGCCAGAACTATGGACTCAAGCGATTTGCGCTGGTACAGCACGTGTTGATCCCGGCGGCGTTCCCGAGCATTCTCACGGGCCTGAAAGTAGGCTGGGCATTCGCATGGCGCACGCTGATCGCTGCCGAACTCGTGTTTGGCGTGTCGTCCGGCTCGGGCGGCCTCGGCTGGTACATCTTCGAGAACCGCAACTCGCTGGAGACGGCTAACGTTTTCGCCGGGCTGTTCTTCGTGATCCTGATCGGGCTGGCCGTCGAAAACCTGCTGTTCGCCCGCATCGAGAAGCGCACATTGCACCGCTGGGGTATGCAGCACTGACACTCGGAGCGGACCGGATTTTCGGCCTGCTCCGATTGACGCCCTTTTTCATGGGCATGAATAATTCGAACAACACGGAGACAACATCATGAACCGACGCAATTTCGCCCGCTGGGCGAGCGCCATCACGCTCGCCGCGACGACCGCCCTGTCAACGCTCGGCAACGTAGCGCATGCCGAAGCGAGCACCGTCCGCCTGTCGCATGGCTACGGCATTCTGTATTTGCCGCTGATGGTCATGCGCGATCAGCATCTTGTAGAGAAGCACGCGAAGGCGCTGGGGCTGGGCGATGTGAAGACCACGTGGACCATTCTGGACGGCGGCAACGTCATTAACGACGCCATGCTCGCGGGTAACCTCGACGTTGCAGGCACAGGCGCCCCGGGTTTCGTCACGCTCTGGTCGAAGGCGCACGGCATTCCGCGCTCGGAGGTGATCGGACTGTCCGCGCTCTCGACCGGTCCGCTCTGGCTCAATACGAACAATCCGAACGTCAAGTCGCTCAAGGACTTCACGTCGAAGGACAAGATCGCGATTCCGGGCATCAAGACATCGCTGTCGGCCGTGCTGCTGCAAATGGCTGTGGCCAAGACGTTCGGTATCGAGAACTACGCAAAGCTCGATCCGCAGACGGTCAGCCTGAGCCATCCGGAAGCGGTGAGCGCGCTGCTCTCGGGCAAGACGGAAATCACGGCGCACTTCACTTCGCCGCCGTTCTCGTATCAGGAACTGAAAGATCCGCGCATCAAGCGCGTGCTGAATTCGACGGACGTGCTGGGTAACATCACCATCGACGTCGTGTTCGCACCCAAGCAGTTCACCGTCCAGAATCCGAAGCTGGTGCAGGCCATTCTGGCGGCGCAGGAAGAGGCGGCGGCGTACATCGCCAAGGATCACGTCGGCGCGGCGCAGACGTTCCTTCGCGTGTCCAAGATCAACCTGCCGCAAGCGGAGATCGAGCAGATGCTGGCCGACCCCGGTCTGCAATTCACGACGACGCCGAACGGGCTGATGCAGTACGTCGAGTTCATGAGCCGCGCGGGCACGATCAAGACGCGTCCGGCGAAGTGGAGCGAACTGTTCGTGCCGCAGATGGCAGCGCGTCAGGGAAGCTGAGGGAAATGAAGCATAACGGCGCGTCGAGAGAAATGACGCGCCGTTGAGTCAGACGGTGGTCGTGGCCGCGATCGTCGCCGGTAGCGCACCACGCAGGGCATTGCACACGACGATAGCTTGCGCCGAGCGCAAGTCGTCGCGCGTAATGACCGCCTCGACGGCGGCCCACGACGGGTCGTCCAGAAGCACGCTGCGCATCACCCCGGGCAGCACGCCAGAAGACAACGGCGGTGTCATCCAGATGCCGTTACGTTTGACGAACACCGTGCTGCGCCCGCCTTCCGTCAACTCGCCCCGGTCGTTGAAGAACAGCACGTCGAACGCACCCTGCGCTTCGGCCGCTTTCCAGGCGGCGTCGTAACGCGCGCGCACCGTGGTCTTGTGGCGCAGAAACAGATCGTCCGCACGCGTCGTTTGAGAGACATCGGCCAACAGCACTTTCACTGCGTCGCCGTGCAGCGGCGAGAGCACACCATGCGTGATCGCCGCCGTGCCATTGTGAGACAACGCGAGGCGTACGCGATGGATGTCGTCTTCACTCAGCGTTGCGACCACCGCGTCGAGTTGTTCGCGCAATGCCGCTTCGTCAAACGTGAAGCCGAAGTACTGCGCAGACTTTTGCAAGCGCGACAGGTGTCGTGCGAGATGAGCGACGCCGGAGGCGCGGGTCGCTTGCATCGTCTCGAAGAGTTCAAAGCCCGGATCAAGTGCGCTCAGGAAGCGCGCCTTCAGGCGGCACTCGTCGCGTTCTTCATCTGCTTTACTGTCCAGCACGATCCCCGCGCCGACGCCCAGACGTCCGCGACGCATGCCGCTCGCGTCCGGCGCATCGAGTTCGAGCGTGCGGATCGCAACCGACATGCAGAAGTCGCCCAACGCCTGCGGATCGTCACTGCGTGCGTCGAGCCAGCCGATGGCCCCGGTGTAGAGACCGCGCGGCGACGTTTCCAGTGCACCGATCAACTGCATCGTCCGATGTTTCGGCGCGCCCGTGATCGATCCGCAAGGGAACAAGGCGCGCAGCACGTCGGCCATCGAGGTCGTGTCCGGCAAGGTTGCGGTGACCGTCGATGTCATTTGCAGGACACTGGCAAACCGTGTCACTTCGAAAAGCTTCGGGACTTTGACTGAGCCGGGCGTCGCAAGACGTCCGAGATCGTTTCGCAGCAAGTCCACGATCATCAGATTCTCGGCGCGGTTCTTTTCGTCGGCGGCGAGTGCTGCGCTGCGTTGTGCGTCGATGGCCTCGTCGCCGCACGCGGGCGCAGTTCCCTTCATCGGACGCGCCTCCACCCGTCCGCGCGAATGACGCAGGAACAACTCGGGCGACAGCGAAAGGATCGCGCGCCCGGCAACGCCTCGCGCACCGGGCAGCATCACGAGTGCGCCGTACGGCACCGGCTGACGCGCGCGCAGGCGGCGATACAACGCAACCGGCGAGCCGAACGCGTCGAAATTCAGACGGTACGTGTAGTTGATCTGATAGCACTCGCCTTGTGCGAGCCATTCGTGGATACGGGCGATGGCATCGTCGAAGGCCGCGTCGCTCACGTCGCTCTTCAATGCGCCGATACCTGCAACGCCGGGGTTGGCGCTCACACGTTCACGATTGTCCTGCCAGGCGTCGGCATCGCCTCCGGCGTCCAGCCACTCCTGACGCGCCAGCCACGCCTGCGTTTGCGCGGCGTCGAGCCGCTGCACCCCGGAAAACAACAGGGCGCGGAACTGGCCCGGCGCACGACGCGTCGCGACCGTATGCACGCCACCGAGGCGCACGCCGAATTCGTAATCGGACAGCAGCACGGCGTGCAGGCCGTGACGCGTGGCGTCTTCCACTTCGCGGAGCGCGTCGGAAAGCACACCGGGCTCGTCGCAAGTGACCTCGCGTACGAGCCCGGTGTACAGACGCGCCCCACCGGCCGGGTCCGCACTGTCGTCCAACAGCGCGAACGCGGCCAGGGGCGCTTCACTTTGCATGGAATTACTCGAAGAACTGCTTGACGCGGTCGAACCAGCCCTTCGACTGCGGGCTGTGGCGTGCACCGCCTTCCTTCAGCGAAGCATCGAAGTCGCGCAACATCTGCTTTTGCGCATCGTTGAGCTTGACCGGCGTTTCCACCTGCACGTGCACGTACAGATCGCCCGGATAGCTCGCGCGCAGGCCCTTGATGCCCTTGCCGCGCAGTCGGAACGTCTTGCCCGTCTGCGTGCCTTCGGGCACTTCGAAGGTGGCCTTGCCATGCAGCGTCGGTGCGTCGATGTCGCCGCCAAGCGCCGCCGTCGCGAACGAAATCGGCATCTGGCAGTGCAGATCGTCGCCGTCGCGCTCGAACACGTTGTGCGCCTTGATGTGGATTTCCACATACAGGTCGCCCGCCGGGCCGCCGTTCACACCCGGCTCGCCGTTGCCAGACGAACGAATGCGCATGCCGTCTTCGATACCCGCCGGGATCTTGATTTCCAGCGTCTTGGTCTTCTTGATCTTGCCCGAGCCGTGGCAGTTGGTGCAGGGCTCAGGAATATACGAGCCCGTGCCGTGGCACTTCGGGCAGGTCTGCTGAACGCTGAAGAAACCCTGCGACATGCGCACCGAGCCCGCACCGTTACAGGTCGGGCAGGTCTCGGGCTTCGTGCCCGGCTTCGCGCCGTTGCCGTGGCAGATCTCGCATTCGTCCCAGCTCGGCACGCGAATCTGCGTGTCGAAGCCGTTCGCGGCCTGCTCCAGCGTGATCTCCATGTTGTAACGCAGATCGGCACCGCGATACACCTGCGGACCGCCGCGGCCACCACGGCCACCGGGGCCGCCCTGACCGAAGATGTCACCGAAGATGTCGCCGAACGCGTCCGCGAAGCCGCCGAAGCCCTGACCGCCCGCACCGCCGAAGCCGCCCATGCTCGGGTCGACGCCCGCGTGACCGTACTGGTCGTACGCCGCGCGCTTCTCCGGCTCGGAGAGCATCTCGTAGGCCTCTTTGACCTCTTTGAACTTGTCTTCGGCGTCCTTGCTGTCCGGATTGCGGTCCGGGTGATACTTCATCGCCAGCTTGCGATACGCCTTCTTAATCTCTTCGTCCGAGGCGTTCTTGGCGACGCCAAGGACTTCGTAGTAATCACGTTTGGCCATAACTCTTTCCAATGTTGGCGCATGTCGCCATCAGGCAAAAAGCCGGGTCGATATTCCCCTTGCGGAGAACCTCGATACCCGGCCCACACGCGGCGCACCTTTCGATGCGCCGCGCGCCATGCACGCTTTACTTCTTGTCGTTGACTTCCTTCACTTCGGCGTCGACGACGTTGTCGTCATGCGGCTTGCCCTGCTCGGCACCTGCGGCACCCGCAGCACCGGCTTGCGCCTGCATGTCAGCATACATCTTCTCGCCGAGCTTCTGGCTTGCCGTACCCAGCGCTTCGACCTTGGCATCGATGTCGGCCTTGTCCGAACCGCGCAGCGATTCTTCCAGTGCCGTGATCGCCGATTCGATGGCTTCCTTCTCCGAAGCCTCGATCTTGTCGCCGTACTCGGTCAGCGCCTTGCGGGTGCTGTGCACCAGCGCGTCGCCCTGATTACGGGAATCGGCCAGCTCGCGTGCCTTCTTGTCTTCTTCCGCGTTGAGCTCGGCGTCCTTCACCATTTGCTCGATCTCAGCGTCCGACAGGCCCGAGTTCGCCTTGATGACGATCTTGTTTTCCTTGCCGGTGGCCTTGTCCTTCGCGCCGACGTGCAGAATGCCGTTGGCGTCGATGTCGAAGGTCACTTCGATCTGCGGCGTGCCGCGTGCTGCCGGCGGAATGCCTTCGAGGTTGAACTCGCCCAGCGACTTGTTGCCGGCGGCCATCTCGCGCTCACCCTGATACACCTTGATCGTCACGGCCGGCTGGTTGTCGTCCGCCGTCGAGAACACTTGCGAGTGCTTCGTCGGGATCGTGGTGTTCTTCGTGATCATCTTCGTCATCACGCCGCCCAGCGTTTCGATACCGAGCGAGAGCGGGGTGACGTCGAGCAGCAGCACGTCTTTACGGTCGCCCGAGAGGACCGAGCCCTGAATCGAGGCACCTGCGGCCACGGCTTCGTCCGGGTTCACGTCCTTGCGCGGTTCCTTGCCGAAGAACTCCTTCACCTTCTCCTGCACCTTCGGCATACGCGTCATACCGCCGACCAGAATCACGTCGTCGATGTCGCTGACCTTGACGCCGGCATCCTTGATCGCCGTGCGGCACGGTTCGATCGTGCGCGTGATCAGCTCTTCGACCAGCGCTTCGAGCTTGGCGCGCGTGATCTTCAGGTTCAAGTGCTTCGGACCCGAGGCGTCGGCCGTGATGTACGGCAGGTTGATTTCGGTCTGCTGGCTCGACGACAGTTCGATCTTGGCCTTTTCAGCAGCTTCCTTCAGGCGTTGCAGCGCGAGCACGTCCTTCGACAGATCGACGCCTTGTTCCTTCTTGAACTCGCCGATGATGTAGTCGATGATGCGCTGGTCGAAGTCTTCGCCGCCCAGGAACGTATCGCCATTGGTCGACAGCACTTCGAACTGGTGTTCGCCGTCCACATCCGCGATTTCGATGATCGAGATGTCGAACGTGCCGCCACCCAGGTCATACACAGCGATCTTGCGGTCGCCGCCTTCCTTCTTGTCCAGACCGAAAGCCAGTGCGGCAGCGGTCGGCTCGTTGATGATGCGCTTGACTTCCAGACCGGCGATGCGGCCTGCGTCCTTCGTGGCCTGGCGCTGGCTGTCGTTGAAGTAGGCCGGCACCGTGATCACGGCTTCCGTGACCGGCTCGCCCAGGTAGTCCTCGGCGGTCTTCTTCATCTTGCGCAGCACTTCGGCGGAAATCTGCGGCGGGGCCAGCTTTTCGTTGCGTGCCTCGACCCAGGCGTCGCCGTTGTCGGCCTTGATGATCTTGTAGGGCATCAGCGCGATGTCCTTCTGCACTTCTTTTTCTTCGAAGCGGCGACCAATCAGGCGCTTGACGGCGTACAGCGTGTTCTTCGGGTTGGTCACGGCCTGGCGCTTAGCCGGCGCACCGACCAGGATCTCGCCATCGTCCATATAGGCGATGATCGACGGCGTGGTGCGAGCACCTTCCGCGTTTTCGATGATCTTGACCTGATTCCCTTCCATGACGGCCACGCACGAGTTCGTGGTGCCCAAGTCGATACCGATGATTTTGCCCATTTAAATTTCTCCTAGCGTACTTTGCGTCTTTCCGTCGGGCGTGTCGCCCATTCAATTCATTGATCTGCACGGGATATGGGTGCAGCCGGGAACATTTCAAGACCCTTCTTGCAGCCCGGTTTTGCCCCCCACCGCCGCGATTTTCTCGCGTGCGGCGGCCACCGCCAGCCGGAACTGGGGCAGACCCTGCCAGCCGGTCGCCCGGCCCAGCCTCTTCCCCGCATGGAAGAAGAAAAACGTCGGCACCCCATGCAGCGCGAAACGGCGGCCCAGCGCCATATCGGCGTACACGTTGGCGTGAAACCAGCGCAGCCCGAGGGCTTCGATGGCCTCGCGCTGCGCGAGCATGGTCTTCTTGGCGACTTCGCAGTTGAAACAATCGACGCCCCAGAAGAACACCACGGCGAGGTCTTCCCCCGCCGCGCTTAGCCCTTCATCGAACGTCGTGGCCGTCAGCTCGTGCATCGAGAACGCCTCGAATGCCGTGCCGTCCACCCCTTTCATCCCCGGAAGATCGCCTGCCATGATGGTAAGCCTCTGAATCGATGCCTCTGCGGGTGCCTCTGCGCCGGTTGCGCCGTCACATTCGACGTCGCTATCCGGGCCCGGTCATACAGCCAGACAGTGGGTGATCAACCTTTCCATGATGAAATGGTTGCGTCACCCGCCTCGGCCGGATGACGTCGAATTACTTGCCTGCGGCGACCGTCACCAATGCCGGACGCAGCACGCGGTCAGCAATCAGGTAACCCTTTTGCAGCACGGCCACGACCGTGTTCGGCTCCTGTTCGGCCGGCACCATCGAGATGGCCTGATGCTGATGCGGATCAAACTTCGCGCCAGCGGGGTCGATGACCGACACCTTGCTGCGCTCCAGCGCCGACACGAGTTGACGCAGCGTCAGGGCCACGCCCTCTTGCAGCTTGGCCACATCGCCGCTCTTGTCGGCGGCAGCCGCTTCGAGGCTGTCGATGACCGGCAGGAGGTTCTCGGCAAAGCTTTCGACGGCGAACTTACGCGCCTTCGACACTTCCTCTTCCGCACGGCGGCGGATGTTTTCCATCTCGGCGCGGGCGCGCAGCGCCTCGTCGCGAAGGGCCGCCGCTTCTGCCTGAGCCGCCTGAAGTTGCGCCTCGACCGAGGGCAGCGCGTCGTTCGCGCCCGCAGCGTCGGTCGGGGCCGCTTCGGCCTGGGACGGAATCGGCTGGTCGGGGGTGTTTTGCTGTTCAGTCATGAGTTGAGTCGTCAAAAGGTTCTTGCAGCGCACCACGACGATGCGCCGCCGGTTCAAATCCCTTTGGATAGTAGGGGCGTTCACACCGATTTCAAGAGCAGGCGGGCATTCTGTGCGTCACATCGGTGCGCGCGGCGTGCCGGTAAATATCCGGTTACACGCGTTACGAGTCCTCTATTGTATCGGCCGTTGCTGCGACCTAACATGAATAACGGTCCGGCGAATGGATGTGCCTATCCGATTGACCATTCGACGGACCCGGCCGCTCACCGGACACCCCCCGTCCGGTGAAGTGTTCTCAAGGAGCGCATCATGAAGCTGCCACTGGCTGTTGTCTTCATCCTTGCGTTGGTGACGACGGTAACGATTACGATCTGCCTGTCCGGCGCAGTCACCCGGCGCGACACCGAGTACGGTGGCGTGCGGGCGGTACTGCATCACTATGTAGAAGTGCCGGGCCTGACGGGGCATTCGTCGAATTCGAATACCGGAATCCCAACACGCTGATCGCCCCCGGGGTGCATGATCCTTTGCGGTCGTGCGCGGTGCCGTTCCCCGGACGGTTCCGACTAAGTCGCCCGAAGCGACCGAGACGGAACACCTGATTCACGCTCCACCCCCTGCCCGCCGCTGCGCAATTTGCCAGCGGCGGCGTTCATTCAGGCGGTGAAAAGGTTGGGCGACGCTGTGCCCCCCCTACTCGCCAACGCCACCGAGACGGCGGCGGTCGCGCTTGGTCGGACGGCCGTGCATCTGCGCCGCCGGTTCCTGGAACAGACGTCGGCGTTCGCTCTCGTCGGCACGCGCCTGAATGCTCGCTTCGGTCTCTTCGTACAGCGACTGCGCGACCGGCGCGGAGCCGCGCACCTCGGCAATCGCTTTGACCCTCACTTCCCAGCGCGTGCTGCCGTTGTCGACCGACACGACATCGCCGGGACGCACATCGCGCGCCGGTTTCACGCGGGCTTCATTGCAAAGCACGCGGCCACGGTCGACCGCCTGCGTGGCGAGCGAGCGCGTCTTGAAGAAACGCGCCGCCCACAGCCATTTGTCGATCCGCGTAGCGGCGTGCGGGGAATCGTCCACCTTGACCGTCACGACCGTGCCCCCGCTTCTCCGTGCGCGCCTTCAGACGGCGACGAGGTCTGCATCTGAGCCTGCGCGGCAGCAGCGGCGGCCGCACTGGCTTCCTCGAACGCGGCCACGGCCGCCACCTGACGCTGACGCGTCGATGCCACCGCAGCCGCCGACGCATCGGCCTCGCCCTGCGGCGAGAGTACCGGCCAGCCTTGGAGATGACGTGCAGCAATCTCGCCCAGCGCCGTAATCCAGGCGCTCGCGCCGTTCAGGCAAGGAATGAAGTGGAACGACTTGCCGCCCGCCGAGAGGTAAGCCTGACGTCCTTCCATATTGATTTCTTCGAGCGTCTCGAGACAGTCGGACGTGAAGCCCGGGCAGAACACGTCGACGCGCGGCGTGCCGCCGCGGCCAAGTTCTTCGAGCGTTGGCGCGGTGTACGGCTGGAGCCATTCGGCCTTGCCGAAGCGCGACTGGAAAGTCAGACGGCACGTCGTCTCGTCCAGACCGAGGGCGGCCGCGAGCAGGCGCGCCGTCCTCACGCACTGATCGTGATACGGATCGCCGAGGTCGAGCGTGCGGCGCGGCACACCGTGGAAGCTCAGCAGCAGACGTTCACCGGCGGCAAAGTCCGGTCGACCGTGTTGCAGCCAATAGCCTTCGACCTGCTGACGCAGCGCCTCGATGTACGCGGGATGATCGTGATAGTCGCGCACCGTGCGCACGTCGGGCTGATTGCGCAGACGGCCGAGCACGCGGAACACGGCGTCGCTCGCGGTGGCGGTGGTGCTGCTCGAATACTGCGGATAGAGCGGCAGGACGAGAATCCGCTCGACGCCGTTCTGGCGCAACGCACGAATGCGCTCGGGAATCGACGGATTGCCGTAACGCATCGCGTAGTCGACCACGACGTCATAGTCGTTCGCGTGCAGCAGCGCGCGCAGGGCGTTCGTCTGCTGCTCGGTGTTGACCTTGAGCGGCGAGCCGTCACGGGTCCAGACCGTCGCATATTTTTGCGCCGACTGACGTGAGCGGAAGGGCAAAATCACCAGCCGCAGCAACGGTTGCCACACCAGCGACGGGATTTCCACGACGCGCGGGTCCGAGAGGAACTCGCGCAGGTATCGGCGTACGGCCGCAGGCCGCGGCTCGTCGGGCGTACCGAGGTTGATCAGCAGTACGGCGGTCTTGCCGGACTGGCCATGCGAAATAGGTTCGGGATCGAAGCGCATGGAACGTACTTTACCGCAAACACGAGCCCCGTCCGGCGTCTGTCATGCCTGTCGATACTGCCGGAATACCCCCTCCGTCGGCCAGTCCAACGCCGCACGGAGGGGCATGACGGTCATCTTTGCAGGCGGGCCATCAACCGTGCCGATGCTCGTCGTCGTGAGACGACCGATGGTCGGCACTCGGATGTTCCTCATGCGCAGGGGCGCGCGCTCCTTCCGGTTTGCCCTCACGCTGCGTGGGTTGCGGGTGCGGCTGCGCCTGAGGACGTTCCTGCTGAGGTTGCGGACGCGGCGCGGGCTGCACATGCTCCACCGGCGGCTGCGGGCGCGGCGGCATACGCTCGACTTGCGGTTGAGGCTGCGGACGTTGCTGCGGTTGCGCCTGTTGCTGCGGCTGCGGTTCGGGACGCGGCTGCGCCCGTTCCACCTGCGGTTGCGGCCGCGGTTGCTGGAACTGCTGCGGCTCCGGGCGCGGCTGTGTCTGCCATTGCTGCGGACGTCGGGCCGGTTCGGCCGCCTCCGGTTGTTGTTGCTGTTGACGTTGCGGTGCGGGCGTCGCTTGTCCGCCCCGCGCTTCCGGCTGTGCGGCGGGCGTTTGCGGTGATTGGCGACGCATTTGCATCTCACGCTGCGCGGCGTCATGTCCTGGCTGCGGGACGGTTTGCGGTGCTTCGCCACGTGCCGACGGCTGCGCCTGGCCCTGAACGGCACCGTTCACACCCGGCGGATGCGGAACACCTGAGGACGCGGGCTGACGCTCGGACGGTTGGGATTGCACCGTCGATTGCCCCGGACGATTCTGATAAACACGGTGTCCCGGATAGCCGGGGTTGCCCGGTTCACCCGGAACGCCGGGCATTCCCGGCACACCCGGCACACCCGGCACACCCGGCTGCCCCGGTACGCCCGCGTGGCCCGGCGCCCCCGGAACGCCCGGCTGTCCGGGCATACCCGGCGCGCCGTGCATCGGCGGCACGGCACCTGTCGCAGGCAGGCCGCCATGGCCCGCCGTCGCGCCGACCGCACCGGTCGCACCCAGTGCAGGCTGCGCGGGCATCGCACCGTTCGCCCCAATCGGCGCACCGACCGGCCCGTGCGTGCTGACGACCGTCACACGGGGGGCGATGCGTGGTTGGCCATTCGGACCGCCAGCGCTGGGATTGCGCATCTGCTGCCCGTTCTGACCGAACACCAGCGGCGCACCGCCCGCGTTCGGCACGGCATGCAACTGGCTCGTCAGCTCACGCGACGGCATGCCACGGGCGACCGGCGCACGCGTGGCCAGCACCTGCCGGTTGAACACGCCCGCGGGCGGTGCGCCCGCTGCCGGACGGCTGTTGCCGAACACACTTTGCTGCACCGGGGCCACGCCCGGCGTATTGCCGACGCGCCATGTCTGCGCACCGCGCGGGGTGGCCAGAGCAGTCGGCGCGCCCACGCGGCGTCCCTGCACGAAAGCCTGCGCGGGCATCGTCGACACGGCGCCTCGCACATTGCGGTTCACGTAGACGTTGTTAACGTTGATGTTGTTGGTGATATTGGTCGTACGAACGATCGTCGAGCGATTGATGTTCGTGATGTACGACGAACTGGCGTGATACGCGGGACGGTACGGGTCATGGGGCCCAAGCGCAAACCACGCGAGCCCCACGCCCCCGGCCGCGAACGACACACCCCACTGGTTTGCACCACTGCTGCCGCTGACCCAGCCGACCAGCGCCGGGGCATACACCGGACGCACCGCCACCGGTCCCGGCACCCAGCACCAGCGGGCATCCACGTAAGCCCAGCGTCCGTAGTGATACGGCGCGAAGCCCCACGGCGCGTCATCCACCCACGTCCAGCCCCACGGGTCGACCCAGACCCAGTGGCCCGTGCGATAAGGCGCCCAGCCCGATGGCACGTTGGACGGCACCCACACCGCGCCATAGCTCGACGTTTCCTGCCACGCGCCGTAATCGTCCAGACTCTCGAAGCCGGTCATGTCACGCGGCACGTAGCGCGCGGAGACGGAGGCGTCCTCACGTGCGTCGCGCTCACGCATCCACTGATCGAACGCGTCGGCCGTGAGCGGGCCGGTCTGCTGCTGCGTCAGGTTCTGACCGACGAACGCGACCCGTTGCCCTTGCTGGAGCGGGACCGACGCCCCTTGTCCGTAGGCCGTGCCCGCACCGCGCGAGACGCTCACCGTCGTCACGCCGTTCGGATCCACATCCACACGATATTCACCGGCCTGTTGCGGCACGAAGGCCAGATTCGGCGTATCGATCTCGTACGGTTGATTCGGGTCGAAGCTGCGCAGGCGCACACCGACGGTGCCCTGCGTTACGTTCAGTTGCACATTCTGGTCGGTGACGGCGGACAGCGTCAGGCTGGTCGACGCACCCATGCGCACCGCCGTGCCGCCCACGTGCATCTCGGCCCGGCTGTTGCGATCGACCCAGATGGCATCGCCCGTCGTGAGCGGACGGTTGCGGTCCGCATAGCGCCAGTCGCTCGTGCCCGCCGGGGCGTAGGTGACGGTTCCGTCGAACTGGGACAGACGTGCCACGCGCCCCGGCGGATCGGCGCTCTGCGCCTGTGCCAGCCCCGGCGCACCCACGGCGCCCAGCAGACTCAGCGCCAGCCCGACGCCGAGGGAGCGGACCGTCGTCCGCCAGGAAATCAGGGATTTCATAAACACTCCGGGCCCTTTCGGTGGGCATGCCGTGCGCGGCTTGCAGGCGTTGGCGATCAGCCACCTTGTTGTTCTGTCCGAATCCTCCGGCGAGCCCGATAACGACTTCGGACGACCTCGCCGCAAGTGACGCTTCAAGCCTAAGCCTGCCGTGTGTGACAGCGTGTAAAGGAATGCTACGGGGTTGTAACCGGGAATGGGCGAATGGGCGAATCGTGGGCCGCGCGCGGACGCGCCTGCTCGCCGCTCAGTGATGGCTGAGCGCGTTGGAGAGCAGCTTGGCGGTGATGTCGACGATGGGGATGACGCGCTCGTACGCCATGCGCGTCGGTCCGATCACGCCGAGCGTACCGACGACCTCGCCGTCGACTTCGTACGGGGCCGTGACAACCGTCATCTCCTCGATCGGCACGAGGCTCGACTCGCCGCCGATGAAGATCTGCACCCCTTGCGCGCGGCTCGACACGTCGAGCAGTTGCAGCAGGCCGGTCTTGGACTCGAACACGTCGAACAGCTTGCGCAGACGCTCCATGTTCGACGACAGATCCTCCACGCCCAGCAGGTTGCGCTCGCCCGAGATCAACACGCTCTCGCGCGTGGTGTCGGCCATCGCGTCGCTGCCCGCCTGCACGGCGGCCTGCATCAGCGCGCTCATGTCCGAGCGCAGTGCATCGAGTTCACCACGCAAGTAAGTACGCACATCGTCGAAGCTGTGACCGCCGAAGTTGGCGTTCAGGTAGTTCGCAGCTTCGACCAGTTGCGCCGGGGAATAGTCCTTTTCCGTCAGGATGATGCGGTTCTGCACGTCGCCGTCGGGCGTGACGATGATGAGCAGCACGCGCTTGTCGGACAGACGCAGGAATTCGATATGACGGAAGGTCTGGCTGCGGCGCGGGGTGAGCACCACGCCCGCGAATTGCGACAGATGCGAGAGCACCTGTGCGGCAGAGGCGATCAGTTGTTGCGGGCCAGCCGGTTGCAGACTGGTCTGCACTTGCGTCGCCAATTGGTGCACGGCCTCTTCGAGCGGGCGCACCGCCAGCATCGTGTCGACGAACAGACGGTACGCGCGCGGCGTCGGCACGCGACCGGCCGACGTATGCGGGCTGGCCACGAAACCCATCGCTTCGAGATCGGACATCACGTTGCGGATCGTCGCGGGAGACAGGTCGAGGCCCGAGAACCGCGAGAGCGTGCGCGAGCCGACCGGCTGGCCATCTGCGATGTACCGTTCGATCAGGGTTTTGAGAAGCGTTTGCGCACGTTGATCTAGCATGGCGAAAATTGTAACGCGAAACGTGGGGCCCCGTTCCCCCTAAATCTGGCCTCGCGTTGCCTGGCCAAAGGGAACGTGCCCTACCGGCCCTCTGGCGGCGTTGCAGGCCGTGCGTTGGCGATGGTTGCTGTCATCGACTTATGGTGTAATGGCGGCATGAAAACTGGGAGCCCCTTCAAGACCGTGGCGCTCGTCGGGAAGTACCATGCCGACGGCGTCGCCGAACCATTGCTCACGCTCGCGGCATGCATCGCCCAGCGAGGGCATCACGTCGTCTTCGAGCGTGACACGGCGCACAACATCGGCGCAGGTGCCGATCCGTACCGCACCCTCGACATTCAGGAAATCGGCACACAGGCCGACGTAGCGGTCGTGGTCGGCGGCGACGGCACGATGCTCGGCGTCGGCCGCCAACTGGCCGCGTCGAAGGTACCGCTCATCGGCGTGAACCATGGCCGCGTCGGGTTCATCACCGACATTCCGCTCGACGAGATGCGTCAGGTCGTGCCCGCCATGCTCGAAGGACACTTCGAAGCCGAACAACGCACCCTGCTGGCCGCGCGCATCGAACGCGACGGCCAGACGCTCTTCGAGACGCTGGCGTTCAACGACGTGGTCGTGAACCGCTCGGGGATCTCGGGGATGGTGGAGCTGCGCGTCGACGTCGACGGCCGCTTCATGTACAAGCAGCGCTCCGACGGCCTGATCGTCGCTACGCCCACCGGTTCGACGGCCTACGCTTTGTCGGCGAGCGGCCCGATCCTGCATCCGCGCCTCGGTGGCGTGGTGCTCGTGCCGATCGCACCGCATGCGTTGTCGAACCGTCCGATCGTGTTGCCGGATTCGAGCGACATCGTCATCACGATTACCGGCGGTCGCGAAGTCGGCGCCAATTTCGATATGCAGTCGTTTGCCGAACTGCGTCAGGGCGATCAGATTCTGGTCGGCCGCTCCCAGCATCAGGTGACGTTTCTGCACCCGGTCGGCTACAACTACTACGCGACGCTGCGCCGCAAGCTGCATTGGAACGAGCATATCTCCGACGAAGATACGCCGCAGAACTGACTCCACGCCTCACCCGACATCCCATGCTACGCAGTCTCTCGATTCGCGATTTCGTGATCGTCGATCGTCTCGATCTGGAATTCTCCGCAGGCTTCACCGTGTTTTCGGGGGAGACCGGCGCGGGCAAATCGATTCTGATCGATGCGCTGGCGCTCGCGATGGGCGAGCGCGGCGACACCAGCATGGTGCGCAACGGGCAATCGCGCGCCGACATCACCGCTGAATTCGCCGCCGACGCCGAAGCGCGCCCCGATCTCGAAGCCTGGCTACAAGCGCAGGCGCTTACGCTCGAAGAGCACGGCGGTGTGCTGCTGCGCCGTGTGCTCGACGCCGGCGGCCGCTCGCGTGCCTTCATCAACGGCACACCCGCCACGCTCACACAAATGCGCGAACTCGGCGAAATGCTCGTCGACATTCACGGCCAGCACGCACACCAGCAGTTGCTGCGCCCGGACGCGCAACGCCGCCTGCTCGACTCGCACGCGGGCGCGACCACCCTCGCCGCCGATACCGCCGCCGCTCACAAGGAGTGGCGACGCCTCGTCAAACGCTGTGAGGAGGCGCACGGGCGCGACCGCGAACTGCAACTGGAGCGCGAACGTCTCGAATGGCAGACGTCCGAACTCGACAAGTTGGGTCCGCAGGAAGGCGAATGGGACGAGGTGAGCGCCGAGCATCGCAGGCTCTCTCACGCGGCAAGCCTTATCAATGGCGTGCAAGGCGCGCTAGACGCACTCGCCGAAGCCGACGGTGCCATCGTCCCGTCGCTCGGTCATGTCGTGCATCAAATCCGCGAACTCGTGGAGATCGACGCCGGGCTGGCCGACACGCTCGCCGCGCTGGAACCCGCCGAGATTCAGCTTCGCGATGCGGTCCATTCGCTCACCCATTACGCGCAACGCATCGATCTCGATCCGGAGCGTCTGGCGGTCGTCGAGCAGCGACTCGATGCCCTGCATTCGGCCGCGCGCAAATTCCGTGTGACGCCCGAGCAATTGCCCGCCGAGCTGGCGGAGCGTCGCGCGCAACTGGAAGAGTTGACGGCATCCGCCGACACGGCAGCCATGCAGGCCGCCGCCGACGCCGCCCAGGCCGAATTTCTCAAGTTGGCGAAGGACTTGTCGAAGGCCCGTGCCAAAGCGGCGGCTTCGCTCTCACGCGAAGTCACCCGAGCGATGCAGGACCTCTCGATGCCCGGCGGTCGCTTCGAAGTCGCGCTCACGGCAACGCCCGAGCCACAGTCGTTCGGACTGGAGACGGTCGAATTCCTCGTCGCCGGACACCCGGGCGTACCGACGCGTCCGCTCGCCAAAGTCGCCTCGGGCGGCGAACTCGCACGCATCAGCCTCGCCTTGCAGGTAATCGCAAGCAGCGCGAGTCTCACGCCGACGCTGATCTTCGACGAAGTCGATTCCGGGATTGGCGGCGCGGTGGCCGAAGTGGTCGGTCGTCTGCTTCGCGAATTAGGTCAGGGGCGTCAGGTGCTGTGCGTGACTCACCTGCCGCAAGTCGCCGCCCTCGGTCATCAGCATCTGAGAGTGAGCAAACGCAGCGACGGCGATACCACGATGAGCGAGATCGAGCCGCTGGGGCGCACCGAACGCGTCGAGGAAATCGCGCGGATGCTGGGCGGTGTGGAGATTACGGCGACAACGCGCAAGCACGCGCGGGAGATGTTGGCGCTCTGAGCATTGCCGACAACATCGAATTCATCAAATAGCAAAGGGCGGCCAATCATCGGCCGCCCTTTGTTTTCAAGCGAGTCGTTTCAAGCGACGTCCACGCGTCAGACTGGCCCTGCGTCGGCGAACACCGAATCCCACAGCGCCATCACGGCCTGACGCTCTGTCTCGACGTCCGCACCCGGCACGCGTGCCGCCTCTACACCGTCCAGCCGCAACTTGTGCTGACGCTTGCGGTACAACCGATACGCCGCCGCCGCGTCTTCCGCAAGCTTGGTATCGATCAGTCCGAGTTGCGCCGCCTCGCGCAGCAAAGCGATGTTGCCCGCATTACGCAGCAGCGCCGGATGCGCGCCCGAGTGCAGCAGCACCAGATACTGCACGGTAAATTCGATGTCCACCATGCCGCCCCGGTCGTGCTTCAGATCGAACAGCTTCGTCCCGTTCGGATGCCCTTCGAGCACCTTGCGACGCATCGCCACAATCTCCTGCGCCAGCGCCAACGCCTCACGCGGCGTGGCCAGCACCTGCGCACGGATGTTCTCGAACGTCGCGCCGATGGTCTCGTCGCCCGCACAGAAACGCGCACGCGTGAGCGCCTGATGCTCCCAGACCCACGCCGTGTTGGCATTGCCTTCGCGGAACTGGTACTGACGGAAACTCTCGATGTTCGTGACCAGCAGGCCCGACAAGCCGTTCGGGCGCAATCGCAGATCGACATCGAACAGCATGCCCGCGCCCGTATGCGTGGTCAGCCACGTGACGAAACGGCGGGCGAGCGCGGCGTAGGCGTCCGGCGCACGGTCGTCGTCATCGTCGTAAAGGAAGATGAGATCGAGGTCCGACGCGTAGCCCAGTTCCTTGCCGCCGAGCTTGCCGTAGGCGATGACAGAGAAGCGCGGCACCTCACGATGACGCGTCGCCACGTGTGGCCAGACCGTCGAGATCGTCACGTCGACGATGATGTCCGCCAGCTCCGAGAGACGGTCGCCGATGGCCTCCACCGACAACGTCCCCTGCAAATCGAGCAGCAGAATGCGGAAAACTTCAGCGTGGTGCGCGCGACGCAGAATGTCCATCTGCACTTCGACGTTGCCCGCCGCGCCAGCCGCATTCAGGCTCAGCAGCAGTTGTGTCTTGAACGACGGCCAGTCGAACGGCGCAGCAAGCGCTTCGTCGTCGAGCAGTTCGTCGAGCAGTTGCGGATGGCTGATCAGATAACCCGCAGCCCAGCGTGACCCGGCAAGCACCTTGACCACGCGCTCCAGCGCACGCGGATACTCCGTGAGCAACGCGAGATACGAACTGCGACGGCTGATGGTCGAGAGCAGATCGAGCATGCGGCCGAGGACGGCATCCGGCTCGCCGGTGCCAGCAGCACCTTCCACGGCGCGCTGCACCAGTTGGTCGAAGCGCCGTCGGCTGATCTCGCTCAGCGCCTTGTAGCGCGAGGACGTCCACACGGCGCGCAACCGATCGAGTGCCCCTTCGGCGTCGTTGAAGCCCAAACGCGTGAGCTGATTGCCGAGGTCGCCCGTCTGCGCTTCGTCGGCCAGACATTCGCTCCACAGTTCCGGCGGGCATTCGCAGTCGCCCGTGCCCGCCCCCGCGCCCTTCTGTCCGCCGCCGTTGGCCTTGTCCGCGAAAATCTCGTCGAACTGACCGGCGACGAATTCGCGATGCTCGTCGAGCACCGTCATGAAGGTCGCTTCGTCAGGGAAACCCATGGCGCGCGCCACCGCGAGGCGGTCGTCGCCGGGCGACGGCAGGATATGGGTCTGCGCGTCATCCAGATACTGAATACGGTGTTCGAGCTTGCGCAAAAAGACATATGCGTTGGACAGTTCTTCCGCCACGTTCTGCGCCAGCCACCCGCGCCGCGCCGCAACGCCCAGCACCGCGAGCGTCGGCCGCACGCGCAACTCCGGCTCCTGCCCACCGCGAATCAACTGGAAGACCTGCGCCGAGAATTCCACTTCACGAATGCCGCCGCGTCCGAGCTTGATGTCGTTGATGCGTGCGGGCTTGGCCCGCGCGCGACGCTCCGCCTCATGGCGAATCTGCTCGTGCAACGCGCGAATCGCGCCGATCACACCGTAATCGAGATAGCGACGAAACACGAACGGCTGCACCAGCGACGTCAGCAGCCGCTCGATCCGGCGACCGGGCTCGCTCGCAACTTCGGACACGAGGCGTCCCTTGATCCAGGCGTAGCGCTCCCACTCGCGGCCCTGCACGTAGAAATACTCTTCGAGCATCGGCAGACTGCACACCAGCGGACCCGAATCGCCGTTGGGGCGCAGGCGCATGTCCACCCGGAACACGTAGCCGTCCGGCGTCAGTTCCGAAATCAGTCCGATCAGCTTGCGGCCGAGTTTCGTGAAGAATTCGTGATTGGACAGCAGACGCAGGCGACCGGCAGTGGCCGCATCCGCGCCATCGGGCGCGGTTGTGTCGCCGTCGTCTTCATAAAGGAAGATGAGATCGATGTCGGACGAGACGTTCAGTTCGCGACCGCCGAGCTTGCCCATGCCGACGACGCCAAGCGTCTGACGCTCGCCTTCCGCATTACGCGGCACCCCGTGAATGGCTTCGAGGTCGCGCGACAGCACCGCAATGCCCGCCTGCACGGCGAACTCGGCAAGCGCCGACATGGCTTCCGTCACTTCGGACAACTCAGCGCGGCCGTCGAGATCGCGTTGCATGACGGCGCATAGCGCTTCGACCCTCAGGATGCGCAAGGCGCGTGCCAGCACAGCCTCGTCTACGCCGGAAACGCCGGACGGCTGGTCCGGCGGCGTCAGCCGTGTGCCGGTGATAGCTTCGAAGCGGCGGGCGAGCCAGCGCGCGTCGACGGGGTGCTCGGCGAGCGTCGGCAACGCCTCGGCCAGCGCGGGGCGGGACGCCAGCATGCGCGCGGCATATCGCGAGTAGGACTGAATATCGATCGGGATTTCGGATGAACTCACTGGCGGGGTTCCGGTCTGCAATGAGAATGAAGAGACTTTCGCATGCTTACCCGGGCGTGATGAAACGCCGGATCACACGCTTATTTCTCCTACGGCCCGGCCATCGGAGGGCCTTGGGCTTGTGTTACAGTCTTTGCCACAGAAACTACCACATTCCCTCGTAGACGCGCAGCATGACCGACCGTAAGCCGCCCGCCTCGCCCACCGCGACCCGGTCCTGGTTCTCGTCACTGCCGCGTGGCTTGCGACTGGGTCTGGAATGGCTGCTGGCGCTCGTCGTCATCGTCTATTTCGGTCTTGGCGCAGTCATCCTCGCGACCCGGTACGTCATCCTTCCCCGAGTGTCTGACTATCGCCCTCAAATCGAGGCGGCGGCCACGCGCGCCATCGGTTTGCCGGTCACAATCGGGCGCATCGACGCCGTCTGGCGCGGCTGGCACCCCTACCTGACGCTGGAAGATGTGCGCATCACGCCCCCGGCGCAAGGCACCCCGCCCAAGGCATCGACGATTGCCCGCGTGGTCGCACCGTTGCATCGGAACAAGGCCGCGAGCGCCCCGACCGCATCGGGGGCTTCGGCAGCTTCAGCCGCTTCAGCCGCATCGGCGGCATCGATCGCGCCTGCGTCCACCGCTTCCACAGACAACCCACCGGTGAGCTACGCCCCGCCCGGCGCGCCGCCACCGGTGGAGCCGAGCCTCACCCTGCACCGCCTCGATGCTGTGCTCTCCTGGACCAGCCTGATCCACTTCGACCTGCGCCTGTCGAGCCTCACGCTGTACGAGCCGGATGTGACCATCGAGCGCCGCGTCGACGGCTCCGTCCTCGTCGCCGGGATGCCGGTGACGGGCAGCGGCAAGACGAGCGACACCCAGGGCGCCGACTGGATCATGCGTCAGGCACGCGTCGTGATCCGCAACGGCACCGTGCGCTGGCGCGACGCCACGCGCGACGTGCCCGAGGTGGTCGTCACGCAGGTCAACGCCATGCTGCGCAATCGCAGCTTCGAACACCGCTTTGGGATGCAGGCGACCCCGCCGCAAGGGATCGACGCGCCGCTGGACGTGCGCGCGCGCTTCACCAATCCGCTGTTCGCCCGCCCTGGCGAAGTCAAACGCTGGCGCGGCCAGATCTACAGCGAGGTCGGCACGCTCGACCTGTCCGAGTTGGCGCGTTACGTCGATTTGCCGGGCAAAGACTCGCGCGGCCGTGTCGCGGCAAGGGCCTGGGTCGACTTCGACAATGGCGTCGTCACCGGCGCGACGCTGCGCGCGGCCGGGGCCAATACGTCGGTGCAACTGGCGGACAACCTGCCGCCGCTGACCTTCGACGCCACGCAAGGCCGCATCGACGTCACCCGTACCGGTGCGCAGGCCGACGCGGGCTGGAACCTGCGCGCACGTGAGCTCACCTTGCAGGCGGCCGGACGTCCGACGCTCGACGTCCCGGATCTGAGCGCCAAATACCTGCCCGCCAGCGACGATCAGGGCTTGCAAGTCGCGCTCGCCGGTCAACGCTTCGACGTCGGGGCTGCGATGGCGCTCGTACCATCGCTGCCCATCGACGCCCAAATCCGCGACACGCTCGCCAGCTTCCGTCCGCGCGGACGACTCGCTCATTTCGACGTCAGCTATCAGGCACCTAAGCCGCATGGGCCGAGCAACTGGCGCGATCTGCCGGGCATCAAGCAACTCCCGCCCGAGCGCGACCGTTACCGCGTCGTCGCCGATTTCGAGAGTCTGGGCATCGACAGTGCGCCAAGCCAGCATCCCCCGGCCCGGCCGAACTCCCCGAATGCAGGACGTCCCGGTTTCGCGAATCTGAGCGGTCATATCGACGCCGATCAGTCGCGCGGCAGCCTCACACTCAATTCGAAGAACGCCACACTGGACTTCCCCGGCCGCTTCGACCAGCCGCGCCTCGACCTCGATACGCTCACGGCGCGCACGTCATGGCGCGTGTCGCACTCGGCGACCAAGCGCGACGCCCCGGCGAACGTGCAGGTACGTGTCGATGCCGTGCATCTGCAAAACGCCGAACTGACAGGCGACGTGAGCGGTACATGGCACAACGGCGGCAAGGGCAACGGCATCGTCGATCTGAAGGGCAATATCGTGCGCGCGAACGCCAACGCCGTGCCGCGCTACCTGCCCACCGACATCGGCGCGGGCGTGCGGGACTATCTGCAACGCGCGTTGCTGGCCGGCACCGTGCAGAACGCACCGTTCGCGGTGCAAGGCGATCTCGAAGACTTCCCGTACGGTCACGGCGGCGGCAAGTTCCGCATCGACATCCCGCTCGTGGATGTGACGTTCAATCCGTCGCCGCTGCGCCCGGGGCATACGGAAGTCTGGCCCGCGTTCGAGAAAGTGCGCGGTAATCTTCGCTTTGACGCCGACCGCCTGCACATCGCCATCGACAGCGGCTCGGTGTACGGCGTGACGCTCACGCAGGTACAGGGCGACATCAACAACATCGGGCAGGACGACTCCACCCTCACGCTCAAGGGCGATGCGCGTGGGCCCGCTGCAGACTTCGTCAAATATCTGAACAGCAGCCCCGTGGGGCACTGGATCGGCGACTTCACCGACGAGACGCGCGCGACCGGCAACACACAGCTCGCCATGCAATTGTCGATGCCGCTCGATCACACCGACCGCTCGAAAGTCACCGGCCGCGCCCGCTTCCTGCGCAACGACGTGACGCTCATCAACGGACTGCCGATGTTCGGCGCGGTCGACGGCGAACTGGCGTTCACCGAGCGTGGCATCTCGCTCGACAACCTGCGCGGCACGTTCCTGGGCGGCGACGTGCGCGCGTCAGGCGGCAGTCGCGACGACGGCACCATCGTCCTGAACGTCAACGGTCAGATGAGCGCACAAGGCCTGCGCGAGAATCGCGAGAACGCCACGCTGGCGCAACTGGCCAAGCGCATGGCGGGCAGCACGCCTTATACGGCGACGGTGACGGTGCGTCAGGGCATGACGGATCTGGCGGTGCAGTCCACGCTGGCCGGTCTCGCCGTGAACCTGCCCGCGCCGCTGGGCAAGAGCGCCGAGACGTCGCTGCCTGCGCGCTTCACGATGCGTCCACAGATGAATCCGGGAGGACGCCGCACCGACACGCTCGACTTTGCCGTGGGCAGCGTGCAAGGCAACTACGTTCAGCAACGTAGCGCCTCGAATGGTTCGAATGGTGGACGTGTGGACGTGCTGCGCGGCGGCATCGGCATCAACCAGCCCGTGCCCGCTCCGCGTGAAGGCGTGCAGGCGAGCGCCCAGTTCGATACGCTCGACGTGGATGCGTGGCGCAGCGTGATCGCGTCGCTGAGCAGCACCTCCGTCACGCCTGGCACGCAAGGCACACCGCCCGCACCCGCCACGACGGCCGCCGCCGCACGCGACGAATTCGGCGCACTTACGCCGTATCTGCCGACGCGTCTCGCCCTGCATGCGAAGCAGGTTCGCCTGTTGTCGCGTCAGTGGCCCGAACTGGTGGTCGGCGCGCAGCGCAACGACCGCGACTGGCAGGTGAGCCTCGCCTCCGAACTCGTCTCCGGATTTGCCGAATGGCACGCGCCGGACGAGAAGAACCCGTCGGGCGCGATCCGTGCACGTCTCGCGAAACTCGTGATTCCGCGCGAAGATCATGGCAGCGACGTGCTCACTCAGGTGCTCGACGAGCCGAGCGACGAATTCCCCGCCATCGACGTCGTCGCCAACGATTTCGTGTTGCGCGACAAACCGCTCGGCCGTCTGCAGCTCAACGCGCACAATGACATCGATGACGGCGTGCCCGTCTGGCAACTCACCAAGCTGTCGCTGAGCAACAGCGCCGCCACGCTGGATGTGAAGGGCAACTGGCGTACGTCGCGTCGTCGCGCCGCCGCAGCGGCCGCTGCGGGCAAGGACGACGACGACGTGCCGCGCCGCACGGTGCTCGACTTCAATCTCGACGTGAAGGACGCTGGCGGGCTGCTCGACCGTCTGGGCCTGCCCAAGACGCTCAAGGACGGCTCCGGCACCGTCTCCGGTCGATTCGGCTGGCGCGGTGGCCCCGACGCCATCGACTACCCGACGCTGGGCGGACGCGTGGCCATCGAACTCAAGCGCGGGCAGATCCTGAAGGCCGACCCGGGACTAGCGAAGCTGCTGGGTATTCTGTCGGTCCAGACGCTCGCGAAGATCCTGACCTTCGACTTCAATAGCGTGATCGGCAGCGGTCTGCCGTTCGACAGCATCAACGGCAATGTCGCGATGCAGGGCGGCGTGGCGAACACCAGCGATCTGACGATCAACGCCAACGCGGCGACGATCAAGATCGACGGCCACACGGACCTCGCGCGCGAGACGCAGGACCTGAACGTGCTGGTGCTGCCGAAGATCAACGCGGCGTCGGCCTCGCTGGCGTGGGCCATCATCAACCCGGCGCTGGGCATCGGCTCGTTCTTCGCACAACTGGCGCTGGGCGATCAGCTCTCGCGCACACTCTCGACGACGTATCACGTCACCGGCTCCTGGGACAATCCGGTCATCGGACAGGCCACCGGCAATAAGAGTAAGATCGATGCATCCCCGGAAACCCGGCCGGAAGCGCTCAACAACGCCTCGGGCGTCGCCGCCCCGGCCGGTATGCGCGGCAACTGAGCCCCCCGGAAGACCGACTGCAACCCTGCTACGACCCAGCTAGAACTATTACCGTCCCCGACCTCAGCGATCCATGACGAGTCCCGATACGAAGTCAACCGCCCAGCCCGCCCCGACCGGCGCGCCCGTTCGCGTGGCTGCCGCGCAAATGGTGAGTGCGCCCGACGTCGAGCGGAACCTGCGTGAAGCCGCCCGTCTGGTGGCCGAAGCGGCGCACGCCGGGGCCGAGCTGGTGCTGCTGCCGGAGTATTTCTGCTACATGGGCCAGCGCGACACCGACAAGCTCGCCCTGCGCGAAACGCCGGGCAGTGGTCCGATTCAGGACTTTCTGGCGGAGACGGCGCGCCGCTACGGCGTCTGGCTGATCGGCGGCACGCTGCCGCTGGCCGCGCCGGAGCCCGAACGCGTGCTCAACACGACGCTGGTCTTCGCGCCGGACGGCGCACCCGCCGCACGCTACGACAAGATCCACCTGTTCAACTTCGTCAAAGGTGAGGAAGCCTATGACGAAGCGCGCACCATTCGTCCCGGCGACGCCGTACGCACGTTTGAAGCGCCGTTCGGGCGCGTGGGCCTGTCGGTATGCTACGACCTGCGTTTTCCCGAGTTGTACCGGGCGATGGGCGACTGTACGCTCATGGTCGTACCCGCCGCCTTTACCTACACCACGGGCCGCGCGCACTGGGAATTGCTGCTGCGCGCGCGGGCCGTCGAGAACCAGTGCTACGTGCTGGCGTCCGCGCAGGGCGGGCACCACGAGAACGGGCGGCGTACCTGGGGGCATTCCATGCTGATCGACCCGTGGGGCGAGATCGTCGCTCAGCGCGAAGCGGAAGGCGCTGGCGTGGTCGTGGGCGAGATCGACCCGGCCCGGCTGGTCGGCGTTCGCCAGAGTCTGCCCGCCTGGCGTCACCGCGTGCTGCAAGGCTGACCGATATGTCCCGCACCTGCGCCCCGCCCCGCGTTGACTTCGACACGTTGACTTCGACCAATTCGCCCTCATCTACCGAATACATTTCCTTGGCCTGACACCGCATGAAAATCATCGACACCGGCATCCAGAACCTGGCCACGGCCCGCGAGCTGCTGCTCACGCCGTACGGCCTCGACGAAAGCCATCTGCAACGCGCGCTCGGCGACATCTTCACGCACCGCGTGGATTACGCCGATCTGTACTTTCAGTACACCCGCAGCGAAGCGTGGAGCCTGGAGGAAGGCATCGTCAAATCGGGTTCGTTCTCGATCGATCAGGGCGTGGGCGTGCGCGCCATCGTGGGCGACCGCACCGCTTTCGCGTACTCGGACGACATCTCCGAGATCGCGCTCAAAGACGCCGCAGCGGCTACGCGCAGCATCGCCACGGCCGGACGCGGGCGCGTGAAGGTCGGCAGCAAGCTGGCCAGCACTACCGGCCACGGGCTGTACCTGCCGTCCGATCCGCTCGCCTCGCTCGACGCCAACGGCAAGGTCGCGCTGCTTGAGCGCATCGAGAAGCTCGCCCGCGCGCGCGATCCGCGTGTGTCGCAGGTCATGGCCGGTCTGGCCGGTGAATACGACGTCGTGCTCGTGGCCCGCAGCGACGGTGTGATCGCGGCAGACGTGCGCCCGCTCGTGCGCGTGTCCGTCACCGTCATCGTCGAATCCAACGGTCGTCGCGAAATCGGCAATAGCGGCGGCGGTGCACGTCTCGATTACGCCTACTTCACCGACGACCTGCTCGAAAAATACGTCAAGGAAGCTGTGGACGGCGCCATCGTCAAGCTCGACGCCCGCCCGGCACCGGCCGGCGCGATGACCGTCGTGCTCGGCCCGGGCTGGCCCGGCGTACTGCTGCACGAAGCCATCGGCCACGGGCTCGAAGGCGACTTCAACCGCAAGGGCTCGTCGGCGTTTTCAGGCCGTCTGGGCGAGCGCGTGGCGGCCAAGGGCGTCACGGTGGTGGACGACGGCACGCTGTCGAACCGCCGCGGCTCGCTGAACATCGACGACGAAGGCAATCCGACGCAGTGCACCACGCTCATCGAAGACGGCATTCTCAAGGGCTACATGCAGGACAGCCTGAATGCACGCCTGATGAAGATGCCGGTCACGGGCAATGCCCGTCGCGAGTCGTACGCCGCACTGCCAATGCCGCGCATGACCAACACTTACATGCTCGGCGGCGACAAAGACCCTGAGGAAATCATCAAGTCGGTCAAGCACGGGTTGTACGCCGTGAACTTCGGCGGCGGTCAGGTCGACATCACCAACGGCAAGTTCGTGTTCTCGATGTCCGAGGCGTACATGATCGAGGACGGCAAGATCACTTACCCGGTCAAGGGCGCGACGCTCATCGGCAACGGCCCGGAATCGCTCAAGGACGTGACGATGATCGGCAACGACATGGCGCTGGACTCGGGCGTGGGCGTATGTGGCAAGGAAGGCCAGAGCGTGCCGGTGGGCGTGGGTCAGCCGACGCTGCGCATCGAAAACATGACGGTCGGCGGTACGGCCTGATCGACACAGTTTGCGCACCGCAAAAAATGCGTAAAGCTTAGCAAAGCGCCCGGGTCAAACCGGGCGTTTTCGCGTGTTTTTCCGAAAACACGATTTGTTGACGCAAAACGCGACACGGAAATACATAAATTCCGCGCGTTTTCCCGCCGATCAGCGGCCCCACGCGGTTGCAGCGTCATTCGATTAGGCGTATAAAGTTGTTTCTGTGCACGGCAAACCGCCTGCAAAGCAATGTCCAAGACATCCTTCATGACCGCCAATAAGTTTTACTTTTACTTTTTTGCGTATCTCACACCGCTGGCGGATGGAGAGGGACAGTTGCAGCAGTAAGCACCGAACGAATCCTGAAAAACCGCCAGCGAGTCTGGCGGTTTTTTTTTGACCCGAATCCCGAGAAACGAACCGCAGTCCGAACTGCCCAGGAGAAAAAACATGCCTCCCCACAACACCGATGATGTCCGTATTCGCGAACTTAAGGAATTGACGCCCCCGGCGCACCTGATTCGCGAATACCCGTGCTCGGAAAAGAGCGCGGATCTCATCCATCGCTCGCGTGGCGCCATTCATCGCGTGCTGCACGGCATGGAAGACCGTCTGGTCGTCATCATCGGCCCGTGCTCGATTCACGACCCGAAGGCTGCGCTGGAATACGCGGCGCGTCTGGTCGAGCAACGCGAACGTCTGAAGGGCGAGCTGGAAATCGTGATGCGTGTGTACTTCGAGAAGCCGCGCACGACGGTGGGCTGGAAGGGTCTGATCAACGACCCGCACATGGACAACAGCTTCAAGATCAACGACGGTCTGCGTCTGGCGCGCGAACTGCTCGCTCAGATCAACGAGATGGGCCTGCCCGCCGGTACGGAATACCTCGACATGATCAGCCCGCAGTACATCGCCGATCTCGTGTCGTGGGGTGCCATCGGCGCACGCACCACGGAGTCGCAGGTGCACCGCGAACTCGCGTCGGGCCTGTCGTGCCCGGTCGGCTTCAAGAACGGCACCGACGGCAACGTGAAGATCGCCGTGGACGCCATCAAGGCCACATCGCAGCCGCACCATTTCCTGTCGGTGACGAAGGGCGGCCACTCGGCCATCGTGTCGACCGCTGGCAATGAAGACTGCCACCTGATCCTGCGCGGCGGCAAAGCGCCGAACTACGACGCCGCCAGCGTACAGACCGCCTGCGAGGACATCGCCAAGCAGGGCCTCGCCGCGCGCGTGATGATCGACGCATCGCACGCCAATAGCCAGAAGAAGCACGAGAACCAGATCCCGGTGTGCGAGGACATCGCCCGCCAGATCGCCGGTGGCGACGACCGCATCATCGGCGTGATGGTCGAGTCGCACCTCGTGGCCGGTCGTCAGGACCATGTGCCGGGCAAGGAACTGACTTACGGTCAGAGCATTACCGACGCCTGCATCAATTGGGAAGACAGCCTGAAGGTGCTCGACACGCTGGCCGACGCCGTGCGCGCGCGCCGCGTGGCACGTGGCGCAGGCAACTGATCGACATCAGTTAGCGAACGCGTAAGCAAACGAAGGGCGGCCGATGAACCATCGGTCGCCCTTCTTGCATGCTGCGCTTGCCGTCAACGGCGTGAAACGGCGTGAGTTCCCGCCGCGCTTACCTGGCTTCGCCCGTCGTACGCTCACGCTGCCAGAGCACGTCGCTGCCACCACCTGCGCGGTTGAGCACGCGAGCCAGCACGAACATCAGGTCCGACAAGCGGTTGACGTACTGACGCGGGGCGGGGGCGACGGTCTCGTCGGCCCCAAGCGCCACCATCGCCCGCTCGGCTCGGCGCGACACCGTGCGCACCACATGCGCGAGTGCCGCGGCGCGCGTGCCGCCCGGCAGAATGAATTCCTTGAGCGGCGGCAGATCGGCGTTGTAGTGCGCCAGCCACTCGTCGAGCTTGGCCACCTGCGCATCCGTCAGCAACGTGTGACGAGGCATGCTCAACTCGCCGCCGAGATCGAACAGATCGTGCTGAATATCGAGCAGCATGGCCCGCACGTCCTGCGGCAGGTCCTCGCACAGCAGCACGCCGATGTGCGAATTGGTCTCATCGATCTCGCCAATGGCGACGATGCGCAGGCTGAACTTGTCGACGCGTGCGCCGTCGCCCAGGCCTGTCTTGCCACCGTCACCGGTACGCGTGACGATCTTGCTCAAACGATTCCCCATCTTCTGACACCTACCCCTTGCGGCACATCTTGCCCGCCGGCCCCTGTTCGGGCACCGGACGACCTGCCTTTTTGATTGAAATTGACCGCACTGCCATCGCCTGCCCATTTTTCAGGCAATTCCGATGGCACCGATACACGGCAAGTCCGTATGATATGACGCAAAGTGTGGGGAAAAACGCCGTCACAGCGTAAAATCCCCGCTCATGAGGTGTCAGGGCGTGCACCGCGCGCCCGAGACCCCGCCCGATATGGTGTCCGCCTGCGCCCACCGGCCATGGCGGCCCGGAGACCCGAAGGAGAAAGCCGTGAATCATCCCCATCTGCCGTTCGCCGCCAAGCGTCCGTTCCCCGACGCCTTGCTCACCGAGTTGCAAGCCCTGCTGGGCGAACGCGTGAGCACCAAGGAAGCGCTGCGCGAACATCACGGCCGGGACGAGTCTCCGTTTGACCCGATGTTGCCCGATGCAGTCGCTTTCGCGCACAGCACCGAAGAGGTCTCTCAGATCGTCAAACTCTGTGCGAAACACAACGTCCCCATCATCCCCTATGGCGCGGGCTCGTCGCTCGAAGGTCATCTGCTCGCGGTCGAAGGCGGTTTGTCGCTCGATCTGTCGGAGATGAACCAGATCGTTTCGATCAACGCCGAGGACCTGACGGTCACCACGCAGCCTGGCATTTCGCGCAAGGCGCTGAACGAAGCGCTGCGCGACACGGGCCTGTTCTTCCCGATCGATCCGGGCGCGGACGCCAGCATCGGCGGCATGTGCGCCACGCGCGCCTCGGGCACCAACGCCGTGCGTTACGGCACGATGCGCGAGAACGTGCTGGCCCTGACCGTGGTGCTCGCCGACGGCCGCATCATCCACACCGGCACGCGCGCACGCAAGTCGTCGGCGGGCTACGACCTCACGCGCCTGTTCGTGGGCAGCGAAGGCACACTGGGCATCATCACCGAAGCCACGGTGCGACTGTACCCGCAGCCCGAAGCTGTCTCTGCGGCGATCTGCTCGTTCCCGAGCATGACGGACGCCGTGAACTGCACCATCCAGACGATCCAGTTGGGCGTGCCTGTCGCACGCGTCGAATTCGTCGACGCGCTGGCCGTGCGTGCCATCAACAAGCACTCCAAGCTGGACCTGCCGGAAACGCAAACGTTGTTCTTCGAATTCCACGGCAGCGAAGCCGGCGTGCAAGAACAGGCGCAGACGGTCGAGGAACTGGCCAAGGACAACGGCGGCACCGGTTTCGAGTGGGCCACGCGCACCGAAGACCGCAACCGTTTGTGGAGTGCGCGCCATAGCGCCTACTTCGCGATGCTCCAGCTTCAGCCGGGCAGCCGTGCGGTGACGACGGACGTCTGCGTGCCGATCTCGCGTCTGGCCGAGTGCGTCGGCGAGACGGAAGAAGACCTGAAAGGCTCCTATCTGACGTGCCCGATCGTGGGCCACGTGGGCGACGGCAATTTCCACGTCGCGATTCTCATCGATCCGGACAAGCCGGCCGACATGGAAGAAGCCGAGCGCCTGAATCAGCGCATTGTCGAGCGCGCCATCCGCATGGGTGGCACCTGCACTGGCGAACATGGCGTCGGCCTGCACAAGATGGGCTTCCTCGTGACGGAACATGGCGAAGACGCCATCGACGTCATGCGCGCGATCAAGACATCGCTCGATCCGCACAATCTGCTCAATCCGGGCAAGATTTTCCGGTTGCGCGCCGCGGGCTGAGCGCCGCATGAACGCGCCCGTGACCCCGCAAGGCCAGTCCAACCCGTCCGGCGAAACGCCGGCGGGCATCGCGCCTGTCGACGCCGAAGCGCTGGCTGCACGCCAGCGTCAGTTGCTCGACGCGCTTGCCAGAATCCTGCCTCCGCGTTGCATCCTCCATCGTCGCGAGGACACCACGCCTTACGAGTGCGACGGCCTCGCCGCGTATCGCCGCGTGCCGCTCGCGGTCGTGTTGCCGGAATCCGAATCGCAGGTGCAGCGCATTTTGCAAGCGTGCCACCAGCTCGGCATTCCGGTGGTGCCGCGCGGTGCAGGCACGAGTTTGTCCGGCGGCGCGATGCCGATCTCGGACGGCCTGGTGCTCTCGCTCGCGAAGTTCAAGAAAATCGTTGAAGTCGATCCGTATGCACGCACGGCGACGGTGCAGCCGGGCGTTCGCAATCTCGCGATCTCGGAAGCCGCTGCGCCCTATGGGCTGTACTACGCGCCCGATCCGTCGTCGCAGATCGCTTGCACCATCGGCGGCAATGTTGCGGAAAACTCCGGCGGCGTGCACTGCCTGAAGTACGGTTTGACGGTGCATAACGTGCTGCGGGTGCGCGCCATCACCATGTCGGGAGAAGCCATCGAATTCGGCTCGCTCGGCCCCGACGCGCCCGGACTCGATCTGCTATCGGTCTTCATCGGCAGCGAGGGCATGTTCGGCGTTGTGACCGAAATCACCGTCAAGCTGATACCCAAAGCCCAGACGGCGCAGGTCATCATGGCGAGCTTCGACGACGTAGAGACCGGCGGCAACGCCGTCGCTGCGATCATCGCCGCAGGCATCATTCCTGCCGGGCTGGAAATGATGGACAAGCCGGCCACGCAGGCCGTCGAGGAATTCGTCCACGCGGGGTACGACCTTGATGCCGCCGCCATCCTGCTTTGCGAATCGGACGGCACGCCGGAAGAAGTCACCGAGGAGATCCTGCGCATCTCTCATGTGCTGCGCACATCAGGCGCGACACGTTTGCAGATTTCGCGCAGCGAGGAAGAACGCCTGCGCTTCTGGTCGGGGCGCAAGAACGCCTTCCCCGCCGCCGGGCGCATCTCGCCGGACTATTACTGCATGGACGGCACGATTCCACGCCGTGCGATTGGGACATTACTCAAACGCATCGAAGGTTTGGAACAACAATATGGGTTGCGCTGTATTAACGTCTTTCACGCGGGAGACGGCAATATGCATCCGCTCATTCTTTTCAATGGCAACGATCTGGACGAATGGCATCGCGCCGAGGCGTTCGGTTGCGACATTCTCGAGGCGTGCGTCGAACTCGGCGGCACGATCACGGGCGAACACGGCGTGGGCATCGAGAAGATCAACTCGATGTGCGTGCAGTTCTCCGCGCAGGAACGCGATGCGTTCTTCGGCGTGAAGCGCGCGTTCGATCCAGTCGGGCTGCTCAATCCGGACAAGGGCATTCCCTCGCGTGCGCGCTGCGCCGAGTACGGCAAGCAGCACGTGCGCGGGGGGCTGCTGCCGCACCCCGATCTGCCGAGGTTCTGACATGCGTGCGCTGTCGGAGTGGCTGCCGCACGATTGGCGGCAGCGTCTTTACATCATCATTTTCGAAGCCGACACGCGCGAAGGTCGGCTATTCGACATCGCATTGCTGATCGCCATCGTGCTATCGGTGCTCACGGTCGTCGTGTCCAGCGTACCCGCGGTGCAGTCCACGATGCCGTTGCCGATGGCCATTCTCGAGTGGTTCTTCACGCTGCTCTTTACGGCCGAGTACATTGCGCGACTGATTAGCGCGCACCGGCCGATGCGCTATGCGCTGTCGTTCTACGGTCTCATCGATTTACTCGCCATCCTGCCGACCTATCTCGCGATTCTCGTGCCGGAGCTACATGGGCTGATCGACGTGCGTCTGCTGCGACTCATGCGCGCCTTCCGGATTCTGAAGCTCACGGCTTACGTGAACGAGGCGGGCGTGCTGAGCATTGCGCTGTACAACGCGCGTCGCAAGATCCTCGTGTTTCTCGGGTTCATCTCGATCATCGTGGTGATCTTCGGCACGCTCATGCATATCATCGAAGGCCCCGAACACGGCTTTACCAGCATTCCGGTCGGCATCTACTGGGCCATCGTGACGCTGACGACGACCGGCTACGGCGACGTTGTGCCCGTCACCGGACTGGGTAAAGCGATCACAGGGTTCGTGATGTTGCTCGGCTATAGCGTGATTGCGATTCCCACGGGCATCATGGGCGCCGAGATTCATTCCGCCATGCGCCGCACGACCGTGACCACGCGCACCTGCCACCAGTGCCAGACCGAAGGACACGACCCCGACGCACGCTTCTGCAAGCACTGCGGAAGCGAACTCGGGCCTTACCAGACCGACTCCACCCCGCCGCCCGAACCGAGCTGATGACCGACACGACCGACACCATCGAGCAATTCCGCGCCGTCATCGAACAAGCCACCGCGCGCCGCGCACCGCTTCAGCTTCGCGGCGGCGGCACCAAAGCCTGGTACGGCCAGCAACGTGTGGGGGAAGTCCTCGACACACGTGCCTATAGCGGGATCGTTGCGTACGACCCGGCCGAGCTGGTCATCACCGCACGTTGCGGCACCTCGCTGGCCGAGATCGAAGCCGCGCTTGCCGAGCGCAACCAGTTGCTGCCCTTCGAGCCGCCCTACTTTGGCCCGGGGGCGACCGTTGGCGGGGCCGTCGCTGCCGGGCTTGCTGGCCCGCGTCGCAGCGCGGTCGGGTCGGTGCGCGATTTCGTGCTCGGCGCGAAGCTGATGGACGGCCGTGGGCATGTGCTGAATTTCGGCGGACAGGTCATGAAGAACGTCGCCGGTTACGACGTCTCACGCATGCTCGCCGGCTCGCTTGGCACGCTGGGCCTGATTCTGGAGGTGTCGCTGAAGGTGTTGCCGCAGCCGTTCGCGGAACTCACGCTGCAGTTCGAGATGAACGCCATCGACGCGGTACGCAAACTCAACGAATGGGGCGGCCAGCCGCTGCCGATTACGGGCAGCGCGTGGCGCAGCGATCTGCTGGTGATTCGACTGGCGGGGGCGTCGGCGGCCATCAAGGCGGCGCGCGTGAAGATGGGCGGTGAACTGGTCGACGCCATTCATGCAGCCAAGTTCTGGCACGCCATTCGCGAGCAGACCGACAACTTCTTTGCCGATGCGGGACCGGGACAAGCCTTGTGGCGTCTGGCGGTGCCCTCGACAGCAGAACCGCACCGTCTGCCGGGCAAGCAACTCATCGAGTGGGGTGGTGCGCAGCGCTGGTGGATTACGGACGCCGATGCGCAAATCGTGCGCTCGGCCGCGCGTCAGGATGGCGGACACGCCACGCTGTTCCGCTACGGCGAACCGGGGGTGAGTGTCTTCACGCCGCTGCCCGCGCCGGTCATGCGCATCCATCGGAATCTGAAAGCCGTGTTCGATCCCGCTGGCATCTTCAATCCGGGACGGATGTACCCCGAGTTCTGATTGGTTCAGTCATGCGGTCGCGTCAGTCGGTGGCGTCCAGCAGTCGAATGACTTCGGACGCGAGCGTGCGTACGGCGCGGTCGACGTCGCGCGTGAACGGTTGTCCACCGTTGATGCGCAGGAAGTTGTCGTAACGCGACGAGTTGGAAAAAAGGCTGCCGGGTGCGACGCGAATGCCTTTCGCCAGCGCCGCGTCGAACAACTTTTCGGAACTCACGCGCCCCGGCATTTCCACCCACAGACTCAGCCCACCGGCGGGTTGCGTCAGGCGTGTGCCCGCCGGGAAATAGGTGGCGATCGCTTCGGCCATCGCCCCACGGTGTTCGCGTAACTGCACACGCAGGCGTCGCAAGTGACGGTCGAAGCGCGGCGAATCCATGAACTCGCCCATCGCGATCTGCGCCAGCGCTTCGTTCGGACGCGTCTGCGCGTACTTCAGCATCTCCACCCGCCACTGCCATTTGCCACCGGCGATCCAGCCCAGGCGCATGCCGGGCGCGAGCGTCTTATGCAGCGACGCGCAGTGAATCACGTTGCCCGTCGTGTCCCATGAGCGAATCGCGGCAGGAATGTTGCCGTCGTCACCGAGCGACGAGTAGGTGTCGTCTTCGATGATGGCGATGCCGCGCGACTCGGCCCACTTCACCAATTGCGCCTTGTGTGCGTCCGGCATCACAGAACCGAGCGGGTTCTGGAAATGCGGCACGACAATCACCGCCTTGATGTTGTCGTAGGTCTGACTGGCCAGCTCCAATGCATCGAGCGAAATCCCGGTTTGCGGACTCGTTGGAATCTCCAGCACCCGGATGCCCATGCTCTCCAGCGTCTGTAGCAGCGCGTAGTACGTGGGCGATTCGACCGCGACCACGTCGCCCGCACTCGCCACCGCACGTAGCGCCAGGTTGATCGCCTCAATACAGCCGTGCGTGACGACGATCTCTTCCGGATTGATGTTCATGCGCGCTTCGAGCGCACGACGGGCAATCGCCGAACGGAAACGCGCTTCGCCACCACCGGGGGGCGGGGTGCCGTAGAGCAGCGGGTGATCGCGCAGCGCCCGCATGGTGGCCTGGCGCAGTTCGTTCACCGGATACAGCGACGGTGAACCATGCGCGACCGCGAGATTGACTTTGACGTCCGCCTGAAGCCCACGCGCGAGGATCGACGACACGCGCTGATTGATCCCCACGTACTGCATCAGGTCAGGCACCCACGGACGCGGCTCGGCCACCGGCACGACACTCGCCCGTGCGGGTGTGCGCACGAAGTAGCCGGAACGCGGACGCGCTTCGAGCAGGCCTTGCGCTTCGAGGTGACGACACGTCTGCAACGCGGTCGACAGGCTGACCTGATGGCGCTCCATAAGCGCACGTACGCTGGGCATACGCGTGCCCGGGGCGAGTGTGCCCGCTTCGATGGCGTGACGGTAGTGATCGGCCAGTTGGCGGTAGAGCGGCGTGCGCTCTTCGGCGGCGGCAGACGGCGCTGTCGATTCAGGTGTCGACGCGGGCGTCGCGGCGGCTGACGTCAAAGACATGGCGGGTGTCTCGTCGGAGACAGAAAGGTCGGAGAGGTTTGAGATGGCGGCGTGCATGCGCAGATGATCCGGCATCAGGCACCACCAGAACAGATACAGATTTGCTGATTCGGGATCGTAACAGATTGCGTCGCGCCCATCTGTTACGGGCGAAACAGCGTGACTGTGTGCCTACCGGGGCTGCAGTGCGGCCGATACGCTGTAGTCGTCTGTTCACTGCCCCGGAGTCCATCATGGCCAAGCCTTCTGTCACGCATTTACCGCCCCATTCCACCGACGTCTCGCTCGCGCCAGGCCAGTCCTTCCACGGATACGTGAGCCAAGGTACGGTGCTGCACGTCGAGCAAGGACGGGTGGTGCTTACACCGGCGTCGCGCTGGCTGGCCGACAGTGTCTGGCGCACCGATGTCTCTCTCACGGCGGGCCACGTCTTTGTCACGGAGACCGGTGGCTGGATCACGCTCGCGAGCGATGCGGGTGCGCGTGTCGCGTGCCGGGAATACGCGGCGGCGACACCATCCGGCGTTGCACCCGGACGGCAGTGGGCAGGACGTCTCGAACGCCTGTTCTGGCGGTTTGGACTCCATTTCCGGTAAAACCACGGCGAACGACCGGTCATTCGCCAATAAACGCCGAATCGACGGCCAAATTCGGGACAGTCAATTTCGGCCGAAGTCGGCTTGAGCCGTCGAACGACGGCTCAAGCCGGTAGCAACCTCTCAATGTCGGCACGAATCGCTTCGGGCTTGGCGGTCGGCGCATAGCGCGCAACCACATTGCCCGACGCGTCGACGAGAAACTTCGTGAAATTCCACTTGATCGCTTTCGTCCCGAGCACGCCGCGCTTTTCCTTCGTCAGAAAGTCGTAGAGTGGCGCTGCCTCCGGCCCCTTGACGTCGACCTTGGCGAACATCGGAAAGCTCACATGAAAGCGTAGATCGCAGAAACTGCGAATCGCTTGCGCGTCGCCAGGCTCCTGTTTGCCGAACTGGTTGCACGGGAAGGCCAGCACCTCAAAGCCGCGCGGGCCGAGTTGCTCGTAGAGCGTCTGAAGGCCCGCGTACTGCGGCGTAAAGCCGCATTCGCTGGCCGTATTCACGATCAGCAGGACCTTGCCGCGATATTGCGACAGGCTCACGGACTCGCCGGCGAGCGTCTGGACGGAAAAATCGTACACGCGCTGCGGTTGGGCGCTCATCGGCGTCTCCCTTTGGATGTTGGCACCGCGCAGTCTGCCACAACGCCGGTCCGGCGGGCGCTCGGCGCGCCTGCCTTGCACTTTTGTCGGACATTCGCCACGGGTAGCACCTAGTTATTTGCCCGGTAGCACCTCGGGTGCGTGCACGGCTATAATCGTTCGCTCAACACCGATCCCGCCGATCCTGCCGAAGAATCTGCCGAACCCGCCGAATTTGTCTTATGTCGACCATCGCTGCACATCTCGACGACGTCCTCTCCCGGATTTCCCGCGCGACCGCCGATGCTGGACGACCGGCAGGCAGCGTGCGTCTGCTCGCTGTCTCCAAGACGTTCGGCGCGGATGCCGTGCGCGAAGCGGTCGCCGCCGGCCAGCGGGCGTTCGGTGAGAACTACGTGCAGGAAGCCCTCGACAAGATCGCGGCGACGGCCGACGCGCGCGTTGACGGCGAACCGCTGGAATGGCATTTCATCGGGCCGCTGCAGAGCAACAAGACGCGTCCGGTGGCGGAGCATTTCGACTGGGTCCATTCCGTCGACCGGCTTAAGATTGCCGAACGCCTGAGTGCACAACGCCCGGCGGATCTTCCGCCATTGCAGATCTGTCTTCAGGTCAACATCAGTGGCGAAGCGAGCAAGAGCGGCGTGACGCCCGACGAGGTGCCCGCTGTTGCGCGCGCCATCGCGGCACTGCCGAATCTGACACTGCGCGGCCTGATGGCGATTCCGGAACCGGAAGACGATCCGTCGCGTCAGCGCGAGCCATTCAAGGCGGTACGCGAACTCTTCGACACCCTGCGCGCAGATGGTCTGGCGCTCGACACGCTCTCGATGGGCATGTCGGGCGACCTCGAAGCGGCGGTGGCCGAGGGTGCGACAATGGTGCGCATCGGCACCGCGATTTTCGGCGCACGCGATTACGGCTCACGGGCCTGATCGCGAGGCGCGAACACGGCAGCAACGTATTACACGCAACGACATACGCAACGCAAAGGATGGTTATGAGAATTGCATTCATCGGCGGCGGCAACATGGCCAACGCCCTGATCGGCGGACTCGTCAAGCGCGGCACGGCACCGCGCGACATTCTCGCGATCGACGTCAACGAATCGACCCGTGAAGGTCTGGTCAAGCTACACGGCATCGACACCGCCAGCGCGCCGAATGACCGTCTGCGCGACTTCGACACGCTCGTACTGGCCGTCAAACCGCAGGTACTCAAGGATGTCGCACAAGCGCTTCAGCCGCATCTGAACGGCCAGTTGGTCATCAGCATCGCGGCGGGCATTCGCGCGTCCGATCTGGCTCGCTGGCTCGGCGGCCACAACCAGATCGTGCGCTGCATGCCGAACACGCCCGCGCTGATCGGCAAGGGCATCACCGGACTGATCGCGCTCTCCGGCGTGGATTCGGACCAGCGCAAGCGTGCGGAAAGCGTGCTGAGCGCCGCCGGTGAAATCGTGTGGGTCGAAAAGGAAAGCCAGTTGGACGCCGTCACCGCCATCTCCGGCAGCGGCCCGGCGTACGTGTTCTATTTCATCGAAGCGCTGGAGCAGGCGGCGCACGAGTTGGGCTTCACGCCCAAGCAAGCCCGCCAACTCGCCATCGCAACGTTCACGGGTGCGTCGCAACTCGCGGCAGACTCCACCGAACCGGCCAGCGTGCTGCGTGAGCGGGTGACGTCCAAGGGCGGCACCACGTTCGCAGCGCTCACCTCGTTCGAGAACGACGCGATCAAGGCCGCCATCGTGCGCGGTGTGAAAGCCGCCAACGCGCGCGCCAAGGAACTCGGCGACGAACTGGGCGACGCCTGAGATCGCACGTCAACGTTGACGCATTCTCGGCCCTGAACAGGGCCACCTGAGCATCACCCGACACGCCGGTATCGCCTCGCGCGATATCGGCGTGCGCTTTTTTCGGAAGTCTCCGGCTGAAGACCAGGGCTAAGCTGCCCATATCATCACGACATGCCGGAAGACCGATGCCCCACGCCCGACACACCCCCGACGATGTGTCGACGACGCCGTCACGCCGCAAGTTTTTCACTCAGGTAACTGCGGTTTCTGTGGCACTCGGTGCCGCCCCACTCAGGCTTCACGCTGGTGCACCCGCCACAGACTCAGATTCGTCAGCGTCTCGCCAGTCGATCTATGATCTAAAGACCGACGCCTCTCCGAATCAGGAGTCTCGTATCCGTACGCTGGTCGTGCACTACACGGCCACACCATTCGAGCGAGCGAAGGAAATTCTCACCGCCCCCAACCGAACGCCCGCCGTCAGTTCCCACTACCTTGTCCCGGACGCCGCCGGCGACAACGATCGCTTCGTCGTTTACGCGCTCGTGCCCGAATCCCGTCTCGCGCATCACGCAGGGCGCAGTGAGTGGCTCGGAGAACGGCGGCTGAACGGTACGTCGATCGGCATCGAAATCGTCAATCTCGGATTCCCCGCCACTGACAACCGATTACCGCTGGAGAACCGGCAATGGTACGAATATCCTGCGGCGCAGATCGCCGTCGTCGCCGAATTGGTCGCGGATATCGTCGCTCGCCATCAGATCGCTCCGAACCGGATCGTCGGGCACGCCGATATCGCCCCGGGACGGAAAACCGACCCCGGCCCGAAGTTTCCGTGGAAGACGCTGGCCACCGAGTACAACCTGGGCGCATGGCCGGATGCCGACACCGTGAAGTGGTACGAAAATCGTGCGCCCTATGCCTGCGATGTCGGTGCGCTGCAAGCCAAATTGCTGGCCTACGGTTACGACACCCCGCAAACGGGCCAGATCGATCAGGCGACGAAGAACGTCATCGAGTCATTCCAGATGCACTTCTGCGCTGAGCATCGATACGACGGCGTCCCGGATGTACTGACCGTCGCCATACTCGATGCACTGCTTGAGAAATACCTGGGCTGGCCACGACCGCCAGCGCTCGGCACCGGCGCCGCATAAGCGCGCGGGACGCAGGACATACGAAAACGGCGCTTCACGCGCCGTTTTCGTCGATGTCTCATTGACGCATTACGCCGTCAGCAGATAGTGCCCGACGATACCGGCAAAGACCGCAGCACCGAGCCAGTTGTTGTGACGGAACGCGGCGAAGCAAGGCATGCGCTCGCGGCCACGAATAAGAAAGTAATGATAGATGGCGAAGCTCATGGCAACCGCCATGCCCAGCCAGAACGGCCAGCCAAAGCCGAGGTACACGCCCACGCCCGCCTGAATGCCCAGCGCACCCACGTAGCAGAGCATGACGGCGACCACGTCGAAGCGTCCGAACGTGATGGCCGACGTCTTGATGCCGATCTTCAGGTCGTCGTCGCGATCGACCATCGCATATTCCGTGTCGTAAGCGAGCGACCAGAACACGTTCGAGAGCAGCAACACCCATGCGAGCATCGGCACCTGATCCTGCACGGCAGCGAACGCCATCGGAATGCCGAAGCCGAACGCCACGCCGAGATAGGCCTGCGGCAAGGCGAAAAAGCGCTTGGTGTACGGGTATGTGCCAGCCACGAACAATGCCGGAATCGACATCCACTTGGTCAGGGCGTTGAGCGGCAGAATCAGCAGGAAGCTCACGAGGGCGAGCGTGGCGGCCACGGCCACGGCCTCCCAGGCGCGAATGCGTCCCGACGTAATCGGACGCTCCTTCGTGCGTTTGACGAATTTGTCGAAGTCGCGGTCGGCGTAATCGTTGATGGCACACCCCGCCGAGCGCATCAGAAACGTGCCGAGGGTGAAGATCACAAACAGCAGCGGGTCGGGATGTCCGTTCGACGCGATCCACAGTGCGCAGAGCGTCGGCCACAACAGCAGCACGGTGCCGATCGGCTTGTCGAGGCGAACGAGTCGGAAATACAGCGGAAGACGTTGAGCGAGCAACATGGGCGGGCGTCACACAGAAAGACTTGTGGCGCTATTGTAGGCCACGGGCCGGAGGCTCGCCAATTGGCGTTCCGGCCCCTCCCGTTCGTTCTGATTGTTCGGGCTGTTCGGATTGCGCCAGCCCGCTTCGGATCCTTACCAGATCCAGAACATCAGCAGCCAGAGCCAGTTGACGAGCGCGAGCGCCGCCACGATACCGGCCATGCCCGCCAGACGCCGCAGCATCGACGTCGCGTGCCGCCCCGTCACGCGCCAGCCCAGCCACAGGCTCCACAACGTGGTCACGGCCAGGATGGCGGCGCGCACGTCGTTCGCCCAGTAGATCGGCAGGTGTTCGGCACGCAGCAGGCTGACGGTTGTCGCCGACAAGCCGATGAACACGCCCGCACCGGCAATCGGAATCAGCGACTGCACCAGATGATTGAAGCGCGATGTCTGCCACGCGCCCATCGCCCGGTTGGCCACAGCGAAAATCAGCGTGAACGCCAGCCCCAGCACGAGACCGTTGCCGAGAATGTAGGTCACGACCATGCCGCCGTCGAGCCAGCTGAAAACGTCGCTCTGTTCGGGGTAATTGGTGAAGACGAACCACGGCGCATTCGTCTCGAACGGCCACATGATGCCGCGGTCGATCAGCCACGTCGCCAGTTCCGTCTTGGTCGCGACGAACCACGGGTTCACCGTCCAGTGGAATGCGCCGATGGCCACGCCGAGCAGACCGAAGTTGACGAGGACGCTGTCCCAGATGCTGTTGTTCTCCGTCGCGCCGTACTTCACGATCTCTTCGCTGGGCGAGCGGCCCGTGAGTTCGATGGCGTCGCGATGCCCGGCGCAGCGGCCGCACATATGGCACTGCGCACCGCCCTTCATATTGCGCAGCGGCACGAGCGGCGCGCAATTGATCGGGATGATCTTGTGACCCTTGGTGTTGTACGACTGACGCCAGGCGTCTTCGTTGACCTTGAAGTGGAACGGTGCGAGGCGTGCCAGCAGTGCGAACACACCGTTGACCGGGCACAGGTACTTACACCACACGCGCTTGTCGCGTCCGTAGAAATAACCGATCACCATCGCGCCGATGGTCGAGCCACCCAGCACCAGCAGCACCGCCTTCGGATACTGGTAGACGCTGACCATCTGGCCGTACAGCGTGGTCCCGGCGAAGGCGACGAACGGCCAGCCGCCCCAGCGCATCCAGCGAGGGATCGCGCGCCCCCGGCCATGTCGGCTTGCGAATTCGGAGAGTGTGCCTTCCGGACACAGGACACCGCACCACACGCGCCCCATCAGCACCATGCTCAGCAGCACGAACGGCCACCAGATGCCCCAGAAGGTGAACTGCGCGAAAACGGTGAGGTTGTTAAGAATGTGTGCCGTCTCGTCAGGCAACGGCATCAGGACAGGTACGCAGATCAGGAACGCATAGACCAGCACGATGACCCACTGCACGCCACGTATCAACTTGCCGTGGCGTTGCATCAAGAGGCCCAGTCGGGCCAGTCGGTTCGGGACAGTGATGGCGATGCTCATGCGTAGCTCTTGCTCGGGTCTTGCGTCGGGGGATTACCTTTGCGGAATGACGGATCTCATGTGCGGCGCGTCCGTTCAGTCCGGTGCTGCTTCAATGTACCGCACCGGGCGGAATCGCCACCCGGTGCGCACCACCCGCTTACGCGGGCTTTGCCTGTTTGGCCGGTGGTGCGCCTGCCCGCTTGAGCAGCACCCACATGAACAGCCAATACACCGCATACACCAACAGATTCATGCCGGACGGATGCGCACGGTAGCCGGTCAGTGTAGCCACGAGGCTGCCGAACGGGCTGGCGTCATCCAGAATCGCGGAAGTATCCCACAGTTGGTCAACCAACGTCGGCACCAGCTCCAGCGAGATCAGACGATCAAGCCCCGACTCCAGCAAACCGGCCGCGAGGAACAGCAGCATGATTTCGGTGACACGGAAGAACAGACGCCACGAAAAGATTTTGCCGCCCAGTTGCAGCAACCAGAACGTGACGAGCGCCAGCGCGAAGCCGATGGCCACGGCGAGCCACATCGACATCGGCACGCTGCCACCCTGACCGAAGCCAAGACCGTACAGGAAGATGGCGGTTTCGCTGCCTTCGCGGGCAATCGCCAGCGCGACCAGCACCAGCACGCCCCACCATGTGCCCTGATCGTGATTCTTCTGTAGCGACGATTCCATGTCGCGTTTGAGCGTTCGCCCGTTGCGCTTCATCCAGAAGACCATCTGCACGATCAGCACGCAGGCCACGAGCACCATGGCGGTCTGGAAGTAATCTTGCGCGTCGCCCGAGAGCACTTCGGTGAAGCCGACGAGCGCGGCGCCCAGACCGACCGCTGCCGCAATGCCGAGCACGACCCCCGCCCACAGATAGGGCAGGCCGCGCTTCGCACCGTGATCCGGGTTGGCCAGCCAGGCATGCAGAATGCCGACCACCAACAATGCCTCGACGCTTTCGCGCCAGACGATGAACATGACCTGACCCATCGTGTGATTCCTTTTGTAATGCGTGTACTACCGTATGACTGAAACGACAACGTTCGGCTTACCGGCTTACTTGGCGACGATCACGCCTTGCGCCTGCTGGTGGAAGTCATCGAAAAACTTATACTCGCCCGGTTGCAACGGGGCGATCACGACGAACGACTGCGCGCCGGGTGCGAGCACCTTTTCCTTGCGCAGTTGCAGACTTTCAAACTCGACGGCATTCGTTCCGGTGTTGTGCACCTCGATCTTGATGCGCTTGCCGGCCGGTACTTCGATACGCACCGGATTGAGTTTGCCGTTGTTCATTTCCAGCTTGAAGGTGGGCAGGTCGTCGGCACGCGCGGTCTGCGCTGCCCCCAATCCGAACAAGGTCACCACCACGGCCGCCATCGTGGCCAACAGGCGCGCGATGCGCTGATTCATCCTTCTGCTCCAAATGAAAACAGCGCTGGTCGGCTGACCAACGCTGCATCAGGTTATCCCGGCTTAGTAGCCGCCCTTCTTGCCGATACCCGAGAACGTGAAATCGACCGTCTTCGTGATCGGCTTGAACCACGGACTCACGCCGGTTTCCTTGTCGACGTGACGGCCGAAGCACCACGGACCCATGCCGCCATGCGCTGCGTGAGCACCCGCGGCGGGCGTGCCGCCCATCTTGCAACCGAACTCTTGCAGCGTGCCCGGTGCGTTCACGACCATCGTCAGTTGATACTTGCCGATGCCCGTCAGCTTCACGTTATCGCCATAGTGCGGACCGTCGCTCGCGACCATCGGCATCATCAGACCTTCGACCGCTGCGCCGTCCGGCGTCTTGCCGTCCGACTTCATCTTCTGAAGCTTGTACGTGATTTCCAGCCCCGGGATCCAGTCACCTTCGGCGTAGCCGTTCGGGTTGTTCTTGATCGCGTGGATATCGGCTTCCAGGTGGATATCCGACTTCGCGGCGTCGCGCATCATGCCGGCCGGTTCCATCGTGATCGGCTGGAGGTACACGGTGTTGATTTCCATGCCCGCTGTATTGAGCGGTTTGCCGATCGGGAATTCGGCGGCCTGAGCCATAGTGGCCGCACCGGCAAGCAGCACCGCTGCCACGAGGGATTTCACGCGCATACACACTCCAATGTTTTGTCGAGAAGTTAATGCAAACAATTCTCAATAAGTTTAGCACTATCGCCACGGGCAGACAAACCGGCGGTGTCAAGGCAACTCGGGGGGAAACGGGAAAAATGCGGGAATTTTGAGGGTTGCGTGAGTCCCGGCGGGGGCGTCCGGCAATTCTTAGGATCCGGTTACGGAAAATTACCTAATGGCCGATGACGCGGCATTAGCCGTCGATCTGCCACGCGGCCGACACCATAACCGTCGATTGTTAGTAAAGAATTAGGGGCCGAGGCCTTTCAGGGCAGCACCCCACCCCGGTCGATCTTGCGCGCGAGCACCACCGACGTCGTGGTCCGGGTCACGCCATCGATCTCGCCAATGATGTCGAGCAAGGCGTCGAGCTGATCGGCCGACGCGGCATGCAGCCACGCCACGTAGTCGAACTCGCCGCTCACGGAACACAGCAGATGGATCTCGGGCATCTTGTTGAGGCGTCGCAGCACGTCGCGCCCCGAGCGCGGCTGGACGCTGATGCTCACGCAGGCTTGTAGCCCGCCGCCAATGGCGTCTTGCCCCAGGCGCACCGTATAACCGGCGATCACGCCAGCCTGCTCCAACCGACCGAGCCGGGCGACCACGGTGGTGCGCGCCACACCGAGACGTCGCGCCAGATTCGCCGTGCTCTCACGGGCATTCACGCGCAGCAGCGCGAGCAGATTACGGTCGAGTTCGTCGAGCGCCGTCGCGGAGAGCGTCATCGACCCTCACCGGGACGGGGGCTGCTGGGCGGCGCAAGCAGTTTTCGGTCTGTCATGGTCGTCATATCGGGCAGGACGGATGCGAGATTATAGAGCGACCTCGCCGAGCAATGCGGTAACGATGCTGCCGAGCATGGGCTCCCGAAGAGATACGATGACAAGGGTTTCAGCGCGCCCGCCATCAACCCGACGTTGAGGGCACTTCACGCAACCCGCGATGCCCCGTCACACCGTCTAAATCTGGCCTTAACCCTTGTCCTATCAAGGCAATAGCCAAGGGTATCCCCCCAAGGGATTGCTATTGACAACGCCGATGGGCGATGCGCAAAATCACATCACTTATATGACGACGTACAAGAAAGACCCACCACGGCTGCAGCGGATGTCATAACCGCAACGATGGCTGCCTGGCGCGTCGGCCCCGAACGTCACCGGAGACAGGCGTTTGCCATGCATTTTTCGTTGAATTTCGCCCCGCTGGTTCCTTATTGGCCAGTTTTCCTTGAAGGCGCGTGGCTCACGCTGAAGATGACCGTCTTTTCGGTCGTGATCGGCACCGTGCTGGGCACGCTGGTCGCTTTCGCCAAACGCAGTCCCAACCGTCTGCTGTCGCGTGTGTGCGGCATCTACATCGAGTCGGTCCGCAATACGCCGTTCCTCGTTCAGATCTTCCTGCTGTACTTCGGTCTCGCCAGCATCGGCGTGCACTTGCCGACATTCACGGCATCGGTCCTCGCCATGGTGATCAACATCGGTGCTTATGCGGCCGAGATCATTCGCGCCGGTCTCGAATCGGTGCCGCGCGGTCAGATCGAAGCGGCCGAGTGTCTGGGGCTTTCGAAATGGCGCATCGCGTGGCACGTGATGCTTCAGCCGTCCATCGAGAAGGTGTACCCGTCGCTCACGACGCAGTTCATTCTGATGATGCAGGCGTCGGCCATTGCGTCGCAGATCTCCGCCGAAGAACTCACCGCCGTGGCTAACACGGTGCAATCGGACACGTTCCGCTCGCTTGAGACATACATCGTGGTGGCTGCGCTCTATCTGGCGCTGTCGCTGCTCGTGAAGCTCGTGGCGTGGGCGGCTGGCGAGTACTTCTTCAAGCGCCGCCGCACCGTGCGACGCGCCGCCGCGCAAACCGCTCAGGCCGCACGTCGTCGCGCTGCCGCCTCGCGCGCCGCAGGGGCCGCCAGCGCAGCTCAGAACGCCTCAGGCACCTCAGTGGGGAACACCGCAGGCAACGCCGCGCAACGGAGCGCTTCATGATCGGCAATTTCTCGTTCACCTATCTCGGGTACATGGTGCAGTCCATCGGCTGGACACTGGTGCTCTCTGCGTTGGCCTTCGTGCTCGGCATGGCCGGAGGTTTTCTGGTGATGCTCGGACGCATCTCACCGCGCCGCTGGCTGCGTTTGCCCACGCAAGTGTTCATCGAAGCGATTCAGGGCATTCCGCTGCTGATTCTGCTGTTCATCGTCTACTTCGGTCTGTCGGTGTACGGCTTCGAGCTGCCCTCGATCGTGGCCGCCGCCCTCGCGCTGATGGTCTACACGAGCGCTTATCTAGGCGACATCTGGCGCGGTTGCGTCGAAGCCATGCCGCGCGCGCAATGGGAAGCGGCAGAGTGCCTGTCGTTCACCCGCTGGCAGACGCTGCGTCTCGTGATCATTCCGCAAGCGGTGCGTCTGTCGCTGCCACCGACCATCGGCTTTCTGGTGCAGATCATCAAGATGACGTCGCTCGCCTCGGTCATCGGCTTCGTCGAACTGACCCGCGCAGGACAGATCATCAACAACTCGATTTTCCAGCCCTTCCTCGTGTTCTCGCTGGTGGGGGTGTTTTATTTCGTGCTGTGCTACCCACTCTCCCGCTGGAGCGCATCACTGGAGGACAGGCTCAATGTCGGCAATCGTTAAGGTCAATGAAATTCACAAGCGCTTCGGCGACAACCCGGTGCTCAAGGGGGTGTCGTTCGAAGTGGAGCGCGGTCAGATGGTCGCCATCATCGGCGCCAGCGGCTCGGGAAAAAGTACGGCCTTGCGTTGTATCGACCGTCTGGAAACCATCGACGAAGGCTCCATCGAAGTGTGCGGCATTCGCGTGGAAGATCCGTCCATCGATCTGCATCAGTTGCGTCGCGAAGTCGGCATCGTCTTCCAGAGCTACAACCTGTTTCCGCACCTGAGCGTGCGCGAGAACATCATGCTGGCGCTGCGTCACGTGAAGCGCATGGCGCGCAGCGAAGCCGAGGAAGTTGCGAAGCGCGTGCTCGCACAGGTCGGTCTCTCGGACAAGGCCGACAGCTATCCCGAGCAACTCTCGGGCGGACAGCAGCAACGCGTGGCGATTGCCCGTTCGCTCGCCATGTCGCCCAAGGTCATGCTGTTCGACGAAGTGACGTCCGCACTCGATCCGCAACTCACGGGCGAAGTGCTGCGCGTGATGGAAGACCTCGCGGCTGACGGCATGACGATGTTGCTCGTCACGCACGAAATGGCGTTTGCCAAACGCGTGGCCGACCAGATCATCTACATGCATCAGGGCAAGGTATGGGAAGTCGGCCCGGGCGAGATGCTCGACAACCCCAAGACCCCCGAACTGCGGGCGTTCCTCGCGAACGGTCTGTAAGCGACCGGCCGGTGCCCCGCCAGTCCACATTGCAATACAACAATCACCCGAAGGAGACCATTGCATGAAACTCAAGACGTTCTTCACCCAGGTCTGCGCCGCTGTTGCGCTTGGCGCGATGGCCCACGCAGCGCTTGCCGATCAGCTCGACGACATCAAGAAGGCGGGCAAGATTCGCGTGGCCATCGCTATGGGAACGCCGCTTTACTCGTACGCCGACGCCAACCTGAAGCCGGTCGGCTCGGACGTCGAGACGGCTGAATTGCTCGCGAAAGACCTGGGCGTGAAGCTCGATATCGTGTCCGTGACGAACGCCGCACGCGTGCCGACGCTGCAAGCGAACCGCGCCGATATCGTGGTGGCCGACCTGTCGATCACGCCGGAACGTGCGCAAGTCGTGGACTTCTCGGTGCCTTACGCCGTGATCTCGATCATCGTGGGCGCGCCGAAGAGCATGAACATCAAGAGCTACGCCGATCTGGACGGCAAGCGCATCGGCCTCACGCGCGCGACCGTCAACGACACGCTGACCACGGCGAACGCCAAGGGCGCGCAGATCGTGCGTTACGAAGACGACGCCACGCTGATCACGTCGATGGTGACGGGTCAGGTCGACATCTTCTCAAGCACGCCGTCGAATCTCGGCGAAATGCAGAAGCGCGCACCGGCGAAGAACCTCGAACTGAAGTTCGCACAGAAGGAATTCGATCTGGGCATTGCGCTGAACAAGAACCAACCGGCGCTCAAGGACTGGGTCAACAACTGGGTCAAGACCAATCTGAAGAACGGCAAGCTCAACGAGATCTACAAGAAGTACCACGGCCGCGATCTGCCGGACAGCGTGACCAAGGGCGCGGCTTAAGGCTCACGTCCCACTCGCAACACTGTCGGGCCGATAGCGCGTTGCGAAGGGCCGTCCTCGCCTCGGCAGGGACGGCCCTTTTCATTGCCGGTACGGGATCATCGCGCGTTCAGGAGGTCATCGATGGCGAGTCCGGCATGCCGCCACGGCCGCCATGGCCAGCATTGCCACCATGGAGCACCGCGCGACCGATGGCGAGCATGCGCCCGAGGAAGATGCCACTGAACGCGCCATACGTCAGACAGACCCACGCCGCGAAACCGCCGTGCGTCAACAGCGCAGGGTGAATCGCCACCGCAACGGCCACCGCGAACTTCGCCGCAAAAATCGAGAGCATCCACACAAGCGGCAGCCAGCTACCCGGCAAGTGCACGCGACGCATCTCCGGGTCCCAGCGAACCTTGCCCCACCCTCCCAGCGCGGCCCGCAGCGCGACGGCGATGACCACGGCGCAGCACCACGCGATCAGCGCAGGAACGTTCGTCGCGAAGGTGCTGACGACGCCGAAAATCGAGAAACCCGTCATGGCGAGCGGCATGAACAGCGCCTGCCAGACCGTCTTTTGACGTGGCCGCGTTGCCGACAAGCCCAGCGCGATAAGCGCGGCAAGGAGTCCCCAGACCCAGACGGGAACATGCGAGAGGAAGGCGAACGACATCGGGAGACTCCACGAGACGAGAGCTGGCTGGCAGCGACGACCGCAGCATCTCACCGCCCCGGTCGGACGGCGACGCCGCTGCGACGAGCGGCGCCCCGCTGTCGCGAACGGTCGGCTTCGTGGCGCGAATGATCGCCCGTCGCTCACGGCACTCAGAACACTCGGGACACTCGGGACACTCGGGACACGCGCGACACGATGCCGCACAGCCCCCCTTTTGATTTACTGGCAGCGGTTCGCGGAAAGGGGTAAGTTAGCGGCTTGCTTTCGTCACCTCTTCGCCTCACTTCGCCTTCTTTGATCCAATGACCGCGCTCGCTTGCCGCCCCGCTCTATCGCTCTCGTTCACCGCACGCCTGCGCGGCGGTCTCTTCGCGCTGACGCTGGCCGCCGTCACGGCGCCCGCCATCGCGGCGGGCGATATCGAAGCGGGCAAGGCGCTGTTCGCTTCGCGTTGCGCGTCATGTCATTCGGTCGGTCCGATGGCCGCCTCAGGCTTCGGCCCGCAACTCAACGGGCTGGCGACGCGTCGCGCGGGCAGTCTGGCAGACTTCGATTACTCGAAGGAGATGAAGCAATCCGGCCTCGTGTGGGACGACAAGACGCTCGCCGCCTTCATCGCCAATCCCGGCAAAACTGTGCCGGGCACCAAGATGCGCTTCTGGGGCATCGGTAACGAACGCAAGGTCGCCGACCTGATTGCATACCTCCGCACGTTCAAATGACGCAGAAGCGGGGCGTCGTATCAGGCCTCGGCCAGACGCACGCCTGCCCGCTCAAGCATGTCCTGATTACGTGAAGAAAGATTGACGAAACGCAGGTTCTTGCCAGCCTTCCTATAGCGCTCACGCAGCGTCTCGAATGCCACGATAGCCGAGTGGTCGGCCACGTGCAGATGGCGGCAATCGACCACGACGTCATGCACATCCGACAGCGGCCGGAACAGATCCTGAAAGTCGGCCGTCGACGCGAAGAACAGCGTGCCGTGCAGGACATACGTGCGCGCATCGACCGATTTACCGTCGGCGCCCTCTGCACCATCCACCACTTCGGCGCGAATCTCGCGTGCATGCTGCCAGGCGAAGTTCAGCGCTGCGATCACGATGCCGCACATCACCGCCACCGCCAGATCGGTGAAGACGGTGATAACCGTCACCGCCACGATCACCAAAGCGTCGTTGCGCGGCACCTTGCCCAGCACGCGCAACGATCCCCACGCGAAGGTCTGCTGCGCGACGACGAACATCACGCCAACGAGCGCTGCAAGCGGAATCCGCTCAATCAGCGGCGACAGGAACAACACGAACAGCAGGATCATGATGCCCGCCGTCGCCCCCGAGACACGGGTGCGTCCACCTGAGCTGAGGTTGATCATCGTCTGCCCGATCATCGCGCAGCCGCCCATGCCGCCGAACATCCCCGAGACGACATTCGACACGCCGAGCGCAAGGCATTCGCGATTGGGGCGTCCGCGGGTTTGCGTGATGTCGTCGGTGAGGTTGAACGTCAGCAGCGTCTCCAGCAAGCCCACGATGGCCATCAGCAATGCATAAGGGAAGACGATCCGAAGCGTCTTCAGCGTGAATGGCACTTGCGGCAGATGCAGTGTCGGAAATGCGCCCGCGATGTGCGCCATGTCGCCGAGCGTGCGCGTCGGCAGGTTCAGCAGTTGGCCGAGCACCCCGACGCCGACGATGGCCACGAGCGCAGGCGGCACCGCCTTCGTCAAGCGCGGCAGTACGTAGACGGTCAGCATCGTGAGCGCGACCAGCGCGCACATGATCGCGAGCGGCGTGCCGTGCAACCACACGGTGCCCTGCGGCGTCGCCTGCTTGAAGTGTTCGAGCTGCGCCATGGCGATGATGATCGCCAGTCCGTTCACGAAGCCGATCATCACCGGGTGCGGCACCATGCGAATCAGCTTACCGAGCCGTAGCAGGCCGAACAGCATCATCAGCAACCCGCCGAGCACCACGGTCGCGAGCAAATACTGCACGCCGTGCTCGACGACGAGTGCGACGATCACCACGGCCATCGATCCGGCCGCACCGGAGATCATGCCGGGACGTCCACCAAAGATGGCCGTGAACGCGCAAATGATGAAAGCGCCGTAAAGGCCCATCAGCGGGTTGACTTGCGCGACCAGCGCGAAGGCGATGCACTCGGGCACCAGCGCAAAGGCGGTGGTGAGCCCGGCAAGCACGTTACCGGGGAGGTTCGGGAGCCATTGCTCCCGAAGCGTTTGAGACTTCATGAATGACGTTGAGGCGGGGATGCAGCGAATTGCAGCGGAGGCGCATTTTATCAGTCGGACGATTTTCGTCTGGACGAGGATGTCGCACGAGGCCCATGAAACGCACTTGTATTTGTCTCAGTTTCGCCGCGAGACCATAACGCCGATACTTCATTCAACGGCTCACGCAACACCGCAACGAGCCCCACCCAAGGAGACACGCCATGCCGCTCGTACCCGCTCTGATGTATGCCGCCGAATACGCTTTCCAAGGTCTGATCCTGCTTTCGACGACCGCGCCCTTCTGGCAATAAGCCGTCTCACCGAACGTTTCCGAATCAGCCTCTGAAAACCACCGTAAGGAGCATCACCATGCCGATCGTCCCTCTGCTCATCGAAGGCTATAACTACGTCTGCGGTCTGCTCTCCAGCATCGGACCGTTCCTCCACTAAGTTACCCGCCGCAAATGGAGAAAGCCCTGACACGACAGGGCTCTCTTTATTTGCGACAGATGATTCGCGCGCAGTTGAAAACCGATCTCAAATCCGCGCGTAGTTGGCCGACGCGAATGTCCAGTTCAGCTTCTTCGCAATCGTCTCCGCCAGATAGTCGGGACGGCGATTCTGGTAGTCGAGGTAGTACGCATGCTCCCAGACGTCGACGGTGAGCAGCGGCAACTGTCCGCTGCGCGTGAATGGCGTTTCGGCGTTCCCCGTCTTCACGACAGCCAGTTCGCCCTTGTCGACGACGAGCCATCCCCAGCCACTACCGAATTGCGACGCGCTGACGGACATCAATTGCTTCGACAGCGCCTCCAACGAACCGAACTTGCCGACGATGGCGCGGGAGAGACGCTCGTCCGGCGACGTTTGCACGGGACTGAGCGACTTCCAGTAGAAGTTGTGATTCCAGGCTTGCGCGGCGTTGTTGAAAACGTCCTCCATATCCTCGCGGCCGTGCGACTTCAGGATGAGTTGTTCGAGCGTTGCGCTTGCGAGCGGCGTGTCGGCGAGCAACTTGTGCAGATTCGTGAAGTACGCCTGATGATGCTTGCCGTAGTGAATGCCGACGGTGCGTGCCGAGATCACGGGCTCCAGCGCGTCCTGCGCGTAGGGCAGATTCGGCAGCGATTGCGGCGACGCGCCCAGATAGGCAAGCAGCGCCGCCTCGTCACGCGACTCGAGCGTCGTGCCTTGCGGCTTGGCGCTCTTTTGCGAAGACGTCGCAGCAAAACCAAGGTTCGACATGACGAGTGCGGCACCGCCGAGCGAACCGCTGGCGAGCATCTGACGGCGTGACAGGAGCGTGTTGGACATAGTCATTTCCAGTTCGTTTGGGGGGATCGAGCGCGCGCTTGCGAGCGTCGTCTCACTCACATAACGCCGCAGGACTGTGACTTATTCCATCCATTGGAAAAGAAACCCCGTGGCAACCCACTGTCCGCGCGGACTTCGCACAATCCATACAAAGTATGAGAATATCCGCGCCATCCGCATCATCGGCACTACCGGCACTACCGGCACTACTGGCACCACCCGCACCTGCAGCAGATCGATCCGATCCATCCACGGGAGTCAGACATGCGAAAGTTGCTTTCGTTTGTGTTGTTGCTTGCGTCCCTCCATGCCTTGCCGGCGTTCGCCGACAAATTCTCGTTCCCCCCTGAATTCAAACAGCAGGCCATCGCCACCAACGGCGCGAAGATCTACGTGCGCGTCGGCGGGCACGGACCGGCGGTCGTGCTGCTACATGGATACGGCGAAACGGGCGACATGTGGGCACCGCTGGCTGCGCGGTTGGCCAAGACCCACACCGTCGTCGTACCTGATCTTCGTGGCATGGGCCTGTCCGATCATCCGGCGAACGGTTACGACAAGAAGAACGAAGCGCGTGATATCGCGGGCGTTCTGGATACGCTCAAGATCGGCAAAGTGGATGTCGTCGCACACGACATCGGCAATATGGTGGCGTATGCCTTTGCCGCCGAACAGCCCGACCGGGTGACGAAACTGGTGCTGATGGACGCACCGATTCCCGGTGTCGGGCCGTGGGAAGAGATCCTGAAGAATCCGCTGCTTTGGCACTTCCGCTTTGGTGGCCCGGATATGGAGCGTCTCGTGAAGGGGCGCGAACGCATTTACCTCGACCGCTTCTGGAACGAGTTTTCGGCAGATCCGAAGCATTTCGATGAAGCGTCGCGCCGGCATTACACGCGCTTCTACGCGCTGCCCGGCGCGATGCACTCCGGTTTCGAGCAATTCCACGCCTTCGATCAGGACGCCATCGACAACAAGGCCTTCCTTGCCAAAGGACCGCTCCCCATGCCAGTGCTGGCCATCGGCGGCGAGAAGTCTTTTGCCACGATGATGGCGACGGTCGCGAGCGCGGCGGCGACCAACGTCAAAGGCGCGGTTATCCCGAATGCCGGGCATTGGCTGATGGAGGAGCAGCCGGAAGCGACGATGACGGCCATTACCGAGTTTCTTCAGTAGGCGGGTCTTTACACCGCGACGCCAACGCCAGCGCAACCGTCCTTGGGCTGGCGTCAGATCGGATAGAACCGGGCGACATCGGTCTTGTCGGCTTCATTTCTCGCAAGACGGGAGTAAAGCAGAGCAAAGCGAAAAAGGTTGGCCCGCGTCGGGTGTTGGGGAAACCCGTCGCCCTCGACGTCCGATGCGGTCTCTGACGGCCATGTTGTAGCCCGACAACGTATCCTCACAGCCAATCAGACTGTCACGGACCGCGTGCTAGGATCGCGCCACAAAATCAGAACGTCACCTGCAACAGGGGCGCAAGATCACGCCGGGGAAGTAGTGAAGTCTGTCCATCGATCATCGCAGGCACGTCAATGTGTTGCACCGTCGGACGACGGTCGCCGATAAACACCGCCTCCTCGACGTCCCTCTCACCCATTTTGAAAGTTCAGCAACATGAATTGCAAGGCAATGGCTTTTGCCGTGGCGATGCTCGCATGCATATCGCACGCGCAAGCCATCGAGGTGTATGGCGCGGTAGGTACGGAAGGTCTCGGCGTGGGTGCCGGTGTCGGTGTGACGAATCACCTCGGGGTGCGCGCCGATGTGAACGGTCTTGCGCTATCGCATAGCTTCACGGCGGGTCAGGTTCGCTACGACGGCAAGGCGCGTTTCGTCCACGGGGGCGTCTACGCCGACTTTTTCCCCGCACCTGCGACGCTTCCTTTTCGTCTGACGGCAGGGATGCTGGTCGGCAACGACCATGTCGATCTCGTCGGCCATGCAGTGCAAAGCACGTACGTCTATCGAGGTGTCGCGTATTCGACCGCGGGTCAATCGGTGAACGGGCGCATCAAGTTGCCGACTGTGCGACCGTATGTCGGCATCGGCTTTGGTCACAGCCCACTAGCCACGCCGGGCTGGTCGATGTCGTTCGACGCGGGTGTCGCCTACGGCAAGCCGACCGTAGAACTCGACGTCCCGCCGCTCATCACGGCGATTGTCGGGCAAGCCACCGTCGACGATCAGCGTCAGCAGCTTCAGGACAAGGCCGACAAACTCAAGTTCTACCCGATCGTGAAAGTCGGTGTGACGTACAAGTGGTAACAGCCGTGACCGAGATGGCGGACGGTCGTGCAGGCCCGCCCGCAGCGCAGAGCGCGTAAAGCGCGCTCGGGCCTGCATTGCATTGTTCCGATCAGTGCGAGTGGCCGTGATCCTCGTGTGCGGACTTGGCCGGCGCCAGGGCTGATGCACCGTCGCAATCGGCACCGCTATGGCTGTCGGCACATTCCGCGTCTTCGATCTGGATCGTGGCGTGTTCGACGTTAAAGCGTGTCGCGAGACGCTGCTGCACGGCGGTCATGGCGTCACGTGCGCTTACGCCGGGTGCGGGCACGGCGTGCAGCGTGATCATGTGGCGCTCGCCGGTGATGGACCACGTGTGAATGTGATGCACGTCCTGCACCTCCATCACGGTCTTCTCCAGATCGGCTTTGATCTCTGTCGGATTAAGCGAGTGGGGTGTGCCCTCGAGCAGGATATGCGCGGAGGACTTTACGATGCCCCACGCGCTTTTCAGGATGATCACGGCGACGAAGATCGACAGCAGCGGGTCGATAGGCGTCCATCCCGTCAGAAGAATCACACCGGCCGCGACGATGGCGGCAGCGGATCCCAGCATATCGCCCATCACGTGCAGCCATGCGCCGCGCATGTTGAGATTTTCCCGATTGCCTCCGTGCAGGACCATGAAGGCAGCAATATTGGCGAGCAGCCCGGCGAACGCGACGATCAGCATCGTCATGCCGACGACCGGCACCGGCGCGGCAAACCGTCGAATCGCTTCGATGACGATCCACGCCGCGATGACAATAAGCGCGCAGCCGTTCACGAATGCGGCGAGGACTTCGAGACGCTTGTACCCGTAGGTCAGTTGCAACGTCGCGGGACGTTTTCCGTAGTGAATCGCGATCCAACTGAAGGCAAGCGCGGCGGCGTCGCTGACCATGTGCCCGGCGTCGGCCAGCAGCGCGAGCGAGCCGGACAACATCCCGCCGACGACCTCGACGACCATGAAGATGGCGATGATGACGAACGCAATCCCAATCCGCTTCTGATCGGTGACGCCACTGGTATGGGTATGACCGGCATGACTGTGCCCGGCGTGGCTATGTGAGTGAGCGTGCCCGTGGTGATGCCCATGATCATGAGCGTCGTTCGGTGAGTGCGACATGGCAGACCTCGCGTCCAGATGAGAGGATTTTAATCCTGAGGCGAAGACTTCGTCGTCAACGACCGTTCGAGATCACGCCAGTCATGTATTAATGCAGATCGCGAAAATCCTGAACGCGCCTACCGGAACGAATTCAACCGCGTGGCCAGCGCCACGTCGGTTCACTCAGATGCTCGGCAAAGTAGTCCGACAATGCGCTGACCTTCGCGGGCCTCGCGCGTGCCGATGGCGTGACGAAGTACAGCCCCCCTTTCGTCAACGACCAACCGGTGAGAATCGCTTCGAGCCGCCCATCGCTCAGATATTCGGCGGCGATGAACTCCGGCAACTCGGAGATGGCGAGTCCTTCGAGCAGCATCGGCAGCAGCGCATCGGAATTGGTCACGCGAAGCGGCCCGACCGGCGTCACCAGTTCTTCATCTCCCGCATCGTTGGTAAAGCGCCAGACGTCGCTGCGCGCACGATAGGCGTACGACATGCAGGGCCGATCCACCAACTCGCGCGGATGCGCCGGACGGCCTTCGCGCGCCAGATAGGCGGGCGACGCGACGACGAATTGCGTCACTGCGCACAGACGTCGCGCGACTAGCGACGAATCCGGCAGCGCGGCAATGCGCAGCGCCGCATCGAATCCATCCGCCACCAGATCGACGGTCGAATCGGCCAGATGCAGGTCGACCTGGACATCCGGATAGCGCCGGAAGAACTCTGGCAGCAACGGCGCGACCCAGCGCAGCCCGAACGACATCGGCACAGCCACTCGTACCAGCCCGCGAGGCTGCACCGACATCTCACGGGCTGCGCCCTCGGCGGCTTCAGCCTGCCGGTAGATCTCGCCAGCTTTCTCGCACAACGTCCTGCCGAACTCGGTCAGCGCGAGTTGACGCGACGTGCGATTGAGCAGCCGCGCGCCCAAACGGTCCTCCAGACGGGCGACCCCGCGCGACACGGTGGCGACCGACACCCCCATCTCGCGCGCCGCCGCCGCGAAAGACCCCTCCTCGGCGACTTTGGCGAACATCGCAAGCCCTTCGAAATCAGGCAGTTTCGACACGGTTCCTCATCATTTCAAATTTGCAACGTTGATTTGCAATTGATTCTATTTCGAAAACACAGGCGCGTCGATATTCTCATCACATCGCAACCGACAACGCGCTGCGAACGCCGGACACCGGCTCAACCAACACACTGAATCGAACGAAGGAGCAACACCATGGCACGCAAACTTGACAACAAGATCGCACTCGTCACCGGCGCAACCAGCGGCATCGGCCTGGCTACGGCACAACGCTTTGCTGCCGAAGGCGCGCACGTCTATCTGACGGGCCGCCGTGAGGCCGAGCTCGATGCGGCGGTCGCATCGATCCGCGAAGTCGGTGGCAAGGCCACCGGTCTGCGCGTCGACTCGACGAAGCTGGACGAACTCGATTCGCTGTACAAGCAAATCGGCGAAGCCCACGGCCGTCTCGACGTGTTGTTTGCGAATGCTGGCGGCGGCTCGATGCTCGCGCTCGGCGACATCACCGAGGCGCACTACGACGAGACGTTCGACCGTAACGTGAAGGCCGTGCTGTTCACGGTGCAGAAGGCGCTGCCGCTGCTGGCAGACGGTGCGTCGGTGATCCTGACGGGATCGACGGCTGGCAGCTCGGGTACCGCGGCGTTCAGTGTGTACTCGGCGTCAAAGGCAGCGGTGCGCGCGTTTGCCCGTAGCTGGATTCTTGACCTGAAGTCGCGCCGCATCCGCGTGAACACGATCAGCCCGGGCGCGACCCGCACCCCCGGCCTGCTCGATCTCGCAGGCGACGACGCTGCGCAACGTCAGGGGCTGGCCGATTACCTTGCCGCACAGATCCCACTCGCGCGCCTCGGCGAAGCGACGGAAATCGCCAGCGCCGCCCTGTTCCTCGCGTCTGACGATGCCAGCTTCGTGAACGGTGCGGAATTGTTTGTCGACGGTGGTCAGCAGCAGATTTAAACGCAACGAAGCCCGGGTGAGTCGCACACATCGTGCAACGCCCGGGCTTTGAAAACTGAACGAAAACAGTTCACGACGATTGCGGCAGATTTTGTCTTTCGGCGGTCTTCAGGCAATTGACAATTTTATCCACCGCCTGACTGACGGACACGCGGGCGGTGTCGATGACAAGATGGTCGAGATCCCACGGATCGTACTGGCGCTCGATGACGCGCTTCCACGTCGGCAACTTGTGGCCGGGAATGTCGGCCTGCCGTTCTTCTACACGCTTTCGGTGCAGCGACGTGTCGGAACAAATCAGTTCGACTTCCAGAATACCTACCCCCATTTCCGTCGCCAATGTTCGCCACGCGTCCCGAGTCAATTGGAATGCGTTGACGGCGTCGGCAATCACCGTCAGACCGGAACTAAGGTTGTCTTTGGCCACCGCGTACCCGGCCATGTAGCCAGCGGGGCCGATATCCACCCCGCCATCCACCGAGCCGATAAACGCCTGCTCAAGCGTATCGATACGGATATAAACCGCAGCAATCGCACCCGCGAGTTCCCTTGCAACGGTCGTTTTCCCTGTACCGGGACGTCCAGCAAAGACGATCAACATTTCAGGCCCAATGTCTGGCAATAACGCTTGATTATCACGGATTCAGGCTTGCCTCGCGAAAGCACGTGGAGGGGAATCATGTCATCGTGGATGGCGGATTCCGACTCGGAGCGGCAGCATAAAACGCCACATACCCGTCCTTCGCACACTGTCGTTTTACTCGGCTTCGATCCACTTCACTCGAACATCGGGCAAAGCAAGAACGTCTAGCAGATCGTTCATGCACACAATCGAAAAGTGCTGACGATTCTCAGTGCCAGGCAAGTTCATATACTGCGATAGCCACGCAGAATTTTCGATAATGACTGCCGGGAGGACCCATTGACTCCATGCGCTCTCTTGGCACTTGGGCCTGGGTCGCACCGATGACTGAATGACAGAGCCGTGGAACTCCTCTATCCATTTGAGTCCTATGACACCAGAAAAGCAAAGCTCCAAGTCTGGCTTTCGCGGTGCGTTGCCAGTATTTAGAAGAGAAAAGCGCATCACGACTTTAAGTTCATCGCGTGTATTGAACTGAAATTCGAGATCGGGACACGGGAAATCCACTGCCGCTACCGACTCCCAATACATTGCTCGTTCGGACACAGTCATTTACGAATCCAGGTCTTGATGAACTTCAAAATGCACAACGGCATGCCCCGGCCGCATCCACGTCGCAACTCATCGGCAATCCACTGTCCGTCGGCCACCCCGGCGCCTTTTCCATGTCATAGCCAGTGCGCGAACTTGCCAATCGCAAAAACAGCCGATATGGCTGCCATTGAAAAGCAGATCTTTTTGTTAAGCAGCCACCGAGGCACTTTCGCGCGTTGTTCGAGCGTCATCCCTTGAGCGCCGAGGCCAAAATAGATGAAGAGCCCGACCGCCGCCAACCACCCAACGACGTCATACATCGGTCCAAAAATCTGACTACCGTACGTTTGTGCCATTGCTTTCTCTGATTTTTCCTATGCGTTGCCCTAACTCTCGACTGAACTCACCGCGAGCTGCAGCGGTGGCGTTCAACTATTGTTGGATCTACAGCAGCCCGCCCTTGTGAGATATGGATCATCAACAATTTAGCGTCGCCACCTGGCGTGCTCCAAGTGCTCATCTGCGTCAATTCAATGCCTTTTGATGACTTCAGCCAGCGGACCATTCGCACTTGATTTGGGAAGCAGGTGGCGACTCCTTCCCTATCCTCCACAATCGTCCCAAAAGCGTCCATAGTCGCCGCCATCGCATCCACCGCAGTCTTGCGTGGAACGGAATCGCGCATCGCCTGGGCTGCATCGTCATAGATAGAGTCAAATTGCCTCGCATTAAAACGCTGAATCAACAAAGCCTCCGCGCGCAGAGCGGCCGCCCTATCGTCAGCGAAATACCCAACGTGGACGCGCAAGCCCAGTCCAAGCAGAACGGCCGTCAATATCAAGACCAGTGAGATCACCAATTTCCGCTTGCGGCGCTTGAAATCCCGTTGCTCGTTTCGCCCATCGGGCTTGGATAGCTGCGCCGCAGTAGGCGAAGGCATTGAACGGAAACTCTCAATGTCCTTCACAGTCGCCCTCGCGGGGCAACCGCAGGCTGAGCACGATGCGATGCCGACAATATTGCTTGCCCTACAGGCATGACACTGCCAAGTGTATGCTGTCATTCCCATTGCTCCGTGGTATTTCCCATGGCCGGTGGTCGTGTCGCTTGTAGATGAGATATTGAAAGTCTCGCACCAGATGTGCTCCGAGCATTTCGTCAACCTTCGAGTAGGCGTCAAACGAATCGCCAGGTAGCGATTCAAGGCGCCCACGGATGTCGCTCTATGCCCTACCAGGCAATGAGGACACCTCAAGTCGGCCGCCATTCAATCCCACACGAGGCATTGAACAGAACACCGCGAGCATCGTCGCGCATTGTCAGTTTTCTTTTTCATCGACGTCTTCCCCGACATCGGGCAATGAGAAAAAGCAAGTTTGTGCATTGTCGTGGAGACTCAACACAACGGTCCTATGCGGCGACGTGGCCGCCCAAAACCGTGAAGGAGGTGTGTCTGATAGTGCGATCTTCTCGGTGCCGACGCTCCAACGGAAGTCAATGTAGGTCGCGTCACCACCTTTCAGATGCGCCGTCTCCACCTTTACATTTGGTTGGCCATACTCGGCAATCAACGAAGCCATCTGGATCGGATACTCTGCGTCGGGATCAAGGCCAACAGCCGCAGATACTACCCGCCCCTTGCACACCGTGAAGTTGCCATCCATGTATTCCTTCGAACGGTCGCGAAATATCGCTTTGTAGCTTGACGGGTCCTCACCGTACGGATGTATTTCATATCCTCTGGAACTGAGACGGCTTGTTGCGTCGTCTCGGCTTGCGCCAAGGATCGAGCGAACCGACACTTGTGCGCAGGAAGCGCCGGATGCAACTGACAGCAGAAGAATTTGCAATAGCTTGACCATTTTTCCTACACGTTAGTCTTAGCGCGTTCAGGCGTCCGTTTCCGACTCGGAGGGGACATTCGCGGAAGCCCAAAGCGGACGTTCACTGGAACCACCGACTGTCGGTCTTCACATGAGAACATTGCTTCATTTTGGTTGACATCGGAACCCTATGGAAAACGCCCAGCAAGCAAATAGCGGATTTCAAAGCAGTCCTTTGCTGGCTGCCTTTCCCAAAGCGCTGCGTTCCGACGTGACCGTCGTGACGGATTTGATTCGACCTAGCACTACAGATCACCCCGGGGCAGCTGTCGTTGTTCGACGCGAATTACTCAATATCCCGTATCGCATTCACCACGAATGCGATGACACTCTATTCGCTCGGATGAACTCGGCTCAAGCGGCTATCTATGCATGCGTACTAACGAGGCACCTTGACGGACATGTGCGCCAGCGCCATATCGGAAGGCTGGTCAATTCAGCCGAGCCTTGGATTGCCCCGTTCATCGTGAAACTCTGTGGCGAGTATGTAATTGAAATTCTCGCCGAGATTGAAGCGCAATTGCAATCCATGGATCAATGCGTTTATGAAGCGTTTTTCCGGGAAAATCCGGTTTTCACGAAACGCACGTACGATAGGATGATCAGTTATTGGGATTGCTATTACCGTTGGCTGTACAAGCGCAAACTCGATTACGCTGGTTTTCGGGTATTCGAACGGTTCCACGAATGGTGCGGCCGCTCCTGACCGACATTTGTGCGATACGTTAGTCAACGTGAACGAGAATAAAAAACTCTGGTGTTTACATCGACTGTCCGCTTCTGGCCGATTGCGGCCGGTCACTGGCGTCCATTCTGGCCACTTTCGGGCACTATTGCTTACCGCAAGCGGATGTACACGCCATGTCACATGAAAGGGCATTGTTGCGCTTAATATCGTGCCGATGCTCACTAACACGAACGTGAAAAATCGCTAACTGCTCCATGAACGATATTCGACAGGACACACCGGCTGCTCCAATCTCTAACCTGACATCTCGAAACAGATCGACGATAGTGGTCATCGCATTCAGCACCATGCTGATCGCGGCTACGCAACTCATTCAGACTTTCGTTTTTTGGATTGTCAACCGTAGCGACGCGGCGGTGATCATTCACCTCACGCCGTGGCGAGCCTTGTGGTTGCAAACCGTCACACCAATTGCGTTGTTGGGGCTATTGGTTGCGAGCTTCGGGCTCGCTTGGCGAAAACAGTGGGGGCGACCGCTTTTCGTATGGACGGCCGTGGTGTGGATGCTTATGGTGACGTTACTGTCCTACTGGATCATGGCGGTCGTCAATTTACCGGTGTATTTGCTCGCAATCTGGTTGCTATATAGAAAGAGCAGCGCAGGCCTGCACGATGGGTCTCGCCCTACCCCACGGTTGAACGTACGCCACATCGCTTCTGTTACTTGCATGGCACTGGCTTGCACATTACACCTTTGGGCCTGGCTTGCCGCGATGTCCTCTACATCATGGGTTTGGCGCCTTATCCCTCACGGACATCCGTGGCATCTACTCGTGCCGAGTGCAATGTTGTTGATCGCAGGCACCGTGCTAGCTTTCAGATCAAACCGCCGACAGAGCGCAGGCATTGCATTGATAGTGTCTTGTGTCGCGATGGGGAGCGTGCTACTAGCGAGCAGCGTAACGAGCACGTTCCTGTCAAGATATATGCCGGCACCGAGACCGCATGGATTTATACCGTATGGCTTCATGGCTAAGTACCTAACGCTGCTCGGCGGCGTTGCGTTTTGGTTGCTTTGCCCTTCGTTTCGCACGCGCTTGAACGGGTCGAAAAAATTCGCACTCACTGAATAGGTCTACTTCGTTATCATGCCCAGCGTTATCGCAATGCTCCCTTGGTAAAGCGAGCGGTCGGGAGTCTTGCCTGCATTATTGAAATACCCTTTTCGGGAGTTCCGTTGGCACGGCGCTCCGAAATCTGTCAGGAGACAGGCGGAGTCGTCAACAATCTGGCGCTGCACGTCCCAGTGTCTCTAACTGGCCGCTTACAGCCATCCAGGAACGTCCGTTTCCGACCCTTTACCGCCCATCAGTCTCGGCCGCCGGGCGGCAGGTCCGCAGCGAAAGCCGCCCTTCCTCAGGCGGGATGCGAGCGCCTGGAGTCCGGCCCTTTGCAGACGTCTCCGGCGCGTAGCGCGACGGAAGGGCTCCCGCATCAAGCCGTCCTGGCCTCTACGTCGGCATTCGCTGCAACCCAGACTTACGCTTCCGCTCCCGATCGCCGACGAGCTAGCGGTCCAACCCGCGAAAGACTATTGCAGCGACAGCTAGGCCATCACCTCGGCCATCAACTCTTCCTTCCGAGCTTGGAGCGTGTCGCGCATTTCAATCAGGTCGAGCTTCGATGCGCGAGCCTTGGGGAACATCTCGTTGCCCCCCTCTTTGACGTGATGGTCGATGTACTCGCCCAGCACCTTAACCTTCGCGTCAAACATGTCGTTAACGTCGTCGCTCGCGCGAATCTGCGCGATGAGGTCCTTGGCGCCGGTGTGCTCCACAGTCGCTTCGTCCAGCAGGTCCTGCTCCTTGATGGCGGAGCGCCCAGCCGGGTAGAAGATCTCTTCCTCGATCTGCGCATGTACGCTCAACTCCATACAAATGCGCTCGGCCAGTTCGCCCGCTTCTCAATGGAAGTCTTGGCCTTGGAGCCGACCATCTCGTCGTATTCGTTGAAGAGCTTTTTCACCGCCGGGTTGGATTTCGCGGTCATGCTTGGCTACGCGGTCATCGGAGCGCGCGCCGTGAGGCTGCTGCGTCAGAAGGCAGTCCTTTGGCTGGACCGCTCGTGCGGCGCCGCATTGTTGGCTTTGGCCGGCTCGCTGGCGTTTTACCGCCGAAGCGCCAACTAGGCCGAAACGGAACTTCGACGACGTGTGTCGGCCAACCGCGGGCACGCGCGCAGTTGCCCGAAAGCAGCCTTCTCAGTAGCGCAACTCGGAGCACCAAGGGCTAGAGCGCGGGCATGCTGGCCAGCAGCAGATCCATCATCACCTGGACCCGCATGGCCTGCCGGCGACGCGGCGCATGGATGAGATGTGCGGTCTGCGCCGGGCCTGTCCACTGCGGAAGCAGTCGAACCAATTCTCCTCGCCGGATCAGCGCATCGACCATCCAGCTCGGTTGCAGAGTGAGGCCTGCACCTGCGCGAACCGCCTCCAACAGCGCAATCGCACTGTTGACGCGGTATCGCGTCGGCACGTCCACCGAGGTGGTGCTGCCGTCTTTTGCGCTCAACACTACAGCGCCATCGGGCCCGGTGTAACGAAGAAAACCGTGCTTTAAGAGTTCTGCGGGCCGTCTCGGGTGGCCGTTGCGCTCGAGGTAGCTCGCAGAAGCGACCACGTAGCGTGGCCAGACCGCCACGGGCTGCGCCACCAAATCAGGTGGCAATGCTCCGCCGATGCGCACGGCCAGGTCGATGCGCTCTTCCACCGGGTCGACGAAACGGTCTTCCAGCAGAAGTTCAATCTGCAACTGGGGATGCGCATCCAGAGCCTGAAGCATCAGCTTGTTGAGGTGCAGGACGCCCAGGGCCACCGGTGCGGAGATACGTACCAGTCCCCTAGGCTCTCGGATACGTTGGCCCAAGTCGGCCACAGCTTCATCGTAGTCCGCGAGAAGTTGTCGCGCGCTGGACAGAAAGCGCAAGCCTTCGTCGGTCGGCGTAGTCCGGCTGCTGCTGCGCTCCAACAGGCGAACGCCCAACTGATGCTCCAAGGCTGCAACAAGTTTGCTCACTGTGGGCTGGGTGGTGTGCAGTTCGCGAGCGGCAGCAGAAAGACCGCCGAGGTCAACGGCTCGCACAAAGGCGGCAATGGCGCGCAGTCTGTCCATCGATCATTCCAATTTCGTTGTCTGCGCATTCCATTTTGCATCCTTCCGGTGCAATTGGGAATGCTCGAAAGTCGCATCACTTTCAACAAAAGAGGTTCTCCAAATGCAGGAAAAATTCATCAAACTGGCACTTGGCTTGGCTTTGGCAGGCGCGGTGGCATGGGCTGGTGCCGTGCAGCCCATGCCGCTCTCAACCAAGCCAGAGGCCGACTCGATCGCTCGGGCAGGGCAATGGACCACCAGTTGGATCGCCCCTCCGGAACCCACCTGGAGCCAGGACTTCGTGTTGCCGTTGCGAATGCCTGCCGACATGCGCGACGTGACGTTGCGCCAATCGCTTCGCCTCGCAGTGGGCGGCGAACGCGTCCGGCTCGTGATCAGCAATGCCTACGGCCAGCAACCGCTGCGGGTTGGCCGTGTGCACGTGGCAGTAGAGGGGAGCGCCGACGCGGCGCCCGTCAGATTCCAGGGCAAGCAGGGCATCATGGTTGCGGCGGGCGCACAGGCGCTCAGCGACCCCATCGACCTGCGTGCGACCGATGGCACGCGGCTGCAGGTGGACATCTACCTGCCTGAAAGTACACGCCTTGCTGGCTTTCACTGGGATGCGCGAGACCGTACGCTGCTGCTTCCCGGTGATGCGATCGGCAAGGCCGGTGCGACCGGCGAGTCGCTGGACGCACGCGCCTTTTTGAGTGCGGTAATGGTGGACTCAATTCGCAAGCCCGTGACAGTGGTGGCGCTTGGCGATTCGATCACCGACGGCAACGGCGCGACGCCAGGCGCGGACCGGCGCTGGCCCGACTTCTTGGCGCGGCGACTGGCGCCCGAGGGCGTGACCGTGCTCAATGCGGGTATCTCAGGCAACCGACTGCTGGGTGGCGGCATGGGTGAAAGCGCCTTGGCCCGCCTGGAGCGCGACGTGCTGGGGCAACCGGGTGTGCAGGCGGTGGTCGTCTTGCTGGGCACCAACGACATCGGATGGCCCGGAGGCCCGTTTGCGCCCAATGAAGCAGCGCCGACGGTCGAGACGCTCAGCCAGGGGCTGTTGCAATTGATCGAGCAGGCCCATCTGCGCGGTATCCGTGTGATCGGCGCCACAGTGACCCCGTTCGAGGACGCTTTGAAGGGCACCCCCCTGGAAGGCCACTACAGTGCCAGCAAGGAGGTGTTGCGCAAGTCGCTGAATGATTGGATTCGCAACAGCGGCAGCTTCGACGCGGTGGTGGACTTCGACCGCGTGCTGCGTGACCCGGCACGGCCGGCCCGCATGCAAGCGAGGTTCGACTCCGGCGACCACCTGCATCCCGGCGATGCGGGCTACGAAGCCATGGCTGGAGCGATCGCCCTGGAGACACTGCTTGGTGTGCCCAAGTAGGGGCTAGCCGCACACGAGGCGCCCTGCGAACGCGGGGCCTCGCCTAGACCCGCCGTGGCGGAAGGAAACCTTCAACTTTGGTTCGGTGAGATCGACACCCAACTTCTCGCCCGCGGGAGGCCGCGAGGTAGGCGCGACCTTCTTGCCCTTTGTCTGCTTTCACCGAAGCCTCTACTTCCGCTCAGGGCACCATCCCGACCTAAGCGACGAGCAAGCGAAATCCCATGAGCTCTACTTCTGCTTGGGGTCGGAAAGCGGCCGCAAGCGCAAGTGGCATCGGATGTCCGTAACCAGTCTCGACCGGTCAGTCGACCTCAGCGCACCAAGGACCGCTCGTGGCCGACTTCAGCCTTTCAAAAAAAATCCCTTCGAACTGCATCAAAAATGGAGTAGGCGTGCCGGGGACCAGAGCCTTATAACCAATTTGATCAATAAGATATCGTTAATCGGTGCACGTTTGGTGCACAGATGCGAGCGTTTTCACCGAGGGAAATTGGTGGTCTCTGATGGCCGACTACCTACGGATGCGGGGGACCGTAGCCACTCCTTTGTTATGCGTCGAATGAATGAACGCGGTGACGGTTAACGATCTGCATGGGAACTACAGGCCGAGAATCGTGACACAGTCGTGCCCGCACTGATTGTCACTGGTCCACGTCTCAATCTGCGAAATCATCGCGCCTAGGGCGACACAATTAGTGTTTAGATTCTCAGTAAATCTTGCTTTTGAATCGATGAAGAGGAAGCCGATCCGCTCCAGCATGGTCGGTCTGAACGTCTCGTCTTCCAACTCACTTCGGATCTCCGCGAGGGCTTTGATAATCTTTTCCCAGTCAGGCATGCTGATTTGCGTGAAAGCGTAATGATCGTAACTTGACTTGTATTTCTCGATCGTCGGTTCAATATATCCAAACACCTCTTCCTCGAAGAACAATGAACCATTGTTCCAGCATCGATTTGTGTAAGCGCCTGCCATGACTTCGACATAGGCAGTACCTTCCAGCGAAGAGCGGTCTGTGATCGCCTGGAACGGGCAAGCCGAACTCATTGATCGAAACTCCTCCGAAATGTGTCGAATCTGTATTGTCGGGGATCCGGCCGGCGATGTCGAACGAGCGCTTCTGGCCGCTCGCCGTCACTCGCGACAGTCGATTTCCGACCCGAAGCGGAATTTGGAAGCTGCCTCAGATGCGCGACTTGCCCCGGAGGACCGCACATCGCCCTCCTTGGGCCGCCATGTATTCCTCAGTCTCAGCTATTAGGCGTGCACGGCGTTCGGCAGAACAATGAAAATCGCTTTCCCAAAGCAACAGCCCCCCGTCCACACCATATTCGACCACGCCCTCGACAATCCCGAACTCGTCCTCGTAGATGAGGCGCTGACACTGATGATGTAGATATTCGAGGCGGATAGCGGGCTTCATGAGTTTTCCTAAACCGTTGACTTTTCACCAGCCGGATAGCCTCGTGCTCTTCGGGGAATTCCGATTCAACCAGAAGATTTCTGTGTTAACTATGCCCCGCGTTCCTGCAACGCATGCCGGATAGCTGTCGAGATCACTAAAACATCTTTGCGGGCTGGTGCGCCATTCCATAGTACGAGCCAACCCATTAGACACACGCCAGCTTCCCATACCAGCAGGAATCCGGTGACTGTCAGTGCATTGAGCAAACTAGATGCTTGTGCAATAGCTGGATAGAGGCCACCGAACAGCCCACAGAACAACATGACGCTCACCATTACCAAGGCTATTGCGGTAATGAAGCGGCTATAACCTGAAGACATAAACGATCCAACAAGTAACGATCCCTCGCCACTTATCAGTAAGCGCCCCCTGAGCCGCGTACCATTTCCTCGCATGAAGACATGCGAGATGCGCAACTCGACAGTGTCGGTACTCACAGAGCCCATCAGGAAATTTTTGTCAGGACGCCGTTCGGTGAGCATTTGCAGTTGAGCAAGCGCCTGCTCATAGGGCAAAGGACTTTGAATGCTGAACGGCTCGCCATCGAATACCTTCGAAAGCAGCCTAACGACCCATTTCGGGACGAGGGGCGTTAGAAGTTCCATCTGGCTTCAGACAGTTGAGAATTCGCAAACTTTTGGGTGCAAATTTCGGTGCAAATCTGGTGCACCGAGAAGCAAAAATAGCTTTCTTGGGCTACTTTTGACTACGTTATCGCACGGCTCCTGGAACGGAACGTCTGACACAATCCCCTGAAAAAATAGGGAATACTGCATCTGGCTTGATGTGGCTCGAAGCCATGGTGGTACCGGGGACCGGACTTGAACCGGCAAGCCCGAAGGCGGCGGATTTTAAGTCCGCTATGTTTACCAATTTCATCACCCCGGCAAGGGCACGCATTCTAACATCCCCCACCGAGATACGTCAGTTGGGTATCATGGGGGTATGCACTCACTGTGCGCGTCAACGGAGATCGCCCCATGCTGGAGAATCTCGACCGCATCGCCCTGTCGCTCGACGCCATCGAAACCGCCGCCCGCGACGTCGCCATGCATTCCCCCCAGAACGCGCAAGCCCTCTACACCGCGCTCATGGAAATCCGTAACGCCATCGCACTCGTCGCTCAGGAAGTCGTGCGCCTCGAACACGAACTCCATGGCCCCCTTCAAGGCCACCCCCACTCCCCCGGCACCGGACAATCGTGACATCCCACGCTTCCCCGCCCTCCGACGTCTCACACCCAGCGTCGTCAGCCCCCGGCCCCACCACCCCCAACCCCACCAAACGCCCCACCTGCTGGGACCTTGCGCTCGCCTTCGGCACCGTCGGCGCGACAGGCTTCGGCGGTGTCCTGCCGTGGGCGCGCCGGATGGTCGTCGACCAGCGCCGCTGGCTCACCGACAGGGAATTCGCCGAATTGCTCCCGCTCGCGCAACTCCTGCCCGGCCCCAACGTCGCTAATATCGCCACCGTCCTCGGTCGTCGCTTTCGCGGCCCCCGAGGCGCCGCCGCCGCCGTCGCGGGGCTCTACTTCTGCCCAACCATCGTCATCATCCTGATCGGCTTCGCCTACGCCAGGTGGGGGCAGACGCCACTCGTCCAACACGTGCTCTCCGGCCTGATGCCCGCAGCAACGGGTCTCGTGATCGCGACTTCGGTCCGCCTGCTCGCCGGACTAAAGCGCCACTGGACGACACTCGCGTTCGCCGCCGCGACCTTCCTCGGCAGTTTCGTTTTCGGACTTCCTCTGTTACTGGTCCTCGGCGTGCTCGGCCCCTGCGCAATCCTGAGCGCCTATCGACTCGAGCGGCTAGACAAGCGCGACCGGCAACGTCATCAAGGCGACGCTACGCCCTGAGCATCATGACAACGCTCATCGATCTGTTCCTGCATGGCTCGCTATGGTCGCTGCTCGCCGTCGGTGGCACCAACGTCACGCTCGCCGATATCCATCGCTACGCCGTCGACACCCGGCACTGGATTACCGACGCCCAGTTCGTCACCTTCTTCTCGCTCGCACAGGCCGCGCCCGGCCCCAATGGCATGGCCGTCACCCTGATCGGCCTGCAAGCCGCCGGACTGCCCGGCGCATTCACCGCCACGCTCGCCAAATGCGCCCCAAGCTCGCTCCTCGCTTATCTGGTCGGCGGATGGGTGGACCGTCACGAACACTCGCCCTGGGTCCGCGCCGTACGCGCCGGCCTCGCGCCGATCACCGTCGGCCTGCTCGCCGCCAGTAGCGCACTGCTCGCCCGGGAAGTCGATATCAACGTGGCGCGCGGACTTATGACGCTCGTCGCGGTCGTCATCACCCTGCGCACCCGCTGGAATCCGCTGTGGCTCATCGCCACAGGCAGCTTGCTCGGCCTCACCGGATGGTTGATGTAGGCATCGTCTGACGGGCCGCCGAGGCTTATGACACAAGGCGATGGAGGCAGACGGCAGCCAGCGTCAACCCTCGTTACGAACCGTCACATACTGGCCCCAAACTGGGGGTACATGACGCCCCGGCAACGGGTCTACAATAGGCAGCACGTTTCACAACACGGTGTGTCCCCGGGTATTTCCTATGACCGTCCCCTGTTGTACGTCGCAAGCCGAGGCGCCCTCAGGCACCTCCCCCAATGCATCCCCCTCGCGGACCGCTCGCGATGGGCCGTCTGCCAATGCGGAGACGGCCTCGCCGATCACATCGCCCGTCACATCCCTGCATGCTCGCTTTGACGCCGTGCGCGCTGCGTCCGTCGCCTTCGCGCAAGGCCTCTCGGATGCCGACGCCACCGTGCAGTCGATGCCGGACGCCAGCCCGATCAAGTGGCACCTGGCCCACACCACCTGGTTTTTCGAGACGTTTCTGCTGAGCGAAGCGAACGTCCCATCCGGGCGACCCGGACCCCGTTACCGGCCTTACGATCCCCGCTTCGCTTACCTCTTCAACTCGTATTACGAAGCCGCCGGTCCGCGTCATCCGCGTCCGCAGCGCGGGCTGCTCACGCGCCCAACGCTCGATGAAGTGCTCGCCTATCGCCGCCATGTCGACGCTGCCATGCACGCGCTCTTGCAACAGCCCGATCTCGCGCCCGACACCGTCGCGCTCATCACGCTCGGCCTGCACCACGAGGAGCAGCATCAGGAGTTGATGCACACCGACCTGCTGCATCTCTTCGCGCAGAATCCGTTGCGTCCCGCCCATCGTCCGCCATCGACCGCGCTTCACGCGAGCGAACCGCTGCAATGGATCGAGCACGGCGGCGGACAGCACAGCATCGGGCATCCGGGTGATGACAGCCGTTCAGGCGGCCACTTCGCCTTCGATTGCGAGACGCCCGCGCACGACGTACTGGTACGACCGTTCGCGATTGCGTCGCGCGTGGTGACCAACCGCGAATGGCGCGACTTCATCGAAGACGGCGGCTACCGCATGGCCGGACTCTGGCTCTCGGACGGCTGGGCGACCGTGCAGCGCGAAGGCTGGGGACATCCACTTTACTGGGAGCTGCACAACGGCGAATGGCAGTCGATGACGCTCGCAGGCATGCAGAGCGTCGACGACGACGCGCCCGTGCAACACGTGAGCTATTTCGAAGCGGACGCGTTCGCGCGCTGGGCGGGCAAGCGTCTGCCGACAGAACAAGAATGGGAGGTGGCGGCGCGCGGCGCAGGCAGCTCGTCGTCGCCGATGCAACCCACGATGGAGCAGCGCTTTGGCCCGGTATGGCAATGGACGGCCAGTCCATACGTCGCATACCCGGGATTCCGGACGGCATCGGGCGCCGTCGGCGAGTACAACGGCAAATTCATGTGCGGACAGTTCGTGCTGCGCGGCGGATCGCTCGCCACGCCGCCGGGACACGCACGCGTCACGTACCGTAACTTCTTCTACCCGCATCAGCGCTGGCAGTTCTGCGGCCTGAGGCTCGCGGAGGACCGCTGATGTTGCAAGCTACGCAAACCCAACAAGCCACGGCGTTCGTTTGCCCGTCATTGCCGGAAAACGCCTTTGCCACGGACGTGCTGGCCGGTCTCGGCCACACGCCGAAGACATTGCCCAGCGTCTGGTTGTACGACCAGCGCGGCAGTGAACTCTTCGAAGAGATCACAGGCCTCGACGAGTACTACCAGACGCGCACCGAAACCGCCCTGCTCGGCGAGTGCTCAGCCGCCATTGCCGATGTCGTCGGACCGAACGCCGTTGTCGTGGAGTTCGGCAGCGGGTCGAGCCGTAAGACACCGTTGCTGCTCGATGCCCTCGTCACGCCGCGCGCGTATGTCCCCGTCGACATTGCCGACGATTTTCTGGACGACGCCGTCGCCACGCTCGCGCGCCGCTGCCCCGGCATTCCGATGCTGCCGGTGCGCGCCGACTTCACGCGCCCGTTCCATCTCCCGCCGCAGTTGCACGACACGCAAGGGCCGCGCCTCGGCTTCTTCCCCGGCTCGACGATCGGCAACTTCGCGCCCGGACAAGCGGCCGCCTTTCTCGCACATGTCGGCAAGATGCTCGGACCGCACCGGCGCATGGTCGTCGGCGTAGACGCGTGCAAGGATCCCGCCGTGCTGCTGCCCGCGTACGACGACGCGCGCGGGGTGACGGCGCAGTTCGATCTGAACGTACTCGTGCGCATCAACCGCGAACTCGACGGCGATCTGCCGCTGGAGGCCTTCCGTCACGAAGCCCGCTTCAACGCGAAGGCCAGCCGTATCGAGATGCATCTGGTCGCACAGCGTGCATTCTCGGCCACCGTTCTCGGCCATCGCTTCGATTTCTCGGCGGGCGAGTCCATCCATACTGAGAACTCCTACAAATATGGACAGACGGAGTTCCGTGCACTCGCGAACTCCGCTGGATGGGATATCGAGCGCGTCTGGCTCGACGCCCGTTCGCGCTTCGCCGTCTACCTGCTGCGCGCCGCCAACGGCGAGTGATCCGGGGGCCGCCTCCACACGGCGTTGAAAGAAAATGCGCACCGAAGGCTAAAGTTTTTACGCCGTTGTGCCGTTGATGCATGCAGACTCATGCTGCCCGTCATGGACGTGACAAACGTCCGGCGGGACAGCCCATCTCACAGCGCACGGCCATGACCGCAGCGCACCGTTGATACGAATCGCTGCACATGACTTCACGCGCAATGGGGATGCACGTGGCACGGGCTCCGGCCGCTCCGCCTGTGGCCCGCCTCACTCACACGGGCACTCGCACCGACACTCGACCGGCCGACGCGACTTCGCTCGCGTGGGATCGGCACGCTATCGCCGTGACCGGGAGCCGGTCACGATGAGCCGCATCGCCCTGACCCTCTCCGACAGCGCGCTGGCCGACCTGCAAAAGGATTTCGACGCCTTCGTGCGCATCTCCGCTGCCGTCGACCGCCATTTCACGCCGCCGCCCTTCGACGACTTCCTGCGCGCCCGCCTGCTCGACAGCACCGTGCCGCTCACCGAAGCCGCCGTCGCCCAACTGCTCGCGGGCGGGCACTACGCGTGGGCCAAACGCACGTTCGACAAGCAGTTTCCGGACGTCGTCTCGATCATCCTGAATCAGGCGCGTCAGCACGGGTTCTACTTCGTGTCGCGCCCGGAATGGTCGCGCGAAGACATGGCGCGTCAGGCCAGCCGCTGGGCCGAAGGCATCGTGAGAGAAGCGAAGGGCGAGGAGCGTATCGTGGAATCGCTCGCCGGTCAGATCGTGACGTCGGCGCAGGACCTGCGAACGCTGGAGGCCACGTTGCAGACGCCCGCATGGCGCACCGCGTCGGTGCTGCGCGAACGTGTGTTCGAAGCCAAGCGCGCGGTCGAAACCGCCCGCTCGCTGCAAGCCCGCGAAAAGCTCGGTGAGCTGCGCGCGCTGCTCGATCTCGCCGTCATTTACGGCTCGGTCGGTGCTCAGGAAGCAGATCAGATTCTGGAGTATCTGGGCGTGCTGCGTCCCGAATTGTTCAACGACGATCCGGGCGTCTTCGAGCGCATCGCCGCCTGGTTGCGACGCCTGCTCACGCCGAGCATGCCGCGCCCCGCGCCCGCGCAGGAGGTTCAGGTGCCGACGCTTGGCACCGAAGCCTCGCATCAGAGCGCCGAGCCTCTGCAAACGCCCGTCACGCGCTAAGCGTTTCAGGCGCGTCCCTCACCGTCGTCACCGTCAGCGGTTAAAGATCAGCGCCACCCCGGCGCTGGCGATCAGCGCGCCCCACCAGGCGCCCGCTGCCGGACGCTGCCGGGTGCGAATCCACAGCAGCGGCAACACCATCACCGGCGTGGTCGCCGAGAGCGTCGCAATGACGCCCGTGTTGCCATGTCCCATGCCATACAGCAGTAACGTCATGCCGACGGCCACGCCGACAAAGCCGGAGGCCGCCGTGAGCGCCAGCGTGCCCGGCGTAAAGTCCGAGAAGATGCCTCGCCCGCGTCGCGCCGCAAGGATCGTCAGCCCGAGCGCCGACACGCCCACGCGCACCGCCGACGCCCCCACAGGATCCACGCCAGCCGCCATCACGGGCTTGGCGATGAGCGTCCCGATCGAGTGGCACAGCGCCGCCGTCAGCCCGATGGCGACACCCACGCGCACGTCGCCGCGCACCGACTCCCAGTGGTGCGCATCCTCACGACGACCGCCGAAAGCGATGGCCAGCGCCACCCCCGCCGTGACCAGCGCAACGCCCGCGACCGCCTGCCAGCCCAGCGCTTCGCCTAGCCAGAAGTACCCGAGTACGGCCGTCATCGGCGCATTGGTGGCGAAAACGATGGAGTTGCGTCGCGGCCCCAGACGTCCGAGAGACGTGTAGAGAATCGTGTCGCCCACGAGAATGCCGATCAGCCCGGACACTGTTAGTCGCAGCCACTGCTCGAGCGACAGCGACGGCCAGCCGCGCAGCACCGCGAGTGCGAACAGCAGCATCGCGAAGACCAGCAGCATGCGGGCGTAGTTGAAGGGGAACGAACCGGCCTGACGGACAGGCGTGATGGCGATCATGCCGCTGCAAGCCCAGCAGAGGGCGGCACCGAGCGCGGCGAGGTAGGCAAGTTGGGTTGTCATGGTCAGGGGGCGGACGGCGTAGGGCCGCAACCGCCCCCGCCGTTGGGACGCCATTATACGAGTGACATGCCCCAATCGGGGGCATGCGTTGCCCGACAACCTCAGGACGGCGCAACCCTTCGCTCGTCAGAGTTCTTCGTCGAGCCGGTGCAACGCGTCGAACATCACCCGGTACGCCGCAGCAACCCCATACGCGCCACGCAACATCCGCAGCCGCGACGGCACGTCCGGCTCGCCAGCGTCTTCCACCCATTGCGCGAGCAGCGCCGTGCCGCCGCACACGCTTGCGTCATGCCTGGCATGCGCGCAGACGGCCGCGAACCCGTCGGCTGCCGACGGATAGCGCTGCGCGAGCGCCTCGAACTGCGCTTCGATCTCGCTGGCCGCGCGCACCGTTGCGGGCGCCTGGCACAGCGCACAACATCCAACGTATGCGGGCATGTCGCCCGCCGCGCCGATGATGAAGTCGATCAGCGCGTGCGTCGCATCGAAGGCACCGCTGTCCAGAAACGTGCGCGCCGCCGGGCCGCATCGCAACAACCCTGCGGCCAGCATCGTCGACTGTCCGCGCTGCTCTCGGTACTGACGCAGTAGCAGCGGCCGCAGTGCCGCGTCGGTGCAGCGCTCCACCGCAATGCGATTGTGGACATCGGCCCCTGCCGCGCGGTGGTAGAGCTGCGCGAGAAACGCCAGCACCTGAATGTCACTCGACTCGCCCGCGAGGAAACGCGTCCAAAACGGTGCCGCAAAAATGCCCCGCACCCATGCGTCGCAGATCTGCCCGAACGCGGGCACGATGTCCTGGCTGTCGCGAGGTGTTGCGGGCAACACATGGACCAGCGCTTCGTCGGCAAGCGTTGCAAGCCACGTCCCACGTACCGGCGCTTGCGCCAGCAACACGCCATGCTTCATACGTTCGAGCCACAACGCCGTGTCGACGGGCGCCTCATGCAGCGTGCACGACACTTCATAGGACGACACGGTCACCGCTTCCGGCGCACACGTCCATTGCGCGTGCGGCGAGGCGATCACCCACACCGCGCCCCCCGTCGACACCGAAGCCCCTCCGCCCGCGTCGCCGTGCGCGCTTAACACCGGGTGAGTCGCAACGGCGCTCATCGGACGATGGCTCCGAGCAATGTCAGACATTCGGGCGCGATGCTGCGTACCACCTCCACCCTCGGCTGGCAGCCGCCATCGCCGCCCATGCCCGGCGGCTGTGCGGCCTCGACCACCGCCGGACGACGGCTCGTTCGGCTCGTTCGCGGCTTGCTGCCTACCGCACTGGCGCGGCTCGCAGGCTCAGACACCTCAGGCGACGCCGCTGAACCGTGCGACGTCGACGCCTTCGGCGACTCCAGGACTACGGGAAGAAAGGGGAAAGGCATCGGCGACGCATTAGACGTACGGGACGGCATGTCGGCTCCTGTCGGGGGTGAATCGGGAATGGATCGGCAGAATGCCTACCTTAGGAAATCCGGACGGCCTTGGGAAAGAACCGAATCTCTAGGACGCTTCATATTGCGGGGGATGTGAACTGTCCGAAATCGCTGGACGGCCCCTCAACGTCAGCCTTTCCGTGCTACGAGACGTCTCGCAAAACGATGGGATTTTTCAGTGTTCGCCCGAGTGTTTTTGAGAGTTTTCCCAAGAACAATTAGCACTTTTGGAAAGACAACACCCGCGAGGGGGACGCCGAAAGCGGTGCCACATTGGCCGGATCTTCCGCGTCGACGCGCCTCAATACCGTATCTTCACGGGCGCAACCCCTCCGCAATCGCCCTCGGGGCGCGAGTACAATCGGCCGCATGCGATACGTCGCCACACAAGGAGTGACAGCCATGCACCTTTACCAGCGTCTGCCAATGTTTGTTTTCGAAATTGAAGCCTGCGAAAACCTCAAATACATCACGATGGCGATTCGCTTCAATCTGGATCGCAACGGCCAGCATCTGTCGCTGGCGGACTGGCAACGCCTGCCGCAGGAAGCCCGTGAGACGCTCGCGTCGTGCGTGCCGGGCGATGACGATTTTGCTGCGCGTCTCGACGAAATCGCGCGCGATCACCTGGGACAGGCCGTCGAGCGCAGTGTCGACGCCGCGCCCACGGCCTGGCAGGACATGAACGCCTTGCCGCCGGGGTTGCTCAAGCAGTGCGAGATGGCCGACCTGCTGGCGCCGGACGTCGCCGACTGGGGCACGCTCACGCCGTTTCGCCGCTATGTCCTCACGAAGCTGTCGCGGCGCGACACGCTAAATCACTGCTTCGTGCCCGCCATGCTCGAATTCGGACTCGCGCAGACGCAAGCCGAACTCTGAGCCACACGCGGGTTTCAGGTCACCGGCGCGGGGTTGAACAACGTCAGCGCGTTGTGCAGGCCCCATCGCTCGGCCCACGTTTTTTCACCGCTTGCGACGGCCAGCATCAGGTGGAACAACTGCCAGCCCACGTCTTCGATGGTGGCCTCGCCCGTGGCGATGCGTCCGGCGTCCACATCCATCAAATCGTGCCAGCGACGCGCCAGATCCGAGCGCGTCGCCACCTTGATGACGGGCACCTCGGCGAGTCCGTAAGGCGTACCGCGCCCGGTCGTGAACACATGCAAGTTGATGCCCGCGGCCAGCTGGAGTGTGCCGCAGATGAAATCGCTCGCGGGCGTCGCGGCGTAGATCAGCCCGCGCTGGCTTTCGCGGTCGAGCTTCGCGCCGGGGGAAATCACGCCGTGAATCGGCCCGCTGCCCGACTTCACAATCGACCCCATCGCCTTCTCTACGATGTTGGACAACCCGCCGCGCTTGTTGCCCGGCGTGGTGTTGGCACTGCGGTCGACGCGCCCGCGCTCCAGATACGCGTCGTACCACGCCATCTCGCGAATCATCGCTTCGGCCACTTCCGGTGTGGCCGCACGTGAGGTCAGTTGGTCGATGCCGTCGCGCACTTCGGTGACTTCGGAGAACATGACCGTCGCGCCCGCGCGCACGAGCAGATCGGTGGCGAAGCCCACGGCCGGGTTGGCCGTCACGCCGGAGAACGCGTCACTGCCGCCGCACTGCACACCGACGATCAGCTCCGACGCCGGTACCGTCTCGCGCTCACGCGCATTGAGCCGCGTCAGGTGCGTGCGTGCCATCGTCAAGATGGAATCGATCATCGACAGAAAGCCGACGTGTGCGTCGTCCTGAAGACAGACAGTGTCCGGTTTCCCGTCTGCATCGGCGCTCCCGATAGGAATGCTGCCCGCCGGGAGCAAACGTTCCGGCTGCAACTTCTCGCAGCCGAGACTCACGACCATCACTTCGCCGCCAAAGTTCGGATTGGTGGAGATGTTGCGCAGCGTGCGGATCGGGACGATGGCATCCGGTGCGTCGATGGCCACGCCGCAGCCATACGTATGTTCCAGCGCGACAACGTCGTCGACGTTCGGATACTGCGCCAGCATCGTCTCCTTGATGCGTTTGACGGCGAACTCCACGACGCCCGCCACGCACTGCACCGTGGTCGTAATGGCGAGGATGTTGCGTGTGCCGACAGAACCGTCGGCGTTGCGATAGCCCCTGAACGTGAAGCCTTCGAGCGGCGGCAATTCGGCAGGCACACGCGTGCTGATAGGCAGACGGTCGAGCGACGGCGCTTCGGGCATCGCAAGGTTTCGCTCGTTGACCCAACTGCCTGCGCTCAGATCTCGCGCCGCGTAGCCGATGACCACCCCGTAGCGAACCACCGCTGCGCCTGCGGCCAGATCGATCAGCGCCACCTTGTGGCCCTGCGGCACGGCATCGATCAGCGTGAGTCCGTCCGCAAACCGACTGCCAGCAGGCAGACCGCCGTCGTTCACCACGATGGCGACGTTGTCCTCCGCCTGCATCCGAATGTAGCGCGGCATGTCTTTCCCGCCCGCCGTCTCCTGCGTTGCTGCCATATCCCCCCCCTCCCATCGCATCCCGCCAGCCCCGCGTTTCACGACGTTCGCTTTTCTCGATGCCTGCGATCTGTCGCGTCCCCCGGGACATGACACAAAAACCACGGGCGGTCGTTGATGTTCGCTCAACCACCCGTCACTTATGTGTCATCATACATCTAGAACCCCTACAATGCGTGGCTTTACGGGCCTCTGCGCGAATCGGGAAAAACCCTTCACACGCCTTTTGCGGGTTTATCCCACTGCCATTCGACAGGTCTGCCTCTTGTTCGACCTCATCACATGTTATACGATGACATATAACTCAGCGCCGAGCGCTGGTTGAGCACCTTCTTTATTCATCGAATCCGGCCCATCAGCCGACAGGAACTCTTGAAATGACTGCACCTCAAGAACTCAAGCACATCGTCTCGGACGGCTTGTTGTCTTTCCCCGTGACCGACTTCGACGCGAACGGCGACTTCAACGCACGCGGCTATGCCGAGCGTCTGGAGTGGCTCGCGCCGTTCGGCGCGACGGCGCTCTTCGCCGCCGGCGGCACGGGCGAATTCTTCTCGCTCACGCCGCAGGATTACAGCGCCGTGATCAAGACGGCCGTCGACACGTGTGCGGGCAAGGTGCCGATTCTCGCGGGCGCAGGCGGCCCGACCCGTCTGGCCATCGAGTACGCCAAGGAAGCCGAGCGTCTGGGCGCGAAGGGTGTGCTGCTCATGCCGCACTATCTGACGGAAGCCAGCCTCGGCGGCATCGCAGCGCACGTCGAACAGGTGTGTAAGGCCGTGAACATCGGTGTGATCGTCTACAACCGCGCGAACTCGAAGCTCGGCGCGGACCAGCTTGAGCGTCTGGCCGAAAACTGCCCGAACCTGATCGGCTTCAAGGACGGCGTGGGCGACATCGAACGCATGGTGCAGATCCGTCGCCGCATGGGCGATCGCTTCTCGTATCTGGGTGGCCTGCCGACGGCCGAAGTCTACGCAGCGGCCTACCGCGCGCTGGGCGTGCCGGTGTACTCGTCGGCCGTGTTCAACTTCATTCCGAAGACGGCGATGAAGTTCTATCGCGCCGTGTGCAACAACGATCAGGAGACCATCGGCCACCTGCTCGACGTGTTCTTCCTGCCGTACCTGGAGATTCGTAACCGTCGCGCGGGATACGCCGTGAGCATCGTCAAGGCGGGCGCCAAGCTGGTTGGCCGCGACGCCGGTCCGGTGCGCGCACCGCTGACCGACCTGCTACCGGATGAACTCGCCGCGCTCGACGCGCTCATCAAGAAGGTCGAAGGCTAAGGGGCCCCGCATGCAGATCACCGGTGAGATGTTGATCGGCCGCGCCGACGTGCGCGGCAGTGCGGGTACGCTCGAAGCGTTCGACCCCTCGCGTGGCGAGCGCCTGACGCCGTCGTTCGGCGCGGGCACCGTGCAGGACGTCGAGCGGGCGTGCGAACTGGCGCGCGCGGCCTTCGATCCGTTCCGCGCGTTGCCGCTGGCAAAGCGCGCCGAGTTTCTCGAAACCGTCGCTCAGGCCATCCTTGATCTCGGCGACGCCCTGATCGAACGCGGTCATGCCGAAACCGGCCTGCCCGTCGCGCGTCTGCAAGGTGAGCGCGGACGCACCGTCGGACAGTTGCGGATGTTCGCCCGCGTGGTGCGTGATGGACATTTCCTCGACGCCACCATCGACCCTGCGCAACCGGCACGCGAGCCGCTGCCGCGCAGCGACCTGCGTCTGGCGAAGATCGGTCTCGGTCCCGTGGCGGTGTTCGGCGCGAGCAATTTCCCGTTGGCGTTCTCCGTCGCGGGGGGCGATACGGCGTCGGCATTCGCGGCAGGTTGCCCGGTGATCGTGAAAGCGCACTCCGCGCATTTGGGGACGTCGGAACTCGTGGCGCGCGCCGTGCGCTCGGCCCTGCAGAAGCTCGATCTGCCGGAAGGTGTTTTCTCGCTGCTCGTCGGCGAGCGTGCCGTGGGCGAGGCGCTGGTGGCGCATCCGGCGATCGCAGCCGTCGGCTTCACCGGCTCGCGTAATGGCGGTCTCGCACTGCAACGCATCGCACAGTCGCGCGCAGTGCCGATTCCCGTGTACGCCGAGATGAGCAGCATCAACCCGGTGTATCTGTTGCCCGAAGCACTCGCCACACGCGGCGACGCCATCGCAAAGGGCTTCGTCGATTCGCTGACGATGGGCGTCGGTCAGTTCTGCACGAACCCCGGGCTGGTGCTGGGCCTCGCGGGCGACGCCCTCGAACGCTTCTGCCAGACGGCATCCGACGCGCTGACGGCCAAGGCTGCGGGCACCATGCTCACGCCAGGCATTCATCAGGCGTACGACAAGGGTGTCGCACGTCTGGCCGATGAACCGAACGTGACGCTCGTCGCGCGCGGTCAGGCGGGCGGTGCATGTCAGGGTCAGGCGGCCCTATTCCGCACGACGGCCGCCGAGTTTCTTGCCACCCCCGCGCTGCACGACGAAATGTTCGGGCCTGCGTCGGTCGTGATTGCTTGCAACACCGTCGACGAAATGATCGCCATCACGGAACGTCTGGAAGGTCAGTTGACAGCCACGCTGCAACTCGATGCTGGCGACACGGCTAACGCACGGCGTCTGCTGCCGAGCCTGGAACGTCGCGCCGGACGCATTCTCGCCAACGGTTTCCCGACGGGCGTCGAGGTGTGTCACGCGATGGTGCATGGTGGCCCGTTCCCGGCAACGTCGAACGCGATGTTCACATCGGTCGGCGCATCGGCGATCGATCGATTCCTGCGCCCTGTCTGCTATCAGGACCTGCCCGACGCCCTGCTGCCCGAAGCCTTGCAGGAGAGCAATCCGCTCAACCTGTGGCGACTTCGCGATGGCGCGCTCGCGCACGCGTAATCGTAATCGTGATCGCTGTCCCGCAATGACAAACGCCCTCGAATTCGAGGGCGTTTGTTTTGGTGCGACGCACGAATAGAAGACGAGAGTCGTTACGAAGCCTTTTGCGGCGACGTTACGTCCGGCAGCATCAACATGCCGTAAAGCGGCGTGACGGGACCGTCGGCCAATGCTTTCGCCACGGCCTTGAGATCGGTCGAACCCGGCGCACCGATGAGCGCGTAGCCAATCTGTCCCTTGCGCCACGTCACCACGCCCATCTTGTCGATCTTCTGTTCCGCCACGCTCTGATCGGGACGCGTATCGCGCACCACACACAACGCCACAGGATCGCCCGTCGCCGGGAGATACACCATCTGCACCAGCGCGCGATCCTGCCAGCGCAGACGCTGTACGCGCTTGAACGTCAGGCCCTGCGAGCGCAGGTCGGGCACGCTGATGTCGAGCTTGTCGTTCTGATGGATCTCACTGACGGTGCGTTCGGTGTCGCTGTCGTCGACATGAATCGACGCCACCGTGTCACGCGCATACAACTGCTGATACTCGGCCGCTGCGCGCACCCACGTCCGGCCCTGTGCGGGCGCTGGCGTGACCGACGCGGTCATGAAGCCCCCCCACACCCGAGCGATTCAGCACGCCCGACATCAACGGCAGCGTAATCGCCGTCGCCGCCACGCCGGCCGCGAAGGCCGCCGCGAGCCACCACGGGCGCACGCGGCGTCCGGCAGGTGCATCGTTGGCAGCGGGCACGTTGTGTGTGGTGTCGACATGCACAGGCTGCAACGGTAGCGCTGCCGTCGATTTAACGGTGTCGGGCGCGTGAGTGTCCTGTTGAGCCTCCTGAGTTGGCGGCGACGCCTGACGTTGCGCGTGCTCGCGCAGGAGTGCGTCGAGACCGGCGCTCAGGCTCTGCGGCACCGGCGGAATCACTTGCGCCGCGAACGTCTCGAGATACGGCAGACGCGAGGCCCGCAACGACGCGACCGCGTCGGCCAGTTCGGGCGACGCGGCAATGGCCGCTTCCACTTCCGCACGCTCCGCCGCAGGCAGCGCGTCGTCCACGTAAGCGAGCAGGCGGATATCGTCTTCGTTCATCACGCGTCCTCCTCACGTGCGCCAGCGGCCGCGCCACCACGAAGGGTGCGCTCTGCCGTGCGGGGTTGCCCCTCGGGGTTACGAAACTGGTCGCCGATAGTACGGCGCGCGCGTGACAGACGGCTCATGACGGTGCCAATGGGCACGTCGAGCACTTCTGCCGCTTCCTGATAACTCATGCCCTCCACTGCCACGAGCAGCAGCACGAGACGCTGCGCTTCGGGCAGACGGTCGACCGCGCCGAAGACCTGATGACAACTGGCCAGTTCTTCGGGCGTGGACGCCTGAAAATCGGGAATTGCATCGACGTCGGCTTCGTCCCACGCCAGACTGCCGCGCGAACGAACGCGCCGCGCGCGGATCTCGTTGATCCACGTCGTATGCACGATGCTGAACATCCAGCTCAACGCCGAGGATCCCGGCTGCCACTGGTGCACGCGCTCCAACGCGTGCACGCAAGCGCGTTGCACAAGATCCTCGGCATCATGGCGATCACCCGTAATACGCAAGGCGAACGCCCAGAGGCGTGGCAGCAAGCCCGGAAGCAAGCTGGGTAAATCCTGACCGGTCATCGGCGAATTTCCTGGCGGAGGGTGCGTGTCGGCCACCCAGTCCGAAGCGTCGCCAGCGAGTACCGCTGGCACCTGCCGCGAAATTATACTGAGCCGCCGCGACTTTGCATGCGCGTTCCCAGCCCGCCGATATGCCAACACGCGTCGCTCCCCGCCAGAATGCCGTCAGCGCCCGCTCAAGGCTTGACAACGTGCCACACGTCCTTGAAGCCGTCGCCCTTCTTGTCGCCTGCGGCCGCATCCTTCGCGAACAGGTACAGCGGCTTGCCCTTGTAGGCCCACTGCTTCATGCCGTCGTCGCGCGTGACAATGGAATAGTTGCCTTCGGCCTTCGCGCCGCCATCGGCCATGACCGGCGGCCAGGCCGTCGCACATCCGCCGTTGCAAGCGCTCTTGCCGCTGCCTGCCACATCGTTATCAAACGTATAGACGGTGCGGTTCTGCGCGTCGACGAGCATGCCGTCGGCCGTCTTGAGCGGGACTTCCGCGTGGGCCGCAGCCGCAGCGAACAGACCGGCAGCAGCCACGAGGCTGGTGAGAACAGCGGACATCGATTGACGTTGGTTCATGACTTTGGCTCCTGAGTGAAATGTCGTTGTCGACACTCTCTGAACGCTTCGCGCCGACCCTTTATTCCACACCTTTCTTAAGATATTTATTGTTGCGGCGCAGCACAGCGGGTGGCCCACGTCGCGTTCGATCCCTTGCGAGGTCCGCCTGACGCAACGCATGCTCAAGCGCGTCGCCTCAACGAACCGTTGACCTCTATCGCCCCCGGCCAAGCGGAATAATCGCCGTCTGCCAGACGTTTGCCCGTCGGGCAATGCGCCCAACCGCGCACCGACGCGCCACGATGCACCGTCTACGCGCGTCAGGCATAAAAAGATCAGACCGGACACATTCACATGAACGCCTCATCCAGCGCATCGGCATTAGCCACTCCGCACGCCGCTTCACAGCCCTCGTCATTACACCGTCAGCCCCGAATGAGTGTGGCCGCCAGGCTCGGGCTGAGCTTCACCGTCATCCTCGCGATGATGCTCGCGCTGGCCGCACTCGCCGTGCTGCGTGTGCACGGCATCGAGCGCACGCTCACGAACATCAGCGACAACAACAATGTGAAGCAGCAATACGCCGTGAACTTTCGCGGCAGCGTGCACGACCGCGCCATCGCCGTGCGCGATATCACGCTGGCCGACGACAGCCACGTCGACGAAATCGTCGCGCTCATCGAGCGGCTGAACGCCGACTATCAGCGCTCTGCCGGACCGATGGACGCGCTCTTCGTGCCATCGAACGCCGAACGCGTCAGCGCAGAAGAACGCGACGATCTGGCCGCGATCAAGTCCATCGAAGCGCGTACGCAGCCGATCATCGCGCAGGTGATCACACTGCGCCGCGCGGGCGACCTCGAGGGCGCGCGCCGTCTCGTGCTCGAACAGGCGCGGCCGGCCTTCGTCGACTGGCTCGCCGCCATCAACCGCATGATCGATCTCGAAGACCGCACGAGTCATACGGAGTCGATGGCCGCCGTCGCGAGCGCGCACGGCTTTCAGACCGTGATGCTCGCGCTGGTGCTTGTCGCGCTGACGTGCGGCGCAGTCATGGCGTTTCTGATTACGCGTCAATTGCGACGCGCGCTCGGCGCAGAGCCGGACGACGTCAAAGCGCTGGCCCTAGCGGTGGATCGTGGCGAGCTGTATCACGAGTTCGACGTCGGTCGAGAGGCTGCTGATAAGTCGAATGCATCGAGCCGCGAACACGACACGAGCATCATGGCGTCGCTCGCGGAGATGGCGACGAATCTGCGCCATGCGGTCACGCAAGTGCGCCACGCGTCGCACGACGTGACGGCGATCAGTCACCGCATCGCCTCGGGCAACCGCGACCTCGCCGCGCGCACGGCCGAGCAGGCCAGCTCGCTTGAGCAGACCGCTGCCGCGATGGAGGAGCTGACGTCGACCGTCAGCCAGAACGACGACAACTCGCGCGGCGCGAACGATCTCGCACACCGCGCGGCCGAGATGGCCGAGCAAGGCGGTGACATGGTCGAGCAAGTGGTCACGACGATGTCGTCCATCGATACGTCGTCGCGCAAGATCGTGGACATCATCGCTGTCATCGAAGGTATCGCCTTCCAGACGAACATCCTCGCGCTGAACGCCGCCGTCGAAGCCGCGCGAGCGGGCGAACAGGGCAAGGGGTTCGCGGTGGTCGCGGCAGAAGTGCGCAGCCTTGCCGGACGCAGTTCGGCAGCCGCGAAGGAAGTGAAACAGCTGATCGACGCGTCCGTCGCGGAAGTCGCCTCGGGCACGACGCTCGTGCAGAGCGCGGGCAAGACAATGCGCGAGATCGTGGCGCGTGTGAAGCAGGTCAGCAATGCGATGGACGAAATCAGCGCCGCCAGCCACGAGCAGAAGCAGGGAATCGAGGAAGTGAATCGCGCAATTGCGCTCATGGATCAGGTGACGTCGCACAACGCGGCGCTGGTGGAAGATGCGGGGGCTGCCGCGCAAATGTTGCAGCAACAGGCGCAGGCGCTCACGCTGTCGGTCGGTCGCTTCCAGCTGGAAGCGACCGGAGCCAACAATGCAAACGCTGCGATCACTCGCCCTTCGGCGCTTCCTTGACGCGACTGACCAACTGCGTCGGACTCACGAATTGCAGCGCGATGAGCACCCACAGCAGCGTGATGGCCATGTAGATCATCGCCATCGCGTCGATGGACTGCGGGGCTCTCACGCCGGTCGAGAACACCGCGTAATAGAGCGCGACGACCAGCGTCTGTGTGTCCGGACCGGCGGTAAAGAACGTCAGCTCGAACATACCGATGGTGCGCACGAGCACGAGCAGACCGGCCGCGAGAATGCCCGGCACCAGCAACGGCAGCAACACGTGACGGAAGTATTTCAGCGTGTTCGCACCGAAAATGCGCGCCGCGGCTTCAAGGTTCGGATCGATCTGCTCGATGAACGGTGTCATCACCAGAATCACGAACGGTAGCGACGGCACGAGATTCGCGAGAATCACGCCCGTGAGCGTGCCGCCCAGCCCGACCTTGTAGAGCACGGTCGCCATTGGAATGCCGTACGTCACCGGCGGCACCATCAGCGGCAGCAGAAACACCAGCATCGCGAGCTTCTTGCCGGGGAACTGCGCGCGGGCCAACGCATACGCCGCAGGCACGCCCAGCGCAATCGACAACAGCACGACCGCGCCCACGACCTCGACCGTCACCCACAGCACATCGGCAAGTTGAAAGTCGCGCCAGGCCTGCGCATACCAATGCAACGTGAAACCTTCAGGCAGCGGTGTGCCGAACCAGCGCGTGGCGAACGAGTTCATCGTGACGGTGGCGATCATCAGCGCCACATTCACGAGGAAGAAGATCATCGTGCCCCAGACCAGCACGCGCCACAGACGCGAGCCGGGCCCCTCGCGGCGCATCTTGCGCCGGGCAATGGGTGCGGCTGCCGACTGACTGACGGGCGCCTGCGTTGTCATGAAATCTCCGTTCTGCGCGGCCAGCGTACCGGCCGGATTCTTGTCTGCGACACTCATCCTTTGCCTCCCGTGGTCGGACCGCTATAGAACGCCCGGCGCGCGCCGAGCATGCCCGCCACGATCAGCAACTGCACGAATCCCATCACAATCGCCACGCATGATGCGAGCGAGTAGTCGTAGCTCTCGAACGCGGCTTCGTACGCGGCAATCGACACCACGCGCGTCGCCCCTGCGGGCACGCCGAGCAGTACCGCCGACGGGAACACCGAGAACGCCTGCACGAACGACAGGCACGCCGCCATCGTCAGCCCCGGCACCAGCAGCGGCAGATAGATCAGACGGAATTGCTGCCACGGCCCGGCACCCAGCGTACCTGCCGCGCGAGCGAGCGTCGGATCGATACCGGTGACGTACGAGAGAATCAGCAGAAACGCGAACGGGAAACCCGAGATCACCAGCGAGATCAGCACGCCCCAATAGTTGTGCGTGAGACGCACTTCGTCGTGATACAGCCCCAACGCGTGCAGCGCCTGCGGGAACCAGCCGTTCGGCCCGTAGTAGGTCAGCATGCCGTCGGCGATGAGCACGGTGCCGAGCGTCACGGGCACGACAAGCAGCATCGTCACGAACTTGGACGCCCGCGTGCTCTTGCGCAACGCGAACGCCGCCGGGATCGATGCCCCCACGTTGATCAGCGTGGCAGGCACGGCGAGCTTGAGCGTGATGAGCACCGTCGGCCACAGCGTCGGCTCGGTGAAGAACTTCAGATAGTTCGCGAAAACGCCGCCGCCCTCCATCGGTTGAAACGACAGGAACAGACCGTACGCGAACGGATACACGAACATCGCGATCAGGCACACGAGCGCGGGCGCGACGAGCCAGCCGCGCCCGTCGGCACGCACCGCAGGTGTCATCGACACGGAAGCGGCGGCACTCATGCGCGATCTCCTGCGTAGACGAGCGTGCGATCGGCCGGCACGCGCAGCGGCACGCGCTCGCCGATGGCGTAATCGCCCGGCAAACGCGCGTACAACTGACCGAACGGCGACGCCACGCGCAGCAGCGAATCGCGACCGCCGTACTCCACCGTCTCGACCACCCCTTCGAAGGCGTTGTCGTTGGCAGCCGATGCACGCTCGAAATCGTCGGGACGAATCGCCACGCAAACCTTGCCTTCGACCTTGCCGCCGTTGGTCGGCGGCTCCATCAGCACGCCGTCGAACGACGCGCCGCCGCACGACACGCGGGCATGCTCGCCCTGTGCCGACGTGATCGACACGTCGAGCACATTGCGATAGCCCATGAAGCGCGCCACGTGCAGATTGCGCGGACGGCCGTACACGTCGCGCGGCGCACCGATCTGCTGCACCACACCCTCTTTCATCACGACGATGCGGTCGGCCATCGAGAGCGCTTCGTCCTGATCGTGCGTGACGTAAATCGTTGCGCGGTCGAGCTTGCCGTGAATACGGCGGATTTCGGCGCGCATCTCGATACGCAGCTTCGCGTCGAGGTTCGACAGCGGTTCGTCCATGAGCACAACCGGTGGCTCGATCACGATGGCGCGCGCAATCGCGACACGTTGCTGCTGACCGCCCGACAACTGCCCCGGCAACTTGCGCTCGTGCCCGACGAGTTGCACGAGCTGCAAGGCTTCGCGGGCGCGCTTCTCGATCTCGGCGCGCGGCACGCCGCGCATCCGAAGACCGAAGCCCACGTTATCGAGCACGCTCATGTGCGGGAACAGCGCGTAGTTCTGGAACACCATGCCGAAGCCGCGCTTCTCGCTGGGCAGCACGTCGATGCGCTCGTCATCCAGCCAGATTGCGCCGCCCGTGAGCGGCGTGAGTCCGGCAATACAGTTGAGCGCCGTCGACTTGCCGCAGCCCGAAGGCCCCAGCAGCGCGATGAACTCCCCACGCTCGATGGTCAGATCGAGGCCGTTCAAGGCGGCCACCGACTGCCCCTCGGCGTTGGTGAAGCTGCGCGCCACGTGGTCGAGGCGCAGTTGCTGAAAGTTGTGCTTCATGACGCAACCCTTATTTCGACTTCAGCGAACCGATTTCGGCATCCCACTTCTGGAATGCGGCCACCATCGCCGTCGCATCGAGCGGCACGGCATGCGGGAAATCGGCGATGAGCTTCGCGTATTCCGGACGGCCGTACTTCGCGATCGTTTCCTGGCTCTTCGCCGGGGCGGCGGACAGCGGTACGTCCTTCACCGCCGGGCCCGGATAGAAGTAGCCGTCGTCATACGTGAGCGCCTGCTGCGCAGGTTCGAGCATGAAGTTGATCAGCTTGAGGATCACCTCCATCTTCTCTTTCGCCACGCCCTTAGGCACGACCATGTAATGCGCATCGTTGACCCACGTGAACTTGTCGAACGACTGAATCCTGAACGTCGCGGGCACGATGCCCAGCGCACGCGGATTGATGTCCCAGCCGGTGACCGTGAGCGTCATGTCGCGGCTGCCTTCGCCCAGTTCCTTCATCACCGCCGACGTGCCGCCCGGGTAATACGGAATGCACGAATCGAGTTCCTTCAGGAAAGCCCACGTCTTGTCCCATCCCTTGATCGGGTCGTGCGGATCCTTGTCGCCGAGCAGATACGGCAGGCCCATCAGGAACGTGCGGCCCGGGCCCGAATTGGCCGGACGCGCATAAATCAACTTGCCCGGATTGGCTTTGCACCAGGAGAGCAGTTCAGCGGGGGTCTTGGGCGGGTTCGTCACCTTGGCCGGGTTGTATTCGACGAGCGGACCCGCAGGCATGAACGTGACGGCCAGGCCGTAGCCCTTCGACAACTCCTGCATCGCACGCACGTTCGGGGCGTACTTATCGAGCACGCCCGGCAGCTTCACGCTGTAGTCGGGGAGCAGACGTTGCCAGAGGTTTTGCTGGATACCGGCGGCGAGCGCGTCGGTGCCCGTCAGCACGATATCGATATCCGAGCGGCCAGCCGCTTGCATAGCCTTGATCTTGCCCGGGAGTTGCGGCGCAGGCGCATTGGTGAAGGTGATCTTCGAGACGAGATCCGGGTACTTGTCGCGGAACGCCTCGAAGCCCTTTTGCGTGAGCGCGAGATTGCCGGCCACGTCGACGATATTCAGCGCAACCGGTGCAGCGGCTGCCGTGCTTGCGATGCTTCCCAGTACGGCGGCACATGCCACCGCACCGAGCGTGCGTTGCCAGAATCCCCTGCGGCTGAAGCTCATGCTGTCTCCTTTGGTTAAATTTCTCGTAAGTCATCATATGACTTGGGTATTCAATTTGCAATTGCGAGACATGCCAAAACACCCCAGAGGTTTCCCTTATAAATCGAGAAATCCTTGTTTAACCGGGCTTAAAACCCCTATTTCATCAGGATGCCGAGCATTTTGTCAGGGATTTCACCGATAGAGACGCGACCATTGCGTCACCTAAATTACGGCCAGTCATACGATGACGTAAAAGTTACACAAACCGCGAGATGGACGTCGCCTCCGACACCCGCGTTCCCGGTGGAGACCAAGGAAAAGTAGCCGTGAAAATTCAGCGCATCACGATCACCCCGATTGCCTTTCGCGACCCGCCGCTACTCAACGCTGCGGGTATTCACGAACCGTATGCCCTGCGCTCGATCATCGAAATCGAGACCGATAACGGACATGTCGGACTGGGCGAAACCTATGGCGATGCGCCGGTGCTCACCCTGCTCGAAAACGCACGTCCGCTGCTGATCGGCATGGATCCGTTCGACACGAACGGGCTGCGCGAGCGGGTCGCTTCTGTCGTGCGTCAGGGCGTTCGCGGCGAGCGCGTGGAATACGAACTCGCGCCGGGCACCGATCCACGCAAGGACGCCGAGAAGCTCTACTCCGCGTTCGAAGTCCCGTTTCTGGATTTGCAGGCGCGGCATCTGGGGATACCGCTCGTCGAACTACTCGGCGGTGCGGTGCGTCAGGAAGTGCAGTACAGCGCGTATCTGTTCTTCAAGTACGCGCAGCACATCGATGCGCCGTACGCACCGGATAGCTGGGGCGAGACGCTGAATGCCGAGCAGCTCGTCGCTCAGGCGCGCTTCATGATCGACACCTACGGCTTCGGCAGCATCAAGCTCAAGGCCGGGGTGCTGGAACCGGCCGAAGAAGTGAAGTGCCTGAAGGCCATCAAGCGCGCATTCCCCGACAAGCCGTTGCGCATCGATCCGAATGGCAACTGGTCGCTCCCGACGGCCATTGCGATGGGACGCGACCTGGCGGGCGATCTCGAATACTACGAAGACCCCACGCCCACGCTCGAAGGCATGGCGCAATTGCATCGTGCGACGGGCATGCCGCTCGCCACGAACATGGTCGTCACCGATCTGCGGCAATTCCGCGAGAACGTGCGCCTGAACGGCGCGCAGATCATCCTCTCCGATCACCACTACTGGGGCGGACTTCGCGACACGCAGTTGCTCGCGCGTATGTGCGAGACGTTCGACATCGGCCTGTCGATGCACTCGAACTCGCACCTCGGCATCAGCCTGATGGCGATGACGCATCTGGCGGCGAGCGTGCCGCGTTTGTCCTATGCCTGCGACACGCACTACCCGTGGCAGGAAGCCGACGAGGAAGTCGTGCGCGGCGGAAAGATCGAGATTCGCAACGGCGCGGTCGCCATCACGAAGGCCCCCGGACTTGGGCTCGAAATCGATCAGGACCAACTGGCCAAGCTCCACGAGCAATACCTGCGTTGCGGCCTGCGTACGCGCAACGACGCGGTGCAGATGCGCAAATACCGGCCCGACTGGCGCGGCAAAGCACCGCGTTTCTGAGCGCTCGCTCCCTCGACAGAACACCACGGCAACACCACAAAAGCAGCACCGCTTCACACAAAAACGAAGTACGCGAAGTCCAAGAAAACACATCACAAGAGGAGAAGTCGTGAGACATTCGAAACTGTTTGCCGGGCTCGTATTGGCCGGTCTCGCCGCCGGTGCAATGCCGGCGTTCGCACAGTCGAACGTGACGCTGTACGGGATCGTCGACGATGCACTGACCTACAGCAGCAACCAGAACGGCAAGTCGAACACCTATCTGCGCAACGGCAACCTCGCGGGCAGCCGCTGGGGCCTGCGCGGCACGGAAGATCTGGGCGGGGGCACCAGCGCACTCTTCCAGCTGGAAAACGGCTTTGACGTGAATAACGGCGCATTCAGTTCGTCGGGCGTGATGTTCAACCGTCAGGCGTTCGTCGGCGTGAAGAACGCACAGGTCGGCACGGTCACCATCGGCCGTCAGTACTCGCCGTACTACCTGATGGTCGGCACGATCGGTCCCGTCGCGTATGTGACGGGGGCGACCGGCGCGCACCCGGGCGATATCGACGGCCTCGACACGACCATCCGCATCAACAACTCGGTGACGTACACGTCGCCGGTACTGTGGGGTGTGACGGCCAGCGTTCAGTACGGCTTCGGCGGTCAGGCCGGTGCGATGGGCAAGGGCAACACGTTCTCCGGTGCGTTGCGCTACGACGGCGGCCCGGTGTCGCTGGCGGCAGGCTACCTGCGGATGAACAACATCGGCGGCGGCACGACCTGGAACAGCGCGTCTACCGGTGTACCGGGTACGTCGGCCGTCAATCAGGGCTATGTCACCGCCGACTCGCTGCAACACATTGCGGTGGCCGGTATCTACACGCTCGGTAGCCTGACGCTGGGCGCGAGCTACAGCAACGTGCAGTACAAGCCGGGCGCGGCGTCACTGTTCCACGACAGCGCGATCTTCAACACGGCTGGGGTGCATGCGTCGTGGATCGTCGCACCGCAGTGGCGTCTGGCGGCGGCGTACAGCTACACCGCTGCCTCGAAGGCCAACGGCATCACCGACGCCGCGACCTACCATCAGGTGTCGCTCGCGCAGGTGTACTCGCTCTCGAAGCGCACGTCGCTGTACGCGCTCGAAGCGTGGCAACACGCCAATGGCAAGTCGATCTCGGCGAACGGCGTGAGCATCATCAACGCGGGGCCGGTGGTCGGCGACTCGCAGAACAGCACGCCGTCGGCGACGAGTTCGCAGTTCGTCGGCATGCTCGGCATCCGCGTCGATTTCTGATGCCGGTCTCTAAGGGGTCTAAGAGGTCCAATAGGTCCAAGAGGTAACGCCGTCCGGACCGACGCTGTGCGCGTGCCGGACCGGATGGCAGCAAGTGCTGGAGAGTGGTCGCGAGAAGTCGCACGAAGCAGTCTTTTCGGCCGCCAGCGCCCGGTAGCATCGGGGCTGTGGCGTTGGCGGTCGATTCTTATCGGTTGTCGTATGTATGCGACGGTCGATAAGGTAAACTGGGGGCGTTTTTGCCATTTATCGTCACCCACAATTCCAACCGACGCCATGTCCATGACCAGCCCGTTGCCCGCACGTCCTCGCCGCAAGTCTCGCAGCCTCACGGAGGAGGTGGTGAGCGCCTTGTCCGAGCAGATTCGCGCCGGCACGTTCCGTCCGGGCGACAAGTTGCCGACCGAGTCGGCCATCATGGAAAGTCTGGGCGTGAGCCGCACGGTGGTGCGCGAAGCGATTTCGCGGCTGCAGGCGGCACAACTGGTGGAGACGCGTCACGGCATCGGCACCTTCGTGCTCGAAGCCCCGCGTGAGAATGCGTTGCAAGTCGACACGAACAGCATTCTGACGATGCTCGACGTGATGGCGATTCTGGAGCTGCGCATCTCGCTCGAAACGGAGGCGGCAGGTCTGGCGGCGAACCGTCGCACGGACGCGCAACTCAAGGCCATGCGTCAGGCGCTGGACGACTTCGAGATGCACGTGCGTCAGCGCACCGGCAATGCCGTGACGGCCGACGTCGCCTTCCACCTGCAAGTGGCGAGCGCGACCGGCAACCGCTATTTCCACGACATCCTCGAACAGCTCGGCAACACGATCATTCCGCGTACGCGCGTGAACTCGGCAGCGCTTGCCGACGACGATCAGGTGTCGTATCTCAATCGCGTCAATCGCGAGCACGAAGACATCTACAACGCGATTTCGCGCCGCGACCCGGAAGCCGCGCGTGCCGCGATGCGCACGCACCTCACGAACAGTCGCGAGCGTCTGCGCCGCGCGCAAGAGTCGGCCGGCACACAGAACTAAGCGCTCTCGCGCGGTTCCGGCACGCAGGTCATCAATAGAGGTCGCCGCGCACCGCGCGGTAATACCCCGCGTCGATCTCGCTGGCGCGGGCAGGGTCCATCCCTGTGAGCGCCGCCTTCATATCTCCCATCGACGGTACGGCCTTGCGCTCGAGGTGCGACTCGGCACGCCAGAGCTTCGCGCGATTGATCGCCTTGCCGCAGTGAAACAGCACTTCGTCGACGCTCACGACGATGGCTGTCTTCGGCGTGCGCTCACCTTCCTTCAGTTGCGCGAGCAACACCGGGTCGACGGCAATGCGCGCATGACCGTTGATACGCATAAAGACCTCCAGCCCCGGGAACAGGAACAGCATGCCGATGCGGTCGTCTTCGGTCAGATTGCGCAGCGACGCGATGCGGTTGTTGCCGGGCCAGTCCGCGAACACGACCGTCTTCTCGTCGAGCACTTTGACGAAACCCGGCGCGCCGCCGCGCGGTGAGGCGTCGAGACCTTGCGCATTGCCGGTGGCCACGCAGAAGAACGTCGCGACATCGAGATAAGCCGTGTGGAACGGCAACAGGCGCGACATCACGCCTTTGAGGATCCCCTCGGATGGCGGATCGTAAAGGGCATCGAGATCGACATGAGCGGGATCCAGATGAGCGGAATCGGCGGACGTTGCGGATGCCGATGACTGGACGGCGTCACCCGAACCGGCGGGATAGATTGGCAGCGACATGGCGATGCTCCTTCAAAAACATGCGACGAGCTTATCGCGACGTCCAATGGCGCTGATAGACTATCCAAGCCATTCAATAGCGAAATGACGCCATGGAATTACCCGACCACCTGAAGCCGAAAATGGCGCGCGTGCAGATCATGGGCGCGAAGGACCCGCCGCTGATCGTGCTGGTCGGGCGAGAGAGCGTGCCGCGCGCATCGCAAACGCACCATCACCCCTCCGGTCAATTGCTCGGATTGTTCAACGGCCTGATCTCCGTGCGCACCAATCTCGGCACGTGGGTCGTACCGACGTCGCGCGCCGTCTGGGTGCCGCCGCATTGCCCGCACGCGGCTTTCTCTCACGGGCCGTTCAACGGCTGGGCGGTGTACGTGCGTCCGGACCACTGTGCGGGCTTGCCGGATCAGCCACGTGCGATCGAGGTCTCCGGATTGCTACGCGAGGCGGTGGTGCGCGCCGGTCAGTGGGCGCTGGGCGAGCCGGACCGGACACAGGCGAACATCATGAATGTGATTCTCGACGAGATCGCAGCCAGCCCAGCCGACGCCTTCCGTCTGCCCATGCCAAGCCACCCTCGCCTGCGACGCATCGCCGCCGCCCTCATCGACGACCCGGCCAACGACCGCTCGCTCGACGCGTGGGCCGACTGGGCCAGCACATCGACGCGCACAGTGAGTCGGCGCTTCGTCGAGGAGACGGGGCTGACGTTCACGGCGTGGCGTCAGCGCGCGCGTCTGTTGCGCGGGCTGGAACTGCTCGCCGCCGGGCAATCCGTCGGGGCCGTCGCGCTGGACCTCGGGTATGACAACGCCAGCGCTTTCATCGCATTGTTCAGACGTACCTTCCACACCACGCCCGGCCGTTACTTTGCGGCGGACTCGGCGGAGATCGTCGACGTGGCGGATACAGGTGACGAAGGGTCCGAAGCCATCGATTGAAGCGACATCCTCAGCCGTTCGAACGAGTGTCGCTGTCACACAGCGCGAAGTACGATAGCGTCGGTTTGCAAGTCCACCTCGCTCATACGACACGATCGTCCCTCACATGACACGTTTCGCTGCTTGCGCACTCAAGCGCACCGGTTCGCTCTGCGCCACGGCGCTGACTGCACTCCTCGTCTCGGTGCCGACGTCGTTCGCGGCGACGGACGACACCTCGGCGCCACCCGCGAGCGCCGCCCCGTCGCAGACAGACGTTAAGCCTGAAATCGTCGGCATCGTCGTGCCCGGGGCAAGTACCTTCGGCGGCGACATCTCGATGCACACGGAGGTCTACAAACCGGCGGGCAACGGCCCGTTCCCCGTGCTGATCTTCGAGCACGGACGTGCGGGAGATCCGCTCGTTCGCGCGAAACTCGACGCCCCGATTCTCAAGGGTCACGTACGGTTCTGGCTCGCGCGGGGTTTCGCCATCGTTGCACCGATTCGCGTCGGCTATGGTCTGACGGGCGGGCCGGATCGGGAGAACTCCGGTTCGTCGTTCAAGAACGGGCAATGCGTGCGGCGTCCCGACTTCGAGAAGCTCGCGAAGGTCACGGCCGAAGCGAACCTCGCCGCGTTGAAGTGGGTGCAGGCGCAACCCTGGGCGGACAAGAATCGCGTGGTGCTGGAAGGCCGCTCGGTCGGTGGCTTCACGACCGTCTCCACGGCGGCCACGAATCCGCCGGGCGTCGTCGGTTACATCAACTTCTCCGGCGGCGCAGGTGGGTCGCCCGAGTTGTCGCCGCAACACAGCTGCGATCCCGAACAGATGAGGACGGTCTACGGCGAATTCGGCAAGACGACGAAGATCCCCGGGCTCTGGCTGTATGCGCACAACGATCAGTACTGGGGACCGGACGCCCCGAAGCAATGGTTCGACGCCTTCGCCGCGTCGGGCAGTCCGGCGAAGTTCGTCCACACGGAGGATGTCGCTGGGCACGACGGTCACATGCTGCTCACCTACGGCGGCAAGATGTGGTCGGGGCCGGTCAACGAATTTCTCAAGCAGATCGGGTTCTGAGCGTCGGGCGCTTCGCGGCGACGGGTTGCCGTGAAGTGTTGCCGTTACGTGTTTGCCGGGGCGTTGAGCACGTGCGGCAGCTTTCCGTCGCCATAAGTGCGCAGCACCTGTGAGATGACGACCTGGTAGCCGTTCAGCCAGTTCGCCTGCGCCGCCTTGGCTTCCAGATGCACAGGATGCCGAATCAACTGATCGAGCGCTTCGAGCGACGCCCAGTAGTACACGTTCGAGACCTGCCCGGTGGCAGTGTTCTCCCACGCCTCTTCGCCGAGATAGCCGGGAATGCTGCGTGCTGCCTGCGCGATGGTCTGATCGAGACGGTGAAACGCGTCGTCGAACGACTTCGCGGCGAAGATGAACGTGGAGGCGTAGGTCATTACATGCGGCGGTGAAGGACGAGAACCCGGCAGGCGGGGCTGTGTGGCCTTGGTGTACAGGCGCCGCGATTCTCGGACATTTCCGGCGCGGTGTCCATGACGCGAACGCGCCCTACCACCGTTCACATCAATCGCTGCGAAGCTCCTTCACGGTACGACCGAGTTTGCGTCTGAGCAGATTGCGCAGGGTTGAGGCATCCGCATAGCCGACCTCTGTCGCGACGGTGTCGAGATCGCAGCCGTTCGACACCAGTTGTCGTGCGCGCTGAATGCGCAGGTCCTGAAAAAACGCCAGCGGTGACTTGCCGAGCACCTGCTCCGTGCGACGTTGCAACGTCCGAACATGCACATGCAACGCCTGCGCGGCGTTCTCCAGCGAAAAACCTTGCGACATGTGCTCGCGTGCCCATCGTTCGAAGCGTTCGACGAGCGGGTCGGCATGCGCGAGAAAGTCCGGGATGATGTACTGCGCCTGCGACGAGCGGTTGTCGATCAGCAGGAAGCGCGCGACGTGCGACGCCAGCTCGGGGCTGGCCTGCCGCACGAACCACAGCGCGAGGTCGAGGTGCCCCATCGCCGCACCGGCCGTCACCCGCCCGTTCGACTCCACCACCATTCGCGAATCGCTCAGCTTCACCGTCGGATATCGCTCACGAAATAGCGGTGCAAGCGACCAGGTGGTCGTTGCTTCCTCGCCGTCGAGCAGGCCGCTGTCGGCCACAACGAATGTGCCGATGCATGCCGCCGCGATGCCGACGCCCTTTGCGCTCCACGTGCGCAGATACGACTTGGCGTCTTCGACGTCGCGTCGCGCCAGCGCGGGCACGAGGATGTCCGGCAGCTTGGCGTTCAATGCAGGGACGACCACCCAGTCGGGCAACTGGGTCAAGTGCTCGACGTCACGCGCCGGTTCGACGGCCATCGTCATCCCCAGCGCCGTCTTGATGCGCGACTTCGTGCCGACGACGCTCACGTCGAACGGCAAAACATCGGCCCCGCGCAGCATCGCGAGTTCGTTGGCCGTGCAGAGCGTATCGAGGATCGCAGTGAGGCCGGTGTCGAACGCGCCGTCCAGCGCAAAAACGCAAATCTTCATGTCGCAAATGACTCGAATATTGTCATTTGCGACTATATTCCTGTCGTCCTCTGAAGTCTAGAATCGCCGCATATTCAACGACTTCCAATAAGGGGACACCATGAAGCTCACGCCGGAACTGTATTACCTCACCCTCGTGGCATTGCTGACGGCGGCCATGTGGATTCCCTACATTCTGGCCGGGGTCGTGCAGCGCGGACCCATGCGCGCGATGGCTAACCCGGTGCCGGAAGTTGCCGCACAGACGTCCGGGGCCGCGACGCCTGCATGGATGCAACGCGCCAAACGAGCCCACGCCAACGCGGTGGAAAACCTCGCCGTCTTTGCGCCGCTCGTGTTGATTGCCGCAATAGTCGGAATTTCGACGCCCGCTACGGTTTTCGCGGCGAAGCTGTATCTGATCGCACGCATCGTGCATTACGTCGTTTATGTCGCCGGTATTCCGGTCGTGCGCACGTTGGCATTTCTTGTGGGTTTCGGTGCGACGGTTTCGTTCGCCACGGCGATTCTCGGACACGCGGTTTAAAGCGACATCAAGGCATCAGCAAGGGAAACGATCATGGAACACTCGAATCATTACCGTCTCGACAATCCGACGTGGAATGCACTGACGACGAAGCAATCCGCACTCGCGCAAGGGAATGAATTAGCACGTCGATACGAAGCGGACGTGGCGCCGTTTGCTGGTGTAGCAAATACGACGCAAGCGGCATTTCATGCGCTGGCATCGATCATTGCGCAAGGCGGCTTTGTGTTTCTGCCGTCGCTCGAAGCATTACCGCCGGTGAACGGCATTCATCACGATCACGTGTTTTCCGTGATTCAGATGGTGGATGCTGGCAATGTCGGCGCGCTTGACGAAGAAGGGGTTGAGCAACTCGGTGCGAGCGATGTGCCGGAGATGCTCGCGCTCACGGAGCGAACGCGCCCCGGGCCGTTCGGCAAGCGCACGATCGAGATGGGCAACTACATTGGAATTCGTGCAGACGGCGAGCTGATCGCGATGGCTGGCGAGCGTATGCGTCTGGACGGATATGTGGAAATCAGCGCGGTGTGTGTGGATGAGCGTCATCGCGGCAAGGGGCTCGCGGGACGCCTGATGAACATCCTTCGCCAACAAATCAAAGCGCGTGGCGATACCCCATTCCTTCACGTGAAGGATGACAACGAATCTGCTATCGCGCTTTACAAGCGCATGGGGTTCGAAACGCGTCAGACGTTTGTGATGAATCGGGTGGCGCGGGCCTGAGCGTTGAAGATTCGGCGGGCGATGCGCTTATTCGCCTGCTTGTCCGGCTTTTGCGATGCGTTCACGCGTAGCGTCGTCGATTCGCTGACGAACGCCACGAAGCGGCAATACGGCATCGGTGTACTTGCGTCCGTAATCGAGATTGAACGCGTAATCGAAGTCGGAAGGATTGTCGCCCTGCGTGTGTTGCAGCATGGTTTCGAGTTTATCCAGCGCTTTGACGGCACGCGCTTCGGGAGTTTTCGCATCCGCGTATTCGTCCCAAAGCGCGATGATCTTTTCACGCAGTGGCGCATCGAGCGGCGCACAGACTTCCATCAAGTCATTTCGCTCGACAGCATCCTTATCGATATCGCCACTTTGCTCCGTCGCAGGAACATCCCCGTGAAGCGCTTCACCGAGATCGTGGACGAGACAAAGCTCCATGATTTTCAGGCGGTCGACGTCGCCCAGCTGATCCATGAAAACCGTTGCCATCAGCCCGAGACGCCAGCTGTGTTCGGCCGTACTTTCACGGCGTCCGGACGAGGTGTGCGCGCTTCGCAGAACGTCCTTCAGACGCTCGCAGGTTCGCAGAAAATCCAGTCGTCCATCGATCGTTGCTTTGTCCGTTGCAGTGTCCATTCCGTACCTCTGGTGGCTCTTTTGGGGCAATTGAGCATTCTACGATTCGACGACGGGTGCGGCACGCAGAAACTATGCTGCGGCGAGGTTCGCGCCCGCACATTCCGTGACCACGCGCTTGAGCTGCGCCAATGCCGGTGACGTGTCCCGATGACCCGCATGCAGGCAGAGGGCAACCGACGGCAGCGGCGGCAGGCCCTCTTTTGTGCCGAGCCTCTTTAACGACGACGGCAGACCGGCCGCCGTTCTCAACGTGATGCCAAGTCCTGCGGCGACACCCGACCAAAGACTCTGCAGGCTCGCTGTCGTATAAGCCAGGCGCCACGAAATACCTGCGGCATCGAGCGCCTCGATGCCCGTGCGACGAAAGAAGCACGGCGGGTTGTACAGCGCGAGGTCCAAAGCGACACCTGGCGTCAGCACTATGTCGGCACCGACGGGTCCGATCCATGTCATCGGCAACATGGCGAGAGGCTCGGCATCGGACCGGCTTTCGTTTCCCATCACGAGGACAAGGTCGAGCTCTCCCCGGTCCAGCCGTTCGAGTAACACGCCGTTGCGTTCGACTGCGACTTCGACACGCACACCCGGATGCGTCTTCTTGAATTGCCCAAGCGCTGCGGGCAACCACGTCTCAGCGAAGTCGCCAGGCAGACCGAAGCGCACCACGCCCTCGACCGACGCCCCGCGAACCGCACGAACGGCTTCGTCGTTGAGATCGAGAATGCGGTGCGCATAGGAAAGGATCAGTTCGCCCGCGTCGGTTAGCATCAGGCCTCGCCCTTGTCGACGAAACAGCGGCTGACCGACCTGCGCTTCGAGCTTGCGCATCTGCTGACTGACGGCCGATTGCGAACGCCCGACGCGTTCTGCCGCGCGATTCAGACTGCCCAGTTGCTGCGTCGCAAGGAATGTCCGCAGGGCATCCATGTCGAGATTCGGGATCGTCATTATTCAGTTTTTCTGAAGCATTGATGCCGAATTATCGCATTTACTGCATCGTTCTTCTGGCTATCATCGGTGACTGTGCCGGGTCGATCTGCGTGTCCCGCGCGATCTCGCAAGCCTTCCCCGGCCATCCCTCTCACCTCCTTCCGGTCACAGAGATATCACCTTATGAATGCTCAGACGATGCTTAAGCGCTGCATGCTCGGCGCGGCCTTCTCGATGTGCATGCTATTGACGACGGGCGCTCAAGCCGCGCCGTCAACGGTTGCGCCGTCGCTCGCCGGTACGTGGACGTTGGTCGCGGCTGACGTCCGGCATCTGGACGGCTCTCTCGCGCGCGACTATGGCGCGGCGCCCAAGGGCCTGCTGGTGATCGACGCGAAGGGGAACTACTCGCTGCAAATTTTCAAGGCGGAACGCCCCAAATTCGCGTCGGGCGACAAGAGTGCGGGGACGCCCGCAGAGTACAAGGCGGCCGTCATGGGCTCCAGCACGCATACGGGCACGATCAGCATCGATCCGGCCGACGGCACGCTGACATTCCACATCCAAAACGCCTCGTTTCCCAACTGGGAGGGGGAACAGCAGAAGCGCAATTACGAACTCAAGGAAGGCGTGCTGAGCTACCGCGTGACGCCGCGTCCGAACGGCGACGTGCCGATCTCCGTCTGGCGGCGGGTAGACTGACGAGTCTCGAGACGGTGCCGTCGGAAAACGGCATCGTTACCGCTCTCGCACCATTCTGCGCACAGTGAAACCCGTCATTGCCAGAAAGATCAACATGGGGAACATCGCCGACCAGTGCAACAGGTTTTGTGCTTGCGGCGCGTACTCCCGAACATAGGCAGCAGTCATTACGCATTGCACCGTCATGAAAATCGCGAGTGCCATCAGCGACAAGCCTGCGGCCTTGCGTGCAGCACTTCTGTCTCCCCAAACGAGACCACCGAACAGCATGATCAATAACGCGACGACGAGGGTGCTGAAGGCTGTCGCGCCGGTCATCGCCACCGTATTCGCTGTCGCGGACGTGCCACTGAACAGCGCCATCAGCGTCACGAATATCAGCGCGATAGAAAAACCGTAGGCGCACAGGCCGAAAATGCGTCGAATCCTCTGTGCCATCGTTCGCGAATGCCACGCCTTGACGCGTTCCATCGGCACACGCAGAACGATCAGTAACGGCAGGCCTGCGACCAGAAGCGTCGACAGGTGAGTCATCGGCCCGCTCTTACCGATGAACCACGTCAACGCAAATCCGGAAATCATCTGAAGAATCAACAGCGGCTTCGCCCAGGCATGGCGTTGCATGAGCGCGACGGCACAGGCGGCACTCCAACAGGCACCCAGCACGACGAGCGCCAGTTGCCAGCCGACCGAAAGCGTCGAACCCGGAATCAACCCGGCAGCTGGCACCTGTTCGGATGCGAAAATCCAGTACAACGCCGGAAGCGTCGACATGACGCTAAACATGCACACGCAACCTGCCAATATGACCCGATCGGAATGATTCATTATTTTTAGTATGCCCAACGATTTCGACGATGTGAGACGACGTCGATGATTTCGCTTGTTGATGATTGGAATTCGCTGCGGCAACTTCCCCGACCGCAGACCAGGCAGATCTTCGCACGCACTACGACGCGTTGTCTCAGACGAATGGCGCAGTCAGCCTTTCAGTTTTCAGCACACGTTGCACCGCAGGCCGTGCAAGCATCCGCTGCAAATACTCACCGAGCAGCGCACGCTCGCGAGCCGGTTTGGCAAAGCCTCTTGTCCAACGACAGAGCATGAACGCATACGGATCAAGGATCGAGTATTCGTCGCCTAGCAACCAAGGGCCGCCGCTCGACTGAAGTTGCTGCTCCAGTTGCTCAAGCAAGGTACCGATCTTCGATTCGGCATGCGCCCGCACCTGATCCACCCCCGCCACGTTGCCGACGTCCACCCAACGCTCCGGGTAGAAATAGACAATCAATGCCGACTGAAGCGTGTTCGTCAGCCACATGAGCCATTTGTAAAACTCGGCACGTTCCTGCGTTGCCAAGCGGGGCGCCAACCGCGGCGCCATCTCGCTTTCAGGTGATGTGTCTGCCAGATGCAGACAAATAGCGGCCGTCTCATACAGCACCATGTCGCCGTCGACCAACACAGGAATCAATCCGTTGGGGTTCAGGCGCAGATATTCGGCTGACTTGTGCGCATTGTGATTACGATCTACCAGCACCAATTCGAATGGCTGGCCGATTTCCTCCAGAACAATGTGAGGGGCCATGCTGGCGTTGCTGGGGTAGTAAAACAGTTTCTTGTCGGTCATGTCTGTCGTCGATTTCCTAAATCGGGATCAATGCTGACGATAGTAATACCGACCACCCCCGCCGTTATCGAATAACAGTGAATTCGTGACGTTGCGGGGGCACCCACCCCATCAGACCGACACCTGCCGACGGCGGCGAAGTCCAATGAACGTCAGTTCGGCGAACACCAGCACGGTCACGATCTGGACACCGATGAAGGCCACGCCCAGCCCATTGGGCGCGATCCAGTCCGATGCCAGCAACAAGGCGCAATCGAGTGCCCAGATCACGTTGATGCCAATGACCGTCCACGCTGCCCCAGCGGGTAACGGAGTCCGTCGCACCAGCGAGATGAGCGCAGCCCCGTAGACAAGCAGGATAAGGCCCGTGACGCGCAGCCCGACGGCAGGCAAGTCCAGCAGCCCCGCCAGCGGAACCGCGGCGAGAACCTGCAAGAGTCCGACGGCACCGCTCACCAGCGCGTTGGCGAGCATAACGCGGGCAAGCATTGAAGCGCGGGAAGAAGCATGAAGCAAATGAAGCACGTTGTGACGCGAAGCCTCAGGCGAGGATTGATGCGATGACATCATGATGACCTCCATTGAAGTGAGCCCGATCCGGACAACGCGCCGATGGCAGCGTTGTTCAGGATGACGAGACGTCGTGTCTCGCTGGCTATAATCTTCTCGATTGCGCGACGCACCGTCGATTACCTGCGAGGTAATGGCTGCTCACTCTCCAACCGCCCATACTCCGCGTCATGACGACACCTGCTATCGGAACCCTGTTGCGCGACTGGCGTCAGCGTCGACGTATGAGCCAACTCGATCTCGCGTTGGAAGCCGAAATTTCCACCCGCCATTTGAGCTTTGTGGAGACGGGCCGCGCGCAACCCAGCCGCGAAATGCTCCTGCATCTCGCGCAAGCACTCGACATCCCACTGCGTGAGCGCAACGCGCTGCTTGTCGCGGCGGGCTTTGCGCCGCGCTTCGAGGCTCGCGCGTTCGACGCCCCCGACATGGCCGTCGCACGCGAAGCCGTTCAGCGGGTACTGGATGGTCACAAGCCGTACCCGGCACTGGCCGTCGACCGACATTGGACGCTACTCGCGGCCAATCGCGCGGTGATGCCGCTGCTCGCTGGCGTCGACCCGTCGTTGCTGAGCGGTGCTGTGAATGTCCTGCGTCTGTCGCTGCACCCGGACGGTCTCGCGTCGCGCATCGCCAATTTGCCGGAATGGCGTGCGCATTTGCTGCATCGCCTGCGTCAGCAAATTCACGCAAGCGGCGACGCCACGTTGGGCGAGCTGTACGAGGAGTTGAAGGCGTATCCCGTGGCAGAGCGCGGGCCAGCACCGGCGGTACCGCCCACGGCGAACATTTTCGTGCCGATGCAGTTGCGCACGAGCGAGGGTCTGCTGTCGTTCTTCAGCACGACCACGGTATTTGGCACCCCCGTGGATGTGACGCTGGCCGAGATGGCGCTCGAAGCGTTCTACCCGGCCGATGAGGTGACGGGGAGGATCATGCGTGCGATGGTGTTGTGAAGTCGGGCCGAAAGGCGCAGCTATATTGCGGCTGAGAGGATGCTCGAGGACGAGAGGGACGAGAGGGACGAGAGCGCCGACGCAGAAAAAGAAAAAGCCCTGACAAGTCAGGGCTTTTGAATTTTGGAGGCGGGAGACGGAATCGAACCGACGTAAACGGCTTTGCAGGCCGCTGCATAACCATTTTGCTATCCCGCCATCGGGATACTCTGCCGCGTTGTAACCACTCGTTGTTGCCATCGAGGGCGCCCGTCGGATCGATCGCCGTGGGCTTTTCGGCAAATAAAAAGGGAAGCCAGGGCCTCCCTCTGGATTTGGAGCGGGAGACGAGTCTCGAACTCGCGACCTCAACCTTGGCAAGGTTGCGCTCTACCAACTGAGCTACTCCCGCATGACACCGAACACCGAGGATCAATCACTCAATGTCCAGTGTGAAAACTGGAGCGGGAGACGAGTCTCGAACTCGCGACCTCAACCTTGGCAAGGTTGCGCTCTACCAACTGAGCTACTCCCGCATTGTCATGCGTACTACCAATCCATCTACTTCTAAAAACTTCGCTGCCGGGCTAGCGCCGTAGCAGCGAGAAGGAGATTATGTCTAAACGACGATTCAGTGTCAAGCACCTACACTGAAAATTTGTGAAGTTTTTTCTCCTCCACCGCACAGATCCCGCGCACTTCCCGCATATTCAGAGACTTACGCTCACATCTGTGCGCCGCCCCGCTCACGAATCTGCGGCCACGCGCGGCGCAAATAATACAGCATTGACCACAACGTGAGAACCGCCGCCACGTAAATCAGCCACGTTCCCCAGAATCGCGAGTCGAAACGCAACCCGTTCCACACCACCGTGCCGTTAAACAGCAACAACGGAATCGCCACCATCTGCGCCGCCGTCTTGATCTTGCCCAACTGATGTACCGCCACGCTGCGCGACGCGCCAATCTGAGCCATCCACTCCCGCAACGCCGAAATCGTGATTTCCCGTCCGATGATGATGAGCGCCACCAACGCGTTGATTCGCCCCATCTGCAACAGCATCAGCAGCGCCGCCGCCACCATCAGCTTGTCGGCCACCGGATCCAGAAACGCCCCGAACGCCGACGTCTGATTCCAGCGGCGTGCCAGAAACCCGTCAAACCAGTCGGTCAGCGCCGCCAGCACGAACACCGCGCACGCCACCCAGTTCATCTCGACGGATGACAACCATGTCGTCGGCAAATAGTAGACGCCGACCACCAGCGGGATCAGCACGATCCGAAGCCAGGTCAGGAATATGGGGACATTGAAAGGCATGGCAGCATGAGTTCGGCAAACGTCGACACACGGCGCACTCGGCAACCGTACCAGACCCGCATTGTGCCGTGTCTGCCCCGTAGCGACAAGGCCGCAGGCACCGCACACCTGTTGACATGTGCGCCAGTGTGCCCCTATCTTGCTCGCAACATCCCGCCAATAGCGCCGATCTCGTGAAACTGCACTCGCCCCTGTCCGCCCTGCGCAGTGTCCTGCACCGGCCGCCCCTCGGGGCACTCGTTCCCCGACACGTGCTGATCGCCGGACTCGTCGGCATCGACGGCCTGCTGCTCGTCGCCTCCGTATTGCTGCGCGTGCCCGGCTCGCTGCTCATCGATCTCTTCGTGCGCGGCGACCTCTCCGCCCTCGAACATATCGAAGCCACGCACCTGCCCCGGCTGCTGTTCGGACTCAACGCCATCGAGCGCATCGACTTCTCGCATCTGCCTCGCGCGCTCGTCGGCACGGCGCTCGTCGCGCTGTCCTGCGGCCTCGTGATTCGTGCGCGCACTGCGTGGGCTTTCACGCTGGTCATGCTCGCCCTCGCTGCCGCCATCAACTTCCACCTCAACATCCGCTTCGACGTAACGTTCATCCTCTCGCTCGTCTGCTTCGGATTGTTGCTCTGGTACTGGCGCGAATTCGACCGGGCCAGCTTCGCCGCCGCGACGCTCTACACGCTCGTGGCCGTGTTCGCCCTGGTGATCTACGCGACGTTCGGCACGATGTATCTGGGGCGTGAGTTCAAGCCGAATGTCGGGGATCTCGCCACGGCGTTCTATTTCGCCATCGTCACGATGACGACGGTCGGCTACGGCGATATCGTGCCGGTGTCGACCGACGCGCGCCTGTTCACCGCGTCGGTCATCATCTTTGGGATCAGCGTGTTCGCGACGTCGCTTTCCGTCGTCATCGGCCCGCTCGTCGGGGGCAACCTCAAGAAAATTCTCGCGGGGAGATTCACGCACGTGATACGAAAGAACCACTTCATCGTGGCCGGCGCGTCGCCGCTGGCCGTCAACGTCCACCACGAACTCACCAAACGCGGCTGGCCCGTGACGGTCATCATCGCGAGCGGCGCGGACAATCCCTATCCGGAAGAAGCGGACGTCATGCACGGCGACGCCAGCGATAACACCGTGCTGACCCATGCTGGCATCGAGCACGCCAAAGCCGTGCTCGCACTGCGGGCGGACGATTCCGAAAATGCGTTCATCGTGCTCGCCTCGAAAGAGATCGCGCCGACCGTGCGCACTATCGCCTCAGTGAACGACAGCAAGCACCTGAGCAAACTCAAGCGCGTGCAGCCGGACATGATTTTTGCGCCGCCAGTGGTTGGAGGCGAGTTGCTCGCCCGCACGCTTTCCGGGGAAACCGTCGATAACGATACCGTGATGCGATTGCTGTTTCACGGCGATACGTGAGCAAGTCGTGACCAGAGAGTGACGATAGGGTGACGAGGACCGCCGAGCGAAACGATGACCCGGAGACCCGGCTGAACCGGCCGAACTTAGTGAAGCTGGCGATAGATCTGCTCGGCAAGCGTTGTCGAGATGCCCTCGACGCTCGCCAGTTCGTCGACGCTCGCGGACACCACGCCTTGCAAGCCGCCGAAGCGCATCAGCAGGCGCTGACGGCGCTTCGCCCCAATGCCCTCGATCTCCTCCAGCCGCGATGTCTGACGCGCCTTCGCACGCTTCGCCCGCATGCCGGTGATCGCGAAACGGTGCGCCTCGTCGCGGATCTGCGCAATCAGCATAAGCACCGCGCTTTCGCGACCGAGTTCGAGCGGTGCCCGTCCGTCAGCGAAGATCAGCGTCTCGAGACCCACCTTGCGCCCCTCGCCCTTCGCCACGCCGACCAGACGGCCAATATCGATCCCCAGCTCAACGAACACCTGACGCGCGACTTCCACCTGCCCCTTGCCGCCGTCGATCAGCACCAGTTGCGGGAGATTGGCTTCGACGTCTGCGATATCGTGAGCGGCCGACGCGCTCGATGCGCTTGATGTGGTGGATTCGGTTGATTCAGTTGATTCGGTCGCGTCACCTTCTGCCACGACGGAGGTGTCGGCCTCGGCACGTGCGACGTCTGCGGCCACTGACAGCGGATCGGCTGCGTCGTTCACCGTCGCCGCAGCCGCCTCCATCAAACGGCCGTACCGGCGCGTGAGCACCTGACGCATGGCCGCATAATCGTCGCCCGGCGTGATACCCGTGATGTTGTAGCGCCGGTACTCGCTCGTCTGCATCTTGTGATGATGGAACACCACACATGACGCCTGCGTGGCCTCACCCTGCGTATGGCTGATGTCGAAACACTCCACACGCAGCAGCGCGGGATCGTCGATGTCGAGTCCGATGGTCTGAATCAGCTCACTGGTGCGCGCCTGCTGGCTGCCCTGCTCCGTCAGCAACCGCGTGAGCGCAAGTTGCGCGCCTTGCAACGCCATGTCGAGCCATGCGCGTCGCTGCCCCTGCGGTTGGCGCACCATCGCGATACGGCGGCCCGCTTGCTCTGAGAGCGCGGTAAGCAACTCGTCGTTCGGCAACGCATGGCTCACCACCAGCACCGGCGGCACCGACTGGCCGAGATAGTGCTGAGCGACGAACGCTTCGAGCAGACGCGATTCGAGCGACGCGGACGACGCTTGCGCGACGCTCGTGGACGGATCGTTGCCGCCCTCGTCTGGCCTGGCCACAGCATCGTCCGAATCATCCTCGGACGGCAACTCGGCCAGCACTTCGTCCTCCTCGAATTCGTCCGCGATCCCGCCTTCGACACCCCGCTCGACGTGGGCCGGGAAATACGCCTTATCGCCCAGGTGACGTCCGCCGCGCACCATCGCAAGGTTCACGCAAGCGCGACCGCCAGCGTAGGCCACGGCAAGAATGTCGGCGTCGACATCGCCCGCCGTTTCGACGGACTGCTGCTGCAACACGCCGGAGAGCGCTTGCATCTGATTGCGCACGACAGCGGCCTGCTCGAACTGGAGCGCTTCAGCGTAGGCCATCATCTTGTCTTCGAGCGCGCCGAGCACTTCCTTTTGACGTCCGGAGAGAAACGCGGCGGCGTTGTTCACATCACGCGCGTAGTCCTCGTCCTGAATCGCGCCCACGCACGGCGCGCTGCATCGCTCGATCTGATTGAGCAGACACGGACGCGTGCGATTCGAAAAGACGGAGTCTTCGCAAGTGCGCAACTGGAAGACCTTTTGCAGAATCTGGATGCTCTCGCGCACTGCCCACGCACTCGGGAACGGTCCGAAATACTGGCCGCGACGATCCACCGAGCCACGGTAATACGCCATGCGCGGGTACTTGTGTTGCGTGAGCTTAAGGAACGGATAGGACTTGTCGTCCCGAAACAGGATGTTGTAGCGCGGATGCAGCGCCTTGATCAGATTGTTTTCAAGGAGCAGCGCTTCCGTCTCGGAGCGAGTGACCGTCGTCTCCAGCTTCGCAATGCGCGCGACCATCAACGCAATACGCGGCGACAACTGTGTCTTGTTGAAGTAACTCGATACGCGCTTCTTCAGATTGCGCGCTTTGCCCACGTAAAGAACGTTGCCCACCGCGTCGTAGTAGCGATAGACGCCAGGCAGGTTCGGCAACTGCGAGAGCGCTTTGCGCGCATCGAACAACGGCGCGTCGTTGGCGTCGCTCGTATCATCCGCAGGCATCTGCGGCCCGTCGTTGCCGTTGCGCCGCTCGCGCTTCGCCGTTCCGGCTTTGGCGAGTTTGCCAGATTTGCCAGATTTGGCCGCTTTGCCTGGCTTGGCGGACGGTGAAGCCGTTGGCTCGGCCGACGCCCCGACAGACACGTCATCCGGTGCGGACGAAACCGACGGCTGCACAACATCCCCGGTCGTGGCCGATGGAGTGGGCTCGGCGGCGTCGGTGGCTTTGGCTTTGCGGGACTTACGCGGTGGCGTGACGTCGTGGGCGTCTTCGGTCATGAACTCTGGCGATCTGAGCGTCCCTTGAGTGCCTCGGGAGATACAAGGAGGGACTAAAATCAGAAGTTTAGACCAATCCGCGTTACGGCTTCTCAATGCCCTTGTCCACCGCATCCTCACCGGCGCCCTCGCCCGCCACTACGAACGTCGGTCACCTGCCTTTGGTGCCGCGCTGCGACCTTTTCTGCACCGTCGTCGACAACTTCGGTGACATCGGCGTGTGCTGGCGACTCGCCCGCCAACTCGTGCGCGAACACGGATGGTCGGTGCGACTCTGGGTCGACGATCTCACGAGCTTTCGCTATCTGCGCCCGGACATCGATCCGACGCAGGCACAGCAGCGCTGCGACGGCGTCGACGTGCGGCGCTGGGACGCCGACTTCGGACCGATCACGCACGACAACGCGCCGGGCGACATCGTGATCGAGGGGTTCGCCTGCCCTATTCCGGACACGTATCTCCATGCGATGCACGCCCGGAAACAGGCAGGTAACGCGCCAGTGTGGGTCAATCTGGAGTATCTGAGCGCCGAGTCCTGGGTCGACGAATTCCATTTGCAGAAGTCGCTCCATCCGCAATTGGGCCTCGTCAAAACGATTTTCATGCCTGGGTTTACCGAACGCTCCGGCGGGTTGATCCGCGAACGCGAACTGTTTTTCCGGCGTGATGCATTTCTCACCTCCCCCGACCTGCGCGATGCCTGGTGGCAACGTACGCTCGGCCTGTCTGCGGCACCGCAAGAGGCACTGATTGTGTCGCTGTTCGCGTATGAGAACGACGCGTTGCCGGGGTTACTCACGCAATGGTCGGAAAGCGAAACGCCTGTTGTCTGCCTCGTTCCGCAAGGTCGAATCGCTCCGGCTGTCGGCGAGTGGCTCCGACGTGAGCCGCTCGCCCCTCGCGAGTCGGCGACGCGCGGCGCATTGACCGTCTACGGTCTGCCATTCGTCCCGCAGCAAGAGTTCGATAACCTGCTCTGGGCGTGCGATTTGAATTTCGTGCGAGGGGAAGACTCATTCGTCCGTGCGCAATGGGCGGCGAAGCCGTTCGTCTGGCATATCTATCCGCAAGCGGAAAATGCCCATCATGTGAAGCTCGATGCGTTTCTGGAGCGGTATCTGGCAGAGCCGCCCGCCGGCGACACCCCCTTGGGACATGCCGAACGCGAAGCGCTGCGTACCTTCTGGCACCTCTGGAACGGTTACGCCAGCACCGCGCCGGACTGGTCGGCGCTGGCAGCGGCATTGCCCGCCCTGAGACGGCACGCGCAGGCGTGGGCAAACGCTCAGGCCCAGCTCCCAGACCTCGCGCGACAGTTGGCAAGCTTCGCGCAAAATCAGGTAAAATAGCTGGTTTTTCAACGCTTTGCTGCTGAACCTGCTGCTCCGAGTCGCCCTTGGCGGACACGGGAATCAAGCGGCGAATCGGCGTATGGAAGCGCTCAACAAGCGGCAAATCGCTTATTTCGTCACAGGATCTCGTTTTTTATGAAAATCGCTCAAGAACTCCGCGTCGGTAACGTCTTCATCCTGGAGGGTGAGCCGAACGTTGTGCTGCGCACCGAATTCGTCAAGTCGGGCCGTAACTCCAGCATGGTCAAGCTGAAGTACAAGAAGCTGCTGAAGGAAGGCCGCGGCGAGTGGACCTACAAGGCTGACGAAAAGTTCGAGACTGTCAACCTCGACAAGAAGGAAGTGACGTATTCGTACTTCGCCGACCCGATGTACGTGTTCATGGACGCCGACTACAACCAGTACGAAGTCGAAGCCGAGAACATGGACAACGCGATCAAGTACCTCGAACCCGACATGCCGTGCGAAGTCGTGTTCTACGAAGAGAAGGCTATTTCGGTGGAACTGCCGACGACGCTCGTGCGCGTGGTCGAGTACACGGAACCGGCCGTGAAGGGTGACACGTCGTCGGGCAAGGTGCTGAAGAACGCCAAGATCAATGACCTGCTGGAAGTTCAGGTTCCGCTGTTCGTGAACACCGGCGACAAGATCGAAATCGACACGCGTACCGACGAATACAAGAGCCGCGCCTAAGCGACGGCTTGCGACCGCAGCGCTCTCGGGCGGTGCGGTTCGTCAGGTAACAAAAAAGCGCTCGTCCCTTCGGGGTCGAGCGCTTTTTGTTTGGGGCGACCGGTTTGCACCGGCCTTGCGCAGCGTTAGCAGCCTTAGCCGCCGAACGTCTCCGCGATCAGACGCTTTGCCGCCTGATACTCCGGCTGCGCGAGCATCTTCTCCCAGCCGTGCACCTTGCCACGCCCCTGCAGGTGCTTGATGCGGCGCTGCGAAACGGTGTCGGACACCGGCTTCATTTCGCGCAGCAGACGGTCAGCCTTCTCCGGACTATTGCAGATGAGCACCATGTCGCAGCCAGCGTCCAGCGCCGCGTGAGCAGCCGTCACCACGTCGCCCGCCGCGCTCGCGCCCTGCATCGACAGGTCGTCGCTGAAGATCACACCGTCGAAACCATACTGGCCGCGAAGAATCTCCTTGAGCCACTTGGTCGAGAAGCCTGCCGGGTTCGGGTCGACCTGCGGATAGATCACGTGCGCGGGCATGACCGCCGCGAGCGACATGCCGAGCCAGTCGTACGGTTGCGCATCGACGGACAGAATCTCGTCGAGCGAGCGCTCGTCCACGGGAATCTCGTGGTGCGAGTCGGCCGCCACAAAACCATGCCCCGGGAAGTGCTTGCCGCAGTTCGCCATCCCCGCGAGCAACAGCCCGTGGTTGAGGCTCTTGGCGAGCATCGCCACCACGCGCGGATCCGCGTCGAACGCACGGTCGCCGATCACGGCAGACGTTCCATAGTCCAGATCCAGCACCGGCGTGAAGCTCAGGTCGATGTCGCAGGCACGCAGTTCCGACGCAAGCACGTAACCTACGGCCGTCGTAACGCGCGTTGCCTTGAATACGTCCTCATGCCAGAGTTTGCCCAGCTTGCCCATCGCGGGCAGATGGGTGAAGCCGTCGGTGCGAAAGCGCTGAACACGTCCGCCTTCATGATCGACAGCAATCAGAATGTCGTCGCGCACGTCGCGAATCTGCTTCGTGAGCGAGCACAGTTGCGCGCGATCGTCGAAGTTACGGGCGAACAGAATGACACCCCCGGTCAACGGGTGATCGATGCGACGGATGTCGTCTTCGCTGAGGGTCAGCCCGACAACGTCCAGCATCACCGGGCCCGGCCTACGCTTCGTCATTGCGATTTCTCCGATGCAATATTGCCAATGTTGCCTAAATTACGTGACGCGATCGCAAAGGCGACCGCGTATTCCTTTTCGTCCGTGATCGAAATCTCGATCGACAATTGCCGCTCGGCGAGCCACTGCACCAACTCGCCCGACGCGACCACCACCGGCTTGCCCGAAGGTGCGTTCAGCGTCTGCACTGCACGCCATGTCATTGGCCAGCGCATCCCGAGACCGATGGCCTTCGAGACAGCTTCCTTCGCCGCGAACCGTGTGCACAGATAAGCCAGCCCGCGCAGCTCGGAGCGCTTCTGACGAGCGTGATAGACCTTGAGTTCCTCGGGCCCGAGCACACGCTCTGCGAATCGGCCTTTCGTGCGCGCCATCACGCCCACGACGCGACTGATTTGCAAGATATCGGTGCCCACACCGTAAATCGTCGTAGGCCCCTGCGGTGAGGCGCCGGAGGCTGCCGTCGCGCTAATTGCGGACGACGGGGACGAGAGATTCGGATCGCTCATGAGAAGAATCGTGGCACGGCTCGATGCGGCGATAAACGGACGGGATGCTGCCGCTCAGCCGCGCGCAGCAATGCGGCTGGCGACCATGATGGCCTTCATCTCACGAACCGCGTTCTCCCAGCCAGCGAAGAGGGCATGAGCGACGATGGCGTGTCCGATGTTCAGCTCGGAAATGCCCTCGATGGCCGCGATGGGCTGAACGTTCTCATAGTGCAGGCCATGACCGGCATTGACGCGCAGTCCCAGCGACACACCCAGCGCCACCGCACGTTCAATGCGGGCGAACTCGGCCTCACGTGTGGCTTCGTCATGCGCCTCGGCGTAACGCCCGGTGTGTAGTTCGACGACCGGTGCGCCCATGCGGGCGGCGGCGCGAATCGGCGCCTCGTCCGGATCGATGAAGAGCGACACACGGCTGCCGGCTTCGCCAAGCTGTTGTGTCGCAGCAGCGATACGGTCGTACAACCCGACGACGTCCAGTCCGCCTTCAGTCGTGAGCTCCTGACGGCTCTCCGGCACGAGACAGACATCGTGCGGCTTCACGCGGCAGGCAATCGCCAGCATCTCTTCCGTCACCGCGCACTCGAGGTTCATGCGCGTGATCAGCTTGTCGCGCAGATTCGTGACGTCGTCGTCGCGAATATGGCGACGGTCCTCACGCAAGTGCAGCGTAATCACATCCGCGCCCGCCTCTTCGGCCAGCAGGGCTGCCCTGATCGGATCCGGATATTTCGTGCCGCGCGCGTTGCGCACCGTGGCGACGTGATCGATGTTGACCCCGAGGTCGATGGCATTGCCTTGGAAGAAGAGGCTCATAGTTTTTGCAGGTCGAGCAGGATCTGCCGGGTATTGAGCGGCACACCGCCCAAATGGTGGTTGAGAAGAAAGCGCATGAGCAACTTGCTCTGCTGCACGGTCTGCGCCCGCGAGTAATCATCTTGCTCCATATCGAGCAGCGTCTGCCCGCCGACGACCGGCCAGTCCGATGGTTCGTCGCCGCGCGCCGGGCGCACACCCCAGTCGGGGTGAAACACGTAGCGGCGATCCGGCACGACCTTGCCACGCGTTTGCGTGCAACGGTCGAACGCCACGGCGTATCCCGTCTCGCGCAACAACACGCGCTCGAACGCGCGCAGGATCACACCTGCAGGTTCGCCGTGCGCGAGATGATGCAGCGTCGTCAGATAGTGCTGGAACAGCTTGTCGTGCGGATCGTCTCGCGCGCAGAACTTCACCAGCAATTCGTTCAGATAAAAGCCCGAGAGCAACGCGTCGCCCTCAAGCGGACGCAAACCGCCGACCCACTCAGCCTTCGTCAACGTGCGCAACTCGCCTTTGCCGAGCCACGCGAGCGAGAGCGGCTGAAACGTCTGAAGCACACCGCGCAGTGCGGAATGTGGACGCTTTGCCCCTTTGGCGACGAGCGCAATACGCCCGTGGTCGCGCGTGAGCACATCGATGATCAGGCTGGTTTCGCGGTAGGGATAGCTGTGAAGCACAAAGCCGGGTTGTTCCGTCACCCGGCTTTGTTCGCGCTCGGCCACCCGGGCGGGGGACGGCGCGCGGCGTGTGCGTCTGGCTTCGCGCTTGACGGTATCGGTGTTCGCCTGCGCTTGCTGGAAGGCTTCCGAGGCATCGTCGTCCACGGCACGCGTGCGCGTGCTCTTCGGACGTGCGGGCCGGGCCCCCACCGCCTCCGACGAGGCTGGCAGAGATCGCGCCGATCGCGTGGCTTGTGACGTGTCGCCCGGTGGCGCTACGGCATCCGGCGTGTCGACATCGTCACGTGAAGTATCCAGTTCACTCGTAGCCATATGCCCGCAGGCCGGCTTCATTGTCGGCCCAACCGCCCTTCACCTTGATCCACACTTCCAGATACACGGGACCGTCGAAGAGCTTCGCCATGTCGAGGCGTGCATCGGTGGAGATCTGCTTGAGCTTCGCGCCCTTGTTGCCGATGATCATCGCCTTGTGATTATCGCGATCGACCAGAATCGTCGCAAAAATGCGGCGTAGATTCCCTTCGACTTCGAACTTGTCGATGATGACCGTGCTCGTGTACGGCAATTCGTCGCCCGTCCAGCGGAACACCTTTTCGCGCAGGATTTCAGCCGCCATGAAGCGCTCGCTGCGATCTGTCAGATCATCCTCGCCGTAAATCGGGTCGCCTTCGAGCAGGTACGGACGCAGCACACCGAGCAAACGCTTGATGTCGTCCTCACGCTTGGCCGACATCGGCACGATTTCGCGGAAATCACGCACTTCGCCCAGCTTGCGCAGGAACGGCAGCATCTCGGCCTTATCGTTGATACGGTCCAGCTTGTTGACGATCAGCAGCACCGGCGTGTTTTCCGGCAGGAGCTTGAGCACCTTCTCGTCGTCCGGGCCGAAATTGCCCGCTTCGATCACGAACATCACAACATCCACGCTCGAAAGCGTGGACGTCACCGCGCGATTGAGCGAGCGGTTGAGTGCGGTCGCATGACGCGTCTGAAAGCCCGGCGTGTCGACGAAGATGTACTGCGCGTCTTCCGTGGTGTTGATGCCGGTGATGCGATGTCGCGTGGTCTGCGCCTTGCGCGACGTAATGCTGATCTTCTGACCGACGAGGGCGTTGAGCAGCGTCGACTTACCGACGTTCGGACGCCCGACGATCGCCACGGTACCGCAGCGAAAATCCGTCTTATCGTTCATGATTGGAAACTCTCTTGAAAGGGGGACAGCAGCGATGACTCTCCCCTGAATGGAACTCAGGCAGCTGCCGGAGGTTGCTTGGCGGCGTCTGCCTTGTCGGTCGGCTTTTCGACTGACTTTTCGGCAGGCTTTTCAGCCGGCTTCTCAGCAGACCTGTCAGCGGACTTCTCGGGCGAGGCGACTGCATTGCGAGGCGCATTGTGGCTCGACGCGGTCATGGCCGGCGCCGTTGTCGCCCCGGCTGCGGCATCACGAGCATCCTTCGGCTCGCGCGACTCGGCCTGCGACGCCACCGTCATTTGCCCGGCTTGCCCTACCTGTCCGGCCTTCTTCGCTTCCGTGGCCGCCGCCTTGGCTGCACGCTTCTTCGCCGCCTTCGCACTCTTCTCGGCCTTCGGCTTCGCCAGCGCGGGCATCTTCTGCACTTCTTCCAGCGCCTTCTTGGCCGCTGCCTGCTCAGCCGCACGACGGCTGGCCCCCGAACCGCCCACCTTGATGTCGAGCTTCGGCACGGTGCACTCGACCTCGAACTGCTGGTTGTGCGCCGCCCCGTGGGTGGCGATCACCGTGTACTGCGGCAGAGCGATCTTGTGACCTTGCAGGTATTCCTGAAGCAGCGTCTTGGCGTCTTTGCCGAGTGTCTTCGGATCGACATGTTCGAGCACGGGCGTATACAGACGCTCGATCACCGCATAGGCCTTCTCGAAACCGCCATCGAGGTACATCGCCCCGAACAGCGCTTCGAGGGTGTCGGCCAGAATCGAAGGACGACGGAAACCACCGCTCTTGAGCTCGCCTTCGCCCAAGCGAAGAAAATCGGAAACGCCAAGCGTCTGCGCGATCTCATACAACGATTGTTGCTTCACGAGATTGGCGCGCACACGTGAGAGGTCGCCTTCGTCGAGCTTGCCGTAGCGACGAAACAGAATCGCTGCGACCGAACAGTTCAGAATGGAATCGCCGAGAAACTCCAGCCGCTCATTGTTGGCGGCACTGTGGCTACGATGCGTCAGTGCTTGGCAAAGCAATTCCGCATCGTGGAAACGATACTGGAGACGTTCTTCCAGTTGATTCAGTGATTGAGACATGGCGCAAGTATAGCGCGACGCTCCCGCCCCGGCGCGGGTCGTCGCCAAGAAACGACGGGCTTTACCGCCGTCTGACGGGCTTTTCGGACTGGCGTGAGATCGGCGGATCGGACAATTCCGAGGTCAGAACCGATATGCCCCGTCGGAGGTCGTCTCCCACCGCATCTTTTATTTCTTATTTGAAAATAATAATGCGGAAATTGACAAAATAACGTCAATTTCCGCATCAATTCGAGCCTTAGCGGGGAAGCCAGACTTCCCCGTGAAGCGGTCGACTTACTGGAAGCCGCCCAGACGCTTCAGGTTCGAGAAGTTCATCCAGATGAAGAACGCCCGACCCACGATGTTCTGCTCGGGCACGAAACCCCAGTAGCGACTGTCCGCGCTGTTATCGCGGTTATCACCCATCATGAAGTAGTTGCCAGGCGGCACCTTGCAGATCACGCCCTGGCTGTTGTACTGGCAGTTCTGCTTGTTCGGGAAATCGTCCGCACCCATGATGTACGGCGGCACGTTCGGGTCGTTCAGAATCCGGTTCTTCACGCCGCCGACCGTCTCCTCGAACTGCTTGAAGTACGCGATGTGCTCGTCGTCGAAGTAATCCGGCAGCGCGGTTTCCGGCACCGGTTCGCCGTTGATCGTGAGCTTCTTGTTCTGGTAGGCAACCACGTCGCCCGGCACGCCGATCACACGCTTGATGTAGTCCATCGACTCATCCTTCGGGTAACGGAACACCACGACGTCGCCACGCTTCGGCTCGCCCAGCTCGATGATCTTCTTGTTGACCACCGGCAGACGAATGCCGTAATCGAACTTGTTCACGAGAATGAAATCGCCGACGAGCAGCGTCGGGATCATCGAGCCCGACGGAATCTTGAACGGCTCGACCACGAACGAGCGCAGCACAAACACCGCGAGAATCACCGGGAAGAAGCTCGCCGAGTACTCCAGCCACCACGGCTGACGCAGCTTGTCGTCACGCAACTTCGCACGCGCACTCGCCAGCGCATTGCCGTCCTGCGAACCAGAGCCCTGAATACCGGATCCCTGTAACGCCAGTTGCTGCTGATCGAATTGCGCCACGGCATTCTGTGCTGCCCGGCGGCGCGCCGGCTGAAACACCAACTTGTCGGCCACCCAGGCCACCCCGGTCACCAGCACCAGGATCAAAAGAATCAGGGCGAAATTCATGCGGGACCTGTCGCTACGTTATTTGTCTTCGACTTGCAAAATGGCAAGGAACGCTTCCTGGGGAATTTCAACGCTCCCCACTTGCTTCATGCGCTTCTTACCTTCCTTCTGTTTCTCGAGCAGCTTCTTCTTACGCGAGATGTCACCACCATAGCACTTCGCGAGCACGTTCTTACGCAGTGCCTTGATGTTTTCACGCGCAATGATGTTCGCACCGATGGCCGCCTGAATCGCCACATCGTACATCTGACGCGGAATGATTTCTCGCATCTTCGACGCGACTTGCGCACCGCGACGACGGCTCTCCGAGCGGTGGACGATGATCGACAACGCGTCGACCTTGTCGTTGTTGATCAGCATGTCGACCTTGACCACGTCCGACGCGCGATATTCCTTGAACTCGTAATCCATCGACGCGTAACCGCGCGATACCGACTTCAGACGATCGAAGAAATCGAGCACGATTTCAGCCATCGGAATTTCATAAATCAGACGCACCTGACGGCCGTGATACTGCATATCGATCTGCACGCCGCGCTTTTGCTGGCACAGCGTGACGACCGAACCGACGTACTCCTGCGGCATGTAGAGATTCACAGTGACGATCGGCTCGCGAACTTCCTCGATGCGGCCCGGGTCCGGCATCTTCGCCGGGTTTTCCACCGAGACGACCGTACCGTCACGCTCCGTCACCTCATAAATCACGGTTGGCGCCGTGGTGATGAGGTCCATGTCGAATTCGCGCTCCAGACGCTCCTGCACGATTTCCATGTGCAGCAGGCCCAGGAAACCGCAACGGAAACCGAAGCCCAGTGCCTGCGAAACTTCCGGTTCGTATTGCAGAGAGGCATCGTTAAGCTTGAGCTTTTCGAGCGAGTCGCGCAGCGCATCGTACTGGTTGGCTTCGACCGGATACAGACCGGCGAACACCTGCGGCTTCACTTCCTTGAAGCCCGGCAGCGGTGCGTCAGCCGGCTTGGTCGTGGTCGTCACGGCGTGAGTGACGGTATCGCCCACCTTGGCCGCATTCAGTTCCTTGATGCCCGAGATGATGAAGCCCACCTGACCGGCAGACAGCGACGCGAGTTGCTTGGACTTCGGCGTGAACACGCCCACCTGTTCGACCAGATAGCTGGAGCCCGTGGCCATCAGGTGAATCTTTTCCTTCGGCTTGAGCGTACCGTTGACCACGCGCACCAGCATGACCACACCGACGTAGCTATCGAACCACGAGTCGATGATCAGGGCTTGCAGCGGCGCGTTGGCGTCGCCCTTGGGCGGCGGCACTTTGGCGATCAGCGCCTCGAGCACGTCTTCCACCCCCAGGCCGGTCTTGGCCGAGCAGCGCACGGCGTCGGTCGCCTCGATGCCGATCACGTCTTCGATCTCCTGGATCGCGTTTTCCGGCTCGGCCGACGGCAGATCGATCTTATTGAGCACCGGCACGACTTCCACGCCCAGCTCGATGGCGGTGTAGCAGTTCGCGACAGTCTGCGCTTCCACGCCCTGCGAGGCGTCAACGACGAGCAGCGCGCCTTCGCAAGCGGACAGCGAACGGCTCACTTCGTACGAAAAGTCGACGTGTCCCGGCGTATCGATCAGGTTGAGGTTGTAGACCTTGCCGTCGCGCGCCTTGTATTGCAGCGCGGCGGTCTGTGCCTTGATGGTGATCCCCCGCTCGCGCTCGAGATCCATCGAATCGAGGACGCGAGATTCCATTTCACGATCGGACAAACCGCCGCTCAACTGGATGATGCGATCGGCCAGGGTCGATTTCCCGTGGTCGATGTGGGCGATGATCGAAAAATTGCGAATATGGTCCATGAGGCGGGGCTATAGAAAAGTCGGTGCCATCGGATTCGGCTCGGCAGCGACTTTCGAGAGAATCGGCAAACACGACATTTTAGCCGAAAGCGCACCGATTCCGTCCGGAATCGAAGGCATCGCAGCCGTATAGCCGAAATAAGCGGGATTCAGTGGAAATGATGGGCAGGTGCTGGTTCCGTTCTGGGCATCCGGACCGGACGAAGCGTCAGTCCCGGGGAAAAACAGTGGCGACAGCGTCGGCGTCGAAACGATACCGGCACAGTTCGCGCTCGCCCAAGGCAAGCACCGGCACGATCTCGTCGTACTTCGCTTCGAGCACCGGATCGCTGTCGACGTCGATCACCGTGACCGAGAAATCCCACGCCGGACGCATCGCTTCGAGCGCCGCAAGCATGTCATCGCACAGATGACACCACTTGCGGCCGTAGAGCGTGAACGCCGGCGCGGTCATGGGCTGGTTACTTGGCGCCCGGCGCACGCGGGCGCAGCGGCACGAACTGCGTTGCATCGCCACGGCGCACCAGGATCGGCACCAGACGCTTCGGATCGAGCGCCTTCACCACATCCTCGAACTGCTTGGCGTTGACGATATCGGCGTCGCCCACTCGCAGAATGATGTCACCCTGCTGGAGCCCCGCACGGCCCGCCGGGCCTTCCGCCAGTTCGACCTGCACGCCGCCACGCAGCTTCAAGTCCTTCTTCTGCGCGTCGGTCAAATCGGAGACGACCAGACCCAAAGCGTTCGGGTGCGGCGCTTCGGCGCTGCTGCCCTGGGCTTTCGATGCTTTTGGCGCATCGGTATCAGCCTCGGCAATCGTGATCTTCAGATCCTGATTCTTGCCCTTGCGCAGGACTTGCAAGGTTGCGCTCGAACCCGGCTTGGTCTCGCCGACCATGCGCGGCAGGTCCGTCGCGTGATCGACCGGACGGCCTTCGAACTTCATGATGATGTCGCCCGGCTGCACGCCCGCCTTCTCGGCAGGGCTGCCCGGCTCGATGCTACGCACCAGTGCACCCTGAGCACGCGGCAAGCCCAGCGAATCGGCCACCTCCTTGCTCACTTCGCTGATCGCCACACCGATACGGCCGCGAACGACCTTGCCCGTCTTCTTGAGCTGATCGACCACGCGCATCACTTCGTCGATCGGAATCGCGAACGAAATGCCCATGAAACCGCCGGTCTGGCTGTAGATCATCGAGTTGATGCCCACGACCTCGCCACGCATATTGATGAGCGGGCCGCCCGAGTTGCCCGGGTTCACGGCCACGTCCGTCTGGATGAACGGCAGGTAATCGCCCGTGTCACGCCCCTTGGCCGACACGATGCCTGCCGTTACCGTATTTTCGAGACCGAACGGCGATCCGATCGCCACCACCCACTCGCCCACACGAAGCTTGTTCGAGTCGCCCACAGGCACCGTCGGCAGGTCCTTGGCATCCACCTTGACCACGGCAACATCGGTACGCTTGTCCGCGCCGACCAGCTTCGCTTTGAACTCACGCTTGTCGGTCAGGGTGACGTAGATGCTGTCCGCGCCGTCGACCACGTGCGCGTTCGTCAGAATGTAGCCGTCGTTCGAGACGATGAAGCCCGAACCCACGCCACTGTTCTGCTCTTCGTCCGGTTGCGGCTGGCCACGTCGCGGCGTGCCACCCTTCGGGCCGGGCTGCTGAGGCATGGGTACGCCGAAGAAGCGGCGGAACAGCTCAGCCATGTCATCGTCCATACCGGGCGGCAAACCACGCTGATTGCGGCTAACGCGCTCGGTCGTCCGAATGTTCACGACGGCCGGGCCGACGCGATCGACGAGTTGAGTGAAATCGGGAAGATTGCTGACGAGCGGTGCGTTCGACGTCGTCGATCCGCCGCTCGGTGCCGAGGCCGGCGCAGCAAAGGCGGCGGGGACTCCCGCCAATTGGGCGGCAATGGCGCCGCCAAGGATGACACGAAGCAGGAGAGTCTTCTTCATTGGAAGATCGTGGTGCGCGAAAGTCTCGGAATCCCTGAGGGCAGTCCGGCACCCGACGCACCGTCGCGTCACGTCTGCCTCGCTGCCCGGACCGCACCGTTACCGGTTGCGGCCCACCCGACAGCCGGTCACTTCGCCGGCTGTTTGTACTCGATGCTGGATGCGAACTGTTGCAGGGTGGCCTGCGGCACTTCGCCGAGCAAGGTCAGCCAGAAGTCGCCATAGCGCTTGATGAGGATGTTCGTCGCTCCGGCGCTACCGTGGCCTTCCTTGCGCTCACGCGTGGCCGGCTCGATAAACACCGAAAGTCCGGCCATGCCGTCGGAATATACCACCTGCTGGACTTCCAGCGGTTTGCCGTCAGCAGTAGAGCGCATCGTGCGACGCACTTCGCGAACGGCCTTGAATCCCGGCACCTTCTTGTCGACGTCGATGCTCCAGCCCGCGTCCGACAGACGCGTCGTCGCAATCTGCGGCTTCACGACATGCCAGCCGTGCGTCGCCTGAATCGCATGGACGATTCGCGCCTTCTCGCTCGGCACGCCGATCGAGATTTGCGAGAACGCAGCCTGCTCCAGCAGGTGACCCTCGGCATCTAGCGTCTGTGCGCGCAGCAACAAGCCGGTATTGCGATCGGCCCACAAGCGATAACCGAAACGATAATCGTCCTTCGGCGTGAGCTCGATCACCATACAGTCGAAGCCCGCCATCCGTTCGTTCGGCAGCAGCTTCGGCGCGTAGTAGTCGAGGACGTCGCGATTGGGCGTCGCAAGCAATGCGGGGAACGAATCCTTGCTCTCGCGCTTTTCCTGGAAGACGGTCTTCTGCTCGGGAATCAGCGTGTAGACGTCTTCATTCTGACGAAGAATGCGGCGCTGACGTCCGTCGAGCGTCTCCAGTTCCTCGTACTCGTTACCCTTCTCGGCGAAGTGACTGATCTTCGACGAACGCATGGTCGAGCCACGCTGATACACGAAGGTGCCGATGTAATTTTGCGTTTGCGCCGCACGGTGGATCTTGTTGAGCCATGCACTGACTTCGCGCTTCTCGACCAGCGGGTCGGTGGACGCGGAAGCCTGCGCCCACGCCTGCGTTTGCAGGGTGCTCGCCAGCAAGAATGCAAACAAGAAGAAAGTGCGCCCGAAGGGCGCACGCGGCAAGGATTCGATACTCAGGCGCTGCATTTATTCGTCCGCTTGCGCCGAGGCTCGCATGTAAGGGGAAACGCTCTGACCGATCGGGGCCGGCGCATATTGCTGGTGAGCCGCAAGATATTGGTCGAGACGCGCATCGCGCAGCACGATCACATCGTTCGGCGCACCCGCACCATTGGCGGCCACAGCGGCTTGCGGCTGCTGCGACAGCGCCACGCGCGTGAGGCTGGAACCGCTGGCAGTCGGCGCTGCGGTCTGAGCGAGCACCTGCGGTTGCGCCCCACCTGCCGGATGATCTTGCAGACGCGGTACCACGACCCACGACAGTGCAGCGACCGCAGCGGCGGCGGCGGCCGTCGGCAGGACGCGGCGAACGCGCAGGAAAGGATTGATTCGCGTGACGCGAGAGCCGGAGACTTTGGCCCCCGCGGCCGTCGCTGCCTGAGCGTCGGCCAGTGCGGCAGGCGCGAGCAGGTGCGGCTCGGCTTCGAGGCGTGCGGCGAAGGAGGCCATAAAGGCAGACTCCGAACGCGGCAGCGTCAGTTCATCGGAACGCAATGCGTCACCGATCAGATGGTAGTCGTCCCACAGAGGCCGGCCCGAGGTGTCAGCCTCGTCCAGCAGGGCGGCCAGTTCGTCCGGATCGAATTCCCCGTCCATCAACGCGGAAATCCGCTCGGCTTGCAGCCCCCGCTGCGTTTGCACCGTCGCTGATCCCATGATATCCCCCAACGAAAATAACTTCCCCGGCGGCGCGCTCACCAGCGCTTACCGTCAGGCGTGTCCAGCAGCGGCCTGAGCCGGCTGGCAATCGCTTCACGCGCCCGGAAAATTCGTGAACGGACCGTTCCGATCGGGCACCCCATGGCTTCGGCGATCTCTTCGTAGCTCAACCCTTCGATTTCTCGCAGGGTAATTGCCGTCCGAAGTTCATCGGGCAAAGCCTCCATCGCTGTGTTGACCGTTTGAGCAATCTGCTTGCTCATCAGCATCGACTCAGGCGTGTTGATATCCCTTAGTTGATCGGCCTCGGCAAAAGTTTCAGCTTCTTCAGCGTTCGCTTCAGTCGAAGTCGGTGCACGACGTCCCTGGGTCGCCAGGTGATTTTTCGCCGTGTTGACAGCAATACGATACAACCAGGTATAGAACGCCGACTCGCCGCGAAACTGCGGCAAGGCGCGGTAGGCCTTGATAAAAGCCTCCTGCGTCACATCCTCGACCTCGGCGGCATCGCGAACGAGCCGCGATACGAGGCGGATGATCTTGCGGTGATATTTCGCGACCAACAGCTCGAAGGCGGCTTTGTCGCCTTTCTGCACGCGCTCGACGAGCGCCTGGTCGATTTCTCGTTCACTCACCTGATATGGATCCGTATTTTCTCTGGCTGCCGGGCCCGAACGGGCCCAATTGCACCGTGGCAGCACTGACCACCACGGCTGGAAGTGTCTTTGACGCCGCACGCCCGGGCACACTCACCGGAGCGTGGGTCAGCGGGACGGGACGCCTGCGGGGCGTCCCGCGAACTTAGACTCGCTGGAAGACCAGCGTGCCGTTAGTCCCGCCAAATCCGAAAGAGTTCTTCAACGCGACATCAATTTTCATGTCACGGGCCGTATTTGCGCAGTAGTCGAGGTCGCAAGCCGGGTCCTGATTGAAGATATTGATTGTCGGCGGCGACTTCTGATGGTGAACGGCCAGCACGGTGAACACCGACTCCAGACCGCCTGCACCGCCCAGCAAGTGGCCGGTCATCGACTTGGTCGAATTCATCACGACGCTCTTGGCCGCATCGCCCATCAGGCGCTTGACCGCGACCGTCTCGGCGATATCGCCCAACGGCGTCGACGTGCCGTGCGCATTCACGTAGTTCACCGTATCGGCGTTCAGACCGGCGTCGCGCAGCGCGTTGGTCATGGCACGCAGTGCGCCGTCGCCGTCTTCACACGGTGCGGTCATGTGATACGCGTCGGCGCTCATGCCGAAGCCCGTGAGTTCGGCGTAAATCTTGGCGCCGCGCGCCTTGGCGTGCTCGTACTCTTCAACCATCATCACGCCGGCGCCTTCGCCCAGCACGAAGCCGTCGCGATCCTTGTCCCACGGACGGCTGGCCGTCGCCGGATCGTCGTTACGCGTGGACAGTGCGGTCATCGCAGCGAAACCGCCAATACCCAGCGGCGACACCGTCGACTCGGCCCCACCGGCGAGCACTGCATCTGCGTCGCCATACTGAATCATGCGTGCAGCCTGCCCGATACAGTGCAGACCGGTCGTGCAAGCCGTGACGATGGCAAGGTTCGGACCCTTCAGGCCGTACTTGATCGACAGGTGCCCGGAGATCATGTTGATGATCGACCCCGGCACGAAGAATGGGGAGATCTTGCGCGGACCGCCTTTGATCAGATCGTCATGCGTATCCTCGATCATCGGCAGACCACCGATGCCGGAGCCAACCAGCACGCCCACGCGCTCTGCGTTCTCTGCGGTGATTTGCAGGCCGCTATCCTCAAACGCCTGAATGCCGGCTGCCAGACCGAAATGGATAAACGTATCCATACGGCGAGCTTCCTTGGCCGACAGATACTTCTCTGTCTCGAAGTTTTTGACTTCGCCTGCGAAGCGAACTTTGAATTCGCTCGCATCGAACTTCGTGATGTTGGCGATGCCCGAACGGCCCGCGACCAGATTTTCCCAACCTTCGGCAACAGTGTTGCCGACCGGCGATATCAGGCCCAGACCGGTAATGACGACGCGACGACGACTCACGATACTCCCCTTCTTCTGCTGGGTCATACAAAACAAAAGCCACAGAGGCGACAAGGTTCGACCCTGCGCTCCCTGCGGCTGACAGGCATGCCCGACGCCAGGAGCCGGTCGGCATCCCGGCCAATCAGGCTAACCGTACGAATTACGCCTTCTTCTGCGACGAGGCGAAATCGATAGCTTGTTGCACGGTGGTGATCTTTTCTGCTTCTTCGTCCGGGATCTCGATCTCGAACTCTTCTTCCAGGGCCATCACCAGCTCAACCGTATCGAGCGAGTCAGCGCCGAGATCGTTCACGAAGCTGGATTCGTTCTTAATGTCGGCTTCCGCGACGCCAAGTTGTTCGGCGACGATCTTCTTGACGCGTTGCTCAATGTTATCCATTCAAACCCTCCGGGGTAGTTAGTTCAGACAAGTGCGCGCATTTTAACAGGTTTGCCAAGCAAAGTTAGCATGCGCCAAATAATGTTCAATGTCGCGCAAAATCATGCAATTTCATCACAATCTGCGCACATCTTCCTTAATTCATGAACATGCCACCGTTCACGTGAAGCGTAGTGCCGGTGATGTAACCGGCCTGCGGCGACGCGAGGAACGCCACTGCATTAGCGATATCTTCCGGTGCGCCCAGACGACCCAGCGGAATGCGTGCCTTGAGCGCTTCGTGCTGCGCTTCGCCCAGCGCCTTGGTCATATCGGTGTCGATAAAACCGGGGGCCACACAGTTGACGGTGATGTTTCGGCTACCGATCTCGGCGGCCAGCGAACGCGACATCCCCGACACACCCGCCTTCGCGGCCGCGTAGTTGGCTTGCCCCGGGTTGCCCGCCGAGCCGACGACCGAAGTCACGTTAATGATCCGGCCGCTACGTGCCTTCATCATCGGCTTAATGACAGCGCGCGACAGACGGAAGATCGCCTTGAGGTTCGTGTCGATCACGTCGTCCCACTCGTCGTCCTTCATACGCATCGCGAGGTTATCGCGGGTGATACCGGCGTTATTGACGAGGATGTCGAGCTTGCCGTGTTGCTTAAGGATGTCGTCCAGCGCTGCGGCCACGCCTTCGGCGTCGGTCACATTCAGGACAATGCCCTTGCCCGCGACACCAGCTTCCGCAAAATACGCATCGATGCCTTGCGCACCGGCTTCGCTGGTGGCGGTACCCACGACCGTCGCACCCTGGCGAGCCAGTTCGAGGGCGATGGCACGACCGATGCCGCGCGAGGCGCCGGTCACCAGCGCCACGAGGTTTTCGAGTTGCTTGCTCATGAAAGAATTACCCTTGCCTATGGCTTACGAGAGTTGGGCGCGAACGTCAGCCAGCGAGGCCGGATCGGTGATCGCCAAACCCATGAGATTGCCGTCGATGCGCTTGGTCAGGCCGGTCAGCACCTTGCCCGGACCGCACTCGACCACTTGCGTCACGCCTTGCGCGGCGAGCCACTTCACCGATTCGACCCAGCGCACCGGGGCAGCCGCCTGACGCACCAGCGCGTCCTTGATGCGAGCCACGTCGGTTTCGACGGCCACATCCACGTTATTGACGAGCGGGACCTGCGGCGCGTTAAACGTCACGCTGGCCAGATACTCGCGCAGACGATCCGACGCAGGCTTGAGCAGCGACGAATGGAACGGCGCGGACACCGGCAGCACGAGCGCGCGCTTGGCACCTGCGGCCTTGGCCAGCTCGCAAGCCTTTTCCACGCCCGCCTTGGCACCGGCGATCACGACTTGCGCCGGGGCATTGAAGTTGACGGCCTCGACCACACCCGCCGCCGACGCTTCGGCACAGACCGTGCGAACGGTGTCGTCGTCCAGACCGAGAATCGCCGCCATACCGCCCTGACCGACCGGCACGGCTTCCTGCATGGCCTGCGCGCGGAAACGCACAAGCGGCACGGCATCTTTGAACGCAATGACGCCAGCGGCTACCAGCGCCGTGTACTCACCCAGGCTGTGGCCAGCGACGAAAGCCGGCGTTGCGCCACCGTCAGCCAGCCACGCACGGTACATTGCGTAGGCGGCGGTGAGCATCACCGGTTGTGTGTTGGTCGTGAGGTTGAGTTCTTCGGCGGGGCCAGCGGCAATCAGCTTGGCGATATCTTGCCCGAGGGCGTCAGAAGCTTCGGCAAGCGTTTCGCGCACGACGGCGTTGTCCGCGAATGCGTCGAGCATGCCCACCGATTGGGATCCTTGTCCCGGGAAAACGAAAGCGAATGTCATAGCGGCTGGTTTTGCAGTCAGATTCAGAAACATGGCGGCGCACCTTAGCGCGCCGCAACGACGCGCTAGAGAGCGTTCCCACGCGTTTCACTTACACCGCACATCACAACGCGCGGCAGGTTCGCGTGGCGCTCCGGCGCCGGGACGTTCACATGCGGAACAGCACCGCGCCCCACGTAAAGCCGCCACCCACGCCTTCGATCATGACGTTCTGGCCGGCTTTGATACGACCGTCGCGAACAGCGACGTCGAGTGCGAGCGGAATCGATGCTGCGGAAGTATTGCCGTGCTGGTCGACGGTCACGACCATTTTCGCTTCGGCGCCCAGCTTGCGGGCCGTGCTCGTCATGATGCGCAGATTGGCCTGATGCGGAATCAGCCAATCGATCGCCGACGCTTCCAGCCCAGCCTTCTCGAGGGCCTCGTGAGCCACCTTTTCGAGCACCTTGACAGCCAGCTTGAACACCGCCTGACCATCCATATAGAGGAACGCCTCACCCTGCACCGCGCCACCGCTCACATTACCCGGCACGCAGAGGATGTTCGAGTGGCTGCCATCTGCGTGCAGCGCGCTCGAAAGAATGCCTGGCTCGCTGGACGCTTGCAGCACGACCGCACCCGCGCCGTCACCAAACAGCACGCACGTCGTACGGTCGTTGAAATCGAGAATGCGCGAGAACGTTTCCGCACCGATCACGAGCACGTTGCGGTATGCACCCGAGCGAATGAAGTTGTCGGCCGTCGCCATCGCATAGGCGAAGCCCGAGCAAACGGCCTGGATGTCGAACGCGGCGCAACCGTTGGTGATGCCGAGCTTGTTCTGCACGAGGCAAGCCGTACTCGGGAACACGAAATCGGGTGTGGACGTGGCCACCATGATCAGGTCGATCTGGTCGGCGCTCAGTCCCGCCATGTCGAGCGCACGCTTGGCAGCTTCTACCGCCATGTCGCTGCTCGTCTGGTCGGGCGCGGCGAAATGGCGCGCCTGAATGCCGGTACGGGCGACGATCCACTCGTCGCTCGTCTCGATGCCTCGGGTGGCAAGCTCGTCTGCCAACTGCTGATTGGTCACGCGTCGTGCCGGCAGGTAGCTGCCGGTGCCGACGACACGGGAATAAATCGCGGACTGGGTCATCTTATAGTCGGTTAGCGCACCGGGGCGGTACCGGCTTCAGAGCGCCGGAATGGCGCTCACCGGCTTATTGTCCTGGAGCTGGGTCTGATTCTCTTGCATGGCATGCGACAGACGGTCAAGCACACCGTTGCGAACTGCATCATAGCCGCGTTTGATAGCCCATTCAAACGAGTAGGCATCGGCGGAACCGTGGCTCTTGATGACGAGCGCACGCAACCCGAGCAACGCAGCACCGTTATAACGGCGATGGTCGACGCGGTTCTTGAAGCGAGTGAGAATCGGCAGTGCGATGACGGCAATCACCTTCGTCCACCACGTACGGGTGAACTCTTCACGGATCATGTCGCCGAGCATCTGCGCCAGGCCTTCGGAAGTTTTGAGCGCAACGTTGCCGACGAAACCATCGCAGACGACGATATCCGTCGTGCCGCGATAAATGTCGTTGCCTTCCACGTTGCCGTAGAAATTCAGCGTGGAGCCGCGCAGCAACTCGCCCGCCTGCTTGATGACGTCGTTGCCTTTGATGACCTCTTCGCCAATGTTGAGCAGGCCGATCGACGGACGTTCCTTCCCATCGACCGCAGCAACAAGCGCGTGGCCCATCTCGGCGAATTGCAGCAGGTGAGTCGGTTCGCAGTCGACGTTGGCGCCCAGATCGAGCATCGTCGTGTAGCCGCCCTTCTCGTTCGGCAGCACCGTGGCAATCGCCGGGCGCTCGATACCGGGCAGCGTCTTGAGGACGTAACGCGAGACGGCCATCAGCGCACCGGTATTCCCGGCGGACACGCAGGCCTGCGCGCGCGCTTCCTTGACCAGATTGAGCGCCACGCGCATCGAAGAGTCTTTCTTCTTGCGCAGTGCGGTCTCGACCGAGTCGTCCATGGCGACGACTTCACTCGCATTGACAACGGACAGGCGCGGGTGATCCGTCACGCGCAGCTTCGCGAGCTGCGCATTGATGATCTCCTGCTGCCCGACCAGCACAAGTTCGACATCGTCGGTGGATTGCACGAAGCGAACCGCAGCCGGCACCGTCACCGATGGGCCGTGGTCTCCGCCCATACAATCGATCGTCAGGGTGACTGTCATGTCGACGTGATTGGCTTGCGGTACAGGTAACAAAAAAAGCGGCAGGATGAGTGCCGCTTTTGCCACATCGGACGATCAAATAGCGCCATGATGGGCGCGTATCGCCTTGAGGGCCGAATTAGTCGTTCTTGGTCTTGATGACCTTGCGACCACGGTAGAAACCGTTCGGCGAGATGTGGTGACGCAGGTGCGTCTCACCCGACGTCGGTTCGACGGCGGTCGACGGTGCGGTCAGGAAATCGTGCGAACGGTGCATGCCGCGCTTCGACGGCGACTTCTTGTTCTGTTGAACGGCCATGATAACTCCTCAAAATATCGCGAAATTTTAACACAGTTCGAGCGCCGCCCTACGGTGTCGGCCTGTCGGCCCGACCTGTGCGACTAACGCAAACATGTACTTTGGTGAGCCGGAAATCCGGCCGCACATTACTTTCCGTCCTTGTCCGGCGAGCGCTTGAGCGCTGCCAGCGCCGCGAACGGAGACGGCTTATCCTCTTCTTCGGGCTCCGGAGCCGGCTCTGCCAACCCGTCGCTTCCGGTGGCCAGACTATCGTGAACACTCGGACAAACCTCATGTTTCGGGACGATAGGCAAAGCCAACAGCAATTCTTCTTCGATCAGCTCGCGCAAATCGAAATGTTTGGAGCCGACCAGCGCTTCGAGTTCGTCTTCGTCGAGAGGACGCGCTTCCGCAGCAGCTTCATCAGGCACGATCTCGAACGTCGTTTCCGAGTCGAGCGACTCCTGGTACGGCGTGAGACAACGCTGGCATTCGAGCCACATCGGGCCTTCGACCGTGAGCGTCAGAAACTGCTTCACGGTGGGCTTGCCATCCGCGCGCAGCACGGGCTTTTCTGCCCCTTGCGCACGCCAGTGAAACACACCCTCAGCCCGTCCCGATGCCGAGACTTCGGCGGGCACTTCGGTTACCATGCGCGGCAATGCCGCAAGCTGCACGTCACCTTCCGCCACCCGGCCGGTACGCGCGAATTCGAACAGATCGACGATATATTCGTTCATCACGCTCATCCTTGCCTTGGCGCATCTGACCGCATTTCATGCCTCCTGCCACCCGCAGCGCCCTGATTCGACGCCACTTTCAGGCGTTTGAACCGGTGCCGCGCAGGCTGGCGAGACCGAGCGCCAGATTGCAAAAGCCGTGAATTCTAAATAGTTTTTCGTTTCTCGTCAAACACTTAAACCCGATGACCGCACAGCCCCTGCCATCGCTGATCCTGGCCTCCGGATCACGCTATCGCCGCGAACTGCTCGAGCGCTTGCGCCTGCCATTCTCGGTCGACGTCCCGGACATCGACGAAACGCCCGCTGCTGGCGAAACACCGCACGATACCTCGCTGCGGCTGGCCCGCCAGAAGGCGCAAGCCGTCGCCGCCCGCCACCCAGACGCCGTCATCATCGGCTCCGATCAGGTCGCAACCTTCGAGGGCCATCAGATCGGCAAACCCGGCAATTTCGAGAATGCCATGACGCAGCTGCGCGACATGCGCGGCAAGGTCGTCGAATTCCACTCCGCCCTGTGCGTCTACGACGCCCGCAACGGCGAGAGCCAAGCCAAAGACGTCGTCACGCGGGTGAAGTTCCGCGATCTGCCCGATAACGTGCTGGCCGCCTACCTTCACGCAGAAACACCTTATGACTGCGCAGGCAGCGCCAAATCCGAAGGGCTCGGCATCATGCTGCTCGAAACCATCGAAAACGACGATCCGACCGCGCTCATCGGCCTCCCGCTGATTGCGCTCACGTCCATGCTGATGCATGCCGGTATCGCCTTACCCGGCCCCGGGGTGGCAAAACGAGGGAGCGCAGCATGAGCGGCACGCTGTATCTGATTCCCAACACACTCGGCACGAGCACCCGAGGCGGGCTGCCGTCCGTGTTGCCCGAAGAGGTCCGCGCGGTGACCGCCGGGCTGAAATACTTCGTCGGCGAACAGGCCAAGAGCACCCGCGCCTTTCTGAAATTGGTGGGCGTGGACACGCCAATCCAGGAAATCGACATCCGCGAGCTGAATGTCAATACGCCTGATGCGGCCATCGACGCCCTGCTCGCGCCAATTCTGGCCGGCGCAGATGGCGGCCTCGTGTCGGAAGCTGGCTGCCCGGCCGTCGCCGATCCGGGGGCGCTGCTGGTGCGTCGCGCGCATGAAAAGGGCGTGCGGGTCGTGCCATTCGTCGGCCCCAGCTCGATTCTTCTCGCCTTAATGGCCAGCGGACTTAACGGCCAAAGCTTCGCCTTTCACGGTTATTTGCCGACGGATGCGGGCGAGCGCACCAAGCGCCTGCGCGAGCTCGAACAACGCTCACGCAAGGAAAAGCAGACGCAGATCTTCATCGAGACGCCCTACCGCAACAAAGCCATGCTCGACGCCCTGCTGCAAAGCTGCGACGCCTCCACGTTGCTTTGCGTGGCCGTCGATGTCACGCAGGATGCGGAGCAAATCGTGACGCACCGCGTGAAGGGATGGCCGCACGCCAGCGTCGATCTGCATAAACGGCCTGCGATTTTCCTGTTTTTGGCGCAATAACGGGACGCAAATAAGAAAACCCCACGAAAGTCCGGCTTCCGTGGGGTTTTTCGTCCTTACCGTGGCGCCGTCTATCGATAGACGGCGCGGCATAACAGTTGCTTCAAGTTACTTCATCGTCAACGCGGTGCCCATGAGCATCGTCTTCATCGCCGCCGCACCCACTGCCGCACCAAAGCGCCGCGCCATACGTTCGGGCAGGTTTTCCTTGACGGTGTAGTCGACCAGATCCGGGGCCTTCAGAACATCGCGCGCCACGGAGTCGACCGTCCCCAGGCCGTCGGCCAGTCCCAGCTCGACGGAGCGCTGGCCCGTCCAGAACAGGCCGCTGAACAGATCCGGATCATCCTTCAAGCGATCGCCACGGCCCTTTTTGACTGCCGTGATGAACTGCTGGTGAACTTGTTCGAGCATGTCCAGCGCGTACGTCTTCTGCTGATCGGTCTGCGGCGAGAACGGGTCGAGGAAGCCCTTGTTGCGGCCCGCCGTCAGCAGACGACGCTCCACGCCCAGCTTGTCCATCAAGCCGGTGAAGCCGAAGCCGTCCATCAACACACCGATGGAACCGACGATGCTCGCCTTGTCGACGTAAATCTTGTCTGCGGCGGCCGCCACGTAATAGCCCCCGGAGGCGCACATCTCCTCGACCACGACATAAATCGGCTTCTTCGGGTATTTCGCACGCAAACGGGCGATGTCGTCGTAGATCATGCCCGCTTGCACCGGACTGCCACCCGGGCTGTTGATGCGCAGGATCACGCCAGCAGCCGATTTGTCTTCAAACGCCGATTCCAGCGCCGCGTTGATCTTCTGCGCGCTCGCCTGACCGTCCGCCGCAATTTCGCCGTTCAGCGTGACGAGTGCGGTGTGCTTGCCCGCGGTCGATCCGACAGATGTCGTACTGCCGCCGTCGAAATCGAAGATCGACCACACGGCAAAAGCAATGATCGCGAGGATCAGCAGACGAAAGAAGATCTTCCAGCGTCGCGCAGCACGTTGCTCGCGAATGCCCGCCATCAAGACCTTTTCCAGCATCTCACGCTCCCACGGCTTGACCTCATGGGGATCGCGGCCCGCACCGGACGCCTGTGGCGAGCGCCCACCAGGCGGCGTGAAACCGGGTTCGGAGCGCGGCGAATCGGGCGGCAGGGAGTCGGCCATACATTATCCAGAGACTTGGGTGAAAGGCGAGACAGGCATTGGATCGCTCAGCAACGTTTTAAGCAACTTAGCACCAGATGCGGATATTTTGTCAGGACGTTGACGTTTCAGGTGCCGCGATACCGGCCTCCGGCCACCAAACGACGGTTGTCGACGCGCCCGATTCGCCCGATGCGGCAGGCTGCTCCTCGACGCGCACCGGCTGCAAAGCCCCGCCACGGCACGGCCCACCAACGCAAAGCCCGGTATCGGGTTCGTACGTCGCGCCATGCGTTGCGCACATCAAGTATAAGCCGCCCGTCTCGAAGAACTGCCCCTCGGACCAGTCCAGCTCCATCGGCACGTGGGCGCACTGATTGAGATAGCCGTAGACGCGCCCGTCGTAACGGATCACGAAGGCAGGCGTCGGCCGTCCGCCGACGAGCACCTCGAAGCGAACCCCGAGTCCGCCGTCTTCCAGCGCATTGCCCGGACAGATCGGCAGCGGCATCGTGGGAAGTGCAGCGTCGCTCACACGCGCTCCAACAGCCAGTCGCGCAGCTCGGCTACGCTGCCTGCGCAATACGCAGGTTCGAGCGCGACCAGTTGATCGCGCGGATGCGCGCCACCGTAAGCCACGCCCACACCGGCCGCACCGGCGCTGCGCGCCATCTGCAGATCGTGCGTAGTGTCGCCGATCATGACCGTGCGGCGCAGATCCTGGCCGAGTTCGCGCGTCAGCTCCTGCAACATGGCCGGGTGGGGCTTCGAGAATGTCTCATCGGCGCAACGGGTCGCGTCGAACATCCGCATCAGACCGGCAGATTCGAGCGCTCGATTCAGTCCGACCCGTGATTTTCCCGTCGCCACGGCGAGGAAACGCCCGCGCGAACGCAATTCGTCGAGCAACTCACGAACGCCCGGGAACAACACTGTCTCCTTGTCACCTATCAAATAGTGAAAACGATAGCGCTCCGACAGGCGTGGGTAGTGCGAAGGATCGAGCGAGGGCACGGCCATTTGCAGCGCGTCGCGCAACCCGAGGCCAATGACGTGGCTCGCCAGCTCGTCCGTCGGCACCGGCAGCCCGAGGTCCCGGCATGCCGCCTGGATGCAGCGGGTAATCGTGGGCGTCGAGTCCATCAACGTCCCGTCCCAGTCGAACACGACCAGGTCAAATTCAGGGCTTGGCATCAGCGGTGGTGGTTCGAAGTTGATTCAGGAATTGCTCACATTCTGGCGGTAACGCCGCTTCCAACGCAATCGGCGTGTCCAGCACGGGGTGCGTGAACTTCAGCCGGTAAGCGTGTAGGAACATTCGCTTGATACCGGGACGAACGCCGGGCCTCGCCAGATTCTTGTTCAGCGTGAAGTCGCCGTATTTGTCGTCGCCGACGATGGGCGTACCGCAATGCGCCAGGTGAACGCGGATCTGATGGGTGCGCCCCGTTTTCAGTTCCGCTTCAAGCAACGTATAAGACGGGAACGATTCCATCATGCGAAATACGGTGTGCGATGCCTGCCCGTCTTCCTGCACGCGCACCCGGCGCTCTCCCTCCGCGGTGACATACTTATATAGCGGTGCCTTGACCGCGCGCTTGGGGTCGCGCCATTCGCCCGTGACGCATGCAAGATAGCGCTTGTCCATGCGGTTGTGACGGATCTGTTCGTGCATGCCGACCAGCGCCGCGCGCTTTTTCGCGAGCAACAGAATGCCGGACGTCTCGCGATCCAGTCGGTGCACCAGCTCAAGGAACTTCAGCTGCGGCAGCGCCTGACGCAATTGCTCGATCACCCCGAACGACACCCCGCTACCGCCGTGCACGGCCACACCGGCCGGCTTATCGATGGCCATGAGGTAATCGTCTTCGAACAGGATGGGGAAGGTGGCGGCCGGGACATGGGCCTTGGCCTCGGGGTCGGGTGTCGCCATCCGGACCGGCGGAATACGGACGATATCGCCAATGACAAGTCGATAGGCTGCGTCTACCCGCCCTTTATTTACGCGGACTTCCCCGCTACGCAGAATGCGATAGACGTGGCTTTTCGGTACCCCTTTGCACTCACGCAACAGGAAATTATCGATACGCTGACCGGCCGAACCATCGTCAACCTCGACGAGACGAACCTGCGGCGCGGACGCCGGCGCAACCATTTTCTGCCGACTTTTGCCTAACTCATTCATTATGAATATAATTTGTCCGACAGAGATGGCGGTAGCGGGAATCATGCCAAATCCCCACCTCTGTCGGTGCATACCTCAAAACGGTATTTTACTTGCACCCCGGGCAGGCTGCTCGTCCGGTGACCATGGAGCAGCGAGCGCACGCACGTTACGCAGCGACGGCAGGAAGTGGGCCCATAGGCCGCTTCGGTCGAGCGCGTGTGACGCGGATAGAGTTGGTGGTTATAGAATTTTTTGGCGATGAGCCCGGACTCCATTGTCCGAGCTGATCGCTTTGTGAATATCGTTCGCGCAAAAAGTCGAAGTGAGGCGCCGTCACAAGAAGAATAAGTGTCGGCAGGCGCCCCGAGAAAACGCTGATGAAGTTTCTCGTCCAGTTTCTATTGGTATGGACTGCAAGCCCGAAGTGATCCGCGCCGAGCCGGTGTTTTCCGGTGGCCCGGCGGATCCGGGTGAGCGCGAAAACGTATTCCTGGCGCCATAGCGTCCGTCGGCCTCATCGCCCGGACCCCCCGGCAATTCTTCCACTCCCGGCTCGAACCTCGCGTGTTGGATAACTCGAGTGATACGTGCCCGACGCACTGCGCATTGGCAACTGCGGCGGGTGGGAGTCGTTTTCATGAAACGCATGTTGTTTAACGCCACGCAGCAGGAAGAACTGCGCGTGGCAATCGTCGATGGGCAAAAACTCATCGACATCGATATCGAGACGGCCGGACGCGAACAGCGTAAAGGCAATATCTACAAGGGTGTCATCACCCGTATCGAACCCTCTCTCGAAGCCTGCTTCGTCAACTACGGCGAAGGCCGCCACGGCTTCCTGCCGTTCAAGGAAGTCGCCCGCGCGTACTTCCGCGAAGGTGCCGATGTGCGCAATGCGCGCATTCAGGACGCCCTCTCCGAAGGCCAGGAACTCATCGTTCAGGTCGAAAAGGAAGAGCGCGGCAACAAGGGCGCAGCCCTCACGACGTTCATCTCCCTGGCTGGCCGCTATCTGGTACTGATGCCGAACAACCCGCGCGGCGGTGGTGTTTCGCGTCGTATCGAAGGCGAAGACCGTCAGGAACTGCGCGAGACGATGGGCCAGCTCGAACTGCCGGAAGGCATGAGCATCATCGCCCGCACCGCAGGCATCGGCCGCTCGGCCGAAGAACTGCAGTGGGACCTGAACTACCTGCTGCAACTCTGGCACGCCATCGAAGGCGCCGCCCACAACATCGAATTGCCGCGCGATTCCGCCCTGATCTATCTCGAATCGAGCCTGGTCATCCGCGCCATCCGCGACTACTTCCAGCCGGATATCGGTGAAATCCTCATCGATACGGAAGAAATCTCCGAACAAGCACGCAACTTCATGCAGGTGGTCATGCCCGATCACCTCAACCGCGTGAAGCAGTACCGCGACGACGTGCCGCTGTTCTCCCGTTTCCAGATCGAACACCAGATCGAGACGGCTTACTCGCGTCAGGTGCCGCTGCCCTCGGGCGGTGCGATCGTGATCGATCACACCGAAGCGCTCGTCTCCATCGACGTGAACTCGGCGCGCGCGACCAAGGGTGCCGATATCGAAGAAACCGCCCTGCGCACCAACCTGGAAGCCGCCGACGAAGTCGCGCGCCAGTTGCGTCTGCGTGACCTCGGCGGTCTCATCGTGATCGACTTCATCGACATGGAGTCGGCCAAGAGCCAGCGCGAAGTCGAACAACGTGTGAAGGATGCGCTCAAGCACGACCGTGCACGCGTCCAGATGGGCAAGATCTCGCGTTTCGGCCTGATGGAACTGTCGCGTCAGCGTCTGCGTCCGTCGCTGTCGGAAGGCACGCACGTGACGTGCCCGCGCTGCAACGGCACCGGCCACATCCGCGATGCCGAATCGTCGGCACTGCAAGTCCTGCGCATCATCCAGGAAGAGGCGATGAAGGAGCACACGGCAGCGATCCACTGCCAGGTGCCGGTCGAAGTCTCGGCGTTCCTGCTCAACGAAAAGCGTCAGGAAATCAACAAGATCGAAGCACGCTTCAAGGTTGGCGTGCTGCTGATCCCGAACAAGCATCTGGAAACGCCGCATTACAAGCTGGAGCGCCTGCGCTTCGACGATCCGCGTCTGGATGCTCCGAAGGCCAGCTACGCGCTCGCCGAAGAGGCTGCACGTTCGCTGGAAGAAGATCCGGCCGGCTACAGCAAGAAGAAGGAAGACGCGCGTCCGCGTCAGGAAGCCGCCGTCAAGGGCATCACGCCCGAGCAGCCGGCACCGGCCGCACAGCCGCGCCCGGAACCCGTCGCCGTCACCGCGCCTGCCGCGGCCGCACCGGCCTCCGGTGGTTTCTTCGGTTTCATCAAGCGCCTGTTCGGTGTCGGCGCCGCCGCACCCGCACCGGTCAAGACCGAAGAACCGGCCAAGCCGACGGCACGTCCGCCGCGCGAGCGCCATGAGCGTCCGCATCAGCAAAACCGTAATCGCCGTGGCAATGCCCGCGACGACAACAAGTCGGGCAAGGACAACGCCGGCCAGCCGGCGCGTGAGGGTCGTGAGGGCCGTGACGGTCGTGGCGCACGTCCGGAACGCGCAGAACGTGCGGACCGTGGTGAGCGCAACGAACGTAATGAACGTGGCGATCGCAATGAACGCAACGAACGTGGCGATCGTAATGAGCGCCAGGACCGTCAGGAAGGCCGCGACAAGCGCGAGCGCGACGACGTCCAGCGCCAACCGGCTCAGGACGTGCGTGCCGAGGAAGGTCGTGAGCCGCGTGAAGGCCGCGAACGTGGCAGCCGTCGTGAACGTGGCGAGCGTCGTGACCGTCGTCAGACTGAAGGCGCCGAAGGCCAGCAAGCCATCACGCAACGTGCCGTCCCGGCTGCTCCGCTGAACGCCGAGCAGGAAGAACTGGATCAGGATCGTCTGACGGCTCAGGTCGAAGGCGCGCCGCAAACCGGCGAAGAAGGCGAACAAGGCGGTGAAGAACGTCGCCGCAGCCGTCGTCGCGGTCGTCGCGGTGGCCGTCGTGAACGCGAAGCCGGTGAATCGCAACTGAACGCCGATGGCGAACAAGTTGAAGGCAATGCACCGGAAGCAGCCGAAGGCACGCGTGCCCCGATGCTGACGGACGAACCCGCCGAAATCGCGGCGACCGATGCACTGGTCCGTGCGACGACGCCGGCCATTCCCGCACCGGCCACGACCGCACCGATGGCTCATGCAGAACCGACGCCGGTACGTGCCGCGCCGGTCGAAGCCCCGGCACCTGTCGCCACGGTGACGGAAGCCGCCCCGGCCGCAACGCCGGAAGTGCCGTCGCAGTCGGTTTCTGAGCCGATTTCTGAGCCTGTCACGCAGGCACCGACGATCGCACCGGTCGCACCGGTCAACGTCGCACCGCTGCCGACCGCTGAAGTGGCTACGGCACCGATCGTGCCGCCGGTCAGCGCTCCGTTGCCGGTCGCAACGCCTGCCCCGGCTCAGCCGACGGTTCCGGCCGAAGCCCTGACGGAGATTGCCGCCACGGCAGTTGCGTCGAGCGCTCCGGCAGAAGCCGCACCGGCTCCGGTCGCTGAATCGGTCCAACCGACGACGCAATCGACGCCTCCGGCACCGGTCCAGATGGTCGAAACCGCCAAGCCGGTGGAAGTCGCTCCGGCCCCCGTCGCACCGGCAGCCCCTGCGGCACCGGTCGTGATGGAAGCCGCTGCCGCAGTGACGGAAGTCGTGACGCAGAAGGCTGCCCCGGTGGCGGTTGCCCCGACGCTGGAGCGCGGTGCACTGGAATCGACACTGGAAAGCGTGGGGCTGGTCTGGGTCCATACGGATGCCGACAAGCACCGTGCCGCCAAGGAAGCCGCTGCGCAGGTTGCACCGGCACCGCGCGTGCGGCGTGAACGCCGCCCGTCCACGCCGCTCAACAGCGGTCCGATGGAGCAGGTGGAAACGCACTCGACGAACCACACTGCCTGACTGGGTGACTGGACAGCGCAGAACGTCGATCTCATGTGACGTCCGGTCGGAGGCACCTCACGGTGCACTTTCCGCCTGACGGACCTGAAATCCGCGTGATGCCAGAAAAAAGGAGGCTTCGGCCTCCTTTTTTCATGGTGTCGCCCTTGGGACGCTCTCGCCCTTTGCAACCCCGCGTTGTCCCGACTTGTGCCCGTTTCACCGTGCCCGTATCTTCTGCCTTAGTACGGGTTTGACGTCTCACAACGAAGGCCTCGGTACCGATATCCGATGCCCCGATTGCTAAGGTCGGCTGAATTAGGCCGACTTCGGCGGCCATCAGGCCAATTCGTTAGAATGGAGACGCAAGCTAAGGCCCCACCATGACTGAAACGATCATCCGACTCACCGATCTGCGTAGTGACGCGCGTTATGCGACGCATGCACCGCAGGCTCCCGCACAAGTGCGCGCTGCCACCGGCCATCTTGAAGATGCGCTGGCACGGCCGCTGCACGACCTGCGGATTTCGGTGACGGATCGTTGCAACTTCCGCTGCGTCTACTGCATGCCGAAGGACGTGTTCGACAAGGACTACGCCTTCCTGCCGCAATCCTCCCTGTTGTCTTTCGAAGAGATCGAGCGTGCTGCACGCCTGTTCGTCGAACATGGCGTGGAGAAGCTGCGTCTGACGGGCGGAGAGCCGCTGCTGCGCAAGCACATCGAGCGTCTGATCGAGATGCTGGCGCGCTTGCGCACGCCGTCTGGCAAACCGCTCGACATCACGCTCACGACCAATGGCTCGTTGCTGGCGCGCCGCGCGCAATCGCTCAAGGACGCCGGACTGACCCGTGTAACGGTCAGTCTCGACAGCCTCGACGACACGATTTTCCGGCAGATGAACGACGTCGACTTTCCGGTCGCCAATGTGCTCGAAGGTATTGCACAGGCGCAGCACGTCGGTCTCGGCCCGGTCAAAGTCAACATGGTCGTCAAACGCGGCACGAACGACTCCGAGATCGTGCCAATGGCGCGGCATTTCCACGGCAGCGGTGTCGTGCTGCGCTTCATCGAATACATGGACGTCGGCACGTCGAACGGCTGGCGCATGGATGAAGTGATGCCGTCCGCCGACGTCATCGCCCGACTCAACGATACCCTGCCGGTCGAACCGCTCGAAGCCAACTATGCGGGTGAGACCGCACAGCGCTGGCAATATCGTGACGGCGGCGGCGAGGTCGGTGTCATTTCCTCGGTCACCCGCGCATTTTGCGGCACTTGTTCGCGTGCCCGTCTGTCTACGGAAGGCAAGTTGTACCTGTGTCTGTTCGCTAGCTCGGGTTATGACTTGCGTACGCTGCTGCGTAACGGCGCGAGCGACGCGCAGATTTCGACCGTCATCGGCGACATCTGGCACAAGCGCACCGACCGCTACTCAGCCTTGCGCACGGCGGCCACCGGCCTGCCTGAAGACGCACCACCGAAAGTGGAGATGTCCTACATCGGCGGATAAATGCCCGGGCTTGCTTGCCCACCTGCTCCGCCGTGCGGTTCGTCTCAGCGCTTTCGATTTACCGAATTCCTTCTCGACTCATGATTTCTGTTGCCCCGGACGCTAGTGGCGCCCGAGACTCCTCGCCTTCTCTTCCCCGTGTGGCTCGACGTGACGCCCTGCACACAGGCCACACACGCATGCGCTACCCGTCGCGCCTCATCGCCATCGGCCTGAGTGCCCTGGCGATGCTCGTCACCGCCCTCACACCGGCGCTCGCCCATGCAGATTGCGACCCGTCAGATCGCAACATTGCCAACCACGTCATGACGTACACCGGCCAACTCGGCGAACGCAATCCGCTGCGGCTGGTGCTTCGCTCGACCTCCGGCGGCAGGCTCGACGGCCGGTACGCCAATGCGTCCTCGCAAGGTGACACGGCGCTCACCGGCAAGCTGGAGAACAAGTCGCACCTGCATCTGACCGAATTCGACGCCGGCGGCATGCCGCGCGCCACCTTCGAAGGTGAATTCGCCGCAGCGGACGACATCAATCGTCAACGCGGCGCATCGTCTTCGTGCGAAGTGATTTCCGGCCAGTGGAAAGACCTGCGCAGCGGCCGCACGGTGCCATTCGATCTTTCGCTTGCCAGTATTCAGAGCGGAAAGATCGACCACCTGTACGGCGTGGCCGGCGTAAACGACGACGAAACCATCAATCGTGCGGCGACGCAGTTCCGCAAGGGCGTACTCGACGACCGGCGCGATGTCGTCGCACAGTCGATCCGTTACCCGTTGCATGTGTCGCTGCGTGGCAAAACGATCATTCTTCGGAACCCGAAGTCATTGCTTGCACGCTATAACGAGATCTTCACGGATGGTTACGTACGGACCATCGGCGCAGCCGTGCCTCGCCTGATGTTCGCTCGCGATCAAGGAGTGATGCTCGGCGACGGTGCCGTCTGGTTCGATGCGGCCGGACGTGTCATCGCCCTGAACCGCTCCTGACCCTGTCATCCACCGGCCATCCATGAAGACCCCGCCCATCCGCCGCAGCGACATCACAGGATTGATCCTCGCGGGCGGGCGTGGTCAGCGTATGGGTGGGCGCGACAAGGGCCTCCAGCCCTTCGCCGGACGGCCGCTGGTCGAGCATGTGATGGCTCGTCTGCGTCCGCAGGTTGGCGCGTTGCTCATCAGCGCCAATCGGAATCGCGAGGCCTATGCCGCCGCCCTCGGCGCCGACGGCGCAGACGGTGTAATAAGCGACGAAATTCAGGATTTTTCCGGTCCCCTCGCGGGCATGCTGGCCGGACTACGTGCGGCATGTACGGACTATGTCCTCACCGTGCCGTGCGACTCCCCTTACCTTCCCGACGATCTGGGCGAGCGGCTATGCGTCGCGCTGAACGCGCTGCCGCAAGCCGATGTACCTGACAGCGCACGTCCGCTGGCGGCCTATGCCGCAACGGCGCAGGGGTCGCATCCGGTATTCGCGCTTTTGCACCGTTCACTGGCCGACGATCTGGCGGCGACGCTGGCGGCCGGGGAACACCGCGTTCGAGCGTGGCTGGCACGCCACAAGGCCGTACAAGTTCACTTCGGTGACGAGCGTCCGTTTTACAATGTCAACACGCTGGACGACCTCCTTACCGATTCGCCGCGCGCGCCCTGAAGTGCCGGGTGCCGACGCAGCCCGATCCGTCGCCACCGCTTTTACGGGATTCATGCCGGGTACGTGCCGGATGACGACGCCATACCGATGACAACACTTGACGAAGCCCTGGCCGGCTTGCCGGACTACGACCCTAACCAAATGACGGTCGAAGTGGCGCGCGCCATCATCGCGCGCACCGCGAGTCCCGTATCCGCCATCGAGCAGGTCGCCGTACGCAGCGCACTGGGCCGCGTGCTCGGTCGCGACGTCGTATCGCCGCTCGACGTCCCTGCTTTCGAAAACGCCGCGATGGACGGCTATGCCTTTGCAGGCACTGCACTGGCCGCCGGCGGCGCAATCCGTCTGCGTGTCGCAGGCCGCTCGTTTGCAGGTCATCCCTTCGACGGGGTGACGGCCCATGGCGAATGCGTGCGCATCATGACCGGCGCGCTTCTGCCCGCCGGTTGCGACACCGTTATCCCCCAGGAACAGGTACAACGCGAAGGCGACACCGAAATCGTCACCTTCGATGCGGCGGCGGTCACACCCGGGCGTCACGTGCGTCATGTCGGGGAAGATCTGGCCGCAGGCCATACCGCCTTGCATGCAGGCAAGCGACTGCGACCGGCGGCCCTTGGCTTGCTGGCGTCACTGGGCGTCGCGGAAGTCCCGGTGCGCCGGCGCATTCGCGTCGCCTTCTTCTCGACCGGCGACGAACTTCGGTCTGTGGGCGAACCGCTCGCCCCGGGCAATCTTTACGACAGCAATCGCTATACGCTCTTCGGCATGCTGCAACGATTGGGCGTCGAAGTGCTGGATCTGGGCGTCGTACGCGACGATCCTCAGGCCATCGAAGACACCCTGCGCACCGCGTGCCGCGAGGCCGACGCCGTCATTACCTCGGGTGGCGTATCCGTTGGCGAAGCCGATTTCACGCGCGAAATGATGACGCGTCTGGGCAACGTCGTGTTCTGGAAGATGGCGATGCGCCCGGGCCGCCCGTTTGCTTTCGGCGAACTGGAGAGCGAGGGCAAGCGCGCCCTCCTGTTCGGCTTGCCTGGCAACCCGGCTGCAGTGATGGCGTCGTTCTACCATCTGGTGCGCGACGGCCTGTTCGTCCTCATGGGTGCAGAGCCGCAAGTCACGCCGTGCCTGCCCGTGCCGACGGCCACCGCCATCGCCAAGCGCCCGGGGCGTACCGAGTTTCTGCGCGGCATTCTCGCTGCGGACGCTCAGGGCCGCTGGCAAGTCACCGTCGCGGACGCACAAAGCGCGGGCATTTTGCGCACGATGAGCGAAGCCAACTGTTTTGTGACACTGGGCACCGAACGTGGCGACGTCGCCGCCGGGGAGTTGGTCGACGTCATCGCATTCGACGGTCTGGTGTAACGACGATCCACGACGAAGCCGGGCGACCCCTGACGTTCAGCCCGGCATAACGCGATTCAAGCGGGATTAAGGCAGCATTAAAGCGGTTCAGAATTCCACCCAAAAAGCGAAGCAACGCAATAACGAGATATCGCTGGCATCGGCGCTTCGACGATGCCAGCACCACACAACTCGAAAGCACACGGCAATGACAACGAAAAAACAGATCACGTACATCAGTCCCGGCCAGACGGCCAAAGCGCTGGTGCTGGTCTACCTCACCTTCAGCATCCCGCTGGTTCTGCTCGCCTTCCTGGCGGCGTTCATCCGATACGGCGAACTGCCGGGCCTTGCGATCATTTCCGCGCTGGTGCTCAACGCCATCGTCGGCTTCGTGCTGCTCTGGATTGCCTGCCACCTGTATAACTGGGTGGCGGTCAAATTCGGCGGCATCGAGATCGCGCTGAGCGACGCCCCGGAAGAAGAGTACTAAGCGATGTCCTTAACCCTGCGCGCTGCGACTGCCGACGACGTCGGCGCTATCCACGGCCTGATGCGAGAACTGGCTGTCTTCGAAAAGCTGCTGGATATCTTCGAGGCAACGCCCGAGAGCGTGCACGAGGCGCTTTTCGGTGCGACGCCCGCCGCCGAATGCCTGATGGCCGAGTGGGATGGCGTGCCGGTCGGCTACGCGATCTACTTCCACAACTTCTCGACGTTCCTCGCCCGCCGGGGCCTGTATCTGGAAGACGTCTACGTGCAGCCGACGATGCGCGGCCGTGGTGTGGGACAAGCGGTGTTGCGCCAACTCGCACGCATCGCTATCGAGCGCAATTGCGGACGCTTCGAATGGACGGTGCTCGACTGGAACCAACCGGCCATCGACTTCTATGAGGCGCAGGGCGCAACGGTCCTGCCCGACTGGCGCGTGGTCCGCATGACGGGCGAGGCCCTCGCGCAATTTGCCGAAGGCGGGAAAGCGTCCAGGGCTTGAAGCGTATGAAAGCGTCCTGAATAAAAAAGCGCCCTGAACATTCAGGGCGCTTTGCATTTGTCGAAGCGGCGCGACGGCGGCATCGTCGGGCGGACCGACGCTCACTCCTCTTCGTCCGGCTCCATCTCGACGCCCAGCAGTTCGACAGCCTGCTCGCCGGGCAATGCTTCGACGGCCTTGAGCTGACGCGCCATCGCCCGGGTACGGACTTCCGCCTTGTCGATGGAGCGTGTCACCGTCTCCAATTGCGACTTCGTCCTGGCGAGCACATCGCCGAACTTGGTGAACTCCGTCTTCACCGCACCCAGCACCTGCCAGACTTCGCTGGAACGGCGTTCGATGGCCAGCGTGCGGAATCCCATCTGAAGGCTGTTGAGCAACGCTGTCAGCGTCGTCGGCCCTGCCACCGTCACGCGATATTCGCGTTGCAGCAGATCCGACAATCCCGGACGTCGCAGCACTTCGGCATACAGCCCTTCCGTCGGCAGGAACAGCAGAGCGAAATCGGTGGTGTGCGGCGGCGCCAGATACTTGTCTGCAATCGTCTTCGCTTCCAGACGAATACGCGTTTCCAGCGCCTTCGAAGCCTCTTCGACCGCGGCCGGGTCGGCGCGCTCCTGCGCATCGAGCAAGCGCTCGTAATCCTCTCGCGGGAACTTGGCATCGATCGGCAGCCAGACCGGTTTGCTGCTATCGCCGCTCTGCCCCGGCAAGGCGATCGCAAATTCCACGCGCTCGGTGCTGCCCGGGCGTGTCGCCACATTCTTCGCATACTGCTCGGGCGTGAGCAATTGTTCGAGGAGCGCCTGCAACTGCACTTCGCCCCAGATACCGCGCGTCTTCACGTTAGTCAGCACGCGCTTGAGATCGCCCACTCCTGCGGCGAGCGTCTGCATTTCACCGAGTCCGCGATGCACCTGCTCCAGACGATCCGACACCAGCTTGAACGACTCGCCGAGACGCTGTTCGAGCGTGGCGTGCAGCTTCTCGTCGACCGTGCGACGCATTTCTTCCAGCTTTGTCGCGTTATTGACCTCGATGTCCTTGAGCTTCTGCTCCAACGTGGCACGCACTTCCGCCAGACGTCGCTCGTTGCCTTCGGACAGTTGCGTCAATTGCTGATGCTGCGCTTCGCCGAAGCGACGCAACGTCGACGTCTGCTCTTCACGCATCTGCTGGCCGTTGAGCACCAGACTCTGACGAATCGCTTCCAGCTGTGCGGCGTTGGACTCGGTGAGCTTCGCGAGCTGCTGGGCGAAGCCGTCGATCTGATTGTTCTGCACCGTGGCGACGCTCGTCATTTGCGCCGCGAGCGTTTGCTGGAACTGCGCCATCTGTGCGCTCTGTTCACCACGACCCGCGCGTGCCGTCTCGGCGAACTCCTGACGCAACCCGCGTTCGCTGCGGTCTGCCGCGTGCAGCAGATCGTCACGCACATTGGTGAGCGAGTCATTGAGCGTCGCGCGTAGTGACGCGTCGCCGCCACGCTGCCAGACCTTCACCGCAATCGCGATCATCACCAACAAATTCAGCGCCGCCAGCGCTACCAACACCATCTCGACCATCGCGTTGCGACTCCCGTTGATTCTTTCTCTATTCTGCCGACGTCACTGCCCACGTCACCGCCCACGTCGCTTACGACTTGCGCGCTGCCGGATTGAGCAGACAAGGCGGTTTGCCTGCGGCCGCCCCAAAGCCCAGCGCCGCGATCAGATTGTCGGCGGCCAGACTGGCCATACCCCGGCGTGTCGCCGCCGACGCGCTCGCGATGTGCGGTGTCAGTACAACGTTCGGCACCTTCAGCAAATCGGGATGCACCTTCGGTTCGCCTTCGAACACGTCGAGGCCAGCAGCCGCGATCTGCTTATTCGCCAGCGCCCCCGCGAGCGCGGCATCGTCAACGATGCCGCCGCGCGCCAGATTCACCAGCGTGGCCGTCGGCTTCATCTGCGCCAACTCTGCAGCACCGATGGTGTGATGCGTTGCGCTCGAATACGGCAAGACGAGAATGACGTGATCGGCCGTGCGCAGCAGCGTGTCCTTGTCGACGTAGCTCGCCTTGCACACCGCTTCCGTCGCGGCATCCAGACGCGAGCGATTGTGATACACCACCCGCATGTTGAAGCCCATGGCGCGACGCGCGATCGCCTGACCGATGCGTCCCATGCCGACGATGCCCAGCGTGCTGCCATGCACGTCGGCGCCCAGGAACATGTCGTAAGCCCACTTGTCCCAGTGCCCCTCGCGCAACCAGCGCTCGGACTCGGTCACGCGACGCGCCGTCGCCATCAGCAACGCCCAGCCGAAGTCGGCGGTCGTCTCGTTGAGCACATCAGGGGTGTTCGTCGCCATGACGCCCGCAGCCGTCATCGCTTCGATATCGAAGTTGTTGTAGCCCACAGCCATGTTGGCCACCACACGCAGATTCGGCGCACCAGCGAGCACCGACGCATCGATGCGTTCACTCGCCGTGGTGATCGCACCGGCCTTGTCGGCCAGACGCGCGCGCAACTCGTCGCTCGAAAACACCGTATCGGCATCGTTGCGCTCGACGTCGAAGTACTGCGCCAGACGCTCGATCACGTCCGGGAAAATGGCTCGGGCTACCAGGATCTTCGGTTTCACCAGTTGTCTCGTAAAGGTTGGCCGCGTGGCTACTTGGCGCTATGGCGGCTCAGAAGAATATCAGGGTCATCACAACGAACAGCGGCAGCAAAATCGCGCCCGACCACAGCATATAGCCAAAGAAGCTCGGCATGCGAATACCGCGTTGCTCCGCAATGGCCTTCACCATGAAGTTCGGGGCATTCCCGATGTAGGTATTCGCGCCCATGAACACAGCGCCCGCCGAGATCGCCGCCAGCGTGGCTGCACCGCTCGTCATCAGCGACGCTGCATCGCCACCCGCCGTATTGAAGAACACGAGATACGTCGGCGCGTTATCCAGGAACGATGACAACAACCCCGTCGCCCAGAAGTACATGACGTTGTCCGGCGCACCGCCCGGCCCCGTGACGAGACGAATCACCCAGCCCAGCGCACCGGCTTCGCCCGCACGCAGAATCGCCACCACGGGAATGATCGTCAGGAAGATGCCTGCGAACAGCTTGGCAACCTCCTTCATCGGCTCCCAGTTGAAGCCGTTGCCTTCGCGCGCCGTACGCGGCGTGATCGCCAGCGAGATCAGCGTCACCCCCACCAGGCCGACATCACGCGCCAGATTCTGCAATGCGACCGGCGTGCCGAATACGTCGAACGAGACGTCCGGCTTCCAGATACCACTCATTAGCACCAGACCGACGGCGGCCGCGAGCAGAATGAAGTTACGTTTGCCTTCGAGTCGCAGCGGCGCGGCGTGCGGCGTCGGATCCAGCGCTTCGATCTGACGTTCGTTCTTCTGACGGAAATGGTAAGCGTCGATGATGAAGAACAGCACCAGCAATACAGCACAGATGAACAGTGTTTCCGGCCAGATGTGCGCCGTCGTCCAGAAGAAATCCACACCTTGCAGGAAACCGAGGAACAGCGGCGGGTCGCCCAGCGGGGTCAGCGAACCACCGGCGTTGGCCACGAGGAAGATGAAGAAGACGACGACGTGAACGTTGTGTTTGCGGTTGTCGTTCGCACGAATCAGCGGACGAATCAGCAGCATGGCCGCGCCGGTCGTACCCATGATGCTCGCCAGCACGGTGCCCAGCGCCAGCAACCCGGTATTGAGCCACGGCCCACCCCGCAAGTTGCCGTGCACGCAGATGCCACCGGCCGTCGTGAACAAAGCCGTGAGCAGGACGACGAACGGAATGTACTCGCCGACGACCGCGTGAACCGCCCCGTACCATGCCGCCCCGGCACCGAAGACCAGCGCGAACGGCAGCAGGAAAGCTGCGCCCCAGAATGCCGCGATCTTGCCGAAGTGGTGGTGCCAGAACGCGGGTGCGAGCAACGGCCCGAGCGCAATCGACAGCAGCAATCCCGCAAACGGCACGCCCCACCAGGCGACGAGTTGTGCGCCGTCCGGTCCGGCAGCGAAAGCCGCCGGGCTTGCCAATGCCAGCCCCGTCGCGGTCAGTGCTCCCCAAATCCCCTTATGCATTGTTTCTGGTTCCTAGTGATTGATGGTCGACTGCGTACGAGTCACCGTCAGCGCCGGAGTGCCCAAAACGACACGACCTTGGGATAAATCCCAAAATAATGGTGTGTACTTCTCGAAAGGACCGACGCCTTCGGCATTCGGTCGCTTTCCGCAGTCTTGCGACCCGCCGTCGCGCATCTACGCAGGCGAGTGAGAAAGTCGACGTCGATGCGTCGCGCGTCGGGTCGACCGTCGGCGCGACACGGCGCTACTTAAGCGCCGTCGACAATGATGAGATGGACACGGTAGGGCCCATGTGCGCCCAGCACCAGCGTCTGTTCGATATCGGCGGTCCGCGACGGTCCCGCAATGAAATTGGTCGCGCGCGAGAGTTGTCCTCGTTCGCTGCGCATCAGCGCAAAGCCGTCTTCGTGACCGGCGACGACCCGCGACGCAGGCACGACGGCGATGTGCGTCTCGGGCAGGAGCGTTGCCGAAGCAAACGTCTCCGGTCCCGACATCATCATCAGCGCGCCAGTCTCGGCAATCGCGCAGAAGCAGCCGGTGATACCAACGAGATCGTCGCCGTGCGGCTTGCGGAATTCGACTTCGCAGCCAGCGCTGGCCCAATCGAGCGAGCGCAGCGTCGGCCATGCGACCGCGCGTGTGGTCAGACCGTTCGCCTGCAAATACGTGCTGGCCGCCGCCGGCACGTCGCTCATGGCGGGAACGCGGTCGATCGTCGTTGAGAGGGCCTCGGCCTTGGCGATGAACGTCGCCATGATGTCGCCGGACATCGCCGGACGCGGTCCCTGCGGATGCCGCGCCAGATAGTCCTCGGCCGCAGCCTGCTCGTTCGCGCGGGCGGCATCGGGACGATGCTGGGCGTTGCGAATGCGGGCGAAGATGCGATTGCGAGCGTCGGAGGTATCCATGGGCTGTCCTGTGAAGCCGACGCGCCGGTCTGCGCTCGGCGTCGTCACTGTGTCGTCTCTCGAAGCCGCCGGGCCTGAGTCCGGCGGGCGATGCGCAATTATAGCGGGTGGGTCTGCCAGCGCGACGCGCGTTCGCTCACAATCGGAATCGTCTGCACCCGCCTTCGGATCACTTCGCCTTTTCCGGCAACGGTGCGATCTCGAACACCTGACGCAGATACGCCAGATAAGCATCGTCCTCGCACATATTCTTGCCTGGCGAGTCCGACAGCTTGGCCACCGGCTGACCGTTGCAACGCACCATCTTGATGACGATCTGCAATGGCTGATAGCCGAGGTCATTCGTCAGATTTGTCCCGACGCCAAAAGCCAGTTTGCAGCGGTCACGGAAGCGCTCGAAAAGCTGCAACACCTTCGGAATGTCCAGACCGTCCGAGAAGATCATGGTCTTGGTATGCGCGTCGACACGGTTCTGCGCGTAATGCTCCAGCAAACGCTCGCCCCACGCGAACGGATCGCCTGAGTCGTGGCGGGCGCCGTCGAAAAGCTTGCAGAAGTACATGTCGAAGTCGCGCAGGAAGGCGGACATGCCGTAGACGTCGGAGAGCGCGATCCCGAGGTCGCCGCGATACTCCTTCGCCCACGTCTCGAACCCGAAAATCTGCGAATCGCGCAGACGCGGGCCCAGCGCCTGACACGCCTGAAGATACTCGTGCGCCATCGTGCCCAGCGGCGTGAGCCCCAGCTTCGACGCGTAGTACACATTGCTCGTGCCAGCGAACTGCTCGCCGAGTTCGTCGCGCAACGTGTGAATCACTTCCTCATGCCACTCTTTCGAGAAACGGCGACGCGTCCCGTAATCGGCGATTTTGCAGTCACGGTAATCGACCGGCTCCGCCAGCATGCAAATCTTGTCCTTGAGACGCTGACGCCCTTCCTCATACGCGGGCGTGCGCTGCGTATTACGGAAATACACCTCGTTGACGATGGCGAGCACGGGAATCTCGAAGAGAATCGTGTGCAACCAGGGCCCGCGAATTTCGATGTCGATCTCACCGTTGCCCTTGGGCGAAGGTGTGACCGTGATGTACTTCTCGTTCAGATGGAACAGGTCGAGGAAGTCGATGAAATCGCTCTTGATGAAGCGCATCGCGCCGAGATAGCGCAGCTCCGACTCCGTGAAGCGAAGCCCGCAAAGCAGGCGAATCTCGTCGCGGATCTCATCGACGTAGGGCGTGAGGTCGACGCCTTCGGTGCGGCACTTGAAGCGGTATTCGACCTGAGCCGCAGGAAAGTGATGCAGAACGACCTGCATCATCGTGAACTTGTAGAGATCGGTATCGAGCAGCGACGTGATGATCATGACGACAGGCTCCGTGCGGAGCACTCACGAGAAAACATCGAACGCTGCCGAACGTTCGCGCGTACTTATACTTTCATACGCTCGGAAAGCTCATTGACGGGCAGCGCACAGGAACAACTGGCATCGTACCGCAAAGCGGTGTCACGCATCACATCATCCCCCATGCGACGAGGGCGCGCGGCATGCCTCGCAGTGAGGTATACGAAAGCCTGCGAGGCGTATCTGACGTCCGACGGCAACGCCCGTTCGGCTCTCGCACCCGCAATGGCGGGCTGCGTTACAATACGCGCTTTAACGGCCGATCGAAGCCGTTTTGCGCCCTACTCTGGAGTTGGCATGACGCACGTTGTCACCGAAAGCTGCATCAAATGTAAATTCACCGACTGTGTGGACGTTTGCCCCGTGGACTGCTTCCGCGAAGGCCCTAACTTCCTGTCCATCGATCCGGACGAGTGCATTGATTGCGCGGTCTGCGTGGCCGAGTGCCCGGTGAATGCCATTTATGCCGAAGAGGACGTGCCGGGCGACCAGCAGGAATTCATCAAGCTCAACGCCGAGCTCTCGCCGGGCTGGCCGAGCATCACGAAGACGAAGCCGTCGCTCCCCGATGCGGACGACTGGAAGGACGTCAAGGAAAAGCTCCATCTGCTCGAACGCTGAGCCACGAGCGCGACTGGCGGAATTCGCACGTCGGACGCATAAAAAATGCGTCCGGAGTGTTGACAGTGTGTAAAAACCGCCACTATAATCGCTTTCTCTTTTGATCCCCGATAGCTCAGTTGGTAGAGCGCCGGACTGTTAATCCGTAGGTCCCTGGTTCGAGCCCAGGTCGGGGAGCCAAGAATACCGAAGCGATGGCCTCGCTCCCGCGAGGCTTTTGTTTTAGTCGGCACATCGTTACAGCGTTGTGCGACTGCCAAGTTTGATCCTCGATAGCTCAGTCGGTAGAGCGCCGGACTGTTAATCCGTAGGTCCCTGGTTCGAGCCCAGGTCGAGGAGCCAAAACACAAAAAGCCCGTCATTGACGGGCTTTTTTGTTTTCTGCGTCCTGATCGTTCGACGACGAAGACAAGCCGACGACCCTCAAATAAGAAAACGGGGCACCGTTTCCGGCACCCCGTTTTCCTGTCGTCAATACTGCTTAGACCCGATACAACAGCCTGCTGCGGCCTTACTCGCTGGCAGGCGCGCCCATCGCCACCGACGGGCTCGTCGATGCCTTTGCGCTGTTGCTGTTTTCGGATTCGATCCAGCGACGGCGCATCGGGGCGAGCACGAACTTCGCACCCACTGCCGCCACGATACTGATACTCGCCGCAGCGATGAATACGCGATCCCAGTGACCGCCGACAGCCAGCACCGAAGCCAGCGGCACCAGCAACGCAGCCGTGCCCTTGGCGGTGTACAGCGTGCCCGCGTTCGAGGCGGCGTTCTTGCTGCCGAACGTGTCCGCACACAGCGCCGGGAAGATCGAGAAGATTTCGCCCCAGCACAGGAAGGTCATCGCTGCGAAGAACACGAACATATACGGGTTCTGACCGAAGTGCATCAGACCGAGCATCGCCACGCCTTCCCCAAGGAAGATGATGAACATAGCGTTTTCACGACCGATCTTGTCCGAAACGAAGCCACACAGCGGACGCGTAAAGCCGTTGCACAGATTGTCGATCGACAGCGTCATCGTCAGCAACGGCAGCGTTGCACCGAACAGCGTCATCGGCATCGAAGCAATGCCATAGTCCTTCGCGATCGGACCGATCTGCGCCGTGGCCATCAGACCGCCAGCAGCCACCGCAACGAAGCAGATGTAGATCACCCAGAAGACCGGCGTGCGAATCATCTGGCCCGACGTGTAGTCCTGCTTCGTCGCCAGGTTGCGGCGCGACACCGTCACCCCCTTCGGTGCACGCGGCTTGACCAGCAACAGCGCGAGGACGAAGATCGCCACGCCTTGCACAATGCCGAAGTTGAAGAACGCTGCCTCATAACCCGACGCCTTGATCATGTTCGCGATCGGAATCACGGTGATGGCAGCGCCCGCACCGAAACCCGCCGCCGTCAGACCGGCCGCCAGACCGCGCTTGTCCGGGAACCACTTCAGCGCATTACCCACGCAGGTGCCGTACACGCAACCGGCACCGATACCCGCGATGACAGCTGCCGTATAGAGCACCGTCAGCGACTCCGCGTAGGAATACATGATCCACGACAGCCCGACGCAGACCGCGCCGCCGGCCACCACGGGACGCGGCCCGAAGCGATCCACCAGCCAGCCCTCGATCGGAACCAGCCACGTTTCCACCACGATGAAAATCGAGAACGCCACCTGAATCGCCGCGACGCCCCAGTTGTGCTTGGCTTGCATCGGCTCGACGAACAACGTCCACGAATATTGCAAATTGGCCACAAGGCCCATACAGATGATGCCGATCACCAGTTGTGACCAGCGCCCTCCCAGAAAAGAGGTCTTCTCCTCCGGTTGCGCAGCTGCTTGCATGACTTGCCTCCTGTTCCTGTCAGACGATTGACGACGGCCCGCTTTTTCGTTGTGCGGTGCCCGCCGTCATCGCGTGCTGCCGCGCGCCCCAGAGAGATCGGGGATGTCGCGCAGACGGCACGCCTCCTGGCGTTGCGTGCGGCTCATGCTTGGCCGCTTGATCGCGGAGCACTGCCTGGCGGCAGGCTCGCAGGGCTAAAGCCCCGGCTGACTGACTCTCGGAAGTGCCAAAGGACCCTTCCGGTCCCCTCTTCGGCGCGGCGACGCAGACTTTTCAGGGTCCGCGCCGGCAAGTTGCCGGCTGCCGAAGGGTGACTGGTGAACAAATTCGAGTGCGGACCGGCCTGCGCTGTCGGCGTGTCGCGATGGACCGCACGGATCGCATCGCAGACCAGGTCCCATCACTCAGGCGGGCGCGCCTCGCGGACGCGTGATCGCCAGATCGCCTGCCCGCAACGGGCGGCAGGGAGATGAGGAACACCCCAGGGCACGAATGTCTTGCGTGACCACTGACGGCGGATACGACAGGGCAGCCGGTGCGGACTCAACGTCGCACGTAGACTGCCCGAAAGGAAATGGTTGCTTACCCACTGATGTCTCCGATGAATCCCGTGCCGCACCGACGCCCACCCGGAAATTTCACAGGTCCTGCCGGGGCCGGTTCGACACTTTGAATCTGATATACAAGATTCAATATATCGAATTAAGTATTTTTTATGGTTCCAAAATTAGTCGATGGCCGAACCACTGTCAACCCGAAAGCGCCCGCATATCGGTGCCGGGCGCGCGGGGAAGGCGAAGAGCATTGGCGGCAGACGTAAGCGCTCGATAACTCGGAAACTGAGGTAAACCGCGCCATTGCGGGGTGTGCCGTGTCCGGACACCGGTGCAGCTGCCCCCGAGCGACGTGCGTCGCCGTAGGAGAGGGTCAGGGAAAACGATGAGGTTTTAGCGGGTGGGGTTAGCCCTCAGGCGAGGGCACCGCCGATGCGATAAATCGGGGTCAGACCGGCTCGACGTCGCCCGAATTGTTGCGAATGAAGGTGAGATGTTCGCGCAGCGAACGTTGCGCGCTACCTGCGTCGTGCGACGCCACGGCATTGAAAATGCGCCGATGCTGATCGATCAGCTCTGCCAGATCGGCGCCGTGACCGACGATGGCGCGGTAATTGTCGACGACCGAGCCGCGCAGCAGTTCGAAGATGGCGTGCATCAGATGCACCAGCACGAGGTTATGCGTCGCCTCGGCCAGTGCCAGATGGAAATGTGCATCCAGTTCGGGGACGCGGGTGAGCAGCGACTGACCACGCGCGTCGCCCTCCCCGTCCAGGCCGTCACGACCGGCGGCATAGGCGGCTTCCAGCGCTTCGAGTGCCTGCGCAAGACGAGCGATGTCTTCGGGCGTCGCACGCTCTGCTGCCAGCTCCACGGCCTTGGCTTCGAGCACTTCGCGCATTTCCAGCACATCGTCCACGGTCTTGCTGTGACGCGACATCAATTGCGAGAGCGGCTCGGCGAGCAGCGGCTGACTGGCGTTGGCGACGAGATACCCTCCGCCAGCCCGGCCGACGATCAGCCCGCGCGACTCCAGCCGCAACAGCGCTTCACGCAACGACGGGCGCGACACGCCCATCTGCTGCGCCAGATCCCGCTCGGACGGCAGCGCCGAGCCCGGTGCGAGCCGACCTTCGACGACCATCGTCTCCAGTTGCTCGTAGACCATGTCGGACAGGCGCAGGCGCGGCGGCGGCGTGACCGGCGCAAAGCTCGCAACGGTGCCCGAGGGCTCGCTGGCGGGAAAAGTAGATATAGGCAAGGACGACTCGTTGGACGACATGTCGGCTTCGGCTCTCGACAGAAAAATCACAGACGCCACGATACAGGATGCGGCTTCGCTCAGGGCACACCGACTGCCCGTCGCTCAGCCGCACTAGAGTATCGACGTTAAACCTAGGGTTAACCCGCTAGTCGGAATCAGATCATTCCCTTTACGATGACGTCATCCGACAACTGGTCGACCAGTCTACCAGTAGACCAAGACCCGTCAATGTCATTACACGTCAACGATCGTCCGAGAGCAAGCCAGATGGCATCGAATGCGTCGCCCCTTCCTTCTCCCGTGCCAGCGCCGCCGGTGCCGCCACCGATGTCCGCGAGTGCCACGCAGATGTCTACCGCCTTCGATACCGCTCGCGCGAACGAGCCTGTCTTCGACACGCTGAACGACGCCACGCGCTCAGCCCGGCTGGCTGCGTTGCGTGCGGCCGTCCCCGATGCCCAGTGGCTCACCGACCGCGAACAGATCACGCCGTACGAATGCGACGGTCTGGCCGCCTACCGCAAGCTGCCGCTGGCCGTGGTGTTGCCTGCCGACGAAGATCAGGTTTGTCGCATTCTTCGGGCATGCCACGCGAACAACGTTCCGGTCGTGCCACGCGGGGCGGGCACCGGTCTGTCCGGCGGCGCCATGCCCATTACCGACGGCATCGTGCTTTCGCTCGCGAAGTTCAAGCGCATTCTGGAAGTCGACGCCTACGCCCGCACCGCTACCGTGCAGCCGGGCGTGCGCAACCTCGCCGTCTCGGAAGCCGCTGCGCCCTATGGGCTTTACTACGCGCCGGATCCGTCCTCGCAAATCGCCTGCACCATCGGTGGCAACGTCTCCGAAAACTCGGGCGGTGTGCACTGCCTGAAGTACGGCCTGACGGTGCACAACGTCCTGCGCGTGCGCGCGGTGACGATGGACGGCGAGGTCGTCGAATTCGGCTCTCACGCACTCGATTCGCCTGGCCTCGACCTGCTGTCCGTTTTCATCGGCAGTGAGGGCATGTTCTGCGTCGTGACGGAAATCACCGTCAAGCTCGTGCCAAAGCCACAGGTCCAGCAAGTCATCATGGCGAGTTTCGACGACGTCGAAGCGGGTGGCAACGCGGTCGCCGCGATCATCGCCGCGGGCATCATCCCGGCCGGTCTGGAGATGATGGACAAACCTGCCACGCAGGCTGTCGAAGAGTTCGTGCACGCCGGTTACGATCTGAACGCCGCCGCCATCCTGCTGTGTGAATCCGACGGCACGCCAGAGGAAGTCGCCGAAGAAATCGCTCGCGTCTCGGCCGTCCTGCGCGCCTCGGGCGCGACCCGCATTCAGGTCTCGGCCTCCGAAGCGGAACGTCTGCGATTCTGGTCCGGACGCAAGAATGCCTTCCCCGCCGCCGGGCGCATCTCGCCCGACTACTACTGCATGGACGGCACTATTCCGCGTCGCACGATCGGCACGCTACTCAAGCGCATCGAGGCGATGGAGGTGCAATACGGGCTGCGTTGCATCAACGTCTTCCACGCAGGCGACGGCAACATGCACCCGCTGATCCTGTTCAACGGCAACGATCTGGACGAATGGCACCGCGCCGAAGCCTTCGGCAGCGACATTCTCGAAGCGTGTGTTGAACTAGGTGGAACGGTCACCGGCGAGCACGGCGTGGGCATCGAGAAGATCAACTCGATGTGCGTGCAGTTCTCCGAAGAAGAGCGCGACGCCTTCTTCGCCGTGAAGCGCGCCTTCGATCCCGCCGGTCTGCTCAACGCCGACAAAGGCATCCCCACGCGCGCGCGCTGCGCCGAGTACGGCAAGATGCACGTGCGCGGCGGCCTGCTCCCACATCCCGATTTGCCGAGGTTCTGATGTCGCAAGTCCTTCAGACGGCGTCGACTGTGTCGCTCACGCCACCGCCTCCATCGTCATCCCTCGACACTGAGGCGAGCCGCGCCGCACAGGCGCTCGCGACGATCCGCGAGCGCGTGCTCGCCGCCACCGCCAGCGGCATGCCGCTCGATATTCAGGGCGGGGGCACCAAGCGCTGGTATGGCGAGACGCCAGTAGGTGAGCCGCTCGACGTGCGCGCCTATCGCGGCATCGTCTCGTACGATCCGGCCGAACTCGTGATCACTGCTCGCGCGGGTACCCCGCTTGCGGAGATCGAAGCCGCGCTCGCCGAGCGTGGCCAGATGCTACCGTTCGAGCCACCTCACTTCGGCCCCGGTGCAACGCTGGGCGGCTGCATCGCCGCCGGTCTCGCCGGGCCACGCCGTCCGCACGTCGGTGCGCCACGCGACTTCGTACTCGGCGCGGTCATCATGAACGGACACGGCCAGGTGCTGCATTTCGGCGGGCAAGTGATGAAGAACGTGGCGGGCTATGACGTCTCGCGCGTCCTCGCAGGTTCGCTCGGAACGCTGGGCATCCTGCTGGAACTCTCGATCAAGGTACTGCCCTGCCCGGTGGCGCAGGCGACGTTGCGCTTCGACCTGACACAGGCGCAGGCCATCGACCAGCTCAACCGCTGGGGCGGTCAGCCGCTGCCGCTCATGGGCTCGGCGTGGCACGACGGTGTGTTGAGCGTGCGCCTCGGCGGTGCTGCCGCCGCCATCGACGCCGCCCGCGTCACGATGGGTGGCCGTCATGTCGATGCCCTCGAGGCGCATGCCTTCTGGACGTCGCTGCGGGAGCAAACGCACCCGTTCTTCGCGACCACGCAGGTTCAGAGCGATGCGCAGCCGTTGTGGCGTCTGTCGGTGCCGCCGACCACGCCACCGCTGACGGGCGCCGACGAGCATCTCGTCGAATGGGGCGGCGCGCAGCGGTGGTGGATCACACAGCGCTCGGCCACCGAAATTCGCGCAATTGCCGCAGCGGTCGGCGGGCATGCTACGCTGTTTCGCCACGGCAGCAAGTCGGTCGGCGTGGAGCGTGTATTTACGCCTCAGAACGCCGCGCTCCAAGCTATCGGCGAGCGTCTGCAACAAGCATTCGATCCGAGCCGCATCTTCAACCGTCATCGGTTGTACCGGTAAATCGCTAACTACAGAACGATGCAAACGAACCTCGCAGAATTCCTTCGCCAGACACCGGACGGCGACGAAGCCGAAGCCATTCTCCGCAAATGCGTGCATTGCGGATTCTGTACCGCGACCTGCCCGACCTATCAGTTGCTGGGCGACGAACTCGACGGCCCGCGCGGGCGTATCTACCTGATCAAGCAGATGGTCGAAGGACAGAGCGTGACGCGCGAAACGCAGCGTCACCTCGATCGCTGCCTGACCTGCCGCAGTTGTGAATCGACCTGTCCCTCGGGCGTGCAGTACGGGCGTCTGGCTGACATCGGTCGCCGTCATATCGACGCCAAGGTCGGCCGTCCTGCTGGCGAGCGCGCCGTGCGCTGGACCCTCGCCCACGTGCTGCCCAACCGCACCCTGTTCTCACCCGCCCTACGCCTCGGCCAACAGTTCCGCACGTTGCTGCCGCGCTCGCTGCGCGAGAAAGTTCCCCACCGTCAACGCTCCGGCAGCTGGCCGCAAGCGAAGCACGCACGCCGCATGCTGATGCTCGAAGGCTGCGTGCAACCGGCCATGCTGCCGAACGTCAACAAGGCCACCGCCCGGGTGCTCGACGCGCTTGGCATCGAGATGGTGCGCCCTTCGTCCGCTGGCTGCTGCGGTGCGATCCGTCTGCACCTGAACTATCACGACGACGGTCTGGACGACGCTCGCCGCAACATCGACGCCTGGTGGCCGGAGATCGAAGCCGGTACGGAAGCCATCGTGATCAACGCGTCGGGATGCGGTGCGACGATCAAGGAATACGGCCATCTGCTGCGTCACGATCCGAAGTACGCAGGCAAAGCACAACGCGTGTCCGAACTCGCGCGCGATCTGTCGGAGGTGCTGCTCGACAATCTGGAAGCGCTGCAAAAGCGCGTGCCTAACCGTAAATCGGGCAAGATCGCGTATCACCCGCCCTGCACACTGCAACACGGCCAGCAACTCAAGGGCGTGGTGGAGAAGGTGCTCGCCGGTGTGGGTGTGAACGTCATGTTGCCGCAGGACAGTCACATCTGCTGCGGCTCGGCCGGGACGTATTCCGTCACGCAGCCGGACTTGTCGCATCAGTTGCGCGACGCCAAGTGGAAGTCGCTCGACGCCCTCGATCCTGAGCTGGTTGTGTCGGCCAACGTCGGTTGCATCTGCCATTTACAGGCGACGGCCAAGGGTGAGCACGCCCGCGATCACGCGCCGGTACAACACTGGGTCGAACTGCTCGACCGGATGATCGCAACGGCCTGAACGGCCGACGTAATTCCTGCACAATCCTGCGCAATCCTGAGCGAAGCAAGCCACCCGACGCGCCCCGGGCGGCTTGCTTCGCCCGCATCACACATCGATTATCCCCACCAACGGGACAATCAATCCCTTCGACACTCGTTTATCTGTACGATCCCGCTCCCTAGAATGGGGACTAAGTCAGTCATCGACGCCACGTCATCGGTAAATCGACGTGAATGGCCATCAGTAGCCGTCGATGGCCGAGCCGACCCTTAGTCCGTATTTCGATTCCCTTACCGGAGCTTGTCATGATCGATACTAAAACCGCCCCGTACGCTGCCCTGCTGCTGCGCGTCTCGCTGGGTATCCTGTTCCTCTCGCATCTGTCGCTTAAAGTGTTCGTCTTCACCGTGCCCGGCTTCGTCGGCTTCATGGGCTCGCTTGGCCTGCCGCCGGTCGTCGCCTATGTCACGATGGCACTGGAGCTGATCGGTGGCCTCATGCTCATCACCGGCTTCTACGCCCGCTGGGCCGCCCTGCCGCTCGCCGCACTGATGCTCGGCACCATCGTCTCGGTGCACGGCCACAACGGCTGGTTGTTCACCAACAAGGGCGGCGGCTGGGAATTCCCGGCGTTCTGGCTCGTGGGCCTGCTGGTCGTGGCGTTGCTGGGCGACGGTGCCTTCGCGATTCGCCGTAACCGCACTGCATAATCGCCAGAGCCCCTCGGCGAAACCCGCCGAGGGGTATGCCGCCCGATCCTGTCGTGATGTCGTTTAGCGTTGTTTTGCCGGAGTGAATGCCATGTCTGCCCTTCCCACCCTCTTCGTCTCCCACGGCTCGCCGTTGCTCGCGGTCGAACCGGGCCGCACCGGTCCGTTGCTGACGGCGCTGGGGCGTGCGGTGCCGCGTCCCAGCGAGATCCTCGTGATCTCGCCGCACTGGTCGACGCCGACACCGCGCGTGGGCAACCTCGCGCAGCAACGCACGATCCACGACTTCGGCGGCTTCCCGCGCGAACTCTATGGACTGAAGTACCCCGCACCGGGTGCACCGGCACTCGCCGAACGCACCGTGCAGATGTTGAAGGACGCGGGACTGCCCGCTGTCACCGACGATCAGTGGGGTCTCGATCATGGCGCGTGGGTGCCGCTGCGCTATCTATATCCCGATGCGGATGTGCCGGTCACGCAGTTGTCGCTGCAACGGCACATGCGCCCCGAATATCAGTACCAAGTCGGGCAGACGCTCGCACCGCTCGCTCGCGAGGGCGTACTGATCGTGGCGTCGGGCAGCTTCACGCACAACTTGCACGAAGTGTTCCGCGCCCCGGGCGGCGCGCGCGAGGCGACCCCCGAAGCGCCATACGTGGCCGAGTTTTCGACGTGGTTTACCGAGCGTCTGGCGGCGATGGACCTCGACGCCCTGTTCGACTACCGCGCGCGCGCGCCGCACGCCGAACGCGCGCATCCGACGGACGAGCATCTGCTGCCGATTTACGTTGCGCTTGGCGCGGCCGACGATCCCGCCCGTCAGACGCACTTCGACACCGGCTCGACGTACGGCGCGCTGCGCATGGACGCCTTCGCGTTCGGCAGCGCCGCCCCGTCGCTCGCGGAAGTCGGCGCACTGGCACAATAACGACATCGATACCCCTGGACCCGGCATGAACAAACTTCGCGAGATCGAATGCTTCATCGCCGTGGTCGAGTCGGGCAGCTTCGTCAAGGCGGCCGACGCGATGGGCATTTCGAAGACGGCCGTCTCTCGATACGTCGCGGACCTCGAAGCACGTCTGGGCACCCGATTGATCCAGCGCACCACACGCCGCCTGTCGCTGACCGAACCCGGCCAGCGATACGTCGAGCGCTGTCGCCAGATCCTCGCTGAGCTGGACGAAGCCGACGCCATGGCAGGCGAGCAGGACGGCGAACCGGCCGGCCCCTTGCGAATCAACGCCCCGCACACGTTCGGAGTGCTGCATCTCGCCCCGCTCTGGCCCGCATTTCTCGCCCAATTCCCGCAGGTCTCGCTGGACATCACACTGAGCGACCGGCTCGTCGATATCGTGGATGAAGGCTACGATCTGGCCATTCGCATCTCGCGACTGCCCGATTCGTCGCTCGTGCACCGCCGGCTGGCAGGCACGCGCCTGGTGCTCTGTGCGTCGCCCGGCTATCTGGCACAACACGGCACCCCGAAGCATCCGAGCGAACTGACCCATCACGAGACGGTCGGGTACAGCTACTTCCTGCACCGTCGCGAATGGCATTTCGACGGACCGGACGGCCCCGTCTCCGTGCAGACGCACGCCCGGCTCATCGCCGATAACGGCGACACATGCATGGCTGCGGCGCTGGCCGGTGCCGGGATCATCCTGCAACCGGCCTTTCTCGTGCAAGACGCACTGCGCGACGGCCGCCTCGTCGAATTTCTCCCCGAGTACACACAGGGCGAGCGCGGTATCTATGTCGTCTATCCGTCACGCAAATATCTGAGCGCCAAGGTCCGCGCCATGGTCGATTTCCTCGTGGAAGCCTTTGCCATGCCAGGTTGGCGTCTGCTAAATCGTCCCTAAGTGTTTGTCACTTATACTGTCGGGCCTGTCGTCCCATTCCCTATATTTTGGAAAACTTCTTACTGATCGTCGCTGCGATCCTGCTGGTGTTGCTCAACGGCTTCTTCGTGGCGGCGGAATTCGGCCTCGTCAAACTGCGCCAGACGCGCGTTCATGTCATTGCCCGCCAGCGAGGTTGGCGCGGCCGTATCCTGGCCAAGGTCCACGGCCAACTCGATACTTACCTTTCTGCGTGTCAGCTCGGCATCACCCTCGCCTCGCTCGGTCTGGGCTGGATCGGTGAACCCGCGTTTGCCCGCATTCTCACGCCGCTGTTCGAACTGGTCGGCGTCAGCTCTGCCGAACTGATCCACGCGCTCGCGTTCTTCATCGCGTTCTTCACGATCTCGTATCTGCACATCGTCGTGGGCGAACTCGCGCCGAAGTCGATGGCCCTGCGCATGCCCGAAGCCGTGTCCGTGTGGACGGCCGCGCCCCTGTACGGCTTCTATTGGCTGATGTACCCGGCGATCTGGGTGCTCAACCACAGCGCCAACCGCCTGCTTCGCTGGACCGGCCTCGATCCCTCGCACGGCACCGACGCCCATTACTCGGCCGACGAAATCAAGCTGATCGTGCGCCGGGGTGCATCGAGCGAAAAGCTCTCGCGCGACGACTGGAACGTGGTCGCCTACGCCATCGACTTCAGCGATCTGACGGTGTCCGACCTGATGCGCCCGATGAGCGAAGTGGCGGCCTTCCGTCGTAACGCCACGTTTGCGCAGAACATGGACACGGCCTACCGCCATCGCTACAGCCGCTATCCGTTCTTCGACAACGACGGCGAAACCGTCCTTGGTGTGGTCCACCTGAAGGATCTGTTCCTCGCCGAGCATCATGGCCAGTCCATCGAAGATCTGGGCAGCATGGCGCGTCCGGTCGAGCGCGTGAAGCCCGACATGGCCGCACGCGAGCTGTTCAGCCGTTTCCGCCGGGGTGCACCGCACTTTGCCATCGTGGGATGGCCGGACCAGAAGCCGATCGGCTTCCTCACGCTGGACAACCTGCTCTCGGCGCTGGTCGGCAAGATTCGCGACGAATTCCGTCAAACGGAAGACGACTGGACCCGCATGGAAGACGGCACGCTCATCGGTCGTGGCAGCCTGCCGATCCTCACGCTGGAGCGCGCGCTCGGCCTGGACATTCCGAGTGAGCACGCGGAATCGGTCGGCGGTCTCATCATGAACGCACTGGGTTACCTGCCCCGCGAGGGTCAGAAGGTCGACTTCGAGGGCTTCTCCGTGGTCGTGAAGAAGATGCAGGGGCCGCGTATCGTACTGGTGCGCATTTACCCGGACGGTGTGCGCGAAGCACGCGGGGAACCCCCTGATGTGGCGGTGCAACAACGCGAGCATTGACCCCGATTGATCCCCGTCAGGACGCTTGCCAGAATACTCACTATGCGTAACACGCCCGTCGAGAGGCGCCCACACAAGTTACGCAAGTTGACGCGGGCAACGCAGGACATAAGTTCGTCACGACACAGCCAGGGGAGGCGACGATGGACGACACGGGGAAGTTGTCTCTCGACGCGTTGATCGGCACTTGCTACGACGGAGTGCTCGACGAAGCGCGTTGGGATCAGGCATTGCGTGAATTCAACCGGTGGGCCGGTGGCATCGGCTTCCATTCGGTCACGTGGGATCGCGCGCGTCATCGCGCGACGCGCGATTCCAACTCACTTGACGCTTCTCCCGACCTCATCCGCGAGTTCATCGAAAAGCTCGCACCGACCGATCCGCGCGTGGCGCTGATGCTGCAACAGCCGGTCGGTCACGCCATGCGCTGCCACCATCACCTGAGCGATCGCTACGTGGCTCGTAGTGAACTGTTCAACGACTTCCTGATTCCCCACGGCGTGCGGTACACGTACGGCATGCATCTCGACGGAGCCGACGGCACCAGCGAGTTGCTCGCAGTGTTCCGTGCCCCCGATCATGTGCCGTTCGAAGACGCCGACGACGCCCCCGAGCTGGAAATTCTGACGAAGCACATCGCGCGCGCGGCACGTCTGCGGGCGGGCACCCGTCACTTGCAGGCGCAGGCGGCCATCGGCATGGCGGTGCTCGACCATCTGGACATGGCCATCGTCATTACGGACGAGACGGGGCATGCGCACTATCTGAACGTGGCCGCGCATCAACGTCTCGGGGCGACGCGCAACGTGTGTATTCGCGGCGGGAAGTTCACCGCCGTACTGCCCAACGACGAACAGGCCGTGCGGCGCCTCATTACCCACGCGACCGCGCCGATGCCGGTCGCAGGCAGTCATCGTCTGCAGGGCGACAACCAGCAACACTGGGTCGTCACGGTGCTACCGCTGCGCGAGTCGCATGCCTGCGCTGCACCGTGGGAGAAGCCGATGGCGATGCTGACGATTGGTGAACTCGACCGGCGCGTCACGCTCGGTCCCTACACGCTCAAGGTGCTGTTCGGGCTGTCACCGATGGAAGCGCGTCTCGCACAGGCGCTGGCGGAGGGCCGCGAACTGACGCAATACGCGCAGGACGCCAACGTCGCCATCAATACGGCGCGCACACAGTTGCGGCATATCTTCGACAAGACGGGATGCCGTCGGCAAACGGATTTGCTTCGCCTGCTGCATGCGATTCCGGCGCTGCGGATTCATGCGCCGGGGTGATGTCGGCGCAACCGGAAACGGGCCACTTACTGCGCGAATCGCGAGGATGTAAAAAGGGCGACCGAAAGGCCGCCCTTTTTGTCGCGTGATGCCGGATGACGGCGCTGCTTTCGCCGAAGCCCTTAACGCTTAACGCTTACCCTCGGGCGAACGCCTTGCGATTGAGTTCGAGTTGCGTAATCAGTTTTTGCAGACGCGACTCGGCCGTGCGCGACAGCGCGATGAAGCGGCAGCCGATGTGATACTCGATGTCCTTGGCCAGGGGCACGGCACGCACCGCGCACACTTCCAGGTCGACCTGCACGGTCCCGTAGTCGCGCAGTTCGATCTCGACATGCATCAGCATCGATCCCTTCGGGATCTCGGCCGCAGCGTCGGCCTTCGTGCGCAGCCCCACGCCGCCCAGCGACAGATCGAACACCGCGAGGCGCATCGGCGTGTCTTCCGGGAATTTGACCGTGCACTGATACGGATCGAGGATCGGCGTCTTCACGCGGAAATAGTCGCGGCGCTGCAAGCGCACGAGGGTTTCCGGATACGACGAATAGAACGCCGGATAGCCTTCGTACTCGCGCTCCTCCACGTCGCCGATGGGGAAATGCACCTGAATGCCCTCGGGCACCCCGACGAACAGCGCGCGCTTGTTGGCGAGCAGCGCCCGATTCTCCGTCTCGATGCCGCCCCAGTCGAAATAGAAACCGCGCGCTTGCGGTTCGACCTTGAGCAGTCGCGTGACGAGCTGACGCTGGCCGTTCGCGAAGTACACCGTCATGAAGTCGCCGCGGGTCGCCAGATGACGCAGCACGCCGCCGATCTCCAGCGGGTTGCTGATGCGATACGAGTCATGAAGTTGAGACTCTTCGTCCGTGGGCGCCGGTGTCACCTGCGGTTCTGTCGTTTCCATACCTGATCTTCTATTTGTCCCCGTGACGGCGCGCGCAACCACGCCCACCGTACGTAATAAAGCCGTCTCATGCATCTGGTCATGAACGTTAACGGTCACTGCCCGGAAATATTGAGTGCCCCGGCGCACGAGCCTACCGCTCCCCGTGCCGTGCGCCACACTCGGGCCATTCCACGCCCTTTCCTTACCTTTCCCGTGCTGCGCCGCCGATCAGCGATGCACCGCAGCCATCAACGCGCCGAAGCCCATGAACACGCCGCCGCTGATGCGGTTGAATGCCTTGAGCACACGCGCTTCACGCAGATACGGTGCAATGCGCAACCCACCCGTGGCGTAGACCATGTACCAGCTCATCTCGATGACGGCAAACGTGCCGAGCAAGATCGAGAATTGCGGCAACTTGGCGGCCGTCGGATCGATGAACTGGGGCAGGAATGCCGCTGCGAAAAGAATGGCTTTGGGGTTGCTGGCCGCGACGAGAAAGCCCGACTTGAACAATTTACCGAAGCTCGAGTCGGCGACCAGCGCCGGCGTCGCGAGCTTTGCGGCTTCGTCCTGAGCGTTCACCGGCGAGCGCCAGCTCTTGTAACCGAGGTAGACGAGATAGGCCGCGCCCACATAGCGCAGCGTGTCGAACAGCATCGGCCAGGCTTTGAGCACAGCCCCCAGACCGGCGGCCGAAATCGACATCATCGCAATCAGCGCCGTCATGCAACCGGCCATCGTGCCGAGCGATGCGCGCAGCCCGTGGCGCGCGCCATGCGTCATGACGAGCAACATGTTCGGGCCCGGCGTGGCGGAGACGAAAAAAACGGTGACTACGTATAGCCACCACGTTTGCAGGCTCATGATTGCCCCGAAAAAATGCTTACGCGAATTCGATCTGGCATTGTAGCGTCGAACCGTGACGGTGGCATCGTTCGCGTGCACGTCTCATGCGAATCTGCGAGATCTCGTCAAAACGCACGACGGCGTGCCAAAAAACAAACAGGCCCGATGACTTTCGTCACCGGGCCTGTCGGTCGCGGGATACAGCACCGCCCGAAGGCTAGCGCGGCATCACGTGAAGCGAATCAGCCTTAAACCGGCTTGATGTTCGCAGCTTGCTTGCCCTTCGGGCCAGTCTTGACCTCGAACGACACTTTTTGGTTCTCTTGCAGCGACTTGAAGCCGTCCACCTTCACTTCGGAGAAGTGAGCGAACAGGTCTTCACCACCGTTGTCCGGGGTAATAAAGCCGAAGCCCTTTGCGTCGTTGAACCACTTAACGGTACCGGTTTCCATGTTTTTTCCTAATAAAACAATAGCCTGAGGTCGGAATTGACCTCGTGAAGCGCTGACAATCAAGGGAAAATGAAGGACTAGAAACCAGCGAGAAGCAGGAAAACTACGTCTGACAACAACTTCGCGGCTTGACAATCTGCAAGCTGTTTTATACGCGGTGACCCGATGCTTGTCAACCGGGAAAATGCCGCAAAAAGAGTAACAATTTCCGCAAATAGCGGGGAATTTGGGCACTGTTTGAATGTCCGATCGACAATTCCAGCCCGTACAATAGGCGTTTTGTCCCGCGCCCATGCCGTTGTCGCCCGTTTGGCCCGTGTTTTGTGCTGTGTGAAACCGTTTTCCGACGTTTTTCCCCTACTGCGCACATTCCAGCGAAAGTTGGCCGGCCACCGCGTTTCGCGACCGTCAGCGGGCCTCCACCCTCAAGTTTTTTTCAACCTGCCCACGGATGGAGCCTATTCACCTCGCGCGATCCCTGCGATCGCAACCTGAAATTCGCATGTCCGGCCAGCCGCGATGGCTTGCCCGCTGCCGTACCCACCTGATCAGTCTGGCCGTTTGCGCCACGCTCGCCGCCTGTGCCGGAACGCCGAACTATGGCCCCGTGCCAGCGGGCAGCTATCGCGTGCAGTCCGGCGACACGCTATACGGCATCGCCCGCGCCAACAACACCAGCACCAGCAATCTGGTGAGCTGGAACAGTCTGGCAGACGCCGACAAGATCGAAGTCGGTCAAGTGTTGCGCGTCGTGCCGCCGCCCGGTTCGTCGAGTGCCCCGGCGGCCGTGGCGTCCTCCGGCGGTAGTGCGTCGTCGGGTGCGCCACGTGCTCGTCCTCAGGCCAAGCCTGCACCGAAGCCCGCACCGGCGCCCGCCGCGCCGCGCACGGCAACGAACAAGATTCCGATGACGTGGCCGGCGACCGGCAGAATCCTCGCCAACTACAACGGCAGCAGCAATAAGGGCATCGACATCGGCGGCCAGGCCGGCGATCCGATTTACGCCGCTGCGGCAGGCAAGGTCGTGTACGCAGGTAACGGGCTGCGCGGCTACGGCAATCTCGTGATGGTCCAGCATGAAAACGGCTACCTCACCGCCTACGCCCACAACCGCGCGCTGCGCGTGAAGGAAGGCGCGTCGGTCAGCAAGGGGCAGCAGATTGCCGAGATGGGCGACACCGACTCGCATGGCGTCGTGAAGCTGCACTTCGAGGTGCGTCAGAAAGGCACACCGTTCAATCCGAACGACTTCCTGCCGCCGCGCTGATCCGGCCAACGGCAAGCGAAGCACCCATGAAAAAACGGCAAGGCGCGATGCCTTGCCGTTTTTTCTTTTTCGTCGCTCCTTGCGTGCAGCCCTCAGGCGGACGCGAGGAAACCCTGTGACAACCCGTTGGCGCGTGCGTCGCACCACTCAGGATGTGCTCGGGGATCGGTCCACACCAGCAGATGCAACGCCGCCAGTGCGCGCGGATCGTTGAGCAACTCCCACTTCTGCGTGTTCGTGAGCTTGGTCGGGCCGCGCAGCAGCGCCGTCTCGACACGGCCGGCGCGCAAAGCGTCGCGCTTCGCGTCATCCAGTGTCGGCTTGACGCTCGACGCCACCAGCGCGTTGGCCATCGGATCGACCACGGCGTCCACGAAGTCGACGTGCTTACCCGCCTCGCTCGTGTACTTTTCCGTCATGCGCAGTTCCTTGGGTGGCCACGACTCTTCCGGAATCAGGAACAGGCGCGCACGCTTGAGTCCCCGCCCCAGAGACACACGGCTGGAAAAGACCGACACCGGAATCGAAATCATCATCGAACCGACAATCGGCATCAACCACCAGATGAAGTCCGGGTTGAGCCAGTAGACGACACCGCCCCACGCCATGCCGATCACCGTTTGAAGTCCGTGACGGCGAATCGCTTCGCCCCAATGCGTCTCGGCATCTTCCCGCGGCGGCGACTTCCACTGAATAGCGATGCCGGTGAGTGCCGCCAGCACGAATTGCGTATGGAACAGCATGCGCACCGGTGCGAGCACCGCAGAGAACACCATCTCGATGAACATGCTGACGGTCACCGCGAAGGCGCCGCCGAAGCGCTTCGCCCCTTTCACCCAGATCAGCATCACCGCCAGTATCTTGGGCAGGAAGAGCAGCGTCGCCGTCGCGGAGAACAACGCAAGCGCGCGCTCCGGGTGCCACTCCGGCCACACCGGGAACAACTGACGAGGCGCGGTGAAGTACTCCGGCACCACCAGCGTGTGTTTGGCCAGCATGCACGTCGAGAGGATCAGGAAGATGAACCACAGCGGCGCGGACACATACGCCATCGCGCCCGTGACGAACACCGCACGGTGCACCGGATGCATGCCCTCCGCGAGGAACAACCGGAAGTTCATCAGGTTGCCCTGACACCAGCGACGGTCGCGCTTGAGTTCGTCGAGCAGGTTCGGCGGCATTTCCTCATAACTGCCCGGCAGATCGTAGGCAATCCAGACGCCCCAACCCGCGCGTCGCATGAGCGCGGCTTCCACGAAGTCGTGCGAGAGAATCGCGCCCGACATCGCGCCCTTGCCCGGGAGCGGCGCGAGCGCGCAATGCTCCATGAACGGCTTGAGGCGGATGATCGCGTTGTGTCCCCAGTAATGCGACTCACCGAGTTGCCAGTAGTGCAGCCCCGCCGTGAACAGCGGGCCATAGACACGCCCCGCGAACTGCTGCAAACGCGCGTAGAACGTTTCGCGGCCTGCGGCGAGCGGTGCGGTCTGAATCAGACCGGCGCTCGGGTGCGCCTCCATCATGCGCACGAGCTTGGTCAGGCATTCGCCGCTCATCACGCTGTCCGCGTCGAGCACAATCATGTAGCGATAGTCGCTGCCCCAACGACGGCAGAAGTCGTCGAGGTTGCCGCTCTTGCGCTTTACGCGGCGCTGACGCCGACGATAGAAGATACGCCCGAACCCACCGACTTCGCGGCACAGCGCCTGCCATGCGTCGACTTCGGCGGTGCAGTTATCGGCCTCGTTGGAGTCCGACAGGATGAAGAAATCGAAGCGTTCGAGCGAATCGGTCTTGGCGAGCGACTCGTAGGTCGCGCGCAAACCGGCGAACACACGGCCGACGTCTTCGTTACAGATCGGCATGACGATGGCAGTGCGCGCATCGGGCTCGATGGGCGCGTCGCCCGCCGCCATCTTCGAGATCATGTGACGCTCGCCCCCGACCAGCAGGACGAAGAAGCCGAAGATGGCCGTCCAGAAACCGGCCGAGACCCAGCCAAAGAGCAGCACGAACAGCACGAGCACCGAGAACTCCAGCGGATCGGCGCCGTGATACGGCAGCACCGATGCCATGAAGTGCGTGGCAAGCGCCGTCTGCGCGATCATCAGCGCGAGCAGCATCCAGCGGCGACGGCGGCCTGCCTGCGACCAGCGGCCCTTGGGATCGGGCGCGTCGCGCACGAGCGGATCGGGGTCTTTGCGGCCAATGAGCTTGCGCCACAGCCGTGCGAGCGGATTGAGCGACCACGGACGCGGAATAAGCGACGTGCGGCGCACCGGCGGCGCGACGCGCAGCGTCTGCACGCCACGCACTTCGTTCAGGCCTGCGGCAGCGGCCAGTGAGCCGCCCTCCGTGAGCGAGAGGCGCACCGGTTGCGACGCGAGCACCGCGTCGCTGTCGGACTCGATCTCGGCAAGGTCGTGGGCGTGCCATGCCGCCGTCGCCACCGTTGTGGTGGCGGCGTCGGTCTGACCGGCGGCCTCGGTGGCATTCGAGCCTTCGGAAGCCGTCGCAGACGTGTCGGCCGTGCCGGTCGCGCCGGTCGTATCGGTCGTATCGGTTGCCTCGCCTGCGACGCCTGCTCCGCGCGCAGCGAGCAAGCGCTGCAAGCGGGTCAGCACGTCGAGCGAATCGCCACCTTCACGCTTCGCTTGTGCGAGCAACGCACGACGTTTTTCGGCAGGCAGGGGCAACCTGTCGACGTAAAGTTCGTCGACCGGAATGTCGGAGCGGTCGCTCACTCGGGGGGTAACAGGTAGCTCCACGTTTCGGATAGGGTGTTACTGCCGTTGCGCAGGTAAGCGCGCATTTCGACGGGTTTCTCGGAATCGAGGCGGCGCATGCGAAGCATGACGCGATAGCCTCCCGTGACGTCATTGCGCTGCGTCTGCACTTCGAGGATCTTGCCGTTGCCGTCGATGGACACATTGCCTTCGACCTTGGCATCGTCCGGCAGCTTCTTGAGCCCCGGGCCTTCGAAGTCGAGCGCGAAGAGCAGACTGTCGTCTGGTTTTCCCCGGTAGCCGTGTCCCCGGCGGCTTTGCGTCACCCACGCCAAAGGCGGGCGCTTATCGTTATCTTTTTGCCACGAGAGCCGGTATTCGAGCGACAGCGGCTGCTTGGGCTTGGGCGGTGCATCGGGCACCCAGTAGGCGACGATGTTGTCGTTCGTTTCGTCCGGCGTGGGAATCTGGACCAACTCTACGCGGCCTTGTCCCCATTTGCCCTTCGGTTCGACCCAGGCGCTCGGACGTAATTCATAGTGGTCTTCAAGATCCTGATAGTTGGTGAAGTCGCGGTCGCGTTGCATCAGCCCGAAACCGCCGGGGTTGGACAGCGAGAACGACGACACCAGCAGGCGCTTGGGATTGACGAGCGGACGCCAGATCCATTCCCCCGTCCCGGACTGGATGGACAGGCCGTCGGAGTCATGTACTTCGGGGCGATAGTCGGGCACGGAGGCCTGCTGGTTCTCGCCGAAGAAGAACATGCTGGTCAGCGGGGCAATGCCCAGCTTGGTCACGTTTTCGCGCAGGTACAGTTCGGATTTGACGTCGACGGTCGTATCGACGCCAGGGCGCAGCGTGAAGCGGTACGCACCGGTTGCGCGCGGCGAGTCGAGCAACGCGTAGATGGTCAGCTCTTTCGCGCCGGGCGCGGGACGCTGAATCCAGAACTCGGTGAAGCGCGGAAATTCTTCGCCGGAGTTCAGCGCGGTGTCGAGTGCGAGACCGCGAGCCGACAAGCCGTAGGTCTGGTTCTTACCCAGCGCGCGGAAGTAACTCGCCCCGAGGAAGACCATGACTTCGTCTTTGTATTTGGGCGTGTTGACCGGGAAGTGAATACGGAAGCCCGCAAAGCCGAGGCCGCGCAGTTGTTTCGGATCGACCTTGAGTGCGCCGAAGTCGAACATGTCGGGGCTGTAGCGCACTTCGCGCGCGCTGTTGCCGATCAGTTCGTTGATTTTGACGGGACGGTCGTAGTACGAACCCTCGTGGAAGAACATCAACTCGAACGGCAGCTTCTGCGCACGCCACAGCGCCTTTTCAGGCTTGAAGCGAATGTTGCGATAGCGGTCGTAGGTCAGATTCTGAAGCTCTTTGGGGAGGTTCGGATCCTTGGGCTTATAGCGGTTGTTCGCCAGCGCACGCGCTTGTTTGGCAACGTCGTCGAATGAGAATGCATGCGCCGCGCCCGAGGCGAGCGCACAGATGCTGAGTACACCGGCAATCGCCAGGCGCAGGGCACGGTGGGAAATCTTGCGGGGAACCGCGTTGAGCAGGAATTCCATCGGCAGTGGGGAATGGCATGTAACGCGCGTGCTGGTCACAGCCAGCGTGCGCCGAACGCGCAATTTTACCCGTTCATTCACCGATTGACTAAAGATGCATCGGCAAAACCTTCGAAGCGGGTACTCACATTACCCCAAGCGTCTGCTGTGACGGTGCTTCCGGCGCGTCATAAATTTGTGACTTTTTGTGACCGGGCAGCGAAATGAAAGGATTTCACTCCCTTCGCCTTCCGTATTCACCCCCTATTCACTCCCATTTCTGCCAGTTTCCGTCATTTTTTTGCCATTCCCGCGCCATTTTCATGGCATTCGGTACGGAATTGCCCGGAAGCCCGCTCCCGTCGTCCGCAGCGGCTTCAGCGGCTCGCCATGGCCAGCAATCCGCCTAACGTCATCAATGCGCCGCCGATGGTCCGTCTCACGAGATGCTGCCGCCGCACCATTGCCTCGCGCATCCATCCCGCCGAGAACCCCAGCGCCACAAGGCTGAACCACGCCCAATGCGCCACCGACATGAACGCTCCATACGCGAGACCGAGCGCCCAGCCAGTGCCAGGATGAACGACCTGCGTGAAGGTGCTCACCACGAACAAGGTGCACTTCGGATTCAATGCGTTCGTGAAAAAGCCTGTGCGAAACGCCTGAAAAGCCTCTCGCCAGCGGGCGGGGTCTGCGCTCCCAGATTCCGATGACAAAGCTGACGCCCCAGCCTCTTGCGTGACGTCCACGACCGGCGACCGATCCCGCAAGGTTCGCCACCCGATGTACACGAGATACGCCGCACCAATCCACTTGATCACCGTGAACAACCACGGCACCTGCACGATCAACAGCCCCACCCCCACCAACGTGTACGCCACGTGCACCTGCACGCCCGCCGCAATCCCCAATGCCGCCCATAACCCCGCGCGCCGCCCGTGACGCCAGCTCTCGCGCGTCACCATCGCAAAATCCGCACCCGGACTGATCACGGCCAATACCGTGATCGTCATTACAGCGATTAGCTCTTGCATGACTTTCTCTCACCCTTTTCGTTTATGCCCGGTGTTTCCGCGTTCACGCGTCTAAAGTCGCATTCTCGGCATTTCTGTCACGCCGAAAAAACGATCAATTTGCCCACATATCCGTGATAATTTCTCACGTATGACGCGATCTCTACGCCGCCCCTTTCCTCGCTCCATTCCCCTGAACGCCCTTCAGGTCTTCGACGTCGCCGCCACCGAACTCAGCTTCGCGCGCGCCGCCGACCGACTCTTCGTCACCCATGGCGCCGTCAGCCGACAAATCCGCACCCTCGAACTCGCCCTCGGCCTCCCCCTGTTCGAACGCCGAAACCGCGCCGTCTTCCTGAGCGCCGCCGGAGAAAAACTCCACGCCACCACTCGGCAGATGTTCGAGCAACTCGCCGCCACGGTCGCCACCCTTCATCCCCCCTCCCCGTCGGACACGCTCGTCGTCTCCTGCGAACCCACCCTCGCGATGCGGTGGCTGATCCCCCGCCTCGCCGCCTTCTCGCAGGCCCACCCCGGCATCTCGCTTCACCTTCACTCGGCCGGTGGCCCGCTCGACTTCGAAAGCGCCGGTGTCGACGTCGCCATTCGGCGCAATGACTTCTTCTGGGGACATTCGCTCATTGCCGAACCGCTCGCCGACGAATGGATCGGCCCCGTCGGCCTCCCTTCGGCCTTCGACGCGCTACCGATTTCTCACCTTCACACGCGCACGCGTGCGCAAGCCTGGCAGGACTGGCAACGTGCCATGCGCCGCGCGCCGTCGCCCGAACGCCTGAAACACCTGGCGCGCTTCGAGACGAGCGCCAACCCGGCAACGCCGCCGTTCGAACACTTCTATCTGAGTCTGCAAGCCGCTGGCGCGGGCCTCGGGGCCGCCATCGGATCGGTCTATATGGTGTGCGACGAACTGAACGCCGGGCGACTCATCGCCCCCGCCAGCTTCATCCGCGATGGCTCCGGCTACGTCGCACTCTCGCGCGAACCGTTCGCCGACAATCCGGCGAAGGCAACACTGCTGAAATGGCTACGAACAGCCCTGGCGGAATCCGCATCGCCCTGGATCGCGAACGCGCAATGACACGAGGGAGGGGAAAACGTAACGAGACGCGTCAGGCGCGCGGTTCGTTCTGCGCGTCCTGAGTGTTGGGAGACTGAGACGGGGACGGGGACGAAGACGGCCCGGCCGTCATTGAGGTCGGCGGAACGGGTACCGGGGCCGGTCCGGCAGCAGCACCCGCGGCATCTTTGCTCTGCGCCACGGCGGCTGGCGCCTTAGGCAACATGCGTATGCCGCGCCAATTGCCCCACTTAATGGGATGGACTGCCCCCGAAGGGGTATCGTGCTAGTGACTCATCTCGTTTTCGGAGGCCATCATGGCAATCTCTTTTCTCGGAATCGATGTGGCAAAAAATGTGTTCCAACTGCACGGCGTCGACGCATCTGGGCAAATCATGCTACGACGCCGTGTCGCGCGGTCGCAACTCATGGAAGTCATCCTGAGACTCACGCCATGCACCATCGGCATGGAGGCATGTGGCAGCGCCCACCACTGGGCCAGGGAGTTCGCCAAGCTGGGCCACACGGTCCGGCTAATCAGTCCGCAGTTCGTCAAACCCTTCGTCAAGGGAAACAAAACCGACAGCAATGATGCAGAGGCCATATGTGAGGCATTACAACGCCCCTCAATGCGATTTGTTCCGGTGAAGTCTGTTGAGCAGCAGGATGTTCAAAGTCTGCATCGTGCTCGCAGTCGCTTGGTCAACAATCGAACTGGCTTGGTCAGTCAAATGAGAGGCATCTTGGCCGAGCGTGGCATCGTGTTTGCTCAGTCAATCACGCGGGCGCGTCGGGAGATTCCAACCATTGTTGCTGACACCAGCAATGCGCTCACACCACTCGCGCGCGAAATGCTGTCCGATCTCATGGACCAGTTGCGCGAGCTTGACGGTCGAATCGCCGGCTTTGACAAGCGCATTGATGCAGTCTTCAAGGCCAGTGAAACATGTCAGCGCATCGCGAAGATCGAAGGTGTCGGCCCCAAAACGGCCACCGCCATTGTGGCCGCTGTCTCGGATCCGAAGGACTTCAAAAACGGGCGTCATTTCTCCGCATGGCTGGGCTTGGTGCCTCGCCAGTGCTCAAGCGGCGACAAAACGAGACTCCAGGGAATCAGCAAGCGTGGCGATCGACATCTGCGGACACTACTAATTCATGGCGCACGAGCGGTATTGCGAACTGCCCCCACAAAACAAGATAGAAAGCATGCTTGGGCTTTGGCGCTTCAGGAACGGCGTGGCGCAAATCGCGCGATTGTCGCAATGGCCAACAAGATGGCTCGGACAATCTGGGCCATACTCGCCTCAGGTCAGCCTTACCGTCCTGCGTAACCTTACCTCCACCGACGATGCGTTGATGATTGACAAGTGGCACACCGGTCGATCCGGCGAACAGGGAACCTGATTTTTATGACGGCCCTTGAGGTCTTCCATTTGTTGAGGCCTGTTCGTGCGGATTTCCAGTTAGGCGCGGGGCTTACCCATGACGCCGGATATATGTACGCAATCGACTCCCGTGCTCATCAAAACATCAACTTGCTATCCAGGGCAGTCCATATATGTAATACGTGAGCGCCATCACGAGCGAGACGGCGAACCCGAGCGGGAAGCTCCACCAGATCGCCTCCGCACCCCACGTCTTCTGCATTTGCCACGCGAACGGCAGCCGGATCACCCACTGCGAAACGAACAGGATGACGAGCGGCGCTGCCACCGCGCCCGTCGCCCGCACCACGCCGAAGAGCACGATGGTCACGCCGAACAGCACGAACGACCACGCCACCACCGCATTGATGTGCTGCGCCACGGAAATGGCGTAACCGTCGTCCGGCAGGAACGCATTCATGAACTGACGGTTGAACAACAGAATCGCGATCACCAGCGTGCCGGTCATGACGAAGTTCAGGCCGACACCCACGCGCCCGATCTTCGTCACACGATCCCACAAGCCCGCCCCCACGTTCTGCGCCGTCATGGACGACACCCCGGCACCGATCGCCAGTGCGGGCATCTGCACGTACGTCCACAACTGCGATGCGACCCCGTAGGCCGCCGTGGTCTGCGATCCATAGCCGTTGACGAATCCCATCATGACCATCGCCGACGAAGAGATCACCACCATCTGCAACCCCATCGGCAATCCCTTGACGACGATCAGCCGCAGCAACCCCATGTCGATGCGCAGATACTTCCAATCCTTGCGCGTGAGCCACAACGGATCGCGCCGCTTGTACAAGGTGTACATGAGCGCGGCGAGGCTCACGGTCTGCGCGATGAGCGTCGCGCCCGCCGACCCCGCAATGCCGAACGGCGGAATCGGCCCCCAGCCAAAGATGAGCAATGGATTGAGCGCGACGTCCAGCCCGGCGGACAACAACATGAAACGGAACGGCGTGCGTGCATCGCCCGCCCCGCGTAATGCCATCATCACGAAGTTGTAGAAGTACATCACCGGCAAGGCCACGAAGATGATGCGCAGATACGCTACCGCAAACTCGCGCGCGTCGCCCGGCGTGCCCAACGCGTGCAGCAACTCTGGCGTGAAGATGTAGCCGAACACCGCCACGGCCGTGGACAACAGGACGAAGAATGTCGCGCTCGTGCCGACGATGCGCCGCGTCAGCTCAGGATTCTTTGCACCGATGGACTGACCGATGAGGATCGTGTTGGCCATGCTGATGCCGAACACGACACCGAGCAGGAAGAACAGCAGGATGTTGGCGTTGGACGCCGCAGTGAGCGCCGACTCGCCAAGGTAATGGCCGATCCACATCGCATTGATCGACGCATTGAGCGATTGCAGCACGTTGCTGCCCAGCACCGGCAGCGAAAACCAGAACAAGGTCTTGCCGATGGGGCCGCGTGTGAGGTCCTGTTCCGCCATCGTCGTCTTACTTCGTGTCGAACTTCACGCCAGCCGCCGGCACGGGCACGGCACACCGGTGGCCGCGCACATTGTCGAGAAACCGCTCGATCAACGGCAGTATCTTCGCTTCGATATCGCCATGGCCGTAACCGAAACCCGCGAAGTTGAAGTGCGTCGCGCCATCGACCACGGCGAGCCAGTGACACCCTGGCGGCATGTCGGCGAACGGCTCGGTGCGCGTCTGCCATTTGCCTTCGAGCGGATCGTCGCGCGTGCCTGTCACGAGCAGAGCAGGCTTGCGAACGTCATGCCATGCCCCCGCCGGAAAGATCGCGCCCTTACCCTGCGGCGACAGCGCAATGTAGGCGTCGAAGCGGTCGTCGCTGTCGAGCCCGAGCTTGTTCTTCGCGCCCGCCTCGATCATGACGGTCACCGCGCCCATCGAATGTCCCGCCAGCACGGCAGGTCCCGCATGGCACTGCCCCCGCGCCCAGCGCAACGCCGCCCCCGCATCTTCGAGACGATCGTCATACGCTTCGGGATCCGTAGTGAGGGCGAGCAACCCGTCGCGCAGACCTCCGTTGCGCACCCGGTCGCGCAGCGAATCGCGTCCGCTCTCCTGATGCGCCATCGTCACCGTCAGCCAGCCGTATTGCGAGAGCGCTCGCCCGAGCCACGACATCGCGTCGCGGTCGTCGCCCGCGCCGGGGCTCACCACCACAACACCATTACAGGCGACTTGGGGACGGAAGACATGGAGGTTGGCATACGCGCCATCGCTGCGCATGACGCGTTGATCGATACCGGTCGCGGCGGATGCCGGGGTAGCGGTCACGGGCTTGGCTGATGCAGCGGGTGACGCTGGGGATGAGGCGGACGGTGCAGGTGCGGCCTTCGCAGGCGCGCCCGCCGGAAAGACAGTGTCGGCAGCCAAAACGTTGGGCGGAAACGCTGCGAACAGCGACGCGCCGACGCTGCAGGCACCGAGCGCGACGCGTAACGTCCCGAACGATCGTCCCACGGCCCTGCGCGACTTTCCGAGCATCCGTTCTCCCCTGGTTTCCGGCAGCACGCAGCCAACCTCGCCCAAGGGGCGCTTGTCCCTGATCTTGCAAAGTTCGAACCACCGAGGGAACGGGTCAGGCCGGGAGCGACGGTCTCGCGACGAAGCTCCGCTGCGACATCACACGATGAGCCATCTTAGCGCGGATTGCGTAGGCGCTCGCATGATTTTTGCATCGTGCCCACCTGTCTCGCGTGCGCAACGCACGGGACGATATCCGAACTCATCAATCGCTCACCCATCGCTCATCGGTGCCACCACCCGAGCACACCCGGCATAGGGTCTCAGGCGCTTCGATGCCGCCCGAGATGCCCGTCTCGCGACAGGCCCAGCGCCGATGCGTAACCCTGCGGATCGAAGCGCCACGTCAGTGCGATCAGTGCCACGTTGAGCACGATGAGACCGATCCACGACGGCATGAAGCTGCCAGTCACCGCCATCACCGCGCCAGACGCAAACGGTGCCACAGCGGCGATGCAAAAGCCCACGCCCTGCATGAACGCCGCGAGCGCGGCCGCATGACGCGGGTGCGCATGATGATCGAGCGCCAGCACCAGTCCGAGCGAAAAGGTACCGCCCAGTCCGAAGCCGATGCCGCCGATCCACCACCACGGCGCGGCGTCCGGTGCGACGACAAGACCGGCCAGACCGGCAAGCGTCGCCGCCAGCGCGAGCGTCAGCCACCGGCGACGGTCGACATTGCGCCGTGCCAGCCACGGCAACATCAGCGCCGCCACGACCTGACACGCCGTGAGTCCGGCGAGCAAGGCGCCGCTTTGCGTCGCACTCATGCCGCGCTGCTGGTAAAACGGCGGCAGCCACGCCACCATCGTCGTGTAAGTGCAGTTGATGAGACCGAAGTAGACGGCCAGCGTCCACGCACGATGCTTGCGCAACAGGTCGAGCATCGACGGCGGCTTTCCGGAAGTGGCGGACGTTGTGGAAGCTGAAACGTTTGAAGCCATCTGCTGCGTTGCGGCACGGCACGCGGCATGCAGATCCTCGGCCGTAGCAGTCGTAGCGGCCGTCGCGGTCACATGCGCGGCCGGAGTGACGACATGCCCCTTCAACGGCGCGCGCCACCACGCCAGCGCCGCGACGCCAACGACCGCGAGCCACATGCCCAGACCGACGCGCCAGTCGCCCGCCTCGGACGCCGCCCACGGACTCGCCGCCGCGCCGAGGCCACCGCCGCCCATGAGTGCTGCAGAGTACAGCCCCATCATCGACGTCATGCGCGCTGCACTGTAGTTCGCCTTCACCACCCCCGGCAGCAACGCCTGAATGATGGCGATGCCGATGCCCGACGCCAGCGCCGTTGCAATCATCGTCACCGTATCGTCGGCGAAAAAGCGTACACCACAGGCCAGCGCCAAGGCCACCAGTCCGAGTAAGACACCGCGTCGCTCACCAAAGCGACGCGTCAGCCCGCTCGCCGCGAATGCGCCCGCGCCCATCGCCAGCACCGGCAGCGACGTGAGCAGCGCGGCCACCGGATACGTCATCCCGGTCGCCTCGCGAATTTGCGGCAACAGCGGACTGATGGAGGTGAGCGTAGGTCGCAGCGTCAGCCCGACGGCGACGATGGCCAGCCAAAGCGTCATACCACCACACCCTCGCTCACGACGACGTGACCGTTCGCGACCACCCAGCGACGCGGTGCACGTGTCACGATAGCCTGCGCCGCGTTCAGCGCATCAACCAGCACGAGGTCGGCGCGCGCGCCGACGTGCAATCCGTAATCGTCGAACCAGCACGCACGTGCGCCCTGATGTGTCACGCAATCGAGCGCGATGTCCAGTTCGTCGTCGCGACGCAGGTTGTAGCGCAGCCCGATCATCATGGCGCGCTCCAGCATGTCGGGCGAACCGTATGGCGTCCACGTGTCGCGAATGCCGTCGTTGCCGCCCGCGAGCGTCACACCCACCCGGCGGCACGCCATGAGCGGCGGCACGATGCGCGACGGCGGTGCCGTCGTGACGAGCGCCACACCGGCATCGGCCAGACGCGCCAGCAATGCATCGGCGCGCGTGGCGTCGAGTTCGCCCAGACAGAAGGCATGCGACACCACGACCTTGCCCTGCATCCCTAGCGCCACAATGCGCTCAAGCATCAACTCGAACGAGAACACGCCCATCTCGCCCGGCTCGTGCAGGTGGATGTCCACCGGACAGCCGTGCTTGTCTGCGAGCGCGAACATGGCGTCGAGCGACGCCTTCGGGTCGCGGTCGATGGCGCATGGATCGAGCCAGCCGAGCACATCGGCCCCGCGCGCGAGCGACGCGTCGAGCAACGCCACGGTGCCGACGCGATCGAGCACGCCCGATTGCGGGAACGCCACGATCTGCATGTCGAGCGTGTCCGCCAGCGTCTCGCGGGTGGCCAGCACGCCATCGAGATGACGCAGGCCCGCGTCGGTATCGATGTCGACGTGCGTGCGCAGTCGCGTGGTCCCTGCCGCGAGGAACGCGCGGCCGAGCGCCAGCGACGCCGCCGCCGCATCGTGGCCGCTCGTGGCGCGCCACTGACGCTCGTTGTCGATGCGGTCGATCAGTCGCGAGCCGCATTCGTTCACGTACCAGGGCATGCCCCATGTCGTCTTGTCGAGATGCGTGTGCGCCTCGACCAGTCCGGGCATCAGCAAAGCACCGCGCGCGTCGATCCTGCGGGAGGTGCCGTCAGCGCCGTCGGCCGATGCAGGCAGCGACGGCCCGATAGCCGCAATCTTGCCGTGCTCGACACGCACATCCACCGACGTGCCGTCGAGCCCGCGCGCATTGCGAATTTCCAGTGTTGTCATGCTTTCCTCAAGAGTCCTGCTTCGGCCTCGCCGTCAACATTCCGGGAGCGCGTCAGCATGCTCACCGTGACGAACGTCACCGCGTTCACCGCCAGCGCCACCAGCCCCATGTTGATCGACGCCACGGTATCCGACGCGCCGGGCAACATACGCAGCGTGACGTCGAACCCGACGGCCGCCAGCAACACGAGCGCGCCCGCGCCGATCCCTGCAAACGCGCCGTACTTATTGCCGAACGGACGCGGCAGCAAACTCGCCACGAACGACGGGAACAACTGCGTAAGCAGGCTCGATGCAAACAGCGCCAGCGCCACGAACGTCGCACCGCCACGCAGCACGAAGAACACGGCCACCAGACCGAAGACGGGCAGCACCCGCTTGGCCAGCTTGCCGACCACCGCTTCGCTCGCTTGCGGCGCGAAACCGTCGCGATAGATGTTCTTGGCAATCAGCGTCGACGCGTTGAGCAAGATCATCGAACCGGGCACCAGCGCGGTCAACACCCCCACCCCGCCGATCACGCCGACGAACCACGGCGAGAACGTCTGTTTGACGATGCGCAGCAACGCCAGATCCGAGTCCGCGCCAGTCAATCCCGGCACTTGCAGAATCGCCGCGAAACCGACGAAGAACATGAATGCGATGACCATCTGATACAGCGGCATCAGAATCGTATTCTTGCGCACTGCGCTTTCCGTCTTCGCGGCATACACCGACGTGAAGACGTACGGATACAGGTAGTAGCCGAGCGACGTGAGCAAGATCGTCGAGTTGTACCAGGACAGCGTCAGGCCGCTCGTGGGCATTTGCAGGAAGCCCGGACGCGCCGCCTCGATGCGGTCGAACATCTCGCCAAAACCGCCGAAGTAATGCAGCGGCAGATAGATGCCAAGGAAAATCGCGATCGCGAGGATCAGGATGTCCTTGTAAATCGCGATGCTCGCCGAGCCATGAATGCCCGACACAGTGATGTAGACCACCATCGCAATCGCACCGCACCAGATCGCCACGGCCGGAGGAATCGTGCCGTACGACGCTTCGGACACGATGATGCCCAGCCCGCGCAACTGAATGATGAGCAACGCGCTCATGCCCAGCACGGCCACCAGCGATACCACAACGCCCAGCGCCCGCGACCGGTAGGCCGTAGCAAAGAAGTCGGAGAACGACACGCAGTTGTGCTTCGTCGCGTGACGCCACGCCGCAGGCAACATCCAGTAGCCAAGCAGGTACGCGAGCGCCCCGTAGGCAAGGATGTAAAACGCGGGCGGTCCCTTGCTGTACGCCCACCCGCTCGCGCCCAGAAACGTGAACGTCGAGAAGGCCTCACCGGCCATCAGCAGGAACACGAGCAGCGTGCCGAAGCCACGACCGCCCACCGCCCATTGTTCGAGGCTCATCGTGCGCCCGCGACGTGCGCGCAGCCCCACGAAAAGCGCAAAGGCCAGAAACGCCGCGATGACGGCAAGCGCGGCGTTCATGATGCGGCTCCGTCATGGTCACGGCGCTGGGCCGCATCGCGCGAACCGTCGAAGCGGAACATCACGAGCATGATCACGGACGTGAGCAACAGCCACACGATGTTCCACGTCATCAGAAAAGGCAGCCCGGCCAGCCGGGTGCCCACATGTTCGGCGAGCCAGCCGCCGCTGTAAAAGGCCGCGATGGGAAGCGCGGCCAGGCAATGTACGGGTTTCATGACGTCTCCAGACCCAAGGATTTATAAGGCGACCGCTCGTTTGCAATCCCGGCGGCTTGATGCGTTCGGTGGCTTTGCCGATGTCGTCGATGTCGCCGACGTCGAGGGAAATGGCACATCGCGACGATTTGCCATATCATCAACCAAACACAAACAAATGGTTAACAATTTTTGTTGACCATTATCGGTAACGATTTGCCGAAATGCAAGGTCGCGTCGCGCGCAGGGGCCAAACCTAGGGTTTTCCGGGAAATGGCATCGTGGGAAGGTTGGCGTCGGATTGGCGTCGGAATGGCGTCGATAAGCGGTGTCACGCCGTATCGGATGGCCCGGGGCGGCAGGTACAATTCGCCCCACGCCCGCGCACTTTGATGCGAAGCGCCAAATTTCAGGAGATCAGGCTTGAGCCGCACCGCAGCACCGCCCCCGTCCACCGCGTCTGTCGACGTCCCTCGCGCTCAGGCTGCCCCTGTCACGGAGCCGGACCCGACACCGGTCGACGTCGAGGAAGAAGGCACGCCGGGCAGCGCAGGGCAGCAGGTCGAAGCTCGCGTGTACGCAGCAATTTCGCAGGCGTTGCTCTCGGGCAAACTCCGGCCGGGGATGCCGCTGCGCGAACGCAATCTGGCGCAGGCGCTCGATTGCACGCGAGGTGCAGTGCGCAAAGTGCTCGCGCGTCTCGGCTTCGAGGGCAAGCTGGTACTCGAACCCAATCGCGGTGCGTTCGTGCCGCACCCCTCGCTCGACGACATCCGTCAGACCTACCGGGCACGACGCGTGCTGGAAACCGGCGTGATTGCGAGCATCTGCGGGCGGTTGAGCGACGCGCAGCTCGCAGTCCTCGACGCCCACGTCGACACCGAAGCCCGCTCCCATGCCGAAGGCACGCACGAGCGCTCGATCCGCCTTGCGGGCGAGTTTCATCTGAAGTTGATCGGCATGGCCGACAGCGCGGAACTCGACGCCTTCGCGCATCAGCTCGTCGCCAAGACGGAGCTATACAAGGCGTTGTACGACCCGGCAGAGTTCATCCACTGCGCGCCGACCGAACACGCGCAGCTCATCAGCCAGTTGCGTGACGGCAAGACGCAGGCCGCCATCGCGCTGGCCACCGCGCACCTCGACGAACTCGAAGCGCGGGTGCTCACGCGGGCCGCTGCCGCCGAGACGCCGGACTTCCGCGCGATCTTCGCCGAGGCGTTCGCGGGCGAGGCGCGCCTTGGCGCCTGAGTCGCGGGTCCTGCGCGGATGCGTTTCAGATCTGCTCAGATCCATTCAGATCCATTCAGACCCATTTGGGATCGCCAGATGAAGGCGTCATCGGCCCGCCTACCATCGCCTCAGGCCTGTCGCTCGCCTGAGGCACTTCCGACGTCCGGGCCGCATGCCCGAATCATGCGCAGATCATGCCCGTCAAGCGATACGGCAATCACACCACGTGTGCGAGGGTTGCATGAGACGAATGTCCAAATCGGAGTATATTTCGCCTGATCGCGACGGGCCTGCGGCCCGCCAGCCAGTTTCGCCCCCCGCTCGAACGTACTAAGGCACCAAGCCCGAAGGAAGCCCATGTCCCATCTGGTAGTCCACGGCGGCCAGCCGCTACGCGGCCGCATCACGCCCTCCGCCAACAAGAATGCCGTTCTCCCGGTGCTGTGCGCCACGCTGCTGACCGATCAGCCTGTGCGCCTGATCGGGGTACCCGAGATCACCGACGTTCGCAAGATTCTCGACATCTTCCGTCAGCTCGGTAGCGACGTGAGCGTCGATTTCGACGCGGGCATTCTCGACGTCCACCATCTGAATACGAAGTTCGATCCGCGCACCGACCATCTGCCCGAGGAGATGCGCTCGTCGATCATGCTGGTGCCGCCGCTGCTCGCGCGTTTCGGCGTTGCGCGCATCGAGGACAACATCAAGGGTTGCACGCTTGGCGTGCGCGAGATCGATCCGCACATCGAAGTGCTGCGCCATTTCGGCGGCCGCGTCGAGCGCACCGCCGGCTCGCTGCTGATTCATGCCGACGACACCCGCCCGGCAATCCATCACTGGCTCGACTACGCCTCGGTGACGACCACCGAGAACTTCGTGCTGTGCGCCGCCACCGCGAAGGGCCGCTCGCAACTGAACAACGCCGCGTCCGAGCCGCACGTGCAGGAGTTCTGCCGCTTCATGCAGATGCTGGGCGTGCCGATCGAAGGCGTCGGTACGTCGCAATTGGCGATTGAAGGCGTCGAGCGCTTCGGCGGCGGCGAATTCCGCTTCGCCGAGGACTTCCATGAAATCACCACGTTCCTCGCGCTCGGCGCGATCACCGGCGGTGAAATCACGGTCAAGAACACGGCCCCGGACCAGTTCCCGCTGATCGACCGCACGTTTGCGAAGTTCGGCATCAAGGTCGAGCACCGCGACGGCTGGTCGACGGCCACGGCGCAGGGCAAGCTCAAGGTGCAGGCCCCGTTCACGCAGAACATTCTGACGAAAGTGGAAGCGGCCCCGTGGCCGTACTTCCCGGTCGATCTGCTGCCGATCTTCATCGCACTGGGCGTGAAGGCCGAAGGCAGCGCGATGTTCTGGAACAAGGTCTATGACGGCGCGATGGGCTGGTCGACGGAACTGTCGAAATTCGGCGCGCACGTGTTCCAGTCCGATCCGCACCGGCTGATCACGTTCGGCGGCGTGCCGCTGTCGCCCGCCGTCGTGGAAAGCCCGTACATCATTCGCGTGGCGATTGCCTTGCTGATGGTGGCGGCGAGCATCGACGGTCAGTCGACCATCAAGAACGCGCAGCCGATCCGCCGCGCCCACCCGCGCTTCGTCGAGAATCTGTGCTCGGTCGGCGCGAACGTGGTCTGGACGGCGCCCGAGTAAGCCTCTGACCTGCACCGGCGCCCCCCCGGGGGGGCCGGGCTCGCCCTGCGGCACACGCCAGCGGCAGACGACCCCCCGATCACCTACACGCCGGTCGTCCGCCGCTGCGAACCCGACGGTTGACCTTACCTGAGCCGGTTCGGCGCGCCATGACTCCACCTTTGCCCGACGGCATCTCTCGTTTGCCCGGCGGAAAATTATTTCCCGCGCGTCGATATTCGCCCCGGATCGGTGGGGCGCGCCCGGGCGAATGTGAAAGAATGGCGACCATCATGAGCGATCGTCACCTGCCCCCGCAGTCGTCTGCCGCGCCCGCCACACCTAATGCGGTGGCGACGGCAGCCCCGCGTCAGAGCGGCGCATGGCCTGCGTCGCCGCATGCCCGTCAGTTATCTGGCGTGCGCGTGCTCGTCGTCGACGACAATCAGGAAGACCGCATGCTGCTGATGGACTTCCTCAGCCAGCAAGGCTGCCGGGTCTACATCGCACAAGACGGTCGCGACGGGTACACCAAAGCGCGCACCGTGCAGCCCGATCTGATCCTCATGGACATCCGCATGCCGGTTTGCGATGGCCTCGGCGCGTGCCGCCTGCTCAAGGCCGACCCTGGCACCCGGCACATCCCGCTCATCTTTCTGACGGCCGCCGCCTTGCCCGGCGAGCGCGTCGCAGGCCTGTCGGCCGGTGCGGTCGATTACGTCACCAAACCGTACGATTTCGAAGAGGTGCGGCTGCGTCTGTCGATCCATCTGAAGACGACGCCGTCCACGCCTGCCCACAGCGCAGCGCCTACGGCCGCCGCAGCCGACACCGACATACACACACCGCTCCCCGTGCAGCCCCACACGCTCGACGCCGTGCTGTTTCGCGCCACGCGTGCGCTGCTGCTCGATCAGCTCGGCACGACGCCCGAACTGGCCGGTCTGGCGAGCGCGGTTGGTACGAACACACGCCGTCTCAATCTTGCGTTCCGCCGCTGTGTCGGTGTGACGGTATTCGACTTCCTGCGCGAAGAACGCATGAAGGAGGCGCGACGCCTGCTCTCCGAGACGTCGCTGGACGTGCAGGACATTGCGAGCGCCGTGGGTTTCGCCAGCGCCGCCAACTTCGCCACCGCCTTTCGCGAGCGCTTCGGCATGCCGCCCAGCGAGTTCCGCGAACAGGGTGCACAGAGGTATGGCACGGCCGACAATTCGGGATCGACGCAGGCATGAGCACTGCGCCATCGGACTTACCGGCGCAGGTGACGCGCCGGTCCTCCTCGCCCCCGTCTATCTGGTTGACGCGCATCGCGCTCAAGTTCGTTGCGCTTGTTGCGCTTGTTGCGCTTATTGCGCTGGTTGCGATGTTCTGCCTGCCGGACACGGCAACGGCCGCTACAGCCGCTACGGCCACTACAGCGACGAACATCGCACCTGCTGCCGTTCAGCCCACCCCGGGTTTCATCGATCTCGCCGACGCGCCGTCCCCCCTCAAGCTCGACAGACAGCTACGCCTGCTCGAAGACCCGACCCGACACCTCGATGCCACCCAGGCACTCGCCGCGCCCGGCTGGCGCAACGTCGTGCCAAGCATGCTCAATGCGGGCTACAGCCGCTCGGCATTCTGGCTCGCGGGCAACGTTTCGAACCCGAGTAACGAACCCGTCACGCGGTGGCTGAGCGTCGGCATTGTGCGACTGGAGGATGTGCGCTTCTATGCGATGCCGTTCGGTGCAACACAGCCTGCCGACACATGGCGCGCCGGGCACACCGTGCCGCTCGACCAGCACCCTATCGTGTCCGAGACGTCGATCTTCCCGATCACGCTCCTTCCGGGGGAACGGCTCACGTTCCTCGTGCGCGTGGAGACCCGCTCGTCGGTGAGCATCGTGCCGCAGTTCTGGCAACCGGACGACTTCCGCCAGTCCGAATCGCGCAACGCCATGATTGCGATGCTGCTCGCCGGGTCGATGCTCTCCATCGCGCTCTACACGTTCGTGCTGGGCATCGCCCGCCGCGATCCGGTGTTCGTGTTGCTCGCGCTCACGACCATCACGCAGGTGGCGCAGGACATGGCGTTCCAGGGCTTCCTGTATCGCTACTTCCTGCCGCAGGGCGGGGAGTTCATCGTGCGCGCGCCGAGCTTCTTCTCGACGCTGACCGCTGGCGTATTCACTGCGATGTTGATGATCTTCACCGGCCTGGAGCGCGTGACACTGTGGCGCTGGGTCTATCGCGCGATGATCGGCGTCATGGGGTTCATGGCGTTGTGGGTGCTGTTCGGCGATCACCGTGTGGCCGCCTTCACGCATCTGCAACTGCTCACCGTCTTCAATGTGATCTGGGTCGTCTCGCTGGCCGACGGCTGGCGACGCGGGTTCAAGAATGCGCGCCTGAGCCTGCTCTCGTTCTCGCCCGGGTGTCTCGTGCTGTTCTGGCGGCTCGCGATCGTCAACGGCCTGCTGCCAGAGGACTGGCTCGCCAACACCGCCATGGCGTGGAGCACCAATTTCTCCGTGCTGCTGATGCTGACCATCATCGTGACCGGACGCTCGCGCGAACTCGTACGCGAACAACGCGCCGCACAGCGCGAGGTGCTGCAAACGCGCCGCGAAGAACAGGTGCGGCTGGCCAACGCCGTCGACACCCGCACGCGCGAGCTGCAAGCCGCCCTCATCGCCGCCGACGAAGCCAACAGCGCAAAGAGCGACTTCCTCGCGCGCATCAGCCACGATCTGCGCACGCCGCTCACGTCGATCATCGGCTTTGCCGATCTGGTGCAATCGGGCGGACGCGAAGACGCCGACCGGGGCCGCATCATCCGTCGCAGCGCGCATCACATGCTCGCAATGGTCAACGACCTGATCGAATACGCGGGCGGTGGCGCGGCCGACGCGCTGCACGTCGCGCCCGTCTACACGCACGCGTTCGTCGACGGCATGGCGCACGAAGGCATGAGCCTCGCGCGCAAGCACCACAACGCCTTCCTGCTCGACGTGCGTGCACCGCTACCGCCGCTACTCGCCTTCGACGCCAAGCGGGTGCGTCAGGTGCTCGGCAATCTGCTCGACAACGCCGCGAAGTACACCGCGGACGGCACGATCACATTGTCGCTATCCGCCACCCCCGATGCGACACGTGCGGACATCGTGCATGTGAGCTTCGGCGTGGAGGACTCCGGCTGCGGCATCGCAAAGGAAGACCTGCCGCGTGTGTTCGAACCGTTCGCCAGGCTCGACCGCGCGCGGCGTGTGCCCGGCGTGGGACTGGGACTCGCTATCGTCAGGCAATGGATCGAGCGCATGGACGGCACTATCGTGATCGACAGCCAGCCCGACATCGGCACGAAGGTGACGTTCACGTTACCGCTGCGCGTGGCGCGCGAAGCGGAGCTCGTGCCGCAATCGTTCGCGGGTGCCACGCACGCCCTGCCGCCGCTCGACGGCACGGGGTATCGCATCTGGCTCGCCGAAGACTCTCCGGAAATCCGTCAATTCCTGCATGACGAACTCGCCAGTCTCGGCTTCACCGTGAGCACCTTCGGCGACGGCGTGTCGCTCATCGCCGCGCTGGGCAATCCCAAAGCACCGCAACCGGACCTCGTGCTGACGGACCACATGATGCCCAACGCCGACGGACTCGCGGTGGCACGCGCCGCACGCCGTCGCTGGCCCGACGTGCCCGTGCTGGCCGTCTCCGCGTCGCCCCAGGTGGTTGCTGGCGCTGGCAGCGAAGGGGAAAGCAGCGAACACGGCTATGACGCGTGCCTGCTCAAGCCCGTCGAACTGGCGGACCTGCGCAACACGCTGGCGCGTCTGCTCGACCTGCAACGTGACGAGGCACCGGCCAGTGAAGTGGAACAGGAGCGCGCCATGGTGCGCCCGCCGCGCGAGCGACTGGTAGAAGCCCGTCAGTTGATCGCGATGGGGGCGATAACCGATCTGATGGACTGGTCGCGCGATCTCAGCACACAGGCTCCGCAGTACGACGTCTTCGCCCGTCACGTCCATCAACTCGCACAACGTGGCGATCTCGCCAGTCTCACGGAGCTGTGCGCGCCGACGCAGTGAGACAGCGCGTTGCCGATCACGACGCCGCATGAAGACGCCCTAAACGACAACGGCACGCCCGAGAGCGTGCCGTCGTTTATCTGATGTCGATTACGTCAGTCGCGAAGCGGCTTGTGCGCCGTCTCCTTCGCCGCAAACAACGCGATGGCCGTGATCGCGAGCGCCGCCGTCACATACAGCGACACCGACAGCGTCGTGCCGTACTCCTTGTAGAGCGTCACGATGATCAGCGGTGCGAAACCACCGCCGAGAATGCCTGCCAGCGTGTAAGCCAGCGACGACCCGGCATAGCGCACGCGCGTCGGGAACTGCTCTGTGACGAACGCCGCCTGCGGGCCGTACATGATCGCGTGGATCACAAGACCGATCACCACGGACAGCACGATCAGCGCCGGGCTCGACGTGTCGAGCAACACGAAGAAACCATAGGCCCAGATCACCGCGCACAGTACGCCGAAGCCATACACCGGACGGCGGCCCAGCTTGTCGGAAAGCGCGCCGAACAGCGGCACCGTCAATGCATTGAACGCGGTGCCCACCAGCACGGCCGTCAGCGCCAACGGACGCGACAGATGCAGCGTGCCGGTCACATACGTCAGCGTGAAGACGACCATCAGCGCGTAGAGCACATCCGAGCCGATACGCGAGCCGCCCGCGACCAGCAGGTTGCGCCAATGCTTGCGGAAGACGTCGGCAATCGGCATTTCCGCCTGACGGTCCGAATGCTGCATCTCTTCGAACATCGGCGTTTCTTCCACGCCACGGCGCACCCACAACCCGAACGCCACCAGCACGAGGCTCAGCAGGAACGGCACGCGCCAGCCCCAGGCAAGAAACTCGTCCGGCGAAATCGACAACGTGATGAGTGCAATCAAACCGGTCGCGAGCAACGTGCCGAACGACGGCCCGACCTGCGTCCACGACGCGTTCAGCCCGCGCTTGCGCTGATCGCCATGCTCGACCGAGAGCAGCACCGCACCGGCCCATTCGCCGCCCAGCGCCACGCCCTGCACGAAACGCAATGCGACGAGCAGCACCGGGCTCCAGATGCCGATCGAGGCGTAGGTCGGCAACAGGCCCATCAGGCCCGTGGTCAGGCCCATGACGATGAGTGTGAGCACCAATACGGCACGTCGTCCGATCTTGTCGCCCAGGTTGCCGAACACGAAGCCGCCCAGCGGGCGCGAGACGTAACCGACGGCATACGTCGACAAAGCGAGGATGGTGCCCGCGAGCGGGTCCATCGACGGGAAGAACAGGTGGTTGAAGACGAGTGCGGCAAGCGTGTTGTAGACGGTGAAGTCGTACCACTCAAGCGTGGTGCCGACCATGCTGGCCGTCGCCAACCGGCCCTTGTTCGCGCCTTGTTTGGCGGGCGCGGCAGGGGCACCTGATGCGGTGCCGGTGTCCCGTGCGTCGCGGGTGTTCGAGTACGTTGTCATGGATGTCTCCGGGGGTGCGCGGGGTCAGCCGGATAGGCCGAGCCCGTGAGAAGAGAGCGAAGGGAACAAGCGAAGCGCAAGCCGCGCGAGGTCAGTCGTCGTTGGCGCCGAGACGCCACAGCATGGCGAAGCGGGTGACATCGGTTGCGGGCAGGCCGTAACTCGCCGCCAGCGTTTCGGCGGCGATACGTACGGCGTCCGGATCGGTGCCTTCGATGAGCACGACGGCATCGGCAGGGGGCAGCGCGGCGTCCTTCGCCGTGAGCGAGACGGAGAGCGTGGGCACAGTGACCTGGAGCGTGGCGCGCACGATGCCGTCGCCCTGCGCGATCTCCGTGAGTTGGGCGTCGAGGCGCGGGCGCGCCTGCGCCACGGCCGCCTCCGTCAGCACGAACGCAGCGAGCATGCCGCCCTGGCCTTCACCGGCTTCTACATCGAGCGTGCCGACACGGCGTTGCGTGCCCAGCATGCGCGCGAAGTTGCGCAGCGACCATTCCGTCTGATGATTGAATGCCTGCGCATACGGCTCACTCGTGAACACGCCAGCGTCCTGCGTGCAGTACAGCGCGAGGTATGGACGTGCACAGTCATGCAGCGCCTTGAAGCGACGGGCGAACCGGAAGCCCGGAATCGCCACGCGCTCCTGCATGTGTTCGCGGTCGTACCAGCGGTTGAAATCGGTTTCGAAGGCCGGATCGATATTCGTCCAGATACAGAGTTGGGCGCGCGGGGCAGTCACAGTCATGAGGCATCCATCGGTGTCGACAATCGGGGGCCGGCCGGTGCATGCCGCTGAGCAGCATCAGCACGCATGAGGCCGACCGTCCATTTGAGTGTGCAAAACGATGGAGGGAGCGTCCAACAAGAAATCAAATTCGCGGCAACAGCAAATTCTTATGACCGGCCCCGAACCCTTGTCGGGCGGGGCCTTTGCGCGGGATGGCTCAGGCGTCGGTCGCGCCCCATGCCGGGGCGGTCATGGCGGCGGCGGGGGGAATCGCGATGTCTGGCCCCATGTTCAGGGCGAATTCGCTGGCCGTGCGCTGGGCCAGACGCGCCACGTTCTCAGCGAGCAGCGCGCCCGTGCGGAACGAGCCGACCAGCGGCAGATTGGGAAAATTGGCGTTCACGCGTAGCAAATGCAGGCTGTGCTCGCCCAGTTCGCGCTGGATGATGGCGGGCGGCAGCATCGCCACCCCGAACCCGTCGGCCACCAGCCGGATGATCGCGGCGACCGACGTCATGCAGTTCACCCGCACCGGCCGCTCGGCTGCAACCGAAAACATGCGCTCCAGCGTCTTGTGCGGCCCGGAATTGCGCGAAAAGCTCACCAACGGATACGCAGCCAGATCGGCCACGTCGAGCGTTTCGCCCTCCAGGTTGAGCTTGGGGCTCGCGACCCAGCGCATCGGGAATTCGGCCAGCGGCAGGTTTTCCACGCCAGCACCGTGTTGCATGTCGGTCTGCAATACGAGATCGAGCGTGCCCGCCTCAAGCTGCTTGCACAGATTGATGGTCGTCTCGCTCGTGACCTCGATTTCGAGTTGCGGATATTCACGGTGAATTCGCGCCGCCAGATCCGGAAACCAACTGTGCACGATGGACTCGACCACGCCGATTTTGAGCACGCCCGGCGGCATGTCCGGATCGCTCAGTTCCCGCTTCATCTCCTGCCCCAGCATGACGATCCGCTCGGCATACGCCAACGCTTTCTGGCCTGCGGCCGTGAGCGTGACCTCGCGCGCGCTCCGGTCGAAGAGGCGCACGCCGAAACTCTGTTCCAGCGACGCGATACGACTCGACACCCCCGCCTGCGTCGTGTGCAGACGTTCTGCCGTCAGCCGGAAATTGCGCAGCTTGGCGAGCCAGACGAAGGTTTCGAGAAAACGCAGATTCATGCGGGATGAAGACGTAGACGTGACGGCTTGCCTACACAGAAGTCTTGGGGAAATGCCCATTTTAGCGGGAACACAAAAGACGTCGCCCAACGTGTTCCGCGTATGAAACTCGAATCACGTTCGCCATCCCTCGTCCACTGCCGCCTGAGCCACGCTGGCAACTGTTACGTCAACGCGTTCCCACCGTGTTTCGTTTCCGTAACGTTTTTTGATATCGGCGCGCGCCCCGTTCGCCCACACTCCTTACAAATCAAGCAGTTAATGACTTCAAGAGAATTGGCATGGGACTTGCTGAGTAATTTGCAACGGCCCGTCGAGGCCGGAGGGCCAAATCTCTGGAGACTGTCATGTCAAGCGCCCATTTCCGCCGACCGCATCCGACAGTGGAACTCGCCCGGTGCGTGTTCCGGCAGCATTACATCCGCATCATGCAGGCCGAGCACCCCGGCAGCTATGCGGTGCTGGTCGACATCTGGCCGATGGACGGCCGGACGTATTCGAGTATCGATCAGGCCAAGCATGCGGCCATGCTGTTTATCCGCAATATGGAAAACGACTGAGTCCACGTAAGTGATTCCGCGCCAGCGGCCCTGGCGCGGCCAACGAGACGAGACCAATGAAACATCACCACACCCGTCACAGCGCCGCCGAGCGCCACGCCCTGGCTGCCATGCCCTCCTCGGCACATTCGTCGGGCCATGCGTCGGCCCGTGCACGCCAGCCGGTCGTGCTCGATCCGGCAGGCGATCCGTACGCCCGCGTTGCCGTCGAAGCTTACGCCGAGGCCTGCGCGCAGGACCAACCCTGGCTGGCCGAGGCGCTACAACGTCAATACCAGTTGGCAGGCGGCACGCCGTCGAGCGCCGCAGCGATCTGGCGCACGTTCCACGAGGCGCAGCAACTGGCGCGCGACGGCGACAATTATGATGAAGCGGCCTGGACGCACGTGGCACTGCATTTATGCGGCGTTCTCGGCGCGATGAATCTGTAATGGTGAAATTTTGAGCTGATCGATGTTTGGGGCGTTGCGTGGCGTCGACGGAAACCGTGGCGCTGTGGGCATTTCTGGCATACTTCGTGCAAAGTAAATTCACGCAGTCTGCCTGGTAACCAATGAGCAAGTCCGCCGCGCCGGCACCGATTCTCCGTCGGCACCTTTTTGCCAACATTTTCGGTACGCTGATCCTGCTGTTTCCCGCCGTATCGCTCGTCGTTCCACGCGGCGGGAACACGGCGATGTTCCTGACGGTGGCCCTCGGCGCCATCGTTCTTTTCACGGGCCGCGAACGGGGCGAAATCTGTTCGCTCGTACGTGCCAATCGCCACGTCCGCCTACTCCTCATCGCGCTGCTGCTGCCGTTTTTCTCGATTCTGCTCGTCGAAATTCTGCATGGCCGGATTGTCGCGAACACACTCGACTCTCCGCTGCGCTTCCTGCTCGCGACTTTCGTATTCCTCGGGCTGCGCCGGATCGTCGACGTCATGCCGAAGTGGACCGATCTGTCGTTCGCCACCGGCGCCATCTGTGCGGCCATTATGGCCTGGTATTCCACCGCAGATTTTCTCGCCGCCCGCGCCGAAAGCTCGTTTCTGAACCCGATTCACTTCGGCGATATCGCCGTCCTTCTCGGCGTTCTGTCCGTCGTGTCGATTCATTGGCTGTCGCACGACAAGCCGTGGATCGTCGCATTTAAGCTGCTGGGAGCTGCCGCGGGCTGCTATGCGTCCTGGGCCAGCCAGTCCCGTGGCGGCTGGATCGTGCTACCGGTGCTGCTGGTCGTCTGGCTGCTGTGGCGCAATCAGCCGCTGAGCGTCGCGCGGCGTGTGGCGGTCGGCGTCTTCGCCCTGGTGCTGCTGGCAGCCACCTTCAGCTCGCATGTCGTACGCGACCGCTTCGAGATGATCCGATCGGATCTCGTCAGTCTTTCCGCAGGCAACCCCAACACTTCGACCGGTATCCGCGTCGAACTGTGGAAGGTCGCCGGCAAACTCATCGGTGAGCATCCGTTGCTCGGCCTCGGCGCGCATGGGTATCGCGATGCAATGCCCGCCATGGCGGCATCCGGCGAGTTGACCCCGCTGGCCGCCGACCTTGGCAAGGGCGAAGTGCACAACCAGATCCTCGCCTATTTCGTCGACTACGGATTGCTGGGCCTGCTGTGCATTCTCGGCGTCTACGTCGGCCCGGCCATCTTCTTTATTCGCTCGGCGCAATTGGAGCACGACCGCATCAAGAATCGCGCGGCGTTGATGGGATTGATGACGGCCGTCGCCTTCGCCGTCTTCGGATTGACCGTGGAGACCTTCAACCTCAAGGTGACGGTCGCCTTCTATGCGACGATGCTGGCTCTGTTTGCCGCGTTCGCCTATCCTGTCGGCTCCTCAGACGACAACTCGCCTGTTGCCAGGCGATAGCGCTGTTCCCCCATGCTAAGCATTCTGATTCCCACCTGGAACAACCTTCCGTTCCTCAAGCTGTGTATCGATAGCGTTCGCCGGCACTCCGGCGAGGCGCACGAGATTCTCGTGCACGTCAACGACGGCAGCGACGGCACGCTGGACTGGGTGCGCGAGCAGGGCCTGCGTCACACGCACAGCAGTGGCAACGTGGGCGTTTGCCTCGCGCTCAATCAACTCGCACCGCTCGCGTCGCACGATCAGTTGCTGTTCCTGAACGACGACATGTTCGTCACGCCAGGCTGGGACACCGCACTCATTGACGCCGCCCGTGCGCTCCAGGCACTCGGTACGTCGGTCTATTACCTTTCGTCGGTCATGGTCGAGCCCAACGCCGGGGTCAGCAAGCAAGTCGTCTCGAAAGATTTCGGCACCACGCCGGAGACATTCGACGAAGCTGCGATGCTCGCCTTCGCCGCCTCGCTGGGACGCAGTGACGTGAACGGCGTGCCGACGCAGCCTACGCTCGTGAGCCGCGCGTTATGGCATCTGGTCGGTGGCTACAGCATCGAGTTCGGCCCCGGCATGAGCAGCGACGACGACTTCCTGATGAAGCTCTGGCTGGTCGGCTGCCGCACGTTCCGTATCGTCGGCAAGAGTGTGGTCTATCACTTCGGTTGCCGCTCGACCGGACGCGTGGTGAAGAATCGCGGCAGCCGCGAATTCCTGATGAAGTGGGGGATGACGCAGGCCGAGTTCAAGCGCGACTATCTCGATCTCGCGGGCACACCCGCAGGCGCGGCACTGCCGAACGTGCCGATGCCCAGCGGCAAGAGCCGCATCAAACGCGCGCTGCACGGCAGCAAGCCCTACCCGCTCGAAGACCTCGCGCGCTGGGACGCCAACGTCCCGCAACATCTCAAGCTGGACTGAGACGTCCGCCCTCGCGGCAGTACCCAGTACCCTTGAAATCGTGAATCAGTGCCGCGGGTGACGGATGCGCGCCCACGCGTGCTCAAGACGCTTCACCGCAGGACTATCCGGGTGACGCGTCCACCAGACCCCCATTTCCCACACCATGCCCGCAAGCACGGCGATCAGCACGAGTGCGCCGATGGTGTACCAGATCTCGCCGAATGAGGTTGACATAACGGCCTCCCGAAAACGCATCACGGACGACCGGCGGCCGTCCGTGATTGCATTCTAGGCGACGAAACCCGGCTTGCCCGCCGGGTCTGCCCTAAGGCTAAGGCCGAGGTGTCATCCTTCCCATCACCTCAGAGCTGCCCCATCGTCAGTTGCACCACGAGGCTGCTGACCGACACTGCCGCCCACACACCCAGTCCCAGCAGGATCGGACGCACACCGGTCGATGCCATTCGGCGCAGGTTCGACGACAGTCCGATGGCCGTGAGCGCCACGATGATCAGGAATTCGGCAGCGTCGTGAATCCACGGTTGCAGCGCCGGGGGCACGAGACCCGCCGTACGGATGCCCGATGCGATCAGGAAGCCGAGGATGAACCACGGGAAGATGCGGGCGAGGCTGAAGTTACCGGCACCGGCACGCTTGGCGCGGTAAGCCACGATGGCGGCCAGCGTCAGACAGATCGGGATGATCAGCGTGGCACGGGTCAGCTTGACGATCGTGGCGTAGTCGCCAGCTTCCTTGCTGTAGCTATAACCAGCGGCCACTACCGACGACGTGTCGTTGATCGCCGTGCCAGCCCACATGCCAAAGCCCAGATCCGAGAGATGCAGCGCGTGACCGAGCACCGGGAACAGCAGCACGGCGGCGATATTGAACAGGAAGATGGTCGAGATGGCGAACGCCGTTTCGTGATCGTCCGGCTTCACGATGGGTGTGACGGCGGCAATCGCCGAACCACCGCAAATGGCCGTGCCCACGCCGATGAGCAGCTTGAGTTTGTCGGGCACGCCCAGCAGTCGACCCAGCCCCCAGGCCGAGAGACCGGCGGCGGTGATCGTGACCGCCGTGACGGCCAACGATTCGAGCCCCGTGTGCGCCACTTGCGACAGGGAGAGGCCAAAGCCCAGTGCGATGATCGACCACTGAAGCACATACTTCGAAGCGAACTTGATACCGGACTCGTAACGTGCGCCCGGGGCAAAGATATTACGCACGAGAATGCCCAGCAGAATGCCGAACACCGGACCGCCGACGAGCGGCATCTGACGCCCCAGCAACAGCGCCACGAACGCAATCACGGTCGAGAGAATGAGGCCCGCCCAGGGGTTGTGCTGATCCGGCACCAGCGTATCGGGACGGCTGGCCGAAGCAGGCGTTGCAGCGTGGGTTTTTGTTGTCATGTCGGGCACTCCTTGCGAATGAGTGCCAGTCTAAAAACTCCGCTTCAATAATAAAAATCGTTATATCGGATACAAAATATCCGAAATCCCGATAAATCTTCGGATCAGTGATAAGCCACTGATTTCTTGAGGGTTTTGGCGACGTTCGCGCGGTCCCGCTACACTGTTCGGAGCGTCAAGTCGCACGCGCCGAGAAAAATTTCTACACAGGAGACCGCGCCCCATGTCGCAGACTGCCGACACCCCCGTCCCCCACGTCCACCACGTCCATCAAGCCCAGTGGTATTTCGACTTCGCCTCCCCGTTCGCGTACCTGCAATTCGAGCGCTTCGATACGCTGCCGCGCACGCTCGACATCGAACTCAAACCCATCGTGCTGGGCGCGATCCTCGTGCATTTGCAGACGCAGGGACCGGCAGAGACGCCGTACAAGCGCATCTTTACCTATCGCATGGCGCAGTTCCGCGCCGAGCAGGACGGCATTGCGTATCGAATGCCGCCGGTGCACCCGTTCCATCCGATTCGCGTGTTGCGTCTGGCGGTCGCGTTAGGCGCGACGCACGACGTCGTGCGCACGATCTTCCGCTTCATCTGGGCGGAGGGACGCGACGTGACCGACCCGCAAGGCTGGGCCGATCTGAGCGAGCGCCTCGGCCTGCATCCCGACGACGCGACAGCGCGTGCGGAATCGCCCGAGGTCAAAGCGGGGCTTCGCGAGAACACCGAAGGGGCGATTGCCGCCGGGGTGTTCGGCGTGCCGACGTTTGCTTATGACGGAGAGTTGTACTGGGGGGACGACGCCACGGCGATGTTCCGCCACTGCCTCGAGCATCCGGAATGGCTGCAGTCGCCGGACGTCACCCGGCTGCAACAGGTGACCGTGGGCGTGAAACGCGAGCGTTGATAGCGACGGCAGTCCGCTGACGAACGTCAGCGTGCAGCGCCAGACGATTGCGCCTTCGCACCGCTACCAAGAATCAATGGCAGCGACACGGCGTCCGCCATCGCGGCGTAACCGGCGTCGCTCGGGTGCGTGCCGTCGCCGCTATCCAGGCGCGGCAGCATGCGTGTCGGCTGCGACGGATCGCGCAATGCCGCGTCGAAATCGATCACGCCATCGAAAGCACCGCCTGTACGCACCCACTGATTGACAGCCTCACGCACGGCTTCGCGCTCCGGCGGCAGTTTGCCCGGCGGGATCGTGGTGCCGAGAATGCGAACATTGCGGGCGTGCGCCGCCGCAATCAGCGACTGATAGCCCGCGATCATTTCCGGCGCGCTCACGATCACGTGCGGCACGTCGCAATCGAGCCCGCCGTGCGGCGGCACGTAACCGAAATTGATGTCGTTGATGCCGATCTGCACGACGACTGTCTTCACGCCGGGTTGCTCCAGCGCGTCGCGACGAAAGCGCGCCACCAGCCGCTCGCCATAGCAGGCCGAATCGTGCAGCAAGCGATTGCCGCTGATGCCGAGATTGAGCACGGCGATATCGCGTCGCCCGGCGGCGTCCAGACGACGCACCAATCCATCCGGCCAGCGACGATTGGCGTTGAGCGTGCTGCGCATGCCGTCCGTGATTGAATCGCCGATCGCGACGATGGCGTGCGACGGCACATCCGGCACGACGCTCAGCCCGGCCAGCCACAAGGTATTCGTGAAGCGGGTGGGAAACGACGCCGCCTGTGCGTTATCGACGAAATCCCCCGCGCCGCTCAGAAAGGCGGTCTGCTGCGCGATCTTGTGCCACGTGGTGGGTGTCTTCGATTCTTGTGTGAACAGACTAACGGCCAGCGGCGTTCCGGCGCGCACAGCGAACGGCAGCGGGTCGCTGTCGAGCGATGCGCCCGGTGCAATGCGCGCCGCCGGTTGCCCGCCGAACGTGAGGCCTCGCACCGTGCCCGCGTCGATGGCCGCACCGCGTGTGGACACGGCAAGGGTTGCGCGTTCGATGAGCAGGGGCTGCGTGCCGTAGGCGTTCGAGAACCGCACGCGGACATCGTTGCCGGACAGCGTGGGATAAACGATCTGACGGACGGTGCGCCCGCCTGCGGCCGGCGCCCGATTGAACGAAGGCGCAGCCGGATGCTGCGCGACGGCTTGCGGCGCCGTCGCCCATGCGCCGACGCGTGCGTTCGGTGCATTCGATGCGCCCTGCCCCTGAGCCAGCGCCGTCGAGGACATACCGGCGAGGGTGGTCGCGAACACGGTCAACGCGACGCGCAAAGCGCGTTGCGTTCGGGGCGAGCCCTCGGCAGCGGGAAACCAGTCGTTCGTAAACGTAGACAACGTCGGGAGCATGAAAACAGCGTAGGCCAACATGGGGGATTCGGGCAGCAGTCGCCATTGTGCCTGATTGCGGCCGTTGGCAAGGACTTACATTACCTTTCAGGCATGGCCTTGCCGCCCGGTTTGGCGTGTCGAAACCTGACGAGCTAAGACGCGAGGACTCAGCACATCGACGTCAGTACATCGAGGTCAGTACGTCGAAGTCAGTACGTCAAAGTCAGCGCGTCGAAATCACGATGGCGACGCGCCGGTTCTGCGCACGTCCTGCCGGTGTGCTGTTATCGGCCACCGGATTACGCTTGCCCGCTCCGATCGTCTGGATGCCTGCGCGCTTGACGCCCGCCTCGGCGAGTACACCCGCCACGGCGTCGGCACGGCGTGCCGAAAGCTGCTCGTTGTACGTATCGCTGCCGACCGAGTCGGTGTATCCGTAGACGCGAACCGCGTCGAGTCCGACCTTCACCAGCGTGTGCCCGATGCGCGTGACCGTCTCGCGTGCAGGGTCGCGCACCACGAACTTATCGGTGTCGAAGAGCACCGTATCCGACAGCCCGAACTCCCAGCCCTCGTCCGTCTGCGTGAAACCCTCTGACTTGAGCGCCGCGATCTGCTCAGGGGTCAGGCCGTGCACCGGCGTGGTCTGACAACCGGCGAGCGCCCCGATGCCAAGCAGGATCACCAGTCCGAGCGCGCGGCGCAGGAGCGCCCGGTATTGCGAGAAAGTGCGATTCAGGGTGGCGACGAAGTTGCCTCCGAAGTTGCCCCGGCGGGCAAATGAATGTTGTGAGCTGCCCGTACCGACAGCGTCGGCATTACTAGCAGCGATAGCAGCGAAGTCCAAGGTCAATCCCCATTGCGGTGTGAAATCCGGTCGTCATTTATCTTTATGTTTTTACAGCTTAGGTGTTGCCCGCCGCCTTATCCCTTGGGGCTTTCCGCAACATGCCAGGTGCCGTCTCCGGCACGCTTGGCCTGATACATCGCCGCATCCGCCGCGCGCAGCAGCGCGACTGCGTCGTTGGCGTGTGTCGGGTACAACGCCACGCCGATGCTCATCGACGTGGCCAGTTCGCTGCCGTCGGGCAGTGCAATCGGCCGTTCCATCGAGGCGAGCAGGTTCTGGGCGAGACGCACGGCGTTGGACGTCTGCCGCACGCCAGGCAGCATCACCGCGAACTCGTCGCCGCCCAGACGCGCCACCAGATCTCCCTCGCGCAGCGGCTGGCGCAGACGCTCGGCAATCGCCACGAGCACCGCGTCGCCAGCGTCGTGGCCGAGCTGATCGTTGATGTCTTTGAAGCGGTTGCTGTCGAGATACAACAGCGCGACGTGCGTGCCCAGTTCGCGTGCCTCGTCGAGAGCCTGCACCAGCCGCGACTCGAAATATGCGCGATTCGGCAAGCCCGTCAGTGGATCGTGATTCGCTTGATGGGCGAGCGTCGCATTCTGCGCGCGCAAATGGTTCTGCCAGCCTTCGAACTCGTCGAGCAGCGCATTAAAGTCGTCGCCCAGTTCCTTGAGCTCGGCAATCGGCGTCGCGGCGACGCGCTGATGGAACGCCCGCTCGCGACGCACCGCATGCGCCACTTCCGCCAGCGCACGCAGCGGCTTGACGATATCGCGGTGCATCCGCTTGGCGAGCACGTTCGCAACGCCGAACGTGACGGCAAGACACGCGAGCACACCGCCGATCCCGCTCATCAGAAACACAAAGAACTGATTGCCCTGCCCCTGGACTTCGATCGTGCCGACGACCTTGTCTTCATGACGGATAGGCAGCGTCACCGGACCGGGCATGGCGATGTCGGCGACAGTTCGTTCGATACGTGCCAGCGTGCCGCCGTCGGGACGGCGCCACATCGCAAACTGCGCGTTGCGCGCATCGAGCACGCGAACCTGAACCACGTCTTCGTCTCTGGCAATGAGCGCAATCGCTTCCTGTGCCGCCACCTTGTCGCCGAACACAACCGCCGCTTCGGCGGTGTAGGCCAGCGAGCGGCCGATCAGCAGCAGATTGTTTTCGGCGTAGGCGCGCAATGCGATCCACGCGACGCCAGAGAGCAAGAGCGCAGCGAGGACCACGGCGGAGACCGCGAGTCGCAGATGCGTGCGTCGTAGCACGCGCTGCAAGGAGGGGCGTCGCCGACGCACGGACAACGCGGCAGGCGGCGTCGAAGGCGTAACGGCGGCACCCGCTGGCGGCTCATGCGTCGATTCGTGCGCCGCTGCGCCGGTCGCCGCATCCGGCGAGGCCTGCGGTGACAGCAGTCCGGCCACGGGCGACCCGGGTCCGGACGGCGGTGGATGGGCTGGGGGGAATTGGGTGGTCATGGCGTTGCCGGCTTTCGCGCCAGCTTCAGCACGTTCGGGTGGACACGCACGCCGCTGCGCGCGACGGTGTCGAGGTTGATATCGAAGGTCACCCGGTCGGCATCGACGTTCAGGCAGAACATCGTGCCGATGGTGCACGAGTCGTTGCGTTCGCTGATCGTCAGCACGGGATGACCGGCGAGGTTGGCCAGCACCTGACGACGCTCGTTGTCGCTCATCGCGCCGAGGTACAACGCGTCGCACAACGAACCGATGGCTGGTTCCAGAGGGGAGATACGTTGCGCTTCTACCGGTGGCACGCTGCCTGACGGCTGAGCGGCCAGCAAGTCGCGCGCGTAGTCCGTATTGCCGGCCACGCACAGACGCACTTTCGCAGGTGTCGTCGGCCAGCGGGTGAAACTGATGATGCCGAGCACGACTTGCCGGACATTGGCGTCACGCACACTGACGGAAGCGGCACCGGCATTGCCTGCGGTGCCTGCATTGCCTGCATTGCCTGCGGCCGACGACTGCGCCGCTGCCTGCCCTGCCAGTCCGACCAGTCCCGCCAGTCCCACTATGAGCACGCTCAGGCACATCAGGCAAAACCGCAACAAACTCAACCACGAACGCGCGCGCGCAGACCGGCCGCTGCCGCATGCCTGCCGCAGGCCCCGTGTCACACCGGTCGTCATTATCCGGACGCTATGCAACGTCGCCTTCCCTCAGTACCCAAATGTTCGCGGTCGTCCGCTTGCCCTTCAAAATGCACTGTCGGCACCACCGGCGAGATCGACGCCATTTCGGTGTCATCCCGACGGAGACAGGCCGCATGATACCGAACGGCTTCTCGCGAAGCCATACGGACCGGGTCCGGCGAGACATTTCCACGCCCGTATCGCCAGCCCACAGCATGCGCGTGCCGCCGCCTTTTCGGAACCCCTTCCGACCCCGCGTTTTCCCTTGCACGAAGACGCTTGCATCGTGGCAGAATAACGCTCATAACCAATTGAAAAACAAGAGGAATCGAGCGAAGAAATCGCTCGATTTTCGAGATAAAAATCGCGACGCCAGGGAGGTGTTGCATGACGTTCCTGAATCCCGGCCAGTTCGGCTTTAGGGAGGTACGGACGTGAACGATCCCGTACCTCGTCGGGTGCCCGACGTCCAGGCCGAATTGAGCCGTGCCGCGCTCGACAGCGCGCCGTATGCGATGTTCGTCTGTACCGACGACGGCATGCTCGAACGCATGAACGCAGCGTTCACGCGCCTGACCGGCTATACGCCCGACGACCTGCTCGGCAAACGCAGCTTCCTCTCCCTGCTCGATCCCTCGGAACTGGCACGCCGCCGCCTGCCTGCGCTGGCCAGCCTGTCGGCGCATGAAGCCGTGCCGTATGACGACGAGTGGCATCTGCTCACCCACATCCGCAGTTGGCTACCCATCCGCCTCGCGCTCTCCTGCGTCGAACACGCACCGGGCGAGCGCCGTTGGGTCGGCATCGTGCTCGATCTGTCGCAGCAAGTGCAGGTGGCGTCGCGGCTCTGGTATGTCACACACCACGACCCGGTCACCCGTCTGCCCAATCAGACTCTGCTCAACGAACGCCTCGAACTGGCGATCCATCGCTGCGCGATACAGCAGGTCGGGCTGACGGTGATGCTGGTCGAACTCGATCACCTGCGCAAACTGCGCAGCACCTTCGGTCCACCCGCTGCCGAGCTGGCGCTGCGCATCGCGGCCGAGCGGCTTCGCGAGGCCAGCGGCCCCGAGGACGCCCTCGCCTGCCTGGGCGGCAGCCAGTTCGTGATCGTCACCAACGAAACCGGAGACGGCGCACGCCTGCTCGCGGCGCGCATTCAGGCTCGACTCGCACAATGGGTGGACGTCGATCAGAACTCCGTTGCGCTGGATGCGAGCATCGGCGCGGTCAGCTACCCGGATCACGGAAACACCCCCGAGACGCTGCTGCGGCGCGCCCATGTGGCGCTCGGTATCGCCAGCGCCGCCGGTGGAGGATTGCGCTTTTTCAGCAGCGAGATGGATTCGCAGGCGCGACGCCGCAACGAACTGGAGACGCTACTGCGCGTAGCCGTGCATGAGGCGTCGCATTCGCAGTTGCATCTTGTCTACCAGCCACAGGTCACGCTTTCGACGGGCGAGATCCGCAACGCGGAGACACTGCTGCGCTGGCGTCATCCTTCGCTCGGCGCTGTCGGTCCGGCGGAGTTCGTGCCGATTGCCGAGACCTCCGGACTTATTCTGCCGCTGGGCGAATGGGTCATGCAGACCGCGTGCCGTGAGGCGAGCCGGTTGCTGCGACGCTGCGGCCATTTGCCGCGCATCTCCGTGAACGTCTCCGCGCAGCAGTTCGCGCGGCAGGACGTCGTAGGCATGATCGAGCGGGCGCTTAATGCGCATGCGCTTGAGCCGCGCCACCTGGAAATCGAAATCACCGAGACGGTCTTGCTGGGCGACTCCAGCACTGCCGTCGGCTGTCTGCGCTCGCTGCACGACATGGGCGTAGAAATCGCCGTGGACGACTTCGGTACGGGTTACGCAAGTCTTGCCTATCTCACGCGCTTTCCGGTTCATCGGCTGAAGATCGACCAGAGCTTCGTGCGCGACATGCTCACGCATGCACCGAGCCATGCCATCGTGAGTGCCGTCATCGCCATGGCGCACTCGCTGGGGCTGCGCGTGACGGCCGAAGGCGTCGAGACACAGGCACAGGCGCAGCGCCTCACCGAACTGGGCTGCGACGAGGCGCAAGGCTTCTGGTTCGCCCGCCCGGTCGACGCACAGGGCTTTTATCACATCGTGGCACCGTTGGGCAGCGGTGCAAGACGCTGAGCGGCGTTGAGCGATTCATGTATCCAGCAACGACTTTTTTGTCGACATGGCGTGTCAAGACTCGCGCGTGACTTTATAACGCGGTATGGTACGTCGCGAAGGGATTCTCCCGAACGACGTAGCAACGAGGAATAACGCCATGAAAACCAAAGCCGCCATTGCCTGGGAAGCGGGCAAACCCCTGACCATCGAGGAAGTCGATCTGGAAGGGCCGCGTGCTGGCGAGGTGCTGATCGAGGTCAAGGCCACCGGCATCTGCCATACGGACTACTACACACTCTCCGGCGCAGACCCGGAAGGTATCTTCCCCGCCATCCTCGGCCATGAGGGCGCGGGCGTGATCGTCGACGTCGGCCCCGGTGTGACCACGCTCAAGAAAGACGACCACGTCATTCCGCTGTACACGCCGGAATGCCGTCAGTGCAAATTCTGCCTGTCGCGCAAGACCAACCTGTGCCAGGCGATCCGCAGCACGCAGGGTCGCGGCCTGATGCCGGACGCCACGTCGCGCTTCTCGCTCGACGGCAAGCCCATCTTCCATTACATGGGCACGTCCACCTTCTCGAACTACATCGTCGTGCCGGAAATCGCCGTGGCGAAAGTCCGCTCCGACGCGCCGTTCGACAAGGTCTGTTACATCGGCTGCGGCGTGACGACCGGCGTCGGTGCCGTCGTCTATTCGGCGAAGGTCGAAGCGGGTGCGAACGTCGTGGTGTTCGGTCTGGGCGGCATCGGCCTGAACGTGATTCAGGGCGCGAAGATGGTCGGCGCGGACAAGATCATCGGCGTCGACATCAACCCGGGACGTGTGGAACTCGCCAGGAAGTTCGGCATGACGCACTTCATCAACCCGAATGAAGTGGAAAACGTCGTCGACACCATCGTGCAACTGACCGACGGCGGCGCGGACTACTCGTTCGAGTGCATCGGCAACGTCACGACCATGCGTCAGGCGCTGGAATGCTGTCACAAGGGCTGGGGGCAGTCGTTCATCATCGGCGTGGCCGCAGCGGGTCAGGAGATCAGCACGCGTCCGTTCCAACTGGTGACGGGGCGTGAGTGGAAAGGTTCGGCGTTCGGCGGCGCGCGTGGCCGCACCGACGTGCCGAAGATCGTCGACTGGTACATGGAAGGCAAGATCAACATCGACGATCTGATCACGCACACGCTGCGTCTCGACCAGATCAACGAAGGCTTCGATCTGATGAAGCGCGGCGAGTCCATCCGGTCCGTCGTGCTGTACTGATCTCGCAGATCGTCTCATGCGCGGCGGCGTGCTCGATCCGCCCGACAGTCCCGCTGGCGATACCATCGGGCCGCTCGCACGGGCACGCCGCCGCCGTCACCGCATTCGTCTCGCGATTTTCCTCGCCCTGCTGCTCGCAGGGCTGATTTTCACCACCGTCAGTCTCGTACGCGACGTCGGCCGGGCAGGCGGGCACAGCATCGCGCTGCTGCCGTTCCTGCTGCTCGTGGTCGCGCTGCTCATCGCCCTCGGCTTCGAATTCGTCAACGGATTTCACGATACGGCGAACGCGGTCGCCACCGTCATCTACACCAACTCCCTGCCGCCGAGCATCGCCGTGATGTGGTCCGGCCTGTTCAACTTTCTCGGCGTGCTGCTATCGAGCGGTGCGGTGGCCTTCAGCGTCGTCTCCCTGCTGCCGGTCGAACTGATCCTGCAAGTCGGGGCGTCGGCGGGCTTCGCGATGGTCTTCGCACTGCTCATCGCCGCCATCGTCTGGAACGGCGCGACGTGGTGGCTTGGCCTGCCCGCATCGTCCTCGCACACGCTGGTCGGCTCGATTGTCGGCGTGGGCATTGCCAACGCGCTCATGCATGGACGCGACGGCACGAGCGGCATCGACTGGTCGCAGGTGACGACCGTCGGCTACTCGCTGCTGCTCTCGCCCGTACTCGGCTTCGGGCTTGCGGCGGCCCTCTTCGTCACGCTCAAATTCTGCGTTCGCAATCCGGCGCTATACGCTTCGCCGGAGCCGCGCAAGCCACCGCCGTGGTGGATTCGAGGCATGCTCATTCTCACCTGTACCGGCGTGTCCTTCGCGCACGGATCGAACGACGGGCAGAAAGGCATGGGGCTCATCATGCTGATTCTGGTCGGCACGGTGCCCATCGCCTACGCCCTCAACCATGCGATGCCGGACGCGCAGGTGGCCCAGTTCGCCGCCAGCGCGCAGACCGCACAACGCTCGCTCGCGGCGCACCCGCCGCTGGGTACCACGCCTGACACCGATGCGTCGGATGCCACACCGCATGCTCCCGCCCGCGACGTGCTGACCCGTTTCGTGCGCACCGAACGCTTCACGCCCGACGTCGTACCGGCGTTATCCGAACTTACCGGCGATATCGGCCGCGAGGCAGCGGAACATGGCTCGTTTGCGCGCATGCCTGCCGCGTCGGTCGCCAACGTGCGCAACGACATGTACATCGCGTCGGAGACCATCCGGCTGCTGGAACGACAACACGACGTGCATCTTCAGACGGACGCCGTCCGTGACCTTAAGGCGTTTCGCGGGCAGTTGGACGAGGCCACCAAGTACATTCCGTTCTGGGTGAAGGTGTCGGTCGCCGTCGCGCTGGGTCTCGGGACAATGGTCGGGTGGCGGCGCATCGTCGTGACCGTCGGCGAGAAGATCGGCAAGAAGCACCTCACGTATGCGCAAGGCGCGTCGGCCGAAGTCGTCGCCATGTTGACCATCGGGGCGGCGGACATGTACGGCCTGCCGGTGTCGACCACGCACGTGCTGTCGTCCGGTGTCGCAGGCACCATGACTATCAACGGGTCGGGCCTGCAGTGGGACACCATCCGGAATCTGTTACTCGCTTGGGTGCTCACGCTCCCGGCGGCCATCGTGCTCGCGGGCAGCCTGTACTGGGGCTTCCGTCAGTTGTTCTGAGCGTGTCGCGCGCATGGGACGGCAAGCGGATGCGCCCCCGTAACCCGCAACAATATTCCGGCAACGTTTCGTTACGCATTACCGCAAACCATTGGGCAGGGCATCTGGTCGAACCGGCATGGAGCGTGCGGAGGGGTCTGAAGCCATCGCCGTGCACCGCCGAGTCAGGGAATACGGGGAAAACAGGGAGACGAACATGAACAAACAAACCTTGCCACTGGTCGTCGCGGCAGCGACCGTGTTGACGACGCTTGCCGTGGTGCCCGGCGTGGCGTCGGCGCAATCCGGGCAGGCAATCATCAACGCCTCGGCCAATGTGCGGGCAGGCCCGGCGTCCGACTACCCGGTCGTTGCTCAGGCCGGGCCCGGTATGCCGGTGACGGTCTACGGCTGTGTCGCGGGCTATTCGTGGTGCGACATCGGCTTGCCGGGCGCACGCGGATGGATCTATGGCGGGTTGCTCAGCTATCCCTATCAGGGCAATCCGGTGCCCGTGCTGAACTACGGGACGATGATCGGCTTGCCGATCATCACCTTCTCCATCGGTTCGTACTGGGGCAACTATTACCGTCACCGTCCCTGGTACAACGATCAGCGTTACTGGCATCGCCCGCCGCCGGGACCACGTCCACCGCATTGGGGACCGGGGCCGGGGCCGCGCCCGCCGGGACACGGTTACTACCCGGGCCAGCCGCGACCGCCGGGCCATGGGGCGGGACCGGGACCGAGGCCACCCGGTCATGGTGCGGGTCCGGGGCCGAGGCCGCCGGGACATGGTGCGGGCCCGGGGCCGCGTCCGCCCGGACACGGTGGTGGCCCGGGCCCGCGTCCGCCGGGGGGCGGAAATGGCGGCGGGCACGGAGGGGGTCACGGTGGTGGCCATGGCGGGGGGCACGGAGGTGGACATGGCGGTGGCCGTCCTCCGGGTGGGGGTCCGGGGGGCCAGAACAGATAGTGGGTGCATGCCGACCGAGGGTAAGAACTCGGGCACATGAGTGGCGGGGGTTGTCGGTGCCCTGACGGAGCGACTTTCAGGTGGAGCGCAGTCAGGGTACCGGCAACCCCCGCGGCCCGGAGGTGGGCCAGCGCGTGGCGGTGGTAGCGGGGTGTGGGGTTAGGCGCCCGCCCCGCCGCCGCTACATCCGCCACTACATCCGCCCCCAATTAAGCAGTAACTGCACGCGCTTTAGGAAAAACGCTTAAAATGTGAGCAATTCCGGCCAGGCGGAGGTGCCGAACGGGCGCCGATGGCCGGACCGCAGGACAGCGAGCCCTTGCACACCGACGCCATCCGGCGCCACCGTGCACCAACATTGCAGACCCTTCAGCAGACCTATCTCCGGTGTGCCGCAGCGAAGCATCGCAGCGGTCACGGCAGTCCGGCAGGATCCTCAGTAAGTCTCGATTGTGTTCGTCCCGCCCCGGCGTGCCTGCTCACCCTGAGCGGCGGCGTCGTGGCATGCCTATCGCCACGCCCCATCGACGGCACGCGCTCCCCGCGCCCTCCGGTGTTGGCCGCGTATTGCCCGTGCATTGTGTCCGGGCGGTGTTAGCGCAACGACGTGGTTCGTCAAACCCTGTGGCCTTCCGCCACGCATGGGAACGAGCGGCCACAAGCCCGGGTGCCCTTTGCAGCCAGGTTGCGGGACACGTCTTCCGCAGATTCCCCGGATGGTGCCCGCCAAGCGAGCGCCAGGGGCATACGTTGCAGGAACCTTTTGCAGGCAATGAGTCTTTTTCGAACCAAAAACATCGAGAACATGCTGGTCGCGGGTCGCACCGGCGATCTCAAGAAAGTGCTGGGCCCGGTCGACCTCGTCCTCATGGGCATCGGTGCGATCATCGGCACCGGCATCTTCGTTCTCACCGGCACCGGCGCGCTGACGGCCGGTCCGGCACTCACCGTCTCGTTCATGATCGCCGCGATGGCCTGCGGCTTCGCCGCGCTGTGCTACGCCGAGTTCGCCTCCACCATCCCCGTCTCCGGCTCCATCTATACCTACAGCTACGCCACACTCGGTGAAATCGTTGCGTGGATCATCGGCTGGGATCTGATGCTCGAATACGGACTGGCGTCCTCCGCCGTGTCCGTCGGCTGGTCCGGCTACTTCCAGTCGCTGGCCGCCGGATTCGGCCTTCACCTGCCCGCCGCGATTACCGCAGCGCCTGGCAGCGTGCCCGGCGTGACGACGTTCATCAACCTGCCCGCCGTCGTGATCATGCTGCTCATCACGTGGGTGCTGTCGTACGGCGTGCGCGAGTCAGCACGCATCAACAACCTGATGGTCGCCATCAAGATCGGCGTCGTGCTGCTGTTCATCGCCGTGGGCGTATGGCACGTCAAACCGGCCAACTGGACACCGTTCATGCCGTTCGGCACCAGTGGCATGTTCAACGCCGCCGCGCTAGTGTTTTTCGCCTTCATTGGCTTCGACGCCGTCACGTCCGCCGCCGAAGAAGTGCGCAACCCCGGACGCGACTTGCCCATCGGCATCATCGGTTCGCTGATCGTCTGCACATTGTTGTACGTTGCAGTGGCCGCAATCATGACCGGCATCGTGCCGTTCGCGCAGTTCGCCGGAGTCGATCACCCGGTGTCGCTCGCGCTGCAATACGCCGGACAGAACTGGATCGCAGGCTTCGTCGATCTGGGGGCGATTCTCGGCATGACCACCGTCATCCTGGTGATGACGTACGGCCAGACGCGCATCACCTACGCCATGTCGCGCGACGGCCTGTTGCCGCCGCTGCTCTCGCGCATTCATCCCTCGCACAAGACGCCGTTCGCGGGCACGTGGATCATCGGCGTGGTGTTCGCCGTAATCGCAGGTTTCGTGCCGCTGGGTGTGCTCGCCGAGCTGATCAACATCGGCACTTTGTCGGCGTTCGCGCTGGTGTCCGTGGCCGTGCTCGTGCTGCGGCGCACGCGCCCCGACCTGCCGCGCGTGTTCCGCGTGCCGGGTGCGCCGGTCGTGCCGCTCATCTCCGTGGGCCTGTGCCTGTTCCTGATGGCGCATCTGCAAGCCACCACGTGGATCGCCTTCGTGGTGTGGCTCGCGATCGGCATGGTGATCTACTTCACCTACGCGCGCCGCAACGCGCTGCTGCACAAGCAAGGCTAATACCCACAACACCGACTTCCCCCATCTCGCGCGCCGTCGCGAGTGGGCGTATAGTCCGGCACAGGGCCTCGGAGGGACACATCGGTGTGCCCCCGAGGCCCTTTCTCATTCGTCCGTGCTTTTCCCTTGCCGTCGTCACCACACGTCTTAGCCAAGGAATCAAAACATGCGCCGTTATGTCCTGCTTGCCGCTGTGCCTGCCGCGTTCGCTGCGGGCTTCCTCTCGTCCCATCTGATGCCGAACGCCGTGGCACAGGCAGCACCGCCCGCCGCGCTCACGCCACAAATTATCGACGTCGGTGCGATGACCGACGAACAAATCGGCAAGCTCGTCCCCAACGTAGGCACGCTGCGCTCGCGCACGCTGGTCGCCACGCAAAACGGCACCGTCGCAGTGCAGAGCGGAAACGTGCCCCGTCACACCCATCAGGATGCCGATGAAATTCAGTACGTGATTTCGGGTAGCGGCACCTTCTGGCTAGGCGATCAGCAGCGCGAGGTGCACCCGGGCGATCTGATCGTGATCCCGCGCGGCACCGTGCATGCCGGGTCGCAGAACACCAGCGGCGAATTCAAGGTGCTGGCGATCAAGCTGCCGCCGCAGGCACCGAACGATATTCAGTGGGTGAAGTAAAGGGATGACGGTCCGGCACGGAGACGCCTGACGGCTGCTCTGTGCCCCGTCATCAACGCAGCGACAGGTCAGCCAAAGTGGCGATTGAGCCAGACGGCCCCGTAGCCGAGCGCGAACATCGTGAGCAGCAAGGGCACGGAGATGCGGATGATCTGAATGACGAGCGGACGCGGCGGCAATTCTTCATCCTGCGGCATACGTCCCGCCTCATGCAGTGCCCCCGTGCAGAGCGCCGCCGCCACCGCACTCGCGAACACCCAGAACGTCTGGTTGTAGAGCAAAGCGACGAGCAGCAGCGTGAGCGCCACGTTGCGTCCGTGATAGATGAGATTGACGGTGTTGCGAAAGGCTTGCGGCGACATGTCGGAAAAGCACTGACGTGTGCATGACTGCACCGCCTGCGCGAAGTGTTTTGTTATTCGTTTTTTTGAGCCGCAGTGCGCATCGAAACGCATCGCGGGCCTTTAATTCCTCACTTAATCCCTAACGGCGCCGGCTGCCGAGTCTTTAGCGGGGCGTCGGCCGCTCACCGGCCATCTGTGGCGTGTGCGCCGTGCATCTTACCGCGTCGAATCCACACCTTCGCGTGATGCCGTGCGTCACACGAATGGAGTATCCTCCCCCGCATGACAGCCCCCGCCTCCTCCCGTCTCCAGCAAGCCGCACAGGACACCCGCAACGGTGCCCCGCAGCGCGCCGTCTACGTCATCGTGGCGCATCCGCGCTGGCGCGACTCGCGCGTCAACCGACGTCTGCTCGAAGCCGCACGCGGCATCGAAGGTGTCGACGTCAACGATCTGTACTCGACGTATCCCGACTTCAGCATCGACGTTGCCGCCGAGCAGGAACGCGTGGCGCGCGCCGACCTGATCGTGCTCGTGCATCCGATCTACTGGTACAGCATGCCGCCGTTGCAGAAACTCTGGTTCGACGAAGTGCTTTCGTGGGGCTGGGCTTACGGTCAGGACGGCCACGCGCTCGCCAACAAGGACCTCTGGCTCGTGGCCAGCACTGGCGGGCCGCTCGAAAGCTACCGTCCCGAAGGGTACAACCAGCACGCGTTTTCTGCCTTCCTGCCTGCTTACGAGCAGACGTCGCATCTGTGCGGCATGCGCTTTTTGCCGCCGCATGTACTCTTTGGCGCTCGACGCTGCGACGCCGCCGCGCTCGACACCCACGTGAGCGAATTCGCCGGACGTCTCGCCACTTACCCGCACTGGCCCGAGCTGGTCTCCATGGCGGACGCCGACGAATGTCAGGTGATCCCCTCGACCGACAGACCGCGCTGCGCGACGGGCGAGAGCACACAGAACACCACCGACACCGCTCCCGGGAGGGCCGCCTGATGGAACATGTGCCGTCCTGGTTGCTCGCCAGCCTCATCTATCTGGCTGCGGCCGTCATCGTCGTGCCGCTGTCCCGCGCGCTCGGTCTCGGTGCGATCATCGGCTACCTCGCTGCCGGGATCGCCATCGGCCCGTGGGGCCTCGGCCTCGTCTCGCGTGTGGAAGACGTTTTGCACTTTGCCGAGTTCGGCGTGGTGCTGATGTTGTTCCTCGTCGGCCTCGAACTGGAACCACGCCGCCTGTGGAGCTTGCGACGGCCGATCTTCGGTTGGGGCTCGGCACAGGTCATCGGGTGCGCCGTGTTGCTGTTTGCAGCGGGTGTCGCCCTCGGTGCACCGTGGCGCATCGCGCTCGTCGCCGCGCTCGGTCTTGCACTGTCCTCCACCGCTATTGCGTTGCAGGTGATGGCCGAGCGCAACATGCTCGCCACCGCCAGCGGTCAGGCGGGCTTCTCGATTCTGCTGTTCCAGGACGTCGCCGCGATTCCGATTCTCGCGTTGCTGCCGCTGCTCGCCGACTCGGTCGACAGCCATGCGCTCACGGGTACGGAGCGCGCACTCGAAGCCCTGAAAATCGTCGGCGTGATTGCCGCCATCATTCTCGGCGGCCGTCTCGCATTGCGTCCGCTGCTGCGCTGGATTGCCAACAGCAAGACGCCCGAAATCTTCACGGCGGCAGCGTTGTTGCTGGTCGTCGCCATCGCGACGCTGATGCAACTGGTCGGCTTGTCGATGGCGCTCGGCGCCTTCCTCGCAGGCGTGCTGCTCGCGGAAAGCGAATACCGGCGCGAACTCGAAACCGACATCGAGCCGTTCAAGGGACTGCTGCTGGGGTTGTTCTTCATCGCCGTGGGCATGAGCATCGACTTCGGCGTGCTGATGGCACAACCGCTACGTATGCTTGCCGTCGTGATCGGCTTCATGGCGCTCAAGGGACTCGCGATCTACAGTCTGTCGCGTCTGATGCAGTTGCCGTATCAGGAGCGCCCGATCTTCACGCTGCTGCTCGCGCAAGGCGGTGAATTCGCCTTCGTGGTGTTCCAGTCGGCCGGTCCACAGGTGCTGCCGCCTGCGGTGTCGTCGTTCCTGATCGGTGCCGTCGCGCTATCGATGTTGCTCTCACCCCTGCTGCTCGTGGCCATCGACAAGTGGTTGCTGCCGCGTTACAGCGTGAAGGGATCACCGCGCATGGAGGAAATCTCGGAGCCGCAGTCGGCGAACGTGGTGATCTGCGGGTTCGGACGTTACGGCCAGATCGTCGGCCGCACGCTGATTCCGCAAGGCGTGTCGGTCACCGTGCTGGATCACGATCCGGACACCATCGAGAGTCTGCGTCAGTTCGGATTTCGCGTGTTCTACGGCGATGCCACGCGTCTCGACCTGCTCCGAATCGCGGGCGTGGCCAACGCGCGTGCGGTGGTCATCGCAGTGGACGATATCGATCAGTCGCTCGAAATCGCCGATCTGATGCGCGAGCATTTCCCCGACGTGCCCGTCATCGCCAGAGCGCGCAACGTCGGACACTTGTTCCAGTTGCGCGAGCGTGGTGTGAAGCAAGTCGAGCGGGAGGTCTTCGAGTCGTCACTGCGCAGCGCGCGCTCGGTGCTCGAAACACTCGGGTGGCCCGCGTCCGAAGCCCGTGAAGCGACGATGGCGTTCAGACGCGCCAATTTGCAGTTGACGGACGAAATGTATCCCTCCTACCAGGACCGGAACAAGATGATCGCCACCGCGAAGGAGGGGCGTCGTCAGTTCGAAGAGCAGATGGCGCGCGAGCGGGCAACGCGTCGCGCGCAGCGACAGGTCACGTTTGGCTGGGACGGCGACAGCGCCCCCGAAAAAACGCCGGAGCCAGCAAGCGCCGACACCTCAACGTCTCAGGAAAAGACCGCAACATCGCGCGCAGCCGACAAACCTCACGCCTGAGCGATCGCTCGTCGAGATCCTGCCATCAGCAACGCACGCTATCGCGTCGATAGCGTGCGTGCCGAACCGACCAAACCGGACAATCAGTCGAACGGCTTGAAGTGGCCGTCGGCAGGCACACGAGCGTCGGCGCGCAGACGCGTTTCTGCTTCCACACCGGCGAGTCCACGGTAGTAAAGATGCACGGCGATGGCGGCCGAGTAGCGGCGGATTTCCACGAGTGTGAGATGCGCGTGCTCGGCCGACGTGAACATCAGATACGGCGATTCTTCTTCGATCAGCCCGGCGACCTGATGCAGGCCGTGACGGTGCAGCACTTCCGTGAGTTCGTCGCGGCTGCGGTGCGTGTTCGCGTCGGTGGCCGGGTACATCATGCGCAGCAGCGCGAGCGGATGGTCGGCAACGGCGAGCGACAACGCCTGTACGACAGCGTGACTATCGAGAGCCGTAGCCACGGCTTCACCTTCGGGACGATGCTGCGGAAAAAGTTGCTCAAGGGTCAGCGACATGATGAGTCCATTGCAAGGTAGCTGCGAGAACTGCGACAGCGGCTCTACAGTCTAGTCACGTCTGCGCACGCGATATAGCGCGTCGCGCGAATACCTGCGTTGCACGGCCCGCAACAATTACCAAATATTTCATTCGCCGCACTGGCCTTAGCGCCACAACGTCCGCCGCATTGTCATTACCCGTTCGATGACGCAGTTCTATTGCGCAGTTTCACGTCATGTCCGGCTCTATCTTTTCCGACAGGCTCTGTCAGCACGGGTCGGCGCTGCACGGCGCACGCATCGCGCTTGATGATATGATTTTCGTCGACGCCGACAGACCTCATACCGAATGCGATATCCCGACCAGATGTCCGACACGTTAGCGGCCGCCGTAGCGCAGGCCGACCATGTCATGCGGCATTGGCAATACGATGTCGATGGCCCCGTAAAAATTGGTTCGGACTCCCATAAACGCATGTTCTGCCGCATGCTGCTGGAGTCTCACAACCCCTACAAGCCGTCCGTCATCGAGTGGCCGAAGCTGCCGCCCGACGCGCTCAAACGTCTCACCGCACTACCCATCTGGGACATCGCCGTGCAGACGGAAGGACGCGCATCGATTCGCGTCGCGACCTACGCGGCCACGATTCACGACCCGCTGTTGCGTGAAGCCCTCGTCATGGACGGCGAGGAGGAAGCGCGTCACAAGGTCGTGCTCTCCAAACTCGTCGAAGCCTACGGCATCGAACTCGCCGCCGAGCCGCCCTACCCGCCGCCGAAAGACGCCGAATGGGCGTGGATGAAGACCGGCTTCAGCGAGTGTATCGACAGCTTCGTGGCCTTCGGTCTGTTCCGCTCGGCGCAGCGCTCCGGTTATTTTCCCGAAGCCTTGGTGGAGACGTTCGAACCGGTGATTCAGGAAGAAGCACGTCATATTCTCTTTTTCGCGAACTGGGTGGCCTGGTACCGGCGCTCGCTGCCGTTCTGGAAGCGTCCGTGGTTTTACGCGCGGGTCGCGGCCGTCTGGGTCACGCTGATCTGGGATCGCCTGGCGATCGCGCGCGGCATCGACACCGACGGCGTCGCGCGCGACGCCAACTTTCCCGCGACGGGCACAGCCGACATCGGCGAATCGCTCAAGCCGCGTGATCTGATCCTGCTGTGTCTGGAAGAAGACGCCCGGCGCATGGACGGATACGACAAGCGTCTGTTGCGTCCGACGTTCGTGCCGAAGCTCGCCCGCATCGCGCTGCGCTTTATGAAAGCCTGACGAACGCCTCACTCATCGACGCGTTGCGACGGATCGCAAACACAAAAAAGCCGTCCCGGGCATCACACCCGGGACGGCTTTTGACCTTTCTACTACTGCGGCGATATCAGCCGCGCGGCGATCAGCTGCCTTGGAACTCGTCCAGTTGGCCAGCAGCGCGGGCACGAGCCAGCTCTTGCTTGACGTCGGCGCGCGACACGCTCGAGCCTTGGGCGACGGCTGCAACCGGGTAGTCCTGGTCGTTTTGTGCCATCAGGCCCTCAGCACGGGCTTGCGCCAGTTCCGTCTTCACTTCGGCGCGGGTCTTGCTCTCACCCGAGGCAACGTACACCGGATAGTCGGCGTCGCCTTGCGGGATCAGGCCGTTGGCGCGAGCCTGAGCCAGATCGGCTTGCACGGCAGCACGCGTGAGCGGCTGGCCTTGCGAAGCGATTTCGGGATAGTTGTTGCCGTTTTCGGCAGCGTTGCTAGCAACGGCGCCAAGGGAGGCCACAGCGGCGATAAGTGCGATTGCGATGTTCTTGCGGTTCATTTTCCTAACTCCTGTCATGTTGCGACGACTTTGTTTTGAATTGCGCCGTCGATGGAAAGAAGTCTAGAACTCGCGCATGCAATGAAAAACGCGATATTTGTCGAGGAACTATTGCGTCTTTTGATGAGAATTAATGCACTGAATTGGTGCGAAGCCGAAACGCGAAACGCCGCTGCCGCCGGTCGAATCCGGTGGACAGCGGCGTTGTAAGGGTCGGAAGACGTTGGCGAGACGTCTCCGAAATCGTTAGTCCGTGAGCGATGCGCCGAGTGCGTCGAGCAGGAAGTTCGTGCCTCGCTCGCGCGAACCCGCATCGTCGTAACCGTCCAGAAACGCGCCCTGTTCGGTCATGACGAGATGCGTGCCGCCATCGCGTGCCTTGATCTCGATGGTCGCGACCGACACCGAGATCTTGCGCGTGTCCAGATGCATCTCGTACGCATAGACGACACGCGTATCCGGCACAACGTCGTAGTAGAGCGCATCGAAGGTCGAGACCATGCCATTCGGCCATTTGCCTTTTGCGACTTCGCGTCCACCGGGGCGCACGTCCATCGTGCGTTCGATCAGCGTCAGCCCTTCGCTGCGCGCAAACCAGCGGTCCTTCGCTTCGCGCTCGGCCAGCGCACGGAACACGCGCGCGGGCGATGCCGGGTACTGACGCTCGATACGGAACGTGCCGTGCACGACGCTACGCTGCGTTGGCGCTTCGGCTTCCTTCATGACTTCGCGTCCCAGCTTGTCGAGCGTTTGCGTCCATCCCTGCCCTGCACCTTCCGGCATCCATGCGAAGGCGGGGTCGAGCACCGTATAGCGTTGCTCGACGTCGAGCTGCGTGCCTTGCGCCACATCGGTAAAGCTCGCCGTGGTGAGCGCGCTGAACAATGCGTGGCCCTTCTCGTCGGTCACTTTCATGTCGATGACCAGACGCTTCGGCGCATCGACTTCGACGAAACGCCCGCGAATCCAGTGCGACTCGCCTTCGGGAGACTGCATACGCAGATCGAAAGCGCCGCCCTCGCGAGCATCGATCTGCGCTTCGGGCACCGTGTAACCGGTCGGGCAGAACCAGCGCTTGACGGCGTCGGTCGAGGTCCATGCGCGAAACACCACGTCGCGGGCTACGGCGTACGTGCGGCCAACGGTGAGCGGACGCGTTTGCGTGCTCGCTTTTGCTTCACTTGCTGTCGTCATGAAGGTCTCCTTCGGGCGGCAGGCTGGCCAGATACTCGCCCAATCGGTCGAGATGGCCCTCCCACTCGTGACGGCGCTGGTTGATCCATCGCTCTGCGAGGCTCAGCGCCTGAGGTTCGATCCGGCACGTGCGCACACGTCCCGCCTTTTCCGTTCGCACCAACCCCGCACTCTCCAGCACGGACAGGTGCTGCATGACCGCCTGCAACGACATCGACAAGGGCTGCGCAAGCGCGCTCACCGACGCCGGCCCCTGCGCGAGACGCACGAGCATCGCTCGGCGAGAGGCGTCGGCCAGTGCCTGAAAAGTCAGATCGAGGGTGTTGTCATGGTCAAGCATGTGCTTGAGTATAGTCGCGTTAAATACTAAAGCAAGAACTTTAGTATTAATTTTTTCGGGAAAGACTTCGGCGACCCGCTCCATCTCCCGGCCGCCGAGGACTCAGACGGTTCAGGTGATGATGTGGTGCTCGCGCGCCCGCACTTGCGCCGTGTGCTGGCGATGCAGGATTTCCCACAGCGATTGCTCGATCGTCTCGGACATGGCGTCGAGCGCCAGATCGTTCGCTTCCAGACCGAATGGCTCCTCGATCTCGGCGCTCACCGCTTCGAGCGCGAAGAACGTGTACGAGATGAAGGCGACGATCACGGGCGTCATCGGTCCGATGGAGTCGACCAGCCCGAATGGCAGCAGCAGACTGTAGAGGTACGTCACGCGGTGCAGAATCACGCCGTACGTGAACGGAATCGGCGTGGTGGCAATGCGTTCGCAGCCGCCGATGGCTTCGCCGAGGCGGTCCAGATGCATCTCCATCACCTGTGCCAGCGGCGCTTCGATCTGCCCGCGCATGCGGCGCTCGCGCAGCCACTCGCCCGCCATCAGCAAGAGGGTGATCGGCTTGAACTGCTTGCGCTTGAGGCACGCCACGTCTTCCTTATCGAGCAGACGCTCGAAGTCGGCGCGCGGGTCCGTACCGCGCAACTGGTGGCGCATACCGTGCACGAAGGCGATGAGATAAGCGACGAAGCGCGGCGAATCGGAGGTATCCGACACAAGCGTCATCGACTGACGGGACAGCGCCCGCGTCTCGTTGAGCACACTGCCCCAGAGCACACGGGCTTCCCAGTAGCGGGCGTAGCTGGTGGTATTGCGGAAGCCGAGAAAGATCGCGAGCGTAATGCCGATCAGCGAGAACGGGATAAACGTGAGCGGGATCTTCCATTCGAAGATGCGCCCGTGCGCGAGCGTAACGACAACCGAAATGATCGTGGTGAAGATGAGCTGCGGAGCGATCTTGGGCAAGATCGAGCCACGCACGACGAACAGCATGCGCAGCCAATGCAGATTGGGACGGACGATCATGATGACGAATGGCGCTCGCAAGCGCTGAGAAACCGGCTGTGGGGGTAGCCGTTGGGGCCGGATGATACGCCGATATTTGCGTCATTGAAATGGTTGCAACCGATTGCAACATCGCTGTTCGGCCCGTCCCCGCTTCGTGAGAATGCTGATACGCCGTCTTGGCGTACCTCTGGGTCAATAACGATCATGAACGTCCCACACACGACTTCTCGCAAACAACTCGCCGGTCGCCCCGGCAAGCCCCGCGGACTGGCCGCGATTGCCCTGCTCGCCGGACTGGCGGGCGTGATCGGCAGCCTGTCGGGTTGCGTGGTCGAGCCGCCGCGCCCGGCTCCGGCCGCCCGTGTCGTCGTCGAACAGGACCCGCACACCGTGGCCGTGCAGCGCCGTGAGCAGATCGACCGTCGCATCGGCAACGAGTCGCGCGACATCGACAACCACGTGAATCAGGGCTATTACCCGCCGCCGCGTGGATACGATCTGCATCGTCGCCTCGACGCCATTGCGCAGGAAGCACGCGACATGGCCGCACAGCACGGTGGCGGATTGTCGCCGGACGAACAACGCGCGCTCAATCAGGAGCTCGACCAGATGCATCGCATGATCGCCGGTTGATCGGAAGAACGCGCCCGTCGAGTCTGCAACGACCAACGAAAACGCCCGTCAGGCACGATGCCGACGGGCGCTTTTCCCTTCGCGCATCTCACTCGATGCGCGAAGGCGTTACTTCACATTCAGTGCCTGCGCCAGTGTGACCGGGTCCTGGAAAATGCTCGAAAAATCGAGCCCGCCGTGCCCGTTTGCGCGGTGCACTTCGAAGATACGGCGCGCGAGATCGCCTAGCGGCGTCGCCACGTCGCTCGACTCGGCCGCACCGTGCGCGAGACGCAAGTCCTTCGCCATCAGATCGGTCGCGAAACCGCCGGTGTACCCGCGCGACGACGCCGCATTCTCCATCACGCCCGGGCAGGGGTTATAAACCTCCAGCGTCCAGTTACGCCCGGAGCTTTGCTGCATCACCGCCGAGAGTACTTTCGGGTCGAGACCGTTCGCAATGCCCAGCCGCAGCGCCTCGCTCGTGCCCGCCATCAAAATACCCAGCAGCATGTTGTTGCACAGCTTGAGCGTCTGCCCTGCGCCGAGCGGGCCGCCGTGGTGGATTGCGCGTCCCATGTTGCCCAGCAGCGGGCGCATGCGCTCTACAAGCGCCGCGTCGCCGCCGACCATGAAAGTCAGCGTGCCCGCCGCCGCACCTGCCGTGCCGCCCGAAACCGGTGCATCGAGCAGCAAGGTACCGGGCCGCGCAAGCTTCGCCAGTTGACGCGGAATCTCCGGCGGCACCGTGCTGCTGTCGATCAGCACAGCGTCCGGTGTCGCGTTTGCCAGCACCCCCTCGGGGCCGTCGTACGCCGCAAGCACATGCTCGCCCGCGGGCAACATGGTGATGACGACCTGCGCGTCGCGCACCGCATCGGCAATCGATGTCGCCGCGCGGCCACCGGCTGCGGCAAGTCGCTCCACCGCTTCGCCGGACAGGTCGAAGCCGCGCACGGCGTGTCCGGCTTTCACCAGATTCGCCGCCATCGGACCGCCCATGTTGCCCAGGCCGATGAACGCCACGCGCAGCGTCCCTTGTTGAGTTTCCGTAGCCATCGTCTGTCTCCGAAATCCGTGGAAGGGTGCGTTACTTCAGCGTGATCGTGGTGTTCACACCCGACGGGCCGGTGCCGCGTGCCTGCCAGCGTGCCGTGACGGTCTTCGTTTGCGTCCAGAACAGAATGGCCTGCTTGCCGTTCGGGCCGAGATCGCCGAGCTTCGACGCACGCGAACCGGTGAAGCTGAACCATGCGACCGGCACCGGGATCGGCAGGTTGATGCCGACCTGACCGACATCGATCTCATTCTGGAACTGACGCGCCGCACCGCCATCCTGCGTGAACAGTGCCACGCCATTACCGTTCGGATTCGCGTTGACGAAGGCAATCGCGTCGTCGAGCGTCTCGGCGCCCGTCATGCACAGCACCGGTCCAAAGATTTCCTCGCGGTAGATCGACATCTCAGCCGTCACACCGTCGAAGATGGTCGGACCGACGAAGTTGCCGTCCGGCGCTTCCTTGACCGAGTGACCCCGTCCGTCGAGCAACAGCTTCGCGCCCTCTTCCGCCCCCGCGCCGATCAGCTTCTCCACACGCGCGCGCGCCTGCTTCGAGACCAACGGTCCAACGTCAGCCTTACGATCCGTGCCCGGTCCAACCTTGAGCGCACGGGCGCGCTCGACCAGTTCCGGCACCCACTCGCGGGCTTCGCCCACAAGCACCGCCACCGACGTCGCCATGCAACGCTGCCCCGCCGCCCCGAAGGCCGCGCCGAGCAAATGGTTGATGGCTTGCTCGCGATCTGCGTCCGGCAGGATCACGCAGTGATTCTTCGCGCCCATCATCGCCTGACAGCGCTTGCCCGCTTCCGATGCACGACGATAGATGTGCGTGCCGACATGCGTCGAGCCGATGAACGACACGGCCTTGATATCCGGGTGATCGCAGATCGCGTTCGCGATATCCGGGCCACCATGCACGACGTTAAGCACGCCCGGCGGCAGACCGGCTTCGAGTGCGAGTTCGGCAAGGCGCAGCGACGCGCTCGGATCTTGCTCCGAAGGCTTCAGCACGAACGTGTTCCCCGTAGCGACGGCCAGCGGGAACATGAAGCACGGCAGCATCACCGGGAAGTTGAACGCGGTAATGCCCGCACACACCCCCAGCGGCTCGATGAGCGTGTAGACGTCGACGCCACCGGCCGCGTTCTGCGCATACTCGCCGAGTTGCAGCGACGCAATCGAGCAGGCGTGCTCCACGACTTCGAGACCGCGCCCGACTTCGCCTTCGGCGTCGGGCAGCGTCTTGCCGTGCTCGCGCGTGATCAGTTCGGCAAGTTCGCCCGTGTGATCGCGCAGCAATTGCTGAAAGCGCAGCATCACGCGCATGCGATTGGCCTGCGACGTGTTGCGCCAGCCCTTGTAGGCCGCCTTGGCGGAAGCCACGGCCGCATCGAGTTCGTCGGTCGTGGCGAACGGCACGCGCGCGACGACTTCCTGCGTGGCCGGGTTCACGACGTCGCGCCACTGCGACGTCTTCGATTCAACACGCTTGCCATCGATAAGCAACGGAATGGTGGGTAGGGACATGACACGCTCTCCAGATCGAAACGAATGCAGGGATTCGGGTAAGGGTTGAGGGCCGTCGGGTGACGGCCCGATGTCGGTTACTTCGCTGCCGTGTTCGTCTTCACGAGCGAACAGGTCGACTTCGACAGCGGCTGGAAGGCTTCCGTCGCGGGGACGGTGGCCACTTTAGTGTAGTAATCCCACGGGCCTTTGGACTCGGCGGGCGACTTCACGCGGAACAGATACATGTCGTGAATCACGCGTCCGTCCGGACGAATCGACGCGTTGTGCATGATCGGATCGCGAATCGGCAATTCACGCATCTTTTGCGCAACCACCTTCGCGTCCACACTCTTTGCCGCGGCGACCGAGCGCAGGTAATGCAGCACGCTCGAATACACACCGGCCTGCACCATCGTCGGTTTGAGATTCTTGTACTTCTTCTGGAAGCGGTCGGACCACGTGCGCGAGGCGTCGTCGAAGTCCCAATAGAAGCCGTCGGTAAACAGCAGCCCTTGCGCCGTATTCAGGCCGAGGGCGTGCACGTCCGACAGAAACACGAGCAGTGCGGCGAGTTTCTGGCCACGCTGCACGATGCCGAATTCGCGCGCCTGCTTGAGCACGTTGACGGTGTCTTGTCCACCGTTGGCGAGCGCCACGACCTGCGCCTTCGAGCTTTGCGCCTGCAACAGGAACGACGCGTAATCGGACGCGTTGAGCGGGTGTCGCGACTGGCCCACGACCGTGCCGCCGAGCGTCTTCACGATATCGGCGGCGTCCTTTTCCAGGGAGTGCCCGAAGGCGTAGTCGACGGTGATGAAGTACCACGACTTGCCGCCGTCGCCGACCACGGCGCGGGCGGTGGCGGCCGACTGCGAGTACGTGTCGAACATCCAGTGGAATCCGGTGGGCGAGCAGTCTTCGTTGGTCAGGCGCGTAGTCGCCGGTCCGGAGAACAGCACGACACGCTGCTTGTCCATCGCGAGCTTCTGCACGGCGAGCGCCGCCGCCGAGTTCGTCAGATCGGCAATCGCGTCGACGTTGTCGCGATCGAACCATTCGCGCGCCTTGTTGGCGGCGACGTCGGCCTTGTTCTGGTTGTCGGCCGACACCAGTTCGACCTTCATTCCCTTGCACTCGGCGGCCAGACAGTCGTCGATGGCCATTTGTGCGGCCACGACCGACCCTGCCCCGCCCATCGCCGAATACGTGCCCGACATATCGGTGAGCACGCCCACCTTGACGGGCCGGTCAGGCAACTGCGCAAACGTTCCGGCTGACGACAATCCCAAGCCCGCACCGAGTCCCAGCGCGAGCAGCCACGGCTTGATCTTCATCGCTTTTGTCTCCTTCAGGTCTTTTATGCTTTCGTCGCCGACGTCTATGCGTGGCGCTCATAAATTGTATTTGTGCGAATTTGCTTTACATAGCGAAAATCTGCATCTACTTTGTGCAGAATTGCACATAGCGACTTCACATGGGAGCGGGGGTATGGCGCACAGCGGAGCGACGAGAATCGCCCGGTCGATGGGCATCGCCGGGGCGTCGGGCGCAGAGCCGCGTCCCGACTGGGACGACCTTCGGTACTTTCTGGAAGTGGCGCGCACGCAGCGCGTGAGTGCGGCGGCGCAACGGCTGGGCGTCGATCACACGACGGTGTCGCGACGGGTGCGTGCGCTGGAGCAGGCGCTCGGCACGCTGCTCTTCGACAAGTCGCGCAACGCTGGCTTCGCGCTCACGCCCGAAGGTCAGCAACTGCTCGTGTATGCCGAGCAGATGGAGACGGCCCTGCAATCGGCCTGCGAACAGGTTGCGGGCCTGGGGCAAACGCTCTCGGGTCATGTGCGGATCGGGTCGACGGAAGCGTTCGGCACGTACTTCGTCACGCCCGTACTCTCACGCTTTCAGCGCGAATACCCCGCCATCGATTTCGACGTATTGCCGGTGCCCCGCTTCGTCAGCCTCTCCAAGCGCGAGGCCGATCTGGCGATCACCATCGAGCGCCCACAACGGGGGCCGTACGTCTGCAGCAAGCTGTGCGACTACCGCTTGCAGTTGTACGCCACGCCCGGCTATCTCGCGCAGTACGGTGACGTAGCGACGTTCGCCGATCTCACCGGGCGTCGCTTTATCAGCTATGTGGACGAACTCTCGTTCAGCAACGAGTTGCGCTATCTGGAAGACATCGTGCCGGGGTGCAACGTCGTGCTGCGCAGCACGAGCGTCATCGCGCAGTATCAGGCGGCGCTGCAGGGCGAAGCGCTGGCCGTTCTGCCGTGCTTCATGGCGGCGCAGGACCCGCGACTCGTGCCGCTGCTGGTCGACGATGTGGTCGTCACGCGTAGCTTCTGGATCTACTGCCACGAAGAATTGCGCACGCTCAAACGCATTACGGTGCTGTGGGATTACCTGCGCGACGCCGCGCAGCGCAACGACGCCCTGTTGCAAGGCAAGGCCGGACAACTGCTACTGACCTGACGCCGCGCGCTCAGCGAATCTTGCGCTGCTCATCCTCGATCACGGTCGGAATCGCGATGCGCATCGCTTCGACGAAACGGCGCAGACGCGCGGGGTAATACTTCGCGTACGGGTACAAGAGATACATCGGCAGCGGCGTCGAGCGCCATTTCGGCACGAGTTGAATCAGACGTCCCTGCGCGATGTCTTCGGCCATCACCCACGCCGACGCCACGCCCACGCCCAGACAACGCAATGCGGCACTGCGCAACGCGAACAGATTGTCCGTACTCATGCGCGGGTCGAATGTGATGCGCTCGCTCTCGTGCGTCTCGCGATGCGTCAGCGTGATGTCCGTCCGATAGAACGTGGTGAGTGCGAGCCACGGAAACGCCGTCAGTTCCGAGGGATGTTCGGGCATCGGGCGCCCCCGGAGCAAGTCGGGCGACGCCACGACGATGCGCGGCACGTCGGTCAGCAGGATCGCGACGTTCGACGGATCTTGCAATTCGCCCACGTGAATCGCGCAATCGATGCCCTCGGCAATGAAGTCCGGCTCGCGATCCTGCAAAAACCAGTGCACCTTCATCCCGGTGTAGCGATCGAGAAAGTCGGCCAGCGGCCCGATCATCATGTCCTGCCCGAACGCGTGCGGCACCAGCACGCGCAGCGTCCCCTCCGGCTCGGCCCCCGTGCCGCGCAGATCGGCCTCGAACGCCTCCCAACTGGTCACAAGCTCCTTGGCGCGCGCGAAACAACGCTCGCCGTCTTCGGTGAGCTTCATGCGATGGGTCGAGCGCTGAAGCAGTCGCAGGCCCAGTGAGCGCTCCAGCATTTGCAGCCGTCGGCTGACGGTCGGCTGCGTGGTGCCAAGCTGCGCCGCCGCCGCCGACAGGCTGCCGGATTCAACGATGCGCACGAAGGTCTGCATCAGTTCGACGCGATCGGCGCCGCCGGGTCTGAGGGCCGAAGGCGATGCGGAGGACGGGGGATCGAGTGGCTCTGTCATACGTCACACGTATAAAGGTTGTACGGATTATAGGTCTACCGCTGCACCGCACCAAGCGAGACACTACGCCCCGTACCTTCTTACTGGAGCCTCAAGCAATGAGTTCCGCGCAAATTTCGAACGCCCCCGACGCGAGCCGTGCGACGCCCCGGCCGCAGCCGGCGCTGTCCGCACGACTGATTCTGTTGCTGGCAACGGGCACGGGCCTGACCGTCGCCTCGCTGTACTACGCACAACCGATGCTCGGCATCATGACCGTCGACATCCACGCGGCCAACACGACCGTGGGATGGGTGCCGACACTCACCCAACTCGGTTACGCCCTTGGGATTCTGCTGCTCGTGCCGATGGGCGACATCATCGACCGCCGCCGCATCGTGCTCGTCAAGGGCGCGATTCTGACGCTGGCCTTGCTGCTGGCGGCCTTTGCCCCGGGCATCGGCACCTTGCTCGTCGCGAGTCTCGCCATCGGTCTGACGGCGACGATGGCGCAGGACATCGTGCCTGCGGCCGCCACCCTCGCCCCAGAGTCGATCCGGGGACGTGTGGTCGGCACCGTGATGACCGGCCTGCTGCTCGGGATTTTGCTGTCCCGCGTGGTGTCGGGCTTCGTCGCACAGAATTTCGGATGGCGGGCGATGTATGTGGTCGCAGCCATCAGCGTCGCGGGGTTCGGTGTGGTGGCGTGGCGCAGCCTGCCGTCGTTCCATCCGACGACGCAGATGTCCTATCGCCAACTGATCGGCTCGGTCGCGAGTCTGTGGCGTCGTCACCCGGCACTGCGCCGGGCAGCCTTCGCACAGGGCTTGCTGTCGGTCGGCTTCAGCGCGTTCTGGTCGACGCTGGCCGTGATGCTGCACGAAGCGCCGTTCCATCTGGGCGCAGCCGCCGCCGGTGCGTTCGGTCTGGCCGGTGCCGCCGGTGCGCTCGGTGCGCCGATTGCCGGTCGTATCGCGGACAAGAAGGGCCCTCAGATCGTGACGCGCCTCGGTGCAGGCCTTGTCGCCGTGTCGTTCGCCGCGATGCTGTTCGCCCCGCTGTTGAGCCCGCATGCCCAGTTGTGGCTGATCGGTCTGGGCGCCATCGGCTTCGACCTTGGCGTGCAGGTCGCCCTGATCTCGCATCAGACCATCGTGTACGGGATCGAACCGCCTGCCCGCAGCCGTCTGAACGCAGTGTTGTTCGTCTGTGTGTTCATCGGCATGTCGCTCGGTTCGGTGCTCGGCTCGCAGGCGCTGGCGCATTGGGGCTGGACGGGCGTCGCATCGCTCGCCATGCTGTCCGCGCTCGGTGCGCTGGCCGTGCGGATGTGGCCGGGCACGACGTCGGCACACTGATGTAGACGTATTGAGGAACGCATGTAAGAAGGGCCTTGCGGACGGTCTGTCTGCAAGGCCCTTTTTCTTTGTGTTTCGGGTGTTCAGCGCTGGACTGTTTTGGCGGCGCCCGCAAGCGCTCGCGCGAACAACTCGTCGGTATCGACGTCGGTCAGATTCAGGCCGAAGCGTCCGGCCAGCGCGTCGGCCAGTTGCGACGCCGAACCGATTTTCGTCTCGGCGATCACGTCGCCCTTCGGACCGCGTTCGACCAGTTTGGTATCGAGCAACGCGAGACGCCCTTGCGGCAACACCCGGCACGCCATGAGGTGATTCGTGAAGATCGAGTCCGGCGCGCTCGACGTGTACCAGTTCCCGAGCTTGTAATCGATCCACTCGGCGGGACGCGGCGTGAAGCGATACGTCGGCAGCCATGTCTGCGCCGATTTCACGCTCAGACGATATTCGCCGACGGTATGACCGTCGCCCACCGGCACCGGCGTCAGATTGAAGATTTCGAGCGGCGTGGCCTGCTCGCCCGACGCGCTCAGACGCAACGGCGCCGTCAGCGTGACCGAGCCGAAGCCCACATCCGCCAGCCACGATTCGCCGTCGAGTTCGATGCGCAGCAGCATGTGCGTGAGCGGTGCTTCCGCTTCGAAGGTGCGGCCCCAGCAGACGCGTCCGATCAGTGGCGTGACGTCGAACCCGAGATACTTGAGCGCACTGGCAAACAACGCATTCTGCTCGAAGCAGTAACCGCCGCGTTCGCCGTCGACCAGCTTGGCGACGACCGACGGCAGATCCACATGCACCGCTTCGCCGCGTATCGGATCGATGTTCTCGAAGGGAATCGCGAGCGGATGCAACGAATGCACCGCGCGCAGCACATCGAGCGTGGCTTCGCGGGGGCCGGTATAACCGATGCGCCGAAAATAGCGCGCAGGATCGAAATCTTGGGACATACCGGCCTTCCTCCGTCAGTCGTTCGATTCGCAGAAGCGAATGCGGTTATTGAATGGGTCGGTCACCGTCATCTGCTTGCCCCAGTCGAGTGCTTCGATGCCGGGATTCATATTGGGATAACGCTTGCCAGACAGGTCGCGCTGATAGGCTTCGACACCCCGCATGAAGACGAACGTCGTCGCCCCCGGGCTGGCATCGCCGAAATGGCCGGACAAGTGCAGCGTCATGCCCGCACGGGAGACCTGGCAGTACAGCGGCATACCGTCGGCAAAGCGATGCTCCCAATCAAGCTTGAAGCCGAGGAAGTCGACGTAGAATTCACGCGCCTTCGCTTCGTCGAAGATCCGGTGAATCGGGGCGACGGTGTCGAACACGATGCCGTCACTGACCGCAGCAGCGGCCAGTTTGGCGGCGAGCACGTTCCAGTCCGCAAAGCCGAACTGCGCGGCGACGGATTCCAGTGCCTGTGCGTGGGAGATGTCGATGCCCTCGCGCGCGAGACGTTCGCGCAGGGACTTGGCCATGATTTTGGCGTCGAGATAGGTTCGCATGTTGGCCATCCTTGATAGCGTTCAATGGCGACGCATTCGATCAGTGCTCGCGTTGCTGATGCGCGTCGCCCGGAGAACGGGACGGACATGCGATGCCTGCGATGCTTTCACCGTCCCCGGATCGGGTGCGAGCGGCAGGCAGCATCGGCCGTGCGGCAATTCTAGCAGCAATCGCAGGCCGCCGAAGCGCGCCGCCGTGGCGATGCCGAAATGCGATGGCGGCGCCCGGAATTCCGCATTGGCCTGCCATGCGGCGCGCCGGTATAGTGGCGCTCGTCGGCCGGGCGCATGATCCCCATGCATCGGCCTCAGTCTTCCGGAGTCCTGCGTCCATGATCGACGCCACGCGTATTACGCAAGCGCTGGCCGAGCGCCACATCACCCCCGACCGTCGTCAACGCGACGCCATCGCCGTGCTCGCGAGCCTCTCGTCGCCGGGGGCGCCTCGTGGGACGGCAGCACACGATGGCGTCTATTGCTATGGCCTGCCCGGACGCGGCAAAAGCCTTGTCGTGGACGCCGCCTTCGCCGTCGCCGACGGCGAGAAGCGCCGCGTGCACTTTCACGAATTCCTGCGCGAAATCCACCGTCAGCTCGTGCGCGAGCCGAAGTGCGACGACCGGCTCGCGGCCGTGGCCAATCGCTGGCTGGACGGCGTGGAACTGCTTTGCTTTGACGAATTCCACGTCCACGACATTGCCGACGCCTTCCTCATCGGACGCTTTCTCGACATTGCACTCGCACGCCGCGTGCGGCTGGTGCTGACGTCGAACTACGCCCCCGCCCAGTTGCTGCCCGACCCCGAGTTTCACGAGCGCTTCGAGCCGACCATCGCCGTGATTCTTCAGCGCTTCGCCATCGTGCATTTCGACGGCGCAACCGACTACCGGATGGGCGGCGATGCTGCGTCGATGCCGCGCTGGCTTGCGCCGCTGGCAGCTGCGCATGAGGTCCTGCCTGCGTGTTACGAAGCGCTGGAGGGTAGCCCGGCAAGCGCCCCGTCAAACGTCACGGTGGCCGGTCGCGCCCTGGGGGTGCGCAGCGCAGGTGAGCGCGTGGTGTGGGCCGACTTCGAGGCGCTGTGCGTGGCCCACCGCTCGCATCTGGACTACCTCGGTCTTGCCGAACAGTGGCAGGCGCTGATTGTGGACGAACTGCACGTCGATCAGTTGCGCCGCCCGGACACGCTGCAACGCTTTCTCTGGCTCGTCGACATTTGCTACGACCGGCAGCGAACGCTGCTGGTCGCATCCGACGCGCCGCTCATCCCTGCACTCGATGCGCTAAGCGACTGGCGCGATCTGTCGCGCACGATCAGCCGTCTGGCGGAGATGGGATCGCGGGACTACGAGCGACGCACGCTCACGCCCGATCGCTGAACGTCACACCACGCTGACAATCGCTTCGCGCAGCCAGCGATGCGCCGGGTCGCGATGCACGCGCTCGTGCCAGTACATCGAGATCTCGAAGCCGGGAAGATCGATGGGCGGTGCCATGAGTTGCAGCGCGGGATCGTCGCGCACAAGGCGCTCCGGGGCCATCGCGACGAGATCGGTACTCGCGAGCGCCGCGCGCAGAAACAGAAAGTGCGGCACGGAGAAGACGACTCGTCGCGACAGGCCCATCGCGGCCAGCGCGTCGTCAGTGCTGGCATGAAAGCCGCCACCGTCCTGCGAGACGATGCTGTGATCGAGTTCGCAGAACTGCTTGAGTGTCGGGCGACGCTTGAGCTTCGGATGCCCTCGCCGTCCCACCAGCACATAGCGCTCGGTGAAGAGCGCCTTGCGACGCAAGCCGTCCGGCGCGTTCTCCGTCGTGTGAAAGACGATGTCGATGTTGCCCTGCTCCGCCTGCCGTGACAGCCGCGAAGGGACCAGATCGTAGACCGCCAGCCGCGTCTTCGGCGCGTGTGCCCGCAACTGCTGCATGAGCGGCAGGACAATCGTCGATTCGGTGTAGTCGGTCGCGGTAATGCGCCACGTCAGATCGGCGTTCGCCGGTTCGAACGGTGCCGCCGGGGCCACGGCGCGCGTGAGCGATTCAAGCGCTTCACGCAAAGGTTCGCGCAGCGACTCTGCCCGAGCAGTCGGCCGCATGCCGCGCGGCCCCGGCAGCAGCAGCGGGTCTTCCAGCACTTCGCGCAGCTTCGCGAGATGCACGCTCACCGCTGGCTGGGAGATGTGCAACCGCTCAGCCGCGCGCGTAACGTTGAGCTCGGCCAACAGTACGTCGAGTGTGACGAGCAGATTCAGATCGAGACGTCGCAAATTAACCATGGTTATACCTGCCATATCAGGAATTCATTTCCAATATACCGCGCACCTCTCTAAGCTGCATTCATTCCCATCCCGAATGAAGCGATGGCATCGAATACGCCGCAAGGCCACGGAGTCTGAAAATGAATGTCCTGATCGTCTACGCCCATCCCCAACCGCGCTCGCTCAACGGTGCGCTGCGCGACTTCGCCGTCCAGCATCTGGAGGCGGCCGGTCATCACGTGCAAGTCTCGGATCTGTATGCGATGCAATGGAAGACCACAATCGACGAGCGCGACGCGCCGCAACGCGATCCGGCTGAGCCGTTTCACGCATCGCTCGACTCGAAGCAGGCGTTCCTCGACGGCACGCAGCGCGCCGACATCGCCCGCGAGCAGGAGAAGCTTCGCTGGGCCGATACGGTGATCTTCCAGTTCCCGCTGTGGTGGTTCTCCATGCCCGCGATCATGAAGGGCTGGTTCGACCGCGTATATGCGTACGGCTTCGCCTATGGCGTGGGCGAGCATTCGAACACGCACTGGGGCGACCGCTACGGCGAAGGCTCGCTGTCGGGCAAGCGCGCCATGCTTGTGGTGACGACCGGCGGCTGGGACTCGCATTACAGCGCGCGCGGCATCAACGGGCCGATCGACGACGTTCTGTTCCCGATTCAGCACGGCATGCTGTTCTATCCCGGCTTCGACGTGCTGCCGCCGTTCGTGACGTTCCGCTCGTCGCGGGTGGATGCCGAAGCGTTCGCCACGATCACGCGCGATTTAGGCAAGCCTCTGGACACGCTCGCGACGACGGCGCCGATTCCGTATCGCCGCCAGAACTACGGCGACTACGAGATTCCTGCGCTGACGCTTCGGGACGATATTGCAACGGACAGAACGGGATACGCCGCGCACATCGCTTGAAGGGCGCTTCGCGAGGCACAGGCGCGATCCGATAGTGGTCCGCAAGTACCGGTCGCTTGCCGCTTGGCACTCGATCTGCAAGACTGGCGTCTTTCGTTCCGTTACCGGTGCCGCCTCATGCATCTCTCCACGCTTGCGATATACGCCACCGCCGCGCTGATCGGTGGCCTGATCCCCGGTCCGACGACGCTGCTCGCCCTTGCCAACGGCATTTCGGGCAACTGGCGTGTGGTACTCGTGGGGATGTGCGGTGCAGCACTGTCCGACCTGCTGGTCGTGGCCGCTGTGGGCGCAGGGCTCGGTGCGGTGCTCATGGCGTCGGCGACACTCTTCGCCACCGTCAAGTGGGTCGGCGTGGCGTATCTTGTGTGGCTCGCGATTCAACTCTGGCGCAGCCATCCGCAAGACCTGAGTCAGGTGCGGATCAAGTCCGATCTGAGTGCTGGACGCGTCTTCCTGCGCAGCTTCGGCGTCGGGCTGACCAATCCCAAGATTCTGCTGTTCTTCTCGGCGTTTCTGCCGCAATTCGTGGATACGTCGATGCCGCTCGCGCCGCAGTATGCCGTGCTGGCGGTGGTCTCCGCTGGCGTGGATATTCTGGTGATGACGCTTTACGCGACCGGCGGCGTGCAGGCCGCGCGTCTGATGACGGCACGTGGTCTCAAGCGACTGAACCGTGTGTGCGCCGTCGTCATGTTCTCGCTCGCGGGCGGTCTGGCGTTGTATCGCAAAACCGGCAACTGAGCGCCAAACGTTCAGGTGAAGCGCGACACGCCCCCGCACCGCGCTTCACCTTCCCGCTTTTGGCTCCGCCTCTGGCTCCACCTCTGGCTTCGCCCTCTCTACTTCCCCATCAAACCGTTGCCGGGTCCAGCTTCTCCGGATCGATACCGTACTTGCGGATCGCCTCAGTGACACGCTCGCGCGGCACACGTCCCTCGTCGGCCAGCGCACCGAGCGCCGCCAGCACGATGAAGTGACGATCCACCTCGAAGTACGTGCGCAGCGACTCGCGCGTATCCGAGCAGCCGAAGCCATCCGTGCCGAGCGTAACGAAGCGACGGTCACGCACGAACGGACGAATCTGGTCGCCGACGATCTTCATGTAATCCGTCGCCACCACGACAGGCCCCGTGCGTTGCGCGAGACATTGCTGGACGTACGGCACACGCTGCGTCTGGTCCGGATGCAGCAGATTCCAGCGTTCGACGGCCAACCCCTCACGACGCACTTCCGTCAGGCTCGTCGCACTCCAGAGATCGCTCTGCACGCCGAAGTCGTCGCGCAGCAATTCGCTCGCCGCCATGACCTCCCGCAAGATCGCGCCGCTGCCCATGAGTTGTACGCGCGGGGCATCGGCCTTTGCGTCGCTTTCACGTAGCAAGTACAGCCCCTTGAGAATGCCCGCCTCGGAACCTTCAGGCATGGCCGGGTGCGCGTAGTTCTCGTTGAGCAGCGTGACGTAGTAGTAGACGTCCTGATCGTCGACGTACATGCGCTTCATGCCGTCTTGCAGAATCACGGCCAGCTCAAACTGGAACGTGGGGTCGTACGCGACACAGTTCGGGATGACGGACGCGAGCACGTGGCTGTGACCGTCGTCGTGTTGCAGGCCTTCGCCCATGAGCGTAGTGCGACCGGACGTCGCTCCGAGCATGAAGCCACGTGTGCGTGCGTCGCCAGCGGCCCAGGCGAGGTCGCCCACGCGTTGCAGGCCGAACATCGAATAGAAGATATAGAACGGGATCGTGGCGAAGTCGTGCGTGCTGTACGACGTGCCCGCCGCGATCCACGACGCCATCGCCCCCGACTCGTTGATGCCTTCTTGCAGAATCTGACCGTCGAGCGCTTCCTTGTAGTAGCTGAGCTGTCCGGCGTCCTGCGGTGTGTAGCGCTGTCCCTGGAACGAGTGAATACCGATCTGGCGGAACAGCGGCTCCATGCCGAACGTGCGCGATTCGTCGGGCACGATAGGAATCACGCGCTTGCCGATCTCCTTGTCTTTGAGCAACGTCGTGAGAATGCGCACGAACGCCATCGTCGTCGACATCTCGCGTTCGCCCGAATCCTTGAGTTGTGCGGCGAAAGTGCTTAGCGGCGGGATCGCAAGCGGCGCACGCAGTCCGAAGCGTGCGGGCTGATGACCGCCCATCGCCGCACGACGCGCGGCGAAGTAGCGGCCTTCGGCGCTGTCGGGCTCGGGGCGCAGGTACGGCATCTCGGCCAGTTGCTCGTCGCTCACCGGCAAATCGAAGCGGTCGCGGAAGGCGCGCACCGCGTCGGCACTCATCTTCTTCAACTGGTGATTGACGTTCTGCCCCTCGCCCGCTTCGCCCATGCCGAAGCCCTTCACGGTCTTGGCCAGGATGACGGTCGGACGGCCCTCGGTTTTCATCGCTTGCGCGTAGGCGGCGTGGACTTTCAGCGCGTCGTGACCGCCGCGTGCGAGTTGCCAGATCTCGTCGTCGCTCAGATGCGCGACCATCGCCAGCAACTCGGGCGACGTGCCGAAGAAGTGCTCGCGCACATACGCACCGTTCTGCGACTTGAACGTTTGATAATCGCCATCGACGCACGCCATCATGCGCTCGCGCAGCAAGCCGTGAACGTCGCTTTCCAGCAGCGCGTCCCAGCCGCTGCCCCACACCACTTTGATGACGTTCCAACCCGCCGCCCGGAACGTGCCTTCCAGTTCCTGAATCACCTTGCCGTTGCCGCGCACGGGACCATCGAGCCGCTGCAGATTGCAGTTCACGACGAAGACGAGATTGTCGAGGCGCTCTCGTCCGCCCAGCGAGATCGCGGCGAGCGATTCCGGCTGATCCATCTCGCCGTCACCGAGGAACGCCCAGACTTTGCGCCCCTGATGCTGCTTCAGTCCACGGTATTCGAGATAGCGCATGAAGCGCGCCTGATACGCGGCGGTGATTGGGCCGAGGCCCATCGACACCGTCGGGAACTGCCAGAAGTCGGGCATCAGACGCGGATGCGGGTACGACGAGATACCGCTGCGTCCCGCTTCACGACGATAGTTGTCGAGCTGCGCCTGCGTGATGCGTCCTTCGACATAAGCGCGTGCATAGATGCCCGGCGCGGAATGCCCCTGCACGTAGATCATGTCGCCGTCGAACGTATCGGTGCGGCCACGGAAGAAGTGATCGAAACCGACGTCGTACAGCACGGCCGCGGACTGATACGTCGCGATGTGGCCACCCACGTTCGAATGCTTGCCCGCGCGCAGCACCATCACCATCGCATTCCAGCGGATGAAGGCATTCAGACGGCGCTCGATGGCGAGGTCGCCCGGATAAGCAGGCTGGCGCGACGTGGGAATCGTGTTGACGTAATCGGTCGTCACCCGGGTATGAAAATCGCCGTGCTGCGCAAAGTCCCATGCGGCAAGACGGTCGATCAGAAAGTGGGCGCGCGAGCGGCCTTCAACGGTGGTGACGCCTTCGAGCGCGTCGAGCCATTCGCGCGTTTCCTGGATATCGGTGTCGGCACCCGCCGCCACTGGCAATTGAGTCATGACATGTCTCCTTGAGATCACGAACCACAGTAGGGATCGCGACGGGGGTTCGCGATAGCGATTACGACCGCAACAACGCAGAATGGATTGCATTTGCAATCGTCATGCCGGCCATTCTAGCCATGTACAATTGCATCTGCAACTCACATGTGACATCGACAAGGACATTCATGAGCACGCCTGATCCCGATCTTTGGTTCTCCTTCGTGCGCGCGCACCGCACGATGATTCGCGAGATCGAGCGCCGTCTGGCGCAGGCCGACCTGCCCGCCTACGCCTGGTACGACACGCTGTGGGGGCTGGAAAGCGGCCCGCAAGGCACGCGGCGCATGCACGAACTGGCCGACGTACTGGCCATCGAGCGCTACAACCTCACGCGCCTGATCGACCGTCTGGAGCAGGAAGGGCTCGTGACGCGCATGCGCGATCCGGACGACGGACGCGCGGCCTACGCGACCATCACCGACAAGGGACGCGCGCTTCGCAAGAAGATGTGGAAGGTCTACCAGTCCACCGTGGCGGAGTTGTTCCTCAGCCAGTTTCGCGAGAAGGACGTCGCGCCTGTGGCCGAGGCGCTGGATCGTGCGAGTACGGCCGCGAAAGCGTTTCTGTCGGAGACCAAGGCGCGATAAAGTCAATCGCACCTTCCGGTCGCGGGATCAGACCACGCCGTAACGACGCGTGGCGTCTGCGATGCGGGTGCGCGGCAACGTGCCCTCGTCCACCAGCAGACGCAGCGCGTTGAGTACGATCCATCGCACCCCGGGTGCGTCGCCGGTACTTAAACGCTCGCCGCTTTCGTCCGTCGCGTTTCCGATGTCCGCATCGTCACTGCCCAGCGCGGCAAAACGGGCGGGCATGAACGCGCCGATCTGATTGGCGATGTGGCGGGCGTAGCCGGTGACGGCGAGCACCGGCGCACTGCCGTCGCCAAGGCATTGCACGAGATGCGCCTCATTGGCAATGTGATCCGGGCGCTGCAACGCCATACGCTCCGCCTCACCCGCTTCCCGCGCCAGACGCGTATAGCTCGGGCAACTCCACACCTCGCACGCCACGCCCCAGTCGAGTTGCAGCCAGCGAGCGGCTTCCAGCACGTTCGCCAACGCCCTGCCCGCCCCGCACAGTCGAACGACGTACGGCGGATTCGTGTCGGGTAACGTGCGCAGGCGGTACATCCCTTTGAAAGCATTGCGCGCATCGCTGCGCGTGAGGGCGCGCGATGGCGCGTGGGGCGCTTCATGCGCGCTCAGATAGCAAAAACCGGATTCACCGCGTACGTACAGCGCGTCGAGCGCCGCGCACAGCAAGGCCTTCAACTCCTGCGCCGACGCCGGATCGTACGGTAGCCATTCGGCCTGTGCCGCGAGCCACAACGGCAATTCCGGGCGAACGCGCTGGAACCGGTCCGGCGACCAGATGGTGGCGTCGTTGACGAAAATGCCACGCCGTCCTGCCCTGGCGTCCTGAGCGTCCTGGGCGTCCCTCAGTCCCGCCGCTTCGATGCCGGCGCTCAGCACACCGCGCAACGTCGGTGAATGCAGCAGGTACAGCAGCGGACGTTCGCGCGCCGGGGCGGAGCGGAACCACGTGACGATGGCGCTCGCGAGCGGCACAGGCTTACGACTTCGCTTTCGCTTCGATGCCGGATCCCTCGACGGCGGTGGCGCGAGTTCTGCATCCGAGTCGACGATCCAGACCTTGTCGGACGTCTCGCCCTCCGATAGTGCATGCGTCAGCGTCGCGATCGCACCCGACGGCGACACCGGCGTCTGCCCTGCGCTGCGTACCGCGCGCAACTTGCCGATGCAGGCGAGCGCCGCCTGCCGCGTGACCTCGTCCGGCACGCTTCGTCCCTCCACTGCGGCACGGCCCCGGCTCACCCATTCCCTCATGACATTCCTCACATCTTGTGATTCGTCGTGGAAACACATACGATTGCAATTGCAATCATTGTATTTGCAATCGCAAATCAAGACAACTTCCCGAGGAACGCCATGAACGCCAAGAATCCCAACCACCCGCCGCTCACCTTCTACACCGCCAACACGCCCAACGGCCTGAAGGTCAGTCTGTATCTGCACGAAGCGGGGCTGGAGCATCGACAGGTGAACGTCGATCTCTCTGCGGGCGAACAGAAGCAACCCGCGTTTTTGTCGCTGAATCCGAACGGCAAGATTCCGGTGATCGTCGACCATGAGCGCGATCTCACGGTGTTCGAGTCGGGCGCGATCCTGACCTATCTCGCGACGAAGACCGGCGTGTTGCAACCGACGACGCAGGCGAAGGCGATTGCCGTCAATCAATGGTTGCACTTTCAGATCGGTGGCATCGGCCCGATGCTGGGTCAGCTCTGGTGGTTCCTGCACGGCTCGAAGACACGTAACGCCGAGGCCATCGAGCGCTATCGCAAGGAGTCGCTGCGGCTGATCGGCGTGGTGGACATGAAGCTGGCCAGATCGGCCTATCTCGCGACGGACGAGTATTCGATTGCCGATATCGCGGCCTTCGCGTGGCTGCGTACGCACTACGAACTGGACCTCGACCTGACGCCGTTCCCCGATGTGCGGCAATGGCTGACGGACATCGAGGCGCGTCCTGCCGTGCAAAAGGCGATTGCGGCCAATCGCGGCGCGTCCGAGACAACCGAGGCGCAGGAGGCGTAACACGATGAATGCGATGGCTTGGATCTACCTGCTGCTCGCCGCGGCACTGGAAATCGCGATGGGGCTCGCGCTCAAGCTCAATCAGGGCTGGACGCGCGTGCTCCCGAGTGCGCTCGCCATTGCCGCCGCGCTTGCCAGCATCTACCTGCTGGCGCTGGCATTGCGCGCGCTGCCCGTCGGCACGGCCTATGCTATCTGGACAGGCATCGGGACGGTTGGACTGGTGGCCGTCGGCATCTTCTGGTTCGGGGAGTCGCTGACGTGGAGCCGCGTCGGCTTTCTCACGCTGGCAATCGTGGGCATAGCAGGACTGCGGTTCACAGGGGGGGATGCCGCGTGATGTAGTCCTGATGTGGGCCTGATGGACTGCCTTACGCGCGTCAATGCCACCCTCTATACTGCCCGCTATAACGGACACCTGAAGTGATGGGGCGATGACATGAATCACGATGTGAGCAGCGTCGAACAACTCGAAGCGATCTACGGCGAGCCGGGCGAACGCGCGATCTGGAAGGAACTGACGTACCTCAACGAGGACTATCAGGCGTTCGTGAAAGCCTGCCCGTTCGTGGTGCTGGCGTCCGTCGGCGAGGAAGGCACGGACTGTTCGCCCAAGGGCGACCCGGCCGGTTTTGTCCAGATTCTCGACGAACGGACGCTCGCCGTGCCGGACCGTCCCGGCAACAATCGCATCGACAATCTGCGCAACATCATTGCCGATCCGCGCGTGTCGCTGCTGTTCCTCATCCCTGGCATCGGCGAGACGTTGCGCGTGAACGGCCGTGCGCGCATTTCGGTCGACCCCGACCTGCTCGCGCGCTTCGATGTGAACGGCAAGCTACCCAAAACGGTGATCGTCGTATCGATCGATCGCGTGTATTTCCATTGCGCGAAAGCCATCGTTCGCTCACATCTCTGGGATCAGGCGACGCAGATCGCCCGCGAGTGCCTGCCGAGCACCGGCGCGATGCATCGTCGTCTGAGCGGCGGTCATTTCGACGCGGAAACTTACGACCGCGATCTTCAGAAGAACACGGTCGCCGGTCTGTATTGACGGATGGAACGCATCGGGCCGCGTAAGCGCTTCGCCACCGATGCGCCTCGCTGCCCGTATCGTTAGGTGACCTTAGGTCGTCGCTACACTGCGTCCTCAACCTTCCACCTTCCGCATCCCGAATTCCCGAACTTTCACTTCATTTCATCAGTTCGTCATGACTCCGCCCAATACTCCGGGACTTCGACCAAGTTCCAAAGAGGACATCGGAGTCTATGAAACCCATCGCCATTCTGGCAGGCGTCGTCGCGCTTTTCGCCGAGCAGCACGCCCTCGCCGCTAATTTCCAGATCATCAACGGGCAGACGATCACCGCAGGCCAGACGCTATCGAGCGGCCAGACCGGCACGATCAACGGCGGCGGCACGTTGCAGGTCAGCGGCAGCACCGTGGGCATTACGGCCACCGGCAACGCCACCATCGTCAATAACGGCACGATCAATATGACGGGCACCGGCCGGGCCATTCGCGACAACACGGGTGTGTCGCTTACGGTCACGAACGGTGTCGGCGCGAGCATGACCACGTTCGACGCCGACGTGATTCAGATGAACAAGGCGAACGGCAGCATCGTCTTCAACAACTACGGCACGCTGACGTCGACCAACAACTCCTCCTCCGGCAATCAGGCCATCGACTTCAACGCCATCACGACCGGCACCAACGTCCTCAACAACTTTGCGGGTGGTGTCATTCAGGCGAACGAAGCCGATGCCGTGCGCCCCGGCGTGAATGGCGTGGTCAACAACGCGGGCATCATTCGTTCGACCGTGAACCCCGGCAGCACGAGCAGCAGCGACGGCGTGGACGCCCAGGCCAACAGCGGCATCACCGTCAACAACACGGGGACCGGCCTGATTCAGGGGGCGCGCCACGGCATTACGGGCGGTGTCGATGCGACGACCGACGGCACGTTCACGCTGCGTGTCAACAACGGCGCCGGCGCCACGATTCAGGGCATGAACGGCTCCGGCATCAATATCGACGGTTTCAACGCGAAGGAAGTCGTCACCATCGTCAACGCGGGCACGATCATCGGCAATGGTGTGACGGGCGATGGCGACGGCGTGGATGTCGACGGCATCGTCAACATCACCAACTCGGGCACGATTCGCGGCGCGCGCGCCAACAACGACGTCAGCGAAGGCGTCACCGTGGGGGGCGGCACCATCGTCAACAGCGGCACCATCGTCGGCGAGAACACGCCGGGCGGCATCGGTCGCGGCATTACGCTCGCGGGTGTCGACAAGGATCCCGTCACCAAAGCCCCCATCGCGCCGCAGGGCATCTACACGAACACGACCATCGTCAACAGCGGTCTCATTCGTGGCCAGAGCGACTCGGCGATTGCCGTGACGGGCGGCCGCAACGCCTTCACCGTGACCGTCATCAACCAGGCCAGCGGCGTGCTCGAAGGCGGCGGCGCAACGGCGGCGGTTGTTAATACCGGCGCCAACGATGCAACGGTGATCAACTACGGCACGATCACGGCCGACCAGAGCGGTCGCGCGGTGGATCTCGGCAGCGGCAACAGCAATCTCCAGATTCTGGGCGGCGCAGCGGTCGTGAATGGCGACGTGTCCGGTGGCACCGGCACCAGCACGCTGACCATCACGCCGGGCGCGGGCAACGCGTTCAACTACAACGGTGCGATTTCCAACTTCTCGGCAGTCTCACTCGGCGCAGGCACGATCACGCTCAACGGTGCGAGCGCTTACGCGGGCGCAACGTCGATTGCCAGCGGTGCAACGGTCCTCGTCGGCGACGCCGCGCATCGCAACGCAACGCTGGGCAGCGGCATGACGTCCGTCGCCTCCGGTGCGACGCTCGGCGGTTACGGCGGCGTACTCGGCAGCGTGACGAATGCGGGCACCATCGCGGTGGGTAGCGCGTCGCTGGGTGCTACGCCGGGTGTGCTCGGCACGTTCACCATCGCAGGCGATTACGTCGGCAACAACGGCACGGCGCTGTTCGGTGCGACGGTCTCGCCGGATGGTTCGGCCGCATCGGACAAGCTTGTCATCAACGGGAACGCGAGCGGCACGACGCTGCTCAAGCTCACGATCACGGGGACGGGTGTGCCCACGTCGGGCGCGGGCATCCAACTGGTGCAAGTCAACGGAACGGCCTCGGACGGGGCCTTCAAGCTGGCGGCACCGATTCAGGCGGGCGCATATCAGTACCTGCTTCGCAAGGTCGGCCCGGTGGGCGGCGATCCGAGCTGGTACTTGTCGACGTCGTACGCCTCGGGCCAGACGGCCTATCGCGCCGCAGCCGTTGGCTACGCGATGACGCCGCAACTGAACGCCGACTTCGGTTACACGATGCTGGGCCGCTTGCAGGAGCGCATGGGCAGTGTGCGCGGTGTGAGCGTGCCGGGAGAGGATGCATCGAACGGTGTGTGGGGACGTTTGTACGGCAAGACGATGGACGCCACGCTGTCGGGCCGCTTCGGTGCGGACGAACGCATGTTCGCAGCGCAGTTCGGCCGTGACTGGCGTCTGAATACGGACGCCTCGGGCATGGGCGGCAGCGCGCTCGTGGGACTGACGGCAACGTTCGGGGCGGCCTCGGCGTCGTTCTCCGACAGCGCGCGCACGCAGGACCCGACGCTCTCCACCGCGACCGGCACCGTCTCGATGCAGGCGCAATCGGTCGGGGCTTACTGGACGCGCATTCTCCCGCAGGGCGCCTTCATCGACGTCACGACGCAGTTCTCGCACTATCGCAACAAGTACAGCGATGTTGCTGGCGTAGGCGCGACGCAGAATGGCTTCGGTGCAGCGTTGTCGGGCGAGGTCGGTCATCGCTTCTCGATTCTGGGATCGGGCTTTACCGTCGAGCCGCAAGTGCAGTTGGCGTATCAGTACCTGCATCTGAATGGCTTCAGCGACAGCGTGTCGTCGGTGTCGGGCAATACGACGAACGCCCTGCGCGGGCGCGTGGGCGTGAAGTTATATACGCCGGAGCTGGGCAATGCGGTGGGTGTCGGTTCGGCGTCGCCGTACCTGAGCGTCGACGTGGTCCACGATTTCCTGTCGCCGGGTGCGACCCACGTGGGCGGCGCGACGTTCGACAGCAGCCTCGCGAAGACATGGTACGAACTTGGCGCAGGCGTTGAAGCGACGCTGGGCCGCATGTCCTCGCTGTACGCCGGTGTGAAATACGCCCGCAACATGGGCGGCGACTACCGTCGTAACGTGTACGGGCAAGTGGGGTATCGGTATCGCTGGTGATCAGCGGAATTGACGGGGTGCGACGACAGGGGACCGTCGAGCAAAATTCCGGCGATAAGTGGCTCCTTCGGGAGCCATTTTCGTTTCGACATCCCTCATTTGCAGGATGCCGACGCGGTGGGGCGGCTTCTATACTCATTTCATCCGATAACTCGACGCCTGCGGCAAGGCGCAATCCATGAACGCCCCTATCATGCGTTTCATTTTTCGCGGCCCGGCGCTGCTTTGCGCATTGACAGCGTTGCTGTTGAGCGCCTGTGCATTGACACCGAGAATTCCTGCCCAGCAGCCGCTCGGCATGGGTGTGTTCGATCAGCAGCCTGCCCAATCACCGCAAGCCCGGTTGCATGGCGGGCCCGACGCGCGGCTGGCCGTCATGCTCACGCGCAATACCATCGCCAACACGCGCTACATTCGAGAGCGTCGCATCGACTACGAAGATAAATGGACCGGCAATGCGTGGATGCAGCCCTATGGTGTGCTGCTTGATCCCTCCTTTCCCCTCGCCTGGGTCGCGAACTCGCTCAAGCGGCAATTCGGCACCGTGAAGCTGGTGTCGACACTCGCAGAATTTCGCGAGGGAGATTTCGATGGTCTTGCACTCGTCGACATCTTCTACGAGCCTTACGGAAAGGGCATTCCAGATACGACATCGCGCGTGACGGTGGCGTTCTACGACACACAGGTTCGTTACGTCGGGGTGGCCGCGAGTCGCGAGTACAAGGCAGACACCGGCCTGTGCTGCTGGTCGTATGCGGACGTCGTCCCCTATTCCCGCAAGCAGCATCGTCCACTAACGGATGCCCTCGCCGAATTCGACGCCAATCTGCTGTCCGTGGTCGATCGTTCCGGCGTAGCGCAAAGCGCGTCGGGCAAGCGCAGCACGGTGCAGAAGTAAAAGTGCGCCGCGCTGCGCCGACGGCGACACCGCTGGCGAATGCGTGAGAAGCAACTCACCACGTCTTTGAAGGGCAAGCGATGCATATGCGACTTCTCCCGACTCTTGGCCATCGATATTGCATTGCGGCGATGGCATGCCTGATTGCGCACGTCACCCCGGCGCAGGCGCAAAGTTGCGACTGCACTCAGATCGTCGGGTCGTGCGCGGGGGCCGTCTCGCTGACACCCACGGGTAGTCAGAAGGGCTTGTACGGGGCCGATCTGAGCATCACCGCCAACGCACCGCAGTGCGCCCGGGTCGAGTATTTCGTCGACAACACCCCGGCGTTCACGATTCTGGTGAACGGCCGTACGGGATCGGATCGCGTGACGGGTACAAGCGAGCAGCCGATGACGGCGAGCCGCGTCACTTATCAGAGTTGCCGTGTCTGCCGAGCGGGTTCGGCAGACACCGGGCAAAAGACCTCCGCGCAAACACGCAGCGAGGCGGAAATGCTCTTCGCTACAGCGCTGGAACAAAACAACTTCAATCCGAACAGCAAAGAAGAGGCGTTCCAGCGTCTGGCGAGCGGAGGCGGGTCGGCAGACGCCGCCACGACCGCCGCAATGATGAGCGTGTTGCAGGGGATGCAGCCGCTTCAGTCGAGCGCAGGACGGACCGCGACTGTCCCGACGCCTGCAACGACGGCAGGTGCAGGATCGCGATATCGAACCGGCGACCCCTGTACTTCACAAGGCTTCCGGACATGCGATTTCGGTGGTCCTTCGCAGGTCAATTCGCGGTAGCCACGATCAGCCCTGAACCGCACCGAGCTTGGCAATGTCGCCCGCATTCTTCAGCGACTCGACTTGCCAGCAGGCATCGATCAGACGGCGTGCTTGCGCATCGGGCAGGATGCCGTTCACCAGATCGAGGAACTTGGTCTCCAACTGCTTATCCGTCATCGGCACTTCCAGACTACCGATGGCGTGCTCGATGAACTTGTGCAGCTTGCGTCCGTCCTTGAGCGTGATGGTCATGTCGACCTGCTCCGGTTTGATCGACGGCACGACTGTCGCCGTCACCCGGTCACGCAGTGCAATGACCGCCGGGTCCTGCACTGCGCGATCACTGTACTGACGCTCGCCCGCCGCGCCTTCGATGATCGCTACCGCCACCGAGTGGTAGACGCTAAACTTGCCCTCCAGGCCGATACGCGGCGTCTTCTTGCCGGTCAGCTCGATGACGAGCGGGTTGACCTTCAGGTCGATGCTCGCGATCTGGTCGGCCGTCAGCTTGTATTCGTTGCGCAACTGGATGGCTGCGTCGATAGCCGGGTGGATCACGATGCCGCACGCGAACGGCTTGTACGTGTTGAGCGCCGCCTCATAGCGCTGACCCAGACCTTCCGTGATCTCACGGTAGTCCTGCTTCGTGCTGATGGCGTTCGCCCAGCCACGCTTGGCTTCGATCATGCCGTCCGAACTGGTGTAGTCCTTCGCAGCGAGCAATGCGGCGAAGAGCCCGTTACTGGCGGCGCGTCCCGGATTGAAGCTCTTGTTCATCGAGCCGAACGACTCGCGCAACCCCACCGGCTGCGACGCCGCCAGACCCAACGCCCAGACCATCTGCTGCTCGGTCAGTCCCAGCACCTTACCTGCGGCCGCAGCCGCACCGAACACGCCAGCGGTGCCGGTGATGTGCCAGCCCACGTCGTAATGGTTCGGATAGACGGCGTTGCCGATACGGCACTCCGTCTCTACGCCCAACACCAGCGCGTTGAGGAATTCGCGGCCTGAGATCGGGTGGTACTCCGACAGTGCGAGCAAGGCCGACGTCACCGGACCGGCCGGGTGAATGATCGTCTTCAGATGCGTGTCGTCGTAGTCGAAGATGTGGCTCGCCACACCGTTCAGGAACGCCGCGTCCATGATGTCGAAGCGTTCCGTGCGGCCGAGCAAGTGCGCCTGCGCCGGACCGGAGAACGGCGTGAGCGCCGCGACGGCGCGATCCACCGTCTCATGATGCGAGCCGCCAACGGCCACACCGATCCAGTTCAGCAGCGTGCGCGTGCCTTCCTTACGGACGTTCGCTGGCAGATCTTCGTAGCGTGCGTTGACGATGTAACGTGCCAGCGTGCGGGTCACACCTTTGCCGCTCTGCGCGTTTTCAGCGGCGCCGGCGGCGGATGCTGCGCCGGGGGCGGGCGCGGCAATGCTGCGCTGAACCAGTCCCTGCGCGGCGGCCAGCGAGGCGAAAGCGCCAGCCTTCAGGGCCGAGCGTCGGGTAAAAGTGCTCATGTGTCGTTCCTCCTTGAAATCGTTGTGTGTGCTTTGGTGAATGGCTACCGGTTGCCCTGCGTTGGGGCAGCCCAAAATGATCGGCCATCTCGCGACGCATTAGAATCGCAAAAATCACAACCATTAGTGCACTGAACGCATGAATCTGGAATTGAGCGACCTGCGAGCCTTTGTGGCGATTGCGGAGCGGGGCAACTTTCGGGCGGCGGCGGAGGAAATTCACTTATCGCAGTCGGCGCTCTCGCGTCGCATCGCCAAGATGGAAAGCACGCTGGGCGTGCGGCTGCTGGATCGCACGACCCGTCGCGTCGATCTGACCGCGTTCGGACGCGATTTCGCCCGCAAGGCGCGTGAGTTGCTGAACGATTTCGACGAAAGCCTGCGCGGCCTGACGGACGGCGCGACGCGTCTCGGCGGAGAGGTCACGCTCGCATGCGTGCCGTCGGCCGTGCGTCACTTCCTGCCGGAGGTGCTACGTCAGTTTCACGAGACTTACCCACGTGTGCTGATCCGTGTGACGGACACGGGGGCGAGCGACGTGCTGTCGAGCGTGGTGCGTGCCGAAGCAGATTTCGGGCTGAACTATCTCGGCGCGCAGGAGGACACGATTGAGTTCGAGCCGATTCTGAAAGAGCCGTTTGTGCTCGCTTGCCGACATGAGCATCCGTTGGCCAGGCGCAAGGAAGTGAAGTGGTGCGAGTTGAAGGACTACGACTTCATGGCGGTGGCCAAGGCGAGCGGCAACCGGTTCGTGCTGGATCTGGCGCTGGCGGGCACGCCCGATCTGCCACGCTCTTTCTGCGAAGTCCGGCATGTGATGAGCGTGGTGAGTCTGGTCGAAGCGGGCTTGGGGATTGCGGCGGTGCCGAGACTGGCAATGCCGCCGGGTGAGCATCCGCTCCTGACGAGCGTGCCGCTGGTGGAGCCGGAAGTCACACGAACCGTCGGTTTGATTCGTCGGCGCGGACTGGTGCTATCGAGCGCAGCTCAACAGCTTTACGACACGATTCTTGAGTTTGCGGGCGGGAAGCCGAGATCAGGACATTAACCGCACGTTACGTATTCGCGTGCTAGGATTAGCTTCCAGCAGTAGGAGTTCGCCACATGCCAACGCAGTTGCATAAACAGTACCGCCAGCGAACGTACATGATTCGCGTAGCACCGAACGGGGTCTCGGGATGGAGAGCTGTCGCATCGGTAGGTCACATGGAGAACGGGGTGTTCTTCACGGACTTCTCCAAAATCACCGGGTTATCAGGTCACTCGCCAGATGACGCGTGGGTGAGAGCCGAAGCGCAGGTGCTGGCGTTCATCGATAAGATCGAGGGGTGAGGTGCATTGTTGCCTCTGATCCGATCGGCAGATCTGATGTCGATCAGCTAAACGAATGATGCCGACCGCTCGTTGTGCCTCCTAGAATGAGAAAAAATAAAACTTGGGAGTCGGGATATGCGAGCGGTTATGGCGTCATGCGTTGCTTTGCTGTCGTTTTCGGCGCAAGCGCAGAGTAACAACTGCGACTGTCAGCAGTTCACGGCGGCGTGCGAAGCATCGATCAATGTGGTCCCCACGACATCAACGAAAGGCTCGTACGGGGCAGACCTGAAAATTCGCTCGACCGCGCCTCAATGTTCAAAAGTCGACTACTACGTTGACGGTACACCGTACTTCACGATTCTGAGTCAGGGCAACCAGGGCGAGGATCGCGTGTTCGGACAAAAACCGATCACGCGCGCAAATATCAGCGATATCAGTTGTCACGTCTGCCGCCGTGAAGGCGAAAGCGCGTCATCCGGCAATCAAACAAAACCGAAAGGCGGCTCACAAGTCACCCTGTTCCGCCCCGACGGCGACGCCGGATCGGCGGTCACTAATCAATTGGTGGTCGACGGTCAGTCCGTCGGCAATCTCGGGAACGGACAGAGTCTCACTATCTACCTTGGCACAGGTTCGCACACGGTAAAAAACACCCGGATATACCAAGGCGCGTGGCAAGGCGAATGTACGCAGTCGATTCAGGTCGATGGTGCCAGTGCCTATCGATACGAGGTTTCACTGGTTCGATTGGTCGGCACAACGGCGACGTCTGCTAGTGAGGCGTCTTGTCGACTTATCGCCCGATAGTTGAGCTGCGATCATTCCGAAAATGACATCGGCGATCTTCGTTGAGTTTCACAACCTCACACATTCCCCGAAGGGCGTAGGTACAGCTCTCTTGTACCTCCCAAGCAAGCAACCAATACGCCGGCACAATGGGGCGCGCCGGACTCAATCAAAAAATCAGTCAATCCGCAGGCAGCATAAGAAAGATCTGCCGTGGCTTGTCGGATGGACTGACCGCGGTACTTGCGGACAGATTTTTATGGTCTTGTCATAAGATTTTCCCTTAAAGTACTCATCGGTCGGGACAGACGCGCCCTTTGCTGATGGAAAAAAATGAAAATTCAGTTGATCGAAGGACAATTCCAGTCAATTCCCACCCGCTGTTCCGCGCTCAGTACTCTGGACCGAACTGTACAGGTCATTGGTACTCCCCACTTGTCGCCTATCCAAAGTGCCGTCAACGAAGACTCAAAAGGGGAATCTGCACGTAGTGAGTGGGAACGGTTCGTCGCGGGAGCGCCAAGATGAGTGCGATTCCATTTACCGACCGAGAGCTAAGGAACGCATGGCGAGAATTGACCCTCCTCGCCTGCCCTACGGAAGATGGCGCACGTAAGAATCCACATCGATTGCTGCTTTTTTACGCGGTGGAGTGTGGCCTTAAAGCTGTTTGGCTGAAACGCCAAAACCGTCGGCTGTTTGACCGAGAAGACATCGAAAGGACGGGGCACAACCTGCGCCGGGTGCTTAAAGAACTGAAAGTTGGGTCTGAGTTGTCCTTGCCTGAAAATTTGAACCTAACTCCTGTGACACGCAATGGTGCGGAAGAGCCTCGCAAAGGTGACGCCAGCATCCTGCACCAAGCTTGGCGATACGGCGGGAATTTCACCGCCCCAACCGACAGCGATTGTGAGCGCCAATTGGAACTAGTACTGAAGTGGATTCAAGGAGAACTGAAATGAGCCTGCACATGGATGCAGCCGCCCGTCTACTGACGTGGCTGGATGTTGAACGACTGCTCAAGCATCGCACAGTGTTGTGGTCCCACTTGCCCCACGGCGTACTAGGTGTTGATTGTTTCGCAAGCGGGATGGAGGTTCGCCACTTCGTCAATAGTGAGCACGTTGACCACTGGCTGGGCCAAATATTCGGCCACTCGTACCGGAAAAACAATCGGTCCATCGACTTACAAATCGGCGAATCCAGTTACCCCGTGGATTTCGTGCAGGAGTTGGAGACGACCGCGTCGTCCTTTGGGCAAAGCTACCCGCTGTGGCGCGACGTAACGTATCTGCCGACATACGAGACGACCGATGCTGACTCTGCACCACAGCAGCTCGTCAAGCGCTTAGAAAACGCGCCAACGGCGTGGTCGACTGGCCCCGACGTTATCTCCTTCCATTCATTTAAGGGGGGAGTTGGACGCACGACCGCCCTGATGACTTTTGTGGCTGCCTGCATGCAGGAATCCAGTTCTAGTCCGAAGAAGATCCTTGTTGTGGATGCAGATCTAGAAGCTCCTGGAGTCAGCTTTTGGTTGGACGAAGGTAACCGACCGTCGGTGTCCTTCGTGCAACTGCTAGAAGCATTGCACTATCCCCCTGCGGGAATTGACGCGACGCTGGACTTTTTCGCCCAAGAGTTGCGCAAGACGTCGCTTAGTGTCGGAGGTATGCAACGTGAGCTATTCGTCTTGCCAGCAGCCCGCGACTTGGTCGAAATCCAGGACATGCCAGTGGCCCCCGAACATTTGGCGAGAAATCCAGCTAATCCTTGGCAATTGTCGGACCACTTACACGACCTGGGTCGGCGCCTTGGTGTAGACGCCGTGTTCATTGACTTACGTGCAGGCTTAAGCGAACTGGCTAGCCCCATCCTTTTCGATCCACGAGTGGACCATTTTTTCGTCAGTACGGTGGCGCCGCAGTCGGTACAAGGCATGGCTGAAGTTCTACGCTGCCTTTACGCCTTTAACCGTCAGTTGCCGACAGCGCGTCAGGCCGATGCACGGCCCACAGTAGTTTTGAGCTTGCTGACCAAGGAACTGCGAGATGCAGTGCACTACGAGCAAGCTCTGAAGTTGCTGGGTGACGCCTACCCTACTGACGACGCACTGAATCCCGGAGTGCAGTGGTTAGAGGCCGAATTCCTTAGCACCTTAATGTCAGTCGGATCAGTACGTGAGGCGCTGGAAGAGTTACCCAAATCCAGTCGATTGTTTTCCAGTGCAAGCGAGTGGGCTAAGGCGCTGTATGCCGAACCGGCGCAAGCCCAAGCGCTACCAGTTCCACCGACCGACGGTGCCAACGCCACAACCTCGGCACGGCAGGAGCATGCAAGGAGATTGCACGACGTGTGTAAGGCGGCAGAGTTTGCGGACAGCGGAGCAACTAGCGCGATATTGGCCACCGAACCACTGATAAATCTCGGCAAGCATTACGCTAACGAATTGCCCAACCTGCTAATGATCGGAGCCAAAGGGGCAGGCAAGACGTTCACATTTCGCCAGTTGGTGGGGGTAGGTACGTGGCAGCGCTTCTTGAGCAAGCTGGGTTTCGCCCTCGCAAGCACAACCGATGCGGCGATCTTTCCAGTTCTCTGGTCCGACAACATTGAGGACAAGCCGGATGGAGAGATCAAGTTAGCTCAGGGACGCACTCTTGACTTGATCCGAGGTGACAAGCAACTGTTACTCGGAGCTAGCGCAGTGCGGCGACTGATTGAAGAAGCTCTCAAGTCCCCCCCCGATCATTGGGAGGACTTCTGGGACGACCTCATCGCTCGTCAGTTCGGTCTCCTGGAAGGCGGATTGCGAGCAGTCAATCAATCACTCGCAGCCCATTCCACACGTGCCGTTTTTGTGTTCGATGGCATTGAAGATGCATTCAAGGATGCCAATGACGACCATTCCGCAGAGGCGATCCGAGCCTTGCTACGGCTACCAAATCGCATCAGCGAATTGGAGAATCGCTGCATGGGCACGATCGTTTTTGTGCGAGCTGATTACGTACAAACCACGATTCGCCAGAACTTGGGACAATGGCTTCAGCGCTTCCAACCGTTTCGCCTGCAGTGGAACCCAGAGAGCTTTTTACGTTTAGCCTTCATGTTGAGTTGCCAAGCAGGCATCCACTCAGACCAATCGAAGTCAGCGGAGTCCCTGCGCATCGAAGAGCTGAAGATCGAGTTGCAGCGCCTTTGGGGGAAAAAGCTCGGCAGTGAGAAATCAAAAGAAGCACACTCTGCGCGATGGGTTTATACAGCCCTGTGTGACCTGAAAGGCAATGTACAGGCGCGTGATTTAGTTCGCTTCCTGAAGTTCGCTGCAGAGTTAGAGTCTACGCGAACTGTGCAAACATGGCCGGATCGTTTGCTTGCCCCAGAATCCATGCGCAAAGCTATTCCTGATTGCAGTATCGAAAAGGTGAATGAAGCCAAGTCAGAAATCGCGCCGCTGAAAAAGTGGACAGAGTTGCTAGAACAGCAAAACGTTCGCAACCTCAAGGTGCCGTTCAGCTTGGAACAGGCCAAGCTCACCCCAAGCCTTCTCGGTTCGCTACAAGAGATTGGAGTTATATACGAAGACGTGGATGGAAACTTGGGCGAGGAGCGGCTGTTTTTGCCAGAGATCTACAGATACGGACTCAGCTTCGACACGTCGGCGGCTGGACGTCCGCGCACTCAAGCGCTATTGAAAAAGAACATCGGGGCCATTCCGCTTTGACTCGGACTCCATCTCCTCCTCTATGACATGCTTCGGATGGGTTGGATTCGCAATGCGAAGATAGGGTGTCTTGGCCCGTCTGAGCAAGTGACGAACGAGGTTGCAGCGGTTGGGCTACCTGTGCCTGCGAATTTGCTAAGGTTTGGGCTAAAGTCGACAAGAGAGGTGCCCGCTTGCGATTGCATCAACCGCTTGAACTTGATGAATTTGTAGGCACCTCCTGCACCGCCTTCGCCAAAGTCCTCGACAAGAATCAGCGGTTTAACCGACGGAGCTATGCCGTCCAACTCGACGTCGACGAAATTTTCGCCCCATCAACCGGATCTCGCGATTGCAAATCTCCCCAATCCCCGCATACAATGACGCTCTTCGCGGGCGTCGTATAATGGTAATACCCTAGCTTCCCAAGCTAGAGCCGTGGGTTCGATTCCCATCGCCCGCTCCAGAGAATTTTCGAGAAAGCCGTCCTTGTGACGGCTTTTTTGTTTTCCGACGTCGCTCGCCGTCGTCCTCTCCCCCACCATCCGCCCAAATCCACAACCGATATCCGGTTATTTGAACGGATGGTAAAAAATCACCTATAGTCGCACTATCGGACGGGTGCCTCGTGGCACCGGCTATTTCCATCCCTCCAGAACGACGAGGTCCATCATGAGCGGAAGACCCAGAGAATTCGATGACGCAGCCGTCATCGACGCCGCCATGGACGTCTTCTGGACGAACGGCTACGAAGGCACCTCCGCGCAGGCGCTCGTCGAGTGCACAGGCCTCGGACGCGGCAGCCTCTACAACGCCTTTGGCAGCAAGCTCAATCTCTATCACGAAGCCCTTGAGCGCTATCAGACGCTCGGCCTTCAACAACAAGTCGACATTCTCAACGGCAACGGCCCCGTCAAAGATCGTCTGCGCGCGCTCATGCAATGGGGCATCGACGACGATCTCGATCCCGAGAAGCAGCGCGGCTGCATGTCGCTTTTCGCGGCTTTCGAGCGTGGTGCCAAGGATGAACGCGTCCGCCAGATCAGCCAGGCCTACTTCGTCCGCTTCGAACAAGTGCTCGTGCATCTGATCGCCGTCGGACAACACAACGGCGAACTGTCCGCCGAACGCTCCCCGGTCGTGGTTGCCCGCACGTTCCTCTCGAGCTACTACGGCCTGCGTGCGCTGGGGCGCACCGTCTGCGACCGCGCATTCCTCGAAGGCATCATGGAAGGCATACTGGCTCAGCTCTGACGGACGACCACGTTCAGTCCGCACCCCAACACTTTCTCGCGCAGCACGTCACCCACAACACCCAACAATCGACTCCCCCCATCGCGGCTCGTTATTCCTCCCGCGAATATGGAATGAACGTTAAAGAATATGACGCAAAAATCCTCAATGCCACCCGTCGTCTACTTACTAGGACTGACCGTCTTCGCCATGACCACGGCCGAATTCATGGTCGCCGGAATGATGCCCGCACTGGCCGACGCGATGAACGTCGGTATCGGCAAGATCGGCAACCTGATTTCGCTGTATGCCCTCGGCATGACCATCGGCGGTCCGGTGCTCACCGCCGTATTGCTCGCCCTGCGCACGCCGCATAAGCGCGCACTCATCTGGTTGCTCTCGATCAACGTGGCAGGTGGCGTGCTGGCTGCTATGTCGACGCGCTATGAAATGATGGCCGTCGCGCGAATCATCATGGGCGTGGCCAGCTCAGCAACGTTCGGTGTCGCGCTCACGCTCTGCGCCGATCTCGTCGCGCCGTCGGTGCGTGGACGCGCCGCCTCCTTCGTGCTCGGCGGACTGATGTTCTCGCCGGTAGTCGGCGTGCCGCTCACCGCCTTCATCGAACAACACTACGGCTGGCGCGCCAGCTTCTGGCTCGTCGCTGTGCTGGCTGCACTTTGTACTGTCGCCATTGCGCTGTGGGCACCGGCCGACCATAAGCAAGACGGGGCCCATGCCGAAGTCGTCAGCCTGTCTGCCGAATTCCGTTCGTTGCTGAATCGTCCGCTGTGGGCCGCGTTTGCGACCAGCGGGTTGATCATCGGCGCGACCTTCGCCGCGTTCAGCTATTTCTCGCCGATCTTTTTGAATGTGGCCGGTGTGTCCGCCGCCTCGATTCCGAATCTGCTCGCGATGTACGGTATTGCGAACATCATCGGCAACGCCGTCGTCGGACGCTTTGCCGATCGTCACACGCTCACAGTGCTGGTGGCGGGTTTGTCAGTGCTCGCACTCGCCCTGATAAGTTTCGCGCTTTGGGCCGAACTGACGCCGGTCGGCGTCGCGGCGTTTGCTGCCATCGGCCTCACGGGGGTCTCGCTCAATCCGGCAATGGTCGCGCGAGTGATGCGCGCCGCAGCGCCGGGGCCGCTCGTCAATACGATGCATACGTCGGTGATTACTGCGGGCCTCGCCTTCGGGACGTGGGCCGGTGGTGCGGCGATCGATGCGGGCTACAGCATGCGCGCGCCGTTGTGGATTGGCGCAGCGATGGCCGCCGTCGGTCTCGCCAGTTTGTTGCCTTACCTTCGGACGGGTCTTGCCCAAGCCCCCGAAACTGCTTGCTCGACCTCCTGAACTGAATCAGAAGAGGGTGGCAGCGAATTCCGAAACGAATTTATGGACGGACTCGGATTCGCTGCACCCAAGCCACTGCATTCACGACCCGACCAGAAAGAACGCCCGATCCCATGTCATACCTCCGGACATTGCTCGATTCGGCTGCTCGACGCGTTAGCGCTTAGGAAAAAGCGCGATCACCTGAGGAATCCCCCGCCTGCTATTGGAGGCTTCCGTTGCGCCGATTCCGCGTTACATGAAGATATTGACCGTGTCGGCGAGAAACTTTGCGACAGGTGCCGCAGCACGTGCCCAGCTTCCGATCATGACCAGTCCGTCGCAGATGAGTCCGATTGCGGGCATGTCACACCTCCAGTCTTGTTTCGATGCTTCGCGTTGATTGCGGGAATGTTCAGAACAGCGCCATCACGTCGTTGAAGAACTTGGCCACCGGGGCGGCCCGGCTTGCCCACGTGCCTACAGTCACCAGTGCGTCGCAGATCGGTCCGATTGCAGTCATTTCACACCTCCGGTCTTGTTTCGTTGTTTCGCGTTGATCGCGGGGAATTTCAGAACAGCGCCATCACATCGTTGAAGAACTTGGCCACCGGGGCAGCCCGGCTTGCCCACGTGCCTACGGTCACCAGTGCGTCGCAGATCGGTCCGATTGCAGCCATTTCACACCTCCGGTCTTGTTTCGTTGTTTCGCGTTGATCGCGGGGAATTTCAGAACAGCGCCAGCACGTCGTTGAAGAACTTGGCCACCGGGGCGGCACGGCTTGCCCACGTGCCTACGGTCACCAGTGCGTCGCAGATCGGTCCGATTGCAGCCATTTCACACCTCCAGTCTTGTTTCGTTTGTTTCGCGTTTGTCGCGGGTTGAGTGAAAGATAAGCCTCGGGTCGGCACCTGAAAACTGAGATAAATCACAGTCGGCGTCCGGCGGGGCTTTCAGAGGGGTTTCAGGGGGCGTTCGGGCGCTTTGCTCGCCCGTCAATCCCCCGACCGGGCGGCCAGTGGGGGGCGCGGCGCGCGCGCAGTGTAAACTGCTGGGTTTTCGACCCCCCAGTGGAATGGTGCAAGTGTCCCGGCGTCCCGTTATCAGCGCCCCAACACTCATACGCTCGCTGGCCCGCCTGAGCTCGTTCGCGCCCCCGGAGGCCGCGCCGTCGCTCTCGGACCGTCTGAGCCAGTGGCTGGGCTGGACCGACGCCATCGCCTTGTCGTCGGCGCTTAAGGCCAATCCGGCCAACCCGTCGGCGGCAACGCCCGGCGCGCGTTCGGCCGCGCAAAGCCCGGCGGCCGAACTGGCACGCGTGCGCGTCGACCTCGCCGCCGCCATCGCCCGCGATTGCGGACTGGCGGCCGCGCCCGGCGGACAGATCCGCGCACTGAGCGCTGCCGAGCGTCAACGGGCGGCTTCGTTCGCGGAGTTTCCGGCGTATCGCCAGCGCTACGCGACGTCGCAACAGACGATGGACACGGCGATCAGCGCCCTGCGCACCCGCCTTCGTGCCCAATTGGCCACGATGTCGCCGGACGCCGCGCGTCTCGCCAGCGTCGACGCCGTTATGGAGCGCGTGATGGGCGCACGTGAGCGCACACTGCTCGCGAGCGTGCCGAATCTGCTCGAAGGGCACTTCGTGCGTCTGCGCGACACCGAGCAGGCCGCGATGGCGGCCCCGCGCGTGCCCGGCGCACCGCCGCTCGCGCCCGTCGGCACCTGGCTAGACACCTTCCACCGGGATATGCAGAGCGTTTTGCTCGCAGAACTGGATATCCGCCTGGAACCGATCGAAGGGCTGATTGCCGCCCTCGCCTCGGTCACTCCCGGCGAAAACGTTAGTGAACCCGGACAACATGACCCGTTTGCCACGCTACCTCGTTGATCTCATTGCCTTTGTCGCAGGTCTTGCCGTCGTCGGCTGGATCGCCATCGGCTATGCCGGTACCAATACCCTCGCGCTCGCCGTCGCCCTGCTGATCGCTGCGGTCTATCTCTTCGGCGCGCTCGAACTCAAACGCTTTCATCAGTCGACCAACGCCCTTGCGAATGCCGTCTCCGGACTGAGCGCACCGCCCGCGACCCTGCCCGCATGGCTAGAGACGTTGCCCGCCGGTCTTCGCACCGCGGTGCGTCTGCGTGTGGAAGGCGAACGCGTCGGCCTGCCCGGCCCGGCGCTCACGCCCTATCTCGTCGGCCTGCTCGTGCTGCTCGGCATGCTCGGCACCTTCCTCGGCATGGCAGCCACGCTGCGTGGCACCGGCATCGCACTCGAAGGCGCGACCGATCTGCAAGCGATTCGCGCCTCGCTCGCCTCCCCGGTCAAGGGACTCGGCTTCGCGTTCGGCACGTCGGTCGCAGGTGTCGCTACGTCGGCCATGCTCGGCCTGCTCGCTGCACTCGCACGCAAGGAGCGCGCACAGGTCGTGCAATCGCTCGACGCACGCATCGTCACGACACTGCGCGGCTTCTCGCAGCAGCATCAACGCGAAACCACGCTACAACTGCTTCAGCAACAAGCGACGGTCATGCCCGCGCTCGTCGACCGTCTGCAAGACATGATGGCCGCGATGGAGCGCCAGAGTCAGGCGCTCGGCGAACGTCTCGTCGCCAACCAGGACGCCCTGCACGCCAAGACGGATGCGTCTTACGCGCAACTCACCAGCGCGATGCAGCAGTATCTGAAGGACAGTGTCGCCACCACGGCAAGCGCCGCCGGTGCAGCAATTCGTCCGGAAGTCGAAGCGACGATGGCGAGCCTCGCGCGCGAAACCGCAACGTGGCATCAGACCGTATCGAGCGCCGTACAAGACCGTATGGACGGTCTGTCCGATCGCTTCGAAGCCACGACGGCGCGCGTCGCCAGCGTCTGGAAAGATTCGCTCGACGCTCAGTTGCGCACCAATGAATCGCTCGCCACCGATCTGCGCTCGGCACTCGGCGATTTCACGCAGACGTTCGAGACCCGCTCGTCGCGACTGATCGACGACGTGGCCGCACGCCTCGAAACCGTCACAGCACAAGTTAGCAGCGCTCAGACCGGCGTCGCGCAAACGTGGGAAACGTCGCTCGCCGCGCAACAGCGCAGCAACGATGCGCTCTCCGAGAATCTCGGCGCGGCACTCGCGCACTTCTCGCAGACCTTCGAGACGCGCTCCGCCAAGCTTGTCGACGATGTCGCGGCTCGCCTGGAGGCCACCACGGGCCGCATCGATGCCGCTCACGCGAACGTCGCCCAGACATGGGAGATGTCGCTCGCCACGCAGCAACGCACCAACGACGCGCTCTCCGAAAACCTCGGCGCGGCGCTCACGCAATTCGCACAGACCTTCGAGACGCGCTCGACCCGACTCGTCGACGATGTTGCCGCACGCCTCGACTCGACGACGGGACAGGTCAACGCCGCACACGCGGGCATCGCGCAGACGTGGCAAACGTCGCTCGCCACGCAGCAGCAGACCAACGACACACTCGCCAGAGAACTCGGCGCAACGCTCGCACAATTCACCGAGTCGTTCGAGGCGCGCTCCGCGAGTCTGCTTGGCGACGTCATCACACGCCTCGACAGCGCAACGGGCAGCATCGCCACGGCGCAGACGACCGTCGCACAAGCGTGGGAGCAGGCCCTCGGCCAGCAGCAGCAATCGCACGACACGCTCACGCAGTCGCTCGGCGCAGCACTGGAACGCTTCGCGCAGACGTTCGAAGCGCGCTCAAGCGCCCTGCTGGCGGATGTCGCAACCAAGCTCGACGCCGCGAGCGGTAACGTCAGCGGCGCACATGAGCGCGTGGCATCGGCCTGGGAGCAATCGATCGGGCTGCAAAAGCAGGCCAACGACGCGCTGAACACCGAACTCGCCGCCGCCCTCGGCCGCTTCACGGAAACCTTCGAGCAACGCGCTGCCCATCTGATCGACGGCGTAAGCCAGCGCACGGAAGGCGCAATGCACAGCGTGTCGGAGACGGCTGCTGTCGTGTCGGGCGAATGGAAGCAGGCCCTCGTCGCACAACAATCGGCGAACGATGCGCTCGCCACCGACCTCGCCGCCGCCCTCGCTCGCTTCGCCGAAACGTTCGAATCGCGCGCGTCGCAATTGCTGCAAAACGTCTCGGCGCAACTGGACTCGACGTCTTCCAACGTCGCCCAGACCTGGCGCGACGCCATTGCCGAACACACGCGCACGAGCGAACGTCTGGCCGACGGCAATCAGCAACTCGTCGCGGCGACGACCAGCGCATTCAGCGAACACAGCGCGTCGCTGCTGCAAGCCCTCAGCGCCGCCAACACCGCGCATCACGACGCGACCGCCGAGCGCGAAACCCAACGCCTGTCCGTCTGGACGGAAACGCTCGAAGGCACGCTGTCCACGCTGCGCTCGGAATGGCAGCAGGTCGGCGCACAAACCGCCAGCCAGCAACAGGCGATCTGCGACACGCTCGCCCGCACTGCGCTGGAGATGTCCGAACAGACGCGCGCCAACGCCAGCGACACCATCGCGGAAATCTCGCGTCTGGTGCAGACCGCTTCGGAAGCCCCGAAGGCAGCCGCCGAAATCATCGGCGAACTGCGTCAGAAGCTCTCGGACAGCATGGTCCGCGATAACGCCATGCTCGAAGAGCGCTCGCGACTGCTCGACACGCTGGGCACGCTGCTCGACACCGTCAAGCACGCGGGTAACGAACAACGTGCCGCCGTCGACGAACTCGTCACGACCTCCGCGCAACTGCTGGAACGCGCGAGTGCGAACCTCGGCGACGCCATCGCCGCGCAAACGGAGAAGCTTACGGAAGCGTCGGCACAGGTCACCGGCAGCGTGGTCGAAATCGCCAGCCTCGGCGACGCCTTCGGTGCCGCAGTTCAATCGTTCGGCGAATCGAATACGCAACTGCTGGAGCATCTGCAACGCATCGAGGCCGCGCTCGACAAGTCGATGGCGCGCAGCGACGAACAACTCGGCTACTACGTCGCTCAGGCGCGCGAAGTGGTCGAGCTGAGCGTGATGTCGCAAAAGCAGATCCTCGAGAACCTTCAGGACCTGGCACAAGCGCGCTCGCACACCGCACAAGCCGGTGCGCAACCGGGTAGCGTGGCAGCATGAGAGACGAATTCGACGCGGATATCGCGGACGCGGGCGACGTAGGCGCCGCCGCGCCGACGTGGGCCGTCTTCGGCGATCTGATGTCGGTGATGCTCGGCGCGTTCGTGCTCATCATGCTCGGCGTGATCGGCGTGCAGATCGAACTGTCCGCGAAGCTGGAGCGCGAAGTGAAGGAGCGTCAGGTCGAGACGCAGCGCCGCGAAACGCTGGAGAAGGCGCTCGCCGGTCCACTCGCAGGCGGCCGCGTGACGCTCGTGAACGGTCGTATCGGTATCAGCGGCAACGTCCTGTTCGCCTTGAACTCGGACCAGTTGCAACCGCAAGGCCGCGAAGTGCTGCGCAGTCTGGCCGCACCGCTGGCCGCCTATTTGCGCGCGAGCGACGAAATCCTCATGGTCAGCGGCTTCACCGACGACCAGCAAGTGCGCGAGACGAACCGCCGCTTTGCTGACAACTGGGAGTTGTCGGCGCAACGTGCGCTGACCGTCACGCGCGAGCTGATCGCCGCCGGGGTGCCGCCGTCCTCCGTGTTCTCGGCCGCCTTCGGTGCAGAACAACCGGTGACGTCCAACGCCGACGAAGCCGGGCGCGCAAAGAACCGCCGCGTGGAAATCGCGCCGATGCCCCGCAGCAGTGCTGGCAACGCTGGCAAGCCGAAAGCGTGACGGTGCGACGATGAGCACGCAGACGCCCGCTCCAACAAACGACGTGATCGAAGACGGCACGCTTGTCGTGTCGCATGTCGATCCGACCACCGCCCAACTCGCCGCATGGCGTGAAGCCGGTGCCGACAAGCGCGACCCGGCTCGCTTTCATCGCATCGAAGCGCTTTGCACGCGCATGCTCACCTATCAGGGCGACGTGCGGCGCGTGCTTCAAGCGCGTCTGAAGGTGCTGATGGACGAATTCGCGAAGTCGCTCGCAGAGGCAGAGACTTCCGCCGAAGATCCCGCAGCATCGCGCGTAGCATCGCCGCTTGTCACGCTGACGGCAGACATCACGCGACGGATCGGCACCGGCGAGAGGCCGACGTCGGCTGCATCGCCCGCGACATCGAGGCCGACACGTGGCGCTCAGCCGACGGTACCGACGCCCACGGCGAAGGCCCCCGACGCGCCCACGCAATCGGCCACAACGTCGACCACGCCCGCGAAGCGCATCGTCGCCCAACCCGCACCGATTCCCGTCGCCATCACGCCGACGGTCATCGCGACGGACGACGCCTTCGAAGACCTCGACGTCCTCGAATACTTCCGCGAGACATGGTCGAAGCTGAGCACCGACGGCAATCTGCGCCAGTCGCTCGCGCAGGTGCCCGAAAACGCGGGACCGCTCAATTCCAGCCATCTCGTGCATCGGGCGCTCTCGCTCATGCACGACGTGTCGCCCGACTATCTGCGTCACTTCCTTCGCCACGCCGACGCCCTCTCCTGGCTCGAAGACATGGAAACGACGGGTGTCTTCGGCAACAAGAGCGCGGCGCGTGTGGCCGCGAGCGCCAAACCGTCGCGCGCCAAGGCTCGCTGACCGCGGCACGCGCTCGCGACGTCACATAGCATCAAGCAGCATCACGCCGGGACGCGAAGCGGGCGCCAACTTGCCAGTGAAGGGCGTTCCGGTGGATAATCGAGCCCATTCCCGCTGCCAAGGCGCGGGAAAATCCTTTGAAAAATCATCGTGTTGGGCGCTGTACGCACCGCCCACCGAAGTCTTCCTCGACAAGCCGTCGTTCCAGACGGCTTTTTGTTTCCATGACGAACCACGGACAACCGCCGGCGGACGACGCGCTCCCGGCCCACGACGACGCTGAACTCGACGCGTCGCAAACGACCTCTTCGGAAGACGACGACACGTACGTCGGCCCGGACGGCGTCGCGCACCCGCGCCGCATCCGCAGTTTCGTGCGCCGCGCGGGACGCAGCTCGGAAGCGCAGAAGCGCTACTTCGAAGAACTCGGCCCGAAGTTCGTGCTGCCGTACGCGCCTGAAACGCTCGACTGGCCGACGGCCTTCGATCGCGCCGGCGCACCGCGCATTCTGGAAATCGGCTTCGGCATGGGCGACGGCACCGCGCACATCGCAAAGGTGCGTCCTGGGGATGATTTCCTTGGCGTGGAAGTGCACGAGCCGGGCGTGGGCGCGCTGCTCAAGCTCATCGGCACGACGCCGCTCTCGAACGTGCGCATCATTCAGCACGACGCCGTGGAAGTCGTCCAGCACATGCTCCCGGAAGGCTCGCTCGACGGCGTGCACGTGTTCTTCCCCGATCCGTGGCACAAGAAGCGTCACCACAAGCGCCGTCTGCTGCAACCGCCGTTCGTGGCGTTGCTGGCCTCGCGTCTGAAGCCGGGTGGCTACCTGCACTGCGCGACGGACTGGCAGGAATATGCCGAGCAGATGCTTGAAGTGCTCGGCGGCGAAGCGTCGCTTGAGAACACGGCGGCCGATTACGCGCCGCGTCCGGATTACCGTCCCGTGACGAAGTTCGAGAACCGCGGCCTGCGCCTCGGTCACGGCGTGTGGGATCTCGTCTTCCGCAAGCGCGGCTGAGCGGCATCGACGTCATCGCGTCGGTACTGACGGGCAGCAAAAAGGGCACCTCTCGGTGCCCTTTTTTCATGCTGCATTCAGCGAGGCTAACGATCAGTCAGCCCAAACCACGAGGCCGCTGTAGGCCGACACCAGCACCACGATGCCGAACACGATGCGGTACCAGGCGAACGCCGTGAAATCGTGCGACGCGATATACCGCAGCAGCCAGCGCACGCAGATGAACGCGCTGATGAAAGCGAACACGAAGCCGATGCCGAACAGACCGAAGTCCGCGACGTCCAGCATGGAGCGCGACTTATAGAGTTCGTAAATCGTCGCGCCGAACAGAATCGGGATCGCGAGGAAGAACGAGAACTCGGTCGCCACACGACGCTCCAGCCCGAACATCATGCCGCCGATGATCGTCGCCCCCGAGCGCGAGGTGCCCGGCACCAGCGCGAGACATTGCGCAAAGCCGACTTTCAGGGCGTCGAGCGTCGACAGCTCATCGATGGAATTCACGCGCGGCAGTTTGCCCGCCTCGACATTGCGACGGTTATGACGCTCGACCAGCAGAATGATCACGCCGCCGACGATGAACGCGGTCGCCACGACCAGCGGGTTGAACAGCACCGCCTTGATGTGCTTGCCGAACAGCAGGCCGAGCACGATGGCGGGCACGCAAGCGACGATCACGTTCACCGCGAAGCGACGCGCCTTTGCATCACTGCCCAGCCCGAACACGACCTGCGCAATCTTCGCGCGAAACTCCCAGCACACGGCCAGAATTGCGCCGAACTGAATCACGATATCGAAGATCTTGCCCTTCTCGTCGTTGAAGTCGAGCAGGCTGCCGACCAGAATCAAGTGCCCGGTCGATGAGATCGGCAAAAATTCGGTCAGACCTTCGACCACACCGAGAATGACGGCTTTGAGGGCCAGCAACAAGTCCATGCAATGAGTTCCTGAGGAGTCGTGTATTAAGAAGTTTTTGTGGGTTCAGGCGATGTGTTCGCGCGAAATCGGTGCAACGTCAGCGCGCGTCGAATTTGACGTTCACGCCGTGCGAGAGCACGGTGATCGCCCCCGGCTGACGCATCGCGCCGCCGATGTTGAGTTGCTCGGGCTTGAACGTATAGATGGGCGCGCCTTGCAACAACTGCGTTGCAATCAATGCCCCGGCCGCGTTCAACTGACGCGACCAGCGATCAGGCAGACCGTCGATGGTGAACGTCTCCACTTCCGGATCGCGCAGCACGACCGACAGCGTGGCCGGATCGTACGCAAGTGCACTGTCGATGGCGAGCGTGCCGGTGAGCGGCGCGCCACCCAGCGGATGCGTCACAGTGGCATCGACGGATACGGCCAGACGGTTGCGCTCAGGCAGCAGCGTCAGACGCGGATGCGTGAGATTCACGTCGAGCACGGCCAGCACACGACGGTCGAACGGAAACTTGCGTTCGAGCGCACGCTGCAACTGGCTTTCGGAGAAGGTGTAGTCGTTGCCGAACGGCAAGCCTGCGCATGCGGCGAGGCCCGCAGCCAGCGCAGCCGCACCGGTCATCGTCAACCAGCGACGGCGCGAGACAGTGAACGACGCGGTCGCATCGCACTGCTGAGGAATGGGACGATCTGGATGAGTGCTACCCGGCATTTCACGTTCCGCTTCAGGGCGCATTAGGCCCGACACGCGCGACTATAGCACTCAGATACGACAGGAATTCACGTTTGCGCGGGTGCTGCCCGCTGGCAGCTTCCCACTTCGCGCTGGCGAGCTTCAGGCGGCCATCGGCGCAGTTAGCGCCTCCAGTTCCGACAACCACGCGATGGCTTGCGTGCGGTCGTCGCCGCACATCTCCGCCGAGGGCTGCAACGATCCGCACACGGCCGGACGCTGCGGGCTGCCGAAGATACGGCAACGGTCGGCGTCGTCCAACTGCACGCAACGCGTGTTCGCCGGTTTGCCGTCAGGCATCCCGGGAATCGGCGTCGAAATGGAAGGCGCGATGCAACAGGCAGCGCAATGGGGTCGGCAATTCATGGGGGCGGATTTTACCCGACCCGCCTTCCCTCGGCATTGACCACAGCCGCCACCACAGCCGCCACCAAAGCATTTACCAGGGCAGCGTGCCCGAGAGATCGAAGAAGCCACCGGTCACCGGGCCGCGTTCGCCCAGCGCGAGCATCACCACGCTGCGCGTGCCCTCGGCCAGCCCCTGACGCCCGCGCTTGCCGCTCGCGTCGACCGTGAGATCGCCCGGTGCGCCCGGGTCGACCGAGTTCACCGTGATCGAAGTCTCGCGTAACGTGTGCGAGAGCTGTACCGTCAACATATTCAGCGCGGCCTTCGACGCGTTGAACCCGATCTGCCGAAACGCCGCATGCTCCCACGCCGGATCGCTGTTCTGCGCGAGCGAGCCCAGGCCGCTCGACACGTTGACGATGCGCGCACCGTCCGAGCGCGACAGCCATGGCAGCATCGCCTGTGTGACGCGCAACGTGCCGAAGAAATTGGTCTGGAAGACCCGTTCGACCGCCTCGATGGATGCCTTCTCCGGCGTGTCGTCACGCGGATCGGTCACGCCCGCGTTGTTGACCAGCACGTCGAGCCGTCCGTGATAGCGCCCGATCCGGTAGGCCGCCGCGTGCAACGTCTCGGGGCGAAGCAAGTCGATCACCAGCGTCTCTGCCTGAAAGCCCGCCTTGCGCAGCGGGGCGACGATTTCGTCCCCCTTTGCTTCCTCACGCGCGCCGACCAGCACCGTCATGCCCGCTTCAGCCAGCTCACGCGCCACTTCCAATCCGATTCCCCGGGTCGCGCCCGTCACCAGCGCCACTCTTCCCAGATGGCGTTCGGCATCCGCGCGTACCGCATTTTCGATAGCGTCCCGTTTCATCACTGCTCCCGTCGAATTCCCGTTGTTCTGCGCCCGGCCGCACGCAAATTTGTTAGCATCGAGTTTATGAAGAATCCTTCAGATTTTCTATTCGCATATGAAACCGGCCGGTCAACCACCCGCAACGCCCCGTAAATCGCCGCAACAGGCGCGTTCGCGGGTCACCATCGACGCCATTTTCGAAGCCGCGCTTCAGGTTTTGCTGCTCGATGGCGGGCGTCAACTGACCACCACCCGGGTGGCCGAGCGCGCCGGAGTGTCCGTCGGCACCCTCTACCAATACTTCCAGAACAAGCAGGTGCTGCTCTACGCGGTGCTGGAGCGTCACATCGACCGCATCGTGGATTCGGTCGAGCAGACTTGCCAGGCGTCGCATGGCAAACCGCTGGAAACGATGGCGCAGGAACTGGCGAAGGCTTACGTCGGCGCGAAGATGCGCGATATCGAAGAGGCGCAGGCGCTGTACCGGCTCTCAGAGGATCTGGACGGGCGTGAGGTGTTTGCGGGGGCGTCTGCGCGGATGCACGCGGCCGTCGTCGGCATGTTGAAGACCGCGCACAACGCGCGCTTCGAGGACCCGGAGACGGTGGCCTTCGTCTTCCTTAACTCCATGACAGGGCCGATCAAGGCCATTCTTGAGAACCGTGCGCCCGTAGGCGCTTGCTCGGAGACGCTCTCCCACCAGATCGCCGACCAGATGGCCACGATGTGCGGGGCGTATTTGCAGTGCGTCGCCCAATTCGGCACGGCGGCCCGGGTGGACTCGCCCGCACTGTCGATCCCACCGGACAAGGCCGCCTGAACCCTGGGCCGGTCACATTTGCCCGGCGTTCGTGCCGATTTGCGGCAAAAGTTCACACGTCATCATGGCTGCCGCCCGGAACTGGTAAAATGCCGGGTTGTGTTTGCCTACTACCCACGAGTAATCGAAATGAATTACGAACAGGCCCGCTTTAACATGATCGAGCAGCAAATTCGTCCCTGGGACGTGCTCGATCAGGACGTGCTCAAGCTGTTGGAAGTCGTCAAGCGCGAAGATTTCGTGCCGGCGGCACTGCGCGACATCGCGTTCACCGACGTCGAACTGCCGCTCTCGGGCGCTGCTATCCCGAACAAGAGCCAGCACATGATGTTCCCGCGCGTCGAAGCGCGCATTCTGCAAGCGCTCGCGCCGAAGAAGAACGAGAACGTGCTCGAAATCGGTACGGGTTCGGGCTACATGGCCGCTCTGCTGGCTTATAACGCGCATCACGTGACGACCGTCGAGTTCGACGCGAACCTGGCGCAGTCGGCCCAGCAGACGCTGCGCGCCAACGGCGTGACCAACGTGGAAGTCGTCAATGCCGACGGTGCGCAGGGCTGGAGCGCCGCCGCACCGTACGACGTGATCTGCATCTCGGGCGGGCTGGCCGAACTGCCGCAAGCGTTCCAGAACCAACTGAAGGTCGGCGGCCGTCTGGCTGCGTTCGTGGGCGGTAGCCCGGTCATGGAAGCCGTGCTCATCACGCGCGTGTCCGAGACCGAATTCCGTCGCGAAAACCTGTTCGAGACGCAGGTGGCCTATCTGGTCGCCCCGCAACCGTCGAGCTTCAAGTTCTAAAGCCCGGCTGCCGGGGACTGCGCCTTTCGATAGCGAACGGCGCGCCCCCGAAGCCGCGAGCGGACCGGTTCCATGCTTGTTCGTTTGGGGACGAACAAGCGGCTTGACGAGAGCCGGACGCCATCGATTCGACACACGTAGAACATCATGCAAAACATTACACCGGCGCAATTGGCCCAGTGGCTCGCGGACGGGGACCGCAGCCAACCCACGCTCCTCGACGTGCGTGAGGACTGGGAAGTGCAGACCTGCCACATCGCCCAGAGCAAGAACGTGCCGCTCGGCGACGTGCCGGCGCGTCAGGGCGAACTCGACACCGATGCGCCCATCGTGTGCATTTGCCACCACGGCATGCGCAGCGCCCGCGCCGCCATGTTCCTGGAACAACAAGGTTTTACCCAGATGTTCAATCTGGACGGCGGAATCGATGCCTGGGCACGCCAGGTCGATCCGTCGATGCCGACCTACTGAGTCAGGGCCATGCGCCCCCCGAGGTTTGCCGCGCGACTGCGCGCGGATGGGCGTGCGCCCGTAAAGCGCACCCGCAGCATCCTCAATGCCCGCTCTGCGAGCGTCTTCGCCACCACGACGATGCTCGCTGCCCTCATTGGACACTCGGCCGCCGCGAACGCGACCGACCTGCTCCAGCTCTACAGCGAAGCCCAGGGCCGCGACGCACTCATCGCCAGCGCACGCTCGTCGTACCTCGCGAACATCGAAGCGCTGCCGCAAGCCCGCGCCGCGCTTTTACCGCAGGTCACAGCGCGCTACGGGGCTGTCAACACGCACTACGGCTCCGGCAACATCTCGAACACTTTCGGCAGCAGCGGCTACAGCCTCGCGTTGACGCAGCCCCTCTTCCATTGGGATAGCTGGCAGTCATACCAGCAGGGCAAGCTGACGGTCGCCAGCGCCGAAGCCGCATTCGCGCAGGCGCAACAGGATCTGATCCTGCGCGTGGCGACGGCCTACTTCGATGTGCTCGCCGCACAGGACGATCTCGCCCTCGCAGGCACGCACAGGCAGGCCATCGCGGAACAGCTCGCGTCGGCCAAACGCAACTTCGAAGTCGGCAATGCCACCATCGTCGACTCGAACGAAGCACAAGCCAGTTTCGATCAGGCCACCGCTCAGGAAATCGCCGCACAGAACGCGCTCGACGTGCGCCGTGCCGCGTTCGCGCGCATCGTCGGCCATCCGGTCGGCTCGCTCGCTACGCTGCGCGCCGGTTCGACACTGCCCTCGCCTGAGCCGAACAACGTCGCCGACTGGGTCACGCAGGCGGAGCAAGCCAACTACGGCGTGCAGTTGCAATCGCTCACGCTGGAAATCGCGCGACGCGAAACGTCGAAGGCGAAGTCGGGCTATATGCCGTCCGTCGATCTGGTGGCGGCCGGTGCGCACTCGAACGTCGGCAACGCCAACAGCCTGTTGTCGTCCGCGATGTCCAGTCCGTCCAGTCAGGGTACGGGGCCGAGTTCGGCCGGGCAGATCGGCATTCAGATCAGCATCCCGATCTTCTCGGGTGGCTCGGTGCAGAGCAAGATGCGTCAGACGCTGGCGCTCGAAGACAAAGCGCAAAGCGATCTGGACGATGCACGACGTCTGGCCGTGCTGAGCGCGCGCACGTCGTACCTCGGTGTGTCGAGCGGGCTGGCGCAGGTGAAGGCGCTCGAAGCGGCCGAGCAATCGGCGCAGTCGTCGGTCGCCTCGAACAAGCTCGGCTATCAGGTCGGCATTCGTATCAACGCCGACGTGCTCAACGCTGAAGACAAGCTCTTCACCACGCGGCGCGATCTCGCCAAGGCGCGCTACAGCACGCTGCTCTCCAGCCTCCAGTTGAAGGCCAGCGCCGCCACGCTCGTCGATACGGACTTGCAGTTGCTCAACGCGCTGCTGACCGAGAATCCAGACGCCTCCGCCGCTATGGCCGGTGCCCGCGATGCGGCCCCGGCAAACGCAGGCACGGGTCTTCCGGCGCGTGGCGTGCGTCCCGGCACGACAGCGCCGCTGCGTCGCTAACATCGTCTGCATAAAGCAAAAAGCCTCGCATGACCGGTATGGCATGCGAGGCTTTTTGCTTTCCGACGTCGACGTTACAACGTCTTATCGAGTCACTCTTGCGGTGCGACGAATCCGGTATCGAGCCAGCGTCCCAAGGCGGTGACGGTACGGGCGGTTGCGCCCTGATGCTGCTTCGCGAACAGTAACGCCGCCGTGCGCATCGCCAGACGCTTGTCGTCGTTGATCAGCAGGTCGGCCAGCGTCGACGCCAGCTCACCTGCATCGCTTACACGCCGCGCCGCGCCTGCTGCCAGTGCGTTTTCGCTGGCCTGCGTGAAGTTGAACATGTGCGGCCCGAACACGACGGGCGTACCCGCCGCACACGCTTCGATCAGATTCTGGCCGCCCAGCGGCAGCAGACTGCCACCGATAAATGCGACGTCGACTGCCGAGAAGTAAGCCGCCATCTCGCCCATCGAATCGCCGAGTACGACGTCGACGTCGGCGGGCAGCGGCGTGTCGTCGTCCGGCCACGCACTGCGGCGCACATAGTTGAGGCGGACCTTTTCGAGCATCCCCGCCACTTCGTCGAAACGTTGCGGGTGACGCGGCACGAGCACCAGCAACGAGCGACGTCCTACGTCAGAGGCCGACGCGAGCATCGCACGCGCCTGAAGCACCTGCGCTTCCTCGCCGTCGCGCGTACTCGCCGCGAGCCACACCTTACGGTCGCCGAAGCGCTCGCGCCAGCGTGCGCCCAACGCCAGCAGCGCAGGCGGTGGCGTCATGTCGAACTTGAGGTTGCCCATCACGTCGACGTCGCTGGCCCCCAGCATGCGCAGGCGCTCGGCATCGGCATCGCTTTGCGCCAGCACACGACTGAATCCACCGTAAACGGGTTTAGTCGCATCGCCAAAGCGCGCCGCTCGACGGAACGAGCGCGCCGACATGCGCGCGTTGGTCAGCACCAGCGGCACGCCGTCCTCGCGGCACGTGAAGATCAGGTTCGGCCAGACTTCCGTCTCCATCACCATGCCGACGCTCGGCCGCCAGTGCTTCAGGAAGCGTCGGATCGGACCGACCATGTCGTACGGCAGATAGCATCGCACCACGCGATCGCCGAACAAGCTTTCGCCCGTGGCGCGCCCCGTCGGTGTCATGTGCGTGAGCAAGACGCCGTGCGACGGATAGCGCTCCAGCAGCGCATCGATGAGCGGCTGCGCGGCGCGCGTCTCTCCGACGGAGACAGCATGCACCCAGATCAGCGGACGGCCGGTGTACGGCGGCGTGCTGTAAAAGCCGAAACGCTCGCCGATGTGACGGCGATAGCCCGGCTCGAACCGGCCGCGCCACCACAGGCGAACCACCGCCAGCGGTGCGACGATCCACCAGAGCGCGCGATAGATAAGACGCAGCAACATTCAGATCAGCGCGCGATGCGTAAGACGTTGCAATACCGCCAGCGGCGAGCACTCGGGGTGCACCATCGCGTCAGCGGGCAGGAAGAAGGTCTGTTCCATCATGAACTGACCGGACATCACCGCATGCGACGTCTGATCCGAGAAGCAGATCCAGACGCTGCCCGGCGGGAACGGCATGGTCTGCTGGTCCGCGTCGTGCTGATATCCCATGTCGGCCTTCATGCCATCGTGCAGATGCAACATGATGTGGTCGTAGCCGCTGCGCGGGCGCTTGGTGATGCCCACGGCGTTTTGCAACCACGCCGAGCCGGGCCACTGAGTGGGCACCTTCGGCAGGAAGCGCTTCGCCACATCCTCGAACGGCTCGCCCACGCGCCACACACGCGGCTGACCGGCCGGGTTGATGTTGGTGAACACGCGCAAAATGCGCTCGCCGTAATTCGGGCGCGACGGGAAGGCGTCGACGTGCAGACGGCTATCGTCCTTACGCCACGAGGTTTGACGCGTCTCTACCTGATGCAGTCGCAGGCTCGTCGGTGCGGCGCGCAGCTTGCCGCGATACTCCGGCATCAGGCCGTCGATCAGGCTGCACGCCTGCGTGTAGTAGCGCCTGACTAGCGCGTGAACGGCACGCTGCGTAGCGTCGTCTGCGGCGACGCCTACGAGCACGCCGGTCTTCGGATCGAGGCTGATGTTCTTGCGCTTCGGATCGGCGATCTTCGGATCGAGCAATGCTTGCTCGGCGGCGTCGATGGCGAAGGCCAGATGCGGGAAGTACAGCACCTTGCCAGCTTCGACGTCGGCGACCAGCGTCTCGCGCGCGACCGACAACTGAGCGCCCTGCCAGTCGCCCGAGGCGACGGTGACGATCTGACCGCTCGCGCTCGATTCGCTGGCGTCGTTAGCTTGGGGGTTTTGATTCATGCGATTCAGTCCTCCTCAGACGCGGCAGTACCGCCCGACACATCCGCAGGCGACGACTTCGGCGACGAAGTCAGCGCCGGTGCCAGCGCATGCACGGCATCGCGCACCTGCGCGAGCGTTGGCTTGTGTTCGGCGTCGCCGAGATTGACGATGCGCGGCGACCAGAACCCGCCGGTGCGCCACGCGGTGCTGAAATTGTATAGCTCGACAGTCGGACGGTTCAGCGCTGCGGCGATATGTACCAGCCCGGTGTCCACGCCCACGGTAATCGCTCCGCGATCGATCAGACCGACAACCTGCGACAGATTCATTTTCGGCGGCACCCAGGCGTGCTCGCCCAGTGCGGCGGCCAGACGCAACGATACTTCACGCTCGGCAGCGCTGCCCCACGGCAAAACGATGAGGAATCCCTGCGATGCGAGATCGCGGCCCAGCGCGACCCAGTCGTCTTCCGGCCACGTCTTGTCGTCACGCGAGGTCGCATGCACGAACACCGCATACGGACGGTCCGGGCACTGACTGTGATCGGCCCGCTCGGTAGCAATGCCGAAGTCGATCTCGCCCGGCACCTTGAAGCCCATCGCCTCGGCCACCAGCAGACGCGAACGCGTCACCACGTGCGTATGCGGCTCGATGCGCACCATGTGCTGATACAGATAGCGCACCGGCCATTCGTAGCTGGCGCCTTCCGTGCGGTTGCCCAGCCCCCAGACCGCACCGCGCGCGGTGCGCGAGATCCAGCCGGTCTTGACCAGACCCTGCGTGTCGATGACGTAGTCGTAAGGCGTTTCGCGCAACGCGCGGCGAAACGCACCGATCTCCTGCCAGGTGCGTGCCGCGAGCGGCTTCTTGCGCCAGCGGCGCAAGGCAAACGGAATGACCCGGCGCACACCGCGCACGAGTTTGACGAGGTCGACGAATCCCTCTTCCACGACCCAGTCGATCTGGGCGTCGGGATACCGGTGCAGAATGTCCTGCACCACGGGCATGTTATGGACGACGTCGCCGAGCGACGAGACTTTGACGATCAGAACCTGCAACCGAACGCCCCGGCGGTTCGGCCGGGCCTCGTGAGCAAAACCGCGATTTTACCCCGTCCCGGCCCGCCAATCATGATTGACGCCCGCGCCCATCCATGCACTATGCGACGACCGCCTTACCAGGCCATTCCGGGCCATCGTCCAACGACGGCCCGGTGACGCTCAGGTGACCCTTCAGGCGGCCATACGGCGCAAGTTCAAACGGCCGTACGACCTTAGAACGGCAGCTTGGCGTCGGGCTTGACGGCCAGAATCGCGCGGCGGAAGTCGTCCTGAATGCGCTGGATGGCGGCGTCGCTGTCGGCTTCGAAACGCAGCACCACGACCGGCGTGGTGTTCGACGAACGCGCCAGACCGAAACCGTCCGGATACTCGACGCGCACGCCGTCGATCTTGACGATATCTTGCGCGCCGTCGAACTTGGCGGTCTCGCGCAGCTTGTCGATCAGCGCGAAGTTCTCGCCCTCGGCCAGCGGAATTTGCAACTCCGGCGTCGAAATCGAGTTCGGCAGCGCGTTGAGCACAGCACTCGGATCGGCCGACTTCGAGAGGATTTCGAGCAGACGCGCACCGGTGTACAGACCGTCGTCGAACCCGTACCAGCGGTCCTTGAAGAACACGTGGCCGCTCATTTCGCCAGCGAGCGCTGCGCCGGTTTCCTTCAGCTTGGCCTTGACCAGCGAGTGCCCCGTCTTCCACATCAGCGGCTCGCCGCCGTGCTTGCGCACCCAGCTCGCGAGATTACGCGTGCACTTCACGTCGTAAATGATCTTCTCACCCGGATTGCGGCTCAGCACTTCCGCGGCGAAGAGCATCAGTTGACGGTCCGGATAAATGATCTGACCGTCCTTGGTCACCACGCCGAGACGGTCGCCGTCGCCGTCGAACGCCAGACCGATTTCGGCATCGGTCGTTTGCAACGTGTGGATCAGGTCCTGAAGGTTTTCGGGATGCGCCGGGTCCGGATGGTGGTTCGGGAACGTGCCGTCGACGTCGCAGAACAGTTCGATGACATCGCAGCCGAGCGCCTGGAACAGCGCCGGGGCGTACGCGCCCGCCACACCGTTGCCGCAGTCCACGGCGATCTTCATCGGACGCGCCAGATGCACATCGTTGACGATGCGCGCACGATACGACTCGCCGATCTCGTCGGCAGTGTAGGTGCCCTGACCCGTTTCGAAGTCCTGCGCCTCGATCAGCTTGGCGAGGCCCTGAATCGCATCGCCGTAGATCGCGCGTCCGCGCAGCACCATCTTGAAACCGTTGTAGTCGGGCGGGTTGTGGCTGCCCGTGACCATGATGCCGGAGTCGACGACACGGCCATGCAGCGTCACGTTCGTGGCGAAGTACACCATCGGGGTGACGACGACGCCGATATCGACCACATCGACGCCGGCGGCGCGCAGGCCGTCGGACAGTGCGCCGACGAGTTCGGGGCCAGACAGGCGGCCGTCACGGCCAACGACGACCGCATTGCCACCTTCGCGTCGCAGCGCCGTGCCGAAAGCGCGTCCGATCAGGTGCGCGACGTTGGCATCCAGCGTCTTGCCGACAATGCCGCGAATGTCGTAAGCCTTGAAAATCGCAGGCGAAACTTGCGTGGTTTGCGTCATGGGAAAGAGTCTCTCGGAAACGAGGGGGAGAAAGCTGAGCAGTCGGCGAACATCGCCGTCAAGCGTCAAAAAAGAGCTATCGGGGCCGCCAGCGTCACAAACGCAAATCCCGGCGGGAAGCCCGGCCGGGAGCGGCTGCATTACGCTAAAATTATACGGGACTTCGCCGCACTGCGGCATTTCCCCAAACCCTTGTCAGCCAGCGCCTACTTTCGCCTTACCGACCGTAGCCGCGCCGACCGACAAGCGCCGACAGTCCCAGTTTCGGTTCACCGCACCGGCCTCATAAGGCCGGTTTTGCTTATCTCGAGAACGAGTGAGACGCGCGAGCGCCCCATGCCCTACCGAACCTATCGGACCATCTTTCGCAACATCCTCTGGATGCTCACCGAGCGCGGCGCACAGATCGCCGGCGGCATTGCCGTCTCCGGCCTGCTCGCCCGCAGTCTCGGTGCGGCTCAGTTCGGCCTGTTTCAGTACGCGCAATCGCTCGTGTTTCTCGCTGCGTCGCTCACGCTGCTGTGCGGTAGCGAAGTCGTGGTGCCCCGACTGGTCGGCAAGCAGGAAGACGAACAGCGCACTGTCATCGCGCATGCGTTCGTGCTGCGGCTGGCGGCAGCGGCCGTCGCTTACACGATCCTCACGATCTACGTCGTTGGCTTTGCGGAGTCCGATCTGGTCGTCGTGGCGCTCTGGCTCGGTGTTGCGCTGTGGTTCCGTGAGCCGTCGGGCATTGTGATCGCCTGGCTGCAAGCCCGCACGTTCAACCGTCCCAGTGTGACGGCCAACCTTTGCGCGTTGTTCGTGAAGCTCGCACTGGTCGCAGTGCTGTTCATCACCCATGCGAGCGTGGCGGCTTTCGCTGTCGTCTACGCCGTCGAGGCGGTCTTGGCAGCCGCGCTGCTCGTACGCTACTACCTGCGGCATTCGCCGAAGACAGCGGTCGTCTGGAGCCGCAGTCTGCTGATCGACTTGCTGGCGAGCGGGTCGACCTTCTGGGGCGGGCTGATGCTGATGATGCTGTTCAAGCGCATCGACCAGCTCGTGCTCAAGCCGATCATTCCGCTCTCGGAACTGGGGGCTTACGCGGCCGCCATGCAGGTCACGGAGAACTTTGTGCTCGTCGCACCGATCATTGCGAACTCGCTCGCGCCCCAATTGATTTTTCAGACAATGGACAACCTGACGGCGCGACGTAATACGGTCCGCGCCGTCTGGCTCATGGTCGCCGCCGGTGCGAGTCTGGCCATTCCGATCGCCGTGCTCGCGCCGTGGATCGTGCATCTGATTTACGGCGCGGGGTTTGCAGAATCGGCGCAGATCCTGCGTGTCTCGGCGCTCATGGGGATTCTCGTGTTTGCAAACGCCGCCCTGAACCTCACGCTCGTGCGTCGCGGCGCAGGCCGCTGGGTGATCGCGAAATGGCTGTGCGCGGCCGTGGTGGCGTTCGCCGTCGTGCGAGGTCTGGCACCGCAGCTCGGCGCGTTGGCCGGGGCACTGGGTTATGGCGCGGGCTACGCTGCGGCGCTGGTGCTCGGCGTGTGGCTGCTTCGGCGGGATTGAGACGATGACGACTTCCGGCTCAAATGTCATGAGTCCTTTGCCCACCGCACGCACGATCTGCCTGTTCACTGGCACGCTCGCCGCTTTCGCCGGGGCCGAGCGCGCGAGCGCCACGCTGGCCAACGCGCTCGCCGCACGCGGGCATCGCGTCCACGTGCTGTCGCTGTGGGGCCATACGCCCGTCTTCCCGCTGGCACCCGGTGTCACGCATCACGCGCTGTTCGCCGCACGCCTGGCGTTCAAACGTCACTACCTGTCCATCGTGCGACAGGTGCGGCGTTATGTTCGCGAACATGGCATCGAGGTGATGATCGACGTCGATCCGATGCTCGCGCTCTTCACCGTGCCCGCAACGCTCGGCCTGCCACTGCGGCGCATCGCCTGGGAGCACAGCACGTATGCGAGCGACCTCGGCCGTCGCGCACGTCGATGGGCGCGTGCGCTGGCCGCGCGTCGCTACGACGCGGTCGTCGTGCTCACGGATGCAGACCGCAGCGCCTGGCAGACACATCATCCCGACGCGCGCGCGCACTTCGTCACGGTGGCCAATCCGCTCGGCATTTCGATGCCCGGCGCGCCGCCCGTGCACGGCGACGAGCGGTGCATTCTTGCCGTTGGCCGTCTCATCCCCGATAAGGGCTTCGATCGCCTGATCGATGCGTGGACACGCATCGCCGCCGACGCGCCGGGTTGGCAGGTGCAGATCGTCGGCGACGGCGAGTTGCGTGACGATCTGCTCGCGAAGGCACGCGACGCTGGCGTTGGCGACACCGTCCGGCTGCTGCCCGCCGTGTCCGACATCGCGCAGCACTATGCGCGCGCGTCGATCTACTGTCTGCCGTCGCGACGCGAGAGTTTCGGACTGGTGCTGCTCGAAGCCAAGGCGTATGCGCTGCCCGTCGTCGCCTTCGCGGCCGACGCCGGACCGCGCGCCTTGCTGCATGACGGCGTCGACAGCTTCGTCGTGAACGACGGCGATATTCCGGCATTGGCCGATGCGCTGCGTCGACTGATCGGCGATGCCGCGCTGCGCCGTCAGTTCGGGCTGGCCGGTTACGTGCACGCTCAAGACTTCCGTGCGGACGCCATCGCCGAGCGCTGGGAAGCGCTCTGGGCGGACGATGTGCCCAACGACCTCCCCGCTGCGGGGGCCACGCGATGAAGATCGTTTTGTTCGTGACGGGGCTGCAACTCGGCGGCGCGGAAACGCAAGTGGCCGATCTCGCGCGGGGGTTTCTCGCACGTGGCCACGATGTCACCCTCGTCTCGCTGACCGGCCCGTGCGCCATTGCGCTGCCGACGTCGCCGCAGTTCACGCTCGTCGAACTGAAGGCGGGCAAATCGCCGGGGTCGCTGATCGGGGCGCTGGCCCGGTTTGCGGCGTATCTGAGGACCTGGCGGCCGGATGTCGTGCACGCCCATATGGTCCACGCCAACCTGGTAGCACGTGTCGCCCGATGGTTTGCGCCCGTGCCTGTGCTGGTGACGAGCGCCCACAGCCGCAATGAAGGCGGCCGCGCGCGCATGCTCGCCTATCGGCTGACCGATCGATGGACGGATCTGACGACCAATGTAAGCGACGACGCTGTCGCCGCATTCGTCGCACAACGGGCCGTGCCCGCCGCGCGCATCGTCAGCATGCCCAATGGTATCGACACCGGGCGCTACCATCCTGACCCGCAAGCGCGCGCTGCCTGGCGCGATGCGTCCGACGTATTGCCGGATGCTGGCGCGCCCATCGTTTTCGCCGCCGGACGGATGGTCGAAGCGAAGGACTATCCGACGCTGATCGACGCCTTCGCGCACGTCGCGAACGCCATGCCGGAAGCGCGACTGTTCATCGCGGGCGAAGGCCCGTTGCGCGCGTCTGTGCAGGCGCAAGTGGACGCCTGCGGCCTCACGCACGCCGTGACGTTGCTCGGCCGTCGCAACGACATCGCGCAATGGATGCAAGCTGCCGACGTGTACGTCATGTCGTCCGCGTGGGAAGGGCTGCCGCTCGTGGTCGGTGAAGCAATGGCGAGCGGTCTGCCCGTCGTGTCGACGGACTGCGGCGGGGTCCGCGAACTGCTGGGCGATGCGCAACACGGCGACGCAAACAACACGCTCGTGCCCGTTGGCGATGCACAAGCCCTCGGTGACGCCCTGCTTCGCCAACTGCGCGCCAGTCCCGAAGCACGTCAGACCCTCGGCGCGGCTAATCGCGAACGCATCGTCACGCACTTCTCGCTCGACGCCATCGTGACGCGATGGCTCGACATTTATTCGCACCTGCGCGCCATGCGGCGCGCGGGCTACTGATCTCGTCATGGCAACGTCAATGGCATCTCCGGTCCTGCTCTGCTCCAACACCTTCTGGTCGATCTACAACTTCCGGCGTGGCCCCATCGCCGCGTTGCTCGCCGCAGGCCACCGGGTGCACGTCGCCGCGCCCGACGACGAATTTGCCGCACGGCTCGCCGAAATGGGTTGTGTCGTCCACTGTGTGCCGATGGCAGCCAAAGGTCAGAACCCGGTGCAGGACCTCGGGTTGATGTGGCGGCTCTATCGGCTGTACCGGAAGGTGCGGCCCGCCGTCGTCTTTCACTACACCATCAAGCCGAACATCTACGGTTCCATCGCCGCACATTTCGCGCGCATCCCTGCCGTGTCGATGACGACCGGTCTCGGCTATGTCTTCATTCGCGAATCGCTGACGACGCGACTCGCGCGTCAGCTCTACCGCGTGGCGTTCCGTCACACGCTCGAGAACTGGTTTCTCAACGTCGAGGACCATCGTGCCTTTGTGGATGGCGGACTCGTCGCGCTCGGCAAGACACGTCTGCTGCCGGGGGAAGGCGTCGACCTCGCGCACTTCGCCAAGGCCCCGTGGCCAGCATCCGACACTTCGCCCGATCAGCCCCCTTCGCCGATGCGGTTTCTGCTCATCGCGCGACTGCTGCGCGACAAAGGCGTGCTGGAGTACGTGGAAGCCGCGCGAACGCTGCGTGCGCAAATGCCACACGTCACATTCCAGATACTGGGTGCGGCAGATGTCGAGAACCCCACGGCCATCTCACGTGGCGAAGTCGAGGCATGGCAACGCGAAGGCATCGTCGAGTACCTCGGCACGACCAGCGACGTGCGACCGCTCATCGCTAACGCCCATTGTGTGGTGCTGCCGTCGTACCGCGAAGGCCTCTCGCGCACGTTGCTCGAAGCCAGTGCGATGGGTCGACCGCTCATCGCAAGCGACGTGCCGGGCTGCCGCGATGTGATCGACAACGGTGTCACCGGGCATCTCGTGCCTGCGCGCGACGCCGCTGCGTTGACTGCCTGTCTGCGCGCGGTGGCCGGGACATCCTCGGCCGAGCTCGCGCAGATGGGCGACGCCGGGCGTGCTAAAGTAGCGCGCGAATTCGACGAACATGTCGTCATTGCAGAGTATTTTCGGATTCTCGGATCCCTTTCCGTATCATGCTGAGTCTTGCCATCGCCCTCGTCGTGTCGTTCGTCGCGACGCTGCTGATCGTCCGCTATGCGCACGTTCACGCCCGCTTCTCCGGCGATAGCGATGTCGCCGGGGTGCAGAAGTTTCACGTGCGCCCGGTGCCGCGCATCGGCGGTGTCGGCATTCTCGCCGGCCTGCTCGTCGCGGCCACCGCACTCGGCTTTTCCTACCCCAAGGTGTCGCGCGACATTCTGCTGCTCGTCGCCTGCGGCCTGCCTGCGTTTCTGTCCGGCTTCATCGAAGATCTGACCAAGAAGGTCTCGCCAACAGTGCGCCTCGTCTGCACGATGTTCGCTGCATTGCTCGCATGGCTCGTGCTCGACATTCACATCACCCGCATCGACATCGGCCCGGTCGACCGCGCCCTGATCGTGGCCGCCGTGTCAGTGCCGCTCACCGTGCTCTGCGTGGCGGGCATGGCTAATGCCGTGAACATCATCGACGGCTTCAACGGACTCGCCGCCATGGTCGCGATGATCATGTTCGCGTCGCTCGGCTATGTCGGCTTCCAGGTGCAGGACCCCATCGTGCTCACCACGTCGATGATCATGGTGGGCGCCATCCTGGGTTTCTTCATCTTCAACTTCCCCGGCGGACTGATTTTTCTCGGGGATGGCGGTGCCTATTTCCTTGGCTTCATGCTGGCCGAGATCGCCGTGCTGCTGGTCATGCGCAACCCGCAGGTCTCGCCCTGGTATCCCGCGCTGATGGTGATCTACCCGGCGTTCGAGGTGTGCTTCTCGATCTATCGCAAGCGCTTCGTTCGCGGCATGTCGCCCGGCATTCCCGACGGTGTCCACCTGCATATGCTGGTCTACAAACGACTGATGCGCTGGGCCGCCGGGGCGCGCACTGCGAGTGCGCTCACGCAGCGCAATTCGTTGACCTCTCCGTACCTTTGGCTGCTATGCTTGCTGGCAGTGATCCCGGCGACGGTCTTCTGGCGGCATAGCGTGGTGCTCGCACTATGCTGCGTCGCCTTCATGGTGACGTATGTGTGGCTGTACCTGAGCATCGTTCGCTTCAAAGTGCCGCGCTGGCTGATCTACAAGAAATGAATGACCACGGGGGCGACGCGCCTGATAAGGCGCGCGGCCGCGGCACACGGAATCCCCCGATCGGGACAACAAGACAAGACAGCGCCACCATTGCGATGCGTGACATCTATGCCATCGGCGACCTCCAGGGTTGCCAAACGTCGTTTGAACAACTGCTCGAGCGCCTCCCCCAGGACGCAGATCTCTGGCTTGCCGGTGATCTGATCAATCGTGGCCCGCGCTCGCTCGATACACTGCGCCAGGTCATCGCATTAGGTGAGCGCGTCACCGCCGTGCTCGGTAATCACGATCTGCATTTGCTGGCTGTGGCCGCAGGCGTGCGTCAGGCGCATGGCAGCGACACCCTCGACGACATTCTCAACGCGCCCGACCGCGACGCGCTCATCGACTGGGTGCGCCGTCAACCGCTGGCCCATCTCGCCCGCGGGCATTTGATGGTGCACGCCGGTGTGCTGCCGCAGTGGGATGCCGAGCAGGTCGTCTCGCTCGCGCGCGATGTCGAGACACAACTGCGCGGCGACGACTGGAAGACATTCCTCTCGCGCATGTTCGGCAATCAGCCCGATCAGTGGCAGCCTGACCTGAGCGACGAAGACCGCCGCCGTCTCACGATCAACGCGCTCACGCGTATGCGCTTTTGCTCGGCCGACGGACGGATCGACTTCAAGATCAAGGAAGGTGCCGACGCCTCGACCGAGACGCTCAAGCCGTGGTTCGATGCCCCGGGCCGCCGCACGGCAGGCGTCACGATGATCTTCGGGCACTGGTCGGCGCTCGGGCTGGTGATGCGCGACAACATCCTCGGTCTGGACACAGGCTGCGTCTGGGGCGGCAAGCTCACGGCGGTGAAACTCGCCGACTCACCCGCCGGACGGGAGCTGATTCAGATCGACTGCCCGCAGATTCGCGACCCGCTTGCCTTCGCCGACAAGAAACGCGGCAAGATGAAAACGGCCGACAAGGCCGAGGACGCACTGAAGGCCGCGAAAGCCGAAAAGCTGGATAAGTTCGGCAAGGTCGAAAAGGCCGCGCGCAAGCTGGAGAAAGCCGCAAAGGCAGATAAGGCCGACAAAGCTGAAAAAGCTGACAAAGGCGACAAAGGGTCGAAGCGCAAAGCCCAGTGATCGACGCCGCGAACGTTCGATACGCCCCCGCCCCCTCAAACGAAAACGGCGCCCCATAGGCGCCGTTTCTTATTTCGTTCTTCCGGGTCAGGCCTGAACCGCCTGCACGGCATCGCTTTCGTCGTCACCCAGTCCCGACGCACGCGAACCGACCGAGCCACTCTCCGGCAACACGGCTTCGGGCAGGAAGCCCTGCAATGCGGCACCGACGGCCTGCTGCGCGCCCAATGTGAACTCGCGACGATGCTCGCCGTCCTTCGGATATTGCGGTGCGCCGATCGACAGACGCACCGTCATCGGCGGCGCGCGCAAAATCATGTCGATGGATTCGATCAGGCTCGTCTCGCCGATATAGGCCGGGGCCATCGTGTGGCGTCCGCTTGCCGCGTCCGTATAGAACAGGCACATCGGCTGGACCGGCTTGCCCGTCGTGACCGGCGCCTGCAACAAATTCGCATGAAACGGCAGCAGACTGCGGCCGTCCGTCGTCGTGCCCTCAGGAAAGACGGTAATGACGTCGCCGTCACGCAGGCAATCGGCCAGGTAATGCATGATGCGGCGCGCATCGGCACGCCGCTCGCGTTGCAGGAAGATCGTACGCGTCTGCACGCACAACCAGCCGACCAGCGGCCAGTGGCGAATCTCCGCCTTGGCGACGAAACGCACCGGTTGCCACGCATTCAGCGCAAAGATGTCGATCCAAGAAACGTGATTGCACAACAGCATCACGCCCCCTTCCGGCACCGGCGCATGCTGCTCCACCTCCAGACGCATGCCGCACAGTTTCAGCAGCTTCTGCGACCACGCGCGGATGCGACGATCTTTCTGCGGCTGCGACAGAAATGGAAACAACGTCGCTGCAGTCAACATGCCGCGCGCGAGATGCAGGCCAAGACGAAGTTTTTTGATCAACAGCACGGCAATCGCATCCTAGACGCAAGGGGCTTCGTACGCCACGCGGCCACCGACCAGCGTGAGCCGTACCTGGCCCGGTAGTTCGTATCCCAGAAACGGGGTGTTATGACCGGCGCTGCGCAACTGCGGCGCAGACACGGTCCAGTAAGTCGACGGCGCGAACACGCAGACATCCGCCGCGTGGCCCGGCGACAAACGACCAGCTCCCGGTGCCACCGCCGTCAATCGCTGGCCGGGACCGTGCGTCACTCGGGCGAGCGCGTCGACGAGTGGCACCCGCGACTCCTCGGCCCACTTCAACACCAGCGACAGGAGCAGTTCGAGGCCCGTTGCCCCTGGCTCGGCTTCGGCGAAGGGGACGAGACGAGCGTCGGGCGCAAGCGGCGTATGGTCCGAGCAAACGGCGTCAATCGTACCGTCTCGCGCGGCTTCACGCACGGCTTCGCGATCGCGTTGCGAGCGCAGCGGCGGATCGAGCCGGTATTGCGCATCAAAGTACCCGATGTCCATGTCCGTGAGATGGAGATGGTGCGCGGCGACATCGCACGTGATCGGCAATCCTTCGGCTTTCGCCGCACGCACGAGCGCGAGACCTGCCGCCGACGACAGACGGCACAGGTGCACGCGCGTGCCCGTCACGCGAACGAGTTCGAGAATGGTATGCAACGCGATGGTCTCGGCCGCGACCGGAATGCCTACCAACCCGAGACGCGACGCCACCGCGCCGCTTGCGGCCACGCCGCCCGCCGCGAGTGCGGCATCCTGCGGCCGCAGCCAGACCGTCAGCCCGAATGTGCCAGCGTATTGCAGCGCGCGCAGCAGCGTGCGGTTGTCGGCCATTGCGGCGTTCGCCTGCGACAGACCGATGCATCCGGCTTGCGTCAGTTGCGCCATTTCGGTGAGTTCGCGGCCTGCGAGACCGACCGTCAACGCACCCAACGGATGAACCTGCGCGAGATACGTTGCGCGGGCGCGCAGTTGCAGCATCTCCACAAGGTCCGGCTCGTCGAGTACGGGATCGGTGTCGGGCGGGCACACCACGCGCGTCACGCCACCGGCGAGGGCCGCCGTCGCTTCGCTTGCCGCCGTCATGCGCCGTGCGGACAGATCGACGAGGCCCGGCACGACGACCAGTCCTTTCGCGTCGACGGTGCGCTCGGCCGTGAAGTCGGCTGGCGATGCATCGAGCGTCAGCAGTTCGCCGTCGGCGATAAAGACGTCCTGTACGCGGTCGAGACGCGTTGCAGGATCGATTACGCGCCCACCCTTCAGATGCAGTTTCATGGCGCGCTTACCCGTTGTTTCCGTTGTTCTGGGCGACGATACTCATCACCGCCATCCGCACGGCAATGCCGAAGGAGACTTGTTCGAGGATGACCGACTGCGGGCCGTCCGCCACCGCCGAGTCGATCTCCACGCCCCGGTTCATCGGGCCGGGATGCATCACGATGGCATCGGGCTTCGCGAGCGCCAGGCGCGCCGGCGTCAGTCCGTAATACTTGAAGTACTCGGACGCCGAGGGCAACAACGCGCCGTTCATTCGTTCGTTCTGCAATCGCAGCATGATGATGACGTCGACGTCTCGCAACCCTTCGTCCATGTCGTGAAACACGCGCACCCCGAGTTGCTCAAGGCCTGTCGGCAGCAGCGTGCGCGGGCCGATGGCGCGCACTTCGGGCACACCGAGCGTCGTCAGTGCATGGATGTCGGAGCGGGCGACGCGCGAATGCAGAATGTCGCCCACGATCGCCACCGTCAGATTCTGGAATTCGCCCTTGTGATGGCGAATCGTGTACATGTCGAGCAAGCCCTGCGTCGGGTGCGCATGGCGCCCGTCACCTGCGTTGATCACGTGGACGTGCGGCGCGCAATGCTCAGCGATCAGATACGGCGCGCCCGATTGCGCGTGACGCACGACGAACAGATCCGCATGCATCGCCGACAGGTTGCCAATGGTATCGAGCAGCGTCTCGCCCTTGCTCGTCGACGATGCATTGATATTCAGATTCAGCACATCTGCGGACAGGCGCGCTGCTGCGATTTCGAACGTCGTACGCGTACGCGTCGAGTTCTCGAAGAACAGATTGAAAACGGATTTGCCGCTCAGCAGCGGCACCTTTTTGACGTCGGCATCGTTCACGCTCACGAACTGCGTAGCCGTGTCGAGAATGTGCATGAGCACGGCACGCGGCAACCCCTCGACCGTCAGCAGATGCTTCAATTCGCCATTGCGGGTGAGTTGGGGATGGCCGCGACGGCCGAGAATGCCGTTAGCCATGGGCGCACTCCGTGGCGAGGCTGTGGATGGCCAGCGCTGCCGCAGTGGCCTGCGTCGCGTGAGACGTGGGAATGTCAGGCAGGCACATGCTCGTCGAAGTACTGCTGGAGGATGATGCGGGCGGCTTCGGCGTCGAGCGACGTCTTTTGCGAGACCTTGACGCCCGCCTCGGCCAGCGCCGCCGCAGCGGCCACCGACGAATAGCGCTCGTCGACCCAGACCACAGGCACGTCGAACCGCCCGTTGAGTTGATTGCCGAAGCGCTTGGCCTGCTGGGTCATCTCGTGCGGCGTGCCGTCCGGATGGCACGGCAGGCCTACGACGATGAGCTCGGGTTGCCACTCGGCGATGAGTTTGCCCATTTCGGCGAAGCGAACGTCGCGATTCAGATTGGCGACGACCGTGAGAGCGCGCGCCTCGCGCAGCATCAGATTGCCGATCGCAACCCCGATACGGCGCTCGCCGTAATCGAAACCAAGCACCGTGGAACTGCCCGCCGTCTTGCCAGCGGTCATGCGTGACCCGCGTCGGCGGACAGCATCGACGACGTGACGCCAAGCAGCGCCAGCGCAGCGTCGAAACGCTCAGCCGGCGGCACATCGAACACGATGCCCGGATCGGCCGCCACCGTCAGCCAGCCGTTACGGCTGATTTCATCTTCCAGTTGCCCTGCACTCCAGCCCGAATGGCCCAGCGTGAGCAGGAAGCGGTTCGGTCCCTGGCCATTGGCGACGGCTTCGAGCACGTCCTTGGACGTGGTCATCTCCAGACCGCCCGGCACCGACAGCGACGAACTGTATGGCGTGCCCGTGGCGTCGTGCAGCACAAAGCCGCGCTCGGTCTGCACCGGGCCGCCGAAGAAGACCGGTTGATGCGCAAGGGGATCGATTTCCAGCTTGAGATCGAGCCGCTCGAACAGCGACGCGAGATCGATGTCGGTCGGACGGTTGATCACCAACCCGATCGCGCCCTTTTCACTGTGCTCGCACAGATAGACGACGGTGCCGGAAAAAGTAGGATCAGCCATGCCCGGCATGGCGATGAGGAACTGATTGGTAAGGTTGATACGGTCGTTCGGCATAGGGCCAAAATTTATCGGAACCTGTTTGACGGACTGCCGCCCGGTTTCGCGCCCCGCAGCGCTGACACCCACGCCCCTCAGGCGCCCTGCGTCACTTGCCGCGGCCGGTCAGCGGACGAACTTTTTCCGCATCGTGATACGGCCATCGGCCGCCAACGGCAGCCTTTGGGCCGACTGTATCACGGAACGTCACGCCCGGTGACTAGCCGCTGTCCGAACACGCTGGCGTCAAGCGCACGCTCGCGCCACAGGGCCATCTCGGCGATCAGATCGGGCCGCGACTCGGGATAGGTGTCCGCCGCGAACTGGTGCAGCATGCCGCGCAGCGCTTTGACCGTCATGGCCAACGCCGCCGGACCACCCGGTTCCGCCGGGGGCGACGCCGCCAGCCGTTCGCCGGTGGCGGCCACTGCGGCCGCTAGTCGTGCCACCGGGGCAAGCCCGATGGCCGCAGAATACTGCGCCACTTGCGCGGCCACCGCAGGATCGTTCAGATTCGGGAGCGCCTCATCCGCCAGACTCAGGAACGTCTGGCAGACGTCTTGCCGAATCGCCAGCGGTCCGATGCGCAGCCAGTCACGCGAACTCGCGCCCGCGCCCTGCTTCTGGCCTGCCTGCGCCGCGTCGGCCAACGGCTCGGGCAGATGGCCGGGACGGCGCAATACGCCGAAATCGGCCAGCAGCGTGCCGAGCCAGCTATCGGGCGCCTGGGCATGCCAGGTCGCCAGCGCTTCGAGGAGATCGTGTCCGGGGACGAATTCCGATGCCGCTTTGGACGCACCCGCTGCCGACGCCGATGCCGTCGACGAGTCGACCGCACCGCCCTCAGCCGGTTCGGCCGGACGCGTCAGTTGCTTGCGCAGCGCCATGTTCATACGACCGATCTGCCGCTTGTCCGCCATGGAGAGCGGCGCACGGGCGAAGCGCAGCCAGGCTGCCGCCAGACGCCAGTAGTCGAGCGGTGCGGTCGCCCCGGCTCGGTGCAGATCAGCCGCGAGATCCGCCAGTTGCCCCAGCGCCGCCGTGGTATCGATGGTGTCGGCATCCGGGCGCAGCAGACGCAGGAGCACACGCTCGACGTCTGCGCGCAACGGGGCCGTGCCCGCGGGCAATCCATGCAGACGCGGCTGAGCAATCGCCCATCCCGCCATACGAAGCTCGCCCGGCGTAGGTGCGCCAGGCCAACTGTCGGGACTCGGGGATGCAGAAGACGCAGAAGCTGCGGAAGATGTCGAGGACGCCGACGCGACGGGTGGCGTCACCGCCCCCGCCTGCCAGATATCGCGTTCGAACTGCCGCAGCGCATTGCGTTGTGTGTCTTGACTGCCCGGCTCGCCATAGGCGGCCTCGGCAATCGCCTTCACGAGACGCTCGCCATGCAACGCCCAGTCGGCGTGACCGCTCGACTGAAGCAGCCGGTTCGCACGCCGTAACGGGCCGAGCGCCGCTGCCGGGCCGTTGGACCAGGCATCGGACGCTTCGGTCAGCGCTTGTGCAACTTCGGGCAGACGCCACAACGGCGCATCCCGTGCCTCACGCGTCTCTCGCGTCTCTCGCGCGGCGTTCGTTGCAACAGGGGCGACGGAATCGGAAGCTGATTGCGGCACTTCGGACGATCCGGACAATCCGGACGACTCAGGCATCACCATGGGCCATCTCCTGGCCGTTCGGCCTCAGATCTGCACCATCTCGAAGTCTTCCTTACGAGCGCCGCACTCCGGGCAGGTCCAGTTGATCGGCACGTCTTCCCAGCGCGTACCGGGCGCAATGCCCTCGTCGGGCAATCCTGCCTCTTCGTCGTAAATCCAGCCGCAAATGAGGCACATCCAGCTCTTGTATTCCATTCTTTCTTCAGCGACGAGCGTTCCGTTACAATGGCTTGTCAACCGCTTCGGGTCCCGTCGGCAGAGATGCCGGACGGTCTTGTGGGAACCCTGCCGGTGCACTGTCCGGCGGGCGCTGCCCACGGCGCTTTCGAGCGCTCCGAAACGGGCATTTAAGGCGTGATGGTACCAACGAACCCAAAGCCTGACCAGATCGCCGTCTATCCAGCCTCCATGCACACTGAATCTCCACCCATTCTCCTGACCTTCGGGCTTTCCGACCCCACTTCGGCCACCGGCGTGCAGGCCGACCTGCTCACCTTCGCCAGCATGGGCGGCTACGGCGTGTCGGTCCTCACCGGCTACTCCTCACAGGACTCGCGTTCGTGCGACGACGTGCAACCCATCGATCCCGACTGGATCGGCGATCAAGCCCGCATGTTGCTCGAAGACATGCCGGTCGCCGCCTTCAAGGTCGGCAGCGCGGTGAATGCCGATAACGTCGCCGCCATTGCCGAGATCGTGGCCGACTATGACGAAACACCCCTCGTCGTCGCGCCGGACTTCGGGCTGGCGGGCGAGCATCTGCTCTCGACCGACGAATTGCGAGAAGCCACCGCCAGCCTGCTCGTGCCGCAGGCAAGCGTGCTGGTCGTGAGTCCGCAGAGCGCCGTCGCGCTGGCGCAGACGATCACCGAGAACGAAAATCTGGCCCTCGACGAAGCGGTCTCGATCCTGCTGGAAAACGGCTGCGAGTTCGTACTGATCAGCGACGGCAACGCCCCGCAGTTCACGCATACGCTCTACAGCGATGGCGGTGTCGTCCGCGAAGACGCCTGGGACCGTCCGGCCCACAACGTTGCGGGCGCGATCGACACGCTCGCCGCCGCCGTGACCGCCATGCTCGCCAACGGCCTTGCCGTGCCGGAGGCCGTGCGCGAAGCGCAGGAGTATCTACAGCAGGTGCTCGAAAACGCGTTTCGCCCCGGCATGGGCCGCCACTTCCCCGATCGCTTCTTCTGGGCGCGTACCGAGGAAACCGAGCAGGACGATAGCGGCGCACAGGCTTAAGCAGCCTCCCCGGTCGGCAGGCATCAGACGTCGCGTCGGATTCGCTTGACGAACCGGTGTCCGGATAAAAAAACGCCCGCGATCGCTGCGGGCGTTTTTTCGTTGGCGTCGGGTTGGGGTGTCGCATCACCACAGTCCGTGGCGAAGGGCGACGACGGTTCAAGACGAGCGGCTCGCCCCGTCGGTCGGCACCGCCATCGCGTCCTGATCGGACTCGCCCTTCGGGCGTCCCCATGCGTCGATGACACGTTTGACGAACGGCTTCAGATCGTCGCCCTGCGCGCGCAACATGCGCACCAGCGACGCGTACTGTCCCTCGAAGATCAGCATGTTGTAGTTCTTCAGACGCTGAATGTCCTGCAGCGCCTCGTCGTCGCGCCCTGCCAGCGCCAGCAACACGATGTAGCGCTTGATCATCGTCGGCCCGGCACCCAGCGCCAGCGCTTCGCGATGGGCGGCCAGCTTTTCGTCGAGCTGATCGCGACTGAGATACAACGCGCCAGTCACAGCGTAATCGCCATAGGGCGCGAAGAATAGCGCCGGATCGGTGCGATACGTTTCGATCTTGCCCGCGCGATACGCCACCTCGACGCGCTGGTAATCGTGATACAGCCACGGAATCGCCACGCATGCGAACAGCACGATCACGCCATTGATGGCCCCCGTCGCCGTCGGCGACACGCTATCAATCGGCTTCGTCTCGCAGAATCCGAGCAGGAACAAGCCGGGCAGCAGGAAGAATGCATAGTGCTGCGGATACTCCAGCATCGCATGCATCGCCAGCATGCCGAGCAGGATGAATGCGAACGCAATCGGGGCCGACTTAAGGCCACGCACCGCACGCGCAAACCAAAACGCCAGCGGCAGCAACACCGCCAGCGTGCCGACAATGCCCGTCTTCGCCAGCAGATCGAGCAAGACGTTATGCGCGTTGTCTGCCATTTCGACCGGTCCGAGCTTGTCGACCAGCGCGAACTGCGCGTCGATGTAATTCGACCAGCCCGCACCGAAGAACCAGTGCTCGCGGAAGATCGCCAGTCCGTACTCCCACAGATTCAGTCGCCCGGCCACCTGCCCCGCCTGCTGCATGCGCGCCACGGCACTTCCGTCGAGTTGCAGCCCCCAGTTCACATTCGCCCAGCCGACGACCATCGTCATCAGCCCCAGCAACGGCAAAATGGCGGCGGGCACAAACCAGCGCATCGAACGCCGCATATTGCGCGTTTCTTCCACGCGCTCCACCCACACGAGCCACACCCCGAATGCGCACAACAACGCGAGTTGCAGCCAAGGCGCACGCGAGCCCGTCAGACAGATGCCGATGTCGAAAATCGCAAGGACGAGCAGCAACGTCCAGGCGGGCAGCTTTCGCTGATACCAAAGATAGAACGCCCCTGCGCTCGCCATCGACAGGTAGGTCGCCAGATGATTGGGCTGATACATGTTGCCGAACAGACGGCGTGCCGCTGTGACGGTGTACTTCGCCACGAGCCACGGCACATTCGCTTCCAGATGAAACGCCTGCACGACCTGTGTCCCCACGGCATACAACCCGCCCAGCGTGAGCGCCACCGCGCTCCAGCGCATGAGGACACCGCGCCACCCCAACTGCGCGAGCCAGTACCCGGTGTTGACCGCGACGATCATCGCAACCCCGTACAGCAATGCCGTCATCATCAACTGCGGCAGCTCGGTCGGCATCGTGGCGCGCTGCACCAGGACGACGGCGATAAACGCCAGTGGCATCCATGTGACGCGTGGCATGCGCAGCGCACGTCCGTCACGCTGCCAGACCGCCACCATCGACAACGCGCCGAGCAGCGCGAAAAGACAGAAGGTCAGCGCTTCCGAATAGAACGTCGAGATCGGATACGTGTGTTTGACGAGGTTGTAGGGCAACGCCCAGATCAGGGCGAGCGTAAGCCCGATCATCGAAAGAAGCAGAGGAGGAAACAAGATCGCCGCCGTGCAATGCACCGGTTGGAAGATGCGCAAGCATAACGAAAAAATGGCCACCCGAGGGCAGCCATTTCGTGTCTGACGCGCGTGATGACGCAGTCTTTAGCTCGACTTGGCCGTCGTTTCGCCACGGCACTCAGGCGGTGCCAGCTTGCCCGGCAATGTCGCGCCGCCCGGCGCGCCTGCGCGGCCCTGTGCATAGCACGTCCAGACGATCTGACCTTCCGGCGCCTTGCCGACGGACAGCGCCGCAGGCGTGCCCGATGCGCCCGCACTCGTCGGCACGAGCACGATCGCGCCATCGCCCGCGCGCTGCGTGTAGGCCACCGTGACGTTGCCACTCACGGAATCGATGCTCACACCGCTCACGTTGTCCGTCGGGCTCGGCGCCTGCCAGCCGCTGTTGAACGGTGCACCATGCATGGCGTTCTCGCTCACGAGCGCCTTGGCCGACGCCGCAGCGCCCAACCCTTCGACGACACGTGCGCGCACAAGATAATTCTGCAGATACGGAACCCCTGCCGTAACCAGTACGCCGATGATCGCCAGCACGATCATCAGTTCGATCAGGGTGAAACCCCGGGATTTGGCGAGACCGGTAGTCCGGTGGCCGAAACGACGCATTGTGTAACTCCCTGCAAAAGCAATGAAAACAAAAGGGACATCGGGGGGAAGTGGGCGGAGTATGACATAGCCCCCTCAGCGAATGCCCTGCCGCAGATCAAAATCGGCCCAAGCCTTATCGGTCTACGGAATCGTCCGATGCGAAGCCGGACGATTCATCCGACAAGACCCGCGGTCCCGGCAATGGACCCGATTATTTCGAAGAGGTTGCACGCATCTGACGTGCCTCGCTGCGTCGCTTGAGGACCAGCCCCACGATCAGGACGAACAGCGCACCGATGGCCGACGCCACGTAATGCGTGTATTTCGCCGCATCCCCCGGCAGGTGCAGTAGATGACCGACGCCCGGGTCCGAGACGATCAGACCGCCAGCGATCCATCCAAGCAACGCCGCCCCGGCCATCACGATGACCGGGAAACGATCGAGCGCCTTGAGCACCAGTTGCGAGCCCCAGACGATAAGCGGAATGCTCACGAGCAGACCGAAGATCACCAACGGCAATTGATGGTGGTCGGCCGCGCCTTCCGCAGCCCCGGCAATGGCGATCACGTTGTCGATGCTCATCACCAGATCGGCCACGATGATCGTCTTGACCGCCGTCCAGAGCTTGTCGGCCGGTTTGACGCTGTCGTGCGCGTCATGGTCGGGCACCAGCAGCTTGGTACCGATCCAGAGCAGCAACAACCCGCCAATGGCCTTCAGATACGGCACGGCAAGCAGCGTCACGGCAAATGCAATCAGAATCACGCGCAGGACGATTGCCCCGATCGTGCCCCAGACAATGCCTTGCAGCCGTTGCTTGGCCGGCAGATTGCGACAGGCGAGCGCGATCACCACAGCGTTATCGCCACCCAGCAGGATGTCGATCATGATGATCTGCAGCACGGCGGCCCAGTTCAGCTCGGCAAAAAACGCAAGCATGCGCGGAAATCCTCGGGGAACGTTTGAAACCAGTCAGACGGATGATGCCAATCACGGCACAAAGACAAAAGAGGGAGCCCGATGTTCCGGGCTCCCTCTTTCAAGACCCGACGCGCCGCCGCCGGTTCCGGCGACTGCAACGACTGGGTCGTTCGGCGGGAATTACAGCGCTGCCTTGAGCAGACGGCCCATTTCCGACGGGTTGCGGGTCACCTTGATGCCGCAGGCATCCATGATGGCCAGCTTGGCTTCGGCCGTATCGGCACCGCCCGAGATCAGCGCGCCGGCGTGGCCCATGCGCTTGCCCGGGGGCGCCGTGACGCCTGCGATGAAGCCGACGACCGGCTTCTTCATGTTGCCCTTGATCCACTCGGCGGCAGCGGCTTCGTCCGGACCACCGATTTCACCGATCATGATCACAGCGTCCGTTTCCGGATCGTCGTTGAACATTTGCATGACGTCGATGTGCTTCAGACCGTTGATCGGGTCGCCACCGATACCGACGGCGCTCGACTGGCCCAGACCCAGAGCGGTCAACTGGCCCACGGCTTCGTACGTCAGGGTGCCCGAGCGCGAGACCACGCCGATGCGACCCTTCTTGTGGATATGACCCGGCATGATGCCGATCTTCAGTTCGTCCGGCGTGATCACGCCCGGGCAGTTCGGTCCGAGCAGCAGGGTCTTGCGACCTTCGCGACGCATACGGTCCTTCACTTCGATCATGTCACGGACCGGAATGCCTTCCGTGATACAGATCGCCAGATCCAGGTCGGCTTCGACGGCTTCCCAGATGGCGGCAGCAGCGCCTGCGGGCGGCACGTAGATCACCGAAACGGTCGCGCCGGTCTGTTCCTTCGCGTCCTTCACCGAACCGTAGATCGGAATGCCTTCGAAGTCCTCGCCGGCCTTCTTCGGGTTCACGCCAGCGACGAACGCGTTCTTGCCGTTCGCGTATTCGCGGCACATACGGGTGTGGAACTGGCCGGTCTTGCCAGTAATACCTTGGGTGATGACCTTGGTATCTTTGTTGATCAGAATCGACATTGCTTGATTTCCTTCGTCCTGTTGCCTGACGGTGTGCGCTCAGCCTTTCGGGAGCGGCACGCCGCAATGGCTTCGACTGTTCTGGTTACTTGCCTGCGGCAGCCGCGACAACCTTCTGGGCAGCTTCTTCCATGCTGTCCGCAGAGATGATCGGCAGACCGGATTCGGCGAGCATCTTCTTGCCCAGGTCTTCGTTCGTGCCCTTCATGCGCACGACGAGCGGCACCTTGAGCGACACAGCCTTCGACGCCGTGATCACGCCTTCGGCGATCACGTCGCAACGCATGATGCCACCGAAGATGTTGACCAGAATGGCCGTCAGGTTCGGGTTCTTCAGCATGATCTTGAACGCTTCGGTCACCTTCTCTGCCGTGGCGCCACCGCCCACGTCCAGGAAGTTGGCCGGCTCGCCGCCGAACAGCTTGATGGTGTCCATCGTGGCCATGGCCAGACCGGCGCCGTTCACCAGGCAGCCGATGTTGCCGTCGAGCGAGATGTACGCCAGATCGAACTTCGAGGCTTCGACTTCAGCCGGATCTTCTTCGTCCAGATCGCGGTAAGCGACGATTTCCGGATGACGATACAGGGCGTTCGAGTCGAAGTTGAACTTGGCGTCCAGTGCCGTGACCGTGCCGTTCTTGCTCACGTTCAGCGGGTTGATTTCGGCCAGCGAAGCGTCCGTTTCCCAGAAGGCCTTGTACAGACCCTGCAGGATCGTGCGCGCTTGCGACACCGAACCTTCCGGCACGCTGATCTTCTTGGCGAAGTCGTCGGCTTGCGCGTCCGTCAGGCCAACCGACGGATCGATCACAACGTGGTGGATCAGTTCCGGGTGCTTTTCGGCGACTTCTTCAATGTCCATGCCGCCTTCGCTCGAACCCATCATCACGATCTTCTGCGTGACGCGGTCAACCACCAGGCTGACGTACAGTTCGTTGTTGATGTCGGCGCCTTCTTCGATCAGCAGGCGATTGACCTTCTGACCTTCCGGACCGGTCTGGTGCGTGACCAGTTGCATGCCGAGGATCTGGCTGGCGTATTCACGCACTTGCTCGATCGTCTTAGCAACCTTCACGCCGCCGCCCTTACCGCGACCGCCTGCGTGAATCTGGGCCTTGACCACCCAAACCGGACCGCCGAGTTCTTCGGCTGCCTTCACGGCCTCGTCCACGGAAAACGCCGGAATGCCGCGGGGCACCGCGACTCCGAATTTCCGGAGGATTTCCTTGCCTTGATACTCATGAATCTTCATGCGTGATTCCCTTCTTGCTGAGTTGGAAGTTTGGGTTCGAGCTTGCGAGTCGAGGCCTCATCGCGCACCGCTTCTGATGTGACGGGCGTCGTGGGCTCGTTCGCTCGATCGTTTGCGCGGCCGTTGAACCAGCGCGGGTAAAACCGGCGCACCGCCTCGCCATCAAACCGCAGGGCGTGACAATGTCCGAGTTGGAAAGGAGGTGCCGAATTCTCGGCATCGTTGGCCGCCGCCGTGTCGGGGGTATGAATCACCACGCCGGCAAACGCCTGAATCGCTGCCGTCGGCAGGACACTGCAAAGTTCTGTGAGATGGGTACAGCCCGCCGCGCCGCCGAGGCGCTCGCGGACCCCGCGGCGGAAGCCGTGCCGCAGGTTAAGACCGATCAATTGACGATATTCGGGGCCTATCTGATCGCAAATACCGGGATAAGGCACCCAGTCGGAGACGGCCTCGGCGTCATGCACTTCGAAATCTTCGTCGATCGTCAACCGCAGCCATAGCTCGTGGATCGGCGTGCCTTCCTTGCGAAGGCCCGTCGCCAATGCAAAATCCCGATCCTTGTGATCGGTAAGTCGGGCTTCGATGTCCCATAGGCCATCCTCGCGCGAATACGCTTCAACAGCGATCGTGCGACGGTGACGCAAGGTACGAGGGGCAGGCGCGGAGAGCGGCATGCGGAAGTGTGCAATGCATGAACGCAGAAAGATCTTGATTCTAGCATAGGCGACAGCGCCGTCTGCCGCAGCGCAGCAGAAGCCCGTCGCATAAGGCTGAATTACCCGACCCATCGGTCGGGTTATCAAAATTCCGAGTGACGGGCACGCATGGTGCGACGCCATATCGCGATAAGCGAGACACCACGCGTCACACGAGATTCATCGTCGTGTCACGCGAGCATTTACGCGGCTTGCGTGAAGGCGGGCGCGATGAACGATTCGTCAATGAATGCGCATGCATCCATAACAAAAGTGATGGTATCGGTATCAGACGTCGTCCAGAAACTCGTCCGCGCCCCGCACGATTTTGCTGATAACGGTACGCGAAAAACCGCGCGCCGCCAGAAAGCGCATCTGCTTGGCGCGCGCTTCGGGCGTGGTGGCGACTTCGCCGAACTTCTTTTGCCAGACGGTCCGGGCGCGCGCGAGTTCGGTCTCCCGCAATTGCTCGGAGATCGCAGCGACGGTTTCCGCGTCGACCTGATGCTGCTTGAGCTCGCCGACGATGCGCGACGTGCCCATGCGCGAGGCGCGCCGGTTCACCACACTTTCCGCGAATCGTTCGTTCGACAGCCATCGTTCCTGCTCAAGCGCGTCGAGCACGCGCTCGAGTGCTTCGGGGTCCTCGGCATCCGCGTAAGGCGTGAGCTTGCGACGCAGTTCCGCCCGACTGTATTCACGACGTGCCAGATAGGACAGCGCCCGTCCTTTCAGACTCAGCGTCGGTTTGCGAGACCGCTTGACCGCGACGGCCTCGTCGCCCGGCGGGGGCGGCGGCGCATTCGGATCACGGGGAGGACGTCGATTGATCATGAGTTCATCGTAGCGCTGCTATGCGCAGCAAGAATGCAAAACGGCAGCGCGACGCCGTAGGGCCTCGCGCTGCCGTTCCAACAACTCAGGCGCCAATCAAACGATCAGGCCTCGTCGTCTTCTTCGATCTCACCGGTTTCGTTGATCGCCGTCACACCCAGCGATGCACGGACCTTGTTCTCGATCTCGTGGGCGATTTCCGGATTTTCGCGCAGGAATTCCCGCGCGTTGTCCTTGCCCTGACCGATCTTCTCGCCGTTGTAGCTGTACCAGGCACCGGCCTTCTCGACGATCTTCGCGTTGACACCCAGATCGATGATTTCGCCTTCGCGCGAGATACCCTGACCGTAGAGAATGTCGAAAATCGCTTCGCGGAACGGCGGCGACACCTTGTTCTTGACGACCTTGACGCGGGTTTCGTTACCGACCACCTCGTCGCCCTTCTTGATCGAACCGATACGGCGGATGTCCAGACGCACCGACGAGTAGAACTTCAGTGCGTTACCGCCGGTCGTCGTTTCCGGGTTGCCGAACATGACGCCGATCTTCATACGAATCTGGTTGATGAAGATCACCGTGCAATTCGTGCGCTTGATGGTGCCGGTCAGCTTACGCAGCGCCTGCGACATCAGACGTGCCTGAAGACCCGGCAGCGAATCGCCCATCTCGCCTTCGATTTCAGCCTTCGGCACCAGTGCCGCAACCGAGTCGATGATGATGAGATCGATCGAGCCCGAGCGCACCAGTGCATCGGCGATCTCCAGCGCCTGTTCGCCCGTGTCCGGCTGCGAGATCAGCAGTTCCGGCACCGAGACGCCCAGCTTGTTGGCGTAACCGACGTCGAGGGCATGCTCTGCATCGATGAACGCGCAGGTGCCGCCGATCTTCTGCATTTCCGCCACGACTTGCAGCGTGAGCGTAGTCTTACCCGACGATTCCGGGCCGTAAATTTCGATCACACGGCCGCGCGGCAGGCCGCCGACGCCCAGCGCGATGTCCAGACCCAGCGAGCCCGTGGAGACGACCTGGATGTCCGCTTCGACCTCGCCGTCGCCGAGACGCATGATCGAGCCCTTGCCGAATTGCTTCTCGATCTGCGCGAGGGCGGCGGCGAGCGCCTTGCCTTTCTCGGCCGACAGATTGGCAGACCCTTTCTTGCTTTCTTCCATGAATCGTCCTTTGATATGATGAGCGAGACGGCTCGAGTGAGGCGTGACTGCCGGTACTGTATAAAAAACCAGTGCTCTTTGCAAGTGCCTGTTGTCCGAAAGCGCCGAAACGACAAAAAAAGCCGCGAACCACGCGCCGCAACATCACAGGAGACACACCCGTGCCGTCAGGCATTGGTGCCTACACAAGCCTATCACGCCCATGCGAATTCTCATCGCAGAGGATGACAGCATTCTGGCCGACGCCCTGACCCGCTCGCTGCGTCAGGGGGGCTACGCCGTCGATCACGTCAAAACGGGGCTCGAAGCCGATTCCGCGCTGTCCGCCCAGACATTCGACCTGCTGATTCTCGACCTCGGTCTGCCCCGCCTTCCCGGTCACGAAGTCCTGCGCCGCCTGCGCGCCCGCAATTCCCACTTGCCTGTTCTGATTCTGACCGCGTCCGACAGCGTCGACGCCCGCGTGAAGGGCCTCGATCTCGGCGCCGACGACTATATGGCCAAGCCGTTTGCCCTCGCCGAACTCGAAGCGCGCGTGCGGGCGTTGACGCGGCGCGGTGCAGGTGGCGGCTCGACGGTGATCCGTCACGGGCCACTGAGCTTCGATCAGGTCGGTCGCACCGCCTATATCAACGAGCAGATGCTCGATCTGTCCGCGCGCGAGCTCGAATTGCTCGAAGTGCTGCTGCTGCGCACGGGACGGCTCGTCTCCAAGGAACAGCTCGTCGACCATCTTTGCGGATGGGGCGAAGAGGTGAGCAACAACGCCATCGAGGTGTACATGCACCGGCTGCGTAAGAAGATCGAGCCGAGCGGCGTACGCATCGCCACGATCCGCGGGCTGGGATATTGTCTGGAGAAGCCGGCAGCGGCCCCCGCCAACGCGGCATGATCGGGCTCGTCCGATGCGTTTGAGCTTTCGTCACCCCCACCGCGCCACGCCTGCGTCGTCGGACAACGCGTCTCACGCCGATCCGGACGACCCGCGCCCCCCGTCGGTGGACGCCGCCGATCCCTTCGACCCTTACGCCGATCCCTTCGTACGTCCGGGCTTCGGCGCGCCACTGGAGCGCGAGGCCGAGCCGCCGCCGCGCTCGCTCTTCGGCGAGATCCTCGACTGGATGCTCGCGCCGTTGCTGCTGCTCTGGCCGATGAGCATTGCGGTGACGTACCTGGTCGCAAAATCGATTGCCGACGGCCCGTTCGACCGTGCGCTGGAGACCAATACTTACGTTCTCGCCCAGCAGGTTCACGCGGATCGCGGCCAGGTCACACTTACGCTGCCTATGCCCGCACGCGATCTGTTGCGCGCCGACGCGACCGACAACATCTACTATCAGGTGCTCGGCGCGAAGGGCGAACTCGTGGGCGGCACGGCAGAACTGCCGCTGCCGCATGAAGACGACCGCCCGCAACCCGGTGTGGTCCAGTTTCGCGACGAAACCGTGGGCGGCAACGACATTCGCGTTGCATTCACTTATGTCGATCTGCCGCGCATGCAGCCACCGGGCAGCATGGCGCTCGTACAGGTCGCGGAGACGCTCGACAAGCGCAGTCAGTTGGCCAACGAAATCATCAAGGGCGTGATCCTGCCGCAGTTCGTGATTCTGCCGCTGGCCATCGTACTCGTCTGGTTCGGTTTGTCGCGCGGCCTCGCGCCGCTGCATGCGCTGCAGGAGCACATTCGGGCACGGCGTCCCGATGATCTTTCGCCCCTTGAAGCGCGACAAGCACCGCCGGAAATCGCGCCCCTCGTCAATTCGCTGAACGATCTGCTCGGACGCCTCGAGCAGAACATGAAACTCCAGCAACGCTTCATTGCAGACGCTGCACACCAGCTCAAGACACCGCTCGCGGGCCTTCGCATGCAAGCTGAACTGGCGTTACGTCAGACGTCTCCCGACGAACTGCGCCGCTCGCTATCGCAAATCGCGATGAGCTCCGAACAGGCCGCGCGTCTCGTCAACCAGTTGCTAGCACTCGCGCGCGCCGAGAACAGTGCCAACGACGCCGCCGCCTTCACGCCGCTCAACCTCAGCCTGCTCGCACGTAGCGCCATGCAAGACTGGTTTCAGGCGGCCTTCGCCAAACGCATCGACCTCGGCTTCGAGGAGCCGCCGTTTCCGGTGCATTTGTCCGGACAGCCGGTGATGTTGCGCGAGTTGCTCAACAACCTCATCGACAATGCAATCCGCTATACGCCAGCCGGCGGCAAGGTGACCGTGCGTCTGCGTCACGAGGCGTCTGACGGCTTCGTGCATCTCGAAGTCGAAGACACGGGGCCGGGCATTCCTGCGTCGGAGCGACCACGCGTGTTCGAGCGCTTTTATCGCATTCTCGGCAGCGACAGCGACGGCAGCGGACTGGGTCTCGCGATCGTGCGCGAGATCGTGCAGATTCATCGTGGCGATGTGAGCGTGCTCGATCATGTCGATGCACAGCATCCCGAAGCAACCGGCACACTCATTCGGGTGACGTTACCGCTCGCCGAGGTGCCTATCGAAAACCCTCATGCGTGACGTAAATCCGCTAAATACGGCCAAATTTCGACCAAAGTCGAGGGTAAGTCCCTAGCTACGTAAGGTTCGAGTCAGTTTGGCGTCAGACGGCGGTAAGGTTGCCCTCCAATAATCAATTGCAGCGGCCCGGGTGCGTCCCAGGGGCGTGCTTACATTACAGGAGACAACCGCATGGCTACTACAACGGCAGCCACCACCCATGCGCCGATGACCAAAGAAGAACGCAAGGTCATCTTCGCTTCGTCGCTGGGCACGGTGTTCGAGTGGTACGACTTTTATCTGGCCGGTTCGCTGGCCGCATTCATCAGCCGTCACTTCTTCTCCGGGATCAACCCGACGGCGGCCTTCATCTTCACACTGCTGTCGTTTGCTGCGGGCTTCGCGGTGCGCCCGTTCGGCGCGATCGTGTTCGGTCGCATCGGTGACCTCGTCGGTCGTAAATACACGTTCCTCGTCACCATCACGCTGATGGGTCTGTCGACGCTGGTCGTCGGTCTGCTGCCGGGCTATGCGTCCTGGGGCATCGCTGCGCCGGTGATCTTCATCGCCATGCGTCTGCTGCAGGGTCTGGCCCTGGGCGGCGAATACGGCGGTGCTGCCACGTACGTTGCCGAGCACGCGCCGCATGGCCGTCGCGGCTTCTACACGTCGTGGATTCAGACGACCGCAACGCTGGGTCTCTTCCTCTCGCTGCTCGTGATTCTCGGCACCCGCATGGTGATGGGTGAAGAGGCCTTCGGCGACTGGGGCTGGCGCATTCCGTTCATCCTGTCGATCGTGCTGCTGCTCGTGTCGCTTTGGATTCGTATGCAACTGAGCGAATCGCCGGCATTCCAGCGCATGAAGGCCGAGGGCAAGGGATCGAAGGCGCCGCTCAAGGAATCGTTCGGTCAGTGGAAGAACCTGAAGATCGTGATTCTGGCGCTGGTCGGTTTGACCGCCGGTCAGGCAGTCGTGTGGTACACGGGCCAGTTCTACTCGCTGTTCTTCATGACGCAGGTGCTTAAGGTCGATGGCAACACCGCGAACATCATGGTCGCGCTGGGTCTGTTGATCGGCAGCCCGTTCTTCGTGTTCTTCGGTGCGCTGTCGGACAAGATCGGTCGCAAGCCGATCATCATGGCGGGCTGCCTGCTGGCCGCACTGCTGTACTTCCCGATCTTCAAGGCGCTCACGCACTACGCCAACCCGGCGCTCGAAGCTGCCACCGCACGTTCGCCGATCACGGTCATCGCCGATCCGAACGAGTGCTCGTTCCAGTTCAACCCGGTAGGCACGTCGAAGTTCACCACCTCGTGCGATATCGCGAAGAGCTACCTGTCACGCGCCGGTCTGAACTATCAGAACCAAGCCGCTCCGGCAGGCACGCTGGCCACGGTGAAGATTGGCGACAAGGTGATCTCGTCGGTCGACGGCAAGGCAGCGGATGCGAAGGACAAGACCAAGGCGTTCGAGACGGATATGTCGGCCACGCTCAAGGCTGACGGCTATCCGCCGAAGGCTGACCCGGCGCAGATGAACAAGCCGATGGTCGTGATCCTGCTGGCGATTCTGGTGATCTTCGTGACGATGGTGTACGGCCCGATCGCGGCGATGCTGGTAGAAATGTTCCCGACGCGCATTCGCTACACGTCGATGTCGTTGCCGTATCACATCGGTAACGGCTGGTTCGGGGGCTTCCTCCCGGCCACGGCCTTCGCCATCGTGGCCGCCAAGGGCGACATCTACTCCGGCCTCTGGTACCCGATCGTGATCGCGCTCATCACCTTCGTGATCGGCATGCTCTTCATCAAGGAGACGAAGGACGTCGACATCTACGCCAACGACTGATGGGGTAACCCGTCGGACAGGTAAGAAGGTAGATCTGTCATAACAATGCCGGGGCTTTCGAGTCCCGGCATTGTCGTTTGTTGGACGGGCCGGTCCCCGGGGCGCGACACCGCCCAGAAAGGCCGCCCGAACTATTTTCATAGCTTTCGCAAAATACCTGTTGACAGGCTATAGCCTTCGCCATATACTCTTTTTCCTACGGCGAATTAGCTCAGTCGGTTAGAGCGACGGAATCATAATCCGCAGGTCCGGGGTTCGAGTCCCTGATTCGCCACCAAATTTAAAAAGGCCATGAGAAATCATGGCCTTTTTTCTTTTCTGCTCGTGCAGCGTCACACAGCGGTCGATCAGCTTCGTACGGCACCCCGAAAGGCCGCCCCAAGTGCGGCCAGCGCACCGCGTGCCCGGCTGTCCTGCACGCGGGTATGCAGCACAATAGGCAGCCGCGGCAACGCCGGCAGCGCCAGTCTCGGCCCGACGTCCACCGCGCCAAACGGTACCATCCGCGGCGAAAGTGCCGCCACACCCAACCCGGCCATCACGGCCGCAGCCACCGCCATCACGCCTCCGCCAACGAAGACCTCCGTCCAGGGGATACCCGCTTCGTCGAGCAGTTGCTCTGCGACGGCGCGCACACCGCAAGGCTCCGCCATCGTGGCAAGCGGCAACGGCTCCCCTGCACGATGCTGCCAGCCGGGTGTCGCGAACCAGCCGAACTGCTCGTCGGTGACGACCTCCCCGTCGCTTCGCCCCACATGCATACGAACCAGCACCGTATCGAGTTCTCTCCGGTCGAAACGCTGGAGCAGATCCGCCGACGTTCCGATCCTGATCTCGATCAGAAGCTGGGGATCCTGCGCGTTCATCCGGGCAATCAACGCGGGCAGCTCCGGCCCCGCGACATGCTCGCTGATGCCAATGGTCAGACGCTGGCGCGCGCCCGCTACCGCAGCGACCGCCCGGTCGTGGGCGTCGATGAGTCTGCGCGCGTGATCGAGAAAGGTGGTGCCTTGCGCCGAAAGCTCGACGTAGCGGGGAGTGCGTTCGACCAGTCGAAAACCCAACCTGTCTTCAAGACGTTTCAGCTTCAGGCTGACCGCTGCCTGCGTCGTCCTCAACGCCTCGGCAGCACGCGTGAAGCTGCCAAGCTCCGCAATACGGATAAAGGCACGCACAGCCTCAAGATCAAGCGAACGCTCAGCCATTTCAAATCGTTATTATTGAAATAAGAACACATAGATTATCAGAATAGATACTATGGAGCGGGTCAACCACCGAGGAAACTCACGATGCCACTCGCTCACATTTCAATGCGTACGGGAAAGACCGAGGCTTACAGACAGGCCATATTCGATAGCGTTTATCGCGCGATGCGGGAAACCTTCACCGTGCCCGAAGACGACCAGTTCATGGCGCTGACCGAGCACGACGCGGCGAACTTCCGCTACGGGGCGACTTACCTCGACGTCGCGCGAAGCGATGACCTCGTGCTCATTCAGATCACCGCAAACAACACCCGCACGAAGGAACAGAAGAAGGCGTTGTTCCGGCGGATTGCCGAATTGCTCAGCGATAGCCCCGGCATCCGCCCCGAGGACGTGTTCGTGAATCTCGTCGAAGTCGAGAAAGAAAACTGGTCGCTGGGGCTGGGACTCTCGCAGTACGCGTGAGGCTGCCGGACGCAGCGACATGAAAAACCGGCGGCCCAATTCGGGCCGCCGACATCATCGCTGAGACCGACTTCGCTTTCGACCCGCGCCGCGCACCGATCAATCGAAGTCGAAGATCTCGAACAACGACTTTTTCTTGCGCGAACGGTCGTAGTGACGGCGGCGGTCGTCATGACCATGATGGGTGTTGCGGTGTCTGCCATCATCATCGCGCAGACCATCGTCATGGCGATACTCGCGGGACGCCCGATGCTCACGCGCGTCGTATGCGCCGCGTCCGAATCCGCCCTGCCCTCCCTGCCCGCCGCGGTCGTCCCGAATGGCCTGTGCAGACGCCACGGGAGCCTCGTCCGTGCGCTCGATCAGCTTGTCCAACTCGCCGCGATCGAGCCACACGCCGCGACACTTCGGGCAGTAATCGATCTCCACCCCCTGACGCTCCGTCATCAACAGATCCGGGGTACCGCATACAGGACACTTCATCGTTTCGCTCCGTTACTTAAAGGACAACGTCCTCAATGTACCGAGCGCGTCGCAACGGAAAAACCTACGTTTTCATTCATCAAAGTTCGAAAAAACCGAACACTCGACGCTTCCGCGTCAACGAAAAAGCGGTGCCGATTTGCACCGGCACCGCCATTTTTCACCATTCGGTGACGTATTGATTAGTGCAGCACGCGCGCCTTCTGCGCATCACGTCGCGCCTTGGCACGACGCGTCATCATGTTCAGCCCTTCGACGAAGGCCGAGAACGCCATCGCTGCGTAGATGTAACCCTTCGGGATGTGCGACCCGAAGCCCTCGGCGATCAGCGTCATACCGATCACCAGCAGGAAGCCCAGCGCCAGCATGACCACCGTCGGATTCGCCGCGATGAAGCGCGAGAGCGGACCGGCCATGAACAGCATCGCCGTCACGGCTGCGATCACAGCGATGAACATGATCGGAATGTGCTCGGTCATGCCCACTGCCGTCACGATGCTGTCGATGGAGAACACGAGGTCCAGCACCAGAATCTGCATGACAGCTGCGCGTGCGGTGATCGTCGCCAGCGTGCCCGATGCGTCGCCATTCGCTTCGTCTTCCGTTCCCGTTGCCACGTGGTGATGCATCTCCTTCGTCGCCTTCCACACGAGGAAGAGGCCACCAGCGATCAGGATCAGGTCACGCCACGAGAAGCCGTGGTCGAACAGTTCGAAGAGCGGCGTCGTCAGTTTTGCGATCCAGGCCACCGTACCGAGCAACGCCAGCCGCATGACCAGCGCCAGTGCGATCCCCATGCGCTGCGTCCGTGCGCGCATCGCCAACGGTAATTTGTTCGTCAGGATCGAGATGAAGATCAGGTTGTCGATGCCGAGCACGACCTCCATGACGACCAGCGTGACAAGCGCCGCCCACACCGCCGGGTCAGCCGCCAAAGCAAGTAGATAGTCCATATGTGCGCCAGAGTTTCCGTATGGTTTTCGGGATGACCGTCGCCGTCTGGCACCTGTCATCCCCTTTCGTCTCCCGCACTCAACGTAGGGCGCGGGCTCAGGACAGCATCATCGTCGAACTCATGCTTCGCAAAAACCAGCTATATACTTCACTTTAGTTCGGTTTTTCCGAAGTCTTATCCTTATGTTGAACTACCGCCATCTTTACTACTTCTGGGTGGTCGTCAAGGAAGGCGGCTTTGCCAGAGCCGCCGAGCGCCTCGACATGGCCGTCCAGACCATTAGCGCACAAGTCCGTGAGCTGGAAAAGTCGCTGGGTCACCAGTTACTCAAACCTGCCGGGCGCGGCGTCGCCATGACTGAGCCGGGACAGGCCGCTTTCCGACGTGCCGAGGAAATCTTCCGCCTCGGCCAGTCGATTCCCGACGAAGTCCGCGAAGCCGCGAGCGGCCGCGTGGCGCGCCTTGCGGTCGGTCTCGCCGACGGTATCTCGAAACTCGCGGCCCACGCCATTCTCGCACCGGTGCTCGACACGCCATCGCTGCGACTCGTATGCCATGAAGGCGAGCACGAGCAGTTGCTCGCCGAACTCGCCCTGCACAAGCTCGATCTGGTACTCGCCAGCCAACCCGCGCCGTACAACCCGACGTTGCGACTCGTGAGCGAGCGTCTGGTGGAGTCGCCCGTCGACTGGTACGGACCCGCGTCGCTCGTGCGCAACGTCTCGCGCGATACCTTCCCGCAATGCCTCGCGACCCTGCCCGTATTATTGCCGACGGGACACTCGGCCCTGCGCGCCCGCCTCGACCAGTGGTTCGAGACGCAGGGCATTCGTCCGAACATTGTGGGCGAGTTTGAAGACAGTGCGTTGATGGCCGTGTTCGCCACGCGCGGCATGGGCGTGTTCCCTCTGAGCGAGGCCGGGGCTGGCGATGTCTCGTTGCTGCGCGGACTGCGCTGGCTGGGCCGCCCGCAGGATGTCCACGAGGACATTCACGCGATTCGCTCGCGACGCGGCGAAGGACACCCACTCGTCACCCGCATCATCGAGGGCATGCGTGACACGACGACCGGGGTGACGTCCGGTTCTGATATAAGAAGGGCTGACGCGCCATCCGAGCCGTCGTCATCTGTGAGGAAACCTCATGTCCAGTCGTAGCGACCAGCGCAAGTTCTTCCACCTCATGCTGTTCGTCGTGACGATCGTGTTCGGGTGGATTCTGTTCCCGCTGTTCGGCGCGGTGTTCTGGGGGACGATTCTCGCCGTGCTGTTCCAGCCGGTGCAGCGTCGCATTCTGGCCCGCATGCGCGGACGTCCCAATCTCGCCGCCCTCACCACGCTAGCGCTGATTCTGCTCATCGTGATTCTGCCGCTCACGCTCGTCGTGGGCATGCTGACGCAGGAAATCAGCACGGCGCTCGTGCGCTTTCGCACCGATCTGCCGCAACTGACGGTGTCCTTCCAGCAATTGCTCGACCGCCTGCCCGCCAGCGTTCACCGGATCATGGATCTGGCCGGCGTGCAGGACGTCAACGCCATTCAGCAGAAGCTGGGCGACGGGGCCGCACAGATCGGGCGTCTGGTCGCGGTATACCTCGTGAGCATCGGACAGAACACCGCACAATTGCTGGTGAGCTTCGGCGTGATGCTCTATTTGCTCTTCTTCCTGTTGCGCGACGGAACCGCGCTCGGCGCGATGGTTCGACGCGCCCTACCGCTCGACGAGCGTCACAAGGCTCAACTGATCCGTCAATTCACGACCGTGGTCCGCGCGACCGTCAAAGGCAACATCGCCGTGGCGGTGGCGCAGGGCGTGCTCGGCGGTTTCATCTTCGCCGTGCTCGGGATTCAGGGCTATGTACTGGCGGCCGTGGTGATGGCCTTTCTGTCGCTGCTACCCGCCGTGGGTGCCGCCGTGGTGTGGGTGCCCGTGGGCATCTGGCTGTTACTCGCCGGGCAAGTCTGGAAGGCGGTGATCCTGTTCGCGTTCTGCGGCACCATCGTTAGCCTGGTCGACAACGTGCTGCGCCCGATCCTCGTTGGCAAGGACACCAAGCTGCCCGACTGGGTGGTGCTGATCTCCACCCTCGGCGGCATGTCGCTCTTCGGCCTGACGGGCTTTGTGATCGGGCCGCTCATCGCTGCGCTGTTCATCGCGAGCTGGAATATCTACACGCGTCTGCGCGACGACGATGAGCCGGCCGATGCAGGCTGATAGAGATCAGCGCTGCATGACTGCTGTATTACTGCTGCAAGATGCCGTCGACGTCCGTAGCGACTTGCGCCATCAGGCTGTCCCAGTCCCCGCGCGCGGGCTGCCGATACAACGAGACCGACGGATACCAGTCGCTGTCGCGTCGTGTCAGTTGCCAGCGCCAGTCCGGCGTGTAGTTCAGCAGCACCCACACCGGTTTGCCCAGCGCGCCGGCCAGATGCACCACCGCCGTGTCAGCGGCAATCACCAGATCCATTTGCGCAATGACGGCCGCCGTCTCCGCGAAGTCGCTAAGCTTCGCGCCGATATCGTGCACATTGCCGTGCGCGCTTCGGTAGCTCGCGAGTTCGGCACGCTCCTCGTCCGTGGCGTCGACCTGTAACGAATAGAACTGCGCCTTCGTGGCAAATAGCGGTGCCCAGTGCTTAAGCGCAATGTCCCGATGCGGTGGGAACGGACGCGTGCGCCACACGAAGCCAATACGTAACTTGTGTAGCTCACCTTCCGGCCTCACCCCGAGCGCGGAGCGCCAGACCATCTCGCGTCCGGCACTGGAACGTAGATAGGGCGAGTGCACCGCCACGTCCCCCCCGACCTTGAGCAGATGCGGAAGGCTGAGCAGCGGAAGTTGCCAGTCGAACGACGGCACCGGCATGTGCTCGCCGAGCACCGTCACGCCGCGCGCGAAGCCGCCCAACAGCGTGACCAGCGGTGCCTGTACCGAGAGCACCACCGTCGCGCCCATCGCCACCAGACGCGGCACGAAACGCACGAACTGCAACGTGTCGCCGAAGCCCTGTTCGCTGTAGACGAACACCGTCTTGCCCGCGAGCGGCGCTTTGCCGTCCCACAAACGATCGTTGAAACGCCGCTTCTGGCCACCGTCTTGCCAGCGCCATTCGTAGTCGTGCCAGCCGTGCTCGAAGTCGCCCAGCAGCAAATTGGTCTGCGCCCGGTTGGTCCGCGCACCCGCATGGTCCGGCGACAGCTTGACGGCATCGCGCAGGCACTGGAGCGCATCGGCGAAGGCATGCTGCTCGCGTAGCGCCACGCCCAGATTCACCAGCGGATCGGGCTGCTGCGGCGCGATGGCGTTGGCGAGACGGTAAGCGGCGATCTCTTCATCGAAGCGCCCCAGCGCACCGAGCGCACGGCCCCGGTTGAAATGCGCCTGCCACAGCGCGGGGGCTTTGGCCGAGGTGCGCTCGAACCAGGCGAGCGCACGCGCGTTGTCTCCCGCCCGCGCCCACGTCAGACCGACAGTGTGCATCGTGCCGATGACATCGGGCGATTGCTGCACCGTCGCTTCGAACAGCGCTTCGGCGCGCATCGGACGCCCGGCTTGCAGGCTGGCCATTGCGGCATCGAACGTTGCCTGCGCCCCCGGACGCGGCACGAGCGCGAGCAGACGGTCGAAAGCATCGGCCGCGCCCTCTAAAGCGCCGGTACGCAACGAGACATACGCGAGCCCTTCGAGCGCGGGAAGAAATTCGGGGGATTGTTTCAGAACTTGTCGTAACTCGGCGATCGCCTCGTCGAGCCGGCCGGCGGCACTGAGTTGTCGTGCACGCTCGCAACGCGCGTCTAATGGCGTCGTCATGCGGCGCATCCTTGCTTATCTTGGAATGGGAGGGAGACGGGTCGGCAAGCCACACGAACGCCGCAAGCGGGGAAACCGCCCGCAGCGACCGGCGCCGTGGCCCGAGCAAGCGGTGCACACTACACGACCGCACGGCGCGAAGCAAGCCGCGGGGATTGGTCTGCGCAACCTCTCATAAGTTCACAACTTAAACGTAACCAATTGTCGCGGTCTCCCTTGTGCGACCGGGTTCGGGCAGATGTATACGATATTGGGACATTGCGATAAACGCCTTTGACAACGCGTTTTTCGAAAGCACAAAAATGCCGCTTCAAATCGGTATCGACTGACGAAACCCAGACTTCCCGCAGTGCAGCATAAAAACCACAGTCGCCCTTCGGCGACGAGGTTTGCCAACGTATGACACCCGCTTTAACATCTTTTTACGGGGCAATCTGGTAGCATCCGCTGCCGTCCCTGCACACGCGCAACGTCGCTGCCGTGCTGCACTACGACGCTTCAGCCCTGTTGTCCGTCCGAACCCTCATCCAAACGAGGTCCTGATGACGCGCGTAGCCCGTCCGTTCATCCCCGCCACCGCGCGACGCCTGCTGCCCAACCGCTGGGATTTCATCGCTTTCCCGATCATCATCGGCTTTCTGATGGTCACCTCGTCGGGCATTCGACAAACCTGGGCCCCGCTGGCCGATCTGCATACCGAAGTCATCTCGCTGGACCCGGCTAATCTGCCCGAGTACGCACTACGCACAACCTTGCGTATGCTCGCGGCGATGGTGGCGTCACTGATCTTCACGCTGGTATACGGCACGCTCGCGGCCAAGAGCCGCCGCGCGGAAAAGTTGCTGGTGCCGATGCTCGACATTCTTCAGTCGGTGCCGGTGCTGGGCTATATCTCATTTACCGTCACCTTCTTCCTCGCCCTGTTCCCGGGACGCGTACTCGGCGCCGAATGCGCCGCGATCTTCGCGATCTTCACAAGTCAGGCGTGGAACATGACGTTCTCGTTCTACCAGTCGATGCGCACCCAGCCGCGCGATCTGTCCGAAGTCGCGGTCAATCTGCGTCTCTCGCCGTGGCAGCGCTTCTGGAAGCTCGACGTCCCGTACTCCATGCCGGGCCTCATCTGGAACATGATGATGAGCATGTCGGGCGGATGGTTCTTCGTGGTGGCGTCCGAGGCGATCACCGTGGGCGACAAGACGGTCACGCTGCCGGGCATCGGCGCGTATCTCGCCACGGCCATCCTCCAGCGCGATCTGGGTGCCGTGGGTTGGGTGATTCTGGCGATGGTCGTCGTCATCGTCATTTACGACCAGTTCCTGTTCCGTCCGATGGTCGCGTGGTCGGACAAATTCCGTCTGGAAGACACGGTCTCGCAGGCCGCGCCCGAATCGTGGGTGCTGAACGTCATCCAACGCACGCGCGCCATTCAGTTGCTGCTGCGTCCGCTGGGCAAGCTGCTGCGCACCATCGCCCGTATGCGTATGCCGATCTCGCTGCCCGCCGCGATCCACTCCGAGTCGAAGTCGCCGCTCTCGCGCGTGATCGACTGGCTGTGGGCTGCGCTGCTCGTGGTGCTCGGCGTGTTCGCCGCGTGGAAGATCGTCACGTTCGTGCTGAGCGAAGTCGGCGGACCGGAGATTCTGCGGGTGTTCGGTCTCGGCCTGATCACGCTGGTGCGGGTGGTCGTGCTCATCGCGATTGCGTCGGCGGTCTGGGTGCCGCTGGGGGTGTTGATCGGCCTGCGTCCGAAGCTCGCCGAGCGAATTCAGCCGCTCGCTCAGTTTCTCGCGGCATTCCCGGCCAACCTGCTGTTCCCGATCTTCGTGGTGCTGATCGTCCACTTTCATCTGAATGCGGACATCTGGCTCTCGCCGCTGATCGTGCTGGGCACGCAGTGGTACATCCTGTTCAACGTCATCGCCGGTGCAACCGCTTTCCCGAACGACTTCAAGGAAGCCGCCACCAACTTCCGTATTCGCGGCTGGCAGTGGTGGCGTCAGGTCATGCTGCCGGGCATCTTCCCCTATTACGTGACGGGGGCGATTACGGCGTCGGGCGGCGCGTGGAACGCATCCATCGTCTCGGAATATGTGCAGTGGGGCGACGACAAGGTCGCCGCGCACGGTCTGGGCGCCTACATCGCACAAACGACGGCCGCCGGCGACTATCCGCGCATTCTGCTCGGCATCGCGGTCATGGCGCTGTTCGTCGTGCTGTTCAACCGTTTGCTGTGGCGTCCGATGTACGCCATCGCTGAAAACAAGCTTCGTCTGAATTGAAGGGACCGTGATGCCGAACGATACTCAAACGATGACCGGAAAAGAGATCTTCTCGCTCGCCAACGTCAGTCGCGGGTTCCGCAAGGGCAGCGACGAGCGTCAGGTCCTCGACGGCGTGAACCTGCAACTGCATGAAGGCGAGATCGTCGGCCTGCTGGGCCGCTCGGGCTCGGGCAAATCGACGCTGCTGCGCATCATCGCCGGGCTGATTCAGCCCAGCTCGGGCGACATCCGCTACATGGGCGAGCCGCTCGAAGGCCCCCCCGAAGGCGTGGCGATGGTGTTCCAGACTTTCGCGCTGTTCCCGTGGCTCACCGTGCTTCAAAACGTGGAAGCCGGGCTGGAAGCGCTCGGCGTCGAGCCGAAGGAGCGCCGCAAGCGTGCGCTGGCGGCCATCGACCTGATCGGTCTAGACGGCTTCGAGAACGCCTATCCGCGCGAACTTTCCGGCGGCATGCGTCAGCGCGTAGGCTTCGCCCGAGCGCTGGTGGTCAACCCCACGCTGCTGCTCATGGACGAGCCGTTCTCCGCACTCGACGTACTGACGGCCGAAACGCTGCGTACCGACCTGCTCGATTTGTGGAGTCAGCGTCAGTTGCCGATCAAGTCGATCCTGATCGTCACGCACAACATCGAGGAAGCCGTATTCATGTGCGACCGCATTCTGGTGCTGTCGTCGAATCCGGGCCGCGTGGTTGCCGAGATCAAGGTGCCGTTCCCGCACCGCCGCAACCGTCTCGATCCCGCCTTCCGCAAGATGGTGGACGACATCTACGCGCTGATGACCTCGCGTCGTAACGCCCACACCACGCAGAAGATGCCGCTGGAACTCTCCAGCCCGCTGCACGAAGTGTCGACCAACCTGATGGCCGGTCTGCTCGAAGCGCTGGCGGTGCCGCCGTACAACGGACGCGCCGACTTGCCCGATATTGCGCAGACGTTGCTGCTGGAGGTCGACGATCTCTTCCCCGTCGCCGAAATTCTCGATCAGTTGGGCTTCGCCGAACTCAAGGAAGGCGACATTCTGCTGACGGCGGCAGGCAAGCGATTCGTGGACGTCAGCACGCAGGAGCGCAAGGTGCTGTTCGCCGAGCACCTGCTGCGCCACGTGCCGCTCGCCGCAAAGATTCGAGCGGTGTTGCAAGAGCGTCGCGGACAGCGCGCGCCGCGCGTGCGTTTCGAGCAGGAGCTGGAAGATTCGATGTCGGACGATCTCGCACAGGAAACGCTCGACACCGCGATCAACTGGGGCCGTTACGCCGAGATTTTCTCGTACAACGATCACACGGAAACGTTCAGTCTTGAGGACGTGGAAGGCGCGACCTGAGCGCCGCCTGCTGAATCCGGGGCGGACAAAACAACGCCGCGCGAGTCGATCGACCGCGCGGCGTTGTTGTTTGTGCTGCGACTTTCGCGACGGCCCGAATATGCCTCAGATCGCGTCTCCGAATACGTCTCAGAATGCGTAGCCCGCGCCGATCATCCATGTCTGGTTGATCGTCTTCGAATCGGGCTCGTAGGCATTCACGCCGGGGCTGACCTGCGTGACGCTGGAACGTCCGTACTGGAAGCGCGACCACTCGTAGGTCGCATTCACGTGGAAGTTGCGCGCTACCGCGTAATCGAGTCCGAAGCCCGCCACCACGACCGGCTTGTTGCCGAGATTGAAGGTGTTCTGCGAGCCCGCGAGCGTCATCGACGAGCCGACCATCGCGCCAGCGCGAATGTCCGCCGTCGCCACGAGCTTCGACGTCAGTTCCAGTTGGCCCATGAGGCCACCCCCGACCACGTGGTGGCGGTAGCGCTCGTAGAAACCGTAAGGATCGCGGCTGCTGTCGCGAATCCAGTCCCGATAGCTGTAGCTGACGTACGGAATCACCTGCGCATTCCATGTCCCGAGATGGAACGGAATGGCCTTACCGGCTTTGAGGGTGACATCCGTGGCGGTCGAGCGCGTGGTCATCCCGTAATTCGACTGGATGACGCGACCGGCGACGTCCTGTAAATAGCCGCCGTAGTTCACGTTGCCGTGCGCCACCCGCACCTGAGCGCCAAAGTACAGATTGGAGATGCCGAACAACTGCCGCTGCGTGGACGCCGTCAACGCAAAGGCTGCTGTCGTGCCGCTCTCGGAGTCGCTCTTGCCGGGGGCGATGGTTTCCCAGTAGTTCAGGCGCTGGGCACCGACACCGAACCAGACCTGATTGTTGGCGCGCAGCATGGCTTCCTGCGCATGGACATTCGCCGCGAAAAGACTGGCGAGGCCAGCAGCGGCAACGACTAATGCGGTGCGTCCGAAGACAGTACCGCCGGGGCCGCAAACGATGGTGCGGCGCGTGTTCGACGTCATGGCACGACCCTCCCCAGGCGTGATCGCAACGACGAGTTGGAAGTGGCCATCGGCGTGGCCACCGTTTTCAGGCATTGTTTCAGCGCGTCTCGCGGGGCGCAAGCGGGGAAATGTGGATTCTTTACGTACCTCGATTTTCGAGAGATACGTTCGTCGAGCCAACGCCTCTGCACCAGCAGCGGGAACCTCGGCCAGCAGGCCGTGGCGATTGACTATCGAGGCGGGGAAAGAGACGAAACCGGCGCGGTCGGCCGCTTTCGAGGTCTTCGTCGAAACGAATCGGTCGATGGGAGACCGTGTCAAAAAGGCCACACCTATCGGTATAGATACTGATTAGCGGTCGTTTTTGTGCGGTCGCATAATCGACTCAGAACCTGCGTGTCGTGTGCCGGGGGGCGCATAGACAAGGGCTGGAGCAGGTTCTCTTTGCGGCGAAGACCGTGTACCAGATACGAGAAGGTGCAATATGAGCTACTACCATTCCAAAGAAGAAGGCCGCGCACGCGCCATCAGCTTCACCCCCGCCTACCGCTGGCGCCGTCGCGTGTTCGCCGTGACGTGCGCGGTGCTCGCCGCGCTCGCTTACTACGCGGTGCACCACCCGAAGTAAGCGTCGCAGCGTCACGACATCGCGCTCGGGCTGGCGCCGTCTCTCAGACGCCCGCCCCGTCGGCCCCCTCGCTCAGGCCGCGTTTCCCAACGCGGGTGCGTGCCAGTCGAGCGGCACGTTGGCGAGCATGTCGTCCACCATGGCATCCAGATCGAAGGCCGGCTTCCAGCCCCAGTCGTAGCGGGCATGCGTGTCGTCGAGTGTGTGTGGCCATGTCTCGGCAATCGCCTGACGGAAGTCCGGCGCGTACTTCACCGTGAACCCCGGCACCCGGCGTGCAATCGCAGCCGCGAGTGTCTTCGGGTCGAAACTCACCCCGGCCACGTTGTACGACGAACGCACGCGCAGGCGCGAGGCGTCGGCATTCATCAACTCCAGCGTAGCGCGCACGGCATCCGGCATATGGATCATCGGCAGCGTGGCGTCTTCCTTCAGGAAGCACGTGTACGTCTCGCCACGGCGGGCCGCCTGGAAGATGTCGATGGCGTAATCGGTCGTACCACCGCCGGGCGGCGTCTTGAAGCTGATCACGCCCGGATAGCGCAGGCTACGCACGTCCACCCCGAACTTCGTGAAGTAGTACTCGCACAGCCGCTCGCCCGCCTGCTTGCTGATGCCATACATCGTGGTCGGATCCATGATGGCGAGCTGCGGGGTTTCCACGGCCGGTGTGTGCGGCCCGAATGCCGCAATCGACGACGGCCAGAACACGCGCAGGTTCTTGCCCTTGCTCTGATGCTCACGCGCCAGTTCGAGCACGTTGAGCAGGCCATTCATGTTGAGCGTCCAGGCTTGCAGCGGACGGGTTTCGCCCGTGGCCGAGAGCAGCGCCGCCAGGTGGAAGATCTGGGTGATGCCGAAGCGCTCGACCAGCGCGGCCAGACGCGCCGCATCGAGAACGTCGAGCGTTTCGTAGTGCACCGGATGACGCGACGGCCCCGGGGCGATGTCGGTGGCAACGACATTCTCGTTGCCATACTGCGCGGCCAGCGCTTCGACGAGTTCACTGCCGATCTGCCCGTTGGCGCCAATGATGAGAATTCGTTCCATGTTCAACCTTGCTTGAGAATGCCGAGCTCGTTACCGGCCTGAGCGAACGCCGCCAGCGCACGGGTGAGGTGTTCGCGGGTATGCGCCGCCGAAAGCTGCACGCGCACACGCGCCTGACCTTGCGGCACCACCGGGTAGAAGAAGCCCGTAGCGATCACGCCCAGTTCATACAGACGCTGCGCGAAGTTCTGGGCGAGCGTCGCGTCGAACAGCATGACGGGGACGATCGGATGCGTGCCCGGCTTGATCGTGAAGCCCAGTGCCGCCACTTCCTGACGGAAAAACGCCGTGTTCGCATGGAGTTGTTCGCGGCGCGACGACGAGTGTTCGAGTTCGTCGAACACCGCCAGCGACGTGCCGACGATGGCCGGTGCGAGGCTGTTGGAGAAGAGATACGGGCGCGAGCGCTGGCGCAGTGTCTCGATCACTTCGCGACGTCCCGCCGTGAAGCCCCCCATCGCCCCGCCCAGCGCCTTGCCCAGCGTGCCCGTGATGATGTCGATCTTGCCCAGCACGCCGTGATGCTCGTGCGTGCCGCGTCCCGTCGGCCCCATGAAGCCGGACGCGTGGCACTCGTCGATCATGATGAGCGCGCCGTACTGCTCGGCCAGCGCCACGATGCGGTCGAGTTGCGCAATCGTGCCGTCCATCGAAAACACACCGTCCGTGACGATGATGCGGTGACGCGCCCCGGCCGCCGCCTGCAACTGGCGTTCCAGGTCGTCCATGTCGTTGTGGGCGTAGCGCAGACGCTGCGCCTTGCAAAGTCGCACGCCGTCGATGATCGACGCGTGGTTCAGCGCGTCGGAGATGATGGCGTCCTGTTCGTCGAAGAGCGGCTCGAACACGCCGCCGTTGGCGTCGAACGCCGCAGCGTAGAGGATCGCGTCTTCCGTGCCCAGGAACGCGGCGATGCGGGCTTCGAGTTCCTTATGCGGGCCTTGCGTGCCGCAGATGAAGCGCACCGACGACAGACCGAAGCCGAAGTCTTCCAGCGCCTTCTGCCCCGCTTTGACGAGCGATTCGCTGCCGGAGAGCCCCAGATAGTTGTTTGCGCACAGGTTGATACGCGTGCGCCCGTCGTCGCACATGACCTCCGGCCCCTGCCGCGACATGAGCACGCGTTCCTGCTTGAAAAGGCCCTGACGGCGCGTGTCTTCGAGTCGTTCGGTCAGTTGACGGTAGAAGCCCTCGCGGGCTTCCGGGGTTTGTGCGGTCATCGTGCGCATCTCCTATGCGTTCAACGGTGCAGAGCGAACCCGCTCTGCTACCATGCAGCCATCACAGCATCCAACTTATCGGAAACTATACTTTATATTGAACTAGTTTCAATATATTGAAAAATTCTAATATCCCGGAATTCATATGGCAAGTACTCCCGCAGCCTCTGCGGCGCCTCCGATCGCCCCGCCGCCCGTCGGCGACATGATTCAGCAACTGCGCAAGGACCGTGGCATGACGCTGGAGACGCTCTCGCGCGCGTCCGGCGTCTCCAAGTCGATGCTCTCCCAGATCGAGCGCGACAAGGCCAATCCGACCATCGCCGTGGCCTGGCGGCTTGCCAACGCGCTGGGCGTGCGTCTCGACCAGTTGCTGGGTGCACCGTCCGGCGACCCGGAACCGGTGCGCATCTTCGGCAAACATGAGACACCGACACTCGCGGGCGCCGACCAGGCCTATCAGTTGAAGATCCTCGGGCCGATGGAACTTGCGGGCAAATTCGAGTGGTATGAACTGACGCTGCAACCCGGCGCGGCGCTCGTCTCCGAGCCGCACGATCCGGGCACGCGCGAGCACTTCACCGTGTTCGACGGCCAAGTCGACATCGAGGTCGAACACGTCGCGCGCCGCGCCAAACCGGGCGAGACAGCCCGTTACCCCGCCGACCGCGCCCACGCGATCCGGAACGTCGGCAAGTCGGTCGCGCGTGGCTTGATGGTTGTAATTCACGGCTAACACCGCGAACACAGCCGATCGCTGCAAGGGTGCGCAAGCGTTTGCGCGCCTGCGCAAAGCTCAAGTCCTCCCCGGGACTGCCGTTAGCACACGTTCGGTCCGCACCTTCTTCCGAGGGTGCCGACAACCGATCGACAAACGGACTGCACGGATGGGAACCCCCGTCACGTACGGCCACCGCATGTGCAACACCAACGCGGAATCAGTGGGGATGACGAAGTAATGCAGCGATTGAGTCTGAAAGCGAAGTTGTGGTCTGCCGTCGGGTTGATGTGGGTCAGTCTGCTGGCGATGGCGATCTGGGGTGCATGGGCGCAGCGCGACACCATGCTGGCCGAGCGCCGGGCGGGTCTGACCCACGTGGTCGACGCCGGTCTGAGTCTGGCCAAGCACTACGCCGCACGCGCCGAGCGCGGCGAAATGAGTGTCGCTGACGCGCAAAAGGCCGCCCGCGAGCAAATCGGCGCGATCCGCTACGACGGTGAAAACTATTTCGGTATCTTGAACTCGCAGCGCGTGATCGTGCTCAACTCGGTCAATCCGAAGCTCGAAGGCAAGGACATGAGTCAGTTCCGCGATCCGTCGGGCAAGCTCATGTTTTCGGACATCGTCGCCGCCGCGCGCACCAACGACCCGTTCGTCTCGTATCTCTGGCCCAAGCCCGGTTCGGACAAGCCCGTCGAAAAGATCAGCCGCGTGGGTGTGTACCAGCCGTGGGACTGGTATCTGACGACCGGCGTCTACGTCGACGACATCAATGCCGCCTTCGTTGGCGCGCTCCTGCGCTGGGGGGCCATGCTCGCCGTCATCGGTCTGGCGGTGTCCGGCGTCATGCTGCTCATCATCCGCAACGTCCAGCAGAGTCTTGGCGGCGAGCCGGAGTACGCGGCGGATATCGCTACGCGCATTGCCGACGGCGATCTGCTCACGCAAGTCCGTCTGCGTCAGGGCGACGGCGCCAGCCTGCTCCATGCGATGCAGCGCATGCAGGGCAATCTTCAGCAGATGATCGGGCGCATTCGCGGCGGCACCAGCGCCATCACGCTTGCCGCACGCGAGATCGCCGAAGGCAACACGGACCTGTCGGCGCGTACGGAACAGCAGGCGGCCGCACTGGAGGAGACGGCGTCGTCGATGGAGCAACTGACGTCGACCGTACGTCAGAACGCCGACAACGCGCGTCAGGCGAGTCAGCTCGCAGAGAACGCTTCAGCCATCGCGGTGCGCGGCGGACAGGTCGTGGATCAGGTGGTGGCCACGATGGAAGGCATCTCGCAAAGCTCGGGCAAGGTGGTCGACATCATCAGCGTGATCGACGGCATTGCCTTCCAGACGAACATTCTTGCGCTGAACGCGGCGGTGGAAGCAGCGCGCGCCGGCGAGCAGGGACGTGGCTTTGCCGTCGTGGCGGGCGAGGTGCGCACGCTGGCCCAGCGCAGCGCTGCCGCTGCGAAGGAAATCAAGGAACTGATCGAGTCGTCGAACGGCCGCGTGCAGGACGGCTCGGTGCTCGTGGCGCAGGCGGGTCAGACGATGCACGACGTCGTGCAGGCGGTGCGCCGCGTCACCGACATCATGGGAGAGATCTCGGCGGCGTCGGAAGAGCAGAGCCACGGCATCGAGCAAGTCGGCCGTGCCGTGACGCAGATGGATGAAGTCACGCAGCAGAACGCTGCGCTCGTGGAGCAGGCGGCCGCAGCGGCGGCGTCCATGGAAGATCAGGCGCGCGCGCTCGATCAGGCGGTGGCTGCGTTCCGCATGAACGGTGCAGCGACGTCAGATGGGGCGAATGCGCCGCTCACACGCGGCACGGCTGCGCTCGCAATGCAGCGGCTGGCGGCCTGAGGTCTGCGGCATTGTGATGACGGTCGGCGCGTGTCGGCGACCGTCATCCGCCGTCATTTATCCGGCGTCATTTCCATCGATGTTCGCCGCCGTGGTTACGTGGCGCTCAGCGCTCCCGCCATGCCCGCATCGATGATCTGACGCGCCACTGTCGGCAAGATACGCAGTGGTGCCGAGCCAGGCCCAAAGGTCTGGCTCGCGGCATACGCGCCTTCGAGAATCAGCGACAGCGCGTCGACCAGCGGTGCTGGCTCCGCGAGACCGGCGGCCGTCACCAGCGCGGTGAACCGCTTGACCACTTCCGCCTTGTAATTCACGACCGAATGACGCGCCGCGTGATCCGGATCGGGGAATTCCGCCGCCACATTGACGAACGGGCACCCGCGATAGCCGGGACGGCTCGCCCGCTGGGCCAGATCCACGAAAATCTGCAACATCTGCGCACGCGGCTCGCCCGGTCGCTTCGCGATGCTCTCGTCGATGCGCGCAAGACTCGCCGTCTGCATATGATCGAGATACGCCAGAATCAGATCGTCCTTCGACGCGAACTGGCGGTACAGGCTCATCTTGTTGACGCCCGCGCGCTTGACGACGGCGTCCACGCCCACGGCGCGCACCCCTTCCGTATGGAACAACTCGACGGCCGCATCGAGCAGGTGCTGCTGCGCAATCGGCGCGGGCGTGACGTGCCGCCCCGGCTTGGCCGCACGAGACGCAGCACTGCGGCGGCGGGCCGCCGCAGGGGCCGCCTTGGATGTCGCGCTCACGCTTTCGCCCGCAGCCTCAGCGACGACATCGGTGTCCGCTTTCATCGCGTCTGCCCCACCGGTCGGCGAGGCAACCTCGACGGGCACGGAAGATATTGACGATTTGGCCATGATTCGGCGCTCCCTGAACTGTGGTTTGCCATTGACGCGAGCGTTGCAAAAGCCCTGCCGCCAAAAAGGAATACTTGACATGTTACCGATCGGTTCATAACATGGCAACCTCATGTTACCGCTCAGTCACAAGTCTATCGATGAACGTAGACCGCGCGGTTCCCGCAAACGTTCCCGGTTCGGTCTTTAAAACCGTTTAACCCCCGTAAAACGGCAAAGACCGAACCACAGCAAGGATTTCCGCCATGAAGGCTGCACTTGCAAGGCGCATCGACGGACGCTTCCACTATGGGTGGATCGTCGTCGGCGTGATTTTCCTGGTCCTGCTCGCTTCGGCGGGCATTCGCGCAACGCCCAGCGTCATGATGGTGCCGCTCGAACACGACTTCGGCTGGAGCCGCGCCACAATTTCGCTGGCGATCTCCGTCAATCTGGCCTTGTACGGCCTGACCGGACCGTTCGCGGCGGCCGCCATGCAGCGGTTCGGCATCCGTCCCACGGTCATGGTCGCCCTGCTGCTGCTCGCTTCGGGCACGGCGCTCTCCTCGCTCATGACCGCACCGTGGCAGATGGTGCTCATCTGGGGCGTCATGGTGGGCGGTGGCACCGGCGTGGCGGCCGTGACGCTCGCCGCCACGGTCTCGAACCGCTGGTTCCACACGCATCGTGGTCTGGCGATGGGCATTCTCACGGCAAGCTCGGCGACCGGGCAAATGGTGTTTCTGCCCATCATGGCCGCGATCACGGAAAGCTACGGCTGGCGTCCGGTGGTGTTGATTGTGGCTGCGGTGGCGGCCATCGCTCTGCCGCTGGTCGCCATCCTCGTGCCGGAGCGTCCGGGGTCGGTCGGCCTGCGCCCGGTCGGCGCGCCGGAAGACGCCCCTGACGTGCAACTCACGCAAGGCAATCCGCTCACGGCGGCGCTCTCGGCACTGCGCATGGCGGCTGGCAAGCGCGACTTCTGGCTGCTGTTCTTCAGCTTCTTCATCTGCGGCGCGAGTACGAACGGCTACATCGGCACGCACTTCATCGCGATGTGTGGCGACTACGGCATCTCAGAAGTCAAAGGCGCGGGCATTCTGGCGGCGATGGGCATTCTCGACCTTATCGGCACCACGGCCTCGGGCTGGCTCTCCGACCGCTACAACAGCCGTGTGCTGCTCTTCTGGTACTACGGACTGCGCGGTCTGTCGCTGATCTATCTGCCTTACGCTTTCGGCTTCGACTTCTTCGGCATTCCGCTCTTCGCGCTGTTCTACGGTCTGGATTGGATCGCGACGGTGCCGCCGACGGTGCGCCTGACGACCGATGTGTTCGGCAAGACGATGGCCCCGATCGTGTTCGGCTGGATCGTGGCAGGCCATCAGCTCGGCGCAGCCACGGCAGCACTGGTCGCCGGTTCGCTGCGTGCAACGCTCGGCAATTACACGATGGCGTCGATGCTCTCGGGCGGCGTGTGCATCATCGGCGCGTTCATGGTGTTGCGCATCGCCCCGCATGCGCCGAAGCGTCCGGTGGCCGCAAATGCCTGAATCGGATGATTCCGGCGTGTTTTGGGCCCGTTAGTCGAAAAATTTGCGTCGAATCGGTCGAAAGCCCACCCGTATCGAAATACCACGACAACTCGCCGCGTCTCCCTGTTTTGGTGCAGGAAGACCGGCGAGTTTTTTCATGGCGGCGCGTTGGCCGTTGCTACGATTTCGTCGTCAGCAAGGCCAGAAAAATTGCCGTAATCTGTGCAAGTTTTGTGCAGCACAGCAACCCCCACTTTCATAGGACCTTCAGCAATGACGGACTCGCAACATACCTCACTCGCCGCGCTCGATACCGACCTGTTTTCGTCGTACAAGCTCGGCCCGCTCGAACTGAGCAACCGTATCGTGATGGCCCCCCTTACGCGCAGCCGCGCCAGCCAGGGCGACGTACCGGGCCCGTTGGTCGCCGAATACTACGCGCAGCGCGCATCGGCCGGACTCATCATCAGCGAAGCCACCAACATCTCGCAACAAGGCAAGGGCTACGCCTTTACGCCGGGCATTTACACCGACGAGCAGGTCGCTGGCTGGAAGCAGGTCACGGACGCACTGCACGCCAAGGGCGGCAAGATCTTCTGCCAACTCTGGCACGTGGGTCGTATCTCGCATCCGTCGCTGCAACCTGGGGGCGCACTGCCGGTCGCACCGTCGGCGATTCAACCTGCCGGTCAGGCGTTCACGGAGCATGGCTTCGAGCCGCATCCGGTTCCGCGCGCGCTGGAGACGTCTGAGATCCCGGGCATCATCGAACAATATCGTCATGCGGCCGAGTGCGCGAAGCGCGCCGGTTTCGACGGCGTGGAAATTCACGCGGCGAACGGCTATCTGCTCGACCAGTTCATGCGTGACAAGACGAACCATCGCACCGACCAGTACGGCGGCAGCATCGAAAATCGCGTACGTATCGTGCTGGAAGTCACGCAGGCGGTTGTCGACGTCTGGGGTGCCGATCGCGTGGGCATTCGCCTCTCGCCGATCAGCCCGGCCAACGACTGCGGCGACAGCAACCCGGAACCGGTCTTCACGTACGCCGTCGAGCAGCTCAACCGTTTCGGCCTCGTGTATCTGCACGTGGTCGAAGGGGCGACGGGCGGCCCGCGTGAAGTGGAAGGCGGCTTCGATCTGCAGAAGCTGCACCACCTCTTCAAGGGCACGTTCATGGCGAACAACGGCTATGACCTCGCACTGGCGCTCAAGGCCCGCAAGGAAAATCTCGCGGATCTGATCGCATTCGGCAAACCGTTCATCGCGAACCCCGATCTGGTCGAACGTCTCAAGCGCGGCGGCCCGTTCAATGCCCTGAATCGCGACACGCTGTACGGTGGCGATGCACGGGGCTATGTCGATTACCCGACGCTGGATGAGTCGGTGGTTTAAGGTGTGATTTAAGGTACCCGAAGCATTCGTGGCCCCTGCCACATCCTTGCGCGAACGCTGAAAGAATGAGGGCTCCTTCGGGAGCCCTTTTCTTTTGTTGCGACCTGCGCCACGGCGATGGATCAATCGCCAACTGCGCCAGCCTCCTCAGAGAAAACGTCTCGCAGGCGCGCCATGGCACGTCTCAACGCGTGCCGATCCAGCGCCCCCGTATGTCGAACCAGTCGCTGTCTATCCATCGATCTAAGATGGCTTAACTGCATCGCCCCCTGACGTCCGCCATAAGTGGTGGAGACACTGAATCGAGAGGCGTCCGACGATGTGAGCGGTGCCACGATCACGGTTTGCGTGTGCTTATTCATCCGCGAAGGCGACAAAATGACACACGGTCGCGTCTTCCCCATTTCGCATCCGATTGCAGGATCGAAACTTGCGACCCAGACCTCACCTCGTTTCAGCACTTCCGATCCTCCGCGTCATCCGCGTTGTTGGGGACGCGCTTCTGTTGAATCCGCTCTTCCTCGGTCTCGTTGACACAGAAGTCCTCAGCCCGTGCGTTAGCGTTGGGGTACCACACCACTTCGACCGTATAGTCATTCATCTCTCACTCCGAATCATTACCCCGTCATCCCTCTCACGTGGATTCGTGGATATCGTCGCAGCGCGACACATCGAAGTAAACAGACGCCAAAGCATTCCGGAATTTTCCTGAAGCAGTGAGGTGAACGATCGCCGATCGTCACACGAAGAATCCCATCCGCGGTCGGAATCCGGAACGCGGCGGCACGTTCCAGAAAGGTCTCCGTTCGATAAGTTCCATATTGAAATCTCCTTCAACCGATGGAGATGAATCATGAATGTCGATCGCACTTACTCGGGCAGCACTGCACCACTGACTCCGACGAATCACGAAACGCCGCCGGCCGAGACGGGCGAATGGGCAGGCTAGTTCGCGGGCGCTCATCGCGCATCACCGGAAAACCTCACGACCCCGCACGCTGGAACGACGCAAGCTTCGGCGTTACGAACAGCACATGCCCCTGTCACGGATTTCGCGTCGCTCATGCAAGCGATCCCCGAAGAAGAGCGAAACGGGATGCGAATTGCGCTGGAGTCGGTTTGCGCCCGTCACATCGAATACGAGAAAGTGACATCGCCAGCACCTATCCCTCAAATGTATTGGGATGAATTTACAGCCGCAGTCCGCAGCTGCGAGACCTACTGGGCGAGCGTGCAGAAAAAATACTTCCCCCAGTGGGCAATGTTCTTTGTTATCTGCGGCTTCGCGAACACGTATCTGGGCCCAAACCACCGGCAGACGATGGTTCGCATTTACGAAAAGGGAGGCGGGTATGCATTCAGCGAAGCCGCATACGATGGGGAACGCATCGCTGGCTGGTCGACACAGAAATGATGCGTCATCGATCTCGCTAGCGGCTTTCGCCCAGACGTTGGCCTGACACGTTCACGCCGCGACCTTGCCTTGCTACCTCACCACATCCCCCTGCCGGGTTCTGATACATGTACAGCCCGAATTCCGGCAGGATGGGCAGCAAGTCCACCGATCTCAGGTGACTCAATTCATATGTCGTTAATGAGGCAACAACCCACCGACATCACAAGAAGACTCCCATCCGCGGTGCGAATCCGGAACGCGGCAGCACGTTCCAGAAAGGTCGCCGCTCGATGGGTTCCATATTGGAATCTCCCTCAACCGATGGAGATGAATCATGAATGTCGATCACGCCAAAACGGCCAACACCGTCAGTACCTTACCCCCGACACAGAGCGATACTCCGCCGCCCCCGACAAGCGAATTGGCCGGATCGTTTGAGAAAGCTCACCAGGCACCGCCGGACGACGCTTCCCTCTCACAAGCAGCGACGGTGGAAATCGCGCGTCCACGAACGACAGACGCGTCTGTCACAGATTTCGATTCCCTGATGCTCACAATCCCCAGCGACACGCAAAAAGCGATGCGACACGTGCTGGAGTTGGTCTGTAGTTGTCACCTCAAGTACGAAGAGTTTTCAGTACCTGATTCTGTCAGGAATACCTTGTGGAAAGAGTTCCAAGAGGCAGTCGTTCGCTGCGAGGGTTACTGGGCAACGGTCCAGCACGAGTACTTTCCTGAGTGGGCGATGATCTTTGTCATCTTTGGCTTCGCGAACAGGCATCTGGGCCCGAATCACAAGCGGACGATGAATCATATCTACGAGCGGGCAAGCGGATACGCATTCAGCGACGCCGCATACGTCGGGCAGCACATCCCCGGCTGGCGGGGCTAAACATGCTGCATCGCCGCCCCCGAGCACCACCGTCAATCAGGTTTGCCTAGAACACGTTCACGCCGCAACCTTGCCTTGCCACCTCACCAGATCGGCCCCTGCCGGGTTCTGATACATGCGCAACCCGAACTCCGGCAGGATGGCCAGCAAGTGATCGAAGACATCGCCTTGCACGCGTTCGTATTCGGCCCAAACGGTCGTGTTCGTGAAGCAATAGAGTTCCACGGGGATGCCGGTCGCCGTCGGTTGCAGCGAACGCACCATGCACGTCATGCCTGCGTGAATGTTCGGATGCGCCTTCAGATAAGCGAGCGCGTACGCCCGGAAGGTGCCGATGTTCGTCAGACGCCGCGTGTTCGCAGGCACGCCCGCCGCATGTCCCAGGGCGGCATTCGCGTCCGCCAGCGAGCGCTGCTTTTCGGACAGATAATCCCCGAGCAAATGCAGCTTCGACAGACGCGCAATCTCCGCCTCGTCGAGAAAGCCGGCGCTGCCCGCATCGATGCATAGCGTGCGCTTGATGCGTCGCCCGCCCGACTGCTGCATGCCGCGCCAGTTTCGGAAGCTCTCCGAAATCAGACGCCACGTCGGAATCGTCGTGATCGTCTTGTCCCAGTTCTGCACCTTGACCGTATGCAACGCGATATCCACCACGTCGCCATCGGCCCCGACCTGCGGCATCTCGATCCAGTCACCCACACGCAGCATGTCGTTCGACGTGAGTTGCACGCTGGCGACGAACGACATGATCGTGTCCTTGAATACCAGCAACAGCACCGCCGACATCGCGCCCAGGCCGGAGAGCAGCAGCCACGGCGAACGGTCGACGATCGCTGCGACGATACCAATCGACGCCACCACGTAAAGTGCGATCTTGCCGAGCTGGACGTACCCCTTGATCGAGCGCGTGCGCGCGTGCTCCGACATCGCGTAGACGGTCTGCGCGGCGTCGAGAATGCCCGCGATCGCGAGCGCGGCGTAGAGCAGCGTCGCGGCAAGCGCCACATTGACGATGACGATCACCGCCTTCGCCGGCAGATCCGGCACCCACTCGATGCCGAACTGAATGACGACGTACGGCAAAATGCGCGCCGCCCGGTGGAAAACGCGATGCGCGAACAACGCATCGTCCCAGCGATTCGCCGTTCTCCGCACCACGATGCGTACGACCCGCACGATCACGAATTGCGCCACTGCCTGCACCAGCGCGGCCACTGCAATCAGCATCGCCAACGATCCGGCCATGCGTGCCCACGGCGCATTGTCGAACCACGCTATCACTGCTTCCCACGTCATCCCGCCACTCCTTGTCTTGCTGTTTTCTTCGCTTGTTCAATGGTGCCATTCGTCGATTTGTCGGCATCGCCCTCGCCTTCAGCGAAACGCGCCACCGGCAAACGCAAAATGACGGCCGCTTTTGGCCGTCATCCTTGGATACTTCAGCAGGCGTTCGCTCCCGCCCGCCTCCGAAACTCATGCGACGCTCCCTTATTCAGGAACGTGCGACATCGCACCGCGTCCAGCGCTTACACCGAAGCGCCGAACGGCACGCTTGCCACCACATTGGGCGCGCCCGGCAGCGACGGCGTAATGATCGTGCCGCCACCATTGCCGCGCGACTTGCCCGAACTCAGATAGTCGGCGATGGAGTCTTGCGTGACCTCGCCGAGGTACTGATTGTCGTCGCCCAGCACTGGCAGGGATGCCAGATTGTGTTCGTACATGCGCGAGAGCAGCACCCGCAGGTTGTCGCCCGCCACCGCCGACGCCTTGAAGTCCCGCACGCGCTCGCCACACGTGCCCTGTGCGTGCCGCGTGTCCCGGCGTGCAATGTAACCCAATGCACGCGCGCTCTCGTCGACCACCACCAGCGAGCGCGTATCGAGTTCATCCATCATGCCGTAGGCTTCGGCGAGCGTCGTCTGCGGCTTGACGGTCGGTTGCGGCGTGGCGGCGTCTTCGGCGCGCACGAGCAACAGGCGTTTGAGAATTCGGTCATGTCCCACGAAGCTTGCGACGAATTCGTCGACCGGTCGCGCAAGCAGCGCATCCGGTTGTGCGTACTGCACGAGACTCCCCTGACGGAAGATCGCGATGCGGTCCGCCAGCTTGATCGCCTCGTCGATATCGTGACTGACCATAATGACGGTCTTGCCCAACTGACGCTGCATTTGCAGAAACTCGTTCTGGATCGATTCGCGGTTGATCGGATCGACGGCACCGAACGGCTCATCCATCAGCAGCACGGGCGGATCTGCCGCCAGCGCCCGGATCACACCGATACGTTGCTGTTGCCCCCCGAGAGTTCGCGCGGATAGCGCGACAGGTAACGCTTCGGATCGAGTGCGACCATGGCCATCAGTTCCGTGGCACGCTCGCGGCAGCGCTTCTTGTCCCAACCGAGCAGACGCGGCACCACGGTAATGTTCTCCTCGATGGTCATGTTCGGGAACAGACCGATCTGCTGGATCACATAGCCGATGTGGCGGCGCAGTTCGATTTCATTGATCTTGTCGGTGTCTTCGCCGTTGAGCAGGATGTGCCCGGAGGTCGGCTTGATCAACCGGTTGATCATCTTGAGCGTGGTCGTCTTTCCGCAGCCCGACGGGCCGAGGAAGACGCAGATTTCGCCCGGCGGCACTTCGAGGCTGACCGAATTCACGGCGGTCACACGCGTACCGTCCTTCTGGACGAAGCTTTTGGTGAGATTGTCGAGTTTGATCATACGGTTCGGATTCCTTTCGGTGTCAGCACGCGCTGCAGGCGGTGCAACAGGGTGTCGGCGACGATGGCGAGCAGACTCACCATGACCGCACCCACGACAAGCTGCCGGGTATCGCTCTGGCTGATCCCCTGGGTGATCAACACCCCGAGACCGCCTGCCCCGACGATGGCACCAATGGCCATCACGCCAATATTCATCACGACGGCAGTGCGCACGCCGCCCAGCACCACCGGCACGGCCAGCGGCAATTCAACCAGGCGCAGACGCTGCCAGAACGTCATGCCAATACCAATCCCCGCTTCGCGAATGCTCGGATCGATCTGACGCAGCGCGAGGCTCGTGTTGCGCATGATCGGCAGCAGCGAATACAGGAAAACGGCGGCCACCGCCGGCGCAGGGCCGATCCCCATGCCGTAGACGGACAGTGCGGGGATCATCAGGCCGAACAGGGCGATCGACGGGATCGTGAGCACGACCGTCGCCAGACCCAGCACGGCGCCGGACAGCCAGCGAAAACGCGTGACCAGCACGCCCAGGGGCACGCCGACCACAATGGCCGCGCCAACCGAGGCGGCCACCAGCCACGCGTGCTGACCGGTGAGGGTCAGAATGCGGTGCCAGTTGTGCGTCAAAAATTCAATCATGGGACTCCTCAATCGGTAACTATCGGGAGCAGCAACGCGCGATGTACGCTTACTGCACCAATCCTTCCTGCTTGAGGAAGTCGCTCGCCACACGCGACACCGCGCGATGGTCGATATCGACCTTGGCGTTCATGTCGCGCATGTTTTCGTCGTTGATCTTCGCGCTGAGCGCGTTCAGTTCGTCGGCGAGCTTCGGATTCGCGTCGAGCACTTCCTTGCGCACCACGGGCGTGGCGGCGTAAGCGGGGAAGAAGCCCTTGTCGTCGGCCAGCACTTTCAGATCGAAGCCCTTGTTGCGGCCATCGCTGGTGTAGACGAGACCGGCGTCGATCTGTTCGTTCTTGAGGGCTGTGTAGACGAGGCCCGGGTCCATCTGTTTGATGTTGCGGCGTGCGAGATGGAAGTCGTAGAGTTGTTCCATCGGTTCCAGACCGTCCGAACGACCGACGAACTCCATGTCGAATGCGAACTGCATATCCGGATTCGACCGGAATTTTTCGATGAGCTGCGACACCGTCTCGATACCTTCTTCACGCGCCATCTTGCCCGGCATGGCGAACGCATACGTGTTGTTCAGCGCAGCGGGATTCAGCCAGACGAGACCGATCTTGCCGTCGAGTTCCCTGACCCGCTCGTAAGTCTGTTGTGGATCGAGTTTTTCGGTCACCTTGTTGTAGACGATGAGCGACGTACCGGTGTACTCCCAGACCACGTCGAGCTGATTGCTCTCCATGCCCTGACGCATCACCACACTGCCGAGGCCGTTCTTCAGTTCGACGTCATACCCTTTGCTGCGCAGGTACTGCGCCGTCATCTCCGAGAGAATCAACTGTTCGGTGAAGTTCTTACCGCCGATGGTAAGCGTGGTGGCCTGCGCGGTAGCGCTCGTCGCCATCACGCCCAGCGCGACGGCAACAATGCTCAGAAGACGAAGCGCGCGCGCCGTGAGCGTACGAGAAAACGAAACTTGCATACGTAGGGGTCTCCTATGTTTCAGCGCGCGGGCGTGCCGTGACGCGCGAACCAGAGCCCGCTGGCGAAGGCGACGATGCCGTCGAGCACCAGCGCGAGCAGCGCAGTGCCGGCCGCGCCGAGCAGCAGCTTGGTCTGGTCGTTCAGATAGATGCCGGGGAAGATCAGTTGTCCCAGACTGTCCGCGCCGATCAGGAAAGCGAGCGGCGCAGTGCCGACGTTGATCGCGAGCGCGGTGCGAACGCCGCCGATGATGACCGGCATGGCGTTGGGCAGATCGACGCGAAACAGCACCTGCGCCGGTGTCATGCCCATGCCGCGCGCCGACTCCCGCAATGCGGGCGGCACCTGCCGAAGGCCTTCGTACGCGTTACGCACGATGGGCAGCAGCGAAGCCAGCCACAGCGCCAGAATCGCCGGACGGTCGCCGATACCGAGCACCGCCATCGACAACGCCAGCACGGCGAGCGACGGCAGCGTGTTGCCGATGTTGAAGATCTGCACCGCGCGCTCGGCATGTTTCGCGAACATCGGACGCGAGATCAGCACGCCCGCAGGCACGCCGACCAGAATGGCCAATGTCATCGAAATCGCCACGAGCTTGAGATGCTGCTGGGTGTAATACACCAGGTCGCCCCGGTACTTGACGAGCGAATCCACGCCCAGCCAATACACCAGACCGGTGACTGCGGCGGCAACACCGAGCAGTCCGAAGCCGGCCAGATAGAGAATGCGATACTGCTTCGCCACGTTCATGCTCCCTTTGAATGGGTTGGCAGCGCTGCGCGCGCGGCAATAGCTATCGCCCCACGTGACAACGCGGTCAATCAAGCATGACAACTGTTAGCTGCCTTGCGAATTGTGGTGTGTTCGATCCGAAGGTCTGTGAAAGACAACGGTGACGAACGAGGCGTCGCGAAATGCGACATGAGAGACGAGCTTTCGACGCCGTGGGCGCCTGGGCCTCTCGATACACGCTTATTGAAAGCGCGCGAAAGTTTTACTGCACAGACTCATTGCGTGATGTAACGGACGCCGGCGCAACGAGGAACACCGGCAACGCTTTTGTTTCTATGGGCCAACCGCAGCGATTGGCTTTTTTTATTCTAGTACAGATAGTGCGTCGATGCCAACCCGTAGCACGTTTTTAGTCATTAATCCGGCGTATTTACACGCAATTACACCATACATTTCTCATATGAATCGCAGTCCTGAATAATTGCGTGCGCTCGAATCCACCGTCATCACTGGCGTTGCGGCGAATTGAAAAGGTGCGAAGAAAATGCATTTTTACAACGTCCCGAAATCTGCAATTTCAATGTTTCGCACAGCGGATCGATGTGTCGCAGCGATTTATTTTCCGGGACGCGAAGCGAGCGAATTCGGGTACGGCAAGCGACGTGCCGATCGGCCGGAATCCGCATGTTATCTGGCCTTCAAAGGGAAATTAGAGTACCGCTCCGGAAACCAGTGCCAACCCGGAAAAACTCGTGTATTCTCCGAGGTTTATCTTAGTTTTCAATCATTTAGCGCAAAATCGGGGAAACGCAACGGGAACGCGAGACAACGATCTTGCGACAGTTTGCGGGCGCGGTGATTGAACGGTAGGAAAGCGATCGTGCGCGGGCACGAGGTCGTTGAATGGCGAATAACAACTATGAAAAGTACCATCAGCCGTACCGAACAGGGCAATCGCGTCGCCGCGACCACCATTTTGGCTGCGTGCGCCGCACTCACGCTTGCCGGATTCCTCGCGCGCACGCTCGAAGGCACCGTCAATCCGTTACTGACCTTCTTTCTCGTCTCGGCAGGCGGCATTCTCAATCTGTCGACGGCGTGTCTGCTGGGCGTTCAATATCTCTACAACGGTAAGCGCTATTTTGCGCAGTTCGGATGCGCGTTTCTGCTGCGCGGACTGTTCATGTTCACCGAAGGCGTGTTGCTCGCGAATCAGCTTGCGGGCATTTCGACACATGTCACCCGCGCACCGTTCTGGCTCTGGCTCGTTGCCGAAGCGAGCTTCGCTGCTTATGTGATGCTCAGCGTGCGCAGCTACTCGCGCACACGCATGGATCCGCACACGCGCCCCGGCTACTCAGAGGCTGCGCGTTACGGTGCGACGGTCCTCATCATCTGGGTGACGGTTTCGCTGTCGATCGTGGGCGCGGGACGCACGCTCGTCACACCGCATCTGACCGGTGGCATCGACATCGAAACGATTGCGCTGAGCGCGCTCTTCATCGCCTACATCGCATTGTGGTGGCGTATCGCGGCCGTCACGCGCCTGTCACACAAGCTGTTCCTGCTAGTGTGGGTCGTGGTCTCGATCTCGCTGTGTCAGTTGCTGCTCTCGCTCACGGCACCGAGCGAGGCGTCGTATCAATGGTATGCGGCGCGCTTGCTTGCGCTGGCGTCGCCGGGTGTTGCCACGCTCGCCCTCGTGTGGGAAATCACGCGGCAGTATCAATCGCTCGCGCTCACCAATACGGATCTCGTGGAGAAGGTCTTCATCGATCCGCTCACGCACATCTATAACCGCCGCTACTTCGACAATCGCATCCGGCTCGTGGCCGAGCGCGTGCAACAGCGTGCGATTCCGCTGTCCGTGCTGCTGATCGACATCGATTTCTTCAAGCAGGTCAACGACCGCTACGGACACCCGTTCGGTGACGCTGTACTGCAACGTATCGCCACAACCATCCAGCATTGCATCCGGCTGCCAAGCGATTTTGCGGTGCGTCTGGGAGGCGAGGAATTTGCGGTGGTCTTGCCCGAGATCGACCAGCACGCTGCGTTACGTGTGGCCGACCGGATTCGCGAGTCCGTCAAGCGCGCAAGCACGGATCTGCTGCCGCAAGCGGCGCGCGATGAAGGCGAGGCGATCACCATCAGCGTGGGCATTGCCTCATGGCAACCGGGCGAACCGCTCGTGATCAGCGCAATGCTCGATCAGGCGGACAAGGCGCTGTATCAAGCGAAACACAAGGGACGGGATCAAAGCGTGATGGGGCAGATGGCGGCGTGATGGCGGTGTGGGCGGCGCGACGTTTTGGCCGCTGCGTAATGCCACCGGACGTCGCGAACGGCATCAATGCCCGCCGACGGGCGGCGACGTTGCCGGTCCTTTGAGCTCCACGGTGTTGCCGTCCGGATCGCTGAGATAGCAGGACGGCCCTTCCCCGTGCGCACCGTAGCGTTGCACCACGTCGCCCAAGGTCACGCCGTGCGACGCCAGTCCTTTGCGAATGGCGTCATCATCGAACGGTTCGACGCGCAGACAAAAGTGATCGAGATTGTGTCCTTCCGGACCGGGTGCGACACCGCCCTGACGGCCGATCGTGCCAGCGACGTCGACCAGATCGATCAACGCGTCGCCAGCACGCAGTTGCACCAGTCCGATGTCGTCCTGAACTTTCTCCAGCGTGCAGCCCAGCACCTCGATGTAGAAGTGCCGCAAGCGTGCCACATCGTTGGTCCGCAACACCACGTGATCGAGCGCGACGAACGGAATCTTCATCGCGCCCCCATCAGGCGCTTAGCGCATAGCGACGCCGCTTCTCGACCTTCGTCTCGTGCGTCATCTCGCTGCGGCCGTCTTCGAACACCGTCTCCAGCCGCACGGTAAAGCCCCACAGACGCGCCACATGCTTGAGCACTTCTTCGAAGCTGTCGTCGAGCGGTTTGCGTTCGCTTTGCACGTGCCGCAACGTCAGCGAACGGTCGCCATGCAGATCGACGTGCGCCACCTGAATGTTCGGCTCAAGCTGGCTGAGGTTGTACTGCTGCGCCAGCATCTCGCGGATCTCGCGATAGCCCGAGTCGTTGTGAATCGCCGTCACACGCAAACGGCTGTCGCGATCGTCGTCAAGGACGGAGAACAACTTCAGATCGCGAATCACCTTGGGCGAGAGGAACTGCTGAATGAAACTCTCGTCCTTGAAATTGCGCATGGCGAAGTCGAGCGTCGTCAGCCAATCGGAGCCAGCGATATCCGGGGCCCACTGGCGGTCCTCGTCGGTCGGGTCCTCGCACATGCGACGGATGTCCTGGAACATCGCGAAGCCCAGCGCGTACGGATTCAGACCGCTGTAGTACGGGCTGTCGAACGACGGCTGATAGACGACGTTCGTATGCGCGTGCAGGAACTCCATCATGAAGGCGTCGTTGACGAGCTTCTCCTTGTAGAGTTGCTGGAGGATCGTGTAGTGCCAGAACGTCGCCCAGCCTTCGTTCATGACTTTGGTCTGACGTTGCGGATAGAAGTACTGCGCGAGCTTGCGTACGATGCGCACGATCTCGCGCTGCCACGGCGCCAGTTTCGGCGCGTTCTTCTCGAAGAAATACAGCAGGTTTTCCTGCGGTTCGCCCGGGAAGGGAGGCTCGTCCGATTCGGTGGGATCGAGGCCGTCGTCCTCATCGTCGTCATGCAGGGCGTGATTGGGCAACGTGCGCCACAGATCGTTGATCTGCAGCTGCAGATAATTCTCGCGCTCCTTTTGTCTCGCCTGCTCCTGCGCGAGCGACAGACGTTTCGGCCGCTTGTACCGGTCCACGCCGTAGTTCATCAATGCGTGGCACGAGTCGAGCAGCAACTCCACGGATTGTTCGCCGTAACGCTGTTCGCACTCGGTGATGTAGTTGCGCGCAAACAGCAGGTAATCGACGATGGCGTCGGCGCTGGTCCACGTGCGAAACAGATAATTGCCCTTGAAGAACGAGTTATGACCGTAGCTGGCATGCGCGATGGTCAGCGCCTGCATGGTCATGCTGTTCTCCTCCATCAGATACGCGATGCAAGGGTTCGAGTTGATGACGATCTCGTACGCCAGCCCCATCTGCCCGCGCTTGTAGCCACGCTCGGACGACAGGAAGTGCTTGCCGTACGACCAGTGGTGATAGCCGATGGGCAAGCCGACGGTCGCATATGCGTCGAGCATCTGCTCGGCGGTGATGATCTCGATCTGATTCGGGTACGTGTCGAGCTTGAAGCCGGCGGCGATACGCGCGATCTCATGCTCGTATCGCTGAATCAGCTCGAACGTCCATTCCGACCCTGTGGATATATACGCCATGACGCGCCCTCGTTTCGGTACCGGCTCGGACCGGTATCGGTACGCTAAGAGACGGCTTTCAAGCCGCCTTCTTCTTGAACAAGTCGTGCAGCACCGGATAGATTTCGGCCGCCTCCATGATGCGTTGCATCGCGAAGTTCGAGTGCTGCTGCTTGACCGACAGGTACTCGTTCCACAGGTTCTGCGGCTCTGCGCTCGCCACCTCCACGTAGGCGAAGTACTGGACGGCCGGCATGATCGACTGCATCAGGATGTCGCGACAGATCGGCGAGTCGCCGTCCCAGTTGTCCCCGTCGGAGACCTGCGCACCGTAGATGTTCCAGTCGCTCGGCGAATACCGGTCCGCGATGACCTCGTTCATCAGCTTCAGTGCGCTGGACACCACCGTCCCGCCCGACTCGCGCGCGTAGAAGAAATCGTCCTCGTTCACTTCCTTCGCCGTGGTGTGGTGACGGATGAGCACGAGATCGATGCGCTCGTAGTTATGCCGCAGGAACAGATACAGCAGCATGAAGAAGCGCTTGGCAAGGTCCTTGCGGCTCTGGTCCATCGAGCCGGACACGTCCATCAGACAGAACATGACGGCCTGCGCTTGCGGGCGCGGCTGCATGACACGGTTCGAATACCGCAGATCGAGTTTCTCGATGTAAGGAATCGCCTCGACGCGCGTACGAAGATGCGTGATTTCGTGCGCGAGCGCCAGGGCTCTGGGCGATGTATCCCCTTCGCGCGAGACGATGTCCGCGTACTCGGCTTCAAGCTCACGGAGCTGCTTGCGATAGGGTGCAGTAAGTGCGATGCGCCGGCCCAGCGAGCTGCGCATCGTGCGAATGACGTTGAGGTTCGACGGCGTACCGTCGATGGAATAGCCCGCACGTACCTTGCGAAACTCGGGAATCTGGGCAAGCCGACGTTTCGCGAGGTCCGGCAACGCCATGTCCTCGAAGAAGAATTTCAGGAATTCCTCTCTGGAGAGGTTGAAGACGAAATCGTCCTCGCCCTCCCCCGAGTCGCTGGCGCGGCTGCCGCCGCCCCCTGCGCCCGATGGCGGACGCTCGAAGTTGTCGCCCACCACGAACTCGCGGTTGCCGGGATGAACCATCTCCCGCCGCCCGCCGGGTCCGTGGTGAAACAACGGCTCCGAAATGTCCTTGACCGGGATCGAGACTTGTCCGCTGCCATCGATATCGGTGATCTTGCGCCCAGACACCGCTTTCGCAACCGCACGACGAATCTGGTCGCGATAGCGTTTGATGAAACGCTGCTGATTGATGGCGCTTTTGTTCTTGCCGTTTTGCCGTCTGTCGATGATTGCTGACATAGTGGCCCCGATTGGTTGCTACGAGGATTTGCGCACGCGCAGATACCATTCCACAAGCAGGCGAACCTGCTTCGGGGTATAGCCCTTTTCCACCATCCGGTTGACGAAGTTGGCGTGCTTTTCCTGATCCTCCTTGGACGACTTCGCGTTGAACGAGATCACCGGCAGCAAATCCTCGGTCGTCGAGAACATGCGTTTCTCGATCACCGCGCGCAGCTTTTCGTAACTCGTCCAGAGCGGATTCTTACCCGCGTTGTTGGCGCGCGCGCGCAGCACGAAGTTGACGATCTCGTTGCGGAAGTCCTTCGGATTGGTAATCCCCGCCGGCTTTTCGACTTTCTCCAGTTCGTCGTTGAGCGCGGTGCGGTCGAGAATTTCGCCGGTATTCGGATCGCGATACTCCTGATCCTGAATCCACAGGTCCGCGAAGTTCACGTAGCGATCGAAGATGTTCTGACCGTACTCCGAGTACGACTCCAGATACGCGGTCTGAATCTCCTTGCCGATGAACTCGACGAACGGTGCCGTCAGATATTCCTTGATATAGGCGAGATAGCGCTTCTCCACTTCTCCCGCATACTGTTCGCGCTCGATCTGTTGTTCGAGCACGTACAACATGTGCACCGGGTTCGCAGCGACTTCCGTGTTATCGAAGTTGAAAACCTTCGAGAGCACCTTGAAGGCGAAGCGCGTGGACATGCCTGTCATCCCTTCGTCCACCCCGGCGTAGTCGCGGTACTCCTGATACGACTTGGCCTTCGGGTCGATGTCCTTGAGGTTCTCACCGTCGTAGACACGGACCTTGGAGAAGATGTTGGAATTCTCGGGCTCTTTCAGACGCGTCAGCACCGCGAACTGGGCAAGCATCTTGAGCACGTTCGGCGCGCGCGGGGCGTTCGCAAGCGAGCTGTTCTTCACGAGCTTCTCGTAAATCTTCACCTCGTCGGTCACGCGCAGGCAGTACGGCACCTTCACGATATAGATACGGTCGAGGAAAGCTTCGTTGTTGCGATTGCCCTTAAAGCTCTGCCACTCTGCTTCGTTCGAGTGAGCAAGCACGATCCCGTCGAACGGAATCGCACCGAACCCTTCCGTGCCTTTGTAGTTGCCTTCCTGTGTAGCGGTCAGCAGCGGGTGGAGCACCTTGATCGGCGCTTTGAACATTTCGACGAATTCGAGCAGGCCGCGGTTGGCCAGGCAGAGGCCACCGGAGTACGAGTAGGCGTCCGGATCGTCCTGCGGAAACTCTTCGAGCTGGCGGATGTCGACCTTACCGACCAGCGACGAAATGTCCTGGTTGTTCTCGTCGCCCGGCTCCGTCTTCGCAATCGCGATCTGCTGCAACACCGACGGACGCACCTTCACGACACGGAACTTGGTAATGTCGCCGTTGAATTCGTTAAGACGCTTGGTGGCCCACGGCGACGGAATCGTATTGAGATACCGCACCGGGATGCCGAAGTCCTCTTCGAGAATCTTGCCGTCTTCCTCTGAGGAGAACAGACCCAGAGGCGACTCGTGCACCGGCGATCCCTTCAGGCAGTAGATGGGAACGTCCTCCATCAACACCTTCAGTTTCTCGGCCAGCGACGACTTGCCGCCGCCCGGGGGTCCGAGCAAATACAGAATCTGTTTGCGCTCTTCGAGGCCCTGCGCCGCGTGTTTGAAGAACGAGACGATTTGCTCGATCGTGTCTTCCATGCCGTAGAAGTCACGGAAGGCAGGATAGATCTTGATGATCTTGTTGGAGAACAGCCGCGAGAGTCGCGGGTCGTGATGCGTGTCGATAAGCTCCGGCTCACCGATGGCGCGCAACATGCGCTCGGCTGCCGTCGCATACGCAGTCGAGTCCTTCTTACAGATCTCCAGATATTCCTGGATGCTGTATTCCTCTTCCCTGCGTGCTTCGAAACGTGTCGTGTAATGGCTAAAAATATCCATATGCCTCACCCCCGCCTCATCGAAATACACCGCGGAAAACACCGCGATACGATGCCCGCTCTGTTGCTTAAGACCCGGATGACTGCACGATGGTTTCGACCTGGCTCACTGCATGCCGGAGCGACTGACGCGAAACCTTTCGCACTGTCCCCTCCCTCACATGAACGACTCAAAATCGGTTTAGGTTGACTTTAAACTTGTCAGTGAAAATTGCAACCGTTAACTCATCATATGCACAAACAAAAAAACTGTCGCTAGATATTTTCCGCAGCGCTAAGCATTCTCGATAACCCGCATGCCGCAAGGGTTTCCGCGTGTTACGCACGCACTCTACGCAATGCGCATGTCGCACGAGATAGGTCAAATTTCGAGCGACTTTTGTAGCCATCCCCCACGCATTGCGCACTCGGGTTTGCCTGCATTAAGAAACGTTTTAGGCGTTCGTTGATTTATTCAGCATTCCTATTTATTTCATAGAATTTCCTGCACCAACGAAATACGTTGCGTGTAATTTTTTTGGGAAAAAAGTGGGCGGCCCGACGACGTCGACGACAGCGAAGACGTGGGCGCGAAGGGGATGCTTTCCGGTCGAAGCGTCGCGGCTGCGCGAAGTCGCGACGGTCGTGCGACGGGCCTGCTCTGGAGCATGCGCGTCGCAGATGGAAAGTCGACTACGGACGGATGTCTTGACGGACTCACCTCCTCCTTGCAAATTGGCGATCTCTGGAATGAAGCGAACAACGTGCCAGACGATCGCGCTCGAAATCCATGTTACGCCCGTTCGCAAAAATCTGCTGCGCGGATATGTAACGCGATGTGACCCTACCTCTACCCGGCACATCTTCGCTCTGGCCCCGGCGTCACCGCGTCAGGAACGATTCGTGCAATAATGCAACTTTGTTGCATTTATTACACAGTTGCAAACTGTGTGCGGGCGTCGCCCCATCTGTCCATGATTCGCTTCTCCGTTTGGCTCTACCGTCTCGCTGGCTGGGAACGCACGGCGCTCACGCTGCTGGTGCTCGTCCCGCTTTGGGCGCTCGTTTACTGGGCGTTGAAAGGGGTCGCCCCGTGATCGGTTGCCAGAATCTCTCGGTCCGGTTCGGACCGAACGTCGCGCTGGAAGACGTGAGCGCCACGTTCGCACCCGGCGTGCTGTCTGCGGTCGTCGGCCCCAACGGCGGCGGCAAAACCACCTTGTTGCGCGCGCTCGCCGGTCTGCAAAAGCCTACGACGGGCAAGATCGTCAGCGACGCCCCGGTGGCCTATCTGTCGCAACGTCCCGAGACCGACCATCGTTTTCCGATGTGTGTTGAAGAATACGTGCTGACCGGTACGTGGCGTCGCACGGGCGACGCCCGTCGCCTCGGCCGCGACGAGTTCGACCGCGCCCTCGATGCCCTCGCCCGCGTCGGCCTCGCCGACAAGCGCACACAAGCGCTGGAATCCCTGTCCGGCGGGCAATGGCAGCGCGCTCGCTTCGCGCGCCTGATCGTCGAAGACGCACCGATCGTTTTGCTGGATGAACCGCTGACCGGCATCGATGTACCGTCGGCGGAACTGTTGCTGGCGTTGCTGGATCAATGGCGCAACGAGGGGCGCACCGTTGTGACCGTGCTCCACGATTTGCCGCTGGTGCTCGAACGCTTCGCGCACGTGGCCGTGATGGCCGGACGTCTGGTCACGTCGGGCACACCGGCGTCTTGCCTTCAGGGCGGGTTTGCGTCGGCGGACGGCGCGACTGGGGGTGCCCATCCGGGGCTTTCCGCAGCAGGCGGCTATACCGCGTTTGCCGCGACGCCGACGTCGATCACCTCTGCGCCGGTCACGTTTCCCGGAGGCCGTCGATGAGCGCGCTGCTCGATCTCGTCGTTGGCCCGTTCGCGGAATTCGACTTCATGCGCCACGCGCTGGTCGGCAGTCTGGCCTTATCGCTGGGTTGCACGCCCGTGGGTGTATTTTTGCTGCTGCGCCGCATGAGCCTGATGGGCGACTCGCTGTCGCACGCGGTGCTGCCGGGTGCGGCGGTTGGCTATCTGATCGGTGGGCTGTCGCTGCCATGGATGGCGGGCGGTGGCATGATCGCGGGGCTGCTCGTGGCGTTGCTCGCCGGTCTGTCGAGCCGCCGTACGCGGCTGGATGAGGGTGCATCGTTCGCGGGCTTCTATTTGCTGGCGCTCGCGGGCGGTGTGGTCATCGTGTCGAAGTGGGGCAATAGCGTCGACCTGATGAACCTGCTGTTCGGGTCGGTACTGGCGGTGGACGACCCCTCGCTGATACTCGTGGCGGCCATCACGACCGTCACGCTGCTATGGTTTGGCTGGCACTATCGCGGTCTGGTGCTCGACAGTGCCGATCCGACCTTTCTCGGCCAGGGCCAGGGCAAGAGCGTGATGCGCTACCACCTGGGCTTTACCGTGCTGACGGTCATGAACCTCGTCTCCGGTTTCCAGGCGATGGGCACGCTCATGGCCGTGGGACTGATGATGCTGCCGGCGGCCACTGCCCGGCTCGTCTCCCGCACACTGCCCGGCATGCTGCTCACCGCGTGGCTGGTGGCCAGCGCGTCGAGCGTGATCGGGTTGCTGCTTTCGTACTATCTGGCTTGCCCCTCCGGGCCGGCCATCGTTTTGACGGCAGGCGTCGCCTATCTGGGCGCGCTGCTAGTTTCGCCTGGCGGTGCCGGCACGGCCAAGGCGTCTGCGCTTTAAGAGAGGAAAACATGTTTGGATTGGGTCTTGGGGGCAGCAACGCGTCACGCAGCAAATCATCGCTCGGCGCGGGTCCCTTTGCAGTTTTCGCTGTAGTTTTTGCGCTTTTCCTCGCCTTCGCCAGCCCGGCGCGTGCGCAGGACACACGCCTGCCCGTCAGTGCCAGCTTCAGCATCCTGTCCGACATCGTGAAAGCCGTCGGCGGCGACCGCGTGGACGTCACCACGCTCGTCGGCCCCGATCAGGACACGCACACCTATGAGCCGACCCCGGCGGACGTCGCCAAACTCTCGGGCACCAAGCTGTTCTTCGTGAACGGTCTGGGCTTCGAAGGCTGGCTGCCCCGCCTGATGAAGTCGAGCCACTACCCCGGCGAGCTGGTCACGGTCACGAAGGGTCTCAAAGCCCGAACGATGGTCGACGACGGCAAGACGGTGACCGATCCGCATATGTTTCAGGATCCCGAGCGCGTGAAGACGATGGCGGACAACATCGCCGCCGCCCTCTCGAAGGCCGACCCGGCAGGCGCGAATTACTATGCGGATCGCGCCAGGAACTATCGCGGCGCGCTCGACGACCTGATCGTCTGGGCCAACAAGCAACTGGCCCCGATTCCGCCGTCGCGCCGCGTGGTGCTGACCTCGCATGACGCCTTCGGCTATCTCGGCCAGCGTTTCGGCATCAAGTTCCTCGCCCCGGAAGGCGTGTCGACGGAAAGCGAAGCCAGCGCCAAGGACGTCGCCAACCTGATCCGCGTGATCCGCCGCACGGGCATCAAGGCCGTCTTCATGGAAAACATCTCCAATCCGCGTCTGGTGCAACGCATTGCGCACGACGCGAAGGTGACCGTGGACGGCAAGCTGTACTCCGACGCCCTGTCGAAGAACCCGGAAGCGACGACCTACCTTCAGTTGTTCCAGTACAACATCCGGGCGCTCGCCGCGGCGATGAAGGACAACCGGTAATCCCTCCGGCGCTGCCACGCTCCCCCTCGGTGCACGCGGTATAATGCGTGCACCACACACCGGCCCCGCTACGGAGGTCCGGACAGGCCGGCCATGCCGGCTTTTGCGTTTGGGTCGTCACTTTTGGTCGTCACATTTCTCGCACGACCGAAGACTGACCTTCTGAACCCCTGAAACATCCGGCAACGGACAAATACGGACGCCCCCAGGTTAATCACTGCGAACGGCGCACACTCAATGGCAAAGAAGATTTACATCAAGACGTTCGGCTGTCAGATGAACGAGTACGACTCCGACAAGATGGCGGACGTACTTGGCGCAGCCGAAGGTCTCGAGAAGACCGACACTCCCGAAGACGCCGACGTCATCCTCTTCAACACCTGCTCCGTGCGCGAAAAGGCACAGGAAAAGGTGTTCTCGGATCTGGGCCGCATGCGCGCCCTCAAGGAAATCAAGCCGGATCTGGTGATCGGTGTCGGCGGTTGCGTCGCCAGCCAGGAAGGCGCGGCCATCGTGCAACGCGCCCCGTACGTGGACGTCGTGTTCGGCCCGCAAACGCTGCACCGCCTGCCGCAGATGCTCGAAGCACGCCGCTCGACCGGTCGTTCGCAAGTCGACATCTCCTTCCCCGAAATCGAGAAGTTCGATCACCTGCCGCCCGCCAAGGTCGAGGGTGCTACGGCGTTCGTTTCGATCATGGAAGGCTGCTCGAAGTATTGCAGCTACTGCGTGGTGCCTTACACGCGCGGCGACGAAGTCTCGCGCCCGTTCGAAGACGTGCTCACCGAAATCGCCGGACTGGCCGAACAAGGCGTGCGTGAAATCACGCTGCTGGGCCAGAACGTGAACGCGTATCGCGGTCTGATGGCCGACGGCGAGATCGCCGACTTTGCGCTGCTCATCGAGTATGTGGCGGAAGTGCCGGGCATCGAGCGCATTCGTTACACGACGAGCCACCCGAAGGAATTCACGCAGCGTCTGATCGACACCTACGCCAAGGTGCCCAAGCTCGTGAGCCACCTGCACCTGCCGGTGCAGCACGGCGCCGACCGCTTGCTGTCTGCCATGAAGCGCGGCTACACGGTGCTGGAGTACAAGTCGATCATCCGTCGTCTGCGTCAGGTGCGCCCGGACATGTCGATGTCGTCGGACTTCATCGTCGGCTTCCCCGGCGAAACGGAAGAGGATTTCGACAAGCTCATGGCGATGATTCACGAGATCGGCTACGACACCAGCTTCTCGTTCATCTACAGCCCGCGCCCCGGCACGCCCGCCGCGAACTTGCAGGACGACACGCCGCGCGAAGTGAAGCTGCGCCGTCTGCAACACTTGCAGGCCGTGATCGAAGAGAACGCTGCACGCATCAGCCAGAGCATGGTCGGCTCGCGTCAGCGTATTCTTGTCGAAGGCGTGTCGCGCAAGGACCCGAACGAGCTGCAAGGCCGCACCGAGAACAACCGCGTGGTCAACTTCCCGGCCCCCGAGGCACAGCGTGCCGCGCTGATCGGGCAGATGACCGACGTTGTGATCACCTTCGCCTACCCGCACTCGCTGCGCGGCGAACTGGTCACGACGCACTGAACGACGCAGCGAACATCGAACGACCTGAACAGGCAACCGACCGGATTATCTTGAAAGCACCCGTCCAAGAATTCACCGCCCCGCGCGACGACAATCGCCGTCTGGCCAATCTCTGCGGCCCGCTCGACGAGAACCTGCGTCAGATCGAGCAGGCGCTCGACGTCTCGATCACCCGCCGCGGCCATCGCTTCTCGGTTCGCGGCAAGAGCGCCGCCGTCGCCACGCAAGCCCTCGAGAGTTTCTACAATCGCGCCACCGAAGCACTGTCCGTCGACGATATTCAGTTGGGTCTCGTGGAGACGCGCCAGGGCCTCGCACCCACCGTGCGTCATGGCGACGACAATCCGTTTGCCGCTGGGGAGACAGAAGACGGCTCGCCCGTGCTGCACACGCGCCGCAGCGACCTCCACGGCCGCACGCCCGCGCAGCGCGATTATCTGAAGCAGATCCTGTCGCACGACGTGACGTTCGGTATTGGCCCGGCCGGTACCGGCAAGACGTATCTCGCGGTGGCCTGCGCCGTTGATGCCCTTGAGCGCGACGCGGTCAAACGCATCGTGCTCACGCGCCCGGCGGTGGAAGCGGGCGAGCGTCTGGGTTTCCTGCCAGGCGATCTCGCACAGAAAGTCGATCCGTATCTGCGCCCGCTGTACGACGCGCTCTACGATCTGCTTGGCTTCGACAAGACGCAGAAGTACTTTGAGAAGCAGATGATCGAAATCGCGCCGCTCGCCTACATGCGCGGCCGCACGCTCAACCATGCATTCATCATTCTGGACGAGGCGCAGAACACCACGCCCGAGCAGATGAAGATGTTCCTCACGCGTATCGGCTTCGGCAGCAAGGCTGTCGTGACCGGCGACACCACGCAGGTCGACTTGCCACGCGGCCAGAAGAGCGGCCTGATGGAAGCGCAGGTGATTCTGAAAAACGTGCGCGGTATCGCCATGACCCGCTTTACCAGCGTCGACGTCGTGCGTCACCCGCTGGTCGCGCGCATCGTCGAAGCGTACGACGAGCATGCGCAGCATCTGGAAGCCGGGCTGGACCTGCCTGCGTCGGAACAAGGGCGCGAGCGCGGCGCCCGTGGGCCACGTGCTGCCGGAGGCAAGGCATGAGCGAGCGGGCCGTGCGCCACGCGCTCACGCTGACGAGCCAGTTCGTCGCGGGTCCGGCGTTCGCGTCGCACAAAGCGCTGCTCACGCGCACTGCGGTACGTCGCTGGGTGCAGGCCGCGCTGCTGGCCGACGCCGAGTTGACGCTGCGCTTCGTCGACGCCGACGAAGGCCAGACGCTCAATCGCGGCTATCGCGGCAAGGACTACGCCACGAACGTGCTGACGTTCGCCTACGCACAGGACGAAAGCGATCCGGTGACCGGCGACATCGTGCTGTGCTGCCCGGTGGTCGAGCGCGAAGCGAACGAGCAGGGTATTGCACTCGAAGCGCATTACGCGCACCTGATCGTGCACGGCGTGCTCCACGCGCAGGGCTACGATCACGAAGAAGACGACGAAGCGCAGGAGATGGAAGACCTGGAGACGGAGATTCTCGCCGGATTGGGCTATGCCGATCCCTACGCATCCGAGAAGTCGCCTTCCAAAAAATCCACCTCCCGCCGCACCTGACCGAGACCCGACCGAACCGTATGGAACGCATTCCGGACCGACCGACCGCCCCTGAAGCACCTGAAGCTCCCCAGGCCAGCACGTCGAGCGGACCGGGATGCGACCGCTACCCGCCGGACCTCGGCGTCTCCCGGCACCTCAGCCCGGAAGAGATGAGCGCATCGCTCGACGCCGCGCTCGTCGGCTGGGACGGCCGCGAAGACCTGTGGATCTTCGCCTACGGCTCACTCATCTGGAACCCCGGCATGCCCGTCGAAGAATGCCTGCGCGCCCGCGTGCACGGCTATCACCGGGGCCTGTACCTCTGGTCGCGCGTCAATCGCGGCACGCCGGAGCAGCCGGGACTCGTGCTGGCCCTCGATCGCGGCGGCTCGTGCGCCGGCGTGGCCATGCGCCTCGCCGCGAAGCACGTCCGCACGGAATTCGAAACGCTCTGGTATCGGGAAATGGCGATGGGCTCCTATCGTCCGATGTGGCTGAATTGCCAACTGGCCGACGGGCGCACCAAGCCGGGCCTCGCCTTTGTCATGCGACGCGAAGCGGCGAGCTACGCGGGCCGTCTGCCCGACGCCATCGTCCGGCAGGTGTTCGATCAGGCGCAGGGACGCTATGGCACCACGCACGACTACGTCGCCCGCACGGTCAAGGCGCTGCGCGAAGCGGGCATGCCCGACCCGGCGCTCGAAGCGGTGCTGCGCCGCTGCGGGGCGAAGTAAGCGCACCACAATGCAGCATCCGGCGCGCTGAAATGTCCTGAAATATGCACGGCAATGTGCATGTCGCCTCATGTGTCGCAATGCAGCCGACCTGACGCGGTAATGCCGCACATCTGGTGTATCCTTGAGCTTCCTGTAACAGCTCGGCGTCCGCCCAACTTGGACGCGCCGTCATGAACGACCCTTATCCCAGTCGACCCGGTCCAAAAAAAACCGACAAACCTCGCTCTCTGCTCGAACGCCTCACCGATCTGATTTCCCCGGAGCCGGAGTCGCGCGCGGAGTTGCTCGAAATTCTGCAAGACGCTCACGCCCGCAACCTGATGGACGCCGATTCTCTGGCGATGATCGAGGGCGTATTCCAGGTGGCCGATCTATGTGCCCGCGACATCATGGTGCCGCGCGCGCAGATGGACGCCGTCAACATCGAACAGACCCCTGAAGAATTCATGCCGTTCGTGCTGGAACAGGCGCACTCGCGCTATCCGGTCTACGAGGGCAATCGCGACAACATCATCGGCATTCTGCTCGCGAAGGATCTGCTGCGTTACTACGCCAATCACGACTTCGACGTGCGCGACATGCTGCGCCCGGCCGTGTTCATTCCGGAGTCGAAGCGTCTGAACGTGCTGCTGCACGACTTCCGCGTCAATCGCAATCACATCGCCATCGTCGTGGACGAATACGGCGGTGTGGCGGGCCTCATCACGATTGAAGACGTGCTCGAGCAGATCGTCGGCGACATCGAAGACGAATACGACTTCGACGAGGAAGAAGACAACATCATCGCCGCGCCCGACGGCTCGTATCGCATTCGTGCGCTCACGGAAATCGAGCAATTCAACGAAGCGTTCGGCACGCAGTTTCACGATGACGAAAACGATACGATCGGCGGTATGATCACGCACCAGTTCGGCCGTGTGCCGCGCCGTGGCGAACGTCTGCGCATCGGTAATCTCGTGTTCGAAGTGCTACGCGCCGACGGCCGTCAGGTCCACATGCTGCTGTTGCGGCGCGTGGAGCCGGCACCCGCCGTTCAGCCCGAGTAACTCACTCATCGATCCATGCAGGAAATGACCGTCCACGCGCCCGAGCGGCGCTCGTGGCCGGCCTGGCGTGCCCGTGCGCTCGCCGGTCTGGCCGGTATCGCACAAACGCTGGCGTTCGCGCCACGCGACCTCTGGTGGCTGCAATTGCTCGCGATGGCAGGGCTGTTCGCACTCGTCGAGCGCAGCGCCTCGCGACGCAACGCCCTCTGGCTGGGCGGCAGCTTCGGCCTCACCTCGTTCGTCTGCGGCATCTGGTGGCTCTACATCAGCATGCACACATACGGCGGCATGCCCAGCGTGATGGCTGGTGCGGCCGTCGTCCTGTTCTCGATCTATCTGGCGGTCTATCCGGCGCTCGCCGCGTTTCTCACGCGTGCCGTGCCGGCCACCGGCCCATGGCGTGTGTTGGCCTTCGCCGGGGCCTGGACGCTTGCCGAATGGCTGCGCGGCACCGTCTTCACCGGGTTCCCCTGGCTCTCACCCGGCTACGCCCACGTCGACGGCCCGCTCGCAGGCTTCGCCCCGCTGCTCGGCGTGTACGGCATCACCGGTCTCGCCGCACTCGCGGCGGCCTGGCTCGCCCGCGCGCTGCTGCCGGTCGTCGCGACGACGGGCGCAGCACAACGGCTGGCCGCCGTAGTCGGCGTACTGGCGCTGCTGGGCGTGGGTATCGGCCTGTCCCGTCATGCCTGGACGACGCCCTCCGGGCAGCCACTCACCGTGCGGCTGCTGCAAGGCAATATCCCGCAGGACATGAAATTCGAGCGCACGGGCATCGATCACGCCATGGCGCTCTATCGCGACATGATCGTGGCCGCACCGGCCGATCTCATCGTGACGCCCGAGACGGCGTTCCCGGTGCTGCTGCAAGGCATTCCGCCGGAAGTCGCTGCACCGATCCGCGAGTTTGCGGACCGCACGGGTTCGCACGTCGTGCTGGGTGCGGTGGGTGCGACGATCACCGATCGCGGCCCCACCGACTTCACCAACAGCCTGTTCGGCGTGACGCCACGCGACCAGACGCTCTACCGCTACGACAAACATCATCTCGTGCCTTTCGGAGAGTTCGTGCCGTGGGGCTTTCGCTGGTTCGTCGACATGATGCACATCCCGCTGGGCGATTTCCTGCGCGGCAGCGCCACGCCGAGCGGCTTCCCGGTGCGCGACCAGCGGGTCGCGATGAACATCTGCTACGAGGATCTGTTCGGTGAGGAAATCGCGCAGGCGCTGCGCAGCATGCCGGAACCGGCCACGGTACTCGTGAACTCGACCAACCTCGCGTGGTTCGGCGACACCATCGCGCTCGATCAGCACTTGCAGATCGCCCGCATGCGCACGCTTGAGACGGGACGCCCGATGCTGCGTGCGACGAACACGGGCGCGACGGCGATTATCGATGCGCACGGCCGTGTGCAGGCGCGTCTGCCTGCGATGACGGTCGGCGCGCTCACGGGCAACGTCCAGCCCTACACCGGTCTCACGCCATACGTTCGCTTCGGCAACGTGCCCGCACTGGTGCTGGCGCTCGTCGCACTGGGCCTCGGTCTGGCCATGACGCGCCGCGCGCGCTGACCGGCAAAACAGCCAGCGTCGCATCGTCAAAACGACACAGGGGGGCGCGAAAATCCCCCTGTCGTGCCACCCCGGGGCCATCGGCGCCCCGTTCGGGTCGAATTCCCGCTAAAATTCAACGTTTTAGTCTTTTGGCCGCGCTCGCGGCCGGGCCGAAAGACTGCGCAAAATCCGCATTTTTCCCTGTTCGTCCGCGCGAATTCATCATGCTTACCTTTCAACAAGTCATCCTGACGTTGCAGGATTACTGGGACAAGCAAGGCTGTGCGTTGCTCCAGCCTTACGACATGGAGGTCGGCGCCGGTACCTCGCACACTGCCACGTTCCTGCGCGCGATCGGTCCGGAGCCGTGGCGCGCTGCCTATGTGCAGCCGTCGCGCCGTCCCAAGGATGGCCGTTACGGTGAGAACCCGAACCGCATGCAGCACTACTACCAGTATCAGGTGGTGCTCAAGCCGGCCCCGGAAAACATCCTCGACCTGTACCTGGGCTCGCTGCGCGCGCTCGGTCTCGATCTGACCCAAAACGACGTGCGCTTCGTCGAAGACGACTGGGAAAACCCCACGCTCGGCGCCTGGGGTCTGGGCTGGGAAGTGTGGTTGAACGGCATGGAAGTCACGCAGTTCACCTATTTCCAGCAAGTGGGCGGTCTCGACTGCAAGCCGGTGCTCGGCGAAATCACGTATGGCATCGAACGTCTGGCGATGTATTTGCAACAGGTCGAGAACGTCTACGACCTCGTGTGGACCGAGTGGGAAGAGCAAACGGCCGATGGCCCGGTCAAGCGCCGCCTGACCTACGGTGACGTGTTCCATCAGAACGAAGTGGAACAGTCGACGTACAACTTCGAGCACTCGAACCAGCCGATGCTGTTCAGCTTCTTCGACAACTACGAGAGCGAAGCCAAGCGTCTCATCGAAGCCGAACTGGCGCTGCCCGCCTACGAGATGATTCTCAAGGCCGCACACACTTTCAACCTGCTCGACGCGCGCGGCGCCATCTCGGTGACCGAGCGCGCGGCGTATATTGGCCGTATCCGCGCACTGTCGCGCCTGATCGCACAGGCCTACTACGCTTCGCGCGAAAAGCTCGGCTTCCCGATGCTGAACGCCCCCGCAGCTAAAACTCAAACGCAAGCCGCATGATGAGCACCGCACAACGCACCCTGCTGGTCGAACTGCTGACCGAAGAATTGCCGCCGAAGGCGCTGGCGCGTCTGGGCGACGCGTTTGCCGACGGCATCGCCAACGGCCTGCGCACGCGCGGGCTCACCACTGACGCCAGCGTCATCACGCCGTTCGCCACGCCGCGCCGTCTGGCCGTCTCGATCACGAACGTGCTCGAGCGCGCCCCGGACGCCACTATCCGCGCCAAGGTGCTGCCGGTGTCCGTCGCACTCGACGCCGACGGCAACCCCACCCCGCCGCTCGCGAAGAAACTCGCGGCGATGGGCTTCGCCGACCTGCCGGTCGCGAGCCTGGAGCGCGCGATGGATGGCAAGGCCGAAGCCTTCTTCCACACCTACACCGCTGCCGGTGCCCAACTGGCCGACGCGCTGCAAGCCTCGCTCGACGAAACGCTCGGCAAGCTGCCGATTCCGAAGGTCATGAGCTATCAGCGTCCGGATGGCGAGACGGTGCAGTTCGTGCGTCCGGTGCACGGCCTGATTGCGCTGCACGGCGACACGCTTGTGCCCGCATCGGCCATCGGTCTCGCGTCGGGCAACAAGACGCAGGGCCATCGCTTCCTGTCGAAGGGTGAGGTCACCGTCGCCAATGCCGACGCCTACGCCGCCACGCTGGAAAGCGAAGGCAAGGTTGTGGCGAGCTTCACGGGCCGCCGCGACGCGATCCGCACGCAACTGCTTGCCGCCGCCGGTAACGACCACGTGGTGATGCCGGACTCGTTGCTCGACGAAGTGACCGCACTCGTCGAATGGCCCGCAATCTACGCCTGCCATTTCGAGAAGGAATTCCTGGCAGTACCGCAGGAATGTCTGATTCTCACGATGCAGACGAACCAGAAGTACTTCGCGCTCACCGACAAGCCGCTGGCCGAAGACGGCCGTCTGACGAACCGCTTCCTGATCGTCTCCAACATCGAGACCGGCAACCCCGAGCAAATCGTGACGGGTAACGAGCGCGTGGTGCGTCCGCGTCTGGCCGATGCGAAGTTCTTCTTCGAGCAGGACAAGAAGAAGCCGCTGGCCGATCGCGTGCCGCTGCTCGCAAACGTCGTCTATCACAACAAGCTGGGCTCGCAGTTCGAGCGCACGCAGCGTCTGGTGAAGCTCGCCGGTGCGATCGCGCACATGATCGGTGCAGATCAGGACGGCGTGAAACTCGCCGAGCGCGGCGCACTGCTGGCCAAAGCCGACCTGCTGACCGACATGGTCGGCGAGTTCCCCGAGTTGCAAGGCACGATGGGCACGTACTACGCGCGTCATGACGGTGAAGCTGCCGACGTCGCGCTGGCCTGCTCGGAACATTATCAGCCGCGTTTTGCTGGCGACGCCCTGCCCTCGAGCACCACCGGCACGGTGGTGGCGCTTGCCGACAAGCTCGAAACGCTGGTCGGCATCTGGGGCATCGGGCTGCAGCCGACGGGAGAGAAAGACCCGTTCGCGCTGCGCCGTCACGCGCTTGGCATCGTGCGCATGCTCATCGAGAAGCGTCTGCCAGTGATGCTGCCGGAACTGCTGAACGTCACGTACAAGCAGTTCACCACGGGCGTAGCAGACTCCGCATACCTGAACGACGTCTACCAGTTCGTGCTCGACCGACTGCGCGGCTACCTGCGGGAGCAGGGTTATGCCGCCAACGAGATCGAAGCGGTGCTGGCCGACCACCCGAAGTATCTCGGCGATCTGATCGAGCGTCTGGATGCCGTGCGCGCGTTCTCGGCGCTGCCGCAAGCCGAAGCCCTCGCCGCAGCGAACAAGCGTATCGGCAACATCCTGAAGAAGACGGCCCCGCCGGCCGACGGCACGATTTCGCCGGACTTGCTGCTGGAATCGGCTGAGAAGGCGCTTCACGCTGCCCTCGAAAAGGTCACCCCGGTGGTCGAGCAGAAGTTCGAGGCACGCGAGTACGCGCAGGCGCTTTCCGCGCTGGCCGAGCTGCGCGACGCGGTCGACGCCTTCTTCAACGACGTGATGGTAATGGCCGAAGAAGACGCGTTGCGCAACAACCGCCTCGCGTTGCTCAAGAACCTGCACTTCCAGATGAACCGCGTGGCCGATCTCTCGAAGCTCGCCGCCTAATGTTCCAACGAGTCAACTGAACTACTCATGGATTCGCGCAAAGATCGCACCCTCGGCCCCGCCGCCCGAAAACTCGTGATTCTCGACCGGGACGGCGTGATCAACGCCGACTCGGATCAATTCATCAAGTCGACGGACGAGTGGGTGCCGCTGCCCGGCAGTCTCGAGGCCATCGGCCGGCTGAATCAAGCCGGGTACCGTGTGGTCGTCGCGACGAACCAGTCGGGTGTGGGGCGCGGTCTTTTCGACATGGCGACGCTCGGTGCGATGCACGCAAAGATGTCGAAACTGGCGGCGGCCGCCGGCGGCCGCATCGATGCCGTGTTCTTCTGCCCGCACACCTCGGTGGATGCCTGCGACTGCCGCAAGCCCAAGCCCGGTCTGTTCCAGGAAATCGCGCGACGCTACGAAGTCGACCTGACCGGCGTACCGGCCGTGGGCGATTCGCTGCGCGATCTTCAGGCAGCTGCGGCCGTGGGCGCGCTGCCGCATCTGGTGCTTACCGGCAAGGGCAAGAAGACGCTCGCCGCAGGCAACCTGCCTGATGGCACGCGCGTGCACGACAGTCTGGCGGCGTTCGTCAACGATCTGCTTGCCGACGAGGACGCGTAACCTCACGCCCGCTACCGCACACCGACCGCCCAGCCTTCGCTGAACTGCCGCCCTACCGCGCGTACTATGACGCGGTCACGCGCCGACTTCGCGAAGACGATCGATCCCAGGCCCGAAACCCCATGCGTCAACTTCGTTCGATTCTCTTCTTCATCTTCCAGATCGTCTGGACGATTCCGTACGCCATCGCGTGCATCCTGTCGTTCCCGTTCCTGTCGCGCGTGCAGCGTTACTGGTTCGCGGTGGGCTGGTGCAAGGTCGTGACGCGCGTCGGCGACAAGCTGTGCGGCATGCGCTATCGCGTGATCGGTTGGGAGAATCTGCCGCAGACACCTGCGATCATTCTGTCCAAGCATCAATCGGCATGGGAGACGGTGGCGCTGCCCGCTCTGATGCCGCGCCCGCTGTGCTACGTGTTCAAACGCGAGTTGCTGTACGTGCCTTTCTTCGGTTGGGCGCTGGGCCTGCTGAGCATGATTCACATCGATCGCCGCAAGGGCACCGATGCCTTCGCATCGGTCGTGAAGCAAGGGCGCGAGCGTTTGTCGGAAGGGTCATGGATCATCATGTTCCCGGAAGGCACGCGCACGAAAACCGGGTCGCGCAACAAATACAAGTCCGGCGGCGCACGTCTTGCGACCGCGACCGGCGCGCCGGTCGTGCCGATTGCACACAATGCCGGACGTGTCTGGCCGCGCAACTCGTTCATGAAATTTCCCGGGGAAGTGATCGTCTCGATCGGTCCGGTCATCGAGACGGCAGGCCGTAGTGCCGAAGCCGTCAACGCAGAGGTCGCCGAATGGATCGAGCGCGAGATGATACGTATCGACCCCGCCGCTTATACGTCGAAACCGAGGGCGAGCGCGTCTGACACCTCCGACGCCGCACCCCGGACCTGACTGCGCCTCACGCGAGACCGTCTCATGTCGAAAGCCCAACCCGCCACACGCGATAGCCGCTCCCGGCATGAGACCCCTGCACCCCAGATGGAACTCGATCTGTTCGGCAGCCCTGCTGCCGAGGCCAACGGCGTCGCGACCGACGCCCCTTTAGCTTCGACTGCCCCCGCGACGACTGGCACGCCCGCCCACGCCGCTGCACCCAACGCTACCGCGAGCGATTCCGCATCGCTCGTGCCGGGCGCCGGACCGCGCCGCGCGCCAGCGCCGGGCGAGCGCGTCATCATGCTCGACGGCCACGCGCTCTACTACCGTTTCAAGCGCTCCTCGCGCCGCACCATCGGCTTCATGATCGACGAATCGGGGCTGGCCGTGACCGCCCCGCGCTGGGTCACGATCGCTGACGTGGAAGCCGCCGTCGTCGAGAAGAAGCGCTGGATCTTCAGCAAGATCGCCGAATTCCGCGAACGCGCCGCACGCCGGGTGATTCCACGTGTCACGTGGGTCGACGGCGCATCGCTACCGTACCTCGGCCACACGCTGACGGTCCGTCTCGGCGGACGCTCGGGGGCCGCGCAGTACGACATCCACACGCACACGCTGTGGCTCGATCTGCCACCGCAAGCCGCCCCCGAACAGATGCGCGACCGAGTGCAGGGCTGGTTGCAGCAGGAATCACGCAAGCTCTTCACGTCGCGCCTCGACGTCTACGGCGAGCGGTTGGGCGTGCGCTACACCGCGCTCGGGCTGTCGTCGGCGACGACACGTTGGGGCAGTTGCAGCGCCGACGGACGCATTCGCCTGAACTGGCGGTTGATTCACTTCCCGCTGGGCGTGATCGATTACGTCGTGGCGCACGAACTGGCGCATTTGAAGGAGATGAACCACGGGCCGCGCTTCTGGCAGGCCGTGGCGTCGATCTTCCCGGAATTCGAAGCTGCTCGCGATACGCTCAAGTCGCACGCGCCCGAGTGGCTGCCCGAGTTCTGAGCGAATGTCGCAATGCTCCACATCAAAATCAAAAGTTTCTCAACGCAACATGAATGATGCTCATTTTCATGGTCGCGGGTACAATCAAGTCTTCGTTGTCCCCACGTTGAAAACACCATGCGAATGCTCCATACCATGCTGCGCGTCGGCGACCTGCAGCGCTCGATCGATTTCTACACGCGCGTGCTCGGCATGCAACTGCTGCGTCAGAGCGAGAACCCTGAGTACAAGTACACGCTGGCGTTCGTCGGCTACGGTCCCGAGTCGGAAAACACCGTCCTCGAACTGACGTACAACTGGGGCGTGGAAAAGTACGAGATCGGCACCGCGTTCGGCCATCTGGCCCTTGAAGTCGACGACGCCTATCAGGCGTGCGAAACGATCCGCGCCGCAGGCGGCAAGGTCTCGCGCGAAGCTGGCCCGGTCAAGGGCGGCACCACGATCATCGCTTTCGTGGAGGACCCGGACGGCTACAAGATCGAGTTGATTCAGAAGCATTCGAGCAAGGGCGGCCTGTAAGCCGAACGCTTGCGCGATTGCGCTGCCTGATGTGCCTGATGTGACAACGGCCGCCCTCGGGCGGCCGTCGTTTTTTCGGCACGTGCAATGCGTCAGAACTCCACCATCGCGAAGTCTTCCTTGCCCACGTCGCACAGCGGGCAACGCCAGTCGTCCGGCACATCTTCCCAGCGCGTGCCCGGGGCAATGCCGTCTTCCGGATATCCCACGGCTTCGTCGTAAATCCATCCGCAAATCACACAGACCCACTGGCGCGATGCTGCGTCCGGTGCGTGGGTCGTTTCGTCGGACGTTTGCGTTGCGGCACCGTCGTCACTGAGCGTATCGGACGTCTTCGCGCCCGGATCCAGCAACGTAAAGACCAGCGGGGATTCCGTGCCTGAGGCATCTGTCGCCGGACGGCTCAGATGCGCTTGCAGTGCGTCGAGCAGTGCCTGCGCTTCGTCGCGCGTGAGATCGACCCAGTAAGGGTCGCCAGCGCCGTCGTTGAGTCGCGACGGGGAAAACTGCAATTCGACGGCAGAGCCTTTCTTGTACATACGTAAGTGCTGAATCTGAAGCGAAAACCGTTGAAAACAATGGATGAGCGATGACTGCGGCTTGCTCGACGAAGGACAAAAGCCGCCTCGCGGAGCATTGTAAAGGTGCGACGGTGTGCAATAAACGGGGGAGCCGGGGACATATTGTCCCGCACGACGAGACAATCACACCCGGACAGACGAACGAACGCCCGAAAAGATTACCCGCGTTGACGGCATCGGTTTAATGCTTTGAGTATCAGGATCGGTGACAATGACCGCTTCTGCGCGTCGCGCCTGCGATGCATCGTCATCCGAATTAATTCCATGAAAACCACACCGCGTCCGATCGATGCTACAGCCCTCGCCATCATGCTGGCGCTGTGCATGGTCTGGGGAGGCCAGCAAGTTGCCGTCAAACTGGCCGTGCCGGTCGTGCCCGCCGTCTTGCAGGCCGGACTGCGTTCCGTCGTGGCGACGGTGCTTGTCGGTGCGTGGATGCTGTGGCGGCGTCAGCGCCTGATCACCGGCGACGGCACCCTGCCCGCCGGTATTCTTGCAGGCGCGCTGTTCTCGCTGGAATTCCTCTGCATCTTCGTTGGACTCACGCACACGACCGCATCGCGCATGGCGGTCTTTCTGTACTCGGCCCCTTGTTTCACCGCGATCGGACTGCACTGGACGGTGCCCAGCGAACGGCTGCGGCCCATGCAATGGCTCGGCATGGCCATCGCGTTTTGCGGTATCGCCGTGGCGTTCTCCGACGGCAGTGGCGCAGATCTCGCCACCACGTGGCCCGGCGATCTGCTGGCCATTCTGGCCGGTATCTTTTGGGGAATGACGACGGTCGTCGTGCGGGCGTCGCGTCTGGCGAGCGCCGCACCGTCGAAGACATTGCTGTACCAGTTGGCTGTCTCGGCAGTGCTGCTGTGCGCGCTGGCGCTCGCGACGGGCAAGGTGCAAATCGGGCCGATGACGTCGACCATCTGGATCAGCCTCGTCTACCAATCCATCGGTGTGGCCTTCGCGAGCTATCTGATCTGGTTCTGGTTGCTCACGCGGTACAGCGCCGCCCGGCTCGCGTCCTTCTCGTTCCTGAGCCCACTCTTCGGGGTGACGTTCGGCGTGCTGATTCTCGGCGAATCGGTCGGTTGGCGCTTTGGCTGCGCCGTCGTCCTCGTCTTCGCCGGGATCAGCCTTGTGAACCGACGCCGCTGATCGCGCGCGACAGATTCACGTATTCGTCGACCGGCACGTCTTCGGCACGACGCGTGAGATCGAAGCCGAGTGCGTCGAAATCGACACGATCGCGGTAGCTGTGCAACGTGTTGCGCAGCATCTTGCGACGTTGCGAAAACGCCTGTGCCACCACCGCTTCGAACACGTCGAGATCGACCTGCGGCAGATCGGCCACGGCGCGCGGAATCATCCGGACAACAGCGGAATCGACTTTCGGCGGCGGATTGAAGGCCTCCGGCGGCACATGCAGCACCTTGTCCATCCAGTAGCGGTACTGAAGCATGACCGACAGGCGGCTGTAGTTGCTTGAGCCCGCCGGGGCCACCATGCGCTCAACCACTTCGTCCTGCAGCATGAAGTGCTGGTCGCGTACCAGTGCGGCGTAGCGCATCAGATGGAACAGCAGCGGGCTGGAGATGTTGTACGGCAGGTTGCCGACAATGCGCAGCGGCGCTTCGTCGCGACGATCTTCCGGGACGAGCGAACCGAAATCGAAGTCGAGGGCGTCGCCAGCGTGCACGCTCACGCGCTCGCCGAACTTGCGCGTCAGACGCGCGACCAGATCGCGGTCGAGTTCGACCACGTGCAGATGCGCCAGCCACTCGGTGAGCGGTGTCGTCAGTGCCCCAAGCCCCGGGCCGATTTCGACCATCAGGTCGTCGGTACGCGGCGAAATGGCGCTGATGATCGAATCGATCACACCCATGTCGACAAGAAAGTTCTGACCAAAACGTTTGCGCGCCACGTGGCCCTGTTGGACGCCCGTGCGCTTCGATGCGCTACTCATGTGAAATTCCTTAGGAACGCGGCGGCGTGGCGTGCGGATCGACGCCCGCGCCGGCGGTCAATTGTGCGGCTGTCGACGCATGTAACGCAGCGTTCGCCGCCATCGTCGCCGCGGTGCGCAGCGCTTCGAGCAGGCTGCCGCTCTCGGCTTGCCCCGTGCCCGCGAGGTCGAGCGCGGTGCCGTGATCGACCGACGTCCGGACGATCGGCAGCCCAAGCGTGATGTTCACGCCCGCGCCGAAGCTCGCGTATTTGAGCACCGGCAGGCCCTGATCGTGGTACATCGCGAGCACCGCATCGGCGCCTTCGAGATGACGGGGCTGAAACAGCGTGTCGGCGGGATAGGGACCGCGTGCATCGATACCGGCAGCGCGCGCGTCGTCGAGCGCAGGTGCGATGACGTCGATCTCCTCGCGCCCGAGATAGCCGGACTCACCGGCGTGCGGGTTGAGCCCCGTCACGAGAATACGCGGACGCGTCACCCCGAAGTGGCGCATCAGATCCTGATTGAGGATGATGAGCGTTTGCAGCAGATCGTCGCGACGAATTGCGCCGGGCACCTGCGCGAGCGGCAAATGCGTGGTGGCGAGCGCCACACGCAACCCGCCGCCTGCGAGCATCATCACGACACGCGGTGTGCCCGTGCGCTCGGCCAGATACTCGGTGTGTCCGGTAAACGCCACGCCACAGTCGTTGATCGTGCTCTTCTGCAACGGCGCGGTCACGATCGCGTCATACGTGCCCGCCACGGCACCGTCGATGGCGTCGTCCAGCAGCGCCAGTACGTAGCGGCCGTTGGCGGCGTCGAGCTGTCCCGGCGTTACGGCGGCAGCGAGCGGATGGTGCGACACGTGTACACGTCCGCTATCGAGCAATGTCTGCCAGGCGTCGCCCAGCCCGACGGCTCGCGCGCGCGCGGCGAGCAACGACGCGTCGCCGAGCACGGCAAAGCGACAGTTGGCTAGCGAAGGATCGGGGGAATGTGCAGCGGGAGCGGTGATAGAAGCCACCGCCGGTGCGGCGAGGCACTGAACCAGTGCCTGCACCGTCAATTCCGGCCCGACCCCCGCCGGTTCACCGGTGGTGATGGCGAGGACGAAGGACCGGTCGGACATCATGCTCACTGCTGCGCGTTGCTCAGGCGATAGTCGACGTAAGCACTGTCACGCAGTTGCTGCAACCAGTCGCGGTACTGCTGTTCGGCCTTGCGGCCGCGCAGTTCCTGCATGGCGAGGTTACGTTCCTGATCGCCCGAGACCTGCGACTCGCGATGGCCCAGCACCTGAATCAGGTGATAGCCATACTCCGAACGTACCGGGTCGCTGATCTGACCGTCCTTGAGTTCGGACATCGCACGCTCGAATGCGGGAACCGTTTCGCCCGGCGAAATCCAGCCGAGATCGCCGCCTTGCGAGGCGGAACCGTCCACCGACACCTGACGCGCGAAGTCGGCAAAGTCGCCCTTGCCTGCTTCGATCTGCGCCTTGATGTCGAGCAGCTTCTGACGTGCCTGCGCTTCCGAGACACCGTCGCCCACGCGAATCAGGATGTGACGTGCGTGGATCTGCGGCACGGTCATGCCCTGATCGCCGCCTTGCTTGCGCGTCTCGACCAGTTTGATGACGTGAAAACCGTTGTTGCTGCGAAGCACTTGCGGCACAACGGTGCCCGCTTGCAGCTTCTGCACCTGATTGAGATACAGATCGGGAATACGTTCGGGAATGCGGAAGCCCATGTCGCCACCGTTGGCGGCGTCGGAAGCATCCGAATACTGCTTTGCCAACGCCGCGAAATCGCCACCGGCCTTCGCTTTGTCCAGCGCTTCGGTCGCCTTCTTTTGCGCTGCGCTGACCTGATCCGGCGTCGCGCCGTCCGGCAGTTTCACGAGAATCTCGCTCAGGCGGTATTCCGTCTCCGCCGGCGCAGCATTGGCACCACGCTGCGCGGCAAGGTATGCATTGATTTCCGAGTCGCTCACCTGCACCTGGCTGTCGACTTCGCGATCGCGCAGGCGCGCCATGATGATCTGTTCGCGCACTTCCTTGCGGAAAGCGTCCCACGGCACACCGGCCTGGGCCAGACGCGCCTTGTACTGATCGACGCTCAGACGGTTGTCGGCGGCGATGCGCTGCAAGGCCTGTTCGACGTCGGCGTCCTTCACGACAATGCCGCCTTCCTTGGCGCGCTGAAGCTGCACCTGCGTGACGATCATCTGTTCGAGCACCTGACGCTGCAACAGGTCGGCGTCCGGGATCGGGCGCTTGGAGAGCGTCAGTTGATGCTTGGCCTCCTCGATACGCGTGTCGAGCTCCTTGCGGGTGATCACGCTGTCGTTGACCACGGCGACGATGGAATCGACGGCACGGGCGGACGACGCGGGTGCACCTGCGGCTTTGGCGCTGACCGGCGCCGGCTGCGCAACCGCCACCCCGGCGGCAAGACACAGGCCCGCCAGCAGCGAGGCACGCTTCACAAACATGTCATTCATAGTTGCTGAATCGAGAAGGAATCTGGTTCGTCGGCGGCGGCTGGTAGCCCGGCACCCCGACCTTGAAGGCTTCTGTGGCGCTGTTGCCCGACTTGGTCAAGCCCTTCAACTCCAACTGCGCGAAGACGCGCGAAGTTGTCGTGGTGGCGTTGGTCGCATAGCGCTGGAGCCCAATCCGGAAGGCCCAGCAGTCGGCATCATACTCGAAACCCGCCAGGGCATCGATGAACGTCTTGTCCGTAATGCTGTAGTTCAGACGGCCCACAATGCCGAATCGCGGTGTGATCGGCCACTGCCCCGAAAGTTCGATCTGGTTGATCGGCGTGACGGTCAATGCGGTTTGGCCCACGACCGGCGGCGGATTGCGCAGGTAGCGGTAATACAGGTTGAATACCTTGCGCTCGCCCGGACGCCACGTCACACCGACGTCCGACCGGTTGAACTGCGACGTGCTCGGGCTGTACTGCACGGCGGTGCTGAATGTGATGTTCGAATACAGCAGGGCCGAGCCACCCACCAGGAAGTCCGACACCCCGGCGTCTTCGGGCACACCGCCCGGCATCGTCACGCGCGACTGCTGAATGTTGTAACGCTGCGCATACCAGATACGCCCGCGCTCCACGCCGGTCTCGGCATCGATCAGGCGGGACGTCAGCGCGGCCGTGACACGGTTCGCATCCTGAATGCGGTCGACGCCGATGAACGAGTTTTCGCTGAAAATTTCCGCGAGGTTGAAGTCGGCGACCGCACTGTCGAAAATCGGAATCGAGCTCTGATTACGATACGGCGTGTAGACGTAGAACAAGCGTGGTTCCAACGTCTGCTTCATCGCCGTGCCGAACAGCGTCAGCGGTCGCTCAAAAGTCAATCCCGTATCGAGACTGACCGTCGGCACCGTGCGCGTGATCGACGACTGCATCGTCGAGCCGTTCGGATAGTCGACGTTATACGCCGCCGCGTTGAAGATGACCTTCGGGATGATGAAGTAACCCGGCGTCAGAATCGGGTAGCTCAGCGTCGGCTGCGCGTAGATTCGCTCTCCGTTCGGCTGGCCCGTCCAAGAAGCAATCTGGAACCGGTTGTAACGGATCGGCATCGAGAAATCGAAGCCGTGGAAATCCAGCTTGCTGTACGTCGCCGAGAGTTCAGGTACCGACTCGTACTGCGGCGAGCTGGGGGCCAGCGTCTGATACTTCAGCACGCGCGCCAGGAACGACCAGTCGCCGTAATTCCACGTGAGGCCCGCTTCGCGGTTGTATACACGCTGCACGCCGGTCTGGAAGTTCGTGCCGGAGCCGAAATCGTCCGGATAGGTATCGTCCGAAACCTTCGTGAAGTTAACGTAGGCGTTCACACCGTAGCCGAGCGACTGGCTGTGCTGCCACGTGAACGTGTAGCGGGCATCGCCCGTGACACGGTCCTTCGGCAGGTATTCGATGTGGAACAACCCGGAATACGTCGGTTCCAGGTAACGGAAGTCGGCAATACCCATCACGCCGCGCTTGGTCATGAAACGCGGGGTGATCGTCAGATCGCGGTTCGGCGCGATATTGAAGTAGTACGGCGTGGCGAGTTCGAAGCCGGTACGGCTCGACTGCGTAAACGTCGGTGCCAGAAAGCCGGAACGGCGCTCGTTGGATGTCGGGAACGACATGTACGGGCTGGCGAGAATCGGCACACCCTGGAAGAAGAGGATGCCGTTGTAGGCCGTGCCTTCCTGCTGCTCCTGGTCGAACTCGAATTCGGACGCCTTGATGTACCACGCTGGCGTTTTGCCGTCTTCCGCACAGGTCGCGCAGCCAGTGTACGTGCCGCGTTGCATCGTCAGGACATTGTTGGCTTCGATGTCGGCACGCTCGGATTTGCCGCCGCCACCGGAAACGAGGCGGTAGGTCGGCGTGAGCATGTAGCCATCACCTGCGCCCGTATACATATGCGCTTCGGGGCCGATGAACAGATTGCCGCCCTGCGACAGACGCGCGTTGCCGTGCGCCACCACTTCGTCCGTGTCCTGATCGTACGTCAGGCGATCACCTTTCACGAACGAGCGGTACTTGCGCGCTTCGGCGTCGCCGTCGACCGTGGCGTCCACGTTGGTCCGGCCGGTGAGGGCCATGCCGCGCACGTACATCGGCACGTCGTCGCCGCCGCCAAGCGGGTTGTCGACCAGGGCAGGCACCGTACGTAACACGAGGCCGTCGCTCTTGGCGATATCGGGCGGGGGAGCTTCCTGCGCACCGGCGAGCGAACACCACACTCCCGGCAGGGAGAGCAGCAGCGCCAGTGGCTTGCGTCGCGTGCGCATCATGCGCCGCAACGATGAGACTTCATTCGTATGGACTTGTTTATCCGGCATGTACGCAAACAGCGAGACAATCGTGGCGCCGCTTGCGGGCAGCCAATCCCGCTTGTCCAGCCGGCTTCACCGGGACATTCGGGACGGTCGATCGAGGTCGAGAAACAGGGCGTCGGGAAAACATGATCGGGTATTATATGGCAAGACGTTTACGGCCCCCACCATGACCGCACAACCCAGCACCTCCGCGCGTGTTTCCAACGCTTCCAGCGAACTCTTGAACACCTCCGATCCCCGCCTGCAAGCCCTTCACCACTGGCTCTCCGGCCTGTCCTCCGAGTTCTCGCTTGACATGGCGAACTGGGCACCGGCGTCCGCCGACGCGAGCTTCCGGCGCTACTTCCGCATTGGCAGCCACGCCCCCGCGCATCCGAGCCTGATCGTGATGGACGCGCCGCCCCCGCAAGAGGACTGCCGTCCTTTCGTGCACGTTGCGCAGTTGCTGGAGGAAGCCGGGCTGCAAGCGCCGAAGGTACTGGCCGAGGATCTCGCGCAGGGTTTCCTGCTGCTCACCGACCTCGGGCGCGAAACGTATCTCGATGTCCTGACCGAAGACAACGCCCGCCCGTTGATGCGCGCCGCGCTCGACGCGCTGATCGTCTGGCAGAAGAGCTCGCGCACCGACGTGCTGCCCGCCTACGACACAGCATTGCTCAAGCGCGAACTCGATCTGTTCCCCGACTGGTACATCGGCAAGCATCTGAAGGTCGAACTGAGCGAGTCGCAGCGCGCCACGCTCGATCGCATCAACCAGTTGCTCATCGACAGCGCGCTCGCGCAGCCGAAAGTCTTCGTGCATCGCGACTACATGCCCCGCAATCTAATGCCGGGCCTGCCGGGCACGACTGGCCCGGGCATTCTCGATTTTCAAGATGCCGTCTACGGTCCGCTGACCTACGACGTCATCTCGCTCATGCGCGACGCGTTCCTTAGCTGGGATGAAGAACGTCAGCTCGACTGGCTCGCCTATTACTGGGAGCGGGCGCGCAAGGCCGGTCTGCCGGTCGACGCCGACTTCGGCGAGTTCTATCGTCAGGCCGAATGGATGGGGCTGCAACGTCACCTCAAGGTGCTCGGCATCTTCGCGCGCATCAACTATCGCGACGGCAAGCCCCGCTACCTCGCCGACACCCCGCGCTTTCTCGACTACGCCCGCAAGGTCGCCGACCGCTATGCGCCGCTGCGTCCGCTGGCAAAGCTGCTCGACGAGTTGACCGGCCAGCAGGTCGACGTCGGCTACACCTTTTGAGGCATCGCCCATGAAAGCGATGATCTTCGCGGCCGGACGCGGCGAACGCATGCGTCCGCTCACCGACGCCATGCCCAAGCCGCTGCTCACCGTCGGCGGCAAGCCGATCATCGTGTGGCAGATCGAAGCGCTGGCCCGCGCCGGCTTCACCCAGATCGTGATCAATCACGCCTGGCTGGGCGCGCAGATCGAAGCCACCCTCGGCGACGGCAGCGCCTTCGGCGCACATCTGACGTACTCGGCCGAAGCCGAAGCACTGGAGACGGCCGGCGGTATCGCCCAGGCTCGCGCGCTTCTCGAAGGGGACGGGAATGTATTGCTTGCCGTGTCGGGGGACATCTTCACCGACTTCGATTACGCCACGCTTCGCGCGCAGGCCGAACGTCTTGCAGCGCAACCCACACCGGGCATGCATCTGGTGATGGTGCCGAATCCCGCCTTCCATCCGACGGGCGACTTCGCGCTCGACGCGGCAGGCCATCTTTTCTTACGCGACGCCGCCCCCGCGACGGCCGAGTCGCTCACGTTCGGCAACATCGCACTGTACGACCTGCGCCTGTTCGACGGCATCGCCCCGGGCACGCGCATGGCGCTCACGCCGCTGTACCAGCGTGCGATTGCCGCAGGACACGCGAGCGGCGAGCGCTTCGACGGCATTTGGGAAAACGTCGGCACCCCGGCGCAGCTCGATGCACTGGACGCCGAAGTGCGCGCCGGGCACGCACGCTCGCCCGGCAGTAGAATCGCCTGAACGCAGGTCAAATACGTCTGCACTCGAACCAACACCCCGAAATGGAGCCCGCGATGTCTGATTCCCCGTACCGTGCCCGCCGCGAGCGAGTCATCGAACAGATGCGCAAGGCCGGTGGCGGCGTCGCCATCCTGCCTACGGCACCGGAAGTGCCGCGCAACCGCGACAGCGACTATCCGTATCGTCACGACAGCTACTTCTATTACCTGTCAGGCTTCACCGAACCGGAAGCGGTCGTCGTCCTCGACAGCCGAACGGGGCATTCGATTCTCTTCTGCCGCGCGAAGAACGAAGAGCGCGAGATCTGGGACGGCTATCGCTTCGGCCCGGACGCCGCGCGCGAGACCTTCGGCTTCGACGCCGCCTACCCCATCGACGAAATCGATACGCGCCTGCCGCAATTGCTGGCCGACGCCCCCGCCCTGTTCTACGCGCTGGGGGCATCGGCGCAGCAGGACCGTCAGGTGCGTCACTGGCTGAATGCCGTACGTGCGCAGAGCCGCACCGGCGTGTCGGCACCGTCGGCCGCGCGCGACATTCGCGGGATTCTCGACGAGATGCGTCTGATCAAGGACAGCACCGAACTCGACATCATGGCCCGCGCGGGCAAGATTTCCGCCGACGCGCACGTGCGCGCCATGAAGGCGTCGCGCGTCGGCCTGCGCGAATACCATCTCGAAGCCGAGCTGCTGTATGAATTCCGCCGCAACGGCTCGCAATTCCCGGCGTACGGTTCGATCGTCGCGACCGGCGCCAACGCCACCGTGCTGCACTATCGCGCGGGCGACGCCGAGCTGCGCGACGGCGATCTCGTGCTCATCGACGCCGCTTGCGAACTCGACGGCTACGCCTCCGACATCACTCGCACGTTCCCGGCCAACGGCAAGTTCACGTCGGCCCAGCGCGAGCTTTACGACATCGTGCTGGCCTCGCAGCAAGCCGCCATCGACGCCACACGTGCGGGCGCGCGCTTCGATGCTCCGCACGAGGCCGCCGTTCGCGTGCTTGCGCAAGGCATGCTCGACACCGGCCTGCTCAAGCGCGACACCGCAGGCAGTCTGGACGACGTCATCGCCAACAAGGCCTACAGCCGCTTCTACATGCACCGCACCGGCCACTGGATCGGCATGGACGTGCACGACTGCGGCGAGTACCGGGAGGACGGCCCGAACGGTGAGCGTCCGTGGCGCACGCTGGCCGCCAACATGGTCACGACCATCGAGCCGGGCATCTACGTGCGACCCGGGCAGGACGTTGACGAGCGGTACTGGAACATCGGCATCCGCATCGAAGACGACGCCGTGGTGACCGCCGACGGCTGCACGCTGCTCACGCGCGACGTGCCGGTCGACGCCGACGAAATCGAAGCGCTGATGCGCGGCTGACGCGTCTCGGACTTACGGCTGATGACGAACGCACAGGCTTCCGGTACTTCCGGCACCTCCGACATTTCCGACGCTTCCGGGAAGCGCGCGGCGACCGAACGGCCAGCCGCGCGCTTCGACGTCGCCATCGTGGGCGCCGGTCCGGTAGGCACCGCGCTCGCCCTGTTGCTCGCGCAACGCGCGCCGCACTTGCGTGTAGCTCTGGTGGATGCGCGCGGCGCGCAAGCCAGCTACGACGATCCGCGCACGCTTGCCTTGTCGCACGGCAGCCGCGAGATTCTCGCGCGCGCGGGCGCCTGGCCGCGCGACCCGAATGAGCGTACCGCGCTGCCGAGCACGCCGATCCGGCACATTCACGTCTCGCAGGCGCAACGCTTCGGCAGCACCGAGATCGACTATCTCGATCACGGCGTACCGGCCCTCGGCTACGTGGTGCGTTACGGCGCGCTCATGCGCGCGCTCGATACCGCGACGGCACAGCTACCGACGCGCTTCGAGCATGCGTCGCAAACGTCGGCGCTCAGCGTGCTCGACAGCGACGTGCCGGGACTGCACCACTTCCGCCCGTATCGCGCCATCGCGCTGCGTCAGGACGCCCAGCAGGTCACGCTCACGCTCGAAGGCGTGGGCGACGATCACGCACACACACTGCACGCCACGCTCGCCGTGAACGCCGAAGGCGGATTGTTCGAAGGGCAGACGACGCGCCCGCGCACGCGCGACTACGGGCAGACGGCCCTGGTGGGCTTCGTGACGTGCGAGCGTCCGCGCCTCGGATGGGCATGGGAACGATTCACGTCCGATGGTCCCGTGGCGCTCCTCCCGCAAGAGAATGGCTATGCGCTGGTGTGGTGCTGCTCGAACGCCGAGGCCAGTCGCCGCCGCGCACTGGACGACACCCGGTTCCTCACTGAGTTGCACGAGGCGTTCGGCGACCGCATGGGCCGCTTTACCTCGATTACCGGACGCGCGGGCTTCCCGCTCGGCCTGAACGCGCTGGGTCAGGTGGTCGACGGGCGCGTCGCCGCCATCGGCAACGCGGCCCAGACGCTTCACCCCGTGGCCGGTCAGGGCCTGAACCTCGGCTTGCGCGACGCCTTCGACCTTGCCGACAGCCTCGTTCGCCATGCCCGCGCCGGTACGGCGCACCAGGGCGTGGCGGGTCCGGCTGCACTGAGCGCGTTCGCCCGCCGCCGTCGCGCGGACCGGGGGCTCACGATCCGCATCACCGATCTGCTGCCTCGTCTCTTCGGCATCGACGCCACGCCGGTCGCCCTCGCGCGCGGCATGGCGCTGGCCAGCCTCGACCTCGTTCCTCCGCTCAAAACGGCCTTCGCCCGGCAGATGATGTTCGGCCAGCGCGGCTGATCCCGAGACATCAAGCCCGTCACCGGGCATCCCCCAAGGTCTTTCCGGTACGGCCCTGACGGGCTCGCCCGGAACTTTGCACATTTTTTAGGCGACGAGGACGGGTTTTCGCAGTAAAATAGCGATCTTTTTTCTGGCTTTTCCCCTTCATCGTGCGTATCGGTCCCCACGAACTCCGCAATAACCTGTTCGTCGCCCCCATGGCGGGTGTGACGGATCGGCCGTTCCGCCAGTTGTGCAAACGACTGGGGGCGGGCTATGCCGTGTCGGAAATGGTGGCGTCCAACGCGCAGCTGTGGAAGAGCGAGAAAACGATGCGTCGCGCGAATCACGCGGGTGAAGTGGCCCCGATTTCGGTGCAGATCGCCGGGGCCGACCCCGAGATGATGGCCGAAGCCGCACGCTACAACGTCGAGCGCGGTGCGCAGATCATCGACATCAACATGGGCTGCCCGGCCAAGAAGGTCTGTAACGTTGCTGCCGGATCGGCGCTGTTGCAGAACGAGCCGCTGGTCGCTCGTATCGTGTCCGCGGTCGTGGGCGCCGTGGGCGACGTCGTGCCCGTCACGCTGAAGATTCGCACGGGCTGGGACCGCGAACACAAGAACGCGCTCACGGTGGCGCGCATCGCCGAAGAGTGCGGCATCAGCATGCTGACCGTGCACGGCCGCACGCGCGCGGACCTGTATCACGGCGACGCCGAGTACGAGACCATCGCCGCCGTGAAGGCCGCCGCACGCATTCCGGTGGTGGCCAACGGCGACATCGCGTCGGCGCAGAAGGCGAAGCACGTGCTCGAAGTCACGGGCGCAGACGCCATCATGATCGGCCGCGCGGCGCAGGGGCGTCCGTGGCTCTTTCGCGACATCGAACTCTTTCTCACGACGGGCGAGATCGCCTTGCCGCCGCGCGTCGACGAGATCCAGCAGATCATGAACGAACACCTCGTGGACCATTACGAGTTCTACGGGGAGTACACCGGTGTACGGACCGCGCGCAAGCACATCGCGTGGTATTCGCGTGGCCTGCCGGGGGCAGCCACGTTCCGCCAGCGTATGAATACGCTGGACACCACGCAGGAACAGTTGGCTGCGGTCAACGCGTTTTTCGAAGAGCAGAAGGTGCACTCGGACCGCCTCTGCTATGAACAAGAATCTCCGAGGGAGCTATTAGCCGCATGAGCAAAGCAAACATAGAACAATCTGTGCGCGACAGTCTGGATATGTATTTCCGGGATCTGGACGGCGCACGGCCACATGATGTCTACGATATGGTCGTTTCCGTCGTCGAAAAACCCCTGCTCGAGTTCGTGCTCGGCAAGGCCGACGGCAACCAGTCGCTCGCCGCGGAATATCTGGGAATCAACCGCAACACGCTGCGCAAGAAGTTGCAGCAGCACGGCCTGCTGTAAAGGGCTGCGGCAGCAACATCCGCTGCCCCGGCCGCCCCGGCCCATCCGCGCTACCTGTGTTTAACCGCCCGTTTTTGCCGCTTCACTACCGTCCGTCATGATCAAGCAAGCTCTCATTTCCGTCTCCGACAAGACCGGCATCGTCGACTTCGCCAAGTCGCTCGCGGCCCAAGGCGTGTCGATTCTCTCCACCGGCGGCACCGCCAAATTGCTGGCTGACGCCGGTCTGAAAGTGACCGAAGTGGCCGACTACACCGGCTTCCCGGAAATGCTCGACGGGCGCGTGAAGACGCTGCATCCGAAAGTTCACGGCGGCATTCTGGCGCGTCGTGATCTGCCCGAGCACATGGCGGCCCTCGACACGCACGGTATTCCGACGATTGACCTGCTCGTCGTGAACCTGTACCCGTTCGTTCAGACCGTCGCCAAAGACGACTGCTCGCTCGAAGACGCCATCGAGAACATCGACATCGGCGGCCCGACCATGCTGCGCTCGGCCGCGAAGAACCATCGCGACGTCACCGTCATCGTCGACCCGGCCGACTACGCCGTGGTGCTCGACGAAATGAAGGCGAACAACAACACCGTCGGTTACACCACGAACTTCCGTCTGGCGACCAAGGTGTTCGCTCACACCGCCCAGTACGACGGCGCGATCACGAACTATCTGACGAGCCTCGGCGAGTCGCTGCGTCACGACGAGCGCTCGGCCTATCCGGCGACGCTGAACCTGGCGTACACCAAGGTGCAGGACATGCGCTATGGCGAGAACCCGCACCAGAGCGCTGCGTTCTACCGTGACATCGTCACGCCGGAAGGCGCGCTGGCAAACTACCGTCAATTGCAGGGCAAGGAACTGTCGTACAACAACATCGCCGACGCCGACGCTGCGTGGGAATGCGTGAAGACGTTCGAAGCCCCGGCTTGCGTCATCATCAAGCACGCGAATCCGTGCGGTGTGGCCGTGGCCGCCTCGCCCGCCGAAGCGTATGCCAAGGCTTTCCAGACGGATCCGACCTCGGCCTTCGGCGGCATCATCGCCTTCAACCGCGAAGTCGACGAAGCGGCTGCGCAAGCCGTCGCCAAGCAATTCGTGGAAGTGCTGCTCGCCCCGTCGTTCACCGACGCCGCCAAGCAAGTGTTCGCTGCCAAGCAGAACGTGCGTCTGCTGGAAGTACCGATGGGCAATGGCGTGAACCAGTACGACTTCAAGCGCGTGGGCGGCGGCCTGCTCGTCCAGTCGACCGACGCGAAGAACGTGGCACCGCATGAACTGCGCGTGGTCACGAAGCGTCACCCGACGCCGAAGGAAATGGAAGACCTGCTGTTCGCATGGCGGGTGGCGAAGTACGTCAAGTCGAACGCCATCGTGTTCTGCGCAGGCGGCATGACGCTGGGCGTGGGCGCCGGTCAGATGAGCCGAGTGGACTCGGCCCGTATCGCCAGCATCAAGGCACAAAACGCCGGTCTGTCGCTGAACGGTTCGGCCGTGGCGTCGGACGCTTTCTTCCCGTTCCGTGACGGCCTCGACGTGGTGGTCGACGCAGGCGCGACCTGCGTGATCCACCCGGGCGGCTCGATGCGCGACGACGAAGTCATCGCCGCAGCCGACGAGCGCAACGTCGCCATGCTGATGACGGGCACGCGCCACTTCCGTCACTAAGCGCGATACGCGATACGCGATATGAAAAAGGACACCCTCGGGTGTCCTTTTTTCTTTGCACTACAGGCGTCGAATCAGAAGTAATGCGACAACCCCACCGCCACGCCGAGCTGATTGCTACCCGGCACGATGCTCATGCCGTAACCGGTCACGCCCAGATTCGAGCCGTTCTGGTTACGCGAGAAGCCCACTTCGGCAAACAGTTGCGTGCGCTTGGAGAGCAGATACGCTGCGTTCGCCGCCAGCAGATACGGATGCTGATTCGTCGACGTGATGTTGTTGTAGAAGATCGCGCCCGAAAGAATCACTTCCGTCACCGGACGATACTGCAACCCGGCGAAGTACAACTCGTTGCGGGCGGCCACCCCCGGCACATTGCTCAGATACCACTGATAACCAACGTAGGGCTTGAAGTTGCCGATCGCGTAACTCGCACCGGCAGCCACGCGCTGTGTCGTGTTGCCTTGCGTTGCGATCGCCGTGCCCTGCTGCTGGTCGTACACGAGTGAGACGTTCAACGGCCCGTTGGCGTAACCCACCGACACGCTGTATTCCTTGCCCACACGCCACTCGCCCGGCACCTGTCCGCCGTTGGCGATGGTCGCGTCGTAGCCCGTCGAGAACAACCCTGCGACCTTGAAGCCGTTGAAGTTGCCTGCGTACTTGATCGAGTTGTCCGCCTTGCCCGCGAACTGCGCGTCGAGTGCGGGCAAGGCATAGCTGTAATAGCCGAGCGGGTCGAGTTCGAGGAACGCGTCGTAAATCAGATTCTTCTGACGGCCAACGGTCAGTGCACCCCACTCGTTCTGCAACCCCACGTAGGCCTGACGGCCGAACATCCGCCCGCCCTGCTGCAACACACCGGTGTTGAGATTGAAGCCAGACTCCAGTTGCATGATGGCCTTGAGGCCGCCGCCGAGATCTTCCGATCCCTTGAAACCGAAGCGGTTCTGCACCTGCGATCCGTTGCTCGCGCGCACAACGGACTGCTTGCTGCCGTTCGCACCGACACCGGCGTTGCTGAGATATTCGACGCTATTGTCGAGAATCCCGTAGATCTGCAACCCGTCCGCCTTGACGCCGCCTGCCGCGAGCGTCAGTGCCATTGCCATCCAAACCTTGCGTTTCATGACATTCCCTTTTTATATTGAATTACTAACTACGTGTACAACATCGACTGCAAGTACGGCACACCCTCACGCCGCCCTGTCACGCAGGCGCACCTCGGCTCCATACCTGACACCATTACGCAACGCCGTCATCTGCGCCAGAATCGCCAGCGCAATCTCGGGCGGCGTGCGTGAGCCGAGTGGCAAGCCGACAGGCCCGTGCAGCCGCTCGATCTGGGTGGTGGTCAGATCGAACATCGCCAGCCGCTCGCGCCGCGAAGCCTGATTGCGATGCGAGCCGATCGCACCGACATAGAACGCCTCGGACTTCAGCGCTTCGAGCAGCGCCATGTCGTCGAGCTTGGGATCGTGCGTGAGGGCCACGATGGCCGTATTGCCGTCGGGACGCAGGCGCACGATGAGATCGTCCGGCATCTCCCTCGTGCGCGTGACGTGCGCATGCGTTTCATGCTCGATGCCATGAATATCGCGCGGGTCGCAGATAACGATCTGGTAGCCGAGCGGCAATGCCATGTGCACGAGATGCTGCGTCAGCTGTCCGTCCCCGATCACGATGATTCGCCAGCGCGGCCCGAACGGAACCGACAGCCGCGTCGGCGTATAGGCGAACGCCGCCGGTTGAGCGACACCGCGCACGTGCGCCTGCCCGGTGCGTAGATCGAGTTCGCGAACCCCGAGACGTCCGGCCGCGATGGCCGAGCGCATGGCGTCGAGTTCGCTGCGCGGTGTGACACATTCGATGACGAGTTCCAGCGTGCCACCGCACGGCAGACCGAATCGATGCGCTTCGTCGGCACTTAGACCATACGTCTGCACATGCGGACGCAATCCCGGACGAAAGCCACCCGCGACCTTTGCGAGCAGATCGTCCTCGATGCAGCCGCCCGAGACGGATCCGGCGACGCGTGCGCGCGGGGTGAGCGCCATCATCGCGCCCACCGGTCGCGGTGCGGAACCCCAGGTGCGGGCGACGGTCGCGAGCAACACGTCGTCGCCCTGCGACTGCCAGCGCGCGATGGTGTCCAGCACCTCGGCATCGACGCCGTCCATTACCCTTGCCCCTTGCCGGTGTCGTCCGCCTGACGCAGCGCGCGCGCTTCGGTCACCGTTTGCGGCAGCGGCATCGAGCGCGGTCGCACGCCCGTCGCGCGACGAATCGCCTGTGCGACCGCCGGCGCCATCGGCGGCAACGACACTTCGCCACAGCCCTGCGGCGGACGATCGCTCGGCAGAATCACCGTCTCGACTTTCGGCATCTCCACGAGATACAGCAGCGGGTAGTCGCCGAAGTTGCTTTGCTCGACGCCACCGTTCGCAAACGTGATCTGACTCTTGAACGTATTCGTCAACGCAAACCCGATACCGCCTTCGATGTTCGCGCGGATGAGGTTCGGATTAATCGCGCGACCACAGTCGACGCCGCACACCACACGTTCGACCTTGAAGCGGTCCCCCACCACACGCAGCTCCACCGCGACGGCGACATACGTCGAGAACGCTGCACCGCGTCCCGTGTAGGTGCAGTAGCCGAAGCCGCGATGCACGCCCGCTTTTGCCTTCGTCCGCCATCCGGCCGCCTTCTCCGTCTCTTCGACGACGCGCGTGGCCAGCGGATCGTGCTTCAGCAGACGCTTGCGATACGCAATCGACTCGATGCCCGCTGCGTCCGCCATCTCGTCGATGAAGCTCTCGAGAAAGAACACGCTCGACGTCGAGCCGACCGAGCGCATGAAGCTCACGGGAATGTTCGGTTGCGGCACGTCGATGCCTTCGACGCGCAGATTCGGCACGGCGTAGACCAGGTCGTAGAGGCCGTCGAGCATGGTCTCGTCGTAACCCGCCTTCTCGTAGTGGTCCTTCTTGATGACGTTGTACATCGACTGCCCCGCCACGCGCATGTGCATGGCTTTGGGCAGACCGTCGTCACCGAGCACGGCCTGAAAGCGGCCCGACGCACAGGGCCGGTAGAAGCCGTGACGGATGTCGTCCTCGCGCGAGCGGATCACTTTGACGGGACGACCTACGGCCGCCGACGCGACGGCCGCATGAATCACGAAGTCGGGCACGTACTTGCGCCCGAAGCTGCCACCAAGGAACGTGGTATGTACCGTGACCTTTTCGGGCGGTAGCTTGAAGATGCCGCCCAGCGCCCAGCGCACTTTGTCCTGCCCCTGAATCGGGCCCCACACTTCGATCTCGCCTTTGTCGCGGCGCACGTGCACGGTGGCGTTCACCGGCTCCATCGTCGCGTGGACGATGTACGGCGTGTGATATTCGCTCGTCACCACTTTGCCGCCTGCGGCGATCAGTGCGGGTGCGTCGCCAATGTTCGTCGCGACACCGCCCTTCGCTTTGACCAGTGCCTCGCGGCGCTGCGCCATGATCGTCGTGCTGTCGGCAGCGGGACCGGCTTTCCATTCGACGTCGAGTGCGTCGCAGGCTTTCTTCGCGCGCCAGTAATCGTCGGCCACGACGATGACGGCGTCCTTCGCCAGCACCACGTCGTGCACGCCTTTGCGTGCCTTGATCGCGTCGCGGTTGCGCACGGACAGCGGTGCGCCGCCCGACGTCGGGGCCATGAGAATGGCGCCGATGAGCATGTCCGGTACCTTCACGTCGATGCCGAAGACGGCCGAGCCGTCGACCTTCGACGGCGTATCGAGACGAGAGACGGTTTTGCCGATCAGCGAATGCGTGGCCTCGTTCTTCAGACGCGGATGCGGATTGAGGGGCAGCTTTGCCGCCTCAGCCGCCAGTTCGCCATAGCCGAGCGAGCGGCCCGATTGCGGATGCATCACGCGGCCGTCGCGCGTCACGCAGTTCGTCGTGCGAACGCCGAACCGGCGGGCGGCAACGGCGACGAGCGCCTCGCGCGCCTGCGCTCCGGCGATCCGTAGCCGCTCGTAGAACAGCGTCGCCGACATCGACGCGCCTACGAACTGCTGCAACGCTTCGTTCGCGGCGGCCGTGCGATACGCGTCGCGCGCGGTCACGAACTCGACACGCACGCGTCGCCAGTCCGCGTCCAGTTCGTCCGCCAACACTTGCGGCAACCCGGTGTATACGCCCTGCCCGACTTCACACTGCGAGAGTCCGAGCACGGTCGTGCCATCGGCGTCGATGCGAATCCAGTCGTTGATCTCGATGAGATGGCCGTCTGCTGCATCGGCAGCGCGGGCCTCGGGGCTTGTCAGCCATGACGCCGAAATCGGGATCAACAGGCTGCCAGCGGCGAGCGACATGCCTTTGAGCCACTGGCGGCGCGACGACGACTCGGGTGCGGTTTCGCTCACGGGGGATGCCGTGCGCTCAGCGTTTTGCTGCGTCATGGATCGCCTCCCGGATACGATGGTAGGTCGCGCAACGGCAGAGGTTGGTCATCGCCTCGTCGATCTGCGCGTCGGTCGGATGCGGATGCTTGTCGAGCAGTGCGGCGGCCGCCATCACCATGCCGGACTGGCAATAGCCGCACTGCGGCACGTCGTTGGCGATCCACGCTTGCTGGATCGGATGCGAGCGCGCGGTCGACAACGCTTCGATGGTCGTGATGCGCTTGCCCGCGACGGCCGAGACCGGCAGCACACAGGTGCGCGTGGCCACGCCTTCGATGTGCACGGTGCACGCGCCGCACGCCCCGATACCGCATCCGTACTTCGTTCCGGTCAGCCCCGCGGCATCGCGGATGACCCACAGCAAAGGCGTGTCGTCCTCGCCGTCGAAGACGAAGGGCCGCCCGTTGAGTTGGAATTCCATTGACTCTCCCGTTGTGACTGCCGTGTGCGGCAATAAAGCGCACAGCACAGGCAGATGGCGAATGAATTCTCACAACGAGGAAATTGCCGGACAACGGCCGCGCGGCCCGAAAAGGATGCCGTTCGTCCAGAGACGGGAAAACCCTTGGGCTACCGTCGATCGCAAGCAACCGTCGATCTCAAGCCGCCGTCAGCCGCATGCAGACGTCATGCAGAGCGCGCGCTGGCGGTGCGCGCGACGGAACACATCAAAGGGAGGAAGCGACGACCGTGCCTTAATGGCCCAGTTCGCAGCTACGCAGGTATTCGCGCGGCGGCAAGCCGTAGCAACGCCGGAAGGCGCGTGTGAATGCCTTTTCCGAGGCATAGCCAACGGCCTCCGCGACATCGGAGATACGTGCGCCTGCGCCCGACAGACGCTCGGCCGCCAGGTACATGCGATGGGTGGTGAGGTAGGTCATCGGCGATTCGCCGACGAGATCGCGAAAGCGCAGACAGAACTTCGAGCGAGACATACCCGCGATGGCAGCGAGCTGCTCGACCGTCCACGGGCGCTGCGGCGCTTCGTGCATGGACGCGATGGCGCGTCCCAGTTGCGGATCGGTCATGCCGCGCAGCCAATGGGTGCTGGCGCTGCCGCAGGCTTCGAGATACGCCCGCAGGATCTGCACGAACAACACGTCCGCCAGCCGCGCGACGACCACGCGCCATCCCGCACCGCGCTGCATCGACGCTTCGATAAATCCCGCGATGGTGTTCGTGAGCAACGCGGGCACGGCCGGGTCGCCCGCACGGATATGGATCAGGGGTGGCAGCGACGCCAGCAGCGGGTTGCGTGCCCGGTCTCGGAACATCACCACGCCGGTGTAGAGATCGCTGACGGGACCGTCCCCGCCCGCACGGAACGCCAGCGGCGTGTCCAGACGCGGCTCGATGCCCTGCGCCGACATCATCTCCTCGAAGACCACCGGCGGTTCGTCAGGTGACGAACACATCACGTGCTCGTGCCCGTGCGGCAACAGCACACAGTCGCCCGGTTCGACACGGATCGGTTTCATGCCTGCCACGATCAGATAGAACGGCTCCCCCATCGCCATACGAAACGGTGCGCCGTCGAGCGCCGGTTTGCGCAACGACCACGGCGCACCGAACGTGAAGCGGCCTGTGACGACCGCGTCCGCGCGCACGTCGCTCAGCACGTCGCTTAGCGGATCCATCGCGCCCTGCCTCGCGCAGGATGATCGTTTCGTCGTTTCATGGGTGGAACTTCGATTTATATATGAATTACGTCGAAGTATGCCGTTTTACTGCACGGAAAAATATCGGGTTTGACCTGAGGGCGGTCGAGATGGGGGAAGTACGGGAGGGGGAAGCGGAAGTGGGCCTGTGCGATCGAGCCTTCGACGCACAGGCCGTTGACGCTCAGCGACGGGTGAGCGTCGTCAGGAAGACATCGGTCGAGGGTGCGCCAGCGTGCAGTTTGCAGACGTGAGCCCCGTCGAAAGCGTCGATGGCGTCCATCTCCTCGATACGAAGGGCGTGGCCTGCGCTGACGGTCACCGTCCGGCCATCATGGAACGTCACATGCACCAGACCTTGGGCACAGTAGAGAAACCCGAGCGCATCGGCCGCAGTCGGCAACGCCCACGACAGCGCATCGCCTTCGAGACGATGTTGCGTCAGCGCGTGCTGCCAGCCGTCGCGTCGCGTCATGACGTTGAAGTCGTCGATGGGCACACCGTCGACCTCAAGCGCCGGCGTACTGCTCACCGCGAGTTCTCCGCCGAAAGCGTACGGTGCCGTGCGCGTCGTCAGCGTGACGTCCGGGCGTCCTTCCACGTTTAGCGTGAGCGTGCCGCCGCGAACGATCGCCAGCGACCGGTCGATGCCCGCGAACACCGAGAACGGTCCGGGTACGGCGACCGTCGCCGTGCTGATTCGCCAGTCGAAGCCATCTTCGCCGGGGCGACGCGCCACCGCCAGTTCCGTCGTCACACCCTGACCGTTCTTCCACGGCATCTTCAGAAAATCGGCCGGGCCGAGTGCTTGCAGTTTCATGCCTCTACGACTTCGTTCGTCGCCTTCGTTTGCCACATTCGTTGCCATTATTGACGCACTTCGCCGTGCCCGAACACGACGTACTTCAGACTCGTCAGCCCTTCAAGACCGACGGGACCGCGCGCGTGCAGCTTGTCGTTCGAGATGCCGATCTCCGCGCCCAGACCGAACTCGAAACCGTCGGCAAAACGCGTGCTGGCGTTGATCATCACGCTCGCCGAATCGACCTCGCGCAGGAACTGCATGGCGTCGGTGTAGTTCTCCGTCACGATGGCGTCGGTGTGGTGCGAGCCGTAACGGTTGATGTGAGCGATGGCGGGCGCCATGCCGTCGACGATCTTAATCGCCAACACCGGCGCGAGATATTCCGTCGACCAGTCTTCCTCGGTCGCGGCAATCGCGCCGCTCACACCGGCTGCGGTCAGTGCAGCGAGCGTACGTTCGCAACCGCGCAGCTCGACCTGCTTGTTCTGGAACATGCGGGCGATGGCAGGCAGTTGACCGATGGCCTGCTGATCGACGAGCAACGTCTCCATCGTGTTGCACGTGCCGTAGCGATGCGTCTTGGCGTTCTCGCAGATCGCAAGTGCCTTGACCGGATCGGCGCGGCCGTCGACATAGACGTGGCAGATGCCGTCGAGGTGCTTGATCATCGGCACGCGCGCGTCCTGCATCAGGCGCGCGATCAGGCTCTTGCCGCCGCGCGGCACGATCACGTCGACATACTCGGTCATGGTGATGAGTTCGCCCACGGCGGCGCGGTCCGGTGTGCTCACGACCTGCACGGCGTCGCCGGGCAGGCCCGTGGAAGCGAGTGCCTGCGCGATAAGCGCCGCCAGCGCCGTGTTGCTTTCAATGGCTTCCGAGCCGCCGCGCAGAATGGTGGCGTTGCCCGACTTGAGGCACAGCGCCGCAGCGTCGATGGTGACGTTCGGACGAGACTCGTAAATGATGCCGATCACGCCCAGCGGTACGCGCATCTGACCGACCTGAATACCGCTCGGTTGCACGCGCACGTTGCTGATCTCACCGATGGGATCGGACAGCCCGGCAATCTGGCGCAGGCCCTCGACCATCGTACGCAGCGCCTTGTCCGACAGCGTAAGACGGTCGATGAAGGCGGCGTCCTGGCCATTGGCGCGCGCGCGTTCGAGGTCGCGACGGTTCACGTCCTGCAACTTCGCGCCGTCGCGTTCGATGGCGTCGGCAATGGCGAGCAAGGCGCGGTTCTTGGCGGCAGTGTCGGCACGCGCCATGGCGCGCGATGCTTCGCGAGCGCGCTGGCCCAGCGATTGCATGTAGGCTTTGATGTCCATATCGTGGTTCAGAGAATTCGGGATATCGAGATGTCAGGATGCCGGGCGCTGTGAGCGGCGTTGCCGCCGTGACCGGACGCGTTGAGCGATTTCAGGCGTGTGCTGGGCGCGCGGCGCGAGTGGCGCGCGCCACCGGCGGTCGCTCACCGGCGAGCAGCAGCCCGAGTTGCAGCATGCCGTCCCACGGATCGCTCGGCAGACCTTCAGCGCGCAGACCCTTGACCTGACGATCCAGACGCGCGGCCAGTTGCAGGGCTTGCGCGAGCATCGGTGCCGTGACACGCCCCACCGCCTGCTCCATCAGTCGTTCGCGCGGACCCCAGACACGGTATTCGCGCAGCAGCATGGCAACCGGTTTGCCCGACGCCATCCCGCGTGTGATCTTGGCGAGCGTGCGCACTTCTTCGGTGAGCGCCCACAGCACGAGCGGCGCAGCCTCGCCTTCTCCGCGCAGCCCGTCGAGCATACGCACCAACCGGGCAACGTCGCCCGAGAGCACCGCTTCGCTGAGTTTGAAGACGTCGTAACGCGCCACATTGAGCACGGCGTCCTGCACCTGCTCGAACGCGAGCACGCCCGCCGGGTACAGCAAACCGAGCTTCTGAATTTCCTGATGCGCCGCGAGCAGATTGCCTTCGACGCGATCGGCGATGAATTGCAGGACACGTCGTCCCGGCTCACCAGCTTCGACCCGTTGCCCCTGCGCCGAGAGACGCTGCGCAATCCAGTCAGGCAAACGTGCACGATCGACCGGATCGACCTTGACCGTCACACCGGCCCGGTCGAGAGACGTGAACCAATCGGATTTGCTTGCCGCAGCGTCGAGCCGGGGCAGCGTAATGATGGTCAGCACATCGCTGTTGGCCGCGTCGGCGTGCGCCTTGAGCGCCGCCCCGCCGTCCTTGCCCGGCTTACCGCCGGGGATGCGCAATTCGATGAGCTTCTTGTCGCCGAACAGCGACATCGACTGTCCTGCGTTCGCGAGCGCGCCCCAATCGAAACTGCGCTCGACGCTGAGTACGTCACGCTCGGTATAGCCGCCCGCACGCGCTGCCGCACGCACGCGGTCCACCGCCTCCTGCACGAGCAGGCTCTCGTCGCCGTAGATCGTGTAGATCGGCGAGAGCGTCTTGGCGAGGTGCGCGTCGAGCGCGTCGGGGCGCAATTGCATGGCGGCGGTGTGGTTTTCCTTAACGTACTTTTGTAGTGCTGTGGGTCCGGCAATTACTGTTCCGGCTTTGCTTCCGGCATTGATTTCACGGCTTCCATACGGCGGATGATCTGATCGACGGCGTCCTTCTGCATGTCGCGATTGAGCAAAGCCGCTTCGGTGTCGCGTGCGGTCGTCTCGTTATCGCTGTAGGGCAGGTTACGCACCAGGCGGATCGTGGTCAGCGGAATGATCGGCCGGCCATCGGGGGTCACGAGCTGGAACGTGAAGGCGCTGCGCATTTCGTACTCACGCGCCTGACCGTTCGAATCCAGACTCACGGCCGTACGGGTGTTCGTGATGCTCACGATCTCCAGTCGCGCATCGGCATCCTTCGGCTCGGTCACAACGACCGTGCCCTTGCTGCCGTAACGGATGTAGCGCGAAATATCGACCGACATCTGACCGCCGCCCGAAATGTACAGACGATGGAATGCGTACTCGCTCGCGCCGCGCAGCTGGAAGCCGCACGCCGACAACGTCAGTGCGCAACCCAGCAGCGCAATCCAACTGAAAATCCTGCGCGTCACACCGACGCCTCGTTGCCCGGAAGTCATTTGCACGTGATGTGCCCTCTTCTCACCAAACGTCATCAACCGACTGGGGGAGGCAACCACCGCCCCCGCATTCTCTGATCGCGCTCAGACCACCACGTTCACCAGACGGCCCGGCACGACGATGACCTTCTTCACCGGCTTGCCCTCGCCGAACTTGGCAGTCATTTCGTGTTCGAGCGCAGCCTGTTCGATGGCTTCGCGCGAAGCATCCTTCGCCACGCGCACCGCGCCACGCACCTTGCCTGCCACTTGCAGCACGAGTTCGATTTCGTCCTGCACCAGCGCGGCCTCGTCGACTTCCGGCCACGACGCGTCGAGCAGGTCGCCCGATTGCGCGGCATAGCCCAACTCGACCCACAGACCGTGCGTGACGTGCGGCACCACCGGGTACAGCACGCGCAGCAGAATGCCGTAGCACTCGCGCACTGCGCCGGCACCCGCCGCGCCCTTGTCGCTCTCAATCGCGTTGAGCATCTTCATCGCGGCCGACACCACCGTGTTGTACTGCACGCGCTGGTAGTCGTAATTGGCCTGCTTGAGCACGCTGTGGATTTCCAGACGCAGTGCCTGTGCCGCCGGATTCGCCGTGTCGATGGCTGCGTCCGTTTGACGCAACAACGCGGCCTGCGACTGACCGAAGCCCCACAGACGACGCAGGAAGCGGCTCGCGCCTTCCACGCCAGCGCCCGACCATTCGAGTTGCTGCTCCGGCGGGGCCGCGAACATCACGAACAGACGTGCCGTATCGGCGCCGTACTGGTCGATGAGCGACTGCGGATCCACACCATTGTTCTTCGACTTCGACATCTTCTCGATGCCGCCGAGCGTCACGTCTGCGCCGTCAGCCTTCGACGTGGCGCCCGCCGGGCGGCCCTTGTCGTCGAACTGCACCTGCACGTCGAGCGGGTTGAACCACGTCTTCTTGCCCGACGTGTCTTCGCGGTAGAACGTTTCGTTGAGCACCATGCCCTGCGTGAGCAGGTTCTGCGCCGGCTCCTTGAAGCTCACGAGGCCCAGATCGCGCATCACCTTGGTCCAGAAACGCGAGTAGAGCAAGTGCAGAATCGCGTGCTCGATACCGCCGATGTACTGATCCATCGGCATCCAGTAATTGGTACGCTCGTCGACCATGGTCTCGGCGTCCGGGCAGGCGTAGCGCGAGAAGTACCACGACGAATCCACGAACGTGTCCATCGTGTCCGTCTCACGACGTGCGGGCTTGCCACACTTCGGGCAATCGCACTTGAGGAACGCTTCGGACTTGGCGAGCGGGTTGCCGGTGCCGTCCGGCACGAGGTCTTCCGGCAGCACCACCGGCAGATCCTTTTCCGGCACCGGCACAGCACCGCAGGTGTCGCAGTGGATGATCGGGATCGGCGTGCCCCAGTAACGCTGACGCGAGATGCCCCAGTCGCGCAGGCGGAACGTCACTTGCTTGTCGCCAGCACCCTTCGCCTTGAGATCGGCGGCGATGGCATCGATGGCGGCCGCGAAGGCCAGACCGTCGTACTTGCCGCTGTTGATCAGCGTGCCTTCCTTCTCGCCGTACCAGGCTTGCCAGGCGTCGGTCGAATACGTCTCGCCTTCCACAGCGACGACCTGCCTGATCGGCAGGTTGTACTTGCGGGCAAACGCGAAGTCGCGCTCGTCATGTGCCGGCACGCCCATCACAGCACCTTCGCCGTAGCCCATCAGCACGTAGTTGCCGATCCAGACTTCGACCTTGTCGCCCGTAAGCGGATGCGTGACGAAGAAGCCCGTCGGCATACCCTTCTTTTCCATCGTGGCGATATCGGCCTCGGCCACGCCACCCTGCTTGCATTCGGCAATGAAGGCCTGCAAGTCGGGGCGATCGGCCGCCAGACGCGTCGCCAGCGGGTGCTCCGCCGCAATCGCTGCGAACGTCACGCCCATGATCGTGTCGGCGCGCGTGGTGAATACGCGCAGCAGCTTTTGCTCGCCGTCGAGTTCGTACGGGAAGCCGAAGTTCACGCCGAAGCTCTTGCCGATCCAGTTCTGTTGCATCACCTTCACGCGCTCGGGCCAGCCGAGGTCGTCCAGGTCGCCGAGCAGTTCGTCGGCGTACTCGGTGATGCGCATGTAATACATCGGGATTTCGCGCTTCTCGACGAGCGCGCCCGATCGCCAGCCACGGCCGTCGATCACCTGCTCGTTGGCGAGCACGGTCTGATCGATCGGATCCCAGTTCACGGTGCCCGTCTTCAGATAGACGACGCCCTTCTCCAGCATCTTGAGGAACAGCCACTGGTTCCAGCGGTAGTACTCGGGCTTGCAGGTGGCGACTTCGCGCGACCAGTCGATCGCGAGACCCATCGCCTGCATCTGCTTCTTCATATAGTCGATGTTGTCGTACGTCCACTTGGCCGGCGGCACGCCGTTGGCCATGGCCGCGTTTTCCGCAGGCATACCGAACGCATCCCAACCCATCGGCATCAGCACGTTATAGCCGCGCATGCGCATCTGACGGTACATCACGTCGTTGATGGTGTAGTTGCGCACGTGCCCCATATGCAGCTTGCCCGACGGATACGGCAGCATCGAGACGCAATAGAATTTCTGTTTGTCCGCGCGCTCGGTGGTCTTGTAGGCATCGATCGCCTGCCAGTGAGACTGGGCGGAGGCTTCGACGTCGGCGGGAACGTATTTTTCTTGCATGATGGGTCGGCGGATAGGATTCGGCTCGGTGTCGGCCCGACTGGTACGCGTCATCGGGATGCGCGGTACGCAGGAAATATGGGGCAGATCCGGGGAAAACGATGATTATAACGCCGCCGGAAGTGGATTCGGCGTGACGTTGGCGAGGGGATGTGACCTTTGCGTCACTTTCGCTTCCGATCCGGCAGGTCTGTCGTACGACCGCCGGTGGAGCGCGCCGTGATGGCGGCATCCGGGATGCGGCCTGCGGTGCCTGAGTCTGCACAACCTGACGCCCTTGGCGCACTCAGGCCAGCACCGCTGGCCGCCCGGTGGAACCTATGCCGATCAGCGTAGGCCCAGCACGTCCTGCATGTCGAACAGACCGGTCTTGTGCTGTGCGAGGAAACGCGCCGCACGCAGCGAACCTTGCGCGTACGAGAGGCGGCTCGACGACTTGTGCGTGATCTCGATACGCTCGCCGATCCCGGCGAACAGCACCGTGTGATCGCCGACGATATCGCCGCCGCGCACCGTCGCGAAACCGATCGTCGACGGATCGCGTTCGCCGGTCACGCCTTCACGGCCGTAAATCGCACATTCCTTCAGATCGCGACCCAGCGCTTCGGCGACAACTTCGCCCATGCGCAGCGCCGTGCCCGACGGGGCATCGACCTTGTGACGGTGATGGGCTTCGATGATCTCGATGTCGTAGCCGGTATTCAGGATTTTCGCGGCGATTTCGAGCAGCTTGAACGTGGCATTCACGCCGACGCTCATGTTCGGCGCGAACACGACGGCGACCTGTTCGGCACCCTTTGCCAGAAGCGCCTTGTCTTCTTCCGAGAAACCGGTCGTGCCGACGATCATCTTCACGCCATGCTTTTGCGCGGCCGCCAGGTGCATCAGCGTGCCTTCCGGGCGCGTAAAGTCGATCAGGTATTCGGCATTGGCCAGGGCGGCATCGAGATCGGCGGTGATCTTCACGCCGGTGTCGCGGCCGAGGAACGCGCCAGCGTCGATACCGAGCGCCGGGCTGCCTTCACGGTCGAGTGCGCCAACCAGCTCTGCGTCGTCTGCCGCGAGCACGGTTTCGATCAGCATCCGGCCCATACGGCCGGAGGCCCCTGCAATCGCAATCTTCATCATGGTGAGTCTTTCGTCGTCTTTCTACCGGCTTTCAGCCGCTTACTGGGGCATCGAGAAGAGACCGCCACCGGAGGTCACACGCGGCGACGGGACCAGTCCTGTGCCCGAGGCCGTGCCGGCCGAGCCGGACGTACCGGCACGCGGCGCCGGTGCGCTCGATTGCGTCGTCGGTGCGGGCTTGGCTGCGGCCGCGACATTGGCAGCGGCGTCTGTCGAGACGGTCGCTACATCGGTCGGTGCGGGTGCTGCGGTCGGTGCCGCTGCAGCGGCGTCCGGCGACGGTGCGGTGGCTTCGGCAGCCGCAGCGCTCGCGGTCGACGGTGCGGGCGCGTCCGTCTTCACGGTCTTGCCCTTCTGGCCGTCGATTTCCTGCACCAGTTGATACTCGGTCGGCAGATTTTCGCCGCCTTCCCAACGTGCCAGCGTGTCGCCTTCGAAGTACACCTTCAGGTGGCGCTCCTGAACGACCGACGCGTTGCCGCGCTTGAAGTAGAAGACGTAATCCCAGCGATTCGCATGGAAGATGTCGGCGAGCAGCGGCGTGCCGAGCAACTGGCGAACCTGATCGCGCGTCATGCCTGCCTTAAGCTGCTCATAGGCTTCCTTCGAGACGAAGTTGCCCTGAACGATGTTGATTCGATACGGCGTGACCACGCCGATAACCTTGTCGGTCACGCTGTCATACGTCGAGCAGCCAGCCAGGGCAAGGAATGCCGCGGCTGCGCAGACGGAGAACGGAAGGGAGAGATAACGACGCAAATCTGACTCGCTTTCAAAAAGATCGAACTTGAATCCGGCACGCCGGGCGCGCCGCCACATCGCCCCCGTTGACGGCACAACCGTCCCGTTTGCCCCGGTTTGCGCCCGGGCAAGGCAAAAAGGCATTATTATTGGGGCTGTATTGTACTCTAGGGACGTAGAGCGATGCCGAATCCCGCCGATTTGAAAAATATCGGACTGAAAGCCACGCTTCCGCGCCTCAAGATTCTGGAGATCTTCCAGAATAGTGAGGTGCGCCACTTGACCGCTGAAGACGTATATCGTCATCTGCTCGGCGAAAATCTCGATATCGGCCTGGCCACGGTTTACCGTGTCCTGACCCAGTTCGAGCAAGCCGGGCTATTGTCGCGCAGCAACTTTGAATCCGGCAAGGCCGTTTTCGAACTCAACGAAGGCCATCACCACGATCACCTCGTGTGCATGGACTGCGGACGCGTCGAGGAATTCTTCGATGCCGAGATCGAACGCCGCCAGAAGCTGATCGCCAAGGAGCGCGGCTTCGCACTCCAGGAGCACTCGTTGGCGATGTACGGTAGTTGCACAAAGGATCCGTGCCCCCACCGTCAAAAAAATTAAAAATGTAGCTGTCAGAATGCCTTCGGACGAAGGCATTCAGGGACTTTCCACATCTCGGCCGCCGGGTTGATTCCTGCGTCGGCGCGCGTCGTCTACAATAATCCTCCCCGTAATATACGTTGAGACGCGGATCGCGTCTTCGCGGGATCGCATTTTGGCCTGGCCCCTATGACTAACGAAGAAATCCCCATCGACATGGTACGGAACGACGCAGACGAGATTACGTTAGCAGATGTTTTCGGCTTCATTCGCGAGAATCTGGCAGTGATTGCCGGCGTTGCCGTGGTCGGTGCTGCAATCGGTATCGGCAGTACCTTCGCCTTTCACAAGCAATGGGAAGGTAAGGTCACGCTGCAAATCGGTCGGGCCGCCGGCTCGCCAGTCGCGGGTCCGGACGGTCCCCTTATCGAGTCGATTCAGCAAACCGTGGGCCGGGTGCAATTGAGCACGTTCCGCGACAAGGTGACATCCGAGGTCATTCCGCAATTGCAGGGCGATGTCGAGGAACTGCGTAAGACGGTGGCATGGAAAGCGTTGAAGGCGCGCGCGATTCAGGGCACCGCATACATGGAAATATCTGCACGCGGGACTTCACCTGAGCAGGCAGAGCAGGTTCTCATGGCCGCGACGCACCGGATCGAAACGGAGTACGCCGCGATTCTGGAGCGCGCCCGAGCGCTGCCGAAGCAGCAGTTGAGCGTCATCGATGCCGCCATCGAGTCAAACACCAAGGCCCAGGAACAACTGAGCGCTGCGCTCGCGCATTCGAAGAATACAGATTCTGTGATCGCCCTGGGCGCTTTGCAGAGCAGCCGCGCTGAGCGTGCCACGCTTAACGATAGCCGCTACCGTGTCTCGCAATTGCTCGCGCCGGATCAGTCGTACAACACGCGCGTCGTGAGCGAGGTGCAGATCGGGCAAAACGCTGCGTTTCCGCGCAAGTTGTACTTCGGCGGTGCCGGCCTTGTACTCGGCGCACTCGTCGGTATGATTATCGGGCTGATCCGCAAATCGCGCGTTCAAAGCGCCTGACCTGCGAAACGCGATCGCATAGTTTCTACGCATCGCCTGCATTAAAAAAGCCGCTGTCTCTCGACAGCGGCTTTTTTGACTTCTGATACCGGCGATTACTTCGCAGCCATCAGCGCGACGGTCGTGTCGAGCATGCGGTTCGAGAAGCCCCACTCGTTGTCGTACCACGAGCTGACCTTCACCAGACGACCCGACACCTTCGTCAGCGTGCCGTCGAAGTTCGACGACGCCGGGTTGTGGTTGAAGTCGACCGACACCAGCGGTGCCGTGTTGTACGTAGCGATGGCCTTCAGCGAACCTTCGGCGGCTTCCTTCAGGATCGCGTTGACTTCGTCGACCGTCGTATCGCGCTTGGCGATGAACGACAGGTCAACGATCGACACGTTGATCGTCGGGACGCGAATGGCGTAGCCGTCGAGCTTGCCGTTGAGTTCCGGCAGCACCAGGCCGACGGCGGAAGCTGCACCCGTCTTCGTCGGGATCATGCTCATCGTGGCCGAACGGGCGCGACGCAGGTCTTCGTGATAGACGTCCGTCAGCACCTGGTCGTTCGTGTAGGCGTGAACGGTCGTCATCAGGCCCGTTTCCAGACCGATCTTGTCGTGCAGCGGCTTGACCAGCGGTGCCAGGCAGTTCGTGGTGCACGAAGCGTTCGAGATGACCGTGTCGGTCGACTTGAGCACGCCTTCGTTCACGCCGAACACGACCGTCGCGTCCACATCCTTGCCGCCCGGGGCCGAGATGATGACCTTCTTCGCGCCGCCCTTCAGGTGAGCGCTGGCCTTTTCCTTCGTGGTGAAGAAGCCGGTGCACTCAAGCACGACGTCGACGTTCAGCTCGCCCCACGGCAGTTCGGCCGGGTTGCGGTTAGCCAGCACGCGGATCTTGTCGCCGTTGACGATCATGAAGTCGCCATCGACCGACACAGTGCCCGGGAACTTGCCGTGCGCCGTATCGTATTGCGTGAGGTGGGCGTTCGTCTGTGCATTGCCGAGATCGTTGATGGCAACGATTTCGATGTCGTGCTTCTTGCCACCTTCGTAGTGGGCACGCAGTACGTTGCGGCCGATACGGCCGTAGCCGTTAATAGCGACGCGAATGGTCATGGGGGTATCTCCGTAAGGTCTAACGAAATCAGCCAAGCACGGACTTTGCCGTGGCGACCACATGGTCGACGGTGAAGCCGAAGTGTTTGAACAGCACGCCGGCCGGAGCCGACTCGCCAAAGGTATCGATGCCGACCACGCCGCCTTCCAGGCCGACGTACTTATGCCAGAACGCCGTCACACCGGCTTCCACGGCCACACGCGGCACGCCGCGCGGCAGCACGCTCTCGCGGTAGGCCTTGTCCTGACGATCGAACACATTGGTCGACGGCATGGACACGACACGTGCAGCAATCCCTTCGGCTGCCAGCGCTTCGGCGCCCTTGAGCGCCAGATCCATTTCCGAGCCGGTCGCGATCAGGATGATCTGCGGATTGGCCACGTCGCGCAGCACGTAGCCGCCACGACGGATATCGGCGATCTGCGCATCGCTGCGCGAGACGAACGGCAAATTCTGACGGCTCAGCACCAGGCTCGACGGACCGTCGTGACGCTCCACAGCAGCCACCCAGGCAGCCGCCGTTTCCGTCGTATCGCACGGACGCCACAGATCCATCTGCGGAATCAGGCGCAAGCTCGAGACATGCTCGATCGACTGGTGCGTCGGGCCGTCTTCGCCCAGGCCGATCGAATCGTGCGTGAACACGAAGATCGAACGCAGCTTCATGAGCGCAGCCATACGCAGCGCATTGCGGCTGTAGTCGGAGAACGTCAGGAACGTGCCGCCGAACGGGATGTAACCACCATGCAGCGCAATACCGTTCATGATGGCGCTCATGCCGAACTCGCGCACACCGTAGTTGATGTGATTGCCGAACTGCACGCCGTCCGCATTGGCGCGCACCGCCTTGCTGGCCTTCCAGTTCGTCAGGTTCGAGCCGGTCAGGTCAGCCGAGCCGCCCAGGAATTCCGGCAACGCGGCAGCAAGGCCTTCGATGGCGAGTTGCGACGCCTTACGCGTTGCCACCGTCTCGGCCTTTTCATTGGTCTTGGCGATGAGGGCGGCAGCGGCGGCCTTGAAGTCGCCGGGCAGTTCGCCCTTCATGCGGCGCTCGAACTCGGCAGCTTCCGCCGGGAACTGGCCACGATAAGCAGCGAAACGTTCGTTCCACGCGGCTTCGGCCTGTTGACCGGCCGCCTTGGCGTCCCATGCGGCATAGACGTCGGCCGGCACTTCGAACGGCGGCAGATTCCAGCCGAGCGCTGCGCGCGTCGCGGCGATTTCGTCGGCACCGAGCGGCGCGCCGTGCACGTCGTGACCGCCTTCCTTGTTCGGTGCGCCCTTGCCGATCAGCGTCTTGCAGCAGATCAGCGTCGGACGATCGGACTTCTTGGCTTGTGCGATGGCCGCGTCGACCGCATCGGCGTTATGACCGTCGATACCGCGAATAACGTTCCAGCCATAGGCTTCGAAACGCTTCGGCGTATCGTCGGCAAACCAGTATTCGACGTCGCCATCGATCGAGATGCCGTTATCGTCGTACAGCGCGATGAGCTTGTTCAGACGCAGCGTACCCGCGAGCGAGCAGGCTTCGTGCGAGATGCCTTCCATCAGGCAACCATCGCCGAGGAACGCATACGTGTAGTGATCGACGATGTCGTTGCCCGGACGGTTGAATTCCTTGGCGAGCAGCGCTTCGGCGAGTGCGAAACCGACGGCATTCGTGATGCCCTGACCCAGCGGGCCCGTGGTCGTCTCGACGCCCGGCGTAATGCCCACTTCCGGGTGCCCCGGCGTCTTGCTGTGCAGTTGACGGAAGTGCTTGAGCTCTTCGATCGGCAGATCGTAACCCGTCAGATGCAACAACGAGTAGATCAGCATCGAGCCGTGGCCGTTCGACAGCACGAAGCGGTCACGGTCAGCCCAATGCGGATTGGTGGGGTTGTGCTTGAGATGGCGGCCCCACAGAGCGACCGCGATATCGGCCATGCCCATGGGCGCGCCAGGGTGACCGGAGTTGGCCTGTTGGACCGCATCCATGGAAAGGACGCGAATAGCAGAGGCCATCAGCGCAGCTGTAGCAGGAGAGGAGTTCGTCATGGTGACCAGCCGGAAGAGCGGGCGTGCCCCGTTGCCGCGAGCTGCCGCGCGAAATTCAAATGCAGGAAAAGACCGAGATTTTACCAGAATCGCCCCCTGCCCGGGTCGTTCACGGCGAACTTCCTCAACCGGCGGGAACGTGGAATCATGCGAAGAAGTGATGCGATCGCCACAAATTAGAGGAAGTTGTCTTGCCAATGCCCGAAAAACACGACACGTCCGCCAGCCAATCCGACACCCCGGCGGCCCCGCCCACCAAGCTGACAGCGTCTTACGGGGCACCGCTCGGGCCGTGGGCAGGCTATACGTTCGCTGCGATGCCGGTGTACGCCACAACGTCGCCTCACCAGCACATCGAGATCGTGGATTTGCCTGCGTTCGGCGAACTCGGACGGGCGTATCGGCTTGACGGCCGCTTCATGGCGTCGCTGGCCGACGCCCACATCTGTCATGAGTGCATGGTGCATCCGCTGCTGCTTGCGCACGGTAACGCGCAACGCGTGTTGATCCTCGGCGGCGGAGACGGCGGCTCTGCGCGTGAAGCACTGCGGCATGTCAGCGTGCGGGAAGTGGTCGTCGCCGAACTCGACGCGCAAGTACCCGACGCGATCCTTCGACACATGCCAGCGCTGGCCGACGGCGCATTCGACGATCCCCGCACCACACTCGTCATCGGTGACGCACGGGATCTTGTCGACGCGGCGCTGGCGAGCGGCGAACACTTCGACGCCATCGTCTTCGATCTGACGGAAGCCGACGGCGATGCGGCGTCGCTGCACGATGTCGCATTCTTCGCGAAAGTCCGCGACTTGCTCGGCCCACGCGGGGGCGTCGCCCTGCAACTGGGTGCGCCGTGGTTTGAGGGCGCGCAAGTGCGTCGCATGCTCGACGCGCTGCATTCGGTGTTCGCCTGCGTCTTGCCGATGACCGCTTATGTGCCGCTCTACGGCACGCAATGGGCGCTTGCGATTGCCAGCAATTCACTCACCGTGACCGATTTCAATGCACTAGCGACGAATCCGTCGTCAACAGCGCTCCAAGGCGTGCGCCACTACTCGCCCACCCGTCACGCAACGCTCTTCGATATCCCACCGGAGTTAAGCGCCATCCTCGGCCCCATCGGCCCCATCGGCGCGTAATGCCCGGCGGCCCGGCGCGGTGGCGGGTTAAAGCACTGATCGGGCGTGATGCGGTGCGCCGTCGCGCGCGACGGATGAAGCGGATACGCGTTCCTTGTATATTGGGAACTTGCCAAGACCGTCGGACACCCATCGATTTCGCGCCGACGGCCTCAACGGAGCATAACCATGTCCGATCCCCGCCCATCCCACGTGCCGTGGCTCACGCCGTATCTGACCGTTCGCGATGCGCGCGCGGCCGCCACGTTCTACGAGCAGGCCTTCGGCTTCTCCGTGCATGACATGGTGGACGACGACGGCGCGGTGATGCACGTCGAAATGTTCTATCAGGGACAGCTGATCCTGATGTTCGCCCCCGAAGGCGCGTTCGCGACGACCGCACGCACGCCGCGCACCTCGGGCGTTGAAGCGCCGCAGAGCTTCTATGTCTACACGGAGGATGTCGACGCGCTCTACGCACGCGCGACCGCCGCCGGCGCCAAGGGACTGATGCCGCCGAGCGACCAGTTCTGGGGCGATCGCTTCTGTCAGTTGGAAGACCCCGACGGTTACCGGTGGGGCTTCGCCCGGCCCGTAGCCCCTCGCAGTTGAAGCCACTCCCGCACGTCGCAACGTCGGGCGTCGGGACACGTTGGGGTATGCTTCGGTCCCCGACGCCCACACCGGCCACGATTCTCACACTCCTCATCACCCACGCACTCTCGCCCGAATGCCTCGCTTTTTCATCGATGCGCCGCTGCATGCCGGTGCCCTCCTCGACCTCCCGGACACCGTCGTTCGCCACATCCAGGTCCTGCGCCTGAAGACAGGCGATACGCTCACGCTATTCAATGGCACGGGCGGTGAATATCCGGCGGTACTGACGACGCTGGAAAAGCGTCACGCGACGGCGCAACTCGGTGAGCACGACCGCCGTGAAGCCGAGCCCCCCTATCGCATTACGTTGGCGCAAGGCATCGCAGGCGGCGACAAGATGGACTGGTTGATCGAGAAAGCCATCGAACTCGGCGTGACGGAAATTCAACCGCTCGCGACGGAGCGTTCGGTCATTCGCCTTGAAGGTGAACGCGCCGCCAAACGCGTCGCGCACTGGCAAGCGCTCGTGCAAGCCGCGTGCGAACAGTGCGGACGGAATCGGGTGCCGGAGGTACTGCCGATCCGTCCGATCACGGCGTGGCTCGGTGACCGGGATGTCATAAAGAGTGACGGATGGCGTGTGCTATTGTCACCTAGAGCAGACAGCGGATTTGATTCGCTGCCGTTGGACGCGCCGTCCGCGCCTGGCATTCTGCTCTTCGGCCCCGAAGGTGGGCTGGCACCTCAGGAGGAAGCGCTCGCACGACAGGCCGGGTTTTCGGCCATCCGGCTTGGCGAACGCATTCTTCGGACCGAAACGGCGGGCATGGCAGTCCTCGCGGCGTTGGCCGCTCGCTGGGGCGGATGGTAAGCATCGATGATTCGAGAAAACGGCTTCACAAGCCTTAAGGAGTAATCGTCATGGGTATCCTCGACAACATTCTCGGTGGTGGGTCCGGCAATCAGGCCGGTGGCGGCGGTTTCAGCACGAAGACCATGTTGCTGATGGGTTTGCTGGCGATGATTGCCAGCCGCTCGGGTGGCGCTCAGGGTCAAGGTGGCGAAGGCGGTGGTTTGCTCGGCGGCCTCGGCGGCGCCCTTGGCGGCATGCTCGGTGGCGGCGCGGCAGGCGGTGCGGGTGGGGCGGGCGGTCTGGGCGGTTTGCTCGGCGGACTACTCGGTGGCGCCCAGTCGCCCGCGGCGAGTGCACCCGGGGCGCCGGAGGGCGGTCTGCTGGGACAACTCGGCGGATTGGGCGGACTCGCGCAGGTGCTGAACGAGGGCGGTCTCGGCGAAGCCGTCAACTCATGGATCGGGACGGGTGCCAATCAGGCGGTCAGCGCCGATCAGGTCACGCAAGCGCTCGGCCCCGGTGGTCAGTTGCAGCAACTGGCAAGCTCGGCGGGCGTCTCGGAAAGCGAAGCGGCGCAGGAGTTGTCTGATCTGCTGCCCAAGGTCGTCAATCACTTGACGCCGGACGGCTCGCTACCGCAAGGCTCGCTGGATCTGGCTTCGCTGGCCCAGCAGTTCCTCGGTGGCAATCACACCAGCTGATTCACAACGATCGGTCGAAAACGAAAAAAGGTCCGCAGTGCGGACCTTTCTTCTTGCGCATCGTCGCCTATGGAAACTATGAAATGCCGACGGTTATCCACGGCAATAGCGATTTTCGCGGACGTTACCCGTCAACAATAAGTGAGCCTTAGGCAAACGAGTAGAAAACGCGGAAACTCACGCGACGCTCGCTCCAGAACTCGGCGGTATCGCGGAACACTTCCAGCAGTGTCTCGCGGCCATCCTTGTCGAACTTGGTGACGACCGGCAAGCCTTCCAGCACGACGACAAACCCAGGTTGCGGCCCGCAATGGGCAACCAGATCGGTCAGACAATCATGCAACGCGTCGTAGTTCTTTCCGAAATGCTTCGGGAACAGGAACGATGTGGCGATCGTCTCCAGCACTTCCGCCTTGCTTTGTGCGTGCGAACAATTGGCGTAGAGGAAGTGCTGTCCGAGCCGCTCGGCCTCCGCCGCCAGTTCCGGCACGCGGAATGCACGGATCGACTGCACGATGTTCGGCCTCACGGCCTGGAAAAGACTCATATCTCCCTCTTCCGATAGGCTACGGCGATGGCCGGCCCGCGCGACAGCATGCAGGCCCAGCACCTGCTTGAACAAGTTGCCCTCGCCCGCACCGAATGGATCTGCCATAAGATCTTTCCCGCGTTCTTGTGCGAAAACCGGCTCACTCATACTGCTGTCATTCCCTTATTCGTCTAAAGCTGTTGTAGTGGTCTTGGGTGAAGTAACACGGCTCGACCGCACGTTGGTTACCGCCACAGATGATGCGCCTGGCACCTCTATTGCGGGCACCGGGAGTCGGCACCGTATATTCATGGTAATAGCCACGCGGCATTTTGGGCAGGCGCTTTTCGTAGTTCCCGAACGTGATGCCATCTTTGGCATAGGGAAACGGCCCGCCCTGGGCAATCAGCGTCAGCGTGCGCTGCGCTTCGCGAGGTAACTCGGCAACGGAGACCGTTGCTGTTTGATCCGTGACGTATGGCGCGGTTTCGCGCGCCACAGCGTTAGCCCCCAGAAAGACACTTCCCGCCGCAGTCAGTGCCACGATGCTCCGGTGAAGCCAACGTGCCATTGTCATAGCTAGCTGTCGCCCGGCGCGGCTTTGCGCTACCGGCCCGTTCTGGTGGGTGAAGCCGTAAGATTATCGCTATTGGTCATCAGAATCAATGTCGGCTTACATTTTGCAACCAAACTACTCAACAAATTCACGAAAATACAGGGATTTTCACGACAGTAAGCACACACATTGAGATATACGATGCCAAAAAATGCATCACTCGGATAACAAAACGCCGCGCCCGAAGGGGCGCGGCGTTTCTTTCTTATGTCGGCTAACGGGGACGAAACCGCAGCGAATCATCCGGTGTTGACGTCAAATCACTTGCCTCGGTCAGCCCCACCGGTTCCGCCCGCTCGATCCGCTTCGTAGGCTCAGCGCCCCTGTTGTTGCGCAGCCGCATCGGCCACGACCAGCGCCGCCATATTGATAATGCGACGCACCGTGGCCGATTCGGTCAGGATATGCACCGGCTTTGCCGCACCCAGCAGAATCGGCCCGATCGCTACATTGTTACCGGCAGCGGTCTTGAGCAGGTTGTACGCAATGTTGGCGGCATCGATATTCGGCATAACGAGCAGGTTCGCCGCACCGGTCAGCGTCGAATCCGGCATGATTCGCGCGCGCAGCTCGGGGTCCAATGCACAATCTCCGTGCATTTCGCCGTCGACCTCCAATTCTGGCGCACGTTCCTGCAGAATCTCCAGCGTTTCGCGCATCTTGCGCGCGCAATTCGCATCGCTCGTACCGAAGTTCGAATGTGACAGGAGCGCGACCTTCGGCTGGATACCGAACCGACGGATCTCGTCCGCAGCCATCAGCGTGATTTCGGCCAGTTGCTCCGCCGTCGGGTCCTGGTTGATGTGGGTATCGACCAGGAAGAGTTGACGATTCGGCAAAACCAGTGCGTTCATCGCGCCATAGACGTTGCCGCCTTCGCGCTTGCCGATGACACGGTCGATAAAGTGCAGGTGACGTCCCGGCGTCGAGACCGTGCCGCAAATCATGCCATCCGCTTCGCCCTTGCTCACCAGCATGGCCGCGATCAGCGTTGTGCGGCGACGCATTTCCACGCGCGCATAGGACGCCGTGACACCCTTGCGATTCGTCAGACGGTGATACGTCTCCCAGTAATCGCGATAGCGCTCATCGTGTTCAGGATTGACCACGGTGAAGTCGACGCCTGGCGTAAGGCGCAGACCGTACTGCTGAATGCGATGCTCGATCACGGCCGGGCGACCCACGAGCACCGGCGTTGCGACGCGCTCATCCACGAGCACTTGCACGGCGCGCAGCACACGCTCCTCTTCGCCCTCGGCAAAGGCGATGCGTTTCTTATCGGCCGGCACACTGCGCGCCACCGAGAACAGCGGCTTCATCAGACCGCCGCTGTGATACACGAACTGCTGAAGCGATTGCGAATAGGCTTCGACGTCCGCCAGCGGGCGCGTTGCCACGCCGGCCGCCATCGCAGCTTCCGCCACCGCGGTGGCAACCTTCACCAGCAGACGCGGATCGAAAGGCTTCGGAATCAGGTATTCGGGGCCGAACGACAGGTTCTTGATGCCGTACGCCGAAGCCACGATATCGCTCTGCTCCTGACGCGCCAATTCGGCGAGCGCGTTCACGGCCGCAATTTCCATCGAGCGCGTGATCGTCGTCGCACCGACGTCGATGGCGCCACGGAAAATGAACGGGAAGCACAGCACGTTGTTGACCTGGTTGGGATAGTCCGTTCGGCCCGTCGCCATCACGCAATCCGGACGCACTTCCTTCGCCAGTTCCGGTGTGATTTCCGGATTCGGGTTCGCCAGCGCGAAGATCAGCGGCTTATCAGCCATTGTCTTCACCATTTCCGGCTTCAGCACACCAGCGGCCGACAGCCCGAGGAATACGTCGGCACCGCCGATCACATCGGCCAGACCGCGGGCTTCCGTCTTCTGCGAGAAGCGAATCTTCTCGGGGTCCATCAGTTCCGTACGCCCCTCGTAGACGACCCCGGCCAGATCCGTCACCCAAATGTTCTCGATGGGCAGCCCCATGTCCACGAGCAGATCCAGACAGGCGAGTGCCGCCGCGCCTGCGCCCGAAGTCACGACCTTGACCGACGCAAGGTCCTTGTTGACGACCTTCAATCCGTTAATAAGCGCCGCCGCCACTACGATGGCCGTACCGTGCTGATCGTCGTGGAAGACCGGAATCTTCATACGCTCGCGCAACTTGCGCTCCACGATGAAGCACTCGGGTGCCTTGATGTCTTCGAGGTTGATCGCGCCGAACGTCGGTTCGAGCGCCGCGATGATGTCGACCAGCTTCTCCGGGTCCTTCTCCGCGATTTCGATGTCGAACACATCGATGTTGGCGAACTTCTTGAACAGCACCCCCTTGCCTTCCATCACCGGCTTCGAAGCCAGCGGCCCGATATCGCCGAGGCCCAGCACGGCCGTACCGTTCGTGATCACGCCGACCAGATTGCCACGCGCGGTGTAGCGCGAAGCGTTGAGCGGATCTACAACGATTTCCTCACACGCGGCAGCGACACCCGGCGAGTACGCCAGCGCCAGATCGCGCTGGTTGAGCAACTGCTTGGTCGGCGCGATAGCGATTTTGCCGGGGGTGGGGAATTCGTGATACTCGAGCGCAGCTTCGCGCAGTTTCGGATCGATCGGCGTGGGCATGAGGGGAGGCTCTTGGCAAACAGGAGGGTCAAATTTTCAGTGCGAATTGTAGCCCTATTTATTCACGTCATTTATGCAAAAAACGGATAACGGCCACGCTCGCAATGAAGCAATTCCAGGCTGATAGTGGCGAATATTCTGCGCAAACTCAACGCTGCATTGCACCATTGAGCGCGTTTTCGGACAGCGGATGAAAAAACAATGGGGTGTTGTCCGAGACCGGCATGAGAAGGCACCTGAAAACGGGACCCAAGCCCGTTTGCTCGCTTGGGAAAGCGGTCATGGCCTCTTAGAATAGGGGTTTGCGTCGTATCACTGCCTCGTTGCCCATGACCTCACATCCCGCCGCCTCGTCGTCGCTGTCCGAGTTTTCGCTGATCGACCGCTTCTTTGCCGGAGCGACGCATCAGGGCGAGCATGTGACGCTCGGCATCGGCGACGATTGCGCCCTGCTGCGTCCGCCAACGGGTGAACAACTGGCGATCTCGACCGACATGCTTGTGGAAGGCCGCCATTTTTTTGCGGACGTCGATCCCCGCGCGCTCGGCCACAAGACACTCGCCGTGAACCTTTCGGATCTGGCCGCAATGGGCGCACGGCCGCTGGGGTTCACGCTGGCGCTTGCGTTACCCGACAGCGATCCGGCGTGGCTCGGTCCGTTTGCGCAAGGCCTCACCGAACTGGCGGACCGTTACGCTTGCCCACTCGTGGGCGGCGACACGACACGCGGCCCACGCAACCTGTGCGTGACGGTCTTTGGCAGCGTGCCTGGCGCACAGGCGCTGCGTCGGGACGCGGCGCAACCGGGGGACGACATCTGGGTCTCCGGCACGCTTGGCGATGCGCGTCTTGCGCTCGGGGCGCTGCGCGGCGAATGGTCTTTGCAGGACAGTGAACTCGCGCTCGCCCGCCGTGCGATGGACTGGCCGGAACCACAAGTGACGCTCGGGCTGGCGTTGCGCGGCGTTGCGCGCTCCGCATTGGACGTCTCCGACGGCCTGATCGGTGATCTCGGGCATATTCTCGAACGATCCTCGATGAGCGCACAAATCGATGTCGATGCGCTCCCACGCTCGGACTTGCTCGGCAGGCAGTCCTCAGACATTCAGCGGCTGTGCACGCTCGCAGGAGGAGACGACTACCAGCTTTGTTTCTGCGCCGATGCCACTCAGCGCCGGCGAATCGAGGCGATCGGCGACGAACTCGGGATACGTGTCACTCGTATCGGTACAATAGCGCTTCCCGACGCGCGCCGAACGATGCTGCATCTCCATGACAATACAGGCGCGAGCGTCGCTGCCGATTTCAAAAGTTTCGACCATTTCCAATGAGCACTGATCATCCGGCCGCCATCAATCCGGGCAGCGGCCCGCGCCGGCCGAACTCGCGTTTCTTGCTGTCGCACCCCGCACATCTGTTTTCGCTCGGCTTCGGCACGGGCCTGTCGTCGTTCGCACCGGGCACGGTAGGAACGCTTTTCGGCTGGGCCTCGTATCTGGTGCTGAACCTGTATCTGACAGTGACGGGCTGGGCCGTGCTGATCGCCGCCTCCATCATCGGCGGCATCTGGATCTGCAGCTTTACCGCTCGCAAGCTTGGCGTTCAGGACCCGAGCGCCGTCGTGTGGGATGAGATCGTCGCGTTCTGGATCGTGTTGCTGCTCATCACGCCCGCGAGCTTCGTCGGTCAATTGGTCGCGTTCGTGCTGTTCCGCTTCTTCGATGCGGTCAAGCCGCCGCCGATCAGCTACTTCGACAGAACGGTGAAGGGCGGTCTCGGCATCATGCTGGACGATCTGGTCGCTGCATTCTGCACGTTGCTCGTCATTGCGCTCTGGCGCTCGATCTGAATTTTTGAAGGCGTCGTCCTGTGGTTTCCGAACAAAATCTTTTGGCCCAATTGTCGGTGAAAGTCGGCAACCGTCTGCGCGATGAGCGCCTGCTGCTGGCCACGGCCGAATCGTGCACCGGCGGCCTCGTCGCTGCGGCCATCACCGATATCTCCGGGAGCAGCAACTGGTTTGAGCGCGGCTTCGTGACGTACTCGAATCAGGCCAAGTCCGAGATGATCGGTGTGCCGCCCGAGTTGATCGACAAGCATGGTGCAGTGAGTGAACCCGTCGCCCGAGCCATGGCCGAAGGCGCGCTGCTCAACAGTCGCGCCCAAATTTCGCTGTCGATCACGGGCGTCGCCGGTCCAGGCGGCGGAACGGCCGACAAGCCGGTGGGGATGGTCTGCTTCGGCTGGAGCAATCGCGTCACCACCATCGTCGAGACCAAGCACTTCAAGGGCGACCGCACTCAGGTGCGTAGTCAGGCCGCGCAATACGCGCTGCGTGGCGTGATCGAGCTACTCGATAAGGGCGAAGCGTAATCCAACGCAGTCAATAAAAAAACAGCGCCCGCGAATTCGCGAGGCGCTGTTTTTTTGAGTGCTCGAAGATCGATGCGTCAGACACCGATCTCACATTGTTTCGCGACGGCTCAGCGATAGGCGTTGATGCTGTCGCGCGTCTTCTGTGCAGCGGCGGCGGCAGCGGCGGCGAAGTTCTCGTCGCGGCCCGCGTAAATGATGGCACGCGACGAATTGATCATCATGCCTGTGCCATTGGCGGTGCGGCCCGCGCTCACCGTCGCTTCGACGTCACCACCCTGAGCACCAACGCCCGGAATCAGCAACGGCATGTCGCCGACGATGCTACGCACAGTGGCGATCTCCGCCGGGAACGTGGCGCCAACAACCAGGCCAATCTGACCGCTCGTGTTCCACGGCCCTGCCGCCAGTCGTGCCACCGTCTGATACAGCGGCTTGCCGTCGACATCCAGGAATTGCAGATCGCTGCCGCCAGGGTTCGACGTCCGGCACAGGACGATCACGCCCTTGTCGGCATGCGCGAGATACGGCTCCAGCGAATCGAAACCCATGTAAGGGTTCACCGTGACGGCGTCCGCGCGATAACGTTCGAAGGCTTCGCGTGCGTATTGCTCGGCGGTACTACCGATATCGCCGCGCTTGGCGTCAAGAATCACCGGCAGGCCCGGATGATCGGCATGGATGTGCGCGATCAACTGTTCGAGCTGGTCTTCAGCACGATGCGCGGCGAAATAAGCGATCTGCGGCTTGAAAGCGCTGGCGTAGGGGGCGGTCGCGTCCACGATCTGACGGCAGAACTCGAAAATCGCGTCCGGTTTGCCTTGCAGATGCGCAGGGAAACGCGACGGTTCGGGGTCAAGGCCGACACACAGCAGCGAGTTGTTGCGCGTCCAGGCGGCGTTGAGAGCTTCGGTGAATGTCATGACGAGTTCCGGCGGGGTTCCGGCGGTGGTAATCCGCCGGAGAGTGATTCGAGTCTGGTTCGATCCAGCAAGGCCGCCATTTTACCTGCTCGGCGGCCTTCCCCTTACGGACTTTCCGAAAGCCAGCGTTGCACCGGCCGTCGCAGAACTTCACGCAAGCATCAATCCAGCCAGCCGCGATAACGGAAATACAGGAACGGCGCGATGGCCGAAACGATCATCAGCCCCAGGGCGAACGGGTATCCGACCTCCCATCGCAACTCCGGCATCATCTGGAAATTCATGCCGTAAATACTTGCGATCAGCGTCGGCGGCAGGAAAGCAACGGCAGCCACCGAAAAGATCTTGATGATCTTGTTCTGGTTGATGTTGATGAAGCCGATGGTGGCGTCCATCAGGAAGTTGATCTTATCGAACAGATACGCGGTGTGATTATCGAGCGACTCGATATCGCGCATGATCTGCTTGCCTTCCTGATATTGCTCGTCCTTCAGCATGCGGGCGCGCATGAGGAAAGACACCGCCCGTCGCGTATCCATGACGTTGCGGCGAATGCGCCCGTTCAAGTCTTCCTGCGCGGCAACACTTTCGAGCGCCTTGGCAGCGTCCGCATCGGTGAGGTTCTTGCCCAGCACACGCTTGCTGACCTCTTCGAGTGCGGCATACACCCCTTCGAGGGAATCGGCCGAATATTCGGCATCGGTCGAGTAGAGGTCGAGCAGCACATCCATGGCATCGCGCACGGAACCAGGACGAATGCGCGCACGCATGCGCACCAGTCGAAACACAGGCAGATCTTCGTCGTGCACGGAAATCAGCAGATCCTTGACCACCACGAACGCAACAGGCACGTTGCGCGACTGCTCTTCGTCGTCGAGCAGAAAATCGGTGCGGATGTGCAAGACGCCGTCATCGTCTTCGTAATATCGCGCCGAAGCTTCGATATCCGTCACTTCGTCACGTGAAGGCAGCTTGACCTTGTAGGCCTCTTCGACCCAGCGGCGTTCCTCTTCGGACTCGCTGTGGAGATCGACCCAGACCGGCGAAACGCTGGCCAGATCGCTGGGATGGTCACAAGTCACCTGTTGCAGGCGGCCATGATGGATGACGAAGGCATTGATCAAACGGGGTTCTCCCTGCTACGAGGCGACGCCAGTGTAGCAGCCGCGCCACAGTCACGCCAATGGCGGCGCATCGGTCGCCACAGCACGCTCGCCGCCCCCTGTCGGCCAGCACCGGAATCGTTCGTAGGAATATTCCTAAAGTCGGCGATTTCACACGATTGGACGGTGTTCACTGGCAAGCTCGGCGAACCAATCCACGCACTTTGCGTCAACTTTAATATCGACGCATTTGTCGGCACGGATTCATCGGCGTCCACCTCGACGCTTTCATCGACGCTTTCATCCACGTTTCTTGCTATTTCTCGCGGAGACGTCACCGGACAGGGAGAAATCAACAATGGCGGAAGTTACTACCCCGCTCACGTCTTTCGACGCCGTGACAGGTTTTTTGGCGGCCAACGCCGTGCACTACGGCCTGTCGTTCCTGCAGGCCGTTCTGATTCTGCTGGTCGGCTTCTGGGTCGCGAAGCGATTATCCCGCTTCGTTCACAAAACGCTCAGCCGCTCGCCGCATTTCGACGCCACGCTCAAGCCGCTGATCGAGTCGGTGGTGTTGTGGTCCGTGCGCATCATCACGATCATCGCGGTACTGGCACAGTTTGGCGTGCAGACGGCGAGCATCATTGCAGTCCTCGGTGCTGCGGGTCTGGCCATCGGTCTGGCACTGCAAGGCACGTTGCAGAACATCGCTGCGGGCACGATGCTGCTAGTGCTGCGCCCGTTTCGCAACGGCGACTACGTGACGGCCGGGTCCGCTGTGGCTGGTACCGTCGAAGAGATCGGTCTGTTCACGACGACACTCACGAATGCCGACGGCATTTACGTCTGCGTGCCGAACAACCAGATCTGGGGACAGCCCATCACAAACTACAGCCGCAACGCGACGCGTCGAATGGAAATCACGGTGGGCATTGCACTGGACGACGACCTCGATGCCGCAATGAGCGCGTTGCGCCAACACGTGTCGGACGATCAGCGTGTACTAGATACACCCGCGCCCGAAATCATGGTCAAGCAGGTCAGCGACAGCGCCGTGATCGTGAACGTGCGCGTCTGGTCGTTGCTGGGCAACTACTGGGGTCTGTATTGGGATCTGCAACGTAACGTGAAGGAGACAGTTGAGGGCGTCGGCTGCTCACTGCCTTATCCGACACGCACTGTCATGCAGGTGCCCACGCAAACCATCCCGGACGCGGCGCAGCCGCGGCATTGATCCTCCTCCGGCCGATCGCGACGGGGCGGCCACCGCTGGCAACCACTCGCAACCACTTGCCATCGGTGGCAATCGCTACTGCGGCAACTCAGCCGCCCCCATCCGACGCGCAATCACCCCGGCGCGCAGCGCGAGATACGGGGAATTGCGATGCGTATCGAAGTAGCGCGGACGCGGCAACATGACCGCGAGCCGCGCAGCCTGCCATGGTGAGAGCTTCGACGCCGGGATGCCGTAGTAGTAGCGCGCCGCCGCCTCCGCACCGAACACGCCCTCGCCCCACTCCACCGAGTTCAGATAAATCTCGAAGATGCGCTGCTTGTCCATCCAGAACTCAAGCATCCAGGTGATGGTGAATTCCTCGGCCTTGCGCAGGTAACTCTTCTCGCTCGACAGAAACAGATTCTTCGCCAGTTGCTGCGAGATGGTCGAGCCCCCCGCCACGATGCGTCCCTTCTTCTGATTCTTCTCCCACGCACCGAGCATCGCGTCGATTTCGTAACCGTCGTGATTGACGAAGTTGGCGTCCTCGCTAGCGATGATCGCGCGTTTCAAATTGCGCGAAATCTGGTCGTACGACACCCATTGGTGTCGCAGTGTCGCCTTCGGGTCCGTCTCATGAAGCCGCGCTTCAGCAGCACGCATGAATGCCGTCGATTGCGGATTGAAGCGCACCCACCAGCCGATTTGCAGGAAGTAGTACAGCTGCGTCGCCAGCACGCCCACGATCAGCAGCGTGATGAAGTAGCCCGCCCATTGCCACGGCCCCCAGGCGCGTTTGCGACGGGTGCCGTTAGCGCGGGAAGTCCGTGACGTGTGTCGCTGGGCAGCCATCGGCGCGATCAGCCTTTGGCGTTGAGCCGGGCACGCAGCGCTGCGCGCACAACGTCGGTCGACGGTCGCACGCCGCGCCACACGGCAAACGCTTCGGCCGCCTGCTCTACGAGCATGCCCAGCCCGTCCGACGCTTTCGCCGCGCCGGAGGCCAGCGCATGCGTCATGAAGACCGTTGGCTGCGCCCCGTACATCATGTCGTACGCAAGCGAACCGGCGGCATAGGCACCCGCAGGCAACGGCGGGACTTCGCCCTGGAGGCTGCCGGCCGTGGCGTTGATGACGACGTCGAATCCAGCGGGAACAGCATCCCAGCCGCCGCCGCTCAACGCCACGTTGTGACGTGCCGCCGCAGCCGCAAACCGTGCGACGAGTTCGTCGGCGCGCGCCGCCGTGCGATTCGCGACGAAGAGCGACGCCGGTTTCGCCTCGATCAGCGGCAGCATCGCACCACGCGACGCGCCACCTGCGCCCAAGAGCAACACACGGCGTCCGGCGAGCGTTACGCCGAGCGGGCCTTCGATGTCGCGCACCAGACCGACACCATCCGTGTTGTCGCCAGTGATCCCTTGCGCGTCGAATACCAGTGTGTTGACGGCCCCTGCCGCTTGCGCGCGCTCGGTAAGCCGATCCGCCAATGCATGGGCTTCCAGCTTGAATGGAACCGTGACGTTGGCCCCGCGCGCACCTTGTTCGATGAACGTGCGCACCGTGGCGGCAAACGCGTCGAGCGGTGCAAGCAAGCGGTCGTAGACGAGTCGCTGCCCCGTCTCCCGCGCAAACTCGGCGTGAATGAAAGGCGACTGGCTATGTTCGACAGGATGACCGATCACGGCGTAGCGATCGGTGGGCAAATCCCCGGCAGGCGTTTGGTTTGTCATCGTTTTCAAAGACGCGGCGCCTGGCTTTCGCTCAGGCGCCGCTGATATTCATGCAGCAGGTCATCGGCCGATAGGGCGGCAGGCCGTCACCAGAGAATCCATAGCAGGATGCCTCCGAACAACGCCCATTTCACCGCATAGTACACGCTACGGTTCCACGCCTTCAGACGTTTGCCGACGATGCGAATCGAGTAAATATACTTGAACGCCTTGTTCAAGGCGCCGGTACGGTCGCCCGCGTCGTTCGGCGACGATGCTGCGCCCACCAGATGACGGCCAAACCAGCGGTTGACGGCCTGCGTCCAGCGGTACTTCATCGGACGCTCGACGTCGCAAAACAGAATGATGCGGTTCTGGCCGCTCTGGTTCTCGGCGTAGTGAATATACGTCTCATCGAACATCACGCCCTCGCCATCGCGCCAACTATAACGTTGGCCGTCGACATCGATGTAACAACGGTCGTCGTTCGGTGTGACCAGCCCGAGGTGATAGCGCAGCGAACCGGCGTACGGATCGCGGTGACGCACCAGTCGGCTGCCATGCGGCAGTTCTGCAAACATCGCCGCCTTGATCGTCGGAATCTTGCGCACGAGGTCCGTTGTGACGGGGCACAGCGCGTTGGCGGACGGATGCGATTCGTCATACCACTTCAGGTAGAACCGCTTCCAACCGCTTTTGAAGAACGAATTAAAGCCGACATCGTTGTACTTGTCGGACGCTTTGATTCGGCTTTCGTCGAGCAACGATATCGCTTCGGCACGAATCGCTTCCCAGTTCTGACGCAGTGGCTCCAGTTCAGGGAAATTGTCGGACTTCAGGTAAGGCGTCGTGGGTACACGCGAAAAGGTGTACATAAAGACGTTCAGCGGTGACAGGAACGTCGAATGGTCGGACAGTTGGCGGAAAAATTTATGGCGAACCTTACCGCGGAAATGCACATACACAGCACAAGCAGCAATGATCGCCAGAACAATCCATTTCATGGCGGACTTTTCGAGATCGGGAAAACCCAGCAATTATAGAAATTTTTGGAAAGTTTCACCGACCACGATCCCAAAGGGACGGCAGTCCACTGCGGCCACATCGGTGTGCTATTGCGGGTTGCCCTGCGCCGGTGCAGCGAGCGTTTGCGCCTGCACGCCCTGACGGGTAAATGTCATTCGCGTGACGATCTCGAGGATGTCATAACGCTGCTTCATCTCGGACGAGAAGTCGCCGAACGGCGCGCTGGCCTGCACGATCGCGACCGCGCGTCGATCCAGATCCCGATTGCCGGAACTGCGTGTCACTTCCACGCCGACGACATTCCAACCGTCCTTGTGGTACCCCAGCCCGCCCCGTTGATTCACATTGAGCGTGACGATCAGCTCACCGTACAGCCGGTCGTTGCCGATTTGCGGAAAGTGCTCCGTACCGTAACGCTCGATACGATGACGCAAACCATCGAAGTATCTGGCGTACGCGACTTCGCGCGTGTTCGCCGTCACCTGACCGCGCTTGGGGCGTGTCTGATAAGCGCGCAGTTGCTTGTCGATTTCCGCCTGCAAGCGCGCGATCTGCTGGTCGACCGTCTGGTCGTCGAGTCCATGACCACGCTGCGGCGTGTCCGCGCGATTGCGCTGAGCCTCAGGCGTGGTCGCGTACTGACTGCGTAGCTGGGAAAGCAGCTTCTCCTGCATCGCTTCCAGGTCGCTCACATTGCGCTGGACCTGTGCGACGGGAGCACCATCGCGCTCGACGGCCTGCGACGGCAGTGGTGACGTCGCACGCTCGCCGTCATGCTCCCCGCCACCGACAAGGTTGGCCTGCGCGAGCGCCGTAGCTTTGTCCGGTGCGTTGGCCGACTTCGCATTGACGAGGACGACTTCGAGGGGCGTATCTGCGCTGTGCAACCGGAAACTGTCGGGCGCAACGAAATGAACAGCCAGCGCGAGCAAATGCACCACCGCCGAAAAAATCAGACCGGTGGCGAGCGGATGCTCGCGCATCAGCGACCAGCCGCGACGTCGCGCCGCGGCCAGATCGCCTGAGGGCACAGCCGGTTTCAGCACGCGGGGCTGGCCGAAGCGTCGTGCGCCCCTGCCGCCATGAGCGCAGCGGCCATCGGGGACCCAGCGTTGGACGGCGCGACCGAGTCATCGCGCCGGGCAGACGCAGTGTCGCCATCGTCAGCAGCGCCTTCGGCAGCCCCCGTCGCACCGACATCGCCTTCAGACGATTCGGACGAATCCGAGCCTTCGCCACCGTCGGTCCCTTCGGTACCGTCAGCGCCGCCCCCCTCGCCACCGTCGCCGGCACCGCCGTCACCTTCGTCGTCATCATCCGCGAGTTCGGTCTGGCTCGCGCCGAGCACCTGCGAGATACGCACCGAAATACTGAGCGTGACGACGTCGAACGACAGCACGTCGAGCATGATCTGCGTGCCGCGTGCATGCAATCCGAGTCCCGGCACGATGAGCGTGAGCGGGATGTCGTTCAGACGAACGGTATCGCCCTTGAGCACACTCGCCTGCACCTGCGACTTGTTCTCCTGAATCAGCCAGCGCATGCACCAGTAGCGCTCCATGCGGCTCTGATGTTCGCCATAGGCCGCGTACGCCGCCTCGAAGCTCGACACCGTTGCATAGAGATCGGCATCTTTCGGCTTGAACGGCGCGGCCAGTTTGGCCGTCACGCCGTGGCGCACGCAGGCGATCAGTTGCCACTGGTTCACAAGGTCGACATAGCGGCGCAATGGCGACGTGCTCCACGCGTACTGCTCGACACCCAGCCCTTCGTGCGGGGCGGGCGACGTCTGCATGCGCGTACGGTTCACGCCGTATGCACGTTGTGCGCGGTAGATGCCCGGCACGCCGCATTCGGCCAGCAGGCGTCCCCAGCGGCTGTTCGCGAGAATCGCCATTTCGGCGACGATCAGATCGAGCGGTGCGCCACGCAGACGTTGCTTGATCGTGACGTGCTCGCCGTCGACGTAAAAATTGAAGTCGGTCTTGTTCTGTACTTCCGGGCGCAGGCCGTAGCCCACGCGCGCAGCCTGACGCTTGTCGTACAGCGATTGCGCAAACGGCCACAGCAGACGCAGCTCTTCCTTGTGCGGATAATCGCCGCTGCCATCGGCCAGCGTTTCTGCCGTAATGATGGCGTCGAGTTCGTTGTGACGCAGGTTGGCGGAGATTGGCACAAGTTCTGCGCGCGTCTCGGTCGTCACGATCTCATACGTATCGGCCTTGACCACGACATACAGCGACAGCGCCGGGCGCGCCCCGCCCTCGGCGAGCGTATAGGTCTCGACCACCGAATCGGGCAGCATCGTGATCTTCTCGCCGGGCGCGTAGACCGTCGACAGACGCACACGGGCGATCTCGTCGATGGCGTCGCCGCGCGTGATGCCCAACGCCGGTGCCGCAATGTGGATACCCACGCGCAGCAGACCGTCCGGCAGCAGTTGCACCGAGAGGGCGTCGTCGATTTCCGTCGTCGTCGAATCGTCGATCGAGAACGCCTGCACATCGGCAAGCGGAAGATCGTCGGGCGGCAGCGGCGTCGGCCCCAGGTCGGGGAAGCCGGTACCGCGCGGGAAGTGTTCGTAGAGGAAGGCGGCCTCGTGATAGGCGCGCGGCGACGCAATACCGCCACACGCCAGCATGACCTCGGCGTGGGTCTTGCCCAACGCAATGGCAGCCGCATCGAGCGCCTTCCATTCGAGCGCGTTCTTGTCGGGACGGAACAGCAGTTGCAGCTCCTTGCCCTTGAGCGCGTCCGGCAGCGAGCCGGCGATCATCTGATCGGCGTACGACTGCTGCAACTCTGCTTGCTGTTGCTTGCGCGCCAGTCCGGCCAGTGCGGCCTCAAGCTGTTCCTGCGCGGCGCGCTGATACTGACCGCGGCCTTTGCGACGGAAATAGATCGGCGACGCCTGCAAGGCCAACGCCAGCCCGGCCTGCTGCGCAACGCTAGCGCCCTCACCGAAGTACTCCGCCGCGAGGACGGGAAACGCGAATTCGTCAGCCGGCGCGCACTCCCACAGGAAACTCATATCGATATCCTGTGCCGCGGCCTGTGCCTGCGCGATCAACTCGGCGGGCGTGGGCGACTCGAAACGTAGCAGAACGTCGCGTCCCTTGATCTTGCTGCGACGCCCGCCAGGCAATTCCACCTGATACGACTCGCCCTGCTGCGACAACACCGTGCCAGCCTTGAAGCCGCCGGATTCCTCAAAAAAAATGTTCATGAAACAGCCATCGATCGCAATAGGCGATATTGTAGCCCGCCAATGTACGGCGGTTTAGGACAGAACGGGGGTAACGCGTCATTCGCCCGCGAACGGGCTTGCTGCGTCAGGCGAAGGCGGTACGTCGATGCCCGCGAAACGCAGCACGTCGTCCATATAGTTAGCGAAATCGGAAATCCCGTGGTCGCTCCCCTCAATCAGCGTGAGCTTCGCGCCGGGAAATTTCGCGACCATGTCGCGATAATCCAGCGTCTGGTCGCCGGTCGCGGCCACCAGGTAATAGCGCTCGGGGCGGGTAATCTGCGCCACGTCGATCATGCGGAGTTCATCCAGATGGCGCGGTTCGACAACGATGGAACCACCGCCGTGCCACATCGGCTGCTCGCCGAGCCATTTACCGAGATCGTCATACGGACGCGTCGCCGGATTAAGCAGTACGGCGCGGCACCCCAGCTTTTCTGCGAGATACGTCGCGTAGTAGCCACCCAGCGAGCTACCCACGATGGTCAGCTCGTCGGCGCTCACGCCGGTCAGCAGACGCTGCGCATCGACGACGGCGGCAAGCGGCGATGGCGGCAACTGCGGGCACGCCCAGTCTTGCCCCAGACCGAGCCGGTGCATGCGGGCAGCCATCAACTGTGCCTTGAACGAACGCGGCGACGAACGGAAGCCGTGCAGATAGAGAATCATGGGAGCCCCGATAAAGCCAAGTCAGTGCGCGCGCGCCGCTAGCGCATCAAGCAGTTTCTGATGAATGCCGCCAAAGCCGCCGTTACTCATCACCACGATCTGGTCACCCGGCTGCGCGGCTGCGCTCACCGCGCGCACCAACCCGTCGATGTCGCTGAACGCCTGGGCACGCGCGCCTAACGGCGCAAGCGCTTCAGTCAGATTCCAGCCGAGCGAATCCTTGCCGGACGGCGCTCCATAGCCGAACACCAGATCGGCATCGGCCAGACTCGCGGGCAGTTGCGCCTTCATCACGCCGAGCTTCATCGTGTTCGAGCGCGGTTCGAGCACCGCCAGAATGCGGGCCTTGCCTGCGCGGCGGCGCAGACCGGCCAACGTCGTCTGAATAGCGGTCGGATGATGGGCGAAGTCGTCGTACACGGTCACGCCGGCGGCTTCACCGCGCACTTCCATGCGGCGCTTCACGTTCTGGAACTTGCCCAGCGACGCGGCGCCCTGCTCCGGCGGCACGCCCACGTGACGTGCGGCAGCCAGTGCGGCGAGGGCATTCATCCGGTTGTGTTCGCCTTGGAGCGCCCACTTCACTTCCCCCGAGGCCTTCGGTCCCTGATGGACCCAGAACGCCTCTTGCCCCGCTGCCAGCGTTTCGTTGGCTTCGGCCACGTGCCAGCCGTCGGCCACGCCGAAGCGTTCGACTTCGCTCCAGCAGCCGCGCGCCAGCACGCGCTCCAGCGCCGGTTCGCGACCGTTCACGATCAGGCGGCCCTGACCGGGGACGGTACGCACAAGGTGATGGAATTGTGTCTCGATTGCCGTCAGATCCGGGAAGATGTCGGCGTGATCGAACTCCAGATTGTTCAGGATGGCCGTGCGCGGGTGGTAATGGACGAACTTCGAGCGCTTGTCGAAGAACGCGGTGTCGTACTCGTCCGCCTCGATGACGAAGAAGTCGCTGTCGGTCAGCCGCGCCGAAATACCGAAGTTCATTGGCACGCCACCGACGAGGAAGCCCGGGTTATACCCGGCGTCTTCGAGAATCCACGTCAGCATCGACGTCGTGGTCGTCTTGCCGTGCGTACCGGCTACCGCCAGCACCCACTTCTTCGACAGCACGTGCTCGCCGAGCCATTGCGGGCCGGACGTGTAAGGCAGATTCCGGTTCAGGATCTCTTCCATCAGCGGATTGCCGCGCGACACGACGTTGCCGATCACGAACAGGTCAGGCTCCAGCGAAACCTGATCGGCATCGAACCCTTCGATCAGGCGAATGCCCTGCGCTTCGAGCTGAGTGCTCATCGGCGGATAGACGTTGGCGTCACAACCCGTAACGGTGTGACCGGCCTGACGCGCGAGGACTGCCAGTCCGCCCATGAACGTGCCGCAGATGCCAAGAATATGAATATGCATGGATGGGGAGCGTGGTGAGGACGGGCCGAACCCGTGCGGGAAATGGGAGTGCAGAGAAGCCAGGGGCTCCATTGTACCTGTCACGTGAACCGCAATGCCTTTCGGGTATCATCGTTCGCATGACACGCAAATCTTGGACCGACGCCCAACGTCTGCGCGAAGAAATCGCGTTGGTGGCCGCTCGCCTCATCGCCGAAGAGGGGGCCGACTACGCCTCCGCGAAGCGCAAGGCGGCCAAGCAGGTAACGGGTGAATCGCGAATTGCTGGTGAATTACTCCCCGATAACGACCAGATCGAAGCGGAAGTCCGCGAGTACGTGCAAACGTTCCTCTCCGACACACAGCCCGCCGAGCTGGCGCATCTGCGTCAGGTCGCCCTCACGGTGATGACGGAGCTGGCGCGCTACCGCCCATTCATTACCGGTGCGGTCTACAACGGCACGGCCACGGCGCTATCTGACATTTACTTGCAGGCTTTTTGCGACAACCCCAAGGAAGTGGCCATCGACCTGCTCAACCGGGGCATCGACTATGAAGTCTCCGAGAGCCGCCATTTCAATGGCCGGGGGATGGTCGAGACGTTGAGTTTTCTCTGGCGCGAGCGTCGTCAGCAGGGTGAGCCGGCCGGCGTTCATCTGTCGCTCTATTCGATGGACGACATGCGCGGCGCGCTCAAGGCCTCCGACGGTAATGGCCGTCCGGTTCGGGTCGACGCTGACGGGCTGCGAGCGCTGATCGCGCAAGCTGACGCTGCCAGCCATGCTGCGAGTCACTGAGCGGATCGCGGGCTGACGCACATTCGCGGCAAAATCACGGCACAATCACGACACAATCGCCACTAATTCTTCGCAATTACGGCTCGTCTTTCGTTTACCGTCTTATCCCGGCACTTGCGCCTTCTATCCATCATGGCAAAACGCATCGTTATTCTGGTGATTCTGGCCCTCGTTGGGCTGGCAGGCGGAGTCTGGCTCGGCCACCGCAACCAGCCGGCACCGAGCGCCTCGGACGCCGCCGTCGCCCAACTGCTCGCTACCCACCTGCCCGACCTGAAGGGCAACGATCAAGCCGTCTCCCAATGGAAAGGGAAGACGCTGGTGGTGAACTTCTGGGCGCCGTGGTGCGGGCCTTGCGTCGAGGAAATGCCCGATTTGCAAGCACTCTCCACTGAGTTTGGAACGAAAAACGTGCAATTTGTCGGCATCGGCATCGATACGGCACAGAACATGATCGCGTTCGAGCAAAAGGTGAAAGTGGACTATCCGCTACTCGTGGCAGGTTATGCCGGCACGGATCTGGCCCGCGCGCTCGGTAACAAGGCAGGCGCACTGCCCTTTACCGTCATCGTCGACCCGCAGGGCCGTGTGCATTATGAGAAGCTGGGCCGTATTACTTCGGACGAGGTCCGTACCGCGCTCAAGCCACTCATCTGACCCTAACATGATGGGATGTGTCTCCCGGGAAGCCCCGCCGGACGTGACCGGCGGTTCCCTGCGGGGCAGCCCCTATTTCGCCCCACTGGACAAAATCCACCAACTGGCGTTTAATTGCGCCCAATTTCGTGAAATTTGATTCGCCGATGCCTCACCGCATTCTCGTGCTCCACGGCCCCAACCTGAACCTGCTCGGTACTCGCGAGCCGGAGGTGTACGGTCGCACGACGCTGGCTGACATCGACTCCGCCCTTGTGGCGCAGGCCCAGACGGCAGGTGCCGAGGTGGCGACATTCCAAAGCAATCACGAAGGCGCACTGGTTGACCGGATTCAGGCGGCGCGCGGTGAGTCGATCGACTTCATCGTCATCAACCCGGCGGCCTACACCCACACGAGCGTCGCCATTCGCGACGCGTTGGCCGGGGTAGGCATCCCGTTCGTCGAAGTTCATCTCTCGAACGTTCATGCGCGCGAAGCCTTCCGGCATCACTCGTACTTTTCCGATATCGCGCAAGGTGTGATCTGCGGCCTGGGCTGGCGCGGGTATACCTACGCACTCGATTTTGCCCTGCGGCGACTCGCCGGCGGGTAGTCCTCTCACACCCCCTTTCCTCTCGCGGGACGTTGCGCCCGCGTCGATACAGAATCAAGGAGCTTCCTTCATGGATTTGCGCAAACTCAAGACGTTGATCGACCTCGTGGCCGAATCGGGTATTTCCGAACTCGAGGTCACCGAAGGCGAAGGCAAGGTCCGCATCGTCAAGGCGCCGCCGCAAGTGATCGCCGCCCCGATGCAAATGGCCATGCCGGCCGCCATGCCGCAAGTCGCTGCGCAAGCCCCCGTCGGATCGCCCGCCGCCGCTGCCCCGGCTGCACCGGCACTGCCGCAAGGCCACATCGTGACGTCGCCGATGGTCGGCACGTTCTACCGCGCCCCGTCGCCGGGTGCCGATCCGTTCGCGCAAGTCGGCGACTCGGTCAAGGAAGGCCAGACGCTGTGCATCATCGAAGCGATGAAGCTGCTCAACGAGATCGAGTCGGACAAGGCCGGCGTGATCAAGGAAATCCTCGTCGAGAACGGTCAGGCCGTGGAATACGGTCAACCGCTGTTCGTGATCGGCTAATGCCGGTTGTCGGACGCTCTGCCCGCAGCCTTCGGCCGCGTGGCGACATGAAGCGTCCGGCCCCGCTCCTCTCCCCTTACGGGCAGGACTGCACATAATGTTTGAAAAAATTCTCATCGCCAACCGCGGCGAAATCGCTCTGCGCGTCCAGCGCGCGTGCCGCGAGATGGGCATCAAGACCGTCGTGGTCTATTCCGAAGCCGACAAGGAAGCGAAGTACGTCAAGCTCGCCGACGAAGCGGTCTGTATCGGTCCGGCCCCCTCGCCGCTGAGCTATCTGAACATGCCTGCGCTGATCAGCGCGGCGGAAGTGACCGACGCTCAGGCAATTCACCCGGGTTACGGCTTCCTCTCCGAGAATGCCGACTTCGCCGAGCGCGTCGAGCAATCGGGCTTCACGTTCATCGGGCCGCGCCCCGAAACCATTCGCCTGATGGGCGACAAGGTGTCGGCCAAGCAGACGATGATCAAGACCGGCGTGCCGTGCGTGCCGGGCTCTGAAGGCGCGTTGCCCGACGATCCGAAGGAAATCGTGCGCATTGCACGTCAGGTCGGTTATCCGGTCATCATCAAGGCAGCAGGTGGCGGCGGTGGTCGCGGCATGCGCGTGGTGCACACGGAAGCGGCGCTCGTGAACGCGGTCAACATGACGCGCGAAGAAGCCGGTCGCGCCTTCGGCAACCCGGAAGTCTATATGGAGAAGTTCCTCGAGAACCCGCGCCATATCGAAATCCAGGTGCTCGCCGACAAGCATAAGCAAGCGATCTGGCTGGGCGAGCGCGACTGCTCCATGCAGCGTCGTCACCAGAAGGTGATCGAAGAAGCCACGGCACCGCTGATTCCGCGTCGTCTGATCGAGCGTATCGGCGATCGTTGCGCCGACGCATGCAAGAAGATGGGCTACGTCGGTGCCGGTACGTTCGAGTTCCTGTACGAGAACGGCGAGTTCTACTTCATCGAAATGAACACGCGCGTGCAGGTCGAGCACCCGGTCACGGAAATGATCACGGGCGTCGACATCGTGCAGGAACAGATTCGCATCGCGGCGGGCGAAAAGCTCGCCTACCGTCAGCGCGATATCGAGTTCCGTGGCCACGCCATCGAGTGCCGTATCAACGCCGAAGATCCGTTCAAGTTCACGCCGTCGCCGGGTCGCATCACCGCCTGGCATATGCCGGGCGGCCCCGGCATCCGCGTCGACACGCACGCATACAACGGCTACTTCGTGCCGCCTAACTACGACTCGATGATCGGCAAGCTGATCGCTTACGGCGCAACGCGCGAGCAGGCGATTCGCCGCATGCGTGTGGCCCTGTCGGAAATCGTGGTCGAAGGTATCCAGACGAACATCCCGTTGCACCGGGAACTGATGCTCGACGCCAAGTTTGTCGAAGGCGGCACGAGCATTCACTATCTGGAACACAAGCTGGCGCAGAAGTCTGCCGTCGGCGGCAATTAAGTCGTTAATTCGTAGGAATCACTCGCTATGTATCGCGAACTCGTCGTAGAAGTTGCCCGCGCTCAGGCCGAGGCCCTGTCAGACGCCCTGCTCGATCTCGGCGTGCTGTCGGTCTCCGTGGAAGACGCGGATGCCGACACGCCCGACGAGCAACCGATGTTCGGCGAGCCGGGTCTGACCCCGCCGGACACTGCGTGGCAACGCTCGCGCGTGGTCGCGCTGGTGGGGGAAGATCAGGACGCCGCCGTGCTGCTCGCGGCGGCGGTCAACGAACTGGGACTCGCCGAGTCGCCTGCTTTCACATTGCGTGACGTGGAGGAACAGGACTGGGTGCGTCTCACGCAATCGCAGTTCGAGCCGATGCAGATCGGCCAGCGGATCTGGGTCGTGCCGTCGTGGCACGACGCACCGGACACCGACGCCCTCATCCTCGAACTCGACCCGGGTCTGGCCTTCGGCACCGGTAGCCATCCGACGACGCGCCTTTGCATGGAGTGGCTCGAACAGCACGTGCAGACGGGGCAGTCGTTGCTCGACTATGGCTGCGGCTCGGGCATCCTGGCGATTCTCGCGCGCAAGTGCGGCGCCGATCCGGTCATCGGTATCGACATCGATCCGCAAGCCGTCGAATCCGCCCGCTACAACAGCGAACGCAATCACGCGCCGGTCGAATACGGTTTGCCCGACGATCTGCGTGACGGTCAGTTCAACATCGTGGTCGCCAATATTCTGTCGAATCCGCTCAAGCTGCTCGCGTCGATGTTGACGTCGCGCGTGGCCCCGGGTGGACGGCTCGCGCTGTCCGGCGTGCTGGAACGACAGGCCGACGAGGTGATCGCGGCCTACGCGCCTTATATGAAGATGTCGGTCTGGCGCGCTCACGACGGCTGGGTCTGCCTGCACGGGCAGGCGGCCAGCTAAGCCCGCGCCCGCCGCGCTGCCGCATCCGATGCGCCCGATGCGACGAGTCCAACGAGTCCCCCGAGCCTCATGACCCAGTCCGCGCGCGTTCTCGCTACCCGCTGCCCTCACTGCCACACCGTTTTTCGCGTCGTCGCGGATCAGCTTAAGCTGCGCGACGGCCTCGTGCGCTGCGGCCATTGCCGCGAGGTATTCGACGGACGCGCGTATCTCTGCGATCCGCCAGCGGACGACACCCCGCCCGTATCCTCATCGCCCAGCGCGACGCCGGACGCCGCGTCGGCGGCCCCAACGGCCACACGCCCATCCACGCACGAAGGTACGTCGTCATCTTCACCGACCGCATCGACCGCTTCGTCCTCCTTGTCCCCAGTCACCGGCGAAAAGCCTGTGCCGGAGATGCTGACGCCCACGGCCATTGCCGCCCTGCTCGGCTCGCCCGACGAAAGCCGCGCGCAGATGCAGCACGGCCCGGGCCGCTATATGGACGACGACGATCCCACCGTGCTTACCGCGCCGACGGCCTCGCCTTCCTCGCGCGCGCAGGCGCACACCCCTTCCACCGTCGCGGACAGGCGCCCCGGCGCGGCGCGCGTGATCTGGCGCGTGCTCATGACGTTGGCCGTCATCGCATTGCTTTGCCAATGGGCCTGGATCGAGCGCGCGGCGCTCGTCGACCGGGTACCGGCGTTGCACGGCTTGTTCGCCGCAATCGGTCGTCCGATGCATGTGGCGGTCGGGCTGCCGCGCCAGCCGGACATGATCCAGATTTCGAGCGTGACGTTGGTGACCGACGCCGTCGGTAGCAACGGCGACAGCGACAAAGACAGCGGCGTAGCGTCGGCAGCCGCCGCAAGCCCGGTCACCGCCAGCGACGCTTCCGCCACATCTGCCGATGCCCCAACCGACAGCGTACCGATGACGCTCACCGTCTTCGTGCGCAACGAAGCCGACCACGCACTGGCCTGGCCATCGCTCGAACTGACGCTGTCGGATATCGACGGAAAGCCGGTCGTGCGTCGCGTTTTTTCAGCGAACGACTACGTAACCGGGGCAACCATGCGCGATGCCGGTCTGGCACCACGCAGCGAACGCACGATTCGGTTACGATTGTCGGCGCAGGCAGCGCTAGCCAGTAATTACCGGGTGCTCGCGTTCTATCCCTGATAGCGCTGTTGCACTCAACCTAGGAGATATAGATGTCCCAAGTCACGCTCGGGGGCAACCCCATCGAAGTCGACGGCCAATTCCCGCAAAAGGGTCAGACCGCACCGGCTCTGAAGCTGGTCAACGCAAAACTGGCAGACGTCACGCTCGACGACTTCGCTGGCAAGCGCAAAGTCCTCAACATCGTGCCGAGCCTCGACACGCCGACCTGCGCCACGTCGACCCGCAAGTTCAATGAAGCCGCCGGCAAGCTCGAGAACACTGTCGTGCTCGTGATCTCGGCTGACCTGCCGTTTGCGATGAGCCGCTTCTGCGCCACCGAAGGTCTGAACAACGTCGTCACGCTCTCGACCATGCGCGGTCGCGAGTTCCTCAAGGACTACGGTGTTGCCATCACGACCGGCCCGCTCGCCGGTGTGTCGGCACGCGCTGTGGTCGTGCTCGACGCCGACAACCGTGTCGTGCACGCGGAACTGGTGCCGGAAATCAAGAACGAACCGAATTACGACGCTGCGCTCGCCGCACTGTCGTAATTCAACTTCGTGACGGTACCCCGACGCGGCCATACGGCCGCCGGGGTATCGTTACTTCATGACGCCCCTCGCCGCGTGCACTCCTCCGCTGGCGCTCCCCCGCTTACTTTTCGCAAGGACTTTCCCGTGACTACCGTGATCTGCGGCTCGCTGGCCTACGACAACATCATGACGTTCGAAGGCCGCTTCGGCGAGCACATCCTGCCTGATCAGGTGCACATCCTGAACGTCAGCTTCCTCGTGCCGACGATGCGCCGCAACTTCGGCGGCTGTGCCGGCAACATCGGCTACAGCCTGCATCTGCTAGGTGGCTCGCCGGTCGTCATGGCGACGGTTGGTGAAGATGGCGCCGCGTACCTTGAGCGCTTCCAGTCGCTCGGTATGACGACGGAGTTCGTGCGCACGGTCACGGACAGCATGACGGCCAACGCGATGATCACCACCGATCTGGACAACAACCAGATCACCGCCTTCCACCCGGGTGCGATGATGTTCTCGTCGCGTAACCGTGTGGCCGACGCGAAGGGTGCCACGCTCGGCATCGTCGCGCCGGATGCCTCGGACGCCATGCTCACGCACGCCGAAGGATTCGCCGCTGCGGGCGTGCCGTTCATGTTCGATCCGGGTCAGGGCCTGCCGATTCTGTCGCCTGAGGCACTGCGTCGCATGGTGGAACTTGCCACGTATCTCGCGGTCAACGACTACGAAGCCAAGCTCCTCTGCACGAAGACCGGATGGTCGATGGAAGATCTCCAGTCGCGTGTCGAGGCACTTGTCGTCACGCGCGGAGAACATGGGGCCCAGATCTTCGCCGGCGGCAAGCAACACGACATTCCTGCCGTGCCCGCCAAGCGTGTCGTCGACCCCACCGGATGCGGCGACGCGTTCCGTGGCGGTTTGCTGTATGGCATCGAAAAGGGCCTCGACTGGCCGACGACTGGCCGCCTGGCCAGCCTGATGGGTTCGCTCAAGATTGCCGAGCAGGGTCCGCAGACGTATGCACCGACGCGCTCGGAAATCGAAGCGCAATATGAAGAAGCGTTCGGCCACCGCTTCGAATGATTTCACGAAAGGCACAACGATGGCACGACTCACCACACCGCTAATCATCCTCGCCGCTGCGGCGTCGCTCACACTGTCCGCCTGCACAGCGTTCGGCCCGAGCAACTCGGCAAGCGTCTACAACAGCCGTCAGGCGCAACGCGAACAGGTCGTGCGAATGGGCACGGTCGAATCGGTGCGACCGGTCACGATCGATAGCAGCAACGGCGACCCGGGCATTCTGGGCATTGCCGGTGGCGGCGCGCTCGGCGCCATCGGCGGCAGCGCCATCGGTGGCGGTCGCGGTTCGATTGCGACGGGCATCGTCGGCGGTCTGCTGGGGGCTGTGGCAGGTCAGGCCATCGAAAGCCGCATGAGCAAGAAGGCCGGTCTCGAGATCACCGTGCGTCTGGACAACGGTGAGTTGCGCGCGATTACTCAGGATGCCGACGAGGCATTCCAGCCGGGTCAGCGCGTGCGCCTGCTCTCGAGCGGCGGCGTGACGCGTGTAACGCACTAAGGCTTCACGTCACGACGAAAAAATGGGCGACTTCGAGTCGCCCATTTTTATTTCGTCATGAAAAAACCCGCTGTGACGATCGCTCATCACAGCGGGTTTCGGATCGGGTAGGCCTACCCGATCAAAAGACACCTAAGTGCCTTGGTTCCTGCATCGGCACTCGGATTACGGACGGCTGCCGGTCGGGAACGGCCATGCCGCTGCCGGGTTCAGCGCCGTCTTCGGTGCAGCTGCAGGTGCTGCGGCCGGAGCAGCAGCGGCAGCAGGCTTAGCGGCAACCTTCTTGACGGCCGGCTTCTTCGCAGCAGGCTTCTTCGCGGCAGGCTTCGCAGCGGCCTTCTTCGCAGCAGGCTTAGCAGCAGCCTTCTTTGCAGCAGGCTTCTTGGCAGCAGCCTTCTTCGCAGCCGGCTTCTTGGCAGCAACTGCCTTCTTCGCGGCCGGCTTCTTGGCAGCAACCTTCTTCACTGCTGCTTTCTTGGCGGCCGGCTTCTTGGCGGCAACCTTCTTCACTGCTGCTTTCTTGGCGACCGGCTTCTTGGCGGCAACCTTCTTCACCGCTGCCTTCTTGGCAACCGGCTTCTTAGCAGCAACCTTCTTCACTGCTGCCTTCTTGGCGACCGGCTTCTTAGCGGCAACCTTCTTTGCTGCCGGCTTCTTAGCGGCAACAGCCTTCTTCGCTACCGGCTTCTTGGCAGCGACAGCCTTCTTCGCTACCGGCTTCTTGGCGGCGACAGCCTTCTTTGCAACGGGCTTCTTGGCGACAGCTTTCTTAGCCGCCGGCTTCTTGGCAACAGCCTTCTTAATCGTAGCCATGACAATACTCCTTAACGTGAGAGATCACTCAAACGAAACTACCTGAGAAGGAAACCCGACCACCGTGCGGGAACCGCCGGCGAGCGGGCTATTCATCGGCGTACGCATCGGACTACGACCGCTTACGCTAATGAATTCGGCGCTGCGCGCATGACGCTGACCGTATGTGGTCACGCGCGCAAAAAAATTGCCGGCGACATTGCCGCCAGCAATTCGATTGTCTTGAGAAAGGGGGATCGCCAGATTCTTCGGGGGGTAGCTTGCCTGTCCCGTCATCGGGATGGAGGAGATTGCGATAGCGGATAAGCGATACAGCTTGCTATGCACCAAGGTTTTTACGCTCCGTAACTACCAGCTCTCTGTCGCGGGAGGAAAGCAGTGAGTGCTTTCGTGTGTTCATCGAGACTGCAATTTATTTGAGCGAATAATAATTCTTTTGTGATGCGATGTTAATACTTTGTGCGTAAAAAAGCGCACATCAATCGTAACGAAGAAGTCAATCTGTTGTATTTGATGCACATCACACTCGCATGTCGATGCGTGCGATGCGTGTGTTCGATGTCTTCGACGTGCTCTGCTGTGTCTTCGACATGCGCTTCGTTGCGATCTCTGAAGCGATCTCCGAAGCAAACTTTGAAGCGAGAACTTCAACGTGCGAGTGAGGATGATGTGTGTGACCGAAGTCTCTTCTTCGTCTTCTCTTGCATCAGTCACGCGTGCCAGGCACGCACACATCACCCTCTCGAAACCCGCATGGATGCTCGCTTTGCGCGACGCATCCATTTTTCACTCAATGCTTAGTCCCAGCTCAGTGCGCCACCGGTCTGGTACTCGATCACTCGCGTTTCGAAGAAGTTGCGCTCCTTCTTCAGGTCGATCATTTCGCTCATCCACGGGAACGGATTCTCTTCGTTCGGGTAGAGCGCTTCGAGACCGATCTGTGCGCAACGACGATTCGCGATGAAGCGCAGGTAGCTCTTGAACATGCCCGCGTTCAGACCGAGCACGCCGCGCGGCATCGTGTCTTCTGCGTAGCGATACTCGAGCTCGACCGCCTTCTTGAACAGCTCGCGAATCTCTTCGCGGAATTCCGGCGTCCACAGATTCGGGTTTTCCAGCTTCACCTGGTTGATCAGGTCGATGCCGAAGTTGCAGTGCATCGACTCGTCGCGCAGGATGTACTGATACTGCTCTGCAGCACCGGTCATCTTGTTCTGACGGCCCAGCGCCAGAATCTGCGTGAAGCCCACGTAGAAGAACAGGCCTTCCATGATGCAGGCGAACACGATCAGCGAACGCAGCAGCTTCTGGTCAGCTTCCTGCGTACCCGTCTTGAACGACGGATCGGCCACCACCTCAATGAACGGCAGCAGGAATTCATCCTTGTCGCGAATCGACGCCACTTCGTGATACGCGTTGAAGATCTCGGCTTCGTCCAGACCCAGGCTTTCGACGATGTACTGATAGGCGTGCGTGTGGATCGCTTCTTCAAACGCCTGACGCAGCAGGAACTGACGGCACTCCGGCGCCGTGATGTGGCGATAGGTGCCCAGCACGATGTTGTTCGCGGCAAGCGAGTCGGCCGTCACGAAGAAGCCGAGGTTGCGCTTGATGATGCGGCGCTCGTCTTCGGTCAGACCGTTCGGATCCTTCCACAAGGCGATGTCGCGCGACATGTTGATTTCCTGCGGCATCCAGTGGTTCGCGCAACCGGCCAGGTACTTTTCCCAGGCCCACTTGTACTTGAACGGGACCAGTTGGTTCACGTCCGTCGTGCCGTTGATCACGCGCTTGTCCGAGGCGCTCACCCGGCGCGTCGACTGCGAGGCGATCGTGTGCGGCGTGTCGTCTTGCGTGCCCAGAATGTTCGATGCAGGCGCAGCCGGTGCTGCGGCAGGTGCCGGTTTGGCGGTGGAGGTCTCTTCTTCCCAGTTCAGCATAGGGTCTCGGTCCGTTCAGGTTGATGCGAAACACGTTTGGCACGCGTATCGCCGAAGTGACAGATCAGCCGTTCGCGCACGAAGGCCGACGAAAAAATTGCGATATTGCTGCCGTCAATCAGAGGACGACGACGAAAAATCCGCGAGTGGCAATGCTTGGTATTGGGGGTAAAGCAGATTCGCTTTCGCGCAAATTTGAATGACAACGTCGACGATGACTCCGGTCCCGAGGCTGCAATCTTTGTCTTGCAACATCATGATCTCCCGACGTCGATCGAATGACTCCAATTTAGCACAATACCGTGATGCATTCCAGCCCATCGACACCATATATTGTGTCGAGTTATGCCGCCACCACAATACCTAGTGTTTGCGAGCATACCGCCGTCACGCGACGTGCGGCCTTGCGGGACCGGCATCTTGCCACGAAACGACGTCGCACGACAGCGTTTGCAGTGCATCAAAATGACGCGCGGCTGCATTGGCGTATCCTGTGCGGCAAGCGCCAAAGCGTCGCGGACCGGAACACAAGATTTCGGCGCGCGCCACTGCCTCCACCTCCCCGGCGCCAACGAAGGAGATACTGACGATGACATCTTCACGCGCCGACGGCGCAAAGGCCCCGGCCACCCCGGGCGCCCCGGCTGATCAACCGGGTCCGACACCGCTCACCCTCACCCCCGGCAAACCGATCCGCCTTGCCAGGGGTGCGCTCATCGCCGAAGTGCAGCCGGGTTGCGGCGCGCGCCTGTCCCGTCTGGCGCGTCGCGACACCCGCGGCGACCTGTTCGACTACCTCGTACCGCTCGGCAACGAGCCATTTTCCTCCGACGAATGGCCCAAGGCCGGTGCATTCCCAATGCTGCCGTATACCAATATGTTGCGCGACGACACGCTGCACTGGCGCGGCAGCACCATCGCCGTTCACGAGGCGCCCGCCACCTCGAGTTCGTTGCATGGCTGGGGACTGCGACGCGCGTGGGAGGTCGTCGACGAAAGTCCGCATTGCTGCGTGCTGCAACTCGACAGCCCCGCGCAACCCGAATGGCCCTGGCACTATCAGGCCTACCTTTCGGTGACGCTCGACGACCAAGGCGTCGACATGCAGCTCTCGCTCACCAACCTCTCGGCGCAGGAGATGCCTGCGGGGCTCGGCCTGCACCCGTACTTCCGCTGGCCCGCAGGCGCGCGCGTGACGTTCGAGTCCGAGGCGCTCTGGCGTTCGCCGTCTGAAGATATCCGCTGGCCGAGCGAGCAACGCGTGCACGTCGGGCCGATGGAAGTGGTGTCGGTCGGTGGTGGCCTCGATACGGGCGGACGTTCGACGTGGTTTGCCGAAGTCCCCACTGAGTCGGGACGCTTCGACGCCCGCATCGACTATGCGGGCGGGCTGCGCAGCGCCACCGTACGCAGCGACGATGCCACCTGGCTCGTCCTGCACTCGCCTGCGGGTCGCCCCTATCTCTGTCTGGAGCCATCGACGCATCGCGTGGGCGAGTTCGACACCGACCACGCAGTACTCGCTCACGGTCAGACGCTCGATCTGTCGATGCGAATCGATCTGGCCTGATCCGAAAACGGACGTTGGCCGCAGCCAAAGAAAAACCCCGTCGCCCTTTCGGATCGACGGGGTTTTCCCGAGGACGCGTGCCGCATGTGACATGCGGCACCGCATCACAAACAACTTACTGGCAAGCCTCGCACTCTTCGAAGCCCGGGTCGCCCGGACGCATCGTGCAGACGGCGCCTTCGGCTTCCGGCATCGGCTGCGCCAGCGGCGAGGTCGGCTCGGCCGAGAAGCCACCCGACACACCACCCGAGCTCGGCACCGCGTTCAGCGCACCGTGGCTGACCGTCGACTTCTCGACGTGCGTTGCGGCCATCGTACGCAGGTAGTACGTGGTCTTGAGCGCACGCGTCCACGCCAGCTTGTACGTCTCATCGAGCTTCTTGCCCGACGCGCCAGCCATATAGATGTTGAGCGACTGCGCCTGATCGATCCACTTCTGACGACGTGACGCCGCTTCGACCAGCCACTTCGGCTCGACTTCGAACGCCGTGGCGTAGATCTCGCGCAGGTCGGCCGGCACGCGGTCGATACGGGCAAGCGAACCGTCGAAGTACTTCAGGTCGGCGACCATCACTTCGTCCCACAGACCGCGGGCCTTCAGGTCACGCACCAGGTACTCGTTGACCACCGTGAATTCGCCCGACAGGTTCGACTTCACGTACAGGTTCTGGAACGTCGGTTCGATACAGGCCGACACGCCGATGATGTTCGAGATGGTGGCCGTCGGAGCGATAGCCACGCAGTTCGAGTTGCGCATACCGTGCGCGGCAATGTGCTTGCGCAGGCTGTCCCACTCGAGCGTGCTCGACAGATCGACGTCGACATAACCGCCGCGCTCTTCCATCAGGAGCTTGAGCGAGTCCTGCGGCAGAATGCCACGATCCCACAGCGAGCCCTTGTACGACGAGTACTGACCCCGTTCCTTGGCCAGCTCGGTCGATGCCCAGTAAGCGTAGTAGCAAACCGCTTCCATCGAACGGTCGGCGAACTCGACGGCGGCGTTCGATGCGTACGGCGTGCGCAGCAGGTGCAGGCAGTCCTGGAAGCCCATGATGCCCATGCCCACCGGACGGTGATGCAGGTTCGAGTTGCGCGCCTTCGCCACCGCGTAGTAGTTGATGTCGATGACGTTGTCGAGCATGCGCATCGCCACGCGAATGGTGCGTTGCAGCTTCTCGTGATCCAGCTCGTAACCGTTGGCCGTCTGCTTCAGGTGAGCCACGAGGTTCACCGAGCCGAGGTTACACACGGCGATTTCCGTCTCGCTCGTGTTGAGCGTGATTTCCGTGCACAGGTTCGACGAGTGCACCACGCCCACGTGTTGCTGCGGCGAGCGAATGTTGCACGGATCCTTGAACGTGATCCACGGATGGCCGGTTTCGAACAGCATGCCCAGCATCTTGCGCCACAGCGCTTGTGCCGGCACCTTCTTGAACAGCTTGATCTCGCCGCGTGCGGCCTTCTCTTCGTAAGCCGTGTAAGCCTGTTCGAAGGCGCGGCCGTATTTGTCGTGCAGATCCGGGCAGGTCGACGGCGAGAACAGCGTCCACTCCGCACCTTCCATCACGCGCTTCATGAACAGATCGGGAATCCAGTTCGCCGTGTTCATGTCGTGCGTACGGCGACGATCGTCACCCGTGTTCTTGCGCAGTTCCAGGAATTCTTCGATGTCCAGGTGCCACGTTTCCAGGTAAGCGCAGACCGCGCCCTTGCGCTTGCCGCCCTGGTTCACGGCCACGGCCGTGTCGTTGACCACCTTGAGGAACGGCACAACGCCCTGGCTCTTGCCGTTCGTGCCCTTGATGTGCGAGCCGAGAGCGCGAACCTGCGTCCAGTCGTTGCCCAGACCGCCGGCGAACTTCGACAGGAGTGCGTTTTCCTTGAGCGCTTCGTAAATGCCTTCCAGATCGTCCGAGACGGTCGTCAGGTAGCACGACGAGAGCTGCGAGCGACGCGTGCCCGAGTTGAACAGCGTCGGCGTGGAGCTCATGAAGTCGAAGCTCGACAGGATCTGATAGAACTCGATCGCACGTGCTTCGCGCTCGACTTCGTTCAGTGCCAGACCCATGGCCACGCGCATGTAGAACGCTTGCGGCATTTCGATGCGATGGCTATCGATATGCAGGAAGTAGCGGTCGTACAGCGTTTGCAGGCCGAGGTAGTTGAATTGCAGGTCGCGGTTGGCGTCGAGCGCGGCGGCCAGCTTGCCCAGATCGAACGAGAGCAGTTGCTCGTCGAGCAGTTCGGCTTCAACGCCTTGCTTGATAAAGCGCGGGAAGTATTCGATGTAACGCGCAGCCATCTCGCCCTGCGGCACTTCTTCGCCGAGGATTTCGCGGCGGATCGTGTGCATCAGGATACGAGCGGTGACCTGGCTGTACGCCGGTTCCTTCTCGATGAGGGTACGCGAGGCAAGGATCGCCGAATCGTAGACCTGCGACAGCGGCACGCCGTCGTACAGGTTCTTGATGGTCTCGGCCAGAATCGGCTCGGCGGTGACTTCGCTGCCGAGATTTTCGCAGGCTGCGCTCACCACGCCACGCAGTGCCGCCATGTCGAGCGGGCGCGACACACCGTTGTCGGTGACATGCAGCACCGGGGTGTCGGGCGTTGCGGACTCTTGCGCGGCCTCACCGGCGTGAGCGCGCTCTTGCGAACGCTTCTCACGGTACAGCACATAGGCGCGAGCGACGTTGTGCTCGCCTTCACGCATCAGCGCGAGTTCGACCTGATCCTGAATGTCTTCGATGTGGAACGTACCGCCGTTCGGGCGGCTGCGCACCAATGCGCGCACGACGTTCTCCGTCAACTGCTCCACGAGCTCGCGTACGCGCGCCGAAGCCGCACCCTGACCGCCGTTCACTGCCAGGAACGCCTTGGTCACTGCGATTGCGATCTTCGACGGCTCGAAACCCACCACCGTGCCGTTGCGTCGGATCACTTTGAAGTCGGCGTTGGTCGCCGGTTCGAATGCGCCCGTCGTCTGGGGCGCCGACGCACCCGTGCCACTGCCAGCGTTCGCGGCGGGCGTCGGGTTCGGGCGGGTGAGGTTTTCGTTAGTCTGCATGTAAAAACTCCCGTTCCAATGAGATGGTGCTGTTAGCGCACTTCCACCAGCAATACTGAGTACTGAAGTCGGCAAAAATGCGCCCTGGGGGCGCCGATGGAGCGAAGTGCTGAACACCGCACGACCGACGGACGGCCAAGGGTTCGAGGTGTCCGCTGCACGGCTTTGCTGCTGTGCCGCCCCACAAAACGCCGCAGGACAAGCACGGTATTGATGGATCTTGCTTCCCGGTCACTGACCACTATATGTAGTGGTTGGGGGCCGGATTGGCACTAAGTATAGTGGAGATGACGCACTCCGCAAACTCAAAAATTTCATTCCCGGGAAGGCCCGTCGGGTCTTCGTGTCAAGCAAAACCTGCCGCCCGGTGAGGGTTAATCTGCCTTCTGAAACGGCAACGCCTGCGCTTCCAGCGCGGCCATCCGCCGCAGCCGTTGCCACTCGAAGTGTGGCCCCGGGTCCGTCTTCCGACCAGGTGCTATATCGGCATGTCCGGCCACGGCTTGAATCGGATAATGCTCACGCAAAACACGCGTAAGCGCCGCCAATGTCGCGTACTGCGCCGCCGTGAAAGGCACGTCGTCCGTCCCTTCCAATTCGACGCCGATCGAGAAATCGTTGCAGCGCGTGCGTCCCTCGAACGACGACGCCCCCGCATGCCACGCCCGCGCATCGCATGAAACGAACTGTTGCAACGCACCATCGCGACGCACCAGAAAATGCGACGACACGTGCACGCCGCGAATCTCGTCGAAGAACGGATGCGCGTCGTGATCGAGCCGATTCTGGAAGAACGCCGGAATCTCGTCGCCGCCGAATTGCCCCGGCGGCAGCGAGATGTTGTGGACCACGAGCAAGCCGATGGGCATGCCTTGTGGACGCACGTCGAAGTTCGGCGACGGCAGGCGCTCTGCCTCCCGCACCCATCCTTGCGCGTCGAGTGTGAGCGCTGGCAGTTTGTCCGGCGCGTTCATGCGTCTGCCCTCGAACGCGTGGCGGCGTCGACATCCATGCACCGTCCGAATCGACTCATCGATGAAGACGAGGTAGATAGCAGCGGGGCAAACGACCGGAGCGAAACGTTAGGGGACGCAGATGACTGGAGCATGACGGGCACAACGAACTCCCGTAGAGCGAGGGGTGGCATTGTAGCCCACTTGGCGTGACGTCGCCGGTGACCGGCCCGGCCGGAGAGTCCGCCGCGAGGCAAGCGAAGTCCCAGTGTCATGTGGGACTTCGTCCGAAACAAGTCGAAAAATAAAAAGGAAATTCCCAAAGAAGAAGCCCCTCGCCTGACCTGGCCGAGAGGCTTCCGTGGGCGTGTCCACGCCCGGGGATGGCGCCGCTCTCGTGTCATACAACACGGACACCCTCCCGCGCCGCTCACAGGTGCGACGCTAATGGCCGTTGCCGGCCGGTAAAACGCGTTTGCACTCTCGATACCGTCACTGTCCTTGGTCTCCCTCCGTTCGATTTCAGGGGAACGCCGGAATCGCGGCCTCGATGCCCTCCATATGGGCTTCGGGGTGATGCTCCTTGAGCATCTCGCGAATCTCCTCGACGCGGCTCTCGCGCACATCCACCATCAGCAGAATCATGCCGCGCTCCAGCGGTTCACGAAACGCCTTGAGTCGCGAGTTGGGCACCGAGACACCGATCATGCTCGACACCCATGCGCCGAACAGCGCGCCGAGCGGTGCCGTCGCGATCATCAACTCCCATTGGGGACGTGTGCCCACGATGGGGAAAAACGCCGCGACTGCACCGACTGCCAGACCACAGAAGCCACCGATCACGAGCCCGGCTTCGGCGCCGTGCACGATATCGGAAGTCTGTAGCAGGTTAGCCTCGTGCAGTCCCTCCAGGTCCATTTCGTCACGTGCCATAAAGTGGATGTGACGCTCCTCGACTCGGGCGAGCAACAGATCGCTCATCGTGCGCTGGGCACTGGCCAGATCGGGAAGAAGGAAATACATCCGTCTGCGCATTAGCATATTGCGCCCTCCTGTCGTCGCCCCGTCCGCCTGTAAGACCGCTTCAACGCAACTCGACGAATGGGGTCGGTTACTGTGTTTTAGTGCATGCGACAGGCATGCGCAAGCCGACGCACGTCGCGAGCGGCAACGCACGGCGTTCACAGGAAAACAGGGGCATGGGCGCGATGAGCAGAGATGCGCGCAGATGCGCAATCGCTGCGCGGACGGGCCGCGCAGCAGGACTCAGACGCGGTGTTCGCGCGCGAGGTAGGCGTCGCGATGCGCGGTGCTGCAAAAGTGTTTGCCGCCAGCGCCCGACAGCGATTCGCTTTCGGGAAGATAGGTATCGCACTCGCTGCAACGCACCATGCGCTCGGCGGGCGGCAGCGATTGCTGAGTCGTGGTCTGGCCACCATTGCCCTGCGGCGTGCGCATGCGCTCATTTCGTTGGGGGCCTTCGGAATTGCGCTTACGCTCGTTGTGGCGCATCCACCACGTTCCGGCAATAAGGAGCAACAGTAACAGCAGGATATTGCGCATCGCGCTTCAAGTCTCCGTCATGCGATGCAGCACCACCTCAAGCACGAAGCGAGAACCGACATACGCCAGCAACAGCGCCACGAACGACGCCAGAACCCAACGCAGCGCGACCTTGCCGCGCCACCCGTAAAAATGCCGCCCCAGCAGCACCGCGCCGAACATCAGCCACGACACCACCGCGAACACGGTCTTATGATCGATGCGCACCGCGCGCCCGAAGAGCGCCTCGGAGAACATCACGCCGGAGATCAGCGTCAGCGTGAGCAGCACGAACCCCGCGCCGATCAGACGGAACAGCAGCTTCTCCATCGTGAGCAGCGGCGGCAGCGTCTCAAGCCAGCGCGAGAGCCAGCCCGTCGCCTCATTGCTGCGCGACGGATGCAGTTGCCGTTCGGCATAGATCATCAGCAATGCGTGCAGCGCCGCCAGCGCGAACAGACCGTAAGCCATGTTGGCGATGATGAAGTGCGCCTTGAACACCGGATTGGCGGCAAAGCCCAGAATGCGCACGTCCGGAAAGATCATCGGCAACAGACACGCGACGGCCGCCACGGGTGTGACCATCAGTCGCAGGCTCTCGAGCGGGAAAAAGAAACTCTCGATCCAGTAGATGCCGACCGAGAGCCACAACATGGCCGAGAGCATGTACGCGAAACCGAAGTGCATGCTGTCGGCGCGGAAGATCGTCTGATGCAGCAACACCCCGTGCAGCACGAGCGCGGCGAACAGCGAAAGCTGCATCGGCCAGCGTGAGGGCGTGCCCGTGACAGGCGCAGGCGCGACTTGACCGCCCGCGAGTGCGAGCGCGGCGTCGCGCCGGTATCCTTGCCACGAACAAACCGCCAACCCGGCGTAGAGGATGGCGGTCAGCGCATACAGTAAAATAGTCATGTTTGAAGTTTACACCAGCCCATGAGGGGCGCGCTGCCGTGCTTGCCACCGCCGTCTACGGCCCGGGGGGCAGGCAACCGAGGCCGCTGAAGGTCTTACAGGATACGTTTCATGCTCGACAATCTCACTACGCGCCTTGCCAAAGTCGTCAAGACCCTGCGCGGCGAAGCCCGGCTGACCGAGGCCAACACGCAGGAAATGCTGCGCGAAGTGCGCCTCGCCCTGCTCGAGGCCGACGTCGCCCTGCCGGTGGTGCGCGATTTCATCGCCAAGGTGAAGGAAAAGGCCCTCGGTAAGGAAGTCATTTCCAGCCTGTCGCCCGGACAGGCACTCGTCGGCGTGGTGCAGCGCGAACTGACCGCGCTCATGGGCGGCGACTACGAAGGCCGTGCCGCCGAACTCAATCTCGCCACCACCCCGCCCGCCATCATCCTGATGGCCGGTTTGCAAGGTGCAGGTAAGACGACGACCGTCGGTAAGCTCGCCAAGCTGCTGCGCGGCCAGAAGAAGAAGGTCCTGACGGTCTCCACCGACGTCTACCGCCCCGCCGCTATCGCCCAGTTGGAGACGGTCACGAAGCAGGTCGACGCAGACTTCTTCCCGTCGCAACCCGACCAGAAGCCGGTCGATATCGCCCGCGCCGCCGTGGACTGGGCGCGTCGTCATCACCATGAAGTGCTGCTCGTCGATACGGCCGGCCGCCTGGGTATTGACGAAGCGATGATGCAGGAAATTAGTGCCCTGCACGCTGAGCTGAAACCGATCGAAACACTGTTCGTCGTCGACGCCATGTTGGGTCAGGACGCCGTGAACACCGCCCGCGCCTTCAACGACGCACTGCCGCTCACCGGCGTGGTGCTCACCAAGCTCGACGGCGACTCGCGCGGCGGTGCTGCGCTGTCGGTACGTCACGTCACGGGCAAGCCGATCAAGTTCGTCGGTGTCGGCGAAAAGCTCGACGGCCTCGAAGTCTTCTACCCGGATCGCATGGCGAACCGGATTCTCGGCATGGGCGACATTCTCGCGCTCGTCGAGGAAGCCCAGCGCGGCGTCGACGTTCAGGCCGCGCAAAAGCTCGCCGACAAGGTCAAGAAGGGTGGCGACTTCGATCTGAACGACTTCAAGGCGCAGATCGGCCAGATGAAGAAGATGGGCGGCCTGTCGTCGCTCATGGACAAGTTGCCGGCCCAGTTCCAGGCCGCTGCCAGCCAGACCAATATGGATCAGGCCGAGAAGCAGGTGCGCCGTATGGAAGGCATCATCAACTCGATGACGCCCGCCGAGCGCGCCAAGCCAGAACTGATCAAGGCGAGCCGCAAGCGCCGTATCGCCGCCGGTGCGGGCGTTCAGGTGCAGGAAGTCAACCGCATGCTGAATCAGTACGATCAGATGCGCACGATGATGAAGAAACTCAAAGGCGGTGGCATGATGAAGATGATGCGCAGCATGAAGGGCATGATGCCCGGCATGCGCTGATTGAGACTCATCCGGTCGCGGTCCGGTCTGAACTACGGGCTTTCCGTATATACTCCGGGCCGCACACAGCGAAACCCCCGCAACACCGTTCCACAGGGTCGCCCCATATGAACCGCGAAGAAGCGCTCGAAGTATTCCGTAATTCCGAAGAAATCGTCTCCGCAGACGAGGTCAACCGGTCCGTCGACACCATGGCCAAAGCCATCAAGGCCGCCGTCGGCGACGACTTCCCGATGGTGCTGTCGGTCATGGGCGGCGCCGCCGTCTTCACCGGCATGCTGCTGCCGCGTCTCGACTTCCCGCTCGAATTCGACTACATCCACCTCTCGCGCTACAACAACACCACCACCGGCGGTGCGATGCAGTGGCGCGTCGCGCCGCGCGATTCGGTGCGCGACCGCGTGGTGCTCGTGCTCGACGACATTCTCGACGAAGGTGCGACGATGGCCGCGATTCGCGACCGCATTCTCGAGATGGGCGCATCGAAGTTCTACAGCGCCGTGCTGTGCGAGAAGATCCTGACGAAGGACAAGCCATCGCATCCGGATTTCTGCGGCTTCACCGTGCCGGATCGCTACGTCTTCGGCTGCGGCATGGACGCCAAGGGATACTGGCGCAACCTGCCCGCGATTCGCGCGCTGACGACGCCGCGCTGATAAGAATGTCGCACCGTCGCTGGGTTCGTCCCGCGACAAAAGAGAAAGGGGCCTGTTCGCACAAGGCCCCTTTTCTTTTGTGTCACCCGGCGGCGCCCGTCGCGCGAATCAGTAACAGGGTCGCCCGAATCGGCATCAAAACTGGTGGACGAAGACTTTTACGCCCTTCAGGATCATCTCGACCGAGATCGCCACCAGAATCAGCCCCATCAGCCGCTCGAACGCCGCCACGACCCGCGAGCCCAGCCATCGCTCGATTCTGTCGGCAAGCAACAGCACCACCGCGCACACGGCCATCGTCACGCTGAGCGCGGTAATCCATTCGAGCATGCGCCCCGGTTGCTGGGAGACGAGCAGCATGACAGTCGCGAGCGCCGACGGCCCGGCCAGCGCCGGAATCGCAAGCGGGACGATCAGCGGCTCACCGGCATCCGGCAGCGAGCCGTGGTCCGGACGCGGAAAGATCATCCGCAGCGCGATCAGGAACAGCACGATGCCGCCAGCAAGCTGCAACGACAGGTCGGTGAGGCTCATCATGCGCAGGAACCGCTCGCCCACCAGCATGAACAGCAGCAGGATCGCGAACGCGATCAGCACCTCACGAACGATCACGCGCGGGCGTCGGCTCGCAGGCACGTTCTTCAGTGCGTTCACAAAAATGGGAATGTTGCCGAACGGGTCGGTAATTAGCAGCAACAGCACGGTGGCCGACGCGAACGTGTATTCCATACAGACGACGCCTTCAGATATGACAACGGCAGCCGCCGGGGCGACTGCCGTCAAGTAATGCGCTTATGCCGATACAAGGCGCGCGAGACCTGAATGCCGCGCAACGCGCTACCGGCAATGACCGGCAACGCGTCACACGTCACTCGATCAGACCGCCTTGGCGGCGCGTACCTTGCCGGTGACGACTTCCGCCACCGAGGCGGCGTCGAGCAACTGGGCTTCCGTATCGCGACGGCCCTGATACTCGATCTTGCCTTCCTTCAGGCCGCGGTCGCCGATCACCACGCGATGCGGCACGCCGATCAGCTCCCAGTCCGCGAACATCACGCCCGGACGCTCGCCACGGTCGTCGAGAATCACGTCGATGCCAGCGGCCACCAGGTCTTCGTACAGCTTGTCGGCGGCAGCCCGCACGGCGTCGCTGCGGTCGTAACCCATCGGGCACAGCACCACTTCGAACGGTGCAATCGATTCCGGCCAGATGATGCCGCGGTCGTCGAAGTTCTGCTCGATGGCCGCGCCGAGAATACGCGTGATGCCGATGCCGTAGCAGCCCATCTCCATCGGAGCCGGCTTGCCGTTCTCGTCGAGGAATGTGGCGTTCATCGCCTCCGAGTACTTCGTCCCCAACTGGAACACGTGACCGACTTCGATGCCACGGCACAGGGCGATCTCGCCCTTGCCGTCCGGCGAGGCGTCGCCCGGCACGATGTTGCGCAGATCGGCGACGATTTCCGGCTCCGGCAGATCGCGCCCCCAGTTCACACCGGTGATGTGGAAGTCCTTCTCGTTCGCGCCCACCACGAAGTCGCTCATGTGCGCGACGCTGCGATCGACCACGAGCTTGACCGGCTTCTTCGTGCCGATCGGGCCCAGATAGCCCGGCGGCGTGCCGAACCATTCGACGATTTCGGCTTCGGTCGCGAAGCGCAGTTCGCCCAGACCCGGCACCTTGCTCGCCTTGATCTCGTTGAGCTCATGGTCGCCACGCAGCAACAGCAGCCAGACCTGCGTGCCGGTGTCTTTGCTGTCGGTGGCCAGCACGATCGACTTGACGGTGCGCGCCAGCGGGATCGAGAGCAACTCGGCCACGGCTTCGCACTTGGCCTTGCCCGGCGTCGCGGTCTTGGTCATGGCTTCGGCAGCGGCCGGACGCTCACCTTGCGGCGGCAGCGCTTCGGCCATCTCGACGTTGGCCGCATAGTCCGACGTCGGGCAGTAGGCGATAGCGTCTTCACCGGTCTCGGCGATCACGTGGAATTCGTGCGAGCCCGAGCCGCCGATGGAGCCGTTGTCGGCCACCACAGCGCGGAACTCCAGACCCAGGCGCGTGAAGATGCGCACGTACGCGTCGAACATCTTTTGATACGACACTTGAAGACCCGCACGGTCCTTATCGAAGGAATAGGCGTCCTTCATGATGAATTCACGGCCACGCATCACGCCGAAACGCGGACGAATTTCGTCGCGGAACTTCGTCTGCACCTGATAGAAGTTCACCGGCAACTGACGATAGCTCTTGATCTCGCGGCGAGCGATGTCGGTCACCACTTCCTCGTGAGTCGGGCCGACGACGAAATCGCGGTCGTGACGATCTTTCAGACGGAGCAGTTCCGGGCCGTACTTCTCCCAGCGACCCGACTCCTGCCAGAGTTCGGCCGGTTGCACGGCTGGCATGAGCAGTTCCAGCGCGCCGGCGCGGTTCATTTCTTCACGGACGATGGCTTCGACCTTGCGGATCGAGCGCAGGCCGATCGGCAGGTAATCGTAGATGCCGCCGGCAACGCGGCGAATCATGCCGGCGCGCATCATCAGCTTGTGGCTGACGATTTCGGCGTCGGCGGGCGCTTCCTTGAGGGTGCCGATGAAGAAACGAGAGGCTTTCATGCAGATTTCCGGGAAAAAAGAGGGTCAACGGCGCACGCGACGGTTCGGTCTGATGCAGGGAAGCGGGGCCGGGAGGATGCGGATTGACGCCGTGCGTCATCCTCGCATCCCCTGAGACACCCGCCGGCCGTACGCGCCGCCCCGGTTACCCGAGCCGCCGCCGGCCGCCGCGCCGGTGATTATCTGTTTATAATCGAAGCAATTTTAAAGGATTCAAGGGTGGTTGTATGCTGGACCGTGAAGGCTTTCGCCCGAACGTCGGCATCATCCTCTTAAACGCACGCAATGAAGTGTTCTGGGGCAAGCGGCTGGGCGAGCACTCCTGGCAGTTCCCGCAAGGCGGCATCAAGTACGGCGAAACGCCAGAACAGGCCATGTTCCGAGAATTGCACGAGGAAACCGGGCTAAAGCCAGAACACGTCAAAATCATCGGTCGCACACGCGACTGGCTGCGTTACGAGGTGCCGGACAAGTTCATCAAACGCGAAGTGCGCGGACATTACCGGGGCCAGAAGCAGATCTGGTTCCTGCTGCGCATGGTCGGACGCGACTGCGATATCTGCTTGCGCGCAACCGATCATCCCGAGTTCGACGCCTGGCGTTGGAACGAATACTGGGTGCCGCTCGACGCTGTGATCGAATTCAAGCGCGATGTGTATCAGCTCGCCCTGAACGAACTCTCGCGTTATCTGCGACGCTCGGCTGCACGCGCCCAGCAGGACAGGCGACGGTTCCCACGCGCCGGCGCCCGGGTCGGCGAGATGCCGCCGGGGGCTACGGATGCGTCGCATGAGCAGGAGGACAGCTACGGCGGCGGCGATTGTGGCGACAGTGACGGCAGCAACACCGCCGATCCTGCAGCCAACACCGGCAATGCCGACAGTGCCGACCTTCAGCACCGCCGGGGGCACTGAACCGGGCGGCTGACGGCCTGTCTCAACACCGGACGCGGGCACGGTTGCCCGCGTCGGCTTTTTTTGATCTCTCGACCACATTCCCATGCGTCCTTCGATTGCCCGCCGCGCCCCGCGCCTGGCCACGCTTGTCTCTCTGGCTGCTCTGACGCTGATCGCCGCCTGCAGCAGCGTGTCCCAGCCCGTTCAGGACTTTGACGAATACATGGCGCAGCAGGAAGCCGCCAAGGGCAAGTGGAAGGAGGCGGAATACAAGATGCCGACCGCCGCGCCGCAAGACGCCGATCTGATCAGCTTCTCGACCCTGCCGAACGCCACGCTCGACTACGCCGTCGACGCGAAGTCCATCGAAGTCACCCGGGATGACGGCGTGGTGCGCTACATCGCGGTGATCCGCAGCAAGAGCGGTGCGCGCAACGTGTCGTACGAGGGCATCCACTGCTCGTCGTTCGAGTCGCGTCTTTACGCGACCGGTCGTCCGGACGGCACGTGGGCACCGGCACGCAACAGCGAATGGCGTCCGATCCAGCCGTACGGTTCGACCGCGTATCAGGGCATTCTGTACCGCGACTTCCTCTGTCAGGACAAGACGCCTTATGGCTCTGCGAAGGATATCGTCCAGAACCTGCGCTATCCGACGACGCCCGCCGCCTATCGCTAAGGCTGTGCCGTACCGACGCCGTCACCTCGACGGCGTCGCGACGCAAAAAAACGCCGGTCACGTATCACGTGCCGGCGTTTTTTGTCTTCGATGGTCTGCCCGGATGCGGATCAGCGCAAGATCAGGTTGTCGCGATGAATCAGTTCGGGTTCGTTCGCAAAGCCCAGCACTTGCTCGATGTCGCTGCTCGGATGACGACGAATGAGGCGCGTCTCCGAGGCGCTGTAGTTGGACAGACCGCGCGCGACCTCGTGACCAGCCTCGTCAACGCACGAGATGACTTCGCCACGCGCAAACGTCCCTTCGACGTCGATCACGCCGATCGGCAGCAGGCTCTTGCCCTCTTCCATCAGCTTCTTGCACGCGCCTGCATCGATCACCACACGACCGCGCACCTGAAGGTGGTCGGCCATCCATTGCTTGCGGGCCGTCAGGACTGCAGTACGTGCCACCAGTTGCGTGCCGATGGCTTCACCACCGGCCAGACGCACCAGCACGTCCGCTTCACGACCCGACGCGATCACGGTATGTGCCCCGCTCGTCGCTGCGCGTTTAGCCGCCAGAATCTTCGTCAGCATGCCGCCGCGGCCGATGTTCGTGCCCGCACCGCCCGCCATCGCTTCGAGACGTTCGTCCCCCGCTTCGGCTTCGTGCACAAACTCCGCGTCGGGGTCCTTGCGAGGATCGGCCGTGTAGAGGCCCGACTGGTCGGTCAGGATGACGAGCGCATCGCCGTCGATCAGATTCGTGACCAGCGCACCGAGCGTGTCGTTGTCGCCGAACTTGATTTCGTCGGTCACGACCGTATCGTTCTCGTTGATGATCGGCACCACGCCCAGACGCAGCAGCGTGAGCAGCGTCGTGCGCGCGTTCAGATAGCGTTCGCGGTCGGCCAGGTCGGCGTGCGTGAGAAGAATCTGCGCAGTACGCACGCCATGCTCGGCGAAACGCGTCTCATAGACTTGCGCGAGGCCCATCTGACCGACGGCGGCGGCGGCCTGCAATTCGTCGATGGCCTTCGGGCGCTTGACCCAGCCCAGACGCTGCATCCCCTCCGCAATCGCCCCCGAACTCACGAGCACGACCTGCTTTGGCGGACGTCCGTCGCCCCCGTGCCGCAACGCGGCGATCTGCTGCGCCCAACGCGCAATGGCGACATCATCCAGCCCGCGACCGTCGTTGGTCACGAGACTGGAGCCCACTTTCACCACGAGCCGCTTGGCATCGGCGATGACCGAACGCATGGACCTGGATTCTCCTGCGGATGTATTGGGAAGACGAGACCACCATGCCCCGGGACGATGCCGCGCATGCGGATCGTCTCTCATTGGGCCACAGCAGCCGGATCGCTGGCGTTGGCGCACGGTCCGGGACCTGATGACGTTCGAGACCTTACGACGTCAGCGCCAGCGTTTGAGTGATGTGGAGTTTACGCCTTTGGCGTGTCGTCCGTTGGGATTTGTGGTGCGGCGTCGGTGGCCGGCGTGGCGCTACCTGCGCGGAAACGCGGATCGGCGGCGGCGTCTTCGATCGCTTCTTCGACGGCGCCACGCTGCTGGTACAGATACTCCTGCACCGCCAGACACAGCTTCTCGCAACCTTCGCCCGTCAGCGCGGAGATCTCGAAGGTCGGGCCGCTCCAGCCGTAGCGTTCCTTGAAGTCGGCGACGCGCGCTTCACGCTCCGCCTCAGGCAGCATGTCGACCTTGTTGAGCACCAGCCAACGCGGCTTCTGGAACAGCTCTTCGTCGTACTTCTGCAATTCGAGGACGATGGCTTTCGCGTCGGCCACCGGATCGACGCCTTCGTCAAACGGCGCAATATCCACGATGTGCAGCAACAGACCGGTGCGCTGCAAGTGGCGCAGGAACTGGTGGCCGAGGCCCGCCCCTTCGGCGGCGCCTTCGATCAGCCCCGGAATGTCGGCGATCACGAAGCTACGGCCCGGGGCCGTGCGCACGACACCCAGATTGGGGTGCAACGTCGTGAACGGATAGTCGGCGACCTTCGGACGCGCATTCGACACCGACGAGATAAACGTCGACTTGCCCGCGTTGGGCATACCGAGCAGGCCGACGTCCGCGAGCACTTTCAGCTCAAGCTGGAGCATGCGGCGCTCACCGGGCTTGCCGGGCGTCGTCTGACGCGGTGCGCGGTTCGTGCTCGATTTGAAATGGATGTTACCCAGACCGCCCGCACCACCCTGCGCGAGGACCACTTCCTGACCGTGTTCGGTCAGATCGGCGATGGTCTCGCCCGTGTCCATGTCAGTGATGATGGTGCCCACCGGCATACGCAGCGTGATATCGTCGCCGCCCTTACCGTAGCAGTCCGACCCGCGACCGCGCTCACCGTCCTTCGCCAGGTGCTTCTTCGAATAACGATAGTCGATCAGGGTGTTGATGTTGCGATCCGCCACGGCGAGCACGCTGCCGCCACGACCGCCGTCGCCGCCGTCAGGTCCGCCGAACGGCACGAATTTCTCACGGCGCATCGATGCCGAGCCGTTGCCGCCGTCTCCGGCGATCACCTCGATTCGCGCTGCGTCAATGAATTTCATGTGGGTCCGTCCCGCTTAACGACCGTCCGCAGACGATCCAAATACTGTTCGATGATCCACGCCGAACGCTGCATCACAATGCGCGCTGGCGGGAGAAACAAAAAAGGCTCCGCATGGAAGCGGAGCCTTTTGGTGGCAAAAGGCTTAGCTTACGCTGCCGCTACCACGCTAACCACTTGCTTCTTCGCTGCGCCCTTGACGGCGAATTGCACGTGGCCGTCGGCCAGTGCAAACAGCGTGTGGTCCTTACCGATACCGACGTTTTCGCCGGCATGCATACGAGTACCGCGTTGGCGAACGATGATGCCGCCAGCCAGGATTGCCTGACCGCCGTACACCTTCACGCCGAGGCGCTTCGACTCGGAATCGCGGCCGTTACGGGACGATCCGCCTGCTTTTTTGTGTGCCATGACTTAACTCCTTACCTAGCTCGATCGATTAGCCGTTGATGCTGTCGATGCGCAGCTCGGTGTAGTTTTGGCGATGGCCTTGACGCTTTTGGTAGTGCTTGCGACGGCGCATCTTGAAAATCTTCACCTTGGGGTGACGACCCTGGGCGACAACGGTAGCCTTGACGGAAGCCCCAGTGACCAACGGCGCACCGAACTTAATCGATTCGCCCTCGCCAACGGCGAGAACCTGGTCAATGGTGATTTCAGCGCCAATGTCAGCCGGTATCTGTTCTACTTTGAGCTTTTCGCCAGCAGCAACCTTATATTGCTTACCGCCGGTTTTTATGACCGCGTACATTGTTGAACCTCACTCATAAACAAGAGAATTTCCGTGCAGACCGAGGGTCCCGAAAGGACTCCACCTACCGGTCGAACGCCCCCGCCGCAGCCCGCTTTCCGAAGTATTTTCGGACGCAGCGCAACGAATGCGCGCACGAAAACCCTGGATTATACAGACTTTCTCCTTTTGCGTCAAAGACTTCCGTAACTCCAGTCATTCCGCGGCCCTGGTGCCCGAAAGTTGCCGCGCCCACTATATAATTTGGGGCGAATTTTTCCTCACCCGAGCCTTGTCTTGACTGCTTCGACTTCTGCCCAGAACGTACTGGCCGCCATCACCGACGACATGAAAGCCGTCGATACGCTTATCCGCCATCGGCTGGCCTCCGAGGTGGTCCTGATCAATCAGATCTCGGAATACATCATCAATTCGGGCGGCAAGCGGCTACGCCCGGCACTGCTGCTGCTGGTCTCCGGCGCGCTGGGCGTGACATCGCCCGCCCGCTACGAGCTGGCGGCCGTCATCGAATTCATCCACACCTCGACGCTGCTTCACGACGACGTCGTCGACGAATCGGACCTGCGCCGCGGCAAGCAGACAGCCAATGCGCTGTTCGGCAATGCAGCGTCGGTGCTGGTCGGCGACTTCCTGTATTCGCGTTCGTTCGAGATGATGGTGAGTGTGGACAACATGCGCGTGATGCAGATCCTCGCGCGCGCGACCAATGTCATCGCCGAAGGGGAAGTGCTTCAGTTGCTGAACATGCACGACCCCGACGTGGACGAGGCGCGCTACCTTCAGGTCATCAAGTACAAGACAGCCACGCTGTTCGAAGCTGCAACGCAGCTGGCGGCCGTACTCGCCAATGCGGATGCACAAACCGAAGCCGCTGTCTGCGAATACGGCGGCCGTCTGGGCACTGCCTTCCAATTGATGGACGACTGGCTCGACTATGCCGGCGACACCGATGCGATGGGCAAGAACGCTGGCGACGACCTGCGCGAAGGCAAACCGACACTGCCACTGATTCACGTTCTGCAACACGGCACGGAAGTAGAGCGCGCACTCGTACGGGAAGCCATCGAGAATGGCGGCACCGACAAGTTCGAGCCGATCCTCGCTGCAATCAAGCGCACGGGTGCGCTCGACTACACGCTTGCACGCGCTCAGGAAGAGGCAGATGCTGCCGCACGAATTATTTCTACGCTCCCCTCTTCCCATTATAAAAATAGCCTGCTAGAATTATGTTCTTACTCGATAGCGCGACGCACTTAGCGAAGTAGCAGTATCGAAGCGGGGTGTAGCTTAGCCTGGTAGAGCGCTACGTTCGGGACGTAGAGGCCGGAGGTTCGAATCCTCTCACCCCGACCAGGATTTACTTTGCTCTCAAGCAAAGCAAAAAAACCGACGGACTTGTCCGTCGGTTTTTTTATTTCTACTGCCGGATACGTTCGCCACGTCTGCCCTATCGAAAAGTCGGCAGTCCGTCACATCACTGCGATGAGATGTGCCCGTCTGGCTACGCAGCAAACGTTCCAATCCCCTCTGATATAGTGGCGACTCATTGCCACCGCCCGCGCTTAGCCGCCCCAAAACGCTTGGACGCCTTGCCCTTATGGGCGCAGATCTGCGCCGTCGCCTTCCTGATCATCTGCTCGGGATTCTTTTCCATTTCCGAGACGAGCATGATGGCGCTCAACCGCCATCGACTGAAGCACCTGGTACGCATGAACGTACACGGCGCGCGCGCGACACAGGGATTGCTCTCTCGCACGGAAGATCTGCTCTCGACCATTCTCGTCGGCAATAACGTCATCAACACCGTCGTGCCGGTGCTCACCACGTCCATCGCGGTGCGCTACTTCGGCAACGACGCCATCACGCTGTCGATCGCGACAGCAATGATCGCGCTGCTCATCATCATCTTCGCCGAGATCGGGCCGAAGATCGTCGGCGCGACATACCCTGATCGCATCGCCCTTTCCGTCAGCACGCCGCTCAAACCGATCGTAGCGGCAGCGAAGCCGCTCGTATGGGTGCTCAACACGTTCGTGCGCGGCATGCTGCGCGTGCTACGCATCGATACGCGCACTGCAGCGAGCGAGACACGTCTGACCACCGAAGAACTGCGCACCATCGTGCTCGAAGCCGGTAACTACATGCCGACCAAGCCACGTAGCGTGCTGCTCAATCTGCTCGATCTCGAGAACATCGCCGTCGACGACGTGATGGTGCCGCGCGCGCGAATCGAAGCGCTCGATATCTCAGCGCCGCTCGACACGATCCTCTCGCAGCTCGAAACCTGTTATCACAACAAGCTGCCCGTCTACGACGGCGACATCGATCGCATCGTCGGCATTCTGCCAGTACGTCGTACGCTCTCCGCGTTGCGTCACCCGGACGACCTCACAGTCGATACGTTGCGCGCGTTGCTCGTCGAACCGTATTTCATCCCGAGCGATACCCCCGCCCTGCGACAGTTGCAATACTTCCAGGAAAACCATCGGCGCGTGGGACTCGTGGTCAACGAGTACGGTGAAGTCGAAGGGCTGGTGACGACCGAGGACATCATCGAAGAACTCATCGGCGAGTTCACCACGAGCGTGCCGGGTGCCGGCGGCAGCCGTTCGGGCTGGACGACGGACGACGATTGTCTGGTCGGCGGCGGCGTGGGCCTTCGCGATCTGAATCGGCGACTGGGACTGCATCTGCCGACCGACGGTCCGAAGACACTCAACGGCCTGATTCTGGAAGTGCTGCGCGAGATTCCCGAAGCTTCGGTCAGTCTCGAGATCGACGGCGTGCGTATGGAAATCGTGCAGATCGATAACCAGGCGATCAAAACGGTACGCCTGTTCAAACCGACGGCACGGGCCGCGCTTCACGACTGAAACTACGTGATCGACGGGGAGCGAACACGTCATATTCGTTCACTGCCCGTCACCTAACGCTATTTTTCAGGTTATTCCGATTGAGACACCGCAGGGATTTGACGAGACTGAAGCTCCACCCAGCTCTCGTCGAACCCTGTCATGCTGCGTCCAACCATCGCCTCCGACGACGCTCTGCCGTCCACCGGCACCCCGGCGTCCACCACACCTCTGCAACGCCTTGAGCAAATACTGAGCGAAGCGATTCGTGCGGGCGCTTCCGATATCCATTTCGAACCGATGGCGCAGCGCTTTCGGGTCCGTCTGCGTGTCGACGGTCGCCTGCAGGAGCATGGCGACGTTCCCCTGACAGCGCGCGACATGCTGGTCTCGCGTCTGAAGGTGCTTGCCAATCTCGACATCGCACAAAAGCGCTTGCCTCAGGACGGACGCATGGTGTGGCGCGAAGCTGGTGAACCGGTCGAGTGTCGCGTGAGTGCGCTCCCCACCCTGCACGGCGAGAAACTCGTGGTGCGCCTGCTCGATGGCGCGAAAGTCCCTCTCTCGCTTGAAGGTCTCGGCTATTCGCCGAAGCAATACCTCGCACTCACGCAAGCGATTGCCCGGCCACATGGCCTGATCTTGCTGACGGGCCCGACGGGCAGTGGCAAGACCGTCTCGCTCTATAGTTGCCTGCGACGTCTGAACGACGCGTCGCGCAACATCGTCACCATCGAGGACCCGGTGGAAATTCGCTTGGCCGGTATCACGCAGGTCAATCTCAACGAACGCGCTGGCCTCGACTTTGCAACGGCTTTACGTGCGTTTCTCCGTCAGGATCCAGATGTCCTCGTCGTGGGCGAAATCCGCGATGCGCAGACCGCCGAAATCGCCATACAGGCCGCGCAGACCGGTCACCTTGTGTTCGCCACCGTTCACGCCAACGACGCGCCGAGCACGCTCGCGCGGCTCTTCGATCTCGGTGTCGCCCCGTTCAATCTGTCGTCGACGTTACTGCTGGTCAGCGCACAGCGTCTGCTTAGGCGACGATGCCCGGCCGGGTGCGAGCCGTCCCGCACGACGACGACTGAAACAGGCCTCGCTGACACCTGCATGCGGTGTCACGGCACCGGTTTTGCCGGACGCATCGGCGCGTTTCAGGTGATGCCGATCAGCGCCACGCAGGCTATCAACATTGCACAGGCGCGCAGTCCGCACGAGCTGGCGGCGCAGGCATGCCGCGAAGGCGTCATGACGCTGCGAGAAGCCGGGTTATGGCATGTCGATGCAGGGGCTGTCGCTCAGGAGGATGTCGATGCGACGCTGCCCGCTTGATGCCAATCAGATGCCAACATACGACATAGCGCGCATACCGTCGACGAATCGAACAGCGGGTGCTCAACACGACGGTGCAAATCATGCGCCACTGCCCCGCGAATGGCGATCACCGATCACGATGGGCGTAGGTGCCGCATGACGACGTCGACACATTTACAGCGATGGCGATGGCAAGGTCGCGATGCCGATGGACACCGTCTTCACGGAGACGTGATCGCTCACGGCGAGGCAGCCGCCCGACTGGCGTTGCGACATCGGCATCCGCAGTTGACCGTCACGCAACTGCGTCCGCAGCGCCGCCACTCGTCTGCCACACGCACACGCCCGGCAGACGCGACCGACCTCGTGCGACGTCTTGCGACATTGCTCGGGGCAGGCGTGCCGCTGAGTGCGGCCCTCGACGTGCTCGCCAGAGGTGCGCACACACGCGGCCTCAAGCGGCTGGCCACCCTCGTCGCCGAGGATGTCGCCCTCGGGTATCCGCTCGCGCAGGCGATGGCGCATGCCAGCCGTCGCTTCAGCAACGTCGATTGTCAGTTGATCGCGGCGGGAGAACTGAGCGGCCAACTCGGCCCGACGCTGGCACGGCTGAGCGCACAGTACGATCACGTGCAAAGCGTTCGCGACAAACTGCAACGCGCACTCGCCTATCCGCTGACCGTATTGGCGGTGGCCATTGCCGTCATCATCGCGCTCCTGCAATGGGTGATCCCGGAGTTCGAGCGGCTATTCGCGAGTGCTGCGGGCGGTGGCGTGCCGTTACCGCCGCTAACCCGCTGGCTCATCGACGTCTCACGCGCGTCGCTCGACAATGGCCTCTGGGTGCTGGCGAGCACGGGCGCCTCCGGGCTGGTCGTCGCTGCGGGTTTGCGGCGAAGTCTATCGCTGCGACGTCATCGCGACCGGCTATTGTTGCGCCTGCCCGGCGTCGGCAAGATCCTTCGGATGATGAGCGCCGCGCGATGGGCCAGAACCCTCGGCACGCTCCTCGACGCCGGTGTCGCGCTACCGGACGCCATGGACGCGGCCGCCAGCGCTTGCGGCAATCTCGTGATGCAGCGATCGGCGCACGACGTGCATCGCAAAGTGGCCCGGGGCGAGCGTCTGGCGACGGCGTTGGAAGGCGACGAACACTGGCCGCTGGCGGTGGCGCAACTGGTCGTCATCGGAGAGGAATCGGGTACACTCGGGCGCATGCTCAATCAGGCCGCAGGCCTGCTCGACGAGGAAGCGTCGCATGCGCTGGTCAGTACCTGCGCAACGCTCGAACCCATGATGATTACGTTGCTCGGCCTGCTGATCGGCGGCATGGTCCTCGCCATGTACCTGCCGATGTTCCAACTCGGATACGGTGTCGCATGAACGCCATGAATGGCTACGCCGAGCTGCTTCTCGTCGACTGGCTCGCTCAATTCTCGCCTCACTGGCGTCTCGCATTGTTTGCGGTGTCTGGCGTGATCGCCGGACTGGTCCTGGATATCGTCGTACGACGGGTGCCTGCCGCCATCGAGCGCGCATGGCTCGAAGAATTGCAGGCCGCCGAAAGCTCCGACACCCACGCGCTGCCAGCCGCATCACCTCAGGTCTCGCCGCTTGCGCTCGCCTCGACCAGCGAGATGTCGGGCGTCGGCGCGGTCAACCTGCCCGTCGCACTGTCCGACCCCGCACCGTCGCGTCGATGGCAGCTCGCACTGCTCAGCGGCGTGCTGAGTGTCGCCATCTCCTGGCGTTTCGGGCCGACGTGGCAGAGCGTCGGCGCGCTCGGACTTGCCTGGACACTGATCGCCCTTGCCTACATCGATCACGACACGCAACTCCTGCCCGACATCCTCACGCTCCCGCTGCTTTGGGCCGGGTTGCTCTGTAACCTCGGTCATTGGTTTGCCAGCCTGCCGTCGGCCGTCATCGGCGCGGCGGCGGGCTACATGAGTCTCTGGGCGATGTACTGGGTGTACTGGTGGATACGGCGTCGCGAAGGCATGGGATTCGGCGACTTCAAACTTTTCGCGGCGCTCGGCGCGTGGTTCGGCTGGACAGCGTTACCGCAAATTCTGCTCGTCGCCTGCGTGCTCGCCATTGTCATTGCGGGCAGCGCATGGCTGATGGGACGCTTGCGCGGCGATCAGATGTTTCCTTTCGGCGCGTTTCTTGCCGCCGCAGGTATCGTCACACTCTTCGGTGGCGACAGCCTCATGCTCTGGATCGGAGGAACTCCATGACTTACGCCATCGGCCTGACCGGCGGCATCGGTAGCGGCAAAACAACCGTTGCCAATCTGTTTGCCACGCATGGCATCGCCATCATCGATACCGATGCCATCGCGCACAGCATCACCGCCCCGGGCGGCGCAGCGATGCCCGCGATCCGCCGGGACTTCGGCGACGCCTTCATCGCACCGGACGGCTCACTCGACCGCGCGCGCATGCGCGAAGCGGTGTTCTCCGACAACGCCGCAAAAGCGCGTTTGGAGGCAATCACCCATCCGCTGATACGCACGGAATGCGAGCGTGCAGCGGCCGAGGCTGAAGGGCCCTATCTGATTTTCGTCGTGCCTTTGTTAGTGGAATCCGGCACATGGCGTGAGCGGGTCCAGCGCATCCTCGTTGTCGATTGCACCGAGGAGACACAGATTGCTCGCGTCATGTCGCGCAATCGGTTCACACGCGAGCAGGTGCAGGCCATCATGGCACGTCAGGCATCACGCGCGCAGCGACTCGCTGTGGCGGACGACATCATCGACAACGATGCACAGCAGGCACCGCTCGCCCCCCAGGTCGACCGTCTGCACGCGGCCTATCTTCAGTTGGCCAGACAGACCGGCGGCGAGTGATTTTCAGTCGCAGCGCATCGAAATGCCGATGTCTGGACGTATGTCGGGAGGCATTTCGTGCAGGTGTCTTGCATTCGGCGCCCAATTGAGCGCCCACTCGCGTTGCAACCCGACAGATTCCCGCATTAGAATGTCGCCATTACGCTGAAAAGCGCCAACTTCTGGGCCAACGCGCTTGATCCTGTACGAATATCCGCTCAACGAACGCATTCGCACGCTGCTTCGGCTAGAAGAGCTGTTCGGGCGCTTTGCCTTTTTCGTCGGACAGGATCAGCCGCTCGATCATCATGCGGCCCTGATCACGATGTTCGAGATTGCCGACATCGCCGGTCGCACCGATCTGAAAAACGAACTGGTCAAGGAACTCGACCGGCAACGTCAGACGCTGCAGACCTATCGCGGCAATCCCGATATCGCTTCCGACGCGCTCGAACAATTCATCGGCGAGGTCGAGCTGGCCATCGCGAACCTCAACCAGATCCCCGGCAAACCCGGTCAGCACCTGAACGACAACGAGTGGCTTGCCAGCATTCGCAGCCGTTCGGTCATTCCGGGCGGCACCTGCCGTTTCGATCTGCCGTCGTATTACGCCTGGCGTCACAACGATGCCGAGCAGCGCCGTCACGACATCGATAAGTGGATCGGTCCGCTGTTCCCGATTCGCGACGCCATCAGCATCGTGCTGGGGCTGGCGCGCGAGTCCGGCCATGCCAGCAAGGCGATGGCGCAGCAGGGCAGCTATCAGCAGATGCTCACGGGCCGTGTCTATCAACTGATGCAGGTGCGTGTCGCCGCCGACCTTCGTGTCATTCCGGAAGCCAGCGCCAACAAGTACATGTTGTGGGTGCGCTTCACGACGCAGGACGGCGATCTGAAGCCGCGTCCGGTCGACAGCGACGTGCCGTTCCTGCTCACCCTTTGCAATTTGTAAGCCGATGACGAGCGTCGTGAACTGCCCGACCTGCGGCAAGAAAGTCGTGTGGGGTCCGCAAGCCAAATTCCGCCCGTTCTGCTCGGAACGCTGCAAGCAGATCGATATGGGCGCGTGGGCCGCGGAGAAATACACCATCCCGTCCGAATCGCCGGAAGATCCTTCGCAGGAATCGCCGCTCGACCCGACACAACGCTAAGTGCTGACGGACACGCACTGAGCGCCATAGAAAAAGCCGTTTCGACATTCACCGAAACGGCTTTTTTGTTTTTCCAGGTTCAGCGGAACTGACCCTTATTCGCCTCGCCTCCGCCCTCGGGGGCGTCACGCATGCGTCAGGAGCGCTGTGCCAATTCTTCGGCGAGCCACGTCAGGGGCGGCAATGCAGCGGGCAGCAGCGGCTCCACGCTCACCGGCGGATGCTCCCACGCGAGGGCCTGCCCTTCCTTGCCATGCGGCTCGCCCTGCCATGCCGTCACCTTGCAGAAGTGCAGACGCACGTACGCATGCGGGTAGTCATGTTCGAGGACACGCCACGGCGCGCAACGCTCGACCGTGACACCCAGCTCTTCGTGCAGCTCGCGCGCAAGCGCCGCCGCGACCGACTCGCCCGCTTCGAGCTTGCCACCGGGGAACTCCCAATAACCGGCGTACGGTTTGCCCTCGGGACGCTGCCCGAGCAGCACCGCGCCATCCGGGTGCACCATGACACCAACGGCCACTTCCGTGACCGGACGCCCGTCCGGCGCCGTTTGTTTCGAATCTGTCATATCGCTACGCATTGCTGAATTTCGGGATCGGGCAAACGGCGGTCCGGGTCATCCCCGGACGACGCCACGCGCCCGATCGTTACGATGCCTGTGCCGCGCCTCGCTGCTTGCCCGCCCAATCGCGCGCAAACTGGAACGCCACACGGCCCGAGCGCGAACCGCGCTCCAATGCCCAGATCAGCGCTTCCTGACGCGCGCTTTCCGTCTGCTCCGCCGGCACGCCGAAGTGTTGCAGCCAATGGCCGACGATCGTCAGGTAGTCGTCCTGCTTGAACGGGTAGAAACTCACCCACAGGCCGAAGCGCTCGGACAGCGAGATCTTCTCTTCGATCACTTCGCCCGGATGAATCTCGCCGTCGTCGGTGTGACGATAGCTCTCGTTGTCCTTCATGTACTCGGGCAACAAGTGGCGGCGGTTGGATGTCGCATAAATCAGCACGTTGTCCGACTGCGCAGCCACGGAACCGTCGAGCGCAACCTTGAGCGCCTTGTAACCCGATTCGCCGTCTTCGAACGACAGGTCGTCGCAAAACACGACGAAGCGTTCCGGGCGTTGCGAGATCAGGTCGACGATGTCGCCCAGATCGGTCAGGTCGTCCTTGTCGACTTCGATCAGACGCAGCCCTTCCGACGCGTACTGATTCAGACAGGCCTTGATCAGCGACGACTTGCCCGTGCCGCGCGCTCCGGTCAACAGCACGTTATTGGCCGGTTCGCCACGCACGAACTGACGCGTGTTCTGCTCGATCAGCGCCTTCTGGCGTTCGATGTTCTGCAGGTCGCTCAGCGTGATGGAGGACACGTGCGCGACGGGCTGCAGAAACCCACGGCCCTGCTTCTTGCGCCAGCGAAACGCCGTAGCGACGTTCCAGTCGATCTCAGGGGTCGCCGGGGGCAGCATCGCCTCCAGCCGGGCCAGCACGCCTTCCGCGCGCGTCAGGAACTGTTCCAGTTTGTCCATGCTTCGATATCCCCGCGCCGCTCATGGGCGCTCATGTCGATGCTTCGAGGTGTTGTCGTTTCCCTTCGCTGTGCGCCGCGGTGCTTTTGCCACCCGTCCGGCAGTCCAAACGTTGTTTCCGATGGACTTGCGCGTCTCGCTCATTCACTTCCACCGGCACATGGCCAACGCCGGTCAGGCGTCGGTGCCATGCGCCGACGGCCCTTGCCTCCTGTGGGAAGCCTGGACCTTCAGGGCCGTCGCGTCGGGTCTCAGGAGCGGTAATCCGCGTTGATGCTCACGTAGTCGTGCGAGAGATCACACGTCCACAGCGTAGCGGCCGCGTCGCCGCGACCCAGCACTACGCGTACCGTAATTTCGCTTTGCTTCATCACGCGCTGACCGTCTTCTTCGCGATAGTCGGCGTTGCGGCCACCGGCGCGCGCCACCAGCACATCGTCGAGATACAGGTCGATCTTGCTAACGTCGAGGTCGTTCACGCCCGCATAGCCGATGGCGGCCAGAATACGACCCAGATTCGGATCGGACGCAAAGAAAGCCGTCTTCACCAGCGGCGAATGACCGATGGCATAAGCGATCTGGCGGCACTCGGCCACGTCGCGGCCGCCTTCGACCGTCACGGTGATGAACTTGGTCGCGCCTTCGCCGTCGCGCACGATCAGTTGCGCCAGCTCTTGCGAGATCGACAGCAGCGCGTCGCGCAATGCAGCGAACGCCGGGGTGTCCGTGCTGGCGATTTCCGGCAGCTCGGTCTGGCCCGTAGCGGCCACGATGAACGAATCGTTGGTGGACGTATCGCCATCGATGGTGATGGCATTGAAGGAACGGTCGGCCACGTACTTCACCAGCGCGTCGAGCACCGGTTGTGCCACGCGGGCGTTCGTGCCTACGAAACCGAGCATGGTCGCCATGTTCGGCTTGATCATGCCCGCGCCCTTGCTCACGCCGGTCATCACGATCGTCTGGCCGTCGATCACGATCTGACGCGACGCGGCCTTCGGCAGCGTGTCGGTCGTCATGATCGATTGCGCAGCTTCGAACCAGTGCGCCGGCGCGAGATTGGCGATGGCCTGCGGCAGACCGGCGACCAGACGGTCGACCGGCAACGGTTCGAGAATCACGCCCGTCGAGAACGGCAGAATCTGGTTGCTCGAGACCGACAGCAGCTTGGCAAGCGCGTCGCAAGTAGCACGCGTGGCCAGCATGCCCGGCTCGCCGGTACCCGCATTGGCGTTACCCGTATTGACGACGAGCGCGCGAATGCCCGCATGAGCGGCCAGATGTTCCTTGCATACCGTCACCGGGGCGGCGCAGAAGCGGTTGGTCGTGAAAACACCCGATACCGTGCTGCCGGCAGCCAGTCGCATGACCAGCACGTCCTTGCGGTTCGGTTTGCGGATATTGGCTTCGGCCCAGCCCAGTTCGACGCCCGGAACGGCGTGCAGTTGGGAGGCTTCGATCGAGGGGAAATTGACGGCCATGGGGGTTCGCCCGCGAGAGGTAAGGGTTCAAGCACCCGCCCTGGCGATGTCGGCACGACAGCCCGCCGGGGCGGCGGTTGATCGGTGCGGCCGGTTTCGAAGCTTTGCACATCCTCAAAAACCGGCGCTACAAACGACGCGGCGCCGATAAAGTGTCGGCGCCGCGGCGATCGTTCACATCTTAAGACAGTTTGCCGTGGCAGTGCTTGAATTTCTTGCCACTGCCGCACGGGCACGGGTCATTGCGTCCGACCTTCGGCAGCATGTCGACGCCAGCGGCTGCACCGGCTACGCCCGCAGCACCTGCCGCCTGGGCGAGCGCTGCAACCACCGGGCGACCGGCGTCTTCGTCCACTTCGCCTTCGCCGCCCACGGTTTCGAGTTCGTCATGCTTGAACTCGATGTTCACCAGACCGCCTGCGTTGTCGTCGAGCGACTCCGTGGCTTGCTCAAGCTCTTCCTGCGACTGGATGCGCACGTTCATGATGACGCGTGTGACTTCCAGCTTGATGGTCTCAAGCAACTGTGCGAACAGTTCGAACGCTTCGCGCTTGTATTCCTGCTTCGGATTCTTCTGAGCGTAACCGCGCAGATGGATACCCTGACGCAGGTGATCCAGCGCCGCCAGATGCTCGCGCCAGTTCGAATCCACGCTTTGCAGCATGACCGAGCGCTCGAAGCCCGAGAACGACTCGCGGCCGACCAGATCGACCTTTGCGGTATACGACGCTTCGGCCGCATCCATGACTTCCTTAAGGATGTCTTCGTCGTCGATCTCTTCCGCGCCTTCGATGCGCGATTGCAGGGGCAGATCGAGCTGCCACTCTTCGCGCAGCGTCGTCTCCAGACCCTTCAGGTCCCACTGCTCTTCCACGGTGCCGACCGGCACGTAGTTGCGCACCAGATCCTCGAACACGCTTTGACGCATGCCTGCAATCGTTTCCGACACGTCCTGCGCTTCGAGCAGTTCGTTACGCTGCTGATAGATCACCTTACGCTGATCGTTCGCAACGTCGTCGTACTCCAGCAGTTGCTTACGCACGTCGAAGTTACGGGCTTCGACCTTACGCTGCGCCGACTCGATCGAACGCGTGACGATGCCCGCTTCGATGGCCTCGCCTTCCGGCATCTTCAGACGATCCATGATCGCGCGCACACGGTCGCCCGCGAAAATGCGCAGCAGCGGATCTTCCAGCGACAGATAGAAGCGCGACGAACCCGGATCGCCCTGACGACCCGAGCGGCCGCGCAACTGGTTGTCGATACGGCGCGATTCGTGACGCTCAGTGCCGATGATGTGCAGACCGCCTGCGGTCTTCACCTGCTCGTGCAAGCCTTGCCACTCGTCCTGCAACTGCTGGATGCGGGCGGCCTTGTCGGCGTCCGACAGGCTTTCGTCAGCTTCGATGAAACCGGATTGCTTCTCGACGTTGCCGCCCAGCACGATGTCGGTACCGCGACCGGCCATGTTGGTCGCGATGGTGATCACGCCCGGACGGCCTGCCTGCGCCACGATCTCGGCCTCGCGCTGATGCTGCTTGGCGTTAAGCACCTGATGCGGCAGCTTTTCGCGCGTGAGCAGTTGCGAGAGGTATTCGGACGTTTCGATCGACGTCGTGCCCACCAGCACCGGCTGACCGCGCTCGACGCAATCGCGAATGTCCTTGATGACGGCGTCGTACTTTTCCTTCGCCGTCTTGTAGATCTGATCCTGACGGTCGATCCGCTTCGGCTGACGGTTCGTCGGGATCACCACCGTTTCGAGACGGTAGATTTCGTTGAATTCGAACGCTTCGGTATCCGCCGTACCCGTCATGCCCGAGAGCTTGGCGTACATGCGGAAGTAGTTCTGGAACGTGATCGAGGCGAGCGTCTGGTTCTCGTGCTGAATCTTGACGCGTTCTTTCGCTTCCACGGCCTGATGCAGGCCTTCGGACCAGCGACGGCCGGCCATCAGACGGCCCGTGAATTCGTCGACGATTACGATCTCGTCGTTCTGCACCACGTAATGCTGGTCCTTGTGGAACAGCGTGTGCGCGCGCAATGCGGCGTACACGTGGTGCATGAGCGTGATGTTTTGCGGCGCGTACAGGCTGTCGCCCTCGGCGATCATGCCCCACTCGGCGAGCAGTTGCTCCGCCTTCTCGTGGCCGCGCTCGGTCAGGAACACCTGACGACCCTTCTCGTCGAGCGTGTAGTCGCCCGGCACTTCGACGCCCGTACCGTCGGACTTCTCTTCGCCGATCTGACGTTCGAGCATCGCCGGCAGGCGATCCATCTTCACGTACAGCTCGGTGTGATCTTCGGCCTGACCGGAAATGATCAGCGGCGTACGGGCTTCGTCGATCAGGATCGAGTCCACTTCGTCGACGATCGCATAGTTGAGCGTACGCTGCACCCGCTGCTCGGTCTCGTAGACCATGTTGTCGCGCAGGTAGTCGAAGCCGAACTCGTTGTTCGTGCCGTACGTGATGTCGGCCGCGTAGGCGCCTTGCTTCTGGTCGTGCGGCATCTGCGACAGGTTGATACCCACCGACAGACCCAGGAAGTTGTACAGACGCGCCATCCACTCGGCGTCGCGCTGTGCCAGGTAGTCGTTGACGGTCACGACGTGCACGCCCTTGCCCGAAAGCGCATTCAGGTAGGCGGGCAGCGTGGCGACGAGCGTCTTGCCTTCGCCCGTGCGCATTTCGGCGATCTTGCCATAGTGCAGCACCATGCCGCCGATCAGCTGAACGTCGAAGTGACGCATCTTGAGGACGCGCTTGCCCGCCTCGCGGCACACGGCAAAGGCTTCGACGAGCAACGAATCCACGCTCGCCCCCTGGGCGATGCGTTGTTTGAATTCCTCAGTCTTGCCGCGCAGTTGCTCATCGCTCAGCTGTGCGATTTGCGGTTCGAGGGCGTTAATCGCCGTGACGGTTTTCTGGTACTGCTTGATGAGCCGCTGGTTGCGGCTGCCAAATACTTTTTTAAGAAGACCGGGAATCATCGGATCACTGGTTAGGGCGGCAAATGTCGTTCGCAATCGTGCAGTCTGTCGTCTGACGGAAAACCTCACCCCGGAGTTGCGCCCCATGAGTAACGATCCGCCCGAGCGTCTGCGCGCTGCGGGTCACCGGTATTTGGCACGTTGGCCGCACGCCGGTTCGATACATGTACTGAAAAATGGATTCTAGCATGCTGACGTGGCACCTCCCGAAGGCACCCAACGTCAACAAACCGGGGCTTTTAGGGGGCGGGACGAGGCGACGCCCGATGGCGGGGTAAAATATGCGGTGACTTCTGTCTCATCATATGAAACGACCCAAAGCGTCTCGCGTTGCACGCCCTCTGACCGACCTGTTATCCGCATCCGACGGTGCCGGATCGCTGCTGGTCGCCGCCGAACAACTCGGCCGTCTGGAGCGTGACGTTCACGCGCTGCTGCCCGCCGCACTCAGCGGCAGCGTGAGGCTCGCGCCGCCGCGTGAGGGGGCGCTCGTCTTCCTGGTAAGCAATAACGCGCTCGCGGCGCGTCTGCGTCAGCAAACGCCATCGCTGATCGACGGACTGGCGACGCGCGGGTGGCTCATCCGCTCGATCAAGATCCGCGTGAGCATCGCCACGCCTGAGCCGCAGAAGCCCCCCAAAGAGGCTCTGCTGTCTCGTCAGGGGCTCGTGAGCCTGCGCGATCTGCGCGACGCTCTGGAGCCGTCTCCGCTGCGCGACGCGCTCGCGCGACTCGTCGCCCGTCACTCTTACGGCGGGACGCGCAAACCCTGAGCATTCCACGCAATTGCCAACGCCGATTTTGCTCGCGCGTCAAATAAAAAGGCGCCGGATCACCGGCGCTTTCTTTTTGTTACATCCCGTCATGCAGCATGACGGTTTGCGTCACTTACGCGAACTGTGTCTGCGGTTCGAACTGGAAGCCGCGCGGGGCGTCTTCTGCACGCTCGAACGTGACGATTTCGTAGGCTTCCTGTGCGAGAAGCTCGCGCAGCAGCTGATTGTTCAGACCGTGGCCCGACTTATACGCCGTGTACGACGCCAGCAGCGGGTGGCCGATCACGTACAGGTCGCCGATCGCGTCGAGCAACTTGTGCTTCACGAACTCGTCGTCGTAGCGCAGCCCGTCGTTGTTCAGAATGCGGTACTCGTCGAGCACAATCGCGTTGTCCATACTGCCGCCGCGCGCGAGTCCCAGCTCACGCAGCATTTCGACTTCATGCGCGAAGCCGAACGTGCGCGCACGTGCGATTTCCTTCGCGTAGGACGTATCGGCGAAATCGACCTCGAGCGCCTGGCCCGTGCGATCCACGGCCGGGTGACGGAAGTCGATGGTGAACTTGAGCTTGAAGCCGTCGTACGGTTCGAGACGGGCAAGCTTGTCGCCTTCGCGAATCTCGACCGGCTTCGTCACGCGGATGAATTTCTTGGCAGCGGCCTGCTCTTCGATGCCGGCCGACTGGATCAGGAAGACGAACGTCGCAGCGCTACCGTCCATGATCGGAATTTCTTCTGCGGTGACGTCGACGTACAAATTGTCGATGCCCAGCCCCGCGCATGCCGACATCAGGTGTTCCACGGTGGACACCCGCGCACCATCCTTCTGCAACACCGACGCAAGACGCGTGTCGCCAATCGCCATCGCCGACGCCGGAATCTCTACAGGAGGATTCAGATCGGTACGGCAGAAGACAATGCCCGTATCGGGCGGCGCCGGACGCAGCGACAACTCGACCTTGCGACCGGAGTGCAAGCCGATGCCGACTGTCTTGGCGATGGATTTGAGAGTGCGCTGCTTAAGCATGCTATTTATTAAAACTATCAGACGCTAAGGATCATAGATCGAATTATATCAGATCGGCGCCTTCATCGCTGTGCCACAAACACAACGCTTCGTTACCAAACATTCCGGATGTTGCCTCATCGGATTGTCCCTACCAATATCACGATACGAAATGACGCATTTGCGAAAATCGGCTTTTTCCATCTTAGACGTCAGGCTATACACCTGCGCGCCCATTAATTTTCGGGGCACCCCGGCCACTGCGACGGAGGCAAGCCGCAGCGGTCGGGGGGACAGATTCGCGAGACCGGGTCAGGGATCACGAACGCTTACCCGTAACGTCCGTCATCTGTGAGGCGTCGACACCTTTTGCGACTCTGGTCGTCGCAACCACAAGGCATCACCGCGCATCACAACCTTGCCGTATCGTCCCTCGGACCCGTACCGGGGCGCGCCTTCCCCACGCCACAGGGCATGGTAGTTGGAGCGACGGCGAATCCTCACGACGACCTGCGTAGGTCTCGCGATTCCCAAGGTGCGGCGGCGCCAGGCACTGGCACCCGGCCCGCGCGCAACCTTGTCAGTCGGCTTGCTTGCGCAGGAAAGCCGGGATGTCGTACGTGTCGACACCCTTTTCCTGCAACGCAGCGACGTGCGAAGCTGCGGTCTCACGCGTGCTGCGCCACACGGCCGGCGTATCGAGCGCGCCGTAGTCCGTACCGGCAGCCTGACCGACGTTCGGCACGTGGCCGGTCGCGATCGGCATATTGTCGGTACCGGTCTTGAGCAGCGTCATCGGTGCAGCGGCCTTCTTCGCAACAGCACGGCCCAGGCCGGTTGCCACGACGGTCACGCGCAGTGCATCGCCCATCTTGTCGTCGTAGACGGTACCGAAAATCACGGTCGCGTCTTCGGCGGCGTAGCTCTTGATGGTGTTCATCACTTCACGCGTTTCCGACAGACGCAGCGAACGCGATGCCGTGATGTTCACCAGCACGCCACGCGCGCCCGACAGATCCACGCCTTCGAGCAGCGGGCTTGCCACGGCTTGCTCGGCGGCCAGACGCGCACGATCGACACCGGCAACCGTCGCCGTACCCATCATCGCCTTGCCTTGCTCGCCCATCACCGTCTTCACGTCTTCAAAGTCGACGTTCACCAGACCGTCGACGTTGATGATTTCGGCGATGCCGGCCACGGCGTTATGCAGCACGTCGTCGGCGCACTGGAAGCACTTGTCCATCTCGGCATCGTCGCCCATGACTTCGAACAGCTTGTCATTGAGCACGACGATCAGCGAGTCGACGTTGTCTTCCAGTTCCTGTGCGCCCGTCTCGGCCACACGCATACGCTTGCCGCCTTCGAACTCGAACGGCTTGGACACCACGCCGACGGTCAGAATGCCCATTTCCTTGGCGATCTGCGCCACCACCGGCGCTGCGCCCGTGCCCGTACCGCCGCCCATGCCGGCGGTGATGAACACCATGTGCGCGCCACGCAGGGCGTCGGCCACGCGCTCGCGCGCTTCTTCAGCGGCCGAGCGGCCCATTTCCGGCTTCGCGCCTGCACCCAGACCGGTCTTGCCGAGCTGAATGTTCACGCTGGCCTGCGAGCGGCCCAGTGCCTGAGCGTCGGTGTTCATGGCGATGAATTCCACGCCTTGCACACCACGGTTGATCATGTGCTGGACGGCATTGCCGCCAGCGCCACCAACACCCACCACCTTGATGATGGTGCCGTTGGTTTCCGTTTCCAACATTTCGAAGTTCATAGCGCCTCCAGTGAATTAAAAGCAGATCCGGTACTGCGGGTCACGTGCCGCTCGGGTAAGCCGCGCGTGTTTTCAACACCGAATCCACACCCCTCATAAACTCTGTAAAAAGACAACTTAAAAATTGCTGAAGAACCAGTCGCGCATCCGCGTCCAGACCTGGTTCGCTTGCCCCGACTGCACAGCGACCTTGCGGCCGCGCATGCGTTGGGAACGTCCTTCGAGCAGCAGCCCCATCGCCGTGGCGTAGCGCGGGCTGCGCACCACGTCGGCCAGACCGCCTGCGTATTCCGGCACACCGATGCGCACGGGCTTGAGGAAGATGTCCTCGCCCAGCTCGACCATGCCCGGCATCATTGCCGCGCCGCCGGTGAGCACGATGCCCGAGGACAGCAGTTCTTCGTAACCCGACTCGCGCACCACTTGCTGCACCAGCGAGAACAGCTCTTCGACACGCGGCTCGATCACCGCAGCCAGCGCCTGACGCGAGAGCGTGCGCGGACCGCGCTCGCCCAGCCCCGGCACTTCGATCATTTCGTCCGGATCGGCCAGCGACTGCTTGGCGATGCCGTGCTGAATCTTGATGTCTTCCGCATCCGGCGTCGGCGTGCGAACGGCCATCGCGATATCGCTCGTGATCTGATCGCCCGCAATCGGAATCACGGCCGTGTGACGGATCGCCCCTTCGCTGAAGATCGCGATGTCGGTCGTGCCACCGCCGATGTCGATCAGCACCACACCGAGTTCCTTCTCGTCTTCCGTGAGCACCGAGATGCTCGACGCCAGCGGTTGCAGAATCAGGTCGTTCACTTCGAGGCCACAACGGCGCACGCACTTGACGATGTTCTGTGCCGCCGACACCGCGCCGGTCACGATATGCACCTTCACTTCGAGACGGATACCGCTCATGCCGATCGGCTCGCGCACATCTTCCTGACCGTCGATGATGAATTCCTGCGTGAGGATATGCAGCACCTGCTGATCGGTCGGGATGTTGATTGCCTTGGCCGTTTCGATGACGCGCGCCACGTCGGCCTGCGTCACTTCCTTGTCCTTGATCGCCACCATGCCGCTCGAATTGAAGCTGCGGATGTGACTGCCGGCGATACCGGTGAACACGTTGGTGATCTTGCAGTCGGCCATCAGCTCCGCTTCTTCGAGCGCACGCTGAATGGACTGCACTGTGGCCTCAATGTTCACCACCACGCCCTTTTTCAGGCCGCGCGATTCACTCTGGCCGAGGCCGATGACTTCATAGCGGCCTTCAGGGCGCAGTTCGGCCACCACCGCCACGACTTTCGACGTGCCGATATCGAGGGCGACCAACAGATCCTTGTAATCTTTGCTCATAGCGTGTGTAAGTCCTGAAGTCTCACTGGCTTCGCTTTACCGGCGCGACAGGTTTCGCCGCCGGCTTCTGCGAATCCCGCTTTTGCACGGGTGTCGCGGCAAGCTTCTTGGCCTGTTCTTCGCTCAAGAAACGCATGCCTGCGGCACGCACTGCAAAACCGTTCGGGTACCGCAGATCGGCATACTCGATCTGATTTCCCCAGCGTGCCGCTACCTGCGGATACGCCTGTACGAAGCGTCGGCTGCGCGTGGCGAGGGTCTCGGGGGTCCGCTCCCGCCCCAGCGCCAGTTGCACGCCCCCTGCGAGCCGCACGCCCCAGGCGTAGCGATTCGACAGCGTGACGGCTTCGGGTTTCATATTCAGCGGCGCGAACCACTTCACGAAGTCGTAGTACCGCGCCGTCACATCCTTCTCGCTGCCCGGTGGCCCCGCGAACTCCGGCAACTTGCCGTCGTCCTCGGCTTCCGCCAGGTTGGCTGCGAACAACTCGCCGTCCACACTCACCAGACGGCCGTCGTTCCACGTGGCCAGCGGTTTGTACTCCTCGATCGTCACCGCGAGCTGGTTCGGCCAGACACGCCGCACGCTCGCATGACGCACCCAGGGCACTGCTTCGAACGCCGCTCGCGTGGCGTCCAGATCGATCGTGAAGAAGTTGCCCTTCAGCCTCGAGACCGCATTCGCCCGCAAAGTCGGTCCGTTGATGTGGGACACGTCCCCATCGATCTGAATCGCCTTGAGCGTGAAAACCGGCCGCTGAATCAGCCAATGACCGCCCGCCGCGAGCGCCGCCAGCACGACGAGCGCGACGAGCACACTCGCAATGGCGTTGAGCAGGCGTACGTTGTGCCACATGGCGATTTGCTTTCCGTATCAGGGCGTTCTTCAACGCGTTCAATGTCTTACTCGGGTTTCCACTGCGCGTTCGGATGCAGATCGAGCGTCGCAGTTGCCAGAATTTCAACCACCAGGTCTTCGTACGACAGGCCCGCCGCGCGCGCCGAAATCGGCACCAGCGAGTGACCGGTCATGCCCGGCGACGTATTGATCTCCAACAGGTACGGCTTGTTATCGCGCTTGCGCAGCATCACGTCGGCACGGGCCCACCCACGGCAGCCGAGCACGAGGTAGGCGCGCAACACGAGGCGCTGCACTTCCTCTTGCAAGGACACCGACAACGGCGGCGGGCATTCGTAGCGCGTGTCGTCCTTGAAGTACTTGTTCTGGTAGTCGTAGTTCGCGTCCGGCGCGACGATACGGATAACCGGCAGCGAACGGGCGGCATTCGCACCCTTCGTGCCCACGCCAAGCACCGGCACGGTCAACTCGTCGCCGTCGATGAACTCTTCGGCAAGCACGTCCGGGTCGAGCGCCACCGCCTTCTCGAACGCCGCCTTCAGTTGCGAGGCTTCCGTGACCTTCGTCAGACCGATGGTCGAACCTTCTCGCGACGGCTTGACGATGAGCGGCAATCCGAGATCGCGCGCGACGGCATCGAAGTCGGTGTCGGCATTCAGCATCGTGAAGCGCGGCGTCGGCAGCCCTTCGTTGATCCAGATGCGCTTGGTCATCTCCTTGTCCATCGCCAGCGCGGAAGCCAACACGCCACTGCCGGTGTACGGCACACCCAGATGTTCGAGCGCGCCCTGAATCGTGCCGTCTTCGCCGTAGCGGCCATGCAATGCGATGAACACACGGTCGAACTTCTGCTCGGCGAGCGCGGCGAGATCATGCATACCCGTATCGAATGCATGCGCATCGACGCCGCGCGAGCGCAGCGCTTCGAGCACACCATTGCCCGAAATCAGCGAGATCTGACGCTCGGCCGAGCGCCCGCCCATCAGGACGCCAACCTTGCCGAAACGTTTCGGATCGAAAGCACTCACGTCAAACTCCTTGCTGAACTTGCAACTTGCCGGGCACCGCGCCGATGGACCCGGCACCCATGGTGATTACGACGTCGCCCGCACGGGCGACTTGCAGAATGGCGTCGGGCAGTTGCGCGACGTCTTCCACGAAAACGGGTTCCACCTTGCCCGCGACACGCAAAGCGCGCGCCAGCGCACGACCGTCGGCAGCCACGATGGGCGCCTCACCGGCCGAATAGACTTCGCCGAGCACGACGGCATCCGCATCGGAGAGCACTTTCACGAAGTCCTCGAAGCAGTCGCGCGTACGCGTGTACCGATGCGGCTGGAACGCCAGCACGATGCGACGACCGGGAAACGCACCGCGCGCTGCGGCCAGTGTTGCCGCCATCTCGACCGGGTGATGACCGTAGTCGTCGATCAACGTGAACGAGCCGGTGCCACTGGACTTCGGCAGCGAGATTTCGCCATATCGCTGAAAACGTCGGCCCACGCCGTTAAATTCCGCCAGCGCCTGTTGAATCGCAGCGTCCGGCACTTCGAGTTCGGTCGCGATCGCAATCGCGGCCAGCGCATTGCGCACGTTGTGCTCGCCCGGCAGGTTGAGCGTGATATCGAGCGGTGCCGCACCCGCGCCAAACTTACGCAGCACGGTGAAGCGCATCTGTCCGCCGTCTGCGCGCACGTCGATGGCGCGCACCTGCGCGTCGTCCGACAGGCCATAACGCACGATCGGCTTCGAGACGAACGGAAGGATTTCGCGCACGTTCGGATCGTCGACACACAGTACCGCGATGCCGTAGAACGGCAGACGCTGCGTGAAGGCGACGAAGGATTGCTTCAGACGGGCAAAGTCGTGCCCGTATGTATCCATGTGATCGGCATCGATGTTCGTGATGACTTCGATGACCGGATTCAGATTCAGGAACGAGGCGTCCGATTCGTCCGCCTCGACCACGATGAAATCACCCGTGCCGAGTTTCGCGTTCGCCCCGGCGCTGTTCAGACGGCCGCCGATCACGAACGTCGGATCGAGCCCGCCCTGCGCAAGCACGCTGGCCACGAGACTCGTCGTGGTCGTCTTGCCGTGCGTGCCCGCAATGGCGACGCCCTGCTTCAGACGCATGAGTTCCGCGAGCATCAGCGCGCGCGGCACGATCGGAATCTGACGTGCACGGCCTGCGAGCACTTCCGGGTTGTCCGCCGTGATGGCGGTGGAGACGACGATGGCGTCGGCCCCTTCGATATGTTCGGCAGCATGGCCGCGTGCAATACGCGCGCCAAGACCGGCGAGACGCTGCGTGACCGCGTTGTCGCCGAGATCGGAGCCGCTCACCTGATAACCCAGGTTAAGCAACACCTCGGCAATGCCGCTCATGCCCGAGCCGCCAATGCCGACGAAGTGAATATGTTTGACGATGTGTTTCATTTCAATCCTTGGCCAGAGCCGCGCACACGCGCGCCACTTGTTCGGTGGCGTCCGGCTTGGCGAGCGCCCTGGCTTTCTCTCCCATCGCGAGCAGCGATTCGCGCGTCTGACGGCGCAACCACTCGGCCAGGGTCTCGACCGACAGCTCGCGCTGGTCGATCAGCGTTGCCGCGCCCTTGTCGGCGAGGAAACGCGCATTCGTTGTCTGGTGGTCGTCGACCGCGTGCGGGAACGGCACGAACAGTGCCGCCACGCCCGCCGCCGCCACTTCGGCCACCGTCATCGCGCCCGCCCGGCAGATCACCAGATCCGCCCCGGCATAGGCCGCGACCATGTTGTCGATGAACGGCAGTGCTTCGACCGTCACCCCCGCTGCGGCGTAATTCGCCTGCAACGTCTGAATATGTTTGACGCCCGCCTGATGCGTGACCTGCGGACGATCTTCGCGCGGCAGCTTCGCCAGCGCCTTCGGCACGATTTCGTTGAGCACCGTCGCGCCCAGACTTCCCCCGACGACCAGAATGCGCAGCGGTCCGGTACGCGCGTTGTAGCGCTCGGCCGGTTCGGCCATCTCGTCGAAGTCGGCGCGAATCGGATTGCCGACCCACTCGCCCCCCGGAATCGTGTCGGGGAACGCGAGCAACACCTTGTCCGCCACGCGCGCGAGCACCTTGTTCGCCATGCCCGCCACCGAGTTCTGTTCGTGCAACACCAGCGGACGCCCCAACAGCGACGCCATCATCCCCGCCGGGAACGTGATGTAGCCGCCCATGCCGAGCACGACGTTCGGCTTCGCGCGACGAATCGCACCGATGCTCTGCCAGAACGCGCGCAGCAGATTGAGCGGCAGCAGGAACTTGGTCATCAAGCCCTTACCGCGCAACCCGCCGAACTTCACGAACTCCATCGGAATGTCGTACTTCGGCACCAGCGTGGCTTCCATGCCGGACGGGTTGCCGAGCCAGACCACGCGCCACCCCTGCACACGCAGGAAGTTGGCGACCGCGAGCCCCGGGAAGACGTGACCGCCCGTGCCGCCGGCCATGACCAGCAGCGTGCGTGTCTTCGTCTGCGGTGCCGGCATCGCGGTAGCGCGCTCGGTCATACCTTGCCTCCCCGCATCAGCACGCGGTTTTCGTAATCCACCCGCAGCAAGATCGCCACGGCCACACAGTTGAGCAAGATGCCCGAGCCGCCGTAACTGACCAGCGGCAACGTCAGCCCCTTGGTCGGCAGCAGGCCGAGATTCACGCCCATATTGATGAAGGTCTGCGCCCCCAGCCACACGCCCACGCCCTTGGCGAGCAGCCCGGCGAACGTGCGCTCCAGCGCCAGCGCCTGACGTCCGATTTCGAACGCGCGGCGTACCAGCCAGTAAAAGAGCAGGATGACGACCAGCACGCCGACGAACCCGAACTCCTCGCCGATCACCGCGAGGATGAAGTCGGTGTGCGCTTCGGGCAGGTAGTGCAGTTTTTCGATGCTGCCGCCGAGCCCCACGCCGGTCCATTCGCCGCGTCCGAACGCGATGAGCGAGTGCGTCAGCTGATAAGCCTTGCCGAGGGCGTAGTCTTCGCGCCACGGATCGAGATATGCAAAGATCCGCTCGCGACGCCACGGCGACAGCCAGATCAGCATCGCGAACGTGCCGACTGCCGTGAGCGCCAGACCGCCGAACAAGCGTCCGTTCACGCCGCCAAGGAAAAGAATGCCCATGGCGATGGCCGCGACCACCATGAACGCGCCCATGTCCGGCTCGAGCAGCAGCAGCATGCCGACGAACACGACGGCAATCCCCATCGGCAGGAAGCCCTTGCCGAAGCTCTGCATGAACTCCTGCTTACGCACGGTATAGTTCGCGGCGTACAGCGTGACGGCGAGCTTCATGATTTCGGACGGCTGAAGGTTCAGCACGCCAAACGGAATCCAGCGCTTCGACCCGTTCACGCCTTTGCCCACGTGCGGGATCAGCACGATCACCAGCAGCAGCAGCGCCAGCAGAAAGAGCTTCGGCGCGAGCTTGTCCATCGTCTTGACCGGAATCCGGAAGGTGATGACCGCCGCGACCAGCCCGATCGTGAGCGACACGATGTGACGACCGAGGAAGTGGAACGTCGAATAACCGCTGTACTTCGGCGAGTCCGGCAACGCGACCGACGCCGAATAGACCATGATCAGACCGAGCGACAGCAGCGAGATCACCACCCATACGAGTGCGTGATCGTATTCGAGCATGCGCGAGCGCGTCGGCTTGATGCTGCCGAGCGTGCGGTTCGCCGCCGTGGTCGCTGCGCCCGGCGCATTGGCCGTGCCCGCACCGGCGAAACCGGCCTGACGCTTCTTGCTGAAGAACGACTTGATACGGTTCATAGCATCACCCCCGCGTCGGCGGCCAGATCAACGACGGTATCGCGAAACACGTTTGCGCGATGCTCGTAGTTGCGGAACATGTCAAAGCTCGCACAGGCCGGCGAAAGCAGCACGGCATCGCCAGGCTGCGCCAGACGGGCGGCTTCGCGTGTGGCGTCTTCCAGCGTCGCGGCGTCGATCAGATCGACACCGGTGTCCGTGAGCGCTTCGCGCAGCAGCGGCGCGTCGCGACCGATCAGCAGCACCGCGCGTGCGTGATGTGCGACCGGATTGGCCAGCGGCGAGAAATCCTGCCCCTTGCCGTCGCCGCCGAGAATCAGGAGCAGCTTCTTTTCGAGTCCCGTAATCGCCGCGACCGTCGCGCCGACGTTGGTGCCCTTGCTGTCGTCGTAGAACTCGACTTCGTTGATCGTAGCGACGAGCTGAACACGATGCGGCTCGCCCGGATACTCACGCAGACCGTGCAGCAGCTTGGCCAGCGGCAGATCGATCGCGCGGGCGAGTGCGAGCGCCGCCAGGGCGTTCGCGGCGTTGTGCTGACCGCGAATGCGCAGCGCGTCGGCCGGCATCAGACGCTTGCCCAACACCTCGACCGTGGCTTCCGGTGCACCCGCCTTGCGACGCTTGGGTGCGGGCGGCGCGTCGTCGCGCGTGAAGCCCTCGACCAGCCACCACATGCCGCCTTCCATCTCCAGACCGAAGTCGCCCACGGCGTCGGGCTTGCCCGTGCCGAAGGTCACCACGTTGGCTTCGGGCGATGCGAACGCGATCACGCGAGCGTCGTCGCGATTGAGCACGCGCACGGTGTTCTCGCCGAAGATGCGTGCTTTGGCTTTGGCGTAGGCGTCCATATCGCCGTGCCAGACCAGATGGTCTTGCGTGATGTTGAGAATGGCCGCCGCATCGGGTGCGAGCGAATGCGTCGTCTCCAACTGGAAGCTGGAGAGTTCGAGGACCCATACGTCGGGGAGCGTGGCGTCGGCGATGCACTCGCTCAAACGGTCGAGTGCCGACGGGCTGATGTTGCCCGCCACGGCCGTACGCTTGCCAGCCCGGCGACACAGCAACCCGGTGAGACTCGTCGTCGTGGTCTTGCCGTTCGTGCCGGTAATTGCGAGCACCTTCGGCGCGTAGCCGCTCGTCGACTTCATGTGACGCAAGGCCTGCGCGAAGAACTCGATTTCACCCCACACCGGCACGCCGCGCTCGGCCGCCTCGGCCAGCAGCGCCGTCACGTCTTCGGCGAGCGGCGAGAGGCCCGGGCTGATGCCGATGAGTTCGATGTCGTCGAGCAATGCGTCGATCTGACCGGCGAATGCGCCGCCCAGGAATTCGGCTTGCGGCGCGTCGATGCGCAGGGTCGCCACGTTCGGTGGTGTCTCCGACGACGCAAAGCGCGTGTCGGCTGCACGCACTCGGCAGCCGTAACGCGCGCACCAACGCGCCATCGCCAGGCCGGACTCTCCCAGACCCAGGATCAGGACACGCGGTTGCCAGGATTCACCAAACTTCTCGCCGAACACGTCGCTCTTTCCTTTATCGATTCAAACAACCTACGAATGCATCGCTTCAACGACACCGATCTACTGCTATCGGCGCGAGCGGCCTTACCTTTAGTTCCACTTGCACGAAAGCGACTTCACAAATTTGCGAAGTCGCTATCTTGTGACTTCCTGCCAGTCACGTCTCGTCTTGTTTCGTCTCGTTACGTCGAGACACGCCGACAGCAGCGTCAGCTCAACGTCAGCGCAGCTTCAACGTCGACAAACCGATCAGCACCAGCATCAGCGTGATGATCCAGAAACGGACCACCACCTGCGTTTCTTTCCATCCCGACAGTTCGAAGTGGTGATGCAGCGGTGCCATCTTGAAGATGCGCCGCCCTTCGCCGAATCGCTTCTTGGTGTATTTGAACCAGGTGACCTGCAACATCACCGACAGCGTTTCCGCGACGAACACACCGCCCATCACGAACAGCACGACTTCCTGTCGCACGATCACGGCGACCGTGCCAAGCGCGCCGCCGAGCGCCAGTGCGCCCACGTCGCCCATGAACACCTGCGCCGGATGGGTGTTGAACCATAGGAACGCCAACCCGGCCCCCGACATCGCCGAACAGAACACGAGCAACTCACCTGCGCCCGGTATGTGGGGGAAAAGCAGGTACTTCGAGTAGACGACGTTGCCCATCACGTAAGCGAACACGCCGAGCGCCGCGCCGACCAGCACGACCGGCATGATGACCAGACCGTCGAGGCCGTCCGTGAGGTTAACGGCGTTGGACGAGCCGACGATGACAAAGTAGGTCAACGCGATGAAGCCAAACACACCCAGCGGGTAGCTCATCGTCTTGAAGAACGGCACGATGAAGTCCGCTTTAGGCGGCAAATCGAGCGGAAAGCCGTTGCGCACCCAACTGATGAACAGCTCGAAGACCTTCAGGTTGCTCGTCTCCGAGACGGAGAACGCCAGATAAATCGCGGCGAACAGACCGATGATCGATTGCCAGAAATACTTCTCGCGCGACGACATGCCGCGCGGGTCCTTGAAGACGACTTTCCGGTAATCGTCGATCCAGCCGATGATCCCGAAGCCCAGCGTGACCAGCAGCACGATCCAGATGAAACGGTTGCTCAGATCCGCCCAGAGCAGCGTGGCGACGGTGATGCCGATGAGAATCAGCACACCGCCCATCGTGGGCGTGCCCGACTTCACAAGGTGCGTCTGCGGGCCGTCGGTACGCACGGCCTGACCCACCTTCATCTCGGCGAGCTTGCGAATGACCATCGGCCCGAACGAGAGCCCGATCACCAGCGCCGTGAGGCTTGCCATCACGGCCCGAAACGTCAGGTAGTTGAACACGCGCAAATAGCTCGCATCCGCTTGCAGCCATTGCGCCAACGTCAGCAACATTCCATCAATCCTTTATCACTTGGCCGGGGCGTTGCCGCCCCCGCTTTCACTCGTCGCGCGCAACTGTTCGAGCACGCGCTCCATCCGCATAAAGCGGCTTCCCTTCACCAGCACCGTCGCCGGCGCACTCAACGTGGCGTTCAGCGTCGCTACGAGCGGCGCCACGTCGTTCACATCCGAAAAATGTTCGCCACCGTCGCCGAACGCGACAACGCTGGCCTGCGTCTGCTCACCCAACGCCAGCAGGCGATCGATACCGCGCTGTGCGGCGTATTCGCCCACTTCGCGGTGGAATGCGGGACCGTTGTCGCCGACCTCGCCCATATCGCCAAGCACCAGAACACGCGGTGCGGGCGTCTGCGCAAGTACGTCGATTGCGGCCAATACGGAATCGGGGTTCGCATTATAGGTGTCGTCGATCAGCGTGACACCCGCGAGCGGTCCCTTCGACAGCGTGGACACCTGAAGTCGGCCTTTGACGGCAGAGAACGCTTCGAGTGCCCGCACGATCGAACCGATGTCCACGTGCGCACCCAGAGCGCAGGCGATTGCGGCCAACGCGTTGCGTGCGTTGTGCTCGCCGAGTAGCGGCAGCGTGAGCGAAAACTCGCCGGCAGGTGACGCCACGCGCAACACACGCGTCGCTACGTCGTACCGCCCCGACACTGCCGCACGCGCATCCAGCGCGAAGTCCAGCACGCGACGCTTGCCTGCCACCTCGCGCCACATCGGTGCGAATTCGCTCTCTGCCGGGAAGACGGCCACGCCGTCGTCAGGCAGCGCCGCCAGCACAGCCGAATGTTCTTCGGCCACGGCGGCCACGTTCACCATGAATTCCTGATGCTCGCGTTGCGCGTTGTTGATGACGGCCACCGTTGGCTGCGCGATCTTCGCCAGATACGCGGTCTCACCCGGATGATTCATGCCGAGTTCGAGCACCGCGAGTTTGTCGCCGTCTTTCAGACGGAACAGCGTGAGCGGCAGGCCGATGTCGTTATTGAAGTTCCCGGCCGTCGCCAGACGTGCGTCCGCGCCCGCCGCCTCGGCAAAAATCGCCGAGATCATTTCCTTGACGGTCGTCTTGCCATTGCTACCCGTGACCGCGACGACCGGAATCGCGAAGCGGCGACGCCATGCGGCGGCCAGTTCGCCCAGCGCGATGCGCGTGTCGGGCACGATCAGCGCTGGCGTCTCGAAACCGTCCGGCACGTGGGTCGCGACCACAGCGGCTGCGCCTGCGCGCGCCACATCGGACAGAAAATCGTGTGCATCGAAACGCTCGCCCTTGAGCGCCACGAACAGATCGCCCGGCTGCACCGAACGGCTATCCGTCACGATGCGGGCAAACGCCGTCGACGGCGCGCCAGTCACGCGCGAATCCGTCACGGCGGCCTGTGCGTCGCTCAGTTGCCACATGATGGCGTGCATCGTCGGCGTCATTCGCCACCTCCGCGCACCGTGGTCGCACGCGCGGCGAGTGCCAGACGCGCGTGTTCCTGATCGGAGAACGGCCGCTTCTTGCCCATGATTTCCTGTGTGCTTTCGTGTCCCTTGCCCGCAATCAGCACGACGTCCGCGGCCTGCGCGCCGCGCACGGCCTGAAGAATCGCGCTTGCGCGGTCTTCGATGCGACGTGCAGCGTCCGGCTGCGCGAGACCGGCGGCGATCTGCGCCATGATCTCGGCGGGTACTTCGGTGCGCGGGTTGTCGCTCGTGAGCACGATGGCGTCCGCCAGACGCTCGGCGACCGCCCCCATCTGCGGACGCTTGCCCGCATCGCGATCGCCACCGCAACCGAACACGCAAACGAGCTTGCCGCCGCGTGCTTGCGTGACCGGCCGCAGGGCGGCCAGTGTTTTGTCGAGTGCGTCGGGCGTATGGGCGTAATCGATCACCACCAACGGCTGCCCCGGCTGTCCGATCTGCTCCATGCGACCGGACACCGGCGCGAGCGTTGCGAGTCCGGCGATGGCGGCATCTTGCGCGACACCAGAGGCCAGTGCTGCGCCCAGCACGGCAAGGGCGTTGCTGATGTTGAACTCACCGATCAGAGGCACCGTCACTTGCTGGCTCTGATCATCGATATGCAGCGTGAAGCGCGTGCCCGCAGTCGTTGCGCGAATGTCTTCCGCACGCAGCACGCGGTTGCCGTGCGCCGACGTCTCAGCACCGTGAATGCCGTATTCAAAGACCGGTGTCTTACCCGCCAGACGCGTCAGCAAACGCTGCCCCATCGCATCGTCGCGATTGATGACCGCAGCCTTCAGTCCGGGCCAGTCGAACAGACGCGTCTTGGCCGCTTCGTACTCGGCCATCGTGCCGTGATAGTCGAGGTGATCCTGCGTCAGGTTGGTGAACACCGCCACGTCGAACGCCACACCGTTCACGCGGCCCTGATACAAACCGTGCGACGACACCTCCATCGCGACCGCTGCAGCGCCTTGTGCGCGCAGATCGTCGAGGCTGCGTTGCAACTGGACGGCGTCGGGTGTGGTGAAGCCCGTCACAGTGAGATGACCGGGGAAGCCGCTGCCCAGCGTACCGATCACGGCACTGCGCACGTTCGTCTTCGAGAGCAATTGCGCCAGCCATTGGCTGCACGACGTCTTGCCGTTGGTCCCCGTCACGCCGAACATCGTCATGCCGACGCTCGGCTCGCCGTACCACAGCGCCGCCAGCGGGCCCGCGAGCCAGTCGAGGCGCGCCACGCCAAACTGCGGCACGTTAGCGAGCGACGTGAGCGACGCTGGCCAGGTGAAATCGTCGCTCTGCCAGAGCACTGCGGCAGCACCGCGCTCGACGGCGTCGGCAATGAAGCCACGGCTATCGGCGCCCTTCACCGCGTAGGCGACGAACACGTCACCCGATGTCACGCGACGGCTATCCGCATGCAACGTGGCACCCGCGGGCACCGTGCGGCGCAGCCAGTCCCACGCCTGCGCGAGCGCGGCGCGATCGGTGGCGTCCGCGACCATGGCGAACGTGGCGGGATTTTGCGGCGTCGGGGTCACGGTGCCCATGGCTCGCTCTCCTCCACTTTGTCGCTCACGACGAGCTTCGTCACCGGCGAATCCGGCACCACGTTCAATGCCCGCAACGTCCCGCCCACGATCGACGCGAATGCCGGACCTGCGGCTACGCCACCGTAGTGCGAACCGCGACCCGGCTCGTCAAGCGTGACGGCCACGATAATGCGCGGCTCGGACATCGGCGCCATGCCGACGAACGATGCGCGGTACTTGCTCTTGTCGTAGCCTTTGCCCGATTGCTTGTAGGCCGTGCCGGTCTTGCCGCCCACGCGATATCCGATCACCTGAGCGCGCGTGGCCGTACCACCGGGCGACGTCACCATCTCCAGCATCTTGCGCACTTCGCGCGCAGTCGCAGGCGAGATGACTTGCGTGCCCTTCACGACGCTGCCATCCGTCTTATAGATAGAGATCGGTAGCAATTCGCCGTCGTGAGCGAAGACGGTGTACGCACGCGCCAGTTGAATCAGCGAGGCCGACAGCCCGTAGCCGTAACCCATCGTCGCCTGCTCGATCGGACGCCAGCTCTTGGCCGGACGCAGACGTCCCGCCACCGCCCCCGGGAAACCGAGCTTCGGTGCCTGACCCAGGCCGACGCTGGTAAACATGTCCCACATTTCCTGCGGCTTCATCTGCAGCGCGATCTTCGCCGTACCGATGTTGCTCGACTTCTGAATGACGCCGGCCACCGTGAGCAGGCCGTAATCGTGGGTGTCGGTGATGTTCGCACCGAAGAAGTTGGCGCGCCCCGTGGTCATGACCGTCGACGTCGGCTTCACATAGCCGTTTTCCATCGCAGCGGCGATGGTGATCGGCTTCATGATGGAGCCGGGCTCGAAGGTGTCGGTGATGACGCGGTTGCGAAGCTGCGCGCCCGTCAGGTTCGTGCGGTTGTTGGGGTTGTACGTCGGCAGGTTCGCCAGCGCGAGCACCTCGCCCGTGCGCACGTCCAGCACCACGGCGCTGGCGGCTTTCGCGCCGGTGCGCTCCATGGCGTCCTTGAGTTCGCTGTAGGCGAGGAACTGGATCTTGCTGTCGATCGAGAGCGTAATGTCGTGGCCGTCGCGCGGTTGCGCGAGGATGTCGATATCTTCGACCACGCGCCCCAGACGATCCTTGATCACCCGGCGGCTGCCCGGGGTTGCGGCCAGATCTTTCTGCATCGACAACTCGACGCCTTCCTGACCGATATCTTCGACGTTCGTGAAGCCCACCACGTGCGCCGCGATCTCGCCTTCCGGATAGAAGCGCTTGTACTCCTTGCGCTGATATACGCCGGGGATGTCGAGGTCTGCGACTTGCTTGGCGACGTCGGGCAGGACCTGACGCTTCACGTAGACGAAGCTCTTTTCCTGATTGAATTTGCGACGCAGATCCGACTCGCTCATCTCGAGCAGCTTCGAGAGCTGACGCACCTGCTGCGTCGAGACGTCGTCGGGCACATCTTCCGGAATCGCCCAGATGGCCTTCACGGGCAGACTGGTGGCAAGCACCTGTCCGTTACGGTCGAACACTTTGCCGCGCGTGGCGGACATCTCCAGTGTGCGTTCGTAACGGCTCTCGCCCTGACGTTGATAGAAGGCGTTGCCCGGCCCCTGAATCCAGAAGGCACGCGCAACCAGCGACGCGAACGCGCCGAAGATCACGAAGACGAGCATCTTCGAGCGCCACATCGGCAGACGCACGGACAGGACCGGGCTGGCAGAGAACTGCACATCCTTGGTCTTGGCCTTGGCGTCTTTGCGGCGAATCATCGTTTGCCTCCGCTCGCAGGGGCGGACGCGGCGCTCGCGGTCGGCACCGGCACATCCACCATCGCGCCCATGCTGCCGGCGGGCGCGGAGAGATATTGCGTGCGGCCGGGCGAGACGGCCTGCATCTTCAGGTCGCTGCGCGCGACGCTCTCGATACGGGCGCTCTTGCTCTGCGCGCTCTGCTCGTATTGGAGACGATCCCAGTCCTGCAGCAATTGATGCTCGAGCGCCTGCTCGCGGTTCAGTTCGACGAACGTGCCGCGCGCACGATATTGCGCGTTGATCAGGGAAAGGGCGCAGCCGATCAGCACGGCGAGCAGGAGGATATTGAGCCGGCTCATGTCGACACCCGCTCCATGACTCGCATGATCGCCGAGCGCGAACGCGCGTTCGCCTCCACCTCGGCGGCGGACGGCTTGATCTTGCGGCTGGCTTTGAACGGCGGCTCGGGAATTTCGTGAGCGCGCAGCGGCACGCGGCGATCCACCGCTGGCGCGCTAGAGCGAGCCTGCATGAAGCGCTTCACGATCCGGTCTTCCAGTGAATGAAAGCTGATCGCCACGAGTCTGCCTCCCGTTTCGAGGACATCGGCCGCCACATCCAGTGCTATCTGCAAGTCCGCAAGCTCTTGATTGACGTGAATCCGTAAAGCCTGAAAGGTACGTGTTGCCGGGTCCTTGCCCTTCTCACGGGTTTTGACGGCGCCCGCCACGATCGCGGCAAGCTCGCGTGTACTGACGAGAGGCCCGAGGCGGTCGGCGTCTGCCCGGCGAGCAACAAGCGCCTTTGCAATCTGAAAAGCAAACCGTTCTTCCCCATAGTCCTTGATGACCTCCGTCATTTCTTCCAGCGTCGCCCGGGCCAGCCAATCGGCAGCCGACTCGCCGCGCGTGGGATCCATGCGCATATCGAGCGGACCGTCGGCCCGAAAACTGAACCCGCGCGCCGGGTCGTCGATTTGCGGCGACGACACGCCCAGGTCCAGCAAAACGCCCGACACCTTGTCGATACCGCGTCGGGCTAACGCCTCGCGCAACGTCGCGAAGCTCTCGTGCTCAATCGAAAATCGCGGATCGGCAATCTTTGCCGCCTCCGCGATCGCTTGGGGATCCTTGTCGAATGCGATCAGTCTCCCCTGGGCACCCAGCCGCTCGAGCAGCCTGCGACTGTGCCCGCCGCGGCCGAATGTGCCGTCGACGTAAACGCCATCGTCGCGCCACAGCAAGGCATCCACGGCCTCCTCTAGCAGGACCGTGCGGTGCTGCATTACCGTTTCCACCGCGTGCGCCATGCTCGTCGGACCACCTGATCTGTCAAAAAGTGAAGTTCTTCAGTGCTTCCGGCATACCCTGCGCCATCGCCGCCTGTTCCTTGGCGGCATACGTCGCGGCATCCCAGAGTTCGAAATGACTGCCCATGCCCAGCAGCATGACTTCCTTGTCCATGCCCGCGGCGGCGCGCAATTCGGGCGCCACCAGGACACGGCCCGCCGAATCCATCTCGACGTCGGCTGCGTTGCCCAGGAAGATGCGTCGCCACCAGTGCGCGTCCATCGGCAGTGCGGCGATCTTGCCGCGGAAGATCTCCCATTCGGGACGCGGGAATAGCAGCAGACATCCATCCGGGTGCTTGGTGATCGTCACCTTGCCTTCAGCGTCGCCCTGAAGCACGTCACGGTGCCGGGCCGGAATCGACATCCGTCCCTTTGCATCCAGTGAAAGTGCCGAGGCTCCCTGAAACACGTGCGCTCCCGTGAGGTTTCGTCTGCCTGCCCGTCATGCCGAAAGAGAAAGATTTTGTGCTCTACACCACACAAAAATACACTTTCTCACACTATTTCCCACTTTAGAGGAGAGTGTATGGGCGGTCAAGCGTTTCGCCCATTTTTCAGAGGGAATTTGGTAGACAGAACAATGACTTAGCTCACTTTCCTAAAGTTGGAAAACGGAATTTTGTCAGGAAAATTAAAGACATAAGTGCGATAGTGAAAGTGGAACCTCATATTTTGAGCATCACTTCGCGCGAGGCCCGTCGGCACTGTCGATACGGCGTAGTGCGCGCTCACGCCGTGCCGACACCATGGAAAACCGGCCGGCACGCACTTACACGAGAGGGAATCGATGCAGGAGGCAGGGGGTCTTTCGGGGAATTCTTGCGGATGCTCTATATATAGTAGGCCGTCGTCGTCATGACCTTTGCCGCCGCGCGCATGACACGCTGGACCGGCGCAGGCAACTCAATGCCGCCAGCGTCACGCGCGGCCTGCCCGTGTTCGATCTCGTCCAGACGCATCTGATCGACGATGGCCCGCGAGCGCAGGTCATGCGCTGGCAAGTCATTGAGATGGCTATCCAGATGATGCTCGACCTGACGCTCAGTCTCGGACATGAAGCCGAGACTCACCTTGTCGCCGAACTTCCCGGCGACGAAACCGATGGTAAAAGCGCCCGCGTACCACAACGGATTGAGCAGACTGGGGCGCGAGCCGAGCTCCGAGAGACGGTGCGCCGTCCACGCGAGGTGGTCCTCTTCTTCCTTGCCCGCATGCTCGAACGCCGAGCGCAACTCCGGGCGCTTCGTCGCCAGCTTCTGCGCCTGATACAGCGCTTGCGCACAAACCTCACCGACGTGATTCACGCGCATGAGGCCGGCAACGTGACGCCGCTCTTGGGATGTCAACGCGTCGTCGCCTACGGGGGCATCGTTATTGTCGGATTGGACTGCGGCGGGAGTCGGACGGGACGCTTGCGTGACACCTGCGATGGCACGCAGACCACGGTCAAGCTCGGAGATCAGACTGTCGGAGAACATCGTACTTTCAACTCACTCAAATCTTTCACAATGCGGAACGCAGGACGATTCTTTCACGTCTGCGGCCAATGATACGCCCCTTTATCCGGCGCGCCTTGCGCGGGCGCAAACGCGCGAAATCCCCGCCAGATGCCGGTTTCCACGATGTTGCGTAAACGAAACAAAACCCGCCGCGAACCCGCGTAAAACCGGCCTTTTCCTTTGCCGCCTAAAGTGAATTTGTTACATTACGTCCAACTTCTCGCGAAGTTGATTAGCAAGGACGTTATCACTAGTGACCTTGTTAAACAAATCTCACAATCCTTTGGAGATCACTCAATGAAAAAGTCGCTTCTCGCTCTGGGTGTGCTCGGCGCATTCGCTGGCGCTGCTCACGCTCAAAGCAGCGTGACCCTGTACGGTATCATCGACGCTGGCCTGCAATACGTCAGCAAGACTGGTGGCAACCTGGCTGGCACGGGTCAGACCAACCACAACTTCCAGTTCGCTAACGGCAACCTGCAAGGTTCGCGTTGGGGCCTGAAGGGTGCTGAGGACCTCGGCGGCGGCCTGAAGGCGATCTTCGTCTTGGAAAACGGCTTCAACCTGGGTTCGGGCACGCTGGGCCAGAACGGCCGTATGTTCGGTCGTCAAGCCTACGTTGGTCTGAGCAGCGCAACGGCTGGTACGTTCACCATCGGTCGTCAGTACGACTCCGTGGTTGACTTCGTCGGCCCGTACGCTTCGGGTAGCCAATGGTCGACGTTCGCGGGCGCTCACCCGTTCGACAACGACAACCTGAACAACTCGTTCCGCGTCAACAACTCGGTCAAGTACACGACGGTCAACTACAACGGCTTCAGCGCCGGCGGTATGTATGGCTTCTCGAACTCGGCTAACAACGGTTCGACGGGTACGGGCTTCGCCAACAACCGTGCTTACTCGTTCGGTCTGGGCTACGCTAACGGCCCGGTGTCGTTCGGCGCAGGTTACTTGATGCTCAGCGCACCGGCTGCTAACTCGACCGGCGTGATCAACAACGGTGGCGATGCTACGACCCCGATGACGCTCGGCGGCCTGGTTGCCAGCGACAAGGCATGGATCGCATCGGCAGGCGGTTCGTACGCCTTCGGTCCGGCCACGCTGGGTCTGGTCTACGCACACAGCGTGTACCAATACGTTGGTGGCGGCAGCTGGAAGTTCGACAACGCCGAACTGAACGCCAAGTACATGCTGACCCCGGCACTGCAACTGGGCGCATCGTACACGTACACGTGGTCGACGCTTAACCTGACGGGCAGCAGCGTGTCGCCGAAGTACCACCAAGTCAACCTGGGCGTCGACTACTTCCTGTCGAAGCGCACGGACACGTACCTGGTTGGTCTGTGGCAACACGCCAACAACGACGCTCCTGGCGGCGCATCGTTGAACGGCCTGGGCTTCTCGAACAGCACGAACCAATTCGCTGTTACGGCCGGTATCCGTCACAAGTTCTAAGCTGACAGTTTCTGTCACTTAGGCTTTGGCGAAAGGGCACCTTCGGGTGCCCTTTTTTTATGCGTCAGGGGCACGGAGTTTCCGCCCTTCGGTGCAATCGCCTGGGCCCCGTAACCGCCCTATCTTGACCCAGCGATTATTTCAAACCTAAAATTTCCATACTGTAAATTTTCCGCCATCGACCATGAGCCTCGCCGACTCCGATTCTCTCGATCTCGAAACGCGAGCCCACGATCGCGAGCACGACGCGCTGCGACTTTGGCTGCGGCTACTCACTTGTGCCAACCTGATCGAGACGGACATCCGCTCACGCCTGCGTCAGGAGTTTGACTGCACGCTTCCGCGCTTCGATTTGCTTGCGCAACTCGATCGCCACCCGGAAGGATTGAAGATGGGGGAGCTCAGTAAGCGGATGATGGTGACTGGCGGAAACGTAACCGGCATCACCGATCAGTTGGAGAAAGAAGGCTGGGTGACGCGCGAGACCGTCGTCAACGACCGCCGCGCGTTTCTGATCAAACTGACGGCGCGCGGAAAGAAGGCGTTTTCCAATATGGCCCGCGCTCACGAGCAATGGATCGAGCAACGCCTTGGCGCGTTGCCGGAAGATCAGCGGCAGCAACTTTATCTGCTGCTGGGGGATTTGAAGTCGGTCATTTCTTAGCGATAGCCAAGTCCCACGAGCGCGGTTCGTGCGCAGATCACCGCACAGCCTGCATCGGCGCGTCCAGTAGCGCTCGGGCAGCGGCAGCCGCCGGTGTACTGTCCAATGCGGCGAGCGTCGCATTTCGCTCAGCTTCCGGCCGTTTTGACATGGCTTTGACCGCCGCATAGAACCTCGGCAGGTCGTCGTGCTCCTGCGCTAGCAGCGCCATAAACGCTGGCACCCACTGGTTATAGGTCGCGAACGACCCGATCTTGGCGTTGTTCAGGTCCGTGGCAAACCACAGATCGAAGCCTTTGTAGCCACCCCAGGACGTCTTCAGTGCGTCGTAATCCGCACGCATGCGATCGAACAGGACGTCCTTGTTCGCCACCTTTTTCGCGTCCGTTTCCGAGCTGTCATACACGGCTTCGAGACGTTTGCGATAGCCATCAACCAATTTGCGGAACTGGCGACGATGCGCATCGTAGCGGTCGTACTCCATCGCCGCGTCGGGGTGCGCGGCGAGCCAGCGCCGAACACCCACCGTCTCGACTGTCACGGCGAAGGACTCGTTAAACGCTGTGTCTCCCCGAACGAACAGAATCTGATGCGCGAGCTCGTGGAAGATCATGCGCGCAACTTCCGCCCGCGGGAGGTAAATGAAGGTGTTGAGCAGTGGATCGTCGAAATAGCCTAGCGTCGAATAGGCCGGGATTCCCGCGACGAAAGTCTCCCATCCATCCCGGTGGAGTTCGGCCGCATATGCTTCCGCGGACTCACGCGAGTAATAACCACGGTACTCGACGCAACCGACGACCAACAGGCACGACTCGTGCAGCTTCAGGGACAGAGCCGGGGCAGCGAAAACGTTGTACACAACGTATGGCCGCTTGAGATCGGCATAGCTGCGATAGCTGCCGTTATCCGGTTCGCCGAGTGCCGAGACAGCGTAGCTGCGAATTTGCTCTGCCTCGATCAGCCGTGTGCGCAAACGCGGATCGATAGACGGGTCCGCCAGCAGATCACTTACTGGCTGCGCTTCGTGCAAGACCGTGAAGTGGCCGTTGATCGACTGCGCGTAGTAGCCGAACTGCGAGCAGCCAGTAAGCCCAATCGCAAGGGCTATCGTCACGGCGAGTCCCGCGCCCCTGGGTGTCCGCCGCAAGAGCGTCGCAAGCAAGTTCGCCATTGCAAGACTCCTGGGTGTTGATTCGGAACGGGCTTGGAACGGGCTTGGAACGTCCCCGCCGTCAGACCGGCGCTACGTCGACCAGGCAATCGTAAAACGTCGGTGCCCGGCCAAGATCGGTGAGTTGCTGGCTGGTGACTTCGTTGGCGTTCTTTCCGTCCGGCGCGAGCTTCTTCCACCAGATCGAAAGTCCGACGACAACGCCCTCCCGCGCTTTCTCCGTGACCCGGGCCTTGGCGTTAAGCGTGCCCCGGTCATTAAAAATACGCACGCTCGCACCATCCGAAATGCCGCGTGGCGCCGCGTCTTCCGGATGAATATCCAACGTGGGTTCTCCGACCGTAGCCCGAAGACTATCGACGTTAACGAAACTGGAATTCAGGAAGTTGCGTGCCGGGGGTGAAATCATGGCCAGCGGGTAGCGCTCAGCCAATCCCGGATTACTGGCGACCGACTCGTACGGCGGCACCCAATCCGGTAGCGGATCGAATCCTTCTTCGCGCATACGCTCGGAGTAGAACTCGCATTTGCCGGACGGCGTATAAAACTGACCGTTCGCAAAGGGCGCCTCAGGCAGATCGTAGCGAATCCACCCGTCACGTTTGAGCGTCTCCCAGTCACTGCCAGCCATGCGAGCATCGTTCCAGCGGATCGATTGCTCTGCCAGTTGGTCGTCGGTGTCAGAAAAGCACGGCTCCTGCCATCCCATCCGCTTAGCCAGCAGACGGAAAATCTCCGAGTTCGGCTTCGACTCACCGAGTGGCGCGATGGCCGGGTTGTTCGCTAGCAGATACGTATGACCGTAGGCCTTGTGAATGTCCAGATGCTCCAGCTGCGTCGTCGCTGGCAACACGAAGTCCGCGTAGTCTGCCGTGTCCGTCTGGAAGTGCTCGAGTACGACAGTGAAGAGATCTTCACGACCGAAGCCAGCCGCGACCTTGCTCGACTCAGGCGCAACGGCCACCGGGTTGCTGTTGTAAACCACCAGCGCCTCGATCTTCGGGCCGAAAACGTCGTCGCCCGGATGACACAACGCGTCACCAATGGCACTCATATTGACGATGCGCGCCGGTTTATCCTGGCGCGCCCGTAGATCGGGGCGGGCCTGCGCCGCCGCGTCCACCGGCGCATAGCCGGAGGTCGACATAAGCAGCCCGCCAGCCGGGTCTCGCCAAGCACCGATCAGCGCCGGGAGACATGCCACTGCACGGGTTGCCTGGCCACCGCCCCTCGCGCGCTGCATGCCGTAGTTAAGACGAATGGCGGCAGGCTTCGCACTGGCGTACTCACGAGCCAGCGTCGTCACCGTTTCTTCGGGAATGCCGCAAATCTCTGCGACCCGCGCCGGGGTATAGCGACGAACGCGGTCTTTTAGCTCGCTGTAACCGACCGTGTGACGTGCGATGTACTCGTGATCGACCAGATCCTCCGCGATCAGCACGTGCATCATGCCCAGCGCCAATGCAGCATCGGTGCCCGGCAGCAGTGCGATGTGCTGATGGCACTTCTCTGCAGTGAGGGATCGGTAGGGATCGATGGCAATCAGCTTGGCACCCCGTCGCTTGGCTTCCTGCGCAATGGCCCAGAAGTGCACGCTCGACGTGATGGGATTGCTCCCCCAGATGAGGATGAGCTTGCTGTCGACGAAATGCTCGACATGCATGCCAACGCCAGCGCCATACGTATATCGAAGCCCTGCGGCCCCCGCGCTCGCGCAAATAGTACGATCGAGATCGGATGCTCCGATCTTATTGAAGAATCGTGCGGCCATCGACTCACCCTGCACGAAGCCCATCGTGCCGGCGTAGCTGTAGGGCAGGATCGCTTCGGGTTCTCGGGCCGCAATGGCGCCAAGGCGGGTGGCGATCTCATCGAGCGCTTCGTCCCAGCTCACCCGCACGAACTCGCCGCTGCCCTTCGGCCCAACGCGCTTGAGCGGGTGCAGCAGACGATCCGGGTGATAAGTTCGTTCAGTGTAGCGAGAGACTTTCGTGCACAGGACGCCCTTGGTCGTCGGATGGTCCGCATCTCCCTGGACCTTGATCGCGACGCCGTTCTCCACCGTCACGTGCAGCGCGCACGTATCGGGGCAGTCATGCGGGCATGCGGCCCGAACGACGTGGGTATTGGTCGTCATTAAACTACTCCTCTCTCTACCAAAACTCTGCGCTCGGGGACATCGGCGCGCTGGCGATATTGTATTACGTTCGCCTGCGGGCTGCCCCGCCACACGGGCATTTCCGACTTTTTTCGGGCGGGTCCGACGGCTCGTTCGGACATTTCCGAGCGAGGTGCCAGACCTGCCCATTAGGGGTAAGATGAGCCATTGCGCTCCGCAGGAAACCCCCGTCATGAAGCTCATTCCAGAAATCGACGCCGCTCGCGGCGAAATCCAGACCATCCGACGTGACATCCACGCGCACCCCGAACTGTGCTTCGAAGAGAAACGCACCTCCGACGTCGTTGCCGACACACTGACCCAATGGGGCATCCCGATCCATCGGGGCCTCGGCAAGACCGGTCTCGTCGGCATCATAAAAAACGGCAGCAGCGACCGTGCGATCGGTCTGCGCGCCGACATGGACGCTCTCCCGATTCACGAAGCTAATACCTTCGAGCATGCCTCCCGGCATGAAGGTAAGATGCACGCCTGTGGGCATGACGGGCACACCGCCATGCTGCTTGCTGCAGCGCAATATCTGCAGAAGCACCGAAATTTCGACGGCACGGTCTACCTCATTTTCCAGCCTGCGGAAGAAGGTGGTGGCGGTGCCCGGGAGATGATCAAGGACGGGCTGTTCGAACGGTTCCCGATGCAAGCGGTGTTCGGTATGCATAACTGGCCGGGCGTACCGACGGGCACGTTCGCCGTCACGCCCGGGCCGATGATGGCATCGAGCAACGAATTCAAGATTTCGATTCGCGGCAAGGGTACCCATGCGGGTATTCCGAACGCAGGGATCGATCCAGTGATTGCTGCCGTCCAGGTCGCTCAAGCGCTGCAGAGCATCATTACCCGCAATAAGCGTCCGATTGACGCAGCAGTGCTCTCAATCACGCAAATCCACGCTGGCGATACGACGAATGTTGTCCCCGATCTTGCATGGCTTGGCGGTACGATTCGCACGTTTTCCATCGAGGTCCTCGATCTGATCGAGACACGGCTTCGCGAGGTTTCCGAGTTTGTGGCCAAGGGGCTCGGTTGCACGGCCGAAATCGAGTTTCACCGCAACTACCCGCCGACCATTAATGAGCCGGGCATGGCTGCGCTATGCGCCGATGTAATGCGGCAAGTGGTGGGGAACGAGAACGTCAACGACAAGGTCGAGCCCACGATGGGTGCGGAGGATTTCTCGTTCATGCTGCTTGAGAAGCCGGGTGCCTACGTTTTCATTGGGAATGGTGACGGAACGCACCGGGACAGCGGTCACGGCCTCGGTCCTTGCAACCTTCACAACGCCAGCTATGACTTCAACGATGATCTACTGCCGCTCGGTGGCACCTATTGGGTCAAGCTGGTCGAGACGTATTTCGAGCGCAATAAGTAAGTAAACGACGCTGACATCCCAGCGCCCAACAAAAAAGCCAGCAACGTGATTTGCTGGCTTTTTTGCTTTTGACGGTGCTATCAGCGGCTATTTTGCTGCCGTCGTCGTCGGAATACCGTCTGTGTCCATGTGGATATCACCGTACCACGCAGTGAACTTGGACTGCGTATTATCGCCGTCACTCATGATGGCGATAGCGATCAAACGGCCCGGTGGTTCGCCAAATGCCTTTTCATAATCCTTCGCAATATCCCGGGAATATGTCAGCCATTGGCCGAGGTTGCGCGTGCCGCGCTCGACGACAATCGAACGAATACGAGCGGTGTACGGATTGGGCACGACGTCATTCACGGTGAGTTTGTCGTCACCCCACGTGTACATCAGCGTCGCGAACGGCAACTCCCTGCCGCTGACCATTCGGGCCAGCTCACGGTGCATATGATCTTGCATGGAGAGTTTCCCTGCGTCGCCATCAAAGGCGAGCGCAATGCGCAGCGGCGCATCGTCATATCGCTTCGTACGGATGTCCGCGTTGATCGGCATTGCGTCAGTTCGCCAACGCCACCTCAGTTTCGCACCGGGATATACGGGAATATCTAGCTTTTGCGCAATGCCGGAAGCCGAACCGTCAACGGTCGCGCGAATCACTGCGATTCCTTCGCTATCCGTGGTCTGCTCGTAGTGCGTCAGACGCTTGTTGCGGGTGACAAGATATGTCTCCCAGTGCGGAGGAAGCCCTTCGGGATCGACAGCCGCGGAGAGCGGTGCGATTTCCTCACCATGTGACAAGGCCGTCGAAGTCGAAGTGTGCGCGATCGACGCGTCTTGCGACGCACATCCACCAATGCTGCCAATCGCAAAGGCCACACCAAAGCTCACCACCCCGACCTGCCACCTCGCGTAATGCTTATTTTTATTCCGCTCGACCACCCGTTTTACTCCTCGAACTTCTGACCCCGTGGCCAAATGCTAAGCGAGAAATGCACGACGATCTACCCGGAATTTCACTTCGTACTGGCATTACAACAACGCAGTAATACACAAAGCGAGCGCTACAAAGCAAAAACCCCTTGCTACTGTAGTAGCAAGGGGTTTTTAAGGGGAGCCTGACGATTACCTACTTTCACACGGGTATCCGCACTATCATCGGCGTGGAGTCGTTTCACGGTCCTGTTCGGGATGGGAAGGGGTGGTTCCAACTCGCTATGGTCATCAGGCTTAACTTGTATGTTCTGCTGACCTGGGGTCAACAAAACCAATTCGGAAGAAGCGTAGTACAACAAATATTGTGGATTGTGAGTGTATCGGCACATTGCGATACTCACACCAGGAAAAACACACTGGTTATAGGATCAAGCCTTACGGGCAATTAGTATCAGTTAGCTTAACGCATTACTGCGCTTCCACACCTGACCTATCAACGTCCTGGTCTTGAACGACCCTTCAAAGGAATCGAGTTCCTAGGGAAGTCTCATCTTAAGGCGAGTTTCCCGCTTAGATGCTTTCAGCGGTTATCTCTTCCGAACATAGCTACCCGGCGATGCCACTGGCGTGACAACCGGTACACCAGAGGTTCGTCCACTCCGGTCCTCTCGTACTAGGAGCAGCCCCCTTCAAACTTCCAACGCCCACGGCAGATAGGGACCAAACTGTCTCACGACGTTTTAAACCCAGCTCACGTACCTCTTTAAATGGCGAACAGCCATACCCTTGGGACCGGCTACAGCCCCAGGATGAGATGAGCCGACATCGAGGTGCCAAACACCGCCGTCGATATGAACTCTTGGGCGGTATCAGCCTGTTATCCCCAGAGTACCTTTTATCCGTTGAGCGATGGCCCTTCCATACAGAACCACCGGATCACTATGACCTGCTTTCGCACCTGCTCGACTTGTCAGTCTCGCAGTTAAGCACGCTTTTGCCATTGCACTATCAGCACGATTTCCGACCGTACCTAGCGTACCTTCGTACTCCTCCGTTACACTTTGGGAGGAGACCGCCCCAGTCAAACTGCCTACCATGCACTGTCCCCGATCCGGATTACGGACCTAGGTTAGAACCTCAAACAAGCCAGGGTGGTATTTCAAGGACGGCTCCACAGAAACTAGCGTTCCTGCTTCAAAGCCTCCCACCTATCCTACACAGACCGGTTCAAAGTCCAATGCAAAGCTACAGTAAAGGTTCATGGGGTCTTTCCGTCTAGCCGCGGGTAGATTGCATCATCACAAACACTTCAACTTCGCTGAGTCTCGGGAGGAGACAGTGTGGCCATCGTTACGCCATTCGTGCAGGTCGGAACTTACCCGACAAGGAATTTCGCTACCTTAGGACCGTTATAGTTACGGCCGCCGTTTACCGGGACTTCAATCAAGAGCTTGCACCCCATCATTTAATCTTCCGGCACCGGGCAGGCGTCACACCCTATACGTCCACTTTCGTGTTTGCAGAGTGCTGTGTTTTTATTAAACAGTCGCAGCCACCAGTTTATTGCAACCCCTTCACCCTTCTGGCGCAGGCCAGTCAAGCTACAAGGGCGTACCTTATCCCGAAGTTACGGTACCAATTTGCCGAGTTCCTTCTCCCGAGTTCTCTCAAGCGCCTTAGAATACTCATCTCGCCCACCTGTGTCGGTTTGCGGTACGGTCTCGTATGACTGAAGCTTAGAGGCTTTTCTTGGAACCACTTCCAATTGCTTCGTGAACAAGTTCACTCGCCCCACAGCCTTGAATTACGCGCCCGGATTTGCCTAAGCGCCTTCTCCACTGCAGGGACCGGGACTTCCAACACCCGGACAACCTTCCGCGATCCGTCCCCCCATCGCATCATACGACGGTGCAGGAATATTAACCTGCTTCCCATCAGCTACGCATCTCTGCCTCGCCTTAGGGGCCGACTCACCCTACGCCGATGAACGTTGCGTAGGAAACCTTGGGCTTACGGCGAGGGGGCCTTTCACCCCCTTTATCGCTACTCATGTCAGCATTCGCACTTCTGATACCTCCAGCATCCTTTACAAGACACCTTCACAGGCTTACAGAACGCTCTCCTACCATGCGAGCAAGCTCGCATCCGCAGCTTCGGTATATTGCTTAGCCCCGTTACATCTTCCGCGCAGGACGACTCGATCAGTGAGCTATTACGCTTTCTTTAAAGGGTGGCTGCTTCTAAGCCAACCTCCTGACTGTTTTAGCCTTCCCACTTCGTTTCCCACTTAGCAATATTTAGGGACCTTAGCTGGCGGTCTGGGTTGTTTCCCTCTTGACACCGGACGTTAGCACCCGATGTCTGTCTCCCGTGATTGCACTCTTCGGTATTCGGAGTTTGCTATGGCGAGGTAATCCGCAATGGACCCCTCAACCATGACAGTGCTCTACCCCCGAAGGTGATACACGAGGCACTACCTAAATAGTTTTCGGAGAGAACCAGCTATTTCCAAGTTTGTTTAGCCTTTCACCCCTATCCACAGCTCATCCCCTAACTTTTCAACGTTAGTGGGTTCGGTCCTCCAGTACGTGTTACCGCACCTTCAACCTGGCCATGGATAGATCACTTGGTTTCGGGTCTACACCCAGCGACTGAACGCCCTATTCGGACTCGCTTTCGCTACGCCTTCCCTATTCGGTTAAGCTCGCCACTGAATGTAAGTCGCTGACCCATTATACAAAAGGTACGCCGTCACCCCTTACGAGGCTCCGACTGTTTGTATGCATGCGGTTTCAGGATCTATTTCACTCCCCTCCCGGGGTTCTTTTCGCCTTTCCCTCACGGTACTGGTTCACTATCGGTCGATTACGAGTATTTAGCCTTGGAGGATGGTCCCCCCATCTTCAGACAGGATTTCACGTGTCCCGCCCTACTTTTCTCAAGCTTAGTTCCACACCAGGGTTTTCTCATACGGGGCTATCACCCACTATGGCCGGACTTTCCATTCCGTTTTGATAACACCGGTGCTAAATCTTGAAGGCTGGTCCCATTTCGCTCGCCACTACTTTGGGAATCTCGGTTGATTTCTTTTCCTGCAGCTACTTAGATGTTTCAGTTCGCCGCGTTCGCTTCGCTAGACCTATGTATTCAGTCTAGGATGACCTAAAAGGCCGGGTTTCCCCATTCGGACATTTGTGGATCAATGCTTATTTGCCAGCTCCCCACAACTTTTCGCAGGCTATCGCGTCCTTCATCGCCTGTAATCGCCAAGGCATCCACCACATGCACTTATTCGCTTGACCCTATAACGAGTGCGTCTTTCGACACATTCTTCATAGGTTGAGTATTAGCGTTGTGCCGTATTCCAAGTCATCTTTCGATCACTTAAATACTGGTTGATACAATCACAACCCGTACAATTTCCACGCGCCATCTCTAACGCGCTTCCGTTGTACTACTTCTTCTTCCAAATTGTTAAAGAACATAAACTGCATGACATTGCTGTCATTCAAAAGCATTCACTTAGCTTGTAATTCATCACAGGGGATTTACTACAGACGTAAAGCGCTTTTGACTGACATCGATGTGATCTAAGGTTTTTGGTGGAGGATGACGGGATCGAACCGACGACCCCCTGCTTGCAAAGCAGGTGCTCTCCCAGCTGAGCTAATCCCCCAATCAAGCCGACTTACCACCACTTGAGTCTGTCACGCAGTGGTTAAAAGCTTGGTGGGTCTAGATGGACTCGAACCATCGACCCCCGCCTTATCAAGACGGTGCTCTAACCAACTGAGCTATAGACCCGACTTAGATCTACGCAGTCAACAACCGATAAGCGTGAACACTCAACTTCCAGTGCATGCTCTAGAAAGGAGGTGATCCAGCCGCAGGTTCCCCTACGGCTACCTTGTTACGACTTCACCCCAGTCATGAATCCTGCCGTGGTAAGCGCCCTCCTTACGGTTAGGCTACCTACTTCTGGCAAAACCCACTCCCATGGTGTGACGGGCGGTGTGTACAAGACCCGGGAACGTATTCACCGCGACATGCTGATCCGCGATTACTAGCGATTCCAGCTTCACGCAGTCGAGTTGCAGACTGCGATCCGGACTACGATCGGTTTTCTGGGGTTAGCTCCACCTCGCGGTTTGGCAGCCCTCTGTACCGACCATTGTATGACGTGTGAAGCCCTACCCATAAGGGCCATGAGGACTTGACGTCATCCCCACCTTCCTCCGGTTTGTCACCGGCAGTCTCCTTAGAGTGCTCTTGCGTAGCAACTAAGGACAAGGGTTGCGCTCGTTGCGGGACTTAACCCAACATCTCACGACACGAGCTGACGACAGCCATGCAGCACCTGTGTTACGGTTCTCTTTCGAGCACATCCGCCTCTCAGCAGACTTCCGTACATGTCAAGGGTAGGTAAGGTTTTTCGCGTTGCATCGAATTAATCCACATCATCCACCGCTTGTGCGGGTCCCCGTCAATTCCTTTGAGTTTTAATCTTGCGACCGTACTCCCCAGGCGGTCAACTTCACGCGTTAGCTACGTTACTAAGGAAATGAATCCCCAACAACTAGTTGACATCGTTTAGGGCGTGGACTACCAGGGTATCTAATCCTGTTTGCTCCCCACGCTTTCGTGCATGAGCGTCAGTATTGGCCCAGGGGGCTGCCTTCGCCATCGGTATTCCTCCACATCTCTACGCATTTCACTGCTACACGTGGAATTCTACCCCCCTCTGCCATACTCTAGCCTTGCAGTCACGAATGCAGTTCCCAGGTTGAGCCCGGGGATTTCACATCCGTCTTACAAAACCGCCTGCGCACGCTTTACGCCCAGTAATTCCGATTAACGCTCGCACCCTACGTATTACCGCGGCTGCTGGCACGTAGTTAGCCGGTGCTTATTCTTCCGGTACCGTCATCCCCCCGAGGTATTAACCCAGAGGATTTCTTTCCGGACAAAAGTGCTTTACAACCCGAAGGCCTTCTTCACACACGCGGCATTGCTGGATCAGGCTTTCGCCCATTGTCCAAAATTCCCCACTGCTGCCTCCCGTAGGAGTCTGGGCCGTGTCTCAGTCCCAGTGTGGCTGGTCGTCCTCTCAGACCAGCTACAGATCGTCGCCTTGGTAAGCTTTTACCCCACCAACTAGCTAATCTGATATCGGCCGCTCTTGTAGCGCGAGGCCCGAAGGTCCCCCGCTTTCCTCCTCAGAGCGTATGCGGTATTAATCCGGCTTTCGCCGAGCTATCCCCCACTACAAGGTACGTTCCGATATATTACTCACCCGTTCGCCACTCGCCACCAGGTGCAAGCACCCGTGCTGCCGTTCGACTTGCATGTGTAAGGCATGCCGCCAGCGTTCAATCTGAGCCAGGATCAAACTCTTCAGTTTAAACCTGTTACTGTTTTCGGTTTTTCGTGATAAATCACTAGAACCGGTCGCTCTCAAAGTATGCTGACAAGTTAATTACTTAACTTACCTATTACTATGTGAGCCTCAATAAATTTAAAGCTTATCTGCCGAAGCAGACGCACTATTCATCGAGTGCCCACACTTATCGGTTGTTTAATTTTTAAAGATCAATCGCATCTGACTTCGCTTCGTCGCTCAATTACCGCGCCGTCGCTTTGTTTTCTGCGTCGCTGCATCAGCAGCAGAGAAGTGAGATTATGTCGCAGCTTCTCGTCGTCGTCAACAGTTTTTTTCGCTTTCTTCGCTCGTCGCCGTAGCGACTCACAAGCTCCAAAACCACTAACCACCGGGCTTTGCGGCCCGTCGCGTCAACTTCGTCGCCGCTTTCGCTGCGTCGCTGTCGTTGCGAGAGACGAGATATTAGTGAAAACCCCGAACCCTGGCAAGCACTTTGTGAAAATAATTTGAAACCCCATGAAAAAGCCCCGTCGCGACGGGGCTTTTTCATTTCATACAGCGCCTGCCGGCGCTGTATGCCGCGTAACTTCGGGACTACTTCTTACCGAAGTACCGCTCGTAGATGGCGTCATACGTACCGTCCGCCTTGATTGCATCGACACCCTTGTTGATCTTGGCCAGAAGCTCGGCATCGCCCTTGCGTACCGCAATGCCGTAGTACTCCTTCGGGAAGCTGCTGTCAGCGACCGTACGAAGCTTGGCATTCGGATTATTCGCAATGAAGTTCACCACCACACCGTTATCTGCGACCACCGCATCAACGCCACCCGCTTCGAGTTCCTTCATCGCCAACGGCGTGCCTTCGAAGCGTTTGACCGACGGATTGTTCTTACCCATCAGTTTCTGCACGACTTCATCGCCCGTCGTCGCCGTCTGCACGCCGACCTTCATCGACTTCAAATCGTCGAACTTCTGCACGGTCGAGTTCACCGGCACGGCGATCAACTGCGATGCCTCAAAGTAAGGCTTCGAGAAATCCATCTGCTTGCTGCGTTCGTCCGTGATCGTGATCGCAGAGATCAGAATGTCGCGGTCGCCCTGCACAAGCGAATTGAAGATGCCTTCGAACGGCGTATTAATAAAGCGGATGGAGATGCCCGCCTTATCGGCCACGGCTTTCATCACATCGATATCGAAACCGGCAATCTGCCGGGTATCGGTTTCGAATTCGAACGGCGCATAGGCAGCGTCCGATCCGACGACGTACACAGGTTGCGAGCCGTCCGGCCCGACAGACCGGCCTGCAGCCGATTCTTCCTTCTTCCCGCAGGCACTCAACAGCAGCCCCGAGGCCACCACCAAGGCCAGCGCAAATGCACGTCGGTTCATCGACATCGTTTCGTCCCTTGCTGAAAAAACCGGCAGACTATCATAGGACGACCTACCCAACGGCGGCCGTCCCGGCTTTTCACAACAGATCAGCGGTGCTTGAAAACCGGCTTGCGCTTCTCGACGAACGCCGCCATGCCTTCCTTCTGGTCTTCCAGCGCGAAGAGCGAATGGAACATGCGACGCTCGAATTGCACGCCCTCGTCGAGGGTCGATTCGAAAGCGCGGTTGACGGCTTCCTTTGCGGCCATGACGACCGGCAGCGAGTATTCGCAGATGGTGTTGGCTGCGCCGATAGCCTCCTCGAGCAACTTGTCGAGCGGCACGATGCGCGATACAAGCCCCGCGCGCTCAGCTTCGGTGGCGTCCATGAAGCGCGCGGTCAGGCACATGTCCATGGCCTTAGCCTTCGACACGGCGCGCGTGAGGCGCTGCGTACCGCCCGCGCCCGGAATCACCCCAAGCTTGATCTCGGGTTGTCCGAACTTTGCGTTGTCCGCGGCGATGATGAAGTCACACATCATGGCCAGTTCGCACCCGCCGCCAAGCGCAAATCCCGACACTGCAGCGATGACCGGCTTGCGGATGCGGCGCACCGTCTCCCAATTGCGCGTGATGTAGTCGCCCTTGAAGACGTCGGCGAACGTGTACTTCGACATCATGCCGATGTCCGCGCCGGCGGCGAACGCCTTCTCGCTCCCGGTGATCACCATGCAACCGATCGCTTCGTCGGCATCGAAGGCGGTGAGCGCAGCGCCCAGCTCATCCATCAACGCGTCGTTCAGCGCGTTGAGCGCTTTCGGACGATTCAGCGTGATCAGACCGACGCGGCCGCGCGTCTCCACCAGAATGTTCTCGTACGTCATCCTCTTACTCCTCCAGTCAAAGTCTCGTCTTGTGATTCGGGGGTCAGCGGTAGCCCGGGCTCGACACCCGGGCAACCGCCGGAAACAGAAAAGGCGATGGGCGCGCCATCGGTTTGCAACGGCGCTGCGGCGCTCTCCGTGGGCCTGGGTGTGCGGCTCGCGGGGCGTCGACTGTAGTGGTTAGGCATGATGCCATCGATCCCCCGGGCACGCACCTTTCGTTCCGCAACGCAGATCCGAGACCGCACGCCATCCAATGCCGGGACAAAGTCCGAGAAATCGCGAGCGAAAGCCACCTCCATCCGACAATGCTTCCCGCGAACCGGCCGCCTGCCCTGCACTCGCCGCGCCCGCGCCGGCGACACAGCTCGCATGCCCGGATCCGTCGGGGAAAACCCGGCATCATCGTGTTCCACGCCCGGAAGATTTGGTGCTATATTAACAAACCAACCGGTCGGTCAATTAATGTTGACGACAAAGTGACGACAAGCGTAAGTCCAAGCATGCGTCGGACCCATTAGTCAGACGACCCGGTGCCGTCCCCTGCGTCTTGCCGCGCGAGCCACGAACTTGCCCGCAAGACTGCGAATCCGCCAGCCGCATCCCGATACGGACAGATCCACAGCCATGACTCATCCCCTCTTCGCCAAACACCAAGAGACTCTCGAGCGCGCCCTTCAGGCCATCGCCACGCGTGGTTACTGGAGCCCGTTCACGGAAATGCCGAGCCCGCGCGCGTATGGCGAGACGGCCGCCGCCGACGGCGAAGCCGCTTTCAAACAATATCTGAACGCCGCATTCCCGCTGGAGCAGCGCGGCAGCACGGGCAGCGTCGGCCAGGAAGCGTCGCCGTTCGGCTTTGCGCTCGGCACGACCTACCCGGGATTCGAAATCGACGCCCTGCTCGCCCGCGTGAAGGACGCCCACAAATCGTGGCGCGCCGCGACGCCGGACGCCTGGGTCGGCGTCTCGCTCGAAATCCTCAAGCGCCTGAACGCGCGCAGCTTCGAAATGGCCAACGCCGTGATGCACACGACGGGTCAGGCTTTCATGATGGCGTTCCAGGCCGGTGGCCCGCACGCACAGGATCGCGGTCTCGAAGCCGTGGCCTACGCATGGGACGAACTGCGCCGCATTCCCGCAGACGCCTACTGGGAAAAGCCGCAAGGCAAGAACCCGCCGCTGGCGATGGAAAAGCGTTACACCGTCGTGCCGCGCGGCGTGGCCCTGGTGCTCGGCTGCTGCACATTCCCGACCTGGAACGGCTATCCCGGCTTGTTCGCCAGCCTCGCGACCGGCAATGCCGTCGTCGTCAAGCCGCATCCGGGTGCCATCCTGCCGCTGGCCATCACCGTGAAAATCGCGCGTGAAGTGCTCAAGGAAGCGGGTTTCGATCCGGACGTCGTCACGCTCGCCGCCACCAACCCGAACGACGGCGCCATCGTCCAGCAACTCGCGAAGCGCGACGAAGTGCGTGTGATCGATTTCACCGGTAGCACCGCCAACGGCGACTGGCTGGAGATCAACGCGCGTCAGGCGCAGGTCTACACCGAGAAAGCTGGCGTGAACCAGATCGTGATCGACTCGACGGACGACCTCAAGGGCATGGCCCGCAACATCGGTTTCTCGCTCGCGCTGTACTCGGGCCAGATGTGCACCGCGCCGCAGAACATCTACATCCCGCGCGACGGCATTCAGACGCCGGACGGCAAGGTCTCGTTCGACGAAGTTGTCGCCGCCATTGCAGGTAGCGTTCAGAAGACGTGCAGCGATCCGGCCAAGGCCGTCGAATTGCTCGGCGCGATCCAGAACGAAGGTGTCCTTGCCCGCATCGATGAAGCCCGCAAGGTTGGCCGTGTGGTGCTCGACAGTCAGACGCTCGAACACCCGGCCTTCGCCGGTGCACGCGTGCGCACGCCGCTGATCGTCGCGCTCGACGTCGCCGACGAAGCCACGTACACCCGCGAATGGTTCGGCCCGGTCACGTTCGTAATCGCCGTCGACAGCAGCGAGCAAGCGTTCGCGCTGGCCGGACGCACCGCTGCGCAGCACGGCGCCCTCACGCTGTCGGCCTACACGACGACGCCGGAAGGCGAAGCACTGGCACTCGACGCAGCCATCGAAGGCCGCGTCGCCCTGTCGCTCAACCTGACCGGTGGCGTGTTCGTCAATCAGTCAGCGGCTTACTCGGACTACCACGGCACGGGCGGCAACCCGGCGGCAAACGCCAGCCTGGCCGATGCGGCCTTCGTCGCCAACCGCTTCCGCGTCGTGCAAAGCCGCCACCATGTGCCGGCCAAGTCCGAAGCGAGCGCGACCTGACGCGCATCCACCCGAGTCGTATCTATATAGAGAGGACGGGAAACCCCTCACGCAAATGCGACGGTAAGTCACTACCATAGTCACTCACCGTCGCACGGCCTGCGCGCCTGAGCGCCTCGGCGCCCGCGACCGATCTTCCCGCCACAAGCCAAGACAGGAACGAGACACCATGACCGAAGCCTTCATCTGCGACGCGATCCGCACTCCCATCGGCCGTTACGGCGGTGCGTTGAAGGACGTTCGCGCCGACAACCTCGGTGCAATCCCCCTCAAGGCGCTGATGGCGCGCAACCCGAACGTCGACTGGACGCTGATCGACGACGTTATTTACGGCTGCGCCAATCAGGCAGGTGAAGACAACCGCAACGTCGCTCGCATGGCGTCGCTGCTTGCCGAGTTGCCCATCGACGTGCCGGGCGCGACGCTCAACCGCCTGTGCGGCTCCGGCATGGATGCCATCGGCACCGCCGCGCGCGCCATCAAGGCGGGCGAAGCCGGGCTGATGATCGCAGGCGGCGTCGAATCGATGACGCGCGCGCCGTTCGTGATGGGCAAAGCCGACAGCGCGTTCTCGCGTCAGGCCGCCATTTTCGACACGACCATCGGCTGGCGCTTCATCAACCCGCTGATGAAGGCACAGTACGGCGTCGACTCGATGCCGGAGACGGCAGAGAACGTGGCCGACGACTTCAAGATCAATCGCGAAGATCAGGACCGCTTCGCGCTGCGCAGCCAGGAGAAGGCCGCGCGCGCCCAAGCCGACGGCACGCTCGCACAGGAAATCACGCCGGTGTCGATTGCCCAGAAAAAGGGCGACGCCATCGTCGTCGAACATGACGAACATCCGCGCGCCACGAGCATGGAAGCGCTGGGCAAGCTCAAGGGTGTGGTTCGCCCCGACGGCACCGTCACCGCCGGCAACGCTTCCGGCGTGAACGACGGCTCTTGCGCCCTGCTGCTGGCCAGCGAAAGCGCCGCCAAGCTGCACGGCCTCACGCCGCGTGCCCGCGTGCTCGGCATGGCAACCGCCGGTGTCGCACCGCGCATCATGGGCATCGGCCCGGCCCCGGCCACGGTCAAGCTGCTCAAGCAATTGAACATGACGCTCGACCAGTTCGACGTCATCGAACTGAACGAGGCGTTCGCCAGCCAGGGTCTGGCGGTGCTGCGTCAACTCGGCCTCGCCGACGACGACGCCCGCGTGAACCCGAATGGGGGCGCGATCGCGCTGGGCCATCCGCTGGGTGCATCGGGCGCGCGTCTGGTGACGACGGCGATGTATCAGCTTCACCGCACGGGCGGTCGCTTTGCACTGTGCACGATGTGCATTGGCGTGGGTCAGGGCATTGCCATCGCCATCGAGCGCGTCTGAGCGACACCCTTCTATATATAGAGAGCCCCGGAGACAGCCCCCGATGACCGCCACGATTCAACTGACGCTGAAAGACAACGTCGCCACGATCACGCTCAACCGTCCAGAGAAGCTCAACAGCTTCACGCGGCAGATGCATGCGGAATTGCGCGACGCCCTCGACACTGCTCAGGCACAAGGCGCGCGCGCCGTTGTGCTGACCGGTGCGGGCCGGGGCTTCTGCGCCGGGCAGGATCTGGCGGATCTGGACTTCACGCCAGGTGCATCGACCGATCTCGGCGCGCTGATCGACGAGAACTTCAACCCGCTCGTGCGCAAACTGCGCGCCATGCCGATGCCGGTGATTGCTGCGGTGAACGGCATCGCCGCAGGTGCGGGGGCAAATCTCGCGCTGGCATGTGACATCGTTCTGGCTGGCGCTTCCGTCAACTTCGTACAGGCCTTCGTGAAGATTGGCCTTGTGCCGGATACCGGCGGCACATGGTTCCTGCCGCAACGCATCGGCATGGCCCGCGCGATGGGGCTGGCAATGCTCGGCGACAAGCTCTCGGCTGAGCAGGCCGAACAGTGGGGCCTGATCTGGCGCTGCGTCGACGACGACGCGCTGTTGCCCGAAGCCCAAAAGCTTGCCACACAACTGGCCACACAACCGACGAAGGCGCTCGCGACCATCAAGGAAGCGCTCTACGCGTCGGCAACCAACACGCTCGATCAGCAATTGGATCTGGAGCGCGACGGACAACGCTCACTGGGCGCGTCCTACGACTATGCGGAAGGCGTGAACGCGTTCCTGCAAAAGCGCGCGCCGAAGTTCGAAGGCCGCTGATCGCCGACGAAGCACCGGGCAAACTGAAGGCAAGCAGGACCAGAGAAAGGCAGAACAAGCAGCGACGCACACCGAACGCCAAAACCACACGCGCCGCGCGAGAGACCACGACATAACAAGATTAGACGAGACACAAGAGGAACCCCCGATGAGCCAAACCTCCGCCGCCAAAGCCGTCAGCGACATGACGCCGGAAGAACTTGCCCACGCCACGGGCGAGGCGATGTTCAGCACCGACCGAGCGAGCCAATGGCTGGGCATGGAGTTGCAGGAAGTGCGTCCGGGCTATGCCCGTATGACGATGCGCATTCGCGATGAATTTCTCAACGGTCATGCGATTTGCCACGGCGGCCTGATGTTCACGCTGGCGGATTCGACGTTTGCGTTCGCCTGCAACAGCTACAACGTCGTGACGGTGGCGGCCGGTTGCAGCATCGAGTTCCTCAAGCCGGTCTCGGGCGGCGACACGCTCACCGCCGAAGCGCAGGAGCAGGTGCTCTCGGGGCGTCATGGCATTTACGACATTCGTTTGACGAACAGCGCCGGTGAAGTGGTGGCGATGTTCCGCGGCAAGTCCGCGCAGATCAAGGGCAGTGTCGTCTGACGAGGCCCGGCAATACTCAGTAATGCGCGCGCCCGGACTCGGGCACGTGAGAGGTAATTAACGTATCAGCGTAAGAAGCAAGACCCCAAGGAGACAGTCATGACCACCGCCTTGCCGCTCGAGCCGATCGAGAAAGCGAGCCTCGACGAACTGCGCGCCCTTCAGCTCGACCGACTGAAGACGACGCTGCGGCATGCCTATGAGAATTCACCGGTGTATCGCCGGAAGTTCGAAGAGGCCGGCGTCCACCCGGACGAACTGACCTCGCTGGCCGATCTGGCCAAGTTCCCGTTCACGACGAAGCAGGATCTGCGCGACAGCTATCCCTTCGGCATGTTCGCGGTGCCGATGGAACAGGTCTCGCGCGTGCATGCGTCCTCGGGGACGACGGGCAAGCCGACGGTCGTGGGCTACACCGCCAACGACATCAGCACGTGGGCCGATCTGGTCGCGCGCTCGATTCGCGCCTCCGGTGCGCGTCGCGGTGACAAGGTGCACATCAGCTATGGCTACGGCCTGTTCACGGGCGGTCTCGGTGCACACTACGGCGCAGAACGCGCGGGCCTGACGGTGATTCCGTTCGGCGGCGGTCAGACCGAGAAGCAGGTGCAGCTGATTCAGGACTTCAAGCCGGACATCATTATGGTGACGCCGAGCTACATGCTCGCGATTGCCGACGAACTGGAACGTCAGGGCATCGTGGCGGCGGAATCGTCGCTGCGCATCGGCATCTTCGGCGCGGAGCCGTGGACGAACGACATGCGCACCGCCATCGAGAAGCGCATGGGCATCGACGCGGTCGACATTTACGGCCTGTCGGAAGTGATGGGGCCGGGCGTGGCGTGCGAGTGCGCCGAGACGAAGGACGGCCCGACCATCTGGGAAGATCACTTCTATCCCGAAATCATCGATCCGGACACGGGAGAAGTGCTGCCCGACGGCGAGTTCGGCGAACTGGTGTTTACGTCTCTCACGAAGGAAGCGCTGCCGATCATTCGTTACCGCACGCGCGATCTCACGCGTTTGCTGCCAGGCACGGCGCGCACGATGCGTCGTATGGAGAAGATCACCGGTCGCTCGGACGACATGATGATCATTCGCGGCGTGAACGTCTTCCCGTCGCAGATCGAGGAATTGCTGCTGCGTCAGCCGGTGCTTTCCCCGCACTACCAGATCATTCTGGACAAGGAAGGCCCGATGGACACGATGGCGGTGGACGTCGAAGCGGCCGTCGGATGCGACGACGCGGCTGCGTTGCAGGCGGCCGGCGGTGAACTCAAGCGCGACATCAAGACGCTCATCGGCGTGTCGTGCGCGGTGCGCGTGAAGCCGGTCGGTGGCATCGAACGCTCCGTCGGTAAAGCGCGCCGGGTCGTGGACAAGCGCCCGCGCTGAGCGATTAGCCCACGCTCGTCAGCATGAAAAAAGCCCGCGACCTTCGCGGGCTTTTTCTTGGATGTCGGAACTTGCCAGACTTATCGGAAGCAATCCGGCTTACTGGTTCGGCAGGAACACCCACATCTTGCCGCTCTGGCGCATGCGTCCGGCCAGATCGCCTGCATCGTCGCCCAGTCCCCAGAAGAAGTCCGCACGAACGCCGCCCTTGATCGCACTGCCGGTGTCCTGCGCGAACATCAGCCGGTTGATCGGCGAATTGGCCTGCGGCCCGAACGGCGGACGCGTCGTCGACAGGAACACGGGGCTGCCCAGCGGGATCGACGCCGGATCGACGGCAATCGAGCGCTCTGCCGTCAACGGCACACCCAGCGCGCCGATGGGGCCTTCAATGCCGCCCACGCCGTGGTTCGGCATCTCGCGGAAGAAGACGAAACGCGGATTCACGTCGAGCAACGCATCGACGCGCGACGGGTTCGCGCGCGCCCAGGCACGAATACCCTGCATCGTCGCCTGCGCCGCCGTGATCTCGCCGCGATCGATCAGCCAGCGGCCAATCGACTTGTACGGCTGATCGTTGTTGCCGCCATAACCCACGCGCATGATCGAACCGTCGTCGAGCACAACCTGCCCGGAGCCCTGCACTTGCAGGAAGAACGCCTCGATGGGATCGTCGACGTACACCAGCTCGTAACCGCGCAACATGCCGCTGCGCATCAGTTCGGCGCGGGCAGGAAGCGATCCGGCCTTGCGTCCGGCGGGCCATTTGTACAGCGGCGTCTGATAGACCCCGCCGCGCACGCGCGAGCCGTGGAGCAACGGTTCGTAGTAACCGGTGATCAGGCCCGTCTGCGTCCCATCGGAATTCGCAATGCGAAACGGCGTAAAGTACTGCTCAAAGAACTGGCGCACGGAGGCCGCGTCGAGATCGTCAAGCTGTTCGGAGGCCCGGCAAGCCGGTTGCCACTTCGTCTGACGGCCCAGCTTCACGCAGGTTTGCGCGAGTGCAAGGCGTGCGCCGATCAGGGAATCGTCCTGCCAGCCATCGACATCGGCCCACGTCACGGCCTGCATACGTCCCGCACCGGACGGGGGCGTTGCTACATTCGACGGCGGAACGCCTGGACGCGACGGGGTCGACGGAGGCACACTCGAACAACCATAGAGCAATGCGGCAAACGCGGCGAGCGCCAGGCCCCGGCCAGCGCGCCACCGCCCGAACACATTCAGGAAGAGCGTCATGAGTAATCTGTTCGATGAATATCCGGCCCTGCTGGTGTTGCCGGAGGTGTTGCTGGCGATCGTGATCGTCGCCGCTATCGTGATCTTGCGACGCAAGCCGTCGCCCGGACGCAGGGTTCGCCAGATGCGCGCCACTCGGCCGATGCCGAGCGACACGGTGGACGGAGTGGATCCTGTCGACCCACGCGACGCGTCCAGCGACCCGCTCAAGAAGGAAGACTGGTCCGACGACCGTCGCTGACGCGCCAGTCTGTCGAACCACGCCAACGGTGCGCGCATGCCGGACTCAGTGGAGCGTGCGCGGCATGGTCAGCGCGAATTCCGCGATGGGCGCTTCGAAGCGCGTGCCGTCCTCAGCCACACAGAAGTATTCGCCGCGCATGGTGCCCACCGGCGTGGCGACCATCGCCCAGCTCGTGTATTCGAACTGTTCGCCCGGCTGGAGGAACGGCTGATGTCCGACCACGCCCAGCCCGTTCACTTCCTGGACTTTGTTGTCGCCGTCGGTAATCACCCAGTGACGCGAAATCAGCTGTGCTGGCACCTCGCCGCTGTTGCGAATGGTGATCGTGTAGGCGAAGGCAAACTGCCGCCGATCCGGTTCCGATTGTTCCGGGAGGTACTGCGGACGCACGGTGACGGTGAATTCGTACTGGCTCATCGGGTGTTCCTGTAGCGCATGCGTGCTCTCTGATGTTGTTCTGGTCTGACTCTTATGGGACTGCGGCGGGTTCCAGCAGCGTGACAGGCGAAAAACATAAATGCTGTCCCGTTTTGCAAGGCATTCTGCGGCAAGTCGTCGCGGGTCGCAACCAGCAAACGCCCTTCGAATGTCCGCCAGACGCCCCCCGGAACATTCGCTCGCTGTATCCCACGGAAAGGCTTTCCGGCCGGGGCCTCCGGCACGCAACGGGCAAGCGTCATGTGAAAGCTTTAAAATAGCGCTTTTGACGCCTTCCCCCTGCCCTGCCATGACGCAATTCTGTATCGCCCCCAGCATCCTGTCCGCCGACTTTGCCCGGCTGGGCGAAGAAGTCCGTAACGTCGTGGCGGCGGGCGCCGACTGGATTCACTTCGACGTGATGGACAACCATTACGTTCCCAACCTGACGATCGGCCCGATGGTCTGCGAAGCCATTCGCCCGCACGTGGACGTGCCCATCGACGTGCACCTGATGGTGCGCCCGGTCGACCGCATCGTGCCCGACTTCGCCAAGGCCGGTGCCAATCTGATCACGTTCCACCCGGAAGCCTCGGAACACGTGGACCGCACGCTGAGCCTGATTCGCGACAACGGCTGCAAGGCCGGTCTCGTCTTCAACCCGGGCACCCCGCTGCATTATCTCGATCACGTGATGGATCGCCTGGACATGGTGCTCATCATGTCGGTCAACCCCGGTTTCGGTGGCCAGTCGTTCATTCCGGAAGCACTCAACAAGCTGCGCGCCGTGCGCGCCCGTATCGACGCGTACACCGCCGAGACCGGTCGTGAGATCCGTCTCGAGATCGACGGCGGCGTGAAGGTCGACAACATCGCCGAAATCGCGGCGGCAGGCGCGGACACGTTCGTCGCCGGTTCGGCCATCTTCGGCAAACCCGACTACAAGGCGGTAATCGATCAGATGCGTGCCCAACTCGCGAGCGTCGCATGATCCAGAATCCGCATCTTCAACTGGACGGCATCCGCGCGGTGCTGATCGACCTCGACGGTACGCTCGTCGACACCGCAGGCGACTTCGGCGTCGCATTGAACGCCATGCTCGCCGACCTTGGCGCCGAACCGGTGCCGGTCGAACGTCTGATGACGTTCGTCGGCAAGGGCACAGCCAACCTCGTGCGCAAGACACTCGCCGAGCGCTTCCCCGAGTCGGACATCGACGCGCTGTTCGAGCGTGCGCAAGACAAGTACGAAGCCGTCTACACGTCGATCAACGGCGAGAACACGGTGCTCTATCCCGAAGTGCGCGAAGGGCTGGCCGCGTTGCGCGAAGCCGGTCTGCCGGTGGCCTGCATCACGAACAAGCAGCATCGCTTCGCGGTCGACCTGCTCGCACACTACGGCCTGGGCGATCAGTTCGACCTCGTGTACGGTGGCGACTCGTGGCCCAAGCGCAAGCCGGACCCGATGCCGCTCGTCAAAGCGTGTGAAGCGTTCGGTGTGACGCCTGCGCAAACGGTGCTCGTCGGCGACTCAGGTAACGACGCGCAGGCCGCCCGTGCTGCGGGCTGCCGCTCGCTCACGGTGCCGTACGGCTACAACCATGGCGAATCTATACAAACGATCGACACGGATGGTATAGTCGCCTCAATTCTGGGCGCAGCCCGGGCGATTCTGCCCAAGGCGACGTCCGCACTGGCGAACTGAATTCGTCACCTTCCACACTGCATTCAAGCAATGTTCCTGAACAAGAAACGGAGTCTTAGCGTGATCGACCGGGGGGCCTGGCCCTGGCGACGCTGGTCCTGCTGAACCCTTCCCAAGGGGTGGCCGGGACCGCCGAAGCTCGTCTTCGGCAACCCGTTTCTTGCATCGTTGTTGTTCCCAAGAAGTCATCAATCGGCGCGCCGTCCCTTACGGCGCGCGGATTCGTCGAGACGCATCGTTTCTTCGGTTTTCGTCGCACCCTCGTTGTTGCATCGCCGATGCACGCGGGTTCGACGCGGACCGATGTGGACCGATAGGCCGCGACGTGGGTCAGCACATCCCACCCCGACACGACTCAGGTATTCTCAACGCCAATCCACGCCGATATCGCGGGACCGCCCGCCGGCAAACTTGCAGGCAGAGTGCAACATGACCGAACTCGAATTCAAATCGCTGGCCAACCAGGGCTTCAACCGTATTCCGCTGATCGCCGAAGCCTTTGCCGATCTCGACACCCCGCTGTCGCTTTATCTCAAGCTGGCGTTGGGCGACCGTCGCGGTGCGAACACTTTCCTGCTGGAGTCCGTCGTCGGGGGCGAGCGCTTTGGCCGCTACTCCTTCATCGGCCTGTCCGCCCACACGCTGCTGCGCAGCTTCGGCCCGAAGACCGAAGTCGTGCGCGACGGCACCATCGTCGAGACGCATGAGGGCGATCCGCTCGAATTCATCACCCAGTTCCAGGCGCGCTTCAAAGTGGCGCTGCGCCCCGGCATGCCGCGTTTCTGCGGTGGCCTCGCCGGTTACTTCGGCTACGACGCCGTGCGCTACATCGAGAAGAAGCTCGCGCACACCGCACCGCGCGACGACCTGAATCTGCCGGACATCCAGTTGCTGCTCACCGAAGAACTCGCCGTGATCGACAACCTGACCGGCAAGCTCTACCTCATCATCTATGCGGACCCCACGCAGCCGGAAGCCTATTCGAAGGCACGCCTGCGTCTGCGCGAGCTGCGCGCGCGCCTGAAAGCACCGGTCGACGCCCCCGTCACGTCCGGTAGCGTGCGCACCGAGACCTTCCGCGAATTCGCCAAGCCGGACTATCTGGCCGCCGTCGCCAAAGCGAAGGAAGCCATCGCCGCCGGTGAACTGATGCAGGTGCAGGTCGGCCAGCGCCTCATCAAGCCGTACCGCGACGCCCCCCTCTCGCTTTATCGCGCGCTGCGCTCGCTCAACCCGTCGCCGTATATGTACTTCTACAACTTCGGCGACTTCCAGGTCGTGGGCGCATCGCCGGAGATTCTGGTGCGTCAGGAACGTCGTCAGACGCCCGACGGCGAACACGAGATCGTGACGATTCGTCCGCTCGCCGGCACGCGTCCTCGCGGCGCGACGCCCGAGCGCGACGCCGAACTGGCGAAGGAGTTGCTTGGCGATCCGAAGGAAATTGCCGAACACGTGATGCTGATCGATCTGGCTCGCAACGACGTGGGCCGCATCGCGCAAACCGGCACCGTCGAAGTCACCGACAAGATGGTCATCGAGAAGTACTCGCACGTGCAGCACATCGTGAGTTCGGTGGAAGGCCGTCTGCAACCGGGTCTGTCGAACATCGACGTGCTGCGCGCCACCTTCCCGGCGGGCACGCTCACCGGCGCACCGAAAGTGCGTGCGATGGAGCTGATCGACGAACTCGAACCGGTCAAGCGCGGCCTCTACGGCGGTGCAGTGGGCTACCTGTCGTTCGGCGGTGAAATGGACGTGGCCATCGCGATTCGCACCGGCGTGGTGAAGGACGGCAATCTGTACGTGCAGGCCGCCGCCGGCATCGTGGCCGACTCGGTGCCCGAATCGGAATGGCAAGAGACGGAGAACAAGGCGCGCGCCGTGCTACGTGCGGCCGAACAGGTGCAGGACGGACTCGACGCAGAGTACTGATCCCTGCACCCTCACACCGCTGCACCAATGTGAAGCGCATTGCCGTTTAAAACGCAACACGCTTCCCTACATTGCATGTCGGTGACACTTCGCCCGGAAAGGCCTCGAATCGACGCTCTAGTCGATTCGGGGCCTTTGTTGATTTAGCACAACCGTTCGCTTTTTTCGACCACTTTGGTATACGCCGATTGACGTCTCCCACGATATAGTTAGGTGTCCGTCGGGAGGTCGAAGCTTCTATGGCGAAACCATGCAATCCACGTATGCGTTCCGACATCGCGAATATCCGAGCGATGTCCTCAACGTCCGTCAGACCCAGTCGGCCCAATAGGCCCAATAGGTCCAATAGGTCCAACCCACTCATATCGATCACGGCTGCGCTTACCGCTGCCGTGCTCAGTGGCTGTATCTCGATGGCGCCCACTTACGAGCGCCCCGCCGCCCCTGTCGCCAATGTGTGGACGCCGGATGTCAGCGCCTCGCCCGCCACGGCAACGGTGCAGCCCGCATCCGCGCTCGACTGGCGTGAGTACTTCGCCGATCCGCAGCTACGTAGCTTCATCGACACCGCCCTCGCGAACAATCGCGATCTGCGCGTCGCGTTAGCGCGTGTGGAACAGGCCCGCGCGGTGTACGGCATTCAACGTGCCGATCTATTTCCTTCCGCAGGCATCGGCGCGAGCGGCACACGGCAACGTCTGCCCGGCGACCTGAGCCTGACCGGCAATCCCTACATCAGCAGCCAGTATCAGGTCGGCCTTGGCCTGTCGACATGGGAGCTGGACTTCTGGGGTCGTATCCGCAATCTAAAAGACGCCGCGCTCGACGACTACCTTGCATCCGACGCCTCGCGCCGCGCACTGGAACTCAGCCTGATCTCGCAAGTTGCGCAGACGTGGCTGAGTCTGCGCGAATTCGACGAACGCATCGCGCTCGCGCAGCAAACGGTCGACAGCCGCGCCGAGTCGCTGCGTATCTTCACGCGACGCGAGCAAGTCGGCTCGACGTCGAAGCTCGATCTCACGGAGGTGACCACGCTCTGGCAACAAGCGCGGGCGCTCGTCACCCAACTCGAACAGCAGCGCGCAGCGCAGGCTCACGCGTTGCAGGTGCTTGTCGGCGTGCCCATCGACACCTCACCGCAAGCGCTCGATCGCACGGTCGACGATGCCAGCCTGATGCGCGAGCTCGACCCCGGCTTACCGTCCTCGTTGCTGGAGGATCGTCCGGACATCATCGCGGCGGAGTATCAACTGCGAGCAGCGCATGCCAACATCGGCGCAGCCCGCGCCGCGTTCTTCCCGCAGATCACGCTGACGGGCTCCGTCGGCACGGCAAGCAGCGCACTCGACGGCCTGTTCAAAGCAGGCAGCGCCGCGTGGACTTTCACCCCGAGCATCAACATTCCGATCTTTCAGGGCGGACGCCTCGTCAACAACCTCGATCTCGCCGAAGCGCGTCGCGTAGAGTCCGTGGCGAATTACGAGAAAACGATTCAAGGCGCATTCCGTGACGTCGCCGATGCGTTGAGTGCACGCCGCTGGCTCGCCGAGCAGGTGACGATTCTGCAAGCAACGCAAGACGCACAGGCGGAACGCGCGCGCCTCGCCAAGCTGCGATACGACCACGGGGCCGCCGCGTTCCTCGAAGTCCTCGATGCACAGCGCGATCTCCTCGCGATCGAACAGACCACGGTGCAGACGCGACGCGCGCTGCTTTCCGCACGCGTGTCGCTCTACACAGCGCTCGGCGGCGGCAGCCGTCTGATGCCTGCGGCCGACACACCCTCGGGACTGTTCGGACAAACACCCCGCGTCGTCGAGCCATCGCCGGGACCGGCGAACGCAGCGCCGACCGTCCAATAAATCAAAGAGGTCATAGAACATGGCACTTCCCAACGCCAAGAAACTCGTTCCGGCCCTGATCGTGCTTGTCGTGATCGGACTGGGATGGTACGGATGGAAGACCTACAGCCACACCGGCCCGGGCGAAGGTTTCGCCAGCGGCAACGGACGCATCGAAGCCACTGAAGTCGATATCGCGACGAAGATGGCCGGACGCGTCGAAGCCATCTACGTGCGCGAAGGCGACTTCGTGAAAGCGGGGCAAGTCCTCGCCAAGATGCAGGTCGACACGCTCAACGCCCAGCGCGACGAAGCACGCGCGCAGTATCAACAGGCCGTGACCAACGTCGCCGCGATTCAGGCACAGGCCGCCGCACGTCTGTCGGACAAGGCGACCGCCGAAGCCAACGTGGCCGCGCGCGAAGCCGAACTCGACGCCGCGCAACGCCGACTCTCTCGCTCGGAAACGCTCTCGAAGGAAGGCGCATCGTCGGTGCAGGAACTCGACGACGACCGCGCGCGCGTGCGCAGCACTCGCGCCGCCGTCACTGCGGCCAAGGCGCAGGTTGCCGCCGCGCAATCGGCCGTGGAAGCGGCAAACGCGCAAGTCACCGGGTCGAAATCGACGGTCGAAGCCGCGCAAGCCACCATCAGTCGGATCGAAGCCGACATCGCCGACAGCGAACTCAAGGCACCGCGCGACGGGCGCGTGCAGTATCGCGTCGCGCAGCCGGGTGAAGTGCTCGCGGCGGGCGGCAAGGTGCTCAACCTCGTCGACCTGTCGGATGTGTACATGACGTTCTTCCTGCCCGAAGCCGTCGCAGGACGCCTCGCGATGGGCGCCGAAGCCCGCATCGTGCTCGACGCCGCGCCGCAGTTCGTCATTCCCGCCAGCATCTCGTTCGTCTCCAGCACAGCGCAGTTCACGCCGAAGACGGTGGAGACCGAAAGCGAGCGTCAGAAGCTGATGTTCCGCGTGCGCGCGCAGATCGCGCCCGAACTGCTGCAACAACATCTGAAGCTCGTGAAGACCGGCCTGCCAGGCGTGGCATGGGTGAAGACCGACAGCAAGGCAGAGTGGCCAGCCCAGTTGCAGACCAGGCTGCCGCAGTGAGCCGCGCGTCATGACGGACTCCTCCTTACCTGAGAACGGCAGACACACGCCCGGGCACGGCGCACCAGCGGTCGTTCATGTCGTTGACGTCACGCTGAAGTACGGTCGCAAGACGGTCGCGCTCGATAGCGTCTCCATCGACATCCCGGCGAACTGCATGGTCGGGCTGATCGGGCCGGACGGTGTCGGCAAATCGACGCTGCTCTCGCTCATCGCAGGCGCACGTGCCGTGCAGACGGGCACCGTCGAGGCGCTCGGCGGCGACATGGCAAGCAAAGCGCACCGTGACCTCGTCTGCCCGCGCATCGCCTACATGCCGCAGGGGCTGGGCAAGAACCTGTATCCGACGCTCTCTGTCGAGGAGAACCTGCAGTTCTTCGCGCGCCTGTTCGGTCACGATGCCGCCGAGCGACGCCGTCGCATCGACGACCTCACGCGCAGCACGGGTCTGCATCCGTTCCTGGATCGTCCGGCGGGCAAGCTCTCCGGCGGCATGAAGCAGAAGCTCGGTCTGTGCTGTGCGCTGATCCACGACCCCGATCTGCTGATTCTCGACGAGCCGACCACGGGCGTAGACCCGCTCGCCCGCGCGCAGTTCTGGGATCTGATTGCGCGCATCCGACGCGAACGTCCGGCGATGAGTGTGATCGTCGCGACCGCCTACATGGACGAAGCACAGCGTTTTGACTGGCTCGTCGCCATGGACGCAGGCAATATCCTGGCGACCGGCACACCGGCCGAACTGCTTGCGCGCACGCAGCGCGATAACCTCGAAGCCGCCTTCATCGATCTGCTGCCGGAGGAGAAGAAACGCGGCTACGAGCCGGTCGTGATCCCGCCGTTGCATATCGACGAACACACCGAGATCGCCATCGAGGCCAAAGGGCTGACGATGCGCTTCGGCGATTTCGTCGCCGTCGATCATGTGGACTTCCGGATTCGTCGTGGCGAAATCTTCGGCTTCCTCGGCTCGAACGGCTGCGGCAAGTCGACCACGATGAAGATGCTCACGGGTCTGCTGCAAGCGAGCGAAGGACAGGCGTGGCTGTTCGGTCATGAGGTCGACCCGAAGGACATCGACACGCGCCGTCGCGTGGGCTACATGTCGCAGGCGTTCTCGCTCTACACCGAACTGACGGTCCATCAGAACCTCGTGCTGCATGCGCGACTGTTCCACGTACCCGAGGCGGAGGTCGACGCACGTGTCGACGAGATGGTGCACCGCTTCGGACTGGCCGAGGTGCTCGACTCCCTCCCCGACAGCATCCCGCTCGGCATGCGCCAGCGTCTGTCGCTAGCCGTGGCCATGGTGCATAAGCCCGAACTGCTGATCCTCGACGAACCGACGTCCGGCGTCGATCCGGTTGCGCGCGACAACTTCTGGCGGCTGCTGGTGGAGTTGTCCCGGCGTGACCGCGTGACGATCTTCATCTCCACGCACTTCATGAACGAGGCCGACCGCTGCGACCGCATCTCGCTGATGCACGCGGGCAAGGTACTTGTCTCCGATCCGCCAGCGAAGATCACGAAGGACAAAGGCGCGCACACGCTCGAACAGGCGTTCATCGAATATCTGGTGGAGGCCGGTGGGGGCACCCCGGAAGCCCCCGAGACACCAAAGTCGGAAGTGGCCGCCACCGCTGCGACACCGTCACACGCGAAGCTCAAGGGCTTCTCGGTCGGCCGGATGATCAGCTACCTCTGGCGCGAGACGCTGGAGTTGCAGCGCGATCCGGTGCGCGCCACGCTGGCGCTGGTCGGCTCGCTCGTGCTCATGCTGGTGATGGGGTACGGCATCAGCATGGACGTCGAGGATCTGCGCTACGCAGTGCTCGACCGCGACCAGACCACAATGAGTCAGAACTACGCGCTCAACATCGCGGGGTCACGTTACTTCATCGAACAGCCCCCCATCACCGATTACGACGACATGGACCGGCGCCTGCGCGACGGCGAACTCGCACTGGCCATCGAGATTCCACCGGGTTTCGCGCGCGACGTGTCACGTGGCAAAGCCGTGCAGATCGGCGCGTGGATCGACGGCGCGATGCCGATGCGCGCCGAAACCGTGCAAGGCTATGTTCAAGGCATGCATCAGAACTGGCTGGCCGATCAGTCCTTGCGACGGCTCGGCGTCAAACCGACGGCGTCGCTCGACATCGAGACACGCTATCGCTACAACCCCGACGTCAAGAGTCTTCCTGCGATGGTCCCGGCCGTGATTCCGTTGCTGTTGCTGATGCTCCCGGCAATGCTCACGGCGCTCTCCGTCGTACGCGAGAAGGAACTCGGCTCGATCCTGAATCTTTACGTGACGCCCGTCACACGCACGGAATTCCTGATCGGCAAGCAGATTCCGTATGTGGCGCTCGCCATGCTGAACTTCCTGCTCATGGCGCTCATCGCTGTGACCCTCTTCGGCGTGCCCATCAAAGGCAGCTTCCTGACGCTGATTACCGCGGTCTTCATTTTCAACGTGGTCGCCACGGGTATCGGCCTGCTCGCGTCCACCTTTACCCGCAGTCAGATCGCGGCCCTGTTCTTCACGATGATCGGCACGATGATTCCGGCGATTCAGTTCTCCGGCATGCTCACACCTGTGCCGTCGATGGAGGGCTCGGGCCGGTTCATCGGCGAGATCTATCCGGCGACTTACATGCTGATCATCAGTCGCGGCGTCTTCAACAAGGCGCTCGGCTTCGGCGATCTCGGCAACGCCTTCTGGCCGATGCTCATCGCCGTGCCCGTGATTCTGGGCGCGACGGTCCTGCTGCTCAAGAAACAGGACAAGTGATGGCTAGCCCGAACGCACCGCAAGCCTCCTCCACCGCGCACGACGCCAGCGCCACGCCGCCGCGTCGCAGGCATCCGTGGTTGCGACACGTTGCGAACATCTACCGGCTCGGCGTGAAGGAGCTTTGGAGCCTCGTGCGCGACCCGATGATGCTTGTGCTCATCATCTACACGTTCACGGCGTCCGTCTATTCGTCGGCCACGGCGCAACCCGAGACGTTGCACATGGCTCCCATCGCCATCGTGGACGAAGACGCCTCGCCGCTCTCGCAGCGCATCGTCTCGGCGTTCTACCCGCCGCAATTCACCACGCCGCAAATGATTACGGCGAACGCTGTCGATCGGGGCATGGACGAGGGCGCATACACATTTGCGCTGAACATCCCGCCGAACTTCCAGCGCGACGTGCTGGCGGGGCGCGCGGCCGAAGTGCAGCTCAACGTCGACGCCACGCGCATGAGTCAGGCGTTCTCGGGCAGCGGCTACGTGCAGCAGATCGTGTCGGCGGAAGTGCGCGAATTCCTCCAGCGATACCGATCCACGCCGGAGTTGCCCGTCGACCTGGCGTTGCGCGTGCGCTTCAATCCGACGCTGGAGCGGGCGTGGTTCGGCGCGCTGATGCAGATCATCAACAACATCACGATGCTGTCGATCATTCTGACGGGCGCGGCACTGATCCGGGAGCGCGAGCACGGCACCATCGAGCATTTGCTCGTCATGCCGGTGACACCGACCGAGATCATGCTGGCGAAAGTGTGGTCGATGGGGCTGGTCGTGCTGATGGCGGCGGCCATGTCGCTGTGGCTGATCGTGAGCGGCGCGCTGCACGTGCCGATTGGCGGGTCGGTGGCGTTGTTCCTGTTGGGGGCCACGCTGCACCTGTTCGCTACGACGTCGATGGGCATCTTTCTCGCGACGCTTGCCCGCTCGATGCCGCAGTTCGGCATGTTGTTGATTCTGGTGCTGCTCCCGCTGCAAATGCTCTCGGGCGGGAACACGCCGCGCGAAAGCATGCCGAAGCTGGTGCAGGACGTGATGCTCGCCGCGCCCACGACGCACTTCGTCGAACTGGGTCAGGCGATTCTGTTCCGTGGCGCCGGGATCGGCGTCGTGTGGGTGCAGTTCGCAGCGCTCGCGGTCATCGGCGCGGTGTTCTTCGCCTTCTCGCTGCGACGTTTTCGTCGCACGCTCAGTTCGATGGCATGACGAAGGTCTGACGCCGGTCTCCCCTCTGGTCAGCCATGCGCTGGTCAGTCTCCGATGCGGCGTTCGTCACCCCTGTCATGCCGGATTTGTGAGGTCATTGCCATGCCCGCCAAGTCGTCTGCCGCACTGGAACGCCGCTCGTCTCAGTCCCCTCGAAGTGCTCGCGCTACATCGTCCGCCGCTACCGGCGACGCGCCGTGGCTGGCCGCTAATCCGTGGCTCGCGAATCTGCCGTGGATGTCAGCCGCCGCCGAGTACGCGGTCGACGCGTGGCAGCGCAGCGTGTTGTTTGCCGACGTCATGCGTCAGCGCGGCAATCAGTATCAGGAGCATCTGGCCGAATCGGCCCCCAACGTGCTCGACTTCGACGCCGAGGTGATTCTCGACGCCCACGAGTTGCCGCGTCCCTGCAACTATTGCCTGATGCGCATCGTGCCGCCGAAGGATACGCCCACGCTGCCCAACGCGCGCCCGTTCGTCGTCGTCGATCCGCGTGCGGGGCACGGCCCGGGCATCGGCGGCTTCAAGCCCGACAGCGAGATCGGTGCGGCATTGCGCGCGGGCCATCCGTGCTATTTCGTCGGCTTCCTGCCCGACCCGGTCCCCGGACAAACGGTCGAGGACGTGATGCGCGCCGAAGCGGCGTTTCTCGAGAAGGTCATTTCGATGCATCCCGAAAGCGCGGGCAAGCCCGCGGTCATCGGCAACTGTCAGGCCGGATGGCAGATTCTGATGACAGCCGCGATGCGCCCCGAGCTGTTCGGCCCGATCATCGTGGCGGGCGCGCCGGTGTCCTATTGGGCGGGCTGGCGCGGACGCAATCCGATGCGCTACTCCGGCGGTCTGCTCGGCGGCAGCTGGCTCACGGCGCTCACGAGCGATCTCGGCGACGGCCGGTTCGACGGCGCGTGGCTGGTGCAGAACTTCGAGAATCTCGATCCGGCGAACACGCTCTGGCGCAAGAAGTATCACCTGTATGCGAACGTCGATACGGAGGCACAGCGCTATCTCGGCTTCGAGAAGTACTGGGGTGGGCACGTCTTCCTGAACGCGCAGGAGATGCAATACATCGTCGACAATCTGTTCGTCGGCAACCGACTCACGAGCGCGGAGCTGATCACGAGCGACGGCATCCGGCTCGACCTGCGCAACATCCGCTCGCCCATCGTGGTGTTCTGTTCTTACGGCGACAACATCACACCGCCGCCGCAAGCGCTCGGCTTCGTGACGGACATGTATCGAGACGATGCGGAAGTGCTCAGTCACGATCAGACCATCGTCTACGCGACGCACGACAGCATTGGCCATCTCGGCATCTTCGTGTCGGGCAGCACCGGGCGTAAGGAGCATCGCAAGTTCGTCAACAACATCGATCTGATCGACGTGTTGCCCGCGGGCATTTATCAGGCGCAGATCGCCGACAAGACCGACGACACGCTGCACGGCGAGCTGGCCGAAGGCGATTACGTGATGTCGATTCAACGCCGCAGCGTGGAGGACGTGCGCGCCATCGTGCAACCGGATACGCAAAGCGACCGCCGTTTCGCGGCGGTGGCGCACCTGTCCGACATTCATCTGGGGTTGTATCGAAGTCTCGTGCAGCCGTGGGTGCGCGCGATGGTGACGCCGACGTCGGCGTACTGGATGCGGCTGCTGCATCCCCTGCGGGTGAGCTACGAGCTGTGGTCGGATCGCAATCCGTTTGCGGCCCCCTTCGCCGAGAAGGCTGAACGCGTGCGGCAGACGCGTCATGCCGTGTCTTCCGACAATCCGTTCCTCGCTTTGGAGACGGCCGTGTCGACGGCCATTGAAGAATCGCTGAACTTCTACCGCGACATGCGCGACGACGGCTACGAGAAGGCGTTCGAGACGATCTACGGTCAGCCGTGGGTGCAGGCGCTCGCCGGCTTGCATGGCAGCGACGGTACGGCCGTGCGGGTGCATCCGGGTACGTCGCCCGAGCATGTGGCATTCGTGAAGGAAGCGCTGGAACTGCGCCGTCACGAAGTGCGTCAGGGCGGTGTGCTGGAAGCGGGGATTCGGGCGTTGCTCTGGGTACACCGTCTGCATGGCGAAGCGGACGAGCGGCAGTTCAATCTCGCGCGCTCGTTGCCGCGCGGCGACGCCGAGATTTCGATTGAGCGCTTCCGCGAGATCATTCGACGTCAGGCGGGTTTGCTGCGCATGGCCCCGAATGCTGCGATGGAGGCCATTCCCGGCATGTTGGCACATGCGTCGCCTGCATCGATCCGGCTGGTGGCGAAGGCCGTGAAGGAGCTGAGTTTCGCGGTGCCGCTGGAGGATGACGAGCAAAACGATCTGGAACGCGTGCTCGCCGTCTTCGAACGGGCCGCGCAAAAGCGCGAGGCCGACGTGGATGGGGCCGGTAAGGCGAGCGTAGCGGCTAAGCCTCGCGCCACAACGAGTCGCAAAGCTACCTCACCGGCCACCACACCTCGCAAGGGGACGACTGCCGCGAAGAAAGCCGCCACGACGGCCGTCGCCAAATCTACACGGACGTCGCGAGCGAAGAAGACGAACTAACCGTCGACACGGCGGCGACGCGCGACGCGTCGCCGCCATCCATACCGTCCCCCATAGGCACGCACAATCGCGCCACCAATCCCCCACCCTCGCGCGGCGCGAACTCAAGCGTTGCGTCGAAACGCCTCGCGATCGCCTGCACGATGGAGATGCCCAAACCTGCCCCCTCACCGCGCCGACGCCCCTGGTCGCCCCGCCAGAATCGCTGACCCAGTTGCTCCGTACGTGCAGCAGCAAGTCCCGGCCCTCGGTCGCTTACCTCTATGCAATATCTTCGGTTCGGTTCGTCCGATATCACCGACAACGTAATCTCGCTGCCCGCCGGAGAGTAACGCATCGCGTTGTCTAACAAGTTTCTTAATGCCGTCGCCAGCATCGAACGCGGTAACACCGATCCTTTGTCCGTCTCCGAAATGCTAACCAGGACCCTGCCACTTCGACGACGGACCGGGGCCCCTTTCCCCTGCTCAGACATAGACCCAACTCCCATTGAAAAGGGGCCCCGATCCGTCTCTCCCATTTCAGTCAAAACCTCCTCGATTACCTCCTTCATCGACTCGCATTTGTCGTGCTCGTGGATCGGCGCTTCCGTCCGCGCCAAGGTCATCAACTGATCCAATGTGTGGCCCAGTCGCTTCACGCCCGCACTCGCCTGTTGCAACGCCCGCTTCGACACACTCCCCTGCGTCAACGCCGCCACCTGCAAATGCGTATCGATTGCCGTCAACGGCGTTCGCAACTCATGCGCCGCGCCATCCGTGAACGCCCTCTGGCCCGCCAACGTCTGCGCCAATCTGTCCAGCCAACCATTCAACGCCACTACCACCGGCTTCAACTCCTTCGGCACCTTTCCAATATCCACCGGCGTCGTGTCGTCAGTCCGCTTTCCACGCAACGTTGCCCGTAACGTCTTCAGTGGCATCAGTCCCCTTCCGATACCGATCCACAACGCCATCAGACCGCCAATGACCGCAATCAGGAATGGAATGCCAGCCGCCTGCAACATGCCATTCGTCAAGACCGCGCGACGCTTGACGAGGTCCGCCGTCATCACCTGATATCCGCCCGCGTCCTGCAACACATAGATGCGCCAGTGGCGGCCGTCGATCTCTCTTGTGCTGAAACCCGTCGGCAACGTCATCGCCGACGTCTTGGGACTGCCATCCGTGTGCGCCAGCACCGCGCCCTGCAACGACCGGATTTCGCAGGCGATGCCGTCACTACCGCCCGCGCGAATGACCTCGCCCCAATCTCTCGGCTCGGGATGCGGCGAGAATGCCGCGCGCGCCATCAGGCCCGCCACCATGTTGGCCGACATCGCCAGACGCTCGTCGAGCGCCTCGTCAAGACTCGCGCGTACACCGCGCATCATCCATCCCGCCGCCACCATCCACAGGACGATCAGCGCCACGCCAGCGATCAGCACAGCCCTAAATCGAAGGCTCATGACAAGCTCCATCCCAACCGATATCCCAGGCCGCGCGCAGTCTGAATCGCGTCGCATCCCAACTTGCGACGCACGTTATGTATGTGAACGTTCAGCACATTGCTGTTGACGCGCTCCGTCATACCGTAAAGCCGCACGTGCAGCATGTCCGGCGACAACCAGCGCCCCCGGCTGCTCGCCAGGTACGCGAGCAAATCCACCTCGCGACGCGACAGTTCGACCGGTTCACCTTCTAGCCACGCCAACCCGCTCGCAGGATCGAGCCGCAACGGACCGGCCTCGATGACCTGCGCGGCGCGTCCATGCGTGCGTCGCACCAGCGCATGCAGGCGCGCTGCCAGTTCGCGCAGGTCGAAGGGTTTGCTCATGTAGTCGTCGGCCCCGGCATTCAACCCCGAGATCCGGTGTTCGATGCCGTCGCGCGCAGTGAGGATCAACACGGGTATGTCCGGCTCGACGGCGCGAACGCTGGCAATCAGGTCGAGACCGTCGCCATCAGGTAGCCCGAGATCGAGCACCAGTGCGTCGAAGCTGTTCTCGGCATGCGCCGCCATCGCCGCCTCGCCGCACGCGCTCGCCTCGACGTGAATTCCCAAAGTCGAAAGCCCCGCAACGATGCCGCTTGTAATCAGCGGATCGTCCTCTACCAGCAGTACTCGCATTGATTCAGGCCTCTCCTTGGCGTCTCCGACGCCGCTTTCACGCCTCGCGACATGTTACGTATATCGCGCATCGCGTTGATGCATGGTGGACGGCGGGATGCCGCGTTAACTCTCGGTTAATCGTCCTGCGCCACGCTCTGTCTTGCTTCGATCGACCCGAGGAGGACAGATTGCTTCGTCGAATAGTTTTCATCTTTGTGATTTTGCTCAGCGCGCTCGGCGCGCTTCGCGTCACCCTCGTGACGCCCGCCGCTGCCGCGCTGCCGTGGCAATCCGGCGATCAGGTGCTCGACGTCTCCCAAGTGCTGCGTCTCGATGCGCCCCGTCGCGTGGACGATGGCATTGTCATCGGCGGCAAGATTGCTAAGGACCACTACGTGTATCGTCATTCGATTCGCGTGGAGGACGCCAGCGGCAAACCGGTTCCCTTCTCGCTACCCGAAGGCACCAGGCACGTCGACGAGTTCTTCGGAGAAAGCGAGATCTACTATGACGACGATCTGCAACTGAAGTTGCCTGCATCGACGTCGAACTTCATCACGTTTCATTGGCAAGGCTGTGCGAAGGCGGGCATCTGCTACCCCCCGCAAAAGGTGAGGATTTCGCTGTCCGGCGATGCTCCGCCCGTCCAGGCGAGCGACGCGTCTTCGATGCTGGCGGCCCTCACCGCTCCGGTCGAGACCTCGGGGGCGGCGGGTTCAAGCGAGACCTCAGACGCCGCTGCCGTAAATGCAGTGGCCACGGCAGCGGCGCCTGAAACGGTTGGCGACACCGAGTCGCTGGCCGCCGATCAGGCCGCCGCCGCCCAGCTCGCAGCACTCGATCCCATCGCCGCGACGTTGCTGTTTTTCGGCTTCGGCCTGCTGCTGGCGTTCACGCCATGTGTGCTGCCGATGGTGCCCATCGTGTCGACGATGATCGTTGGCAACCGTCCTTCGCCGTGGCGCGCTTTGGCGCTCTCGTCGGCGTATGTCGTCGCCATGGCGCTCACCTATGCGAGCGTCGGGGTCGCTGCCGCATTGGCTGGGGCCAACCTTCAGGCAACGCTGCAAGCGCCGTGGCTTCTGAGCGCGTTCGCCGCGCTCTTTCTGGTACTCGCCGCGTCGCTGTTCGGACTGTTCGAACTGCGCCTGCCCGCCTTCATCATGGATCGCCTGGACGCCGCAGGGCGCAACCGCACGGGCGGCAGTCTCGCGGGGGCGGCCGCGCTCGGCTTCCTCTCCGCCCTGCTCGTCGGGCCATGTATGACGGCACCGCTGGCGGGTGCGCTGCTCTACATCAGTCAGACGGGCAATGCGTGGATCGGTGGCGGCGCGCTGTTCTCGATGGGCCTCGGCATGGGTATGCCGTTGCTGGCAATTTCGCTGTTCGGCGCGCGTATCCTGCCCCGCCCGGGACCGTGGATGGTGCGTGTGCGTATCGCCTTCGGTTATGTGATGGCGGGGATGGCCATCGAAATGCTGAGCCGCTTCCTGCCCGGACACGTGACCCTCGCGCTGTGGGGCGCGCTCGGCGTCGGTCTGGCCGTCGGCATCGCGGGCTGGGCGTGGGCGCTTCGCGGCACCCCGGCATGCTGGACGCTGGTGTTCACCTCGACGCTCGCCACCCTTTGGTCGATACTGCTGCTGGTTGGCGCAGCCTCGGGCAGTGAGTCGTTGTTGCGCCCGCTGGAACGGCCGGGTAGCGTGACGCTCGCCGGAAACGACGGCGCAGGCCAGCGCGCGGGCAAGTCGGTGGAATACGTCAGCGTCAAGTCCCCACAGGACGTGGACGCACGCATCGCGCAAGCCTCCGCCAGAGGGCAATGGACACTCATCGATTTCTACGCCGACTGGTGCGTGAGTTGCCACGTCATCGAGCGCAACGTGTTCGGGGATCCGGCAGTGGCCGCGCGTCTGGCGAGCATGCAGGTGCTGCGTCCCGACGTCACGAAGAACGACGACATCGATCAGGCACTGATGAAGCGATGGGGCGTGATGGGACCGCCCACACTCATCCTCATCGACGCGACGGGCAAGGAAGTGCGCGCGCATCGCATGGTCGGGGAAATGACCGCACAGACGTTCCTGCAACGGCTCGATGCGGCACAAAACACGGAGGCTTCATGATTGGACTCGGCCCGTTCTCCGCGAAGACGGCAGCCCTCGCGACAGCGGCCATCATTGCGTGGCTGGTGGCGCGCTATCTCCTGCGAAAGACGGATGCGCCATCCCGACGCGTGGCAGCCAGCGTGCTGCTCGACGCCCTCTTCGTCGGTCTGCTCGCCGCGCGTGCGGTCTACGTCATCCGCTGGTGGCCCGAATACGCTGCGCGGCCGTGGTCGTTCGTTGCCATTGGCGACGGTGGCTTCAACGTCTGGGCCGGTGCCCTCGCCGCGCTCGCATGGGGTCTGTGGCGCACCCGCCGTCATCGAACGCAGCGACGGCCGATGCTCGCAGGCATGGCCGTGGGTCTCGCCATCTGGGGCGTGATGCTCACCGGCATGAGCGTCGCGCTGCGCGACGCCCCGCCACTACCGTCGCTCACGCTCTCCAGCCTCGACGGACGCGCGGTCGCACTAGACAGTCATCGCGGTCAACCGATCGTGATGAATCTCTGGGCCAGTTGGTGCCCGCCGTGCCGACGCGAGATGCCGGTGCTCGCGCAGGCGCAGGCGGACTATCCCGGCATGCGCTTCCTGATGATCAATCAGGGCGAGTCGGCGCAGACGGTCGCCGAGTTCGTGCAATCGCAAGGATTGACGTTCGACCACCTGCTGCTCGACCCCCAGTCAGCAGCCATGCAAGCGGCCGGGGCGCGCGCCCTGCCTACCACGCTGTATTTCGATACGAATGGCCGCCTCGTCGAGGCCCATCTCGGCGAACTCACGGCCGCGCGTTTGCACGACACGCTGCATCGTCACCTTCAGCAAACCCCTGCGACTCGCAAGACCGGAAAGTAATTCAAGCCGGTTCACCAGCGTCTCGCGCGCTCTGACGGGGCGGCTGACGACCGCGGGTCGCCCATGTCTGCGCAGCGACCCGTCGTCGCAGAATCGGCTAAGACTGATGGGCTTCAGGCGCACATTCTTGCGAGAATCGGCCATAAAACGCCCAAATTTCGTCGAATGGCCGCTTTTTGCGACACCCGTTCACGGCACGCGGGAGTTGCTGCTACAATCGGCATCACCATGAAGTCGCATCAGTCTTCCTCCCTCCTCTGGTCGCCCCTGACCGCCGCCCTGCGCTGGTGGCGGTAACCCGCCACGTCTATCTCATCCCCATAGCGCCCTCCCCCGCGGATCGCGAAGTCAATGTGGGGGCACGCTCAGGGGACACTCGCTAATTCCATGCGTTCGACAATCCTTTGTCACCAGACGAACAGGGACCATCATGCTGCTGATGATCGACAACTACGACTCGTTTACCTACAACATCGTCCAGTACTTCGGTGAACTGGGCGAAGACGTCCGAGTCTTTCGCAACGACGAAATCTCGCTCGACGCCATTGCCGAGCTTGCCCCCGAGCGCATTTGCCTCTCGCCCGGCCCGAGCTGCCCGGCCAACGCCGGCATCACGCTCGACGTACTTAAGCGCTTTGCCGGTGAAATTCCGATCCTCGGCGTCTGCCTCGGCCATCAGGCCATTGGTGAAGCGTTCGGCGGCAAGGTCATTCGCGCGCAACAGATCATGCACGGTAAAGTGAGCGAGATCGAAACCACGCAACAAGGCGTGTTCGCGAATCTGCCCAAGCGCTTTACCGTCACCCGTTACCACTCGCTCGCCATCGAGCGCGCCTCGCTGCCGGAATGTCTCGAAGTCACCGCCTGGACGGACGACGGCGAGATCATGGGCGTGCGCCACAAGACGCTCGACGTCGAAGGCGTGCAATTTCACCCCGAATCGATTCTGTCGGAGCATGGCCACGCCGTGCTGCGCAACTTTGTGCAAGCTGCGCCGCGTGCGGCCATTGCCGCCTGAGACATGCCCAAAGCGCGCCTGACTTAACGAATGCGAATGCGCGCTACTCACCCGACAAGCACCGACAGAGGAGAGGACAACCAATGATTACCCCGCAAGAAGCGCTTCAGCGCACGATCGAACACCGCGAAATCTTCCACGACGAGATGCTGCATCTGATGCGCCTCATCATGAAGGGCGAGATCTCGCCGGTCATGTCGGCCGCGATCATCACCGGCCTGCGCGTGAAGAAGGAAACCATCGGCGAGATCGCCGCTGCCGCGCAGGTCATGCGCGAGTTCGCCAATCACGTGGACGCCCCCGCCGACGAGCACTTCGTCGACATCGTCGGCACCGGTGGCGACGTGTCGCATACGTTCAACATCTCGACGGCCTCGATGTTCGTGGCCGCCGGTGCAGGCGCGAAAGTCGCCAAGCACGGCAACCGTGGCGTGAGCTCCAAGTCGGGCAGCGCCGACGTGCTCGAAGCGCTCGGCGTGAACATCATGCTCTCGCCCGAACAGGTGGCCGAGTGCCTGCGCGAAGTCGGCATCGGCTTCATGTTTGCACCGAACCATCATCCCGCGATGAAAAACGTGGCCGCCATCCGCAAGGAGATGGGCGTGCGTACGATCTTCAACATTCTCGGCCCGCTCACGAATCCGGCTGGCGCACCGAATCAGCTGATGGGCGTGTTTCACCCGGATCTGGTCGGCATTCAGGTGCGCGTGATGGAGCGTCTGGGCGCGGAACACGTGCTCGTCGTCTATGGCAAGGACGGTATGGACGAGGTCTCGCTCGGCGCTGCCACGCTCGTCGGCGAGTTAAAGGACGGCAAGGTCACCGAGTATGAAATTCACCCGGAAGACTTCGGTTTGCAGATGGTGAGCAACCGCAGCCTGAAGGTCGGCAGCGCCGAGGAATCGAAGACGATGCTGATCGACGCGCTCAACAACACCGAGGGCACCGCCCGTGAGATCGTGACGCTCAACGCCGGAACTGCACTCTATGCAGCCAATCGCGCACCGACGATTGCCGACGGCATCAAGATGGCGCGCGAGTCCATCGCCAGCGGCGCGGCCCGCGAAAAGCTCCACGAATTCGTCACTTACACGCAACGCTTCAAGGCGTAACCTTCAGCCGTCCCGGAGTTATCTACCGATATGTCTACCGTTCTCGACAAGATCCTGGCCGTGAAGGCCGAAGAAGTCGCCGCTGCAAAGCGCGTGCGTGACCTCGCGAGCCTGCGCCGCGACGCGGAAGCGACCGTTGGCGACAGCGCGCTGCGCACCCGAGACTTCGTGGGCGCACTGCGCACGAAGATCGATGCTGGCCTGTCCGGTGTCATCGCAGAAATCAAGAAGGCCAGCCCCTCCAAGGGCGTGATTCGCGAGAACTTCGTGCCACCGCAGATCGCCGAGTCATATCAGCAAGGCGGCGCGGCATGCCTGTCGGTACTCACCGACGTACAGTTTTTCCAGGGCGCGCCCGAGTACCTCAAGGCAGCGCGCGCGGCGTGCGATCTGCCGGTCCTGCGCAAGGACTTTATGATCGACGCGTATCAGGTGTACGAAGCACGCGAGATGGGCGCCGACTGCATTCTGCTCATCGCTGCTGCGCTCGAACTCTCGCAGATGCGCGATCTAGAAGCGCAGGCGCACGAGTTGGGCATGGCCGTGCTCGTTGAAGTGCACGACGCTCAGGAAGTGGACGCCGGACTGGAACTGCGCACCCCGCTGCTGGGCATCAACAACCGCAACCTGCACAACTTCGAAGTCACGCTCGACACGACGCTCGGCCTGCTGAAATATATCCCGCAGGATCGTCTGGTCGTGACGGAGTCGGGTGTCCTTTCGCGTGACGACGTAACGCGCATGCGCGCAGCCAACGTCAATGCCTTTCTCGTCGGCGAAGCCTTTATGCGCGCGCCCGAACCGGGCGACGCACTCGCCACCCTGTTCGACATGCCCCGCTGACACTCATGGCCATCGAACGCGAACTCAAACTGGCCCTCCCGGGCGACCTCGCCGCAGCACGCGCCGACGCGCTGATTGCTCATCTCGACCGTCTGCCCGGCACTGAAGCGCGCGGCGAGCGTCATCTCGTCAATCGTTACTTCGATACGCCGGATCTCGCGCTCGCGAGCGCCAAAGCCGCGCTGCGTCTGCGCTACGTCGCCCGCGACGGTCACGCCGGGCAGTGGCTGCAAACGCTGAAGTCGGTGGGACAAGCGCGCGACGGACTGCATGTGCGTCACGAGTGGGAGCAGGCCGTGCACGGCGAGGCGCTTGAACTCGATCCTCTGATCGCCGCCTGCGACGTGCCTGCAACGGCCGCGCTGTTGCGAGACGAGGGCACCAAGGTCGTGGCGCAGTTCGAGACGAACTTCGTGCGACGCTTGTGGCGCTACGTCGCGGGTGACGGCACGGCCGTTGAAATCGCGTTCGATCGTGGCGAAGTCGCCGTACAGGCCGACGGCCAGCGTCACACGGAACCGCTCGTGGAAGTGGAACTGGAATTGCTGGATGCGCCAGACGACGACCACGAAGGTCAGGGCGAACGCATTCTCCAGGCGCTCGCGCAAGACCTGCGCGCAGTCTTGCCTGAATTGCACAGCGACAACGTCAGCAAAGCGCAGCGCGGCTATCGTCTGCGTCAAAAGGTGCTGGGCGGTTGAGCGCTTCCCCCTCCGCTTCGACCTCGCCCTCAGACGAATTCGTTATTTCAGCAGACATCACGCATGGCATCACGCTCACGCACCGCAACCGCCGCGCACACTGACGAGGCGCGACAAGCCTCCCTCTTCGACGAGCCGAACGACACGGGGCGCATCGCGCGCACTGCGCCTGCACGTCAGGATGACAGCGCCGACAGTCCCGTCACCGTGGCGGGTCCGTTGAAGGGCCGCATCGAAGATCAGTTCGCTGCGCTGCCCGACGCGTGGAAAACGCTCATCGCGCCGTTCGTACAGAGCGACGCTTACGTCCCGCTGTGCCAGTACGTCGACGCTGAAGTCGCGGCAGGCAAGACCGTCTACCCGGCGGACATTTTCCATGCGCTGCGCATGACGTCGCCGAAGGACGTGAAAGTCGTCATCCTCGGACAGGACCCGTATCACGGCGACGACAACGGCATTGCGCAGGCGCATGGCATGGCGTTTTCGGTGCAGCGCGGCGTGCGCGTGCCGCCGTCGTTGCGCAACATCTACAAAGAGATCGAACGGGATCTGGGCATCGCACCGCCGTCGCATGGCAACCTCGACGCCTGGGCGAAACAGGGCGTGCTACTCCTGAACACGACGCTCACCGTCGAAGCCGCCAATGCTGCGAGCCACGCGAAGCCGTTCAAGAAGGGCGGATGGCAAGCCTGCACGGACACCTTGCTCTGCGGCCTCGCCGAACAGCAAGGCCCGCTGGTGTTCCTGCTTTGGGGCAGCCACGCGCAGGCAAAAACCCCCCTGCTCAGCGGTCACGGCCATCTGCTGCTCGAAGCGCCGCACCCTTCCCCGCTATCGGCCCATCGCGGCTTCCTCGGCTGCGGTCACTTCAGCGCCGCCAACACCTTCCTTGAAAAGCACGGCAAGACGCCCATCGATTGGCGGGTACCGGCGTAGTCAATCGCTCGCCAAAATGTCGGTCATAACCATCATTTCTGCGGACTCTCGGGAAAATGATCGTTATGACTGACGAAAAGCCGCAGTGAACCGAAGCCTCGACGGTTCCACCCATCGAAATATACGATCCCGCATACGCTTTTCAGCATTTACATACAAAAGCGAAGTCATTACACTCCATTTCCGTAATGAGAATCCATATCAATCTCATTAACAAAAACTACTAAACCGTGCGTTACCTGGCCTGCGAAGTGTCCGAAGGTGGCGCCGCAGCTGGAACACACGTATGTCTACCGCCTTTCAGACGCGCGAGCGTCTGCTCGCCGTCGCCTGCGCCCTAGTCGTCGCTGGCAGCTTCTCCACCCAATCCGCTCACGCTCAAACGCCCGCAAACGTCGCCGATGCCGCGCCGCAGGCCACGACGCCGACGGGTTCGACCAACGCCCCGGCCGTCGCGCTGCCCACGACGCAGGTCAACGACAGCGCCGTGCCGTCGGCCATGCAGACGAAGACGCTGCCCTCGTACAAGTTCGTCGCCCCGCTACGCGACACCCCGCGCTCGATCACCGTCATTCCCGAAGAGCTGATCAAGCAGACGAACGCCACGACCTTCGCCGACGCGCTCAAGACCGTGCCCGGCATCACGTTCCTCGGTGGCGACGCTGCGGCGAACCCGTCCGCCGACCGTCCGGTCATTCGCGGCTTCGAATCGCGTAACTCGATTTTCGTGGACGGCATGCGCGACTCCGGCGTGCAGAATCGCGAGACGTTCGACATCGAGAACATCAGTGTCATCAAGGGCCCGGACTCGGTCTACGCCGGACGTGGCGCCGTGGGTGGCAGCATCGACATCACCACGAAGACGCCGCGACTGGAAGACTTCACCAACGCGAGCTTCGGTCTCGGGACCAACAGCTACAAGCGTCTGACGCTGGACGTGAACCGCCAGGTGAATGACCAGACCGCCGTGCGCCTGAACATGATGGGGCACGACGCCGATCAGGCCGGTCGCAACAATGTCTACAGCAAGCGCTGGGGTATCGCACCGTCGGTGGCGTTCGGCCTGAACAGCCCGACGACCGTCACGATCAGCTACTACCACTTGAATTCGTATGACATGCCGGACTTCAGCGCACCGTTCCGCGCGGCGGGCGGCACGCCCGACGGCGGCTTCCAGCGCAACCAGTTCTACGGCCTGAACAACCGAGATTACCGTCGCGGTCAGACGGACACCGGCGAAGTCAAGGTCGAACACCGCATCAACGACACGTGGAAGATCAAGAACACGACGATGGTCGGCCGCTCGACGCTCGATTACGTCGCCACGAACCCGCAGTTCCTGAACGCAACGTCGAACATCATCGCACTGCAAGCGAAGAGCGGGAAATATGCGACCAACAGCATCGCCAACCAGACGGAACTGACCGGCAAAGCCACGCTATTCGGCTTCGAACACACGCTCACAACCGGCCTGGAATTCAGCAACGAACAAAGCCGCTATGAGGGCTATCTCGTTTCGGATAGCGCCGGTAATAACATTCGCTCGACGAACTCGTTGGGTCTATGCAATGTGCCGTACAACTGCACGACCATCGGCAACTGGAACCCGGACAATCCGTGGACCGGTAGCCTCACGCTCAATGGCGACAAGGCCTTCCCGGGTGCGGCCACCAACACGCGCACGAACACCGCATCGGCCTATCTGTTCGACAGCGTGAAGCTCTCGGACCGCTGGCTCCTTAACGCCGGTGCGCGCTTCGACCGCTTCGACGTGAGCGCCGTGCAAGCGGGTGCACCCGATCTGAACAACACGTCGAACCTGTTCAGCTTCCAGTTGGGCGTGGTCTACAAGGTGCTGCCTTCGTTGAGCCTGTATGCGTCGTACGGCACGTCGGCCAACCCGCCGGGCGCGAACAGCGGTCTGGGCGGCGGTACCGATCAGATCACCGCCACCAACAAGAACCTGTCGCCCGAGCGCAGCCGCAACATTGAAGTCGGCGCGAAGTGGGACGTGATCGACCAACGCCTGTCGTTGACCGCAGCCCTGTTCCAGACGGACAAGACGAACGCTCGCGTCTCCGACGGTCTGGGCGGCACGATCAACGCCGGCAGCCAGCGCGTGCGCGGTGCAGAACTCGGCTGGGCGGGCAATCTGACGAACCACTGGCGTGTGTTCGGCGGCTACTCGTACCTGAACGCGATCACGACCGACGCCGGTCCGGCCGCTGCGCCGGGCTCGAACGGTCTGCCGATGGTCATGGTGCCCAAGCACAACCTCACGCTGTGGACCGACTACGAAGTGATGCCGAAGCTCACGCTGGGCGCAGGTATGACGCTCTCGAGCCTGACTTACGCATCGGTGTCGTCTACCGTTCGCAAGTGGACCCCGGGCTACGCCCGCTTCGACGCAGTCGCCACGTACCGCGTGTCGCGCTCGGTGGATCTGCAACTGAACGTGCAGAACATCTTCGACAAGAAGTACTACGCCAGCGCTTACCCGATCTATGCGACGTGGGCACCCGGCCGTACCGCCATGCTGACGCTGAACTTCCATCAGTAAGCGAGTTGTTCTCAGCCCGCTCACTCCGTTGATCGGGCTAATGCAGGAAATCCGGCGACTACCGCCGGGTTTCCTGCAAATCCCTCCCCCTCCGCCCGCCTTCCCCGCTGCGCCTCTCCCGTCCGGCCTGGATCCGTCGTTACAGCGAAGCCTGATTTCAAACACTCGATTCACATCGTTCGTTTCATTGTGTGACCCCAGTCTGCGTGACATGATGACGCCGCGCTGCAGACGGGATGCCATCCGAGTGTCCTCGCACCGCATGAAAACAATCAGAAGACGTTCGTCATAACGCAGTTTGCCTATTCGTACGGGGGTTCGAGATGGCAAATCGGGGAGTCGCTGTCAACGCGTGTGCCAATGCCGCGCGGTCGTTCGTCGTCGTTGTCGCCATCGCCGCGCTCGCGGGATGTTCTGCGACGCAGATCCGCAAGAAGGACACGCTGCAAGACGCCGCTAACGGGTTTGACGGTGCCGTCAAAGCATCGGCAAGCGCGCTGGATACGGAGGTCAAATCGCGGGCGCGCGTACGGCGTGCGGAGGCCATCGAGAATTACGTGCGCACGTTCCGGGCGAAGTCGCGTGACGATTACGACATCGACGGCAAGGACGATCTCGCCTCCTTCGCCCGGTTCGTCTGCGCCGGGTCGGACAGCTTCGTTCGGGAGCGCGCCGCAATGCGCTACGCCACGGCCTACTCGGGTGGCCTCAAGGACGTGCTTGCCGAAGGCGACGACTCCATCAGTGGTCAGTGGAAGCGCCTCCAGGAACTGCGCAAGCCCATCAAGACACCTGGCGCCGTAGAGGACACGCCACCGAAGGAGGCGGTGCTCGCCTGCTCGATTCCGCTGACGGAACAACTGCGCGGATGGAAGGGACGGCCCACGACCGACGCGAGCCATGAATCGCTCGTCGCCGCCGTACCGGTTGCCATCGCAGCCTACAAGGCCATCGTCGCGTTGATCCAAACGGGCCTCACCGCCTACAACGATATGGAAGCGAAGCAGCGATTCGCCGACTACGTTCACAAATTCCACCCGGACTTCAAGAAGGTCATGGACCGTGACTTCGCGGCTCAGGATCTGGAGAACGCCTGGAACGCGCGGCAGATCGTGGCACTGCAACGCCCGCTCGCCACGTTCCGGAAGATATTCGTCACACCTGCACACATCTCGCGCGACGCGGACGACATTCGCATTCGCGAACTCGGCATGCAAGTTCACGATCAACTCGCAGAGTACGACGCGCTGCACGCCAGTCAGTCGCCGGTCGTCCTGCGTCAGAAGCTGGTCGATGCCGAAGAACAGCTTGTGACGCTCGTCGACGACAAGCATGTGTCGATCTCGGATCTCGTCGCCTTCTTCAATGAGTTAAAAGACGACTTCGATAAGGCGAAGACGCAATACAGCGCCGCCGAAGCGGCTGTTCGCGCAGTGCCGGAGGCATGGAAACAATGAACCGACTCGTGCGCGTGCTTTGTGCCAGCCTCGTGACGGCTGGCTTTATGACGTCCGCTACGGCGCAATCGCTCGATGCTGACACACCGTCGCCGCTCGCCGCACAGATCGTGCGCGAAGCACAATCGTCCGACGTTCAGGCCTCCTTGAAGCGCCAGGATAAGTCGTTGCGGAAGGAGCAGGACGTCCTGATGCGAGCGACGCAGACGCCGCTGGTCGCCGCGAAGGTGCAGGCCATCATTCAGGCACGCGAGAACATCGCGGCATCGAACAACTTGCTGATCGGTGGCACGCCCGGTTCCGAGGAGCAACTGCAGCGCACACTGGAGACGATTCTCTCCATCATGCGTCCGGTGTACGGGTTTTGCTCAGGCGCACCGTGGGTCAACGAACAAACGCACGACTGGTCCACCTGGAAAGATGCGGTGACGGCGATCTCCAGTCCGGTCGCGGCTGTTGCCCGCAGCGTCGGCGTGATCTTTCAGTACGACGACGCCCAGTCCACCACGCCGCGTCTCGGCCCCACTGCATTTGTCGTCGGCAAGTCGCACATCATCACCAATCGGCACGTGTTGCTCGATTACGCATACCCCGACAGCAATGGCGTATGGCACATGAACGACGACAAGCAAGTTTTGACGGTCTCGTTCCCGTGGGAATACTCGCAGTGCTTCTCTCGCACCACGCCGCGTGAAGTGCGTATCGTCGGCATCGAAGCCGCAGGTAAGACCGATGCGGAGAATGCCGATTTCGCCATCCTGCGCACAGAAGACAACGCGTTGCCGCCGCCCGCGCCGATGGCCGACAAATACGATCTCTACGAAGGACAGAAGATTGCGGTGATCGGCTATCCGTCCCGTCCGCTCAATTGCGAAGCCGCCCGTCCTGGCCAGGAGTGCGCAACGCTGTCGGAAGCACAGATCGATACGATTTTCGAATTGCCGAACCATGCGGTGCCGTTTCCCGCCGAGCGGTTTGCGCCGGGAACCACGCGCCCGGAACTCAAAACGGACGCGGTGATGTTTTCCTACGACTCGTCGACCTGGGGCGGGAATTCCGGCTCTCCCGTCATTCGCCTGTCGGATGGCAAGATCGTCGGCCTTCACTCCGGCGGCAAGACGAAAAGCAAGGGAAAGGAAATGGAGGGGATTTACAACAACGCCATCAAAGTCGACCGCATCCGCAAAGCGCTTGCCGAAGCGGGTGTGACTCAGTGATTACTTCCGCTCGGCGCAAACGGGCGTGAGCACGCCCATCGATCCTTGCTGATAGCGGCGCGTGAGGGCGACCAGATCGGCTTCGTCGCGTGCGGCGAAGTTGCCGCGATAGACCACGGGAGCGTCCAGCGGCTCGCCACCGGCGAGCATCAGTCGTGCGCCGCTGCGCCCTGCCAGTTGCCAGGTGCCGGGCGGCAACATCAACGCCTGAACGTTGCCTTCTGCACGCAACGGGTATCCGGCGACTGCCGCGTCACCCTGTGCGATCAACGCGATCCAATGGCGGCCGTCGCACGGGATCTCGAGGGCCCGAACCTCATCGGCACGCCAGTCGAGTTGCAGCAGCGTCGTGCAACCGCCATCGTTGCGCTCCACCGCGTGCTCAGCCCAGCGTCCACAGATCAACGTCAGGTCGACGTCACCCTCGCGCCAGCGCGGCATCGATCCGGCGCGCACGACCGTCTGCACAGGTGCGCCATGCGGATGCTGTCCGGCACGACTGACGACCATGCGAACGCCGCGCACGGAAGCGCACGCGTTCTCCGGAACGTCTTCATGCACCGTGCCGCAATTCGTTTCCAGCCAGAGCAGATCGCCGGGATGCAGCGTGTCGTCGCCACCGTGGGCGTGACGGCTACGCAGCGAGGTCGTCGATTCGGGAAAGAGATACGTCGCCACGACGCACCCGGCATGCGGATGCGGCGGAATGCACGCGCCGTGACGACGGAAGAGGTCGACCGACAGGAACGGGTCCGTGTGCTCGACCTGATCGAAAACACCCGCCCCCGCCGCAGCCGCACATCGGCCGGGACGAGAGACGGGAAGCACGCGCGGGATGGCGTTGGCGCCGGCATGGGCGGCCGGGCGTTTGGTCAGACGCGAATGCAGGGGCGTCGGATGGGCCATGGGGGAACCTGCGCGTGCGGGAGAAGCAACAGCGATTCGACGATTACAGCGCGGCGATGGCTTCGCGGGCGCCGGCAAATGCGGCAGCTGCCGATTCCGGACCACGGGCGAGGCCTTCGGCGTAGATGAACGTCACGTCCGTCATGCCGAGGAAGCCGAGAATCGTCTTGATGTACGGCGTCTGGCTGTCGGCCGGCGTGTCCTTGTAGTTGCCGCCGCGCGCAAACGCCACGATCACCTTCTTGCCCTGAATCAGGCCTTCCACGGTGCCGTCTTCGCGATAACGGAACGTCACGCGGGCACGGGCGATCCAGTCGAAATACGCCTTCAGTTGCGTCGGCACCTGGAAGTTGTACAGCGGCACGCCGAAGACGATGGTGTCGGCAGACTGGATTTCGGCGATCAGTTCGTCGCTGCGCGCGATGATGGCCTTTTGTTCGTCCGAACGCTGGTCTTCCGGCGTGAAGAATGCGCCGATCACGGCTTCGTCGAGGTGCGGCACGCCATCGGCCAGCAGGTCGCGCACAACGACCTTGGCACCCGGGTTCTTGGCAACGAGTTGGGCCACGGCTTCGTTAGCGAGCGTGGTCGAGTTAGCGCCTTGCGAGCGGGCGGCGGAATTGATTTGCAGAATGGTGGTCATGTCACTGGCTCCAGAGCCGGGGGTGATCCCGAAAGTTCGTAAATCCGTTCGCGCCAGACGGCCCGCTTTGGGTCGCCTTGAATTGCACGTCGGCTTGGGATGAATTCTAGTTACCCCCAAAAATGAAACAAGCCGGTAAAATCGAATTGTTTGTTCCCATTTTGGAACAATGACGAAGCGCCGCGGCATTCAGGGGCAGCACCGCCGATTTCGCTGCATCCTGGCGCGACCTCATATCGAATGACCGCGTCACAGGGAGCGCGCGCGATGATTGACGATCTGAATGACATGCTGATCTTCGCGGAGGTCGTGCGCTCGGGCAGCATCACGCGGGCCGGCGAGCGGCTCGATCTGCCCAAGGCAACCGTGAGTCGGCGTCTGTCGCGGCTCGAAGCGCGCCTCGGCACGAAGCTGCTCCACAAGACCACGCGTCGGCTCGAACTGACGGAAGTCGGTGAAGCGTATTACGAGCGATGCCTGCCGATTCTCGAAGAAGTGGAAGAGACGCGGGACTTCGCGTCGCAAATGTCGAGCAAGCCACGGGGGCGTTTGCGCATCACCGCTCCGGCCGACTTCGCCACGCAATGGCTCGCCGTACCGCTCGCGACCTTCTGCGCGGCCTTTCCCGAAATCACCGTCGACGTCGACCTGAGTTCGCGTCATGTCGATCTGATCGCCGAACGTGTCGACGTCGCCATTCGCGCCGGTCAGCTTTCCGACTCCACCCTGGTCGCGCGTCCGCTCCTGAAGCTCACCCGCAGCCTTTACGCGAGCCCGCTTTATCTCAGCGCGACGGGACTGCCGGGCAGCCCGGACGAGCTGGACGGTCATCGCTTCATCATCCTGCAAGGCGCACGGCGTCTGTTCAATTCCGACACGCTGCACAAGGGCCGTCAACGCGTCGACATCACCATGCACGGGGCGATTCAGGCCAACAGCATGGGGATGGTCAAGGAGATGGCGCTTGCGGGCAGCGGCATTGCCGCGCTCACCGACATTCTGGCCGAAGACGCCCTCAAGTCCGGACGCCTCGTAAAGGTGCTGCCCGACTGGTCGTTGCCCGAGAGTTCCGTCCATCTGGTCACGCCGTCGCGACGCTTCCTGCCACGCAAGACGCAGGCGTTCATCGAGCACATGCTCGCTGTGGCTCGGACGTGTCCGGAGGAGAATCGCGACCCGTCGGTGCCGGGGCCGGCGCAGAGTTGATGCAGCACTGAGCGCTGCGTTGCAATCCCGCGCTCAGGACGAGCGCGGGACGATCACGTGGAAGGGTCTGTGACGACGAAGCGCGTGACGTGCAGACCGACGGTCGCTCAGACCGTCAGCCACTTCTCGCGTCGCTGCGCACCGGCGCGATCGCGTGTTTCGGTAATACGGTACTGCGTGATCTCAGGCGCATCGAGCGTGAGCGACGTCTCGCGCAGCTCGTCGCGGCGGAAGGCGTGCAGCGTCACCCGGTCGCCCGGACGATACCGCTCCAGCAGTTTGTCGAGATTGCCTGACGTCACACGCAAACCATCGATGGCGACCAGCGAGTCGCCCGCCGACAGACCGGCCGCTTGCGCCGCACCGCCGTCGAGCACCTGCGTCAGCGTAACCTCGTCGCCGCGCTTACCCGTCTTCACACCCATGGCCGGACGACCGTTCTCCGGCGTCACCGGTTCGAGCGTCAGACCGACACGCTCGAGCAGCGTCGCCAGCGGCAAGTCGCGTGTGCCGTTGATCGCCGTCGCGAAGAATTCCGACAGATCAAGACCCGAGACCGCTTCGAAGAACGGCTGAACGGCGTCTTCCGCAATCCCTTCGGGCGCGCTGCGATAGAAGTCGCGGCCGTAGCGCTGCCACAGTGCGCGCATCACATCGTCGAGCGACTTCTGGCCACGCGTCTGCGCCCGGATCGTCAGATCCAGCGCAAGCGCCACGAGCGAACCCTTCGTGTAATAGCTGACGATGGCATTCGGCGCGTTTTCGTCCTGACGGTAGTACTTCGTCCATGCGTCGAACGAGCTCTCGGCGACGGTCTGTTTGAGACGACCATTGCCGCGCAGCACGTTCGCCACCGTCTTCGCCACGAGTTCGTAATAGTCCTTCGGTGCGATCACGCCGCTGCGCACGAGCATCAGATCGTCGTAATACGACGTGAAGCCCTCGAACAGCCACAGCAGGCGCGTGTAGTTCTCCTGATCCAGCGTGTACGGCGCAAACACCGCAGGCTTGATGCGCTTGACGTTCCACGTGTGGAAGTACTCGTGGCTCACCAGTCCGAGGAAGCCGCGATAGGCATCGCTCATGCGCGCCTGCCCCTGCACCGGCAGGTCGTTACGGCTTGCGAGCAGCGCGGTGGATGCGCGATGCTCCAGCCCGCCGTAGCCATCGCCGACCGTCATCAGCAGGAAGACGTAGCGCGACATCGGCACGCGCGAGCGCGAACTGGCGCCTGGCTCGAACAGGCGGATCTGCGCTTCGCAGATCTTCTTCATATCGCGCAGCAGACGATCCAGATCGAGGTTCGGCACCGGCCCGGTGATGGCGACTTCGTGCGTAACGCCACAGGCCTTGAACGTGCCGTGCACGAACGTCCCCATCTCGACCGGTGAATCGATGAGTTCGTCGTAGTCGACGGCCAGATAGCGTCCGAAATCGAGCGCCGCCGTACCTTCTGCCGGTTCCAGCGCCGTAGCGACTCGCCACGCTTTGAACGCTGCACCGCGCGGACGCAGCACGTCGATCTCGCACGGCGCGTGTTCCTGCCCATGCACGCGCAAGAACACGCTGGTGCCGTTGAAGAAGCCGTGCGTGTCGTCCAGATGTGCGGCGCGCACCGACAGATCCCACGCGTACACCTCATACGTCACGATCAGCGTGCCCTTGCACGGCGCGGCCTGCCACGTGTGCTTGTCGAGCTTGTCGAGGGCGATCTTGCGACCGCGGCACGTCGCGCCGATGGTCACGATATTGCGGGCGAACTCGCGCACCATGTAGCTGCCCGGAATCCAGGCGGGCAACGTGAAACGCTGGCCTTCGGGGGCAGGATTCGAGACCGTGACGGTCACTTCGAACAGATGGGCGGCGGGCGACTTCGGAACGATCGCGTACCGAACGGCGGACGGTGCAGACGTGGCTTTCATGAGATAGCGGCTTCTTGTTCTCGGAGGGGACGAGCGGACGGCAACTTACTTGACCGTGGCCAGCGCCTTTTCAAGTTCTTCGGCAGGCACGGCACCCGGCAGACGGCGGCCGTCGGACAGGATGATGGTCGGCGTGCCGGTGATGTTGAGCTGATGACCCAGCGCGAAGTTGTCCTTGACGGGTTTGTCGTCGCACTTGGCCGTCGGGGTCGGAGGGGCCTTCTTGTCGAGCATCCAGTCATGCCACGCCTTGAGCTGATCGGGCGCGCACCAGATGGCCTTCGACTTGGCATCCGAATCCGGGCCGAGCACCGGGTACAGGAAGGTGTAGACGGTGACGTTGTCGATCTTCGAGCCCTTGAGCGTTTCTTCGAAGCGCTTGCAGTACGGGCAGTTCGGATCGGAGAAGACGGCGATCTTACGGCTACCGTTGCCCTTCACGTACTTGAACGCGCGATCGAACGGCAGCTTGGCGAAGTCGACCTTGTTGAGTTCCGACTGACGGGCTTCGGTCAGGTTCTGACGCGTTTTCGTGTCGACCAGATTGCCGCCGAGAATCACGTACTGTGCCTTCTCGTCCGCATAAAGGATCTCGCCGCCGACCGATACTTCGAAGAGGCCAGGAATCGGCGTGCGCGCCACCGTTTTGACCGGCGCATCGGCACCGAGCGTCTTCTGCACCGCAGCCTTCACACGATCGAGGGTTGCGTCGGGCTTGTTTTGCGCGACGGCAGACGTCGTGAAGGTGGCTGCGCAGACGGCGGCAAGAATCAATCCGGCGGACGCCGCGGCGCGGTAACGTTGCAACATCGAATATCTCCAGAAATATGACGGTCGAGAGGCGCGACCGGCTTGCCCCGCATGTAGCATGGGGTTGCCGGCGCTTGCGCCGAAGGGGTCAGCCCAGGGCGCGGCCGATCAGGAATTTCTTGACGAAAGGCAGCATGTTCACGCCGTCGAGGCCTGCGTTGCGAGCGAACTTCGCGAGCGGGCTGCTCGTCGAGAACAGCTTATGCAAGCCATCCGTCGTGAACGCCATGCTGCCGATGTCTTCCTTGCGAGCGCGCTCGTAACGACGTAGCACCGCATCGTCGCCACAGTCGCGGAACGATTCGCGCCCGGCGAGTGCATCGCCGAGCGACGCCACGTCGCGCAAACCAAGGTTCATGCCCTGTCCTGCGAGCGGATGCACCACGTGCGCCGCGTCGCCGATCAGAGCCACGCGCTGCGCGATCAAACGCTTGGCTTGCGCCAGTACGAGCGGGAAACCCTGAGCGCGCGCTGAGACAGGTGTCAGTTGACCAAGTTCACTGTTCGAGAACGTTCCGACGCGCTGCGCGAGTTCTTTGGGATCAAGCGCAAGCAGATGCTTCGCGTGATCTTCGGCAGCGGACCAGACCAGCGAGACGTGCTGATCGGGCAGCGGCAGCAACGCGACGATCTCGCCGTCACGGAACCACTGGAAGGCGGTATCGCGGTGCGGACGTTCCGCGCGAAAGTTACATACGATGCCCAGTTGCTTGTAGGGACGCACCGTGCCGTCGAGGCCTGCTGTGCTGCGCACCCATGAGTGCGCGCCGTCGGCACCGACGACAAGCGAGGCCCGCAGCGTCTTGCCGTCCGACAGGCGCACCGACGCAGCAGCGGCGTCGACTTCGAGCGCTTCGGCGCGGGCGTCGAGCCATTGCACTTGCGGGGAGAAACGCAGCGCGGCGTCCAGCGCGCGTTCCAGATTCGACGACTCGGCGATCCAGGCGAGTTGCGGCACGGCGGCCTGATAGGCGGAGAAATGCAGACTGCCGCGCTCGTCGCCGAACACTTCCATGTCATAGACGGGATTGACACGTGCCGGATCGACGGCCTGCCACACGCGCATGCGCTCGAAGAGCGCTTGCGAACTGGACGACAGGGAGTAGATGCGGGCGTCCCACATGTCGCCGCCCGTCGGCGCGGGGGCTGCGGGTTGCGCGAGCAGCGCGACGGACAGGCGCGCCTGAGAAAGGAGCAAGGCGGCGGCCTTTCCGACCAGACCGCCACCGACGACGACGACATCGTGCGTCTGGCCGGAGGGATGCGTTTGAGACATGCGGCAAATGCAGCGCCAGCGCCTGAATCGCGCAAGACGACTGGTTCCGAAATCGAGATGGCGTATTGTCGCACGCCCGCCGCACGAGTGACGTCCTGCCTCGCCCACGCCGCTGGGACACAGCGTCGCACTATGATGGCGGGCGCTATACTTCGGCGCATAGCGGTAACGAGATCAAACAGGGAGCTCCCGATGCGCCTCGACAACGAACAAGAAAGCCAGAACGTCGAAGACCGCCGAGGTGGCGGATTCGGCGGACGTACCACCATCGGCATCGGCACGATCGTTGTCGCGCTCGCCGCCTCCTACTTCTTCGGGATCGACCCGCGCGTCATCATTCAGGGCTCGCAGATGATTCAGGGGCAGACCCAATCTCAGCCCCAGTCCGCGCCCTCGCAGGCGCAGATCAACGACCCGAAAGCCGTCTTTACCCGCAAGGTGCTCGGCAACATCGAACGCACCTGGACGGCGGTCTTCCCGCAGCAGATCAACCGCCAGTACGTGCCGCCGAAGCTGGTGCTTTTCTCGGGGGCGACGCCTACGGCGTGCGGCACCGGCCAGACCGCGATGGGCCCGTTCTACTGCCCGGGCGACAGCAAGGTGTACATCGACTTGCAGTTCTACGACGAGCTGCGGCAGCGTTTCGGCGCTGGCGGCGATTTCGCGCAGGCGTACGTCATTGCGCACGAAGTCGGCCACCACATCCAGAATCTGCTCGGCATCTCCGAGAAGTTCGACGAGACGCGCCGCCGTGTCAGCGAGGCGCAGGCGAATGCGCTGTCGGTGCGACTGGAGTTGCAGGCGGACTGTTTCGCGGGCGTCTGGGCGGCCAATGCGGCCAAGGCGAACGACCAGTTGCTTGAGCCGGGCGACGTCGAGCAAGGCCTGAAAGCGGCGGCCGCCATTGGCGACGACCGTCTGCAACAACAGTCGCAGGGACGCGTGGTGCCGGAGTCGTTCACCCACGGCACGAGTGCTCAGCGGGTGTACTGGCTGCGACAGGGACTGCAAACGGGCGACATGCGTAAGTGCGACACGTTTTCGGCCAAGCAACTGAGCTGAAGCGGGCCGGGTGGCGCGACGTCGACGACAGGTGCGAGGGCTTGCGCGGCGGCAAGCGTCCTGTTCAGGCGCTTTTGGCGGCAGAACGGGTACAATAGCGGACTTTCCGCGACGCAATCGCTGGCCGCATTGGCTAGTTGGCCACCATCCCCAGTGCATTCGACGGCGCGCACTTACCAAGCCAGACAGGATTTAGCATGAGCCTCAAATGCGGCATCGTCGGTTTGCCCAACGTCGGCAAGTCGACCCTTTTCAACGCGCTGACCAAAGCGGGCATTGCGGCCGAAAACTACCCGTTCTGCACCATCGAGCCGAACGTCGGCGTGGTGGAAGTGCCGGACCCGCGTCTGGGCAAGCTCGCCGAGATCGTGAAGCCCGAGCGCATCATGCCGGCGACGGTCGAATTCGTGGACATCGCCGGTCTGGTGGCCGGTGCCTCGAAGGGTGAAGGTCTGGGCAACCAGTTCCTCGCCAACATCCGCGAAACGGACGCCATCACGCACGTCGTGCGCTGCTTCGAAGACGAAAACGTCATCCACGTTGCAGGCAAGGTGAATCCGATTTCGGACATCGAAGTCATCAACACCGAATTGGCGCTGGCCGACCTGGGCACCGTCGAGAAGGCGCTGCAACGCTACACGAAGGCGGCCAAGTCGGGCAACGACAAGGAAGCGGCGAAGCTGGTGGCGGTGCTGGAGAAAGTGGTGCCGGTGCTGAACGAAGCACGTCCGGTGCGCTCGCTCAAGCTCTCCGACGACGAACTGGCGCTCATCAAGCCGTTCTGCCTGATCACGGCCAAGCCGACGATGTATGTCGCCAACGTGAAGGACGACGGTTTCGAGAACAACCCGCATCTGGAAGCCGTGCGCAAGTACGCTGAGGCCGAGAACGCGCCGGTCGTGGCAGTCTGCGCCGCCATCGAAGCGGAAATCGCCGACATGGACGATGCCGACAAGGCCGAGTTCCTGGCCGACATGGGCATGGACGAGCCGGGCCTTGACCGTGTGATCCGCGCGGGCTTCAAGCTGCTTGGCTTGCAAACGTACTTCACGGCGGGTGTGAAGGAAGTGCGCGCCTGGACGATCCACGTGGGCGACACCGCCCCGCAAGCAGCGGGCGTGATCCACACCGACTTCGAGCGCGGCTTCATCCGCGCACAGACCATCGCCTTCGACGACTACATCCAGTACAAGGGCGAACAAGGCGCGAAGGAAGCAGGCAAGATGCGCGCCGAAGGCAAGGAATACGTCGTGCACGACGGCGACGTGATGAACTTCCTGTTCAACGTCTGACGCCAGCGTCTGCCAAAACGACAAACACCCCAGCCAATGCGCTGGGGTGTTTTGTTTTGGGCGAACAAAATCGCGGATTCAAACCGCGTTGCTCATCTCCTCAAACGCCCCCTCCTCAGACACCCCCTTGCCGATCACGTGAAAGCCGTGGCGTTCGTAGAACGTTTTCGCTCTCGTGTTGCGAATCAGACATTTCAGGCGGTAGCGACGGGTGGGCCAACCGGGGAGCGCTTGCAGCAGGCGCGTGCCCACGCCGTGACCTTGCGACGATGGTTCGACGTAGAGCATGTGGATGAAGTCGTCGGCAGGCCAGACGGATATGAAGCCGAGGATTTTGCTGTCGGGCGACTTCGCCGTCAGAACGTCTTCGCCAGCGGCGTGCGATGCGAAATCGTCCGCACGATAGAGCGATGGGTCGACCCACGTCATCGTTGCGAGCCGGACGTCGTAGTAAATGCGGGCAAGCGTCGGCAAATCGACCGCCGTTGCGGGCGCAACGACGATCTGGCGAACCGTCATCCCTTCCACCCTTCGCGGATGATGCGCGCGATCTGTTCACCCGTCGCGCGGTTGTGCGCCTGCACCAGCGCGACGGCACCGGCGTCGTCACCAGCCTCGCACAGACGCAGCAACTCGCGGTGTTCGTTGTGCGAGCGCGTCGCGTTGTCCTGCTTCTGCCATGTCAGGAACAGATAGCGGCCGAGATTGAGTCGCGCCGTCGCCACCGCCCGCTGGAAGTACGGACGCTCCGCTTTCGCGTACAGCATGCCGTGGAAAGCCGCGTTTCGCGTGACGATATCCGTCAGTTCGGTGGCCGCCTCCAGCGCTTCCAGCGCCGCCCGTGCCCGCGCAAGATCCGCGCGCGACAGATTCGGCATCGCCAGCGCCATCAGACGCCCCTCCAGCAACGCACGAAAGTCGGCCAGTTCAAGCGCGTCGTCTTCCGTAAGCGCCGTCACGACCGTGCCGCGATTCGTCCGGCTCGTCGCCAGCCCGTCAGACGCGAGCATTGTCAGTGCCTCGCGCACCGGCACGTGACTCACCCCGAGCGCCGCCGCGAGATGGTCCTGACGCAACGCCTCGCCCGGCTTCAACTCGCCGCGTCCGATCTGCTCCCGCAAGGCCTCGTATGTTCGCTCGACAGCCGTTCCCGTGCCCGCTTCCTGGCGCATTGACTGGATCCTCCCGTTAACTATATATAATCGTGCAAATTATATATTATTAGACGAAAGGTGACATCCATGACTTCCGCCACAGCCTCCGCATCGGATGCTTTTCACCCCAGCCACCTCTGGCGACATGGATTGCTGGCGTCGATCAGTGCGTCCGCCGGGTTCGCACTGTACGTCGCCGGGTTGCGTGGCGACACGCTCGCCGTGGCCGTCGTCGTTCTGCTCTGCCTGAGCTACTGGGCGACGGGCTGGTTACCGGACTTCCTCGTCTCGCTTCTGTTGATGCTCCTGCTGGCCACGTGCACCTCGCTCGGCCCGACCGTCGTCTTCTCGGGTTTCACATCCAGCGCGTTCTGGCTGGTCTTCAGCGGTGCGGTCATCGGCATGGCGCTGAGCGTCACGGGGCTCGGCGAACGGGTCGCCTCCCGGCTGGCCGATCACTGCGGTCACGCGTACGGTCTCGCGCTCGCAGGGTTCGTGGGCATCGCGTTCGCGCTCGGCATCGTCATGCCCTCGACGCTGGGGCGCATCGCCATTCTTACGCCCATCGTGCTGAGCTTTTGCGACCGCGTCGGCCTCGTGCAAGGTCGCCCGGGACGCACCGGCCTGATGCTCGCCACCGCGCTCGCCAGTTGCGAGTTGTCGACAGCGATCCTTCCGGCCAACCTGCCCAACCTCGTCATGGCGGGCACGGCCGAAACCGTGCTCGGTCTGCGTCTCGGCTACGGCGAGTACGCCGTGGCGTTAGTGCCCACGTTGGCCATCGTGCGAGGCGTCGTACTCGTGATCGTCGCGAAACACCTCTTCCCGGACCGTCTGACGATGCTCGGCAGCGAGCGGTCGGACGCTTCAATCGTGGCGCACACATCGATGCGCCCCGACGAAAAGCGCCTGCTCGGTGCACTCACGTTGATGCTCGTGCTGTGGCTCGCCGAGCCGTGGCATCACATCGCGGCGGGCTGGGTGGGTCTTGGCGTGGCACTCCTGTGCCTCGGACCGCTGCGACTGGTGCACCCGGACGCCTTCCTCAAACAGGTCAAACTCGCTCCGCTGTGGTTCGTCGCGGCGATCATCGGACTGACGGCAGCCGTCGATCATGCCGGACTGGCCAGTGCTTTACGACCGGCGTTGGCGCGACTCGATCTGGCGCAGACGTCGACAATGCCTGCCTTCCTGATACTGGTTGCGCTGTCGATTGCGCTGACGTTTCTGGTCACCTCAAACGCAGCACCGGCGCTCTACACCCCCCTCGTCCCGGCGCTCGCGCTGGGTGCACCGTTGAGCGTTAAGGCCGTGCTGCTCGCACAGACCGTCGGCATCTCCACCATCGCGCTGCCCTATCAAGCGCCGCCCCTTGTGCTGGCGATGGCGCTGGCGGGCATCGGCATTCGAGAGGCCACACGCTATTGTCTGGCGACCGCCGCTGTCTCCCTCGTCACCGTCGTGCCACTCACTGCGCCGTGGTGGCAAACCATCGGCCTGATTCACCTCTTCGAGTCCTAACATTCCGAGGTTTTATTTCAAACGATGGTTTGCGATATCCCCCGCGGGATACCATCGGACGTACGCTGGCTACTCAGGTTAGTGCGCATTGATCCTTTCGGAGAACGGCTCGTCTAATATCAATAAATCGTAGAAGCGCAATAAGAGCAACGCCGTTTCATACAGCCAGGGGGAGGACCTTGCATGACATCGAAGCCGTCCGCCGTCGCTAACGTCGTACCCTGTGCGCCACGCGCGCGCCGCCACTGGTCGGAAGACCCGGCGCGCATTCGTCTGTACAGCGTGGCGGCCATCGTGCTTGCGCTCGCCGTGCTCGGCATCTGGGGATACCGGTATGCATGGAGTGCGACCCCGACCATCAGCCCCATCGGGCTCGACTTCCTGCCGTTCTGGGGCGCGTCGCACTTCGTGCTGCAAGGACATGCGCTCGACGCCTATAACGTCGGTCTGATGACGCAGGTGCAGATTGCCGAGCAACCCTGGGCGGACAAAATCGGCGGCGTCCTTCCGTGGCTTTACCCGCCGGTCATGATGGTGTTCCTCGCACCGATCGCGCTGCTGCCGTTCACCTACGCTTACACGTTGTACGCCTGCGTCGGCCTCGGGCTCTACTACGCCGCATTGCGACGCACCGCCCCGTGGCCGGGCGCGCGCTTGCCCGTCCTCGGCTTCCCCGGCGTGCTGCTGGTGATCATCGCCGGACAAATCGCGCTCTACACCACCGCACTCGCGGGCTTCTCTCTGGTCATGCTGCGCAAACGCCCGGTGTGGGCCGGGGTGTTCTCGGGCCTGCTCTTCGTCAAACCGCACGTCGCCCTGCTCTTCCCGCTGGCGTTCCTCTGCGCCCGCGAGTGGCGCGCGCTGGGCGCATGCGTTGCGACGGTGATCGGCACGACGGTATTGGCCGCCGCAGTCTTCGGCATCGATGTCTACGCGACGTTCCTGCACGCCTCGGAGTTCGCGCGGCAGAGCATCGTCAACGGGACGGCGCAGATCGCGCGCGTGCCGACGTTCTTCATCACGGCGCGGATGCTCGGCGCGTCCGTCGAAGTGGCGGCTATCGTGCATGGCGTAATGGCGTTGTGCGCCATCGCGGTGCTGATCGACTTCTGGCGGCGTCCGGGGGTCTTTGCCCTGCGCGCGGCAACGCTCGTGTGCGCAACGACGCTCGTCAGTCCTTACCTCTACGACTACGACCTCACGCTGCTCGCGCTCGTCATCGCGTGGTACGTTCGCGACGGCATCGCGCGCGGCTGGCTGCGTGGCGAGCGAGAGTGGCTCGTGCTGCTGTGGATCACGCCCGCGCTCGGCCTGCTCGGCTCGTTGCAGATTGGCTTCCAGTTCCTGCCGTTCATCACGCTAGGCACGCTCGCGATGCTGTGGCGACGCCGCCGTCACCTGGCCCACCTCGCCCATGCACCCGACATCCACCAGGCCGACGACGCGAAAACGTTGGGAGACGACCGCCCCGCCACCGCCCGCGCACCCCGCCCGGACACCACGCCAGCGTTCACGAGGTAATCGCCATGCCCCGCGCCATCGCTCCCCGTAACGACCTCTCCCGCTCGCCGACCTCGCATCGCGGGCCATCAGGCGCATCAGGCACGCCACTCATCTCGCTCGTCGTGCCGTGCCACAACGAAGCCCCCGCGCTCGACAAGTTCTACCGGGCCGTTTCCGCCGTCCTCGACAGCATGCCCAACGCACGCTTCGAGATCGTGTGCGTGAACGACGGCAGCACCGACGACACGCTCAGTTGCCTGCTTGCTTTGCGGCGCGCCGACGCACGCATCCGCATCATCGACTTCACGCGCAACTTCGGTAAGGAAGCGGCCCTGAGCGCAGGCATCGACGAAGCACAAGGCGATGCCGTCATTCCCATCGACGCCGATCTTCAGGACCCGCCCGCCCTGATCCCGGTAATGATCGAACGCTGGCGCGACGGCGCTGAGGTCGTGCTCGCCAAGCGGACCAATCGCGCGAGCGATACGGTCGCCAAACGCATGGCGGCGGGGTTGTACTACCGCGTTCATAACAGGCTATCGGAAGTAAAGTTGCCTGAGAACGTGGGCGACTTCCGGTTGATGGACCGGCGCGTCGTGACCGCCATCAAGCGACTGCCCGAGCGCCGACGCTTCATGAAAGGACTGTTCGCATGGGTCGGCTTTCACACGGAAATCGTGGAGTACGTGCGCGATCCTCGCGCGGCGGGTGAGTCAAAGTTCTCCGGATGGCGGCTGTGGAATTTCGCGCTCGAAGGCATTACCAGCTTCAGCACGGTGCCGTTGCGATGCTGGACGTATATCGGCGTCTCGCTGGCATTGATGTCGCTCGCGTACGGCAGCTACATCGTGATTCGCACGTTGCTGCACGGCATTGACGTGCCGGGCTACGCGTCGTTGCTTGTCGGCATTTTGTTTCTCGGCGGCATTCAGTTGGTCGGCATCGGCGTGATCGGCGAATACGTGGGACGCATCTATTACGAATCGAAGGGACGGCCGCTCTATCTCGTGCGGCGACGCTATCAGTCCAGCGTCAAGGTCAGTCACCTGCCCGCGCGCACGGGCGAGCGACATGTAGCGGGCAAGACCATCGACAAGCTCACGCGTCTCGATAGGTCCAATAACGGTGAAGCAGGAAAGTCGTCGGCGGCACAATCAGCACCACGGCCGCGATCCCGATCCAGTGGTTCCCGCCAAGGTGCTCGACCGTTCGTGCGACGCATGTCGTGAGCAGCAGGCCGAAGATCGACACCGGTAGAAATCGCGCGAGGCTCGTGCGATGCACGCGCGCGGAGAAGCTCCATAGCGTGTTGAGCAGATAGGAGCACGGCGTCGCCACGCAGAACGCCACGGCATTCGCAGGCACCGAACCGGCACCGAACACTTCGATGAGCGTGATCGCCACGATCACATGCACCGCCGTCGAAATCACCCCCGAGACCCCGAAACGCATCAGCGGCACGAGCAGCGTGCGCATGAAAGACGACGCACGCCAGCGTTGGGCGCGCGTCGTGGGCGCGTGCCTGTCGGAAGATGTCTGACGTAAATCCGGCATCGGGACTGACTCATTGAGAAAGACGACGAAAGCGGTTCGCCTGACGATACCGGCGCAAGCGTATCGGGTTACCAATAGTTTGCACTGCAACATCGGCGCATGCGCCCGTCAGGGTTGGACGATTAAGAATTTATGCCATTTCTTCTGCATTTGGGTTGCGTGCCTGAATGAGACGTCTAGGATTGCGAGGTATTACGCAGACGATGTCGCAACAACAAGAAGCCGTCCCATAACAGGAGGAAGACAATGCAACGCCCCAATGCCATTCACGCCGCCGGTGCGCTGGCCTTTGCCGTCACGACGTGGAGCGCGTCCCTGCATGCTGCCGATACTACGGCATCATCCGCCTCACCTTCCTCGCAAACGCTGACCGTTGCCGGACTGTCGCAACCCGCCGACATTCTGATCGATCACAACGGTGTGCCGCACATCTTCGCCGCCAACGAGCGCGACGGCTTCTTCGTGCAAGGTTTCAATGCCGCACGCGATCGTCTGTTTCAGATCGACCTCTGGCGCCGCCGCGGGCTCGGTCAACTCTCCGAAGTGTTCGGCCGCGCCTACGTGGCGCAGGACGATGCGGCGAGACGCTTCGTCTACCGGGGCGATATGGCGACGGAGTGGCGTCGCTACGGCCCCGACGCAAAGCCGGCGGCGCAAGCGTTCGCCGCCGGGGTGAACGCCTACATCGACTGGCTCGCGCGGAATCCCGATCAGATGCCGTACGAATTCCGCAAGGTCGGCTACTGGCCCGCCAAATGGTCGGCCGAGGACATCGTGCGCATTCGTAGTCACGGTCTCACACGCAACCTCAAGAGCGAAGTGGCACGTGCCAAGGTCGCGTGCCGCGCATCGCTCGACGCGGACAGCGTGCGCGTCGGCCTGCAACCGGCGTGGAAGACGCAGGTGCCTGACGGCCTCGACCCCTGTCTGCCGGACGACCTGCTCAAGGTCTTCGACCTTGCCACGCAGGGTGTGAAGATCACCAGGGATTCGTTGCAACACGCCAACGCCGACATCGTCCAGCTCGCCGAGAACGGTCCTTACGACGTCTCGACCGAATCGGCGGAAGGCAGCAACAACTGGGTCGTCTCCCCGCAGAAGTCGGCCACGGGACGCGCCATCATGGCCAACGATCCGCACCGCGCTTATGCCGCGCCGAGTCTGCGCTACATCGTGCAGGTCAGCACGCCCACACTGAACCTGATCGGCGCGGGCGAGCCTGCGATTCCGGGCGTCGCCATCGGTCACAACGGCACCATCGCCTTCGGCCTCACGATCTTCAACATCGATCAGGAAGATCTGTACGTCTACGAACTCAATCCGGCCAATCCCGATCAGTACCGTTACCGCGGCAAGTGGGTGCCGATGCGCACGGAGCACGAGACGATTGAAGTTCGCGACGGCGCACCGGTTCAGACCGACCTCAAGTTCACGAAGCACGGCCCGGTGATTTATGTGGACGCGGCGAAGCATCGCGCTTATGCCGTGCGCACCGCGTGGCTGGAACCGGGCATGTCGCCGTACTTCGACGCCATGCGCTACATGCGCGCGAAAACCTACGCCCAGTTTCAGACGGCGCTCGACACGTGGGGCGCACCGACCGTCAATCAGGTCTATGCGGATGCCTCGGGCAACATCGGATGGGTACCCAGCGGCATGGCACCGATCCGCCCGAACTGGGATGGCCTCATGCCCGTGCCCGGCGACGGGCGCTATGAGTGGGCTGGTTTCTGGCGTCGCGATCAATTGCCGTCCGCCTACAACCCGGCAAGTGGGTACTTCACAACGTCCAACGAAATGAACATGCCCGCAGGCTATCCCTACGCGCAGCGCAAGCTCGGCTTCGAGTGGACGAACGGCTCACGGCATGCGCGCATCGACGAAGTACTGAAGGCGAAGGACAAGGTCTCGCTGGAGGATTCGGAGCAGTTGCAGAACGACATCGTGTCGATTCCGGCGCGGCGTCTGATGGCATTGCTCGCACCGCTTTCGAGCAACGATCCGCGCACGTCTTCGGCGCTCAAGCTCCTGAAGGGATGGGACGCGCACATGGGCGCGGAATCGGCGCAGGCCGCGCTCGAAGAGGTCTGGTTCAGCCGTCATCTGGGTCGCGCGTATAAGAACGCGGTGCTGCCCAAGAGCGCCGCCGACACCTTCGGTGCGCCCGACCCGGCATCGATGCTCGATGCGCTCGAACAACCGGCCGCTCGCTTTGGCGAGAACGCTGCAGCCAAACGCGATGCTGTGCTGCTCGCGAGCCTTGGCGATGCGTGGGACGAGATGGTCAAGCTGCAAGGAACGGATCCTGGCGCATGGCAGTGGGGCAAGCTCCAGACGAACCTGAACGCTCACCCGCTCGCCGACGCCGTGGACGCCGACATGCGCGCCAAGCTGAATGTCGGGCCGTTGCCGAAGGGTGGCAGTCCGTTCACGCCGAATCAGTCGACATATCGCGTGAGCGATTTCCGTCAGACAAACGGGCCGTCGTTCCGGATCGTGGTCGACGTGGGGAACTGGGACAACACGCGTGCGATGAACTTGCCGGGCGAATCGGGCAACCCCGACAGCCCGCACTATCGCGATCTGGCACAGAAGTGGCTCGATGGCGAGTACTTCAAGCTGCCGTACTCACGCGAGGCGGTGGAAGCAGCAACGGAATCGCGTCTGCATCTCGTGCCCGAGACGTCTCACTGATGATGTGAGCCAGTTGCATCGTCGGAAACAAAACAGCCGGTAGGTACGCCCCACCGGCTGTTTCGAGAACTGTCGTGACAGAGTTTCGCCGTTCGGCTCAATGGCCGCCTGGCACGAACTCCGGTTTGTCGCGCTTCGTGCCTCGCGTGCTATCAACGGCGTTCGTCGGCACCAGCATGAACAGCAGCATCACGCCAATCGAGATCGCGAGGATCGACAGGAACGTCAGGTGCAGCGAGTGTTGCAGCACCGCGCGAATCGCCTGATCCGCCAGCGACGACACGCCGCGATCTTCCAGCACGTGACGCAGTTGGTCCGACGTCACCGGTGCCAGCCCGCTCGAATGCGTGAGGCCGAAGTTGAGCACGGCGCCGAAGAGCGTTGCGCCGAGCGTGCTGCCGAGGTTACGCGAGAAGATGTTCGACGCCGTGGCGCTGCCACGCTCCGAGGGACCGACCAGTTCCTGAATCAGCACCAGCGCGCTCACGCTGCCCGTGCCCATCGAGAAGCCCATGATCAACGAGCCAAAACCGGCGAGCATCGGTGAGCTGCTCGGTCCGAGCAACGCGAAGACAAGGCCGCCGACCGGCATGAGCAGGCTGCCGCCGACCAGCACGCGACGCAGGCCGAAGCGCGTGAACGTCTTCGCCGCAATCGTCGAGCCGATCGGCCAGCCGACCATGATCATCGTGAGGGCCATACCGGCGACGACCGGCGTCTGACGCAATACGCCCTGCGCGTACATCGGCAGGAAGGTCGTCAGGCCCATCAGCACCATGCCCGAGAGCAGCGTCGCCGCATTGGCCGCGGCAATCGGACGACGGCTCCACAATGCGAACGAGATCATCGGATCTTTCGCGCGACGCTCCTGCCAGACGAACAGCAGCGACGCCAGGACGCAGGTCAGCACACCGCCCCAGACGTGCGTGTCAGTGAAGGCATTGGCGTCCGTCAACGCGATCATCAGGCCCGCGACGGCAATTGTGAAGAACACAGCACCCATGTAATCGATGCTCGGACGCTGACGCGGTGCGTCTTCGTGCAGATACGCGATGAAACCCGCCGCGGCCAGCAAGCCGATCGGAATGTTGAGCCAGAAGATCCACGACCACGACATATCGCGAATGATGAGACCGCCCAGCATCGGGCCGAGCACCGCCGAGATGGCCCACACACTCGCCAGATAGCCCTGCACTTTGCCGCGCTCGCTGATCGGGTAGTAGTCGGCAATGATCACCAGACTGACCGGCTGAATACACGCCGCGCCCACGCCCTGCAACAGGCGGAACGCGATCATCGCAGGCATCGACCAGGCGAAACCGCCGCCCAACGAGGCGACGAGAAATACGGCGATGCCCACGAGAATGACCGGCTTGCGTCCGTAGATGTCGGCAAGCTTGCCGAACACCACGGTCATGGCCGTTTGCGCGAGAAGGAAGGCGGAGAAAACCCAGCTATAGAGATTCAGGCCACCGAGTTGAGCCACGATTTGCGGCATGGCCGTCGAGATGATCGTGGCTTCGATGGCAACCATCGAGGTCGCCGCCATGACGGAAGCCACAATCAATGGCCGCACGGAATTGCGTGTCGCAGACATGTGTTTTTTGAAGTGGGGGATACGGCGTAACAACTTGCGAGAAAGGCGCGACACCCATGTCGGGTGAAGCAGCCACTGCCAGATGGCGGAAGACGGGGATCGAACGTGGCGGCGATGCCGCACGCGTAGTCAAGACGACTTGGGCCTGGCGATGGCGACAAGCATAGCCGAATGCGGCAAAACACGTACGACGCCCATCAGCTGCACATCAGCCGCACATCACCCCGCCGCGATTCGCCTCGTTGCCGTGGAGCGACATGCGCCGTCCCGAAATCCGATGCGGACTTGCGGCTTATGGTCGCAGGGGTCGCAACCAGGGGGGCGGCACAAAGCGCACCGAATTATCACCGAATGAGAATTGCCGCCCGACGACGCATCGGGCGGATGGCGGTTACGCCGTGCCGCGATTGCGCTTGATCACGCCATAGATCGCCAGCAGCACGATCGCGCCGATGATCGAAGCGATCCAGCCTGCAGACTGGCCTTCCGAATACAAGTGGAGAAACTGACCGACATACTTGGCGAGCAGTGCGCCCGCGATGCCGAGGATGATCGTCATGATGATGCCCATGCTGTCCCGCCCGGGGTGCAGGGCGCGTGCAATGAGACCGACGACCAGACCGACCACGATAGTGCCGATGATGCCCATGACGAATCTCCAAGGACGGGAACCCGAACGCAGTATAGACCCGATTTCCGAAGACCCACACCCAATATGTGAAGCGGACGGCGCTAACCCGCCGACCAACCTCGACCTCTGATATATCAAGCGAAATTCGCCCGACCACCGTCCTGGCGCGGGCCTTCGCTATGCCGGGTATAAGGGATGACTATTTGTCAAAACCCGGCGGCTGCGCGATGATGGGGCACGCTGTCCCAATGTGCGGGCACGCGGGGCCAATGAAACGGGCATCGCGTCGACGCGCTATAATCAGGGGCTATCAGATCCCCCACACCATGCAACTGCTCGCTCTCGGCCTGAACCACCACACGGCGCCCGTCTCGCTGCGCGAACGGGTGGCGTTTCCGTTCGAGCGGATCGAGCCGGCGCTGGCGGGCCTCAAGAGTCTGTGGACCGGCAGCGGCAAGTTGAGCGCGCCCGAGGCCGCCATCCTGTCGACGTGCAACCGCACCGAGATCTATTGCGTGACGGACGATGCCGCAGCGCGTGAGCGTGCGGTGCACTGGCTGTCCCAGTTCCACAATATTCCCGCCGGCGACCTCGCCCCCCATCTGTACGCCCTGCCCCAGTCCGACGCCGTGCGTCACGCCTTTCGCGTGGCCAGCGGTCTGGACTCGATGGTGCTGGGCGAGACGCAGATTCTCGGGCAGTTGAAGGACGCCGTGCGCACCGCCGCCGAGGCCGGTGCGCTGGGCACGTATCTGAACCAGCTTTTCCAGCGCACGTTCGCGGTGGCTAAGGAAGTCCGTGGCCAGACCGAGATCGGCGCGCATTCGGTGTCGATGGCCGCTGCGGCGGTGCGTCTCGCGCAACGTATTTTCGAGAGCATCAGCACGCAGAAGGTGCTGTTCATCGGTGCGGGCGAGATGATCGACCTGTGCGCCACGCACTTCGCCGCACAAAATCCAAAAGCCCTGTACATCGCTAACCGGACGGCCGAACGCGGCGAGAAGCTCGCCGAGCGTCTGGGCGGCACCGCGATCCGTCTGTCGGAGTTGCCGCAACGTCTGCACGAATTCGACATCGTCGTGTCGTGCACGGCAAGTACGTTGCCGCTGATCGGGCTGGGCGCTGTCGAGCGCGCCATCAAGGCCCGTAAGCACAAGCCGATGTTCATGGTCGATCTGGCCGTGCCGCGCGACATCGAACCGGAAGTCGGTCGTCTGGCCGACGTTTTCCTGTACACCGTCGACGATCTCGGTGCAGTCGTGCGCGAAGGCAACGCGCTGCGTCAGGCGGCCGTTGCGCAAGCCGAAGCGATCATCGAGACGCGCGTGCAGAACTTCATGCAATGGCTCGACGCGCGCAGCGTCGTGCCGGTCATTCGCGATATCCACGGTACTGCCGAGGCCATGCGTGTGGCCGAACTTGAGCGTGCCCAGCGCATGCTCGCGCGTGGCGACGACCCTGCCGCCGTGCTCGAAGCCCTGTCCCAGTCCCTCACCAAGAAATTCCTGCACGGCCCGACGCACGCGCTCAATACGGCGCGCGGCGATTCGCGCGAGCAAATCCTTCACCTCATTCCCGAACTGTTCCGCACCTCGGGATCCGCCGACAAATAGATGAAAGCGAGCATGCAAGCCAAGCTCGACCAGTTGACGCAACGTCTGGTCGAGCTTGATGGCCTATTGAGCCAGGGCGACGTTACCCGCGACCTGGACAACTACCGCAAGCTCACGCGCGAACACGCCGAGCTGGCGCCCGTCGTCGCGCAATATCAGCAGTACCGTCAGGCGCTGGGCGATGTGGCGGCCGCGCAGGAAATGGCGTCCGATCCGGAGATGCGCGAGTTCGCCGAAGACGAAGCCACGAACGCCCGCGCTCGCATGGAAGATCTGGAAGGCACGCTGCAACGCATGCTGCTGCCGCGCGATCCCAACGACGACCGCAATATCTATCTCGAAATCCGCGCGGGCACCGGCGGCGACGAATCGGCGTTGTTCGCGGGCGATCTGCTGCGCATGTACTCGCGCTACGCGGAGCGTCAGCGCTGGCAGGTCGAAATCATGTCGGCGAGCGAATCGGATCTGGGCGGGTATAAGGAAGTCATCGTACGGCTCGTCGGTCAGGGCGCTTACTCGCGCCTGAAGTTCGAGTCGGGCGGTCATCGCGTGCAGCGCGTGCCCGCCACCGAAACGCAGGGGCGCATTCACACGTCCGCCTGCACCGTGGCTGTGATGCCGGAAGCGGACGATGTCGCCGACGTCGAAATCAATCCGGCCGACATTCGCATCGATACGTTCCGTGCGTCAGGCGCAGGCGGTCAGCACGTCAACAAGACGGATTCGGCCGTGCGCATCACGCACTTGCCGACGGGCATCGTCGTGGAGTGTCAGGACGACCGCTCGCAACACCGCAACAAGGACAAGGCGCTCAAGGTGCTCGCCGCGCGCATCAAAGATGCGCAACTGCGCGCCCAGCAAGCCAAGGAAGCCGCCACCCGCAAGAGCCTGATCGGCTCGGGCGACCGCTCCGAGCGCATTCGCACGTATAACTTTCCGCAGGGGCGGATGACGGATCACCGCATCAACCTCACGCTCTACAAGCTCGAATACATCATGGACGGCGATCTCGACGAGATGATCAACGCACTGGTGACCGAGCATCAGGCGGAACTGCTCGCATCGCTGGGCGAGGCGGCCTGATGTCGCCGGGCGGGCAGAACGCGCAGGACGGCAGCGCCGCCCCCGTCGGGGTGGCCACCGTCGCTACGCTGCTGCGCGAGCCGGGCCTGCCGCCCATGGAGTCGCGCATTCTGCTCTCGCACGTGCTCGGCTGGAGCCGTACTCAACTGATTACCCGCGACCGCGAGCCACTCGCGCCCGAGACGGTCGCCGTCTATCGGGCCTTGCATGCGCGTCGCGTGGCGGGCGAGCCCATCGCCTATCTCACCGGCACGCGGGAATTCTTCGGGCTGACGCTCAATGTCAGCCCATCGGTCCTCATTCCCCGGCCGGAAACGGAACTGCTCGTGGAGCTGGCGCTAGCGCGCATCGAAGGACGCCAGATGCCTCGCGTGCTCGATCTCGGTACCGGCAGCGGCGCAATTGCACTGGCTATCGCCCATAGCCGTCCCGATGCGCGCGTCACAGCGCTGGACCGTTCTGCCGGCGCACTCGATGTCGCCCGTGAAAACGCCCGGCAACTCGGGCTGGAGGGCCGCGTCCGGTTTCTGGCGAGCGATTGGTATAACGCACTGCCCGCTGACGAGGCCCCGTTCGACCTCATCGTCTCCAATCCGCCCTACATCGTGTCGGGTGACGAACACCTCTCGCAGGGCGACCTGCGCTTCGAGCCGGTGGACGCCCTGACCGATCACGCCGACGGCCTCGCCGCCCTGCGCGTCATCGTGGCGGGCGCGCCGTCCCGGCTGCTACCCGATAGCTGGCTGCTGTGCGAGCACGGCTATCATCAGGCCGCGGATGTCCGGGCGCTTTGCACGGCGGCGGGTTTCACGGACGTGGGCTCTGAACGCGACCTCGCGGACATCGAGCGCACGACCGGCGGACGCCGCCCCTGAGGGGACGCCGACGGGCGACGCGGAAAACCGCTAAAATGCCGGATACGCCGACTTTCCGGCATCCCCACGGGCTTCCGAACATGACCACCCAGCAACGTATCCAGCAAATCGTCTCCGAGCACCCCGTCGTTCTTTTCATGAAGGGCAACGCACAATTCCCGATGTGCGGCTTTTCGGGCCGTGCCGTGCAAATCCTGAAGGCATGCGAAGTCAACGACCTGTTCACGGTCGACGTGCTGCAAGACGACGAAATCCGTCAGGGCGTGAAGGACTTCGCCAACTGGCCGACGATTCCGCAGCTCTACATCAAGGGCGAATTCATCGGCGGCTCGGACATCATGATGGAGATGTACCAGAGCGGCGAACTCAAGCAGATCATCGCCGAGCTCGCCTAAGTCGCCTAAGTCGTCTTAGTCGCCTGCGCGCCGGATCTCTCCGACCGATATAGTCGATGACCCCATCGACCTCATCGACGGGTGCCGCCCGAACGTCCGCACCTTCGCGTCTGATCGTCGCCATTACCGGCGCGACGGGCGCGGTGTACGGTGTGCGCCTGCTCGAACGCCTGCGTGCGATGGGCGGCGTCGAAACGCATCTGATGGTCTCGAGTGCTGGCTGGCTCACGCTGCGCCATGAACTCGGGCTGGAACGCTCGGACGTGCAGGCACTCGCCGATCAGTACCACAGCGTGCGCGAGATCGGCGCGAACATCGCCAGCGGATCGTTTGCCACCGCCGGTATGGTCGTCGCGCCCTGCTCGATGAAGACGCTCGCGAGTGTCGCCCACGGACTGTCCGACAATCTGATCGCCCGCGCCGCCGACGTCACCCTGAAGGAACGCCGCCGTCTGGTATTGATGGTGCGTGAGACGCCCTTCAACCTCGCGCATCTGCGCAATATGACGGCCGTCACCGAAATGGGCGGCATCGTGTACCCGCCTCTGCCTGCGTTCTACAACCGCCCGGCATCGCTCGATGCGATGGTCGACGACACCGTCGCGCGTGTGATCGATCTGTTCGGGATTGCGCCGCCCGTCGCCTCAAGCTGGGACGGTCTGGGCAAGGACGTCGAAGGCTGAACATCGCGCGCGCCCTCTTTTCTGGCGCACGCAGTATCCCCCTCCTCTCGCTTATCTCACGCCGTCGACCCAGCGTTGCAGCGTGTCGAGTGCGCCCTGAGACTGTCCGGCGGCGGACTCCGGTGTCTGCACGCACAGTTCCAGCATGATCTCGTTCGGGTCGAGCAGATAGAGATGTTCGCCGTCGCTATGACGCTCGACGGCAAACGGCACCTCGTGGGCAGCAAGACGCGCCTTCCAGCGCTCCAGCGCTTCGAGGTCGCGCACGCGCAACGCGACGTGATGAATCTGCGTCGCGGGCGTGTCGGAATGAGGTTCGGGCGCAAGGCCGTCGCAATTGAAAAACGCCAGCGCCTGACCGGGTTCGATCTGATAGCTGACGAGCAGATAGGGTTTGCCCCACAACCGGCTCATGCCGGTCTGCGCGCCCGCGAGTGTGAAACCCATCACGTCGACGTAGAATCGGTGCGTGAGGGTCGCGTCGTAGCTTGGATACGCGACGTGATCGATGGCCACCGGCGTGAGCGCCGGTGCAGCGGGCGCAGCCCGCCCGAGTGACGTGGCGTCGACGGCAGAAGTGGGATCCAGCATCGCCTGGTTCATCTCGATCCCCCGGACGGCAAAGTCGTGATGGCATTCGGGAAACTGCGTCTGTAGTGTAGTCCTGCAACCTGCGTGGCATCAACCGAGTGTCAGCAAGACCCGCATGGACTATAGTGAAAACGCCACACTTTGCGTGCCGAACCGCATGGTTGCGTCTCTCCGGGGGCTTTCGCGTGAATGCAACTGCCCTGGACGCCGCGCCGCAACACGCATCCCCCCAGTGGTGTGACATGTACGCGACCGGAGTTTTTCATGGAGACCACCCTCTCGCCTGTTGTCGTCTACGCCGTTGTGACGCTCGTGTTCGTCATGCTGGTCCTCGTCGTGCCTGCGGGCGCGCGCTGGCGCAACGTCGCCTGGCCCACTGCCATGCCACCGCTCTCCCCGCACCGTCCCGGCGATCTGCTCGGCACGCCGCGCACACCGTACTGGCGTTCGCCGAACGACACGCACGATTTGCGTCGGCCGTCCTACTTCGCGACCTCAGAACGACGCGGTCGGCGTCCGGCAAGTTTTCTCGCGCCACGAGACCACGAACGCCGGTAGGTCTGCTTACCGTTCCCCCAACCGGCTCCATCACCCTTACGCATTGTTACATCTGTAGTGCTGCCGTAGCACCGGCGGCGGCTTCTCGTCCGTAGAATTTCAACTACGGAACGCGCGTCGGCACACACAGCGCAGCGCTTAAAAAGGAGAACAGATGCAACATCGTTTCTGGATGGCCACCGCCACCCTTGCGGGACTCACCGCAGTCTTCGCATCGGGCAGCGCTTTCGCGCGCACTGACGTGTCGGTCAACATTGGCATTCCCGGCCCGGCCATCGTGGCTCCGGGCCCGATCTACGCGCCGCCCCCCGTCTACGCCGCACCGGCACCGATGATGGTTGCCCCGCCTCCCGTCGTCTACGGCCCGCCCCCGCGCTACTGGCGAGGCCCGCCGCCGCGCCACTGGCATCACGATCGCGGCTGGGATCGCCGTGGATGGGACCATCGCGACCATCGTGACTATCGTGACTATCGCCATCGCTAGACTTCCTCGCCTTCACGGCGACACAGCGTCAAAGTAAAAGCCCCGCAGATCGACCAACCTGCGGGGCTTTTACTTTTAAGCACGTCCATCGTTGAAAACGTCGTTCTGACGAACGTCGCTGCGAACGGATTGCGTCGACCTATGCAAGGCACGCATGAAGCCTCGACGATTTATCGACGCTTCATGCGCCATCGCGCATTCAGACACTCGTCGGCATTCGAGTGATTTACGACCTCGTATTAAAGCGACGAATCGCTTCGTAGCTCACCAGGCAATGCACTTTCGATGCTGCGAGAGGAACTTCAGCCCTAATTATTTCAATAGCGATAGCAGCAACGATGCCCGTAATAACCACCGCCGTAATAGGGACGTTCCGGAACAACAACGCATCCGGCAAGCGTGATAGCAAGCAACGCGGCGACGACTAACTTCATGATCTGACTCCACAGTTAAGAACGCGAATCCGTTCGCTTTCTTTATATCGCCGTCCCTGTAGGAAGCCCATCACGCGTCTGTAAGCCGTGTAAGCGAAGGTTGCCAAACCGGGAAAGTGTCGCACTTTGTTACGTAACGCGTGCTGCTTGTGGCCGTAACATCGGCCCGTCACCGATGTCGCGACTTTCCTCAAAACCAGCAACGACGCGGGTTTCACGAGGCTCCTCTGTCTGGCATGACGCTTGCATAGTGTTAAGCGTCGCCCTTTCAATTGCCCCGAAAAGTGCGGCTTTGACTCAAACCCTCCTCCCGTTGCAGACACGGGAGGAGGCTTTTTTTCAAATTCTTCCGATCCTTGTGGAGCCCAATCTCCGACACGTGATCGCGACAATTTCCTGCACCGCGAATGTGCAGGCGCTTCTGTATTCTCATTTCATCTGTGCGTTTGAAATGTATCGACGCTATAACAGCGTCGACTTCCTTTATGTTTCCTTTATCTTTAAAGCCTTATTGGACGTGGCTTTCGAAGCGATTTTCAACCTTATCGGCATAAACCTCATGCGGGTACGCACCGATCTCAAGTTGACTCCTGCGCTGTCGTAATCGCGTCTATAGAGGACTGCGTATTCATTGGGGGAACGCAGCATCCCTTTCGTGACGGCCGCACGACACGCGCCGGGGCAAGCGTATCAGGGGAAAAGTCATGGAAATCGCCACGCCTGAATTCCAGATGGAACAACAGGAACTACAGGCCGTCACCGCCGCGCTCAACCGCGTGCAGGCCGTCATCGAGTTCGATTTGCAGGGGCGCATTCTTCACGCGAACGAGAACTTCCTGCACACCGTTGGCTACCGTCTCGATGAAATTCAGGGCCAGCATCACCGCATGTTCTGCGAGCCCGATTACACCGCCTCGAACGCGTATCGCGATTTCTGGGCGAAGCTCGGTCGCGGCGAATTCGATTCCGGCGAGTACAAGCGTCTGGGCAAAGGCGGACGCGAAGTGTGGATCCGTGCTTCCTACAACCCGGTCTTCGATGCAAACGGCGTGGCGTACAAGGTGATCAAGTTCGCCACCGACGTCACGGCGGACCGTACGCGTCAGGCCGAATTCGAAGGCAAGGTTCGCGCGATGGACATCGCGCAGGCCGTCATCGAATTCAATCTCGACGGCACGGTCATCACGGCCAATGACAATTTCCTGAAGACGCTGGGCTACTCGCTCGACGAGATTCGCGGCAAGCATCACCGCATGTTCTGCGAACAGGATTACGTCGCCAGTAACGAGTACCGCGACTTCTGGGCCAAGCTCAATCGCGGTGAATTCGATGCGGGACGCTACAAGCGCCTCGGCCGCGGCGGACGCGAAATCTGGATTCAGGCGACGTACAACCCGATTCTCGACGCGAACGGCCGCCCCTACAAAGTCGTGAAGTTCGCCACCGACATCACGCAGCAAGTCGAGCTCGAAGCGAGCGTGAAGCGACGCGCAGAAGACGACCAGCGCAAAGTCGCACTGCTGCTAGACACCGTCAACCGCGCGGCGGCCGGTGACCTCACTGGCGCCATCGCAGTGAACGGCACAGATCCCATCGATCAGTTGGCCGACGGCATTCGTCACATGATGGACGACCTTCGCGGCGTGATCGGCAAGGTCGTCAACTCGGCAGGCGAGTTCTCCGGCGCATCGCGCGACATTGCAGACCGCGCCAATACGGTGGCGACCGGAGCACAAGCACTGGGCGCTACGGTCGAAGAGATGAACGCGTCCATCGAGGAACTGACGGCGTCGATCAACTCGATTGCCGACAACACCAAGGGTGCCGACCAACTCGCCAAATCGACGCAGCACGAAGCCGAAACCGGCTCACGCGCGATTGCCCGTTCCATCGAAGCGATGGACCTGATCAACAAGTCGTCGGAAGACATCAGCGAGATCGTGAAAGTGATCGGCGAGATTGCCGGGCAGACCAACCTGCTTGCCTTCAACGCCGCCATCGAAGCGGCGCGCGCGGGCGAGCATGGCCTCGGCTTCTCGGTCGTGGCGGACGAAGTCCGCAAGCTCGCCGAGCGCTCGTCGCAGGCCACCAAGGAAATCTCCAAGCTCATCAACGAGTCGACCAAACGCGTGTCGCAGGGCAGCGACGTGTCGCGTCAGGCGGGCGAAGCGTTCGAGAAGATCGTAAGCGGTGTGTCGCGCACCACGCAGGCCATCTCCGAAATTTCATGTGCCGCCGAAGAGCAGCTCGTCGCCGCGCGCGAAGTGAGTCTCGCGATTCAGCACGTGGCGGAAGAAACGGAGAAGTCGGCGGGCGCGTGCGAGACCATCGCCCAGGCGACGACCGGCCTCAACCAGGGCGCAGAGGAACTGGATCACACCGTATCGAGGTTCAAGGTGTAGGCCTTCCCCGGCGAGCCACGTTCTTCGCACCCCGGGGAATACGCCCGCCGGTATTTTTCCAGTGACGGCCGACCGACTGGCCGCACTGGCACCCACGTCCGCCAAGAGGGCCCGATATGGAAATCGAAGCCGAAGCCGACGCCGTCACCCAGCAAGCGCTCCTGCGCGCTGTTCACCGGCATACCGGCATCTCGATGAACGAGAAGAAGTGGACGATGCTGCAGGGCCGTTTGCGCCCACGCCTGCGCACGCTCTCGCTGCGCTGCTATCGCGACTATCTGGCGCTGCTAGAGAACACGCCAGACGAGATTCGCAACTTCGTGAATCTCGTCACGACGAACGAAACCACCTTCTTCCGCACCCCGCGCGTGTGGGATTACTTCGCTCAGCATTACCTGCCGCGCTGGCACGCCGCCAATCCGGGACGCGCCTTCCACATGTGGTCGGCCGCCGCATCCTCGGGCGAAGAGTCGTACTCCGCCGCCATGATCTGCGAGGAATTTCGGGTGCGTCACACGGGTTTCCAGTATCAGATCCACGCGACCGACATTTCGAGTCAGGTGCTGGCCATCGCCATGGCTGGCAACTACGGCGGTCGCAGCATCGACGGGCTCAAGCAACAGCGCCCGGCCATGCTGGCGAAGTACTTCCGTCCGAGCGCAGGCGGGTTCACGGTCGCACCCGAGTTACGTGCGCACATCACGTTTGGCGAGCACAACCTTTACCAGCGCCTGGCGCGTCGCGAGGCGTTCGACCTCGTCATGCTGCGCAATGTGCTGATCTATTTCGAGTCGGGCGATCAGGAACGAGTGTTAGAGAACGTACGACGCACGCTTACCCCCGAAGGCGTGCTGATCGTCGGCGAATCGGAGTCACTCTCGCGACTGTCCACCGGCTATCAATTTGAGCAACCGCTCATTTACCGCAATCAGGGGGCATCGAATGGGGCCGTCGCATGACATTCAGGTGTTGATGGGCGAGGTGCGCATCGGGCGCGGTGAAGACGTGCTGCGGGCCACTCTCGGTTCGTGCGTCGGCATCGGGCTGATGTGGCGCTCGCGCGGGCTCTACGGTCTCGCACACTGCCTGCTCCCGGAGGCGCCGAATCCGACGCTGGCCATCGGTGCGAAGTACGTCACGCAGGCGGTGCCGTCGTTGCTCGCGCTGATGAAGGCGGACGGCGCACGCCGCAGCGAGATCGAAGCGGTGATCGCCGGTGGCGGCAACATGATGCCGCACCAGCCACCGGCCAAGCATGGCCTGATCGGCGTGGCGAACGCCAAGATGGCGCAAGCGCTGATCGCCGAGACGGGCATACCGATCGTCCACGTCGAAGTCGGCGGGGAAGTCGGACGGCAACTGTTGATCGACTGCGCGCGTCACGCGTTTCACGTGCGCACCATTGGCTCGAACGGGGGTGCCGCCATGCCGCGTCGCCCTGCTCTCAGACTCGTGGGACGTGAATCATGAATGCACGGACACCGGGATTTCCGTTTCTCCAACGCGACGCCGTCGCGGGTACGACCGTCCTGCCGCCGACGGTGTCGCCTTACCAGAACTACCAGGGCTATCAGGACTTCAAGGGGTACGGATGCGGTTATGGGCCGCTACCGGGCGTGACGACGCACGTGCGCGATGCGGTGCGCTCTCCATCGTCATCGGCGGATGGGCATGCGTTGTCGGTGGATGTCGAATCGGCGTTGCTTGCGTCTGCCGAAGCAACGCCGACACCGGCGACACCGGCGACACCAACCAAAGCGCGTAACGCCGCCCCCGACGACATCGAGGTGTTCGGCTCGTTTCATCTGGGCGACGTCGAATTCGCACTGCCGATTGCGGCGTTGCAGGAGGTCGTGAATTTCCCCGAGCGCATTACACCGGTACCGCTCTCGCCCGCTTTTCTGCTCGGGCTGTTCAATCTGCGCGGCACACTTATTCCCATCGTCGATCTGAAGCCGTTGCTGGCGATTGCGGACAACGCGAAGATCGGCGGAGCCGGATCGGCAAACGCCACGCCGCTGACGGAGAAGATCGCCATCGTGGATGTCGAAGGCATTCGCGTCGGACTGATGTTCGATAGTACGAGTGAGATTCTGCGTGTGAGGGCGTCGCAACGAACGGCTTTCGAATACGACCCGTCGCACGTTGCGCCACAGGTGGTGTCCGGTGCCATCAAGCTCGATGGCGGCGACCGCATTTTGCAGATCCTCGCACCAGGGGCGCTCGTTCACATCGAGAACATGCCGCAATTGCTGGCGCGTCAGGCACTCAGCGCGCCGCAGCGCCGCCAGCAACGGCAACGGCTGCAATGCGTGTCGTTCACCGTCGAGCACTCGCGTCTGGCGCTGCCGATGAGCGCGATCCGCGAGATCATCCGCATCCCCGATTTACAAAACTCGGCGCTGGCGAGCGTCTTTTGCGTCGGCATGCTGAACCTGCGCGGCACGGTCGTGCCCGTCATCGATTTCGCGCATTTTCTGGGGTTGCAGGCGAGCCGTCCGGAGCCGGAGATCGCGGGAACGGCGTCCGACCCCCGTCGCATTCTGATCGTCAAACAGGAAGACGTGCACTTCGGATTGCTGGTCGACGCGGTCGACAGTATCGTCACCTACTACGCGGACGAGTTGCTGGCGATGCCGTCGTTTAGCGCATCGCACGCGCAGCTCTTCGCAGGATGCATTCCGCGCGAGCCGTTGGAAGCAGGAGGTGCGGCGGGTGCTACCGTCACGTCGAACGACATCGTGCTGCTCAACGCCGACGAACTCTTCACGCACTCGCAGGTGCTCGAACTCACGCGCGGGCATCGCGAGTTGTACCGCGAGACGGACCCGGCGCAACGGGCGAAATCCGGCGAGGGGGTGTGGCGTGGCGCGAAGTCATCGCGCGGTACGCGTCACGCTTACGTGTCTTTCCGTTTGCAGCACATGCTTGCGGTGCGTCTCGACCAGTTGCGCGAGATTATTCACGATTCGCCGGATGTGATGCCTGCACCGGGCGCACCGTCGTTTGTGCGCGGCATGCTCAATCTACGACGCGAGCTGGTGACCATCGTCGATCTGAGGGCACTTTACGGCATGCCGATGCAGGACGACGCGCAGGCGCGCAAGATTCTGGTCATCGAACACGGCAAGGACAAGTTCGGGCTGCTCGTGGACGCCATCGAGAACATCGTCACGCTGGACGAAGCAGATAAGTTGCCCGTCCCGGCCATGTTGCTCGGACGCGCGACCCACGAGATGCGCAACGACATGCGTGAGGCGGTGGAACTCCCGACGGCGGACGGCACTGCGCGCACAGCGATGCTGCTCGATCTTCAGCCGCTCAAGATGCGTCTGGAGACGGCGCTGGCGCAATGAGTAAGGGCAACAAGGCAGTTCAAGGGTGAGGAAGCGGCACGTGAGGGATGCAGTACTGAAGTAAGACCGGCGAATTCGCGAGCGCCGGTGCAGGGCCCTGCGGCGTGTCGGGGGCACGCCGCAGGGGTAGTACGGACTTCCTCAGATCACTTCATGACGATGAATATCGTGCGTGACGAAGCCTCGGGCATCATCCGGCATCGCTAGCCAGTCGGGATGCGCCAGTGTGCGGCGAACGTCGTCGAGACCGCTGGCCCAGTGATCGAGCATCGTGGACAGCCCGAACTGATAGTCCTTGTAGTGCCCCTCGTATTCCTTGTTGCGATAAATCAGTTGCACGACGTTGTAGCGCTTGCTGCACGCAATCTCTTGCGCCGCATGACACCACGGATCTCGTGCACGGACATCCTCGGGCACGCGATCCAGCACCTCGCGCAACACGCGTCGATAGTGCTGGGCACGCTGCAAGTTGTCCGTCACCAGACGCGTGCGACTTGAGAACTGAATGTCCTTCTGTCGTCCCGCCACGTCATTCAGATTGTCCGGCAACGGCCCCCGCGCACTCCACAGATCCACCTGAAACGCGAGCGTGTCCCGACGTGGCGACGTGCCCAACACCTCCGAGAGCGGTGTGTTCGACACGAGGCCGCCGTCCCAGAAATACTGCCCGTCGATCTCCACGGCCGGGAATCCCGGCGGCAACGCACCCGACGCCATGAAGTGCTCCGCCCGCAACGTCTCGCGCGTGTTGTCGAAATACACGAAGTTACCGGTATGCACATTGACCGCGCCGACCGACACACGAATCTCGCGCGCATTGATCCGGTCGAAATCGGCAAACCGCTCCAGCGTGGCGCGCAACGCAGACGTATCGTAATAACTCGCATGCGCCGGGTCGCCCATGGCCGTGGGCAACGGCTGCGGCCAGCGCGGCGTGAAGAAGCCCTTCTGCCCCTCCGTCATCGCGCGCCACGCCTGCCAGGCGCTATAAGCGATGCGTCCGGACTCCGGTCCGTTGAGGATGGCGGCTTCGAACGGAGCGGGCAGCGGCGGGAAGACCGCAGGCTCGCAAATCGTCCGCCAGAACGCTTCGAGTTGCTCGACGCGGCGCTCCGGCGCATTGCCCGCAATGATCGCCGTGTTCAGCGCACCGATGGAAATGCCAGCAATCCAGTTCGGCTCGATACCCGACTCGTACAGACCGGCGTACACACCCGCCTGATAGGCCCCCAACGCACCGCCCCCCTGCAAAACGAGCGCCACCGTCTCGTACGGCGGCAGATCGATGGCGCGTTTGGGGACTTTGGGCGGATTGGCCGTCATGACCGTTCTCCTGATGCTTCCTACCTGATGATGAACACCGTCCCCGCACGCTCGCGTACCGGGACGGCGAACTGCCTCGTGCGCTTACTGCATGAACCAGCCGTGACTCACGACAAACGACTGTCCGGTGAACGCCGCACTCGGGAACGTCGCGAGGAAGAGTGCCGTCTGGGCGACGTCGTCGACCGTGGTGAACACACCATCGACCGTGCCGCCCAGCATCACCTTCTTGATGACGTCGTCTTCCGAGATGCCAAGCTCCTTGGCCTGCTCGGGAATCTGCTTGTCGACGAGCGGCGTACGCACGAAGCCCGGGCAGATGACGTGCGAGCGCACGTTATGCTTCGCGCCTTCCTTGGCCAGCACGCGGGCGAGGCCAAGCAACGCATGTTTGGCCGCGACGTACGCCGACTTAAGCGGCGACGCCTCATGCGAATGCACCGACCCCATGTAAATGACGATGCCACCGCGGTCGTCCTTGTACATGTGCTTAAGCGCCGCCTTGGTCGTGAGAAACGCGCCATCGACGTGAATCGCCTGCATCTTCTTCCAATCGGAAAACGCGTAGTTCTCGATCGGATTGACGATCTGAATGCCTGCGTTCGAGATCAGGATGTCCACGGAACCGAACGTCTGCGCAACCTTGTCGATGCCGCTGTTCACCGCCTCTTCGTTCGTGACGTCCATCGCCACCCCGATGGCCTTGCCACCGGCCGCCTTGATTTCTTCGGCGACGGCGTCCGCGCCCTGCTGGTTCAGATCCGCAATCGCAATGGCCGCACCGGCACGCGCCAGCGTCAGCGCAATCTCTTTGCCGATGCCGCTCGCGGCCCCCGTCACCACCGCGACTTTCCCATTCAGCTGATTCATCGATTGGCTCATTTGCACACTCCTGATTCGTCAAAATGGCGGACCACGCGACGCGACGCGTGCGCATGGCTCGTCGAACACTGGCTGATGGCGGACATCCCCGCATCGATGGGCGGGTCCGGCCGCCGCACAAACAGAAAAGGCGCCTTGCGGCGCCTTTTCCTGCATTACCGCGCGATCGGCTTGTAGCGGATTCGCTTCGGTTTTGCTGCCTCCTCGCCGAGGCGCTTCTTCTTGTCGGCCTCGTACTCCTGATAGTTGCCCGGGAAGAACTCGACATGCGAGTCGCCTTCGAAGGCCAGAATATGCGTGGCGATACGATCGAGGAACCAGCGATCGTGCGAGATGACCATCACACAACCGGCGAACTCGAGCAGCGCGTCCTCGAGTGCACGCAGGGTTTCGACGTCCAGATCGTTCGACGGTTCATCGAGCAGCAACACATTGCCGCCGGAGATCAGCGTCTTGGCCATATGCAGACGACCACGCTCACCACCGGAGAGCGAGCCAACCTGCTTCTGCTGGTCCGAGCCCTTGAAGTTGAATCGGCCGATGTAGGCGCGCGACGGCGTTTCGTACTTGCCCACCGTCAGCACGTCAGCGCCGCCCGAAATTTCTTCGAACACGGTCTTCGTGCCGTCCAGCGCATCGCGGCTCTGGTCGACGTAAGCCATCTTGACCGTCGGACCGACCTTGATCTCGCCGCTGTCCGGTTGCTCGCGACCCGTGAGCATCTTGAAGAAAGTCGACTTACCGGCGCCGTTCGGGCCGATGATGCCGACGATGGCGCCCGGCGGCACCTGGAAGCTCAGATCGTCGATCAGCAGACGGTCGCCGAAAGCCTTCGACACGTTCTTGAACTCGACGACCTCGTTACCCAGGCGCTCACCCACCGGGATGAAGATTTCCTGGGTTTCGTTGCGCTTCTGGTATTCCTGGCTGTTCAGCTCGTCGAAACGGGCAAGACGCGCCTTCGACTTCGCCTGACGGCCCTTCGGGTTCTGACGCACCCACTCCAGTTCCTTCTTGAGCGCCTTCTGACGTGCCGATTCGCTCGACTCTTCCTGCTTCAGGCGTTGCTCCTTCTGATCGAGCCAGGAGCTGTAGTTGCCCTTCCAGGGAATGCCGTGACCCCGGTCGAGTTCGAGAATCCACTCGGCGGCGTTGTCGAGGAAGTAGCGATCGTGGGTGACGGCGACGACCGTGCCCGGGAAACGCGTGAGGAACTGTTCGAGCCAGTCGACGGATTCCGCGTCCAGGTGGTTGGTCGGTTCGTCGAGCAGGAGCATGTCCGGCTTGGAGAGCAGCAGACGCGCCAGCGCCACGCGACGCTTCTCACCACCGGAGAGCACGCCGATCTTGGCGTCCCATGCGGGCAGACGCAGCGCGTCGGCAGCGACTTCCAACGTCTGCTCGATGTTGTTGCCGTCGCTCGCGGCGAGGATCGCTTCATACTTGGCCTGCTCGGCGGCCAACGCGTCGAAGTCGGCGTCCGGCTCGGCGTACGCGGCGTAGATTTCATCGAGCTTCGTGCGGGCTTCCATGATCTCGCCCATGCCGCCTTCGACGGCTTCGCGCACGGTCTGCTCGGGATCGAGTTGCGGCTCCTGCGGCAGATAACCGATGTTCAGGTTGGCCATCGGGATCGCTTCACCCTCGATCTCCTTGTCGACACCGGCCATGATCTTGAGCAGCGTCGATTTGCCCGAACCGTTCAGGCCCAGCACGCCGATCTTGGCGCCCGGGAAGAACGACAGGGAGATGTCCTTGAGGATGTGACGCTTGGGCGGCACGATCTTGCCCACGCGGTTCATGCTGAATACGTACTGTGCCATTCGGCTTTCCTGATCCTGAAACGGTTATGACGGCTCACAGGCGAGCGCCAGATAGCGGCAAGTTTATCAAAGCGCGGCACGCACAGCATCGGGCGCGTCGATCACGAGGTCGGCGCGCGCGTACGCGCAGCACGGCAGCAGCCAGCCCTGCATCTTCTCGTCGCGCGACAGCCCGGGCCACTCGATCCGATACGTCACCGGCGCAGGAGTGCCCAACGCATCGCCCCTCTCGCCGCTTCTCGCTTCGCACAGACACGCGCGACACGTGCCGTTGCGGCACAGGCTCGGCAGCTTGATCCCCGCGGCCTGTGCGGCGAGCAGGATGGGCGTGTCCGGCGGCGCGTCGAATTGCCAACCCGAGGGCAGGAGCGTGACGCGTGGCGGCGTCGGGTCGTCGCACTCGACGCAGGATTGGGGGATCTGGGGGTAAGAACGTTCCAAGGATGACCACACAGATGCTAAACGGCGTATCTTGCGCCAACGCGCTACCATAACCCACTTCCAAGTCCCGAATCCCATGTCCGCCGAACCCAAGGATCCCACCGCCCGCCTCATCGATACCGCCGGTCTCGCGGCCGAACTGCAAGCCTTCGCCGACGCCCGCGACTGGCATCAGTACCATTCGCCCAAGAACCTCGCGATGGCGTTGTCGGTCGAAGTGGCTGAGCTCGTCGAGATCTTCCAGTGGCACACCGAGGCGCAGGCCAATGCCGTCATGCAGTCGAGTGAAGCGCGGCACGTCGAGCAGGAACTCGCCGACATCACGATGTATCTGGTGCGTCTGACGATGGTGCTCGGCATCGACTTGAATCGCGCGGTCGCCGACAAACTTGTTCTGAACGCGCAGAAGTACCCGGCAACGAAGGCGTGACCTGACGCGGCGGAAACTGTGCCGACGCTCTGAATTGCGTGTCCGCCCCTTGCAATCGGGCCTCACGCCCGCATAACGGCGAGGTCCGCCCCCCCGAATTTCGATCCGACAACGCTATGTCCCAATCCTCAAAGGCTTCGCAAACGTCAGATGCGCCACCCGGCGCGAGACACACGCACGACAAGCCATCGAAACGCACACTCCCCGCACGCCCGCGCTGGATGATGCTCGCGATCATCGCGCTGCTGCACGCGTACATCGGCTGGCGTCTGCTGCCACCGTTACCGGTGGCGATGGGTTGGAAGGTGTTGGGCGGGCTGTGGCTCGCCGTCTCGACCGTGCTGATTCCGCTCGGTCTGATGAGCCGCGCCATCCAGAAAGAACCGCTCGCCACGCTGCTGACGTGGACCGGCATGACGGCAATCGGAGTCTTCTCCTCGCTCTTCGTGTTCACGCTGCTGCGCGACGTGGTGCTCGGGGTTGCAATGGCTTTCTCGGCGCTCGACGCCCAGCTCGTCACCCGATCTGCGGTCATCGTGCTGATACTGACGGCGGTCGCGACGGTGCTGGGCTTCTACAACGCACGACGCCTCGCTCGCGTGGTCGACGTCGACGTTCCGATTGCCAACCTGCCGTCGGAACTCAAGGGCTTCACCATCGTGCAGTTGAGCGACATACACGTGAGTTCGACGATTCGACGCGGATATATCGAAGCGATCGTCGAGGCATCGAACGCGCTCAAGCCGGATCTCGTCGCCATCACCGGCGATCTGGTGGACGGCGGCGTGCCTGCGCTGCGCGACCATATCGCGCCGCTCGGCCAACTGACCTCGCGCCATGGCACCTACGTTTGCACGGGCAACCACGAGTACTACTCGGGCGCCCCGGCGTGGGTCGCGGAATTGCGACGCATCGGTCTGACCGTCCTCGAAAACGAGCATGTGGTGCTCGACCATGAAGGGGCATCGCTGACGGTCGCCGGTGTGACGGATTTCTCCGCCCATCAGTTCGATCCGGAAAAGCGCAGCGATCCGCAGGCAGCCGTCGCGGGCGCGCCCGAAGGTGTGCCGCGCGTGCTGCTCGCACATCAACCGCGCAGCGCCCCCGCCGCGCACGAAGCCGGTTTCGATCTGCAACTCTCCGGACACACGCACGGCGGACAATTCTGGCCGTGGATGTACTTCGTGCCGCTGCAACAGCCGTTCGTGCATGGGCTGCATCGTCTTGAGCGTCTTGCCATCTATGTGAGCCGGGGAACGGGCTATTGGGGACCGCCGAAGCGTTTCGGCGCACCGTCGGAAATCACACGCATCCGGCTCTTGCCGGGCAAGGTTTAACGGGATTTGAAGCGATGAAGTCTCTTTCGTCCGGCAGCGCTTCGCTGGAAACCGTGGCCGTGCGACTGCGCGGCAAGATTCAGGGCGTAGGGTACCGTCATGCGGCCGTGCGCGAGGGCCATCTGATCGGCGTTCGCGGATGGGTGCAAGCGCTGCCCGAGGGCGACATTCTCGCCGTAGTGCAAGGCACGCCCGATCAGGTCGACAAGATGCTCGAATGGATGCGGCGCGGACCGCCCGGCGCGCGCGTCATGGAGTTCGAAAGCGAAGTGGAGTACACCGGCCGTCGTTTCGACCGGTTCGAACAACTTTGATCTGAACCTTGACCTGAGATATGCGCGTCAGCGCTTGTCCGTTCCGATCCCGCTCCCCGATCCCGATGCCAATGCCTACACCCAGCACCCGTCGCGCTATCGACGAAGACGCACCCCGCATCGTCGCGCTGCTCGCGCAACTGGGTTACGAGACGCCACTCGACATCGTGCGTCGCAACATCGCGCTATCGAATGCCGATGGCGATGACGCCGCCTTCGTCGCTGTCGACGAGAACGCCAAAATTGTGGGATGTATCGGGTTGCACGCGCTCACCATGTTTCATCTGGCGGGGCGGCTGGGGCGCATAACGGCGCTGGTGGTGGAGGAAAGTGCGAGAGGCTCGGGCGTCGGGCACGCGCTGATGGCGGCCGCTCACGCGTGGTTCAACGAGCAGGGATGCGAGAAATTCGAAGTGACGAGCAGCGACCATCGGGTCGCCGCACATCGCTTCTATGCGCGCCACGGCTATGCCCGCGATGGGCAAAGACTGGCGCGCAAAAGCCAGACGTCTTCGCTGACTTAATTCTTGTGACGGTAGTTGATGCGGCCCTTGCTCAGGTCATAGGGCGACATTTCCAACGTCACGCGGTCACCCGCGAGAATACGGATGCGGTTCTTTTGCATGCGGCCGCTAGCATATGCCACCACTTCCACGCCGTTTTCGAGCGTGACGCGAAAGCGATTATCCGGCAGCACATCCGAAACGTGTCCGCTGAATTCGATCAGTTCTTCCTTGGCCAATATCGTGTCCTCTTGAGGGTGCCGCTCGCGAGGGGCGCAGCACCGGTGTTACTGTAAGTTCGTTCGCCAATACCGTCCCCGCACCCTGAAAACTAGCGGGGGTGCACATCGAACGCCAAAAGGAGCCTACCCGGTCGACCGGCCATGAAGGCATACGGTGCACCGAAAGCGGCGATGGTTCGAAGGAACAAGGCACATTGCGGCAGTGCCACAAAGACGAGCAGTGCGTGTCGGGAGGGCGAAGACCGGTTCGGTCTGCGTCATCGGCACAGCGAGTGATCCGGCTCGCAGGACATGGCTGTCAGCGGCGCCGATAAAGCATTTCGCGATCGTCAGGCGATGATCGGCGAATTTTCGCCGATCCCGCAAGGATACGCCTTTCTCCGTCGCCCGTGTGGAAAAAATGGCCCGCGCAGGCCCATTTGAACGCTTTTGTCGCCTAATTGTGGCGCAATGCACCAATGAGGCCCGTCGGCGGCCGGATTTCTCTCGGGGTCAACGCGGATGTGACGCGCAGCGCGCACTCAACTATGCTGTAAGTACCCGTAGCCCGCAGGAGAATGACCATGAAAACAGTCGCTCAGATCCTGAAATCCAAACCGGTCGACACGGTATATAAGGTGCGGCCGTCCGATTCGGTACTCGATGCCCTGACCTTGATGGCCGAAGCCCGCATCGGCGCGGTACTGGTCAGCGAGGACGACCGTGCCATCGTCGGCATCTTTACCGAGCGCGATTACGCCCGCAAAGTCGCGCTGATGGGACGAACCTCTGTCGACACGCCCGTGCGCGACGTGATGACCTCCGCAGTGCGCTACGTCAGCCCCGAGCAGACCAACGAAGAGTGCATGACGCTGATGACGCAGCATCGCATCCGTCACCTGCCTGTCATGAAAGACGGCGAGCTGGTCGGCCTGTTGTCCATCGGCGATCTGGTCAAAGCCATCATTACCGAACAGCAGTTCACTATCGATCAGCTTGAGAACTACATCATGGGCGGCAGCGCGGCGCTGGTCGGCACCTCGCCGTCGCGCCCAAGCTGAGGCACGGACCGGGTCGCCTCACTCCTGCTCGTCAGAATTAACGCCGACAGCGTAATCAGGGGCACGGCGCTTCACACGAAGCGCCGCTTTTTTTGTGACAAAGAAAAACGCCACGCTAGCCTTTACGCTAGCGTGGCGTTCCGTTCATCGCGCTAAACCGTCAGCGCTCAGAAATCTTCTGCGTCGACGTCGTAGTTCGACGGCTCCCAGCGAATCGCCAGCAACGCCAGCAAACCGATCGCCGGGGCGACGGCGATCACCCAGAACACCTTGGTGGCCAGTGCCGCCGCCAGCACCGGGAACAGGAACAGCGAGACGGTCGAGCTGGCGCGCATCAACGTCTGGTTGAAGCCCACGCCCACGCCACGCAGCGACGTCGGGTAGCTCAGCGACGCGAACGTCATCGAATGCGCCCCCGGGCCGAAGCCCTGCCCCAGCAGGAACAACGCGAGGAAGCCGAGCGCCCAGGCCACTTCACCGCCACTGCCCGGCTTGCCGACAAGCGCCAGACCCACGAGGGCCGTCAACTGGAATGCGTAACCCACGACCGTCAGCTTCCACGCCCCCACCTTCGGCACCAGACGCACACCCAGCAAACCGCCCGTGAACGCGAACAACAAGTTCAGCGCAAGCGACATCAGAATCGTGGTGAGCATCGACTGGGCGAGGAAGCTGGCGATGATCACCGGCAGCCCGAACGCCACGGCGTTATACGCGAACGACGAAGCCACCGCGATGATGGTCGCGAGCGTCGTACGACGCAGGTACACGCCTTTAAGCAGCTTGCCGTAGTTGCTCCACGCGGCAGGACGCTTCTGCGCGACACGCTCCGCATCCTTCGCCACGACCGCATCGATCCCGTATGAGCGCTTGAGAATCTTTGCGGCGCCTTCGAGGTCGCCCTGATTGGCGGCCCACACCGGCGACTCACTCATATAGCGGCTGCGCACGGCAATGATGGCCAGCGCAGGAATCGCACCGAAGCCGAGGATGATTCGCCACAGCAGTGCGCTATGTGAGGCGGGCAACACCGAGTAGCACAGCAGCACCAGCAAATACGATCCGCAAATCGCCGCGTACCAGGTGGGGCACCACATCGCCACCCGCGCCGCCTTGTTGCCACGTCCTTTGAGTTTCGAGAACTCGGCGAGGAACGCCATGGCGACGGGCAAGTCGATGCCGACGCCCAACCCCATCACGAAGCGCGCACCAGCGAGCACGTACTCGTTCGGTGCCAGCGCGCAGGCGATGGCGGCGATCACGAAGCACAGCATGTCGGCCATGAACACACGGTAACGGCCGATCCGGTCAGTGAAGTAGCCGCCAAGGAACGCACCGACGATGGCGCCGAACGTAATGGCCGACGCCACCATGCCTGTGCCAGCGGGCGTCAGTTGGAATTCGCGGGCAACGTCCTTCAACCCGAAAGCGAGCGCGCCGAGATCGTAGGCGTCGAGAAAGACACCGCCAAGGGCAATCGCCACGATCCAGCGCGCATTGGATACCCGCGCGCCGCCCTCGTTGACAAGTTGTGCGACATCGGCTGCGGAACGGATAACGGCCGGGGCACCGGCACGCGCGGCGGAAGATGCCGCAGAACCCACCTGTGCAGGCGCGGCGGAAGACAGGGAAACGTCGACTGACATGAGACTGAACCAGAGAAAGCGGAATGCCAAAGGTCGCGATGTTACCGCTTGGTACTGAGGCAACCCAAGTGTTTTCTCGTTATATGCTTAGACGATTCCAGCGTCACGCGTCGAAATTCGCTCATTTAGCGCTAAAAACCAACGCATCCATCCCAAATTACGAGGGCTTCCCACTCACGAGTTAAGCGTTCGCAGAGCATGACACCACGTCTCGCCAGATGGGAATATGATCGAGGAACACTTCGAATCGTCGCGGGTGGGCGTTGATGCAGCGGCAAACCCGCTCGCCACGCCGCTTTCGGGCGGATACACAGTCTTTACAGTCGCTTACCTTTTCTTACAGCAAAAAGGTCTGCGGAACCCTACATTCCGCATCGTGGTCGCAGCAGATGCGCACTACCGGGCAACATCGGGCAGTCACATGCCCCTACCAAGCATCAATACCTCACGCTCACGAGGACGAAAAATGAAGATCAAAGCACTTACGGGAATCAGCGCGGCACTGGCCGCGGTCATGCTCGCCGGTTGCGTGGCTCCGGGCCCGCAATATGGCTATCAGCAACAGGGCTACCAGCAGGGATATCAGCAAGGCTACCAACAGCCGGGCTATCAACAGGGGTATCAGCAGCAGCCGCAACAACAAGGTGCGCTTTACGGCACAGTGCAGTCCATCGAGCAACTGAACGGTCCTAACAACAGCCCGAACATTCTCGGCACGGTGCTGGGTGCAGCAGCTGGCGGCCTGCTCGGCAACACGATGGGTGGCGGACGCGGACGCACCGCGACGACCATCGCCGGTGCGGCCATCGGCGGCATCGCGGGCAACCGCATCGAGAACAGCATGGGCGAGCCGAACGTGCTGTATCGCATCACCGTGCGTCTGGACGACGGCCGTGTCGCGACCGTCACGCAAGCGCCGCCGCTGCGCGTGCAGCAAGGCCAGCGCGCCGCAGTGTCGAACGATACGGTGTACCCGTACTAAGCCACGTTCGCAGCACGTAACAACGCCCGCCGGGTTCGCGCCCGGCGGGCGTTGTTGTTTTCAGGCTGACATTCAAGCAGACGGGGGACGCCCGGGGGACGGCGGCCTCCCATAATTGACGGCCAGAGTGCGTCATCACACGGTCTTCGCGCGTCACACGCAAAGCGAATTTGACCTGCTAAGATACGCGCGCAATCGGTGCGACCATCGGAGGGCCCCCGCCGTTCCGGAACTTTGTCGAGTCCGTCAGTTACCGCTACCCTTCGAATTTCGTCATGTCGACTCAGACGACTTACCACCATCGGCTCTTCATGGCGATGGTCGGCGGCTTCAGCGCAGTGCTCAATGCAGGCGCTTTTTTCACCGTCCTGCGACTGAACGGACACGACCCCTATACCCCCTACGGGCTGACGCTCGTCTGCACGTTGGGCGCAGCCGCGTTCATCGTCTTCGCGCGCTTTCATCTGCTCGCCAGCGCCCGTAATCTCGGGTGGATGCTCGGACGCGGTGCCATGCGTTGGTGTCGCGTGCTGGTCACCGCCATCGTGTTGTTGTTCCTGACGTACGAGAGCACCGAAGACGTGCGCATGATGGTGGCCCAGTGGCTGATCCTCGCGCTGCCGTTGCAAATGATCGGTCTTGCCGTGCTGCGCGGCATGGCGCACAGCATCAACAACGCACCCGGCAATCAGCGCCGCGCGGCCTTCTTCGGACTCGGGCCCGAAGCACGCAAGCTCAATCTGCGCCTGCAACGCTCGCCGATCCTGGGCATTCAGGTCTCGGGCTACTACAACGACTCACCGGTCACTGCGGACGACGGCGAAGTCCTCCCGCCCTACCTCGGCCGTTACGCCGACGCCGCTGCGCGCATTCAGTCCAACGAATACGAGATCGTCTTCATCGCCATCGGCCAGCAGGACAACAAGGAACTCACCAGCGAGATCGTCAACCGTCTGTACGATTCGACGGCGGCCATCTACTTGCTGCCGGAGTTCAGCTTCCCCGGCGATCTGCCGATGTCGAGCACCGATATCGCAGGCGTACCGCTGCTAGCGCTGCACGACGTCACCGTGCAGGGTCTGCTGCGCATGATCAAACGCGGCATCGATCTGGTCGGCGCTTCGGTGATCCTGTTGCTGCTCAGCCCGGTGATGGTGGCCGTGGCCATCGCGGTACGACTCGACTCACCCGGCCCGATCCTCTTCCGTCAGCGTCGCTACGGCGAACATGGCGAGCCGATCGTCATTCACAAATTCCGTTCGATGCGTGTGTTGCAGCCTGAAGATGCCGCGGCGGCGGCCACGGGCGGACTGCGTCAGGCGCACGCGGGCGACAGTCGCATTACGCCGATCGGCAAGCATCTGCGCCGCACGTCGCTCGACGAATTGCCGCAGCTCTTCGACGTGCTCGCCGGTTCGATGAGTCTCGTGGGTCCGCGTCCGCACGCGGAAGAACATAACGAAATGTACCGACGCGTGATTCCCGGCTATATGCTGCGTCACAGCGTCAAACCGGGGATCACGGGATGGGCGCAGATCAATGGTCTGCGCGGAGAAACCGACACGCCGGACAAGATGCAGCGACGCGTGGAATACGACCGTTACTACATCACGCACTGGTCGTTGTGGCTCGACATCAAGATTCTGCTCAAGACGATTCCCGTCATGGTGACGGGACGCAACGCGGTCTGAGTCGAACGGGTGCGTGGCCCGGTTCGGGTCACTCGCGTCCGAGTTCGCGCCACTGACGCCAGCAGATGCCGATGAAACGGCGATCGTCGACGAGATAGCGACGCCACATACGGCCGGGGTTTTGCAAGATGCGATACATCCATTCCGAACCGGTGCGCTGCATCCATTTCGGCGCACGCTTTTGCATGCCTGCAGCGAATTCGATGGCAGCGCCGACGCAGAGCATCAGACCGCCGGGCATGGTGTCGGCGTATGCCATCGCCCAGCGTTCCTGCTTCGGCATGCCGAGGCAGACGAAGATGAGATCGGGCGCGAGGGCACGAACGCGCTGTGCGATGTCCTGGCCTTCGGGACCTGTCGGATCGAACGTCATCGACGGAATCAGCAGCGTAAAGTCGAGCCCGGGAAAACGTCGCGACAAGCCTTCCGTCAGTTGGGCTTCCTGTCCGGGGCGTCCGCCGACGAAGACTGCTTTACGGCCCGATGCACGTGCGTTGTCGCACAGTGCGGGCAGCAAGTCCGCGCCGGTCACGCGACCCGGCAGCGGTTTGCCGAACAAGCGGCTCGCCCAGATGATGGGCATACCGTCGGCAAAGAGAAAATCGGCGTTGCGGTATTCGCGTTTGAATTCCGGCTGCGTGTCGAGACGCACAATGTGGTCGACGTTCGGCGTGACGACGATGCGCGAGCGGCCATCGCGAAGCATGGCGGTTTGCGTGAGCACCTCGACGGCCGTCTCGAACGGTACGGCGGCAATGTTCAAACCGAACAGTGCGACGTTAGGCTCGAAGACTTCGCGTACGGAAGATGCCGGTGCAGCTTGCAGATCGGTGTCGCGGCTCATGACGTTTCGTACCCCTGGTATCCCTGCTTTTTTTGACGTGCGACGTCCGCACGCATTCGAGAGCAGGCACGATAGTAGCAGCGCACTTCGCGCACGTCAGTGACACTTTTCACTACACGTCGCGTATTTTGAACACACGATGATCCTCGACGCCAACGACATTCCTGCCGGTACCGAACTGCAAGCCGACTTGTGCATCGCAGGCGCAGGCGCGGCGGGCATCACGCTCGCGCTGGCGCTCGAAGCCAGCGGCCTTGACGTGATCCTGCTCGAGAGTGGCGGCGACGCCCCAGAGCCCGCCGTGCAGCAGCTCTACACGGGCACCGTCGCTAACGCACGCCTGCATCCGCCCGCCGACAGCTATCGCGTGCGCCGCTTCGGTGGTTCGACCACGTTATGGGGCGGACGCTGCATGCCGCTCGACGCCATCGACTTCGAAGCACGCGACTACATGCCGCACAGCGGCTGGCCCATCGGGCTCGACACGCTGATGCCGTGGTACGGACAAGCCAACGCGCTATGCGAAGCGGGCGAGTTCGCCTATACCGCCGAGCAGGCATTCCCGCGCGCCGATCATCCCTCGCGCCCGATGATCGGCAACTTCGAGAGCGATGTCTTCTCGACGAACACGCTGGAGAGGTTTAGTTGTCCGACGGACTTCGGCGCGCGCTACCGCAACCGTCTCGCGAAAGGTCGCGTGCGTGTCGTGCAGCACGCCAATCTCTGTCATCTGCCTCAGACGAATAACGCAACGCGCCTCGTCGGCCCCGCGCAGGTGAAGACGCTCGAAGGAAAGGCCTTCACGGTAGCAGCCCGCGCGTACGTGCTGGCAACGGGTGGACTGGAGGTGCCGCGTCTGCTGCTGAACAGTCCCGGCGTCAGCGGCAACGGGCTGGGGAACGCACACGATGTCGTCGGCCGCTACTACATGAGCCACATCGCCGGGACCATCGGCACGCTCGATCTGTCGGGGGCCAGTTCCGTGTGGCACGGCTACGACGTCTCCGATGAAGGCATCTATTGCCGTCGGCGTCTCGCATTGCGTCCACAGGCGCAGCACGACCTCCATGCAGGCAACTTCATCGCCCGTTTGCACCACCCACGCATTCCGGACGCGGGGCACGGCAACGGCATTCTGTCGGCGCTTTATCTCGCACGGCCTATCGTGCCGTACGAGTACGCGAAGCGTCTGTACGGGGATGCGCCGGGCGGCGCAGGCAACTGGCTGGCGCACGCGCGCAACGTCATCACGGATGCGCCCAACACCGTGCGCTTCCTCTCGCACTGGCTGACACACCGAACGCTCGCCACGCGCAAGTTCCCGTCGGTGATCGTGCGTCCGGCCAACCTCCGCTTCAGTCTCGACTTCCACGCCGAGCAAGCGCCTTGCGAGGACAGCCGCGTCATGGTCGGCGACGAGCGGGATGCGCTCGGCATGCGACGCATTCACATCGACTGGCGCTATACGCGACAGGACGTCGAGACCGTGACGCGCTCGCTGGCCGCGCTCGCACAGGAAATCGAACGTACCGGCGTCGGCAGCTTCTCCTACGATCCCGCCGAAGTGGAAGCCGAAATGACGCGCTACGGCGCTTACGGCGGCCATCACATCGGGACCGCCCGCATGGGCGACGATCCACACACGAGCGTGGTCGATGCCAATGGCCGTCTGCATGAGGCCGACAACGTTTTTATCGCGGGTGCAGCGGTCTTCCCGACGTCCGGCCAGGCCAACCCCACGCTAAGCATCGTGGCGCTCGCGCTGCGCCTCGCAGACCATTTGCAGCGGCAGGCGAATGTGACCGCCCTGCCCGTTCCCGTCACCTCGACACATTCCACCGCTCTCTGACCCCGTCCGCCCTATGAAAGCTCGCATTCTTGTTACCGGCGCGACCGGGTTTATCGGCCGCCATATCGTGGACGCGCTCGCCGCCAGCGACTGGGCGGAGCCTGTCGCTGCGTCGCGCCGTCCGGGTGCGGGCATGCGCGTGGTCGACGCGTTGTCTGCTGCCTCGCTGGCCGAAGCGCTCGCCGATGTCGACGGTCTGGTGAACTGCGTCGCCGGGTCACCGGAGACGATCGTGGCGAATGCCCGCGCGTTGCGTCAGGCACTGGACGCACGCAGCACGCCGCTGCCTGTCGTCTATTTCAGCTCGATGGCAGTGTATGGCGTTGCCGAGGGGCACATCGACGAATCTGCAGCACTCGCAGGAGCGAGTCCCTACGGCATGGCCAAAGTGGAAGCCGAGCAGGCGCTGGCGGGTCTGCCGACGGTGACGGTGTTGCGTCCGGGATGTGTGTACGGAGGCGGCAGCCCGCAATGGTCCGCACGCATCGCCGAACTGCTGCGCGCAGGCCGCCTCGGCGACCTCGGCGCCGCAGGCGACGCGCATAGCAACCTCGTGCACGTGGACGACGTCGTGAAGGTCGCGCTGAACGCACTGCGCAACCCGGCCGCAGGTGGGCACGCCTACAACCTCGCCATGACCGGCTCGCCGCGCTGGAACGAGTACTTCACCGCGTACGCGATGGCGCTGGGTGCGACGCCCGTGAAGCGCATCGGCGGACGTCGGCTGAAGATCGAAACGAAGCTCGTCGCCCCGGCGCTGAAGATCGCCGAAATCGCGGGACGAAAGATCGGTGTGAAGGGATTGCCTGCGCCGTTGCCGCCGTCGCTCGCACGTCTGTGGCAGCAGGACATCGTGCTGGACGGCAGCCGCGCGGAAAAGACGTTCGATCTGTCGTGGACGCCCTGGCGCGATGCGGTTCAGGCGGAAGCAGCGCGCGACCGGTAAGACGGTCGCTACGACGCGACGGGGGCGTAGCGATCGGTCAAGTCAACGACGTGACAGCCGCCCCGCCGTCCACCGCCAGAGCGCCGCGAACGGCGACACGCCGAGCAAGCGGCGTGCGGCCCATGCGGCGGCGGCACCGTTCACGGCAATCGCCAGCGACGCCGCAACCGACGCGCCGACACTGCCGCCCATCGGCGTGAGCGCGGCCAGACCCACGAGCAGCACCACAACCGACACCACGTTGATACGCATCAGCGCGCGCGTATGTGCCGTCATGCCGAGCAATTCTGGCATCGCGGTGAAACACGCGGCAGCGATCTGACCGAGCGCAAGTACGCGCAAGGCGCTCGCGCCATCGTCGAACCCGTGACCGAACAGCCCCAACAGGAACTGCGGAATGACGAGCATGCCGAGCGTCACCGGCAGCGCCAGACACAACACCAGGCCGATGGCCTGCGCCGCACTGCGCTCCAGCCCCGGCAGATCCTGACGCGCGTAAAGACTGGCGAATCGCGGTGCAGCCATGCCGGTCACACCGCTGATCAGAATGTTGACGACCAGCGCCAGACGCCACGCCAACGCGAACAGACCCGTCTCGCGCGACGACGCCACAATCCCGAGCACAATGGCCGGTGCCGATGTGATCAGCAGCTTGGTGAGTTCGAGCGAGAACAGTGACAGACCCGGCTTGAGCAAGCCGGGAATCGCGCCATGCGGCTCACCCGCAGGCACGTCGCGCAGGAAACGGCGAAGCAGCACCGCACCCACCAATGCGGCCACCGTGAAGCTTGCGGCCGTGAGGATCAGCGTATTGACGACTGTCAGCTTGCCCGTCGCCACCAGCGGAATCGCCGCCACGCAGAAAACCGCAGGCCACAGCCACGAGTAGATCATCTGGCTGAAGCCCACGCGTTGCAATCCCGCGAGCGCACCGGCCACCGCCGCCCCCATGTTCTGCGGGATAAACGACAGCGCACCCAGCATGAGCGGCACGACAAGCTCCGGCTTTTTCAGGATGTCGTTGGCAAAGAGCGCCGCCCCACCCGCGAGCAGCACCGAGACGGCCGCCGACGCGATGAACACCTGCATCAGCGCGCGACGGATCGTCGGCCGCACGGCGGCAGACTCACCCGATGCGATGTCCATCGCCAACTGACGCGTGAGCGCCTGATCCATGCCGAGACGCCCGAAGCCTGCGAGCGCGACCATCGTGCTGAAGACGATGTAGAAGTTACCCGTCTCGACAACGCCCAACGCGGCCGCAATGAGCAGGTGAAAGCCGTACCGGCTCGGCAAATCCAGCAGCCGTACGCCGAGGCTGATCACGCTGCCGCGCAGCATCGAAGCCCCGGATTTCGCGGATGGCGCGGACGTGTTCGGCGTGTCCGACATCTCAGTTCACCGCCTTGCGAAGCACGAATAGCAGAATGCTCTGCGGCGGCAGATCGGCGCGCAGCGTGCTGCCGGAATAGGTAACGTCTGGCTGACGCGTCAGCTTGTTATCCGCCAGTTGCCAGACTTCGCCCGTGCCCGACGTGGCGAAATTGGCCAGCGAGACGCTAGCCTGTGCCGCGCGCTCGAGTTGCTTGTTGACGACGACGACAGTCAGCGCACCGTCCTTCGCACGCAATGCCGCGAACGCCGACACCGTATCGGGATCGGGGACCGTGGCCGACACGCTGGTCGAGCCGAATTCGCCGCCGTGGTCGTCGTAATTGCGATACAGCTTGATCGCCTTGTAGACCGGCATCGACGGATCGAGCGTGCCCCAGCGGGTGGCCATATCCAGTTTCTCGCGCCCGAAGATACCGAGGATGTCGGCCTGAGCCGTGGCCCCGTTCATGCGGGTATCCGCGCCCCAGTTGTACTCCGTGAGCGCGATGGGCGTGCCGGGGTAGTAATACGTATCCACCCACTGACGCATCATCGGAATCAGCGCGACCACGCTATTGATCCACGTCGGATCCTTGTAATTCGGATCCCACAGATTGCGCGTCGACTTGTTACGCATGAGCGCGATCTCGGTCGAATTGCCGTCGGCCGGTTCCTCGTACTCTTTGCTCTGCGGGTAAAAGTGCAGACTGAAGATGTCGACCGGACGACCGGCCTTCTTCCATTGCGTGAGCAGCCACGGAATGTACGGCATGCCGCCCGTCTCGCCCAGCCGGTCCGGCGCTTGCGCGTAGCCGTGCGTGACCGAATGCTGCTGGTCGAAGCCACTGTACAGATAGCCGTTCCAGCCCCACTCTTCCGGCGCGAGCACCTTGGCGCCCGGGTCCGCCGTCTTCACCGCACGCGAATACGCAATCACCTTGGCGGCGATCTCACTGGCGTGCGCGCCCGTCGGATGCGAGTTGTTGTGGATCAACTGCCACAGACTCGGCTCGTTATCCATCGCGTAGTACTTCACACCGCCCGCGCGCGCCGGGCCGAACTGCTGGACCAGTGCTGTCACACGCGCCTGCTGGCTCGCGGGATCGTCGGGCACGGTAGCGTCGTCCGGATCGTTCTTCACGAGTGTGCCGTCGCGCAGAATGCCGTTGCCCGCGTCGGTCATGCCGTCCACGTCGTGGTTCTGCTGCGGGCCGTACTTGGCAATGGAGAAGCTGGCCAGCCGGTCGCGCGAGCGCGAGAGCGTGGCCACACGGCCGAGCATGGAGATGGTGACGATCGGCTGCGCACCGGCGGCCTGCGTCAACGCGACGAAACGGTCGCCGAACTGATCGTTGATGTCCGCCGGATTGACCGGCAGGCTCTCGTAATACCAGTCGCGACCGGCGTTACGCGCATCGAGCCGCCAGTTGTACGCCGACGCACTGTTACCGCCCGAGCGGTTCAGCGGCGCGCGCAGATCCTGCAACATCGCCGTCGTACCGAAGTTGATGCCGTAGATCAGCGGACTGATCGGATGCCGGTTGGCCGCCGCGTCCACGGCGATCTCCACGGGCAGCGGTCCGCCGGGCGTGGCTTTGGTGCACGCGGCGCACGACAGCATCACGCCCGCGACCGCAAGCTGAATCAGACGGGGAATGACGCGGCAATACGGGAAAGACTGGGAAGACGCACTACGGCGCGGCAACACGCGCATGGAGACTCCGGGGGACGGCACGACGGTCGAAGCCACCCACACGCCACACGTAGACGAAGATCGCCAGAATCACGGCGGTCTCACCCGGGGCGAGCGTTGGCGGATAGAAGAAGGACACCAGCAGCACGAAGAGCAAATAGTCGTACAGCGCGCCGAGGAAATCGTCCTCGACTTCCACACGCAAGCGCCGATAGAAAAACAGTCCGCGCAACTGGAAACACAGAATGACGAACGCGCCGATCAGCCCGTACTCGAACACGATCCCGAGCCACGTAATGTCGGCGAGGAAGAAGAAGTGGTGGAAATACGTGGTCAGCGTGTCGCCGCTCGCCGGGCTGATCGTACCTACGCCGAAGAGCCAGCGCAGCGAATCGTTGCCGAGAAAGCGTGTTGCGAGCAGCGCCGAGATGCGGCGCGTATCGAAGCCGGTTTCCGCATTGGCGCTAAAGATGGTCGCGAGATATCCCATCGAGAACACGCCCACCAGCACAATCGGCGCCACAAGCATCAGCCCGATGCGCGCACGCGGGCGCGCCCACACGAACGTGTTGATGACGAGCACGCCCATGATGCCGATGGCGAGCGCGCGTGATTTCACGATCAGCAGCGCTACCGCCAGACAGATCAGCACGCTGACCAGATAGCCGACATGGCGCTCGAAGAACGCGCGGCGATAGCAGAAAAACAACAGAATGAACGGGAAGTACATCGACATCCGGATGCGATGTCCGCGACTGTCGTTTGTGAAAAACGGTGCTTGTCCGAAAACGTAGGTTTCCTTGTACCAGTCCGCAGGCACCAGCAGCCACATGAGAATCAGCGCACCGACAATGACCGCGCCGAGAATCACGAAACTGCGTCCCAACTCATGCAGCGTGGGCTTGAGCATGAGCAGCAGCGCGAGAAAGGAAAAGAAATACAGAATCGGCAACAGCTTCACCTGCGCCGTCACGCTGGTGAAGAAACTCTCGTGGAAATAAATCACCGCCGCAAAGCTCGGCACCAGCACAAGCCACGCGAAGCTCAGCAACACCTGGCGCGTGATCGGAAAACGCGGCTGACTGCCGAGTCGCAGCACGAGCGGCAACGTCAGAATCGGGAACGCCTTGGAGAGCGCCCACAACGGGTACAACGCCGTGATGTAGTGGAACGTCTGGCCGAACAGCGGGAGCAGCGCCACGAGAATGCCGACGACGAACGTGCGCGGCAAGCCACCCGAGAAGACTTCCGGCACGTCGTCGACTAAGTCGATCGTGCTGGTCGCGTCGGACATCGCACCGGAGGTGGCGGGCTTCATTTCGAGAGAGGGCTGCGCAGCTGTCACGAAGCGGTTGAAATCGGTAAGTAGACTTGACGGGTTTGCACTGCGAACTCGACAACATCAGCCGTCGCGAACATCGTGCGACGGCTGACCTCAGGCGATCAGAAGCTACGAGCGCCGTTGATGTCGTAGTTGACGTTCTTGTTGAACGGCAATGCCTTGTTGATGTACTGGTCGACCCACAGATCCACTTCGGCGATGGACGACTTCGGCACAAAGATAGTGTCGTTCGATTGCAGAACGATGTCTTGCGCCGGATCGCCTTGCTGCGTGAGTGTCTTGATGTCGACGGTGCGCAACATCGGACGGCCGTCCGGGCTGCGGCGAATCAGCACGACTTCGCCGGTACGTGCGGTGTCGAGCAAACCTTGCGCGGTGATGATCGCCTGCATCACGCTCATGCCCGGCGTGAGTGCGAGTTCACCCGGCTTGCCGACTTCACCACCGACGAAGACGTGCGCAGCGGTTTGCGTGACGGCGACCATCGCCATCGCGTTGGCCGTCATGTGGTTGTTCGCAAGCGCTCGGTTGACCGTATCGCCGAACTGCGCGAGCGTCTGTCCGGCCGCAGGCAGATTGCCCGCGAACGGCATGGCGACGGTGCCGTCAGGGGCCACACGGCCCTTGTAGTTGAGTTCGATGTTGAAGGGCAACACGACAGAAATGTCGTCACCAGGCAACAACTTGTACGGACTCGGCGTGGCGTCGACCCACGTCGCGAAGCGATCAGGTTGTTGGTATTTGGTGTCGACCCAGGTGTGGGAGCAGGCCGTCAGCGTCATCAGCGCCAGTACGCAGGCCGGGCGGAGCATATTCATGGGACAGATGGCACGAGGCCGAGGTGGTTTCACGGTTTGGACCGTACTCTAGTGCACTTCTGCCGTCTCGCCAAGCACGATAAATCAGCGTCAGATTTACGATAATGCCCGATTTAGGGGGACTTTAAGGGGACTTTCTTGCGTAAGATATGCGCCTTGAAACCATCAACCATCGCCGGGCAACCTTTCCGCTTCTTGCATCCCTATGGCAATTACGACTAGAACAAGGCCTGACCGGCACGCCGCGGTCGTCGACGTGACGATCCGGGACTACCTCAACACACTTTTTTACTACCGCAGGATCGCAACGACGGTGTTCCTCGCCATCGTGGCGCTCGGTGTGCTCGTTGCACTCTTCGTGCCGATTCCGTATCGCGCACAAGCCACACTGCTTGTGCTCAATGCGGGGTATTACGACCAGACCAACAATCCGAACGGTGGCGTATCGCTGCAACCGCCACCGGGCCAGCTCAATGGCGTGGAAGCGCAGATTCTGTCGAGTCCGGAATTGCATCGCGACGTCATTCTCTCGAAGCTCGGACCGGGTGCGACGGCCAGCGACATCGACCGCGAATTGCAGAACTTCGAGAAGCGTCTGCACATCGAGCAGAACGATCTCGCGAACACGATCACGCTGACGTATTCGGATACGGACCCGAAAGCCGCCGCCGATGCGCTGGCTCGCTTGCTCGACAAGTACTTCCGTCAGCGCGCATCGATCTTCACGCAAGGCCGCGTCAATCTGCTGGTCAGCCAGCGTGACGACGTAGGCAAGCAACTCGACAAGGCTGACGGCGATCTGCTCGCGTTCCAGAAGAAGCACGGCATCGTGAAGATCGACGATCAGACGTCGCGCGCCGTGCAGCTCGAGTCGCAACTGGTGCAGCGCAAGCTCGAAACCGATGCGAAGCTCGCGCAGGACCGCAGCGAACTGAAGTCGTTGCAATCGTCGACGAAGGATGTCCGCACTACGATTCCGATCTACACGGACGACTCCGAAACCAGCCGTGCGATCAACATTCTGCAAGGCTCGCTGAGCGAACTCGAGAACAAACGTGCGGACTTCGCGTCGCGCTACATGGCGACGTCGCCGTTCGTCGTGCAGCTCGACAAGCAGATCGCCGACATGCGCGCGAATATCGCGAAGCAGCGTCAGGAAATGATGACGGCGACGCGCATGGGGCATAACAACTACTTCGACGTCGTGCAGGAACGTCTGGCCGTGCTGAACGCCAGCATTGCCGGTGGCGTCGCACAGCAGAGCGCGCTCGAAGCTCAGATCAAGGAAACGCGCGACAAACTGCAAGGCATGAGCGACGTGTCGAGCCAGCTCAGCCAATTGCAGGCGCGTCGCGACATTCTTGCCGACAGCTTCAAAGAGCGCTCGCGTCAGGTCGAACTCGCCCGCGTGCAGCAGGGTCAGGTCAGCCAGATCAACGGCACCAACGTGCGCGTGATTCAGGCGCCGTTCCCGCCGTCGCAACGCAGCGTCTCGGCCAGCCTGCTGATCGCCGCATCGATTGCCGCAGGTTTGCTGATCTCCGCGCTGACGGTGCTGATCATGTCGAGCCTGCGCGAGACGTTCCTCAGCCCCGAACAAGTCGAGCGCGCCCTGCTATTGCCGGTGGTGAACGCCCCGGTGTTGCTGGGCGGCGATCGTCGGGGAGCCACGGCCGCAGGTGCGGCGGGCGGTGTCGGCGCGAACGTCGAACCGGCTTACGCGCGGCCTGCGCATCTGGCTTATGGCCGCATGATTGCTGCGATCAACAGCAGCACGGACAGCGTCGCCAAGGTTGTCATGGCGTTGTCCACCGGTAAGAACGACGGTCTATCTTCGGTCATACAGGGCCTGACCAGCGAACTCGAACATCGCTCCGGCAAGCCGATTCTCATTCTCGACATCGCGTCCACGCCGGATTCGCCGATGTATGGCAAGCCGAATGCGCAGGGTCTGCTGGAGTGGCCGTCGAACGGTGGCAGCGGCACGGCCAGCGTCGACGCAGTCAAGCCGACTGGCACCGACGAATCGAGCGTGCTGGCCGATCTGACTTTCACCCGTGTCGATGGTCACAATATTGTCGTGGCGCAGCCTCACAGTGGCGCGGTGCCGTCGTCGTGGCAACTGGTCACGCGTCTGTTCGATGCCCTGCGTGAGTCGCACGACTACATCGTGGTCCATGCACCGCCGTCGAGCCAGTCGTTCACCGGCATCGAAAACGCCCCGCTGGCCGACGCTACGGTGCTGGTCGTGCGCGCGGAAGCCACGCGCAAGCCGGTCATCGCCGGGCTCAAGGCGCAGGTCGAAGACGCCGGTGGCCGTCTGATCGGCGTGGCGCTCACGCATCGTCGCGGATATATTCCGAGCTTCATCTACCGGTTCTTCTAGTCGTCGGTTCAGCCCAACATGCAACAAATCAGCGCGATTCTGCCGATCAAGACACGAGGACGACACTACGCCGACAACATCGGCCGGTGCGACATTCTGTTCTCGTCGCTGCGCCACTTCACGACGCCGTCGCTGTTCCATCGTTTCGTGATCATCGTGCCGCACGACGAAGTGGAGGAAGTGCGCGGCTACGCGAAAGCGTGGTCCGACTTCCCCATCGAAGTGATCGACGAATCGCTGTACATGGGCGCGTTCAACGAGTTCTCGCAGCGTCACCAGATTCGCAACTGGCACCGTCAGCAGATCATCAAGATCAATGCACCGGAGTGGATCGAGACGGAATACTTCCTGATCTTCGATCCCGACTGCTTCGCCACCCATCACTTCGATTACGACTCGCTGATCGTCGACGGACGTGCGATTACCCACCTCAAGGGGCGCAGCGTCGAGCCGTACTACTGGGAAGCGTCGGCCAAGCTGCTCGACGTCGATCCGCACCTGGATCGTGAAGGCGTGTGGTGGACGCCCGCCACGCTCTCGCGCTCGCTGTGCGTGTCGTTGCAGGAGCGGCTCGAAGCCGTGAACGGCACCGACTGGAAGCGCGTGCTGCTCGCGAACTACGCCATCGACTGGACGGAATACACGCTGTACTGGCTCAACGCCGAGCGTGCCGGGCTGCTCGACAAGTACCACACGCAAGCCGTGCCGCCGCAGCGCACGCTGCACGCGGACGAAAGCGTGTGGTTCGCCGACAAGATGCAGGAGTGGGACGCCGCCCACTACTTCGCGCCCGAGAGCGACGGCCTGTTTGCCGTAGTTCAAAGCAACACGAAGATCCCGCTCGACCAGGTGGTGGCGAAGCTCTCGCCGTATTTCCCCATCAAGATTCAACCGTACGACCGCCACGTCGATCCGGTACTCAAGGGCGCCGAGCTATACTCCGCCGTGGTCCGTAAGGGACTGAAGATGGTCCAGAAGCTGCTGGGCAACGGAACGGGTATCAAGTGACCGGGGTAGTTTGATGGGCAGTCGCAAGACGGGTAATGGCGTGGACAGTGCGGTGAACGCCGCAGTGAGCAGCACCAAAGGCCGGATGGTCGGCATCGAGATTCTGCGTTTCTTCAGCGCGTTCGCGGTGCTGATCTGGCATTACCAGCATTTCTTCTTCCGCCCGGAGACGGCGTCCATCGACGTCGTGCGCAGCGCGCAGCCGCTCTACTCGCTGTTGCATCCGTTCTACGATTTCGGATGGCTCGGCGTCAACGTCTTCTGGACGATCTCCGGCTTCATCTTCTTCAATCGCTATTTGTCGAAGATCGTCGCGCGCAAGGTCTCCGGCGGCCTGTTCTTCCTGAATCGCTTCTCGCGGCTATACCCGTTGCATATCGTCACGCTCATCGCCGTGGCGGTGTTGCAGGCGTATTACGTGCGCGAGAACGCCGCATTCTTCGTCTACCCGTACAACACGCCGTACGACTTTTTCGTCAACGTGATCTTCGCGTCCGGTTGGCTCACACCGTACACCGACTCCTTTAACGGGCCGGTGTGGAGTGTCTCGACGGAAATCGTGATCTACGTGGTGTTCTTCCTGCTCGCGCGCTTCTGCCGCATCGGGCTGGTGTGGACGTTGTTGCTGATGTGCGCGTCGGCGGCAGCGGGCGGATCGCTGATCCATCTGCAGATCAAGGGCAGCGAATCGAACATCGTCTTCTGCGCCTTCTATTTCTTCATGGGCGGCGCAGTGCATCTGATCTACGAGCGGTTGCGCGGCGTGATCGAGCAGCACCGTCGTGCGACGGTCGTGCTGTGCTGTCTGGCCTATGTGGGGCTGATCGTGTTCTGCGCGGCCTTCGGCGGGACGAAATATCTGGCGGCGACGGTGATCGCACCGGTCTCGATCGTTCTGCTGCACGCGATCGAGCCGTGGATTCCCGAGCGGCTGGCACGGCCCATCGCCAATCTGGGCAATACGACCTACTCCAGCTACCTCATCCACTTCCCGCTGCAACTGGCCACGGTGATCGTGTTGCACCGCATGGGCATGTCGAGCGCGACGCTCGCTCTGAACCCGTGGTTCCTGGTGGCGTATCTGATCGCGGTGTTCTCGCTCGCGCGCGGGGTGTTCCGCGTGTTCGAAGCACCGGCACAGACGTTCCTTCGGCGGCGTCTGGCGTGGATCGGCGGGCGCTCAGCGACGAGCGCCGCCCGTTAGCCCGTTAGCCTGCCAACGCTCAATGATGGTGATGGTGGTGGTGCGACCAGAGCGGGTCCATCGAGTCGACGAACGACGCAACGGCATCCTTGTCGCCCGTGGCGTGGCGCATCAACTGGCCGCACTTGCACCAGCCCTGATAGGGCGTGATGTGTGAGCAGGCGGTCGTCTTCTGCAAGTACAGCGTGACGGGTTTGGCGCACTTGGTGCACTTGAACTTGAGAGTGAGCGCGGGTTTGCTCATCGAAAACTCCAAAAATACGCAAAAAAGCCGGATGTCGTGAAGACACCCGGCTTTCTGTTTTGCATTACCGACGCTGTGCGAATCTGACGCCGGTCGACTTCGATGTGCCAATGTCACACCGTTGCCGTTAGATGGCGTCCCCTAGGGGATTCGAACCCCTGTACTCACCGTGAAAGGGTGATGTCCTAGGCCTCTAGACGAAGGGGACAAAAATCGTCATTCGTTTGGTGGAGGTAAGCGGGATCGAACCGCTGACCTCTTGCATGCCATGCAAGCGCTCTCCCAGCTGAGCTATACCCCCGTGCGAAGAGGCGTGACTATAGCGCATTTGGGGAAAACCCGCAACTCCTCCCGGTAACAGCCCCCGACAACCCACCTACATCCCCCATACAAGACGTCCGGCGAAGTACCTATCAATTTAGATAGGAAGCCGATGCATTTGATTGACGGCAAATCGTTAGTAATCCAGTATTCCGCGATCTCGCGTCCGCTAGTTGCGGATGCGTAACGGGGGAGCATAAAAACATGAAAGCCGACGGGTTTCTCTTCCGTCTTGCTGTCGCTATTTCGATGGCATTCTCAATGACGTTTGCGGGGCAGGCTCTGGCCCAGACGACGGACAAGACCGTCACCTTTGCAGGCGCAGCCTACGGCGGCGACGCCGCCAGCATCGACAAACGATTTCCCTATTCGCGCGCTTACGAAGCCAGCCTGAAGGCCACGGGTGACTCGCCCTACAAGCGTCTGCTGGCCGCCGTGAATCAGAATCCTGCGCAGCACTTCAAGCTGACCACGGGTCCGATCGATCAGCTCAAGGGACGCGATCAGGCACTCGTTGTGTCGCTCGTCGTCAATACCGAGACGGTCTCCGTCGAACGCTTCGGTGCGATTCGCAAGCTCTTCGTGTTGTTGCGCGGTCAGGTGCTGTTCTTCGACTTCAAGTCGATGACGGTGCTGCGCTCCTATCCGGTCAGCTTCGGCTATGTCGACAATCTCGACCATGAGCCGACGCGTGCCGAGGTCCTCGACCGGGTGCGCATGGTGTACGACGGCGCGAACGGCAAGCCCGGACTGTACGCGCGCTTCGCGTCATCCGTTGCCGAGGCCCAGTTGCCCGATCAGGCCCCGCGCTACCTGCAAGTCACTCACGTCGACGTGACACCCGAAGCCGCCGCGTTCCTGCCCGACTATCTGAAGGCGACACCTGCCGCCGCCCAGACCTGGGTCGCCGACATGGTGAGCGAGGCCATCTCCACGCGCGTCGGCGTGCCGGTCGTGCCGTACTCGAAGGGCTACGCCATCGGCAACGTGATGTCGATGCAGATCATGGACGGCACCATCTACAACCTGAAGCTGCCGCAGCCCGATTACGAAATCGATGTCTCGCTCAAGAACTTCAAGAAGATCAAGTACAGCGAAAACGCCGTCGGCACCGCGTACATCTACGGCAGCTATGCGGATATCGCCATTCGCGAGCCGCTGACCGGCGCGACGTACCTCAACACGTCGCTCAAGAACGGCGAGGTGAAGCCAGTACCGGCATCGCAAACGTGGGTGGACGACTTCCCCGCGTATTACGACTCCGTCAACGGACTGTTCGTGAAGCTGGCCGAATCGGTGGCCGGTAAGGACACGTCATGGGTGAAGTCTGCCGCTTCGGCGTCGGACATTTCGTCGCAAATCGACAAGACGATGGGATTGATGAAGCTATGCAAGTGATGAAGAAACTGATGCTGATGTTCGCTGCGGCGCTGTTCGCATCGAGCGCGATGGCCCAGGTGCAGCAAGCCCGGGGCAAGGCCACCGTGACCTATGAGGGCTGGTCGATCTCGCGTGACGACAAGGCGCGCGCCCTGTCGGCCGCGCAACTGAAAGCCGTGGAGTTCTATTACGCCGAAGCCGGTGAAGCCGAGTCGGAGAACTTCGACGCGATTCGTCAGAAGATTCTCGCCGAGCCGGATCGCTACATTCTCGACTCGACGATCCTCGCGGAAGACGAGAACTCGGACAAGAAGCAATACACGGTGGCCGTGCGCGTCTCGCTCAACGTCGCCAACCTGCGCAACGCCGTGAAGTCGAACTCCGCTGTCGTCAAGGGCGGCCCGGCCGCACGCTCGCCGCTCGCGTTCATCTTCGTGTCGCGCGAAGTCGGCACATCGCGCGCCTACGACGACCGCGTGTACAAGCGCATCGACCGTAAAGCGGACGTCAATGCCCAGGTCAGCGCTTCCGAGCAAGGCGTCGAAGGCGAGAACATTCGCGGCAATTCGATTGGCACGAATGCGTCGACGAACTCGAAGGTCTCAGCTTCGATGCATAGCTCTGCGTCGGTCGAGACCGGCGGCAGCACCACGCGTCGCGCCACCGATTCGACCTACCGTCTCATTCCGAGCGCCAACCTGTCGCAAGTCTTCACGTCGACGTTCGCGAAGGCAGGCTTCAAGGTCAACGAAGCGGCACTGGTTGAGCCGTACACCGGCGGGCAGTTCAAGGTCGCCAACGTCGAGAACGACTACAAGAGCGGCATGGATCTGAAGCCTGCAACGCTCGCGTCGATGGTCAATGGCATGCGCGTGGCGAAGATGGCCTACATCGCGCTGGGCACGCTCGACGTCGGCCTCGCCGACCGCGATCCGAACTCCGGCCTGATGCGCGTGGCCGTCACGGTCAACGCGAAGCTGCTCGACATCGGTCAGACCATTCCCGACACCGTGGCGTCGGTCGGCCCCGTGCAATACGCCGGTACCGGCCCGACGGAAGAAGAAGCGCGTACCAATGCGCTGCGTCTTGCCGCCAACAACGCCTCACGCGAGTTGACCAGCCAGATCACCAATCTCAGCTTGCGTTAATTGCACGACTCACTAATCCGTTTCATTCATCCCCTGTGGAGAAGACGTTCATGAAGAAGATCATTGCCTGCGCCGTTGCAGCTGCATTCGTTGGTGTTTCGGGCGCTGCGTACGCGCAGTTCGGCGGCCTGACCAGCCTGGTCGGCGGCGGCAGCAAGTCGGACAGCTCGGTGGACCTGAGCGGCCAGCAAGCCGCACTCGTGAAGAACTATGTCGCCGCTAACGTCGACGTGCTCAACGCGAACGCCAAGATGGGCGAAGCGCTGGGTCTGAAGACGCAAGCCGAGCAGGCCGCTGCTGTCGTGGCGCAACTGTCGTCGGGTTCGACGCAGGATAAGGATTCGGCGTCGAAGGCCGTGAACGCCGTGGGCGACACGAGCGGCGCCATTGCAGCGAAGCTCAAGGAAAAGCCGGTGCTCGACGACGCTTCGAAGAAGACCTTCGCACAGGGCCTCGGCCACCTCGCGCTGGGCATGGTGCACTACGCCGGCATGCGTAACGACGTCACGTCGATGGGCACGAACATGAAGAGCGCATCGCCGATGGCGCTGACGTCGCTGGGCGGCGCAGCCTACGTCGTGTCGAACTTCCCGGGTTCGGTCACGGAAGCGGGCAAGGCGCTCAAGAACGCCATCGACTTCGCGCGCAGCAACGGCATCGAAGTGCCGTCGGACGCCACGAAGGCCCTCGCCGCGCTGTAATCACGGCAAGCCGACACCACACATAACAACGACATGATGCGTAAATCGCTCACGGGGGCCCTGGTGGCCCTCTTTTTTATGGCTGGCTGCTCCGAAAAGGCGGCTGACACTTCTCAGGCGCAAGCGCCTGCCTCGGCAACGTCCGCTGCCGCCCCTGTGCCGGACGTCGGCAAGGTCGAGACCGAAAAGGTGACGGCCTCGGGCTTCGGCGACACCGCTGGCGAAGCCACGACGGAAGCCATGAAACTCGCGCTGTTGCAGGTCAACGGCGCGGTCGTGCAGGCGCAGAGCGTCGTCGCCAAGTACGGCCTCGACGTCAGCCTTGGTCAGGATTCGGCATCGCTGCGTGCGAACGCCTTTGCCGAAGTCGTCGCGCAGCGTTCGGGCGGCGTGATTCAGCACCTGCGCGTGTTGAGTCTCGATGAACCCGGCGTGCTCAACAAGCGCTTCAAAGCCACCATCGAAGCCGACATCGCGAAGTTCAAGCCGTCTGCAGACATGCAGAAGCTGAAGGTCGTCGTCGGGCCGGTGCTGTTTGCGCAGGATCGTCTGCCGATGGGCGACATCGCTGTGCCGTCGAGCGAAGTGGCGGCTGTGCTGCGTCAACGCGTGAGCGACGCGCTGGTGCAGACTGGACGCTTCGCCGTGCTCGATCGCGAGATGAGCCCGGAGATCGAGCATGAACTGGACATCATCGCGTCTGGCCAAGCCCCGAGCGCAGAACTGACGAAGCTCTCGCAGGCAGCCAGCGCCGATCTGGTGTGGAGTGCGCGAGTGAGTGCGTTCAACTACACGCGTATGGCCCGCCAGTTGCGCACGAGCGATCGTCAGCTCGTGAGCTATTCGGGCGGCTGGGCACTCTCGCAGAAGATGGTGAACGTGGCGACGCGTCAGGTCACGGCGGCCGGTTCGCTGAGCAATGCGATGCCCGCGACAGCCCCGACTACGCTGAGCAACGGTGTCGACAGCCAGCGCATTCTCACCGAGATGGTCGATCAGGCCAGCAAGGCGATCGTGAGCGCGATTCTGCAGTCGACGTTCCCGATCACGGTGCTCGCCCGCGACGGCACCAACGTCGTCGTCAGCCAGGGCGGTCAGGCGCTGCGCGAAGGCGGTCGGTACGCGGTCGTAGCGATGGGCAACGAGTTCAAGGATCCGCAGACGGGGCAAAGTCTCGGCCGCACCGAGAACCCGTGCTGCGAGCTGGTCGTGGAGCGCGTGACGCAGAACCTGTCGTACGGCCATCTGGACAACGTGCGTGCCGGTCTGAATCTCGACACGCTGCCGATTGCCGGTCTTCAGGTGCGCGGCGAGTTGGCAGGACGTCCTGCACAAGCGTCGCAGCAAGCTACGGCGCAAGCCGGGACGCAGGCCGTAGCAGCAGCGGGTCCGAAGTCGGCAAAGAAGTCCACGCCGTCAGTCGGCGCTCAGGCAGCGCCTGCGCAGGACGACAAGTGGTAAGACGCCACGCCCGTCGCATTCGTCCGATATGACGGTGCGCAGCGACGGCGTATAAGCGTTTCCCGGAAGGGCTGAAGCGGCGATGGCCGTCCGTCACGCGACGCGAGTAAAATCCGCAACGCGTATGGCTGGCGATCGTCGCCGCTTCCGCAGTTTTGACGGGACACACTCTCATGAAGAAAGCAGTCGCGCTGGCGCTGATGCTCGCCGCGAGTTGGGCCCATGCCGAGAAGATCGGCGATGTCAGCACCGCATTCAAGTTCGTCGGGCCGGATCACAAGATCGTCGTCGACGCGTACGACGATCCCAAGGTAAAAGGCGTGACCTGCTATGTCTCGCGCGCCAAGACCGGCGGCCTCAAGGGCATGGTCGGACTCGCCGAGGACAAGGCCGAGGCGTCGATTGCGTGCCGTCCAGTCGGTCCGATCTCCTTCACCGGCCCGCTCCCCAAGGAAGAAGAAGTCTTCTCCGAAGGGCTGTCGCCCCTGTTCAAGAAGCTGCGCATCGTGCGCATGGTCGACAAGGCGCGCAATACGCTCGTCTATCTCACCTACTCCGACAAGCTCATCGACGGCTCGCCGCAAAACAGCGTCACCGCCGTGCCGGTAGATCGTGCAACGCAGATTCCGATGAAGTGATGCTCGCGACGGCCCGCGCAGACGTCGACGCTGCGCTGCGCGATGTCACCCGCGCAGCAACCCGAAGCGCCTGAGCTTGCGATACAGCGTGTTGCGGCTCACGCCGAGCCGTCGCGCTGCGGCGCTCACCTGGCCCTGACATGCGTCGAGCGCCGCACGCAGCGCCTGCCGCTCCGCCGCTTCCAGCGGTGCTTCGGTCAATCCGTCGGCCGGTGAATCGGACGGTGAAACATCCGTCATTGCGATGTCCGCTTCGCGTAGTTCGTCCGGCAGATCGTCGACGGTGACGACGCCATTCTCGCTGAGCGCCACCAGCGTCCGAATGACACTGCGCAGCTGACGCACATTCCCCGGCCACGTGTGATGACACAACCGGTCGAGCGCAGCGGGCGTCACATGCACGGCGGGGCCATGACCCATTGATTCTGCCTGCGCGAATAGCCGCCGAATCACCTCGGCCTTGTCCTCGCGCTCGCGAAGCGGCGGTACGGTGACTTCGAGCCCGCTCAGGCGATAAAGCAGATCCTCGCGAAACAGTCGTTCGTCGATACGCGCGTAGAGATCGCGATGCGTGGCACTCAGCACGCGAATGTCCAGCGGCACCGGCTCTCCACCGCCCAGCGGCGACACCATCCGGTCCTCCAGCACCCGCAGCAACCGCGTTTGCATCGCGAACGGCATGTCGCCGATCTCGTCGAGAAACAACGTGCCGCCATTCGCCTGCCACAGCTTGCCCGCCATCCCTTCCTTGCGCGCACCGGTGAAGCTGCCGCCGACATAGCCGAACAACTCGCTTTCGATCAGCGACTCGGGAATCGCCGCACAATTGAGTGCGACGAACGGTCCGCCCGAACGTGCGCTCGCCGCGTGCACTGCGCGTGCGAACACTTCTTTACCACTGCCCGTTTCACCGCGAATCAGCACGGGCACGTCGTGCGCGAAGACGCGGCAGGCCTTTGAGAACGCACGCGCCAGCGTGGGGTCGGAGAACGGCTGCGTGACAACTTCCGGCGCAGGGCGCGACACACTGGGCGCACGCCGGAGTACGCGCGCTGGCGCGCGCAGCATCGCCAGCAACGACTCACCGGCGTTCGCACCGGTATTGGCGTGCAGCGGCCAGCAGGCGCTCGGCGACGGATGCGCCCGCGCGAGCAGGGCGTCGAGCGTCTGCACGAACCATCGATCGACGCGCGTGCCCACCAGCGCGTCGCGCGTCACCCCAAGACAATTCAATGCGCTTTGATTGGCGGCGAGCACGTGCCCCGCATCGTCGAACGCGAGCAACGCCTGCGCGAATCCGCCGAGATGGTCCGCCTGCTCCTGCCATTGCAGCAGCCATTCGTCGCGATAGTGCTGAAAGAAATACTCGCTCTCGACGACCTTCGCCGACAGGTTGACGAGCGCCAGCGTATGAAACTGACTCTGACGCGTCAGATCCGTACTGGTAGACGACACATCGATCACCGCCAGCAGATCGCCCTGCGGGGCGAACACCGGACTCGCCGTGCAAGTGAGCGGCGTATGCAGTGCGCGAAAGTGGTCCTGCTGACAGATGATGACGGGCGCGCGCTCGACGGCGCACGTCCCGATGCCGTTGGTCCCCTCGCAAGACTCGCTCCAGTCCGCGCCCGGCCACAGCCCGGCGCGATGGAAGTCGTCGCGGGTGCCGTCATGCAGACGCGAGTCGACGATCACGCCGTCCGGGGCCGTGAGCAACACGGCCTGGCGCGGGTTCATCAACTGACGTTGCAGACGTTCCAGCACCGGAATGGAAACGTTGCGCAGGCGTTCCATCGCGCTGCGGCGTTCGCGCAATTGCGAGGATTCGAGCACGCGCGGCGCCATGCGCGCGCCCGGGTCGAGCGCGTGCGTGTCGAGACAGCGCCGCCACGAACTGGCGATGTTCGGGTCGGTCGCCACCGAACCCGATGGCAAATGGCCCTGCGCGACGTTCAGCACACGGCGTGCGTGTGCGGCTTGCGTACTGGCTGGCATTGGTCGTCTCCCCCGTGCCGGATGATCTGATGATCTCGTATCGTTCCCGAAGCATCCCCCATGCGCGAGGCGATTGCAATGCGCTATGTCAATCGGAAAACGCAAAGCGATTGACGGAGGTTCTGACGCGCACGGCGCTGTCACAGTCCTGAGACAACGTGTGCCACGTCGCAGGACACAGGTGTCACGGAATCGGTACACACCGAGCTGTCTCGCATGCCGCCAGGGCGCGTCGTTACGCGAATGGCCGGGTCTGGCCCACGACTTGCTTAGTACCGGCCTGCGCAGCCAACGTCCGCGCTACAACGATATCCGGAGACACAACATGAAATACGCCCCACCCGGCACGCCCGGTGCCCTGCTGTCCCTGCAACCGCGTTACGAAAACTTCATCGGCGGCAAGTTCGTGCCGCCCGTCGAGGGCCAGTACTTCACCAACACGTCGCCGGTCACCGGTGCGGTCATTGGCGAATTCCCCCGCTCGAACGGCGCAGACATCGAACTGGCGCTTGACGCTGCGCATGCGGCGGCGGCCAAGTGGGGAAAAACGTCCGTACAAGCCCGCTCGCGCATTCTGCTGCAGATCGCCGACCGGCTTGAATCGCAACTGGAGCGCTTCGCCGTGGCGGAGACGTGGGACAACGGCAAACCCGTGCGCGAGACGCTCGCCGCCGATTTGCCGCTGGCCGTCGATCACTTCCGTTACTTCGCCGGTTGCATCCGCGCGCAGGAAGGCACCGCCGCCGAGATCGACGAGCACACAGCCGCCTACCACTTCCATGAGCCGCTGGGCGTGGTCGGACAGATCATCCCGTGGAATTTCCCGTTGCTGATGGCCGCGTGGAAGCTTGCCCCTGCGCTCGCGGCTGGCAACTGCGTGGTGCTCAAGCCCGCCGAGCAAACGCCGCTCACGATCACGCTGTTTGCCGAACTGGTCGGCGATCTGTTGCCACCGGGCGTCCTCAACATCGTGCAGGGTTTCGGCCGCGAAGCCGGTGAAGCGCTGGCAACGAGCAAGCGCATCGCCAAGATCGCCTTCACGGGCTCGACGCCTGTCGGCAATCACATCCTGACGCGCGCCGCCGCCAACCTGATCCCGAGCACCGTCGAGCTGGGCGGCAAGTCGCCGAACATCTTCTTCGACGACATCATGCACGGCGAGCCGGAGTTCATCGAGAAGGCCGCAGAAGGTCTCGTGCTGGGCTTCCTGAATCAGGGCGAGGTCTGCACATGTCCGTCGCGTGCGCTCGTCCAGGAATCGATTTACGAGCCTTTCATGGAAGTCGTGATGAAGCGGGTCGAGCGCATCAAGCGCGGCGATCCGCTCGATACCGAGACGGCCGTGGGCGCGCAGGCGTCGCAACAGCAGTTCGACAAGATCCTCACGTATCTCGATCTGGCGCGCAAGGAAGGGGCACAGGTGCTGACCGGCGGCGGTATCGAGATGCTCGACGGTCCGCTGGCGTCGGGCTTCTACATCCAGCCCACGCTGCTCAAGGGCGAGAACCGCATGCGTGTGTTCCAGGAGGAAATCTTCGGGCCGGTGGTCGGCGTAACGACTTTCAAGAACGAAGCGGAAGCCCTCGCCATCGCCAACGACACCGAGTTCGGTCTGGGCGCAGGTGTGTGGACGCGCGACATCAATCGCGCCTATCGCATGGGTCGTGGCATTCAGGCTGGGCGTGTCTGGACGAACTGCTATCACCTCTACCCGGCCCACGCGGCGTTCGGCGGCTACAAGAAGTCCGGCATCGGCCGCGAGACGCACAAGATGATGCTCGACCACTACCAGCAGACGAAGAATCTGCTGGTGAGTTACGACGTCAATCCGCTCGGCTTCTTCTGAGCAGTCCCTCTAGTCGTATGTGACCTTGCAGTAGATCAAAGACGCATCGCGCAGCGAGTGCGATGCTGTCTTTGATGCATGCAAAAGATGATTCTGGACACCCCGCCGCGCCATTTGCGCGCGGGGAGTGCCCCTCACAGAACAGATAAGGAGCATGACGATGAGCACGACCTTCTTCATTCCCGCCGTCAACATGATGGGCGTGGGCAGCCTCGACGAAGCGATTGCCGCCCTGCGCCAGTACCATTTCCGCCGCGCCCTGATCGTGACCGATGCCGGTCTCGCAAAAGCGGGCGTAGCCGAGAAGGTGGCGAAGCTGCTGACTCAGCAGGACATTCAATCGGTCGTCTTCGACGGCGCGAAACCGAACCCGACGGTGAGCAACGTCGAAGCGGGTCTGGCGATCCTCAAGCAAAACCAGTGCGACTTCGTGATTTCGTTGGGTGGCGGCTCGCCGCACGACTGCGCGAAAGGGATCGCGCTGTGCGCGACGAACGGCGGTCATATTTCGGAATATGAAGGTGTCGATCAGTCGAAGAAGCCGCAATTGCCGCTCGTCGCGATCAACACCACGGCGGGGACGGCGAGCGAGATGACGCGCTTTTGCATCATCACGGACGAAAAGCGTCATGTGAAGATGGCCATTGTCGACCGCAACGTCACACCGCTGTTGTCCGTCAACGATCCCGCCCTGATGGCAGCGATGCCCAAGGGGCTGACGGCCGCGACCGGCATGGATGCGCTGACGCACGCGACCGAAGCTTACGTGTCGACGGCCGCCACACCGATCACCGACGCGTGCGCGCTCAAGGCCGTCACGTTGATCTCGCAGAACCTGCGTCGTGCGGTGTCGCACGGCGATGACATGACGGCGCGGGAAAACATGGCGTATGCGCAGTTTCTGGCGGGCATGGCGTTCAACAACGCGTCGCTCGGCTACGTACACGCGATGGCGCACCAGTTGGGCGGTTTCTACGATCTGCCGCACGGCGTATGCAATGCTGTCCTGCTGCCGCACGTGGAAGAGTTCAACGCGAGCACCAGCGCGGCGCGTCTGAAAGACATCGCGCAGGCGATGGGCGAGAAGGTTGAAGGGTTGAGCGACGAAGAGGGTGCGAAGGTCGCCATCGCGGCGATTCGCCGGTTATCGAAGGACATCGGCATTCCGTCGGGGCTGGCCGAACTCGGTGCGAAGAAGGACGACGTCCCGACACTCGCCGCCAACGCCATGCAGGACGCCTGCGGGTTCACCAACCCGCGTCGCGCTGAGCAAGCGGAAATCGAAGCGATTTTCCTGCGAGCGTTCTAACCGGGCGCTAACAAAGAAGGCATCGCCCCGGAACAGGGCGACGCCTTCACGGCCTAACGGTTGTTCAGCGCGCGGACTTGAACGATGCCGCAAATTCGGGCAACTGTGTCAGCAGCGCACTATCGAGACCCTGAACCGCAGTCGGGAGGTCGTCCACCATGCGTGCGTAGGTGTTGTAGTACGGCGCGTCGTGCGGCAGTTTGGTATGCGTAGACGAGTAAATGACGTCTTTGGCATCCGGCCCGAGAATCTGCACGCTCAATTTGACGGTCCGCATGAATGCAGCAAGAGAACTCGCGGCGAAATAGTTCTCCGCGAGCGTCGATTGCACATACGCATCCACCTTTTGCTCCGGTGCAGCACCCTCGCGAACGGCCTTGAATTGCTCTGCGGAGACTTCCACAACGTTATAGCCCTGGCGACGGAAGACGTCGATCACGCCGTCCGTCACCTTGCGGTTCACCCCTGTGTCACCGACCCGCTGCGTCACAAGCTCATCGAAGCTCGCCGTGTTCTTCTCACGATTCGCGTTTCCAACGGCTCCCGCGACGTTAGCCACCGCTGCCACAATCAGGTCCGTCGGCGTAAAACCGATCATCCGTGCACTGTCGACCGAATTGGCGCGGTACACCGGTTTTTCGGCCGTGACGACTGCCACGGTCTTCACCGACGCCAGTTTGTCCTTATTCACGACCGCAGCCGGCGCGCACGCCGACAATATGCCAGCAGCGACGACGCACGCCCCCACCAGTCTGACCCAACCTGCAAGTTCCTTCGTAGCGTTAAGTTTCACGTTTTGTCCCGATATCTGATCTGTCGTTTTGTATTCGAGGGGCATCGCGCCTGAGTTCTCATCCAGCGAGAATTGCCCCCGACAGAGCATTACGGATAATTACGCGTGTTTCTTTAGCTTTCCGATATAAATATTCACGCCGCCGCAGGCACCCCCGGCACCCGCTCACGCCGTTTCATCCGCCACCAGATCAGGATGGCGACGAACGCTTCGAGCGCGGCCACGATCCAGAGGCCGCCGTTGAAGCTGCCCGTCGCATCTTTCACGATGCCCAGCAGATAAGGTGAACCGAACCCGGCAAGGTTTGCCACCGAGTTGATGAACGCCACGCCCATCGCGGCAGCACCGCCCGCGAGATAGGCATTCGGCAACTGCCAGAACACCGGAATCGCGCCCATCGTGCCGGACACGGCAATCACCAGACACAGGAACGCCGCCACGCCGTTGCTTCCCGCGAACACACCGACGCCCGCCAGTCCGCACGCCCCGATGAAGACCGGGATCGCGCAATGCATGCGCGCCTCGCGCCGCTTGTCGGCGCTGTAACCGATGGCGATCTGAAAGATCGCACCGAAGACGTACATCACACCGACGAGCAACCCGATATGCAACGGATTCGTCGGACCTAACGCGCGCACGATGGTCGGCGCGAAGAACGAGAGCGTCGCGTTCGCAGCCACGATGCCGAAGTAGATACCCGTGAGCAGCCACAGCTTCGGGCTGCGCACGGCGAGCATGAAGCTATGCTCGCGTTGCCCCGCGCCCTTGCGGTCGTTGTCCAGATCGGCCTGCAGCACACGCTTCTCTTGCTCCGACAACCAACTGGCCTGCTCCGGCTTGTCGACGAGGAACCACACGGCCAGCACGCCCGCGAGGACCGTCGGCACCCCTTCGAGCAGAAACAGCCATTGCCACCCCGCCCAGCCGTTCACGCCATGCATGCCGTTCAGGATAGCCCCTGCAAGCGGTGCGCCTACCACCGACGACACAGCCGACGCCGAGATGAACCACGCAAACGCCTTCGCGCGTCGGTGCGCCGGGAACCAGAACGTCAGGTACAGCAGCACGCCCGGCTGGAAACCCGCCTCGAACGCGCCGAGCAAAAAGCGCATGACGTAGAAGTAGGCGGGCGAATGCGTGAACATCATGAGCACGCAGATCGTCCCCCAACCCAATGTGATGCGGGCGAGCGTGCGTCGCGCGCCGATGCGCAACAGCAGCCAGTTGCTTGGGATTTCCAGAAAGAAGTACCCGAGGAAGAAAATGCCCGCGCCGATGCCGTACACCGTCTCGCTGAAGCCGAGATCCTGCTGCATCTGCAACTTCGCGAAGCCGACGTTCACCCGGTCGATCCACGCGAGCATCCACAGCACGAAGATGAACGGAATGATCCGCCACATGATCTTTCGGTAGATGGGATCGAGCATGCGGTCGTCCGGCTTGGCGAACGCGTTTGTGCCGTCGCTCGTACGCGACGTTGGCTGTTGGTTCATATGGCCTCCTGCTTTGTTTGGTATCGACCGTTGACGTTGGGACGAGCGACGACTATTGACGATTAAGATCAGGCAGCTTCGTCCAGACGCATTGTCTGAAGCAACGCGCGGCATGCCGCCGGTACCGGACCGATCACCGGCAGGGAGAAGCGCTCGCCGAGCGCCTGCGCCGCCTCGCCCAGCGGGCCGCCACCGATCACGACGGCTTGCGCCCCATCGAGCCGAATGCACGCGTCGACGGCACCGGCAAGGCTGCTTTCCAGTTGCGACGGCACATCCCCCAGCGCCAGCGGATCTCCCGTCGTGAAACGCGCGCCCGTGAAGCTTGCGCCGAGGCCCAGCTTGCGGACGTTCGACGCAATCGAGTCGGCCAGTTGCGGTGTCGTCGTGGCGATGCCGAAACGACGTCCGCCCTCGCCCGCTTCGCGCACCGACGCCGAGCCGATTCCGACCACCGGCACGTCCAGACGGGCACGCAGTGCCTCGATGCCCGGGTCGCCGAACGCGCCGACGATCACGCCGTCCGCCTGCTGCGCGAGCGCGACGATTTGCGGATCGTTCACGGCGTCAGCGGCCACCGCGAGGTCCTGCTCGTCGACGATCATCGGCGCACCGCGCATGACCGTCGCACCAACGACCGTCGGCGGCGACGTCATCACGCTGGCGAAATACGTGCGGGCGATGTCGACCATCATTTGCGTCGTCGCCGTCGACGTGTTGGGATTGATGAGCAGGATGTGGGTCATGGAAATCTCGGCGACTCGGGAAATCGGGAAATCAGGAAGCATGCGAAGCGGATGCGGGGGAGGCTGACGCGTCGGAAGACGTCCTGGCAGCCGCGTGCGGATTACCGTCGCCCGGCACGTCGGGGCCGTCGATGGGCTTGCCGAACGTCTCCGGCGCAAAGGTCAGTGCGATGGCGAACACGGCATACATTGCGGCCATCATCCCGAACATGCCGCCGATGCCGTACTGGTCGAATACGCGACCGGCCACCAGCGGCATCGCCGCACCGGCCAGCGTGCCCAGCGCCAGAATGAACGCCGTGCCGAACGCTCGCACTCGGGTGGGATAGAGTTCCGGCGCGTAGATCCAGATGGACGTATTGAGCAGTAGCACGCAGAACTGGAAAGCTGCACCGAACGCGAGAATCAGGGGCTGCGATTTCGACAAAAACCCAAAGCACAGACCGATCACGCACGCGGCGATAGCGCCGAGCGTCAACACGCGTTTGCGCGGGAAGCGGAAGCCGAAATACGACGCCGTGATCGCGCCGAGCAGACTGCCCGACTGCATCACGATGGTGAACACGAAGCTCTTGCTCAGCGTGTAGCCTTGCGCCATCAGAATCGTCGGCATCAGCGTGAGCACCGAGATCTGCGCGCCATAGGTCATGCACACCGCGATACCGACGGCCACCGTGCGACGCGCCAGCGGTCCGACGAACACTTCGCTCAGACGCACTTTCTCCGCACGGTGCGCGCCGTTCGACGCTTCGCTCAGGTAACGCTTCGTGCCGCCAGTGGCGGACTTGCCCAGCTTGCCGGACGCGAGAATGTTGAGCACCCGGTTAGCCTCTTCCACGCGACCTTTCGAGAGCAGAAAGCGCGGCGTCTCCGGAATAAAGCGACGATAGAGCAGCACGAAGAAGGCCGGGAGCACGAGGCAGCCGAACAACCAGCGCCAGCTATCCGGTCCGGGGAAGAAGGCGAAGACCGCCAGCCCAAACGCCGGTGCGAGCATGTTGCCCAGCCCACCGCCCGCGACGTTGATCGCGCCCACGGCCACGCCACGAAAACGCGATGAGCAGAACTCGGCGAGCATGGTGACGGCAATCGAGATTTCGCCGCCGAGACCGAAGCCGACGATGAAGCGTCCGGCGGCAAGCATCGTGTAGTTCGTCGCCAATGCGCAGATCAGTGCGCCGAGCGTGAACAGCATCAGATTGATGCTCAGCATCGTGCGACGCCCGAAGCGGTCGGCGATGTAGCCCGAACCGAGTCGGCCGATGGCGGCCGCGCCGAACGTCAACGTGTTGAGAAAGCCGATCTGCGCGGCGGAAATGCCCCAGTACTCGCGCAGCAACGGCCCCACAAGGCCGACGGCGTTCTGCTCAAAGACGTCGAACAGAACCCCGAACAGAATCAGTGCGAGGATCTTCTTGTGTGACGGCGTCACGCCAATGTCGTCGAGCGCCCGTTCGAGCTGCTGCAACCTGGGTTCCGACGACGATACGACCACTTCTGCGCCCATCGTAAAACTCCCTGCGCCGCGATTGGCGCCTTTGCGACCGAATTGCCTCGCCCTCTGATGAACCTGTTCTGTTAATATTTTTTCAGATTATTTGTTTTTGAAAATTGTTTTTCATATCAGGGTTTCACCGGACAACACGTACACCACGAACAACACGGACGCGCGTCGGCCTTGGCGGGAGATGCCAATGATGGGGAGGTTTGAGGCGGAGCGCCGTCAGCGACGGCGGTTGGTCAGATTTCGTCGAGTGCGTCGTGGAACGCTTCCACGAGGCCGAGGTGACGACGTCCCGGATTGCCCGCAAGCGTCATCACCTGCGTGACGATCAGGTGGCACAGACCGATCACTGCCGTGTGGTTATCGAGCACGCCGGGGCCTTGCACGTCGCACTGCAACGACCACTTTGCGGGCGTCTTCGTCACGCCATTGCGCTCGGTGACGTAGACGAGATTCGGGCAAGCTTTCGCGAGTTGCGCGACGATCGTCGGCATCTGACGAACGCGACGACGCAGCGCGAACACGATCACGATGTCGTCTGCACCGATACCTGCGAGGTGTTCACCGAGCGTCTCGCCTGCACCGGGAATGACTTGTGCGCTGGGGACGGTTTGCAGCAACTGCCAGCGGAAATACATCGCGAGCGGCAAGCTGGAGCGAAAGCCGACAACCCAGACTTTGCGCGCCGAGAGAATCGCCGCGGCGATCTGTTCGATTTCGTTGGACGAGAGACGTCGATAGGTTGCGTCGATGTTGGCGAGGCTTTGCTGGCGATGCGCACCGACGACGTCGTCGGCCACTGCTTCGGTCGCATGCGCGGTCCCAGCCAACACCAGTGGAGAGCCAGCGCGTTGCTCGGACCGGACGTGCTTGCGTGCATCGTCGAACGACTCGTAACCCAGACGTCGCACGAAGCGCGTGACGGTGGCATTCGAGACCTGAGCCAGCGTGGCCAGCTCTGACGCCGAATACCCCGCCAGATCGCCCGGCAGATCGAGCGCGAATTCGGCCAGACGCCGCTCTGACGGCGAGAGCTGATCGAGCTGATCGCGAATCCGGCCGACGAAAGACTTCTTCACGTGAGATGCCATGAGCGTTTGTGCGGTTAGGGCGGGCTATTGTCGCGCGATTTTGCCCTAACCGGTAGCGCCCTGACGACTCAACCCTGTCACCGCCTGCAAGATGGCCACGCGTGCTTGCCCGAGAATCTGGCCCTGCCACACGCCGTCGTCGAAGCAGAACGCCGCCTGTACAGAGGCGCGAATCGCCGACGCCTGCGCATCCGTCGCCTCGGGATGCCGCCTCAACCACGAATCCGCCCGCAGCATGTGCAGCATGTCGATGAGCGGCACCGTACCGTATTCGATGGCGATGGCGCTCACCTGCGCGTGCTTGGCCGTGTTGTGCAGCGTGTCGAGCAGCGGACCACCGACGTTCGACGCCACCGTCGTGCCGTCGATGGGGCTGGCCAGATCGGCACCCCACCACGCGCGCGCGCGTGCCAACTCTGCGGCGTCGAGACCACCGACGCAGATCTTTTCGCCATGCCCCGGCGGACCGAGACCGGTATGAAAATCAATCCAGCCGATGGCCTCGCAACGCGACCCGTGCGTCTCGATCAGCGTGCGCATCAACCGCGTGCTCCACACAGCCTCGCGTCCCCCGTAGAACAGCCCGTCCGCGAATGCGTACTGTCCAATCGTCAGCGCGCGTTGATACGCCGCTTCGCCGTGCGTTGCGATGTAGTCTGCGATGGCGCGGACGTTATCGTCCGACGGCGGCCACTCCGGCGGCACGAGCAAATCATGCAGATCGGCGTAGGCCGCGTTGACGGGCAGCGGCTGCGTGAAGTCGATGCTGTTGCGGTTCAGATCGACGTTGTCCTCGTTCGTGCGTGACAGCCACGAGAAGCCATACGGATTGATCGCGTGCACGACGAGAATGGCGACGTCTGCCGTCGCGAGGCGTGACTTCAGTCCCTCGTCGCCCAGCAGCGCGATCTGCGCAGCGCTGCCGCAAAACCCCTCTACGCCGTGCGTGCCGGAGGTGAGGATGAGCAAGCGTCGCGCTTCGGGTGAACCGAGACGCACGACGTCCGTCGCAAGCGCCTCACCCTCACGGCCGACGATGTCGGGAATGACATGGCTCGTCACCGCGACACCGGCTTGTCTGGCTGCTGCCGCGAATCGCTCGCGCGCCTGAAGATAGCTGCTGGAAAACGGACTCGTGGTCATCGTGCGTCACTCCGCCAGGAAGGCTTCGGTGAGGCGCACCCAATAGGTCGAACCTAGCGTGAGGACATCGTCGTTGAAGTCGTAGCTCGTGTTGTGCAGCATGCAGGGACCGAGGCCGTGCCCATGCGCCCGATGGTCGCCTGTGCCGTTGCCGATGTAGGCGTAGCAGCCCGGACGCTCCAGCAGGAAGAACGAGAAGTCTTCGGCGCCCATCGTCGGATCGATGGGATCGACGACGTGATCGCGTCCCACGATCTCCTTCATCACGTTAAGCGCAAACTGCGTCTCGGCGGCGGTGTTCACCGTCGGCGGGTAATTGCGGACGAACGAGAACTCGACCGAGCAGCCGTATGCGGCAGCCGTCGATTCGCAGAACTCGCGCATGCGCGTCTCGACCAGATCGAGTACTTCGAGCGAGAAGGTGCGCACCGTGCCCGCGAGCGTCGCGGTATTCGGAATGACGTTGATCGCTTCACCTGCCTGCATCTGCGTGATGGAGAGCACGGCGGCGTCGATGGGGCGCTTGTTGCGCGTCATGATGCTTTGCAGGCCGGTGCCGATTTGCATGGCTGTGAGCACGGGATCGATGCCGTCGTGCGGCATGGCAGCGTGTGCCCCCGTCCCTTTGACGACGATGCGGAATTCATTGCTCGACGCCTGCGTCGCGCCCACACGCGCGCCAAAGCTGCCCGCCGCGAGACCGGGCCAGTTGTGCAGGGCGAAGACTGCGTCGACGGGAAACTTCTCGAACAGACCGTCTTCGAGCATCGCCTTTGCGCCACCGCCGCCCTCTTCCGCCGGTTGGAAGATGAAGACGATGGTGCCGTCGAAATTGCGATGTGCGGCCAGGTGCTGCGCTGCGCCGAGCAGCATGGCGGTGTGGCCGTCGTGACCGCAGGCGTGCATCTTGCCCGCGTATTGCGACGCGTGTTCGAACGTGTTGAGTTCCTGAATCGGCAGCGCATCCATGTCTGCGCGCAGACCGATGACCTTCTTGCCCGTGCCATTGCGCAGCACCCCGACGACGCCCGTTTTACCCAGCCCGCGCGTGACTTCGATGCCCCACGATTCGAGCAGCTTCGCCACGATGTCCGACGTGCGCGCCTCTTCGTAGCGCAGTTCGGGGTGGGCATGGATGTCGCGTCGGATAGCTTGCAGTTCGGCCGAGCGTTCGGCGATTTCGGGAATGATGGACATGACAGTCGTCTCTTGAGAATGCCCCGAAAGGCGCGACGCTCGCCGACTCTGGCGAGAGGTCGTGCGCGTTGGACAGGGGCAGGTTTGGGGAGGTCGTGCGATGGGGGTGCCGACGGGCCATCGAAATGGCCGTCGGGCACCGTGATCGTTGGTGTCTTAGAGCAGAGGTTGCCGCGAGCGGTCCTTGAGCATCAGGATCGTGACGAGGCCCACGGCTGCGCCGAAGAGGCCGTAGTAGACGACGGCGAGCTTGTCGCCCGTCCAGCCGATGAGCAGCGTTGCGATGGCACCGGCGAAACCGCCGAAGATCATCACAGCGAAGTTGTAGCCGATGGCCATCGACGTGGCGCGAACGCGCGACGGGAACAGTTCACACACGAAGGCGCAGTACGAGCCCTGGAACAGCCCGAGCGAGAGCATCAGGCAGCATTGCACGAAGATCAGCATGGGGAGCGTCGGCACGTGGCTGACGGCGAGGAACAGCGGGTACGCGATGATCAGGCTGATGAGTGCGGAGGCCGTCATCGGCTTCTTACGGCCGATGGCATCCGAGATGCGGCCCGAAGCGAACGTCCCCACGATGTAGGCGACGGCCGCGCACAACGACGCGATCACGCTGCTCTTGAAGGGGATGCCCAGCGACTTCGTCGCGTAGCTCGGCATGTAGTAGTAGAAGATGTACGTGCCGATGGTGCCGTACACCGTGAGGCCGAAGCCCGCCAGCACCTGACGCCAGTGTTGCGTGACCGATTCGATGAACGGCGAGCGCTTTTCGGCGTCTTGCTTGCGGGCGTCTTTGAAGACCGGCGATTCGTCCAGACGCGAGCGCACGTAGAGACCGACCGGCACGATGAGCAGACCGATGACGAACGGAATGCGCCAGCCGAACGCGTCGATCTGCTCCGGCGTAAGCGTTTGCGTGATGCCGACGGACACGATGGCGCCGAGCAGCATGCTGCATGCCTGCGCGATCATCTGGAAGCTGCCGTACACGCCACGACGCTCGACCGGCGCATGCTCGACGAGGAACGCCGTGGCGCTCCCCACTTCGCCGCCTGCGGAGAAGCCCTGAAGGAAGCGGCCGATGAGCATGAGCACCGGCGCGGCCATGCCGATTTGTGCGTACGTCGGAGCGAAGGCGATGACGGCGACGCCCAGCGCCATGACGGTGATCGTCAGCAGCAGTGCGGCTTTTCGTCCGTGTTTGTCGGCGTAGGCGCCCAGCACAATGCCACCGAGCGGACGTGTGAGGAAGCCGACACCGAAGGTCGTCCATGCCGCGAGCAGTGCGGCGGTGGGGTTATCGCTGGGGAAGAACTGACGCGCGATGTTCGCCGCGAAAAAGGTGAAGACGGTGAAGTCGAACCATTCGAGCGCATTGCCGACGGTGGACACCGCAATGACCTTGACGTCGATGCGTTTGCCCGCTCGCTCGGCGTGCACGGTATTGCCGGGATTGGCGGTGTTCGTGGCGCTCTCGCGCCCGACCGAAACTTCCATGGGGATACTCCTCTTCTATGAAGTGTGTTCGTGGCAAGCCGACCGCACTCGCTTCGCCCCATTCTGCTTGTGCCAAAAAACCAATAAAAGCTAGAATTTGTGATCCGTCATCGCAACTTATTTGATGAATTGAAGGTGGTTTTCTCTGATCCACCCGAGAATTTTCTCCAGAATATTCAGAGGCTTACCGTGAGTCATCCATGAGCAATCTGCGATTCATGCGGACTTTTGCGGCGGTCGCGAGATATGGCTCGTTCGCTTCGGCAGCCGAACACCTCGCCATGACCCAATCGGCGGTGAGCATGCAAATGCGCGCGCTGGAGGAGGAGTTCGACCATCCGCTGTTCGACCGCGTGGGACGCTCCGTCGCCCTCAATGCGATGGGACGCCTCCTGCTGCCGCATGCCGAGCAGTTGTTAGCGCAGTATCAGACGATGCGCACGCTGGCCGCAGGCATCGAGTCGACCGCCGGGCCGGTGACGATTGGCGCGGTGGAGTCGGCAGTGAGTGCGTTGGCGCGGGCGGTGTCGCAGATCAAGCATGCGCAGCCGCACCTGGAGATATCGATTCAGACGGCGCGGTCGATTGAGTTGACGGCGAAGCTCGACGCCGGGGAGATCGATTGTGCAGTGCTGGTGGAACCATCGGGGAGACGTCCGGCAGGGGTGCGGTGGACGCCGTTGTATCGGGAACCGTTGGTGCTCCTGGCGTCGTCGACGTTGAAGTCTTCGTCGGTGGCGAAGCTGCTGGAGACGGAACGGTTTCTGCGATTTGATCGGACGCAACGGACAGGGGCGCTGATCGATCGCGCAGTGCGCCGTCAGCATGTGAAGGTCAGCGACTTTCTGGAGCTTTCGTCCATCGAAGGGATCGTGGCGCTGGTACGGCAACGGGTCGGTGTGGCAGTGGTACCGATGCTCAGAAGCGCGTCATGGGCGCATGAAGATGCGCTGCGTGTGATTCCATTACCCGGCGTGACGGAACAACGGAGCATCGGACTGCTGGAACGGACGCGGCATGATAAGGCCGGGATTACTGCGGCGATTGCGCAGCAGGTAATGGCGCAGGGGTGAGATGGCAGGGACGGACTAAGGAAGCGTTATGTCGAACGATGAATTCGCATCCACATTGAGCGTCAACCGGCCGCCACCCTCCAGGAATTGATAGGCTTCCAGCCCAATCCAGTAGCCATTCAGTCGTACCTTGAACGTCGTCTTAATTGACGATAAGAATTTCCTCATCAGCTGTTGCCCCAGAGCACCCTCTGACCAAGTCTGGATCAAGCCGTTGATGAGTACCTCACCCTCCCAAAATCCGCCCGCATTCAGCTCCACTCCTTCCGGACAGTTTCCCAACTCATAGTCTTCGACCGTCTCGTCACGGTATGTTCTTGCGACGGGGTCTACGCGGGTAAATCGATTAACAACGATGTATCGCTCACAACTACTCGTTTGTCCACGAACGGCATCCCCAAGCCTAGGAATATCGACCGCTGACTCGTATCGCCCCACATCCCCGCGATACTCCGGGAACAAGCTCTGGTGCGAGCGAACGTATGTGACGGGTATCTTTCTCTCGACGAGGTCAGTGACAGCCAGCATGTCATTTCTTGTCGCAAAAAAGTGAATTCGCTTCATCATCCCAAGTCTTTCCCGTTGCTTGGCCAAGCCGACACTGAGTTGAATACTTAGTGGCCGTGAATGCATCGACTCGATGCGGTCAACTCTTGGCACTACGCCGTGTCATGCTCAGGCAACCAACCGTCCTCTATTCTCTTGATGAGCAGGGTATCGTTCCAAATTCCGCGAATTGGGAGCTTCCGCTGATCTTCCGTGATTTCGCCAACCATCCATTCGCGCTCCCCATCCCAAAGCCACCAATTTTCGACTTTCTTCGTCACTGAGTGACGAATTCCGGCTCGGAAAATCGGCATCTTCTGGGAATGCTCAGGAATTTTGAATCTCCCGATCTTCGCCGTAAGCTTTCGCCTGAGCGCCGCAGCGACGGGAAAAAATATCCAGAAATTCGTCTCTTTGTCGACGAGCGCGCTCATATCTTCGGGACATTCGGAGTAAATCCCTGGCAGCACCCTGATCATCCACCCCATTTGTGGATTCTTGCTTACGTACTGAAAGTAGGCGTCACCTTTTGATGTGCTGATCGAGAACACGTCACCAAATCTGATCACTTACTCCTCCTGGAAAGCGAGAGGGTTACATAACAGGCAATTGCTTCGCACTCTCTAAAAATACCCCCTCAGCCACGACCACTGCCTCCGCACCTCGAGACGGCTCGATCACCGCTACGGTTAGACGTCCCTCCTTGATCGCGCGCAGCGTACGCTCCAAGCTTTCAGATGAAGGGCGAATCGTCGCGTCCGAGAACGAATTGGACCAAACGATCAATTCCCCAAGTCTTCCGTCTTCGAACGTATGCCAAGGAGTCGCCCTGACTCTGCATACAACGTTTTGAACAACAAAATCCGATAGCCTAAACGACACGACGCCCAGAAACTCCAGCCAGGATTTCGCACCAGATGTTTGGACAAACCCAATCCGAAGACTTCCTGCCAATCTGTCCACGTCGATCGAGAAGATCTCCGCGTCGTGAAGCGCATGAAGAAGTTCGCCTGTGATGGGCTCTTTCAACTTGACCTCCATTGTTCGAAACGAAATCCGAGCCTTAACTTGGTGCCCATGAAACCGGCAGCGGCCCAAGGTGGTCCCGTTACCGATCCTGATAATCCTCAAACTCCCATGCACCAACTCGGCTCAACTTTGCGGCAATGTCCGCCCAATCGTCACCGTCGACAGCTGCTACGTAACGTTCAATAGCTGTCTTAATGGCGTCGTAATCGTAAACCTCGACGAACAGCATATGCCTGCCCCACAGCGGACTTTGAGTGGCACACTGCGCCTTAAGCCATTCCGGCGTGCAAACGTGGATGTCGAACGATTCGGAACTCGCCTCACCTTGTGGACCAATGTAGGCTCGAATCCATGTACCGAAGTTCGACACATCATCTGGCCAGTAGTCGATCAATCTGTCTTCCAACAGCAAGGAATGCAACGATTTGATTTCAGCTTTCATGGTGTGATATTCAGACGTCCGTTGCTAATCGGCCTACTACTGGGCGTGGGCTTCGATTCAAAATTTACCTGCAGTGGCACAGGAACTGTTCAGCTTCTCTCACGGCCGCCGATTCGACTGCTGCCCGTCTCTTGCACCCAGTGCGAGTGCCAGTAGGCATTGAGCGTCTGCGCGCCGTTGACCACCGGACCGCTGACGTTGATCGTTTGCGAGCAAGCACATCTCTGGAGACCACAGGCCAGGCCAATCTACCAATTTCCAAATATGATGCTTGCATAGTCACGCCCCGTTCTTAGGCCGGCCTAACAACACGAAAATTTTCAGCCATCGCTCCTGGCCGCCTTAACGGCTGTTATCCAATCGTCCCACTGAGCGGGGTCATTTGGACCGCCATCAGTCCATAACGTCTGAGCCATTCCACTAAGCATTATTGCGATGTCTTCGCTCCGACGTCCGCCTCTCTCATAGTACTGCTCTATAAATTTGAACATCGCGCGGTACGCTTCATTAATGGTCAGCGAGCCATTCATCTTATTCTCCTTGTCTTGTCGGTGAAGCCAATCCGGCTCTGGAGTCGAATGTCCTTGGCGTCTTTTGTCCCGCCGTAGGTCACTTGCCCTCCTCGCATTGCTACCCACTTCTGAGTGCCGTCCGAATTAAGTGACGGGTCGTTGCTCGCCAGAATCTGTCCGCCTGCGGACAGCGCTGTGAAGTTCTCCGGCCGGTATACCTGCGGCATTAGCGCCGTGACCGTCGGGCATTTCGCATTACCCGTTGCCGCGCATCCCGGCTCAGGTACTGTCTGCTCGACGTACCACAGCATCGGTTGCGACAACCCTGCAACCTGCTCAGGCGTCAGTGCTTGGCCCAACTGGATGTTGTTCGTCTTCGCGTACTCCACCGCGTTGCCGTATAGCACCAGCTTCTGCTGGTCGTTCACCGTCAACTGCGAGGTGCTGTCCGTCGACAAACCATTGATGAAGCTCGCCTTGCCCGTTTGCAACGACGCTGGCAGGTTCACTTTAGGGGCAACTCCCGAACAACCTCCCCAACAAGTCCGCCCCCGAAACTACCTCATCCGAAATTCGGCCACCCACCGAATATACTTTTCAGTACAACGCCATGGACGAAAATCAGCAATCTTGCGAGGCGAAATCAGAAAAAATTTCTTGAGTTCGCGTCATCGATGGTTACATGACTGATAGGTCTATGATCAGGCTACGGCTGAAGATCTCACCGTCTACGCTTCTAATAAGGAGATCAGATCAGCCGCATTAATCGAATCGACATTCGAAAGGTGCACTCTTCTCCATGACGCTCGCGGCCAGGTCATTGCCCCCCCAAAGATGGGAATCCGTTGAGCATTGCATATACCAGTACAATTGCCACGGGGAAAGTCACGAGCCCTTGGATTCGCATCCATCTAATTGCTTTCGGAGAGCGAATATCTTCAACAGATATTCCATAAAGAAATCTGAGGTAGCCCACCCATATACGGCTTTTACTCACAATATCTGCAACAGACCTCGGAAAAAAAAGGAATGCCATCGAGACCACGGTAAAAATAACCACGAGCGTTGACAGTAGCAAGCGGATATACATGTTTCACCATTGAATTCCAAGTTGAATAAGCGGCCAACTGTAGCCTACACCGACGCCCGGCGTTTGAACGGTTCCACCGAGGCGGGACGGTGAATCACTTCCCGGTGACGCTGGTGATGAAACAGTTGTGCCAATAAACACACCTGCGTTGTAGCTCCATCCACTTAACCAGTCTTTGAGGGCGGCCGCGTCCGGCACCGTCTGATCTCCAGTCCACCCAATCGCCCATGCTTTGCCACTGACGTTCGGCAGGCCGAACCCAACACTAGGACCACCGTATATTTCCCCATATCGATCCAGCGTTGCCGTAACGCCAACAAACGGAATCGGGGTTGGCGCCGTAATTGAAACGTAGTCTGGCGCTCGCCATCCCGCGATTATCTTACTCGCGAGATCCGAGCAAGACTCCGGGTGCCCAAGGCAATTGTTGATCGCTTCGTTCTGCGCCGAAAGTGCCCCTGCCGCCGCATTCTGTCCCGCTAGCCCGGCGACGCCTCCTCCGGCCAAACTCGCAATCGCGCCGAAGAGTGAAATTTGCGCTGCATTTAGGCCACGTCCTTCGGATATCAAAGCGTTCACCAGGAACGGAGTAAGTGCGGCACTGACTGCTCCTCCAATAGCTCCGCCCGCGCAACCGGTGCCTAACGCCGCTGAACTTGCGCACCCCAGCACTGCATGCGCGCCCACATAACCCAGCTCCCCCAACGACTTCGTCCCCAAGTCGCCGATTTGGTAAGCCAGCGCGGCACTCAGATTGCTGACTCCACTTGCCTTCAACGCATCAAGGAAACTCCCACCCTGAATCGTCGATTGCACGCCTGCCTGAATCACAGACTGACCTAGGATCGCAACGCCCTGAGTAATTGAGAAGCCTGCTGACGCCGTACCTGCCTGGCTCGCCGTACCTTCGACGAAAGTCGGCTTCACGCCCGCGAGGCTGGCCAGGCTATTCGGAGACGCCGTCGTCGAGAACCCCAATCCATCGGCACTCGAATACGTGATCCCGTTCAGCAAACCCGGCCGTAACCGCCGCCGACAGGCCCGTCTTGAGCACCGAGCCGAAGTCCAGCGAGCCGGTGAACATGACTTGCGTGAGGGTGGAACTCGCCATGGCGGTAAGCGCTGCGCTCGCCATCACGTTGCCCAGTCCGCCCGCTATGAATGTCGCGGCCGTCGTGCCCAGTTGGGCTGCGATCATTCCCGAGAACAGCGGACCTAGTGCTGCACCCGTCATGGCGGCCGCCATGATCATCCCAACCTGCTGAATCCCGAAGCTGCCGCCCTGCTTCACGAAATCCGTATGCAGGTCGTTCTGCAGCGTCTGCTGGACGAAGTTGTCGCCTAGTTGTGCAGCAACACCCGCAATGAACGCTTGCGTTGCCGCTTGGTCGACTTGACCGTTCGGGTCTAAGAGTTGGAGTGCCCCACCGATCTGATTGAACTGATCGACGTTCAGCGTCAACCCGCCCGCTGCTGCGCTCATGAAGCCGCCCGGCTGCACCATCGTGCCGGTGGTCTTCAGGTAGCCCGCGTCCTTGATGTAGCTCCAGATTTCACCGACGTCCACCACGTTCGCGCGGTTCGTCAGCGTGCCGGTGTTGACCGTCAGTGTCCCGCCTGAGGTGATAGAACCCGTGTTCAGGATGCTGCCGCCCGTCGCCGTGCTGCCGAAGTTCAGCGACAGGTCGTTACTCGCCAGAATCTGCCCGCCTGCGGACAGCGCTGTGAAGTTCTCCGGCAGGTATACCTGCGGCATTAGCGCCGTCACCGTCGGGCATTTCGCATTGCCTGTTGCCGCGCATCCCGGCTCAGGGACCGTCTGCTCGACGTACCACAGCATCGGTTGCGACAACCCTGCCACCTGCTCAGGTGTCAGTGCTTGGCCCAACTGGATGTTGTTCGTCTTCGCGTACTCCACCGCGTTGCCGTACAGCACCAGCTTCTGCTGGTCGTTCACCGTCAACTGTGACGTGCTGTCCGTCGACAAACCATTGATGAAGCTCGCCTTGCCCGTTTGCATCAGGGCCGCTTGCTGGAGTTGAATTGCTTCTTGCTGTGGAGAGAAGTAGAACGTCGTCGTGCGCGGTTGCAACGACGCGGGCAAGTTCGAGATCAGTACTTGCGGGGACACCGGATCGAGCGTTGCACCCAATCCGTCTCGCCGCTGCCCCTGCTACCGCCTAGTGCCAATATCGAACAACTCTTTCAATTCCCCATCGGAAACATTCCCAAGATATTCCTAAGAGAAAAATGATCGTTTCCTGGCGGAGTCCAAAATGGCAATCTATCAATGCCGACTCTAACAATTTGAGCTCGCCTTTTCAGGTCATCTGGTGGCAAGTTCATTTCATTATCTGTGGTCACTTCGTGCAACTCATCGAGTGACAGCGCCGACGCCACTCCACTCAACCTCCCCACTAGAAATTGATTCGTAACGACAGTCCAAGTATCAGAATCGAGCCAAAATACCAACAAGGGATCACCGTAGCCATCAATGTTCGAAGCAATTTCCCTCCCACCCTCTTTGTTTTTCCCGCAGAACTCATTCCACAGTCGAGATTTCATACCTAGCTTCCCGGCGCGCCACAATATTCTATTCTCGTACCAATCGCTTTTTTTCATTTTTTATTAACGGGAAATTTGATTATGTAATCACCAGTTGAGCTTGGTTTCTTGACGACCTGACCACCGTAGAGACTTCTTCCGCTTTTTGCGAAGCTTTCCAATAGTGCATCCAACTTAGGATTGGCGAGGAACCCGGAATCCACTTCCACTGAAGTTGCTCCTAAGGTTCCAGCATAGTTCACCAACGTTTGTACGTCGTTGTAACTCATCGTATTGGTTATACCAATCTTCACTTTGGCGACTCCATCGTCGCCCACCTTAACTGCGTCTAGATTAACACCGAGGTTCTGGGCGGCCGACTTTACCGCCGACGTGGTGTTGGCCCCAGCTCCGCTTTGGTTGCCGACAGATGCAATTATGTTCGAACCGCCACAGTCAGTGCAGATAGGCGACGAGGTCCCGGTGTTTCCCCACTGCCCCAGTTGATTCGGCAGTTCAGTTCCAAATATCTCCTGCACAAACGTCGGGAACGAGGTTATAAGTGCCTGCCATTTGGCTCGTTCGTCCGGAGAAACAGTTGTCGTCGGCCCCGAAAACTCGTCAGATTGATTTGGTTTTGACGTTCCGGGCGCGCCTGCAGGCTTCTGCAACTGGCTCATAGCAACCAGAACCGCAAGAAACAAGATGGCATGCAGCGCACTGTTGTTGACGGCCTCGTTCTGAGCTGCCGTAGCACCCGCGTTTGCGTTTTGTCCCAGTGCTCCCGCCGCTATGCCCCCCGCTAGCGACGCCATGCTACCAAGCAAAGCGATTTGATCTGGGCGAAGTGCGGAACCTTGATTTTGCGCGATTGAATTGGCAACCCAAGACGCCAGCAGTGCACTTGTGGCCCCGCCAATCGCCCCTCCTGCGCACCCCGTTCCCGACGCGGCAGAGCTTGCACATCCCAAAGCGGCATGCGTCAACGACGAGCCCAGTGCGACTTTGATTTGATCGGGGAACTCCGTAGAAAACGCATCTCCGAACACCCCACGCAGTTTCGCGTCACCAATCTGATACGCTAACGCCGCGCTGAGATTGCTGATCCCACTCGCCTTCAACGCATCAAGGAAACTCCCCCCTTGAATCGTCGACTGCACACCAGCTTGAATCGCGGACACACCCGCCATCGCCGCCAGTTGCCGCGCTATGTCACTGGTCGTCGATTTCACCGCATTGCTTGCGATCCCCTCTGCGATGCTCGGGTTCGTCCCCGCCAGATTTGCGAGGCTGTCCGACGATGTTCCTGTTGAGAAACCGAATCCGTCGGCGTCGCTATACGTAATGCCTCGGGTCAGCCCCGCGGTAAGCGCCGATGCCGCGCCCGCCGTCAGTACGGCTCCAAAGTTGAGCTTGCCGTTGGTCATCACTTGCGACGCGGCCGAAGCGAACGCGCTGGCGGCAAATGCCGATGCCATTGCATTGCCCAACGTCCCCGCTGCGAACAGCCCGCTGGAGAACAAGCCACCGGTTGCCGAGACAGCGGCTGTCTCAGCCATGGTTGCCGTCCCGCCCTGCATTAGTGCTGTTACCGCAGCGTCAAGTGCTGCTTGCTGTGCACCGGTTTCCGCTGTCGCCAATGCTAGCGATGCCCCCTGCGTTGCGATAACCGTCATGGCCATGATGACGAGCATCCCAATCTGCTGGATGCCAAAGTCACCACCCTGCTTCACGAAATCTGTATGCAGGTCGTTCTGCAGCGTCTGCTGGACGAAGTTGTCGCCCAGTTGTGCAGCAACGCCCGCGATGAAGGCTTGCGTCGCCGCTTGGTCGACTTGACCGTTCGAGTCTAAGAGTTGGAGTGCCCCACCGATCTGGTTGAACTGATCGACGTTCAGCGTCAACCCACCCGCTGCTGCGCTCATGAAGCCGCCCGGCTGCACCATCGTGCCGGTCGTCTTCAGGTAGCCGGCGTCCTTGATGTAGCTCCAGATTTCACCAACGTCCACCACGTTCGCGCGGTTCGTCAGCGTCCCGGTGTTGACCGTCAGTGTCCCGCCTGAGGTGATCGAACCCGTATTCAGGATGCTGCCGCCCGTCGCCGTGCTGCCGAAGTTCAGCGACAGATCGTTACTCGCCAGAATCTGTCCGCCTGCGGACAGCGCTGTGAAGTTCTCCGGCAGGTATACCTGCGGCATTAGCGCCGTCACCGTCGGGCATTTCGCATTGCCTGTTGCCGCGCATCCCGGCTCAGGTACCGTCTGCTCGACGTACCACAGCATCGGTTGCGACAACCCTGCCACCTGCTCAGGCGTCAGTGCCTGACCCAACTGGATGTTGTTCGTCTTCGCGTACTCCACCGCGTTGCCGTACAGCACCAGCTTCTGCTGGTCGTTGACCGTCAACTGCGAGGTGCTATCCGTCGACAAACCATTGATGAAGCTCGCCTTGCCCGTTTGCATCAGGGCCGCTTGCTGGAGTTGAATCGCTTCTTGCTGTGGTGAGAAGTAGAACGTCGTCGTGCTAGGTTGCAGCGACGCTGGTAAGTTCGAGATCAGGACTTGCGGGGACACCGGATCGAGCGTTGCGCCCAATCCACCCACGATGTAGTTCGGGCCGTTCTGCTGGCCTGTGGCACCCGTCAGGATTGACGACCCTGCGCCGCCGAGGCTCGCTGGAATCGTCAAATTCAGGCCACCGTTTGCCGGAGCCAGACTGATCACCTGCGGTGCGTTGCCGACTTGCGGCGTGTAGGTGTTCGCCGTCGTGATCCCGTTCACCAAGCTCGTGCCTGTAAGCGACACCGACTGACCCACCACGTTGCCCACGTTGACGATCTGACCGCCTGACGTCACCGTCAGATTGGGCGCTTGAATCGTCGCCGCGATGTTGCCCACCGGTGTCGGCGGGTTGATGACCCCGCCTACGCTCGTATAAGCATCCCCATACAGCGACGTACATTCCGCAGCACTGCCACAACTCCACACATCATGACGCTTGTCCGACTCGAACATGCCCGTCTCTTGCACCCAGTGCGAGTGCCAGTAGGCATTGAGCGTCTGCGCGCTGTTGACCACCGGACCACTGACGTTGATCGTCGCGTTAAGGCCCGCTGTGATCAGGCTGCCGACGTTCGTCAGCGACCCCGCGTTGATCGTCAGATTGTTCCCCGCGCCGATGATCGACGAGTTGCCTGACTGCTGATCGACGTATGCCTCGCAGTAGCTTTCCTTGTAACCACCCGCCGTCATACAGCCCGAGTACTTTTCGAGCTTGCCGTAGTTCTCGTGCACCTGAACCGGCGGCGGCAGCGTGTTCGTGATGCCACCTGCGACGTTCAGCGTCAGGTTGTTACCCGCGAGGATGTTGCCTGATGTATTGGTGAGCGAGTCGGCTGCGGTGGTGCCCGTCGCCGACGAGCCAACCCCGCCGATTACAAGATCGTGACCCGCAATCAGATCGCCGTACTTGTTTTTGATCGTGCCCGCAGCAATCGTCAGGTTGTTGCCCGCGATGATTGCAGCGTTGTTCTGGGCGTAGGTGAATGAGGTGGTGTTCGGGTTCTCGCCACGAATCTCGTTCCCCTTGTAGCAAGCGGCGATACTCGTACCCGGAGCACATCCGGCTTGCGTCGTGAACTGCTGCGTATTCCCGCCCTGATTCGTCAGACTGGCTGCTGTGATACTGACGTTGTTCTGGGCGTAGATCATGCCCTCGTTCACCAGATTACCGCCAGCGATGCTCAGATTGTTCGCCGCCGTCATGAGGCCGGTCGATGACGACCAATTGATCGCCGACGTGGATGTCGGTGCAGTCGAGTTTGCGTTGATCGTGAAACGCACGTCGGGCGACGCACCCGTCGGCCCACTATCTTGCGCTGGCGCCAGAACGAAATCACCCAACGAGTTCAACTGATTCAGGAACGCCGTGTACTGCCCCTGATCGACCCAATTGACGACGTTGCTCGTCGTGGTCGGCACAATTGCACCGTTCGACATCGATCCCACATTGAGCGTCAGATTCCGACCCGCACCGATCTGCCCGCCCTTATTCGAAAGGTTCGCCGTGGTGATCGAGATGTCGCCCCCCGCCACCATGCTGCCTTTCTCGCCCATCTGCAACGTGGAACTGGTTTGGTAGACCGTGGGCAACGCAATCGGAACGCTCGCCTGCGCACCGGCAATCGGACTGGCGCTGACTTTCCAGTAGGTGAAGCTGACGTAGTCGTCCCCGCTCTGCTTCGTCCCCGTGAGCTTATTGAGATAGACAGTCCCGCTGCCCGCGAGGGGATCGGTCACACCGACCGTGCAAATGCTCGGACCGAAAAGTGCGCACGTCTGACCTTCCCACGGATTCGCACCTGCGGGCTTGCCCTGCGCCGTCGCCCCGGTAGGCGAGAGCAAATCGCCGAGTGTTGCGTCCGCGTGTCGATTCACCGGAGACGGCGTTCCCGGGTCCCCTTCACTGACGTTGATGCGCGGCCCGTCATAGGAAATCCAATCGCGGCTCCCCACCAGACCGCTCCACAAAAGCGTTGGATCGGTGATGACGCTATTGGTGGTGGTCAGGCCGCTGCCCGCCGCCTGATCATTAATCACCGCCCCTGCATTCACCGTCAGGTTGTTCCCTGCGATGATCGTGCCGCCGATGTTGTTCAGCGTGCCCGGCAACGAGAACGTGATGTCGCCCGCCGCCTGCGTCTTTGCACCGGCGTTCGTGAAGTTACCGCCGGTCGCGCTCAGGTTGCGGTTCGCTTCGATCAGACCGCTGTTGATGACGTCGCGCGTCAACGACAGATCGCGGTCGGCGTGAATCGTCGCGCCCACACCATTGATCGTCGCCGCGTTGATCGTCACATCGCTGCCACCCACCACGCTGCCGATGTTCGTGAACCAGCCATTACTCGCAAGCGTCAGCGCACCGTTGCTCTGAATCGTGCCGCTGTTCAGGAACGACGCCAGCCCCGTCAGTACCGTGTTCGCACCGCCCAGTTGCAGCAACCCGGTGTTGTTGATGACGTTGGCCGTGATCGACATGGTGCCGCCAGCCTGCAACGCACCACCCGTCACATCGAACGTCGCCGCGCCCATCGACGCTGCAAGATTGCGCGTCGCGGCCAGCTCGCCACCCGCCGTCGTGACCGTGCCCGCGCCGTTGACCGTCAGCGCAAGATCCGCGCTCGCCGGTGATGCGCCCGTCACGTCGCCCGCGAGGATCATGCCGCCGTTGTTGTTCAACCCGCCGACGTTGAGCGTGACGCCGTTCGCGCCGAGCACCGTCCCGGTGTTGGTGAGCGCACCGCTCGCCGTGACCGACGTCGTGCTGCCGTTCATCAACCCGTTGTTGACGATATTGCCGGTGGACGTCAGCGTCAGTGCCTTCGTCGACGCCAGTTGTCCGCCCGCCTCGTTGACAATACCGCCCGCGTTCACCGACAACGGCCCGGCGCTCAGTACCGACGCACCGGCTGAGTTGGTGAACGTGCCCGCGCCTGCATTGAAGGTCGTCGCGCCATTGATGAGCGCGAGGCCGTGCGTCCTGATCCATTGCGTCGCCGTCACGTCCAATGCGCCGCCGACGATCATCGCGCCCGTATCGACACGTGCGCCGCTCAGCTTCGCGTCTTTGGTGACAAAGAGTTGCCCGCCGCTTGCGTCAAGTGCGCCGGTTGCCGTGACAGTGAAGGATTTGGATGCCGTCGTGGCACCGGTGATGACAACGTTGCCACCATTAAGCGTCATGTCGCCGACGACGGTGTTGGTACCTCCCAACGTGAGCGTTTGACCCGCACGCAGCGCGACGGTGTCGTTACCAGAGACGTTTGCGACGCTGAGATTGCCGCTCTGCGCGGTCAACGTCATCGCGCCCATGCTCGACACGCCTTGCAGTGCCGTCAGATGCGTCGCGGCAGTCGCATCGAGTGTGCCGCCCACGAGCACCTTGTCCAGCGTCAGACTGCCCGACGTGCTGGTGAGCGATGCCTTGCCCATCGAGGTCAGTGCGCCAAGCGACATGTCGCCCGCCGACGTCACCTTCACATCACCCGCCGTATCGACGCCGCCAAGCGTCAGCTTGCCGCCCGACGTGATCGACACATCCTTGCCGAACGTCAGCGCTCCATTGCTGCCGGTGATGTCGCCGCCGGATTGCAACGTCGCCACGCCCTTGCCGATCAGGTGTCCGCCCAACGCCATCGTCGTGCCGGACGTCAGCATCGTGTCGCCGTTGACTTGCGCAGCCCCCATCGTCAGCGCACTGCCCGCCTTCGCCGTGAAGTTCTGAATCGCAGTCACGGGGCCAGTCAGCGTGACGCTGCCTTGCGTCGCGGTTAGTGCGATGTCCTGATTCGCCGACAGCGCGCCGGTCACGCTCAGGTCTCGCGCAGCGGTGACGGTCACGCCCTCACCCGCAGTCACTGCGCCGCCGAGCGTCACATCGCGTCCTGCGTTGACCGTCAGGCCGGTGCCTGCGCCGACGTCGCCCGCAACGCGAACGTCACCCGTACCGCCCGCCGTGAGCGTGGCTGACTTGCCCGCCTGGATAGCGCCCACAGACAGGTCGCCCGTCGTGGTCATCGTCAGGGCATCGCCTGCGACGACGGTTCCTGTGACTTGTGTCGCACCACCTGACACGGTGGTGAGACCACCATTGCCAAACGTGAGCGACGTAGCGCTGAGCTTGCCGCCTGCGGTCAGCAGCCCGGCGACGGCATCTGCGACGACGCTGCGCACGTTGCCCAACGTCATATCGCCGCCGGACGTCAGACGCACCAGACCGTTGGCCGTCGTGTCGCCTTGCATCGTCAGTGACTTGCCCGCATTGACGCTCACGTCGCCCTGCGCGCCTGCATTGCCCGTCGTGATTGCGCCGTTCGCCGCCGTCAGCGTGAGGTTGCGCTCGGAAGCCGTGTCGCCTTGCAGACGAATGTCGCCCGTCGCAGCGCTCACCTTGACGTTATCGCCACCGACTGTCTTGCCGGTCACGGCGACATCGCGTGCGCCGGTCAGCGTCACCGTGCCGAGTGCGGCGGCGTCGCCAGTGATGGCCACATCGCCACCATCCGCCGCTACCGTCAGAGCCTTGGTCGCCTGCACGTTATGCAGACCCGCGTTGTTCGCGGCGTGGACGTCGACGTTCTGGCCGGACAGTGCGCCCGTCAGCGCTGTGTTGCGCCCAGCATCGAGTGCGACGTCGCCACCGAACAATGCCGTGCCGTCCCCGAGGATGTCGCGACCGGCGCGCAGCGCACCGATGCCCTGCACGTTGGTTTGCCCCGTCAGCGTGAGATCGTTGGTAGCGGACGCACGCAAGTCGCCCTGCACGCTCAGCTTGCCGCCAAGCGTTGCGTTGCCCACGCTCGTCGCCAGCAACGCACCGGCAGTCGTCACCTCACCACTGATGGCGAGATCGCCCATCCGCGTGATCAGCGAGAGATCACCCATCGTGAGTGCCGTCCCCGTCACCGACAGATTGCGTTGTGCGGTCAGTTCGCACGCCGCACCGCACGCCACGCTGCCTGCAAGGAGGATATCGCGCGCGGCCGTCGCCGAGAACGCATTCGGCGACGACACTGCACCGTTGAAGACGATGTCACCCGGACCACCCAGCGCGCCCGCCGTGCCGGTCGTCGTGACCTTGATGCCGGTGGCCGAGTTGAGGACGCCGAACGTCGCATTGCCTCCCGCTGTCACGTCGATGGCATTCGCCTGCACGCCGCCCGTGAGTCGCGTGTCGCCCGCCGATGCGAGTGTGGCGTTACCCGTGAAGACTGCCTTGCTGGTGCCGTCGCCAGTGTCGAGCAACGTGCGGCCCGCTGTCAGGTTCGCATTCACGCCGAGCAACACCGCGCCGAGTTGCAGATCGCGTCCGGCGTTGATCGTGACGTCGCGCAACGCACTCGTCGACTGACCCAGCGCAACGTCTTGTGCTGCGTTGAAGAAGAGATTCGACCCGCCACTCACACCGCCCGTCGCGCGAATGCTGCCGCCGCGCGCCGTCAGGTTAGCGTCGCCGACCGACTGAATCGCGCCGCCCACCACGATGTCGCGCTGCGCATTGAGCGTGGTGCCCGCGCCGCCGCCGAGCGTACCCGCCACGGTGATGTCGCGCGCGGCTTGCAACGACACCGTGCCCGGTGCGCCGGATTCACCATTGACGATCACGTCACCACCGCCCGCGAGACCCTTGGCGGTCAGTGTCAACGCGCCGGTCGACTGCGCATTTTTGACGGTCACGCTGTTGCCCGCGACGACCGTCAGACCACCGCCCTGCAACAGACCGCTCTGGTCGACGTCGCGCGCGGCGCCCACGTCGAGCGCACCGGCGAACGACGCCGAGCCTGCGCCGCTCACGTCACGGCCTGCATCGATGCGTCCGGTGCCCTGACCGTTCAACGCACCCTGGACGATTGTGTCGCGACCCGAGGTCAGCGCCGTGTTGCCCGCGACCGCCGTCAGCCCATCCATGACAACGTCCGTCCCTGCTGATGCGGTCAGTTGCGCACCCACGCCGAGCTTGCCCTGCGCGTCGACGTTGACACTGCCTTGCGTTGCCGTGAGCGTCGCATCCTTCGCCGTGCGGACGGTGCCCGTGATGTTCACGTCGCGTGCGCCGGTGAGCGTGGCGTTTTCGCCCGTCTGCAAGATGCCTGCGACTGTGACGTCGCGCGCGCCCTTCAAATTGACTGCGCCGACCACGCTCGATTCACCATTGACGACGACGTCGCCACCGCCCGCGTTGCCGTTGGCCGATACCGAGAACAGGCCATTAGACGTGACGCTGGAAACGGTCGCGTTGTTGCCCGCCGTCACACTCACGCCGTTGCCCTGCAAAACGCCGGACAGATTGACGTTGCGGCTCGCGCCGAGCGTTGCGGTGTTGGTGAACGCTGAAGCCCCTGTGCCGACGAGATCACGTCCGGCTTGCAGGACACCCGCGAGTCCGACCAGCGCGCCATTCAGCACGATGTCCTGTCCTGCGGTGACCGTGGCGTTGCCGATGGCGCTCGTCTGCAGTGCGCCGAGCGTCACGGATTGCCCGGCAGTCAATGCAAGCTGACTATTCGTGCTCAGGTTCGCGGTCGTGTTTAGATTGCCAGACGTCGCGGTAATCGCCACGTCACCGACGGCCGCCACACCACCGTCGAGTTGTGCGTCACGCTGTGCCGTGACGACGAGCTTGTCGTTCGCCTCAACCTTGCCGGTGCTGGCAATGACGACATCGCGCGCGGCATTCAACGTCGCCACACCGAAGGACGCCAACGGTCCGGCCACGCGGATGTCGCCGCTGCCGTCGAGACCGCGCGCCAGCACGTCGAGCGTGCCGCCGGTCTGGACATCGCCCAGCGTGACCGCGTTGCGGCTTGTGACGACGAGGTTCGCCGTCTGCAACTTGCCGCCAAGCGTGGCGTTCGCACCGGACGTCAGCCAGGTGTCGCCGAGGAAATGCGCGCCGCCGCCGATGTCGAGATTGCCACCGGCGTCGAGCTTGCCGGTGCGTTGGCCGGACACGTTGCCCGTCACGCGCATGTCGCCGCCGGATTGCAGGGCGACGTCGCCCGCGGCGCTCGCGCTGCCAGCCACGTCGATTGTCGTACCGGCCTTCACCTTGATGTCCGCGCTCGCCTGAATCGTGCCGGGAACGGTAACGGCATTGCCCGCAGTGATCGTCAGCGCGTTCGTGGTGCCCGCCGTCTGAAGCGAGCCCGCGACGTCGACGTCGCGCGAGGCGTTCAGTGTTACGGCATCCGCACCCGCCGTGGTGCCGTTCACGAGAATGTCGCGCGCCGCCGTGAGCGCCGCCGCGCCGTAAAACGAGACCTTGCCTTGCAGGGCGATGTCGCCACCGCCTGCATTGCCCAACGCACGCAATGCGGCGACACCGGTGCTCTGCACATCGGCCAGCGAGATGCCGTTCGCGGCTTCGACGTCCAGCCCGCCTGCGAGCAACGCCCCGGTCAGCGAGATGTCGCCCCCGGCGCGCAATGTGGCATCGGTGCCGAAAGCGAGCTTACCTTTGCCTGTGACGTCGCTGCCTGCGTGCAGCGTCGCGTCGGCTTGGCCGAGCAACGTGCCGTCGACGTTCAGCGTGTCGCCCGCGCTCAGGCGTGCGGTGCCGCTCGACGCCACGTCGCCCTGCACGTCGAGGCGGCGATTCGACGTCATGTCGAGTTGTGCGCCGGACGCCAGCGTGCCGTCGATGCGCGTGTCGCCCCCCGATTGCGTCGATACCGCGCTGTGGCCCGTCAGACGTGCACCCTGTGCGATCTGGAAATCGCCACCGGTGACGATAGACACGTTACCTGTGGCGCCCGTGCTGTCGGTGACGACAAGACTGCGCGCAGCGTTTGCGACGAGGGTGCCGCCCACCGTCACCGGTCCCGTCAGACGGATATCGCCCAGCGCACTGTCTTGCGTCGCGAGCAACAGATTGCCGCCGATTTGCGCGTCCTTCAGCGCCAGCGCCTTCGTCGCACTCAACGCGGTGTCGCCGTTCGACTGAACGTTCGCGAGCGTGAGATTGCCGCCCGCCTGCACGTCCATCGCCTTGCCCGATTGCAGCGAACCGGCCGACGTCACATCGCCAGTCGCCGTCAGCCGATAGCCGGTCTCACCGAGTCCCGTGCCGGTGAGCGCGACGTTGCCCGCACTCGTCATCTGCACCTGCTGCTGGGCTGCGTGGTTAGCGACGGTCAAATCGCCGCCCGAAGACAGCGTGAGGTCGCCCGTCGTCGACGCGAGATCGCCCGCCATGCGCACACCGAGACCTGCCGTCGTGCCGATGACCTGAATCTGTCCGGCGGTCATTGCGCCGAAGCGCGTCGCGTCGATGGCGAACGCTTGTGCGTTGCCCGTCGCGCTCTGGATGGCCTGCGCCGTATTGGCCGCGCCGTTGGCCGACGTGATGTAGCGCGTGCCCGTGCCGTCTACGGCACCCGTCAGGACCTGTTGATTGCCGGTGATGACGTTGATGCGCGTGCCCGCGTACAGGGGCGCATTGATGCCAACCGTCTGTCCGATGAGATCGATCGCGCCGACAGTGCCTTCGATGCCACTGCCGGGACCGTTCATTCCGGCGTTCCCTTCCAATTGGATGTGGCCGCTGTTGACGTTGTAGCCGAGCGCGTTGGCGTTCGCGAAATCGGTGGGTGTGCCGCCCGGCCCGGAGAGGAACTGCGGTGTACCGGTCGTAAGCGTGACACCGATGGTGTTGGTGAAGCCCGCGCCACGCACGGAGATGCCGTTCGGGTTCGCAATGATCACCGTGGCGGGCGCGCCGAAGACTTCGAGCGGACCGTTGAGTGCCGATGCGTAAGCGCCGCCGGACGACGTCACCTGATTGACGATGGTGCTCGCGGTGCGGCCCGACAGATTCGGGTTGGCGGCAATCGCGCCGCCGTTGAGCGACGTGCCGTTGAGCAGACTGTTGTTGAGGATCAGGCCCGCGGCGTCGACGTTAAAGCTCTGATACTGATTGAGCGAGATGCCGGCGGCGTTCGGGGCCGTGATGTTGACGACGGGTACGCCGTTGCCGCTCGTGGTGATCTTCGGTGCAAAGACGACCGGGGCGGTCGGATCGGTGATCGGCGCGGCGGACGCTGTCTGCATGTCGACGTGAAGACGCAACGACGCGAGCGAGCGCAGCACCGTCAGGGCGGTCTCGTCGAAGCCCGCTTTCCCGGCGGCATTCGCCGCCAACTCGCGTGCGGCCGACTGACTCAGTTCGAACGTTACTGAGATGGGGCTGACGAGCAGCGTCAGCGCAACGCAGGCCGCAATGGCTCGCTGCCACACACGTATCGCAGGCTTCTCCGGGAAGTGGAAATCGATCGCCTCGTCGTCGACATTCATCGACTGACGTGCGTTTTCTCCAGCTTCGGTGATTCCTCGCGAAGATGCGTTCATGGCGTGACCTGTTCGTTTTTTGGACGTGCGTACCGCGAGGCCGCCACACAACGTGCGGCGGCCCGATGACCTGCCGGATTACTGCTGGATTACTGCTGGATGCGTGCGCTCTTGACGAGATCGCCGATCATTTGCGCCGTGGCCTTTTCCATCGCCACCTGTTCGAGTTGCTTGCGCAGCAACGGCGCGCTCTCCTCGAACTTCGGAATCTGCGTGGCGCGTTTGTCGTCAACGCGCAAGATCCACAGTTGATCGCCGATCTGCAACGGCTCGCTCGACACACCGCCCTTGGGCAGCTTCACCAGCGCTTCGGCAATCGGCTGCGGCCAGTTCTGCGTGTTGCCCGCCGTGATCGGCGTCTTGAAGGACACCCAGTTCAACTGACCGCCCTGTGCGGCATTCGGCCCCTGGCTGTACTGACGCGCCAACGCCGCGAAGTCGCTGCCCTTCTTCAGTTGATCGAGCACGGTTTGCGCGGTGACGGCGTCGCGCACGGCGATCACACTGGCGTGGTACTCGTTCTCGCCCAGCGTGGCGACGACCGCGTCGTACTTCGCCTTGACGTCGGCGTCGCTGACCGGTGCAGCGTTGAGGTGCTCCGTCATGAACGCGCGCGTGACGATCATCGTCTTCGCCGCTTCGACGGCCGCTTGCACTTCGGGGCGCGTGTCATAGTGTTGCTTCTGCGCCGCCTGCTTGAGCAACTCGTTGGCGATCAGTTGCCCCTTGAACAACTCGCGCAGTTGCGGGCTGTCGGGCTGGCCGCTTGCCTTGACCATCGCGTCGACGGACACCTTCGAGATCGCCACGCCGTTGACGCTGGCGACTGCATCCGCCGGTAACGGCTTCTGTGCGCTCGCCTTGCTGTCGACTTTGTTGTCGCCCTTGGCATCGGCCTTCGCTGACGACGGCGCAGCCGCCGACTTGGCCGCCATCGCCGGTAACGTCACCACGCTCAATGCTACGCATACCCCTGCAGCCATCCACATACGGCTGAACTTCGCTTTCATCGATACCTCTCCCACAACGTTGACGGACGCTGCGAGCCGGTCGCCCGCACGTCCGCATCTTCGGAATTCATCCCGCCCAGTTGAGCGTGACGAGAACGACACTGCCTTTCGGTCCCATGGACGACGGCTGCACGAGCGCACGGCCCGCCATCAACTCGCCAGAGAATGTCTGTCCACGGAACTGCCATTGGGCGCGAACCCCGGCACCGGCGCCGATCAGCGTCGGCCAGCCAGCTTCGGCCACCAGATGTGCTTTGCCGCCGTCGAGGAACACGTACGGCTCCCAGCGCAGGCCTTGCCAGACAGGTGCGTTGGCCCACACAGCTTCGTTGCGGACGTAGAAACCGCTGTCGCCCGCGATACCGCCCTGCATGAAGCCGCGCACGGAATCCGTGCCACCGAGGAAGATCTGCGCATTGCCGAACAGGGCGACGGCGCTGTACTGGCCGGTGAGCGTGGTGCGCCATGTCCAGACCGTCGGGCCGATCTGCGCGAGCGGCATCTGGACGGTCGTGCTGGCGTCGAGCTTGGTGAACTGCGCGTGGGCGTCCTGCTTCTGAATGCCGTCGAAGTCGCGCGAGGCGTCGAGCCAGGGCAAGCCCTGCGAAACACCGAGCGACGCCGTCAGCGCGCCAGGCTGGCCGTTGCGCGTGAAGCGCCAGAGGCCGGAGACGCCGACGCGCAAGATCGTCAGGTCTTGTGGCGAGAGCGGAATGTCGTTGACGTCACGCTCGGTGGAGAGCTTCGTGAGGGTGACGTCGAGACTCACTCGCCCCGATGACGAACGTCTGAGAACGTTGTTCCAGCCGAAAATCTGGCTCAGCGTGCGGCCGTAGAGCAAAGCCGTGCCGCCGATGATCTGCTGGTATTCGGAGAGAGCTGCGGTGTAGCTGAACGTCTGAAAACCGTAGGGGACGGCCGCCGATACGACGAGCGCATTGCTGTCGCGCGTGCCCACGTACGAGAAGCTCAACGATTCCTGCAAGCCGATGACGTTGCCCGCCTCCACCGACGCGCGTGTGCGCCATTTTCCGGTTGCCGTGCTGCCGTAGTTGTCGAAGCCGACGTTGTAGTTCAGACGGCTGCCGAACGGGTTCCGGATCGCCACAATCGATTCGCCCGCCGCCTGCCCGGGGAGAATCTGTATCTGCGCCTGATTTCGACGCAGGCGGTTGATCTGGTCGACGCCCTGTTCGAGCGCGGGAAGTTCGAGCACATCGCCGACCGATGCAGGAAAGGCCCATGCCGTACCGGCGTCCGTCAGCAGACCGCCCCCGTCACCTTGTTTGCCATCGCCCGTGGCCGAGGGACGCAACGCGCCTCCGTTCAATGTGAAGCCGCTGATACGGCCTGCGACGACCGTAATCGCCAGTGTGCCGGATGACAGGTTCTGCGGCGTGGCGAGGTAGGCGCGCGTAGTGATGAGACCGCGTGCGACGAAGGCCTCCGTCAGGCGACGCATCAGTAAGTCGATGCGTCGTCGCCCAAGCGACTTGTGCAGGAATGGTGCGGTGATCCGGTCGAGTTCCGATGCACTGAGGACGGTGTCGCCTTTGAAGACTATCCGGTCGATGCGAAACGTCGGCTCTGGGTCCGGCAACGTGTCGATGTCGGCGTCTGCCGGGAGGTCCGGCACCTGTGGCGACGCCGCTGGCGCCACTTCGATCTGCGCGGGCTGCCGGTCGAGTTCGCGCTGCAACTCGCGGCTGCGTTGTTCGTCGAGCAGGCGCTGTGCGGGGTCCTGTTGCGGCGTAATGCCTGCGGAAGCCGACGGTATCGGCGGCAACCCGGGGGGCGTCTGCGCGAATGCGTTGTGCATCGTGCCTGAGATGCCCATCAGCGACGCGACCACGATGCGCGGGAGGTGCGTGCGGCGAAATGTGTGCTGCATGATCATAGGCCGAACCACGTCGTCAGACCGAGATGCGTGCCGATCCTGACCGGGTCGCGATACGGCACGAAGGCCGTCTCGATGCCCTGCGCTGCGCGCACGCCCTTCGCCCCGGCAATGACACCGCCCTTGATCACGCCGCGCCCGGTCAGCACGACCTCACCGGAGGCCGCAGAGAACAAGCCGCCGTCGTTCTGCGCGTAGATCGCCGCCCAGCGATTGCCGAACCACGCCTTCAGGCCACGCGTACCGTTGTAAGCGGTGTATCCAAGCAGGCCCTGTGCGGTGACGAGTGGCGCGTCGACCGTGAGATTGCCGCTCCAGGCGATGACGTTGCCGCCGATGTTCGCCGCACTTTGTCCGGCGGCGAGCGAAATGTTGCCCGATGCCTGCATTTGGCCGCCGAATGACGCCGTCGTGCTCGATGCCTCCGCCCGGCAAAAGATGAAGCACGAACGCTGGTACGACGCCTGTCCCGTCATGATCGCCTGATTGACGAGCGTGTTCGTCGCCGTCACGCGGATATCGCCGCCGTTGGTCAGCACGGTGCCGCCCGTGTTGTAGACGTTACGGCCCGAGAGGGTGACGTTGCCTGCGTCCGCAATGATGTACGAGAGCTGGCCCGGTGCAGGAAGCGAGCCGTAGTCGACGGAGAAGCCTTCGTCGCGTGTGGAGAACAGCAGCCAGCGTCGGCCACTATTGGCGTAGGCGGTCGCGACGCCGCCGTTCGCGCCTTCGGTGTGGGAGATGACGTCGCTGAGATCGCCTTGCGCCACCATCGTGACCGACTGGTTCGATTCGACGCGCGCGTTCAGGTTGACGATGTCGCGTGCTGCGCGCATGACGACGTCGTCGTTCACACCGAAGACGACGCCGAACGCACCGCCCGGATTGGCTTGGTCCGAGGTGTTGGTGATCGTCCCGCCAGCGTTGAACGTGATTGCGCCTTCAGACGACGTCAATGCGCGCTCGCGCGTGACACCCTGAATCAGGCTGCTGATGTTCGTGATGTCGCCCTGAGCGTTGACGACGATGCCGCTGCGCGAGGAGACGAGCGTCGATTGGATTGCGCCCGCGTTCGCCACGAGTACGCTGCCGCTGGACAGGTTGATTGAGCCGCCGGTGAGGATCGACGCGCCGCGCATCGCGGTTTGTCCGCTCGCTTGCCATGACAGATTGTTAGCGACGTTGATCTTGCTAGACGGGGCGAGGAGCACGTCGCCTGCGGAAGTCAGGGAAAAGTCGCCCGCGTTGGCCATCATCGCGCCCGCGTGACGCACGCCCGCGCCGAGGTCCGTCGTCAACAGCTGAATCCGGCCTGATGTGATGCTACCGATCGGCTCGATGTCGAGGGCGATGGCGTTAGGGTTGGATTGTTGATTGTTGGCGAAGGTGATCCAGTCGTTGTTGTTGTCGTCCGGCGAAAAGCTTGTGTTGAGCGAGACCTTGCTGCTACCGGCGATAACGCGCACATATGCCGTGGGCGACGAGAAGTCGTTGGTGATGGGGGCACTCACCTTGACCGTCTTGGCGATGAGTTCCAGACCGATCAGCGTTCCAGCGAGTCCGCCGCCGGTGACTTCGATGGTGCCCTGGCCGGTATTGAGCACGACGTTGCGCTGGTACAGGCCGGGGGCGACGAGAACGTCGCTGAACGACACTTGCCCGGTACTGAGCGCGACGTGGCCGGTGTTGACGAATGATCCCCCGTTGACGGTGATGCCGTTCGGATTTGCGAGGATGACGTTCGCGCGCGGCCCGGCCACGGCGATCTGCCCCTGAATCAGGCTGGGGGCGGTTCCCGTCACTTCGTTGACGATTGTCCGTGCGTTCACCCCCGTGTTGTTCAGGGTCGCACCGGCGCGGTCGACGTTGAAGCTGGTGTACGTGTTATGTGAGACGCCGTAGACGGGGGCTGCGATGTTGACATTCTGACGTCCGTTAGCGCCAACGGTGACGGAGGTCGCGGTGCCGCCGTCCGGGACAATGCCCGCGGCATGGCAATGCGCGGCCGCGGCGAGCAACGTCGCCAGGCCGTACCTCGATACCCGTTGAAACTGTTGAAACCGCCGAATCCCCGAACTGCGATTGCTGCGTTTGCTGTGCCCGCCAATCCCGCCGGCCAACGGCGAGACTTCGCGCGTTGATTGCCAAGGCATCTGATCTTCGTTCTTTTGATTGTGATACTGCTCGCAACATCCGAAGGACGCGTCGAATGTGACTCGCGGTCACATCGTCTGCGTTCCCCGAAACGGCATCTCGTGCACCGGCAATCGTGGTGTGCCAGTTTTGCGCAAGACGCCGCGCCCCTCGGATTCCTAACTGGTGAGAACCAGCCCAGACAGAGCATTACGGATCGGCATTCGGATTTCTTTAGGGTTTCGACGTTTTTATTTGTTTTTTCTTACTCCGATGCATTTTTCGTGACGACCTGCCGCGCCTGGACTCGACTCGAAACGTCGATTTATGTTGAACTACGCATGATTACGTAACCCATTGATTTTTTGAATTTTTTAATTTTGACAACCACGAAAGAACCCACTCATGTCGAGATTGTTGTGACAGCAACGTCTAACCGCTTTATGGGAACCTGTTCAGATATTTAGGATTCCACTTTGTAATTGAGGTTTTTTCCATGAATTGCGATCATTGCCAGATTGAACACAGAGGCCCGACATGAACATCATGAAGAAAGCACTGATCTGTTTCGCGATACTGATGTGTGGCGCATCGGGTTCAGCCTTTTCGCAGAGTTGCGCGAACATAGGCGACAGCGACCGTCGTGCTTATTGCTACGCCAGGCAAGGCAACGGAAGCTGCGCAAACATCGGTAGCAGCGATCTGCGTGCGCAGTGCTATGCCGAGAAGGGCAATGGCAGTTGCGCGAGCATCGGCAACAGCGATCAGCGTGCTTATTGCTATGCCAAGCAGGGCAACGGAAGCTGCGCAAGCATCGGCAGCAGCGATCTGCGCTCGCAGTGCTATGCAGAGAAGGGAAATGGTAGTTGCGCGAGCATCGGCGACAGCGACCAGCGCGCGTACTGCTATGCCAAGCAAGGTAACGGAAGCTGCGCAAGTATTGGCAGCAGCGATTTGCGTGCGCAGTGTTACGCGGAGAAGAGATAAGAGTGCCGGGATTGGCGGGATTGGCGGGATTGGTGGGATTGGTGGGATATCGAGCCGTCCCGGCGCTGAAGGGCGGCGGCCACGCTGGCCCCATCGGCCTGCAGAAAGCACAAAGGGTTACGTGAAATCACGTAACCCTTTGTCTTGTTTGGTGCCGGCTGCAGGACTCGAACCCGCCACCTGATGATTACAAAGCCTTTGCCAAAACTCATAAAATCAAAAACTTAGGTTCACTTTCGCGTTCGCAATTCGGTGCAATTCACTGGTATAAAGGCCCCGTCAGAGCGAGGTCAAAGCATCAATTGCGAACGCGATGCAGCGGTCTATTCAGCGCCCGATGCTTGCCGAATCGAAGCAATTCCGGCTTTGGCTTCTTCGATCCTTTGTGTGAGCGCTTTCACAATCCGAGCGCGGCCCGCTACCATTCGCGCCCGAGTCCCTGGCAAATCAAAATCGAGGTCAATTTCCTTCCGTAGGCATCGGAGCAGCTCGACTTCCAAATCGACGGTGTCTCCCGCGTCCAGCAATGCCGTCACGGCCTGAATCTCTCGCTCGCTGTATGCGATCCGTAGCTGTGTAGCACGGTCTGCCAGTGTCTTCTTTGACTGCTCATGGGTCGCGATTAGCTGCGTCGTTCTCTCGAAGGCTGCCGCGTCTGGGTGATCTCCGGAAATCATGGCGCGCTGCGAAGCGTACAGCTCTTGTTGCGTTTCATTGTCGCGAGCATGTGCGGTCTCGATCGCGACGATCTGCGCTCGGATTTGATCCAGCGCGAACCGTTCCCCAGCGACCAGTACCCACAGCTCTCGAACCTTCTGCAAGTAGTTCATCATCGCGGCCAACGTCTCCGCGTCCGAGATGAGAAGCACCTTTGTCATGTGCGACAACGCTGCGCTGTATTCCCCGTGAATCTTCGCCGTCTGCGTTGTGCCGTCGAGCATCAGCCCGATGCATTGCGTCACCGAGCTGCATCCCTCCGTCGCGGGCAACAAGATATCCCGCTTCAACTGCATCACTCGCTCTTTGTCGGCGCGACGCTCCTCGGCCGCACGATCGGCAGCTCGTTCCCGCGCATTAGCTTGGGCCGTGAGATATATGCCGCCGATGCCGATAACCGCCACGACCGTATCAGACGCGAGTTGCAGCCACTTGATGATCCAGAGCGCGACAAGCGCTCCGACCCCGTATAGCACCACCTTGTATTTGTTGGTCATGGTTCGTTGGTGTTGTGAATGTCAGTTAATAACGTCGACACGGTACGCACCGGTTACCTCAAGGCATGCCATAGTCAGCCCCGCTCGAAGTATCTCATCCGCAAAAATCCGGCAGGGGTCGGGAAAAAGGTAACCGAGGTAACCGACCCTCAAAAACTGGCTGTGGCCCCTTACCAGCAAAGGCTTTGTGAGATTTAGACAAAAGGTAACCAGCAGAATCCTTTATCCATGCGGGTTTCTAAGCGATTTTTTGGAGTGGTTACCCCGGTTACCTTTTCCCCGACACCCACAGTAAAATAGCCTCGCTCGTTGAGAGTCGGTCGCGGGTCAGATCCCCGCCGGCTCCACCAAACACCTGACCGTCAACGACAACGAACGACAGTCAAAAATCTAGTAAGAACGGGCCTTCGGGCCCGTTCTTCATTTCTACGCCATTGTCGGTGATTGTCGTTGGTTGTCGCGAAAACGGCACGTAAACGGCACGCGAACGGGGGGGCAAATGCAGTTGGGAAAGCTGTGGCGAGATCCGGTGGTGTCTGGTCTGATGGTCGCGGGAATTGTTGGAGCGCTCGGTGCCTGGAATTTGGATACCCTCGTTAAGTGGGCCAGTGCGGCTACCGGCTGGTTATCAACGGCCATTTCGGTTCCACATTGGCTTCTCGTCATAAGCGGTGTGTTTCACGCTATTCTCCTGTTCGTCATAGTCAGATTCTTGACCGCATACCTCAAAACTGAGCGGGAACCGGATTTTGTGCGGAAATTTGATTCGGGAGTTTTCCGAGAGCTTCTTTGGACCTGGGAGTGGAAAGTTAGCAGGGGCAAATATTTCCCAACGAATCTCTCGGGACTTTGTCCAAAATGTTTTTACGACATCCCGCCTTCAACCAACCAGGAGGGGGCGTTTGAGACGATGGAAATGCTCCACCACCTGACCTGTCCCAGTTGTAATTTCCAGGCAACCGTTCGGACACCACTCGGCAAACCACCGCAGCAAGTCATCTTGGCCGATATCGCTCAGGCGGTAAGAACCGGTGCGTGGAAGAACATGCGTCGCCCCCGCGCATAGGCTTGACGCATATCTGACCTGATTGTGTCTTCCATCTCGCGATAGACTCCCCAAGCGGTTCGCTAATCGATATCCAAAACATACGAAGAATCGGGGGCTGCATGAGTACGACCGGCATTGGCATCGGAGATTGGCCTACCTGGATCGCCAGCGGCGTTTCTTGCTGTTCAGCGATCATCGCGATCGCAGCCCTGTGGGTAGCGAACGTTGCCCGCAAGGATGCAGCAAAGGCGAGCGAATCGAGTCTTACAGTGGCGACTCAAGCGTGGCTGGACCAATATTTATCCGGAGTGACGCGTTGGGCCGAAGATGTGGTTCACGCTATGTCTGAGGCCAGACACATTGCACTGTTCGCCCGCAAGGCTCAGCGCCAACCGGACTTTGGCGACATTCCCACCAGACTCTCCGCTCTTCTCGACCGAGGGCGCTGGTACTTTCCCAACATGGAACACGAGGAGTACGGAGTTCAAAAGCCACACGCCTACCGAGGAATCAGGCAAGACATTCTTGAGTGCGTATTCGAGGCGTACTCCCTCGTGTCCGCCGAGGCTTCGAATTTCGACTTAGAAGCCCTGCTGTTTGATGAACAATGCAAATTCGTCAGTTGGATTCAACTGCGCCTTGACCCGCGACAACGCGACGAAGCGGCAACTCAAATTCTGGCGATGTACGACACGGCGGACCGAATGAGAACCAAAACGCCGTAAGCATTCACTCAGTGCTGAGAATGCCTGTTGGACGACAGGTATAACATGACCATCCCGTACCAGATTTTTCTGAGTTGCCTTCTTATGGTCCAAATGCCGAATGACGTCGAGACGAGTGTTAAGACCGTTGATTGCACGAATCTCGATGATTTCTGGAATCTGTTATCACCGCTAACCGGCCATTTTGATGCGCCGTCAGGGCAAGTCATTTATCGAGGCCAGCGCGACAGCACTTGGAAACTGGTGCCCGCTGTCTATCGTCAAGATGAGGTTAACAAATACAAGCGCGGCATGATGTCCACGCTCAAAGACCAGCCTGGCCAAGCGATCTTCGAGTGGTTTCTGTTGAATGGTTTCATCGAGTTTTGTGACCAGCGAGGCATGTCTGTACCCGGCGACTCCGTAGACTTCCGCAACTATTTCACCTTCGACAACATAACCCGCCTTCATGGGGCTAATAGCATTTATTGGCCGCAAGATCGTGTCGTGCCACTCATGGCTTTAGCGCAACATCACGGCATTCCAACCCGGCTGTTGGACTGGACCAGAAACCCGTATGTTGCTTGCTACTTCGCAGCTGCGTCGCACTTGATGCACTGGGAAGACAATGCCCAAAAGCTTGACGAGAGCAACGTCCACGACAAAAGCGAGACGTTGGCTGTTTTCATACTGGATGCTGGCTTTCTTGGTGGAGACGACCGGCTAAAGCACCTACGAGTGCCGGGCAGCACATCCGCCAACCTCTCGGCTCAGGCCGGTTCATTCGTCCTCGTCAACAACACCGGCTATCGAGGGGAGGAATTTACCTTTGGCGTATCTCTCGAGTCGCAACTCGCAAACGACCGCATCCGCCTCATCAAGGCAACGTTGCCAGCCGCGCTTGCAGGAGACCTGCTGCTCCGTTGTCAAAAGTTCGGCGTGTCAGCCGCATCGCTGTTCCCGGGGTACGATGGGCTGGCCCGAGCCGTGCTTGAAGAAATACTGGCGTCGGACTTTGTCAGTCGCGTTGGGACACCCTATCGAGAAGTGACCTCTTTGGCTCGGCAAGCCGACCAAGTTCGTAACCTCAAGAGGGTTTAATGCGCATGCTCGCATAGCGGACCTGATGCGTGGGCTTGGCGCATGAGACTGCACACGCATGACGCACCCTCGTATGCCCTCCCTCGCCAGTACCGGCGGGCCTCTACGGTCTGTGAATAGGTGCATAAAAAGTGTTCGATCAAGCGCGCAGGCGTGGCGGGGTCATGACCGCGCGCGCCGGCCTTTGATGGTGGGGTGCCCGCCAGCGGGTAAAACGCCGGGGGCAACGCCCTTGCCCGCCTGCACAACGGGCTGGCCCCGCCTGTCTGACCTTGCGCCTACCCCGCAACACCAGCCGGTTGTGGGGCCTCTGGTGCGGCCTCGGCTTTGGGCTACAATACTGTGCATAAACACAGTATTTGACCATGGTACGCCGACCGACTTCCCCACCGAAACGAAGGGCATTGACCACGCTCGAGCTGCGCGCGATATGGAAGCGCGCGCCGTCGCCCGAGGTGCGAGAGCTGCTATGGGAGATTCACCGGTTGCACGGCGTGCTTGTGGGATGTCGCGGCGAAATGGAGATCGTCAGGGCCGCGTGGCGCGAAGAAGTCGGGGGGTGGCTTGTCGGTATTGAGACGATGCGCTCACGGCTATTGAGTGAGCCGTGCGTGGCGGAGGCTGGGTATCACTACGAGCGTAACGCGATAGCCCAACCAGAACCGGGGACTGCGCGCGCGAGCGCGCCAGCCGCCGGTCCTGAAGAGGAATAGCCTGGCGAGTTAGGTCGCTTGCTCGCCGTCGGTCAGCGCGTAGGGTTGGAAGCGCATCACCTCGTCGCCAAGCCAATCGTTCACGGCTTTCATATCATCTTGGAGCGGAACGATTTCGTTCACGCCGAACACCTTCGCCGCCTTCTCCACGTCGCCAAAGCCCGATGTGTTATTCGGGATCACGCTCATCAGTTGCGGCGGCACACGGTGCGCGGCCAGCAAGTCGTCGCGCGTCACGTTCTTGATGTTGAAGAACTCGTCCTTCGCCGCGACCTCCGAGACCGGGATGATCTGCATGCCGTCCTTTTTTCCGTTGGGCGCGTACATGAACAGGTTGCGGAAGTTACCCGGCCCCTTCGAATCCTTCAGGGCCGTGCGCAGCGCATCGACGTCGGTCTGGCTCTGCGCGGCGTCGGTCATGTACAAGATGAAACCCGCGTGACTGCCGTTCTTGTAGTAGCGCCGGCGAAACAGCGTCGCGGACTCGTTCAGCCAGGCGGCATTAAGGGCGGAAAGGTACTCGGGCAGGCCGTACACCTCCTGCTCGATATCCGCGCCCATCAGGTGGAACACGTCGCCCTTTGCGAACTGCGACTCCTGCCCCACTTCGGGCACCCACCAATACGATTGGAGGTCGAGACTTCGACGGGTGTACTTCGTGAGCAACGCCTTGAGCGTCAGCGGTCCGCCGAGCCGGTTCTTTCTCAGCTCCAGGTAAGCGTTGCCGAACACCAGGTAATTGAGAGCGAACTCCTTGAACTCGGCCCGCGACAGGAGCTTGTGCGGAATAAACGTCGAGGCCAGGATATTGCGCTTCACGTAGATTGCCGAGCTGTGGTGCGGTGCAGCTCGAAATGAGCGCGCAAGACCTTCCCAGGATATCGGGGGTTCGTACCACTTCGACATCCGCATGCACTCGAGATACGACAGGATCTCCCGCTTATCGAGAACCGCGACAGGGTCACCGAAGGTGAAGGCTTCGACGCCTGGCATCGGTGCCGGCGCAAGCGTCGGTTTGGCTTCGAGCATCTCGGCCCCACGTGCACCGAATCGCGTGTTTCGTTTCTTGCTCACTAGTAAATCTCCATAAAGCTTTGGCCCGCGCCGGTGCTGCCATCGATGCCTTCGTTCGACATTGCGTGCATCGTTGCCCAGGCAATGTCTCCGTGACTGGCTTCTTCCGACCGGTCCGCCTTGAAAGTGATTTGCCCGCCGCCAGCGGTCATCGTCTTGCGAATCGTCATGAACGACTGCGTGATATCGGTGTGGCCGGCGTCGTATTCGAGTCGGCCCTTGCTCATCACGTCATGCGCCTTGAGTACGAGCTGCGTTTTGACGTGGGGCGAATAGGTGAAACCGACCACGCCCGGGAAGAACTTCTGCACGAGCTGGAAGACGGCGTCGCCAATGCCGGTGCGGTCGATGCCGATGAACGTGACGGTGTAGCGCTCGGTCGCCTTCTTGATCGCCGCCGCCTGCGCCTCGTAATCGAGGCCACGGAACGGGATACGCTCAAGAATGCGGAACTTGCCACCGGGCACAGCCGGCGGGGCCAGCACCACGAGTGCTGCGGAGTCCCCCATGCCGCTGGCCCCGTTCGGGTCGTAGCCGAGCCATACCTGGCGATAGCCGAACGGCCGAGCAGCGAACGGCATGAAGTCTTCCCACACCTCCCAGCTGTCGACCATGCAGCCCTGCAGCAGGCCGAATTTGAAGACGGCCAGCATGTCGTCGATGAACTGGCACAGCAGCAGGTTCGCGAAGTCTTCCGGGCCGTACTCGAGCCGCAATTGCTCCAGGTCGAACAGGTTGCAGCCACCGGCGAGCGCATCTTCCACCGTGACGATCTGACGCCACTGCCCGTCGGGTGCCAGCACGCCGCGCGCCAGCGCCTTGTGCGACAGATCCAACTGGATGCGCTGCTCCTTCGGTCTACCCTTGTTGAAGAGGGCACCACTCCAGAATCCATACGCCTCGTGCGCAAGCGTCGACGGCGTGGAGAAATAGGTTTGTCGCCAGTTCTTATGGATCGACATACCCGACGCGACTTTTCGCAGCTCGCGAAACTTCGACGTCCAGAAGTACTCATCGAAGTACAGATTGCCGTGGTAGCTCTGCGCCGTGCGGGCGTTCGTGCCGAGGAAGTACAGATTCGCGCCGCTCATCGGCAGCAGCATTGGTGAACCGCGCAGCTCGACGTCGGCTGCGTCCTTCGCGAACTGCGCAATGTACTGCTGGAAAACGTGAGCCTGCGCCTTACTTGCCGAAAGGAAAATCTGATTTCGCCCGGTGTCGAGCGCATCCATGAGCGCTTCGCGAGCGAAGTACCACGTCGCGCCGATCTGCCGACTCTTCAGGATGTTGCGGATTCGGTGCTTCTGTCCCGACTCATACCAGACGCGTTGGTAGTCGAAGATCGAATCCATGAACGCGTCGCGTAGCTGGCCGAGCTGCTTGTCGCTGATGCTGTTCTTCTCGGGCTTCTTGCGCGGCCCGCTGTTGCGGCTCGCGATCTTCGGGTTCAGATCGACTTCGTTGCCCGTCTGCTGGTACTTGTGTACACGCTGCATGCGCTCGATCTGTCGGCCGAGCAGATCGATTTCTTTAAAGTCCTTCCCCTCTTTGTCCTCCTTGCGCACCAGCTGGATCATTCGCGCCTCGAGCGATAGCTCGACGCGGTCGACCGGCGCGACCTCTTTCCACTTGTACCGTCGGCTCCAGCTGTGCACCGTCGACGGTTTGACGCCGATCTTTTCCGCGATACGCGCAACGCGCCACCCTGCGAAATACAGGTTGCGTGCCTCGATGTGAGGGGCGGTGTCGGTGGCGAGCTGTTGCGTCATGCCGACAAGGTTGCCCACGCGCGCGCGGACGGTCGACGCGCCAGTGTTGTAAGGCTTGGTGACACAACAGCATTGCGTTGCTCCGCGCGCGGCCGACGCCGAATATGGGCCATGTTGAATGCTCACCAGAGGAAAGCCCAACATGTCCAAGAAGTCGAAGTTCTTCGTCGTTGCCACCGAGGGCGACACGACCGACGGTCGCAAGATCGGTGCAGATCAGATCACGCAGATGGCTGGCAACTATGACCCGGTCAACAAGTACGGTGCACGCGTGAACATGGAACACATCAAGGGGATTTACCCCGATGGTCCGTTCCGGGCATACGGTGACGTCGTCGCACTCAAGACGCAGAAGAACGCCGAGGGCAAGTTGCAGTTGCTCGCGCAGATCGATCCGACCGATGACCTGGTCAAGATGACGAATCAGGACCGCCAGAAGGTCTACACGTCCATCGAGATCGCACCGAACTTCGCGAACTCTGGTGAAGCGTATCTGTATGCACTCGCCGTTACCGACAACCCGGCCAGCCTGGGCACGGAGATGCTGAAGTTCAGCTCCACCGCGACGAATAGCCCGCTGGCCGCTCGCAAGCAAGCGCCGGAGAACCTGTTCACGGCCGCGCTGCCGTTCACGCTCGAACTCGAAGACGAGGCCGAAGCTGGCGACACCGGCGAGGTCACCATGACGGTCAAGGGTTCCAACTCGTCGCTCATCGAGCGCTTCACCGCCGCACTGTTCGGCCAGAAGCCCACACCGACCACGCTGCCGGCGAAGAGCCCCGACGCGACCACGAAAACGGATGAGTTCACGGCCGAAGCGGCAGCGAAGGCCGGCGCGGACGCAGCCGCGAAGGTGCTGGAGCAATTCAGCGCGAACGTCACGGCCGCGATGAAGCCGGTGGCCGAGGCCATCGACAAGCTGCGCACCGATCATGACACCCTGGTTCAGAAGCTCTCCGATACGGACAACAGCGCCCAGCGCGCTGCCGCTACCGGGGGCTCCCAGTCCGCCGAGCTGACCGACTGCTGATCGCAGCCCTCACCACCACACGAAACCCACCGTACCGGAGAAACACACATGCGCAAGGAAACCCGCATCGCCTTTAATGGCTATCTGCGCCAGCTTGAAAAGCTGAATGGCGTGGATTGCGTCACCGAGAAGTATTCGGTCGCGCCGTCCGTTCAACAGACGCTCGAAACGAAGATGCAGGAGTCGACCGAGTTCCTCAAGCGCATCAACGTTATCGGCGTGCCCGAGCAGCAGGGCGAGAAGCTCGGTCTCAGCGTTGGCTCGCCGCTCGCGAGCACGACCAACACCGACGTCAAAGAGCGCGAGACCATCGACCCGACGGACTTCGATCCGAACGGATATTTCTGCACGCAGACCAACTTCGACTCGCACCTGAAGTACTCGAAGCTCGACGCATGGGCCAAGTTCCCGGACTTCCAGGCACGTGTGCGCGACGCCCTCATGGTCCGCCAGGCACTCGACCGCATGATGATCGGCTTCAACGGTGTGTCGCGTGCCGCCACATCGGACCGCGTTGCGAACCCGCTGCTTCAGGACGTCAACAAGGGCTGGTTGCAGAAATACCGTGAACAGGCACCGGCGCGCGTCATGAATCATGGCAAGACCGCAGGCAAGGTAGTCATCGGCGCTGGCGGCGACTACGCCAACATCGACGCTGCGGTCTACGACGCCCTGGAGAACCTGATTGATCCGTGGCACCGCGAAGACACCGACCTCGTCGTGCTGTGCGGTCGCGCGCTGGCGCATGAGAAGTACTTCCCGATGATCAATCGCCAGCAGCCGCCCACCGAGCAGCTCGCGGGCCAAATCATCATGAGCCAGAAGGCGATGGGCGGTCGACCGGCGGTAATGGTCCCGTTCTTCCCGGCTACCGCGTTCATGATCACCCGCTTCGACAACATCTCGATCTACTTCCAGGACGGCGCGCGCCGCCGCTCGGTCATCGACAACGCGAAGCGCGACCGCATCGAGAACTTCGAGTCGAGCAACGACGCGTTCGTGATCGAAGACTACGGCCTGGGCTGCGTGGTCGAGAACATCGAGTTCGCACCGGAGTAAGCATGCCATCACCCGCTCAACAACACTTCATGCGGGTCACCGCGGCGAGCGCCACCGCCGCCGCGGCAAACACCGATGAACCCATCGTCGCCACCGCTTACGAGCACCAGCTGATGCAGCTGGCGCAGGACAAGCGGCAATTGAGCGGCATCCAGTCCACGGAAAAGAAGGCAGACGCCAAGCGCGAGATGCTGCCGAAGTACGACGCCTGGGTCGACGGCGTGCTGTCGAGCGGGCGCGGCGTGCAGGACGACGTCGTTATGAACGTCCTCGTGTGGCGCATCGATGCAGGCGATTACGCCGGCGCGCTGCCCATCGTCGCGCATGCCATCGAGTACGGGCTGAAGATGCCCGAGCCGTACACCCGCACGACTGCCTGCGTCATCACGGAGGAGTACGCCGACATGGCGCGCAAGGTCCGTGGTGGCGGCGGCGAGGTGGACGTCTCGAGCCTGCTCGCCGTGGCACGCATGACCGACACACAAGACATGCCGGACCAGGTGCGCGCAAAGCTCTTCAAGGAAATCGGGCTTGCCCAGATCGAGACGGACCCGCCGGCAGCGTTGGCGCGTCTGAAACGCGCGCTCGAGCTGAACAAGAACGTGGGCGTCATCAAGGAAATTGAACGCCTGGAGACGAAGCTCCGAAACAAGAATTCCACCGACACCGGCGACGCCGGTAGCGGTTGACACCGAGCGTACCCCGCGCCGGGCGGCAGGGGGCTGACGCAGGCTTGATCGCCCACGCCGACGCTCCCTCCACCGCCCACTACCCAACGGAACCATCGTATGTCCTTCCTCGCACCCGCACCGACCAATGACGCCGGCGAGACCGTCAAGAACGACGGATTCTTTCCGGATATCGATCTCACGACGATGCGTGACACACAGCGTCTCGACGGCACCGTGACGGAACCGCGCCTGAAGTCTGAAGTCATCGAGGCGGTCTTGTACGTCAACGGGGCATTGTCGAGCTGGCGCGCGCAGCGCATGGCCGAAGGCTGCGCAACGCTTGCCGACGTGAAGATGGTCGGGGGGCAGGCGGTACCGGAAGTCGCGGGCACGACGGCGTATGTGCTTCGGTACACCCGCGCTGTCTTCTGCTGGGCACACGCCAGTCTGATCGAGCGGTACCGGAATTTCGACGCGACGGCCACCGCCCGTAAGGAAGACGACGTAACCCGCCCAGGTGCCGACGAGCTGCGCCGCGATGCCAATTGGGCCATCAACGACATTACCGGCGCGACGCGCTCTACCGTGGAGCTGATCTGATGCGCGTGCGAGCGATGCAGAACGAGACCGTTGATGCGATCTGCTGGCGCGTCTTCGGCCGCACGCAGGGCGTGGTCGAAGCGACGCTCGCGGCAAACCCCGGCCTGGCCGACCTAGGCCCCATCCTGCCTCACGGCCACCCGATCGATCTACCCGACCAACCCGCACAGGCTGAGAAAAAGACCGTGCAATTGTGGGACTGACCATGACTGAACCTGTTACCACCAACGCCACGGTCGCCACGGCCGGCGTCGCCCTGATCTCGCTGTTTCCCGGCGTCGATGCCGCCGTGGTCATGGGGGCCTTTGCCGGCGCTGGTGTCTTCGTGCTGGCCTCCGATGACCTGGCACCGTTCAAACGCCTGGCGTTCTTCCTCATCTCCTTCGTGGCCGGTTGTCTTTCCGCCAGGCTGAGCGCTGACCTGCTCGGCTGGGGACTACCCGAGCGCATTGCCGTCAACCCGGCTGTCGGTGCGCTTGTCGCTGCCGCCGTGGTCATCAAGCTTTTGCTCTGGCTCATTCGCCGCGCGGAGAACCCCGACAAGCTGCTCGACACGTTCAAGGGAGGTCCGAAATCGTGAACACCCTCGAAATCATCAACGCGACGCTCTGTGCCGCGATTGCCATGCGCCTGATGCTCTTCCGGCGCGCGGCAGGCAGTCACCGACCAGCCGCCGCCTGGCTCGCCTATGTGCTGACGCTCGCAACCGCCTCGGTGCCGATTCGCGTCATCTTCGGCGCACACCCTGCGGTCGACGTCACCACCGTGGCAATCGATGCGGTGCTCTGCCTGGCTGTGTTCGCCGTGCGCGGCAACGTGGTGGATCTGTTCCGGTGTAGCGCCGGCGAAGAGAACCCCATCACTCGAATTCTGAGGAAGGTCAATGACACCGCTCGATAACGTACTTCGCGAGGGCAATCACGGCGCGGCCGTGCGCGCCCTTCAAACGTCGCTCAAGGCATTCGGCGCGGCCATCGACGCCGACGGCTGGTTCGGCCCCGTCACCACCAGCGCTGTCATGGACGTGCAGCAGCACTTCGGCCTTGTAGTCGATGGAATCGTCGGAACGAAGACTCAACAGGCGCTCGCCGCTGGCGCTCGTGCGCCGGCACACCTGACCAGTGCCGACCTTGTCGCAGCTGCCGACAAGCTCGGCGTCGAGCTGGCCGTCGTGCGCGCTGTCAACGAAGTGGAGAGCCGGGGCTGTGGGTTCCTGTCCGATGGCCGGCCCGTCATCCTGTACGAGCGCCACGTCATGTACCGGGAAGTCGGCTCTGCCGGACTTGATGCCGCTACGCTCGCGAAGCGCTACCCGAACTTGGTCAACCCGAAGAAGGGTGGTTACGTTGGCGGTGCGGGCGAGCATAAGCGGCTCGCTGACGCATGCACCATCGAGCGTGCGTGCGCGCTGTCGTCTGCGAGCTGGGGCGCATTCCAGATCATGGCGTACCACTGGAAGCGTCTCGGCTATGAGAGCGTCGAAGCGTTCGTGGATCTCATGCGCACGGGTGAGGCCGCCCAGCTCGACGCCTTCGTTCGCTTCGTCCTGGCAGATCCTGCTCTTCTCAAGGCCATGCGGGCGAAGAAGTGGACCACTGTTGCCGAAATCTACAACGGTTCCAGCTACGCGCAGTACCTCTACGACGTGAAGCTGCTGCGCGCGTTCGACAAGTACAAAGCGCTGGAGGTGACAGCATGACTCTGGTCGGAAAAGCGTTAGCCGCATTGCTGACGGTCGCTTGTGCTGCTCTGCTCCTCTCCGTCCAACAGTTCCGTCTTAACGCTGCCGAGCACCGCGCCGACGCGGCCGAGCAAGAGGCCAAGCAACTGCAGGTCGATTTGAACGACGCGCGCGAAAACCCAGTAGTCATCACGCAGTACGTCGACCGAGTGCGGGAAGTCCGCGTCAAGGGCGACACGATCATCCAGAAGGTACCCCTCTATGTCACTGCCCAAGCTGATGCTGCTTGCATTGTGCCTGTCGGCTTTGTGCGCCTGCACGATGCAGCAGCAACCAACACCGCGCCTGACGATCCCAGCGATTCTGATGCGCGACCCTCCGGCGTTGCGCTCTCTACCGTCGCCGCAACCGTTGCCGACAAGTACACCTCCTACCACGAACTCGCAGCCCGCTTCGACGCCTTGCGCGACAAGCTGCGTCGCAGCCCCTACGTAAGGATCGAAGAAGAGAGTGTCACACCGTGAAGAAGCCCAACGCTTTACGAGCCGCCCTGGTCGAGAACAATCCCTATCTGCGGCAGAACCCCGGCAAGCTGCACATCTTCGTGGATCACGGTCGGCTTGAGGCCAGCAGCGAAGCGGGTAGATTGGGATCAAAAGGCGGTTCGTTTCGCTATAGCTACACGCTCAACATCATCGTCACCGACTATCCCTACGACTCGCCCACGCTGATGATGCCGATAATCGCGTGGGTCCGTGATTGGCAGCCCGAGCTGCTGGCGAATCCTGACAGGCAACGCGACGGCATCAAATTTGAGGTCGACATTCTCAACGACGCGGCCGCTGACGTCTCTATTGAAATCCAACTGACGGAAGCGGTCGATGTGCAATACGTCGAGGGCAAGCCGGTAGCGTCCTACCGTCCGGAGCCGATGCTCAGCGACCAGGTTCGTGCGTTCCTCGGAGTTGACTGATGGCAGGCGACATTCGCGAGCTTGACGCCTGGGCGGTTTCATTGCTCAACTCTCTCGATCCGACCGGCCGTCGTACGCTCGCGCGGCAGATCGCTGGTGAGCTGCGCCGCCAGCAGCAAGCACGCATCTCAGCCCAGACGAATCCGGACGGCGAGCCTTACGTGCCTCGCAAGCCCCAGATGCGTGCAAAGGCCGGACGCGTGCGACGAAAGATGTTCACCAAGATTCGCACAGCGCGCTACCTCAAGATCGAAGCCACGTCAGATAGCGCCGTCGTGAAATTCACCGGCGAAGTGCAGCGCATCGCGCGCGTTCATCATTTCGGGCTTCGCGACCGTGTCGAGCGGAACGGCCCGACAGTCCAATACGCAGCGCGCGAACTTCTTGGCATCACCGACGGCGACCAAGCGGCCATTGCGGACCTCGTTCTGAAGCACATCGCCAGATAGTCGTATCACTGGCCTGCGGACAACCGATCAACTGCTGGAACGTGTGCCCCGAACATGCCGTGCAAACAAAAGCATGTGTGTTCGTACATCTTTCGGACATTCCTATCCCCAGACAAGATTCCATCGAAATACGTTGCGTAACCGACCAACGTCATATCGACAAAATCATTTCTGAGATTAGCAGCGCTGCGGTTCGCAAGTGATCCTAGTGCATACAGCCTCACGCCGTGCAGGTACACTGCCGTTGCTACTCTAAATATGGGCATATTTGCGGCTTCTTTCAGTGATGCCAGACGTTTTCCCATACCCGCCGCGCCTATCATGAACGCCGTAAGCTCAAGGATGCTATTCCCGATCTTGTCTCGCATTTCGTCGCTATATCCCGACTCGTTGCGAAACGCGGCTCGCTCTTGGGGCGAAAAAATTTCAGAAAAGGTTGTCAGCGCCTGACGCATTTCCTCCGCACCAAATTGGAGCTTCGAGAAATGTTCGCGAGCAAATTTTGCGTGCCTCTCAACTGCGCTGACGTATGCGGGATCTCCATTCACCGCCTTCTCTAGGGCATCAAGAAACTTCGGAAATTCTTCGCTCTGGGTATCATCAATTAACCTTCTTTGCAGACCGGCCAACTTGCCGTGCATGAATTTCAGCTTTCCTCCCCCCTTTAGGACGAGAACTTGACGCGGGAAGTCCTTAAGCACCGACATTGATTCAGCCATGGTCTTGATCGCTTGGTGCTTATATGCTTCCATAGCGACAACATCAGCGAGGACTGCTAAGTTCTTGGGTGACTCTGAAAGAAACGTGCGCAGGTCATCTGTTCTCAATTGATTGCTATCAATAAGGATCTTCGCCACCTTGCGCTCCAATAGGGATTGAATAAGTCGGGATTTTAAACAGGCGCTGCAATTTACCGCCGAAATTCCTCCGTAGTGTTGTGCTGGTCGCTCACACAACTCCAATCCGGTGACTCCTTCCCGCGCGCGCGGCATCCTGCTTTCATGGATGCCGAACACAACCGACTCATCGCCAATCTGATCGCCACGGGCACCGTCGCAGAGGTCACCTATAAGCCCCTGCGTGTGCGCGTGCAGATTGGCGAGCGCCGCACCGACTGGCTCGCGTGCATTCAGCCGGCCGCTGGTCGCGTGCGCATCTGGTCCCCGCTGAGCAAAGGCGAGCAGGTCACGGTCTTCTCTCCGAGCGGCGAGACCGGCAACGGCATTGTGCTGCGTGGTCTGCCGTCTGATCTCATCCTTTCCCCGTCGGAAGATCCCAACGAGTTCCTGATCGATTTCCCAGACGGCGCGCGCATCGTCTACAACGATGCCACCAGCGCGCTCAACGCCACCGGAATGAAAACGGCGACGGTTAAAGGTAGCGAACTCGCGACGGTGGATTTTCCGAAAGCCAACTTCACCGGTGACGTACATGTAGCCGGTACGCTCACCGTCGAGAAGCTGCTGACCTACAACGGAGGGATGTCCGGACAAGGTGGCGAGGGTGGGAAGACCGTCATTCAGGGCGATATAACCCACGAAGGCGGCAAGCTGTCATCGAACGGCGTCGTTGTAGACGAGCACGATCACGGCGGCGTCCAGCGTGGCGGCGACAACACGGATGGCCCGAACAAATGACCTACCTCGGTGTAAACAAAGTCGACGGCTCGAATCTGAGCGACCTGGACCACATCAAGCAATCCGTGTCGGACATTCTGACGACGCCCGTTGGCTCACGGGTCATGCGGCGCGAGTACGGCTCCATCGTGCCCGAGCTGATCGACCAGCCGAGCAACGACTACACCCGAATGCTGATTCAGGCCGCCTGCGTCCTTGCGATTACGCGCTGGGAGCCGCGCCTGTCTCTCACCCGACTCACGTTCAACATCGGCACCGGCGACGACATTGGCAAGGCCACCGTGGACTTTGAGGCGGATCGCATCGACGGCGGACGCGATTCGTCGCCTGTGTCCGCCAGCATTACGTTGGGACGAGGTGTTGCATGAGCGCTCTTATCGACTTCTCGAAGCTGCCCGCCCCTGATGTTGTCGAACAGCTCGACTTCGAGACAATCCTGAACGCCCGGAAGGTAAGCCTGCTCTTACTGGTGCCCGAGGACATGCGTGCGGCTGTCGCGGCGACGCTTGAGCTTGAGTCTGAAATGCTGACCAAGCAGCTGGAGGAAAACAGCTACCGCGAAACAGGATGGCGCCAGCGCGTGAACGAGGCGGCTGAGGCCATCATGCTGCCGTATGCGAAAGGGAACGACCTGGACAACCTGGTCGCCTTCTTCGAAGTTGAACGGCTGACCATTGTTCCGGCCAACCCTGACGCGAACCCGCCCATCGAAGCCGTCTACGAAGACGATGATGCGCTGCTCGAGCGCGCTCAAAACGCCTATGAGGGCCTGTCGATCGCTGGCCCGACGAAAGCGTACGAGTTTCATGCGCGCTCGGCGGACGGACGCGTGGCGGACGCGTCATGCGTGAGTCCGGAGCCATGCGACATCCTGATCACGGCCCTGGGCGCTGCCGATGACGGCACCGTTCCCGAGGAAGCGCTTGCCGCCGTCCGGACGAAACTCAGTGAAGAGGATCTGCGCCCCGTCGGCGACCGCGTTACGGTGCAGGCCGCAAGAGTCGTCCTGTATGAGATCGACGCGGACCTGATCGTGGCGGACTCCAGCCCGGAGAAGTCGCTCCTGCTCCCGGCCGCAATGACCAACGCCAAGGCGTATGCCAAGGCACGTCGACGCCTAGGCCAGAGCATCTATCGCGCGAAGATCGACGCGGCGCTGGGCGTCGAAGGCGTGGACAACGTCGAGATCCTGCTGCCGGCCGCCAACATCGCCCGCAACAAGGAAGAGGCAGCGATCTGCACGCGCATCACGCTACGGCTGAAACAAGAAGACGGGACGCTGCTCGGTTCGACGGTTGCGGAACTCGTGGCAGCGCAATGAAGAAATCGCTTCTCCCCGCCAACGCTACTGCGCTCGAGCGTGCGGTGGCCGTCGCGCTCTCCGACATTGAGCGTGTGCCTGTGCCCCTGCGCGATCTGTGGAATCTGCGCACGTGCCCCGTCGCTCTCCTGCCGATCCTGGCATGGACAGTCTCTGTCGACCGCTGGGACGACGCCTGGCCGGAGGCGACGAAACGTGAAGTCATCCGCAAGAGCTTCTGGTTGCATAAGCGCAAGGGCACCATCACGGCGCTACGCCGTGCCGTCGAGCCGCTGGGCTACCTCATCGAGGTCATCGAGTGGTGGCAGGAAAAGCCCGTCGGCCGGCGCGGCACCTTTCATCTGCGCATCGGAGTACTCGACACCGGCATCACCGACGAGATGTTCAACGAGCTGGTGCGCGTCATTGACGACGTAAAGCCCGCCAGCCGCCACCTAACCGGAATGAATATCAGCCTCGAGCTTCGGGGCTATCAGTACAACGGCGCGGCCGCGTATTTCGGCGAGGAGCTTACGGTGTACCCGTACACGCCCGAAGCGGTCTCCGTTGATGGCCCGGCATACGCCGGCGCTGCCGTCCACATCATTGAAACTCTGACCGTCTATCCATGACTGCGACCTACTTCGCTATTGCCACCGACGTTGGCAACGCCAAAGATGCAAACGCAAAGGCCCTCGGCCTGCCGCGCAAATATGTCGCGCTTGCCATTGGCGACGGCGGCGGCGATAACGCCCCCGTGCCCACCCCCAAGACGAGTCAGAAGGCGCTGCTCGGCGAATGGCGTCGTGCGCCACTGAACTCCCTCGATGTCGACCCGAAGGCACCGTCGCAGCTCATTGCGGAACAAGTCATTCCTGAGACCGAGGGCGGGAAGTGGATTCGCGAGCTGGGGCTGTACGATGAGGACGGCGACCTTTGCTACGTCTCGAACGCGCCCCCGACATATAAGCCGACGCTGCCCGAAGGCTCGGGCAAGACGCAGTCCGTGCGGATGATCCTCATCAACTCGAGCGGCGTAAATGTCGAACTGAAGATCGACCCCAGCGTGATCCTTGCGACCCGTGAATATGCCGACAAGGCCATCACAGTCGCAATGAAGGCTCACGTCGAAGCCGCCGACCCTCACACTCAGTACTTCCCGAAGGCCGGTGGGCTTATCACTGGCCCCGTCACCATGGGCCGTGTCACAGGCGATTTCAATTTGGACTGGCTATCCGTGTTCGGACGTATTCGCGGGGTATCGTCCACTGGAGCGCTGACGGCATCCAATGGCAAGGGGACTGGACAGACCTCTCTGCACCTGAAGCGCGAAGATGCGGACGTCGACACGAAGACCTGGGAAATTATGCACGGTAGTAGCGGCACGTTCGCGCTGCGTGCCGTTGCTGACGATTACAAGTCGACTACCACCGTCTTCTCCGTTGATCGGCCCGCCGGCATTACGTCCGCAGTCATGCGCCTGATGCAGAGCGGCGGGCGTCTGCTTATCGCAGGATCGCCCGACGACGGCGTTAGCCCACTTCAGGTCAAAGGTGTCGCAACGTTCGACACGCCTGCACGTGGGGACAACTCGCGCCGGGGCGCAACTACCGAATACGTGACCACCGCGTTAAAGGGCTTCCCGCCGATCTACTCCATTCAGGCGCTGCCAGCGTCGAACGTCGGGCCGATCATAGTCGCGGAGGTTGCCGAGGTCTGGGTGTGGTCCGCAACTCAGTACTACGCCGGCTATCGGTCCCCTCTCTGCGGCCGGCCTTTGGATGGTCACACATTGGCCCCCCTTCCGAGTGAGATCGATGCCGTTGGGGGCACGCTGAGCAAGTTGGCGTACGCGTCGCTGTGGGCTTATGCACAGGAAAACGCGCTGGTTGTCGCTTCCGGTGCCTGGTCAGCCGGCATGCATCGGTTTGTGGATCTGGGCGGGGACAATTTCCGTGTTCCCGATCTGCGCAACCAGTTCCGCCGCTACACCGGCACTGACGCTGACACTGCAAATGCAAGAACGCTCGGAACGTACATCAAGCGTGATGCCGACCAATGCAGGGCCATGAATTCAGCCTCGGTCCGGGCGGCGCCAACATCTTCGCGTTCATTGGCGGAGGCGACAAAGGGCCGTCTAGCGGGGGCGAAACATATACAACCTTCAGCAAGACATCCGGGGCTGTTTCGGACGGCAAGAACGGCACCCCTCGGGTCGGGAAAGAAACGTCGCCAACGAACACGGCATACGCGCCACGAATCCACGTCTAAATATGCAGGCGCGGCGCATAGGCGGTGTTTGTCGGACGACTTTCCGATGACGTGCGGATGACCCGGGCATTGTCGAAACTGGAGTTCACAAACAACTCGGTAGCGCCAACCGAACGGTCGAAGTATTGATCGCCTGCCTGAACGCCGAAATGTTGCCCGCTCGGACAGCGTCACCCTGCATCAGCTGACGTTCCGAGCGTTCTTGCATTTGCAGTGAAGCGGACGCTACACGTGAATACGAGGTGCATAGGCGGCGTTCACGGGCGGGTTTCGTTGCCACCCACGTTTGCCGTGGACGCTGCCGGGTAACACCCCCAGTGATCGCGCTTGCACCAGTTCCGCTCTGTACCGGTTGGGCGATTCCATACGGATGGCTGTGCGCCCGGAATTGATCAGCTTGGCCGCTGCCTAGCGTCCGCGCATTTGCAGTGAAAGTACCTTTAGGAGAAGCACGATGGAACCCAAAACCGTTTACCAAACCGACGAACACGGACGCTTCCTGTATCCGACGACGGCCCACGAACTGTTCCTGTCACCGGGTAAATACAACGTTCCTTATGGCGCCGTCGAAACTGAGCCGCCGGACACGGAGACCGGAAAGGTGCAGAAGTGGACCGACGGCGTATGGAAGCTGGTAGAAGACAATCGAGGCAAGAGCCTCTATGTCGTCCACAGCGGCGACAAGTACTCGCTTAGCACCGTAGTAGAAATCGACGGTGAAAGCGTCACCTATCATGGCGCCGGCCCGATTCCCGCGTGGCTAGCGGAAACGCCCCCCGTGGTCACGACACCGCTGTCTTCTGACGAGTAACGTCATACGTCCGTAGAATCTCGCTCAGATCGAATCCGCGCAGCCTGCTTACGTCCAAGCGGGCTGCGCGCAATCTTTCTCGCCAGCTCGCGGCCGTCCGGGTGGTAGTAACGCAACAGCATGCGGGTGCTTTTGTGTCCGCTTATCTTCGCCAACTCGTGCAACTGGAAGATCGGAGCCAGAACCGACGTCGCTTCGTGCCGCAGGTCATGCAGCCGAAGATCCGTAAAAAACAATGGGTTCGGGCGACGCCCGAGGGAGCGGCATAGCGCTTCGTAATTCGTACGTGCACGCATCCGCGCGCGAATGAAGGCTCGCGTGGCTGCACCCGGTGTCACAGAGAATATCGGCCCTCGCTGCGGTTTTCCGGCGAGGTACTGACGAAGGGTCTCGCGTGCCCAAGGCGTAAGCGGAACGTCCCGAGACGTGCCGTTCTTTGTATCCGGCAAGTGCACAACGCCATGCAACAGGTCCACATGCTCTCGCCGCATGTGACAAATCTCCGCTCGGCGCATCGCCGTTTCAGCGGCCAGGGTAACGATGACCGGTAGCTCGCGCGACGAGGTCGCGCGGATGATCCACTCAAGCTCGCTGCGCGGGCAATCCTCAGCCGATACCCCCCGCATGCGAATCTGCCCCATAACGCGCCTATCGCGAGCGTCATCCACCATCGGGCGACGGACGAGCTGAACGGGGTTCGCCAGCTCGGTCCACCCCCAGTCCTTGCGCGCGACGGTGAAAACGTGGGAGAGAAACGCCAGTCGGCGCACGACCGTCGCTGCTGCCTTCTCGGTCGCCCACTCGTCGCGAAGTGCAATGACATCCGTGTTTCTGATCCGATCGATCGGTCGCCCTGCGATGCGAGTGGACAACCACGTCTTCGCAATCGATTGCTCTGCGGTCTGGCTCTTCTTTAGGGGAGAGACTTCGATTAGATACCGGCCAATGGCAGCGGCAAGGGTTGGGGGCGTGGTCCGCCGAAGGCGACCAGGCTTCATTGCAGGTTTCGACACAGGTAGCGACGTGGTGACGACGTGTCGCGTACTGGAATGGTGCCGGAGCGATACAACCAGGGGACGGGACCTATACGGGTGTTGTGCGAACTGACACGACAACACTCGTCGCGTGCGCCTTGCGCGTGCGTGAGGGATGCTGCGAGCAGGCTCCAACACCCGATGGCGAACGCGTCCGCAGATGCTCTCGGAGTATTGACCAGGCGACGACGTGCTGGGTGTTGGAAAAGACGCGGCGACGTGTCGGGTGCGCTAACACCCCACACGCCCCGCCCCCGCAGAAGTGCCTGCAAGTTTGGCAAGGCCGCGCCACCTGTCGACAGGCCGCGAAACCTTACCACAATTGTGCAAGGCTTTCACATGCAGGAAATTCGCTGCGGTTCGTGCAACCGCAAGCTCGGGGAAGGCGAGTATGTTCGCCTCTCCATCAAATGTGCCCGTTGCGGCACGCTTAATTTCTTGAGGGCCGAGAGTCCCATACCAGCGCGCCATAGAGCGTCGGATATGAGGACACCCTCCCATGAGCAACAAGGCCCCCCATCAACTCGCTGATTTTCAAAATCGCGTCTTCCGAGAAGATGCGTTGAGCGTCATGCGGCGTTTGCCCGACCAGAGCATCGACCTGGTGTTCACCGATCCACCGTATTCATCTGGCGGGCTGCATAGCGGTTCGCGTACGCGCCCGCCTGGCGAGAAGTACATTAACAGCTCGAATGGCCTCTACCCGGACTTCTCTCACGACAACAAGGACCAGCGGTCGTGGACCTTCTGGTGCATGACGTGGCTGGCCGAGGCGTATCGCATCACGCGTGCTGGCGGCTACCTCGTTTGCTTTGTCGACTGGCGGCAATTGCCCAGCCTGACCGATGCGGTGCAGGGGGCCGGATTCATCTGGCATGGCGTTGCCGTGTGGGACAAAACACAAGGCTGCGCGCGGCCGCGCCGTGGGGGCTTCTCAGCTCAAGCGGAATACATGGTGTGGGCGTCGCGCGGAAGCTTGCCGAAGGACTCAGGCACGTTTCTGCCAGGTGTCTTTACCGAGCGCCTACCGCGTCCGAAGCAACATATGACGCAGAAGCCTGAAGAGCTGGCGCGCCAGGTCGTCCGGCTCGTTCCTCCCGGCTCCACGGTGCTTGACCCGTTCGCGGGCAGCGGCACGTTCTTGCGTGCCGCGCAAGAGGCTGGCCACGCGTTCATCGGGTGCGAGCTGGAACCCGCCTATCACGAGATCGCATGTGAGCGACTGAAAGCCGCGTAACGCGCGTTTGCGTGTTCGTTGTTGTGCCGTCACTCGACACAACACTGCGCTCGTGCTTCTCGCGCGAGCGCGAGTGATCCTACTGGCAGGCTTTCCAACACCTCCGGAGGATCTGAATGCCAACCGATTATCACCACGGCGTACGCGTGCTCGAACTCAACGACGGCACGCGTCCCATCCGTACCATCGAAACTGCCGTCATTGGCATGGTGTGCACGGCGGAAGACGCAGATGCGGCTGAATACCCGCTCAACACACCCGTTCTGAAGACGAACGTGCAGGCCGCTCTCGCCAAGGCGGGCACGAAGGGCACGCTCGCGGCTGCGCTCGACGCCATCGCCGACCAGACCAACTGCGCGACCGTCATCGTGCGCGTGGCCGAAGGTGCCACCGACGCGGAGACCACCTCGGCCATCATCGGCGGCACCGCAGCCGACGGCAAATACACCGGCATGAAAGCGCTGCTCTCGGCGAAGAACAAGGTCGGTGTGCAGCCGCGCATTCTCGGCGTGCCCGGTTTCGATAGTCTCGCCGTGTCGTCCGAGCTGACCGGCCTGGCTCAGAAGCTCCGCGCGTTCCAATACGCGTCGGCATGGGAATGTGCCACGAAGGAAGAAGTCGTCACCTATCGTGAAAACTTCGGCGCGCGCGAGACGATGCTGATCTGGCCGGATTTCGTGAGCTGGGATACCACGAAGAACGCCGAAGCGTCGGCCTACGCCGTTGCGCGTGCCCTCGGCATGCGCGCCAAGATCGATAACGAGACGGGCTGGCACAAGACGCTTTCCAACGTGCCGGTCAATGGTGTTACCGGCCTCTCGAAGGACGTCTTCTGGGACTTGCAAGACCCGTCGACCGACGCTGGCTTCCTGAACAGCCACGACGTCACGACGCTGATCAATCACACGGGCTTCCGCTTCTGGGGTTCGCGCACGTGCACGGACGATCCGCTCTTCGCCTTCGAGAACTACACCCGCACCGCGCAGATCCTTGCCGACACGATGGCCGAGGCGCATTTCTGGGCGGTCGACGGCCCGCTTAATCCGTCGCTGGCGCGCGACATTATCGAGGGCGTCAACGCAAAGCTGCGCTCGATGGTCACATCGGGCTATCTGATCGGCGGAGCCGCCTGGTACGACGAGACGGCCAACACCAAGGAAACGCTCAAGAGCGGCCAGTTGTTCATCGACTACGACTACACGCCGGTCCCGCCGCTGGAGAACCTCCAGTTCCGTCAGCGCATCACCGATCGATACCTGTTCGACTTCGCGGCCAAGGTCGCGCAAGCCGCCTAATCGACGTCTCCCGAGGAAACGAACATGGCATTGCCGAAAATTCTCAAGAACTTCAACGTCTTCCACAACGGCGAAAACTGGATGGGCAAATGCGCGGAATTCACGATTCCGAAGCTGGCCCGCAAGATGGAGGCGATTCGCACCGGCGGCATGAATGGCGAGGTCGAAGTCGATCTCGGCATGGAAAAGATGGAGTCGACGCAAACCTACCCCGGACCGATGCGCCAGGTGTACGAGCAGTGGGGCATCTCGAAGATCGACGGTGTAATGCTGCGCTTCGCAGGCTACATCGAGGACGACGATAGCGAAGGCTCCGGCGACTCCATTGAGGTCGTGCTGCGCGGTCGCTACAAGGAAATCGACCCCGGTTCGTCGAAGGCCGGCGACAAGAGCGACTTCAAGCCGACCATGTCTGTGACGTATTTCAAGTACTCCGTGAATGGCACGACCGTTGTTGAAATTGACCTGGTCAACTTCATCGAGGTCGTGAACGGCGTCGACCGACTCGCAGAACAGCGCAAGGCCATCGGCCTGTAATCCATATGGCCGGCTCATCACCGGCCCCTTCTACGCTTCAAAATCCGCGGAATTTCCATCATGAAAGAAATCATCCCCCTCGACACCCCGATCCAGCGCGGCGACAACAAAGTCGAGCAGGTCGAAGTGCGTAAGCCCGGTGCCGGCGAGCTGCGTGGCGTGAATCTTGTCGACCTCGCGCATATGGACGTACTGGCACTCATGAAGGTGCTGCCCCGCATTACGACACCGACGCTTTCGGAACAGGAAGTCGCCCGCATGGACATTGCGGACCTGATGCAGATCGGGATGGCGGTGACCGGTTTTTTGGCTCCGAAATCGGTGAAGGCGGACGCATACCAGCAGACGTCGACGACGCCTTCGCCGACGTTGCAGTGATATTCGGCTTCCAGCCATCCGCAATGGACGACTGGAGCCTCACCGATCTCATCAAGTGGCGCGAACGCGCCCGCGTACGTAGCGGAGCAACTGACGAATGAGCGACGCAGGGCGAAAGCTGCAGCTCGAAGTGCTGTGGAAGACAGTCGACCAGATGACCGCTAACACGCGGAAAATCCTCGGCACCAATAAGGAGATGTCGCGTGGTCTCAAGGAGACACGCGACCGCCTCAAAGAACTCGAAAAGACGCAGAAGACGGTCGGCGAGTTCCGCGAACTCCACAAGGGTCTGCGCGGCACCAGCACGGCCCTGCACGCCGCCGAAGAGCGTGTGCAACAGCTCGCACGCGGCATCAAGGAAACGGAGTCACCCACGCGCGCCATGACGCGCGAGTTCAATGCGGCCGTGCGGGCCGCGCGCGATCTGAACAATCAGCACCAGCAGCAGAGCCAGAAGCTCCAGGCGTTGCGAGATCGCTTGTCGGCCGCCAAAGTCAGCACGCGCGACCTGAGCGCGCACGAGCGTCAGCTTCGCGGCGATATCGCAGCAACCAACGCAGCAATGTCGACGCAACGCGACCGACTGGTGCAATTGCAACGTCAACAGGAGCGAATGAGCGCGGCACGCGAGCGGCGCGACAAACTGCGTTCCGCTGCGGGCGCAATGGCCGGCGCTGGCATTGGTGCCACCGCCGCCGGCGCAGTGCTAGGCATGCCCGTAAAGAGCGGCCTGCACGAGTCGAAGCACATGGCCACGGAGATGCAGCGCGTGCGTGCCCTGGGACTCAGCGATAAGGAGACAAAAGAGGCTATCGACTTCGCGCGCCAGATGAAGACCTTCGGCACCAGCCGCACCGAGAACACTGAATTGATGCGCGACGCGTTGACGGTGTTTGCCGACGCGCACCACGCGGAGATGGTGACGCCGCTGCTTGCGAAGATGAAGTTTGCCAACAAGGCGCTCTACGGCGACGAGAAGGGAGAAGAGAACGACAAGAAGTTCATGGATATGCTCAAGGTCATCGAAATGCGCGGTGGCCTGGCGAGTGAAGCCGAATTCAACAAGCAGGCCAACATGGTGCAGAAGGTGCTGACGGCGACCGGCGGTCGTGTCGGCCCCGAGGAATGGCTCAACCTCATCAAGACCGGTGGCTTGGCCGCGAAGGGCATCAACTCGGACGCGTTCTACTACCAGCTCGAGCCGCTGGTGCAGGAAATGAGCGGCAACCGCGTCGGCACGGCGCTGATGAGCGCGTACTCGGGGCTGTATCAGGGCCGAACGACCAAGCGCGCCGCGCAGAACCTCGACGCGTTGGGTCTCATTGGCGACCGCAGCAAGGTCACGCCCGACAAGGCAGGGCAGATCGCGCACATCAATCCTGGCGCGCTCAAAGGCTCTGAGCTGTTCCGCGAGAACCAGTTCGAGTGGATGGAGCAGGTGCTGCTGCCGGCGCTCGCTGCCAAAGGCATTACGGAGAAGCAAGCCGTGCTTGATGCCATCGGCGGCATCTTCTCGAACCGCACCGCATCGAACCTGTTCGGCCAGATGTACCTCCAGCGCGACCAGATTCGCAAGAATGAGAAGCTCAATCGGGGCGCGGCCGATATCGGCACTCTCGACAAACTCGCGAAGGATAGTCCGACCGGCAAGGAGCTGGACCTGCAGGCGAAGGTTCACGATTTGTGGCTGGAGATGGGCGAGCGCGTCTTGCCCATGTATGTGGCCGGCGTCGAGGGACTCTCCAGCGTCGTCAAGGGGCTGACGGGCTTCATGGAGCGCCACACCGTTGTCGCCCAAGTGGTCATGGTGGCGATTGCTGGCATCGCCGGCGCGCTTCTGCTGATCGGTCCGGCCATGCTCGCTATCGCGGCCGTGCTTGGCCCCCTCGCGGTCATGCGATTCATGATGCAAGCCGCAGGCATTCAGGGCGGCGTGCTGTCGACCGTCATGCGATTGCTCGGTGGGGCCATTCGATTCGTTGGCAGCTCGCTTCTGTGGATGGGGCGCATGTTGCTGACGACACCGATTGGCCTCGCACTGACCGCCATCGCCGTCGCGGCCTATCTCGTCTATCGGAATTGGGACCAGGTGAAGGCGTTCTTCATCGGCGTCTGGAATGAAATCAAGGCCGCGTTCAGCGGGGGCATTGGTGGCGTCGCCGCGCTGATTCTCAACTGGTCGCCGCTTGGCATCTTCTACCGGGCATTCGCTGGCGTCATGAGCTGGTTCGGGGTGGATCTGCCGAGCAAATTCACCGAGTTCGGAGCCAACATCGTGCACGGCCTGGCCACTGGCATCACCTCGGCGGCGTCATATGTCAAAGACGCCGTAGTCGGTCTGGGCGAGCGGACGGTGTCCTGGTTCAAGGAGAAGCTCGGCATCCACTCTCCGAGCCGCGTATTCGCTGAGCTGGGCGGCTTCACGATGGCAGGGCTTGAGCAGGGCATCACGGGCAATCAGGACGGGCCGTTGTCTGCCGTTCAACAGCTCGCACGCCAGATCGCTGGCGCAGGTGCTGGTCTGGCTATCGCTGCCGGCTCGCCAGCGCTGGCAAGCACGGTGTTCGATATGCGCCCGCCGATCTCTTCGCCGCTTCAGAGCGCCGCACCGGCGGCGGGCAACCACTACGAGATCCACATTCATGCGGCACCCGGCATGAATGAGGCGCAGCTCGCGCAGTTGGTCGAGCGCAAGATCATCGAGCTACAGCGCAAGGACGCCGCGCGCGCCCGCTCTCGCTTCGGCGACAAGGATTGAGGAACGCATCATGATGATGGCTTACGGGCTGTTCGTATTCACGCTGAGTACCGTCTCCTACCAGGAACTGTCGCGCCAGCTCAACTGGCGTTATGCCGCAAATCCCCGCATCGGCTTGCGCCCTGACCGGCAGTTCCTTGGCCCAGACGAGGAGCCGATTACGATGCGCGGCACGCTGCTACCGGAACTGACCGGAGGCCGAATGTCGCTCAAGATGCTCGAGACGCTCGGTTCCCAGGGTAAGGCGTGGCCGCTCCTTGAAGGGACCGGCAACATTTACGGCATCTACACCCTTGAGAGCCTGGAGACCACCAGCACGCTGTTCTTCGACAACGGTGCCCCCCGCCGCATCGAGTTCACCGCGACGTTCAAACGGACAGACAACTACGATCTGCGTCTCCTGGGACTCGCGACTGGCCTGCTGGGCGGTATGGCGGGAGATCTTCTCGGGAGTGTTGGCGGTCTCGTTAGTGGAGCCTTGGGGGGAGTGGGTAGCCTAGTTAGCGGAGCCGTTGGCGATGCTGTGGGCGGACTGGTCAGTGGAGTCGCTGGCGGGGTTGTGGGTAGCCTCGCGGGCAATATCGCCAGCGACCTCGCCCGCGATGTCGTCAGCGGTACCGTCGGTAAAGTGGTGGGGAAGGTACTGTGATAGAAGCGTTCGGAAGCCTCTCCGGTCTGGCGGATAGTGCCGTGAGTATGGTCAGTGGTGTCGCGGGCATGGCGGGCAAGTTGCTTGGTGCGCAGGACGACATGGTGCCGGTGCCCATCTACCGAATCACCAAGGACGGCAAAGACATAACGGGGGCATTCACCGGCCGGCTTATCAGTTTGTCGTTGGAGGAGAACCGAGGGTTCGAAGCGGACCAGCTCGATATCGAGCTGGACGACGCCGACGGCACGCTCGAGCTGCCGTCGCGCGGCGCAAAACTCGCGGTGGCGTTCGGGTGGAAACACGAGGGCCTCATCGACAAGGGGAAGTTCACCGTCGATGAGATCACCCATACCGGCCCGCCCGACCGCATCGTCATCCGCGCGCGCAGCGCCGATCTGCGCTCTGGCCTGACGAAGAAGCGGGAGTCGTCGTATCACAACGTCTCGCTGCTCGACCTGGTCAACCTGATCGCCCAGCGTCACAACCTCGGCGCCATGATCGCGTCCGCGCTGGCAAACCAGTTGCTGTCCCACATCGACCAGACTGGCGAATCGGACGCGAGCTTTCTAACCCGCGTGGCGAAGATGTTCGACGCCATCGCCACCGTTAAAGCCGACAAGCTGCTGTTCACGAAGCTGGGTCAATCATTGACGGCATCGGGTAAGCCGCTCTCGCGCCTGACCATCACCCGGCAGCTCGGGGACCAGCATCACTTCTCAGTTGCAGACCGTGAGTCGTTCGATTCCGTGGTTGCGTATTACCAGGACACCCGGGCGGCGAAGAAGGGACAGGTCGTGGTCACGTCAGTGTCGGAGACGAGTACGTCGACGTCGACCGGTACCGCGAACGGCTCAGGCAAGAAGCGTCAGAAGGCGAAGCCGGAAGCGCCGGTGGTCGAACCCACAGGCAACACGAAAGAGCTGCGACATACCTACGCCAGCAAAACGAACGCCCTGCGCGCCGCGCGCGCCGAGTGGCAACGCATACAACGTGGCGTCGCGACATTCTCGATGACGCTTGCGCGCGGCAACGCTGGGCTGTTCCCCGAGGTGCCGGTGTCTGTGCGAGGGTTCAAGCCGCAAATCGATAACACCGATTGGCTTCTCGCCAAGACGCGGCATACGCTCGACTCAAACAGCGGATTCACGACGCAGATCGAGCTGGAGATTAAGGCAACTGAGGTGCCCGACGAGAAGGAGTGACAACGCGCGTGCGGCAACGAGACCGCACGCGACTGTTACCACGCGGGCTAGACGATGAACATTGCCGCAGCATCAAGACCGTCCACGGCACCTTCATTGAGATTTAGGTCCAGCATCTCGATCACCATATCGGCCATTTCATCTTTCGCGCCCCGCTCGGGTTGTTCACTGTTAAGGCGACGATTTAGCGCACCGGCACATAAGTCCGCAAGCTGAACCAACGGATTCGACTTAGACGACACCGATACGATATCAGTCAAAACTAGTTTGTCTCCGTGCACGCGCTTGTACTCAATATTCACTTGCTTTTTCAGATCACTTAGAGCGAACTGATCAAGAGATTGCTCCTCATCCACCGCTGCGGAGACTTTTCTTGGCAAGGACACGCGTTGGGTGTCGACCTCGTGAAAAGCACCACGCTCAAGCATATGTCGGTGAAGAAGCGCGACGACCTCTTCTATTGATCGCTTCGTTTTTGCCTTTTCAACGGCGATCGCCTTAAAGCTAAGAAACTCACGATTTGCGAGTACCACACCCAGGTATTCCCGCAACGTGTCTACGTCCTGCCTACCAAACCGCGAGAAATGCACTTCTCGCTTTGCCCAGGGGGACTTGGCCTTCCATTCATCGATGGCCTTTGACACTTTGTAGACAGATCCGCCGCTCAGAACCCAAACAGCAGCCACGATGACATACCGCGCTGTCTTCCCCGTTTCGTCGGCGTAGACCCACATAACAGGCTGCGGTGCCTGATCGGCAATGACCTCGGCCTCCATCGCCTCTTCATTCTTACGGCGTCGGTTGCGAATTTTTGCGTCGGCCTGATACAGGCCGTACTCGTTCTGAATCTTCGCGCGATATCGAGCTATGAGCGTAGTGCGCTCCAGCTTGAACAGGTCGCGTGCGTGGATGAGTCCTTCGTTGAAAAGCTCCGGTTGGAACGTCTCCCAATACTTGAGGCTCAACGTCACGTCGCTATTTCGAGTGCTTTGGTGAAGATTCAGTATCCATGCGACCTTTGCCCGCACTGTACTGAAATTGCCCGCAGCGACCTCAGCAATAACTTCGGCCTTTTCTTTCTTCAGTCGCGCCCGGCGCGCTTCGTCCTCAACGTCATCCGTGATGTCCCGTTCGCCATCCTCGGGCAAGGCGTCTAACGTTTCCTCTATGGCTTCCATCTTTCCAATCTCCGTATCGATCAAAAGAGCGCATGCCTTCTCAGAACCGCTAAACACTACTTTTTGTTTGCTGGCGTGCCGATTGTTTCCCAATGCGCACCGGGACCATCTAAATTCGGCAGACATTCGCGGGTCTTGCTTCCGGCAATCGGCAGAACGCTCCCCACTGAGTAGACCCCGCTGCCGAAGTAGCATGCATCGCGCCCGGAGCGCCCCTTCGCCTCAATCTGCCCGGTGTAAAACGCCGCAGTAATCCCGATAGCACCGGCGAATAAAACTGACATGGCTACGCCTGCCCAAACTCGCGCGGCCCGAGCTTGACGCTCGACTAGTCCCAATTCGCCGGTCAGACCAATGCAACCCTGGCAGGGCGTCGGGTGAAAATGAATCGTGGGGGCAACACGAGATGCGTCGTACGGCCCGGAAGGCGCATCGACAGCCCAGGAGTCGTTAAGCCCAACGGCGTTGTTCTTCTCAAGCTCATCGAGAAACGACAGGGCCGCCATGAACTCAACCTTGGGAAGATCGAGAATGCGCTCGATGCCGAACCGGGTGAAGATGATGCGATATACGTGCACCAGTTCGACGCCGCCCGCCTCAGCGATGGGTTCGGCCTTCGCCTTGATCGCCTGACGTTGCAGATCCGTGATCGTAGGCAGTGGCTCATTGCGAGGCGCACCGTTGATCGTGATGACGTTGCTTTGAGAGGGGCCGTGTGTGGTGTTGACAATACTGCCGCCGGCCACCTGACCGACGTCACTGTGGAAGTTTTGCTCGTTCATCCCCGAAATCCTTACCCCGCCATCGTTGTGTGTATGCGAGGTTCAACCTGGTAAAGAACTACTTTTTCTTCTTGGTGCTGCCGAACGTGAAGGTTTGCGGAACTGTCACATCGCCGGCGATCTGCTGGCCGATATTTACGCCGCTGTGGAATGTCTGCTGCACCTTGGCTGGCGCCGTGCCCCCGACAAGCGCACCCAATGCCGCTGCTTTCACGGCATCTGATGCTTCGCGAAAACGGCGGACCAAATCTACTTCGCCTTCCGTCAGAGTGCTATCTCCCGGCACCCCAGTCACAACGAAGCTCACATCTACTCCAGCACGGGCGATAGCCGCCAAATAATTTGCGTCAGGACTGCGCACGTTACTTTCGTAATTGCTTTGCGCATTCTTTTGGACTCCTGCGATAGCCGAGAAATCGGATTGATTAATGCCCAAACGTTTGCGTTCGGCTTTGAGTCGCGACCCAATGGTATCCATTTGATGGAAATTTATTGACATTCCCTCAATCGAGGGAAATAATAAGGCTTGTTCAAGGCTTTCAACGAGTATATCGCCATGCCCAGCAAGGCCAAAACTCCCCGTGTCTACTCGCCGCGAGGCGAGGCGGTCAACGAGGTCATTTACGTGTCCGTCACGGCCACCGAGAAGAGCGCCATCAAGGCGTTTGCACGAACCACTACTGGTGACCGCGAGATCACGACTTCATTCGCGTCCCGCTCCCTGATTGCCGTTGCACTCGCGCTTCGCGCCCGCGACGTGAAGACGTTTGAACGTCTGCACGCGACGCTGGCCGAGGACGCGTCCTGTTCCTAATCCGTAGCGATTGGAGGCCGTCGTGTATCTCGATCCGAAAAGTGTCCGCGATAACCGTATGACGCTCCGGCTCAATGACGCCGAGTTGGCCGTCATCACGTCGATGGCGCAGTACCTCGGTGAGCAGCCCGCCGCGCTGGCGCGTGAGCTTCTACTGCGCCAAGCAGCAGAGGCGTTCGGCCTGCTTGGCAATGTATCGCTGGACGCCGCCTAAGCGAAGTCGACAAAGAGCCGCTCATCAGATGCCGGAAATTGAAATTGCCGTTAGTGACGACGAGCTGGAGCTGATCGAACAAGTCCGCGCCACGTTGGCTCTTCCGAGCATTGAGGAGACCGCAACGTGGTTGTTGAAAGTTCGTGTGCGTGAACAGATGGAGCGTGTCGCAGGTCGGCGACGCGCGATTTACGACGTGAAGAAGCGAGGAAGTGCGCGATGAAGATGGTTTGCCCTCACTGCGCGCGGCGTTTGAAGATCCGCACCAGTCGCATCATGTCGCGCCAGACGAGTCAGTTGTATTTCCAGTGCGAGAACGTCGAATGCGCCTTCACCTGCATGGCGCTTCTCTCGATAGTTCATACGCTGGCACCGAGCCAATCACCGGACCCTGCCGTATTTATTCCGACAGGTAAGGCGAAGCTCAAGCAAGACGAAGACGATGATCGGCAGATGGATCTGCTGAACAGCACCGCGTAACTCGCGACACCGAATCACCCCAAGTTCCCCTCGCATCGTGCCCCCTACGGCGCGAGGGGTTTTTTTTGCCCAAATTTCCTGAGCGGGATGAGACAACGATGAATGCAAATGCATTTCCGGCCGATGAGCTGCGCCGCGCACAACGTGCGATGGGTATCGAAGAAACGCCGGTGGAAGCTCTCTCCCCGTACATGCGAACCACTTTGGCAGTCGTCGCACGTTGTGCTTTAAACCGGCCGGCTGCACCACTGCCGCAACCCCGCGAGATCTCTGGCGTTGACGTTAAGCGTCTCTCCGCCGGTGACCGCGATTAACGTAGCAGGAGCAACCATGCGTAACCGCAATACTCGTTGTGACCTGATTCACCGGTCAGCCCTCGGCGGCTACACCATCGAAGGCCCTTACAACCGCAATCGGGGTGTTCGCAGCCTCGTCTTCCGCCTTATCGCGTGGATCAGAGGTGCCCGATGAATATTCGCACTTTCGGGCTTCCGCCGAGCTTTCCTGACTCACTCGTTCCCGATGCCGCAGTCAACTTCATGGCCGAGCATCGCGGTCGAACCCTTGAAGAGGCTATCGACGCCGGAACGGCGCGCGGTTACCACCCCACCGTCTGGCCGCTGCCCCAGATGGCGGGCAATTGGGCATACGGCTTCGGCATTGTTGTCGATAGCCTTGTTGTTCCTTTCATCGTTGACCTGTCGTACTTCCCCGCTGGTCATGCGTGAGGGAGCGCACCCGTGCAAATCAAGGAACCTTCTTTATCACGAGGGAATGCAATGAACCATCGAGCGATCTTCATTATCGAGTCCGGCAAGGCTCTCCACCTGGTCAGACAACACATCAGCGAGCGCAGGCGTGTGGCTCAACAAAACGGGGCAATGTCCGCCGAGATTGGGGCCACTGAGATTTCGACTAGCCGGGACGACGGCACTGTCATGAGCGTCCGGTTCGGCGACAAGCACCATCCAGATTTCACGAAGCCTGGGCGCTACGGTAGCCGTCCTAAGAAGAGAACTGAATGGGCAATGCGATTCGAAGCCCAGGAAGGTTACGACAACCCTGCCTACGTCATCGCGCAGGAGTTCTCAATTCCTTTGAGCGTGTCCTATTCGCTTCCGGACGGCGGCAAGGGGTGGGAGTGCTTGGGAATTCCTCTTAGAGAGTGTGGATTTCTGTTTTTTAGCGCAGTTGGACCGTACGCAATGTGGGTTCCCGACATTCCCGCTGTGATCGCGGATTTCGAAGCACGTGGGTGCGCGGTGGATGAGTCCCTGAAGTCATTTTCGCTTTCCTTTGTGGGGTGCCGACGCATTGAGGAAGAGGAGTGGGAGATTCTCGTGGCACAACACAAGCTTGCGGAAAAGCGCGCCGTTCGCGTCGCTCAAGGCGGGAGCTGCACATGAAAAGCGTTCTTGCAGCGATTGGAGCCGCATGGCTCGTGCTTCAGCTACTCGCCGCGATGGGGGTAATCGATCAGTACGTATGCATTTCTACGTCTGGCGGTTGCAACCAGCAGCGCGTCCTATATACGCGACTCGCCCTATGAGAGGCCTCGCCCGACTCGCTGGCGTCTGGTGTAACGACCGCGTTTTTCTCGCGTGGCTCGAGGATCTCTCTGGCCACGCGTTCACGACCGATGACGCCGTCGAGCTGATCTACCTCAAATGTGGCATCGGCTCGCGGCGTGAGTTGGAGACCAACCCCGACGCCGCTGCGATTTTCTTGACGGAGATTCGCGAGCCGTTCATGCGCTGGCGTGCTGCGCACCCTGACGAAGTAGCCAAGTACTAACTTAGAAGACCATGAAAGACAGCCTTCACAACGAACTTCTGCCCCGCCTCTTGAATGATTACCAGTTCAAGGAGCGCGGTGGCTACTTGCGGCAGGGGGTGTGCCCGGATTGCGGCAAGAAGGAGCTATACACGCACGCCGAACACCCGTGGGTTCTTCGTTGTGGTCGCCTCAGTAAGTGCGCATGGGAGGGACACGTCAAAGAGATCTATCCCGACCTCTTCGAGAGCTGGACCGATCGTTACCAGACGCCAACAGAAGCCAATCCCAACGCTGCCGCCGACGCGTACATGCGGGAGGCGCGCGGCTTTGACGTTTCCGTTGTCGGCGGGTGGTACACACAGGAGCAGTATTTCGACCGTGAGGCGAACGCGGGCACGTCGACCGTGCGCTTTCCGTTCGCTGGTGGGTATTGGGAGCGACTCATCGACAAGCCGGGGCGTTTCGGCAAGAAGAAAGCGCGCTTCAATCCCGGCCTTCAATATCAAGGGCAGTGGTGGAAGCCGCCGGTACTGGTATTTCAAAGCGTTCGCGAGCTTTGGCTCGTCGAAGGCATCTTCGATGCGATTGCGCTCCATCACCATGACATCGCCGCCGTGGCCGTGATGTCATGTAACAACTATCCCGAGCATGCGCTGCGCGACCTCGCAATGTCGTTATCGGAGTCTGGCAAAGATCGCCCCACCCTTGTCTGGGCACTCGACGGCGATGCCGCTGGCAGCAGCTTTACCCGCAAGCACGTCGAGCGCGCACGGGAGTCCGGCTGGAAGTGTTCGGCCGCGCAGATCCCGCAGAGTGGCGGACGCAAACTCGACTGGAGCGACTTGCATCTGCTCGACAGGCACCACGACACCTCGAAGCGTCACCGGCTTTCCAAGGACGGCTTGGCTGAATACCGCCATCACGGCGCGGTGCTGATCGCAAAGAGTGCCAGCGAGAAGGGCATGCTCATGTACTCGCATAGCGACGGGCATCGTTCTGAGTTCGACTTTGAATTCGGCAAGCGGCTGTACTGGTTCAAGTTCGACCTTGATCGCTACAACAAAGCGCGTGACGAGATCGAAGACGGTCCCCAAGCCGCTGACATGAGCGACGAACAGAAGCGCGAAAAGGCGTTGCAGCAGGCTGGCAGCATCCGCCCAATCGCCAACTGTTTTCCGATGCCGTTGTACTTCCAGCAGAATCGCATCACCGACGAAAGCTGGTACTACTTCCGCGTGCAATTTCCGCACGACGGCCCCGCCGTGAAAAATACGTTCTCCAGCTCGCAGATCTCCACCGGCAGCGAGTTCAAGAAGCGACTGCTCGGGATCGCACCAGGTGCGGTCTATTCCGGCACGAGCGGCATGCTCGAGCGGATGATGGAGCGCCAGCTCTTCAACATCAAGAGCGTGGAGACGATTGACTTCATCGGTTACAGCCGCGAGTACGGTTGCTACGTTCTGGGTGACCTCGCCGTCAAAGACGGTCGCGTTCACCAGATCAATGGCGAAGACTTCTTCGAGATCGGCAAGCTTGCAGTGAAGTCGCTGAATCAGTCTGTGGCGCTCTCTATCAACGACGATGCAAAAGAATATCGGGACGACTGGCTGAACCTGTTGTGGACTTGTTTCGGTGCCAAGGGACTGGCAGCACTGGCCTATTGGCTCGGCTCGCTCTTCGCCGAGCAGATCCGCGCCACGCAGAAATCGTACCCGTTTCTTGAGATCGTCGGCGAGGCTGGCGCGGGCAAGTCCACGTTGATCGAATTCCTCTGGAAGCTGTTTGGCCGACGCGACTACGAGGGATTCGACCCAAGCAAGTCATCGCTGGCAGCACGCGCGCGCAATTTTGCGCAGGTGTCTGGTCTGCCCGTCGTCCTGATCGAGTCAGACCGCGAGCGTATCGGCGAGGACAAGACACACGTGAAGTCGTTCGATTGGGACGAGCTGAAAACGGCGTACAACGGCCGCAGCGTGCGCGCCCGAGGCATGGCGACCGGCGGCAACGAGACGTATGAGCCACCGTTCCGTGGCGCTATCGTCATCAGCCAAAACGCCACGGTGAATGCGTCTGCCCCGATCCTGCAGCGCATCGTGCATCTGCACTTTGACACGTCCGGCCAGACGCCGCGCACTCGTGAAGCCGCGATTGCGCTCGAGAGCCTCCCAACCGAAGTGGTGTCGGGCTTCATTCTCAATGCAGCCAAGGCCGAATCGAAGATCCTCAAGACGATTGAAGAGCGATCGGCAGTGCATGAAAAAGCGTTGCTCGCGCTACCCGGTATCAAGTCCACCCGTATCGCGAAGAACCACGGCCAGCTCATGGCGTTGGCCGACGCGCTGTGCCACGTCGTCGCGCTCACCGACGAGCAGAAGGCCCAGCTCGCTAGTCAGGTGGAAGCGATGGCGCTCCAGCGTCAGGAAGCGATTAACGACGATCACCCGATGGTGCGCGAGTTCTGGGAAGCGTTCGACTATCTCGACGGTGCCGACCATCCCCGCCTGAATCACTCGCACGATCCTGAGCTGATCGCGGTGAACCTCAACCACTTCGTGCAGGTTGCGGCCGACCGGCGCCAGCAGATCCCGTTGTTGCGCGATCTCAAGCAGGTGTTGCGCACCAGCAAGCGCCGTCGATTCATCGAGTACACGACCGTGAAAAGCGCAATCTATGCCCGCGACGGAAACCCTACGGCACCGACGACCATCAAGTGCTGGCTGTTTGCGAAGGAGGCGTCGTGAGTCCTTATCTTTCCCGTGAGGAAGTGCGCGAGCTGACCGGAACCCCGATTCGCAAGCGGCAAGTTCGCTGGCTGCTGGCCAGCCGGTGGCCGCACGAGATTGACTCGCATGGCAGGGTGCTGATCGCTCGAGCGTATCATGACAAGCGCTTGGGGATCGTCAGCGGCTATATCCCACCTGACGCGCGCCCCACTCCGCCTCCTCTGAACCTTCAGGCAGCGTAAATGGGACGTAAGCCAAACAACGCGGGTGCGATACCGAATTTCCGGACTCGATTGAACCGGGACGGAACGGCCCGCTACTACTACGACTACGGCTGGGCGGACGGAAAGCGATCGTTGGAGCCGCTCGGTAGCGATCGTCAGGCCGCACTGCTCAAGTGGGCGGAGATCGAAGGGCTGCGCACCGCCGCAGCCGTCGACGTGCGGCCGACGTTTGTCGCGCTGGTCACCGAGTATCGGAAGAAGGAGTTGCCCGCCAAGGCGCTGTCGACACGACGCCTCTACGACATCATCCTCACCCGCCTGCAGGGCACCCTAGGCGAGCGAGCGCTCGACGACATTCGCCCAGCGGACGTGGCCCAGATCTGGCAGGCGACGGCGGAGAAACGCGGCGTTGTCACCGCCAATCGCACCAAGGCGGTGTTGTCGTTGACGCTCAATCAGGCTCGTTTGTGGGGCCTCATGACACAGGCAAATCCGTGCGTTGGTGTTCGCGGCCGTAAAGAAACCGGCCGCAAGGGCGTACTTGTCTCCGACGAGCTGTACGACGCGGTTTATAAGCACGCCGACCTGCCGCTTCGCAATGCGATGGATTTGGCCGATCTGACGAGCCAGCGCCCCGGCGATCTGCTCGCCGTTCGGCGCACGGACGTATCGAATGGATACCTGCGATTCTCGCAGGCGAAGACCGGCAGCGTTGTCGTTATAGAAGTCACCGGCGAGTTGAAGAAACTCGTAGACGCGTTGCTGGCGTGGCGAGGAAGCGAGGTCGACGTCTCGCCCTACCTGCTGCGCGATGAGAAAGGGCACCCGCTAACGCGCGGACAGCTGCGCTCGCGCTTCGACAACGCGCGGGACAAGGCCAAGATCGACAAGGCGGATTTTCAGTTCCGGGACTTACGCGCTCGGAGCGTCACGCGCAAAGCGATTGAGTCGGGATTGGAGGAGGCTCAACGTCTCGCAGGCCACACAACGCCCGGGATGACAGCCCACTATTCGCGTGGCGCACGCCCCGTAAAACCGTCTCGTTGAGGGAATTGCGAACGCGGAGGGGGGATTGCGAACGTCGGGCCTTTGCTGAAACTGGCCGCAAAGGCCCGACTGTATTGGTGCCGGCTGCAGGACTCGAACCCGCCACCTGATGATTACAAATCAACTGCTCTACCAGATGAGCTAAGCCGGCGAAGTCGTGTATTGTAACCGATTCGTCGGTCACTGCGACTACCTGTTGGTGCGAAATCGCTCGATATTTCGCAGCGCGACGCGACACCCGAAAGCCTCGCGTCTCACCGCCGTCACGAATTACTTCACGACCTTCAGATGCGCACGTCCGGCATTGCTGCCAGCCGCGCCATTACCGCCGGGACGGGTCGGATCCGGGTCGTCGCCTTCCGGCTCCTGCACCGTCGGCACCGCTTCCAGCTCGGGGCTCTCGTCCGCAGACGCCTGCTTGTCGACCGGGAACGCCATGCCCTGACCGTTCTCGCGCGCATAAATCGCAAGCACGTTCGGCACCTGCACTTCCACCTTCTGCGAAATGCCGCCAAAGCGGGCGCTGAATTCAATCCAGTCGTTGCCCATCTGCAATCCGCTCGTGGCGTCGAAGCTGATATTCAGCACGATCTCGCCATCTTTCACAAACTCGCGCGGAACACGCGTTCTGGCATCGACATGCACGGCCAGATACGGCGTGTACCCATTGTCGGTACACCACTCGTACAGCGCGCGCAGTAAATAAGGCTTGGTAGACGTTTCAGGCATATAACCAACTTATCCCGCCGCGAAACCCGTTCGCCATTCCCCGGCAAACCAGCCTCGCCAGCGGGCATATCGACACATTAGCGACGCATGACCTTTTCAGACGGCGTCAGTGCTTCAATGTACGCCGAACGGCTGAAAATCCGCTCGGCATACTTCATCAACGGCGCAGCGTTCTTCGACAGTTCGATGCCGTAGTGATCCAGACGCCACAGCAGCGGCGCGATCGCCACGTCGAGCATCGAGAACTCCTCACCCAGCATGTACTTGTTCTTCACGAAAATCGGCGCAAGCTGCGTCAGACGATCGCGAATCGACAAACGTGCCTTCTCGTGAGTCTTCTCCGCTGCCTTGCCCTTCTCGTTCTCGAGCGCGCTCACATGCACGAACAGCTCTTTCTCGAAGTTGAACAGGAACAGACGCGCACGCGCACGCTGCACCGGATCGGCCGGCATCAGTTGCGGATGCGGGAAACGTTCGTCAATGTACTCATTGATGATGTTCGATTCGTACAGAATCAGGTCGCGCTCGACAAGAATCGGCACCTGACCGTACGGGTTCATCACCGCAATGTCTTCCGGCTTGTTGAACAGATCGACGTCACGGATTTCGAAATCCATGCCCTTTTCGAACAGAACCAGCCGGCAACGCTGGGAGAAGGGGCACGTCGTGCCCGAGTACAAAACCATCATAGCGCGTCTTCCTTAAAAACCAACGGGGCCGGGGCGGGAAACCGAGCTTCCCAAACCCTGGCCCCGTCGTACAGACGTTATTTTACTTCACGTCCTTCCAATAGGCCGAATTCAGGCGCCAGGCAAGTACCGTAAAGAGTCCCAGGAACAACAGAACCCAGACACCCAACTGCCGGCGCGTGCGCTGCGCCGGTTCCGACATCCAATCCAGATAAGATACCAAATCCGCTATAGCAGAATCAAATTCCACTGGCTTCATCGTCCCTTGAGTGATTTGTACGAACTGCGCCGGACCATGTTCCGCCCCTTGCGCATGCTTCAGCCCCCGCTGTCCCTGCAACTGCCAGAACGGGTTCGGCATGCCCACATTGGGGAACGCGACGTTGTTCCAACCGGTCGGACGGGAATCGTCCCGATAGAACGTACGCAAGTAGGTGTACAGCCAGTCCGTGCCCTTGGCGCGGGCCTCGACCGACAGGTCGGGCGGGGCCGAGCCGAACCACTCCTTGGCGTCAGCCGCGCGCATGGCCACGGTCATCGTCTCGCCGATCTTGTCGGTCGTGAAGAGCAGATTGTTCTTGATCTCCGTGTCCGACAAGCCCAGATCCTTGAGCCGCGAATACCGCATCGACGCCGCCGAGTGGCAGTTCAGGCAGTAGTTCACAAACAGCTTGGCGCCCCGCTGCAGCGACGCCAGATCGTCGATCCGGTTGGGCGCGGTGTCCAGCGCCCCACCCTCTTCAGCCAAAGCCGGCGCCGTGAAGCCACTCAGGAGCGCCAGGATAAGCAACAGTTTTCTCATCTTGATATCCCTAGTCGTCGTTTGAGTGCGCTCAATGCGCCGCGAAGGTCACGCGCTCCGGCACCGGCTTGAAGGTGCCGCGCTTGCTCCACAGCGGCATCAGCCAGAAGAATCCGAAGTAATACAGCGCGCCAATCTGCGAGATGGCCGTCTTCACGGGCGTCGGCTCCTGGATCCCCAGATACCCCAGCACCGCAAAAACAACGACGAGAATACCCAGCAACACCTTATGGAAGCCCGGACGGTAACGAATCGACTTCACCGGGCTATGGTCGAGCCACGGCAGGAAGAACAGCGTCACCACCGCGCCGCCCATCACCACCACGCCCCAGAACTTCGCCTCGGTCAGGTACATCGCCAGCAGCAGCAACACCACACCGCCGGACGCAGCCACCTTGGTCGTCACCGCAGCCTTCCCCTTGATCCACCAGACCGCCGTGACCAGCACCGCAATGCCCATCAGCAGATGCTTGAAGTCATCGGTCGTGGCGCGCAGCATCGAATAGAACGGCGTGAAATACCAGACCGGCGCGATGTGCGGCGGCGTCTTGAGAGGGTCCGACGGGATGAAATTGTTCGCTTCCAGGAAGTAGCCACCCATCGTCGGCGCAAAGAACACGATCGCCGAGAAGACCATCAGGAACACGCCCACACCCATGATGTCGTGGACCGTGTAGTACGGATGGAACGGAATCCCGTCGAGCGGACGGCCGTTGGCGTCCTTCTTGTCCTTGATTTCGACGCCGTCCGGGTTGTTCGACCCGACTTCGTGCAGCGCGATGATGTGCGCAACGATCAGCCCGATGAGCACCAGCGGAATCGCAATCACGTGGAACGCGAAGAAGCGGTTGAGCGTGGCGTCCGACACCACGTAGTCGCCGCGAATCCACAGCGACAGGTCCGGGCCGATGAACGGAATCGCCGAGAACAGGTTCACGATCACCTGTGCGCCCCAGTAGGACATCTGGCCCCAAGGCAGCAGATAGCCCATGAACGCCTCGGCCATCAGACACAGGAAGATCAGGCAGCCGAACACCCACACCAGCTCGCGCGGCTTACGGTACGAGCCGTAAAGCAGCCCGCGGAACATGTGCAGATACACCACGACGAAGAACATCGAGGCGCCCGTCGAGTGCATGTAGCGGATGAGCCAGCCCCACGGCACCTCGCGCATGATGTACTCGACCGACGCGAACGCGAGGTTGGCGTCGGGCTTGTAGTTCATCACCAGGAAGATGCCGGTGAGAATCTGGATCACCAGTACCAGCATGGCCAGCGAGCCGAAGAAGTACCAGAAATTGAAGTTCTTCGGCGCGTAATACTCGGATGCGTGGTCTTTCCAGAGCTGCGTGAGCGGAAACCGGCGGTCGATCCAGCCCAGCAAGCCCGTCGTGTCGACTTGTTTGTCGGCGGCCATTTACGCTTCTCCTTTTTCGTCTTTACCGATCACGATCTTGGTGTCGCTCAGGAACATGAAACGAGGAACGTCGAGATTCTTTGGCGCCGGCTTGTTCTTGAAAACACGGCCAGACATATCGTAGGTCGAACCATGGCACGGGCACAGGAAGCCCGGGTCCTGGCCAAGGGCCGGGATGGTGTTCGCCACATAGGGACCGGAAGGGATGCAGCCAAGGTGCGTACAGACGCCGATGACGACGAGCAGATCCTTATGCTCGACGCGCGTGCGGAACTCGTTCTTGGCGTAATCGGGCATCGGAAACGAAAACGTTTCCTTGGAGTCCGGATCGGCCAGTTCGGCAGTCACTTTGGACAGCGAAGCCATTTCGTCCGGTGTGCGGCGTACGATCCACACGGGAAGGCCGCGCCACGCGACCGTCATCTTCTCGCCGGGCCGCAACGCGCTGACATCGGCTTCGACGGGCGCTCCGCCAGCCTTGGCGCGCTCCGAAGGTTCGAGGGAACTGACGAAAGGAACCAGTGTTGCAACGCCGCCTACGCCTCCAGCTACGGACGTTGCAATCAATAGGTTCCGGCGGTTGCTGTCGACGGCACGTTTCTGATTGTTACTCATCACAAGCCCCACACGGTTGAATTTGTATTTCCGTCAACCTTAAATCATACGCGAGCGTAAATGCCTGAAACAACGGCTAAACGCCCCAGTCTCCTAGTGGTTTTCGCGTATTTTCAAAGGATTAACGTACCCTGCGGGTGGCTACCGCCCACCCGGGGTTTCGCTTTTGGGATGCTGCTCGAGAACCGCTATCATCGCCGCTTTCGTTGACGCGTGCACGACATTTAGTCATCATTTTCCTTGTCTCGCCCCGGTGACATCGTGCGTGACAGCGATGCTCCCTGGCCACTCATTAAAACAGCGGAGGAATGGCATGAGCTTCATGTCGGAATTCAAGGAATTTGCCGTCAAAGGCAATGTGATCGATCTGGCCGTCGGTGTGATCATCGGCGGGGCCTTCGGCAAGATCGTCGACTCGGTGGTCAAAGACCTGATCATGCCGATCGTCGGCGCGATCTTCGGCGGACTGGACTTCTCGAGCAAATTCATCCTGCTCGGCACCATCCCGCCTGACTTCAAAGGCAACCCTACGTCCTACGCCGACCTGACCAAAGCCGGTGTTGCCGTGTTCGGCTACGGCAACTTCATCACCGTCGCCCTGAACTTCCTGATTCTGGCGTTCATCATCTTCATGATGGTCAAGCAGATCAACCGCCTGAAGCGTCCGGAGCCGGAAGCCCCGGCCGCCCCGGCACCCACCCCGGAAGATATTGTTTTGCTGCGCGAAATCCGCGACAGCCTCAAAAAGCAGAACGGGTAAGGCAACCGCAAGAACCGCCTGAAGCCGCCGCCCCTCGGGTGGCGGCCTTTGCTACCCCCGGTCTCAGGCCGGGTTCGGCATATCGAAGAATCGATGTTCGAGTCCGAAGCGTTCGGCGACATGCTCGCCGAGCGCGCGCGCGCCGCCACGCTCGGTCGCGTGATGCCCCGCCGCCAGATACCCCACGCCGCTTTCCATCGCGAGGTGCTGTGTGGGTTCGGACACCTCACCACTGATATACACGTCCGCCCCGGCGGCAATCGCCGCTTCGAAGAAGCCCTGCGCCCCACCGGTACACCACGCCACCCGACTCACTTGACGGCCGGGGTCGCCCAGCATCAGGGGTTGGCGTCCCAATTGGGTTTCGACGTGCGCCGCGAGGGCCGCCAGCGTCATCGGTTGCGCGGGCGCGCCGAGCCATCCGAGCTGATCGGGGCCGAAACGGCCACCATCGTCGGCGAATCCCAGCAGTTTGCCCAGTTGGGCGTTGTTGCCAAGCTCAGGATGCGCGTCGAGCGGCAAGTGGTAAGCGAACAGACTGATGTCGTGACCGATCAGCAACCCGAGACGCTTGCGCTTCATCCCGGTAATGCGGGCATCTTCGTTCTTCCAGAAATAACCGTGATGAACGAGCACGGCATCCGCGCCCCAGTCGCGGGCGGCTTCGAGAAATGCCAGGCTGGCGGTCACACCGCTGGCGATTTTCTTTATCTCGCTGCGCCCTTCGACTTGTAGGCCGTTCGGGCAGTAATCGCGAAATTGCGCGGTTTGCAGGGTATCGTTCAGATACAATTCGAGTTCAACACGATTCATATAAGGCCTCGCTTCTTCATGCTCAGACGCTTCTGGCTACTGTTCGCGCAAGCGGTCACCGTGCTGCTTGCGTTGCTCTTCATCATCGCCACTCTCAAGCCTCAGTGGCTGCAACGCCAGGGTTCCTTCGGCAAGCAACTCGCCAATCCGATCATCGCCTTGCAGGAAGTCGCGCCGAGTCTGTCCGACAAACCGGCAGCGGGTTCCTATGCGGATGGCGCACAAAAGGCCATGCCCGCGGTCGTCAGCATCTTTTCCAGCAAGGAACAAAAGCAGAATCGCGACCCGCGCCTCGATGATCCGCTGTTCCGCTATTTCTTCGGAGACGGCGGCGGCACGGTGCGTCAGGACCCGGTATCGAGCCTCGGTTCTGGCGTGATCGTGAGCAGCGAAGGCTATATTCTCACGAATCATCACGTGGTGGATGGTGCCGACGAGATCGAAGTCGCCCTCGCCGACGGCCGCAAAGCCCGCGCCAAGCTGGTCGGCAGCGACCCCGAGACCGATCTGGCCGTGCTCAAGATCACGCTCGACAATCTGCCCGCCATCACCCTCGGCCGTATGGAGCAGGTGCGCGTGGGCGACGTGGTGCTCGCCATCGGCAACCCGTTCGGCGTCGGCCAGACGGTCACGATGGGTATCATCAGCGCGCTGGGCCGCAACCACCTCGACATCAGCACGTTCGAGAACTTCATTCAGACGGATGCCGCCATCAACCCCGGTAACTCGGGCGGCGCGCTGGTCGACGTGAACGGCAATCTGCTGGGTATCAACACGGCGATCTACTCGCGCAGCGGTGGCAATATGGGCATCGGCTTTGCGATTCCCGTGTCGACGGCGCGCTCGGTGCTCGAAAGCATCATCACGACCGGCGGCGTCACGCGCGGCTGGGTCGGTGTCGAACCGCAGGACATTACCTCGGATATCGCCGAGTCGTTCGGCCTGCAACAGGATTCCGGCGTCATCATCGCGGGCGTCGTGCAGGGTGGTCCGGCCGACAAGGCAGGCGTCCAGCCGGGCGACATCCTGACGAAGGTGAACGACGAGTCGATTCGCGACACGACCGAGTTGCTCAACGTCATCGCCCAGATCAAGCCGGGCACGCAGACCAAGCTGCACGTCACGCGCAAGAAGAAGGAACTGGATCTGACGGTGACGATCGGCAAGCGTCCGCCGCCGCCCAAGCGCGCAGCGCAGGACGAGGACGACGGCAGCGACGAAAACAACGCTGACTGAAGTCCCGGAATCAAGAAAACACGGCTGCGCTTTCCGCGCGGCCGTTTTTCTTTATGCCCAACAAAAAAGCACGGGACGAAACCCGTGCTTCCTTGTGTTGACCCGGCAGGCGGCGATCAGGACGTTGCCTTGCCGTCCTCTTCGTTGTTCTCGCCGTTGGGGGCATGCCCCTGTTTGACGAAGATCCGTGCAGCAATAAGGCCCAGCTCATAGAGGATACAGAGCGGTACGGCCAGCATCAGTTGCGAGAGAATGTCCGGCGGCGTGACGACAGCGGCCAGCACGAACGCCCCGACCACCACATACGGACGAATCTGCTTGAGCTTGGCGATGCTCACCACGCCCATGCGTGCGAGCACCACGACCACCACCGGCACTTCGAACGTCACGCCAAACGCCATGAACATCGTCAGCACGAAGCTCAGGTAGTTGTCGATGTCGGTGTTCATCTCCGCGCCAAGGGGTGCGTTGTAGTGCGCGATGAAGTGAAACACCGTCGGGAAGACGAGGAAATACGCGAACGCCATGCCGATCAGGAACAGCGAGTAACTGCTCACAACCAGCGGCATCACCAGCTTCTTCTCGTGCTGATACAGCCCCGGTGCGATAAACGCCCACACCTGATACAGCACAATGGGCAGCGCAATCACGAACGCGACCATCAGCGTGACCTTCATCGGGACGAAAAACGAACCGGTGATGTCGGTGACGATCAGTTTGCCGTCGGCGGGCAGCGATTGGGTGAGCGGCCGGGCGAGCAGCCGGAAGATGTCCGGGGCCCAGTAGACCAGCGACAGGAAGACCACGATCACGGACGTGCCCGCACGAATGATGCGGTTGCGCAGCTCGACCAGATGCGAGATGAAGGTCTCTTCGGTGCCCCCTTCGGGGATTTGTTTCTCGTCGCTCACGTCGACTTATCCAGGAATGAAGCCAGCACAGTGCCTGATGGCAGGAAGTTCGGCGCGATTATGCCTCGGAAGGCCTCAGAAGAACTTGATGGGCCGGCGCAGCTTGGCCGGTGTGTGACGCGCCACGCGCGCCGCACCCGACTGCACCTGCGTGCGCGTCGTGCTGGCCTGCTTGAACCACATGGGTGTCGCTGCCCGGCGCACACGCCAGTTGCGACGCTTGGGCTTCGCGCGGAGGCTCGACGTCACCACCGGTTCGGACAGATAGCTGTCGGAGTACCCGGTCGCGGCATCGGTACCGCCCCCCGCGATCTCGTTCGACGACGTACCGGTGGCGCTCGCCCAGGCGTCGTTGAGCGACGCCTCCTGCTCGTGCAACTGCTTCTGAACGGTGTTCTGCGCACTGCGGGCCGCGTCCTCGAACTGGTTGCGCATGTTGCGCAGCTCGTCGAGTTCCATCTCGCGGCTCACTTCGGCCTTCACGTCGTTGATATAGCGTTGGGCGCGGCCAAACAGCGCGCCCGCCGTGCGCGCCACTTTAGGCAGGCGTTCGGGACCGATCACGACCAGCGCAACCACGCCGATCAACATCAGTTTGGAAAGGCCGAGATCGATCATGTCGACGCCGGCTTAGCCTTGCTTGTGATTGCTCGCGTCCTTGGCCTGCACGTCGATGGTGGTCGAATCGCGCAGTTCCTTGGCAGCCGCCGGATCTTCCTTGGACGGGGAGGCTTCGCCTTCCTTCATACCGTCCTTGAAGCCTTTGACCGCACCGCCCAGATCACTACCCATATTGCGCAGCTTCTTGGTGCCGAAAACCATCATCACGATCACCAGCACGATCAGCCAGTGCCAAATACTCAACGAACCCATGACCACTCTCCTTGCGTTTACCTACCTCTGCCGCGTCGCGACGAGGTTTTATCGAGCCCCACTGCGCAGGCCCTCCGGCCTTTGGCGCAGTGCGCTATGTTTGCCCCTTGTTACGCAACCATGTGCCCCATTGTGGCACATTGCGCGTCACGTCCAGCATCGTAACCGGGCGCGGCGCCGGGTAGAAATAAATGTTTCGTGAAACCTATCCCGATGCGGGCGCGTTGCACCATTCCATCACATAACGCGGCAAACCGTCGCGATATTCCCAGACTTTGCTGTCACGCTGACGTTACATGCGCTTCCACGGCCGCGGTCCGGCCAGAATGTGCATGTGAAGATGATAAACCTCCTGCCCACCCCCCGGCCCGGTGTTCATCACCACGCGAAACCCGTTGCCGTCGATGTTCGACGCGTCGCCATCGAAGGCATAACCCTGCTCACGGGCCAGCTTTGGCGCGAGCAGCATCATCTTGCCGAGCAGCGCCTGATCTTCCGGCTGGCAGTCCTGCAACGTGGCGATGTGCTTGCGCGGAACCATGAGCAGGTGCAGGTCGGCGGCCGGATTGATGTCCTTGAACACCACCACGTCGTCGTCGCTATAGACCTGCGCGCTCGGGATCTGCCCGGCGACGATCTTGCAGAAGATACAGTTGTCGTGCGTCATGCTTGTGTCTTCCTCTCGAATGCTCTGATGAATCGAAGCGCCACCCTGCGTACGTCAGGCGCGCGTCGCGTACATAGGTTTGTTGTCGTTCAGATACAGCCAGCCCTTGACGATCCGGTACAGCGTCCAGATGCCCAGCACCCAGAGAATCGCGAACCCGACCACCACGACGGCAAGCGCCACGCCCAGCACCGCCCAGACCACCGACCACCAGAAGGTGCGGATTTGCCAGGTGAAATGCGACGCGTACAGCGTGCCGGCCGCGTCGTCGCGCTTGATGTAGTTGATGATGATGGCCACGATGGCGGTCACGCCGCCCGTGAGCCAGAACAGCGCATACAGCGCGTAGAGCACGTGCGTGAGCTTGCGCATGGCACGTTCCTGCTCCTCGCTAGGCGCGCTCGCGACCGACGTCGTGTTGACGGTATAGGGATGGCCCGGGCCGCCGGATTGTTGCGGATCGTTCATGAAGCGTCTCCTCTTGAGAGCCTGCGTGATGAGCGTGATGACTCGGCAGTGTCGGACAAATGGAGTGCAGAAAGCAAAGTGGCTGGGGGGCTGCCGCCAGACAGCGGCAGACGCCGATATCAGTCCGCGTGTTCGCCGCGCGTGCCGCGCTGCGCCTTCTCGACAAGACCCGACAGCCCTTCGCGGCGCGCCAGCTCGGCGAGCACTTCGTTCGGGCTCAGGTCGTGGTGAGCGAGCAGCACCATGCAGTGGAACCACAGATCGGCCGTCTCGTTGACGAGCTTCTGACGCAGATCGTCCGCTCCGCCAATGCGAATGTCCTTGGCCGCGAGCACGACTTCGGTCGCTTCTTCGCCGATCTTCTTGCAGATGGCGTCGTCGCCCTTGTGAAACAGACGGGCAACGTACGACTTGTCGGGATCGGCGCCTTTGCGCGACGCGATCACTTCGGCAACACGCTCGAGCGTATCGTTCATGGCAATCACTTGTAGATCTTGTTCGGGTCCTTGAGCACCGGCTCGACGGTGGTCCACTGACCTTCCGCAGCGTTGCCCTCGAACTTCTGGAAGAAGCAGGAATGACGGCCCGTGTGACAGGCGATGCCATCGTTCTGCGTCACCTTGAGCAGCACGACGTCTTCGTCGCAATCGAGACGGATCTCGTGCACTTTCTGCACGTGTCCCGACTCTTCGCCCTTGTGCCACAAACGCTTGCGCGAACGCGAGTAGTAGACGGCCTCGCCGATTTCCACGGTGCGCGCGAGCGCTTCGCGGTTCATCCAGGCGAACATCAGCACGTCGTTGCTGCCGACTTCCTGCGCAATCACGGGCACGAGGCCCTGCGCGTCCCAACTTACCTTGTCCAGCCAGTCTTGCGTCATGATGCGTCGAGTCCCGTTCAGAGGCCTTACAGACGTACGGAAATGCCCTTATCGGCCATGAAGCGCTTCGCTTCGCCGACGGTGTGCTCGCCGTAGTGGAAGATGCTCGCGGCCAGCACGGCATCCGCGTGGCCTTCGGTCACGCCGTTGGCCAGATCGGCCAGCGAACCCACGCCGCCCGAGGCGATCACGGGAATGCTCACCGCGTCGGAGACGGCGCGCGTGAGCGCCAGGTCGAAGCCGCTCTTGGTGCCGTCGCGGTCCATGCTCGTGAGCAGGATTTCGCCAGCGCCCAGCGCCTCGATCTGTTTGGCCCAGGCCACAGCGTCCAGACCGGTGTTCTTGCGACCGCCGTGCGTGAAGACTTCCCAGCGCGGCGCTTCGCCGTCGGCTGAGACACGCTTGGCGTCAATGGCCACGACGATGCATTGCGAGCCGTACTTGGCTGCCGCATCGGCGACCAGTTGCGGATTCGCGACGGCCGACGAGTTCATGCTGACCTTGTCCGCACCGGCATTGAGCAGACGACGAACGTCTGCCACTTCGCGCACGCCACCGCCCACCGTGAGGGGGATGAAGACCTGCGCGGCCACCGCTTCGATGATCGGCAAAATGAGATCGCGTCCGTCGGAGGTCGCGGTGATGTCGAGGAACGTCAGTTCGTCCGCGCCCTGCTCGTCATAACGGCGGGCGATCTCGACGGGGTCGCCCGCGTCGCGAAGTTCGACGAAGTTGACGCCCTTGACCACGCGGCCGGCCGTCACGTCCAGACACGGGATGATGCGTTTAGCGAGAGCCATGATGTTGGCACGCGAGACGGCCGCAGCCGTAATCCCGCTTATGCCGCTCCTTCGGAAAGCTCGTCGGCACGCGTTTGCGCCGACGAGAAATTCAGATCGCCCGAGTAGATGGCACGGCCGCAGATGACGCCTTCGACGCCCTCGCTCTCGACCTTGCACAGCGCATCGATGTCGCCCAGATTCGACAGTCCGCCGCTGGCGATCACCGGCACGGTCACCGCCTGCGCGAGGCGCACCGTCGCGTCGATGTTGATGCCCTGGAGCATGCCATCGCGGCCGATGTCGGTGTAGATGATCGATTCGACGCCGTAGTCCTCGAACTTGCGCGCCAGATCCACGACTTCGTGGCCGGTGAGCTTGCTCCAGCCATCGGTGGCAACCTTGCCGTCCTTGGCGTCGAGGCCGACGATGATGTGGCCGCCGAACGCGCTGCAGGCGTCGCGCAGGAAACCGGGGTTCTTCACGGCTGCCGTACCGATGATGACGTACGACAGACCGGCGTCGAGAAAGCGCTCGATGGTGCCCAGGTCGCGAATGCCGCCGCCCAGTTGCACGGGGATGTCGGCGCCGACTTCCTCGATGATGGCGTGGATGGCCGCTTCGTTACGCGGCTTGCCAGCAAATGCACCGTTCAAGTCCACCAGATGAAGGCGGCGCGCACCTTGCTCGACCCAATGTCGAGCCATGGCGGCGGGGTCCTCCGAGAATACGGTGGCTTGATCCATGTCGCCTTGTTTAAGGCGAACACATTGACCGTCTTTAAGGTCGATGGCCGGGATGAGCAGCATAGGCAATCGTGAAACGTCGCTAGTGGGAAGTAAAAGGAATTCGCAAGTTACGCGGACAACATAAAACCGACCCCGGTCTTGCCGGACTTCGGCGCGTCGGGATCGGGTTCATCAGCATGACACAGTATAAGCCGTGATGGAGGGCACGCTCGGGAAGGAAACCGGATACCGGCGCGTCGCACGGGTCGTCATCAGGGCTTCCACTGTGCAAAATTGCGGTAAAGCGCAAGGCCCGCCTGGGCGCTCTTTTCCGGGTGAAACTGAGTGGCGAAGATATTATCTTGGGCCACTGCACAGGTAAAGGGCACACCGTAGACCGTCTCGCCGGCCGTCAGTTCGGGCTTCGCGGGCACAACATAGTAGCTGTGCACGAAGTAAAAATAGCTGTCGTCGGGCACGCCCGCCCAGATCGGGTGAGCGCCCTGCGTCTGACGCACGCGGTTCCAGCCCATCTGCGGCACCTTGAAGCGCGAACCGTCGTCCTGCACCTGACCTTCGAGATCGAAGCGCACCACGCGGCCCGGCAGCAGGCCCAGCGCAGGTGTGTTGCCTTCGTCCGACATGTCGAACAGCATCTGCTCGCCCACGCACACGCCGAACATCGGCTTGGTGGCGGCAGCTTCGACGACGGCCTCGCGCAGGCCCGACTCGTTCAGGCAACCCATGCAGTCGCGCATCGCGCCCTGCCCCGGCAGCACCACGCGGTCGGCGGCGCGAATCTCGGCGGCGTCGCTGCTGATGCTCACGTCGGCCTCCGGGGCTGCGGCACGCAGCGCCTGATAGACCGAGCGCAGGTTGCCCATTCCGTAGTCGACAATCGCAATCTTATTCATCTCAAACCCGGCAGCAGTATTTTCAAACCATCGATAATGAATTCCACGGCGAGCGCCGAGAGGATCAACCCCATCAGGCGCGTGCCGATGTTGATGCCCGTTCGCCCGAGCCAGCCTTCGATGCGACCGGCACTGCGCAACGCCACCCAGCACACTGCACCCACGCCCACACCGATCGCCATGAGCGCCAGAATCTGCGCCCAGCCATGCGCGCGGCCGGAGTAGATGATCACGGTACTGATCGTCCCCGGCCCGGTGAGCAGCGGAATCGCCAGCGGCACCACGGCGATGTTCGGCCGCTCCTCCGCTTCGTGACGCTCTTCCGCCGTCGCCCGCGTGTTCCCGGTCTGCGCGTTGATCATGTTCACTGCCATGAGCAGCATGATCACGCCGCCGCCGACTTCCAGCGACGCAATCGAGATACCGAAGAAGCGGATGATCGCCTCGCCGAACAGTCCCGAACCCGCGACCACCAGTGCGACGGCAATCGCCGCGACGTTGATCGTGTGGCGCTTCTCTTCCCGTGTCTGCGTAGACGTCAGGCTGATGAACAGCGGAATCGCCCCGAGCGGATTGATCAGGGCCAGCAACGAGATGAAGAACTTGAAGGCGTCGAGCGTCATAAGGGGCACACGGCGCCGGCGTGCGGCCGGTCGATGAATCGTCGCAGGGGCGCCGGACTCGCGTCCGGCGGGCTATCCGGCTGGCGACGCCGGTCAGACCGGCGTCACGAGCGCTACAGACCCGTCAATGTCAGAGGCTTCCCTTCGTGGACGGCACGACACCCGCCGCACGCGGATCGATCTCGACCGCCATGCGCAGGGCACGACCGAACGCCTTGAACACCGTTTCGCACTGGTGGTGGGCGTTGATGCCGCGCAGGTTGTCGATATGCAGCGTGACGCCCGCGTGATTCACGAAGCCACGGAAAAATTCGATGAGCAGGTCGACGTCGAAGTTGCCCACGCGAGCGCGCGTGAAAGGCACATGGAATTCGAGACCGGGACGGCCCGAGAAGTCGATCACCACCCGCGAGAGGGCTTCGTCGAGCGGCACATAGCTATGGCCGTAACGCACGATGCCCTTCTTGTCGCCGATGGCCTTGGCCACCGCCATACCCAGCGTGATGCCGACGTCTTCCACCGTATGGTGATCGTCGATGTAGGTATCGCCCTTGGCTTCGACATCCATGTCGATGAGGCCGTGGCGCGCGATCTGGTCGAGCATGTGGTCCAGAAACGGCACGCCGGTATCGAGCGTCTTCCGGCCGGTGCCGTCCAGGTCGATCTTGACGCGTATTTGCGTTTCGCTGGTATCGCGAACGACTTCCGCAATGCGCATGATGGTGAGTTCTCGTCGTATAGCTTGTTAGAGTGATGCCGCCAGAGCCTTGGCCATTGCGGCATTCTCCGTGGGGGTGCCGACCGTCAATCTGAGGCAATTGGCCAGCAATACGTGCATTTTACCCACGTTTTTGATCAACACCTTGTGCGCGAGCAGGCTGGTGTGGGTTTTGTCGGCATCCGGCACCCGAACGAGCAGAAAATTCGCGTCGCTGGCGAACACCGTCACCCCGGGAAGCGCCGCCAACGTGGCCGCCAGCCGGGCGCGCTCAGCACGCAACTCAGCCGCCTGCGCGTCGAGCACGTCCAGGTGATCGAGCATGAATTCGGCACACGCCTGCGTCAGCACGTTCACGTTATAGGGCGGACGCACCTTATCGAGCTGATCCAGCCACTCGGCGCTGCCGGCCACATAACCCAGCCGGATACCCGCCAGTCCGAGCTTGGAGACGGTGCGCATCACCAGCAGATTGGGGAATTCGGGCAGACGCGGCATCCACGTCTTGCCCGCGAAAGGCTGGTATGCCTCGTCGATCACCACCAGCCCGTTGCCTGCCGCGCGCACCAGCGTCTCGATATCCGCATCGGCAAACAGATTGCCGGTCGGGTTGTTCGGATACGCCAGATAGACCACCGCGCCGGGATGCGCCGCAATCGCGCCCAGCATCGCAGGCATATCGAGCGAGAAGTCGGCCGTGAGCGGCACGCCGACAAACTCGATCCCAGCGAACCGCGACGACATCTCGTACATCACGAAACCCGGCATCGGCGCGATGACCGCTGCCCCCGGGCGCGCCGTCGCCATCGCGATCATGCTGATGATTTCGTCCGAGCCGTTGCCGAGCAGCAGCTTCGCGCCTGCGGGCACGCCCATCGTGCGCGAGAGCTTCTCAAGCAACGCCTGCGGACGCGGCGCCGGATAGCGGTTGAGCGCCACATCGGCCAGACGCTGCGCGAGCACGGTGCGCAGCGCTTCGGGCAGACCGTACGGGTTCTCCATCGCGTCGAGCTTCAGGAAGCCGCTGGCATCGGGCACGGGATAAGTGCTCATGGCGAGCACGTCGGGGCGAATCACTTGGTCGACGGACATGGCGAATCGAAGGCGATGGATGACGGGTTAGGGACGAATCAATCAGAACGGCTGCGGCAACTCAATTGAACGCGAACGTCAGCAAGCCTGCGTCGGCCCCGTCGATCTTGACGGTGCAGCGGCGGCCGGTCTCCACGTTGCCCAGCGCGTCGGTAATGCGCTGCACGCGCACGCCCGTCTGCCACGACAACGCCTGCGCCACGGCCGGACTCACCCGCGCGGGCGACTCCTCGGCCTCGCAGCGCATGGCGACGAGCCGGTTGCCGACTCGGCCGAACACGCCGTGTGCCACCTCCTCGTCGGTGCCGCGCAGCGCGGTCTTGCCGTCCAGACGCAGCACATACACGTCGTTATCGAACGCCTGACGTCGCACGCACACCGTCATCTTCTCGACGGACGCACCTTCGAATCTGGCGTGCTGACAATAGCTACCCGCAGCGTGCGCGGCCGTGGCCATCGTCAGGCCCAGACCGAACAGCACGACGGTCTGCACGATAGAACGCAGCGCAGCCCGCACAAGGCGGGCTGGCAACGAAATCGTTTTGTAAAACTTGGAAAACTTGGGAGCAGCGTTTGCGCGGGTCCGACGCCGGGCAGTGGCCGGCGTCGAAGGACAATACGCGGGCCGCAGGGCGTCGTCGCGCATGTCAGGACTCGTGATGCAAACGGTATTCGGCGCTGCGCGCGTGCGCTTGCAGGCCTTCGCCGTACGCCAGTTCGGCCGCAATCTCGCCGAGCATGCGGGCACCGCCCTCGCTCACTTCGATGAGGCTCGAACGCTTGATGAAGTCGTACACCCCCAGCGGCGACGAGAAACGCGCGGTACGCGAAGTCGGCAGCACGTGGTTCGGACCGGCGCAGTAGTCGCCGAGGCTTTCGCTCGTGAACTTGCCCAGGAAGATCGCACCGGCGTGGCGGATCTTGTCGCCCCACTGCTGCGGCGTCTCGGCCGAGATTTCCAGGTGCTCCGGTGCGATCACGTTGGCGATCTCGCACGCTTCCGCCATATCGCGCACCTTGATCAGCGCACCACGGCCTTGCAGCGAAGCTGCGATCACCTCACGGCGCGGCATGTCGTCGATCTGACGTTCCAGCGACGCGTACACGCGCGCGATGTATTCGGCGTCCGGGCACAGCAGGATGGATTGAGCGAGTTCGTCGTGCTCGGCCTGCGAGAACAGGTCCATCGCCACCCAGTCGGGATCGGTCGAACCGTCGCAGATCACGAGGATTTCCGACGGACCGGCGATCATGTCGATACCGACGGTACCGAACACGCGCCGCTTGGCCGCCGCCACGAAGGCATTGCCCGGGCCGACGATCTTGTCGACAGCCGGCACCGTTTCGGTGCCGTACGCCAGCGCGCCGACCGCCTGTGCGCCACCGATGGTGAACACGCGGTCGACACCGGCAATGTGCGCCGCCGCCAGCACCAACGGGTTCTGCACGCCGTCGGGCGTGGGCACCACCATGACGATTTCCTTGACGCCAGCCACACGCGCCGGAATCGCGTTCATCAGCACCGACGACGGATACGCGGCCTTACCGCCCGGAACGTAGATGCCGACGCGATCGAGCGGCGTCACCTTCTGCCCCAGCACCGTGCCGTCCGACTCGGTGTATTGCCAGCTATGGCTGCCGCATTCGATGCGCTGCTTCTCGTGATACGCGCGCACACGCGCAGCCGCTGCTTCGAGGGCGGCACGACGCTTCGGCTCAAGCCCTTCGAGCGCCGCCGCCAACACGTCGGCAGACAGCTCCAGCGCACCCATGTCGGGGGCGCTGAGACGGTCGAACTTGTTCGTGTATTCGATGACGGCAGCGTCGCCGCGCGCTTTCACGTCGGCGAGAATTTCGGCAGCCGCACGGTCGATGGCGGCGTCTTCGCTCGCTTCGAACGCCAGTACGTCGCGCAACTGTGCGGCGAATCCTTCAGCGGACGAATCGAGTTTGCGAATATCGAGTTTCATGCTGTTTGCCGGGACGCCTGCTCAAAGGCATCCAGAATAGGCTGCAAAGACTCACGCTTCAATTTGAGCGCAGCCTGGTTGATCACGAGGCGGGACGAGATATCCATGATCTCCTCCACTTCCACCAGATTATTGGCCCGCAGCGTGCCGCCGGTGCTCACCAGATCGACAATCGCGTCGGCCAGACCCACGAGCGGACCCAGCTCCATCGAGCCATACAACTTGATCAGGTCGACGTGCACGCCCTTGGCCGCGAAGTGTTCTCGCGCGGTTTGCACGTACTTGGTCGCCACACGCAGACGTGCGCCCTGACGTACGGCATTCGCGTAGTCGAAACCCTTCGGTACAGCCACAGACATGCGGCAACGCGCAATGTTCAAATCGATCGGCTGATAAAGGCCGCCACCGCCGTGTTCGATGAGCACGTCCTTACCGGCCACGCCGAAGTCGGCGGCACCGTATTGGACATAGGTCGGCACGTCCGTCGCGCGCACGATGATCACGCGCAGATTCGGATCGGTCGTCGGCAGGATCAGCTTGCGCGAGGTTTCGGGATCTTCCGTCACCTCGATACCGGCCGCGGCGAGCAACGGCAGCGTCTCCGTAAAGATACGCCCTTTCGAGAGCGCCAGCGTAAGCGGTTGGGCCAGCGGCTGGGCCGACTTCACGGTACTCATGCAATCTCTCCCTGGCATGCTTCGACACGCCGGATTCGTGCGCCCACGGCGCACAACTTGGCCTCGATACGATGATAGCCGCGATCGAGGTGATGAATGCGGTCGACGAGGGTGCGGCCTTCAGCCGTCAGACCCGCGACGATCAGACTGGCGGACGCACGCAGATCGGTCGCCATCACGTGCGCGCCGGACAGACGATCCACGCCGGAAATCCGCGCCGTGTTGCCTTCGATGCCGATATTCGCGCCCAGACGCATCAATTCCTGCACGTGCATGAAGCGGTTCTCGAAGATCGTCTCGACGACCTGCGACGCGCCCCGCGCAATGCAGTTCAGCGCCATGAACTGCGCCTGCATGTCGGTCGGGAACGCCGGATATTCCGACGTCCGGAAACTCACGGCCTGCGCGCGACGATCCATCTGCACGCGCAGCCAATCCGCACCGCCGGTCACATTCGCGCCGGTCTCGCGCAATTTTTCGATGACGGCGTCCAGCGTGCCAGGTACCACGCGGCGCAGCGCAATGTCGCCGCGCGTGGCCACAGCCGCGCACAGGAACGTGCCCGCTTCGATACGGTCGGGCACGACATCGTGCGTTGCACCATGCAAGCGCGCGACGCCCGTCACCACCAGACGATCGGTTCCGATGCCGTCGATCTTCGCGCCCATCTTCACGAGCAATTGCGCCAGATCGGTCACTTCCGGCTCACGCGCGGCGTTGGCCAGCACGGTCACGCCGTCGGCCAGCGTGGCCGCCATGAGCAGGTTTTCGGTGCCCGTCACGGTGATCATGTCCGTCACGAGCGTCTCGCCACGAAGACGTGAAGCCCGCGCCACGATGTCGCCATGCGTCAGCGTGATCTCGGCACCCATCTTTTGCAGGCCCTTGATGTGCTGATCGACGGGCCGCGCGCCGATGGCGCATCCGCCCGGCAGCGACACGCGCGCTTCGCCACAACGGGCGAGCAGCGGGCCGAGCACCAGAATCGATGCGCGCATGGTCTTCACCAGCTCGTACGGTGCGGCCGGCTCGGTAATCTGCGACGCGTCCAGCGTCACCGACTCGCCGTTGCGTTCGACCTTCACGCCCATGCGCGCGAGCAGCGTCAGCATGGTGCGCACGTCGTGCAGATCCGGAACGTTGCCCAGCACCAGCGGCTCGGCCGTCAACAGGCTGGCACACAGAATGGGCAGGGCAGCGTTCTTGGCACCCGAGACGGTAATCTCGCCCTCCAGCCGCTCGCCGCCTTCGATTTCCAGGTGGTCCGCGGCCACACGCTCGCCGGCGAGAACCTCGCCGTTGCCGGCAGCGCCAGCGCTTTCTTGCGTAATCCTCATTGCGCCTGATACTCCGCCGGCGTGAGCGTCTTCATCGAGAGCGCGTGGATTTCGGCCTTCATGCGGTCGCCCAGCGCGCCGTACACGAGTTGATGGCGCGCAATGAGGCGCTTGCCTTCGAACTGCGCGCTGACGATGGTCGCGAAGAAGTGCTGACCGTCACCTTCGACGGCCACGTGATCGCAAGCCAGACCGGCTTCGATGTACTGTTTGATTTGTTCGGGGGTAGGCAGCATGGCTGATCCTGGAGAAGTTCAGTGACGCAGTTTGTAGCCACGGCGCAGCAGATTCAGCGCCACGGTTGCGAGTATCAGGAAAGTCACGCCGACGACGGCGAGACTCGTCGTCGGAGCCACATCGGACACGCCGAAGAAGCCGTAACGGAACCCGTCGATCATGTAGAAGAACGGGTTGAAGTGCGACACGGCCTGCCACAGCGGCGGCAACGACTGAATCGAATAGAACACGCCCGCGAGGAACGTTGCAGGCATGATCAGGAAGTTCTGGAACGCCGCGAGCTGGTCGAATTTCTCGGCCCAGATGCCTGCGATCAACCCCAGCGTGCCGAGGATCGCCGCGCCGAAGAAGGCGAAGCCCAAAATCCACAGCGGTGCGGCAAACGTCAGATGCGTGAACGCGACTGTCACGAGGAAAACGCCCAGCCCGACCGCCAGTCCGCGCACTACGGCCGCCAGCACGTACGCGCCGTACATCTCCCAATGCGAGAGCGGCGGCAGCAGCACGAACACGAGGTTGCCCGTGATCTTCGACTGGATCAGCGACGACGAGCTATTGGCAAACGCGTTCTGCAACACGCTCATCATCACCAGTCCCGGCACGAGGAAGGACGTGTAGTTGATCTGGTCGTAGACCTTCACGCGGTCTTCGAGCACGTGGCCGAAGATCATCAGATACAGCAGCGCGGTGAGCACCGGTGCGGCCACGGTCTGGAAACTCACCTTCCAGAAACGCAGCACTTCCTTGTAAAACAACGTGCTGAAGCCGGTCATGCTGCCACCTCCTGCGCGCGCGAACCCGACATGATCTGCACGAATACGTCCTCGAGGTCGGCCTTCTGAATGTCGATGTCTTCGACGATGCCGCCTGCCGCACGGCAGGTGGCGAGAATGGATTCCACTTCGTCGCAGCCCGACAGGCGCAGCGCGAACTGATGTCCGTTCGTATCCTGGCCGTCGACCAGCAACGGACGCAGCTCGGCCGGCAATGTGCCCTGCTTGAAGCGCAGCACGAGACGCGTACCCGCAAAGCGCTGCAACAGCGACGCCGTACGCTCGAGCGCCACGACTTCGCCGCGCTTGAGCATGGCGATGCGGTCGCACAGCGCTTCCGCCTCTTCGAGATAGTGAGTGGTCAGCACGATCGTGTGACCTTCGCGGTTCAGACGCGAGATGAACTTCCAGAGCGTCTGACGCAGTTCGACGTCGACCCCGGCGGTCGGCTCGTCGAGCACGATCACAGGCGGGCGGTGCACCAGCGCCTGCGCCACCAGCACGCGTCGCTTCATGCCGCCCGAGAGCTGACGCATGTTCGCGTCCGCCTTGTCGGTCAGATCGAGGTTAGCCATCACTTCGTCGATCCAGTCGTCATTGCGCTTGAGTCCGAAGTAGCCGGACTGGATACGCAGCGTCTCGCGCACGGAGAAGAACGGATCGAAGACGAGTTCCTGCGGCACCACGCCGAGCTTGCGGCGGGCGTCGCGGTAATCACGCACGACATCGTGACCGAGCACGCTGATGTTGCCCGAGTCCGCGCGCGCGAGGCCCGCAAGGATGCTGATCAGCGTGGTCTTGCCCGCGCCGTTGGGGCCGAGCAGACCGAAGAATTCGCCCTCTTCGATCGAGAAGCTGACGCCCTTGAGCGCCTGCAACGCCTGATAGCGTTTTTTGACGTTACGGATTTCGATGGCGGCCATGACTGCACGCACCCGTCTTCGCGGGTACGCCATTATTGTTTTCCGGGTCGGGGGATTGCACCCACCATAATGGCGGCGCCGGAGCCCGGACGGGGGGTCACTGCCCAAAAGTCGGCAGAAAACCTCTGATTATAAAGGAAGCCGGTGGTGGCCGTGCTCGCGCCCGCCCTAACCCACCTTAGCCCGGCTGTAACCCCGGTAACGCACAAGCGGCACGGCACCGAAGACTCATGGCCTGCACCGCCCTGCGCCCGGCCACAAAAAAAGCGCCGTCATATGACGGCGCTTCTTCGAAAGGGCGGCAGTCCGGCCGGACGAATCAGCTCGAGAGCAGATGGTCGACGCCGTACACCAGTGCAAGACTGGCCAGCCCTGTCGGCAAGTTAGTGAACGCCAACGTCGCACCACGCCGACCCGCGTGACGGCGCAAGGCCAGCAGCACCGCGAGCGCCGACGAGTCGAAATGCGTGAGCCCGGCGCAGTCGATCTGGGTCTCCCCCGCGTCGATGCGATCGATGGCCTGCGCGAGGACGTCGCCGGCAGTGTCGTGAGTCAGGTCGGTTTGCAACGCGAGCATGGGCTTACTTGCCGCCTGCGAGTTGCTGGTTACGTTGCGTCAGGAACTGGATCAGGCCGTCGACGCCCGATTCGGTGACCTTTTCCTTGAACTGATTGCGGTACGTCTGAACCAGCCACGCGCCCAGCACGTTCAGGTCATACAGCTTCCATTCGCCGCTCGCCGTCTTGTACAGACGGTAGTCGAGTTCGACCGGCTGGCCGTTGTTGATGACGTCGGTGTACACCACGGCATCGGTATCGCCCGGCTGACCGCGGAACGGCTTGTAATTGACCTGCTGGTCGCGAATCTGAGCGATGGCACCGGCATAGGTGCGCAGCAGCAACGTCTTGAACTGTTCGGTCAGCTGCTTTTGCTGCTCCGGCGTGGCCTTGCGCCATGCCGCGCCGGTCGCCAGTTGCGTCGTCTTGGCAAAGTCTGCGTGCGGCATGATCTTCTGCTCGACCAGGCGCGTAATGCTGTTCAGATCGCCCTTCTGGATGTTGGGGTCGCTCTTGGCCGCAGCCATCACTTCGGTCACGGTCTGCTTGACGAGTGCATCCGGGGACTGAGCCTGTGCCATGGCCGAGCCGGCGGCGGTGTACGTCATGAAAGCCATGACGGGAATGAGCCAGAACTTCTTCATTGTGGACTTCCTCTTTCGAGTGACGATTGTTGCGGGTTTTGATACCCGCGCGGCGTCTGGAGTTCTCGGATTGCCGGGAGTGTCGTGTAACAAACTGTTGCCCGGAGACGACGCGACTATCGCCTGGATAGCGCGCCGGACCCGTTTTCAGCAACAGTCGGCGACAGTCACCGACGATCGATGACGATTAGCGACGGAAGGGCAAACCGCCCGGCACCATCTTGCCCGGCACGGGCGAGCCTTGCGGTGCGTCCGGTTCGGCCTGCGCACCTGAGGCGGGCGCCGGAGCGCTCGCGCCCGAGGCCGGCTGGGCAGCGGGCATCGGCTGTGCGCCAGCGCCACCGGCCGCTGCTGCACCTGCCGCACCTGCACCGTCTTCATCTTCGTAATTCGGCAGCGACGTATCGCTCGTCGCCCCGCCGTTCACCAGATACTTGCGACGTGCAAGATACGCATCACGCGTGAACGAATACGGATCGAGCGCGGCGGCTTCGAGCAGGTTCGACGCATCGAGCAGGTTGGCGCGCGTATTCACGAGACGCACACCGTACAGCGAGTAGCTGATCCAGTCCGGCTTGATATACGAGGTCGGGTCGATGAACATGTTGCCAGCCATGCCGACGCTGTCGCGCACCGTGCTCGGGCCGAGCAGCGGCAGCACGAGGTACGGACCGTCAGGCAAGCCCCACTTGCCCAGCGTCACACCGAAATCCTGGCTGTGCTTCGGCAAGCCGGCCGGCGTGGCGAAGTCGAACAGACCACCGACACCGAAGAAGGTGTTGATCGTCAGGCGCATCAGATCCTGCGCGGCGGCCGTGACCTGCAACTGAAGCAGGTTGTTGGCGAGGTTGTACACGTCGCCCACGTTCGAGAAGAAGTTCGTGACCATGTCACGCGCCGGTTCCGGCACCGTGAAACGGTAGCCCTTTGCCACGGGCACGAGCACGGCCTTGTCGAGCGTGTCGTTGAACTTGTACATCGAACGGTTGAAACCTTCGATGGGGTCAGCGGGGTTGGGGTTCGTGACAGTGGCACAGCCTGCCAGCGCCAACGCGCCAGCGGCCAACACTGCCGAAGTACGGAAGCTGGTCATTTTCTCTTATTTTCCTTGGGTTACCGGTGCTGCCCCAGCCGCCGGCGCTGCCGCCGGCGCTGCCGATGCGCCGCCCGCCTGGGCGCCGCCGGCATCTGCTGCCTTGTTGTACAGGAACTGGCCAATCAGGTTTTCCAGCACGATGGCAGACTGCGTGAGCGTGATCGTATCACCGCCCTTGAGCATCTGATCATCACCGCCAGGCTCAAGTCCGATGTATTGCTCGCCGAGCAGACCCGACGTCAGAATCTTCGCCGAGGAGTCCTTCGGGAACTGGTACTGCGAATCCAGATTGAGCGTGACGTCGGCCAGATAACGCTTGTCGTCGAACTTGATCGACGCCACGCGCCCCACCACCACGCCGGCACTCTTGACCGCCGCGCGCGGCTTGAGACCGCCGATGTTATCGAACCGCACCGTGATCGGATAGGTATTCGAGAACGACAGCGAACTCATGTTGCCCGCTTTGAGCGCGAGGAACAGGAGGGCGGCAAAGCCGAGTACCACGAACAGGCCGACCCAGAAGTCGAGAGGGTGTTTTTTCATTATGTCAGTGTGCGCAAACTGTCTGTCTATGTCTTGGCAGGCGAGCCGGCCTCTTAGCTGAACATGAGTGCCGTAAGCAGGAAGTCGAGGCCGAGCACGGCCAGCGATGCCTGCACGACCGTACGCGTCGTTGCACGCGACACGCCTTCCGGCGTCGGCTGTGCTTCGAAGCCCTGATACAGCGCGATGAAGGTGACGGCAATGCCGAACACGATGCTCTTGATGACGCCGTTTGCGACGTCCGACCATACGTCCACGCCGCCTTGCATCTGCGACCAGAACGCCCCGGAATCCACGCCGATCATCTCGACGCCGACGAGGTAGCCGCCGAAAATGCCGACCGCAGAGAAGATCGCGGCGAGGATCGGCATGGCGATCACGCCCGCCCAGAAACGCGGTGCGACCACGCGTGCGATCGGGTCGATCGCCATCATCTCCATGGCCGTCAGTTGCTCGCCCGCCTTCATCAGTCCGATCTCGGCGGTGAGCGACGTGCCCGCACGCCCGGCGAACAGCAGCGCCGTGACGACCGGCCCCAGCTCACGCACCAGCGACAGCGCAACGAGCAGACCGAGGGCCTGCTCCGAGCCGTACTTGTTGAGCGTGTAATAGCCTTGCAGGCCAAGCACAAAACCGACGAACAAACCCGAGACGGCGATGATGACAAACGAATAATTGCCGACGAAATGAATCTGATCCGTCACCAGCCGCGGACGGCGCAGCAGCGCGGCGCTCGATCCGAGCATGCGCAGGAACATGCGCGCACCGTAACCCAGGCGCTCGACGTGGCCGCGAACAAAACTGCCAATGGTGGTAATCATGCACGCGCTCCGATACCGAAGTCTTCCGCGAGCGGCGGCGCGGGATACTGGAATTTCACGGGGCCGTCCGGCTGGGCATCGATGAACTGACGAACCGTCGGGTCGTTCGAGGCGCGCAGCGCATCGGGCGCACCCTCGGCGGCGATGCGGCCTTCGCTAATGAAGTAGATGTAGTCGGCAATGGTGAACGTCTCGGCGACATCGTGCGAGACGATGATCGACGTTGCGCCCAGCGCGTCGTTGAGCTTACGGATCAGATTCGCCGTAATCCCCATCGAGATGGGGTCCAGCCCCGTGAACGGTTCGTCGTACATGACGAGGTCCGGATCGAGCGCAATCGTGCGGGCCAGCGCCACCCGGCGCGCCATCCCGCCGGAGATCTCGGCGGGCTTCATGTCACGCGCGCCACGCAGGCCCACGGCATTGAGCTTCATCAGCACGAGGTCACGAATCAGGTCTTCGTCGAGACGGGTGTGTTCGCGCAGCGGAAACGCCACATTGTCGAACACCGTCATGTCGGTAAACAGCGCGCCGAACTGGAACAGCATCCCCATGCGGCGACGCAGGCGGTACCAGCCGTCGCGGTCGAGCGTGGAAACGTCGGTCCCGTCGAAATCGACCTGACCCCGACTGGCGTGCACGAGGCCCCCGATCAGACGCAGCACGGTCGTTTTACCGCAGCCGGAGCCCCCCATGACCGCGATCACCTTGCCGCGGGGAAACCGCATATTCAGCCCGGAAAGCACCAGACGTTCGCCATATCCAAAGCTGACGTCGCGCAGTTCGAGCAGATTTTCCGGATTCGGGGTAGGCACGTTTCGGGTCTTATAGTGCGGCGCAAAACGCCAATTATAGGGGGGTTTATCAATCGATGCCGTCCACGCCGGGTCGGCGAAAGCAAGGAACGGCGCTGCCCAGCGGGATTCTACAGGCCCCGGACGTATTGCTGCGAGAACGTTCCAATAGCCGCAACGCCGCAAAAACCCAACGGCACCAAGGACTTATCGTCTTCTGACCCCGCGCCGGTGTTGCGCCGTTGCTACAATACGACGTTTCGCGCTCATCATCGTTCCTCGGGATGTCCTCCGCTACCCCTCCCTCTTTGCGCCCCGTCTCGCCGCAGTCTACGGCGACGCAGGACTTTCGGATTCGTCCGATGCAACCTGGCGACCTTCCCCACGTGCTGACGGTGCAGGCCCTCGCCTATGGCCACCTGATGCTGGAATCGGAAGCCACGCTCGCCTCGCGTCTGGACTTGTCGCCGACGACTTGCTGGGTGGCCGTGGATGCGGGAACGACCGGGCCGACGGACACGGGCATCGCGGGCTATCTGTTCACGCACCCCTGGCGTCTCGCGGCACCGCCGCCGCTGGACACCGTCCTCGACGCGCTGCCGGACGCCCCCGACTGCTGGTACGTGCACGACATGGCGCTTGCCCCGCGTACGCGTGGCGGGGGTGTGGCCGGTCAGCTTTATGCCGCCGCGTTGTCGGCGGCGCAATCGCTCGGCCTGCGCGCCTCGGCGTTGGTCGCGGTGCAGCAATCGCAGGGATTCTGGGCCCGCTTCGGGTATCAGGTCACCGTGGACGTCTCGCCTCAGATCGCCGCCAAACTGGCGGGCTATGGCGATGGCGCAGTCTTCATGACGCGCAAACTATAACCACCGCTAAGGGCGTACCGCATTCGTGCCGCGCTTGTAGCGAGCTTCTGCCGCACTCGTGCCGTGCTTGTGCTGCGCTTGCGCCATTAACTCACGCCCGCCGCGCGAATTCCTTCTGCATCGAACGGACCGCTCCTGCCACGTCGTCGGCTTCCGTTACTGCGCGCACGACGGCCGTGCATCCCACCCCCGTCTCGAGCACCTGCGGCAGGTTAGCCGCGTCGATGCCGCCGATCGCTACCAGCGGGTAATGCGGTGCGATGAGCTTCACGTAACGCGCCAGCTTCGCCAGTCCTTGCGGTGCGGTGGCGATGACCTTGGTCGTCGTCGGAAACACCGCACCGACGGCCAGATAGCTCGGACGGAAGTGATGCGCCGCGAGAATCTCGAAATAGCCGTGCGTGCTGATGCCCAGCCGCATGCCGCTCGCGTGCAGCGTCGCGACTTCATCTGCCGAGAGCGCCGCCATGTCTTCCTGACCGAGATGCACGCCGTAGGCGTCGGCCTGCGCCGCCTCACGCCAGTGATCGTTGATGAACCACGCACTGTTGTGCGTCACGCGGCGACCCGCCGCCACTGTGCGCTCGATCTCGCTGCGCAGCCCCGGGTGCTCAGGGTCCTTGATGCGCAACTGGACCGTCCCGACCTGAAGATCCGCCATACGCTCGCACCAATCGGCGTTGGGCAGCACCGGGTAAAGACCCAGTCGCGCCGGGCATGCAGGAAAGCGCCCCGGCGACGGCACCTGCCCCAGCACGGCGGGGAACGTCTCCAGCACGGTCGGCCATGCGCCCAGCGTGTCGACGTCTTGCACACGCGCATGACTGCCGTCCGTGCGCCATGCGCGGCCGAGTACCAGCGCGTCGTGCGGGGCGAAACCGCAGTCCAGAAACGCGGCAAATGCAGGAAAGAATGCAGGATCGTCGAGACCCGCCACACGATAGACGCCATCCGGCGTGTACAGCGTGTCTTCCACGTGCCCCTGTGCGAGCGCGTGCGAGCAAAGCACGACCGCGCCACTCGCGCGCCATGCGTCCAGGCTGACGGACGCCAACGTGCCCAGTCCATGCTCAGGCACCAGCGGCAGCCAGACCACATCGCCCTGTCCCGCGCTAACGGGTGTCTCGGCGTGCAGACGCCATTGCGGCGATGTCGCCTCATCCGGCCACGGTGCGAGGCGCGCGCGGATCGCGTCGGCGGCCTGCTGCCAGGCCACCGCGAGCGGTGCGTCGGTGGGCAGGCATTGCACGTGCTGCATATGCACAGGCCCGGCGGCGCCAGCGTGCGTCGTCATGAAAAATCCTTGTTGATCCGGCCCCGCATCGCGCGACCGTTGGTCATGAAATCAGGCGCGATCAGCTACCGGACTGATGCCAGAAGGGAACACCCACGACCGGGGTGCTGGCTTCGGCGCTCTCGCGCTCGGCCATCGGACCCGCGAGCCATGCAGCGCGTCCCGCCTTGATCGCACCGGCGAACGCGCCAGCCATCTCCACGGGCTGCGCGGCGAGCGCGACAGCGGTGTTGAGCAGCACGCCGTCGTAACCCCATTCCATCACCTGACACGCATGCGACGGCAAGCCGAGGCCCGCGTCGACGATCAGCGGCGTATCCGGCAGACGGTCGCGCAACAGACGCAGACCGTACGGATTGATCACGCCCTTGCCGGTGCCGATCGGGGCGCCCCACGGCATCAATGCCTGACAGCCGACGTCGAGCAGTCGACGGCACAGCACCAGATCTTCCGTGCAGTACGGCAGGACCTTGAAGCCCTCGCGAATCAGTTGCTCGGCGGCCGTCACCAGACCGAACGGGTCGGGCTGAAGCGTGTAGTCGTCGCCGATGAGTTCGAGCTTGATCCAGTCGGTCTCGAAGACTTCGCGCGCCATTTGCGCCGTCGTCACCGCTTCCTGCACCGAATGGCAGCCCGCGGTATTGGGCAGCACGGGCACCGCAAGGCGGCGCAGCGTCTCCCAGAAATGACCTTCCGATGCTTGCGCCCCGGTGCCCGAGAGCTGACGGCGCAATGCCACCGTCACCATGCCCGGACGCGCTGCGTCGATGGAATCGTTCAGTGCTTGCAGCGACGGATAACGCGCCGTGCCGAGCAAGAAGCGGCTACCGAAGCGGGTGTCGTAAAGCGTGAGCGCGTCACGCGTGCTGCTGGCCGCCACGTTGTTCGATTCGGTGAATGCGTTCATTTCAGCCTCCGGCCACCGGTTGCACGACATCGATCTTGTCGCCCTGCGCGAGCGTGCGCGCGGCGTATTGCGTCTTGGGGACGAATTGCCCGTTGATCGCCGCCGCGAAAGGCGGCTTGGCGCCGTAGGCGGCGAGCGCCTCGGCCAGCGTCGCCGTGTCGGCCACGCTCAGCATCTGTTGATTGATATGGATGTCCATTGCGTACCGCTTCCTCTCATGCCTGACGAAACAGTTCCGGCCACGGCCGGCTGGCTCGCCACGTCTCCCAGTCGAACGCATCCGCCGATCCCGACGGCGCGCCCTTCGTTTGCATCAGTGCCTGCGCCAACGCGCATGCTTCGCCAGTGACTGCCGGTGCCAGCAAATAGCCGTGACGGTACAGACCGTTCACGCGCAGCAAACGTGCGCCGTCCCACTGCACGCGCGGCAGATGGTCGGGCAGCGCCGGGCGGCAGTTGACGTTCAGCTCGACGATGCGCGCTTCGCCGAACGCCGGGTTCAGCGAGTGCGCCGCCGAGAGCAGTTCGAGCGCCGAGCGCACGGTCATCGGCGACATGTCTTCCGATTCGAGTTCGGTCGCCCCGATCACGTAAAGATCGTTTTCCTTGGGCGCGATGTAGATCGGATAGCGCGGGTGCAGCAAGCGCACGGGGCGACGCAGACCGATCCCCGGCGCGTGAATGCGCACAACCTCGCCTCGCACACCGCGCAGTTGGGTGAGCGCTTCGCGCGCGCCCAGTCCGCGACAGTCGATGACCAGACCGGCGTCCGGATACTCGCCCTCGGCAATCGCGGTGTTCCAGTGCAGGTCCGCGCCCGCCTTCGCAAGTCCTGCGGCCAGCGCGCGCAATAACTGACGGTTATCCAGTTGCCCTTCGTTCGGCAGCAGCCAGCCTTCCTGGAAACGTCCAGCGAGCGCCGGCTCCACATCTTTCAGTTGTGCCGCCGAAATCCGCTCGACGCCGCCGCGCAGCAGTTCGGGCGGCGCATTCGCCCGCATCCGACGATCGAACATCACGGCCTCGGCGCGGTCGGGCTGATGCCACACGACCAGCGTGCCGTTGCGTTGGAAGAAGACATGTTCGGGAAGGCCGTCGATCAGCGCGGGCCAGCGCTCAAGCCCGACCGCGCCCATCTCGACGATGCTCGGCTCAGCCACGGCGGCCTCGGCCAGCGGCGCGAGCATGGCGGCGGCGACCCAGCCAGCAGCGGACGAGCCATCGGCGTCGCCCCGCTCGTACAGCGCCACGCGCGCGCCGGCGCGAATCAGTTGCCACGCCAGCAGACGGCCGGACAACCCGCCGCCGAGCACGGCAATGTCGGGACGAGACACGGCCGAACGCGAAGTGGAAATGGCAGCGGTCGCGCTCATACGCGCATTGCCGCGCAAGCCGTCAAGGCGCGCAGGCACTGAGGGGAATACGAAGAATGTTGTGGAAGGCAACGCATGGGGCCCTTTCCTCATGAAAGCAAAAGGACGAAACGGTGATGGCCACCTTACCCCAATGGAGGAGTCGGAAACTTCCCACGCCGGTATTACCCGGGTCGGGTGCAAAGGGTCTCTCTCAGCCCCGCGACTTCTTTGACGTGACTACGCCAATTACGGAGCACCCCTGTTTCGCCCGCAGCCATTACAACATAGATGCCGACGCCCGTGCAAGCTGGCTTCCCGGGCGATTGCACGCTCGTCGCGTCTCGTTTTTTGAGATCTCCCGCCCCTGATTCCGGCCGCTTGTAACGGTCCGTAAACTGAAAATCCCCGTCACGCGCGGCTCTGGCCGTAAATCGTGCAACGCACCATCGGGAACTGCGGTCAAATGGGCCATATGTGCGAAACGTATAGATAACAACGCTGCCCCACTGCGGTCCCGCCGCCCGACGATCATGGCCAACACGCCGACCCACACACCACACGCCCCGCAACCCTCGGGCGACACCGCCGCGCCACCACCCAATCCACCCAAACATCCCACCGCCTGGCAACTGATCCGTCCCTACTGGGTCTCGGAGAAGCGCTGGGAGGGTCGACGCCTGCTTGCGCTCGTGATCGCGCTGAACCTTGCCGTCGTGTTCATCAACGTGCGGCTAAACGCGTGGAACGCCAGCTTTTACGACGCCCTCGACAAGCGCAACTGGCCGGTCTTCAAGTCGTCGCTCGCGGAGTTCGCGGTGCTGGCGTTCAGCTTCATCATCATTGCGACGTTCCGCACCTACTTCCGTCAGATGCTGGAGATCCGCTGGCGGCAATGGGTGACGGACGCGAACCTCACGAAGTGGTTCGCGCATCGCGCTTACTACCGCATCGAACGCGATCACCTCGCCGACAACCCCGACCAGCGTATTTCCGAAGACATCCGCACACTCGTCAACTCGTCGCTCGCGCTGTCGCTCGATCTGTTGACGACGCTCGTCTCGCTGTTCTCCTTCATCACGATTCTGTGGACGATCTCGGGCGCAGTGTCCTTCGCGCTGGCGGGTATGAACGTGACGATCCCGGGCTACATGGTGTGGGTCGCCGCGCTGTACGCCATCGTCGGTTCGTTTCTGATCTTCAAGGTCGGGCGCCCGCTCGTGGGACTCAGCTACCGGCAGCAACAGGTTGAAGCCGACTTTCGTTTTCTGCTGGTGCGGCTGCGCGAATCGGCCGAGCAGGTCGCGCTCTATCGCGGCGAAGGCGCGGAGTTATCGCGTCTGAAGTCGGCGTTCGGCGCGGTGCGCGACAACTGGTGGCAAATCATGGTCGTCACGAAACGCCTGATCTTCGCGAACTCGATCTACGCGCAGATCGCCATCGTCTTTCCGATCATGGCGGCAGCACCCCGTTACTTCGCGGGAGCGTTCACGCTGGGCGTGCTGATGCGGATCATCGACGCCTTTGGGCAAGTGAGCGACGGTTTCTCCTGGTTCGTGAACAGCTTCTCGACGCTGGCCGACTGGAAGGCGACGATCAACCGTCTGCGCGAATTCACACGCGTCATCGACGCCACGCCGCACCCTCAAGGCGGTATTGCCGTGGTGCCCGCAAGTGGTGCTCCGGCCTACACTGCCGCCGACCTGCGGCTATCGTTGCCGAACGGCGCGCCGCTCGCGGCCGCCGGGTCGTTTGCATTCGCCCCTGGGTCGCGCTGGCTGGTGCGCGGCCGCTCGGGTTGCGGCAAGAGCACGATGCTGCGCGCACTCGCCGGACTGTGGCCGTTCGGCAGCGGACGCATCGAAGTACCCACCAATGCCCGCGTGTTGTTCCTCTCGCAGCAAAGCTATCTGCCGATCGACACGCTCAAGGCCGCGCTCGCGTTCCCGTCATCGCCCGACACGTTCACCGACGCCGAGTGCCGAGACGCCCTGAACGCCGTGAACCTCGGGCAATACGGCGACGACCTGCTGACCTCGGCGCATTGGGCGCGACGCCTCTCCGGCGGCGAACAACAGCGACTGGCGGCCGCGCGCGCACTGCTGCAAAAGCCCGATTTCCTGTTTCTGGACGAAGCGACAAGCGCGCTCGATGTTGAAACCGAAGAAGCCGTGTACGACGCACTGCACGCGCAACTGCCTGACACCGCCATCGTCAGCGTCGCGCATCGTGACACGCTGGCCCGCTTCCATCAGCACACGATGACGTTGCACGCGGTGACCGAGATCGAGCCGCCTCGGGTCGTCGGCGCGGTGTAGTGGACGCGAAGTGATGGCGCAGGGGGCGGACGATCTCACGCCATCCCGCGCCATTCCCACCGGGCGATTCATCCATTTTGTTCACTTCGTAAATAATATTGACGCGGCTGTTCCGGCACCGAGGCGGTTTGGCATAATCACGAGCACCCCATCAGGCTATCTCCGGGCTCATCGTGACTACTTCAGCTACCTCGTCCGGCCAGTCGCCGAATTCCTCTGAGCGCGACGGACGCACCGTTGTCGTCACCGGCGCCGCCTCCGGCATCGGCGCGGCCATCGCCCGCCGCCTCGCCTCCCCTGACACTCGCTTGCTGCTGCACACACGCGGCGCGTCCGACGCCAGTCAGGCGCGGCTCACTGAGGTGCGTCGCGCATGCGAAGACGCCGGTGCGCAGTGCGCCACATGGTTCGGCGATCTGACGCACGCGCAGTCCGCCGCGCGACTCGTCGACGCCGCGCATGACGCCTTCGGCCCGGTCGATCAGATCGTGAGCAATGCGGGCTTCGCCACGCGTCAGTCGTTGGCCGACATCGACGACGAGGCCTTCGCACGCACGCTCGCCGCCATGCCCGGCGCATTCGCCGCGTTGCTGCGTCACACGCTGCCCGATCTCCAACGTTCGTCGCAAGGCAGCGTAGTCGCCGTCAGCTCGTTCGTAGCGCATCGCTTCGCGCCGAACCAACCCGGATTCCCGGCGACGGCTGCTGCCAAGGCCGCCATCGAAGCGTTGGCGAAAAGCGCCGCCGCCGAGTACGCCCGCGCAGGGGTGACGATCAATTGCGTCGCGCCCGGCTACACGCGCAAGGACAGCGGCCACTCTGCCATCGATCCGGCCGCATGGCAGCGTGCGGCCGACGCCACACCGACCGGACGCCTCTGCGAGCCCGACGACATCGCCGCCCTTGCCGTCTTCCTGCTCGGCCCGCACGCGCGACAAATCACCGGCCAGGTGATTCATGTCGATGGCGGCCTGACACTCTGATGCTGCCCTGATAACTCACTGCTCACCGCTCACCGGGTCAGACGTGGACCCGAGCGTCGATGCCCCACATCGACACACAACATCCACACGTCGCACACATAACGACAAGCACACGATCCACCGAGGAGTTTTCATGGCGTTTTTTTCCTGGTTCCAAGAACTCAACACGAAGGAGCGCAAGGCCCTGTATGCGGGCTTCGGCGGCTATGCCGTCGATGCGTTCGACTTCATGATCTATTCGTTCCTGATCCCCACGCTCATTGCCGCGTGGGGCATGACGAAGGGCGAGGCGGGCATGATCGCGACCAGCTCGCTCATCTCGTCGGCCGTCGGCGGATGGCTTGCGGGCATTCTTGCGGACCGCTACGGTCGCGTGCGCGTACTGCAATGGACGATTGCCACCTTCTGCCTGTTCACCTTCCTCTCGGGCTTCACGAATTCGTTCTGGCAGTTGCTCGTGACGCGCACGTTGCAGGGCATCGGCTTCGGCGGCGAGTGGACCGTCGTCACGATGATGATGGGCGAGATGATTCGCTCGCCGCAGCATCGCGCGAAAGCCGTCGGCACTGTGCAAAGCAGCTGGTCGGTCGGCTGGGCCGCCGCCGCGCTGCTGTACTGGTTTTTCTTCGCAGTGCTCGATGAAGGCTACGCATGGCGTGCGTGCTTCTGGATCGGGATTCTGCCCGCGGTGTGGATCACGTATGTGCGTCGCAACGTATCGGATCCGGAGATCTTCACGCAAACGCGCCGCAAGATCGCCGAAGGTCAGTTGCAGGGCAACTTCACGCAGATCTTTGCCCCCGCGCATCTGAAGACGACGATCCTTGGCAGTCTGCTGTGCACCGGCATGCTCGGCGGCTACTACGCCATCACGACGTGGTTGCCGACGTATCTGAAGACGGTGCGCGGTCTGTCGGTGTTCAACACGAGCGCCTACCTGATCGTGCTGATCGTCGGCTCGTTCGTAGGTTATATCGTCGGGGCGATTCTCTCGGACAAGCTCGGACGCCGTGGCGCGTTCATCTTCTTCGCCGTCGCGTCGTTCGTGCTCGGCATGGTCTACACGATGCTGCCGATCACCGACAGTGCCATGCTGCTGCTCGGCTTCCCGCTGGGTATCGTCGTGCAGGGCATTTTCGCGGGCATCGGTGCGTATCTCACGGAGCTGTATCCGAACCACATTCGCGGCTCGGGTCAGGGCTTTTGCTACAACCTCGGGCGCGGCATCGGGTCGTTCTTCCCCATCGCAGTGGGCACGCTCGCGCAGACCGGCTCGCTCGTGAAGGCCATCGGGATGGTCGCGGGCGGCGGCTATCTGCTCGTGGTGGTGTGCGCGTTGCTGCTACCCGAGACGCGCGGCAAGTCGCTCGTCTCGACCGACTTCGTGCATTGATGGCGTATTGACCGTCAGCATGGCAAAACGGGACGCCGGATCGAACACCACGATCGACCCGACGTCCCGCCGCCTCACCGGATGGCCATTGTGTAAGCCAGCCAACCCGGAACCGCTTCAGTGCGCGCCGCTTATGCACTACCCGCGCGACGTCGCCACCTTCGTACCCCCGCCTACACCCTTGCCACCGGCAGCACGCCTGAATAAGGTGCTTCCGGTAATCCTTGCACGCCGCATCGCACGGCGAAGACATGACCGTCGTGTTCGTTCGCGTTCGCGCCGGGGCGAATCGACGTGACGAACAACGTGTCGAAGTCGCGCCCGCCAAACGCGCACATCGACGGCTTCGACACCGGCAACACGATCTCACGGTCCAGAACACCCTCTGGCGTGAAACGAAGCAAACGGCCACCGTCGTTGGCGCATGTCCAGTAACACCCGTCGGCATCGACGGCTGCGCCATCGGGACGCCCCGGATACTGGTTCATGTCGACGAAGAGACGGCGGTTGTGAATCGTGCCGCTGTGCGCATCGAAATCGAACGCCCACACGCGACGCACCGTCGGGTGCGAATCGCTCAGGTACATCGTGCGGCTGTCCGGTGAGAAGCCGAGACCGTTCTGTGTGACGAGTCCGTCGACGAGCGGTGCGGACAGCCCGTCCTTTGCATCGAAGCGATAGAGCGATCCGGCGTCGCGCGCGAGCGACATATCCGCCACCATCGTGCCCGCCCAGAAGCGGCCCTGACGGTCGCAACGCCCATCGTTGAAACGCATGCCCGAGGCAGGAAATTCGGGAGCGGCCAGACGCGTCAACGCGGACGCAGCCACGTCGCCCGGTGCGCCCAGCCGTACGGCGAACACCCCCGTCTCACACGCGGCGAGCAACGTGCCCGCCGTGTCGAACGAGAAGCATGCGACCTGCTCGGGGAACGTCCACTGACGGTGTTCGCCGTCGGCGGGCGTCACACGATGCAGTTGCTTTGCCGGGATGTCGACCCAGTAGAGCGCCTGTTCGTCGGCACGCCAGAGCGGGCTTTCGCCAACCGCATGCGGCGTCTCGCGCGACGGCGCCAACCGCTCGATGGAGACTCCGGCCACACTCATGCCTTCGGCTCCATCGGCCCCATCAGCACGAACGGGCCGCCCTGGAAGCGTTGCGTCCAGTCGTCCATTTGCGGATCGGGGGCCTTCGCGGGGAACAGACCGGCGAACTCGGCCGAACTGTCCTGCGGACGGAAGCCGAGGAAAGCCGCCTTGGTGTTGTCGACCCACAGCGTCGGGTTGTCCGACACGCCGTAGATGATTGCGTGGCCGACGCGATTCGTGAACAGCGAGCAGCGCACAAGTTCGATGAAGTCGCGGTAGCTCAGATACGTCACCATCATGCGCGGATTCTTCGGCTGTTCGAACGACGAGCCGATGCGCAGACACACGGTCTCGAGGCCGAAGCGGTCGAAGTAGTAGCGCGAGAGGTCTTCGCCGAAGCACTTCGAAATGCCGTACATGCCGTCCGGGCGGTGCGGCGCGTCGATGTCGAGTACTTCCGTCACGGGATGGAAACCGACGGCGTGGTTCGAGCTGGCGTAGACGATGCGCTTCACGCCTTGCTTCTGCGCGGCGCTGTACACGTTGTACAGCCCAAGGATGTTCGCTTGCAGGATGTCGTCGAACGGCGCTTCGACGGACACGCCGCCGAGGTGCACGAGCGCATCGACGCCTTCGAGCAGCGCATGCACGGCCGCACGATCGGCGAGGTCGACCTGCATCGACTCTTCGTGCGCAGCGGCGTCGGTGATCGGCACGATGTCGCTCACGCGCACGATGTCCGCCCACTCCGCGAGCTTGCCGCGCAGTTGTTTGCCAAGGTTGCCCGCAGCGCCGGTCAGCAGAAGACGGCGGAAGGGTTTGCCGGAAGTCTGGCTCATAGTGATCCTTATTGCTCCTGATTCATCGGTACAACAAAACCGACGCCGCGCCGCACACCCAAGGGGGAGTGTGCAGCGCGGCGTACGCTAAACCTTCAAACGTCTCGCTGGCTACGCATTCGCGGTCCGGTTCACATCCACACCGCTGGTGCCACGGCGAGCCTGCACCGGCGACGGCGTGGCCGTGCCCGTGATGTGCGGCTTGACCACCGTCCACAAAATCACCGCGCCGATCAGATCGCCCAGCCCCAGCGCCACGAAGAACGGCGCGTAGCCGACCGCCGTCACGAACGTGCCGATCACCAGCGTGAACAGCAGGTTGCCGATCCCGGCGGACAGCCCCGCCAGCCCCGTGACCGTCGCCACTTCGTTGCGCTGGAAGAGGTCGGCCGACATCGAGATCACAGTGACGGAGAGCGTCTGGTGCGCAAAACCGCCGAGGCACAGCAGGAAGATCGCCATCATCGGATCTTTCACGAAGCCCACGCCGCACATCGCCGTCATGATGAGCGCGCCGATGGTGAACACGACACGCTTGCCGTTGAAAATGGTGATCTTGAAGTGCTTGTTGAGCCACACCGACACCGTCCCGCCCATCAGGCACCCGATATCGGCCGCGACGAACGGCAGCCAGGCAGTCGCGGCAATCGTCTTCAGATCGAACCCGCGCGCCTGATTGAGGTACAGCGGCATCCAGAACACGATCGTGCCCCACACCGGATCGGCGAAGAAGCGCGGCAGCGCGATGCCCCAGAAGTTGCGTTGACGCAGGATCGAGCCGAGGTTCGGCTTGCGGGCATCGGCGGCGGCATCGACCACGCGGCCTTCGTTGATGTAATCGGACTCGGCCTGCGAGAGCGCCGGGTGATCGGTCGGGTGACGATAGAACACGAACCACAGCACGCCCCACACGAGACCGAGCGCACCGGCGATGACGAATGCCGTCTCCCAGTTGTAGCGCAGGATCGACCACGCGATCAGCGGCGGCGCGAGAATCGCGCCGATGGACGTGCCGATGTTGAAGATGCCCGCCGCGAGCGCACGCTCCTTCGACGGAAACCAGAACGCCGCAGCACGCATGCCCGCCGGAATGAACGACGCTTCGGCCAGCCCCAACAGTCCGCGCAGCACAAACAGTCCGACCCAGCCGTCGGCCAGACCGTGCAGCATGCACACCACCGACCACATCACGCCGCACAGCAGGAAGCCCAGACGCAGACCGATACGGTCCATCAGATAACCGGTGATAGGGGCACCGATCGGATACAAGACAAGGAAAGCGCCCGTGATCCAGCCGTACTGCTGGGTCGTGATGTGGAGATCCTTCATCACCGTAGGGGCGGCAACGGCAAGCGAGCTGCGTGCAAGGTAGTTCATGACGGTGCCGAGCGTCAGCAGTCCGATCATCCACCAGCGCAGGCCTTTGATCTTCAGTGCCATGATGGTTGTCTCTCTTTCGTGGATATTTTTATGGCAAGCATCGCGCTTGCTTGGAGAGGCATCCTACGTGAGACGATGTACGATGACAATGAAAGATTACGCGGTTTACGGATAATCCCTAGTCTTTCGCCGGATTCGCTATCGCAGCGCCATAAGCCTTATGTGGGTTGAAGTTTGCACATGTTGGGAGGGTTATCTCACATGTGCATGTGAGCAAATGGCATCTTGTTGTATGACGTCTTATATTTAGCCACCTACAGAATTTCGGCGACCGGCGGGATCGCGACGCACCGCGGGTAATGCGGGAGGAACAGGCAAGAAAAAACCGCCCGGACGTTTCCATCCGGACGGCTTCTTCACAGTGACGCAGATGCCTACCTCCGCGCCCCCTCCTCTCAAATCACAACCACCCCGTATTTGTGGTTTTGGCAGGCACAAACCTGCGCGCACCCGAAGGTGCGCTATCCAACTTAGGCAGACTTAGCGCGGCAGTTCCGAATGGCCCATCAGGAACTCGTCCACGGCACGGGCGCACTGACGGCCTTCGCGAATCGCCCACACCACCAGCGACTGACCGCGACGCACGTCGCCGGCCGCGAACACCTTCGGCAGGTTCGTCGTGTAGGCGCGCTCGCCTTCGGTCGAGGCACGCACGTTGCCGCGCGCGTCCTTGTCCACGCCGAACGCGTCGAGCACCGTTTGCAGCGGCGAGACGAAGCCCATCGCGAGCAGCACGAGGTCGGCCTTCAGTTCGAACTCCGAGCCCGGCACTTCCTGCATCTTGCCGTCCTTCCATTCGAGACGCACGGCGATCAGCTTCTCGACCTTGCCGTTCTTGCCTTCGAAGCGCTTCGTGGCCACCGACCAGTCGCGCTCGCAGCCCTCTTCGTGGCTCGACGACGTGCGCAGCTTGGTCGGCCAGTACGGCCACACCATCGGCTTGTTTTCCTGCTCCGGCGGTTGCGGCAGCAGTTCGAACTGCTTGACCGTCTTCGCGCCGTGACGGTTCGACGTGCCCACGCAATCCGAGCCGGTGTCGCCACCGCCGATCACGATCACGTTCTTGCCCGTCGCCAGCATCTGGTTCACCAGCTTGTCGCCCGCGTTGACCTTGTTTTGCTGCGGCAGGAATTCCATCGCGAAATGGATGCCTTCGAGCTCGCGGCCCGGCACCGGCAGATCGCGCGGCTGCTCCGCACCACCTGCGATGACCACGGCGTCGAACTGCGCCTGCAACTGGTCCGGCGTGATCGTCTCTTTCGAGAAGTTGTTGATGTGCGCTTCGGGGGCCTCTTTGCCCACGTAGACGCCGGTGCGGAACGTCACACCTTCGGCTTCCATCTGGCGCATGCGGCGGTCGATCAGCCACTTCTCCAGCTTGAAGTCGGGGATGCCGTAACGCAGCAGGCCGCCCACGCGATCGTTCTTCTCGAACACGGTGACGTCGTGACCGACGCGCGCGAGTTGCTGCGCGACCGCCATACCAGCAGGACCGGAGCCGACGACGGCGACCGTCTTGCCGGTCTTGTGCTTCGCCGGTTGCGGCTCGACCCAGCCTTCACTCCAGGCCTTGTCGATGATTGCGTGCTCGATCGACTTGATGCCCACAGCGTCGCTGTTGATGTTCAGCGTGCAGGCCGCCTCACACGGCGCGGGGCAGATACGTCCCGTGAATTCCGGGAAGTTGTTAGTCGAGTGCAAGACCGCGATGGCCGACTTCCAGTCCTGGCGATACACCAGATCGTTGAAGTCGGGAATGATGTTGTTGACCGGGCAACCGTTGTTGCAGAACGGAATGCCGCAGTCCATGCAGCGTGCGCCCTGCACCTTTGCCTGATCGTCAGAGAGCGCGAGCACGAACTCCTTGTAGTGCTTCACGCGTGCCAGCGGTGCTTCGTAAGACTCGCTCTGGCGCTCGAATTCGAGAAAACCTGTGACCTTGCCCATGTTTCTTCAGTCGGAAAGTTTTGTGGTTACCGTGCCTCACCCGCGCGCGGCACGCCTGCGGGGCCCTCACCCCGCGCAGCGTGACCGCGCCAGCGGATTCAGGCCGCCAGTGCTTGTTTGTCGCCCGCCTTGGCCATTTCGCCCAACGCGCGTTTGTATTCGCTCGGGAACACCTTCACGAACTTGCGGCGTGCGCCGTCCCAGTCTTCGAGCAGCGCCTTTGCACGCGTGGAGCCCGTGTACTGGAAGTGACGCTCGATGAGCTCGCGCAGTTGTGCCTCGTCCGTCTGGCCGCGATGCCACAGACCCTGGCTCACCGTACGCTCCTGCTCGCCGTGCGGCAGCACCGGATCGAGCGCGACCATCGCCGTGTTGCACTTGGCGGCGAATGTGCCGTCAGCGTCGTACACGTAGGCCACACCGCCCGACATACCTGCCGAGAAGTTACGGCCGGTCTCGCCCAGCACGACCACCGTGCCGCCCGTCATGTATTCGCAACCGTGGTCGCCCGTGCCTTCCACGACCGCCGTCGCGCCCGAGTTACGCACGCAGAAACGCTCGCCGGCCACGCCGTTGAAGAACGCTTCGCCTTCGATGGCGCCGATCATCACGGTGTTGCCCACGATGATGTTGTCTTCGGCATTGCCGCGGAAGTCGTTGGTCGGACGCACGATGATGCGGCCACCCGACAGGCCCTTACCGACGTAATCGTTACCGTCGCCCACGAGATCCAGCGTGATGCCGCGTGCGAGGAACGCACCGAAGCTCTGACCCGCCGTGCCCTTGAGCTGCACGTGGATCGTGTCTTGCGGCAGGCCTTCATGACCGTAGCGCTTGGCCACTTCGCCCGAGAGCATCGCGCCGACCGTACGGTTACGGTTACGCACCGGCTGGATGAACGAGACGTGCTCGCCCTTCTCCAGCGCCGGCATCGCCTTCTCGATCAGCGCGTGATCGAGGGCACCGGCCAGACCGTGGTCCTGCGTCTCGACATGCAGACGCGGCACGTCGGCTTCCATTTCCGGCAGGTGGAAGATGCGGCTGAAATCGAGGCCCTTCGCCTTCCAGTGCTCCACGCCCGACTTGGTGTTGAGCAGATCGGCGCGGCCGATCAGGTCGTCGAACTTCGCGATGCCCAGTTGCGCCATGATTTCGCGCACTTCCTCGGCCACGAAGAAGAAGTAATTGACGACGTGTTCCGGCTTGCCCTGGAATTTCTTGCGCAGCACCGGATCTTGCGTCGCGACGCCGACCGGGCAGGTGTTCAGATGGCACTTGCGCATCATGATGCAGCCCTCGACGACGAGCGGTGCCGTCGCGAAGCCGAATTCGTCTGCGCCGAGCAGCGCGCCGATCACCACGTCGCGGCCGGTCTTCATCTGACCGTCGGCCTGCACGCGGATACGACCACGCAGGCGGTTGAGCACCAGCGTCTGTTGCGTCTCGGCCAGGCCCAGCTCCCACGGCGTGCCGGCGTACTTCACCGACGACAGCGGCGATGCACCCGTACCGCCGTCGTGACCGGCGATCACCACGTGATCGGCCTTGGCCTTCGCGACACCGGCAGCCACCGTGCCCACGCCGACTTCCGACACGAGCTTCACCGAGATCGACGACGACGCGTTCACGTTCTTCAGATCGTGAATGAGCTGCGCCAGATCTTCGATCGAGTAGATGTCGTGGTGCGGCGGCGGCGAGATCAGACCCACGCCCGGCACCGAGTAACGCAGCTTGCCGATGTACTCGGTCACCTTGTGACCCGGCAACTGACCACCTTCGCCCGGCTTCGCGCCTTGCGCCATCTTGATCTGAATCTGATCGGCGGAGACCAGATAGTCCGCCGTCACACCGAAGCGGCCCGACGCGACCTGCTTGATCTTCGAGCGCAGCGAGTCGCCGTCTTGCAGTTCGATATCGGTCTCGATGACGTCGCGGCCCACGATCGAGGCGAGCGACTCGCCCTTCTTGATCGGAATGCCCTTGAGTTCGTTGCGATAACGACGCGGATCTTCGCCGCCTTCACCCGTGTTCGACTTACCGCCGATACGGTTCATGGCAACGGCCAGCGTAGCGTGCGCTTCGGTCGAGATCGAACCGAGCGACATGGCGCCCGTGGCGAAACGCGTGACGATGTCCTTCGCCGGTTCCACCTGATCGAGCGGGATCGCACGCTGCGGATCGACGCGGAATTCGAACAGACCGCGCAGCGTCATGTGGCGCTTGCTCTGGTCGTTGATCAGGTTCGCGTATTCCTTGTACGTCTGGTACGAGTTCGAGCGGGTCGAATGCTGGAGCTTCGCGATGGCGTCCGGCGACCACATGTGGTCTTCACCACGGATGCGGAACGCGTATTCGCCGCCAGCGTCGAGCATGTTCGCAAGCACCGGGTTGTCACCGAACGCGTCGCGATGCAGACGCACCGCTTCTTCGGCCACTTCGAAGATACCGATACCGCCGACGTTCGACGCCGTGCCCTGGAAGTACTTCTGAATCAGTTCCTGCGACAGACCGATCGCTTCGAAAATCTGTGCACCCGTGTACGACATGTACGTCGAGATGCCCATCTTCGACATGACCTTGTGCAGGCCCTTGCCGATGGCCTTCACGAAGTGCTTGATCGCCTTCTCGGGCGTCAGGTCGCCGCCTTGCTTGCGAGCGATTTGTGCGAGCGTCTCCATCGCGAGGTACGGGTGAACGGCTTCCGCGCCGTAGCCCGCGAGCAATGCGAAGTGGTGCACTTCACGCGCCGAACCCGTTTCGACCACGAGACCCGTGCTCGTACGCAGACCCTGTGCGACCAGATGCTGATGCACGGCCGACGTGGCGAGCAGCGCCGGAATGGCAACTTGTTCGCGGTTGGTCAGACGGTCCGAGACGATGAGGATGTTGTAGCCCGACTTCACGGCGTCGACGGCTTCCGCGCACAGCGAGGCGAGACGCGCTTCGATACCTTCCTTGCCCCATGCAACCGGGTAGCAGATGTTCAACTCGTACGAGCGGAATTTGCCGCCGGTGTACTTGTCGATGTGACGGATCTTCGAGATTTCCTTGAAGTCCAGCACCGGCTGCGACACTTCGAGACGCATCGGCGGGTTGATGTTGTTCGTGTCGAGCAGGTTCGGCTTCGGACCGATGAACGACACCAGCGACATCACCATGTTTTCGCGGATCGGGTCGATCGGCGGGTTCGTCACCTGCGCGAACAGCTGACGGAAGTAGTGATAGAGCGTCTTGTTCTTGTTGCTCATGACCGCGAGCGGGCTGTCGTTGCCCATCGAGCCCGTGGCTTCTTCGCCGTTGATCGCCATCGGCGTCATCAGCAACTTCACGTCTTCCTGCGTGTAGCCGAACGCCTGCTGCAGATCGAGCAACGGCGTGGCCGTGTCGTGATGCACACCCGCTTCCTCGACCTTGGAGTCGATCTCGTCGAGCTTGATACGCACGGCGTCGATCCAGCTCTTATAGGGCTTCGCGTTGGCGAGGTTGTCCTTGAGTTCCTTGTCGTCGATGATGCGCCCCTGATCCATGTCGATCAGGAACATCTTGCCCGGCTGCAGACGCCACTTCTTGACGATCTTCGACTCGGGGATCGGCAGCACGCCCGATTCCGAGGCCAGGATGACGACGTCGTCGTCCGTGATCACGAAACGCGCCGGACGCAGACCATTACGGTCGAGCGTCGCGCCGATCTGACGGCCATCGGTGAACGCGATGGCGGCGGGGCCGTCCCACGGCTCCATCATCGCGGCGTGGTACTCGTAGAAGGCGCGGCGATTCTCGTCCATCAGCGTGTGCTGTTCCCAGGCTTCCGGGATCATCATCATCACGGCGTGGGCGAGCGGGTAGCCGGCCATCGTGAGCATTTCAAGGCAGTTGTCGAACGATGCGGTGTCCGACTGGCCCGGGTAGATCAGCGGCCACAGCTTTTGCAGATCGTTGCCGAGCACGGCCGACGAGATCGCACCCGTGCGAGCGTTGATCCAGTTGACGTTGCCCTTCACCGTGTTGATTTCACCGTTGTGCGCAACCATGCGGTACGGGTGCGCGAGTTCCCATGCGGGGAACGTGTTCGTCGAGAAACGCTGGTGAACGAGGGCGAGTGCCGAGACAGTGCGCGGATCGGCCAGGTCGCGGTAGTAGCGGCCCACCTGATCGCACAGCAGCAGGCCCTTGTAGACGATCGTGCGCGCCGACATCGATGGCACGAAGTATTCCTTGCCGTGCTTGAGCTTGAGCGCCTGAATACGGTGGCTGGCGGTCTTGCGGATGACGTACAGCTTACGCTCGAGCGCGTCCGTCACCATGATGTCCTGACCGCGACCGATGAAGATCTGACGGATGATCGGCTCGGTGGCCTTCACGTTGGGCGACATCGGCATGTCGCGATCGATCGCGACATCGCGCCAGCCCAACACGACCTGACCTTCCGCCTTCACGGTGCGCTCGAGTTCCTGTTCGCAGGCCAGACGCGACGCGTGTTCCTTGGGCAGGAAGATCATGCCGACGCCGTATTCGCCAGCCGGCGGCAACGTCACGCCTTGCTTGGCCATCTCTTCGCGATAGAACTGGTCGGGGATCTGGAGCAGGATGCCTGCGCCGTCGCCCATCAGCGGGTCAGCGCCCACAGCGCCCCGGTGATCCAGGTTTTCGAGAATCTTCAGACCCTGTTCGACGATGGCGTGGCTCTTCACACCCTTGATGTGTGCCACGAAGCCGACGCCGCAGGCATCGTGTTCGTTGGCCGGGTCGTACATGCCCTGTGCGTCCGGCGCCAAGTACGCCTCACCCGGCAGCGCTGCTGCCGTCGCAATCGGTTGCTGTTTCTTTTCCACGAGTTACACCGTCTCTTGGCGAGGCCGCCGCGCGCATGATCGTCGCGGTCGACCGGGTTAAGTGGGGTTGGCCGGGCGGGCCAGAACTGCGGATTCGCGCGCGTCGAAGGTCATTCTCGGGCGTCGCCACAGGGCGCCGACTCAGCGCGCACGGTTTTCCGCATCGCACCAATCGGCCGAAGTTGGAATATACGCCATGAAATTCACAATGACAAAAGAATTTAATGGGGTCAGATTCCAATTAAAAACCGCACCAAAAGAAGGCTTGATTTTATTGGGGTCAGATTAATTTCGCGCGAGGAAGATTTAGTAGAAAAATCCGTAATTTCAAACGCTTGGAGAGCTTACCGGGGAGGGCGACAAGCCGGAGCCGGCCTGTCGGATTCTTGCATCAAAGGGCGTTGGGTACCGGTTTGCGGGGCCGCCCGCGCGTGAGAGGGCTCACCCGGCGATTCGCGGCAAGCGACATTCTCGCCTGATATTCGGGACCGCCGAGTAGCCATCCCTTTTGCGTGGCTGTACGCAATGCGTCCACTTCATGCGCCGGCAGCGGGATCGAGAACCCCTCCGCGTAAGCGCGCTGCCGCTCGAACGGCGTGTTGCCCAATTCCCAATAGAGCGCGTGGTCCGTCACGAGGCTGTCGACCGTCAAACCGACGTGATGGTTGTAACTCGACCACAGGTAGTTACCCGGAGCGTCGACCAGACCGGCACGAACGGGATTGAGCTCGACATAGCGGCTGGCGAGTAACAAATAGTGCTCTGCCTCGATCACTGTGGCGCGATATCGGCCCTCCCACAACGTGCCTGTGCGCTGATGGCGTCGGTTGAAATAGAGCACGTAGTAGCGACCGACCGCCTGCAAAGTGGCGGGCAGACTGCGCTCGTCGGAGGGCGTCGCGACCAGATGCAGATGGTTCGGCATCATGCACCAGGCGTGAATAGCCAGGCCGTTGGCACGTGCGGCGTCGCGCAGACGGTCGTGGAACACGCGCCGGTCCTCGTCGTCGACGAAGATGGCCTGCCGGTTATTGCCCCGCAGAATCACGTGCTGCGGCTGACGCGGAATGAAGAGTCTCGGTAATCGGGCCATGCTGATTCAAATGTAATGCTTTAAAGCTGGACATCACGATTTGCGAGAGAGTTTCACCATCAAAAATCTCTTTAAATACTGATATCTAGCTAAACCCCGTTGATTCGTACAAAAGTTCTAGATCCGACGATTGCGCACCGAAATCCCAAGCGCATAATGCATCGAAAAATAAATAAATAATCTTGGGAGGAAAGACAAATGACAACTCGGACCTATCGGTCCGCGGCGTGCTTATGCGCGCTCGGACTCGGCATTTCCCTGGCGTCCACCAGCGCCAGTGCACAACAAGCAGGCGATAACGTCGTCAACCTCGGTTGGTTCCACATCGCCCCGCAGGACTCCAGCAAACCGATGACCACCAGCGTCACTCAGGAGGGCCTCACACCCACCCTGGTGCCATCGAACTTTACTTCACCCGGCAGCGGCGCGAAGGTCAGCAACGCCGACACGCTCGGGCTCGTCATCACGCACTTCTTCACCGACAACATCGCCCTGCAGACCGTGGCCGGCGTGCCGGCCAAGTTCAAACTCACCGGACAAGGCGTGATTGCACCTCCGGGACTGGCCGGCGCGCTCACGAGTATCGACCTCGGCGCCGCACAAAACAACCCGATCGTGCAAAGCGTGCGCCAATGGAGCCCGGCCCTCGTGCTGCAGTACTACTTTGGACAAGCCAATTCGACGTGGCGCCCTTTTCTGGGTGTCGGTGTGAGTTATACGTTCTTCACGAACGTCAATCTCAATCCGAATTTTGAAGCGGCGCTGAATCAGAATTTCGGCAGTGTGCTGGCTTTTACTTCCGGACATAACGGGCCGACGACGGTCGAAGCCAAATCCTCGGCGTCGTGGCAACCGGTTTTCAACGCCGGTGTTTCTTATGCATTCGACAAGCACTGGGTTGCCAGCGCGTCGGTCTCCTACCTGCCGCTCAAAACCACTGCGAACATCAAAATCAAGGCGCAGGACGGAACGGTGCTCTCGTCGTCCGACGCAGAAATCAAGCTCAACCCGATTGTGACCTTCGTATCGGTCGGCTACAAGTTCTAAACCCAGCAGGCGGGACGCTAATTGCGTTCCGCCAGTTGCGGCCAGAATATCGGACTCCGCAGTTATTTCCGAAAGCGTGCATGACGTATAAGGGCACGCTTTTCTTTCGTCCAGCGCTTTCTTCTAAGGGCATTCCATAGGTCGATGCGTGGATACAACACCTTTAGAGCGACACCTCCAGAGTCGCGCTATCCGCGAATTTGCACGGTCGGCATAATGGCCCTGAATTTCATTTAACGAAATTCTCGACAATAAAGAATCTTGAGCAGGAGACGAAATCGATGAAGTTGAAGCATTTGACGATTGCTGCCGCGGCTATGCTGACGGCATCGGGGGCCGCCTTCGCACAGCAAGCCGGGGATACGATGGTCAGCGCAGGCTGGTTCCATCTCTCGCCCCAGGTTTCGAGTGATCCGCTGCACGTGACCGGATCGAACGTCCCGGGACTGGCGAATGCGGTGAACAGCCGTCTGGGCAACACGGGTGCCAATGTCGATGACGCCGACACGCTCGGCCTCACGCTGACCCACTTCTTCACCGACAACATCGCCGTGGAAGGCGTGTTCGGCGTGCCGCCGAAGTTCCGCCTGTATGGCACGGGCAATCTGGCGCTGCCGGGCGGGGGATCGCTGGCCTCAGCCAAGCAGTGGAGCCCGGCCATCTTGCTGAAGTACTACTTCGGTAAGGCGGGCGACACGTGGCGTCCGTTCCTCGGTATCGGCGCGAGCTACTTCTGGTACTCGAACATCGAACTGACGCCGGGCTTCCAGCAGCTCGCCAGCGCAAGCCTGACCGGCGGTGCGGGCGGCAACACCACGGCATCGCTCACCAACTCGTGGGCACCGGTGTTCAACGCAGGTTTGAACTGGAACGTCGACAAGCACTGGACGCTGGCTTTCTCCGTGTCGTATATCCCGGTGAGCACGACGGCCAAGCTGACGACGACGCGCGGCCCGATCACGACGACCAGCGAAGCCAAGGTCAAGCTGAATCCGGTCGTGACGTTCCTGTCGCTCGGCTACCGCTTCTAAGTCGCAGCACGACGCAAGTTACACCAAGTCGCATCAAGCTGTACTGGAAACGCCGCCTTGTGCGGCGTTTTCGCATTTCATGACGAGATAACCCCCATCTCAGCGCATGTCAGCGTATTCCGACAGCATCTTCAGCCAAAGCGCCGCAACTTTCCTTTTTTCGAAACTGTCTCTTCAGGTGTACGCACGCAAGTGGGCGGGCCATAATGGCCGCTCGCCTCAGGGTTCCACCGACGTTCGCCCCCCCCTGGGCTTACCGGACGTCGCATTTCAATACCACCTCTTGGGAGTCTGAAAATGGGAATTGCCTCGAAAGCGGAAACGGCACTCAACAGCAGCATGGAAGACGCACGCTTTGCCGGTCGTCGTACGGCACGTGCGGCGCGGTTAGCGAGTAGCGATGTGTCGTCGCGAGTCCGCGATCTGCTCGACGATCTGGACCACGCACTGTCCAACGCCAAGTCGGCGTCGGATGTCGAAGCACTTCGTGCGGAGATCGGCGATAAGCTGCGTCAGGCGCGCGACGACTTCGGCGATGCGCGTGCGAATCTGCGCCGTCGCGCCAATGAAGTCTGGGAAGAGGCCGATGGCTACGTGCATGAGCGCCCGTGGCAGACCGTCGGCACGGTGGCCGCAGCAGCACTGGCACTCGGCTTTATCCTCGGTCGCAGTTGATTCCGTTGGATGCATGGTGGCGGCGCGGTCGCGAAAGCGCGCCGTCTTCCGGTGGTGTCCGACTCGACGTAATCAGCTTTGAAATGAAAACAGCCGGCAAATGCCGGCTGTTTTTTTGTGCTTTGCGCCCAACCCTTATCGCCAATCTCAGAACCGAAAACGTGCGAGCGTCCGACATCCGTGACTCAAAGCGTCGGTTCGACGCTGAACAGTCTGCGGTATTCCTTAATCGCGTAACGGTCGGTCATACCGGCCACATAGTGAGCAATCCAGCGCGGCTGATCTTCCGGATTCTCCGGGCGGTAGTTCGGCGGCAACAGGCGCGGTTCGGAAATGAAGGCTTCGAACAACTCCTGCACGATGCGCTGTGCCTTGGCGGCCATTCGCATCACGAGATAGTGCCGGTAGAGGTTATCGAACAGGAACCGCTTGAGACTTCCCGCCTGTTCGCGCATCTCGGCACTGAATGCGACGAGCGGTCCCGAAGCGCGCACGTCATCCATTGAGAACGGCGAGGCGTCGGCTACGCGCTGACGTGTCGTCGCAATCAGGTCGACGATCAGCGCATTGATGATGCGCCGCGTGGTCTCATGCACCAGACGGCGACCGGAGATGTCCGGCCATGCGAGCCTGGCTTCCGTGCAGTACCGGTGCCAGAGCGGTACCTCATCGAGCTGTTCAAGGGTCAGCAGACCGGATCGCACACCGTCGTCGATGTCATGGTTGTTATAGGCGATCTCGTCGGCCAGATTCGCGATCTGCGCTTCGATGCCAGGCTGAAGCCCCTTGAGAAAGCGCTCGCCCAATTCGCCAAGCCCTCGCGCGTTCGCTCGCGAGCAGTGCTTAAGAATGCCTTCGCGCGTCTCGAAGCAAAGGTTCAGCCCGTTAAAGCCACCGTAGTGCTCTTCGAGCTCATCGACAACGATGAGGCTCTGCAAGTTGTGCTCGAACCCGCCGTAGTCCTGCATGCAGACGTTCAACGCGTCCTGCCCCGCGTGGCCAAACGGTGTATGGCCGAGATCGTGCGCCAACGCGACCGCTTCGACCAGATCTTCGTTGACGCGCAGATTTCGCGCGATCGACCGACCGATCTGCGCCACTTCGAGACTGTGCGTGAGCCGCGTGCGGAACAGATCGCCTTCGTGATTCACGAAGACCTGTGTCTTGTATTCGAGACGCCGAAATGCCGTCGAGTGGATGATGCGATCGCGGTCGCGCTGGAACTCAGAGCGTGTCGTGGGCGCGCTTTCCGCGAAGCGTCGGCCACGTGACGCGGTGGAGCGCGCCGCGTAGGGGGCAAGCGACGCTTCGTAATCGATCATCGCCAGCCCTCCTGACTCAGACGTTAGCGCGCAGCGTGGCGCGAAGTTCGGCGTCGGGCACACTCGTCATGAATGCCTGCCCCAACCGGTTGAGCAGCACAAAGCGGATATCGCCGCCTTCCGCCTTTTTGTCGACACGCATCAGATCGATATACCGGTCCTCGCCCAGGTCCGGCCCCGTCACAGGCAGCTTGGCCGCCGCGACAAGCGCCTTGATTCGCTGCACCAGCGTCTCGTCGATAAAGCCCAGACGCGCCGACAAGTCCGCCCCCATCACCATGCCGCAGCCCACGGCCTCGCCGTGCAACCATTCGCCATAGCCCAGGCCTGATTCGATCGCGTGACCGAACGTGTGACCGAAGTTGAGCGTGGCGCGCAATCCCTGCTCGCGTTCGTCGCTAGCCACGACCTGCGCCTTGATTTCACACGAGCGTTGCACGGCATACGCCAGCGCCGCCGTGTCGCGACCGTTCAGGGCATCGATATTGGCTTCGATCCAGTCGAAGTACTTCTCGTCCGCAATCGCACCGTGCTTGATTACTTCGGCCATACCGGCCGCCAGCTCACGATCCGGCAACGTCGACAGCGTGCCGATATCGGCCAGCACGGCGCTCGGTTGCCAGAAGGCGCCGATCATGTTCTTACCGAGCGGGTGATTGATGCCCGTCTTGCCGCCAACCGAGGAGTCGACCTGCGAAAGCAGTGTCGTCGGCACCTGAATGAAGGGCACGCCGCGCATGTAACACGCGGCAGCGAACCCGGTCATGTCACCAACCACACCGCCACCCAATGCGATCAGCGTGGCTTTGCGGTCCGCTTGCGCGCCGAGCAGTTCATCGAAGATCAGGTTGAGCGTCTGCCAGTTCTTGTAGGCCTCGCCATCGGGCAGCACCGCCTTCACCACGCGCTTACCGAGACGTTGCAACGTCGCCGCCACCCGATCCGCATAAAGCGGATCGACGGTCGTATTGGTCACGATCACGGCATGCGTGCCGCGCACGTGCGGCGCAAACAGCGCGTCCTGCGTCAGCAGGTCGGTGCCGATGTGAATGGGGTAGGCGCGCTCGCCAAGGTCGAGTTTCAGGGTAATCATGCCGCTTGTTGGCTTGTTGTCATGTTCTGCGATATCGGTCCGTGCGGGCCACTATCAGCGAGCAAAGGTATCACGGCCAGGCGTCACGGGCGCGGTCGTTATCGCGTCACCGGAGTCCACGGCATGCGTCGCGCCAGCGTCATCCGGAGGTAACTGTTGCGCTTCGGCATCGCCATGAGCGCTCTCCGAGGTGTCTGTCGCACCCGCTGCATCTGCTGCGTCCAGCGCATCCGTCGCATCAGGCGATAGCGCTGCGTTGCTCGGCACGATGCCCGCCATTTCCAGTTGCATCAGCACCATGTTGACGAGCGCATTGACGCTTGGCCGTCCGGTTTCGATGATGAACGTCGCGCATTCCCGGTAGAGTCCGTCACGCTCCTGATACAACTGTTCGAGTCGCGCACGCGGATCTGCCGTCTGTAGCAACGGCCGATTCTTGTCGCGACGCGTGCGCAGCCAGAGGTCGTGCGGATTGGCGCGCAGGTACACCACCGTGCCGCGCGACTTGATGTACTCGCGGTTTTCCGCGCGCAACACCGCGCCCCCGCCGGTGGCGAGCACGATTCCGCTGCGTTGGGTGAGTTCGTCGATGGTCTGGGTTTCGCGCTGACGAAAGCCGTCCTCGCCTTCGTGCTCGAAGATGACCGGAATGCGCACGCCCGTTCGCGCCTCGATCTCATGGTCGGAGTCATAGAACTGCCGTCCAAGACGTCGTGCCACTGCGCGTCCAACCGTGGTCTTGCCCGCCCCCATCAGTCCGACAAGTATTACGTTTTCCAGCATAAATCGCTGATATTTGGGTTCCAATCCCTGATGATACCGGTATCTGCGTCGGGCGTGCGGAACGCGTGGCCTCGGTGAACACCCCGAGAAGCCGGGGATGGCCGGGTGGAAGGTCATCACGCGGGTCGTCTGAGAAGGGCAGCGACGCCGCATCGGCGCTCGCCCCGGGCACAGCGGGCTCCCCAGACACATGAGGCATCTCGTCCGCGTCTGTCACGACTTGCGCCGAGGCTTTCCGCTCCGGCGCGCCGTGCCCCAAGGCGCCGGGAGCACCGTCCGCCACGCCGTCCGGCACCACGCTGGGTGTCAGAAATACCAGCAACTCCGTACGCCGGTCCTCATTGGCGCGGTTACGAAAAAGGGCGCCCAGTACCGGCACGTCTCCCAGCCAGGGAACGCTTGCGCGGCTGTTCCGCTTGACCTCCTGGTAAATCCCGCCGATCGCGACCGTTCCGCCGCTTTCGACTTGCACCTGGGTCCGGACATGCCGGGTATCGACGGCGAACCCTTCTGCCACGGCCTGCCCCACGCTGTCCTTGCGCACATCCACATCCAATATCACTTGCCCGTCCGGCGTAATCAAGGGCGTGACCTCAAGTCTTAGGGTCGCCTTTCGGAACTGCACGGATGCCACATTGCGTCGCCCATTGCGCGTTTGATAAGGCAACTCTGTGCCTTGCTCGATGAGCGCCTGCACCTTGTCTGCCGTGACCACGCGCGGGCGGGAGACCACTCGCCCTCGCCCGCTGGTCTCCAGTGCTGAGAGTTCCAATTGCAGGAAACGGCTTGCGGACCGGCCGAACAACGTGATCGCAAGACTCGGTGGCGCCACGCCCGCCAGCGCCGCCGCCGAAAGTCCGACATCCACCGCACTGCCGGGAGCGCTCGTGTCGCCGCCCGTTCCGCGGGTGCCACCGTTTGCGACGCGCCCGCCGTCCGGCGCATCTAATGATCCCAACGGTCCCGTATCCGACGTCGGACGCTTGTCGCCGCCACGTTCCGCATTCGCACCACCGTGTTGTCCCGCCAGCCGGACGCCGAGCGACTCGCTGAACCGGTCATCGGCTTCGACGATGCGGGCTTCGATCAGCACCTGTCGAACGGGCACATCGATGCGCTCGATGAACGACGCCAGCGCATCGAGCTTCTCGGGCAGGTCGGTGACAAACAGCTGATTTGTCCGTGGATCCGCAATGAGACCGCCGCGCGCGGACAAGAGTCGCTGCCCTTTGCTGTCCTTCTGTCCGAGAATGATCTCCCTCAACGCCTCGGCCCGCGGATAGTTCAGCCGGAACCGGCGTGCAGCCAGTGGCTGCAACGCCTCACGTTTCGCCGCAGCTTCCAGTTGCGTTCGCTCGTCGGCCAGCAGATCGGCTCGCGGCGCAATCCAGTCGACGCCGTTCACGGATTGCACACCCAGGCCCGCACTTCGGATCATGACGTCGAACGCCGTCGCAGCAGACACTCCCGTCACCTCCATATCGAGTCGCCCCGTGACCCGCTCTCCGATCGCCACGCTCCGGCCGGTCAACTGCGCAAACACCCGCAGCGCATCTGCAGCTTCAGCACCGTGCAAGGCCACGTCCACCGTCGAAGGGTCGGGATTCGACAGCGCCTTACCCGGCAATGCCCCGTCATCGCTCCAGGTGGCCGACAGCCCGGCGGTTGCGGTCCGGCGCAACACGACGCGACGAGCACCTGCACGCATTGCCCCCACAGGCTCAACATTTTCGACGGGCACCTGAGGCATCGATTGGGCCATGGTCACGGCATCCTGGGCAGACCGCCGTGTCATGGGCGTGAGAAACACGTCGACGATATCCACCGGCATCTCCCATCGCGGTAGCGGTTCAGGCAGCGCAGGGAGCGCATGTGTTGTCGTCATGTCGAGCGACTCGGCGGGCTCGACCGAACGGCGCCAACGATAGGCAGACACGGTGACGCTCAACGATGCTTCTGCGCTGTCGGGATGCGTTGCACCGCCAGTTGTGCCAGTTTGCACGCTAGGGCCGTCCAGCGAGAACTGCTCGATCACCAGATGTCGTGGCAGCCGGTCCACCTCAGCAAGCCAACCGAGCAAATTCGCGACCGTGCCTCGAAGACGCAACTCGGCGCGCTCGGTTTCCAGTTCGCTGGATGCTGCCGCCGGTCCCGGACGCGAAAACTCCAACGTCAGCCCGCTCCGGGAAACGAGCCGCTCAAGATCGGCGCGCCATGCTGTAAGGGCCTCGTCGTCAGCCTCGGGGGCGTCACTTGCATGCTTTGACAGGGTCGACGAAGCCGACGACTCGCCTTCGGACGCCCCCGCAAATGCCTCAGCCCCCGGCTCGACGACGGGCAGCATGCGTTGCCATGTTCTGGTTTCCGCCCCTTCGTTCTGAAGTCGGCGCATAAGCGTAGGTAAACGGTCGGCAGCATCGTTGGCACGCGCCAACATCTGTCGCTCGGCATCGAGCCCCTGTTTCAGGGCCGCACGCGCCGGGAGACTCATCAACCACCCAATCGACCATGCAAGACAGAAACCCGTCAGCGCCGCAGCGATCGCGAGACCCCACCGTACACCCGGCGACCATTCGGTCGGTGAAATGGGAAACCATGTCGCCCAGCGCGCCCGCCAACGCGCCTTCACTTCATGAAACATGTCACGCACATCGTCTGGAGGGTGATTTTCACCGTACATCAGGCACCTCCTCCGTCGTTTGGCCCTCGAGATCCGAAACACCGGCCAAGACGGCTGATGTTGGCATGGGTTTTAGCGCAATGCGCAGCGTGAAGCGACGAACGTTAGGTGCTCCGGCCTGCGTCTGCGCGTCCGTCCATTGGCGACGGACGCTTTCCGGCACCACACTCGATTCGACCTCGGTGACCTTGCGCACCCAGGACAACGCACGCAGTCGCTTCTGCGTTTCGCGCACCCGCGATTGCGTCGTCGCATAGCCCTCGATTCGCAGATGCGCGTCAGCCGCCTTCACCATCGACAACCGCACGCCATCGGCGCAGGCCCGCATGATGTCGAGCAGACGATCGGCTGTAGCAGACCGACGCTCAACCAGCGCAACGACGGTTCTGCGGTGAGCCCGCAGTTCCGCGAGCTGTCGCCGCGTCATGTCGAACGCCGCCACCTCACCGGCCAGCCTCTCGTTCGTCGCGCGTAATGCCGTTTGCTGCGCCAGCATTTCGCGGCGCTGGTGAAGGTCCCACGCAATGGGCACCAGCGAAGCAGTGGCGCCGCACGCCGCCAGGCAGGCCCAAACTCGCCATTGCCGACGCGTATCGCGGCGTCGCCACTGTGCCAGCGTGGGAAGGAAGTCGAGCGGCGGAAATGCCTTCGTCACTCGCATGCCACCCCCTGCATCGACATGGCTCGCAGCGCCAGCCCACAGGCGACAGTGAGGGCCGCACGCGACACGTACGTATCCTGACGCCGCCCTGCAGAATCGCCCCCCTCGAATGTCGCGAGCGGGTCGAAGGGACGCACAGCAATGCCGCATGCGCTTGCGACAGCGTCACAGATCGCCACCAGTTCCGCCGGACTAGCCCCTTGCGTCGCGACATCGATAACCCGTGGCGAGATCGGCAATGCTTGCGTCAGATCGCGAACCGCGCTTGCCAACGCCTCCGGGTGTCCGCGAACGCCGTCAAAGCGCTCACGAACATCCCCGACGCAAACCCCACCATCGAACACCGCCAGATCGAGTGTCTGGGCATCGATCTGCAATAGCGCGCCCGGCCCGCCCGTTCGATCTACGTCAACGGAGGCCGTAAGCGCGAATGCAGCGTGGTCATTGGATGCCGACGTTCGCTGGGCTGCACGCTGCGCCCACAGAAACGCGCGTCGGCCCGCCTGATGCGCGGCATCGATGGCTTGTGCGCGTAGCCCCGACATTTCAAGCACGGCCATCCTGTCGTCCACCGGGGTCGCTTCGCAGGCATACAGCCGGAGACGATGACTGCCCGGTTCAGCCCACGCCACGCCGACACGGCTGCGCAAATCGGGGTCACCGTCGCCGGGCAGCAAAAGCGCCGCGCGACGCTGACACCACGCCCGCAGCGCGCGCGGTGGCAGGTCCGCCGGACAGTCGATCACCTGCGTTTTCAGTCCGTGCGACGGAAGCGCCAGCACGATGGCGTCGTCCTGCAACGCCTCCGCCCGCGTGCCCAGGCGCTCCAGCAACTCCTCCAGACGACGCGCCACGGCCTCCGGCTTGACGATCAGTGCGCCACGCAGCATGTTGTCTTCCAACGCGGCAGCGCCATACGCGTCCAGACGCAATCGGCCGCTCCCCGATGTTCGCGTGATGCGAACGAATTGCATGCCATTGGCGTCGAAGTGAATTCCGCAACCGCCACCGCCGTTGCCCGGGCCCCTCGCCGCCCAGCGCTTCCCCATGTGACGCACCCCGCGCAAAACCGCTGCGATCATGACTTCCTCCTGCCCTTCGTCGTATCGATGCGATCGATGCTATCGGGCATGACACAGCGGTCCAATCGGACGATTCCGAATACTGGCGAGGGAAAGGCGAGCGAAAGGCGCTTTCGGAATTCATGCCGTTTTTGGCTCGGACGATTCCTAGCCCCCATAGGCTCAAATGCTGATTTCGGGGGGCTGTCGAAAGAGGTCGCGGGGCGTTCGTTATAATCGGCCCATCGTTTTTTCCGGTTCTCCCATGGCAAGCACACCCCAAACCGAGACACCCCGCGACAAGCGTCCGCCCAAACCGCGCCGCTCCATCTGGCTGCGCATCGCACTATGGTTCGTAGGCCTGATCGCTGCGATGGCCGTCTGCGGCGCGTTGCTCGCTGGGTACATCCTGGTGGTGATGACGCCACAGTTGCCGTCGCTCGACACGATCGTCGACTACCGGCCGAAGATCCCGCTGCGCATCTATACCGCCGACGAAATCCAGATCGGCGAATTCGGCGAAGAGCGTCGCAATCTCGTGCGTTTCGCCGATATTCCCGACGTCATGAAGAAAGCCGTCCTCGCCATTGAGGATGACCGCTTCTATCAGCACGGCGGCGTCGACTTCATCGGCATTTTCCGCGCGGGCGTCGCAAACTTCACGCGCGGCGGCTCGTCACAGGGCGCGAGTACGATCACCATGCAGGTGGCGCGTAACTTCTTCCTTTCCAGCGAGAAGACGTACACACGCAAGATTTACGAAGCGCTGCTCGCCTACAAGATCGAATCGCGCCTGACCAAGGATCAGATTCTTGAGCTGTACATGAATCAGATCTACCTGGGGGAGCGTGCTTACGGCTTCGCCAGCGCAGCACGCGTCTATTTCGGCAAGGATCTGAAGGACATCACGCTCGCCGAGGCTGCCATGCTTGCCGGGCTGCCGAAAGCGCCGTCCGCCTATAACCCGATCGTCAATTACAAGCGTGCGCGTGTGCGTCAGGAATACATCCTGAAGCGCATGTACGATCTCGGCTATGCATCCAAGGCCGAATACGATCAGGCAATGGCGCAGGAGCTCGTGGTACGCGGACTGGGCAGCGAATTCAGCGTGCACGCCGGGTATGTGGCGGAAATGGTGCGTCAACTGCTCTACGCGCAGTTCAAGGACGAGATCTACACGCGCGGCTTTAACGTCTACACGACCATCAATTCGGCGGATCAGGAAGCGGCGTACGAAGCGCTGCGCGCGGGCGTCATGGCGTACGAGCTGCGCCACGGCTATCGCGGCCCCGAAGCGAATATCGACTTGCCGGACGGCAAGGACGAGCGCGAACAACTGATCGACGACACGCTGGTCGAGCATCCTGACAGTGGCGACATGGTCGCGGCCGTGGTACTGGCCGCCTCGCCCCAGCAGGTGAAAGCCGTGCTTCTGAATGGCGACGATGTCACCGTGACGGGCGACGGGCTCCGATTCGCGGCCGCCGGGTTGAGCGCCAAAGCGCAGCCGAAGCAGCGGATTCGTCCGGGCTCGGTCATTCGCGTGACGAAGGATGCGAAGGACAATTGGCGCATCGTGCAGATGCCGGACATCGAAGCGGCATTCGTGTCGCTCGACCCGCAGAACGGTGCCATCCGCTCGTTAGTCGGCGGGTTCGACTTCAACCGCAACAAGTTCAACCATGTGACGCAGGCATGGCGTCAGCCGGGGTCGAGCTTCAAGCCGTTCATCTACTCGGCCGCGCTGGAAAAAGGCTTTGCGCCGGCGACCATCATCAACGACGGTCCGCTGTACTTCTCGGCAGCACAGACGGGCGGACAGCCGTGGGAACCCAAGAACTACGGCGGCGGCTTCGACGGACCGGAGCCGATGCGCGTGGCACTGATGCGGTCCCGTAACCTCGTGTCGATCCGCATTCTGCAAAGCATTACGCCAGCCTATGCCCAGAAGTTCATCGGACGATTCGGCTTCGAAGCGGACAAGCATCCGGCATATCTGCCGATGGCGCTGGGCGCGGGCATGGTGACGCCGCTGCAAATGGCGAGCGGTTTTGCCGTGTTCGCCAACGGCGGCTTCCGCGTCAATCCGTTCATCGTGGCCCGCATCACCGATTCGAAGGGCAACGTGATCATGGAAGAGAAACCGGTCGCGGCAGGCGACGAATCGATTCGTGCCATTCCTGCGCGTAATGCCTTCATCATGAATTCGATGCTGCACGACGTGGCGACGCGCGGCACCGCCGCAAAGACCAATGTGCTCAAGCGCAGCGATCTCGCGGGCAAGACGGGCACGACCAACGATTCGCACGATGCATGGTTCGCCGGGTATCAGTCTCAGTTGGTGGGTGTTGCCTGGATCGGTTTCGATCAACCGCGCAATCTGGGTGATCGTGAAACCGGTGGCGGTCTGGCTCTGCCGATCTGGATCGACTACATGTCGAAAGCGCTGCGTGGGGTGCCTGAGGCCCCGCGCGCGATGCCGCCTGGCGTCATTCAGGCGAATGGCGATTACTACTACGACGATTATCCGCCGGGACGTGCCGTCAGCACCCTCGGCCTGAGTGCCGAGACGGCACCGGACGGCTCGGCAGCCCCGGGGCCGTCCACGGGTGCCCTGCCCGGTCAGATGCCGGCGCAGCCGGGTGCAATGCCAGCACCCGCACCGGCCCCTGTGGACCGCCAGGAGCGTCAGCGCATCCTGGACATGTTCAACAGCAAGCCCTGACGAACTAAGGGAAAACGGGACTTTCGATCGCCGCAGCCCTTCGGGTTGCAATGATCGAAAGCGCCCCCGTGATCCGAGGCGCTTGCAATTCCTCAGTAACAGAGAACTCCCTCAGAGAGAACTCCCTCAGCGAACGCTCCGAAAAACGTTCAGACCGGTTCAAGCGTGACCGTCTCTCCGGCCTGTTGCGACGCAAAGCGCGACAGCGCTTCGAACAACTCGGAATCGTCGCGCGTGTCGCGCCACTCGTCGCCCTTCAGGCGGAAGTGGAAACCGCCAGAGCGTGCGGCAATCCAGATCTCGCTCATCGGCGTCTGAACGTTGACGATGATCTTGCTGCCGTCGTCGAATTCGAGCGTCAGGACATTCCCCGTACGCTCGCAATCGATATCCACATCGCTGTCGTCGACCACCGCCTCGACCGCCGCCTCCACCTGCGTCAGCACTGCCTCGGCGAGCGCCAGGAATTCACTTTCCGTCATGCTAAACTCCACGGTTTGCGTCATCGTTAGCATGCCGCACCACGCGGCGATACCCCCATGACTGCACCTATTCGAACCTGCGCGATTGTAGCGTCGATTGCTCTGTTAAGCGCGTTGGCCGCCTGCGGCCAGGCCGGTCCGCTCTACTACCCCGCCAAACCGGTGAAACCGACGCCGCCGCCGGGCGCCCCGCTGCCTCCGCCGCCACTCGTGCCCACGCCTGAGCGCGGGCCGTCCGTCGATGTGCCGCCGGCCGCCTCGCGCCCCGCAGCAAAACCGGAATAAGCGTAAATTAGCCGATGTTGACCGAATTCCGGCGAATTTGCCCTCGACGTTCGGGGCACATCGCCTTCGGCCCGTCTGGCGTCCCCTTGTTTTTCCCGTTGATTACCGAGCACCTCCGATGTCCGACGCCATCTTCTCCTACCGCGACGACGTGCTTCACGCCGAAGGCGTAGCGCTGCCCGCCCTCGCCGAGCGCTTCGGCACGCCGCTGTATGTCTACTCGAAGGCGGCTCTGACGAACGCCTATCAGGCCTATGCCAAGGCCTGCGAGGGTCGTAACGCCGCAGTGCATTACGCCGCCAAGGCCAATTCGAACCTCGCGGTCCTCGGCGTGTTCGCCAAGTTGGGCGCGGGCTTCGACATTGTTTCGGCAGGTGAGCTGGCACGCGTCATCGCCGCAGGCGGAGATCCGAAGCGCGCCGTGTTTTCCGGCGTCGGCAAGCATGCAGACGAAATGCGTTTCGCCCTGGAAAAGGATGTGTTCTGCTTCAACGTGGAATCGCGTCCGGAACTGGATCGCCTGAACGCGGTGGCTGGGCAAGTCGGTAAGCGGGCGCGCGTGTCGTTGCGCGTGAATCCGAACGTCGACGCGAAGACGCACCCGTACATCTCCACGGGCCTGCGCGGCAACAAGTTCGGCGTAGCGTATGAAGAAGCCTTCGACGCCTACCGCGCGGCGGCCGCCATGCCCAACCTCGAAGTCGTCGGCATCGACTGCCACATCGGCTCGCAAATCACCGAAATCTCGCCGTACCTCGACGCGACCGACAAGGTGCTCGATCTCGTCGAGAAGCTCGAAGCGGCTGGCATTTCGCTGCATCACATTGATGTAGGCGGCGGTCTTGGCATCACCTATACCGACGAGACGCCGCCGGACATCACGGCGTTCGCCACGACGCTGCTCGACCACATCGCCAAGCGTGGTCACGGCCACCGTCAGGTGCTGTTCGAACCTGGCCGTTCGCTGGTCGGCAACGCCGGTGTGCTGCTCACTCGCGTGGAATTCCTCAAGCATGGCGAGACGAAGAACTTCGCCATCGTCGATGCAGCGATGAACGATCTGGCCCGCCCGGCCATGTACGAGGCGTATCACGGGATCGACCCGGTGGTGCGTCGCGCCGGCGATACCGCGACGTTCGACGTCGTCGGCCCGGTCTGCGAGAGTGGCGATTGGCTCGGTCGTGACCGCGCATTGGCGATCGACGCCGGCGACCTGCTCGCCATTCGTTCCGCTGGCGCCTATGGGTTCACGATGAGCTCGAACTACAACACGCGTCCGCGCGCCGCCGAAGTCATGGTCGACGGCAATGAAGCCCATCTCGTACGCGAACGCGAGACGGTCGAATCGCTGTTTGCGGGCGAGCGGCTTCTCCCGGTCTGATCCTCACGATCTGCCGGATACACCGCATCCCCGCCTAAGGCTGCCGCCGCAACGGCCTGCGCAGCGCCCAGATCACACGGGCGCCCAGCAGGCCGGCTACCACGATCGCATAGATCAGCGGCTCGGCAAGATCGTTCTTGCCCGCCTTCATCCACCAGTAGTGCAGGATCGAGAGCACGGCTATCGCATAAATCGCGCGATGCAGCCGCTGCCAGCGTCGCCCGCCCAGACGGCGCATCACCGCGTGCGGCGACGTTATCGCTAGCAACGTCATCAGGACAAACGCCACGAATCCCACCGTGATGAAAGGCCGTTTGCCCGTCACATCGCGCAAAATGCTGGCCCAGTCGAACCATTGGTCGAGCCAGAAATACGTCGCGAAATGCAAGGCGGCGTAAAAGCACGCGAATAGCCCGAGCATGCGACGAAATCGCAGCAGCCATGACATACCGGTCATGCGTCGCACCGGCGTAACGGCGAGGGTGATGCAGAGCATCACGAGCGTCCACGTCCCCGTCGAACGCGTGATGAATTCCACCGGATTCGCACCTAGCTGGTCTGTCAGTCCATAGACCACGAGCCGCAACAGTGGCGCAAGCGCGAGCAGGAAGACAACGACCTTGGCCCACGGCACCCACCGATTCGGACGCTGCGCTGAACGACTGCCGTCGCGAGCGTTGGGCATCGAAGCAGCGTTGCCGGGTGTCGACGTAGGCGGCAATCGAGAAGGGGATGGCAGCACGGCGCGTCGACTCAGAAGAATTTACGTAGATCCATGCCCTGATACAGGCTGGCGACCTGATCCGCATACCCGTTGAACATCAGCGTCTTGCGCTTGGGCGTGAAAATGCCGCCCTCGCCGATGCGGCGCTCCGTCGCCTGACTCCAGCGCGGGTGATCGACCTCGGGATTCACGTTCGAATAAAAGCCGTATTCGTTCGACGCCGCGCGATTCCAGCTCGTCTGCGGCATCTTTTCGACGAAACGGATCTTCACGATGGACTTGGCACTCTTGAATCCGTACTTCCACGGCACCACCATGCGCACCGGCGCGCCGTTCTGATTCGGCAGCACTTCACCGTACAGGCCGAACGTCAGCAGTGAGAGCGGGTGCATGGCTTCGTCCATACGCAGCCCTTCGACGTACGGCCAGCTCAGCACCGGATAGGACAGTCCCGGCATCTGCTTCGGATCGGCCAGCGTCACGAACTCCACATACCGGGCGTTGCCCGTCGGCTGCACTTGCTTGATGAGCGCCGAGAGCGAGTAGCCGATCCACGGAATCACCATCGACCAGCCCTCGACGCAGCGCATCCGATAAACGCGCTCTTCGAGCGGTGCAAGCTTCAACAACGCGTCGAGATCGTAGATCTTCGGTTGCTTGACCTCGCCCTCGATGGCCACCTGCCAGGGACGTGGCTTCAGCGTGCCAGCGCGACGTGCCGGATCGGACTTGTCGGTGCCGAATTCGTAGAAGTTGTTGTAGGTGGTGACGTCCTTGATATCGGTCGGCTTGTCGGTCACGACATAGTTCGCGTTGCGCGTCGCCGCCAGCTTGGCCAGCCCGGCGCCGGGACTGTCAGCCGCGAAGGCCACACCGGACGGAAGCAGACCGAGTGCCGCACCGCCCATCCCCGTCAAGCCAATACCGGACGCCTGCAAGAAGCGCCGCCGACCTGTCGCCACTTCCTGCGGCGTAATGCTGCTCGCCGGGATGTCTGCCCCGCGCAGACTCGCTTTGCTTGTACTCATGATGCCTGCCTCCCGAACGTATCCGAGTTGTCTCACCGACTGACGTGCCGCCAAGTTGCGGGCTGCGCGCCGCCCAATTGTCACCTATAGGAGATGGGACTGGCATCCAAAGAATGCCGTTCCCCAAGTTGCGTTGTGAAAAATCACATATCAGGATGAAAAAAGCCGCCTACACATGAGTGAGGCGGCTTTTCAAACGCGATGGCCTTGCGGTCGCCCCTCGGTGACAGGGGCATCGCGGCGTCAGAGCTGTCCGTAACTATGCAGTCCGGAGAGGAACATGTTCACGCCGAGGAATGCGAACGTCGTGATCAGCAAACCGGTGAGCGACCACCATGCCGCCACCACACCGCGCAGGCCCTTCATCAGGCGCATGTGCAACCAGGCCGCGTAGTTCAGCCAGACGATGAGCGCCCAGGTCTCCTTCGGGTCCCAGCTCCAGTAGCCACCCCAGGCATCCGCCGCCCACAGCGCCCCGAGAATCGTGGCGATCGTGAAGAACGCGAAACCGACGGCAATCGCCTTGTACATCACGTCGTCGAGCAATTCGAGCGACGGCAGACGCGACGAGAAGAATCCGCTGTCGAGCGGCTTGCCATTGGCAGCCAGACGCTTGTTCTCCCCAGACTTGAGCAAATAGGCCACCGCCACCATCGCTGCGAGGGCGAACGTGCCGTAGCCGATGAAGTTCGCAGGCACGTGAATCTTCATCCACCAGCTTTGCAACGCGGGCACCAGCGGCTGGATTTCGTAGGCGCTACGCGCCACGCTGTACCAGAGGTTGAAACCGACGGCAGCACTGATCACGAGCAGCACGAACGGGCCGAGCGAGCGCGTCTCATAGCGCTGTTCGTAGTACAGATAGAACAGCGATGTAATCAGGCAGAACAGGACGAAGACTTCGTACAGATTCGAGATTGGAATATGGCCGACATCTGCGCCCACCAGATAGGACTCGTACCAGCGCACCATCATGCCGGTGAAGCCGAGCAGCACAGCCGCCCAGCACAGCGACGAACCGACGCTCGCCCCGAACGGCGAGCGGGCGAGGAGACCGCCCCAGTAGAAGAGCGTCGACAGGAAGAATAGCGCGCTCATCCACAAAATGGCGGACTGGCTCGACAGAAAGTACTTGAGGAAGAACGCCTGATCGGCCCGCGCCAGATCGTGGTGATACATCCCGATGCCCGCGAGCGCGAGAATCGCGATCCCTGCCATCAACCATCGCACCGAGCGCCAGTGCCAGCCGAGCAGGGCAAACGTCGGGACGGAGAGCACCAGAATCGTGTGCTCGTAATAGTCCATGAAGTGGCCGTAGCGATTGAGTGCGAAGCCCGCGCCCAGCGCCAGCGCCAGCGCAAACAACCAGTCGCCGATGCTGCGACGGCGCAGCCACGAGACCTCTGAATAGCCTTGGGATAACTCCATCTGTCTCACCTTCATCGTTTTGTGACGATCTCGTTCATCTCCGCCTTCGTGCGGGCGAATTCCTTTTCGAAATCCAGGGTGCGACGCGTCGTCGACACTGCCATCAATACCGAACTGCCACCTTCCGGCGTGTCCTTGACCCACAGCCACAGACGCCGCTCGCGCACGTAGAACATCGAGAAGATGCCCAGTACCAGCAGCAAGCTGCCAAGATACACGATCTTCTTGCCCGGCGAGCGCGTGAGCTGGAAGACGCTCGCCTGGATCTGCTCGAACGAATCGAGTTGCAGGAACACCGGGGCGTCATACAGGAAATTGTCGGACAACGCGTTAGTGGCCGTGTGCACGAAGCGCTCGGTCTCTGGCGACGGCACCGCCGCCGGCTGCCCCGCTTGCTCACGCGCGACCTGCCACAGTTGCCAGATCGTGCCGTCCAGAATGCGACGGAACATGTCGGCCGCACTCGACTGCTGTTCCTGCGGCACCTTCTCGTTCACGAACTCGGCAATTGCCTGCAAACCACCCGTCGCATGGCCGTTCTTGCTCGCGGGCATCGCACCAGCGAAAAGGTCCAGTTCGCGCTTGGCGCTTTCCTGCAATTGCCCGCGCAACTCGGCGGACGTCTGCGACGGCAGCGATTGCATCGCAAACCGGCGAGCCGCTTCGGTCCGCGCGCCGTCGTCCTGAAGCGCCGCGCGCAACAACATCCACTGCTTGACGGAGCCGTCGGCATCCGCGGGAATGCGCAGGTACTGGAACGGACCGTCCGGCGTGTCGCGCACGCCCGTCATGAACACACGCTCGCCGTCTTCCACCAGAATCGGCAGCATGTAGTTGCGGTATTCCTTGGCCTGACCGCTGCGGTCGCGCACCTTGTATTGCACCGACGGACCGACGTTTCGCAGATCCTTGCCCACGTCGGTTCGCGCACCGGAACCCAGTTGCGCCCCCAGTTCGTCACGCAACGATTTGCGAGCAACGCCGCGCACGTCGCGCTCACCGCCGCCGTTGCTGATGTTCTCGACGTTGATGGCACGGAAGTCGCTGAACTCGACGGTGTAGGCGTCCTTACCAGCAGCACCACCACGCAGTTGGGTCGACCCGCCGATGTCGCCGGAGAACGCGAACGGACGATCGGTCGCGCCGCGCATCGGGTAGCCGGTCAGCTTCAGCTTGCTGCCGCCGTCCTCGAAACTCGACTGATAGATCGCGACGCCCTTGTAGATGAACGGTTCGTTGACCTTGACCGTCGCATCCATCGACTTGCCGGTTTCAGGGTCCGTCACCACGATGTCGCTGGCGAACAGCTTCGGCATGCCCGTCGAGTAATAGTCGACGTGGAATTTCTTCAGTTCGATGGAGAACGGCAGATCCTGCACGACCGAGCCGTCCTGAAAATTCAGAATTGCCGTGGTGGACTTGCCGCCTTCCGGCACGAATGCGTAGCCGCGAAACGCGGGGTTGTTCGCCGACAGACGATGGTTCTCGGGAATTTGTGCGATGACGGCGTTGCCTTGCAGCGGCGACTTGCCGAATAGCGCCATCTGGACGCGGATCAGCAGGTCGCTGTCGACCAGACCGCCCAGACAGATGATCACGATGGCGCTGTGCGCGAAGATATAGCCGATCTTGTTGATCGCGCCTGCCTTGGCGGCCACCAACGTCGCCCCTTCGCGCTCGCGTACGACGAAGCGGTAACCGCGATGTCCGAGATAGCCCGTGACACGCTTGAGCAGATCCGTGCGCGAGAGGGGACCGGTGTACTCGGCCTTGTGACCAAACGCGCGCAAACTCCCTTCGCGCACGTGATCGCGCCAGCTGCGGATATCCGCGATCATCTTCGGCGCATTGCGCACGATGCACAGCGTCGTGGACGCCATCAGGAAGAAGAGAATCAGCAGGAACCACCACGAGCTGTACACCGTGTACAGGCCGAGCGAGCGGAAAACGTCGGCCCAGAACGGGCCGAACTGGTTGACGTAATTGGGGTAAGGGTCGCCCTGCTTGAGCACGGTGCCGACGATGCTGGCAATCGCGAGCACGGTCAGCAGACTGATGGCGAAACGCATCGAACTGACGAGCTCGACGCCATCGCGCACCCAGCGCTGCGCTCCCTTGATCTGCATTCCGGAGGTACTGATGCTCATTCTGTTTCCGACAACAAAAAAGGGCGGGGACGCGTATTTCACGCGCCCACCACCCTGTGTATGCTAAACCAGTTACCCCCGGTCGCTCTGCGGCACCGTAGCGGGTTTCGTTATAAGTCAGCGAATATACCCTGACGTTCACATGATGTCAGGGCAGGGCTCCCGATCATCACGCTTAGCGCAGACCGGCCACGTAATCGGAGACGGCCTTGATTTCCTTATCGGACAAACGTCCGCCGATCGTATGCATCGGCGCGTTGTTGCCGCGCGTCTCGTTACGGAAGGCGATGAGTTGTGCCTCGGTGTATTCCGCCCATTGCCCGGACAGGCGCGGGTATTGCGACGGCATGCCGGCACCGGTCGGGCCGTGGCATGACGCGCACGCCGGCACGCCCTTCTCCGCGATGCCGCCACGGTAGATCTTCTCGCCGAGCGGCACGGTGTCCTTATTGCGGGCGACGCCCGGCTTCTCGGTTTGTGAGGCAAAGTAAGCGGACACGTTGCGCATGTCCTGCTCGTTCAATGCCGCGACCATACCGGCCATGATGGGGTTGTTGCGTGCCGGGGTCTTGCCGGGCTGCGCCTTGAAGTCGACGAGCTGCTTGTAGAGATATTCGGCATGCTGACCGGCCAGCTTCGGATAAGCGCCACCGGGGCTATTGCCGTCTGCCGCGTGGCAGGCCGCACACACCTGTGTGGCGATGGCCTGTCCCCGGGCCAGGTCGGGTTTTGCGGGCGTCTGAGGCTCGGCGGCTTGTACTACACCGCTCAGAAGAATGCATGCCAGCGCCAACGGTGTTGCAGCGAGAGACTTCCACACTCCTCGGTTCATTCGCACACCTTATATCTGTTTTGTCGGGAAATCGGTCGTTCGAACTCACCGTCCGACGCCGCGTTTCTCCTCCAACCTCACGGCGCGCGAGACGTTCGGGCAAGCCTTGGCAAGGCCAAGGTTAACTTTCATATTGTACAATAAAGACTTTCCCCGGCTTTAGGGGATTTCCATGTAGAAGGCCGCAGAACGGGGCTTCCCGGCCTGTCGCCGGTGAGTGTTCAACCCCACCGTCTTGCGTGCCTGCGCCCGCGTTGCGGCCCGATTCCAGTGGCTGCGGCGCTCCCCGGTTTCCGTCATGTCCCTACTTCATCAAGCCCGCTTCTTTACGACCGTCAATCATCTGCGCGACCTGCCGCCTACGGCCGTGCCCGAGGTCGCCTTCGCGGGTCGCTCGAACGCGGGCAAATCCAGCGCGCTCAACATCCTCTGCAATCAGAAGCGGCTGGCCTTCTCGAGCAAGACGCCGGGCCGCACGCAGCACATCAACTATTTCGAGATCGCCCACCTCGAACACCTTTACGGTTACCTCGTCGATTTGCCGGGATACGGCTATGCCGAGGTCGGTGGCGGTGTGAAGGTGCACTGGCAACAGCTTCTCGGCGACTACCTCGTCCAGCGTCCGCAATTGCGCGGCCTCGTGCTGGTGATGGACTCGCGCCGCCCATTCACGGACCTCGATTGCGAACTGATCGACTGGTTCATGCCCACCGGACGTCCGATCCACGCCCTGCTGACGAAAGCCGACAAGCTGACGCGTCAGGAAGCCACGAACGTGTTGCGGGAGACGCAGAAACGCCTGTCAGCGCTGCCGCGTACCGATGGGCTGCCGTCCGACGACCCGACGATTGCGCCGCAATTCACGGCGCAACTGTTCTCGTCGCTCAAGCGCACCGGCGTCGACGCCGCGCAGCGCACGCTCGAAGACTGGCTCGCCATTCCGGCGCGCGAGAAGGCCAAAAAGTAAACGCCGGCCCGTAGACCGCACGCGGGTCTGGCTTCCAAAGGTAGACGTTCGGCTCCCCGGCCGTGCGCGACAAATCGTCGCGGCGAAGATCTGTGGGTCACGCGGCCCTCTCGGGGAAATCGATGGGGTCGACGCGGCGAGCCGCCGTATCGGCCGAACGGATGATGCCTGCGTGAACTCACCGGAAAGCGAGACGATCCGGGAGGTTGCCGTGGCGTTACGACACGATTCGAGCGCACATAAAAAAACCGCCGTGTAGGCACGGCGGGTTTAAATAAGCCTTATCGTAGAACGACAGGCGCCCGCTCAGGGAGGAGAAGCGGGGGACGTCACACGCAGTGCGAACATCCGGTTGGTATGATATACCATGCGTTCGAAAGTTTCCCGGCAAGCGCCCTTTTTTGCGCGCCTTCCCTCTTACGGAATCGTTGAGCCAGTCGCAACGACAGCACCGTTTTCGGGACACGTCAAAACGTCCGATTCACGGGAATTTCCGACGCGCCATTCTTCGTCCAAAGGACCGATCGCATGAGTTCCTACCCCCTGCTTCGTCCGCGCCGCATGCGACGCGATGACTTCTCGCGCCGTCTGATGCGCGAAAACCGCCTGACTTGCGACGACCTCATCTACCCGGTGTTCGTGCTCGAAGGTGAGAAACGCCGCGAGGCTGTCGATTCGATGCCCGGCGTCGAACGTGTTTCCGTCGACGAATTGATGCGTGTGGCCGACACCTGCGTCACGCTTGGCGTCCCAGTCATTGCACTGTTCCCGAACATCGAAGCCTCGCTCAAAACGCCGGACGGCATCGAGGCGACCAACCCCGACGGCCTGATTCCCCGCGCGGTGCGCGAGCTCAAGCGCAACTTCCCCGACCTCGGCGTTCTGACAGACGTCGCACTCGATCCGTACACGAGTCACGGACAGGACGGCGTACTCGATGAGAACGGCTACGTCATCAACGACGTGACGACGGACCTGCTCGTGAAGCAAGCGCTCACGCAAGCGGAAGCGGGCGTGGATATCGTTGCCCCCTCGGACATGATGGACGGCCGCATTGGCGCCGTGCGTGAAGCCCTGGAAGCCGGCGGCTATATTCATACGCGGATCATGGCGTACGCGGCGAAGTACGCATCGGCGTTTTACGGTCCGTTCCGGGACGCTGTCGGCTCGGCTGCGAACCTCGGCAAGAGCAACAAGATGACCTACCAGATGGACCCGGCCAACTCGGACGAAGCAATCCGTGAAGTGGCGCTCGACATCGAGGAAGGTGCCGACATGGTGATGGTCAAGCCCGGCATGCCGTACCTCGACATCGTGCGTCGCGTGAAGGACGAGTTCCGTTTTCCCACATACGCCTATCAGGTCAGTGGCGAATACGCGATGCTCAAGGCTGCCGCACAGAACGGCTGGCTCGATCACGACAAGGTGATGATGGAATCGCTGCTGGCCTTCAAGCGAGCCGGTGCCGACGGCATTCTGACCTACTTCGCACTCGACGCCGCACGCTTGCTTCGCGCGCAGGCATAGGGTTCAGATCGATTCGGGTCGGCGCCTCAGGCAGCCGGCCCGAATGCTTTCTCGAGGCTTCGCAGGAACAGATCAGCTGACTGCGCGCCGATCACGCGCGTTCCGGTGACTTCCTTGCCACTGCCGTCAAAAAAGATGATGCCCGGCGGGCCGAACAAGCCGAAGCGTTTGAGTAGCGCCTGATCGTCTGCGTTGTTGGCCGTAACGTCAGCCTGTACGAGCACGACCTGATCGAGGCGGGCTTTCACGCGCGGATCCGTGAAAACGAAACGCTCCATCTCCTTGCAGCTAATGCACCAGTCCGCATAGAAATCGAACATCACCGGCCGCCCGGCGCTCGCCACCACCTGATCCAGTTCCGCCACACTACGAACGCGTCGGAATTGCACACCCTCGACAGCAGGTGCGCCGGCGTTGGCGTTGCCCGACGCCACGGTCGACAAGCCAGCCAGCGGCGCTAACGGATCGCGCGCTCCGGCGGCTGCACCGACGAGCGCTACGGCCCCCAACAGGGCCACGGCAACGCCGAGGCCTTTCAAAAGACGTCGCGCACCGCTCACTCCATCGGGCAAATTGTCGAACACACGCATGAACGTGGCCGAGACCAACAGGAGAACACCTGCGCAGAGAAGCAGCACCGGCGTCGACAGCAGGGGACGAACGATCCACAGTGCAACCCCGAGCAGTAGGAAACCAAAGAAACGCTTCACGCCATCCATCCATGCGCCCGCGCGCGGCAACAACGTGCCCCCGCCACCTGCAAGGATCACCAGCGGCAGTCCCATCCCCAGCGACAGCGCAAAGAGCGTCGCACCACCGAAGACGGCATCACCGGTTTTGGCGATGAACGCCAACGCTGCTGCCAGAGGGGCCGTCACGCAAGGACTGACGATCAGCCCGGACAGTACACCCATCATTGCCGCACCGACCCACTGTCCCGACTGCTGTTTGCGCGCGGCATTGTCGATCCGGTCACGCAGCGCGGCAGGCAGCTGGATCTCGTACATCCCAAACATCGAAAGGGACAGGATCACCATCAGCAACGCGAACAGGGCAAGCACCCAGGGGGCCTGCAAGAAGGCAATCAAGCCCTGCCCTAGCAGTCCGGCCGCCACGCCAATAAGGGTGTTCACGATGGCCATGCCGAGGACGTACGCGATGGCCAGACGCACAGCCTTCCCACGACTGGCTTCCTGTCCCGCGACGATCGACAGGAGAATCGGCACCATCGGCAAAACGCACGGGGTGAAGGCGAGCGCAAGGCCTAGCACGAAGAAAACCCCCAACGCCAACGCAAAGCTGCCACCCGAGAGAATCCGCTCCGCCTCGTTGTAGTCGTCTCGTGCGGACAACCATCCCCCTGCCGAGCTACCAGTGGGCGCGACCCCTGCGGGGGAGACGATCGAAGCGTTTCCAGCCCCCTGTGCACCGCCACCCAGCAATGCTTGCGTCGCCGGGCCGACAGAGGAACCGGCGCTGGAAGTTCCACCGCTCCCATTGCCAATCGCCGCGGCGGAAATCTTCAGCGGTTTGTCCATTGGCGGATAGCACAGGCCTTTGTCTGCGCACCCCTGCATCGTGACGTTCAGCGTAAACGGCCCGCTCGCCTGATCGACCGGAATCCGGACATCGATCGGCTCGTGATATACCTCCATGTCCTTGCCGAAGGTGTCGTCGTGCTTGACCTCACCTTTCGGGAACACCGGCGCATCGAGTTTGACGGCGGGGTTATCCGCAGCAAAGGCGAACCGTTCACGATAGAGGTAGTACCCCTTCGCGACGTCGAAACGCAGCACCACGACCCCGGGCTGTTCCGATTTCGACACCTTGAAGGCGACGTCAGGATCGAGGAAGTCGTCCGCTGCATAGGCACGGCCCACGCCCAACATCAGCACGACCACCAGCATGGTCAGTGCAAGCACCCAGAGCCGCTGGACGCGATACGGCATCGTCGCTCCCCGGGTGCTGCTAGAAACCGCTAATCCCGGCCCGGCCAACGTCTTCTCGTCAAACATGCAACTGCCCCCGCGTTTCATCCTCGACCCATCGGGCGTAAGCGGGTAGTGCCGCCGTCGCGGGCCACGCCACAATCTCCGGGACGTCGTATGGATGGTGTTCTTTGATGTACTGCTCCAGCGCACCATAACGCGCGGCAGTCGTCTTGATGATGAGCGGTATTTCGACGCTCGTTTCACGCTTGCCCTGCCAGCGATAACTCGACCGCACAGGCGCCATTTGCTGCACACATGCCGCCAGACGTCCGGCAAGCATGCCGTCGATAGCCGCTTCTGCGCTGGCTTCGTCGGGAAATGTCGTCATGACGACGAGAAGGGCGTCCATGGTGTGCTGTCGACCGTTCAGGCGTGAGAGGTGTCCACTGTACACCGACACAGGCAATGATGTGTGCGGCGACAACGATTTCCGGACTGTGCCGATGCCTGCTCGGACGATGCCCAAAAACAAAAAAGCCAGGTCGATGACCTGGCTTTTTTTACGGCTGACGGCCCAAAAAGACCGTTGCGCGAATCGCTTACTCAGCGACTTCCGGCGCTTCCGTGTCGACTTCCGGACGATCCAGCAGTTCGACGAAAGCCATCGGAGCGTTGTCACCCACGCGGAAACCCATCTTCAGGATACGCAGGTAGCCGCCCGGACGGTTGGCAAAACGCGGGCCGAGTTCGTTGAACAGCTTCGTGACCATTTCACGATCGCGCAGGCGGTTGAACGCCAGACGACGGTTAGCGACGGAGTCCTTCTTGCCCAGCGTGATGAGGGGCTCGACGACCTTACGCAGTTCCTTGGCCTTCGGCAGCGTGGTCTTGATGGCTTCGTGCTGGAGCAGCGAATTCGACATGTTACGCAGCATAGCCAGACGGTGGCTGCTGGTACGATTCAGTTTACGCAAACCATGACGGTGACGCATTTTCACTTTCCTTTAAACAGAGTTTTCGACCAAGCTCTTCTATCGGTGGCAACCACCGCGGGCCGGTACCTTCGCAATCGGCCGTATCGGACATGCCGACGTGCCGCACTTACGTAGCAACACGGCCGCCCGAAGGCGGCCATGTCGTTACATTACTTCTCGAGACCAGCCGGCGGCCAGTTTTCGAGCTTCATGCCGAGCGTGAGACCACGCGAGGCAAGCACTTCCTTGATCTCGTTGAGCGACTTGCGACCCAGGTTCGGGGTCTTGAGCAATTCGTTCTCGGTACGCTGGATCAGGTCGCCGATGTAGTAGATGTTTTCGGCCTTCAAGCAGTTGGCCGAACGCACCGTCAACTCGAGATCGTCCACCGGACGCAGCAGGATCGGATCGATCTGCGGCGCACGCGACGGCGCTTCGCTGGCGGCTTCCGTGCCTTCCAGCGCAGCGAACACCGACAGTTGGTCGACGAGGATGCGAGCCGATTGACGGATCGCTTCTTCCGGCGACACCACACCGTTGGTTTCGATGTTCATCACGAGCTTGTCCAGGTCCGTACGTTGTTCCACACGGGCCGATTCGACCGCGTAGCTCACACGCTTGACCGGCGAGAACGACGCGTCGAGGACGATACGGCCGATAACCTTGGCCGACTCGTCGCCATAACGGCGCACGTTACCCGGGACATAACCACGACCCTTTTCGATCTTGATCTGAACGTCGAGCTTGCCGCCCTTCGCCAGATGCGCGATCACGTGATCGGGGTTGATCAGTTCCACATCATGCGGCACTTCGATATCCGAAGCGCGCACCACACCTTCACCATCCTTGCGCAGCGTAACGGTGACTTCGTCACGGTTATGCAGCTTGAACACGACACCCTTGAGGTTCAACAGGAAGTTGACGACATCTTCCTGGACACCATCGATGGTGGAATATTCATGCACAACGCCGGCGATCGTCACTTCGGTCGGCGCGTAGCCCACCATCGACGACAACAGCACGCGGCGAAGCGCGTTGCCCAAGGTGTGGCCGTAGCCACGTTCGAACGGCTCCATCACGACTTTGGCGTGATGCTCACCGACCGGCTCAACCGCAATAATCTTGGGCTTCAACAAACTGGTTTGCATAGGTTTCCTTTTCAATACCCTCGGCTCGTTACACCGATAAGGCTGATGGATGACAACCTGCACGGAACGCAAAACGCGCCGTGAGGCGCGTCAAGCATCATACGGATTAACGCGAATACAATTCGACGATCAGGCTTTCGTTGATGTCGCCTGCGATATCGCTACGTTCCGGCAGTGCCTTGAAAGTGCCTTCCATCTTCTTGGCGTCAACCGAAACCCAGATCGGGAAACCGACTTGCTCAGCCAGCGTCAGCGCTTCCTGAATACGCACTTGCTTCTTGGCCTTTTCGCGAATGCTGATCACGTCGCCGGCCTTAACCTTGATCGACGGGATGTTCGAAACGACACCGTTCACCACGATGGCCTTGTGGCCAACGAGTTGGCGCGCTTCAGCGCGCGTCGAACCAAAGCCCATGCGGTACACGACGTTGTCCAGGCGCGACTCGAGCAATTGCAGCAGGTTTTCACCCGTGTTGCCCTTGACGCGGTCGGCTTCCGCGAAATAACGACGGAACTGACGCTCAAGCACGCCGTAAATACGCTTAACCTTCTGCTTTTCGCGCAGTTGGTTGCCGTAGTCCGACGTACGAGCACCCGACGTGCGGCCGTGCTGACCCGGCTTGCTATCCAGCTTGCACTTGTCGGCGAGCGAGCGACGTGCGCTCTTCAGGAAGAGGTCAGTACCTTCACGACGGGAGAGTTTGGCCTTCGGGCCGATATAACGTGCCACGGTTGTTCCTTTATCTCAAAATTTGACGCAGCGAACTTTGTCCACTACGCAAGTCCGGTACCAATGTACCGGACGGTGGTCTTAGAAATTACTACGCGCACGGCCGAGACCGTGCGCGAACCCGCGATTATAGCAGGATTTTCTAAAGCGTCTTAGATACGACGACGCTTCGGCGGGCGGCAGCCGTTGTGCGGGACCGGCGTCACGTCCGAGATGGCCGTGATCTTGATACCCAGCGCATTCAGCGCACGAACCGCGGATTCGCGACCCGGGCCCGGGCCCTTGATGCGAACTTCGAGGTTCTTCACGCCGTATTCCAGTGCCACGCGGCCAGCCGACTCAGCAGCAACCTGGGCAGCGAACGGGGTCGACTTACGCGAACCCTTGAAGCCCTGGCCACCCGACGTCGCCCATGCCAGCGCATTGCCCTGACGATCGGTGATCGTGATGATGGTGTTGTTGAACGAAGCGTGGACGTGCACGACGCCTTCGGCAACGCTCTTCTTGACCTTCTTGCGAACGCGCTGCGAAGCGGCGTTGTTCTGTTGCTTAGCCATGAGTTCCTATCCTCTGGTTACTTCTTCAGCGAGACGCCGGCCTTACGCGGGCCCTTGCGGGTACGCGCATTGGTACGGGTGCGCTGACCGCGAAGCGGCAAGCCCTTGCGGTGACGCATACCACGATAGCAGCCCAGGTCCATCAGGCGCTTGATGCTCATGGTCGTCTCACGGCGAAGGTCACCCTCAACCGTCAGTTGACCAACTTGATCACGCAGCTTTTCAAGATCAGCGTCGTCGAGGTCCTTGACCTTCTTCGAGTGAGCCACACCGGCTGCGTCGCAAATCTGGCGAGCGCGCGTGCGACCGACACCGTAAATAGCCGTCAGGCCAATGACAGTGTGCTGGTGGTTCGGGATGTTAACCCCTGCGATACGAGCCATTCGTAATTCCCCAACTAAATAGCGTTAAAGGCCGATTAGCCCTGACGTTGCTTGTGGCGCGGATCCGAGCTGCAGATCACGCGCAGCACGCCTTTGCGCTTCACAAACTTGCAATTGCGGCAGATGCACTTAACAGATGCCAAAACTTTCATGACAATTCCCTCTCTCTAATCACTTCGCCCGGAAGACGATCCGCGCACGCGACAGATCGTAGGGCGTCAACTCTACCGTCACCTTATCTCCGGGAAGGATGCGGATGTAATGCATCCGCATCTTGCCGGAAATATGTCCGAGTACTACATGGCCATTTTCCAGCTTTACCCGGAAGGTGGCATTGGGGAGGTTTTCAACGACCTCACCCTGCATTTGAATAACGTCGTCTTTCGACATGATCCTGGATGATCAGCGAAGCGTCATGTTATTGCCGCCCTTGAAATTCGCCTTGCGGAGCAGCGACTCATATTGTTGCGACATCACATACGACTGCACCTGCGCCATGAAGTCCATCGTCACCACCACGATAATCAGCAGTGAGGTTCCACCGAAGTAGAACGGGACATTCCAGCGCAACACCAAGAACTCAGGCAGCAAACACACTAAGGTGACGTAAGCTGCACCGGCCAGTGTCAATCGCGTCAGGATCTTATCGATATAACGCGCGGTTTGGTCGCCCGGACGGATGCCCGGAACAAACGCGCCGCTCTTCTTCAGGTTCTCGGCGGTCTCCTTGCTGTTAAACACCAGAGCGGTGTAAAAGAAGCAGAAGAACACGATCGCCAGTGCGTAGAGCATCACGTAGATCGGCTGACCCGGCGACAACTTTGCCGCGATATCCTTGAGCCAGCGCGCGTTATCACCTGCGCCGAACCAATTCGCGATCGTTGCCGGGAACAGGATGATCGACGATGCAAAGATCGGCGGAATCACGCCTGCCATATTCAGCTTAAGGGGCAGGTGTGAAGCCTGACCACCGTACACCTTGTTGCCGACCTGACGCTTCGCGTAGTTCACCAGAATCTTGCGTTGACCACGTTCGACGAAAACGACGAAGAACGTCACGAGCACCACCAGGGCACAGATCACGATCGCCGAGAACGGACCGATCGAACCGGTACCGACCAACTCGAACAAGCCACCCACAGCGTTCGGCAAACCTGCCGCAATACCGCCGAAGATGATGATCGAAATGCCGTTACCGAGACCGCGTTCGGTGATCTGCTCACCAAGCCACATCAGGAACATCGTGCCGGTCACGAGCGTGATCACCGTCGTCAGGCGGAAAAGCATGCCCGGATCGACGACGAGCCCTGGCTCGCTTTCCAACGTCACCGCAATGGCAGCTGCCTGGAAGAGCGCAAGCACCACCGTGAAATACCGGGTGTACTGCGTGATCTTGCGTTGTCCGGCCTGGCCTTCCTTACGCAATGCTTCCAGCTGAGGCGAAACCATCGCCAGCAACTGCATGATGATCGACGCCGAAATGTACGGCATGATCCCCAGCGCGAAGATCGTGAAACGCGACAACGCACCGCCAGAGAACATGTTGAACATGCCCAGGATCCCGCCCGACTGGCGCTGGAACAACTGCGCCAGCTGATCGGGGTCGATGCCCGGCACCGGGATATGCGCACCAATACGGTAGACGATCAACGCCAGCAGCAAGAAAACCAGCCGCCGGCGCAGATCCGCATACTTCGGGCCCTGCGTACCAGGCTTAGCGAGATTAGGAGACTTGGCCAATGATGGCTCCGGGGTGTCCTAACTTACTCTGCGACCGAACCGCCAGCCGCTTGAATGGCGGTGAGCGCACCCTTGGTGACGCCCAGACCCTTCACAACGACCTTGCGGGTGATCTCGCCAGCGGCGATGATCTTGGCCGAAAGCGACAGCTCGCTCACCAGACCGGCCTGCTTCAGAACCAGCAGATCGATCTCGTCGACCGGCAGGTTGTTCAGGTCCGACAGGCGAACTTCGCCAACGAAACGACGCGTCAGCGACTTGAAACCACGCTTCGGCAGACGACGTTGCAGCGGCATTTGACCGCCTTCGAAGCCCACCTTGTGGAAGCCACCCGAACGCGACTTCTGACCCTTGTGACCACGGCCGGCGGTTTTACCCAGACCCGAACCGATGCCACGGCCGACGCGGCGCTTGGCGTGCTTGGCGCCTTCTGCCGGCTTAATCGAATTCAATTCCATTTTGCCCTCGCTCAGTCGACGATCTTCACAAGGTACGAGACCTTGTTGATCATGCCCCGCACAGCGGGCGTATCCTGCAACTCGCTGACCGAATTGAGGCGACGCAGGCCGAGGCCCTTCACGGTGGCGCGATGTTCTTCGCGCGTACCGATCAGGCTCTTGACCAGCTTAACTTTCACAGTTTGCTGCGACATATTGATCACCCTTAGCCGAGGATCTCTTCCACCGACTTGCCACGCTTAGCGGCGATGTCAGCAGGAGTCGATTGTTTCTTCAGGCCGTCGAGCGTGGCGCGGACCAGGTTGTACGGGTTCGTCGAGCCAAGGCTCTTCGTCACCACGTTGGTCACGCCCATCACCTCGAACACCGCGCGCATCGGGCCACCGGCGATCACGCCGGTACCGTCCTTCGCCGGCGACATCAGGACGCGCGAGGCGCCATGCTGGCCGAGAACGTTGTGTTGAAGGGTGCCGTTCTTCAGAGCAACCTTGAACATATTGCGGCGGGCTTGTTCCATTGCCTTTTGAACGGCAACCGGGACTTCCTTCGCCTTGCCCTTGCCCATGCCGATGCGGCCATCGCCGTCACCAACCACGGTCAACGCGGCAAAACCGAGAATACGGCCACCCTTCACAACCTTCGTGACACGGTTGACCGCGATCATCTTCTCGCGAAGGCCGTCGTCGCGTTCGTCAGCCTGAACTTTCGCTTGCATCTTTGCCATGACGGATCCTTACTTAGAACTTGAGGCCGGCTTCACGGGCTGCGTCGGCGAGAGCCTTAACGCGACCGTGATAGCGGAAGCCCGAGCGGTCGAAAGACACGCTTTCGATGCCGGCGGCCTTCGCCTTTTCGGCGATACGACGACCGATCAACGCAGCAGCGGCAGCGTTGCCGCCCTTGCCTTCCTTGTCGCCCAGTTCCTTGCGCACTTCGGCTTCCAGCGTCGAAGCGCTGGCCAGCACTTGCGTGCCGTCTTCCGAGAAAACTTGCGCGTAAATGTGCACGTTGGTGCGATGCACGGAAAGGCGATGCACCTTCTGAGCTGCCAGCTTGATACGAGTCTGGCGAGCGCGGCGCACACGTGATTGTTTCTTGTCCATGTTTCGCACCCTTACTTCTTCTTGGTTTCCTTGAGGATCACCGTCTCGTCCGCATAGCGGACACCCTTACCCTTGTAGGGCTCGGGCGGACGGTAACCGCGAACTTCCGCAGCCACTTGTCCGACGCGTTGCTTATCAACGCCTTTGATGATGATCTCCGTCTGCGTCGGGGTCTCGACCTTCACGCCTTCCGGCATGGCATGCACAACATCGTGCGAGAAACCCAGCTCGAGCTTCAGGTTGTTACCTTCAGCCTTGGCACGGTAACCCACGCCAACGAGTTGCAGCTTCTTTTCGAAACCCTTGCTCACACCGGTCACCATATTGTTGACCAGTGCACGTTCCGTACCATACAGCGCATTCGCTTCACGGCTTTCGTCGGCCGGGGCGAAGGTGATGGTGCCGTCTTCAATCTTGACGTTCACAAGGGCGTTCACGCCACGGGTCAACGAACCCAGGGCACCCTTGACCGTCAGCACATTGCCAGCCAGCGTCGTTTCAACGCCCTTCGGCAGTGCAATGGGACTCTTACCTACTCGAGACATTTCAACTCTCCTCGGTTAGGCCACGTAGCAGATGACTTCGCCGCCCACGCCAGTGGCGCGTGCCTTGCGATCCGTCATCACGCCCTTCGGGGTCGAGACGATTGCAACGCCCAGGCCATTCATGACCTGCGGGATATCGTTGCGGCTCTTGTACACACGCAGACCCGGGCGCGAAACGCGCTCGAGGCGCTCGATCACCGGACGGCCAGCGTAGTACTTCAGTGCGATGTTCAGCACCGGCTTGGTTTCTTCTGCTTCAACCGCGAAGTCTTCGATGTAGCCTTCGTCCTTCAGGACCTTGGCGATCGAGACCTTCAGCTTGGACGAGGGCATCTTCACCGATGCTTTCTCAACCATCTGAGCGTTGCGGATGCGAGTCAGCATATCGGCGATAGGATCGCTCATGCTCATGGTGCTTCTCCTATTACCAGCTTGCTTTGGTCACGCCCGGGATTTCGCCACGGAAGGCGATTTCACGGATCTTGTTACGGGCCAGGCCGAATTTGCGGAACGTGCCGCGCGGACGACCGGTCAGCTCGCAACGATTGCGTTGACGCGTCGGGTTGGCGTTACGCGGCAGCTGTTGCAGCGCCAGACGTGCTTCATAACGCTCGTCTTCCGACTTGCTGGTGTCTTCGATGATCGCTTTGAGGTCAGCACGCTTGCCAGCGTACTTCGCCGCCAGACGGGCGCGCTTCTTTTCGCGTTCGATAAGTGCCAGTTTAGCCACGATTACCTCAGTTACGGAACGGGAATTTGAACGCCGACAGAAGAGCCTTGGCTTCTTCGTCAGTCTTCGCAGTCGTCGTGATGCTGATGTTCAGACCACGCAGTGCGTCGATTTTGTCGTATTCGATTTCGGGGAAAATGATCTGCTCTTTCACACCGATGTTGTAGTTGCCACGACCGTCGAACGCACGACCCGAAATACCACGGAAGTCACGCACGCGCGGCAGAGCCACGGTGATGAAACGATCCAGGAATTCGAACATACGCTCGCCGCGCAGCGTCACCATCGTACCGATCGGGTAACCTTCGCGGATCTTGAAACCGGCGATAGCCTTACGAGCCTTCGTCACCACCGGCTTTTGACCGGCAATCTTCGTCAGGTCGCCAACGGCGTGCTCAATGATCTTCTTGTCAGCGACGGCTTGACCAAGGCCCATGTTCAGGGTGATCTTGGTGATACGCGGCACTTCCATCACGGACTTGTAACCGAACTGCTTGGTGAGCTCGGCGACAATCTTGTCCTTATAGAATTCTTGCAAACGGGCCATTATCTATACTCCCTTAGGCACCGACGACCGCACCGGTCGTCTTGAGGAAGCGGACCTTCTTGCCGTCTTCGACCTTGATGCCCACGCGCGACGGCTTGCCATTGGCATCCACCAGCGCCACGTTCGAAACGTGGATCGGCATCGTCTTGTCGACCACGCCACCTTGCGTACCCTTCATCGGGTTCGGCTTGACGTGCTTCTTGGCGACGTTCACGCCTTCGACGACCAGCTTGTCACCATCAACGGCCAGAACCGTGCCACGCTTGGCCTTGTCCTTACCCGTCAGAACGATGACTTGGTCACCCTTACGAATCTTGTTCATGTGTCGGCTCCTTACAGCACTTCCGGGGCCAGCGACACGATCTTCATGAAGCGTTCGGTACGCAGTTCACGCGTAACCGGCCCGAAGATACGGGTGCCGATCGGCTCGAGCTTGGTGTTAAGCAGCACGGCGGCGTTGCCGTCGAATTTGACCAGCGAGCCGTCCTGGCGACGCACGCCCTTGGCGGTGCGCACGACCACTGCGTTGTAGATTTCGCCCTTCTTGACGCGACCACGCGGGGCAGCATCCTTCACGCTGACCTTGATGATGTCGCCAATGCCGGCGTAGCGACGCTTGGAGCCGCCCAGCACCTTGATGCACATCACTTCGCGCGCACCGGTGTTGTCGGCTACTTCGAGCCGGGTTTCAGTTTGAATCATGGTGTTATCTTCCCAACTTAATCCGACACCTAGGCGTCGGTCAGTCTTGGTCCCCGTCAGCACCAAAGGGTGCCGTTTGGGTTGAGTCGTTCAAAAGTGGACAACCTTGCTACCTCGTCCAGACCCGTAGAGGATACGAATCGGCTTCGGAAGCCATCCACTCCCTTGCGAAACCAAAGACCGGTTTTGGCGAAAGAAGCGGAAAGTCCGGAATTATACATCGATAATTCCGGACTTGCAAGTCAAGCCTTCGCTTCAGACTGCCTTAGATGATACGGGCAGCTTCCACGAGACGGGCAACCGTCCAGGCCTTGGTCTTCGACAGCGGACGGGATTCTTGAATCTCGACCAGGTCGCCTTCCTTGTACTGGTTGGTTTCGTCGTGCGCGTGGTACTTCTTCGAGCGCACGATGTACTTGCCGTAGAGCGGGTGCTTCATTTGACGCTCGATCAGCACGGTAACCGTCTTGTCCATCTTATCGCTGACAACGCGACCAACGAGGGTGCGCTTCAGCGAAGTCTTAGCGGTATCGTTCATTTCTGGCTCGCCTTCTCAGTCAACACGGTACGCACACGCGCGATGTCCTTGCGCACCTTCTTCAGCTGGCTGGTGTTGCTCAGCTGTTGGGTGCCCGCTTGCATGCGAAGACCGAATTGGGCCTTCAACAGATCCGACAGTTCCTTGTTCAGGCCGTCGACATCCTTGGCACGAAGTTCGGATGCTTTCATTTCAAATTCTCCCTTCAGGCGCCAAGGCGACGGACGAAGAACGTCGTCTGAATCGGCAGCTTGGCAGCAGCCAGGCGGAACGCCTCGCGCGCCAGCGCTTCATCCACACCGTCCATTTCGTACAGCATCTTGCCCGGCTGAATCTCGGCGACGTAGTACTCAGGGTTACCCTTACCGTTACCCATACGCACTTCTGCCGGCTTTTGCGAGATCGGCTTGTCCGGGAAGATACGGATCCAGATACGGCCACCACGCTTGATGTGGCGGGTCATAGCACGACGAGCAGCTTCGATTTGACGAGCCGTCAGACGACCACGACCGACCGCCTTCAGACCGAATTCGCCGAACGACACTTCGTTGCCACGGGTGGCGACGCCAGTGTTACGGCCCTTCTGCTCTTTGCGATACTTTCTGCGTTTCGGTTGCAGCATGATTATTCTCCAGTCTTGGCGTCGCCTTCAGGCTTGCCAGCCGGACGGCGTGCACCACCGCGCTTCGCACCGGCCTTGTCGCCAGCATCGTCACGACGGGGGCGACGGTCGCCCGGACGCGCATTGCGGCGCGGACGCTTTTCTTCGGCCGGCTCTTCAGCCACCGGAGCGTCGTTGCGGCCCAGCGTGTCACCCTTGTACACCCACACCTTGATACCGATGATGCCGTACGTCGTCTTCGCTTCCGAGGTTGCGTAGTCGATGTCAGCGCGCAGGGTGTGCAGGGGCACACGGCCTTCGCGGTACCACTCGGTACGAGCGATTTCGATACCGTTCAGACGGCCAGCGCTCATGATCTTGATGCCTTGGGCGCCCAGACGCATCGCGTTCTGCATCGCGCGCTTCATTGCGCGACGGAACATGATACGGCGCTCAAGCTGCTGAGCGATCGAATCGGCGATCAGCTGCGCATCGGTTTCCGGCTTGCGGATTTCTTCGATGTTCACGTGCACGGGCACGCCCATGCGCTTTTGCAGCTCAGCCTTGAGGATTTCGATGTCCTCGCCCTTCTTGCCGATCACAACGCCCGGACGCGAGCTGAAAATCGTGATGCGAGCATTCTTGGCCGGACGTTCGATGACCACGCGGCCAACCGAAGCATTCTTCAGCTTCTTCTTCAGGTAATCGCGAACGCCGATATCTTCCTGCAGCATTTTCGCGAAATCCTGGTTGTTCGCGTACCAACGCGAAGCCCAGTTACGACTGACAGCCAGACGGAAGCCAGTCGGATGAATTTTCTGTCCCATCGTGACCCCTTAGTTGCCCAGCGTCACAGTGATGTGACAGGTTTGCTTCTCGATGCGGTTACCACGGCCCTTAGCGCGCGCGGTGAAACGCTTGAGCGAGGTCGCCTTGTCAACGAAGATGCCCTTAACGCGCAGCTCGTCAATGTCAGCACCTTCATTGTGCTCGGCGTTGGCGATAGCCGACTCCAGCACCTTCTTGATGATGACCGCGGCCTTCTTCGGCGAGAAGGTCAGTACATTCAGCGCACGCTCCAGCGGCAGGCCGCGAATCTGGTCAGCGACCAGACGCGTCTTCTGCGCCGAGATACGGGCACCGCGGTGAATTGCTTTCACTTCCATGATCGGCCCCTTATTTCTTCGCCTTCTTGTCGGCCGCATGGCCCTTGAAGGTACGGGTAAGTGCGAACTCACCCAGCTTGTGGCCGACCATGTTTTCCGTCACGTACACCGGCACGTGTTGACGGCCATTGTGTACAGCGATCGTCAGGCCGATGAAATCGGGCAGGACGGTCGAACGACGCGACCAGGTCTTGATCGGCTTCTTGTCACGCGATGCAGCTGCCGCTTCCACTTTCTTCAGCAGATGAGCGTCGCAAAACGGACCTTTTTTAACAGAACGAGTCATTTGCTAGCTCCAATTAGCGCTTCTTGCGACGCTGAACGATCATGCTGTCGGTGCGCTTGGTCGAACGGGTACGCTTACCCTTGGTATGCTGACCCCACGGGCTGACCGGATGACGACCAGCTGCCGTACGACCTTCACCACCACCGTGCGGGTGATCCACCGGGTTCATCGCCACACCGCGAACGGTCGGGCGAATACCGCGCCAACGCTTGGCACCGGCCTTGCCCAATTGGCGCAGGCTGTGCTCTTCGTTGCCGACTTCACCGATGGTAGCGCGGCACTCGATGTGCACGCGACGGACTTCGCCCGAACGCAGACGCACTTGAGCGTACGTGCCTTCGCGAGCCAGCAGCATTGCCGACGTACCAGCGGCACGGGCGATTTGTGCGCCCTTGCCCGGCAGCAGTTCGATGCCGTGAATCGTGGTACCGACCGGAATGTTGCGGATCGGCAGTGCATTGCCAGCCTTGATCGGGGCTTCGGAGCCGCTCACCACTTGCTGGCCGACGGTCATACCCTTCGGAGCAAGAATGTAACGACGCTCGCCGTCGGCGTAGCAAAGCAGTGCGATGTTCGCGCTGCGGTTCGGATCGTACTCAAGACGCTCAACCTTCGCCGTGATGCCGTCCTTGTTGCGACGGAAATCGACGATACGGTAGTGTTGCTTGTGACCGCCACCCATATGACGGGTGGTGATGTGACCGTTGTTGTTACGGCCAGCGGTCTTGCTCTTGGTATCGAGCAGCGGGGCGAACGGCTTGCCCTTATGCAGATCCTTGTTGACGACCTTGACCAGCGAACGGCGGCCCGGCGACGTCGGTTTCGTTTTGACGAGTGCCATGATTACTTGGCCTCCGCTTCAAAATTGATTTCCTGACCCGGCTTCAAGCTCACGTAAGCCTTCTTCTCGTGGTCGCGACGACCCATGAAGCGGCCAAAGCGCTTTTGCTTGCCCTTACGGTTCAGGATCTGCACCGACTCGACTTCAACCTTGAAGAGAAGCTCAACAGCAGCCTTCACTTCTTGCTTGTTCGCGTCGCGTGCAACTTGGAACACCACTTGTTCATTCTTGTCAGCCACCAGCGTCGCCTTTTCGGAGATCACCGGCGCGAGCAAGACCTGGTACAGACGATGGTCGTTTTTACGCACGTCGCTCATGACAGCATCTCCTCAATCTTGGCGATCGCGCCCTTCGTCAGCAGCACCTTCTTGAAGTAGATGAGCGACAGCGGGTCGGCGAAACGCGGCTCGGTGACGGCAACGTGAGCCAGATTGCGCGAGGCCAGGAACAGGTTCTCGTCCACGCTATCCGTGATCAGCAGCACCGACTCAAGACCCATGGCCTTGATCTTTTCAGCGAGCAGTTTGGTCTTCGGCGCATCCAGCTTGATGTCCTCGACCACCGACAGACGACCTTCACGGGCGAGCTGCGACAGAATCGAGCACACACCGGCGCGGTACATCTTCTTGTTGACCTTGTGGGTGAAGTTCTCTTCCGGCGAATTCGGGAAGATACGGCCACCGCCGCGCCACAGCGGGCTCGACGACATACCGGCACGAGCGCGGCCCGTACCCTTCTGACGCCACGGCTTCTTCGTCGTGTGCTTGACCTGTTCACGGTCCTTCTGCGCACGGTTGCCGCTGCGGGCGTTGGCTTGATAAGCCACCACAACCTGATGGATCAGCGCTTCGTTGTAGTCACGGCCGAACACGACGTCCGACGCGTTGACAGCAGCGCCTTCCTGACCTTGCTCATTCAGGAGCTTCAGTTCCATTGTTACGCTCCCTTCGCGAGTTTGGCCTTGACTGCCGAGGTCACGAAAACCTTGCCTTCGTTGGCGCCCGGAACGGCACCCTTCACGAAGATCAGGCCACGTTCAGCGTCAATGCGCGCGATTTCGAGATTCTGTACCGTCGTCGTGACGTCACCCAGGTGACCCGTCATGCGCTTACCCGGGAACACACGGCCCGGATCCTGCGCCATACCGATCGAACCCGGCACGTTGTGCGAACGCGAGTTACCGTGCGATGCGCGGCCCGAAGCGAAGTTGTAACGCTTGATGGTACCTGCGTAGCCCTTACCGATCGACACGCCTTGCACGTCGACCTTCTGGCCTACCTGGAACAGATCGACACCAACGGCTGCGCCCGGCTGCAGTTCAGCAGCTTTGGCAGCATCGATGCGGAATTCCTTGAGGATTTCACCGGCTTCGACACCAGCTTTCGCATAGTGACCGGCGGCGGCTTTGGTCACGCGCGAAGCGCGACGATTGCCGAAAGTGACTTGAACGGCGGTATAGCCGTCCGTTTCATCCGTCTTGATTTGCGTCACACGGTTGTTAGACACGTCGAGCACGGTGACGGGAATCGAATCGCCGTCGTCCGTGAAAATACGCGTCATGCCAACCTTGCGACCGACAAGGCCAAGGCTCATGATTTTCTCCATTCCCGACTGCGATTGGCCGGGGCTAAATGACAAAAGGATGGTCCACGGATGTGGGCCATCTTTTCAAAACTACACTTGAGCCCGCCATTATAGGCGGACTTTTATCGCTTGACAAGTGTTGCTAAATCACATAACAAAAGCCCCGCCGGGTCCAGCATTGGCGGGGCTTTCAAGAGCGAAAACGCTCGCAAGCCTTACTGCAGCTTGATTTCGACGTCGACGCCAGCCGGCAGATCGAGCTTCATCAGCGCGTCAACCGTCTTGTCCGTCGGATCGACGATGTCCATCAGGCGCTGGTGCGTACGGATTTCGAGCTGGTCGCGCGACGTCTTGTTGACGTGCGGCGAACGCAGGATGTCGAAACGCTCGATACGCGTCGGCAGGGGCACCGGGCCCTTGACGATTGCGCCGGTGCGCTTGGCGGTTTCAACGATTTCGGCAGCCGACTGGTCGATCAGGCGGTAGTCGAAAGCCTTCAGGCGGATACGGATCTTTTGGTTCTGCATGGAATTTCTCCAAAGAGCATGGCAACCCTCGTTCGGGCGCCGGGTAAATCACAAAGAGCAAACAGAATCACGACGATGGGGGCCAAAACCCCGCACCGTCGTTCAATCCGCTATTAGGCGACGATCTTAGCAACGACGCCCGAGCCAACCGTACGGCCACCTTCGCGGATTGCGAAGCGCAGACCTTCGGTCATGGCGATCGGAGCGATCAGCTTGACGCTGATCGACACGTTGTCGCCCGGCATGACCATTTCCTTGTCGGCCGGCAGGGTGATCGAGCCCGTCACGTCCGTCGTACGGAAGTAGAACTGCGGACGGTAGTTGTTGAAGAACGGCGTGTGACGACCACCTTCATCCTTCGACAGAACGTACACTTCGGCCGTGAAGCTCATGTGCGGCTTGATCGAGCCCGGCTTGGCCAGAACCTGACCACGCTGAACGTCTTCACGCTTCGTGCCGCGCAGCAGCAGACCCACGTTGTCGCCTGCCTGACCTTGGTCGAGCAGCTTGCGGAACATTTCAACGCCCGTGCAGGTCGTCTTGTCGATGTGCGGCTTGTCGCCGTCCATCTTGATACCGACGATTTCGATTTCTTCGCCGACCTTGACCACGCCCGACTCGATACGACCCGTCACCACCGTGCCGCGACCCGAGATCGAGAACACGTCTTCCACCGGCATCAGGAACGGCTTGTCAACAGCGCGCTCCGGCGTCGGGATGTACGAATCCAGCGCGTCGGCCAGGTTCATGATCGCGACTTCGCCCAGTTCGCCCTTGTCGCCTTCCAGCGCCAGCTTGGCCGAACCCTTGATGATCGGCGTGTCGTCGCCCGGGAAGTCGTACTTCGAGAGAAGTTCGCGCACTTCCATTTCGACCAGCTCGAGCAGTTCGGCGTCGTCGACCATGTCGCACTTGTTCAGGAACACGATGATGTACGGCACACCGACCTGACGGGCGAGCAGGATGTGCTCACGCGTTTGCGGCATCGGGCCGTCAGCAGCCGAGCAAACCAGGATAGCGCCGTCCATCTGGGCAGCACCGGTAATCATGTTCTTGACGTAGTCGGCGTGGCCCGGGCAGTCAACGTGTGCGTAGTGGCGCGTAGCCGTTTCGTACTCGATGTGTGCCGTGTTGATGGTAATGCCGCGTGCCTTTTCTTCCGGCGCTGCGTCGATTTCGTCGTACTTCTTGGCTTCGCCGCCGAACTTGGACGACAGAACCGTTGCGATAGCAGCCGTCAGGGTGGTCTTGCCGTGGTCAACGTGGCCAATGGTACCGACGTTCACGTGCGGCTTAGTCCGCTCGAATTTTTCCTTTGCCATTTCCGAATCCTCAGATACTGAATAGACGATTAAACAGTGTGTCGGGCGCCGCATCGAATGATGCGGACACCCTACAAATGAATTACTTGCTCTTGTTGCTGATGATGGCTTCGCTCACGTTCTTCGGAGCTTCAGCGTAGTGCTTGAACTCCATCGTGTACGTGGCGCGGCCTTGCGTAGCCGAACGCAGCGACGTCGAATAACCGAACATTTCCGACAGCGGAACTTCAGCGCGCACGATCTTGCCGCCGCCGACCATGTCGTCCATGCCCTGGATAATGCCGCGACGGCTCGACAAGTCGCCCATCACGTTACCCATGTAGTCTTCCGGCGTTTCCACTTCCACGGCCATCATCGGCTCGAGGATGACCGGCTTGGCACGGCGCATCGCTTCCTTGAAAGCCATCGAACCAGCCATACGGAACGCGTTTTCGTTCGAGTCCACATCGTGGTACGAACCGAACGTCAGGTGGACCGTCACGTCGACGACCGGGAAGCCAGCAAGCACGCCACTCTTGAGCGTGTCCTGGATACCCTTATCAACGGCCGGAATGTATTCACGCGGAATCACACCACCCTTGATTTCGTCGAAGAACTTGTAACCAGCGCCTTGCTCGCTCGGCTCAAGCGTAATGACAGCGTGACCGAACTGGCCGCGACCGCCCGACTGCTTGACGAACTTGCCTTCCACGTCGGCGGCCGTCGCGCGAATGGTTTCGCGGTAGGCAACCTGCGGAGCGCCGATGTTGGCTTCCACGCCGAATTCGCGCTTCATGCGATCGACCAGAATTTCGAGGTGGAGCTCGCCCATACCCGAAATGATGGTCTGACCCGATTCTTCATCGGTCTGCACGCGGAACGACGGGTCTTCCTGCGCCAGGCGGTTCAGGGCGAGGCCCATCTTTTCCTGGTCGACCTTGGTCTTCGGCTCGACAGCCTGCGAAATCACCGGCTCCGGGAACACCATGCGCTCGAGCACGATCGGTGCCGACGGATCGCACAGCGTGTCACCCGTCGTTGCATCCTTCAGGCCAACAGCAGCGGCGATGTCGCCAGCGCGCACTTCTTCGATTTCTTCACGCTGGTTCGCGTGCATCTGCACGATACGGCCCAGGCGTTCCTTCTTGCCCTTGACCGAGTTCAGCAGCGTGTCGCCCTTGTTCACAACGCCCGAATAGACGCGGAAGAAGATCAGCTGACCAACGAACGGGTCCGTCATGATCTTGAACGCCAGCGACGAGAACTTCTCGTCGTCCGAAGCCTTACGCTCCGTCGGCTGTTCCTTGTCATCCGTACCCTTGACCGGCGGAATGTCGACCGGCGACGGCAGGAAGTCGATCACGGCGTCCAGCATACGCTGCACACCCTTGTTCTTGAACGCGGTACCGCACAGCATCGGCTGGATTTCGCATGCGACGGTACGCAGACGAATGCCTTCGATGATGTCAGCTTCGGAGAGGTCGCCCTCTTCGAGGTACTTGTTCATCATCTCTTCGCTCGACTCGGCAGCGGCCTCGACCATGCCTTCGCGCCACTTCTGGGCTTCCGCTTGCAGCTCGACCGGAATGTCGACGTAGTCGAACTTCATGCCTTGCGAAGCCTCGTCCCAAATGATCGCCTTCATCTTGATGAGGTCGACCACGCCCTTGAAGTTTTCTTCAGCGCCGATCGGCACCACCACCGGCACAGGGTTGGCCTTCAGGCGGTTCTTCAGCTGGTCGTAGACCTTGAAGAAGTTTGCGCCGGTACGGTCCATCTTGTTGACGAACGCCAGACGCGGCACGCCGTACTTGTTGGCCTGACGCCACACGGTTTCCGACTGGGGCTGCACGCCACCCACGGCGCAATACACCATGCACGCGCCATCGAGAACACGCATCGAGCGCTCGACTTCAATCGTGAAGTCGACGTGACCCGGGGTGTCGATGATGTTGATGCGGTGCTTTTGATAGTTGTTGGCCATGCCGGACCAGAAGCAGGTCGTGGCAGCCGACGTAATCGTGATGCCGCGCTCTTGTTCCTGCTCCATCCAGTCCATCGTCGCCGCGCCATCGTGCACTTCACCGATTTTGTGGTTCACACCGGTGTAGAACAAAATGCGCTCGGTCGTCGTGGTTTTACCTGCGTCGATGTGAGCGCTAATACCGATGTTGCGGTAGCGCTCGATAGGGGTTGTACGAGCCACTTTAAGCCTCTTTCAATGTAGCCGCCATTTTTGAGGGGGCTACTAACACAAACGGGCGAGGCGCAACTTCTCATGCGCACCCGCCCCGGTTTCTGCTCTAGGTACTGCTTGCCAGCGTCAGAAGCGGAAGTGCGAGAAGGCCTTGTTGGCTTCAGCCATGCGGTGAACTTCGTCACGCTTCTTCATGGCGCCGCCACGACCTTCCGAGGCTTCAATCAGCTCACCAGCCAGGCGCAGGGCCATCGACTTCTCGCTACGCTTCTTCGCGGCCTCACGCAACCAACGCATCGCCAATGCCATACGACGCGACGGACGCACTTCGACCGGAACTTGATAGTTTGCACCGCCAACACGGCGGCTCTTGACTTCAACCACAGGCTTCACGTTACCGAGAGCCGTGTTGAAGACTTCCAGCGGATCCTTGCCCGCCTTGGTTTGGATCTGCTCGAAAGCACCATAAACGATGCGCTCTGCAACCGACTTCTTGCCGGCAAGCATGAGCACGTTCATGAATTTAGCGACTTCAACGTTGCCGAACTTCGGATCGGGCAACACTTCGCGCTTGGGGACTTCGCGACGACGCGGCATGATTTCTTCCTTAATCAATTCAGTTGGAGCTGAGCTCCAGGCCACCTACTAGCCATTTTTTGGCCGAGTGACCACTTACTCAGTGACGATGTACCACCATCACCGAACGTATATCCGCTAAGCCGCTTAGGCCTTCGGACGCTTCGCGCCGTACTTCGAACGGGCTTGCTTACGGTCCTTGACGCCTTGCGTGTCGAGGCTACCGCGCACCATGTGGTAACGCACACCCGGCAAGTCCTTCACACGACCGCCGCGAATCAGCACGACCGAGTGTTCCTGCAGGTTGTGGCCTTCACCGCCGATGTACGAAATGACTTCGAAACCGTTCGTCAGGCGCACCTTGGCAACCTTACGCAGTGCGGAGTTCGGCTTCTTCGGCGTCGTGGTGTACACACGGGTGCACACGCCGCGACGCTGCGGGCAGTCCTGCAGGGCCGGGCTCTTGCTCTTGATTTGAGCAGAGGTGCGCGGCTTGCGGACCAATTGGTTAATCGTTGGCATTGTGATTTCCTAAACGTGTCAAAAGCATGAAAGCCAAGGCGGGCCGTCATGCGACTTTACTGCGTACTCCCCGGCTGCTCTTGCGGATAGTCCGCATCTAAACGCTTGATGCATAAGCACTTTGCATTAGGCACGGGCATGCCGCCGGAAAAACCGGAGCCTGCGACTATACCCCCGCTGTTGGCAAGTGTCAACGCACTCTCGCGCAAATTCTCGTCGTAAGTCGTTGATTGTTAACGGTCATGGTCTTCATCACCATGGATCGCCACCGCCGCAGGCACCGCCTCAAGGTGCGTCTCCCCCTCTCAAATTCAAGACTTGCGACCCACATGTATGCAAACTACACTGCATACACAGGGTATTTACGTACGAATTTCCATACATAACACCGACATGGCTATGGACACTTCTCACGACACGCTTCGCGCCACCTTCTGGAAACCTGCGCTCACCGTAGGCAAAGGCCCCCGTTATCTGAGACTGGCGAGTTTCATCGAGCAGTCGGTCGCGGACGGCCGCCTGCGCCCCGGCGACCGCCTGCCGGCGCAGCGCGAGCTGGCGTCGTGGCTCGGCATCGACTTCACCACAGTCACGCGCGCCTACAACCGGGCCCGCGACCGGAGCGCCATTGAGGGTCGCGGCCCGCTCGGCACCTTCGTCAGCAAGCCACGCGTGGCGCTCGATCAGGTGCTTGATCTGGGCATGAACATTCCGCCCGCACCGGCCGGGCAGTTCCTTGGCGAGTTACTGCAAAAGGGGATCGACGAAGTCCTGCGGCACACCGATGCCTCGATGCTCATGGCGTATCAGTTAGGGGACGGGGGCGTTGCCGACCGCCAGGCCGGTACGCTCTGGCTCGCGCCCATGCTCGGCGCCCTCGACCCGGCAGACGTGCTCGTCTGCCCCGGCGCACAAGCCACGCTGGCAGCGTTGCTGCTCACCGAGACCGAGCGGGACGAAACGGTCTTGTGTGAGCCGATCGTCTATCCGGGGGTTCGCAGCGCGGCCCGCTCGCTCGGTCGCCGTCTGGAGGGCGTTGCCACCGATGCCGACGGCATGCTGCCCGACGCGCTGGCCGCTGCCGCCCGAGAGCACCGCGCGCGCATCGTCTATCTGAACCCCACGCTGCAGAACCCGACCACGCGCACGATGTCCGAGCGCCGCCGCCGGGAACTGCTCGCCGTGGCGGACAAACTCGACCTGACGCTCATCGAAGACGACCCCTACTGGCGTCTCATGCCGGACGCCCCGACGCCGCTCGCCCGCCTCTCGCCGCATCGCGTGCACTATGTGTCCACGCTGTCGAAATGCCTGACGCCGGGCCTTCGCACTGCGTATGTCCGTCTCGCCGACGGCCGCAAGCGCGACGTCTTCCTCAGTACGTTGCATTCGTTCGCGCTGATGGCGCCCCCGTTGATGGCGGGATTGGCGACGCAATGGATTCACGACGGCACTGCCGACCGCATCATGGATGGTGTGAAGGAAGCCGCCGCGCAACGTCAGGCCATTGCTGCCGATATTCTCGGGGACGCGAGCGCCCCGCCGATTCAGGGCATCCACCTCTGGCATGAGTTGCCCGCCCCCTGGACGGCCCGCGAACTGACCATGGCCGCCCGCGCCGAGGGACTCGCCGTCACACCTGCGGACGCCTTCTGTCTGTCGTCGGACGCGCCCAACGCGATCCGCATCTCGCTGGGTGGCGTACGTGATCCGGAGCGTCTGTCGAGTGCGCTCAAGCGTCTGCGGTCGCTGCTGCGCGAGGCGCCGCCGAGCCTGCGCGCCGCGATCGTCTGAGACTATCCGTTGGCCGCAGGCAAGTTCGACGGCCTCGGCCTGCGGCAACGGGCCCAGGTCTTCGAGCGCATGCCGCAGTGAGTGCGCAAGAAGCGGAACGGCTGACGGTAGCAAAGGGTCGGCGCTGACGTCGTGCACGCGCAGCGAGAGCGCCAATCCCCATCTGCAAACATCCCGGCCTCAACGCGACAACCCGATTTGCCCCAGCAGGAATACTCCGGTTCACGGAAATCCCCGTGACCTCAACCGGAGTGACGATGATTCTCTATTCAATGTCCGATTGGCTGACGTCGGCCGTGAGCGTAGCCAAGGAACTCCCCCGACTGCACACGCAAGCCCACGCGCCCCGCATCGCGAGCGACCTGGCACGCGCCTCATCCGCGCCCATCACATCCACCATGATTTCACCGGCGCTCCCGGACCGGCAGCCCGCGCAAGGGGCGGCATCCTTCAATTGGTCGCAACCGCCGGTCACACGGGCCCGCGTCTTTGCGGAGCGGTTGGCGGACGTGCGGCCAGTGTGCGTTGTCGGTGCGCGCGACGATACACAGAACTGCCTTCTCGACCTGCCTGCCGATGTTCATGTCGACGTCGACGCAAGCCGTCTGCTGCTCGCAGGCTGTGAGGCGTCATTGGGAGCGGAGATGCGCAAAACACTTTCGGGTGAGCGGCGTGACAGCGCGACACTGGAGCGGGAATTCTCCAGGGCCCGCGCTGCTGAATCTCGAGGTCAATATTCCGTTCGCTCCATTGAGCGGCGCCTGACCAAGCGACTGAACCAGTTGTTGCCCGGCATGGAACGCCTGCTGAAAGACACCAAAGCCCATATCGAAATCCCGCAGTTGTCGGTGACGCGCTTGCTCACGAGCGTGCCGGAAGCCCGACGGCATGGCATCGACGTTCCGTTTCAACACGCAGAGCTGCGTCTACCGCTGGGTGAGCCTGAGAACCAACGCGCCACGCTAGGCGCGTACATCCGCATTCCGGCCCGTGACCGGCAGTTGCTCCTGTTTGTTTCGCTGGCCACGCCGGATACGGTCGAATGGGTCAACCAGGACCTCACAACCCACGCCGCCCAGCACCGGAAGCAGTTGTTCGGCGAGATTCCCGAGCATTTCGATGCGACGCCGTTACCCATGCCTGCTGAGCTACGAGGCCCCAATCTCGTCCGGACTCTCGCGAAGCATCTTCATGACGGACATCTGCGTTATCACGATGTTGCCTACGGCGCGACCCGCGAGTCGCTGGCGCCGATATCGCACGCCGACGTCAGGCAGCCGCTCTGTTCGCTGCGTGGGCAAGAGACACCATCGGAGGCGAAGCGCTCGCCCCGCGCCCACGAACCGGTACCCGTGACACCCCTGACGCGGGCGCAAGCGTCAAAAGCAGTGGCAGAAGCAGCGGCAGAAGCAGTGCAAGCCACCGAACCTCCCGCGCCGCTGCTTAAGCGTCGCACGTCCCGCTCGATGAGCGTGTCGCTCGATGAAATGGCCAAGGCGATCGCGGCGCTTGAGCAGCTGGATCGGACGTACCGCCAGCTTGCTCGCCCCCGCTTCGGAAAATAGCGCAGTGCTTGCCCGGTGCGGTATGCGCGCTTGCGTCCGTCGCAAGTCACGTCAAGCTATCATTTCCCATAGCCCGATCTGTCGCATTAGGCGTAGCTGCTGTCACTCGGCACGTTTTACTTACTCTGGCGAATTCGTACACTCCCACATTTCGGCGGCAGCTCCCCCACTCCGCCCTGACACGAGTCCACTACCCGCCATGCAGGCAAGTTTCGAGAAAGACAGTATTTTGGTCCTCGATGTCGACGGTACGCTGACCGACTCGGTGCGCATCCATCAACGCGCCTTGCTTGGCGCGATGGAATCGCTGGCGTTCGATGAGTTGAACACCGACTGGGGAAGTTATCCGCATCACACCGACACCGGGATCCTGATTCACGCCCACGTCGAGAACGGTCGCGCCTTGCCGCAGCCGCACGATCTGGCCCGCTTCGAGCACGAGATCGACGAGCGCTTCACCGCCCTGCTCAATGCACACGGGCTGGCCGAGATCCCCGGTGCGCGCGCCTTCGTCGAGGCCGCGCACCGCTCCCGCTGGGGCGTGGTGTTTGCCACCGGCGGCATCCGTCAGGTCAGTCATCGCAAGCTGCGCTCCGTCGCCATCGATTACACGGACGCCATGCTCATCACTGCGTCCGAGTACAGCTCACGCGACCAGTTGGTGGCCGAGGCGATCAAACGGGCGCAGGCTGGCTACGGGATTACGCGCCCGCGGGCGGTGGTCTCGATCGGCGACGGGATGTGGGACCTGAAGGTCGCGCGCAAGCTCGGCATCGACTTCGTCGGCATCGGCTCGAAACGTCAGCGCTCGCCGCTGCTCGACGAAGGCGTACCGGTCTACGACGACATGTGGGACGCCATGCACTGGCTCACTCCGGGCCGCGGGCGCGCGTCAGGTACTCGCTTGGCGTCACGCCCATAAAGCGGCGGAACATGGTGGAAAAGGCGCTCGGCGTGTCGTAACCGACTTCGAGCGCCACTTGCGTGATGGGCCGTCCGGCCCCCAGCAACGGCAACGCACCCAGCAAGCGCATCTGCTGACGCCACTCCCGGAACGGCAAACCGAACTCCGTCATAAAGCGACGCTCCAGCGTACGGCTCGACGCCCCCACCTCCACGGCCCAGTCCTGAAGACTGCGGGGGTCGGCAGGCGTTGTCAGATAGGTGTCGAAGATCTTGCGCAGACGCGCATCGCGCGGCACCTGCAGGTGGAGCGGCGAATCGCTTTTCCACTCGACTTCTTCGAGCAGCAGCGCAATCACGAGCGCATCCTTGCCCCGCGGCGCCCAGTCGGGCGGCAACGACATTGCGCGCAGAATCAGCTCGCGTAGCAGCGCCGAGACACGAATGACGACGGGCACATCGGGTGCTGCCATGCCGAGTCGTTCGACATCGACATAGACCGTGCGCATCTCCACTTTGCCGCGCATGCGCACTTCATGCGTAACGTTGGCCGGAATCCATAATGCGCGCTGCGGCGGAATCACCCAAAACGACGTATCGGTGCGGACTTCCAGAATACCGGCGCTCGCATACATCAATTGCGCGCGTCGATGACTATGAGGACGCACTACATGACCATCGGGGTAATCTTTCGCCAACGCGTCGACGGGGCGGTCATGAGCCTGAAACTCCAGGGGTATCGCACTGGTGATCGGCATGGGGACCAAGCCTCAAAAAAGGCGAAATTTGGGACGTATTTGGCGACGTCGTCAGCGTAACACCGCCCACACGCCCAGACCAAGCCCAAACCAGGCCGAACGGAGGCCGAATCCCTTACCGCAGCGTTGCACCATGCGCACCGTTCAGAACGGTTTGACGATCACGAGCGCGACGACGATCGCCATCGAAATGAGGGTGACGGGCAGCGCACGTCCGAACACTGCAGGTGGCTGCGTGCTCTCGTCGCGCTCCAGACGCCGCAATGTGGCCGACAACCGACCGTGTAACGCCGATAGAACGATCACGAAAACAAGCTTCGCCATGAGCCAGGGGGCGTGCCACCAGTTGGCCATGATGGCGAGCGTCGGCCCCGTGATCCACACCACGATCAATGCGGGCGACGCCAGTGCGTAGTCCGCCCGTCGCGCCACGCGGCGCCACTCGGGCTGCGCCAGACGCCCGCCCAGCGCCATCGTCACAAGCCCCGCAATGAACGTGATGACCGCGATCAGGTGCACCGCCTTGATCCAGAGATAGAGCATCGGATGTCTCCTGTTAGGTTCGAACGATTATTTCCATCCATGCAACAGTTGCTTGTAATAAGTCGTCTTTATCGCGAGAGGTGACATTAATACACTTCAACTGTCGACGATGAATTGAACATCGCCTCTTTCAAAAGACAGGAGAAATATCATGAAGCGCACCCTTATTACTTCGGCTTTGGTTTCCGCAATGCTGGCTGTTTCGGCCGGTTCGGCTTTCGCCAGCGATGCATTCGACGGCCCCTCGGAATTCTCGTGGGTTCCGCAAACCAGCGCCCTGAGCCGCGCCCAGGTTCGTGACGAACTCATTCAGGCGCAGCAAGCCGGTCTCGTGGTGCAACACGACGCCGTCTACCCGAAGGCAGCGCCGAGCGCACAGCCGGTCGCAGCCAGCGCCCCGATCACGATGGGCTCGGTGGGCGGTCAGCAACGTGCCGGCACGACCTACTTCGGTTCGTAATGTAACTCGCCGCGCTGCGGACCTCTTGCCTGACGAGAGGCCGCGGCGCGGCGCGCGTTCTGCGCATAACGACGCACCGGTTGCCGGTGCTCAGTGTGATCTCCGGTCTTTTCCGACCTAAGACTCCTGTCGCTGTGCGTAGCGGTTCGACGCACAGGACTTTGCCCGTCGCTTCGGCGACGGGCTTTTTTAGCCGGGATGCTACCCGCCAAAAAACCGGCGACAGGTCCACAGTTGGTCGACAGTAGGCCGAAGAAGCAGGACGTACAAAAACGAAGAAGCCCGCATTGGCGGGCTTCTTTGCGTTTACCGGTCCGATGGCCAACGCGGCCATCGGGGGTGACAATGCCTTACTTCGCGAACGACTTCGCCAGGAATTCGAGCGCACGGCCGTGAGCCAGCGCGGCCGACGGCTGATGGTACGACTCGCGCGACCAGCAGTTGAAGCCGTGATCTGCGTTCGGGTACACAAACACTTCGGTGTTCGGACGCGACTTCACCGCGTCGCTCACCTGCGTGACGATGTCCGGCGTGATGTGGCTGTCGAGCGCGCCGTAGTGGAACTGCGTCGGCACGTTGAGGTTGGCCGCTTCGCTCAGATAGTTGTGAATGCCGCCGCCGTAGTACGGCACGGCAGCGTCGACCAGACCGCGTGCGGCGCTCAGGTACGACAGCAGTCCACCGAAGCAGTAGCCAATGGCGGCGACCTTGGCACCCGCATCCAGCTTGCCGCGCAGCGCCTTTACCGTCGCTTCGACATCCTTCACCGCCTTCTCGACGTCGACCGCCTTGCGCAGTTCCATCGCACGGCCCCAGTCGTCGCCCGAGTAGCCGAGTTCGACGCGCGGTGCCGAGCGCCAGAAGATGTCCGGTGCGAGCACGACATAACCGTCCATCGCGTACTGATCGGCCACGCCACGAATGTGCTCGTTCACGCCGAAGATTTCCTGCACCAGCACGACGCCCTGGGCGTTGGCCGTCTTACCATTCGGCGGCAATGCCAGATAGGCATCGAAGGCGCCATCCACGGTTTCAACACGAATCCATTGACTGTTCGACACGGAAGTTGCTCCATCAAAAGGGGGGAAATGCCTGCGCCCTGACATCGAAAAACGCCCGCGGGGGGATCGGGCGCGGCCGCTCGATACGTTCGAACTGGCCAGACGCAGTTAGGCCGGATCAGTATAGGGACTTTTGAGACGATTCACAGCGCGCCGGAAAGCCCGCCGGACAAGGCCCGACGCCACTTTACGCGACGCATCGCGCGACCTCCTGCCGCAGAAATCACGTCTTGTCGCGCGTCCTGCGCCGTTCATCGTTTCGACGTTCGAACCCACTGCGGCTCAGTCTGACGCTCTCAAGAGCGCTGCTTCCAGCAGTTTCACCACGCCGCCGAACCCCGCCACCTGCGCGGAGTCGATGCCGTACAGCGCGCTCAGCGAGGGTCCGGGATTCAGGAAATCCACCCGTACATCGTCGGCGCTTGCCGCCCACACCATCACTTTCAATGGCAATTCCAGTCCTGCATGGGGGTTTGCGGCCATGACGGGCGTACCGCCCTTCGGATTACCGAACAGCACGAGCCGGGTCGGACGCAGCGATGTCCCCGCCGAGGCCGCCGCCGCGCTCTGGTCGATGTCGGCGAAGATGGTCATGCCGTGCTGCTTGAGCGCATCGATCACGCGTGTGAGCGTAGCGTAGAAGTCGACCGGGCTGCGTAGCGACGTAACGCTCGCCGGATGCGCATGGCCGGCGGATGCGGCAGATTCGTTGGCTTGAGTGGCTTCGGTGGTCATACAGGCTCCTCGAACACTGAGGCGAGACAGACAGTAACGCCCGCGCAAAGTTCGCCGGGCAGCCGGGCCAGTGTACCGCCGCCCTCCTATGCGCATCACCCCCCGCATCACCCCCCGCATCACCCCCTTTAGGCAGCGCCGCCCACGCGCGCCTATCGTCTTCGCCAGCCGTTCGCATCACGCCCTCATACCCGCCCCACCTTACATGTCGTTACCGTCCCCCTGTCTGCTATTCGAGGCACGTTACGCTTGGCCTCGTCGTTCGACAATCGAGCGAACGCATTTAATACGGAGTCCATATGATAAAGATTTCGATGCACCAGACTGTAAGCGGGATTGCGCTGATGCTCGCGCTGACGGTTACCGGCGTCAGCCTGCCTGCGGCCGCCGCCACCGACGCCCCGCCGCCCGCCTGCACACAAGCCGCTGCCCCGGGCGAGATACCGCCCCCGCCGCCGGGCATGGGCAAGCACTTCGGCGGCCCCGGACCGCGTGGTCCGATGGGGCCTATCGGGCCGATGGGGCCTATGGGATCTGCCGGTCACGGCGGCCCGGGCTTCGCTGCGGTTCGCACCATCGAGGAGATCGCCCACCTCTATCGCGTCGGCGGCCACCCGGAGAACGTTCTGCCGTTCTACCGCGAGACGCTAACGCAAACGCGCGATCCGATGCTGCGACACCACTTGCGCGAGGCCATCGCGCGTGAGGAGCTAAAGCCCGCCGACACCACGGCGGCCATCGTCACGTTGCGCGCGCAATTAAGCGAAGACCTCGCCGCACTCCCCTCGCCCGACGCCAAGCGTCGCTAAGTTCTGACATTCACCGCACCCGGCGACAATGCGTAATGTGTAATGCGTCAGCTCGGGTGCGCCGCTCGCACATCAGAAAGCGTATTTCGCGCCGACGTTCACGAGCACGCCGCGCATGCCGCCCGTGCCGAAGCTCTTCTGATACGACACACGGCCGTACAGCGAAAAGCTCGCGCCCTGCACACTGTTCACCCCGAGCGAGAACATCATCGAGTCGCCGTACTTTCCGGTCTGGAACATTGCGTCACTGACCTGAACGCTGGTGCCACCCACAAACGCATGGATGACGTCGAACCCGAAGTACGGCGTGATGCGTCCGGTGCTGACATCGAAGGGACGCGTGAGCCGCATGCCAAGCCGACCGGTGAACTGGTTCTGTGAGCCGATGTTCACGGAAAGTCCGTCGGCATCGGTCACATTGTCGAAGCCAAGGTGCTGGCCAACGAACTGCAACTGCGGCTCCAGATTCATGCCATACGCCAGCGCCAGCGGATACCCGGCCTCGATGGACGCCGCGTAGCTGTTGCCTCGCATTGGCGCGACTTCACCGCGCGCGTCGGTCGTCGTGCGCCCATTGAACCAGCCGACCGACGCGATGCCGTCGACGTACCAGCCCTGCTGACTTTGGTACGTTCCATAGCCATACAGACGATAGACGCTGGCGCGCGTGGTACTCGGCCCGTCGATGGCGGTCGGCTCGTAATGCAGCCATCCCATCGAGCCCGCCGCGCCGAAGCGCCACGTGCCGTTGTCGGTGAAGTGTTTGAAGAGATTGCCGCCGATCTGAATCGCACCGTAGTCGGCGTTCATGTCGTAGCCGAACGCCTGAAAGCTCTGGTTGGAGCGGTACTTGAAGCTGCCGCCATAGCCACGCATGAACATCTCGCCCGGTCCGCGATCGCGGCCGAGAATCCGGTCGTCGCGCACTTCGCCCAGACGCCGGTGCAACGAGTCGATGTCCGTCATCCCTGCTTGCAGGAAAGCGGCTGGCGCGCTCAGATAAGACGCCACCTGCGGCGCCACTTCACGCCGCGCGTCCGGCGGCACTGGCTCGTCGACACCGCCCCCGGGGTTGCCCGGCCCCTCGGGATCGACCTCCCCTCCGGGTGATACATAGGCGCTCTGCAACCGGTAGTCCCAATAGCCCGCGCCGGTGCCGACAAGGTTCTGCGTCGGGTCGGCCGTCCCGTGTGCCGAACCGGGACCGTAGGCGTAAAGCCTGTATTCGTAAGGCGAATTCGGAGCCACGACATAGCCACCCGCCAGGCTGAACGCGTTGAACGTCGATGCGCCTGCCACCTGCACCAGCGAAATCCCTTCGTGGTTGTTGATGACCCCATTGAGCGACGTCAGCGCGCCCGGACTGCCTGTCGTCGGTCTGATACGCAGCGTTGTCGTGCCGCTCGCGCTGCCTTGAATCAGCAGACGGTCGGTGTATTGATTCGATAGCGCACCGCCTTCGTTCAGATATGTGTTGAGTGCGACCGTGCCACTACCGCCCGTATAGCCGTTGCCAATCGTCACGTTGCGATACGACCCCTGACTGGTCGGCGCGGAAGTGAGCAGCGCCGTCACCGGAAAATCGATCAGGCTGTTGGCGTTGTTCAGCTCGGTGACGTTGGACGATCCCGTCACCTGCCAGACGCTGTTGTTGCTCAGGTTGACGACCGACGTGCTGCTGTTGTCCGTGTAAATGCGCCCCGTAATGGTCGAGTGGCTGGCGTCGAGATTGAGCGTCGCGCCGAGACCGGACCTCGCAGAAGCATTGATCGCACCGCCGCCACCGCTCAGCGTCGAGTTCGTCAGATTAACGTTGGCGATGCCGCCGTAGATCCACAACGCGACCCCGTTGTCCGACGTCACCGTCGTGTCCTGCAAGGTCATGTTGTAGCCACCCGCGCGCGGTGGCGCGGCGATGCCCGCGCGTGATACGGCGGTCAGCACGGGCGACGGCACATCGCTGCCGAGATCCGTGGGCGCGGCGGGGACCGGCGTGACGATGGCGAATGGCGGGGCTGGATCGGTCGACGGGAGCAACGGCGTCGTCGCAGGCAAGGTCGGCAAACCCGGCGTCGGTGGCGGTGTCTGAATACCGGTGATGGCCTGCGGCGCGTCAAACACGATGGCGGCCGTGCCAGCGCCCGTGGCGCGTATCGCCGCGCCGGTCGCATTGAACATGCCGCCGTTCTGGATACGCACGGCGTACGCGTTCGTCCCCGCCGTGGTGATCGACGTTCCCGCGCCGCTCGCGCTGCTGCGCAGCAGGTTGACCGTCCCCGCATTGGCGTAGATGCCGTACGTGCTCGCCTGATCGGTCGTGATGGAGCCACCGGCGAAGTTGGTCGTGCTGCCCGTCCACGCATAAATGCCGTAGGCCTGCGTGCCGTGCGTGGCGATGGCGAAGTCGGAGAGATTCACCGTCGCCGCGCCGCTGCCGGAAAGCAAACCGTAGGCCGTCTGCCCCTGCGTGGTGATCGAACCGACGTTCAGCGTGGCCGTTGTGCTGCCCGAAATCCACATGCCGTAGGCGGAGGTGCCTCGCGTGTTCACCGCGACCTGCGATCCGGTGACGGTCGACGTGCCGTTCACGAGCAAGCCGTAAGTCGAGTTCTGCGTGGTCGAGAGGCTCAACCGGTTCAGGTTGCCGTTCGCCGTGCCGATGCGCACGGCGTGGCTGCCCGCGCTGGTCGTGCTGACGGTCACCGTGCCGGGGGTGTTGGGATCAGTGTTCGTGTTCAGCGTGCCGCCGGACTCCGCGTTCAGTCCGAGATTGCCCGCCACCGCTGTGGAGATGGTCGAATTACCGTTGATGGTGGCGATGGAGCCATTGAACACCTGCACACCGCCCGCGCCCGAGCCGACAGCACCATTCGACGTTACCGTCGAGTTCGTGAGTGTGATGTTACTGCCGCCCCAGGAACGCACGCCCCAACTGCCCTGACCGTTCACGGTAATCGACGTATCGCGTAGATTGATGGTCGACGATGCGCCGTAGGCACGTATGCCGTCGGCGTCCAGGCCCGTGGTGACAATGGTCACGTTGGCACCGCTCAGTAGCGAGTTGCCCAGCGACGATTGAGGCATGTAGACGCCCTGCACCTGATCGCCGACGCCCGTCAACAACACACCCGCCTGACTCGCGACGATATTGACCGTGCCGTTCGCGATGTAAAGCGCGTCGTTCGGCGCGCCCGCACGGTAGTCAGATGTCACCGACACAACGCCGGGCGTGCCGAGATTCGGATTGATCGTGACGCTCGCACCGCGAAACACCGCGATCCCCGCACCGCCGAGTTGCGCGGGATAGGGCGGTACGGGGTGAATCGTCACACTCCCCTGAATGACGCCGACCGGTACGACGTTGCCGTCGTAATACTGTTCGTAAGTGAGCGTGGTTCCCGAAACGATTTCGGGGAGCGGATAGGTCTGTGCGTGCGCCGCACCGGCGGCACCCGCGAGAAGGAAGACCAAAGATGCAGCCGTCGCAACGGGATGACGACGGGGCAAGCGTTCGTGCTTGGCGTGAGTCACTCTACCTCCTGGGGGATGGAGTCAAGCAGACACATCAGTAGCAATACGAAGCGTTTTAGGTTTTGCATCTCAATGGATGCTGGCGTAAACACTAAACCAATCGCTTCGAAAACTACAGCACGGACACGCGCCGGTACGTCGCTATTTCAGCGCATTTCGATAAGTGATTATTTAAATGATTAGATTCGGTGTGCTGATCGTAATAGTAATTACCGAATCGTTGCTTTCCGTGCGCCGCGACACACCCGATACGTCACGGACTCACGTCTTTGCGGTCTCCATGATCCGTGCGTTCCACTTCGGCAGCCACTCAAGCAGGAACTGGGCAAAACCTTCGGCCGCCGGAGACGGCGTACGCGACAACGGCTGGTAGACGCAAACCTGCCGAATCGTCTCGGGCGAGACGACACGACGCATCAGCAAACCGAACGGATGGGCGAGCGCCGCCACATAGCCGGGCGTGAGCGTCGCGGCCAAGCCTTGCGAGGCGACGCCAAGTGCCGTCGTCACGTTGTCGACGACATCGATGGACGTGATGCGCGCATCGGGCGGCGCAGACTGACGCATCTGCGCGACGCTGCGCTCGTGGTCGCGTCCGGCGGCGACGAGCGGCGTGTCGCGCAGGTCGGTCCACCGCACGCGCTTGCGCCGCGCAAGCGCGTGTTGCGGCGCGCACCACAGCACCCACGGGCTATCGAACGCGGGCGTACCGGCCACATGCGCGCCCGTTGCGCGATTCGGACCGATGGCAATGTCGAGATCGCCGTTGGCAACATGATCGATGAGTGCATCGACGGGGGTATCGACCACGCGCACTACGACCTTCGGCCGCGAGGCGGCGTATTCGCGAATCGCAGCGGGCAGCGCCATGCTGGCCAGCACCAGCGGCGCACCGACGCGCACGATGCCCGCGGCGCGGTTGCGCAGGTCGTCGGCCGTTTTCTCAGCGGCTTGCACGTAACGCAGCACCGACTCGGCAGACGCCAGAAAATCGCGTCCGGCGCTGGAAAGGGCGACGCGCCGCGTAGTGCGGTCGAAGATGCGAAAGCCGAGCACCGACTCCAGCTCGGCGACCAACTGACTGATGGCGGACGATGTGAGTCCCAGGCGATTGCCCGCCTCGGCAAAGCTGTGCAATTCGGCGATGGCTACCAGTGCTTCGAACTGGCGCAGCGTGACGCGGGTCAGGGGCATGGCGTTTCGATTATCAAGTTTCGCTTACGAATGGACCAGAATCGATTGATTGTTCCGCAAAGGGACGTCGCCCACAATCGATTTTCAAAATTCCCCCGTGAACCGAAGATCGAGACGGAGCGAGCCTCATGTTTTCCCACGTCGACGCCTACCCTGGCGACCCCATCCTCAGCCTGAACGAAGCCTTCGGTCAGGATCCCCGCCAGCACAAGGTCAACCTGTCCATCGGCATCTACTTCGACGACGACGGTCGTCTGCCGGTCATGCAGGCCGTGCGCGACGCCGAGTCGGCTGTCCTCGCCGACATCGGTCCACGTCCCTATCTCCCGATGGCGGGCACCCCGGCGTACCGCGACGCAGTGCAAGCCCTTGTCTTTGGCGAGCAGAACGCCGCGCGGCGCGAGCAGCGCATCGCCACCTTGCAGACACTGGGCGGCGGCGGCGCATTGCGTGTCGGGGCCGATTTCCTGAAACGCTACTTCCCCGAGAGCACCCTCTGGATCAGCGATCCGAGCTGGGACAACCATCGCGTGGTGTTCGAGAGCGCCGGATTCCAGGTGAAGTCCTACCCCTATTACGACGACGCCACCGGTGGCCTACGCTTCGACGCCATGATGGACAAGCTGTCCTCGCTGCCGCCGCAGAGCATCGTGCTGTTGCACGCGTGCTGTCACAACCCGACCGGCGTCGACCTCTCGCAGGCGCAGTGGGAAGCGCTCGTGCCGGTGCTGCGCGAGCGCGGGCTGATTGCGTTCGTCGACATGGCGTATCAGGGGTTCGGCGACGGACTCGACGCGGACGCCTTCGCAGTTCGCGCGCTGACCGACGCAGGTGTGCCGACGGTCGTCGCCAACTCCTTCTCGAAGAACTTCTCGCTGTATGGAGAGCGCTGCGGCGCGTTGTCGGTGGTTTGCGCCACAGCGGACGAAGCGTCGCGCGTGTTCGGCCAGCTGATGGGCACCGTGCGTGCGAATTACAGCAATCCGCCGACGCACGGTGCGCGGCTCGTGGCAGAAGTGCTGACGACGCCATCGCTGCGCAGCGCGTGGCAGACCGAACTCGACGGCATGCGCACGCGCATTGCATCGATGCGCAAGCAGATCCATGCACGCCTGGAACCCCATGTGAGCGGCGAAAAGCTGTCGCGCTACATCGCGCAGCGCGGCATGTTCACGTACACGGGCCTGTCGGCCGCGCAGGCGGACACGCTGCGCGAGACGCACGGTGTCTATGTGCTGCGCTCGGGACGCATGTGCGTTGCGGGCCTGAACAACCGCAACGTCGACACTGTGGCGCACGCCATCGCACAGGTGCTCACGCAGCGCTGACCGGGCATGACCGGCATTAACGCGGCGCGCATGCTCGCCGCACAACGCTAGACGAGCATGCGCAACATATAAGACAACGACTGGAGACTTCATGAACACTGCAACGGCTGCCGGTGCCCACATTCGCGGGCATTCGACTTCACACACCTGGCGCGCGGTGATATCGGCGTCCATCGGTAACGCGCTGGAATGGTTCGATCTGGTCGTGTACGGCTTCTTCGCCGTCACGATCTCGAAGCTGTTCTTCCCCACGCACGACGACACGACCTCGCTACTGCTCACGCTCGGCACGTTCGGCGTGTCGTTCTTCATGCGACCACTGGGCGCAATTGTGATCGGCGTCTATGCAGATCGACGGGGGCGTCGTGAAGCGCTGACGCTCACGATTTTGCTGATGATGGCGGGCACAGCGATCATCGCTTTCATGCCGACGTACGAGACCATCGGTTTGCTCGCACCGGCCGGCATCGTGCTGGCACGCATGATTCAGGGCTTTTCGGCGGGCGGTGAGTTCGGCAGTGCCACTGCGTTCCTTGCCGAACACGCACCACAACGGCGCGGCTTCTTCGCGAGCTTTCAGGTCGCGAGTCAGGGGCTGACGACGCTACTGGCAGCGGGCTTCGGTGCGGTGCTCACGAGCACGTTGACCCCGGATCAGATGATGAGCTGGGGCTGGCGCGTGCCGTTCCTGTTCGGCTTGCTGATCGGCCCGGTGGCGTATTACATCCGCCGTCACGTGAGCGAGACGCCGGAGTTTCTGGAATCCGAACCGACGCAAACGCCGCTGCGCGACACGTTGAGTCATCAGAAGATGCGTTTGTTGCTGGCGGTCGGCGCGGTCGTCGTTGCCACTGTCTCGACGTATCTGGTGCTGTACATGCCGACGTATGCCATCAAGCAACTGGGCCTGCCTGCGTCGGTGGCATTCGCAGCGACGGTCGCAACGGGGATCGTGCAGATGTTCCTCTCGCCGGTCGTAGGCGCGTGGTCGGATCGTGTGGGACGCGCCAAACCGATGATGATTGCCGCCGCGCTTCTGCTCGTGACGATCTGGCCGATGTTCTGGTTGCTGTCGACGCACCCGAGCTTCGGCGTGATGCTAGCATTGCAGACGGTGTTGGGCGTGTTGATGACGATGTACTTCGCGCCGCTCCCGGCGCTGGCTTCGGAGATCTTCCCGGTGAAGACGCGCACGACGGGCCTGTCGCTGTCGTACAACCTGTCGGTGACGTTCTTCGGCGGCTTCGCCCCGTTCATTCTGACCTGGCTGATCACCGCGACGGGCAGCAAACTCGCTCCGAGCTTCTACATGATGGCCGCTGCCGCTGTGGGACTGATGGCGCTGAGCCAGGTGTACCGGCACACGGGTGTGCGCTGATCGGCGCGCGTCATCCGAATCCATAAGAGAAAAGGGGCACCGCGGTGCCCCTTCTTCTTTATGCCCTGCCAGCGACGAACGACTTACTGCGGATACAACCCATGCACCCGACCGAACAATCGGGTCAGGCCCAGCAGCGCATCGATGTTCGGCGTCGGCACGCCGACCCGCTGACCGATCTCGCGCACAACGCTCACCAGCGCGTCGAGTTCGATGGGACGGTTCGCTTCCACGTCCTGCAGCATCGACGTCTTGAACGCCCCCAGCTTTGCCGTCACCTGATGCCGGTCTTCCGGCGACTGGTCGATGGCGCATCCGATCTTCGCGCCGATGGCCGCGGCCTCGCGCATCGCCGCCGAGCAGAAATCGCGCACCAGCGGGTCGTCGAGCAACCGGTCGATGGTTGCGCCCGTGATCGCCGACACCGGGTTCATCGTGAGATTGCCCCAGAGCTTGTACCAGATATCCAGACGCACGTTCTCCGACGCCTTCGCCTCGAACCCCGCACGCTCAAGCAACGCCGCCAGACGCTGCACGCGCTCGCTCGCACCGCCTCCCGGCTCGCCGATGATCAGCCCACGGCCCATCTTGTGATCGACCAGCCCCGGCTCCGGCGTCGAAGCACTCGCGTGCACCACGCAACCGATCACGTTCGCCAACGGAATCGCCGCGCCGATGGCACCCGCCGGATCGATGCTCGTAAGCGTCCCATCGCCAAACCCCGGCACGCCCTGACAGAACCACCACGGCACGCCGTTCATCGCGGGTAACACGAGCGTTTGCGGCCCGAGCAACGGCACCACCGACGCCGCCACCTGCGCCAGCGCCGGTCCCTTCACCGCAATCACGACCAGATCCTGCTCGCCAAGCTTCGCAGCGTCCTCCAACGGATGCGCCGCCGCCACCGGGCCGGTTGCCAGCGTCTCGCCCTGCCTGACCCGCCAGCCCCGCTCTCGCAGTGCGGCCAGCGTCGCGCCACGCGCCAGCGCGCTGACCTGCGCTTCGCCCGTCGCCGCGAGTCGCTGCCCGATCAGCCCACCGATGGCGCCCGCGCCAATGATCGTCACCTTCATCCGTCTACTCCGGTTGTTGTGCCGCGAGACGATAGTTCTCCTTGAATCGCTCCGGCACACGTTCGTCAAAACCCAGCGCCACACGGCGCACTTCCGGACTGTCGCCCGGCGGATGGCCCACACCGAGCGCCGCTGCACGCGGGGCATCGATCTGCACGACCCGGCCGGAGAGCCGTCCCAATCCCGTAATCTCGCACTCCACCAGATCGCCCGCATCCACCGAACGCGAGTGGCACGGCGTGCCCATCAGAATGACGTCACCCGGCATCAGCGTGATGTGACGCGCAATGTCCGCGATCACGTAATGCGGGCCCCAGATCGTTTCGTCGCCGATGTGCGCTTCCTGCACGACACGTCCGTTGCGATAGGTGCGCAACGTCTGTTCGAACAGGTTCACGCCTCGCACGATACCCGGTCCGATGGGCAGCAGCGTGTCCGCCCCCTTCACCCGCAGCATCGATCCCTGATCGGTGTCGCGAAAGTCCTGCAAGCCCATGTCCAGCGCCGGACAGAAGCCTTCGATGTAATCCCATGCTTCGTCCGGCAGCACGTTGCGACACGTGCGCCCGATCACCACCGCATACTCGCTTTCGTAGTTCAGATACCGGCAATCCGTCGGTTTCAGAATCTGGCCGTCGTGGCCGTTGAGCGACGTCGTCGGCTTCATGAAGTACGTCGGCGTGTCGGTGGGCTTGGGTTTGTTGCGCGTCTCCATGCTACGCGAGCGATAGGAGATGTGCACGGCGATGATCTTCGACGGATTCACCGGTGGCAGATGCGTCACCGTTTGCGGATCGACAAGACGTCCATCGTCGAGCCGGAGCATGCCCTGCGCGTCTCCCGTCTCATCGATCATCGTGCCCCAGAACGCGCTGCCGCCCAGCAGAATATGGCGACGCTCCACGCGCGGGCCGCGCATCACCGCAGGCAATTCACGCAGCGGAAATTCGAAATCCATGATGTCGCCTCGTCAGATCGTATCGAACCAGATATGCACGTTGCCCGTGCCTCGCGCGTTCTCGTAGTCCGACAGCACGGTGCCCGCGCTGCGGCATTCGGCCCCACCGAGCGCACCGACCATCTGCAGGTAGTGCGCGCCGTGCGCTTCCCACGGACGCTTCCGGTAGTCCGTATCCCAGTCCGCCAGAATCCGGTCGTGACGTCCCTCGCGAAACGCTTCGATGGCCCGCTTGTCGCTCTCGATGTTCTCCGGGCGCGACACGTTGCTCTCGTGAAAGATGCGCGGATGATTCGGCTTCCAGTCGATGCCGTTGAACTTGTGACTCAGCGCGCCTGACGCCAGCATCACCACCCGCAGATCGCTGCGGCGAATCGCCTCGCCGATCACTTCGCCTGATTGCAGGAAGTGCTGCGTCTCGCAGTTCTGGCACGAGCTCACGGTGACGATCGGCCATGCGTCCAGACGCATCTGTTTGATGACGTTAATCGTCGGGTAATGCCGTGCGAGATCCGGATGCTGCACGGCGCGCGCACGCACGCCACGCTCACGCGCTACGCCGTCGATGGCGAGCGCCAGTTCCGGGTGTCCGCGATAGTCGTAGGGCACACCGTGCAGATACCAAGGCATCTCGTCCGACGTGTACATGCCTGAGTAGCGCGCGCCGCCGTCGATCAGGTGATAGCCGGTCGTGAACCAGTGCGAATCGAAAATCATGACGACGTCCGGACGTACCGCTTCAATGCGCTCGCGCACTCGTGCGTACCCGGGAATCAGGTCCGAATCCGCCCCCGCGCCCTGCAACACGCGAAACTCCTCACATTGCATCAGGCCGGGGTGATGCGACACCAGCGCCGCGCCAACGATCTGTCCCATGCTGCTCTCCTCTTGTCCTATTGTCTTGCTGATTGTTTTGGCGATGCGACAGCGCGCCATCAGCGATGGCTGAAGCTCGCCTTGAACGGTTGTTTCGGCACGACGACATCCTTCACGTCGCAGAAGAATTCGAAGCTCCAGTCGCCGCCCTCGCGTCCAACGCCCGAGCGTTTGATGCCGCCGAACGGTGCAGCCAGATCGCGAATGCCGAAGCTGTTGATCCAGATGAAGCCCGTGCGCACGCGCTCGGCAATCGCGATGGCATGCGCCTCGTCGCCGTAGCAAACGCCGCCCAGCCCGTAGTCGGTGCCGTTGGCCATGCCGACGACTTCGTCGTCGCTCGCGAAGGTTTGCAGTGTGAGCACCGGGCCGAAGACTTCCTGCTGCACGATCTCGTCCTGCTGGCGCAGATCGGTGAGCAGCGTCGGCGCGAAGTACTGCGCGCCGAAGTCATGCCGCGTGCCGCCCCACAGCACGCGAGCGCCGAGCGCGACGGCGCGCTCGACGAACCCCTGCACACGCTCTAGCTGACGCATATGGATAATTGGCCCGACTTCGGTCGCGGCGTCGCGCGGATCGCCCACGACGAGACGCCCGACCACCTCGCGCAGCTTTTCGATGAACATGGGGGCCACGTCCGCATGCACGAGCAGACGCGTCCCCGCGAGGCACACCTGCCCCGCGTTGCGGTACATCAGCGCGGCGGTCGCAGCGGCAGCGTCGAGATCGGCGTCGGCCAGCACGATAAACGCCGACTTGCCGCCAAGTTCGAGGCTGCACGGCACCAGGTTGTCGGCGGCCGTCTTCGCAATCCATTTGGCCGTGGCGACCGAGCCGGTAAACGAGATGCGCGCGAGCCGTGCATCGCTGACCAGCGCCGCCCCGGTCTGCGCACCCGAGCCCTGCAACAGGTTGAAGACCCCCGGCGGCAATCCCGCCTCGTGCGCGCAATCGGCCAGTAGCGACGACGTCAACGGTGCCCACTCGGGCGCTTTGAGCACCACCGTGTTACCCGACGCCAACGCCGGGCCGATCTTCCACGTCGCCAGCATCAGCGGCGAATTCCACGGCGTGATGATGGCCACGACACCGGCCGGATCGTGGCGCACGAGGTGGCGTGCCTGCGGTGTCTCGATCACGCGGTCCTGCAGCGTCAGGGCATGCTCGGCGAACCATGTGATGTTTTGCATGGCGCGTGGCACGACACCGTGTGCCATGCGCGAGCGCAGCACGCCTGCGTCTGCGCTCTCAAGCGTAGCGAACGCGTCGGCGCGGCGACCGATGGCATCGGCGAAGCGCTGAAGATACGGTTGACGTTGCGCCGCGCTCAGCGCCGCCCACGCGGGAAACGCCAGCGAGGCCGACGTCACCGCAGCATCGACGTGACCGAGGTTGCCGCTGGCGATATTGCCCAGATGCGTCTGGTCGATGGGCGAGACGCACTCGAACGTCTCGGCAGACGCCACGCGACGGCCATCGATGTAGTGGTCCGGCGACACCGACACACCGGCGACGTCAAAACGGGTATCACTCATGCCTTGTCTCTTTAAATGAATATTCGGGGGAAGCACAAAGGGGTGGGCGGGGAAGGCAGGGAAGGCGCGCGATTCGGAACATCGGGGGGATCGCGCGCCCTTTTGTTGCCCGCTCAGCCCTTCTCGGGGTTTGAGGTGTCCGGGACAGCAAACTTCGCGGCCAGTGCGCGGCTCGCGTTGGCGAGCAACGTGGTGTCGATGCCGACCGCAATGAACGTCACGCCGAGGTCGAGGTAGTGGCGTGCCAGCGCCTCGTCGACGCACAGAATGCCCGCCGCCTTGCCCGCGCGACGAATGCGCGCAATGCCGTCTTCGACGGCGCTGCGCACTTCGGGGTGAGTGGCCTGCCCGAGGTAGCCCATCGACGCCGCGAGGTCCGCCGGGCCGATGAACACGCCGTGCACGCCATCGACGGCGGCGATCTCGTCGACTTGCGCGAGTGCATCGGCCGTCTCCACCTGGACGAGCAGACACGTCGTGTCGTTCGCAGCGTGCAGATAGTCCTCGTATCGATTCCAGCGCGACGAGCGCGCCAGTCCGCTACCGACGCCACGCGTGCCCTGCGGCGGATAGCGCGTGGCGCTCGCGAGATCGCGCGCCATCGCGGCAGACTCGACCATCGGCACGAGTAGCGTCGTTGCGCCGATTTCGAGCACTTGCTTGATGAGCGCCGCGTCGCCGTGCGGCAGACGCACGACCGGGTGCACCGGATAGGGTGCGACGGCCTGCAATGTCGCGAGCATCGTGCGCAGATCGTTCGGAGCGTGCTCGCCGTCGATCACGAGCCAGTCGAACCCGCTGCCTGCGCATAGCTCGGCGGCGTACGGCGTGGCGAGTCCCATCCACAGGCCGATCCGGCGCTCACCGCTTGCCAGTGCCTGACGGAAGGTGTTCGGAGGTGTTTTCATAACAAGGGCTTCCTGATGTGAGGGGCAGTCGGAGGCGGTCTATGGCCGCATCCGGCCGCAAACTAAACGTCAGACGAAGCGCACACCGATGGCGCCGAGCGGACCGTAATCCGCATGAAAGACGTCGCCCGCCGCGCAGGCCACCGGCCGCGTGAACGAGCCCGCCAGCACGATCTCGCCCGCCTGCAGCCCTTCGTCGAATGCGCCCAGCTTGTTGGCGAGCCATGCAATACCGTTGCCCGGATGGTTCAGCACGGCGGCACTCAACCCGGACTCTTCGATCACGCCGTTGCGATACAGCAGCGCGCCTGCCCAGCGCAGGTCGATGGCATCCGGCTTGACGGGACGGCCGCCGAGAATCACGGCGGCATTCGCCGCGTTGTCGGCAATCGTGTCGAAGACTTTGCGCGGCGCTTTGGTGTCGCGGTCGAACAGTTCGATACGACCGTCGATCAGTTCCAGCGCGGGTGTCACCCAGGCGGTGGCGTCGAGCACGTCGAACAGCGTCACGCCCGGGCCTTTGAGCGGCTTGGCGAGAATGAACGCCAGCTCCACTTCGAGACGCGGCACGATGAAGCGCGACGCCTCCAGCGTTGCGCCGTCGGCGACAAGCATGTCGTCGAGCAGCGTGCCGTGATCGGGTTCGGTGATCTGGGCGGCGACCTGCATGGCACGCGACGTCAGCCCGATCTTGTGCCCGATCACGCGACGACCCTCCGCGAACTTCAGCGCGAGCCACGCCTGCGAAATCGCATAACTGTCGGCAATCGTCATCTCGGGATAACGGCGGGAGAACTGCATTACGGGCGTGCGGCTACGCTCGGCTTCGTGCAGTTCGCGGGCAAGGGCCTGATGGGTCGAGGCGTCGAGCTTCGGCATCGCAGGGTCTCCGTTATCGGCATCGTTTTGAGTAGTCCCCTATTCTTGCGGCCCGGTGCACCACGAACAATCAATCGATTTTGGGCGATTGATAAGCAAAACTGGATAATCCGACGCCGCCGGAAACCCTATATACCGTGCGGTTGTAGCGCTGCAGCCACAGTCTCAACCGACCGTTGAAGCAAACATCGAGGTCGGCGTTTGCGATCGCTTCTTCCAGCTTCCCCCCGACATTGCACGCCATCTCGGCGCAATGTCGCGCATTCCCCCGGGCTTTGGTTGTCGTGCGTGCTCCCGCGTAATCCTCCTCACCCGAATACCGAGAGACGTTTGGCGACACCCATCAAAAATGAGAGTGATTTGCATTTATAATCCGCGTCGCTTTATTACAACGTATTACTCATAACGATTCGCACGCCGCAGATGTGCCTTGCCGTCACGCGCACATCCCTCAGCGGCCTCGCTCGCCACCGCCAGAAGTTACGAAGGTCTGCCAAGATGAAGATGTCCGCAAGTCGCCGCACCGCCGCTGCTGCCGTTGCCGCCGTTGCTACTCCCGCGATCCATTCCGCCGTCATTCCTGCCCATCGCCGCCAACGCCTGCCCCGCGCGACCGCTTGCGCCGCCGCATTGCTGATGGCCACGTTGGGGGCCGCGCACGCGCAGCAAGCCACGTCGGCGGCCGAAGCCAAAGCCGACGTCGAGCTCGGTGCAGTGAACGTCTCCGGCGACTGGCTGGGCACCGGCCTCGACAACAGCGCGAAGACCTTCCCGGGTGCGCGCACGGTGGTGAAGAAGGAGCAGATCGAAGAGTCCGGCGCGACGAGCATCGGTGACGTCATGCGCCGCATTCCGGGTGTGCAGTCGAGCGACAACTCCGGCACTGCGGGCAGCGCCATCTCGCTGAACATCGGGGTCCGCGGCCTCACCGGCCGATACTCGCCACGCTCGACGGTACTGCTCGACGGCATTCCGATGGCTGTCGCGCCTTACGGCCAACCGCAGTTGTCTTTCGCCCCGGTGAGCCTGTTCAACATCGAGAGCATCGACGTCGTGCGCAGCGGCGGTGCGGTTCGCTACGGCCCACAAAACGTGGGCGGCGTGATCAACTTCAAGACGCGTTCGATCCCGAACACACCGGGGCTGACCGCCGACGCGACCGTGCGCGAGAACATCTACACGACAGGTGGCGGCGCAAACACGCAGTACGGCGCGTTCCTCGGCACACAGATGGACAACGGTCTCGGTCTGGCGTTGCTGTACTCGGGTATGGTCGGACGCGACTGGCGTAAGGGCAGCGACGAGCACGTGAACGACGTCGCACTCAAGTGGCGCTATGACATCACACCCAGCCAGCAGGTGTACGGCAAGCTCTCCTACTACGACGTGAAGTCGATGACGCCCGGTGGCCTGAGCGTCGCGCAGTTCAATGCCGATCCGTTCCAGAACACGCGTCCGAACGACTACTGGAGCGGCAATCGCACGGGGCTCGACTTCGGTTACCTGAACACGATCTCCGAGACGCAGGAATTCGAGATTCGCACGTTCTACAACTCGAGCTACCGTCAGAGCACACTCATTAACGCGACGGGCACGTCGACGACGCATCAGCCGCGCAATTACGAGACGTTCGGCATCGAGCCGCGCTTCACGCAGCGTCTGTTCTTCGGCCCGACCGCGCACGACGTGACCGTGGGTTATCGCTACATCCACGAGCGTGGCGACGACAACAGCTGGACGACGACGCTCGCCACTGGCAAGAACTCGGCTACGCAAACGTTCAACAACTACACCAGCGCGAACGCGTTCTACATCGACGACCGCATGGCGTGGGGCAACTGGCGCTTCACACCGGGTCTGCGTTACGAATTCATCAATTCGCAACGTGTCGACAACGCGTCGGGTGCGACCTTCCGTTCGGACAACAACAAGGCGCTGCCGTCGGTGAACCTGTCATATCTCGTGAACAGCGCGTGGACGGTGTTCGCAGACTACAGCACGTCGTTCGGCCCGGTGCAGAACACGCAGCTGAACTCGATGTCGGCCACGAACCCGCTGGAACCGGAACTGGCGCGCACGTATGAAATCGGTACGCGCTGGACGGACAACCGCTGGAAGGCGGAACTGACGGCGTTCAAGATGAAGTTCGACAACCAGATTCTGCAAGTGCCCGGCTCAAACCCGGCCGTCTTCCAGAACATCGGGGCGACGGACCACGACGGCATCGAAACCGCCATCGACTACACGTTCGATCGCGACAGCGTGCTGCGCGGCCTGAACGTCTACGCCAACTTCACGTTCACGCGGGCGATTCAGAAGTCCGGCGCGACCTCGGGTCTGGACGTGCCGTTCTACTCGCGCTTCACCGACACCCTCGGCGCGCGCTACGCGATCGGCCAGTGGACGTTCAACGTCTCGACCACGCACCAAAGCTCGCAGTACTCGGATCTGGCGAATACCGAAGCCGAATCCGCCGACGGCAGCAACGGCAAGGTGCCGGGTTTCCGCGTGTGGAACCTGCAGGCGAGCTACAAGATCCCGTTCTACAAGAACGCCGACGTCACTGTGGGCCTGAACAACGTGTTCGACAAGCGCTTCTACACGCGCAACGTCGACGGCAACGCGGGCCGTATGGTCGGCGCACCGCGCATGGTTTATGTGCAAGGGCACTTCGGGTTCTAAGCGACGCTCTGAGCGACTGAGCAAAGCCCCGCCCTCGATTCGACGGCGGGGCTTTTTCATTTAGACCACTTCGTCTTCTTGGTCTTTTTCGGCTCGTAGTCGAGGTCCTTCGGATCGTCGTAATCTTCGGATTCCTCGTCGTCCCAATCGTAGCCCCCACTATGTTGGACACCACGCATCGGGGTGTGCGCTTCGTCGTCATCGGTGTCCGATAACGTTTCCTCTTCCGACAGACTCTCGTGGATAGTTCGCTTGCGGTTGAGGCTTGTCGACTTCGGTTTTGGTTTTGGTTTTGGTTTTGGTTTTGGCGTCGGTGTTTGCTTTGGTGTTCGCTTCGGTATCGGCGTTATCGTCGTTGTCGTTTGCTTCGGCGTTGGATTCGGCTTCAGTTCTTTCTGAATCTCGCGCGATATCGCAATTGTCAGACGACGTTTCAGCGCAATCGCGGCGGCATAGCGTTCTGGCTTGGTCGATGGCTCGACGTGTCCCCGCTTCTTCTTTTTTCTGCTCTCCCGGCGCTCGGCTTCCTGGCGCTCGTAATAGGCTTGCACGAATTCCGCCATCTCCTGACCAAACTGCGGCTGCAACCACGAGGGGAGATGTAACGCCAACGCAAGCAGCTCCTCTTCGACCCACATGTCTGCGTCATCGACGTCGGACTTGGAGATCAGAGCCTTTTCCTCCGCATCGACCTCCTGAAGCCGCTCAGCCATGTTCCCGCCCGCCAGACTGCCAATGAAGTCGTAAGCGCTATCCATGTCCGTCAGGGGCACGGTGCTCGGAGACCGCTTGCCTTGCGTCTCCGTCCCCGGCCGATAGTCGGCGAACTGGTTTTCCCAATCCGTGGGCGACGTGGTCTGGTCCTTGTCCTGATCGAACAAGCGCAACGGCTTGTCGCCGTATCCTGCCCGACGAAGGATCAGATAGGCATACGCGCGGCTCACGCGTCCGTTGGCGTCGTGGAGCGGATGCAGCACACTGATCTGCTGCTGAACACGTGCTGCCAGCTTCGCAATCCGGATTTCCTTTTCCGTGCCCGAGCCGACGTTTCGGCGTCCCTTCGATTTCGGGGCGAGAATCTTGTCGAATTCCTGCTTGCTTCGCGCAAGCAGCTCACCGAGCCCCGACACCTTGTCATCCTGCCGGTAACTCACATTGAACAAGCCTTTGTTGGCTTGTTCTGTGGCTTCCGTCACCGAGAGACCGTGCGCTTTCAGGTTCTCCTGCTCCTGAGGCGTCAGATTCACCGGCGCGCCCCAGAATGACGGCTCGTCGTCCTCTGCGATGAACTCGACGCCACTGCTCGTCTTGCCGGATAAGCGCGCGGCCACCGTGCGGAATCCGTCCACCGACCAGATGTCGATGCCATTGTCGGTAATGACGTCATGCCAAGCTTGCGCGGTCTTCTTCCCATAAGGAAATGCGAAGCTGGCGTCGCGCTGCCCCTCCACGGTGCCGCCGGTGCTGTTGGAAATGAACCACGACTGCGTACGCTGGTCGATGCCCGTATCGCCTAGTTGAGTCAGCCACCGGTCATTTCTGTTGATCAGCGCATCCTGACTCCGCTTGACAGCATCGATCTGCGACGTTGACTCCCCCTGTTCGACCATGGTGACGAGCCGCGTCGCGCCCGCACCGAAATTGCCTTGCTCGATGGTCAGGACTTTGAACGTCGCACTGGCCCGGAAGACGACCTCGCGTTGCCCATGCCCGATATCCGGGGCAACGGGGCTGATCGGTATTCCGTTCATTCCCTTGGCATAGATGCGGTAGCGATCGATCTGACCGCCTTTCTTCGTCATGCCACTCTTTGAAAACGCGACCGTCCCGCCCGCAGATTCGCTCGCGCTCAACGGCGTGCCCTGACTGAACAGATGACCGGGTGCGAGCGAGTCGTTTCTCGGGTAGGCGGCGTACAAGGTGCCCTCGATCGGCGCAATCCGTGCGAGCGTCGAATCCAGCAACGCGATATCGTCACCTGCGTGTTTCGGCGTTTGGCTCTTGGTCGCGATGCGGTCGTCCATGCCCGCGTTGTTCTTCTGCACCCCCGTCGCAGGCGAAGCCCACTTGGTCAGCATGTCCAGCGCATTCTTATCCTCCTTCGGGTCAAGATGTCTGTACACCTGTTCTCTTCGCTGACGCAGGAAGGGATGATCTTCGATCAGCGCCTTGTTCTTGGTCCAGTCGATGGACGACACCTGACTGAAGTTACGCGGCTTGTAAGTGTCGGACTCAAGCCCCTTTCCGCTTCGGATATCGACGATCTTCTGAACGTATGCGCCGTGATCCGCGAACCCCGCTTCCGCACCCACGGCGCGGGCGTCGCCCCGCAAGGCGGCGAGATGACTGTAAAGCGCGATGACGTAGTCGTTGCCCTTATCCGGCGCCTCGCTGAGCAGCCATTTCAGCTCGTCCATCAATACGCCGGGCTTGCTCCTATTCTCCAGCAGCGTCTCTTTCTGATAAAGCTCGAGGTTGTCCCACGTCGTGAAATCGACGGCCGGCAAGCGCTCCTCGAACTTGCCCGGCTTCTCGGGGTTCCACGGCTGGCGCGCCTCGTCGGACTCCTCTCTGGCGTAAGGAAAGATCGTGTTGGCATGCTTTCCGATTGCAGTTCGATGTTTGGGGGCATCGAAGCGTGACGTCATCGGAATGGCGCTCGCAGCCTTATCGAGAAGGTTTGCGTCATCTTCGGGGTATTGGGGAAGCGAAGTGGAAGCTTTGGCGCCGCGGCGTTTCGGCGTCGATACAGGCGTTGATGCCGACGTGGTTGGTGGCTGGAACGGTGCCAGCTTTGCCCAGGCCATCTCGATGTTGTCGGGCAGCGTGATGTGTTCCGTGGAGGCTTCGGCAGCGATCCACGTCCGCCGAATCTCGTCGAACGACAGATGACTGACGTGCATGAGCTTCGTCAGATACGCGTCTTTGGTGTACTGCCGCTCGACGTCGGCCGAGAAATCGATGACGCGCTGGATAGGGGCCGATGACGACGGCGTTGCGGTGCGCGGCGGCGGTGACGCCAGCGCTTGCTGCTGGGCCACCGCGCGGGTGCGCGGACTGGCGTCGATGGTGGTACGCATTTGCGCGTGAGCGCGACTGATCGGGCGATTATCGACGAGCGCGAGCGTGGAGGCGGATGCGGCCGATGCATCACCGACGAGCGGCACGCCCTCCTCGCGCGCAGTCACCGCTGGCCTTCGTGCCTTCGCCCCCTCGCTCATCGCTGCCCCGTGTCATTCGTGATTTTGTCGAACAACGTCTTTTGTGCTGCGCGTGCCCTGGTCGTGCGGCTCGCCCCTTCATCGGGGCGAGCGGGACTGCTCGGTGCTTGTCAGTCGCTTCCTGTGTCCTTCTGTGTGCTTCCTACGTGCTTCCTGCGTGCTTCCTGAGTACTTACTTCGTGCGGCCGTAGTCGTCCTGGAAGCGGACGATATCGTCTTCGCCCAGATACGCGCCGGACTGCACCTCGATCAGTTCGAGCGGCACGCGGCCGGGGTTCTCCAGACGGTGCGTCGTGCCCAGCGGAATGTACGTCGACTGGTTCTCGGTCAGCAGCGTCGTCGTGTCGCCGTTCACCACGCGCGCGGTGCCCTTCACCACAATCCAGTGCTCCGACCGGTGGAAGTGCATCTGCAAACTCAGCGAGGCGCCCGGCTTCACCACAATCTTCTTCACCTGGAAGCGGTCGCCCACACAGATGCCTTCGTAGTCGCCCCACGGGCGGAACACGCGCTGATGGAACACCGACTCCGAGCGGCCTTCGGCGATCAGCGTCTCGACCACACGCTTGACGTCCTGCACGTGATCCTTCGAAGTGACCAGCACGACGTCCGGCGTTTCCACGATCACGAGATTCTCGACACCGATGGCCGCGACCATTCGGCTCTCGCCACGCACATAGCTGTTCTTCACGCCGTGCGTCACCACGTCGCCGATCAGGCTATTGCCGTTCTCGTCACGCTCGGCAATCTCCGCGACTGCCGACCACGAACCGATGTCGTTCCATCCCAGACCGTCGGCATCCACCACGGCGGCGCGCTGCGCCTTCTCCATGACGGCGTAGTCGATGGAGTCCGACGGGCAGGCTTCGAGACTCGCCTTGTCCAGACGGAAGAAGTCGATATCAACCGCGCCGTGCTCCACCGCCGCTTTCACTTGCTTGAGCATCGCCGGGGCGAGACGTTCGAGTTCGTCGAGATACGCCGACGCCTTGAACATGAACATGCCGCTGTTCCAGTAGCAGTTGCCAGCGGCGATGAGGGCTGCGGCCTTCTCGGCGTCCGGCTTCTCGACGAACTGGTCGATGCGGAAACCGCTCGCGCACACTTGCGTGGCGACGCCGCGGCGAATGTAGCCGTAACCGGTATGGGGAGACGTCGGCGGAATGCCGAAGGTGACCAAATAGCCGTCGTCGGCGAGCGTCTTGGCCGCACGCACCGCTTCGAGGAACTTGGCCTCGTTGGCGATGGCGTGATCGGAGGGCAGCACGAGCAGCGTGGCGTCGGCGTCCTGGCGCAGGGCCACCAGCGCCGCCGCCGCGACCGCCGGTGCGGTGTTGCGTGCCACGGGTTCGAGCACGATGGCGCCCGGCGTCGTGTCAATCGCGCGCAGCTGCTCGGCCACGAGGAATCGCTGTTCGTTATTGGAGATGATCAACGGTGCGGCCACACCGTCGAGCGCGCCAACGCGCTTGACCGTCTGCTGGAGCAACGTGTCCGAACCGGCGAGCGCGAGATACTGCTTTGGATAGCTGGCTCGCGACAAAGGCCACAAACGTGTACCACTACCGCCGCACAGAATTACAGGAGTTATCGCCATATTCCGGTTCGTAGAAAGTTACGCCACACCGCTTAGGGAAGCGAAAATTATATCGTCATTTCAAACACTTAAAACGACATTGCGATGACGGAAGTTGCCGTCGGATTGGCGTTGGGGCCACGTTTTACCGTCGTGCAAAAGAAAAGCGGCACCCCGCAAAGGGTGCCGCTTTCGTACAACAGTACAGCGATACAGCGTCGTGCCGAACCGGCGGTGCCGGCTTGCGCCAGCGCCGCCTGCGTCCGGCTTACTCTGCCGTCGGCTCTTCCACCGAAGTGGGGATCGGGGCAAACGCCTCTTCCAGAGCGATCTGGTCGTGACGCTCGCGATCCGACGATTCGCGGGCCTTGCGGGCCTTGTGATACGCCAGACCCGTACCTGCCGGGATCAGACGGCCAACGATGACGTTTTCCTTCAGGCCACGCAGGTCGTCCTTCTTGCCCATGATGGCGGCTTCGGTCAGCACGCGCGTCGTTTCCTGGAACGATGCAGCCGAGATGAACGAATCCGTCGACAGCGACGCCTTCGTAATACCCAGCAGCACGTTCTCGTACTGCGCCGGACGCTTGTCCGCGGCGTTCATGGCGTCGTTCTCGTAGAGCATGTCCGAACGCTCGACCTGTTCGCCGATGATGAAGCGCGTATCGCCGTTGTCGGTGATCTGCACACGACGCAGCATCTGGCGAACGATCACCTCGATGTGCTTGTCGTTAATCTTCACACCCTGCAAGCGGTACACGTCCTGCACTTCATCGACGATGTAGCGCGACAGCGCCTCGATACCCTGCAGACGCAGGATGTCGTGCGGGTCGGCCGGGCCGTCCACGATCATTTCGCCCTTGTTCACCACCTGACCGTCGTGCACCAGCACCTGCTTTTCCTTCGGAATCAGGAATTCGTGCTGGTTGCCGTCCAGATCGGTAATGACCAGACGCTGCTTGCCCTTCGTGTCCTTACCGAACGACGTCGTACCCGTGACTTCGGCCAGAATGCCGGCGTCCTTCGGTGCACGCGCTTCGAACAGTTCGGCCACGCGCGGCAGACCCCCGGTAATGTCACGCGTCTTCTGCGCTTCGGTCGGGATACGTGCGAGCACTTCACCCACCGGCACTTGCTGACCATCCTTGATGGTGATCAGTGCGCCGACCTGGAAGCCGATCGTCACCGGGTGATCCGTACCCGGGATCTTCACTTCCACGCCGTTCTCGTCGAGCAGCTTGACCTGCGGACGCACGTTCTTCGACGCCGGACCACGACGCTTCGGATCGATCACGACCAGCGTGGACAGACCCGTCACATCGTCGATCTGCTTGGCAACCGTGACACCTTCCTCGACGTTCTCGAACTTGGCGAAACCACCGTGTTCGGTAATGATCGGGCGCGTCAGCGGATCCCACGTAGCCAGTTGGGCACCGGCCTTGACCTGTGCGCCGTCCAGTTGCAGCAGCGTGGCGCCGTACGGCACCTTGTGACGCTCGCGCTCGCGACCGTGATCGTCCGTGATCAGGACTTCACCCGAACGCGAAATCGCAATCTGCTCACCGCGGCCGTTCGTCACGTAACGCATGGTTGCCGTGAAGCGAACCGTACCGTTCGACTTGGCTTCGATCGACGAGGCCACTGCCGCACGCGACGCAGCACCACCGATGTGGAACGTACGCATCGTCAGCTGCGTGCCCGGTTCACCGATCGACTGTGCTGCGATCACGCCGACCGCTTCGCCGACGTTCACACGCGTACCACGGCCCAGATCGCGACCATAGCAAGCTGCGCACAGACCGAAACGCGTATCGCAGGTCAGCGGCGTGCGCACGCGCACTTCGTCGACACCCAGCGCCTCGATCATTTCGACGACGTCTTCGTCCAGCAGCGTGCCAGCTTCGAACACCGTTTCTTGCGTTTCCGGATTCACGACGTCGGCCACAGCCACACGACCCAGGATACGGTCACGCAGGGCTTCGACCACTTCACCGCCCTCGACCAGCGCCTTCATCGCCACGCCGTTGCTCGTGCCGCAATCGTCTTCAACCACGACCAGATCTTGCGTCACGTCGACCAGACGACGCGTCAGGTAACCCGAGTTTGCCGTCTTCAGTGCTGTATCGGCCAGACCCTTACGTGCACCGTGGGTCGAGATGAAGTACTGCAACACGTTCAGGCCTTCGCGGAAGTTCGCGGTAATCGGCGTCTCGATAATCGAGCCGTCCGGCTTGGCCATCAGGCCACGCATACCGGCGAGCTGGCGAATCTGGGCGCTCGAACCGCGAGCACCGGAGTCGGCCATCATGTAAATCGAGTTGAACGACTCCTGATCCACGACGTTGCCATCGCGATCGGTGGTCTTTTCCTTCGAGAGCTGCTCCATCATCGCCTTACCCACGGCGTCACCGGTAGCACCCCAAATGTCCACGACGTTGTTGTAACGCTCTTGCGCCGTGACCAGACCCGACATGTACTGACGGTCGTATTCCTTGACCTTCTTCGACGCTTCGCCGATCAGCTCTTCCTTCTTCGTCGGCACGAGCATGTCGTCGACGCAGATCGAGATACCGGCACGCGTTGCCAGGCGGAAGCCCGACTGCATCAGCTTGTCGACGAAGATCACCGTCTCGCGCAGACCGCAACGGCGGAACGCCGTGTTGATCAGCTTCGAGATTTCCTTCTTCTTGAGCGACTTGTTCAGCACCGAGAACGGCAGGCCCGGCGGCAGAATTTCCGACAGGATCGCGCGGCCGACGGTCGTCGGGTACAGCGTGATCTTCGGCGTCTTCTCGCCCGTTTCTGCGTCGACCAGGTACTCCGTAATACGCACGTTCACGCGCGAAGCCAGTTCGACTTCCTTGTTGTCGTACGCACGCAGCACTTCGGACACGTCGATGAACGACAGGCCTTCGCCCTTGCCGTTGATCTTGTCGCGCGTCGCGTAGTACAGACCCAGCACGATATCCTGCGACGGCACGATCGACGGATCGCCGTTAGCCGGGAACAACACGTTGTTCGAGGCCAGCATCAGGGTACGCGCTTCCATCTGCGCTTCGAGCGACAGCGGCACGTGAACAGCCATCTGGTCACCGTCGAAGTCGGCGTTGAACGCCGCGCAAACCAGCGGGTGAAGCTGAATTGCCTTGCCTTCGATCAGCACCGGCTCGAACGCCTGAATACCCAGGCGGTGCAGCGTCGGTGCGCGGTTCAGCATGATCGGATGTTCGCGGATCACCTCTTCCAGGATGTCCCACACCACCGCCGTCTGGTTCTCGACTTCCTTCTTCGCGGCCTTGATGGTCGTGGCCACGCCCATCACTTCCAGCTTGTGGAAGATGAAAGGCTTGAAGAGTTCGAGCGCCATCAGCTTCGGCAGACCGCACTGATGCAGCTTGAGCGTCGGGCCCACGGTAATCACCGAACGACCCGAGTAGTCGACGCGCTTACCCAGCAAGTTCTGACGGAAACGACCGCTCTTACCCTTGATCATGTCGGCCAGCGACTTGAGCGGGCGCTTGTTCGCACCGGTCATCGCCTTACCGCGACGGCCGTTGTCGAGCAGCGAGTCCACGGACTCTTGCAGCATGCGCTTTTCGTTGCGCACGATGATGTCCGGGGCCTTGAGCTCGAGCAGACGCTTCAGACGGTTGTTACGGTTGATGACGCGGCGATACAGATCGTTCAGGTCCGAGGTCGCGAAACGGCCACCGTCGAGCGGCACCAGCGGGCGCAGCTCGGGCGGGAGCACCGGCAGGACTTCGAGCACCATCCACTCGGGCTTGATGCCCGAGCGCTGGAATGCCTCGAGAACCTTCAGGCGCTTGGCGTACTTCTTGATCTTGGCTTCCGAGCCCGTGGCTTGCAGCTCGGCGCGCAGATGCTCGACCTGTGCGTCGATGTCGATCGAGCGCAGCAGCTCGCGCACGCCTTCCGCGCCCATCTCGGCACGGAATTCGTCGCCGTATTCCTCGACCTTGTTGTAGTAATCCTCCTCGGTCATGATCTGGCAACGCTTGAGCGGCGTCATGCCCGGCTCGAGAACCACGTACGCTTCGAAGTACAGCACGCGTTCGATGTCGCGCAGCGTCATGTCGAGCACCATGCCCAGACGCGACGGGAGCGACTTCAGGAACCAGATGTGCGCGACCGGCGAAGCCAGTTCGATGTGGCCCATGCGCTCACGGCGCACCTTGGCCAGCGTCACTTCAACGCCGCACTTCTCGCAGATCACGCCACGGTGCTTCAGGCGCTTGTACTTGCCGCAAAGGCACTCGTAGTCCTTGATCGGACCGAAGATCTTGGCGCAGAACAGACCGTCGCGCTCGGGCTTGAAGGTCCGGTAGTTGATCGTCTCCGGCTTCTTCACTTCACCGAACGACCACGAGCGGATCTTGTCCGGCGAAGCCAGACCGATCTTGATCGCGTCGAACTGTTCGTCCTGCTGGACTTGCTTGAATAGATCGAGCAAAGCTTTCATTGCTTTCTCCTGTTGCCTGAACGCGATTAACCGCGCTCCAGGTCGATATCGATACCGAGCGAACGGATTTCCTTGACCAGCACGTTGAACGACTCCGGCATGCCGGCATCGATCACGTGATCGCCCTTGACGAGGTTCTCGTACACCTTCGTACGACCCGTCACGTCATCCGACTTCACCGTCAGCATTTCCTGCAGCACATACGATGCGCCGTAAGCTTCCAGTGCCCACACTTCCATTTCACCGAAGCGCTGACCACCGAACTGAGCCTTACCGCCCAACGGCTGTTGCGTCACCAGCGAGTACGGACCGGTCGAACGTGCGTGCATCTTGTCGTCGACCAAGTGGTGCAGCTTGAGCATGTGCATGAAGCCGCAAGTGACCGTACGCTCGAAGGCTTCGCCAGTACGACCGTCGAACAGCGTGACCTGGTTCTTCGACGGCGTCATGCCGAGTTCCTTCGCGATGTGATCCGGGAACGCCAGATCCAGCATGCGACGGATTTCCTCTTCATGCGCGCCATCGAACACCGGCGTCGCGAACGGAACACCGTTCTGCAGGTTGCGTGCCAACGACATGATTTCGTCGTCCGACAGGCTGTCGATATCTTCTTGCTGACCGCTCTCGTTGTAGATCTTCGTCAGGAACTTGCGAAGCTCCTGGACCTTGGTGTGCGCTTGCAGCATTTCGCCGATACGCCAGCCCAGACCCTTCGCTGCCCAGCCGAGGTGCGATTCGAGAATCTGACCCACGTTCATCCGCGACGGCACGCCGAGCGGGTTGAGCACGATGTCTGCCGGACGGCCATCGGCCATGTACGGCATATCCTCGATCGGCACGATCTTCGAGACCACACCCTTGTTACCGTGACGGCCGGCCATCTTGTCGCCAGGCTGCAGACGACGCTTGACCGCCAGGTACACCTTGACCATCTTCAGCACGCCCGGCGGCAGTTCGTCGCCTTGCGTGAGCTTCTTGCGCTTCTCTTCGAAAGCCAGGTCGAACGAGTGACGCTTCTGCTCGATCGATTCCTTGATCTGTTCGAGCTGTTGCGCACCTTCGTCTTCTGCCAGACGAATGTCGAACCAGTGGTAGCGGTCCAGATCGGCCAGGTATTCCTTGGTGATCTTGGTGCCCTTGGCGAGCTTCTTCGGGCCGCCATTGGCGGTCTTGCCCACCAGGAAACGCTCCAGACGCTGGAATGCGTCGCCTTCCACGATACGCAGCTGGTCGTTCAGGTCGAGGCGGTAGCCCTTCAGTTCATCGTCGATGATCTGCTGAGCGCGCTTGTCGCGCTGAATGCCTTCACGCGTGAACACCTGCACGTCGATGACGGTGCCGCTCATGCCCGACGGCACGCGCAGCGAGGTGTCCTTCACGTCCGAAGCCTTCTCGCCGAAGATCGCGCGCAGCAGCTTTTCTTCCGGCGTGAGCTGGGTTTCGCCCTTCGGCGTGACCTTGCCCACCAGCACGTCACCGGCTTCGACTTCTGCACCGATGTACACGATGCCCGACTCGTCCAGACGGCTAAGTTGCACTTCCGCCAGGTTCGAGATGTCGCGCGTGATTTCTTCCGGTCCGAGCTTCGTGTCGCGAGCGACGACGTTCAGTTCTTCGATGTGGATCGACGTGTAACGGTCTTCCGCAACGACACGTTCCGAGATCAGGATCGAGTCTTCGAAGTTGTAGCCATTCCACGGCATGAACGCGATCAGCATGTTCTGACCCAGCGCCAGCTCACCCAGGTCGGTCGACGCGCCGTCGGCGATCACATCGCCGCGCGCAACCTTATCGCCCACTTCCACGATCGGACGCTGGTTGATGTTGGTGTTCTGGTTCGAACGCGTGTACTTGATCAGGTTGTAGATGTCCACGCCGACTTCACCGGCAACGGCTTCATCGTCGTTCACGCGAATCACCACACGGCCTGCGTCGACGTAATCGACCACGCCGCCACGGAACGCCTGCACGGTCGTACCCGAGTCAACGGCCACCGTACGTTCGATACCCGTACCGACAACCGCCTTTTCCGGACGCAGGCAAGGCACGGCCTGGCGCTGCATGTTCGAACCCATCAATGCGCGGTTCGCGTCATCGTGTTCGAGAAACGGAATCAGCGAAGCTGCGACCGAGACGATCTGCGACGGTGCCACGTCCATGTACTGGATGCGGTCCGGCGTGACCATCAGCGTTTCACCGGCTTCACGCGACGACACGAGTTCGTCGGTGAGTTCGCCGCTGGCGCCGATCGACGCGTTCGCCTGAGCGATCACGTAACGACCTTCTTCAATGGCCGACAGGTAGTCGATCTGGTCGGTGACCTTGCCGTCTTCCACCTTGCGGTACGGCGTCTCGAGGAAGCCGTATTCGTTCAGGCGGGCGTACAGTGCCAGCGAGTTGATCAGACCAATGTTCGGACCTTCCGGCGTTTCGATCGGGCACACGCGGCCATAGTGGGTCGGGTGCACGTCGCGGACTTCAAAGCCTGCACGCTCGCGCGTCAGACCGCCCGGGCCCAGTGCGGAAACACGACGCTTGTGCGTGATTTCCGACAGCGGGTTGGTCTGGTCCATAAACTGCGACAGCTGCGACGAACCGAAGAACTCGCGAATGGCCGACGAAATCGGCTTGCTGTTGATCAGGTCGTGCGGCATCAGGTTTTCCGACTCGGCCTGACCCAGACGTTCCTTCACGGCACGCTCGACACGCACGAGACCGGCGCGGAACTGGTTTTCTGCCAGTTCGCCGACGCAACGCACACGACGGTTACCCAGGTGGTCGATGTCGTCGACTTCGCCGCGGCCGTTACGCAGATCCACGAGGATCTTGATGGTCGCGAGAATGTCGTCGTCTTCCAGCGTCATCGGTCCGAGCACTTCGTCACGGCCAACACGACGGTTGAACTTCATACGACCCACCTTCGACAGGTCGTAAGCTTCTTCGCTGTAGAACAGACGGTTGAACAGGGCCTCGACCGCATCTTCGGTCGGCGGCTCGCCCGGGCGCATCATGCGGTAGATCGCGATACGTGCGGCCGTCTGGTCGGCGGTTTCGTCGATACGCAGCGTGGCCGAGATGTACGAACCCTGGTCCAGATCGTTCGTGTACAGCGTCTGGATGTCCGACACGCCCGACTCGCGCAGCTTGAGCAGCACGCTTTCGGTGATTTCATCGTTGGCGTTGGCGATCACTTCGCCGGTGTCGCCATCGATCACGTTCTTCGCGAGCACACGGCCGAGGAGATAGTCTTCCGGCACCGAGATGAACTTGGTGTTGGCGTTCTCGAGGTCGCGGATGTGCTTGGCGTTGACACGCTTGTCCTTCTGGACAATGACCTTGCCTTCGCGATCCGTGATGTCGAAGCGAGCCACTTCACCACGCAGACGCTCCGGCACGAACTCCATCTGTGCGCCTTCCGGCATCAGCTTGAAGTTGTCGAACACGAAGAAGTTCGCGAGGATCTGTTCCGGCGTCAGGCCGATGGCCTTGAGCAGGATCGTGACCGGCATCTTGCGACGGCGGTCAACGCGGAAGTACAGAATGTCCTTCGGATCGAATTCGAAGTCGAGCCACGAGCCGCGGTAGGGGATGATACGCGCGGAGAACAGCAGTTTGCCCGAGCTGTGCGTCTTGCCCTTGTCGTGTTCGAAGAACACGCCCGGCGAACGGTGCAGCTGCGAGACGATGACACGTTCCGTGCCATTGATGACGAAGGAACCCGTCGAGGTCATGAGCGGAATTTCGCCCATGTACACTTCCTGTTCCTTGACTTCCTTGACTACCGGCTTGTTCGGCGATTCCTTATCGAGAATCACCAGACGAACCTTGGCGCGCAGGGCCGAGCAGAAGGTCAGGCCGCGCTGTTGACATTCCTTGACATCGAACGCAGGCGTGCCAAGCAGATAGCTGACAAACTCCAGGCGTGCGAACCCGTTGTGAGAAACGATCGGGAAAATGGAGGAGAAGGCTGCTTGCAGACCCTCCGGCTTCCGCTCCGATGCAAGCGCATCGGCTTGCAAGAACGATGTGTACGAGGCGAGCTGGGTGGCCAGCAAAAACGGCACCTTGTGCACGGTCGGACGCTTCGCAAAACTCTTGCGAATGCGTTTCTTCTCGGTGAAGGAATAGTGCATTACGATCTCCGAATCACTACGCTGACGACGACGGCAGGCATCGCCAACGGGTGTTCATCGACTGAGACCAGACGTCCCCCACGGCGGGCTTGCCGCGGAGCAACGAGCTTGGTGGTTGGCCGCTACCAACCGCTGGCTGACGGCGACGGATGCCTGTGTTGCCCGTCGCCCGACCAAACTTGCCTTCTGCAGTCGCTTCAGAAGACAAAGAGAAAACCGTTACGGGCCGATGCCTGACGCATCGAATACGCTTCCCGTCGCGATTTTTTCTTTGGCCTCTCGCTTACTTCCCCAGTGCGGCACGTTGGCCGCCATCGCATGTCCTCAGACTCGTCTCGTCGGGCGAACGCCCGTTTGAAACCGTGCGAGTCACACGAGGCACAGCGAAATCACTTCAATTTCAAACACTTGGCTTAGCTTCAAGCCCACTTTCGAATTTGAAATCCCGGTTTTGGGATTTGCATCTCCTGAAAGCACAAAAAGGCTGACGACGTTTCGTCGCCAGCCTTCCCTACGCGCAGAGCCGAATTACTTAACTTCGACCTTGGCGCCGGCTTCTTCCAGCTTCTTCTTGGCTTCTTCAGCAGCAGCCTTGTCGACGCCTTCCTTGACAGCCTTCGGAGCGCCATCAACCAGATCCTTGGCTTCCTTCAGGCCCAGGCCGGTGATTTCGCGGACGGCCTTAATGACGCCGACCTTGTTTGCACCGACTTCTGCCAGGATGACGTTGAATTCGGTTTGCTCTTCAGCAGCTGCAGCAGCACCGCCGCCAGCAGCACCGCCAGCGACCATCATCGCGGCAGCCGACACGCCAAACTTCTCTTCGAACGCCTTGACCAGGTCGTTCAGTTCCATAACCGACATCGCGCCTACGGCTTCGATGATTTCGTCTTTCGAGATTGCCATTTGTAAAACTCCTAGATTGTGTTCGGACCGAAGTCAGCGATCGTGTAACCGGGGAGAGAATTAAGCAGCTTCCGCTTGCTTCTTCTCTGCCACGGCAGCCAGGACGCGAGCAAAGCCGGAAACCGGCGCTTGCATGACACCCAGCAACTTCGCGAGCAGTTCGTCGCGGCTCGGGATCGAGGCCAGCGCTTGCACGCCTGCCTTGTCCATCACCTTGCCGTCGTACGAGCCGGCCTTCAAGATCAACTTGTCGTTGCCCTTCGAAAAGTCGTTCAAGACTTTCGCAGCGGCTACGGGATCCGTCGAGATACCGTAGATCAGAGGACCGGTCATCTGTTCAGCCAAGTCAGCAAATGCAGTGTTTTCCACTGCACGGCGTGCCAGCGTGTTCTTCAGAACGCGCAGGTAGACGCCTTGCTGACGCGCATTGGCGCGAAGCTTCGTCAGATCGCCAACCGTGATTCCGCGATATTCAGCCACAACGATGGTCGAAGCGGCGGCGACTTGCGCCGATACTTCTGCCACGACGGCTTTCTTATCATCAAGATTAAGTGCCACGGTTAACCTCCAAAATTGACATCACCTCATGGTGATGCCGTTCCACTAACGGCTTACCGACATGTCTGGAGTTTCAACCCTCGCGCCCGGTTGCCCGCGTGCGACGGTGTGACTGCATAACTTGTTCGGGTTCGCCATCTGCGTTGGCTGGCGTATTAAGGGAGCGTCAGTGAATGCCCGTTCCCGCCAACGGTCTTTGATAACCGGAAGCGTCTTCCGAAGATTCCGCTTCCGCCCAAAGTCTTTTGCTACAGGCTGTCGATCTCAAGGATCTCAGCCATCGCAGGGGACGCCATCACCCTGCGATTGCGATACTTATCGCTTAGGCCGACAGGCTGGCCTGGTCCACACGCACGCCAACGCCCATCGTGCTCGACAGGGCGATCTTGCGCAGGTAGACACCCTTGCTCGAAGCCGGCTTCGACTTCGTCAGGACTTCCAGCAGAGCCGAAAGGTTCTGCTGCAGAGCAGCGGCTTCGAACGAAGCGCGACCGATCGTGGCGTGGATGATACCGGCCTTGTCGACGCGGTATTGCACCTGGCCTGCCTTGGCGTTCTTCACTGCCGTAGCGACGTCCGGGGTGACCGTGCCAACCTTCGGGTTCGGCATCAGGCCGCGCGGGCCGAGGATCTGACCCAGCGTACCGACGATACGCATCGTGTCCGGCGAAGCGATCACGATGTCGAAGTCCATGTTGCCGGCCTTGATCTGCTCGGCCAGGTCTTCCATACCGACGATTTCAGCGCCGGCAGCCTTGGCTTGCTCAGCCTTTTCGCCTTGGGCGAAAACGGCCACGCGAACCGACTTACCGGTACCTGCCGGCAGAACGACCGAACCGCGAACCACTTGGTCCGACTTCTTCGCATCGACGCCCAGTTGAACGGCGACGTCGATCGACTCGTCGAACTTGGCGCTTGCGCATTCCTTGACCAGGGCCAGAGCGTCGCCGACCGGGTACAGCTTGTTGCGGTCGACCTTTGCGGCCAGTGCTTGTTGACGCTTCGAGATCTTAGCCATTACAGACCCTCCACCGTGATGCCCATCGAACGTGCGCTGCCAGCGATGGTGCGAACCGCAGCGTCCAGATCGGAGGCGGTAAGGTCAGGCATCTTGGTCTTCGCGATTTCTTCCGCTTGTGCGCGGGTGATCTTGCCCACCTTGTCGGTGTGCGGCTTGGCCGAACCCTTTTGCAGGTTGGCAGCCTTCTTGATCAGCACCGTTGCCGGCGGGGTCTTCAGGACGAACGTGAAGCTCTTGTCCGCGAAGGCGGTGATCACCACCGGAATCGGCAGACCCGGTTCGAGGCTCTGCGTTTGCGCGTTGAACGCCTTGCAGAACTCCATGATGTTCAGGCCACGCTGACCCAGGGCCGGGCCCACGGGGGGCGACGGATTGGCTTTACCTGCAGGAATCTGCAGCTTGATAAAGCCGATGATTTTCTTTGCCATGGTTTACTCCGGAACGAATATGTGGCGCATATTCGGGGTTGAGTCATAGCGCGCGTTCACCAAAAACGGGCTACTGACGCTCCTCGGCGACGGGTGTCACCAACGCAAAAACGCGCCGGACGTCGCGCCGGCGCATTTTATTCTTAGATCTTTTCGACTTGTCCGAACTCCAGTTCTACCGGAGTTGCCCGTCCAAAAATGGTGACGGAGACACGGAGGCGGGACTTTTCGTAGTTCACTTCTTCCACCGAGCCGTTGAAGTCCGTGAAAGGACCATCCTTGACTCGAACCAGCTCGCCCACTTCGAACAACGTCTTGGGACGCGGCTTTTCAACCCCATCCTTGATTTGCGACATGATCTTGTCGACTTCGGCTTGTCGGATCGGAATCGGACGCGTGCCCGTGCCGCCGATAAAGCCCGTGACCTTGGGGGTGTTCTTCACCAAGTGCCACGATTCATCCGTCATTTCCATCTCACACAGCACATAGCCGGGGAAGAAACGACGTTCGGTGACCTTCTTATGGCCAGCCGTAGTTTCAACAACTTCTTCGGTCGGAACGAGAATCTGACCAAAGTAATCTTGCATGCCCTCACGCGTAATGCGCTCTTGCAGTTGCTTGGCTACGCTTTTTTCCATGCCGGAGTAGGCATGAATGACGTACCAGCGCTTCTTGCTCGGTGCAGCTCCGGTATCAGACATATCACTTCCAGCCAAGAATCAAAGAGAACACTGCCCATTCGATCGTCTTGTCGCTGATCCACAGATACAGCGCCATGATGATGACGAACGCGAACACAATCGCGGTCGTTTGGGCAGCCTCTTTACGGGTCGGCCAAACGACCTTACCCACTTCCCGATACGCATCCTTGGCAAAAGCCAGGAAGCCTTTGCCAGTTTGCGATGCCAATGCAACACCTGCTGCGATGGCCAGAACGACGACGATGGCAGCAACGCGCACATACAGTGCTTGTTGCTCCAAAGCGTAGAACGCCACGACGCCAGCAATCACCAGCAGCCCGGCCAGAGCCAGCAGCAGCTTGTCGCCAGTCGTACGTACAGTTTCTACGGGAGAATTCGCCATTTCCAGCTTGCAGACAGTTGTTTGGCAGGGGCAGAGGGAATCGAACCCCCAACCTTCGGTTTTGGAGACCGACGCTCTGCCAGTTGAGCTATACCCCTAAAACAGCAGAGAGGTCAGCTGCCAAAAGCTGACCTCGTAAGCGCGGACCGTTAAGGTACCGGCTTAAGCTACGATCTTTGCAACGACGCCCGAGCCAACCGTACGGCCACCTTCGCGGATTGCGAAGCGCAGACCTTCGGTCATGGCGATCGGAGCGATCAGCTTGACGCTGATCGACACGTTGTCGCCCGGCATGACCATTTCCTTGTCGGCCGGCAGGGTGATCGAGCCCGTCACGTCCGTCGTACGGAAGTAGAACTGCGGACGGTAGTTGTTGAAGAACGGCGTGTGACGACCACCTTCATCCTTCGACAGAACGTACACTTCGGCCGTGAAGCTCATGTGCGGCTTGATCGAGCCCGGCTTGGCCAGGACCTGACCACGCTGAACGTCTTCACGCTTCGTGCCGCGCAGCAGCAGACCCACGTTGTCGCCTGCCTGACCTTGGTCGAGCAGCTTGCGGAACATTTCAACGCCCGTGCAGGTCGTCTTGTCGATGTGCGGCTTGTCGCCGTCCATCTTGATACCGACGATTTCGATTTCTTCGCCGACCTTGACCACGCCCGACTCGATACGACCCGTCACCACCGTGCCGCGACCCGAGATCGAGAACACGTCTTCCACCGGCATCAGGAACGGCTTGTCAACAGCGCGCTCCGGCGTCGGGATGTACGAATCCAGCGCGTCGGCCAGGTTCATGATCGCGACTTCGCCCAGTTCGCCCTTGTCGCCTTCCAGCGCCAGCTTGGCCGAACCCTTGATGATCGGCGTGTCGTCGCCCGGGAAGTCGTACTTCGAGAGAAGTTCGCGCACTTCCATTTCGACCAGCTCGAGCAGCTCGGCGTCGTCGACCATGTCGCACTTGTTCAGGAACACGATGATGTACGGCACACCGACCTGACGGGCGAGCAGGATGTGCTCACGCGTTTGCGGCATCGGGCCGTCAGCAGCCGAGCAAACCAGGATAGCGCCGTCCATCTGGGCAGCACCGGTAATCATGTTCTTGACGTAGTCGGCGTGGCCCGGGCAGTCAACGTGTGCGTAGTGGCGCGTAGCCGTTTCGTACTCGATGTGTGCCGTGTTGATGGTAATGCCGCGTGCCTTTTCTTCCGGCGCTGCGTCGATTTCGTCGTACTTCTTGGCTTCGCCGCCGAACTTGGACGACAGAACCGTTGCGATAGCAGCCGTCAGGGTGGTCTTGCCATGGTCAACGTGGCCAATGGTACCGACGTTCACGTGCGGCTTAGTCCGCTCGAATTTTTCCTTTGCCATTTCCGACTCCTAACGGGTTATCTATTGCCGAGGTTGCTCGGCATGTTGATTGCCGCGCTTCACACTATCTTTTGGTGCCCATGGGCAGGATCGAACTGCCGACCTCTCCCTTACCAAGGGAGTGCTCTACCACTGAGCCACATGGGCGAATCCTGTACTACTGCTTCTGCGCGTCACCTGGAGCGGGTGAAGGGAATCGAACCCTCGTCATAAGCTTGGAAGGCTTCTGCTCTACCATTGAGCTACACCCGCTTGGATTTCGACTCTCGCCACTTGGTAACAAGCGCCGGAGAACTTTTGTTTCCGGCGCTTATCACTTCCGCATTCTGGTGGAGGAGGTTGGATTCGAACCAACGTAGGCGTAAGCCAACAGATTTACAGTCTGCCCCCTTTAGCCACTCGGGCACCCCTCCGCAGAGAATTTGCAATTATGGAGATGTCCCCCTGCCTTGTCAACACCTTCCACGCATTAATTATGCAGTTTCTATGCCTGCGGCCCGAAATAATTCATGAGAACGCGGCAACTGTTTGATTTATTGGATTATCTTGATTTTCGGGGGAATCGAGGAAGGGTGGTCAGCGAGCGCCCGCTAACAGTCGTCTACGCAAGACATACATATGGCTGTTCAGGCAGTCCATTCCCATATAAAACTCTCGCCGCAGCTTTTGCGCTAGACTCCGTTCCGCCTTTCGGCGGCCGACGATCGTGGTACCGAGATCGTCGCCGACGTCGACTACGATGTCTGGCGACATCGAGATCATGCGCACGCCATGCTCCCAATTGCGGTTCAGCATGTCATCGACTGGATGGATCATCCGTTTGGCGTAGTCCAACAGGGTCAACGCGGCGTCGCGACGAATAAGGTAGCCCTGCGTGCCGCCAGGCTGCTTGCGGTGGTCGTGGAGGATGCCGCCCTCCGGGAGCTCACCCACCTTCCAACGTCCGGAATCTCCACCACTCTTTAGCCTCATGATCCCCCAGTGGATCGAGACTTCCAGCGCCGCAGCGAGGCGCCCGGAGAAGTCAGGCGTCAGCTCGACGTCGTCTTCCAAGACACACCAGATATCGTCATTAGACCGCGCGAGCGCTTCCCAGATGCGATAGTGGCTGTCATAGCACCCCACTTCCCCGAGCGTCAGGTGACTGGAATACATTTTGAGGCGAGTCGCCTCGTCGTACGTCACCGGATATTGGTCAATGCGCTGCGCATCGAAGAATCTGAATGGGACGCCCGCTTTGTTCAGCTGCGCAGTGATATGAGCGCGCCGCTTATGACTGTCGACTAATGACACAACAATAACGGGAGGAAGACGTAACCCCGGGATGCACGTCTGGTTCATTTTTTTGGTCTACGTGAGCACCGCGTCGAGCATATGAAGCGCTCATATTGCTGTTCGAAACGACTGACAGCATAAACCGTAAATATGTCGAATTGCTAACTCAGCCATGCGCTTTCAGAGTTGTCTTATCCGAACTGAGCGTTTTCTTTTCCGGTCTTTAAATACCGGTCATTTTCTGTGGGGAAAAGCATAACAAGGCGTACGGACAAGGCTTCCACCAAGATCCGAGCCCGCACGACTCAACATGAATGAGTGCAGGAATAACGCTGCTAAAAGGCCGGATGAGTTGTTCGAATCACTTCGATGAACCCGGCGTGCTTGGCCGGACTGCAACGACACGTCCGAACGACTGGTCGAGAGAGGGCAGCGATCGTTGGAGGGGAATCGCGCACCATTCAACGAGCGAATCTTCTGCGAGCATCGTTTGTCAGTCGACGTTCAGTTTCCAAGAGCCCACGTCTAGGAGCAGACCTCATAGGATTTGCCGAGGCGTCCATGCGACGCGATTACGCCAACGGCTGCGACAGATCCCCTGCGGTCTTTCTCGAAGGCATTTACGTTAGCCCTTTGTCGCGACGTATGGGTGTCGCGCGCGCCTTATGTACGTCGGTCGAGCCGTGGGGTGTCTCGTAAGGATGTGAGGAGCTTGCGTCCGACACAGACATCAATAATGCCGACTCCCGGAGGCTCCACGAAGCGCTGGGCTTCGCAGAAACGGAACGCGTGGTTTTCTTCAAGAAGCGCTGCCGTAACTGCGCTATGTGAGCGGGACGCGTTAGGAGCGGTGGATACCCGAGCGCGCTCAAAGCGAGTGCTGCAAAGCGAGCGCTACAAAGCAAAAACCCCTTGCTACTGTGGTAGCAAGGGGTTTTTAAGGGGAGCCTGACGATTACCTACTTTCACACGGGTATCCGCACTATCATCGGCGTGGAGTCGTTTCACGGTCCTGTTCGGGATGGGAAGGGGTGGTTCCAACTCGCTATGGTCATCAGGCTTAACTTGTATGTTCTGCTGACCTGGGGTCAACAAAACCAATTCGGAAGAAGCGTAGTACAACAAATATTGTGGGTTGTGAGTTGTATCGGCACATTGCGATACTCACACCAGGAAAAACACACTGGTTATAGGATCAAGCCTTACGGGCAATTAGTATCAGTTAGCTTAACGCATTACTGCGCTTCCACACCTGACCTATCAACGTCCTGGTCTTGAACGACCCTTCAAAGGAATCGAGTTCCTAGGGAAGTCTCATCTTAAGGCGAGTTTCCCGCTTAGATGCTTTCAGCGGTTATCTCTTCCGAACATAGCTACCCGGCGATGCCACTGGCGTGACAACCGGTACACCAGAGGTTCGTCCACTCCGGTCCTCTCGTACTAGGAGCAGCCCCCTTCAAACTTCCAACGCCCACGGCAGATAGGGACCAAACTGTCTCACGACGTTTTAAACCCAGCTCACGTACCTCTTTAAATGGCGAACAGCCATACCCTTGGGACCGGCTACAGCCCCAGGATGAGATGAGCCGACATCGAGGTGCCAAACACCGCCGTCGATATGAACTCTTGGGCGGTATCAGCCTGTTATCCCCAGAGTACCTTTTATCCGTTGAGCGATGGCCCTTCCATACAGAACCACCGGATCACTATGACCTGCTTTCGCACCTGCTCGACTTGTCAGTCTCGCAGTTAAGCACGCTTTTGCCATTGCACTATCAGCACGATTTCCGACCGTACCTAGCGTACCTTCGTACTCCTCCGTTACACTTTGGGAGGAGACCGCCCCAGTCAAACTGCCTACCATGCACTGTCCCCGATCCGGATTACGGACCTAGGTTAGAACCTCAAACAAGCCAGGGTGGTATTTCAAGGACGGCTCCACAGAAACTAGCGTTCCTGCTTCAAAGCCTCCCACCTATCCTACACAGACCGGTTCAAAGTCCAATGCAAAGCTACAGTAAAGGTTCATGGGGTCTTTCCGTCTAGCCGCGGGTAGATTGCATCATCACAAACACTTCAACTTCGCTGAGTCTCGGGAGGAGACAGTGTGGCCATCGTTACGCCATTCGTGCAGGTCGGAACTTACCCGACAAGGAATTTCGCTACCTTAGGACCGTTATAGTTACGGCCGCCGTTTACCGGGACTTCAATCAAGAGCTTGCACCCCATCATTTAATCTTCCGGCACCGGGCAGGCGTCACACCCTATACGTCCACTTTCGTGTTTGCAGAGTGCTGTGTTTTTATTAAACAGTCGCAGCCACCAGTTTATTGCAACCCCTTCACCCTTCTGGCGCAGGCCAGTCAAGCTACAAGGGCGTACCTTATCCCGAAGTTACGGTACCAATTTGCCGAGTTCCTTCTCCCGAGTTCTCTCAAGCGCCTTAGAATACTCATCTCGCCCACCTGTGTCGGTTTGCGGTACGGTCTCGTATGACTGAAGCTTAGAGGCTTTTCTTGGAACCACTTCCAATTGCTTCGCGAACAAGTTCGCTCGCCCCACAGCCTTGAATTACGCGCCCGGATTTGCCTAAGCGCCTTCTCCACTGCAGGGACCGGGACTTCCAACACCCGGACAACCTTCCGCGATCCGTCCCCCCATCGCATCATACGACGGTGCAGGAATATTAACCTGCTTCCCATCAGCTACGCATCTCTGCCTCGCCTTAGGGGCCGACTCACCCTACGCCGATGAACGTTGCGTAGGAAACCTTGGGCTTACGGCGAGGGGGCCTTTCACCCCCTTTATCGCTACTCATGTCAGCATTCGCACTTCTGATACCTCCAGCATCCTTTACAAGACACCTTCACAGGCTTACAGAACGCTCTCCTACCATGCGAGCAAGCTCGCATCCGCAGCTTCGGTATATTGCTTAGCCCCGTTACATCTTCCGCGCAGGACGACTCGATCAGTGAGCTATTACGCTTTCTTTAAAGGGTGGCTGCTTCTAAGCCAACCTCCTGACTGTTTTAGCCTTCCCACTTCGTTTCCCACTTAGCAATATTTAGGGACCTTAGCTGGCGGTCTGGGTTGTTTCCCTCTTGACACCGGACGTTAGCACCCGATGTCTGTCTCCCGTGATTGCACTCTTCGGTATTCGGAGTTTGCTATGGCGAGGTAATCCGCAATGGACCCCTCAACCATGACAGTGCTCTACCCCCGAAGGTGATACACGAGGCACTACCTAAATAGTTTTCGGAGAGAACCAGCTATTTCCAAGTTTGTTTAGCCTTTCACCCCTATCCACAGCTCATCCCCTAACTTTTCAACGTTAGTGGGTTCGGTCCTCCAGTACGTGTTACCGCACCTTCAACCTGGCCATGGATAGATCACTTGGTTTCGGGTCTACACCCAGCGACTGAACGCCCTATTCGGACTCGCTTTCGCTACGCCTTCCCTATTCGGTTAAGCTCGCCACTGAATGTAAGTCGCTGACCCATTATACAAAAGGTACGCCGTCACCCCTTACGAGGCTCCGACTGTTTGTATGCATGCGGTTTCAGGATCTATTTCACTCCCCTCCCGGGGTTCTTTTCGCCTTTCCCTCACGGTACTGGTTCACTATCGGTCGATTACGAGTATTTAGCCTTGGAGGATGGTCCCCCCATCTTCAGACAGGATTTCACGTGTCCCGCCCTACTTTTCTCAAGCTTAGTTCCACACCAGGGTTTTCTCATACGGGGCTATCACCCACTATGGCCGGACTTTCCATTCCGTTTTGATAACACCGGTGCTAAATCTTGAAGGCTGGTCCCATTTCGCTCGCCACTACTTTGGGAATCTCGGTTGATTTCTTTTCCTGCAGCTACTTAGATGTTTCAGTTCGCCGCGTTCGCTTCGCTAGACCTATGTATTCAGTCTAGGATGACCTAAAAGGCCGGGTTTCCCCATTCGGACATTTGTGGATCAATGCTTATTTGCCAGCTCCCCACAACTTTTCGCAGGCTATCGCGTCCTTCATCGCCTGTAATCGCCAAGGCATCCACCACATGCACTTATTCGCTTGACCCTATAACGAGTGTGTCTTGCCGAAGCCAGACATTCGCTACAGGTTGAGTATTAGCGTTGTGCCGTATTCCAAGTCATCTTTCGATCACTTAAATACTGGTTGATACAATCACAACCCGTACAATTTCCACGCGCCATCTCTAACGCGCTTCCGTTGTACTACTTCTTCTTCCAAATTGTTAAAGAACATAAACTGCATGACATTGCTGTCATTCAAAAGCATTCACTTAGCTTGTAATTCATCACAGGGGATTTACTACAGACGTAAAGCGCTTTTGACTGACATCGATGTGATCTAAGGTTTTTGGTGGAGGATGACGGGATCGAACCGACGACCCCCTGCTTGCAAAGCAGGTGCTCTCCCAGCTGAGCTAATCCCCCAATCAAGCCGACTTACCACCACTTGAGTCTGTCACGCAGTGGTTAAAAGCTTGGTGGGTCTAGATGGACTCGAACCATCGACCCCCGCCTTATCAAGACGGTGCTCTAACCAACTGAGCTATAGACCCGACTTAGATCTACGCAGTCAACAACCGATAAGCGTGAACACTCAACTTCCAGTGCATGCTCTAGAAAGGAGGTGATCCAGCCGCAGGTTCCCCTACGGCTACCTTGTTACGACTTCACCCCAGTCATGAATCCTGCCGTGGTAAGCGCCCTCCTTACGGTTAGGCTACCTACTTCTGGCAAAACCCACTCCCATGGTGTGACGGGCGGTGTGTACAAGACCCGGGAACGTATTCACCGCGACATGCTGATCCGCGATTACTAGCGATTCCAGCTTCACGCAGTCGAGTTGCAGACTGCGATCCGGACTACGATCGGTTTTCTGGGGTTAGCTCCACCTCGCGGTTTGGCAGCCCTCTGTACCGACCATTGTATGACGTGTGAAGCCCTACCCATAAGGGCCATGAGGACTTGACGTCATCCCCACCTTCCTCCGGTTTGTCACCGGCAGTCTCCTTAGAGTGCTCTTGCGTAGCAACTAAGGACAAGGGTTGCGCTCGTTGCGGGACTTAACCCAACATCTCACGACACGAGCTGACGACAGCCATGCAGCACCTGTGTTACGGTTCTCTTTCGAGCACATCCACCTCTCAGCGGACTTCCGTACATGTCAAGGGTAGGTAAGGTTTTTCGCGTTGCATCGAATTAATCCACATCATCCACCGCTTGTGCGGGTCCCCGTCAATTCCTTTGAGTTTTAATCTTGCGACCGTACTCCCCAGGCGGTCAACTTCACGCGTTAGCTACGTTACTAAGGAAATGAATCCCCAACAACTAGTTGACATCGTTTAGGGCGTGGACTACCAGGGTATCTAATCCTGTTTGCTCCCCACGCTTTCGTGCATGAGCGTCAGTATTGGCCCAGGGGGCTGCCTTCGCCATCGGTATTCCTCCACATCTCTACGCATTTCACTGCTACACGTGGAATTCTACCCCCCTCTGCCATACTCTAGCCTTGCAGTCACGAATGCAGTTCCCAGGTTGAGCCCGGGGATTTCACATCCGTCTTACAAAACCGCCTGCGCACGCTTTACGCCCAGTAATTCCGATTAACGCTCGCACCCTACGTATTACCGCGGCTGCTGGCACGTAGTTAGCCGGTGCTTATTCTTCCGGTACCGTCATCCCCCGAGGTATTAACCCAGAGGATTTCTTTCCGGACAAAAGTGCTTTACAACCCGAAGGCCTTCTTCACACACGCGGCATTGCTGGATCAGGCTTTCGCCCATTGTCCAAAATTCCCCACTGCTGCCTCCCGTAGGAGTCTGGGCCGTGTCTCAGTCCCAGTGTGGCTGGTCGTCCTCTCAGACCAGCTACAGATCGTCGCCTTGGTAAGCTTTTACCCCACCAACTAGCTAATCTGATATCGGCCGCTCTTGTAGCGCGAGGCCCGAAGGTCCCCCGCTTTCCTCCTCAGAGCGTATGCGGTATTAATCCGGCTTTCGCCGAGCTATCCCCCACTACAAGGTACGTTCCGATATATTACTCACCCGTTCGCCACTCGCCACCAGGTGCAAGCACCCGTGCTGCCGTTCGACTTGCATGTGTAAGGCATGCCGCCAGCGTTCAATCTGAGCCAGGATCAAACTCTTCAGTTTAAACCTGTTACTGTTTTCGGTTTTTCGTGATAAATCACTAGAACCGGTCGCTCTCAAAGTATGCTGACAAGTTAATTACTTAACTTACCTATTACTATGTGAGCCTCAATAAATTTAAAGCCTATCTGCCGAAGCAGACGCACTATTCATCGAGTGCCCACACTTATCGGTTGTTTAATTTTTAAAGATCAATCGCATCTGACTTGGCTTCGTCGCTTAATTACCGCGCCGTCGCTTCGTTTTCTGCGTCGCTGCATCAGCAGCAGAGAAGTGAGATTATGTCGCAGCTTCTCGTCGTCGTCAACAGTTTTTTTCGCTTTCTTCGCTCGTCGCCGTAGCGACTCGCAAGCTCCAAAACCACTAACCATCGGGCTTTGCGGCCCGTCGCTTCAACCTCGTCGCTGCTTTCGCTGCGTCGCTGTCGTTGCGAGAGACGAGATATTAGTGAAAACCCCGAACACTGGCAAGCACTTTGTGAAAATAATTTGAAAAGGGCAAAAAAAGGCCCGCGTCGTGAGCGGGCCAAGATCCATGGGACAGGACACATGGAGGAGACGGGTTCAATGTATCCGCCCCACCCCCGGCGACGCAACGAATGAAATCGCATATGCTTCCTGAAAGCTTCCCTATATGGAAAGGAGAGGCCTGCGTCGCAGTTTCCGTGCGTCCCCTGATCTCTATATAAGAGCGTTTGAGATGCTCCCAGCGCGCGCCCTTGTCTCTTGCGTCGTCCAGCCGGTTCGCCGCTGGCGCATCGCGATGCTCATCCCGCTCGTCATGCTGGCCGGGGCTTGCACGTCGGTACGTCCACCGCCGGAGCCATCGCCGTGGACATCGCACACGCCAGCCGCCACGCCCGGTGAATTGGCCGCCGCCCTCGCCCCTGCCATTCGCGCGCATCCGCGCCAATCCGGCTTTCAGTTACTCTCGACGGGGTCTGCCGCCTTCACCACGCGTCTCGCGCTCGTTCAATCTGCCCAACATAGTCTCGACGTGCAGTACTACAGCGCGGGCGAGGACATCACCGGCCGTCTGCTGCTCCAGTCGCTGCTCTACGCCGCCGACCGGGGCGTACGCGTGCGCATGCTGGTCGACGACATCAACCGTCGCCACACCGATCCGGCCTTCGCCGCGCTGGACCAGCATCGCAACATCGAGATCCGGGTCTTCAATCCCTTCGGCACCCGCGACACCACGCTTCTCGAACGGGCGGGCAACCTCCTCACTCAGTTCGACCAGCTCAACCGCCGCATGCATAACAAGGCGCTGATCGCAGACAATCAACTCGCGATCGTCGGCGGCCGCAATCTGGGAGACGAATATTTCGACGCCAATCCCGACCTCTCCTTCCGCGACTTCGACCTGTTGTGTGCCGGACCGGTGGTCGAGGCCGTCTCCCGCAGCTTCGACCATTTCTGGACGAGCCCTCAGTCATATCCCCTCAAGCAAGTCCAGTCGAAGATCGACAAGGAGACGCTGGACGCCACACGCGACGCCCTCGCCCAACACTGGCGCGACGCGGACACCGTCCCTGCCGGGCACGAAGCGCTGAACCAGCCGCCCCTCGCCGCCGGACTGCGCGATGGCACGGTCCCGCTCTTCTGGGCCCCCGCCGAACTCGCCGCCGACACCCCGGACAAACTCGACGCCCCGGCCACCGAAACCCAGAGCGCCCCGGCCGACAAACTCCGCCAGCTCGCCGCGAAGGCGCAGCGCGAGGTGCTGATCATCTCGCCCTACTTCGTGCCGCTGGATGGCGGTGTCCGGTTCCTGTCGACGCTGGCGCAACGCGGCGTAAAAGTCCGCGTGCTGACGAATTCGCTGGCGGCGACGGACGTCGTCCCCGTCCACGCCGGATACGCACGTTACCGCCCGGCCCTGCTGCAAGCCGGTATCGAACTGTACGAGTTCAAGCCGATCCGCTCCGACGACGGCGAGCGCCCCACGCGCCGCGTCACGTTCGGCGGGTCATCGAAAGCGAGCCTGCACGGCAAGGCGTATGTCATCGACCGGCGCGACGTCGTCCTCGGCTCGTTCAACCTCGACCCTCGCTCGGTACGCCTGAACACCGAACTGGCGATCGTCATCCACAGCCCCGAATTTGCCGAACGTATGGCGCGCATCTTTGACCGGGCGACGTCACCGCGCAGCAGCTTCCGGGTCGAGCTGGCACCGCCGGGCACAGCGCCGCCCACGCCGACGCCACCGACAATGCCTGCGCTTCGCTGGGTCGGCGAGGAGAACGGCAAACCACGCACCTTTGACGTAGAACCCTACGCGACCTTCAGCCGCAACGCCGTCGCGGGCGCGTTCACGCTGCTTCCGAGCGACGACCTGCTCTGATCTGCCAGACCCACCCAGCTGACCATCCTCCAATGCAAAACCGCCGCCCCGATCTCTCGGGTGCGGCGGTTTCTCTATATAGAGACGACGGAAAGCGAACCCGCGCCGTCGATCAGAACTCGAACGTCGCCGACAACGTTGCGGAGCGCGCGTCGCCGATGGCCACGACCGTCTGGCTGACGCTCGACGGGTAGTAAGTCTTGTTGAACACGTTCTTCACGTTGAGCTGATAGTGGACGGGATGCCGCCCGATCTTCGTGTCGTAAGTCGCGAACACATCGGCGACGAAGTACGCGGGCAGCGTAAAACTGTTCGCCGAGTCGCCCGGTCGCGACCCGATGTACCGCCCCACCGCCCCGAGACGCAGGTTGCCGCTCCCATTGCCCAGCACCGGCCCCCAGTCATACACCCCTGCCAGCGACGCCGTATGCCGTGCCGCGTTGACCAGCGTGTTGCCGGCGTACATCGGATCGTCGGTGATCTTCGCATCGATGAAGGCGTAGCTCGCGATCACGTTCCAGCGCTGGCCGATGCGCCCCGACACATCCAGTTCGACACCCCGCGAGCGCGCCGCCCCGGACGTGCGCCAGTCCAGCGTACTGCTCCCGGGCACCGCCTGCGACACCAGCACGTTGCGCTTGTCGATATTGAAGACCGCGAGGTTGCCGCTCAGCCCGTTCGGCATATCGAGCTTCGCCCCGACCTCGTACGACTTCGCGTGTTCGGGCGCGACGTTCGAGTCGATGACCACGCCCGTCGACAGCGGCGCAATGGTGGACGTCGGCTTGAGCGACTCGGAATAGCTGCCGTAGAACGACAGATACTCCCGTGCCTTATAGACGACACCCGCGCGCGGCAGCCACTTCGAGTCGCTGATGTTGGTATTTTCCTTGAACGGCCGCCCCTTGCCCGCGATCTGGCTATACGTCAGCAGCCGCACACCACCGACGACAATCCAGCGATCGGTCAAATGAATGGCGTCCTGGAAGAACAGCGACGCGTCGTGCAGCGTATCGGTCTGATCGCTATCGGCGGCGGACACCGTACTCGGGATCACCTCGCAGCCGTACACCGGATTCAGATAAGAGAACGTGCACTTCGCGGCCTGACGCAGCAGATCGCGCCGATAAATGCGTCGATACTCCCAGTCGCCGCCGAATTGCAGGTCGTGACGCATCCCGGCGAGCATCACCTTGCCGTCGAGATACGCCGTACCGAAGCTGTCGGTACTGTCCGAGCCGAGCGTACCGTCGTTACTGCGCGAGACGATCCCGGTCGTGGAATTCACACCGGTAATGCGCAACTGCCCCGCGTCGTAGGTCTCGGTGTTGTAGCTGTAGCCGAAGTGCGCCTTCCAGTCCGGATTGAACTGATGGTCGACGGTGATCTGCGCCAGATGTGACTGCCCGGCCATTTCGTTGTGGACGTCATCCAGACGCTCCCGCGCCGAAATCGCCAGCGGCCGGTTCGTCTTCGGGTCCAACGCGGTGCCACGGTCGAACGGTGTCAGAAAGTTGCGGTACTCATAGGAGGCGACGACCTGCGTATCGCGTCCGTAATAGGCGAGCGTCGGGGCGACGAGCGTCTCGCGCTGCGAACCGAAGACGCGCCAGTACTGCTGATTGTTCTGATCGACGACCAGCCGGTAAGCCAGCCCTGAATCACCGATCGGACCGGTCGTATCGAGCGACTCCTCGACGCCGTTCTTGCCGTGACCATAAGTCGTGCCAGCCACGCTCACTGCGGTGTACGGCTTGAGCAGGGGACGCTTGCTCACCACGTTGATCACGCCACCGGGATCCATGATCCCGTAGAGCAGCGACGTCGGCCCTTTGAGCACTTCGACCGAATCCGCGTTCGCGTTCAGCCCCCGGCCCTGCACGAGTGGCATACCGTTGTGCATGATCGAGCCGTCGCGGTTGCCACCGAAGCCGCGCTTGAGCAGCGTGTCCTGCGTACTTGCGAGCGTATTGCCCTGCACGATGCCGCTGACATTGATCAACGCGTCGTCGAGCGTGCGGGCACGCTGATCGGCGAGCACCTGACGCGGCACCACGTTGATCGCCTGGGGGATGTCGAGGATCGGCGTGTCGGAGCGCGTGACGTTCGCGTCTACCGGCAGACGGTAGGCATCGGACCACGCTTGCCCCTGCACGTGCGTCGTCGGCAGTGCGACGTCGCCCGAGCCGCCACCGGAAGCCAGCGTCGCGGCCGCCGGGGCCGCCTGCGGCACGAGCGTGTAACCGGCCCCCTGTGGCGACGCCGTCAGTCCGGTGCCCGCAAGCATCTGACCGAACGCCCCCGGCACATCGAAGCGGCCTCGCACGCCGGGGCTCTGACGCCCGGCCGTCAGCGCAGGCGTGTACGTCAGCAAGATGCCCGCTTCGCGTCCAAAGCGCGTGAGCACGGCATCGAGCGCGCCTGCCGGGATGTCATAAGCTCGCGCGGCAGCGGCGACTGTGGCCGTCGCGGGCGCCTGATCGGACGTCTGCGCATGAGCAACGCCCGCGCCAAACGTCGAAGCGAACGACGCAAACGTCAGCGCGACGCCCGCGCAGACACGACGTCGACGCAACCCGGTGACGGTGGACGACAGGGCACGCAGTGGTTCGGGGAAAGCGGGTAAAGCACGTGAAGCGACGGCCATCATGTGAGATCTCGTTCAGGCAATGGAGAGAAGGTTTCACTTCCCTTGTCACGCGAGACCGGCAAATCAGCTCACTGACCGTAAAGAAATTTCAAAAAGATGGCGGGACGTTGGCCGACGAGTGCTCAGGCGTGGTGCGTCCGGCCGCTCATCCGCGAGGTCCGACCGTCACCCAGTACCGCGTGACGGAGGACACCGATACGGGCAACGCGTGCGGCAGCACGCCGAGAATGGCATCGATGTCCGCCAGCGGATACGTGCCGGAGACGCGCAGCGACGCCACCGCCGGATCGCACCGCAGATAGCCGCGTCGATAGCGCGACAGCTCGCGGAGGAAGGTGTCGAGTCGCATGTCGACGGCGACAAGTATGCCGTCGGCCCACGCGCCGTCGCCATCCGCAAGCGGCAGCGCCGCCTCGACGCCACGGGCGTTGAACGTCGCCTGCTCACCCGCGTGGACGATCCGCACGCTCGCTGTGTCGGTTGATGACGCGCTTTTCGGTGTCACGCGCACAGCGCCTTCGAACACTTGCACGGAGACGTCGGCGTCACCATCGATCTGACGCACGACGAAACGCGTTCCCAGCGGTTGGAGCGTGCCGTGTGCCGTAGCGACGATCAATGGCCGGGGCGGTACGTGCCGCATATGCGTCAGGTCTTTGCCGGTCGTCACCATGATTTCGCCTTCAACGAGATCGATGCGTCGCACGTCGCCATCCATCGACAGGCGCACGGCGCTGCGGGTATTGAGGACGAGCGTTGTGCCGTCGGCCAGATGCAATGTGCGTCGCTCGCCCGCCCCGGTGCGCGCATCCGCGCGCAGCCATTGCACCGCCATCGGATCACTGGCGACCCACGCGCCGGTGCCGACGAAGAGTGCGCCGACGATGGCCTTCACCGCCATACGGCGTCCGCGCGAGCGAGGTGCGCGTAGCGCCGCCTGCGCAACGGCCGCCCCCAACGTGCCCGACACATGACGCATACGCCGGTCGGCGTTCTCGATATGAAGCCACGCACGCTCGTGCTCCGGATTCGCCGCCCGCCAGCGCGCGCATGCGGTGCGCAGCGTCTCGGTGGCGTCGCCGCTGTGCAGCGTCACCCACCACTCGACCGCTTGCTGCGCAATCGTCGCGTCGAAAGTCGCGCTTCGCGTCACGCCGCCTCCATCGCGAAGAAGCACTGCGTGCCCGCACGCACGAGGTGACGTTTCACCGTCGCCAGTGAAATGCCAAGTTCGGTGGCGATTTCGGGATGCGTGAGGCCGTCCAGTTGCGCCAGCAGGAAAGCGCGTTTGACGAGCGACGGCAGACCGTCGAGACAACGGTCGATTTCGAGCAGCGTCTCCAGCACAATGGCGCGCTCTTCGGGAGACGGGGCAAGGGCTTCGGGTTGTTGCGCCAGAGCGTCGAGATAGGCGCGCTCGATCTGCTCGCGTCTCCAGTAGTTATAGAGGACGCGCTGCGCGACGGTCGTCAGGAACGCGCGCGGCGACGCCAACAGACGCGGCGGATCGCGCTCCAGCAGACGGACAAAAGTGTCGTGCGCGAGATCGGCCGCGCGATGCGAGCAGCCGGTCTTGCGATGCAGCCAGCCATGAAGCCAGCCGTGGTGATCGTTGTAGAGTCGCTGCAGCGTATTGCACGTATTGCACGTATTGAGCGAAGTGTCGCGCTGCAGCGTGTCGTCGGCGGGCATACGCCCCTCCTGTCCCCGGGCCAGGTGTGGCCGCAAGGCTCAGGCACCGTTTTGCAAATGAGAATCGTTCGCAGTATAGCAAACAAGTTTCACTGGCATGGGACGGACGATGCGCCACCGTCGCTACGCGTGGCGCGTATGCGACAGCGGCATCCGTCAGCTTCCGTCAAAGCGCTTGGTAATAGGCGTCCTCAAGCAGCATGTCTTCGAAGAACGCACCGAAACGCTGCTGCGGGTCACGCAGGTGAATCTCCAGAATCCATCGCATAGCGGATGGCGTGGTCTCGAAGTTCGCCAGCGAGCCGGTGTGGATCGCCGCGTGAGGGAAGTCCGAGACACGGTGGCCGGGCAGATCGAAATTCAGCGACCAACCCATACGGCGTGCGACGTCGTCGGCGTAGGCATAGAGCGCCTGTCCGGTCGACCCTTCACGCTGCCACTTCTGACGGACGTCGTGAAACAGCGCCTCGGCGTCTCGGGCGCACCGCTCATACGCGTCATGCTGGCCGACGACGAAGCTCGCACCGCCGTCGCCTTCCCACGCTTCGAAACGCGGCGCGATGTCGATGAAGAAGAGATCGTTCTCGCCGAGCACGACGCCCGGCTCGGACGGCTGACGCATTGGCTTGAGCGTGTTTTTGCCGAAGCGAACGCGCGTCGGGTGCCAGCTCAGTTCGAGCCCGGCGGACGTCAGCACGCCTTTGGCCATCGCGACGGCATCTTCCTCGACCATGCCGGGGCGCACGTTCGCAGCGATGTCGCGAATCGCAGTACGGGTCTTGTTGCGGGCGGCAAGCATGCCGTCGACGGAGAACGCGGGGCCGACGCGCTCGGCCAGCGAGGCTTCGTCGGGATAACGGACGGCGGCGGAAGTCATTTGATTCGACATCGAATACCTCTCGGTGGATGCGGTTGTTCTGGAGGGCATGCGACGGGGCTGCCGTCGCTCGAACCATTCTCGAATCACCGCTATGGCGCGACGCGCAACGTGAGCGGGTCGATCAGGCCAACCAGCGGCATCTTCGTGCCAGCGCCCGGCCGACATCTTGCCGATGGGCCGCGTTCTGCCAAAATGGGGCGCATCAACGCCAGTGTTTCCCCATCGCTTTGCCGCCAACCTGAACCGTCTTCCACCGAATCACCATGATCCGTAACGTCGCCCTGCTGGTGTTTCCCGGCGTGCAATCGCTCGATGTGAGCGGGCCGCTGGACGTCTTCGCCGAAGCCAATCGCTTCCTGCTGCCCGACGATCAGTACCAGACGGAGGTCATCGGCACGCAGCACGGGGCCATTGCCTGCTCGAATGGCATGGCGTTGCTGCCGCGACGTCACTATCAGGATGTCGGCGGACACGTCGATCTGCTGCTGGTGGCGGGGGGTCCGTCGCTACTGACGGACGATCTCGGGCCGAACGTCTATCGCTGGCTGAACGACATGGTCCCGCGCGCACGCCGCTACGGCTCGATCTGCAACGGCGCGCTGATCCTGGCGGCGGCGGGCCTGCTCGACGGCAAGCGCGTAACCACGCACTGGAACGATGTCGACGTACTGGCCGAGCGTGCCCCGGGCGCGAACATCGAAGTCGACCGGCTGTTCATTCAGGACGGGCGTCTGTTCACGTCGGCAGGGGTGACGGCCGGGATCGATCTGTCGCTGCATTTGCTGGCACAGGATCACGGGCAGGAGGTGGCGCTGAACGTGGCGAAGCGGCTGGTCGTCTTCACGCAGCGCGCGGGCGGTCAGTCGCAATTCAGTCCGTATCTGACGCCCTACGCCGAGCCGAACTCTCCCGTCGCGCAGGTCCAGCATTACGTGCTGGAGCATTTGGCGGAGCCGTTATCGGTCGGCGATCTGGCAGCCGTGGCAAAGATGAGCGTGCGCAACTTCTCGCGGGTATTCGCACGCGATGCGGGGGTGACGCCAGCCGATTTCGTGAGCGCCGCCCGCGTCGACGCCGCGCGCGTGATGCTGGAGAACGGCAATGCCCCGCTCAAGACAGTGGCGTGGGAATGCGGCTTCGGCGACCCGCACAACATGCGCAAGGTGTTTCAGCGCCGATTCGGCGTGTCGCCGCAGCAGTATCGCGAGAATTTCGGGCAGGCGCAGGGGTAAGCGGCGGCGACGAAGTCGAGGCTTCCTGACCCAAGGGCGGGCGCTTGAAGCGCACCACCGGGTCAAGCGCGGGGCGGCCGTTGTTCGCGCAGTACAGCGGCGCACCTTGTCTCGAATGAAGATGGCATGGGCTGTGTCGACATTCTGAGGGAGTCCCGATGGGACTCCTTTTTTGTTTTGTCGACGGGTCCCGACAGCTTGCGACCACGTCGCGCCATCGTTGCAGATGGCTGTCAATGGTCAACCACGTAGCAAATGGCCATCTTTGTCGCAACGTTGGCAGAAATTGCCACTTTGCTCCACTTTCGCTCCCCGCAGGCGGCTCCGATAATTTCCTTACAGCACGAACAAGGCGTGTCTGAGCATTTTCAGGCGCCGGTGCCTAACCAAGGTTTGAGCGAAAGAGATAGAGGACATCATGAGTATTGCCACAACTGCTGACCCGTCCATACGGCAGCGTAGCTCGGTGAAGCACCTTCCCGTGAATCTTTTCGGTTCCGTCATGGGGATTTCCGGACTGTCTCTTGCGTGGCGCGGCGCACATCACCTCTTCGGTGCGAACGCGGCGATCGCGGACGAAATCGGCATCATCGCCATCCTGACGTTTCTGGTTCTGGCGGCAGGATACCTGGTCAAGTGGGTTCGCTACCCGGAGGCGGTGAAGGCCGAATTCACTCACCCGATTGCGGGCAATTTTTTCGGCACCATCACGATTTCGGTATTGCTTCTCTCGTCAGTCATCGGTGTCTACAGTGCGGTGCTGGGTGAGATCGTGTGGTCTATCGGAACCCTTCTCACTATCGGTCTGACCTTCATCGTCGCCGGACGGCTCTTTCGGGGCAAACAGGAACCGATTCACGCTGCGCCGGCCTGGTTGATTCCCGGTGTGGCAACACTTGATATTGCGGTTGCGGGGGGCACCATGCCGATGGCGTGGGCGCACGAAGTCAACCTCTTCGCCATCGCTGTCGGCACGATGATGGCGCTCGTATTTTTCACGATGATTTTCTCTCGCATCGTTCACCACGACCCGCTACCGCAGGGGATGGTGCCCTCCCTGATCATCATGATCGCGCCGTTCGAGGTCGGTTTCCTGGCTTATGTGAATGTCGTCCAGCACGTGGACATGTTTGCGGGTCTGCTCTTTTACTTCGGGTTGTTCCTGTTCATCTCGTTGGCATTCAAGGTGTTCCGGCTCTCGATTCCGTTCGCCGCGTCGTGGTGGGCGGTCAGCTTCCCGATGGCCGCGCTGTCCAATGCCGCGATCAAGTATGCAGCCTACTCGGATACCTGGGCGCTGAAATTCATCGCTGCCATCATCCTGACGATGCTGAGCCTCACCATCCTGGTGCTCTTCGCGCGCACGCTGCACCGCCTCTTCACGAACCGCCTCCTCGTCGGTTGAGACAGCCCACCTTTTTCCAGTGCCCTCCACCCCGGGGGTGCTGGACTTTTTTGAACACCCTCGTCACCGCAACGGTCATCCCTATGTCCTGGATAGTGTTAAGTGTCGCTGGCCTGCTGGAAATCGCCTTCGCCTTCGGTATGAAATGGTCCGCGGGATTCAGCCGCCCCTGGCCGAGCGTTTTCGCGGCGCTCACCGGTCTATCGAGCATCTGGTTGTTGACCACATCGCTCAAATCGCTCCCGGTCGGTACGGCCTATGCGGTATGGACGGGAATCGGGGCGGCCGGTACCGCCGTTGTCGGCATGCTGTTCCTGGGCGAATCGGCCTCGCTCGGACGCGTGTTGTGTATTGCCGTCATCCTGTCAGGCGTGATCGGATTGCGTGTCGTGGGAGGGCAGGCCGCGTAAGGGTTGCCTCGACGTCGCTCGGCAACAGTCCAAAGACTACGCGGCGATCAGAAAACGTCGGCGATATTCCAACGGCGATACCCCGAGCCTGCGCAAGAACGCACGTCGCAGCCCGTTAGGATCTGCAAAGCCCGTCAGACTGGCCACCTTCTTCGGCGGATATCGGGTTTCTTCGAGTAGTCTGCGCGCCGCGTCGATGCGCGCGTCTTCCACAAATGTCGCCGGGGTTATGCCGCATGCCTCTTTGAAGACCCGGGCAAAATTTCGCGCGCTCATCCCGGCACGCTCGGAAAGCATCGTGACCGATAGCGGCTGAGCCAGATTCTGGAGTACCCATTCCTGAACGTCTCGTATCGCGTTCTTCTCCGAGGCCTGCACTGTCAGATAGGCGCTGAACTGCGATTGGCCACCGGGGCGTTTAAGAAACATCACGAATTCTCGGGCGACCTTCATCGCAACCGATCGCCCGAGGTCTTCCTCGACCAGCGCCAGTGCCAAGTCCAGACCCGCAGTCACTCCTGCCGATGTGTAGATGTTGCCGTCCCTGACGAAAATCTGGTCCGGTTGAACATTCACCTTCGGGTACATGCGACTCAGGCGCGCCGTGGCGTTCCAGTGCGTGGTAGCCCTTTTTCCATCCAGCAGGCCTGTCCGAGCCAGCAGCAGCGCGCCGGAACACACCGAGCCGATGCGACGCGCAGTCTTCGCGTAGCGCAATATCCACTGACGGATGACGGCATCGTCTTCGAGCAAATGCACCGAAGGGCTGCCCGCGATGAGTAAAGTATCGATGTCAGGACTGCTGGTGTCGAGCGTAGTGTCGGGCGTGATCCGCATGCCATTGGACGCTCTTATCACGCCAGGCGCCGTGGAGACAATTTCGAACTGATAGTTCGACGGTGCTCCCGCCTGGCGTGCGGCCTCGTGAAACACATCGATCGGCCCCACCAGGTCTAGCATCTGGACGTTGGGAAACGTGAGAACCGCAATCTTCATAGGTGCCGCGCGTTGGCTCGATGATTCCCCTAGTCTAGGCAGCAGTGCCGACTTTCTCCAGGCGATGGCCGCAACATCTCGCACTCTGGCCGACATCGACCGACCACCCCGCCACCCGCCTCACTGCGCCATCTCATTTCCTCTCAAGAAAATCTCAAGCCCTGTGGACAACGACACCTCCCCGGCCTAATGGAAAACATTTATTGACCGACCGGCCGGTCGGTTTATAATGCGTTCCATATCCCCACATGCCGCGGAGGCCTTCCTCTATGTATACGCAAGCCATCGATCTGGCCGGCAATAGCCCCAAGGGCGTGCAAGCCCTGAGCGAGGCCGAGCAGGCGCAGCAAGCTCGCTTCGACGCGCGGGTCGCCGCCGACCAGAAGATCGAGCCGCAGGACTACATGCCTGCCGAGTATCGCAAGACGCTCGTTCGCCAGATCTCGCAGCACGCGCACTCGGAAGTCGTCGGCATGCTGCCGGAAGGCAACTGGATCTCGCGCGCGCCCAGCCTCAAACGCAAAGCCATCCTGCTCGCCAAAGTGCAGGACGAAGCCGGTCACGGTCTCTATCTCTATTCCGCCGCCGAAACGCTCGGCACGTCGCGCGACCAGATGATCGACGCCCTGCACTCCGGCAAGGCCAAGTACTCCAGCATTTTCAACTACCCCACCCTCACGTGGGCCGACGTCGGTGTGATCGGCTGGCTGGTCGACGGCGCGGCCATCATGAACCAGGTGCCCCTGTGCCGCTGCTCGTACGGTCCGTACGCGCGCGCCATGATTCGTGTGTGCAAGGAAGAGTCGTTCCACCAGCGTCAGGGCTTCGACGCCCTGCTCGCCATGATGAGCGGCACGCAATCCCAGCGCGACATGGTTCAGGAAGCGGTGAACCGCTGGTGGTGGCCGGTGCTGATGATGTTCGGCCCGAGCGACAAGGAATCCATCCACAGCACCCAGACCATGAAGTGGGGCATCAAGCGAATCTCGAACGACGACCTGCGTCAGAAGTTCGTCGATGCCGCCATCGAACAGGCCAAGGTGCTCGGCGTGACCTTCCCCGACCCGGATCTGAAGTGGAACGAAGCCCGCAAGGCCCACGACTACGGCGAGATCGACTGGAGCGAATTCTGGCGCGTGGTCGGCGGTGACGGCCCGTGCAACAAGGAACGTGTCGGCACCCGCGTGGCCGCCCACGAAAAAGGCGCCTGGGTGCGCGATGCCGCCCTCGCCCACGCAGCGAAACAGCGCCAGCGCGCCGAGAAGCAGGCTGCATAAGCGGTCGCAAGAGCGCGCCGCCCTCACAAGACATCAGGAACGATCATGACGCAAGCAAGCAACAAGGAATGGCCCCTCTGGGAAGTGTTCGTGCGCAGCAAGATGGGCCTCGAACACAAGCACAGCGGCAGCCTGCACGCCGCCGACGCCGAGATGGCGCTGCGCATGGCGCGCGACGTCTACACGCGCCGTCAGGAAGGCGTGAGCATCTGGGTCGTGCCCTCGGTCGCCATCACGGCCTCGGCACCGGAAGACAAGGCCGAGCTATTCGATCCGGCCGCCGACAAGATCTACCGTCACCCGACCTTCTACCAGCTGCCGGAAGAAGTGAACCACATGTAAGCGGCTGCGCGCCGGCGTGACGAAACGCACGTCAATGGCGCGCCCCAAGCGAGACCCCAGAACATGAAACCGACGCAGGAACATCTGTCCTATCTGCTGCGCCTCGCCGACAACGCGCTGATCCTCGGTCAGCGCAACGCGGAATGGTGTGGTCACGGCCCCGTGCTGGAAGAAGACATCGCGCTCACCAACCTGAGCCTCGATCTCATCGGCCAGGCACGCATGCTGTATCAGCACGCCGCCCAGCTCGAAACCGAACTCACCGGCTTCGCGAAGCAGGAAGATGACTACGCCTTCTGGCGCGACGAATTCGCCTTCCGTAACTGGACACTCGTCGAGTTGCCCCACTACGGCCCGACCGCCGGTACCACGGCCGCCGAGCGCGATTACGCCGTCACCATCGTGCGCAACTTCCTCTACTCGGCCCTGATGGTCGAAGTGTGGCAAGCACTCGCGCAGTCGACCGACGAAACGCTCGCCGCCATCGCCGCCAAATCGGTCAAGGAAGCGCACTACCACCTGCACCACGCACGCGACTGGCTCGTGCGCTTCGGCGACGGCACGGAAGAATCGCATCGCCGCGCGCAGGCCGCGCTCGACTATCTCGTGCCGTACATGAACGAGATCTTCAAGCGCGACACGCTCGAAGACACGGTGGCCGCCGCCGGTACCGGCGTGACGATGGCCGATCTGAAGGACGCATGGCAAGCCACCGTCAACGATGCACTCGCGGAGGCCACGCTCACCGCGCCGGTCGGCGGTGCGTTCGAGAGCACGGGCAAGTTCGGTCACCACTCCGAACACATGAGCTATCTGCTCGGCGAGATGCAGGGTCTGGCCCGTCAGCATCCCGGCGCCACCTGGTAAGCCACGCGCGCACATCATGCCTACGACGAACATGTTTGCCGACGCGATGACGAATCTGCCGCTCACCCCTCCCGTTGCGCCCGACGTGCTCACGCCGGCCTCGGAGGCGTCGCTGCCGCTCGCCTGGCAAACGCTCGAAGCCGTGCCCGACCCGGAAATTCCGGTCGTGTCGATTCGGGAGCTCGGCATTCTGCGCGATGTGCGCGTCGTGACGAACGACGAAGGCCGCGCGGCGTTCGAGATCGTGATTACGCCCACGTACTCGGGCTGCCCGGCGATGCAGCAGATCGCCGAGGACATCGCCGCGGCCATGACGCGCGCAGGCCTCGGCCCCTGGCACGTCAAGACCGTGCTCGCCCCCGCATGGACGACGGACTGGATCAGCCCGGAAGCCCGCGAAAAACTGCGTGGCTACGGCATTGCGCCGCCCACAGGTGCGCAAGCCGTGTCCGCCGACGCGCCGCGCAAGATCACGTTCTACGGCCGACCGAAAGACGGCGTGCCGTGCCCGCACTGCGGCTCGACGCATACCGAAGTCGTCTCCGCCTTCGGATCGACCGCCTGCAAGGCGCATTACGTTTGCCGCTCGTGCCAAGAGCCGTTCGACTACTTCAAGCCATATTGATTGGCCAGATTGACCCCGCGCTTGATCCAATTGGGAAGCTGACAATGACGACCCCGCAATTCCATTCGCTGACGATTCGCGAAATCCGGCCCGAGACCGCCGACGCCATCTCCATCGCCTTCACGGTGCCGGACACGCTGCGCGACGCCTATCGCTTCACGCAAGGCCAGTTCCTCACGCTCAAGACCGAGATCGACGGCGAAGAAGCCCGTCGCTCCTACTCGATTTGCGTAGGCGTTCCCGAATACGAAGCCACGGGCGAACTGCGCGTGGGCATCAAGCGCGTGCCCGGCGGCAAGTTCTCGAACTTCGCGAACGATCAACTCAAGCCGGGACAGCAAATCGACGTGATGACGCCCGACGGCCGTTTCTTCACGCGCCTGTCGGCCACCAACGCCAAGCATTACGTCGGCTTCGCCGGTGGCTCGGGCATCACGCCGATGCTCGCGCTCATCAAGACCACGCTCGCAGCGGAGCCGGACAGCCAGTTCACGCTCGTCTACGGCAACCGCTCGGTGCCCGCGATCATGTTCGCCGAGTCGCTCGAAGACCTGAAGAACACGTATCTGGGCCGTCTGCGTCTGTATCACGTGCTGTCGGACGAAGCGCAGGAAGTCGAGCTGTTCAACGGTCTGCTCAATCAGGACAAGTGCAGCGCGTTCCTGGAGACGCTGATTCCCGCAGCGAGCATCGACGAAGCCTTCATCTGCGGCCCCGGCCCGATGATGGACGCCGCCGAAGCCGCCCTCGCCGCCGCCGGTGTCGCCAAGGAAAAGATCCACGTCGAGCGCTTCGGTGTGCCGTCGCCGCAAGCCGGTGCGAAGCCGGTCGTGATCACCGACGACACGCCGATGGCCGAGCTGGTCGTCGTGATGGACGGCAAAGAGCGTCGCCTGCGTCAGCCGTATGAAGGTCAGAGCATTCTGGACACGGGTCTCGCCGCAGGCCTGTCGCTGCCGTACGCCTGCAAGGGCGGCGTGTGCTGCACGTGCCGCGCCAAGGTGCTCGAAGGCGAAGTCGCCATGGAAAAGAACTACACGCTCGAAGACTACGAAGTCGAACAGGGCTTCGTGCTGACGTGCCAGGCGCGTCCGCTCACGGAGCGCGTCGTGGTCAGCTACGACGAGCGCTGATCGAAGCAGGCTTCGACGAAACCGAGACCGCGATGTCCCCAATGTCACCGGGATCGCGGTTTCGCCAGATCGAACGCCTGCTTGCCGCCGCGTGCGAACACGGCGGCAACGCAAGCGAAACCGGCATGAAATCCCGCGAATGCGTCGATTATTCCGGGCATTACGGGAGCGTCAACCCGAGGTAGCGGGAATACCGTAAACTATCGGGCATGAATACCATCCATGTCGTCTGTGGCGATATTGCCGCGCAGCAATTGCGTGCGGCGATGGCGCAAGCGCAACGTGCCGACCCTATCCTGGTTCTGCGCGACGATCTGGCCATCGGCCCGTTGCGTGAGATCGACGAGAACGAACGTCAGCGTGCCGCGTTCTGGCAGCGCGTCATGCCGTCGGCCGGCCGCGACTACGCCGGTGAGCTGCGCGAGGAACTGGCGTCGCTGCAACGCCTCGTCGAAGGCGACAACGCGGTGGTGTGCTGGCACGGCGATAGCGCGTCCGATCAGTTGACGCTGCGTCGTGTGGCCTTCATGCTGCGCGGCACGCCTGGCCGCCTGAACGAGATCTTGCTGCGAGGTAGCGACCTGACAGGCGCGGCGAACGGAAGCGACGCCTACCGTCGCACAAGCGTCGGCATGTACGCCCCGGAGGTGCTGGCCGAACGCTTCGTTCGTATCGCCCCGATCTCGCTGCTGCGCATTGGCCGTCTGTCGCTGGAATGGCGAGCGCTCAAGCAAGTGAATACGCAAGTCCGTCGCTGGGTGCACAACACGTTCGAAGGCGCGACGTTCGCCGAGATCGACGACCAGATTCTGACCCGCGCCCCGGTGGCCTGGACACCTATGGCGGCATTTCTCGGCGAAATGATGCCGCGCGTCGAAGGTTTTTTCGCCACCGACCGTTTTCTTTTGTGGCGCTGCCGCGAACTCGGTGCGGCAGGCCGACTCGCGTTACGCGGTGACACCACGGCCGCCGCCGCGTGCGATTTACGACTGGAGTAACCCCCGTTTATGGCACGTACCAAAGCGCCCGATCACGAATCGCAGCGCGAACAGATTCTCGACGTCGCCGCCGACGCCTTTGCCCGCGCGAGCTATCCGAGCACGTCGATGTCCGAACTGGCCGCCGCCTGCGGCACATCCAAGGCCCGGCTGTATCACTACTACGCCAGCAAGGACGCCATCCTCTTCGATCTGCTTGAGCGCTACACCAAGCGCCTGATGCTGATCGTCACCGAGGTCGAGGCGCTCGGCCAGCGTCGCGGCCTGTCGGAGCGCGACACCTTCCACGAACTGATCCGTGCGTTCCTCGACGAATACGAGACATCGCAGACGCGTCACATCGCCCTGCTCAACGACGTCAAGTTCCTGAACGACGAGCAACGCGAGATCGTGCTCAACCGCCAGCGTGATGTCGTCGCGGCGTTTGCACGCCAACTCACGCGCGCGTTCCCCGACCGGGTCGCAAAGCACAATCAGACCGCGCTGACGATGATGCTGTTCGGCATGATCAACTGGACCTTCACGTGGCTCAAACCGGGCGGCCGCATGCGTTATCGCGACTTCGCCAACGAAGTCATCGCGGTGCTCGAACATGGCCTTGCAGCCCCATTGCCTGACGGCATCGAAGCCGCCATTCCAGCCCCGGCGATGCCCGCGAAGCCTTAATCGGAGTTAGTGATCACTCTCACAAAAAGGGCGAATTCTCGCCCTTTTTTGTTGCCTCGCAGCAACTCTTATAGATGAGTCGTCAGAAGAGAAATCCAGAAAAGACGCCATTCTTCAGAGACTTAGACGCTTCCCTCCAGGGTTCGGACTTAATTTCCTAGGGTTTTTACCTAGCCCTTCGGGTATAATTCTTTTGCGTCGCACAATCAGGTGGACGCACTAAAGATTACCCAAGGATTACGCCATGACTGCCCCGAACCACACGCCCGACGTCGCACGCGCGACGGTTGCCGCCAACGAGCGGTCGAGCGTGCTGATTCGTGAGCTGACGTCCGGCGACATCCATCGACTCCAGCGCCATTTCCTGGCGCTCGGCGAAGAAGACCGCCTGCTGCGCTTCGGTCAGGCCGTCTCCGACGACATCATCACGCGCTACGTCGCCAGCCTCGATTTCTCCCGTGACAGCGTCTTTGGCGTCTATGACGACAATCTCGCGCTCGTCGCCGTGGCTCACGTCGCGCAACTGCCGGAAGGCAAGAACGGCCGTGTCGCGGAGTTCGGCGTCTCGGTGCTCGAATCGGCCCGTGGCCTGGGCATCGGCTCGCGTCTGTTCGAGCGCGCTGCGATCCATTGCCGCAACAAGCGCGTCGACACGCTGTACATGCACTGCCTGTCGCGCAACGCCCGCATGATGCGCATTGCGAAGAAGGCCGGTATGGAGATCAACTTTGCCTACGGCGAGGCAGACGGCTACCTGAGCCTGCCCCCGGCCGACACGCAGTCGATGCTCTCGGAAATGATGCAGGATCAGATCGCCGCGTTCGATTACGCGCTCAAGCGTCAGTTGCGCAACGCGCGTCGTCTGGTCGGTGCGCTGCTGCCGAATCAGCGCGCAGCCTGAACCCCGGCCTGACGCTTCGGCATCGCCCATGAAAAAACCCGGCCTCGGCCGGGTTTTTTGCTTTCGTTCATCGAACACGGTTCAGGGCAACGGCAGTGCCGTCGTTTCTTTCAACTGATCGAGCACGAAGCTGGTTTTGACGTCCACCACGCTCGGATGGACGAGCAGTTGCGTCTGCATGAAGCGCGAGAAATGCGCCATATCGCCCACATGCACGCGCAGGAGATAATCCATGTCGCCCGCCATCGCATAGCAGCCGACGACTTCCGACCACGAATCGACAACGCTGCGGAAATGTTCGATCACCGAACCGCCCTCGCCGTCGCCCGGGTGACGCTTGTCGAGTCGCACGTTCACATAGGCCAGCAATCCGAGCCCAAGCCGTGTAGGCTCCAGCAAGGCGACATAGCCGCGTATCACGCCAGCCTCTTCAAGGCGACGAATCCGACGCAGGCAAGGACTCGGCGAGAGCCGCACCTGTTCGGCGATTTCGAGATTGGAAAGACGCCCGTTGCTCTGTAGCAAGGCGAGAATCCGCCGGTCGATCTTGTCCAGTTCCAGCTTTGACATACCCCCTCCCTGTTTTTGGTATTTATGCGCAATATTATTGCGCACAAACCCACTTACTAGGAAGTTGGTATCAAAAATAGCCGGTTACGGGAAATTACACTGGATGGGAATCGAGAAAGCGGGCAAGAAAAAGGCGCCCACCGCTTCCGGCTGCGCCCTATGTCCGTCAATGACTGAGGGGGTTGAATGGAACGCCGACGTAGCCGTTCGGCGCTCGATTCGGGTGGATCGGGCCGACGGGATTATCGGCGCTGGAATTCTCGCGGGTCGATCGTGCGCTGGTCGAGCGGGCCTTCGTAACGCTGCGGCGTTTGGGTGGTGCGCTGCTGCGTAATGGGGGTAGGTTCGGCCGTCTTGTCGCGCGCCAGTTCGTCGGCGCGGGCGACGCTCACTTCCAGGGTCAGGAACGAAGCGGAAACCAGCAGGAATTTGGCGATGTTTCGTTGATTCACAGTGACTCCTTCTTACGTGTCGCTTTATTGTTGCTGCGTGCTTTCACAGCACGCTATGAATGTGCCCGAGGTGACGATAACGGTTTTGTCACGCATCGGGTAACGCATTAGTGAGCATTCTGCCCGCTGCGTTCCCGTTCGCCCCGCACCGTTACACGTTGTTACCCCCGTGTCAGAAGGCACCGACAAGCGTACGGTTGCCGACATAATCGCGACACAATGCCGCCATTTTGGGGATGATTCCTAAAGCGCGGAAGCGGCTCAATGCCGCACCTGTCGCTTATATGGGGGGTGCCCGGCCGGAAGACCAGACAGGGTTTACGCCAGACGTCTTACGTTTACGTAAACGTCATAATCCTCGTTATACTGCCGTCGATCGGCAACCCATGGAACGTCACCGCCAACGTCATCCGTCGTCAGGCAATGGCATGACACCGGTGCTACCATGAGTCCGACTGGCATCAGCATCACGAAAAAGGCCCCGCCCGACGAGTGACATCACGAATGTGAGCCCTCGGAAGCGCAAAATCAAAAGGCCGGCATTCACGCTGCCGTCCTGCTTCACGAGAGCGGGAGGGGCAGGAAGTTTTGGCGATCCCAAAATCAGTGAGAGTGAGGAGCACACCCCATGAACGCCCCCGTCAATCCGAGCTTGCTGGCCGCACTAGAATCGGTCACGCTCGACGACAAATACACGCTCGAGCGCGGTCGCGCTTACATGAGCGGCATCCAGGCCCTGGTTCGACTACCGATGTTGCAGCAGGCGCGCGACGCCGCTGCCGGGCTCAATACCGCGGGTTTTATCTCGGGCTATCGCGGCTCGCCGCTGGGCGGTCTCGACCTCTCGCTATGGAAAGCGAAGCAGCACCTCGCCGGTCATAACATCGTCTTCCAGCCGGGCCTGAACGAAGACCTTGCGGCCACGGCCGTGTGGGGCTCGCAGCAGGTCAATCTGTACCCTGCCAAGTTCGATGGCGTGTTCTCCATGTGGTACGGCAAGGGTCCGGGCGTCGACCGCTCGATGGACGTGCTCAAGCACGGCAACTCGGCGGGCTCGTCGAAGCACGGCGGTGTGCTGGTGCTCGCAGGCGACGACCACGCCGCCAAATCCTCCACGCTCGCGCACCAGTCCGAACACGTCTTCAAGGCGGCCGGCATTCCGGTGCTGTTCCCGTCGAACGTGCAGGAATACCTCGACTACGGTCTGCACGGCTGGGCGATGAGCCGCTACTCCGGCCTGTGGGTCGCGATGAAGTGCGTGACGGACGTGGTCGAATCGTCGGCCTCGGTGATGATCGATCCGCACAACGTCGACATCCGTCTGCCGAACGATTTCATCATGCCGCCCGACGGCCTGAACATCCGCTGGCCCGATCCGCCGCTGGTGCAGGAAGCGCGGATGATCGACTACAAGTGGTACGCCGCCCTCGCCTACATTCGCGCCAACAAGCTCGATCGCGTGACGGTCGACTCGCCCAATGCGCGCTTCGGCATCATGACGGGCGGCAAGGCGTACCTCGACGTGTGCCAGGCGCTTGCCGACCTCGGCCTCGACGACGCCACGTGCCAGCGCATTGGCATCCGTCTGTACAAAGTGGGCTGTGTGTGGCCGCTCGAAGCGCAGGGAGCGCGCGCGTTCGCACAAGGGCTTCAGGAAATTCTGGTGGTCGAGGAAAAGCGTCAGATCCTCGAATACCAAATCAAGGAAGAGCTGTACAACTGGCGCGACGACGTGCGTCCGCGCGTGTACGGCAAGTTCGACGAAAAGGACGGCGCGGGTGGCGAATGGTCGGTGCCGATGGCCAACTGGCTGCTGCCCGCCCATTACGAACTCTCGCCCGCGCTCATCGCGAAAGCCATTGCCACACGTCTGGAAAAGTTCGAGTTGCCGAGCGATGTGCGCGAGCGCATCGCCGCGCGTTTGCGTGTGATCGAGGCCAAGGAGCAAGCGCTATCCAAGCCGCGCATCGCCGTGGAGCGCAAGCCGTGGTTCTGCTCGGGCTGCCCGCACAACACGTCGACCAACGTGCCCGAAGGTTCGCGCGCCATCGCGGGCATCGGCTGCCACTACATGACCGTGTGGATGGACCGCAAGACGGACACCTTCTCGCAGATGGGCGGCGAAGGCGTGCCCTGGATCGGTCAGGCGCCGTTCTCATGCGACGAACACATCTTCGCGAACCTCGGCGACGGCACCTACTTCCACTCGGGTCTGCTGGCGATTCGCGCAGCGATCTCGTCGAAGGTCAACATCACCTACAAGATTTTGTACAACGATGCGGTCGCGATGACCGGAGGCCAGCCGGTCGACGGCACGCTTACCGTGCCGCAGATCGTGGCGCAGGTCGACGCAGAAGGTGCGGCGAAGATCGTCATCGTGACGGACGAGCCCGAGAAGTACGACGGCGTGAAGCTCGTCGGCGACATTCCCGTTTATCACCGCAGCGAACTCGACCGCGTGCAGCGCGAACTGCGTCTGGTGAAGGGCACGTCGATCCTGATTTACGACCAGACGTGCGCCACGGAGAAGCGCCGCCGCCGCAAACGCGGTGCGTATCCCGATCCGGCCAAGCGTGTGGTCATCAACGAGTCGGTCTGCGAAGGCTGCGGCGACTGCTCGGTGAAGTCGAACTGTCTGTCGGTGGAGCCGCTGGAGACGGAATTCGGCACGAAGCGCCAGATCAACCAATCGACGTGCAACAAGGACTTCTCATGCCTGAACGGCTTCTGCCCGAGCTTCGTGACGGTGGAAGGCGGCCAGCTCCGTAAGCCCAAGACGGCACAGGTCGACAGCAGCGGTCTGCCGCCGTTGCCGGAACCGGCACTGCCTGCGATTGCGCGTCCGTATGGCATTCTCGTGACGGGCGTGGGCGGCACGGGCGTGGTGACCATCGGCGGGCTGCTCGGCATGGCAGCGCACCTGGAGAACAAGGGTGTCACGACGCTCGACGTGACCGGCCTCGCCCAGAAGGGCGGCGCGGTGACGAGCCACGTGCAGATTGCGCAACAGCCCGAAGACATTCACGCCACGCGTATCGCCATGGGCGACGCGCGCGTAGTAATCGGCTGCGACGCCATCACGACCGCCAGCGACGACACGCTCTCGCGCGTCCAGCACGGCGTGACGAACATCGTCGTGAACAGCGCACACACGCCGACGGCCGAGTTCATCCGCAACCCGAACTGGCGGTTCCCCGGCGCAAGCACGGAGAACGACATTCGGGCAGCGGCGGGCGAGAACGTCGATTTCGTCGACGCGAACCATCTCTCGCTGCGACTGCTCGGCGACACGATCTACACGAACCCGTTCGTGCTGGGCTACGCGTGGCAAAAGGGCTGGGTGCCGCTGTCGTACGCAGCGCTCACGCGTGCCATCGAACTGAACGGCGTGGCCATCGAGAAGAATAAGCAAGCGTTCGAGTGGGGACGCCGCGCCGCACACGACCTCGCCACGGTGCGCAAGCTCGCGCAGCAAGGCGAAGCACCCGAGTCGGCGGCCACCGGCGGCAAGCTGATCACGCTGCATTCGCCGCGAGCGCTCGACTTGCTGATTCAGCGTCGCTACGACCAGCTCGTCGCGTATCAGGACCGTGCTTACGCAGAGCGCTTCAAGCAGACGGTGGACCGTGTGCGTGCTGCCGAATCGGCGCTGCCGAACGAGAACGCACAAATGCCGCTGACGGAAGCCGTCGCCCGTGCGCTGCACAAGCTCATGGCCTACAAGGACGAGTACGAAGTCGCGCGTCTGTACACCGATCCGGCGTTCATGAAGAAGCTCAACGAGCAGTTCGAAGGCGACTTCTCGCTGCGCTTCCATCTCGCGCCGCCGTCGCTCGCCAAGCATGACGACAAGGGCCATCTCGTGAAGAAGGCGTACGGCCCCTGGATGATGAAGGCGTTCGGCGTGCTGGCGAAGTTCAAGGGCCTGCGTGGCGGGGCGTTCGATATCTTCGGTCGGACGGAAGAGCGTCGCACGGAGCGCGCGCTGATCGGCGAGTATGAAGCGCTGGTGAACGAACTGCTGTCCCGTCTGAACGAGCACAACGTCTCTCTGGCCGTGCAACTCGCGGAACTGCCGCAGGAGATTCGCGGCTATGGACACGTCAAGGAGCAGAATCTCGCCGCCACGCGCATCAAGTGGACGAAGCTGCTTACGCAGTTCCGTGATGGTGATTCGCATCGCGTTGCTGCCTGACTCGACGACACTGACGACGGCTGTCCCATAAAAAATCCCGCCAGCGCGTAAGCGACTGGCGGGATTTTTTTATGCGCTTTCGAAGGCGACGCTCACCGGCAATGCACCGGCGGATGCCTTCGTCAGTATGGCATCAACGCGTGACGTTCGCCGCAGCCACGGCCGTCATGTTGATGATGCGGCGCACCGTCGCGGCCGGCGTCAGGATATGAACCGGCTTGGCGCAGCCCAGCAGGAACGGACCCACCGTCACGCCTTCGCCGCCCGTCATCTTGAGCAGGTTGTACGTGATGTTGGCCGCTTCCACGTTCGGCATGACGAGCAGGTTCGCTTCGCCCGACAGACGCGATGCCGGGTAAGCAGCGCGACGGATCGTCTCCGACAGCGCGGCGTCGCCGTGCATTTCGCCATCCACTTCCAGCGACGGGGCACGCGCGGCCAGCAGTTCAGCGGCGCGTGCCATGCGCTGAGCCGATGCCGACTTCACGCTGCCGAAGTTCGAGTTCGAGAGCAGCGCCACCTTCGGGGCGATGCCGAAGCGCTCGATTTCCTTCGCGGCCAGCACGGTCATTTCGGCGAGCTGTTCCGACGTCGGCACTTCGTTCACATACGTGTCGCTGATGAACAGGTTGCGGTTCTCCAGCATCAGCAGGTTCATCGCCGCGTAGTTCTCGACACCTGCAGCACGGCCCAGCACCTGATCGACCACATCCAGATGGCGGTGGTACGTATCGATCATGCCGCAGACCATACCGTCGGCTTCGCCCAGATGCACGAGGATCGCACCGATCAGGGTGTTGTCCTTGCGCATGGCCGCCTTGGCGACTTCCGGCGTCACACCATGGCGTGCGCCGAGGTTGTGATACGCCTGCCAGCAGCGCTGATAGCGCGCGTCGTCTTCCGGATTCACGATCTCGAAGTCGACACCCGGCTTGAGCTTCGAGCCGATCTTCTGCAGACGCATTTCCACCACGGCCGGACGACCGATGATGATCGGCTTGGCGATACGCTCGGCCAGCACGAACTGGGCGGCGCGCAGCACGCGCTCGTCTTCGCCTTCGGCGAACACGATACGGGCGGCATCGTTACCGAAGCGGGCACGCGCGGCAGCGAACACCGGACGCATGATGAAGCCGGTGCGATACACGGTCGTGCCGAGTTGTTCGCGATAGGCGTCCATGTCCTTGATCGGACGCGTGGCCACACCCGAATCCATTGCGGCTTGCGCCACGGCCGGAGCGATCTTGATGATCAGCCGCGGATCGAACGGCTTCGGAATGATGTATTCCGGGCCGAATTCGAGCGACTGGCCTTCATAGGCACGCGCGACTTCTTCGCTTTGCTCTTCTTCCTGCGCCAGTTCGGCGATGGCACGCACGGTGGCGAGCTTCATCTCTTCCGTAATGGTGGTGGCACCCACGTCGAGCGCGCCACGGAAGATGAACGGGAAGCACAGCACGTTGTTGACCTGGTTCGGGTAGTCCGAACGGCCCGTGGCGATGATGCAGTCCGGACGCGCAGCCTTCGCGATTTCCGGGCGGATTTCCGGCTCCGGGTTGGCGAGCGCGAGAATCAGCGGCTTCGTGCCCATCGTCTTGACCATGTCGGCGCTCAGCACGCCGGCGGTCGAGCAGCCGAGGAACACGTCTGCGCCGTTGCTGGCGTCGGCCAGCGTACGCGCGTCGGTCGCCACGGCGTAACGCGCCTTGCTCTCGTCGAGCTTGTCGCGGCCGGTGTGGATCACGCCCTTCGAGTCGAGAACGAGAATGTTCTCTTTCTTGAGGCCGAGGTTCACCAACAGATCCAGACAGGCGATGGCGGCAGCGCCTGCGCCCGAGCAGACCAGCTTGACCTTTGCGATGTCCTTGCCAACGACCTTCAGGCCGTTGAGGATAGCGGCCGAAGCGATGATGGCGGTGCCGTGCTGATCGTCGTGGAAGACCGGAATCTTCATGCGCTCACGCAGCTTCTTCTCGATGTAGAAGCACTCCGGCGCCTTGATGTCTTCGAGGTTGATGCCGCCCAGCGTCGGCTCCAGCATGGCGATGGCTTCGACCAGCTTGTCCGGGTCGTGCTCGGCGAGTTCGATGTCGAACACGTCGATACCGGCGAACTTCTTGAACAGGCAGCCCTTGCCTTCCATGACCGGCTTGGCGGCGAGCGGGCCGATGTTGCCCAGACCCAGCACGGCCGTACCGTTGGTAATCACGCCCACGAGGTTGCTGCGCGACGTGTAGCGATTGGCGGCGAGGGGGTCTTCCGCAATGGCTTCACAGGCGTAGGCCACGCCGGGGGAGTAAGCCAGCGACAGATCGATCTGGTTCGACAGCGGCTTGGTCGGCGTCACCGAGATTTTGCCCGGACGCGGATTCTCGTGGTACGCCAGGGCGCTTTGTTTCAGTTGTTCATCCATATCTCGATACCTAAGAACTGGGCGACGGCCGGGCCTGTGCCGCATGCGGGCAGCGTCTGGACTCAGCCGTCTTTTGACGGATCACGGCGGGGGGAAGAGCCAACCGGAGGGATTCGGCGATTGTGTCGTCGACGGGGTTCTTCACAGCGCAATGGCGTGATGACCATCGCTTCCCCGATCCTGAATACCGCGCTCGCGCGCGTCGGACCGTGGGACTTGCGGCGGCCGGTGCTCACCGCAGGACGCAAAGTGTACACCTTGCGCCAGAAGCGTGATGCCGCACGCGCAGCAAGGCTGGCGTGCGGCTGGGAATGCGTTCGCGCCTTACGGCAGGGACTTACAGCAATGCTTCGCCGCGACGTTCGGGGATCAGGAACAGCGTCGCGAGAATGTCGAGCACATAGATGCCAGCGAGGAACACGAGCGCCATCTTGAACGAGTACGCTGCCGCCAGCGCACCGACCGTCAGCGGGCCGAAGCCGCCGACCGCACGGCCGATATTGAACAGCACGTTTTGCGCCGTGGCGCGCGCCGCCGTCGGATACAGCTCCGAAATCAGCGCGCCGTAGCCGCCGATCATGCCGTTCACGAACATGCCCATCACCGCGCCGCCGATGAGCAGCGCGAACTGCGACTGAAGCTGCGCGTAGACGAACACCATGACGACCGCGCCGATCTGATAGCCGATGAACGTGGGGCGACGCCCGAACCGATCGGCCAGACGGCCGAACAACCAGATGCCGAACGCCATGCCCAGCACGGTCACGGCCGTCCACATGGCCGACTTGGTGAGCGAATAGCCGAACGTCTTCGACAGATACGAGGGCATCCAGATCATCAGGCCGTAGTAGCCGAAGTTCTGCACCGAACACAGGATGGCCACGCCGAGGCTTGCGCGCGTAGTCGCACAATCTTTCACCAGCAGCTTGAGCGGCGCGTGTTCGCGCGGCTGTTGCTGTTGGGCGAGGAACATCTCCGGCTCGCCCAGCGTGCGACGCATCACGAACGACACCACCGCAGGCAGCAAACCGACGGCGAACATGCCGCGCCAGCCGATGACCGGCAGCAGCAGCGGCGTAAGCAGTGCAGCAGCCAACACCCCGGCCTGCCAGCCAAGACCTACGAACGAGGACGCGCGCGCACGGCGTTCCGGCGCGCAGGCTTCCGCCGCCAGCGCCATGCCGATGCCGAACTCGCCGCCCAAACCGATACCGGCGATGGTCCGGTACGCCAGCAGATCCCAGTAGCCCTGCGCCAGCGAGCACAGACCGGTGAACACCGCGAACAGCAGAATCGTCCACGAGAGCACACGCACCCGGCCGTAGCGGTCCGAGAGCATGCCGAAGACGATACCGCCGACGACCGCACCGATGAGCGTCCACGTCACGAGCGCGCCAGACTGCGCACTGGAGAGCGCCAGATCGGCCGCGATGGCGGGCAGGATGAAGCCGAGGATCAGCAGATCGAAGCCGTCCATGGCGTAGCCGATGGCCGAAGCCCACAGGGCGCGGTTCGCGTAAGCGGTGTCTTGCTTGGCGACGGTGGAGGCCGGTGCGGCAAGGGAAGGCGAGGAATCGTTGGGCATGGGAATGGTCTGGACCGGTCTGAATTTCGGCGAGAGTGTATGCCTGTCATAAAGGCTCGGCAACTGTCTCTTTTTTTGGACACGTCTGTCGGAGAGGCTCTTTCATATGCGCCGTGCGCGCACACTGTGCGTACTAGTGCGTCGACGAATGTACGCTCAGTGCATAATTGACGTCGCATCTGCTGAAACTTGTGGCATAATTCGCGTTTAAGCGCAGGCCGTTCGTCGCAAGACGCGTCGCCCGCTGCCTCAGACGGTGTCCCGCCACAGTAAGCTGTTGATCTGCGTAGCCTGTTTTGCGCGGTATCGGGCGCGGTACATCGCTGACTCATCAACGACTCCTGGCTGCACGCCGCACGGCGGGCAGCTACGCTAAGGAACCGCATCATGATTGGCATCGACCGCCAGGCGATTTCCGACATCACCGCCAAGATCCTGCTCGAAGTGGGCGCGGTGCATTTCAACGCCGAGAAGCCGTACATCTTCACTTCGGGCTGGGCCAGCCCGGTCTACACCGACTGCCGCAAGCTGATCTCGTACCCGCGCGTGCGCCGTACGCTGATGGACTTCGCAGAGGCCGTCATCATTCAGGACGTGGGCTGCGAGCAGTTCGACACGGTCGCCGGCGGTGAAACCGCAGGTATTCCGTTCGCTGCCTGGATCGCCGACAAGCTGATGCTGCCGATGCAGTACGTCCGTAAAAAGCCGAAGGGTTTCGGTCGCAATGCGCAGATCGAAGGCGATCTGCCGGAAGGCTCGCGCGTGCTGCTCGTCGAAGATCTGACGACCGACGGCCGCAGCAAGATCAATTTCTGCAAGGCGCTGCGCGAAGCGGGTGCGAAGGTGAACCACGTGTTCGTGGTGTTCCACTACGACATCTTCCCGGAAAGCCGTCAGGTGCTTAAGGACATCGACGTGGAGCTGCACTCGCTGGCCACGTGGTGGGACGTGCTGCGTGTCGCGAAGCAGCAGAATCACTTCGACACGAAGACGCTCGACGAAGTCGAGAAATTCCTGCACGCACCGGCCGAGTGGTCGGGCGCGCACGGCGGCGCCACGTCGTTCCCGAAGGACTAAGTCCTTTGGCCATGTCAGTGGCAACGCGCGCAGTATTCGCTTGAGAGGCGAGGACGGTCAGCTTGAAACAGCTGGCCGTTTTTTTATTCTGTGGGATGGTCGGGAGGAATCACACATGCTGGCTTCGGTCGTCGCCATCAGCATCGGGGCTGCCCTCGGCGCGCTGCTGCGCTGGGTACTGAGCGTGCAACTCAACGCCATCCTGCCGACGCTTCCGCTCGGCACCCTCACCGCCAATCTCGGTGGCGGCTATCTCATCGGTATCGCCGTTGCGCTGTTCAGCTACATTCCGTCGATCCCCGTCGAGTGGCGGCTGTTCGTCGTCACCGGGTTTCTCGGCGGCCTCACCACTTTCTCGACGTTTTCCGCCGAAGTCACCACGCTGCTGCGCGAAGGCCAGATCGGCTGGGCGTCGTTCATCGTCGTCCTGCACGTGGGCGGCTCGCTGATCATGACACTGCTCGGCATGGCCACCGCTACGCTGCTCGTGCAGTGGCTGCGTCCTGCGGGTTGAGGGAAGGCTTAAGGGAAGGCCTAAGGGACGGATTAGGCAACGGATCAGCAACGTTTCGACTCAGCCCTTCGACGTCTCGGCTCACGCCAGCAACATGACCAGCTTGACGTCGTCGTGCCCCGACAGCCGGAACGTCACCTGCGCGAAATCGATGTCACCGCGCTCGGCGTGATGGAAACCGCGCCGTCCGCCTTCGCGCTCCACCACGTCCTGCTGCGACCACAGCGCCGCAAACACCGGGCTCTCACGTTGCAGCGCATCGGTCAGGGCGCGCACAGGCGTGTCGTCCAGATAGGCGCTGCACTCGGCGCGAAACTCGGCAACAACGCGCCGCGCACGGCTCTCCCAATCCTGAATCAACGTCCGTGCGCCTGCGTCGAGGAAGATGTAGCGCAGCAGGTTCTTCGTGGCAGTGCCACTTGCGCCGCCTGCACCGCCCGGCACATCGAGCCATCCACGAAAAATGTCGGCCGCCGCCGCGTTCCAGGCGAGCACATCCCAGCACCGGTCCAGCGCGTATGCGGGGGCGGCGATCGCCGCCACCGCCGCTTGCACCTGCGCCGTCGCGTGATGCGGCAGCGGTGCTGCGCCGCGCTCCGGATCGCGCTTACCCGCGAGGTCGAACAGATATGCCCGCTCGGCGCGCGAGAGCCGCAGCGCGCTCGCCACGGCGGCCAGCGCCCCCGCCGAGATCGATACCTCCCTCGCCTGCTCGATCCACGTGTACCAGGTCGACGACAAGCCGCATAACTGCGCGACCTCTTCGCGACGCAGCCCCGGTGTGCGTCGCCGTCCCATCGGCGGGAGACCGACGGCAGCGGGCGTCAGTCGCTCGCGATGAGCGCGCAGGAAGTCACCAAGCGCCCGACGCTGACGAGCGTCGTCGCTGTGGTGCGAAGTCGGCGTATGCTCGGCCGAAGGCGAGGAATGTGCGGGCATGGGGGTAGTTTTCATACCAGGATAAACAGGCAACTTGTACCGGTATCGATGAGCCATTATCGTGAGACCCATCGATGTCGCGCAAGCCCCCGGCACACACCGTGCAAGACGCGACAGATTGCGCCCCGCCCCACAAACGAAGGAGATTCCCCGTGAGCAATATGAGCGACACCCAGCGACCCAAAGCCTCCGCCTCGCATGACGCGCACAACGCCGTCGTCACCGGTCAGTTCGGCCCGCAGGCATCGGCCTATCTGACGAGCGCCAACCATGCACAGGGCGCCGATCTGGAGCAACTCGCCGCGATTGCCCGCGCGCACCCGAATGCGCAAGTCCTGGATCTGGGTTGCGGCGCAGGTCACGTAAGCTTCTTCACTGCGCCGCACGTCGCCCGTGTGGTGGCGTATGACCTCTCGGCGGACATGCTCGGCGTGGTCGCGGGCGAAGCGGCCAAGCGCGGGCTGACGAACGTCGACACGCAACTCGGCGCAGCGGAATCGCTGCCATTCGCCGACGCATCGTTCGATCTCGTCTTCAGCCGCTACAGCGCACACCATTGGGCGGATGTCGGTGCAGCGTTGCGCGAGATGCGGCGCGTGCTCAAGCCGGGCGGCCGTGTCGTGATCTGCGACGTCGCCTCCACTGGACAGCCGTTGTTCGACACCTACCTGCAAGCGGTGGAAGTGCTGCGCGACACCTCGCACGTGCGCAACTACTCGGCGGGTGAATGGCTGACGATGGCGGCTGGCGCGGGATTCTCGGTGGCATCGCTCACCCCGCGCACGCTCGACCTCGACTTCAAGACGTGGACGACACGCATGCGCACCCCGGCGCCGATGCAGGTCGCCATCCGCGCGTTGCAAACGGCGATGGCAGACAGCGTACGACAGCACTTCAAGATTCAGGACGACGGTTCTTTCACACTCGACACGCTCACGCTCGAACTGATCGTCGGCTGACGGCGGACGTCAAAAAAGGGCGCTGCCCGAACCGCTTCGTTGCTGAAGCCAGCTCGGGCAGCGCCCTTTTGCATTACGCGTGATGCCGTGCGCATTACTGCACGCGTTTCGGTTCCTCGCTTTCGCTCCAATCGCACGCGTCGTCGTTCTCGTCGTTCGCACCACTGATCTCGGCGGCGTCCGCGAGCAACGCCACATAGTGACGCAGCGCACGTGCGCGTGCCTGCTCGTACAACTGCGCCGCAATGCGCTCGGCCACGCGCTCGAACGGCGGCATGCGGCCCTTCACACGACGTTCGATACGCACGACATGAAAGCCGTAACGCGTATTGACGAGCCGCGGCAACACGCCCAGCCGGTCGCCACAAAACAGCACCAATTCGAACTCCGGCGCGCCGCTGCCACGCGCGAGCATGCCGAGGCTGCCGCCACTGCGTCCCGACGGACAATCCGACATGGCCTGCGCGACAGTTTCGAACGACGTCGGCTCTGCGAGCACGGCGTCGAGCGCGGACTGCGCGCGCCCCAACGTGCTGGAGAGCGGTACCCCTGCAGACAAGGCGAACAGGATGTGACTCGCCTGCACTTTGTCGCCCACGCGGAACTGGCCGGCGTGATCGTGAAAGTAGGTCCGGCACTCGGCTTCCGTGGGACGACGCACCTGCACGTCGCGCGTGAAGAGCGCGTCGACGACCGCGTCGTCGCTCGTCCCGCCATCCTCGGCCAGCAGGCGCAGATCGCGCGCCCGTTGGCGCAGCAACTCGCGACTCACGAGTGCGCGTTGCGCGGCCGCTTCCGGATCGGCCGCGTCCCGATGCTGATCGATCTCATCGGCGACGCGGCGTGCGTCGATGACAATACCGTTGACACTCAAAGACATGACGGACTCCAACAAAACGTTCACGGCCACCGCGCACTCGCCAGCAGCACGCTGGCGAGTCGCCACCTATCGTCAAAACCCGGTCAGAACTCGTTCTGAATCCGACGATAGGCGCGCGCGAGCTGCACGTTCGTGCGGCTCACCGATTCGGAGAACTCGCGCGCATCGACAGTGACCTTCGGAATGGTCGCGAGATCGGTCTCGCGGCTGATATGTGTGGTCGAGGGAATGTAGAAGTTCTCTGGAATATCGCGCCCGTCGATCACACTGTTGTGCCGCACCACTACGCCATCGTGCACGACGCAGTTGAACAGCACCGAATTGAAGCCGATGAAAACGTTGTTACCGATCACGCAAGGTCCATGCACGATGGAGCGATGGGCGATGGACGTGTTCTCGCCGATAGTCACGCGTGCGCCGTCTTTCGAATGGATCACGACCCCGTCCTGAATATTGGAATTGGCGCCGATCACCACCGGCTCCATCTTGCCGTCTTCGTCGACCTCGTCGGCGCGAAGCACCGCATAAGGTCCGATGAAGACGTTCTCACCCACGATGATCTGGCCGCACAAAATGGCCGTGGGATCGACAAACGACGTTTCGTGCACCACGGGGTAATCCCCGCGCGGATTCTTTCGCAACATGCTTGAGTCACTCCAGACCGCTCGCTCGTACGCCGGACCACGACAGCACATCGCGCAACAAAGCCATACGCGCAATGCGGACTGTCGACGCTGGTCACGTCGGAATACGCCCTGTGGGCGAGCGGGGGAAGGGAAACACGGACGGGCGCCGTGATACAGACTCTCTCACCGCCGCGAACGGTATATCGATGTTGTAGGCGATGAGAGACGGAAAGGCAAATGTCCGCGATGACGGTGCGGACTCCCGTTGCGTGCCGCACACACCGGTGTGCGGCACGAAGAAAACTCAGTGCGTCGGACGCGTTGCCGTCGCCTGGCTGTCGTTGACTGTGCCAGTCGGACGACCCCGCCAGTAACCTGCGAGCAGCGAACCCGAGAGGTTGTGCCAAACGGAGAAGAGTGCCCCCGGCAATGCCGCCAGGGGCGTGAAGTAGACCTTGCCGAGCGTGGCGGCCAGACCCGAGTTCTGCATACCGACTTCGATGGCCAGGGTGCGGCAGATCGATTCGTCGAAGCCCAGCAGACGACCGCCCCAGTAACCGCCGAGCAGCCCCAGTCCGTTGTGCAGAATCACGCCCACCATGACCAGCGGACCCACCGTGGCAATGTTGCCCTGATTCGCACCGACGACGGCGCCGATGATGAGCACGATCGCCACCATCGAGACCAGCGGGAGAATGCCTTCGATGGCACGTACCACGCGGCCGAAGAAGTGATTGATGAGCAGACCCGCGCCAATCGGCAGCGCCACGATCTGAAGAATCGACAACAACATACCCTCGACGTCCACAGCAATCGAGGCATCGACGTACAAGCGCGTGAGCAGCGGCGTCGCGAACACGCCGACGAGGGTCGACATGGCACTGATGGTGACTGACAGCGCAACGTCGCCGCGGGCGAGATAGATCATGACATTGGATGCCGTGCCGCTCGCTACGCTGCCAACAAGCACCATGCCCGCCGTCAGATCGGGGGGCATGTGAAGCACGCGTGCAATGATCCAGGCGGCCAGCGGCATCACCAGATAGTGCAGCACCACACCCGCAACGATGGGGGCGGGACGGGTGAACACACGCTTGAAGTCGTCGAACGTCAGCGTGACGCCCATCGCAAACATCACCACGGTGAGCAATGCCGTGACATGCGGCGTGATGCCGGTGAAACTGCCCGGCGAGAAGAATGCAAAGACGGACAGCAGCAAGGCCCACAAGGGGAACAGCCGGGTGACACGGGCGATCATGAGAGTCTCGGGCGCAAAAAGTTAATATTTTACTTATTTTGCGCGGAGCACCTGTCGGGGCCGACCCTGAGACACCTGCCAGCACTGGCGAAGGCGCGTCTTTGCGCTCGTTCGCGTGCGTACCGGAGCATGTATTCCGAAGTTGCCGGGCGGCATCTCTCAGACCCATGCCGCAGCTCAAATTCACCCGAATGTTGAGCTGCGTGCACATCGTCGATGCCTCCGGCGAAGCGCTTAATCGCGCTTCGGCTTGCCCATCAGCAATGCGCCACCGGCACCGTCGCGGCGCGCCGGACGCGGACCACGCTGGCCGAAGTCGCCGCGCTCGCCGCCACCGCCGCCGTTCTGCGTGCGCGGTGCGTTCTGCCCCTGACGTGCGCTACCGGCACCCTGTGCGGCGCGCGCGGGTGCGCGCTGAGTGTCACCGGGGTTGCCCGGACGCTTCGGTGCCTGCTCGCGGCGTCCGGCGGACTGCGCGACGTTGATGCTGTTGCCAGCATTACCACCGTTCCCGCCATTGCCACCATTGCCGCCCTGACGGCCGCTGCGTTCGCCTTCGCGACGCGGCTTCGCTTCGCCACCCTGGCGCGCGCCACGGCCACCGTCACGAGATTCGCGAGGCGCACGTGCGCCTTGACGCGCGTCGTCGCCACCGCCGTTGCGACCGCCACGACCGCCGCCACCCCCTGCGCCACGACCGTTACCCTGCTGATTCTTGCGAATCGGCTGCGCCACGGCGTGCGGATCCGGCTCGAAGCCCGGAATGATTTCGCGCTCGATGGTTCGCTTGATGAGACGTTCGATTTGCTGGAGCAATTGATGCTCGTCCACGCACACGAGGGAAACGGCCTCACCGTTCGCGCCTGCACGGCCCGTACGGCCGATGCGGTGCACGTAGTCTTCCGCCACTTCCGGCAGATCGAAATTCACGACGTGCGGCAGTTGGTCGATGTCGATACCGCGCGCGGCGATATCGGTCGCGACCAGCACTTGCAGCGTGCCGCTCTTGAACTCGGCGAGCGCACGCGTGCGTGCACCCTGGCTCTTGTTGCCGTGAATGGCGAGTGCGGGAATGCCGCCCTTCGTCAGTTGCTCGGCCAGACGGTTCGCACCGTGCTTGGTGCGCGTGAAGACCAGCACTTGAAACCAGTTGTGCTCGCGCACGAGGTGTTCGAGCAGTTCGCGCTTGCGATCGCGGTCGACCGGATAGATCTTCTGGTCGACGGTCTCGGCCGTGGTGTTGCGACGCGCGACTTCGATCAGCGCGGGCGACTTGAGCAAGCCATCGGCCAACTGTTTGATTTCGTCGGAGAACGTTGCCGAGAAGAGCAGGTTCTGGCGTTGAGCGGGGAGCACGGCCAGCACACGACGGATATCGCGAATGAAGCCCATGTCGAGCATGCGATCCGCTTCGTCGAGCACGAGAATTTCGACGCCGGACAGATCGACCGTCTTCTGTTGCATGTGGTCGAGCAGACGGCCCGGCGTGGCAACGAGGATATCGACGCCGCGTGCGAGTTGCTTGACCTGCGGCACCATCGACACGCCGCCAAACACGGTCATCGAGGTCAGGCGCAGATACTTACCGTATTGCGTGACGCTCTCTTCGACCTGAGCAGCCAGCTCGCGTGTGGGGGTCAGCACAAGGGCGCGCACCTTACGCTTGCCGTTGGCGGCAGCCGGGTGCGAACGCGACGAGAGCATTTGCAGGATAGGCAGCGTGAAGCCTGCCGTCTTTCCGGTTCCGGTCTGCGCACCGGCGAGAAGATCGCCGCCTTGCAGAACGGCCGGAATCGCTTGCAGTTGAATCGGGGTCGGCTGCGTATAACCGAGATCGGCTACCGCGCGCAAAATGTCGGCCGACAGGCCGAGCGTTTCAAAAGACATATAAAGACCAATGCGCGGACTCCACGATGTGTGTCCCCGCGCGTATCGATGTTGTTTGTTCTTGATGGAATGCCCGCGTGGGCGTGCGACACGCGTCGCGCTCATCCGGGCGACGCGTCTGAAGACGCCAGCAAGACGACCCGCCGACGAATGAAACGCTGCGGCTTGGCGGGGGAGACCGTCGCGGGTACGGCCGTGTCTTGAAAGCGCGTAGTTTACCATGCGCCCTTGCCCAAGTCAGTCGACATCGCGCCCGGACGAACCGCTACACTGACGACACCCCGTCTCTCATCCGTGCCCAGCGCCCGCTCATCCCGTGCCTATCTCATGCGCTTTGACCTGACCGATCTGCGTCTTTGCCTGCTGGTGGCCGAAGCCGGCAGCATCACGGGCGGCGCCGAGCGTGCGCATCTGACACTCGCCTCCGCCAGCGCCCGCATTCGCGGCCTTGAAGAGACGCTGGGTATTGCGTTGTTCGTGCGCCATCCTCAAGGCGTCGTGCCCACCCCCGCCGGACGCGCCCTGCTCGCGCACGCCCGACGCGTGCTGCTGCAAATCGAGCAGATGCGCGGCGAACTCGGCGAGTACGCCGCTGGCCTCAAGGGCAACGTGCGCGTCGCATCCAACACGGTCGCCATGTCCGAATTCCTGCCCGATCTGCTGGGCACGTTCCTCACCGAGCATCCCAATGTGGAAATCGCGTTGCGCGAGCAGACGAGTCCCGCCGTCGTGCAGGCTGTACTCGAAGGTGCAGCGGACATCGGCGTAGTATCCGACTGGATCGAGCTGACGGGACTTGAGACGGTGCCGTTCCGGCAGGATCGTCTGGTGATCGTTACGCCGCCGGGACACGCGCTGGCGGCGCGCGAAGGCGTTGCGTTTGCCGACGTGCTCGACGCGGAGTTCATCGGCCTGCCCGCGCAGAGCGCGCTGGCCGAGCACATCGACGGTCACGCCAGACGCGCGGGACGCGCCGTGCACTACCGGCTGCGTCTGCGCGACTTCGACAGCCTTTGCCGCGCAGTGGCGACGGGTGCTGCGCTGGGCATCGTCCCTTTGAGCGCCGCCCATCGTTCGGCCACCGTACTGAACATCGGCATCGTGCCGCTGGTCGACCCGTGGGCGCTGCGCACGCTGGTGCTGTGCGTGCGCGAACGCGACGCCCTGCCCGTCTACGCACGCCAATTGCTCGATCACCTGCAAGCGCCGCCCGTCGACATCACCCACACAAACAAAAACGGCACGACGTAATCGTCGTGCCGTGTTGGTCTCACGCCCCGGTACTCGCAGGCATGGGGTGAAACGTTACATCGCCGCCGGGCGCGACGCGCCGCGTCCCCGCAGCAGTGCGTACAGAATGATCGCGCCGAACGTCGCGCAACCGATGCCGCCCAGCGAGAAGCTGCCGAACTTCAGCGTGAAGTCGCCCGCCCCCAGCACCAGCGTCACTGCCGCGACGATCAGGTTGCGGTTGTCCGAGAAGTCGACCTTGTTTTGCACCCAGATGCGCGCACCGGCCACCGTAATCAGACCGAACACCACAATCGACACGCCTCCGAGCACTGGTCCCGGAATCGTCTGGATGATCGCGCCGAACTTCGGCGAGAAGCCCAGCACCAGCGCCAGCACAGCCGCGACCGCGAACACCAGCGTCGAGTAAATCTTCGTCACTGCCATCACGCCGATGTTCTCGGCGTAGGTCGTCACGCCCGTGCCGCCGACGCTGCCCGACACGATGGTCGCCAGCCCGTCGCCAAGGAACGCGCGCCCCATGTAACGATCCAGGTTCTGTCCCGTCATGGCGCTCACGGCCTTGATGTGCCCCAGATTCTCAGCCACCAGAATGATGGCGATGGGCGCGAGCAGTACCATCGCTTCCGGCTTGAACACCGGTGCGGCAAAGTGCGGCAGACCGAACCACGCGGCATTGGCCACGATGGCGAAGTCGATCGGCTTGCCCAGTCCCATGCCGTTCGTCAGCACGGCGTAGAGCACGTAGGCGAGCAGCAGGCCGACCAGAATCAGCAGACGCTGGACCATGCCGCGCGCGAACACGGCCACGAGGCCCACGCATAGCACCGTCGCCAGCGCCATCCAGGTGTCGAAGCTGGTGGCCGAGACGCCCTTGACCGCGACTGGGGCCAGATTCAGGCCGATCACCGCGACGACCGCGCCCGTCACGACCGGGGGCATGAGCGCTTCGATCCAGCGCGTGCCGACGACCATCACGATCAGGCCGATGATGGCGTAAAGCACCCCGCACGCGATGATCCCGCCGAGCGCGACGGGAATGTTCAGGTTCGGGCCGCTGCCCGCATAGCCCGTCACCGAAATGACCAGACCGATGAACGCGAAGCTGGAGCCGAGATAGCTCGGAACGCGTCCGCCGACGAGGACGAAGAACAGCAACGTGCCGATGCCCGACATGAAGATCGCGAGATTCGGATCGAAGCCCATGAGCAACGGGGCCAGCACGGTCGAGCCGAACATGGCGACCACGTGCTGCACGCCCATCGCGATGGTCTGCGGCCACGGCAAACGCTCATCGGGGGCGATCACGCGCCCCGAGGCGGTGTCCTGCGGTTGCCACTTCGGAAAGTAACCCTCGGCCATATCGATCTTCTCCTGTCTGTCGTGCCGTATCGTGTGGTCCCTACCGTATTCGTCGCACGCGAAACACGCTAAGTGCGTGACGCGATAGGGAAAAACTGGCCGCAGTGTACGGAGCGCCCGCACGGAAGGCAAGGCGAGAAAGCGCGGATACGTCGCGGTTACCCGATACGTTGGGACGGTACGACAGACGGCGGGAGACACCGGGCCTCACCCAGCCTTACCGGACGACACCGGGCGACACTGGACGGCACCGTCGTCCGTCAGCGCTTGGCGAGTCCCTGCAGGATCACGTCCGCCAGCGCGGTGTAGTTGCCGTCGAAATGGTGCCCGCCGGGCATCTTCACGACCTGCACCCGTTTGGGGTCGAGGCCCGGACAGTTGCTGTCGTCCTCGTCCGCGCCGTAGATGCACATCGCCATGCCGTCGGGCAGACGCTCTACCTCGGGGCGGATCGGCAGCCCGTTCTGGCTCGACATCACCCAGTTGGTCATGCGGAACTCGAAATCGGCCTTCTGACCAAGCCCCATCAGCACGAGCAGACCCACGCGCTCACGTGCCAGTGGCGGCATCCGGTTGACCATGAACGGCAGCACGTCGGCCCCTTGCGAATAGCCGATCAGGATCGCGCGTTTCTTGTTCCAGCGGGTCTGATAGAAGCGCATGAGGCGGTCGATGTCGAGTGCGCCGGACGCGGGCGTGCGCGCCGACCAGAAGTACCGCAGCGAATCGACACCCACGACGGGAATGCCGTGCGCGGACAGTGCCCCGGCGACATCGCGATCAAGTCCAGCCCAACCGCCGTCGCCCGACATCAGGATGGCGAAGGTATCGGCCAGATTCGCAGCGGGCTTGCCCGTCGCTGGCACCTCGATCACGGGCAGATCGGCGACGGCCGCAGGCGGTCGCGCCGTGCCTGCCACGTGGTGCGCGTTCAGACGCCGGAACGCATTCTTGTACTGCGTCACCCAATCGGCCAGCACCGGCGTGGACGAAGCACCGGTCGACGAGGCGGACGTCGTACCGCTTGTATCCATCGCCCCCAGACTGCCCGCCAGCCCGCCCACGAGCCAGTTGGAATTCGGTGTGCGCGCAGCGAACTCCTGCGCGACGTGGTCCGAACAACGCGGCGCGCGTGCCGGGCTGGCAGGCCCGCCCGACGGGCCTCCCATCGCCAGCCACGGAGCACTCATCACCGGCGCGGGGAGCAGACGCATCGGCGCGCCGCCTGGCGTGTGGGTGATGCCGCGTCCGAAATGCACGCCTTCGCCCTGACACAGCGGACGCGACATCGGCAGCACCGGACAGAAGTCGACGGACAGCGCACCGGAGAACGTGTCGCTACCGGCCTGCGCGAGCATGGCGTACGCGAACGTTCCGCCCACGCCGTCGCCCACGAGAATCGGCGGCGTGTAGCCCGGCAGTTTGACGGCGGCCTCGACCCATCGGCCGAAGTTGTCGAGATCGCCCGCCGCGTAGACGCATGCGATGTCGTCCTTGGTGTAGTTCGCCATCAACCGCGCGGTGTCGATGCCCGCGACCAGCGCGCCGGTGTCGGCCAGTGCCCTGGCCATGCGCTCGGCGCGTGGCGTCCAGCCGTCGTCGTCGGAGAAGAACAGCACCGTCGCGTTGGGTTCGCCTTCCGGCCGGAAGATGGGGACGCTCTCGAAGCGGCCATGCGTCATGATCTCGGGGGCTGCGCCGCCCGTGCCCGCGCTACGAAAGGCCGCCGCACCCGCTGCCGCAGCCGCCGCCTGGGGCATGACCGGTGCGGGCACGCTCGACGCTGCGGCGCGCGACTGCGCCACCGGTCCGGCCTTCGGCGCGGGCTTGAGCACGTTCAACGGATTGCCACCGTTGGCTACTGCTTCGGCAGTCTTCGACGTCTGCGCGATCGCGCAAGTGGCGGACACGCTGATCGCGACCGCCGCCGAATAGCACGCAGCCCGGATCGCCCGCGCGCGTCTGACGCCCGGTGTCACCGACGTCGCACGGTCGCCGTCGCTCTTGTCATCCATCGCCATCGCGCTTCCTGTCATTTCGTAATCATCCCTTTCCAGCCACCGCCCACGAGCGATGCGACGTCCGCCAGCGTCAACATCGGTGCAATGCCGCCCGGTGTCATCAGGTAGCGCGCCTCCCATTGCGGATCGAATTTGTCCTTGAAGCTGCGCAATCCCCGGAAGTTGTAGAACCGCGCGCCGTGCGCGAACATCATCCGCCCGAAGCGGTGCCAGCGCGGCGCAAGCTGATGCGTCTCCATGCCCGACATCGGCGCCATGCCCAGACCGAAGCGTTGATAGCCCTGCGCCTTGAAATGCAGCATCAGCTTCGCGAAGAGGAAGTCCATCGTGCCCGGGGGCGAATCGGGCACCTGACGCATCAGATCGATGCTCGCTTCGATGCGCTGCACGTCGGGACACATCAGCGTGGCGAACGCGACGAGCCGGTCTTCACGCCGCACGAGCGCCACCGGCTGACGCGCGACGTAAGCATCGTCGAACGCCCCCAGCGAGAAGCCCTTCTCGCGCGTGTGCTGACGCGCAAGCCACGCATCCGACACAAGCCGCATCTCCGCCAGATGGGGCGCGACGTTCTCCGGCGGCACGATCTCCAGCGTCAGTCCTTCGCGCTCACCGCGCGTCACACCATGCCGCAGATTCGCACGACGCGCGCCTTGCAGACCGAACTCCGGCAGCGAGACGAACGCCTCCTCACCCAGTTTGTACGCACGCAGTCCTGCGTCGATGTAAAGCGGCAATGCCTGTGGACGCGTCTTGTAGAACGCCGCGCGACCGCCGTGCGCGTCAGCCAGTTCGATGAACCGCCAGATCAGCTCCGGCCACTCCTTCTGATCGCCGACCGGATCCGAGAGCGACACCCACGAGCGACGATGCTTCGCGTACATGATGAACGCGTTACCCGACGGCGAGAACAGGAAGCTCTTGTCGCCCATGAGCGCGAGACACGCATCGGCGGCGGGTTGCTTGCGGATGACGGCCTTCGCGCGCGCCAGTTCGTCTTGCGTCGCAGGCACCATCGCGCCTGGCGATTGGCGCAGCAATTGCCATAGCGACAACCCGAGCCCGATCACGGCGACGACCATCAGCGCACGCATCGAGCGTGGCGCATCGCCGTCGAACGTGAATTGCCACCAGAGCTGATTGGCGTAGCCGACGCGCCGGTACGACATGAACATCAGCCACGTACACGCGCCCAGCACCGACAGCACGGCGATGATCCAGCCCGGTTCGAACGACTGCGTGAATAGCGACGAGCGCCGGTCGAACTGCTTGCGCGAGACGAGCAGCAAGGTGGCGAGTACGGCCAGCACGAAGAATTCCGATAACGCGATGCCCTTCGGAATCGCCAGCACTGCCGCGATGACGGTGAGGCCCAGCGAACCCCACCACGCGGCGTCGAGCCGGTGCAGCAGACCGCGCGCAAGGAACAGCATCGACAGCCCCGCCACGCTGCCCAGCAGGTGCGACACCTCCACGAGGAACAATGGGACATGACGTCGCAGGAAGTCCTCGGCATCGCGCGTTGCAGGCGTCACCCCGAGATCAGCAGCATCACACCGGCCACGAGCGTGAGTGCCGCGAGCAAACCGGGGAAGAGGCGTACGGCGGCGCGTCCGATCGGGGCGGCCGGCCCTTGCCGCAATTCGAACGCAGCGAGCAGGCACGCCGCGAAGATCAGCGGCAGCAGATAGTAGATGCCGCGATACAGCACCAGCGCGCCCGCGACCTGACTGATCGGTGCGTGACCGTTCGTCGCCAGCAGGATCACCGCTTCGAACACGCCGACGCCGCCCGGCACGTGGCTGAGCACGCCGAGCGCCATTGCAATGGCGTAGAAGACGACGAACGTCGGCAGATCGACCACACCGGCGGGCAGCAGGCACCAGAGCGCGGCGGCGGCCATGCCGAGGTCGGCGGCGGAGATCACCAACTGACGCACCGCGAGGCGCAGCGGCGGCAACGGCATCGACCAGCGGCCGAAAATCGCGACCGAGCGTTTGCGTGCGCACAGGACGAGGAACGCGGCCGCGCCCGCCAGCAGCAGCGCGGCGAAGGCCTGCAACATCCACGCGGGAATCGGCACCAGCGCCGAGACGCGCGACGCGCCCCACAACATCCCCAGCGAGCCGAACACCGTCATCCCGAGACCGAACGCCCCGGCGTTGAAGGCGACGGCCTGCGCGACCTTCGACGCATCGACGCCCGCCGCCGCGTACATCCGCATGCGCACCGTGCCGCCCGTCAGCACGCCGAGACCGACGGAGTTGCCGAGCGCATAGGCAATGAACGACGTCAGCACGACGGTCGAGCGCTTCACCTTCGCCCCGGCGTACGCGAGCCCCGAGATGTCGTAGCCGGTGAGCGCCGCATAGCTCGCCAACGTTGCCAGCATGGCCAGCACGAGGCGCGTCACCGGCGTGGCGTGAATGGCCGCGATCACGTTGTCGTAATGCACGTGTCGCAACATGTGGTGCAGCGCGTCGAAGACGAACAGGCCGAGCAGCAGCACACCGGCGACGATCAGCCACGGGCGGGCGGCACTCCACGGAAAGCGTCTGATCAGGCGGATAGGCGCGGGCAAGGCCAGCCAGGCGGCATCGACGGGCGAAGCGGGCGAAGCGGAGGAAGCACTGGGTAATTCGGGCGGGTTGCCGTCACCCTCGCCAGCGGCAGAGGCCGCAGCGCTGTGGCCGGCAGTGGCCGGAGAAAGCGCCACATCAGAAGCGGGATCGGCGGGCCGGCTCGGGCACGCACGGGGCGGTTCAGTCATGTTTCGGTCGTTCCTTCGGCCGGCACGACGTCATCGGGACGCCGCCCTCAAGGCCTGTGGGCGAGTCGGAGCCTGTCAGTCTTGGGAGATAGCTTACACCGCGATGCGTAACAGGTCTTGTCGGTGCCGCACTGACAAAGCGCGCACTTAATGTGATGAACCGCCCGCAAAGCGCCGCCGGACGGGCGTCTGCGGGCGATGCTTTACGTTATGAGGGAGTTTCGGCAGCGCAATATCGGTGACGTTCGCCGCGCAGCGCCCGTCGCGCGGGGTTACGCCCGGACGATTGCATTCCCCTATCGCCCTAAATGCGCGATATATGCAACTTAATGTAAAATGCGCAGGTTTTGCTGGGTATTTACCCGAAGTTTTTCCTACACTTCGATTTCGAACATCGCCGCAAAGCGGCACGTGCGCACTCCGAACCATTCCGACTCCGAAGAGAGTCGATCCGCGGTTCGAAGTTTTGTGCGCGGGGGGAGTTAAGTAATGAACGTCGAACGGCGCAGCCGTCCGGCAGCAGGGGCACGTTGTACAAAGCTATGGGCGATGTCAGGCGATTGGCATGACATGGCACGAGCTATGGGGCGTACCGGCGCGTCTGCACGCCGTGTTGTCCTGACTATCCTGCTGGGCGCTGCCACACTGATGACGGCGAGCCACGCGCTCGCCCAGACGCCGTCGAGCGCGTCGTCCGCCGCATCCGCCTCTGGTGCGACGAACACTACCGGTGCAGTCGTCGCCCTGCCATCATCGGGCGCGGTCACGCCGATCAAGCCCGCCGTGCCGATCGGTCAGTCGACTATCGCGCAGGGTGTCGCGCAGCTCAAGGAGCGCTACAACCTCTCGCATGTCTGGCTGCGCACCGAGTCGGACGGCGGCGTCGCGCTCGAAGCCGCCACGTCCGGCGACGAAGTCCAGCAGTTACTGCCCGTCGCGAGCCTGTCGAAGTCGGTGACGGCTATCGGGATCGCGCTGCTGGTGCAGCAAGGCAAGTTGTCGCTCGACGCCAAACTCAGCGACCTGCTCACCGACTACGCGAAGGAGCACGGCAAGCCGCTCGATCCGTCATTGCGCGATCTGACCGTGCGACGCCTGCTCGCTCACCGCGCGGGGCTGGCGACGAACGGTTTCAACGATCCGGTTAATGGTCTGTTCAGCGGGTTGGCCATCCGTCGGGTGGGCGGCAACGCCGACTTCTTCAACTATCTGGATGCGGGCGAGGCCAGTCATTCGACGGGCCGCTCCGACTTCGTCTATTCGAACGTCTCGTATCTGTTGCTCGGGATGGTGATCGAAGCGGTGTCCGGCGAGGATTACAAGGACTTCTGCGAGAAGAACATCTTCGCGCCGCTGGGTGTGACGGATGCGAAGCTGCCCGAAAGCTGGCGCCTGCTTGCGCCGTTCGCGGGCTGGCAGATGTCGACGGGCGCGTTGCTCAAGGTGTGGCGCGTGTTCGATGTCCGTCACCCGAGTCTGCTCACGGAAAAGACGCTGCGCACGCTGTTGCTCGATAAGCAGTCGGGGCCGGTGAATTCGGATCGCGATGTGTATTACACGCTCGGCGTGTTCCTGCTGCCGGGGGCCGGGGATCGAAGCTATCGCATCAGTCACGACGGCATCGCCGACTTCTTCCGCACGCAGTCGACCTATTACACCGTGGTGGAGAAGACCGTGCCGGGCGACGCCTGGGCGCTGGTGGTCTCGCCGATTCCGTCGCGCGGCCAGTTCGGCGCGCTGCAACGCGACGTGCGACGCATCATTCGACAGGCGCGTCTGGTGCCTTGAGGGATGACTCTGCGACGGGGGCGTCGCCCAGACCTGCGGCGTCTGTGAAATCGGAGAAGTCGCAGACGTACGTCCCCGCAATCAGGCCGCGTTTCTGCGACGCGGTCAATTGCTTGATGCGGTACTCGGCACGCGAGGCCGCCGACCGGTCGGCAAACGATAGCGACAACAACACACGCGACGGCGGATACGCCCGCGTGAAGCGCGCCCCCTTCCCCGCCACATGCGCGGCATAACGCGCTTGCACGTCGACCGTGATCCCTGTGTAAATGCGCCCACCGGCACACTCCAGCAAATAGAGATACCAGGGCTTCGGTGCTGCAACGGTCATGACTTCGTTCTGTTCCAACGCATGATTTCACTTCAGAAGGGATGCGCGTATTGTAGTCGCACCATCCCACAGACCGAACCATGTAAGATCGCTGTTCTGGCCCATCATCAAAACGACAAGCGCCATGAACGAAACGGTTTCGTCGGAGACACTGCACGCCTCGAATCTCTTGCGTCGCGAACGATTACGCGCCCGGTTGCGGGCGCTCGGCGGTTACGCCGCCTTCGCGCTTCTCGCGCTGGCGCTATGGGCAGCGAGTCATGGAAGCACCACGCTCGGGCTATCGCCCACGGCCGCGCAAGCAGCTGTCCTCGTGCTCTTCACCATCGGTGCGTGGGCGTTCGGTCTGTTCCCCGAACCGGTCACTACGCTGACCTTCTTCCTGCTCGCCACACTGCTACATGTCGCGAAGCCGGAAGTCATCTTTGCCGGTTTTCATTCCGCCGCGTGGTGGCTTGTCTTCGGTGGCGCGGTCACAGGGCTTGCCGTGCGCACCACCGGGCTCGGCTCGCGACTTGCGTCCACGGTATTCGCGCTGAAGCGTCCGACTTACCCCCGGTATGTCGCGTCTGTGATGGTGGCCGCGGTCGGTCTCGCCTTCGTGATGCCCTCGACCACCGGCCGTATTCTGCTGCTCATTCCCATCGTGCTCGCGCTCGCAGATCGCATCGGACTTACCGAAGGACGACGCGGACGCACCGGTCTCGTGATGATGGTCGCCGCCGCAAGCTACATGCCGCCCACGACGATCCTTCCCGCGAACATTCCGAACAGCGTGCTGATGGGCGCGGCCGACTCCTTCTATGGCGTGAAGCTGCATTACGCGCCGTATCTGCTGCTGCACTTCCCGGTGCTCGGCGCACTCAAGGCGGTCATTCTCGTGTGGGTCGTCTGCCGTCTATTCCCGGATGACGGCCCGCTCACGAACACATCCACCACAACCACGCCGCCGCTCACGGCCGACGCGCGCCACCTGTCCATTCTGCTGGCGCTCGCGCTGGCAGGGTTTGCGACGGACGCATGGCATGGCATCTCCCCCGCGTGGATCTCCGTCGCCGCCGCCATCCTTTGTCTGCTGCCCGCGATTCACATCGTGACGCCGAAGACCTTCACCGACCAGATGCAGATCACTCCGCTCATCTACGTCGCAGGGTTCCTCGGTGTGGGTGCCGTAGTCGCTGACAGTGGTCTGGGAGAGAAGGTCGCGCGGTTGTGTCTGGACGCCGTCGGTATGGTGCCCGGCACGCCGGTCGTCAATGCAGCGTGGCTCATCGCCATCGGCGCGGCCATCGGGCTTGTGGCGACCCTACCCGGTCTGCCCGCCGTACTCACACCGCTTGCGGGCCAGCTCTCCACGGCGAGCGGCCTGCCGCTCTACACCGTCCTGATGCTTCAGGTGCCGGTGTTCTCGACCGTGTTGTTGCCGTATCAAAGCCCGCCGATGATGATCGCGATGCACCTCGGCGGCGTCGGCATGCGAGACGGCACACGGCTGACCGTCGTCATGACGATCATCTCGCTGGTGCTGCTCTTTCCGTTGGATTATGTGTGGTGGCGTGTGCTCGGCATGTTGCCGTAAGCCACCGCAGACGAGGAAGAAGAGGAGGACGAGGAGGACGACGTGTCGCGAGCGACCATATGACGCGTCGGAATTCCCTGGTGATCGCGGCAAAATACCAACCAGCGATCGCCGTCCTCGTCGCGCCAGAATGCACCCTCACGCTCCAGGATCACGCCCAGCCGAAGCCGCGCGTCGCGCAAATGGGCGTCGCTCACGCCCGGCAGGATCATCCCCCGTACGTAGCTCAGATGCGGCACCGTTCGCAGCAACGTGCGGATCAGCTGACAGAATCGCCTCACCGCCTGATCGCTCGCCCGCGCCTGCGCATCAAGCCGAAAATCGGTGATCGTCAGCACGTAACCGGCAGCGACTTTGTCGAGACGATGACAAAGGGACAGCTCGCCGTTCTCGACGCGTTGTCCCAGGGCGATGTGCATGCGTTCGCAGACTTCCGCGCGCGCCTTGAAACGGTGAGTCCTGAAAAATGCCGCAACGGCGCGCTCGCAGACTGTCATGAATGGGTCACTGGATAAGTCACTGGCTGAGTTAGCGGATGGCTTCGTAAAGCTTGGTGAGATGTTGCCCCGCGAGGCCGTACAGCTGACGCGTGACGTCGCGCAACTCGCCGCTCGCCGCATCGATACGCTGACGCAAACGATCGTTGCTCTTGCGCGTCTCGTCGGTCAGTCCGGTGGCGAACTCGCCGACCACCTCGTTGTCCCGCCCCCGATTCGACAGGTCGGCGGCTGCGAACTCGAACGCCGGTTTGCCGAACTGCCCGACGCCGCTCACCACGCCCCCGAACATCTGCCCGATCTCCATCTTGTCGCGCATGCCGTAGCGCGCGCCGATTGCGCTGCCGCCGAGCGCCATGACGCCCGTGAAAAGTGACCCACCAGCGGACGTCATCGCGGCCTCGTAGTGCTTCTTGTTGGCCTGGTATTTCTCGTCACGCGCCGCCACGCCTCTCGCGAACAGCATCACGTCGTGACGCGTGCGGTACGACTGATCGGTGTTGCGTTCGCCGACGCGAATTTCCATCATCAGCTTCACCAGTTGCATGAGCGTCACCAGTCCATCGACGGCACGTCCGCCACGGTCCGGCATCTGCACATTCGACACCCATGCGCCGCGCTCACTCTGCGCCGTGGTCTGCCACGGCTTCGTCGTTGCTATGCCTGTCATTTGCGTTCCCCTTTGCGTTCCATTTTCCGAAGACGCAGCCGAAGCCGCGTCGATGATCGATAACACGCACGCCGCTCACGCCATCGAGGCGGCGATGCGCATGCGCACAGCGCCTGTCTTCGTCACGGCGTCGCTGGCCGATTCCGCGATCTCGCCCTGCTGCGCCGACAAGGTCTCCATGCGTTTGGCGACGCGCTTCTTGTCGTCGCCGTTGAGCTCCATCAGGAACTGCAACCACAGCATTTCCGTGCCGATATCGCGCGCCTGCCGCTGAAGCTTCGCGCGCTGAATACCGATCGCGCCCGCCGTGATCTCGCGCGCGCCCACCACGCCACCGCGAATCACACCCGAGAGCGACCACATGCCGCGCACGATGGCGCGACGTCCCTGAGCGCCGATCTGCTGGCTGAACGACTTCGTCACATCGGTCGCCGTCACGCGTGCGCCCTTGGCCACCTGCTTGCCCGTCGACTTGACGACGTTATCGAACGAGCGCGACACCATCCGCTCGACCATCTCCTGCGTGAACTGCTCGGCCATGCGGTTAAAGCCACGTTTGACGAGATTGCGTGCGGTGCGCGTGCCGCTCTGCGCGAGCGACTTGCCGACGCGTTTTCCGACTTCCATGCCGACCTGATACGAAACTTCGGAGACGACACGCTGTTTGATCGCACCGATCGCTGCGTCGTCACCGGCCTTGACCGCTTTCGTGAGCGCTTCGCCCGCGCCGCCCTTCATCACACGCGTGGCAGTCTTCGTCACTGAGCGCGACGCCATGAATCCGCGCACCGACGTACCGAAGCCGACGACCATGCCGAGCGCCTGAAACGCCATCTGCGCGTAGCCCCACTTCGTGGCTTCCGCCTCGTACTTCTCGGCGTTCTCCGGATCGACGAGCGCCATCGTTTTGTAGACCGCAGCGCCGATGCCCGCGACGCCCGCGCCGATGTCGGCAATGCCGCCCGCAATCATCAGCGGGTTCATCGTCAGCACGCCGGTCACGAGCTTGACGGCGCCCACGACGACATCGATGGCCGCGACGATCCAATCGAAGATCACACCGAAGATGCCGCCCTTGCGCGCCTTGTCGGCATCCTTCGTGGCGGCGTCCATCTGCTCGCGGAATTTCTGGAGGTCTTCTTGCCGTAGCTTGTCTTGACGCTCCGCCAGCAGTTCCAGCGCCTTCTGTGTCGACTTCGCCGTATCGCCCATCGCTTGCATCGAGATCATCGACGCCACCATCACGAGCGTGGACGGATCGAGCTCCTCGAGACTCGCCAGATCGATCACGCCGAACTGCGACTGGGGACGCATGCCATCCGCCGCCATCGCACTACCAAGCGAATACAGACGCTGCAGCAGGCGGGCGAACGCTCCTTCCGCGTTCTGCCACGCCCCGGCGTCGGTCGCGTCGGGAAGGAAGTCTTCCGACGAGAGCCAATCGTCGGACATCTTGTCGTTTCGCAGGGCATGCGGCCCGATCGTGTCCGTGAGCTGCCTCGTGGGCTCCCGAACAGCGCCCAGGGATGACGGACGGTATGCCGCGCCTACTGCGCCAATCACAGTCATGTGTTTCCTTTCGATGGAGAAGTTGACAGGGCGTCGCACCGGGCGCGCGCCGAATGTGCGAGCTTGCGATGGTGCGTGTTCTCGCCGCAGAGCCGCAACGTCGCGAGGTAGGCTTTCGTCGCGTAAGACGCATTACCCACACTCTCGTAACTCATGCCCGCCAGATACGACGGACGCGGGTCCGCCGCGCGGATCACACCGGCCTTGGCAAAGCACGGCAGCGCGTCGGCATGCTGGCCGAGCCGCTGATAGCACAGGCCAAGACCGAACCAGTCGTCGAACGACCATTGGTCGAGCGTGGCGAGCATGAAGTAGATACGTTGCGCGGCCGCGATCTCGCCTTCCTTGAAACGTTGAAGCGCGTACGCACGAACGCACGCCAGATCGCTTTCGTCGAGATCCGCCAGCATGCGCAGCGCGCCACCTCGCTCGAAGAAGCGCGAGAAGATCGCCGCTGTGTCGTCGGCTGACGTGTCGTGCGTCTTATGTGCCAGCAATGAGGACATCGATGAAGATGAATTCACGAGCGCATCGAACCGTTGATCTGATTGAGCTGCTGCCCGCGCGAGCTGATGATCGTGTTGGCGAGCGTCGAGACGCCGTTGTATTCCTGGAGAAACTTGTTGATTTCGATGTTCTCGATGGTGCGGCTGTCGGTCGCTTCTTCACCCCGGCTGTCGGCCGCCGCCTTGAGCGCGCGCAGATGGTCTGCGCGGTAGTCGCCCGACGCCCCCGACGGTCCGACATAACCGTCCTCGCCGACTTTCTTGCTGCGTGCTTCCCAATCCTTCAGCGTCTTCTTCGCGCCGCTGTCGTCGATGGTGATCCTGAGGTCGTGCTTGTCGAAAAATTCGCGGATGCCGTCACCGATTTTGGTCGTTGCCGTCGTGCTGGTGCCGAGCTTGTTGATGAGCGTTTCGATCTGGTTTGCCACGTCGCGCGCCTCGCGACCGTGCGCCTGACGCGCGCGCATCGAGTCGATCTTCAGCTTGGCGTCGCCGCCGCTGGCCTGCATGAGCGTGGCAGCGTGCGCCAGCAATAGCGAGTGAATGTCGACGGTGCGTGTGGACGTCAGCGTGACGTCCGGCGACATCTGCTGCGAGACCGACGCGCCGTAGCGATACACATTCGATTGGATTGAAGTCATGGGGTCGTTCCTGAATTCGGTATGAGAGGGGAAGAGATGAGACGTGAAGAGAAAGGCAGCCGTCAGAGGCTGCTGACGATCTTGCTCATGATGTCGCGCAACTTGGCGATGACTGCGTTGCTCAGCGTCAGCGCGTTCTCGTAGCGCGACAGAAACTGCCTGAGTTCGATCTGTTCGACGGTGGCCGACTCGCTCGCACCCGACGCCATCGACTGCACACCGGCCCTGAGGCTGTCCAGGGCGGCGGTGCCGAGCGCACCCGAAGCGTGCGACGTCGACATCAACGCGTTGCGCACTACAAACTCACGCAGTCCTTCCGGCAAAGTCACGGTGGATTCGCCTGCGCGCAAGCGCCGCTGCATCTCGTCAATCGACGTCAGCCAGTCACGCGCATCGCGAGCGCTCGCCGAACGGGCGCGCGCCTTGCCCAGCCATTCGTCGACGCGCACCTGCAAGCCGTCCATCTGCTCGCTTGCGCGCTGCATCGTGCTTAACAGCGGGTTGTCGACTGCGCGGCTTTGCGATGCGGAACTTGCTCCCGGCGCAAATACGCCACCCAGTCGGGGCGCGTAGTGCGTGTCGATCATTCGGTAGATCATGTCGCCTCCGTCACGCACAGGTCCGATGCATCGCCCGGCTACGCGCCGAAGCGCGCGCCGGTTCGTCGTCCGCTGCGGGCATCTCGGCGTTCAACCGTTCGATCACACCCGCCAGAGCGACCGCCATGCGTTCGATCTCGCGCGCTTCGCGCTGAAACGCTTCGCTGTCGAGCAGCGCGTCGAGACGGGCGAGCTTGTCCCTCGCCTGCGGTGTATCAGCCTTTTCCATGCGCTCGATCTCGTCGAGTACCGTCTGGTAGTCGAGCGTCTGACGCGCCAGCTTGCGACCGGCCATCTGGATCTCGCCGCACGCGCGCTCGTACTGCGCGAGCAGGGCTTCCGGGTCATGGCTTTCGGGGAGTGAGGAGGAGGAGGACGTCGCCTCGGTGGCGTTCTGGGCGTTCGGGTCTTGAGGCACTTCGGACTTCAAGGACTTCAGGGACATCTGGGACATTTCAGGGCACCTCCGTACGTTTCGTAGCGGTTGTCATCACGACAACGGCATCGTACGGAGGTCCTCATGGTGCGCCTTTGCAAAGACCGCATTCCCTTCCGGGAACCGGCCTCACTTCAGTCATTTCCCAGTGACGAAGTGGTTACGCGCATCGCGTTGCACGATGCGCAGCCCCTTATCCGGCGGGGCGCTCCGGCCATGCTGCTTTAGATCGAACCTTCGGATTCACGCCTGCCCGAAGCCACCGCCTCCCGGCGTCTCCACGACAAAGATGTCGCCCGGCCGCATCTGCGTGCGTCCGATGTGTGCCAACGCTTCGCGCGAACCATCTACGCGCTCAACGTAGTTAGCGCCCAGCGCGCCCGTCCCACCGCCCTGCGCACCGAACGGTGCGTGCACACGATTGTTGGACAGAATCGACGCAGTCATCGGCGTGAGAAAGCGAATACGTCGCACCGCGCCGTTACCGCCTTGCCAGCGTCCGCTGCCGCCCGACCCCACACGAATGCGATGGCTCTCAAGGCGCACCGGATAGCGCCACTCCAGCACTTCCGGATCGGTCAGACGCGAGTTCGTCATATGCGTCTGCACGGCATCCGAACCGTTGAAGCCATTGCCCGCCCCGCTACCGCCCGAGATGGTTTCGTAGTACTGGTATGTCTCGTTGCCGAAGGTGAAGTTGTTCATCGTGCCCTGACTTGAGGCCACGCTACCGAGCGCACCGTAAAGCGCGTTGGTGATCGCCGACGACGTCTCCACGTTGCCCGACACCACCGCCGCCGGATACACGGGGTTGAGCATCGACCCTTCCGGCACGATCACCGTGAGCGGCTTCAGACAGCCCGCGTTGAGCGGGATGTCGTCGTCCACAAGCGTGCGGAAGACGTACAGCACCGCCGCCATGCACACCGCACGCGGGGCGTTGAAGTTGTTCGGCAGTTGCGCCGACGTGCCGGTGAAATCGATGGTGGCGCTTCTCGACGCCTGATCGACACGAATCGTCACGTCGATGACCGCCCCGTTGTCGAGCGGATAGCGGTAATGCCCGTCGCCCAACGCACCGATCACGCGACGCACCGCCGCCTCGGCGTTGTCCTGCACGTGCCCCATGTACGCCAGCACGACGTCGCGTCCGAAGTCGTTCACCATGCGGCGCAGCTCGTCCACGCCCTTCTGGTTCGCTGCCACCTGCGCGCGCAGATCGGCCATGTTCTGGTCGATGTTGCGCGCCGGATAGCGTGCGCCACCGAGCAACTCTCGTGTCTCGCGATCGCGCAGTTCGCCGGCGGCCACGAGTTGCCAGTTGTCGATCAGCACGCCCTCTTCTTCGACGTGCGTGGAATCCGGCGGCATCGAGCCCGGCGTGATCCCGCCGATATCTGCGTGATGGCCACGCGATCCGACGTAGAACAGCGGTTCCGCCACGTGTGAACCCGATGCACCGTCGTCATCTTTGACGAACACCGGCGTGATGACGGTGACGTCCGGCAAGTGTGTGCCGCCGTGGTACGGATCGTTGAGCATGAAGACGTCGCCCTCGCGCATGCGCCCGCGATTGCGCTCGATCACCGTCTTGATGCTCTCGCCCATCGAACCCAGGTGCACCGGCATGTGCGGTGCGTTGGCGATGAGGCTGCCGTCACGGTCGAACAGCGCGCACGAGAAGTCCAGACGCTCCTTGATGTTCACCGAGTACGCCGTATTTTGCAGACGCAGCCCCATCTGCTCGGCAATCGACATGAAAAGATTGTTGAAGATTTCCAGGCGCACCGGATCGGCCTGCGTGCCGAGCCCGCGCTGGGTTTCCCGGGGCACCACGCGCGTGAGCACGAGGTTGCCCTGCCCGGTCATCTGCGCCTGCCAGCCCGGCTCGACCACTGTCGTACCGCTCTTTTCCGCGACGATGGCGGGACCGTCGAGGGTGTCGCCCGCCAGCAGGGTGTCGCGCTCGAACAGCGCCGCATCGTGCCACGTACCCGCGGCGTAGAGCTTCACCCGATCGATGGCTTGCGGCGCGCCGGATGTGCGGACTTCAAGCGGGGCAATGTCGACGGGCGCATCCGACAGTCCGATGGCCTCGACCGACGCCACTTCGACGATCAGCGCCGCCCCGTCCATCAGGAACGAATAGCGCTGACGGTACGCGGCTTCGAACGCGTCGCGCATCTGCGCCACGCTGCCGAACGGCACGGCGATAGCCGAGTCCGTGCCCGCATAACGCACGTGCACCCGACGCACCGTCTCGATACGCGACGGCGGCACGCCCTGCGACAGGAGCGCATTCACCGCATCGTCGGCTAGCGCGCCGAGGGCGTCTTCGAGTGCCGCGAGACCGTCGTCGGCCAGCGGCGCTTCGATCATGCGTTCGCGCATCGCCGTCTGGTCGGCCAAACCCATGCCGTAGGCCGACAGCACGCCCGCCAGCGGATGCGCGAAGACTTTGGTCATGCCGAGCGCATCGGCCACGCCGCACGCGTGCTGACCGCCCGCGCCGCCGAACGTCGTCAGCACATAGCGACTCACGTCGTGGCCGCGCTGCACGGAGATTTTCTTGATGGCGTTGGCCATCGCTCCGATGGCGATGTCGAGGAAGCCCTCGGCGAGGGCTTCTGGGGTCTGACGTCGGCCCGTCGCTTGCTCGATCTCGGCGGCCAGTGCCGTGAACTTCGCCACCACGACGTCGCGATCGAGCGGTTCGTTGGCGTGCGGACCGAAGACCTTCGGGAAGTGCGCGGGTTGAATCTTGCCGAGCATGACGTTGCAGTCGGTGACCGCGAGCGGGCCGCCCCGACGATACGCCGCCGGACCAGGGTTCGCGCCCGCCGACTCCGGTCCCACGCGCAGACGCGTGCCGTCGAACGACAATACCGAACCACCGCCCGCCGCCACCGTGTGAATGCTCATCATCGGCGCACGCATGCGCACCCCGGCGACCTGCGTCTCGAACACGCGCTCGAACTCACCGTTGTAGTGCGAGACGTCCGTCGACGTGCCGCCCATATCGAAGCCGATCACGCGCTCGAAGCCCGCAGCGCTCGACGCGCGCACCATGCCGACGATACCGCCTGCGGGGCCGGAGAGAATCGCGTCCTTACCCTGGAAGTTGTCGGCGCGCGTCAGCCCGCCGCTACTCTGCATGAATTGCAGATTCACGCCCGGCATTTCCTTCGCCACCTGTTCGACGTACCGGCGCAGGATCGGCGACAGATACGCGTCCACAACCGTGGTGTCCCCGCGCGAGACCAGCTTCATCAGCGGCGAGACTTCGTGTGAGACGGAGACTTGCGTGAAGCCGATGTCGCGCGCCATCACGGCGAGCGTCTTCTCATGGGCCTGATAGCGGTAGCCGTGCATCAACACGATAGCCACCGCACGAATACCCTTCGCATAGAGCGCTTCGAGCGCGCTGCGCGCAGTGACGACATCCAGCTCGCGAACGACTTCGCCGTGTGCACCCACACGCTCGTCGATTTCCACGACGTCGGCGTACAGCGCCTCAGGCAATGCAATGTTGAGATCGAACAGTCGAGGACGATTCTGATACGCGATGCGCAGCGCGTCGCGAAAGCCGTGCGTCGTCACGAGCGCCAGCGGTTCGCCCTTGCGTTCAAGCAAGGCGTTGGTCGCCACGGTCGTGCCCATCTTCACCATGTCTACGAGATCAGGCGTGATCGGCTCGTCTGCCCTCAGCCCCAGCAGGTGGCGGATGCCCGCGACGGCGGCGTCGCGGTACTGCTCGGGGTTCTCGGAGAGCAATTTGTGCGTGACGAGCGTGCCGTCGGGGCGACGCGCCACGATGTCGGTGAAGGTACCGCCACGGTCGATCCAGAACTGCCAGCGCGACGCGGTCTGATGCGCAGGCGCGCGGTTTTGGGCAGGGGGCGTGAGAGCGTTCGTCATGATGTCATTCGCAAAACAGGGGGGGTGTCAGTCGGGGGATCAGGCGAGAAGCGATAGCGCGGCGGTGACAGGCGGTGCGCAGAGCACCGCCTTGCCTCAATCGATCAATTCAGTCGATCAGTGCGTGGTGGTTTCAAGCGATTCGAGTTCGCGACCGCGCGTCTCGGGCAGCGTGAGTGCGGCGATGATCAGCACGCCGTAGGCCACACCGGCGAAGATGCCGATGGTCGTGCCCAGGCCGTATTCCTTCGAGAGCATGCCGATCAGAAACGGGAACAGTGCGCCGATGGCACGGCCGACGTTGTAGCAGAAGCCTTGTCCGGAGCCGCGAACCCGCGTGGGGAACAACTCGGTCAGGAACGCGCCCATGCCGCTGAAGATGCCCGACGCGAAGAAGCCGAGCGGGAAGCCGAGCCAGAACATCGCGCTGTCCGTCAGCGGCAACGAGGTGTACGAGAACGCGATCACCATCGAGCCCACAGCGAACAGAATGAAGTTCGGCTTACGGCCCAGACGATCCGTCAGATACGAACTCGCGAGATAGCCGACCCACGAGCCGAAAATGATCATCGCGAGATAGCCGCCGGTGCCCATCACGGTGAGGTGGCGCTCCGTCTTCAGGTACGTCGGCAGCCAGGTCGTGATGGCGTAGTAGCCACCTTGTGCGCCGGTCGTCAGCAATGCGGCGCGAATCGTCGTGGAGAGCAGCGCCGGGCTGAAGATGGCCGCCATACCGGGTGCGTCTTCCGACTTCGCCTGCTTGGCCTTCTCCTTCTGGTACACCTCCGGCTCCTGCACATAGCGGCGAATGAAGAGCACGAGCAATGCAGGCAGCAGCCCGATCAGGAACAACGCGCGCCATGCCAACTCGCCCGGCATCAGCGAGAACAGCACCGAGTAGAGGATGGCCGTCAGCCCCCAGCCGATGGCCCAGCCCGATTGCACGAGGCCCACGGCTTTGCCGCGGTCGCGAGCGCGGATCACTTCGCCGATGAGCACGGCGCCCGCCGTCCATTCGCCGCCGAAGCCGAAGCCCATGAGCGCACGCGCGGCGAGCAGTTGATGGTAGTTCTGTGCCAGGCCGCACAGCCCGGTGAATACGGCGAACCACAGCACGGTGAGTTGCAGCGTGCGCACGCGGCCGATGCGATCCGAGAGGATGCCCGCCACCCAGCCGCCGAGGGCCGAGGCGAGCAGCGTGAGTGTGCCGATGAAGCCCGCGTCTGCGAGGCTGATGCCCCACGTGGCGATCAACGTCGGGATGACGAAGCTCAGCATCTGCGTGTCCATGCCGTCGAGCATGTAGCCGACCTTGCAGCTCCAGAACGCGCGCTTTTCGCGCGGTGTGGCGTCGCCGTACCAGCCGAACAGGCTGCCGCCACCTTCGGTGGGTACCGAGGAATCTGTCCCGACGGGGGGCGCGAGAGGGGTTTTGCTTTCCATGAGAAAAAGGCTCCGGTGATGTCCTGACTTGCCGTGTGATGCACTCGGGCCACGCTCATCCGACAGGCGTAAGTCGTCACCGGCGGGCAACACCTCTCCCGCCGCAGCCCTTGATGGCGCGGTTCTTTTGCTGATTCGTTAATGCTGGGTAGTGCGGGGACTGCGGGTATTGCGGGTCTTGCAGTTCCTGAATGACGTCAGAAGACGGCCAGCGACGCGTTCGTGATGTCCGTCATCAGCATGTAGCCGGGGCGGTGCCCGATCGCGAGCGGCAGCTTCGCGCCCATGAGCGCCGTTTGCGGCGTGACGCCACAGGCCCAGTACACGGGCAGCTCACCGTCGCGAATCGTCACGGCGTCGCCGAAATCCGGCTTCGACAGGTCGGCAATGCCCAGCGCCGACGGGTCGCCGATATGGATCGGCGCGCCGTGCACGCCGGGAAAGCGGCTCGTGATCTGCACGGCGCGAATGGCATCTGCGCCCTTCATCGGCCGCATCGACACGACCAGTTCGCCACCGAACTTGCCAGCGCGCTGATTCGCGATGTTGGTGCGGTACATCGGCACATTGCGGCCCTCTTCCACGTGACGCAGCGGGATGCCCGCTTTCGCCAGCATGTCTTCGAACGAGAACGAGCAACCGATGGCGAACACCACGAAGTCGCTCTGCCAGAACTCTGCGAGGTTATCGACCTGCGCATCGAGCTTGCCGTCGCGATAGACGTTGTAGCCCGGCACGTCGGTGCGGATATCGACTTCGCGCCCCAGCGCAGGCACGTGCCACTGCCCCGGCTCGCCAACGCCCAGCAGTGGGCACGCTTTCGGATTGCTCTGGCAAAAACGCAGGAAATCGTGCGCATGCGCTACCGGCACGATTGCGAGATTTGCCTGCGCGAAGTCGCCGCAATAGCCAGCGGTCGGGCCACGGAACTGCGCCGAGCGCACGGCCTGACGAAACTCGTACGGCGTGATGGTGTCGCGTTGCGAAGTGAAGTCGTGCGGGGTGGCTCGGTGGTTCATGGCAGATCCGGCTTGAGTGGGAGATGCCAATGCGGCATCAGATGGCAGAAGCATAGGAAGAAAAAAAAGTTGCCGCTAACGAGTTTTTGTTCGCCTCTGTGTATAGAATTTCTTAACAACTTCGGGGGTTTTCCCGAGGTTCGTTGCATTTATTTTCACTGCACCGTTCAGCACACTGCACACCATGCGTCGCAGACTTTGGGTCGCTTCCCGGCCTTTGCGGCCTACCGACGCTCACGGAGCCTCATGAACACGCGCTTTCTCGAAACCTTCGTTACGCTCGCCAAGCTGCGCAACTTTCGCGCGACAGCCACTGCGTTGCATGCGACGCCCGCGGCCATCTCGCAGCGTCTCAAGGTGCTGGAAGAGGAACTGAAGACCGAGCTTGTCGACCGCGACAGCCGCGAGTTTCGACTCACGCCGAACGGGGAATACCTGCTGGGCTATGCGAAGGCGGTGGTGGAGGCTGCGCGTCGCTTGCAGGCGGCAGCGTCCGGGGAAAGCACGTTGCGCGGACGGCTGCGTCTGGGGGTGATCGAGACGGTCGTACACAGTTGGCTGCCGAACTATCTGCGACGCCTCGCTGCCGACTACCCGACGCTCGAGGTCGAGCTGACGGTCGACGTCTCCGTGCAGTTGCAGCGGCGTCTCATGGCCGACGAGCTCGACCTCATCATTCGCGTGGAAGGCAGCGACGACAGCAGTGTGGTGTGCAACGCACTCGCCAACTATCCGGTGCACTGGATTGCGCGCAAAGGCATGTTTCCGAACACGCGCAGCGGGCTTGCGAAGCAGGTCTTACAGCATCCGATCCTGACGTACGGACGCGGGACCGCGCCGCATCGCGCGCTTGAAGACATCGTCGCCAAGCTGGCCGGTGTGCACGGCGTGCCGCTCTCGGAGACGCGCATTACCGGCTCGCCGTCGATTGCCGTGATCGTGCAGTTGGTGCGCGACGGGTTCGGTGTCGCCGCGATTCCGCGTCTGTTCGTCGACGCACTGATCGCCAACGGTGAGGTCGTCGAGCTGCCCTTGCAGCCAGCGCCGCCGTCCATCGTCGTGTCGATGTCGCGCCGTGCCGACGCGCCGCTGTTTGTGCATGGCGCGGGCAACGCCGCGCGCGCCGCGTGTGCGGAGTATTGTCAGAAGAGCGACCGTCGACTGGTGGAATTGCTGTGAGGCGCTGACGTTGCCGACGTCTCCAGCGAATCGTCGCAACTCAGTGAAAGTGCGCGAGCCGCGTGACGAACGTGAAGTCCGCTTCCGACGCCATCAGCGACATCAGCACCAGCAGGGCCAACGGCGGAATCAGAATGGCGTAGACGAGCGCGAGTCGCTCCCATCGCATGTGCATGAACACCGCGACGATGAGGCCCGCCTTGGCGATCATCAGCGCGAGAATCAGTCCCCAGCGCAGATAGCCTTGCAGATTCGCGTAGTCGACGAGATACGAGAACGTCGAGAGCACGAACAGCAGCCCCCACACTTTCAGATAGAGGCCGACCGCGTGTTGTTGTCCGGTGTGACCGGCACTTTGCGTCGCCGCCGCAGAGGATTCCATCGCGCCTCCTACCAGAGATAAAACAGCGCAAAGATGAACACCCACACGAGATCGACGAAGTGCCAGTACAGGCCCGCGATCTCCACCAGTTCGTAGTTGCCGCGTCGCTCCAGTGTGCCGTTGAGCACCTTGCGCATGACCGTCAGCAAATAGATCACGCCTGCGCTGACATGCAGCCCGTGAAACCCGGTGATCATGAAGAAGCACGCACCGAACTGCGCCGCCCCCATCGAATTGCCCCACGGACGAATGCCTTCGTGCACGATCAGGTTCGTCCATTCGAAGGCTTGCATGCCGACGAAGGCGATGCCGAAATACGCCGTTGCGAGAATGCACGCCGCGGTCTTGTCGCGGTCGCGCCGGTACGCGTAATTCACCGCCATCGCCATCGTGCCGCTGCTCGTGATGAGCACGAACGTCATGATCGCAATGAGCAGGAGCGGCACCGGATGTCCACCCACATTGAGCGCGAAGATCTCCGCCGGATTCGGCCACGTCGCGGTCGTCGACATGCGCACCGTCATGTAGCCGATCAGGAAGCTGCTGAACACGAAGGTGTCCGAGAGCAGGAAGATCCACATCATCGCCTTGCCCCACGGCACCCGGAACGTTGCGCGGTCGCCGGACCAGTCGGTGACGACGCCGCGCCAGCCGTCAGGCGGTGCGATGGCGGGCACAGCGGAGGATGGGGTAGTCGATGACGTATTCACGAGGCGTCTCCTGGCCGGGCCGATGCATGGACTTACGGCGCAACGCCGGTGCCGCACAGACGCTGCGCGATCTCCGGCGTGAGATTGACGATGGCCGCGAACAGCACCACCCACAACACGAACAGGAAGTGCCAGTACTGCGCGGTGAGCGAGAGACGTCTGGCCCGTGCGGCGTGCGTCACACGACGCGGAATCAGCAACGCCCATGCCACCACGCCGCCAAGCAGATGCAGTGCGTGCAGTCCGGTCAGCAGGAAGAAGAAGCTGTTGGCCGGGTTGCCCGACACGCCGTAGCGACGCAGCGCGAGATCTCGCCATACCCAGAATTGTCCGGCAATGAACGCCAGCGCGAGTGCACCGGCGAGGACCCAGTCGCGCTGCGAGCGTCGTAGTTCACCTCGCTTTGCCTGCGACGCGGCCGACTGCATCACGATGCACGCCGCCGCCAGCACGCCCGTATTGACCCACAGCGCATTGACGGGCGGCAACGGGCGCCAGTCGCCAAGACTCATGCGCATGACGTACGCCACGAGCATCAGCGCGAACAACATGCCGATCACGCCCATGAGCCACCAGAGCGCCACTTGCGATGCCGCACGCCTGCGCGGTTGCATCACGGGAACGCCGCCGGGAATGCCATCGGGGGGCATCGGCGGCCACGACGGAACGGGTCTCATGGTGTCGCTCCTTTCGGGGCATCGGGCGAGGGGGGTGCTTTGCTGCCACCGCCGTGCAGCGCCGCCGAGTCGCCGTCCACCAGCGTGGCGGGACGTCGCGGATCGGGGGCGAGGTTCTGCGGCACGAAATCGTCGACATCGCCCGGCACGCTGTATTCATAGGGCCAGCGATATGTCGTCGGCAACACCGTGCCCCAGTTGCCATGTCCGGGCGGCGCGTGTGGTGTCTGCCATTCGAGCGACGCGGCACGCCACGGATTCAGACCGGCCGGTTTGCCGTGTCGCACACTCCACGCAAGGTTGAACAGGAACAGCAACTGCCCCAGCGCCACGACGAATGCGGCGACCGAGATATATGCGTTCATCGTGTGCGCGGATTCGGGAATGAAGCTGTAGTTCTGGAACTCGTAGTAGCGTCGCGGCATGCCGAGAATGCCGAGGTAGTGCATCGGGAAGAAGATCGCGTAGGTGCCGAGAAAAGTGATCCAGAAGTGCCACTGACCGAGCCGGTCGTTCAGCCGTCTGCCAGTGACCAGCGGATACCAGTGGTAAATGCCGCCGAAGACCACCAGCAGGGGCGCCACGCCCATCACCATGTGAAAGTGCGCAACGACGAAGTAGGTGTTCGACAGCGGCATGTCCACACTCACATTGCCGAGGAACAGCCCCGTCAGTCCGCCGATCACGAACGTGCTGATGAAGCCGATGGAGAACAGCATCGGCACCGTCAGATGGATGTCGCCACGCCAGAGCGTGAGCACCCAGTTGTAGACCTTGATCGCGGTCGGAATCGCGATGATGAGCGTAGTCGTCGCAAACAGAAATCCGAAGTACGGATTCATGCCGCTGATGAACATGTGGTGCGCCCACACGACGAACGACAGCACGCCGATGGCAAGAATTGCCCAGACCATCATGCGGTAGCCGAAGATGTTCTTGCGCGCGTGAACGCTGATGAGATCGGACACGATGCCGAACGCAGGCAACGCGACGATGTAGACCTCGGGATGGCCGAAGAACCAGAAGAGATGCTGGAACAGCAGCGGGCTGCCGCCGCGATAGTCGAGCGGCTGCCCCATCGACACGACTGCAGGCATGAAGAAGCTCGTGTGCAGCGTCTTGTCGAGCAGCATCATCACGCCGGAGACGAACAGTGCGGGGAATGCGAGTAGCGCCAGCACCGTGGCCATCACGATGCCCCACACGGTGAGCGGCATGCGCAGCAACGTCATGCCTTCGGTGCGTGCCTGCAATGCGGTAGTGACGTAGTTCAGGCCGCCCATCGTCGCTGCCACGATGAAGATCAGCAGCGAGACGAGCATGAGCACGATGCCCCACTCGGTGCCCGGTGTGCCGGGCAGGATGGCCTGTGGAGGATAGAGCGTCCAGCCTGCACCGGTGGGGCCACCGGGCACGAAGAAGCTCACCATCAACACGATCACGGCCAGCAGATACACCCAGTAACTGAGCATGTTCAGGAACGGGAAGACCATGTCGCGCGCGCCGACCATCAGCGGAATCAGGTAGTTGCCGAAGCCGCCGAGGAAGAGCGCAGTGAGCAGATAGATCACCATGATCATGCCGTGCATGGTGACGTACTGGTAGTAGTGACTGGCGTCGATGAAGGAGAACTTGCCGGGGAAGCCCAGTTGCAGACGCATGAGGTTGGACAGCACGAGGCCGACCAATCCGACGGCAATGGCGGTGCAGGCGTACTGCACCGCGATCACCTTGTGGTCCTGACTCCAGACGTACTTCGTCCAGAAACTCTGCGAGCCGTCGTGCCCACCGTAGCCGCCGTGGGCACCGGCATGGGTGGAACCGTCGGCATTCTCGGCATTGCCAGTCATGACGTTGTCTCCCTCTGTTGCCGGTGCGGCCCGCGCGTGGCTTTTTGCGACGCGCGTCGGGCTACGGCGCCGGCCTGATCATCGGCACACTCGGTTGCGCCGGTCCCGACGATTGCGGACCGGTGGACTGCCGCGGCGGGATCGCCAGCGGCGGGGCGTACGTGTTCGGATCGTTCTGCAACGGCAGTCCCGGCGTCCCCCCCTGGCGGCGTGCAGGCTGGGACGGCGGTTGTGTTCCCTGATTCGTCTGATTGCCCGGTGCGGACGGCGTCAGCGGACCGTATTGCACCGGCGGGCGCGGCGACTGAAGCGTGTTCTGGGCGAGTTGCATCGCGGGCGCGTCGGTTCGGGGCGAAGACTGTGCGGGGGCAGCGGTGGCCGCCAACGCAACGGCAGTGAGTGGAATAGCGAGATGCCGGACAGGTTTGAGCATGGCGGACGAATGAGGTGTGTCGGATGAAGCGGACGACGTGGTCGACGGGGGCGACGTGGACGGCGCTGGCGCCCCGGGCTGCGTCGCCGGTTGGGCGCCCAGCGTCCGGATGTAGGCGATGAGCGCCTTCAGATCGTCGTCGCTTAGCTCCAGTTTAGGCATGATCGGGGCGAAGCCCTTGGGCACGCGTGCCGTCGGGTTGCGGATGAACTCGGTGAGATAGGCGTCGTCGACGTGCGCAGAACTGCCGTCCTGAAACGTCTCCGTCTTTCCGTAAAGCCCGTGCCAGGTCGGCCCGACGCCTGCCGAACCATCCACCGAATGGCAACCGGCGCATCCTTTGGCTTGCGCCAGCAACTTCCCCTTCGCGGCGAGCGGGTTCAGCGCGCTCGCCCCGGCGTGCTGCGTTTGCAGTGCAGCAAAGGTGGGGAGTTTGGCCACCCAGGCGTCGTAGGCGGGCTTGTCGTCCACGACGACCACGCCGCGCATGTTGGCGTGACCCACGCCGCATAGCTGGGCACAGAGGATGTCGAAGCGTCCGGTGCGGGTCGGGGTAAGCCACATCTGTGTGACCATGCCCGGGACCATGTTCATGCGCGTGCGAAACGGTGGAACGTAGAAGTCGTGCAGCACGTCTTTTGCGCGCAGCAGCAATTTCACTGGCTGGCCGACGAGCAGGTGCAGTTCGGGCGCGTCGACGATGCGATTGTCCTGATTCGCCGGATCCTTGGGATTCAGGCCTAGCGGATTGTCGGCGGTGACGTAGCTGGGATCCGACGTGCCGAGCCGTCCGTCCGGCCCCGGGAGACGGAAGCGCCACTGCCATTGCTGGCCAACGACTTCGACGACATGGGCGTCCTTCGGAGCGTCGATCAGCTTCGCGTAGACAAACAGGCCCGGCGCGAGCATCGCGACGATGCCGACCGTCGTAATGCCGATCAGCCAGAATTCGAGACGTCGGTTATGAGGCTGATACGCGGCACGGTGCCCGTCGCGATGACGGTAGCGAAAAATCGCCCATGCAACGAAAAGATTGATCACGACGAAGGCTACGCCGGTGATCACCAGCGTAAGGGTGAGGGTGTCGTCCATCTGGTGCCAGTTCGACGCCAGCGGGGTCTGCCACCACGGACTCCAGAAATGAAACGCGAGCGCCGCAGCGACAACGACGATCAGGAGGATGGGCAGGGCCATGGCTTCGAATACATGCCAGACACGCGCCATCCGGGCGCGGCGACGACAAGATTCATCGCGGCCTCCTCTGCTATCGTCTAGTTTTCACCGGTGTGCGCTCGCTCGCACGACGAACGAGGGTTCATCCCCCCACCGCAGTCCGTCCGCGGCAACTCTATTCAAAATTAGACGTTAGCCAGACAGAGTCAAGATTGCTTGCGCTCGTCGTTGACTTTCCGGCCGACCCAACCCAGACAAATGGTTCAGAGCACGCGCTGCACTGCGGGGCGGCGCATTTCGTAGAGATGGTCGCGGATCTCGGACTCCGGATTGAAGCCGGACACGCAGTTACGCAACGTATTGATGATGACGTCGTGACGATTGTTGGCACAGGCGTCTTCCAGAATCGTCAGCACGCTAGCCAGCTCTCCGCGCGCTAGGAAATGTTCGCTGGCCATCATGATTTTCGCGTGCCGGGTACCGGTTACGTCACTGCCGATAAGCAGCTCTTCGTAGAGCTTCTCGCCCGGGCGCAAGCCGGAGAACTCTATGGCGATATCGCCGTCGTCATTCCCGTCATCCTTCACTGAAAAGCCGGAGAGGTGAATCATCCGCCGAGCCAGATCCACGATCCGCACGGGCTCCCCCATATCCAGGACGAAAACTTCCCCGGACGCCCCCATCGCACCAGCCTGAATCACCAACTGCGCGGCTTCAGGAATGGTCATGAAGTACCGAATGATCTCCGGATGCGTCACCGTAACAGGACCACCGGCCAGAATTTGCTTACGAAACAGCGGCACCACCGACCCGGACGAACCAAGCACGTTGCCGAAACGCACCATGCAAAACCGCGTCTTGACCGCCGGATCATTGGCGAGCGCCTGCAGCACCAATTCCGCAAAACGCTTGCTCGCCCCCATTACGTTGGTCGGACGTACCGCCTTATCGGTCGAAATGAGTACAAACGTCTCGACACCGGCCGCAATCGCCGCTTGCGCTGCAGCACGCGTACCGAACGTATTGTTAAGAACGCCCTCGGTCACATTGAACTCGACCAAGGGAACGTGCTTGTACGCCGCAGCGTGGTAGACGGTCTGCACACAGTGCAACTTCATGATGTCGCGCAAGCGAACCTCGTTCTGCACCGAACCCAGCACAGGTATGATCGTCACACTCAAATTGCGTTGATTAACAATCTCGTCCAGTTCCTGGGAGATTGAGTAAAGCGCAAATTCCGAGATTTCGTATAGAACAAGCGTTTTGGGTCGAATCAGCACGATTTGGCGACACAATTCCGAACCGATCGAGCCGCCTGCACCTGTAACCATGACATGCTTGCCGTTCAGGTTAGCCTCTAGCAATGACTGATTAGGCGGTACGATATCGCGCCCCAACAAATCGTCGATATCGATTTCCCGCACATCCGTGGCCTGCACCGCCCCGCCAACCAGATCGGCCATGCCCGGGATGGCGCGCACCTCAACCTTCAGTGCCTCTAGGGCATTGATGATCGCCAGTCGGCGGGCGCGCGTGGCTGACGGAATCGCCAACAGCACCTGGCGCAACTTGTATCGCTCGATCAGCTTCGGCAAATGGGCTGGATTTCGGACCTTCAAACCGAGAATTTCAAGGTCGTGCAACGCCGGATTGTCGTCCACGAACGCCACCGGGTGATATTCCACGCCCGCGCGCAACGCCACCGCGAGCTGACATCCGGCCCTGCCCGCCCCGTAAATAATGACGGCCCGCTTGCGCGACGACGGATCTCGCGCACTCACGTGTTGGAGCATAGCTCGCGCAAGAAAGCGGCTCGTCAGGATATAAACGATTGCGATGAGCCAATATATTGCGAGGGCACCGCGAGGTACGGGAGGCAGCACGAGCATGGCGAGCAAACCCGCGAACATGCAAACCGAAATGGTGACGGTCAGCACCACCATAACCGTCGCCCGATTGCCCATATATCGGACCACCGCTCGATAAAAGCCGAGTCGGATGAACAGCGGAATTGCGAGCAACGGAGGGAGGAGATAAACCCACCAGGCATGCAATTGCGGGAAGTTCCAATAATCCAGTCGCAGGCCGATCGCGGTCCACAGGGATAGGGGCAGCAAGAGGAGGTCCGCCAAGACCATTAGCGAAATTTTCGCCGTACGGGGCAAATTGACGATGTTGCGGAGCATGATGCCCTCAGATTCTCCGTTTTCGCTATCGAAAATCGCAGAGTAATAATCAAATTCAAATTTGGGAAACCGCTCGCAATGGCAGCGCAATTACGCTACTCAAATCGGTAAGGAGCTCGATAACACCAAATCAAATTCAACACTCAAATTTTCGATTTGAAAAAGGAAACGAGTTTTATTTTTCGATGAAGTTAGCCGATTGAATTCTGGTCTAGAAGAATACAGGCCACCGCTCGACAATGTGCGAAGCGCCAAGTGAGCGGATTGGAAAGCATCGGCTTATCAGCAGCGCCATTACAGCGTAATGTGCGGCTTGTCGGTCCGGCAATTGTAGCGCGCCAGCTCCCACCACGGGAAAATTGGTTCGAAAATGTTACACTCTTTGCGTTCAAGGCCCACGAGAGGTCATGCTATAGGTTCGTCGGCGTAAGGTGCCGGGAACTTCCAATCCACACCACTATTCCGAACTATTCCCCGAGAGCTTTGATAAAATCCGGCGCCGGCAGGCGTCGCCTCCGCACCACGCATCTCGTCATAGCGTTGCTTGCGCGTTGACTACACCTGCCCCGCGGACCGCCAGCATTCTTTAGTTGGCCTCTGCTCCTAAATCTTGGATACCGCATTGTGACGTTGGACGCAGACAATCTGATCAAATCTCACATCACGCCCGTTGTGCTTTGCGGCGGCGCCGGAACGCGCCTGTGGCCCCTGTCTCGCAAGCTGTTCCCAAAGCAGTTTATTCCCCTCGTTGGCAACAAGAGCCTGTTGCGCCTGACGCTCGAACGCCTGCGTGGGCTGAATGGCGTACAAATCTCGTCGAATGTCGTATGCGTAGCAGCTGAGGATCACCGGTTCCTGGTTGCCGAAGCGCTTGAGCAAAGCGGTGTTGCGGGCACGGTCCTGCTCGAACCAGCCGCCCGCAATACGGCAGCAGCCATGACCCTGGCCGCCGTCAATGCGGCGCCCGATGCCACGTTGCTCTTTTGTCCCGCCGACCACTACATCCCGGACGCAGACGCCTTCACCGCTATGGTTCGCGAAGCGACGCAAGCGTTGACTGACGACACGATCGTCACCTTCGGCGTTGTGCCGACATTCCCGAGCACGGCCTACGGCTACATCGAAATGGACGCGCGAGAGCACGCTCAAGCCCTCTACCCTGTCTCTCGCTTTATCGAAAAACCTGTATTTCAGCGCGCCCACGAGCTCATCAGCCAAGGCAATGTGCTTTGGAACGCGGGTATCTTCCTATGCCGCGCAAAAGCGCTGATCGTCGCGATGCACGAACATGCCGACGACATTCTCGTGCAATGCCGCGAGACGATGGCCAACGCGTCCTACGACAGGCAGTTCGTCCGCCCTGAGCGCGAAGCGTTCCTCGCGTGCCGCTCCGAGAGCTTCGACTACGCCGTCATGGAACGGCACGCCAACGTGCGCGTCGCTCCCTTCAAAGGCGCATGGAGCGATGTCGGCAGCTGGAATGCTGTGGCCGACCTCACGCCCGCTGATGACGCCGGCAACCGAATCGACGGTGACGGCCACGCCATCAATGCAAGCAATACGTTTATTCACGCGCCATGCAGGCCGGTGGTCGCACTGGGTACGCAAGACATGTTGATCGTCGACACGCCGGACGCCGTCCTCGTGACCACACGCGAGCATGTCGAACAGGTCAAGCACGTGGTCGCAGAGCTTGATCGCAAGGGACGTCCGCACGTGGCGTTGCACCGTAAAGTCGCGCGCCCGTGGGGCTGGTACGACTCGGTCGACGCCGGCGAGCGATTTCAGGTCAAGCGCATATGCGTCAAGCCTGGCGCCAGCCTGAGCCTGCAAAAACACCATCACCGTGCGGAGCATTGGATCGTTGTTAACGGTACGGCCGAAGTGACCCGCGGCGAGGCAACATTCCTGCTGACGGAAAACCAGTCTACTTACATCCCCATCGGCGAAATTCATCGCCTGCACAATCCTGGTAAGACGCACCTGGAAATGATCGAGGTTCAATCGGGGTCGTATCTGGGTGAAGACGATATCGTCCGCCTGGAAGACACCTACGGTCGGACCACGGAGAAGAACTAAATGAGCGTTAATCCCAAGATTTATGTGGCCGGCCACCGAGGCATGGTGGGTTCGGCCATTGTTCGAGCCCTTCAAGCACAGGGCCAGGACAACATCGTGAAACGCACTCACGCAGAGCTCGATCTCACGGATCAGGCGGCGGTGCGCGCTTTCATGCAAACCGAGCGGCCCGACCAGGTATATCTGGCGGCGGCCCGAGTCGGTGGCATCCACGCCAACAACACGTATCCGGCCGATTTCATCTACGACAATTTGATGATCGAGGCTAACGTCATTCACGAAGCTTTCAAGGCGGGCGTCAAACAACTACTGCTGCTGGGGTCAAGCTGCATCTATCCGAAACTCGCACCGCAACCGATGACGGAGTCAGCTCTGCTGACGGGTGCGTTGGAGCCCACCAATGAACCCTACGCGATCGCCAAGATTGCGGGCATCAAGCTCTGTGAGAGCTACAATCGACAGTACAACGCTTCGCATGGCGTCGACTACCGCAGCGTCATGCCGACTAACCTGTATGGTCCGGGCGACAACTATCATCCGGAAAATAGCCACGTCATTCCGGCCATGCTGCGGCGTTTCCATGAGGCGCGCGAAAATAACGCACCCTCGGTCGCCATCTGGGGCACGGGTACGCCGCGCCGCGAGTTCCTTTATGTCGATGACATGGCATCTGCTTCGGTTCACGTCATGAACCTCGATCGCGCAACCTACGGTCTCCACACTTCGCCCATGCAAAGCCACCTCAATGTGGGCTGGGGAGACGACCTGACCATCGCGGCGCTGGCACAAGCCGTCAGTGATGTCGTGGGCTATCGCGGCGAAATCGTCTACGACACGAGCAAGCCCGACGGCACTCCCCGCAAGCTCATGGACAGCGCGCGTCTCACCTCGCTTGGCTGGCGGCCGAAAGTCTCCCTCGCTGACGGCTTGCGCCTCGCCTACGACGACTTCGTGCGACACGCGTACGTTGGCGCCAAGGCCAACTAAGGCCTCAGCATAGCCCAGACACATAACCAGGCACTCGTTCTCGTCATGCAAGAAATTCAACGCAAAGTCGCGCTCATTACCGGCATTACCGGCCAGGACGGCTCTTATCTGGCCGAACTCCTGCTTGATAAGGGTTACGTCGTACATGGCATCAAGCGTCGCGCTTCCCAATTCAATACGGAGCGTATTGACCACCTGTATCAGGACCCTCACATCGATCATCGCAACTTCGTGTTGCACTACGGCGATCTGTCAGATACGAGCAACCTGATCCGTATCATCCAGGAAACGCAGCCCGACGAGATCTATAACCTTGGCGCACAAAGCCATGTCGCCGTCAGCTTCGAGAGTCCGGAATACACGGCGGACATCGATGCCATCGGGACGCTGCGAATTCTTGAAGCCATTCGCATTCTGAACTTAGAAAAGAAGACTCGCTTCTATCAGGCAAGCACGAGCGAGCTGTATGGACTCGTTCAGGAAATTCCTCAACGCGAGACCACGCCGTTCTATCCGCGTAGCCCGTATGCCGTTGCAAAAATGTACGCCTACTGGATCACGGTCAACTACCGTGAGGCGTATGGCATCTACGCCTGCAACGGGATCTTGTTCAATCACGAAAGCCCGCGCCGCGGCGAGACATTCGTGACGCGCAAGATTACACGTGGTCTTGCAAATATCGCGCAGGGATTGGACAGTTGCCTGTACATGGGCAATCTGGATGCGCTTCGCGACTGGGGCCATGCCAAGGACTATGTGCGCATGCAGTGGATGATGCTGCAGCAGGCGCAGGCGGAAGATTTCGTCATCGCAAGCGGTGTGCAGTTCAGCGTGCGTGAATTCATTCAATGGTCGGCCGCAGAGTTGGGCATCACCCTGGAATTCAGCGGCGAAGGGGTGGAAGAGACCGCGAAGGTCACAGCCATCTCGGGTAGCGATGCGCCTGGCGTCAAGGTGGGCGACATCGTGGTTCGTGTTGACCCTCGCTACTTTCGTCCGACGGAAGTGGAGACCCTGCTTGGAGACCCGAGCAAGGCACGCGAGAAGCTCGGCTGGGTACCGGAGATCACCGTACAGGAAATGTGTCGTGAGATGGTCGCCGCCGACTTGTCCAAGGCAAAGCAGCACGCCGTGCTTCGCTCGCATGGCTTTAACGTGTCGGTGAGCCAGGAGAACTGACGCGTGAATCAACCCTACACCATCCTCGTCAACTCCTCGGACGGATTCGACGATTGCTGGCAGCCATTCTTCACGTTACTAAAACGCTACTGGCCTGCCTGCGATGCCCCCATTCTGCTCAACACGGAACGTAAGTCTGCCGTGTTCTCGGATTTGCCGGTGAGATGCACGCAGGTGCAACGTGCTGACGAGGGCCGGTTGAGCTGGAGCGAGTGCTTGCTGCGCGCGCTCGATCAGGTGCAAACGCCGCTGGTGATGTATTTCCAGGAAGACTACTTCCTGGATAAACCGGCTGACAACGCTCGCATTCGCGAGGCCGTTTCGTTCATGATGGAACACGCTGACGTGAAGCATGTTGCTCTCACGCGTCATGGTAGCCTCGGCCCATACGACCCATACCCTGCCGCTCCCGGCATGCAGGCAATTCGCCAGAGGGCGCGCTATCGTATTTCCACGCAAGCTGCGCTTTGGCGTGTGGATACGCTGCGCTCGTACCTTCGCTCGGAAGAAAGCGGTTGGATGTTCGAGATTTACGGTACGTGGCGAGCCCAGCGACGAAACGAAACATTCCTTTGCCTGAACTTTGACGAGGCAGCGGGCGGGCCCGCGCTCGACTATGTCCATACCGGCATCGTCAAAGGCAAATGGCTGCGCGACATCGTGCCAGTCTTTGAGGCCAACGGCATCGACATCGACTTCGCGCGCCGCGGATTCTATCAACCCAAGCCGTACCTCCTGCACAAGTACGAATTAGCACGCAAACTGCTTGAGCGCCCTGGGTATCTGCTCAAGCAACTTGTCTGAGCCATGCTGCGATCTTCGATCGTCGTGACTTTCATCACGCTACTGGGAAGCGCGCTGGGATTCATCGTCCAGTTAATTCTCGCGCATCGCTTCGGTGCCGGAACGGACGTTGACACCTACCTGTTTGCCATTTCGTGGCCCACGTTCGTTGCTGGCATGGTTTCAGCATTTCTAAGCTATGTCGCCATACCGGAACTGGTATCGCGAGAACGAAATGCCGATATTCAGCGCGACTACTTCATGACGAGTCTCGCAGTCATCGGTGGCTTCTCGGTACTGATTCTCATCGCGGGCATCGGCCTAGGTAGCCTCCAACTGGCGAGCCTGCCTGCCGACTCGGTCATTCGAGAACATCCCGCGCGCAATTCGCTGGTTCGTCTTGGTTGGCTGATCTGCGCCAGCCAAATCGTTCAGGCCTATCTGTTATCGACTCTGCACGCCCGCCGCCGCCATATATCTTCGGCAACCCTGGGGCTGCTGCCGTACGTAGGCATGATCTGCCTAACGGCGACGCTGTCGTCTCAAATTGGTGTGACAAGCATTGCGCTCGGCATGCTGCTCGGCAGCGTGGCAGCCGCGCTTCTCGCCGGCGCCTGCCTGCGCGGACAGTTCACTGGCGACGCGCCACGCCGCTGGCTGTGGCGTGATGTCGGAACATTGTTCGCGACGGCCCCTTATGCTGCGGTTGCTTTGTCGTGCTTCTCGATTTACGCAGTCGTTGATGCCTACTGGGCGCCTCGCGCGGGCGAAGGCGTACTCGCGTCGCTCGGCTACGCTCAACGCCTAGTCATCGCCATCGGCAACCTCGCCGTGGCAGGTCCTTCAGCCATTCTTGTGCCTCGCATCACCGATCTCGCGCGGCATGGCGATCCCGCTGCGCTGCGGGGCTTTCTTCGCAAGACAGTGCTAATCGTGGCGGCGGCCGCTACGGTGTTTGCATTGCCGTTGGCCGTGCTACCGGACTTGCTGGTGCGCCTGATGTTTGCTCGCGGTAACTTCAGCTCACATGACGTGGCGAACGTGGCATCGACGTTGGCGCACATGACGCCAGGCATGGTCTGCATGCTGATATCGGTCATTTCGCTGCGCGCGCTATTCTGTCTGCCCGGTGCCGAAAAGGTGGCAGCAGTGCTCGGTGCGGCATGGGGCGTGCTCTATTTTGCGGCGTCCGCCCTGTGGATGCATGACGGGGCAACTGGCCTGGCTAACGCCTATTCGGTCACCTGGATGATGATCTGCGCGGCCATGGTGACGATCCTATTCAAGAAAGCGGGGGGCGATGCCCATGGACGGGCTACTGCTAGCGTTTGAAACCGTGCTCTTTGGGCTAGGACTGGCGTATATCTATCCGCGCGACAAGATGTTCGGGTTCTATTTCGTCTTCCTGTTCATCTACGGTATTTTCGCGCAGCTCGGATATCACTTCTTCCCAGAGGCGTCCGAGGCGATCATGGCTTACTTCGGCGACGACGTGTGGTTGCCGAGTGTACTGTTCATCATCGCATCGCTGGTGTCATTTGTCCTCGCATTCGTTTTTTTGCGACCGGTATTTTATGGATTAATGGCATTTCGCTTCAGCGCGCGCCCTGCAGCCATGCCCGGCCTGTGGCGCAAACTCGCCCTGGGCTGGTTGCTCGCCACGTCCGCGTACATGATCGGCTTCGTCGTGCTTAACGGGGCAGACTTGAGCTGGTACTCGGCACAGCAGGATGACTTGCGATCGACGGCACCGGCGCTAGCGCTGTTGATTTTCTTCGTCAAGATCGATGTCGGTACACTCGTCGTGCTTTACCGCCTCGCGCGGCAGCGGGTACATCTGATCCCTCATATCTCCCCGTGGCTGCCGTTCGTCGTGCGCGGTGCTTTCTTCCTGTTCATCACGTTCAAGCTGGGCAATCGAACGGATGTGCTCGCGTGCTTTCTCGGCCTCGCATTGATGGAGATGAGTCAAACACGGCTGTCGGTGCGCATCATGTTGCGTGCACTTTTTTTCGGTTTTTTGGTCGTCTCGTTGCTGCTGTTGATCGAAGCCACTCGCTATAGTGACAGCGATGTGGGACCACCGGTGCCGACGTCGGTCAAGTTGCTGGTCAAGGACTATTACCCGCCAGCCCACATGCTATTCGCCGCAATGGCTTATGACTATGTAAGTCCATGGGAAGTCATTGAATCCAATACATCGAATGCGGCCATTCTGCTCGGCTATCCGTACCTGCAAGAAACGGTAACTGACCTGTTCCGTCCGGACCTGGCCACGCGCTCGGTTGGATACGCCTTCTACGTGCTGACAGAAGGCTTCATGTTTATGGGGTACTGGGGCTTCCTATACAACGGCGTCGTGCTGATTGCCGGACTCTGCCTCTGGCGCCGTATGGCAACGTCCGACTCCCGCGAATATAACTTGCTGTTGCTCGGTCTGTTTGGCTGCATGATGGTCAATGTAGTTCGCGGACAGTCGTCTTATTTCGTCAAATACCTGTACATGTTTGTACTACCCAACGCACTGCTCTATCTGAGCCTTGTCGGCATGCGGATTCGCTTACGGATTGCTGGGCCGAGACCAGCACGCAACCCCGCTTAGGCGGTGCAGCGCCTGTCGCATTTGACCTAGATCGCTATTCGATGAAAGACCCCGCAATTCTGATCTTTCGCTCCGCCGCACTCGGCGACTTCATTCTGGCGTCACCTGCGCTTGAGCAGGTACGCCTGGCATTTCCGCACGCGAAAATTGTTCTGCTCACGACTCAGTCGGCCAGCAAAACACAACGCAACAAGGTGGCGCAGTATGCAGGCGACGCGAAGAGCCTGCCTTGGGTGGAACTAGCAAGGCCGCACCTGATAGACGACGTACGTGTGCTGTCGGGCCTGAGTTTCGGCAATCTTTTGGCACTCCGCAAATCGCTGCGTGGTTATCGCTTCGAACGCGCGGTCTTGATGCTCGACCCGTGTGCACCGTGGATAGGCCGAATCAAGAAGATGCTGCTGCTGTTCGCATTGCTCGGTCTGGTGCCGCAATCCGGGTGGCGCGGCCGCGGCTCGCTCGCGGGTGATCGCGCTGCGCTCAAAGCAGCAGGCCTCCTGCGTCATCACGTTCACGGTCCGTTGCAATTTCTGTCCGAGTTGCCAGTGCCGCAGCAATACGAAGACAGCAAGTTGCGATTCGACCTGCGTCCCGGTCCCAACGCGTACGCTTGGGCCACGCGCTGGTTCACCGAGCACATACCGAAAGACGCCGAATGTATCGCGATCTCGCCGGGTGCGATTCAGCCACATAAGCGTTGGCCGATCGAGAAGTACGCTGAACTTTGCCAGACACTACTGGTACGGCGACCGCAAACTCGCTTGCTGATCATCGGTGTGCGTGCCGACGCCGAGTACGGTGCCATTCTCCGCGCCGTCGATCCGACTCGCATTTATGATTTGATGGGGGCGACATCGATTGCTCAGTCGGCTGCCCTGCTGACACGCTGCGATATGCTGGTCGGCAATGACGGTGGATCAATGCACCTGGGCGATGCCATGGGATGTCCGACCGTGTCCATCGTACCGGGCATCGAGTATCCGGACTCGATCGAGCCTTGGCACAATCAAGCACTGGCGATTCGCCACGCTGTGCCGTGCGCTCCCTGTTACAACTTTACTTTCTGTCCGGAAGGGCATAACCGCTGCATGCTCGACATCTCGGTCGCTCAAGTGCTGGATCGCTGCCTGAGCGTGTTGGAGCGTCCCCCCATGACGGAGTCTCTACCCGTATGAGTACCAGTTTCACGAAAGCCGTTGAGGCTCACCTCACGGTCATCCAGTCGCTTCCTGCCATTACCTCGGATGTCGAAACGGCAGCACGCGTGTGCGCTGAAGCCATCGCCAGAGGCGGGCGTATTCTATTCTGCGGTAATGGCGGTTCTGCATCTGACAGCCAACATCTGGCAGGCGAACTTGTCGGCCGCCTCAAAGGCAACCGCAGGCCGCTCGCGGCCCACGCCCTGGGTGCCGACTCTGCCGTCGTCACGTGCATCGCCAACGACTTCGGCTATGACGAAGTGTTCGCCCGTCAGGTGGAAGGCATCGGTCGTGAAGGTGATGTGCTGATCGCCATCTCCACCAGTGGCAACTCTGCCAATGTGGTTCGGGCCGTTGAATGCGCAAACGAAATGGGTATCGTGACAATCGGCCTGCTGGGCGGGAGCGGCGGCAAACTGCTCGATATGGTCACCCACGCGCTTTGCATCTCCGTCACAACAGACACGGCACGCATTCAGGAAGCGCACATTTTGATCGGGCATGTGATCTGCGCTGATATCGAGACGCGTCTGGGCCTTGCATGAAAGCCGAAATGCGTGTCGCCAAGCCCTTGAACGTGTGGATCGTCAATCCCTACGGCACTCTGCCCGATGAAGCCTGGCGTGAATATCGCAGCAGCATGCTCGCGAGCGCGCTGCGCGCCGCCGGCCACCGCGTCACCTGGTGGATTTCGAACTTCGAGCATCGTGACAAACGCTTCCGTACACCGCGCTTTGAGCGCCGCGAACTCGCTGACGGCACAATCGTCAACATCGTCCCAACCACGGCCTACGCCGGGCATATCTCGCTCGCTCGCATCAAGAGCGAGCAGGTGTATGCACGCGGTGTGGCCGCACTAGCGCTCAGTGCGCAGCAAGATCGACCTGATCTCATCGTGCTTGCCGAGCCCTCATTATTCTTTGGCGGCCTCATCCTGGCCATGGCTCGCCGACTCGGCGTACCCATCGTGTCGGACATTCTCGATCTTTGGCCGGAATTGTTTACGCTCGTACTACCCCGGCCGCTACGACCGTTGCAGCGACTGGTGTTTGCGCCGCTCTACTGGCGGCGCGCGCGCACTCTGCGTGCATCACGCGGCATCGTTGCCGTATCCCGCGATTACCTGAATATCGGTTTGCATGCCGCCCCAGGCAAACCTTCGCTTGTGTCGTACCTGGGTGTCGACGTAGCGAGCGTGCGGACGGCGGCCAAGGACGCAGCTCGCGTGCTCGCGCAGCTCGACATCGCGCCGAAAGTATCGGGCGAGATATGGGTCATTTACGCTGGCACCCTGGGCGAAAACTATGACATCGCGTCGATCATCGGCGCCATGGAAGACGAACGCCTGCGCCAACTTCCGGTGCGATTCCTGTTTGCCGGCAACGGCCCCCAGCGCGAAATGCTCCGGGCCGCCTGCAATCGCAGCCAAGGGCGCGCTCGATATCTCGGCACACTTGAACCTGCCAGCCTGAACGCCTTGTACACGCAGTGCGACATCGGACTGAGCACATACCTCGAAGGATCTACGGTGTCGATGCCAGTGAAGTTCTACGATTACCTGGCCGGTGGCCTCGCCGTGGTCAACTCATTAGGGCGCGAAATCGGCACACAGGTCACCGAACGCCGCTTGGGTCTGCAGTACGGGGCGGGAGATGCCCGCTCGCTTGCCGACGCGCTGGTTGCGCTGACCGAGTTTCCGGAACTGCTGGCAGAATATCGGCGTAACGCCAGCGAAGCTGCCATGGCTTTCGATCAACGCGCCCAGCACGATCGATATGTACAATTTTTGACCTCCCTCGTCGAGAACCCGACATGTTGAGACAGCTCTATCTTTCGCCGGTTGGCTACATCATCTCGTTGGTGATGAATGTCGTCGGCATCTTTACCCGCCCCTTCATGGTGTACGGATACTACTGCCGCCCTGACAAGCGATTTCTGCGCTACACGCGCATCAGCTCGAGCGTAAAGGTGCTAGATGCTAACCAATTTCGGGTCGGAGATCATTGCTGGATCGGCCATTATTCGATCATTGACGCAAGCGGTGGAGTCACGCTTGGCGAAGGTGTCCAGTTCGGATTCCTGAGTGCGATTTTTTCGCACAGCAGTCACGCCTCGATCCGCCTCCTCGGCAAGCGTTATATTGACGTACCCACCGAGCAACGCCTCGGACTTGAGCGCGCGCCGGTGAAGGTCGGCGATTACTGCTTTATCGGCACCGGTTCCATTCTGCTGCCCGGAGCGGTCCTGGGCAAAGGCTGCGTCGTGGCCGTGGGCAGCGTCGTACGCGGTGAGTTCCCCGATCACTCCGTCATCGCCGGCAACCCGGCGCGCCGCGTCGGCGACACTCGCAAGCACGACACGCCCTACATCAACGAACCCGGCATCGACGAGACCTATTTCGACCCTGAGCGACTGGCGGAACTACGCCGGCTGCAACAACAAGACAACATCGAGAGCCAGACATCATGAATGAATCGTTCCTGCCCTTTGCCAAGCCCGAAATCGGTGAAGAAGAGATTGCGGAAGTGGTTGAGGCACTGCGCTCCGGCTGGGTGACCACAGGCCCGAAGACGCGTCAATTTGAAGCCGACTTCGCTGCCTACCTAGGCGGTGACGTCGAAGCCATCTCGGTCAATTCGGCCACGGCGGGCCTGCATCTCGCCCTGGAGGCTGTGGGTGTCGGCCCTGGCGACGAAGTCATTACGACTACGCATACATTTACCGCTACGGCCGAAGTCGTACGCTACCTGGGTGCCGACCCCGTGTTTGTGGACATTGACCCGACCACCCTGTGCATCGATGTGGCGGCGATTGAGCGCGCCATAACTCCGCGCACGAAGGTCATCATGCCGGTGCACTTTGCCGGTCGCGCTGCCGATATGCCCGCCATTCTCGATCTTGCCCGCCGCAAAGGGCTGAAGGTTGTCGACGACGCGGCCCATGCCTTGCCCGCTACCAGCGCCGGCGTGATGGTCGGCAAGCAAGGCGCCGACGTGACCATCTTCAGCTTCTATGCCAATAAGACGATCACTACCGGCGAGGGAGGCATGCTAGTCACGCAGAATCCGGAAATTGCGAAGCGCGCGCGCATCATGCGCTTGCACGGCATCAGCCGGGATGCCTTTGATCGCTTCACGGCCAAGACGCCGAGCTGGTATTACGAAATCGTCGCGCCTGGCTTCAAGTACAACCTCACCGATATCGCATCGGCGATCGGCATTCACCAATTGCGCAAGGCCAATCGCTTTCATGAACGCCGTCAGGCCATCGCCAACCACTACGACACCGGCCTGAAGGATCTGCCGATCATTTGCCCGCCGCATGCCGCGCCGGGCGACATCCACTCCTGGCACCTGTACGTAATCCAGCTTGGCGATAACGCGAGGGTCGCGCGCGACACGTTTATCGAGCGACTGTTCGAACAAGGCATCGGTTGCAGCGTGCACTACATTCCGTTGCACCTGCAACCTTACTGGCGTGACCGGTATCACCTCAATCCCGAGGACTTTCCGGTGAGCCAGCGCGTCTACGAGCGCACCTTGTCATTGCCACTGTACACAGCAATGACGGATGTGGATGTCGACCGCGTGCTTGGCGCGATTCGCCAGGCGCTTGCCGAATGAGCAGCGCTAAACGCTTACTGGATCTGGCGGGCAGCAGTGCCGGCCTGCTGGTGCTGTCGCCCGTGTTGCTGGGTATTGCGTTGGCCGTCAAGCTCGACTCGCCAGGCCCTGTGTTCTTCCGTCAGGAACGAATCGGGCTGCAAGGCGTACCGTTTCGTATCCACAAATTCCGGACAATGACGGTCGATATGACCGGCATGGCGCGTCAGATTACCGTCGGCGCGGATCGACGGATCACCCGTGTAGGGTACGTTTTGCGCAAATACAAGCTCGATGAATTGGCACAGTTGATCGACGTATTCACTGGGGCAATGAGTCTTGTCGGACCACGCCCTGAAGTTCCCAAGTACGTCGCCGTCTACCCGTCCGACGTTCGCGACATCGTGCTCTCGGTCAAACCCGGCATTACTGATCTGGCGTCGATCGAGTATCGCGACGAAAGTACACTTCTGGGTCAAAGCGACGATCCTGAGCGGACATATATCGAGGAAGTGCTGCCAGCGAAGCTGCGCTATTGTGTGGAATACGCGCAGCGCCACTCGGTCTGGCTTGACGTGCGAATCATTCTGCGGACGATCAAAGCCATCGTGACGTGAGCATGACGTGCCGCAAGACGGCACGTCATGCATCGGCTCCGGACATCCTGCGCCGCCTTGTCAGGCGAGCCGCTATCGGAACACGCAGATTGGATGTACGCTGTCCCACAGATTTTCGCCGGGAGAACCTGCACATCCAAGAGGTACAATGGCGACCCGCGCGACGCGAACACGCCGAAGGCGAAGTGCCGCGGCTGAGTCATGTGGCTACTTACGAGAACCTTACATGTCGCCGATTTCCAGCCCCGTCACCACAAATTGATGAACGCATCCGGATCCGTAACGCCCCCCCTCCGCCCGGCGAAGGTATCACCGATGTATTGATTTACCTGTACATAATCACCTTTCCTGCGCTTTCAATGCTGGTACGGGGTGGCGCCAGTGCGTTACTGATTGGCGGTAGTGTGTTGGCGCTTATCGGCCTGTTTTTTGTCCCCAGGCCACGCCAGGTATTGACCCGGGCCGACTGGACTTTCCTGGCTTCAATGGCTGCACCGGTGGTATTGGTCGTCGCGACCGAGCTTTCGCATGGCGAAATCGTGTGGAACACGATCGATTCACCGTCGCGATTCCTGCTCGCCATTCCGCTTTACCTGCTGATGCGACGGCACGCCCGCCCGATGCGCAGTCTGCATCTCGCGTTTATGGCTGGTGCAATCGCATCCATTCTGATCATGGTCCCCAATCACCGTGAGTGGGGTGCAGATCGTTTCGGTAGCTACTTCCTCAACCCCATCCATTACGGCGACATCGCCCTGATCTTCGGCGTGCTCTCGGCACTGTCCGTGTGTTGGGGCCGACGAGATCACTGGCTGTTGGCCGCGGTAAAGATCTCAGGCCTGATCGCAGGCCTACTCGCATCGCTGCTAACCGGCTCGCGTGGCGGATGGGTGGCGTTACCGCTCCTAGCGATACTCGTGTTGGTATATCAGTATCGGAATCGCACTTGGCGCTTCAAAATGCTAGTCGCGCTGGGGGTCGCCGCAGCCTGTGTGCTGCCGTACGCGGCATCACCATTCATTCGGGATCGCATCGACGACGTCAAGACTGACATTCAGCACTATCGGGAAGGGCAACGGGACACATCCGTTGGCGTTCGACTCCAGCTCTGGGAGGCAGGCCTGTCGTTCGTGCGTGACAACCCCTTTACCGGCCTCGGTGGTGGTGGCTACAAACGCAATATGCCGGAGCTTCAGGCCAGCGGTGCGCTAACGCCGCTCGCGGCCCAAGCCGGCGAGGGCGAGATGCATAATCAAATGATCGCGTACGCGGTCGACTACGGACTGATTGGTTGGTTGGCCCTAATGCTCGTCTACTGCGGTCCAGCGGCCATCTTCGCGTGTAGCTTGCGCTCAAGCGACAGCACAGTTCAGCGGGCCGCATTACTGGGCCTGGCTTTCGTACTTGCCTTCTGGATGTTTGGCTTAACGGTCGAGACCTTTAATCTGAAATCGACCACGTCAACCTACTCTGGCATTCTTGCCATGCTTTGCGCCTACTGCGCAGCCAGCCGCCACAGCGCCACCGACGGGCAACAGATGCCCGATCGAACCACTTAACCCTGTACATCACTCCATAAAAATAGCCTCGTACCGTTGCCTGTACGAGGCTATTTTTATCGTCGGCCGCTAACCGGCTTGGCGCACAATCTTTGGTGGAGCGGAGGAGGATCGAACTCCCGACCTTCGCATTGCGAACGCGACGCTCTCCCAGCTGAGCTACCGCCCCACACGAAGCTCCGATTATAGCGATTTTTCCGGGCGCGGCGAGCAGCCGACAAATTTGCTCGGGATTGCACGTCAGACGCGCAATCCCCGTGTTTTGCGGACCCTTTAAGCGGCCCCCAGATTGCCCTTCATCCCCTTGATGACAGGGACTTTCGGAGTTTTCGCAACAATCGTCTTCTGCGCTTTGAGATGGCGGGCCACGACGTCCCAGACCGGCTCACCCTGCGCGCCTTCCGCCACCGGCGCCCAACCGGCCACCTTGTAGGTCTTGTCCGCCTCGATCAGCTTGCCGTTCAGTCGCATTTCAGAAATCCGCTGCCCCATCGGCGCCATCGGATCGATGGTGTAGTCCATGCCGCCCACACGCACCATATCGCCACCCTGCTGGTAATACGGGTCCGGGTTGAACAGGTTGTCCGCCACGTCTTCGAGCACCGTCTTGATCGTCTCGCCGGTCATGGGGGTGAGGGTCGTGTACGGATAAGTGATCGCCGTCTGGTCGAGCAGTTGCTCCATCGTGATCGCCTGGCCCGGCAACAGCGACGTCCCCCAGCGAAAGCCCGGCGAAAACCCGATCTCGGCGTCCTTCTCGGCCATCACGGCGTCGAGCAGCAACTGGTCGAAGGTGCCGTTAAAGTTGCCCCGGCGGTACAGTGTGCCTTCGGTGATCGCCAGCGGCTCGGCCAGCTTCGCCGCAAACGGTGCGCGCACGCGCTCGATGAGCGCCTGCATCTGCGCATCCGCTGGCAGCAGGTTCGCGAACACCGGCAGGAGCTTGTAGCGGAAATCCACCGGCTTGCCGCCCTTCACGTCGAAGTCCAGCACCGCAAGGAACTTGCCGTTCGAACCCGCATTGGTGACAAGCGTCTTGCCGCCCGCGTTTTCCACCACGACCGGCTTGGGTACGCCGTCATGCGTGTGGCCACCGAGAATCGCGTCGATGCCGCGCACGCGCGACGCGAGCTTCAGGTCGACGTCCATGCCGTTGTGCGAGAGCACCACGACCACCTGCGCGCCCTTGCCGCGCACTTCATCGACCATCGACTGCAAACGCTCCTCCTGAATACCGAACGTCCAGTCCGGTACGAAGTAGCGCGGATTCGCGATCGGGGTGTACGGGAACGCCTGACCGATGATGGCCACCGGCACGCCGTTCATCGTCTTGATGGCGTACGGCGCGAACACCGGATCACCGAAGTCGTTCGTCTGCACGTTCTGTGCGACGAAGTCGATCTTGCCCTTGAGTTGCTCTTCGACGACGGACTTCACGCGCTCCGCGCCGTAGGTGAATTCCCAGTGTGCCGTCATGACGTCGACGCCGAGGGCCAGCGTGGCGTCGACCATGTCCTGCCCCTTCGTCCACATGGCGGTACCGGAGCCTTGCCACGTGTCGCCGCCGTCGAGCAGCAGCGCGCCCGGGCGCGACGCCTTCATGCGCTTGACCAGCGTCGCCAGATGCGCGAAGCCACCGACCTTGCCGTACGTGCGCGCAGCGGCAGCAAAATCGAGATAGGTGAAGGCGTAGGCATCCTGCGTGCCGGAACGTAATCCGTAGGCCTTCAGGAAGGCGTCGCCCACGAGATGCGGTGCCTTGTTGGCCTGCTCGCCAATGCCCAGATTGACGCTCGGCTCACGGAAGTAGATCGGCAGCAACTGCGCGTGGCAATCGGTGAAGTGCAGCAGGTGCACATTGCCGAACTTCGGCAGATCGTAGAACGCTGCGGCTGCCTTGGCCGCTGCCGTCTCGTGATGCGACAGCGCCATCCCGCCTGCGGCCGCCACTGCCAGTACTTCCATGAACTCGCGTCGATTCATCTCGTCTCCGTTGCATCTGCGGGGCGCAGCGCATCTCACAATGCGTCGCCGCTGTTATTCGTGCATTCGTGCGCGTTGGATTTTGCGTCGATTCGTTCGTCAGGCCAGTTCACTTGCCTGCGTAGTCCGCGAGCGCCGCCACGTCCTCGCCGAACATCTCGCCGACTTCCTTGCGCAAGACCTTGCCGTTGCGTCCGATCACGTACAACTCCGGCAGCTCGCGACGCTTGCCCAGCGCCGCCTGCCAGGCTTGCGTCTCCATCCCGGCGGGGAACGTGTAGCCGTGCGCCTTGATGTAGTCGACGGCATCCGCGGGCTTCTTGTCGATGGACAGCGTGACGATCTGGATCGGCTTGCCCCGCGTCGCTTCATAAAGCTTCTGCACGTGCGGATTCTGCTGCGCACAGAACGGGCACCACGACGCCCAGTATTCGACGATGACCGTGCGGTCCTTGAACGCGCTGGCGGGCAGCGTCTTGCCGTCGAGCAACGTGAGCGACGGCAACGTCACCGTGTCGCCCACTTCGACCGCTTGCGCAGGCGCACTCGCGAGCGTCGCCACCACGCTCAACACGATGGCCAGTCCATTAACGGCGCGTGCCGCGCGTGCGCGCGCACGGCCAGGCCGTTCAGACCAGGCGAAAGCGTCAGATTGGGAAGTCATGCGGCACTCCGAGAGCCGTCGGCGGAGGTTGCCCCTCCGCCCGAACGGCAAAGGACAATCGCCTTATTGATTGACCGGCGAGGCCGGGTCGAGCAGCAATGCCATGACATCCTTCAACTGCTTTTCCGTCAGGATGCCTGCCGCCCCGAAGCGCGGCATGTTAGAGCAGGCCATGTAGCTGTGCGAGTCGTAGACCTTCGCCCACGTGTACTTGACCACTTCGGGCGAATCGCCGCGCAGCTTGCCGTAGTTATAGAGCGACGGACCGATGTTGCCGAACGAGATCTCGCTCTTGGTCAGTTGATGGCAGGCGTAGCAGTTGCCGCCGTTGACGGTGTCGGCCTTGTCGGTGAACTGCATGCCGCGTCCGTTCTGGGCGACCTTCTCGCCTTCCTTCCAGTCGCCGAGGTACTTGCCGTCCGCCGGTGCCTTGACGTTCGCCAGTTCGGCCTTTTGCAGACGCTCGGCGATCTTCGCCGGCATCGGCTTGGTCGCGTACTGCGTGCAAAGCTTCTGCAATTCGCTCTGATCGATGCGATCGAGCTGTGCGATACCCGAGCCACGGAACGAGTCGCGCAGTTCCTGCACGACGACCGCGTCGGTGGTGCCGGTGACGCGCTTCACGCCGTCATCCTGAGCGAAGGCCGCGCCGACGACGAGAGCCCCGGCCGCTGCCAGCGCGACACACGTCGCGCGCAATGCGAATGATTTCATGGGTGTGCCTCGCAATCGGTCAGCGCTTCAGGCCGGGGGCGTCCATCTTGCCGCCGTTGGCCATCACACCGAGGAAAGTAATCAGATCGATCGACGCCTGCGAACCGTAGTTCAGCTCGGGCATGCGCTGCTGTCGGAAGCAGTCGTACATGCGCCACTGAATCGTGCGCAGCGCGCCTTGCGAGACACGGTAGCCCGGCCACGTCGCGAAGGCCTGACGTGCGGCCGCCGGTTTGGTCAGGTTCGGCAGATCCTGCAAGCGGATACGCTTGTCGTCCGCCCCGTGGCACGACGCGCACGAGAAGTCGTACGGCCCGGCACGGTAATAGAAAATCTTCTGACCACGCGCGTAGGCCTCCTTCTCTTCCTTGTGCGACTGCGGCACGCGAATGAGTGCACCGCGCGACTGACCTGCCACGTAAGCGGTGAGCGCTTCGAGATCGGTCGGGTCCTGGCCTTCCTTGGAGAACGGTTGCTTGATGACGTCCGCGCGCTTGAAGCCTTGCAGATTCACCATGCATTCGACGATGCGCGACTCGCCGTCGAGTACACGCTTCGTATCCGGAAAGTAGCGCGGCAGTTGCGCATAGGCGTCCTTCACGACACCGGCGCCGAGCCCGAGGTCGCACTGCGCGAGCGACACGTTGTTCGGGCCACGCGGCGTCTTCCAGAGTTCCTCGCCGCGCATTTCGATGAGTTCCGCCGGGTTGCCGTCGGCGAGCATTTCGCGATATTGCGCGATGGCATCGGCCGTCGAGTTGTCGGCAGCGTGCACCGTGGCGATGGGCGCGCCAACGCCCGCGATCGCGAGCAGGCCACCCAGCACGGTACGGCGCAGCCACGCCGCCGACGTGATGTCGCGTGGGGTGCTCACCCGTGCGCTATGTTGCGCCTCTAGCATCTGACTCTCCTCTTTTTGTGGGTTGTCCGGCGCACCACGGGCAGACACGAATCGCCTTCCCGCGAGCGCCACCGCACAGCTTCCCGGCATCGCCGCTCAGGCGACGGTCGCCTCGTCGGTACGCGAGTCGCCCTTGTTGTCGGTCCACGTCACCGCGACCTTGTCGCCCTTCTTGCCGCCCTTGAACTTGAACGACATGAACGGATCCTTCGACACGGCCGGACCCCATTGGGCCGTCAGCACCGTCTTGCCGTTGCAGGTGACCGTGACCGTCTGGATGAAGTGTGCGGGGACGATGTTACCGGAAGCGTCCTTGCGCTGGCCGGTTTCCATGATGTGGCTCATCAGCGCCTTCACTTCGACGACACCGCCGGCCTCGGTTGCGCGAATGCGCATCGGATTACCCATGTTGTGCTCCTCTAGCCTTATACGATGCGTCGCTCAACCGCCGCAGCCACCCAGCGTGACCTTGATTTCCTTCTCGGCCACGAGGTACTTGTTGTCTGCCTTGACCAGCGCGTAGACCTTCGACGTCTGGCCCATCTTCACGCGCGTAGTGACCGACGGCTCGGTGCCGTCGGGAATATCGAACGACGCGGCGAGCGTGTTCGGATTCTTCTCGATCAGGATGGCGATCGATTGCGTATTCGGGGCCTTGCTCGTGACTGCCACCGGCACGACCGCGCCGTTTTCGGCGATGTCGGGAGCCGTCAGCACGACCAGGTCGCTGGGGCTTGCGCTCGTGCCGCCGAGCGCCTTGACCGTATCGGCCACGCTCTTGGTGGCAAACGCCGCCTTGTTCCATTCCACCTGTGCCGCGCGGGCCTCTTCGGGCTTGATCAGCCCGGCGGCCACCGCCAGTCCCATTACCGCGGAAAACCGCAGCATGTCGCGTCGCTGTTGGTTCATCTCTGTGTGTTTCCTCTTTGAAGGCCGCCGGCGCACGTCTGAACACTTCATGCGTGACGCCGGCCGCCGTTCGCTCGTCCGATGTCCCGGCGAGCCCCCTGCCCCTGCTTACTTCGCCGGGGCGCCAGCCAGAACCCAATCCACCAGGATCTTGGCGTCAGCATCCGACATGCTCGGGTGTGCCGGCATCGGGATCGGACCCCAGACACCCGAACCACCGCCCTTCACCTTCTTGACCAGCTTGGCCACGGCATCCTTGTCGCCCTTGTACTTGGCAGCGACGTCCTGATACGACGGGCCCACGAGCTTTTTGTCGACCGCGTGGCAACCCATACAGGCGTTGGCTTGCGCGAGCTTGGTCGCGGCGGCGACATCGACACCTGCATGAGCCAGCGTAGTACCGGCGAGCATGGCCGCAGCGATGAGCATCTTCTTCATTCTTACTCCTTCGGTTTGTGTTGGGGACGGGGTCCTGCGGCGGCCTGGAGAGTCGGCGCATCCGTCGGACACCCTGCCCGCTCAATGTGCACCACGAAGAATCCAGTCGACCATCGTACGGATATCGGCTTCTGCAACCTGTGATTGCGGCGGCATAGGCATGCTGCCCCAATTACCGGCACCTCCGGCACGTATCTTCGCCACCAGTACTTCAGTCGTATTCGACTGCCCATGGTACTTGGCGGCGACCTCCGAGAAGGCGGGCCCGATCTTCTTGTCGGTAACGCCGTGACAGGCCAGACAACCGTTCTTATCCGCAAGCGTTGCTGCCGGTGACGTCGCAGCGGCGGTTTGGGCCGGCGCGTCCGGACTCGCCATACCGAGCGTGGCGAGAGCCGCAGTCCTGCGCACCGACGCATTTTGCGCGGCGGTACCCGACAGCGGCGGCAGCTTCGTATCGACACCACGCACCGGGCCGATGACCCGGTTTTGCGCGGCCAGATCTCCATGTGCGTCGCGGGCGTACGCAGGGAGTGCGGACGTCACGATACCAGCCTCAGGGCAATCCTGCATACACGCCTTGTTATGGGTATCCGGTTTGTCGCCCACGCGCCACATGCCGTGCGCGCGCGTCATGCCGTTGCGATTGGGCATCAGTTTCTGCACGTCGCCGATGTTCTTGTCCGACAGTACGAAGTCCGCCGGCACGATCTCGCCGAGGTTCAGGATGTAGGCCGTCACCGCATACACCTCGTCGGGCGTGAGCGAGCGCGGCGCGTTCCACGGCATGGCGCGACGGATGTAGTCCCACATCGTGGAGACCGTGTCGACCTTCATGAGCGTAGTGCGTACCGGCTGATTGTTCGCGCGCAGCGAGGCGACATGGCCCGTCTTGATGTCGTCAGCCGTCGTGCCGCCCACCAGTGGATTGAAGACCTCGTTGCTCTCGCCGAACGTGCCGTGACACGACGCGCAGCGCGCGTCGAACAACTTCTGCCCGTCGGCCACCGATCCTTGCCCCTTGGGTAGACCCTTGAAATCGGGACGCACGTCGATGTCCCACGCGCCGAGTTCGGCGGGTGTGGCGTCACGGCCGATACCGCCCGGGGCTTTAGTGGGGGATGCAGGCGTAGCAGACGATACGGATCCAGCCTGCGACGCCTGCGTTGCCTTCGCTGCGTGTGCAGGCGTTGCAAACCACGTCACGACGGTCAATCCCGCGACGGCCAGCGCACCGGCCCAGAGCGCGGCAATCGCAGTGGATTGCGCGCGACGGCGCAGCGTTCTCATGGATACGCGCGTGGGCATACGCTCAGTCGACGTGAACATTGGTCACCTCCCCGTTCGCTGCCACTTGCCACGTCTGGATCGCGTTGTTGTGATAGATCGACTTCGTGCCGCGCACTTCGCGCAGTTGTCGGTAGCGCGGCTGCACAAAGCCGGTCTCGTCGACGGCACGGCTTTGCAGCAAAGCGGGCGAGCCGTCCCACTGCCAGTCGAAGTTAAAACGTGTGAGGCATTTCGGGAGCACAGGCGATTCGAGCCGCGCGGCGCGCCACGACTTGCCGCCGTCAGTGGAGACGTCCACGCGTTTGATTCGCCCTCTGCCCGACCAGGCAAGGCCCGTCACGTTGAAGTAGCCCCGGTCGAGCAGGGCCTGTCCGCCCGAGGGCGAAGTGATGACGGATTTGCACTCCTGAATCGACGTGTACTGACGGTGCTGGCCGTCCGGCATCAGATCGACGTAGTGACTCGTTTCATCCTTGGTATTCCACGGCGCATCGCCGACTTTGATGCGACGCAGCCATTTCACCCACGACACGCCCTGCACGCCTGGCACCACCAGACGCAGCGGATAGCCGTTCTCCGGACGCAGCATTTCACCGTTCATGCCCCAGGCGACGAGCACGTCCGAGAGCGCCGCCTCCATGGAGATGGTGCGCGTCATGCCGGAGCCGTCGCCCCCTTCTGCGAGCACGAACTGGCCCTTCTTCGTGTCTGCGCCCACGTCGTCGAGCAACACGGACAGCGGCACACCGGTGAACTCGCAGCACGACAGCATGCCGTGCGTGTACTGAACGGTCGGCACGGCGGCGTTGCCCCACTCCATGCCGGTGTTCGCACCGCATTCAATGAAGTGCATGCGCGAGACGGACGGCAGACGCATGATGTCGTCCATCGTGTACACCTTCGCCTCACGCACGAGGCCGTGCACCATCAGCCGGTGCTGCGTAGGATCGATCTCCTGCCAGCCCTGATGATGACGCTCGAAGTGCAGGCCACTGGGCGTGATGATGCCGAACAGGCCCTGAAGCGGCGTGAAGGCGACAGAGGCCTGTGCCGTCTGCGTAAGCCCCGGCGACTGACGCCGTTGCAGGTTCGCCTCGAACTTCGACGGCATGCCATAGGGACGTGCCGCGACCGCCTGGCCGAGTGTCGTGGCCCACGGGCGTGGTTCGAGAATCATCGGGTCACCGGCACCCGGCACGCCTTTGGGCGCGTCGGCGGCAAACGCCGCACCGCCCGCGAGTGCCGCGCCTGCGGCGAGGAAACTGCGTTGCAAAAAGCCACGTCGCGAGGGATTCAACCCGTCGCGCGTGACGTCGGCAGCGAACGTGCCGTCGATGAAATTCTCCGGAGCCCGGCGCAAACGGCCGGCTCGCGATGCACCATCGCTTGTCTTGCTCACCCCTGTCTCCTCGCGTTTTGTGGCGTCCGCCAGCGTCGCGAGGACAGTGGCGGATTACGGCTTATGTATTAGTTTGCGCGTGGCATGAAGCCATCGACGGCACGCTCTGGCAGCGCTTCCTCCTCGATTCGGCCAGCCACCTGCACGCACACGGCGCGACAGATCTCGACCACCCCGGTATCCGCAATCGTGTAGTACACCTGGTTCCCGTCGCGACGCCGCGAGAGCACCCCCGCCTGATACATTGCGCCGAGATGCCGGGACACGTTGGTCTGCGACGAACCCACTTCCGTCACCACCTCGTTCACCGAGCGCTCGCCCCCGCACAGCGCGTGCAGGATCTTCAGCCGCGTCGGCTCCGACAACAGGCTGAAGTAGTGCGACACCTTTTCGAATACGCGATCGAGTTCTTCCATGACGGTCAGTCTTCAAGTTCGTGCGAAGGCACACAGAATTTCGTATATGCCTACATACGCATATACGGATAATCAAAATAACGGGCGAAGGAAGCAAGCTGCACTGCAACATATCGGACACCGATCTATCGACTGCGCGATGATCGAGCGCCCCCGAAAATACGAAGTTTCCGTGTATACCACTGGATATAGCGCGCGACGCTGCAATCGACTGCGAGACGCACGTCGCCAGCGGCGTCGGGAGACGCGTCGGAACACACGAAGACAGAGAGAGCGTCGACATCAGGGAAAAACCTGATAAGAAAATGGATGAGGGACGACACAAACCACCGGGGCGACGCTCATGCAGCTATTGCACGAGCGTCGCCCCGCAGCATGCTACCGGACCTGACGGTCCACCGCTTATTCGAACTGATACGACCAGTTCGCGTTGAAGCGCAGCGGACGGTTCGGCGAGTTGGTCGGCGCGTCCGCCATCGGCTTGGCGACCGACAGGTCGAGCGTGTAGTACTTGCTGTCGGAGATGCGCACACCGAGGCCCACGGACGCCAGTTGGTTGTGGAACAGCTGACCGGCGTTCAGATAGACGCGGGCGGTGTCGAGCAGCAGATACGGCTGAATTGTCTTCAGATATCTGAAATCGGTGCGGAACATGCGGTTCAGCTCGATGGACGCCCCCCAGCCCTTGTCGGCCGCAATTTCACCCGCCGGATAGCCCAGACCGTAACGCTGTCCGCCGAACGTGGCCTGCTCGGACGTCGGCAGCGTGTTGCTGCTGTACTGCGCGCCCGCCGAGACGACCACGCCGAAGTCCCACGGCAACACCACCCCTTGCTTGGCGTCGAGGTTGAAGCGCCAGAAGGCGAGATCGTACGGCCCGAGAATCTGCTGGATGCCGGCGGGCTGCGTCGTGTACGACTGGCTCGCCCCCATCCCGTTAAAGCCCTTGAACACGCCCAGCGTGGCGCTGCGCGTTTGCTTCTCGGTCACCTCGTTGTACGCCAGTTGCACTTGCCCGGCGCGGACGTTCGTCTGTGAGTTGATGTTGTTCGGCGAGTTCGGCACTTCGTAGCGGTCGCGTGAGTTCACACCATACATGCCGCCGCTGACCGTCAGGCTGCGCTGGTTGTTGAGCAGGATCGGGTACGACAGACTCACCGCGACGCGCTTGGTGTCGAGATGACGCGTAAGGCCCGCGAGCGCCTGATCGTCCGGCTGGCCGCGATAGTGCGATGCGTCGACCCGCGCCTGAAGCCCGTTCGAGCCCAGCGGTTGCACGTACGATGCCGCGTAGAACTCTTCGTCGTTGTGTCCCTTCGGGGCGATGGCCGTCAACTGGATCTGTTCGCCCAGCGGCGTGAGCGCGTTGCTGGTGACGGTGAAAACACCGCGAATGCCCGGGTTGTTGTACGAGAGCGATGTGCCCAGCGCGACGGGCTGACGCTGAACGTCCAGCGACAGTTCGGTCGCGCCATCGGTCTGCGTGGGCGGCTGCACGTCGGCCTTGATCTTCATGCCGGGCACGAGCGTGAGCAGATTCAGATAGCGCTCGAACGTTGCGCGCTTGAGCGGGCGCTCCGCCTCGATGTGCGCTGCAATGTCGCGCAGCCGCTGCTCCGACGGCCCGGGCTTGCCGCTGATCTTCGTGCTGGAGATATACCCTTCGACGATGGTCACGCGCACGAAGCCATCGTTGAAATCCTGCGCAGGGACGAAGGCGAACGACAGCAGGTAGCCGGCGTCCTGATACATCTTCGTGACCTGATTGGCCTTCTCGACCAGATCGCCGATGGTGACTTCCCTGCCAGCCATCGGCGAGAACAGCGCCGCGATCTGTTCGAACGGCAGCGACTTCACGCCTTCGATACCGAAACGCTGCGGGGTGATCTTGCGCGCGAGCAACGACTTGAGCGCGTCTTCCTGCGTCGGCGGCTGAATGTGGATGGTGGCAGGTGCGGCCTTGGGCGCTTCGATCTTCGGCAGACTCTGCATCGGATCGCCGCGCACCGGACTGGCGTCGGCCCAGGCATATTGGGTGCCGAGCAGACTCAGGGAGCAAAGCGATATGGCGACGATCTCGGCAATGCGTACGGTACTTCGGCGTACGGAATGGCGATGTACAGAATAGAGATGTACGACATGACGATTGCTAACAGACTTGACCGAGTCCCCACGCGCGACGCGTGACGCAAGACGGGACTCTCCCTGGCGATACGCCATCCCAATGCCCCCCAATGCTTATTTTTTCGTGGAGCCAGTGTAACCGCGAGGGGTGAGGCCCCGTCAACGGGGGAAACCGGGGGATTGCAGCGCGCCGACAACACGTGCGTCGGGCGCGTCGCAAGGACGTAGGTTGCGCCGCTTAGAGACTATCCTCCAAACGCGATTCGACGGCGTCGAACGTCACCGAAATCCGCCCGAACACCGCATCAGGCCAGCATGTCGGCCCAGATACCCTGCGCCCATGCGAGTCCCAGCGCGAATTCTTCTCGCGTGGCCCGTGGCGACGCGCCGCCCGTGCCTTGCACCGGCATCATGGTGTGCTGCGCTGCGTCATAGCGATGCACGCTCGCGACGTGCATCGCTTCGGTGGACGAAACGAACGTATAGCAAGTGTTGCTGTAAAGCGGCTCGGGATTGACCGGACGGCCGGACAGCGTCGCGACGATGGCGGCCGCGCAGACCTTGCCGTGCTGATTGGCCATGTGACCCGATTTGGGCATCTGGGGCGCGATCTGGATAGCGTCGCCGAGGATATGGATGTCGGGCTGCGCAGCGGAGGCAAAGGTCAGGAAGTCGACGTCGCACCAGCGGCCGTTGGCCGTCGCCAGTCCGCTTTGCACGGCGATGTCGCCCGCGCGCATCGGCGGAATGACGTTCAGCACGTCGGCGCGGACTTCCTCGCCCAGTTCGAAGCGGGCCAGCGGCGTCGCGCCGTCGGCCACGACCTCTGTGCAGTTGAACTGCGGGTGGTACTCGAGCATGCCTGCGAATTGCGTTCGCCAGACGTCGTGGAACTGCTCCGCTTCGGCCAGCACCTCGTCATTGGCGTCGAAGATCAGCACTTTGGCGCGCGGATTGTGTTGTCGCAGCCATGCCGCCGCCTGACACGCGCGTTCGTAGGGCGCAGGCGGGCAGCGGAACGGCGCTTCGGGAATCGTGATCGCGAACACACCACCGTCGGGCATCGCCTTGAGCCGCGCGTGCAGCGTGGCGCTCTCGCGCGCGTCCGTCCAGCCGACGGGCAGCGCCTCGCGCATTGCGGCATCGTTCAGACCAGCGATGGCGTCGCGACGAAGCGAGACGCCGGGCGCGACGATCAGTTTGTCGTAGGCGAGGCTTGCGCCGTCTGCCAGCCTGACCTGCTTGCGTGCCGCGTCGATAGCCGTGGCACGTGTGCGTCTCCAGGCCACGCCATGCTGCGACACGAGCCGGTCGTACGACACCGTAAGGTCGCTCACGCGCAGGTTGCCGCCGACGACGAGATTCGATAACGGAGACGAAACGAAGGCGGGATTCGGTTCCACGAGCGTGACGTCGATCGTGTTGCCAGAGAGCACGCGCAGCGCCTTGGCCGCAGTCGCCCCGCCGAACCCGCCGCCGACGACAACCACGCGGGCACGGCCTTTGACAGGCGTCGGCCAGAGTGGCGCGGCGAGTGCGGCGCGAGGGCTGGACATGCCGACCGTTCCGGCGAGCACGGCCGTCGAACTCAGGCCGAGAAGGAATTGGCGGCGGTGCATGCGCGGGCGGCCTATCGGGACGAAGCAGAGGGTTTGGGCTGCGCGGCGAAGTACGCGGCGATGCGCTGCAATTCGTCCTCGCGATAGCCCTTGAGCAGTTGCGGCATCAGTGTCGCGGGACGCTTTGCGTCACGCATGGATCGGAGAGCGTCCATCAGCGCTGCCGCCGGACGTCCGTCCAGCACGGACAGCGTCGCCTTTCCCGCACTGACCGGGGCCGACGCGTTGTGGCAACTCATACAAGCCATCGCCCAATCGCGCGCCTGCCAGTCCGGTTCGGTGCGCGAAGACGGCGGCGCAGAAGGCGCGAGGTACGCCGATGACGCCGCGTGTACGCCCGAAGCGGGCGACACCTCGGAAGCCGAAGCCACATCCGTTACGGCAAACCCAAGGCTCGCCGTCAAAACGAACGCCGCCGCCATCGTCTGGCTCGCCTTGCGGCGAAAGGGACGATGACGGCGGCGTGTGTCCGGGTAATTCCCGGTGAGCATGCGCAAGGAGAAGCTCCGCAGCGCTGCGTCGATCAGTTGCCGGTCTTGTTCGACGGCCCCGGCTTAACCGGTCCTTCGCTGATCGGCGCGGGCGACGAGAGCGGCTTGGACGTCACCGTGTCGTTGCCGATCGGCGTAGTCGTGACCGTCGCCGCATTAGGGTCCTCCTGCACCGGCGCCGGGTTCTTCTCGGCCTCGGTCGACAGGCGCTGCGCTTCTTCCGGCTTCACGTATTCATACAGCTTGACGACCTTCTGCACGCCGTCGATGCGGCTCGCCACGTTCGCGCCGATGGTGCCTTCTTCCTGCGACACCAGACCCATCAGATAGACGTCGCCACGCTCCGTCACGACCTTGAAGACGTTGGCCGAGATTTCCTTCGTGTTGATCAGGTTGGCCTTGACCTTGCTGGTGATCCACGCGTCGTTCGAGCGCGAACCGAACGAACTCTTCGGACCGATGGCCAGTTCGTCGACGATGCCGCGCACGTTGCTGATCTGCTTGACGATGTTCACGGCGGCTTGCTTGGTCGCGTCGTTCGGCACTTCGCCGGTGAGCAACACGCGACGGTTGAAAACGGTCACGTTCACATGCACGGCGTCGTCGGTCAGCGTATTGGCGATGTTGGCCTCGGCCTTGACCTGAATCTCACGGTCTTCCGTCTGGGCGCCGACCGAGCGACGGTCGGTAGCAACGAGTGCGCCTGTCGCGGCGCCGCCGAGGATGATGGGGGCACAACCGGCGAGGGTTGCGGTGATCAGGGCTGCCGCGATCAGCGGCTTGATCAGACTTTGCACACGTTGAACGCTTTGGACGCGTCGGAAACTCATCGGGCTTTCTCCTTCCAGGATGTTTGGACGGGACGGCCCCCGCCGCGCCCGGTCGGCACCGCTCGCCCCCGCGACCCGGTGCCCGTCACATGATCTTGACGCCTTAAGATGACAATAGGTTCACTCGTCGCCAAGCAGCATCGAGTCGATCAGGTCGCACAGGCAGTGAATCGTGAGCAAGTGCACTTCCTGAATACGGGCCGTGCGCTGGGCCGGCACGCAGATGTGCACGTCCAGTTCGCCCAGCACGTCGTTGGTCTTGCCGCCCCCCTTGCCCGTGAGTGCGATCACGTGCATGCCGCGCTCGTGCGCTGCCTCGATCGCCTTGAGCACGTTGCCGGAGTTGCCCGACGTGGTGATGGCCAGCAGCACGTCGCCTTCCTGGCCGAGCGCGCGCACCTGCTTGGAGAAGATGACGTCGAAGTTGTAGTCGTTGCCGACGGCCGTCAGGATCGACGAGTCCGTGGTCAGGGCGATGGCCGGCAGTTCGGGGCGTTCGCGCTCGAAGCGGCCGACGAGTTCGGCGGCGAAGTGCTGGCAGTCGGCGGCCGAGCCACCGTTACCGCATGCGAGAATCTTGTTGCCGTTGGCGAGGGCCTCGACCATGACGTCCGCAGCGGCGGCGATATGGTGAGCGAGTTCGTCGCGCGCGGCCAGCTTGGTCTCGACGCTATCCGTGAAGTGTTGCTGAATTCGTTCGATCGACATGGTCGTTTGCCAGGGTGTCGCAAAAGCTGCCAGCCTTGCGTGGGCTGGCGTTCAGATGCCGCCAGTGTTGAAAAGCGGCAATTTCGCAAGTGTAACAGGGCCAGCGGGCAAGGGGCCGGGCACGGCTTCGCTCAGAGATCGTCAGTCCGAAAGGCGTCAGGCAGCCAGTGCACCACGGGCGGACGCCCGTCGAACGTCACCACATCGAAGCGGCATCGCGCGGCCGGACGCCGCAGCAAGTAGTGCCGGGCGGCCAGTGTGAGGCGTCGCCGTTTCGCGAGCGTAATGCTTTGCGCCGCGTCCCCGAAGTCGCTGCGCGCGCGGGCGCGCACCTCGATGAATACCAGCACGCCGGTTTGATCCCGCATAATGAGGTCGATTTCGCCGCCCCGGCACTGATAATTGCGGGCGACGAGCCGCCAGCCGCGCCGCTCCAATAGCGCCTGCGCGCGCCCCTCGAACGAAACTCCTAGCTGATTCGACATGGTTGTTCCGATGTTTTCCGTGACCGGCAAAGCCGGCACTGTCCGAATTCCGATGCACGTCATGCCCCACATGCCGGTGCCCGCACGTATGGGACGTATGGGGCATATGGGAGACCGATGCAATGGATGAGCGTCTGATGTCGCTGGCCGAGGGTCAGCACTACCCCGCAGGCACCCTGTATGTGGTGGCCACCCCGTTGGGCAACACTGCCGACATCACCGTGCGGGCCCTGCACATCCTTGGGATGGTCGACGCCATCGCCTGTGAAGATACGCGCAACAGCGCGTTGTTGTTGCAGCGTTACGGCATCGATAAGCCGCTGATTGCGGCCCATCAGCACAACGAAAACGAAGCCGCGACGCGACTCGTAGAGCGCCTGCGCGGCGGCGAGCGCATCGCCTACATTTCGGACGCTGGCACGCCGGGCATCTCGGACCCGGGGGCCCGACTGGTCGATGCGGTGCGTGCAGCAGGCCTCGGCGTGGTGCCGGTACCAGGCGCGAGCGCGGTGATCACGTTGCTGTCGGCGGCGGGCGCGTGGGTGGAGACGTTCACGTTCGTGGGCTTCCTGCCGTCGAAGTCACAGCAACGCGCTCAGGCGATTGCGGGCCTCTGCGGGTCGACGGCCGCGCAGGTGTTTTACGAAGCTCCACACCGGATCGTGGAGACGGTGGCGGCACTGGCCGAGGGGCTGGGCGGCGAACGCCGTCTGCTGATCGGACGCGAGTTGACCAAGCGCTTCGAAGACATTCACGAGTGCGCGTTGCGCGATGGCGTCGCGTGGCTGAAGGCGGACCCGAACCGTCAGCGCGGCGAATTCGTGCTGGCGGTCTCGGGTGCAGCAGCCAGCGAGAGCGACGATGGCGTGGATGCCGAGGCGCAGCGCGTCCTCGCATTGCTGGTCGCAGAGCTACCGACGAAGAGTGCCGCCAAGCTCGCAGCCGCCATTACGGGAGCACCGAAGAACGCGCTGTACGAGCGGGCGCTAGCGCTGAAAAACGGCTGATCGCGCGACGTTCAGCCACCGCATTCAAGCGCGAAAAAAATCGGATATTTCTGGTGGGATTCTCGGCCATCCCCCAAAAGCCCGACGTCGGCAAACGACCTGTGATCGGCTCGTTCCCCGGCGCTCGGCCAATGCACGCAAGCGGGTTGCGTCACCTCCCCGAGGCCTGAATTGCGTAGACGAAAAAAACCCCCGGCTCGACCGGGGGTTTTCTCTCGTCTCAGACGCCGCTCAACTCAGCAGCAGCGCATCGTCGTCGAGTTGTTCGCCGCGCGTGCGCTCGAACATCTGGAGCAGATCCGGCACGTCCAATCCCTTGCGTTCTTCGCCCGAGACATCGAGAACGACCTTGCCCTGATGCAGCATCACGGTCCGCTCGCCGTAGTCGAGGGCCTGACGCATGCTGTGCGTGACCATCATCGCCGTAAGCTTGCTCTCCTGCACGATGCGCGCCGTCAGTTCCAGCACGAACGCCGCCGTCTTCGGATCGAGTGCGGCCGTGTGCTCGTCGAGCAGCAGAATGCGCGACGGTTGCAACGACGCCATCAACAGACTCACCGCCTGACGCTGACCACCCGAGAGCAGCCCGATTCGGTCGGACAAGCGATTCTCCAGCCCGAGGTTCAGCAGGCTGAGCTTTTCGCGGAAGCGCTCGCGCAGATCCTTGTTCAGAGCGATACGAAAGCCGCGACGCTCGCCGCGCTTCACCGCCAGCGCCATGTTTTCCTCGATGGTCAACGCTTCGCACGTGCCCGCCATAGGATCCTGGAACACACGCGCCACCTGATTCGCGCGCTGATACGCCGTCTTCTTCGTGACGTCGCCGCCATCGATGGAAATCGTGCCCGAATCCACCGACAGGTCACCGCTGATCGCGTTCAGGAAAGTCGACTTGCCTGCACCGTTCGAGCCGATCACGGTGACGAACTGGCCCGTCGGAATATCGAGCGACATGCCGCGCAGTGCGCGATTTTCGATGGGCGTACCCGGGTTGAAAGTGATCTTGAGGTCTTTTGCGCTCAGCATGATCAGGCACCTCCGTTCTTGCGCGGGAACAGCTTGCGACGCGTCGCAGGCAGCACGAGTGCCACCGCCACGAGCAAGGCCGTCACCAGGTTGAGGTCCTGCGCCTTCAGACCGATGAAATCGCTATTCAGGGCCAGAGCGATGAAGAAGCGGTACAGCACGGCCCCGACGACCACAGCCAGCGTGGTGAGGATGAGGCGTCGTGCCGGCAGAATCGTCTCGCCGATGATCACGGCCGCCAGGCCGATCACGATGGTACCGATCCCCATCGAGATGTCAGCGCCGCCCTGCGACTGCGCGAACAACGCGCCCGCGAGTGCCACGAGAGAGTTCGACAGCGCCATGCCCGCCAGAATCTCGCGCCCGGTGTTCACACCCTGCGCACGCGCCATGCGCGGGTTCGCGCCGGTCGAACGCATCGCGAGACCTTGCTGCGACGAGAAGAAGTAATCCAGACCGAGCTTCACCACGGCCACGACCACCAGCAGCAGCAGCGGACGCAGCACATAGTCCGGCAGCCAGTCGGGGGCGTTCTCCGGCAGCAGCATCGTGAACACCGTCGGCGACGTGATCAGCGGCACGTTCGGCGCACCCATTACACGCAGGTTGACCGAGTACAGCGCGATCATCATCAGAATACTGGCGAGCAGATCCATGATTTTCAGGCGCACGTTCAGCCAGCCGGTGATGAAGCCCGCCACAGCGCCGGCCACCATGGCGACGAGCGTTGCGACAAACGGATTGGCCCCGCCCGCGATCAGAATGGCCGCCGTTGCGCCGCCAAGCGCAAAGCTACCGTCTACGGTCAGGTCGGGGAAATTGAGGATGCGGAAGGAGATCAGCACCCCGAGCGCCACGAGGCTGAAGATCAGACCGATCTCCAGAGCGCCCATCATCGAGAAAAAGGACATGTTCGTAATTCCACTGCGCAAGACGGCCCATGCCGGGTCTCGGCATCGGCGCCCGCACGGCCGAGTCGGCCAGTTCAGGTCATAGCCGGTCGTTGTGCGACCGCGTTTCGGGGGGAGCCATCTCGCCCGTTCGATAGGAAAAGAGCGGCGGGGACAGATCGTGTCCGGACGCCGCCCTGTCGCTCGCCGATGCTACGGGCGTCAGCCCGCAGCACCGGTGTCACGCATACACCACCACAGCGGGATAACCGTCGCGGTGCGCGTGAGTCGCGGGTGAGTCGCTTACTGCTTGATGACCGTCTTGGCTTCCTTCACCAGATCGTCCGACAGCTTCACGCCTTGCTTCTCGGCGGCCGCCGTGTTGACGAACAGTTCCAGATTCGAGCTGGTCTGCGAGGCAATCGCGCCCGGCTTTTCGCCCTTCAGGATACGGCCCACGACCTTGCCCGTCTGACGGCCGAGGTCATAGTAGTTGATGCCCAGTGCCGCAATGGCGCCACGCTTCACGCTGTCCGTGTCCGAAGCCACCAGCGGGATCTTGCGGTCGTTGGCCACCTTCACCAGCGACTCGTATGCCGACACGACGTTGTTATCCGTGTTGGTGTAGATCACGTCGACCTTGCCGACCAGGCTGTTCGCGGCCGAGCTGATGTCCACGGTACGCGGGGCAGCCGCTTCGACCAGCGTCAAGCCGGCAGCCGGCAGCAGCTTCTTCAGCTCGTTGACGACCACGACCGAGTTGGCTTCGCCCGGGTTGTACACCATGCCGACCTTCTTCGCGTTCGGCACGACACGCTTGATCAGCGCGACCTGCTTGTCCAGCGGCAACTTGTCCGACACGCCGGTCACGTTGGTGCCCGAAGCATCCCAGCTCTTGACCAGCTGTGCGGCGACCGGATCGGTCACGCCCGAGTAGACGAGCGGCACCGACTTGGTGGCAGCGGCCACGGCCTGAGCCGTCGGCGTTGCAATGCCGATGATCGCATCCGGCTTGTCGCCCACGAACTTGCGGGCGATCTGTGCTGCCGTACCCGTGTTGCCTTGTGCGCTCTGGTATTCCCACTTGAGGTTCTTGCCAACCTCGTAACCTTCGGCCTTGAGTTCGTCGCGCGCGCCATCACGGATGGCGTCGAGTGCCGGGTGTTCCACGATCGCCACGACGGCCACCGACTTCGTCTCCGCCGCGAATGCCGCGCCGGTCGTCCCCAACAACGTTGCGGCCACCGCGCACAGCACGGTGCGCTTGGCGTATTTGCCCATCGTCGACATCAAAACTCCTCCAGGAATGCTTCTTGATAGGTGCGCCGTGCCCGGGTCTCGGCGGGCCTCTTTCGGATGCACACAAAGCGTGCACCTGCGCGTGGGGCACAGTCTACCCACATCCCCGGCAGCGAACAACGGTTGCCAACGCAACTTCCCGGGACGCCCGTGGAACATCGGATTGCGCCCAAACACTGGCATTTTTATGCGGCAATCGGAAAAAAATTAGCCGATTCGGTCGTGCACAATTCGATGCGCGCACGTTCGTGCGAGGCGTTCAGCCAATGGGATGCAATGAAAATAGAAAGAATGCGGCGCATTTCACCCGCAATGTGCGTCGTTCGCACAACAAACGCCGGGCAGACGTCCCGCTTTTTAAGACACATCCGAAGGGAATTCGGAATGACGTTCGGGATTGGTGACGATGGAGACGATGCGCATGCTGCCGATCGATGTGTCGGCCAAAGGAATTACTGCGTGTTGCTCGGGGTGTTGTTCTGCGCGCTGCTGGCGTCGTCGAGGCCGAGTGCGGCGACTTCGCTGCGCGAGAGGCGGCGAATTTCGACCTTGGCGTGTCCCGCGCGAATGAAGTCGAGTTGGTTCGCCGCGCCGAATGACAGATCGATGATGCGATTGCGGGTGTACGGCCCCCGGTCGTTGATCTTCACGACCACCGTCTTGTTATTGGCGATGTTGCGCACCAGCGCGAAGCTGCCCAGCGGCAATGTCGGATGCGCGGCGGTCGGTTCGTTCATGTCGAACGCTTCGCCGGTTGCGGTGCGGCGGCCGTGAAACTTCTTGCCGTACCACGATGCCATGCCCGTCTGGAAAAAGGTGCCTGCGTCGGCACGCAGACGCGCTTCGCCATCACGCTCGGGGGCATCGGGATCGCCGGGGTTGAGACCCTCGTTGCGATACGACCGGCCCGGCCATTGCAAATCGAAACTGGACCCGACGGGTGCATTGGCTTCGCGCGCACGGGCGCGCGCGCCTGTCGCCGAAGTGGCGGCAGCCGTCTGGCTGGGGGGTTCGAGCGGCGTTGTGCAGGCTGTCAACGTCAGGGCGAGGGCGCAGCAGACCGCGAACCGTGTGAGCATGTCGCGTGTTCGCATAGCCCGCAAGTCTAACACGTCACATAATTCAACCTAACAGCGAGCGTTCACTTACGCGTTGAGACTTGTTTACAAAGCGTTACCTCGAATTGGGCGTTCACGTCCGATGCGCCTATTCCGAAGCCTTTCCAGCAAGACGCTGCGGCCCCGCGCACCGGCCCGTCACGCGTATTGCGTGACGTACAGAGCGACATATGGCGCAGCTCACGGGACAGCGCTGCGGGCGACGGCACGCGTGGCCGAATACAATAGACAAAAATTGCGTCCCCCGAATTGCGTCCCCGATAACCCAATGAACGTCACCCTGATACCCGTCACGCCCTTCCAGCAAAACTGCACCCTGCTCGTCTGCGACGCCACGAAGCGCGCTGCCGTGGTCGATCCCGGCGGCGACATCGACCGGATCGTGGGTGAGATCGAACGTCAGGGTGTGACGCTCGAAAAGATTTTCCTGACGCACGGCCATCTCGATCACTGTGGTGGCACCGGCGCACTGGCTGCCAAATACAACGTGCCCATCGAAGGTCCGCATCCGGACGACGCCTTCTGGATCGACCAGCTTGAGGCGCAAAGCGCGCGTTTCGGTTTTCCGGAGCCGGAGCCGTTCACGCCCGATCGCTGGCTGGGCGACGGCGACACCGTCACGTTCGGTGAGGTCACGCTCGACGTTTTCCATTGCCCGGGCCACACGCCGGGTCACGTGGTTTTCTTCTCGAAGGACGAACGGCTGGCCAGCGTGGGCGACGTGCTGTTTGCCGGGTCCATCGGGCGCACCGACTTTCCGCGCGGCAACCACGCCGACCTGATCGCGTCGATTCGCGACAAGCTCTGGCCGCTGGGCGACGACGTCACGTTCATTCCGGGTCATGGGCCGGTGTCGACGTTCGGTCAGGAGCGTCAGACGAACCCATATGTCGCGGATGCCGTGCTCGCCCGGAGCGCTTCATGAGCGAGGCGATGTCCCGTACCCCATCGCGCATCATTCCTGTGGACGAGGAGATTTTCGTCAGTACCGACGTCGAGGCCGATGGCCCGATCCCGGGTCCGCATTCGATGCTCAGCTTTGCGTCGGCTGCGTACACGGCCGATAAGGAACTGATCGGCACGTTCAGCGCCAACCTGGAATGTCTGCCCGACGCCAACGGGCACCCGCTCACGATGAAGTGGTGGAAGACCGAGCCGGAAGCGTGGGCGGCCTGTCGCGTGGATCCGGAAGACCCGGCCAAGGCGCTCAAGGCGTACGTGAAGTGGGTGGAGAAGTTGCCCGGCAAGCCGGTATTCGTGGCCTATCCTGCGGGCTTCGATTTCACGTTCATGTTCTGGTACATGATGCGATTCGTCGGCCGTTGCCCGTTCTCGTGGTCGGCGCTGGATATCAAGACGCTCGCATTTGCGATGACGGGCATGCCGTACCGCAAGTGCATCAAGCCGCGTCTGCCGCAGGTCTGGCTCGACCCGCTGCCGCACACGCACGTGGCGCTGGACGACGCGCTGGAGCAAGGCGCGCTCTTCTGCAACATGCTCGCGGAGTTGCGCGAACAGCAAAAGACGCTCGCGGAGTTACCCGGCTGGCGTGGCGCGGGCCTGACGGCCAATGCCGATGCACCGGTGTTCGGTTCGGCCGCGGCGAAAGCGGCGGCGCAAGCCGAAGGCGCCGAGTCAGCGGAATCCGCCGCGGACGACGCCGAATCCCCGGCCACCGGCCCCGGCAAGGACAGCACGGCGCATCGCTAATCCCACGCGCAGGGCGGGCATCAAGTCCCTGCCCTACCGCCCCTGCCGTTCCTCCACTCGTTTACAGCACGCGGCTGACCAGCTCCGGCGGCCGTGCGATCACCGCCTTGTTGCCGTTCACGACGATGGGGCGCTGCAACAGCTTCGGATGCTTAGCCACCGCAGCCAGCAGTGCGTCGTCGCTCAGCGCCGTATCGGCGAGTCCCAGCTCCGCGAATTCCGTCTCGTTGCTGCGAATCATCTCGCGCACGGGCACGCCCAGCAATTGATGCAGACGCTTGAGATCGGCAAGCGTCGGCGGCGTCTTCAGATACTCGACGATTTGCAGGTCGTGGCCCGCCGGGGAGCCTTCAACGAGAGCCAGCGCTTCGCGCGACTTCGAGCAGCGCGGGTTGTGGTAGACGGTAATCATGGTCACTCCAATGCGTTCGAAAAGCGTCCGGCACGACGCTGCAACGGGCAGTAAACCGCAGCAGGTCACGCCTGGAACGTGCGCTCCGAGTATGCATGGTATCGTCGGAAGCCGCTACTCACGGACACCTGAGCGCGCAGCGCCGGTCCCGAAGCTAGCCCGATTTCATTGCCTGACTCCCCACAGCATTCCCATGACTTACAGGAGAAGACGACATGGCAGGACGTTTCATCAGCATCAAGTCACGCGACGGCAAGACCTTTCAGGCCTATCTGGCAACGCCCGACAACAAGGGGGCTAGCGCAGGCAAAGGTCCAGGACTGGTGTTGTGTCAGGAAATCTTCGGGGTGAACGCCTACATCCGCGAACTCGCCGATCGTTACGCCGAAGAGGGTTATGTCGTGCTGGCCCCCGATCTGTTCTGGCGCATCGAGCCGGGCATCGAGCTTGGGTATTCGTCCAGTGACTGGCAGCGCGCGTTCGCGTTGTTCCAGAGCTTCGACGTCGATCTCGGGATGGAGGACGTGGGTGCCACCGTCGACACGCTGCGGGCACTGCCCGAATGCGTCGGCGGCGTGGGCGTGGTCGGGTACTGTCTGGGGGGCAAGCTCGCCGCACTGTCCGTGACGCGAACGAGTGCGGATGTCGCGGTCGGGTACTACGGCGTGGGGCTGGAGCAGCATGTCGAAGAGCTCGCGGGCGAGCATCCGCCCCTCGTATTGCACATCGCCGAACTCGACAAATACGCGCCCGCAGAAGTGCGCGACGCGCTGACCGAACGTCTCGGCAAGCATCCCAACGTCACCCTTTACAGCTATCCGGACGCCGATCACGCGTTCGCGCGTCCCGGCGACCACTTCAACCGTCCGGCCACGCAACTTGCGCACCAACGCACCATCGCCGCGATCCGCAACGTCGTTGGACCGCACTTCGACTTCGCGGCGCTCTGGGAAACGCATTGCGCGTATGAGTTCGCCATTCGCGAGATCGACCCGCTCATGAAGACGATGGTGGCGGAGCCTTACGTCAATCACATTCCGACGATGACCGGCGGCGTGGGTCACCAGCAACTGGCGCACTTCTACCGGAATCACTTCGTCAACAGCAATCCGCCAGATACCAGATTGATTCCGATCTCACGGACCATCGGCGCGACGCAACTGGTCGACGAACTGCTGTTTTGCTTCACGCATACGACGCCGGTTGACTGGATGCTGCCGGGGGTCGAGCCGACGGGACGCCGTGTCGAGATTCCGTTGGTCGCCATAGTGAGATTCCGGGGCGACAAACTGGAGCACGAACACATATATTGGGATCAGGCGAGCGTGCTGGTGCAGATCGGTCTGCTCGACCCGAAGGGGTTGCCCGTCGCGGGCGTGGAGACTGCACGCAAATTGCAGGACGAGAATCTGGCGTCCAACGCCCTGATGCCGAACTGGTCGTTCGGCACACGCGCCGGGTAAGCTCGGTAATTCTGGACGGTGTCTCGCCCGCGCCATGCGCCGGGCGCAGATACCGTTCGTGCAACACCGGTAGCCAAAACAAGAAATAGTGTCGCGATCGTTGCGGGAGACAAGTCATGAATACGCAACTTTCCCGGTGCGGGCATTTGCCGCGTACCGCTTGCATTACTCGCATCGCTCGCATCCCTTGCACCGCCGTTCTCGTCGGGTCCGTCGCCGTTGCCTGCACGCTTCTGGTGACCGGCTGCGCCAATCCGGACTTCGAGCCCAAGAAGCCGCTCATCCTGAACTTTCCGACGGGTCAGGCCCCGCTCACGGGTCTCGATCAATACAAGATCGCCGCGGCCCGACGCATCGCCGAAGTCAACGCGCGCGAAATCACGCCCGGCAACCCACAGCCGATGTTGCGCTCCGTGGTGTCACTCGAATATTGGGTGGATCGCAATGGCAACGTGACCGGCGTGGCGCTCTATCGCAGCAACGACGATCACGAGGCCGAGCGCATCGCCATCGCGAGCCTGCGACGAGCGAGTCCGCTCCCGGCACCGAGCCGGGCGCTGGTCGACAGCAGTGGACGTGTCCGTGCTGTCGAGACGTGGCTGTTCAATAACGACGGACGGTTCCAGTTGCGCAGCGTGGCAGCGCCCCAGATCGACGGGCAGTGATATCGTGAGGGGCATCCGCCCACCTTGCCCCGCCCGTAGTCGGCGACGGAGACTGCCATGCCGCGATTTGCTGCGAACCTCACCCTGCTCTATCAGGAAGTGCCGTTTCTCGACCGTTTTCGCGAAGCGGCGAGCGATGGCTTCCGGGGCGTCGAATTTCTGTTTCCGTACGAGCATCCGGCGCAGGAAATCCGGAACCGTCTGAACGACACCGACCTTACGCAGGTGTTGTTCAATGCACCGGCGGGCGACTGGGCCAGTGGTGAGCGCGGCCTCGCTGCGCTGCCCGGACGCGAGGCGCAGTTTCGCGACGGCATCGAACTCGCCCTCGACTATGCCGACGCCCTCGGCTGCCGTCAGTTGCACGTCATGGCAGGCTGCCCCGATGCCACCGAGTCACCCGAGCGTTGCCGGGCCACGTTTGTCGAGAACCTCGCGTATGCGACGGGGCAGGCGGCGGCGCACGGCGTTACTGTCATGATTGAACCGATCAATCCGCGCGACTTTCCGCGCTATTTCCTGACGCGTCAGGATCAGGCGCATGCCATCCGCTCGGAAGTCGGCGCTGGCAATCTCAAAGTCCAGTTCGACGCTTACCACTGTCAGATCGTCGAAGGCGATCTGGCGATGAAGCTGCGTCAGTACATCGGCCACATCGGGCATGTGCAGGTCGCCGGGGTGCCTGCACGGCACGAACCCGACACAGGCGAAGTGAACTACCCGTTCCTGTTCCGGTTGCTGGACGAGTTGGGATATGCGGGATGGGTGGGGTGCGAGTACCGTCCGCAGGGCGAGACCCGTGCAGGACTGGGCTGGCTCAAGCCATGGCTCAGAGCGACGGCGTCGCGCTGATGCGACTACGCGACGACGTTTTACGCAGGCGTGAATCGATTTCCGAAAAATAAATCGGACGTCGAAACAATCGTCGGGGGAACGTCTGGAAACGTCGGAGAAAGTCTTAGGAAAGATGTAGGACGAAGCAGGCAAAAAAAATGGCGGGACACACGGGCCCGCCAAAACCACACGCTACGGGGTTAGCGCGAGGAGACCAGATTCGGAGCACTGCATCGAACCACTTGCAATTCGCGCCGGGGGACGCCTCTTGCCGATACAGTCGCGCTGCTGTGTTACCGGGGGATAAGCACTTCAGCGTTGAGATGCATTGTGGTGGAAAGGTTTGGCCGGAGGGGTAACAAAGTGTTTCAGGTTGTAACACCTTGAGCGTTCCATCGTCGCAACGGCACGCCTGAGAGCCTTGTCCAACAAGGACTTCGGAAGAGACACAAACTACCCATATTTGTTGGTCATCCTAAATAACTCACCGGATAAAGCATCTCGTCGTCACCTTGTCGACATCTCGGAATTCATCTGCGGTCAAGCCCGACAACCATCCGCTATTCCCCTGCCCGGGCTTACCTCCGTGAGGTTTCGCGACTTGCACGTCGTCGGTTGCAATGTGCTACTTTCGGTCTTTGTGCGTGGCAACAAATTGACCAATGGAAACCATTGAACGACTGGGGCAGATTCTGGCGCGGGATCGGGTGATCGCTGTCGTGGGATTGTCGCCGCGGCCGGACCGGCCGAGTTTCACCACATCGCGCTATATGCAGCAGCACGGCTACCGGATCGTGCCGGTCAATCCGCAGGCGGCGGATTCGGGCGAAACGATACTGGGCGAAACCGTTTACGCGAGCTTGAGCGAGGCCGCGGACGCCTTGCGGGCCGAAGGTGTGCGCATCCAGATGGTCGACTGTTTTCGACGCAGTGCGGACATTCCGCCCATCGCGCAGGAAGCCGTGGACATCGGCGCGACAAGTCTGTGGATGCAGTTGGGCATCGAGAACGACGAAGCCGCTGCTGTAGCGCTGGCGGCGGGTCTGGATGTCGTGATGGACCGCTGCGTGAAGATCGAACATCAACGTTGGCTGATGCAGGGCGGTGGTTAGCCGAGTCAGCCAAAGCAGGTCGGTGACCGACAAACCGTCGCATCGCCACGTCCCGAAAAACAAGAAATTCCGACGTCTTTCGCTCCACCTAAAACGCCAACCTTTTGCTGCCATGACCATCGATGCCGATTTGCTCGCGTACTACGACCTGATGGCGCGTAAGTACCCCACCCCTGAAAACGCGCCCGCACCGACGCCGCAGGAAGTCCGGGCCAAATTCGCGACCGTCGCGGTCGAGGCCTTGCGTCCGTTACCGGCGGGTTTGCGCAGCGAGACGTTCGACATTCCTTTGCCGGGCCGTAACCTGCGGGCGCGCCTGTATCGCCCCGTGGGTCGCAGCGTCCCGCTGGTCGTGTACTTCCATGGGGGTGGCTGGGTGGTCGGCGACGTCGACACGCATGGCACCGTGGCGGCCCTGCTCGCACAGGATGCGGACGTGGCGGTCTTGAGCGTCGACTACCGTCTGGCGCCGGAGCACCCGTTCCCGACGCCGGTTGACGATGCGCGGGAAGCGCTTGCCTGGGCGGCGGAGCAGCGCGCGCGGCTGGGCGTGAGTCTTGACCGTCTGGCGGTCGCAGGCGACAGTGCGGGCGGTCATCTGGCGGCGCAGGCGGCGGCGTGGTTCAACGACAAGCATCCTGGAATGGTGGGTGCTCAGTTGCTCATTTACCCGGTGGTGCAGTATCGGTTCGACACGCCGAGTTATGAGCGCCTGGCGGACGGAGTGGGATTAACGCGTGACGAGATGCGTTGGTACTGGAAGGAATTTCTGGGTGACGTAGAACCGGCGCAGGACGATGTCCGGGTGAATTTGATGGCGCAAGCGCCGCGTCATCCGTTGCCGAACAGTTTGGTGATTGCGGCGGAGTATGACCCGTTGCATGACGAGGCGGTGGAATATGCGCAGTTCGTCGCACGGACGGGCGCAAGGGCGGAGATCATCGAAGCGGCGGGCCTCACACACAGTTTTGCGAGATTGCAGCCGTTTGTACCGCAGGCGAGGATGGTGATGCACGACGCGGCCCAGCGCCTGAGAGAGTGGTTGGGATAAAGGAAAAAAGAAAAAAGAGCGACAGGCCCAGAAGACCGAGGGGGTTTCTGGCCCTGGGCAAGGCAGGCCGAAGCAAGGGGGGCGCTCACCGCAGTGACTTAAAGGTAGTGGAACGGAGGTGAGCGCCCCCCTTGCTTCGGTGTCGCTGTGATGTGGGGAGGGAGAGGCGTTGGCCTTACCGACTCACTTCAGCCATTTATCGACAACAGCCTGATACTCACCGGTTTTCTGAGCGAGGTTGAGCCACTGATCGACGTAGTGTTTAAAGACGTCATCGCCACGCGGCAGCAGGTAGGCTTTCTCGCCAAACTGAAGCGGCTTATCGGGATTGACAGGGCACAGAGCGGGATTGAGCTTGTGCTGGAGCAGCGTCTCGGAGGAGTCCGTGACCATGACATCGGCTTTCCCGTCGGCGATCTGTTGGAAGATCGTGACGTTATCCGGGTAGATGGTGAGGGTGGCGTTGGGGAGGTACTGACGAGCGAAGCGTTCGTTGGTGCCGCCGGGGTTGGCGATGGCCCGCGTGCTGGGTTTATTCAGATCGGCGAGCGTCTGGTACTTCGCCACGTCGGCACAGCGAACGATGGGTGATTTCCCGTCGATCATGACCACCTTGCTGTAATAGGCGCGTGCGGCGCGGTCGAGCGTCACCGAAATCCCGCCGACGGCGATATCGCACTTTCCGGCGGTGAAATCGTCCATCAGCGCCTTCCAGGTCGTGGGAACGATCACCGGCTTCACGCCGAGCGACTTCGCCAGCGAGGCGACCAGATCCACGTCGATGCCTTCGAACTGACCGTCCGGACGGCGAAACGAATAGGGCTTGTAGTCGCCCGTCGCGCACGCACGCAGGGTGCCCGACTTCACGATGTCGTCGAGCCGGGAGTGGACGGCGGAAGGCTGGAGTGTTGCGGACTGTGCCTGAGCGAGGGTGGCTGTCGTGATACCGGCGGCGAGAGTGACGGCGAGCGCCGTCCCCGCCATGAAGGCCGCGCGGGCGGCCGTCTTCATGACTGTCATGCTTGTCTCCGTATTGTTTTACTGGCGTTGTGACGCACAAGTTTCCCGCGCCGTCTGCGGCGGCGCGTGGGCCTCCCATACTACGGGTTCGGGCGCGACGCCGCCAACCCGCGCAAAAAAATCGACGCCAGAGCGCACGTCACTCCCAGGCGCTTATCTGCGGCATAACAGCCCGGCCCGCGACCAGCCCCCGGATACCCGAGTAAAATGGCCGCTTGCCCAAAACCAACCGACCCTCCCTGCGACGTGTCCCAAGCTCTGCAAAACGATACTTTCCTGCGCGCCCTGCTGCGCCAGCCGACCGAGTACACGCCGATCTGGCTGATGCGTCAGGCGGGCCGGTACCTGCCCGAATACAACGCGACCCGCGCCAAGGCCGGCAGCTTCCTGGCGCTAGCCAAGAACCCTGCTTACGCCACCGAAGTCACGCTTCAGCCGCTTGAGCGATTCCCGCTCGATGCTGCGATCCTGTTCTCGGACATTCTCACGATCCCCGACGCCATGGGCCTCGGCCTGTCGTTCGAAGCGGGCGAAGGCCCGCGCTTCGCGCATCCGCTGCGCACCGAAGACGACGTGCGCCGCCTTCAGGCCCCGGATCTGGACAGTCTGCGCTACGTGTTCGACGCGGTCAGCGAAATCCGCCGCGCGCTGAACGGCCGCGTGCCGCTCATCGGCTTCTCGGGCAGCCCGTGGACCCTCGCGTGCTACATGGTCGAAGGGCAAGGCTCCGCTGACTTCCGCACCGTCAAGACGATGATGTACGAGCGTCCCGATCTGATGACGCACATCCTCGAGACCAACGCACGCGCCGTCGCCGCCTACCTCAACGCCCAGATCGAAGCGGGCGCGCAAGCCATCATGGTGTTCGACACCTGGGGCGGCGCACTGGCCGACGGCCTGTATCAACGCTTCTCGCTCGCCTATATGAAGAAGGCGCTCGAAGGCGTGCACCGCGAATGGAACGGCGCGCGCATTCCGCACATCGTCTTCACCAAGGGCGGTGGTCAGTGGCTCGAAGCCATCGCCGACACCGGCCCGGATGCCATCGGTCTGGACTGGACCGTCGATCTGGCGGCGGCCCGTCGTCGCGTGGGCGAGCGTTGTGCACTGCAAGGCAATTTCGACCCCACCGCCCTGTTTGCCGCACCCGACGCCATCCGCACCGAGGTGCGCCGACTGCTCGACGCGTACGGCAATGCGCCAGGCCATGTCTTCAACCTCGGACACGGCATCTCGCAATTCACCAACCCCGAGCACGTGGCAGCGCTCGTGGACGAGGTACACAGCTATAGCCGAAAGGTGCGTCAGACCGCGTGATCAAAAATCCGCGCAAGCGAGGACGCGGGTTCGCGGGGTATTTCGCCCTGCAAACCCAACCGCCGTTTCAAGTGGGGAATGTCAAGGGATAAGCAGTCGAAGAACCCCTCCAATTTGCGGAGTTGTCCCGAAGACTTATGCACAAATTCTCGCTGCGCCGCGGCAAGTGAGAGACCTCGACAAGGCACCGTCGACGCCGTTCATAAGCTATTGATCAAAAAGCGATTTTGATTCAAGCAAAGTCGGGGGTCCAAGCGACGCGAGGGCCGTGCAGCGAGGCTGGCGAGCCATAATCCCCACAGTTCTCAACATAGTTATCCACAAGCGTTTCGAAGCTGCCGGAAAGCCGACTCAAATCCGGGGTTTACCGAGACTTCTCAGGATTCACTTTAAGTTTGACCCGCGCCGACGACCTCTCCGAACCGAGCGACGCATCGCACGACGATGCACTTGCTCCGGCGGCCCCGCCCCGTGCGGGTACGCCTGCCATCGCTCGCGTTGCGCTCGATACGCCGCTGATCACGCTGTTCGATTACCGTCTGGATCAGGCCGCGAGCCCCGGTCAGCTGGTGCAGGTTCCGTTCGGACGACGACAGGTTGTGGGCGTTGTCTGGGAATTGACGCAGCGCAGCGAAGTTGCGCCCGCGAAGCTGCGCGAAGTGACATCTGTCTGGCACGAATTGCCGCCGCTCGGTGACGATTGGCGCGACCTGATGCAGTTCGCGTCGCGTTACTACCAGCGCGGTGTTGGGGAAGTCGCACTGCCCGCGATCCCCGGCCACCTGCGCACGCCGATGCGCTGGCCGCGTCTGCTTGCGCAGCGCGGCGTGCAACGGTTTCGCATCGCCGACGGTGCGCTGTCCACACTGATGGAAAACGTCCCGGCGCGACTGCGTGCACAACGACGACTCGCCGAAGGGCTTGCGCAGGCGGGCACGCTCGATGCCGACGAAGCAAAGGCATTGTGTTCGAAGGCAGCGGACGTGCTCAAACAATGGGCCGCCGCCGGATGGGTCGTCGTCGAGACCGTGCCGTTGCATGAAACGGTGCGCGATGTCGGGGACGCAAGCGAGGTAGAGGATACAGAGCACGCAGAGGGCGCAGAGGGCGACGAAGCTACCGACGTCGGCGACGCGTCGTGCGCCGCTCTCGCCGAAGTGCTGGACGACGACACCGGCAGCGCCAGCCCGCTCGGCACGAAGACGCTTACCGTCGGACAGGCGGACGCCGTAGGTGCCATTCACGACGCCCTGATCGCCGCTGGCGCGCAGCGTCTGGATCAGACGACGAACGCCGACGACGCCCCCGCGTGCCCGCCCTTTCTGCTCTACGGCGTCACCGGCAGCGGCAAGACCGAAGTCTATTTGCGCGCGGTCGCCGAAGCGTTGCATACGCGGGACGTGCGCGATGCTCAGGTGCTCGTTCTCGTCCCGGAAATCAACCTGACGCCGCAGCTCGAAGGCGTGTTCCGCGCGCGCTTCCCCGACGAGACGCTCGTCACCCTGCACAGCGGACTGGCCGAGGGCGAGCGCGCCCGGCACTGGCTCGCCGCCCATCGTGGCGAAGCGCGCATCGTGCTCGGCACACGTCTGGCGGTGATGGCCTCGCTGCCCCACCTGCGGCTGATCGTCGTCGACGAAGAACACGATCCGTCCTACAAACAGCAGGAAGGCCTTCGGTACTCCGCGCGCGACCTCGCCATCTGGCGAGCTAACCGCCTGCGTATCCCTGTGGTGCTCGGCTCGGCCACACCATCGCTCGACAGCTGGAACCGTGCAGAGCAAGGTCGTTACGTGCGTCTGGCCATGCCCGAGCGCGCCACCCCCGACGCTGTGCTGCCGCGCGTGTCGCTCATCGACATGGAGATCGAGCGCAAGCGTCAGCGCGTCGTCCACGAAGGGCTGTCGCAGCCGCTCCTCGCGGCCATCCGTGCGCGACTGGAAGCGGGCGAGCAAAGCCTGCTGTTCCTCAATCGTCGCGGTTACGCGCCCGTGCTCAACTGCGATGCCTGCGGATGGATCAGCGACTGCCGCCGATGCAGCGCGCACATGGTCCTGCACAAACCTGAGCGTCGCCTGCGTTGCCACCATTGCGGAGCCGAATCGCGTATTCCTCATGCGTGCCCCGACTGCGGCAATCTCGATCTGGCGCCGCTCGGACGGGGCACGCAACGGATCGAAGAAGCGCTCGCCGAACACTTCCCCGACGCGCGGCTCGCGCGAATCGACGCCGACAGCACGCGTCGCAAAGGCAGCGCACAGGCCCTGTTCGCGCAGGTGCATGCGGGCGAGGTCGACATCCTGATCGGCACCCAGATGGTGGCCAAAGGGCACGATTTCCGTAACGTCACGCTGGTGGGGGTGGTCAACGCCGACAGCGCCCTCTTTTCCCATGACTTCCGGGCGGCCGAGCGGCTCTTCGCGCAACTGATGCAGGTGTCGGGCCGCGCCGGACGCGCCGCGCGGGCCGACGGCCCCGGCGACGTGCTGATTCAGACGCGCTATGCGTCGCATCCGCTCTTCGCGTCGCTCATGCGCCACGACTACGCGGGCTTTGCCGCGCAGCAACTCGAAGAGCGCCGCGTCGCACTCTTGCCGCCGTACACCCATCAGGCCCTCCTGCGCGCCGAAGCCCGCAAGCTCGACGACGCCATGGCGTTCCTGAAGCAAGCCCGCGAAATCGCCGCCACCCCGGCGCTGAACGACCCGCGCATCTCTTTGTGGGACCCCGTCCCCATGACGATGGTCCGCATCGCAGGCACCGACCGGGCGCAGCTGGTGGTCGAGAGCCCCCACCGGGGCGCGCTCCAGCGCTTCCTCACCCACTGGATGAGCGAGTTACGCGCGTTGAAAGCGCCCGTTCGCTGGCATCTCGAAGTCGACCCTCTCGAAATATAAATCGGTATACAGCGTTCCGGAAATTTGACAACATTGAAAGAATCTCCGACGATGCGGCCATAAGAACGCTGCACGTCGAACGGTTCACGTCATCTGCACTGCATTTGAACGACAAGAAGTCCCTACAGGAGACATCCGATGAAGTCGCACGACCGGAGCGCCGCCCCCACGGCGCCGCAAGCCGCATCCTCTCTCGTTCCTCCCGAATACGCCTTCTCCGAGTCACCGGCCGAGTCCGTTGTGGCCGAGGTGTCGCGCCGTCGATTTCTGCGACGTGCCGGTGCGCTCGGTGTCGGGGCGAGCCTCGCGGGCCGCGCACTCGATGTACTCGCCGCCACGACTGCGCCGCAGACGGTGACGCTGCCGTTCGCGAACGGCGAGCGCGAACTTGTCGCGTATCCGCAGAAGCGTCCGCTGATCCGGCTGACCGCACGTCCACCGCAACTGGAAACGCCGTTCGAAGTGTTCAACGACGGTCTGATCACGCCGAACGACGCCTTCTTCGTGCGCTATCACCTGGCCGGCATTCCGACCGACATCGATCCGGCGAAGCATCGGATTCGCGTCGGCGGCAGCGTCGCGAAGCCGCTCGACATCTCACTGGCATCGCTCAAGAAGGACTTCGGCGCGCCGGTCGAACTCGTCGCCGTGCATCAGTGCTCGGGCAACAGCCGGGGATTCTTCGAGCCTCGCGTGGGTGGCGGCCAGATCGCCAACGGTGCGATGGGCAACGCACGCTGGCGCGGCATTCCGCTCAAGCGCATTCTTGAGCGCGCGGGTGTTTCCGCCAGCGCGAAACAAGTGACGTTCGAAGGCCTCGACCGCCCGATCGTCCCGGCGACGCCCGAATTCGTGAAAGCGCTCGACCTCGATCACGCGATGGACGGCGAAGTCATGGTCGCATTCGCGATGAACGGCAAAGACCTGCCGATGCTTAACGGCTTTCCGGTGCGACTCGTCGTGCCGGGCTACTACGGCACGTACTGGGTCAAGCATCTGGCGGACATCAACGTCGTGGACAAGGTGTTCGACGGCTTCTGGATGGCCACCGCGTACCGCATTCCCGACAACGACTGCAACTGTGTCGAACCGGGCAAAGCACCGGAGAAGACCAAACCGATCGGACGTTTCACCGTGCGCTCCTTCGTCACCAGTCACAGCGACGGCCAGCAAGTGGCGGCGGGCAAGCCGATGCGGGTGCGCGGCATTGCGTTCGACGGCGGCGAAGGCATTCGCGACGTACAGTTCTCTACCGACGGCGGCCAGACATGGCAGGCCGCAAAGCTCGGCAACGAGCTGTCGAAGTACTCCTTTCGCGAATGGACGGCGTCGTTCACCCCGCCGCAAGCCGGTGAGTATGTTCTGAAAGTTCGGGCGACGAATCGCGCAGGGGTCACGCAACCGCTGCAGTCGTTGTGGAATCCGGCTGGCTATCTGCGCAACGGGGTGGAAACCGTGCGCGTGGTCGCGGCTTAAGGCGGGGGACAATCATGAACTTCTCGAAATTGACGCGCAGCACCGCCCTCCTGTCCGGCCTTTGCGGCCTGCTCGGTGTTGTCGGCCTGACGGCCACAGTCCCCGCCCATGCGCTCGACATCAAGCTGCCGCAGGAAACGTCGCAACTCAAGGCGTCGACGCTGGCAGGTCATCAAGCCGCCAGCGCATGGTGCGTGATGTGCCACTCCATCGACTACATCAACTCGCAGCCGCCCATGCCGTCCGCGTTCTGGCACGCCGAAGTGACCAAGATGGTGAAAGTCTACGGCGCACCGATTCCCGAAGATCAGGTCAAGCTGATCTCCGAGTATCTGGGCACGACATACGGCACTGACCATAAGTAACGCGCCGTTGGTTAACCTGTGAGCAGTACTGGGGTGCAACCCTAATTTTGACTCTGGTTGCACCTCTTTCGAAACCCGGTTACGATGCCGCCATTCACCCGCTATGGGTGTCACGCATTTTTGCGTTTTCGCGTCATCAGGGTCCCTTCTCATGGCTAATACCACTCTCGGCGTCAAGGTCGACGATATCCTGCGCACTCGTCTCAAGACGGCCGCCCAGCAAATCGAGCGCACCCCTCACTGGCTCATCAAACAGGCGATCTTCGCTTATCTGGAGCGCATCGAAAGCGGCGCGCTGCCGCCCGAGCTAAGCGGTGCAACCCAGTCGGGCACCGAGGTGATCGACGGCCATGCCGGCGACGACACCGTGCCGCATCCGTTCCTGGAGTTCGCGCAGAACGTGCAACCGCAATCGGTGCTGCGTGCGGCCATCACGGCCGCGTACCGTCGCCCGGAACCTGAGTGCGTGCCTGTGCTCGTCGGTCAGGCCAAGCTTGCACCGGCCACGGCCACGCTGGCGTCCGATCTCGCCCGCAAGCTCGTCGTCGCCCTGCGCGGCAAGAGCACCGGCGGGGGCGTCGAAGGCCTGATCCACGAATTCTCGCTGTCGAGCCAGGAAGGCGTGGCGCTGATGTGTCTGGCAGAAGCGCTGCTGCGCATTCCCGACAAGGCCACGCGCGACGCGCTGATTCGCGACAAGATCAGCAAGGGTGACTGGCACGCCCACATGGGCAATTCGCCGTCGATGTTCGTCAACGCCGCAACCTGGGGCCTGATGATCACGGGCAAGCTCGTCACCACGACAAGCGAGGCGGGTCTGACCAAGGCCCTCACGCGCCTGATCGGCCGTGGCGGCGAACCACTCATCCGCAAGGGCGTCGACATCGCCATGCGTCTGATGGGCGAGCAGTTCGTCACTGGCGAGACCATCTCCGAAGCCCTCGCGAACAGCCGTAAGTACGAAGCCCAAGGTTTCCGCTATTCGTACGACATGCTCGGCGAAGCCGCGACGACGGAAGAAGACGCACAGCGTTACTACGCCAGCTACGAGCAGGCGATTCACGCCATCGGCAAGGCGTCGGCCGGACGCGGAATCTACGAAGGCCCGGGAATCTCGATCAAGCTTTCGGCACTGCATCCGCGCTACTCGCGCAGCCAGCACGAGCGCACGGTCACCGAGCTGCTGCCGCGCGTGCAGGCGTTGGCCAAGCTGGCCCGCTCTTACGACATCGGCCTGAACATCGACGCCGAAGAAGCCGACCGCCTCGAAATCTCGCTCGATCTGCTCGAAGCGCTGTGCTTCGATCCGGAATTGGCGGGCTGGAACGGCATCGGCTTCGTGGTGCAGGCGTATCAGAAGCGCTGCCCGTTCGTGATCGACTTCATCATCGATCTGGCACGCCGCAGCCGTCACCGCATCATGGTGCGTCTGGTCAAGGGTGCTTACTGGGACACCGAAATCAAGCGCGCGCAGGTCGACGGCCTCGAAGGCTACCCGGTCTACACCCGCAAGATCTATACGGACGTGTCGTACCTCGCCTGCGCGAAGAAGCTGCTCGCGGTGCCGGATGCCATCTATCCGCAATTCGCCACGCACAACGCTTACACGCTGTCGGCGATCTATCACCTTGCGGGCAACAACTACTACCCCGGCCAGTACGAGTTCCAGTGCCTGCACGGCATGGGTGAGCCGCTGTACGAGGAAGTCGTCGGCGCCATCGCCGCAGGCAAACTGGCGCGACCGTGCCGCGTGTATGCCCCTGTCGGCACGCACGAAACGCTGCTCGCTTACCTCGTGCGCCGTCTGCTGGAAAACGGTGCGAACACGTCGTTCGTCAACCGAATTGCGGACGAAACCGTCAGCGTCGACGAACTGATCGCCGACCCGATCACCGAAGCCGAGAAGGTGCAACCGCTTGGCGCACCGCATGCCAAGATTCCGCTGCCGCGCGATCTGTACGGCACGTCGCGCGCCAACTCGTCGGGCTTCGATCTTTCGAACGAACACCGTCTGGCCTCGTTGTCGTCGGCCCTGCTCGCCAGTGCTGGCACCCCGTGGCGCGCCGCGCCGATGCTGGGCGACGGCGAGCGCACGGCAGGCACGCCGCGCGCTGTACGTAACCCGGCAGACCTGCGCGACATCGTGGGTCAGGTGATCGAAGCGACGTCCGCCGATGTGGAAGCGGCGCTGACGCACGCCGTCGCGGCGGCGCCGATCTGGCAAGCCACGCCGGTCGAAGAACGCGCCGACTGCCTGATGCGCTCGGCCGACCTGCTCGAAGCCCACATGCCCACGCTCATGGGCTTGTGCGTGCGTGAAGCGGGCAAGTCGCTTCCGAACGCCGTGGCCGAAGTCCGCGAGGCCGTCGACTTCCTGCGTTACTACGCCGCACAGATCCGCCAGGGTTTCTCGAACGACACGCACCGTCCGCTGGGTCCGGTCCTGTGTATCAGCCCGTGGAACTTCCCGCTCGCCATCTTCGTCGGTCAGGTCGCTGCGGCGCTCGCGGCCGGTAACCCGGTCATCGCCAAACCGGCCGAGCAAACGCCGCTCATCGCCGCCGAAGCCGTGCGCCTCATGCAAGCCGCTGGCGTGCCTTCCGGTGCACTGCAACTGCTGCCGGGTACGGGCGAGACCGTCGGTGCTGCGCTCGTTGCCGACGCTCGCACCAAGGCTGTGATGTTCACCGGCTCGACCGAAGTCGCCCGCATCATCGCGCGCACGCTGGCCGATCGTCTGGACGCCAATGGCCGTCCGATCCCGCTGATCGCCGAGACCGGCGGTCAGAACGCCATGATCGTCGACTCGTCGGCACTGCCCGAACAGGTCGTGTACGACGTGCTCGCCTCGGCCTTCGACTCGGCCGGTCAGCGCTGCTCGGCCCTGCGCGTGCTGTGCTTGCAGGACGACATCGCCGACAAGACGCTGCATATGCTCAAGGGCGCGATGCAGGAGCTTGCCATCGGCAACCCGGATCGTCTGTCCATCGACGTCGGCCCGGTGATCGACGCCGAAGCGCAGAACGGCATCACCCGTCACATCGAACAGATGCGCGGCAAGGGCTTCCCGGTCGAACAACTGACGCTGCCGGACGCCGCTCGTCACGGCACCTTCGTGCCGCCGACGCTCATCGAGCTGACCGACCTGAAGGCGCTGCAACGCGAAGTCTTCGGCCCGGTGCTGCACGTGATTCGCTTCAAGCGCGCGCAACTCGACAAGCTGCTCGACCAGATCAACGGCACGGGTTACGGCCTGACGTTCGGTGTGCATACGCGGATCGACGAGACCATCGCTTACGTGACGGAGCGTGCGCACGTCGGCAACGTCTATGTGAACCGTAACGTGATCGGCGCTGTGGTCGGTGTGCAGCCGTTCGGCGGCGAAGGTTTGTCTGGGACGGGTCCGAAAGCGGGCGGTCCGATGTATCTGCCGCGACTGTTGGCGACGCGTCCTGCCGCCCTCGCACCGGAGCTGAACCGCAACGAAGCCGCGCTCTCGCCGCTGGTGAACTACCGCGACTGGCTGCGTCAGCAAGCGGACAGCGCCCCCGCCATCGATCGCGTCGACCGTTATCTGGCGACGTCCGCACTCGACGCCACTGCCGTGCTGCCGGGTCCGACCGGCGAGCGCAATACGTACGGCCTGGAACCGCGCGGCCCGGTGCTGTGCGTGGCGGCGACGACACTCGGTGCACGCACGCAACTCGCGGCCGTGCTGGCGACGGGTAACAACGCAGTCTTCACCGACAGCGCCGCCGCCCGTGAACTCGTGGGTGCGCTGCCTGCGACGCTCAAGGGGCGTGCATCGGTGTTGGCCGCTGGCGCGGACGCCGCGAGCGAAGCGGCGCTGGCTGCGGTGCTGTTCGAGGGTGACAGCGACGAGTTGCGCACCCTGAACCGCCGCATCGCCACACGCAACGGTCCGATTCTGTCGATGCAGGGCCTCGCCCCCGAGGCACTGGCGGCTGGCGACGACTACGCGCTGGAACGTCTGTTGTGCGAACGCTCGGTGTCGGTCAACACGGCCGCCGCTGGCGGTAACGCCAACCTCATGACCATCGGCTGATCTTTCGATTCATCGATGTCATCCCGCCGGATTTAGCGACGTCTCCTCCCGGATTCGTCCTAAATCTGGCGGTGCCGTTTCCCGCCCTCACTCCGTCGTTTCCCCGCTAACGCACCGATTTCATCCCGAGTCCGGGACACGTCGTCACATCAACACCCGCCTCAAACGTCTCACACGAGACCGCTCCCAGCGCTCGCCGCAGCCTCCGCGATACCGCCTGTAATTCCTGCGCACTACGGTTACCTCATTTGCGTCGTCGTCTTGCCGCTAGCTGCGTACATGCGCAATTTGAGCGAATTCGGGGTATCGTCGCGCCCGCCCCCGACATATAACGCGTCTCACCGCCTTCGAGCGGTTAACCCGTGCCGACGACACGTATCGTCGGCCATTGCGGTCATCAGCACGCGTTTGCCCCTTTCGTCATGCCGGAAGACAGGCACGGCGCGCTCCTGAGCCGTACAAGGAGGCAACATGTCCCTTTGGAATCCCACGGCGGTCTCGTTCACCGTCTATTTACTATTGATGCTGGTGATCGGCTGGCTCGGTTACCGATCGACCAACAACCTCTCGGACTACATTTTGGGCGGACGCCGCCTCGGTAGCTTCGTCACGGCGCTGTCCGCAGGCGCTTCCGACATGAGCGGCTGGCTGCTGCTCGGCTTGCCCGGCGCGATCTACGTGGGTGGCCTGTCCGGAGTCTGGATTGCCATCGGTCTGGCCATCGGCGCGTGGGCCAACTGGCGTCTCGTGGCGGCACGACTGCGGGTACACACGGAAGTCTGTGGCAATGCGCTCACGCTGCCCGAGTACCTGACGCAACGCTTCGGCGACCGTAGTCACGTGTTGCGCATCGTCACGGCGCTCGTGATTCTCACGTTCTTCACGATCTATTGCGCCTCGGGCGTGGTGGCAGGCGCACGTCTGTTCGAGACAATGTTCGGACTCGACTATCACACTGCCTTGTGGATCGGCGCGGTCGCGACGATCGCTTACGTCTTCATCGGCGGCTTCCTTGCCGTGAGCTGGACGGACACGGTGCAGGCCTCGCTGATGTTCGCAGCACTCGTCGTCACGCCGATTGCCGTCATCACCATCGACGGTGGACCGGTGGCGGCGGTCTCGGCGGTCACCGCCGTGCATCCCGCACACACCGACTGGTTCGGCGATCTCGCGCCTATCGGCGTGATCTCGATGCTCGCCTGGGGCCTGGGCTATTTCGGCCAGCCGCACATTCTGGTGCGCTTCATGGCCGCGCGCTCGGCGGCAGCGATTCCGCAAGCGCGTCGCATCTGCATGACGTGGATGGTGCTGTGTCTGGCGGGCGCGGTGGCCGTGGGCTTCTTCGGGCTGGCGTTCTATAGCGCGCGCCCCGAACTGGGCGCGGGCGTGCAGACGAACGCCGAAACCATCTTCATGGCGCTCACGACGCAACTCTTCACGCCGTGGCTTGCGGGTGTGCTGCTGGCCGCGATTCTCGCAGCCGTCATGAGCACGCTGTCGTGCCAGTTGCTGGTGTGCTCCAGCGCGCTCACGGAAGACCTCTACAAGACCTTTGCGCGCGGGCCGGTGAGCCAGAAGCGTCTCGTGTGGATCGGCCGCGCGATGGTGCTGGCCGTGGCCGTCGTGGCCGTGCTGCTCGCGATGGATCCGGAGAGCCGCGTTCTGGGCATGGTCAGCTATGCCTGGGCAGGTTTCGGGGCGGCCTTCGGTCCGCTGGTGCTGGCTACCCTGCTGTGGCCGCGTGTCACCCGTAACGGGGCATTGGCGGGCATCGTGGTCGGGGCGGCCACGGTCCTGATCTGGAAGCAGTTCGGCTGGTTCGACCTGTATGAGATCGTGCCGGGCTTCGCACTAGGCGGTCTGGCACTGTATGTCGTCAGCCGACTGGATCGTGCGCCGAGCGCCGAGGTACTGGCCCGTTACGCCGCCGCCGAAACGATTCTGAAGGACATCCGCGAAGGCAAATCGACCGGCGAAGTCATCGGCGGTGGCACCGATGCGCCGGTGGCGCAACCTTCGCCATAAGGCGGTAGCACCTTCTATCGGAATTTCTCCCTCTTGACCGGCGCGAGCAGCCATCCAATACTGCCGCGTCGGACGCATTTTGCGTTTGATTGCGATTGATGCCGCGTCGGGTCAACCGGCCCGATGTTGACGGCGTTTCAAGAAAGGCGTGCCGCGGCGATCCCGCAGACACGCCACTCAACGACAAACACATGCAAGGAGAGGGTTGATGCAATCGAAGCTTACGGCTAGCGCCGTCGCAGTCGCGGGGCTGCTCGCGTTTGGCGCGGCTAACGCGCAACAGGCGCAGGAAGTGAAGCTGGGTTTTGCCGCACCGCTCACGGGCGCACAGGCCCACTACGGCAAGGACATGCAGAACGGCATTCAACTGGCCGTTGACGAGTACAACGCCACCAAGCCGACCATCGAAGGCAAGCCGGTGAAGTTCGTGCTGCAATCCGAAGACGATGCGGCCGACCCGCGTCAAGGCGCGCTCGTTGCACAGAAGCTGGTCGACAACGGCATCAAGGGCATGCTGGGCCACTTCAACTCCGGCACGACCATTCCCGCGTCGCGCATCTACGCGCAGGCCGGTATTCCTGAAATCGCCATGGCGACGGCCCCGGAATACACCAAGCAGGGCTTCAAGACGACGTTCCGCATGATGACGTCGGACATCCAGCAGGGTTCGGTCGTCGGTACGTTTGCCGTCAAGAAGCTGGGCTTCAAGAACATCGCCATCGTCGACGACCGCACCGCTTACGGTCAGGGTCTGGCTGATGAGTTCGAAAAGGCCGCCAAAGCTGCCGGTGGCAAGATCGTGCGCCGTGAGTTCGCGAACGATAAGGCCGTGGACTTCCGCGCCATTCTGACGAACCTCAAGCGCTCCAACCCGGATGTGGTGTTCTACGGCGGTGCCGATGCACAGGCAGGCCCGCTCGCCAAGCAAATGCGCGAACTCGGCATCAAGGCCACGCTGATGGCGGGCGAAATGGTCAAGTCGGACGCCTTCCTGAAGATCGCAGGCGACTCCGCCAACGGCTCGGTGGTCTCGCTCGCCGGTCTGCCGCTCGACAAGATGCCCGGTGGCGCCGCTTACGAGTCGCGTTACAAGGCCAAGTTCGGTGCAGGCCCGGAAACGTACTCGCCCTACGCTTACGACGGCGCAATGGCCATGATGTCGGCCATGAAAAAGGCCAACTCGACGGACCCGGCCAAGTACCTCCCGGCACTGGCCAAGACGAGCATGCCCGGCGTGACCACGCGTGAGCTGGCCTACGACAACGTTGGCGACCTGAAGTACGGCTCGATCACGCTGTACAAGGTCGTGGACGGCAAGTGGACCGTGCTGGAAACCGTCGGCGGCAAGTAAGCCATCGACGTGCCTGAGCGCGCCGACACTTAGCGCGCAGGGCGCCATAGTAAAACGACAGGGGCCGGTGAGGATGACTCACCGGCCCCTGTGCTTTTTGACGCGTCAGGAACGATAGTGCGCTTCGGACGGCGCCGTGTGATCAGACCGCGTTCGGCGTTATTGCGTCTTCTGCATTTTCGGCATCTTCGCCGCGCCGACCGGCCACCCGAGCGCCAGCGGTCTTCGACTCGCGCGTCGCGGGCCAGACATCCGCGTGCAATTTCGCGCGCAACTCGGGCGGCAACGCATCGCGTGCGAAGACGGGGTCGGCAACTCCGGCCTTGCGCTGCGTCTGATAGTCACACCACGCCGCCTGTGCGTAACGTATCAACAGGCCAATCGCGACAAGGTTGATAAACGCCATCAACGCCGTGCCGACATCGGCAAAGCTCCACACCAGCGGCAAGCTCGCGACGGAACCCAGCATGACCGCGAGCAAGACGAACGCACGGAAGATGTTGAGGAGCCACACGCGTTGTGTCAGAAAGTCCATATTCACTTCGGCAAACGCGTAGTTGCCGAGCACGCTGGAATATGCGAGGAAAAATACGGTGATACCGGTGAAGATCACCGCCCAGTCGCCGAAGTGCACGCCCAGCGCACGTTGCGTCAGCACGGCGCCTTCCGGTCCCGAGCCTGGGATGAACTGCCCCGACAGCAAAATCATGAACGCCGTGGCCGAGCACACGACGATGGTGTCGAAGAACACACCGAGCATCTGCATCAGCCCCTGCTGCACGGGATGTTTCGTCGTGGCTACCGCCGCCGCGTTGGGTGCACTGCCCATGCCGGCCTCGTTGGAAAAGAGGCCGCGCTTCACACCCATCAGAATCGCCTGACCGACGGCGTATCCCACAATACCGCCCGCAGCAGGCTCCAGCCCAAACGCATGACGCCAGATCATGGCGATCATCCCGGGGATCTGATCGATGTTCACGATGCAAACATAGGCCGCCAGCCCGAGATACGAAATGGCCATAACCGGCACGATCCATTGCGCGAATCGAGCCACCCGACGCACCCCGCCATAGATGATCGGTGCTGTCAGCAGAACCAGCGAGATGCCGATCCACTGCCGCTCCCAGCCGAACGCGGCTTCAAGTGCGTTCGCGATGGAATTGGACTGCACGGAGTTCAGCGCAAAGCCAAACGTGTAGAGCAACACGACGGCGAAGACGACGGCGAACTTGCGCGAACCGAGTCCGAGCCGGATGTAATATGCCGGCCCGCCGCGAAACGTGCTGTCACGGTGAGGGACCTTGAAGATCTGGGCGAGTGTCGACTCGACAAATGCCGACGCCATGCCCACGAACGCCGTCATCCACATCCAGAAAATGGCGCCCGGCCCGCCAATGGTCAACGCGACCGCGACCCCCGCGATGTTGCCAGTGCCGACGCGGCTGGCGAGCCCGGTCGCAAAGGCCTGAAACGGGGAAATGCCCGACGTACCGCCAGAAGTGCGCAGCAGGCTGACGCTATGCGCAAACGCACGGATCTGAATGCCGCCGAACCGCAAGGTGAAATACAAGCCCGCGCCAAGCAGGGCAATGACCAGCGGGTAGCCGGATAGCGCCCCGCCAATCGCGTCGACCGCCGAATTGAGCCAACTTTCCATCGATTGCGTCTCCTTTCGTAACTGCCTGTCGTCCCCCGGGAAAGTCAGGGGGTGAGGCGGGAGAATCGCAACAATTCACTCAGTTCGGGACTTTGTCGCCGAACTTTACGTCTATTCCTAATGACCGACGCCGTTGAAGCCACCGTCCACGGTGCACGGCCAATAAAAAAGCCGCTCGGCATTCGCCGGGCGGCTCAAAGACAAGGCAAGGAGACATCGGTGAGTAGATTAAACGGGGAATGTGGCATTCATGTGACGGACATATGGGCGTTAGCACCGCAGTGGTGATCACCATTTGGATGCACAGTTATTGCCGTCGTAACGGCACACTTCGAAGCCCGCAGCGATCACGTCTGCCTTCGTTGGAAAAGCGCAGGTCACTTCGCCATACGTATTGCCGAAGTCGACGATGGGTGTGCCGTCGGTATCGATTTCCACAGATGCTCTTCTGGAACCGCCGGACGTCGCGTAGCACCATGACCGCTCCATCACTGTGCATGCCAGCGCACCGTTCATTCGGCCCCGATAGCTGCCGCTGCAATCGGCCCACGGGTAGTTCCAGATGCCCATCACGATGTGCTCTTGTTGGCGGCGCGTAAAAATGGCGATGGCCTTGTCCTGGAACTCGAAAGAATCGCTTGGGTACTGTTCATGCGGCACAACTGTGAGATAAGTCAGGGAATTGGGGCCCATGATCGAATACACATGCCCTTTTACCCGTGACGATCGCGATAAACATGCAACGGCGACCCCAAGTCCGCTCCTGTAAAACGATATCGAGCCGTCAGACGTCAACTTAATCTCAGGGCTGCCCACATCCGTGCTGGCCGTGAGGAATAGCTGAGACGTCAGGTCACCTCGCGACATGTCGACATGCGCACAGGCCAGCGCGCCTTCGACGAGGCTCATCCCCTGATTCTGGGCAGGCTTGAAAACGGAGAGCCACAGTGCCTCATTTTCTCGGATGACCTGAATGATGGGATCAGGCACTTCCGTCACGGTTTTCGGCGTACTCGCCAATTGCCAGGAACCGCTTTGACATGAGAGCACGCGCCCACGCGCATCGAGCGCAATCCCGTTGGACACAGATCGGTCAATGCCACCCACGCCACTGCACTCGCCGCCAACGCGGTACTCCTTTTCCAGCACGACCACACCGGATCCCGACTTCAGGGCCTTCTTCGAAGTCATCGTTTCCGCAACTGCCTTGCCTGCCAGCAAATCACCATTGACCTTCAGATCCTTTGAGACCTGTACGCTGCTCGCGTTCAGCGGACCATGGACCTCCGCGCTAGCGACGTCGAGACTCTTCATCGTCAGCGTTCCGTCTCCCTTGATGTCTCCTGCCCCAACGATATCGCTTCGCTTCTGGGTCTTCGGATCAGTCAAATTCAGATCCCCCTTTATCGTGGCAGCGCTTATATCCAGCGTGCCGGTCACCGTCGCACTCGTGACCCCGAGTTTTTGCCCTTCGATCTTTCCGGCACCCACGATGTCGTGTTTGCCCATCTGCAGATCGCCGGTCATTGCGCGCGAACCATCGCGACGAAGATAAACGTCCGCCGCACTGGACGAATAACCGCCGCGCATGACAACGAGGCCTCCGGTCGTCGCGAATTTCTCAACAGTCCCGCTGCGTCCATTAGCCTCAAGAAATCGAAACGCGTGCCCCCCGTCGACCTGTGAAACGCCACCCAACATGCCGATCTTGCGCGCAGCAATCACCGCTGCATCCATATCCGGATCGGACGAATAGGGTTTTGGAATCGGTTTCTCGATGTACGTCAGCGTTTCGACGTTGCAGTTCGTATTCTTGTTGTCGCATCCGAGATAAACCCGAATGACGTAATCCCCGACATTCCCCGGCGGACGCTCACCGATGCCCGTCGCGTGCGTTGCCTCGATCAGCGTGGCGGCTGTGAGATTGCCTACGTAAGCGCCTTTCGAATCCGTCGCGCGATGGAATTCCACGTCCCCCACGTCAAACTTTTTTTTCTGGTCGCGCAAAAGCGCATCGATCTCATGATGATGTTCGACGACGAAGCTTTGCACTCTGTCGCCGACGATCTTGAGCGCCTCGCCGATGCGTTCGGCTCGCTCGATCCGCATCTGACGCGCGTAATTCACGCCCCAAAACGAAATCAATACGCCAAGGATGGCGACCGCAATCGCGGCCGAAATCAGGAATGCGCCTGTTTGCTTCTTTCGCATTGTCCGTGCCCTCTCTCTCAGTCACGTCACTGCCGCGCAACGCGATATCGTGCGTGGCAGTAAAGACGTCAAGCCCGCTATTCTCTAGGCAAGCGTCCGAAAGAGGTCTGGGAAATGCCCGAACTTCGCGAACGGCGTTCGCGAAACCGACAATGTTGGCGTCAATAAGAAAAAAGCCGCACGGCAAAAACCGTGCGGCTTTGATATGTCTACGCAGCGCGCGTCAGCACTCGACGATATTCACCGCCAGTCCACCGCGTGCCGTTTCCTTGTACTTCGTCTTCATGTCGGCACCGGTTTCACGCATCGTCTTGATAACGGAGTCGAGCGACACATAGTGCGCACCGTCGCCGCGCAAGGCCATGCGTGCGGCGTTGACCGCCTTGACCGACGCCATTGCGTTGCGCTCGATGCACGGAATCTGCACGAGGCCACCGACCGGGTCGCATGTCAGCCCCAGGTTGTGCTCCATACCGATCTCGGCCGCGTTCTCGACTTGCTCGACCGTCCCGCCCAGCACTGCCGCCAGCGCACCTGCTGCCATCGAACACGCCACGCCGACTTCGCCCTGACAGCCCACTTCAGCGCCGGAAATCGATGCGTTGAGTTTATACAGAATGCCGATCGCCCCGGCCGTGAGCAGGAAGTCGATCACGCCCTGTTCGTTCGCGCCGTGCACGAAGCGGTCGTAGTAGTGCAGCACCGACGGGATGATGCCCGCAGCACCGTTGGTCGGCGCCGTGACAACACGGCCGCCCGCCGCGTTCTCTTCGTTGACGGCAATCGCGTAGAGATTCACCCAGTCCATCACCGACAGCGGGTCGGACAGCGTGCGCTCCGCACGTTGCGTCAACTGACGATACAGCTCCGGTGCGCGGCGTCGCACATGCAGCGGCCCCGGCAACTCGCCGTCGGCCTCGTCGTTACCGATGCCGCATCCGCGCGTCACGCACGACTGCATCACGCTCCAGATGTTGAGCAAGCCGCGACGAATGTCCTCTTCTGCATTCTCGCCGTGATGCCAGACCTTCTCGTTCTCCCACATCAGCTGGGCGATGGACTTGCCGCTCGCGCGACACATCTCCAGCAATTCCTTGCCTGTACGGAACGGATACGGCAACTGGTTGTGCGCAGAGAGCACCTGCGCATTCGACGCACCGGCCGTCACCACGAAACCGCCACCGACCGACAGATAACGCCCTTCGCGCAGCTTGTTGCCCGAGCCGTCGAACGCGTGGAATTTCATGCCGTTCGGATGTTCCGCCATCGCCTCGCGACGGTAGAACACCATGTGCTCCTTCTCGACGAACGGCACTTCATGCCTGCCGAGAATCGATAGCACCTTTTCCTTGCGCATCACGGCAAGACGCGCGGCAATCGTCGACGGATCGACCGTATCGGGCGCTTCGCCCATGAAGCCCAGCAACACGCCCTTGTCAGTGCCGTGACCCTTGCCCGTCGCACCGAGCGAGCCGTACAGCTCGGCACGCACCGATGCCACTTGCGGCAGCAGGCCGTCGCGCTCCAATCCCTGCACGAACATCAGCGCCGCGCGCATTGGCCCGACGGTATGCGAACTCGACGGTCCGATACCGATCTTGAACAAATCGAAAACTGAAACGGCCATGGGGCTTTCCTGAAGTTCTGAAACGTGTATGTGACTCGACGGATACCGCCAGTCTGGCGCATCCGCGTTACATCTATAGAGACAAAAAGGGGCCAGCAATGTTTCTGCCGGCCCCCGTTTGTCGAATTATCGCGACGTTTTACTCGTAGTCGCTCATCGGCACACAGGCGCAGAACAGGTTCCGGTCGCCGTAGACGTTATCGGCACGTCCGACCGGCGGCCAGTACTTGCGCTCGCGCAGGGCCTTTACCGGGTAGGCCGCCTGACTACGCGCGTAGGCGTGCGTCCATTCGTCGGCGGTCACAACGTCGGCCGTATGCGGTGCATGCTTGAGCGGGTTGTCTTCGCGATCGGCACGGCCTTCCTCCACCGCGCGAATTTCCTCGCGAATCGTCACCATCGCTTCGATGAAGCGGTCCAGTTCGTGCTTCGATTCCGACTCCGTCGGCTCGACCATCAGCGTGCCCGGCACCGGGAAGCTCATCGTCGGAGCGTGGAAGCCGAAGTCCATCAGGCGCTTGGCCACGTCGTCGACGCTAATGCCGCTGGTGTCCTTGAGCGGACGCAGATCCAAAATACACTCATGCGCCACCAGACCGCCCGGGCCCGTGTACAGCACCGGATAGTGCGGCGCGAGCTTCTTGGCGAGGTAGTTGGCGTTGAGGATGGCCGTCTCGGTCGCGGCCGTCAGGCCTTGCGCGCCCATCATGGCAACGTACATCCACGAGATCGGCAGAATCGATGCCGAGCCGTAGGGAGCCGCCGACACCGCGCCGATGCCGTCGGCATCGCGCGAGTAGCCCGTCGAGCGCTGATTCGGCAGGAACTGCGCCAGATGCGCGCCCACCGCCACCGGACCGACGCCCGGGCCGCCACCGCCGTGCGGAATGCAGAACGTCTTGTGCAGGTTCAGGTGCGACACGTCGCCGCCGAACTCGCCCGGCGCACACAGGCCGACCATGGCGTTCATGTTCGCGCCGTCGACATACACCTGGCCGCCGTTGGCGTGCACGATTTCGCAAATCTGACGCGCGCCCGCTTCGAACACACCGTGCGTGGACGGGTACGTCATCATGATCGCAGCCAGACGGTCGCGATGCTGCTCGGCCTTCGCCTGCAGATCGGCCAGATCGACGTTGCCGTTCGCATCGCATGCGACGACTACGACCTGCATACCGGCCATCTGCGCCGACGCGGGGTTCGTGCCGTGGGCCGATGCCGGAATCAGGCAGATGTCGCGATGCGCTTCACCGCGCGACGCGTGATAGGCCTGAATGATCAGCAGGCCGGCGTATTCGCCTTGCGAACCGGCGTTCGGTTGCAGCGAGACGGCGGCGTAGCCGGTTGCGGCGACGAGCATCTGCTCCAGCTGGTCGATCATCGTGCGGTAGCCGACGGTCTGCTCGGTCGGTGCGAACGGGTGAATCTGACCGAACTCCGGCCACGTCACCGGCAACATTTCCGACGTCGCGTTGAGCTTCATCGTGCACGAGCCCAGCGGGATCATGGTGCGATCGAGCGCGAGATCCTTGTCCGACAGACTGCGCAGGTAACGCAGCATTTCGTGCTCGGAGTGATAGCGGTTGAACACCGGGTGCGTGAGGTACGCGCTCTGACGCGAGAGCGACGCCGGGAATCCGTTGGCGACGGTAGCCTCGATGGCGTCGAAATCCAGCGACACCGCGCTCTTGCCCAGACCTTCCGCGACGACTTCCCACAGCGCGATCACATCGGCGCGCGTGCTGGTCTCGTCGAGCGAGATGCCCACGGTGTCGGCGTCTTCGCGACGCAGGTTGAAGCGGCGGGCCGCAGCCACGGTGTGAACGGTGTCCGCACGACCGGCGACGGGCACCGTCAGCGTGTCGAAGAACGTCGCGTTACGCGGGGCCGCGCCCAGCGTTGCGAGACCGGCGGCCAGCGTGGCCGTCAGACGGTGCACGCGCTCGGCGATCACACGCAAGCCCTGCGGGCCGTGATACGCGGCGTACATGCTGGCCATGATGGCGAGCAGCGCCTGTGCGGTACAGATGTTCGACGTCGCCTTCTCGCGACGGATGTGCTGCTCGCGCGTTTGCAGCGCCAGACGCAGTGCCGGCTTGCCCTGCGAATCGACCGACACCCCGACCAGACGGCCCGGCATCGAGCGCTTGAGTTCGTCGCGCGTGGCCAGATAGGCGGCGTGCGGGCCACCGAAGCCCATCGGCACGCCGAAACGCTGGCTGTTACCGACGGCGACGTCGGCGCCCCACTCGCCCGGCGGCGTAAGCAGCGTGAGCGAGAGCAGGTCGGCCGCTGCGATCAGCATGCCGCCCTTGGCGTGGATCGCGTCGGCCAGCGCACGGTAGTCGCGCACGTCGCCGCCCACCCCCGGGTATTGCACCAGCACGCCGAACGCATCGATTTGCGTGGCGGCGGCCACCGGGCCGACCTGCACTTCGATGCCCAGCGGCTTGGCGCGCGTCTGCACGACTTCGATGGTTTGCGGCAGCACGTCGTCGGCCACGAAGAACGTGTTCGACTTCGACTTGCCCGTGCGCTTGACCAGCGTCATCGCCTCGGCGGCAGCGGTCGCCTCGTCGAGCATCGACGCGTTGGCAATCGCCAGACCCGTCATGTCGATGATCATCTGCTGGTAGTTGAGCAGCGCTTCGAGACGACCCTGCGAAATTTCCGGCTGGTACGGCGTATAGGCCGTGTACCAGGCGGGGTTCTCGAGCACGTTGCGCAGAATCACGCCCGGCGTGAGCGTATTGAAGTAGCCCTGACCGATGAACGACTTGAAGACCTGATTCTGATCGGCCAGCGCGCGCAGTTGCGCCAGCGCCTGCGCTTCGGTCTTCGGTGCGGCGAACTGGCCGAGCGACGTGGCAAAGCGCGCGCTGTCGCGGCGGATCGAGTCGGGCACGACGGCGTCGATCAGGGCGGCGCGCGAAGCGTAGCCAAGCTCGGAGAGCATGGCTTGTTGTTCGGGAGTATCCGGGCCAATGTGGCGCGCGGAGAAGTTGTCGCGCTGCTCAAGCTCGGCAAGCGAGCGGCGCGCGGCCTGCAGGTCGGTCAAAGCATTCATGGGTCAAATCTCTCGTTCGATCACGGCAAGTGACGGCGTAGGAGGTATTGCTTGATTCAGTTCGACGAAGTCAGTTCGACTAAGTCAGTTCGACGAAGCCATGTCGTGTGGACAGCACCGCGCGAGCCGAAGCCGCGCAGCACCGTCCACCGACCGGACTCAGTCGTCAGACCGGCCGCAAATTACGCGCCGATCTTCTTGGCGTAAGCGCCGGCGTCGAGCAGCTTGTCCAGCTCGGCCACGTTCGACGGCTTCACGCGGAACAGCCAGTTGCCGTAGGCGTCGCCGTTGATCAGGTCGGGCGAACCCGGCACTTCTTCGTTCACTTCGAGGATCTCACCGCTGACCGGCGAGTGGACGTCCGCAGCCGCCTTGACCGATTCGATCACGGTCGACGCTTCGTCAGCGGCCACCGTGCGGCCGACGTCCGGCAGTTCGACGAACACGATGTCGCCCAGGGATTCCTGTGCGAAGTCGGTAATGCCGACCGTCACGGTGCCGTCGGCTTCGAGACGCGCCCATTCGTCGGATTCGGTGTACTTCAGGTTATCGGGGATGTTCGCCATGTTGACGCTCCGGGATTCAGTGTTTGGGGTATTCGGTTTTCGGTACTTCGTGTCGCCGTGCCGTAATGGAGTCTTGCTCAGGCCACCACGGCCTTGCCGTGACGCACGAACGGTAATTTGACCACACGTGCGGGCAATTGCTTGTCACGAATTTGCACATGGACGGTGGCGCCGTCCGGCACGCCCTTCGGCAGGCGGGCAAAAGCGATCGATTGCTGAAGGCTGGGACTGAACGTGCCGCTGGTGATTTCACCGTCGCCCGCGTCCGTCACCACGACCTGATGGGCGCGCAGCACACCGCCTTTGCCGTCGAGCACGAGACCGGCGAAGCGCCACGTCTGGCCGCGCGAGATCAGCGAATCCTTGCCGACGAACGTGCGGTCGCTTTCCTTTTCGACGGTCCAGCCCAGACCGGCGTCGAGCGGCGACACATCGTCGTCCATGTCCTGACCGTAGAGGTTCATGCCCGCTTCGAGACGCAGCGTGTCGCGCGCGCCAAGACCGGCCGGACGCACGCCGACGGCGACCAGCGCCTTCCACAGCGCCGCCACGTGATCCGAGCTCACAACGACTTCGAAGCCGTCTTCACCCGTGTAGCCGGTGCGCGCGATCATCAGTTCACCGAAAGCGGTGTCTTTGGCGAACGCGGCGTTGAACGGCTTGAGGGTTTCGCTGACCGCCTGGCTGCCCGGCACGGCCTGCCACACCTTGGCGCGGGCGTTCGGCCCCTGCACGGCCACGATCGACAGATCGCGACGCGGGGTGATCGTCAGGCTGTAATCGCCGTGGGCGTTGAGCTGACCGATCCACGCGAGGTCCTTGTCGGCGGTACCGGCATTCACGACGATGCGGAACCAGTCTTCAGCGATGAAATAAATGATGAGGTCGTCGATCACCCCGCCGCTCGGGTTGAGCATGCAGGTGTAGAGCGCCTTGCCCGGGGATTGGAGCTTGTCGACGTTGTTGGCGACGGCGAAGCGCAGGAATTCGCGGCAGCTCGGGCCGTGCAGGTCGACCACGCACATATGCGAGACGTCGAACATGCCTGCGTCGGTACGCACGGCGTTGTGCTCTTCGATTTGGGAGCCGTAGTTCACCGGCATGTCCCAGCCGCCGAAATCGACCATGCGGGCACCGGCTGCGCGGTGCGTCTCGTTGAGCGGAGTACGTTTGAGTTCGGTCATCGGGGCGTCTGTCCGTAAGGCTCCAAGGTTCATGAATTCCGGACGACGTCTGGCGCGTGTGTCATTCGCCGATTTCGCCGTCCGAAAATGCAAAAAGGGGTCATCTCGACGACCGGCACTTGTCGCGCGGGGCGCGTGCCTGTGCACTAGCCCGGCGCAATGCCAGTTGGCGAGATGACCCCTCTGTCCTTGGTACCTGAGAGATTGCCCGGTTCAAGATACGTCTGATGACCGGCCCCTTCGGTGGGTTGCCCGCGTGCCGTGCACGCCGCAACCGCTCTCCAGAGATCGAAGGCGATGCCTTCGGCGCGGCCGGTCCTTGATGCCTGAGAGTTTATGGGTATTACCCCTTCGGCGGCGCCGGCATGTGCTTCCCGGTGCGCTCTCCCGACCACGCTCGCGCACTTTACGGGGAAAGCCGGGGGCTGTCAATTTGGGCCAAAAACGGCGTGCAGCGTCGCGCGCTCCCAGCGCAATTCCGGCCCAATTTCAATGTCGAGTCAATGTCGATTTAGCGCGATTCGCCCGGATTCGTGCCCGCCGGACACCCATCCCGGCCCCATCGTCCATTACATACCGCCCAGATGCAGCGCTGCTTCGGAATCACTTCGAACCAGCGATAGCGGTCGCATTGCGCGAGCGCTGCGGCAATCGTCGCCGCTGCCGTCTGTGCCGTCGGTGCAGACGCGACCGCAGCGGAGGCCACCTCGGACTGCCCTTGCGCCTGCTGCGCGGCGGCAATCGCGCCGATCTCGTCGTTGTCGTAATGGGCTGGCAGATCGGTGTTGGCCGCCGTCCGGGGCGGGGCGCTGGTCCCTGCCGCGGCTTCGCTCCGGCGGAGCAATTGCATCATCGGGTCCGGGGCATTGTTCGGGGACACCGTCGATGGCGCCGTCGCAGCCGCCGTCAGCGCCGCCGTGGCCGCCGATGCGGTCAATGGCGCGACGCCGCCCGCCGTGCTCGCGGCGATCTCGGCCGCCGCACCGGACGCCACCGCATCCACCGCAGCCAGCGCCTGCGCACGCGCCAGGGCGGCCGACGCTTCGCTCGCCGCGCCAGCCACCGGGCTCGACGCCAGCGGCACGTCGTTACCGGAATTGAAAGGGGTGACGGCGATTCCGCCGGGCGGTTTCGGCACCGGATCGACAAACGGCGCACGCAGGTTCCACCAGATGCCAAGCAGTGCGATGGCAGCGAACACTGCCGTGCCGATCACGAGCGCGCTGGTGAGCCAGCCAGGCTCCTCGCCACGCGCACGACGTTCACGACGCGAGGGCTTTCGAGAGGGAGGAATGTCGGACGCAGTGGCGTCGTGTTCCGCAGACACCGCAGTCGGGCGCGTCTCGGGCATCGCACCAACGGCGGCCACGCCCAGCCCGCCATCCGCGAGGAATCCGGGTTCGGCATCCGCGAGTGTTGCGCCGCACTTCACACAGTGCAGTGCACGCGTCGCATTGTTCGTCCCACAGGTTGGACATTGCACGGCGACCTCACCACGATGGCAACGTTTTTCATTATAGGCACCCGGTCGGCGTCGACGCCAGCACGACGCCGTCTGCCTGCGGCCGCGCGTCGCGCCAGCCCCACAGTCGGCATCGCGCGCCGGGTGTCGCACCCTCTGTCATTGGGGGCGACCCTCGGGTGTCACGGCGGTGTGCATGCTGCGTGATAGACTTGCCCACCACCCGGCGCATGCCCGTTTCGACCGAATCGCGAAACCGCTATCAGGCATGCCGCACGCGGCCAGCGCTTTCAATCTTCGTCCCCATCGCTTCACACCATGTCGTCCTTTCCGCTCAATCCTGCCCAGAACGAAGCCACGCATTATTTCGATGGCCCATGCCTCGTGCTGGCCGGCGCGGGCAGCGGCAAGACGCGCGTCATCACGCAGAAGATTGCGTGGCTCATCGAAGCCAAGGGATTCGAGCCGAAGCACATCGCCGCCGTGACCTTCACGAACAAGGCCGCCGCGGAAATGCGCGAGCGGGTGGCGAAGCAACTCGAAGGCAAGACGCTTACCACGCCGGGCAAGGTCGGGCGAAAGGTGCCCGTCAATCAACTCACCATCTGTACGTTTCACTCGCTGGGCGTGCAGATCCTGCGACGCGAAGCGGAAAATGTCGGCCTCAAACCGCAGTTCTCGATTCTCGACGCCGACGACTGTTTCGGCCTGATTCAGGAACAGCTCGGCACGACCGATAAGGCAATGATTCGCGGCGTGCAAACCGCCATCTCCCTGTGGAAGAACGGCCTCGTCACACCGGAAGTGGCGCTCGCCGCCGCCGAGACGGCCGACGAACATCAGGCGGCTGTCGTCTATCGCAATTACATGGCGACGTTGCAGGCCTATCAGGCGGTCGACTTCGACGATCTGATCCGCCTGCCCGCCGAACTCTTCGAGCGCGACGAGGAAGTACGCGAGCGCTGGCAGAACAAGCTGCGCTATCTGCTCATCGACGAGTATCAGGACACCAACACCTGTCAGTACCTGCTGCTCAAGCTGCTTGCCGGGCCGCGCGCGGCGTTCACCGCCGTGGGCGACGACGATCAGGCGATCTACGGCTGGCGCGGTGCGACGCTGGAGAACCTCAAGCAGTTGCAAGTCGACTTCCCGACGCTCAAGGTCATCAAGCTCGAACAGAATTACCGCTCGACGTCGCGCATCCTGACGGCGGCGAACAATGTCATCGCGAAAAATCCGAAAATCTTCGAGAAGAAGCTCTGGAGTGAACACGGTCTGGGCGATCCCATCACCGTCACCGCGATGAACGACGAGGAGCACGAAGCCGAGTCGGTCGTCTTCCGTCTGTCCGCACACAAGTTCGAGCGCCGCGCGGAATTTCGCGACTACGCCATCCTTTATCGCGGCAACCATCAGGCGCGCATCTTCGAACAGGTGCTGCGCCGTGAGCGCATTCCGTACGTACTCTCGGGTGGTCAGTCGTTTTTCGATAAGGCGGAAATCAAGGATCTCTGCGCGTATCTGCGACTGCTCGCGAATCCCGACGACGATCCCGCATTCATCCGTGCCGTAACGACGCCGCGCCGGGGCGTGGGCAGCACCACGCTCGAAGTGCTGGGCAGCTTTGCGGGTCAGGCGAAGGTGTCGCTGTTCGAAGCGGTCTATATGGGCGCGGTCGAAGCGCGCCTGCAACCGCGTCAGCTCGACCCGCTGCGCGCGTTCTGCGATTTCATTCAGCGCATCGCAGCGCGGGCCGCCCGCGATCCGGCCAACGAGGTCATCGACGACCTCATGGAAGGCATTCACTACGAGGCTTATCTCTACGACACGTTCGACGAGCGTCAGGCGCAATCGCGCTGGACCACCGTGCTCGAATTTCTCGAATGGATGAAGCGCAAGGGCACGCGCAGCGAGACGTCGGCAACCGCCGAAGGTCTCGATTCGCTGGAAGACCACGACGACGACGCCAAGAGCCTCATGGAACTCACGCAGACCATCGCGCTGATGTCGATGCTCGAAGGCCGCGATGGCGACGATCCGGACGCCGTGCGTCTGTCGACGCTGCACGCGTCGAAGGGCCTGGAGTATCCGCACGTGTTTCTCGTCGGCGTAGAAGAAGGCATCCTGCCGCACATTCGCGAAGACGAGGAAGTGACCGCCGAGAAGATCGAAGAGGAGCGCCGCTTGATGTACGTCGGCATCACGCGCGCGCAGCGCACGTTGCAACTGTCGTGGTGCAAGAAGCGCAAGCGCGCCCGCGAGACGTACACCTGCGAAGTCTCGCGATTTGTGCCCGAAATGCAACTGGACGAAGCGCCGCCCCCGCCGCCCGAAGACGCGCCCATGTCGCCCAAGGACCGGCTCGCCAGCCTCAAGGCGATGCTCGCCGGTGGCGCGAACAAGACGCCGTCGGCGTCGGGCGCTTAACGCGCGAGCGTCGCGCAGTCACTCACGCGCCGCCCTTCCTCCACAAACGAATAGCCCCCGCGAGCGGGGGCTGGACTATAGGACACGGCCAAACTGCGGGCCGGATGGCGACTTACGGCGACATACGACGACGTCCTTACCGAGGCTGTCGGCGGCGGCAGGCACGCCGGGAACGCGATGTTTACCGCTACTACTTGCCACTACCCGAAGACGTTTGGTCACATGCGGCAGCCGGGCTCGTTGCCACGACCACACCCGCCAGACCGGTCAAACAAAGCAGGACTGCAACCATCAGTTTTCGCATAGGCGCGCCTCCTCTCGTCAGGTGAAGTTTCACTATAGGAGCGCATCCTTTCGAAGACAAAGACATCTTGACCATCGACGCAGGCCGGGTGATAGTCGGTAAAAAACGGACGAAACGGTGCGCAAGTTGCGTCGATTTCGATCCAATGCCCACACCCTCCGCAACTTCGTCAGGCGCTTTGTCAGGCGTGTATTACGTTTGACGGGCGTCGCGGGCACGCGTGTGCGGTGCCGATCCCCAGTTTTCGTGGAGCGTGGTGCGTGAGACTGCATATTCTGTCCGACCTGCATTTGTCCGTGGCGCCGTTGGCCATCCCCGACGTCGAGGCCGACGTCACGATCCTCGCCGGTGACATCAGCCGCCCGGCGCAAGCCATCGAATGGGCGACGCAATTGCCGCGCCCCGTCATCTACGTTCCCGGTAATCACGAGTTCTACGGCGCGACGCTCGCTGGCACGCTGGCCGAATTGCGACGTCTGACGGTCGGCACCAACGTGCATCTGCTCGAACGCGGTGCGGTCGTCATCGGCGGCGTGCGCTTCGTCGGCACAACGTTATGGACGGACTTTGCGCTTTACGACGCCGAGGGCAAACACGACGCTGCCGTCGAAGAGTCGCGGAAGTTCGTGCGCGACTTCACGCGTATTCGCGTCGGCGATCCCGCCGCACCGTGGTCCGATCTGCCGTTCTTTTCGCCGGACGACTGTGCGGCGCTGTGTCGCGAGAACGTGGCCTGGCTCGCACGCACCTTTGCCGCACCCCACGATGGCCCGACGGTGGCCATCACGCATCACGCGCCGACACCGCAGAGCATTCACCCGCGCTTTGCGGGCTCCCTCGTCAATCCGGCATTCATTTCGGATCTGACCGCGCTCATCGAACAATCCGACGCCGCGCTGTGGATCCACGGCCATACGCACGATTCGTTCGACTATCGCGTCGGGCACACGCGGGTGATGTGCAATCCGCGCGGTTACTGCTTCGAGGGACGCGTCGAAAATCCGGCCTTCGATCCGCACATGATTGTGCGCGTGTAACACGACGGACGACGGGCGATGGGTCTGAAACGCCGGTCTCGCGCGAACGCAGAAACAAAAATCCCCGCCGAAGCGGGGATTTTTCGTTGCGACGCGCGCGGGCGCGAGGCGATTACTTCGCCGCGCTCACCATATAGTCGACGGCCGCCTTGACGTCGTCGTCCGACGCGTTGGCTGCCCCGCCCTTCGGCGGCATGGCGTTCAGGCCTTTGAGTGCGGCGTTGTGCAGCGTCTCGATGCCGGTCGCGATACGCGGGGCCCACGCGGCCTTGTCGCCGAACTTCGGCGCACCTGCCACGCCGGCCGCGTGGCAAGCCATACACACGGTGTCGTAGAGCTTCTTGCCGGCGTCGACGGTGCCCCCTGCGCTGGCGGCGGCCGGGGCGGCCGTCTTGAGCGACGCCATCGCTGCCGCAGCCGCTGCGGCCGAGCCTGCGTCGGCGCCCGAAGCGGCAGCCGGTGCCGCAGCACCCGATGCTGCGGCGGCACCCGAGGCCGGTGCCGTCGGCGCGGCAGGCTCCTGCAACTTGCCGCCCGACGCGTTCGCCATATAGACGATGGCGCGGCCGATTTCGTAGTCCGTCACGTCGTCGGGGTTGGTACCCCCGCGCGCGGGCATGCCACCTTTGCCCGCCAACGCGATCTTGAGCATGTCGTCGTAACCGGGCTTGATGCGCGGGGCCCAGTCTTCGGAGGAGCCGACTTTCGGCGCGCCTGCCACACCGGACGCGTGGCAAGCCGCGCAGACGGCCTTATAGAGTTGTTCGCCAGTTTGATAGACGCGCGGTGCGTTGGCGTCTTTGACCTCGACGTGCGCCACGGGCGCAATGCGCTCGGCAATGGCTTTTTCCGTCATGGCGGAACTACCGGCGCCGGTCAGGGCGTTGTTGCCCACGTAATTGACCAGCAAAACGATGATGACGATCGGGACGAGAAAACCGGCGATGACTGCGGCGATGAGCTGCTTGGGTGTTTTAATCAGGGACTCGTGCTCGTTATGTGCTTCACTCATGCGGGATCTCTCAATAGTTTTTGTGGAAACCGAGTGCATCACACCGGATAGTTCGCATCGGCCGCGGGCACCATCCAGTCAAAATAACGAACCATTGTAGCAACAAACCCTCGGCCGATGACGTGCCAAGGCAGTGCGCAGACGCCGCAAAAGTCCCGTATTTTCCCTAACTTACGCGAAAGCAAAAGCGGTGTTCCGCGTAGTTCGTGCGCAAAGTGCGGGCACCTTGCATACACGTCAAATCCGCGCGGGATGGGCGTCCGACAGTGAATCGCCGCATTGTTAGGCGAGAGTATGCACGGGGCATGGACGTCACGCGGCAAAACCGCTATGCTTCTACCTCTTTGCCTGCCGGTACGCGCGTTCGCGCCTTCTCCCCCGGTGGTCAGCACAGCGCCCGTAGCTCAGGGGATAGAGTATCGGCCTCCGAAGCCGAGGGTCACTGGTTCGATTCCAGTCGGGCGCACCAAACGATTCGACGATCCGCATCGCCGCGATCGACGCCTCGTCAGCGCACCTTCGTTTTGCACCCCATATGTCATCCTGCCACTGTGTCGAAGCGGCCCGGTGTGCGTGTACTTCGAGCACGGTGGCGAAGTTCCTTTCGTTGTATTACATTCGGTGTCCAATGCGCCCACAGATGGCGCAACACTCCAGCGCTCACCTATCGACAGCCTCCCCGAGCCCTGGCGTCCCTATAATTGCCGTTCTGCAGGGGAAAGGCCGTATCGTCTCAGTCACCGGTCGCCTGCGCGGCGCGACACGAGAGGATATTCGTGGTCCGACACACCTCCGGGCGAATCGCTCAAGGCGCGCCCCGCGCCACGCCGACGTTTTCGACGCATCAGGCAACGTCGTCGCCAGATCTCATTCCGGATCTCATTCCGGATTTCATCCCGGCATTCATCCCGCTCCCCACCCAACGCCCGACTCGCGGCCGCTCGCGCGCAAAATTCATTCGCACCGCCGGCAGTGCGGCCGTCGCGTTGGCGCTGGCGAGTACGGCGGCCCCAGTCTGGGCAGCCTGCACCGTCACCGACATCACGGGCTGCGGCGCAGCGGGCGGCGCGGGTTTCCCCGGACGCAGCGGCGCGGGCGGTGCCGGTAACGGTCAGGGCGGGGGTTCCAGCCATCTGGACGCCAGCACCGTAACCGTTCAGGACCCGGGCCACTGGGGCACCAACGGCACCGGTGGCGGCGGCGCGGTGGGCGACTTCACCGGCGCGACGCCCAACGGGCCTGCAACGACAGTCACAAGCTCTAACTTTGTCGTCAACGGATCGATCACGGGCGATTCCGGCAACACCGGACCGGGCGGCACCAACTTCGCCAGCGGCGGCAACGGTGGCAACACGGGGTTGTATTACCCCGGTAGCGACATCACGGTCACCGGTCCGGGATCGATCACCGGCGGAGCCGGGGGCAGCGGCGGCAATGCCGTCAACGGGGTGACGGGAAACGCCGGCGGGGGCGGCGGCGGGGGAAGCGGGATGACGTCGGCCGGGTCGATTGCCGTCATTACTAACAACGGGATGATTACCGGTGGCGCAGGGGGCAATGGGGGTAATGGCGGCTTCGGCGGCGGTGGCGGCGCGGGCGGTGACGGCCTGCTCTCCCTTGGCGGCAGCGCCACCATCACCAACGTCGGTACCGGCGCGATCACCGGAGGTTCGGGCGGCTTGGCCGGCTCCGGCGCTTCCGGTAACGGCGCCAATGGTGCCGGAGGTATCGGTGTCAATCTCGCAGGAACACGCAACGTTCTCCTTAATGCCGGGACGATCTCGGGTGGCTCCGGCACCGGGGGCGGTGTCGGCGTCGTGACGCGCGGCCTGGATTCGATCTGGAACTCGGGCCTCATCATCGGTGCGATAACCGGCCCCAGCGGCGCGCGCGCGGCAGCGATCGAGTTCGGCGGTACGAGCAATGCGCTCTACCTGATGAGCGGCTCGTCCATCCTTGGGAATTTGCTGTTCGACGCCGGGGCAAGCGCCACTATTGCCGCGCAGAACGCCGGATTGACACTGAACAACGACATCGTGCTAAGCGACGCCGCGTCGGTCGCCACCTTCTCCACCGCGACAAACGACCTGTCCGCCTCGGGTGTCATTTCGGGCGCAGGTTCACTGAACGTCGTCGGCGTCAACAGATTGACGATGTCGGGGGCCAATACCTTTACCGGTGCGACGACGATCACCGGCGGCACGCTCGCCTTGTCGGGCAACGGCAGCCTCGCCGCGTCGTCCGGTGTCGTCGTGAACTCGACACTCGACATCTCTGCCGTCACGGCGGGGACATCCCTCAAGGCGCTCTCCGGCGCGGGCACCGTGTGGCTCGGTGCGCAATCGCTGTCGCTCACCAATGCCGCGGGCACGTTCGCAGGTGTTATCAATGGCACGGGCGGGGTGCGTCTGGCCGCCGGTACGCAGACGCTCACGGGCATCAATGCCTATACCGGCGCGACCACGATTGACAACGGCGCGACGCTCAAACTCAGCGGCAGCGGTAGTGTCGCCGCATCCGGCGGGGTAACCAACAACGGGACGCTCGATCTATCGGCGACAACGAACGGTGCGTCGCTCACAGCCCTCACCGGCAGCGGCGTAGTGGCGCTCGGCGCACGCACGCTCACGCTCACGAACGCCTCGGGCGTCTTCTCCGGCGTCATCGACGGAACCGGCGGACTCACGCTCAATGGGGGCACGCAGACGCTCTCCGGCGCAAACACGTACAGCGGCGCGACCACCCTGAACGGCGGCACACTCGCCCTGATCGGCGCAGGCAAACTTGCCCCGACCGCAGCGCTCTCGCTTATCGGCAACGCCACGTTCGACGTTTCGTCCGCTACCGGCGCGCAGACCTTTGCCGGGCTGTCCGGCGCGAGCGGCACGCAAGTGCTTATCGGCGCCAACACGCTGACGCTCGACTCAACGACCGACAGCACGTACGCGGGCCAACTCGTGGGGAGTGGCGTCTTCGTCAAACAAGGTACCGGCATGCTGGTGCTCAACGGCGTAAGCCCCACATTTTCCGGCACGACCACCATCGGCGCGGGCACGCTGGAAGTTGGCGACGCCAGCCATGACAGCGCATCGCTCGGCGGCGACGTGAACGTCGGCGTGCAAGGGACGTTGCGCGGACACGGCACGATTCTTGGCAACCTCTTGAGCAGTGGGATCGTCGCGCCCGGCGGATCCATCGGCACACTGCGTGTCGCCGGGAACTACTCGCAGGCTTCGAACGCTACGCTCGCCATCGAAGTGAGCCCGACGGCCGCATCTCTGCTGAAGGTCTCGGGAAGCGCAACGTTGAACGGCGTGCTGGCAATCACTTACGATCCCGGCACGTATTCAGCCACGCGTTACACGGTGCTTAGCGCAGCGAACGGTCTGAGCGGGCGTTTCTCGTCGGTCACTGGCACGCTGGCGGCTGGCGCGAATCTCGGTAGCCTGCAATCGTCCGTGGCATACGGTGCGAACGATGTCACGCTCTCCCTGTCCGACCCGACCTCCGGCACGCCGGGCAACGTCGACCCGTCAGCGCCGTCCACGCCGGTGGTCATCGCACCGACGCACACGAGCATCTTTACGGCGTTGGGTACTGCCGCGCTGATGAATGCCCAGTCTGCCACGTCGGCGATTCTCGATCGCGCAACACGGCGCGAGCCCGGCACCGGCCTTGCCACGGGCGACTCCGGCAATTCGGCAGGCGCGCCACGCATCTCATCGGTGTGGGCGAGTGCCACGGGGCTGCATGGCCGGGTGTCCGGCAAGGACACACAACCCGGTTTCCAGGAAAATCAATATGGCTTTCTCGCCGGTGCGGAGAAACGCGTGGCGCAAAACACCTTCGGGCTGGCGGGCGGCTATTCTCATGCCGACCTCTCCGAAGCGGGCACGGCAAGCACCGGCACTCGCGACACATTGCGACTTGCCGCCTATGCGAGCCGTGAGACGGGGCCGGTCGATGTGGCCGCCACGATCGGCTACGGTCTGCATTTTCTGTCGCAGAAGCGGCCGTTCGTGAATGTCGGCACGGCCGAGGGCGATCACATCGGGCAGGAATTCACGGCTGCGGCTCAGGCGAGCATGCCGTTTTCTCTGGGTGGAATCGTCATGACGCCAAGGATTGGCCTGCGTTACGCCTACTTCCATGCCAACGGCTTCGACGAAAGCGGCGCTGGCGGCCAAAACCTTCGCGTGGGGACCGACAACACCCGAAGCCTGCAACCGTTTGTCGGCATGACCTTTGACAAGTCGTTCGGCGACGCACAGCGGCCGATGAGTGTTCAATTCCGTGTGGCGTATGCGCATGAACTGCTCGATGGCGCACGCGCGATCTCGGTGGCGTCGCAGGACGGCACCCTGTTCGTCGCGCCGGGCACGGATCTACCTCGCGGATTCCTCACGCTCGGCGCAAGTTTCAGCGTCACGCTCGCCAGACACCTTGACGTATCCCTCGCGTATGACGCGCTCGTCAACACGGCGCGCGCATCTTCGCAAGCCGGCAGCCTCAGGATGAGCTATCGATTCTGACGCGCGCGTCGATGCGTTTTGTCCGGCGGCGAGCAACGTGCAGGTGGCCGGACCGACGGGCGACGCGCATCGCTCAGAAAACGACGAGCCGATCGACGAGTTGCGCCATCCGTGCATTCGACGCCGACCACGATTCCACCGTCGACGACCGTCCGTCGAAATACACCGTATTGATGACTGAGCCGTCCTGACTCAGCGTCAGCGTCGCGTAGGCGAGGTACTCGCTCGGGGAACTGCCCCACAAGGAATTTCGCCACGCGCGGCGCACCGTGTAGTTCAGCACGACGCAGCCCGTCGGCCAGGTGCCCGGGCTGTAGATCGTGCTGATGATCCCGTAGGCCCGCAAACGCCCCTGAATCGCGGGCAGCAAATCGGAAATGCCGTCCGGCGCCAGTTCGATGCACATGTTGCGCGAGAGCAGCTCGGGGGCCGCCGGTTGCGTGGGCGGCGAGACGGACGGCAACTGATCCGAGAGCACCGCCCCCGTCGATACGACGCTCGCCGCGACCTGCGCCGCGAGAATCGGCGCAGGCGTGGTGAAAAGACAACCGTTAAGCGTCGCGCTGGCCGTCGCCGCCAGCGCCAGCACCATCGCGAGGCGCTTCATCAGAACGGTGAAACGCCAAGGAGAATCGTCTGCAGCCAGCCGCCGTTGCTGCCATCGGCGACCTGACCATCGTCAACGCGCGCCACCCTGGCCTGCCCGACCTTGCTCGACGCCACCACGTTGGCGGGCGAGATATCGAACTTGTTGACCACGCCGGTGAAGCGGAACGTTTCCATATTGCGTCCCTGCATGACCTGCTTTTCCCCGCCGACCACGTAAGCGCCATTGGGCAGCACTTCCACGATCGCCACGGCAATCGTCCCGGTCATCGCGGAACTCGACGTGTTCGTGCCGTTGCCCTTGAAACTGCTCGCCTGCTGGCCGATGTTGAACCAGCGCTCCAGCACCGAATCGGCCCCGTCCGCCTTGGCGCTCTTGGCCGTCATGCTCGCGTTGCGCGACGTATCGCTCTGCGATTTGCTGCTGCCCGTGGAGTTTTCCGAGACGGCAATCGTCAGCAAGTCCCCGATGCGGTGCGCCACCGGGGTTTCGAACCAGTTCGTCGCCGTGGTGGACTGGTAAATGGATCCGCCGGTCTGGACGTTGGCGACGCGCGGCATCGGCATGACCGCCATCGGCGTTGCCGTGACCTGCGGGCCGGAACAACCGCTGAGCGCGACACTTGCGCTCGCGATCACCGCCAGCCAGGTCAGCGTGCGGGTCAGAACGCGCGTTGCCGCGCTCGGTAGCATCGACAGTTTCGACATGGTGAGGCGCCCCCGCGCCGGTCCCGGATGCCGTATCCGGATGTCTTTCGAAAGGAGTGAACGGTTGGCAGACGGCACGGCCCCCGCCAGACGAAGACAGCACGGCGGCCAGCTTCGTGATGGATAGTAAGAACCGCGCGTGCAGCCACTGCGCACAAATAGAGGAAAATTTGTGGAGGCATGACGCGCGGTGCTCCGAAGCTGAGAGAATGGCGCGCCGACCAGGGCAGGGCCGAACTCGCTTTCCCGGTCGGCGACCCTTAGCCGTCTGGCAGTCGACTTCAGCCGCTAACTTCGTCAGAACACCCAAGCGCATGAATTCAGGCATCACCCGAAAGCTGTTCCTCGCGATTTTCGCGACGGGGCTGGTCACCATGGCGGCCACGACGGTCGTCGTGCGTGCAGCTATGGGCGGACACACCTGGTTGCGCGGCGACAACGTGATGTATCTGGCGATCCTCGGCATCGCCCTGCTCGGCGCCGTCGCGCTGCGGCTCGCCCAGCGTCTGCTCGTGCCCGTCACGCCGCTGCTCGAAGCCACGCACCGCATGGCGATGGGCGACTACAGCGTGCGCGCGCCGACCGCCGGGGCGGACGAACTCGCGCGGCTCGCCGTCGACCTGAACCGTCTGGCCGACACGCTGGCTCAGAACGACCGCCTGCGCCGCAATCTGCTCGCCGACATCTCCCACGAACTGCGCACGCCGCTGTCGATCTTGCGCGGCGAAATCGAAGCGATGGAAGACGGGGTGCGCCCGCTCACGCAGGACGCGCTCGCCTCGCTGCGTGTCGAGATCTCGCTGCTCTCCAAGCTGATCGACGACCTGTACGAACTGTCGCTCTCCGATGTGGGCGCGCTGACCTACGAGTTCGCGCCAGTCGACATGACCGAGCGCGTCGCGACATCGGTCGCCGCCTTTGGCGACTGGTTCGAGGCGAAGGGCATTGCGCTGAACGTGCACCTCCCGGACGACACGCTCACGGTCGACGGCGACCTGCACCGCCTGACGCAGCTCATCGGCAATCTGTTTGAGAATTCGTTGCGTTATACCGACGGCGGCGGCGCAGTCCGCGTCTATCTGTCGGCGACCGAGACACAATTGCGTCTGGAGATCGAAGACTCCGCGCCCGGCGTGCCGGACGACGCCCTGCCTCGCCTGTTCGAGCGTCTTTTCCGGGTGGAAGCGTCGCGCAGTCGGCGCAGCGGCGGTGCGGGCCTCGGACTCGCGCTTTGCAAACATATTGTCGAAGCGCACGGCGGTCAGATCGCCGCGCGACACTCGCCGCTGGGCGGCCTGGCGCTGGCGATCACCCTGCCGCGTCAGAACCCGGCCGCCCCCGGCGCTGGAGCATCGACATCGACGGCCTGCGCACTCAGCGCGGCCGCCAGCTGTTTTGGCACCCAAGCCCTGACGACCCTGAGTTGAGCCTGCCCTTTATGCACACGCACTCGTCGACACCCCTGCAAAGCGCTTCAAGCCTTTCCTCCCTCACGCCCACGCCGTCGGCGCATTCGGCCATCGTGTCGACGCCCGCCGCCATGGCGCTCTCCGACGCCGCGCCGATCCTGATCGTCGAAGACGAGCCGAAACTCGCCGCGCTACTCGCCGAGTATCTGCGCGTGGCGGGCATGCCGTGCCGCATCCTGACGGACGGACGCGACGTACTGCCCGCCGTACGCGTGACGCAGCCCCGTCTGGTGTTGCTCGACCTGATGCTGCCGGGCATGGATGGCCTCGAAGTCTGCCGCGCCGTGCGCGAGATTTCCGAAGTGCCTATCGTGATGCTGACCGCGCGTGCGGCGGAAACCGACCGCCTGCTCGGACTCGAACTCGGCGCCGACGACTACATCTGCAAGCCCTTCAGTCCGCGCGAAGTGGTCGCGCGCGTCAAGGCGATTCTGCGACGCGTGCGTGGCGGTGCGATGGCCAGCACCGGCGCCGCGATGCCGACACCCACCGCGCCGCCAACGCCGGCGCTCGTGATCGACGCAGTGCGCCATCACGCGAAGCTCGACGGGCACGAACTGCCGCTCACGCCGGTCGAGCTGCGACTGCTCGCCACGCTCGCCAGTCATCCCGACAAGACGTTCCCGCGCGCACATCTGCTCGACCGGATGTACGACGATCACCGCGTGGTCGCCGACCGTACGGTGGACAGCCATATCAAGAACCTGCGTCGCAAGTTGCAGGCGATCCGGCCAGACGAGGAAATCGTGCGCTCGATCTACGGCGTGGGTTACCGGCTGGAGTTACGCACGGACGTCCCGGCCGCGCCCACCATGCCGACAGTGCCGTCGGTGCGACCCGGCGTCGCGGCTATCGACAACCCGGCCGGGGCGGTGCCAGAATAGGCGCACCCGCTGCCCAAGCGGGATTCATTGAGGAGAATGTCGATGCCACGCTGCACCGCCACGCTGTCCCCGATGTTCCTGAGCGCCGCTTCCCCTGCCACACACCCTGCATCGACAATCGTTGGCACTGCCGAGTTTGGCGACGCACCGTCCTCCGTCCGATCGATCCACCCCCTGCTGAGGGTCGCTGCCGCGTCGCTGTTGCTCGGCGCGAGTGGCCTGGCCTTTGCGCAAACGCCGGTGTGCTTCGATAGCGTCGGCCGCGCGTTACCGCCGGAGCAGTGCTCGCAAGCCGCCCGCAATCAGGCCGCTGCACAGGAGGCATCTTCCGCCTCCGCCGCGCCGACCAAACGCGACTACTGCAAGTCGCTCGCCGACAAGATCGCCAATACGCCCGACAAGCCGGTGTACACCCGCGATCAACGCGTCGATTCGCCCGCAGGCAATCGCGTCGACATTCCTACACGCACAAACCCGCGCAAAGCGCTCAAAGAGCAATACATGCGCGAGTGCACGTAGGCGGACGCCTACAAGTTAGCGAAAGATAGCAACACGTTAGCGGAACTTATCGCGCGATTTTCTTGACAATACCGACAGAGACCGCATAATCGACGTCACGCCGATGCATTGATTTCCGCTCTCGCGACAGCGCGAAACGGACATCACGCTACGCTCTCTGGCCGATCAACCGTCACCATCGGCATCCGTCGGATGCCAAACGATCGTCCTCATCATCCGCTTCAATGCTGCGGGGATCCGTGCCGAAAGGCACGTCCCATCGGCCTGACGTTTAATCCGCATCCACGCCGCTACGCTTTGCGCACGGCACACGCTTTCCGGAGGGAGAAAAATGCAAAAACGCGAATTCCTGATGAAAACTTCCGTCGTCGTCGCCGCTGCCGCCTTTGCGCTTGCGGGCTGCACGACAACCACCCCGTCGCAATCCGACAAGAGCGATAGTTCGCCCGCCGCGAACGCCAGCAAGCGTCAGGAGATCGACGCCTCGGTGAACGGCGCGCTCGACAAGATGTACGCCTCGGTGAAGGGCTCGCGCGAACTGGTGAGCAAGGCGCGCGGCGTACTCGTCTTCCCGTCGGTGCTGCAAGCGGGCTTCGTGGTGGGCGGCGAGTACGGCGAAGGTGCGCTGCGCGTGGGCGGCAAGACGCAGGGTTACTACAACACGGTCACGGCGTCGTTCGGTCTTCAGATCGGCGCGCAATCGAAGGCCGTCATCTTCCTGTTCATGACGCAGGATGCCCTCGACAAATTCCAGCGCACGGACGGCTGGACGGCCGGCGCCGACGCCTCGGTCGCCGTCGTGAAGATCGGTGCGAACGGCGCAGTCGACCTCAACACCGCGACCTCGCCGGTGGAAGTCGTCGTGATGACCAACGCCGGTCTCATGGCCAACCTGAACATCGAAGGCACGAAGGTCACCAAGCTGAAGATCTGACGCCCGGCTGTCGTCAGCGTCTCCAAAGGAAAAGCGGCGTCACTTCTACAAGTGACGCCGCTTTGTTTTTTGCCCGACGCGAAGATTATTCGTTGGAGAACGCCGCCGGACGCCACTTCAGCAGCCGCTTCTCCAGCGACGTGAGCAACCAGTCTGCGCCCAGCGCGACCACGGCCAGCACGATCATCGCGGCGAACACACCGCTGGCGTTGAATGCGCCCTGTGCAGTCGAGATCAGCAGTCCGATGCCCTGCTTCGACCCGAGGAATTCGCCCACGACCGCCCCCACGAGGGCGAAGCCGAAGCTCACGTGCAAGCTCGCGAGAATCCAGGACAGCGCCGACGGAATCACCACCGACATCGTCACCTGACGGCGCGACGCACCGAGAATCTGCGCATTCGCGATCATGTAGCGATCGGCCTCACGCACGCCCTGGAAGGCGTTCGCGAACACGACGAAGAACACCATCACCACCGCGAGCGCCACCTTCGACGCCATCCCCAGGCCGAACGCGATCACGAAGATCGAGCCGAGCACCACTCGCGGAATCGAGTTGGCGATCTGGATGTAGAGACTGAAGACGTCCGAGAGCAGTTTGTTGCGACCGAGCACGATGCCGCAGATCACACCTGCCACACCACCGATCAGAAAGCCCAGCACGGTCTCTTCGAGCGTGACGAGGACCTGCGTCCACAGCGGCCCCTGCGACGTACCTTCCACGCACCAGTCGTAAATCTGCTGAACGATCAGCGTCGGCTGCGAGAAGAAGAACGGATCGATCCAGCCGATGCGCGCCGCCACTTCCCAGCCGCCCAGCCCGACCACCAGAATCGCCACGCGCAGAAACACCACCAGCGCGCGACGTTGTTTGATACGGCGTTGCGCGATGGCTTCTTCGCGCGCCAGATCGGCGTCGCCGAGTCCGGCGGGCATCGCCGCCTGCATAACTTGTTCACTCATGTTCATATTCTCCGTGCGCTCCGTGCCACTTATCCGATCTTCACTTCTTCACGCAGATCCGCCCAGATCTCGCGGGAGATGTCGATGAAGCGCTGTTCGTAGCGAATCTCGGACATCACGCGCGGACGCGGCAGATCGATCGTGTACGTGTTCTTCAACGTCGCCGGGCGCGCCGTGAGCACGAACACCCGGTCGGCCAGCGCAATCGCTTCTTCGAGATCGTGCGTAACGAACACCACCGAGCCTGACGTCGACGACCACAGTTGCAGCAACTCGTCCTGCATGAGCGTGCGCGTTTGCATGTCGAGCGCGGAGAACGGTTCGTCCATCAACAGAATTTCGGGGTTGTTGATGAACGTCTGCGCGAGCGCCACACGCTTGCGCATCCCGCCCGAGAGCTGGTGCGGATAGTGGCCACCGAACTTGTCGAGCCCGACGCGCTTGATCCATTCGTCGGCCTGCGCATAAGCGGCATCCTTCGACTGACCGCGAAACAGCGGCCCGGCGGCCACGTTCTCGCGCACGCTGCGCCATGGGAAAACCGCGTCGTTCTGGAAGACGAAGCCGATGCGCGGGTCGATGCCGTTGACGGGCTGGCCCATCACGCGCACGCTGCCGGCGGTCGGACGCAGCAGGCCGGTAATCATCGACAGCGTTGTCGACTTGCCGCAGCCGGTCGGGCCAACGATGGCGACGAATTCACCGCGCGCCACCGACATGCTGAAGTTGCGCAGCGCAATGGTGGCTTTGCCGTCCGGCGAGATAAAGCGGCACGACACATTGTCGAACTCGATGGCAGGCGTGTCGCGTGATACGGCGCTTGCCGCGCGCGCCGGTGCCGTGGGGGTAATGGTCTGGGTCATGCCCGGCTCCTGAATGACGTCGGAACGGTGTTAAGCACTGTTATTGCGTTTGCTAGGGCTGAGCCGGTCCGCACACCGGACATGAGTCGGGTGCGGGCGGCCTCGCATTTTTACGGGTAAGGGCTGCGCGTCGTGGGGACCGCGCGCCGGTACTACAGGGTCAACCGATGCAAGTCGGCGCAAACAGGCTTACTTAGCCTGATCGACGAACTCGTTGGTGTACGTCTTCGACAGATCGATGTGCTTGCCCTTGACGTTCGGGTTGAACGCGGAGAGCACCTTCAGCACGGTCTCCGGACCGTCCTTCGGCATGCGGCCGTCGGGCGAGTACATCGGCAGCGAATTCTGCAAGGCCTGCACGTACAACGCCTTGTTGTTGCCGTAGTAATCCTTCGGCATCTTCTCGGTGATCTCGGCCGCCGAGTGCGTGTTGATGAACTTGAGCGTCTTCACGAAGGCGCGGGCGAGCTTCTGAGCTTCCGGCTTGTGCTTGTCGAGCCACGCGCGCTGCACATACAGGCTCGATGCGGGGTAAGCGCCGCCCAGCGCAGCGACGGTGCCTTCCATCGTGCGCATGTCGACGAGCACGGCCGCGTCGCCGGTCTTGAGCAATTGCGAGGCGGTCGGCTCGGTGGTCATGCCAGCGTCGATACGGTTTTGCTTGATGGCTGCGATGAACGTGTTGTCCGCGCCCACCGGCAGCACCGAGTACTGCGCCGACGTCAGACCGTGCTTGGCGGCCAGATACTGCGTGAGGAAGTTCGTCGACGAGCCCAGACCGGTCACGCCGAGGGTCTTGCCCTTCACGTCGGCCATGCTCTTGATCGTGTCTTTGCTCTTGGCGTTGACCAGCTCCACTTCGCCCGGCACCTGACCGAACACGACGATGGCCTGGATTTCCTTGCCCTTGCTCTGCAAATCGATCGAGTGATCGTAGAAGCCGACGACGGCCTGCACGGCCCCGGCGAGCAATTCGTTTTCGGCGTCCACACCGGCCGGCTGCGACAGCAGTTCGACGTTCAGGCCTTCTTCCTTGAAGTAGCCGAGCTGCTCGGCAAGCTTGGCAGGCAGGTAGACCATCTTGGTGATGCCACCGACCATGATCGTGATCTTGCCGCTATCGGCAGCGAAACCCGGTGCGGCGGCCAGCGCCAGCGACACGCCGAAAACGGCGGCCAGAACGGGTTTCACGAAGGCTTTCGGCGCACGCACGCCAAGGCTTGCTCGCATTGTGGTGTCTCCATCGTTTTTAGGGATAATGGCCCGAACCGATTGCGGTGCCGGCCGGCCCGTCGTGATATCTCTGTCACCGGGCCCGGGCAGCGGTCCTCTGATACGTAGCCTCTGCCTTGGAGCAAATTGTAGAAAACCGAAGCTTTCATCAAGCTTTCGCCCCCTGCAGGTTTTCGCCCATTGCTCATGGGTGTTTACCCGCTGTTGGCGCGCCCACGTTCCGCGGGCACACTCGCCGTCGCATTGTGCATTCGCCGTTATGAAACTGCTGCTGATCGAAGACAACGAGACTCTGGCCCACTGGCTCGCCCGCATGCTGCGCGACGACAACTTCACTGTCGACGCCGCGCGCGATGGCGACGCCGCCGACCGTCTGCTGCAAACGGAAACATACGACGTGGTGCTGCTCGATCTGATGCTGCCCAAGCTCGGCGGCAAACATGTCTTGCGGCGGCTGCGGGAGCGGCGCAACAACGTGCCCGTCATCATCCTGACGGCCAGCGGCTCGGTCGACGAAAAGGTCGATTGTCTCGGGGCAGGGGCCGACGACTATCTCGTCAAGCCGTTCGAAGTGCGCGAACTGATCGCCCGCGTGAAGGCGCTGGCGCGTCGCCACGCGCCGGAGCAAAGTGCCGATCTCGTGTGCGCCGATCTGAGCTATCACGCAGGCACACGGCAATTCACGATTGCCGGCGCACCGCTTGCGTTGCCATCGCGCGAGCACGCCGTGCTTGAAATCCTCATGCGCAAGCAGGGCAAGACCGTGGCGAAGAGCGCGCTAGTCGATGGCGTGTTCGGACTGGACGACGAGCCCAGCGCCGACGCCATCGAGATCTACATCCACCGACTTCGCAAGAAACTCGAAACGAGCCGGGCGTCCATCATGACCCTGCGCGGTCTCGGCTATCTGCTTCGCGAGAAAGATGCTTAGTCTGCGCGTCCGGCTGCTGATGTGGCTGATGCTGCCGCTCTCGCTCTACATCGTGGCGACCGGCTGGCAGGCTTATCGCAGCGCACACGCCACCGCCGAACTCGTGCAGGACCGTGCGTTGCTCACCTCGGCGCAGGTCATTGCGGGCGAGCTGACCTGGGTGGACGGAGCACTGCGTGCAACGGTTCCGCCTTCGGCACTGGAGTTATTCGCGTCGCCTGCGCGCGACCGGGTGTTCTATCAGGTCATCACCGAAGACGGACAGCTGCTCGCCGGACCGCCCGACTTTCCGCATCCACCGCTGTTTCCGCAGACGGTGCCCACTTATTCGAACGTCTCAGTGAACGGCGAGCCGCTGCGTGCGATCAGCTTCGTGCGTACGATGTACGACTCCGGCCAGCCGCATCGCGTGGCGGTCGTTGTCGCCGAGACGATGCACGCCTATGACCAGATGCTGGCGCAGTTGTGGGAGCCGTCGCTCCACCGGCAGATCGCCATGGCCGCATTGGCTGCGGTGTTGGTTCTCATCGGATTGACGGTCGAGTTGCATCCGCTCATCCGGCTCAAGGACGAAGTGGCCGGACGCGCGCCGCAAGAACTGGTGCCGATTCGCGCCGGACAATTGCAAACGGAACTGCGCCCCATCGTCGATGCGATCAACCTGTGTATTCAGCGGCTCTCTGCACAGGCGCAACAGCAGCGGCGCTTCGTCGCCGACGCCGCCCACCAGTTGCGCACGCCGCTCACGCTGCTTGACACGCAGTTGCAGTTCGCCGCACAACTCGACGACCGCGCCGCGCTGGCCGATGTGCTGGCCGCCATGCAGACGAGCAGCCGCGGCCTGGCCGATCTGACGAACAAGTTGTTGCTGCTCTCGCAGGCCGAGGCGGCGGATACGCCGGCGTTCTCCCGCTCGCGAGTGGATCTGGTGACGGTGGTCGCCGGGGTGCTGGAAGAACTGGTCGGGCTGGCGCAGCGACGCAACATCGATCTCGGGCTGGAGACGGCCGAGGCGCATGTGTGGGTATCGGGTAATGGCGAGCTGTTTCATGCGATGGTCATGAATCTTGTCGACAATGCGATCCGCTATATCCACGAGGGTGGACGCGTGACCGTTGCGATCGACTGTCCGGACAGTACCGCCCGCCTGCGCGTCATCGACGATGGACCCGGCATTCAGGCCGAGGCACGTCAGCGCGTATTCGAACGTTTCTACCGTAACGCACCGCCGGGTCAGCCCGGTACGGGTCTGGGGCTGGCCATCGTGAAGGAAATCGTGGCGGCCAGCCATGGCACGGTGACGTTGTCGCCGGGCGCGGATGGCATCGGACTGATCGTCAGCGTGACGCTTCCCTTAGATTCGGAGACCGAAAGCAACGTCTCATAGGGAACGTCACACGAGGCGGTTCACCGATGGTGCGCGTGGTATACCCGCGCCCTCGTCTGAAAGAAAATAACAATCGTATGAAATAACGTCGTTAATTCAGGCGTTACGACCGTTTTGGACCGAGAATGTCGTTTGAAACATACGCTCGACTGGATACGCTAGGACAAACCCTGATATATTCGGGGTCTTCGCAGAAATCCCTTCAAGCAAGCGAAAACTTCTTGATCCAAATCAAATAGTTACGCATCGCTGTCAACCATGCGGGTGCCCGCCGCGTGTAATTGTGACGAAATGTAAAGTTTGTTAAATTGAATGTGGGTCTCGCCGCGTGGGTTGCGGCACGGGACTTTTTCTCTCAGGGATTTGCCTCCATGCCGTTTCTCGTCGATCCTGCCGCACAGGCTGCGAGACGTCGCGTGTCGATTGACGACGCGTTGCACACGCGCGCCTCGACGCCGCAGGCGGTGACGGATCAATCGGCACAACCCGCACAACCCACATGCGATAGCGCACCGCCGGTGGAGCCCGCCTCGCGTGCAGCGCGCGCCGCCTCGAAGGCATCGCCCCGCCCGCTCGCGCAATCCGTCGCACGCAAGATCGACGCAGCGCGCGAAGCCGAGCGCACACGACTCGCGCAGGAGATGCACGACGGGCTCGGCGCTCACCTCACGGCATTGCAGTTGGTCGTCGCACGTCTGGCGACGCGCGCGCCCGCAGACGCCGCCGAGTGGCAATCCTTCTGCACCCAGATTCAGAACGTAGCGAACGCTGCACAAGACGCGGCCGACGAACTCGTCGGACGCAACCGCCCGCCCGTGCTCGACGCGGGCCTCGTCACTTCGCTGCGCGCCTGGCTGCGCGGCGTCAGTGAGCAAAGCGGTCTCACGTGCATCTGGCGCTGCGACGACGTAACGCGCGAGCGCGTTGCGAACCTCACTCCCGACGCGGTGCTGGCGTTGTATCGCATCGCCCAGGAAGCGCTGACCAACGTTGCCCGTCATGCCCGCGCCACGCGCGTGGTCGTGGCGCTCGATGGCAGCCACCGTTCACTCAAACTCACGATTTCCGACGACGGTTGCGGGCTGGCCCGCGGCTCGCGTCGCAAGCAGGGACATTTCGGATTGGTTGGCATGCGCGAGCGCTGCACGGCGCTCGGCGGCACGCTACGTATCGGCAGTGTTCAAGGATCGGGGACGCTCGTCAGCGCACGGCTTCCCTGGCATCAGATCCTGCCTGCCCCGACCGGCCAGCACGGCCCGGAATCGCTTGCTCTTCACGGATACGCATCATGACGCTTAGAGTGCTCATCGTCGACGACCACGCCATCGTGCGCCAGGGCGTCCGGCAATTGCTCTCCGATAGCGGGAGCATCGCCGTCATTGGCGAAGCCGACTGCGGCGCAGAAGCGCTGGAGATGACCGACGCAGCCCAGTGGGACATCGTCCTACTAGATATCTCGCTGCCCGACACAAACGGTCTCGAGATTCTCAAGACCCTGCGACGCAAACACCCGCGTCTGCCGATCATGATCTTTAGCATGTACGGCGAAGGTCAGTTTGCGCTGCGCGCGCTCAAGGCGGGCGCCGCCGGTTACCTGAGCAAGCGCTCGAACGCCCAGCAACTGGTCTCGGCCGTGCGACAAGTGGCCGCGGGTCGCAAGTACGTGAGCCCGATGGTCGCCGAAACGCTCGCCGACTACCTCGGACCAGACGCCGACCAGCCCCCGCACGAACGCCTGTCGGACCGCGAATACCAGACGCTGTGCATGATCGGCTCGGGCAAACGCCTCACCGACATCGCCAACGCGTTGTCGCTCTCGGTCAAAACCGTGAGCGTGTACCGCACCCGTCTGCTAGAGAAGATGCGTCTGAATAACAACGCCGAGCTGACCTATTACGTCATGCAGCACGGTCTGGTCAGTGCCGAGATGGGTCCGGTCTGCGCCTGATCACGGCGAGGGACGCGACAGCGTCACCACATTTCCTGCCAGATTCCGCCGGGAATCCCAAGAACTAAGTACTCACTTCGTGGCCCGCGATTGCGGGCCACGTGCATTTCCGACGGCGCATTCGAGGGTCGCGTCACGCGCTTTAGAGGAATTTTCACGGCGACGAGAAAATTTTTTTCGTCCACCGGCCGGGGTTGCCGCCGGTTGAGAATGACCGACCACGCCATCGGGAATCGCCGACGGCCGTCAGCGTCGCATCACCTCTCCGAGCCTTACAGGGCATGAATAGGCGGCACATTGCCCCTTTCCTTGACGGATCAATCGTGGAGGAATTTTGTAGACTGGCTTACTAGCGTTTTTCCGACATCGACATGGCAAGTCGATGGGGGCGGGCAAAGCATTTTGCAAAACCACCCTAAATTTTCCCAATGGCCGTCCGATATCCCCTACAACGGCGGCTTTCGGCGATTGGCTGGTGAGCCAAAGTTACGGCGCTTAAGCCGGAGCCAAAAAATTTTGGGAAAGGAGTGGCTAAATGTCATCTGTCATCAATACCAACATCTTCTCGACGATCGCCCAGCGTAACCTGAGCACGTCGCAATCCAGCCTGCAAACGTCGATCACGCGTCTGTCGTCGGGTCTGCGCATCAACAGCGCCGCTGACGATGCCGCCGGTCTGGCCATTACCGACCGTATGACGTCGCAGATCAACGGTCTGACGCAAGCTCAGCGCAATGCCAACGACGGCATCTCGCTGGTGCAGACCGCTGCTGGCGGCCTGTCGTCGATCTCGGACAACCTGCAACGTATCCGTACGCTGGCAGTGCAAGCAACGAACGCCACGAACTCGGCTTCGGACCGCGCCGCTATCGACCAGGAAGTTCAGCAACGTCTGTCGGAAATCACCCGCACGGCACAACAAACGCAGTTCAACGGTCTGTCGGTGCTCAACGGCACGATGGGCACGGCGAACTTCCAGGTTGGCGCCAACGCCGGCCAGTCGATCTCGGTCTCGCTGAGCCAGAACATGGGCGCTGGCTCGATCGGTGGCGTTGCTCTGGCAACGGCAACGACGGCTGCCAAGTTCGGTTCGATCACGCTCGACGCTGCCAACACGATCTCGGTCGGTGGCACGGCAGTGGCAAGCGGCACGTACAACACGGCAGCCGACCTGGCCGCCGCGATCAACACCGCTGCTGGTACGAACATCGCCGCCGCCAACGCGACGACCGGTGAAATCGACTTCACGAACACGACCGCCGCCGCCATCAACATGACGACGACGGGCCTGACCGGCATCACCGTGCCGGCTACCCTGGCTGCAACGACGGGTACGGGCGCGTCGACGGGTGTGAAGACGGCTCTGTCGCCGCTGACCCTGACGGGCACGGACCTGACGCTGCAAGCTGCTGGCTCCGCCACGGCAACGTCGATCACCGGCACGTTCAAGACTGTGGGCGAACTGGCTGACGCCATCAGCGCCAGCGGCAGCGGCGTGACGGCATTCGTCGACTCGACCGGCAAGCTGAACCTGGTCTCGAGCCAGAACTTCACGGTCGGTGGCACCGCCGCCAAGCTGACGCAAATCGGCGTGGCAGCAGGCAGCTCGGCAGTCAGCGGCAGCCTCTCGACGGCTAACGCACTGACGGTTGACTCGGCAACGAAGCTGGTTGCTCAGATCGACGCCGCCATCGGCACGGCTGACTCGTTCAACGCAACGCTGGGCGCAATTCAAAACCGCTTCCAGTCGGCTGTGAGCAACCTGTCGGCAACGACGCAAAACCTGACCTCGGCACGTTCGGGCGTTCAGGACACGGACTACGCAGCGGAAACGGCTAACATGACCCGCTCGCAGATCCTGCAACAAGCTGGTATCTCGATGCTGTCGCAAGCGAACCAGCTGCCGCAGCAAGTGCTCAAGCTCCTCCAGTAATACCGGAGTAGTGCTTGACACACCCGGTGAGCGCAAGCTCGCCGGGTCGACGGCGGCGTCACTGCGAAACGGTGCCGCCGCCGCGTGTTTTACGGACCATCGCGTTTTCGGGCGGTCCGGGTAGCAACGATCAATTCAACGGAGTGAGAGCACATCATGGCAACTTCTAACGGACCGGGCACAATTTCCTCCCCAGGGATCGGGTCAGGCCTGGACGTCAATGCACTCGTCAAGAGTCTGATGACACCTGCCACGAACAAGCTCACTCTGCTGCAAAACCAGGAAGCGGCGTACAACACGAAGCTTTCCGCCATCGGCCAGCTGCAATCGGCGTTGTCTGCGTTCCAGACCTCGCTCAGCACACTCTCCAGTGCTTCGCAGTTTCTGCAAGTCGCAGCGGCTGTCGGCGACAACACAATCCTGTCGGCCACCGCCGACTCGACGGCCAACGTTAGCCAGTGGGCCGTCAACGTCTCGCAGCTCGCTCAGGCGCAAAGTCTGACCACATCGGGCTTTTCGAGCCAGACGAGCACGATCGGCACGGGCACGTCGACCAAGGTGACGATCACCCTGGGCACGATCACGGGCGGCACACTGACGGACGGCAAATATTCGGGCGCGAGCTTCGCCGCCAACGCCAGTTCCTCGCCGATCAATCTCACGATCAACAGCTCCAACAACTCGCTGACCGGTATTCGCGATGCGATCAACGCCCAGAACGGCGACGCCGTGGCGACGATCGTCAACGACGGCAGCGGCACGCCTTATCGTCTCGTACTCACGTCGAAGACGACCGGCCAGAACATGAGCATGAAGGTCGACGTGGCCGCTGGCGGCGACCCCACGGTCACCAACCTGCTCGCCAACGATCCGACCGGCACGCAGAACCTGACGCAAACGAGCGCCGCGCAGAACGCCAACCTGACCATCAACGGTCTGGCGGTCACCAGCGCCACGAATACCGTGACCAAATCGGTCACCGGCGTCACGCTCAATCTGACGAAGGTCGGCTCGACCACGGTGACGACCAGCCGCAACTCCGCGGCTGTGACGCAAGCCGTGCAGTCGTTTGCCTCGGCCTACAACACCTTGCAGTCGACGATCGGCAAACTCACCGCGTTCGACTCGGCGGGCAACGGCGCGAACAACGGTCCGCTGATCGGCGACTCGACGGTCCAACTCGTGCAGAACCGCCTGACCCAGATTCTTAACGGCAAGCTGCCGGGCGTCGGTTCGACGGGTCTCGCATCGCTCGCTCAGGTCGGCGTCGGTTTCAATAAGGACGGCACGCTGTCCGTCGACACCACCGCCCTGAACAAGGCGATGAACTCGACGAACGGCTTCAACGCGCTGGCCTCGTTGTTCGCCACCAACGGTCAGACGACCGACAGCCTGGTGAGCTTCACCAGTTCGACGAACGCGACGCAGCCAGGCCAGTACGGCATCAACATTTCGCAGGCAGCCACGCAAGGCACCACCACCGGCGCCATCACGCTGGGTGCGACGACCACGATTACCGCTGGCAGCAACGAACTTCAGATCTCGCTCGACGGCAACATCGCCAGCGTGCTGATTCCGCCGGGTACCTACACGCAGGACAAGCTGGCATCGGCCATTCAGGCCGCAATCAACGGCAACAACAAGTTCACCACCGCGCAATCGGGCGTGTCGGTGGCGTCGAACAACGGCATTCTGACGATTACGTCGAACCGTTACGGCTCGGCGTCGAAAGTGATCGTCACGGGCGGCTCGGCGTACAACCAGTTGTTCAACGGCAACAACACAACGACCGGGCTGGACGTCGTCGGTACCATCGGCGGTTTCACCGCAGTGGGCAGCGGCCAGACACTCACCGGCGCTGCGGGCACCCCGATCGACGGCCTCAAGATCACGGTGTCGGGCACGGCCACGGGCAATCGCGGCAACATCGGCTTCTCGCAGGGCTTCGCATCGCTGCTGAATACGCAGGTCGGCGACTTCCTGAGCGCGAAGGGCGCGGTGACGAGCGCGACGAACAACCTGAATACGTCGATCAAGCAGATCAAGCAGCAGGAAACCGACTGGCAAGGGCAGATGACGCAGATGCAGAACCGTTATCTGGCCCAGTTCACGGCGCTCGACGCGACGATGGCCAAGCTCCAGAACACCAGCGACTACCTCAAGCAGGTGCTCGGCGGTTCTTCTTCTTCGTCTTCGAAGTAAGCGGGGCAAAGGGTCATGTACGGTCAGAACGCCGCCAATGCGTATCGTAAAGTCGGGCTCGAAACCGGCGTCGTCGCCGCGAGCCCGCACCAGCTCATCGTGATGCTGTTCGACGGTGCCAAGGCTGCGCTCACCAAAGCACGCATTCACTTCGAAGCCGGCCATATTGTCGAGCGCGGGCAAGCCATCTCGAAAGCCATCGAGATCATCGGCGGGCTGCGCGATGGTTTGAATATGGAAGTCGGCGGGGAACTGTCGCGCAATTTGCGTGATCTCTACGACTACATGGGGCGACGTCTTCTCGAAGCCAACCTCGAGAACGACGTGGCCAAGATTCAAGAAGTCGACACCCTGCTCGAGACGATTGCATCGGCCTGGCGAGCGATCGCCCCGGCTGCCGGCACGGGTGCCCCCGCCGCTCAGGCGGGCACCGGAGTGCGCTATGAATGAAGCCACGACTTTGCTGAACTGCTACGAAAGTATTGCCGGTCTCACGGAGCGCATGCTCGGTGTGGCGCGCGATGGCGACTGGGATGCCCTCATCGATCTCGAGACGCAGTATCGTGCACAGGTCGACTCGATCAAGCAGCTCGACGCCAATCTGCCGTTGTCCGAAGACGAGCGCACGCGCAAGCACGCCATCATCCGCCGCATTCTGGCCGACGATGCCGCCATTCGCGATCTCGCGGTGCCCCATCTGGCGCACCTGGACGCTATGATCAACAGCACGCGCCGTCAACGTGCCCTGCACGAAGTCTACGGCCTGAACCTGGGCGCCTGACGCGCGCCGCGCGTCACATCGCCCACATTTCGGAGTAAGGCATGGCCGGTCTCGACTCGGTTCTGGCCACGACACTCGCACGGCGGCTCGACTCGTTGCTCGGCGTTGGGCAAGGGGCATCTTCGACGACCGCGCCCAACGCTATCGCCGGCTCACAGCCGACGGGCGACGCCACTTCTGCACTCGGCGACCTCGCAACCCGGACCTCACCCACGGCCGTTGCGCTGGGCAATGCGACATCGCAGACGGCAGCGCGTGTCCCCACGCCGGTTCAGCAGGCGACCCTGTCCGCCGCCGCGCGCACCATCGACACCATTCTGCGTCTTGCCCCCGACTCGCCCGGCCCCGTGCAGGCGAGCGCGCCTGTATGGCCTGCGGCGCCCGGCACGGGCGCTCCCGCGCTCGCACCGCTCGTTGCCGCCGCACTGAAGGAAGCCTTGTCGGCGAGTGGGCTTTTCTACGAATCGCATCTGTCGCAATGGGCCTCGGGTAGCCGCTCGTTCGAGCAGTTACAGGCCGAGCCGCAGTTGCGTTGGCCAGCGTCCGCCAATCTTGCCGCGCAGTTGCGCGCCGCCGGTGCGGACGCCACGCTGCCCGGACCCGGGCCGCTGACGCGCCTGCTCGGCCCGGCAGGCGGCGAGGCTGCGCTGGCGACCGGCTGGCCGACGTTGAGTCCGTCCGCCCTGACATCGACGCTACCGTCGGCCACGCCGAATTCCACGCCTGCGCAACCCGGCACCGGTACACCGCAGGCGCAGAGCGACGGTGCGGACGGCGGACTTCGCGCCAGTGCGAATCTTCCGAACACTGCGACCGCGCTCGCACATGCCGCGAGCGTGGCGCATACAACGAGCAGCGTGCTGCCGACGGGACATGATGGCGGCGATGCCGCGCTGGCGGCGGGCGGCACGTCGCCGAATGCACAACAGCACGGTGCGGCGGGCGCGATTGCGGCCGTCGCGAATACACCGGCCGAAAGCGTGACGCTGGTCCGTCAGCAGCTCGACATGCTGGTCAATCCGCAGTTTCAGTGGAACGGCATGGCATGGCCCGGCGCGCCGATGGAGTGGCGCGTCGAAGAGCGCCCGGGGCAGCAAGCGCCGGGCGAAGCCGCCGCGCCGTCGACGTGGCACACGCATTTGCGTCTGACGCTGCCGTCGCTCGGGACCATCGACGTCACGCTGGGCCTGTCAGGTCAGCAGTTGCAGGCACGCTTGCTCACCGACTCGACAGCCTCGACAGACGTGCTGTCGAACGAAGGCGAAGACCTGCGCCACCGGCTGGCGGCCGTCGGCCTGATCGCGAGTCAGTTGTCGTTCGGTGCGCTGGACGATGCCGCTGAGGTAACGGCGCAGGGGGACGCCACTGTGTCCGGTCTGTCCGGCGTACCGTCCACCGATGTCGAAGTCGCAGCGTTGCCCGTTCCCGTAACGGATACCGCGCCGAAAACCGGAGGTGAAGCATGACGTTGCCACCGGAACGCCGCACTGCGGTCGCCCTCGCCTACGGCGCGAAGGATTCGGCCCCGCGCGTCGTCGCAAAGGGTTACGGCCTGCTGGCCGAGACCATCGTGCGCACGGCACGCGAGCATGGCCTGTACGTGCACGAGTCGCCGGAGCTGGTGAGTCTGCTGATGCAGGTCGACCTCGACCAGCGAATTCCCGCACAGTTGTATCAGGCGGTCGCCGAACTGCTGGCATGGCTCTACAAGCTGGAAGCCGGACGCGGCGGCAAGCCGCCCCCGCTCCCGCCGGGCATCTTGCCCCCGGAAGTCCCGGCCGACGCATCCGCCGAAAACCCGCCACCATTCCCCGCGTCCCCCCCTTCCGCCTGACACCGCAAGCGCTAGGTCGCGCCATGCACGTTTGATGCGTGTGTGGCGTGAAGTGTCCGAATTGCACTTCATCCGAGCCCACGCTAATCGCTTGATTTTCTGAGGAATTTGGCGCTGCCGAAGCGTCGAGATTCGACACGTCCATCACGTCGTATGCACAGGTCAATAGCATGAGTCTTCGGACGTTCACGCGGAACGCCCGTCTCTATAGATCGCTTTTTTGACCGAAGACTATGCAAATCACCGCTTTTCCCGACGCACGTCGGTCCGGCGCAAAACCTTGCGCTTCACATTTCATGTTCCCGCCTATGCCGACGCTTACGCACGACGCATTTCTCGATTGGATAGCCGCAGGGAAGTCCGGCGTGTTTGCGGTGTCGGAGGCGGAATTCTGGCGAATCGAAGTCATCGCCGACGATGAGATTCGATTGCTGGCGGACACGACATCGACTGCTGCAAGAGCCTTTGCAACATTGAGCGACGTCTCCGATTTCCTACTCGCATTGGGTATCACCGAATTCTCCGTGATCCCGAATCCTTCGGCGTTACGCGCGGCGGACTATGACAACTGGGTCTTGCAGGCGATTCAGGAAGCCGTTCGCGAGGCGGATGCCCCCGACACGGAGTGGATTTCTAACGAAGAAGTCGAGGCGGCAACTGGCAAGCCGGTCGGGGGCGATGACGAGTGATTCCTATCGTCTGGACACGTCGTGCGGCAAACGAGCGCTATGACGCCTACCGGTATTTGCTGCCAAAAACTGCCGCGGCGCCCGGTCGACAGTCTCGCGAGATCTCCGCTCAAGTGCTTTGGCTTCAGCGTTATCCAAACCTAGGCCGTCGGGGCCGTGTCATGGGAACTCGTGAATTCCTCATACGACGCACGCCATATCTCGCGATCTATCGCCACCGAGCGGATCTGTCGCGCAACGAAATCATGCGATTTCTGCACGGCGCTCAACTTTGGCATTGACCGGAATTCACTACATCTCTCGTCTCAAAACAAAAAAGCCCCGTCAAAGACGGGGCTCTTTCAGCAGCCGTTCAGCCAGCCATCACACCTGCATATTCATCACGGTTGTGTAGGCCGAAACGAGCTTGTTGCGCACTTGAAGGCTCATCTGGAAGCCGATGTTGGCTTTTTGCAGGTCGACCATCACGTCGTTCAGTGCCACGCCCGGCTCGCCCATTTCGAAGGCCTTGGCCTGAGCTTCGGCACCGTTCTGCGATGCCGACACGCGCTTGAGCGATGCCTCGAGTTCGGACGCAAAACCCCCCGTCTTCGATGCGGCACCCGCACCGGCGTTGGACGTGCCCATGATCGAGCCCGCCGCCTGCGACGCTACGCCGCCCAGCTTCTGCAGTACCGATTCGATCCCCGGAATGGCCATTTCGCTTGTCCTTGCTTATGTCGATGCGTCGATACAACAACCCCGGCACCCCGCGAAACACGCGCAGATCACACCGGATTGCCTTTTATCAGTCACGTCGGAGCTTACCACCCCTTGGCAAGCCCTCAATAGCTTAATTAACGGGAAAAGACCCGCCTAATCCTCAGAACGATTCCACATTCGCCAACGAATAATCAGGACCATCGGCATCGTGCGCACCTGTACCAGGTTTCTTTCCAATCCTTAGCCACTTGAGGATGTGCGCCCGACGCCACGCGTACCCGGAGAATTCTGTCGCATGTTAGTGAGCACTTCCACCGCGATGACCGTCATCACAACGCCCCTGGCGTGGAGCCGCGCATGAACGCCGCCACCCAGACGGCCGACGTCGCCGCCAAGCCGCCCCTGCTCGCGCAGTTGCGCTCGCGTGAGCGCCTGCCGTTGCTCATCGGCGGCGCGGCCATCGTCGCATTGCTGATTGCCGTCTTCCTGTGGAGCCGCGCCCCCGATTACAAGGTGCTGTACAGCAACCTGAGCGATCGTGACGGCGGCGCCATCATCACGTCGCTCCAGCAGATGAACGTGCCGTACAAGTTCGCCGAGGGCGGCGGGGCCATTCTGGTGCCGTCCGAACAGGTGCACGACGTCCGTCTGCGTCTGGCCTCCCAAGGCCTGCCCAAGGGCGGTCTGGTCGGCTTCGAACTGATGGACAACCAGAAGTTCGGTATCAGCCAGTTCGCCGAACAGGTCAATTACCAGCGCGCCCTCGAAGGCGAACTCGCGCGCTCGGTCGAATCGCTCTCCGCCGTGTCGGCGGCTCGCGTGCACCTCGCAATCCCGAAACCGTCGGTGTTCGTCCGCGAACAGCAAAAGCCGAGCGCCTCGGTGCTGGTCACGCTCTATCCGGGCCGCGTGCTCGACGACGCGCAAGTAAGCGCCATCGTGCACATGGTGGCCTCGAGCGTGCCGGAACTGCCTGTCAAGAACGTGACGGTGCTCGACCAGAACGGCAATCTGCTCTCCGCGCAAAGCGGTAACGCGCTGGGTCTGGACGCCAGCCAGCTCAAATACGTCCGCGAACTCGAACAGTCCTACGCACGCCGCATCGAAGCGATCCTGAATCCGATCGTCGGGCCGGGCAACGTCCACGCACAAGTGACGGCAGACGTCGACTTCAATCAGGTCGAGCAGACGTCCGAGAACTACAAGCCGAACTCGGGCGAGCAAGCCGTTCGTAGCCAGCAAAGCAGCGAAGCCTCGCAGATCGGTGCGAACGCGGCCGGCGGCGTGCCGGGCGCACTCTCGAATCAGCCGCCGGGTCAGGCCACCGCGCCGATCACGCAGCAGCAGCAACAACAGCAGTTCGCCCAGCAAGGTGCGAACCCGGCAAGCGCCGCCAGCGCCCCGCAAGGCCCGCGCAGCGACCGCAAGGACGCCACGACCAATTACGAAGTCGACCGCACGATTCGTCACGTGCAGCAGGCGACCGGCGGCCTCAAGCGCCTGTCGGCGGCGATTGTCGTGAACTACCGTCCGGGCACCGACGCCAAGGGCAAGCCCGCGATGGTGGCGCTCACGCAAGCGCAGCTCGACCAGATTCAGAATCTGTCGAAGGAAGCCATCGGCTTCTCCGGCCAGCGCGGCGACACGATCAATATCGTCAACAGCGCGTTCACGGTCGAAGAAGATCCGGAAGCGAATCTGCCGTGGTGGCGCCAGCGTCAGAACATCGAACTGGCCAAGCAGGTCGGCAAGTGGGTGCTGATCGGTCTGATCGGTCTCTATCTGTGGTTCGGCGTGATTCGTCCGGCCATCCGTAAGCACCTGACCCCGCCGCCGCCGGCCGAGCCGACGATGGCAGGCGCAGCCGGTGCGGGCGGTGCAGCAGGCGCCGAGGGCGGTGAAGGCGAAGGCGCAGACGGCGAACCCGGCAAGCGCGGCGAACTCAGCGCATACGAACGTAACTTGCAGTACGCGCGTCAAGTGGCGCGACAGGATCCGAAGATCGTGGCAACGGTAGTCAAAGCATGGGTGGGTGGTGGCGATGAGCGCGGCTGAGGGACTCCAACGCAGCGCCATCCTCCTGATGTCGCTGGGCGAAGATGAAGCGGCGGAGGTCTTCAAGTACCTCGCGCCGCGTGAAGTGCAGAAGCTCGGCGCAGCGATGGCTCAGCTTCGACAAGTCACGCGCGATCAGATCGCCGACGTGCTGCAGGACTTCGTGCTCGAAGCGGAACAGCACTCGGCGCTGTCGCTCGATTCGTCCGAATACATTCGCTCGGTGCTCAACAAGGCGCTGGGTAACGACAAGGCCGCCGGCCTGATCGAACGCATTCTGCAGGGCGGCGACACGAGCGGCATCGAAGGGCTGAAGTGGATGGACTCGACGGCTGTGGCCGAACTGATCCGCCACGAGCACCCGCAGATCATTGCGACGATTCTGGTGCACCTCGACCGCGATCAGGCGTCGGAAGTCCTCGCGCTCTTCACGGAACGTCTGCGTAACGACGTGGTGCTGCGTATCGCCACCCTCGACGGCATTCAGCCCGCCGCACTGCGCGAACTGAACGACGTGCTGACCAAGCTGCTCTCGGGCAGCGAAAACATCAAGCGCAGCCCGATGGGCGGCGTGCGTACCGCTGCGGAAATCCTCAACTATCTGGGCGGCGTGCACGAAGAGTCGGTCATCGAAGCCGTGCGCAACTACGACTCGGACCTCGCGGCGAAGATCGTCGAAGAGATGTTCGTGTTCGAAAACCTGCTCGATGTGGAAGACCGCAGCATTCAGGTACTGCTCAAGGAAATCGAGTCCGAGTCGCTCATCATCGCGCTCAAGGGTGCACCGTCCGAGCTACGCGAGAAGTTCTTCAAGAACATGTCGGCCCGTGCGGCCGAACTGTTGCGCGAAGACCTGGAATCGCGCGGACCGGTCCGTGTCTCGGAAGTCGAAGCCGAACAGAAGAAGGTGCTGCAAGTCGTGCGGCGCCTGGCCGATCAGGGCGCCATCATGATCGGCGGCCGCGGCGACGACGCGTACGTGTAACGAAACGGGGCCCGCGCGAATGTCGACCATCATCCCGAAGGAACGCCTCTCTGCCTGGCAACGCTGGGAGATGGCGTCGTTCGACCCGCCGCCGCCCCCGGCCCCGCCACCGCCGCAACCGCCCAGCCCGCTGGACGATCCCGCGCTCGTCGAACAGATCGCCGCGTGGCGCGAAGAAGCGCGCGCCGCGGGACACGCCGAAGGCTATGCCGCAGGTCATGCGCAAGGCTATGCCGCAGGTCAGGCAGACGGAAAGCACGAAGTCGACACGCGCGCCGCACAACTCGCGGATATCGCGCATGGCTTCGGCAACGCCGTGAACGCCATCGACCGCGAAGTCGCCGAGCCGTTGCTTGGACTGGCGCTCGACATCGCGCGTCAGGCATTGCACCAGACGCTGGCCATTCGCCCGGAAACGCTGCTGCCGATTGTGCGCGATCTGCTGGCCAACGATCCGCTGACGGGCTCACCGCGTCTGCTGCTCAATCCGGAAGACGTCGAACTCGTCGAGTCGCATGTTGGTGCAGAACTCCGTGCCGCTGGCTGGACCGTGCGTCCCGACCCCGCCATCGAACGCGGTGGCTGCAAGGCCGAAGCCGCGAGCGGCGAAGTCGACGCCACCATTGCGACTCGCTGGCAGCGCGTCATGGCCGCACTGGGCAAGGATCTGCCGTGGTAAACGCCGAACTCACCCCACTCTCCGCGCATGCGCCGGTGCTGCCCAGCACCGAGAATCTGCATGACGAGGCGACGCCGTCCACGCCCGCCCCGGCGAACGACGGCACCACGCCGACCGTGCGGTTGTGGGATGAGATCGACACGCATACGGTGCAGGCCGGTGCGCTACAGCCCGACGATCACGATCATGATGGCGACGCAGACGCCGCCGACGCCGATGTTGAAGCTGCCGCGCAAACGAACGACGACGCTTCGACCGACGCCGACAAGTCGGCCGCCGCAACCCAACCGCCGCACAACGCCCTGAACGCCCGCGAACTCGCGCGCGACGCACACCTGCGCCGCTGGCAGAACACGTTGCGCGAGCGCATCGCGCACGTACACGCCGTCGAGCCGACGCGCCGCTGCGGCCGCCTCACGCGCGCCGCCGGTCTGGTGCTCGAAGCCGTCGGCCTGCGGTTGCCGGTCGGCGCGGGCTGCCTGATCGAATTGCCCGTGCACGACGCCTCGCGCGAACCGGCTACGGCCGAAGCCGAAGTCGTCGGGTTCGGTGGCGATCGCCTGTTCCTCATGCCGCAGACGGAAGTCGCCGGACTGTTGCCCGGTGCACGCGTGTTCCCGATGGAACCTGCCGCCGACGGCCCGCTCCCTTCGCAACGTCACAACGGCAAGCGCCTGCCCGTGGGCGAAGCCCTGCTCGGGCGCGTGGTCGACGCCGCCGGCCGTCCGCTGGACGACTTCGGCCCGCTCGGCATGACCGACAGCGCGTCGCTCGCGTCGGTGCCGATCAACCCGCTGGGTCGCGCGCCCATCGAGTCGGTGCTGGATGTCGGTGTACGCGCCATCAATTCGCTGCTCACCGTGGGACGCGGCCAGCGCATGGGTCTCTTCGCAGGTTCGGGCGTCGGCAAGAGCGTGCTGCTCGGCATGATGGCCCGCTTCACGCAAGCCGAAGTGATCGTCGTCGGCCTGATCGGCGAGCGCGGACGCGAAGTGAAGGACTTCATCGAGAACATTCTCGGGCCGGACGGTCTGGCGCGCTCGGTCGTCGTGGCCGCACCCGCCGATGTCTCACCGCTGTTGCGCCTGCAAGGCGCGGCCTATGCCACGACGCTGGCCGAGTATTTCCGCGATCAGGGCAAAGACGTGCTGCTGATCATGGATTCGCTGACCCGTTACGCGATGGCGCAGCGGGAGATCGCACTGGCCATCGGCGAGCCGCCTGCGACGAAGGGCTACCCGCCTTCGGTGTTCGCCAAGCTGCCCGCGTTGGTCGAGCGTGCCGGTAACGGCCCGGACGGCGGCGGGTCCATCACGGCGTTCTACACCGTGCTGACCGAAGGCGACGATCAGCAGGACCCCATCGCCGACTCGGCCCGCGCCATTCTCGACGGGCACATCGTGCTCTCGCGTCAGCTCGCGGAATCGGGTCACTACCCCGCTATCGACATCGAACAGTCGATCAGCCGGGCGATGGCCGCACTCATCGACGACGCGCAGTTCGATACGGTGCGTCGCTTCAAGCAGATGCTTTCTCGCTACCAGCGCAACCGCGACCTCATCAACGTGGGCGCGTACGCGCCGGGCAGCGACCCGATGCTCGATCAGGCGATCGAGCTGTATCCCCGTCTCGAAAGCTTCCTGCAACAGGGAATGCGCGAGCGGGCCAGTTATCCGGACGCCGTGCAGCAGTTGCGCGGACTGTTCCACTAATTGGAGGCGGCCATGAATTCCACCCTGCCCCTCAAGTTGCTCATCGAACTCGCCCAGAAGGACGTGGACGAAGCTGCGCGCCTGCTTGGCGAGCGTCAGACGCAACGCGCCGAAGTCGAGCGTCAACTCGAAGCGCTGCGTCAGTATCGTCACGAGTACCGCACGCGCATGCAGACGGCAACGATTCAGGGCATGGCCGGATGCGACTGGCGCAACTTCCAGCAATTCATCGATACGCTCGACACCGCCATCGGACAGCAGGCCATGCTGCTTCAGCAAGCGGAAGAGCGCCTCACCGTCGCGCGCCGGGAATGGCAGGCACAGCAACGCCGCCTGAACTCCTTCGGCACGCTCGCCTCGCGCGAGGAAGCCCGCACCGCTGTGCGCGTGGCGCGTCGCGAGCAGAAAGAAAACGACGAGTACGCCGCGCGCAGCCTGCGCCGTCGTGCCGAATCACCGATTTGAAGGAATTGAGGGGCCCACTATGTCGATTCTGAGCTTCCTGACCGATGCCGCCGGTGCTGCCCGGCAAGCCGTGAACCGCGCCGGTTCGTCGAACAACGACGACGCCGGCGTGCTGCCGTTCTCCACGGTGCTCTCGCAGCAAACGCGTCAGACCGTCCAGCCCTCGGCCAGCAGCACGAACAATAACGTCGCGCAGGCCGGGCAGACCAAGCAGACGAATGCGTCGTCCAACGATTCGTCGAACAGCACCCGGTCGACCGACAACGCGTCGTCCGGTCAAACCGGTCAGACGGCGCAGTCGGGCCAGACCGGGCAGACCGGACAAACGAACGCTTCGAACAAGCCTTCGAAATCGTCGAATGCCGATGATGGCAAGGACGAGGAAGACGACACGCAAACGGCCACCGCTGCCCCGGGCGATCCGGCCGCAGCACTGGCTGTCGCACTCGCCGCGATGAATAACGCGCCGCTGCAAACTGCAGCCCCCGCCCCGGCAACGCCGACGGGCGACGCGGTCGCCACGGCCACCGACGGCAAGTCGGGCACGGGTGCAGCCATCACCGCGGCTGTCGCCGGTGCGATGCAAGCCGCCGGTGCCGCACAACTGACCGGCCAGCCGCCCGCAGGCACCGATGCCGACGCCAAACCGGTGACAACGGCTGCCAACACCGGCGCACCGGTCAAGGGCACCGTCACCCCGGCGGCATCGACGACCAGCCCGACGGGCGGCATCTCGCTCGACACGCTGGCGAAGAACGCCACCACTGCACACGCGGCAACGACCGCCCAGCCTGCCGCGACGGACGCGAAGGCCGCGATGCCGGTCGCCGGTACCGATGCGCAGGCACAACAACGCGTGGCCGACGCACTGGCACAGGCTCAGGGCAACCGCGACACTGCATCGCAGGCCGCCACCGCCGCGACGCAAGCGGCCGTGCAAGCCGCACAAAGCGCCACCCCGGCCGTCGACGCCCAGCCGCAGTTGCAAGCGCAGGCCAACCTGCCCGCCGCCCTCGCGCTGAACGCACGTGTCGGCACGCAGGACTGGAACAACCAGCTCTCGCAGCAAGTCGTGTGGCTCTCGAGCGCTCATGCACAAACGGCCCAACTGAGCCTGAACCCGCCCGATCTCGGTCCGCTGCACGTGGTGCTGAACGTGGCGAACGACTCGGCGCAGGCCATGTTCGTCTCGCAACACGCCGCCGTGCGCGACGCCGTTCAGGCTGCGCTCCCGCAGTTGCGCGACAGCCTTGCCAACAATGGCATCGCCCTCGGCAATGCGACCGTGAGCAGCGACAGCTCGCAACAGCAGGCCTTCGCGCAGCAAGGTGCGAACGGCAATGGCGGCGGGAACGGTAGCGGCAATGGCAACGGACGCGGCACGCCGGGCTTCGGCCAGTCGGCGGACGACGCGCCGATCGCCACGACCGTGAACGTCCCGGTGCGCGCCAGCAACGGCTTCGTGGACACCTTCGCGTAAGTTTTCCTGAGACTGGCGCCGATCATGTAACCGGCGCAGAAGTCGGCGCAAATCGCCATGCCATGCGGGCTGCCAGCCGTCGCCACCGGTGCGACCGAGTGAAGCAGCGCCGCGGTGTGGCGGGAAAGCACCCTAAAGCAAGCGGGTTTTTCTGCCGTTAAGACAAAGACGCGAGTTAGACGCGATTGTCCCTTCTTTTCGGCCGATCACCCCTGGGCGGGTTGGCCGACAATCACTACCCAATAGCAGGCGAATACATGGCAAATCCCGCACCGACGCAAGCCGCGGCTCCCTCCGGAGGGGGCATGCGCAAATGGATTCTGTTGATCGTGGCGGTAGCGCTCATGGCAGCGGCCGGCGCGGCAACGGCCGTGTATTTGCTGACCGGACGTAGCGAAGCGGCCAAAGCACCGCCGCCCCCGCCGCCGCCCGTGTTTGTCGGCATGGATCCGTTCACGGTGAACCTCTCGGGCGAAGACGGCGAGCGTTACTTGCACATCGGCCTCTCGCTCAAGGTGGCAGATGCCGAAACGCAGGCCCGCATAACGCAACATATGCCCGAAGTACGTAGCCGAGTGTTGTTGTTGCTGTCGTCGAAGCAGCCGCAGGATCTCGCAACGATTGACGGCAAACGCCGTCTGGCAAGCGAGATCCGTGCGTTGGTCGCACAGCCGTTCGCAGCCAACATGCCGCAGCAAGCCGTGGGCGACGTCCTGTTCACCGCGTTTGTAATTCAGTGAGTGATTCATGGCGCATGAGGAGTTCCTGTCGCAGGAAGAAGTCGATGCCCTTCTGAAGGGTGTCACCGGCGAACAGGATGAACGGTCGGAGTCGGAAGATCATTCCGGCATTCGGCCATACAACATCGCGACGCAAGAGCGCATCGTGCGCGGGCGCATGCCCACGCTCGAAATCATCAACGACCGCTTCTCGCGACTGTTCCGCATTGCGCTGTTCAACTTCATGCGCCGTAGCGCCGAAATTTCGGTCAGCCCGGTGCGCGTGCAGAAGTACAGCGAGTTCATTCGCAACCTGCCTGTCCCGACCAACCTCAACCTGGTCCACATCAAGCCGCTGCGCGGCACGGCGCTGTTCGTGTTCGATCCGAACCTCGTGTTCCTCGTGGTGGACAACCTGTTCGGCGGCGACGGCCGGTTCCATACCCGCGTCGAAGGTCGCGATTTCACGCAGACCGAGCAACGCATCATCGCGCGCCTGCTCGACCTCGTGTTCGAGAACTACGGGGCATCATGGAAGCCGGTGTACCCGGTCGAGTTCGAATACGTGCGCGCCGAAATGCACACGCAGTTCGCCAACGTCGCCACGCCTAACGAAGTCGTCGTCACGACTACGTTCGACATCGAGTTCGGTTCGGTGGGCGGCGAATTCCACATCTGCATGCCGTACTCGATGATCGAGCCGATGCGCGACCAGCTCTCGAGCCCGCTGCAAGGCGAAACGCTCGAAGTCGACAAGCGCTGGGTGCGTCTGCTCTCGCAGCAGGTGCAGGCCGCCGATGTGGAAATTGTGACGAATCTCGCCCAGTTCGACATGACGCTCTCGCAGCTGCTCAACATGCGCGTGGGCGACGTGATCCCGCTCGACGTGCCTGAGGTGCTCGAAGCCAAGGTCGACGGCGTGCCCGTGATGCACTGCAATTACGGCGTCTTCAATGGTCAATACGCGCTGCGCGTGAACCAGATGATCAACCATTCGCACAGCGATTACAGCAAGGACAACGAGTGATGAGCGATACCCCTCAAACGCCCGGTGAAGACGCCCAGGCCATGGCGGACGAGTGGGCCAGTGCCATGGCCGAGCAGACCGCTTCGGAGCCGGCGCCTGCCGCTGCACCCCAACCTGCGGCAGCCCCCGTGTTCCAGCCGCTCGCCGCGACCGCCGGTAATCCGGCCGGTGCCGCGCACAACGACATCGATCTGATCCTCGACATCCCGGTCCAGATGACCGTGGAGCTGGGCCGCACCAAAATCGCCATCAAGAACCTGCTGCAACTCGCACAGGGTTCCGTGGTGGAACTCGACGGCATGGCCGGCGAACCGATGGACGTGCTGGTCAACGGTTGCCTCATCGCCCAGGGCGAAGTGGTGGTCGTGAACGACAAGTTCGGCATCCGCCTGACTGATATCATCACGCCATCCGAACGCATCCGTAAGCTCAACCGATGATTGCTTTGAAAGTCCGCGGCACGCCCGTGGGGCGCGCTGCGGCAAGCGCCGCAAGTGCCATGCAGAAGCTGACACGCCCGCTCTGCCTTCTGACCGGTCCGGCCGCAATGGCTGCCATGGCCCTCCTCCCCGTCTCGATAGCTCACGCTCAAGGCACCGCCTCGCAAGCGGCGGCCGTGCCGAGCCTCGGCGGCGCAGGCATCGTACAAACGGGCTTCGGCCTCGTGCTCGTGCTGGCGCTGCTCTTCGGGCTGGCGTGGCTCGCAAAGCGCTTCGGTCTGCAACGCCCGCTCGGCGGGGGTAACGTGCGCATCGTGGGCAGCGCGGCCGTCGGACAACGCGAGCGTGTGGTCGTCGTGGAAGTGGCTGGCGACTGGGTCGTACTTGGCGTGGCACCGGGTCAGGTCCGCAGTCTTCACGTGATCGACGCCGAGCGCGTTGCCGACCATGTCGCCGAATCACCGGCCCCTGCCGTCACCCATCCGGGTGCGCAAGCCAATCGCGCCGCGCAAGCTTTTGCGCAAAAGCTGCGCGAAACGATGAAAAAGGACACCTGATGTCACGCGGCGTGTTGCTGGCCGGACAAGCACCGGACCCGGCGCATATTTTTCGTCCGACGGCCCGTCTGAAGTCGGGCCTCGCGCTCGCCCTGTTCGCGTGCCTGCTTTGCCTGATCGGCCTGACGGTGCCCGTCAGTGCCTTCGCACAGGCCACCCTGCCCGCCTTCACCACGACGCCCGCACCGGGCGGCGGACAGACATACTCGCTGTCCGTGCAGACGATGCTGCTGCTCACGTCGCTGGGCTTTCTGCCCGCGATGTTGCTGATGATGACCGCCTTCACGCGCATCATCATCGTGCTCTCGCTGCTGCGTCATGCCATCGGGGTGACGACGTCGCCGCCGAACCAGATCCTGATCGGCCTCGCACTGTTCCTGACCTTCTTCGTCATGTCGCCCGTGTTCGATCAGGTCTACACGAACGCCTACCAGCCATTCGCCGCGAACAAGATCAGCTTCGAGCAGGCCATCGACACCGGCGCGAAGCCGTTTCACTCGTTCATGCTCAAGCAGACGCGCGAAGCGGACCTCGCCCTGTTCGCCAAGCTCGCCAAGACACCGCCGATGAATGGGCCGGAAGATGTGCCGATGCGCATTCTCGTGCCCGCCTTCGCCACCAGCGAACTGAAGACCGCTTTCCAGATCGGCTTCACGATCTTCATTCCGTTCCTGATCATCGACCTGGTCGTGGCCAGCGTGCTGATGGCCATGGGGATGATGATGGTCTCGCCGTCCACCGTCTCACTGCCGTTCAAGCTGATGCTGTTCGTGGTGGTCGACGGCTGGCAACTGCTGCTGGGCTCGCTGGCCCAGAGCTTCACGACGTAGCGGGGAGGCCACCGAGATGACTCCGGAAACCGTGATGGCGCTGGCCCATCAGGCCATGCAGGTCTGCCTGCTGCTCGCCGCACCGCTGCTGATCGTCGCCCTCGTCTCCGGTCTGCTCGTGAGCCTGTTTCAGGCGGCCACGCAGATCAACGAAATGACGCTGTCGTTCATCCCCAAGCTGCTCGCCGTGTTCATCACGCTCGTGGTCGCAGGACCGTGGATGCTCAACCTGATGGTCGACTACATGCGCCAGTTGCTCACCGGCATTCCCGGCCTCGTCGGGTAAGCCGGGGCATCGGGCATCGGCCAGCCTTGATCAGCTTCACTTACGACCAGCTCTCGGGCGTCATTGCGACGTTCCTGTTCCCGTTCGTCCGCCTGCTCTCGCTGTCCATGACTGCGCCGATCTTCGGCGACTCGCGCGTGCCCGCCACCGTGAAGATCGGGCTGGCGGGCATCGTCGCACTCACGCTCGCACCGGTCATTGGTCCGGCGCCGTCGGTCTCGCCGTTCTCGTGGGAAGGTCTCTGGATTCTCGCGCAGCAAATGATGATCGGCGCGGCGCTCGGCTGGTGCATGCAACTCGTGTTCTCCGCCGTGAGCATGGCGGGCGACTTCGTCGGCCTGCAAATGGGCCTGTCCTTCGCCACGTTGCTCAACCCCAACGCCGACGGCAGCACCGCCGTGCTCGGCATGCTGCTCAACGTCGTGATCATGCTGGTCTTTCTCGCGACGAACGGGCATCTGGTGATGTACGCCACGTTGGTGCAGAGCTTCACGGTGCTGCCGATCTCGGGCACGCCGATCTCGGTCATGGGCTGGCATTACCTCGCCATGCTCGGCGGGCAGTTGTTCACACTGGCGCTGATGTTGTCGCTGCCGCTTGTCGCCGCTTTGCTGATCTGTAACCTCGCGCTCGGTATTCTGAACCGCGCCGCGCCGCAACTGAACATCTTCGCCGTGGGCTTTCCGCTCACGCTCGGCGTCGGTCTCGTGGTGCTCGAACTGATGATGCCGCGCCTCGCGCCGGTGATGGACCACTTCGTGTCCATCGGCATCGACATGATGATGCGCGCCACGGCCGCGTTCGTGCCGAAGGCATAGCGTCTCAGCTACGTCGGCACCCGACGTCTGCGCCGCCCAAAGCGAAACAGGCCACCCGAAGGTGGCCTGTTTCGTTTCAGCGATCTGCGATCAGAGCAGGTTGAACAGCGAGAGCTTTTGCGTCTGGATGAAGGTCTGCTGCGAGGCTTGCAGCGCGGCCTGCTGCTGCGCGAACTGGCTCGTCGCCGAGATGATGTCCACGTCCAGCAGGTCCTGCATTTGCGACGTGTAAGCGAGATCGTTGGCGCTACCGATGTCGTTGAGCGTCGAGATCTCGTTCAAGCGCGAGCCCACGGTCGTGCGAACGGTCGTCACGTTGTCGTAGGTGTTGCTGAACATCTGGTTGAACGTGGTCAGCGCATTGCTCAGATTGGCCGAACCGGCCTGACCTTGCGCCGAGATCGGCGTCTTGAGCGTGTTGATCAGCGCTTGCAGGTTGTCGAACACGTTCGTGCTCGACTTGCCTGCCGGATTGACGTTGTAGGTGTCGCCCGCGGCCGGAGCGCCCGTGAACGTCACCGACTTGCCTGCGAACGTGATCGGCTGGCCCGAGGTGTACGCGCCCGTCACATCCGCTGCGGTCGTGTCCGTCAGATCCTTGACCGTGTAATTCGTCGTCGGCGGCGTGGTCGTGTTGTCGATGGCGAAGCTGATCGAGAACTGGTGATTGGCCGCCGCGTTGCTGGCATCGGTCGTCGAGACCGGTGTGAACGTGGCCGTGCCGGTGTTCGACAGGCTGCCGCTGATCACCGTGCTGGCGGTGGCCGGCTGAATCGCCTGGAAGATGTTCGAGCCGATGTCGTTGATCGGAATCTGACGTCCGCTGCTCACTTGCACGTAACGAAGACCGGTGTCGCCCGCGTAAGTGGCACCCGTCGGCGTGGCGACGTAGGCGGCGGAGCTGCCCATGAAGCCGGAGAACAAGTACTGGCCGTTCGCGTCGGTCGTGTTGGCCAGCGAGAGCAGTTGCTGGTAGCTCGATTGCAGATCGGTGGCGATGGCCGTGCGATCGTTGTCGTTGAGCGACGGGCTGCCTGCGGCGATCACTTGCGACATCACGTGCTGCAGCGTGTTGACGATGCTGCCGAACGTCTGGTCTTCGAGCTGAAGCGCCGTCGTCGCCGAACCGCGGTTCGTCGCGTACTGCTTGTTCATGTCCTGAGCTTGCGACACGGCCACGGCCTGTGCCGACGCGAGCGGATCGTCGCTCGGCGTGGTCACGCGCTTGCCCGACGAGAGCTGTGCCTGTGTGTTGAGCAGATCGGAGACGTTGCGGCTCATGGCCGACGACCCCTGATCGAAAATCATGCTGGTGCTGATACGCATTTTTCCGTCTCCTCAGCCTTAGTTGACCATCTGCAGAATCGTGTCGAACAGCTGCGACGCGGTCTGGATGACCTTCGAGTTGGCCTGATAGAGCTGCTGGAACTTGATCAGGTTGGCGGCCTCTTCGTCGAGGCTGACGCCGGAATTGGACTGCTGGGCGCTTTTCGCCTGCGTGAGCAGCGTTTGCTGCGCGGCGCTCGTCGCCTTGTAGGTGTTCGTGGTCGAGCCGACGTACGAAACCAGATTGGCGTAGGCGGACGCATAGCTGTCCTTGCCGCCGACCTTGGTCTTGTCGTTCTGCAGCGCCGAGAGTGCGAGGCCGTTACGGTTGTCCGTCGTCGCGCCCGCAGCGTTCGGGGAGATCGTCAGCTTGTCGCCGTCGGCCGGCGTGCCGCTCACGTTCACGGTCATGCCGTTCATCGTGATCTTCGCGCCGTTGGTGGCGTCGTACGGGACGGTGTCACCTGCCGCGTACGTGGTCGTCGTGCCGTTGACCGTCACGGTCATTGGCGAGGGTGCAACCAGTGTGATTGCGCCGGTCGTGGCGTTCTTGCTGAACGTGAACGAGACCGGCGCGGTCAGCACGTTCGACAGGTAATTGACGTCGACGGAACCCTGATCGGTCTTGAGCGAGCCGGTGTTGGTCGTCGGCGTGGACGCGAGGATCGGCGCGGCCAGGGCGATCTTGCCCGGGTCGGTGATCGCCACACCGATGTTGCCAGCGGCATTGCGCGTCGGCTCAATGGTGAAGCTGTCACCCGCAACGTTGTTGCCCACGGTGACGTTGAAACCGTCGTCGAACGCCTTGCCGCTGCTGTCCGTGAACGCCAGCGGAGCGCCGGGGGTGCCGGGCACCGGGGCGGTCCACTTCGCGCCGTCCGACGAACGGGTCATCGTGTAGGTCGTCCCGTCGAACGTGACGTTGTAGTCGCTGGCCGTGACCTTCGAGGCGTCCGTGATCGTCGAATTGAGCACTGCGCCGTTCGAGTTCTTCGTATTGGCGACGATGGTCGGGTTCGGCACCGTGAACAGATTGCCGCCAAGCTGGCCGTACAGGTCCAGACCGAGCTTGTTCTGCGCGTTCATCGTGCCCGCGAGCGACAGGGCGATCTGACCGAGCGAATTCTGGGCTTGCGTCAGCGCCCCGCTGCGGAACGACAGCAGACCGGCGAGCGAGCCGCCCGTGATGGACGATTCCGGCACCGGCACCTTGGTGCCGTTGGGCGTCACGTACGCGATCGTCAGTTCCGACGGGTCGTTGGTCGACGCCATGGTCGTCAGCTGGTACGCCGAGTTGCCCGTCACGAGCGACTGGCCGTTACCGACGTAGACGTTGTACGAGCCGTCCTGCGCCTTGACCACGTTGGTCTGGATGATGGCGTTCAGGCTGGCAACCGCCTGATCGCGCTGGTCGAGCAGGTCGTTCGGCGTCGCGCCGCCGCCATTGGCCTGCGCCTGCACGATGGCGTCGTTCAGTTGCGCGATCTGCTTGGCGTAGACGTTGATCTGGTCGGTCGACTGGGCAATGCTGGCGTTAGTGCTCGAGCGCAGCGTGGACAGCGTGCCGGAGAGCGACTGGAACATGCTCGCGAGCGTTTGCGCCGACGACACGACGGTCGCGCGCGTGGCCGAGTTGGCCGGGGCCGACACGATGTTCTGCAGGTTCGTGAAGAACTGCGACATGGTGGCCGACAGGCCCGTCGTCGAACTGCCCAGCGCGTTGTTGATCTGCGAGATCTGCTGGTAGTACGTGTTGAGCTGGCTGTACTGGGTCTGTGCCTGATTCGTCTGGTTCGACAGGAACTGGCTGTACACGCGCGAGACGTCGTTCACCAGCACCCCCGAACCCAGATAGCCGACACCGGCGTATTGGCTCGCGGCCTGCGAATAGTCGACGATCTGACGGTTGTAACCGGCCGTGCCCGCATTGGCGACGTTGTTGCCGGTGGTGCTGAGGGCGAACTGGGCGGCGTTCAGCCCGCTCATGCCAATATTGATTAGGCTCATGATCTCGCGGCTTGAGTTAGAGGCACGCCCCGCGGTGAAGAACCCGCTCGCGCACCGTTACCGATGTGTTTACGGCAGCCCGGCGACAAAATTGAGGCCGAAACTCATGTGTATCGCTTCAATCCGCTCAGGTCAGGTGAAGTGCTTCATGACCTTCATGAGCTTGCTGGCGTACTGCGGGTCGGTTGCGTAACCGGCGCGTTGCAGATTGTTGGCAAAGCTCGCGGCGTCGTTGGCGCTCGCCACCACCGACGAATAGCGTGGATTGTTCGAAATCAGCTTGGCGTAATCGGCGAAAGCCTCGTCGTACGACCCGTAAGCACGGAATTTGGCCATCACCTTACGCGGCTGGCCGTTCACGTACTCGGTCGTCGCCACTTCCACGGTCGGGCCATTCCAGTTCTTGCCCGCCTTGATGCCGAACACGTTGTGGCTGGTGCTGCCGTCCGCCCGGCGGATCTCGCGCTTGCCCCAGCCCGACTCGAGCGCCGCCTGACTCAGCATGAAGCGTGCCGGAATACCGCTATTGGCGCTGGCGTTCTGGGCGGCCGTGGCCATCCGGTCGACGAATTCGCCGGCGGCGGCCGGGGCGTTGTCGGCCACACCGATGGCGTCTGCCGCGTTATACGCGCGCCCGGCCAGCGGCTGGGCACGGCCCATGGCCGCCGGCGGCAGCGTGGTGCCGGTCTTGGCCAGTTGCTTGAGCATGAGATCGGCCAGCCCGATGCCCTTGTTCGACGCCAGTTGCTGGGCAAGCTGGTCGTCCAGCATGCCGTTGAACATCTTTTCCTGATCGCTGCCGAGCAGTCCGCCGGACATGGTGGCGTCGCGCATGCTCTTGACCATCATCTGCGTGAAGACGGCTTCGAACTGCTTGGCTGCCTGCTGCGTGGCCTGCGGCGTTTGCTGATGGGCGGCGGCGCGCAGCGCCGTGAGGCCCTGCATTTCGTAGGACGCGCGCTGCGTCAGGTCGGGTAGGTTGGTGCCTGCGGCCCCCGTGAGACGATTGCTGTCGGCCATATCAGATGATCTCCAGGTCGGCGCGCAGGGCGCCCGAGGCCTTCATGGCCTGCAGAATCGACATCAGGTCTGCCGGACTCGCACCCAGCGAGTTCAGCGCCTTGACGACGTCGGCGAGGTTGGCGCCCGCTTTCACCATCTTGAGCGCGTTGTTCTCCTGTTGAACGGAGATTTGCGAATTCGGGGCCACGACCGTCTGACCGCCCGAGAACGGCGCCGGCTGGCTCACATTGTTTTGCGTGTCGATGACGACCGACAGGTTGCCGTGCGCGACCGCACATTGCTGGATCGTCACGTTCTGGTTCATCACCACCGACCCCGTACGGGCGTTGATGATGACGCGTGCGGCCGTGTTGTCCGGGCGCACTTCCAAGCTTTCAAGCTGCGCGAGGAATTGCACGCGCGAGGACGGGTCGGTCGGCGTGCGCAGCAAAATCACGCGGCCGTCGAGCGCCTGTGCCGTCCCGTAGCCGAAGCGGCGGTTCACGGCGTCGACCACGCGCTGCGCGGTCGAAAAGTCGGTAGCGTTCAGCTCCATCTGCACGGTGCCCGGCTGACCGCCCATGGCGGTCGGCACGGCGCGCTCGACGATGGCGCCGCTCGGAATCCGGCCCGAGGCCAGTTGGTTGATGGTCACGCTCGATCCGTTGGCGGCCGCACCCGCGCCGCCGATCAGCAGGTTACCCTGCGCCAGCGCGTAGACCTGACCGTCCGGCCCCTTGAGCGGGGTCATCAGCAGCGTGCCGCCGCGCAGACTCTTGGCGTTACCCATCGACGAGACCACCACGTCGATGGCCTGACCGGGACGCGTGAACGCGGGCAGCGTGGCCGTCACCATCACGGCGGCCACGTTCTTCAACTGCATGTTGGTGCCCGGTGCGACCGTGATGCCCAGTTGCGAGAGCATGTTGGTCATACTCTGCACAGTGAATGGCGTCTGGGTCGTCTGGTCGCCGGAGTTGTCGAGACCGGCCACGAGGCCGTAGCCGATCAGCTGGTTGTCGCGCACCCCCTGAATCGACGCCAGCTCCTTGAGACGCTCGGCGTGCGCCACGCCCGGTGCAAGCAGCACAGCGCCGCCCGCGACGCTCATCGCCACGGCCAGCGTGGAGGCGGTGCGGCGAAGGTGACGCAGGTGGCGGCTGGAGCCGGAGGAGCCGGAATTAGGCGCACGGCGCGACAGGAACGACATGATCGACATCAGAAGGGCGAAACGTTAAGGAAGAAGCGCTGCAGCCAGCCCATGGTTTCGGCTTCATTGATGTAGCCCTTGCCACGGTATTCGATGCGCGCATCGGCCACCTGCGTCGAAGGCACGGTGTTCGCACCCGAAATGGTCTGCGGGCTGACGATGCCCGAAAACTTGATGTACTCCGTACCCTGGTTGATTGCGATCTGCTTTTCGCCAGCGACCGCGAGGTTGCCGTTGGAGAGCACGTCCATCACGGTGACGGTGATCTGCCCCGAGAACACGTTGTTGGCGTTGGCCGCGCCCTTGGCGTCGAACTTGTTTGCGCCGCTTGCGTCCAGTGCCTGATTGTTCAGCACACCGCCGATCACGCCCGGGGTCTGGGTCAGTGTTAGATTGCCGCTGCCCGAGCGCGTGGTGTTCGCGCCGGAGTTCTTGCTCGCCGCCGTGTTTTCGTTGATGACGATCGTGAGAATGTCACCAACGTTGCGCGGACGGCGGTCTTCGAACAACGGACGGTTCGAGTACAGCGGACGGTAGATCGAACCTTCCGGGTCGGCAGACACGGGCGGGGGCGGCGGGCGCGTCGTCGTCGGTCCGCTGACGACCGGCTCCTGCGGCACGTAGGCGCAGCCCGCCAGACCGGTCAACGCCACGGCAGCCGCGAGCGCGAGGAACCGAGCGAGGCCCGCGCTGCGTGGCTTGCGTTGAGATGCGGTCGTGCTTGCGGACATATCGACGTTCATTTCCTAAGTGCTGAGTACGTGCGGCGTTCGTTCAGTGCGGGGTCGGTGGCGATGCCCCGATTACATCTGTGTCAGACGTTGCAGCATCTGATCCGACGCCGTCACGGCCTTCGAGTTGATTTCATAGGCGCGCTGCGCCGAAATCATGTTCACGAGCTCTTCCACCACGTTCACGTTCGACGTTTCGACGTAGTTCTGGTTAAGCACGCCAGCGCCGTTGGTGCCCGGCTGTGCGACGTTTGGTGCGCCCGAGGCGGCCGTCTCGGCGTACAGGTTCTCGCCCATGCTTTGCAGGCCGGCGTTGTTGATGAACGTGGCGAGCTGGAACGTACCGATCTGCACGTTAGCCGTGTTGCCCGGCTGCGTGACCGAGACCGTACCGTCGCGCGCGATGGTCAGCGACAGCGCGTTCGCCGGGATCGTGATCGCCGGTTGGATCGGGTAGCCCGAAGCCGTCACGAGCTGGCCGTTGTTGTCGACCTGGAACGAGCCATCGCGCGTGTAGGCGGTCGTGCCGTCCGGCATGAGCACCTGGAAGAAGCCGTCGCCGTTGATCGCCACGTCCTTTGCGTTCGCCGTCGACGTCAGGTTGCCCTGCGTGAAGATGCGCTCGGTCGCGGCCGGACGCACACCCGTGCCCAGTTGCAGGCCCGAGGGCAGCAGCGTTTGCTGCGACGACTGAGCACCCGGCTGGCGGATCGTCTGATACAGCAGATCCTCGAACACCGCGCGGCCTTTCTTGAAGCCGTTCGTGCTGGTGTTGGCAAGGTTGTTCGAAATCACGTCCATGTTCGTCTGCTGGGCGTTCATGCCGGTGGCAGCGATGTAGAGCGAACGGATCATTTGATGTTTCTCCCCGTGTACGGTGGCTGGCGTCGTCTGGCGACTTGCCGTCCGTTAGCTGAAGTTCAGCAACTGGTTGGCGGATTGTTCGTTGGTGTCGGCCGTCTGCAGCATCTTCATCTGCATCTCGAAGGCCCGCGACTGCGAAATCATGTTCACCAGACCGCTGACCGGATTGACGTTGCTGGTCTCGATCGAGCCCGCGACCACCACGACATTCGGATCGACCTGCGCCGGTGCGTTATTGCCCATGCGGAACAGTCCGTCGTCGCCCCGCACGAGGTTGCCCTCGGGCGGGTTGACCAGCTTCAACTGGCCCATCACGGCGATGGAGTTAGGCGGATCGCCCTGACCCAGCGCCGAGATCGTGCCGTCGGTGCCCACGGTCACGGCAGCGCCCGGCGGCACGGCGGCGGGACCGGCGTCGGTCATGACCGGCAGGCCATGCAACGTGATCTGGCCGTCGGCCGTCATTTCGAGGTTGCCGCCACGGGTGTAAGCTTCGCGGCCCTGCGCGTCGCGCACCGCCAGCCAGCCCTGCCCCTGAATGGCCACGTCGAGCGCACGGCCCGTCTGCTGCATGGCGCCAGGCGTGAAGTCGGTGCCCGGCGTGGACGTCGTCACGAACGTGCGCGTGCCGGCCGAGCCGTCGGCCCCACGCACCGGTGCCTGACGGAACGCCGAGAGCTGGGCGCGAAAGCCCGGCGTCGAGACGTTCGCCAGATTGTTGGCGGTGGTCGATTGCTGCTCCATCGCCTGCTTTGCGCCGGTCATGGCGATATAGATCAAACGATCCATCGACGCCCCTCCTGCAAGTTACGCATACGCGCCGCTCCGTGTCTTACAGGTTGACCATCGTTTGCATCAACTGGTCTTCCGTCTTGATCGTCTGCGCGTTCGCCTGATAGTTGCGTTGCGCGGTGATCATGTGGACCAGTTCGGCCGTCAGGTCGACGTTCGACGCTTCGACAGCACCGGCCTGCAGCTTGCCGAGGTTCGTGCCGCCCGGCACGCCGACGATCGGAATGCCCGATGCGGCCGATTCCGACCAGAGGTTGTTACCCAGCGGGATCAGGCCGTTCACGTTATTGAAGTTCGCGAGCGCGACCTGGCCGAGCACCATCGATTGCGTGTTCGAGTACGTGCCGACGATGGTGCCGTCGGCGTTGAACGTGAAGCCCGTCAGACGACCCGACGAGTAACCGTCCTGCGTCAGCGTGTTCGGCGTGTAGCTGTTACCGAACTGCGTGGTGCCGGTCAGGTTCAGCGTGAGGTTGCCCTGCGCTGCGCCGTTGCCGTAGGTAATCGTCGGCAGCGTGATCGGGCCGGTCACGGCTGCGCCCGTCGAGTCCGTTTGCGAGACGAGGCTGCCCGACGAGTTGAACGTCAGCGTGCCGATCGGGCCGGCGCCGACTTGCGTCGTACCGTCGACCGAGGCGTACACGGTCCACGTGGCGTTGTTGGTCGTGGCGTCGACGCTCGTCTTCTTGAAGTACAGGTTGACGTCGTGCGAATTGCCCAGCGAATCGTAGACCTTGAGCGACGTGGCGTTGGTGTACGAGTTCGGGTCGGTGATCGAGAACGGCGTGGTGTTCACCGCGCTGCGCGAGTCGAGGTTGAACTGACCCGTGATCTTCTTGGTAGCCGTCGGGGCCAGGTCACCCGTCGGGATCTGCAGATCGACCGGCGAGACGCTGTTGATGATGCCGTTCGGGCCGGCCAGATAGCCGGTCAGGTGATCGCCGTTCGAATCGACGATGTAACCGTTCTTGTCGAGCGAGAACTGGCCGTTACGCGTGTAGGCGATGGTGCCGTTGTTCGACACGCGGAAGAAGCCGTTACCGGAGATCGCCAGATCGAGCTGACGGTTCGTGACCGTGATGTCGCCCTGCGTGAACTGCTGCGCGATGGCGGCCACACGCGTACCGATACCGACGGTGTTGTTGCCTGCGCCGAACAGCGAGTTGGCGTAGATGTCGGCGAACTGCGCCTGACCCTGTTTGAAGCCGACGGTGGCCGCGTTGGCAACGTTGTTGCCGATGACGTCCAGGTCCTTGGAGGCGGCGTTCAGGCCGCTCAATCCGGTCGAAAAGGCCATGGTGTTACTCCTGAAATTCGGTTGTCGACGACGGGTATCGCGACGAATACGGTTCGAAAAGAGTTAAGCGCTTACGAATCAGAGCTACGGATCAGAGAATTTCGCGAACGTCGGAGAGCTTGATGTTCGAGCCCGTGCCCACGTTGAGCAGCGGCGAACCGGTCGTACTGGCGACAACGCTTTGCACCTGCGCGTACGAGAGCAGCGTCGGCGTCACGGCCTTGCCGTTGGCCGTGGCCGTCACGCTCAGCGTGTACTTGCCGTCTGCCACCGCGTTACCGGCGTCGTCCTTGGCGTCCCACGTCAGGGCCTGCACGCCGGCATCGAGCGCACCCGCGTTGACGGTGCGGATCGTCTTGCCGGTGCTGTCCTTGATCTCGATCTTGACGGTGTCGGCATCGCTCGGCAGTTCGAAGCCGAACGGCGTGGCCGTCTTCGTGACGGTGCCGTCGTCTGCCTTGGTGCTGCCCACGCCGATGTTGGTGCCGGGAATCAGCACGCCCTTGCCGACCAGCGCTGCGGCCTGCAGGCTCTGCGTCGAGTTCAGTTGCGAGGTGACCGACGAGAGCGTGGTGTTCAGCTGCGTGATGCCCGAGACCGTGCTGATCTGCGCGAGCTGCGACGTGACCTGCGAGTTGTCCATCGGGTTGAGCGGATCCTGGTTGTTCATCTGAGCGACGAGCAACTTCAGGAAGCTGTTTTGCAGATCGTCCGCGCTACCGGCCGACGACTTCGAGCTGGAACTGTTGTTGGCAGTGCCGTTGATCGAGTCGAGGAAGTTCTGCGAAAAATTCGCGGCGTTCGACGTATTGATGCTGGCCATTTCTTCTGGTCTCCGCGCGGCCCCTTACTGGCCGACCGTGAGGGTTTTGAGCATGAGTGTCTTGGCGGTGTTGAGCGCTTCGACGTTGGCTTGATACGAGCGGGAAGCGGAGATCATGTTGACCATCTCTTCCACCGGATTCACGTTGGGCATGGTGACGTAGCCCTGTGCATTCGCGGCCGGGTTCTTCGGGTCGTACACGGTCTTGAGCGGCGACGGGTCTTCCACCACACCCGCGACCTTCACGCCGCCGACATCGGTGCCCGTGACCGGATTGACCTGAAACACGACCTGCTTGGCGCGGTACGGCTGGCCGTCGGGGCCAGTCACCGATTCGGCGTTGGCCAGGTTGCTGGCCGTCACGTTCATGCGCTGCGATTGCGCAGTCATGGCCGAGCCGGCAACGTCGAAGATGCTCATGAGTGGCATGGCGCTTACCCTTGACTGGTGATGGCGGCCAGCATCGTCTTGATCTGGCTGCTCAGGACTGTGAGGCCCGTCTGATAGTGCACGGCGTTGTCGGCGAAGTTCACACGCTCGGCATCGAGTTCGACGGTGTTGCCGTCGACGCTTTGCTGATACGGCACGCGGTAGAGCAGTTCCGGGCCGCCCATCGGCGGTGCCGTCGTCACACCGCGCCCGGCGATGTGGCGCGAGGACGTGCGCGAGAGCGACACGCTCGACTCGGTGGCGAGCTGCTGCTGCGCGCCGCGCTCGACGGCCTGACTCAACGCGTTATTGAAGTCGACGTCGCGCGACTTGTACCCCGGCGTGTCCGCGTTGGCGATATTCGACGAGATCACCTCCTGACGGTAGGCGCGCATAGCCAGCGCCTGCTGGGAGAATCGCAATGCCGCGTCCAGTTTGTCCATGATCTCGTCTCGCCCGATGCTTGCCTTGATGCCAGGTACTTGGGTAATGCTCAAGAAACTTGCCCGTGCTGCGTCCGGGGCCTGCTCAGTCGTTTGCTGCGCCGACTGGCGACCATCGCGCAGTGCGCAGACGGGGTGTCCTGCCCGGTCCGGAAAAAATAGCGACCTTTTGGCATGCTTCGCATCGTATGCGTACCCCCTGGGATTCAATCGGAGGAATAGGAAGGAGATTGACCGCCATTTCGAGCCATGCCCCGTGACGCGACATCTCTAGAATGGCTTCCTGACGGCATCGGGCGGGGTTCGCCCCCCAGGCACAGGGACACTGCCCGGTGTCGTCGGCTTCGCAACGCGCGAGCCGCCTGAGTCGTTGTTCAGGCAGGTCGAAAGGGTTTCAGCGTCGTACGCCAACGGAATCGTGATGCATCGTCGTGATGTATCGGTGCGCCGGGCGACGACCGCAAGGAGAGTGAGCATGGCAGGCAAATTCGGCGACCCACTCGCCAATGCCCCGCGCACGCATGACGTGCAGCGGCCCGGCCAGCGCTCGTCCGCAAAAATGTCCCCGAACTTTCAGATACTTACGAGTGCACGACGTGGCCTGATGGCCGCGATGTTCGCGACGCTCGGCCTGGCCGGACTCGCGACGTCCGTGCAGGCTGCGACGATTGCGAACCCCGGCGTCGCCACCGACCCTGCCGCCCAGAACCTCGGCAATACGCTCGGACCCAGCGCGATCGTCATCCCCGGCAACAATGCCGCCGCAGGCGGTGTCGCGTCGAACGTGCCCAATATGGTGCGTCCCGCGACCGCCACGGCGAATGCGTCCGCTTATACCCAGCAGCCCCCGGTTGCGACGGCTGCGCCTGTGCAAACTCAGCCGCAACCTCAGGCATCCCAATTCCAGAACACGCAGGTGATCCGGCAGACGGCCGAGCGCTTCCTGCGTGAGCAGACCACCGGCTTGCCGGGCCAGGTCAACATCACCGTGGGCGAGTCGGTCTCGGACCGCATGCCTGCATGCGCGGCGCTTGAGCCGTTCCTGCCGCCGGGTGCGCGCCTTTGGGGCACGACCAGTGTGGGCGTGCGGTGTGCGGGGGAGCGTCCGTGGACGCTGTATCTGCAAGCGCGCGTGAGCATCAACGCGACGTATTTCGTCGCCGCACGTCAGATCAATCCCGGCGAGACCATCGGGCCGACGGATCTGTCGCCGCGTCAGGGCGATCTCACGTTGCTGCCGCGCACGGTCGCGACGGATGCCGGTCAGATCGTTGGCACGGTGGCCGTGAACCGCATTACCTCGGGGCTACCGATCCGCTCCGACCTGCTGCGCAGCGCGATTGCCGTCCAGCAGGGACAAACCGTGCGCGTGGTCTCGCGGGGTTCGGGTTTTGAAGTGAGCACGGAAGGTCAGGTGCTCTCACGAGCCAGCGCGGGCGATCCCGTGCAGGTCCGCACGCGTGCCGGACAAGTCGTCAGTGGCACCGTGAAGTCGGGAAAAAATGGCAACGTCGAAGTGGAAGTTGCGCTGTAAGAAGTGAGAAGAAAGCACTAGAAGTAATCGCTCACTTACGTTAAGTATTCGCTGAAATCACCCGGGCACTTGAACTGGTAACAGGATGTTACTTGCCTAAAGTTATGGCGGATAATGCCGTTACACAGGCAGGTTTCTGGGGAAAGCACATGAAAATCGAACCACCCGCCAATCCGCTGACTGGTGTCGGCGCGAGCAAGGCGACGACGGATCGGACGACGGCCGGCGCTGTGACTACCGACGCTGGCGCGGCACCTGCTGCGAGCGCTGGTGGCGCGAGCGTGAGCACGAGCGCCTTGTCGTCGGAGATGCGTGCCTTGCAGGAAGCGCTGGCAGCGACCGGCACCGCTGACATCGACGTTGCGAAGGTTGCGGCGATCAAGACGGCGATCGCTAACGGCCAGCTGGCTATTGATACCTCCAAGATTGCGGACGGTCTGATCTCGACCGCACGCGATTTGCTCTCTGCGCAATCGAAGTCATGACCACCGACGCCCTGCTGAACGCCCTGACTGCTGAGACTGCCGCGATCGGCACGTTTTCGACATTGCTCGGGGAAGAACAGCAGGCATTGGTCAACGGCACGCTCGACGCGTTGCCGGATCTGACTGAACGTAAGACACGCGCTGTCGCGGAGCTGTCCGCGCTCGGTCGTGAGCGCGATGCGCAGTTGAAAGCGTTGGGCTACTCGCCTGACGAAGCGGGCGCCACGGCAGCCGCAGCCGCCGACCCCAAGGTCGACGCAGCGTGGAAGGCCCTGCTTGCCGCCGCCGCCGAGGCCAAGCGCGCCAACGACACGAACGGCCTGCTCATCAACACCCGCCTGACTTACACCCAGCAAGCCCTGAACGTCCTCTACGGCCCGGGCAACAACACCCCGCTCTACGGCCCCGACGGCCGCACCACCCCGCGCTCAAGCGGGGGGAGTGTTACGGCTTAACGCCGACTTATCGCCCTCAGGTCAGCGGCGGCATAGGCACGGCTTCGCCGCTCGCCTGCATATCCGAAACGACATTTCTTACAGCCGCTTGGATTCGCCCGAGCGCGCGTTCGGGCGACACGTCCAGCCACGACATCGACGGAAACTCGGCGCAAAGTCCGACGTGCTCACCATCGTCTGCCGACTACTTAATTTGGTACTGGTATCCATAACAGCAGTCCATCATTTCGATGTGTCTGAGACTGGGGCGAAGTCGTTCAACATTTCACGGCAATAAGCGGGCGTTCTTTTTTCACAAATGGGTCGATACCGGCAGCTTGGCTGGGTATGCGAACGCAATAGGTCCCGTGAGGTGACCGGATTCTCTCAACTCTTGATCCATCTGGCCGCATCTCGCTAGAGACAGTCCCCGACACCCAACCTTTCCCGAGCGCCGACTCAAACGCCTGAGCGACGGAGTTTGTGATCACGTGACTTTTCCCCATCACTCTTTCGTCAGCGACGCTCGATTGATCTCTCACGGCACGTGTTGTCATATCCACTTCATTTTTGTTCTGCTGCGAGCGGACAGCGCTTTGGACTGACTGCCGCCAATCGCCTAACGGCGTTTCCTCTCGCTCCGGCACAACTGTCCGCTCAATCGCTGAAAGATTTGTTCGCGGACGCCTAACCACCGTCGGTGCCTTCGAGGGCACATTCGCTGACTTCCTCCTCGCAAGGCGCGACTGTTCTGGTGATTGCAACGGCTTCGTATCGGATTCAATCGAAAGATGAGGCACTTCGACGAAGGTGACGATAAGCGCCTGGGGCGGTACGCGCTTCGCTAAAGTACCTCCCCAGGATAAGAACCAGAGAAAAAGTGCGATATGCAATGCGGCAGATGTCGCCACACCGAACATCAGAAGACGTTGATCATGTCCGCGCTTAGACATCAGGTGAGAATCGCCGCCCCGGCGTCTATCGTCCGTCGAAAGGAATCGCGTTTATCTGGCGTCCTTGAAGTAATGATATGTGTGGACATTGCCGTTCCAGTGATACGAACACGCGGTTTCCCTATCGGCCTGATTTCGATAGCGATCCGGCATTGCCTGCCCGGGCTTGAATGAAGCTCGCGCGTCACCACCAAATGAATCCAATAACGCCTGATTCCATACGGGAGTCTCAGAATCCGAAGCTCTTGAATGCATACTTAGCCCTCTCTAATCGAGTGAATGGGAATAACTTTGGGGGGTTCTTTGGTTGCGGTCTGTTTGAAGGGAACCAGAGCAGGATCCAATCCGTCGGTCATGTGCCAAGGGTTCCGAGTTCCGGGAGCGATGGAGTGCTTCGCCAGCCGACCAGCAACATGTTCGTAAATCTCAAACAGGCCGGGACAATAGAAGTCACGCGAATTTATGTTTCCCGTGAATTTGTAGGCTCTCGACATACATCCGCCGTGACATACGTGCTGCCATTTGCATTCGGCACATTGAGGGTCCACGGCTCTATTTCGGAATGTCGTCGAACGCTCATCGTTCACGATGTCAACAAGCGGCGCATCACCAATGTTCCCGAGCTTCGCAGCAGGGTTGCCGGACAATGACGCGCAGGGATAGACGTCCCCAATTGGGTCGACCGACAGGTTGAAGTCGGCACAATTCGACATCCCTATACAGTCCGCGGCCTTCCCATAGAGAATCGCCCGCGTCTTAACGACGAAATCATGCCCGTATACATAGCCGTCCTTGGCATCTATCCACTCGTCGTACATGGAAATTCAAGCGCGCGCGTATTCCTGAGGGGTGATGCTGAGTTCGTCGTAGTGGTCGCGCGCCGACCCTGACAAGGTCAATGGAATGACGTTAAACCCGAGATGGTTGTCCGATAGAAAACGCAAAATTTCTTGCGTCCGATCAATCGTGGCCCGACTGAGGACAATGCATACGCCGGGATTGAGGCCAACGGCCCTAAGGACCTGAATGGCTTTCCACGTTTTGGCAAACGATCCTGCACCTGAACGATAGACACGGAATCGGTCGTTGATCTCCTCGGGGCCGTCGAGAGAAAGGCTCACGTTGAACCCCTCTTTCGCGAAGAACTCTGCCCACCGGGAGTCGATAAGGGTGCCGTTCGTTTGAACGCTATTCGTAAAGCGGACACCGCTCGCGAATTCCGATTGGAATGAAACGATGCTCTCGAAGAATTCCCTTCCTGCGACTAACGGCTCGCCGCCGTGCCAAATGAAATCGACTTCGTCGACGCTCTCATATTGCTTCGCCAACTCGAGCGTCTCTCGAATCGTGACTCCAAGAGTCTCCGCGGCCATGACAGGCTTGCGAACGTCGTCGTTATAGCAATACGTACACGCCAAGTTACAAATGTGTGTGGGCTTTACTACGTTAACCAGTCGCATATCCCCCCCGGTGAAATACGTTGTACGCGGCCGCCTCGACATCGGGGGGATTTGCTAAGCCGTTAGCAGCAGAATAGCGCGGCTATGCTCGTAGCGAGCTTGGGAATTTTCCGTTGAACTTTACTGGCCGCGTGCACAATAGCGTCGCCCTGCGGGAAACAAAAAACCCCGGGGCGCTTGCGCGTCACCGGGGGCTTTGTTCAGGAGGTTTTCTTACGCAGATCTATTGGTCGTTCAATTCGCCGAAGTCCAGGCCTTCTCACGCAGCGTCGCGCGCAAGCGCGAGATCGCCTGGCTGTGCAACTGACACACGCGGGACTCGCTGACTTCGAGCACGGCGCCGATTTCGCGCAGGTTCAATCCCTGCTCGTAGTACAGGCTCATCAGCAACTTCTCGCGCTCGGGCAAACGGTCGATGGCGTCCACGACGCCGCCGCGCAAACCTTCGTCGAGCAGCATCGTCAGCGGATCCGCACCCGGGTCCGCGCAAATGCGGTCGATGAACGGCTCTTCGTCTGCCGCTTCGAAGTCTTCGTAATAGATCAGTTGGCAGCCGTGCACATCCTGCAGCATCTGCTGATACTCGGTCAGCCCGATCGACATCTCGCCCGCAATCTCGCTCTCGGACGGACCCCGGCCCAGCCGCTGCTCCAGACGCTGCACCGCCTTCTCGATCTCGCGCGCCGTCTTGCGAATGCCGCGCGATGCCCAGTCCAGCTCGCGCAACTCGTCAAGCATCGCCCCGCGAATGCGCTGGCTCGCGTACGTTTCGAACTGCGCGCCCTGCGTCTCCTGATACCGGTTCGCCGCATCGAGCAGCCCCAGCATGCCAGCCTGAATCAGATCTTCCAATTCCACGCTTGCCGGCAGCTTCGCCATCAATTGCAGCGCCAGGCGGCGCACCAACGGCGCGTATTGGGTCAGCGTGTCGTTCGTGTCGACCTTCCCGCGCGCGGTATACATGTTTCCCTCCGCTTCCTCTCGACGCGTGCCGTGACGCTCAGGCCGTGTGCGCGCTCACCGCGCCCACGCCATGCGTCATCTCGGCACCGCGATCGCCGCCGCAATCGCCCACCTGACCGATCCCGGCACCCAACGCCGCCGGTCCCGTATCCCGAATGGCCAACGGCCAATGCATCACCTGCGCCGCCAACTGACGATAAGCCACCGCCGCCGGCGCCATCGGAAACGCATCGACCACGGTGCGCGTTAATTGCCGCGCCCGCATGACCTGACGGTCCGACGGCACATGTCCGGCCAACTCCAGCGACACCGCCAGATAACGACTCGCCGTCGTGGCCAGATTGCGGCACACGACGCGTGCCTCCATATCCTCCGCCCGGTTCACCAACACCCGGAACTGCGCCAGCGCATATTCGTAATGCGCCTGTTTGATCCACGAGTACGCGCCCGTAATCGACGCCGGTTCACAGCCGAGCACCACCAGCACGTCATGCGCATGCGCCGCCAACGGGCTCAGCACACCACCGGCATGCGTGCAGTCGACGATCACGACGTCCGGCTCGCCAACGGTCAGCACCGGCAGTGCACGCTGCGGATCGATCCGCTCGGGATGACGATGCGCCACAGGCACCAGCACCACGTTGTCGCGCGTGTGCACACGCACCGCGTCGGGCGAAATGCGCCCTGCCAGCACATCGTGGATGTCACCGCGCAATGGCAGACCGAGCGCCGGTGCTGCATGGCCGCTCTCGTCGGCCAGCACGACATCCTGACCGTGATGAGCCAGCGCACTGGCCAGATTCAACGCAACACTCGTCTGACCGGCTTCAGGCGCACTTCCTACCACCGCGACGATGCGCGTGGTATGGCGCGCCACCAGTCGGCGCAGCCCTTCAGCTTGATCGAGTACGAGTTTAACCAAAGCAGGCCTCGCCTGAAGGTTGTGCGGGTGCGAACAGCCCGCTGTAATTGGGATCGACCCCGCGCACCACTGCCGGCAAATCTTCCTCGGACGGCACGAACGGCGACCCCGTCACCGGCGCAGACAACGCCGTGTCGATCAAAAATTGCCGGTCCGCGACGTGCAGGTTTTCCGGTACGCGCTGCCCCGTCGAGACGTAATGCACCGGCAGACGGTGACGAATCACCGTGTCGAGCACCGAACCCAGGTTGGTCGTCTCGTCGAGTTTCGTCAGAATACACCCCGCCAGATCGCCACCGCCCTCGGCGCTCGCACTGCGATAGGCGTGCACCACTTCGTTGAGCGTGTCGCCGTGGCTCGTGGCGTTGAGCAACAGCAGACGCTGCACCGGCGTCTCCGCCCCGCACAGCATCGCCACCTGCTCCGGTACAGTGCGATCGCGCTGGCTCATGCCAACCGTGTCGATCAGCACCATGTGCTTGTTGCGCAGTTCGGTCAGCGCCAGACGCAGATCCGTTGCGTCCTTCACCGCATGCACCGTCACGCCCAGAATCTTGCCGTAGATGCGCAACTGCTCATGGCCGCCGATACGATAACTGTCGGTCGTGAGCAGTGCGAGCTTCTCCGCGCCATGACGCATCACGCAACGCGCCGCGAGCTTGGCCGTGGTCGTGGTCTTGCCCACGCCGGTCGGCCCCATGAGCGCATACACGCCGCCGCGATCCATCAATTCGTCTTCGTTCGGCATGATGGGCAGATTGCGCTTGAGCGCATTCTTCACCCAGTCCAGACCGTTCTCGCGGTCGCTGCCTTCCGGCAGATGCTCCAGCAGCGCACGGCCGAGCTGCGCCGAGAAGCCCGCCGCGAGCAATGTGCGCAGAATCTCGCCCTGCGCCGGTGAACGACGTTGCTTGTCGTTCCACACAAGACCCGCGACCTGCTCTTCGAGCAATCCGCGCATGCTTTGCAACTCGCCCATCATCGACTGCGCGAAAGCGCTCGTCGCGGCGATGTCGTTCGCGGCGACGGCAGGACTCGCCACGGGCGCCGGGGCCGGTGCAGCAGGACGGGGACGCGGACGATGCGTCGGCATGTCGCCGCCGGCGAGCGCGTCCAGATCCTCTTCCGCCAACGCCACGATCTCGACGCCGTTGGCGACCGAGCGATTGGACAATACGACCGCGTCGGGTCCGATTTCCTCGCGAATCTGGCGCAGTGCGTCGCGGCACGTGCCCGCAAAGAATTTCCGAATCTTCACGCTTGACCTCCGATGAGTGCCGTCATTTTCACGTTACGGGTGTCTGGCACTTCCGCATACGACAAAACCTTGAGCTGCGGCAGGCTGCGGCGCAGGAAGCGCGAGAGCAGCGAACGCAGCGGATGTTGAACCAACAATACCGACGGCAGACCCTGACGCTCCTGACGCGTCACGGCGGCCTGGGTTTCACGCAGCAGCGTATCGGCGAGGCCCGGCTCCAGGCCAGTGCCACCGCCGGCCGACAACGCCTGCGTGAGAATTCGTTCGAGATTGGCGTCGAGCCCCACCACTTCCAGATCGCCACTGCCCGGGAACACGCTCTGCGTGATCGCGCGGCCCAGCGACAGTCGCACCAGCGCCGTGAGGTCGTACGGATCCTGCACACGTGCACCATGCTCGGCGATGGTATCGATGATGGTGCGCATGTCGCGAATCGGCACCTGCTCTTCGAGCAGGTTCTGCAACACCTTCTGCAGCGTGGTGAGGGCGATGGTCTTGGGCACCAGATCTTCGATGAGCTTCGGCGCGTCCTTGCCGATGCGCTCGATAAGCTGTTGCACTTCCTGACGTCCCAGCAATTCGTGGGCGTGGGCGTTGATCAGGTGATTCAGGTGGGTCGCCACGACCGTACCGGCATCGACCACGGTGTAGCCGTACGCCTGCGCCTGATCGCGTTGGCCGACGTCGATCCACGTGGCGGGCAGACCGAAGGCGGGGTCTCGCGTCGGCGTGCCTTGCAGCGGTGCGCTGACCTGTCCCGGGTCGATGGCCAGCAATTGGCCCGGGTACGCTTCGCCTTCGCCGATGATCACGCCCTTGAGCGTGATGCGGTACTGGTTCGGACGCAGCTCCAGATTGTCGCGGATGTGCACCACCGGTGCGAGGAAACCGATCTCCTGCGCGAACTTCTTGCGGATGCCCTTGATACGCTTGAGCAGTTCGCCATCCTGATTGCGGTCGACGAGCGGGATCAGGCGATAGCCGACTTCAAGCCCCAGCGGGTCGACCAGCGCCACGTCGTCCCACGACGCTTCGGCCACTTCGGGCGCTGCGGTCGCGGCGACCGGCGTCGGACGCGTCGCCTGCACCTTGGCAGCGGCCGCCTTGCGGAACTGCCAGCGGGCCAGCGCGCCCAGACCCAGCGCGAGCAGCAGGAAGGCAAAGTGCGGCATGCCTGGAATCAGGCCCATCAAGCCCAGAATCGCGGCCGTAATGCCCAGCACCTGCGGGTTGTTGAAGAGTTGCGAGACGACCTGCTGGCCAACGTCTTCATCCGTCGCCACTCGCGAGACCACCACACCGGCGGCCGTCGAGATCACCAGTGCCGGGATCTGCGCGACGAGACCGTCACCGATGGTCAGCAGCGTGTAGTTCTTGGCGGCGGTCGCGAGATCCAGATTGTGCTGAACCACACCGACGATCAGCCCGCCGATGATGTTGATCAGCATGATCAACAGGCCAGCGACCGCGTCACCGCGCACGAACTTGGACGCGCCGTCCATCGAACCGTAGAAGTCGGCTTCCTGCGCAATCACTTTACGACGGTTGCGCGCTTCCTCTTCCCCGATCAGCCCGGCGTTCAGGTCGGCGTCGATGGCCATCTGCTTACCGGGCATGGCGTCGAGGGTAAAACGCGCGCCCACTTCCGCGATACGCCCCGCGCCCTTCGTGATCACCATGAAGTTGATGACCACGAGGATGATGAACACCACGATACCGACGGCGTAGTTGCCGCCCACCAGGAAGTGGCCGAACGCCTCGATCACCTTACCGGCAGCGTCCGGGCCGGTGTGGCCTTCGAGCAACACCACGCGCGTGGACGCCACGTTCAGCGACAGACGCAGCAACGTGGAGAACAGCAACACGCTCGGGAACGCCGCGAAGTCGAGCGGCTTCTGCGTGTACATGGACACCAGCAACACCATCACCGCGAGGGCGATGTTGAACGTGAACAACAGATCCAGGATGAACGGCGGCAGCGGGAGGATCATCATGCCCAGAATCATGATGATCAGCACCGGCGCGGCGAGCGACTTCAAGTTGCCGCCGAGGAGCAGTTGCGACGCACGCAATAGCTGGTTCGCGCGAGGGTTGAGGTTCATTCGTTACACTCGTTTCGACCCGAGGCGCCGGGGCGCGTCGAGCTCAGTCGGCACGGGCAGATCCGACGGGGTCAGCGGCTCGATGCCCCCCTCGGTACGCCAGCGGCGAAGCTGGAAGACCCACGCCAGCACTTCGGCCACGGCCGTGTACAGCGTGGCCGGGATTTCGTGACCGATTTCCACGTGGCGATGCAGCGCACGGGCCAGTGGCGGGGCTTCGAGGATCGGGATGCGGTGCTCGGCCCCCATCTCACGGATTCGTTGCGCGACCAGATCGGTGCCCTTGGCGAGCACACGCGGCGCGCGCATGTTGTCCTTGTATTCGAGGGCGACGGCAAAGTGCGTCGGGTTCGTCACGATCACGTCGGCCTTGGGCACGTCCTGCATCATGCGCCGGCGCGCAGCCTGACGCTGCAACTGACGGATCTGCGCCTTAACGTGCGGATCGCCCTCGGTTTCCTTGTTTTCCTGACGCACTTCCTCTTTGGTCATGCGCAGTTTCTTGTAGTGCTGCCACAGCTGGAACGGGATATCGATGGCGGCCACCAGCAGCAGCGACGCCACAATAAACGCGCAGCACACCACGATCATCTCGCCCACATACGGCAGCGCCACGCGCGGCGACTGCGTCATCAGGCCCATCACGGCGTCTTTGTCGCGGGCGATGGCCCAGTACGCCACGCCACCTACGAGCACAGTCTTGGCCACGGCCTTGACCAGCTCGACCAGCCCTTGCGTGGAGAACATGCGGCCCAGTCCCTTGAGCGGGTTCAGGCGACCAAAGTTGGGGGCGAGCGATTTGGTGGTGAACAGCCAGCCGCCCAGCGCCATCGGTGCAACGATGGCCGCGATCACGAGGGCGGCGAAGAGCGGCGCGATGACCATGAGCGCGTCCGCGCCCGAGTGCGCGGCGTACGACAGCATGCGGCGCGTGTCCATCGCCGTGCCCGGCTCGAACTGCATGCCGTGGCGCATCAACTGGGCGAATCCCTGCGAGATACGGTCGGCCGTCATCCACATCCCGGCGACACCGGCGGCCAGCAGGGCGAACGTCGAAAGCTCGCGCGAACGCGCGACCTGCCCTTCCTCGCGCGCCTTCTCCAGACGCCGGGGAGTGGGTGATTCCGACTTTTCGAGATCGCTTTCCTCAGCCATGCCCTATCCACAGCGGGCGGACGAACCCACCCTATCGCGACCGATTATGGCCGTAACCGTCAAGTCACAAAGGGGGGAATAGAGGCGGGATTGGGCGGTATTTCGCGCAAGCGCGATTCCGCCAGCCGGGGCACGGCTGGCGGCGGGGTCAGAAACCGAGGCTGGCGAGCAGGTCGTCGACCTGTCCCTGATCGGCCACGATGTCGGTGCGGCCTTCCTTTTTGACCTGCGGCCCGTTGAGCAGCGAGTCTTCGGCTTCCTTGCGCTTCTCGGGCGGCATGTTCTCGAGCAGCGTCTGGACCAGGTGCTTCTCGATCTCCTGCACCACCTCCATGATCTTCTTGATCACCTGCCCGGTCAGATCCTGGAAGTCCTGCGCCATCATGATTTCCATCAGATGGTTGTTGGTCGCGCGGGTGTCGTCCGGCACGCGACGCAGGTAGGTGCGGGTCTCGGTGACGAGCTGGCGCGCGTCCTCGAGTTCCAGCGGCTGATCGAACCACTTGGCCCAGCGCGCGTCGAGCGCATTGGCGTCCGCTTCGAGGCGGTCCTGAATGGGCTTGGCCAGCTCGATGGCCGTCAGCGCCCGCACGGCCGCCTGTTCCGTCATGGTCGCGACGTAGTTCAGACGGTCGCGGGCATCGGGAATCGCCTCGGCGGCCTGCTCCAGTTGCTTGTCCAGACCGAGTTCACGCAGATTGTCGCGCAGCATGCGCGTCAACTGCCCGACGCGCATCAGCATGCGCTCCGCCGGATCTGCCTCGCCGGTCACGTAAGCGCCGCCCGGCTCACCCGGCCATTCAGTGCTCGACTCGTGGGTCACGTTCAGGCCCCCGTTTTTTCCATTTTTTCGAAGATCTTGCCCAGCTTCTCATCGAGGGTCGCGGCCGTGAACGGCTTGACCACATACCCGCTCGCCCCCGCCTGAGCGGCGGCGATGATGTTTTCCTTCTTGGCTTCGGCCGTGACCATCAGCACCGGCAGCTTGGCCAGGTTCGGGTCGGCACGGATCGTCTGGAGCATCGTCAGACCGTCCATGTTCGGCATGTTCCAGTCGGACACCACGAATTCGAAGCTACCGCCGCGCAGCTTGGCCAGCGCCGCCACACCGTCTTCCGCTTCGTCGACATTGGAGAAACCCAGCTCCTTGAGCAGGTTTCGCACAATGCGGCGCATCGTCGGAAAATCGTCGACGACCAGGAATTTCATGTTCTTGTCTACCATCATCACTCCAATTCTGCCGGTCCCCCTTTGGGGGCCCGACAATATTCAGGGGCAAGTTCCGCCATCACTCAGTGCCCTGAGTGTGAACGCAAATCGTTGCGGACCATACGGCGAAAACAAGCCAAAAACAACGCCAAAAGCCGAACTATACCCGTTGCGTGCGTTCGCCGAATTTCGCGACCTGATGAAGCACTTTTCGGGCCATCTCGTGCAGCGGCACCACTTCCTCTGCGCCGCCCATGGCAATGGCTTCGCGCGGCATGCCGAATACGATGCAGCTCGCTTCGTCCTGCGCGAACGTGTGCGCACCGGCACGGCGCATCTCGACCAGACCGGCCGCACCGTCGCGGCCCATGCCCGTGAGAATCACGCCGATGGCGTTACGTCCGGCATGCACGGCCGCGGAGCGAAACAATACATCGACCGACGGACGATGTCGATTCACCGGCGGCGCCGGGTCTAGCAGTGCCACGTAGTTCGCGCCGCTGCGCGAGAGTTGCAGGTGGGTGTCGCCGCCCGGTGCAATGTAGGCGTGGCCCGGCAACACACGCTCGCCGTGCTCGGCTTCCTTCACCGTAATGCGGCACAACCCGTTCAGGCGTTGCGCAAACGACTTGGTGAAGCCCGCCGGCATGTGCTGCGTGATGAGAATCGCCGGTGCGTCCGGCGGCATCGGCACGAGCACTTCGCGAATCGCTTCCGTGCCGCCCGTCGACGCGCCGATGATGATCAGCTTTTCCGTCGAAACGAGCGGATTGCGCAGCATCGGCGCGGCTTCCACCGCCACCGGGGCTGCGCTCTTGGGCGGCGCGCTTCGCACACGGGCGCGCGCGGCAGCACGAATCTTGTCGGCGATCATCTCGCCGTATTCGAGCATGCCGTCACGAATGCCCAGACGCGGCTTCGTCACGAAATCGACCGCGCCGAGTTCGAGCGCACGCATCGTGACTTCCGAGCCGCGCTCGGTCAGCGACGACACCATGAGCACCGGCATCGGACGCAGGCGCATGAGCTTCTCAAGGAAGTCCAGCCCGTCCATGCGCGGCATTTCGACGTCGAGCGTGAGCACGTCCGGGTTGTGCTGCTTGATCAGATCGCGCGCCACGAGCGGGTCGGGTGCGGTCGCCACTACGGTCATGTCCGGATGCGCATTGATGATCTCCGTCATCAGGCTGCGCACGAGTGCGGAATCGTCCACGCACAGGACTTTGATTGGTTCGCTCAAGCCTCCTCCATTTTTCGGTTGTCAGGCCCCGGCCGAGGCTTGGCATTTCTGGCCGGTGGCGCAAAGAGTTCTACGGAGCCCCGTACTTCGCGTGCGCGCAGACGCTGCGCGTACGCCTGTTCCCGCTGGGCGATGGCCGGGTCACCCCGGTCGCCCAGCTTCTTGACCATCACCCGCCCGGTGCGCGGCAAAAAGCACACCTTGCGCGGATGCGGCCCGAGCAGATCCTGCGCGGTCACGCGAATCTGCTCCATCTCGAGATAGCGCAACACGAAGTTCGCATTGCGATCGCCGATATTCAGGGTGGTCATGCCCGCGAGCACCGCGCCGCCGCCGAAGACCTTCGCCTCCAGACGCTCGCGCCGTGCACCGAGCTTGATCAGCTCGTTGATGAGCATTTCCATCGCGTATGCGCCGTAGCGCATGGACGCAGAGAGTAGCCGATCGCGCTCGCTCTCGCCATCGTCCGGCAGCATGAAGTGGTTCATGCCGCCGATACCGGTAACGTTGTCGCGTACGCAGGCGGCCACACACGAACCGAGCACCGTCACGAGCATGATGTCTTCGGTCGTGACGAAATACTCCGACGGCAGCAGCTTCACTGCCTGCGTATTGAACGCATTGTCGAAGTAGTGGTTGGTCGCGAGTGCTTCGGCCAATGGCTGTGCTGCCATGTCAGGCTCCCCGTGCTCCGGCGCCGGCCAGTTCGTACACCGTCTGCCCGCGCAGACGGAACGCCCGGCTTACATAAGTGAAGTTCTCCGAATGCCCGGCGAATAGCAGGCCGTCCGGTTTGAGCAAGGGGACGAAGCGCTCGAGAATGCGCGCCTGCGTGGCCTTGTCGAAATAGATCATCACGTTACGGCAGAAGATCACGTCGAACGGCCCGCCGATCTGCCACGACGGCGCGAGCAGGTTGAGCGGCTCGAACGTCACCAGTTGCTGCAATTCGGGACGCACCTTGATCTTCCCCGAGTTCGCGCCCGTGCCTCGCAGGAAATGCTTGCGCAGCTGTTCCTGCGAGATCTTGCCGGTCTGCTCGCCGTTGTAGACGGCGGCCGACGCGCGGGCCAGGACCTGCGTGTCGACGTCGGTGGCCAGCACCGTGGCGTTGGGACGTGAGCCGAGCGTGTCGACCAGCGTCATCGCAATCGAATACGGCTCTTCGCCGGTCGACGCCGCACAGCACCACACCGAGATCGGCTTGGGGCGGTTGCGCACGAAGTCGGCGAGCAACGGGAAATGGTGAGACTCGCGGAAGAACGACGTGAGGTTCGTCGTCAGCGCGTTGGTGAACGACTCCCACTCGCTGTCACCAGTGTCGGCTTCGAGCATGTCGAGATAATCGGTGAAGCTCGTCATGCCCAGCGCACGCAGACGTCGCGCGATGCGGCTGTAGACCATCTCGCGCTTGTGCTCGGCCAGCGCAATCCCGGCGCGCTGGTAGATCAGATTGCGAATGCGGCTGAAGTCGGCCAGCGAGAACGCAAAGTCGCGCTCGCCCGACAGGGCGGCGCCACTGGCGCGCGCGAAATCCGCGCTGCGCGAGCCCGCGTCGCCATCGGGGCCGGAGCCGCCGCGACGCGTCAGATGCGATGTGTTGCGCGAATCGGTCATGATGTCTCGGTTGCGTCGAATTACGTCAGACAGCGGTTATGTCTTATGCCGCACGGGCCAGCGGCTGCGCCGCCGGCTCGCGCCGGGACGCGCCGATCGCATGCACGCTCCCCGCACCTGCCCCGCCGCCTGTCTGGAAGACGGACACGGCCGCGCGCAGCTCTTGCGCCTGCGACTCCATCGCGCCGGCGGCGGCCGCCGCCTCTTCCACGAGCGCCGCGTTCTGCTGCGTCACCTCATCCATCTGCGTCACTGCGCGATTGACCTGTTCGATGCCGCTCGACTGCTCGGCAGACGCCGCCGAGATCTCACCCATGATGTCCGTCACGCGTTTGACCGCCTGCACGATCTCTTCCATGGTCTGACGCTGACGCGTCACGAGCGCCGTGCCGTCCTGCACGCGGCGCGACGAGTCTTCGATCAGTGCCTTGATTTCCTTGGCGGCCGCCGCACTGCGCTGGGCCAGCGTGCGCACTTCGCCCGCGACCACGGCAAAACCGCGCCCCTGCTCGCCCGCCCGTGCGGCTTCCACCGCTGCGTTCAACGCGAGGATGTTCGTCTGGAAAGCGATGCCATCAATTACGGCGATGATGTCGACGATCTTGTTCGAGCTAGTGGAGATGCCGTCCATCGTCGCCCCGACCTGCCCCGAGACTTCGCCGCCACGCATGGCGATTTCCGACGCATTCACCGCCAGTTGGCTCGCCTGACGCGCGTTATCGGCGTTCTGGCGCACGGTTGCCGTGAGCTGCTCCATCGACGAGGCGGTTTCTTCCAGCGACGCCGCCTGCTGTTCGGTACGGGCCGACAGGTCGGTGTTACCCGCCGCGATCTCATGCGCGGCGGTGGTGATCGACTCGGTGCCCTGACGGATCTGCGAGATGGTCTCGGCCAGCGTGTGCTGCATGCGTTGCATGGCGTAGAGCAGGCTGTGCGTGTCGCCCGGGGCCACGTCCACGTGGCTGTGCAGATCGCCGCTTGCGATGCGGTGTGCGATGCCTGCCGCGTACTCCGGCTCGCCGCCGAGGCTACGCTGTACGTTGCGGATGATCACGAGCATCGCCGCCGTCACGATACCGCCGATCACCAAAAGCGCGATGCCGAAGCGAATGAGCGTGGCGTAGAACGCCTCGTTGACGTCCTGCACGTAGACGCCACTCATCATGCCCCAGTCCCAGGGCGCGAAGTACTTCACGAACGAGACCTTGGCCATGCGCTGGTCGCTGCCCGCGACGCGGCCGTAATAGTCGACGAAGCCTGAGCCCTTGTCCTTGGCCACGCGAGCCATTTCGACGAAGAGCAGCTTGCCGTTCGAATCCTTGTAGGTGGAGACGTCCTTGTTCACCAGATCGGCGAGCGTCGGATGCATGAGAACGGTCGGTTTGGTGTCGAAGATCACCATGTAGCCGTTACCGCCTTCGCCGTAGCGCATGACTTTCAGTCGCGCCATGGCTTGTTGTTTCGCCTCTTCAACGGTGATCTTGCCGGCTGCCGCCTGGGCCGCGTAGTCACGCAGAATGCCGTCGGCGCTCGTGACGATGTTTTCCACTGCCGCGCGCCGCTCCGACATCATCGTGCTGCGCTCGTGAAAGGCAGCCCAGCCACCGAGAATCAAAAGCCCCAGCCACATAAGCGCAAGCGCCGACCAGAGTTTTGCTTTGAGACTCAACTGCATCATGATGTGACCTCCACTACCCGCCTGCCGTGGCGCTGCATGAGATGCAGTGCACACGGCGGCTTTTGTCTTACCGATTGTTGCCACTTGCCGACACGTCCCTCGGGGTGCCCGGCGGTACTGAGTCGCCGGGCGAGGTGCGTGCACCGTTCCTATAAGTGCTGCTCTATTGCCTCGTGCATTGCTGCACGAAGGCAACCATCACGTCATGCGATCAGAAGGTTTCCCAGTCGCCGTTTGCGTCGTCCGTGCCCGTGCGGGAAGCGGCCGGTGCGGCGGCTGCCGGTGCAGGCTTGCGCAGCGGTGCCGGTGCGGGCGTCGCCTTCGGTGCAGCGGCCGATGCCGGTGCCGCCGATGCGACGGAGGTGGCGGCGGAGGCGGCAGCCTTCTTCTTCACCGGCGTCGGGCGCGCGGCAGGTGCTGCCGACGGGAGCGCCGCCAGCGCCGGGGCTGCGTAGCCGGTCGCGACCTGGCTGGCATCGACACGGAAAACCGAAACCGTCGTCTTCAGACGATTGGCCTGCTCTTCCAGCGAACCGGCGGCCGCGGCCGCTTCTTCCACCAACGCGGCGTTCTGCTGCGTCACCTCATCCATCTGCGTGATCGCGCGGTTGACCTGCTCGATACCGCTGGACTGCTCGGCCGATGCCGCCGAGATCTCGCCCATGATGTCCGTCACGCGCTTCACCGCCTGCACGATCTCGTTCATCGTGTGGCCTTGCTGGGCGACGAGCGCCGTGCCGTCCTGCACGCGACGCGACGAATCTTCGATCAGCGCCTTGATTTCCTTGGCGGCGGCCGCACTGCGCTGCGCCAGCGTGCGCACTTCGCCTGCCACCACGGCGAAGCCGCGACCTTGTTCGCCCGCACGCGCCGCTTCCACGGCAGCGTTCAGGGCGAGGATGTTCGTCTGGAACGCGATGCCGTCGATCACGCTGATGATGTCGACGATCTTGTTCGAGCTGCTCGAAATGCCGTCCATCGTCTCGCCGACCTGGCCGGAGACCTGACCGCCGCGCGTGGCGATTTCCGAGGCGTTCACCGCCAGTTGGCTGGCCTGACGCGCGTTGTCCGCGTTCTGGCGCACGGTTGCCGTGAGCTGCTCCATCGACGACGCGGTTTCTTCCAGCGATGCGGCCTGCTGTTCCGTGCGCGCCGACAGGTCGGTGTTGCCTGCAGCGATCTGCTGTGCAGCGGACGTAATCGACTCGGTGCCCGAGCGGACTTCCGCCACGGTGCGCACGAGACTGTCCTGCATATGCTTCACGCCCTTGAACAGACGTCCCGTCTCGGTTTCGTTCCACACTTCGATGCGTTGCGTGAGGTCGCCGCCGGCGATCTTCTCGAAGTGGCGGATCGCATCGTCGATCGGGCCGACGATGGCGCGCGTGAGCGTGATCTGCGTGATGATGCCGACAATCAGGCCAAGGCTCAGACCGATGCCGACCATCCACATCACCATCGTGTACCGGGCCTGTGCGGCCAGATAGCGCTCTTCGGCGTTCTTGACCTGCAAGTCGGCCAGCGCGGTCATCGCCTTCGTGTAGTCGGCGAACAGACGCGGCACATCCATCACGGTCTTGGCGTGGAAGTCGGGGATGTCGCCCGATTCGATGGCCTTGAGCGCGGGGAGGATACCGTCGTTGTTGACCTTGCCGCGTGCCGCGATGACGGCGTCGGCGAGTGCCTTCTCACCGTCGTTCATCGGCAGAGCGGCGTAATTCGCCCACGAGTCATCGGCCTTCTTGAGGTTGTTGCGCACGCTGTCGATCGCCGACTTGATCTCGGTCGGATCGGCGATGAACTCGATGCGCGAGAGCGTCACGCGTGCGCCCAACGTCGAAATCGTGGTCTGTGCCAGCGATCGCGCCGATGCCATGTCGTTCGTGTAGATCTCTTGCAGCGACGTATTGCTCTGTCGCAGCGAGACGAGACCCACCGCAGCGCCCACGACCAGCAGCACCATGAAGAGTCCCAGCGCCAGCGTGAGCCGCGCCCGGATGGTGACATTCTTAAACATAACGACCTCTACCCCGTGAAGACCGGCCCATAGCCGGTTGATCCATCACAACAATCTCGTCTCTTTGCACCAACAACCGTCAAAACTCTTCCCAATCGCCCGGGTCGCTCGCCTTCGTATTCGAAGACGACCCCGTCGCGCCGTCGGGCTGTGCCTTGCCCCGACGCGCCGCCAGTTGCAGCACCTGCGCATCTTCTTGTGCGTTGGCTGCCGGTGCGCTGGCCTGCGGACGGCGCGTGGCCGTTCGCGTGGCAGCGCCGCCAGCGCTTGCGCGAGCAGGCGCGGCGGAGGCTGTGTTCTGTGCGGCTGCCGGTGCTGTCACCGCCGCTGTCATCGCTGCTGTCATCGACTTCGCGGCCCCCTGACGCACAGCGGCCGTAGCTTGCGCTTGCTGCACCTGCTGCCCTGCACCGCTCGCCACACGGTGCACCGTCGGTGAGCCAGCGGCCTGGAGCGCGTCGCCCACACGGAAGACGGACACGGCGTCGCGCAGACGATGGGCCTGATCTTCCAGCGAGCCCGCCGCAGCCGCAGCCTCCTCCACGAGGGCCGCGTTCTGCTGCGTGACTTCATCCATCTGCGTAACAGCGCGGTTGACCTGTTCGATGCCGCTCGACTGTTCGGCCGATGCGGCCGAGATCTCGCCCATGATGTCCGTCACACGCTGCACGGCCTGCACGATCTCGTCCATCGTCTTACCGGCTTGGGCCACCAGGGACGAGCCGTTTTCCACGCGTCCCACCGAATCCTCGATGAGCACCTTGATTTCCTTCGCGGCGGCCGCGCTACGCTGTGCCAGCGTGCGCACTTCGCCCGCCACGACGGCGAAGCCACGCCCCTGCTCGCCCGCGCGCGCCGCTTCCACGGCCGCGTTCAGCGCAAGGATGTTGGTCTGGAACGCAATACCTTCGATCACGCTGATGATGTCGACGATCTTGTGCGAACTCGTCGAGATGCCCTGCATCGTGTCGACGACGTTGCCCACGACCTGACCACCACGCGCTGCGATTTCCGAGGCGTTCACGGCCATCGCGCTCGCCTGACGGGCGTTGTCCGCGTTCTGTTTGACGGTGGCCGTCAGTTGCTCCATCGACGATGCCGTTTGCTCCAGCGACGCCGCCTGTTGTTCGGTACGTGCCGACAAATCCGTGTTGCCTGCGGCGATTTCACGCGAGGCGATGTTGATCGACTCGATGCCTTCGCGCACATCGGAGACGATGGACAGCAGACTGTTCTTCATGACCGACAGGCCGAACAGCAACTGGCCGATTTCGTCGCGACCCACGCCTTCGGCCTTTCCGGTCAGGTCGCCTGCCGCGATCTGCTTCGACATGCCGAGTGCGACGCGCAGCGGATGGTTGATCGCGCGACGCAGGATGCTGCCCAGCAGGAACAGCACGACGATGCCGCCCAGCACTGCGACGACCGTCGCCCCACGCACAATCGTGTGTTCTTTCTGCGACTGCTGATACAGATCGGTCGCCTGCGTGAGTTCGAGACGCGTGAGCGCGTTCAGCTCGTCGCGCATCGGCCCGTAGGCCGGCTTCACTTTTTCGAGGTACGTCTGTTGTGCGCCTTCGGCCGAACCGACACGCAGCATCTCGACCGTCTGCAACAAGCCATCGGACGTAAAGCGCTGACGGATCACATCGAAGCGCTCGGCTTGCGCCCGCGTGCTGTCGTCGACCGTCTTCATGTACTCCGCCCACTGGCGGTTGATTTCGTCGAGGCTGCCCGCGATTTCGTCACCGGCGCGCTTCATCGCGTCGAGATTCGGGCTGCCGACGGCTTCGGCCACCAGCAGCACGTCGCGGTCGAGCTTCTGACCGATGACGCCGAGCGTGCTCACCGGCACCATGCCGTTGCGGTACACCTTCAACAGCTTGTCGTTGCTGCTCGACACGCCCCACAGACCCAGACCACCGACGATGGCGAGCAGGAGCGCACCGAGCACGATGATGCCCGTCAGGCGTGCGCGCAACGTGTCGAGACGCACACGGCGCGCGAGCGCTGCAATACCGCCGCGCTCGACCTGACCGCCGCGAATGCGCAGATTGCCTGCCTGTCCGCTACGGAAGCGGGCGTAGAGCGCTTCGGCCTGCGCTGTCGCGCCTGCAGCGGGACGCACTCGCACCGACGTGTAGCCGACGACGGCGTTGTTTTCGAGCGTCGGCGTGACGGTGGCCAGCACCCAGTAGAAGTCGCCGTTCTTGCGGCGGTTCTTGACCAGCCCGGTCCACGTGTCGCCGCGCTTGATCGTCTCCCACAGATCGCCGAATGCCTCGGAGGGCATGTCGGGATGGCGAACGATGTTGTGCGGCGCCCCCAGCAGTTCGTCACGCGAATAGCCGCTCACCTCCACGAAGGCGGGATTGGCATACGTGATCCGCCCCTTGAGATCCGTCCGAGAGATCAGATACTGATGCTCGCCGATGACGAATTCGTTCTGGGTAACGGGCTGGTTATCGCGCACGTGCTCGGTCTCCGTGGACTGGGTGAGTGGGTTATGTCTGTAAGGGTGACGCGGCGGGTGTCTCGGCCCCGCCTGCGGTTAGTACATGGATTAAGTTGCCGACATGGACGACGTCGGCAATGCCGCCGCCGGACTTAGCTTCCCAGACGCTCGATGAGCGCCATGTCGTCGCTGGTCATCAGCTTTTCGATGTCCATCAGGATCAGCATGCGGCCTTCGACCGTGCCCAGACCCGTGATGTACTCGGTCGCCAGTTGTGCGCCGAACTCCGGTGCAGGCTTGATCTCACCGCGTGCGAGCGTGAGCACGTCGGACACGCCGTCGACCACCATGCCGACCACACGGCCCGCCACGTTCAGAATGATCACGACCGTCTGCGTGTCGTACTCGACGCGGCCCAGACGGAACTTGATACGCATGTCCACGATCGGCACGATGATGCCGCGCAGGTTGATCACGCCCTTGATGAACTCGGGCGCGTTCGCGATGCGGGTCACGGCGTCGTAGCCGCGAATTTCCTGCACCTTCAGGATGTCGATACCGTATTCCTCTTCACCCAACGTGAAGACGAGAAATTCCTGGCCGTCGCCATCGGTCTGCATGGCGCCTGCGTGGCGCGACACGGCCTGCTCTTGCGAAAGGTTGTCCATCTAACGCGTCTCCGACTTCAGTTGAAGATGGTGGCAGCGGCCGAGCGCTGGCCGCGCTGGAGCGCCGCCACATCGACGATCAATGCCACACTGCCGTCACCCATGATGGTGGCGGCGGAAATACCGTGAATACGGCGGTAATTGGTTTCGAGGTTCTTCACCACGACTTGCTGCTGACCGACCAGCTCGTCGACGAGCAGCGCGAAACGGCGGCCTTCGGCCTGAAGGATCACGATGATGCCCTGCGTCGGATCGAGGCGCGCTTCGGGCACTTCGAACGTGCGGTACAGCTCGACGAGCGGCAGATACTCGCCGCGCACCAGCACGACCTGGCCTTCGCCGGTCACCGCGCGAATGTCGTCGCGACGCGGCTGCAGCGACTCCATGACGAAGTTCAGCGGCAGAATGAAGATCTCAGGGCCGACCTTGACGGACATACCGTCGAGAATCGCGAGCGTGAGCGGCAGCACGATGCGGATCGTGGTGCCCTTGCCGCGCGTGGACAGAATCTCCACGTGGCCACCCATCTGCTGGATGTTTCGCTTCACGACGTCCATGCCCACGCCACGGCCCGACACATCGGTCACGGCTTCGGCGGTAGAGAAGCCCGGCGCAAAGATCAGTTGCCATACTTCCTCGTCCGCCATCGACTCGGACACGTTCATGCCTTGCTGCTGCGCCTTGGCGAGAATCTTCTCGCGGCGCAGGCCCGCGCCGTCGTCGCTCACTTCGATGACGATGTTGCCGCCCTGATGCGCGGCAGACAGCACCAGTTGACCGACAGGGTCTTTACCCGAGGCCAGACGCTGCTCCGTCGTTTCGATGCCGTGATCGAGACTGTTACGCACCAGGTGCGTGAGCGGATCGATGATGCGCTCGATCAGGCTCTTGTCGAGTTCGGTCGCCTGACCGAACGTCACGAGTTCGATCTGCTTGCCGAGCTTGGTCGCGAGATCGCGCACCAGACGCGGGAAGCGCGAGAACACGTAGTCCATCGGCATCATGCGGATGGACATCACCGCTTCTTGCAGATCGCGCGCGTTGCGCTCCAGCTGACCCATGCCGTTGAACAGGCGGTCGTGGAGCATCGGGTCGAGGCTGCTTGCGGTCTGCGCGAGCATGGCCTGCGTAATCACCAGTTCACCCACGAGATTGATGAGCTGATCGACCTTCTCCACCCCCACGCGAATCGAGCTGTTCTCGTGACCGGCAGCGCCGCCTGCGGCGGGTGCGGCGGCACGCTTCTCCGGCGGATGCTGCGCGCCACCACCGCCCGAGGCGGCTTGCGGGGCGGCAGGCGGAACGACGATCGGCTCGGCGGCAGCCGGCGGCACGACGGCTTGCGGCGTTGCCGGTGCGGCTGCGGCCGGAATTTCGATCGGTGCCGAAGCGGCCGAAGCCACCGGAGCGGGAGCGGGAGCCGGTTCGAAGATTTCGACGGTTTGAACCGGAGCGGCCGGAGCAGCCGGTGCAGCCGCTGGTGCGGCGGGCGCGGCAGGGGCTGCAGCAACGGCGGACGCGTCCTGCACATCGATCTGCGACGGTTCGATCACGAAGCAACACACGGCGAGGATGTCGTCGGCGTCGCAGGTGGTGTCGAGCCACAGGTGCAGCGCGTCGCCCACGGTATTGCGACCGGCGACTGCGCCGAGGTTGCCCAGTTCTTCGGCGAGCAACGCCTGATCTTTTTCGCCCACGCCAGAGAGCGTGACTTTCAGACGCTTCTGACCCGGCGGGATGTCGCTGGTCGGCGCACCGCTGGCGTCGACGGCCGGCGTCGCTTGCGCTGCCGGCGCCGCAGGTGCGGGCGCCGGTGCGGGCGCCGGGGGCGGTGCGAAGGGCGACGTCGGCGCGGCGGATACCGGCGCACCGTCGCCTTCGGCGGCGAGTTGCTGGAGCACAGCGCAGATGCGCTTCATGGCCTCGGCATCGGGTTCACTGGAGGCGCGGTAGGCATTCAACTGTTGATGCAACACGTCTTTGGTTTCCAGGAAGGTGTCGACCATCTCGGTGCGCAACTGCAATTCGCCGCGACGGGCGCGGTCGAGCAGGTTTTCCAGCAGGTGCGTGGTCTCGGTGAGTGCGGTGAAGCCGAACGTCGCGGCGCCGCCCTTGATCGAATGTGCGGCCCGGAAGATCGCGTTGAGCTGCTCGTTATCGGGCGCGCTTACGTCGAGCGCAAGCAAGAGGTGCTCCATCTCTGCGAGCAACTCTTCCGCTTCATCGAAAAAGGTCTGGTAGAACTGGGTGATATCCACCGGTTTCCTCGTCCTAACTTGGTTGTGCCATCGACGCGATCGACTTCATCGTCATGCGCCTTCGCCGACGAGCGATGCGACCACGTCGACCAGTGCTTCGGGGTCGACCGGCTTGATCAGCCAGCCGCTGGCGCCCGCTTCACGGGCCGCCGTCTTGTATGCGCCGTCGACTTCGGTCGTCAGCACCAGAATGGGGGTCTCGGCAAACGCGTCGAGCTCGCGCAGCGCGCGAATGAGCGACAGGCCGTCCATGCCGGGCATGTGCTGATCGGTCAGCACCAGATCGAAGACAGCGTTCGTGGCCAGCGTGAGCGCTTCCTGCCCGTCTCGGGCGGTCGTCACGGCGTAGCCCGCTTCATCGAGCGTAGCGGCCAGGATCTGACGCATCGACGCGGAATCGTCGACGGCGAGAATCGTGTTGCGAAGGGCCTGCATGCGTCTCCTCTTGTCGGTTATCGCGACGCGCCGGGCGCCGTCGGGGCCGCCGGAGGTGCTGGCAGCGGGGGCAATCCCGGCATGGCCGGCCCGCCAGACATCTCTCCGCTGATGGCGGCACTCACCGCGTTGCTGCCTGCACCGCGCGCGTTTGCGGCGTCGATCGTCGGCTGATCCACCTCGTGCTTGACCGACTGCTCTGCGCGGCGGTTGAGCACGATGATGCTGATGCGACGGTTGATCGGGTTGTAGGCGTCGTCTCGATCGAGCGGCACCGTCGACGCCAGACCGACCACGCGTAGCACCTTCTCACTGTCGAGACCGCCCGCGATCAATTCGCGACGCGATGCGTTGGCGCGGTCCGCCGACAGTTCCCAGTTGCTGTAGCTCTTGTCACCTTGCGCGTACGCTGTGGCGTCAGTGTGGCCAGACAGGCTGATGGCGTTCGGTACGCCGTTGAGCGATTTGCCGATTTCACGCAGGATGTCGCGCATGTACGGCTGCACCTGCGCGCTCGCATTGGCGAACATCGGCCGGTTCTGATCGTCCACGATCTGAATGCGCAGCCCCTCGGTCGTCACGTCGATCAGCAGTTGCTTGCGGAACTGTTTGAGCGTGGGGTTACTTTCGATCGCTTTCTCGATGCGCGCTTTGAGATCGCGCAAACGTTGTGCATCTGCACGCTCGGCCATCTCGGCGGTGGTCGCCTGACGCGAGCGCGTCTGGTCGCCGCGCGACTTCTGACCGTCGGTACGTGTGGTGTCGGTGCCGCCGCCAGGAATCACGCCGCTGTTGTCGGCGGCGTTACGTCCACCGGTGAGCGCCACCTTGAGCGGCGTGCGGAAGTATTCCGCAATCCCCGTCAGTTCCTTGCTGCTCACCGAACTCAGCAACCACATCAGCAGGAAGAACGCCATCATGGCCGTCATGAAGTCGGCGTAGGCAATCTTCCAGGCACCGCCGTGGTGGCCGTGCCCGCCGGCTTTGCGGCGCTTGACGATGATGGGCCGCTCGTCTTTCTCGCTCATTTCTCGCGTCCGTCAACGTGCCTTGACCTGTCGCACGTGCTCTTCGAGCTCGGCGAACGACGGACGTACGGTGGAATAAAGCACCTTGCGGCCGAACTCGACCGACAGGGCCGGCGCGTAACCGTTCAGGCTGGCGAGCAGCGTGACCTTGATGCACTCGTAGAGCTTCACCGACTCGTTGATGCGGTGTTCGATGAGCTGCGCCAGCGGCGAGATAAAGCCGTAGGCGAGCAGAATACCGAGGAAGGTTCCCACGAGAGCCTGTGCAATGAGGGCGCCGAGCACGGCCGGCGGCTGGTCGGCCGAGGCCATCGTGTGCACCACGCCCATCACGGCCGCCACGATACCGAAGGCCGGCATGGCGTCACCCGTCTTTTGCAGACAGTGCGCGGGCACTTCGCCCTCATGGCGGTACGTTTCGATTTCGTGATCCATCAGGTTCTCGATCTCGAACGCATTCATGTTGCCGCTGACCATCAGTCGCAGATAGTCGGTCAGGAATTCCATGATGCGCGGCTCGCCGAGAATGCGCGGGTACTGCGAGAACACCGGGCTCGATGCCGGATCTTCGACGTCTCCCTCGATGGCAAGCATGCCGTCCTTACGCGCTTTGGCGAGCAGCACGTACAGGAGCGCCATCAGCTCCATGTACAGCTCTTTGGTGTATTTCGAGCCCTTGAACAGCATCGGCAGCGCTTTCATCGTCGCCTTGATCGCCTTGCTGTTGTTGCCCACCACGAACGAGCCGACGCCCGCGCCACCGATGATCAGCAGCTCGGTCGGCTGAAACAGCGCGCCCAAGTGGCCCCCGCCAATGACGAAGCCGCCAAAGACCGATGCCAGAACGATGATGTAACCAATGACGACAAGCACTGCCGGATACCTCTCGCAAAAATACGTCTACGGAAAATTGTCCTTCCTGTTCAGAGGGCTTAACGGCAGACACGCAGGGAAACTGTAGGGGCGGGATTACCTCGATACGCTCGGTGAGGGGGGCCCCGATCAGGCCGCTAACGGCGAAATGGCGGCATCCGGGTCACCCGACGCCACGGCGGGCGCGAGATCGGCGGCATGCGCGTGCTTCGCTTTTCGAGTCTTTCCGGCGCGCGACGGCGGTGCGCACAGCCCGCAAACGTACTGACCATGGGGCTCGTGCGCATGCGTGACGAAGTGGCCGCCACAGCGGGTGCACGGCGTCATCTGCAGCATCTTGCTGTCGAAAAAGCGAACGAGCGTCCACGCGCGCGTAAATCCGAGCACCGCTTCCCAACCGTGCAACTCCACATGCTCCAGGTACAGGCGGTAAGCCTTGACGATGGCTTCGATGCCCTGGCATCCGCCGTACTGCACGAGGTGGCGGTAGATGTTGTGGAAAAGCGACGAGTGGATGTTCGGCAGCCACGTTACGAACCAGTCGGTCGAGAACGGCAGCATGCCCTTGGGCGGCGAAGCGCCTTTGAGCTCTTTGTAGAGTTTGATGAGTCGGTCGCGACTCAGGCTCGTCTCCGCTTCCAGCAACTGGAGGCGGGCGCCGAGTTCGATCAGTTCGATGGCCAGCTGAATTTCACGGGCCTCGAGGACGACGCTTTTGGTACGCATATACAGGCTTCCTGGCAGATCACGCCCAGCGCGGCCCCGAAGACATCAGGCCGCGCGTGGCGCGCGTCGCGTATGTCGTACGCTCAGCCGATCTGCTCGACGGGCTGACCCGCGAGCAGAATCGAAGCGTGCGACTGCTGCATACCCACGTCTTTCGCCCCATGCGTGAGGCTCGAAAGAATCACGTGGTCGTCGAATCGAAATCGGCACAGAAGCTGGTTCGACCCCGCGAACTTAACGAGTTGAGCCAGTGTGAGACTGCCGAGCACGTCGGCAAGCTGATCGCTGATGCCCAGGCGGAACATTGCCGCTGCGCGATCCTCACGGATCAGGCGCTGAGCCAGGACTAGGTAGGAGAGATTCAACTCACGAATCTCGTTCAGTGTTTCGCTGTTTCGCATGCGGCCCCCCGGCGCAATGGATGAATCTGGCGGTACTACTGTCTATTCCCTCGCATTGTGGGCAAGGGCGAAAGATAAAGAAATCGGAGAAAAACTACAGAAAGGGGCGAGAAAAGCGGAAGTTTATTGTAGGAATTTTTCCTACATGAGCGGCGCGCAGGGACCCTACGACGCGCTCGGGGGAACGTTCGGTGACAGAGTGTGACAGCTTCATGAAAGTGTCACGAAGCTGCGCTCTACTACTTGACTGTATTTCGGCGGACTTTTGCCGAACTTTAGCCATCCTTGCAAAAAATTTCAGGGGGCTTTCGCAAGGGATGTCTGGATCGTACTTTGCCTATCGAGCGGGCACTGGAACAGAGCAATTACAAAGTGTTACAGATGTAGTGCCGCTCACCGAATCCCGGGTTTGGAAGCAATACTCCGGTTCGGGTTCCCGTCGTTTTGCCGGAATCCGGAAGCGTCATCTTACAAATCCTTTTTGCCGACGCTGTCTCGTTATCCTGGCTATCCCGGTTTCGACAGACGATCTTAAACAGACGTCAGAAACCATGCGGCGTTCCTCACGCCTCGGCTTGACGTTACGTTGAGTAAAACTGCGGGTTGGGTTTGGCGGGCTTATGCCGCCCCTGCCGTCGGCGGTGACGCTGGCCTCGCGCGACGGATCAGCACCGTATGAAAGCCCCACGACAGCACGCCGCATATCGCCATGACGGCCGCCATCGGCACGGCCGAGCGGGCGTGCAGCAAGCCGACCGCTGCACCGGCGCTCGCGGCCGCGAGGAATTGCAGCGCGCCCAGTAAGGCAGACGCCGCCCCGGCACGCTGGTGCTGCCGGTTGAGTGCCTCGGCAATGGCGTTCGGCTGCGAGAAGCCGAGGCTCGTGACGAAGGCGAACAAGGGCACCATCAACCCGATGAGCCCGCCAAGCCCGAGCGCCGCCACGGCGAGCATCAGCAAACCGAGAATCGCGACCAGATTGTTGGTACGGCGCAATACGTCGGCCGGACGCCGCGTGCGCAGCAAATACGCGTTGATCTGCGAGCCGCCGATGATCCCGCAGGCGTTCAGCCCGAACAGCCAGCCGTAATGGGCCGGATCGACCCCGTACAGATTGATGAAGACGAAAGGCGAGCCCGTGATGTACGCGAACATGCCTGCCTGCGAAACACCGCCCGCCAGCGCGTTGCCCATAAACTCTCGGTCGCGCAGCAAAGCGCCGTAGTTGTGCCACGCCGTCGCCAGCCAGTTGCGCGCTTGCTTCGCCGCCTGACGTGTCTCCGGCAGCCAGTAGACGGCCATGCCGAAGCACATCGCGCCGAAGACCGTCAGCCCCCAGAAGATCCAGCGCCAGCCCACGAACATCAGCACCTGTCCGCCGATCAGCGGGGCGAGGATGGGCGCTGCGCCCATGATGAGCGTCATGCGCGAGAGCACACGCGCCACCGTCGCCGTATCGAACAGGTCACGCGCCATGGCGCGAGCGATCACGAAGCAAGCACATCCGCCAACCGCCTGAATGAAGCGGCTGACAATCAGCGTTTCGATGTTAGGGGCGAGCGCGCATCCGGCGGACGCGAGCGTGTAGAGCGCCAGTCCGGCATAAAGCGGACGCTTGCGTCCGTACCGGTCGGCGAGCGGGCCATGCAGCAACTGGCCGAGGCCAAGCCCGATGAAGAACGACGCGAGGGAGAATTGCGCCGCTGCATCCGTTGTGTTCAGTTCGCGCGCGATGCTCGGCAGCGCGGGCAGGTACATGTCGATCGACAACGAGCCGATGGCCGACAGAATGCCGAGGATGAAAACGGTACGGAACGTGTGGGAGGGCGCGGACGCCGTGGCAGCGGACATTGGGCGAAGCCTAGGGTAATCCCGAATGATACGGCATTCGCTCCGAGTTCGCTTAAAAATTGGGCAGAGGTACCAGAAGTATCGACCGCTCGATCCCCTGCCCTGACACCTTGATCCGGCGACGATGCCGTCAGGCGGTCTTTTCTTCGTGCAACCCCAGCGATTCGACCATCTTCTCGCGCATGATGAACTTCTGCACCTTGCCCGTTACCGTCATCGGCATTTCGTCCACAAAACGGATGTAGCGCGGGATCTTGTAGTGCGCGATCTGATCTTTGCAGAAGGCGCGGATGTCGTCCTCCGTTGCGCTCTGCCCCGGTTTGAGGACAATCCAGGCGCAGACTTCCTCACCGTACTTCGCATCGGGGACACCGAACACCTGCACGGCCTGCACCTTCGGGTGACGGAACAGGAACTCCTCGATTTCGCGCGGGTAGATGTTTTCGCCGCCACGAATGAGCATGTCCTTCACACGGCCGACGATGTTGCAATAGCCGTCCTCGTCGAGCGTCGCGAGGTCGCCCGTGTGCATCCAGCCGTCGCGAATCGCTTCGCGCGTGCGCGGTTCGTCGTCCCAGTAGCCCTGCATTACCGAGTAACCCTTCGTGCACAGCTCGCCCTTCTCGCCGACCGGCACGATCTCGCCAGCGGCATCGACCAGCTTGACTTCGAGGTGCGGCTGCACGCGTCCGACGGTCGTCACGCGCTTATCCAGCGGGTCGGTCGTGGTGGTCTGGAACGACACCGGACTCGTTTCCGTCATGCCGTAAGCGATCGTCACTTCGCTCATGTGCATCTGGTCGATCACGCGCTTCATCGTCTCGATAGGGCATGGCGAGCCAGCCATGATGCCAGTGCGCAGCGTGTCGAAGTGATAGTTGCCGAAGTCCGGATGATCGAGCTGCGCGATGAACATCGTCGGCACACCGTGCAACGCGGTGCAGCTTTCTTCCGAGACGGCCGCCATCGTCGCTTTCGGATCGAATGCTTCGCCAGGGAAGACCATGGTCGCGCCCGTCGACACGCAGGCGAGCACTGCCAGCACCATGCCGAAGCAGTGGTAGAACGGCACTGGAATGCACAGGCTGTCGTGCTCTGAGAAGCGCATCGCCATGGCGATGTAACGACCGTTGTTGACGATGTTGTGGTGCGTGAGCGTGGCGCCCTTCGGGTTGCCGGTCGTGCCGCTCGTGAACTGGATGTTGATGGGGTCGAAGCAGTCAAGCGCGTCGGAGATCTTGCGCAGTGAGGCGAGGTCTGCGTCTGCGCCGAGCGTCACCACGTCGCTGAAGTTCATCATGCCGGGCGTGTGCTCCATGCCCATGCGAATGATGGTGCGCAGCGTCGGAAGTTTCTCCGACTGCAACTGGCCGGGGGCACAGGTGGCCAGCTCCGGCGCCAGCACGTTGAGCATGTCGAGATAGCGCGACGACTTGAACGACTCGGCCGCGACCAGCACCTTGCAGCCGACCTTGTTGAGCGCGTATTCCAGCTCGGCCAGCCGATAGGCCGGATTGATGTTTACTAGAATCAGGCCCGCGCGCGCGGTGGCGAACTGCGTGACCAGCCATTCAACGCGATTCGGCGACCAGATGCCCACCCGGTCACCCTTCTTCAATCCGAGCGCGATGAGTCCGGCGGCAAAGGTGTCGACATGCGCGATGAACTCACGCCAGGTCCAGTCCACGCCCTGCTCGCGGAACACGACCGCCTGCCGTTCGGGAAATTTCGCCGCCGTCTCGGCAAGCAATCCGAATACCGTCAACGTCGAAAGCGGTACGGTGGTCTCACCCTTCACATACGACAGTCCATTACGAGGTACAACGCCCGCACCTTCCCGGCTTTCCATGCTTTTTGTCTCCTGAAGCAATGCTGAAGTGGTGAATGCTGTCGCGCGACGATAGGCGGCTTCATATAACAATAGCGCGTCACGCCAAATTGACGTTTACGTTAACGTAATTTGAGTGACGGATCGAGTGGGGATGGCCCTGAGAAGGAGACGGCAAAACAAAAGCCCCACACATTCGCATGCGTGGGGCTCTCGCAGACATTGCGTGGCGCGAGGCCAGCGCAACGCCGGTGTTACTTCGTGCGACGCAGCTTCTGGATCGCAGCGAGTTGCGCAATGGCTTCAGCCAGTTCGGCCTGAGCGGTTGCGTACTCGATGTTCGAATCCTTGTTCGACATTGCTTCTTCCGCACGACGCTTGGCTTCGTTAGCCTTCGCTTCGTCCAGATCCTTGCCGCGAATCGCGGTGTCGGCGAGCACAGTCACCGTGCCCGGCTGCACTTCGAGAATGCCGCCTGCGACGAAGACGAAGTCCTCGTTGCCTGCTTCGTCCTCGATGCGAACCGCACCCGGCTTGATGCGCGTGATCAGCGGCGTGTGGCCCGGCAGAATGCCGAGCTCGCCGGCTTCGCCGGGCAGCGCGACAAACTTCGCCTTACCCGAGAAGATCTGCTCTTCCGCGCTGACGACGTCTACGTGAATGGTTGCCATAATCGCTCCCGTTGAGTGTGATGAAGCGGCAGGCGCGCCAGTCCGGACGTTGCCGCCCTCACTTCGCTACCCCGCCCCGCAACAGTCACCTGCCGAGCTGCGGTGGCGCCTCTTGCGAGACCCCGCCGTCGCCCGGCACTCAACCGTTTACTGCATCTTCTTGGCTTTTTCGAACGCTTCGTCGATCGTGCCAACCATGTAGAACGCTTGTTCCGGCAGGTGGTCACATTCGCCGTCGACGATCATCTTGAAGCCGCGGATCGTTTCCTTGAGCGGAACGTACTTGCCCGGCGAGCCCGTGAACACTTCTGCCACGTGGAACGGCTGCGACAGGAAACGCTGGATCTTACGCGCGCGGGCCACGGCCAGCTTGTCGTCCGGCGACAGTTCGTCCATGCCCAGAATCGCGATAATGTCGCGCAGTTCCTTGTAACGCTGCAGCGTCGATTGCACACGACGGGTGACCGTGTAGTGCTCTTCGCCAATCACGTTCGGGTCGATCTGACGCGAGGTCGAGTCGAGCGGATCGACTGCCGGGTAGATACCCAGCGAGGCGATGTCACGCGACAGAACGACGGTGGCGTCCAAGTGACCGAAGGTGGTTGCCGGCGACGGGTCGGTCAAGTCATCGGCAGGCACGTACACGGCTTGCACCGACGTGATCGAGCCGGTCTTGGTCGACGTAATACGCTCTTGCAGCTTACCCATTTCTTCAGCCAGCGTCGGCTGATAGCCCACGGCCGACGGCATACGGCCGAGCAGTGCCGACACTTCGGTACCGGCCAGCGTGAAACGGTAGATGTTGTCCACGAAGAACAGCACGTCGCGACCTTCGTCACGGAAGTGCTCGGCCATCGTCAGACCGGTCAGTGCGACGCGCAGACGGTTGCCCGGCGGCTCGTTCATCTGGCCGTAGACCAGTGCGACCTTGTCCAGAACGTTCGAGTCCTTCATTTCGTGGTAGAAGTCGTTCCCTTCACGGGTACGCTCGCCCACACCGGCAAACACCGAATAACCGCCGTGTTCCTTGGCGATGTTATTGATGAGTTCCATCATGTTCACGGTCTTGCCCACACCGGCGCCACCGAACAGACCCACCTTACCGCCCTTGGCGAACGGGCAGATCAAATCGATAACCTTGATACCGGTTTCGAGCAGTTCCGTCGACGGCGACAGCTCGTCGAATGCCGGAGCCTTCTGGTGAATCGAACGGGTGTGTTCCTTGGCGATCGGACCGGCTTCGTCGATCGGACGGCCCAGCACGTCCATAATGCGGCCCAGCGTCGGCTTACCGACCGGCACCGTGATCGGCAGACCCGAGTTTTGCACCGTCATACCGCGGCGCAGGCCTTCGGAGGAACCCAGACAGATGGTGCGAACCACACCGTCGCCCAGCTGTTGCTGGACTTCGAGCGTCAGTTCCGAACCTTCCATGGTGAGCGCGTCGTAGATCTTCGGCATGCTTTCGCGCGGGAATTCCACGTCGATAACGGCGCCGATGCACTGTACGATTTTGCCTTCAATCAAAGCAGTACTCATCGCTTTTCCTTTAGATACTCAAATTCATTTCGCCTTGCGGCGCATCGGCCCGTGCCACCGCTTAAACTGCGGCGGCGCCACCCACGATTTCGGACAGTTCCTTCGTAATCGCTGCTTGACGGCCCTTGTTGTAGACCATCTGCAATTCACCGATCACGGTCTTTGCATTGTCCGATGCGGCCTTCATGGCCACCATGCGGGCGGACTGTTCCGACGCCATGTTCTCTGCGACTGCCTGATACACGACAGCTTCGACGTAACGCACCAACAGGGCGTCGACGACCGTCTTCGCATCCGGTTCGTAGATGTAGTCCCACGAGTGCTGCGCCGGCACGGCGCTCGCGTCATCCGACTCGCCTTCGAGCTTCTCCGGCAGCGGCAGCAGTTGTTCGACCACGGCTTCCTGCTTCATCGTGTTGACGAAGCGGTTGTAAGCCAGATAAACGGCGTCGAGCTTGCCTTCGGCATACGCGTCGAGCTGCAGCTTCACAGCACCGATCAGCTTGTCCAGATGCGGCGTGTCGCCCAGTTGCACAACGTGCGATACCACCTTCGCGCCGATACGGTTCATGAAACCGAAGCCCTTACCGCCGATAGCGGTGGCCTCGATCTTCAGGCCCTGTGCTTCGATTTCCTTCATCTTGGACACCACGGCACGCAGCACGTTGGTGTTCAAGCCGCCGCACAGGCCCTTGTCCGTCGTCACCACGATGATGCCGGCCGCTTTCGCGTCCGCATGCTTCACCATGAACGGGTGGTGGTATTCCGGATTCGCCTGGCCCATATGCGCGGCGATCTGGCGCACCTTGTCAGCGTACGGCCGGGCATGACGCATGCGTTCCTGCGCCTTGCGCATCTTCGACGCGGCCACCATTTCCATGGCCTTGGTGATCTTGCGCGTGTTTTGCACGCTCTTGATCTTGCCGCGAATTTCCTTCATTCCAGCCATTGCTTACTCCTTGTCTCGGCGCGACGTTCGTTGCTGCCTGAACATCGCGCCTTCCCGGGTCCGTTGAATAGTTGCCGATTCAACCGGATTAGTAAGCGCCGGTCTTCTTGAAGTCCTTGATCGCAGCGTGCAGAGCAGCGTCGTCGTCCTTCGAGAGATCTTTGGTCTCTTCGATGCGGCCGATGAGCGCGCCATGGCTCGTCTTCAGGACTTCGCGCAGACCCTTTTCGAACGGCAGAACCTGAGCGATGTCGAGATCGTCCAGATAGCCGTTGTTGGCGGCGAACAGCGACACAGCCAATTCCCACACTTGCAGCGGCGCGTATTGCGGCTGCTTGAGCAGTTCCGTCACGCGGCGGCCGCGCTCGAGCTGCTTGCGGGTGGCTTCGTCCAGATCCGAAGCGAACTGCGCGAACGCAGCCAGCTCACGGTACTGTGCGAGGTCGGTACGGATACCGCCCGACAGCTTCTTGATGACCTTCGTCTGCGCTGCACCACCCACACGCGACACCGAGATACCGGCGTTGATTGCGGGGCGGATACCGGCGTTGAACAGGTCCGTTTCCAGGAAGATCTGGCCGTCGGTAATCGAGATCACGTTCGTCGGAACGAATGCGGTCACGTCACCGGCTTGCGTTTCAATGATCGGCAGGGCCGTCAGCGAGCCGCTCTGGCCCTTGACTGCGCCGTTCGTGAACTTCTCGACGTACTCTTCCGAGACGCGGGCAGCACGCTCAAGCAGACGCGAGTGGAGATAGAACACGTCACCCGGGTAAGCTTCACGGCCCGGCGGGCGGCGCAGCAGCAGCGAGATCTGACGATAGGCCCAGGCTTGCTTGGTCAAGTCGTCATAAATGATCAGCGCGTCTTCGCCGCGGTCGCGGAAGTATTCGCCCATCGTGCAACCGGCGTACGGTGCGATGAACTGCATGGCGGCCGAGTCCGAAGCGGTGGCGGTCACGATGATCGTGTATTCCATCGCGCCGTGCTCTTCGAGCTTGCGCACCACGTTCATGATCGACGAAGCCTTCTGGCCGATCGCGACGTAGACGCAGGTCACGCCCTTGCCCTTCTGCGAAATGATCGTGTCGATGGCGACAGCGGTCTTACCCGTCTGACGGTCACCAATGATCAGCTCACGTTGGCCACGGCCGATCGGCACCATGGCGTCGATAGCCTTCGTACCGGTTTGCAGCGGCTGCGAGACCGACTTACGCCAGATCACGCCCGGGGCAATCTTTTCGATTGCGTCGGTTTCCTTCGCGTTGATCGGACCCTTGCCGTCGATCGGCAGGCCCAGTGCGTCAACGACGCGGCCCTTCAGTTCCGGGCCGACCGGCACTTCCAGAATGCGGCCCGTGCACTTGACGGTGTCGCCTTCCGAGATGTGCTCGTATTCGCCCAAAATCACGGCGCCGACGGAGTCGCGCTCGAGGTTCAGTGCCAGACCGAACGTATTGCCCGGGAATTCCAGCATTTCGCCCTGCATCACGTCCGACAGGCCATGGATGCGGCAGATGCCGTCAGTCACCGAGATCACGGTGCCTTCGTTACGGACTTCGGCGCCGCTATCGAGACCTTGAATCCGGCTCTTGATCAGTTCGCTGATTTCAGAGGGATTGAGTTGCATATGTGCTCCTGATATTCAATTCTTCGCAGGCGTTTCGCGCCGGCCTCAGGCCGTCAGCGACGTCCGCATAGCCGCCAGGCGGGCGCGCACCGAAGTGTCCAGCACCTCGTCGCCAACCACCACACGCACGCCGCCGATGAGCGACGGGTCTACCGTCACGCTCGGGTTGAGCTTGCAGCCGAACTTGTGCTCGAGGCCCTTGACCAGCGAGGTCAATTGCTCACCTTCGAGCGGGAAGGCGCTTTCGATCGTGGCGTCTGCCGAACCGGCAGCAGCGTTCTTCAACGCTTCGAACTGTTCGGCGATTTCCGGCATGGCAACCAGACGACCGTTTTCGACCACAGCGGCGACGAAGTTGCGCACTTCGGCGTCGGTCGATTTCACGGCAGCGGTCAGCACGTCGACAACTTGCGACGGCGTCACTTTCGGATCGTCGGCCAGGTTGGCCACTTCGGGCAGCGCTGCCACTTGCGACAGTTCACGCACGAGCTGCGCCCAGCGATTCAGATCGCCGGACTTGGCCACGCGGAACAACGCTTCGGCATACGGACGAGCGATGGTTGCGAGTTCGGCCATGATCAGAGCTCTGCCTTGAGTTGGTTCAGCAGGTCGGCGTGTGCCTTGGCGTCGACTTCACGCTTCAGGATCTGCTCGGCGCCCTTCACTGCCAGACCAGCCACGTCTTCGCGCAGCGATTCACGGACCTTGACGGCCTGATTCTCGGCTTCTGCTTTGGCATTGGCGATGATACGAGCCGCTTCGGCTTGCGCCTGCGTCTTGATCTCTTCGGCCACAGCCTGAGCGCGCTTCTCGGCGTCGGCAATACGCTTCGCGCCTTCGTCGCGGGCTTCCGCGAGGGCTTGCGTGGAGCGCTTGTTGGCGGCTTCCAGTTCAGCCTTGCCCTTATCGGCAGCGGCCAGACCGTCAGCGATTTTCTTCGCGCGTTCGTCGATAGCCTTGATCAGCGGCGGCCACACGAACTTCATCGTGAACCACGCCAGGATCAGAAACACGACGGTTTGCGCGAACAGAGTTGCGTTAATGTTCACGGTGTTTCCTTTCGGTGATGCGAGTCGATTGGCAAAACAGCGCGCCCCATTGTGCCTGCTGGCTTGGGCGCGCCGTTCATGTCCAGTTGGCCGCGCGGGTCATGGCGCGACCGGCCGAAAGTAACTTAAGCGAGCTTCGACAGCAGCGGGTTCGCGAAGGCGAACAGCATGGCAACGCCCACGCCGATCAGGAATGCAGCGTCGATCAGGCCGGCCAGCAGGAACATCTTCGTTTGCAGCGGGTTCATCAGTTCAGGCTGACGTGCGCATGCTTCGATGTACTTGCCGCCCATCAGTGCGATACCCAGGCAGGCACCGATAGCACCCAGACCGATGATGATACCGATACCGATAGCGGTCAGACCCTGGATGTTGGCGATGAAAGCTTGCATGATTACTCCTTATGGATAGAGACTTAAAACTTGAAAATTTGAAAAACTAAACTTGGAAAACTCGTAACTACCGCATCGACCGATCAGTGATGGTCGTGCGCCTGGCCGATATACACCAACGTCAGCATCATCATGATGAACGCCTGGAGCAACACGATCAGGATGTGGAAAATCGCCCATGCGGTGCCGGCAATGATGTGACCGACAAAACCCAGCACCGACGCATCTGCGCCAAAGCTCCAGATACCGCCCAGCAGAGCGATCAGCAGGAACACCAGTTCGCCGGCGTACATATTGCCGAACAGTCGCATACCGAGCGACACGGTCTTGGCACAGAATTCGATGATGTTGAGCAGCAGGTTCGGGATCCACAGGAGGAAGTGGTTACCGAACGGTGCGGTGAACAGCTCATGCATGAAGCCGCCGGCGCCCTTGATCTTGAAGCTGTAGAACAGCATCAGAATGAGCACGCCGACCGAGATACCGAGCGTGCCGTTAAGGTCGGCCGTCGGAACGATACGGTGATGCGTGATGATGGAACCCAGACCGACCCAGCCGATCACCTTCGACGGCAGATCGACCGGCAGCAGGTCCAGCGAGTTCATGAGCGCGACCCAGACGAACACGGTCAGCGCGAGCGGGGCGATGAAGGCACGATTGCCGTGCACGATGCTCTTCGACTGGTCTTCGACCATTTCGACGAGCATTTCGACCGCAGCCTGGAAACGGCCGGGCACACCCGAGGTTGCCTTGCGGGCGGCCATCCACAGAATGAAGCAGCCCAGAACACCCATCGCGATCGACCAGAACATGGTGTCCCAGTTGATGATCGAGAAATCGACGATGCTAGTCTGAGTCGAGCTCGCAAGATTCTGCAGGTGGTGCGAAATGTACTCCGACGGGTTCGGAGCGTGGCCGGCTTCTACTGACATAGCGATCAAACACCCAATTATGAAAATCCGCACACGGTAGCGTGTCGACGCGTGAGCGGTTTCTCACCGCTACTTCAGTGCCATCGCCAGCCAATAGGCCTTGAGCGTGAGCACGAAGGTGACCAGGAACGCTACCCAATGCACATCGGGGTAACCGAACGCTACTGCCACCAACAACGCGATCGTCGTTGCTACCTTGACCGCTTCTCCCATCACTAACGAACCGACGGAGAGGCGATCACCTGACATTCTTAACCGCAGCGCGAACAATGCGCCCGGTATCCATCCAATCATTCCGCCCAGCCATGCAGACACCGCCGCGTCTCGTGGCGATGCCGAGAGTAACCACCAGGCCAGTGTCGCTATCAGCGACAACAGCACCTGGGCTCCCACCACCCTGAATGGAGTCACACGGGATGCGCGCCCCACATCGGGACCGAACAGGCGCTCGGCCTGCGCACGCGTGAGCGGAACGATAGTTTCTTGCTCCTGCTCGTCGTCCCAAGCCTCTGTTGCATGCGCCGGCGCTTGCGGTTTCGGTTCCAAGTTCGACCGGTTTTGATCGGTCATCTCGTAGCCTCCCCGCCCGACTCGTGCAAACGAATGGGCTCTTCAAGCAGTTAAACCCGCGAGATTTTACGGGAAATTACGAAGGCCAGTCAATCTAAACGCGCAACAAATTCGCCGAAACTGCACAGTGCATGCTTCGATTTGGCGGCAACTCTCACGGAGCGCGATTTTCCTCATGGTGCAGCGCGGCATTACGCGCAAACGCCGCACATTCCCCGCAACTGGGCTACGTTCCGTGCGCGTTCAAACCCATTTCAGAGCAACAAAGCCGATTAGCAGTGCCACCAGATAAAACGGTATCGAAAGGTAATGAAAATGCCACCAGATCTTCTGCGATTTCGCCATGCGCAATGCAATCAGGTTCGCGAGCGATCCCACAGCGAGCCCAAAACCGCCCACCGCCACACCATGAGCCAGCGCGGGCCAGTTCTGCGTGTATTCGGCGAGCAGAATCGCTGCAGGCACGTTACTGATGATTTGTGACAACACAGCAGCCCCGCCGTAGGCCATCGCATTGCCAGTGAAATCGAAATGACCGAGTGCCGTACGCACGTCCGGTAATCCGGCGACGCCGCGCAGCACCACGAACATCAGCACGAAAATCGCCAGCAGCAGCCAATCGATACCCAGCACGGCGTTGCGACGCGCGATCAGCAGCACCACCGCAACGCCCGCGCATGCCCAGGCCGCAAATCCATGATCGGCCATCGCAACGAAAGCGACGAACAACGCAAGGGCGATCCAGAGTAGCGGCCAGCGCACATCGTGTGCGGGACCACGTCGCTGAAAATGCAGCGCGCGCGAATCGAAAGCGAAAGCGCAAACGATGAGCAACACGGCCATGAGCCCTAACGTAACGGGCGTCATCATGACGACGTAGGCGCCGAAGCCCATACCGCTGTGTTGCCAGAGGAAGAGGTTCTGCGGGTTGCCGAGCGGCGTGAGACTTGAACCGGCGTTCACCGCCAACGCGAGGAAAATGATCAGTCGCTCGATACGCACGGGGGCGATCCGTGCAAGCGACTGCGCGAGCGGCACCACGGCGAAGAGCGCGACGTCGTTGGTCAGCAGCGTCGACAATGCCGCAGCGAACGTGACCATCAACAGCGCGAGACGACGTTCGGTACGAAACGCGCGCAGCAATCGTTGCGCGAGCCAATCGAGAAACCCACTCTGATCGATGGCCCGCGTGAGCATCAGCAAACCGGCGAGCGTCAGAATCGTGTGCTGGTCGATACGCGCGAACAGCTCACCAACGCTTACAGGCTTCGCGATCTGAAGCACGACGAAGGCGATCAGCAGGATGAGCAGCACGCGATCGCTGCGCACACGCTCAAGCGTCGCGCGCAAAACATGCCTGAACCGCACAGCACCCGATGCGATACGCGGGTGCTGTGCCGCATTCGACGTCCCCTCCGACGCCCCTAGCGGATCATCGGATGGATCGCTCACGGGAGTATAGTCAGGATACCGAAATTACTCGGCGCGAATGCGCGCGAGGATACCGTCGAGTGCATCGAGGCTGCCGAACTCGATCGTCAGCTGACCGGCACCTTTGCGGCCGACCTTGATCTTGACGTTCGACGCGAGCAGATCCGAGAGCTCCTCTTCGAGGCGCGTCACATCGCGACCGCCCTCTTCTGCCGAGCGACGACGAATACCGTCACCCTGCGGCTTGAGCGAGGCGTTCACGATGCGTTCCGTGTCGCGTACCGACAGACGCTTGTTCACCACCTGGTTGGCGAGCGTGATCTGCGTGGCCGCGTCGACGGCGAGCAGCGCGCGCGCGTGGCCCATGTCGAGATCGCCGGCGAGCAGCATCGTCTGCACGGGATTCGCGAGATTCAGCAGACGCAGCAGGTTCGACACTGCGCTGCGCGAACGTCCCAGCGATTCGGCGGCTTGCTCGTGCGTGTAATTGAATTCACCGAGCAGACGTTGAATGCCCTGCGCTTCTTCGAGCGGATTCAGATCTTCGCGTTGAATGTTCTCGATGAGCGCCATCGCAGCAGCGGCTTCATCGGGGACATCGCGCACCAGCACCGGCACTTCGGAGAGGCCAGCGAGGCGTGCAGCGCGAAACCGTCGCTCGCCCGCAATAATTTCGTACTTCTCACCATCGACACGACGCACCAGAATCGGCTGCATCAGACCTTGCGCGCGAATGCTCGCGGCGAGTTCCTGTAGCGCGCCTTCGTCCATGCGTGTACGCGGTTGATACTTGCCCGCCTGAAGGCGATCGAGCGCCATCACCGACGGCGCGCCTTCGGCAGTCGCCTCGGTCGCGCCGTTGTGGTTATCGGCGTGAGCGCCCAGCAGCGCTTCGAGGCCGCGGCCCAGGCCCTTTTTTTTCAGTGCGTTGGTCTTGGTCGCCATGACAATGCGTTCCTGCGCGAATGCGCCTTACATAGTTTGAATGCGCGCGATCATTTCCGCGCCGAATTGCAGATACGCCTTCGCGCCGCGCGAAGCGGGATCGAAGACGACGCCCGGCATGCCGTAACTCGGCGCTTCGGCGAGTCGCACATTGCGCGGGATGATCGCGTTGAAAACCTTGTCGCCGAAGTGCTCCTTGAGCTGCTCCGAGACTTGTTGCTGAAGCGTGATACGCGGATCGAACATTACGCGCAAAAGGCCGATCACCTTCAGGTCGCGGTTCAGATTCGCGTGCACCTGCTTGATCGTGTTGACGAGATCGGACAACCCTTCGAGCGCGAAATACTCGCACTGCATCGGAATGATCACGCCGTGCGCGGCGCACAGGCCGTTCAACGTAAGCAGCGAGAGCGTCGGCGGGCAATCGATGAGGACAAAATCGTAGGCGTCGTCGACCTTCTCAAGCGCCTGCTTCAGACGCGTATCGCGATTTTCGAGCGACACGAGCTCCACGTCGGCACCGGCCAGTTCGCGGTTCGCAGGCACCACATCGTAATTGCCGGACTCCGAACGCTGGCAGCTCGTGCTCACGTCGATGCCGTCGACCAGCACTTCATAGATGCTCGTTTCGAGCGCAGCTTTATCGATACCGCTGCCCATCGTCGCGTTGCCCTGAGGGTCCAGATCGACCAACAAGACACGCTGCCCGTGCGACGCCAGTCCGGCAGCGAGGTTCACCGTGGTGGTCGTCTTGCCGACGCCGCCCTTCTGATTGGCCACGCAGAAAATTTTCGCCATGCCGATGTAGTCCTCCGATTGCTGCCGTGTTGATGCGATTGATGCAGATGGTGCCGGGATGCGGGGCCGGGCGCGAACGCTTCATGCTGCCCGTCGCGGATGCATCCCGCTAATTCGATTATCTGAGCAAAGCTCAGTTATTGCCTGATGCAGCGGATTTGCTGCATGTCGGCCGACGCCCGAGAGGGGTCGGCACCTCGTGCCCCGGGTGCTCAGGGTGCGCTGGCCTTCTGCGGCGTCAACACCAGTTTGTCGGTGTCGTAGCCCTGCTTGCGCAACTGGGCACGCATTTGATTCAGCGTGTCGTCGTCGATCTTCGGCGAGCGCGAGAGTATCCAGAGATACTCACGGCCAGGCTCTCCAACAGCGGCATACTGATAGTCACCGTCGAGCACGATAACCCAGTAGTTGGCCCAAAGCCAGGGAATCCAGCGCAACCAGTCCGGCGCGAACGTCACTTTGAAGCGTGCGGTGCCAGTGCCCTGCCCGTCGGTACGTGCCAGACCGGTATCGCTCGCCCAGGTGCCATCTTCCTTACGACACTTGTTGGTGACTTCGATCTTTCCGTCCGGACGCGCCACGTACTCTGCGGTCACGTCCGACACACATTTTCGCTCGAAGAAATTCGGGTAGCGTGCTATTTCGTACCAGGTACCGACATAACGCGCCTTATCGATCTTTTGCACGGGACGCACGCGCGTCGTGAGCGATTCCTGCCCGGATTGCGCCCAGGCCACGGCAGCCACCACCGACAATCCGACCATCACGGCGCCGGCCCAACGTGTTACACGGGTCATGCCGTCACCTTCACGCGGAGCAAATGACGCTCGGCGTCGAGAAAAGGCACGTTCAGCGCCAGCCGTTCGACAAGCTCGTAGCCGTCAGGCAACGCCAGTTCGCTTTCGGCCGCCACGCCCTTCATCGCCCAGAAACTACCGCCAGGGGCCAGCAAGTTACGGCCAAGCGTAACGAAGTCGTTCAATTCCGCGAAGGCGCGCGAAACGATGGCGTCGAACGGTGCGGGCACTTCTTTGCCGACGACGAGCGACTCCACGCGGCCGGTCACGACCGTCAGATTGGTCAGTTTGAATGTGGCGCGGGCTTGCGTCAGAAAGGCAGTCTTCTTATGGACGATGTCGTTCACCGTCACCTCCCAGTCCGGACGCACGATCGCCAGCACCACACCGGGCAGGCCACCGCCCGAACCGACGTCGAGCACGCGTGAAATCGGCTCACGATCCAGTCGCGGCAGAATCGAGAGCGAATCGAGCAAATGCTTGACGACCATCTGTCGCGGATCGCGGATCGACGTCATTTGTAGCGAAGCATTCCACTTTGCCAGCAGCATCTGATAGTCGAGCAGGCGTGCCTGTTGCTCGGCACCGATCGTCAGACCGAGTTGTTCAATACCGTCAGCCAACAAAGCAGCGAGTTCGTTGCCGCCTGGTGCGGCAATACGCGGAGCAGTCATGAGGTCTCCGCGTCAGGCAGCGTGCTGACCGCCGGAGTCGCCATCGGCGGCGACATTGGCGTCGGCAGTCGCTTCCCCCACCTCCCCTGAAGCACGACGGCGCCCGAGCCCTTTCTTCAGGTGGATCATCAACAGCGAGATCGCAGCGGGCGTCACACCGGAGATACGAGAGGCTTGCCCCAGCGTTTCGGGCCGTTGAGCGTTCAGCTTCTGGCGCACCTCGATCGACAGCCCACGAACGTCGTTGTAATCGATGCTGGCGGGCAGCACCGTGTTCTCGTTCGCTTCCTTGCGCACGATCTCATCGGCCTGACGGTCGATGTAGCCCTGATACTTGACCGCAATCTCAATCTGCTCGCGGATCTGATTCGCTTGCAGCGCATCATCGGACAGTGCAGTCTCAGGCGCGAGACGACCGCCCTGCACTGCCATCAGCGCGTCGTACCCGACTTCCGGGCGACGGAGCAGGTCGGCCAGCGAATACTCGTGGTCGATGGCTTTACCGAGCAACGGCACCGCGTCTTCCGCCGGGAACGTCTTCGGATTCACCCACGTCGTCTTAAGACGTTCTGTTTCACGTGAAACAGCATCGCGCTTGCGGCAGAACGCTTCCCAACGAATATCGTCGACAACGCCCAATTCACGGCCTACTTCCGTCATGCGCATATCCGCGTTGTCTTCACGCAGCGACAGGCGATATTCCGCGCGGCTGGTGAACATACGATACGGCTCGGACACCCCGCGGGTGATCAGGTCGTCGACCAACACCCCGAGGTAAGCCTGATCGCGACGCGGGCACCAGGCTTCGCGGCCCTGCACTTGCAGTGCGGCGTTGATACCGGCGAGCAGCCCCTGTGCTGCGGCTTCTTCGTAGCCGGTCGTACCGTTGATCTGTCCTGCGAAGAACAGTCCCGAAATCACGCGGGTTTCCAGCGAACTGCGCAGTCCGCGCGGATCGAAGTAGTCGTACTCGATGGCGTAGCCGGGACGCAGAATATAGGCGTTCTCCATCCCCTTCATCGAGCGGACGAGTTCCAGCTGCACATCGAAAGGCAGGCTGGTGGAGATACCGTTCGGGTAATACTCGTTGGTCGTCAGACCTTCCGGTTCGAGATAGATCTGATGGGACGTCTTATCGGCGAAGCGATGGATCTTATCTTCGATGGACGGGCAATAGCGCGGCCCGACGCCTTCGATGACGCCCGTGTACATCGGCGAACGGTCGAGGCCGCCTCGGATGATGTCGTGCGTCCGTTCGTTGGTATGCGTGACCCAGCACGGCACTTGGCGCGGGTGCTGGTCGGGGCGTCCGAGGAACGAGAAAACCGGCACCGGATCCAGATCACCCGGCTGTTCTTCGAGGACGGAGAAATCGATAGAACGCCCGTCGATACGCGGGGGCGTACCCGTCTTCAACCGACCTTGCGGCAACTTCAACTCTTTCAGACGTGCGGAAAGGCTGATGGCAGCGGGATCACCGGCACGGCCACCGACATAGTTGTTCAGCCCCACGTGAATCTTGCCGTCGAGGAAAGTCCCGGCGGTGAGCACTACAGCGCGAGCGCGGAAGCGCAATCCGACCTGCGTGATCGCCCCGACAACGCGGTCGCCTTCGACAATAAGATCTTCCACGGCTTGTTGGAAGAGCCATAAATTAGGCTGATTCTCGAGGCGATGGCGGATGGCTTGCTTATAAAGAAGCCGGTCGGCTTGAGCGCGGGTCGCACGGACAGCGGGTCCCTTGGACGAATTCAGAATACGAAACTGAATCCCGCCCTCGTCGGTGGCAGCGGCCATGGCGCCGCCGAGTGCATCCACTTCCTTGACGAGGTGGCCTTTGCCGATCCCGCCGATGGAGGGATTGCAGCTCATCTGGCCGAGCGTCTCGATATTGTGGGTGAGCAGAAGTGTCTTACAGCCCATGCGGGCCGAGGCGAGCGCAGCCTCGGTACCGGCATGGCCGCCACCCACCACGATCACGTCAAACTCGGTCGGATAAAGCATCGCAATATTGCCGCTGACGGCAAACTCTCTGGATTCGGTAATTGCGGAATTATAGCGGTATTGCGATGCATCATTTGTAACTGCACTCGTGTTTCACGTGAAACGTTAGGGCAAAGTGGTGGTTTTGCTGGATGTTTCACGTGGAACCCTGAGGTCTTTTGATGTTTGGACGGGGGTATTGATCCTGTTTCAGAAGGCGTCTTGAACTGCGCTTGCATCCATTTTTGCCGTAAACATCGGAAAGTCTCCCCACGTTCAGACGAGAACCCTTCGATACGAGCACTTCGTCGCACCCGCAGACGTCCGGGCAGTAGAGATTGGGGGCGCTCGACTGTGCCCCACCTGAAAGTCGCTTCGCCTGAGTTCCCTCGAATCCCCACCACTCAATTGCCCACGGCCAGTCGCCCGGGCGATGCTTGCGATACTGTTTCACGTGAAACATCGAAGTCGGCCCGTGGACTTGCGAAGACGGTTCACCGCTCCGATGGACGTCCCACCTTTGCCCCACCCTCTCTCGAATGCCACGTCGCGGCCTATTAAAACCACCCGGTGTCACCATCGTGCCGTTCTCTCAACCATCCGGGCAGTGGGGATCGGAAGCACTCGGCTGTGCTCCACTTGAAAGTCGCTTCGCCTGAGTGCCCCCGATCCCCACCATTCAATTGCCCGGGGCCAGCCACCCGAGCGATGCTCGCGACACTGTTTCACGTGAAACATCAAGGCCGGTACGTGGACTGGCTCACGGTTCCGATCGACTTCCCATCTCCGGCCTGCCCTCTCTCGAATGCCACGTCGCGGCCTATTAAAACCACCCGATGCCACCATCGTGCCGTTCTCTCAACCATCCGGGCAGTGGGGATCGGAAGCACTCGGCTGTGCTCCACTTGAAAGTCGCTTCGCCTGAGCGCCCCCGATCCCCACCATTCAATTGCCCGGGGCCAGCCACCCGAGCGATGCTCGCGACACTGTTTCACGTGAAACATCGAGGTCGGTACGTGGACTGGCTCACGGTTCCGATGGACTTCCCATCTCCGGCCCACCCTCTCTCGAATGCCACGTCACGGCCTATTAAAACCACCCGATGCCACCATCGTGCCGTTCTCTCAACCATCCGGGCAGTGGGGATCGGAGGCTCTCGGCTGTGCTCCACTTGAAAGTCGCTTCGCCTGAGTGCCCCCGATCCCCACCATTCAATTGCCCGGGGCCAGCCACCCGAGCGATGCTCGCGACACTGTTTCACGTGAAACATCGAAACCGGTTCGTGGACTTGCGAAGACGATTCACCGCTCCGATAGACTTCCCATTCCGGCCCACCGTCTCTCGAATGTCACGTCGCGCCCTGTTAAAACCACCCGATGCCACCATCGTGCCGTTCTCTCAACCATCCGGGCAGTGGAGTTCGGAGGCACTCGGCTGTGCTCCACTTGAAAGTCGCTTCGCCAGAGTGCCCCCGATCCCCACCACTCGATTGCCCGGGGCAGCCCGAACGTGAAATTGGCGATGTTGGTTTCACGTGAAACGTTAAGGTATTGGTCACCCGCATATCGAAGCCCCCCGGTTCCCTTAATTACCGAATCTCCAACCCTTGGGCGACTCCACCCTCCGTTTGAGGTGCAGCAGCACTTCGACCCCAACGCTTCTAGGTGCAGCCCATCAGGAAATGCGCGACCGCCAAGGGGACGGACACGGGGACCGACAGCGGACAAGATTGCGGGAATGTTTCACGTGAAACGTCGGGAGACGTCATCGCACGGATCGCGGGGGGCACACGTTTTTCCCCGGAGGTCGACGGTCCTTGCGCAACCCCACCCGGCTCCACCCCACGAACAGCGAAGCCGACTACGAGAATCTTCCAACGTTATGCCGAACGCGCACCTCTTCCCTTTCCTGCTTCCAAGCCGGGAGGGTTAGCTGGCACATGACATCCTCCCAGTGGCGTTCAAACCAGACAACGGGCGTCCCCCATCCAAAGCAACGCTGTTTCACGTGAAACTAATTTCGCACGAACACTTGGGGTGAAATCGGGCAATTGAGGGGTGGGGATTGGGGGCGCTCTGGCGAAGCGACTTTCAGGTGGAGCACAGCCGAGTGCCTCCAATCCCCACTGCCCGGAAGTTAGGAAGAACAGTGCCGCGGTAGCACCCGATGGTTTTCAAAAAGGCATGCATCCCACGTGTAGCGAACCAACTCCACGAGTCACCCCACTTCGCCACATTTAGCCGAACAGTCACGAACCGCGACGAAAGCTTCGGAGATTTGAGAGGTGGGGATCGACGGTGCTCTGGCGAAGCGACTTTCAAGTGGAGCACAGCCGAGTACCGTCGATCCCCACTGCCCGGAAGTGAGGGAGAACGGCACCGTGATAGCGGGATGTGGTGTTAAGAAAAGCCTCCCCTCGCTCCACGTGAAACAAAGAAACGCAGCAACGAAAACAGCCAACCAAACCCGAAAGCCAACACCGCCACCATCTTCGCAGCGACCATCCACCTGCGTTATCCACATCCGAGCCAAGAACACAAAAATCCGCCGCAGGAATTTGCTTTTCTGTGGATAACCTCGACAACGAATTCCACAAGAATTTCGAGAAAATCTCGCAACCCCTTATTGCGGCAGTGCGCCATAGATTTGAGTTACTCACACATATCCACAAGCAACTGTGAATAAGTGACTTACCATACTTTGCCGCGAAGCCCCGGCGTCGCCCCAAATAATTGGGGACGGATAGCTCTATCGAACGACCGTTCAGATTGCATGTCCGGTTAAAGCGACCACCCCATCGCCCGCACCCAGAAACGAAAAAGGCCCGCCAAACCGGCGGGCCTTCTCAACCTGTGTCGAACTACGTACCGACAGTCAACGACCGTCAGGCAGCCTTCTTAGCCAGCCCCAGATACGTCTCAATCACCTTGGGATTGGTAGCCAGCTCCTGCGCCGGCCCTTCGAGGGCAAGCTCGCCCGTCTCGATCACGTAGGCATAGTCGGCAACCTGCAACGCCGCGCGTGCGTTCTGCTCGATCAGCAGCGTGGCAACGCCCGTCTTACGCAAGTCATTGATGATGTGGAAGATTTCCTTCACGATCAGCGGTGCCAGACCCAGGCTAGGCTCGTCCAGCATCAGCAACTGCGGCTTAGCCATCAACGCACGGCCCACCGCAAGCATCTGACGCTCCCCGCCCGACAGCGTCCCCGCCTGCTGCACACGACGCTCCTTCAGACGCGGGAACAGCTCATAGACCACATCCATCTGATCGAGGAAGTTCTTCTCCCCCGCCTTCTTGCGACGGTAAGCGCCGAGCAGCAGATTGTCCTCAACGGTCATCGTCGAGAACAGCTCACGCTTCTCCGGCACCAGACACATGCCGCGCGACACACGGGCTTCGATCGTCAGCGCCGACATCTCCTGACCAAGATAAGCCACGCTGCCCTTGCTCGACCCGTTGTGCGGCAGCGCGCCCATGATCGCGTTGAGCATCGACGACTTGCCCGCGCCGTTCGGACCGATCACGGTGACGATCTGCCCCGCCCCGACGCGCAGATGCGCACCATGCACCGCCTCGACTTTGCCGTATGCGACGGCGAGGTCCTTGACCTCCAGAATTGCGTCGGCCATCACTCCACTCCTCCCAGGTACGCTTCGAGCACCGCCGGGTTCTTCTGCACGTCTTCCGGCAGCCCCTCGGCGATCTTGGTGCCGAACTCCATCACCACCAGGTGATCGGTCAGATTCATCACGAAGTCCATGTCGTGCTCGACCAGCAACACGCTCATGCCCTCGTCCTTGAGCTTCTTGAGCAGATCGCCCAGCGCCTGCTTTTCCTTGTAGCGCAAGCCTGCGGCCGGTTCGTCGAGCAACAGCAGCGTCGGATCGCACGCCAGTGCACGCGCGATTTCCAGAATACGTTGCTGACCCAGCGCCAGACTGCCCGCCTCGTCATACATGTGCGCCCCAAGGCCCACACGCTCAATCTGCAGCTTCGCTTCATGCAGCAGCATCGCTTCTTCGTGACGATCCAGACGCAGCACACTCGACCACACACCACCCTGCGGACGACGACGCAGACCGTTCTTGTCGCGCAGATACGCGCCGATAGCGACGTTCTCAAGCACGCTCATATGCGGCATCAGACGCACGTGCTGGAAGGTCCGGCCGATACCGCGCTTGACGATCTCACGCGAGGGCAACCGGTCGATGCGCTCGCCCAGGAACGAAATCTCACCGCGCGTTGCCTGCAACACACCGGTCACCAGGTTGAACGTCGTCGACTTGCCCGCACCGTTCGGACCGATCAGGCCGACGATCTCGCCCGCCTTCACTTCGAACGACACGTCGTTCACCGCAACCAGTCCGCCGAACTCCTTGCGTGCCTTCTCAAGCTTGAGCACCACCTCGCCCACCGCTGGCTTGGGACGATGTCCCAACGGCTCAGCCTGCTCAGGCGCTTTCGCGACACGTCGCGCCGGGAAGATCTTCCCGAAGAACGGCCACACGCCATCGCGCGCATATTGCAGCAACAACACGAGCAAGATGCCGAAAACGATGGTTTCGAAGTTGCCGTTCGCGCCCAGCAGCACCGGCAGAATGTTCTGCAAGTAGTCCTTGAGTACCGTCAGAATCGCAGCCCCCAGCACCGCACCCCACACGTGGGATACGCCACCGACCACCGCCATGAACAGATACTCGATGCCGTGGTTCAGGTTGAACGGCGTCGGGTTCACGGCACGCTGCAAGTGCGCGTACAGCCAGCCCGAGATCGCAGCGAGCACCGCCGCATAGACGAACACGACAACCTTCATCCATGCCGTGTTCACGCCCATCGCCTCGGCCATCACGCCGCCACCCTTGAGCGCGCGAATCGCACGGCCCGGGCGCGAATCCAGCAGGTTCTTGATCGACACCACCGCCAGCACCACCACGATCCAGATCAGGTAGTACATCTGACGCCCGCTCGCCAGCTCCAGGCCAAACAGGTTGATCGTCGGAATGTCGTTCAGGCCGTCGTACTTGCCCAGGAACTCCAGGTTGCCGAACAGGTAATACAGCGCCAGACCCCACGCGATCGTGCCCAGCGGCAGGAAGTGGCCCGACAGGCGCATCGTGATCGCACCGATGATCAGCGCCGCACCCGCCGTAATCGCCACGCCAACGATCAGACCGAGCCACGGCGATGCGCCGTAAGCCGTGGTCAGATACGCCGTCGCATAAGCGCCCAGACCGACGAACGCCGCCTGTCCGAACGAGGTCATGCCCGCCACGCCCGTAAGCAACACGAGACCGATGGCGACAATGCTGTACAAGCCGATGTAGTTAAGCAGCGTCACCCAGTATTCAGGCAAACGCACCGGCGCTGGCAGTACCGGCAACACCGCCAGCAGCACCAGGAAAATCAGGAAGTATTTGTTTTTCATTCTGTGGTCCGCCCCGGCTTATTCCTCGTCTTCTTCAACGTGCTTGCTCGTGAGCGACAGCCACAGCAGCACCGGAAGAATCAGCGTGAAGACGATGACCTCCTTGTACGCACTCGCCCAGAACGACGAGTACGATTCCAGCAGGCCCACGAGAATGGCGCCGAGCGCCGCGACCGGGTAACTCACCAGACCGCCGATAATCGCGCCCACAAAGCCCTTCAGGCCGATCAGGAAGCCCGACTCGTAATAGATGGTCGTGATCGGTGCGATCAGAATGCCGCACAGCACACCGAGCACCGCCGCCAGCGTGAACGCCAGTCGGCCAGCCTGCACCGTGCCGATGCCCACCAGACGCGCACCCAGACGGTTCACGGCCGTCGCGCGCAACGCCTTGCCCGACAGCGAACGGTCGAAGTAGAAGTACAGCGCCAGAATCATCACGACCGACACACCCACGACCCACAGACTCTGCCCAGACACCATCACCGAGCCAATGTTGAAGCTCGCGTCCGAGAACGGCTGCGTACGCGAACCCTCAGCGCCGAACATCACCAGTCCCAGGCCCGTGAGCGCGAAGTGCACGCCGACCGAAACAATCAGCAGCAACAGCGTGCTCGCCTCAGCCAGCGGCTGATAAGCCAGGCGATAGAGCATCGGCCCCATCGGCACGACCAGCAACAGCGTGACCGCAATCTGGACGAGCATCGGCAAGGTCATCGGCGAGATCGCCTTGACCACGAAAAACACGGCAATCGGAAACACGAGATATTTACCCGCGAATACCGGTACCAGGCGGCCCGCCAGCTTGCGCCGCTCACTGTGACGCAAGACGCTTGCCGTCTCCACAATGAACGTGCAAATGCCCATCGCCACGAGCAGCCAGCTCGTCAACGGAAACTTCTGGGTCTGGAGAGCCGCGAGCGTGAGCGCGCCATACGACACGAACTCGCCCTGCGGAATGAAGATGACGCGGGTGACGGAGAACACCAACACGAGCGCCAATGCCAGCAAGGCATAAATCGCACCCGTGGTGATGCCGTCCTGCGCCAGGATGGCTGCAATCGAAAGATCCATGCTCCTCTCACTTCGTTTGAGTACTTCTTGAACCGGCTGGCGAGACAGCCGGTGTGATGCACGGTGCAGCGCGCTGCCACCCCGTTCCCCTTCAACTTCGGCGCACCCCGCACGATCCCCGTGTCGCAGCGCAGCGAATTATGAATTGTATAAACCGTTATGCATTGGTAAAACCCGGGTGACTACTGAGATGACGACATCTCAACCCGTTTTTCGACGACGGCGGGGCTTGGTCGGCAACGACGGCGCGTCGGCCAGCACCTCCGGCGGCAGGGCTTCGCGCACGACGTCCATCAGCCGGTAGATCTCGGCGAGCGTGTCGCGTCCCACTTTGTCTTCCAGATAGCGATAGCGCTCCTCGACCAGCGGACCGAGCTTCTTGCACAGCGCCCGGCTCGACGGCGTCAGCGACACCATCACGCGACGCTGATCCGCCGCCACGCGACGGCGCATGATCAGACCCGACGCCTCCATGCGTTCGAGCATGCCCGACAGGCTCGGACTGAGAATGCAGCACTCGCGCGCAACCTGCCCGATCTCCATTTCCCCGGATTCGCTATCGTTGACGGCGCGTATGACACGCCATTGTTGTTCCGTGATGTCGTAGCAATTGAGTAACGGCCGGAACAGGCCCATCACCGCTTCACGCGATTGCAGCAACAACAGGGATAGGTTGCGGTGTTCGAATTCACCCGTCATGGATTTACGCTCGAAAGGATCGGCCGTTCAGCCCCCCGGCTGCGGCGATCAGGTTGGGACAATGCGGCCTCTCATGTGCCGCTCGCAAATGCATGTCCTGCCGTCTCTTTGCGATGCGCGAAACTACCACGCTCAAAAAAAACGGGCGCGAACGCCCGTTCTTCAGGCCCGGCTGGTCGAACCGGGCGCTTTTACCGCAGATGTTTCCGATGAAACAGCGGGGCATGCCTGCATGCTATAGGCAGCCCCGGCGCGCATCAGTTCGCCAATTTCCACTTGCCGTCGACGATTTGCACCATCACACGCGAGCGTTGATCAAGACCGTTGTGGTCGTTCTTGCTCATGTTGAAGATGCCTGCCGTGCCCGGCATGTCCTTCACGTTCTCCAGCGCTTCGCGCAGGGCTGCGCGGAACTCCGGCGTGCCCGGCTTGGCCTTCTTCAGTGCCACCGGAATCGTGGTTTGCAGCAGCAGGCCGCCGTCCCAAGCGTGGCCGCCGAAGGTCGAGATCGAACCGGCGCCGTAGGCCTTTTCATAAGCAGCCTTGTACGCGGCCGCCGACTTCTTCACCGGGTTGTCGTTCGGCAGTTGCTCGACGACGAGCAGCGGGCCGGCCGGCAGATACGTGCCTTCGCAGTCCTTGCCGCAAACGCGCAGGAAGTCGTTGTTCGCCACGCCGTGCGTCTGATACAGCTTGCCCTTGTAGCCGCGCTCCTTGAGCGTGCGCTGCGGCAGTGCTGCCGGCGTGCCCGAACCGGCGATCAGCACGGCATCCGGGTTCGCGCCCATCACCTTGAGGGCCTGACCGGTCACCGACGTGTCGGCACGGTTAAAGCGCTCGTTCGCCACGACCTTGATCTTGTTCAGATCGGCAGCCTTCTGGAATTCCTTGTACCAGCCTTCGCCGTACGCATCCGCGAAGCCGATGAACGCCGCGGTCTTCACACCGTTGTCGGCCATGTGCTTGGCGATAGCGGTGGCCATCAGAATGTCGTTCTGCGGGGTCTTGAAGGCCCACGTGCGCTTCGCGTCGACCGGCTCGACGATGGCAGCGCCTGCGGCCATCGAAATCACGGGGGTCTGCGTTTCGGCTGCGACGTCGACCATGGCCAGCGAGTTCGGCGTGACAGTCGAGCCGAGCACGGCGTCGACGTGATCTTCGCTGATCAGCTTGCGCATGTTCTTGACGGCGGTCGTGGTGTCGGTCGCATCGTCGAGCACGATGTACTGCACCGTCTGGCCAGCAATCGTCTTGGGCATCAGAGCAATCGTGTTCTTCTCGGGAATGCCCAGCGAAGCGGCCGGACCGGTCGCCGACAGCGACACGCCAATCTTCACTTGAGCGTTCGCCACGCCCGCGACGAGCATCATGGCCGATGCCATGCACAGCAACTTCAGTTTCATTTGGGTCTCCTCACAAAAATTTCGAATTCGATTTTTGACGCATTTTTTTGACATTAACCGACCGCGCAGTCGGGAAATTGTCGCCCATCTTACGGGCACGGATGCCGTTTCGTAAAGTGCGGTTTCCCCACCTGTGGCATCTGCCACAGCGGTTTTTCCACTAGCCGCGCAAAAACGCGTCGTAGCCCGTTTTCACGATCAGCACCGCAAGCACGCCCAGAAACATACGCCGCACGAAGCCAACACCGTGCTTGAGCGCGAGACGGCTGCCCACCAGACTGCCCACCACGTTCATGATCGCCATGCCCGCGCCGACCAGCCACAGTACATGCCCGCTCATGCCGAACAGCAGCAGCGCGGCCAGATTCGTCGCGACGTTCACGATCTTCGAGGACGCCGACGCATTCACGAAGTCCTGCCCGAACAGCCGCACAAACAGAAACACCAGAAAGCTGCCCGCACCGGGGCCGAAGAAACCGTCGTAAAAGCCGATGACACCGCCCACGGCGATCGCCATGAGCGTCACCCCCGCCCCGCCCTTCACAGGGGCGTGGACTGTCCCGAAATCTTTCTTGCGCAGGGTGTAGATCGCCACCGCGACCAGCACGAACGGCAGCACCTTGCGCAGGACGTCGGCCGGGACATGGGTGACGGCGTAGGCACCGCAGAATGAGAAGACGAACGCTGCGACAGTGGCGGGCAACACAAGGGCCCAGCGCAGCTCGACGCCGCGCGAGTAACGCACTGCCGCCGAGGCCGTGCCCCAGATGCCAGCCATCTTGTTGGTACCGAACAACAGCGGCGGCGCAGCATTGGGGAAGACAGCGAAGAGCGTCGGCACGGAGATCAGGCCGCCGCCACCGACCACGGCATCGACCAACCCGGCGAGAAACGCCCCGCCAGCGAGCATCAGCAAATCGGTCAGCGACCAACCCATCAACATACATTCCCCATACACAACACCTCAGTCGCCGAACAACTGAAAGGCAGCCAGACGAAAACGCCGAGCATAGCGTCTTTATTCCGCATTGCGCGTACTTATTGCGGTAGAAACCAATGCAATTCTCGCAATGTGGCGTAAAGACGGCCGAAATTGCGGAAGTAATGCGGAATAACTGGCCAATGATGGAATGCAGTGCGCACGAGCCGCACAAGGAGGCGTCATGACCGCTGAATATGGCATGCCTGACGAAGGCCTGGCACAGCGCGATGCGACGCCATGCGGAAGGTGAAGCACAATATAAAAAGCGCTGTCGGAGTCTTCTCCGACAGCGCTTTCTTTTTTGGCGGTGCGCGTTATCGCGCTTGTTGTCTCCTCGTTCCTCGCCCCTATATCCTGCTGTGACGCGAACTGAGAGAGAGAATAAAGGAGCACCCAATGCACCACAAGTCAGCATTTACCCCTACGAATTAGGTTTTTTCTGACATTCGTGCGCCAGAGTGACGAGCGGACGCGCCACACAGGTGCATACGTCGACATTCCGGCTTCCACGAATCGCCCAATTCACACCCTTACGACGCCTGCGACATCGACCGGAAGAACCGGCTGCGCGCAATGAACTCACCCACGAGACCACGTCGGAACGCCAGCACGCAGATGATGAAGATCGCACCGATCACGATGGTCACGGATTCGCCGAGCGTCTGGAACCACGTCACGCCGGTTGCCGTCGCGAGCCAGTTGCCGATATCGCCCAGCTTGTTCTCGAGCACGATGATCACCACCGCACCCACTACCGGCCCGAGCATCGTGCCGAGACCGCCCACGAGCGTCATCAGAATGACCATGCCCGACATCGTCCAGTGAACGTCGGTGAGGGTCTCGAAGCCCAGCACCACCGTCTTGGTCGAACCGGCGAGCGCAGCGAGTGTGGCCGACAGCACAAACGCCAGCAGCTTGAAGCGGTCGACGTCGTACCCCAGCGAGATCGCACGCGGCTCGTTCTCTTTGATCGCCTTGAGCACCTGACCGAACGGCGAGTGCACGATACGCATGATCAGCAGGAAACCCAGCGCGCAGATCGCTAGCACCACGTAGTACAGCGTGAGATCCGAGTCGAGGGGCAGCAGACCGAAGAGCGAACCGCGCGGCACGCCTTGCAGACCGTCTTCCCCACCGGTGAACGGCGCCTGAAGGCAGAAGAAGTAGAGCATCTGCGCGAGCGCCAGCGTGATCATGGCGAAGTAGATGCCCTGACGCCGGATCGCGAGCAAGCCGATCACCAGTCCCAGCACCGCCCCCGCAATCACGCCCGCGAGAATGCCGACCTCCGGCGTAAAGCCGAGATTACGGATCGCATAGCCCGTCACATAACCGGCGCTACCGAAAAACGCCGCGTGACCGAACGACAGCAGGCCCGTGAAGCCGAGCAGCAGGTTGAAGGCAGCGGCGAACAGTGCGAAGCACAGCACCTTCATGACGAAGACCGGATACGCGCCGACAAACGGCGCGACGATCAGCGCCAACAGCAGCAGGGAATACAGCACGCGTTGTTGCATCTGTTGTTGCATGGTTTCGTCCCTTACTTTTGTTTGCCGAACAGCCCGGCAGGGCGCAGCAGCAACACGATCACCATGATGAAGAACACCACGGTCGCCGACGCTTCCGGGTAGAACACCTTGGTGAAGCCTTCGATCACACCGAGCATCAGCCCGGTGACGATCGAGCCCATGATGGAGCCCATGCCGCCGATCACGACCACCGCGAACACGGTGATGATCATCGACTGCCCCATGAGCGGCGAGATCTGAATCACGGGCGCGGCGAGCACACCTGCGAACGCCGCCAGCGCCACGCCGAAGCCGTACGTCAGCGTGATCATGAGCGGCACGTTCACGCCGAACGCCTCCACGAGCTTCGGGTTCTCCGTACCGGCGCGCAGATACGCGCCGATCTTCGTCTTCTCGATGATGAACCACGTCGCGAAGCAGACGATGAGCGATGCCACGACCACCCACGCGCGATAGTTCGGCATGAACATGAAGCCGAGGTTGGTCGCACCGGACAGCGCGTCGGGCGCGTCGAACGGCTGACCGGACACCCCGTAGATCGAGCGGAACACGCCTTCGAGCACGAGCGTGATGCCGAACGTCAGCAGCAGCCCGTAAAGATGATCGAGCTTGTAGATCCAGCGCAGCATGGTGCGCTCGATCACGATGCCGATGATGCCCACCACGACGGGGGCGAGAATCAGCATGACCCAGTAATTGAGGCCGAGATAATTGCCGCCCATCCAGGCGAGCATGGCGCCCAACATGAACAACGCGCCGTGCGCGAAGTTGATCACATTGAGCAGACCGAAAATCACCGCCAGGCCGAGACTCAGCATGGCGTAGAACGAGCCGTTCACCAGTCCCAGCAGCAGTTGGCTCAACAGCGCCGGCAGGGGGATGCCTAGAAAGTCCATCGAAATCGATTCTCTGGGAGAAACCTTGGAGAAAGGTCGCGACGGGACACGCGTCCCGTCGCTATCCGTGCATCGCTTGTTTGCGGCGCCCTGCTGCGGCGCCGCCGACTCACGCAAAAACCGCTAACGAAGTGCTGCGCTTACTTAAGCTTGCAGGTCGATTCGGCTTCGGTGGTGAAGGCCTTCTCGCCCGGGATCGTGGCGACGACCTTGTAGTAGTCCCACGGCTCCTTCGATTCCTTCTTCGACTTCACTTGCATCAGATACATGTCGTGGACCATCGTGCCGTCCTTACGGATGTAGCCCTTGCTGAACATGTCGTCGATCTTGATCTTGTGCAACTGCTCCATGACCTTGTCGGCATCCGTCGTACCGGCGGCCTGCACAGCCTTGAGGTACGTCATCGTGGCCGAGTAGTCGCCGGCTTGCAGGCTCGACGGCATCTTCTTCATCTTGCCGAAGTAGCGCTTGGCGAATTCACGCGACTTGTCGTCCTTGTCCCAGTACCAGCTATCGGTCAGGTACATGCCCTCGGTGTTATCCAGACCGAGCGAGTGAATATCGTTGATGAACACGAGCAGACCGGCGATCTGCATCTTGCCCTTGATACCGAATTCCTTCGCCGCCTTGATCGCGTTGATCGTGTCGCCGCCAGCGTTCGCCAGACCCAGCACCTGCGCCTTGGACGACTGCGCTTGCAGCAGGTACGACGAGAAGTCCGAAGCGGACAGCGGGTGACGCACCTGCCCCACCACCGTGCCGCCGTTGGCCTTGACCACGTCGGACGTGGATTTCTCCAGCGCATGGCCGAACGCATAGTCGGCGGTCAGGAAGAACCACGACTTGCCGCCTGCTTTCACCACAGCCGAGCCCGTGCCGCGTGCGAGCGCAACGGTGTCGTACGCGTAGTGCACGCCGTACGGCTGGCACTGGTCGTTGGTCAGTGCATCGGAGCCTGCGCCCACGTTGATGTAGACCTTCTTCTTCTCGGCGGAAACCTTGTTCATCGCCAGGCCGGTGCCGGAATTGGTACCGCCGATGAGCATGTCGACACCGCCACGGTCGAACCATTCGCGCGCCTTCGACGCTGCGACGTCCGCCTTGTTCTGGTGATCGGCCGTGACCAGTTCGACCGGCTTGCCGAGGACCTTGCCGCCGAAGTCGGCGATGGCCATCTTGATGGCTTCTGCGCCGCCCTGTCCGTCGATGTCGGTGTAAAGACCCGACATATCGGTAATGAAACCGATCTTCACCGTGTTGCCATCGGCGTGGGCCTGCGAGGCCATTGCCGCAAAACCAAACGCAGCCGCAACGGCCAACGCCTTCATCCGCATCGTCATCTTCGTCTCCTTCGTGGATTTGATCGCCTGGGTCCATCGCCCGGCACGCGTGCACGCCGGGTAGCTCACCTCATACGCCCAACAACTCGTGCAGCACCGGCATCTTCGTCTCCAGCTCCGGAGCGCCGAAGCGCTCCACGATCTTGCCGTGCTCCATGACATAGAAGCGATCGGCCAGAGGAGCCGCAAAACGGAAATTCTGTTCCACCATCACGATGGTGTAGCCACGCGCTTTGAGCGTGGTGATCATGCGCGCAAGCGTCTGCACGATCACCGGCGCGAGGCCTTCGGAAATCTCGTCGAGCAACAACAGATTCGCGCCCGTGCGCAGAATGCGCGCCACCGCGAGCATCTGTTGCTCGCCACCCGACAGGCGCGTGCCCTGACTGTGACGGCGCTCTTTCAGGTTCGGGAACATGTCGTAGATCTCGTCGAGCGACATACCACGCCCGCCGTCTTCGCGACGATTGCCGCTCATGCCGATATAGGGCGGCAGCAGCAGGTTTTCCTCGCACGACAAGCTCGCGAAAATGCCGCGCTCTTCGGGGCAATACCCCACGCCGTGATGCGCAACCTTATACGTCGGCAGATGAATCGTCTCTTCACCCGCAATGCGAATCGACCCCTGACGCTGACCGGTCAGGCCCATGATCGCGCGCAGCGTCGTCGTGCGCCCGGCACCGTTGCGGCCAAGCAGCGTGACGACTTCGCCACGCCCGACCGTGAGGTCCACGCCGTGCAGGATGTGCGACTCGCCGTACCACGCCTGAAGCCCTTCGACTTCCAGTGCGGGCACGTTGCCGCCGTTCTTGCCACCCTGGTTGTTGCCGCCGTTACCGTACATAGCCGTCCTCACCCGTGGGCTCCCTGCATTTCGCCGTCCGCCGTGCCCATGTAGGCTTCCATCACCTGCGGATTCTTCGAGACTTCGTGATACGGCCCTTCGGCAAGCACCTCGCCGCGCTGAAGCACGGTGATGGTGTCGGAGATGCCCGCAATCACGTTCATGTTGTGCTCGACCATCAGAATCGTGCGTCCCGCCGACACCTTCTTGATGAGTGCCGTGACACGATCGACGTCCTCGTGACCCATACCTTGCGTGGGTTCGTCGAGTAACATTAGTTCGGGTTCCATAGCAAGTGTGGTGGCGATTTCGAGCGCGCGTTTGCGGCCGTACGGCAACTCCACGGTGAGCGTATGGGCGAATTCGGTGAGGCCGACTTCCGCAAGCAACTCCATGGCGCGCTCGTCGAGCTGGCGCAGCGTGCGACTGCTGCTCCAGAAGTGAAACGCCGTGCCGAGATTGCGTTGCAGACCGATGCGCACGTTCTCGAGCACGGTGAGGTGCGGGAACACAGCGGAGATCTGGAACGAGCGGATGATGCCGCGTCGCGCGATTTGCGCAGGCGCTTCACGGGTGATGTCTTCGCCGTTGAAGGTGATGGAGCCTGCACTGGGCACGAGGAATTTCGTGAGCAGGTTAAAGCAGGTGGTCTTGCCCGCACCGTTCGGCCCGATCAGCGCATGAATGGTGCCGCGCGCAACGCGCAGGTCGACCCCGTTCACGGCGGTGAAGCCACGGAACTCTTTGGTGAGCCCGCGGGTTTCGAGAATGTAATCGTTGTTCGCCATGTCTCCTGCCACATTCCTGGTTGGCGGTGCGAAGCGTCGTGTGCGCTTCAGACACCATCGTCTGTGACAACCGCAAGGCAGGCGGGTGACGCTATGGTTGGCGTCGCCGGCAAAGTGCCCCGCGTCCCAAAGGAAGCGCCGAATTCTTGGTTCGATCACTCATAGGGAATCGTTATTGTGTGTGGTTTGCTGCAACGCGATCATTGGGATTTGCACTTAGCTTCGCACCCCTCGAAACGCGCATGCTCACACGCGTTGCAGAACGTTCGGTCACATAGCGCGCGACGATGCACCGCCCTTATGCGACAAGGCTTTTGCGGCACATGCAAATGTGCAGGCGATAGCGAATATCGATGAGATACCGCGCCGGGCACTCATCGATATTGCGCGACATTAGGTATTACTACGTAAGTTTTAGAAAACCGGGAAAGAGGTCGTTACCTGACGCCAACCTTACGCGCAGCGCGAATCATGTCGCTGGCGCGCTCCGCGATCATGATCGTCGGCGAGTTGGTGTTGCCCGACGTGATGGTCGGCATGACGGACGCATCGACCACACGCAACCCCTGTACGCCGCGCACGCGCAACTGCGGATCGACGACTGCATCGGGGTCATCCTCGCGCCCCATACGACACGTGCCGACCGGATGAAAGATCGTCGTGCCGATGTCGCCTGCGGCGCGCTTCAGGTCGTCGTCGCTCTGATACGACGGTCCCGGCAGATACTCGCGCGGCTCGTAACGGGCGAACGCCGGTGCGCCCACGATGCGGCGCGTGAGCTTGATGGCGTCGGCCGCCACGCGCAGGTCGGCTTCCGTCGAGAGATAGTGTGGCGCGATATTCGGTGCGACGCGAGCATCGGGCGACGTGAGATGCACATGACCGCGCGACGTCGGTCGCAGATTGCACACAGACGCCGTGAACGCGTTGAACTTGTGCAGCGGCTCGCCGAACTTCTCCAGCGACAGCGGCTGTACGTGATACTCCAGATCGGGACGCGTCACGTCTTCGCGACTGCGCGCAAACGCCCCCAGTTGCGACGGCGCCATGCTCATCGGCCCACGCTGCGTGAACGCGTATTGCATGCCGATCGAGAGTTTGCCGAGCAGACTGTTCGCGGTGAGATTGAGCGTCTTCGCACCGCGCAGTTTGTACACCGTGCGCAATTGCAGATGGTCCTGCAAATTTTCGCCGACGGCGGGCACATGGGACACGACATCGATGCCGAGATTGCGCAACCGTTCGCCGTCGCCAATGCCGGACACTTCGAGCAGATGCGGCGAATTCACTGCGCCCGCTGCGAGAATCGTCTCGACGTTCGCCAGCGCCACGAAGTCCTCGTTGCCGCCGCGATACGCGACCCCCGTGCAACGCGTGCCGTCGAAGGTCAGGCGACTCACACTCGCACCGGTGATCACCGTCAGATTCGGGCGTTGCGACGCCGGTCGTAAAAATCCCTTCGCCGCACTCCAGCGCACACCGCGCCGCTGATTCACTTCGAAGTAACCGATGCCGAAGTTGTCGCCGCGATTGAAGTCGTCGGTCTTGGGGATGCCGATCTGCTCCGCAGCGTCGGCGAACGAGTCGAGCACGCGCCACGACAACCGCTGCTTCTCGACGCGCCATTCGCCGCCGCTGCCGTGAAACTCGGAGCTTCCGTTGTAGTGATCTTCGCTGCGCTTGAACAGCGGCAGTACGTTATCCCAGCGCCAGCCGTCGTCGCCGGTCGCGTCAGCCCACACGTCGTAATCCTCGCGCTGACCGCGCATGTAGATCATGCCGTTGATCGACGAACTGCCGCCCAGCACCCGCCCGCGCGGATACGCGAGCGAACGACCGTTAAGCCCGGCTTCCTCTTGCGTGCGGTACAGCCAGTCCGTTCGCGGGTTGCCGATGCAATAGAGATAACCGACGGGGATGTGAATCCAGTGATAGTCGTCCTTGCCGCCAGCTTCGAGCAGCAGCACGGAGACGTCCGGGTCTTGCGTGAGACGGTTCGCCAGCACACAGCCCGCCGACCCGGCCCCGACGATGATGTAATCGAAGCGCTCCTGCTTGTCGCTCTGCTTGTCCGTCTGCTTGCTCATTCCCGCATGTCTCCGTCGTTGGCGCGGCACTCGCCATAGTGCGATGCCGACGCTGGTGCGGCACCCGAGTGGGGTGGACTGTCGCCACCCTCACCGGGTTCATTTTTGTCATTGAGTTGCTTGCCGCGTCGCGATTTACTTCGCCACTGGCATCGTGAATTCCGCCCCCTTGCCGATGCTGTCCGGCCAGCGCTGCATCACGCTCTTGAAGCGCGTGTAGAAGCGAATGCCCTCTTCGCCATAAGCGTGATGATCGCCGAACAGCGAACGCTTCCATCCGCCGAACGACTGCCAGGCCATCGGCACCGGAATCGGCACGTTGATGCCGACCATGCCGATCTTCACCTGACGCGAGAACGCGCGCGCCACGCCGCCGTCGCTCGTGAAACACGATACGCCGTTGCCGAACTCGTGGGCGTTGATCAGCTCGATGGCCGACGCCAGATCGGGCACGCGCACGACGGCCAGCACCGGCCCGAAGATTTCGTCGCGATAGATCGTCATCTCGGTCGTCACGTGATCGAACAACGTGCCGCCGAGGAAGAACCCCTGCTCATGCCCCGGGACTTGCAGGCCGCGACCGTCGACGAGCAGCGTCGCCCCGGCACTCACCCCTTGCGCAATATAGCCCTCGATCTTCGCCTTGTGGGCGGCGGTCACGACCGGCCCCATCTCCGACGTGTCGTCCACGCCCGGCCCGACACGCAGCGCCTTCACGCGCGGGACCAGCGCGTCGACCAGACGATCCGCCACCTGCCCCACCGCGACCGCCACCGAGATCGCCATGCAGCGCTCGCCCGCCGAGCCGTAGGCCGCGCCGATCAGCGCGTCGACGGCCTGATCGAGATCCGCGTCGGGCATCACCACCAGATGATTCTTCGCACCGCCCAGCGCCTGCACGCGCTTGCCGCGTCGCGTGCCTTCCGTATAGATGTACTCGGCAATCGGCGTCGAGCCGACGAACGACAGCGCTTCGACGTCCGGGTGATCGAGCAGCGCATCCACGGCGACCTTGTCGCCCTGCACCACGTTGAACACGCCATCCGGCAGCCCGGCTTCGCGCAGCAGGTCGGCGATCAGCAGACTGGCCGACGGATCGCGCTCGGATGGCTTGAGCACGAAAGTATTGCCGCAGGCGAGTGCGATCGGGAACATCCACATCGGCACCATCACCGGGAAGTTGAACGGCGTGATCCCCGCGCAGACGCCGACCGGCTGACGCAGATGCCAGTTGTCGATGCCACCACCGATGTTGTCACTGTGCTTGCCCATCAGCAGATTCGGCGCGCCGCAGGCGTACTCGACGATCTCGATGCCGCGCGTGACTTCGCCGCGTGCGTCGGAAAACACCTTGCCGTGTTCGCGGGTGATGATGCGGGCGAGCTCGTCCTGATGCTCGTCGAGCAGCGCCTTGAACTTGAACAGCACACGGGCGCGCTTGAGCGGGGCCGTTTCCGACCACGACGGCAGTGCCGCCTTCGCCGCCGCCACCGCCGCATTCACGTCCTTCACGCTGGCCAGCGCCACACGGGCGCTCACCGCCCCCTCGGCCGGATTGAAGACGTCGGCGAAGCGCTCGCCCTCACCGGCCACACGTTGGCCACCGATGAAGTGCTGGACGGTCGGAATATCAGCGTTGCTCATGTTCGTTTCCTGTAGATTTCAAGGCATCGGCGCTGGCGTCTCCCCGCTCAGCGCCGCGAGTAGCCCCAAGCGTACTGCCGCGACGGGCGGCAATCCAATGAGAAAAAATCAAAAGCAATATAAGATTCACTTATATTGCTCCGGCAATCCGCCTGCTTTCGTCCGCCCGCTATGGAACTCGCTCATCTTCGCGCCTTCGTCGCCATCGCCCGTGAGGGCAATCTCACGCGTGCCGCCCAACGCCTGCATCTGACGCAGCCGGCCGTGAGCCTTCAGGTGAAGGCCCTGCAGGAGACGTTGCGGCTCACCCTCTTCACGCGCACGGCGCAGGGGCTGGCGCTCACGCGGGACGGTCAGGCGCTGCTGCCGCTCGCCGAGCGCATGCTCGCGGCGCTGACCGACCTTCAGCAGGCCGCCGGTGCGCTGCGCGACACCGTGCGCGGACGCCTGCGCATCGGCACCATCCTCGATCCCGAATTCACGCGTCTGGGGGCGTTTCTCAAACGTCTCGTGGAGTCGTATCCGCAGATCGAGACGGCCCTGCGTCACAGCATGTCGGGCGACGTGTTGCAACGGCTCGCGCGCAGCGAGCTGGACGTCGGCTTCTATATCGGTAGTCCCGACCCGACGCGCTTTCACGCGATCACCCTCACGCCCTTCTCTTATCAGGTGCTGGCACCCGCTGGCTGGCGCGAGCGTGTGTCCCGGCGCGGCTGGCGCGAACTCGCCGCCCTGCCGTGGATCTGGACACCGCCGGAATCGGCGCACCACCGTCTGCTGTCGGCGGTCTTCGGTGAAGCCGGGGCGTCGCCCGTCAAAGTGGCGGAAGTGGATCAGGAGCCATCGATGCTCGATCTCGTGAAGTCGGGCATCGGTCTGTCGCTGGTGCGCGACTCGATTGCGCTGCGTGAGGCGCGTGCGCACGGTCTGCTGATCGCCGACAGCGTGTCGGTGCCCACGGAACTCACGTTCGTCACCCTTGCCTCGCGTCGCGAGGAGCCCGCCATTGCCGCTGCGCTGCAACTGGTCTCGGCTGTGTGGGCCTGAGCCGACTTTGGGGGAAAAACAGGCGCATTTCACCGCGTCTCGCGACACCCTCGCATCGCAATTCCGGCGCATAATCCATGCCTGCCCAGGCCTTCACGCTCAAGACATTCGAAAAGGCCGACCTCCCCGCAATTCATTCCCACGACATGGCGCGTCCCCCGATGGCCTGCCATGCCGGATCCTTTCTAAAGCTCTAGAATTTAATTCTCTCTTCGAGGAGTCGATCATGTCTGATGTGCGAATGGAACGCGATACCTTCGGCGAAATTGCCGTGCCTGCCGACCGTCTGTGGGGTGCGCAAACCCAACGCTCGTTGCAAAACTTCAAGATTTCCACCGAGAAAATGCCGCGTGAACTCGTGCGCGCGCTCGCTCGTGTGAAGCGCGCGGCGGCCGAGGTCAACAAAGATCTGGGCGTGCTGGACGCAAAGAAGGCCGACGCGATCATCAAGGCCGCCGACGAAGTCGTCGACGGCAAGCACGACGACGAATTCCCGCTCGCCGTGTGGCAGACCGGGTCGGGCACGCAGTCGAACATGAACATGAACGAAGTGCTCGCGAACCGCGCCAGCGAACTGCTCGGTGGCGTGCGTGGCGAAGAGCGCCTCGTGCATCCGAACGACGACGTGAACAAAGGCCAGTCGTCGAACGACGTCTTCCCGACCGCCATGAGCGTGGCCGCCCTCGACGCCCTCGTGAACCACCTCAAGCCCAGCGTCGGCCAACTGCGCGACACTCTGCATGCGAAGGCGCGCGCCTACGACGACATCGTCAAGATCGGCCGCACGCACTTGCAGGACGCCACGCCGCTCACGCTCGGTCAGGAAATCTCCGGCTGGGTGGCACAGATCGACCACGGTCTGAAGCACGTCGACAACGCCCTGCCCCACGTCGCCGAACTCGCGCTCGGCGGCACGGCCGTCGGCACGGGCCTGAATGCACACCCCGAATTCGCGAAGAAAGTGGCCGACACGCTCGCCCGCGACACCGGCCTGCCGTTCGTCACCGCACCGAACAAGTTCGAAGCGCTCGCCGCCAACGACGCCATCGTCAACGCTCACGGCACGCTCAAGACGCTGGCCGCCAGCTTCATGAAGATCGCCAACGACGTGCGCTGGCTCGCCAGTGGCCCGCGTTGCGGCATCGGCGAGTTGCAGATTCCGGAAAATGAACCGGGCAGTTCGATCATGCCGGGCAAGGTCAACCCGACCCAATGCGAAGCCATGACGATGCTGTGCTGCCAGGTGCTGGGCAACGACGTCGCCATCAACATCGGCGGTTCGATGGGTAACTTCGAGCTGAACGTGTTCAAGCCGATGCTTATCCACAACTTCCTGCAAAGCGTGCGCGTGCTCGCCGATGGCGCGGTCAGCTTCAACGACAACTGCGCGATCGGGATCGAGCCGAATCGCGAACGCATCGGCACGCTGCTCGAAGAGTCGCTCATGCTCGTGACCGCGCTCAACCCGCACATCGGTTATGACAAGGCCGCGCAGATCGCGAAGAAGGCACACAAGGAAGGCACGACGCTCAAGGCAGCTGCCCTCGCGCTGGGCCACGTCACGGCCGAGCAGTTCGACGCGTGGGTTCGCCCGGAGCAGATGGTCGGCAAGCGTTAAGCTTCCTTCCCCGTTCCTGACTCGCACCCTGCATTAACCGTCACCGCGCATGCCGATTTCGCCCCTGCCGCCGCTGCACTGCCTGATAGCGTTCGATGCCGCCGTGCGGCATGCGAATTTCACCCGGGCCGCCGCAGAACTCAACCTCACGCAAAGCGCTGTGAGTCGGCAGATTGCGCAGCTCGAAGAGTTTCTCGGGCGCGCGCTGTTCACACGCGAACATCGCACGCTGCGGCTGACGGTGGCCGGACAACGCTACGCCGAGCAGATTCAGCGTCTGCTCGGTGAGTGCGCCGAAGCGACGGCCGACCTCATGAAACGACGCGGCGATCTGGAACTCACGGTTGCGTGTTCGTCCGGCGTGGCCGTGCTCTGGATGACACCGCAGCTCATGCGCTTTCGCGCAGCACACCCCGACGTCAAGATTCGCGTGATCGTGAAGGACGGCATCACGTCGCTCTCCGCGTCCGAATTCGATCTCGGCGTGTACTACGTGCGTAACGATCTGCCGCCCGATTTCGCCGGACGCCGCCTCTTCGACGAGGAAGTCTTCCCCGTCTGCTCCCCCAGCTATCTCGACGGACGTCAGCTCACACCCGCCGATCTCGTGAGCGAAACGCTGCTCTTCATCGAAGACGGTCAGCGCAAATGGATGTCGTGGCCCGACTGGTTCGAGCTACAAGGCGTGAACGCGCCGAAATTCCCGCGCATGGTAAGCGCCAATTACTACCCGCTGCTCGTGCAGATGGCCATCGAAGGCGGCGGACTGGTGATGGGCTGGCGTCACATGATCGACCCGTGCCTGGATGCCGGTCTGCTCGTGCCTGCGTGCGACGCATCGGCGAGTCTGGGTGGCGGCTACTACCTCGTATGGCCTGCCGAGCGCCATGAGCATGCCGCAGCACGAATTTTCCGCAACTGGATTTACTCGGAAACTCGTTTCCCATCATAGGGGTTACGTGCGTTTCCAGAAATTGCCATGCGCTGCACGCATGGCAACATGCGGAATTATCGTTTTGCCTGTCATTTTGTCTGAACTACTTTCTGTCTTATCCGCGCACGTCCGGTAGCGGCATGGGATTCCCATTGCCTGCGAACGAACGTGATCCGACAAAAAAGCAGGCGTATTACCGGCATGACGTGACAGCAAGACACGCAACGGACGCCACCCATCCTCCGGGAGACCCAGATGCAGGCGACCTACGCAGTGCCTCAAGACAACCTGGCCCGCCAGCGCCGTCACGCGATCGTGGCGACGGTGATCGGCAACGGGCTTGAATGGTTCGACTTCACCGTCTATAGCTTCTTCGCGGCGATCATCGCGAAGCAGTTCTTCCCCACGGGCGACGACCTCTCGTCGTTCCTGCTGGCCGTGGCCACCTTCGGCGTGGGCTTCTTCATGCGCCCGGTCGGCGGCATCGTGCTCGGCATCTACTCCGATCGTGTGGGCCGCAAAGCAGCACTCTCGCTCACCATTCTGTTGATGGCGGCAGGCACGGCCATGATTGGTCTGGCCCCGACGTACGACCAGATCGGACTCGCCGCACCGCTCATCATCGTGCTGGCCCGTTTGCTGCAAGGCTTCTCTGCTGGCGGTGAAATGGGGGGCGCAACGGCGTTCCTGACGGAATACGCACCGGCCAATCAACGCGCTTACTACTCCGCGTGGATTCAATCGAGCATCGGCTTTGCGGTGTTGCTCGGCGCGGCCGTGGGCACGTTCGTGACGACCGAGCTCGACAAGGCGTCGCTCGAATCCTGGGGCTGGCGTGTGCCGTTCATCGTCGGCATGCTGATCGGCCCGGTCGGTTTCTACATCCGTAACAAGATCGACGAAACGCCGACGTTCCAGAACGCCGAGAAGTCCGACACGCCGCTGCGCGACGTCTTCTCGCAATACCCCAAGGAAACGCTCGCGAGCTTCTCCATGGTCGTGCTGTGGACGATCTGCACCTACGTGCTGCTGTTCTACATGCCGACGTATGCCCAGCGCGTGCTGCATCTGCCCGCGTCGAACGGCTTCACCGCCGGCATGGTCGGCGGCGCGATGATCCTCGTGTTCGCCCCGGTCGTGGGACGTCTGGCGGACCGTCTCGGCCGTCGCCCTTTCCTGACGGGTTCGGCACTGCTGATTCTGGTGCTCGCCTGGCCGATGTTCACGTACCTGAACGTGTCGCCGGGTCTGCACTCGCTGCTCACGTTCCAGATCGTGTTCGGCCTGCTGATCGCCTGCTACACCGGCCCGATTCTCGCCGCGTTCGCCGAGCTGTTCCCGGCGAAGGTGCTCTCGACCGGCCTGTCGGTGGCGTACAACTTCGCGGTGACGATCTTCGGCGGCTTCGCTGCGCTGATCATCACGTGGCTGATCGCCCGCACGGGCAGCAACATGGCCCCGGCGATCTACGTGATCGTTGCGGCGGCCATCAGTCTGGTCGGTACTTGCTTCGTCAAGCCGCTGCCAAAGACCGCCAAGGTCTGAGTTTCCCCTAAACAAGGCGCGCCCTGACCCGGCGCGCCTTGTGCTTTTTTCCAAGGAATTCCCCCATGTCCTCCACGACCGTTACTTTGCTTCGCGGCGGCAACGTGCTCGACGCAGCCGCCGGCCGCCTGCTAGAACGTCACGATGTGGCCATTGTCGGCAATCGCATTACGGCAGTGAGCGCCACGCCGCTCGACATCGCCGACGCCGCGGTGATCGACGTCACCGGCAAGACCGTCATGCCCGGCATGATCGACTGCCACGTACACGTGCTCGCCTCGCATCCGAACCTCGGCACCAACGCCAGCCAGCCAAACGTGCTGACCGTGCTCAAGTCGCTGCCGATCATGCAGGGCATGCTCAACCGTGGCTTCACCACCGTGCGCGATGCAGGTGGTGCAGACTGGGCGCTGCAACAGGCCATCGAGCAAGGCGTGATCCCGGGCCCGCGCATTTTCCCGTCGGGCAAGGCGCTGTCGCAAACCGGCGGTCACGGCGACTTCCGCCCGCGTAGCGACGTGCTTGAGCCGTGCTCGTGTGCGTTCCGTGCAGGCGCCATCGGCCGCGTGGTCGACGGCGTCGACCCGATTCGTCTCGCCGTGCGTGAAGAGATCCAGAAGGGCGCGACGCAGATCAAACTGATGGCATCGGGTGGCGTGGCATCGCCCGTCGATCCCATCGCCAACACGCAGTACTCAGAAGACGAAATCCGCGCCGCCGTGGCGGAAGCCGAAGCAGCGCAGACTTACGTGATGGCCCACGCATACACGCCGAAGGCCATCGCACGTGCCGTACGTTGCGGCGTGCGCACCATCGAGCACGGCAATCTGTGCGACGCTGAGACGGCGAAGCTCATGGCCGAGAAAGGTGCTTATGTGGTGCCGACGCTCGTCACCTACGACGCCCTCGCCAAGGACGGCGAATCGCTGGGCTTGCCGCCGGAATCCGTCGCCAAGGTGGAGAGCGTGCAACGCGCCGGGCGCGAATCGCTCGCGATCTACCGCGATGCCGGCGTGAAAATGGGCTTCGGCTCGGACCTGCTCGGCGACATGCACAAGTACCAGTCCGACGAACTGACGATTCGCGCCGACGTGCTGGGCGCGGCCGAGACGCTGCGTTCGGCCACGGTGATCGGCGCGGAGATTCTGAATCGCGCGGGTGAGCTGGGTGTGATCGCGCCGGGTGCACTCGCAGACGTGCTGGTCGTCGATGGGAATCCGCTCGAATCGATCGATGTGCTGACGGGTCAGGGCGAGGGTATTCGCTGGGTCTTCAAGGACGGCAAGGTCGCGAAGCAACCGTAACTGCAACAACGCTTTGCAAGAACGAAAAAACGCCGCGACGGGCATCACGTCGCGGCGTTTTTTTGCTTTCGTCGCGCACGCTCGCCAGCCCGGACGCGAGGGCAAAAAGTGAAAGCGACACGCAAGTTGAGGGACTAGTCTCATCTCACAAAACGTAGAGAACAAGGTCCCCCATGACAATCGTTCTGACGCCGCCATCGCCGCCACCGCCCCCCTTTTCGCGCCAGCTTTCGACGTCCCGTGCGAGAGGCAACGCACCGCCTTCGGTCGTCGGTGACTGGATCGTCAAGGTCACGCAGCAAAACGTGTTGTCGCTTGAGGAGGCCTGTGAAGTGCATTCGCTGGAGACACTCCGAACGTCCATTGCCGACGGACTACGGGCCATTAGCAACGCATGGAACAAGATCGAAAACGGGGTGAAGGTCGATGTTGACGACGTACCGCTGTCGAGGGAATTCGCGCCGATCAACGATCTCGTCGAGCGCGTGCGTGCAGCCTCGCGGCATTACGGCGACGGTCTCGTCGCGATCGAACCTTTGATCGGAAGTCTCGAAAAAGCGATCGCGCGAATCTACCGCTCGCGTCAGGCGCCGTGGGGCTCGTGGCGCTCGATCGGCTCACAGAAGACCTTGCTGGCGTGCGATGGGCTCACCCTCAATGCAACCGCTGCGTTCACGGTCTTCTATCACCTCGAACACGCCGTGAAAGACATCTTGTCGACATTGCTCGCCGTTCAGTGCGTGGAAGCGCAAAGCGCCCCCCTTTCGCTCGAACCACCGCAAATCGGTAGCGACGCGGCAAGCGGCGATCTGCCAAAAGACGAGGATCTGATCAAAGCGCAACAGCTCGCCGTTGCCTCCCGAAGGGCGGGACGCGCGCTGGACAAGATGCGACCGATTATCGACAACGCGCTCCTTCTTGCGTCGGCCGCCATGCCCCCGGAACGACGTCGATGGAAGACGAGAATCGCAATTCTTGTCGGCCTTTTCATTCTGTCGGCCACGCTCATCGTCGCGACGATATTGCTGCCGCAGATGTTTCCGTCACTCCTGATCATCGGCGTCGCACTGAAGATCGCATCGGGGGTTCTCAGCGGTCTTAGTCTCGTCAACAGCGTGTTCACCCTTGTCGCCTACCCGCGCAATCAGGGCTGGGCCGATATAGCGAGGTGCATTGAGAAAGTGCGAAATCTCTACGGCTCGATGAACTTGCGAATCAGAGAACAGCAGGAGGCTGTGTGCGAGCGCGAAGAGGAAATTCTGCGTCGAAGGATCAGCGACTGCGGCACCGAAATCCAGCTTGCCGCAGGCAAGCACATCGACATCATGCGCAAGCTCGATAACCTCAACGACGTGATGGCGCACGCGTCACTTTGATCGCGACGCTGTCGTCTGTTTCACTCACCGAATGACCTTTTGGATAAGCAACGTCATGCCAGAAATCTCCAATCAGTACCCACCTCCTCATCAATACCCCTCGTGTTCGCTGCCAGGCACGGCACGGGCGACAGCGGCCGCGATCGCCAGACGTGGATTGCTGTCGTACCGTAACAGCCAATTGCAGGCGCAAATGGCTTACGTCAGGCAGCTTCGTGCGAGTCAGGACAACGCGTTGCAGTTACTTAACCGACTCGAAGCACGGGCTGAGCAACTGATGAATCAAGGTGCCTCGTCGCATGCGCAAAGCCCGCGCCCGACCTCCTGCGCAACCTTTCGGGCGGAAATCAAACGCTGTCAGGCGGCGTTAGCGGCAGATCCGGATGGCAATGGGTGTACGGGCTCGCCGAATACACCCCCTGCCCTGTGCCCGACGCGCAGGATCCTGATGGAGACAAGTAACGTGATGCCTGCCGATCCCGATCTCACGCGTACGATGTAGCGCAGGTGTGAGAAGCGCACACGCCGTATCGAAATACCGCCCCAAAAAGAAACGGCCCTCCGAGGACTGACGTGCTTTCCAGTCCTCGGAGGGCCGATCCGTCACGCGTCAAGCATCGACGCGCAACGCCTGACTTACTTCTTCCAGCCCGGCGTGACGAATACCGAGCGCACGTCGTCGAGCGTCTGCGAGACCGTCTCGCGGGCGCGTTCGGTGCCCGCGCGCAGCATGTCCCACACGTAATCGGGGTTCTTCGCGTATTCCTCGCGACGCTCGCGCATCGGACGCAGCATTTCCTGCAGACGCTCTTCCAGACGCGCCTTCACCTTCGAGTCGGCCAGACCGCCGCGCACGTAGTGGTCCTTGAGCGCCTGCAGGCCTTCCTTGTCTTCGTCGAAGGCATCGAGATAGGCGAACGCGACGTTGCCTTCCAGGTGCCCCGGATCTTCGACCTTCAGGTGCAGCGGGTCGGTGTAGCACTTCTTCACGGCCGCGCGGATTTCGTCCGGCGAGGAGGAAATGTTGATGACGTTGCCGAGCGACTTGCTCATCTTCGCCTTGCCGTCGATGCCCGGCAGACGCCCGATCGGCGGCACGAGTGCCTTCGCCTCGGTGAGGATCTCCCGACCGGCCATGCGATTGAGGCGACGTGCGATTTCGTTCGTCTGCTCGATCATCGGCAACTGGTCCTCGCCCACGGGGACGAGCGTCGCGCGAAACGCGGTGATGTCCGCCGCCTGGCTCACGGGATACGTGAGAAAGCCCGCCGGAATGTCGCGCTCGAAGTTGCGCAGGGAGATTTCCTGCTTCACGGTCGGGTTGCGTTCCAGACGCGCCACCGTGACCAGATTCAGGTAATAGAACGTGAGTTCGGTCAGTTCTGGCAGCCAGGTCTGCACGCAGATGGTCGTGACGTCCGGGTCGATGCCGACGGCCAGATAGTCGAGCGCGACCTCGGAGACGTTGCGATGGACCTTGTCGCGGCCCTTGCCTTCGTCGTCGGTGTTGTCGGTCAGCGCCTGAGCGTCGGCGACCAGAATGAATTGCTTGTACTCGTGCTGATATGCAACACGGTTCTTGAGACTACCGACGTAGTGGCCCAGATGCAGCGGGCCCGTCGGACGGTCACCCGTGAGGATCACCTTGCGATCCGCAGGCGCCTTCGAAACACTCATTTTCCTCTCCGTAATCAAGCGTCGTTTCCGAATGGTAGCGCGTCGGCCCGATGACGGTACAGAAACCCCTCCCCCAGCACGTTGACGGTGCGGTCACACCAACGCTGTCCGCGCCATGAAAAACGGGGGCCGAAGCCCCCGCATGGTCCATCCTGTACGGTGCAATCGCCCGACTGAACGCTTAGCGCGACGTCACCACCGGAATGCCCTTGAGCGACTTCCCACTGCTGCGAGCGTGGGCGAGGGCCTGCTCGACGGCGTCGCCGGTGGCAGCGGTGATGCCCAGACGCCCCGCAATCGTCGCTTCGACGCGCTTGGCCATCGCCAGGTTCGCCAGCTTCACGTGCCCGTAGCCACGAATCTTCGCCGGGGCTTCGGCCAGCGCAATCGCGTCGGCCAGCGTGTCGGTCGAGAGACCGGCCAGCACGCGCTCCATCGTCGTGCGGTAGTCGGCGATCAGCTGACGCTCCATGCGACGCTCCAGCGTGTAACCGAAGACGTCGAGTGCACCGCCGCGCAAACCGCGCAGCTTCGCCATACCGCGCAGCACCGGCCACAACCACGGTCCGATCGTCACCTTCTTCGGCACACCGCCGTCCTTGCCACGGGCGATGAGCGGCGGCGCCATGTGGAATTCCAGACGGAAGTCGCTGCCCGGCTTGCCTTCGAACGTCTCACCCAACGCATCGGTGAACGTCGTAGCGGCGTACAGACGCGCCACTTCGTACTCGTCCTTGTACGCCATCAGACGCGAGAGCTGCTGGGCCACGGCACGCGAGAGACGTCCCGGCGCACCGGCCACACGCGTTTCCGCATCGACCACCTGCTTCACGAACGCCGTGAATTGCGAAGCGTATGCCGCGCTCTGGTACTGCGTCAGCAAGTCCACACGATGTGCGACGAGCGCGTCGAGCGTCATGTCGTCGGCGACCGGGGCATGCATCGGTGCGTGCGTCGCCTTGGCGGTCGTTTCCGTCAGCGCAGCAGGATCGCCTGCGGCAAGACGACCGATCGCCAGCGCCAGATGGTTCATCGGCACCGCCACGTTATTCAGTTCGATGGCGCGTTGCAGCGCGTGCAGCGAGACCGGCACCAGACCCAGTTGCCACGCATAGCCGAGCATGATGATGTTCGAGCCCATCGTGTCGCCGAGGAAGCGCTGTGCGAGTGCTTGCGCGTCGCAAGCGTCGAGCTTGTCGTTGCCCGCCGCGTGACGCATCTTCTCCAGCAGCGCCCCCGCATGCAGATTCGCATCCGGGTTCTGCACGAAGGTCGCGTTCGGAATGGCATGCGTGTTGACGACCACACGCGTGCGGTCGCGGCGCACCGTCTGCAATGCGTCGGCACTCGCGCCCACCACCATGTCGCATGCGAGCAGCACGTCGGCCTGCTGCGTGTCGATACGCACCTGATTGAGCGCTTGCGGCGTGTTCGCGAATCGCACGAACGACAGCACCGCTCCGCCCTTCTGCGCAAAGCCCATGAAGTCGAGCACCGACGCGCTCTTGCCTTCCAGGTGCGCGGCCATCGTGATCAGCGCACCGATCGTTACCACGCCCGTGCCACCCACGCCCGTGACCATGATGTCGAACGGTGCATCGCCTGCGAGCGCCACCGGCTGCGGCAGCGCGTTCAGGCGTCCCTCGAAAGCGGCCTGATCGAATGCTGCGGCCAGCGCCTTCTTCAACTGCGCGCCCTTGACCGACACGAAGCTCGGGCAGAAGCCGTTTACGCAGGAGAAGTCCTTGTTACACGACGACTGATCGATGCGACGCTTGCGTCCCATCGCCGTTTCCACCGGTTCGACCGACAGGCAGTTCGACGCCACGCCGCAATCGCCGCAACCTTCGCAAACGGCTTCGTTGATGAACAGACGGCGATCCGGATTCGGGAATTCGTTTTTCTTGCGACGGCGACGCTTCTCGGCGGCACACGTCTGGTCGTAGATCAGCACGGTCGCGCCGGGAATCTCACGCAGTTCGCGCTGCACGGCGTCGAGTTCGCTGCGGTGATGGAACGTCGTGCCCTTCGGGAATTGCCCTTCGTGGCCGATGTACTTCTCCGGCTCGTCGCTCACCACGACCAGTTTGGCGATGCCTTCGGCCTCCACCTGACGCGCAATCTGCGGCACGGAAATCGAGCCGTCGACCGGCTGTCCACCCGTCATCGCCACCGCATCGTTGTAGAGGATCTTGTAGGTGATGTTCGCCTTGGACGCGACCGCCTGACGAATCGCCAGCAGCCCCGAGTGGAAGTACGTGCCGTCGCCCAGATTCTGGAAGACGTGCGCACGCTTAGTGAAGTGCGAATGCGCTGCCCAGTCCACGCCCTCGCCGCCCATCTGGATCAGCCCGGTCGTATCGCGATCCATCCACGACGCCATGAAGTGGCAGCCGATGCCCGCCTGCGCGATGGACCCCTCGGGCACCTTCGTCGACGTGTTGTGCGGGCAGCCCGAACAGAAGTACGGCACGCGGCGCACGCCGTCGGCCGCATTCGACAGGATGTCGTGCGCCACGAGATCGACCACGCGCTCACGACGGTCCAGCGTCGGACGATGCTTCGCCAGCCAGTCGGCAAACACCGGCAGCACGCGCGACGGACGCAGCTCGCCCAGCGCGGAGAGCAGCGTACGGCCTTCGGCGTCGGTCTTGCCAAGCACGACGGGACGCGTGCCCGTGGTGCGGTTATACAGGTACTGCTTGATCTGCTGCTCGACGACCGGGCCCTTCTCCTCGATGACGAGGATTTCCTTCAGCCCGGCGACGAAGGTGTCCAGACGCGACATATCCAGCGGGAACGACAACCCCACCTTGTAAATGCGCACACCCGCCGCCGCGAGGTCGTCGACGGTGATGTCCAGACGGCGCAGCGTCTCCATCAGGTCCAGATGCGCCTTGCCGCACGTCACGATGCCGATGTCGGCGTCGGGTGCCGGGGCAATCCACTTGTCGATGCTGTTCACGCGCGAGAAGGCACGCACGGCGTCGAGCTTGTCCGCCAGACGCGCTTCGAGCGCCAGACTCGGCAGATCGGGCCAGCGATTGTGCAGACCGCCCGCCGGTGCCACGTAGTCGAGCGGCTCGGCCCAGTCAGTGCGGATCTTGTCGAGATCGACGGTGCCACGCGACTCGACCGTCTCGGAGATGGCCTTGAGGCCCGCCCACGCGCCGGAGAAACGCGACAGCGCGTAACCGTACAGACCGAACTCGACGAGTTCGCCGATATCGGCCGGATTGAGCACCGGCATGCTCCACGACATCATCGTGAAGTCGCTCTGGTGCGGCATCGACGACGACACGCATCCGTGATCGTCGCCCGCCACCACGAGCACGCCGCCATGACGCGAAGCGCCGTATGCGTTGCCGTGCTTGAGCGCATCGCCCGCGCGGTCTACGCCGGGGCCCTTGCCGTACCACATGCCGAACACGCCTTCGACGGTGCGCTCGGGGTCCGCTTCCACGCGCTGCGTGCCCATCACGGCCGTGCCGCCCAGTTCCTCGTTGATCGCAGGCAGGAACTTGACGCTCGCCGCGTCGAGCAGCTTCTTCGCCTTCCACAACTGTTGGTCCACGCCGCCCAGCGGCGAGCCGCGATAGCCACTGATGAAGCCCGCCGTGTTCAGGCCGCGTGCGGCGTCCAACTGGTGTTGCATCAGCAGGATGCGCACCAGCGCCTGCGTACCGGTCAGGAAAATCTGACCGCTACGCGCGGTGAGCGCGTCGGAGAGCTGGTAATCGGGATGGGCCAGGGGGTTGGCCGTGGGCGTCGCGAGGGCGGCGCGCATGGGGGCATTCATCGGGTATCTCCTGATCCCCGCGTCCGGCTGGCAACGTCATCGGTGTATCGACTCGCCAGCGGTGCTTCGGGGGCATTTGTTCTGTTCGTCCCGACAGCTTTGCGCATAGCGCGTGAACGTGTCGGTTATGGAAGCAGTGTATGGGGAGGCCCGAGAAAGATTTTTACTATTTCACTCCTTTCGGCGCACAATAAGAAACGTTCATTTCGCGAAAGGCGATTTAGAGAAATGGAATTACTCGACAACTTTGCGCGGCAGATCCTGCGTCTGCTGCAGATCGACTCGCGCCGTTCGGCGCAGGAATTGTCTGAAAACGTCGGCTTGTCGGCCACGCCTTGCTGGCGACGCATCAAGGACATGGAGCAAAGTGGCGTGATCCAACGCTACACGGTGCTGCTCGACCGGGAAAAGCTCGGCCTGCATGTGTGCGCCCTCGCCCACGTGCAACTCACGCGTCACACGGAAGGCGGTACGGAGCAGTTCGAACGCGAGATCCGCACCTGCCCCGAAGTCACCGAGTGCTACAGCACCACCGGCGAGGCGGATTACATCCTCAAGATCGTGGCGCCTGACATCAAGGCGTACGACGCCTTCTTGCACGAGCACATCTTCCGCCTTCCTGCGGTTTCTAACGTTAAAACCAGCGTTGTACTGCGTGAAATCAAGTTCGATACGAGTTTGCCCATCTGACTTCCGTGATTTCCGCAGGCTTTCCGCAACTTCCCATGCGTTGACATTGCGCAACATCCCCTCTTGACGGACCGGAGGATCTTCGCTAAAAATGCAAATGATTCTCATTTAAGTCTTTATCCAAGCTCTTCGTCTCAAGGCCGAACATTGCGGCCGGGTGGCGTGAGATTTTTTCGCCAGCCGCGCCTGCCAGCGTGTAGTGAAGCGTCGAGAGACGCCGCTCACACGCCGATTGCCACGAGCGCTCGCCAGCCAGCAACGGGGTTTTTTGCACTGGGAGCCAGCAGTGAAGCAGTCGTCGAGCGGCGGGGGCCGCGCCTTTGTCATGTCCATGCGCCGGGAACACGGCGTCAACGGTTCAACCAGCGCCATGCATGGCGCAAGAACCGAAGCCTCGCGACGCCAACCGGCGTCCGAGTCACGCCGGCGTCTGCATCCGCTCGCAGGCGCGGTGCTTGCCGCGTTCTGGCTGCCTGCCGCTTTCGCGCAACAGGCCCCGGCCGACGGGTCGGCGCAGCCCGCCAAACCCGTCCAGTCCGCCCAGACGATGCAACTCGCGCAGGCATCGCCCAACGCACCGATCCAGCTCGCCGAAGCCAATCTGCGAGAGGTGAACGTGACGGCAACGCGCACACCGACAGCCAGCGAACGTACGCCAGCCTCGATCTCGGTCATCACCGATCAGGACATCGAGGAGCAGCAGGCGCAGGACATCAAGGAAGCGCTGCGCTACGAGCCCGGTGTGACCGTGCGTCGTGCACCGTACCGTCCGGCCTCTGCTGCTGCGAGTGGTGGTCGCGACGGTAATTCCAGCATCAACATCCGCGGCCTCGAAGGCAATCGCGTTGCGCTGTTCGAAGACGGCATCCGCATGCCTTCCTCGTACTCGTTCGGCCCGCTCGAAGCCGGTCGTGGCGACTACATGGGCATGGACCTGCTGCGCCGCATCGAAATTCTGCGCGGCCCGGCATCGTCGCTGTATGGCAGCGACGGCCTGACCGGCGTCGTCAACTTCCTCACCAAAGATCCGCAGGACCTGCTCGACGTGTTCGGCAAGTCCACCTACTTCTCGCTGCGTCCGTATTACAACTCGATGGACCGCAGCTTCGGCACGACCGCGCAGGCCGCGTGGGGTGGCGAGCAGTGGCAAGGCATGTTGATCGTGGACGGCAACAAGGGTCACGAACTCGACGGCAAGGGCTCGAACAATTCCGCGAGCACGGCGCGCACGACGGCGAACCCGCAGGACACCAACGGCGACTCCGTCCTCGGCAAGCTCGTTTTCAAGGCCACGCCCTTCTCGACGTTCAAGCTCACGGCCGAGAACGTGCGCCGTCGCACGGATTCGGACGTGCTGTCCGCCGTCAATCCGCCCACGACGCTCGGCCTGCACACGAGCGACCGTCTGGAGCGCAACCGCGTCAGCCTCGATTACGACTTCAACGACGCCTCGCAGGCATACATCCAGAACGCACACGCGCTGGCGTACTTCCAGGACGCGAAGAACAGCCAGTACTCGTACGAAAAACGCACGGCAGGCGACCGTACGCGCGACAACACGTACAAGGAGCGCACCGTAGGCGGCTCGCTGCAAGCCGAGAGCAACTTTGTGACGGGTCCGCTCGCGCACAAGCTGGTGTACGGCACCGATGCGAGCCTGGCCTACATCACCAGCTACCGCAACGGCACCGTGCCGGGCATGGGTGAATCGTTCCCGAACAAGGCCTTCCCGGACACCAACTACACCCTCTTCGGCGCATTCCTTCAGGACGAAATCCGCTACGGCGCGCTGACCGTTACGCCGGGTATCCGCTACGACGCCTATTGGCTCTCGCCCAAGCAAAACGACCCGCTGTACGTCTCGCAGACGGCATCGGGCGCTCGCGTGCAGCCCACGTCGTCGAACGACTCCGCCTTCTCGCCGCGCATCGCGGTGATGTATGAGATCGCGCCGTCGCTGATTCCGTACGTGCAATACGCGCGCGGCTTCCGCACGCCGACCCCCGATCAGGTCAACAACGGCTTCTCGAATCCGATCTTCGGCTACATGTCGATCGCGAATCCGAACCTCAAGCCAGAGACGAGCGACACCATCGAGCTGGGTTTGCGCGGCCGTCTGGCGACCACGCTCGGCCCGGTGACGTACAGCACAGCCGTGTTCGCTGGCAAGTACCGCAACTTCATCTCGCAGCAGAACATCAGCGGCTCGGGCCGTCCGAACGATCCGCTCATCTACCAGTACGTCAACTTCAGCCGCGCCAACATTCAGGGTTGGGAAGGCCGTGCGACGTGGGCGCTCAAGGGCGGCATCACGTTGCGCACCGCCATGGCATACACGCATGGCACGACCGAAGACAACGGCGCGGCGAGCCAGCCGCTCAACACCATCAACCCGTTCTCGATGGTTCTGGGTGTGCGCTACGAGCCGAACAGCACTTGGTTCGCGCAGGCCGACCTGATGTTCCAGGCCGCCAAGTCGCAAAGCCAGATCGCGAAGACGTGCACGGCCGGTACGCAGCAGAACCAGAACTGCTGGGCGCCGCCGACCTCCATCGTGTTCGACTTGTCCGGCGGCTACCACATCAACAAGCACGCAACGGTGTACGCCGGGATCTACAACGTGTTCGACCGCAAGTACTGGAACTGGTCGGACGTTCGCAACCTCGCCGACAACTCCAACGTCAAGGACGCCTATTCGGCACCGGGCCGCAGCGTGGCTGTGAGCCTGAAGCTTCAGTACTGATCCTTCGGGATCGGTCGCCAGAACCGCGCCGACGCAAGCAGCTCGACGTCTGAGCTTCGCCCGTCGGCGCATGCCAGCCATCCGCTATCGCCAGCAAACACGCTATTCAAGGACTCGCCATGATGAACGCTCAAAACGCCACCTCCACCGCCCGCCCGGCATTCCCCGCGCTCGCCGACGTCACCCGTCTGCGCAGCGAATTCCAACGAGTGAAGACGGAACAGAACCTGCGCGATCGCGACGCCGCCGCCGCGCTCGGTGTGTCCGAAGGGGAAACGGTCGCGGCATTCGTCGGCGAGCACGTCGTGCGCCTGCGTCCGGAATTCGTCGAGATTGTCGAGGCGCTGCCCGCGCTCGGACGCGTCATGGCCCTCACGCGCAACAACGCCGCTGTCCACGAGAAGGACGGTCAGTACGAAAAGCTCTCGCATCAGGGCACCATCGGTCTGGGGCTGGGCAAAGACCTCGACCTGCGCATCTTCTATCACCAGTGGGCCCACGGTTACGCGGTCGAAACACCGGCGGAAAACGGCCCGCGGCGCTCGCTGCAATTCTTCGACAACTCGGGCACCGCCGTGCACAAGATGTTCCTGCGCGATCACAGCGACGTCGCCGCCTTTGAAGCGCTCGTCGCCCGTTTCCGCGCCGACGATCAGACGCCGGGTCAGCATGTTGTCGCTGCCGACGCCCCGAAGGCCGAAACCCCCGACGCCGACATCGATGCCGACGCTTTCCAGCGCGACTGGCTTGCGATGACCGATACGCACCAATTCTTCGACATGCTCAAGCGTCACGGTGTGTCGCGCGCGCAGGCACTGCGTCTCGCGCCCGCCGGTCACGCGCAGCGCGTGTCGTCCGCCTCCGTGCGTACGCTGCTCGAAGACGCCGCCGGAACCGATCTGCCGATCATGGTGTTCGTCGGCAATGCGGGCATGATCCAGATCCACACCGGCCCGGTGGAGAACATTCGCATGATGGGTCCGTGGGTCAACATCCTCGATCCGGGCTTCAATCTGCACCTGCGCGAAGATCTCGTCGACACCGCGTGGATCGTGCGCAAGCCGACGGCGGACGGCATCGTCTCGTCGCTCGAACTGCTCGACGCCTCGGGCATGGTGATCGCCATGTTCTTCGGTGAACGCAAGCCGGGTCAGGCAGAACGCGAAGACTGGCGCGCGACGCTGGTGCGCGTGGAGGGTTCGCAAGGGGTGACGGAGGCGTCAGCGTGAACAAAGCTAACGACGCACGCGACGCGCTTCGCATCTCGCGTCGCACCCTGCTCGGCGGTGGTGCGACGCTCGCCGCCAGTGCATGGCTCGGCACGCTGCTCCCGCACGCCCTCGTGGGCGAAGCGCATGCGGCGACGGATGCATCCGTCGCCAAGGACGGACCGAAGCGCGTGATCGTCGCCGGTGGCGCGCTGACGGAAATCGTCTATGCCCTCGGCGCGCAGAATCGCGTGATCGCCAACGATCTGACGAGCCTGTATCCGGAAGCGGCGTCCAAGCTGCCCAAGATCGGCTACCTGCGCACGCTCTCGGCCGAGGGTGTGCTCTCGCTGCATCCCGATCTGTTGCTCGCGGGTGCCGAAGCCGGGCCGCCCAACGTGCTGTCGCAGATCGCCGCCGCAGGCGTTCCCGTGCAGCACTTCAAGCACGGTTATACGGCCGAGCTGGTGCGCGAGAACATTCGCGGTGTCGCGAACGCGATGAAGCTGAACGATGACGGCGTGCGCGTAGCAGGCCGTTTCATGTCCGACTGGATTCAGGCGCGTGGCAAGATCGAGGAGATGTACGGCATTCAGAAACGTCCGCGTGTGCTGTTCATCCTCGGTCATACGGGCAATCAAGTGATGGTCGCGGGGCAGGACACCGCCGCCGATGCGATGCTGGCTTACGCCGGTGCCGAGAACGCGCTGCGCGGGTTCAACGGCTACCGTCCACTGACCGCCGAAGCCGCGGTCGCGGCGCAGCCTGACGTGCTGCTCACGACCACGACGGGACCATCGCCCGCCGACCCGGCCGCCACGCTGCTCGCGCAGCCGGGACTCGCCAACACACCAGCGGGGCGCGCCAGACGCGTCGTCAGTTTCGACGCCCTGTATCTGCTCGGCTTCGGCCCGCGTCTACCGCAGGCGGTCGCCGAGCTTGCCAGGCGCGTGCATACCGCCTGAGGTCGCTGCGTGAGCGTGGCGTGACATTGCGAGCGACTTCGCGGCGTCACGTCAATTCCCGTCCGCCGGCCCCGAACCCGTCATTCGCCAGCCACTCGCCAGTCATCGTTGCCATGTCAGCCGCTCCTCCGATTCCGAAGCCCGCGTCGTCAAGTTCGTCCAGCGCGTCCAGCCGCAGCCGCGCTGCGACGCTCAACGCCTCGACCGACCGTCCTGAGGTGCTGCGCCACACCGGCGCTGCACGTCGGCGTCCGCCGCGCTGGATCGTCATGACGGTACTCGTCGCCCTGCTCGCCGCCGCCGTGCTGGCCGCGTTGTGTGGCGGCGCGTATCGCATCGCTCCCGCCGACGCCATCACCGCCCTATTCCGTGGTGCGACGGGCGACTTTGCGCAGGATCAGGCGCGCAACGTGATGTTGCAGATCCGTTTGCCCCGCATCGTGCTGGGCGTGCTGGTCGGCGCGGGCTTCGGCGCGGCCGGTGCCGCGTTGCAAGCGCTCTTCCGTAATCCGCTGGCCGACCCGGGGCTGATCGGTGTGGCGAGCGGCGCGGCGCTCGGTGCCGCCGGCGTGATCGTGCTCGGCGCGGTGCTGCTGCCTGCCGCGCTCGCGGCGTCGCTCGGCTTGTGGATGCTGCCGCTGGCGGCGTTCGTAGGCGCGCTGGGGGTCACGGCACTCGTCTATCGTCTGGCCGCCGGACGCGGCCGTCTCGCCCTGCCTTTGCTGCTACTCGCAGGTATCGCAATCAATGCCGTCTCGGGAGCCGCCATCGGCTTGCTGACGTATCTCGCGAACGATACGCAATTGCGCACGCTCACCTTCTGGACGCTGGGCAGTCTCGGCGGCGCGCAATGGTCGATGCTCGCGGTGATCGTGTGGCCGGTCGCGCTGGGCATCGTCGCCCTCGCCTCGCAGTGCCGTTCGCTCAATGCGCTGCTGCTCGGGGAAGCCGAAGCGCTGCACCTCGGCGTGGCGGTGCAATCGGTCAAGCGACGGGTGATGGTGGCGTGCGCGTTGTGCGTGGGCGCATTGGTGGCGTCGAGCGGCATGATTGGTTTCATCGGGCTGATCGCACCGCACATCGTGCGTCTGGTGGTCGGCCCGGACCCGCGCGCCGTGCTGCCTGCTGCGGCCCTCTTCGGCGCGATTCTGACGTTGCTCGCGGACCTCGTGGCCCGCACGTGGGTCGCGCCCGCCGAATTACCGCTGGGCATTCTGACGGCGCTGCTCGGCGCCCCCTTCTTCCTCATGCTGCTGTGGCGACGCCGCGGGCAGTTCGGTTTGTAACGGGCCGCTTGCGCTCACCAGACGACCACAGCCGCAACCCCAGCCTCTACCGACCGAGACATCAGCCAACATCAGGACATCGCCATGCTCAGTGCCTACGATCTCACCATCGCCCACTCCGAGTCGCCCGTGCTCGACGGTCTTTCGCTCGACGTCCGTCCCGGGGAGTTGCTTGTGTTGCTCGGCCGGAACGGCGCGGGCAAGAGCACTCTGCTCAAGGCGCTGGCGGGCGAGCCGTTGCCGCCGCGCACGCACATGAGCGGCGCGATCACGCTCAACGGTGCGCTGCTCTCGCAATACTCGACGGCGGCGCTGGCGCGTCTGCGCGCCGTGCTGCCACAAACAGCCCAGTTGTCGTTTCCGTTTAGTGCACTGGAGATCGTGACGATGGGACGTCTGCCGTTTCCGAAGGCGAGCCGTAGCGACACGAAGATTGCCGCACTCGCCCTCGAACAGGCCGGTGCGCTGTCGCTGATCCATCGCGACGTGATGACGCTCTCAGGCGGGGAGTGGGCGCGTGTGCAGTTCGCGCGAGTACTCGCGCAGTTGTGGCCGGACAGTCCCACCGAGAGCACGTCGGCCCCGTCGGTGCCGCGCTACCTGTTGCTCGACGAACCGACGGCGGCGCTCGACCTCGCCCATCAGCATCATCTGCTGTCGCTCACGCGAACGTTGGCAAAGTCGTGGGGATTCGGTGCGATGGCCATCGTGCACGACGTGAACCTCGCGGCGCGTCACGCCGACCGTATGGCGTTGCTTGCCGACGGACGCATTCTCGCCACCGGCACGCCGCATGAAGTGATGCGTGCCGATCTGATCGAAACGACGCTGGGCCTGCCGGTGCATGTGATTACACCGGAGACGGCAGCGGGATACCCGGTGCCGACGGGGGCATCCGCTGGCGTGCCGTTCGCGTTGCCCGCCTAGTGGCCCGCCGAATGGCCTAGGCGGCGGGCACACCATCCTTCGCAAGATTCGCGCGCGCACACAGCACTGCCGCGAGATCCCACAGCGCATAGCCCACGCTCTTGAAGAGCACCGGCCCGCTCGATCGGAAACGGTCGGGTGTGATGATGGCGTCCATCAAGGGCGCGGCGCGTCCCCAGTCGATGGCGGCGTGCAGCAGATCGCCCGCCTCGTGCTTCACTTCCCACGTATCGACCACCAGCGTGCCGCGCACGGCAGCGTCGCGGCATAGCTGCGGCGGCAACTCGCGCATGTCCGGGCGAAACGCACCTACGCCCGCCACGAAAATGTCGTCACGCCAGCGCGTCACGTCGCTGTCCGGCAGCACCGGTTCGCTGCTGGTCGTCGCCGTGATCACGATGCTGACGGTATTGAGTACAGGCTCGATGGCATCGACCACCGTAGCTTCCACACCGAGCGTCGCGGCGTGATCGGCCAGCGCGTGCGCGCGCTCCGGACTGCGCGAGAAGATCATGAAATGACGCGTACCCATGCCCGCCGCGAAAGCCTCCAGATGCGCCCTCGCCTGCACGCCCGCACCGACGATCAGCACCGGCCCCTTCGGACGCGGCGCAAACTTTCTCGCAGCAAAGAGCGTAACGGCGGCAGTACGGCGCCCGGTGACGGTCGGTCCGTCGAGCAACATTTGCCGCTCGCCCGTGTGCGGGTCGAACACCATCACCTCGCCGATGATCGACGGCTTGCCCGCACGGCAATTCTCGGGATGCACGGTGATGTGCTTGGTCATCGCGACATCCCGATTGACGGCAGGCATCACCAGCAGCACACCGGTGCGGCGGCCGCGTTCGGGTTCGGTCAGGGGAAAGTGCAGACGCTCCGGGGCGCGCGCGGTGCCCGAGCGCATCTCCATGAGCATGGCCTCGATGCCATCGGCCAATTGAGGATAGGGCAACAACTGCGCGGTTTGATGCGCATCCAGCGTGATCATCGATTGTCTCCGCTTCGGGGCGTACGCCTTCGGGCGGCGGAGTTTGCACTCGTCGTCGTCACATTGCGTCACGCTTTGCCAAGTCTGATTTCAGTGTAGCGCGCATCGCGTGAACGCGTCTGCCACATCAAAATTTAATCGTGACATTTCGTATCGTCACGACGCGTCAGACCGTTGCGGCGTCGATGCGTCATCGCGCACATGCGCTCAGCGGCTCGCATTGCGCATGCGTTTGCCGTCGTTGACGGTCGCACCGCGTACCTCGAAGCGCACACTGTCGCGCACAGCACCGGACACGTCGACCAGCTCAAGCGTGTGACGCCCCGGCCACGGCAACCACCCCACGCGCGACGTACCGGATAACGGCTTTCCGTCGAGCCGCCACGCCGCTCCTTTGGGCCACGCTGCGGCCACCTGAAACCACAGTCGCTGGTTGGCGGGCGGGATATCGGGATCAAGCGCGACGATGGTCCCGTCCGTCGGTCCGGCAATGCGCCAGAGCGGGCCGCTCGGGGCCTTCGTCGCGAGTGCGGACAACGCAATCGTGCTCTGCGACGTGCCGGGCAAAAACCACTCCTCGCGCGCGGGTTCGACGTGCTCGGCATACTGCACTGCGACATGCTCTACACCGGGTGGCGGCGCGGGTGGCAGGCTTGCGGTTCGACGATGCAGATAGTCCATCACGCGATGCCAGATCGGGGCGGCGCCGGAGACACCGGAGACGTCCCACATCGGCGCGCCGTCCGCATTGCCGACCCAGACACCCACGGTATAGCGACGCGAATACCCGACGGCCCAGTTATCGCGCATATCCTTGCTGGTGCCTGTCTTCACGGCGGTCCAGTAGCGCGTCGAGAGCGGACTGTCGAGACCGAACGTGCGCGTTCTCGCCTGCCGGTCCGCAATCATGTCGGACACAATGAAGCTCACCTGCGGCGAGAAGACCGGGGTGCCTGCCGCCGGATGCGTGCGGTTGTCGTCCCTAGCGTTCTTACCCGCCGGTTTATCGTCCGTTCGCGCTCGCGCCGTCGAAGCAACACGCTCAGGCATGCGCTGGCGAATGCCGCTCGCCGTACCACCATTCGCCAGCGCGCGATACGCGTTTGTGAGCGAGAGCAACGTCACGTCCGCGCTGCCGAGCGCCAGGCTGAAGCCGTAGTAATCACCGCTTTGCGTGAGCGGCAAACCGAGCGCGACGAGCGTCTGCGCGAACCGGCGCGGCGTGACCATCACAAGCGTGCGCACAGCGGGCACGTTGAGCGACGAGCCGAGCGCGGTGCGCGCACTGACCCATCCCTTGAAGTGACGATCATAGTTCTGGGGGATGTACAGACCGCCGCCTGTGGGTAGATCGATGGGCGAATCGTCGAGGAGCGACGCCGCCGTCAGACGCTGCTCGGCAATCGCCTGCGCGTAGAGAAACGGCTTGAGCGTGGAGCCTGCCTGACGCAACGATGTCGCACCATCCACCTGTGCCGCAGACGACAGCGCACCGGACGAGCCGACCCACGCAAGGATGTCGCCGCTCGCGTTGTCGATCACGACAATTGCGCCATCCTGCACGTTGCGCGCACGTCCCGGGGTGCTCAACTCACGCAGCGTCTGCCCCAGTGTAGTCACTGCCATGCGCTGAAGATTCGCGTCCAGCGTGCTGGTGATGCGTGTGCCCGCTGGCGGACGGCTTTCGTTGAAGACGCGTCGTGCAAAATGCGGCGCGAGATTCACGGCGTCGCGCGTCGTCATCACGCTCGCGGGACGCGAAAACACCAGTTGCGTATAACCTTCCAACCCGCTGCAATCGGTCCCTTGCCCCATGTCCTTCAGAATGCCGCAGGCGCGCTGGGAGACGCGCCCGGCAGGTGCATTAGGGGCACGCAACAATGCGACGGCAATCGCCGCCTCACGCGCGTCGAGACCGATGGGCAGCTTGCCGAACAGCGTTTGCGAGACGGCCGAAATGCCGACGAGTTCGCCGCGAAACGGCACGAGATTGAGATAGGCTTCGAGAATCTGGTCCTTGCGCCAACGCTGCTCCAGCCATAGCGCCGTCGCTGCCTGCCCGATCTTCTGCGTCACCGAGCGGTTGCGCGCACTGGGGCGCAGGTCGTCGTCGAGCAAGCCCGCCAGTTGCATCGTCAGGGTGGAGGCGCCACGCGTGCGCGAATGCCAGAGATTTCCCCACGCGGCCGCGGCAACGCCGCGCCAGTCGACCCCGCTGTGCTCGTAGAAGCGCTTGTCTTCAGAGACGATCAGCGCTTCACGGAATGTAGGCGACACATCGGCCAGCGTCACCCAATCGCCGCGTTGCGCCTGCATGTCGGCGCGCAAACGCTGCAACGGCTCGCCACGACGGTCCAGCAAAATCCAGTCGGATGCACGCCAATCCTGACGCACCTCGTCGAACGACGGCACCGCGTGTGCGACGACCGGTGCCTGAAGCAACCCGAGCGCCAACGCAACGCTCAGCACGACACGACGCCTGACGCCTCCACGATGGCCTCCACGACGCCCATCAGGCACTGCGCACATTGGCTTCATCCTTTCTCATTCGACGGCAACGGTGCCTGCCCGGGCGTGCGGATGGCCATGATGCCCGCCACGAGCAGCAATTGCGCGAGCGCATACAGAATCCAGATCGCGTACTCTTGCGCGGGCACCGACCCAACAAAGCGAGAGGTGCCGATGAGCGCATCCGATACGGTGAAAAGCAGCGCACCGACCGGCGCCCACTCGCCGCGGACGTCGGCCAGCAGCGCCGCCGAGGCCATCATGGCGAGCACGACGACGTAGCACGCGACCGGTGCCTTCAACGCCCCCATGCCAGGCCAGTACAGCGCGTACAGGAGCGCCGCCGCAATCCATACCAGAACAATGGCTACACGGTGCCAGCGCGGCACCTGCGCCCAAGGCCGACGCACACGCCAGAACAGCATGAAGTACGCGAGGTGCGCCACCAAAAACGCCCCCAGTCCGAACACGAAGCCCTGCGCGAGCGCCGGGAGCGCGAGCAGCACATCGCCCGCTCCGGAGAAGATGAGCGCCGCACAGAGCCAGACCCGCTCACGCGGCACCCGGTGATACAGCGCAGCAAACAGCAGCAGCGCACACAGGAACACCTTCGCGATGGCCTGATCCGCATACGGCGCGCCACGCAACGCGACGGCATACGCCGCCCCCGCCACCGCGGCGAGCCACCAGAAGCGGCGTGCCTCGCGCGGCAGCGCCGCCGCTGGCGCAAAGAGGTTCGACGTCATTGCAATCGGTCTCCAATGCGTTATTGCTTGGTCGGCACAACTTGCACCGGCGCGTTCGGCGTCTCGCCATACATCGCCGGCTCGTACATCGCTTCGACGCGCGTGGGCGGTGTGGCGAACTTGCCGACGTTGTTCAGACGCACGGTGTACTCGATGCGATGCTGCCCCTTAGGCAGATAGTCGTAGTACGCGCGATAGGCGTCCTGCGCGCGCTCTTCGAACGCGGGCATCGCGCCTTCGCTCTTCTCGCCTTGCGTCGCAATGACCGAGTCGCGTCCAAGCCCGCCACCCAGTACCGTCGCCCCGCCCGGCAGCGGATCGCTCACCACGACCCAGCGCATGTCGGCCTGCGCATCGATATCGAGTCGTACGCGCAGCACGGCCCCCCGCACGAAGCTTTCGCCGGACTTGTCCGCCGCATCCTGCACCTGAACGCTGCGGGTGACGCGATAACCCGCCGCAAACGGTGCTTTGAGCGGCACCGCCGCGACACTCTGAATCGTCGCCCACGGTTTGCCCGCACCGGTCTGCTCAAGCCGCAACACATCGCGCGCGTTGTCGGTCCCGGCCGCCGCGTTGCTCAGCCACGGCAGCGACACGGTCGGCGGCACGGCGCCTGCCTTGAGCTTGTCCCAGTCGACGCTCTGCACCCCGCCGCTCGTCTGGTTGTCGCGCTGCCACTGGACCGTGGTCTGCCCCGTCGGCGTATCACGCTCGAAGCGTGCGGAGAAGCGGTCCACCGCCAGTCCGCCCCACACGTTGGCGGTCGTTGTCGACCATGCGCCACGCGACTGAAGGCCCAGCAAACCGATCACGAGACGCGGCATGTCGTCCTTCCATGCCGGGTTCGCGTTCATCAGCAACGCCAGCCGCGCCGCGTTGGTCTCCGGACCGACCATGAGCCACCAAAGGCCGTCGGTACCCTGCGTCGAGAAGCCCACCCGCGTGCCCTGATACGACAGGCGCGCCCGCAGAATCTGCTCGGCCTGCGCCATGCGTTCGGCCCGTTGCGGCGCATCGGGCAGACGTTGCAGGATCGCGTACCAGTCGATCACGGCCGACGTCGGCCAGTCGTTCGGGGCAATCGTCAACGCACCGAGCATGCGGGCGTTGGCGCGACCGTAGCGCGAGAGCGCTTCAATCGCACTGAGCTTGCGCAGCGTCAGGTCGTCGCGCGGTGCCCAGAAGCGTCGCGTGAGACGGCCTTCCACGAACGCCGTCAGTCCGTCCTCCATGCGCGCGAGCGCGTCGTCCGGCAGACCGTAAGCGGGATCCAACGCTTTCGCCTCATTGCTCATCGCGAGCAGATAGGCCGTCAGCGTATCGCTGCCCTGATTGGCGAAGCCCTCCTGCGGTGGGAAGTAGCTCGCGAGGCCATCTTCGTCGAGATACGACGGCAATGTGCCCATCACGCGCTTCCACTGCGCAACGTCGCGCAAGCCGAGTGCCTTGGACGCCTGCTGTTCCAGACACGCATACGGATACAGCTCGAACCAGCGCTTCACCCCCGGTAACCCCTGCGACAGACGCGGCTGCAAGTTGACGCGCACGCTCCCCCGCAGCTTGCCCGTGCTGTCCGCCACCGCCCCTGCGGGCGGCGCCATCGGCAACGTGAGACTGCCTTCGACCTGCGTGAGCACCGACTGCTGCACCGTCGCTGGCAGGGACGGCTGGATGTCCTGCCCGACCTTGATGGCGTCGCTCGCGGCCGGCGCACCGCCCGCTGCCGGTGCCTGCGCACTGACCTCCCACAGCACTCGCTGCGCACGCGTGTCAGCCAGCCCCGTTGGCGCGGTGACTTCCCACATCACCTCGCGCGACTCCCCGGCTGGCACGTCGATGCGTTGCGGTGCGAGCGTGAGTTGTGTCGCCCGCGCGGTCAGTTGCACCTGCATGGCGTGCTGCGTCGTATTGCGCACGGTGAACTGCGCACGGTAGTTGTCGCCTTCGCGAACCAGCGGCGGCAATCCCGAGATCAATTGCAGGTCCTGCGTCGAACGGATCGTCGCGGAGCCAGTACCGAACCAGCCAAGCGCCTGCGTGCCGGGCTTGCCATCATCCGCCACTGCCACAATCCGGAAACTCGACAGCGAGTCGTTGAGCGGCACGTCGACCGTCGCCTCGCCCTTGTCGTCGAGCACCACGCGCGGCTGCCACAGCAAAAGCGTGTCGAAGAGTTCGCGCGTTGGACTCTTGCCCCCGCCGCCACCGGCAGGCACCGCCTTGCGCCCGTAGTGACGACGGCCAATGATCTCCATTTGCGCCGTCGCCGTCGTCACGGTGTAGCTGCGACGCTGCCACATGGCATCGAGCAGATTCCAGCTTGTGTTGGGTGCGAGTTCGAGCAGCGCTTCGTCCACTGCGGCGACCGCGACCTCCGACCCTGCTGCGACCGGCTTCCCGTCCGGCTGCGTGACCTTGATGCGAACCTTTGCGTGGCCGCGCACGGGATACGTCGCCGCATCAGGCTTCACTTCCACGGCAAGGCGCTGGCCCGCCGTCCCTACACGCAGTTCGGTCAGACCGAACCGGTATGCGGGCTTGCCCAGATCGACCAGACCGGTCGGGGCCTGATATTCACGCCCCTCGTACCAGAACGCACGGAACCACTCCAGGGGCTGTTTCCATCCCCACTGGAAGAAGGAGTACCAGGGCACTTCGTGAATGCGGCCACGCACCGCGAGCACCGAGACATAGACGTTCGGTCCCCATGTCGGATCGACCTTTAGCGAGATGTTCGGATCCTTGCCCGAGATCTCCACCGTTCGCGTTTCCATCACGCCTTCGCGTTCGATGGCCACCAGCGCCGTTGCCGAACGGAACGGCATGCGCACCTGTAACTTGGCCGTCTCGCCCGGCTCATAAGCGCGACGCTCCGGCAGCACGTCCATCCGGTCGGTGTTATCACCGCCGAACCAGACTTCGCCCCGGCCCGTGACCCACACACCGGTCGTCGACGTGCTCAGGTTGCCCTTGTCGTCCTTCGCCTGCGCGACCAGCGTGATCTCGCCCGGCTGGGAGAGCGATACGTCGCACGACAACTCGCCACGCTCATCCGTCTTGCCGCTGCACACCTTGCCGAGATCCTTGACCTCGGTGCGGTTGTCGTAGGCATAGAAGCCGCCCACCATCCGCTTACGGCTGCTCGTGGTGATACGCGCCTCCGCGCGCACCTCCATCGCTACGCCGGACTTCGGCTTGCCCTGCAAATCCAGCGCCAGCGCCTTGACCGGCAGCTTGTTGGTCACCGACACCCAGCTTTCGCTGCGCACGCCGGTGATCAGATTGGCCGGCCACAAGGTGGCGTTACCGCGAAGCGTCTGAATCTCGCCGTTCGGATCGGCAAAGCTCGCTTCGAGCACGAGATCGCTCGGACGGTCGACCTTCGGCAGATCCTTGAGCGTCAGCGTGCCCGCCCCGTTGCGGTCGAGCACGAGTCGTTGCTTGTCAGCCACCAGCTTCTGGTCGCTCGATCCCGAACTTTCGTCGTTGCCCTGATCGTCATCATCGCCGCCCGATTGGGCAGATGGCGGACGATAGGGCGTGAAGCTGTAGTCGTCGTATCCGTCGAACGTAAGATCGCGCACGCGCATCAATGCCGACACGCGCACCGGCAGGTTACCCGCCGGACCACCCGCGACGTAGTTCACCTGCACATTTACCGGCGCTTCGGTCTTGTTGATCAGCGGCGACTTCGCTGCATCGCGTACGCCAATCGATCCGGCCAGCACCGGCAGGCGGAAGGCTTCCACGCGGAAGTGTCCGGCGTCGAGCGACTGCGGATAGGTCTTCGGCCGCGAATCGTTGTCCGTGTAGTCCAGCGTCACCGCGTATTCGCCCAGCTTCGCGCCCTGCGGAATCTGGAAGCTGTTCTCGGCCAGCCGTCCGTTACGCCATGTGAGGGGCTGCGTGTACGTCTGTCCGGAGCCCTCGTGCGTAATCGTCATCTGCGACGGCAGGCTCGCCGGTAATGCCAGCCCCTGCATCGTCTCCTGACGGATGAAGTGCTTCATCGACACCGTCTCGCCCACACGGAACAGCATGCGATCGAACACCGTCTGCGCGCGCACGGTCGGGCTGTTGCCGCCGTCGGTCGGCACGTGAAAGCGCCACGGTTCGATGCCGCGATCCCAATCGGACGACACAAACGCCATATCGGGATCGTTGCCCTGCGTGCGGGCCACTACGAAGTATCCCGAGCGGCTCGTCTTCTGGCAGTACTTGTAACGTTCGAGCGCCTTGTCGATCTTCGCGACGCCCGTCTTGTCGGTGACGGCCGTCGCGACTTCGCTGCCGTCACAGTCGAGCACGCGTACCTTGGCATTGGCGACCGGCTGCCCCTTGTCGAGCGTTGTCACCCATGCGACAGCATTCTCGCGGCCCATCTTGAAGTGCACGCCCAGATTGGTCACCAGCACCGTGGTACGCACGTACATCGGCAACGACTTGCCCAACAGCGCCGCCCCGAGCGAGGGGGACGCCAGTTCCACGACGTAGAAACCGGGCTTTTGAAACGGAATACCGACCACTTCGAACGGCCGGGGATCCTTCTCCTTCGGCACGGGCAAGGTCAGAGCCTGAACGCCTTGCAGCCCCGAGAGCAGGGACAGACTACGCGTGTCGTAATACGTGACTTTCCCTTCGACGATGGTCGCCGAGTTGGGTCCAAACGACTCCTTCGCCGCCGGCGCCGTCAGGATCGACGGCATGTCCAGCCCGATCTGCTTGCGCGTCATTATCGTTTCGTCGAAGCGACGCACGCGCGACATCCAGTTCAGCACTTCGGCGTCATCGTCCACGCGCAGTTGCAACGTCCGCCCCGCACCACCCGCATCACCTACTTTCGCCGCTTCGCCCGCAACGCCCAGACCGTTGATTTGCAGCGCAGGCTCGACCTTGCGCAACGTCACCGGCAACATGGGCGGCATGCCGGGCTCCGCGAACCGCTCGACGATGCCGAAAGGTGCCGCAGCAAACTTCGCCAGCGGCGGCATCGTTGCCGTCTTCGTCTTCAACGGAAATTCGCTGGCGTTGTCGAGCGCGCGACCGCTGTCGTCCGTGAAGCCCTTCGGCAGAGTGATCGTCAGTTCGGCCTTCTCCGGGAACGGCGCATCGAAGGTGACGTCCGTCACGCTCGACGAACGATCCGAATCGCTGGCCTTCGGCGACCGATCGGCCCCTGCCCCCTGCACGCGAATCTTCGCGGCCATGTCTCGCGCTACGGGTGAATTAAACGTCAGACGCAGGGGACGCAACGGTGTGCACGGCGCGTTGGCATTCTCACGCTCGCAACTAAAGCTCGCCGTGAACGGCTCACGCACGTCGTATTCGAAACGCCGCGCCTGTTTGGTCGGCACCCCGGACGGCGTGGCAATCCCCGCCCCCCAGACCAGATGCATCTTCGCGCCAGCGGCAAGCGTGCGATTGCATTGCAGCATGACGACACGCGCCGACTGCTTGTCGAGATTGAAACGCTTGAGCAACGCCGCACGCGTGTCACCCTCGATCCACTTCACGCCGATGCGCTCGCCCACGCCTTCGGTTTCACACCAGGCGTTCTGACGCACGCTGGCAGGCGTTGCCGCCCCATTGAGCGTGAGAATGAAAATCTGGTTTTCGTCGATAGGACCGTACGACGGACGGATGGACGAGACGGCCGGACCGCCCGTATTGAATGCGTACTTCGTGGTGCCGGAGAGCGCGGTGCCTGAGACGGCGGACAGGCCGCTGCGCATCTCGACGGAACACTTCGCGCCCGGCGGCAAATCGCTCTTGAAGTCGAAGACCCAGATCTTGGGTTCGAGCCAGTGGCCGTCGCCGGTCAGCGACGTATCCGTACACCGCACGGCAGCGGGCGCCGTCGCCCGGGGATCTCCTGCGGGCACCATCGCTTCGTCGAACTTGACGACGACCTGGTTCACACTGGCGACCTCGCCCTGCGGGCTGACGCTTACGACGCGAGCGGCCTGTGCCGGCGACGCCATGATCATTCCAAGACTCAGCGCCGCCCACGCCAACGGCGCGGTCGGCCAGACGCGTTGCGTTCGGCTATGCATGCCGGACTCCTCCCGGGTTCTGGTGAGGCGATTCTAACCCGCAGTCTTTGGCATATCGAACCGTTTCCCAACAGAACCTGGACGGAAAACGATATTTGGGATCGGATCCCTGACCGGGTCGGAATCGTCCGGACGGTCGCTCGGAATTCGCTTCGAAACTCTTGCGAATGGGCAAACAAGAAGACGGCCTATGTCACACTGGCGCTTCCCGCATTCGTCACCCGCGCCGCCCATGTCTGTTGCCTTTCTGCACCCAAAGAAGAACGCGCTGGTCTATCTCGTCAAGATTCTTAGCGGGTCGCTGATCGTCTGGTTCGGCCTGCGCGCCGCAGGCTTTCCCGAACCGTACTGGGCGATGATCTCGCTCATCATCGTGACCGAGCCCGATCCGTTGCAGGCCCGCAGCAACTTCAAGGCGCGCTCGATCAACACGATCACCGGGGCGGTCGTGGCATGTATCGTGCTGCTGATGATGGGGCCGGGTCTGGCGGCGATGCTGGTGGGTATTACGATTGCGACGCTCGCTGCGATGCTGGTGCAGAACTATCCGGCGAACTGGCGACTGGGACCGGCCACGGTCGTGATTCTGATGTCGGCGGCGCTCAGCGGACAGGGGCAAGGGCTGCACGAAGAGCTCAGCCTCGCCATGCTGCGCGTGATCGAAGTGTTGATCGGCTCCACCGTCGCGCTTATCCAGTCATTGATCTACGGACGCTACGTGAAGCCGTGGCTAATGCCTGAGGATTGAACCCCGTCCCGGGGCAACGCGGCGTCCGGTGCCACGCAGCGCCACCATCGTGCCGACATCGGCAGCGATCAGCGTGACGCCGGTCGGTTGTTCGACAGATAGCTCAACGGCAACGCGTTGCTGCGCTTGAAAGCGCTTAGCACGATGTTCGAGCGCACATTCTCTACGCCCGGCACCTGCATCAGCCGCTTCATCACGAACGCCGACAAGGCATTCAGATCCGGCACCACGATCCTCAGCAGGTAATCGGCCTCGCCCACCACGGCGTGGCACTCGAGCACTTCGGGCAGCAAATCGATCTCTGCCTGAAACCGTTCGATGACCTGATCGCCGTGATGTTGCAGGCGCAGGGTCGTGAACGCCGTCACCGCCAGGCCTAACGCCTCGGGGCGCAACACCACGCGATACCCCTCGATCACACCTGCGGCTTCGAGCCGTTGCAGGCGTCGACCGATCTGCGACGCCGACAACGCCACGTGCTCCGCCAACTGGTGATGGGTGGCCCGGCCTTCCTTCTGCAAGGCGTCCAAAAGGGCCAAATCGAAGCTATCCAGATCAAGCATGACGATTCTCCGCAATAAATCACATTTTTATGCGAAATTTATGCAAACGACTTTCACCACAGGCGCATTATGCGCCCATTTCGCATGCCATGCGCAATACACTTTCAATCATTGTCACCGCTTAATTGAGTCGTTCGCATCATGTCCCTTACTGCCATGCTCCAGGAGCAATTCGACGCAGGTCTCACGACCCGCTCCGACTTCACCATCGATCAACCCGTCGAGCAATACGGCGCGGTCGATCACGCGGTGTGGCAGCAGTTGTACGAACGTCAAACTGCGATGCTGCCCGGCCGTGTCTGTGACGCCTTCATGGAAGGCATTCGTGCTCTCGACATGGACGCACGACGCGTGCCGGAGTTCGAACGTCTGAACGAAAAACTGATGGCAGCTACCGGCTGGCAGGTCGTGGCGGTGCCCGGACTAGTGCCGGACGAAGTCTTCTTCGACCACCTAGCCAATCGCCGTTTCCCGGCGACCTGGTGGATGCGCCGTCCGGACCAGCTCGACTACCTTCAGGAACCTGATTGCTTTCACGACGTGTTCGGTCACGTGCCGCTGCTTGCCAATCCAGTGTTCGCCGACTTCATGCAGGCCTATGGGAAAGCGGGCACGGTTGCACAATCGCTCGGCGCGCTGCCGCTACTGGCACGTCTGTACTGGTACACGGTTGAATTCGGTTTGATGCGTGACGGCGACGGACTGCGCATCTACGGCGCGGGCATCGTGTCGAGCCGTGGTGAAACGGAGTTCTCGCTGACCTCGCGTGAGCCAAATCGCATCGGCTTTTCGCTCGAACGCGTACTGCGCACGCAATACCGCATCGATACGTTTCAACAGACGTACTTCGTCATCGACGACTTCGCCCAGCTGTTCGACGCTATGCGCGCCGACCTCCCGACGCTGTTCAAGGCGTTCGCCGAACAGCCGTCGTTCGAAGCCAACGCGCGCCGCCCGGAAGACACGCAGATTCTGATGCCGGCATGATGGCACGACCCGGGGCGACCCGGGCGCTTTCGTCCAAAGCCCCCTTCAAGCACGACCAGACTCAAGCGCTATCAGACAGCGCTTACACACGTGCGTCGCCCGCCTGTGAAACAATAGGCCGAATGAACCGGCGAACCGGCCGTTCATGGTTGCAAGAAACGTTTTGAAAGGAATGCCATGACAACACGACTCTCATCCGAGGCACGCGCCAGCCTGGCCGAAGTGCTGCCCGAGTGGCACCAGGTGGTCGGACGCGACGCCATCCAGCGCAGCTTCACGTTTCACGACTTCAACGAAGCCTTCGGCTTCATGACGCAAGTCGCGCTCAAGGCGGAAAAGATGGACCATCACCCGGAGTGGTTCAACGTCTACAACCGTGTGGACATCACCCTCTCGACGCACGACGCCGATGGTCTGACGCAACGCGACGTCGACCTGGCGCTGGCCATCGACCAGTTCGCAGGCGACCGCGCGTCGCGCTAACCTTCCCCCTTCTTCACGCGCTCAGCGCTTCGGCGCGAGCAGCGTGCCGCGACAGGCCTTGCTGCCACAGTGGCAAGCGTATTCGCGTTTGAGTTTCTTGGTATAGCGGGCGTCGATCACAAGACCGTAATCGTAGAAGAGCTCTTCGCCCGCTTCGATATCGCGCATCGCATAAATATAGACGTGCTCGCCTTCCTCGCGCGCTTCGCAGTTCGGCGAGCACGCGTGGTTGATCCAGCGAGCATTGTTCCCATCGACCTTGCCGTCGATGCAGCGACCGTCTTCCAGGCTGAAGTAGAACGTATGGGTCGGATGATCCGGATCGTGCGGATGGCGACGCAACGCCTCGCGCCACGAAATGATCTCGCCCTTGTACTCGATCACGCGATCCCCTTTCTTGAGACGCTTGACCGCATACACTCCCTTACCGTGGACGCCCGACTTCCTGACTTCGATTCTGCGCTTGGCTGCCATCTCTATGCGATGAGGTTTCGTGGATGCAAAAAAGCGCAGTGTACAGGCACGCGACGGTCATGTGCGTGACAACGTCCGACGAAAAAAAACGTCACCCGGTCGCGGATGACGTTCTCCCCCTTGATTCGCCCTGCTCCGGCATCTCACCCGAGCGCAGCGAATACCGGCCGGCGTTCAGCTCTTGCTGTAAAGCTTCCAGACCTTGTTGCGCGTCGCCAGGTCGGCTTCCTGGTGCGCATTGCAGTCGATCGCAAGACGCGAATCGTCGTACGTCGTATTGAAATAGTTGCAGTGGTACATGCCCTTGCCGCGCGGCGCGGCTTCGAAGTGCTCGCATGTCAGGCACATGCGTTGCTGCGGCATGTCCCCGCGGCTCTCCATCGTGGACATGAGCTTGACGAGCATGCGGTACAGCTGTGCCCGGTCCTTCTCGCTCAGCACGTCGGCAGCCGTCGTCACGAAGCTCGCCCATTGCGAAGCCCGTTTGGCGGACGTGCGGCCCTTGGCCGTCAGGCGCAAAGCCAGCGCGCGACCGTCGTTGGCATCGCGACGCTTCTCGACCAGACCTTTGCTCTCAAGCGTACTCACGGCCTCGCTGACCGTGGCCGATGTGAGCGCGGCATCCTCCGCAATTTCGCCCAGTCGCATCGGCACGCCGCGCATGAGCAGGAGCGTGAGAATCTCACCCTGCGTCGGCGTCAATCCAGACAGTGCCGCGCCTTCCCAGGCGTGGCTCCGTAACGCAGTTCCCATGCGCAGCAAGCTTGCCGTGACGCGCTTGGAAAGCGGTTCATCAAGTGGGGTCGGGGTAGCCATGATTTTCGTTAGGATTTCTAAAAACTATACGTCGATAAAACAGCTTGTCAAATGAACTCACGGGCGGTGCATCACACGTCTCTGCCTATTGCTTCGTATATTTTGGCGCCCCGCCCGGGGGAAACCCTAAGCCACTTCCGTGTCGATACTCGACGGCGAGTCGCTGTTGAACCCGCCGCCCCACCACGATTCCATTGTGTGTTCTGAGTTTAATTTTGGCGTATCAGTTCTTGTACTGATCTCCCAAATCCTACTCGCGATGTTTACAAAATATTGGTGTCCTGCGCACTTCTGTAGCGAAGTGTCGTATCGAAAAAAACGTTTCGCATCCCATGCGAATTACATCGCTCGCTGAATTGATGTAACGCGCGGCGGCGTGTCGAAGCACGTCGTACCCCAGACCAATTCTCACCTCGCTCGCAAAGCCTCGCCGGACGTGGCTCGTAGACCGTAACGACCCGCGGCGCATGCGCAACGTCCCTGTTACGTCCCCCTCCAAAATCACTAGATATTCGAGACGACGCTGGCTTGCCCGGGTCATTGCGCGCGCGCACAGACTCCCCTGCGTTTAGGACAGAACGCAAATGATTTGAAACACAACCGTCGGTCGTCAGTGGCCGAGGGTCGTGCTGCGCGAAAAAAAGGGGAAAGAACTGATCGGCGTGTCGGCAAGCGAGCGCTGCGGAACACGCGAATTGAGAAATTTGGCCAAAAGGAGGCTGTCGCTCGTTACGGCCAGCAAAACCAACATCATTCACTTCTTACACCACGTACGGCAGGTCCGGGATTCGGCGTGGCGAGATTGTAGCCGCGAACCGCCCGGTCAATGCGAGAACGTCAAAATTATCCACAAAACCGTGTTTTCGGGGGTACTTTGCACAATATTTAAGCGCCTGTGGATAACTTTATGGATAAGTTATCGGACTAGTTGTGCATGGGTTCGGGATAAGTCGCGAATCTTTCCACAGGGGTCGAAAACTGTTCAGAGTTGTTCTCTGGATACCCGCTGTTTGTCCATCCAGTTCTCATTCCGGCAACTTCCTGTTTACTCAACGTTTACTGTGGTTATCCACAGAAGTTGGCTGCCTTTGTTAACTACTACTATGTATACATACAGTAAACCTATTAAAACCTTAAAACCTTGCTGTGAGCCGAGCGAAAACGGCAAAAAAGCCTGTTGGCCCGAACAGTGGAAAACGTGCAGCGCGCAGCGCCTGCGATACGTGATTCGACGGATTTCTATCCTGCGGAGCGTCATGGCACGGAGATTTGCCTTTGACCAAGGCATGAAGCTGTCGCTGAGTCCCTGGCGCAAAACCGTCGGGCAAGAAAAACCCCGCCAAGGCGGGGTTTCGTCAAACCAGTCGTCAGACAACCGACAGAGCTTGCAACAAGTGTTTCAGTTCACGCGGCCCAGCGAAGACACTGCTGACGAACCATCTCGTTGAGCGATTTGGCGTCCGCATGGATCTCGCGCAGCCAGACAGCGTCGTTCTTTCCTGACGACACGAGCTGACGGATATCCTCGCAGGCCGCTTCGGCTTCCAGGACCGCCGCATGCGGTTTGATGAGTTCCAGGGTCTTCGCGATGTGGTCGCCCAGCATCGAGCGTTCACCCGTCTGCGGATCCACGTAAGCACCTTCCAGACCGAAACGGCAAGCCTCGAAGCGATTGAACGTGTAGACCAGGTAATCGTCCTCGCTCAGGTCGAACGGACGTTCATTGAGCAAATAATGGGCCAGGGACTGGATATAACAGGCAATAGCAGCCGCCCGATCCACCGACAAGGGGGTATCCATCACCCGGACCTCGATCGTCCCAAAACCCGGTTTAGGACGAATGTCCCAGTAGAAGTCCTTCATGCTCTCGACCACGCCCGTCTTCACCATCTTGTCGAAGTAGGTCTCAAAGTCGGACCACTTCAGGACAAACGGCGCACGGCCCGACAGTGGGAACGCGAAAACCGAGTTCAGACGGGCCGAATGGAAACCGGTGTCCACCCCCTGCACATAGGGCGACGAGGCCGACAGCGCGATGAAATGGGGGATGTAACGCGACATTGCGTGCAGGAGGTACAACGCGCTGTCCGGATCCGGGCAACCAATGTGGACATGCTGACCGAACACCGTGAACTGCTTGGCCAGATAACCGTAAAGTTCGGAAAGGAAGTGAAAGCGCGGCGAATCGTAGATCGTGCGCTCGCTCCAGCGCTGGAAGGCATGCGTGCCGCCACCGCACAGACCGACGTTGAGCTGCTCGCTGGCAGCCACCAGCACGTCGCGCACACGACGCAACTGGGTGACGGCATCGCTGTGGTGATGGCAGATGTCCGTCGACAACTCGATCATGCTTTCCGTCATCTCAGGCTTGATCTCGCCCGGATGCGTCTCCTTGGCGACGAGCCGCATCACATCGGACGCAGCCTTGGTCAGATCGTAATCGTGACGATTGACGATCTGCATCTCCAGCTCCACCCCGAAGGTGCAAGGCTTCGAGGGAATGAATTCTTCTAATGACATGGCTTAATCCTTCCGTTCACCGACAAGGGCCAATGCCCAATAGACCACCAGCGGGCCAGCCAGTTGCAGCAACGCGATGGTGCACATCACCACGGCCTTGAGCATCGGATCGAACTGCGGGTAGATGTCGTACGTGTCGGCGACGAGTACGAACGCGAGACTGGCCATCGGGCACAACGACATCCCGAGCGCGACGGCCTGCTTGTAACTGATACCGGCCTGATGGGCGGCCGCCACGGTGCCCACGACCTTGGCGATACCGCGCACGACGATGATCGCCAGCGCCGCCACCCCGCCCAGCACGACGTATTCCCACTGGAACGCCAGCGACGTGAGGACGAACAGCACCACGGCAAGCAACCAGCCGGCCGTGCCGAAGTACGCCGGCCAGAGCTGCGGACGTTCATCCAGATTTCGGAAAATGATCCCGGCGAGCAGCAGCGTGAGCGAGTTCGGCAGCTTGAGCATGTGCACCAGCGCCACCATCAGCATGATCAGGCCGATCAGCATCACGAAAGCGTGGTGGTCCTGGCTGCCGAACTTGCGAAAGACCAGATTGCAAGCCTTGGCCAGCACGAACGCCAGCACGATCGACCCGATCAGCAGATACAGCGGATGGAATAGCACCACCCAGAAGCTGGAGTGGTAGGCCTGGTGCATCCAGCCGTAGACGAGCTTGACCGCCACGACTGCGTAGACGCTGTTCAGGGCGGCAAGCGCCAGCAGACGCTCCGTGACCTGCCCCTCGGCTCGCAACTCGTTCTTGAGCTGGATAACCACCGCTGGCGAGGTGGCCATGCTGATGGACGCGATCAGTACCGCCGTGAGTGGTGAAACGCTGAACACGCGCAACACCACGTAGACCGCGATGAAGGTCAGCAAAGCTTCGAGCGCACTGGTGACGATGATCCACGGATTGGCTCGCATCCATTTCAGGTTCAGGCGGCTACCCAGTTCGAACAGCAGCAGGCCCAGCGCCAGGTCGATCAGCAGGCGGATGGCCGCGCTGGTCTGCGCGTCCAGCATTGAGGAAAGACCCAGGGTGCCACCGACCAGCCCGACCACGGCGTAACCGGTGATGCGCGGCAGGCGCAATCTCCGGAAACAGATTTCCCCCGCGAGACCGGCAAATACCAATGCCAGCCCTGCGAAGAAAACGGGATCGGGCGCCGGCGGCCAGCCCGGAAAAAGGGACAGTTCCGACGTCATTAATGCTCGCTTTGCGCCGCTTGACGGCGCATCAAGTGGTGAAAAGGAAAGAAAGTCGCGCGCGGGGTTGCAGATGAAAGGACAAATGCGCGACGGACCCGAAGGGTTGGGGTCATTTTGCCACAGACGGTTTCTGAGGCTTTCAAACGGTCGTCTTGACGGCCACTGCCCCGCCGCACGGGCGTGTCCGGGCACTTCATCGTCGACGGCCGGATTTCTGCCGGGCCTTCAGGGAGACAGACCGAACTTCGGGCGCCTGAGATCGGCGCTGAGGCAGGGAAGTACGGGGGCAAGCGCCGATGGCGCGCCGCCCCCGCATGGGGCGGACGTTGAACCCCTATAGGGTCAGATCCGATTTATTGAGCGCTTCGTTCTTTCAGAGAACCGGCCCATGAGAGCGCGGATTCGTGAGCGTCGAAGGGCGCGAATAACGGTTAGCGCCGGGTTTTGCCTGACGATTCGGGCGTCCCGTCGCCCGCCGTCGTTACTCCCGTCACGCTTTGCGCAGGGCGTGCATCAGATAGCGCGCCGGATCGATGGCGTCTGCCAGATCGCCGCCGATGGGCCACGGCTCGCCCTCGATCTGGCTGGCGACCAGCTCCGCGCACAACGACGCGAACACCAGCCCTCGCGACCCGAAAGCGAAGCTCGCGTACAGGCCGTCGAGACGTGGCAGATCCCGCAGATGCCCGCCAGTCAGACGGCGCCGCATCGGCTCGATGGCGCGCAGGTCGGGCAACTGCCCCGCCATCGGAAGACGGTCGGGGACCATCGCACGAAACGCCGTGCGCCCGCCCAGCTCGGCGGCGGCGCTTTCACTGGCGAGGCCCGCGTCCCCGAACAACTCGGCATGGGCGGGAAGCAGCGCAGCGAGGCGTCGCAGGTTCGCCTGATGGTCGGCCAGACGCACTTCCTCGGCCGGATCGTCGAAACCGTAGGTTGCACCCGTGATGGGGCCTGCACCGCCCAGGGGGGACGGCGCGACATAGCCGTCTCCACAGACCGGCACGCGCAGGCCGGGCAAGACATCGGGCGGAAGGAAGGTCAGTTGCCCGCGCACCCGCCGTACCGGGAGGAAATCGGGCGCGAGAAAAGGCGAGAGCAGCTTTTGGGAGACGTCGGCCGCCGTCACGATGACGACATCCGCTTCGGCCAGCACACGACCCGCGTCGTCAAGCGCCGTCCAGCGGCCATCATCGCGACGCTCAAGCCGTTCGACGCTCACACCGTAACGCGCATCCATCGACGGCCCTGCCGCGACCAGCTCGGCGCGGCAGAGCATCGAGGGGGCCAACCATCCGCCCTCCGGATACCAGACGCCGCCGTACGCGAGCGTCTCCCCGGCGAGCGCCGATGCCTGCTCGACGTCTACCCACTTCGCATACGACTCCGGATACGCGTGCGCATCCATGAGTTGCTGTAAGGCTTGCGCCTCCGTGGCGGACGTGGCGACCTGAAGCAAACCATCGGCGTGTCCGGGCAGTCCGCCGGGCAGCGTGCGCCATTGGGAGAGCGCGTAGAGAAATCCGGCGCGCGTGAGTCGCGAGAGCACGTTGTCGTCGGCCGACAATTGCGGATGGAAGACGCCGGCCGGGTTGCCCGAGGCGGCGGTGCCCGGGGCCTGTGCCCGCTCAAAGAGCCGCACTCGCCATCCGCGCGCGACGAGCCGTCGCGCCATCGCGGCACCCGCCATGCCAGCGCCGACGACGAAGGCTTCCCTTGCGCGCGGCGCAGGTGCGGGCGGCGGATCGTAGCGCCGCATGCGGTAGGGCGGCGCGTACGGCCCGGCGAGCATCGAGCGCTTCGGTTCGTCGCCGTTGCCGTCACTGTCACCGCCACGCGGCACGACCTGAAACCCGGTGGCCACGAGGTCGCGTCTGACCTGCGCCTCAGCGGTGTACGCCGCCAGTGTTGCGCCATCGCGCGCGAGACGCCCGAGCGCCTTGAAGACCTCAAGTGTCCAGATATCGGGGTTCTTCGCCGGGGAGAACCCGTCGAGATAAAACGCATCGGCCCCGACGCGCACCGTCGGTAGCAGATCGGCGACGTCGCCAAAGCCAACGCTCAGCACGACCCCCGGGGCCAGTTCCAATCGGTGCCAACCCGCCACGGGGGCGGGCCACACCTCGCACAGCCTCTGCACCAACGGCGCGAGTTCGGCCATACCCGGCTGCACGAGCATGGGTTCGAGCATGCGGCGTAGATCCACCGGCCGGAACGGAAACTTCTCGATCGAGACGAAGTGCAGCCGCGCGGGGCGTTGGGGGTCTTCGCGCCACTCGGCCCACGTCGCCAGAAAGTTAAGGCCCAGACCGAAGCCCGTCTCGAGGACGACGAACTGATCGCGGCCGCGCCAGCGCCCGGGCAGGCCGTTGCCTTCCAGAAACGCGTGGCGCGCCTGACCCAACGCGTCGTGCGCGCTGTGATAGACGTCCCCAAACGCTTCCGAGTACGGCGTGCCGTCTTCGGTCGTCGACGCCTGTGCGGGAACGAGTGGGCCAGTGCCCGGGCGGTGGCTCATTCCTCGCCCCGCTCTTCGGTCACGATTTCAATCAACCCGGGCAGCGAGACCACGCCCAGCCACTTCCCTTCGACGCCCGTCACCGGCACCCAGTCGGCGTGCATCTTGCCGACCGAACGAAGCGCACTGACCAGCGCCATGTCGCCGTCGAGCGCCTTGCACGGCGTGACGGTTTCCGTCCAGAGTTCCGGTTTGCCGGTGGCCTGTCGACGCCACCAGCTTGCGGCGTCGAGCGTGCCGATCAGGTGACCGTCTTCCGCACGTACCACGAGGTTGCGGTAGCCGGTCTCGACGAAGCGCTCGCCGATGGCGTCCGAGCTGTCGGCGGCGCTCACCACGGCGTCGTTATCCACTGCCAGCGACGACAACCGCATTTCGCTGCCCTCGCCCGTCATCGAGAGCCAGCGGCCCGCGACCAGATTGCGCCGCAGCGACTTGGCATACACAGAGTCGGCGCGCAGCGTGTGCGCCGTCAGATAGGCCGTGACGCACGCGAGCATGAGCGGCAAAACGACCTGATAGCTCAGCGTCATCTCGAAGATCATCAGAATCGACATGAGCGGCGCGTACGTCGTGGCCGCCAGAAATGCCCCCATGCCGACCACGGCGTAGCTGCTCGCGACAGATGCGGTTGACGGCGCCAGGGCGTTCATCGCCAGCCCGTAGAGGCTGCCGAGCGCGGCACCCACGAAGAGCGTGGGCGTGAAGACCCCGCCGACCGCGCCCGAACCGGCGGACGAAGCCGTCGCCAGCACCTTGAACACCAGCACCATCGCGAGCGCTTGCCACGCCCAGTGCGTGTGCAGGATCGAGTTCACGACGCTGTAGCCGTTCCCCCAGACCTGCGGCACCTGCAACGACAGCACGCCCACGATCAGGCCGCCCGTCGCGAGACGCAGGAACAGCGGGACGGGCAAGGCGCTGAAGCGCTGCTTCGCGGTGTCGAGCAAGCGCAGGAACAGCGGCGCAAGCACCCCGGCCAGCACGCCGAGACCGACGTAGAAAAAGACTTCCCAGCCGGAGACGAAGTCGAAGCGCGGCATTTGATAGACCGCGTCGTAACCGAGGAACTGGCGGATCACGATGTTGGCGATGACCGACGCCACGACCAGCGGCCCGAGCGTGGCCGTCGAGATCGAGCCGTAGACGATTTCCGAGATGAACAATGCGCCCGCGATGGGGGCGTTGTAAGCGGACGTGATACCGGCTGTCGCCCCGCACGCAACCAGCAGGCGAAGCCGCTCTGGCGGGAACGCGAGAATGCGACCGACGAGCGACGCGAACATTGCGGCGAGCTGCACCATCGGCCCTTCCCGGCCAATCGATGCACCCGACGCCACCGAACACAGCGACGACAGGCTTTTGACGAGTGTCTGGCGCAGACTCAGGACACCCGTGCCGATGGCGATGGCCTCCATGTAGTCGTCGGAGCCCTTCTTGGGCACCCAGAGCGAGGCGTATTGGAGAATGAGCCCGGCGATCAGGCCGCCAGCGGTGGGCAGCAGCAGGCGCTGCCACCAGTTGAAGTTCAGCGCCAGCTCGACCATGCCGCTGTGATGACCGGCGAGGAGAAATTGCAGGCCGGAGAGCGCTTCACGAAACGCCACGGTCGCCAACGCCCCCAGCAGCCCGACGATGCCAGCGAGCAGCAGCGTAATTTGCAGGGTGTTCGGTGCGAACTGACGCCGCACCCACACAACGACGGGCGATTTGGCCCAGGCGGACACTGCTGACACGGATAGAAGACCGATGTTGTCGTAGTTGGGCCTCATGGTATCGATCGACGCCTTTTTTTGAAAGCGCACGGCCCGGCGGGTGATTTTTGCCGCAGAAACTGAGGATTGCTCAGGTAACGTAGTTTTCGGACGGAAGTTTGTCGAAGGAGCGGTACAGCGAGGCTACCTGGGGTGAACCGGGCGCAATCCGGATGGACTGAATCCGAAGCGGATTTTTTCGAATCGAATTCCGACGCTTCGTTTTGTTCGACACGATTTAGGCGCGAGTGATTTGCCATCCCCCGCCGTCGGCATGGATTTGACGTCGATGGATTCCGTGGACGTCGATTTTCCGACGTGCGTTTTACCGGGGAAATAAAAAACTGAGGATTGCTCAGATAAGGCATTTTTCCATGCCTCGGTTGCCCAGAATCTGGGGAATCCGCAGCGCGCCGCTACGACCGTCGATTTACCCCTTCTCAGCGTTTTCGGTTCGATGAACTCAGTCAGCGGCTGCGCCGATCAGGCATTTCCGAATCGTTTTCAGATAAAGGTAATTTTCGAGGCCCGAACGCGATTCGGAGAGCAATTTCTGGACGTTTTCCAAAGTTGTTCCACGGCTAGACGCCGGGCAGACGGATGGCGCGATGCCCCCGGTCCCAGTGCTTTCCCGGTTCTGGCGACCGGGAGCAAGACCGCGCTGTCGCGCTTATCTCCAGACTGTTCTTCGTGCTGGTCACATTCCACGCGGTGAAATAGAATGGCGCGCAATTGAATTGGAACCGAAGCGTAATACCCGAATGGCAGTGAGCAAAAAAGCCGCACAAAAAACGCCCGTGCGTCTGGAAGATCAATTGGGCTTCGCGTTGTACTCCGCATCGCTGGCAATGACCAAAGCACACAAACCGATGCTCGACAGACTCGGTCTGACGTACTCGCAATATCTCGCGATGGTGGTGCTCTGGGAGCAGGATGACATCGCCGTCAATCAGTTGGGCGCGCGTCTGGGACTTGACTCCGGGACGCTGACACCTTTGCTGAAAAGACTGGAAATCATGGGACTTTTGACGCGTCGTCGAGGCGAATTCGATGAGCGTCAGGTGTTCATCGATCTCACGCCGCGCGGCGTGAATCTGCGTCGCGAGGCACGTCAGGTGCCTGCGCAGGTGCAAGCGGCATCGGGACAATCGGATACCGCGCAAAAGACACTCCGTAACCTGCTCTTGCAATTGCGCGACGCACTCAACGACGCGTAGTCAAAACAAAACGCGCGCCTCCTTGCGGAAAAGCGCGCGTCATTCAGTTGTGCGCAATTGAATGCGCCGCTGGCGGGTATCAGTGCGCAGGCACGAGCATATCCATGCCGTCGATTTTCTCGACGGTGTAGCCAGCGTCACGCCATGCATCGAGTCCGCCGAGCAGCGGGCGCACCTCCGAAAAGCCCTGTCGACGCAGTTCTTGCGCCAGCTTCGCCGCCGTCACCTCGTTGGGACAAGCGCAGAACACTACGATCCGGCGATCGCGCGGGATGTCTTTCAGCTTGGCTACGATCTCGTCCGGTTCGATGGCCAGTGCGCCCGGAATCGTGAATGGGTCCACGGCGCGGCGCGCGGCTGAGCGCACATCGATCACGACCGGCGTGATGTCGTCCTTCATCCACGATTCGAGCGTCTGCACGCCGATGCGGGCCATGCGCAGCGAGCGCAGCAGCCGGTAACGGTTCAGCCAGCGGTTGAGCAGGTACAGCGCGAAGATCAGCACCACCAGCCAGAGCACCCCGCGGCCGAGGGTATCGAAGGCGTCGAGCACCGCGACGATGTGCGAGGCAAAGCCGACGCCGAGCGCCACGGCCAGCCCCGACCAGAGCACGGCGCCGATGGCGTCGTACATCAGAAACTTGCGCCACGAGACACCGAGCGCGCCCGCCATCGGCACCGACAACGCCGAGAGGCCCGGCACAAAGCGGGCGAACATCAGCACTCGCACACCGTGACGTCCGATGGCCCCTTCGGTGCGGCTCACGCACGTGTCCGGCGAGATCGACAGACGACACATGAGGCGCAGGATGTGGTGGCCGTAGCGGCGCCCTGCGAGGAACCAGAGCGCATCGCCCAGCAGTGCAGCAAAGACCGCCAGCGCGACGATCGAGAGCGGCGGGAACAGCGACGTCGAGGCCGTCACGATGAGCGTGGGATAGGCGGGCAACGGCAGCCCCAGCGCCTGTCCGAAGATATTCAGAAAGACAAGCCAGAGCCCGAAGCGGGCAATGAGATCGAACAACATGCCGGGTACCTGTTGGCAGAGAAACGTTGCGGGGGGAAACAAAACGCAAATACGCCCAATCGGGCGCGATACCGCATGTTAACGCCGTACCGTGACGCTCAGAAGCCGTGAAGTCGAAAAGTATTGTTGCGGATCTGGAACGATGGCCGTGATGTACGGGGAACACGTGCCCCTATCGCACCGATAGTGTCCGGCGCGATAGGGGCAACCGGGTGTCAGTGTCCCATCGCCGCCGATGCCCCTTTCTTCGGTTTGGTCAGCCAAACCAGCGCCGCCATCGCGAGAAAGACGTATCCCGAGAGATGGAAGATGTCGTTCGTCGCCAGCATGAAGGATTGCCGCGTGACGAGGTCGTTCAGCACCCCGAGGTCCGCGCCGTTCGTGAGCCCGAGTCCCTGACGGAGCTGGTCGAGGTAGCTCGTCGTGGCGTCCGAGTATGGCGTGACGTGCTCGACGAGCCGCGCGTGATGGTAGATCGCGCGATCCTCCCACATCGTCGTACTGACAGCCGTGCCGATGGCGCCCGAGAGCGTCCGGAAGAAGTTCGACAAGCCGGATGCCGCCGCCAGACGCTCATCCGAGATGCTGGAAAGCGTGATTGTCGTGACCGGCACGAAGAAGCACGCGATGCCGATGCCCTGCACGAGGCGCGGCTCGATGACCTTTGCGAACGACAGATTCAGCGCGAAATGCGAGTTCCAGAACGATACCCCAGCGAACACGAAGAACGCGAACGAGGCCACGGCGCGCAGATTCAGCCGGTTCATGTTCTGCCCGATGATGGGCGACAGAACGAGCGCCAGCAGGCCCACCGGCGCTGTCGCAAGTCCTGCTTTGCCCGCGGTGTAGTCCATCACCGTTTGCAACCACAGTGGGAAGATCACGACCGACGCAAAAAACGTCATGAAACCGAACGAAATCACCACGACGCCCAGCGCGAAGTTTCGATCCTTGAACAGGGTGAGATCCACGATCGGTTTGTCGGACGTCAGCTCCCACAGGATCAGGAACGACAGACAGATCGCGGCGGTGAGCGCGAGTGTGACGATCAGGCTGTTGTTGAACCAGTCGCGATCCTTGCCGAGGTCGAGCATCATTTGCAACGAGCCGACGCCGATGGCCAGCAGCGCGAGACCGATCAGATCGATGGGCAATTTCTGCGTCTTCGTTTCATGCCCGCGCAGCAGGATCAAACACGACACGGCGGAGAAGATACCGACCGGCACGTTGATGTAGAAGATCCACGGCCAGGTGTAGTTGTCGGTGATCCAGCCGCCGACGACCGGACCGAAGATCGGCGCGACGATGACGGTCATGGCCCACAGGCCTAACGCAAGGCCGCGTTTTTTCTCTGGAAAGCTGCGCAGCAGAATCGTTTGCGAGAGCGGCACCATCGGGCCGGAGACAAGCCCTTGCAGCAGACGGAAGAAGACCAATGACTCCATGTTCGGCGCGAGGCCACACAGCATCGATGCGAGAGTGAAGGCCGCCACGGACATGACGAAGAGCCTCGCTTCGCCCACGCGCCGCGCGAGCCATCCGGTGAGCGGCACGGCGATCGCGGCGGCGACCGCGTACGAACTGATCACCCATGTGCCCTGACTGTTCGACACCCCCACGCTCCCGGCGATGGTCGGCACGGCAACGTTGGCGATGGACGTGTCGAGCACCTCCATGAACGTGCCCAATGCTAGTCCCACGGTGAGGATCGCCAGTCGTGCGCCGGTGAGCGGCGCGCCTTGCGGCGGGGCGGCGGAGGATGCCGTGGCGGCGTCTGCCATGTAAAACGTCTCCCTGTATTGAAGGCCGGACGATGTCGGTCCCGGTAGCGTCCGGCGTCCGAGGCATCGCAGCCAAAGTCTTCCCCGGATGGTGCCGCACATCCCGCACGCTGTGCGACGCAGGTTTGGAAGTGGGTCTCTAAATTGTCAGTTTGCGCTCGTAACTCTCTCGCAATTTGGCTCATCTTGCGTGAATCACGCGCCCTGCAAGGGTTTGCGACCGGTCCGGATCGGGGCGTTCAGGGCTGGCGCGGCGATTCACCGGCGGCAGCCGAATGTCAGACGTTTTTCCCCCTTGACGGCGTTCGGGCGGCGGGATTGAATCGCCGGTAGCGCCCGACGTTAGCGATGCAACATCGTAGTCCTCAGGGCGCTGCCGTCGCTTTATCGATGTCGTGCAGGCTCAAATAAGAAACGCTCGTCCACCGCCTATCGGCGTCCCGGCGACAGCAAAATCACAGGATAAGCCCATGCAGCCAGGTAGCGTCGTCCCTCTTTATTACAGCGAATTCCTTGTCCTGCTTTCCTTCGTGATATCGGCGCTGGGAGCCTATGTCGCGCTGGTCGCGGCGTCGCGCATTCGTGACGAAGACGGACGCATCAGCCTTGGCTATCTCTCGGTATCTGCGCTGGCGCTCGGCGGCATCGGCATCTGGGGCATGCATTTCATCGGGATGGCGGCGCAGCGCATGCCGTTCCCCGTCTCCTATTCCCTCTGGCCGACCGTTGGCAGTCTGGTGCTTGCCGTCGTCGTCTCCGGGGCGGCGCTCTGGTTCGTGGCTCGTGCGCCGTACCGCAACATCCTCCAATGCACGATTGCGGGCGTTGGCGCGGGACTCGGCGTAGCCGGCATGCACTATCTCGGCATGAGCGCCGTGCGCACGCAGGCGTATTTCGAATGGGACACCACGATCATTGCGTTGTCCGTGCTGATTGCCATTGTGGCGGCGAGCGTGGCGCTGTGGCTGGCGTTCCATCTGGAAACGAGTCTGCAACGCGCCCTGGCGGCGCTGGTGATGGCGGTTGCTGTGTGCGGCATGCACTACACGGGCATGCGCGCCGGGACGATCATCTGCACCGCCGAGACGCGCGCGCAAGTCAGCCTGCGGCTCGGGGGTGATACGCTGCCGTACGGCGTGTTCGCTATTGCCTGCGTGGTGTTGCTGGGCATGGCGGTGCTGCTGTATCGCACGTCGCGCAGACGGCGTGAGCGCATGGCCGCGCGGCTCGATGCGCTCATGCGTCAGCGCGCGGGGCATGTCTGAGGCGCATCCTCCGGACGTCGCGCCGAATCCATTGAGTCAATGAAAAACGCCGACCCGTCTTTCGACGGGGCGGCGTTTTTCATGTGGTGCCTACCAAGCGCCTCGCGGCGCAGCACGATGTTCAGTGCAGGATCGGGCTTCCTCCGACAGGCATGACGTCGCCTGTTTCAATCAGGTCGACGATATCGAACGGTTCAGTGTTGAGCTCGCGCGATGCACCGGGCTGGCCGGCATACCACTTAACCATCGCCATATGACCCAGCACACGGGTCACGATGCCAATGGCACCACGCGGCACTGCGATGTGATTGGATTTGACGATCGATCCGACTTGCACTTGAGCCTCCTGCGAATGACGAGAAACCGACGCGCCGACCGGACGGCACATCGTCATCCGACTATACCGTATTGCGTTGCGGGCATTGCCGATTTCTCGGCGGACGTCTCGAAAAAGACGTCGGGTTGCCCGCCGCGCTGTCCGCCGGACTCTCCGCTATGGTGCTCGGCCAGCAAGCGATAGTGCGGCCCGCGCGGTGTGCGTACCGAATGCACGAGGACGTAGCCGTCGCAATGCCAGATCAGCGGAGGTGGATGGAGATCCGAAGGCGCGCGTCGCGCGTGACGCAGCAGCGACACGTGGGGACGGAAGGACTGCGTCACGACGCGCGCACCGGTGGCGCGCCATTGAGACAGCAGCGTGTTGCGGGTGGCAACGAGTTGGTCAGGCACGCCCGGCGCACCCGCCCACACGATCTTCCTGTCCGACCAATAGCCCAGATGATCGAACGTCAGCGTGAACGGTTCGAGCGGCGTGCGCTGCATGAGCGCGAGCAACACGGGCAGACGAGCGGGATCGACTTCGTCGAGGAAGGCGAGCGTCAGATGTAAGGTCTGGGCGCGGAGCACGCGTCCGCCGCATTCCGAATGCGCCGACACGGCCCACTCGTGAAGCTGCGCACGCACGCCGGGCCCCGGCCAAAGCGCAAGGAAGAGTCGCATGGGAACACCAGGGAATGGATCCGACTGATGATTCTCATAGTAGGCGGGCGCTCAGACGAATGCCAGGTGCATACCTTGTCGGTTTTGGCACCCCGAGACGTGACCCTTCCGTTCGGTTCGTTCGATGTGTCCGATTCGTCAGCGATCAGTTCGTGGAAATACCCGGCGTGATGCCCCGGCGATTGCGGCGTGGCGTCTCAGGCGGCTTTTCCTCGGCCTTGGGGGCGGGCGGACGCGTGATGCTGTTCCAGTTGTTCTGGATAGCGGTGTCGGTGGTGTCGCGGGAGACGGCGCGCGAGATATCGGCGCTCGGATTGAATACGGACGAACCGCCAGCGGGTGCCGCGCTATTGGCTGGCGCAGGCGTGTTTTGCGCGTGCGCGTGCGGGGTGATGAACAATGCGGCGGCGATGGCCGCGGGCAACGTCAGCCATAGTGCTTTATGGAGCGACTTTTGCATTACAGAAGCGCTCGGTGCGCGGGAGGCGAAGCGGGACGTCGGGTCGTGGGCCATCGGATGTCTCGTGCGAGAACACGTGCGACGGCCGACGTCTGTGCCCGGGCGGGCTAACGTCGGCTGACGGCTGTCTTCTCGCTATTGTCGATAGGGGTCAGTAGCTGCCGGGCGGCGGCTTCCATCCCGGGGGCGGAGGCGGCGGCGGTGCATAGCGCTGAATCGGTTGCAACGACACCATGTCGCCGCGCACGGGAACGCGATTGCCTGAGGCGTACATGCACTGAACGTAGGCCTGATCATAACGGCTTTGCGTCAGATATGCAGACGACTGCGCGCTGCCCGCACCGACGGCGCCGCCCGCGAGCAGACCGGCCCCGGCTCCGATGGCGGCGCCCGACCCGCCGCCGATGGCTGCACCCGCTGCCGCGCCCAGCGCGGTGCCGAGCACGGCGCTACCGATGGCGCTGGTGTTGGCGGAGGTGGTCGTATCCACGCCACCGTTTTGTCCAGATGCGTACTGGCGGCAGTTGAAATCGTCTTGCCGGAACTGATCGAACGACTTCCCGGTGCCGGGCAGCGCCATCATGCTCGGCCCGTTAGGGACCACGACGCAACCCGCAAGCGTTGCAGCTGCGATAACAGCGGCGACGGGGGCCGCAAGGCGTTTCAGGCGAGGTTGCGAGTCGAATGACATCACGTGTCTCCCGATCAGTTCGATGCCGGTTGCGCGGGCACTTCGCGCCATCCGGCCGGACACGTTTTCACGTAGGGATAGTAGGCACCCGCCTTGTCGCAGTAGTACCAGGTGTCGCTGTTCGCGCCGGGCTGATCGTATTGCGCACCGGCTTGCGGTTGCTCGACGTACTGCTGCGGCTGGCTGGGAACGACGACGAGGGGCGGCGCGTAATACGGCGACGGCGCAGCGTACGGATAGGCGTAGGGGTATGGGTAATAGCCGGGACCGACCCAGACGCCCACGCGGCCATGCCAGGCGAAGGCGCTGCTGCTGGCCATAGCAGCGGCCACAGCGATGAAGCCGAGGACAACAGGAAGACGTTTCACGACACGGACCTCAAAGAACCCGGGAGCTGACGTCTCCGAGTCTAGGCCCGACGCCCCTGCGGAGCAATTACGATGCCTGTTAGAAGTGTTTCAAAGCATTACCTTTCGGGGGGCGGCGATGGTGCTGGAGATGGCGTTGTCGGTGCTTTGTCGTTGTATCGAAGCGTGTACTGCAAGCGGGCAGCTACATGTGGTTACACGTGCCGTGATCGCGGGGTGAGCGTCTTAAGATCCGCTTAAGCTTGGCTTCGCATACTGGGTTCGTCACTCGCACGACAAACGTCGCTCACAGAGGTAAATCATGGACTCGCAGGAAATGCAGACGCTTCAGAGTTTTCTGACCCAACTCACGCAGGCGCAGGCAGGCGTCAAGGACGCGCAGGCCGAGGCGTTGATCGCCGACGCCGTACGCCGTCAGCCCGACGCCGCCTACCTTCTGGTGCAGCGCGCCTTGCTGCTCGACCACGCACTGGTTTCGGCGCGCGCACAGATCTCGACGCTCCAATCGCAATTGCAGGCCGCACAGGGCGGCGCTCACGATTCGTTCCTGGGCGGAGCAAACGCGTGGGGGAATGGCGGCGCTGCGGGAAATGGTGCGGGCACCACTGGCTCGATGGGTAACGGTGGTCCGGTCGGCTACAACCCGAACGCTGCGCCAGCGTCGTATCCGGCGCAGATGCAAGCACCGACGCAGGTGGCGTCGCAACCTCAGGCACCGGCGCAACGTTCCGGATGGCTGAGCGACGGCGCGCGTGGCACGCTCGGTAGCATCGCGACGACAGCCGCTGGCGTGGCGGGCGGCGCTTTCCTCTTCCAGGGCATCGAAAGTCTGTTCCACCGAAACGGTGGCGGGGGCTTCTTCGGTCAACCGGCGATGGGGGGATTGGGCAGCGGCATGATGCCCTCGGAGACGATCGTCAACAACACGATCTACGAGAACGGAAACGGTAATGGCAACGGAAGCGGAAGCGGAAGCGACAACTTCCTGGACACGTCGAACTCGGACTTCTCGAACATCGACGACAGCCTGACCGACACCGGCGACTACGACGACGATTCGAATTTCATTTGATGCGTGATGATGCTTGAGGCAGTGAGCGCGCAGTGAGCGCGAATGGCGCGCTCGCTGCGTCGATGCTGTCGTCACTTCCCAATACAAAACCGGCTGAAAATCACCCCGAGCAAATCATCCGAAGTGAACTCGCCGGTGATGGTGCTGAGTTGTTCCTGGGCGAGACGCAATTCCTCGGCGAAGAGGTCGAGGGCACCGGCGTTCTGACGCGCGTGCGCGTCCGCCATCTCGACGTGATCGCGCGCGGCACGCAGCGCCGACAGGTGACGCTCACGCGCCAGGAACACCCCTTCGTTGCCCGCCTGCCATCCCGCGATCTTCAGTAATTCGGCACGCAGGAAATCGATCCCCTGCCCGCCCTTCGCCGACAAGCGAACGCCCAGCGGCGCTGCCCCTTCCTTCGGCAGTACCGTCGCCGGTTCGCCCGCCAGATCCGTCTTGTTGTACACACGCACGATGGGCACGTGCTTCGGCAATTGCGTTGCGATGACTTCGTCTTCCGGGGTCATGCCGGTGCGCGTGTCGAGCAGATGCAGTACGGCGTCCGCCTTCGCGATTTCGCTCCAGCTGCGCGCGATGCCGATGCGCTCGACCTCGTCCTCCGTCTCCCGCAATCCCGCGGTGTCGATGATATGCAGCGGAATGCCGTCGATCTGAATCGTCTGCTGCACTTTGTCGCGCGTGGTCCCGGCAATCGGCGTGACGATGGCCAGCTCGGCGCCGGCCAGCGCATTGAGTAACGACGACTTGCCCACGTTCGGCTGACCCGCCAGCACGACGTTGATCCCTTCGCGCAGCAACGCACCCTGCTTCGCCTGTGACAGTACCTGCGCCAACTGCGCGCGGATGCGTTCGAGTTGCCCGAAAGCATCGGCGGCTTCCAGAAAATCGATCTCTTCTTCCGGGAAGTCGAGCGTTGCCTCCACCAGCATGCGCAGGTGAATCACCAGATCCACAAGCGCATGAATTTCGCGCGAGAACGCACCGTCCAGCGACCGGCTCGCCGAGCGTGCCGCCGCCTCGGTGCTCGCCTCGATCAGGTCGGCCACCGCCTCGGCCTGCGCCAGATCGAGCTTGTCGTTCAGGAACGCGCGATGTGTGAACTCCCCCGGTTCCGCAAGACGCACGCCGAGCTCAGTGCCTTCGTCGATACAACGCTGCAAGAGCAATTGCAGCACGATGGGACCGCCGTGTCCCTGCAGTTCCAGTACGTCCTCGCCGGTGTACGAATTCGGGCCGGGAAAGTACAGCGCGATACCGCGATCGAGCGCGTCGCCCGTACCGTCCAGAAACGGCAGATACGACGCGTGACGCGGTTTGAGCGGCTGACCGACCAGACGCGTGATGACACGCTGCACAGCCTCGCCGCGATGCTTGCCGAAGGAGACACGCACCACGCCGATACCGCCGCGTCCGGGGGCGGTGGCAATGGCGGCAATCGGAACGGTGGAGACGGTAGCGCTCATGGAACGATTCGTTGAAAAACAGTGGCTTATTTTGACATGCACCAAACAAAACCGCCCGCGAGAGACTCGCGGGCGGCTATGTCAGTCAGACGGTCTAACCTGAATCGTCAGGCCGCCTTTTCCTTCTTTTTGGTACCGAGCATCCGGTTGATGGACCATTGCTGCGCAATCGACAACGTGTTGTTGACCACGTAGTACAGCACCAGACCCGACGGCAGGAAGAGGAACATGACCGAGAAAATCAGCGGCATGAACATCATCATCTTGGCTTGCATCGGATCCGGCGGCGTCGGGTTCAGCTTCGTCTGAATGAACATCGACACGGCCATCAGCACCGGCAGGATGTAATACGGATCCTGCGTCGAGAGGTCATGAATCCAGCCCAGCCACGGCGCGCCGCGCATTTCCACCGACGAGAGCAGCACCCAGTACAGCGCGATGAACACCGGAATCTGAATCACGATCGGGATACAGCCACCGAACGGATTGACCTTCTCGGTCTTGTACAGCTCCATGAGCGCCGCGTTCATCTTCTGCGGGTCGCTCTTGTAGCGCTCGCGCAGCGCTTGCATGCGCGGCGTGATTTCCTTCATGCGCGCCATCGACTTGTAGCTTGCTGCCGACAGCGGGAAGAACACCAGCTTGATGATCACGGTCACGGCGATGATCGCCCAACCCCAGTTGCCGAGCAGCGCATGCAGCTTCGAGAGCAGCCAGAACAGCGGCTTGGCAAGGATCGTGAAGTAACCGTAGTCCTTCGTCAGTTCCAGGCCCGGCGCGATCTGCTCGAGCATGTGCTCTTCCTGCGGACCCGCGAACAGACGTGCATCGACCGTCTCGCTGCCATTTGCGGGAATGGCGGCAAGCGTTTGTCGCACGCCAACGCGGTACAGACCGTTGTCCAGCTTCTGGACGTAGTTCTTGCGCTCCGCGCCTTCCTTCGGAATCCAGGCCGTGGCGAAGTAATGCTGCACCATGCCGATCCAGCCATCGTTCGACTGCTTGACGTACTTCGCCTTGTCCTTGTCGATGTCGCTGAACGTGATCTTCTGGAACTTCTCGTCGCTGCTGTAGACCGTCGGGCCCGTGAACGTGTGCGAGAACTTCGCCCCGCTGATTTCACGGCCGTCACGCACCAGTTCCATGTACAGCGTCGGCTTGATGGGGGCGTCGGTCTTGTTGACGATCGTGTTCGACACGTCGATCACATAGCTGCCGCGATGGAACGTGTACGCACGCACCAACTGCAGGCCGCCCTTGACCGGCGACTCGAACTTCACGGTCAGCGTGTCGCCCGTCATCGTGGTCGGACCCGGCACCATCGTGAAGATGTCGTTGTGGTTCGGGAAGTCGCCGTCGACCAGCCCCGTGCGAGCGAAGTACTGATGGCTCGGGGTGTTGTCGAACAGCACGACGTGCTTGTCGGCTTCGTCGGCGTCGGGCCACTTCGTGAGCGCCAGGAACGACAGCGTGCCGCCCTGCGTGCTGATGTCGGCTTCGTAGACGTCGGTGTTGATGCGGACGTTCTGCGCGCTCGCAGCGGCGGGGGCATTACCCGGCGCATTGCTCGTCGCCGGGTTGGCGTTGGCAGCCTGCGGCAGGTCGTTGCCCGCTGTCTTGTTACCCGTGGCGGCCGGGGCGGAAGCTTCCGGCGTCGGGAAGAACAACGACGAATGGCCATTGGCGCGTTGCCAGTTGTCGAAAAGCATCACGACAGACAGCGCGAAAATGACCCAGAGTACGGTGCGTTTGATGTCCATGCGGTAACTCGTGGTGGACGAAACTCAGGAATGGCCCGGCGCGCGGCGCGTAACTGCCGATGCGGCCGCGGGCCCGGACGAGACCGTCTGCTTAGCTCGCGACGTGTCGCTTCCGGCGGCCTTGTCGGCGCCATCGGCGGGGGTGTCGGGAACGTTACAGACGTGTCGAGCAGGCGGTACGGGATCGAAACCGCCGGGATGAAACGGATGACAGCGACATAGACGCCGGGCCGCGAGATAAGTGCCGTAACCGGCACCGTGCTCGACGATGGCCTCGCGTGCGTAGTCGGAGCAGCTCGGATGAAAGCGGCAACGGTTACCCAGCCAGGGACTGATCACCAGCTTGTAACCGCGCAGGAGCAACAACAGCACGCTTCGCATCTCGATTCCGCCTGTCAGTCCGGTCACAGGGTGACCGGGTGGGCGGCGCATGCCCGGGGTCGGGCGCTACCGTTTGGGGACTAACTACCTTCGGTCTTGTCGTCGGACGCGCGGCGCTTGCGGGCAGCTTTCTCGGCTGCGTCGAAGAGCTGCGCGAACTCGGTCTGGCACAGTGTGTTCAGCACTGGCGCTGCGGCCGCCGTATACGTCCCCTTGTCGAATCGCCGGGTCAGTCGCAGTACGAAGTCCCAGCCGGCCAGCGCCTCACGACGCTGACGAAACATCTCGCGAGCCTGACGTTTGATCAGATTGCGAGTGACCGCGCGCGGCGCATGCTTCTTACCGACGACAATGCCGATGCGGCCTTCATGAGGCGTGGCATCGGCAGGGGTGTCCGGCGCTTCTTCGCGCCAGCGCATATACAACACGAAGTGCGCGCTGCGACGCAGAGGGCGCAAACTAAAAACGGATGAAAACTCATCCGTTTTGAGAAGTCGCGCGGCTTTGGGAAACCCCAGTGCCGGGACTTCGCGCCTTGCGGATTTAACGCGCAAACCGCGGTACGACCGAGAACCGCGATTAGACGGCCAGGCGCTTACGGCCCTTGGCGCGACGAGCGGCGATGACCTTGCGGCCGCCACGGGTCTTCATGCGAACCAGGAAGCCATGGGTGCGCTTGCGGCGCGTCACGGAAGGCTGAAAAGTACGTTTCATGATGCACTCACTGTGTGAAAAAATTCCCGCGCAGCAGCATCGTAAAACGCCACAAGGACACCGTGAAAACCTGCAAATTCAAGGACTTTCACGCGCGGCCCAGCCGTCGGGAGTTGGATAGGAATCCGGTTATCTTTCTAACGAACCCGCTATTTAATCGGCTTTTCCGTTGTGTGTCAATAGGTTAGCCATCGCCCCGACGGCATCCGCACACGATCGGTGTCGTCGTTGTCGCGGAACCGCCAGCCCGTGGGGCTGTGGCTGTGGATAATGGCGGAAATTGCCGGATGCTTCACTTTTTGCCGGTGGATAAATGGGAAATCGTGAAGATGTTCTGGCGGTCGCGGCAAATCGTCGCAATTGCCGGTCATTTGCGCAGCCATCGCGCGAAGTCAGACGGGTTAACGCGGTACGGCCGCCCGGAGATGCGCGTGCTGTGGGCATTCCTGTGGATAACTCGCTTTGCGGACGCTTTGGCGGTAAAATCCCCCATCAATTTTTTTCCCAGCAGAGTACCGGTGACGCCGCCATGTGGATAGCGCGCCGGGTTTTGTCGTCTGCGCGCGCCGGAGCGACCGGTCGTACGCGCGAGACCAAGCCCGAGCGCCGCGCCGTGGTTCGTCGGATGCCGGACGTCTGCAATGCGCCGCTGGTCCGACTCGATCCCGGCCGGAATTCCGTCCCCCAAGCGTTGGCGGACGGAATTCCGGCTTGGTTTGGCGCGTTCTGCCCCCATATCTGATGTAACGGATAGTGGACGGTAAGAGCGCCAGACGAAGCAGTCGGATGGGCCCCGCGCCACCTGGACACACGCTGC